>NZ_CP163439.1:1725000-10762582 GCF_041052385.1 Streptomyces sp. R28 | reverse complement strand
GGGCGGCCTCGGGAAGGACCCGGAGCGGGCGGCGGAGCGCGCCAAGCAGCTGGAGGCGATCGACCCGGCCTGGAACTGCCCCTGGCCACTCAACTGGCAACGCCACTACCGCGTCCTCGCCGACCTCGCCGCCGACGAACCCCACGGCCACCTGCCCGACGTCCAACCCGGCGTGACGTTCGACGGCGATGATCTCGGGCAGTGGCTAAAGCGGCAGAAACAGCCGGGCACCTGGGCGCAGCTGTCCACCGAACAGCAGGAACGGCTGTCCAGGCTGGGCATCAAGCCCGCCCCGACGCCGCCTCCCGCTTCGACGACCAAGAGCAGTGGGAAGGGGCCGAGCAAGACGCAGCAGGCGTTCCAGCGGGGCCTGGCGGCCGTCACGCAGTGGGTGGAACGGGAAGGCGACCGGCCGGTGCCAAGGGGGCACAGCGAACAGATCACGGTCGACGGCGAGGCGGAGCCTGTGGCCGTCAAGCTGGGCGTATGGATCTCGAACACCAAGTCGAGGCGCGACAAGCTCAGTGCGGAGCAGCTGGCCGCACTGGCTGAGTTGGACGTCGACTGGATCTGACGGTTGTCGGCAAGGTCCATCCCCTTTGGCAATGATCCGAGGCCGGGTCAGGGGCGCGGGGGTGGTGTCGTGAGGTACGGAGCGAGTTGGGCTTCGAGGTCGGCGATGCGTTTGTCCATGAAGCGGTTGTTCTGGCGTGCGCTGGTCAGGCGCTCTTGCATCTGCTGGTTGTCCTGAGTGAGCTGTCGTATGTGCTGCTTCAGCGTGGTGTTCTCCGTGACGATGCGCTGAAGGGAGCCTTCGGGGAGATCGTGTTCGAGGTCGCGGATCTTGCCGAGGAGTTCTGCGATATGGGTGCGCTGGGTGCGGATTTCGCGCTGGGCTTGAGCGAGCGCGTCTTCGGCGTTGAGTGCACGTTCCCTCCAGGCGGGCTGTGCGCGGCTGGCGCTGCTAGAGGCTCCGGGATGGGGTCTGCTTGTGCGGGTGGCCTGCTCGATCAGGGCTCTGGCCTGCTGGTTTTGATAGAGGAAGGTGCGTGAGACGCGGGCGGTACGGGCAAGGGCTGCGATGGTGACAGGCGCATGGTCGCGTGCTGCGCCCGCCAGGGCGGTCTGGAGACGTTCGAGCATCTCCTGGGTGGCTTGGCGGCGGGCTTGGACGGCCGCGTCGGTGCGGGGGCTCATCGCTGCCCTGTGTCGTCGTCAGAGGCTTGCAGCGCTGCGAGGTCTCGGGCGCGGAAGGCGGTGCTCCAGGTGCGGTGGAAGTAGTCCTGGGGGCGCCGCAGGTCGAGGGTGAGGGCTTCGTCGAGGATGCCGAGGGCGGCCAGGGCCTGTTCGAGTCCTTTGATGGCTTTGGCGGTGGGTTCGAAGACGGTGTGGAGGTAGTCGGCGGTGGCGTCGTCGGGGGCGTTCTCGGCGATGGAGCGCCACTGTTCGGCTTTGCGTCGCCAGTAGAGGAGGCCTGCGCCGGAGAGGACGAAGTTGTCGCAGTTCTCGCAGTCGAGTTTCCAGGGGCAGGCTCCGCCGTCGACGACGGGTTGGTAGGTGCAGAATCCCCCGTCGGCGGGGGTGCTGCGGCGGGAGAGGTCCAGGGCCAGGGCTGTCTCGCGGTCCATGGGGGTGGTGTCGCCGGAGAGGAGTTCGCCGGGGTGGGTGCGCCGGGCCCGGCCACCCAGACGGTGTTCAGGACGTCTTCGAGGTCGCTGTTGGTGTTCTTCACGTAGTGCTCGGCCATGCGTTCGGAGAGCTGGCCGAGGTAACGGCGGATGTGGGTGAGTGTGGCGCCGGCGCGCAGCAGGTTGGTGGCCAGGGTGTGGCGGGCCTGGTGGGCGACGTAGGCGCCGCCGAGGTCGAGGTCGGTGATCCAGGTCTTGAAGCGCTGGTTGAAGTGTCCGTAGGAGATCGGCTGCCGGCTGTTGGGGTTGCGGATGCGGGAGGGGAACAGGGCCAGGCCAGGGCGTTCGGCGGCTGCCGGGGTGCGGCCGTAGCGCTTTTCGAAGAGCTGGAGCGCCTTGGTACGGCGGGCATCGAGGCGTTGGTAGACGGGCTCGGGGATGCGGATGCCCTCGTTGTAGTTGCCGACCTTGGTCTGGTCGTGCCACAGCATGGCCAGGCCGCGGTAGCGGCCGATGCAGTCCAGGCGCAGTCCGACGACCTCGCTGCAGCGGCGCCCGGTGGCGACGATGGTCTCCCAGATGTCCCGCGGGCCCCGGTCGTTGAGGTCGAGTTCCTCCAGGCGGCGCAGGTTGGTCTCGTCCATCAGCGCGCGGGCGACGTCGTCGCTGAAGGGGTTGCGGGAGCGCTGCTTGAGGCCGGTACCGCCGAAGGGGACGGCGGTCAGGAAACCGGTGTCGATGCCGACGCGTTCGGCGTGGCGCAGAGCCGGGGATCCGTGAACGTCTTCGTCCATCCGCCGAAGCTCTCGTTGGAGGCGATGGCGACGCTGTTCTTCTCCTCGTGCTCGGTCAGGACCTGGAACAGCAGCTCGGCGCCCCGCCGGTCAAGCTCCATATAGCCGAGTTCGTCAATACAGAGGAGACCGACACGTCCGTAGCGGGCGATCGTCTTGGTCAGCAGCTTCTCATCGGCCGCCTCGACGAGCTCGTTCACCAGCTTGGCGGCGAGGGTGCAGCGGACGCGGTAGCCCGTCATCGCGGCCTCGGTCCCCAGGGCCGATCAGCAGGTGTGATTTGCCGGTGCCCGAGTCGCCGATCAGGCAGAGAGGCTGTCCCTTCCGGACCCACTCGCAGATCGCGGGTGTCGACCGTGGCGGCGTCGACATTGGGGTTCGCATCGAAGTCGAACGCCCTCAGCGACTTCTCGCGAGGGAAGGCCGCGGCTTTGATCCGCCGTTCGGAGCGCCTGCGGGCCCGGTCGTCGCACTCGGCCAGCAGCAGCTCGGCCAGGAAGCCCTTGTAGGACATCTGATCGCGCTTCGCGGCCTCGGCGAGGTCGGGGAAACTGGCCCCGGATGGTGGGCAGCCGCAGCATCCGGCATGCCTGGTCGATGGCGGTGTCGGCGGCTTGTCCACTCAGACCACGATGGCGTGGGCACTCAGGGGGCTTCTCCCTGGCCGGCGGTGTCACCGCCCTGGCGGCGGTGTCGTAACAGCTGGTCATAGAGGGCCACCGAGGGCAGCGGCCGGGTGCCGGGCGGCAGATGGGACATCCGCCAGCCGGCGAGGAAGGTGACCATCGCCCCCAGCGGCCCGGGGCCGCTCCGGCGCATGTCCGCGGACGGGCGGGGAGGGCGGGAGGTCGTCGGCTTCCGCAGCCTTGCGGGCCTCCAGCGGCCGCGTCCGCGGTGAAGGCGCCGGCCCGCAGGGCCGTGGCCAATCCGGCGACGATGTGCTCGTGGCTCATATGGCGGCCCAGCAGCAGGACTTCGATCAGCGACTTGGTGCCGTTCTTGTCGACGTGGGCCGCCCGGGCCGCGTCCCACCAGTCGTCATGCACGGGCGTGAACTTCCCGGCGGAACGGGCCTGTTCGAGAGCGGTGGCCCCGGGGAAGGCGCCGGGCTTGCGGATCAGTGCCTCCAGGTAGTGGTCCAGCTCCAGGCGCGAGCCGGCCTTCGCGCTCAGCCGTTCGTGGCGGGCGACCCCTGTGCCCTGGCCGTAGACGATGAGGCGATGGACGTGCAGCATCACCCGGACCGTCCGGCCGATCAGCCGGACCGGAACCGAGTAGCGGTTGGTCTGGACGGCGATCTGGCTGTAGCGCTCCCACTCTCGGTGTGAAGAGTCGGCCCGTCTCGAACAGCCCGGTCGGCAACGGCTTGAGCAACGGCCTCCCGACGGCGAAGTACCCGCCCGCCGACCTCGCCCGCGACCGGATCCGGCGGCCTTCGTCGTCCAGGCCCCATCGGCCGACCATCTCGTTGAGCTCGGCCAGCGAGGCGACCTCGGGGACGGGAACGAAGTGGTTCGCCCACCAAAACCATCGCCGCCCCAATCAGCTGGCCACGAGCTTCCCGCGGCTGCTGAAGCTCGACGGTCTGGATCTACACGTCACCGACTTGGATGCCGTCGATGGAACCCCCCTCTATGACCTTGCTCCCTACTTCAAGGAGATGGGTCCTCGCGGTGAGATCCACGAGCCGGAGTGGCCGGGCGAGATGCTGAAGGACTACTGGGCCACGACGTGGCGATCTCCTGCTTCACCTACCGGTATGGCCGCACCACCCAAGAAGCCGCCGACCACCTTGCCGACGTAGGCCGGACGAGCCTTACTGGATCAGCTACTTCGGCGAAGCCGGACGAGCAATGGTCAATAGTTGTGGATCACTCGACTCTGGACGTCCTGAAAGGTGGGTGATCAGGCTGGCGTGTCGGGGCTGGCCAGCCGGGTTCCGTGCCTGCTTCTGAAGCTCCTCGCTGCCCGCATGGCGTTCCGTCGGGTGTCCTGGAAATCGGTTCCGGACTGCTGTCTCCGTCACTAGAGTGCGGCCGTGGAGATCACCTACGAACGCTTCGAGTCGGCCGACGCAGAAGAACTGGTCGGCTTCCTCTCGGGCGACGCGTGGCCGTTTCACGTCTCGGACGTTGTTGACCAGGCCCAAGCCCGGCAGTGGATTGGAGAGGGCCGCTATGACGGCCAGGACAGCCGGGCGTTCTGGATCACGGTTGCCGGTGAGCGAACCGGCCTCGTCCGGCTGATGGACCTGTGTGACGACACGCCGCTGTTCGATCTGCGAATCCGCTCCGAGCGCCGAGGGCGGGGCCTGGGAGGACAGGCCCTGACCTGGCTCACCAGGTACGTATTCACCGAGTTCCCCCAAATCCAGCGGATCGAGGGCACCACTCGTCGGGACAACGTAGCGATGCGCCGTACTTTTCAAAGATGCGGGTACGTGAAGGAAGCGCACTATCGCGACGCGTGGCCGGCAGCCGACGGCAACGTTCGTGACGCCGTCGGGTATGCGATTCTGCGACGTGACTGGCTCTCTGGCAGCACAACGGTTCCTGATTGGAACGACGAGCGCATCCTCGGATCAGGTGGCGTTTGATCAGGCTGCCGCGGTCTCTTCGCGCTCGACCAGGACGCCGTTCTCGAACCTGACGCCGGAGCGGACCAGGGCAACCAGATGAGGTCCGGTGATCGCACGCCAGCGGTCCTGGGCGGACTCGACCAGCTTGAACACCATCGCGAGGGCCGCGGCCGGGCTGCCGGCCCCGCGGGTGACCTTGGTCCGCAGCTTGACCGTGGAAAACGTGGACTCGATGGGGTTCGTGGTCCGCAGGGGCCTCCGGCCTCACCCATCGGTAGGCCGCCCGTGACTGTCCCGAGCGGCCCACCCGTCCTCAACAACGCTCGTGATCAATACACCTAGTGGCCGTGGCCGCCGACACTGTTGTCGCAGCCCATGGTCGAGCCGATGTGGGTGTCCTGCCCACCGGCGTTGCCCTCGCCGTTGAGCGCGTTGCCCAGCAGGCCGTTGAGGACGCCGACCTGGCCGAGGACGTCGAGGTTCAGGTCGTGCGACTTGCAGGAGGAGCTCTGCAGGACGCTGAACTTGCCGCCGTCCTTGCCGCCGTGACCGCCCTGGTCGGCAGTGGCGGTGCCGGCGCCCAGGAGCCCGACGCTGCCGAGAGTGACGACCAGGACGGCAGCCTTGCGAAGCTTGTGCATGTCATCTCCGATGGAGTGAGGTGGTTGCGATCTGCGAGAGATCAACTTCGTACAGTCACGAGACATTAATATGAAAAAGCCGCAAAATATCACATCGGCGCGCCGGGGTTGGTGGTCTCGCAGCGGAAGCGCTCAGACAACCGCCGTGGGGCGCCGACCAGCAGTCTCTTGGCGTGCTCAGACGCATGGTGACTTGGATGTGCTTGGGCAACTATGCCTCCGGTGGCGCACGCTGAGCCGCCGTCAGACCGCCCCGACCCGCGAGACATGATCAGCGCCCGACCAGCAGCGGGCCTGTACGGCGAAGGTGTGGTTGCTCAGGGCCAGGGTGGCCCCGATGGGGGTCGCGGTAACGGACTCCCCGTCGGCAGGAAGCTTGAATGCCACGCACAGGGATCTCGGGCCATCCGCTCACGCCAGGGCCGATGCGCCATGCACGGCACGAGTGCCCGGTGAACGCTCTACGCCCGCGCCCACCCCCGCCCAGCCCACGCCCTCGGGCGCCCCGGCGGCGCGGACCTTTCCCGATGGCACCGCCAAAGGACGGCTCCACGCCCGTCGTTCGCGGAAAATCGCCGCGGAAGCCGGCGGATGGGATGCGATCGAGCTGACCACGTCGAGCGATCCGGGACGAGGGACGTTCACCGACCGAGTACTGGCTGAACGGTGGCGCAAGCACCACGAAGAGCACGCGGTACTCGGTCTGCTGTCCTCGCAGGAGAACCTGCGCCGCCCCCGCCGGTGACCAGCTCCCCTGCCTCTTGCTAATCCGGCCCCAGGTTGACCTGCCAGTCCTGCACGCTGGTGATCCGACCAAGGAGAAGGTCCAGCGCGGTGTACGCCTCACCTGCCCGGCGGGCGCACTCGGGAACGTCGACGTAGAGAGGGTCCGGGCGCGCTGGCACCGCCATCCCGCCCGGACGCTTGACCATGCTGTACCGCAGCACCTGGCCGCTCGGGTCCAGGACACGGACCTCGTCGCAGAGCGATGCGACGTCACCTTGACGGTCCATGCGGAACATCGGTGCGAGCTGGACGAGATAGCCGGCCAAGACGCTGAGCTCGTGGGTGTGCCCGCCTTCTCCACGATCTCGGGCGGCTGACCGCCCGGTGCGATCTCGAAGTTGATGCTGTCGATCGACCAGGGCGCGCAGCACGAATTTGAACCCCAGTCCGAGGGCGTGCCGGTAGTTGTACAGCATGAGCAGCACCAACGAATCGTCCACGTCGTCGGCGTGCCAGTGTTCGGCCAGAAGGCCGGCGGCCGTACGGAACGCGAAGGCGAGCTCCGCATCGGTCTCCAGCTCCGGCTGAGCGGCCCCGGAGGATGAGGCACCAGACCGTCCGCCGAGGACCGCGTAGTCCTCTGTCCAAGGGCTCGGGTACGAACTCGAGAACACGGCGCGACTCGTCATGAAGAACACCTTGGAATCCCGCACGGCGGTGTGGGAACGATTCAAGAAGCAAGGGGCGCTTCCGGAACGTGGCCGGCCACCCGGTGCTACCAGACGCCCGGGGTCGTACAGGGGACAGAGACCGTACTCGGTGACGGAGAGGAAGTGCCAGACCGCGCAGGCGTTTCTGATCCCTGGCCGTGAGGTGTGTGCGGCTGGATCACGTGGTACCGGACACGGGCCTGGGGGTCGAGAGCGGTTGGCCCGCTAACCTGGCCCGATGGCCGGGACGAGCAAGCCAGCCGACACGCCAGCGCCCCGCGTCCTGGCCCGCGCCGCCCGCAAGAACCTCGGCGAGTTCGAGGCGCGGGTACGCCGCCGCCCCGGCCTCGGCGGGGCTGCGGCGTGTCTGGTGACTCTCATCGTCGTCATGAACTTCCTGGCCAACGGGCCGGCGAACGTCTGGGGCCGCGGCGTTGTGGTGGTCGGCCTGCTGATCGTCATCACATGGGGTTATATCTGGTTTCAGCGCATGCGTGGTGGCCTCTACCTGTTCTCGGAGGGTTTCGTCGACGCCGCCGGCAGGCGCATGGTCAGCGTGGCGTGGTCGGAAATCGGGTCGATCGAGGGCCAGAGGACGCAGTTCGCCCTTGGCTCGCTTCCGGCGGGCAGCGCCTTCGTCTACGAGGTGGCGATCACGTCGCGCGTGACCGGCCGCGAAGCTGTGTGGAGGTTCAACACCACATACAGCGACGTACGTGAGCTCGCCGGACTGATCTCCCGGCGTTCCGGTGTCCCGGTGACCGGCCTTGCCGACCCGTACCAACTGTGAAGTGGCGTCGGGCAGGCCGTACCGAAGGCCGGCGCCTGCGCGATGACGAGGACAGCGAGGCCCCGGCGGAGCTCATCGAGCAGGTCCTCGCCGTCTGCGAGCAGCGCTACGCGGCCGTTGCGGACGCACGAGCCGGCCGAGGTCGTGGCCAGCATGCCCGGCATGGGGCCGCTGCTGGACGCCGAGTTCCTCGGCGCAATCGGCAGCGGCCTTGGCCGAGTTCGGTACACAGATCAGTGCGACAAGCCGCGATCCGATGCGAGGAGACAGATCAGACAGGAGCTCGTCTCATTCCCCGGTCCCCTGGGCCAGAAAAAGGCGACCGTCCATGAGAAAGGGACATCGGAAAATGCGAGCCTACAACCGGCTCGCCGTCGTCGTCCGGGCCCTGCACGCGGTTGAGGAGTAGGCAGTGGTCGTGCAGGAGCGGGAATCCGTCCCGGTTGTCGAAGTGCCGGAAGGCGGGGAGCACGAGGGCCGGGCTCTTCGCGCGGCCGCGGCCCGAGGACCACCGGGTCTCCGCGACCTCATCCTCCAGCCAGCGCAGCGCCTTGGCCATGGCCCGCTCGTGCGCCGCTCGATGATCCGCCGCGTCCTGGCGTCTCCCAGCGCCCACAGCACGATCAGGGACGCCTGCGGCCGGAAGGTGAAGTCGGGGGCGAGCAGCGGCGTCTGCTTGCGCGCCTCGCTCTCCTCGATCGGCTGCCCGAGCACGGTGGCCAGTCGTGCCGTGGCCGGGTCGGCGCCGTCGTCCAGGAGGTCGCGCTCGATGCGGTCGGCATCCGGGTGCCGGCCCTGCCCGAAGACGAGCTCCATCTGCCGCTCGGATACCTCCGCGCCCTCGATGAGCCCAGGCTCGTCCAGGCCGCGCCCCAACCACCCCCCCGGCGGGAGGCCGGCCATCTCCTGGGCGTCCTTCAATGACTGGCCGACCGGACGGCGGCCGTCCCCGAACGCGACTTCGCGCACGCAGTCCCCGAAGAGCGTGGCAAGCCGGCGCAGGGTCAGGTTCGTGCGCCAGTAAACCGCCACCAGCATCACTCGATCCTCCAGCGGCAGGCCCCACGGCCGGCCCTTGCGGACCGGATCCGCGCCCTCGCGGCACAGCGCAGTGATCAGCTTGCCGAACTGCTGCGGGCTCAGCCCGGTGAACGGGCCTATCCAGGACGGCTCCGACGCCGTGATCACAACAGCCACAGCAAGATCATCGCACTCCTCAGTGAGCGACCGCGGACAGTCTGCCAGGAACTGACTCACAGACAGTTGGCGAGCCAATCCGCCCGCTCCGTACGATCGGCGCCGCCGTCGCCATCCACTACGTAGGCCAGCGCCTCTGCGAAGGTTGCACCCAGGTGCCAGAGAACATTCGGTCCTACAGCAATGACGCGCCCGCTTGCCGCAACGTATGACCTGTACTGGACCGACCACATGCCCACAGGGCTGTAGTTCTCCGAGTATCTACGCCTCAGTCTGGAGGCTTCAACGACTGCGCCGATGCAGGCGTCAACGGGGTCTATGCACAGTGACGAGCCGGGGACGCGAGCCGGCGAGCTCGCGATCCTCAGCCCGCCGAACTCCGCCCAGACCCCCGGCGCCGCGTCGTTGAGTACGAACCCCGCCGCTGTCAGTTGCCGTGTCCAGTCCGCAGTCGCGACCCGGCGACCCGCTGTCCACCCGGCACCGCCCAGCGCATTGAGCACCGTGGGCCCACAGCCCCTCAGCGACCCACTGATACGTTCCATGCGCCCTCCCCGTTCCCTCAACCGTGTCCGTTCACCGAAGTCCGCCGCGCATCTGACCAACAGCAGGACAGGCCGCGCCCTACGAGTTGGTGCGTGATAGCGGGTGAGGCGTCGCGCCTGGTCGGTGGCATGATCCAACTGTGGTGATCACGGTCAATCGGGCGGTGCTGGCGCATCGGCTGTTCACGGGGATCTCTCGGCATCATCTCGCTTGCCTGGCCCAGGAGTTGGCGGTGCCGTGGCAGGCCAGGCTCGAGGGCCGTCGTCATGCTGCACGAGGTGGTGTCAGGAAGCGGGCTGCGGGTACCGGCGCCCGCCATCAGCTGGTGTTCGTCGACCGGCTGGCGGCCACGCTGATCCATCTGCGGCACGACCTGCCGCACTCGGTGCTGGGGTTGCTGTTCGGCGTCGACCGTTCCACCATCACCCGCGCGATCGCAGAAGCACGCACGCTCTTGGCCGAGCGGGGGTGCGCGGTCCCCGACCGTCCCGGCCTGCGCCTTCGGACGCTGCCGGATGTGTTCGCCTACGCCCAGGCCGAAGGCATCGAGCTTCGGCTGGACGCAACCGAGATCCAGGTCCGCCGTCCGCCGGCCGGACGTGGGGGCCGACGCGCGTTCGTTTCCGGGAAGAAGAAGCAGAACACCATGAAGGCCACCGTCATCGCCGACAATCAAGGCCGCACGTTATGGACCGATGCTCTGCGACCTGGACGTATGCACGACGTCACAGCTGCCCGCAACGAGGGCCTCGCCACCTGCTTCCAGCACTTCCCCGACGTCGAGGTCCTCCTCGACGACGGCTACCTCGGCCTGAGCCGCGACCACTGCGGACACGCAATCACACCGCCCAGAAAACCACGACCGGGAGCACTGCCCGGCAGAGTCGAACAGTGGGAACGCGACCGCCACGGGCACTCATCCGACCGCATCACGGTCGAACACGCCCTCGCCGCTCACAAACGCTGGAGCAACTGACACGCTTCACCCACCGCCACGACCGCCTGCCCGACACCTACCGAGCCATCGCCGCCCTCGTCTCCGACCGCACCAGCAACGACTGAAAACAGGCCACGACCAGGCCAGACACGCCTCACCCGCTATCACGCACCAACTCGTTGGTAGGCGGCGGCTTGTCCGGCGCCGGCGGCAATGACCGCGCCTGCTGCGCCGGCTCTCCGAAGTAGCCGCCGTAGACGCTGGCGAGCGTCAGGCCGCCGAACAGCAGGGGGCCGCCGTCCCGGCGGGCCGGGCCTCCCGCCCCTGACATCCCACCGGCACCTCGTCTGCTGCCGGAGCCTCGGTGCGGGGTAGCCGGTCGGCAAGGCGCATACTCAGTGATCGTCGCGCTGGCGCGAGAGCGGTGGTCTGCGGCGGTCAATGAGGCAGTGCGGCAGTGAGGCAGTGCGGCAGTGAGGCTGAAGAGAGCATGGGGGATATGAGCGAGGCGAGTCGGCCAGTGATGCCGGAGACGGTGGACAGTCCCGCGCTACGGGCGCAGCCGACCAGTGCGGGGGCGCGGTGGCTGTTGCGTCACCGGGTGCAACCGGTGGGGCCGGCGGCCGGTGAGAGTCATGCCGAGCCTCATGCCTGGTGGAAGGTGATGTGCCTGACCGGCGTCGACTACTTCTCCAGCCTGGCCTACGTTCCGGCCATCGCGGCCCTTGCGGCGGGGGCGGTATCGCCGCTGGCGACGTTGCTGATCGTGGCCTTGACGTTGTTGGGGATGCTGCCGATGTACCGGCGGGTGGCCAGGCAGAGCCCGCACGGTGCGGGGTCGGTGGCGATGCTGGAGGACCTGCTGCCGTTTTGGTGGGGCAAGTTGTTCGTGCTGGTCCTGCTCGGCTTCGTGGCCACCTCGTGGATCATCACCATCACCCTGTCCACGGCGGACGCCTCTGTGCACGTGGTGGAAAACCCCTTCTTCCCCTCGGTGCTGCACGGCCATGAGGTGGCCCTGACGGTGGCGCTGCTGCTGATCCTCGGCGGTGTGTTTCTGCTGGGCTTCAGCGAGGCGGTCAAGGTGGCCATCCCCCTGGTGGCTGTCTTCCTGGCCCTGAACGCCGTCGTCATCGGCGTCGGCGTGGCCCACGTGCTCACCGATCCCGACGCCTGGTCGGCGTGGACCGGCTCCCTCACCGATCTCGGCGGCTTCGGGGATCTGGCCGGCCCTGCCCTGCTGGCGTTTCCCCTGCTGGTGCTGGGCCTGTCCGGCTTTGAAACCGGTGTGAGCATGATGCCGCTGGTGGCGGCCGACGGTGACGACGAGGAACAGCGGCTCAAGGCCCGCATCCGCAACACCCGTAAGCTGCTCACCGCCGCCGCGCTCATCATGAGCGTCTACCTGCTGGCCGCCAGCTTCGTGACCACCGTCCTCATTCCCAAGGACGAGTTCGAGCCCGGAGGCGCCGCCAACGGCCGTGCTCTGGCCTGGCTCGCGCACGAGCACGTCGGTGAGGCGTTCGGCACCGTCTACGACATCAGCACCATCCTCATCCTGTGGTTCGCCGGCGCCTCCGCCATGGCAGGACTGATCAACATCGTGCCCCGCTACCTGCCCGACTACGGCATGGCCCCCGAATGGGGCCGCGCGGTACGCCCGGTCGTCCTGGTCTACACCGCCCTGTGCATCCTGATCACCATCGCCTTCGACGCCGACGTCGACAAGCAGGCCGGCGCTTACGCCACCGGCATCCTGGCGATGATGGTCTCCGGGGCCTTCGCCGTCACCGTCTTCGTCGCCCGCAACCACCGGCGTGCGGCCACCGCCGGCTTCGCCGCGCTCACCGCGGTCCTGCTCTACGCCCTGATCGCCAACATCGTCGACAAGCCCGACGGCATCGCCATCTCCGGCTTCTTCATCCTCGGCATCATCACCGTGTCACTGGTCTCCCGCGTATCACGCACCACCGAACTGCGCGCCGACCGCATCGTCTTCGACGAAGCCGCCCGCCACTTCATCACCGACACCCTCGCCCACGACCAGTCCATCAACATCATCGCCAACCGCCGCGAGGCCGGAGACGCCGCCGAGTACAGGGCCAAGGAACACGAACAGCGCGGCACCAACCCGGTGCCGGGCCCGGCCGACGTACTCTTCCTGGAGATCGACGTCGTCGACCCGTCCGACTTCAGCGACGCCCTCACCGTCCAGGGCGTCGAAGTGGACGGCTACCGCATCCTGCGCGCCCAGGCCCCGGCAGCGCCCAACGCCATCGCCGCCGTCCTGTTGGCCCTACGGGACGCCACCGGGGTGCGGCCGCACTGCTACTTCGCCTGGGCCGAAGGCAGCCCCCTGATGCACATGTTCCGCTACTTCCTCCTCGGCCGCGGCGACACCGCCCCCGTCACCCGCGAGATCATCCGCAGCAACGAACCCGACCCCGACCGCCGCCCCGGCATCCACGTCGGCGACTGAACCCACCACCTACGCACGGGCAAGAAGACCGCCATCCGGCTGGCCGGGGGCCTGTGCGTGAACGCGGGGACCATCGCCGGTACATGGGCCACGTCGATGCGGAATCCAGGTGCGTGTACTGCCTGCGCCAGGTGGATCCGCCACAGCCCGAGGCATAACGGCAGCGTCCCGCCGTCATTGAACAGCACGACTCCATACACCGGGCCCCGGGGATGCCTTCACTCCCCGGCGCCCGTGGCGTGTCCGAATGCGGGTCAGATCTCCCCGGCCGCCGTGGCGACGAGCCAGTCGGCGGCTTCGGCGTCGGTCATCAGCAGCACCTGAGCCGGGTGGGCGTCGCCGTCCTGGACGACATGGACGCTGCCCGGGAGCGGGCTGCTCTGGGGGGCAGGGTCGACCATCGGGGAGAGCCGCCGCCACATGCCCGCGCTGACCCGGGCGAGGGACGGCGGCGAACTGCTCGCGGGCGCCGGGGATGAGGCCAACGGCGATGGCGGGACCGTCATAGATGACGTGGATGCGGGCCGCGCGCCCCTCGAACAGAACGGCCTCCAGGGCGGCGACGGCCGGGGACCGCTGCGGGTCGCCCCCCTGCCGGAACGTCTCCCAATAGCGGGCGAGGTACCGCAGGGTGTCGTCGGCCCGGTCGATCACGACCATCAGCCGCAGCACACCGGCGAGGTCGATGCGGCGCTCCAGCTCGGAGCCGAGGCCGAGGCCGAGGCCGAGACCGAGGCCGAGGCCGAGACCGAGACCGAGACCGAGACCGAGACCGAGGCCGAGACCGAGACCGACCAGAGCATCATGGATACCGGCAATGTTGCCACGATGCGTCACCGTCAGCACGTCCTTCCCCCACAGGTGGGAGATGCGGGTGGTATCGAGGACCAGGGCGTGGGCGCCCTGGTGAAGGACGAACAGTCTGACCTCTCGGCGGGAGGTGCGGAGTGTGGGGTTCAGACTGAGTGGGCTGTCGCGGGTGTAGTCGCTTTCGGGGCTGGCGAGCGGGGTGGTGGGCAGGCGGTGGGCGATGAGGAGGCGTCCCTGCGACGGCTCGACCCAAAAGTCCACACGCCAGACTGGCCCTCTAGAGATCTTCAAGGGTGCGGGTTACGTGGGGGCGTGACGGCTGTCGTGGGCCGCGCTATGCCGGAGGGATGAGGTATCCCGATAGCGGCGGCCTGACGGCTGAGGAGCGAGCCCGGCGTGAGCGGATCCGGTTCGCGGCCGCGGATCTGATCGAGGCCGGGGCCAGTGACCGGGAGGTGGCCCGACGGTTCAAGGTGACCCGGATGTCGGCGAACCGGTGGAGGTGGGCGTTGGCTTCGGGTGCCCGGCAGGCGCTGGCCTCCAAGGGACCCGGTGGCGCTCGCTGCAAGCTCGACGCGGGTCAACTGCGTTCGCTGGAGGAGGTGTTGGATGCGGGCCCGGCCGTCTCTGGCTGGCCCGACCAGTGCTGGACTCTGGCCCGGATCGCCGAGATCGTGCGCCGCCGGTTCGGGGTCGACTACACCCTGGCCGGGCTGGACCTGCTGCTGCACCGCATCGGCTGGAGCGTTCAGGTCCCGGCCCGCAAAGCCACCGAGCGCGACGAGGTGAAGATCGCCGCCTGGAAGGACGAGCAGTGGCCCGTCATAAAAAGAGGGCGGCGGACCTGGGCGCCTGGATCTGCTTCGAGGACGAAGCCGGCCAGGGCCTGAGGCCGCCCAAGAGCCGCACCTGGGGTCGACGAGGCCACACACCCGTCGTCCGGGTCACCGCCGCAGGCACCAAACGCGTCTCGATGGCGGCGCTGATCTGCACCAAGTCCGGCCGCCGACCTCGGTTGATCTACCGCATCCACCTCGACCGCGGCCCCGCCAAAGGCCGGCGCAAGGGCTTTACCGAGACCGACTACGCCCGCCTGCTCGACGCCGCGCACCAGCAGCTCGGCGGCCCGATCGTGCTGGTGTGGGACAACTTGAACACGCACGTCAGCCGCACCATGCGGCGGCTGATCGACGCCCGATTATGGCTGACCGTCTACCAGCTGCCGCCGTATGCTCCGGAGTTCAACCCGGTCGAAGGCGTGTGGTCACACCTGAAGAGGTCGCTGGCCAACCTCACCAAACACAGCCTTGATCAGCTCACCGCGCTGGTGAAGACCCGGCTCAAACGGATGCAGTACCGACCCGGCCTCATCGACGGCCTCATCGCCAAAACCGGCCTCGACCTCCAACCGCCGTAACTCCAGCCATTGAAGATCTCTAGCAGGTCCTCGACACACTCCAAGACTTGCTGCAGTGCTGGACCGGAGCCTGCACCACCTGCGACCGACGCCTACCCCGCGGCAGAACCAAACTCAGAACCTAACGAAGCACTCTGACGGCTTCGCTCGGAGTGCGAGGCGGATCGCTCTCCGTTTCCTCGGCGATTCCGGCGCCGTTGGCCGGCCCCCGTACCCGACCACCGCCGTGGACCTCATCGACCGCCAGCGAGAACGCCTCCTGGCCCCGGATCCGCACCGTGGTGGGAGCGGGCGCATAGCCGAGCTCGGCGAGCTCTTCGCCGCGATCACCGATGCCGACACCGCATGTACTGACCGCCTTCACCAGGCTGGCGAGCACATGGTGCTGAAGATCGAGGAGTCTTCGACGTAGTACTCAGGGCGTACGGGGCGCTCTGGCGGGCGCTGCGGCAGGTGATGGAATCGGCCGGGGGCTCGGGAGCGGGCAGGTGCTAGGTGGCACCGGGGCCGGGTGTGCGGTGCGCGCCGAAGGCTTGGCCCGGCCCGACGGTCACCGGGTGATGGCGGCTCGGCACCAGCGCGTCAGGGGTCCCCGGGTCTGGGCGGTCAGGCATGGACCTTCCGCAGCAGACGGGTCGGGATCCGGGCCAGTAGGTATTCGACGACGGCCCAGGGCACTCGGGGCACTGTCGCGTGGACGGCGCCGGACTCGATGCGGTCCATGATCTTGCGGGCGCCCGTGCGGGTGTCGATGAGGAACGGTCGTTTGTCGCCCAGGGATTCGTTGATCGGGGTGTCGATGTAGCCGGGGGCGACCGTGGTCACGGTGATGCCGCTGTTCCACAGCTCGCCTCGCAGCGACTGAAGGTACCTCGTGAGCCCTGCCTTGGAGGCGCAGTACGGCGCCCCGCCCGGCAGGCCCGCCGCGGCGGCGACGGAGGTGAAGCCGACCACCTGACCGCCGCCCTTGCTGCGGAAGTGTGCGACGGCCGCGTCGATGGTCGCCATCGCACCCAGCAGATTGACGTCGACCACCGCGCGGTGCGCCTCGAAGCGGCCCTCCCCGATGTTGCCCCCTTCGTCGGCCCCCGCGTTGGCGATGACCATTCCGAGTCCGCCGAATTGCCGGGGCTGGTGGAGATCCTGCTGGACGCCTGGCGCTGGAGCGGGATCACAAGCGACCCGTTCCAGCGCGCACCCCCAGCGGCCAGCTGATGCGACTATCAGCCCTACGGACGATCCTGTGAAGGAGCCACGAGGTGGGTCACGATTCATCGCACTACCGAAAGCTCTACCGGCAGTCACTCTTCTACCGGCCCGGAAGCACGCTGCTGACCACGATCCGCGCGTACACGGGCGGGCCCACACCGGCCCGCCCCGACGACCCGGCTGTCCGTTTCCATCCCGAAGGAATCGCGTACCACCAGGCATTCGGATACGTCCCCGTGATCAAACTTGGCTGGCCGGCGGTCCGAGCAGTCGCCGTTCTCCCCGGACCGGTCCCGGACCGACAGGCCCTGTGCGTGTACCGGATCAACGAACCACCCCAGCCCGACATCCCGGCCGACGAAATGTTCACCGGCACTGGACGGGGCCTCGGAGCCCACTTCCAGGCGCTATTCGGCACGAGACTCGTGGTACATCTGCACCATGTACGGGGCCCGTCACTGAAGAAACTCGCCCGGCTCCTACCCGCCTGGACAGACGGCCGCATCACCCTCACCACCGAACGCCCGGCCTGAAGCGGGCCGCCCACCAGGGGCTCTGTGGGTACATCGACTGGAGCACGCGGGTACGCGTTCTCGCGGCTCGCACCCGCCATGCACTCCGGCCGCAGTTCGCCTTCCGTCTCCGCGAAACCCTCCCAAGCAACCCTCCCCTTTCCATCTCGGAGGGCAGAGCCTGCCATGGACCGGCGAGACGCTCAGCAGAAACTGGACACGGCCGAGTTCCGAGGCGGCGGACTCGCTCCTCCGCCGCTCCACTCCTGCCTCAACGCCTCGCGCACGCCGACGCGGCGCCCTCGTGCCGGTACCAGACGCTGTCCAGCTCACGGCCGTCCGGCAAGGTGTGGCGGGCCGGGCCGGGGGCCGGGACGAAGCCGGCGCGTTCCAGGGCGCGGCGGCACGCGAGGTTCGCCGTCGCCGTGCCCGCCCGTACCGTCGGCAGACCGGCGTGGCCATGGGCGAACTCCGCACCCGCCAGGAACAGTTCAGCGCCGAGGCCCTGGCCTCGATGGTCGGGGGCGAGAATGCCGCCGATCTCACCCCTGTCGTGGTCGAGTTCGAGGTACCCGGCGTAGCGCCCGGTGTCGCGGTGTACACAGACCATGAACTCGGGCATCTCGGGGCTGGGTTCGAAGGGCTCGGCCAGCTCGGGGTTGGACTTGAGGAACCAACGGGGGGTGGCGCCGTTGGGGCCCATGCTCAGCAGGGCCCGTCTGGTGTCGGCGTCCGGTACGACCTGGGCGGCCTGGTTCCCCTGCCAGCGCTGGGCATCGGGGTCCGCGCCCGCGGCGATGGCCGCCAACGCGTCGAGCTTGGTCAGCGGGGTATAGAACAGCAGGTGCCGGGTGGCGAGGGCGTGCCGGCCGGGCGTGCACGCGTCCGGGACCGGGAGGCCCGAGGCCGCCCGGCGACGTCGTAGGAGCGACCGAATCATGGAACCCCCCGTTGTATTCGTCCTGATGTGTCCGGCCGCACGTACCGGGTGTGTGCGGCCCAACGTACCGGCAAGGGAGAGCGCCGTACCCCCGTCCTCGACCGACGACGCGGTACAGCGCTCAGGGCTCGTGGCGCTTCGGGCTCAGCGGGGGATCGCGTTGGCGACGGTCATCAGCGCCACCACCGCGAGGAGCGCGGCGGCGAGGGGGCGGGTCAGGAGCAGGGCTGGGGGAACTCCCGCTGAGTCTTTCGGCGAGACCCACTGCACTATGGGCAACCGGGGATCGGCACGGGCCCGGCGTGCGCTAGTTCAGAGAAGCTCACGGTGCCGATCCAGGTGGCCAGCGCGACCGAGAACCACAGCATCAGCTTCCACCAGTACCACCTTGAGGATCAGGGCAGGATCCTCTAGCGGAAGATCTGCGAGCTGGAGGACCGCCAGGTCGACGAGAGCGAGATCGGCAAGGGCTACAAGCTGGCCAAGGACCAGGTCATCCCCATCAGCGACGACGAGCTCGCGAACCTGCCACTGCCCACTGCGAAGACCG
This sequence comes from Streptomyces sp. R28, assembly GCF_041052385.1. Lineage (GTDB taxonomy): Bacteria > Actinomycetota > Actinomycetes > Streptomycetales > Streptomycetaceae > Streptomyces. The sequence continues at coordinate 10,744,118 of NZ_CP163439.1, read as the reverse complement.
TAGAGATCGAGGCGTGCTTACCGCTGGAGTCGATCGACCCGCTCCGCATCGGAGCCGGCTACTACCTCATGCCGGACGGGCAGGTCGCGGCGAAGCCGTACAAGCTGCTGCGCGAGGCCCTCGGTAGATCGTCCCGGGTGGCCATCGCCAAGCGGGCGTGGCACGGCCGGGAGCGGCTGGGCATGCTCCGCGTCCGAGACCAGGCGCTCGTCCTGCACCTCATGTACTGGCCCGACGAGATCCGCGACCCCGCCGAGCTACTGCCGTCCCCAGTCGACCTGACCGACGACGAGCTCGAGGGCACGCTCTCGCTCATCGACAGCACGACCCGCGAGGAACTGGAGGGCCTGGAGTTCCACGACGAGTACACCGATGCACTGGCGCAGATCATCGAGGCGAAGCGCTAGGGCAAGCCCCTGCCCGAGGAACCCGAACCCGAAGTGGCAGGTGGCAGGCGGCAGGCGGCAGGCGGCAGGCGGCAGGCGGCAGGCGGCAGGCGGCAGGCGGCAGGCGGCAGGCGGCAGGCGGCAGGCGGCAGGCGGCAGGCGGCAGGCGGCAGGCGGCAGGCGGCAGGGCGGCAGGCGGCAGGGGGCAGGCGGCAGGCGGCAGGCGGAGGCGGAAGGCGGCAGGCGGCAGGCGGCAGGCGGCAGGCGGCAGGCGGCAGGATATTCGACCTGATGACCGCCCTCAATGAGTCCCTCGCCAAGCCGAAAGCCTCCCGCGGCGAAGGCCCGGCCGAGATACACGATCTACCGAAGAAGAAGACCACAGCCAAAAGCACCGCGCCCAAGCGACCGACCAAGAAGGCGGCGGTCGCGAAGAAGACAGGGAAGAAGTCGTCGGGGCGTCGGCCGCGCAGCGCCTAGTAGCGCTTCGTTACGTTGAGTGATCTCGGCTGATCGTGGGCTGCTTCCCGGAGTGAGGTTGGGGGAAGTGGACCGGCTCCGGGGCGAATTGGCGGAGTTCGTTGGCGATGTGTTCGGGTCGTTTCCGCGGCGGGATCAGCGGCGGTGGGGCGAGTGCTGTCTGCGGGGCCTGATACTCGATGGCCGGCGCAAGTCGATCCAGCCGATGGCCGAGCGGCTGCCGGATGGGAACATGCAGGCCCTGCAGCAGTTCGTGAACCAGTCGCCGTGGGACCCGCTGCCGGTGCGGCGGCGGATCGCCGAGCGGTAGTGTGAGGCGATCGCGTCTGAGGTGTGGGTGATCGACGATGTGTCGTTCCCCAAGTGCGGCAAGGTGTCGGTCGGGGTGGCCCTCCAGTACTGCGGAGCGGTCGGCAAACGGGCGAACTGCCCGGTCGCGGTCAGTGTCCATGCCGCCACCGACACCGCCTCGTGCCCGCTGGAGTGACAGTTGTATCTGCCGCGTGAGTGGACGGACGAGCCGGACCGATGCCGCAGGGCAGGAGTCCCCGACGACGTGGTGCACCAGGAGAAGTGGCGTCTCGCACTCGGCCTCCTGGACACACTTGCCGAGTGGCAGTCGAAAGCGCCGGTCGTCGTCGCCGATGCCGGCTACGGCGTCAGCACCCCGTTCCGGCTCGGTCTCCAGGAGCGAGGACTGTCCTATGTCCTGGCCCTGAACGGCAAGGAAGTCGCCCACCCGGAGGATGCCGAGCCGCACCAGCCGGCCTACGGCGGGCTCGGACCGCCCACCCTTGCCCGCTACCGCACCCCACCGCGAGCCGTCTCCGCCCTCGCAGCGCAGGCGGGTGCCGAGCAGTTCACCGAGGTGATGTGGAGGCAGGGCAGCAAAGGCGCGATGACCTCACGGTTCGCGGTCCTGACGGTCCGGCCCGCGGGCAAGCAGTCCCTGGCCGCAGCCCAGGAAGCGGGCGGCGGCCGCAACCAGTGGGACGGCGTCCTGCCCGTCCAGACACTCCTCGTCGAATGGCCGGACAGCCAGGACACTCCGACGGACTACTGGATATCGAACCTGCCCGCCACCACACCGGCCGCTGAACTGGTGCGGTGGGCCAAGATGCGCCGGCGGATCGAACACGACTACCGCGAGCTCAGGCATGGCCTCGGACTGGACCACTTCGAGGGCCGCACCTGGCGCGGCTGGCGCCACCACGTCACCCTCGTCACCGCCGCCCAGGCATTCCTCACGCTCAGGCGGCTCGGCCCAAAAGTCCGCACACCAAAGTCCGGACACCGGCCTGACCCTCTACCAGGTCCTCGGCGTACTTCAGGACCTGCTGAGGTGCTGGACCGGCACCTGCACCACCTGCGACCGCCCCCTGCCCAGCCCTCGGAGCAACCGCAGACAGCCCACAACCTAACGAAGCACTACTAGTTCAGTACCCGGGCAATCAGAGGATCCTCAGAGTCCACCTCCTGCGGCCCAGTTGCAGCATCCGCCCCTCAAGCGAGGGTGCCGGACGATGCGGCTGCGACCCGGGGGGGGCTATGTCAGGCGTGGCGCGGGCCAGGCCGGCTTCCACCGCCAGGACGTCCACGCTTCGGCGTCCGCGAACGGGCCGGAGCGTTCTTCGACCATCGCGAGGACCTGGGCGCGGGCGTCGTCGACGGCCTGGTGCTCGGTGTCGCTGGTGATGCCGGGCCGTCGCACGTGGGCGTACTCGTCTTCGTCTTTCCACGTGAGGCGGCTGAGGTCAGGGTCTACAACGAGGTCCACGGTGAGGTCGAAGGTGTCGAACCCGTCCGGTGTGCGGCGGGTGGGGTGTTCGAAGTTCACGTACCAGTTGCGCATCCCGCGGTGCGTGTAGAAGGCGTTGATGCTGAACCACGCGGCCGGCGGCTTCCACAGCAGCAGCTCGGTCTCCTGCCACACGGCGAGCGCGAGTTCCCACTCCCCCGTGGCCACCGGGCGCACAGGCGGTCACCAGGGCCTCGCTCGTGTCAATGACAGACGCTCAGGGCCTGTTCGCTCCACACGCGGCCGCTGCAGTGCACGTCGCGCCGTACGAACACCAACCTGCCAGCCACTCCACAACAGCCACTTGGTCGCCCCATGACAGCAACCCAGCCCCGCCCCACACCCCCTACCAGAACATCAACACCGCAATCCCGCTGACGCCCACCCACCGCCCAGTCACAGATCGCCGCATACACCCAGCTCAGGCTCGCGCGTCCGCTGGCCCGGGACCTGGGCACCCGTGGGAGAAGCCGACCTCATCCGGCCGGCTCACCCCAGCCCGGGTCCGCCGGACGTTTCGGAACCTCCGTCAGCACATGCCCTGTCCCGCCTGAGCACCGAAACCTCACCGGCCCGGCCCCTGACGGCCACCATGCACGAGGAATAGGCGCCGGGCGCCCCGCTACGACGTGGGCAAACCGTCCGACGCGAGAAGACGCTTATCGCCCTACAACGGTCGAGGGGTTAAAGAACCAGCTATGTAGGTGCTTCTCAATCTGAAGCAGCTGCGTTGAAGTCGACCCAGGTCAGCGCGTCACCGCTGGCTTCCGTGTCGCGCCCGTTGATCATCACGTTGGAATGTCGGAGAGCGGCCTGCTGTACAGCGCCCTGCCCATGGGAGAGCTTTCGCCTGTGACGTGAGCGCGGATGGACGCGATGTAGTCGTCACGGCTGATGCGGCCGTCGCCGTCGGTGTCCAGGGCGGTGAACGCTGCTTCGGCGTTGGTGGCCGGGTTGTGCAGTGCTGTGCGCAGGGCTGTGAACTCGCAGAGGTCGAGGGCGCCGTCGTGGTTGGTGTCGGCGAGGTCGAAGAGGGCGCCGAGGACGGGTGCGCAGACGGTGTCGAACGCCTCGGCGCCGGCCCATGCCGCGTACTCGTCGAAGGTCATCTTTCCGTCGCCGTCGGCGTCCATCGACGCCCACGCGCGCTCGCCGAGGGTGCGTGCGGTGACGACGAGCTGGTCGTCGTCCTTGAGTCCCATGGCCAGCGCCACGTTCCTGGTGCGCGCCATGTATTCCTCCCTGGAGACGATTCCGTCTCCATCCGCGTCCAGCATGGCGAAGACGAGCTTTTGCGCGGCTGTCTGGTCCATCGAGGTTCCTTCCTCACGGTGTTCGGGTGTGAGCGCTTCGATCCGGGTGGGCTGTCCTACCCCTCGGCCGTGATGATCAAGACGCCCATTCGGGGGGCGCGGGGGTCTTTCCCCACGCTCACCGCGCGTGGTGCGCCGGTGGTGTGACTCATGAGCCGGGGACGGCAGAAGCGGCCTGGGGTAGTCACAACCCCTGTGGGAGAACGCATTCCGTGGAGGGTGGATGTTCGGCAGACACGGCACAGCAGTTGCGATGAGTTCCCTGGCCCTGGTGGCCTCTTCGGTGGTCTGGGCTCCAGCGGGTCAGGCTCATGAGCCTGTGCACCGAGAAAACGTTCTGTGCACAGGCTCCAGCACCAGCACATACGACCCGCCCTTGACCTTGTTGCCCCGCCAGACCCGCGTCCAGACACAGGCCAGTTACACGTGCGCGGTTACTCACGGCCGGACGGTGCCGGCCACCGGCTACCTGGAAGGGAAGTCGCCGTCGGCGTCCTGCATCACGGTGAACAGCCCGCGCCTTGAGGAGGTCGTCCACTACGGTGACGGGAAGCGGTCATCAATCGCGTACGACAGCAGCACCAGTATTCGTGTCGCCGGCGCCCTCGTAGTCAGGCTGTCGGGCCGGGTGGTCGAGGGCCGCGGCGAAGGGCTGACGGCGCATCGGACCGTTGCCGCGCTCCCCGGTGAACTGCCCACTTCATGCCTGTTGTCCGGGCTCCAGGGCAGCAACGGTGAGGCACAGCTGGAGATCAGGCCGTGAGCCAGAGCACGGTGGGCATTCCCACCGAACCGATCGGCAGCATCCCGCGGCCCGTCGAGCTGCTCGCCGCCATAGCGGACCATGCCGCGGGCCGGATCAGCGACGAGGAACTCGCCGCCGCCCAGGACCGCGCCGTCTGCGACACCGTCCGCCGCCTGGAGGAGATCGGCTCCCCGGTCGTCACCGACGGCGAACAGGCCAAACCCAGCTTCGCCACCTACCCCCTGACCGGCCTGAACCGACTGGCACCCGACGGCGTCGTCATCCCGTTCGCCGACGGGCACCAGCGGCAGCTGCCCCGCCTTACGGCCGGACCCCTGCGCTACGGCGTGTACGCCGACCGCTACCTGCACGCCGCACTCCGGCACGCGGCCTCGCCGGTGAAGCAGGCCGTCATCGCGCCGTCGGCGCTCAGCCTGCTCTACCCACCCGACGGCATCCATGGATACCCCCGCGAAGCCTTCCTCGACGACCTCACCGCCGAGGCCGAAGCGGACATCCGCCGATGTCTGGACGCCGGCGCCCACCGCGTCCAGCTCGACTTCACCGAGGCCCGTCTCGCACTGAAGCTCGACCCGAGCGGCAGCCTGCTGGACCAGTTCATCGCACTCAACAACCGCGTCCTGGAACGCTTCTCCAGCACCGAACAGGCCAGGATCGGAATCCACACCTGCCCCGGCGGCGATCAGGACTCCACCCACAGCCTGGACGTCGACTACACGGCTCTGCTGCCCGCACTCCTCCGCCTCAAGGCCGGTGCCTTCTACATCCAGCTCGCCAGCGAGCCGGAACCGGACAGGGTCCTCACCGTCCTCGCTGAACATCTCCCCGGCCAAGCCCAGGTCTTCATCGGCGTCACCGACCCGATCGACCCACGTGTCGAAACGCCCCAAGAGGTACGCGACCGCGTCCTCGCCGCCGCCCGTCACCTGCCCCCCAACCGTCTGGGCACCTGCGACGACTGCGGCTTCTCCCCCTTCGCCGACGACACCTCCACCTCCCGCGACACCGCCTTCGCCAAGATCAGCGCCCGCATCGAAGGCACCGCCCTGGCCGCCCGCGAACTCGTGAACGAACGCCCCGGGCCGTCATCGAAGCCTGCCGGTTAAATCAGGGGCGTACTGCACAACGGCCTGCACGACCCGCTGGGGTTGTGCAGGCCGTCGTATGGAGGGAGTGCCCACCGTGCAGGCGGCCACCCCCTCATCAGCCGAGCGGATCACCTCTCTTCAGCCGCGGTGGCTGCGAGCCAGTTGGCGGCTACGGCGTCGCTCAGACCAGCCCCCACCGACCAGATCATCCGGCCTACGCACCTCACAGCCAGAGAAGAAAAACACCTACTGAGCCGACCATCGACTTAGACCGTGTCGTACGTGGTGAGGCGGACGTTGACCCGGTATGGGGCGGGGAACATGGAGCTGGATCGTGCCGGACGGGCTGTGGGAGATCGCCAAGCCGTTGATCCCTCCGTCTCGAGTGCGTCCGCAGGGCGGCGGAACGCAGGACACGCCTGATGAGACACTGTTCGCGGCGATCATCTACGTGCTCGTCAGCGGCTGCGCATGGCGTCAACTGCCGCCGTGCTTCGGCATATCGAAGTCGACGGCTCACCGCCGCTTCCTGATCTGGTCGAGGGCCGGTGTCTGGGGCCGGCTCCACGAAGCCGTACTGCACCGGCTCGACGACGCCGGCCTCATCGACGTCACCCGCGTCGTACTCGACACCGCGCACGTCAGGGCTAAAAAAAGGGGGCGAACACACAGGTCCGAGCCCCGTGGACCGCGGCAAGCCGGGTTCCAAGATGCACGTCCTGTCGGGCGCGAACGGACTGCCACTTCTCGTCGGCGTCTCGGCCGGCAACACCCACGACAGCGAAGGGCTCAAGCCCATGATCGAGGGCCACCAAACGAGACACGACCCCCACAATGGCCGGTACTTCAAGCCTCAGCGCCTGCACGCGGACAAAGCCATGACCGGGCCGACCTGCGCAGATGGCTGCGGTGGAAGCGGATCGGAGTACGCATCGCCCGCAAAGGGATCGAGTCCAGCGAACGATTAGGGCGACGCCGCTGAGTCATCGAGCGGACCACGTCCTGGCTCTCCGGCTACCGAAGACTCAGCCCCCGCTACGAACGCAATCCCCGCAACTACCTGGCGTTTCTCGGCCTCGCCGCCGCCCTGAGCTGCTACAAGCGCCTCGTCCGCCTCACCACGTAGGACACGGTCTTAACCGCCTCACCGACACCAACCCTCACAGGCCCGGCCGCCCCAGCTCTAACCTGCCGGAACCTGATCACCTACCCCGAGATCCTCACCCTCGCCGCAGCCCTTGACCGCCTGCCCCCGCACCCTCTGACACGCACGCAGCAGACCGCCTACCTCCACCACCTCACGGGCCGCCTCCAGCTGCCCCGCCTCGCACCCGCCGACCACGACCTGCTCTGGCAACGCCTGCACGCCCACTGAACCAACCCACGCCCCGCCTACCCGAAATCAGCGGCCAACTCCCCCTACCGACAGGCGCGCCAACCACACTGCGTAAAACCGGCACCACACTCAACTCACTGCGCAGCACAAACAGCCAGCTCTGCCCACGTACCACCCAACGCCAGCGCCTCGGCACCGCATAAGCCTCCCCTACGGAACAGAAACACCGCTCAGTACAGATGAGCAACAGCAGGTCACAATCAAGATCAATAAGCAAGCGCGACAGCTACGCCACACAACTCCAACAGGACCCGGCCAGCAGATACCCTGACACATCATCACGCAAAAGGTGGCGCCGAACCCGGCCAGAACAGCGCCTGTGGGGTGCCCTTGCGTTCAGCGTCGCCGATCACGTCGAGGCCGTGGGTCTCCACCTGGAACGCGGGGCTCGCCGGCGCGCTGTCCTGGGCTTCTCTCATCGTCGACCTGCCTGTTCAGATGTGTTCAGGCGACCGTAGGCAGGGGGCGGTCGGTCGTCAACCGCGTATCGCCGGTGGTCAGCACGCCCAGAAGGGCAGTGGTGGGCAGGTGTTGGCGCAGGTGTAGTCGCCGGGCATCAGCAGGCCGGCGTCGTCCTCGTAGTTGTCGCCGCCCGCGAAGTAGACCTCAGGCACCCGCCCCCAGCGTCCATTGTCCGCCCTGGCGTTGCCCCACAAGTAGTTGGCGGCGGAGCCGGCCCGGAAGGTCTCGCCCTCCATCTCGGTGACGAACCAGTTGGCGGCGCCGCCCTGTTCGAGGTACCCGACGACAGGGGCGGACGGCCAGCGGGTGGCGTAGCCGGCACGTGGCCCTGGGTGAGGTTGCAGTACATGACGTTCGTGCCCGGCCACACGCGGCCGCTGAGGGGGTCGGTCAGGTCCCGCTTGGTCGTGCTGTGACAGGGGACGTTGTCGGTGGCGTGGGCGGCGGGGGCCGTCAGGCCGGTCGGGACGGCGAGTACGGCTGCGGCCGTGGCGACTCCCCGCTTGATGTGGATCATGCCCTCGAAACGACCGCGGGCGGGCGGCGGTCACGGTGGGGCCGTGGCCCGCCGCCCCGTGCTCATGAACGCCCCGATCCCTCGGCAACAACGCCACGCAGGCGCCACTCCTCCTCGGTGGCGGGCAGGGAGGGACACGACTCGCAGATGACGTACCAATGCGGTGTCACGACGAACCTCCTCCTTTTGATTTCCGCCAGCAGAATTCGGTGCACGTCTCGTGGATCACAGCTCTGTTGGTCCAGTGTCAGGTATGCGGTCAACGACGATCGAACCGGGCCTTCGCCCTTTGTGAAGATCTGGACGGTCTCGGTCGAGAGCGCCTCCGACAGCATTTCATGAACAGCCTTCAGGTCGACCCAGGATTCATCTATGCGAACCAGGAAGTCCTCGCGCCGGACATCGGAAATGAACTTCGCATCACCGACTATCTCTTGAGCGCTCAAGTCTTCGGCATCGACGATCTTCAGAAGCACTTCCTCAAAACACCTGAGAAACTCCATGAGTTGATCGCTGGAGAACAGGGCTGTGTCCGCCTGAAGTGACATCTCACAGCACTCCGAGACGCTCCACACATCCAGATAAAATTTTCCTGGCTCCCACTCCTCGATTCCACCGGCCTTTCGAATATCAGTGGGCTGGATCGCCGTATCAGGTGCTGCCTCGGTCTCGCGTCGGGTCGCATGGGAGTCACCGTATCCATGGATATTCACAAAGCACTCAAGGTCAGGGTCTACACCTCGGACAGATATAACCGAATCCACGATCCGGTCCAGCCGGTGAGGATCGCGCTCACCTACACGGTAGGCGGCAAACGAAGTCTTCAACGCTCCTTTGAGGATCTCACGGAACGGCAGGTCGGATACCTTGACGGCCACCGGCACAATCTGGGAGAAGTTTCCGATGGAGTGTTGACTCGAAGCCGTTCGGTTGGCGCAGAAAAGTCGGAACGTGGCGTCCTCCAGACCGCTCATCACACTCAGAACCAGCGAGAAGGAAGAGATCAGCAACGTGTTGACACTTACCCCGTACCGGACAGAAGCCTCCGACAACGCACGCGACACAGCGAAGGACTGCATGGTGACGTGAGAAAAACGAGGTTCTTCTGAGGGCTTGAATGCCACAGGAAACCGAGCGTTCGAGAATTTCATGAGCTGCGACGTCCAGAACTTCTCAGCGCGGGCCTCGCATTCACTTCCGACCTCACGAAGCTGCGCCTGGGCATGCTCCCTCGGCTGGAGCAGCGGCCGAGGAGGAGAGCCAGACAGAACGTCTCGTTCCTCAGGGGTCGCCAGGAGAAACTCTTCGATGTCCCTGTGCAGTACCTGAAGAGACCAGCCGTCCATCCCGACATGAAACAGACAGAGCACTATTCCTGCCACGAGTTCCCCTGAAGTGATGACTGCGATACGCAGCGGCCACTCAAAAATCGTGAAGGGGAGACTCTTGAGTTCCTCCAGGATCGTGCCTGAGTCATTCCAGGTAGCGTTTCCATGAATGCCGATAGGCACCTTCCCGGCAGCGCACACCATTTGCTCGAAAGTCCCGTCCTCTCGGACATTCAATCGTGTACGCAGGGCCTCGTGACGCTCGATGACGACTTTCAGAGCATCGCGCACATCCTCAAGAGAAGTGGGCCTGGTGCATTCGACTAGAACGCCGAGATTCATGTGTTCGATATATGGTGCCGAATCTGCCATCCACATGCACATCTGCTTCTGCCCCCAGGTGAGGGCAGAACTCCCAGAGGTAGCACCACGGAACTCGACGCAGCTCGATTCAGTGTCCTTGGGTGCCAATTTCCGCTCCCTCTGCAGAATATTTCTGTGAGTCCAAGATGTGCATGTCAGTACACGCATTCGACCACGGCGGCGATCGACTCGATCGTGCGGAAGGTCTCAGGCACAAGCTTCTCGTCGGGGACCTCGATGCCCAGTCGTCTCTCGATCTCCAGCAGGATCTGTACGACCTGCATGGAGTCAACCCCCAACGAGCGGAGTTCCACGTCGCTTCCGATGTTCCAGGCAGCATCGCCCAGAACTCCCGAGTCGTTGAGAATCGCGCGTATCTCGTCTTCCATCACACACCACCATCCGCTTCCACCCGTCACGGCTTCTTGGTGCAGAAATAGATTCGATCGACTCGTCGACCGTGCGCGATGTCAACGCACTCGAATGCGCTCGACAGCTCGCCCAACAGGTGTTCGAATGGACCCGGAGAATAGCGATTCAACCATATGTATCCTCCGGCCGTATCGCGTCGCAGAAGGACCTCGGGGTCACGCGGGGCCTGGAAGAAACAGACGACCACATACCGCCTGGCGACGCGGAACATCTCACGCACCGCGGTCTCGTAGTACGGCAGATGCTCCAGCAGATGACGACAGTTCACGACATCGAACGAATCGCCGGAAAAACTGAGGTCCAGGACATTCATCTGCTCCCACCGGGCTTCGGGGAACCTCTCCCGGCAGGATTTCACCAGCGGTTCACCGACATCTATTCCGGTGTAGTCGAAATCTAGACCGGCCTCCTTCAGTTTGGCGAACGTGGTGCCCGACATGACGCCGCAGTCAAGAATTTCAACCCTTTTCTCACCGTAGATCTCCATGAGTTTCCGGGTCACCCAGCAATAGGATGGATGGGCATCCCGCCCTTCCATGCGCATGTAATCCACGTCGGTCGTCTGCGCCCACAGCGAAACCGGCTCCTGCACCATGCTCTACTCCCCTTCAGCGCACCGTGGCATTTTCTACCAATACAACCAGTTCGGCCACCGTCCGGGCTTGGAATATGTCCACCAGGTCGATGGTGATGTCGTATTTCTCCTGGAGGGCCGACATCAGACGCAGCAACGAGACAGAGTTCGCGCCAAGCTGCGCGAAATGATCTTCTCCTTTGACTTCCGGAACTCCGAAAGCCTTGGCTACTTCCCGGAGGGTCTCAGCCGTACGCGCCCCGTCTTCCTGAAATTCACTCATGGACTGATTTTCCCTCCCAGCACAGCCTTGAAAGGCTGTTGCGAGCGGCAGCCACCATACGGTCCACAGTCAGCCCGTACTGTTCATAGAGGACCTCGTACGGAGCGCTGGCACCGTAGTGGTCAAGGCTGAGAATCTCGCCGCACTCGCCGACGAATTCACGCCAGCCCATGGCAGAGCCGGCTTCGATCGACACGCGGGCACTCACCTCCGGAGGCAGGACAGACCGACGGTATGCCGCGTCCTGTTCGTTGAACCACTCGATGCACGGCATCGACACCACACGCGTCGGAATTCCCTCGGCCTCAAGCAGTTCCGCGGCCGCGACCGCGATCTGCAACTCGGAACCGGTCCCGATGAGGATGACCTGAGGCGTGGCCGCGGCCGCAGAGGCTTCGACGAGTACGTACCCTCCCCGCGCGACGCCTTGGGTCCCCCCGAACGTTGTGCGATCGAAGACGGGGAGATTCTGCCGGGACAACAGGAGACCGGCAGGACGATCGGTTCTCTCCAAGATCGTGTGCCACGCAATCGCCGTCTCGTTCGCGTCGGCCGGACGAACGACATCGAGATTCGGGATCGCACGCAGTGCGGCAATATGCTCGACCGGTTGATGCGTCGGGCCGTCTTCTCCGAGGCCGATGGAATCGTGCGTCCAGATGTATATGACGGGGAGGCCCATGATGGCTGCGAGGCGGACCGCGGGACGCATGTAGTCCGAGAAGACGAGGAACGTACCACCGTAGGCACGGAATCCATAGAGTGCCATTCCATTAAGGATCGCTCCCATGGCGTGCTCGCGGACACCGAAGTGCAGGTTAAGCCCGTACTGCGACCCGCCAGAAACGTCCGGCAGGAAACTGTCCGCGCCGTGGATACCCGTGAAGTTCGACGGACCAAGGTCGGCGGATCCACCCCACAGCTCGGGCAGAGACCTGGCGATCGCATTGAGTATCTCGCCCGACGCCTTGCGGGTCGCGATGTTCTTTCCGTTCGAGAACACCGGCAGCCCGGATACCCCGCTTGCAGGCAGTCTACGGGCGAGGAGACGATCGAGTAGCGCTGCCCCTTCCGGATTCCTGCTGCTCCACTTTTCGAAGCGGACATCCCATTCCGCGCGCAGCTCGCGTCCACGCTCGGCAACCTGGCGAGCATGAGCAAGTACCTCATCCGGGACATAAAGGCTCTGGTCTTCCGGCAGACCGAGTAGGCGCTTTGTTCCGGCCACTTCGTCCGCACCGAGCGGAGAGCCATGAGCCCTTGCAGTGCCCTGGAGGCTCGGCGCCGGCCAGCCGATGATTGACTCAACGGCGATGATGGACGGTCGGCCGATCTCTTCACGCGCCGCGATCAAGGCCGCATTGAGTGTCTGTACGTCATTGATGTCCGTGACGCGCTGGGTGTGCCAGCCGTAGGCCGCATAGCGCGCCAGCACGTCCTCGCTGAACGCAATTCCTGTATCACCCTCCATCGATATTCGATTGTCGTCGTACAGGACAACAAGGTTGCCGAGACGTTGATGACCGGCAAGCGAGGAAGCCTCACTCGTCACGCCTTCCTCAAGATCGCCGTCACCGGCCATGACCCACACCGTGTGGTCGAAAACGGACTCTCCGGCTGGCGTATCCGGGTCCAGAAGACCACGCTGCCTACGCGCTGCCATTGCCATGCCGACAGCCGTGGCCAAGCCCTGGCCGAGGGGGCCCGTGGTCATCTCGACTCCGGCGGTGCGGCCGTACTCAGGGTGCGCAGGCGTGAGCGAGTTCCACTGCCGCAAGGACGCGATGTCCTTCATGGTCAAGCCATAGCCCGACAGGAACAGCTGGATGTAGAGCGTCAGACTCGAATGACCGCAGGAAAGAACGAACCGGTCGCGGCCCACCCACATCGGGTCCGATGGGTCATGTCGCAGCAGGCGTTGGAAGAGCAGGTACGCGGCCGGCGCAAGCGCCATCGCCGTGCCCGCGTGGCCGCCGCCGGAGTTTTCCACCGCATCGGCCGCCAGTACGCGGCTCACAGCCACCGCTTTGTCGTCGAGCTCGGTCCATTCGAAGGCGGGAACAGTGCTCACCTGGGCAGTTATCCTTCCATCTTTTCGGGGCTGCTCAACACTCGTGGTCATCCGCCAAGCGCTGGATGTCACCCTCGTCGAAGATTCCGAAGGCAACCTCAAGGAAGCGGCGTGGAGTATTTCCTGCATTACCTATGGAGTGCCGCTCTCCACGAGGCACCCAAACCCGCTCACCGGAAACGGCAACCCATGTGCGATCGCCGACCTTGACGTTGAGCGGGCCGTCAAGCACCGTCCACCACTCATCGCGCTTCTCATGGCGATGCAGGCTCACCTGGTGACCTGCGTTGATGGTGATCAGCTTCACTGTCGATTCGCTGTTCAACGTCAGTCGTTCCTGGTATCCGTACGGCCGCTGATAGATATCGACATCCGGCTCGTTCGAGTCACCCATCGCCTCGTTCCCTCCTGCCTGGTTTCTCGACTTCTCAACGGCTGGTCATGAGCTAGCTCTCCAGAATCCTCCGGATCTGTGCCAGGTCGTTCCGGATCAGCAACTCCATGAGTTTCCGGTCCTTCGGCGGCAGCGCTCGGATCACATCGGTCGGTACACTCATCACAAACGACCGAGCGAGCAGCAGCGCATCCCGCAATGTCACGTCGTCGTGCATGCGTAACGAATGAAGTGTTTTTCGTATGTCTCCGCGGCACATGTCGTCCGCATACGGAGCGATCAGCTCCTCCGCAAGCGCTGTGATCACCTCGAATGCGTCCAGTACCATCCGCATGCAGGCCGCGATATTGTCCGGCTCTTCGCAGCGTTGCGTGATGGACGGTTCGCCCTTCTCTCGGACTCGCCAGAAGTACACGACTTCCGAGAGCACGTCGACCGCCGACGCCTCTATATGAGCACGCATCATCACAGGAGCGTCTTCGTACGCCGGCAAGGCGAACGTGAGATTTTTGGCATCCCAGAAGGTGCGACGGAACACTTTGTTCCACACCATGCGGTCGCGCACCAGCGCGGTATAGCGGCGAATATGTGTACGCCGCCGGTCGTACGCAAACGCATCTTTGTATCCGGGGTGTGGATGCGCGCCGGCACTACTGATCCGACGTACGTCCCCGGAAGCGATATCAGAGCCCGTGGCCTCAAGTGATCCGACAAGGGAGGCGTATCCAGTACTCGGCACGACGTCATCGCTGTCGCAGAACGCCAGGTACTGTCCTCGCGCCGCGCGGATGCCGACGTTTCGGGCGGCGCTCAGCCCTGCGTTCCGCTGCGTGAGCAGGCGGATACGGGAATCCTTGCACGCCCAGGTGTGGGCGACGGCTCGGCATCCGTCCGTAGAGCCGTCATCGATGACAATTACCTCGATGTCCTCAAGTTGTTGAGCGAGGAGCGACTCAAGACAGAGAGAAACGTATTCTTCGACATTGAACATCGGTACGACGACACTCAGTATCGGCGGCATGAGGAACGCGTTCCTTTCCTTGTCAGGATTTCAGAGCTTCCTTGACGAGCAGATCCTCCAGCGTTTCAAGTACCCCGACAGCGTCGGATTCCGAAATCTGGCTGTCATCGCAAACCAATGTCAAGAGGCAGTCCTGATCAATACTGTCGAGGCTCGCAAAGCACGTCGCATCGCTCATCCCACGCCACTCGACCGTTTCGATGGAGGTCGGGCGGGTCACTCCTGCCCGTAATTCACTCATCTGATTTTCGAGGCCCGCCCAGGGGTCGCGTTCGGCACGAACGTCATTGAAGTAATACGACAGGTCGGTCGCAAGGCCTTTCGCCGAAAGATCGGTAAGGACATTACGCCACTCGAAGCAGTCGTAACGGGCACGACGGTAGGCGCCTAGAGCGCGAGAGTAGGCATTCCTCACATACGAAGAAAACTCCGCATCCACACGCTCGGGAAGGATGAAGAGCCCATTCCCGAGTGTTTGTCCAATAAATTCCGAAAGACCCGGCTGCATTCGATTGTTACACACCAGCGGCATGGCCGAGAGTCCGCTGTAGAAATCTTGGCGAACAACTCGCGCCAAAGCCGCGAGGATGACACTGCTTGCACTCGCGCCGATCCTCAGGCTCAGCGTCTGAGACGCGATGGACGTTGCTCTCGACCGTATGGAAATCACCGAGTCCGCCCCTGCTGTCGTCGACAGCAGGCCACGGCCGGGCGGCAACCGGGTGGCGGCGCTCACCCAGCCGCCGATAACGGCGTTGCTCCTACGGACGCCTGCAGCTGACCGTTCATATCCTATGAGTTCTTCGGTTTGCATCCCCTGCGCAGGGACTCCATGCCCTTCGATGGCATCACGAAGAATCCCTGTCAGGGGCCGGCAGGCTCCTCCGTCAAAGGCCAGATGTGACAGGACCACAGAGGTATGCGTGACGAGCCCGCCGGCATGCAGCAACTCCAGACGAATTGGCGTCTCATCGAAAGCGAAGGGATTTTCACGTATCGCGGCCGTGGGTGCCTCGCTCACGTAAACTCTGACGTCGGCCTTCTCCTTGAATGTCTGCTCCACTCGCTGTTCGTCAAACGAGACGCGAAAGATGTCGAACTGCGCGAGGCAATTCCTGATGCGGGTCAGCGCATCGGGTACCCTGACCCCGTTTTTCACGGCGAAAGTCCAGGAAATATTGAGCCGACTCGACCGCGAGCCCAGCGCGACAATACTCTCCCACATGTTCCCCTGCCCCCAGGTCAGGGGAAATGGTCCGGTCTCCGGTCCGTGCAGAGTCAGTTCGCAGAACGCATCGTTTTCGACCTTCAATGGTGAAGCTCCAAACCTTCTGTCGAGCGACTCTTCTTTCCGACTTTGTCCCTCTCCTTGCCCAGTAGCTGGAGCAAGGGGCCCGTCATGAAGGTCGTAACCAGCGCCATGAGCACGAGCACGGCATACAACTGCTCGCCGATCAGCCCGGCGGACCTGCCGATGTCCAGGACAATGAGCTCGGTCAGTCCACGGGTGTTCACCATGACGGCGACCAGCGCCGACTGCCGGGCATCCAGAGCGTGCAGGCGGGCCACCCCGTAGGCGGGCGCGGTCTTGCCGACGACCGCGACCAGCAGAATCACACCCAGCACAGCCAGGCCGTCCGCGCCCAGCGTCCCGATGTCGACGGACAGCCCGGTCGTGACGAAGAACAGCGGCAGCAACATCCGGGACGTGTGTTCCACCGGCTTCAGCACCTGAACGTTCGGCACGCCGTCCCGCCGCGGCATGGCCAGCCCGGCGAGGAATCCCCCGAATACGGCATGGAGCCCGAGGGACTCGGTGACCCACGCACTCCCCAGAGCGAGGACCAGTGCGACCGGCACGGGGTCGCTCATGACGGCGGCAGGCCGTTCCAGCCACCAGCGCAGCACCGGCCGTACGACGGCGAAGAGGAACGCGGAAAAGACCGCCAGCAGTGCGAGCACGGTCGGCCAGGGCCAGCGGGTGGTCTGTCCGGCGTCGCTGAGGACCGCTATCAGTACCAGCCAGGCTGCCACGTCCATGAAACCGGCCGCCGCGATCGCCACCGTTCCCGCCGGTGTGCCGGCGGCGCCGCGTTCGCGCACGATGGCCGCCAGTACGGGCAGAGCGGTGATCGAGACCGCCACCGCCATGAACATCGCGAACGAGCCCTGGTCCGCGTGGCCGGGGTCCACGGCGGAGAACAGCCCTCCGCACCACTCGACGACCGCGACGGCCAGGGCCATCGGGACCAGCAACGCGGCCACCGCGATACTCACCGCGGCGCGTCCGGCCCTGAACGTACGGAAGTCGATCTCGTAGCCCGCCGCGAACATGAACAGGACGACCGCTGTCTGAGCCAGCATCGCCAGGAACGGCCGTGCTTCGGCGGGGAACAGATAGGTGGACGGATCGCCCGGAAGCCGGCCGAGCAGGGTCGGCCCCAAGGCTATGCCCGCGAAGATCTGGCCGATGACGGCGGGCTGCCCGAGACGCCGGGCGAGGCCGCCGCACAGCCAGGACACCAGTACGACGAGCGCCACGTCCCCGAGGACGGTCGCGATGAGATGGCTCATATGGACCTCCGCACCCTCTGCTCGTCGGCCTCTGCGAGGAACTCCAGGGCGACGGCGGTCAGACCGTCTCCGGCTCTGAAGACGGAGAGGTGGTCACCGTGCGGCGCGACATGCATCCGCGACCGGGCAAGGCCGGTGGCCACCGCGTGTGACCCCGCCGGATGGGCTGTCTGATCGTCCTCGCTGGTGACGACGAGCGTCGGAGCCTTGACCGCAGGCAGGGCGTCACGGACGTCCTCTGCCATCAGGGCGCCGTTGAGAAGGGAGTAGCGGTAGAACGTCTCCGCGTCCCGAAAGGGATGGAGCACCAGGCCGGCGAGGTCCGGCGGCAGCTCGGCGGTCGTGTTCCGGGGCACCGCCGCGTGCACCATCGCCGCGCTCTGCCTGCTCTCCGCGGCGATGTCCATGAGCGCGCGGAGATTGCGCTGATGGCTGGTCTTCGGGGCATCCGTACCGAGTTCGAAGTCTCCGTGCCACAAACTCATCGACGCCACACGGTCGGCGTGTTCCGCCGCCACGCGCAGCGCGAGAACCGCGCCACCGCACAGACCCATCAGGTGGGCGCGCGGAATCCGGTGGTGGTCCAGGACCGCCAAGAGGTCGCCAGCCTGGTCCGCGGCCCCGTGCCCCATCCGGTCGAATGTCCCGGCGTCCTCGCCGGTGCCGTGCGGTCCGCCGAAGAGGCCGCGGGTCTCCCAGGTCAGGGCATGGTGGTCACGTCCCAGCAGTCCCAGCCACTCATCGCACAGTGCGGCCGGCATTCCGCACGCCGACACGATGAGTACGGCAGGACGACCGGGGTCACCGGCCGACCTCACCCGCAGCGTCACCCCGTCCTGCGTGGTCACGCGTGTCGTGCCGGTGGCGTTTCCCTCGTGGGCAGTCATGGTGTGGTCCCTCGCCTCCAGGCGCCGGCGGATCCGGCCGGCCTTCGCCGATCGCGGGCAGACGGCCCGCCGGCTCCTCGGATGTACCGGTTCAGGCGCGGCGCTTGAAAGCGTGGCCGCGGGTGGTCTCCGTCGCCAGACGGTTGTGGCTGTAGCGGTCCTCTCCGCTGACCAGGACGGCTCCGTACCGCTCCAGGCTGACGCTGCCGCCGTACTCCTCCACCACGTCCGTGTCCGGATAGACCCGCACCGACGTGGGAACGTAACGGCCCGCGAAGCCGAGCCTCATCTCCTGTGTGCGGCCGGCGTGCGGGAGTGAGGCGTGCATCAGCGTGGACCAGAACAGGATGGCCTCGCCCGGACGCATCACCATCGGGACCGCCTGGGTCTCGTCCGGTTCCCAGTCCGGGTCCTTCTGCAGTTCCCGATAGTCGTAGCCGAAGAAGCCGCGGCGGACGCCCTTCTTCTTCTCGTGGTTGATGCGGTCCGGGTCGTAGTGCATCCGTTTCGTCTCGTCGTAGAACATGGTCTGATGCGTGCCGGGGATGAACTGCAGACAGCCGGTTTCCTCGTTGGCCTCGGTGAACGCCGTCCAGACGGTGATCGTGCCGCCGAAGTCCTCCGTGCCCTCGGGCCACAGGATCTGCGGCTTTCCCGAGGCGTTTGCGAACGTGTCCGCCTGGTGCCAGTCCGTTCCCTCGTCGCCCGGGTACTTGGGGAAGAACTCACTGCGCCAGCACAGGACGTCGGGGCCGAGCACGCTGCTGACCCGGTCCGCGATCTGCGGCCTGGTGATGTGGTCGGCGAGCACGGCGGAATCCAGATGACGGTCGTAGTTGGAGATGTTCGTGTTGCCGGACTCCGCTGCGTGTCCCTGATATACCGCCATGCTGCGATCCATGAGCTGGATGCGCTCCCTGCGCCAGATCCGCCGCATCTCCTCGACCTCGTACACCTTGAAAGGGCCGATGAAGCCCTGCTCGTGGAACTGCTTCAGCTCCTCGGGGCTCAGGGCGAACGAACGGTCGGCGGTCGGTGTGACGCTCATGCGGATACTCCTTCTGTCGCCGGTGCGTTAGTGGTGACGGCAAGGGACTCGACGGCGGCGGCCAGCCGCCGGACGGACGCGATGTCTCCGAGCGAGGCGAGGTCGACGCTCGCGTCGAACTCGCGCTGCATCTCCGCGAGGATTCGCGCGAAGGCCAGGGATGTCGCGCCGGCCTCGAAGAGGTCCTGGTCCGGTCGGATGTCGGACCGTTCCAGCACCTTCTCGACGATGCGGGCGACCGCGGTCTCCGCCGCGTTCGCCCCGCCGGCCGGCTGGTCGTCCGGTGCGGCCACGAGGGGCGGTGCGCCCACGGGCTCGTCGAGCAGGTGGGCGTCGAGAGCTGTGCGGTCCGTCTTTCCCTGCGGAGTCAGTGGCACTTCGGCCAGCAGCCGGTACACGGCGGGCCTCAGGTACAGCGGCAGCGACGTCCGTGCGTGCTCGGCCAGGCGTCCCGTCAGCTGTGCCACATCGGCGGTCGGTGCGGGCAGCACATAGGCGGCCAGTCGCACGTCCCCCTCGTAGTCTCGCGCGACTACCACCGCCGAGGACACCTCCGGGTGACCGGCGAGGCAGTGTTCCACCTCACCGGGCTCTATGCGGTAGCCGCGTACCTTGACCTGGTCGTCGGCCCTTCCGAGATAGAGCAGTTCTCCGTCGGCGCTCAGGGCCGCCCTGTCCCCGGACCGGTACCAGCGGCGCCCTGCCTCCTCCACGAACCGCTCGGCGGTCAGCTCGGGCCGGTTGAGGTAGCCGCGCGTCACCCCGGGACCGCTGACCTGTATCTCACCGGGAGTTCCGATCCCGACGACCCGGCCTTCTTCGTCCACCAGCCTCACGCGCATGTCCGGCAGCGGGACGCCGATCGGGCTGACCTCCGGCTGTCGCAGGTCAGCCGCGCGAATGCGCCGTGCCGTCACATGCACTGTCGTCTCCGTGATGCCGTACATGTTGACCAGCTCAGGACGGTCGTCGCCATGTCGCTCGATCCAGGGGCGCAGCGCGGAGACGTCCAGCCGTTCGCCGCCGAACACCACCAGCCGCAGGGCGAGCCGCGACGTGCCGGGCCTCGACCCCTCGGCCGCGATCAGGGACCGGAAGGCGGAAGGCGTCTGGCTGAGGACGGTGACGCCCTCGGCCTCCATGAGTTCAAGCAGCCGCTCCGGCGTCCGGACGGCCTCCTGCGAGATAATCACCAGGCGCCCACCGTGCAGCAGCGCGCCCCAGATCTCCCAGACGGAGAAGTCGAAGCCCACCGAGTGGAAGAGCGTCCACACGTCGTCGGCCCCGAATGCGAAGCGGTCCGCGGTCGTCGTGAACAGCCGCACCACATTGCCGTGCTCGACCACGACCCCTTTGGGGACCCCGGTGGATCCGGAGGTGTGGATCACATAGGCCGGCCCGTTCTCCTGGCCGTCGTCGGGGGTTTCACGGCGGGCTCCGGCCCCCTTCTCTTCGGCGACCGTCTCGTCGTCGACCGTCTCGTCGTCGACCGTCTCTTCGTCGACGCGGACGACGCGCACGTCTCGGTCCGCGAACCAGGGTGCGGTCCGTGTGCCGACCACGACCGTGCGCAGCCCCGTGTCCTCCATGAGCAGGTCGAGCCGGGCCGCGGGGTGATCCGGATCGAGCGGCACATAGGCCCCGCCCGCCTTGAGGATCCCCACGAGCCCCACGATCAGGTCGACGCCGCGCTCCAGGCACAGGCCGACGAAGTCTCCCCCGCCCACGCCCTGCGCCCGGAGCCTGGCTGCCAGCGACTGCGCGCGCGAGTCGAGTTCGCCGTAGGTGAGGGAGGTTCCGCCGGGCTCGGTGACCGCGACGCGATGCGGTGCGTGCCGGGCGACGTCATGGAACATTTCATGCAGCAGCCCGCTTTGCGGCGAGAACGGGGACATGGCTGGTGGCACTGGGAACATCCTTTCAGGAGTGAGGGCCGTCGCCCACGCGTAGGCCGAGAAGGGCTCGCGGGGATGCCGGCCAGCTGTCCGAGCGCGGGCCGTGACGGTGTCTGAGGGCGAGAAGGATCCGGTCCAGGCCGTAGGCGACGCAGGCGCTGTGGCCGCCCGCCCCGTCGGTCAGCCGCAGCCCGAACGCCTCGCCGAAGTGGTCCTTGTGGTAGTTGACAGACGCGATGGCCTGCCGCGTGCTGTCCCCGACCTCAGCGATCAGTTCCCACTTGAGGTGTTCGGACCGCTGTGCCGAGGCCAGGTATTTCCCGGTCCGCCCGAAGAAGGGATCGTTGGCGGGGTACCGCTCGACCTCCAGTCCCAGGCTCCGCAATGTTGTCTCCGCGGTGGCCAGCGCCTGGTCACGCCAGTGGTCGGTCGCGGTCGCGGATCCGTAGCGGACGATCTCGTACATGTGGAAGCTGCGCAGGCGCCCGGCCTCTGCAGTCGCCTCCCCGCGATAGCACATGGCGTCCACGCTCAGGCAGACGTCCTCCGTCGCCCCGGTGGCCGCGATCAGGGGGTAGAGGTGGTGACAGGCAGCCGAGGTGAGCATGAGGTCGGTGGGGACCGGGCGTGCTCCGTCCCGCGCGCCGTGCACCTCGCCGAACAGATGAGGGAAGGAGCTGGGGTAGCCGGCGAGTTCGGAGACTCTCCGCGCGATCACCGGAGGGGCGGTGTAATGTTCCTGGACTTCGTGCTCGAATTCCTTTCCCAGGACGGCCACCAGGCTTGAGTGAATACGTTTGTCCCCACGGGGCGTCAGCATGACACCTGCGGCGGGGGTCTGCCGTCCCGTCATCACCATGAGATCTCCTTGGTTCGCAGCCAGCGAGCGGTCATGACGGCTTTCACCGGCGTGTTTCCATGGCGGGCCAGTGGCATGGTGAGTTCGTGTGCCTCTTCCAGAGGCCAGACGATGGAGTGCGGTGAACGTGTGACCGGCCAGTCCTCGGGGTCGAGGATGTTCCAGTGATGGAGTGTGTTCAGAAAGAATGGGTCGGCGGCGATCCAGCGGTCATCGATCCTGATCTCGAACCATGCGTGTGTGCACGGGAAGGGAGCGCCGATGAAGAATCCGGCCGCCGGTCTGGTGACATAGCCCACCTGCACCGCGACCTGACAGAGGTGGCGAGCGGCTGACCGGCAGTCGGCCAGTCCCGTTTCCTTCAGGAACCCGATGTCCATGGCGAGTTCATCGGGAATTCGGTGAAAAACCAACCGCCGTGCCTCGTCCGCGACGACATCGAACGGCGCATCGAAGTCGTGGATCCGCGTCGCCATGACCACTCGCGACACGATCTGCTCGTTTTTCGAGCGTGCCGATACTCCCAGCGCCGACGCCAGATGGCGGCTCAGCGAGAAATCACAGCCTCCCTCATGGCCCGGTTCCGGGCAGTGCAGAGAAACCGTCATCTCGCAGCGCTCGCGCTCCGGGGTCTGCGCCTGCGCGAGAGACCTCGTCCATCGGCGCATCGCCACCATCTGGGACGACGGCAGTCCCAGTGCCGCAGCCGTGTTCTCCAGGTCGAGCGGATCGAAAGCGACGTTCTCGGCCGCTCCCGTACAGGGAAGCCCCAGGTCGAGAAGGACAGCCAGCAACGCTTCGCTGATCCCGTACACGCGGCGCGCGTCAACCGGCGACGCCGAGAAAGTGCGGTACTTGTCCGGCATTTGCCGTGCTCTGCTGACCACATCTCGTGCCAGGGCTTTCATCGGTGCCTCCTCACTTGGACGCGTTATCCGTCGGTCGTGCGAGTTAGGTCATCGACGAGGAGTCGCTGCCGCACAGTTCGGCCACCGTGTTCCACAGCATTTCCGGGGTGGCGAAGAGCCCTGGT
The DNA here is from genome assembly GCF_041052385.1 of Streptomyces sp. R28. Classification (GTDB taxonomy): domain Bacteria; phylum Actinomycetota; class Actinomycetes; order Streptomycetales; family Streptomycetaceae; genus Streptomyces. Next base: position 10,721,150 of record NZ_CP163439.1, on the reverse strand, counting down.
TCCACCACGTCGTCGGGGATCCATATCCCGTACGTCTCCTCAATTCCCAGCAACAGTTCCACCATGGCCAGGGAATCCAGTCCGTAGTCGGTGGTAGGCAGGTCGGGCAGGAGCGGCTCATCGGGCTCCAGCAGTCGCAGCGCCGCACGCATCAGGGCTTCGAACCGGGGGTCCCAGGGGGAATTCATGTCTGCCTCGCCTCTCATTGGGCAGCAAGTGCCCGGTAGTCGATCTTTCCGTTGCGCATCACGGGCATCTCCCGCAATCTCATCCAGTGCGCGGGCAGGACCAGCGCGAGTCTGCTGTCGATGAACTTCTGGAGCGACTTCGCCGACACCTCCTCGGCGGCCACATAGTGGATCCGCAGGCACTGGGTCTTCTGTCCCACCTCGGCGGTCACCGCGCAGTGCACCAGGGCCGGGTGCTGCCTCAGCACCGCTTCGACCTCGTCCAGTTCGATCCGCATGCCCCTGACTTTGACCTGCCGGTCCGCCCTGCCGAGGCAGTAGGCGAGGCCGTCCTCGACGCGTGCCAGATCGCCGGTGCGGTAGAGCCGCAGCGTGGGGGAGCCGGGATCGATCTCGTCGTAGAAGAAGACGGGCGGGCGTCCGTCCTGGGCCTCGACGTATCCCCCGCCGACCGGCAGCCCCCCGACGAACAGTTCTCCCGTCTCGCCGGGGCGGGCCGGGCGCCAGCTCTCTCCCTGCTCGACCAGAACGTGGAGCGTCGTGTTCGCGATGGGCCGCCCCACGGGCAGCCGCGAACCCCGGGTGTCCTCCCGTCGCACCACATGCTGAGCCACGTCGTCGGAGCATTCGCTCATTCCGTAGGCGTTCATGAGACGAGCGTTCGCAAAGGCGTCGAGCACACGGGCCGCGAGGCGCGGACGCAGCTCCTCCCCCGTCGCGATCATCCAGCGCAGCTCTGGGAGCGGGTCGCCATGTCCCCGGCGACGGAGATCGTCGACGACGAGATCGATCATGGTGGGGACCAACTGGACGACGGTGACGCGGTGTTCGCCGAGGGCCCTGAGCAGGAGTCGGGGATGCGTCGTGTCGAAGTCGTCGATGACGGCCACCGTCGCACCCACGGTGAGCGCCGCGAGCATCTGCCAGATCGACACGACATACGTCGGCGGCGCGCTGAAGGCGACCACGTCGCCGGAGGCGAGCGCCAGGGCCTCGCCCATGTGCCGCAGGTGATTGATCAGGCCGCGGTGTTCGACGACCGCGCCCTTGGGTGTTCCCGAACTGCCCGAGGTGTAGATGACGTACCGGGCCTGGTGGTCTGTCCAGCGGGGCGGCGTCCATGGCAGCGGTGCCGGTTCGTGCCCGGCCGCCTCCGCGGTCCACAGCAGTTCCACCCGTGTGCCGGCCGCGGCCTTGAGCAGCGCGGGCGCGAAGGCCTGAGGCTCCGCCTCGGATCCCTCCTCCTGCCCGGCCTCGTGCGTCAGCACGTACGCGCACCTGGTCTGGGCGAAGATCTGGGACAGACGCTCTGCCGGCCACCGGTGATCCACCGGGACATACGTGGCACCGAGGCTCTCCAGGGCCAGGAACGCGACCGGATGATCCAGACTCCGTGGTCCCGACACCGCGACACGATCGCCCGGGGCACAGCCCCGCTCCAGCAGGAGCGAACGCAACCGGGCCACTTTGTCACGGAGTTGGCCGTACGTCGTCCTTCCGCCGCTGCCGGCAAAGGCCACACGGTCGGGGTCGTGGCCGGCCAGATCGTTCACGGTGTCGCAGACCGACGCCGGTCCCGGCACGCCGTCGCGCTGTGCCAGGGCGAGTCCGGCCGCCTCCGCGAGCGCGTGGGGAGACATGCCGAGTGCTGGCAGGGCGGATTCCGGTGCGGGTTCGGTTCCCAGATGCCTTGGGCGCATCGAGATGGCTATCCCCTCTCAGGTCTGTTCAGTCGAGGACCGTCTCCGAAAGCGACGTGGCGTACGCGTCGAGAAAGGCGTCGATGAAAGCGGGGCTGTAGCGGTTCGCGTCGTACCCGATCCCGCCGGTCAGCCCCGCTCGCGTCAGGTGGAGGCGGAACTTGATCCCGGGGGCCGCGACGGCCGGCCGTTCGCGTTCGTTCTCCTCTGCCTCGGCGTGCGGTTCGAGGACGGCGTCCCCGAGGAAGATCCGTTCCTCGGCTCGCGGTTCCTGGTCGAAGATGAACATGGCGTCGACGGAGGCCGGTGAGAACCCGGTCTCCCGCCAGATCCGCTGAGCACAGATCTCCTGGTGCTCGTAGGCGTCGAGGAGGGCGGAACGGACCACGCGCACGAGCGGCCCCGGCCCGTCGTCCGGTGGCACGGAGACGGCGATCACTGCGAAGTTCAGGACACAGCCGACGAGTTCCGCGACTTCGGGTGCGCCCCGGCGGTTGAACAGGGTGATCACCGCGACATCCGGCCGCTGGGCACAGCGGCCCAGCAATCTCATGAAAGCGGCCAAGGCGATCATCTGCGGAGTCGCCCGGAACTTCTTGGCCGATGCCATCAGGGCGGTGCCCATGTCCTCGGGCAAGGTGAACCTGCGGGTGCACGGTCTGTGCCGTGCAGGTACCTCTCCCGTCGGCAGGTCGCCGGGGATCCCGACAGGACGCACCTCGCGCAGCACCGGGCGCCAGTACGCGATCTCCGCGGCCGCCTTCGGCCCGCGGGCGACCCGCTGTTCCCGCGCGACCCAGTCACGCATCTGCGGGGGCGGCGCGTCCACCGGTTCCGGGCCGCCGCGCAGCACACGCGCGTACTCCCGTGCCAGGTCCCGCCACTGAATGTCCACCGACCAGCCGTCCGCGACCATGTGATGGAGGGTCAGCGCGAGCACGAAGTCGTTCTCCGCCCGTCGCACGACACCGAGCTGCATCAGCGGGTCGCGCGCGAGGTCGAGGGGACGGCCGTGCTCGCGCGCCAGCACCTCCCGCAGGGCGGCGGGCCGCTCGGGCTCCGGTACGTCGCTGATGTCCTCTGTCCAGACGACCGGTTCCCGGGGGCGGCTGTGGATGATCTGGACCGGCTTGCCCGCCACCCTGCCGAAGTTGGTCCGCAGCGACTCGTGGCGCTGGGCGACCGCTCTGGCCGCCGCACCGAGCGCCTCCGCGTCGAGCCTGCCGCGAAGGCTCACCGCCGTGGGCATCACCAGGGCGGGATCCGCCGAGAGCCGTTCACTGCCCCACCAGTGCCGTTGCAGATCCGACATGGGGGCGAGGATGTCGGTGTCCGTGGCGATCGGGTCCAAGGCAGCCACCCCTGTCATTCCTGGCCCGGCTGTGCGGGCTGGGCCGCACAGACCTGCGCCATGTCGCCTATGACCGGGTGGTCGAAGATCTGCCGCACGGAGAGTTCGAGGCCGAGGGTCCGCTGGACCTTGATGGACAGATGTGCCGCCTGCAGTGATCCGCCGCCGAGTTCGAAGAAGTCGTCGTCCGTCCCGAGCCGCGCCTCGGGCACGTGGAGGATCTCGGAGAGCAGTCCGATGAGCGCTCTCGCCGTTCCGGTCTCGGTGGGCCCGGACGCACCCCGGCCGCCGTCCGGCGCTTCCTCGGCACGGGCCAGGAGGCCGATCCCGAGATCGTCGAACTCGCCGACCCGGGCTTGCGGATCCGTGACGATCCGGTCGAGCACCAGGGGAAGGGCGGATGCCAGCCTCTCCATCACGGCTTGTTCGAACAGGCTGCCGGCATAGGTGAGCCTGGTGGTCAGTTCGCCGTCGTCGCAGGAGGCCGTCAGCGCCAGCGGGTAGTGCGGGGTGTTCTCGCCTCCGGGGGTGATCCGCAGGCCGTGGTCGTGCTGACGTGGCCGCCGGGGCGTTCCGGGGAAGTTCTGGAACGCGTATCCCGTGTCGCACAGTTCCCGCAGTCCGCACAGCCGCTGGATAGCGCCCAGCCCCATGAACTCGTGCCGCACGAGCCGGGCCTGCTCGCGCTGCAGGCGTCCGCACAGGTGCCCCACGGTCTCGGCGGGGTCGAGGCGGGCTCTCGCCGGTACCGTGTTCGCGAACATTCCGATCATGCGGTCGCTGCCGGGGAGTTCGGCGGGCCGGCCACCGACCGTCCTGCCGATGACGATGTCGTCGCTGTCGCGGAGCCGGCCCAGCACCATCGTCCAGGCCGTCTGGACGAGCGTGTTGAGCGTCAAGGAGCCCTCACGTGTCCAGGCACGCAGCCGCTCGGTGGCGTGCCGGTCCATCCGGCGCTTCAGGTGGCGGGCGTCGAGCGCCGTGTTGCCGACCGCCCCGGGCGCCAGCCGGGCAACGGGGCGGTAGCCCGACAGGTGATCGCGCCAGGCCCGCTCGGCCGCCGCCCGGTCCTGTCCCGCCAGCCACGAGCCGTACGCCCGGTAGGGGTTGGGCAGGGCGGTCACTTCCGCGGGAGTAAGGGAATGGCCGTACGCGTCGACGACCTCCTCCAGCAGCAAGGCGCCCGACCAGCCGTCCAGGAGGATGTGATGGTACGTCAGGGCCAGCACATGGCGTTCGGTCCCCAGCCTGACCAGCACGCAGCGCAGCAAGGGCGGCTTGGCGAGCTCGTGCTGGCTGCGCTGCTCACCGGCGAGCAGCGCAGCCAGCTCGCTCTCGCGCCGCTCCTCGACCACCCCGGTGAGGTCCACGGTGGTCACCGTCTGCGGCGCAGCTCTGCCCACGACCTGCACGAGCTGTCCCGTGCCCGGGCGCATCCAGAACCCTGAACGCAGCGCGGGATGCCGGGCGAACACGGCCGTCGCCGCGTCGGCCAGGCGCTCGGGGTCGAGGGCCCCCTCGAACTCCAGGGTGTCCTGGAGCACGTAGGAGCCCTCCTCCCCCTCTCGGTACAGCCACTCGAAGTAGAGCCCCTCCTGGAGGGGAGTGACGGGGAGGACGTCCTCGATGTCGGAATGGGACACGGCTACCCCCTCATCTCCGCGGCGATGTCGTCGAGTTCGTCCTGGCTCGGCGGCGTCATGTCCGCGGAAGGCTCCATGGCCGCAGGGGGCCCGGCCGCCCCGTTTCCGGCGGCCCGCGCCACAGCTGCCAGCTGGCCCACCGTTCCGGACTCGAAGACGTCCTCGATGCCGATCTCCAAGCCGGCCCCGCGGGCCCGGGTGACCAGGCGCAGCATGGTGACGCTGTCCCCGCCCAGGGCGATGAAGCTGTCGTCGGGCCCGACGGACGCGATGCCCAGGATCTCGGCGAACAGCCGTCGCAGCGTTTGTGCTTCGGCGGTGTCTTCCTCCGGTACGAGGCCTTCTGCGCGCATCAGCGGCTCCCATGCTGTCGACGGATCACGAGGAGGAGACACCCGCGGAACGGCCGTGCCACGAGTTCCAGAGGCCGGCATACGCTCCGCCTGCGGCCACGAGCTCGTCGTGGCTGCCGAGTTCGGTGAGCCGGCCGTCCTCCATCACCGCTACGCGGTCGGCGTCCTGGGCGGTGTGGAGGCGGTGGGCGACGGCGATGACCGTCCGTCCGTCCAGCACCGCTGCCAAGGTGCGCTCCGTACGCCGCGCGCTGCGCGGGTCGAGCAGCGCTGTCGCTTCGTCGAGGATCAGTGTGTGCGGGCCGGCCAGGAGAACCCGGGCCAGGCTCAGTTGTTGTGCCTGCGCTCCGTCGAGGTGGTGCCCGCCGTCGCCGAGTTCCGTGTCCAGGCCGTCGGGCAGCTGCGCGGCCCAGTCGCAGCCGACCGCCGCGAGCGCCTCGGCGAGTTCGGCGTCCGTCGCCGTGGGCGCCGCCATGGACAGGTTGTCACGCAGGGTCCCTATGAACACGTGCTGTTCCTGAGTGACCAGGACGACCTGGCGGCGCAGCAGCTCCGGCGGCAGCGCGGACAGTGAGACCCCGCCGACGCGCACCGACCCGCTGTCCGGCACGTCGATGCCGGCGAGGAGTCTGCTCAAGGTGCTCTTGCCCGCTCCGGACGGCCCCACCAGGACAAGCCGTTCACCGGGCCGTACGGTCAGGTCGACGTCCCGTACGACGTCGTGCGCACCGTCGTAGGAATAGCGCACGCGCGTCAGCTCGATACGGTCGTCGACCGGCTCCGCGCCGGGCGCCGTGGGGGCGGTCTGCCCCTGGGCGTCGAGCAGCACGCCGATGCCCTCCACGCGGGCGAACGAGGCCTCGCTGCGCTGCAGGAGTTCCAGCCACTGCAGGAGTGTGTCCAGCGGCTGGGAGAGCTGGCGCAGCCACAGGACGGAGGCGGTCAGCGCGCCGAGGCTGACCATGTCGTGCTCGTACAGCACGCCGCCGACCAGGAGGACGCCGACCACCGGGATGACGTAGGAGACGTCGACGGCCGGGAAGAGGACCGAGCGCAGGTGCAGCGTCCGCATGCGCGTCCGGTAGCAGGTGTCGATCCGTTCGAGGCAGTGCGCGATCTGCTGTTGTTCCAGCCCGAACGCCTCGATGGTTCGTGCTCCGGCAGCGGCACCGGACAGTTGTTCGGCCAGGGCCGAATTGGCCTCCCCCTCCGCCAGATAGGCGGGGTGGGCACGGCGCAGGTACCAGCGCACGGCAACGGCGATCCCGGCGAAACCGACGACCCCGCAGACCCCGAGCAGCGGGCTGGCCAGGAAGACCACGCCGAGGATGAGCGGTACCTGGATCAAGGCGATGAAGACGTCCGGCCCGGCGTCACGCATGGCCGTTCCGACCGCACCGATGTCGGCGGTACCGCGGACCGCCAGGTCGCCGGTGCCGACCCGTTCCACCACGGGGACGGGAAGGGCGAGGATCCGCTCGACGAACCGCTCACGCACGCGGGCCAGTGTGCGTTCGCCGAAGCGATATCCCACCCGGCGCGCGTAACGGACGAGGAGCAGTTGGGCGAGCGAGGCGGCCAGGATCAGCGCTGCCAGCCGGTCCACCGTGCCGACTCCCGCGCCACCGCGCACCTCGTCGATGATCCGGCCGAGAAGCCATGGCCCGACCAGGCCCGCTCCTACCGCCAGCGCGTTGAGGAGCACCATGGCGACAAAGGCCGTTCGGTCCTGGCGTACGAGTTCGGCGGCGGCACGCAGAATCCGCGGCCGGCCGGCTATGAGAGGCTCTCGGTCGGTTGAGGTCGCCGCGTGGTTCATCGTACGTTCTCCTGTGCCGTGTGGCCGGGAGCGTCGCTCTCGGCGTCGTCGGCAGACTCGTCAAGGCCCCGGGAGACGAGGCGCCGGTAGTCGGGGTATGTGGCCAGGAGCCGGCTGTGGGGCCCGGTGGCGACCAGCCGTCCGTCGACGAGGAAGCAGACGACGTCGGCCCGGTCGAGCAGCAGCGGTGAGGTGGTGGTCACCACTGTCGTACGCCCTTCGCGGTGGGCGTACAGCCGTGCCGCGACGGCCGCCTCGGTGTGCGCATCGACCGCGGAGGTGGGCTCCAGGGCCATCAGCACCTCCGGTTCGGCGAGCAGCGCGCGTGCCAGCCGGACGCGCTGGCGCTGGCCTCCTGAGAGATTGCGTCCCCCTGACTGGACGAGGGAGTCGTATCCGTCGGGAAGTCCCTGCACGATGTCGCGGGCCATCGCGGAGTCGACCGCGCGGTCCACACGGTCGGGATCCCCCTCCGAGCGACCGCGAACGACGTCGGACAACGTGCCGGGGAACAGGGCGGCCTCGTTCTCGGCGACCAGGATGCGTTCGCGGACCTGGCGCAGCGCGATCCTCGCCAGAGGGACACCGCCCCAGGTGGCGTCCGACTCGGCGAAGCGGCCGAGACGTTCCACCACGGCCACGGAGTCCGCGGAACGCGCGCTGACCAGAGCGGTGAACTGCCCGGGCCTCACCTCCACACCCGAGGCGGGATCGTGCAGTACGGCGTCCTGCCCGGGGGCGTCGAGTCCGGCTTCGGGATCGGCCGTGTACGGTTCCAGGGCCAGGAAGCGGATGAGCCGACGCCCCGCCACCACGCCGTGGTTCAGGTCGTACGCCCCCTCAATGAAGAACGACACCGGGACCACGAGCACCGCCGCATAGCCGTAGACCGAGACGAGTTCGCCCGCGCTGATGCTGCCCTCGGCGACCAGCCGCGCCGCCACCCACGTCACCGCGGCGAGGAACACGGCGGGCAGTCCGACGCCGAGCGCTTGGACCCAGCTGGTCATGGCACCGACGCGGTAGCCCTCGGCCTGCAACGTCCGCGAGTGGCTGCGGTGGCGCTCGGCGTAGGCGTCCTTGCCCCCGATGCCGTTGAGTACGCGCAGCCCTTCCGTCATGTCGATCAGGCGGGAGGTGAGTCGCCCGGAGTGCTCCCGGTAGGTCGACTCCGCTCCTCGCAGCCGGCCCAGCAGCGGGCCGACCAGGACGACCAGTACCGGCACTCCGAGCAGGACGAGCACGGCCAGCAGCGGGGAGATGGTGAACAGCAGGACGGCTACGACGGCGTAGGCGACCACGGCGCCGAAGCCCGGGCCGGTGATGGTGAGGACATTCGCGATCTGCGCGATGTCGTCGAAGCCGATGGTGAACACCTCGCCCAACGAGACGCGTCGGGGCAGCATGGCGCCGAGCCGGGTGACGTGCTCCGTCACGACGCGCACGGAACGGAACGCCGCGTCCATGCGGATCCTCGTCATCGTGCGGTGCCGCATGATGGCGAACCAGGCGTTCAGCAGGCCGACGGCCAGTATGGCGCCGCTCCAGTTGACGAGTGCCGTGGTGTCACCGGCGGTCAGTCCGTCGTCGATGGCCCGTGAGAGCAGGTAGGGCGGCAGCATCAGCCCGACCATCCAGCTGCTGCCCAGCAGCGCACCGCCCGCCACCCGCTTCGACTGGCTGGCAACCAGCCACCATATGTACCGCAGTGGCCCGCGGATGTCCGGAGTTCCCGGATGCGCCGCGGGGTCGGTCAGAGCGCCGGCCGCGCCGGCGGGACGGCCAAGTGGCCGGGCCTGCGCCTTCGTTGCGGTCCTCAACCTCGGTCTTCCCCTTCGATCGAAATCTGCGAATAATGCTTGCCGTTCGATCTACGCACGCCGGCCTCAGTACTGGCGCCGGGGAGAGAGGAGGCATCGGCATGACGCGAAGCAAGCGGTGTGTCTGCGTCGACTTCTGACGGTTCAAGGCCCCCGATGTCGCGGCGCGGATCGAGTCGCAGTCCGCGCAGCGAATCGGGGGGATTCTCCGCCAGGGTCATCAGCCCGCCCTCGATCGAGGCGGCCAGGACCGCCGGCAGGTTGCCGGGCAGGAATTCGGTGCTGCCGCCCACGCCGATGAAGAGTCCGCTCTCCACCGCCGCGGCGAGATGGAAGTTGGGGCCGATCCGTTGCTTGGACGTGCGCCAGGCGACGGTGGTCCGCGCGGGAGAGTCGGCCGACGGTTCGCCGTCGCCCTGACCGAGAAAGTTGTAATGGGAGGAGAAGTAGGTCGGGTCCGTCTCCTGGTGCCCGCCCTCGTTCAGCTCGTCCCTGAGGACGTCCACATCGAAACAGCCGTGCAGATAGGCGTTCATACAGGCGTGGTACGTGGTGCGCAGGAACATGTCCGGTGACATGTCGTCGTCGATCCGTATCGGCAGCGGGACGCATTGGTTCAGCGAACTCACCAGCGATGCCCATGGTTCGTGGAGCCGGTTCGCGGTCATGAGCCCCAGCGTGATCCGGTCGCGCTGTTTGAGCCTGGCGAGTGCGAGGCTGCCCACGGCGAGCAGTATCGACTGAACCGACACGCCGGTGCGCCGCGAGACGGCCTGGGCGGCGCTCAGCCCTTCCCTGCTGTAGATCGTGGCGCGCCGGCGTGTGCTGGTGTCCCCGTGGTGCCGGTCCGCCGGCTCGAAGGAGCCCCAGTTGCGGGCCCAGTGGCTCGCGGCACGCGCGATCTCGGTGTCGGTTCGCTGGGAGAGCGCCAGGTCCACGGGGCTCACCTGCGGCCCCAGAACGTCTCCGTCGACGAGTCGGCGGAACTGGTGCAACAGGACGTGCAGGGCGCCGTTGTCCGCGGCGATGTGATGGATGACGGTGACCAGGTACAGCGGAATCCCCTGGTGTACCGCCACGAAGGCGCGCCAGGGCGGTCCTTCGTGAATGTCGACCGGCTCCGCCGCCCATTCGGCGGCCACCGCCCTCGTGGCCGCCTCGGTCGCTTCCGCCACTTCGACCGAGGGGACGGGAACCGCGTGAGGCGCGCGGACCACTTGAACAGGCCTGCCGTTGTCCGTGACATACGTGGTGCGCAATGACTCGTGCAGGGCGACCAGGCGCTGCCAGGCGTCCACGACGTGCACCACTTCGGCGCCCGGCGGCACCTCCCACAGACTCACCAGGTTCGCGACCGCCTGGCCGGTGGGTCCGTACGACTCCAGGGAGCGCAGTACGGACAGTTGCCCGCAGGTGACCGGGCCGGTCCGTTCGACGTTCACGAGATGCCTCCTCCGGCCAGGGCGCGGCTCATGGCCTCCAACACCCCCGTCTGCTGGGTGGTCAGGAAGAAATGCCCGCCCTCGAAGACCTGGACGTCGCACGGGCCCGTGGTGAGATCCGCCCACCCCTTGAGGTGCTCCACATCGACTCGTGGGTCCGCACTGCCCCCGAACACCGTCACAGGGCATGTCAGTGGATCGCTCGGACGGTGGACGTAGCTGGTGAACAGCGAAAGGTCGGCCCGGAAGGCGGGAAGGACGAACGACAGGAACTCGGGGTTGTCGAGCAGCTCCCGCGGGGTTCCCTCCAGGCGGACCAGTTCCTGGACCAGTTCGGTGTCGGAGAGGTCGGCCGTACCCCGTGTGCGCGACTTGTGGAACTGCAGCGCGCGGCAACCGGAGACGAAGACCCGAAACGATTCGATCCCGTGTTCGTCGCGCAGCCGACGGCACAGCTCCCAGCAGATGATGGCTCCCATGCTGTGCCCGAAGAAGGCGAAGGGCCGGTCCAGGAAAGGGAGCAGTCCGGGAACGAGCGCTGTCAGGAGCTCGTCGAGATCGTCGACCGGCTGGTCGAGGAAACGGTCCTCGCGGCCCGGGAGCTGGACCGCCAGCGCCTCGACTCCTTCCGGCAGCCCCGGCCCCCAGCCGCGGAAGACCGTGGCGCCTGCTCCCGCGTAGGGAAAGCAGAACAGGCGCGCCCGGGCCGGAGCGGTTCGGCCGGGTACCGGGCGTAACCAGGTTCGGCCGTCCTGCCGGGGAAATGACTGCATGTGATGTTCCGTTCTCACAAGGCCAAGGACGGAGCCGAACGAGCCCCGGAGACAGCGAACTGTCCGAGCAGGGTCTGCTGAATCTGTGTGGTGCCCTCGATGATCTCCATCACCTTGGCATCCCGGTAGTGCCGCTGTACGGGCGACTCGGCACCGATGCCCTGGGCACCGTGGATCTGTACCGCGTCGGAGGCGGCTCGCACGGCTACCGTCGAGGCCCGGTACTTCGCCATGAGGGTGTGGTTGGCGGCGTTGGTGTCGGCCCGCTCCTTGCTCACTCCGGCGTGGTGGCACAGCAGACGGGCAGCCGTGACATTCGTGAGCATCTCGGCGAGCAGCCGTTGTACGAGTTGGTGGTTCCTGATCTCGGTGCCGTACTGAGTGCGCTGTCCGCTGTATTCGACGCAGGCATCCAGGCATGCCTGGGTGAGGCCGACGGACCCCCACGCGGTGCTGTACCGGCCCAGGTCCAAGGCGCTGGACGCGACGAAGGCCAGACCGAGTCCCGGACCGGCCACGAGATGGTCGACGGGGACGCGGCACTCGTCGAAGGTGACGGTCCCCAGCATCGAGCCCCGGAGTCCGAGCAGCCCGTCGATGGGTTCCACCTTGAGACCTTCGGTGTCCTTCTCGACGAGAAACGCCGTGTGCCGCCCGTCGAACTGCGCGAAGACCAGGAACAGATCAGCGAGCTGGGCGAAGCTGATCCACTTCTTTGTGCCGCTGAGCACGAACTCCTTGCCGGCCTCGACCGCGACCGTCTCGACCGCGGCGGGGTCGCTGCCCACATGCGGCTCGGTCAGAGCGAAGGACGCGACGGTCTCGCCGACCATGACGGACCGCAGCCAGCGCTCCTTCTGCTGCGGCGTCCCCCAGCGTTCGATCGAGTGCACGACCATGTCCTGGACGGCCACGAAGTTGCGTATCGACTGGCAGGCCCGCCCCAGCTCCTCGGACAGCAGCCCATAGTCCACCGGCCCCAGTCCGCGGCCGCCGGACGCTTCCGGGCCCGATGCCCCGATGTACCCCTGTGCGGCCAGGGACGACACCACGTCACCGGAAATGGCCTGCTCCGTGTCGAATCGATGTGCGTGCGGCATCAACTCGCGTTCCACATAAGAGCGGAACAACCGGTGATTTTCTCTCTGTCCCGGGGTGAGATGGTTCAGCATCATAAGAGCGCCTCTGTGTTCCGTGCGCGACCGGTCAAGTTGGCCAGCACCACCTGGTCCGCCGAAATTCGCTGCTCCCTCGCCTCGACGCGGAGCGCGGCGATGGTCGCCGCAGCCGAATAGCAGACGTCCGCCCCCTCGATTTCCAGGAGCATCCTTCGAGCTTCCTCCATCCCCCGCTGACTTACGGACACAATGCTGCCCCCCGTGGCGTGCGCAATGTCTCGCATATACGGGTAGCTCGCCCGTCCATCCCCCAGCAGAATGGCTCGCGCGAGTCCTCTGGGGCGACTTATGACATCGCGGTCGGTGAGTTCGGCGCGCCCGTCCTGCCAGGCTTTCGCCATGGGGGCGCATGTGTCCTGCTGCACCATCAAAAAGCGAGGCATCGAGCTGATCCTGCCGGTGGCGAGGTACTCCTTCGCCCCCTTGTGAGCGGCCATCATCCCCATTCCGCTGCTGATGGCCTGCACGATGACATCCGGTTCTTTCGGCATGGTGTCGAACGCTTCCAAGTAGGCGATTTTCACCCCTTCTCTGCGCGCCCAGTTGAAGAACCCTCCCTCCCAGGCGATCTCGCGTTCCGCGGCGAACTTCTGAGCCTCCCTACTGGCATCCGAGTAGCCGCCGACCACCGTGTTCAGGGAAATCTGATCACCGGGTTCGAGCTGGTGGTCCGCCATGAAGTCGCTCCCGCAGAAGAAGTGCGCGTGCATCGACTGGTCCCGTAGCACGGCCCGGGCCAGCGCCGTCGCACTGTTGCCTGTGCTCGACGCCACCCACTCCTTGATCCCGAACTGGCGGAACACAGCGAGGACCACCGAGGCGAGCCGATCTTTCGTGGTACCCGTCGGCTGCCGCGACTCGTCCTTCAACCACAGACGGGGCAACCCGATCGCCGCACCCAGCTCAGGCGCCGGCCGACAGGGAGTGCGGACACTCAGGCCAGAATCCAGGAAGCCAGGCGCGACGACCGGCAGAAAGTCCAAATACGCAATCTCTGGCTGATCACTGTCCCTGAGACGTGCATTCCTCAGGTCAATACTGCACTCCAAGGCGCCCAGACATTCTGGACATCTATGCCTAAATTCCGGCCCACATCGCCAACCACAACAGACGCATGCGAGGTGAAATTTCGACGACAGATCCGCACCGGTACCTAAGGCATGCAACCGCACTTCCTGTTCGCCCCCTTCCTTTTCCGCTCAGCACCATACATGCCGTCGGGCCGTCGACACAGACCGCACATCATTCAGGATAGGCAAAGCATCTTGCGCAGGGCAACCAGGCATGCACACAATTTCAACACACCATCATCACCTTGCGTCAGACTGAATCGGCGACGTTACCCCTGCCCGCAGCCGATAAACTGTTTCGAAAATCTTTCGTATCGCTGGAAAAGCAAAGACCTCCCCTTGGGACTTCTGCTAAAACAATCCAACTGGCAGAATCAGCTGGCCTCTGGATGCAGCCGCCCTCTATGCGGGTTCGGCTGAATAGCCGAACGTACGGGAAGGAGCTGCACGTTGGGGGTTGCCGGGCCTGCCGAAACCCCGAACACCCTTTGCTGACTGCGGCCCGGGGCCCAGTCCAGGCATACCTGCTCATCTGACACCGTTTGTCTTCAGCCTCCGAGCCGCATCGGCCGCGTCCCGTGGCCTCCAGGAGACCCCATCTCGATCGGGCCTCCGTGCCGCGCCCACGCGCGCGGCCGGGACAGCACCGCAGCAGACCTCCACGGCGGGGCGGCGCCCAGCCGCGCCCCGCCGTGGGAAAGGCCAACTCCGCACCCGACCCCGCGAGGCAGCTTCACACATGACGCCCACGCCCTCACCACCGCCTGGATTACCGCCGATGTCCCCCGAGCACACCGGACAGTCCTTGTCACACGTGGTCTTAGCCGCACGTCTCACGGGTGAGCTGGATCTCGAAGGTTTCGACACGGCCCTGCGCGCCGCGATGGACCGTCACCTGGCGTGCGCGGCACGGCTCAGCACCGTCGACGGACGCCCTGCGCAGATTCCGGCGACCGACCGCAGGGTGGCGCTGGCGCGTCATGATCTGAGAGGGCTCGGCGACGCGGCCCGGGCACAGCGTCTCGCCACGCTGACCGAGCAGCCCCTGGACGAAGCCCTCGATCTCAGTGAGGGGCCACTGGCCCGCGGCCTGCTGATCCGCTGCGCCGAGGACGAGCACAGAGTAGTGCTGGTCTTCCACCGGCTCGCTGCCGATCCCGCCTCGGCCGCACTCCTCCTACAGGCAGCGCTGCTCCCCGACGCGACGGCGGACAACGGCGCCGATCCCGCTGTCCGCGCTTCGGCCCAGTTGCCGGAACCCCTCCCCCTCGACACCGGCGTCGACGATCCGCTGCCTTCGTGGCCGGGGACGCCCCAGCCCGGGCCCACGGAACTCCCCCTGGACCGGCCCAGGCCCGCCGAACGTGATCTGACCGCCGATGCGGTGCCTTTCGAGGTCTCCGCCGGCACCACGGCAGGACTGCGCCGACTGGCGCGGGAGTGCGGTGGCAGCCTCGCGACGGTGACGCTCGCCCTGTATGTGGTGCTCCTGCACCGGTACGGCCAGTCCGCTCCGGTGGTCGACGTGACGGCGCCCGGCCGGCCCGGGCGGGAGGCCACGACGGTGAGCCGCTTCGAACAGATCGTGCCCGTCCCCTTCGAGGTGACCGGCGAGCAGAGCTTCCGGCGGTTGGTCCGGACGGTGGCGCGCGCCACGGCGGGGGCGTGCGAGAGCGTGGCGGCCGACCCGTGCGAAGGGCCGGCGGGCCCGCCCGGCACCGGCTCCTCGCCACGCTGGCCGGCGTTCTCCCACCGCCGTGCCGCCCGCCTGTCCGCCCCGCCGCGGCTCACCTGTGAGGTCCTCCCCATCCACGACCGTCGCATCGCCGGGGACATCGCGCTGCGTCTGTCGGGCGAGGAGGACGGGCTGAACGGACACCTTCTGGTCGCGCGCGACGTCTTCGACGAGGGCACCGCGCGCCGGGCGGTCGCCCACTATCTGCGTCTGGCGGACGGCGCCGCCGCCGACCCCGACATGCCGGTGCACGCCCTCCCCCTGCTGACCGCCGGGGAGGAGGAGACGATCAGGTCGTGGAACGGCATCACGACCAAAGTGCCGGACCTGACGTTCCCGCAGGTGTTCGAGATCTGGGTGGCGCGCAGCCCGGCTGCGCCGGCGGTCAGGGCCGAGGACGTGTGTCTCAGCTACGAGGAACTCAACAAGCGGGCCAATCAGTTGTTCTCGCTCCTCGACGAGCACGGAGTGGGCCCCGAGGCGACCGTCGGGCTCTGTCTGGAACGCGGTGCCGAGCTGGCCGTCGCGGTCCTCGGGGTGCTCAAGGCCGGCGGAACGTATGTACCGGTGGATCCCAACGACCCCCCGGCACGGCAGGAGGCCGTCCTCGACGACGCCGGTGCCCGGATCGTCGTGACGCATTCCGGCGGGTTGCCGCCGGGATCCGGCGCCGGGCGGCACGTCGTCGAGCTCGACGGCGAGTGGACCGTGCTGGACGGACGCCCGGCGCACAACCCGCCGGCCGGACGGCAGCAGCCGTCGGGCGCCGCTTATCTGCTGTACACCTCCGGGTCCACCGGCCGCCCCAAGGGGGTGGTGGTCGAGCACCGGCAGCTGATGAGCTACGTCTGCGCGGCCACCGAGCGACTGGGGATCGAGGAGCCGCTCAGCTTCGCGATGGTTCAGCCGTTGACCGTGGACTCCAGTGTCACCTCTTTCGCGCTCCCCCTGTGCACCGGTGGGGAGATACACATGATCACGCGCGAACGTGCCCTGGACGCCGACAAGTTCGACGAGTGGTGCCGGCAATGGCCCGTCGACTGCCTGAAGATCGCCCCGTCGCATCTGCGGGCCTTGCAGGCCTCCGCGCACTTCACCGCGCTGCTGCCCCGGCGGCTCCTCGTCGTCGGCGGTGAGGCATCCGAGTGGAGATGGCTGCGGGAGCTGCAACGACTGGCCCCCCATTGCAGGGTCTTCAACCACTACGGTCCGACGGAGACGACCGTGGGCGTGCTGACGCTGGCCGTCTCCGATCACCCGGACGCCGAGTGGGCCACCGCCCCGATCGGGGTCCCCCTGCCCAACACCCAGGCCCATGTGGTCGACGGCACCGGCGGACCGGTGCCGTTCGGGGTCGCCGGGGAACTCCTCATCGGTGGCGGGAACGTCGGCCGCGGATACCATCGCGCGGACGACCTCACCGCCGCGTCCTTCGTCCCCGACACCCTCGGGGGACGACCCGGCAGCCGTCTGTACCGCACCGGCGACATCGTGCGGCGGCTGCCCGACGGCATCATCGAGTTCCTCGGCCGCCGCGACGACCAGATCAAGATCCGCGGTTTCCGCGTGGCGCTCGGCGAGATCGACGCCGCGCTCACGAGCTGCGCCGCGGTCCGGCAGGCGGTGACCGTCGTCAGGGAAGACCCTCCCGGGGACCGGCGGATCGTCTCCTACGTCGAGTGCGCCGAGGAATACCTCGGGCCGGACGGCACCCCGGCACTCGACGTGGACACCGTGGAGCGGCACCTCAGGGACCGGCTGCCGCCGCACATGATGCCGCAGGCACTGGTGCCGCTGGCGAAGCTGCCGCTGTCCAAGCACGGCAAGGTCGACCGCCGGCAGCTGCCGCCTCCCCCCGCCCGGCCCGCGCCGTCCGCGCCCACCCCCGCGAGGAACAGGCTGGAACACAGCGTCCTGGAGGCCTGGCAGGGGATCTTCCCGAACGACGAGGTGGGAACGGAACGGAACTTCTTCGACCTCGGTGGCCACTCCTTGCTTCTCGTCGAGCTTCAGCACCGGCTACGGCAGACCACGGGTAAGGACATAGGCCTGCTCGACCTGTTCCAGCACACCACCGTGCGCGCCCAGGCCGAGTTCTTCGCGCGGCGGCGAGAGCCCTCGGCCGCCCCTTCGGCCAGACGCGAGGAAGCGCAGCGCAACGCCCTCCTGAAACGCCGCCAACAACAGCTTCGAGCCAAGCGAGGCCAGCATGAGTGAGGACGTCTTCCAGTCCCCCGAGGATGCCGAGGACAGCCTGGACATCGCGGTCGTCGGCATGGCGGGCCGGTTCCCCGGCGCCGACACGGTAGAGGCCTACTGGAGCAACCTGCGGGCCGGCGTCTGCTCGGTCACCCGGTTCGACGACGACGAACTGACCGCCCGTGGGGTCGACACGGGCACCTTGCGCCACCCCGACTTCGTCAGGCACGGCTATGTGCTGGAGGGTGCCCGCACCTTCGACGCGACGTTCTTCGGCTACTCGCCGCGCGAGGCGGAACTCATGGATCCGCAGCACCGGGTCATGCTGGAGTGCGCCTGGGCGGCCATGGAGAGTTCCGGCCACGCCCCCGGGCGGTACGAGGGTGCGATCGGGGTCTTCGCGGGCGCCGGGCACAACACCTACCAGCTCCACAACATCGCCACCCAGCCCCGTGCCGCCGAACTGCTGGGCGAGAAGCAGGTGGTGATCGGCAACCGCTCCGACTACCTGAGCAGCCGGATCTCCTACAAGCTCGGTCTGGAAGGTCCGAGCGTCAACGTCCAGTCGGCCTGCTCGACATCGCTCGTCGCCGTCGCCGAGGCGTGCCTGTCGCTGCTCGCCTACCAGTGCGACATGGCCCTCGCCGGCGGCGTCGCGGTCGACGACACACGGCGCAACGGCTACCTCTACCGCCCGGACGGCATGCTCTCCCCGGACGGTTACTGCCGTACGTTCGACGCACGGGCCCAGGGCACGGTCGGCGGCGACGGCGTCGGGATGGTCGTCCTGAAACGTCTCAAGGACGCGATCGCCGACAACGACCACATCCACGCGGTGATCAAGGGGAGCGCCGTGAACAACGACGGCGCCAGAAGGGCCGGATTCAGCGCGCCGAGCGCTCTCGCCCAGTCCGACGCCATCCTCACCGCGCTGGCCGACGCGGATGTCGAGCCGGAGACGATCGGGTACGTCGAACTCCACGGCACGGCCACCCCCCTCGGCGACCCCATCGAGTACCAGGCGCTCGCCGCGGTGTTCGACGGGGTCCCCGCCGGCACCTGCGCGGTGGGGTCGGTGAAGACCAACATCGGGCATCTCGACTCCGCGGCGGGTGTCGCGGGGTTGATCAAGGCGGTGCTTGCGGTCGAACACGGTCAGATACCCCCGTCGCTGCACTACGAGACCCCGAACCAGCGGATCGACCTGGAAGCCGGCCCGTTCTACGTCAACACCGAACTGATCCCGTGGCCGCGGCGGGACGGCCCACGCCGGGCCGGGGTCAGTTCCTTCGGGCTCGGCGGCACCAACGCCCATGTCGTCCTGGAGCAGGCTCCGCCGCCCCGGCCGCCCGCCGACGAGGCCGACAACGGCGCCGAGCACCTGCTCGTCTGGTCCGCGAAGAGCGCTGAGGCGCTGGAGTCGGCCACCGACCTGCTCCACGACCACCTGCGCACCCACCCCGAACACTCCTTGGCCGAGGTCGCGTTCACCCTCAGGGAGGGTCGCAAGCACTTCCCCCATCGGCGGATGCTGGTGAGCACGAGCAGGCAGGACGCCCTCGACGCCCTTGCCGCCCGTGACGACGGCCGGCTCCTGACCGCTGTGGCCCCCGCTCTTCCGGACCGCCCGGTGGCCTTCGTGATCGCCGGGTTCGGCGGTCAGTTCCCCGGCATGGCCCGCGAACTCCACGACCGGGAACCCGTGTTCCGGGCGGCGCTCGACCGGTGCGCGCACCTCCTCGATCCCCTGCTCGGCCAGGACATCCGCCCGTTGCTCCTCGATGACTCCGCGCCACCGGGGACGGCCGCCGGGCGGCCGGCGGGCGATCTGCGCGGCCTTCTGCAACAGCCCGAGCTCAGCGAGCACCCGCTGGACCAGCCTCTGCTCGGCTATCCGGCGGTGTTCGCCCTGGAGTACGCCCTGATCGAGCTCTGGGCACATTGGGGTGTCGTACCCGATGTCATGATCGGCCACAGCCTCGGCGAGTACGTCGCGGCCTGCGTCGCCGGCGTCTTCTCCCTCCCCGACGCCCTGCGCCTCGTGGTGGAACGCGCGCGTCTGATCATGCGGCAGCCCGAGGGGGCGATGCTCGCCGTGCCGCTGAACGAGGACGCCGTGGCCCGCTACACGGACGACGAGGTGTGCGTCGCCGCGGTCAACGGCCATCGCACCTGTGTGCTGTCCGGCACGGTGCCGGGCATCGAGCGCGTCAGCGGCGAACTGGCCGCGGAGGGCATCGTGTCCCGCCGTCTGCCCACCCGGTTCGCCTTCCACTCCCCGCTGATGGACGCCGCGGTCGAGCCCTACGGGGAAGTGGTCCGCTCGGTACGGCTGAACCGTCCGGCCACACCGTTCGTGTCCGGTCTGACCGGGGCCTGGATCACCGACGAGGAAGCCACCAGCCCCGACTACTGGGCACACCACATGCGGCGCACCGTCCGTTTCGCCGACGGCATCGCGGCGATCTGGTCCGTACCGGACGTCGCCGTCGTCGAAGTCGGCCCCGCTCCCGCGCACACCTCGGACGTCCTCCAGCATCCGGCTGCCGCGACAGCCGCCGACCGGGTGGTGATCCCCTCGTTGCCGAGGGCGCTGCACGGGGAGAGTGATCGCGCGTCACTGCTCAGCGCCGCGGGACGACTCTGGCTCGCCGGCCGCCGTCACCCGTTCCCGCCCTCCCCGTCGGCCAGGCGCGTTCCCCTGCCCACCTACCCCTTCGAACGCCGGACCTACTGGCTGGAAACCGGCTCCCGAAAGGCCGTTGACGACACCGCGCGGCAACGGCACGGCTCCTTGCCCCAGTGGTTCTACGGCCAGTCCTGGCACCGGCTTCCTGCCGCTGCCCCGGCCGCCGAAGGGGACCTCGCGACCCAGCGGTGGCTGATCTTCGTGGACGGCGCCGGTGTCGGTCGCGGTCTCGCGGCCCGGCTGCGGGAACTCGGTGCGAGCGTCCGCTCGGTGGCCGCCGGTGGTGAGTGGAGCGACAGCGGCGACGGCGAGTACGTTCTCGATCCCGCGCAGGCCTCCCATTTCACCAAGCTGGCCGCGGCTCTGCGCGCCCAGGGCGGCATCCCGGAACGCGTCGTCCACTGCTGGAGCGTCGGGGACGACGCGCACCGCGCGGTGGAACCCGGTGATGTCCAGAGCCTGCTGCGGCGCGCCTTCGACAGCCTGGTCCACTGGGCCCAGGCCACGGAGACGGAACTGATGGCGGCGGCCCAACGCTGGGACGTGGTGTCCACCGAGGTGCACTCGGTCGTGGGCGACGAGGAACTCTGCCCGCCCAAGGCCGCGGCCCTGGGTGTCTGCAAGGTCCTGGCGCAGGAGTACCCGTCGCTCGACTGCGTCCACCTGGACCTGCGCCTGGACGGCGCGCGAGATCCCGCAGCCGTGGCCGGACACCTGCTGGGCGAACTGGCCCGGCCGGCCGCCGACCGCGTCCTCGCCCTGCGCGGACGCCACTGCTGGCGGCCCGCGTACCTCACGACGCCGCTTGCCCCCCGTACGGCCTCGCCGGTCAGGAAGGACGGGGTGTACCTGATCACCGGCGGCCTGGGCAAGATCGGCCTGATCGTGGCGCGTGCCCTCGCCGAGCGCGACCGAGTGCGGCTGGTCCTGCTCGGCAGGACGGGACTGCCGCCCAGGGAAACCTGGGACGACGAGCACCATCCGGCAGCCGTCAGGGACTCGATCCGTGCGGTGCGCGCGGTGGAGGAACTCGGCTCCCGGGTGATGGTGGTCTCCGCCGACGTCACCGACCCGGCGGCCATGATGCAGGCCAAGCAACGGATTCTTGAGGAGTTCGGCCCCGTCAACGGGGTCGTCCACTGCGCCGGAACCACCGGGTCGGCCGCGCACCGGGCCGTCTCCGAACTGGGCCCCGAGGAGAGCCTGTGGCACTTCGGCCCGAAGCTCTACGGCACTCAGGTCCTGCACGAGGTGCTCCAGGACCAGCAGTTGGACATCGCGATCATCTGCTCGTCCATCGCCGCGCTGCTCGGCGGGCTGGGTTTCGCCGCCTACGCCGGGGCCAATGCCGCCCTGGACGCGTTCGCCCAGCTGCGTCATGGCCCGGGCCGGCCCTGGACGAGTGTCGACTGGGAGGCCTGGTTCTTCTCCGATGACCGGGACCACACCGAACTGGGCGCTGCGGTAAGGGAGTTGGCCTTGACTCCGGACGAAGGCCGCCAGGTCTTCGACGCCCTGCTCGACGCCGTGCCGCAGCCCCAGGTCATCGTCTCCACCGGTGATCTGCACCGGCGCCACGCGTTGTGGTCGGCGCCCGTGGCGGACGCCCCCGCCACGCCGGTCCTCCGGCATGAACGCCCCAATCTCCGCAACCCCTTCGTCGCACCGGTCAGTGCGACGGAATACCGGATAGCGGAGATCTGGCAGGAGACCCTCGGCGTCGAGAGCGTCGGGGTGCACGACAACTTCTTCGAACTCGGGGGGAGTTCGCTGCTGGGTCTCCAGGTCGTACACCGGCTGCGGCAGGACCTGGGCGCGTCCGTGCCGCTGACCATCGTCTACGAGGGGCCGACCGTGCGCACACTCAGCGCCCTGGTCGACGGTGTCAGGGAGGAAGGATGAAGGGCCTCGACGGCGGTGTGGCGATCGTCGGGATGGCGGGGCGCTTTCCCGGTGCCGCGGACCTGGACGAGTACTGGCGCAACCTGCGCGACGGCGTCGAGTCGATCGTCGCCCTGACCGACGAGGAACTCACCGCGGCGGGAGTACCACCGGAAACCTTCAACCGACCCGACTTCGTCAAGGCCGGACCACGCTTCCAGGACGCCGGCCTCTTCGACGCCGAGTTCTTCGGATACACCGCCCGCGAAGCCCAGCTCATGGACCCCCAGCACCGCCTCTTCCTGGAGACCGCCTGGCAGGCACTGGAGAACGCCGGCTACGACTCCGCACAGTACGACGGCACCATCGGCGTCTACGCCGGCGCCGGAACGAACCGGTACGTACAGCGTGTCTACGCTCGGCACGACCTCGCGGAGACGGTGGGCCTCACCCAGATCCTCCTCGGCAACGAACTGGGGTTCCTCGCCACCCGGGTGTCCTACAAGCTGGGGCTGACGGGACCCAGTGTCTCCCTGCGCACAGCGTGTTCGACGTCGCTGGTCGCCGTACACACCGCCTGCCGGAGCCTGGCGGCCGGCGACTGCGACATGGCGCTGTCGGGCGGCGTCCATGTCGATCCGGCTCAGGGGGCCGGTTATCTCCATCAGGAGGGTTCGTTCCTCTCACCGGACGGCCATGTCCGCCCGTTCGACGCGCAGGCGCGCGGGACGGTCTTCGGCAGCGGCGTGGGGGTGGTCGTGCTGAAGCGGCTGGAGGACGCCCTCGCCGACGGGGACACCATCCACGCCGTCATCAAGGGCTCGGCCGTCAACAACGACGGCGCCGTCAAGGTCGGGTTCACCGCTCCCAGCGTGTCGGGGCAGGCCGAGGCCATCGGCGCGGCCCTCGCGGACGCGGGTCTCACGCCGGAAGACATCGGATACGTGGAGGCGCACGGCACAGGGACGTCGTTGGGAGATCCGATCGAGGTTCAGGCGTTGGAGCGGGCGTTCGGCGGACGAGGCGACTGCGTCCTGGGCACCGTCAAGGGAAACATCGGACACCTCGACGCCGCAGCAGGCATCGCCGGCCTCATCAAAACCGTCCTCGCCCTCAAACACCACCTCCTGCCCCCCACCCTCAACCACCACACCCCCAACCCCGACACCAACCTCCACCACACCCCCTTCCACATCACCACCACCCCCACCCCCTGGCCACCCACCACCACACCCACGCCGAGCCGGCATCAGCGCCTTCGGCTTCGGCGGCACCAACGCCCACCTCATCATCGAAGAACCACCCCCCACCCCCACCATCCCCGGCACCTCTGACACCACACCCCATCGCTGACACCCACACCGACACCGCCGATATCCCCGGCACCTCTGGCATCCCTGACCTCCCCCACACCCTCATCCTCTCCGCCCGCACCCCCCAAGCCCTCGAACAAGCAACAGACAACCTCGCCCACCACCCCGCACCCACCAACCCAACCTCACCCACACCGCCTACAACCCTCGCCCACGGCCGCCACACCTTCCCCCACCGCCGCACCGTCACCGGCACCACCCCCGACACCATCGCCACCGCCCTCGAAACCCCCGCGACCCCCCCACCACACACCACCCACCACACCCCCTACGACACACCACCCCTCGTCTTCCTCTACACCGGCCAAGGCTCCCAACACCCCCACATGGCCCACGGCCTCTACCAACCCACCCCGCCTTCCGCCACGCCATCGACGAATGCACACCCACCTCACCCCCCCATCCACACCGACATCCGCGACATCCTCTGGAACAACAACCAACCCACCTCCTCAACCAAACCCAATGGGCCCAACCCGCCCTCTTCACCCTCCAATACGCCCTCACCCAACTCTGGAAACACTGGGGCATCACCCCCCACACCCTCATCGGCCACAGCCTCGGCGAATGGACCGCCGCCACCACCGCCGGCATCTTCACCCTCCCCGACGCCCTCACCCTCATCACCCTCCGCGCCCGCCTCATGCAAAACCAACCCCCCGGCACCATGCTCCACGTCCTCGCCGACCGCGACAGCGTCCAAGCCGCCCTCCCCCCACACACACCTCCCTCGCCGCCCACAACGGCCCCCACGACTGCGTCATCTCCGGCCCACCCCACGCCATCCACCAATTCACCACCCACGCCCACCAACGCGGCTGGACCACCCACACCCTCAACACCCACCACGCCTTCCACTCCCCCCTCATGGACCCCATCCTCGACGAATTCACCACCGCCGTCGCCAACACCCCCCAAAAACACCCCCCACCACCCCCCTCATCTCCAACACCACCGGCCAACCCCTCACCCCCCAACAAGCCACCGACCCCCACTACTGGGCCCAACACATCCGCACCACCGTCGAATTCGCCACCAGCATCACCACCACCCACCAACACCCCGCCACCACCTACCTCGAAATCGGCCCCGGACACACCCTCACCAACCTCACCCGACGCACCCTCACCACCACCCACCACACCAAACCCCACACCCACACCTCACTCCCCCACCCCCCACACCAACCACCCCCCCACCCACCACATACACAAAACCCTCCACCACCTCTGGCTCCACGGCACCACACCCAACTGGACCACCTACCACCCCCCCACACACCCACCACCACATCCCCCCTCCCCACCCACCCCCTCAACCCCCAAACACCACTGGATCGGCTCCGGAACCGCTCATCCGTCCTCCGCGGCCTCTCCGGCGCCGGCCCGGCGTCGGGACGACATCGCGGAATGGTTCTACACGCCTTCCTGGCAGCGGATGGCCCTGCCCTCGGGAGCCACGCCCGACTTCGACCGGCACTGGCTCGTCTTCGCCGACGAACTGGGAGTGGGCGAAGGCCTGGCCCGGCACCTGCGAGCCGGCGGTGCCACCGTCAGTCTGGTCAGGCCCGGCACAAGCTGGTCCCAGCCGGATCCCGGCCTGTTCACCCTTGCCCCTGCCAGGGACGACCACTACGAGCGGTTGATCGACGCCCTGCACGAGGGGCCCTCCGGAGTGCCCACCCATGTCGTGCACGCCTGGGCCGTCACCACCATGGACGAGGCGGAACTCGCCGACACGGCGACGACGCTGCGGCTCGGCTTCGAAAGCCTTGTCCGCCTGACGCAGGCTCTGGCCCGCCACGCGGCCACCGGGGCACGCCGTATCTGGGTACTCAGCAACGGGCTGCACAACGTCACCGGGTCGGAACGTCTCTCCCCGTCCAAAGCGGCTCTCCTGGGCCCGTGTCGCGTCCTGCCCCGGGAGATGTCCGACACCTCCTGCCGCAGTGTCGACCTCGACTGTCTGACGGCGCCTTCCCCGCACCAGCTCGACCGGATCATGGCCGAGCTGGCCGCGGAAGCCACGTCCGACCCGGCGGCGGTGGCCCACCGGGGCATCCACCGGTGGCTCCTGCACCACCTCCCGACACGCCTGCCCGTCGCCGGGACGACGACCGCGCTGCGCCCGAACGGGGTGTACCTCATCACCGGGGGCACCGGAGGGCTGGGGCTGGCGCTCGCGCGGCACATCACCGCCGCCGGAGGGCGCGTGGCGCTCACGTCCCGCACCCGGTTCCCCCCTCCGGAGGAGTGGGACGCCTTCCTGGCCGATTCCCCTGCGGGAACTCCGCTCACCGACGCCGTCCGCCGCCTCGGGCGACTGCGGGACGAGGGGGCGCAGGTGCTGGTCCTCCAGGCCGACGTGAGCGATCCGGACGCCATGCGCGCGGCGGTCGACAGCACCGTACGCCGCTGGGGGGCGGTGCACGGGGTCTTTCACGCCGCCGGTGTGGCCGGCGGCGGCCTGATCCAGCTCAAGGACATGAGTGACGCGTCCGAGGTGATGCGGCCCAAGGTGCACGGCACCCTGGTACTGGAAGAGGCGCTGTCCGGCCAAGAGCTGGACTTCTTCGTCCTGTTCGGTTCCAACGGCGCGAACATCGGCAGCGCGGGCCAGGTCGACTACTGCGCCGCCAACTGCTTCCTCGACGCCTTCGCCCAGGACAGAGGCAGGCAGCGGCGCGTGATCTCCATCGACTGGGGGCCCTGGAAGGGCACCGGAATGGCCGTCAACACGGCGGTGCCGCCCGGGATGGACAAACGGCGCAGACGCGATGTGGAAGAACGTGGCATGACGCCGGAGGAGGGGCTGCGGGCCCTCGACACGGTCCTGGCAGCCGCGGCGGAGCCCCAGATCATCGTGTCCCCCAGCGATCTCGACGAGCTGTTCGCCAATGCCTTCTCCCTGGACACCACCGACGCGCAGACACGGGAGAGCCCGCCCCGCCCCGAGGCGGCCGACCCGGCATCCGACCGGCCCGACATCCCCACGGAGTACGTGCCGCCGCGCACCTCCGTCGAACACGCCATCTGCGAGGTGTGGCAGGCCCTGCTCGGCATCGAGAAGGTCGGTGTCCAGGACAGCTTCTTCGACCTGGGCGGCGACTCTCTGGTCGCCATCCAGCTGGTGAGTTCCGTCAACGCACGGCTGCACGCGCGGCTCACCCTGGGCGACCTGTACGGAGGACTCACGATCGCGAACCTGGCGGGCCTGGTGGACAACCGCTCGCAGCCCGACCCTGAGCCGGATCCCGCGGCCGCCGAGCGGCGTACGGAGAACAGGCAGAAACGACGTCAGTACCAGCAGCAGCGCCGCAAGGCGAGGGGACAGTGATGGCCGACAAGGCGGAGGACGGATTCGATGACCTCCCGGCGGAGAGCGGTGTGGCGATCGTCGGGATGGCGGGGCGCTTTCCCGGTGCCGCGGACCTGGACGAATACTGGCGCAACCTGCGCGACGGCGTCGAGTCGATCGTCACCCTGACCGACGAGGAACTCACCGCGGCGGGAGTACCACCGGAAACCTTCAACCGACCCGACTTCGTCAAGGCCGGACCACGCTTCCAGGACGCCGGCCTCTTCGACGCCGAGTTCTTCGGATACACCGCCCGCGAAGCCCAGCTCATGGACCCCCAGCACCGCCTCTTCCTGGAGACCGCCTGGCAGGCACTGGAGAACGCCGGCTACGACTCCGCACAGTACGACGGCACCATCGGCGTCTACGCCGGCGCCGGAACGTCGGCCTACCTGGAGAACATCTACAGCAACTGGAGTCAGGGCGAGGTACTCAGAACAGAGAACGCCGGTCTGGGCTTCGAGTTGGCGTTCCTCGCAAGCCGGGTGTCCCACAAGCTGAATCTCACGGGTCCGAGCATCCCGGTACAGACCGCGTGCTCCACTTCGCTGGTCGCCGTGCACACCGCCTGCCAGAGCCTGCTCGCCTACGAGTGCGACATGGCGCTCTCGGGCGCGGTCGCCTACAAGGTCCCCGAGAACCGGGGCTACCTCCATCAGGAGGGTTCGTTCCTCTCACCGGACGGCCATGTCCGCCCGTTCGACGCGCAGGCGCGCGGGACGGTCTTCGGCAACGGCGTGGGAGTGGTCGTGCTGAAGCGGCTGGAGGACGCCCTCGCCGACGGGGACACCATCCACGCCGTCATCAAGGGCTCCGCCGTCAACAACGACGGCGCTCAGAAGGCGAGTTTCACGGCGCCCACCGTCGCCGGTCAGGCCGCCGTGATCGCCGAGGCGATGAACACGGCGCAGGTCGCCTCGGAGGACATCGACTATGTGGAAGCGCATGGAAGCGGCACGCTGATCGGTGACTCCATCGAGGTTCAGGCGTTGGAGCGGGCGTTCGGCGGACGAGGCGACTGCGTCCTGGGCACCGTCAAGGGAAACATCGGACACCTCGACGCCGCAGCAGGCATCGCCGGCCTCATCAAAACCGTCCTCGCCCTCAAACACCACCTCCTGCCCCCCACCCTCAACCACCACACCCCCAACCCCGACACCAACCTCCACCACACCCCCTTCCACATCACCACCACCCCCCCCCCTGGCCACCCACCACCACACCACGCCGAGCCGGCATCAGCGCCTTCGGCTTCGGCGGCACCAACGCCCACCTCATCATCGAAGAACCACCCCCCACCCCCACCATCCCCGGCACCTCTGACACCACACCCATCGCTGACACCCACACCGACACCCGCATATCCCCGGCACCTCTGGCATCCCTGACCTCCCCCACACCCTCATCCTCTCCGCCCGCACCCCCCAAGCCCTCGAACAAGCAACAGACAACCTCGCCCACCACCTCCGCACCCACCAACCCAACCTCACCCACACCGCCTACACCCGCCCCACGGCCGCCACACCTTCCCCCACCGCCGCACCGTCACCGGCACCACCCCCGACACCATCGCCACCGCCCTCGAAACCCGCGACCCCCACCACACCACCACCCACCACACCCCCTACGACACACCACCCCTCGTCTTCCTCTACACCGGCCAAGGCTCCCAACACCCCCACATGGCCCACGGCTCTACCAACACCACCCCGCCTTCCGCCACGCCATCGACGAATGCACCACCCACCTCACCCCCCCATCCACACCGACATCCGCGACATCCTCTGGAACAACAACCACACCCACCTCCTCAACCAAACCCAATGGGCCCAACCCGCGCCCTCTTCACCCTCCAATACGCCCTCACCCAACTCTGGAAACTGGGGCATCACCCCCCACACCCTCATCGGCCACAGCCTCGGCGAATGGACCGCCGCCACCACCGCCGGCATCTTCACCCTCCCCGACGCCCTCACCCTCATCACCCTCCGCGCCCGCCTCATGCAAAACCAACCCCCCGGCACCATGCTCCACGTCCTCGCCGACCGCGACAGCGTCCAAGCCGCCCTCCCCCCACACACCTCCCTCGCCGCCCACAACGGCCCCCACGACTGCGTCATCTCCGGCCCACCCCACGCCATCCACCAATTCACCACCCACGCCCACCAACGCGGCTGGACCACCCACACCCTCAACACCCACCACGCCTTCCACTCCCCCCTCATGGACCCCATCCTCGACGAATTCACCACCGCCGTCGCCAACACCCCCAAAACACCCCCCACCACCCCCCTCATCTCCAACACCACCGGGCCAACCCCTCACCCCCCAACAAGCCACCGACCCCCACTACTGGGCCCAACACATCCGCACCACCGTCGAATTCGCCACCAGCATCACCACCACCCACCAACACCCCGCCACCACCTACCTCGAAATCGGCCCCCGGACACACCCTCACCAACCTCACCCGACGCACCCTCACCACCACCCACCACACCAAACCCCACACCCACACCTCACTCCCCCACCCCCACACCAACCACCCCCCCACCCACCACATACACAAAACCCTCCACCACCTCTGGCTCCACGGCACCACACCCAACTGGACCACCTACCACCCCCCCACACACCCACCACCACATCCCCCTCCCCACCCACCCCCCAACCCCAAACACCACTGGATCGGCTCCGGAACCGCTCATCCGTCCTCCGCGCCTCTCCGGCGCCGGCCCGGCGTCGGGACGACATCGCGGAATGGTTCTACACGCCTTCCTGGCAGCGGATGGCCCTGCCCTCGGGAGCCACGCCCGATTCGACCGCACTGGCTCGTCTTCGCCGACGAACTGGGAGTGGGCGAAGGCCTGGCCCGGCACCTGCGAGCCGGCGGTGCCACCGTCAGTCTGGTCAGGCCCGCACAAGCTGGTCCCAGCCGGATCCCGGCCTGTTCACCCCTTGCCCCTGCCAGGGACGACCACACGAGCGGTTGATCGACGCCCCTGCACGAGGGGCCCTCCGGAGTGCCCACCCATGTCGTGCACGCCTGGGCCGTCACCACCATGGACAGGCGGAACTCGCCGACACGGCGACGACGCGCGGCTCGGCTTCGAAAGCCTTGTCCGCCTGACGCAGGCTCTGGCCCGCCACGCGGCCACCGGGGCACGCCGTATCTGGGTACTCAGCAACGGGCTGCACAACGTCACCGGGTCGGAACGTCTCTCCCCCGTCCAAAGCGGCTCTCCTGGGCCCGTGTCGCGTCCCTGCCCCGGGAGATGTCCGACACCTCCGCCGCAGTGTCGACCTCGACTGTCTGACGGCGCCTCCCCGCACCAGCTCGACCGATCATGGCCGAGCTGGCCGCGGAAGCCACGTCCGACCCGGCGGCGGTGGCCCACCGGGGCATCCACCGGTGGCTCCTGCACCACCTCCCGACACGCCTGCCCGTCGCCGGACGACGACCGCGCTGCGCCCGAACGGGGTGTACCTCATCACCGGGGCACCGGAGGCTGGGGCTGGCGCTCGCGCGGCACATCACACCGCCGCCGGAGGCGCGTGGCGCTCACGTCCCGCACCCGTTCCCCCCCTCCGGAGGAGTGGGACGCCTTCCTGGCCGATTCCCCTGCGGGAACTCCGCTCACCGACGCCGTCCGCCGCCTCGGGCGACTGCGGGACGAGGGGGCGCAGGTGCTGGGTCCTCCAGGCCGACGTGAGCGATCCGGACGCCATGCGCGCGGCGGTCGACAGCACCGTACGCCGCTGGGGGGCGGTGCACGGGGTCTTTCACGCCGCCGGTGTGGCCGGCGGCGGCCTGATCCAGCTCAAGGACATGAGTGACGCGTCCGAGGTGATGCGGCCCAAGGTGCACGGCACCCTGGTACTGGAAGAGGCGCTGTCCGGCCAAGAGCTGGACTTCTTCGTCCTGTTCGGTTCCAACGGCGCGAACATCGGCAGCGCGGGCCAGGTCGACTACTGCGCCGCCAACTGCTTCCTCGACGCCTTCGCCCAGGACAGAGGCAGCAGCGGCGCGTGATCTCCATCGACTGGGGCCCTGGAAGGGCACCGGAAATGGCCGTCAACACGGCGGTGCCGCCCGGATGGACAAACGGCGCAGACGCGATGTGGAAGAACGTGGCATGACGCCGGAGGAGGGGCTGCGGGCCCTCGACACGGTCCTGGCAGCCGCGGCGGAGCCCCAGATCATCGTGTCCCCCAGCGATCTCGACGAGCTGTTCGCCAATGCCTTCTCCCCTGGACACCACCGACGCGCAGACACGGGAGAGCCCGCCCCGCCCCGAGGCGGCCGACCCGGCATCCGACCGCCCGACATCCCCACGGAGTACGTGCCGCCCGCACCTCCGTCGAACACGCCATCTGCGAGGTGTGGCAGGCCCTGCTCGGCATCGAGAAGGTCGGTGTCCAGGACAGCTTCTTCGACCTGGGCGGCGACTCTCTGGTCGCCATCCAGCTGGTGAGTTCCGTCAACGCACGGCTGCACGCGCGGCTCACCCTGGGCGACCTGTACGGAGGACTCACGATCGCGAACCTGGCGGGCCTGGTGGACAACCGCTCGCAGCCCGACCCTGAGCCGGATCCCGGCCGCCGACGGCGTACGGAGAACAGGCAGAAACGACGTCAGTACCAGCAGCAGCGCCGCAAGGCGAGGGGACAGTGATGGCCGACAAGGCGGAGGACGGATTCGATGACCTCCCGGCGGAGAGCGGTGTGGCGATCGTCGGGATGGCGGGGCCTTTCCCGGTGCCGCGGACCTGGACGAATACTGGCGCAACCTGCGCGACGGCGTCGAGTCGATCGTCACCCTGACCGACGAGGAACTCACCGCGGCGGGAGTACCACCGGAAACCTTCAACCGACCCGACTTCGTCAAGGCCGGACCACGCTTCCAGGACGCCGGCCTCTTCGACGCCGAGTTCTTCGGATACACCGCCCGCGAAGCCCAGCTCATGGACCCCCAGCACCGCCTCTTCCTGGAGACCGCCTGGCAGGCACTGGAGAACGCCGGCTACGACTCCGCACAGTACGACGGCACCATCGGCGTCTACGCCGGCGCCGAACGTCGGCCTACTGGAGAACATCTACAGCAACTGGAGTCAGGGCGAGGTACTCAGAACAGAGAACGCCGGTCTGGGCTTCGAGTTGGCGTTCCTCGCAAGCCGGGTGTCCCACAAGCTGAATCTCACGGGTCCGAGCATCCCGGTACAGACCGCGTGCTCCACTTCGCTGGTCGCCGTGCACACCGCCTGCCAGAGCCTGCTCGCCTACGAGTGCGACATGGCGCTCTCGGGCGCGGTCGCCTACAAGGTCCCCGAGAACCGGGGCTACCTCCATCAGGAGGGTTCGTTCCTCTCACCGGACGGCCATGTCCGCCCGTTCGACGCGCAGGCGCGCGGGACGGTCTTCGGCAACGGCGTGGGAGTGGTCGTGCTGAAGCGGCTGGAGGACGCCCTCGCCGACGGGACAAACCATCCACGCTCGTCATCAAGGGCTCCGCCGTCACCAACGACGGCGCTCAGAAGGCGAGTTTCACGGCGCCCACCGTCGCCGGTCAGGCCGCCGTGATCGCCGAGGCGATGAACACGGCGCAGGTCGCCTCGGAGGACATCGACTATGTGGAAGCGCATGGAAGCGGCACGCTGATCGGTGACTCCATCGAGGTTCAGGCGTTGGAGCGGGCGTTCGGCGGACGAGGCGACTGCGTCCTGGGCACCGTCAAGGGAAACATCGGACACCTCGACGCCGCAGCAGGCATCGCCGGCCTCATCAAAACCGTCCCGCCCTCAAACACCACCTCCTGCCCCCCACCCTCAACCACCACACCCCCAACCCCGACACCAACCTCCACCACACCCCCTTCCACATCACACCACCACCCCACCCCCTGGCCACCCACCACCACACCACGCCGAGCCGGCATCAGCGCCTTCGGCTTCGGCGGCACCAACGCCCACCTCATCATCGAAGAACCACCCCCCACCCCCACCATCCCGGCACCTCTGACACCACACCCATCGCTGACACCCACACCGACACCGCGATATCCCCGGCACCTCTGGCATCCCTGACCTCCCCCACACCCTCATCCTCTCCGCCCGCACCCCCCAAGCCCTCGAACAAGCAACAGACAACCTCGCCCACCACCTCCGCACCCACCAACCCAACCTCACCCACACCGCCTACACCCTCGCCCACGGCCGCCACACCTTCCCCCACCGCCGCACCGTCACCGGCACCACCCCCGACACATCGCCACCGCCCTCGAAACCCGCGACCCCCACCACACCACCACCCACCACACCCCCTACGACACACCACCCTCGTCTTCCTCTCTACACCGGCCAAGGCTCCCAACACCCCCACATGGCCCACGGCCTCCCAACACCACCCCCCTTCCGCCACGCCATCGACGAATGCACCACCCACCTCACCCCCTCATACCACACCGGACATCCGCGACATCCTCTGGAACAACAACCACACCCACCTCCTCAACCAAACCCAATGGGCCCAACCCGCCCTCTTCACCCTCCAATAACGCCCTCACACCCAACTCTGGAAACACTGGGGCATCACCCCCCACACCCCATCGGCCACAGCCTCGGCGAATGGACCGCCGCCACCACCGCCGGCATCTTCACCCTCCCCCGACGCCCTCACCCTCATCACCCTCCGCGCCCGCCTCATGCAAAACCAACCCCCCCGGCAACCATGCTCCACGTCCTCGCCGACCGCGACAGCGTCCAAGCCGCCCTCCCCCCACACACCTCCCTCGCCGCCCACAACGGCCCCCACGACTGCGTCATCTCCGGCCCACCCCACGCCATCCACCAATTCACCACCCACGCCCACCAACGCGGCTGGAACCACCCACACCCTCAACACCCACCACGCCTTCACTCCCCCCTCATGGACCCCATCCTCGACGAATTCACCACCGCCGTCGCCAACACCCCCAAAACACCCCCCACCACCCCCTCATCTCCAACACCACCGGCCAACCCCTCACCCCCCAACAAGCCACCGACCCCCACTACTGGGCCCAACACATCCGCACCACCGTCGAATTCGCCACCAGCATCACCACCACCCAACACCCCCCGCCACACCCCGCCACCGACCTACCTCTCGGCCCCGGACACACCCTCACCAACCTCACCCGACGCACCCTCACCACCCACCACCACACCAAACCCACACCCACACCTCACTCCCCACCCCCACACCAACCACCCCCCCACCCACCACATACACAAAACCCTCCACCACCTCTGGCTCCACGCACCACACCCAACTGGACCACCTACCACCCCCCACACACCCACCACCACATCCCCCTCCCCACCCACCCCCTCAACCCCAAACACCACTGGATCGACACAGCCACTCCGCAGACAGCCGCGCCGCGTGCCACTCCCGGACCGCATCCCCTGCTCGACAGCCTCCTGGTGCGGTCGATGGACCAGTGCGTCTTCCTCACCGAGTTCGCGGTGGACCGGCACTGGGTCCTGTCAGAGCACAAACTGCTCGGTGAGGCGATCGTGCCCGGCACGACGTATCTCGACATGGGCCGTGCCGCCGCGGAGACTCTGCTCGGGCTACCGGCCACGGAGATTCGTGACGTCACCTTCCTCGTCCCGCTGCTGGTGCAGGAGGGAACGTCCCGCACGGTGCACACCACCGTGCGTGAGGCCGGTGACGGCCTGGCCACGTTCACCGTGGCGAGCCACGAACCCCGGGACGACACATGGACCCTGCATGTCCAGGGGACGGTGAGCGTCCTCCCGCATCCGGAGAAGCCTCGCCAGCGTGACGTGGCGGCACTGCGGGCGGAGTGTGTGCTGGACACTGTGGACACCGCGGCGCACCAGGCCGAGCACACGACCATGGAGTTCGGCCACCGCTGGCAGGGGAGTCTGCGGACGGTTCGGGTGGGCGTGCGCCGCGCGCTCGGAGAGCTGGACCTCCCCGAGGAGTACGCGTCCGAGTGCCGCGATCACACCCTGCACCCCGCGCTGCTCGACCTGGCCACCGGATTCCACGGCTTCGCGGTCCTGCGGAGCGCCGCCAACTCGCTCCGGGCACGCGAGGACCGCGGGTTCTTCCTGCCCGTCGGCTACGACTCGCTGCGCATCCACACCGCGCTGCCGCGGCGTGGGATCAGCTATGCCCGACCGCACGCGGACCACGGCGGCGACGGCGAGGTGCGCAAGACCGACGTGCTGGTCTGCGACGAATCCGGAGCGGTGGCCGTCGAGATCACCGGATTCACCGTCAAGCGCGTCACCGACGCACGGCGCACCGTGGCCCAACTGCGTCCACACGCCCGCCACCACGCCCTTCGCTGGGTCCAGGCGCCCGCGCCCACCGGGACGCCGGCGGGCATTCGCCGTGTACTGCTGGTGGGAGAGGACAACGGCATGGCCGGGCAGCTCGGCGAGGCCCTGCGCGCGCACGGCGTCGATGTCGCCGAGGCAACGCTCGACGATTCCTGGTCGGCGGTGGACGCCGGCCGCTACCGTGTGCCGCCCACGCCTGACGGGTTCGGCCGGCTGCTCGACGCGCTCGGCGGCCCGGTGTTCGACGAGGTGGTGCACGTCGCCGGGCCGGTGGACCCACGTCTCCACGACGAGCCGGCGATCCTCGACGCACAGCTGTCACGGGGCGTCCACAGCCTGTTCCACCTGCTCCAGTGCCTCTCCGGACACGGCGCCATGCCGGACCGGCTCAGTGTCGTCGCCCCGTCCGTCGCCCGGGTGACGGGCCGTGAGAGCGCGACGGAGGCCGTGCACGCCACGTTGTTCGGCCTCGCCAAGGTGGCGGCGCTGGAGAACGACGGGCTGGGCGTGCTCTGCGTCGACGTCTGCGGGAACACCGGCGCCGACGCCGTGTGCGCCGAACTTCTCGGCGTGCGCACCCCCGCGACCGTGGCCCTGCGCGACGGGGTACGCCATGTCGCCCAGCTGGTTCCCGTCCAGCTGAAGAAAGACCCTGACATCCCGCACGTCCGAGCAGGCGATGTCGTCCTCATCACGGGCGGACTCGGCGGCCTCGGCCTGGCGGTCGCCCGTCACCTGAGCCGTACCGTCCCAGGAATACGCCTGGCTCTGGTCGGCCGTACGCAAATGCCGCCCCGGGAGCGGTGGGACGAGGTCGTCGACCCCGCGCTGCGGCGGCGGATCGGGATCCTGCGCGAGCTGGCCGGCAGCGGGGCGGAGGTCCGCACCTACAGCGCCGATGTCGTGGATCCGGCGCGGATGACGGAGATCGTCCGGCTCGTCCGCGGCGAGCTGGGAGCGGTCGACTACGTGGTGCACGCGGCCGGCGTGGCAGGGGACGGTTTCCTCTTCCGCAAGGACCCCGAGACCTTCCGGCGCACCCTGGCACCCAAGGTACTCGGCGCCGCGGTGCTGGACCTCGTCACGCGCGACGCCCCGCCGAAGCTCATGGTGAATTTCGGTTCGACGGTCTCGGTCTTCGGAGCCGCGGGCCAAGGCGATTACACCGCGGCGAACAGCTACCTCGACCACTTCGCCGACGAGCGCTCAGCGCGTGGCCGCAGGACGGTGACGATCGGCTGGAGCGACTGGCTCGATGTCGGTATGGCCTTCGACCACGGAGTACCGCGGGACCAGGGCTTCTTCCGCTCTCTCCCCGTCGAGGAGGCGCTGAGCAGCTACGAGGAGATCCTCTCCTCGTCGGGCCGGTCGGTCATCGTGGGCGAGATCAACTCTCCGCGGCTCGCCCGGGCCGACGGCCCCCTCGCCGCGTTGGTGGACCGCGGCCATGTCGTGCTGTCCGAGCCGATCCGCCGGGCCGCGGCATCCGCACAGGACTCCGCGGCACCCCCGGCGGACACCGCGCGCAGCGGCGACGATCCCGCACGGCTCAGGCTCCTGGGCAACAAAGAGGACACGTACACCGGGACCGAGCGAACGCTCGCCCACATCTGGGCCACTGAGCTGGGTCTGGCCGAACTGAACGTCCACGACAGTTCCTTCGCGCTCGGGGTCGATTCGCTGGCGGGCTGCGGCTGGCGCAGCGGATCCAGAAGCTGATGCAGGTCCGGGTGTCGATGGCGGATCTCTACACGTACGAGACGGTCGCGGAGCTGGCCAAGCACCTTGACCGCGAAGGTTCCGGAGCCATGGACGGCTCCCTCTCTTGAGAAAGGCGGTACGGCGTGAGCGTGCGCACAGTAGGGGTGGTCGGGGCCGGGACCATCGGCCGGGGGGTCGCCCAGTCCTTTGCCGAGGCGGGCATCGAGGTAGTCCTCGTCGACGTGTCACACAGTCAGCTCGACAGCGCGATGGCACAGATCCGGCGCGATCTGCTGGTCAACGAGATGCTCGGCGTGAGCACGCTCAAGGACGGCGCCGACACCGTCCGGGACCGCATCCGCTGCGACACCGGTCTGACGGCCCTGGCCGACGTCGACTTCGTGGTGGAGAACGTCACCGAGAACTGGTCCGTGAAGCGCGAGGTGTACGAGGAGATCGACGCCCTGTGCCGTCCTGGAGTGATATTCGGGGTGAACACGTCAGCGGTTCCGATCACCCGAGTGGGATCGGTGACCCGACGTCCGTCCGAGGTCATCGGGCTGCATTTCATGAATCCGGTGCCCTTGATGGACACGGTCGAGGTCGTCAGGGGTCATTTCACTTCGAACGACACCCTGAGCACCGCCCTGGGGCTGCTGCGGGAACTCGGCAAGGAGGGCATCGTGGTCGGCAACGCCCCGGGCTTCGTGACCAACAGGGTGCTGATGCCGACTATCAACGAGGCGATCTTCTGCGTGCAGGACCAGGTCGCTTCGGCCGAGGACGTCGACAAGATGTTCAAGGGCTGCTTCGGCCACAAGATGGGTCCGCTGGAAACCGCTGACCTCATCGGCCTCGACACGATCCTGAACTCGATCACCGTCCTGTACGAGAGCTTCCGTGACACCAAGTACCGGCCGGCCCCGCTCCTGCTGCGGATGGTCGACGCCGGACTGCTGGGGCGCAAGGCAGGACGCGGTTTCTACGTCTACTGACATCACCCATCGCACAGGAGAGCCGAACATGACACATGACGACGCCCGACAGCGCATCCGGGAGTTCCTCGCCCCCCAGCTGGCAGGCCAGCCTCTCGCCGATAGCGACGACTTCTTCGCCCTGGGGTACGTCAACTCCCTCTTCGCCATGCAGCTCGCGCAGTTCCTGGAGAGGGACCTCGGACTGGCTCTGCGGCCCGAGGACATGGACTTCGACAACTTCCGCACGGTGGACGGCCTCGTCCGCCTCGTCACCGCGAAGACCGTCGTCTGAATCCCGTCCGGCGGGCGTGGCTCTCCACCGCCCGTCACGCCCGCCGGCCTCGTTTCCCTCTCCCAGGCGAGGAGTACACACGTGACGCACACCCACATCGACCTGCACACCCCGCTGCCCGAAGCGCTGGCACCGGAGATCGAACGCCGCCTCTTCTTCGTGTCACCGGACATCACCGGCTTCGAACTCGTCCGCGCGGAGGGGGAGATACGTGGGGTGGCTCTCGTCACCAACGGCTCCCCCGCCCGCGATGTGCTGACCGAGAAGGTCAACTTCGTGGTCGACAACGACGTACGCAAGCAGTGGGTGACACCGCCCAAGGCGATCTGGACGTCACCCCATCAGCGTTCAGCTCAGGAGGACGTGTTCGAGCAACTCGTGGCGGCGGGCGCGGTGAGCAAGGCGGGTGAGGGCCAGGTCGCCATGGGCGAGCCCTTGCTGTCCCTCCTGGCCTACTTCGACACCGCCGTGCGCGAGATCCTCGCGCAGGACTTCACCGCTCTGGAACAGCGGTACCCCACACTCATCAGCACCACGGCGCTTCAGACCTCCGGCTATTTCAAGGCTTTTCCGCAGCATCTGATGTTCGTCAGCCGATTGCGCAACGACATCGACGTCTACCGTGCCTTTCAGGCGACGTACGCCGACTCGGGCATCGACGCCGGCGTGCTGGAACACTGCGACAACGTGGACTACTGCCTGCCGCCCACGATGTGTTACCACACCTTCCACCAGTACAAGGGGCGCACCCTCGCCTCGGACAGGCTGCATGTCGTCACGGCCCGGGGCAAGTCCTTCCGTTTCGAGGCCGCCTACTCCGCCACCATGGAACGGTTGTGGGACTTCACCATCC
Source organism: Streptomyces sp. R28 (assembly GCF_041052385.1). Taxonomy (GTDB): domain Bacteria; phylum Actinomycetota; class Actinomycetes; order Streptomycetales; family Streptomycetaceae; genus Streptomyces. Next base: position 10,682,402 of record NZ_CP163439.1, on the reverse strand, counting down.
GGGAGATCGTGTTCATGGGGACGCGGGAGGAGGTCCTCGGCGCCCGCGAACGCTTCATGCGCAACATGTTTGCCTACGTCGAGTCTCTCGGCCTGAGCGGCTTCTGCGCCGTGGGCAACGACCCGTTCTTCTGCGGTACGGACACCTCCGGGCGCATCTGGTCACAACGCCTACTGGAGCTCAAATACGAGCTGCAGTTGCCCGTCGCCACCGACCGCACCATCGCCGTCGGATCCTTCAACTTCCACGACGACCTGTTCGGCGAGGCCTTCGGGATCGCACACGGTTCCGGCGGCGTGATCAGGAGCGGGTGTGTCGGATTCGGGCTGGAGCGGCTCGTCTACGCCTTCCTGTGTCAGTACGGCGTGGCTCCCGAAGCCTGGCCGACCCCTGTCCGCGCCGGAACCGGACTGTAGGGCAGGCCTCGTGAACGACGCCGCACCCACCCGTCAGGTCCCGGACGACGCCCCCACCGAGGCCGGTTCCGCCGTACCGGGGATCTCCTCGGGCCGTGCCCCGCGCACACCGAAGGAGGAGCTGCTGTGCGCCATCTTCGCCCAGGTGCTCGGCGTCGACCGCGTCACGATCGACGACTCCTTCTTCCAACTGGGCGGTCACTCGCTGCTGGCGACCAGGCTGTCAGCCCGGGTGCGCACCGCGCTGGGCGTCGAGGTGTCGTTACGCACCATATTCGAGTCGCCGACGGTCGCCTCCCTGGCCGGCCACCTCGCACAGGGCGAGGGAAACGGCAGGCCTCCCCTGCGGCGGATGCGGCGGCCACCGGAGATCCCCCTCTCCCAGACCCAGCGCCGGCTGTGGTTCCTCAACCGCCTGCACGGCGCCGCCGCGAACTACAACATGCCCATGGCCCACCGCCTCCGGGGCGAGCTGAACGTGCCGGCGCTGCGGCGCGCGCTCGGAGACCTGGTCCACCGGCACGAGAGTCTGCGCACCGCCTACCCGGACTGGGACGGCCGCCCGCAGCAGGTCGTGCTCGAACCCGACGAGGCGCCGGTGGAGCTGCCGGCCCAGGTGGTCACCGCGGCCGAGCTGCCCGGAGCCCTCACCTCCGAGGCGGGCTATGCCTTCGACCTCACCTGCGAGACCGCGTTGCGCTCCCGACTCTTCCGCCTCGCCGAGGACGACCATGTCTTGCTTCTGACTGTGCATCACATCGCCTGTGACGGATGGTCGTTGGTGCCCCTCGCCCGGGACCTCGGGCTCGCCTACGCCGCCCGGTGCCGGGGCCAGCGGCCGGACTGGCCCGATCTGCCCGTGCAGTACGCCGACTACACGCTCTGGCAGGACGACCTCCTGGGCGATCCGGAGGATCCGAACAGCCTGCTGGACCGGCAAGGCCGATTCTGGCGGCGTGAGCTGGCCGGCATGCCGGACCGGCTGCGCATCGATGTGGCAGCGCAGCGACCGGCCACCCCCACCCATCGGGGAGGCCGGACCGCCGAACGGATCCCGGCACAGACCCATCGCGCCCTCCAGAAGCTGGCCCGGGAGACCGGAACCAGCGTCTTCATGGCCGTCCAGGCCGCACTCGCGGCCGTGCTGACCCTCCGTGGCGCGGGCACCGACATCGCCATCGGCACCCCCACGGCCGGACGGGCCGATTCCCAACTGGACGACCTGGTGGGCTTCTTCGTCAACACCCTTGTCCTGCGGACTCGGACGGACGGTGATCCCACGTTCCGGGAGATGCTCCGGCGCGTGCGCGGCACCGATCTGGCGGCCTTCGCCCATCAGGACATTCCGTTCGATCACATCGTCCAGTTGCTGAATCCGGCCCGTTCCGCGGCCTGGCACCCGCTCATCCAGGTCATGCTCGCCTTCCAGAGCAACGACTCCTCCGAACTCCGCCTGCCCGGACTCGATGTGCGGCCCGAACCAGTCGAGGAGGGCATCACACGTTTCGACCTCCGTTTCGAACTCTTCGAGCAGGCCACGAGGGACGGGCAGCCGACGGGGATCGATGTGAGCCTCACCTTCGCCCTGGACCTGTACGCGCCGGAGCACGCGCAGCAACTGATGCGGGACTTCCTGGCGGTTCTCGACGCCGCCGCGACGCCGGACCGGCGCCTGAGCGAACTGGGCGGCCCTCACGCCGCCTCCCAGGACGCGGCCCGGGAGGTCGGGGCGGGGTCGGCCGTCACGCCGGCGTCCGCGCCCGGCCACGCGCGGCAGGAACCCCGTGTGGCCTTCGTCTGCTCGCCCTACGGACAGCAGTGGGTCGGCATGGGGCGCACCCTGTTCCGCACCGAACCGGACTTCCGCGCCGCGCTTGAGGCGTGCGACGTGCTCCTCGCCCGCCACGCCGGATGGTCGCTGGTCCACGAGCTGTTCCTCGACGAGCCGAAGGCCAGGACCGGAGACGTCGGGGTCATGCAGCCCATTGTCTTCGCGATCCAGGTGGGCATCGCACGGTGGCTGGAGGCGGTGGGCGTGCGGCCCCATGCCGTCGCGGGTCACAGCGTCGGGGAGATCGCCGCCTGCGCCATCGCCGGCATTCTGGAGCTGCCCGACGCCGTTCGCGTCGTCCACCATTACAGCGACCAGCAGCGCCGGGTGGCGGGCTCCGACAGCGGTATGGCCGTGGTCGAACTCAGCGCCTCCGACCTCGCACGGCACCTCGACCGCTACGGCGGGGAGGTGTCCGTCGCGGGCATGAACGGGCCGCGGACGACGGTATTGGCCGGCGACAGGTCCACGCTCAAGACGCTCGTCGCCGAACTCCAGGCGCTGAATGTCCTGTCGGCCATGGTCCGCGTCGACCTTCCCGCGCACAGCGCGGCGATCGACCCGATCATGGCCGACATGGAACAAGCGATCGGAAGGGTCACCCCCCGGCAGGGCCGGATCGACATGGTCTCCTCGGTCACGGGAAGCGTGCTGGACTGGAGGCAGATCTCGGCCGGCTACTTCGCACGGAACCTACGGCAGCCCGTCCTCCTGGCGCAGGCCACCGAGCAACTCCTGTCCGAGCACGACGTGCTGGTCGAGATCAGTGCCCACCCGGTTCTGGCCCCGGCCCTGCAGCAGACCGTGGACGAGGGCGGCAGGGCGGCCACCGTCCTCACGACGATGCGCCGCGGCGAGGACGACCGTCTCGGCCTGTTCGAGGCGCTTGACGCCCTGGAACGGATCGGGACGAAGGTCTCGCCTGCGGCTCGTCGCGGGGCCCGTTCGGCTCCGGCTTGACCGGACAGCCGCGTGAGGCCGGGCCATGGATCGGCGCAGGGGCTTTGGGAGCGCTCAGCTTCCCCTGCGCCCGGATGAGCTCCCGATACCAGAGGTAGCTGGCCTGGGGGACGCGGCGCAGGTCGTCGTCCTAGTCGACGTACACGAGGCCGAAGCGCTTCGCGTAGCCGTAGGCCCATTCGAACTTGTCCAGGAGGGACCAGCAGAAGTAGCCCTGGACGTCGATGCCTTCGGCCAGGGCGTCCTGGACCGCCCCGAGGTGGCTGTCGATGTAGGCGATGCGCTCGGGGTCGGGCACCGTGCCCGTCGCGTCGGGTACGTCGCGGTAGGCGGCGCCGTTCTCGGTGCTGTAGACCGGGGGCAGGCCGGGGTAGTCCTTGCGCAGCCGGCGGAGCAGCTGGGTGAGTACGGTCGCGTCGACCGGCCAGCCCATCGCGGTGCGCGGGAGGTCCGCGGGGGCCGCGGACACCATGTCGATGTCGGCCGCCGTGCGAAATCGCGGGTCCGGATCGGCGATGTGCGCGAACTTGGCGTAGGTGGGGCAGTAGACGTTCATGCCGAGGAAATCCAGCGGCGGCCGGATGAGGGCGGGGTCCTCCGGCTCGCGGAAGCCGAAGTCGGTGATGTCCGACCACACTTCCTGTTCCAGCGACGGCCAGGTGCCGCCCAGGACCGGGTCGGTGAACACCCGGTTGTGCAGCAGGTCGAGGCGTTCGGCGGCGGCCCGGTCGGCCGGGTCCACCGAGGCGGGCCGGGCCTCGGTCATGTTGAGGGTGATCCCGAACTTCTCCTCGCCGCGCCGCTGCGCCCGCATGGCCTGTACGGCGAGACCGTGGCGGACCATCAGATGGTGGGCGGCGGCCAGCGCGCCGTGCCCCTCCCAGGCGCCGGGGGCGTGCTCGCCCGTCGCCATGCCGAGGAACGCCGAGCAGGTAGGGCTCGTTGAGGGTCCACCACCAGGTGACCCGGTCGCTCAGCGCCTCGTGCACCAGCGCGGCGTACTCGGCGAACCGCTCGGCGGTGTCCCGGTGCGCCACCCGCCGCGGTCCTCCAGGTACTGGGGAGCTTCCAGTGGTAGAGCGTGAGCCACGGTTCGATGCCCGCGTCGAGGAGTTCGTCGATCAGCCGGCGGTAGAAGTCCAGCCCCTTCTGGTTGGCCGGGCTGTGGCCTTCCGGCTGGATCCTGGGCCAGGCCACCGAGAACCGGTAGCTGCGTGTCGATCTGCCGCGCGTCGATGACCTCCACCTCGGCCCGCATGCCGTGTTCCGCACACAACCGGAGCATGCCCCGGGTCTCGGCGAGCCCGCCGATCATCGAACCGGCGATCGCCGTGTTGCCGCCGATGAGCGAGAACGGCTCACATCTGATCGGGATCCCCGGTGCGCCGATGTTCACCATGACGCCCCCGGGGCGGAGCATCGCGAGGTGGTCGTCCATGGCGAGCGGGGCCGACACCGTGTTGAGGATCAGGTCGAAGCGGCCGCGGGCGCCGCCGAGGCCGTCCGGTCCGTCGGCCGCCAGGACGTGCGCGGCCCCCAGCCGCCGGGCGTCCGCGTGTTTGCGCGTGCTCCTACTGACGGCGGTGACCTCGGCGCCCATCGCCGCCGCCATCCGTACCGCGAGGTGCCCGAGCCCGCCCACTGCCGGCGACGGCGACGCTCTTGTCCTAGACCGGGCCCCATCGGCGCAGCGGTGCGTACACCGTGATCCCGGCGCACAACAGCGGGACGGCACTGGCGAGTTCGATGCCGTCCGGAAGCCGGTGCGCGAACGCCTCCCGGACGCTTGAGGCGATTGATCCCGCACTCGACTGCGTGGCGCTCCTTGTGATCTGCGGCGTCGAACTTCGGCGGCCGACCACCACGGGAACCGCGTTTCCTGCGGTTGGCGATCTGTTCACGCTTCTCCGGGACCGTGCAGCGGATACCGCGCTTGCGCAGGTACACGGCCCCGGCGTAGTTCTCCCTTGAGTGGTTCTGCCCGTTTTGAAGTGGCTGGTTGCAAGACAAGCACGACTTCTGATGACCTTTCAGGTCTCTACGCCAAAAGTATCGTCACAGGAGTCGCGCTCGTGCCCGTATCTTCGCGAATCCCCCCAGCCGTTGGCCAGCTCGCGGACCCCGCCCTATGGGAGGCTGAGCTCGCCACCGACCCGGCAGTAGTAAAGTCCGAGCTGGTCAGCGGGTTGCGCCAGGTCCCTGACCGGCGCGCGAAGCATGGCCGACGCCACGCCCTCGTGGTGATCCTGACACTGACCGCGTGCGCGACGCTGGTGATCGGCGGCGACTCGATCGCCGCGATCTGGCAATGGGCGGCCCGTGCCCCGCCCGTGCCCCGCAGGCGAGGCTAACCCGTATCGGCGCCCGGTACGACCCGCTGACCGGCCGCTACCTCGTACGAGCGAGCGCACCTTCCGGCGCGTGCTCGCCCAACTGGACGCCGACGCCCTGGATGCCGTGACCTGCGAATACACCACAGACCTTGCGCGCGGCACCATCCCTGCGCCCGAGATCCCCGCCACCCCGGGGCCGGTGGAGCGCGAACAGCGCCGCGCCGCGAGGCGCTCGTCCGAGCACCCGGTGCCGGACGGGCTGCTGTCCGCCGCACCCCTGGACGGCAAGGCGCCGGCCGGCACCCGCACGGAGAGCGGGCGGGTCTTCTTGGTCGGCGCGATCGACCACACCACCGGCGCGGTCCTGGGCCAGACCCAGGTCCCCGACAAGCACGGCGAGGGCGAGGCCGCCCGGACCCTGCTCATCCAACTCAACCTGCCCGGACGGGTGTTCACTTTGCACGCGCTGCACACCACGAAGAAGACCGCCCGCCTGATCACCGGCCCTCTCAACCGCCACTACCTCCTGATCCTCAAGGGCAACCAGCCCCTCGCGCACGCCGCCGCCCAGATGCTGCTGACCGCCACGGGCACCGACTTCACCGAGACCACCGCGATCGACGACGACCGCGGGCACGGCCGCACCGAACGCCGCACCCTGCGCACCACACCCGCCGACCACACCCTGTTCCCCGGCGCATCCCAGGTCTTCCGCCTCCGCCGTGACACCGGAAACCTCGACGGCGAATGGACCAGCAAGGAGATCGTCTTCGGCGTCACCAGCCTGCCGCCCGACCTCGCCGGCCCCGCCCACCTCAACCATTACGAAAGGTTCCACTGGACCATGGAGAACAAGATCCACTGGGTGCGAGACGTCACCTTCCGAGAAGACAGCTCCCAGGTCAGGACAGGCACAGCACCGCGAGCCCTGGCCAGCTTCCGCAACCTGGCGATCAGCACCATCCGCCTCGCCGGACGCGCCAACATCGCCCACGCCCGCCGCGAACTCCTGCGCCACGAGGACGCCTTCGCCGTCCACGGCATCTGACCAACCGGCACGGAACCGGACATCACACAACTGCGCCGGGGCCGTGCTGATCAGCCGACACCCTCACAGGATCCGCACCCGTTATCGACCAGCACAGGCGTTGGGCGGTGAAGTCGCGGCCCAAAACACTCGGCCGCCCGCGCCGGCATCCCGCGATCACCCGGCTCGTGCTGCGGATGGCCCGCGACAAATCGACCGTGCGCGGCGCCGTACGGGCGCCGCGGATGAACGCGGTCATGGAGCGGTGGATCGGAGGGTGCCGCCGCGAACTGCTCGAGCGCACGCTGATCTGGAACCTGCCGCACCTGGGCGGGGTCCTGCGCGAGTATGAGCCATCACAACATCCACCGGTTGCACATGGCGCTGGCTGGCGCGGCGCCCGATAAGTCGCTGCCCGCTGAAGTCGTGGATCTCGACGCCTTCCGCGCCCAAATGCACGAGCGTGCCGGTGGCGTCGTACGCGATTATCGCCGAGCGGCCTGACCTGGAGGGACGGCATTATCGGCAAGCACAGGGTGGCACCGGGACGACGGCGAAGGGATGGCGGGCGGCGATGCGGTCGTTGACGGCGGTGTTGAAGATCGAACAGCTCCGTTGCCAACCATGAAGCGTTCACAGCGCCCTGTCAAGGCAAGAACCTGGGAGGGCTCCGTGCCGGTCTGTCGAATTTCCCCTTGACAGGCCGATTGCCGTGTTGGCTAAAGTTCTCGAGTGATCCGATGATTAGCCTTGGTGTCCAGCCCCGCTTCCCGGAAGGGGAAGCCTTGCGAACCGCCCTGGCGACCGGCGCGGAGCGCGGTCTCGGATTGGAGACCGCACGGGCGTTGCTGCGTCTCGGCTTCGCCGTCGAATTAGTCGAATTAGGGGTATTCGATGTGGTGGAAGGCGAGCGGGCACTCGATGAACTCGCCGAATTCGAATATGTCGGCGCGGTTCCGCTGGATGTGCGCGACGACCGGAGTATCGAAGAGGTATTCGACAAGATCGCCGAGCGCCATGCGGCGCTGGACGTCCTGGTGAACAATGCCGGGATCAGCAATACGGCCTCGGCGGCCGAGGTCACCCGCGGCCAGCTGGAGCGGATCTTCCAGGTGAACGCGCGTTCGGCCCGGCGTTGGTCACCAAGGCGGCGCTACCGCTGCTGCGGCGGTCGGGCAGCGCGCATCGTGAACGTCTCCAGCGGCGGCGGTTCGCTTGCTCGGGCCTCGGCGTTCGCCGGATCCGGCCTGCCCGCGCTGCCGATCCGGGCGTACGCGGCGTCCAAGACCACGCTCAACATAATCACGGTGCAGAAGGACCTGATTGCTGCGTGCGGATCCGGGATGCCAGCACATCAAGGTGAACGCGGTCTCCCCGGGCACCTCGGCCACGCACATGAGCGGCTTCCAGGGGCAGTCGCCGGCCGAGGGCGCGCGCGTCATCGTGCGACTGGCCAATTGGGACGACGGGCCGTCCGGAGGCTTCTTCGAGCTCGACGGTCCGGTGCAGTCGTGAGCGGCCGGGTACCCGGCTACCTGCCCACGGCCGAGTCTCTCGCCGAGCACACCGCCCCGGCGTGGTGGCGCAAGGCCAAGTTCGGGATCATGGTCACCTGGGGGCCGTACTCCATGCCCGCCTTCGCCCGCCCGGCGCACTCCTTCTATGGCTTCGCCGAGTGGTACTGGTTTTATCAGCAGGTGGCGCCGGAGGAGTTGCGGCGCGTGATCCAGGGGTTCGTCGCCGAATCTGGGCACCCGCACCTGGAGCACCACCGCCGGGAGTTCGGCGAGGACGTCACCTACGACGATCTGATCGACCGGTGGCGGGCCGAGGCGGGATCCCGAGGCGTGGATCGAGCGACTGGTTCAACCCGGCCCGCCGCGCGGGCCGGGCGGCCAGAGCGGACGAGCCCCTGTTCGACTTCGCCTTCAACCGCCGAAGCGACCCGAGGCCGCCGGGGCGGGCTGCTTCTGTCCGCAGTTGCTGGATGTGCGCGACACCGAGCACCCGCGCCTGCTGGCCGAGCTTCGGTGAGGGTGCCGTGTATCGAGGAACGAGAGGTACGTGAGTGAGCCAGAGGTCTGCTGTCACGCGACGTGAGCTCGTCTTCCAGGCGGAGCATGGCGGCAAGTTCGCCGCGACCTGGGGCCAGCGGCATATCAGGGCCGAGATTCAGCGGTTCGGCCCGGTGGACGACTGGAACCTACGGTTCCGTTTCCTTCTATCGGCCGGCGCGGACGGTCCGGTGACGGTGCAGCACGCGCTCGACTTCATGCGCACCCTGATCGAACGGCACGTCGCGTTGCGCACCCGGTTCCGGCTCGACGCGTCCGGCGGTGTCGTGGAGCAGATCGTCGACGCGGGCGGGCGGATCGGTGTGGACATCGTCGCCGAGGACGATCCGGAGCGGTGCGAGCAGGCGTTATCGGCGCACCTGCACGCCTCGGCGTCCCGGCGCTTCGACCTCGAATTGGACTTGCCGGTCCGGTTCATCCTCGGCGTGTGCGGCGCGAGCGCGCACGTGTTCGGGATCGTCGTGTCGCACCTGAGCCTGGACGGGGCCGGCATCCTGGCGCTGACTGAGGACCTGCGGCGGATCGTGTCCGGGCACACGCCGGCGCCCGTCGCGTTCGATCCGATCGCCGCAGCGGCCGAGGAGAGCCGCACGCACGCACGCGCCCGCAGCGAGCGGGCGCGGGAACTGATGCGCCCGGCCATCCTGGCCGCGGCGGACAATCCGCTGCGCACCCCGCGCCACGCGCCGGCGGTCCCTATGGTCCGGGGCGCGCATCTGAGCACGGACTCCTACCAGTCGGCGCACGATTACCTGGAGAACAGGCTCGGCCTGTTCACCTCGGGCGCGATCACGATGGTCGCCGCGGCCACGGCCCTGCACCGGGTGCTGGACGCGCCGCGCGCGGTGTTCAAGATCGAGTGCGGGAACCGGTGGACATCCGCGACCCAAGCCTATGTGGGCCACCGCTCCCAGCCGATCTACATCGCGGTGGCGGGCGACGCCGCGGATGCCGTGGCCGAGATCCGCGGCGTGGACCGGGCGATCCTCGCCGCCGCGCGCCGTTCCCCGTACGACCCGGACGTCATGCAGGCGCTGATCGAGCAGGTAGGCGCCGACTCCTGGATCAGCTTCAACGACATGCGCTCGCTCGCCGGCAAACCCGGCCCGCGCACCGCGCGCCCCGAACTCGCCGACGCGTTCCTGCACCACGATGAGGACGCGCGCCCGACGCCCCTCGAACACCACGATTCACGCGCCGTCGGCGCCGGCCCGCTTCGGGTCCAGGCGATGATCCACCTGGGGCACGACCAGGACCGGCTCTACCTCTCGCTCGAAGCGGACGACGAATACCTCGACACCGAGGAGATATCAGCGCTGCTGCGCGAGATCGAGCGCACGGTGATCGGTCTTGCGCGCGCCGAGCACGCAAAGGTCGAAGCGCTTCCATAGAGCTGATGGGTTCGTCAACGCGAATCAGGTTCATGATTGGCGGCCTTTCAGCTGCCTGTTTATGTCGCTAGTGTCTTGTGATTCTGTTTGTGGAACCTTGGGCGCCTGTGACCGTTGAGTCTGGTATGGATCTCTCCTCTGAACAGATGGCTGAGCTGCGGGAGTTGGCGGGGTTCACGGGATGTGCCGGCTGTCGTGGCGCTTCGCGCACGGATCGTGCTGTGGTCGGCCGAGGGGCGGCGGCGAAAGGACATCGCCGAGCTCGCCGGTATGGCACCGCTGACGGTGGACCGCTGCAAGTCCCGCTATACCGAGCGGGGTGTTGCCGGGCTTCCGCAACCCCGCCAACCAACGCCTACGCACCCGCTGCGTCACCACTCGCCGAGCCCACGGACACCTCCGCACCGCTCAACTTTGAAGACCCGTATATTGTCATTCGCCACCGTGGCAGAATTTTCCCGATGCCATTGCCTTGCTGCGGCGGCTTCCTCGGTGCTAGCTTCGGCTAGTAGTCGTCGAAGCGCTTCGAAAAGCGCAGAGTTTGCCGACATAAGCCTGCCTCTGCGGCTGTGTGCCTCATTCGTGATTGTTCCCCCAAGGCGCGGAGATCCATGAAAGCGACTGAATCCCACATTAAAGGCGAAGTTCGCCGGGTGATTGCCGAGTTGCGCCCCGACCCCTCGATAAATCCACCAGAACCCCGAACCAGGCTCTCCGTCCTCGGATACACGCCGAAGAGAAAAGCGGAATTATGCTCGGCTCTGGAGGAATTTTTCGAGGTACACCTGGATCGAGGTGTCCTCGACCGCGAGGATGCAGTTGTGGCCGATATCGAGCGGCTGGTACTCGACTCGCTTTCCATGGAAGGTGCCCCCGCACGCAGGCAAAACGTCACCGCTGATCGATCCAAGGATCCCGACCCTCGAGCACATATGCGTGCGGACGGCATGGGCTGATGGGTAGCACCGGAGTCTCCTTCCCGGTCCCTGGTCTGTGTCCACTTTCTATCCATGCATCCCCGGGGGAGCTTCTTGACCAGCCCATATCGTGCGATCTTCCAGGCGCCCGGTTCCAAGGGATTCTTCATCGCCGGGGTAGTGGGCAGAATGCCGCTGTCCATGCTCGGTATCGGCATTGTGACCATGATGTCGCAAGTCAACGGCCGCTATGACATTGCCGGCGGACTGGCCGCCGCTCTGGCGCTTTCCGGCGCGCTGCTGTCGCCCTACACGTCCCGGCTCGTAGACCGACACGGCCAGCGGCGCGTCCTCGGCCCGGCCGTCGCTGTCACGGTGATCGCGGTCATCGCATTTCTGGTCCTCGTGGAAGTGGACGCGCCCGACTGGACGCTTTTCGTCTGTGTAGCGGCGGCAGGGGTGACGCCGAGCCTCGGCAACATGACGCGGGCCCGTTGGTCGGAGCTGTACCGGGACTCCCCGCTCATGCACACGGCCTTCTCCCTGGAGTCCGTCTTCGACGAGGTGGTCTTCATCGTGGGACCGATCCTCTCCATCGGGTTGTGCACCGTCTGGTTCCCCGCGGCCGGGCCGCTGCTCGCGGCCCTCTTCCTCGCCCTGGGCGGGTATCTGCTGGTGGCCCAGCGTGCCACTGAGCCGCCGCCGCACCCACGAGAGGCCCAGGCCGGCCCCACCGCTCTGCGCTCCACCGGGCTGAGGGTCCTGGTCGGCACGTTCACGGCAATCGGTGTGGTCTTCGGAGCGGTGGACGTCGCCACCGTCGCGTTCGCCGAGGAGCAGGGCCACAAAGCTGCGGCCAGTCTGGTCCTGGCGGCGTACGCGTTGGGCTCCTGCCTGGCCGGAATCGTCTTCGGGATGTTCAGGCCCGAGGGTCCCGCTCATCGGCGGTTCCTGGTGGGTGTCGGCTTCATCGCACTGACCACGTTGCTGCCGGCGCTGGCCGGGAACCTCTGGTTCCTGGCCGCGGCGCTATTCGTGTCCAGCATGGCCGTGGCCCCCACGCTGGTGACGGCCATGTCACTTGTCGAACGGTTCGTTCCGCGCGGCCAGCTGACGGAGGGTATGACCTGGACAGGTACCGGTCTCACTCTGGGCGTCTCGGTCGGCGCGTCTGTGGCGGGAGCGGTGATCGACTCGTCCGGAGCCATGACGGCGTTCCTGCTGCCCGCCTCCGCCGCGGTGGCAGCCCTCGGTATCGCGCTGCTCGGACACCGGCGGCTGCGGTCGGCATCGGCATCGGCATCGGCACCAGCGGAGCTCGACGCCCACCCGTCCGCACTGGAAGCCGAGCCGGGCGCCCACCGAACGTGATCGGAATGAGCGGGCACGGACGGATCGGGGTGTGCGCACCAGTCAGCCAGGTGGCCCTTGGGCCGCCCAGCCGTGAGCTTCCCGGGGGTCGCGCGACCAGGGGTCGAACGACTCCAGCCACCAGGTTGCGCCCCGGGCGTGGTAGTCGCGCGCATAGTCACGGGCCGCCGCGGTGTCCGCGGGCGCCATCCGGCCGGGGACGGCGACGGTCCAACCGGGCTCGGTCGGACCGACAGCGGTGAGTACCGCGGTCAGTTCCTCCGGAGTGGGCCCCCGCAGGCCGCCCGCCCGGTCCCGGGCCATGGGTACTATGCCGTCCCACCGGGCCGCTCGGTCCAGAGCGCCACGTCCGCGAGCCGGCCAGGTGGCCGCGGTCCAGACGGGCACGCGGGGCGGTCGCAGCGGAGTCGGAAGAAAGGTGACCCGGTCGAGGCGGAACCGCTCTCCGGCCTGCGAGACCTCTTGTCCGCTCCACAACCGCTGGATCACCGTCAGCGCCTCGTCGACGCGGGCAGCGCGCTCGGCGAGGGACACGTCGTCGCCGAAGGCCGAGAAATCCGTGTCCTGCGCGGCTCCCAGGCCCACGCCCAGAACCAGCCTGCCTTCCGAGAGGTGGTCCAGGGTCACCGTCTCCCGGGCCACCTTCCACGGTTGACGGCTTGCGAGCGGAGTGACGACCGGGCCGCTCAGTATCCGCCGAGTGCCGGCGAGGACGGCGGTCACGACCGTCCAGGTGTCGGCGACCGGTAGTCGCAACCGACGGTCGAGCATCAGGTGATCCCAGAAGAAGACACCGTCCCATCCGGATTCCTCGGCTGCACGGGCCAGATCAACCACGCGCCGTGCGTCCGCGTAGTAACCGGCGTTGGGCAGCAGGAGCCCGAAACGCAGGGGCTCGTCAGGGTCGCGGTCGCTCATCCATGTCCTTGGTCATCGCCGAGAATCGAGCGGGCGGCGGCGCGCCCTGATCTCACCGCTCCTTCTAGATGTCCATAGAACGCCGGACTCCGTTCGGTTCCCGCCCATGCGATCCTGTCGTCGTCGACCGGCGGGCGGCCGAACGCCGCTCCGCCGCTCTTCGCCCACCAGCCGGGTTCCGGCACAGCGGCGTAGCAGCCTTCGACGAACCGCTGGGACCGCCAGTCCTGCTCCATGTACGACAGGGGGAGCGCGACCGGTGCTCCGAACCAGCGGCTCAGACAGCCGAGCACCTCGGCCCGGCGCTTGTCGAGCGGCTGTGCCGCATAGGTCGCCGCACAGGATCCGGTGACGAAGGCGATGAGAACGCCCAGTCCGTCACGGCCCGCGGAGTCATCGATCAGGTATCTGACCAGACCTCGGTCCGCGGTCACCCAGCCCGACAGATCGGCTTCCGTCCAGAACGGACGGTCGTAGACGATATGGAGTTTGACCACGCCGCCACGCGGTCTTGCCCCTGCCGGGCCGCCCCCGCTTCCCCCACCCGGAAGGGCTTCTGCGGGTCCGACGGCGATCCGGGCCGCAGGACCGGGAGGGATGGCGACGACAGCGTGTGCACACTCCACGGCGATGTTTGGCCCGAGCACCATCAGACGGCGTCCGGGCAGGTCCGTTCGGATCTCGGTGACGGGAGTGCGGACCTGGGGTGGCTCGTCCAGGGACGCCGCGAGACGGGAGCACAACAGGTGGGCGCCTCCGACGAAGCGGTCCTGCTGTGCCCCGCCCGTGAAGGCCGTCAAGTAGTGCGCTCCTCCGCCCGACCGGAGATAGAAGAGCAGGTGGAGCATGGACAGTTCGTCGGAGTCGCTGGCCAGCATCTCACCCACGAGCAGATCGACGAACAACCTGGCATCAGGGTGAGTGAGATGGCGGTCGGCCCACTCGGCGACGGTCTGCCGGTCGAGCTCCGCCGCGTCCGGATGAGCCCCCGGTGCTTCGGGATCCACCTCCACGGCGAGATCGTCCAGCAGTTCGAGCAGGTCGCCCACTGCGAGTGCGTTGTACGGCGGAGTCCTGCTGTCCGCACGGGACACTCGCCCTCTCAGGTCGAAGAGGGCGCTCCCTGGGGCCTCGGTGGCCTGCAGGCGGACACCGAGCCGGGCGGCCAGTGCCCGTACCTCGCTGTGGCGGTCGCCCGTGTAGGCACCGCCCGCGTCGAGGAACTGACCCGCGACGACGTGGCTCAGAGTCCGGCCACCGATCCGGTCGTCGGCTTCCAGGACCAGCGGGTTCCTGCCGTGCGCCCGCAGTTCGGCTGCCGCCGTGAGACCGGATAGCCCCGCCCCGACCACCACAAGATCGGTCTGGCGCACCGGCGTCGGAGCCGTCACGACCGTGCTCCCTCGTCCACGTCGGTGGGCACCCTCAGTGGCATGTCGCTCCCGTATGCCTCGGCGAGGAGCCGCAGGAACGCGCGGAGCCCGCTCTCGTCCGGCGCGAGGGGCCCCGGAACGTAGCCCGGTACGGATACTCCGCGCTGAACTGACTCGCACGCGGCCCAGTCCTGGGCGTTGGTGTGGTCCCAAAAGTCCACGGCGTAACTGGTGTCGGTGCCGGCGGAGACCAGTTCGGGTGGGAAGAGCCATTCGCAGGTGACACGGGTCCGGCCAGCGTCGAGCGGCTCCAGGCGGTGGGTTACCAGGTAGTCGTGGTGAGCGGTGACGAAGAGACCGGGCAGGAGCGCGTGATAGCAGACCTGACGGATGCGGTCCTCGTCCAGGGACGGGAAGTCCCAGGCGGCCCCCGACCCGTCCAGCGAGATCGACACCGCCGAGTTGCGAAGATCGAGGAAGCCGCCGAGCCACAACCCGGTCGAGGCGAAGTTCTCGCCGCCTTCGGTCCGTTGCACCCGGCTCAGCTCAGGATGTGTGCTGGGGCAGTGGTAGCACTCGAGGTAGTTCTCAACGATCAGCTTCCAGTTGGCGGCGACGTCGTACTGTCTGACCGCCGTCGTGCGCAGGGAGCCGGTCTCGTAGGGGGCCAGGATCTCGTCGAGGTTGCCGACGGTGTCCTGGAGATCCGGCGCGGTTCCAGAGAGATTGACGAACAGCCAGCCACCCCAGTCGGCGCAGCGCACCGGGATGAGGCCGAGGTCGTCGGCTTCATCGATGTCGAAACGGGGGGCGTTGCGCAGCGCGCCGTCAAGTCGATAGACCCACGCGTGATAGGCGCACCAGATGGTGGACCGCCGGACCTCGCACCCGGGTCGGACCAGCTCATGCCCGCGATGCCGGCAGAAATTGAGAAAGGCACGTGGCCGCCCCGAGGAATCATTCACCAAGAGGACGCCGACCCCACCGACATCTATCGCCCGCTGGCTGCCGGTTTCGGGCAGCAGAGTCGCCCGGCCGACGCAGACCCATCCGTCCCGCCACAGCTTCTGCAGCTCCCAGCCGAAGACCGAGGCACTCGTGTATGACTCACCGGGAAGGCCGTGGTCATCGCCGGACGACATGATGACCGGCCGGACCAATTCACTTCTTTTCATCGAATAGAGAAGCCGTCCTCGTGAGAAATTTTTGAGCAAATTCCATTCAGATTGAATGCAGCATCGCAGTTCCGGCCACTCGCAGCGAGATCCTTCCCGGCCTGCAGGCGATCGCACCACTTGTTTCAGGCCGTCTTGCGTCAGAAGATATGCCCCGATTATCGGCTTTGATCGCGGTAAATAGGCGCGATTCTGGTACTTCGCGACCCGTCGGCCGGCGGTCCACCAGGCGGGACACCCATCGAAGCACCCCAACAACATGCAGCAAAATACCACAATGATCACCGGCACCCGTCATCTCCGGACGAGACTGTGGCCGAAACTTTTCTCTCCGACATTCTGGGCCGCCAAATCCGTCCCGCGAATTCATCCTTGACGCCCCTCTGTAACCATGCGAATGTTACCTGGCCACATTTCAAAGGGTTCGCGCGCACGGCAGAACTTTCGAAAGTTTTCGTCGAATCCGGCAAATGGCAGACACCCGGGGCGGACCGCTGCAATTCGTGAACCCACACCTCGGTTATTGGAGGAACGTTTGCCTGAGAAGCACACTGCGACAACAGCGGAGGCCGGCCCACACGTCGGAGCGCACCGCAGCGGTGAATCCGTCGTCTCATTGCTCCTGAGCACCGCGGCCCTCGCTCCGCAGGCACCCGCCGTCGTCGAGGCCGACAAGACACACCACTACGCCTCACTCGTCGCGGACATCGACCGGGTCGCCGCTCTGCTCCTGGTACGGGGAGTGCGTGCCGGCGACCACGTGGGCGCGGCCGTGGAACGCTCGTACCGCGGACTCGTCGGCATGTTCGCGATTCTTCGCGTCGGCGCCGCGTATGTTCCGCTCGACGGTGGACATCCGCCCGACCGCCTCCGCGCCATGGTCGACACCTGCGGAATCCGCAGCGTGGTGGGCACCGGCTCAGCTCTGCGGTCCCTGCCGCTCGACCTGGGACCGGCACACATCGACACGGACACGGCGGCCGGGGAGAACACCGCGCTCGACACACCGCCCGGCTTCCCCGAACTCGCCCCCGGGGACGCCGCCTACATCCTCCACACATCGGGTTCCACCGGAGTACCCAAGGGCGTAGTGGTGTCCCACGGCGCGCTGGCGGCCTCCGTCCGGTCACTGACCGGCGTGTTCAACATCTCCCCCCAGGACCGGGTGCTCAGCTTCGCGTCGATGAGCTGGGACACCAGTGGCGAGGAGATCTACCCCGTCCTGCTGACCGGCGGAGCGCTGGTGATCGATCCCCGTGCCGTGAACGGATCGGTCATGGGACTGTTCACGGCGCTGGAGGCGCACTCCGTCACGGTGATCGATCTGCCGACCTCCTTCTGGACGGAGGTCGTCGACTACCTGGACGTCACAGGGCGCTCTCTGCCTCCCTCGGTCCGACTGGTCGTCATCGGTGGCGAGGAGGTCCAGGCTGCTGCCGTTCGCCAGTGGTGCGAGCACGTACCGGACCACGTCCGGCTACTCAACACGTACGGCCAGACGGAGACCGTACTGGTCACCCACGCGGCCGACATCGGTGGCGGCCGCGGGCGTTCACCGGCATTCGATGCCCGCGTCCCCATAGGCGCTCCGCTGCCACACGTCCGTCAGGTACTGATTCCCGCGGCCGGAGCTCCGCAAGACCCACGGCCGGAGACCGGAAACGGGACGATCAGTGAGCTGTACGTCGGAGGGCCGTCGCTCGCCCTCCGCTATCAGGGACGTCCGGCCGAGACCGCCGAGCGGTTCGGCCCGTTCGCCGGCCCCGGGGCCGGGCGGCTGTACCGGACCGGGGACCTCGTCGAAAGCGGACCGGGCGGAGAGTTGACCTACGTCGGGCGAGCGGACCGCCAGCTGAAGATCCGGGGCTTCCGGGTCGAACCCGAGGAAGTGGAACGGACTCTGCTCGGCCACCCGGGCCTTCGTCAGGCGGCCGTCCGAGGTGTCCCGTCGCCCGACGGCGGCCAACGCCTGATCGCCACCGTCGTGCGCTCCACCCGCGCCGGGGTGACCGGCACCGAGCTGGGCGCATGGCTCGCAGAACGCCTTCCGGCACACATGATCCCGGGCAGGATCTCCTTCGCCGAGGCCCTACCGATGCTCCCGAACGGAAAGGCGGATTACGCCATGCTCGACAACACCAAGGACGCGGTGTCCCCGGTCGACGCCATCGCCTCGGAGATAGCCTCCCTCGCCGGTCGGCTGCTCAACGCACCGCTCGATGTGACGGAGGACTTCTTCGACGGCGGAGGTGACTCGCTGCTCGCCACCCGGCTCATCTCCCGTATCTACCGGGGCTTCGACGTCGAGCTGACCTTCGTCGACATCTTCGAACAGCGCACCCCCCAGCGGATCGCCGCTCTCGTGGCCAAGGCCCGGCAGGCGCAGGACGATGGCGAGCACTAACCTCGTGGCCGATGACGCCTACTGCTACCAGCCCAGGAAGCCGGTGGAGCCCGACTGGACGCGCTTCCCCGGCTGGCGCGACGTCTCCGCACGCGAATGGCGTGACCCGCGTTGGCAGCGCACGCACTCGGTGCGAAGCGCCCGCCGTCTGAGGGACGTCGTGGGCGACTGGCTGGCGGACAGCGTGTACGAGGACCTCCTGGCCGACCAGGAGCGCTACGCAACGATGTCGGTGCTGCTCACTCCCCAGATGCTGAACACCATGGTGCCGTCGACCGTCCCCCGACGCCCCGGGGGTCTGACCGACGCCTTCTACGCCGACCCCGTCCGCCGGTACATGCTGCCCCTGGCGTCCGACAGGCTACGCGTGTGGTCCAGCCATCCCACGGCCCGGCGTGACCCGCTCCACGAGCAGGAGATGTGGGCCACCGAGGGCCTTACGCACCGCTACCCCACCAAGGTGCTGGCGGAGCTGACAGCCACCTGCCCGCAGTACTGCGGACACTGCACGCGGATGGACCTCGTCGGGCCGTCCGTACCGCAGGTCGTCAAAGCCCGGTTCGACGGACACGCCACCGATCGCCTGGCAGCGATGCTGAAGTACATCCAGGCCAATCCGCAGATCCGTGACGTCGTCGTCTCCGGAGGAGACGTCGCCAACGTGGCGTGGCACCAGCTGGAAGGCTTCGTCACCGCGCTGCTGGAGACAGGGCAGATACGCGACATCAGGCTCGCGGCCAAGAGCTTGGCGGGGCTCCCGCAGCACTGGTTGTCACCGGAGGTGCGCAGCGGTCTGGAGCGGCTCGCGGCCCTCGCCAGACGCAGGGGGTGCGGCCTCGCTCTGCACACCCATGTCAACGCGGCCCAATCCGTGACTCCGCTGGTCGCGGAGGCGTCACGCGCGCTGCTGGAAGCCGGGCTGCGAGACGTGCGCAATCAGGGTGTCCTGATGCGGGGCGTGAACGACACCCCCGCTGCCCTGCTCGACCTGTGTTTCGCCCTCGCGGACAGCCCGGGGATCACGCCCTACTACTTCTACATGTGCGACATCGTGCCCCACTCCGAGCACTGGCGGATGACCCTCGCCGAATCCCAGGCCCTTCAGGACGCGATCATGGGCTGGCTGCCCGGCTTCTCCACTCCGCGTCTGGTCTGCGATGTCCCACGGCTGGGGAAGCGGTGGGTGCACCAGGCCGTGTCCTACGACCGCGAACGCGGCATTTCCACCTGGGGACAGGCCGGACTCCCCTACTTCGACCCGATCCACGCGCTTCCACCGGCTGGCAGAGCCTGGTGGAAGGACGAGGAAGCCCTGGCCCATACACCCCTGTTCCAGGACGGACCATGAACGCATCCACTTTTCACAGCGTCAGATTCTCCACGAACCGCCCCGGCGTTTACCCCTTGACCTGGGGGCAGCGCTGGATCTGGCAGGGGCTTACCGGGCACGCCCCGCACTACGGCTACCTCGGCTGGCCAGTCAGCATTGACGTCCCCGCCGGGTGCGGCCTGGATGTCGTTCTCTCCGCTCTGGAAACCGTCCTGGGACGCCATGAAACGCTGCGCACACGGTATTTCCTGGATGAGCACGGAGTGCCCCGCCAGGTCGTCCCGGCGGACGGAGAGCTCAGGGTGGAGGCGCGGGAGGCCGGCGAGGCAGGTGTCCCGGAGACCGTACGACTGCTGGAGCAGGAACTCAGCGGCCCACCGTTCACCATTCCCGAGATATCCGTCCGGGCCGCAGTGGTCACCTCGGCGCGGGCGCCGAAGTGCGTTGTCCTGGGTGTGTTCCACATGGCGACGGACGCCTCAGGGCTGCGTCTGGTCACGAGCGACCTCCAGGCGATTCTCCGGGCCCGTGCGGAAGCCACCGCCCTGCCCGAGCTACCTCCCGTGACCCACCCCGCCGACCGGGCGCGGTATGAGGAAGGACGAGAGGGGATCAAGCGGTCCGCCCGCGCGGTGGCTGCCTGGCAACAGGAAGTGGGGAGATTCCCGCAGCGCACCACGCCCCCCGTGCGTCGCACACCGGAGAGTCCCCGTCTGAGGGAACACATCATGCGTTCCAAGGCGCTGTCCGCGGCCGCGATCGCCGTGTCCAGAGTCTGCCGGGCGAGTGTCGACTCGGTGATCATCGCGTGCACGGCGGAACTGCTGGGGAAGGCCGCCGGGCAGAACAGTTGCGGATTCCTGATGCTCGCCCACAACAGGTTCGACGAGGACACCGAGTACTACTCCGGCACCTTGGTGCAGAGCTTCCCCGTCTGTGTCGAGCTGGGTGCCGACTCACTTGACGGGCTCATCCGGCAGACCCACTTCTCCGTGCTGAAGGCCGCTCTGTCTTGCCTGGGCAACCCGGACGACATCTCGGCGAAGCTGCGGAACGTCTTCGAGAGCGATGGTGCCGAGGCGGACCTTTCCTGTGCCGTCAACATGTTCTTCCCGGATCTCGGGTCCATGGCACGAGGCACCGACGACCTCGAAGCGATCACCAAGGAACAAGCGGAAGAACTGATGTCACAGACCCGGTTCTCCGAGGGAGAAGGGTTGGAAAAGGACGACTGGGAATTCTATCTGAACGCTTACCAGGACGAGGACGAGTTCGTCTTGTCCCTGAGAATGGACACCGCTGTCGTCCCCTCGGAGGACATCATCCGATTCCTGGCAGACCTTGAAAGCCGACTCGTCGAAGCACTGCCGGAGGGCATTACCGGCATCGGTCAAAATGCTCCAGTCAAGCTCGCTCCTGGTCTGTGAGCGTCTCGCGATCGGCCGGGAATGTTCACGTGAGTCCGAGGGTCGCCAGCGGCCGGGTCATGTTCCGCCCGTGATGGCGCAGGCCCTCGGCGATGTTGTCCCGCCCCGTCAGGCGGAGTGCGCCGATGGCCAGGTTCCGCAGGGAGGCCATCGCCCCGCGGTGCGCTGCCGGTCCGCACCCGCGAGGCATCCTCCCCGAACGTCACATCCCTGACATGGTGCTCACGATTCTCAATGGCCCAGTGCCCGCGCACGCGTTCCGCCAGGTCAGCGGCTGTCGCCTGGTGAGCTGTCAGGCTGGTGACCGCGTAGACGCGTTCGAGTGACACCTTCCCAGTGCGCACCGTGCGCCGCCGGCGGACGATCTGCAGCGCCTGGCCGGCGTGCGGGAACGGCAGCCGCGTCACGGTGACGGCCTTCAGCCGACGGATCTCGTCGCGGCCG
Source organism: Streptomyces sp. R28 (assembly GCF_041052385.1). Classification (GTDB taxonomy): domain Bacteria; phylum Actinomycetota; class Actinomycetes; order Streptomycetales; family Streptomycetaceae; genus Streptomyces. Next base: position 10,661,010 of record NZ_CP163439.1, on the reverse strand, counting down.
TGGGCTGCGGTGCGGGTGCGGGTGCGGTCCATCAGCGGCACCTCCTTCCAGGGAAGATCCTTCACCAGCGCGTGCAGGGTTGGGTGGTTTGCCCTTGAGTACGGCGATGTAGTGCGCGCCCTTCTCCTCGACCAGGAACTTCGCGTGGTCGGTCTGGGTCAGCAGTGCATCGAAGGTCACCACCGCACCGGTCAGTGAGTGTTTTTGAACTTCCGGACACGGAGAGCGGGTTGAGATCGGTTCCGCGCTCAGTCAAGGAATTCGGATACAGCTGCGAGCCATGTGTCCGGTTGGTCGATATGGGCCATGTGCCCGGCTGTCTCCAGGATCTTGGCGCTGGCGGAGGGAATCGCGTCGGCGGCCTGCTGGACGAAGAGGGCCGGGAAGGTCATGTCGTATCGGCCGTGCAGGAAGAGCGTGGGAATCGCAAGGGCTGTGAGACGGGGCACGGCGTCTTCGAGGACTGCTTGGGGCAGGATGCCGGCGCGCAGGGGCCTCAGCCACTCGGCTGAGAAGCGGACGGATTCCAAGCGGCGTAGGTAGGCGGGGAGTATCTCGTGGCGCCAGAGGTTCGCCGGTGCGGCTGCGACGGCTGCGGCGCGGGTCAGTTCCGGTCCGGTCAGGTGTGGGTTTGACCAGACGCCGGCTTGCACCGTGCGGCGTTCCACCGCATCCGGCCAGTCGTCGAAGGCGTCGGCGGGGACGGCCTTGACCGTGGTGGAGGCGAGGATAAGGCGACGTACTCGGTGTGGTGCTGCCAGGGCGAGTCGCTGGGCTAGGAGTCCGCCATAGGAGAAGCCGAGGATGTCGGCTTGGTCGACCCCGATGTTGTCCATGAGGAGAATCAGGTCGTTGACGGCTGTGTCCGGGGTGTACTGGTCGTCGGGCAGACCGCGGGTGGAGCGTCCGCACCCGCGCAGATCGGGCATGACGAGGCGGTGTGTCCGGGCGAGCTTGCTCAGAGGTTCTCGAAGGTAGGTGTGGTCCCAGTCGGGACCGCCGTGGATCACGAGCACGGTGCGGTGCGAAGGTCCTGTCGTCTGGGCGACGAACAGTTCGACGCACGGTTGTTGTGACACGGCGATGAGTTCCTCGGTGAACATGTCAGCAGTCTTCCAGCGCCCTGGCCGAGCACGACGCTTCGTCGGCTCAGCCGGTCGCCTTCGGCTTCTTGGCCCAGCCGGACGCGGTCTTCTTCCGGGTCAGCCGCCTGGTCATGAGGGTGATGAGGGACCAGTTCAGGTGGGCCTCGGAATGTTGCGGGAGACGCTCGTAGTCTCTCGCGTTGCCGCGGGCGTTCATGATCCACCCAAGGGTGCGTTCGACACGCCAGCGGCGCGGGAGGACGACGAACCCTTTGGCGCCCTTGGGGCGGGAGACGGTCTTGAGAGTGATGTGGAGGAAATCCTCGGCCCAGGTGACGAGTTGGCCGACGTAGGCGGAGTCGGCCCAGACCTGGGTGATCTGCGGGTGAGTGAGACGAAGGCGCCAGAGGAGTTCGCGGGCGGCATCCCGGTCCTGCATGTCGGCGGGCGTCACCATGATCATCACGGGGAAGCCCTTCGTGTCCACCGCGACGTGTCTCTTCCGCCCGTTGATCAATTTCGCGGGATCGAATCCGCGGGTCGCCCGGCTCACCGTGGAGGCACCCTTGACCGACTGCGAATCAATGATCAGCGTGACCGGGTAGGGGCATCGTCCCAGGCCAGTGCGCAGACTGCGACGGAGCTGGTCACGGATGAAGGTGACCACGCCACGGCGGTTCCAGCGGGCGAAAAACCCGTAGACCGTCTCCCACGGAGGGTAGTCGGCGGGCAGAGCGCGCCACTTCGTACCGTTGTCGGTGATGTAGCGGATGGCGTCGACTATCTCGCGGCGCGGGTGAGCTTCCGGCCGGCCGCCCTTCTTGGTCTGGCAGGCCGGGATGGGCAGCAGCGGCTGGAGCAGGGCCCATTCGGCAGTGGTGGTGTCCGAGGGATAGCGGCGACGGCGCTGGATGGTCGGCATGGCGGGCTCGGCAGACAGGTCGGGCCGGTTCGGCGGGGCTATTTGGAGAGCTGGGAGAGGGTGGCACGCACCCCCGTGAGCTGGGCGACGGCGAGCTGGGCCCATTCGTCCTCGGGGCAGCGGGCCAGGTGCGGGTCGAGCGTGCCCGTGATCACCCGGGTGAGACGGCCGAGGATCTGCCGGAACTGCTTCTTCTCGTACTCGATCCAGTCCGCAGGCTCATCGGAGAACACGTAGCCGTCCTTGTAGGTGTAGATGATCGGGGTGAGGTGTTCCGCCGCCGCGACATCGCGAAGGTGCCCGATACCCCGGGCAACCTGCGACTTCTTCAGCCGGGTGGCGGCAACCAGCTGCCGGGTGTGCAGTCCGGCGGGACGGGCCTCGATCAGCGAGGCCCAGACCAGATCGCCGTAGTGCTCCGCGAGCGGCCGTGCCGCACGGGGCACAGCTACTCGCCCTTGAGGAGCGCAGCCAGCTGCTCGTCAAGGGTGAACTCACCGTGGTCGACCGTCGATTCGAGCCAGTCGGCCGCCGCCCGCACCTTCGCGATGCCCCGCCGCACAGTCTCGCGCTCGTCCTCGGTGAACTCCTGGCCCCGCAGCCGCGGAACCAGACGCCCCAGGGCAGCGACGTAGCTGTGGCAGGACCCGACCAGGTCCAGGTACTCGATGGTGTGCTCGATCTGCCGCACCGCCGGAGTCCGCTCGCGGATCTGCTCGCGGGTCTCCTCGGAGTTGTCGAACTGGGCCCGGTTCACGGCCATCCGCGTGGTGGTGTCCCGCATCACCCGCCGCGCGACCGCCGGACGTTGCAGCAGATCGGCCGTGACCTGCCCGGCGACCTCGTCGTCCCGGGCCAGCTCCTGTACGACCCTCACTTTGTCTTCCGGGCTGACCTGCGAGGACACCGCCGGGCGCCGCAGCAGACCGGTGGCGACCTGCCCGGCGACCTCATCGTCGCGGACCAGGTCGGTCACCGCCTGGACCTTTTCCTCCACCGTCACCGGACGCTCCACCCGCTGCCCCACCAGGCGTTTCGCGGAGTCCGGCGTCCAGCGGCGCTGACCAGTGCGCTGGTTGAACGGCGGATCCTCGATCGCCGCCCACCGTTCGGCCTCGTCCGTGACCGACGCCAGCACCCGGTGGACGGTGAAGGAGACGCCGTCCCTGCGCCGCGCGGCCGGCCAGCGGTTGGCGGTCCACCGCCAGTCCTCCACCGTGGCCCGCGCGACCCCGATATCGTCAGCGAAAATCTGCAACGACTCCTCGACCGTGTACAGATCGTCGGAACCGTTCGGCATCGACCCGCCCACCGGCCGCATCGGCTCAATCTCCAACGCCTTGTCACCCAGGGAAAATTGCGCCCGCGCGACCTGCGCGATCAGCTCCCGCGCCTCGGCGACGATCTGCTCGTAACGCGCCCGCGTGACGTTCCCGACCCGCTCCGCCATGACGCCCACCATCCCGCCCCAGACCTGGCCGGCCGCCCCACGGCAACCGTCAACATGACACCCGTCCAGGTCACCTCAAACGGTGACGCGGACCCGAGATCGCGGGGCAGAGCGCGAGACACGGGCGCTCGAAGCGCACACCGCCCGCCAATTCGGTCCGTGAACAACGAAAGAGGCCCCCGGGGCCCAACTTCCGTTCGACTACGGCGTTTCCGCAACACCGTTCCGTGACGCCTGCCGTTCCCGGCAGGCTCTCACCCGGCACCGCGGCGAGCAGTACTTCGCCGACCGCGCACGCTCGACCCCCACCGTCCAGCACCGCCCGCAGACCGGGCACTCAGCCTGTTCCCCGGACTGGATCGCCACCACCCTCAGCCGGGTCTGTTCAAGCACCCGCCAGTGCCGCGACCTGCACCTACCCGAGCAGAACACCGCCGTCGCCGCTCTCGTCGACGGCAACGGATCACCACACTCCCGGCAGTACCGCCGAACTATCCCTCGCGACACCACACACCTGATCGTCGCGACGTTCAGACCCCAACACCAGCCTTCAAAAACACGCACTCAGGTCCAGCGGCTCCAGCCGGGGCCGGAACGCGGTGATCTCATTGCTCTTGGCGTCGACCTCGCGCTGGGCGGGCACGATGCCGTCGCCGCGCAGCGCGGACAGCAGATGGATGCAGCGGCCGTCGGTGCGGATCGCGCCGCCCAGGGATTTGCCGTCCACCGCGATGGCCACCCGCACCGGGCGGGGCGGCGGGTGCTCGTCCTCGTCGGCGGCACGGGAGGCGTCCGCACGAGCGGCGAGCCAGCCGCCGATCGCCGCGTCGAGCGCGTCGCCGTCGATGCGCTGCAGTACCCGGCGCACGGTCGCCTCGCTGGGCGCCCGGCAGGGCCGGTCAGGATCGCGCAGCGTGGCCCCGCAGGGAAGGAGGAGCTGGTCAGGGGCATCGGCGGCCCACTCGGCGATGGTGGTGAGGGACTTCGCTGCGGCCAGGACGGCGCAGGCGGCCAGGGCCAGGACGTGCGGCAGCGGGTTGCGCCGGCCCTTCAGGCGGCGCGGGTCGGGCAGGCGGCGCAGCCGGTCCAGCAGGTTGGGCAGTTCATCGGAGCGGGCCGGATCGGAACCAGCGAGTTGGCCCAGCCCGACGGGCACAGGCGTTGATGACGCAGCAGGCACGGTCTTCCGTTGTGGTGATCAGCGAACTCGACACTCCATGATCACCGGGAGCCGTGCCTGCGCGTGTACCTGCCGGTCCATCACGAATCACCATCACGGCCGAGTAGGGGTATCAGGCCCATACCGGCTACGTCGGGCCAACCGCGAGAACGACGGAGCCCTGGCACAGACCCGGCCGAGGCTCGTATGAAGGCGACGGAGCTCCGCAAGTTCGCCGACGCGCTTGAGACCCTCGCGGACAAGATGGATGCCTCCACCAGCAGCGAGCAGCCAAGTAACTCGGACACAGCCTCCTGTCCCGACGGCATCTCCTTCTGCACGGGATCCCCGGAGGACCACGAGGACCCGAACGGGCGCTGTCACCACGGCCCGTTCACCGCAATGGGCACCCACCGCCCCTACGCCGGTCGGCACCGGGACGGCCTCATGGCCTTCCAGCTGTCCCAGGTCAACGAAGAAGCGCCCGGACTGGACTTCGTGGCCGGCGGCGACTGGCCGACGCTCAGCCTCGGGGAGGTAGACGAACTGATCAGCGACATGAACGTGCACCTGGCCAAGCTTCGGGCAGCACGGACACAGATCGCTGACCTGATGTCCGGGCGGACCAGCGAGTCGACGGCAACGCCCGGCCGCACTTGGACGTACGACGACAGGTACGGCACCCGGCACACCGTCACCTGCCCGTCCTGGTGCACGATGGACCACACCGACGACATGGATGGCACACGCCACCCGGCCGACGTCCACCACCAGCTGTACAGCGCCGCAGCCTATGCCGAATACACCGATGGCTATGAGGACTACAAGCCCTGGCAGCTGCTCTGCGCCCGCCTCGCCATCGCTGACGGGGCCGAAGAACGCGTCAGCGGGCCCGAAGACCGACCGCCAGCGTCAGTTCAAGGACCCGGTGCGGTGATGCGAGATCCGGAAACAGCTCCCGCAGCTGCGACATCCGGTACCGGACGGTCTGGGGATGGACGAACAACTCCGCCGCCACCTCATCCCGCCTGCCCTGGTGCAGCAGCCACGCCCGCAACGTCTCCTCCAGCCGCCGTGCGGTCGCGACAGGCAAGGTCCGCAACGGTGCGAGGGCTCGGGCACGCAGGTCTGCGAACGCCTCCACGTCGGCGCTCAGTACCAGCTCGGGCAGGTGGTCCTCGGTGTCGCGAATATCGGAGGAGAGGGAGCGCGCGCGGACGGCTCGTGCGTACGAGGCGGACGCACGAGTCCATGGCCGGGCCGGGCCGACCACGGCGGTGCGCTCGGTCAGCTGCCGCAAGAGACGTGATCGGTCGGCATCGGGGACGAGCAGCACACCGGTGGCGTCCGGCAGATCGTCGAGGACGAGGGTGCTCGGGTCGAGCGCGCGGTAGGCAGGCCGGGCCTGGGCGGCGGGCAGCAGGACAGCGGTCAGCGAAACCGGAGGCTGCCATCCGGCCCGTTGAGCAGAGGCCAGCAGCACGTCCGGGCTCGCGCCGGCGAGGAGGTCGCGGGCCAGGTGTTCCAGGTGGCGCTCCTGGTCCCTGCCCCGGGCGGCCAGTTCGTCGGCGTGGCCCGCGGCGCTCGCGGCGGAGAGCTCGTCGATGTAGGCGAAGGTCAGCTCGGCGAACTTGGCGACCTCGGCGGCGGGCAGACCTGCGGGTACGGCACCCGCTGCCAGGCATCGCCAGGCCACGCGGGCGCCGACGCGGTAGGCGCTGAGCAGGGCGTCCATCGAACGGCCGTCGCGCACCTCGCCGCGACCCAGCTCGTAGGCTGCGTCACCGGCGTCGCCGCCTGTGGCGTTCCCGCTCGCGAGGTCCAGGTAGTGCCCCAGGGCGGTGCGGACGGCTCGACGGATGGTGGCGCCCATGTGGCCCGACAGGGCGTTGGCGTAGGGAGGGACCTCGTCGATGATCGCCTGGACGACCTCGTCGGCGGTGGTCTTCAGCTCGGCCCGAAGTGCGGTGACCGTCGTCTCATCCAGGGCCAGTTCGCTGACCCTACGGATTGCATGGCTCATGTTTTTGTTCCCTGCGAACAATTCAGCCGACCAGATTCACGTCCTACGGTCAGGACTTTACGCCTTGAGGCACAGCAGGCTGGAGCCATGACGAGTACAGCCCTCCGCAGCAGGGCGTGGAAACTGCTGGAGATGGTCACGACACCGGTGCTGCCGTCGGACTACCTCGACCTGGTCAGCCCGCTGCGTGCGGGCGCTGACCTGCGTGGACGCATCGAGGCCGTGCACCCCGAGACGGATGACGCCACGACCATCGTGATCAGGCCGGGACGGGGCTGGCGCGGCCACACGGCCGGTCAGTACGTGCGGATCGGCGTCGACGTCGACGGAGTGCGCCTGTGGCGTGCCTACTCGCTCACCTCGCCGGTAAACCGCCCAGACGGCCGCGTGACGATCACCGTGAAGGCGATCCCGGACGGCAAGGTCAGCAACCACCTGGTCCGCAGGGCGAAACCGGGCACCCTGATCCAGCTCGACCAGGCGACCGGTGACTTCGTGCTGCCCAAGCCCAAGCCCGCCAAGGTGCTCTACCTGACGGCCGGCAGCGGCATCACGCCCGTGATGGGCATGCTGCGCGACACCGAGTTCAACGACGTCGTCATGGTCCACTGCGCGCCACAGCCGCAAGACGTGATCTTCCGCAACGAACTGCACGACCTGGTCGCGGACAAGAAGCTGCAGCTCACCGAGGTGCACACCGACACCGACGGCATGCTCGACATCGCCCGTCTCGACGAACTCGTGCCCGACTGGGCCGAGCGCGAGACCTGGGCCTGCGGGCCCGCGGGCCTGCTCGACGCCGCCGAAAAGCACTGGAGCGAACACGGCGTCCCAGAGCGCCTGCACACCGAACGCTTCCGCCCCAGCATCGTCGTCGCCGGTGACGGCGGCGAGGTCACGTTCAGCGCCACCGGCAAGACCGTCGACGCGGACGGCGCCACACCGCTGCTGGACGTCGGCGAGGAGGCCGGCGTGCTCATGCCCTCCGGGTGCCGCATGGGCATCTGCTTCGGTTGCGTCTCGCCGCTCAAGGCGGGCGCCGTCCGCGACCTGCGCACCGGCGAGATCACCGAGGCCGAGCCGGGCGTCCTCATCCAGACCTGCGTGTCCGCCGCCGCGGGCCCCTGCGACATCGAACGGTAGGAGCACCTTGACCGCCATCGACCCCACCGCCCACCTGACCGCGGAGCAGATCGAGGAGCTCGGCCGCGAGCTGGACGCGATCCGCGACGAGGTGATCGCCGGCCGCGGCGAGAAAGACGCCGCCTACATCCGTAAGGTCATCTCGGCGCAGCGCAAGCTCGAGCTGGTCAGCAGGGGCGTGCTGCTGTTCTCGATCTTCCCGCCCGCGTGGCTGATCGGCACCGCCGGGCTGTCCGTGGCGAAGATCATGGACAACATGGAGATCGGCCACAACATCCTGCACGGCCAGTGGGACTGGATGCGGGACCCGAAGATCCACTCCACCACCTGGGAGTGGGATCACGTCTCGCCGGCCGACCAGTGGAAGCACTCGCACAACGAGCTGCACCACACGTACACCAACGTGATCGGCAAGGACAACGACCTCGGCTACGGCATCATGCGCGTCGACGAGGACCAGAAGTGGCACCCGTTCCACCTCGGCCAGCCGCTGTGGAACTTCATCAACGCCTGCTTCTTCGAGTACGGCATCGCAGCGTACGACCTGGAGCTCGGCAAGAACCTGCACAAGCGCCGCCGCAAGAACCCGGAGTTCCGCGCGCGGGCCAAGGCCGTGGGCCGCAAGATCCGCAAGCAGGTGCTCAAGGACTACGTGATCCACCCGCTGCTGTCGGGCCCGTCCTTCCTCCCCACGCTCGCCGCCACGTTCACCGCGAACCTGGTCCGCAACATCTGGTCCCACTCGGTGATCATGTGCGGGCACTTCCCCGAGGGCGTACAGGTCTTCGAGCGCCGGTCGATCAAGGGCGAGACGCGCGGCCAGTGGTACCTGCGCCAGATGATGGGCTCGGCGAACATCAGCGGCAGCAAGGCCATGCACTTCATGACCGGCAACCTGTCGCACCAGATCGAGCACCACCTGTTCCCGGACCTGCCGAGCAACCGGTACGCCGAGGTCGCGGTGAAGGTGCGCGCACTGTTCGAAAAGTACGAGCTGGAGTACGTCAGCGGGCCACTGCCCAAGCAGGTGTTCTCCGCGTGGCACAAGGTCTTCCGGCTCTCGCTGCCGAACAAGAAGCCCAAGGTCAAAACGCCGACCCGCGAGCAGGAGCTCGTCGCGGCCTGATCCCCGGTACTGATTCAGATCCTTGGTACTGGTTCAGATCCTTCGGCCGTACCGACGGCACACCGCCGGGTCCGGTGAGATCCGGTGCGGACGGTGGACGACCGCGACATCAGACCCTAAGACACGGGATCCGGGACAGCCCGGTGTCCAGCTGCACTGATACCTGGACGCGCGCCAGGAGCTCAACACACAGCCCCCGGCGAGGTGTTGTAGTGCGCTGACCTGCCATGGTCGGGCCGATAGTCGGGGGCGAACGCCCGCTTCGCCGACGGGCGGGCTGAGTGGAAGACACCGGGGGGCTGCGACGCGGGCACTGCCGGAACCGATGCCCGCCGCCCCTGTATCCGACCCGGCTCTGCTGCCCGGGGTGGGCAAGTGAGCCCAAATTATGGATGGGGTTTCGTTCTGTCCGTTGTCCACTGCGGGCATGGCTCAGAGCCCTCCGGCGTGAAGGGCCCTGGACCAGTGGTGGCGTCGGTTGGAGAGCCGGCAACGAGCGGCGAATCAGGTGCCGAGTAGCTCGTGAACCGCCTCCGAGGCCGCCGCGGTGGCCACGCACGAGAGCGATGTGCTCGACGAGGTCACCGAACGCAGGCTGCCGACCAGGGCCTGCGGACCGTCAACGCCCTGACGGACCCGACGGTCCTCGAGCCGGTGATCGCCGGTGTGACCGCGGGCTCAAAGGGGCGGGCACAGTATCGCCGGTCGGGCGCCTGTCCATGTGTGAGTGGGGCTGCCGCATGGACAGGCGTGACCGTGGGCGTCAAGCCGCTTCGAGGAAGGGGTAGTCGGTGTAACCTTCCGCGCCCACCCCGTAGAACAGTTCCGGCCGCGGCTCGTTCTCCGGGTGGCCACCCCGCCAGCGCTCGACCAGGTCGGGGTTGGCGATGAGGGCCCGGCCCACGACCACGGCGTCGGCGTGGTCGTCCTCGATCTGCTGGAGCGCGTCCTCGCGGGTGGTCTGCCCCCCGAAGGGCCCGCTGTTGACGATCAGCTTGCCGTCGAAGCGCCGCCGCAGCTCCTGTACCAGCTCGCCGCCCGGCTCGGCGTGCAGTACGGAGAGGTAGGCCAGGCCCAGCGGGCGCAGCTGGTCCACCAGGGTGCTGTAGGTGGCCAGGACGTCGTCCCGGTCGGTCTCGAAGACGTCCCCGAGGTCGACCTCCGGCGAGATCCGCAGCCCGACCCGCTCGGCGCCGACGGCCTGGGCGACCGCCGTGACGACCTCGACGACGAAGCGGGCGCGGTTCTGCGGCGAGCCGCCGTATCCATCGGTGCGCTGGTTGGCCGCCGGGGAGAGGAACTCCTGGAGCAGGTAGCCGTTGGCGCCGTGGATTTCCACGCCGTCCGCTCCCGCCTCGATGGCCCGGCGGGCCGCGGCGACGAAGTCCTCCAGGGCTGCCCGGATCTCTGCGGTGGTCATCGCTTCCGGTACGGGGTAGGGCTGCTCCCCCTTCTCCGTGAACGTCTTTTTGTCGATGGCGATCGCGCTGGGGGCGAGGACGCGGCGGCCGCCGTTGATGTCGGGGTGGGTGCCGCGACCGGCATGCATGATCTGCAGGACGATGCGGCCGCCCTCGGCGTGCACCGCCTCGAACACCCGCTGCCAGCCGGCCGCCTGCTCGTCGGTGGCGATGCCCGGCTCACCGACATACCCCTGCGACGCGTGGTCGGGGTAGGTGCCCTCGGTGATGATCATTCCGACGGTCGCCCGCTGGCGGTAGTACTCGACCATCAGGTCCCCGGGAATGCCGGAGGAACCGGCCCGGACCCGGGTCAGCGGTGCCATGACGATGCGGTTGGCGAGCTCGATCTTCCCGAGGGAGACGGGGGAGAAAAGCGATGGAACGGGCGAGACTTCCGAAATGTTGACAGTCATGGGTTTCTTTCTTTCTGCAATACGGAGGAAAACGGGATGAAGGTCTGCGATGCAGGGGGTCCACGCTGTCCCGGCGGAGGCGCGGATACGGTCCTCGGGCAGGCGCGGGCCCGCTGACGGTGACGCGGTTCGAGGACCGAGATCGGGGTGTGGGTGGTGTTGGCGGCGAACGCGGGGGCGAACGGGGTGAGAGCCGCATCCCGTCGGCGTCGGTGTCGACGCCGGTCAAGCGCAACTGCCCGCCGGAGTACGGGCGTTCGCTCCTCGCGCACGATCAGCAGTCAGCCAGGTGACAAAGTCATGGGTGCCGCCGCCGGAGTCGGTACGGATCGGTGTCTGCAGGCCGCGCCGCTACCGGCTCCCTCGTCGCGCCCCCGCGAAGAGGACCGATACACGGCTTCACCTGGAACGCGCTTCCGGCGGTGGCGGGAACAGCGATCTCAGCGATCCTCATTCTCACCGGCCTGAGGCACTTCCGCCGGCCGATCGCCCATCGGGCAGCCTGCTTCACGAAAGCGCGAGGCTAGCTGAGCGGTACGTCTGCGACACCCTTGAGGTGGCTGAACGTCTCGAGGGAATACCGGCCGTGGTACCGGCCCATGCCGCTTTCTCCGACGCCACCGAAAGGCAGGCCGGGCATGAGCAGTTGCATCACCGGCTGACCCCAGGCGACGCCGCCGGAGGACGTCTCGTTCACGAGGCGCGACTTGGTGGCCTCGGACGTGGTGAAGGCGTAGAGCGCGAGGGGCTTGTCGCGTTCATTGATGAAGGCGATAGCGGCATCGAGGTCTTCGACTTCGACGACGGCGAGGATCGGACCGAAGATCTCCTCCTGCATGACCGGCGATGCGGGGTCGACATCGGTGAGCACGGTCGGTGCGATGAACAGGTCGTCGCGGTCGTGCCGGCCTCCCACCGCCGCCCGGCCGGAGTCCAGCAGACGCGTGAGCCGGTCGAAGTGCCGCTCGTTGATGATCCGGCCGAAGCCGGCTGAGGTCTGCGGGGTGGAGCCGAACTGGGCTTCCACCGCCGCGCGGAGGGCGGGGACCAGTGCGGCAGCGGTGGCAGGGTCAGCCAGAACGTAGTCGGGGGCTATGCACTGCTGCCCCGCGTTGCCGAACTTGGCGCCGACCAGCCGCTTCGCGGTCTCGTCCACGTCAGCGTCAGGTGCCACGAAGACCGGTGACTTGCCTCCGAGTTCGAGCGTGACGGGGGTGAGGTTCTTGGCGGCTGCGGCCATGACGATCCGGCCGACCGTGCCATTGCCCGTGTAGAAGATGTGGTCGAAACGCTGCGCCAGGAGGGCCGTGGTCTCCTCGGCTCCCCCCTCGACCACGGTGAGCACGTCGGCGTCGAAGTACTCTCGCAGGAGGCGTGAAGCCACTGCCGATGTGTGCACCGAGATCTCGCTCGGCTTGGCCACCACCGTGTTTCCGGCGGCCAGTGCGCCGATGATGGGGTCGATGAGAAGGTGCAGCGGGAAATTCCACGGAGCGATCACCAGGACGACCCCGAGCGGATCGTACGTGGTGTATGCCGTTGTCGTGGGACCGAAGTGGGCAGGAACCTCCACCGGGCGAGGCTGAAGCCAGCTCTCGAGACTCGCCAGCGTCTCGTCGATGTCAGCAACGGTGAAGTCGATCTCCTGCGCCTTCGCCTCGGCGGCGTTCTTCCTCAGGTCCGCCCAGAGCGCTTCGATCAGCTCCTGCTCGTTCTCGACCAGCAGTGCCCTCAGCCGCCGCAGCTGGTCGATGCGCCAGTCCAGTGGGCGGGTGACGCCGGTGTTGAACGTCGCACGAAGGCGGCCGACCACCTCCGCGGCCGTTTCGGTCCGGTGCGTCCTCGACTCGGTCCCCTGTGTTGCGGTCATGGGGCGTGCTCCGTTCTTGATGCAAGCCACGGCCCGGCTGCCTTCCAGCCGGGCACGGTCTCCAGCCTGCTGGACGATCCGGTATTCACCCAGGTCACGGCTTTGTGTACATCCGCTGTGCCTACCACTGACTGGGGCAGGCTGGTGTGCGTCCGACCGGGGATACTCGAGGCATGGACGAATACCCCGAACCGGTGCACGAGCCCGCCGACGGCGCTCTGGACCCGCGTGCCGAGCTCAGTGAGTTCTTGCGCACCCGGCGGGCCCGGCTGAAGCCGGAGGACGTGGGCCTGCCGGACTTCGGGCGGCACCGGCGGGTGCCGGGGCTGCGCCGCGAGGAGCTGGCGCAGCTGGCCGGGGTGTCGGTGGGGTACTACACGCGCCTGGAGCAGGGCAACGGGCGGCACGTGTCGGCGGAGGTCCTCGACGCCATCGCCCGCGCGCTCAGGCTGAGCGACGCCGAGCACGCCCACCTCACACACCTGGCGAAGCCGAAACAGCAGAAGAAGAAGCCGGCCGGCCGCACCCAGCAGGTGCGGGGCCCCCTGCGGACGCTGCTGGACACCATGGAGGGCGGCCCGGCGATCCTCGTGGGGCGGCGCTCGGACATCCTCGCCTGGAACCGGATGGCCGCGGCGGTCTTCGGCGACTGGGCCGAGCTGCCCGAGCACGAGCGGAACTGGGCGCGGCTGGTGTTCCTGAGGCCCGAGTACCGCGACCTGTTCGTGGACTGGGAGCACAAAGCGAACGACGTCGTCTCTCAGCTGCGCATGGACGCCGGCTCCCATCCCAACGACCCCCGGCTGTCCGCGCTGGTGGGCGAACTCTCCGTGAAGAGCGAGGAGTTCAGGCGACTGTGGGCCGCCCACGACGTCAAGGACAAGTGCCACGGCATCCAGCGCCTGCACCACCCGCTCGTCGGCGAACTCGACCTCCGCCTCGAGTCGTTCCACCTGGCCGACGACCACGAACAGACACTGGCGACGTACCACGCCGAACCCGGTTCCCCGTCCGCGGAGGCACTACGACTGCTGGCCAGCTGGGGCACCGACGCAACAAGGGCGGGAGCCGGGATGCCGCCGTCACGCGCGGCTTGATGGCTTCGCCCTGCCGCCGCTGCGACCGGTCGAGAACCGGTGAAAGCGCCGGTGAGCCAGCCGGCCGTTCCCCTGCTGCAGATCCGTCGGGAGGCCGCGGTCCTGCTGCCTGGATGCAGCATCCGCAGGCTCCTCTTCTGGCACTATCTGCTCGTCTTTCGCAACAGCGGCTGACGGGACCACTGCCCGCGCCCGCCTCAAATTCCGGCGGCGGCCTCGCGGAGCCGGACGATCTCCTCATGCTGGGCGGCGAGCCGGGCCAGGGCCTGGGTGCGGAAGTCCGTGAGCTCGGTAAAGGGCATCCTGCCGGCCAGTCCCGGCGCCCGCAGCCTCACCGAGTCCTTCGCCAGCATCGACGAGAAGCTCGCCCCGGCAGCAGCACAGGCGCCGAAGGCCCAGCGCAGTGACCGTGACGTGCTCAACCTGCTGACCAAACACGCCAAGGTCTCCACCTCGGACCGGCGCCGTCACGCTGGTGAAACCCGAGCCAGTGGCGGAAGTCGGCGTCGACGTCGCCCCCGACGCCTCCGGCCGGTGACGCCACCCCGCACACCTGCACCGCGCCCGCCCCGACCCCTCCCCCGCCGACGTCCCCCGCTGGACATCGCCGCCGCACTGACGGCGGCACCGCGCGCAGGCCCCCGCCGACGCACAACACCGGTGAGCGCGCCCCGATCCCCGGGGCGTCCGCGCCACCCATCCCGCCTCCCACTCCTCAACTCCAGCCAGGGGCATGGGCAAACGCGGCCGCAACGGAGATGTCAGCACCCCGACCACGCCCGTCCGCCCGTGGCGACCTGGGAGTGGACTGGGCGTAGGCGAAGGGGTGCGACCGACGCGCGGAGTCGGTCCCACACGGCTCAGTTCCCTTTCGGGTGCGTACGGCTCCGCTGATGAAGATGTGGTTCCACGGTCCGTGAGGCCGGCCTATGGGGCGGGGCCACTCGCTTGACGTGAGTGCCCCCGCCCCATGCGCGGGCCTTGTGCCCCGACCAAGCGCAGATGCGCAAACTCATGATCCGCAACGACCCCCCGGATCTACCCCGGCACGTTCGTCACCTGCAGCACCAACCCCAACCGCCGCCTGTGCCGGCCCCCGGCCAACCCCACCGCTGCCCCGTCCCTGCCCGAATACAAACCCCCAGCCTGCAACAACGGCGCCTTCACCGAAGGTGAACACGGCGACGCATCCACATGAGACGGCACAACCCCACCCCCCAAGCCGTCGAAGCCATGATCGACACCCTGCCGCCAGAAGCGGAGAACGGACCACGCGCCACCGTCTCCGCCCTCGCCCGCCGCCTGCAGGTCAACCGCCAGACCCTCTATCGCGACTTCCCCGAACAGATCACCCCACTGAAGGCACAGCAGGTTCTCGGCTCCGCAGCCCCACCACGTGCGCGTGGCACCACCTCCGACCGAGCCACCATCGCCCGCCTGCGGCGAGAGGAAGTAGACCTCACCCGCCACCTGCACCTCTACGAAGACCACATCCGACGCCTCACCATCGACAACGCCACCCTGCGCGAGGCCCTCGAAGCCCACCAGCACGTCACCGTCATCAGACCCCCTGCCAGCAGCGCGGGAGGCTGAAGCTGCCCGCGAGCCGCCCCTTGCGCCATCAGGAAGCCACGTTCAGGGCTTTGGCCAACGATGGCACGGGGCGGAAGCGGGCGGTGAGCCACTGCATGGCACTTTGCCCTTGCCGGCACGGCACGGCACGGCGATCCCACAGGGGCGGCACAGGTGGACATCGGGCAGTCGTCCGATTCCACACGCTTGAAGTCGCCGCTCACCAGCCCCGGCTGTTTCATGAGGACGTTTCAGGCGTCCGGCCGTCTGCGCGCCGTCTGCGCCCATGAAACAGAAACCAGCCCTCTCCCGCGGGATGCACGCCAAGGACTCATGACGGTCGGTGAGGGATGACGTGCAAGGGGTGACCGTTGGCGCGCGGACGCCACGGGTGTTACCGTCGATAGGTAGAGTGACCGGTCTACCTACTAGCTGAGGCGGCCGGCATAACCACCCCATCGGGCCGCTTTCCCGGGAGAGCCGCCACGGGTTGCCGATGCACATCGGCGAGCGATCAGAGGATTCCATGAAGCCAATCCGTGTCCCGACCTGGCCGGGACACCGCACGGAGCCAGTGCTCCGCGCGGTCGCGCCAGGGTCAGCCTCCGGATCGGATCAGTCGGACAGCATCCACCAGCGTCTTGTGGGCAGCCGTCGAATCATCCAGGTAGCCGGCCGCCATCGCTCCGTCGTACAGCATCAGCAGCGCACCGGCTGCCGACTCCGGGTCGGTGTGGCCCAGGCGGGTGAGCAGGCCCTGGAAGAGGCTGCGGATCCATTCCCGGTGCGCCGTCACCAAGATGCGAACCGGGTGGTCTGCGTCCGGGTACTCGGCGGCCGCGTTCAGGAACGGCGATCCGCGAAAGCCGCGCTCGCGAGCGTGCTCGGCGATGGCCTCGAAGATCAGGTCAATCGCTTCAGCGGGCGGGTGCGCGGCGGCCAGCGGTTCGGCCACCTCTTTGTAGTAGGCGTCCTTGGTCAGCAGATAGGCCACGACCAGGTCGTCCTTGGCAGCGAAGTGGCGGTAGAAGGTCACCTTCGTCACCCCGGCCTCGGCGATCAGCCGCTCCACGCCGACCGCACGGACGCCCTCGTAGTAGAAGAGCCGCGACGCGGCCTCTACCAGGCGCTCGCGGGGCGAAAGTCCTCTGTCCGCCCGGGTCCCCTGGCGCGTCGTGTCAGTGGTCTGCTGCCTGTTGATGCTCACTTCCCCATTGTGCCTTTGACTCGGTACCGGACCGACAGGGCCGTACCCCCTCTCCCGTACGGCCCGCCTCTCCCATACGCCCCGCACGACGTGGCTGTACTCCCTCACCACCGAAAGGCCTGAAAACCATGACTCGCCGTCTTGAAGGAACCGTCGCTCTGGTCACCGGGGCATCCAGCGGCATCGGCCATGCGACCGCCCTGGAGCTGGCTCGTGAAGGTGCCTCCGTGGCCCTCGTCGGCCGCCGCGAGGACAGGCTCACGGCCCTCTCCGCGGAAATCTCCGACGCCGGCGGCAAGGCCCTCGTGGTGCCCGCCGACGTCACCGACGCTCAGGCCGCCGCGGCAGCGGTCGAACGGACCGTCGAGGGCCTGGGCCGTCTGGACACCGTGGTCAACAACGCCGGCCTCATGCTGCTCGGGCCCGTCCCCGGTGCGGACCTGAACGAATGGCGCCGCATGATCGACATCAACCTCATGGGCCTGATGTACACCACCCACGCGGCCATCCCCCACCTGGTGAAGGCCGCCGCCGACGGGCCGCGCCAGGTCGCCGACATCGTCAACGTCGGCTCACTCTCCGGGCGCAATGCCTACGCCATGCAGGCGGCGTACTGCGCCACCAAGTTCGGTGTCGGCGCCTTCAGCGAAGCACTGCGCCAGGAACTGGCGCGCCAGCACGTCCGCGTGTCCGTGGTCGAGCCGGGCAGCGTCGACACCGAACTGCGCAGCCACAACTCGGACGCCGTACAGCAGCAACTCGCCGCCGTCATGGGGGGCATCGAGCGGCTCCAGAGCCAGGACGTCGCCGAAAGCGTCGGCTTCATCGTCACCCGCCCCCGGCACGTGGCCGTCGCCGAAGTGCTCGTACGCCCCACCGAACAGGTCTGAGCACCGTCACCACCACCGCGCTCGAAAGCCGCCCCGCACATGGACGCAGTCAGCTCAGCTCCGGCGGGCGGAGGACCTCGCGCTGCTGAGGGCCGGCCCCCAGACGGCCCCCAGCAGCGTCGACGCGGAACCGACGCATGTGCCGATGCCACCGGGCCACCGGTCGGCGCGGCGAATCGACAGTAAGGAGCACAAGCGCATCATGGACGACACGTTGCTGGAGCAGCTCGGCACCGGCAAGTACGTGCTGGTCACCAGCTATCGCAAGAACGGCGCCCCGGTCGCCACCCCCGTGTGGGTGGTGCGCGACGGCGACACGCTGGGCGTGCGGACCCCTGCCGGCTCCTGGAAGGTCAAGCGGATCCGGGCACGCGGCGACATCCTCGTCGGCCCCTGCGACCTGCGCGGCAACCCGACGGGCGACCAGGTCCCAGCAACTGCCGAGATCGTCGACGAGGCGACCGGCGTCCGCTACCGCAAACTCATCGCCCGCAAGTACGGCATCCTCGGCCGCCTCATGATCCTCAACAGTCGGCTGAGCCGGGGAGGCGACAGGACGCTGGGCATCCGTGTGCGCCTCGCCCGGTAACAGGTCATCGACCGCCCCACCGTCGAGGTCGAGAGCACCACAGAGGTCATCGCAGCCGCTGGACGCCACAAGGAGGTTGGGCCGACGAGCCTCGAGCAGAACAACACTGCTATGCCCTCCAGGACAAGGTCTGTTGCCCGGTCCCGGAGGAGCCCTGGAAGATCTACGTCGTCAAGGCCGACGCCGCCACCCTCGGCAACAACGTCACCGCCTTGGTCACCGGAGGCGGCGTCTGCTGCAGCAGCACAGGCTGCCACCCCGCTGTGCCCCAGCGCAGCTCTTCATCGTGTCTCCTTGCTCGATCGGTCGGCGGTGTCCGACGGAGTGCGGGTGTGGGGCACCGTGAGCCCCCGGTCGAGCCGCATAAACTGGGCAGCCTCACCGCCTCACTCAGCTTGTCGTTTAACTGCTGGCTCAGTCGTCTCTGTTGGCCGGAGGAAGCTGTTCCCTGATGAGCACTGGATCTTCAAGATTCAGCGGGGTCGCGATCGCTTCTTTGCGCATGGCTTGGCGCAGCTGCCATAGCGCGGACGCGTAGCGGGCATACGCCTCTCGGTAGGTCTCCGCCTCGGTGGTTCCACCCGATCCGATGAGGTCACGGATGGTTAGCAAGGACCGGTGAGCAACTTCTGCCGTGCTCACGACGTCTGGCGAAGCCGTGATCAGTAGTCGCTCCCTTTGCGCGAATAGGCCCGCTTCCAGCAGTGCGTCGCGGCAGGCATCCCTTCGATCTGTGCCTCTGACATTGCACGGACGGCCCGGTGCGGGGGCTGGTCGATCTCGCTCTCGCGCCCGAACACCGCCGTGGGCACGGGGCTCTGTACGGCGGGTTCAACCAAGGGCGGATTGATGTCGTACGGCTGCGTCTCGCGCTGGCCGAGGTGCCGCTGCCGAGGGCGGCGGGCGGGCGGCTCGTACTGGCTGTGGACGTCTCGCCGTGGCTTCGGCCCGACGCCAACACCAGTGCCGACCGCGCCTTCTGCCACACGTTCGGCCGGGGTGAAGGCAAGCACCAGATGGTGCCCGGCTGGCCGTACTCAGTCGTGGCCGTTGGAGACCGGCCGCACGTCCTGGACGGCGGTTTTGGACGCGGCCCGCCTGGAGCCGGGCGCCGACGCGCGCGGCGGTGACCACGGCGCAAATCCGCGAGGTCGCCGAACGGCTCGTTGCCGCCGGCCAGTGGGAGCAGCGTGACCCGGAGATCCTCGTCGTGCTGGACGCCGGATACGACGCCCCACGCATCGCCCATCTGCTGGACGGCCTGCCCGTCGAGATCCTCGGCCGGCTGCGATCCGACCGCGTGATGCGAAGGCCGGCACCGCCGCGGGTCTACGACCCCGAGGACGGTCGGCCGCCCAAGCACGGCGGCGAGTTCGTCTTCGGTGATCCCAGTACCTGGCGCACCGAACAGACGGTGACGACCGCCGACACCCGGCTGCACGGGAAGGCGACCGCGCAGGCGTGGGACCGACCGCACCCGCGGCTCACCGGCGTGCGGCCTGGCTCGACCATGACGGACCGCTGCCCACCGTCGAAGGGGGGACCATTGTCCGCCTGGTCGTGGGGAGGTTCCCCAGCGGCGGGGTGAACAAGCCGGTATGGCTGTGGTGGTCAGGCACCGGCGCCACCGAGGCGGGTGTCAACCGCCGCTGGCAGTCCTTCCTCCGCCGCTTCCACATCGAGCACACGTTCCGCCTGTTCAAGCAGAGGCTCGGCTGGACCAAACCCCGCCTTGCCAGTTCGAAGGCGGCCGACCGGTGGACCTGGCTCGTGATCGCCGCCTACTCCCAGCTCCGGCTCTCGTGGATCGGCGTGCGATGGGCAAAAGGGCGCCACGTGACTCAGCAGAGGCCGAAATTTCAGATTCGTGCACTTCGCGATGCGTCGCCGACGACGCCCAGCAGCTCACAGCGGCTTGACGGGCACCGGCCCGTCAAGCCGCTGGCGCATCGCCTGAACGGAGCCGGCCTCCCTCACCACCTGGCAGGACCCGGCGGGACATCATCGGCAGGGCGGCCGGCCCATGTCCTGCAGAGTCCCCCTCCGGCGGCGGCTGCCTTGGACTCAGCCGCCGCTCTTACGACGAAACGACCGCTGGCTCACAGCCGGGGCGTGCCCGCCGCGGACCTTCGAAGCGTCGGTGTTGGCAGCAAGGTCGGCGGCGTCCGCCTGCATACCGCGCTTGCGCGCCAGGGCCTCCCTGAACTTGCGCTTCAGGTCGTACTGGCCGTCAGCGTCGGGCGAGACGCCAGAGCTCTCGGCGTCAACCGGCTCCGAACCTTCGGGCGATGAAAACTCTGCAGTCATGGTGACCTCCTGGGTTCGGGCAGTGGAAAGCACAGCTTGTCATGCCGGGCACCGTTCAAGGCGCCCCGGCCGCAGTCCAAGCGCCGCGCACAGCGAGGCCCGCAGCTGCGACAGACCAGGCCCCACCCCGACCACCGCCCGCTGCACCGGCACCCGGCCGGGAAAAGCATGCAAAGCCAGCTCGACGGCGGCCGTCTCCCCCCAGGACCGTATCCACGTACACACAGCACATCCCGCGGGCCGCGACCGTATGCCCCACAGCCTCCACCACTGCTGCCGTACCAGCACACCCCATGCCAACGGCGGGCCCCCGGCCGGCACAGCAACAGCCGATCCAGCCCCGGCCCCGCCCACCGAAACCTCCTGAACCGTCATACGGCCCCTCCCCCAGCCCCTCCCCCCTCACACAGGAACAGCGAAAGCCACGACAGCCAGCAACCAATCGGCCAGCCACACGCACCGACCGACCATCGAGCGACCAGGCAGCCCGCCACGCCTGGTGGGAGGAGAACCGGCCGCCCGCTGGACCTCGGCCCAGTCGTTTGGATCACCCCGGCGGCGCGGGGCGCGGCACGCGCTCCCCCAGAGGAGGCACAGTCAGCCCGGTTGGCGCTCGAGTCGGCTGAAGGCCGCCACCCCTCACAGCCGGCCTGATCCAAACGACAGGGCCTAGTGTCGAGGACGGTTGCGGTGGCGGTGGCTGAAGGCCGTCACCGCCAGGGTGGTCAGGACGACCACTCCCGCCGCCTCGACGTACAGGGTCGGGCGGACCAGCTCCGCGTCGATGTACTCGTTGAATCCGAACAGGCCCGCGGTGAGGCTCAGGAACAGTGCGCCCAGCGTGCCGGCCGTGAACAGCGCGGTGACGGCGGCGACCGGGCCGAGCCCGCGCACGGGCGTGATCAGCAGCGCCAGGGCGAGCAGGATGCCGACGACGCCGTTGAGCAGGAAGAGCGGCCCGATGGTGGCGAGGTCCTGATAGCCCTCGGCCCACAGGCGCAGATGGATCGCGGCCATCGCCGCCGTCAGCCCGGCGCCGACCAGGCGCAGGACGAGCCTCGCGGCCGCTCCCTCAGTAGCCATTGCCCGGAGTGGTGTTGTTGTCGGACGGTGCCGAGGTGCCGCCGACGGTGACGTCCATCTTCATGCCGAGGTCCTTGTGTCCGTCGACCGGGCAGTAGACCTCGTACGAGCCGGACTTCAGCGTCACCGTGAGCGTCGTGGACTGACCCGGCTCGAGCGTCTTGCTGCGGTTCTCGCCGCCGGGGCCCTCGATCTCCAGCGCGTGGTCGTGCGAGCCCGTGTTCTTCGCGGTGAAGGTGTACTGGCCGGGCTGGAACTTCTCCGTCGAGAGCTTGATGCGGAAGTCGGACAGCTCCGCCGTGACCTTGGTGCCGGTGGCGTCGCTGTTGCTGGTGCTGTTGTTGGTGCTGTTGTTGTTACTGCTGCTGCCGTTACCGCCGCCTCCACAGGCGGCCAGCAGGGCGGTCAGGCCGCCGGCGGCCACGCCGAGGAGCACGCGGCGGCAGATGTGCGCGGTGGTCATGAGTCGGTCCTCCGGATCGTCCCCCCGCAAGGGGTACGACGCTGCCAGGCCGAAGGATTGCGGCCCGCGGAATCGCGCGGGCGGAGAATGGACGTAAGGCAATCCCTTCCGAGCGGCGGAACGTATCCCTGGTATGTGGCGCATGGGCCTCTCCCTCGGGCGGGTCCCCGACGAGGCACTGCTCACCGGTCTGACGACGGGCGATCCGGAGCTCGCCGTCGCGTTCGTTCGCCGTTTCCAGCGCACGGTCTTCGGCGTGGCCCTCGCTGTCCTGCGCGACCCCCAGCTCGCCGAGGACGTCGCCCAGCAGACCTTCGAGCGGGCCTGGCGGCACGCCCAGGTGTACGACCCCCGGCGCGGCTCCGTACGGTCCTGGCTGACGGCGATCGCGCACAACCTCGCGATCGACGCGCTACGGGCCCGGCGGGCGAGCCCGGTCGCCCCGGAGGATCTGGACGCGCTGGTCGGCATCGTGACCGAGACGCCCGAGCGGCGGGCGCTCGCTGACGACGCCGCGGAGCGGGTCCGGCGGGCGGTGGCGGAGCTGCCCCGGGAGCAGGCGCGGGCCCTGGTGATGGCCGGGATCTACGGGATGACGGCGCGGGAGGTCGCGGACGCGGAGGACGTGCCGCTGGGCACGGCGAAGACCCGGATCCGGACCGGGACGCTCAAGGTACGAGCCCTCCTCGAAGCGGCGGAGAAGCGGTGAGCGGCATGGAGTGCGAGCGGCTGCGGGAGCTGGACGGCGAGCTGGCGCTCGGGGTCCTGCCGGCCCGCGAGCGGGCCGAGGCGGTCGCCCATCTGGACCGCTGCCCGGACTGCCGGGAGCACGTCGAGCGGCTGACGGTCGTCGGCGACGGTCTGCTCGCGCTGCTGCCGGGTGCCGAGCCGCCGGTCGGTTTCGAGAGCCAGGTCGTACGGGCCCTGGGCGCGGCGCCCGCGCCGAAGCGGCGTAGGCATCGGCTACGACTGGCGGCGGCCGCTGTGGCCGCGGCCCTGGCCTGCGGTTTCGGCGGATGGACGATCGGCACGGTGGTCGAGGCCGCGCCACCGCCGGTCGAACAGCACACGGACGGCGGCCTACGGGAGGCAGCCTTGGTCTCCGACGGCCAGGAGGTGGGTCGTATCTACGCTCATGCCGGTGACGAGGGCTGGGTGTACATGTCCGTCGATCTGAACGGGAACGGCCGGGGCCCGGTGCGCTGTCTGCTCGTACAGGCCGACGGATCGACGGTCCCGGTGGGTTCCTTCCCGCTCAAGGACGGCTACGGAAACTGGGGCGGGCCGGCCGCGACCGACCCGACGACACTGACCGGCGCCCGCCTGATGGCCCCGGACGGAAGCGTCCTGGCCACGGCGAGCTTCCCGACGAGCTAGGCGGTTTCGTTTTCCTCAGCGGGCGGACCACGGGAAGATGCCCGCGATGTGGGGTCCGGCCAGGTAGATGGTCGCTGTCCTCTCCTATCGATCGGGTGGCGATCCCGCGCCATTGCTTGGGGCGATTGATGCACCGCACCGTTCGACGGTGTTGCGCTGCTTGTACGCCTTGCGGTCGAAGTCCGGTGGCCTGCCGCCTTCTTGGTGACAACAGGTGTGCTTTTGTGACGCCTATCGTGCTTTGGCTCATCGAGCATCCTGCACCCTGCTCAGAGCCCGCATCCCCCTTCAGCCGTAGCCGTCACGACGGAAGTACGGCCAGAACCAACGGCCAGAACCAACTGAGGCGCTCAGTCACAGTTGTCCGGGGCACGCAGGGTGTTCGGAGACCTACAGGTCGAACTCGATGTGCTCGATGTCGGTGAAGCGGACTTCCTCCAGGCTGCCGGCGCGGCGGCCGCTGTCCTGGAAGTACACGTCCTTGAGTGCTTCGGCGGCGATCTGCTGGAGCTGCTGGTCGGTGGCGCCCTGCTGCTGGGCGTCGAAGAGGCGGGCGGCGTACTGCGGCGGCAGCGCGACGGTGAGATGCCTGAGACGGCCGTCGTCGGTGGTACCGATGGGGGCGGTGTAGCCGATCCGGGCGCGGGTGTCGATGACGATGCCACCGGTGGTCGCCGCCCGCCGGCGGGCCTTCGCGCGGATCTGCGGCTGCCACCGCTTCTTCACCTCGGCCTCCAGGCGCGCGCCGAGGTCCGGGCGGGGCTTTTTGATCTGGTCCTTCACGTACCGTTCGACCGTGCGCTGGGAGATCCGCAGCATCTGAGCGACGGCCCTGGTGCCCTTGAGCTGCTTCACCAGGTACCGCATCTGCGCGCCCGCGCTCTTGGGCGCCGGGCGGGTGAACGCCTTCTGCACCGCCTGCTCCAGGCCGTCCCCGAACAGGGTCATCGGCTGCTACTCCCCATCGTCCACGTTGGTGACCTCGCCGGTCTTGATGTACCGGGCGAGGTTGAGCTCCGGTGCCTCGAACCGTTCGCGGACCTCTTCGCCCCACAGCACGCTCTGGGTGCCCTCCCACTTCACCAGGCCCGGGTTGATGCCGAGCTTGAAGCCGCCGGGCAGGGGCTTGCCGTCCCGGTAGGGCAGGAAGTCCAGCGGGCTCTCGCCGTCGACCGCGTACACGACGCAGTCGGACAGGATCGCCACCGGGTACTGCCCGGTGAACGCCGCGTGCTTGACGATCTTCCGGTGGAAGTTGATCCGCGTGCGGGAGATGACTGCCGCGCGGATGTCCGGCCGCCACGTCGGACGGGACAGTGCCCGCCACGGCTCGCCCGGCTTCCAGCCCTCGCCCCGGGGCCGCTCGCGCAGCTTGCCCAGGCCTCCCTTGACCGTCGCCTTGACCGCGTCCACGACGATCGCCAGCTGCGGGTCGCGTTGCCGCCAGCCGTCCATCGCCGCGAGGAAGTCGGCCGGCGACAGGTCGGCGTCGACGCCGAGGTCGGCCATCGTGGCCAGGTAGGCGTCACGCAGCCGGTTGTACCAGGCGTCCAGGTAGCGGCCGTTGTCGTAGCGCACCCATGCCTCGATCGGCGCGACGTCGTAGCCGAGCTCCATCGCGTACGCCACCGTCGGCGTCGCGTACCAGGCCGGGCCCTCGGGGCGCTCACCCTTCGGCGTGAACGGGCTCGGCAGCAGGCTGCCGTCCAGGTCCACCCACTTGTCCTTGGCGACCTTCACCCGGGACAGATCGACGTGGGACAGGTCGACCAGCCAGCTCCCCGGGAGCTTCGGGTCGAACACCGGCGCCTTCACATGGGTCGGCTCGCCCAGGCCGACGACCAATCCGTTGGCTCCGGCGGCGAAGGCCATGTTCACGTCGATGCCGACCAGGTTGCGGCGCATGCATTCGTCGTCGGTGAGGGGGCGCGCCCAGTCGTACGCCTCCTCGAACAGCTTCTCGCCGGGGCCGCGGACGTGGAAGCGCGGCAGGTCCTTGAGCAGCGGGTGCCCGTCGGGGGCCTCGCACGGCGCCGGGTCGACCGGATGCTCACCCAGCGAGCCCGGCGTCTTGGTCTCGGACTTCCGGAACTCGCCGGTGGCCTCGTCACGAACCGCGTGGGTCGGCGGGTGCAACGCGGTCATCAGCTCCAGCCCGGTCACGGCGGTCGAGCCGCGCGGCGTCATCACCAGGGACGCGAACACGCCCAGCAGTTGGGCCAGTTCCGCCGCCGGGAGCTGCCCGGCCTCGCCCCAGTGCCGGGAGTCCAGCGCGTGCCATGACGGGATGCACAGCTGCACGCAGGCCCGCTCCGAGCCCTGCGCCGGACGGTAGATCCGCGCCCATGGCCCGAACCCGCGCTTCGTGAGCTTCCAGTCGGCACGGGCCAGTTGCTTGATGACCTTGTGGCCCTCCGGGATCCGCCCGGCGAGGCGCTCCTCCTCGGTGAGGGCGACCGGCAGGCCGTAGCGCTCCAGCGCGGACTCGGTGAGCACGATCAGCGGGTCGGCGTCCTTGCCCGGCCCGGACAGCTTCGGCTGCCCGAGCCTGGCCTCCTTCAGCGTCCAGTCCACCAGGGACGGGAGGGACTTGGCAGGCACGTCCAGGACCAGACCGCCGACGCAGTACGCCAGCACCTGGCCGTCGTCATCGACGTCGACGACCGCGAGCGGACCGTTGACGAAGCGCGGGTCAGCGCCGGCCGGGGTGTTCGCCGGGGCGGCCTTTCGCGCGGCCGGGCGGCGCGACGTCGACGACGGCCTGGCGGTGCGCGCCGGACGCGACGCGGCCTGCGGAGCAGCGGTGTTGGCGGCGGGGCTGGACTGGATGTTCTCGGAAGCGGTCAAGGCCGCAGGCTCTGGCACCCCCGCAGACTCTGGGGCCGGGGCCGGGGCCGAGGCCGGGACCGAGGCCGGGACCGAGGCCGGGACCGAGGCCGGGACCGGGGCCGGGGCCGAGGCCGGGACCGGGGCCGGGGCCGGGACCGGGGCTGGGGCCGAGGGCACAGTCTGCGCTTCCGTCGCCGGGGCGGGCGTTGCGGCGAACGTCTCGGGCCCCGCCGTTTCCTGGACGGGAGCGGCCTCGCCGGCAGGGGCGGGGTACAGCTCCGCGAGCTTGTCGAGCAGTCGGGCGTACGCCTCGCGCTCCGGCCCCCGCGGCTCCGTCTTGGTCTTGCTGGACTCCCAGCCGCTGACGGTTGCCCGCCGCACCTTCAGTGCGGCAGCCACCTCGTCCAGAGTCAGGCCGTGTGCAGTGCGCAGTCGCTTGCGCTCCTCCGGCGGCGGCAGCGGGGAGCGGGACGCCACCAGCGCGTCGACGGCGTCGAACAGCTCGGACATGGACACCTCCGATCGCAACCCTAGCCGAAAGCGTACGGATCGCGTACCAATTGCGTACGCATGACGTACGGATGCATCAGCGGTGACGTTCCCCGCGCATGTCGGGACTTGGACCTGTCAGTCCTGCTGACATCTTGACGGCTCGACGGCTTGACGCCCCATGGGGGCATGGCCGACGCATTGGCTGCCCGCGGCGCTCTCATAGAAGTGCTCAAGCCACGCCATCTCATGAGCCGTTCGTGTCGCCAACGACCGGCAGGGACCTCGGTCTGCGCGGTCTACCGAAGGGGTCTCGGGCTCGCGAACCAGAGGCCGCGGGCGCAGTCGAGGGCGTCTTCGGGGGTGCCGGCGAAGTCACTCGTGGGCAGGATGGCGCCTGGGTACTCATCGGTGCTCGCGAAGTAGAGGGCCAAGCCCCAGGTACCGGCGGATCCGCCGTAGCGCAGAGGCATCTGTTCGCCGCCATTCAATCGAGGCGTTTGACAGCGAACCCAGTCGTTCAGGCTTCCTTGTCAGCGAGCCTGGTCGCTCTTCGGCTCAATGCCTTTGATCCTGGTCGGAGTTCCCTCAGGGGCGAACGAGTGGTGGAACGTGAAGGCGTGCGGCGTGGAGCCGTGGTCGTGGAGGTTTTCCAGCCTGGAAACCCCGTCCTGCCAGGTGGGTATCACGCCGTCGGAGACCCACCAGATCACGTAGTTTGGGTGCTCTGTCCTCTCGAACCAGTCGTAACGCCTGTTCAGCGCCTCACGGTGTAGACCGGTGTAGACGGCGTCGAAGGCGGGGCGCAGGTCGGTCCAGAGTGAGAGAGTCGCGGCCAGGGCGGTGGTTTCCACCGTACGGCCCTTGCCGTACCAAGTCGGTACGGCGAACTCTCCCCATGCACCCCAGTCGGCCTCGAAGAGCATGCCCCGGTCACCGTCTGCCGCTTCAGCACGCGCGAGGTACCCGGGGTGCTGACTGATCTTCCGGTACACGGCCTCACCTCTGTCGTAGAACTCGCGCGTGAGAGGTGCGGGATCGGCGAGAGGTGACTTCAGGACACCGAATGTGTACAGCGCAAGTTGGGGCATGCGTCTCTCCCTGGTTGGGGGTGCCTGGTGTGGACCCGTTTCGGTGGCTTACGCCTGGGGGTGAGGAGTCATGGGGCGTGATCAACTCATCCCGTCGCGGGTGGCTCAGCCTGAAGGAACTTCCGTGCGACCGTGGGCGATCGCCGAAGACCAGGTGAAGGTAGCTGCCTCTGCGGGCCATGTCGAAGTTGCGTTTTCCCTCTCCAAGTGGCCTCTTGCACCGGTCATTGCGGGGGCTGGGGCGGTGACGGGCGGGGCAGGCTGCGGAGTACCACTGCGGAGTACCAGTGATCCGCTTCGGCCGATCGGTTCGCCCGCCATGCCCGTCCGCACCCCCGTCCCATAGCCCAGAGTGCCGCCGAACGCGTGCGGTTGAAGAAGGTTGAAGAAGATGGCCTACGGCCACAAGACCGAGCACGGGCTGCGGGTGCGTGCGCAGGTGGTGCTGCACGCCGCGCATGGACGCTCCAACGCGTGCATCGCCCGGGACGGGCCTGCATTTGGACACCGTGCGCCGCTGGCGTGGCCGGTTCGCCCATGTGGGCCTGCCCGGCTCAAAGGCCGTCAACGCTGCGGCCGTCCCTCCTCATTCACACCGTTGCAGGACGTCGAGGTTAAGTCGCCGGCCTGCCGGCTGCCTGCTGAGAGTGAAGTACCGCTCTCACTCTGGTCGTGCCCGGAACTGGCCGGCGTGGCTACCCAGGTCATGAGCCAGGAACCCTACGCAGGGCCAAGCGCGTGGTCTTGGATACGGACCTCGTCGACAACGGCTCCTCCCCTCTCGGTCAGAAGGCGGCCGACGGCTCACGGCGGCGTTCCCGAACACGGTCATGGTCCACACCCCTGTGCACGCCTCCTGACTCAACCAAGTCGAGATCTACTTCTCTGCCGTCCAGCGCAAGGCCCTCTCGCCCAACGACCTCACCGACCTCACCGACCTCGCGGCCCCTGGAGCCGCGAGAAGCGAGACATAGGCCGACGGCTGGGCAAGCCGGCGCTGAGGGGTCCAAGGGCGATTACAGTCATCCGAGTGCTCGGGTTCCATGGTGAAGCCGATCGCGTCGTACTCCTGGGCCCCGTCCCATAACCTCGTGCATAGAAGCGCCAGTTGCCATATGTATCCACTTTGAGGAGGCGATAGTGCTCGGAAGGGGCACGCGGTTACTCGCGGGCGCCATGACCCTGGCCTGCATTGTGCTCGTCGGCCCCAGTGCACCAAGCGGTGCCCTCTCCGCCGGGTCACTGCCCGTCGAAGCCGTCAGGGACGTCGTACCGAACCGGGTCATGACGTGGAACCTCTGCAATCCCTGCGAGATGAGCGACGTTGACCGGGCAGCGGAGATCGCCAAGTTTGCGCCCCAGGTCATCGGCCTGCAAGAAGCGTGCATGGGTGACGTCGAGAGGATCCGGATCTATCTGGAGAGCCTTTACGGGCTCGTTTACCACGTTGAGTACGGGACGGTTCTGCGGAGTTGGGGCCGCTGCGGAGGAGTGCCGTGGAGTCCGGGAGGGTTCGGCCAGGCGGTCCTCTCGGCGGCACCGATGACAGGCCACGTCAACGTCGAATATCCCGACGGCGGATCCGAAGACCGTGGGTACATGGCGGTCACCACCACCGTGGGCGGCCAGCGCGTCCGGGTCTTCAACACGCATCTCGCCCAGCGACGTCAAGAGGCAGTCCGAGCAGACCAGACCGACGTACTCGCCGCGGCCGTCGCCCGGCACGACCGCGCGATCGTTCTCGGCGACTTCAACGCCGTGCCGGACGCCCCCGAACTCGCCCGGATGTGGGCGCTGGCCGCAGATACAGACCGCCAGTGCCGGCCCTCGCCCACCAGCACCTGCAAGCCGACCACCGACTGGCAGAGCAAGTTCGACTATGTTTTCCTGCGCGGCGTCGTCCCGCTCGATCACCAGGTGCATCCGACCGCGTACTCGGACCACCATCTGCTGAGCACCGACGTGGACCCGACTTAAGTGGGCATCGTGACTGGCTCGGCTGGTACCCCGAGTGCTTGCCGCCCGATCCCGACCTCGACGCGCTGCGGCTGGAGCTCGCGCGTCTGCGTGCCGCGCGCGGGGCCACGCCGTGCCGGCTCTCCCCGACGTGGTACTCGCGGCCTTCTACCTCGGCTTCCTCGCGGGCACCTCACTGGGACACGGCTGGAGTGCCCCGGCCGTCGCCGTGTACACGAGTCGACGTTCCGTTGTCGTGCGTCGTCCTGACCGGACCGGACGGGGAGGAGCAACGAGCACCCTTCGCGAGGTCCCGAAGCGCGGTCAGCGTATGGCGAGGGCTCACGATCCGCGGCGAGGGCAGGGGCCCCACCCGTCACCATGCCGATCGCGCCGCCCTCGCATGGCGCAAGGAGCAGACTCTCAGGATGCGCCGCGGCGCTGGCTCATGTCAGCTGGTGACCGTCGAAGCGGCCTGAGGAGCGATGTGGACGTCCTGAGTTTGAAGAACGGCAACACGACCATCGATCCGCGCCTCGACCGGGTCCCGCAGTTCGACGAGCGCAGCAGAGAGTATCCAATTCGAACGCTGGTCGCTGAGCGAGCGCCGTTGCGCTCGGCCGGGTGGGCCTGTCCGGGCTGGCTCAACCAGGGCCGTGAGGGTGCGTGCGTCGGCTTCGCCTGGTCGCATGAGCTGATCGCCAAGCCGGTGCAGGTGCCGGGTGTGAACGACAGCTTCGCCCGCGGGGTGTACCGGGAAGCGCAGCAGCTCGATGAGTGGCCTGGGGAGAACTACAGCGGTACGTCGGTGTTGGCAGGTGCCAAGGCGATCGTTGCCCGTGGATACATGGAGGAGTACCGCTGGGCGTTCGGTATCGACGACGTTCTGCGCACGCTGGGGTACTTCGGCCCGGTCGTCATCGGTATCAAGTGGTACGACTCGATGTTCGAAACGGCTCCGAACGGGCTGCTCGAGGTCTCTGAGGGTGACTTCGGTGGCCACGCGATCCTCGTCCGCGGCGTCTCGCTCAGGGCGCGCCTCGACGGACACGGCACCACGACGCCCGTAGTACGGCTACGCAATTCCTGGGGGCGTGACTGGGGTATCGACGGTGACTGCTATCTCCGCGTCACGGACCTGGAGAAGCTGTTGAACGATGGAGGAGAAGCGTGCGTCCCGGTCACGCGGAAGACCGGCCCGCTGAGGTCCCCGGAGGCGGATCCCGACCTTCTTCGTGAGGCCGGTGAGATCGACTGATCGAGGAGCCGACGCGCCCGGAGTTGGAACGCTTCTTCTTCCTGAATGACGTGGACCGCGGCCTGATTGCGCTGCGGCGTACGCAGTACCACCAACTGGGCTTCGCCTTGCAGATGTGCACGGTGCGCTGTATCGGCCCGGTTTCTGCCGGATGATCCGCTGGGTGTGCCGTGGCCGGTGGTGGAGCACCTGGCCGACCAGGTCGGAATCGAGGACGTCTCGGTCGTGAAGCGGTACACCGAGCGTCCGAAGACGGCGTACGAGCACGCGCCGGGACGCGTACGAGTACCACGAGTACGACGATCCGGAGTGGGGGCGGAAGTTCCGGACGTTCCTGCACGGGCGGGCGTGGGCGGCGCATTCGGAGGGGCCGAAGGCGCTGTTCGACCACGCGGTGGGCTGGCTGCGTAGGCACCGGGTGCTGCTGCCCGGTGTTTCGGTGCCGGCGCGGCAGGTGTCCGGAGTCCGCGAGATCGCGGACAAGGGCCTGCACACGACAGCCGCGAGAGCAGCCTGGCGGGTGGATCCGTCACTGCCCACCGACCTGGTGGCGCTGTTGGAGATGCCGGAGGGCAGGCGGTACTCGTACCTGGAGACCTTCCGGCGGCCGCCGACGAGGGCCACGGGCACGGCGATGAAGCGGGCGCTGGAGCGGGTGGACGAGATCGCCGTGTACCGGCTGGGGCGGGTGAAGCTGGACAAGCTCCCGCCGAACCGGCTTGCGGCGCTAGCCCGGTACGGCCTGGGGTCGAACGCGACGAGCCTTCAGCTGGCGAGCGAGCCGAAGCGCACCGCGATGCTGACCGCGGTGATGCGGCACCTGGAGGCCAAGGCCATCGACGACGCGCTGGAGCTGTTCGCGGTGCTGATGGCGACCAATCTGATCAGCACCGCGAAGCGGCTCACGAACAAGGACCGGCTCTCCACGCTTCCGCAGCGGGAGTAGGCGTCGCGCATCACGGCCCGTCTCGGTACAGGTGCGCGACCTGCTCGGGGGCGGCCCCGAGGGAATGCTTTCGGGGCCGCCCTCCCCGAGCCAGGTGTTGATGGCGAAGTGCGCGGCGTAGATACCGGGAGGCCAGGAGGTCGGGTGGCTGATGGGCGTCAGAGACTGAAGACGAGTTCGGCCTGGTCGCGCTTGGTGGTGTGCAGGTCCCAGTAGACCGGGGAGATCTCCTCGGGCTGGGCGGTCGGGAATCCGGGGACCGCCGGCATGCCGATCGACACGTTGATGGCGACGTGCGCGGCCTGGACACCGGTGCCGTCCAGCTCCTTGTGCAGGTTGATCACCCAGTTGCGCAGCGCCGCGGCGGCGGCGTTGACGTTGGCGATCTGCGGCACGGGGTCGACGGAACCGGCGCCGGTGGTGAACAGCAGGGTGCCCGCGCCGGCCTCACGCATGGCGGGCAGTACCGCGCGGGTGGCGGCGATGGCTCCGTAGAGCTGGAAGTCCATCTCGTGCTGCACGTCGGCCGGTTCGGTCGCGGCCGGGGTGGTCATGACGGTCTGGAGGCCGCCGACCGGCGAGTACTCCAGGACGTCGATGCCGCCGAAGTGTGCGGTCGCGTCCTTGAGTGCCTGGGTGAGCGCGGTGCGGTCGAGGATGTCGGCGGGGAACGCGGCGGCGCTGATGCCCTCGGCGGCCAGCTCACCGGCCAGAGATTCGAGCTTGGCCTGGTTGCGGGCGATCAGTGCGACGTCGTAGCCGTGAGTGCCGTAGGTGCGGGCAATGGCGAGGCCGAGCTGGGGGCCGGCGCCGACGATGGCGATGGTGGGCATGAGAGAGCCTTTCGCGGAAGTAGAGGTGGAGAGGGCTATCCGTTTCCTTTCCGGAAAGCCCTATCCGTTTCACTGTCCACCGTAACACAGGAACTGGATAAGGCATTCCGGTTTGCTAGTCTGACCGGTATGAGCCCCCGAGATGCCCACACCGACACCGACGCCGGCGCGGCCGATTCCGCAGGTCAGTCCAAGCGCAGCGACGCGGAGCGCAACCGGGGGCGGATCATCGCCGCCGCGCGCACGGTCTTCGGGCGCGACGGGCTGAACGCGTCGATGGCCTCGGTCGCGCGGGAGGCCGGGGTGGGGATCGCCACCCTCTTCCGCCACTTCCCCCGCAAGGAAGATCTCGTCGCCGCGGTCTTCGCCGACCGCATGAAGGCGTACGCACAGGCCACCACCGAGGCCCTGGCCGACCCCGACCCGTGGAACGGCTTCACCGGCTACATCCAGGACGTCTGCGCGATGCAGGCCGCCGACCGCGGCTTCGCCGACGTCCTGACCATGAGCTTCCCCGGCGTCCCGGAACTGGAGCAGCACCACGCCCGGGCGTACGAGGGCTTCCTCGAACTCATCGGCCGCGCCAAGGACAGCGGGCAACTGCGCGAGGACTTCACCAGCCGGGACCTCGTGCTGCTGCTGATGGCCAACGCCGGAGTCCTCAGCGCCACCGGCGACGCCGCCCCGGACGCCTGGCGCCGCCTGGTGGCATGGATGATCCAGTCCTTCCAGGCCCCGGCCCGCGGACAGCTGCCGGACCCGCCGGAAGACGCTGCGCTGTACGAGGCCATGCGCCGCGCCAGCCAGGGCGTCACCACCCCCGAGACCGGAAAGCGACGCTGAACCAGCGACCGGTGGGCCCGAGCGACCGCGGTGAGGCCGCCGTTGGATGCGGGCTCCGAGATCGACTGCTCGCAAACCCGTCGGTCTCGACCTTCGCGCTGCTGCACCACTTCAAACGACTCGCCGTCCGATGGGAGCGCCGCACCGAACTCCACGACGCCTTCGTCTCCCTGGCCTGCAGCCTCATCTGCTGGAGGCGCCTCAAGGAGACTCGCCCATGATTGCGTCACCGTGTGCCCCGAACCGGCCGCAGCTTCGTCGGCAGAGGGGTCCCACCCGAATGCCGGCTACCCAAGGCGCGGGCCGGTCGGTGACGGAGGGGCATGTGCCTGTCTACGTGTGGATCGCGGTGGTGAAGTACCACACCAGGAAGGCCGCCATGGTGAGCGTGACCGGCACGCCGAGCAGGAGGTGGAGCAGCAGGAGCAGGGTTCTGGCCCATGGGTGTGCCGGTCCTCTGGCGAAGTCGGGTCTGGCCGGGTCGTAGGCGATCCTCTTGGGGGGCTGCCATCCCGCCGAGCCCGTGCGCTCGAATGTGTGATCGGTGCCGCTGGTGTCGGTGAACGAGAACACCACGGTTCCCGGGTTGTTGACGTCGGAGCTGGGGTAGTGGCTCGCGTACACGGCCTCGGTGGTCACGCCGTATCGGTGCAGCAGCCACCACGTCACCGTGGCGCGCCAGGTGCCGTGGGCGATGACGCAGCCCATCGCGATCGCCAGGAAGGCGCCGATCCACAACTGGGTGAGGCGCCCGTCGCCCGCCAGCACGGCGGGCAGCAGGCCGAGGGCGAAGAGGCAGGCGAGCACGCCACAGGCCCGTGCCTGGGCCGGAGACATGATCGGCCGGAATGTCGTCGTGGATGTGAAGGGGCGCTCCTCCGCCTTCACCAGGGCCGCACCGTCGACGCACCGTTCGGTCTTGTCCCGTTGCGGGAGCGCCGCGTTGACGGCGCGTGCGAAGGCCTCCATCTCCTCGGTGTTGCGGGAGCCGATCGTGCAGAGGGTGGTTGCCGGGGCTTTGGTGGCCGTCGAGTTCAGCCGGATCGCGGCGGTGGGGCGCCTGTCTCTGGTGACATGGACGCTCTCGATCGCCTCCAGTGGGACGGCCAGTCGGATCCCCGCCCGGTCGAGCGCGACGCTGTCGCGCAACAGCTGCGCGGTCCCACCTCTGCCGCGCAACGTGGTTCCGTGCGTGGGCACCGCATCTCTGACAGCCATGATCGGGTACCTTCCGTGGTCGACCGGGTTGTTTTCCGCGGGAGTTGTGCGTGGCCGGGGCGGGGTCATCGGTTCGGCCACAGCCGTACCGTGCCGTCGAGGCCGGCGGAGGCCAGCGTCTTGCCGTCCGGGCTGAAGGCCACCGATGTCACCTTGCCGGTGTGTCCGGTGAGGGTGTCGATGGGGTAGACGTCGAGTGTGCTCGTGTCCCACAACCGCACGGTGTGGTCCTCGCTGCCGGTGGCCAGGGTGGCTCCGTCGGGGCTGAACGCCACCGTCGTCACCGGGCCGGTATGGCCGGTGGCCTCGGCGATGACGGTGCCGGTCGCCGAGCTCCACAGGCGCACGAGGTGGTCGATGCCGCCGGTGGCCGCCAGGTAGTCCATCCGGCAGAATGCGACGGGCTTGAAGCCGCGCCGGCGCGGGGTCGCGAGGGTGGCGTCCACCGTGTGCTTGTACAGGTCCCACAGCCGCACCGGGTTTTCGGTGGCATCCGCGCTGCCGGTGGCCAGGGCATGGCCGTCCGGGCTGAACGCCACCGCATTGACCTCGCCCATGCCCTGAGTCGTCAGCGTGGAGGTGACCGTGCCGGTGGTCAGGTCCCACAGGCGGGCCGCGCCGTCACGGCAGCCGGTGGCCAGGGACTTGCCGTCCGGGGCGAACGCCAGGTCCAGGGTGGGCCCGGGATGTGGCAGCGCGATGCCGCCGCGGTCCGCCAGGTTCCACAGGGACACGGAGGAGAAGCCGGTCATGGCCAGCGTCTTACCGTCCGGACTGTAGGTGACCTTGGCCAGGTCTTCGATCTGGTCGGGCCAGGGGGTGGTCACCGTACCCTTGGCCACGTCCCACAACCGCAGGGTGCTGCGGATGCCCTGGACTCCGGAGAGTCCGGCGGCCAGCGTCTTGCCGTCCGGGCTGAAGGCCACGCTGTCGGCGTGGCCGTCGGGGATCGTGAACACAGTGGTACGGGGGCCGGGGCCGTTGGCTCTCACCTCCAGCATCACGAACGGGACGGCTGCGGCACTCGCTCCGAGCGCGGCGAGCAGCAGCGTGCGGCGCCGAACCCTGGCCGGGGGCCTGACCGGCGGCCGGCCGGGGTGTGGTCCTGTCCCAGGGGCCACCGAGGCGGGAGGGACGATGTTCGAGGGTTCGACGGAATCCATCGGCGTACATCCAGTCCTGGGAAAGTGGGAGCAGAGCAGTACGAGCGGGGCATGCGGAGCAGGGGTATGTGTGGGGCCGTACGAAGGGGAGTTGCGAGCGGCGGCGGCTCAGCCCGGCCGGACGGCCCCGGTGGCAAGGGCGGCCGCGGCGTCCGCGCAGCCCCAGGCCAGGGTGACTCCGGCGCCGCCGTGGCCGTAGTTGTGCACCAGCCGTCGCACCCGGCCGGGCGGGCGAGGGTCGGTCTCCAGACGGACGCCGCCGTCCCGGCAGGGCCTTAGGCCCACCCGGTGGCCGAGGATCGCGGCGTCGGCCAGTTCCGGCAGCAGGTCGGTGCAGCGGCGCAGGATCGCGGCCGCGGTGGCCGGGGACGGCGTGGTGTCCCACTCGCCGATCTCGAAGGTGCCGCCGAGGACGACGTCCGTGCTGCGGGGGTGGACGTAGGTGTGGCCGTCGGCGTTGTCCTCGTCGCGCAGGGAGGTGTGCAGCCCCGGGTTCGCGACGAGGACCAACTGCCCCCGCGCCGGGTGTACTTCGGTGTCGCCGCACAGGGCGCGGGCGGCCAGCCCGGAGGCGTTCACCACCGCGGGAGCCCATACGCCCGCCTGTTCCAGGGCGTCGATACGACGCCGGATCAGTGTGCCGCCCGCCGCGGAGAAGGTCTGCTGGAGCCAGGGCAGGTAGTGGGACATCTCCACGGTCGGAACGGTGAACGCCCAGCCGCCGGTGAACGGGGCCCACACCTCGTCCCCGCGCAGGGTGCGCAGGTCGGGCAGGGCCGCGGCCCACCAGGGGACATCGTGACTCTCGCCGCGCAGCAGCATCCGGGTGGATCGCATGACCACGCCGGGAACCCCGTCCGCCGCCTGACGGGCGAACTCGTCGTAGGTGCGGGTGGCCCAGTCCAGTACGCGCGGCTCGAACCGAGTGCGGGTCGGATACCAGACGGCCGCGGCGACCCAGGATGTCGTCTCGCCCGGCGGCTCGGCCGTGAGCACGGCGACGCGGGCACCGGCCTGCTGCAGGCGCAGCGCGGTGGTGAGCCCGATGACCCCGGCGCCGACGACGACCGCGTCGAACCTGTCGCCCATGTCTCCCCCTTGATCGCCGAACCGTGTGCGTTCCACTGTCGGCGGCAAGTTGGCGCACTGTCCAAGACCAGTCATGGCCAGCACCATAAGAAACACTTATCGTTGAGGGATGGACTTGCGGCGGGTGCGGTACTTCCTGGTGCTGGCGGAGGAGTTGAACTTCACGCGGGCCGCGCATCGGCTGCACATCGCCCAGCCCGCCCTGAGCCAGCAGATCAAGGCACTGGAGCGGGACATCGGCGCTCCGCTGCTCGAACGCGGCAGCCGCGGCTGCCGGTTGACGGCCGTCGGCGAGGTCGTGACCCGCGAAGCCGGTGAACTGCTGGCCCACGCGGACGCGTCACACCAACGCATCCGGGCGGCCGTCAGCGGACGGCAGGGACAACTGTGCCTGGCCCTGACGCGATCGGCACGCGGCGGTCCCGTCGACGCGCTCATCGCCGCGTTCCGTACCCGCCACCCGGACGTGGATCTCGTCGTACGGACCGGGTGGACCGCACACAACATCACCGAGCTGCTCGCCGGGAGGCTGGACGCCGCCTTCGTCCGTCCCCCGCTGGACATCGCGGGGCTGGAGTGCCGGCACATCGCCCGCGAGGAACTCCTCGTGGCCGTGCCCGCCAACCATCCCCTCGCCCGCGAACGCAGAATCACCCGCAGCCACATCGCCACCGAACCCGTGATCCTCTGGCCGCGCGAGAACGCCCCCGGCATGCACGACCTGATCACCCGACAGCTATGGCCGGCCCACGGGCCGCGCATCGTGCGGGAAGAACCCGACGACGAACAACTCCTCCTCAGCGTCGCCGCCGGCACCGGCATCGCACCGGTACCCGAGGGACGTGCCCGCGCACTGCGCATACCAGGAGTCCGGCTCAAGCATGTGACCGCACCCAGGCCCACCGTGGACCTCGCCCTGGCCCACCCGCCCGCAGATGCCACACCGGCACTGCACGGACTCCTCAGCCTCGTCGGCACCTTGCCCGGGCCATCGGCTGCCGCCCCGTCAACACGTCCATGACGTGCGGCCTCGGGCCGGACGCGGGTGCCGGCCCGGCAGCCGGCACCGGCCGTGTCGGAGTCCCTGCACGCCACCATCACCGCCTTCAACCTTGCCCCGGCCGGGCAGACGCCGCGTCACCTCAATTGGTAGGCAGGCTCACTGTCTTGGGCTTTATCAATCCACGAATGCGAGGAGCGGATGATGGCCGAAGGTCTTCTTCCAGGTCGCGGTGGGGTCCTGCTTTTCGGAGTGCGCGAGCACCAGCACACCGTCGATGTCCACGATCACGCTGCCCTCGGCGGCCGGACCGTCCGCACCGGCCAACTCCCAGACCTGCCCGCGCACTTCGGCTCGCGCCGTGCGAATCGCGGTGAGCGCCTTCGGCCCTGCTGCGGCATGGCGACATCGGCCGGGCAGGCCCCGCCCAGAGCCGTCGTGAGCGCGATATCCAGCAGGACCTTGCCCCGGTCGTGCACCGTCCGCGGTTTGCGCCACGGCGCCGGCGCCGCCGATATCGCGGTGTCCAGGCCCACTTTGCGGACCGTCTCGACCAACAGCACCGCCCCGGCCTGCGACGCCTGCGAAACCACCCCGCTGCCACCGCCCTCGACACGAACACTCGGGTACAACCCGATACGTCTGCTCAACTGGAGAGTGCTTCCTTCCATGCAGCCGACAGGAACCTAGACAAGTCCCATCGTTGCAGGTCAGAAGCACTCTCCGGTTATTTGATCAAGACGTTGAGTCAGGCTGGGTGGCTGGGAACGGTCAGCTGGCGGCTCCGATCAGCTTCCAGGGCTCGTGGTCGGCGTCGGCCCCGGTGCCCGGGGCACTGCCCTTCGTCTCCCACTTGGCCTTCCAGACCTTGCCGTTGTACTTGACCGTCGTCTGCTCGATCGGCTGGCTGGCCGGGGAGTAGACCTTGGTCGAGTCCCAGTTCCCGGCACTACAGCCACCGGCCGGCGGGGTCGCCGTACCGAGCCCCTTGAGGTTGTCGGTCACCGGCGCGTACGCCGTACCGCCGATCGACAGACTCGTGTTCACCGGACCGGTGATCGGGAGGAAGTAGATGATCGGCAAGTCGAGCGACTTCCCGGCCGGGATGATCTGGCAGTAGTCCAGCGTCGTGCTGACCCGGTGGAACGTCGAACCGGCCGCCAGCTGCCACTGGCCGCCTTGGGCACCGGTCTGCCAGTTGGCGTCCTTGACCAGCGGTGACGTCGAGGCCGGAATGTCGAACGACAGCTTCGTGTCCTTGCCACCGCCGAGCGTGCGCCCGGTGTTGTTGGTGATCCGGACGGTCGGCTGCAACGGCCACAGGTTCGCCGTGGCGGTCGGGTAGTTGACCATCTCGACGCTCACGTTGGCGGTCACCGTCGGCGCGGCACCACCGGTGCCGGCGCGCAGACTGTTGCTGTAGGCGCCGATATTGCCCAGCTTCTCGTTCAGCCGAGTGGTCAGCGTGTACCCCATCCCGCACGGGGTGTCCGGCTGGACGTCCGCCGGGCAGGCGTAGTCGCCGCCGAGCTCCCACATCATCACGCCGCCCGCACCGGTCGACTTGACCAGATCGGTGACCGCGTCGATGCCCTGCTCGTCCTCGGTCGACAGGAACACCTTCTTCTCGGCGTTCCACAACCACGACGTCTTCGTCGTGTCGTCCCAGTGCCGGGTGTACTGGCCCGTGCGCCGGTCGGTGACGTCGGTCTCCGGCTTCAGCCCGACGCTGCGAGCGTAGACCGGCGTGATGTTCTTCTCCAGGTTCTTGGTGTGCCACAGCGGGTTCGTCCCGGAGCCGAGCTCGCTGCCGTTGTTGGTCTCGTCGTGCCAGATGTTGTCGATGCCGAAGGCACCGTCACCGCACGGCCGCTTGATGCCCGTACCCGGCTCGCAGCCGTTCGGTTTCTGCGACTTGCCCCACAGACCGTTCGTACCGTCGGTGACGTTCTGCCAGCCGCGCGTGTAGTAGGGCACACCGATGTTGACGCGCCCGGCCTGCATCGCGCCACGCATGTACTTCATCGCCCAACTGGTGTTGAAGTACCCGATCTTCCCGTACTCCGGGGTGGCGTACTGGTCGGCCAGTTCCGGGTCCTTGCCGTCGTCGAACAGCGCCGCGTTCGGACCCACGACGTCGTTCCAGGTGCCGTGGTAGTCGTAGGCCATCAGGTTGGTGAAGTCCTGGTAGTCCAGCGCGGTCTGGTTCGCCATACCGCGGGCCAGGTAGCCGGAGGCCGACGACGCCGAGGTGAGCAGGTAGTACTTGTTGTCCGCGACCGAAGCCCGGTTCAGCGAGTCCCGCAGTGTCTTCATCAACGCGGCGTACGTCGTGGGCAGGCCCTTGCGACGCGGGTTCGACACCGCCCAGTCGGCCGGATTGCCGGTGTCCTCGAGGACCGTGGGGTACTCGAAGTCGATGTCGACACCGTCGAACCCGTAGGTCCGCAGGAAGTCCACGACCGAGCTCGAGAACGTGTCGATCCCGCCCTGGTTGACCGAGCCGTCGGCGTTGGTGGTCATCGCGTAGAAGCCACCGGAACCGGCCCAGCCACCGACCGAGATCAGCGTCTTCACCCGCGGGTGCAGGCGTTTGTACTTCGTCAGCAGGTTGAAGTGTCCCTTGTAGGGCAGCGAGGGATCCATCTCGGCGCCGACCTCGCCGGGCCACTCCTTCTGGGTGGCGTTCGAGTCGACCTTGATCTTGTTGTTCGCCACCGACGCGAACGCGTAGTTGAGGTGGGTCACCTTCGACCACGGGATGTTCTTCACCAGGTAGTGCGGCGTGCCGTCGGCGCCCGTGCGGCCACCGTTGAAGTAGCCCACGACCCGACGGCCCCGGCCCTCGCCGAGCCATTCCCGGCCGTCGCTCTGATAGACCTTGCAGTACGGCGTCGCCACGCCCGGCGTGGTCGCCAGACCCTCCGGCCGGCAGTCGCCGGACGCGGCCGGCCGCGTACCGCCGTCGTCGCCACCGGGGTGCGACTCCATCGGGTCACCTACACCGCCGTTGACACCGAGATCACCGGCACCGCCGTCGCTGCGGCTGCCGTCGCCGTAGCTCGGCACCAGCCAGCCCTCGATGTCACCGGCACCACTCGCCGCGGCCGCCTTGACGGCCGTCTTGGCGACGGTCTTCGTCGACGCCGTCGCCGTCGTACCGGAGCGGGTCATGGCGAAGTCCTCGATCCCGTCGCCGTTCAGGTCGGCGAAGGTGCCGAAGGTGCCCTGGAACGGATCGTCGGCGCGGATCACGCCCAGCGACTTCCAGCCGGCGGTGACGCCCCACGGAGCGCCGGTGTTCTGCCAGGCCCGGACCTCACCGGTGGTGTACTCGACCCGGACCGTGTCGGCCTTGCCGTCACCGGTGATGTCGGCGAAGGCGACCTGCGCGCCGCGCGACTCACCCGGAGTGGCGAAACCCGCGACCTTCTTCCAGCCGCCCTCGGTCGGCATTCCCTTGCCCTTGTTCTGCCAGGCGGTCGGGAAGCTCATCCGGTCCAGCGTGATCAGGTCGTCGCGGCCGTCACCGTCGAGGTCGGTGAAGTACAGCTCCGGCTCGTAGGTGAGGTTGTTCGCGACGATCGTCGCGCTGTCCCAGCTGACCTTGTCGCCACTGCTGGTGTTCCGCGACATCCGCATCGCGGGGATGCCGGTCGGCGAGTCGGCCGCCGGCAGGATCCGGATGTAGTCGTCCTTGCCGTCACCGTCCAGGTCGGCGAAGTTGACCAGCGCCGGGTTGTTTCCGCGGTCGGCCGGGCTGATGTCGCCCAGCGAGACCGCGGCCTTGCGCGGGTCGTCGTTGCGCCAGCCGGTGACCTTGCCGTCCGTGCCGACCACCGCGTAGTCGGCCTTGCCGTCGCCGTTCAGGTCGGGGAAGGCGATCTTCGAGCCGGTCGCGGCGGCGTCCCGGATCTTGCCGATCGGCTCCCAGACGTACGAGCGGCCGCTGATCATGCGCTGCAGGACCGCGATCCGAGTGCCTTCGCCGAAGGCCTCCGCGATCTTCTGGTAGCCGGCGTCGGTCGGGTAGATCTCGTTGGTGATGTCCTCCGGGGTGACCGAGCCCAGGTCGACCAGCACCAGCCGTGCGCCGCCGTCCATCTTGGCGTAGGCCATCGTGGTGAGCGCGCTGTTGTAAGCGTCGATCCGGGCCTGGTACGTCGGGTTCGTCGACGGCGGCAGGGTCCCGAGCAGGACCGTGGTCGTCGGCGAGGTCCGGTGGATCGCGTCCACGAAGTCCCGCATCTTCCCGGCCGTCGCGGCGCCGTCGGCGCCGCCGGTCAGGTCGGCCGTGCCCGCGATCAGGGTCATCATGTTCGGCCGCAGCGTCTGCAGCGCGGGGATCGTCTGGGCCTTGATGTCGTCGATGCCCTTGCCGTCGAAGCCCATGTGGTCGGGGTCGCCGCGCTTGCCGTTCCTCTGCTCACCGACGAAATCCGTGCGCTTGAAGAGGATAGTGGCCGCTGTGGCGCCACCGATCACCGCAGTGGTCAGGCCTTTGATGATGGTGTCCAGGTAGCTCCGGAAGCCGGTCTCGTCGGTACTGTTCACACCGACCGTGATCCCGTCACCGGCCGCCATCACCCGGAGCTCGTCGATCTCCGGGCCGGCGGCGGGCGACGGAGTGGGTCCGGCCGCGTTGAACTGGCCGGACTGGACCGGCCGGTGGTCGGAGTCGCCGTCGGACCGGACGGTGACCGGCAGATCCTGGTTCAAATTGGTGGTGACGAAGTAGTCGAGCTGATTACCGCCCTGGTGGGTCGCCATGCCCGAGCCGTGGATCCGCATGCCCTGCGGGAGGTTCGGGCGCTGGGCCAGGACCCCCGGCTCGACATTGAAGTCGCCACCGATCGTCGCGTTGTAAGTGACACCACGCTGGGTCCCGAGGGCCGAGACCTGGTCGTTGATGGCCCTGATCATCGGCCCGGAGTCACCGCCACCGCCGGACAGGCCGTGGAAGGTGAAGTACCACTCGCCTCCGAACCGCGCGCCGAGCGCGTTCCGGCCGGCGTCGACCGGGTTGCCGACGACGAGCAGCTCGTCCGGCCCCTCGCTCAGGACGAGCGCGATGTTGACCCGGCCGCCGATCCGGCGCGGGTTCTGCGCGTCGTCGTCGGTCTGCAGGAAGTAGACCTCACGGGTCGGGATGGGATTGCGGTAACCGGAGTCGACGACCCAGGTGTGGTGCAGCACGGTGTGCTGATGTGTGTTGCCCTGGCTGTCGGTCGTGGTGAAGGTCTGGCTGGGCTGTGGGTCGCTGCGCGGAGGAGGCTCCGGGCCGGCCTCCTGAAGCATCACGATCGGCACCTGCAACGCCTGTTGCCGGACCGTGTTGGTCCACTTGCTGCCGGTCTTCGCCTTGATACTGGACCCCTGCATGTTCCAGGAGACCAAGGGCGTGGTGGCCGCAGGGAAATCGGTGGCGGCGGCCGGAACGACAAGTGCCGCTGCCACCCCGGCCATCACCACCACTGCGGAGATCAATCGGCGTAACAAGAGCCCCCTCATTTCTCGCATCCAACAGATCGGGAACAACCGGTAGTTGAAAGATAAATAGTTTCTCAACTATAAGCGTTGCAGCGTGAGCTCGACGAGCTTGCCCTGGCGCAGTCCGGTGACCGTGGCCCAACAGGCGCTGTGGGCGGCGACCTCCTTGGCCGCAGCGTCGCACAGGCCGTGCGAGATCCGGGTGCCGGTGTAGGCGTCGATGACCACGGTGGCGTAGTCATGACAGCGATGACAGCGACGCAGGGCGAAATCATCAATCCCCAACGCCCGCACAGCGGCATCCCGCCCGACCTTGATCCCGATCGCGGGCAACAACCGGGCCGAGGCCCTGCCGGCGCACCTTCGCTGGCACATCGCTGCCCTGCCGGCCGGCGTCCCCTACGAGCGGCAGCAGTTCCACGCCCTGATGACCGAGAACGGGATCCTGTCCGTGCCACCGAAGCAGGCAGCCGAGATGGCCGCCTGCCTCCGCGCGGCCGTTGCCACCCGGGCGTCCTTCGCTTCGCATGAAGGCACACCGAAGCGTGTGACCCCGTTGGTCGAGGAGGGCTCTGCTGTGGGGCGAGTGGCGCGGCCAGCCGCCGCTGATCATCCGTGTGTGAAGACAAGCGATCAATCGGCGGCCGCAGGGCGGCGCACGGAGCCTGCCGATGGCAGGGCATGTTCGAGGCCCTGATGGGCCGGGCCGCATCGCGCCGCGGTTCGTTCGGGTGGAACCGCGGCGCCGGGCATGGGAGTTC
The DNA here is from genome assembly GCF_041052385.1 of Streptomyces sp. R28. Lineage (GTDB taxonomy): Bacteria > Actinomycetota > Actinomycetes > Streptomycetales > Streptomycetaceae > Streptomyces. Next base: position 10,616,805 of record NZ_CP163439.1, on the reverse strand, counting down.
GTCCTCGGACCTTGTGCGTGGCGCCCCGCAGAGCCTTACGCCGCGAAGGCAACCGGTGGGCCGCACGCGCCGCCGACGGGGGCTGAGCCAAGGAGATCGCCGTACGCAATCCCGTCACCAGACAGGCACCGTCATCCGCGGCCCGACCGGGCCGTTCTTTTCGCGGCCGAAATGTTCTGGACGCCTCATCGAGCAGTCCGTTCGGGGATCGTCGGAAGGACCTTCTCGGCGATGCCGAGGAGAACGCTGTCATCCGGAAGGGCTCCGGACGTGCTCCAGACAGTGACGTCGAAGTAGCCGCCCCGGTCCTTACGGTCGAGGGCCACGGACAGCGTCCTGGCCAGGGGACCTTCTTCGACCGGCCCGCCGGATCCGCTGCTCCCAAGATTGATCTCGAACTGCATGGTGTGATCCGAGGCGAAGACCGCGGGCCGGCCGAGGACCGTAAGCGTCTTGACGTCCCTCTCGTCCCCGTACTTCATCAGCGTCACGTACTGGTCGGTCGACAGGTCGTTGTAAGTAGCCGAGACATTCACCGTGTACGTGTCGAACTTGACCTCGGCCTCCGGCTGGGCGACCTTCCCATCAGTCAGGGGAGCCGTGTTGCTGGTGCCGGAGGCAGTGGTCACGGTCTCCTCAGGCGTTCCAAGGAGCTTGGCCAGGTCTGGCCGGTTGAGCGCCTCGCACAGCTCTTCGCCTGTCACAGGCTGGGGCGTCTTCTTGTAGACCTTCGGCAGTTCCTCGTGTTCCCCGGCCGAACACGAGGCGGGCTGCGGGGTGTTGTCGTCGGACGGCATCATGCGTGGGGCCACCCACAGCGCGGCCGCGAGTGCCCCGAACACGGCCACGGCCGCGACGGCCTGGCCCCACGCGTTGGGCTCCTTCTCCGAAGCGTCCGGGCCGGGACGCGGCCCAGCTCCGGCGTGCGTCTGGGGCTGGGGCTGCGCCTGGGCCTGGGCCTGGGCCTGGGCCTGGGCCTGGGCCTGGGCCTGGGCGGCAGCATCGACCGCCGCCCCGGCCGCGGAGGCCGCCTGACTCAGGTTCCGGCGTGCGCGCAAAGCCCGGACCACCACGTAGACGCGTATTGCGGTGAACACGAGGAACACCGCGCCGAGACCGGCCGCGACCCGGTCGTGATCGCGGACGGCGAGGTACATGATGCGTACGCCGAGAACGGACCCGATCACGATGAGCAGGGGCTCGCGGACCCAGAATGGCAGGAGGCGGAGGAGGAAACCGAGCATCCGAGGATCTCACCAGTTCAAGACCATTTTCGCCATGGTGGAAGCCACAGTTCCGGGTACGTGAAGGGCCTGCCGAAGCCGAAGCCGCTCATAGAGATCGGCACCGACCAAGTCGCCACCTGGTCGGCCAGGTTGCCGGACGACGCCCTGGACTGCGCCGACGTCCGCGCCGCCTTGCTGGAAAAGGCCAGGTGGAAGTCGCGCCGGCTCCAAGCACCACTCGACCGCTGATGGGTGCGGGACACCGCTCGCCGTTCCGCTGACCGGCGCCAACCGTAACGACGTCACTCCTGCTGTTCCTGCTGGACGCGGTTCCGCCGGTTCGCGGCCGGATCGGCCGACCCCGCCGGAAGCCGGACTCGCCGTTCACCGACCGTGGCTACGACCACGACGCGCCGCCTACCGCGGCTTCCACCACGACGCCTACCGCCCCCAGGCCCGTCGACACGGCCCCAAAATTGCTTGCTGCCTCGTCCCCCTCACCCGACAACTGAACTCAACTCAACTCACCGATTCAGCCGTTGCCATGGGGAAATCACGGAAGGTGCAGGCACACATTGTTGTGCAGCTTGGTGCACAACAACTTGCTGCACGCCGTGCAGGTGGCGGGCCGCTCCGTGGATGGGGCACGGTGTTTTTACGTGCTTGCCGAACGGTTGCGCTGCGGCATCTCCCCCACTAGCGCCGATCCGATCGGCCTTTGGGGCTGGGCAGTCAGAAGTTCGGAGGTCCGTGTGCCCCGAATGATTCGTTGCCGACGCACAGATATTGCGCTGAGTAGAACGAATTGAGGAACGATGCAGAGTCTTGACACATTGGCCGAGGAAAACCCCGATTCCGTGGCCGAACAGTTTTCGCCGGTGGATATCGGAGGGCAGTACCGTCCGCAGTTCGCGAGCACCCCGGACGAACTTCTGAGCGCGCTGCCGCTGACCAAGGCGGCAGCCCGTTCGGTGAGCGTCGGCCGCCGGATGACCCGCGGTGTACTGCGCGGAGACGACGACCGTCTGCTCGTCGTGGTCGGCCCGTGCTCGGTCCATGACGTGAACGCTGGTCTGGCATACGCGAAATCACTGGGTGAAGTGGCCGCCGACCTGGCCGAGGACCTGGCGGTCGTCATGCGGGTGTACGTCGAAAAGCCCCGCACCACGGTCGGTTGGACCGGGCTGCTCACTGACCCGATGCTGGACGGCAGCCTGGACCTCGACCGGGGGCTCCGCATGGCCCGGACGCTCATGTTGGAGATCGCCGAACTCGGTCTGCCCATCGCAACGGAGTGGTTGAGCCCGGCGGCTCCCGCGTACCTGTCCGACTTGATCTCCTGGGGAGCCATCGGGGCCCGAACCGTGGAGAGCCAGGTACACCGGCAAATGGCGAGCGGTCTCCCCATGCCCGTGGGCATGAAGAACGGCAGCACCGGATCGGTGGGCGTCGCCATCGATGCCGTACGGTCCGCCGCGGCCGCCCACGCCTACCTCGGCCTCGGCCGGCAGGGCAGGCCGGTCGCGCTGCGCACGAGTGGCAATACCGACTGCCATGTGGTCCTCCGGGGCGCGTCAGGCAGGCCCAACTACCACGCCGAGAACGTGCGTGAGGCAGCTCGACTGCTGTCGGCGGCAGCTCTGCCGACCGGCCTGGTCATCGACGCCAGCCACGGCAACAGCGGCAAGGACCACGATCAGCAGGCCGTCGTAGCCGGCGAGATCGGGGCACAGGTCGCGAGCGGCGACACCCACATCCGAGGCGTCATGCTGGAGGGCTTCCTGGTCCCGGGGCGTCAGGAACTCGGTGTCGGCGAGCCCGTGTTCGGCCAGAGCGTCACCGACGCCTGCATGGGATGGGCCGCCACCGTGGACGTGCTCCAGGACCTCGCGGCAGCGGCCCGTCGGCGCCGGGACGTGCCGGCACTGGCACCTTGACCCGCTTTGTCCGCCGCCCCCCCTCCCCCCGTACTCCCGTGACGCGCCAGAAGGAACAGGAGAGCGAGCAAGTGGACATCTCCGCACTGGGTCCGGCCGGGCCCTACCGGACACGGAGTCGTACCCCCGTAGCGGACGCCTCGGGCGTCCCGGCCCTTGAACTGGCCTCCGTCCCCGGCCTGGTCGTCTCCCATTGGATCGATCAGCTGCGAGCGAGCGCGCCTCTGCCCGTGGCAGAGACAGGGCACGTGCTCAAGAAGGCCGCCGATGTCTTCGAGACCGAGGAGGTCTTGGGAGACGAGCTGGAAGCGCATGAGCGGCGGGTGTCGGCGCTGACGGGCACACCCCTGACGGTTGTGCGTGAATGCGACGCGCTCATCACACAGGCCCTGCGTGATGTGGGACGGGCGCCGTCGTCGGCCCGGCCGCTCGGCTGCTCCCCCGTCGGCACCGCCCTGTCCGAGGCCCCGTCGGCGGGGGCGGCGTGGTGCCGCACCGGGGACGTCTTCGCTGTGCATGCCGCGGGCAACAGCCCGGGAGTTCACGCCATGTGGCTGGAGGCGCTGGCGCTCGGCTACCGGATCGTCGTCCGCCCCTCCAACCGGGATCCGCTCACCCCGTTCCGTCTCGTCACCGCGCTGTGGCGGGCAGGAGTCCCGACGACCCAGCTGGTCATGGCGCCTTGCAACCACGCGACGGCGGACCTGATCGTCGAGCGCTCGGACCGTGCCCTGGTGTACGGCGGTCAGGACGTCGTGGACAAGTACCGCAACCGCGGCGATGTCCTGCTTGAGGGGCCGGGCCGCTCGAAGCTGGTCGTGGCCGCCGACGCGGACCGGGGCGCCGGAGTCGACATCGCGGTTGCGGGAGCGCTCTTTCACGCGGGAACCGCGTGCACCGCGACCACGGGTGTGCTGGTCGAACAGGAACCGGCGGGCTTTGCCGGTGAACTGGCCGCCGCGTTGGGAAAGGTGGAGCCCGCCCGGCCCCTGGCTGAGGAGGCGCTACTGCCGTGCATGCCGCAGGCCGATGCGGAACGGCTCGCCGCGGCCGTCCTGGACCGGGCCGAGGACGCCGTCGTACATCTCGCGCCGAGGGCCGAACGGCTCGGTGGTGAGGGCTCTTTGGCGACGCTCACGCCTGCGGTCGTGGAACTGGCATCGGCGCGGGACCCCTTGTTGTCGTACGAGGTGCCCTTCCCGTGTGTGTGGGTCGCTCCATTCGAGCGCGATGCCGTGGACGTGCTCGACGGCTCGCTGGTGCTGTCGCTGCACACCGAGGACCGGGGGCTGGTTGCCGAGGCCATGGAGCTCACGGCGGTCTCCAACGTGTACCGGGGCAAGCCGACTTCCTGGGTCCATCCGGACGTACCGCACGACGGGTTCCTCGGCGAGTTCCTGATGCGTGCCAAGGGGCTGGCCCACGGCGCGTAGGCCCTGTCGAAGGGGGCGCGTCGGCGCCCCGATCCATCCGCCGCGATCAAGGAGTGACCTATGAAGATCAACTCCAGGAGTGACCTCGACTTCATGGAGCGAATACAGCGGGAGGTGACGGACCACCGCCGCGAAGGCTGTTCCGACGAGGCCTATTACGCGTCGAAGCTGGCCGAGGTCTGGCAGCGTGCGGAGCAGACACCCGGCTACGCCTCGCTCGGTGCGTTCTCGATGCAGGCGTTCCTGGGCCTGCCCGCGACCTCCAAGGACGACCTCAAAGCCCGCCCGCTCGACTACCTGCGAGTACCGGTCGGCGGAGGTCTGAAGTACTACCAGACCACGGGGACGACCGGGGCCCCCACGCCCACGCCCCGTACGACCGAGGACATGGTCGCCAACACCGTGTCCGTCGCCGAGGCCTGGCGCACCATGCTCGCGGACGGCGGTCACCGCGCTCTGATCCTGCTGCCCTCGGACATCGTGCCGGTGGCCGACCTGATGGTCGGTGTCTGCGAGTTCTTGGGCGTTCCGCACGTCAAGGCCTATCCGTACACCACCGGGATCTCCGACTGGGACCGCATCGTCGGCCTGTGGGAGGTCTTCCGCCCGACCGCGCTGTTCGTGGCGCCCGGTGTGCTCCTGGAGTTCTCCCAGGTCATCAAGAGGCGCGGCCTGCTGGATCGGCTACGTCAGTCCGTCGAACTCCTCATGCTGCTGGGGGAGGTGAGCACTCCCGAACTGCGTGCCATGGCCGGTCAGTGGTGGAACGCGCGCGCCTACGACGCCAGTTACGGCAGCACGGAGAGCGGCACGCTGGCCGCGTGCTGCGCGCACGACCGGCTGCACCTGCTGCGCCGGGCCAACTACTTCGAGATCGCGAACGAGGACGGCATCGCGCCCGCCGAGGCGGGACGCGAGGGGCGGCTCGTCGTCACCCCGCTCAACAACGACGCCCGTCCCCTCCTGCGCCTCGACATGGGTGATGAGGTGACCCTGACCGACGGCTGCCCGTGCGGCGAGGATGCCCCCGTGGTGACGGTCCACGGCCGGGGCAGCGACGGAACGGAGATCAAGGGCAGCCGGGTGCGCACCCGCGACCTCGAAGCCATCGTCTACGCCAACCACGACGTCATGGGTTACCTGATCGAAGTCGACGAGGGCGGCACCTGGGCGCGGCTGCTGCTGGAGCGGGACCCGAGCAGCGACCGGGAGACCGAGCCCGCGAGGAACGACCTCATCCAGCGGCAGACGGACGCACGCCTCGGCTTCTGGTGGGACGAGGTCCGGTTCGTCAACCGGCTGCCGGTGACGACGAAGAGCGGCGGCTCCCAGAAGAGCTGGAAGCGCTCCAACTTCCGGGTCGTCGGCGAGGCGGTGCCGGCATGACGTACGAGACGCTGCTCAGGTCGTCCGGTGTCGTCTCCGGGGAGTCCGACCTGTGGTGCACCTACGCCGCCGTACGGACGCTCGCCTGGCTCGGCCGCGTCGGCGACCTGCCCTCCCCCGAGACCGTCGCCGGCTTCCTCTCCTCCCGGCAGAACTCCGACGGCGGATTCGCGTGGTCGGCCGGCATGAGCTCCGACGCCTGGGCCACCTACTACTGCACCCAGGCCATGGCCGATCTGCCGGCCGACAGCCGTGGCACGGTCGGCAGGTCGAGCTCCGCGTGGGTGTGGAGCGCCGCGCACGCGGACGGCGGGTTCGCCATGACCCCCGGTCAGGCATCGGACGTATGGGCCACCTACTACGCCGTACGCACTCTGGTGGAGATCTACGGTGAGCACCCGCCGCAGGCGCTGCTCGACTGGCTGTCGGCGCTCCAGGCCGAGGACGGCGGACTGGCATGGAGCCCGGCTCACGCGAAGGACGGCTCGTCCGACGTACGGGCCTGCTACTACGCCGTCACCGCCTGGCACACGGCCACCGGGGGCCGAGGGCCGCTGCCTTGGGACCGGGAACGGCTCACGGACTGGCTCAGGGACCGGCAGAGCGCGGCCGGCGGATTCACTTTCCAGGCGGGCGACGAGACGGACTGTCTGTGGGCGACGTTCCGGGCCACCAGCGCCCTGAGCCGCCTCGACGCGACCCCACGGGACCCCGCGGGCTGTGTCGCCTGGATCCTGGCCCGGCGGGGACCGGAGGGGTCGTTCACCCGCTGGCCCGGTTATCCCGTGCCCGACGTGTGGGCCGCGTTCTGCGCTGTGGGGGCGCTCAGGGAACTCGGCGCCGCCCTCGACGGCATCGCCGACGGGGTGGTCAGGACGGTGCTGTCCTTCCGGACCGAGCAGGGCGGGTTCACCTATCGCACCCCCGAACTCGCCTCCGACGTGCTCACCACCTCGGCCCGCCTGATGGCCGGCCACTTCTCGGACACCGGGGAACGCGACGCCCTGCGGTGGGCGGAGAGCTGCATGCTGCCGAACGAGGACGGAATCATGTACATGCCCGGCCGAGGGAGTGAGGTGCGCTGCACTCTCTGGGCCCTGTCGGCGGGGGCGTTCGAGGAGAACGCCCCAGCCCGTGCCCGAGTCGCGGGCTGGCTCACCGGTGCCATCCAGAACCCCGACGGCGGCTTCGGCTACTGGGAGGGCCGCGCGTCGGACATGGTGTCGACGTGCGCCGCCGCCGAGATCCTCCACCGGACCGGCGGGGACGGCGTCGCCGGCCACCTGCGGGACATCGCCGAGTACGTGGCCGCCTGCGAGACGGCACCCGGCCGGTACGCCAACGTGCCCGGCGGACGGCCCACGCTGCGGGCCACCCTGCAGGCCCTCCGGGCGCTGCACCGGGCGGTCGGGGCCGACGGCGCCCGGGTCGGCGAGACCCTGGCCCGGCATCGGGTCCGCGGCGGAGGTTTCGCCAACGAGGGCAACCGGGTCCCCGATCTGCTGAGCACCTACGAGGCCGTGCTGGCGGCGGACGCGTTCGACCTCGAGTGGGACGCCGAGCATCTGGCGAAGTTCCTGGACAGTGTGCGCACGGCGGACGCCGGGTTCGCCTGGACCCCCCTGATGGCCATCAGCGGCGGCCCGCTCGCCGACTGCCTGGGACGGCGCCTTGAGCTGCGGCTGTCGCCGGGCGGGCACCCCCTGCCACCGCTGGCCCTCTCGTGAAAGGCACGGAATCTTGCCGACCGTCGATGTGACCAGCACTCCGCTGACCCCCTCCGCACGGCTGAAGGCCGCGCTGCGCCTGACCCGCTGGATGGCCGCGCACGGTTCGAACGCCGCGCACGTCGTGGTCTCCTTCCGTACCGCGGAGCCCATGGCGTACTTCGCGGGCTCGATGCCGTTGACGAACTACGAGGACGGCACGAGCGAGGACAAACAGGCCCGGTGGGCGTCCGTCGTGTGCCACATCCATCCCGACCGCGACCACACGTACCGGGCCGAGCTGGCCGAGCAGGTCAGGGAGGCGCTCGGTCTCGACACAGAGCGCGCCCACCTGATGGTCCGGTTCGAACCCACCCAGCCCGACCGGGTGTTCTACCTGGAATCGGGGTCGATGACGAGCGGCGACCCGATACCGGTCGGCCGCGACCAAGAGAAAGGCTCCCGTCATGCCCACCACTGACCTCACCGAGATCGACACGCGTGTCCTGGCCGTCCTCGAGAAGCGCTTCGGCGACGCCGCCCGCGCGCTGGCCCCGGACGCGGACCTGTCCGACTCGCTGCCGGGCTTCGACAGTCTGGCGGCACTCGAGTACGTCAACGCCGTCGAGGGCGAGTTCGGCATCGAGGTCGATTTCGTCGGCGACGACGTCCGCTACTGGTTCAGCACGCTCGGCAGGACCACCGAGTACGTGCGCGAACGCGTCGAGGACCAGGCGGCATGACGAAGACGCCCGCTCGTAAGGAGGCCTACCGGGCCGAGGACCGCAAGGACGAGATCCGCTTCGACACCTCCGGCAGCACGGGAGACGCACGCCGCTGGTTCCGGCTCCCCGGCCAGATGGAACGCGAGGTGGAGCTGATCGGCACGCGTCTCGTCGGCCCGGTCGACCGCGTGATCAACTACGCGCCGCCGCAGCACCTGTTCGGCGCGCTGTTCGGCCAGTGGCTGCCCCGCCGTGCGCGGGTCCCCGTCCATCAGGCGTGGGCCGATCCGTTCGCACCCCTGCCGGTCTCCCCCGGCGAGCGAGTCCTGGCCGTCTGCATCCCGATGGCCTGGGAACTGCTGCGCCGCGGCTGGCCGGTGCTGGAACGGGCGCACTCGGTCGTCGCCCTGCACAGCTCGGCGGCCGCGCCGCCCACGGCCCACGAACTCGTCCGCGGGGCCGCTCCGCTGCTGCGGGCGCACGAGATCCTGGGGTCGACGGAGACCGGAGGGCTCGCCCACCGGCCGTTGGCTGCCGAGCGGAGCGAGGCCGGCCCCTGGCAGACATTCCCCGACGTGTCCTTCGTACGGGAAGCCGACGCGACGGCGGCGGGACAGGCGGAGGAACTGGTGATCCGCGGTCCGCGGCTGGCCCGCCCGGAGAACGGGACGCGACCGCCCACTCAGTGGGCCACGGGCGACCTGGTGGAATTCACCGGACCCCGCGCTTTCCGGCTCGTCGGGCGCAGCAGCTCCCTGATCAAGGTGAACGGCGTCAAAGTCCATCTCGCCAGGGTCGACGAGCGGCTGAACGCCTGCCTGCCGCAGGCGGAATGCGTCGCACTTCCCCTGCCCGCCGATTCCCTCGCCGGCGAGGGATACGTGGTGTTCTGGACCGGCCGGGAAAGCGCGGTCGGCGTATCGGAGATCAGAGCGGCCCTCCAGGACGTCCCGAGCCCGTCGCGGATCGTGGAACTGGCGGACATCCCGCGGACTGCCATCGGAAAACCGGACCGGAAGGCCCTCCTCGCGGAACTTCAGCCGCCCTCCGTATCTCTCTGAAATTCCCGATCCCTCTGAAATTCCTGCTTCTTCCAGCAACAGATCATTCGCAGCAACGCGTCAATGGAGTGTTCGACTCTGTCCAGGTTGATCGTGGTGACCGGCGCGAGCGCCGGAATCGGCAAGGCAACGGCGAAGCGATTCGCCGAGAACAACGACAAGGTGCTCCTGATCGCACGTCAGGAGCAGCGGCTCACCCAGGCAGTGCGGGAAATCGAGTCGAGCGTGGCCGGAGCGGACGTCGAGCCGCTCGCCCTCGACATGTCCGACTCCGATTCGGCAGGGCGGCTGCGGAGCCACGTCAGGTCGACGGGACTGCCCGTCAGCGCGCTGCTGTGCTGCGCGGGTGCGGTCCCGCCGACCGAAGGCGCGGACGCGGAGGAGGTGACGTCGGTCCTGACGGAATGGCAGGAGGCGTACCGGGCGAACGTCATGACCTCGGTCGTCGCCGTGGAAGGCCTGCTGCCCCTCATGGCCGACGGCGGCAGCGTCGTGCTCTACAGCTCCATCGCCGCCTACCGGGGATCCGGCGGGACGGGTGGCTATGGCGCCGCGAAGGCGGCCCTCCACTCCTACGTCCACACCCTCGCGACGCGCCTGGGACCGCGCGGCATCAGCGCCAACGCGATCGCACCGGGCTATGTCGCCGGCACCGACCTCTTCGGCGGCCGCCTGCCCGCCGCGCGGGAGACCATGCTCGTCCGGCAGACCGCGCTGGGACGCGCGGGAGATCCGTCGGACGTCGCGGAGCTCGGCTTCTACCTGTGCTCGAACCCGGGTGGCTATGTCACCTCGCAGATTCTCCAGATCAACGGCGGCTCGTACCACGGCGTCTGACGACGCCCGGGCCGCTTCTCTTCCCCCCTCTCCGTTCTCGAACGAGAAAGCACGGTGACACGCCATGAACGCCCGCGAACAGGCCGACGCGCACGTCCGAGCCATGATGCGCTGGCACTTCGACCCGGCCACGGGTTCCCGGTACTGGCTGGAGCGCCGCGAACGGCTGGGGTTCGACCCGGTCGAGGACGTGCGGTGCGTCGACGACCTGCTGAAGTTCCCCAATCTGGTGGACGAGCTCCGGGACGTCCCGGTCGAGGACCTGATCCCCCGGGGCCTGGAAGCGGCGGAGAAGGCGTGCGCCGTGTACGAGAGCGGGGGCACCACGGGGGCTCCCAAGCGCTTCGTGATGTTCGAGAACTGGTTCGACCAGTACATGGCCTGGGAGAACTCGCACTACCGCGACGACGGTACGGGACACACGCTGGCCGTGGCTCCCAGCGGCCCTCACATGCTCGGCGAGTACTCGCGGAGGATCGCGCGGGCCAGGGGTGGAATCCGCTTCTCCATCGACCTGGACCCCCGCTGGGTGAAGCGCCTGATCGCCGCCGGTGACACCGCCGGTGCGGGCGCCTACGTCGACCACCTTGTGGACCAGACCGAACTGGTCCTGCGATCACAGGACATCGTGTTCCTGATCACGACGCCTCCGCTCCTGGCCCGGCTGGCCGAACGTGCCTCGGTCCGTGCGCTGATCCAGGAGAAGGTGCGCCTGGTGATCTGGACCGGTGCGCACATGGACCCCGACACCCTGGACTACCTGTCCGCGGAGCTCTTTCCCAAGACGCGGTTCCGGGGGTCGTACGGCAGCACCTCCGTGCTCAGCGGCACGGTCCAGCGCCCTGACCCGGAGGCCACTGGCGACACGGTCTTCGACTCGTACGCCCCCTACGTCCTCTACCGCGTGGTCGACCCCTCCTCCAGCCGCCCGGTCGCATTCGGGTCGGAAGGGGCCGTGGTCATGAACTACCTCACCAGGTACGGCCTCGTGCCCAACAGCCTCGAACGCGACCTGGCCACGCGGGTCCCCAGCCCCACCGGGGTCGGGGACTCCCTGCAGAACATTCATCCCGTCCCCGAGGCGGACGGCAAGAAGCTGATCGAGGGCGTCTACTAGGGACGCTCCCTCGGTGTGGGGAGGAGCAGTACTCATGCCGCACGTGTCCACGGTCCGGCACCTCGAACTGGACGGAACCGGCCTGTCATCCCGCGCGGTCGCCGCGGCCGCGCGCCGTGGCGGCGAGACCCGGGTGACGCTCGGTGCCGAGGCCGTCGAGCGCATGCACGCCTCCGTCGGTCTCAAGGAGGAGCTGCTGGCTCAGGAGATTCCGGTCTACGGGGTGACCACGGGCTTCGGAGACAGCTGCATCCGGCAGATCTCGCCGGACAAGGCGCACGAACTCCAGCGCAACCTCGTGCTCTACCACCTCAACGGTGTGGGCCCGGCAGCCGTACCGGACGTGGCCCGGGCCACCATGATCATCAGGGCCAACGCGCTGGCCAAGGGGGTCTCCGCGATCCGGCCCCAGGCGGTGTCGACCCTGCTGGAATGCCTGAGCCGGGACATTCTGCCGATGATCCCCGAACGCGGTTCGGTGGGTGCCAGCGGTGATCTGGTCCCCCTGTGCTATCTGGCAGCGGCGCTGATCGGTGAGGGGCGGGTCCTGCACCGCGGGACCGAGCGTCCGGCGCTGGACGCCCTGGGCGAGGAGGGCATCGAGCCGCTGCGGCTCGCGCCCAAGGAGGGCATCGCCCTGATCAACGGAACCTCCTTCGCCGCCGCGTACGCGGTCCTCGCCGCCTGGGACGCACGGGAGTTGGCCTTTGTCGCCGAACTCTCCACGGCCATGACGCTGGAGGCACTGCGCGGCAACGCCTCCGCACTGCATCCTTTCGTCCACGCCGCCAAGCCACACCATGGCCAGGTCCGGTCCGCCGAAGTGATCCGGACCCTGCTGGCGGGCTCGCGGCTCGCCACGTCCTTCGACGACATCCTGGTGCGCCGCGAGAGGCCGGCCGGGCGCGGTTACCTCGAGCTGGAGGAGCGGATCCAGGACAAGTACTCGGTGCGCTGCGCCCCGCAGATCATCGGCATCGTCCGGGACACGCTCGACTGGACGGAGAGCTGGCTCGACACCGAGATCAACTCCGCCACCGACAATCCCCTGTTCGATGTCGACGACTGCGGCCTCCACCTCGGCGGGAACTTCTACGCCGGCCATGTCGGACAGGCCATGGACAGCCTCAAGACGACGGTGGCCGGCCTGGCCAACCTGCTGGACCGTCAGCTCGCGCTCGTCGTGGACGAGAAGTTCAACGAAGGGCTGCCGCCCAACCTGGTCCTCGCACGCCGGCCGGACGATCCCGAGGCAGGGCTGCACCACGGTTTCAAGGGGATGCAGATAGCGGCTTCGGCGGTCACCGCAGAGGCCCTCAAGCAGACGGGGCCGGTATCGGTGTTCTCGCGCTCCACGGAGGCGCACAACCAGGACATCGTCAGCATGGGCACCATCTCGGCCCGTGACGCGCGCACCGTCAACGGACTGGTGCGCGAAGTGGCGGCCATCCAACTGCTCTCCCTCACCCAGGCGATCGAGCTGCGCGGCGTCGAGAAGGCGTCGCCGGCCATCCGGGCAGTGCACCGGCTCATCAGGGAGCACAGCGCCTTCGTCACCCACGATCGCCGGCTGGATCAGGACATCGAGGCGGTGATCGGCCTGATCGAGAGCGGAGCGCTACGGCGCGCGGCGGGGTTCGGAGACGAGGACCTCGCCGACTTCGCCTCAAGAACTGGCTCCACCTCAAGGAGCTGACTTCACCTCAAGAAGCTGACTTCGCCCCAAGAAGCTGCCTTCGCCCGACGAAATCGACGCGCCGCGAAGGACACGGTGCCTGACCAAGGAGTTTTGTCGCATGCCCAAGAAGAACGTCGCACTGTTCGGTGCGGTAGGGACCGCATTGCTGGCACTGGGACTGTCCTCCGTGCCCGCCGTCCCCGCGCAGGCCCGGTCCGAGAAGGTCATCGACCTGGCCGTGCGGAACGGCAGGGTCGTGCAGACAGATGTCGGCGAGCACGGGCTGAGCGTGGGAGACGAGTTCATCTACGCCGACAAGCTGTTCCAGGGCGGGAAGCAGGTCGGTCAGGACGGCAGCTCCTGCCAGGTGACCGAGCTGAACGGCGCGAAGACTTCCACCAACTGCGTGCTGTCGGTGCAACTGCCCGACGGGCAGCTCACCGCCCAGTCGTTGTGGACCAAGGACACCGACACGGTACGGATGGCCGTCACCGGTGGCACCGGCGCCTACCGCGGGGCCACCGGAGAGCTGACCTGCAACGACATTCAGACCCCCCACGAGACCTACCACATCGCACTGGACAGGTGAGCCGGCGCCGTGCCCGCACCCGGAGCCCTATCCCCCGGCCCCCTCGGCGAGTGCGGCCTCCATGGGGCTGGCCATGTCCAGCAGCAGCATCGCGTCGTGGTCCGGGGTGCCGGGCTCCGCCTGGTAGGTGACGAGGCGTTGGCCGTCCGTGCGGAAGATCGCCATCACCTCGAAGCTGAGGCACATCGAGCCGACCTCCGGGTGCTGGAAGTGCTTGTGGCCCCCGCTCCGCGCCTGTACGTCGTACCGCTCCCACAGCCGGGCGAACTCCGGGCTCTTCACCACCAGCTCACCGACGAGTTGGGCCAGCTCCGGCATGTCCGGGTCGGCGCCTGCCATCGCCCGCAGATGGGCCGCGCTGTGTGCCGCCATCTTCTCCCAGTCGTGGTACAGCCTGCGGCCCATGGGGTGCAGGAACATGTAGCGGGTGAGGTTGCGGCGCTCGCGCGGCCAGTCCGTGATGCCCGGGAAGAGACGCAGCCCGGGCCGGTTGGCGGCCAGCAGGTCGTTGGCGCGGCTCACGACGTAGGCCGGTGCGGGGCGCAGCGTCTCCAGCAGGGTGCGGACCGACTCCCGCACCGCACGCGCGGGCCCCGGGGAGGGTGCCGGCGTCTGGCCCGAGGCGAGGGCCACCAGCTCGTGCAACCGGTTCAGCGCCTCGGGCGAGAGCTGGAGCGCCTCACCGAGCGCGGTGACCACGGCGGGCGAGGGCCGGGTCTCAACTCCACGCTCCAGTCGCGTGAGGTAGCCGACGCTGACCCCGGCCAGCGCCGCCAGCTCCTCGCGCCGCAGCCCCGGAGTGCGGCGGATGCCGGTGCCGGCAGGCAGGCCCACGTCCTGCGGGCGGATCTGCGCGCGACGAGCACGGAGGAAACGGCCCAGTTCCGTACCTTCACTCATCCGTCCATTGTCGCAAGAGGTCACGCGTCCAGGGGGGCCGTGTCAGGGACAGGCACAGCGCTGCCCCTCACGGCTCGGTCTGCCAGGGGCCGCACGCACCGTGCAGGCTGGTCTCCATCCCCGTCCGTCTTCCGTATCCGTCGGCTTCCGTGTCCGTCGTCCATCCCCCGCGCCGTATCCGATTCCAGGGCCGAGCACCGGCCCGTTTCCACGACCGATTCCATGACCGATTCCCTGACCGATTCCCTGACCGATCCCGTGGCCGATTCCAGGTCCCGGCAGGGACGACACAGTGAGGAGCAGTCCACGATGAGCGTGACGCAGTCCGGGACAGGCGCGGATGCCAAGGGAAGCGTCGGTATCCGTGGTGAGCCGGGGCCGACGGGCTCGGCCAGCGCGGCTCTGGTCGCCGCCGTCCTCGGCTTCTTCGTCATCACCCTCGACGTCTCCGGAGTCAATGTCGCGCTGCCCGCCGTGGGGGACGAGCTCAACGGCTCGTTGTCAGGACTCCAGTGGGTCGCCGACAGCTACACCCTGATGTTCGCGGCGCTGATGCTCTCCGCCGGCGCGCTCTCGGACGCGGTCGGCGCAAGGCGCGCCTACGGCTGGGGCCTCGGTGTCTTCACCCTCGCCTCACTGGCGTGCGGGGTGGCGCCGACGCTCGGCGGCCTGACGGCGGCACGGGTCGTGCAGGGCGGCGCGGCTGCGGTGATGGTGCCCGCCTCGCTGGCGCTGATCCGGCAGGCGTTCCCCGATCCGGACAAGCGGGCGCGTGGCATCGCCCTGTGGACGGTCGGCGGCGCGGTGGCCATCGCCGCGGGGCCCGTCCTGGGCGGACTGCTGACCACGGAGTGGAGCTGGCGCGCGGTGTTCTTCCTCAACGTGCCTGCCGGGCTCGCCGGCTTCCTGACGCTGATGCGCGCGGCACGCTCCCCACGCCACCCTGCCGTGTTCGACCTGGCCGGGCAGTTGACGGCGGTACTGGCGCTGGCCGCACTGACGTTCGCCGTGATCGAGGGCGGGCACCATGGGCTCACCGGTACGGTGCTGGCCGCGTCCGGGATCGCGGTGCTGGCCGGGGCCGCTTTCGTGGCCGTCGAGGCACGGCAGCGCGCGCCGATGCTCCCGCTGGAGCTGTTCCGGCAGCGCGGCGTCAGCGTGCCGGTCGTCGCGGGCTTCGCCTGCAACGCCGCCTTCTACGGCGGGGTGTTCGTGCTGAGCCTCTTCTTCCAGGAGCAGAGGGGACAGTCGGCGTTCTCCGCCGGGTTGATGTTCGTGCCGATGGCGGTGATCACCGCCCACTTCAACTACTTCTCACCGCGGGCGGGTTCCCGCTACGGCCCGCGGGCGGTGGTCGTCGCGGGGCTGCTGACCGGCGCGGTGGGCTGCGGCGGGCTGGCCGCCGTCGACACCGGGACGCCCCCGTGGGTGACGGCCCTGGCGATGATTCCGCTGGGCATCGGTGGCGCCCTCGCCATGCCGGCGCTGACCTCCCTGATGCTCGACAGTGTCGCAGCCGAGCGGGCCGGCACGGCGGCGGCGCTGCTCAACACCAGCCGCCAGACGGGCGGAGCACTCAGCATCGCCGTATTCGGCGCGCTCCTCGCGGGGGACTTCGCGCCGGGGATGCGGGAGAGCCTGCTGCTCGCCGGCTGCCTTCTGGTGGCCAATGCGCTGGGCTCGGCGGCGCTGCTGCCGCGACGCTGAGAGCGCCGCGACTCCGGGAGACAGCCACGGGTGTGCCAGGCCTGCGTCTGGCATACCCGCTCTTCGCCCACTTCCGTGTGGGCGGCGAGCAGGACGGCCGGGCCCGGGACCTCCAGGAAGGTCGGCTCGGGTCGGGTCGGCTCGGCTTTCCAGGACGACGCGGCGCAGCGGGTCGCCGCGGGACTGCGAGTGGCGGCACGGCGCGGCCCGGTCTCCGTCTTCGTCTCCGTCTCCGTCGGGATGCACTTCGCCGCCGAACTCGATCGTCTCGCCGGGCGGTTCAACGCCCCGGATGGAGCGCTCGATCAGCTCTGCCGTGCGCGCTCCGGCGGGGCCCGCGCGTCCTCCGGGTCGGCCTCGATCAGGCCCGAGAGCATGGGGTCGGCGATGAAACCGGCCTTGATGATCTCCGCGAGACCGGAGACCTAGTCGTTGACCGGGAGGGACACCAGCGCGGCCAGGTCGCACAGCACGCCGGCCAGCGGGTGGAAGTCGCCCACGAGTTGACGGCCACCAGGCCCCTTACCGGCCGGCCTCCGCGATACCGCCGAGCTGGATCCGCGTCGCCGCCTCGCTCATGCTCTCTTCAACTCCAGTGCGTCCAAGGCTGCTTGGGTCGCTTCTTCAGGTGTACGCCCCTCCGTGGCCACGACGGCCGCGGCGACCTCCTCGTGCAGGTGCCGACGGGTCTCAATCAGCTCGCGCCACTGCTTGCTCGGTTTGACCGCCAGCAGCGGACGGGCCGCGCTCAACCCCCGGCGCCTTCTTCGAACCGGGAACAAAAATGCTGTCTCTCAATTCCCGGGCACAGACGCCGAGATACGTGAACATTCCCCCATGGGTACTGCTGCGATGCCAGCCACGCATTCCCGTTCCATGACGTGCAGCAAGCTGCGCCTCAGCTTTCTGCACACGGCGGTGGGGGCGGACACTGGGTCTCGGACCCATGCAGGAACTTGCCCGACAACTTGCTGCACTTACCGCACGGTGGCCGAGCGTCCGACGAATCGCCAAACTGATCGAGTAGCCCACGTCATGTGAAATTCCTTCTCTTTGAAGAAGGCCACACGCGTGCGGCAAGAGATACGACGCCATCGTCCGTTTCCCCTCTCGGAGAGATTCCGCGGAGCCGCGTGGACCCGAGGCGGGCGTACGCCTTCTCGATTCAGGGCCGGGTCTGCGCCGATCCGACCCGGCTTTCGCACACAGCAGTTACGGAGGCAGATGTCATGTCAGTCCAGCGAGTTCCCGTACTCGTCGTCGGTGGCGCCTACACCGGGCTCACCACCGCTCTGAGTCTTGCCGCACGCGGGGTGCGCCCCCTTCTGGTGGAGCGACGGCCGGGTGTCTCCACGCTGCCGAAAGCATGGGGGCTCAACACGCGTTCTCAGGAACTGCTCAACACGCTGCCCGGGGTGGCGCGGCGTGTCCGTGCCGCGATCGCCGATGCGCAGTGGCCCCGCATGAGCCACGGCACCTGCCTGGCCGATCCCGAGCGACGCCCCCTCGACCCGCCGACCGAGCCCGATCCGCAGGAGCTCTCGTCGGTGCCGCCGCTGGCATGGATATCTCAGGCACAGGTCGAGGAGATCCTCCGCACCAGCGCCGAGGAAGCCGGCGCGGAGGTCCGCCCCGGCACCGAGATGATCTCCCTCGTTCAGGACGACGAGAAGGTCACCGCGACGCTGCGTGAGGTGCGGACCGGCCGCGAGTACGCGGTCGAGGCGGACTATCTGGTGGCGGCCGACGGGAACATGAGCCCGACTCGGGACATGGTCGGTATCGCCGTCCAAGGCAGCGGAGTCATCGGCCACATGTACATCATCACCTTCGAGGCCGATCTGACGCGATACGTGAAGAAGGGCGCTGTCGAGGTCATCGGGATGCCCGGCAGCGGGTGCAGCTTCATCCTGGACGGCTCTGAGCGGCACACCCTGTGGGTCGACTACTTCCCCGAGCGCGGGCAGACACCGGAGGACTTCACCGAGGCGCGCTGCGTGGAGCGGATCCGCCGTGCGATCGGCGACCCGGAGATCGACATCACCTTCGTCAACGCCCGCTTCTTCCCCATCAACCACAAACTGGCCGAACGGTTCCGCGAGGGCCGGGTCTTCCTGGCCGGCGACTCCGCGCACTCCTGCCCGCCCAACGGGGGGCAGGGCGGCAACCTCGCCATTCAGGACGCCTACGATCTCTCCTGGCGGCTCGCGCTGGTTCTCGCCGGACAGGCCGGTCCCGGCCTGCTGGACATGTACGAGATCGAGCGGCGCCCCGTCATCGGTATCACGCTCGAGCGCGAGGTCGAGCTGGCGAAAATCTCGGAAGGCCGGGTGCCCGCCAGCTATAACCCGGCCGACCCCGACGCCCCCATCCCCATGCCCAAGGAATACCTGGGATTCCGGTATCACTCCCCCGCGATCCGCGCCGAGCCCGACGACGACGGCAGCGTCCAGGAGGATCCATGGAACCCCACCGGGCGTCCCGGAGGACGCGCCCCGCACGTCGCCCTGACCGATGGCCCACGGGAGGTCTCCACCCACGACCTGTTCGGTCACGGCTTCGTGCTGCTGGCCGGGCACGAAGGCACCGACTGGGTCGCCGCCGCCGAAAGGGTCGCCCGCGGGCTCGGGGTCCCCCTGTCCGCGCACCGGATCGGCGACCGCTTCGTCGACAGCGACAACCTCTGGTGCCGCCGTTACGGCATCGAACCGAGCGGCGCCGCGCTGGTGCGCCCCGACGCCGTCGTGGCCTGGCGCAGCAAGACAGCCGCTGACGATCCGGAGGGCGACCTGGCGACAGCCCTCACCGCGGTCCTCACGCGCTGACCGGAGCGTTGCCGCATCCACTCAGCAACTCCGGCTGCGGCAACGCCCGCCGGCTCCGGTCGCGGTCGGGCAGGACTTCGCCCACACGAGCGAAATGAGGAACATCCGGCTCTCATCTCAGGAGGAGCCGTCGGCCCGTTGTCATGCGGCGTTGTGGTCTCCCACGGCCCTTTCGAGGCCGGACGCGAGCATGTGGTCGCGCACCATCCAGCCTGCCTGGAACCGGCTTTGCGCTCCCAGATCGCCGAACATCTCGGCGATGTACTTCCGACAGGTCCGCACGCCGATGCCCAACCGCCTGGCCACCACCTCGTCCTTGTATCCGGCGGCGAGCAGTTGGACGATCGCGGTCTTCGTCTCCTGGGTCAGGGACTCCGGGATCCTGTTGTTGCCGCCCGTCGACTGGAAGACCACGCTGGTCGCCCAGGCGCTCACCACCATGTGAACGATGAACTCCACCAACGCCGCGTGCTTCACCAGGTGAGCCCTGCCCGTGTCCTCGCCCGTGTCCTCGCCGTCCATCAGGACGGCCACAGACCGGTCGAAGACGATCAGGGCGGGTAAGGACGTGGCCGTGGTCCGGACCTCGCCTCCCGACTCCAGGATCTGTCCGACGCAGTCGCGCACCTCCGTGTCGTAACGGGACAGGTGGGGAAGCAACACCCGCACACTGACAGCCGAGTTCATCGGCCCGGATTCCCGGCAGACCACGTCCCGGGCGAGCGCCGGAGCCCCCCGTCCCACGGGCTGCACGGCGAACACTTCCTCGGCACACCGCGCCGCGCAGTCCTCCAGCACGTCACGGATGTCGGACACGCCCTCGACCGTGACCACTGGGCTGAGGCCTGCGCCCTCCGTGTCGTCGGCGCAGAGGCCGGAGAGCGAGTCGAGCTGCTCGCGGATCTCGTCCAGTTGCGCCTGCCACGCGTCGATGACGCCCGAGAGGGGCTTGGCGTACTGGAGTTTGACCGTCTCCGGGTGCACCGCGGTCCAGGCGCTACGACCCTCCGCCTCGGATCGCGCCAGCCTCATCCTTCTCAGCTTGGCCAGCACTCGCTCCGTCTGTCCCGCACCCCACCCCAGACTCCTCGACAGCCTCTCCATGGTGGCTCCACCAGTGGTGGCGAGGAACCGATAGGCCGTCAGTTCCTCGTCGCCCATCAGCGGAACGATCTGACTGAGGTCCACAGCCTTCCCCCCATACACACTCCGACAACCATGATCTAAGAATAAACATGGAGCTATCGATAGACGCAAGTACAAGTTCTTGCCGTGACCTCTGAGGCTCAAGGTGGCACGAAGTACCACATACCGGCCTACGGGAACCAAATTTTCGTGAAGAGATGAACGGATCCCAGGCGAATATTGGGCGGCAGTGTATTTTTGTATCCAACTTTTTACGATCGCCCGACTCGCCCATGCGTCAACCCTGGAGCCATCCGTGCGCACAGAACAGATGCCCTCTACAGCTATCGCGATCGTCGGCATGGGGTGCCGGTTTCCCGGTGTCGAGAGTGTCGATGAACTGTGGGACGTGCTCGTGGCCAACACCGACACCGTGATCCCGGTACCTCCCGAGCGCTTCGGCGCCGCTGACTGCTACGACCCCGTCCCCATGACCCCCGGCCGCACGGTGTCCCGGCACGGTGGCTTCCTCACCGATCCCTTCGGCTTCGACGCGGCGTTCTTCGGCATCTCACCGGTGGAGGCACGCGAGATGGATCCACAGCAACGGCTGCTGCTGCACGTCGCGTGGGAAGCCCTGGAGTCGGCCGGCATACGTCCCTCGCTGCTCGCGGGAAGCCGGGGCGGCGTGTTCGTCGGACAGGCGACGGCGGAGCACGCGGAGACCGATCCTCGGGCCCACGAGCCCGATGTCCGCGGCATGGTGGGCAGTCGGGTGCGTGCCGTCACGGCCGGCCGCATCTCCTACGCCCTCGACCTGCGCGGGCCGAGCGTCGTGCTGGACACCGCGTGTTCTTCGTCGCTGGTGGCTGTGCACGCCGCACGGCAGAGTCTGCTGACCGGCGAGAGTGACCTGTGCATCGCCGCGGGCGTCAACGTCATCATGTCCCTGCACGACTCCATCGCCTACTCCCAGGGCGGCATGCTCTCCCCCGGCGGCCACTGCCGCTTCGGCGACATCCGCGCCGACGGGTTCGTCCGCAGCGAGGGCGTGGGCGCGGTCGTTCTCAAGCGGCTGGACGACGCGCTCCGGGACGGCGACCCCGTGTGCGCCGTACTGCTCGGCAGCGCGACCACCAACGACGGCGCGGCGAGCGGGGTGTTGATCCGCCCCTCGGTGGAGGGCCAGGCCGATTCGCTGCGCCAGGCCTGTGCCAGTGCCGGCGTCAAGCCCTCGGACCTCGACTACGTCGAAGCGCATGGCACCGGAACGCACGTCGGGGACGAGGTGGAACTCCGCTCGCTCGCCGAGTCGGCCGGTCCGGGCCGGTCGGCGGACCGGCCGTTGCTGACCGGGTCGGTCAAGACCAACCTCGGCCATACCGAGGCGGCGGCCGGCATCGCCGGACTGATCAAGGCGGCGCTCATTCTCCGGCACGGTGTCCTTCCCGCGTCGCTGCACCTCGACGAGCCACACCCCCTGCTCAAGCAGGACGACTTCCCGGTACGCGTGGTGACCCGGAACCAGCCGTTGAGCACGGCCGGTTCCGCCGCCCTGCTCGGCGTCACCTCCCTGGGCCTGTCCGGGACGAACGCCCATCTGGTCCTCGGAGCCCCTGTCGCCGAGCCGGTGCCCGCCGCCCACCGCACGGCCACGGACGCCGGGCCCCATCTGCTGGTGCTCAGCGCGCGGACGTCCGGCTCCCTGCGTCGCCTGGCGGAGGATTACGCGGCCTACCTCGGGTCCTCCGGGCGGGGGCGCCTGTACCGGTTAGCCGACATCTGCTCCGCCGCGGCCACCGGACGCGACGCCCATCCCCACCGGCTGTGGGTCGTGGGCGACGACCATGACTCCCTGGCGCAACGGCTGCGGTCCCTCGCCGCCGGCGAGACCATTGCCGACGGCGGAATCGCGGAGGCCGGCCTGTCGGGGGACAAGCGCGTCGTCTTCGTCTTCTCGGGGCAGGGCTCGCAGTGGGCGGGCATGAGCCGGGCCCTGTACCGTTCTTCGCCCGCTTTCCGGACAGCGCTGGATGCGTGTGACCGGGTCGTGCGCAAGGAGCTCGGCTGGTCGCTCCTGGACCGGCTGATGTCCGGCGACTGCGAGCTCCCCGCCGACGTGAGCACTGTCCAACCCTCCTTGTGGGCCGTACAGGTGGCGCTCGCCGCAGCCTGGCGCGAACGCGGCGTGGAGCCTGATCTCTGCATGGGCCACAGCATGGGAGAGGTCGCGGCCGCCCATGTCTGCGGCGCCCTGACACTTGACGACGCAGCCGCGGTGATCTGCCGACGCAGCCGACTGATGCAGCGCATGGCAGGACGGGGCGCCATGCTGGTGGTCGAGTTGTCGGCGGCCGGAGCGCGACAGTACACCGAGGCCTACGGCCGAACCGTGTGCGTGGCGGCCGAGAACGCGCCCACCACCACAGTGCTGGCGGGCGATCCCGTCTCACTCGCCGCCCTCCAGGCCGAACTGGAGGAGAGCAACATTCTGTGCCACCCCGTGAAGGTGAACGTGGCCTCGCATTCGCCGCAGATGGACGCCCTGCGGGACGACCTGCTGCGGGAACTGGCCGAACTGTCCCCCGCGCCCGGCGCGACGCGCATGGTCTCCACCGTCTACGGCTCCGAGGTCACGGGGCCGGAGCT
Source organism: Streptomyces sp. R28 (assembly GCF_041052385.1). Taxonomy (GTDB): domain Bacteria; phylum Actinomycetota; class Actinomycetes; order Streptomycetales; family Streptomycetaceae; genus Streptomyces. Next base: position 10,593,904 of record NZ_CP163439.1, on the reverse strand, counting down.
GACAGCCGCCTACTGGATGGACAACCTGCGTCGCCCCGTGCGGTTCGCCGACTCGGTACGGAAGGTGGCCGGCGAGACCGAGAGCGTCTTTGTCGAGGTCAGCCCGCATCCGGTTCTCGTCGCGGCCCTCGATGACACGCTGGGCGGCGACCACGGCGACGCCGCCGCGGTGGCCTCGCTGCACCGCACGTGCGACGAGCCCACCGAACTGGCACGGGCGGCCGGCCGTCTGTTCGCCCACGGCGGGCGGGTCGACTGGCAGCGGTGGTACGGCGGCGGCCCCCGGCACGTACCGTCGCTCCCCGCCTACTCCTGGGACCTGGTGCGGTTCCGCCGCGAGGCGGCCGACCCCGTGGCCGCACGCCGATCCGCTGCCTCCCACGTCCGACACATCGACCTCGCGTCGTGGGGCGGGACCGACGACTGGGGTGACGGCGTAGCAGTCGACGGCTTCGCACCTGTGCCGCCCATCGTGTATCTCACGGCCATGCTGGAAACAGCGCAAGAGGCCGATCGCACCACATCGTTCGAACTACGCCACGTGCAGCTGGGCGACGCGCCCGTGCCTGCCGCAGCGGCCGATGGCACAACTCTCCGGGTGGCCCTGGACGGGTACCAGGAAGGCGACGGGCACTCCCGCGACGTGACAGTGCAAGCCTCGCTCCGGGGCGCCTCCACCCCCGTCTTCTGCGCTTCGGGACGGCTCGTCAGGGCGGACGCCGAAAAAGCCGGCCTCGAGCCCTCGGACGTCCTCGACGCCGCGCTCGCACGGTGTCGCGACTATCTGGGAGCACAGGACTTCCTGTCGCTCGCGCAGCGCCACGGGTACGACATCCAAGAGCCGTTCCGGGCCGTGGAACACCTGTGGCGGCGCGACGGCGAGGCCGTGGCTCGGATACGGCTGTCGAAGCCCCTGCCACGAGTCGGTTGGGAAGCGGGACTGCTGTCACTGCTGGCGGCCCGACCGGGAGCCGCGTCCGGCAACGACGACTGCGCCTGTGATCCTGTCTCCTTCGAGGCAGTCCGGTTCTACGGAGAACCGGAGTCGGACTTCTGGGCCCTGAGCGCCGTACGGCCGGAGAGCACTGGAGCCTCCTTGCTGGCCGACGTCGTCCTGATCTCACCGGACCGGCGCGTACTGGCGCGGTTCTCAGGAATCCGTATGCGGCGCCGCACACGGTCGGCCCGGTCGAGCATGCCGCCGTCGTCCCTGCCCGCGCTCGTGTCGGCGCTCGCCGAGCAGTGCGTGGCGCCGCTCACCAACATGGTCAAGAAGGTCGCCCAACCCCTCGGAGTCAGCTTCCTCACCAGCCTGCTGCGTCCTGCCGAGCCTGCTGGCACCGACCGGGACAGCACCTCAGCGACAGCAGGCACCGTCCACCACGACACCCCCCTGACGGATCCCACGCTCTCGTCCCGCCCTCGGCGTGAAGACGCGACGGAGTCACTCCTCGAGCACTGCGCGGCGCTGTTGGGCATGCCCGTGTCGGACATCGACGAGCGGCGGCCGTTGCGCGACCTCGGACTGGACTCCCTCATGGCCTCCCAGCTCCGCCAGCGCCTGCGCCGCCATCACGGCGTCGAGATCCCCGTGGGGCGACTCCTGGGAGCGGAGAGCCTGGCCGACCTGCGCAAGAGCCTCGCCCGGAACGGCGTACGGCCGGGGCCCCGCAATCATGACGAGCCACGGCACTCGGCTTGACGTCACCCCGGACGACCACGGCGTTTCGGTCACGATGCGGCAGCGCAAGCGCCGACCAAAATTGCACTGTGGTATAAAAAAAATTGGGAGCCGCGCCGACAGTGCCACAGGCATACGCACCACTGCGCGGCGGCGAGGCCGGCCGGGCTCGGACACCGCCTCGCCGCCGGACCGCGCCCCTTGGGTTCCACAAGCTCAACACCAACAGGAGGGACGGAATGGACTCGCGCGCAACGACGCCGCCGGTCGGCCGCCGGGAACGCAACAAGCAGCGGGTCAGGGAACGCCTCTACTCCGCGGCAGTTGAGCTTTTTGTGGAGAAGGGATACGACCACACCTCCATCGACGAGATCGCGGAGCGGGCCGATGTGGCACGCGGAACCTTCTTCAACTACTTCCAGCGCAAGGAAGACATCATCACCGCGTGGGGAGAAAGGAGGCGTGCCGCGCTCGTGACGGGTCTCGACGCATCCGACGCGTTCACCCCCAGTTCGGTCGCGCAACTTCAGCAGTGCATGGCGATCCTCGTACGCATCAACCAAGAGGAACCGCAACTCACCGCCGCCATGCTCACGGCCTGGGTGAAGGCCGGCCGGCCGATCCTCGAGGAACCGTATGTCGCGGAGGTCTTCGCCAAGATCGTCGACGGTGGGGTGCACCAGGGAGAGCTGCGCCCGGGAATGTCGCCGATCGGCGTCGGCAACGTTCTGCGCGACGTCTATCTCGGAGCCCTGTACCGATGGGCCAACCAACCCCACGACGCGACCAGGCCATCACTGGCCGAAGAACTCCAGCAAATCCTGCGGCTCCTCCTCGAGGGCATGACCTCGACGGCAACAACTTCATAAGAAGTCGCTGGAGTTGGCGGCGATAAGCGATGACCGGTCGAGCCGCACACGGTCGACGCTGTCCCGGTAATCGAGTGGCCAAGGGAGGCTGACCTGGTAGCAGGCAGCCCCTGTGGCCACTACGAAAACCGGCGCCAAGCCGCCGTCGGCTCCAGGTCGTGTCTGCAAGGAGCAGCAGCGCGTGAACGTCGAGATCCCCCCGTACGTACGCGAGATCGCCCCCCAGCTCGGGGCGGGCGTGCCCTACGCGCTGAAGGTTCTGGCAGGCCGACTGGCGGATGACCCGGATGTGGGCCGACCCTCTGGTCTGCCCGGCATCCTCACCGTGATGATCGATGGTGATCTGTTCGAGGACTGCCCCGACCTGGCCATCGGCTACATTCGCGAGCCCGACCGGATCGAGATCCGGTTTGTGAACCTGGCTTCCTTCACCGAGCCCACGGCGGACGCCGCCCAGGGCCGGAATGAGGAGCAAGGGCAAGGGCAAGGGCAAGAGCAGGGGCAGGGGCAGGGGCAGGGTGCCGATCCTGTCGCCGATGCGCTCACCGTGAGGGAGATCGCGGATGCCTGGCGGCGCATCACCGACTGGCTTCAGCACAACGCCCCCGACTCCTACGCTGCGCTCCGCGTCGGCGCCGGCCCCTCCGCCATCGCCGCCCTGGAAAGCGACTTCGGCCTCCGGATACCCGTCGAGCTGCACACCCTGTGGCTGCTGACCGCGGGCGACGACGGAGCCAACGGCTGGGGATGTCTTCCGGGCAACGAGGCTCTGATGACGCTGGACGCCGTGGCCGCCGTCTACCGGCGGAAGACGGACTCCCAGGCAAGCGAGGACGCCCTCAACGCCGAGCGCCCCGAAGACGACCGGATCATCGTGTGGAAGGCAACCTGGATTCCGGTTGCCGCCCTGGGCCCGGCTGATGACACCTCGGGCCTGTACCTGGACGCCGCGACCGGCTATCTGGGCCGTTGGTCCCACTACAACGAAGCTCCCGGCGAGGAACTCGACACGCTGGTCACCTACTTGGAAGAGGCTGCCGACATGCTCGAAGCCCCGGCCCTGGCCACGCGGGACAAGCCCGGTCTGATCGGTGGCGCGCTGGTGTGGCTCAGCAGCATCGACCCTGCGCAGGAAGACCGGTGGCAGTCTTTGACCGGCTGACATCGACACCGACGATGCACTCCTTGAACAGCGCCGGGTCCCGGGCGTGAGCCCGGGACCCGCAGGATTGGAGAGCTGTCGGCGGGGCCCGATAGGCCGTCGGTCAGGGGCGGACACAGGGCCTCTGACCGGGCTCGGTGTGGCTGGGGTTGGCGTAGTAGGTGACCCGGACCGCTTCCAGACGGGCGATCATGTTGTCGAACTGCTCGTCCGGCACAAGGAACGCGTAGTGCTGCGACTGGCTCGGCTCGTCACGCTTCTCGTAGTAGTCGAGTGTCACGCCGTTGCCGAGGTCGACGGGGAGAAACGGCCCGAATGGAGCGCCGACCTTCAATCCCAGTATCACGGCCAGGAACTCGGCCGACAGCTGCCGGTCCGTGGCGTGGACGGCGGTGTGGTTCAACTGGACCGAGGTCTCCGGCAGTTCGGGGTCGTTCTGGTACTGCTGTTCGTTCGGCATGTGGGTTGTGTGTCTCCGGGTCTTGGGATCCGCTGGGACGGGCGCCCCAAGCGGGCGCCAAGCAGAAAGACTCGACCACGTTCCTCGGTTGTGCGCCCGACACAGGTCCGATTCCGCCGGGTTCCGCCCCTTCGTTCAACTACGGAGGTGGAGCCGACGTCGTCAATGATGATCACGTTCACCTCAGCTTTGGAGAGGGCGTACCCGTCACCAAACCGAGGCCCACTGACGGGTCGTGAAAATCCCGACATCCGTACGGTGCAGCGCGTTTCGGTGTGGGTATCAGCATCGGATCCGGGAGTGCCGGGTCGGGCGGATGCGACGGGGGCGGAGCAAGTGGCGAGAGAGGCATGGAGCGGCAGTGCCGGGATAGAGGCTGCCGACGCGGTGTTCGAGTTGATGAGACGGCTCATCGACAACTTCCGGGACAACCCGCCGGTGACACCGCTGGTGGTCCTGCAGGCCGGCGAGGAGGACGACACCGGCACCCTGGACCGGCGGGTCGCGCAGGTCGTGGAGTTCGTCCGCCAGGGCCATCAGCCGCGGGGGCTGATCGCCACACGGCTGGACGGCGGAGGCGGCGCGGACGCGTACTCCTCGGCGATCGACATGGTGCGCCAGATGTCCGAGCACCCCTGGGACAACCAGAACCAGTCGCAGTACAAGCCGTTCGGCTTTCCCCGCTCACGGCTGCTGCGCGCCATCGAGCAGGCCGCGCCGGAGGTCGGCGGGGACGTGAGCACGGTGTGGTCCGCCGCCCAGCGCCGCGAACGGCTGATGCGACGGCTGGCCGAGCTGCGCTGGCGGCCGGGGCGTGATCCGGACGACACCGACGAGGAGAGGCGCGTCTCGGCGCTGACGGACACCGTCAGTGCGGTGGTGAACCCGTCCGGTTTCGTGGGCGCGATGTTCATCGCCTGCCTGAGCGTGCTGCTCGGCGAGGGCGGGTGGCAGACGGCCGTGTGGGGTGGGGCCCTGGCCCTGGCGGCGTTCGGCGTGGTGCACCTGCTGGCGCGCAGCGCGCCACCGCTGCTCTGGCTGCGCCGGGCCAGCCGGTGGTTCGCGACCACCACCTTCCTGGCCCCTTCGAGCGACCGGCCGGAGGCCGCGGAATGGTCCCGGTGGCGGCCGACGAAGTCATGGGAGACGATCCGCGGCCGGGCCTTCGCCGTCGCCCAGCAGGTGGTAGCCGCCCAGGCCGGTGATGCGACGGCCCGTCAGTTCCACCTGGAGCTGAGGGTGTTGGCGCTGCTCGAGGATCTCCGCGACAACTTCCGGCCACGGACGCTGGACCTGCGCCGGCGCAAGCGCACGGTTCCCCCGGTGGTGTATCTGCCGTGTGCCACCGAGGACGACGGCGGCCTGCTGTTGCTGCGGGCGATCAGCAACGTGCGCACCCGCCGCAGCGAGGTGGATCCGCTGCTCGTCCTGGCCGCGATCCCGGCGGCGGAGCGGCTGCGACCGCCGGGATCCGAGGATCCCGCGCTGCAGGCCGGGGAGCCCGGTCTGCCCGCCGGACCGCAGCCCGACGGGCCCGCGCAGGACGATCCGGAGCTTGTCTTCGCGGCGGACGCCAGGTACCAGGAGTGGGTGACCGGCCTCAATGTCGGCCAGTCCCCCGGGCGTTCGGCCGCGTTGCCGTGGATCCTGTGGATACCGCTGTCCGCCGACGAGTTGCGCCGCCGGCACTCCGCGCAGCACTCCACCATCCGGATCCGCCGTACGGCTGCCTGGCTGCTGTGGTCCAGGCCCTGCCTGGCGGTGGTCCTCGCCATCGCCCTCGCCCTCGGCTTCCTGGGCAACCGGTGGATGGCCCAGCGCTACTGCGAGGGCCGGCTGATCGGCTCCAACACGGACTCGGTCCTGGTGGGCGGTGAGTGTGTGGGGGTCGCGACCGGTGACGTTCGGCTGGCCGCGGGCAACGAGCTGGAACTGTACGGGGCCGGCAAGGGCATCACCTTCGACGCCGTCGAGCAGGCGATCAGGGCCGAGAACGCGAAGATCGGCCCGAAGGACACGTACGTGACGATCGTCTACGCCGGCCCGGTCACCGCGGCGGAAGAATCCGCCACCCGAAAGGGACTTGAGGAGATCACGGGTGTCTACCTCTACCAGCACTACGCCAACGTCAGCACCCACCAGCCGACCAAGATAAGGGTCCTGCTCGCCAACGGCGGCGAGGACATGCTCCAGGTGCTGCCCATGGCCCGGCACATAGCGGAACTGGCTCGGCGCGATCGGTCGGTCGTCGGTGTCGTCGGCCTGGGGCGCGACACCACGGAGAGCGATGACGCCGTGGAGATCCTCAAGGGCGCGGGCCTGCCCGTGGTGAGCACCACCAACTCCGGCAGCCATCTGGCGCGCGAGCTGTCGAACTGGTTCGGCCTGGCCGCCACCGACGAGGAGGAGGCGAACGCGCTGCTGGTCGTCGCCAGGCAACTCGCCCAGCGCGAGGACGGCGCCCGGTCCGTGGTGCTGGCCCGCAAGGTCGGCAGCGAGAAGGACTTCTACACGACCGAACAGGCCAGGGTGGGCAAGCAGATGCTGGACCGGGCCGGCTTCACGGCGCTCCCCTCCCGCCCCTACCGGCTGAGCCCCAACGGCGAACCGGAACTCACCGAACCGGTGGAGCACATCTGCGCAAGTGACCCGGCGCCCAGGGCCCTGTACTTCGCGGGCCGGGTCGAGGACGTACCCAACCTGATGTCCCAACTGGGCTCCACGCCCGGCTGCTCCGGCCGGCACATCACCGTGTTCACGGGCGACGACCTGGCCAAGAGCAACTACGACGAGGGCGAGAGTCTGCGCATCCCTCCGGAGGTCACCCTCTACCACTTCGCGCTGGCACCGATGGACCTCGTCGGCGCGGCCGGCTTCTACGAGGACGCCCACCGCGTGCTCGGTGACCTGCTTCCCGCGGGCGCGGGAGCGACCGCGTTGGCCGAGCCCGCCCGGCCCTGGGACGACGCCCTCTTCTCCAGCGGTCAGGCGGTACTGGCGTACAGCGCCACCGCGGTGCTGTACCGGGCCTCGAAGAACGGCGACGCCCCGCAGACCGCCCCGGAGACCTGGGCCGACCTGCGCTGGCGCCCCAACCCGAACCTGCCGGTCGGCACGGTCAGCTTCGCCGGCAGCCAGCCCTACGCCGACCAGCGGGGACACGGCTACAAGATCGTGCGGGTGACCTACCGCGGCCACAAGGTGCGCTCGGTCACCGTGTGCGGCAGGCCGGCCGGCAGCGACCACCCGCTCTCCGCGCCGCCGGGCCGCAAGGGCGCCGACCCGGACACGGTGTGCCGCGAGGAGTGATCTCGCCGCCCAGGGATGGGGGCAGTCCCCGGGGAGGTGAGGTTGATGACCGCGCTCAAAGGCCACCGTGCGCAGTGTCCGATCTCCCTCACGTCCCCGGCCGTGGCCTGACCTCCTCCAAATCGGCGACACGCCGGCGTTGTGCCAGGCCCCGTGCGCCCTACGACGCGAGCGACCTAAATACCCCCGGTTCGGCTTCACCCGCGCCTCCGCCCACGACATCGACATCGACATCGGCCAGACCATCCACCCTGGCGCGGGGCGCGGCACAGCACCCCGCACCCCGCACCCCGCACCCCGCACCCCCCACGCATACGACTACTCCGCTACTCCGCGCCGGGCTCGAAGTCCTCCACGAAATAGCTGTCGTGCCGCATGCGGAACTGCTTGAGTCCCTCGCCGCCGCGCTGCGTCATCTCCGCGACCCGCTCGAAGTACTCCTCGCGTGGGGCGCCCGGTGAGAAGAGCATGAGCATGGACGTGGGCTCGTCGGTGACGTTCTTGAAGGCATGCAGGCCGCCGACCGGTACGTACAGGAAGTCGCCCGCACGGCCCGTGACCCACTTCTCGCCGTTGTAGAGCTCCAGTTCACCGGAGAGGATGTAGAAGGACTCCGACATCGCCTTGTGAAAGTGGGTCTTTGCACCGGCCGACCGGGCGCCCAACTCCACCTTGTAAAGGCCGAATTCGCCGCCCGTGGAGTCGTTGGTGGCGAGGTAGTGGGTGGACCCGCCGGGCGAGGCGATGTCCGGCGGGGTGTCGGCCGGACGGAAAGCCGCGTTCACCTCTCCCTTGTCCCCCTGGTAGCGGGGCTGCGGGTATGCGAGGTGTTCCGGGTACGACATGACACGCTCCTCTTTCCAGGCAGTTGCCGACATCGTGGCTCCCGCCTCCGGAGGACGGCATCGGGCTTGCGGACGGTCTTGAGCCGGCCCGGGCTGAGGTCCCGGGACCTAGGGACTGTCTGCCCGGCCCCAGAACTCACCTCCCGGCTCGGCGCCTTCGCCAACCTGGTCATCCCCTCTTTCACCGAGACCGGTACGCCCACCGTCGCCCACCCGCTCCGGTAGATCTCGAACGAGGACACCGGACCCGAACACGCCTTCGCGGAGCGGACGTTGACCGTGCGCATCGGCATGACACCGGTCGGCGGCCGGACCGGCCGGATCGGTCTGGCAAGCTACCGTCCGGCCGAAAGATGCTCAATCCTGCTCGGAACTGCTTCCTATCGAGCACATATTGACATGCATCCTCGAAGCCCGCAGAGTCATGCCCCGACAATCCCGACAGTGCCCCGACAGTGATGCAAGCCACCCCACCGAGGAGTGTTGCCGTCATGTCCGAAACACCCGCTGTCTCACGCCGACTGCTCTTGGGCGGAGCCGTCGCCACCGGCGCGCTCGCGGCCGGGATGACCGCCGCGGCACCGGCCGTATCCGCCGCGACCGGACAGGTGCCCCGCCGCCGTCCCGGACAGAATTCGATGATCGGCGTGCCGTTCGAGGTCCACGGAACCGTCCGCGTCGGTGTCATCGGCCTGGGCAACCGCGGCGGAGGCATGATCACGGGCTGGGCGGCCGTACCCGGCTGCACCGTGACCGCCGTCTGCGACATCCGCGCCGACCGCGCTCGGCTCGCCGCCGACCGGCTGGCGAGCAAGGGCGAGCCCCGTCCCGCCGAATACGGCGGATCAGCCGACTCCTACGCCCGGATGCTCCGGCGCAACGACATCGACCTGGTGTACGTCGCCACGCCGTGGGAGTTCCACTACGAGCACGGCAGAGCCGCGCTGCAAAGCGGCAGGCACGCCGTGGTGGAACTCCCCGTCGCTACCGAGCTGCGCCAGTTGTGGGACCTGGTCGACACCTCCGAGCGCACCCGCAAGCACCTGCTCCTCGCCGAGAACTGCAGCTACGGACGTAACGAACTGGCGATGCTGAGGATGGCGCACGCCGGCCTGTTCGGCGACATCACCAACGGCCATGGCGGCTACCTCCACGACCTGCGTGAACTCCTCTTCTCCGACACGTACTACACCGACTCCTGGCGACGGCTGTGGCACACCCGCAGCACCGCGTCCCTGTACCCCATGCACGGGCTGGCCCCGATCGCGGCGGCCATGGACATCAACCGCGGCGACCGGATGACCACCCTGCGCGCCACCGCGACGGCCCCGAAGGGACTGGCCGACTACCGCGAGCGCTTCATCCCCCGGGACCACCCGTCCTGGAAGGAGACGTACATCAACGGTGACTTGGTCACCTGCCTCGTCGAGACGGAGAAGGGCAGGATCATCCGGGCCGAGCACGACGTGAGTTCACCCCGGCCGTACAGCAGGATCAACACCCTCGCCGGCAGCCGCGGGATCGTCGAGGACTACGCCGGCCCCGCCCCGACCGGCGCGCGTGTGTATCTCGAACCGGACCACGGCGGCCACACCTGGCGCGACTTCGCCGACTACCGCAAGGAGTTCGACCACTGGCTGTGGCGGAAGGTCGGCGACGACGCGGCGAACAACGGCGGTCACGGCGGCATGGACTACGTCCTGCAGTGGCGCACCGTCCAGCTGATGCGTGCCGGGCTGGTGCCCGACATCGACGTGTACGACTCTGCCGCCTGGTGCGCGGCGGTCCCCCTGAGCGCCGCGTCCCTGGCGAGGCAGGGTCGCCCGGTCGAGATCCCCGACTTCACGCGCGGCGCCTGGGCCGGCAAACGGCCCGGACTCGACTCCAGCCCCACGGACATGCCGCCCGCCGGCTGAAGGCTCCCGCACCGAAGCCTTCGGGCGGCGCGCCACCGGGTCAGGGGGCCGTGCGGCGAGCCGCTCTCCTTTTCGGACGCCTTTGTCGCCGGCCCTTTCCGCACAGGGTGTCCAGCCGCGGACCGTACTCCCAGGCTGTGCCGCCTCCCCCATACCGAACGGCCTCGTACCACCCGGGGCCGAAAACCGGCTCACAAATTTCAGGCCATTTCATACCCCTGACACATCGGCCACACCTTCAACCGGCGAAGGGAATGAAAGACCTCTCACCTCCTCGATCACGAGGACCGTTCGATCATTCAAGCCACTGATTGAATAGGCAATGGGGTCCGGATTCCAGCGGCGGGACAGAATTCAGCTTCAGCCTCCTGAGACAACAGCAACAAGGCGGGTACTTCGAGGCACCGAACACCCAAACAGAAAGGAGTCACACCATGCGACCAATGACACGCTGGGCAATGACAGGAGCCCTGCTCACCACGGCTGTTGCGGGCCCTCTGAGCATGCCTGCCCATAGCGCGCCCGCCGCCGCACCCGCCTCGCTGTACGCCCCCTCGGCGCTGGTCATGACCACCGGCCACGGGGAGAAGGCCGCCACCACAGCACCGGAGCGCGCGGTGACGGTGAACTGTGCGTACGCCACCTCGGGGACTCACCCCGATCCGCGACAAGCTTGCGCGGATCTGGAACGGGCGAACGGGGACCTCGACCGCTTGGCCACACTCCGCGGGAATGATGCGGGACAACTCTGCACCAGGGAATACCGCCCCATTGTCGTCACCGTCCAAGGGGTGTGGCGTGGTACGCGGATAAACTACGAGCACACCTTCGCCAATCCTTGCATCAAGGAAACTCAGGGGGCTGCGGCTTTTGCCTTCTGAGCCACGACGGCCGAGGTAAAGCCTCACATCGACGGGGCGGGGCGCCCACTGGGTGGGCGGCCCGCCCCTTCCGTATGCGCACTCCACGCGGACCGTAGGTCACGGCAGCAGACGCCGCTCCTTCGCGACCGCCACCGCGCCCGCGCGCGTGTCGACGCCGAGTTTGTCGTAGATGCGCCGCAGGTGGGTCTTGACCGTGGCCTCGCTGATGTACAGGGCACGGGCGATGTCAGCCCGGTCCGTACGACGGCGTGGTCGTCGCAGACCAGGATCCGTACGGGAGCGCGGTCGGGGGTCATCGGGGCGTCTCCAGGGGGACGGCGGCGGACAGGCCGGTGCCCTCGCCGGGAGCGAGGGTGAGGGCGGCGTTGTCGGCGGCGGCGTGTTCGCGGACGTTGACCTGGAACGCCCCCACCTCCCAGCTGGCCGAGCGCCTGGAGCAGGCCCCCAACCTCAAGGACATCCCCGGCACCCTGTCCCTGGCGGGCGGCGTCCCCGTCACCGCCGCCAAGGCGCCGATCGCCGACATCGGCGTCGCGGGTGCCCCGTCCGGCACGCTGGACGAGAAGTTCGCGCAGGCGGGGGGGCGGACGCGCTCGCTCGGTAGAGCCTGTCCGACGGATCAGGCCCTGGTCGCCCGGCGTCACGTGCTGCTGCGCTCGGCCATGACGTGCGGGCCGCGTTCCCCGACCGCGGCCCGCCACCGGCGATTCGGAGCCGGGGCGTCGCTTATGAGTCTCGGCGGCTCTCGCGTCCAGGCACGTCACGTCCACAACTCGCCCTGTCGGCAAGGCGGATGGCCTCGTACGGTGAGCGACGGTGGTGGTTCCGGGTCAGCCGGTGCCGAGGGCCATGAGGAGGCGGGCGCAACGTGCCGTCATCTCGGACGTGTTCTGGTCCGGGTGCTCGAACCACCAGCGCATCACGGCCGTGACGGCGTGCTGCCACACGTGGTTGAGCAGGTCGTGGTCGAGCGGGTCGCCGTGTCCGGCACCGGCCAGCAGCTGCGCGGCACCGGCGGCGCCCATGGCGGCGAGGCGCTCACGGTAGCGGTTCACCGCGTCGCGCATCTCGCCGACCGGCGGCAGAGCCGGGTCGTAGAGGACGGACCAGGCGTACGGGCAGTCCTCGACCGCGGTGAAGATCGCCGTGAGCGTGTCGACGGCGTGTCCGGTCGATCCGCTGCGGGACCGGGCGGCGGCCACCGAGTCCACCAAGAGGGCGCCGACATGGTGGACGCAGGCGAGGTACAGGCCGTCCTTGGAGTGGAAGTAGGTGTAGATCAGCGGCTTGGAGATCCCCGCGCGCCGCGCGACGGCGGCGACGGACACACCTGTGTAGCCGTGTCTGCCGAACTCCTCCACCGCTACGTCGATGATCTGCCGCTCCCGATCGACGCGGGAGACGCCCTTGGTTCCGGCCTTGCCCATGAGGCTCATCCTAGCCAACGATATGACCGAGCGGTAATTTACCTATCGGTCAATTCGACGGACGGCACACGGGCAGCGGGGAGAGCGGCGGCATGACGCGATCGTGGTGGGGATGGGGCAACGTCGAGGACGCGGTGGGCGGTGCGGAGCTCGACGCCTTGCTGGGGCGGGCGCGGGCAGTGTTGCCGGGCGAGCTGACGGCTCACGAGCCGCCCGGCCTCGCCTCGCTGGGTCTGGCCGGGCCGCGGGTGACTCCCCCGGCCTCCCTCGCCGGCCTGTGCTCCACCGATCCGGCCGACCGGGCCGCGCACGCGCACGGCAAGGCGTTCCGGGACGTCGTACGCAATCTGCACGGGGACCTGCGCCATGTACCGGACCTCGTCGCCCGGCCCCGTGACGAGCGCGACGTGACCGACCTGCTCGAATCGATGCGTGTGGTGACGCCCGTCGGGATCAGCGAGTCGCGGCGGCTGCCGGGCTCGGGCGCCGGACCGTCACCGGACCGGCTCTTCCTGGGCAGTGAGGGAACGCTGGGCATCATCACCGAGGCATGGATGCGTCTGCAGGAGCGCCCGCGTTGGCGTGCCGGTACCTCCGTGCGGTTCAGCGACTACGAATCGGCGGTGGCGGCCACCCGGGCCGTCGCGCAGAGCGGGCTGAACCCCGCGAACTGCCGTCTGCTCGACGCGACCGAGGCACTGATCAACGCGGGCGTGAGCGTCGGCGGCGGTGTCCTCGTCCTCGCCTTCGAGTCGGCGGACCACCCGGTGCGCGCCGGCCTGGAGCGAGCGGTGGAGCTGTGCCGGGACCACGGCGGTGAACCGTCCGCCGACGCAGCGGGAAGGTCTGATGGCGACGCGCGAGGTGAATCCGGCGGCAACGTCCGCGGCGAGTCCGCCGCCGAGACATGGCGCTCGTCGTTCCTGCGGATGCCCTACCAGCGGGACGCGCTGGCTCGCCACTCGGTGATCTCCGAGACCTTCGAGACGGCCTGCACCTGGGACAGGTTCGGCGCACTGCATCAGGCGGTCACCGAGGCGGCACGGCGGGCTCTCGCCGAGGTCGCCGGGGCGGGGGTGATCGCGTGCCGGTTCACCCATGTCTACCCGGACGGCCCGGCGCCGTACTTCAGCGTGTACGCGCCCGGCCGCTGGGGCAGCATCGTGAGCCAGTGGGACGACGTCAAGTCCGCGGTCTCCGAGGCGATCGCGGAAAGCGGCGGCACCATCACTCATCACCACGCGGTCGGCCGCGATCACCGGCCCTGGTACGACCGCCAGCGCCCCGGCCCCTTCGCCGCCGCGCTCACCGCCGCCAAGTCCACTCTCGACCCGGCCGGCGTCCTCAATCCCGGGGTGCTGCTGCCGGCGCGATGAGCACCGGGCCGTCGCGTACCGCCCGTGGCGCCGCCGGCAGGCCCACCGGCCTGGCGACTCACCGCTCCCCCGGCGCACCCCGAAAACCGGATGCTGCCGACGAACGCCTCGACTACGGTGAGCGTTGTTCAGGTGCGCAGGCTGTGGCTACTTCGCCTCTCAAGCGGGTGACGCGGGTTCGAATCCCGCCGCCGGTGCCATGCCGGTGTCGTCCAGCGGCCCAGGACGCCTACAGTGCGCCGCCGCCGATCTCGATCTCTGAACACCTACGGCACGAGCCGCCCGCCACGGGGAAACCGGCGGGCGGCTTCGTCCTTCGTGGCCCTCGGGATTTGTCGGTGCTACATCGCGCCCATGGGCTACTGATGTCGATTCCCTTGACCTTCTTCATGCCTCTCGCTCGGCTGACAGGCCTCCTGCCCCCGAGCTGCCATAACACCGCGTTACCTACCGAATTCCGCATATATGGAGCAACACGGGAAACTCGGACTGAGGACCGTTGGTGACGTGCGGAGGGAGTAGGCAATGAGCCAGGTCAGGACGAGTTCCTCGGATCTCCCTCAGCCGTTGCGGATCTTGGGCACCGGGCTCCGCCGCTTGCCCGGAGCTGGGCAGGTGAGCCGGGTCGCCGACGGTGCGCTGGATCGGATCGGAGCGGTCTCGCCACGCGGACGACGGATCGCGGTCTACACCGGAGCCGGGGTGCTCGGCGTGGCCGGCTTGGTGGAGTGGCCCCTGGCTCTCACCGGTGCGGCCGTCGCCTGGCTGACCCAGCCGCGTCCCCGCCAAGGCTCGCAAGGGAAGACTGCCCAGGACGACATGGCGCAGGGCAGCGGGCGGCGCCCGACTGCCGCCGGGGCGGGCAATGCCACCGCCCCGGCCGCATCCGCCGACGCCCCGTCGGAGTCCCACAGTCCCGGCGACCGGCTGGCCCCCTCCCACTTCCAGAACGACAGCTCTGAAAACGGCAGGCACGATCAACCCGCCAAGGTCGGTGACCCCGCCACGACGTCGGCGCTCAAGAAGGTCGCGGAGGCCTCCGCACACCACGCCGAACCGTAGGCATCCGACCCGTAGGCATCCGACCCGTCAGCATTCGATCACTCCACCGCAGCCATCAGCAGCGGCATGCAGAGCGTCCTGGCCGAAGGTGCAAGGCCGCGAATCTCCCTCAGCCCTACTTGGCGGTGGCGAGGTTGGCGGAGTCGAGATCGACCTCGGAGGACTCGACGGGCCGACCGGCCTCCGTCTCCCCCTCCCCCGCCCTTGCTCCGTGCCTCATCGCCTTCGCTTCCGACTTCGCCTCCGCGATGACCATCCCGGCCATCGGACCGGCGCCCAGCGCACCACTGACCAGGAAGCCCACCCCCATGCCGACGACCATGATCACATTGCCGACCCACACCATGGTGTCCACCGGCAGCGTGTAGGCCCCCACGACCCGCACCACGCACTCCGCGAGCAGAACGACACCCCACACCAGCGAGAACACCCGCTCGGCCCGCCGAAACCGCGCCGACCCGGCGTGCAGCCGCGCCCACGCGGCCTCCCGGCCCGGGTCCCCCTTCACCACCCAGGGCTTCATACCGGCCGTCATCATCGGCTTGCCGAGCACCACGGACACGATGATCCCGATCCCGATCGTGCTGCTGACCGCACTGTCCTTGGCAATCATCAACCGCGGGTCACCGGCCACGAAGCCGAGCAGCAGCGACACCACGTTCACGAACAGGATGAGGGCCGCCAGCCCGTTGACCTCGCGCGCCTTCACCACGCCCCACCCGGTCCGCACGGCCGGCACGACACTGCTCAGGCCGAGCGCCATCAGCGTGCTCGTCCCGAAGCCGTTCTTCAGGAGGTAGTACGCCCCGAGGGGCACCGCCACATCGATGAACAGCGGCGCGAAATTCCGCACCGCACGCCGCCCGCCGGTGGCACTTCCCTTGATGCTGGTCCCCGTGTTCGTCGTCATGCACCCAGTTTCCCGGCCGCCAACGGGCCACCGGTAGAAACGATCGTCCGGCTCTCGACATGACAAGTGTCAGCACCGCACCACCGCCCCACATCACAGGACGAGGTCAGCCGACTCGCCCACGTCGGAGAAGAGTTGGCAACGCAGGCATCGAAGTGTCGAGCGTCAGTCATGGCCTGAACTCCGGCCTCCGGCCATGGTGCCTGTCCAAGGGCCACCCTCGCTCAGGCCCCCGTTTCCTCCGGGGCCGCCGGTGGCTCGGCAGGGGTCGTAGCCGGCGGGCGGAAGAGGACCGCTCGGGCCACAGGCGGGGCGAACAAGGCTGTGACCGGCGCGGAGAGAGTCAGTACGGAGCGGAAGGCGCGCCCTACGACGGGGTCGCCCGGGGCGCACTCCTGGACGCGCCCCAGGTACCAGTCGGCGGCGCGGTCCGCGGGCCCGCCGGCCACCGCGTTGCCGACCGCGCCCGGCATCTTGCGGTCCGCCCCGGCGGAGATGTCCCACGCCTGCTGGGACGCCGCGAGGAGTGCCCGCTGTACGCGCCGCGTCGTGGGGGTCCGGCGTGGATCGTCCAGTGCATCGCGCAGAGCGACCGCGCTCATCGCGGCGACGGCCATGCCCTGCCCGTAGATCGGGTTGAAGGTGCACAGGGCGTCGCCGGTGGCGATGAAGCCGGCCGGGCAGCTGCCGGGCACGTCGTAGCGGCGGCGGACGTTGGCGGTCCGTCGGTAGCCGAACGCCGGCGAGAGCGGTTCGGCCTCGTCCAGCCACCGGTGCAGAAGCGGATGCGGCAGCCTCTTGGTGTACGTCATGAACTCGTCGTCGTCCGTGGGCGGTTCGTCACCGCGCAGCCCCGAGACGATGACCAGATGGCTGCCGTCCTCCAGCGGCAACGCACCGCCGGCGTGGACCTGGTCGGGGCTCGGGTAGACGTAATAGCCGACGGTGTGACCGTCGAGGACGCCGCTTTTGCCGCGGTAGATGCGTGAGGCGTAGGCAAGCCCCGTGTCGATGGTCTCCTCGTGCGGGACCTCGGCCCCGATCGCCGTGAGCCACTGCAAGGCCTTCGTTCCGCTGCCGGAGGCGTCGACGACCAGATCGGCCTCGACGGCTCGCTGCTCCCCGCGGACGTCGCCGGAGCGGTCCCGCAGCACCACACCCCGCACGCGTGAGGCGTCACCGAGGAGTCCTACGACATCGGTCCCCTCCTCGACGCTGATCACCGGGTTGGCCAGGACCCGTCGCCGCACCAGTTCCTCGAGTTGCGCGCGGGAACCGGTGTAGATGTGCGTCGTGGCGGGCGTACGGCGGAACCAACGGCCGTTCTGCCACAGCACCATGTCCGAGGGCATGCCCACCCGCGGCGCCCCCGCCGCCCGCAGCTCCGCCAGGATGCCCGGCAGCAGCGACTCCAGGGCCACCTGCCCGGCCTCCAGCAGGACATGCGGATGCCTGCCCTGCGGTACGCCCGGCCGCGACCGCGTGTCGTCCGGGAACCGGTCGCGCTCCACGATGGTCACCCGGTCGGCGTGCCCAGCCAGAACATGCGCCGCGAGCATCCCCGCGAGACTCCCGCCCACCACTACCGCGTGCCGCCCGCCCCCGTCATCGCCCACGCCCCAACCGCCTTTTCCTCCGGCAGAGTTCACCGAGCAGCTCCCCTGATCGACGCGTCGCAAGAAGCCACCAGTATCCCGCTCCGCAGGACGGGTTGATCGTGTTCAAGCCCTTTTGCGCCTCCCTGAATGCCCCCGCCAGCCCCCCCCCCCCCGGCCCGCCATCACAATGCATCGCGGCTGATGCCCCTCAAGCAGTCTGGCCCGCTCGGCGGCTCGGCACAGCAATCACGGTTACGCAGCGCCCACCGCCGCCCCGCCGCTCCGCCGCCCCGCCAGCACGGACATCAAGAGCTCGTCGTCACAGTTGCAGTGGGCGTCGCGGGTGCAGGGGCGCATTCAGCAGGCTCTGATCGCGGATCTCCCGAATCGTGGAAGCGCCGACAGTTTTGACGCGTTGGCAAGCGCGTCGCCCCTGCAGGCCGACCTGGCCGCCAACACACTGGAGAGCAACACTCATCTCCCCGCGTGAGTACACCGGCTGGAGTGGCGGGCTGGACCTGGTCGCCGCCCGCCACTCCTTCGTCGCCGCTCTCCAGCGACAGGCAGCGGCGTCAGCCTCCCTGGAGTCGGAGCGGGTGTCGCAGCGAATGTCGCTAGTCGGGCCGGCAGGAAGCCCGGTCGGTCGTCAGGCGCGGCAGCGCAGCATCTCCAGTGGCGGGTTGGCGTGGAAGTCCGCCCAGAAGTCCGCACCGAACTCGCGCACTCCGGCGTCGGACACCTCCAGTGGGACCCAGGTCACCTCGCCGAATCCGGCCGCCCGCAGACACGATTCGTAGACCTCACGGCGCGGGGCGGAGCTGACGATGCTGATCGGCGGGTCGAGCAGCGCCGTGACCCGGAAGCGCGGTCCGGTCTCGCTCTCCTCGCCGGTCGGCTCGCAGCGGAAGCCGTACTTCTCCAGGGTCTTCCCGTCGGCACGGTAGTCGGGTGACTGAGCGAGCACGAAGAACTCGGCGCCGGGCACCAGGCTCCGGTGCACGTTGCGGCACATCCGCTCCAAGTCGGCGATGTCCTGCGCGTAGTTGAGCAGCTGGACCCCTGCGGCGACGTCGAAGCGCCGCTCCAGGGGCCGCAGTTCGGACACATCGCCCACCTCGTAGCGCACGCCCAGCGGCTCGAGTTCCTCCAACTTCTGTGCGGCGGCGACCATTTCACCGGAGATGTCGATGCCGAGCACCTCCGTGGCGCCGCGCCGCTTGAACTCCCTGCTGTAGAAACCGGTGCCGGAGGCGAGGTCGAGGACCGACTTGCCGCGTACGTCCCCGACCATGGCCAGGAAGCTGGGCACCTCCCCGTACCGCGTCAGTGGAAGGGACTTGAAGCCCTCGAACGCCTCACCGATCTCGTCGTACTGCTGCACGCTCACCGTGGTGTCCTCCCCTGTGCTTGGTCAAGTCCTTGGCCGCGGGCCCCCGTCGCCGGACCCGCCGCGGCCTCTGCCAGGCAGTCTTTCCGCACCCCGGCAGACCGTCGTACTGGCAGAAGCCACGAAGATGCGGACATCGTCCCGGCCTCCTGTACGAGCGGGCGTACGGGTTCGAGCGGATGAAGGGACAACCTCGCTGCACTCTTCGGCCCGCTCCTCGCACTCGGTCGGACTGTCTGGCCAGGCACGCAGCGGGCACTCGGCCGGTCCGTCATCCCCGGCCTGCGGCCGGTCGCCACCGCGCTCGTCCACGTCGTGCGCGCGTGGCGCGAAGCGGCTGCTCTTCGTCGCCGTTCATGGCGTATCCCCCTGGCCGGCGGCACGGCCGCGTGTGTGCCGGGCGGGCCGGGGCATTCGGACTGCCGGGAGGTCTACATGGATACGAGTGCGTTGGCATGGACCGGACGGTTCCGGGCCCGGCGGGCGGCGCGGGGTTCGGTCACCGAGGGGGCGGCGCGGGCCGGCCTCGCCGCCCGGGGTGTGATCTATCTGCTCGTCGGTGTGCTGGCGCTGCAGATCGCCTTCGGCGACACGAACGAGCAGGCCGATCGCGGAGGGGCCTTGGCGGAACTGTCGCAGAAGCCGTTCGGCGCGGTGCTGCTGTGGGCGCTGGGCATCGGACTCGCCGGCATGGCCCTGTGGCGGCTGTCCGAGGCGATCTTCGGTTCCGTCGGGCAGGACGGCCGCAACGCGCGCAAGCGGCTGCTGGCGACCGTACGCTTCGCGTTCTACGTCTTCGTCGCCTATTCCGTGCTGTCGTTCGCGGCGAGCGGGAGCAAGACCGGGGGCGGGGGCGGATCCAGCGACCAGCAGTCCCGGGACGCCACCGCCAGGGCCCTGGAGCTGCCCGCCGGTGAGTGGCTGGTCGGCACGGCCGGGATCGCCATCGTCGTGGCCGGCGGCTGGATCGGCGTACGGGCGGGTCTGCGCAAGTACCACGACAAGCTCAGGCTCGGACGGATGAGCCACCGGACGCGGCAGCTGGTGGACGTCACCGGCGTGGCCGGCGGCGCCGCCCGCGGGCTGGTGTTCGCCGTGGCCGGCGTCTTCGCCGTCCGTGCGGCCATCGACTACGAAGCCGACCAGGCCAAGGGGCTGGACGACACGCTGCGTACCTTCGCCGACACTCCGCTCGGCCCCTGGCTGCTGGTCTGCGTCGCGGCCGGGCTGGTGCTGTTTGGTGTGTTCTCTTTCGCCATGGCCCGCTGGCGAAGGGTCTGAGCTCCGTCGTACGGGGAACACGGTGCGGATGAGCGATTCCGAGATTCCGCATGACGACGGCCGGCCCGTGGACGTGTACCTGGACCTCCTGCGCATCCGGATGGACACGGAGGATTACCGCCTTCTGCTGCGCGTGGTGGAACCAGCCCTCCAGGCGATCGAAGAGGAGCGCCTCTCCAGTCTCGACCTCGCGCTCGGCACAGGGGACGGCGACGAGCTGCCCCAGGAGGTCCGTGACGAGGCCGCGCTCGTCATCGCCACCGCCGTCACCGGCCGCCTGGACAACGAAGTGATCGAGATCGACGTCGACGAGACCGGCCCGGTCAGGATCGTCACGGATGCGACCACCGCTTCCGACCCCGTCCGCCTCAGTGAGATCGCCGACTACATCAGGGAACGGCACAGGCAGACGGAAGAGCTGCGGGGCATCGCCGAGGTGAGTGGACTGCCCACGGACTTCTGAACGCCAGCGGCAGCGGCAGCGGCAGCGGCAGCGGCAGCGGCAGCGGCAGCGGCAGCGGCAGCGGCAGCGGCAGCGGTGAGGATCTGCGGGTTCTGCCTCTGCCAGCTGCCGGACTGCGCCGTATGACCGCGGCAGAAGCGGCCGCGTTCAGAGCGCCGCCCCGGCCCGATGGGTCGCGGCGCGAGGCGAGCTGTGTCAGTGCAGGTCCAGTCCACGTCGGCCTGCTGGGCGGCGGATCCCAGTGTTCGTTGGGACACCAAAGGATCTGCAAGAGGTCGACGTCAGCGGGCCGCCGATCGAGCTGTTTCCATAGTCCGGCTTTCCGCGCTCGATCGACGGTCTGGAGATGCGCGTCATCGTGTCTTCCGGTCAGCTGGTCCTGGATCGCTCGCAGCGTGCATGGGCCAGCTGTGACAGAGGTTTCCCAGTGGGCTCCGGTTCGGTAGAGGCGGGCGGTGCTGATCGGGTCGGCCGGAATCATGAAACTCCCCGACAGCCGTGACGAACCCGCGGCACCAGAGCATGAGCTGTTTCTCGGTTGCCGTCAGCGGGTGAAAAGCTTGTCCCGGGTGGCGCCGGTGGAGCAGAGATTCTTCTCGGTGGCCGTCATCTTGCGGGATTCGACCACGACCGCGCTGTGCTTGCCGTCCGTGCCGTTCGGGGCGGGGCCGGTGATCACGTCGGGTACGAACCAGTAGTAGTGGCCCCACTTGGGGTCGTCGTAGTGGGTCTGCCACGTGCCCGTTATCTGCTGCATCACCTGGGCGCGGGAGATCCAGCCCACTTCTCCCGGCCGCACGGTCACGGTGAAGGTACTTGTCTCCGTGTGCGAGCTCTGCCACGTGTAGTTGTACGTCGCGGTCACACTGGCGGTGACGATCCCTTCGATGCCTCCCCCGACGGTGACCGAGCCTCCCACCGAGTGGGAGGAGCCCACGGTGTCCGCCCACGACATCGACTGGGAGGCGGGCGAGGCGGTGCAGTTGTAGAGCAGTTCGGAGACCTGTCGGGGCTTACCGACGTAAGCTTCGCCGATTTCCGGGGAGTTGAAGCTGCATTTGCCTTCTCCGGAAGCGCAGTCGGCCACGATCTGCTCCGCGGTGGGCTGCTCCTCTGCCCCAGCGGGCACGGCTGCCGCGATCACCCCGAGCGTGGTCGCCGTCAACGCCAGTGTGCGGCCGCCGTACCGCAGTGTGCGGTTCATCGTCATCGTTGTTGCCTCTTACCGTACGTGGGGGGGACGGTGATCACGGTGCCCCTGTTCTGGTGGGGCTTGCCGTCACCGCCTGGTGCCCACGAGGCTCACGTAATCGACGGCCGAGCTACACCAAGAACTGGCAAAGTTGTACTTGATTTCTGAACTGATGATCCGTCAATTTCATTGCTGACACGCTGCGTTGAGTCGGCTCAGGGGCGAATTACGTACGCCCCGGTATGTGCGGGCGGCGAGCGAGTCCCTGCGCGCCTTGGGGCCCCGTTTGGGACCATGGCCAGGTGGACGGGAATCCTGCTTTCGGCGGGGGCGAGCCGATGGGTGCGCTCAACGTGGCGCCGACGGCGCGGACGGCGGTGGCCTGGCTGCCGCCACGGGACCTCTGGCCGGCCATTCAGGACATCCGCTGGGAGCACGATCCGCAGGTACGGCGCTGCCCGCCGCATGTGAATCTCCTGTTCGGCTTCGTGCCGGAGGATGAGTTCGCCCGGGCCGTGCCGCTGCTCTCCGCCGTCGCGGCGCAGAGCACGACGTTCACGGCGCGCCTGGCCGGGGTGCGGTACTTCCGGCACCGGCACTACGCGACGGTCTGGCTCGATCCGGCCGCGGCAGACACGGCGCCATGGGCCCGTCTCCACCGAGAGCTGCAGCTGCGGTTCCCGCTCTGCCAAGGGCGCGGCGGGCGCTTCACCCCGCATCTGTCCCTCGGCCGCACCCAGGACCCGAAGCGCCTGGCGACCGAGTGCGCCGTCCGGCTCGGCACGCTGTCGGCCTTGGTCGAGGAACTGGTTCTGCTCTCCCGCCGCGGCGAGGAGCCCATGCGGCCCCGGGCCGTGATCACACTGGGCACGGGCGAGGTCCGCCACCCGCGCACGAGCTGAGTGTGCGGTGATGACCGCGCCGCGGGGTCCGGATGGAGGCCGCACCCTCATCTGCTCCCGCCACGGCCTCGGCAACGGCAACGGACAACTGCCGCCCCTCGCACCACGCTTACGTACACGCACGCGCGCGCCTCCAACGAGGCCGGTGGGTGAACGGCACCCGGGCCATCCCGCCGCGACAACCGGCCGCGGAGTCGTATCAGCCGATCGTGGGCTTGGCGGTACTTCGGTCCGGGACGGTCGTTGGGTCGGTCGTGATCGATGACGACTTCCCCGTGATGACCAGCACCGGCGCAGGGCGGACAAGCCGCAGCCGGTTCGCTCTGGCGCTGGCTCTCCTGCTCGTGGGTGCCTCCGTCCTGTTGGCCGGGAGCGCGGCAGGGGCCGTGTCCGTGGCGTTCGCGGGGGAGGTTCCGGTCACCGTGCATGCCGCGCGGGTGTCCGCATCCGGTGTGTCGGCGTCCCCGGCCGCCTCGGGCCGTGGCGGACTGTTGCCGGCGCTGGCGACGCGCGTGGAGCAGGCCACGGTGGAGGATGCCTGCGTCACCTCCACCGCCGACCTGCCGGTGGTCGGAGCGGTGACGGCCGTCGTACGCATCGAGCGGGCCTCCGCCACCGGCCTGACGGTGGAGGCAGGCAAGGCCACGGCCCGCTCGGTGAAGCTCTCCGGCGCGAGGTTCAGCACCCCGCAGGTGTCCCTGGACCGGCCCACGGGCCTGTTCACCGTCGGCGCGCAGAAGGTCAGCGGCAGCACGGTGACCACCCAGCCGCATGCCTTCACTGCCGGGACGATCACGTCCCGGGGTGTCTCCATCGATGTGCGCCGCGGTGCGGGCGGCTGTGAGCCGGGAGCGGTCCGATGAGTACGGCGATTCGGCCTGGCCGACGGTGCGGCCTGCGAGGGTGGCGGCGGAGTCGCCCGTTCGCGGCGGGGCTGTTGTTGGGCCTCGGCGGGCTGGAGCTGATCTGCGTCTCCTGGGTCGGACTGGGCTTCCTGCGGTTCACCGGCACCGCGGGGGCCGCCTCGTGGACCCTCGGGGCGCTGTTCTTCGTCGCCGGTGTGACGACGTGGCACAACCCCGCCCTGCGCTACTTCTCCGGCGTCCTGGCCGCCGTCATGTCCCTGGTCAGCCTGGTCGCCGCCAACCTCGGCGGCCTGCTGCTGGGCTTCCTGCTCACCGCCGTCGGCAGTGCCCTGGCCCTGGCCTGGATCCCCCAGCAGGCACCCGCGCCCCCGGAACAGGAGGCGTGAGGTGAGGTCTCCGGCTCTGTACCCCGCCCGGGTCTACCAGCGCAGCGGCATCCACGATGCGGCCCTGCGCCGAGTTGCTGTTCCTCGAAACCCCCTGGCCCGAGGTGGACCGCCGCGACCTGTGGGACGCGAGCGAACAGTACGCCCGCCGCAGCCGCCGCCACGGCTCGCTCCCCCGCATCCCCGCCCAGCTTTCCACCACCGGACCTTCGAAGCCGTGACGCAGTACGGGCTTTGTGCAGTACGGGCTTTGTCACGTGCGTGTCTAGCACTCTGCGGTTCGCTGGTTCACGGTGGTCCCTCTGTCCGGCCCAACCTGTCCAGCCCTATCCGCCTGGAGGGATCCAGCAGTGAGACGAAGGCGATTTGTCGCAGGGGCGATCGGCACACTTTCGGGGATGGCGCTCGGCCCGGCTCCGGCCCGGGCCGATGAGCCGACGCCCGGTACGCAAGGCTGGCAGGCCGTGCCGGCGCCCGGCAGCACTCCGGCCGCGCAGCTGCGCCGTGTCGCCGCAGCCGGCTCCGAGCTGGCCTGGGCGGTCGGTGAGGAGGGCCGCGCCGGGCCGTCGCAGGGGCGGGCACTGGCCATGCTGTGGAACGGCGGCGCCTGGACGAAGACCGATCTGTCGCACCTGAACCACACCAGGTTGAGCGACGTCGCCGGTGTCTGCTCCAGCGCGGCGTGGAGTGTGGGCCAGCCTGTCGGGACCGGCAGCCCGCTGCTGGGTTGGGACGGAACCACCTGGCGGGAAGCCGCGTTCCCGGGCAAGGGCGAGCCGGACGTTCGGTTGAACGCGGTGGCGGTCGGCCACGACCGGCAGGTGTGGATCTGCGGCACCCGAGGCGGCGCCGCCCGGCTGCTGCACCGGGATGGGCAACGATGGCAATGGCTGGACCCACTGCCCGTCGCGAGCGCGAGTCTGTACCGGGTCGTCCTGCGCTCGCCGGGCGAGGTCTGGGTGAGCGGCGACCAGTCGAACGGCGGCGGATGGTCCGGACTCGTTGCCCGCTGGGACGGAGCGTGGACGGTCCTGCCCCCGATCGCGGGCCTGCGTCTGGGTATCGCCGATCTGCACGCGGCCGGTCCGGACGATGTCTGGGCGGTGGGCACCGAGGCCGGCATCGGCGGGCCGCCCGGCCGCCCCGGCAACCCCGCCCTGAGCCACTGGGACGGCACGGCGTGGACGCGGGTGGAAGCGGGCTTCAGCGTCGGGTCGTTGAGTGCAATCGCGGCCGATGCACAGGGCCGCGCCGCATGGATATCGGGCTGGAACTACCAGGACCAGAGCCGCAGTACGTACCTGCGCCGGGACGGCGGCACCTGGAGCGTCGTCCGGGGCCCGGCCGGCGCGGCGCCGGCGCCGTATCTCAACGACGTGACGTCGATTCCCGGTACCGCGGGGTTCTGGTCGGTGGGCATGACGAGTCCCACACCGGCTCCTCCGACCGAGGCGTACACGGAACGCATCGAAGCCTGACGCGGATCCTCTACGGGGCCGGGACGAAGCCGGCCACCCACCTGATGCACGACAGCGGGGGCCTCGCGACGCCCTCGCGCGGGCCCCGTCCACCGCGGGTCAGGCGCCGGCGGGTCCGCGTTCGCGCCACCACGAAGCCGACCAGGCGAGCAGCGCACCGCCCGCCGCATAGGCGCCGAGCACCCACAGTGCCGACGTGGTGGCGTTGCCGGAGAAGTACACGGTGTTGCGGACCAGGGTGGTGCCCGCCCCGGGTGGCAGGGCCTGGCCGATCGCGCTCCAGAACGACGGGAGCAGCGGCGCCGGGTACACCCCGCCGGAGCTGGGGTTGCCCAGCACCACGAAGAGGAGGACGACCACGCCGGTGCCCAGCAGGCCCAGCAGGGTCTGCAGGGCGAGCGCGGTCGCCGCCGAGGCGAGGACGACGAGGGTGCCGATGCCGGCCAGGGCCCAGAAGTGGCCGCCGAGCGCGTCGAACACCGGCCCCACGATCACCGCTCCGGCGATGCCCGACACGATCGCGTACGGCACGAGGACGGCGAGCCGGATGAGGGTGCGGTGGCGGTTGGCGGGCCGGGATCCCGCGGCCATGCCCATGATCGTCGCGGTGAGGTAGCCGCCGATCACCCAGCCGAGCACGAGGTAGAAGGACGTCATGCCGCGCCCGTCACCGGAGTTCGGGGACCTGATGTCGGTGACGGTGATCTGGCGCTTTTGCGCCGCCTCGATCTTCTGGGCGATCTGCGTGGCGGTCTGCGACACCGACGGCCCGCCGGCGGAGGCGACCAGGAGGGTGTCCTTGGTGCCGGTCGCGTCGAAGAGGAAGGCGGCGTCGGCCTTCCGCGTGAGGACCCTTTGGCGGGCGTCGGCGGTGCTGGGGGCCGCCGTGGCCTCGACCGGGTTGCCGTCGAGGGCGTTGAGCTGGGCGACGATCTTCGCGGACGCCTGCTGCGGAGCGGCCACCGCGACCGGGATCCGGTGCGGCGTGGGCGAGTGGAAGGCCCCGACGTACGAGACGACGAAGGCGAGCTGGACGAGCAGGCCACCGAGCACGAGCCCGAAGGCACGGAGCGTTACGGCGTCCCTCAACTCGGCGACGAAACCAGGGGTCTTGGCAGCGGAGTCGACGGAGGCATCGGCGTCGGAGTCCGTGGGGGATATACCCGAGGGAGGGCTGGACTGGGAGTTCACGGGGCCGATGATCGCACGGTGCGTGAACGAGCCCCTGGCCGGGGATGTCGTGCTCCGCCTCCGCCTCAGCCCTAAGGGACTGTTAGGACTTCGTTCGCGCTGTTGAACGGCCGCGTCGTGCCCTCGACTCTGTGTGCTCCCGGGCCGCAGACAAGGGAGTTTTCGATGGCCACACAGACCACGCCCGTGAGCGCGCAGAAGTCGCGCCGCGCAGAGCGCAGGGTCGTCAGCAACATCGTGCGCGGATCGATCGGCAACCTCATCGAGTGGTACGACTGGTACGCGTACACCGCGTTCAGCGTGTACTTCGCCGCCGCGTTCTTTCCGTCCGGCGACCAGACCGCCCAACTGCTGAACACGGCCGCGGTGTTCGCGGTCGGGTTCCTGATGCGCCCGATCGGCGGCTGGGTCCTTGGCCGCTATGCCGACCGGCGTGGGCGGCGCGCGGCGCTGACGCTGTCGGTGACGCTCATGGCGGCCGGCTCGCTGATCGTGGCGCTGACCCCGTCGTACGGCTCGATCGGGGTCGCCGCGCCGGTGCTGCTGGTGGCGGCGCGGCTGCTGCAGGGCCTGTCGGTCGGCGGTGAGTACTCGACGTCGGCCACCTACATGTCGGAGGTGGCGTCGCCGGGCCGGCGCGGCTACTACTCCAGCTTCCAGTACGTCACGCTCATCGCCGGCCAGTTGACGGCGCTCGGTCTGCAGATCGTCCTGCAGCAGGTGCTCAGCGGTGCGCAGATGGAGGCGTGGGGCTGGCGGGTCGCGTTCATCGTCGGTGCCGCGGGGGCGATCGTGGTGCTGTGGCTGCGGCGTGGCATGGACGAGTCGGAGAGCTTCGAGCGGGTCGCGGCCGAGAGCGAGGAAGGCAACAGCGGTGGGCCGGCGCGGGGCAGTCTGCGGATGCTGCTGTCCTACCCCCGGCAGTGCCTGGTCGTGGTCGGGCTGACCATGGGCGGCACGCTGTTCTTCTACACGTACACCACGTATCTGCAGAAGTTCATGGTCAACACCAGCGGTATCGCCAAGCCCACGGCGGCCTGGATCAACTTCTTCGCGCTGCTGGTGTTCGTGCTGCTCCAGCCGGTCATGGGGCTGCTGTCGGACCGGGTGGGGCGCCGTCCGATGCTGATCGCGTTCGGAGTGCTGGGCGCCGTGGTCGTGGTGCCCTCGCTCACGCTGCTGTCGCACACCAGCGATCCCGTGTACGCGTTCCTGCTCATGGTCGGGCCGCTGGCGGTCAGTTCCCTGTACACCTCGATCAGCGCGGTGGTGAAGGCCGAGCTGTTCCCGACCTCGATCCGGGCGCTGGGCGTCGGCCTGCCGTACGCGCTGACCGTGGCCGTGTTCGGCGGGACGGCCGAGTACGTGGCCCTGTGGTTCAAGAACGCCGGGCACGAGAGCTGGTACTTCTACTACGTCACCGCCTGCGTCCTGATTTCGCTGCTCGTCTACATTCGGATGCGCGAGACGTCCGACGGATCGCCGCTGGAGAGCGAGACCCGCGACCACTGACGGAAGGGAGGCGACCGTGCGCGTGCTGCTGGCCGAGGACGACGACGGGGTGGCCGACGCCCTCACCGAGGCCCTGTACGAGCACGGTCATCTGCCCACCCGGGTGCGGCGCGGCGAGGAGGTCCTGGTCCGTCACCGGCAGGCCGACCTGCTGCTGCTCGACCTCGGCCTGCCCGACCTGGACGGCCTCGAAGTGCTGCGCAAGCTGCGCGCGGTGAGCGGTCTGCCGGTGGTGGTCCTCACCGCGCGGGGCGACGAACGGTCGGTGGTGCGCGGCCTGCGGCTGGGCGCCGACGACTACCTGGTCAAGCCGGTACGGCTGGCCGAGCTGCTGGCCCGAATCGAGGCCGTCACCCGCCGCGCCGCGACGCCGCCGCTCCTGCGCCGCGAACGGTCCGCGCCGAGGACGTCGAGGTCGACCTCGACGCGCGCCGGGTGACGGTCGGCGGGGCCGAGGTGCGGCTGACCACCAAGGAGTTCGCGGTCCTCGCCGCGCTGGCGACCAGGGCGGGCACGGCGGTCAGCCGCCAGCAGCTGATGGACGAGGTGTGGGGCGACGCCTACCTGGCCGTGTCCCGTTCGCTCGACGTCCATCTCACCCAGCTGCGGGCCAAGATCGGCCGCCCCGAGGTACTGACCACGATCCGCGGCTTCGGCTACCGGTTCGGCGGCTGAGCCGGCAAGGGCCCTCGTATGCGTACCCGGGTGTTGACCGTCGTCCTGGCCTTCGCTGTGCTCGCGGTGGCCGGGTTCGCCGTGCCGCTGCTGGGCGTCACCGCCACCCAGCGCACCGAGCAGCTCGTCGCGGCCCGCACCGCCGACCTCGACCGCTTCGCTGGGCTGGCCGAGCAGGCCGCCGAGAGCGGCGACCCCGGCGCGCTGACCGCCGAGGTCACCCGGTACACCGAGCTGTACGGCGAGTCGGTCGTGGTCGTCGACGCCCGCCGCGCCCCCGTGGCGCAGACCGGCGGCATGCACGCCGCGGACCCGGCCGTCGCCCGCCTCGTCGACGCGGCGCTGCGCAACCAGCCCGTCTCGCCCGGGGGCACGCTGCGCCCCTGGTCGCGCGGCGACAAACTGCTCGCCCGCCCCGTCGGCACCGGCACCCGGGTGTCCGGTGCCGTGGTGCTGCGGGCCTCGGTGCGGGCCGCCGCCGACGACATCGCCCTGCGCTGGGCGCTGGTCCTGGCCGGCGCGGGCCTGTTCGCGGTGGCGTGCGTGCTGCTAGCCCGCGCCGCCACGCGGTGGGTCGTACGCCCCCTGCATCGCCTCGACCGCGCGGTCGGCACGCTCGCGGCCGGGCTGCCGGCCGAGCACGCCCGGGCCGGCGGCCCGCCCGAACTGCGCCAGCTGGCCACTGGCTTCAACCGTATGGCCGACGCGGTGACCACCGCGCTGGAACAGCAGCGCCGTCTGGTCGCCGACACCTCGCACCAGCTGCGCAACCCGCTCGCCGCACTGCGCCTGCGCATCGACTCCCTCGAGCCCCGCCTGCCCGACTCCGCCACCCGCACGTACACGGGCGTGACCGCCGAACTCGAACGCATGGAGCACCTCCTCGACGACCTGCTCGCGCTCGCCCACGCCGAACACCGCGCCGGCGAACTGGCCGTGACGGACGGGCCACAAGCGTGCTGCGACGCGACGGCGGTCATCGCCGCGCAGGCACAGCTGTGGCACCTGGTGGCCGAACAGGACGGAGTCCGCCTTGAGTTCTCCCGGGGCCCGTCCGTCCTCATGGCCTGCACGGAGGGCGAACTGGCCCAGGTGGCCGACATCCTGCTCGACAACGCGATCAAGTACGCCGGGAGCGGCGCCCGCGTCGAGACGCGCTGTTTCACCGACGGACCGGACGCGGTGTTCGAGGTACGGGACGACGGCCCGGGTCTCGCCAGCGGCGAACTCCCCCACGCCGGCACCCGCTTCTGGCGCTCGGAGCGGCACCGCGAGGTACGCGGCAGCGGCCTCGGGCTGGCGATCGCCGAGCAGCTGGCGGCCGGCCGGGGCGGACGCATCGAGTTCGCGGCGGCCGAGCCGCACGGCCTGCGGGTGAGGGTGCGGCTCCCCCGTGCCGAGCACGGGGCGTCCGGCGCGAAGGGGCGTACGGCATGACCGGCCCCGCCCGCCGCACCGCGGTGCGCGCAGCCCTAGCCACGGCGTGCTCAGGGCTGCTCGCGGCCGCCGGGACGGCCGACGCCCGGCACGCGGACCGTGGCCCGGCGGGGAGGCTGCGGATCGCGACCGGCGAGGCCGACGGCTTCTACGCGGCCTTCGGCCGGCTGCTCGCCGAGCAGGTGACGGTGGCGTACCCCCGGATCTCCTGCGAGGTGATCCACAGCGAGGCCAGCGTGGCCAACGTACGGCTGCTGCAGGCGGGGCGGGCCGAGGTGGCGCTGGCCCTGGCCGACATCGCGTGGGCCGCGTACGGCGGATCGGCACCGTTCGGCCGCCGTGTCCCGCTGCGTGCGATCGGCCGGGTCTACGAGAACTACGTGCAGCTGGCCGTGCGCGCCGACGCCCGTATCCGCACCGTCGCCGACCTGGCGGGGCGCACCATCTCGCTCGGCGCGCCCGCGTCCGGTGGTGCCGTGCTCGGCGACCGTCTGCTGCGCGCGGCCGGCCTGACCCCGGGGAGGGACGTCCGTGTCCGCCACCTGCTGATGCCGCAGGCGGCGCGCGCGATGGTGGACGGCGCCATCGACGCCCTGCTGGTCGCGGGCGGCGTACCGCTGCCGGTGCTGTCCGGCCTCGACGTCAGGCCCGGCATCCGGCTCCTGCCGCTGGCCGGCCTTCTGCCCCGCCTGCGCGCCGGTACGGAACGCGCCGGATCGGGTCTCGAGGCGGTGACGGTGCCGGCCGGGGCGTATCGCAAAACTCCCGAGGTGAGCACCATCGGCGTGGCCAACCTGCTCCTGTGCCGTCCCGATCTGCCCGCGCCCATCGCCGCCGCCCTCACCCACGTCCTGGTGCGCAACGCCACCCGGCTCGTCCCCACCACGGCCCTCGGCACCCAGTTCCTCGACGTCCGCAGCCTGATCTCCACCGGCGTCGTCCCTCTGCATTCCGGGGCGGTCGTCGCCTACCGCGAGCTGCACGGTTAGCCACTCGTCAGGAGCTCGACGCGCTCCTGGCCGACTTCGTCGGCGCGGTACTCGGCATCCTCGGCGACACGTTCGTCGGCGCCTACCTGCAAGGTTCCTTCGCGCTGGGCGCCGCAGACCTGCACAGCGCTGGCCTGGGACACCCCTGCAACAGCCTGCGCACCCGTTGGATTCTGTTCGCCGGGCCGCCGGTCAGCGGCCTCGTCGCCGTGGTGCCACCGCAGCCCCTGCACGAGTCGATGCGCGCGATGCTGCCCGGCCTCACGGAGCCGGGCCCTGCCCATGGCATGAAATGCTGGGTAGACACCTACCGAAGCGAACCGAGAGGTGGCGAGGGTGATGCACTGGGCTCGGTTCGCGCAGCAGATGGCGTCGATGGCGCGGGATCTGCTGGCGCAGGAGTCGGTGGACGCCACCCTGGAGCGGATCACCGGATCGGCCGTCGACCTGGTGGAGGGCTGCGACGCGGCCGGCATTCTGGTGCTGCACGGCAAGAAGGTCCAGTCGCTGGCGCCCACCGAGGAGCTGGTCGTCGACAGTGACCGGCTGCAGGAGAAGCTGAGCGAGGGGCCGTGCTTCGATGCCGCCCGCACCGCGCAGGGAGAGCGGGTGTTCCGTATCAAGGACTTCACCCGGGAGCAGCCGCGCTGGCCCGCCTTCGCACCCCAGGCCCACAAACTCGGCGTGGGCAGCATGATGGGCTTTCTGCTGTACACCGAGGACGAGGACCTCGGCGCGCTGAACCTCTACGCGCGCAAGGCCGGCGCCTTCACCGAGGCCGGTGAGCTGGCCGGCTGGCTGCTCGCCTCCCACGCCGCGGTCGCCTTCTCCAGCGCCCGCTCGCACGCCCAGATGGAGCACGCCGTCGCCACCCGCCACATGATCGGCGAGGCCATGGGCATCCTGATGGGCAGCCACGACCTCACCGAGGAGCAGGCCTTCGACGTGCTCCGCCGCTACTCGCAGGAGAACAACGTCAAACTCCGTGAGGTCGCGCGCCTGATCTGTGACCGCGGCTCCCTGTCATGACCATCCGGGCGGCTCCCCCGGCTCGTGGTCTGAACCAGAGGAGCCTGGCCGGACCAGCCCCCACGGGGAACGCCGCTGAGCCGGCCTGCACGCCAAGTCCCCAGCCCCGCGCGTTTCACTCGGATCGACGCCCGCGGGCTTGCTCCGCGCCGAGCGGAGGCGCTGAGGGCGCGGCGGCATGACGATATGTGTCGAGGCCATCACATTGCGTGCGCGTCGCCGCCGCCGAGACGCGGTCAGGGACCGCCACGCGCGGCCGATTCGATCTCAGGCCGCCTGGTGTGGAGAATCATGACCATGAGCGAGAACGTGTTTTTCAAGGTTTCGGCCGGTGGCGAGGACCTCGGCCGCATCGTCTTCCGACTGTTCGACGACGTGGTACCCAAGACCGCGCGCAACTTCCGTGAGCTGGCGACGGGCCAGAACGGGTTCGGCTACAAGGGTTCGCCCTTCCACCGGGTCATCCCGGAGTTCATGCTGCAGGGCGGTGACTTCACCAACGGCAACGGCACCGGCGGCAAGAGCATCTACGGCGAGAAGTTCGCGGACGAGAACTTCCAGCTCAAGCACGACAGGCCGTTCCTGCTGAGCATGGCCAACGCGGGTCCGGGCACGAACGGCTCGCAGTTCTTCATCACCACCGTGGTGACGCCGTGGCTGGACGGCAAGCACGTCGTCTTCGGCGAGGTCGTCGAGGGCGAGGACATCGTCAAGGCGATCGAGGGCCTCGGCAGCCGCTCGGGCACGACGGCCAAGAAGATCGTCATCGACGACTGCGGCGTCGTCGCCTGACGACCCGGTTGCAGGGGGCAGGCCCTGACCGGCCTGCCCCGTCGCCGCCGCGGTCAGTGTGATTCGCGGCTCACCTCCGAGCCGCTGGACCCTACGAGGAAGTCGAGATCGGCGCCGGTGTCGGCCTGGAGGACGTGGTCGATGTAGAGGCGTTCCCAGCCGCGCCGGGGATCGGCGAAGCCGGCGACGGTCGCCTTGCTGGGGGTCCTGCGGGCGAGTTCGTCGGTGGGCACGTCGAGGTCGATGCAGCGGGCCTCGACGTCCAGGGTGATGAAGTCCCCCGTCCGCACCAGTGCGAGGGGGCCGCCGGCCGCGGCCTCGGGGGCGACGTGCAGGACGACGGTGCCGTACGCCGTGCCGCTCATGCGGCCGTCGCAGACGCGGACCATGTCACGGACGCCCTGTTCGAGAAGCTTTTTCGGCAGGGGCATGTTGGAGACCTCGGGCATGCCCGGGTAGCCCTTGGGGCCGCAGCCGCGCAGGACGAGGACGGAGTCGGCGTCGACGTCGAGGTCCGGGTCGTCGATACGGGCGTGGAAGTCCTCGATGGAGTCGAAGACGACGGCCCGGCCGCGGTGGCGCAGCAGGTGCGGGGAGGCCGCGGCGGGTTTGACGAGGGCGCCGTCGGGTGCGAGGTTGCCGCGCAGGACGGCGATGCCGCCCTCGGCGACCAGGGGTTCGGCGCGGGTGCGGATGACCTCGTGGTCCCAGATCGGGGCGTCGTCGAGTGAGTCGACCAACGGCTCGCCGGTGACGGTGAGCGCGTCGGGGTCGAGCAGGTCGCGGACCTCGCGCAGGACGGCGAGCAGGCCTCCGGCGCGGTGGAAGTCCTCCATGAGGAAGCGACCGGCGGGCTGGAGGTCCACCAGGACCGGGACGCGGGAGCCGATGCGGTCGAAGTCGTCGAGGGTGAGGTCGATGCCCAGACGGCCCGCGATGGCCAGGAGGTGGACGACGGCGTTGGTCGAGCCGCCGATGGCGGCGAGCGCGACGATCGCGTTGTGGAAGGACGCCCTGGTGAGGATCGCCCCCGGCCGGCGGTCGGCGTTGATCATGTCCACCGCCAGTCGGCCGGTGTGGTGCGCGGCCTCCAGCAGGCGGCTGTCGGGGGCCGGGGTTCCGGCCACGCCGGGTACGACCGTGCCCAGGGCCTCGGCGACCAGGGCCATCGTGGAGGCGGTGCCCATGGTGTTGCAGTGGCCGCGGCTGCGGATCATCGCCGACTCGGAGCGGGTGAACTGCTCCTGCGAGAGCGTCCCGGCCCGCACCTCCTCCGAGAGCCGCCACACGTCGGTGCCGCAGCCCAGCGGTGTGCCCCGGAAGGTCCCGGTGAGCATCGGCCCGCCGGGTACGACGACGGCGGGCAGGTCCACCGAAGCGGCGGCCATGAGCAGCGACGGGATCGTCTTGTCGCAGCCGCCCAGCAGGACGACGCCGTCGATCGGGTTGGCCCGCAGCATCTCCTCGGTGGCCATCGCGGCCATGTTGCGCCAGAGCATGGCGGTGGGCCGTACGTTCGTCTCGCCGAGCGACACCACGGGCAGGTCCAGTGGGATGCCGCCCGCCTCGTACACGCCGTCGCGCACCGAGGAGGCGACCTCGTCGAGATGGGCGTTGCAAGGGGTCAGGTCCGAGGCCGTGTTGGCGATGGCGATCTGCGGTCGGCCGGTGAAGGCGTCGCCGGGAACGCCCCTGCGCATCCACGCCCGGTGGATGTAGGCGTTACGGTCCTGTCCCTCGTACCACTGTGCGCTGCGCAGTCTCACCATGGGACCTCTTCCAGCAGTCGGTACGGAGGTCTAGAGTCTGGAACGCCATGGAGCATACGCAGACGTACGACGGATCGACAGCCCTCGGCGCGAACAGTGCAACTGCCGCCGAGGGCAACCGTCTTGTGGGCTCGGACCGGGTGCTGGCGGTTCTGAAGGAGCTCGCCCGGTATCCCGCTGGGGTGGGGCTGGAGGAGCTGACCCGGGCCGTCGCCAGTCCCAAGCCGACCGTCCACCGGGCACTCGGCGCGCTGCGGCGGGCCGGACTGGCCGACCAGGACGTGCGCGGACGCTATGTGCTGGGAGACGAGTTCCTGCGCATGGCTTTCGCCCACCACGAGGCCCGCCCCGAGCAGGTCCGTGTCCGCCCCGTGCTCGAAGCGCTGGCGCACCGGTTCGGCGAGACCGCGCACTACGCGGTGCTCGACGGCCGTGAGGTCGTCTACCGCGCCAAGGTCGACCCGCCCACCGGTGCCGTCCGGCTGACGTCGACGATCGGCGGGCGCAACCCCGCCCACACCACCGCCGTCGGAAAGCTCCTGCTCGCCCAGCGGTTGGGCACGGTGGAGGAGGTCGCGGCATGGATCGATGACTGCCCGCCAGCGCGTCGTACGGAACGCTCCTTGGGTACGGCCGCGGCCCTGCACGCCGATCTGACGGCCACCCGCGAGCGCGGATTCGGCATCGACGACCAGGAGAACGAGACCGGGGTCAACTGCCTTGCGCTGCCTGTCTATCCGACCTCGCCCACAGTGCCCTCCGGGGCCGTGAGCGTCAGCGCGCTGGCGTACCGGACCCCGTTGGCATCCCTCGTCGACGCCCTCGACGAGATCCGCGCCCTGCTCGGCCCGCTCGGCGAACCCCACTGCTGACATGCCCTGCCCCTCACCACCCCACTCTGGAGCCGCCCTCTCATGCGCGCCTTCGTCCTGACCGCGCCCGGCGCGTACGAGGTCCAGGACCTCCCGGCGCCGGTGGCCGCACCCGGTGAAGTCGTCGTCGACGTCGAGCGGGTCGGCGTGTGCGGCACCGACATGGAGTTCTTCACCGGGGCCATGACCTACCTCCACCAAGGGCACTCCTCCTACCCGATGCGGCTCGGGCACGAGTGGGCCGGGCGCGTGGCGGCGGTCGGCGAGGGCGTCGACGCGGGCTGGATCGGCCGCCGCGTCATGGGCGACACGATGCTCGGCTGCGGCGGCTGCCGCCGCTGTCTGCGGGGCCGTCAGCACGTGTGCGAGAAGCGCCAGGAGGTCGGTATACGCGGAGCGCGGGCCGGGGCCCTGGCGGAGCAACTCGCCGTACCGGCGTCCTCGTTGCACGCCCTGCCCGACTCGGTCGACGCCGTGCTCGGCGCGCTCGTGGAGCCGGGCGGCAACGCGCTGCGCGCGGCGCGGGCGGCGGCGGTGCACGCCGGGGACCGTGCTCTCGTGCTGGGGCCCGGGACCATCGGCCTGCTGGTCGCGATGTTCCTGCGGGCGTCGGGCGCGGAAGTCCACCTGCTGGACCGTGCCGACAGCTCACCCGCGTTCGCCCACGCGTTGGGCTTCGAGCACGTGTGGGACGAGCGGTCCCTGCCGGAGCTGCCCTTCGACGCGGTCGTCGACGCGACGAACGCCGCCCATCTGCCGGCCAGGGCACTGGAGTCGGTCGAGCCGTCCGGCCGCGTCGTGTACATCGGGCTGGCAGGCGAGCCGAGCAGGATCGACACCCGCGCGCTAGTGCTGAAGGACGTGACCGCGGTGGGTGTCCTGTCCGCCTCTCCCGGCCTGGACGCCACCATCCGGGCCTACGCGACCGGAGCGGTCGACCCCAGACCCCTCGTCGCTGCCACGGTGAGCCTCGACGAGGTCGGCGCGGTGCTCGCGGGCGAACGGCCGAAGGGCGCCGGCCCCGGCCCCAAGATCCATGTGAACCCCCGCGGGCGTCATGACTCCGGTGCCCGCCGCCCGCGCCCGTGACTGTGCACGTGGCACAGCAACAGGCATACGTCGTCGTCGTGTTCGGAGTCGTTCAGCAGGGGGTGCAGGAGTCGGTCGGCCGACGTCTCCAGGTCCTCGTCGAGTTCGGCCGGGCGAAAGCCGCCCAGTTCCTCGGCGAGGCGCCGGATACCGGGGTCGATCCCGTGGGAGCGGCGTTCCACCAGACCGTCGGTGTAGAGGGCCAGCGTCGATCCGGGCAGGAGCGGCACGGTGTGGTCGTGGATCTCCTGTTCCAGGGGGATGCCCAGCATGGCACCGGGTTTGGCGTCGAGGGTGTGGACCTGGCCGTCGGGGGTGCGCAGCACCGGTGGGGGGTGACCGGCGGCGGCCCAGGTGAGGGTGGGGTCGTCCGGGTGGAAGCGGGCGATGACCGCGGTGGCGTAGAGGTCGAGGCGCAGGCGGTGCAGGAACAGGTGCA
Source organism: Streptomyces sp. R28 (assembly GCF_041052385.1). Taxonomy (GTDB): domain Bacteria; phylum Actinomycetota; class Actinomycetes; order Streptomycetales; family Streptomycetaceae; genus Streptomyces. Next base: position 10,556,656 of record NZ_CP163439.1, on the reverse strand, counting down.
GCCGCGTCAGGAGTTGGCCGGGGCTGCTGCCGTCGACGGCGTAGGCGCGCAGGGCGGTGCGCAGTTGGCTCATCATCACGGCGGCGTGCAGCCCGTGTCCGGTGACGTCGCCGATGACGGTGATCAGGCTGCCGTCGGGCTGGCGGAAGGCGTCGTACCAGTCGCCGCCGATGTTCAGGCCCCGGGTGGCCGGGAGATAGCGTGCGGCCAGGGTCAGGCCGGGTGTGGTGGGCAGTTCGGTGAGCAGGGCGCGTTGCAGGGTCTCGGCGATGTCCCGGTTGTGCTCGAAGCGCCGTGCGTTCTCCAGGGCGATGCTGGCCCGTCGGGTGAGCTCGATCAGCATGACGGCGTCGTCCGCGTCCCAGCGCTTGTCGGGCGGCGACAGTGTGAGGACGCCCTGCGAGCCCCGGCGGGTGAGCAGGGGGATGCACAGCAGGGGTCTGCCGGGGTCGAGGGCCGAGGGGGGCTGGTCGTCGACGCCGGGCAGATGGCCGGGGTGGTCGGCGGCGTACTGCGGGCGGCCGCGGCGGGCCGCGAGGACGGCTGCGGCCGGATGCGGGCCGCCGCGCAGCGCGTCGTCCACGTCGTCGAACAGCCAGACGTCGACGGTGCGCGCGTATCGCGGCACCAGCAGAGCGGGCAGCAGCCGCACGATGGCCTCGTGGTTCAGGGAGGCCGTCAGGGCGGCGCTGGCATCGGCCAGGAAGGTCAGCCGGCCGCGGGCGTTCTCCGCCTCCTTGCGGGCCTGCTGCTCGGCGTCGAAGAGTTCGCGCTGGGCGCGGCCTGCGGCGTCCAGCTCGGCGTGGAGCGCCAGTACGCCCTGGTTGGTCTGGTGGAGTTCCTCGCGGTGGAAGGCGACCAGCCCCTCCTGCTCGTCGAGCCGCTCCAGCAGCAGGGCCGCGTCCTCGTCGGCACCGAACAGGGCCTCGGCCAGCGTCACCGGGTCGTCGGCGGCCCGCTCGGCAGCAAAGACGTCGGCGTCCGCGGCGCAGGGGACCGACGCGCGCCACGGGGGCTGCCGGTCGTCCGGGCGTCGCTTGGCCGCAGCCACCTCGACGCTGAAGTCTCCCCCACCGGGTGACAGGGTCGCTGCCACGCCGACCCGCCACTCGCCTCCCTTGGTGAGGCACTGCCGTAGCTGTGCGGTGAGGGCGGCCACGAGACGGGTGCGCTCGACGGTGGTCACTCCGCACGCGGCGGCCAGCCGCGCCGTGGCGATGCGGGCCTGCGCGGCGTCGGTGAGGGTGCGGACGTGCCAGGTGCGGGTCATGAGGAGGGGTCCGGGGGGCAGGGGCTCAGCACGACGACGGCGGTGTCGTCGCGTACCGGCCGGGCTGGGCTGCTGGCGTCCCGCACGATCGATGCGGCGATCACGGCGGGGTCGAGGGGCGACGGGTCGTGAGCGGCCGGGCCGGGGCTCCAGCGGCTCGGCAGGCCGTCACTGTGCAGGACCAGGAGGCAGTCGTCCGTCCAGGTCTGCTGTTGTTGCGGCAGACGCGTGGGGAGGTGGGCGCCGACGATACCGGGGTGGGAGACCAGCCCCTGCCAGGTGTCGCCGCGGCGCAACCGGGCGCCTGCGTTACCCACTCCGGCGAAGTGCAACTGTCCGGCTGTGACGTCGAGTTGGGCCACGGCTACGGCCGCTCCCCTGGTGTCGCGCAGGGCGCCGTTCAGCCGCCGCAGCAGGTCCGCCGGTGGCAGGTGGGGCGCGCACCGCACCGTCTCCACCGCGGCGGAGGAGGCACGGGCCGCCAGGGGTCCGTGGCCGAGGCCGTCGGCCAGCATCAGCGTCACGCGGTCGGCTGTGCGGACGCAGGCCCAGGCGTCGCCGGAGAACTCCGCGCCCGCGAGGGGGATGTTGATGCCGCCGGCGCGCACCGGGAGCGGCACGGGGTGCGGGCCGGTGGTGCCGGGGTTCGGGCGCGGAGCGATCCTGGCCAGGGCGACGGTGCCCCGTCCGGGTGTGCTGTGCAGGCCGAAGTCGTCGGCGGTGCGCAGGCAGGTACCGAGGCCGGCACCGAGGGATGCGGCGGTCGAGTAGCCGTCGCGCAGCGCCGCGGCGGTGTCGGGCATGCCGGGCCCGTGGTCGACGGCCATGATCTGCACCCTCGCGGTCCTCTCGTCGCCGTAGGCCGGAACGGGTGGGCCCACCAGGTCGAGGAGTATCCATCCGCCGCCGGCGTGCTTGAGCAGATTGGTGGCGAGTTCGGTGGCCACGAGTTCGGCGGCGGCGATCCTCTCCTCGACGAGACCGGCATGGCGTGCGGCGGCCCCGGCCGCGACGCGGACGTCGCGTACCCGGGTCGAGTCGTGCACCGGAACCTCCCAGACGCGCGGCATCAGGGCGCCTCGCGCGGGCGGGGCGGCCGGGAGATCCAGGACGTCACCGTCACGGTGGTGCCGGTGCCACGGCGGCTGTCGATGGAGAAATCGTGGACCAGACGCCGGGCGCCGCCCAGCCCCATCCCCAGTCCCTCACCGGACGTGTAGCCATCGCTCAGGGCCTGGTCCAGGTCCGCGATGCCGGGGCCGTGGTCGCTGAAGACCAGGCGCAGTCCCTGTGTCCCGCCGTTGGTCACCGGCGTGCACTCCATCTGGCCCCCGCCGCCGTGGACGAGGGCGTTGCGGGCCAGCTCGCTGGCCGCGGTGACGAGTTTGGTCTGCTCGACCAGACCGAACCCGAGGTGGGCGGTCATCTGCCGCACATGCTGCCGTACCCGCACCAGATCGAGGTCCGAGTGGATCGGCAGGCAGGCGGAGACGCTGCCGGTGCTGTGGGTCACGGGCGCTCCCGGCGTCCGCGCCCGGCACGGGGCAGGACCGACACCTCGGAACCGAGCAGGGGCAGGGCGTCCTCGGTGGTGAGAGCGGTGCGCAGTCCCGGCAGGGTCAGGCCGAGTTCGACCAGGGTGATGGCCACCGCCGGGCGCATCCCCGCCACCACGGTCTGTGCGGACAGCAGCCGGGTCATGGCCGCGACGTCACTGAGCACGCGGCCCATGAAGGAGTCGACGATCTCGACACCGGAGAGGTCGATGACCACGCCGGTGATCGCGCTGTCGGAGACGGTCTCGCCGATGTCCTGCCGCAGTTGTTCCGCCGTGCTGTCGTACAGGTCGCCCTGGAGGGTGACGAGGAGGATCCCGCCGAGCCTCAGTACGGGCACGTGTCCTTCGTACGGGAAGGTGGACGCGCTGGTCACCTGGCCTCCACGGCCGAGGCGGAGTTCGGCACGATGTGCGGCCCTGCTGCCGCAGGGCGTAGCCCAAGGCGTCCTCGAGACTGGCGCGGGTGAGCACCGAACTCAGGTCGATGCCGAGGTGGACGATGGTCTGCGCGATGGCCGGCCGGATCCCGGAGACTATGCACTCCGCTCCCATCAGCCGCGCCGCCGCCACGGTCTTCATCAGATGCTGCGCCACCAGGGAGTCGACGGTCGGCACGCCGGTGATGTCCAGGATCGCGAAGCGGGCGTGCTGCTCGACGACGGCGTCCAGGAGCGTCTCCATCACCACCTGGCTGCGGGCACTGTCGAGCGTGCCGATCAGCGGTACGGCGACGATGCCTTCCCACAGCTTGATCACCGGCGTGGCGATTTCGAGCAGTTCGAGCCGCTGACGGTTGATGAGCTCCTGCCCGGCGTTCATCGTGGTCTCCAGCATGACCAGGCGCAGGGTGCCCATCAGTACGGTCAGCGCCGTCGTGCACTCCCGCAGGTGCTCGGCGGGCGAGCCGGTGAGCTCGTCGAGCAGCAGGTCGGTGACGGGCGGTCGCAGCGCGTCCATCTCCGCCGAGATCTGCGCGATGGTGGCGCCGGCACGCGCCCGGGAATGCGCCGTACGCGCCAACTGCTCCCGGACGACGGCGAAACCGTCCGCCTCCGAATCCTCCAGGCGCCCGGAGGCGGCCACCGCGGCCAACGCCTCGGCAATGGCCCGGCCGGCTTCCACCGCTTCGTCCCGGGAGACGGTGAACACGGTGCGCAGCAGCGCCGCGTCGGCCCAACGCTGGGCGATCTGCTCCCGGCGCCGTCGTAGGAAGCCCTCGACCTCCTGGGCCGGGTTGGTCTGTTCGTCTGCCGCTTGCTGCTCCGGCACGTGCTTCCCTCCTCATACGGTGTGCGCCGCCCCGATCGCACGGGGAGCGCCGGACGGCACGGTCAAGGTGTCTGACCCGGCCCGAACGCGCCGGGACAGACCACGAGTACGTCGTCCTCGGCCACGGTGTGCCGCGGTACTGGGTGTGGGGGGCGCGGGAGGCACGGTCGGCGAGTGCGGCCCGGTCCGCGAGGGGCACGTCCGCGCGCCGTGCGTGGCACTCTGCGTTGATGCTCGGGCTGGTCAGGGGGGAGGCCTCGATGCCCTCGCCCAGGCCGTTGGTGGCGTCGGCCGGTTCGGCCCGGCACTCCTCGGCCTGTTCGGCCTTTTCGGCCTGTTCGGTTGGGTGCATCGTGGCGGCCGGCACACCGAGCCGGTCGCCGCTGACGGTCACCGGCAGGTGCAGGTGCAGGCGCAGCGGGCCGTCGGGCAGCGTCTCGGTGACCGGTTCCTGGGATCCGAAGGCCCGGCAGGCAGGGGTGCCGTGCGTCGGCGCGGACTCGGGCGGGCTCGGATTCGGGTGGACGGGCTGCCGCGGCGTGGCGAGGCCGTAGTCGCCCGGGAAGAGTGGGGCGGTCGTCGCCGAGTCGGCGTGGCACGGTACTTCGCGGGCCACGTCCACCAGCCGGCACGGGGCCACGGAACGAAGCGCCCGCTCGGCTGCCACGAATCTGTTCACGATGTCGGATACGCCATTCTCGTCACGGTGACGGCGCCGGACCCGCGCTGTCGGGGAGGCCGTCCATCGGTCGCTCTTGTCCGTATCTACCGCTCTGTGCGTATAGTCCGAACCGGCGGGCTGACAGTGTCCGTGAAGCCTGAAAGAGTGGAGGCGTGACTTCCTCCTACTCGCATCCGCGGCCGGTCGAGGTGGCGCATGTGACCTCGGAGGCCGCCGAGTTGCTGGAGGTCTTGTGGGGCCGGGCCTCGACAGCGCCGGTGTCCGCCTCCCAGATCCGTGTGCTGTTCATCCTGGAACACACCGACGGCATCAACCTGCGCATGCTCGCCGAGGCCCTCGGCTCCACGCCGCCTTCGACCAGTCGGCTGTGCGACCGCCTCCAGGCGGCGGGCTTCGTCGAACGCGGGCCCAGCGCCTCCAGCCGCCGCGAACTGCGTCTGCGGCTGAGCCGTCACGGACGGTCCTTTCTGACGGGGCTGCGCGCACGACGCGAAGCCGCCCTGCAGTCCGTGCTGGAGCAGATGCCCGTCACGAAGCGGACCGCTCTGCTGGAAGGCCTGGAGGCGTTCTGCGCCGCAGCGTCCGCGGAGGTCCATGAAGGCGACGAAGCCTGCGATGTCAGGAGCGCCTGAATCCCGCCGACGACGCGGGAGGTCGTCGTTGCTGACCCGCACGTTCCACACCCCTCCCGCGCTTGACTCGCTCACTCTGTTGCCCCACGGCCACAGTTGTCAAACGGCAACTGTCAGCGCTGTGAGTGCGGTTCGCGATCGATGAACTGCCTTTCCGAGAAGGGCCTTCACCCCTCCGTCGGGGCCGGCGGTTCAGGGTCCGCCGCCTCCGAATCCGCGACCGCGAGCGCCTCCTCGGCACTCCCCACGATCGGCACGGTGATGCTGACACCGGTGAGGTCCAGGATCCGCCGGACGGCGGGCGCCGGGGAGATGACGTACACACCGCCCGGAATCTCCCGCACCTCCTGGTAGGCCCGCAGGATGATGTTCATGCCGGACGAGTCCATGAAGGGAACGTCGGCGATGTCGAGCAGGAAGTGGCGTCGGCCGTGGTGGAGCTGGTTGGCGAGGTGATGCTGCAACTCGGTGGCTGTATCCATGTCCAGGTCGCCCTCGACCGTGAGCAGCACGGCGTCCTCACGGGGCAGTTCCACCTTGATCGACAAGGGATTCTGGGCAACGGACACAAGTACCTCCCATAGGCGCTGACGATCGGGACGGGTGCCCCGACAGACGGATTTGATGCATCGCGGGGCCACACTCCTGTCGCGCCGGCTAGGCGCCGCTGTCGGCCGCCCGTCGATGCGTTCGCCCGCCTACCCCCGAATCTCCCCAGCACACTGCCCGATGAGCGGTTTGACGGCCGGTCGACGGGTCACGCGAAGAGAGAGAACCCCTTGCCTCGGTCAGGGAGCGAAAGGATGAATGAGAAGTACCGGACCGGCGCCACCAAAAGCCCGGCGGCCGCGGGCCGTGTGCGCCACGGACCGCTGAGTCCGGCCGAGGCACGCGGAGCCGTGCGGCGGGCCCTGTCCGAACAGTCGCGCACCCGCGGCACCGCGTGCGGGCCGGACACACTCTCGGACGCGTTGCTGGTGGCATCGGAACTGACGACCAACGCGATGCTGCACGGCGGCGGCGTCACCGACTTCGATGTCGAGGTCGTCGGCCAGAACCTGTACCTGTCCGTCAGCGACCGGGAACGGCGTCGGCCGGTCGCCGTGGACTCGGTCGACTGTCAGGGACGACACCGCTGCGGAGGCCGCGGCTGGCCGATCGTGTGCCGACTGTCCCGGACCGTGCTGGTGTCGGATCTTCCGGCCGGCGGCAAGCGCGTCACCGCGGTGATCGCCCTGCCGGCACAATGCCAACACCGGCTCGGCGGAACCTGACCGGACGGGCCGAGCCGGACAGGCCGAGCCGGACAGGCCGAGCCGGACAGGCCGAGCCGGACAGGCCGAGCCGGACAGGCCGAGCCGGACAGGCCGAGCCGGACAGGCCGACGGCCATTCGGCCGCGGCCCCTCGGCCAACACCGCTCAGGCGACCCGACCGGCGCGATGCAGATGCAGCAGATGCAGGTGACAGCGAACCAACCCGTCGGAACCGCTCAGGCCACCCCAGGCTCCAGCAACCCGGCGCGCAGCTGCTTGATGATGCGGCTGATGAGACGTGAGACGTGCATCTGGGAGACGCCGATGCGATCGGCGATCTGCGCCTGGGTGAGCTCCTCGACGAAACGCAGATGGATGATCCGGCGCTCACGCTCGTCGAGACCGGCGATCAGGGGTGCCAACGAGTGGAAGTCCTCGACGAGCTCGAGCGACGGATCCTCCGCACCGAGGAGGTCGGCCAGGACGGACTCGCCGTTCCCGGCGTCGGAGGTGACGGCCGCGTCGAGGGAGGCGGACTGGTAGCCGTTCGCGGCCTTGCGGGCCTCGATCACCTCCTCCTCCGACAGCGACATCAGCTGCGCGAGCTCGCGGGTGGTCGGCGTGCGACCCAGACGGGAGCGGAGCTCCTCCGTCGCCCTGGACAGCTCCACGCGCGCCTCCTGCAGCCGGCGCGGCACATGGACCGCCCAGCTCGTGTCGCGGAAGAAGCGCTTGATCTCACCGACGATGTACGGGACGGCGAACGTCGTGAACTCGACCTCCCGGGACACCTCGAAGCGGTCGATGGCCTTGATCAGCCCGATGGTGCCGACCTGGACGACGTCCTCCAGCGAGTCCCCACGGGCGCGGAAGCGCGACGCGGCGTACCGCACGAGCGACAGGTTGATCTCGATCAGCGTGTTGCCTACGTACTGGTGTTCGCGCGTGCCCTCTTCCAGCATGACCAGTCGGTCGAAGAACTGCCGCGACAACTCGCGTGCGTCCTGGGGCCTCACCCTCGTCGGATCCTCGATCAGCGGCAGCGCCGCCCCGTCCGTCGTGACCGTCTCCTGTGCCGTGGCCGTTGCCTGCGCCACCGTCACGGCTGCCATGCCGTCCTCCCGATCGCCGGAGCCAGTTGTCCTTCCCCGCGTGCCCGGGCTCGCGCGGCTCACTCCCCTTCCGACACCGGAAACACGGCACGGTGGTGAGTTCTGGCGTGAAGTCGCCCCTGGGCGGGGTCGATTCCGGACACATCGTCCGCGGAAGTCCCCGGCGGGCGCCCGTCCCTTTCTCGACCCTCGTGCGTCCGCGGCCGTTTGCGTGCTCAGTCGTGGGGCATGCGGGATTTCGTGCTTCGGACCAGAGGCGCACCGGTGCTACAGGTGTGACCGATCCGGGGCCTTCGTGCCCCGTGCCCCTGCACCGTTTGCCACGGAGATTCCCTGAGAACGCCGTTCAGGAGCTGTTCCCCATGCTGGTTGAGACGTCCGCACATGGTTCCGACCTCGCCGCCCGCCCCCGCGTGTCCGGCGGACGCGTCCACGACGACGCCCCCGACACCGCGGCCGACTTCGCCCGCCTGTCCGCTCTGCCCGAAGGCCCCGAACGAGACGCGGTACGCGACGAACTGACCAAGGCGTGGCTGCCCATGGCCCACCGCATCGCCGGCCGATTCCGCAACCGCGGGGAGTCGCTGGAGGATCTGCGCCAGGTCGCGGCCCTCGGACTGGTGAAGGCGATAGACCGCTTCGAGCCCGGACGAGGAGCCTTCGAGAGCTACGCCGTGCCCACCATCACCGGTGAGATCAAGCGGCACTTCCGCGACCGGATGTGGGCCCTGCGGGTTCCCCGGCGCGTCCAAGAGCTGCGTAACAAGGTGCGGTTCGCGCGCCGCGACCTCGCCGAGACCGCCGCCGGCTCCACCCCCTCGGTCGCCGAGATCGCCGCCCACACGGGGCTCACCGAGGAGGAGGTCAACGCGGGGCTGGAGGCCCTGGAGAGCTTCAGCACGCTGTCCCTCGACGCCGAGATGTCCTCGAGCGACGACGGCTTCAGCCTCGCCGACACGATCGGCAGCTGCGACGAGGCGTACGACGTCGTCGTCGACCGGGAGGCGGCGAAGGAGGGGCTGCGACGCCTGCCCGAGCGTGAGCGCGCCATCTTGTACATGCGCTTCTTCGAGGACATGACGCAAAGCCGCATCGCCGATCGCCTGGGCATCTCCCAGATGCATGTCTCCCGGATCATCAGCCGGTGCTGCGCGCGGGTGCGGGACGAAGCCCTCGACCGGGGGGCGGAGCCGGGGCGCTGAGGTGAGGCGACGGGTCCGGGTCAAGGCAGGCTGTCGCGCCAGCCACGGCAGCACAGAGCGAGCTGTCCCGAGGGCCACGAGCGCGCAAAGAGCCGTCCCGACGGCCACGAGCACAGAAGGAAGCGACGTCGACAGGAAGAAGGAAGCGATGTGAGCACCGACAGAATCTGGTCGTACCCGCCCGGAAGCGGCCACCAGGAGGGGCGGACGCTCACAGGGTTCACGGTCGAGGCGACCGACGGGGTCGTCGGCCATGTGGACCGCCAGGCCGACGACACTCCCCTGCGGCACCTGATCGTCGACACGGGCGCATGGGTGTTCGGCAGAAGCCTGCTGATACCCGCGGGCACGGTCACCGGCGTCGACATGGAGACCCGGGTGGTCACCGTGGGGTGCACCCGGGCAGAGGCCAAGGCGGCTCCCCGCTTCGAGACCGACCGCGAGACCCTCGATCCCGGGTATCTGTCCGCCGTCGGTGCGTATTACGCCGCTCTGCCCCATGGTTCGGGCGCGAGCGGGTAGCCGAACCGCATGGACGCAGACGGACGACGAGGAGCGGAGACGACAGCGTGCGAGGAATGGTGAAGTGACACAAGCCGCAGTGCTCTTGGTATGCGCCTGCGATGCTCGGGGAGCGACGAGCATCCCGCAGGCAGCGAACGAGCGATCGTGAAGCCGGCGGAGCGCCCTCCGGCCGGGAGCAGCGGGACGGCGCGTGGGCGGTCGATCCCGATCACCAGTGCGGCGACAGCGCGCAGTTATGTGCGATCGGTCGTGGCCGAGCACTGGCGTGCCCCGTCCGGCCCGGCGAGTGAGAGAGCCGTCATGGACCTCCTGCTGGTCGTGTCGGAACTCGTCACCAACGCCATCCGGCACGGTGGTGGCCTCGCGGGGTTCGAGTTGGCCCTGCTTCCCGAGGGGGTGAAGCTGAGCGTGCACGACTACAGCGACGCCGTGCCGTCCGCCGCCTACGGGCCCGGCACCTTGCCCCGCACGCACGAAGGCAGCGGATACGGATGGCCGCTGATCATCCGCCTGTCCCGCGAGATCCTCATCGAGCGCCGCCGGGAGGGCGGCAAGACGGTCGGCGTGCTGGTGCCGCTGACGTGAGAGCCCGCTCGCGCGCAAGTCCGCTCGTCGGGCTCTCCTCGGGCTGCGGGCACCTCACCCGGGCACCTCACCAGGGCAGAAACGCGTGCACATCCTTGCCGTCCGCACGCACCACCACGCTGACCTGGTCGCACAGAGTGTGGATCAGGTACCAGCCGATACCGCCGCCACCGCCCTTGCCGGGGTGGAAGGGCCGTGGCGCCGGTGGAGTGGTGCTCGTGTCGCTGAGCGTCACGTGAACACCGTCGAACGCCTTGCGCAGCATCAGCTCGAACGGTCCCGGAGCGTACTGGATGGTGTTGGCGGCGAGCTCGCTGACGACCAGCAGGATGTCGTCCCGGTACTCGGGCGCCGCCGGCGGTGAGGACCGCGCCAACGTGGTCAGGAACTCCTCCGCACACAGGCGGGCTCTCGTCACATCGCCGAATCCCCCGTCAAACCTGACCTCCCGGTCCTCGATCTCTTCGGAGGACGGTTTGCCGCCCCCACGCGATTCGGTCGCCATCACACCTTCTTCGGCCCGTCCGCTCGTCGGCCGCCGTGACTCGTCGTGCTGCTTCTCGTGCTGCTTCCACCCCGCTGGTTCCCAGCCAGAGCGCGGCTACGCGTCCGAAATTGGTCGCAGCGGCGAGACACCACGGACGAGAGCGACGACAGAGCCTGTTGTGCCGACCGGATCGCGGGTCAGCCGGCGTACACCTTGCCCTGCTTCACCACGTAGTGCGTGGGCTCCGAGCAGCCGATGGAAGGTGTGATCAGCAGGCTCACGGTGAGCGGCGCGGGTTCCGTGCTCGCGGTGGAGAACTCGCAGACGGCACCACTGCCCGTCAGCGGGTACCAGAACCATCCGTCGACGTCTCCCACGGTGACCCGGTCGGACTCCTTCCAGGCGCCACCGCTCTGGGTGTAGACCTGCAGCCGCACCGAGGCGGCGTACTGGTCCTCGGTCGACCGCAGGGCGGTCAGCGTGAGCTTGTAGTCGCTGCCGAGGACGGACGAGGCTATCTGCCGTGTCTGCGGTGCCGCGGTCTCGGCGTTGGACGCCCCGGCACCCGCCACACCAAGGACGGTCACCATCAGGAGGGTGACGGCTGCGGTCACGGCGCGACGCGTGCGGTTGTGGTTGCGGACCAGGTTCATATGTTCCCCCGTGGAACGAGATGTACTGAAAGATCGGATTGATTCGTACGGTGGTTGAGACCAGCCACATGCCTCAAGGGTTGTACGGCGACGCGCACCGTTGCCGTATCCCCGGGGAACACTGGCCGACGCCGCCGCTCCGCTGCGCGTAGACACCGCGCATCCCAGGGAAAGTCACATGCGCGAACGCGCCCCTACCCCCGTGCCCGCTGCCATCGGTGAGAACGGCTCCGGCAAGTCCACCCTGCTGCGGCTGCTGGCCGCCGCCGCACCGCCGGTCCGGCATCTGCTGCATCCGGATGTGCGGCGGAACGCGCATCGCCTTGCCCGGTCAGTCCGGCGAGAAGCGGCGCTGTACATCGGGCCGGGACTTGAGCCGTTCCGGATAGCCGGGGCCCATCCGGACGGTCGTGGTGTCGGCGTGCAGCGGCTCGCGGCAGGTGGAACAGACGACCTCCGCGTGACCGTCGTGGCCGCAGGCCTCGTGATGCAGGGTGGTCGGAGGCCCCTCGGGCCCGGCGAGCCAGCGGTCGCCCCAGCGTGCCATCGCGGCGAGGACCGGGAAGAGGTCCTTGCCCTGCTCCGTGAGCAGGTACTCGTGGCGGGGCGGCTCGCTCTCGTAGAGCCGTCGCTCCATCAGCCCCGCCTCGACCAGACGACGCAGCCGGTCGGTGAGCGTGTTCCGGGCGATCCCCAACTCCCCCTGGAACTCCTCGAACCGGCAGCTGCCGTAGAAGGCCTCCCGAAGGACCAGCGGGGTCCAGGCGTCGCCCACCACGTCCAGGGTCCGCGCGATCGAGCACGGCCAGTTGGCGAAGGACGTGCGCGCGCTCACGGCTGCGCTCCGACCTCGTGGACCAGCTCGATCGCACGGCCCAGCGTGTCGAGCCGGGCGGCCATGTCCGCACCGGCCGGATACAGGCGCACGGTGTCCACACCGGCGTCGCGCCAGACGCGCAACCGCTCCCGCACCATGCTCTCCGTGCCGATCAGCGTCGTCGCGAGGACCATCTCGTCCGTGACCAGCGCGGCCGCCCCGTCCCGGTCCCCCGCCTGCCAGCGCTGCCGTACCTCCTCGGCCACCTCCGCCCAACCCTGCCTGCTGTAGGCGCGGTTGTAGAAGTTGGTGGACGCCGAGCCCATGCCGCCGAGGCTGAAGGCGAGTTCCTTCCTGCGGCCGGCCACCATGGCGCCGAGCGCCTCCTCGTCGGGGGCGAAGGCCACCTCGGCGCCCTGGCAGACGTCCAGATCCGCACGGACGCGCCCGCCGCGCGCGAGCCCCTCGTCGAGATGAGCGAAGTAGGCGTCCGCCGCTCCTTCGGGCACGAAGCTCGTGCCGAGCCAGCCGTCCGCGACCTCGCCGGTCAGCCGGAGCATGGCAGGTGACAGGGCAGCGAGGTAGAGCGGTACGGGGTGCTCGGCTCGCATCGACAGCTTCATGGGTACGGCGTCCCCGCCGGGCAGGGGGATGCGGTATTCGGTGCCGGAGTGGTCGATCTTGCCGCCGGTCAGTGCCTGCCGCACGATCTCCACGGTCTCGCGCACCCTCGCCAGCGGGCGGGCGAAGCGAACGCCGTGCAGCCCTTCCATCACCTGGGGACCCGAGGGGCCCAGGCCGAGCACGAAGCGTCCCTGAGACAGGTTGGCGAGGGTGATCGCGGTCTGCGCGAGAGCCACCGGACTGCGCGTCCCGACCTGCATGACACCGGAGCCCAGCAGCATGCGTTCGGTGTGGGCGGCGTAGTAGCCGAGGGCGGAGGGCGCGTCGGAGCCCCATGCCTCGGCCACCCAGCAGATGTCGAGGCCGAGCTTCTCCGCCTCGACGACGAAGTCCCGTTGCTGTGTCCAGGAACCGAGTCCGCACGCCTCGACAGTGGTCGCGGCCCGCATCACGCCTCCGCCAGCTTCTTGATGTGCCCCAGGGTGGCGGTCATGTTGGCCTCGAATTCCCGCATACGCACGAACACGATCTTTTCTTCCTTCTCCGGCATCCGGTCGATGGCGAAGGACAGACCGGACCGTCCGGGCCCCATCTGCATCCACTCGGACAACTCGGTTCCGCCGTCCCTGGGTTCGAGCCGGAAGCGCCAGACGGCACTGGGACGAGAGGGGTCGGCCACGGCCCAGGCAAGGGCGCGCGGGGGCTCGCACTCGATGACGTGCGAGGTGGTCTCCCACTCCCCGAAGTCCTCGTGCCTGCTCCGGCCGACGAAGCGAGCACCCACGGCGGGCCCTGCCGCGCCGTCGAGCCACTCGACCGACTGGAGCTCATCGCTCATGGCCGGCATCAACGTCACATCGGAAACGATCCGCCACACCCGGTCCGGCGGCGCGTCGACCCACGCCCGCACTTGCACCGTGGGCATGTCCGCATAGCGTGCACCCGTCCACTCCACTGCGCATCAACCCCTTCCACGACGAAGGACTGTGACCTCCAGAGTTGCGTAACGAGACTCACGGCGTCAATGCTCAGTCGGTGATGGCGCGGCCGCCGGCCCGCTCTGCCACTCCCCCGCCGGGAGGGCGAGCAGCGCTTCGATCTCCTGCGGGCCGGGCAACGGGCCGTGGTCTCCCGTCACTTGAAGGGCGGAGGCCGCGGTGATGTGGCCGAGCCGGAGGGCGCGTGTCGTGGTCGCGCCCCTCAGCAGGCCCGCGAGGAAACCGGCCGCGAAGGCGTCACCGGCGCCGACGGCCTCGACCACCGTCGTGCGTGGCGCCGGCACCGTGACGACGCCCTCATCGGTGAACGCGGTCGCGGCGTTCGCTCCGTCCTTGACGACGAAGATGTGGGGGCGCGGGAGTTGAGCCCGTATGCCTGCCGGCGTCAGTTCCTCCCCCCACAGGTCCTGTGCCTCGTCCAGGCCGACGAACACGATGTCCGCCCGGTCGGCCAGTTCGCGCAGCACGGCAGGGGCCGACCTGTCCGGCCACAGAGCGGCACGGTGGTTCACGTCGAAGCTCACCGGGTACGGGCGGGTGCCGGGCTCGGCGGCCAGTGCCCGGGCCACCAGTTGGCGGCACGACGCGGACAGCGCCGGCGTGATACCGGTCAGGTGCAGCAGCGAGGCCGAACGGGCGGGCTGACCGTCCAATACCTCGGGGCCCAGGGCGGAGGCGGCCGAACCGCGTCGGTAGTAGTGGACGCGGGTCCCGGCGGCGCCCGGGTCCTTCACCAGCAGACCGGTCGGACGATGCGGGTCGGTGCGTACGTGCGACACGTCGACGCCGGCGGCGGCGACCGTGGCGCGGACACGGCGCCCCAAGGGGTCGTCGCCGAGTGCCGACAGCCAGGCGGCCGGGATGCCGTGGTCGGCCAGGTACATGGCGACGTTCGACTCGGCCCCGGCAACCGAAAGTCGCAGGTGCGCCGCGTTGAGCAGAGGGCTGGGTGGGTCGGGGGCCAGGGCCGCCATCGTCTCGCCGATGCAGACGACCGGGCCGGAGGCTGGGCGCCACGGGCCGGTCATGCCGGATGCCGGTGCGGCGTTCATGCCGGATGCGGGTGCGGCGTTCATGCCGGTTCCCCCGTGGCCGTCGGACTTGCCGGATCCCCGGCGGTCGCTGGATGCCGGGCGGTGTCGAGTCGGCGGGCGGGCGTCGGCGTGCCGGGCACGTCCACACGAGCCGTGGCCAGGGCCCCGTCATCGCGGACCGGTACGGCCAGGCCGACGTGGGTGGTGGCGAGGTGCACTGCGGTCACCGCGTTGCCTCTCGTACGACGGCGAGGAATGCGCGGGCGCGCTCCCTGAGGGCGGCGATGCTGCCGCCGTCGGTGGCGTCGCCGACGAGCGGGGAGCCGACGCCGACCGCGGTCGCACCCGCCCCGAGGCAGGCGCGGGCGGCGGCCTCGTCGATTCCGCCCACCGGGACGAACGGTGCGTCGGGGAACGGGCCGCGCAGGGCCTTCAGATAGGCCGCTCCTCCGGCCTGGGCGATCGGGAAGACCTTCAGCGCGGCCACGCCCAGGGCGCGGGCGGCGATGATCTCGGTCGGGGTCAGCACGCCGGCAGGACCGGCATGCCCAGCTCCTGCGCCGTACGGACGCCGTCGCCCAGTCCCGGTGTGACGGCGAAGTCGGCTCCGGCGCCGTGCGCGGCGTGTGCGTCCTCGGCGGTCAGTACCGTGCCGGCGCCGAGTGACCGGTCCGGACCGAGGGCCTGGCGGGCGCGTTCGATGACGGAGAGGGCGTCGGGACCGGCGAGTGACACCTCGACCAGTTCGACGCCCTCCTCGGCCAGGGCCAGCACAGTGCGCAGCGCGGCGTCGGGGTCGTCGCCCCGCACGATCGCGACCAGACGGTGAGTGGCCAGCGTGGCTGCCAGGTCCACGGACGGTGCTCCTTCTATGCGGTGGTCTGGCGGGGGTCAAGCGGGGGTCCACACGCAGCGATTCCGCCCGGGGCTCAAGGGGTGGTGGCCGGCCGCTACGAGTGTGAGCCGCCGGCGGACCGCCATTCAGCCGCCGAATTGGTATGGACCTGACACGGCACCCTGGCTAAGCTCTGCCCGACCCTGAATGAGAGCGCTCTCAGATTGCGGTTGTTCCACCCCACTTCATTGGAACGACGAAGGGCAACTCCCTTGAGACGCATCCAACTCAAGTACGCCGGCCTCGCCGTACTGCTCGTCCTCGGCAGCTGGACCGCAGGCGGAACCACCTCGGCCGCAGCGACCGGCTCCCCCACGGTGACCGATACCGAACCCGCCTCCGCCGGACTGCTGCAGGCGATGCAGCGGGACCTCGGTCTGTCCGAACCGCGAGCCAAGGCCCGGCTGGCGGCGGAACGCACCGCCATGGACCTGACGCCGAAGGCGCGCAAAACAGCCGGATCCGCTTACGGCGGCTCGTGGTTCGACGCGGAGAGCGAGCGGCTCACCGTGGCCGTCACGTCGGACGCGGCGCCCGCGACCGTGCGGGAGATCCGGGCTTCCGGCGCGACCGTTCGCACCGTCGCGCACAGCGCCGGAGAACTCGACGCGGCCAAGGCGCGCATCGACCGGCTCCCCGCCCCGCCGGGCGTGAGCAGTTGGCACGTCGATCCGATGGCCAACACGGTCGTTGTGAACGTCGTCCGCGACAGGCGGGCCGACAACGATGTCCGGCGATTCGTCTCCCGCGCCCTGGCGACCGGACGCGTCACGGTCGAGACGGTCGCCGCCGCCCCGCGCACCTTCGCGGCGGGAACAGTCGGCGGCGACCCCTACTACACAGGCAACGTCCGCTGCTCCATAGGCTTCTCGGTGCATGGCGGATTCATCACCGCAGGGCACTGCGGTGGCCAGGGAGCCGGTGTCAGGGGCTGGGACGGCACCTACGTCGGAACGTTCCAGGGCTCCTCGTTCCCGGACAACGACTACGCCTGGGTGAGCGTCGGCAGCGGCTGGTGGACCGTGCCGGTGGTCCTCGGCTGGGGCACGGTGCCCGACCGCCTCGTACGCGGCTCGGCCGAGGCACCCGTGGGCACCTCCATATGCCGGTCCGGCTCCACGACGCACTGGCACTGCGGCACCGTGCTGGCCAAGAACGAGACGGTCAACTACAGCCAGGGAGCGGTGCACCAGATGACGAAGACCAGCGTCTGCGCCGAACCCGGCGACTCCGGAGGCTCCTTCATCAGCGGTGACCAGGCCCAAGGGGTCACCTCAGGCGGCTGGGGCAACTGCTCCGGGGGCGGGGAGACCTGGTTCCAGCCCGTCAACGAGATCCTCGGCCGCTACGGGTTGACTCTGCACACGGCCTGATTCACGGGCGGGAGGGGCGGTCCTGGCGGTGGCCGACCGGACCGCTCCTCTCGAACCGTGCACAAGGGCGCGAGCGCCGCCGGGTGAGCCATGCCTGTGACGCACGAGCCGCTGCGCGTCCGGCGGTGACCGTGCGGCAGGATGAACACCATGAGCGTAGTCAAGATCAACGTACTGACCGTCCCCGCCGAGCAGCGCGAGACGCTGGAGAAGCGCTTCGCCTCCCGTGCGCATGCCGTGGAGAACTCCGACGGGTTCGAGTGGTTCGAACTCCTGCGGCCGGTCGAAGGCACCGACACCTACCTCGTGTACACGCGCTGGCGTGACGAGGAGTCCTTCCAGGCCTGGATGGAGGGCCCCATGAAGTCGGCCCACCAGGGCGGCGGCGCGGAAGGCGGCGAACGCCCCAAGCCGGCGGCCAGCGGGTCCACGCTGTGGTCCTTCGAGGTCGTGCAGCAGGCGGGGCCGAAGGGCGAGTAGCGATCACCGGCGGGGGCGACACCCCCGCCGGCATTCTTCCCCGATCGCGCACCAGGGCTCAGCGGCTGGTGTCCGCTCCCGCGAGGGCGAGTTGTCACGGCCCGATGCCAGAATGCGGGGATGTCGTCCTCTCACGGTCTCCCCGATTCCCCTGATGGACGTCTTCGAGCCCGGCTGGTGAAACTGGTCGAGGGCATCGAACCTTGGGATGACCTGGAGCGGACCCACTTGCGCACTGCGGGCGAGTGGCTGGCCGGCGGCGCACCGGTGTACCGGATCCGTAAGCCTGACGTCCCGAAGACTCACCTCGTGAGCTACTTCGTCGTTCTGGACGACAAGCGCGGGGAACTGCTGCTCGTCGCGCACCGCAAAGCCGGCCTGTGGCTGCCACCGGGCGGGCATGTGGAGCAGGGTGAGGACCCGTGGGCCGCGGTGGTGCGCGAGTGTCGGGAGGAGCTGAACATCCCGGCGGTCGCTTCGGACATCACGGGCGAGCGACCCCTGTTCCTCACCGTCACCCGGACCCGGGGACAGGGGGAACACACGGACGTCTCGCTCTGGTACGTCATCAGCGCGGACGCAGGAACCCTCACCTCCTACGACGAGGAGGAGTTCACGGCGATCCGATGGCTGACTCCCGATCAGGTGCTCGCCGACACGCTCGACTCGATGGACCCCCACATGCACCGCTTCACCCGCAAGCTGGTGCAGGCCCGGGCTTCATGATCTCGGCGGTGTGCCGGTGCTCTCGGGCTTGGGGTGGTGCGTCCTGGCGACCATGGCCGCCAGGACGAAGGTCACGCTGATCAGCAGGGACCAGGCGCCGAACTTCTCCACTCCCACGGGCTGCCAGCCGTCGAGTTGGTACGGGTAGCGCCATGCGCCCAGGTAGGTGGCGAGGTTCTCGGCGCCCCAGAGGAAGAAGCCGATCAGGACGAACGACAGCGCGAGCGGCATTCGTCGGCGTGCACCGCGCACGGTGTAGCGCACCGAGGTGCCCGCGGTGACGGCCAGGAGCAGTGCGGCCAGGAGCCAGCGGACGTCGGGAAGCCAGTGGTGACTGAAGAAGTTGACGTAGACGGCCGCGGCGACGACGGCCGTCGAGCGTGGGCGGTACCGGACCAGCTCCAGGTCGAAGAGGCGCCAGGCACGGCAGACGTAGCTGCCGACAGCGGCGTAGAGGAAGCCTCCGTACAGCGGCACGCCCGCGAACTTCAGTACGGCCGGTTCCGGATAGCTCCACGAGCCGAGGGACACCTTCACGATCTCGAAGGCCAGGCCGATGATGTGGCAGACGGCGATGACGGCGACGTCCCGCCCGTTCTCCCAGCCGCGCAGCCAGAACACCAGCGTCAGCAGCACCCCGTAGACGACGAGCAGGTCGTAGCGGGCCACGGGCAGGCCGGGCAGCAGGGTGGATGCCGCCACGCCGGCCATCAGGGCGATGGCGAAGGCACAGGACCGCGTCTGTATCCACGCGAAGTCGAGCAGGTGGCGCAACGACGCCGCCAGGGGGCCTGTGATGCTTGTGGTGACCATGATCCCGAACACGAGCCTGCGGCTTCCTCGGTTGCCCCACCACTCCCCGGCGGTCAGTACCAGTTCGTGTTCGCCAGAACGTGACCGTCACACGCCAGCAGGGCACGCGAGACACGGCCGTTGAGGTTGTTCCCGATCTTCGAGTAGGCGTAGTTGATACCCGAGTCGACGGTCTCGGAGACCCAGCCGTCGGCGCGCCCCGCCCCGGAGTTCGAGCGCTCCAGCACGGCGGCGCAGTTGGCACGGGAGTTCTCGATACGGGCGAAGGATCCGCACTTGTCGGAGTAGAAGTACTTCAGCGCCATGCCTTCGGCCGTCTTGGTCGGGCCGACCTGGCGGAACGTTCCGGAACAACTGGAGCCGGTGGGGTACTGGCCTTCGTACGCATAGGCCCCGTAGTTGCCGCCCGAATACGGCGCGGCCTCGGCAGCGAACGGTGTGAGCGCCGTCATCACGGCGGCGCCTCCTGTGACCAGCAGGGTCTGGAGCGATCGGCGGCGCATGCGAGCCCTCTCTTCGCGGGTCGGTGGTGTCCTGGTCGTAGCGGCGGTGCCGGCGCTGGTACGGCCTCGCGCCGCTCGTCGTCAGGACCGTAGGCCGCCGTACCGCAGGGGCGGTACCTGAGAAGTCTCAGGGTCCTTGCGACCTCACGTTTCCCTACAGTTCCGAGCGCCGGCCAGGCGCCGGGCAAGTCGAAAGTCAGCCGTCGGAACAGGGGGAACCCGTCATGTCCACTCGTACCTTCGCCCGGGCCGCACTCGTCGGTGCCGGTGCGCTCGCTCTGCTCGGGCCGCTCACCGCGGCGACCGCGGTCGCGGCCTCCGACGCGGACGGGGGCGGTGCTCGCATCATGGCCGCGCCGTACGTCGTCGTGCCGTACGAGACGGTCAACGTCCGCTCCGGACCGGCGCGTTCGTACGACAAGGTCGGCAGCGTCGCGGCGAACCAGCCGCGTGGCGCGTACTGCTGGGTGCGCGGCGAGACCATCAGCGACCACGGCTACACCAACAACGTGTGGGTCAAGCTCGTCGAGGGTTACGTGAGCGCCGTCTACCTCAAGGGCAACGAGTACGGGGACCTGCCCGCTTCCGCGACCTGCTGAACCGCCTTCGATTCCGGCGACAGGAGGGGGAGGGCGCGCGGGCGCGCGGGCGCCGAAAATGCGTTGCGGCTGCGCCGCCCTCCCCCGGACTCTGAGCCCATGTCGTACATCCTTCGTCCCGCCGACCTCACCGACGCGGCCGCCGTCACCGAACTGCTCAACGAGGTCGACCTCATTGAGATCGGCAGGCCCGAGACCGACCTGCACAGCGTCGAGGCCGATCTGAAGCGGACCGACGTCGCTCTGGAGCGCGACTCCTGGCTGGTCTTCCTCGGCGACCGGCTGGTGGCGTACGGCCTGCTGTGGGACGAGTCGGGGGGCGAGCGCGTCGACGTCGACCACTACGTGCTGCCCGACCACCAGCGGGCCGGCGAGCTGATTCTGGACGCGATGGAGGCCCGGGCCCTCGACAAGGCCCGCGAGAACGGTGCGGCCAGGGCGGTGGTGCATCTGCACCTCAACACGGAGCCCACGCTCGACACGAGGCTGATCGAGGAGCGGGGCTGGTACGCCGTACGGCGCTATCACGTGCTGCAACGGTCGCTGGACGCGGCCGCGGACGTCGTGCCGGAGGTGCCGTCCGGCATACGGCTGCGGTCGTGCGCCGACGAGGCGGACCGCGCGCGTGTCCATGCGCTGTACCAGGCGACCTTCGCCGAGCACTTCGACTTCCAGCCGCGTACCTACGACCAGTGGCTGGGAGACCTCGACGCCGACGCGCTCGACTGGTCCTTGGTGTGGATCGTCGGTACCGACAAGCTGGAGGACGCCGGGTTCCTGCTCGCCCGCGACGACCGGGAGGCGATGGGCTGGATCCGGAGCATCGGCGTGGTGCGGGAGGCCCGCGGTCTGGGTCTCGGCGGCCTGTTGCTGCGGCAGGCGTTCGCCGCGTTCGCCGCGCGCGGGCGGGAGACGGTGGGGCTCGGCGTGGACACCGCCAACGCCACGGGGGCTCCCGCTCTGTACGCCCGGCACGGAATGGCCGTCCATTTCGCCGTCGACACCTGGGAGGCGGTCCTGAAGTGACCGGGGGCCACGGCGTCGGTCCGGGCCTTCGGACCGCACGGGCCCCGGTGCTAAGAACACCGGGGCCGGCTGGGACTGGGCGGTCAGTGGGCTCCGAGGCCCTGCTGGGCGCTGCTTCGTCGAGCGTTGTTGTACAGGCGCAGCAGGTGCTTCGCGACCGCGCACGGCGCTGAGTCGGCGTAGCACTGCCGGCAGGTCTGCATGTGGTGTTCGTAGTCGCTACGTGTCTGCTGCAGGGCATCGTCTTGAGACGGCATCGAGGTCCTCGGATTCGACGACGGAGGGGGGTGGAGGCGGCGGGGCGGGGGCCGAAGGGACCGCGCGGCGCACCTGACAGAGAAGTTGATCATGTTACTTGTGGTAGGGGGAAGTCGCGGTTCCGGTTCAGCCTCACGAGCGCAGGACAGCTGCCCCTCGGGCCCCCCCGAAGCCGGCCCCTCACCGGCCAGCCGGAAAACGCTTGGACTTCGCGGTCACCGACGCGGGACACTGCGTACTCACGCCATAACTCCACGTAATCGTCGCGGTGGTGCCCCTGACCTCGGTCGCGCGAGGCGGGCTGCCGCAGAACATCACAGGGGTGGGATGGGTACGCTCGAATCGCGCAGGGTCCTGCCGGGCAAACGCTCGGTGCTTCTCGCGCTTCGTTACTACGGACGGGAATTGGCCCGGCTACGGTGGCTGACGGCACCGGCGATGCTGCTGTCGGCGCTCGGCAACATCGGGATCAACTACATCGCGCCGCTGATCGTCGCCAAGCTCGTCGGCGACATCGCGGGCGACACGCAGGTCACACTCGCCTCGACGCTGCCGTACGTCCTCGACTTCGTCGGTGTGCTCCTGCTCGCGGAGACGTTGTGGCGCATCGCTCTGCACTGTCTGAACCGCCTGGACGCCCTGGGCATCGAGCACCTGTATGTGATCGGGATGGACGAGCTGTTCGCCAAGGACGCGGCGTTCTTCCACGACAACTTCGCCGGGTCGCTGACCAAGCGCGTCCTGAGCTTCGCCTCCCGTTTCGAGCAGTTCGTCGACACGCTGACCTTCCAGATCGTGGGCAGTTTCGTGCCGCTGGTGTTCGGGGCGGTGGTGCTGTGGCGCTACGAACCGCTGCTGGTCGTCGGGCTGTTGGCGATGATCGCGGTGACGGCGCTGTGTGTGGTGCCCCTCATCCGGCGCCGCCAGGCACTCGTCGACGAGCGTGAGGAGGCGATCGCCCGGGTGTCGGGCCACGTCGCCGACAGCCTGATGAACATGGACACGGTGCGGGCGTTCGCCGCCGAGGGTCGCGAGGCCGCCGAGCACCGCTCGCGTGTGGCGGTGTCGCGGGCACTCACCCTGCGGTCGTGGGACTACGGCAATCTGCGCATCGACACGCTGGTCGCACCGATGTCGGTGCTGACCAACGCGCTGGGCCTGCTGCTCGCGGTCACGATCGGTGGGGGCGAGCACGGTGTGGAGGCGGTCGTGGTCGCCTTCACCTACTACTCCAACGCGACGCGGATCATGTTCGAGTTCAACCAGATCTACCGCCGGCTGGAGAGCTCGATGACGGAGGCCTCGCAGTTCACCGAGCTGCTGCTGACGCCGCCGACCGTGCTCGACCCGCCGGCGCCGGAGCCGCTGCCGCCCGGGGCCGCCGACGTCCGGTTCGAGCGGGTGACCTTCGCCCACGCCGGCGGTCGGTCGCTGTTCGAGGGCCTCGACCTGGCCGTGCCCGCCGGGACGAAGGTCGGCCTCGTGGGCCGGTCCGGTGGCGGCAAGACCACGCTCACCCGGCTGCTGTTGCGGATGACGGACATCGACGGCGGCCGGATCCTGATCGGCGGTCAGGACATCAGTCGGCTGCGCCAGGCCGACCTGCGCAGTCTGATCGCCTATGTGCCGCAGGACCCGGCGATGTTCCACCGCACGCTGCGGGACAACATCGCGTTCGCCCGGCCGGACGCCACCGATGCCGAGATCCGCCGCGCGGCCGAGACGGCGCACGTCACGGAGTTCGCCGACGCACTGCCGAACGGCTTCGACACGATGGTGGGCGAGCGTGGCATCAAGCTGTCCGGCGGTCAGCGCCAGCGGGTCGCCCTCGCCCGGGCGATCCTGCGCGACGCACCGATCCTGCTGCTCGACGAGGCGACCAGCGCTCTGGACTCCGAGAGCGAGATCCTCGTCCAGGAGGCGCTGTGGCGGCTCATGGACGGGCGGACGGCGCTCGTGGTGGCGCACCGGCTGAGCACGGTAGCCACCATGGACCAACTCGTCGTCCTCGACCGTGGGCGGATCGTCGAGCAGGGCACCCACCACGAACTGCTCGCGGCGGAGGGCGCCTACGCCAAGCTCTGGGAGCACCAGTCGGGCGGCTTCCTCGACGACAACCCCGCGCGGGCGGAGTTGCCCTGAAGCGGAGATCGGCCCGGGCGGAAAGCGGCGGGCGGCGGGCGGCGGGCGGCGGCGGGCGGCGGGCGGCGGATGCTTTTCGCTGCCCGCCTGCCCGGCTCGCTCGTCAGCAGATGCGGACGACGGCGGCGGCCGCCGGGCCCTGTCCCCCGGCTCCCTCAGTCGGCGCAGCATCCCTCCTCGGCGGCGCCTGCGCCGGTGGTGTCGAGCCGGCAGAAGCAGGACGCCTCGATCGGTACGTCCGCCATCGCGGCCGCGAGACGCAGCTGCTGGGCCACCATCTGTGCCTCCGCCATCCTGCCCAGACGCATCAGGCACTCGTGCAGGCCGTGCAGGGACCAGACGTTGCCGGGATGCTGCAAGGCGCGCGGGAGCGTGCCGTCGAGGCCGAGGTCGGCCCGGTAGACCGCCTCGGCCTCCTCGACACGTCCCTGCTCGAGGAGGAGGGCGCCGTAGGCGTGCCGGGTGGGCTGCATCCAGCCCCACGGTTCGTCGTAGGGGAGGTTGTCGTCCAGTTCGATGGAGCGTTCCAGGGCGGCGAAGGCGGCGTCGAAGTCGCCCTTGCGGTACTCCAGTTCGCCGTCGAGCATCGCCGAGGCGATCGCGAGGATGTCGGCGCAGGTGTTGTTGAAGAGCATGCGGGTCTCGGGGACACGGGCGACGGCCTCGTGGAAGAGCACGCGTTCCGTCTCGGCCTCCGGGACGCGGTGGGTCGAGGAGTACGCGACGCCGCGGGCGTAGTGGTGCATCGCGGTCGTCACGCAGTACAGCTCGGGGTCGGCGGGCAGGGGCAGCTCCAGGAGGTCGTCCCAGCGGCCGAAGCGGATCAGGGCGTGGACCCGCATGGCGAGGAAGCCCTCCAGCCAGTCGGCCATGGGCGGGCTGGGCACGCGCAGGAGGTCGGCGGGGATGGAGGCCTCGAGCTGCTCGACGGTCTGGAGGGCGACCTCGGACTGGCCGAGGAACATCGCGCCGTAGATCTTGAAGTGGTAGTTGTGCGTGCGGGACAGGGTGTAGAAGTTCATCGCCCCGGCTCGGGACCGGTACTTCTCGTCGGCCGCGATCGCCGCGGTGTTGTCCGAGACCACCCTCCGGTAGTCGCCGCACAACACCTCCAGGTGCGAGGGCATGTGCAGCAGATGCCCGGCGTCGGGCATCAGGCCGCGCAGCCGGTCCGCCACGAGCAGGGCTGCCTCGGGGGTCGGGGACATCTCCATCAGGTGGATGTACAGGTGCACCACGCCCGGGTGGTCACGTCCCGCGTCGGTGGCGAGGACACGGTCAAGCGCTGCCTTGGCCTCCGGCGTGCGCGCGCCCTCGGCCGGTTCGCCGGTTCTCAGGTCCCACAGCTGCCAGGGGGTGAGGTTCATCAGGGCGTCGGCGTACAGGGTGGCGACGTCCGGGTCGTCGGGGGCGAGGTCGTAGACCGCGCGCATGCTGTCGGCGTAGGGGGCGTTCCAGACGGAGCAGTCCGCCACGGCCTCAGCCTGCGGGTAGCGGGCCCGCAGTGCGGCGATCAGGGCCTGTTCGACGGGGGTGGCGGTGTCCGCTTTCGCATGGGCCAGCTCCACGGCGGCATGGGTGCGGTCGACGGTGCGGGCCAGGTCCTGGTCGTCGAAGAACTCCCAGGGTTTGTTGTAGTTCGGGCCGAGCGCGTACGCGATGCCCCAGTGGGCCATGGCGCAGTCGGGGTCGGCCGCGGCTGCGGCCTCGAAGCAGGCGACGGCCTCCTCGTGGTGGAAGGCGTACGTCCACTTCAGGCCGCGGTCGAACCAGAGCTGGGCCTGAGCGGATGACGTGGTCACGGAGCGGGTGTAGGTGCCGAGGTCGTAGTACTCCATCGTCTGTCTCCTGCCTGTACCGCGCCCGCCGGGGTCACTGCGGCCGCTCAGGGTCGGTCGTGCTCGGGTCTCGCCCCGACAACGGGGAGGGATGATGCCCGGTTGCGGGTTCGGACACTTCCGGTCCCCCGCCCGCAACGCCCCCGCCGACGCCCCTGCGGCCTTCCGCTGCTCGGGCACGCTCACCACGTCCTCGACCGCCCGGCAGGGCCTCGCTTCGCGCCGCCCAGGTGCGGGCAGGGTGCGTCGTGGCGCATTCTTGCTGTGTCGCGCGCGTGATGGCGTACGGACGAGGTAGGGCCGATGAGTGGGAGCGCCGAGGACGCAGAGCGGACGCCCGGCAGGCTGGCGGCGCTGCTGATCGATGCCTCGGCGGAGGCGGTCAGCGCGGCCGGTGGCTACGCGGCCGGGGTCTATCTGTGCTCCGGCACGCCCGGACTGCTTCGTCTGGCGGTGCTGGAGGGGCTGCCGGGGCCGCTGTTCCGGCCGTGGTGGCGGGTGCACGTGGACCGGCCGTTCCCCGTCGCGGACTCCTATCGGCTCGGCGTCGAGGTGGTGCTGCCGAACGCGACGGAGACGATGCGCCGCTATCCGCAGTTCGCGGCCGGTCTGCCGTTCCAGTTCGGGTCCCTGTACGTCCCCGTCGCGAGCAGGTCGGCCGTGTACGGGGTGCTGACCGTGCTGCGGCCCTCGGCGTCGGACGCCACGGAGCTGCTGCCCGTGCGCGAGCGCATGGCGCAGGTGGCTCAGGAGCTGGGGTCGGCACTGCGGGCCCTGGCGGGCGGGGACGCGTCGGCGGTGTCCTGGGACGGCGGGCCCCTGTGTGTCCGGCCGCCGGCCGGACGTCCGCCGACGGGGCGCGTCGGCCGGTTCGCGTGGGATCCGGTGGCGGGTGTCATGACGGCGGACGAGCGGCTGAACGTCGTACTGGACGCTGCCTCGGGGAAGGCCGACGGCACCGCGGAGACGTTCGCGCAGGCCTTGGCGCCGGGGGATGCGGAACGCATTCTGGCGGCGCTGCGGGAGGCGGCGGGTGGCCGGACGCCGGCCCTGCCACTGTACGTACGCGCGCCGGACGGTGCGCTGCGGCTGGTCGAGGTCTGGGGGCCGCACGACGACTCGGCCCCGTTCGGTGCGGCGACGGTACGGGGCGTCGTCCTCGAACCGGGGCCGGGCGCGGTGGCGGACGCGGCGGCCGATCTGCTGCCGGAAGGTGTGTTCTGCCTGGACCGGGTGGGCACGGTCGTCTACGCCAATCCGCATGCGGCGCGGCTGCTGCGCCGGCCGCGCACCGAGTTGCTGGGCCGCACCCTGTGGGAGGGCGTGCCGTGGCTGAACCAGCCCGCCGTCGAGGATCACCTGCGGGGAGCCCTGCTGTCCCCGGACCCGGTGCATTTTCATGTCCGCAGACCTTCCGCCCAGGGGCGTGAGTCCACTGGCCCGTCCGTCGAGGGCGACTTGCTCGCCATGTCCGTCTATCCCGGCCGGGACCTGCTCACGTGCACGCTCCGGCCGGGGCACCGCATGGCGGCCGGTCCGGCCGGCCTCCCGGACGCGCCGGGCTCGCCGGAGACGGTCGGGGCGCCTTCGCTCTCGCCCCTGTACCGGCCCATCGTCCTCGCCATCGCGCTGACGGAAGCGGTCACCGCCCGTCAGGTGTCCGCGGTGGTGATGCGGGAGCTGCTGCCCGCGTTCGGCGGCCGCCGGCTGGCCATCTACCTGCTACAGGAGCGGCATCTCTACCTGGCCTGGGAGACGGGGTTCCCCAAGGGATTCCTCGCCCCGTTCGACGGCGTGGGGCTGGACAAGCGGCTGCCCGGCGTCGAGACGCTCACCACCGGCCGCCCGCTGTTCTTCGACTCGATGCAGCAGCTCGCCGACGCCTATCCGGGCATCGCGCTGGACGCGACGGAGGGAGCCCGCGCCTTCCTGCCCCTGATCGCCTCCGGGCGTGCGGTGGGCTCATGCATCCTCGGCTTCGACCGGCCGCGCAGCTTCAGCACCGAGGAGCGCACCGTGCTCACCGCCATGGCCGGGCTGATCGCGCACGCCATGGAGAAGGCACAGCGCTATGAGAGCGAGGCCGCGCTGGCCCGTGGGCTGCAGCAGGCGCTGCTCCCCCGGCGGCTCTCGCAGCACCCGTTGGTGGAGACCGCCGGGCGCTATCTGCCGGGCACCCAGGGCATGGAGGTGGGCGGCGACTGGTACGACGTCGTCGCCGCCGGGGACGGTCTGGCCCTGGTGATCGGCGATGTGCAGGGGCACGGTGTGCAGGCAGCGGCCACCATGGGCCAGCTGCGCAGCGCGGTGCGGGCCTTCGCCCTCGGCGACCGGCCGCCCGACGAGGTCATGAGCGGCACCAACCGCCTGCTGATCGACCTGGACGCCGGTCTGTTCGCGAGCTGCTGCTACATCCGGCTCGATCCCGCGACCGGCGTCGCCCAGGCGGCCGTGGCCGGACACCTGCCGCCGCTGCTGCGCCGTCCCGACGGCCGTACGCATGTCGTCGACCTGCCCGGCGGGGTCGTGCTCGGCGTCGATCCGCAGGCCCAGTATCCGGTGGCTGAGCTGCGGATGGAGCCGGGTGCCGTCCTGGCGTTGTACACGGACGGGCTGGTCGAGCGGCCCGGTGCCGACATCGACGACGGCATCAGCGCGCTGCGGGTGGCGCTGGCCAAGGCCGGTGCCCCTGGTGTCGGCCGGGGCGGCCGCGCGCTGGGGGGCGTCGCCGACCGGCTCACCGTGACGGCGCGGCACACGGCGGACCGCCCCGACGACATCGCGCTGCTGCTCGCCACGCGGCGCGCCATGCCGCCGCACCGCACATGAGGACGCGCCGAGGACGCCGGGCGGCGTAACCCTGGCGTGGGGACGGGAGTTGCGCGGAGCCGACCCTCACTTGTGTGATCGTCGTGTGAGAGAGACAGCAGGTCCTGTCACGGTCCGTGACGTCTCTCGCCTCCTGGGGCGCGGCAGTGTAGACATGGGCACATGGTCCGACTATCGGGTCGATCCGGGGCCCGGTCGGCCCGTCGTCCTAGCGATCGGCGCACCAGAGGTGCGCCCGACCGCGTCTTTGGGGTGCCCGAACGGGGGATCCCGCGCGATCCGCTCGCCGACGGGCAGCGAAAGGGCCCGCTGGCCAGGGTGCGGTCGGCGCTGAGCGGGCGCAGCGTCGCCGGGCAGGTGTTCCTGCTGCAAGTGGTGGTCGTGCTGCTGCTGGTCGTCGCCGCGGTGGTGGCGCTGGTGCTGCAGACGCGCTACGACACCACGCAGGAGGCACGCAACCGTTCGGTGGCGGTCGCCGAGGCGTTCGCGAACGCGCCCGGCACCCGGGAGGCGCTGGACAGTCCGGATCCCACCGCCATTCTGCAGCCGCGGGCCGAGGCGGCGCGCGAGGCGACCGATGTGGACTTCATCGTCGTCATGAACACCGACGGCATCCGCTTCACCCACCCCAAGCCCGACCGCATCGGGAAGAAGTTCGTCGGGACCCTGGACCCCGCGCTGGCCGGGAAGGTCGTGGTCGAGCACATCACGGGGACCATCGGCCCGCTCGTGCAGGCGGTCGTCCCCATCAAGGACCCCGACGGGAAGGTCGTGGGCCTGGTGTCGGCCGGGATCACGACGAAGACCGTGGGCGGCACCGCGGACCGGCAGCTGCCGCTGGTCCTCACCGCAGCGGCGGTCGCCCTCGCCCTGTCCACGGCGGGCACGGCACTGGTCAGCAAGCGGTTGCTGCGGCAGACGCACGGTCTCGGGCCGGACGAGATGACCCGGATGTACGAGCACCACGACGCCGTCCTGCACGCTGTCCGGGAGGGCGTGATCATCGTCGGCGACGAGGGGCGGCTGCTGCTCGCCAACGACGAGGCGCACCGCCTGCTCGACCTGCCCGAGGACGCCGAGGGACGCCGGGTGATCGACCTCGGTCTCGCCGCCGACACCGCCGAACTGCTGGACTCGGGCCGGATGGCCACGGACGAGGTGCACCTGGTCAAGGACCGGCTGCTCGCCGTCAACCAGCGCCCCACCCACCTCAGGGGCCGGCCCTCCGGCAGCGTCGCCACGCTCCGCGACTCGACGGAGCTGCGGGCCCTGTCCGGCCGGGCCGAGGAGGCCCGCGAGCGCCTGAACATGCTGTACGACGCCGGTGTCGGCATCGGCACCAGTCTGGACGTCACCCGTACCGCCGAGGAGCTGGCGGAGCTCGCGGTGCCCCGGTTCGCGGACTACGCCACCGTCGACCTGTTCGACGCGGTGCTGGCCGGCGGGCAGCCGGAGGCGGTGACCCGGCTCAGGCGTACGGCGTCCAGCGGGATACGCAAGGACGCCCCGCTGCACCCGGTGGGCGAGCACCTCCGGTTCGTCGACTCCTCGCCGCAGGCCCGTGCGCTCACTGACGGGCAGGCCGTCGTCGAGCCGCGGCTGCAGAAGGCGCTGGGCTGGCGCGCCCAGGATCTGGAGCGGTCGGCGCAGGTCATGGACTTCGGCATCCACTCACTGATCGCAGTACCGCTCAGGGCGGGCTCCCTGGTGCTGGGCGTGGTCAGTTTCTGGCGGTCGCAGAAGGGCGAGCCGTTCGACGCCGACGAGGTCGCACTCGCCGAGGAGCTGGTCGCGCGGGCGGCGGTGTCCATCGACAACGCCCGCCGGTACACGCGCGAGCACAGCATGGCGGTGACCCTGCAGCGCAGCCTGCTGCCCCGCCGGCTGCCCGAGCAGAACGCGCTGGACATCGCCTACCGGTATCTGCCGGCGCAGGCCGGGGTGGGCGGCGACTGGTTCGACGTGCTGCCGCTGTCCGGTGCCCGGGTGGCGCTGGTGGTGGGGGACGTCGTCGGCCACGGGCTGCACGCGGCGGCCACGATGGGACGGCTGCGTACGGCCGTGCACAACTTCTCCGCCCTGGACCTGCCGCCCGACGAGCTGCTCGCACTCCTCGACGAGCTGGTCGCCCGTATCGACCAGGACGAGGCGGAGGAGGGCGAGAGCGCTCCGGTGGCCGGCGCGACCTGTCTGTACGCGATCTACGACCCGGTCTCCCGGCGGTGCACCATCGCCCGCGCCGGACATCCACCGCCGGCCCTGATCCGGCCGGACGGCACCGTCGAGTTCCCCGACGTGCCCGCCGGTCCCCCACTGGGCCTGGGCGGGCTGCCGTTCGAGACGGCCGAGCTGGAGCTGGCGCAGGACAGCCGGCTCGTGCTCTACACGGACGGGCTCGTGGAGGACCGGGAGCGGGACATCGACGAGGGACTGGAGCTGCTGCGGGCCGCGCTGGCCCGGGCCGGCCGGTCGCCGGAGGAGACCTGCCAGTCCGTACTGGAGGGCCGGCTGCCCGAGCGGCCGAGCGACGACATCGCGCTGCTCGTGGCGCGGACGCGGGCGCTCGGCACCGACCTGGTCGCCGAGTGGCAGGTCCCGTCCGATCCGGCGGCCGTCGCCCAGGTGCGCTCCGATGTGACGCGGACGCTGGAGAGGTGGGGACTGGAGGACCTGTCCTTCACCACCGAGCTGATCCTGAGCGAGCTGGTCACCAACGCGATCCGGTACGGCGGTGACCCGATCAGCGTGCGCATGCTGCGCGACCGCACTCTGATCTGCGAGGTCTTCGACGCCAGCAGCACCTCGCCGCATCTGCGCTACGCGGCCATGACGGACGAGGGCGGGCGCGGCCTGTTCCTCGTGGCGCAGCTCGCCGAGCGATGGGGTACGCGGTACCCGCCCACCGGCAAGGTGATCTGGGCGGAGCAGCCGCTGCCGTAGCGGGCGCCTTTTGTGCCCGCCCGTTTGCGCAACGGCCGTTCGTACACGGCCGTTGTACATAGGTACGAACCTTTGACGCGACGGGTACCACTCGCGATCCGCCTCTGGTAGGAAACTTTCCTATCAGTGGTTACGGCCAACTCCCCACCCCCCACCAGAACTTGGAGCCGCCGTGAAACACCCCACGCACACGTCGCGCCGCACCCTGCTCGCTCTCATCGGCGCGTCCTTGGCGTCAGCCCCGCTCCTCACTCCTCGACGCGCCGCCGCACTCTGCGCCGCCGCGGGACTCGACGACCCGGCGAAGAAGGAGATCGCCATGCAGCTGGTGTCGAGCGCGGAGAACTCCTCGCTCGACTGGAAGGCGCAGTACAGGTACATCGAGGACATCGGCGACGGCCGCGGCTACACCGCCGGCATCATCGGCTTCTGCTCCGGCACGGGCGACATGCTCGACCTCGTCGAGCTGTACGCCGACCGCCGCCCCGGCAACGTTCTCGCCAGGTACCTGCCGGCGCTGCGCCGGGTGAACGGCACCGACTCGCACGAAGGGCTCGACCCGAACTTCCCCCGCGACTGGGCCCGCGCCGCACAGGACCAGGCGTTCCGGCAGGCACAGAACGACGAACGCGACCGGGTGTACTTCAACCCGGCCGTACGGCAGGGCAGGACCGACGGCCTGCGGGCGCTCGGCCAGTTCGCGTACTACGACGCCATCGTCATGCACGGCGACGGCGACGACCCCACCAGCTTCCGCAACATCCGCAGGCGCGCCCTGAACCGGACCCGGCCGCCGGCCCAGGGCGGCGACGAAGTCACCTACCTCGACGCCTTCCTGGACGCGCGGGTGTGGGCCATGAAGCAGGAGGAGGCCCACAGCGACACGAGCCGGGTCGACACCGCCCAGCGGGTGTTCCTGCGCAAGGGCAACCTCGACCTCGATCCACCGCTCGACTGGAAGGTGTACGGGGACAGTTACCACATCGGCTGAGCAGTACCCGGCGCCCCGGCCGAACGGGGCGCCGGACCTCGCCCAACGCGCCCCCAGCCCGGCATGAGAGAGTGTCCGGCGCGGCCCGG
Organism: Streptomyces sp. R28; assembly: GCF_041052385.1. Lineage (GTDB taxonomy): Bacteria > Actinomycetota > Actinomycetes > Streptomycetales > Streptomycetaceae > Streptomyces. The sequence continues at coordinate 10,524,451 of NZ_CP163439.1, read as the reverse complement.
ACACCTCATAAGGTCGCTTTATGAGCTCATAGACCGGACCCGTATACCGGCTTAGGCTTGCCTTAGTTTAGGCTTCCCGACGAGATCGTTTGTCGCCACTCGAAGGGACCCTGATCATGCCCCGCCCCCTGCGGGTAGCCATCGTCGGAGCCGGCCCCGCCGGGATCTACCCCGCCGACGCCCTGCTCAAGTCCGACGTGGCCGCCGAACCCGGCGTGTCCATCGACCTCTTCGAGCGCATGCCGGCGCCGTTCGGCCTGATCCGTTACGGCGTCGCGCCCGACCACCCCCGCATCAAGGGCATCATCACGGCCCTCCACCAGGTGCTCGACAAACCGCAGATCCGTCTCTTCGGCAACGTCGACTACCCGACCGACATCAGCCTGGACGATCTGCGCGCGTTCTACGACGCCGTGATCTTCTCGACCGGCGCGACGGCCGACCGGGACCTGTCGATCCCGGGTATCGAGCTCGACGGATCGTACGGCGCCGCGGACTTCGTCTCCTGGTACGACGGCCACCCGGACGTGCCGCGCACCTGGCCGCTGGAGGCGGAGAAGGTCGCCGTGCTCGGCGTCGGCAACGTCGCCCTCGACGTGGCCCGCATCCTCGCCAAGACCGCGGACGAGCTGCTGCCCACGGAGATCCCGCCGAACGTCTACGAGGGCCTCAAGGCCAACAAGGCGCTGGAGGTCCACGTCTTCGGCCGCCGTGGTCCGGCGCAGGCGAAGTTCTCCCCGATGGAGCTGCGCGAGCTGGACCACTCCCCCACCATCGAGGTCATCGTCGACCCCGAGGACATCGACTACGACGAGGGCTCGATCGAGACCCGGCGCGGCAACAAGCAGGCCGACATGGTCGCCAAGACGCTGGAGAAGTGGGCGATCCGCGATGTCGGCGACCGCCCGCACAAGCTGTTCCTGCACTTCTTCGAGTCGCCCTCGGAGATCCTCGGCGAGGACGGCAAGGTCGTCGGCCTGCGCACCGAGCGCACCGCGCTCGACGGCACGGGCAACGTCAAGGGCACCGGCGAGTTCAAGGACTGGGACGTCACCGCGATCTACCGCGCCGTCGGCTACCTCTCCGACAAACTCCCCAAGCTGCCCTGGGACATCGACTCGGGCACCGTCCCGGACGAGGGCGGCCGGGTCATACAGGAGTCCGGCGAGCACCTGCAGTCGACGTACGTCACCGGCTGGATCCGGCGCGGCCCCGTGGGCCTCATCGGCCACACCAAGGGCGACGCCAACGAGACAGTGGCGAACCTGCTGGACGACTTCGCGAACGGCCGTCTGCAGACGCCGGGTTCGCCCGAGCCGGAGGCCGTGGAGGCGTTCCTCGCCGAGCACGAGATCCGCTTCACCACCTGGGACGGCTGGTACAAGCTCGACGCCGCCGAAAAGGCGCTGGGCGAGCCGCAGGCCCGTGAGCGCGTGAAGATCGTCGAGCGCGAGGACATGCTCCGGGAGAGCGGCGCGTAAGTCGCCTACGGAGACGGAGAGAGGGCCGGGGTTCATTCCCCGGCCCTCTCTCGCTTTCCCCTCTCCGAGGTGATCGCCGCCTGTTAACGTCCCCCGGTGTTCTCACTTCTCGAGCCCCCTTTCTTCACCCGGCTGCGCGATGCGCGGCGGGTGCTCGTCGCCGGTGCCGGCGGCGGTTTCGACGTGTACGCCGGTGTGCCGCTGGCCCTCGCGCTGCGGGCGGCCGGCAAGGAGGTCCAGCTGGCCAATCTGTCCTTCTCGGATCTGTACGGGCTGGACCTCGACGTGTGGGTGGACCACGACGTCGCGGCGATACGCCCGGACACCGCGGCCCGCGGCGACTACTTCCCCGAGCGGACGCTGGCCACATGGCTCGCCCGGCAGGGGCTGCCCGACACGGTGTACGCGTTCCCCCTCACGGGCGTCCGGCCGCTCAGAGCCGCTTACCGCGTGCTTGCCGAGCATCTGGGCGGCGTGGACGCGATCGTGCTGGTGGACGGCGGGACCGACATCCTGATGCGCGGCGACGAGAACGGGCTGGGCACGCCGGAGGAGGACATGGCCAGCCTGGGCGCCGTGGCCGGGCTCGACGAGGTTCCCGTGCGGCTGGTGGCGTGCCTCGGCTTCGGGGTGGACGCCTATCACGGCGTCAACCACTCCCTGGTGCTGGAGAATCTCGCCGCGCTGGACCGCGAGGGCGGCTACCTCGGTGCGTTCTCGCTGCCGCGCGACAGCCGCGAGGGCAGCCTCTACCTCGACGCGGTGGAGCATGCCCAGCGGTGCACTCCGGACCACCCGAGCATCGTCCAGGGCTCCGTCGCGGCCGCCGTACGCGGTGACTTCGGCGACGTACGGTTCACCGAGCGGACCAGGAACAGCGAACTGTTCGTCAATCCGCTCATGGCCCAGTACTTCTGCGTCGACGCGCCCGCCCTGGCCCGGCGCAACCTCTATCTCGACCGGCTGGAGGACACGGCGCTCATGCGCCAGATCAGCTCGGTCATCGCGGAGTTCCGCGACGAGCTCCCGCGCCAGCGGCCACCGCGGGCCTACCCGCACTGACTTGCCCCAGTCTCACATTTCGGTGAAGTCACCACAGCACTCGCGTGTGCTGCATACACTCCTGATCTTCACGGAAGTTCCACACAGGGGGGTATTTCTCCATGCGCATACGCATCGTCGCCACAACCGCCGTCGCGGCCGGCGCGCTCACCGCGCTGTCCGCCGTACCGGCACAGGCCACCGAGTACTCGTCCGCACTGAAGATCAAGGGCATCCAGTACGACGCGCCCGGACGCGACTCCAACAACTGCTCCACCGGCAACACCGACGAGGAATACCTGACGATCAAGAACTATTCGTCGAGTTCGACCGTGAACCTCAAGGGTTACGTCGTGAGGGACGCCAGCAGCACCAACAAGTTCGTCTTCACCGCGAACCACTATCTGCAGCCCGGTGACTACGTGAAGCTCCGGGGCGGCAACGGCACCGACTCCGACAGCAGGAACGTCGTGTACCGCGACAACTGCAACTTCCTGTGGAACAACGACAAGGACAGCATCAAGCTGTACAAGCCCTCGGGCGCCGGCGCCGACTCGCACGCGTACACCAAGAGCGGCAGCGACCCGGACGGGAACGGCTACATCACCTACCACGGCTGACCGTTCGCCGGCCACGTGTGAGCAGGACCCGCCCCAATGCGGATGGTGGACGGGCCCTGCTCACCGAGTCATTGTCGTGACCGGGCGCGGTGCGGGCCACGAGTGAGCGGCGGTCGGGCTGTGCGGATCGTGCACACCCCGTGTGCGGACCCCCCCGCCCGATCGGCATCCATCTGCGGCGACGATACTGGTACGTACACGTACCCCCGGCTACAGATGGACCCATGCCCAGCTCCTCCAGCGCCCGCCCCACGATCCCGCCCTCGGTGTGGTCGGCCCGTGGCCGCCACGTCGGCCCCGCCGCGGAAGACGTACTCCGGCTCAGTCTGCGGCAGCTCAAGGACAGCCGGATCATAGACGACTGTCTGGAGGTGCCCGAGGCCGAGGGCGCCCAGGAGTGGATCTTCGAAGCTCGATGGCGGGTCGCCGAGGCGGTGACCGTACGGGCCCGACTGACCCTCGAACGCGGCTCCGCCGAGGGCCAGGAGTGGGTGCTGGTCGCGGAGGCGGAGGCCCCGTGGGACCCGCGCTGGCCGTCGCCGGCCGCCATGTTCTGGCCGCAGGAGCCGGATGCGGCCTGGGACCACGATGCCCTCACGGGCCTGCGCCTGACGGACATCAACCCCCTCCCCTCGGACGACAAGGCCGTACGGCGCGTGCTGCGGGACTCCGCGCGCGACGGCTGGAGCATCCATGTCGTCGTCCACGAGGCGATGACCACGGACGAGCGCGGCCGCGTGCCGCTTGCCGGGATGCTGCCGCCGAGCCTGCGGCACCGGGTGGTCGAGCATCGTGCCGCGCCCCATCAGCTGCGCGTCGTGAACTGGGCCCTGCGGGACTTCGGCGTCCAGGTGCCGCGCGGTGGTGCCGTGGTGCTGCCGGGAACCGCGGCCTCGTCCGGCTACGACGCCGACGACTTCGCCGTACGCAGCGTCTTCCTCGACGGCTCGGAACCTGCCGAGCTCATCCACGCCGTGACGCGGTTCGCCGCGTTGCCGCGCCCGTTGCCGGAGGGCGGCGAGGAGGCCGTCACCGCGCTGCGTGAGGACTGGCGGCTGCTGACGGTCGAGGAGGAACTCGCCCGTGAGCGCAAGCTCGTGGCGATGTACGCCGAGGCGCTCGAGGCGATGACCAAGTCCCGCGACCTGTACCGGGAGGCCGCCGAGCAGGCGCATGCCGCGCTGGCGGCCTATCGGGAGTCCGCCGGGACCGAGCCGGAGACGCGGCCCCAGCCGGACGCCGGGACGGCGACGTCCCCACTCCAGCAGCTGACCCGGACCTTCGAGCGCCTCAAGGTCCCCGCCTGGGCTCGCAGGCCCGGGCTCGGCGCGGACCGTGAGCAGGAGAGCAAGGCCGTCGAGGAGCAGGCGGAGACGGCGGACCGCGAGGCGTCTGACCGCGAGACGTCGGACCGCTAACTCGGGTCCCGTCGACGAGACGGAAGAGCAGACCGAACTAGCCCCGGGCTCCGGTGTGCAGGGCGGCGAACAGTCCGCGGACGCGGGTGCCGTCCGGCAGCTGCCAGGCGCCGCCGACATGCCCGGTGGCGCCTTCGGGAAGGAGCGATGCGGCGTTCGGGGCGGGCCGCAGGATCCGGAGCAGGCGGAGGGTCGTGCCGTCCGGTGCGGCCAGCCGGGTGCCGTCCGGGTCGTCGGTGGCGGGGGCCGTGGCCTGCGTCGACGTGAGGCCCGCACCGGCGTAGGAGCGGGTGACCTCCTCGTCGACGGCGTCGGTGACGCTCTGTGCCTGAGCCTGGACGCGCCCCTCGATCAGGGCCCACAACTGGGCGACCAGTACCGGGTCGTGGCAGCCGTCGTAGGCCCAGCGGTGCCCCAGCACCCCGTGCTCCATGGTCCCGACGAGGGCGTGCTCCGCACCGTCGAGCGGGGCGCCGCGATAGGTCAGCGGCACCAGGTAGCTGACCGGCTCGGCGCCGGCGGTGTCGGTGGCCACCATGAACTCGATCCCGACCTCGCCCTGCGGGTCGTCGAGCCGGAAACCGCCGGCCTTGGCCAGCCTGGGTTCATCGGTGCCGCCGTACCACGGCCGGGTGGGCAGCCAGGTGGTGAGCAGTTCCAGTTTGGTCGGCTTGAGGGTGGTGTGGTGAATGATCGCCATGTCCGCAGGCTCTCACGGAAGTTGACGCGCCGACACTCTGTTCGATCATGACGTACTTCTTCCCCCTCAGCTAGCCGCTCCATCGGCACTGCGCGGCTCGACCCGGCGCCGACGATGCGGGGCGGTTCTCCACCGTCCCGGGCTGCGACGTAGGAGAAACGGCATCAACCGTGAGGTGGGCCGGCAGGGCCGGCGCGGGAACGCCGGGCCCGTCGTGGGCCGGCCGGGTTCGGCGGGATCGAGAACTCGGCGTCCTTCCTGGGGCGCAGGACGTACAACCGGTATGACATCGAGGACGCCGTCGGCCGGGTGCCGGCCGAGCGCGCCGGTGTGCCGTACCACGCCCGCCGGCACGGCGAGCTCGCGCCGCCCGGCCACAGCGGATGGCGGCTGACGCCGGACGGCACCCACGCCACCCTGCTGCTGCGCCTGGGGCGGCGCCCGGCACACCGGCGCGCCTACAGGAACGCGACCATTGCGGGAACGCTGCACCCGCCGGTCGCCGCCGCCATGGCGCAGGCGGCCGAACTGCGGCCGGGCCAGCGGGTGCTGGACCCGTGCTGCGGAGCGGGGACGCCGGCGCCCTGCCCGTCGCCGATCGCAGCATCGACCGCGTCCTGTGCAACCCGCTGTGGGGATCACAGGGCGACGCGGGCGGGCGCCTCGCCGGGCACCCCGGAGCGGTGGACGCGCTCGGGCTCGGGCTCGGCGGGAGGTGGCGGACAAGGGCCGCACGCGCCCACGCGCGGTGCGTACGGCGCCTGCGCAGGACTCGTAGGTGGCGCGTACTGCGTCCAGCGGGTTGCTCTCGGTGCGCGTTATGGGCGGTCCCGGCTCCTGCCCAGGCAGGTGCCGGGGCCGGTTGCGCGTCTTTCGTCCTGACGGGTGACGAGGGCGGCCAGGTGACCGCCGTCATGCAATGTGCACGCCCCGAGGGGGAATCCGACCAGCAGTGTGTCGTGCGTACCGCCGGCAGGAGGAGGGTCCGTGGAGTCGACCACCACAGTGATCGTCGTCGCCGTGGCCCTTGCGGCCGTAGTGCTCGCCGTGGCCGTCGGTGTGCTGGTGCGGCTGGTGCGAACTCGGCGCGTCATGAGGCGCGCCGGGCTGCCGACCGGACCGCGATGGGTGTTCTGGGGTGCCGTCGCGTACTTCGTGCTGCCCGCCGATCTGGTGCCGGATCCGGTGTATCTGGACGACATCGGCGTGCTCTTGCTGGCACTGCGTACCCTGCGCCGCTCTCCCGATGCGGAACCGCCGGACGCCGTTGGTTACAGAAAGTAAGGAAACCAATCACTCGTTCGATTCGTTTAAGTAAGAGGAACCCAAGGGGCGTCGGCGGACCGAACGACGCCGCTGGGTGACCAGGCTCGATCGGAGCAGCACCTGTGAGGGAGAGACGATGCAACCGTTCGCGCTCAACTATGCACGGCCGGCCGCGGAGTTGGGGGTCAGCGCTCCGTACGTCTACGACTCCGGCCTACAGTTGAACGTGCTCCGTGACGGGCGGATAGCCGCCCGTGATCATGCTCTGTTGCGGGAGCTGGGGACCACGACGTCCACGGCGGGCTCGAAGACCCACTTCGACGACTGAACACAGGTCGGCGACGATGACCGTCTTGATTCTGACCAGCGAAGAAGACGTGACGGCGGACATGGTGGTCGTGCACCTGAACGCGTCCGGCGTCCCGGTCGTCCGACTCGATCCCGCCGACCTGACCGGCGGGGTCGCCCTGTCGGGCGAGTATGTGCACGGCGCCTTCCGCGGCCATCTGTCGTCCGCGGGACGCCTGGTGGGCATCGACGGGCTGCGGTCGGTCTGGATGCGCAGGCCGGGGATCCCGGCCGCCCGGGCGGCGACGCCCTCCGCCTGGCTGACGGAGGAGGCCGGGCAGGCGCTGTACGGCATGCTGCGCGGCTGTGACGCCCGTTGGATGAACCATCCCGACGCGGCCCGCCGGGCCCGTTACAAACCGTGGCAGTTGCGGGTGGCCCAGCGCTGCGGGCTGCCCGTGCCGGCCACGTTGATCACGACGTTCCCGCAGGCCGCCCGCGACTTCGCCGGCCGCTACCCGGATCTGGTGGTCAAGCCGGTGTCCGGCACGCATCCGCAGGATCCGCCCCGGGCGGTGCCGACCAGCAGGGTGGCCCCCGACGCGGACTTCTCCGCCGTCGCGTTCGGGCCCACCCTGCTGCAACGGCGCGTCCCCAAGCGGGCCGACATCCGGCTCACGGTGGTGGGCGAGCGGCTGCTGGCCGCCCGCAGGGCGAGCGACGCCGAGGCCGAGGTGGACGTCCGCTTCGACGCGTCGGACGTGCCCTGGCGCCCCGTCGAGGTCGCACCGCGCGTCGCCGAGGCCGTCCGCGCGTACACGCGGGAGGCGGAACTCGCCTACGGGGCCTTCGACTTCGCGGAGGACGCCGACGGGACGTGGTGGTTCCTGGAGTGCAACCAGTCGGGGCAGTTCGGGTTCATCGAGGTGGACACGGGGCAGCCGATCGCCCAGGGCATCGCCGAGTGGCTCGCCCGGCCCGCCTCATGGCGGCAGTCACAGGTCAACGGGGCGGGCGCGCAGGTTCCCTGACCGTGCTCAGATCTGCTGCGGGCCGGGCGGCAGGGCGCCGCGCTGCCAGGTCGGTGCCGGCTGCGCCGGGCGCCCGGGTGCCGGTGCGGGGCCACGGGACTGCAGCAGCGGCTGCATGGCGAACTCGACTTCCCTGCTGACGCGTTCGGCCTCCCGGCGCACCTGGGTGGGGATGTCGCCGCGCTCCGCGATGAGCCGGTCGTAAATGGGGGAATCCTGGAACACCCGTCAACGCGCCTTTCATGTCGTGGCCCTGTGTGCATTTGGGCACGGCTGTCGAGTCTAGGCGCCGACGCACACTGAAGTGCGAATTCTGCCAGAGCGCTTGACGGACGACGTCAGGCACCCGTCGTCGAGCCGGGCCGGACGATCATCAGGACGGTGACGGTTGCCCACAGGAGGTTGAAGATGCCGGTGACCATGGCGAGTTGAACGGTGGCCGTGTGTGCGACGGGCTTCTCGGCGCCCAGTTGCTCGAGGAGTTCCTCCTGGCGGGGAAGGACGAAGGCGATCAGGATGCCGGCGGCTGCGGCGGTCAGCGCGATGGACGTGATGAGCCAACCGCTGCCCAGGACGCCCATGGCCAGGGCGGTGGCCAGGCCGAGGACGGGCACCGACACCCCGACGGCTCCGTAGACGCGGCAGATGCGGTGCAGGAGCCGGACGGTGCCCACCGCCACCGCCCCGTCCGTCGCCGGGACGCGGCGCGCGGCCGGCGGGAACATGCTGGCTGCGACGGTGACGGGGCCGACGGCGACGATGGCGGCCAGGACGTGGAGGGTGAGGAGGATCTTGGTCACCCGCCCCACGCTAGGGATCCCGCGGGTGATCGGACAGGGGCTGAAATGACAGCTTCCAACGGGTTCCCGCCAACAGCCCTGACCACCGTTTCACCGCACTATGCCTGCGTCACCTGGGCTTATATCCGTGGCGGGAATCCGCCTAGGGTGTCACTCATGCACACCGTGGCGATCCTGGTCCTCGACAACGTGGTGCCGTTCGACATGGCGACGCCCTTCCAGATGTTCAGCTGGACAAGGCTGCCGGACGGCCGCCGCCCCTACCGGGTCCGGCTGTGCGCCGAGTCGCCCGAGGTGCCCACGGAGGGCTTCGCCCTGCGGATCGACCGGGGGCTCGACGGGCTGGCGGACGCGGACACGGTCATCGTGCCGGGGTGCGACGATGCCGGGCCGCCCTCCCCTCACGTGGTGGCGGCTCTGCGGCAGGCGGCACAGGCCGGCACGCGGATCGCTTCCGTGTGTGTGGGGGCCTTCGTCCTGGCCGAGGCCGGCCTGCTGGACGGGCTGCGCGCCACCACCCACTGGATGGCCACCGGCGAGCTGGCGCAGCGCTTCCCGGACGTCCACGTGGAGCCGGACGTGCTCTACGTGGACAACGGACAGATCCTCACCTCCGCCGGAGCCGCCGCGGGGCTGGACATGTGCCTGCACATGATCCGCCGGGATCTGGGGTCGGCCGTGGCGGCGCACACCGCACGCATGTCCGTCGTCCCGCTCGAAAGGGAGGGCGGGCAGGCGCAGTTCATCGTGCACGAGCACCCGCCCGTACCGCGGGGCTCGGCGCTCGAACCCCTGCTGGGGTGGATCGAGGACAACCTGGCCGGGGAGATCACCCTGGGGGCGATGGCGGAGCGTTCGGGGATGAGCGAGCGCACCTTCAGCCGCCGGTTCCGTGAGCAGACCGGCACCACTCCGCTGCAGTGGCTGCTGCGGGCGAGGGTGCGGCGGGCCCAGTACCTGCTGGAGAACAGCGACCACCCGGTCGAGCGGATCGCCCGGCAGGCGGGGTTCGGTTCGCCGACGTCGTTCCGTGAGCGCTTCCGCCGGGTGGTCGGCACCACGCCGCACGCCTACCGCTCCGCGTTCCAGGGGAAGGCCGCGGTCGGCGCCCAGTCATAACCGGTGACCCGCCCTGATCAGTCACGGTGGGAAAAATCACCCGAGTCCACACGGGCTGTCAGTAGTTGGACAAGGGGTATCGATCCTCCCCAAGGACGGTGTACTCCCATGAACTGCTCCAGCCGCCTGCTCTGCGTCCTCTACATCGCCACGAGCGCGGGGCTCGCCTGGACCTCGGTCCTCGCCTTCCGGTACGGCCCCGTGTGGGCCGCGTGCCTGTTCACCGCCGCCAGTCTCGTGCCGGTCATCGCCGTCGTACGGGAGACCGTGATCGGCGAACAGCGGCGGTGGCTCCTGGAGATGATCGCGCGGGCCGGGCGCGCCGGCGACGCCGCCGAGGCGATCGTCCGTGCGGAGATCGACTCGGCGTGCTGTGAGCGCTGGTGGACGAGCCTCGGCAGTGAGCACGACGTGACCTGCCGGCACGGGATGCCGCGGAGCAGCAGCGCCGCGTGAGCGCCACGGACGTGGGTCAGCTGCCGAGGGCCCGGTCGGCCTCCTCGCGCAGGAGGGCGACGTAGTCACGGGTCCAGCCCTCGATCGTGGTGCGGTCCCACAGGTCGGCCGAGTACTCCACGAAGCCCTTCAGTTCGTCCCCGGCCGGGACCAGCCCGAAGCTGAGCTCGGTCCGGGAGGCGGCGAGGGCGAGGTCCTCGACGGCCGTGGTCAGCCCGGGCAGTTCGACCTCCGCGTCCAGTGTGCTCTGGTAGGCGAAGCCGACGTCCAGCCGGTCCGGTACGTCGACACCCGTGCGCTCGCGCAACGCGGGGGCGATCCGGCGCACCGGCAGGGCGCGGTCCATGCACTCCATCGCGGTACGGGCGACGCGGTCCGTCAGGGCGGCGAAGGGACCGGCCGCCGCGTCCCGCACGCGCAGCGCGAAGCCGGTGATCGTGCAGGCCAGCAGGGATTCGAACTCCCGGCGCTCGCGGTTGGCGTAGGAGATGTTGAACTCGACGTCCGGCTGCTCGGACTTCTGCGCGAGCATGCGGCCCAGGGCCGCGGCGGTGACCACGAAAGGCGTCGTGCCCCGCTGTCGGGCCAGTCGCTCGACGCCGGCCCGCACCTCGGCCGGCACGGTGAACATCACGGCGCCGCCCCGTCCGCTCGCGTTCTTCGGCCGGGGCCGGTCCAGCGGCAGGTCCACCGTGAAGGGCACTCCTTCGAGCTCACGGAGCCAGAACTTGAGTTTGCGTTCGTCGGCGGCTCCGTCGGGCTGCTCCTGCTGCCAGCGCGCGTATGCCACGGGCCGGCATCGCACGGGCGGCAGGGTGTGGGGTTCGCCGGTGACGGCGCAGCCGTAGAGCGCGGCCAGCTCCTTGAGCAGTAGGCTGACGGACCATCCGTCGCAGGCGGAGTGGTGCAGGACGAGGAGCAGGACCCAGCTGCTCCCGCCGGTGCGCAGCAGGCGGAGCGCCACCGGGCGCCCCGTCAGCGGGGTCGAGCGGTGTCTCGGCGGCCTCGGCACTGGCTTGTTCCAGGGCGGCCTGCCGCTCTCGCGCGGGCAGAGCGGTGAGGTCCTCGACCGGCAGCCGCACCGGACGGGGCCGCAGCACCTGCTGTTCCCAGCCGTCCCCGTTGCGGGCCAGGCGGGTCCGCAGGCCCTCGTGCCGCTCGACGAGCCGGGTCAGGGCGGTGCCCAGGGAGGCCACGTCCAGGTCACCGGAGAGGGTGATCCGCAGGGCGACGTTGAAGACCTGGGGCAGCCGGTGGTCGGCGTGCACCGTGGCGAAGCGGGCCTGCTGCGCGGTGGCGGGCGCCCGGCGCTGCACCGTGCCGGGTCCGTCGTCGGCCTCTGAGGCCGCACGCGCCGTCATCTCCTGTGCCGCCGCGGCCAGTTGGGCCGTCATGGCCCGCAGTGTCGGCTCCTGGTAGAAGCGGAGCATCGGGTACTCGGTGCCGAATTCCTCCCGGGCCTGGTTGACCAGCCGCATCGCGGCTCCTGCGACAAGCCTGCGCCACTCCATCAGGCGGGCCTCCGCCCGCCTCGCCTTCAAGCTCGTCCAGGCCCGCACCGACTGAGGAAGCCGTCGCCGACGGCCCGCTCGACGAGGGCCTTCCCCGCCGGGGCTGACCGCTTGCCGCGGACCTACATGTCCCCGTCGCCCCCGATGCCGATCCAGGTCTTCCCGGCTCGTTCGGCGGCGCCGGTGAACGCCTCCTGGGCCTCGTCGAGCGGGAAGCGGGCCTCGACGACGACTCCGGGGCGTGCGTCGGGGAGTTCGGTGATCGCGGTGGTGAAGTCGCTGGGGTGGTCGTAGATCATCGAACCGCGCAGCACCAGCTGGCGACGGACCACGTCGTCGGTGGTGAGCGGTATTCGGTGAGGGTTGAGGCCGATCAGGACGACCGTGGCGCCGGGGGCGCAGCGGTCCACGGCCGGGCGCAGGGCGGGGGCGTGGCCGGAGGTCTCGAAGACGTACGTGAACCCGGTGCGGCCGTCGTCGGGTGTCGCGCCCAGCCGCCCGGCGCGAGCGAGCCTTTGGGGATGCGGCTCGGTGACCACCGGCCGGATGCCGAGGCGGGACAGGATCAGGCAGACCAGCAGGCCCTGGGCGCCGGCGCCGACGACCAGGCAGCGGTCGGCGGCCGTGACACCGCTGCGGCGTACGGCGGCCCGAGCCACGGTGTACGGCTCGGCGGCGGCGAGGTCGGCGGCGGTGAGGCCGTCCGGGACCGGGTGGGCGAAGCGCGCGGGGAGGGCGACGCGTTCGGCGAGGACGCCGGGGGCGTCGAGGCCGACGATGGCCCGGTGCGGACAGGCCGAGGTCAGTCCGGTGCGGCAGTCCGCACACTTCAGGCAGGCGTAGTTGGGTTCGATGACCACGCTCCGGCCCACCTGGCGGTCCCGTACGTCGCTGCCCACGGCGGCGATCCGGCCGAAGCCCTCGTGGCCCATGACCCACGGGGTCGCGGGCGGCACGCGCTTGCCTTGGAAGACAGCGAGGTCGGTGCCGCACAGGCCCACGCCGTCCATCTCCACGATGACCTCGTGCGGCCCGCAGACGGGCTCCGGCCAGTCGTTGACGGTCACTATCCGGCCCGGCGCCATGAGGACAGCTGCTCTCACCAGATCCCCTTGTGGTCCACTAGACGGAACAACCAAACCGCTCTGCGGTCAGAGTAGGGCGGGTGTGCCGCCCTCAACAAGACGGGGGGTGCCGCCGACCAGCAGGAGTCGGCGGCACCCCCTGGACAGGTGCGGCAAGTCAGGCAGTGGCGCCTTCCGTCGCTCCAGCCCGCTGCCGTACGGCCTCCTGCGTCCCGGCCGCCTCGTCGTCGCCCCGCATGCGCAATGCGACGACGAAGGAGACGGCGCAGCCGAGGGCGATGTAGCCCGCCACCAGCGTCCAGCCCCCGTCCGCCCAGATCACCAGGGAGCTGGCGATGAACGGCGTGAAGCCGCCGCCGACCGCGCTGGCGAGCTGGTAGCCGACTCCGGCGCCGCTGTAGCGGTACTCGGGGCCGAACATGTCGGTGAACAAGGACTGCTGGACGGAGACCGCCATGTCGTGCGCGATGTTCACCAGCAGCACCGCGCAGGCGATGATCAGCAGCATGGAGCCGGACTCCATCGCCCAGAAGTACGGCATCGCGCTCGCGACGCCGACCAGCGCGCCCCAGCAGTACACCCGGCGGCGGCCGAAGCGGTCGGCGAGGTAGGCGAAGGCCGGGATGGTCACGATCGCGAGTCCACCGACCGCCAGGTTGACGTCGAGGAGGCTGTCGCGGTCGAGGCCGAGTTCGTCGGTGCCGTAGGCGAGGGCGAAGGTGGTCACGCCGTAGAAGGTGAACAGTTCGACGAAGCGGAGCCCGATGATGGCGAAGAAGCCCTTGGGGTTGGACTTCACGGCGGCGATCAGCGGCACCCGGGGCTGCGACGCCGCGCCCTTCGCGGCGATCTCCTTGGTGAAGACCTCGGACTCCTCGACCTTGGCCCGGATGATCAGTCCGACGATCACCAGGGCGGCGCTGACCAGGAACGGAACCCGCCAGCCCCAGGAGCGGAAGGCCGCGTCCGAGGTGGTGCCCGACATGACCTTGGTGATGAGCGTGGCGAGCAGCAGACCGACCGAGGCGCCCATCTGGACGCCACTGCTGTACAGGGAGCGCCACTTGGCGGGGGCGCTCTCCACCGCCATCAGCGCGGCACCGCCCCATTCGCCGCCCACCGCGAAGCCCTGCGCGGCACGCAGCACCACCAGCAGCACGGGGGCCCAGATGCCGGCCTGGGCGTAGGTGGGCAGGACGCCTATCAGGGTGCTGGCCGCGCCCATGATGAGCATGGTGAGGACGAGCATCCGCTTGCGCCCCAGCCGGTCGCCGAAGTGGCCGAAGACGATGCCGCCGAGCGGGCGGAAGAGGAAGCCGACGCCGAAGGTGGCCCAGGCGGGCAGAGTGTGCCCACGGCCGGGGAGGCGCCCGGGAAGAACAGGTCCCCGAACAGGAGACCGGCGACGATGCCGTAGAGGAAGAAGTCGTACCAGTCGACGACCGCTCCCATGAAGCTCGCGATCGCCGCCCTCCTCGCGGCGCCGGGGGCTTTGGCCGTGGCCGGGTTCCGGGTACTGCTCATCTCACACACTCCATCGGATGCTGCGGCTGCGGTCTGGGGACGGACGCGCGGCGACGGCGGGGGCTCCTGGGTGTGGAGCGGGACGTCACCGGCAAACCGGGCCATCGCCACAGCGGTACGGGCGGCGACCCTCGAGGGAGGTCCATTGAGTGGACCGTTCGAACCAAGTAGCGGAAACCTACGATGCGGCGTTCCGGCCATCAAGGGTTTCGACAAGAATTCCGAAGCATTACGGTTCCCTTGGTCCACCTGGTGGACTAGCGTCAGGGGGAACGCGAAGAGCAGACGGCGACCAGCAGGGGGAGGCATCCGCGTGGACAGCAGGGCGGACGACAGGGATGCACAGGCCGAGGTGGCCAGAGACAACAGCGGCACGGGCGTGCGCAGTGTGCGGCGGGCGGTGGACATTTTGGGTCTGCTGAGCGAGGACCGCCCCGTGATCACCCTGCGTGAGATCACCGAAGCGACCGGGCTGGCCAAGACGACGGCGCTGCGCATGGTGCAGACCCTGGAGGAGTGCGGACTGCTCTGGTCGCACCCGGTCGGCTACACGGCCGGGCCCGGCCTGTGGCGCTGGGCCTATCTCGCCCGCAGCCAGTGGGAGGTGCCGCGCGAGACCCGCAAGGTCATGCGCGACCTCGCCGACCGGCTGGGCGAGACGGTCAACATCTTCGTCGCCCGGGACGTGAGCCGCGTCTGCGTCGCGCACGAGGAGAGCCCGCACCCGCTGCGCCATGTCGTCGACGTCGGCGACGAACAGCCCCTGTGGGCCGGTGCGTCGTCCAAGATCCTGCTGCGCGACGCCTCCGACACCCTGTTGCGCCGGGTCGCCGCGTCCTCACCCCACGGCGAGGAGCACGCCGGCCACCTACGCGCCCGGGCCCAGGAGGCCGCGCAGCGCGGCTATGCGGTCAGCAGCGGTGAGTGGGACGACGGCCTGACCGCCGTCGCCGTCCCGGTGACCAGCCGCTCGGGCAAGGTCATCGCCTCCCTCTCGCTCAGCGGGCCCAGCCACCGCTTCCCCTACGAGGCGGTCGAACGCTTCGCCACCGACCTCGCCGAAGCGGCCACACTCATCTCCGCCCAGGGCTTCAGCCACCCGCTCAGCCAAGGGGGCTGAACCTGACGCAGCCGGGTCCGAGGCCATCGGCGGCTCAGTTATGGGCGCCCCGGACGCGGTCGATGATCTCGGCGCCGAATCCGGTGCCCGCGCCGGTCACCAGGACGGTACGGCCCTCGAAGCGGCGGGGCAGCGGCGGCGTGTGCTCAGACATGGGAGGCGTCCTTTCCCCAGGGGCGGCGGAAGCGCTGGCGGAGCTCGCCGATCCCCTCGATGCGGCTGACCAGTTCGTCGCCCTCGGTGAGGTAGCGGGGCGGGGTGCGCCGGTTGCCGACTCCGGCCGGGGTTCCGGTGAAGACGAGATCGCCGGGGAGGAGGGGTACCACGGCCGAGAGCCGGGCGATGAGCTCGGGAACGGGGAAGATCATGGACTTGGTGCGGTCGCGCTGGACGACCTCACCGTTGAGCGCTCCGGTGATCTCCAGGTCGTCGGGGTCGTCGAACTCGTCCGGTGTGACAAGGGCGGGGCCGGTCGGCCCGAAGCCGGGGAAGGACTTCCCGAGGCTGAACTGGGCCGGGTTTCCCCGCAGTTGGGAGACCCGCTCCGACAGGTCCTGGCCGACGGTCAGCCCGGCGACCGTCTCCCAGGCGCGGTCGGCGGACACGCGGTGGGCGGGCCGGCCGATCACCGCGACCAGCTCGACCTCCCAGTCGACCTTGCCCGCGGGGAGCTCGACCGTGGTGCGGGGGCCCGTGACGCAGGTCGGGAACTTGGTGAACACCAGCGGCTCCTCGGGCGGGGTGAACCCGGCCTCGGCGGCGTGCGGAGGGTAGTTGAGCGCGACCGCGAAGACCTGCCGGGGCCGGGGAACCGGGGCCTGGAGGGCGGCCGGGTCCACGTCGATGTCGAACGCCTCGTCGGACAGGCCGGCGGCCCAGTCGCGGACCCCTTGCCACTGCTCCAGCAGGGCCATCGGGTCGGTGGGCAGCCGGCCGTGGGAGGCCCAGCGGACGTCCGCGGCCCGGTCGCCGCGGAGCAGGACGGCACGGCCGTCGAGTACGCCGATCCTCACCAGTCCGCCTTCTGCGGTACGGGGGTGCCGTGCCCCTCTTCCCAGCGGTCGCCGCCGAAGCCCGCGACGCTCTGGACGGTCCCGGTGGCGATCGGGGCGCCCGCGCTGTAGCCCTGCGGGGAGTGGTGGGCGACCAGGTGCGGGAGGGAGACCGACATGCGGACGATGCCCTTGTGCAGGGGGTGGGGCCAGTCGACGTTCTTCGACTCGTCCTCGTGCGCACGGAAGTTGCCGGAGGTGTGGAAGAACTTCTTCGGCACGATCGGGGCGCGCAGCCGTATGTCGTCCAGGGCCAGCCGCTCTTCGAGCTCCAGTCTGCCGACGTGCCCGTCGTCGAAGGTGATCAGCTTCATGATGTCCCGCTTTCGGGTTCGAGGTGGTGTGCGGAGACGGTGCGGGGCTGGGGCTCTTCTCCGGCGAAGACACGCAACTGGAGGGCGAGCAGGACGTAGTAGCCGACCAGGGTGGTGAGTTCGAACAGGCCTCGCTCCCCCCATGCCGCCACGGTCTCGGAGTACTCCTGGTCGCTCAGCGCACCGGTCCGGGTCAGCGCGTCGGCCGCCCGCAGGGCTGCCCGCTCGGCTGGATCCAGGAGGTCCGGCAGTGCGCCGGCGCGCAGCGCGTCCAGCTCGGGTCCGGTGAGGCCGCAGGCGCGGCCCAAGGCCTCATGGGCCTGCCGTTCGAAGGCGCTTCCCCACGCGGCGGCGACCACCAGGACGGCCAGACCGACCGGCGGGCTCAGCAGCATGGCGTTGAACGGGCCGCGCAGTCGGCCCTCCTCGTCGGTCAGGGCGAACACCTGCGGCCCGGTCGCGCGCGGACCGCAGGTGATGGCGCGGTATACCTCGCTCTGCTGCTCGTCGAGTTCGCCGGGCGGCAGTCCGGCAAGGCGTGCGGTCATCCGCACTCCCTTCAAGGGGTCGAGAGGACTTCAGACGAGCGTTCGGCCGCCGTCCACCTAGAACACCTGCCCGGTGACGAACGCGGCACGGCCGGATGCGAGTAACAGCACAGCGCCGCCCCCGCCTCCGGCATCCAAGACCCGCATGCTCCCCATGGGCGATCTCAATCGGACGAGGGCTGGTAGAACCTGACCGCTGGCCCATAGCCAGCACACCCGGCGCCGGAGCCGCAACCGCTGCCACTGCCACTGCCACTGCCGGGGCCACTGCCGGGGCTGAGCAGGCATTCGCCGCCCCGGCCGTCGAGGACGCCGCGTCCGAAAGGACCGTGTCCGGTCCCGGCCACCGGCTGCGCGCCTCGATCTCCGCCACCGCCTCCTTCGTGCTGGGCGGCGCCGCGGATCGGCCGGCTGGCGCCCTCCCTTCTGGGCCTCCGCCGCGAGCCTGCTCCCCTCCCCCCGCCATGGCCGCCTCCAGCGTCGCGACCGTGATCGGCGCCGCGGCCTTCGCCAAGCTGGGCACCGGTCGCGGGGTTACGTCCAGCACCGGCAAGTACCGTAAGCCGAGAAGGCGTTGCGCCACTTCGGCGGTCGCAAGAGGCCCCTGTACGACGGAGTCCGCGGCCTCTACGACCCCTCTCGGTCGTTCGTCCTGTACTGCAGGGAGGTGACCATATTCCCGGTCACGTGAGACGGACCAGCAGGACACCGGGGGCGCGGGGCAGCGACACCCGCAGTCCTTCCCCGTCCCAGACCGCCGAGCCGGTCGACGCGGAGGACGGGTGCAGGATCTCCGCACCGGCCTCTCTGCCCGCCAAGTGGCGTATGGGAAGGCACAGTTCCGCATCCCCGCCGCGGCGCCAGACCGTGATGTATGACGTACGGCCGTCGGGCGACCGCATCCCCAGGGCCAGCCACTCGTCCGTCCACCCGGGCAGACCCAGCGGCCAGAACGGCACGGCCCGCGCGAGGTCGCGGCGGATCGACTTGTACGTGCTCACCGCGTCCCGGACGAGGGCGAGTTGGCGCTGCGACATCCGGTCCAGATGGCCCGACAGGTGGATCCGCCCGAGCAGTGCCCCGCCCAGCGTGAAGGCGATCAGGTCGTCGTCGAACCCGGGCTGCGGGTAGGCCCAGACGGCGCCCTGTTCGGGCGGCACGGCCGTCGGTGCGGCGGCGGCGATCGGTGGGTAACGCAGCGGGTCCTGCTGGTCGCTGGTGGACTGGAGTTGACTGACGGCCAGCGTGGCTCCGTCCATCCGCATCCCGCCCGAGGCGCAGTTCTCGATCACCAGGTGCGGGTGCCGATCCAGTACCTCGGAGAGCCAGTCCAGGTAGGCGTGGGCGTGGCCGAGCAGTCCGGCTCCGGGTGCAAGGTCCCCCGGGCCAAGGGTTCCGGGATCGATCACGATGTTGTAGTCCAGCTTGAGGTAGCCCACGCCCCAGTCGCCCACGATCCGGTCCACCGTCTTGTCGAGGTGGGCGCGGGCGGCCGGATGGCGCAGGTCGAGCTGGTGACGGCCCTGCTCGGTGAGGCGTACGCCGTCGCGCTGGAAGAAGGCGTCCGGCGGCAGCGCGGCGGCGACCGGGCTGCGCACGCCGACGACCTCCGGCTCCAGCCACAGCCCGGGCACCATGCCGCGCTCCCGGATCCGGTCCAGGACCGCCCGGATTCCGCCTTCGGGGAAGCGGCGCGTCGAGGGCAGCCACTCGCCGACGTGGTCCCACCAGCCGCCGTCCGCCGAGTCGTCGTACCAGCCGGCGTCCACGCAGAAGTACTCCGCGCCCGCCTGCGCCGCCGCGTCGATCAGGGGGAGCAGCTTCTCGGTGGTCGGGTCGCCCATGAGCGTGTTCATGTAGTCGTTGAAGACGACCGGGAGGGCGGTGTGGTCCGGGTGCGGGCGGCGTACGGCGCGGCGGTACGAGGTCAGCGCGCCCATGGCCTCGTCGAACCCGGACCCGAGGGCCAGTACCCCCGGTACGGTGGTGGACTCCTCACCCGGGGCGAGCCGGACCCGGCACTGATGCTCGGCATCCGTGGGGCCGTTCAGCGCCAGATACGTGCCGTGCGCGCTCTCGCCCAGGTCCCAGCGCCAGCCGGCCGGGGACTCGATCTGCCACAGCCAGGTCCGGCCGCTCCCCCGGTCCGTCAGCGCCCCCATCGGCAGGTGTCCGTCGGTGGGCCAGCTGCCGCGCCCGGCGAGGACGAGGGCGGCCCGGCTGTCGTGCTGATGGGCGTCGACGTTGATGTCGGCGACGCAGTCGCGCAGCGGTTCGGCGTACCAACGGCACTCCGCGAGCCAGTCGTTGCGGGCCCGGTGCACATCGAGGGCGTCCGGTGAGGGCAGTCCGCCGATCAGCAGGCTGCTGACGGACTGGACGACGACAGGCTCCGGGCCGTCGTTGCGCAGTCGCACGCGGGAGCGGAGCACCGGCAGCCCACCGGGAGACGTCAGCTCGACGAACGCCGTCAACCCGGTGGCCGGGTCGTGGAGTTCGACGGTCAGCCACTCCCCGTCGCCCCGGCTGCCGGTGCGGTGGTCCCGGTACTTCAGGCGCGTTCCGAACGCCGTGCCGGTGAAGCGCGGGCCCGACCAGGCGCTGCCGTGCCCGAGGGCGGTCAGCTCGACGAGCGGGAGGGCGCAGTCCGGGTCGGCGACGCGTACCTCCCCCGGACGGCCCAGTCCGACGAGCCGCGGTGTCCCGTCCGCACCGACGGCGAACCCGGCCCGTAGTGCCGAATGACCCCAGCTGAACTCGCCATGCGGCTGGTGGGAACCCTCCTGCGCCACGTCCGCCGTACCGGTCAAGGTGTCTTCCCCTCCCGACCGCGCCTGCCCGTACCGCGGCAGGAGGCGGTCGCGTCAGCCGTGTGAATCCCTCGTTACGGTCTCTTGACGCTCCCTGATGTGACCGGTCACAATCCTGGCATGAATGTGACCGGTCACACAAGCCGCCCGGCGAGCATCAGGGATGTCGCGACCGCCGCCGGCGTCTCGTACCAGACCGTCTCCCGGGTGATCAACGGCCATCCCAGCGTCAAGCCGACCACCCGGGACCGGGTGCTCGCCGCCATCGACGAACTGGGCTTCCGGCGCAACGCCACCGCGCTCGCCCTGGCCAGCGGACGCAGCAGGGCCGTGACCGTACTCACCGCGAACACCACCCACTACGGCTACGCCTCCATCCTCCAGGGCATCGAGGAGTCCGCCCGGGCGGCGTCCTACGCGGTCGGGATCGGCGTACTGGAATCGGCGGACGAGGCCGCCGTCGCCGCCGAGGTGCAGCGCGCGGCGGACGCGGGCGGCGGACTGATCGTGATCGCCTACGACCCCGCCGGTGTGCGGGCCCTGAGCGCGGTCCCCGCCGAACTCCCGGTCGTCGGAGTGGTCGAGACCCCGGCGAGCCCGCCCGGCGGCGACCGCCCCTGGGTGTGGACCGACGACCACGAGGCCGCGTACGAGGCGACCCGCCACCTGCTGTCCCTGGGCCACGAGACGGTGCACTACGTCGCCATCCCGTCCAGCACCCGGCGCACCAGCGCCCGTACCGGCGGCTGGCGGCAGGCGCTGAAGGAGGCGGGAGCCCCCGAACCCCGCCCCGTACAGGGCAGTTGGGGCCCGGCGGAAGGCCACGCGGCCGGCTTGAAGCTGGCGTCGGACCCGGCCGTCACCGCCATCCTGTGCGGCAACGACGACCTCGCGCTCGGGGTGCTGCGCGCCCTGCACGAGGCCGGCCGCTCCGTCCCCGGCGACGTCAGCGTGGCCGGGTTCGACGACGCCCCGCACTCCGCCTATCTCACCCCGTCGCTGACGACCGTACGCCTGGACTTCACCGGCCTGGGAAGGGCCGCGTTCGCCCTGCTGCACGGGGTGCTGGAGGAGGACGCGCGGATCGCCCCGCATCCCGTCTCCGTACCGGAGCTGGTGGTCCGGGAGAGCTCGGGGCCGCCGTCCGCCACCGCCTGAACGCCACACGATCGCTGACCTGGCCACACGATCCCTGAACGCTCCGCACGATCCGCACGAGCACCGCTGTTCTGATTCCTGCTTCCTGAACCATCCGTTCGCGAAAGGCACGTGATGAAGACAAGAGCTCTCCCCGCCCTGGCGCTGATATGCGCCCTCGGCCTCGCCGCCACCGCGTGCAGCGACCCGACGGCCGGCTCTTCCGGCGACTCCGGCGCGGACGGGAAGCAGGCCGCCGTCGATCCGACCGCCCGCCTGGACGGCGTGAAGCTGACGATGTGGACGGCGCAGAACACGGTCAACGCGCCCCAGCAGGTCATCGACGCCTTCGAGAAGGCCACCGGCGCGACGGTGGAGACCCAGGCGATCCCGGACCTGTACGAGCAGAACGTGCCGACGAAGCTCGCCTCCGGCGACCGCCCGGACCTGATGTTCTGGCAACCGTCCATCTCCACGCTGCCGTTCATCCAGCCCCAGCAGAACCTCCTCACCCTCGACGGGGAGCCGTGGGAGGCCAGGCTCGGCGACACCGAGAAGTCGCTCGGCATGATCGACGGCAAGCGGTACGCGGCGATCGTCACCAGCCCCGCCATGCTCGGCGTCTACTACAACAAGGACGTCTTCAAGCAGGCCGGGCTGAGCGGGAAGGACTTCCCCACGTCCTACGACGAGCTGCTGGCGCTCGGCCACAAGGTGGTCGACAAGTCGGACGCCGCAGCCTTCTACGAGGCCGGCGGCGACAAGTGGCCCCTGCAGTGGCAGATGCAGGTCCAGCTCACCGACCTCGACCAGCAGTGGTGGGACGGGCTCAACAAGAACCAGGAGAAGTGGACCGACCCGGTCGTCGTCGGCGCCATCAAGAAGTACAAGGAGAAGCTGCTCGACGCCGGGCTCGCCCAGAAGAACTACCGCACCGGCACCTTCACCGGGCAGGCCGACGCGCTGTGGAAGGGCGAGGCCGGCATGGTCCTCAACGTCACCTCCTTCCAGAGCCAGTTGCAGGCCAAGTACTCCACCGCCGAGATCGACAAGAAGATCGGCTGGTTCCCGATCGCCGACTCGGCGGCCACCGGCATGGACTCGCCCGACCAGACCAACGGTGTGGTCGCCTTCAAGACCGGTGACGAGAAGCGGCAGAACGCGGCCCGCCAGTTCCTCGCCTTCTGGCTCGGCCCGGACTACGCCGACTACATCAAGGCGATGAAGATCCCGTCCGTGCAACCGTCCGTGCCCACTCCCGACAGGCTGCCGCAGACGTCCAAGGCCCAGGTCGCGGCCCTGCCCACCGCCATCGGTGTCTTCCAGGCCAAGGCGATCGTCGCCCCGGACACGCACCTCTACCTCGCCGACATGATCTTCGACAAGAAGAACCCGCAACAGGTCGCCCAGGCGATCCAGGACCAGTTCGCGCAGGTAGCCAAGGCCCAGGGCGCGCCCGGGTTCTGACGATGGCTCACACAGTCGTACGTAGCGATCCGGCGCCCGTGACGGGCGCGCCGAAGAAGGTGGGACGGTTGCCGCGGGCGGCCGTGCACCACCCCTGGTGGTTCGCGCTCCCCGCGGTCGTCGTCTTCACGGGCTTCTTCCTGGTGCCCAACCTGCTGAACTTCTACTACCCGTTCACCAACTGGTCCTCGTACCACGCGGACATCGCCTTCGCGGGCCTGGACAACTTCAAGGCCATCGCCGACGACGGCTCGCTGCTCCGCGCGATCCGCACGACCCTGCTGTACGCGCTGCTGGCGGCCTTGTTCCAGAACGGCTTCGGGCTCGGGCTCGCGCTCCTCCTGGAGGCCGACAGCCGCTTCAACCGGTTCTTCCGCGCGGTGTTCTTCCTGCCGGTGCTCATCTCGGCGCTCGCCACCGGTTACGTCTTCCAGGCCCTGCTGGACCAGGACGGAGCCGTCAACTCCGTGCTCGGGACGGACATTCCCTGGCTGGGCTCGACGACCTGGACCCTGGTCGTCGTCACCCTCATCCACGGCTGGAAGTGGATGGGCCTGTCCATGCTGATCTACCTGGCCGGGCTCAAGGGCATTCCGGGCGACATGCTCGAAGCGGCGCGGATGGACGGCGCCGGACCCTGGCGGACCTTCTGGTCGGTGCGCCTGCCGATGCTCGCGCCGGCCGTCACCTTCAACGTCACCACGGCGCTAATCGGTTCGATGAACACCTTCGACATCGTGCAGGCCACGACCGGCGGCGGGCCCGCGGCCGCCACGGAGGTCTTCAACATCTACATGTTCCGGATCTTCGGACAGGGCCTGTACGCCCAGGCCTCCGCGATGAGCCTCGTCCTCTTCCTGGTCGTGGTTGCGGTGGCGATTCCGCTGGTCGTCGGGTTGCGGCGAAGGGAGCAGCTGCTGTGAAGGCGTCCGTCGCATGGCGCTACGGCCGCCCCGCCCTCGTCCTGCTGCTCGCCGGTCTCGCCGTCGGCGTACCGCTGTGGCTGGTCGCCGTCACCTCCGCCAAGCCGCAGGCGGAGGCCATCACGCCCAACCTCGACCCGCCACGGCACTGGCAGCCCGCCGGCAACTACGCCGACGCCGTCAGCCAGGGCGAGATGCTGCGCGGCTTCTTCAACTCCCTGCTGGTCGTGGTGCCCTCGGTAGCCCTCGTCCTGCTCCTCGGGGCGGGCGCCGCCTGGGTCTTCGCGCGCCGCAAGTCCAAGCTGGTGTCGACGGCGTACGCGCTCTGCATCAGCGGCCTGCTGCTGCCGCCCGCGGTCATCACCATCGTGATGGAGCTGCGGCAGCTGGGCCTGGCGAACACCCGGCCCGGCATGATCGCCGTCTACACCGGCATGTACCTGTCGACGTCGATCTTCTTCATGACCGGCTTCATCCGTGCCATTCCCTTGGAGCTGGAGGAGGCGGCCCGGATGGACGGGGCGACGCCGTCGCGGATCTTCTGGCGGATCGTCCTGCCGCTGCTGCGCCCGGTGATCGCCACCGCGACGATCATGGTGATGCTCTACGCCTGGAGCGACGTCTTCTACGCCTTCTTCGTCCTCGGCGGCGGCGAGCGGGCCACCCTCCCGCTGAACCTCTACCAGGTCGCCTCCGCCCAGCTCTACCTCAACAACTGGCATCTCGTCTTCGCGTACGTCGTGGTGATGAGCCTGCCCATGGTCGCCGTGTTCCTCGTCGGCCAGCGAAAGATCGTGTCCGGAATCACCAGTGGAGCCGTCAAGTGACCGGAGGTCCAACAGCGTGATCACCTCCGCCCGCACACGAACCCGTACCCGTACCAGATTCCGTACCAGATTCCGTACGGGATTCCGTGCCAGAACCGCCTTGATATCAGCCGCACTTGGAGCAGCCACCATGGCAGCCACTCTCCCCGCCGCGGACCCCGCGGCCGCTGCCGACCCGCAGCGCCTCACCGTCGACCTGTCCGTCTCGCAGGGGCCGGTGATGCTCGGCGCCAACGGCGCGCTGTACGGGCTCAGCGACGACGGGGTGCCCAGCGACGCCGCGCTGGAGCCCCTGAAGGTCACCAGCATCTCGCAGAAGCCGCAGGGCGGTGCCCAGCATCCCAACGGCGACGCGCTCACCGTCGCGAAGTCGTTCTTCCGCAACGGCGGCGGCGAGATCAACGTGATGATGCAGGACATCTACGCCAAGTGGCCGTACGAGGATCTCGGCATCGACGACTACCTCCCCAAGGTCGACAAGATCGCCAAGGAGGTGGCGGCGGACCCGAACAGCGAGCGGTTCGTCTACATCCCGTTCAACGAGCCCGACCAGATCTGGTACAAGCTCGGCGTCGCCGACCAGGCCCAGTACGAGGCCAACCGGGACCGGTTCTTCAAGGACTGGAAGACGGTGTACCAGCGCATCCGGGCGATCGACCCGGACGCGAGGATCGCGGGCCCGAACGAAGCCGCCTACCACTCCCGTCTGCTGAAGGACTTCCTCGCCTTCGCCCAGCGGGAGAACGTCCTTCCGCAGGTGATGACCTGGCACGAGCTGGGCTCCGGCTCGCTGCGCGACTTCCAGGCGCACTACGACAACTACCGTTCCCTGGAACGGGAGTTGGGCATCTCACCACTGAAGATCAACATCGACGAGTACGCCAACCGTCGCGACCTGTCCGTCCCGGGGCAACTCGTGCAGTGGGTCTCGATGTTCGAGCGGAACAAGGTGTACGCCAACGCGGCCTACTGGGACGCCGCCGGCAACCTCAGCGGCCATGTGGTGCGGTCGAACATCCCCAACGGCGGCTGGTGGTTCTTCCGCTGGTACGCCGGGATGACCGGTGACACCGTCAAGGTGACCCCGCCGCGGCCCGACACCATCGACACCCTTCAGGGCCTGGCCTCGCTGGACACCTCCCGCCGCCAGGCCCAGGTCCTGCTCGGCGGCTCCGCCGGCGACTCCGACGTCGTGGTGCGGGGCGTCGACCGCTCCCTCTTCGGCCGTACGGTCACCGCTACCGTCGCCGAGGCCGCCTGGTCCGGCTACGAAGGGCAGCACGCCACGCCTCGCGTCCTCACCCGTACGAAGGTGCGGGTCGCCGACGACGGTTCGGTGACGGTACCGCTGCGCGGCATGCACAAGATGTCCGCCTACCGGATCGTCCTCACCCCCGGCGGTACGGGCGTCCCCTCCCCCGCCGCCGTCCCCTGGTCGGCGTCGTACGAGGCCGAGGCCGCCGCCGTCACCGACGGCAAGGTCTACACCCAGGGCACGGTCGAGAACGCCAACGGCTACGCCGCCTCCGGCACCAAGGACGTCGGCTCCCTCAACCAGGCCACCAGCAAGGTGGACTTCACGGTCACGGTGCCCCGCGAAGGGACCTACGACCTGGCGATTTTGTACGGCAACCAGTCCGGCACCCCCGCCACGCAGAAGGTGTCCGTGGATGGCGGAACCCCGCTCACGGTGACCTACCCCTCCACGGAGAACTGGACCTACCGCGCCAAGAAGGACGTCACTCTACGGCTGTCCCAAGGCACCCATGTCATTACGCTGGCGAAGGGCGACGCCGAGGTCACCCTCGACCGCGTAGACCTGACCGCCCGCACGGGCGCGGCCTCCGCGTCGTACGAGGCCACGCTGGCGGACATCAGCGGGAAGCCGTCGTACGACTACGCGTCGTCGGCCGGGGTGGGCACCGGCTCTCTCGTCCTGCGCCCGGGGGACAAGGCGGTGTTCGACGTCTACGCCCCGCGTGACGGCTACTACACGGTGGTACCTCGGGCCTCGGCGCCGGTGCGGCTGGCGCTGCACGGCGAGACGGTGACGGCGGCGCCCGGACGCGCCCTGCGGCTCTGTCTGGTGGCGGGCAACAACCGCGTCGCGGTGACGGCGGGGCAGGCCTCCGTCCGCTCCCTCGACGTCTCGGGCGACGGATCGACGTCCGGCACGCTCTCCTACGAGGCGGCTTCCGCCACCCTCGCGGGCGGGGCGGAACTCGTCGACTCGGCGTACGCCTCCGCCGGTTCCTACATCGGCAAGCTCGGCAACAGCCCCTCCAGCACCGCCGAGTTCACGGTGCGGGCGCCCAGCTCCGGCCGCTATCTGCTGGTCGTCCACTACGCGCACAACGACCGGCGCGACAACGGCCACGCCTACAACACGGACATCATGTCCCGTACGGCGGACATCACCGTGGGGAACGCGGCGCCGGTGAAGGTGACCTTCAAGAACACCTGGAGCTCGGACGACTACTGGACGCTGGGCGTCCCCGTCGACCTGCAGAAGGGCTCCAACAAGGTGACGTTCGGCAACGCGACGGCGTGGGCACCCGACATCGACCGCATCGAACTGGGCCGAGTCGTCGACCGCCCGTAGTCCGGCCGCTCCACCCGCTCCCCCGACCTCGTACCGGCTCGGTACGAGGTCGGGTGCGAGGTGGGAGGCGTCACGCGACCTGTCCGCTGTGCAGTGCGGTGTACGCCCCGTTCCGGCGCAGGAGTTCCTCGTGCGTGCCGATCTCCTGGATCCGGCCGTCCCCCATCACCACGATCCGGTCGGCGCCCCGCACGGTGGACAGCCGGTGCGCCACCACGAACGTGGTGCGGCCGTGCAGGAGGCGGGCGAGGGCCTCCTGGACGAGCGCCTCCGACCGGGTGTCCAGGGCCGAGGTCGCCTCGTCGAGGACCAGCACCCTGGGGTCGCGGATCAGGGCCCGGGCGATGGCCAGCCGCTGCCGCTGTCCGCCGGACAGGCGCGCCCCG
The DNA here is from genome assembly GCF_041052385.1 of Streptomyces sp. R28. Lineage (GTDB taxonomy): Bacteria > Actinomycetota > Actinomycetes > Streptomycetales > Streptomycetaceae > Streptomyces. The sequence goes on along the minus strand of NZ_CP163439.1, from coordinate 10,496,925 downwards.
CGCTCACCGACCAGCGTGTCGAGGCCCTGTGGCAGCTGGTCCACGAACTCCAGCGCGTTGGCGTCGCGCAGCGCCGCGCGCACCGTCTCCTCGTCGGCGTCGTCCATGCCGTAGGCGACGTTCTCGCGGATCGTGCCGTCGAAGAGGATCGACTCCTGCGGCACGACCGAGAGGAAGCGGCGGTACGTGCGCAGGTCGAGGGTGTTCATGTCAGTGCCGTCGAGCGACAGCCGGCCGGAGGTGGGGCGGATGAAGCCGATGACGAGGCTCAGCAAGGTGGACTTGCCCGCCCCGGACGCGCCGACGAGGGCGATGGTCTCCCCCGGTGCGACGGAGAGGCTGAAGTCCCGTACGGCGGGGCGGGCGCCGTCCTCGTAGGCGTACCCGACCCTGTCGAAGGTCACGGCGCCGCGCAGGGCGGTGAGTTCGGCCTTGCCCTCGTTGTCCTCCAGTTCGGGGGCCTGGAGCACCTCACCGACGGAGCGGACGGACTCCAGGCCCTTGGTGATGACCGGGGCCAGCCCTGCCAACGTTGTCGTGGAGTTGGTGAGGGTGGTCAGGAAGGCGCTCAGCATGACGACGTCACCGGCCGTCACGCCCCAGACGCCGTAGTACGAGACCAACGCCGCGCCGGTGAGGACCAGCACGCCGACGACGTTCAGCACGACCCAGGCGAGCGAGCCGAAGCGGCCGTTGACGAGGTCGAGGCGCATGCCGGAGGCCAGCAGCCGGTGCAGGGTGCCGTCCATGCGGCGCAGCGCCTTGCCCTCCAGGCCGTGGGCGCGGGTGACCGGGATGAGACGGGTCATCTCCGTCACCCGGGACGACAGGGTCTCCACCTCGTGGCGGAAGTGCTCGTTGTGGGTGCGCAGGCGAGCCCGAAGACGGGCGACGACGAGTGCGGCGGCCGGTACGACGACGAGGAAGACGGGCACGAACTCCGGCGTACGGATCGCGATGATGACGAGGCCGCCGATCAGCACCGTGCCGGCTCCGAGCCCCGTTTCCGCGGTCTGCTGCACCATCTGCTCGACGGTCTCCACGTCGCGCACGACCTTGGCCTGCAGCACACCGGCGCTGACCCGCGAGTGGTAGCCGATGGAGAGCTGCTGCATGCGGGTGCACAGCGCGGAGCGCAAGCTGGTGCCCATCCGGCGCACGCTGCCGTACAGCAGGCGTACGTACAGCACGTGCAGGGGGTAGTTGACCAGGAGGATGAGCATGATGACGCCGGTGCTCAGCCAGAGCCGGCTGATCTGCTGGTGCTGGACGACGGTGTCGATGATGGACGCGGTGATCAGCGGCAGCAGCCAGACCGGGCTGTGCTTGACCGTGAAGACGCCGACCGCCGCCGCGAGGCGGTGGCGGTCGGCGCGGAACAGATACGCGAGGGTGCGTACGGGGTGTTCGCCGCGGTAGCGGTGGTCGAGCGGTCTCTCGTGTGACGACGCCATCGGCGTTGTCCTTCCCAGGGTTCCGGATGCATAGCGAGCGCTTTCCTATCCCATGTGGGAAGGGATACACCCCCGGTCGGGCACGGATTCCCGGGAGAAAGTTTCAGCGGACTCCCGGACGGATCAGACGGCGTCCAGCTCCGCGATCTCCTCGGCCGTGAGCACGAGGTCGGTAGCGGCGAGCGAGTCCAGGATCGTCTCCGGCCGGCTCGCGCCCGGGATCGGGACGACGACCGGTGACTTGGCGAGCATCCAGGCCAGGCACACGCGCTGCGGGCTCACCGCGTGCGCCTCGGCGACCCGGGCGAACGGGGCGTAGGCGGAGCCCAGTTCGCGCGCTCGGGAGATGCCGCCGAGGGGGCTCCAGGGCAGGAAGGCGATGCCGAGTTCGTCGCACAGGCGCAGCTCCGGCTCGCTGGAGCGGAACGCCGGGGAGAACTGGTTCTGCACGGAGACCAGCCTGCCGCCCAGGATGTCGTTCGCCTGCTTGATCTGGTCCGGGTTCGCGTTGGAGATTCCGGCCATGCGGATCTTGCCCTCGTCGAGCAACTCGCGTACGGCGCCGACGGACTCGGCGTACGGCACCCTCGGGTCGGGGCGGTGGAACTGGTAGAGCCCGATGGCCTCGACGCCGAGCCGGCGCAGGGAGTCCTCGCAGGCTTCCTTGAGGTGCCGGGGGCTGCCGTCAAGCGTCCAACTCCCGTCGCCGGGGCGCAGATGGCCGCCCTTCGTGGCGACCAGGACGTCCTTGCCCAGGTCGTGGGAGGAGAGGGCCTTGGCGATCAGGGTCTCGTTGTGGCCGACCTCGTCGGCGTCCCGGTGGTAGGCGTCCGCGGTGTCGATCACGGTCACACCGGCGTCGAGCGCGGCATGGATCGTGGCGAGCGAACGTGCCTCGTCCGGGCGTCCTTCGATGGACATGGGCATCGCACCCAGTCCGATCGCGCTGACCTCGACGTCACCGATGCGGCGCATGTGCATGGGGTCGTGACCTCTTTCGGCTGTCGCGCGGGAAACGTTGTCGTCCGGCGGACGGGCCGCGGATCACGGCCGTACCGGACCGACTCCAGCGTGGCCGTCCGGACGCGAGAGGTCCAATAGAAGAAAGAGAACGCATTCAGCGACGGCGCCACTGAATCCGTGGTGCCGACTTGGGCCGTCCGTCCGCCTGTCGGAGGTGGGAGGTGATCGCCGAGGCCACCAGCGTGCTCGCGCCCGGCGACCGCAGCCGCTGCGATGGGTACCAAAGCCCCTGTTCTCCGCTTGGCCGGATCCGCGCAAGAACCCGGCGCCCGGGGCGACACGGCTGGATCCGGCTTGTGCGGCTCGCCCGGATCGTCGGCCGGCTCCCCTCGCCCGAGCCGTACGCGTGAGCCTCGGCGCCGACCCTGCGCTCACCATCAACGCGTAACACCGGGGGCCGGCTCGGGTGCAGGGACATCGCGCATGTGGCGGAGCGGGGAGAAGAACACGAACCAGCCGGCCGCCCACGTACCGATGAAGGCCAGCCAGAGTGTGGGCCGCACCCCGATGAGGGTGCCGAGCACCCCGCCGAGGACGCCGCCGAGCGGCAGCGTGCCCCACACGACCCAGCGCACGGCCGCGTTCATCCGGCCCATCAGCTCCGGCGGTGTCACCGACTGCCGGTAGCTGACCTGGGCGATGTTGTAGACCATCATGGAGAAGCCTGTGATGCCCCAGCCCAACGGGAACAGCAGCACCCCCCAGCCTCGCCAGGCAGCCGCCGCGATGAGCTGCGGCGCGCTGAACACCAGTATCGACACCCAGATGATCCGCGCCGAGCCGAACTTCTTGGCGAGCCTGCCGGCGAACAGTCCCCCTGCGATTCCGCCGATGGCCGAGCCCGCCATGACCAGCCCGGTCAGCGCGGGACTCACATGCAGCACGCGGATGAGGAAGACCATCGCCAGCGCCGAGGTCATGCCGGAGAACAGGTTCGCGGTGCCCGAGCACGCCACGACCCTCCGCAATATCTTGTGCCCGGCGACGAATCTCAATCCCTCGGCGATCTGGCTCCGCAACGTCTCGCCCTCGCGCCGCGCGGGCGGCGGCTCCTCGCGCGTCCTGATTCCGGACATCGAGACGACCGAGACCAGGTAGGACATCGCGTCGGCCGTCATCGCCCCCGCGGCGCCGAACGCCGCGACCAGTCCCCCGCCCAGGCTGGGCCCCCCGAGCTGCGCGAACGCCTGGGTGGTCCCCAGCTTGCCGTTGGCGTCCATCCGGAGATCGGCGCGGATCAGCGACGGCACATAACTCTGTACGCGACGTCGAAGAACACCGTGCACACGCCGGCTGCGACAGCGACGACGTAGAGCTGCGCCATCGTCACGGCGCCGAGGGCGGCCGCCAGCGGTACCGAGCCGATGATCAGCAGGCGGAGGATGTTGCAGAGCATCATGATCGAACGTCTGGAGCCGCGGTCCACGAGCGCGCCCGCGGGCAGCGCGATCAGCGCGAACGCTGCCGTGGTGGCGGCGGTCAGCAGCCCGACCTCGAACGGGCTCGCCTTGAGCGCGACGACCGCGACCAGCGGCAAGGCGACCTGGGTGACCGCCGATCCCATCTCACTGACCGTCTGGCCACTCCACAGCAGCATGAAATCCCGCTGACGCCACAGGCTCGGACCAGCGCTCTGCGCCCTGTCGTCCTGTAAGTCCTTCGCCACTTCCGTCACAGCCCCGTCTCCGCTCTCGGATCCACGGCCCGGTCCAGGCCGCTGATCACCAACACGCCGGCACTGTGCGCTCGGTTCTCGCCACGTCCAGCGCGGCGACGTGCAGCCGCTCCCAGCCCGCTATCCGCTTGCGCGGCCTCCCGGTTGGTGTGGCACGCTCACCCTCGACCAGCACAGTGAGAGGCGGCGGCATGCGCATCGGACTGCTCGGCACCGGCCCGTGGGCCCAGATGGCCTACGCTCCCGCCCTGAGCCGGCACGGCGAACTGGACTTCGCAGGAGTGTGGGGCCGCCGTACGGCCGCCGCGAAGGAGTTGGCCGACAGCTACGGCGTGCGCGCCTACGACGATGTGGACGCGCTGCTCGCCGACGTGGACGCCGTTGCCGTCGCCCTGCCGCCGGCCGTCCAGGCCGACCTGGCGGTGCGGGCCGCACGGGCGGGCTGCCATCTGCTGCTGGACAAGCCGCTCGCGTTGACGGTGCGGGAGGGACGGGCGGTCGTCGAGGCTGTCGAGGAGGCCGGTGTGGCCTCGGTCGTGTTCTTCACCGCCCGTTTCCAGTCGGAGACCGGGGCATGGATCACCGAACAGGCGGCCGTGGACGGCTGGTTCACGGGGCGGGCGCAGTGGCTGGGCTCCGTGTTCAGCGGTGACGGCAACCCGTTCGCCGACTCCCCGTGGCGGCGGGAGAAGGGCGCCCTGTGGGACGTGGGTCCCCACGCCCTGTCCGTGCTGCTGCCGGTCCTGGGTGACGCCCGGCGCGTGACGGCCGCCGCGCACGGGCCCGGCGACACCGTCCATCTGGTCCTCGAGCACGTCAGCGGCGCGTCGAGCACGCTCGCCCTGAGCCTCACGGCGCCGCCCGCGGCAGCGGGGGCAGCGGTGGAGCTGCGGGGCGCGGCCGGAGTGACGCTGCTGCCGGAGAGCGCCGACAGCGCGGTGTCCGCCCTGACCCGGGCCGGGGATGCCCTGCTGACCGCCTCCCGCACCGGTCGCGCGCACGCGTGCGACGCGGCGTTCGGTCTGCGGGTCACCGAGATTCTGGTGGCGGCCGAAGCGCTGTTGAACGACGGCGCGTGACGGCGGGGCCAGGCCCTGTCCCCCTCGATGTGCAGCAGGAACTCGGCGACCGGACCGTCCGGCGAGGACAGTGAGACGCGTCTTCGGATCCCGTCGCCGGCCGCCTCCCGGGCCTGTCGGACCTCGTCGTAGTCCCGTGCCGGCAAGGCCGGTTCACGGGCGAACAGATCGCGTACCGCGTCGTACCCCGGACCGGGCGTGAAGCGGCCCGACAGCCAGGGGACTGACAGGCGGCCCGGACCGCAGAAGGCCCGGACCGCCCACCGTGTACTACATCTGCTGCTCCTCGGTTCTACGCCTCGCTATGCCTGGGCCGCCGCTTGGAAGTTGATGCGCTCACTGACCACGGGGAAGCCTGCCTTGGCGAAGTTCGCGGCCATGGGGAAGTTGCCCAGGTCCGTCGCTCCGGTGACGACCTCCGCGCCTTGCTCGACGAGGAAGTGGGTGCACTCCGCGAGGAGGTCGTAGGCGTAGCCGTGGCCGCGCTGTTCCGGGACGACTCCGATGAAGCCGATCGTCGGGTTGGACGGGTTGTGTGCCGGAATGTGGATGCCGGCGAGTTCCCCGTCCGGGGTGTGCGCGAGCTGCCACCACTCCCGTGGGGACGGGCACCAGTGGAAGAAGTCGAGCTCCTCCTGGGCGGCCCGGTCCAGGCCACCCTCCTCGATGGCCCGCAGCGAGTGGGCATCCAAGGTGACGGAGTGGATGCGGCGCAGCGCGTCGAAGAAGACCGCGTCGTCCGGCTCGGCGCTGAAGCGCAGGCGTCCGGGCCGCTCAGGCAGGCCGAGGTCCGGGGTCCAGCGGTACAGGAAGCGTTCCACCAGGAGTTCGTAGCCGGCCGCGCGTGCGGCGGTGAAGCGGGCCTCGGCGGCGGCCTTCAGGTCGGGCTTGTCCCGCCAGCCGCCGGGCAGGTTGATCTCGAGTTCGACCTGCCAGGGGGCGGAGCGCAGGAGTTCGGCACCGGCCGCCTCCTCGCCCTCGGCCACGTCGAACCAGTTGATGTTGATGGGCTCCGAGTCGTCGGGCCCGCCCCACCAGGCGCCGCGAGCGACGACCGTGCCGTCGCGCAGGGCAACTCGCTTCCACTCGGGGCGGAACCGGGTCCGCCGGTGCCCCTCACGGGCGCCGAGCGGGTCGGGGTGTGCATCGAAGAGATGGGCGTCGCTCGCGGAGAGCGCGCGGATGACCGGATCGGTCATGGATTCCTCCGGGATAAAGGCTGCTTGGAGCGCTCCCGGTCAGATCTGACGCGACACGCCGGGGCAACGGAAAAGGGAGCGCTGGAAAGGTGTGAATCGCACGGCACTCGCCTCCTTCCGTCCGTCTCAGGGCGTGAGCCACACAGTACGTGATCTTCATCGGGCCCGTCCACAGGTTTTTCGCGGGCTTTGAGCGGGGCTCCGCCAAGCGCTGGAGGGCGGCTGGAGAGCGCTCTCAGGAGCCAGTGTGACTTAAGCGGGCCTTAGGAGAGGGTTAAGCGAGCGTGGGCATTCCGTGGTGTTTCAAGTTCCCGCAGCTGAGGGGAGTTTGGGCGCGATGCAGACCCATTGGCCGATGCGGGCGTGGTGCGTAGCATCGGGGCCCACCGGCAGCGGCAGCGCCTGGTTCGAGAGCGCTCTCAGAACAACTCTCGGGATGACTCCTGGGATGACTCCCGGACCGGCTGTGCACGTCCCCGCCTCACCCAAGTACCCGCACAAGTACTCCGGGAGACCCCCCACATGACTTCCCGTCATCAGCGCCATCTCGGTCGACGCAGGCTTCTCCTCGCCCTCGGCGGCACGGCGGTGGCCGTCCCCGCCGTCGCCACCGTGGCCCCGTACGCCCTCGCGGGTACGCCCGCGCACGGCGTAGGGCCCTCCGCGGCGGGCCCACTGCCGCTGACGATCGTCAATGACAGCGGCTCCTTCGGCAACGCGAACGTGCACGTCTACATCGTCGGCAACCAGGACGGCAGGCAGGTGCGGGTCACGCCCGACGGCACCCTCGCGCCGATCGCGCTGTCGGACAACGGCGCCGACGGCTTCACCGACTACGCCATCAGCCTGGCCGGCAGCGGCGAGACCCGGCTCTGGCTCCCCTACATGTCCGGGCGGATGTATGTGTCGCTCGGCGAGAAGCTCAAGTTCAAGGCCGTCACGGACGGCAACGGAAACGCCGCGCTGCAGTACCCGGCGGGCTGGGTGGCGTCGGACCCCAACTACCCGGTGCTGCACGACTGCGCCGAGTTCACGTACAACGCCGCCGGCATGTTCTGCAACACCACCATGGTCGACATGTTCAGCGTCCCTCTGAGCATTCGGCTGACCGGCGCCAAGGACCAGACGACGGGCAGACTGCGCGCCGGCGGGCGGGCGACCGCGTTCGGCGCGGTGCGCCAGGTCGAGGAGTTCGCTCGGCTCGTCGTGGACGACAGGCGCGTCATCGCCCCGGGGCACGGTCTGGACGCCGGTCTGTTTCCCAAGGACTACTTCGCCCCGTACATCGACGAGGTGTGGAGCACGTACACCGGGCGGGACCTCACCGTCACCACCAACGCGGGTACGTTCACGGGGCGGGTGCGCGGCGATCGGTTCACCTTCGACGGGCCCGCCCAGGTGTCCTTCGCCAAGCCGTCGACCCGGGACGTGCTGTTCTGCGACGGCAATCTCGCCGCCCCCAACGACGGCACGACCGGCCCCGTCGCCGCCGTACTCGGTGCCGGGTTCAACCGCTCGACGCTGCTCAGCCACCCGGCCCAGCCGACGACCGACGCCGCCACCTTCTACCGGACCGACCTGACCAACCACTACGCCAAGGCGATGCACACGGCCACCGAGGACGGCAAGGCGTACGGTTTCGCCTTCGACGACGTGGCCGACTTCGCCTCGTACATCCAGGACACGGCGCCGACGGGTATCAGGCTGACGCTCACGCCTTTCGAGGGCTGACGCGGCCCGCGAGAGTGCTCGGCCCTCGGGCACGGTCGGTTTCGCTGCGGGAGCGCGGTGCTACCCCGGGTGTCCAGGGGCCGACCGGTGCGCAGCGGGGTCCCGGCGCCTCCGGATGCAGGGTCCGCTCCGGCGTTGAATGGTGATAGCAGACCCGATGACCGCACCGGGCCCGAAGTAGTGATCCGGATCCGAGGAGCAGAGATGATGCCGACGAGCCAGCCCGAAGCGTCCGGGCCGTCCGAGGAGCGCACCACCCCGGACGACCTGCTCCACGCCCGCACCGGCACCGATGTGTCCCCCGAGGACATCGTGCTTGCCTCAGGCAAGGACCTCACCCCGCGCACCCTGGAGTGGGCCAAGCGCAAGCTGGAGGCTGAGGGCCCCTCCGCCCTCGACAAGCTGCTGCCCTAGCCGAGACTGCCGCGATCCGCGCGGGCCACCCCGGGTGTCGGGCCGGCGCCCGGGGCGGCCCTGCCCGCCTGCCGTCCCGCGCTGCGCCGCGCCGTCGGCATACTCACCGGGCGTCGTCCCCGTCCCCGTCCTCCTGAGGACACAGCACCGGCACCCGCTGCACGAGGTTGTTGGCGAAGCCCCCACGGTTCCAGGGCTGGGCCAGTGGCTGGGTGCGGCCTTCGGCGTCGGTGGCCCGTGCGCTCAGCACGTGTGCGCCCGGGGTCGCCGTCCAGCTGTGCCGCCAGCGGCGCCACGCCCAGCGGTGACCGGAGTCCGGCTCCAGCTCGGCCTCCTGCCAGTTGCCGCCCGCGTCCGTGCTGACCTCGACGCGCGTCACCGGGCCACGCCCGGACCAGGCGCGCCCCTCCAGGGTCACCGGGCCGGGCCGGACCACGCGGGAACGGGACATGAAGTCGGGGAAGCCCGGCGGGACGAGCAGGGCGCGGGGGGCGATGCGGGTGACGGGTTCGCCCTCGTCCTCGGGGTGCCGGCGCAGCCGGTAGGCCACGGCCTGCTGGAACCCCGTGAACGGCTCGTCGGTGACGGTCACCGCGCGCAGCCACTTCACGTGTGCCATGCCGTACCAGCCGGGCACGACCAGCCGTAGCGGGCGGCCGTGCTGCGGGGGCAGCGGGGCTCCGTTCATGGCGTACGCCACCAGCACCTCCGGATCGCTGCCCGTGACCACGTCCACGGGCAGGGCGCGCTGGTAGTCCTGCTCGACGCCGCGCTCCACGCCGTGGTCGGCGCCCGTGAAGACCACGTCGACCGCGTCGGCCTCGATTGCGGTCTCGGCGAGCAGCAGGCGCAGCGGTACGCCCGTCCACTCGGCGGTGCCGACCGCCTCGACCAGCCAGGGCTGGCTCACCGGCCGCGGCGAAAGCAGGGCCCGGCCATTGCCCGCGCACTCCAGCGTGACCCGGGTGGTGACCTGCGGGAACGTCCGCAGATCGGCCAGGTCCAGGCGCAGCGGGCGGCGGACGCGGCCGCCGAGGGTCAGGTGCCAGGGCGTGCCGTCGGGGACGTACGGGATGTCGTAGTGGGTCAGGACGTAGTGCAGGCCGGGCGGGGTGAGGTCGTAGCGCAGGGCTTCCAGCGGGAGGCCGTGGTTGCGGGTGGCGAGCGCGAGTTCGTCCCGGCCGATGCCCTCCTCGGGGGCGGCCAGCCTGGCCGGTGCGCTCATGTCGGCGAGTCGATGCCCCATACCCGCATTATCAACCCATACGCGCAGTTCATGTCAGGGCGTCGTGACCGCCCCCGGCAGCCCCGGCGGGGAGCCGGTGCGCTCCGGCATCCGGGAGCCAGGCGGCATAACTTCCGTTCCTCCCTTGTCACTTCACACCGGCAATGGTTTCGGGCTCACCCTTTCGGAAGAGGCCGTGCGGCTGTCAGACTCCTGAAGGTGCCCGACTTCGACATGCTCGTCATCGGATCCGGACCGGGTGGCCAGAAGGCCGCCATCGCCGCGGCCAAGCTGGGCCGCCGGGTCGCCGTCGTCGACCGCCCCGACATGGTCGGCGGCGTCTCCATCCACACCGGGACCATCCCCTCCAAGACCCTGCGCGAGGCGGTGCTGTACCTGACCGGTCTCACTCAGCGCGATCTGTACGGCCAGAGCTACCGGCTCAAGGAGGACATCACCGTCTCCGACCTGACCGCCCGCACCCAGCATGTGGTCGGCCGCGAGGTGGACGTCATCCGCAGCCAGCTCTCCCGCAACCACGTCGCCCTGTACTCCGGGACCGGCCGCTTCGTCGACCCGCACACCGTGGCCCTGCGCGAGGTCACCGGCCACGAACGGCTGCTCACCGCCGAGCGCATCGTCATCGCCACCGGCACCCGGCCCGCGCGGCCCGGCAGTGTGGAGTTCGACGGGCGGACGATCATGGACTCGGACAACGTCCTGGCGCTGGAGCGGGTGCCGCGCTCCATGGTCATCGTCGGTGCCGGTGTCATCGGCATGGAGTACGCCTCGATGTTCGCCGCGCTCGGCAGCAAGGTCACCGTGGTGGAGAAGCGCGCGGGGATGCTCGACATGTGCGACGTCGAGGTGATCGAGTCGCTCAAGTACCACCTGCGGGACCTCGCTGTGACGTTCCGCTTCGGGGAGACCGTCGCCGCCGTGGAGCGGCACGCCCGTGGCACGTTGACCGTCCTGGAGAGCGGCAAGAAGATCCCCGCCGACGCGGTGATGTACTCGGCGGGCCGGCAGGGGCTCACCGACGAGCTGGACCTGGACAAGGCCGGCCTGACCGCGGACCCGCGCGGGCGGATCACGGTCGACGAGCACTACCGCACCGAGGTGCCGCACATCTACGCCGTCGGCGACGTCATCGGCTTCCCGGCGCTGGCCGCCACCTCGATGGAGCAGGGGCGGGCGGCGGCGTACCACGCCTTCGGGGAGCCCGTCGGCCGGATGGACAACCTGCAGCCGATCGGCATCTACACCATCCCGGAGATCAGCTTCGTGGGCCGGACCGAGGACCAGCTCACCGAGGACCGGGTGCCGTTCGAGGTCGGCGTGTCCCGCTACCGGGAGCTGGCCCGCGGGCAGATCATCGGCGACTCGCACGGCATGCTGAAGCTGCTGGTCTCCCCCGAGGACCGCACGCTGCTCGGGGTGCACTGCTTCGGTACGGGGGCGACGGAGCTCATCCACATCGGGCAGTCGGTGATGGGGTGCGGCGGCACCGTCGACTATCTGGTCAACGCGGTGTTCAACTACCCGACGCTCGCGGAGTCGTACAAGGTCGCCGCCCTGGACGCCACGAACCGGCTGCGCCAGATCGACCGGATCGGGGACTGAGCGGCGCGCATCAGATCCCCTGGTCGCCCTCGGGCAGGCGGGCGTCGTCCTCGACCACGTGCATGGCGGCCTCCTCCGCACCGGCCGCTCCGCCGTCGACGCCCTGATCGAAGGCGATCTGCTCCTTCGTGGTGTCGGGGCCCGTTCCCTCGTCCGGGGCGACCAGGCGGCCCGCGCGGTCCGTGCCCGCCTCGGGGTGGACGGGTTCCCCCTCGCCGCCCGGCAGGTCACCGATGTCGTCACCGGCGGGCTCGGCCGCGTCGGGGACTTCCTGGGTGAGGCGTTGGTCGAGGGTCTCGCCCTCGTGCTGTTCGGCGGCCGTGGTGCCGTGCTTGGTGACCCCGAGCGGCCGCTCCGGCGGGGAGTAGCCCTCGTCGAGGGTCTCGTCGTAGGTCCGCTCGTCCACGGCGTCCTGTGGATCGAGCGGTGCGGCGTCCTGCTGTTCCTCGTTGCTGCCGGTGGGCTGGTAGGCGTCGTCCGCCATCGGCTCGGAGGGCGTGTGTTCGGTGTCCATGTCGGCCTCCCTCACTCGCGTGCGTCGGCTGGTTCCGCTTCGTGTCTGTCCTGAACCGCGTTTCCCGTTGCGCGGTCTCCAACCCCGGAAGATCCAGGCGCCCTTGAAGCCTCAATGAGTGGGGCTATCATCACTCGCACACACGGCGTGACCGTACGGCGACGCACCGACGTGCCGTATCCGCCACCCCTTTGTGCCGCCCCTGCCCGGAGGCCATCCCTCAGCGGTTCGTGGCGTTGTACCACCCCACCCCCCATACGCCGTCGGGGCCGGTTCGCCCTCGCGTCGTGCACAACGGAAAGCAGCGCATCCATGAGCAACAGCAGGGGCAGAGGGCTGCAGGCCAATGTCCTCGGTACGTTCGACACGGTGGTGATGGCGGTCGCGGGCAGCGCCCCGGCGTACTCGATCGCCGCGACCACGGCGGTCCTCGTCGGCGCGGTGGGGCTGGCCAGTCCGGCCGCGTTGCTGTACTGCGCGATACCGATGCTGGGCATCGCGCTGGCCTTCAGCTACCTCAGCCGGATCGACGTGAACGCGGGCGCCAGCTATTCGTGGGTCGGGCGTACGCTGCACCCCTTCCTGGGGTTCATCAGCGGCTGGGCGCTGGTGATCTCGACGACCATCTTCATGGTGGCGGGTTCCCTGCCGGCCGGGTCGATGACGCTCGCCCTCTTCGACGGGCAACTCGCCGACGACACCGCTCTGTCGACGCTGGTCGGCGCCGGCTGGTTCTTGCTCATGCTGTGCGTGGTGCTGGGTGGCGCCCGCCTCACCGTCCGGGCACAGCTGGTGATGTCCGGTGTCGAGCTGGCGATACTGGCCCTGTTCGCCGTACTCGCCCTCTTCCACTCGGGAGGCGCCAGGGCGTTCGACTGGTCCTGGCTCGGCTTCGGGCACTTCGACGGGGTGACCGGATTCGCCTCGGGGGCGCTGATCGCCGCGTTCTACTACTGGGGCTGGGACGTCACCAGCAACCTCAGTGAGGAGACCCGCAACAGCCGCCGTACGACGGGCCTCGCGGGGCTCATCGGAGTCGGCATCGTGTTCCTGCTGTTCGAGGTGTTCACCATCGCGGTGAACGTCATTCTCTCCTCGAAGCAGATCCAGGAGAACGACGCCAACGTACTGGCCGTGCTCGGCGAGCAGGTGTGGCCGGGCTGGGGCGGCAAGTTGCTGATCGTGGCGGTGATGCTGTCCACCATCGCCACCCTGGAGACCACGCTCATCCAGGTCACGCGCTCGCTGTTCGCGATGGGCCGGGACCGTACGATGCCGTCCGCGCTGGGCCGTGTGCACCGCCGGTGGAACACGCCGTGGGTGGCGATCACGGTGGTAGGGGTCGTGGCGCTGGCGATGTTCGTCGCCGCCAACTCCCTGGGCACGGTGGGTGACATCCTCGCGGACGCCATCTCGGCCATCGGTCTGCAGATCGCCGTCTACTACGGGCTGACGGGCCTCGCGGCGGTCGTCGCCTACCGCAAGATGCTGCTGAAGTCGGTGGGCAACTTCGTGTTCGGCGGTGTGTGGCCGTTGTTCGGGGCCCTGTTCATGTTCTGGATCTTCGTCGAGTCGCTGGGCGAGCTGAGCACGTCCGCGCTCGCGATCGGCGTCGGCGGTCTCGCGGCCGGGCTGATCCCGATGCTCTGGTACTGGCGGCAGGGCAGCGACTACTACCGGCCGGCCAAGCTGGACGCCGCGCGGACCGTCGAGGCGGACTACGTTCCCGCCGGCGGTGGGGGCCCCAACGCCCTTGTCCACGAGGGTCTTCCCACCGACTTCTGAGGGAGAACCCGATGGCGCGAGCCAGTTCCAGACGCGACTTCACTCCCGACTTCGACCCCGACTGCGGGGACGCCCCTCTCACCTGCGCCCGCCAGGACATCGTCATCGGCCGCTGGCAGGGGCTGCGGGAGCTGCTGCGGGTCACCGGCCCCGACTGGCTGGTGCGGGGCCACCGGATCCGGCTGCTCGCCCAGGCCTGTGCGGGCAGTTCGACGGCGGAGTCGTGGCTGGCCGCCGAGCCGCACAGCGCCGACGCCCTGGTGCTGCGGGCGGCGACGGAGACGGCCCGGGCGTTCCATCTGGCCATCGCCGCGGGCCGGGGCGTGCGGATCGACCAGCAGCGCATCGACACCGCGGTGCTGTCCTGCCTCAGGGCCGCCGACGCGTACCCGGACGATCCGACGCCGTGGATCTCGCTGATCTCCGTCGCCCGGCTGTATCCGTCGGGCCTACGGCGGCAGGAACTGGGACGCTGGTGGGACGAGTTGCATCAGCGCGACCCGTACAGCGTGGAGGGCCATCTCCAGGTCCTGCACTACTACTCCTCACGCTGGCACGGCACCCACGGCCAGATGTACGACTTCGCCCGTGACGCGGCCGGGGTCGCACCGCCCGGCTGCGCGCTGCCGGTGCTCGTGCAGTACGCCCGGGTCGAGGAGTTCCGCTACGCCCTGGACGCGGCCAAGGGGCAGCATGCCTCCGTGGGGCTCGGACAGCACTGGAGTCACGACGGCGCGGTCAGTGACGTACGCCGGACCTGGGAACGCTGGATCATGGGCCGCACCGACAACAGCGTGCCCCCCGGGGAGCTGCGCGACCTCAACTACCTTGCCCACGCGGCGTGTTACGCGGGGGCCCACGACATCGCCGCGCCTCTGTTCCGGATGCTGGGGCGCCGGGCCACGCGGGCCCCGTGGGTGTACCTCGGCGATCCGGAGAAGCAGTTCGTGAGATGGCGGGGGGAGATGGCGCTGCGCGGGTGACCGGGTCGCGGCAAGCCGGCTCGGCCCCGTCTCAGGCGATCCGGCCTCATCTCAAGGCGATTCGGCGCGCGGGCCGGTCGTCCACCTCTCCTCGATCCGGCCGATCCGCCACACCAGGAGGGCGACGATCCAGGTCGCGGCGAACAGGCCTACGACGACGAAGCCGGCCGCGTTGAGGTCGAGTCCGGTGATCCAGGTCCAGAACGGGCCGTGCAGGGCGAGGCGGTCGGCGAGGAGGGCGAGGAGCTCGACCGTGCCGATGAGCAGGGCGACCGCGACGGACAGGCCGGTGACGGTGAGGTTGTAGTAGACCTTGCGGACCGGCTGGGAGAACGCCCAGCCGTAGGCGAAGTTCATGAAGGTGCCGTCGATCGTGTCCAGCAGCGACATGCCGGCGGCGAAGAGGACGGGCAGGCAGACAATCGCGTACCAGGGCAGTCCGGATGCGGCGCCCGAGCCGGCCAGGACAAGGAGGGCGACTTCGGTCGCCGTGTCGAAGCCGAGGCCGAAGAGCAGGCCGAGCGGGTACATGTGCCAGGACTTGGTGACCGACCTCGTGACCCGGCCGAGGAGCCGGTTCATGAAGCCGCGCTTGTTCAGCTGTTCTTCCAGGGCCGCCTCGTCGTAGCGGCCCGAGCGCATCCGGCGGAACACCTTCCAGATGCCGGCGAGGGCGACCAGGTTGATCGCCGCGATCAGATAGAGGAAGGCCCCGGAGACCGTCGTACCGATCACGCCGGTGATGTCGTGGAGGCGGGAGTCGTCGTCGCGGACCGGGCCGGCCAGGTTCCTCACGCCGAGGGAGAGCAGGAGCGCCAGGGCCAGGACGACGCTGGAGTGGCCGAGCGAGAACCAGAAGCCGACCGACAGCGGCCGCTGCCCCTCCCCCATCAGCTTGCGGGTGGTGTTGTCGATCGCCGCGATGTGGTCGGCGTCGAAGGCGTGCCGCATGCCCAGCGTGTACGCGGTGACGCCGATGCCGATACCGAAGGACTGCCCGCCGGCGCTGTAGTGCTCGGGCGCCACGACGGCGACGAGGGTGAACCAGCCGATGACGTGCAGGGCCAGCACGAACGCGGCCATGGCGCCGACCCTGCTCCACTCCTGCCGCGTCATGGAGCTACGGACGCGGTGCCAGGCCGTGCGCTGCGCGGGGGCCGTGGCGGGGAGGGTGGGAGTGGAGTCAGGGGCAGCCGTCATCGGGGAGGGAGTGACCTTCTTGTGGGCGGGCGGCTGCGATGTACAGCCTGTGGCCATCCTCCAGTACTTGCAAGCCATGTGCAGTAAAGGCCGTGGCAGTTCTTGGCCATGGGAGCCAAAGCGCTTGGCCATGGAGAGGGAAAGCGGGGAGGGAAGGGGAGTGGGAGGGGAGTGGGAGGGGAGTGGGAGCGAGAACGCGGAAGGAGGGCGGACGGCTCGTCAGGGGGTGGCGTTCGGGCCGTCCGGACGGCTGCGGCGCTGCTCCACGATCTCGCGGCTCAGCTCCTCGGTCTCGGACTCGGGCAGCCGCTCGAAGCCGTCCTCCGTGATCACCGAAACGATGGGGAAGATCCGGCGGTTGATGTCCGGTCCGCCGGTCGCGGAGTCGTCGTCCGCGGCGTCGTACAGCGCCTGCAGCGCTGTCAGGGCCGCCTCGCGCCGGGACATCCCCGGACGGTACAGCTTCTTCAGAGCGCCACGGGCGTACGGCGATCCGGAGCCCTCGGCGTGGAAGTCGTACTTCTCGTACGGTCCGCCGACCACCTCGAAGTCGAAGATGCGCCCTCGCGCGCCCTCGGGGGCCCCGAAGTCGTAGCCGACGAGGAGCGGGACGACGGCGAGACCCTGCATGGCCTGGCCGAGGTTCTGGCGGATCATGCCGGCGAGGCGGGTCGCCTTCGCCTTGAGGGTCATCGGGATGCCCTCGATCTTCTCGAAGTGCTTCAACTCGACCTGGTAGAGCTTCACCATGTCCAGCGCGAGCCCGACGGTGCCGGCGAAGGCGACCGCGGTGTAGTCGTCAGCGGGGTGGACCTTCTCCAGGTCCCGCTGGGCGATGAGGTTGCCCATGGTGGCCCTGCGGTCGCCGGCGATCAGCACGCCGTCGCGGTAGGTGAGGGCCAGCACCGTGGTGCCGTGCGGGAAGCGGTCGGGTGCGGCACGGACGCCGTCGGGCAAGGGGCGGCGCGTGGGCAGCAGGGCCGGACGGTGGGCCGCCATGAACTCGGTGAAGGACGAGGTCCCCGGAGTGAAGAACTCCTCCCCCAACCGCCCTTCGTGCTCACTGCTCGCCATCGCGCTCCCCCTCCTCCGTGCGGACCGACAACCGGACTCCTACCTGAACCGGCCGCCCGGGAAACGCCTTTGGCGCTCACAGTGCCCTGCGCCGAACGAGCACCCCGAGCACCACCAGCCCCGGAATCAGCGGTAGCCACACCGTCAGCAGACGGTATCCGAGCACCGCGGAGGCGGCCGCCGCGGCCGGGGCGCCGACGGCGGTGAGCGCGAAGGCGAGCGCGGCGTCGAGGGAACCGAGGCCACCGGGTGTGGGCAGCAGGGCGGCCACGGTGCCGGCGGCGAGGTAGAGCAGCGCCACCCGGGCCGGCGGAATGGGCAGGGCGACCGCCCGGGTGACGGCGATCAGCACGACGCAGTGCAGCGTCACGAAGGCCAGCGAGCCGCCCCACAGGGCCGCCGCCCTCGCCGGCAGGGCGTGGACGGCCGCGATGTACGCCCGTACGCCCGCCAGAGCCCGTCGGCACCGGGCTCGCAGCGGACCGGCCGACAGGGCGACCGCGACAGCGGCCGCAGCGCATACGGCGACCATGAGGCCCCCGCTGACGGGCGGGATGTGCGGCACGCCGGGGAAGGCCGCGACGAGTACGGCGATCAGGGCGCCGCGCACGATCGCGCCGGCCGTGCCCTTGACCGCGAGCGCCGTGGCGGCAGCAGCGATCGGCAGGTCGCAGCGCATGAGGAAGCGCAGGTTCACCGCGCCCGCCCCGAGACCGGCGGGCAGCACCTGGTTGGCGGCCGAGGCGGCGAACTGCTCCGCCACGAGCCGCCCGGGCGGCAGTCGTCGGGGCACCGCCCCCTGCAGGGCGAGCGCCGCGCACGGCCACGTCGCCAGGGTGGCCGTGGCGGCCACCATCAGCCAGCCCGGGTCGGCGCCGGCGAGGCGGACCGCGCCGGTCTGCAGTACCGGCCAGTGGCGGCCGGCCAGACAGGCAACGGCCGCCAGGACGGCGAGGGTGAGGGCGGTGTGCCAGTAGGTGCGTCTGCGCCGGGGTGCCCGGAGGATCTGCTCCGGCGTCACGCCGGCCGGCCCGCGCCCGGCGCCGGGGCGATGCGGACTTCCAGGCCGTCGAGGCGGTGGAGCTCCCAGTCACGGGCGTACCGGGGCGGTTTGCCGCCGGGGGTGGTGAGGGTGGCGACCGGGATGCTGTGGGAGGTCCGCAGGATGTCGGCCAAGGTGGTGTTGGCGTTGTGGCCGTCGATCGCGCCGGAGGAGCAGCCCGTGTAGTAGCCGACGGGAATGGCCTCGTGCCCGGTGAGCAGACAGGGCGGGCGTACGCCGAGGCGGTGGAGTTCGGCGGCGGAGCGGGTCCAGGTCTGGCGGTTGGCGGTCGAGCGGTCCACGGCGCGGTCCAGGACGACGTACTGCACGGCCAGATGTCCGGCCAGCCCGAGCGCGGTCACCGCGGCGGCGACCGGGCGCCACCGGCCGTACGGCGTGGTGACGAGGTGGAGCAGGGCGTCCGCGACGGGGATGGCGAGGAGCGCGTAGGCGGGCAGGAGGAAGCGGGGGGCCGCGTATCCGATGAGGAACAGGTAGGGGAAGGCGGCCGTCGCGGCGCAGACCAGCGGGACCAGGGTGCGGGTGGTGCGTACGCCTCGCAGCGCGACCACCAGGCCGCAGACGGCGAGCAGGGGCAGGACGAACCACCAGGCGTAGACGACCGGGTGGGGCATCTCGCCGTTGCAGGGCCGGCACAGGCCGCTTCCGGCCAGGCTGCGCAGCTGGTCGTCGACGGCGAAGTTCCAGCCGAGGTTGCCCTGGATACGGGAGGCCTCGTTCAGCCGTTCGCGCAGGCCTCCGAAGCTGAGGTACGCCTCGATCACCCACTGGACGCCACCGGCCAGCAGGCCCGCCACGAGGGCGGCCCCGAGTCGCCAGTGCTGTACCACCAGCGCGCCGACGAGCAGCGGCACAGTGATCCACACGGCGTCGGTGGGCCGCATCCACGCCATCAGCGCGGCACCGGCCAGGACGCCCCACAGGGCCCGTCGGTCGAGGCGGTACAGGCGGTCCGCGCGGGCCCGCAGGAAGCAGCCGACGCAGAGCAGGGCACCGAACGCGACCCAGAGGTTGGGCATGGCCTGCGGGCCGTAGAAGAGGGTCACCCACAGGGTGGCGAAGACGGCGCCCGCGCCGGCCAGGACGCGGGCCGGGAACAGTCCGCGCCAGGCGCTCAGGGCGAGATACAGGCCGAGTCCGGACAGGACGGCGAGAAAGACCCGTAGCAGTGTCGTGGACGACGACCAGGAGGCGATGGGCCACACCAGCAGCGAGACACCACGCGCGCGTGGTGCACTGAAGAAGGCTGCCGGTGTCTCGCTGCCGACCTGGCTGACGTACACCACCTCGTCCCAGCCGAGGCCCATCGAGGGCCGCACGAGGAGGAGTTGGGCGAGGGTGAAGGCGCCCGCCGCCGCCGCGAGCAGTGCGCGCCCGCCCGCCTGCCACGGCCTGCCGGCCACGAGCGCGTCGTCGCGCCGCCCCATACTCACGAGCATGGGCTTCGTGCCGTAGGCCATCGTCCGCCCCTCCTCCCTACGCGTCGTAGGGTTTCTGAAGCCCCGCAGCCAGGCGAGTTGGGCAGCGGAGGAGTCGAGGAAACACCAAAAACACGAACAAACTAACCCGCAACGAACAGGCATGCAGCGCGATCTTCGGCCATGTGCGTGGCGCGAACCGGCCGTCCGCCGCTCGCCCGACGGGTGCCCGCGCGAGGCGACTCCCTCGCCAGGAGTCTCCGCGTACGGCCGGAAGCAGCGCCGACCGGGTGACACACTCTGCTGTGTGGCCCTGACCTTCGACGATCTCCGCACGCGCGCCCGGTCCCTCCCCCGCGACGGCCGCCGTGCCGTCCTCGGCATCGCGGGCAGCCCCGGTGCGGGCAAGACGACGCTCGCCGAGCGCCTGGTGCGGGAGCTGAACGGGGCCGGGGATCCCTGGGTCGCGCATGTGCCGATGGACGGCTTCCACCTCGCCGACATGGAGCTGGACCGGCTCGGGCGCCGGGACCGCAAGGGGGCGCCCGACACGTTCGACGCGGCGGGGTACGCGGCACTGCTGCGGCGCCTGCACGAGGAGGCCGGCGGCGACACCGTGTACGCGCCCGGCTTCGAGCGGGTCCTGGAGCAGCCGATCGCGGGGGCCGTTCCGGTGGAGCCGACGGCCCGGCTGGTGGTGACCGAGGGCAACTATCTGCTGCTGGACACGGGAGCGTGGGCGCGGGTGCGGCCGCAGCTGGACGAGGTGTGGTTCTGCGAGCTCGACGAACCGGAGCGGATCCGGCGGCTGGTCGCCCGGCACGAGGAGTTCGGCAAGCCGCACGAGCAGGCGGTGGCGTGGGTGCTGGGCTCGGACCAGCGCAACGCGGAGCTGGTCGCCGCGACCCGGGGCAGGGCCGACCTGGTCGTGCCGGGCTCGGCGTTCCGCCTCCCCCAGGAGCCGTCGGCCGCGCGGGCGGGGGCCTGACCGCGGGTGGGGCTGGACATCACCGTTCTCGCGGTGGACTGGGGGCGGCTGGAGTCGACTGCGGTGGGCCGGCGGCTGGGGTTGCTGGAGGATGCGGCGTATCCCGACAGCGAGGTGGACTGGGAGGCGGAGCCGGAGGTGGGGTGGGTGTGCCCGGCGGCGCCGGACCTGCCGTGGTGCGCCCGGTACGCGTTCCACTGCACCAGCGGCTCGTACAAGCCGCACTTCTGGGCCGGGCAGGCCTGGGAGGACGTACGGGACTTCGCCGAACCCGGGCTCCGGGAGAGCCTCGACGGTTTCCTACGGGACCTGTTCTGGCACGACGACCCGGCGGCCCCGCCGCTCGACGGGCTCGTCCATGACGCCGGCGATCCAGGGCGGCCGGGCCTGCTCGTCGCCTGCCCGCCCAAGACGGTGTCCGCCCTGGCCGCCCGCTGGGCCGTCGTCGAGCCGCTGTTGGAAGGGCTGCGTGCGGCCTACGACGTCCATGCCGCGCGTCCGGGCGGATGGATCGAGGACTTCGACGGTTTCGCCGTACTGCTCCGCGAGTGGGCGGTGGTCGTGCGCGAGGCCGAGCAGCGCGGGTGGGGGCTGCTCGGCCTGCCGTGGTGAGAGCCGCCGTCGGCTCGACGCCCTTGTCGGGGGCGCCCGTTACGAGGCCGTCAGGGTCAGCTCCGGCTCGCCCTGGGCGTCGCCCGTCGCCTCGCCGATCACGGCGGTGAACGCCTCGGTGCGGACCGTCAGACCTGAACCATCGTGCGCGAAGGTCGGCGCGAACGGGCCCGTCGGTCCGTAGCGCACGGCGAAGACGTGCAGGTCCTCCGGGGCGCCGGGGGCCGGTCCGGCCTCCAGGGCCGTCGAGCTGACCAGGTGGCTCCAGCCCTCGTCGGGGTTGCCGTAGCCGCGGGGGTCGGCCGCCAGGGCGAAGGCGGCCTGTTCCTGGGTCAGGTCCGCGCGGGCGTCGAAGTGCTCCACGCCGTCGGACCGCGGGTGGGCCAGGCGGAGTTCACCGGCCGCCGTGACCTCGCCGTCCGCGACCCGGCGTACGCGGTCGCCGTCGTCGGTGGCGTACGGCAGGCCGGCGAGCAGGTACGGCGTTCCGGGGAGCCGTTGCACCGCGACGGTCGCCCACAGGCTGGTGCCGTCGGTGACGTACAGGGAGCGGACGTGGCGCAGGACGTGGTCGCGGCCGACGACCGGCTTGGTGACCAGCTTCGCCGTCAGGCCGTCGGCGTCGATGTCGCGGACGCGGACCTCGCCCATCGGGCGGCAGAACAGGAAGCCGTCCGTCACCGGGCCGAAGCCGTGCTGCCGGTTCACCGCCGCCGCCAGGTAGTAGGTGCCCGCGGCCTCGACCAGCGACGGGGTCATACGGTCGTCGAAGGCCACCGAGACCGTGCCCGCGCGCAGTTGGTGGCGGGCGGGGGTGGTGGACGGCGTGCGGTGCCAGCGGGTGGTGTCCTGGATCTGCCAGACCAGCATCCACGCGAAGTGACCGTCGACTCCGCCGTCCGCCTTGACCGCGTGCCGGCCCCAGCGGCTGTCGCCCCGGTAGCGGCCGAGGTCGGAGCCGATCCGGGCGCCGAAGTAGCGCAGTCCCAGGACCGATTCGAAGGCGGAGTGCTGCTCGCTGTAGCGCGGGCCGCCGTTGTCGAAGCCGCCGCCCGTCAGGCGGGCGTCGATGTAGCGGGCGAGCGCGTCGCCGTCCTCGGCGAAGATGTCCTCGCCGCTGATCCGGTGGGCCTGGGCGAGGAAGGACAGGGAGATCGGGCCGTAGTTGTTGTCGTAGGCGCCGCCGTGCTCGGGGGGCAGCAGTGCGCCACGGTCCGCTACGCGGTGGGCACGGATCCGGTCGACGTACAGGGCGATCGCGCGCGAACGCACCGGCTCGCCCTGCTCCGGCGGGAGATGGCGGGCCAGCATCAGGCCGCCGACGACGCAGCCGATGGCCTGGTTGCCGGCCTCCTGCGGGTTGAAGAAGGTCGCCTCGGTGAGCCAGCGCCAGTAGCCGTGCGCCACCTCGACGAGTCCGGCGCGCTGCTCGTCCTCGACGAGACCCTCCGCGAGGTCCAGCACGTTGACCGCTTGGAGCAGCGCCCACACCGTGCTCGGCCAGTCGCCGATGGGGTGGGCGCCGGAGGCGAGGGTGTAACGGGCGTACGGCAGACCGGAGTTGCGTGCCCTCAGGTTCGGGTAGCCGGGGTTGTCCTCGGTGTACACCCGCTCGCGCAGATGGAAGGCGAGGCTGCGGCGCACCGCCTCCGGCAGGCGCGGGTCCTTGCCGCGCTGCCAGGCGAGGGCGAGCAGCGAGGTGATGCCGAGCGAGGTGTCGCCGATGTCGTCGACGCACTCCGGGTGTTCCAGGTTGCCCTCTGGCGTGAGCCGGGCCAGGGCCTCCTCCACGACCCCGGCGATGACGGCGTCGTAGGCCTCCGGGGTGTCGGGGAGGTCGTGCAGCGGGCCGAGCTGGCGCGGGAGATGCACGGGAGGGGGCGTGAGGTGCACGGGGATCAACCCTTCATGCCTGGGGTGGCCATGGCGTGGTTCGTCGGGGTCACACGACAGGTGCGGACCGGCGGGCGCGCAGTGCGACGGTCAGAGTCTGCGGCCCCTGTCCGCCGATGTAGACGCGGTTTCCGGTCGTCGCGTCGGTGCCGCCGACCACGGTGTAGTCCTGGCCCGGGTCGTAGCGCAGTACGTCGCTGCGGTCCGGCCCGGCGAGCGGTTCGCCTGCCTCGACGCGGGCCTCGACCCGGATCTCGTCGTCGCCGGCCCGGTAGGTCATCGGCCCGGTCGTCAGGCACCGGCGTGCCTCGCCGATCGGTACGCCGCCCTCCGGCACGCCGCCCGGCCGGAAGGTCAGTTCGAGCGCCCAGGGCACCCGTGGTCCGCTGATGTCGATCCGCAGGTCGGCGCCGTCCTCCCGCAGGTCCACCTCGACGCGGGTGGTGTGCGAGACCTCGTCCCGAGGCCGGTCCGGGAAGGCCATCGCGGCCGAGAAGCGGCCCTCGTCCACGAGCCGGTATGCGCCGTCGTCCCGCCTCCGGTCCGTCGGGAGCGGCTGGTAGTAGGCGGCCGTGAGGGTTTCGGTGAGCCGGTACCGGCCGTCGGCGAGCTGTTGCATGCCGGCGGCCCGGAACGGGCCCAGGTCGAAGAACCCCCGCGACAGACGGACCGCGTCGAGGACGGCGTCGCCGGCGAACAGCCGCAGGAAGGTGGGGTTGCAGGCGAGGCCCGAGCGGATGCGCCGGTGCTCGGGCACGTCGGAGCCGCCGTACACCACCGTGTGCGCGGTGCCGGAGGCGCGGGCCGCGAGGCGTGCGGTGGTGAGGTACTGCTCGCGGGGCAGTGTCTCCTCGTCCGGTGCGGGCAGGGCGCGGCGCAGGTCCGGGGTGAGGAGGGTCTCGGCGAGCAGGTCGGGGTCGTCGATGCCGCCGGCGGCCGCCAGCCGTGCCGCCCGGCTGAAGTCGCCCCGGCCGGTGCGGATCGCGAGCAGCCGGTAGTGCGGCAGGTAGGGCGCCAGCGGGAACGGGTGGTTCTGGTCCTGCCGTCGCGAGTGGACGGTCTCCACCGTGCCGTCCGGCCTGATGAGGTCCAGGGTCGTGGCGAGGTTGCGCTCGACGGCGTCCCGCAGGTCGTCGCGGCCGAGCACGTCGGCCAGCAGGAGCAGCGAGGGGTTGGACACGTGGGCCGCGTAGACGGCGCTGCGTTCCGAGTACAGGCCCTCCGCGTCGATGTCGACGCCCTCCGAGAGCCACTCCTCGATGCGGTCGAGCAGCCGGCCGTCGGGGAACGAGCGGTGCAGGCGGGCCAGCGCCGCGGACAGCTCCCAGCGGTGGTTCGGGGTGTGCACCCCGCCGGTCAGGAGGCTGTCGGTGGCGGCGCCGGCGATCTCGGCGAGCGCGGCCGTGACGTCGCGCAGTTCCGGCCCCGCGCCGGCGGCGAGGAGGTGCGCGTCGCACACGTCGTTGACGGTGAACGCGGAATCCGGCGGTGACTGCACGTTGTCGCCGCCGGCGAAGAGGCCGGTCGTGGTCTGCGCGCCCCGCAGGGCACGCAGGTGGGTCATCGCGGCGGCGACGGCCTGCCCGCTGCCGTGCAGTGCCGAGTCCGGGGACCGGTATGCCGCGACCAGGGTCTTCACCCGCCGTGCCAGAACGCGGTGGGTCACACCGGCGGGTTCCTTGTCGGGGCCGTCCGCCAGCGGGGCGGCCAGCCGGTCGGCGGCGCGCGCCGCCGCGCGGACGAAGTCGTGGTCGAGCGGGGTGGGCAAGGTCAGTCCTTCAGTCCGGCATTGATGTCGGCGCCCATGACGTAGCGCTGGAAGACCAGGAAGATGGCGATCAGCGGGATCATGGAGATGACCGATGCGCCGAGCAGGACCGACCAGTTGATGTTCTGCGCGCCGACGATGCTCTGGATGCCGATCTGCACGGTGAACTTGTTGGGGTCGTTGAGCATCAGGAGCGGCCAGATGTAGTCGTTCCACCGCCACTGGAAGGACAGGATGGCGAGGGTCAGCATGATGGGCCGGGAGATCGGCACCATGATCCGCAGAAAGATCGACAGCTCCTTGGCACCGTCAATGCGTGCGGCTTCCACGAGTTCGTCGGGAACCGTCAGGAAGAACTGGCGGAACATGAAGCATCCGGTCGCGGTGAGCACGGCCGGGAGGATGATACCGGCGAACGAGTTGTAGAGGCCGAGGTTGCGGACCACCAGGAACTCCGGGGCGAGCATGACCTCGCCCGGCAGCATCGTGGTGGCCAAGATGCAGAGGAAGAACGCCTTGAGCCATCGGTTGTCGTACTTGGCCAGCGCGTACCCGGTGCAGCAGCTGACTCCCACCGTGAGGACCGTCGTGATCACGCACACGATGGCCGTGTTGATGAAGTACTGGGAGAAGTTGGCGCTGTCCCACGCTGCCTTGAATCCCGACAGGGTGGGGTTGTGCGGGACCAGCGTCAGCGGATAGGAGAACAGGTCGCTGGCCGGCTTGAAGGAGCTGAGGACGAACCACAGCACCGGGAACCCGTACAGGCACGCCATGATCCACAGCAGTGTCGTCGCGGACACCGCCTGCCGGAGTCCACCGGTGGCCGTCTTGCGGGGCCGCTTCTTGGAGACTCGCCGTCCGGAGTCGACGTCGGCCGGGCGCGGGATGTCTGTGGTTGTCATCGGTTCTCCACCCGCCGGTTGACCATCAGCTGGACGACCGCGACGGCCATCAGGATGAGCATGAGCACGAATGACGCGGCGCTCGCGTAGCCGATCTGGCCCCGTTTGAAGCCGGTCTCGTAGATGTACTGGACGAGCAGGTTGTTCGACGTGCCGGGTCCGCCGTTGTTGAGGGCGACGAACACCGGGTACTCCTTCATGGCGTTGATCGTGTTGAGCAGGATGACGATGAACGAGGTGGGCGCGATGCTCGGCAGCGTGATGCTGAAGAACTGGCGCCAGGGGCCGGCGCCGTCGAGCGAGGCGGCCTCGTAGTACGACACCGGTACGTTCTTGATCGCCGCGATGAACAGCAGCATCGTGAAACCCGTCCAGGCCCAGGCCGCCGCCATCACCACCACGAGCAACGAGAGGTCCGCGTTCGACTGCCACGGAACGGCGTCTCCGCCGAACTTCTCGATGACGTAGTTGACCAGTCCGAAGTTCTCGCCGAACATCCACCGCCACAGGACACCCACGACGATGGGCGACAGCAGCCATGGGATGAAGAAGACGACGCGGGCGACCGACCCGCCCTTGGCGTGCTTGCTCACCACCAGGTTGGCGGCGAGCAGCGAGACCACGAAGTTCAGCGGGACGAAGAGGACGGTGTAAAGCAGCGTCCTGGTCAGCGCGTCGTAGAACGTGGAGTCCCCGAACAGGTTGTGGTAGTTGTCCAGCCCGACCCACTGGAACACCCCCACGCCCGTGTAGTTCGTGAAGGAGTAGAGGAGCCCGATCACCGCCGGCCAGACGAAGAACAGCGAGAAGAGCACGACGTTGGCCGCGATGAGGACGAGCGGCGCAAGGGTGTACTTGCTGCGTCTCCTGGGCGGGCTCACGGACACGTCCGAGGCGCGTTTTGTCATCTTCCTGACTCCGTGCTGGTGGAAGGGATTGCGGTGGGCTCAGGCCATGAGCCCTGCATCACATGGACGGCCAGGTCCGGGCGGGGGGGTCGGGGCACCGCCGCCCGGGCGCTTGTGGCCTACGATCAGCCGCCGACCTGCTGGTTGTAGCCGTCCACAATGTTCTGCAGGGCCTTGTCGGCCGACTGCTGGCCGTTGATCGCCTTGCCGAGCTCCGTCTTGGTCGGGTCCTCGGTGAGGCTCTTGCCCTTCAGTACCCAGTTCGTCTGCGCGCTGTTGAAGTAGCCGGAGATCGGGGCGTAGAGCGGGATCTCCTCGTTGTACAGCTTGAACGCCGCCTGCGCCGCCTCGGACTTGAAGGGGTACTTCGGGTTCAGACCGCTCTCGACCGGCAGGAAGCCGGACGCCTCGCACAGCGCCTGGTAGTGGGCCGGCTCGTACAGCCACGACAGGAACTTCGTCGCGGCGGTGGCCGCGTCGCCGTTGTTGTTGAAGCCGACCGTCATGCCGCCGCTGTTGACGTCGCTGGCCTGCACCGGCTGGGCGGGAGTCGGGACGCTCGCCCACTCGAACTTCTTGATGCTGTCCGCGAAGGCGGGCACCTGCCACACGCCGGACCAGTAGGCGACGACGTCACCGCTCTGGAACATGGCGGACGGGTCGGCGCCGCTGGTCCACACCGACTTCGGCATGGTCTTGTCGTCGTTCCATCCGACGAAGGTGTTCACGGCCTTTTTGGTCGCCGCGTCCACCGAGAACTTGCCGGAGGAGTCCGCGTGGACGTACTTGCCGCCCATCTCGTACACCATGGCGCGCAGCCGGGACGGCGACTGGTCGAAGGTCAGGGAGTACTTGGCGCCGGTCTTCTCGCGGACCCTGTTCGCCGCGGCGATGAAGTCGGTCCAGGTCCAGGTCTTCGACGGCGAGGTCGGGAAGTCGACGCCGGCCTTCTCGAACAGCGACTTGTTGATGAACATCCCGGAGGCGGTGACGTCCGAGGGGATGGAGAGCACCTTCCCGGACGAGTCCTTGGCGACGAAGTTGGCGTTGATCTTGTTGGTCTTGTTGTTGGCGATGGAGCTGAGGTCGATCAGCTTGCTCGACCAGATCGGGTCCAGCGCCGGCACGGCCGCCACGTCGGGCAGGGAGTTCGCCTGCGCGGCGTTGTGCAGCTTCGTCGTGTAGCCGTCGTAGGGGAGGTTGACGAGCTTGACCTTGACGCCGGTTTCCTTCTCGTACTGCGCCACCATCTTCTTCCAGCCCGCGTCCTGCCCCGGAACCGTGGAGATCCAGAACGTCAGCGACTTGGAGGTCCCGCCCGAGTCGGATCCCGACCCGCAGGCGGAGAGGAGAAGGGCACCTGCCGTGGCCACGGCAGCGAGGGGAACCATCCGGCGTATGCCGCCGCGGCCGAGTCGGCGGGAGCGCCGCACACCCACACTGGTCATCTTCGATCCCTTTTCTTCGTAGCGGAAGAAGCACGGCGCCAGCCGAGGCGGCACGGGTGCATTTTGCAGGAAGTTTCGCTTTCCGGGGGCACGGCCTCGCCCGGCCGCGTCGCCTTGACGGGTGGGGTCCCCGGCCATGACGGCCGTCGTCGCACAAGCACGCCCTCGTGCGGCTGCCGTACTTCGCGTACGGGCGGGAGGCTCACCCGGAGTCGGCGTCCCGGCCGACTCAGAAAGCGCTTGTCCGGACATTGGCAGATCGAGTCGGAGGCCGTCAATCCTTCGACCCCGCGGCATCGGTCACGGTTTGGACTCCTCGGGAGACCGCGAGCCGGGCGGCGCCCACGACCGTGCCGAGGTCCCCGACCGTGCTGCTGACCACTTCGGTGGGCCAGCTCAGCCGGGCGAGTTCCGCCCGCACACCCGGCAGCACCTGCGGGTCCGCGCCGGTGCTGCCGCCGAGCACGATCAGTCCCGGGTCCAGTACGGCGGTCACGGCGGCGGCGAGGCGGCCGATGTCCGCGGCATGGCGGCCGATCACGGAGCGGGCCGCGGCCCGGCCCTCCCCGGCCAGGGCGAAGAGCTGCTCGGCGGTACGCGGGCAGGGCCCGTCCTCGTCCGGCCAGGCCTCGGCCGCGCGCCGCAGGAGCGAGCGGGCGCCGATGTACTCCTCCAGGGCCTCGTGGCGCGGCTCACGGCCGTCGTCCCAGGGGTAGGGCAGCCGGGCCAGCTCACCGGCGGCGCCGTTGGCTCCGCGCAGCACCTGCCCGCCGACCACGATGCCGAGGCCGATACCGACGCCGATGCGCAGGTAGCCGAAGGTGCGCCGGCCGCGCGCGGCGCCCTCGTGCAGTTCGGCGAGCGCGGCGCAGTTGACGTTGTTCTCGAGGTGGACGGGAACGCCTGGCGGCAGGGCGACGGCCATGGCGTCGAAGACGGGGCCGGCCTTGGCCGTGGCGGGGCGCATGCGGGCGCCCTCCTTCTCCCGTGCGGTGACGTCACCGACGGCGACCACGACAGTGCGCAGCGGTGCGCCGGCGGGCAGCGCGACGAGCGCCTCGCGCACGACGTCGGCTGCCTCCTCCCGGCTCCCGATGGCCTGGGCCAGCAGGGTGCCGTCCAGGGCGCAGCCGCGCACCCGGGTCAGGGAGGGGCCGAGGTCGACGGCGAGCACGGCCCCGGCGGCCGGGCCGAGACCGTACACGGCGGCGGAACGGCCCGTGCCGCCGGAGGCGGTGCCGGAGTGGGCGGCGAGCCGGGCGCTCTCCAGCTCCGCGACGGCGGAGGACACGGTGGGCTTGGACAGGCCGGCCAGGCTCGCGAGCTGCGGCCGGGTCGCGCTGCCCGCCTCGGCGAGCACGGCGAAGACCGCGCTTGCGCTCTCGGTCAGGCGG
The DNA here is from genome assembly GCF_041052385.1 of Streptomyces sp. R28. Classification (GTDB taxonomy): domain Bacteria; phylum Actinomycetota; class Actinomycetes; order Streptomycetales; family Streptomycetaceae; genus Streptomyces. The sequence continues at coordinate 10,467,549 of NZ_CP163439.1, read as the reverse complement.
GGGGTTTCCGCCACGTCGTGTATCACAGTTCTCCCACGGGTCACGGGCCGCTCAGTGGTCGAGTGCGCGATGCCTCTTGACGCACTGTACTTCGTTAGTTAACTTCCTAACGAACTTCACGGTACTCGCCTGCCGTGTCCGCCAGAAGCCTGTCCCGGGGCTTCCCTAGTTCACCAACTCCTGTAATTCCAGGCACGGTTCGCCCACCGTCACAGCCCAGCGCAACGACGAAAATGAGGTTCCGTGCAGGACTTCACGCCTCTCGTGGTCGGTATCGACGTGGGTGGCACCAAGACACATCTGCGTGCCTACGTCGGCACGGAGCCGGTCGCCGACCACGTCCGCACGAGCAGCGGCTGGCGGCCGCACGACCCCGTGGCCGCCACCGGCTGGCTGGCCGTGCTGGTCGCCGACGCGCTGCCGCAGGGCGCGCGCCCAGCGGCCCTCGCCGTGGGCGGCCACGCCTGCGAGACTCCGCGCCAGTGCGCCCAGATACGTACCGCCCTGCAACTGCACTTCGACGCACCCGCGCTGGTCGTGGGCGACGCCGAACTGCTCGTGCCCGCTGCGGGCCTGGACAAGGGGGTCGGCCTGGTGGCCGGCACCGGTTCCGTCGCGGTGGGCCGGCTCGCCGACGGTACTTCCCTCCAGGTCGGCGGCTGGGGTGCGGTGCTCGGCGACGAGGGCGGCGCGGCCGGTCTGGTCCGCGAGGCCGCCCGGGCGGTATGGGCGGCGCACGACCGCGGGGAGGAACCCGACGAACTGGCCCGGGGTCTGCTCGCATCCTTCGACGTCTCCGAAGTGCCGGCGCTCGGCGCCGCCCTGGAGAGCGCCACGGACGTCTCCGCACAATGGGGCCGGCATGCGCCGGTCGTGTTCGCGGCCGCCGAGGCGGGCTCGCCGCTCGCCCGTACGCTGATCACCGAGGCCGGCCGTGAGCTGGCGGCGCTCGTGCAGCGGCTCGCCGCGCGCGGGGTCGTGGTGGACGACGTGGTGGTCGCCGGCAGCACCGTCCTCGCCCAGGCCTCGCTGTACGGCGCGTTCGCCACAGCGCTCGCCCGGTCCGTGCCCGGAGCACGCCCGCAGCCGCTGCGCGCACCGCCGGTGGAGGGTGCCGTGGCGCTGGCCCGTTCGATCCTGTGAACCGGTCGGCCCTCGTTCATGCGCACGACACGCCACGGTCGCCGGGCCCTCGCCGACGGGACAGGACCTGGCCGTAGATCTTCGCTCAAAGCTCCACCGGACGCACCGGATTCGCACCTCTCATGCGTCCCGCGGGACATCTCTGATCACACGATCTCCTTCCCGGCCGCACGGCCGACGAACTGAAGAGAGGCACACGCATGCCGTCACCTGCCGGGCACCGCTCCTCCTCGAAGGCCGGTCGACTCGCCGTCAGCAGGCGGGGTTTCCTCAAGACCTCCCTGGGCGCCTCGGCCGGTGTGCTGGCCGCGCCCACCTTCGTCACATGGCTGGCCGCCGCGGACGCCAAGGCCGCCACGAACGCCGCCGCGTTCGTCGACGACTACAGGACGAACGTCGTCGCGAACCAGACTGCCGAGACCAACGCGGTGGTCCGGATCCTCGGCGGCTTCGCGCGGGTCTGGAAGACCGGTGGCGCCTGGGACACCGGCACCCCGCTGATGCCCGAGGTGCTGCGCGCCAACATGCGCTACTGCGCCCGGATCACGGCCACGCGCACGGACGCTCAGGCCAAGGAAGCGTTCATCATCGACCGTCAGCACCAGAGTTACTCGGTGATCGCCGGGCTGGGTCCGCTGGCCGACCTGTACAAAGCGGGTGCCAAGGCGGTCACGTCGATCACCAGCGCGCCGGACGGCACCCCCGCCGGGAAGATCAGCGACGCCTTGCCCGCCGACGCGCCGGCCGGTTCCGCCATCGGCGCGGGGTCGTACGACTCGGAGCTCGGCAAGGTGGCCAAGCTGGTCGACACCGTGCGCGGTCCCTTCGCCTCCGGCAACCCGGCCAAGTTCGCCTTCCAGTACCCGCGCCCATGGCGGATGAACGAGGACAGCGAGGTGGTCGACACCGGCAGGAAGGACGCCTTCGGCTTCCCCGTCTACGAGTCGGCCGTGGTCGTCGCCCCGCAGCTGCTGCGGCAACGCGGCGAGAGCGCGGCCGACGACGGCGGTTTCCCCAGCGGGCACACCAACGCCCTGCACCTGGCGGCCCTGGCGTACGCCTATGCCGTGCCCGAGCGCTTCCAGGAGATGGTGACCCGCGCCTTCGAGCTCAGCCACACCCGGATCGTGGCGGGCATGCACTCCACGGTCGACGTCGTCGGCGGCCGCGTCATGGCCACCGCCCTGGCCGCCGCCGCCCTCGCCGACCCGGTCAACGCCGAACTCAAGGCCGCGGCCCGGGCCCAGGCCCTGGCGTACTTCGAGCAGCGGACCGGCACGACGGCCGACACCCTGTACGCCTACGCCCACTCCGCCGGCAGCGACACCGACCCGTACGCCGACCGGGACGCCAACGCCCGCACGGTCAAGCCCAAGCTGACGTACGTGCTGACCCGGCAGGGCGGCAACGAGCCCCTGACCGTGCCGAAGGGTGCCGAGGTGCTGCTGGAGACGCGCCAGCCGTACCTGACCGCGGACCAGCGCCGCGAGGTGCTGCGCACGACCGCGCTGCCCGCCGGATACGTCCTGCTGGACGGCTTCGAGCAGTGGGGCCGGCTCGACCTGTTCGCCGCCGCGGACGGCTACGGCGCCTTCGACTCCGACGTGACCGTCACGCTCGACAAGGCGACCGGGGGCTTCGGCGCGGCGGACAGCTGGCGACCGGCATCGTCGGCGACGGCGGCCTGACCAAGCGCGGCACCGGCACGCTCACCCTGGCGGGCCACAACCGGTACCACGGCGGCACCGTGGTCGAGGACGGCGTCCTCGTCGCCGCGTCGCCAGGCGCCCTCGGGCGGGGCGACGTGCGGGTGGTGGGCGGCACGCTCCGCGCGGACAAGGTGCTGCGCGTGCGCGGCACGTACGTCCAGCGGGGCGAAACGACCCTGGAACTGCTGGTCCGCAAGAACCACGGCCCCGCCCTCGATGTGTCCTGCCGGGTCCAGCTGGGCCGGGGCAGCGTCCTGTCGCTGCGCCTCGACGCCGAACGCCCGCCGGTCGCCGGCACCACGGTTCCCGTCATCGAGGCGTCGCAGCTGCGCGGTCGGTTCGACCGTGTGGAGCTGAACTCCGAGACGCTGCGAGCCGTACCCGTGTACACGACGGACGGTCTGTCGGTACGACTCCTGAAGCGGTAACGCCGTCTCCCGGCGGGAGCTGATGCAGAGTAGGCCCATGAGCCGGCCCTGGATCAGCTCCCGCCGCCGCGGGGTCGACGGCGCCGCGGAGCGGATGATGGCGCGCGAACAGCACTCGGCCCCGGCCACGGAGGCGCTCCCCGGCGCGCCCGGCACGACCGGCACCACCGCCGCGCAGCCCTCGCAGCCCGCGCGGCTGTTCCGCAGGCGCTGGCTCGTGCCGCTGGTCGTCGTCGTGCTGCTGGGCCAGATGGCCGTCGCGATGGTGACGACCGCTGTGCAGCAGACGCCGACGATCGACGAGCCCGTGTACGTGGGTACGGCGGCCGACTACCTCCATGAGCACCGCCTGCGCTACAACCCCGAGCATCCGCCGCTGGGGAAGCTGGTCATCGCCGTCGGAGTGGGGTTGGCCGACCCGCATGTCGACGGGTCCTTCACCGGTGATCAGGGCCGGCTGGGGCGGCATCTGCTGTACGAGTCCGGGAACGATCCGTGGCACCTGATGCGGTTCGCCCGACTGCCCGTGATCGTTTTGACGCTTCTGTTCGGATTGATCGTCTTCGCTTTCGCCCGCGAACTCGTGGGCGTGGTGGGCGGTTTGCTCGCACTCGGTCTGTACGCCTTCTCCCCCGACGTCATCGCGCACGGCTCGCTGGCCACGTTGGACGTGCCCGCGGCCGGGTTTGTGCTGACGTCTGCGTGGCTGCTGTGGCGGGCCCGTCGACGGCCTCGTCTGTTCGTGCCGGCGGGCGGAGTGGCGCTGGGTGCGGCGCTGGCCACCAAGATGAGCACGCTGGCGGCGGTTCCGGTGCTGTTGGGGCTCGCCGCGCTGTCAGTCTGGCGCGCGGCGCGGCCGGCTTCGGAGCCGACGACCTCGGAGCCGACGACCTCGGAGCCGACGACCTCGGAGCCGATCCGCAGGAGGCTCGCGCGGGCGCTCGCGGGCGCGGGCGTCGTGGCGTTGGCCGCGGTCGCCGTCGTATGGGCCTCGTATCTGGTGGTCGACCCACGGTTGCGCTGGTCGCCCCCGCAGCCGGTGCCCGACGTGCACGGACTGCGGGGGCTGGTCGTCGATCTGCTGCCGTTCCCGCAGGCGTACCGGGACGGGATGCGCGTCCAGTTCGCCTTCGAGAACTACCCGTGGGAGGGCTTCCTGTTCGGGCGGCTCTACACCGGGTCGCTCTGGTACTACCTGCCGGCCGCGCTGCTGGTGAAGACGCCGCTCGGCATGCTCGCCCTGTGGGCGGCGGGTGCCGTCGCGGTCGTGGCGGTACGCCGGCTGCGGCCCGCGGCGCCATATCTGCTCGTCCCCACCGCCGTACTCCTGGCCGCCGCGATGACCGGCTCGCGGGATTTCGGCACGCGCTACGCCGTGTTCGTGCCGATGTTCCTGGCGGTGGCGGCGGGCTGTGTGCTCGCGGTGCGGTGGCGGTGGGCGCCGGTCGCGGTGGGGGCGCTGGCGCTGTTCGTCGCGGTCAGCTCGGTGCGGACGTACCCCTACTATCTGCCGTACTCCAACGAGGCGTTCGGCGGTCCGGAGAGGACTCATCTGCGGTTGCACGACTCCAACGTGGACTGGGGCCAGGACCTCGGCAGGCTCGCGGACCGGCTGCGCGAGCGGTACCGGGGTGAGCGGATCTGGCTCGTGTACAAGGGCAGCGGGGTGCCGTCCTTCTACGGCATCCGCGCCGCCGATCCACGCAAGGTGCCCGCCCGCGAAGTGCGCGGGCTGCTGGTCGTGTCGGACTCCTCGGTGGCCAAGGCGACCGGGCGGCTGGCCGAATTGATCGACAGAAGTCGTCCGATCGATACGGTCGGTAATTCGATCACGATCTATCGCCGGTGAGCGGTGACCTTCGGACGGGCCCTGGTCGCCACAGTGTGTGAGCTATGTTGAAGCACTGTGGAAGACAATGGAGGCGCCTCCCTGCCATCGCCGCAGCAGGCGCGTGCACAGGCATCCGCGATCACCTCGGGAAAGAGCACTCCGGAAGTGGAGGCGTCCCCGACTTCCCAGCTCAGGACACTCTTCGACCATCCTCGGCTCTCCCCGGGGCAGCGGCGCATCGCCCAGTACCTGATCGAGCACATCACCGAGGCCGCGTTCCTTTCGATCACCGATCTGGCCGAACGGGTGGGCGTGAGTCAGCCCTCGGTGACGCGTTTCGCCGCGGCGGTCGGCTTCAGCGGTTACCCCGCGCTACGGGAGAAGCTCCAGTCGATCGCCCTGGGCTCCCTCGCCAGGGGCCCCGAGGCCGCCGAGGAGAACGGCGCCAACGAACTGCAGTCCGCGGTGGACGCCGAGATCGAGAACCTGGAGAACCTGCGGCGCGACTTCGCCGACCCCGACCAGGTGATCGACATCGGCCGCAAACTGTCGCAGTCGACCCCCCTGACCATCCTCGGACTGCGCATCTCGGCGTCTCTCGCTGAGTACTTCGCCTACGCGGCCCGCCGCATCCACCCGGACGTGCGGCTGGTGACCCGGGGCGGCAGCGTCGCCTACGACTCGCTGCTCCAGTCGCGTGAGGCCGGCGGCACCTGGGTGTTGGCGTTCTCCATGCCCCGGCACGCCCAGGAGACGCTCACCGCCGTACGGGTCGCGCGCAGCGCCGGGCTGAAAGTCGCCCTGGTCACCGACCTGGCGCTCGGGCCGGTGGCCGACACGGCCGACGTCGTCTTCGCCACCGGCACCGGCTCCCGGCTGGTCTTCGACTCCTACGCCGCGCCCGGCGTGATGGCCTCCGCGCTGCTGCAGGCCATGACCGACGCCGACCCGGAGAGGACGCAGGCGCGGCTCGAGGACTACGAGCACATCTCCGAACAGCACCAGTTCTTCCTCCGGGACTGATCGCCCCTTCGCCGCGCCCTTGCCCTCGCGGGCGAATCCCCACTCCAGACAAAACAAACCGCAGGGGAACCATTCACCCCAAATCACGCATGAATGTTTTCATACTGCTTGCAAAGCGGACGGCATATATAAATACTTCACACGCATCATCCGCCCGCCGAAAGCAGCCGGTCCGCTCATGCGCACGTCACCCCATCCGCCGTGCGAACGCCGTCTGCCTCTCCGGGCTCCTCAACGAACAGCCATAGCCGCCGTCTCCTACCCGCGTCGGCGCTCGGGCTGTTCGGTCGGGCATCGCCTGCGCGAGCGCCCGTGGCGGCGGCCCCGGTCATCCCCTAGGCCGGGGCCGCCCCGACCCCGTCGGACACCCCATACGACGCCGCACACCCGGAAGCGATGACCATGCCCCTGACGACCACGCGCATCAGCTCGGACTGGCCGTGCCAGGTCAAGTCCCCCGGTTCCTACGACTGGGAGCGCTCGGCGGCCAAGTGGCTGCGCGAGCTGGTGCCGGCCCGCTACGCCAGCTATCCGGCCCTGATCCGCCACCCCGTCCTGCTCGCCCGCCATGCGCAGATCCAGGTCCAGAACGAGATCCGGGTCGCCCGCACCGCGCTGCAGACCGCACGGGCCGACCTGCCCGCGCTCGGCATGCCCGAGTCGGTCATCGAGCACACCATCAAGCTGTACGCGGCGGAGGTCATGCAGCTTCAGCACATCGCCCGCAGCGTGCGCGCGGTGTCCCAGGCACTGATCGACCACGGGCGCTGACCGAGCGCCGTCGAGGTCGCGCCGGGTGTCAGGACGCGTCGTTCGTCGCCGCGCAGGTGACCGTCGCCGACGGGGCACCGGTCGAGGCCGAGGCGTCGGCGAGGAACCCGAACTTGACGCTCGCACCGGGCTCCAGTCTCCCGTTCCATGACGCGTTGGCGACCGTGGCCGTGCCGTCCCGGGTCGTGGTGAGCGTGCCGTCCCAGACCTGGGTCAGGCGGGCCCCGTCGGCCGGTACGACCGTCGCGGTCCAGCCGGAGACGGAGGAGGCCGGCGCGTTGGTCACCGTCACCTCGCCCTGATAGCCGCCCTGCCAGCTGTTCACGGTCCGGAAGGACGCGGTGCAGGCGGGAGGGTCGCCGGCGTCACCGGCGCCGGGCGCGCCCGGGGCGGTCCCGCTGGGCACGACCGACGGGGCGGTGGGCGCGGACGGAGCCGGATCGCGGGCCGCGGCGCCGTCGCCGCGGGCGGAGACCAGCAGAGCGCCACCGAAACCGATGACCGCCGCAGCCGTCACGGCGACCGCGACGGCTGCGCGACGAAATCCGGGTCCGGATACGTCCGGACCGGGGCGGGCGCCGCGGCCGCGCGGTGCGGTCCTCGTGTCCGCTGCGACGGGCGGGAGTTCCTGTGTCGCGTCCTCGGCACCGGGCAGGGCCCCGGGGACGGTCACGGCCTCGTAGCCGTTGCGGTCCTGCTCCAACTCCTTGAACAGCTCCGCCAGGGCGTCGGTGCGGCGTGGCCGCAGGACGCGGATCGGTTCCAGGGCCGGCCCTTCGTCGGGCTGCTCGGCGTCGGGCCGTGTGGGCACGCCGCTCTCCCTTCCGTCCCGTCTGCACGGGCTTCGTCATTCCCCGGTGAGTGATACGGGGTTGTCGTCCCGCCGGTTCAGCGGATGCCGACGAATGCGCCGGGCGCCCGCTGTGATGCACGTGGCGATCCACCGGGTGATTCACCCGGTGGCGCCAGCGATCACCCACCGAAAACGATCGATACGTTCAATTCGGTATCCGCTATTGAGCGTTTGAACGTTACCCTGCTAGAAAGCGCCGTCATGACGACTCGTTGGTCACGTCGCGGCTTTCTCGCCGCAAGCACCGGCACCGCTGTCGCGCTCGGCCTGTCCGTTCGGGCGAGCGCCTCGCCTCCGTCCGCCGTAACGGCCGCGGAGGCGGACGAGTTCGCGACCCTGCGGCAGAAGTGGCGCACGCTCCTGCTGGGCGAGGGGTTCAGTCCCACGTCCGAACCGTTCAAGAGCCGACTCGCCGAACTGGGCAGCACCGCGAGCCAGTTGCAGTCCTCGATGGCCCCGGCTGCCGGTTCCCTGTGGCCGGACCTGGTGTACGCCGACCCGGAACCCGACACCGATCAGGAGTCCTACGGCTACTCCGGCAACATGAACGCAAGCTACAACCGGATCAGCACGCTCGCCCAGGCGTACTCCCAGCAGGGCACGGGACTGACGGGCGACACCGGGCTCAGGGACGCGATCCTCACCGGGCTGGACCACCTCCACTTTGAGGTCTACAACGCGAGCCAGACCCGGTACGGCAACTGGTACAGCTGGCAGATCGGTGCCCCGCAGGCGCTGCTGGACGTCTGTGTGCTGATGTACGACCAGCTGTCGGCGGAGCAAATCGCCGACCATGTCGCCGCGGTGGACCATTTCGTGCCCGACTCGGCGGTCGCCGGCTACTCCGGCACCAGCACCGGGGCCAACCGCGTCGCCCTGTGCCGGGTGCTGGCGCTGCGCGGCATCGTCGGTGCGAACTCCGCGAAGGTCGCGCTGGCGAGGGATGCCCTGTCCCCCGTCTTCCCGTACGTCACCGGCGGGGACGGGCTCTACGCGGACGGGTCGTTCGTCCAGCACACGACCGTGCCGTACACGGGCTCGTACGGTTCGGTCCTGCTCGGCGGGCTCGGGATGCTGTTCGCGCTGCTGGCCGGGTCGAGCTGGGAGGTCACCGACGCGAACCGGCAGATCGTGTTCGACGCGGTGGAGAAGGCGTGGGCGCCGTTCCTCTACAACGGGCTGGTGATGGACGGCGTGTCGGGCCGGGCGATCAGCCGGGGGCTGTCCGCGTCCGACACGAAACAGATCCAGCAGGACGATCACTTGCGTGGTCATCCGATCCTCGCGTCGATCGTTCTGCTCGGTCAGGGCGCCAGTGCGACGGAGAACGCTCGCTGGCGCGGTCTGGTCAAAGGGTGGCTGCAGCGCGACTACTACAGCCCGCCGATGAGCAATCGGTCGATCGGTCTCACGGGCCTGGCCCGCCTCAAGTCGGTCCTGGACGACACATCGATCACTTCGGTCGCCGAGCCGACCGGCCACCGCCTGTTCACCAACATGGCCCGGGCCACGCACCGCAGACCGGGCTGGGCGGCCTCCCTCAGCATGGCCGACCGGCGGATCACGTACTACGAGACCGGCAACGGCGAGAACCTGCGCGGCTGGCACACCGGTTCCGGAATGCTCTACTGGTGGGGCGACACGTTCGGCAACGGCCAGTACAGCGACGCGTTCTGGCCCACCGTCGACCCGTACCGGCTGCCCGGCACCACCGTCTCGCGCAAGGTGCTCGCGGACGCGGCCGGCGGCGACTGGGGCGCGTCCCTGCCGGACGTGAACTGGGTGGGCGGGGCCACGGACGGTCAGCGGGCGGCGGTCGGGCAGTACCTCAAGGGCCTGCAGTCCACGCTGCTGGCGAAGAAGTCGTGGTTCTTCCTGGACGACACCGTCGTCTGCCTCGGCGCCGGCATCAGGTGCACCGACGGCACGGCGGTGGAGTCGACGATCGAGAACCGCAACCTCGGCCCCACCGGCGCCACCCCCTTCGTCGTCGACGGCACCACCAAGCCCGCCACCTACCCCTGGTCGGCGACGCTCAGGGGCGCCGCCTGGGCGCACATCGGCGGACACGGTGGCTATGTGTTCCCCGGCGGGGCGAGCGTCAAGGCACTGCGGGACGCGCGGGACGGCCGGTGGAGCGACATCAACAAGGGGGGCTCCACGACGGTCCTGAACCGCAAGTACCTGACAATGTACGTCGACCACGGCACTGACCCGACGGACAACACCTACGCCTATCTGCTCATGCCGGGTGCGACGGCCGCCCAGACCCAGGCCCGCGCCGCCGCGACGACCTGGCTGACCGTCCTCGCCAACACGAACGACCAGCAAGGCGTGGCCGTGCCCTCGCTCGGCTTCACCGGCGTCAACTTCTGGTTCAGTGGCACGGTCGGAGCGCTCGTCGCGAGCAACCCGTGCTCCGTGCTGATCAGCGAGAAGTCCGACGGTACGGCGGTGATCTGTGTGAGCGATCCGATGCGGATGCAGACGAGCCTGACGCTCACCTGGAACCGTGCCGTGTCCGCGGTGATCTCCAAGCCGTCCACCGTGACCTCGGCGACGACCGGCGCCTCACTGAAGCTGACCTTCGCGGACCTGAGCACGACGAAGGGCGCGACGCGGAAGGTCACCGTCCGGTTGGGGTGACCGGGGTCCGGGGCGGGGCCCGCGGTCAGGACTCCGCGGCGACGAAACCGTGCAGGGACGCCTTCATCGCGGCGACGAAGGCGTCCCTTCGCGTGTCGTCCAGGACATCCAGCGACAGGTAGGGGTTGAGGTCCTCCAGCTCGACCAGCAGGAGCTCGCCATCCGGTGCACGGCAGGCGTCGACGCGCTGGATGCCGTGGTCGAGGCCGTTCCACTCGATGAAGCACCGGGCGAACTCCAGGTCGCCGTCGGCGGGTTCGTACGGCTGAAGCTGCCAGCGCCGGTCGGTGTGCGGCGCGTACAGGGCGTACTGGAAGTCGTGGTCGACGAAGTAGAAGGAGACCTCGTAGGCGAAGTCGACGCAGGGCTGGACCAGAACCTCCCCGTTCACCAGCTCGCGCACGCCCTGTTCGGAGACGATCCGCAGCCCTATGGAGTCGGCGCCGATCTTGGGCTTGACGACGTACCGCTCGGACTGCGGCAGGAGGTACAGGTCCTCGGCGCGGTCCACGGTGGGGATGACCGGGTACCCCGCGGCGGTCAGGTCGAGCAGGTACTGCTTGCCCGCCATGTCCGCCTTGCCGGAGAGCGGGTTGTAGACGCGCGCCCCACCGGCGACCGCACGGCGGCGGAAATCGTCGTACGCGTCCTGGTAGGCCAGCACCGGACCGCTGTTGCGGACGACGACCGCGTCGAAGGCGTCCATGAGCGCGACCGCGTCCCTGGGATGGCACAGGGCGAGGTCGAAGTCGCAGCGCAGCCGGGAGGTGAGGTAGATGTCCTCGTCGCAGTAACGGCGCCCGCGTGCCTGGTAGGCCAGGTCCGTGACGTACAGGATGCGGGGTCGGGCGGGCGGCATGCGGGACTCCTCGGCTGCGGCGGCAGCCGATCGTACGCAGACTGGCGCTCACCGGACAAACATCGCGGAAGCCGAGGTCACAGCCCCGCCGACCACAGTTCCTGCCTGCCGATTCCTTCCAGGCCACGGCGCACGGTGCGCCGAGGACCGGGCTCGACGGGCGCGTACGACGGGACGGCCAGCACGCGGCAGCCCGCCGCCTCGGCGGCCGCGACGCCCGTCGGTGAGTCCTCGACGGCGAGGCAGGCGGCCGCGTCCACCCCGAGAGCCCGGGCGGCGGCGAGGTAGGGGTCGGCGGCGGGCTTGGTGCGAGGTGTCTCGCCTTCGGCGACCGTCGTACGGAATCCGTGGGCGCCCAGGATCTTCAGTACGGCGTCCACGACCGGCCTCGATGACGCCGAGACGAGCGCGGTCGGGATGCCCAACTCCCGGAGCAGGTCGAGGAGTTCCAGGGCACCGGGGAGCGGGGGCGCCTCGCGTTGCACGGCCGCCAGAAAGCGGGTTTCCAAGTCCGCGGCGAGTGCGTTCGGATCGCCGCCGGTCAGGGGCTGGAGGCGGGCGGCGGCCTCGGCGGCCGAGCGGCCCAGGGCGTCGAACAGGTCGTCGGTGCCGATCCGGGGCACGGTCTCACGGACCGTGCGCAGCCACAGCGACTCGGTGTCGACGAGCGTGCCGTCCATGTCGAGGAGCACGGCGTGCGGGGCGGCGGCGAAGGGACGGCCGTCGAGCGTCCAGTGCCGGTCGGGGTGGCGGCCCAGGGCGGCGAACACCTGGGCCGCGACATCGGCGTGGCGCAGGGGACGCGGCGCCGAGCCGCCGATCCCCGGGCCGGCCGCGGCCAGCCATGCGGTGCGCTCCTCGGGCGTACGACCGCCGTGGCCGCCCGCGTCGACGTGGCCGTGGTCGGTGACGACGAGGAAGGTCCAGTGTTCGTCGGCGTATGAGGGCCGGGAGCGCACGGCGGCGAGCAGTCGGCCGAGGCGTGCGTCGGCACGGCGGATCGCGTGCTCGTATGCCTCGCCGCAGCCCAGGACGTGCGCGGTCTCGTCGGGTGCGCCGAGGTAGACGAAGGACGCCACCGTGTCGTCGGCGGCGTCGGCCAGCATGCGGGCGGCCGCGTCGGTGATCTGCTCGTCGCAGTGTTCCCAGGCTTCGGGGGTGTCCGCCGTCGGGGAGACGTACGCGGTCCTGGACGGGGAGCGGAAGAGGGGGCCGCCCTCGTGTGCCTGCATCAGGGGCCGCCAGCCGGCGGCGACGAAGGTGCGACGGCCGTCCTGCACCGCGAGGCGGGTGGCGAAGTCAGGGAAGACGTCGAGGCGGTGGCCGGTGAGGTCGTTGCTCCACACACCGTGCTTGGCGACCGTCACGCCGGTGACGACGGTCGCCCAGCAGGGACCCGACATGGTGGGCGTATCGGCGTCCACCTCGACCGGGGTGAGGAAGCCTTCGGCGGCCAGGGCGTCGAGGTGGGGGGTGGGCAGGCGGTTCAGTACGTCCAGGCGTACGCCGTCGACGCCGACGACGAGGACGCGGTGGGTGGTGTTCTGCACGGACGTTCCTTTCTCATGCGGAGCGGGTCAGCTCCTCCGGCGCGACCTCGTACGCGAAGGGCAGACCCTGGGCGTACCGAGCGACCTCGTCGACCGCCCAGTCGGTCATGCGGCCGAGTTCATTGCCGAGGGAGCCCGCGATGTGCGGGGTGAGGAGCACGTTGGGCAGGGAGTACAGCGGCGAGTCCGCCGGCGGTGCCTCGGGTTCGGTGACGTCGAGGACGGCGTGGATACGGCCGGTGACCAGGTGCGCGGTGAGGGCGTCGGTGTCGACGAGGCTGCCGCGGGCGGTGTTGACGAGCGTGGCGCCGTCCTTCAGGAGGGCGATCCGGCGCGCGTCGAACATGTGGTGCGTCTCGGGGAGTTGGGGCGCGTGGATGGAGACCACGTCGCTGCGCCGGACGAGATCGTCGAGGCCGACGTGTGCTGCGCCGAGGGCGCGCGCCTGCTCGGGGTCGAGATAGGGGTCGTGGAGGAGGACGTCGAGGTCGAGCGGGCGCAGCAGGTCGATGACGCGGCGGCCGATGCGGGAGGCGCCGACGATACCGACGGTGCGGTGGTAGTTGCCGTAGCCGCTGTAGTACGGCAGCAGGTCGGGGCGGGTTCGTGCGGTGGCGTAGGCGCGGGCGACGTCGAGGACGCGTTTGTTCGCGAACAGGATGGCGGCGAGGGTGAATTCGGCGACGGGCAGGGCGTTGGCGGCGGCCGCGGAGGAGACGGTGATGCCGCGGCGCCAGACGGCGTCGGTGATGTGGTGCTTGACGGAGCCTGCCGCGTGAACGACCGCGCGCAACCGGGGCATCCGGTGCAGCGCGTCCTCGGTGAGCGGGAGTGCGCCCCAGTGAGTGAACAGGACTTCGGCGCGGGCGAGTTGATGGGCATCCGCGGTGGTGAGGTCGGTGACGGTGGTCGTGACGTCGACGAGGGCGACCTGGTGGAGGCGGTCGAGTGCGTTCTCCGCGAGCAGTCGGCGGTGGACCTCGGAGCCCATGGCGAGGACCGTGCGTGGTCGGCGCGTGCTGCCGTGCGGCCGGGATGTGCTGCCGTGCGGATGCGTGTTGCCGTCCGGTTGGGGCGTGCCGTCTGGTCCGGGCGTGGTGTTCAGCAGGGTGCCTTCCGGTACGGGCGTCGGGGGTGGCGTCGTCATTTCACCGCGCCCGCGGTCAGGCCGGAGCGCCAGAAGCGCTGCAGGCAGACGAAGGCGACGACGAGCGGGACGACGGCGACGAGCGAGCCCGTGATCACGAGCGAGTAGAACTCGGGCTGTTGCTGGGTGACGCTGTTCCACATGAACAGGCCCAGGTTGACGGGATAGAGCTGCTCGTCGTTGAGCATGACCAGGGCGCCGAAGAAGTTGTTCCAGCTGGCGGTGAAGGAGAACAGGAAGATCGTCATGAAGCCCGGCGCCAACATGGGCAGGGAGACGCGGGCGAAGGTGCGCAGTTCGCCGGCGCCGTCGACGCGGGCCGCTTCGAGGACCTCGTTCGGGACGTAGCCCTCGGAGAAGACGCGGGCGAGGTAGACGCCGAAGGGGTTGACCAGGGCGGGCAGGAGCAGCGCCCAGTAGGTGTTGACGATGCCGGCCTTGGTGGCGAGCAGGTACATCGGCAGCTGGATGACGGTGGTGGGGACGAGGACGCCGCCGAGGACCAGGCCGAACAGCTTCTCCTTGCCGTGGAAGTCGTACTTGTCGAAGGCGTAGCCGGTGGCGACACAGATGAGTGTGGAGGCGGCGGATCCGACGACGGAGTAGAGGACGCTGTTGCCGAACCAGCGCAGATAGATGCCGTCGTTGAAGGTGAGGACGTGGCGCAGGTTGGCGAGGAGGTTGAAGTCGCCGAAGGCGAAGCCGGAGGTGGCGAAGAGGTCGCGGTGGTTCTTGGTGGCGGCGAAGAGCAGCCAGGTGACGGGCAGGAGTGTGTAGCCGGCGGCGATGATCAGCAGGCCGTTGACGGCGCCCTTGGAGAGCAGGGCGTTCGGGGTGGTGCGGCGGGGGGCGGTCGTTGCGGGCCGGGGGCTGGCGGACGGCTGTGTGGCGGGTGCGGTGTCGTGGGTGAGGGTGCTCATGACGTGGCTGCCTTCCACCGGTTGCCGAGCCGGGTGACGAGGTAGGAGAGGACTACGCCGAGGGCGGCCAGCATCAGGGACGCGGCGGCGGCCAGGCCGTAGTCGTGGCGCACGAAACCGGCCTTCCAGATGAACAGGGTCGGGGACCACTCGGTGTCGATAGAAGGTGCTCCGCGCTGGTTGAGGAGCTTCGGCTCGGTGAAGATCTGGATCGCACCCACGCAGGTGAACAGAACGGTCATGACGATCGCGGAGGCGATCATCGGCACCTTGATCTGCAGAGCGGTGCGCAGTGCGCCGGCACCGTCCACGACGGCCGCTTCGATCACTTCGCGCGGAACGGCCTGCAGGGCGGCGTAGAAGATGACCATGTTGTAGCCCATCCACTGCCAGGCGCTCAGATTGACCAGTGATGCGAGCACATGATCGTTGCGGTAGAAGTCCCAGGAACCGCCGAACGCGCCGATCCATTCGAGCACCGGGCTCAGCCCCGGCGTGTACAGGTAGATCCAGATGATCGATGCGATCAGTCCGGGGATCGCGTGCGGCAGGAACAGGGCGAGTTGGAAGAAACGCTTGGCGCGGGCGAGGGCCGAATCGACCAGGAGGGCCAAGGCGAGGGAGCCGCCGATCATGACCGGGATGTACAGGGCGCAGTAGAGCGCGATGTGCGCGAAGGAGGCACGGAAGCCGGCGTCGGCCAGGGCTTTGGTGTAGTTGCCGAAGCCGGCGAAGACCTGTTCGGTGCCGCCGAACCCGAGCCCGGAGGAGCGCTCCTGGAACAGGCTCATCCACACGGCGTAGCCGATGGGGGCCGCCATGACCACGGCGAACAGCACGAAGAACGGTGTGATGAGCAGGGCGGCCGTGCGCCGCTGACTGCGCCGGAGACGGGAGGCGCTCGGGGACCGGGCCGGACGCCGGGCCGGGGGGCGGGCCGAGGGGCGGGCCGAGGGGCGGCGGCTCTTGGCCGACGGCGGTCGGCGGGTGGGGCGGGCCAGGGGTAGTGCCACGGCGACTCCTTGATGGGCGGACGGGGAGCGGCAGACGCTGAAGGATCGGGAGCAGGGGCCGGAGGGGGCTGCCGTGGGCGGGGCACGATGCCGAGACCGGTGGCGGGGGCACCGATGCGTAGACCCCGGCGGCGCGGGCACCGACGCCGAGGCCGGCGGCGCGGGCACCGATGCGTAGACCGGCGGCGCGGGCACCGGTTCCGCCCCGCGGGTGTCAGCGAACGGACGTCCCGCGCAACGCGGATCCGGAGCGCGCCGCAGCCACCGGCCACCCGCCGCCCCGCCCCGCGTCCTCATTCCGCGAGCTTCAGACCCCGCTCCGTGATGCCGGACTCGGCCTTGCGCTGCCCCGCTTCGATGCCCTGGGTGAAGCCCGACTTGGCGGTCTCGTCCTGGATGGCCGTGTAGACGTCCATCTGGTTCGGGCCCCAGGTCCAGCCGGAGACGATGGTGTCGACCTGTTCGGAGGCGAGGGCGTAGAGGTTCTGGCCGCCCAGGTAGGCGGTGTCGAACTCGGCGGCGGCCACTTCGCGCATCTCGGGGTTGGCGGGCAGGGCGCTGCTGGGTGAGTCGAGGTCGGCGAGCCGGGCCTCGACACCGGCCTTGTCCGTGGTGAGCCAGGTGATGAACTCGGCGGCGGCCTCGGCGTGTTCGCTGCCCTTGAGGACACCGTAGGAGGTGCCGCCGTAGTTGCCGCTGGCGGCCGTGCCCCAGTGCGGCATGGGCGCGGCGGCCCACTTGCCCTTCTGGTCGGGCATGGCGGTATTCATACCGCCGGCGGACCAGGAGGCGCCCAGGAAGGAGAGGGTCTTGCCGGAGGTGCGGGCCTTGGTCTCCTCGGGGCTGTAGGCGGTGAAGGACTGCACGAGGTCGTCCTTGATCAGGCCGTCCCAGTAGGCGGCGACCTTGTTGCTCGCGGTGTCGTCGACGGCGGGCTTCCAGGCGTCGCCCTCGGTGGAGAACCACTTACCGCCGGCCTGCCAGGACAGTGCGGCGAGCAGGGCCGGGTCGCTCTTGGGCATGGAGGCGAGCCGGACGTTCTTGTCCTGCTTCTTGACCTGCTCGGCGGCCGTCCTGAACTCGTCCCAGGTCCGGGGGACTTCGATGCCGTACTTCTTGAACAGGTCGGTGCGGTAGTAGTACAGCTGCGGCGCGGCGTCGTACGGCACGCTCCAGGTCTTGCCGCCGAAGGTCACGAGATCCTGGATCGATTGCGGGAACTTCGTCTTGACCGTTTCACCGGCGTACTCGCTCAAGTCGATCAGATTGCCCTGGCTCGCGAACTCGGGGACCATCTGGTACTCGATCGTGGCCACATCGGGGGCGTTGCCCGCCTTCACCGCGTTGGCGAGCTTGCTGTAGCCCTCGGTGCCGCTCGGTATCTCGGTGAACTCGACCTTGATGTCCTTGTGCGTCCTGTTGAACGCCTCCGCGGTCGACTTGGCCCCGAGTGTCCAGGTCCAGTAGGTGAGCGTGACCGGCTTGCCCGCCGCGGCGGTGTCGGTCGAGTCGGCGTCGCCCCCGCAGGCCGTGGCGAGCAGACCGAGCGCGGCCACGGCGGCGAAGGCGGTCGTGGCGGTCGTGCGGAACGAACGTGAAGTGCGTGTCATGGCACGTCTCCTACGAGACCTCGTACGGGCAGAGGCGGTCGCAGGACATCTTTTGTGCACACACGATCAGAGTCAAGAGCGTTCGCGCGAAACAATCAAAACGATCGTCGATCGCTCATTCGGTGACCGTTTCACCGCCACAGGAGGAACGGATCCTCAACTCCGGGAGCAGGTCGAGGTGTTGGCGCGGGCCCGGCTCCCGTCCGCTCCGGCGTTCCGCGAGGCGCTCCAGCAGCAGCTTGGCGGCCATCTCCCCCACCGCGCGCGTGGGGGGCGCGACGGCGGTGAGCGGTACGTCGGAGAGGCCGGCCACCTCGTCCTCGTACGCGATCAGCGCGAGGTCGTCCGGGACCCGGATGCCGCACGCCTGCAGCCGCGGCACCAGCACGATCGCGTCCTCGTCGCTGTGCACCAGCGCGGCGGTGACGCGACGCTTCTTCACCGCCTCGACGAGGTAGTCGACGCTGGCCTCGTAGTCCCCGTGTTCGCGCACGGTCGGGGCGCCCTTGTCCACGTCGAGGCCCAGGGCCTGCACGGCCGCCTGGTAACCGGCGGTGATCTGGGTGGCGTGGGGGCCCTCCTGCAGGACGGCGGTGATCCTGCGGTGCCCGAGGCTCGCGAAGTGCCCGACGGCGACGGCGGCGCCGTGGGCGCGGTCGGTGCGCACCCGGTCCAGCACCGCGGCGGGGTTGCCGGGCGGGGCCAGGCGTTCGACCAGGACAGCGGGCACATCGCGCGCCAGCAGCCACTTCTCCTGGCCGTCCTCGGGGACTCCGCCGAACCAGCTGGGCGCGACGAGCAGTCCCTGCGCGCCGCCCGAGAGAAGGTGCTCGGCCTGGACGGGGTCCTCGGCATCGACGTATCCGGACACCCCCAGGACCAAGCGGCCGCCTTGCGCCGCCACGGCCTCGCGGGCGCCGCGGACGATGTCCGCGAAGATGTAGCTCGTGGTCGGAACGATCATTCCGATCACCGCGCCCTCGGCGCCCTCCGACCGCTCCCGCCCTTCGACGGCCGTATCCCCCGGCCACACCACCGCACCGTGCAGCCGATGCACCCGGCCCTGTGCGGCGAGCGCCTCCACGTCACGCCGCA
This sequence comes from Streptomyces sp. R28, assembly GCF_041052385.1. Taxonomy (GTDB): domain Bacteria; phylum Actinomycetota; class Actinomycetes; order Streptomycetales; family Streptomycetaceae; genus Streptomyces. The sequence goes on along the minus strand of NZ_CP163439.1, from coordinate 10,448,951 downwards.
GGGTGACCGCCGAGACGCCGAGTTCGACGGCGAGTTCGGAGACCCGGAGGCTGCCCCGCTCCCGGACGAGTTCGAGCACCCGCTCATGACGCTGGTCGACGTGCAGTCGCATCGGTTCCCCCTGGGGCAACGGTCGAACGATCCACGGGCACACGCGGGGCGTGGTCCCGAGCTGCACACTCTACGCCCACAATCATATCGATCGTTTGCAATCAATACGATCACCGAGGTGCTCACTCAGGCGTGCGGGTCGGTGAACTCCCCGCGCAACCGCCGCGCAACCGCCGCGTTCGCAGGACCAGTTCGAGTTCGAAGCGGCGGTCGGGGTCTTCCAGGTCCTCACCCCGCAGGTCCCGGATCTGCCGCAGGCGGTTGCGGACCGGTGCTCACCCTGCCGCGTCACGACGCGCACCGCCCCGCCCCGCCCGCCCGCCACCGCCCCGCCCGCCCGCCCGCCCACGAAGGGAACCGCTCATGAAGCCCGACAACCCGCTGCTGAGGATCCTTGTCTGTCCACTCGACAAGGGCCCGCTGATCCTGGACGAACCGGGTTCCGCGCTCTACAACCCCCGCCTGCGTCGCCGCTATCCAGTGATCGACGGCATCCCCCAACTGCTGCCCGACTCGGGGGAACCGGGTTCCGCGCTCTACAACCCCCGCCTGCGTCGCCGCTATCCAGTGATCGACGGCATCCCCCAACTGCTGCCCGACTCGGGGGAACCGGCCTCGGACGAACAACTGGCAGCACTCAGTACCCTGCCAGCAGCGCACTGAGTGCCACGGGCCTCGCTCTGGTGCTACGTTCCCGTCCATGAGCACCAGCAGCGGGACACCCGGCCGCGACGAGAAGGCGGAGGCCGGGGCGGCGAAGCCCTCGATGCGGGAGGCACTGGTCGCGGCGGCTTTCCAGCTGTTCCCGGAGCGGGGCTACGAGCAGACGACCGTCGACGACATCGTGGCGCTGGCCGGTGTCGGCCGTCGGTCGTTCTTCCGCTACTTCCCCTCCAAGGAGGACGTGGTCTTCCCCGACCACGAGCGGTGCCTCGCCGACATGACCGCGTTCCTCGCCGCGAGCGGCCCGGACCACGAGCCGGTGCGCCGGGTGTGCGACGCGGCCCGGCTGGTGCTGCGCATGTACGCCGAGAACCCGACCTTCTCGGTGCAGCGCTACCGGCTCACCAAGAAGGTGCCGGGGCTGCGCGCCTACGAGCTGTCGGTGGTGTGGCGCTACGAGCGCGCCCTGGCCGAGTATCTGCGCGAGCGCCTCGCCGCCCGGCGCGACGGAACCCTGCAGGCCGATGTGATCGCCGCCGCCGTGGTCGCGGCGCACAACAACGCGCTGCGCTCCTGGCTGCGCTCGGACGGCCAGGACGACGCCGGCGCCGCGGTGGACCACGCCCTGGGGTATGTGCAGTCCGCCTTCGGCGCCGCCTCTCCCCCCGGCCCCGCAGGTGACGAGGAACCCGAGGACGTGGTGGTCGTCGTGTCCCGGCGCGGCGCGCCGCTGTGGCGGGTCGTCCAGGAGATCGAGACCACGCTCGGACGCGACTGATCGAAATCCCGTACAGATTCAGGGTACGGAGTGCCTTTACGTGTGGCACTGAGTGCCATACTCTGGCGCTGTGCACGGTGGCACGGTGAGCCGGGCACGTGCGTGCACGGGCGACCCGGGCACGTGGGATTCCGGCCGAGCGCAGGGAGTTGACCAGCGTGTACCACCACTCAGGAAGCGTTGTTACTCGTCAGACCGCAGGTTCCGCGACCGGTGTACTCGACCCCGCGGCCCCGGCCACGGAGGCGGTCCTCTTCCAGCGCTGCACCTGGTGCGGCACGGCGATGTACCACCGGCTGCTGTGTCCGGTCTGCCAGGGCAGTGATCTGCGCACGGAGCGCAGCGAGGGCGTGGGGACGGTACGTCACTCGACGGTGGTCCACCGCAACACCCCCGCCGCGCGCAATGTGTCGCTCGTCGAGATGGCCGAGGGCTTCGTCGTGCGCGGACGGGTCATGGGCCCGCCCATCGGCATCCACAGCGGCGACCGGGTCCGGCTGTCCACGGCGAAGGACCCGGTCCGGGGCGAGCCGGTGTTCCAGCTGATCGACGAGCCCTACCGCGCCTGGACCTGAGCCCCCTGATCGGCTGAGGGTTTCCCGATCCCTGGGATCAACTCCGGTACGGCGACGGGCCGTCCCGTCTCGAAGCACTGATTGGCGGCGAGCCCGACGGCCAGGGCCAGCGCGCCGTCGCGTTCGGTGGCCGTGGGATGCGCCACCGCGGGTGCCGCCGTCCCCGAGTCGCCGCCCGCGCCGGATCGACGGGGCCGAAGAGGGCGTCCAGCATGCGCGGGTCACCCCCGCCGTGCGCCTCGTGGGCGGTCACGAGCGCAACGTCCAGCGGAGGCCGCCACAGCGGACGCAGCGTGAGCCGGACGCCACCCGCGTGCTCGGCCGCCGTGTCCCCGTGCACGGCACCGCTGCCGGAGCCGATCCGGGTCCGGGGCGACTGCCAACGGCTCTCCTCCACCTCGAGTTCCAGCCGTCCCTCGCTGCCGTTGAACATGACCCGGTAGCCCTCCCACGGGGAGTACGCGGTGAGGTGGTACGTCATCGTCGCGCCCCCGGCGTACCGCACGAGGACGGCCATGTCGTCCTCGATGGAGACGGGCCCGCCGAACACGTTGCGGTCGCGCACGTACCCGTCGTCCTGCTCGGCGTCGAGATAGAGGGCACGCAGGGTGTCGTCGGCCGCCAGGTCCAGGGCGAAGGGGTCGTCGGCGGCCTGGTCGGCGCCGTGGGCACGGTCGTAGTCCCGGCGCAGCCCGTGGCGCTCGCCCGCGGCAGGGCCGTAGAAACCGAGCCGCCCGTAGCCGAAGACGTCCCTCGGCTCGTCCGCGAGCCACCAGTTGACCAGGTCGAAGTGGTGGCCTGACTTGTGCACCATCAGGCCGCCGCTGTGGCGCTTCTCCCGGTGCCAGCGGCGGAAGTAGTCGGCGCCGTGGCGTACGTCGAGCAGCCACTCGAAGTGGACGGAGACGACCTCGCCGATCGCGCCGTCGGCGAGCAGGTCGCGGACCTTCTCGTGCACGGGGTTGAAGCGGTAGTTGAAGGCGACGGTGAGGGAGTTGCCGGTGTCCCGGACCGTGTCGAGGATGCGGGCGCAGCGCTCCGCGTCGACCGTCATCGGTTTCTCGGTCACGACGCGGCAGCCCGCTTCCAGGGCAGGGACGATGTAGCGATCGTGTTCCGCGTCGACGGTGGTGACGACGACCTCGTCGATGTCCTCTTCGGCGAGCATGTCGGTGAAGCGGTCCGGCGCCCACTGGGTGGCGGCGGGTGCGCCGGCCTCGGCCAGCAGCCGGTTGTGGAAGGCCATCCGGGTGGGGCTGGGGTCGCAGAGGGCGGCGACGAAGTGGCCCGAGCGTGCGGCGAGGGCCCGGGTGAAGGTCTGGGCACGGTGGCCGGTGCCGACAACGGCGGTGCGACGGTGGGGAGTTCGGCTCATTGTGGTGCCCTTTCCCGTCGGCCGCCCGCCCACTCCTCAGCCACTGACCCGGTCCTCAGCCGCCCGCCCGGTCCCGGTCCGTCATCGTTCCCACCCTTCACAGGCAACGCACAAGCACCTCCATCCGTCCTCCCGGAGTGAGTGCCCCAGGGGCGCCCTGGGGCGAGCGGAAGGAGGGGCACGTGATCCGTGCCCGGCGAATATGGGTCACCGCCTTGGCGGTCCTCGCGGTGGTGGGGGCGTCGCCCGGGTGGGCCCAGGCCCAACAGCGGCCCGAAGCAAGGCCGTTAGCGGAGTCGGTGGACAGCGGCGACGGTCTGCCGCCGGACTGGAGCATCACCGGTGACGGAACCGCGCGGAAGCTGGTGTGGCGCTCCGACGAACGGGTGCCTATGGGCCACGCCCGGGTCGAGTTCTACGCCGGTGGCCATCTGCTCGGCCGTCCGGCGCCGGCGAAGGACGGGCGCACGTTCCGGCTCGGCCTCGACGGTGTCCCGTCGGCCTCCGTCAAGGACCTCCAAGTACGGGCTGCGGGACGCCGGTTGGACGCACCCGAGGCCGGCACCGGTGGAGCTGCCCGCTCGGCGGTGACCGCCCCCTCGCAACTGCCGGCGAACCAGGTCGACCCCGGCAAGCCGGGCGCGTACCGGACCGTCACCGGCGAGTACGACCTCGACCCGGTACGGCTGCCCGGTTTCGCCGAGCCGGTCGAGATGCGGGCCGTGGTCGTGGCGCCCAAGGGTGCCGACGGCCGCCGACCGCTCGCCCTCTTCCTCCACGGACGCCACGTCACCTGCTACACACCGCAGGGTGAGATCAGCGGCGACTGGCCCTGCGCGGCCGGCTCCAAGCCGGTGCCCAGCCACCGCGGCTATCTGCGCGACCAGCGCCTGCTCGCCTCCCAGGGCTATGTGACGGTGTCGATCTCCGCCAACGGCATCAACGGCCAGGACTGGCGCGCCGAGGACGGCGGCGCGCAGGCCCGCTCGTCACTCGTACGGCAGCATCTCGCCCGCTGGGCCGGCTGGTCCGCCCACCCGAGCACGGCACCGGCGGACGTACGGCAGGCAGCCGGCGCCGATCTGTCGCGGGTACTGCTGGTGGGGCACTCGCGGGGCGGCGAGGGCGTCAACCGGGCCGCGATGGACAGCCTTTACCCGCCGCCCGCGGACCAGGACGGTTATCACGGCCCGGTGCGCTGGCGGATCCGCGGCACCGTGCTCATCGGCCCGACGATCTTCGGCCAGAACCCGGTCGCGGACGTGCCGTCGATGACGATCCTGCCGGGCTGTGACGGCGATGTCTCCGATCTGCAGGGCGAGGTGTACGTCGACGGCACCCGCCAGGTCAGCCGCGGTGCCGCCCTGCACAGTGCCGTGTACATGGTGGGCGCCAACCACAACTACTTCAACAGCGAGTGGACGCCGGGGCAGGCCGAGGCGCCCGCCGACGACGACTTCTGGACCGACGAGGAGGAGCGCGACCCGGTCTGCTCCCCCGGCACCAGGACCCGGCTGACCGCCGACCGGCAGCACATGGCCGGCGCCACCTACATCGCGGCGGCGGCACGGCTGTTCGTCGCCGGGGACGACCGGGTTCGTCCGCTGCTCGACGGTTCGGGCCGCCGTGCGCCGTCGGCCGATCCCGCGCACGTCCTCACGCATGCGGTGGGCGCGCGGCGCGGAGCCGGGTTCCTGCCGGACGGCAAGGTCACCGTGAGCGGAGGCAGGCTGTGCTCGGCGGTGGATCCTTCCGCGGCCAAGGCCTGTCTGTCGTCGGAGGCGGCCGGCGCCTCACCGCACTTCGCGCGGTGGGACACCGACCGCGAGCCCGGCCGCCGCGCGGTCGCGCTGCGCTGGTCCGCGGCGGGCTCAGCCGCGCGGATCCGACCCGACCGGCCGCTGTCCCTGGCGGGTGACAAGGCGCTGGCGCTGCGCGTGATCGTGCCGCCGAACAGCACCGGAACGCAGCTGGACGTCTCCGTCACCGACACCGCCGGACGGCAGCGGACCCTCGGCCGGGTCAAGGTCGACGGGCTGCCGGGGACGCAGCGGACCGCCTCGTACTGGGCGCGTGAGGTGCGCGTGCCGATCGGGGCCGACGACGCGGCCGCGCTCGACCTGCGGCACGTCAAGTCCCTGGCACTGACGCCGCGCACGGGGTCCGGGCGGGCCTGGCTGATGGACGCCTGGGGCTGGCGGCCGGGCACACCGCAGGTGCGCGAGGCTCCGCTGCCCCGGGTCGACATCGGCCGGCTGACCGTCAAGGAAGGGGACTCGGGCGTACGGACGTACCAGGTACCGGTCCGGGTCTCGGGGCACGGCAGTGGGCAGATCCGGCTGTTCGTCGCCGACCCGGACACCGGCCGGGCCACGGACCGGCTGGTGACGGTCCGGCCCGGCGCGCACGACATCGACGTACCGGTGAAGGTCGAGGGCAATCGCCGCTACGGCTACGACCTGGCGCACGACGTGTTCGTGAAGGCGGTCCGCACCTCCGTGATCGGCGCCCACCGGGGCGGGGTGACCGTGGAGAACGACGATCCGGTGCCCTCGGTGTCCGTGACGCCGGTCGCCGACCGGGTGACCGAGGGTCAGCCGCTGAAGTGGCGGATCTCCTTGTCCGCGGTGGCCGACGCGGAGGTGAGCGGGCTGCTCACCGTGCTGCCCGTCACCGACGGTCCCGAGCTGTCGACGAAGGACGTCGACCCCGGCTGGCTCCTGGAGAACACCGGTGCGTCGCCGGACCCGGAACGGCCGTTGTCGAAGGTCGACGGCCTCTACCTGTGGGCGTCCGTCCAGCCGGGGCAGACGAGCACCGAGGTACAGGTGCCGACGCTCAAGGACCAGGTGGCCGAGCCGGCCGAGTCGGTGCGCTTCCAGCCGGCGAACGACAACGGTGAGCCGCTGCCCGGCACACCGGCGGTGACGGGCACGGTGCTGGACGCCTCGTGACGCACCGTCGGCCGGCCATGACGTAGGTCAGCAGGTCAGGGTGTCAGCGTGATCCGTACGCCGACTGTGCCGTGCACACCGCGGCGCAGTCGGCTGCCGAGCAGCGAGAGGCGGCCGGTGATCCCGTACTTGCGGGCGATGAGCCGGCGGTAGCGGGCGCTGGTCGCCTCGTCGCAGATCTCGGCGGTGGCGGGGACCTGGTCGCCGGTCGGCCTGCCGCGCAGGTCGCAGGGGCCGACGAGGACGTCGCCCCGGGCCCGGATGCGCTTGACCTTCCACGAGTCGGCGACCGTCCAGACGCCGAGTGCGTCGGCGTCCCGGACCACCCAGACCGGCGTGGCGACACCGGTTCCGTTCTTTCGGTAGCTGGTGATGAGCAGGTACTTGCCCGCGCCGAGCTGCTCCAGCGACGTGTCGTCCATGGCGGGAAGTGTAGGCAGGTGGGTGCGGGTGCCGACCGGCGCCCTCACCCCCTGCTGTCGGACAGGTCCTGGGTCCCTCGCCCGTGCCGTCTCAGTCGAGCGCCGCCGCCATCCGCCGTACGCCCTCCCTGATCAGCTCCGGCGACGTGGCCAGGTTCAGCCGTACGTGCCCTGCTCCCCCGGTGCCGAACGGGATCCCGGAGTTGAGTGCCACCCGGCCGCGGCGCAGGAAGACGTCGGCCGGGTCGACGCCGTCGCCGAGGCCGAGGGCGCGGCAGTCGAGCCAGGCGAGGTAGGTGGCCTCGCCCGGGCGGTAGGTGATCGCCGGGAGGTGCTCGGCCAGGAGGCCGGCGAGCAGGCGCCGGTTGTCGTCGAGTGCCGACAGCAGGGCGTCGAGCCAGCCGGTGCCGTCGCGCAGGGCGGCGGTGTGGGCTATGACCCCGAGGTGGCTGGGACCGTGGCCGACCTCTTCGGGCAGGCGGGCCAGGTCGGCGGCGGCCGCGGGCCCGGCGATGGCCAGGGCCGCCTTGAGGCCGGCCAGGTTCCAGGCCTTCGACGCCGACATCAGCGACAGTCCGCTCTCGGCGCCCGGGACGCTCAGGTACGGCACGAACTCGGCACCGCCGGCGGTGATCGGTGCGTGTATCTCGTCGGTGACGACACGCACGGCATGGCGGTCGGCGAGGGCGGCCACGGCGGCGAGTTCGTCCGCGGTGTGCAGGGTGCCGGTCGGATTGTGGGGGCTGCAGAGCAGGAAGGCGGCGCGCCGCCCGCCGGCGACCGCCCGCCGGAACGTTTCATCAAGGGCGTCGAGATCGATGCGCAGGTCCACGCCCAGCGGAGCCTCGAGCACCCGCCGGTCCATGTGCTCGACGAACTGGTAGAACGGCGGATACACGGGTGAGTTCACCACGACCGAATCGCCCGGTCCGGTGACCAGTTTGAGCATTTCGACCACACCGAGCATCACATCGGGCACGATCGCGGTCCGCTCCACGGCCAACCCGTCCCAGCCCCACCGCTTGTCCGCGAAACCGGCCAGCGCCTCGGCGTAGCCGGTGCCCGCCGGGTAGCCCGTGTCACCGAGTGCGAGGGCGTCGGTGAGCGCGCGGACGACGGGTTCGGCGAGCGGTACGTCCATCTCGGCCACCCACATCGGCAGCACGTCGTCGGGATAGGCACGCCATTTCATGCTCGTACGACATCGGAGCCGGTCGAGGGCGAGTGCGCGAAAGGGATTTGGTGCACCGGACGTTGCGTACGGGATCCTGGTCATGGGGCACAAAGATAGAGGCGTGTGCGGTGGCCGGGAACGGTGCGGACCGGGAGCGGCCGGTGACGGATGCGGCGCCGACGCAGGAACGGTCACCTGTGTGGTGAACGCGGGCCTGCCGGGCCACGTATGGAGAGAGGGTGCTCAACTCCGGGAGGGCCCCGCGGCGTTCGCGCCGCGCTGTACTGGTTCGGGAGCCCTGCATGAGGCACGCACGACGACGTCTCGTCCGGCGAGTGACACGGCTGGCGGCCGTCGGCGGACTCCTCCTCGGAGGAACGATGGTCACACGCGCCGTGGCGAGCGAACCTCCGGACGGCTCCGCCGGCCCGCACACCTACGCCGCTCCGGCCACCGACACCGGCAGCGCTGTCGTCGCACGCCTGGGTGCTTCCCGTACGGCGGGCAGCTGGATCGGCGCTGACGGCAAGCCCGTCGTCGCGGTCACCGACGAGGAGGCGGCCGCCGAGGTGCGGCAGTCCGGCGCCGAGGCCAAGATGGTCGACCACAGCATGGACGAGCTGAAGTCGGCGGCGTCGACGCTGCGTTCGGCGCCTCGGGTGGCCGGTACGGCGTGGGTCATGGACTACCGGTCCAACGAGGTGGTGGTCCGGGGCGACAGCACCGTCTCGGCCGCCGACTGGTCCCGGATGACGAAGCTCGCGGACGGCATGGGCGGCTTCGTCCGTATGGAGCGCACCGAGGGCACGTTCACGACCCGGCTCAACGGCGCACTGCCGCTGCTGTCGACCGGCGGGCGCTGTTCGGCCGGCTTCAACGTCACCGACGGACAGCGCGACTTCATCCTCACGGCCGGGCACTGCGGGCCGGACGGGTCCGTGTGGTTCGGCGACAACCGGGCCACCCAGCAGATCGGCCGGACCGTCAAGCAGAACTTCCCCGGTGCCGACTTCTCCCTGGTGGAGTACGCGAGCGGGGACGCGGGCGCGGGCGCCGAGGTCGTGTCCATCGGGGACGGCAAGGGCGTGCGGATCACGGGCCTGGCCGATCCGGCCGTGGGACAGCGGGTGTTCCGCAGCGGCAGCACGAGCGGGCTGCGCGACGGTGAGGTGACCGCCGTCGACGCGACGGTCAACTACCCGGAGGGCACGGTCACGGGGCTCATCGAGACGAACGTGTGCGCCGAGCCCGGGGACAGCGGTGGTCCGATGTTCTCCGAGGGGATCGCGCTGGGGGTGACGTCGGGCGGCAGCGGCGACTGCAACGCGGGTGGCACGACCTTCTTCCAGCCGGTGACGAAGGCGCTGGACTCGCTCGGCATGAAGCTGATCGTCGCGGCGCCGAGCGGCGCCGGTCAGCAGAACGGCTCGGCCGCTCCGACGCCGTCCGCGTCGGCCACGCAGAGCGCGATCGCTCCCGGTGCGGCATCGCCCGGCTCGTCGACCCCGATCGCTGGCGCCGATGCGTCGACCCTGCTGTCCCGGCTCGCGGACCCGAAGAACGTCGGGCCCGGGCTGCTGGTCATCGCGGGGAGCATGGTCGCGCTGGTGGCGGCCCGCTTCATCCGCGCGGAACAGGACCGCAAGGCGTACCGGCGCCACTACTCGGCGACCTGGGGCTGACGGGGCCGGATCCTCAGCCCAGGGTCGGCACAACGGTGGCCGCCGCCGCGCCGGCAAGCCCGATCGCCCGTCGTCCCTGAGGGGTTCACGCAGGAGGACGAACCCCAGGACGACGGGCAGCGCGGGATAGAGCGAATAGAGCGAATAGAGCGAATAGAGGATGCCGTGATAGACGGCCGAGGTCAGTGCGAGGAGGGCACCCATCGGGTCGGGAGTGCCCCGGGTGGGCCTTCCGATGACTGGGGAGGCGCACCGAGGAGGGTGCTCGGGCTGAGGCTGGTGCTCAGGCCGCCTTCGCCGGCTGCGGGGCCGCGGCGGCCCACTCCAGGACGAGGCGCTGGTACTCCTCGCGCTCCTCGACGCTCAGTGTCCCGCCCGCCCGGCGCCACAGCGCCCGGATCTCCTCGTTGACCTCGTCAGCCGAGCGATCGGAGGCGAATTCAACAGTGGTGGACATGCTGTGAAGCATAGGACTCCCGAGGTGAAGGCGCTGTGAGCAAGCTCGCACAATACGGACATTTCAGACCGTGTTGCTGATCACGTCCATCTGTCCACGTGGACCGAGGAGTTCAGGCGTCCGCCGCCCCGAGCACCAGCACCTGGATCGCGAGAACGGCGGCGCCACGCGCCCAGTCGTGAAAGTCGGACACCTTGGTCTCGAGGTCGATCGGGGCGGCCAGCGGGTGCCGATGGGCGCGGATGGTGTCCGTCACAGTCTTGCCGGCGACCTCCATCAGCCCCACCCCCTCTCCGGCGAGCAGGACCTTCTGCGGCAGCACGAAGTTGCCGATCTGGGCGACCAGGGTGCCCAGGGCGCGGGCCGCCTCCTCGATGACCCGGGAGGACATCGGCTCGCCCGCCGCGGCGAGCTCGAGGATCTCCTCGTACGTGCGGTCACGACCGGTAGCGGCCTGCACCTGGTAGCGGATGTTGGGGATGGTCAGCAGGGAGACGGCGCTGCCGCGTGCCCCGTCGGGGGTGAGCGGGCCGTTGGGGTTCACGATCCAGTGCCGCCCGAAGCCCCGGTCCTCCTCGGCGTACGGCACCCGCTTGCCGCCCAGGACCAGCCCGTAGCCGATGCCGGCGCCGATGGTGAGGACGACGAAGCGGTCGAGGCCGCGGCCGGCGCCGAACCAGGTCTCCGCCTCGACCAGGGCGGCCACGTCGTTCTCCACGACGACCGGCAACCCCGTGCGCTCCTCGACCAGTTCGGCGAGCGGGACGTCGCGCCAGTGCAGGAACGGGGACTCCCCGACCACGGCACGGTCCTCGACGAGACCGCCCACACCGATGCCGATACCGGCGAGCCGGGGGTGGCTGCCGGCGAGCTCGTCGACCATCTCCCCCAGCAGGTCCACGACCCCGGCGGGGTCATGGGTGGCGAGGGGGCGGTCATAGCGGGCGACGATCTCGCTCCTGAGGGTGGTGACGACGCCGTAGACCATGTCCTCGGTGATCTTGAAACCGATGAAGGAGCGTGACTCGGCGACCACGTCCAGCGGCTGCGACGGGCGGCCCTGGCGCACCTCCGCCGGGGCGCCCGCCTCGGGGACCTCGACGAGGAGACCCGACTCGATCAGCGGTTTGGTCAGCCGGGTGAGGCTGCCCGCGGACAGATCGAGCCGCCGGGCGAGTTCGGTGCGCGACACCGGGCCACCGAGGAGCACCTCGATCGCAACCGAGCGTTCACCGGGGCTGAGGGGGAGCCAACTGGCGGCTACTGCGGTCATGGTCGTCAGGCTCCCACATGATTTTTTTCTCTACAAAAACAACCAGGCCAGTCTAAGCCGGTCCACACGCCCTGGAGAAGATACTCGCGCACCTCTTGACGGCTGGATTCTTCCGCCACAAAAGTAAGTGGCCGAGGACGAGCCGCCGCAGACGAGGGAGTCTCCCGATGACCATCGCCTCCAGCAGCCCTCCGTCGCGTCTGCCTGTGGGCGGCGCCGAGGGGGCAGGGACCAAGCCGAGGACGCGGCGGGCGCGCTCCCGCGAGAGTCAGGGGGACGGGCGGCTGGCCGCGGTCTTCATCGCTCCGGCGATGCTGGGCTTCCTGGTCTTCCTGCTCTGGCCGACGCTGCGGGGCGTCTATCTGAGTTTCACCCGCTTCAACCTGCTCACGCCGCCCGAGTGGGTGGGCCTGGACAACTACGTACGGATGGTCCACGACCCGATCTTCTGGGACTCGCTGACGGTCACCGTCGAGTACGTGGTGATCAACATCGGCGTGCAGACGGTCGCCGCGCTCGCGATCGCCGTGCTGCTGCAGCGGCTCACCCAGTCGGCGATGCTGCGGGGCATCGTGCTCACCCCGTATCTGATGTCGAACGTCGTCGCGGGCCTGGTCTGGCTGTGGATCCTCGACACCCAGCTCGGTATCGGCAACGAGATCATCAGCGCGATCGGGTTCGACCGCATCCCCTTCCTCAACGACGAGACCTGGGCCATCCCGACCATCGCCCTGATCAACGTCTGGCGGCACGTCGGCTACACCGCGCTGCTGCTCTTCGCCGGTCTGCAGGCGATCCCGAACGACGTCTACGAGGCGGCGAAGGTGGACGGCGCGAGTGAGTGGCGGATGTTCTGGCGGATCACCATGCCGCTGCTGCGGCCGGTGCTGGCCGTCGTACTGATCATGACTGTGATCGGTTCGTTCCAGGTCTTCGACACCGTGGCCGTGACCACCGCGGGCGGTCCGGCGAACGCGACCAACGTCCTTCAGTACTACATCTACGGCTCCGCCTTCGGCCGCTTCCAGTTCGGCTACGCCTCGGCGATGTCCGTCGCCCTGCTGGTCGTGCTGAGCGCGATCACCGTCCTGCAGTACCGGCTCACCCGGGCCGGCCAGACCGACCTCGGCTGACGGAAGGAGCTCACCGTGGCTGCCGTGACCACCACGACGACCGAGATACGTCCGGTCAGGCGCAGGTTCTCCCTCGGCCGGGTCGCCGCCTGGACCGTGATGGGCCTGATCGTCCTCATCACCCTGCTGCCGTTCTACTGGATCCTGCGCACCGCGCTGTCCACCAACGCCGGCCTGGGCGCGGACCCGGCGAACCCCCTGCCGGTCGATCTCAGCACGAGCGGCTTCGAACGCGCCCTCGGGCTGCAGTCCGCCAAGGAGGCGGTCGCCCAGGGCGGCGCCGGCGGCGGGCTGGACTTCTGGCGCTATCTGCTCAACTCGGTGATCGTCTCGACACTGATCACGGGCTGCCAGATCTTCTTCTCGGCGATGGCCGCCTACGCCTTCGCGCGGCTGCGCTGGCGCGGCCGGGACAAGGTGTTCGGTCTGTTCCTGGCCGGGCTGATGGTGCCGACCATCTTCACGCTGCTGCCGAACTTCGTGCTCATCAAGCAACTCCACCTCGTGGACACGCTGCTCGGCATAGCCCTGCCCAGCCTCTTCATGACGCCGTTCGCGGTCTTCTTCCTTCGGCAGTTCTTCATGAACATCCCCAGCGAGGTCGAGGAGGCGGCGCTGCTCGACGGCGCGGGCAAGGTCAAGATCTTCTTCCGGGTGATCCTGCCGATGGCGTCCACGCCGGTCATCACGCTGTCCGTGCTGACGTACATCACCTCCTGGAACGACTACTTCTGGCCGCTGATGGTCTCCTACAGCGACAGCTCGCGCGTGCTGACCGTGGCGCTGGCGATCTTCCGGGCGCAGACCCCGGCGACCGGCGTCGACTGGTCCGGGCTCACGGCGGCGACGCTGATCGCCGCGCTCCCGATGCTGGTGCTCTTCGCCTGCTTCGCCCGCCGCATCGTCAGCTCCATCGGCTTCACCGGGATCAAGTGAGGGACTTGAAGATGCGACTTCGTACGCTGACCGCGCTCGCCGGAGCGCTGGCACTGTCCCTGGCAACCGGGTGCGCGAAGGGCGACGCCACCGGGGCCTCCGCGAACACCGTGACGTACTGGCTCTGGGACGCCAACCAGCTGCCCGCCTACCAGGCCTGCGCGAAGGGGTTCGAGAAGGAGAATCCCGGGCTGCACGTCAAGATCACGCAGTTGGGCTGGAGCGACTACTGGACCAAGCTCACCGCAGGGTTCATCGCGGGCACCCAGCCGGACGTGTTCACCGACCACATCCAGAAGTTCGGCCAGTTCGCCGATCTGCAGGTCCTCGAACCGCTCGACGACCTCGGCATCAAGGAACAGGACTACCAGCCAGGCCTCGCCGCCAACTGGACCGGCCAGGACGGCCACCGCTACGGCGCCCCCAAGGACTGGGACACCGTCGCCCTCTTCTACAACGACAAGATGGCCAAGTCCGCCGGTCTCAGCGCCGAGCAGCTGGGCGACCTGTCCTGGAACCCGAAGGACGGCGGCACCTTCGAGAAGGCCATCGCCCGTCTCACCATCGACAAGAACGGCAAGCGGGGCGACGAGCCCGGCTTCGACAAGAACCACGTCAAGGTGTACGGGCTGGCCAGCAACGGCGGCGGCTACGGCGACGGCCAGACGCAGTGGAGCATGTTCGCCGCCTCCGCCGGCTGGGACTACACGGAGAAGGCCCGCTGGGGCACGAAGTACCAGTACGACAGCGAGACCTTCAAGGCCGTGATCAAGTGGTACTTCGGGCTGGCGAAGAAGGGCTACCTGGCCCCCTTCTCCGACTACAACGTCCAGTCCAACCAGGGCAACACCCAGGTCGCGGCAGGCAAGGCGGCCACCACGTTCGACGGGGCCTGGATGATCTCCACCTACGCCGGCTTCAAGGGCAGGGACATCAAGAGCGCCGTCACCCCCGTCGGCCCGACCGGCAAGCGCGCCACCATGATGAACGGCCTCGCCGACTCCATCACCAAGGCCTCCAAGAACAAGGCGGGCGCCCGCAAGTGGGTGGCCTACCTGGCCTCCGACGCATGCCAGAGCGTCGTCGGCAAATACGGCGTCGTCTTCCCCGCCACTGCGGCCGGCACTGAAGCCGCCATCGCCGCCTACAAGAAGAAGGGCATCGACGTCACGGCCTTCACCGAACCCGTGGCCGACAAGAAGCGCTTCCGCACCTTCTCCTACCCGATCACCAACTACGCGGCGGACGTCACCGCGCTCATGCAGCCGCAGATGGAGGACATCTACGGCAACGGAGCATCGGTGAACAGCCTCGACCGGACCACCAGCCAGATCAACCGGATCCTCTCGCAGTGATCTCTCCACCGCAGTGATCTCTCCACCGCAGTCTCTACCAGTGAAGGGCACGCTTTACATGACGTTCTCCCTCGGCATCGTCGGTGCCGGCCAGTTCTCCGGCCAGTTCGCCACGCTGTTCCAGGCCCACCCCGGTGTCAGCGACGTGTACGTCACCGATCTGCTGCCCGAGCGGGCCGAGCAACTCGCCGACGCACAGGGACTGGCGGGCACCTTCCCGTCGTACGAGGCGATGCTGGAGTCGGAGGCCGTCGACGCGGTCGCCGTCTTCACCCAGCGCTGGACCCACGGACCGCTGGTCCTCCAGGGCCTGAACGCCGGCAAGCACGTCTACTCCGCCGTCCCCATGGCGATCACCACGGAGGAGATCGCGGCGATCATCGACGCGGTCAGGGCGACCGGGCTGACGTACATGATGGGTGAGACCAGCCAGTACAACCCGGCGACGGTGCACGCCCGCAACCAGATCGCCGAGGGCGCCTTCGGGCGGCTCTTCTACGCCGAGGGCGACTACGTCCACGACATGGACCTGGGGTTCTACGAGGCGTACCAGTACAGCGGCGGCGACAACTGGAAGGCGACCGCCAGCTATCCCCCGTTGCTCTACCCGACGCACGCGGTGGGCGGTGTGCTGGGAGCCTGGCAGACGCACGCGGTGAGTGTGTCGGCGATCGGTGTCGTGGACGACCGCGGCGACGGCGTCTTCGACAAGGCCGTCAGCCAGTTCGGCAACGACGTCTCCAACGCGACCGCGCTGTTCGAGGTCGCGGGCGGCGGCTCGTTCCGTACCAACGAGTTCCGGCGGGTCGGCTACCCCTCGCACATACGGGAGTCGCGATTCCGGTTCTTCGGCACCGAGGCGAGCATGGAGCAGCTCGCCACCGTGGCTCTGTGGCAGGACAAGAAGGGCGTGAAGGACATCAGCGAGTTGCTGGAGCCCAAGCCGACCATGGCTCCGGACGACCCGTCACTCCAGCACATCGCGCCGGATCTGCGCGCCGCGTTCACCTCGGGTTCGGCGCCGGTGCACGACCGCGCCCGGCTGCCCCGTGAGTTCGACAACCTGCACAACGGCCACGAAGGAAGTCACCACTTCCTGGTGGACGACTTCGTGACCGCGGTCAACAGCCGCACCTTGCCGTCCGTGAACGCGTGGGTCGCGGCCCGCTACACCCTGCCGGGCATCGTCGCGCACGAGTCGGCGCAGCAGGGCGGGGTCAGGCTGGAGATCCCGGACTTCGGGGACGCGCCCGAGGCGTGACGCCCTCCCCCGCGGCCGGGTACCTGTGCTGCGTCAGGTGCCCGGCTTGCGGCCGTACACGAAGACGTCGTCGCCGTTCTTCAGCAGGGACCAGTACTTCTTGGCGGTGGTCTTGGTCATGTTGACGCAGCCGTGCGAGCCCGGCGGGTTCCACATGCTGACGCCGACCGAGTGGAAGGCCTGGCCGCCGTCGAAGAACTGGCTGTAGGGCATCGGCACGTTGTAGATGTTCGAGACGTGGTCGATGTCCCGCCAGTAGATCTTCTTCAGGCCGGTGCGGGTCTCGTAGCCGTCACGGCCGGTGCGCACGGGCACCGGGCCGTAGACGAGACTGCTGCCGTCCTGGATCCAGCTCAGCTGGAGCGTGAGGTTGACGCAGGCTATGCGGCCCTTGTTCGTCGGGCACTTGCCGTCCTTGTTGGGGTTGTTCCCGACGGCCTTCTGCTTGTTCATCAGGTCCATCACGCCCCAGGTGACGGGTCCCGCGTACCCGGCGTTCGGGGTGATGCCATGCTTGTTCTGGAAGGCCTGGATGGCCTTGCAGTCGGCGGCGGACTGCTTTCCGTCGACCGGTCGGCCGAGGAACTTCTCCACCTGCTTCTGATACGGCCCGGCCTGCGTCGTACAGCTCGCGGCCTGCGCCGGCGCGGCGCCGAGTGCCAGCGTGAGCGGTGCGACCAGTCCTGCGGTGATGCCGAGTGCGACGGCGCGCCGTCTGCGAATGTCCCCCATGGCCGGGCCTCTCCCTTGTGATTCGTGCGTTCTCTGCCAGCTAGACAGGTCCGCGGGGTCGAGGGTTGTGGGCCTGGCGCGGCTGTGACCAAACAGTGAAATTGTCCCTACGCTGCCGTTATGCATCGCGTACTCGCCGACGATCTCTCCCGGCTTCCGGAGCTCCTGCAGTCCGCCCGCGATCTGGCCGCCCGGGAGCTGGCCGGTCTGGCCGAGCGGCCGGTCGTACGCCTGGCCGACGCGCCCGAGCGTGCGGGCCTCCCGGCCGAGGGGGTCGGGGCCGGGGGTGCCCTCGCCCGGTTCGCCGAGCGGTGGGCTCCGGGCTTCTCCGGCTCCGCCGGTCCGCGCTACCTCGGCTTCGTCACGGGCGGTACGACGCCGGCCGCGCTGGCCGGGGACTGGCTGACGAGCACGTACGACCAGAACGTGATCAATGGCGCCGACTCCTGGGCGACGGCACTGGAACGGGAGACGGTGAGCTGGCTGCGGGCGTTGTTCGGGCTGAGCGATGCGCACAGCGGGGCGTTCGTGACCGGTGCGACCGCGTCCAACACCGTGGGGCTCGCCATCGCCAGGGAATGGCTCGGTGAGCGCAGCGGGGTCTCCGTCGCCCGGGACGGGGTCGCTGCCCTCGGCCCCGTCGATGTGCTGTCGGGCAGCGCCCACTCCACCGTTCTCAAGGCGCTGGCCGTGCTCGGCATCGGCCGGGACCGGCTGCGCCGCGTGCCGGTGCTGCCCGGCAACCGCGAGGCCGTGGACGTCGACCGGCTCGCCGACGCCCTGGCCGCGCTTCAGGGCCGTCCGGCGATCGTCGTGGCCAATGCCGGGACCGTGAACACCGTGGACTTCGACGACCTGCGGGCCATCGCCGCGCTCAAGGAGCGGTACGACTTCTGGCTCCACGTCGACGCCGCGTTCGGCGGTTTCGCCGCCCTCTCCCCCGCGTACGCGTCTTACGTCGACGGCCTCGACGCGGCCGACTCGATCTGCGTCGACCTGCACAAATGGCTCAACGTGCCCTACGACGCGGCGGTCCAGTTCACCCGCCGACAGGACCTCCAGGTGAACGTCTTCCACAACGCGTCGCCGTACATCGGGCTGCCCACGAAGGACCCCGACTTCCTGCACCTCACACCGGAGAGCTCCCGCCGGTTGCGGGCCCTGCCGGCCTGGTTCTCGCTCATGGCGTACGGCCGTGCGGGGCACCGCGAGATCGTCGAGCGCACGGTCGCCCTCGCGCGGCGCCTCGGCGAGCGCATCGCCGGTCTTCCCGAGCTCTCGCTGCTGGCGCCGGTCCGGCTCAACGTGGTCTGCTTCACCCTCGCCGACGAGCCGACGCGGGAGCGGGTCGACGCGCTGGCCCGGGCCGTCGCCGCGTCCGGGGAGGCGTTCCTGACGCCGACCGTGTACGGCGGCACTCCCGCGCTGCGCGCGGCGTTCAGCAACTGGCGTACGTCCGAGGACGACACGGATCGGGTCGTGGCCGCCATCGTTTCCGGGCTCGACAGCCTGCGGGGCGTCGAGAGGTCCTGACAGGGCGGTGACCACGCCGACGGGCGACCGGACGGGGGTGTAAGGGCCCGAGCGGGCGGCCGACGTCGTGGCGGGCGGCCCCGGACGACGCTTGCGGGCCGCCAGCCGTACCCCAGTACGATCCCCGTTCATGGATCCGGCCGCGGTGTCTTCGCCCTCAGCCAGTATCAGCCTGCGCCAATTGCTGATGGCTCTCGGTGACACCCTGGTGGAGTTGCAGGCCGCTCCCGCCGGGCTCGACGTGGAGATCCGGGGCGTCGCCCTGCTCGACCCCGAAGACCCTCCGACCGCCCAGCCCGGCGAGTTGGTCCTTGTGATCGGTGCCCGTGGCCGCGCCGCCCTTCCCGCGCTGCGGGCCGCCGCCCGTGACGGAGCCGCCGCCGTCGTGGCCAAGCTGGACGGTCCCGGTCAGGCCGCGGCCCTCGGCGAGACCCCCGCCGAGGCCGGGGTGGCCCTGCTCTCGCTGCGCAGCGAAGCGCGCTGGCAACAGGTGAACGCGCTGGCCCGGGCCGCCCTCGACGACGCCCCTCCGGGACACCCCGGCGCGGGAGCGGAAGAGGGCGACCTGTTCTCCCTCGCCCAGACCACCGCCATCCTCACCAGCGGCATCGTCAGCATCGAGGACGCCGCCAACCGGGTGCTGGCCTACTCCCGCTCCACCGACTCCGACGAGATCGACGACCTTCGCCGGCGCTCCATCCTCGGCTGGCAGGGACCGGAGGCGTACCTGGCGAAGCTGCGCGAGTGGGGCGTGTTCCAGCACCTGCACTCCAGCGACCAGGTCATCGGTATCGACAGCCACCCGGAGCTGGGGATCCGCCGCCGGCTCGCGGTGGCGATCCGGTCCGGGGACCGGCAGCTGGGCACCATCTGGGTGCAGGAGGGCTCCACACTCCTGTCCGAGCACTCGGAGCAGGCACTTCTGGGCGCGGCCCGGGTCGCCGCGCACCACCTGGTGCGCCGCCGCCGGGAGCTCTCCGAGAACCTGACGCTCACCCGGACCCTGCTGGCCGGACTCCTGGAGGGGAGCACCGGGCCGCAGCCGCTCGCCACCCACCTGGGATTCGACGCCGGCCTCCCGTCCGCCGTCCTGGGGTTCTCGTACGGGACCGCGGAGGTCGTCGCAGCGCCGGAGACGAGCCATGCCGGCGCCGCACCGGAGCTGACCCACACCGAGGTCACCAACCTGATCTCGGTGCACATCGCCGCACGGCACCGCAGCGCGCTGGTCACGCAGCTCGACCCGCGTATCTACGTGCTCCTGCCCCAGCTGCCCCGCAGCATCGACACGGACACCCTGCGCGGCTGGTGCCAGGAGATCACCGACGCGGCACGCCGCCACCTGGGCCTGCCGTTGCGGGGCTCGGTCGGCCGCCTGGTGTCCGGGCTCGGCGACGTCCCCGAGTCGCGCCGGGAGTCCGACCGCGTCCTCGACGCCATGATGAGCGCCGGCCTTCCCACCGCGGTCGCCGCGCTGCCCGACATCCAGGCGGAAGTACTGGTCAGCGAGATGCTGACGCTGCTCGCCACCCACCCCGAGATACGGGATCCGCGGCTGACCGCCCTGGTGGCTCACGACAGCGCCCACCAGGGCCGACTGGCCGAGTCCCTGCTCGTCTACCTGAATGCCTTCGGGGACGTTCGGGAGGCCGCCGCCCAGCTGCACGTGCACCCCAACACGCTGCGCTACCGCCTTCGCCGGGCCGAGGAGCTGACCGGTCTCGACCTGAGCCGTCCCGACCAGCGTCTGCTGGCCATGCTCCAGCTGCGGCTGCCGCCCACCGGCTGACGCCGCCCGCGCATTGGCCGCTCGTACAGGCATTGCGGGCCAGTTTGTTCGTCCTTCACAAACACGTCGCCCCACGGCCCCTCATACGCTTGCGCAAATCCATTTCCCCAAGTGACACGGCTCACCTCCCACGAGGAGACGGAGCGAGACACCTGCTCCACGCCGTGAACGCTTTCTCCGGGCCCACACTCCCCGCCAGGCCCTCCCAACCACTCAATGGATGTCGACATGACTACACGTCCCCTCGGTTCTCTCCCCCCTGACACCGCTCCACCCGCAGGTGGTCAGCCCCCGGAGCAGGCAGGGCTGCGGGCCGGTCTCAAGAACCGCCATCTGTCGATGATCGCCATCGGCGGGGTGATCGGCGCCGGGCTCTTCGTGGGCTCCGCCTCCGGTATCGCCGCCGCCGGTCCCGGCATCCTGGTGTCGTACGTACTGGTCGGCGCCCTGGTCGTCTTCGTGATGCGGATGCTCGGCGAGATGGCCGCGGCCAATCCGACCTCGGGCTCCTTCTCCGCCTACGCGGACCGGGCCCTCGGCCGCTGGGCCGGGTTCTCGATCGGCTGGCTGTACTGGTTCTTCTGGGTCGTCGTGCTCGCCGTGGAGGCGACCGCGGGTGCCGTGATCCTGGAGGGGTGGGTCCCGGCCGTACCGCAGTGGGCCTGGGCGCTGATCGTGATGGTGGTGCTCACCGCCACCAACCTGGCCTCGGTCGGCTCCTTCGGCGAGTTCGAGTTCTGGTTCGCGGGCATCAAGGTCGTCGCCATCGCGGGCTTCATCATCCTCGGCGGCCTGGCGATCTTCGGTGTGCTGCCCGGCTCCGACCACGCCGCGACCGGCTTCGGCAATCTCACCGAGCACGGCGGCTTCCTGCCCCACGGGCCCGGCGCGATCCTCACCGGCATCCTGCTGGTCGTCTTCTCCTTCATGGGCAGCGAGATCGTCACCCTCGCCGCCGGTGAGTCCCCGGACGCCCGGCGGGCGGTCGCCAAGGCGACCAGGAGCGTCATCTGGCGGGTGGGCGTGTTCTACGTCGGCTCGATCCTCGTCGTGGTCGCGCTGCTGCCGTGGAACGACCCCTCGATCGCCAAGCACGGTTCGTACGTGGCGGCCCTGGACTCGATCGGTATCCCGCACGCCGGGCAGATCATGAACGTCGTCGTGCTGACGGCCGTGCTGTCCTGTCTCAACTCCGGCCTCTACACCGCCTCCCGCATGGCCTTCTCCCTCGGTCAGCGGGGCGACGCGCCGCAGTCCTTCGTCCGCACGAACTCCCGCGGTGTCCCGCAGCCGGCGATCCTGGCCTCGGTGGCCTTCGGCTTCGTCGCGGTCCTGTTCAACTACCTGTGGAAGGACACCGTCTTCCAGTTCCTGCTGAACTCCTCCGGCGCGATCGCGCTCTTCGTGTGGCTGGTCATCTGCTTCTCGCAGCTGCGGATGCGGGGGATCATCCTGCGCGAGAGCCCGGAGAAGCTCGTGGTCCGGATGTGGCTGTTCCCGTATCTGACCTGGGCGACGATCGGCATGATCTCGTTCGTGCTCGTCTACATGCTCACCGACGACAGCGAGGGCGGTGGCCGCAGTCAGGTCCTGCTCTCCGTGCTCGTCGCCGCCCTCGTGATCGGTATCTCGGTGGTACGGGAGCGGATCCGGCGCAACGGCTCCAAGGAAGCGCTCGCGCCCCGGTAGTCACCGCGACCGCCGTACCGCGTTCCCGGCTCTCCGCCACCTCGGCGGGGAGCCGTCCTGCTGTCCGCTCATGCGTCTCCCCGCCCCCGTGTCCCCACCTGGAAGCCCGTGTTGACCGCCGTGAGCCCGCCGTCGACGGTGAGGGTGGTGCCCGTGATCCAGGCCGCGTCGCGGGACGCCAGGAAAGCGACGGCGGCGGCGATGTCCTCGGGTTCACCGACCCGCCCCAGCGGATACAGCGGGCGGATCGCGTCGAGTTCCGCCTCCCGCCCCTCCCAGGCCGAGGTCCGGACCGTGCCCGGCATCACCAGGTTCACGCGGACCCCGCGGGCGGCGGCATGCCCGGCGAGCGTACGGGTGAGGGAGCCAAGGCCGGCCTTGGCGGCGCTGTAGGCGTGGTTGCCGAAGTCCTGGAGGCCGTTGACGGAGCCGATGTTCACGATGGCGCCGCGGCCGGTGGCGGCCAGGTACGGAAGGGCGGCACGGCAGCAGCGGTAGGGGCCGGTCAGGGTGACGTCGAGGTCGCGGGCCCACGCCTCGTCCGGACCGTCCTCGAAGAGCGGGGTGTCGGGGGTGCAGGAGGCCGCGCTGTTGACCAGGACGTCGAGCGAGCCGAAGGCGTCGACGGCGTGGGCGACGGCCGCCTCGACGGACGCACGGTCGGCGACGTCGCAGGCGAGCGCCCGCACCGCGAGGCCGTCCGCCCGCAGTGTCGCCGCGGCCTTTTCGGCCTCGGGCCCGTCCACGTCGGTCACCAGCACCCGGCCCCCCTCCTGCGCGAACCGTCGGGCGGTGGCGGCGCCGATGCCGCGAGCCGCGCCGGTGACGAGAACTCCGTGGCCTGCGAAGCGTGTTGTGTCCGTCATGACGTCGAACCGTACTGCCGTGATGATCGTCCGGGCGGATAGCGTGCCGCCATGTCCGCGTTCATACAGCAACTCCCCGCGCTCATCGGCGTCGTCATCGGCGCGCTCGGCTCCTATGTGGCGGTCGTGCGGGGCGACCAGGTGAGGTTTCGGCGGGAGCGGGCGGCCCGTTGGGAGGAGCGCCGGCTGGGGGTGTACGCCGACTACGCGCAGTCGGTGAAGAAGACGGTCACGGTGACGTACCGCGTCGCGGCCGAGGCCGGTGTCGATCCGCACCCGGACCCCCTGACGCTCGAACAGGCCCAGCCGCTCCTGGCCGAGGCGACCGCCCGCCGGGATCCCTCGGGTGAGGCGCTGATCATGCTGGGCAGCCCCGCGGTGGTGGAGAAGGCTCGGGCCTGGGTGGTGACGGCGCTGGAGATGGAGCGGTTCGTGCGCGAGCGCCGGGACGACCGCGAGGCCTGGCGGGCGCTGCTGGAGCGGCAGCGCGCCGGACGTGAGGGCTACTACACGGCGGTGCGGGAGGACCTCGGCCTCCCGCCGGGCCACTCCGCGCGCTGGCCGCTCCCCGCGGTCGATCCGGTACCTCCTCAGCGGTAGCCGGTGGTGTCCGCCGGCTTCCCCGCATCCTGGACCTCGACGACGTACCGCCAGGCGTCGGGGCGGCTGCCGTCGAGGTCCGTGAAGCCGTAGACCTGCGCGAGCTGCCCGCTGGAGAGGGACTCCCCGTTCCAGCGGGCCACGTCGGGGTCGGCGGCGAGGGCGGCGACCGCGCGGCCGGCATAGCGCGGCGTGTCGGAGATGGCGAAGTGCGGGACGCGTTCGAGCGCGTCGCGCCAGTTGTCCTCCCGCACCCCGAAGGTCTCCAGCATCATCTCCGAGCGCAGCCAGCCCGGGGTCAGCGCGACGGCCGTGGCGCCGCGCGGTCCGAGTTCGTGGCCGAGGGAGAAGGCCATGCGCAGGACGGACGACTTGGCGAGGTCGTAGAAGAAGGAGGCGCGGTAGTGGGCGCCGTTGTAGTCGGCCGTGCCGTCGGTCATCTCGACCACGAGTCCGCCGGGGTGACGCAGGAGCAGGGGCAGGGCGTGGTGGTTGGTGATCGCGTGGGTCTCGACCGCGAGCCTGAGCAGCCGTAGGCCCTTGTCGAGGTCGTGCTCCCAGATCGGGCTGTCCCAGGCGAAGAGCTTCTCGCCGCCCCAGATGTCGTTGACGAGGATGTCGAGGCGGCCCTGTTCGTCCGCGACGCGGTCGACGAGCGTGCGGACCTGCGCCGGGTCGAGGTGGTCGGTGGGTACGGCGACGCCGTGGCCGCCGGCCTCGGTGACCAGGTCGGCGGTGTCCTCGATCGTCTCGGGGCGGTCGTACTCCGAGCGCCGGGCGCGTGTGCTGCGTCCCGTCACGTAGACGGTGGCGCCGGCCGCGCCGAGCTCCACGGCGATGCCGCGCCCGGCTCCCCGTGTCGCCCCCGCGACGAGTGCGACCTTGTCCTTCAACGGCTGTGGCATGTCCGGCCTCCCGACCCCGTACGAGCGATGTCGGTATCGAGGGTGCCGGGTAAGCCGGACATCTTCTGTCGTCTTTTTACTGGGCCTGTCGGCGGATCACCCTGCCGGGCGCAGCCTCGCGTCGAGCGCGTCGTAGGTCGGCAGGAACCAGATGTGCCGCCGTTGTTGGTCTCGTGGACGAAGTCGCGCAGGGCCGTACTCTCGGCGATGTGGTGGGAGACGTCGCCGACCACGGCGAGGCGCACCCGGTAGTTCGCGGATTTCTGCATGACCGCGCCCGCGACGCCCGACCGCAGCCGGAAGAACTCGTCGGCGATCCGCTCGACGGGCACCGCGACCAGCTCGGCGTCCTGCCCGAAGGCGTCACCGAGCAGATCGAGCGCCGCGCTCTCTCCGTCCAGGGCCGGACCGTCGGGAGCGCAGCGCAGGACGCGTACGTCATGCAGGGTCACGAGCGTGTTGGTGGTCATGGGGGGTGATCGTACGGTCGGCTCTCGCCCCCGACCATCGGTTTTCCCGCCCGCCGACCGTGGTGTCCGGCCCCTTGAGCATGGCCTCGGGCCTCAGTGGCCGCGGTCGATCCACTCCTGGAGGTGGGGCATCTCGGCTCCGATGGTGGTCGAGTCGCCGTGGCCGGTGAGGACCTTGGTGTCGGGCGGGAGGGCGAGCAGGCGGGCGCGGATCGAGTCGATGATGGTCGGGAAGTGGGAGTAGGAGCGGCCGGTGGCGCCGGGACCGCCCTGGAAGAGGGTGTCGCCGGTGAAGACGACGCCCAGGCCGGGGTCGTGCAGGCAGACCGCGCCCGGCGCGTGACCCGGGGTGTGCAGGACCGTGAGGTCGGCGCCCGCCGCCTCGATGATCTGGCCGTCCACGAGATGGGCGTCGGGGTCGCGGTCCGGATGGGTCTGCTTCCACAGCGGCAGGTCGTCCGGGTGGAGCCAGATCGTGGCGCCGGTGCGGTCCGCCAGGGCGGGCGCGGCGTCGATGTGGTCGTTGTGGGCGTGGGTGCACACGATCGCGATCAGACGCCGGTCCCCTACGGCCTCGGCGATGGCGTCGGCGTCATGGGCGGCGTCGATGACGATCACCTCGTGGTCGTCGCCGACGAGCCACACGTTGTTCTCGACGTCCCAGGTGCCGCCGTCGAGCGTGAACTGCCCGGAGGTGACGAGGCGTTCGATGCGGGCGGCCATCAGAGCATCACGACCGAGCGCAGGACGTCGCCGTGGTGCATCCGCTCGAACGCCTTCTCCACCTCGTCCAGTTGGATGGTCTCGGTGACGAAGGCCTCCAGGTCCAGGCGGCCTTGCAGATGCAGGTCGATCAGCATCGGGAAGTCCCGGGAGGGCAGGCAGTCGCCGTACCAGGAGGACTTCAGCGCGCCACCGCGGCCGAAGACGTCCAGCAGCGGCAGCTCCAGCTTCATCTCGGGCGTCGGTACGCCGACGAGGACCACCGTGCCGGCGAGGTCGCGGGCGTAGAAGGCCTGCTTGTAGGTCTCCGGGCGGCCCACCGCCTCGATGACGACGTCGGCGCCGAAGCCGCCGGTCAGCTCGCGGATCGCCTCGACCGGGTCGGTTTCGCGTGAGTTGACCGTGTGGGTGGCGCCCATGGCGCGGGCCTTGTCCAGCTTGCGGTCGTCGATGTCCACGGCGATGATCTTCGCCGCCCCTGCCAGGTTCGATCCGGCGATCGCCGCGTCCCCGACCCCACCGCAGCCGATCACCGCGACCGTGTCGCCCCGGCCGACGTTGCCGGTGTTGATCGCGGCACCGATCCCGGCCATCACGCCGCAGCCCAGCAGACCGGCGACCTGAGGGGCCACCGACGCGTCGACCTTGGTGCACTGCCCGGCCGCGACCAGCGTCTTCTCCGCGAACGCGCCGATACCGAGCGCCGGTGAGAGTTCCTGACCGGTCGAGGCCAAGGTCATCTTCTGCTTCGCGTTGTGGGTGTCGAAGCAGTACCAGGGGCGCCCGCGCAGACAGGCCCGGCACTGGCCGCACACCGCACGCCAGTTGAGGATCACGAAGTCACCGGGCGCCACGTCCGTGACGCCGTCGCCGACCGACTCCACCACGCCGGCCGCCTCGTGGCCCAGCAGGAAGGGGAAGTCGTCGCTGATGCCGCCCTGTTTGTAGTGCAGGTCGGTGTGACAGACCCCGCAGGCCTGGATCTGTACGACGGCTTCGCCCGGTCCCGGGTCCGGCACGACGATCGTCTCCACACGCACGGCCTCGTCCTTGCCCGGTGCGATCACGCCCCGTACTTCCTGCGCCATGGTGCTGAACCCTTCGCTCGGCGGCTCTCCGTCCACGTCCGACCCTAGACGTGACTGATCGGTAAAGGCACGGAGACAGGGCCTCCACATCTGCTTCCGGCCACCTTTCAAAAATACCCCCAGGGGTACCCTGCTACTGTGATGTACATACCCCCGGGGGTAATTCTCCGCCCGGGGGAGCTCAGGGCTTCACCAGGAGAGGAGTGCTGCCGTGTACTTCGTCGACACCATCGACGTGCCGGGACTGGGCAACCGCGGCTATCTGGCTGGCGGCGCGCACAGCGCCGCGGTGGTCGATCCGCCCAGGGACATCGACCGGGTGATCGAGGCCGCCGCGCGGCGGGGTGTGCGCATCACCCACGTCGTGGAGACCCACGTCCACAACGACTACGTGACCGGCGGCCTGGAACTGGCCCGGATCACCGGCGCCGCCTACCTCGTGCCGGCCGCGGCACGGGTCGGGTACGAACGGGTGCCGGTCGCCGACGGGGACCGTACGGAGATCGACGAGGGCCTGGTGCTGCGCGCCCTGGCCACGCCCGGGCACACCCCGCATCACACGTCGTACGTCCTGGAGGAGATCCAGGAGCAGTCCCGGAAGGATCTCGGGGAGGAGGTCGGGGAGGAGGTCCCGCAGGAGACCGCGCGCTCGGTGGCCGTCTTCACCGGCGGTTCCCTGCTGATCGGCACGGTGGGGCGGCCCGACCTGGTCGAACCGGGGCTGACGGGGCGGGTGGCGCGGGCGCAGTACGACTCCGCGCACCGGCTGGCCGCCGAGCTGCCGGACGAGACGGCGGTCCTGCCGACGCACGGTTTCGGCAGCTTCTGCTCCGCCACCCGGGCGGCGGGCGGGACGGCGACGACGATCGGGCGTGAGCGCGCCGTCAACGAGGCTCTGGTGAAGGACGTCGACGCCTTCGTCGCCGACCTGCTCGCCGGTCTGGACGACATCCCCGCGTACTACGCCCACATGGGTCCGGCTAACGCACAGGGCCCGGCTCCGGTGGACCTGACGCCGCCCCGCCCGGCCGATGCCGAGGAGATCGCGGCACGGCTGGCCGCCGGGGAGTGGGTGGTGGATCTGCGCAACCGGGTCGCGTTCGCCGAAGGGCATGTCGCCGGGTCGCTCAACTTCGAGGCCGAGGGGCAGCTCGCCACCTATCTGGCCTGGCTGCTGCCGTGGGGCAAGCCGGTCACCCTGCTCGCCGACACACCGGCCCAACTGGCCCACGCCCAGCGGGAACTCGTCCGGGTCGGCATCGACCGGCCGGCCGCGGGCGCGACCGGCTCCCCCACCGACTGGATACCGCAGGACGAGCGGTCGCGCTCCTTCCCGCGCGGCACCTTCGCCGAACTGGCCGCGGCCCGACCGACCGCTGCCCAACCGGCCCCACGGGAGGGCGTCGTGATCCTGGACGTGCGGCGCGACTCCGAGCGCGACGCCGACTGGATCAGGGGCTCGGTCCACATTCCGCTGCACCACCTGCGCGAACGCCTCCCGGAGATACCGGACGGCACCGTGTGGGTGCACTGTGCCGGCGGCATGCGGGCCGCCATCGCCGCCTCGCTGCTCGACGCGGCGGGACGCGAGGTCGTCGCCGTCGACGACGGGTTCGCCGCGGCACGCGACGCCGGGCTCCCCATGGCGCGCGTCACCGCGGCCGAGGCCGAGGAGCGGACAGGCTCGGACGCCGTCCTCCTGGACGTCCGCGAGCCCGACGAGTGGGCCACGGGGCACGCCCCGGGCGCCGTACTCGCGCCGCTCTCCGCACTCACGGCCGGGGAGCCGCTGCCGCAGGCCGCGCGGGGCCGCCCGATCGTCGCGATCTGCCGCTCCGGCAAGCGTTCCCGCGAGGCCGCCGCCCTGCTCACCGCGCGCGGTGGCACGGACGTCGTGGACGTCGTCGGCGGCATGCGGGCCTGGGTCGAGGCGGGGCTTCCCGTGGTGGCGGAGCCGGGGGCGGGTACCCCCGGCCACCCCCGGTGAGCGCCCTCGTCCTCGGGCTGCTCGCCGGTGGCGTCACCGGGCTCGCGCTCGGGGCGTTGGGGGGTGGCGGCAGTGTGCTGGCCGTGCCCGCGTTGATGTACCTGCTCGGCTTCACGCCCGCCGCGGCCGCCACCGCGAGTCTGGTCGTCGTCGCCGTCACCTCCGCCACCGCGCTCGCCGCGCACGCCCGCGAGGGCACGGTGCGGTGGCGCGCCGGAGGGCTCTTCGCGGCGGCGGGCCTGCTGCCGGCGGCGGTCGGCGGTGCGGTGTCCGGGCGGCTGACTGCCGGGCTGCTCACCGGGGCGTTCGCGGTGATCGCCGCTCTCGCCGCGCTGCGTATGCTCCGGCCGTCGGCCTCCGTACGGCCCGACGACGTGCCGGCACGTCCCGGTCGGGTCGTCCGGGCCGGAGCGGGGCTCGGTGCGGTGACCGGGGTGCTGGGGGTGGGCGGAGGCTTCCTCGCGGTACCGGCGCTGGTGAACGTGGTGGGGCTACGCATGCGGGCCGCCGTGGGCACCAGTCTGCTGGTCATCACCGTCAACTCGCTGGTCGCGCTGGCGGCCCGGGCCGGCTCGGCCGTGAGCCTCGACTGGACCACGGTCGGACCGTTCGCGGCGGCCGCGATACTCGGCGCGTGGGACGGCAAGCGTCTCGCCGCGAAGGTCTCCGGCGGCACGCTTCAGCGGATCTTCGCGTACGTGCTGCTGGCGGTGGCCGTGTTCATGCTGGCCGACGCCGTCGTATGACGACCGGGCGTACGACAACGCCCCTTACGCCTCTACGCCCTTACGCCAGTGACAGGAACAGCTTCTCCAGCCGCGCCTTCATCTGCTCCGTCGTCTCGCCGTTGCTCCGGCCCTTCTCGGCGTCGGTGAGGCACTGCTGCAACCCGGTCGCGATGATCGCGAAACCGGCCCGGTCGAGGGCACGGGAGGCGGCGGCCAACTGGGTGACGACGTCCTCGCAGTCGCGGCCCTCCTCGATCATCTTGATCACTCCGGAGATCTGCCCCTGCGCCCGGCGCAGCCGGTTCAGCACGGACTTGAGGTCATCGCCCTCGAACTGCAGCTCCACGATCACTCCCCTACTTCCCCCCCCCACCACATACCCTTGGGGGTATTTTACCTCCTCCTCGGAAAGGATCTCATTTCCCATGACCGCACCCCACGGCCCCCTCGCTCTCGATGTCGACGAGGCCCACTCCCGTATGACCGACCCGACCGACCTGACCGACCTGACCGTCATCGACGTCCGCACGCCGGGCGAGTACTCCGCCGGTCATCTGCCCGGCGCGCTGAACATCCCGCTGGACCGCCTCGACAGCGCCCTGCCGACCCTGCGCCGACTCCCTGGCGAGCAGCTCCTGGTGGTGTGCGCCTCCGGGGCCCGCTCGGAGAACGCCTGCCGAGTCCTCGCCGAGCACGGCGTCCGGGCCATGACCCTGACGGGCGGCACGCAGGCCTGGGCGCGGCGCGGGCACGAGCTGCACCGGCCGCCGTCGAGCCCGCGGGCCACCTGGTCCATGGAGCGTCAGGTCCGCTTCACCGCCGGCTCGATCGTCCTGGCCGGTCTCGGCCTCGGACTCCTGCACCCTGCCTGGCAGTTGCTCTCCGCCGGCATCGCGGGCGGCCTCGTCTTCTCGGCGCTCACCAACACCTGCGGCATGGCCGTACTGCTGTCGAAGCTGCCACACAACCGCCCGCGCCCCGCGGACCTCGAAGCGACCCTGACCGCCGTGGCTCAGCGCGGGGAGGCGCCGGTCACCTGAGGAAGTCCCGGACGGCCCGGGCGAGGCCGGCCTCGTCCAGGCTGTCCGAGTGCCCCAGCGCCAACAGCCGGTGCGGTACGTGAATCAGGGTCCGGGCGACCTGCTGAGCCGACAGACCGGACAGCCCCGGTTCGACGAGGATGACGTCGGCGTGGTCGGCGGCGAGCACGGCCGTGCGCAGGGCCACCTCGTCGAAGGGCCGGACGGTGGCCGCGTAGAGCACGGCCAGGTCGAACCCCTCCGTGGCGCGCAGGACCGGGTCGAGGGTGGCCCCGACCGCCAGGACGACGCCGCCGAGGCCCTCCCGGACGAGTTCGAAGCCCTCCTTCAGGCCGTGCGGTTCGGCGTTGGATTCACCGGAGAGATGGACGTACGTCCGCACCCCCTGCTCCACCGCGCGCCGGACGGCGTCGCGCACCTCGACCGGATGGCCGGGGACGTGCACGGACCACCGCGGGTCGGTGGCGAACCTGGTCAATTCGTCCGCGGCGCCGTATCCGATGAGGACGGTGGCGCGTTCGGCGCCGTCGCCGGCCTGCGCGGCGGACAGGGAGGCGGCGGCAGCCTCCAGCATGTCGGAGTGCATGACAAATCCTTCTGGTGACGGCTCCCGCGACGCGTCATGAATTCGTTAAGAATCCGATGTGACGGCCGCTCTTATGGCTCTGGACTCCCTCAAGTTACCTTACAATCAAGGTGTCCTTGAAGTTTTAACTAGCCCATGGGAATCTAACTTCCGCTTGCCCGGTCCAAGCATTTTCCGGGCTCCACACCGCCTGCACTGCGTAACTTGACGGAAACTTTTCCAAGTTAAAGTCCCGGAAGGGAACAGTCCGTATGACCGACGACGAAACGTCTCCCTCGGCCCGTCCGTTCGTCCATCTGATCGCAGGGCCGACCGGCGTCGGCAAGAGCGCGACAGCCACCGAACTGGCCCGGCAGACCGGCGCCCCGATCGTCGTCGCCGACCGCCTGCAGTGCTTCACCGACCTCGCCACCACCAGCGCACGTGCCGGAGCGGACGTCCCCGGCGTGTGTCGGCACTGGCTCGGCGACCGGACGTTCGCCGACGGCGACCTGTCCGCGACGGATGCCACGGATGCGCTGGTGGAGGTGGTGGAACGGCTCGGTGAACGGCACCGGCTGGTGATCATCGAGGGCGGATCGATCTCCCTGCTGCGGGAGTTGTGCCCCCGTCGGACGGAGCTGTCCTGGCAGCTGACGGTGCAGGTCCTCCCCCTTCCCGCACATGATGAGTACCTGGCCGCCCTCACTCGCAGGGCTCGCGCGATGCTCAGCCCCGACCCGCCGGGTCCCGGCCTGCTCGAAGAACTGGCCGCGCTCTGGCGCGACCCCCGGCAGCGGTGGCTGGCGGCGTCTGTCAACGGTTTCGAGGCCGTGCTCGAATGCTGCGCGAAATATGGACTCGACGTGAAGTCCATTCACGAACAACACATACCCGAGCACATTGTGAACCGGATCGCCGAGCTGATTGCCGAACGGCACGCGGAGCACGGTTTTCTGCAGCACCGCGTGTTCACCGAAATTTTCAACGATTCCATGAGGGGCCCCGGATTCGACGTCGGTATGTTGGAGCGTGCGGCATGAATGCGACCGCGGACATGAAGCGTGCCGCCACCGACTTCGGGCACATAGTCGACTCCCGTCCGCTCGACGTCATCACGGCCCGCTCCGCCGCCGCCGTAGGTGAACTCCTCTCCTACGCCGGGCCGCGCGGGCTGCCGGTCTCCGCGCGCGGCGGCGGGCAGGCGCTGTACGGGCAGGGGCAGGCGCACGGCGGCTATGTCATCGACATGACCGGGCTGGACGGTGTGCGCTGTGTGCCGGCCGAGCGGACACTGACCGCCGGCGCCGGCGCGCTGTGGCGCGACGTCGTACGGGCCGCACTCGCCAAGGGGCTCACGCCGCCGGTGCTGCCCGATCACCTCGGCGGCAGCGTCGGCGGGGTACTGAGCACCGGCGGCTTCGGCGGCACCAGCCACCGGTACGGCCTGGTGGCCGACTGGGTGCGGGAGCTGGACGTCGTCACCGGCACCGGCGAGCGGCTGACCTGCTCCCCCGGCCGGCGCCCGGACCTCTTCCGCGCCGTCCTCGCGGGGCTCGGCCAGTGCGCGCTGATCGTCAGGGCCACCCTGACGCTGGTGCCCGCACCGACCCACGTGCGCCGCTACCGCCTCTACTACGACGCCGCGGACACCTATGTCACCGACCAGCGGCGGCTGGCCCGCGACAGCCGCTTCAGCCATGTCACCGGCCAGTCGCGGCCGGCCCTGGGCGGAAGCTGGCGGTACATGATCGAGGCGGTCGCGCCGCACCCCGGCCGCCCGAGTGCCGAGCGACCGCCCGTCGACGACGAGCCGTTGATCGGCGACCTGGACCACGACCGGGACACCGAGGAAATCGCGGACCTGTCCTACGGGGAGTATCTGCACCGGCTGGACCGTGACGAACGGCTGCTGCGCGCCACGGGTGAGTGGGACCGCCCGCACCCGTGGTTCACGCTGCTGCTGCCGGAGGAGGCCGTCCCCTCCTTCGTCCCGGCCGTGCTGTCCGAGGACGCCCAGCAAGGCCTGCGCGTCTGCGGAACCGTCCAGCTGCGCCCCCTGACGGGACGCGCGCTGCGAGCCCCGCTGCTGCGCAGGCCCGAGGGCGAACTCTCGTGCCTGCTCTCCCTGATGCGCACGGCACCGCCCGGCGCCCCGGACGTCGTACGGCGACTCGTCGTCGCCAACCGGGCGCTGTACGAGCGGGCCCGTGCCCTCGGCGGTGTCCTCCTGCCGGGCGGCGCGCTGCCCATGACACCGCAGGACTGGCGCTCCCATTTCGGCCCGACGTGGCCGGATCTCGTCCACGCCAAGGACCGCTACGACCCGTACCGGGTCCTGACCAAGGGGTATGGACTGTGGGCATGACGGCGGTGACCGTCTTCTGCGGGGCCTCCCCCGGCAACCGAACCGGCCACCTGCGCACCGCCGCCGAACTCGGCCGCGCGCTGGCCGAGGCGGGCCTGCGGCTGGTCTACGGCGGTGCGCGCACCGGTCTCATGGGCGCCGTCGCGGACGGGGCGCTGGACGCCGGCGGGGAGGTGACCGGAGTCGTGCCGCGCCTGATGCTGCCGTACGAGATCGCCCACACGGCACTCACCGATCTCGTGGTGGTCGGTGACATGCATGAGCGCAAGGCGCGGATGGCCGCCGAGGGCGATGCCTTCGTGGCCTTGCCGGGCGGGCTGGGCACGGCGGAGGAACTGTTGGAGGTGCTGTCCTGGGCCCAGTTGCAGATCCACCGCAAACCGTGCCTGCTCCTCGACCCGTCCGGTTTCTATCGCCCTCTGCTGTCCTTTCTGGAGCACGCGCGGGACGAGGGCTTCCTGCATCCCGGGGATCTGGAGCGGATCGTGGTGTGCGCGTCGGTCGAGGAGGTGGTGGCGCGGCTGACGGAGGCGGGCGACGTGCCTGCGCAGGCGCCGGCCGCGGTGCAGATACCGAAGGGGCGTGTCGCGTTCCTGTTCTCGGCCGGCGGATCGCAGCAGCCGGGCATGGGGCGCGCGTTCCATGGCTCGTCCCCGGTGTTCGCCGACGCCCTCGACGAGGTGTGCGCGCTGCTCGATCCGTACGTCGACATGCCGTTGCGGGAGGTGATGTTCGCCGAGGAAGGGACGCCCACCGCGGCCCTGCTGGACCGGGTCGCGTTCGGGTATCCGGCGATCTTCGCGCTGCAGATCGCGCAGTACCGGCTGCTGGAGAGCCAAGGGGTGCGCCCGGACGTGCTGTTCGGGTACTCGGCCGGGCACATGGCCGCCGCGCACGTGGCGGGGGTGCTCTCCCTGCCGGACGCCTGTCGTGCGGTCGGCTCGCTGGCCCGGCTCGCGGACGCGCTGCCGAAGACGGGGTGCATGGCGGCCGTGGAGGCGTCCCCCGAGGAGCTCAGCCCCGGTCCGGGGGCGGTGATCGCGGCGGTCAACGGGCCACGGTCGGTGGTCGTGTCGGGAGACCGTGCGGCGGTGCGGCGGATCTGCGAGGAGTGGGCGGCCCGAGGTCGCCGTACGCATCCGCTCCGCCTGGACGTGGCAGCCCACTCCCCCCATTTGGACGCCCTGCTGGACGACTACCGCCGCGTCCTGGAGTCGCTCGACCTGCGCGTCCCGCGCCTGCCCCTGCTCTCCGACACCACCGCCGAGCCGGTGGGGGCCGAGGCGGTGACCCCGGACTTCTGGGCGCGGGCGATGCGCGAGCCCGTCCGTTTCGCGGACGCCGTCGGCCGACTGCACCGCGACGGTGTGACGGTCTGCGTCGAGCTCGGGCCGGGGGACGTCCTGACCGGCATGCTGGACGACTGTCTGCCCGAGGGCGCGCAGCGGCCCCTGGCGCTCGCGGTGGCACGGAACTGGCAGGCTCCGCGGGAGGGGGCCGACGTAGCCTGAATGCTCCGCACGACTCCCGAGGAGCCCCGTGAGCATCGCAGCGACCGAAACCGCACCGCCCACCTGGCGGGTGCTTCTGGGCTATGTACGCCCGCACCGCTGGGCCCTCCTGGCGGGCGCCGTGCTCTCCCTGGTCACGGGCGCCACCGGGCTGCTGCTGCCGCTGGTGGCACGGGAGTTGATCGACGACCTGTCGCACGACCGGGCCATCACCGGGGCGCTGCTGATCATGTCCGGGCTGGTGGTCGCGAACGCGGCGCTCGGCGCGCTGGGTTCGTACGTGCTGCGGCGCACCGCCGAGTCGGTGGTCCTCGGCGCGCGGCGCGCCCTGTCGTCGTATCTGCTGCGGCTGCGCATCACCGCAGTGGACCGTACCGAGCCGGGCGATCTGATGGCCCGCATCACCTCGGACACGACGCTGCTGCGCGAGGTCACGACCGACTCGCTGGTGGGCCTCGGCACCGGAGGGCTCACCCTGGTGGCGACGGTGGTGATGATGGGCCTGGTGGATCCGGTGCTGCTGGCGGTCACGCTCGCCGTGATCCTGGGCGCCGGCACGATCCTCGGCGTGATCGTGCCGCGCATCAACCGGGCCAGCCGGCAGGCGCAGGACGCGGTCGGCGTGATGGGGGCCTCGCTGGAGCGGATCCTCGGCGCGCTGCGCACGGTGAAGGCCTCGGGCGCCGAGCACCGGGAGGAGCGGACGCTGCACGAGGCCGCCGAGGAATCGTGGCGGCAGAGTGTGCGGGCCGCCAAGTGGTCGGCCGCGGCGGGCAACACGGCCGGGCTCGCCATGCAGATCGCGTTCATCACGGTGCTCGCGGTGGGCGGGGCCCGGGTGGCGACCGGGGCGATCGACATCGGCACGCTGGTCGCCTTCCTGCTCTACGTCTTCTATCTGATGTCGCCGATCCAGCAGGTGGTCGGCGCGATCACGCAGTACCAGACGGGCTCGGCGGCGCTCGCCCGGATCCAGGAGGCACTGCGGCTGCCCGCCGAACCGGCCGCCGCGCCCGCGCCGTTGCCCACCACCGGGGCGGACCCGGCCGCGGTCGCGTTCGAGGACGTGCGCTTCCGGTACGCCGACGATCTGCCGTACGTCCACCACGGGGTGACGTTCGCCGTGCCGGCCCAGGGCATGACGGCCTTCGTCGGCCCGTCCGGCGCGGGCAAGACGACCGTGTTCTCCCTCATCGAGCGGTTCTACGACCCCGAGGGCGGGACCATCACCCTCGACGGGCAGGACCTCGCCGACTGGGAGCTGCCCCGACTGCGTTCCGCGATCGGCTATGTGGAGCAGGACGCCCCGGTCCTGTCCGGTTCGCTGCGGGACAACCTGCTGCTGGGCAACCCGGACGCGGACGACGACGCCCTCACGCGCGTACTGAACACGACCCGACTCGACGGCCTGGTCGCCCGGCTGCCGGCCGGCGTCGACACGCTCGTCGGGCACCGGGGCACCAGGCTCTCCGGCGGCGAACGCCAGCGCGTGGCCATCGCCCGCGCCCTGCTGCGCCGCCCCCGCCTGCTGCTCCTCGACGAGGCCACCTCGCAGCTCGACGCGGTGAACGAGGCGGCGCTGCGCGACACCGTCGCCGACGTCGCCCGTACGACCACGGTTCTGGTCGTCGCGCACCGGCTGTCCACGGTGACGATGGCCGACCGGATCGTGGTGATGGACGCGGGCCGGGTGCGCGCGGTGGGCACCCACCGGGAACTGGTGGCGGCCGATCCGCTCTACGCGGAGCTGGCGGCGACGCAGTTCCTGGCGACGGCCGGGTAAGCGCTCCGCTGGTGGTGCCGCGAGGGAAGCGCCACGAGGGGTCGTCGGTCGTCCGCCGCGCCGTCGTGGCTGATCGCGCCCACGCGGCACAGCCGCATGTTCACTGCTGCCCCGCGCCTTTGGGCGCTGCCGACAGGCCGTTTCAGCCCTGCAGCCGGCGCAGCCGTTCCGCGTCGCTGGTGCGGGGGCAGGTGGTGCACGCCTCGTCGGGACGGATCGTGTAGTACATGCAGCAGCCGCTGCGGGTGCGCGTCGGGTGCCGGTGCCCGTCTTCGGTCGTCAGGTGGCGGAAGCCGGCGCCGGCCGGGTACGGGGCCAGGCTCGTCGGCAGCAGTTCGGTGGCCGCCCGTACGGCGTCGTCCTCGCGGCCGAGTGTCCGGCCGAGGTACCAGATGCCGGAGACCATGTCGTCGGCGACCATGCCCCACAGGGCGCGGGAGCCACGCCGTGCGGTGGGGCCGATCGCGGTCAGGAGCGGCTCCATGTGCTCGGCGACCGCGGCCCTCAACCCGGCGCGCAGCGCCTCTTCATGAGGAACCGTCACCACTCCCGGGAGCGCCCCGACAGGGTCGTCGGCCAGGCAGGTCAGATCGGTACCGGGAACGAGCGTGAACTCGGCCGTGGCAAGGTCCAGCCGCAGATCCTCGGGCCGGATCCGGGGCACCCGGCGCTCCAGATACCAGACCCCGCTCATCAACAGCGAGACGGACCATGCGTAGTCGTGCAGGGCGCGGGAGGCGGCGACATGACGGCGCGGCACCTTCCCGTAGCGCTCCTGGATGCGGGCCGCCTCGGCCTCGACGAAGGCGTCCAGCACGGACTGGTCCTGCGTCAGCTCCGCCGCGCCCACCCCCGCTCGGGCCGCCTCGGTGCCGGGTTCGGCGACGCGCACGGACAGGACGTCACACATGTCCGTCAGGCGCCCGTAGACGTCACCGAGCGTGCGCGTGACGGCGCCGGTCGGCGAGGGCTTCAGGGCCACGGGCATCGGCACTCCTGTGCGAGGCTTCAACAGAACCAGCTAGGCAAGGCTTGCCTTACATCCATGATCACACGAAAACGGCCAGGTCGCACAAGGTGCGGCGATCATCTATTGCGCATGTCACAGCGAACCCACAGCAGTTGTGCCTAAAGCAAGGCTAACCTAATCTGACTGCTTGTGACTGCGACCAACCAGGACGCACCCCCCATAGGTGTGTCCTTCCGTGCCCTGAGGCACATACCGCTTTTCCTCTTCGGCATCGGGGCCTTGGCGCTCTGCACCGCACTGAGTCTCGCCCTCGGCGCCCGTTCGGTGCCCCTGTCCACAGTGACGGACGCGCTGTTCGGCGACGCCCATGGCCGCGACGCCCTCGTGGTGACCGGACTGCGCCTGCCGCGCACCGTCATCGGACTCGCCGTCGGAGCCGCTCTCGGTGTCGCCGGCGCCGTCGCCCAGGGCATCACCCGCAATCCGCTCGCCTCGCCGACCACGCTCGGCATCAACGCGGGCGCCGGGTTCGCGGTCGTCGTCGCCATCTTCGCGCTGAAGCTCAACAGCCCTGCCCAGTACGTGTGGTTCGCGTTCGCCGGAGCGGGCGGCGCCGCCCTGTTCGCACAGGCCCTCGCCCGCCGCGCCGGAGACATCGACCCCGTACGGCTGGCGTTGGGCGGCACCGTGCTCCAACTCGTGCTGCTGTCCTGGACGTCGGCGGTGATGCTGATGAACCAGCGCACGCTGGACGAGGCCCGCTTCTGGCTGGCCGGATCACTGTCCGGCCGCACCCTCGACGTGCTGTGGCCGGTACTGCCGACCCTGCTGCTCGGCCTGGTGGTCGCACTGGCGGTCTCCCCCGCCCTCAACGCCCTTGCCCTGGGCGACGATTCGGCCCAGGCGCTCGGCGTTCCGGTGGCCCGGATCCGGCTGGCCGGCGGCATCGCGGTCATCCTGCTCGCCGGGTCGGCGGTCGCGGTGGCCGGTCCGGTCGCCTTCATCGGGCTCGCCGCGCCCCATCTCGTACGGCCGCTGCTCGGCGGCGACCACCGACTGCTGGTGCCCGGCTGTCTGATCGCGGGGCCCCTGCTGTTGCTCACGGCCGATGTGCTCGGCCGGATGGTGATCCGTCCCTCGGAGTTGGAGGTCGGCATCGTGACCGCGTTCCTGGGTGCGCCGCTGTTGGCGCTGCTGGCACGGAGGGTGGCCCGATGAGCGCCGCGGTCGTGTCCGTGCAGGCCAGGTCCACGTCCCGTGCCCGCGTCCGGCGCCGCGTCCTGGTGTTCGCCACGACCGGTCTGGCCCTCCTGTTCGTGCTGCTCACCGTGTCCCTGACAACGGGTGAGATACCGATGCCCGCGAGCACGGCGCTGCGCGCGCTGGTCGGGCTCGGGGATCCGGGCGACGTGCTGGTGGTGCAGCAGTTCCGGGCGCCGCGGTCGGTCGCGGCGATCGTCGCCGGTGCCGGACTGGGCGCCGCGGGCCTGGTGTTGCAGCGACTGTTCCGCAATCCGCTGGCGTCGCCCGATGTCATGGGAATAACCGGCGGCGCGGCGCTGGGCGCGGTCGCGCTGATCGCGGCCGGGGCCTCGCAGGCGCTGATCCCCGTCGGGGCACTGAGCGGTGGGCTGCTCGCCGCGCTGCTGCTCGGCGTGTTCGCCTGGCGCTCCGGGCTCGCGGTCACCCGGCTGGTGCTCACCGGACTCGCCGTGCAGGCGGGTCTGGCCGCCGCGGTGAACCTGATGGTCGTGCGCTTCCCGGCCGAGCTCGCCGGCTCGGCGCTGCAGTGGATCACCGGCTCGGTGTACGGGCGGACCTGGACGGAGGTGTGGGAAGCGAGCGCCGCCATGGTGCTCGTGTTCGCCACCGCACTCGTGATGCATCGCAGGCTCGCCGTGCTCGACCTCGGCGATGACTCGGCGGGCGCGCTCGGCCTCCGTACGTCCTCGGCTCGGCTCCAACTGCTCTTCGTCGCCGTCGCGTTGGCGTCGCTGGCCGCCGCGCTCGCCGGGCCCGTGACGTTCGTGGCGCTCGCCGTGCCGCACATCGTGCGGTTCGTCACCGGGCCCCCGACCGCCGCGTCCCTCGCCCTCGCCGGGCTCACCGGCGCGGTGCTGCTGCTCGGCTCCGACCTGGTCGTGCAGCACCTGCTGCCGATCGAGGGGCTGCCGGTCGGCGCGATGACCGCCACGCTCGGCGCGCCCTGGCTGCTGGTGCTGATGCTGCGCCAGAGCTCGCCCGTCCAGAGGAGTCACCGATGACCGGCACCCGGCACGAACCCTCCACCGGTCTTCAGGAGCCGCACATGCCCCCCACCACCAACCAGCTCTCCACGCAGGGCCTCGATCTGCGCTACGGCGACCGGATCGTGGTCGGCGGTCTCGACCTGACCCTGCCGGGCGGCGCCGTCACGGCGATCGTCGGCCCCAACGCCTGTGGCAAGTCAACCCTGTTGAGGGGGCTCAGCCGGCTTCTCACCCCGGCCGCCGGCACCGTGGCGCTCGACGGCGCCGACATCCACCGTATGTCCGCCCGTTCCCTCGCCCGCCGCATGGGTCTGCTGCCGCAGCAGCCGGTGACTCCGGAGGCGATCACCGTCGAGGCGCTCGTACGACTCGGCCGCTATCCCCATCAGCGGCTGCTCAGCCCCTGGTCGGCCGCCGACCAGAAGGCCGTCGACGAAGCCCTGGAGCGCACCGGCACCACGGCACTGCGTGACCACCCCGTGGACCAGCTCTCCGGCGGTCAGCGGCAACGCGCCTGGATCGCCCTGGCGTTGGCGCAGGACACCGAGCTGCTCCTGCTCGACGAGCCCACCACGTTCCTCGACCTGCGGCACCAGCTCGACGTCCTCGACCTGGTCGCCACCCTGCACGCCGAGGCGGGCCGCACCGTGGTGATGGTGCTGCACGACCTCGGTCAGGCCGCCCGATACGCGGACCACATGGTGGTCCTCAAGGACGGCCGCCTCGCCGCCGCCGGCGCCCCGGCCGACGTTCTCGACGCGGAGCTGGTCAAGTCCGTGTTCGAGGTCGACTGCCGGGTGATTCCCGACCCGGAGACCGGCACCCCGCTGGTCATCCCGAAGAGCAGCGCGGTGCGGCATACCGCCGCGACTGCGTGATCACTCCCCACTCACAGAAAGACCCCATTGTTCATGCGCTCTCCCCTGCGCGGAATCGGCCGGCTTCTCGCCGTGCTGCTCTCCGTCCTGCTCGGTACGGCCGTTCTGGCCGCCTGTGGCAGCGAGGACTCCTCCGACAAGACCGACGCGGCCAAGGCCGCGGGCGACAGCTCCGCCTTCCCGCGCACCGTCAAGACCGTGATGGGCGACGTGAAGATCCCGTCCCAGCCGAAGCGGGTCGTCGTGCTCGACACCGGTGAGCTGGACGACGTCACCCTGCTCGGCATCGACCCGGTCGGCGCGGTCGCCCCGCACTTCAAGACTTCAGGCGGCTTCCCGACGTACCTGGACGGCGAGCTCAAGAACACCGTCGACGTCGGTCCGCTGCTGGAGCCGAACCTGGAGAAGATCGCCTCGCTGAAGCCCGATCTGATCCTGTCCTCCAAGGTCCGGCACGAGAAGGTCTACGACAAGCTCAGCGCCATCGCCCCGACCGTCTTCACCGAGACCACCGGCGGTGTCTGGAAGGAGAACCTGAAGGTCCACGCCGAGGCGCTGGGCCTGGAGAAGGAGGCCACGGCCAAGCTGAAGGAGTACGAGACGCAGGCCAAGGCGCTCGGTGCGGCCATCAAGAAGAAGGACGGCGGCACCATGCCGACCGCGTCCGTGGTCCGCTTCATCGCCGGTCCGACCCGCCTGTACCAGACCAACTCCTACAGCGGTGTCGTCCTGAACGACATCGGCTTCCAGCGGCCCAAGTCGCAGATCTCCAGCGACCCCGAGGTCACGATGAAGGACGTCAGCCCCGAGGAGATCGACCAGGCCGACGCCGACCTGATCTTCGTCACGGCCGCCGACGCGGAGGACAAGACCCAGAAGAAGCAGGTCGTCTCCAACCCGGTGTGGAAGGACCTCCCGGCCGTGAAGGACGGCAAGGTCTTCGAGGTGCCGGACGAGACGTGGATGTCCGGCATCGGCGTCCAGGCCGCCGAGGAGATGCTCAAGGACGTGGCGAAGGCCACCGGCGTGGAGCTCCCGGCGAAGTAGCCGCCGCTGTTCACGGGGGCGGGCCCCTCGCCCGGACCGGCAGGGCCCGCCCCCAACCCCCCACCCGCTAGCGGAAGTTGTCCCTCTGCCATGCGCCTGTACCTGCTCGCGCTCAATCCGACCGACTCCGTCACCGAGGGCTTCCTGCCCGCCGCGGCCCGGCTGGGCCTGGACGTCACCGTCCTGACCGACCAGCCCGAGGCCCACCGCCGCGTCTACCCGGACGTCGAGATCCTGCAGTGCGACGTCCGTGACTTCCGCGCCGTGATCACCCGGATCTCGACGCACCACCGGCCCGACGCCGTCTTCACCAACAGCGACCACCTCCAGACCCAGGCCGCCCTGGCCGCCGCCTACTTCGGACTCCCCGGCAAGGACTGGCGGGCCACCCTGCGCTGCAAGGACAAGGCCGAGATGCGCCGCCGGCTCGCGACGGCCGGCGTGGACACCGTGTGGTCGGCCGAGCTGACCGAACCGGTCGCGCCCGGCGACGCGCCGTACCCCTGTGTGGTCAAGCCGCGTGAGGGCGTGGCCTCCGAGGACGTGGTCCTCGTCGACGGCCCCGAAGAACTGGTGACGCGTACCAAGGCCATCCTGGAGCGCCGACCGGGTGCCGTCCTCGTCGTAGAGGAGTACCTGCCGGGCGACCTGTTCACCCTGGAGACCCTCGGCGACGGCAGCCTCCGCCATGTGCTGGGCGGCTTCCACACCGAGCTGTCGCCACCGCCGTACTTCATCGAGGAGCGTCTCACCTTCGTTCCCGCCCACCCCGAGCCGGTCGTCGCGCAGGTCCTGGAGCAACTGGACGCGCTGGGCGTCGGGTTCGGCGCCTGCCACACCGAGTTCGTGGTGCACGACGGGCGGGCGCGGATCATCGAGGTCAACTACCGTGCCATCGGCGACCAGTGCGATCTGCTGCTGGCCCGGCTGCTGGAGATCCCGCTCTTCGAGCACATCCTGCGCACCCACCTCGGCGACCCCCTCCCGGCCGACCTGGGCACCCGTCGCGACGGCGCGGCTCGCCTGGAGTACCCGTGCGCCGACCGCGCCGGCACGCTGATCGGCGCCCCCGCGGCCACCGACCTCACGGTCGACGGCGTGCATCTGACGTACCGTCCCCTGCGTGCGGTGGGCGAGCGGCACGAGCTGTACGGGACCAACCGCGACTACCTCGGCGTCCTGCGGGCCTCCGGCACCGACCAGCCGACCGTGGACCGGGTGGTGGCCGACTTCCTGGCCGAGCGGCGCTGGGAGATCCAGCCGTGACCGCACCGCCCCTGACGGACACCTGCGAGGCGGAGCTGCTCACCCGGGTGCTCAGCGCCCTGCTGCGCGAGGACGTGGTCGGGCTGCGCACGAAGGGCACGCTGACGCAGCGGCCGGACGGTCCCTGGATACGCCTGGCGGCCACAAGCGACGACGCCCTGTTGCTGCCCGTCACCGAGGACGGCTACCAGTGCGAGTACGCCGCCCGGCTGCCGCTCCTCGTGCGTGAGTCGGACGGTGCCGAGCTGACGTCGTGCGACTCCGTGCTGAGCGCGCTGCGTGCGCTGGCCGAGTCGCAGGACCAGGGCGGCTTCGACGCCTTCGCCGAGGAGTGCCGGCAGACGCTGGCCACCCTGCGGCTGCACGCAGCGACGCGTACGGAGGTCATGGACAGGATCGGGAACCGGATCGGGCTCGGCGGGACTCTGGCGTACGAGACCCTCGCCGCCCGCATCGACCATCCCGTCTACCCGACCGCGCGCGGCCGCTCCGGGCTGACCGAGGAGCAACTGCGCGCGTACGCCCCGGAGTTCCATCCGCGTTTCGCACTGCGCTGGCTCGCCGTGCCCCGGGAGTCGGTCACCCTGGCCGGCGCACTCCCGCAGTCCTGGCCCACGCCCGCGACGCTCGGACTGCCCGGGGTGCGGGACACCCATGTGGCCCTGCCCGTCCATCCGTTGACCGTCGACGCGCTGTCGGCCGCCGGTCTCCCCGAGGGCGCGGTGTTCTCCGACCGCGCCCACCTGGAGGTCGTGCCGACCCTGTCGATGCGTACCGTCGCCACGGTCGCGGATCCCGCACTGCACCTCAAACTCCCCCTCGCCACCTCCACGTTGGGCCTGCGCAACAAGCGGACCGTCAAGCCCGGCACGCTGATCGACGGCGCGGCCGGACAGCGGCTCCTTCAAGCCGTGATCGCCCGGGAGCCCCGCTTCCGGGACACGGTCCTGCACGCCGACGAGACGACGTACGCGCACGCCGGTCACGAGCTGCTGGCGGTCCTGTGCCGCCGCT
Organism: Streptomyces sp. R28; assembly: GCF_041052385.1. Lineage (GTDB taxonomy): Bacteria > Actinomycetota > Actinomycetes > Streptomycetales > Streptomycetaceae > Streptomyces. The sequence goes on along the minus strand of NZ_CP163439.1, from coordinate 10,405,001 downwards.
ACCCGGCCGGGCTCGACGACTCGGTGGTCGTACCGCTGGCGGCCCTGCTCGCCGAGGCACCCGACGGGCGGCCGGTCGTCGGCCACCTCGCCGACCGCTTCTACGGCGGCGACCCGCTCGCCCTGCTGGACGCCCTCCTGACGCTGCTGTTCGACTGGCAGACGACGCTGTTCGGGTACGGCATCGCGCTGGAGTCGCACCAGCAGAACATCTCGGTGGTGCTGCGGCCGGGGAATCTGCGGCTGCTGTTCAAGGACAACGACGGGCCGCGTATCAACACCGAGCGGCTGGCCGCCGTGCTCCCCGGGCCGTGGGACTTCGACGACGCGCGGATCTTCGGTACGGACGACGGGCCGGTCGCCGACGTGTTCGCCACCATCACGGTCCATCTGTGCGCGGGGTCCTACGCGTTCGGGCTCACCGGACACCGCCAGGCCCTGCTGGACCTCATCCGTGACCGGCTGACGGAGGCGGTGGACCGGCTCGGCGGCGACGCGGGGGCTGTCCTGCGCGCCCGCGTGCTGGACGCGCCGCGACTGCCGGTGAAGGCGATGGTGACGGCCGGGACACTCCTGTCCAAGGAGCGTTCGGGCGCCGCCGACATCAACAAGCACTACACGACCGGCCCCAACTACCTTCTGCCGGGCGGTGGTTCGGCATGACCGTGCAGACTCTGCGGATGCCGCGCACCGGGAGCCGACGCGGGCACGTGCACGCGGTGGCCGGCTGCTACTTCGTGGCCTCGTTCGCCGCGCTCGGCCTGCCGCCGTATCTCACCCAGATCCTGCCGGAGCTGGGCGACCGGGGTGCCCGCTGGGCGGGCGTGCTCTACATCGTGCCGACCGTGTTCGGTGCGCTCGGCGCCCCGCTGTGGGGACGGCTCGCGGACCGGTTCGGCCGCAAACGGCTGCTGCTGCGCGCCCAGTTGGGACTCACCGTGTCCTTCCTGCTCGCGGGCTGGGCGGACTCGCTGGCCACGTTCACGGTGGCGCTGGTGCTCCAGGGCATCCTGGGCGGCACGTTCGCCGCATCCAACGGCTATCTGGGCGCCGCTCTGGAGGGCCCCGCGCTGTCCAAGGCGCTCACCCTGATGCAGGGAAGCGCCCGGGCCGCGCTGGTGGTCGCGCCGATCGTGGTCGGCTCGCTGTCCGGCTGGCTCTCCCCGCACCGGCAGTACGCCCTGCTCGCCGTACTGCCGCTGACGGCCGCCCTGTTGCTCGCGGCGCTGCCCGAACCCGAGCCCGTCGAGCAGCGTGAAACCAAGCGCGAGACAACTGACGACACGCCTGCGGTGGTCTCGCTCAGGGCGCTGTACGCGCTGGAGTTCGCCTTCGTGTTCTCCACCGTCATCTCCTTCCCCTATCTGATCGCGCTCGTCGACGACCGTCTCCCGGGGACCTCGCCGGCGCTGTCCGGTGTGCTGTTCGCGCTGCCCCACCTGGTCTATCTGGTGGCGGCGCTGGCGGTGCACGCCGCGTTCCACAACCGGCCGCGGGCCGGGATCGCGCTCGGCTTCGCCTGTATCGCGCTCGGGCTCGCCGGGCACGGCGTCGCCGGTTCCCTGACCACGCTGATCGCCGTACGGCTGCTGCTCGGCGCGGGGCTCACCCTCGGCCTGGTGTGTCTGTCGGTGTTGGCCGCCGACTGCGCGAGGGGCCGTGCGCCGGGCGGGATGTTCGGTTCGCTGGAGTTCTTCTCCAAGGCCGGCGCGGTCGCCGCCGGCGTGGCCGCGGCGGTGGGCAGCGCCCGCTTCGGACCGGCCGCCCCCGTGCTGACCGGCGGTGCCGCTGCCGCCCTCACCGTCGTCGTGATTCTTCTCCCCGCACTGAACCACCGCACCCGCCGGAGCCGCTGATGCCCTCCCTGACCGACTCCCTCGGGAGCTCCTCCAAGCTCTCCACGCCCGAGCAGGGCGGTACTCCCGTCGCCCCCGCCGAACTGCCGGCGCCCGCACTGCCCACCGCCGACGAAGCGGTGGCCCACACCCTGCTCAACTGCCTGCTGCGCGAGGTGTCCGGCCCCGAACGCCAGACGGTCGTCACGGACGGCAACCTGCTGCTGCGCCTGCCCCGCCGCGGGGTCCTCCTGCGCGTCGCCCTGCGCCGGTCCTCGCTCCTCGGGGCGCACCGGTTCACCGGCCCGGTCAGCGAACAGCGCGACGGCGACTGGGCGGAGGTGGACTGGCGGCGTCTGGCCGAGTACACGCACGACGAGCTGTCGCTGCGTACGGGCGTGCGCAACGAGGAGTTCCTGGAGCAGATCGCCTCCAGCCACCAGGCCGTGGCGACCGCGCTGGCCGCCCCGCGCGCGGCCTCGTCCTCGGCCGACCCCCTCGCCCCTCTCCCCGCCTACCTCGCCTCCGAGCAGTCCCTCCTGTTCGGCCACCGCTTCCACCCCACCCCCAAGGCCCGCACCGGCGACCCGCGCGCCTGGTCCGCGTACGCCCCGGAGGTCGGGGCCACCTTCCCGCTGCGGCACCTCGCCGTGCGCGCCGACCTGATCGCCGAGGAGTACGTCGAAGCCTTGGCCGTCGCCCCGCTGGACCGGCAGCGCACGGACGTCCCCGACGGCTACCGTCTGCTGCCCGCCCACCCCTGGCAGTACGAGACGCTCCGTGAGCACCCGTTGTTGCGCGCGGCCCTCGACCGCGGCGACGTCCTCGACCTCGGCCCGGGCGGGCAGCCCTTCGCCGCGACGGCGTCGGTCCGCACCCTGTACGACGGCGAGACGTTCCTGAAGTTCAGCCTGAACGTGCGGATCACCAACTGCCTGCGCAAGAACAGCACTTACGAGCTGTCGGGAGCCGTCGCCCTCACCCGTGTCCTGGCCCCGGCGCTCGCCGACCTGGCCGAGCGTTTCCCCGGCAGCGCGGTGCTCCGCGAGCCCGCCTACCGTACGCTCGCCCTCCCCGGCCCGGACGGCACGCCGGACCGCGAGCTGTTCGAGGGCTTCGGCGTCATCGTCCGCGAAGGCCTCCCGCAGCGCCTCGCACCGGCCACCACTCCCCTGCTGGCGGCCGCGGTGGCCGACGAGTACCCGACCGGCGCCGCGCACATCTCCCGCCTCCTTCAGGGCGCGGACGCCCGCACCGCCCTCGACTGGTGGTCGGCGTATCTGGAGCTGCTCGTCCCGCCGGTCATGTCCGCCTACTTCGACCACGGCCTGGTCCTGGAGCCGCACCTGCAGAACGTCCTGGTCTGTGTGGACGGCGACGGCATGCCGGCCCAGGTCCTCTTCCGCGACCTGGAGGGCACCAAGCTGATCCCCGACCACCACGAGGACACCCTCGCCGCGCTGCCGCCCGAGGTCGCGGGCCCGATGACGTACGACGCACAGCGCGGCTGGGACCGGGTCGTCTACTGCCTGCTGGTCAACCACATCGCCGAGCTGCTCGCCGCGCTCGCCGATCTGCACCCCGAGGCGGAGGCCGCGCTGTGGGCGCGGGTGCGTGAAACGCTGCGGACGTACGCCGACCGGAACGGCTGCCCGCCCCGTCTCGCCGCCCTGCTCGCCGGGGTACCGCTGCCCGCCAAGGCCAACCTGCTCACCCGCTGGGAGCGCAAGGCCGACCGCGAGGCCGGTTACGTCCGGCTGCCGTCCCCCCTCGCCGAGGACATCCTGCGCGACACGAGCGGAAGTGCTGCCCGATGACCGAGCCCACACCCGCGGTCCGCGACCGCGTCCTGTCCCTGCCCTCCGCCGAACTCCCCGCCTACGTCTACGACTTGGCGGCTCTGCGCACCCACGCCGCCGCCGTGCGGGGCGCCCTGCCCGAGCGGGTCGAGCTGTACTACGCCGCCAAGGCCAACCCGGAGCCGGAGATCCTCGCCGCGCTCGGCCCGTACGTCGACGGTTTCGAGGTCTCCTCGGGGGGCGAACTCGCCCATGTCGCGGGGGCGGTGCCGGGCCGCCCGCTCGCCTTCGGAGGGCCCGGCAAGACGCCGGACGAGGTGACGGCCGCGCTGGAGAGGGAAGTCGAGCGCTTCCACGTCGAGAGCGGCTATGAGGTGCGCATGCTGGCCGAGTTGGCCCGGCGGTACGCGCCGGGCCGGCGGGTGGCGGTGCTGCCCCGGGTCAACCTGCCGGTGGCCGACGGATCGTTGGCGGGCAGCTCGCTGGCGATGGGCGGGCGTCCGACACCGTTCGGTATGGACCCGGACCGGGCCGCCGAGGTTGTCCGCGCCCTCACCGACGGGACGTATCCGCAGCTCGAACTGCGGGGCGTCCACGCCCACTTGGCCAGCGGCCTTCAGGCGGCCGAGCAGGTCGCGGTCGCGGAGTCGATCGTGACGTGGGCGACGGGCCTGGGCGTGCCGCTCGCCGAGGTGAACGTCGGCGGCGGCATGCACGTCGACTACGCCGACCCTCAGGGCCGCTTCGACTGGGCCGCGTACGGCAAGGGGCTCGCCCGGCTCACCGAGGCGCACCCGGAGCTGACGCTGCGCATCGAGCCGGGCCGGGCGCTGACGGCGTACTGCGGCTGGTACGCCACCGAGGTGCTGGACGTGAAGCGCAGTCACGGCGAGGAGTTCGGCGTCGTGCGGGGCGGCACGCATCATCTGCGGACCCCGGCGACCAAGGGACACGACCAGCCCGCTGCCGTACTGCCGGTGGACACCTGGCCGCATCCGTGGCCGCGCCCTGCCGCCGAGGGCGAGCGGGTCGCCCTCTCCGGCCAGCTGTGCACGCCGAAGGACCTGCTGGCCCGCCATGTGCCCGCGCCCGGCCTGCGGGCCGGGGACCGGGTGGCGTTCTCGCTGGCGGGGGCCTACGCCTGGAACATCTCCCACCACGACTTCCTGATGCACCCCAGGCCGGGCTTCCACTTCCTGGACGCCGCCGGGTAGTCGGCGCGTCACTCTCGGCACACGCGAAGGGCCGCCCGGCGCGATCCGGGCGGCCCTTGCCGTGGGTCGGTGACCTAGGGGAGCTGCTTCAGGCCGTTGAGGTGGTTGAGGTGGCCCAGGTGCTGGGAGACCCGCGGGACCCGCTGCCTGTGCTCCTCGGGGATGCCGGTCTGGGCGAGCGAGTCGAGCGTGGCGATCGGGTTCAGCGAGCCGGCCTTGGGGGCGCCCACGTCGGCCGCGTTCGCCATCGGCACGGTGAGTCCGGTGATTCCGGCAGCCAGACCAACGGCGGCGACGATACGTCGTGTTGAGATCATGCTTTCTGCAACGCGGCGGGCCGTCGCCGGACACGGCCGCCCGGCGCCACTCACTCGTCAGGCGCACCGCTGCGGCTGCGCTTGCCGAGTCCGCCGGGGCGGAGGAGCCTCGGAAGGAGAGGCTTTCGCGGTCCGTACCTCGCCCCTGCCGCGGGCCTCGAAGGAGGTCACCATGGGCACAGCCACGAGCCCCTCGTTCGACACCGAAACACTGCGCCGGGGTATAGAGGGACGGACCCCTCAGACGCTTCTGTCGCTGTACACGGACGACGCGGAGCTGCGCGTCGTGAACCGCAACGCCCAGCCCAGCCACCCCAAGGTGCTGCATGGCCGAGGCGAGATCGCCGACATGCTGAGCGACGTCTACAGCCGCGACATGACGCACAAGCTGGAGGGATGCGTGATCCAGGGTGACCACGCGGCCTACAGCGAGTCCTGTGAGTACGCGGACGGGGTGCGCGTCCTGTCCGAGTCGATGATCACGCTGCGCGACGGCAAGATCTCCCGGCAGATCCTGATCGAGGCGTGGGACGAGTAGCAGACGGACGAGCAGGAAGGGACTGCCGACTGTTGCAGGTCCAGGTCGGCTCGTGGCTGACCTGGACCTTCCCGGCCCGTCCTTGTCAGCTGTCAGCTGTCAGGGCGTGCGGAGCGTAGTGACGAGTTCGCGCGGCAGGCCGTGCGTGTCATGGAGATAGTGGTAGTCCTCTTCGCTCAACGGGCCGTTGAACTCCGGTCGGCCCAGCACCCGGCGCCCGCGCTCCAGGAGCCTGCCGAACCGCCGTTCCTCGTCCACCAGCACCTCGCGCACCGGCCCGGTTCCGAGGGGTTGCCGGAAGTGGTCCAGCGTGTGCCCGAGGAGTTCGTCGGGCAGGCCGGAGAGTGTGCGTGAGGGATCGGAGCGCCACAGTGTCGTGAGGACGCGGCGGACCAGGCGGCGCAGGACGTAGCCGCGTCCGGTGTTTGACGGCCGTACGCCGTCGCCGATGACGACGATGGCGGAGCGCAGGTGGTCGCAGACCAGCCGGGTCGAGGTCTCGTCCAGGTTCCACAGCGGCGGCAGGAGCCTCCTCCAGGGTTCGAACAGGTCGCTGTCGTAGACGGAGTTGTGGCCCTGCAGGACCGTGACGAGTCGTTCCAGTCCCATACCCGTGTCGATACTGGGCCGTTGGAGGGGCTGGAGGCTGCCGTCGTCGTGGCGGCGGTAGCGCATGCTGACGTGGTTCCAGACCTCGACCCACCGCAGGTCGGTGGTGGGGGTGTCCTGTGGTGGGGTCCCGGGGTCGCCGGTCCATACGAAGATCTCCGAGTCGGGACCGCACAGGCCGACGGGGTCGTGGGACCACCAGTTCTCGTCCCTGGTCGGCTCCACGGGAAGGCCCAACTCCCGCCAGGTGACCAGCGATTCGGTGTCGGGGCCGACCTCGTCGTCGCCGCCGAAGACGGTGACGTACATGCGCCCGGGCGGGATGCCGAAGCCGTCGCGCAGCAGCTCGTAGCCCCAACGCAGGCTCTGCTCATGGCCGTAGTCGCCCAGCGACCAGGAGCCGAGCATCTCGAACACCGTCAGATGGGTGCGGTCGGCGACCTCGTCGAGGTCGGTGGTGCGCAGACAGCGCTGGAGGCTGATCAGGCGCCGGCCCTGTGGGTGGGGGCGGCCTTCGAGGTAGGGCGTGAGCGGGTGCATGCCCGAGGTGGTGAACAGCACGGGGTCGGCGGGCGAGGGCAGGAGTGTGCCACCGGTGACGATCTCGTGTCCGCGCTCGCGGAAGTAGTCGGTGAAGGTGCGGACGATCTGGTCGGTGTTCATGGGGGTTCCTTCGGTCGGGGGGACCGGAAAGAGCCGCGGAACAGAGTGCGACCAGGGAAGGAGGAGGCACACACCGGCGGGCCGTTTCCGGCCGCCGGGAGGGATGGGGATCAGGCGTCGGCAGCCGTGGAGCGGGGCGCTCGCGCGGCTGCGGTGTCGGTGTGCCTGATGACCTTCATGGGAGCGACGGTAACAGTCGGCATCGGAGCCGTCGCGGGGTTTTCCTCCCGCGCCGACCGGGCGGTGGACGGGGCCGCCGGTCCGCACTCGTGCGGCGGCGCTTGAGCGGGGCACGGCCGGGATACCCGGGGGAGCATGACTCGGCTTCTCAAATCCAGGCACAAAGATCACCGGGCGCGACGCAGTCCCCCTACGCCACCGGCCACCGACCGGCCAGAGCAGGGCGCAGCCGGGGCGGAGACCTCGCAGGAGCACTTCGGGCCCGACCCGCAGGTGGAGCAGCGGGCGCCCGACACGCCGTCCGAGCTGCCGCGACGATCGTGGCGGGCGGTGCTGAAGGGCACCCTGCGGGAGTTCAAGGACGACGAGCTCACCGACCGCGCGGCGGCCCTGACCTACTACAGCGTGCTCTCGCTCTTCCCGGCCATGCTGGTGCTGGTGTCCCTGCTCGGGCTGGTCGGCAGGTCGGCCACCGACAAGGTCCTGGACAACATCAACCAGCTCGCCCCCGGCTCGGCCCGGGACATCCTCACGCGTGCGGTCGAGCAGTTGCAGGGCAACGGCGGTCTCGGCTCCGTCATGGCCGTCGTCGGTCTCGTCCTGGCGGTGTGGTCGGCCTCCGGCTATGTCGCGGCCTTCATCCGCACCGCCAACGCGGTCTACGACATGCCCGAGGGGCGCCCGGTGTGGAAGGTCCTCCCGATCCGGCTCGCGGTGACCGTCGTGCTCATGGTGCTGGCCGTGATCAGCGCGCTGATCGTCGTCTTCACCGGCGCGCTGGCCCGCCAGGTCGGCTCCACGCTGGGCATCGGGGACACGGCCCTGACGGTCTGGGCCATCGCCAAGTGGCCCGTCCTGGCCGTCCTGGTGACCACCATGATCGCGATCCTGTACTGGGCGACCCCGAACGCCAAGGTGCGCGGCTTCAGGTGGATCACGCCGGGCAGCTTCCTCGCCCTGCTGATCTGGCTGATCGCCTCCGTGGGCTTCGCGTTCTACGTCGCCAACTTCGCCTCGTACAACAGGACCTACGGCACCATGGCGGGCGTGATCGTCTTCCTGATCTGGCTGTGGGTCGGCAACCTGGCCATTCTGCTCGGCCTGGAGTTCGACGCGGAGGCCGTACGACAGCGCGCGATCGCCGGCGGTCACCCACCCGACGAGGAGCCGTACACGCCGCCGCGCGACACCCGCGCGTGGGACGAACAGGACCGTCCACGCCTGCGCGGTCCCTGACGGCACAGCGCCGGGCGGGCCGCCGTTCCCGTACGGCGGACCTGTCCGCGGCCGGGTCAGCGCATCCAGGCGCTGTACGACATCACGTCGCCGGCCTTGACGCCGTACTCCGGTTCGGCCTTCGTGAAGGTGGTCTCCAGCCCGAGCACGGCACCGGTGACCGAGTCCATGATCAGCATGCGCCGGGCGCCGGACCCGTCGTACACGTACGCCTGTCCGCGCCGACCGAGCCGGTCCGTCACCTGCCCGACGGGCCTGAGCCCCTCGGTGTCCGCAAGCAGCCGTGCGAGCGTCGCCGACTCGCGGGCGCCGAGGGTCCAGGTGCCGAGCAGCGAGGCGACGGCGTCGAGGAGCTCGCCGGTGTTCAGCGCGGTCTTGCTGTACCCGGCCTCCTGCAGGTAGGCGCGCAGGCGTGCGACGTCGGTCGGAGGTGGCGACTGCGGCGGGGCGTCGCTCCAGCTGGGCGGGTAGGTCTGCCTGCTGAGGACATGGCCGTCCTCGACGAGTTCCCCTTCGCCGCCGAGGACCGGCCGGCCCGGGTGGCGCGGGTCGGTCGCCACGACGATCTCCGTGTGGCTGTCGTCGGCGTTCCAGCGCACGATGCGCTCCTCGGGAAGCGTGATCGGCGGCTTGTCGTCGCTCATGCCCATGCTCCACGACTGCACGTGCGTGCCCCTGCGGAGCTTCGGCGCACCGTCGGCCGCGGCCGCCTGTGCCCGCTCAGCCAGGGTTTTGAGGGATACGGGGGTGGAGTCGGCCTGCACGAGCAGCGGGCGGGGTGCGGCGACCGCCGGAGCGGTGGTCTGGCCGGTGAAGAGCAGAGCCGACACGAGCGCGGCGACGACGGCCGCGGCCGCCAGGCCCCAGACCAGCCGCGGGCGGCGGGAGGGCCGCTCCCGCATCAGCCGGTCGAGCTGGCGCTCGGCGTGGTGGTCGAGGGGGCCGTCGCCAAAGTGGGGACCGTCGACCGGTACCGGGTTGGCTCGGCGCAGAAGTTCGAGTTCGTCAGCCATGGCTTCGTTCCTTGGACGCGGTCGGCGGACACATACGGTCGATCTCGGCTCTCAGCCGGCGCCGGGCCCGGTGCAGGCGCATGGCCGCGGCCCGGCTGCCGCAGCCGAGGGCCACGGCGACCTCCTCGACGCCCAGTTCCTCCCACGCCGTCAGCCGCAGCACCTCCTGGTCGGCCGGGGACAGCCGGTTCAGCGCCTCGTGCACCCAGGCGCCCGGCGCCTCCGAGTCGGGGCTGTCCACGATGTGCCGGCCGTGCGCGGTCTCGTCGTTGCCGAGCCGGTCGACCAGTCGCCGGCGTCGCCCGTAGCCGCGTACCGCGTTCGCCAGGCAGTTGCGTGCCACGCCGTACAGCCAGGGCAGCGGCGTGGCCGGGAGGTCGTCCCGGCGCCGCCAGGCGACGGTGAACACCTCCGCCACCACTTCCTCGACCTCACTCGTGCGCCCGTCCAGTCGCCGCGCGACGTAGCGGCTGACCGCCCAGTAGTGCTCGCGATAGGCAGCGGCGAAGATCTCGTCGTTGCTCATGTTCCGTTCGTGTCCGGCACCCGCCGGATCGTCACACCCGTTTCCGTGATTCTTGTCGCGTCCCTCGAGTGTGACGTGCGGGGTGGGGCGCGGACACAGGCGGGGCGTGAAGAGGATCAGAAACATCAGGAGCGCCAAAGCCGTCCAGTGGCTGACCACCACGGATCACAAGACGATCGGAACGCTCTATTTGGTCACGTCGTTCGCGTTCTTCTGCATCGGTGGCGTGATGGCACTGTTCATGCGTGCCGAGCTGGCCCGTCCGGGCCTGCAGATCATGTCGAACGAGCAGTTCAACCAGGCGTTCACGATGCACGGCACGATCATGCTGCTGATGTTCGCGACGCCGCTGTTCGCCGGCTTCGCGAACTGGATCATGCCGCTGCAGATCGGCGCGCCCGACGTGGCGTTCCCGCGGCTGAACATGTTCGCCTACTGGCTGTACCTGTTCGGCTCGCTCATCGCGGTCGGTGGCTTCCTCACCCCGCAGGGTGCGGCCGACTTCGGCTGGTTCGCCTACGCTCCGCTCTCCGATGCCGTCCGCAGCCCCGGTGTGGGCGCCGACATGTGGATCATGGGTCTGGCGCTCTCCGGCTTCGGCACCATTCTCGGCTCGGTCAACTTCATCACCACGATCATCTGTTTGCGCGCCCCGGGCATGACCATGTTCCGCATGCCGATCTTCACGTGGAACGTGCTGTTGACCGGCGTGCTGGTGCTGCTGGCCTTCCCCGTGCTGGCCGCGGCGCTGTTCGCGCTGGAGGCGGACCGAAAGTTCGGCGCGCAGGTCTTCGACGCGGCCAACGGCGGTGCGTTGCTGTGGCAGCACCTCTTCTGGTTCTTCGGCCATCCAGAGGTGTACATCATCGCCCTGCCGTTCTTCGGCATCATCTCCGAGGTCATCCCGGTCTTCTCCCGCAAGCCGATGTTCGGCTACATGGGTCTGATCGCGGCGACCATCGCGATCGCGGGTCTGTCGGTGACGGTGTGGGCGCACCACATGTACGTCACCGGCGGTGTGCTGCTGCCGTTCTTCTCCTTCATGACATTCCTCATCGCCGTCCCCACGGGTGTGAAGTTCTTCAACTGGATCGGCACCATGTGGAACGGGTCGCTGAGTTTCGAAACACCCATGCTCTGGGCCACGGGATTCCTGGTCACCTTCGTCTTCGGCGGTCTGACCGGCGTCATGCTGGCCTCACCGCCGCTGGACTTCCCGACGTCCGACACCTATTTCGTGGTGGCGCACTTCCACTACGTCATCTTCGGCACGGTGGTGTTCGCGATGTTCGCCGGCTTCCACTTCTGGTGGCCGAAGTTCACGGGCAGGATGCTCGACGAGCGCCTCGGCAAGATGACCTTCTGGACGCTGTTCATCGGCTTCCACGGCACGTTCCTGGTCCAGCACTGGCTGGGCGTGAACGGAATGCAGCGCCGGATTCCCGACTATCTGGCAGTGGAAGGGCTCACGATGCTCAACACTGTGTCGACCGTCTTCTCGTTCGTGCTCGGCGCGTCGCTGCTGCCGTTCTTCTACAACGTCTGGAAGACCGCGAAGTACGGCGAGAAGGTCGAGGCCGACGATCCATGGGGCTACGGCCGCTCGCTGGAATGGGCGACTTCCTGCCCTCCGCCGCGCCACAACTTCCTGGCGCTGCCACAGATCCGTTCCGAATCCCCGGCGTTCGACCTGCGGCACGCTCGCACGCCGGAGAAGGAGTTGACGGCTCTGTGAGCATCACGGAGAAGTTCCTGACCGACATCGAGGGGCATCTGCTGCTCGCCGCGACCCGCGAGGAAGGCCGTACGGCCGCCGCGCGATTCAGTGCGCCGCTGCAGTGGCTGACGGAGGGGCAGCGCGGGGAGGTGGAGCGGCGGTTCGAGGCGGAGTACCTCGTACTCGCCCGCGCCTCCTGGCAGCACACGGCGGCGCGTGCCGGAAGGCTGCGGGACGAGTACGAGGCGAGATACCGCGACCTGCGGCGCCGTCTGCTGGCCGGCTGGCTGCTGACGTGCGCCTTGGTTTTCGGTGTCCTTCTCGTGTGCCTCGTCTAGGGCTGCGCTAGCTCACCGTCCATTTCTGGTTGCTCTGGCCGTTGCAGGACCACAGCACCAGCTTCGTGCCGTTGGCCGTGGCCGCGCCGTACGCGTCCAGGCAGAGCCCGGCGTTGACGTTGGTGAGGGTGCCGTCGCTGTTGAGGTTCCACTGCTGGTTGTTCTGGCCGTTGCAGTCCCAGATGACGACCCGGGTGCCGTTGGTGGTGCCGCGGTTGTAGGCGTCGAGGCACTTGTTGCCGTAGACCACCAGCTCCTTGCGGGTGCTGTTGTACTGCCAGACCTGGTTCTGGCCGCCGGTGCAGTCCCACAGCTGGGCGTCGGTTCCATTGGCGATGGTGTTGTCGTTGATGTCGGCGCAGCGGCCGGACTGGGTACCGGTGACGAGGGTGCCGTTGCTTCCCGGGAGCGGCCGTACGACGATGCCGTCGAGGGGCGGGGCGCCGGAGAAGGAGATGGTGTTGGTGCTGCCCTTGACGAGGGAGACGTCGACGGAGATGTTGCCGGCGCTCGAGCCGGTCGGCGGGAAGGAGACCTTGGTGGGGGTCTGGCCGTTGACGGTGAGGGTGGCGGTCCGGGCGGTGGACGTGTTGTTGGTGTAGGAGACGTCGACGGTCTTCAGACCGGCGCTTCCCGCGACCACCGACGAGAAGCTCGACGTGCCGTTGTACGTGCTCGCCGACTGCTCGGTGCCCCCGGTGACCGTGAGCATCACGGAACTGTTCGCCGGAACGCCGGTGGTGTAACTCGTGCCGGTCGTGGCGACGTTCTGGCGGGCCCACAGGTCACGGACGGTCGCGGAGGCGTTCGTCAGGCCCAGGTCGGACCAGCGGACGGTCATGTTCTGCGTGGTCGACGTGCGGTTGAGGAGGACGACGGCACGGTTGCCGGTGCCGGCGAGGACCTTGCCGTACACCTGGAGACCGGTGGTGTCCTCGGCGACCTTCACGCCCTGGAGGCCGCGCGGGTCCTGGTCGACGGCGATGACCTCGGGGTTGGTGAGGATGTTCGTCGACTCGGTGGTGAGGGTGGTGAGGTCGAGACCGGCGAGCAGCGGGGCGCCGGAGATCGCCCACAGGTTCATGTGGGAGCGGCTCTGGGCGGCGGTCAGGCCGTTCATCCCGACGACCATCATGTCGGGGTCGTTGTAGTAGCCGGTGTGCTGGGCCGTGGGGTGGATGTTGCGGTCGAAGGCGGTCAGGACGTTGCTGTACGACGGTGTGCCGCCGTGGAAGAAGATGTCGGTGTTCGTCCGCCACATCGGGCCCATGCCCGGGGCCCAGTTCCAGGGGTTGGAGTAGCCCCAGTTGCACAGGGAGAGGGCGAGCGGGCGGCCGGTCGTCGCGGTCGCCTTCGTCACGGCGTCGCTGATCGCCTGGTAGGTCGTCTTCGGGTCGAGGCCCTCGGCGTCACCGCCGCACCAGTCGACCTTCACGAAGTCGAAGCCCCACCGGGAGAAGGCCTGCATGTCCTGCTCGTAGTGGCCCTCGCTGCCGGAGCCGGGCGCGGCGGGGCGGCCGGTCGGGAAGTAGTAGCCGCAGCCGTCCTTGCCGGCGTCGGTGTAGATCCCGGCCTTCAGGCCCTTGCTGTGGATGTAGTCGGCGATGGCCTTCATGCCGCCCGGCCACTCGGCCTCGTCGACGGTGATGTTGCCGGCACTGTCGCGGGTGCCCTGCCACCAACCCTCGTCGATGTTGATGTACTCGTACCCGGCCGCGGGCAGACCCGCCGCCACGAACGCGTCGACCTGCCGCTTGATGACGTTGTAGTCGACTTTCGCCGCGAAGGCGTTCCAGGACGCCCAGCCCATCGGGGCTTCAGGCACCGGTATCTGACGGGCTGTCACGGCCTGGGCCGGGGTGGCCCCGGCGAACAGGAACGCGGCCGTGGCGACGAGCGCCAGCACGAGGGCGCGTGTGACGGCGGATCTGCAGCGGTGCGCGAGACGGGGTCGAGGCGGGGGGTACATGCGGCTCCTTAGACGGGAGGATCACCCGGTCCGTTCGGCATATCGAACAATATTCGGATAACCGAACATGGTGCCGCTGAAAGTAGAGCCAGGAGAGAGGGAAGTCAACGGATGGGACGGACCTGAAGCCCCCCTCGCCCACGGGCCATTCGCACTCGGCACGGGAGCCGCCATACTGGCCGACGTGCGCGTAGCGATCATGACGGCGGGCTCCCGGGGCGACGTGGCCCCCTACACCGGACTCGGGTATGCCCTGTCCCGGGCCGGACACGAGGTCACCCTGGTCACGCACGGTTGCTTCGAGCCACTGGTTGCCGGGTCGGGCGTACGCTTCCATCCGATGCCGCTGGATCCACGGGCGGAACTGGAGTCCGCGCGCGGCCGGAATCTGCACCGGAGCGCGACCGGCGTCGGCAAGCTGGTGCGCGTGGTGGGGATGGCACGGACCCTGGCCGGCCGGATGACGGACGACATGCTGGCCGCCGCCCGGTCCAGTGACCTGCTGCTCCTGGCGGGCTCCACCGCACCGCTCGGGCAGGCCATCGCCGAGGGCCTGTCGCTGCCGAGCATCGTCCTCCCCCTGCAACCGCTCGCCCCCACCCGCGAGTTCGGTCCGCCGATGCTCGGGGGCCGCTCCTGGGGAGCCGTCGGGAACCGGATCGCCGGGCACGGCGTGCAGCTGGCCATCGAGCGGGTCTTCTCGGCAGCCGTGCCGGACCTGCGGGCGCGCCTGGGGCTGCCTCGCAGCAAGGCGCGCGGCACGCGCGGGGGCCGTGTACTGCACGGCTTCAGCTCCCTGGTGGTACCCCGGCCGCGCGACTGGCGGCCGGACCTGGAGGTGACGGGTTACTGGTGGCCGTACGACGGTGAGGCCCAACTCCCGCCCGAGCTGCGGGAGTTCCTGGGGGCGGGTCCGCCGCCGGTCTTCGTGGGCCTGGGCAGCGCGACCGTGCCGGATCCGGCGCGGCTGAGCGCCGAGGTCGTGGACGCCCTGCGCCGGGCCGGGTTGCGCGGGGTGATCCAGCGGGGCTGGGGTGGCCTCGAGGCCGCGGGGGACGACGTACTGACCATCGGTGAGGTGCCGCATTCCGCGCTGTTCCCGCGGATGGCCGCCGTGGTCCACCACTGCGGGGCGGGCACGACCGCCGCCGGGCTGCGCGCCGGGGTGCCGGCCGTTGCGGTGCCGATCCAGTTCGACGAGGGCTTCTGGGCCGGTCGCCTGGTCCGAGCCGGCGTGGCACCGGGCGTCGTACCGCTGCGCGGGCTGACCGCCGGCACGCTGGCCTCCGCCCTGGTGCGGGCCGTTCGGGAGCCGGCGTTCAGGGAGCGGGCCCAGGACCTGGGTGCCCGGATCCGCGCGGAGGACGGGGTGGCCCCGGTAGTGGGCGCGGTGAACCGGGCCGCCGGATAGGACCTGCTCGACGGAGCACGCGAGCCGAGGACGGGTGTCGCCTCGCCGCCCGCCGCGTCCGGCCCGTCTCCGGCCGTGTCGGCGGTTCAGCCGGTGAGACCGGCCCGCCTCAGCAGCTTCAGCCAGTCGTCGTACTCCACCAGCTCCTCGTCGACCAGCGCGAGCCGTGCGTACTCCGCAGTGGCCAGCCGGTCCAGGAAGAACGCTTCCACTCCCTGCGCCAGCCGCTCGAAGTACTCCGCATCGGCCCACTCCCGGTGTTCGTCCGGGATGCCGAGGACGCTGCCGTCCGCGCGGTCGAGGAAGACCGGCGTCTCATGGATCATCCCGATGCAGAACAGCTTCTCCGGGGACAGCGGCAGCGGGGAGTTGACCACCGGCCCGCAGTAGAACTGGTGCTCCTCGGCCTCCGCCAGGCCGAAGAGCTGCACGGACGGCCCACAGCTCGCGCCGTCCAGCACACGGCAGAAGTCCAGGAACTCCCGCGGCACCCCGTCGGCCTCCGCGTCGGACGCTCTCTCCTCGTCGATCGCCCCGCCGAGCAGGAACGAGAACAGGTCGGGGCTCTCCGCCAGGGCCGACCGCAGGGCGTCCACCACCCCGTGCAGACGGGAACCCGGGTTCGCGCGGCTCATCCGGTCACCGGCTCCCACCCGGGCGGCCGCAGTATCGCCACCAGTTGCCGCACCAGTTCGTCCACCACCTCGTCCAGCGTCGCGTCCACCCATCCGGCGCTCCAGTCGTGCAGCAGCCCGTTGACGCTGCCGATGAACGCGGTCGCGGCGAGGTGGTAGTCGCGGGGCACCGCCTCGCCACGGGTGACGGCGGACGCTGCCTCGACACAGACGAGTTCGACCCAGCGGGCGCGCCGGGCGAGGCGCTGTTCCTCCAGGCGGGGGCTGACGCCGATGATCTCGACGAAAGTGATGCGGATGCGGCGCGGGTCGGAGGTGACGTTCGCGGCGTACGCGCGGAAGATCTCGGTGGCGCGTTCGGCGAGGGGCAGGTTCTCCGCGCCGGTCACCGCCGCCAGGACAGCCTCCTCCGCCCACGCGTTGACCTGGAGGTGGAGGGCGGCCAGGACGTCCTCGAGCGTGCGGAACTCCTCGTAGAACTGACGCGTCGACAGGCCCGCGGCCTCGCTCAGCGCCGCGACCGTCGTGCCCCGGTAACCGGGGCTGTCGCCGAACAGCCGGAGCGCGGCGTCGAGGAAGCGGCGCCGCCGCTCGGCCTGTCGCTCCTCGGCCGACTTGCCGCCGTAGCGGCCGGTGGGCGCCTTGAGCCTGCCCGTCACGCTGTCCTCCCACCGCCTCGCCGACCCGACGGCCAATTTTGTCGTGTCCGCAGTCTTGTGGAGAAGGGCACCCCCTCCTTACTTTTCAGTAAGTTGATTCTGAAAGCAGCTGTGTTCAGATTCCCCGTGCTTCGGAGTCACCGTCCCGCTCTTGCCATGCCCCACTCCTGACGCCCCACCTCAGAGGAAGAGAGCAGTCATGCCTGCCATCGGACCCAGGCACCTGTGCTCCGTAGCCGCCGCCCTCGCCCTGACCGTCACCGCCCCCGCGACCGCCGCCACGGCCGCCGCAGACTCCTCCGCAGCCGCCCTGCGTGAGGTGCTGTTCGTCGGCAACAACTGGGACGGCACCGCCGATGTCATCAAGTCCTCCGGCGACTTCGCGAAGGTCGGCCGTATCGATGTCGTCCCCGACAAGGACGAGCGGATGGCGGAGATCAGCGCCGATCCGATCAAGTGGATCTACTTCATGGCGATCCGCAACAGCGTCGGCGAGGGCCACGACCAGTTCGTCGACGACATGTACTCCACGCCGGACGGCACGTCGATGGTCGTCTCCCGGCCGAGCTTCGCCGACGTGGTCTCCATCGACCTGGCCACCGGTGACCTCAACTGGCGCTTTCCCGTGTCCGGTTACCGCGCCGACCACATGGCGGTCTCCCCCGACGGCAAACGGGTCGCGGTGTCGGCCTCGACCTCCAACACCGTGCACGTGCTGGACATCAACTCCGGGAAGGAGTTGGGCAAGTTCGCCACCGGCGACAAGCCGCACGAGAACATCTTCACCCGGGACGGCAAGTACATCTACAACATGGCGATCGGCGACGTGAACACACAGACCGACGCCCCGTGGCTGGACTGGACGAAGGGCGACCGGCGCATCACCGTCGTCGACGCGACCACGTACCAGCAGGTCAAGGTCATCGACATGCGCCCGCGCCTGGACGCGATCGGCCTCACGGACTACTCCGACGCGGTCCGGCCCGCGGTGTTCTCGCCGGACGAGTCGAAGCTGTACTTCCAGGTGTCGTTCTTCAACGGCTTCTTCGAGTACGACCTGGCCACCGACAAGATCACCCGCACGAAGACCCTGCCGAAGAACCCGGCGACCAGCGACGACCGCACCACCTTCGTCAACGACTCACGCCACCACGGACTTTCGATGAGCCCCGACGGAAGCAAACTGTGCGTCGCGGGCACGATGGACGACTACGCGACCGTGGTCAACCGCACCACCCTCCAGGAGGGCCCGCTCGTCACCGCCTCCAAGCCCTATTGGGCCACGGTCAGCGGCGACGGCAAGTCCTGCGTGGTCTCCGAGAGCGGCACCGACCAGGTCACGGCCATCGACTTCGCCACCGGCAAGAAGCAGCTGTCCGTGCCGGTCGGCGACCACCCGCAGCGGGTCCGGCTGGCCCACGTACCGGCCGACTGGACCAGCCCGTCGGTCGGCTGACCAGCCCAGCGACCAGGGCCCTTCGAGTTCGGCCCAGAGCCTTGAGCACCGCGCCCACCCCGTCCTCGGTCGCCATGTGCCACGCGGCGACCGAGGCGGCCCGGGGGTACGTCTGCTGCCGTACGGCCTGACCGAGCGCGTCGGCAAGCCGTTCGGCGGCGAGGGCCGCGAAGGGCACCGGGTCGGCGGCCCCACCGATCGCGGCCGGCCGCCCGACCCAGAACGGCTGGTCCGCCCTCACCGGCACCGGGACGGCGGGGGCGGCGGCCCGTGCCGTCGACTCCCGCTGTCCCCGGGCCAGGCCGGCGTCGCCGATGCCCTTTCGTCGGAATACAGCGTGCAGCCTGACGTCAGGGGAGGGTCGAACGGCGGTTCTGTCCGGCCTTTCAATCCGGTGGTTCTATCCGGCGGTTCGCGCGGCCCACGCGGAGAGCTCGGACCGTGCGGCGTTCAGCAGGGCGGTCGAGGGAGTGCTCGCCCCGTTCGTCACCAGCGCGTAGTGCAGGACGCCGGAGTCCGAGTCGGTGAGCAGCAGGCGTCGGCTTCCCGTGCCGCCCGGTTCCGCGGCCACGCCGATCGGGGTGGCCGCGGTGTACGACGGCGGCGCGTACGCCGCGCCCAGGTCGGAGACCACCGTGGTGGACCCGGTCGGGAACGACGCCGGAAGGTGCAGCTCGGTCGGCGCCGTGCCGCTGTTCGAGCGCCAGAGCAGCAGCCCGTACTGTCCGGACCCCACCAGCTGCGCGACGTTCGGCATTGAGCTGGGTACCGGGTTCCAGGTCAGGGTCGTGTTGCCGTCGCGTGAGCGGTCCTCGTAGGTGAAGGCGACGTTCGTGCCGGACGTGGCGCTCGGGTAGAGGCGGTCCAGCAGCCGGGCGTCCTGCCGCAGCACCGGTGTTCCCGAGTCGTCGAGGCGGACGGCGGACAGGTCCTCGTCGTTCCAGGCGTCACCGGTGGTGAGGACCTTGTCGGGGTTGGCGTTCATCAGCTCGTGGTGGCGTCCGTTGTAGATGTCCCACTGCCACTGGGAACCGGAGAGCACCGGGCCGGAGCCGACCGGGTTGGACCACCAACTCCTGCCCGGGACACGGGAGTCGAGGGATTGGTACATCGCCTTGAGCACGGTGGGTGCCTTGTCGGAGACCGACCCGGCCAGTGGGTGGCCGAACTCGCTGATGATCGCGGGCGTGTTCGTGGCCGAGGCGCGGTCGCGGACGGCGCCGAAGTCACCGGCGTACTGGCCGTCCTGCGCCTTGCCCCACATGAAGACGCCGGAGATGGCCTTCTGGTCGTAGAAGTGGGTGTTGAAGACGTACCGCGGCCCGAGCGTGCCCGCGTCCAGCAGTCCGCCCTCCTGCTTCTGGAAGTCGATGTTGGCGTTCCAGAAGAGGTTCGGCTCGGCGAAGAGCGGCTTGTCCTGCCAGCCGGCCGCGTCCATGCGGGACCGGAACTTCTCGTAGAACGGCCACAGGACGTCGCGTTCCCAGGTGCGGCTGGTCTGGCCGGAGTCGTAGGTACCGGCGTGCGGTTCGTTGTACGGGTCGAAGCCGACGACGCCCGCGAACTCGGCGGCGGAGACGTTCTGTTTGACGTACGCCATCGTCTTCTGGGCGGTGGCCAGGAAGGCGTCCTGGAGGCCGTACGCGTTGTGCCAGAAGTCGTGCGTCGCCTGCTTCACGGCCTCGTTCTGGGTGATGTTCTGCCCCCAGAAGAGGCAGATCCCGCAGGACTCGTCCGGGTAGTCCCCGGCGTCGACGGCCCACTTGGGGGCGCCGTCGCCCGTGTACCAGCTGTCGGGATCGAACAGGTGGCGGGAGTAGAGGTCCTGGTGGAAGTCGGGGTAGACGCGGATGCCCGCGTCGAGGAAGGCGCGCATCTGGGCGGTGGCGGCGGCCAGATAGGTGGTGTCCACCTGGCCGCGTACGGGTTCCGCGTAGGCCCAGGACAGCAGGAAGCGGATCGAGTTGCCGCCGCCGAGGGCGCGCAGCGCGGTCGCGGACTTCTTCGCGTCGGCGACCGAGGCGAAGGGCAGGCCCTTGTTCTCGGCCAGCTTGGTCTCGCCGGAGACGTTGTAGCCGCGCAGCACGACCTCGCGGCCGTTTCCGTCGGTGAAGCGGCCGTTCTGGACGGTGAGGGGCGTTTCGTCGAACCAGAGGGAGTCGGGAAGGGGCGCGGCGGTGGCGGGAGTGGGGCCCGCCACCGTCAGGGCTCCGAAGAGGACGACCAGGACAACGGGCAGACGCGTCCGGATATTCGGCATGCCCACTACAGTCCGTTGAGTTCAGGACACAGTCAACACCCCTGACTCTGGAGTAAGTTCCGTCTCGGCCATCACGCCGGTCTCATCCCTGCCCATCCCTACCCAGGCAGATCGAGTTCCTCGCGAGCCTGCGCCACCCATCGCAGGACACCCTCCGCCCCACCCTTCTCGGCCGACTCCACCGCTTCCCGGAGGAGTTCCGCGGCTTCCTCCCGCCGGTCCTGCTGAGCCGCGACGTAGGCGAGCCCGATCAGGTTGGCGGCCACCCCCGGCAGGAATCCGAGCTCGCGGCGCAGCCGGGTGGACTCCTCGAAGCGGTCGCGCGCCGCATCGAGTCGTCCGGCCATGTGCTCCGCGAAGCCGAGGTGCCGAAGGGCGTACGACATGGTCAGCCGGTCCTCGGCCCGGGTGGCGAGGTCGAGGGCGCGGGTGAAGGCGGGCAGGGCCGCCTCGGTGTCGTCACGGACCACCTGGTGGAAGGCGCCGACCCAGAACAGCGCCTCACCCTCGCCCCGCACGTCGCCGAGCTGCCCGTACAGCTGCGCCGCGCGCTCGAAGAGCTCCAGCTCGCGCGCGTCCTCGGCCCGCTCCTCGAGGAACCGGGCATGGACGACCTTGCCACGGGTCAGGGCGAGATCCGCCTCGACCGCGTCGAGCCCTCGCTCCGCCGGCTCCAGTGCGCTGCTGTCACCTCCGAACACCGCACGCTCGTAGATGAGTTGGGCCTGCTCTATCCGTGTGTCCGCAGTCATGCGGCGATCGTACGAAAGCCGCCCCGCTCCCTCCCAACGACTTTTCAGCCGCCGACCCTGCGCGTCAGGTTCAACAGGTACTCCTTGCGGTTCAGCGGGTTGAGGTCGGTGCGACGGCGCTCCGGGACCGTGCCGCGTGCGGCGGGGGCGTAGTGGTCGAAGGCGCTCTCCAGCTCGCCCTCGCCGCGCGTCAGCCCGGGTAGCTGCTGCTCCAACTCGTGCACGTGGGCCGCGGGCACCGCCCCCTCCAGCGAGCAGGAGGCGCCGCGTGTCTCGGTGCTCTGCGGCACCGCGCGCAGCCTGGTCAGCACCGGCAGCAGGGCGGCCAGGGTGTCGGTCGGGGCCTCGATGCAAAAACGGTGCATCGGCTCGTGCACGTGGGTGCCTGCCCGGCGCAGGGCCTCGGTCAGGACCAGCGGGGTGAGGCCACGGAAGTCGTAGCCGGTGCTGGACATGCTCTTGTCGAAGCCCTGGTGGGCGTGACTCTGCCGGGGCGAGTAGCCGGAGTGGGTCATGGTGACGGTGCAGTCGGGGATCTGCCAGCCGTGCAGGCCCTGGCCGAGGGTCTCGCGGACGGTGTCCTCGACGGCCTTGAAGAAGGCGTACGGCATGGAGCCCAGCTCCACCTCCAGCCGGAAGCCCACGCCGGACCCGACCGGGGCCGGGTCGACGCGCAGGCCGATCGTCGCGAGGAAGGGGTTGCCGTCCTTCTTGTTGAACTCGACCGCCGCGCCCGAGCCGACCGGCCGCTCGACACACAGCGGCGTCGTCTCGCGGAAGGTGACGTCGAGGCCGAACTCGTCGGCGAGCGTGGCCTGGATGACCTCCTTCTGCACCTCGCCGTAGAGGGAGACGAAGATCTCCTGCCGTACCTCGTCGTGGCGCAGGTCGATCAGCGGGTCCTGTTCGGCGAGCAGGGTGAGCGCACGGTGCAGGGCACGCCGGTCCGCTCCGTCGCCCGGGACGACGACGGTTTCGAGAGTGGGCGGCGCGAAGAAGTGCCCGTGCGTCTTGCGGGGCTCGCCGAGGGCGTCGCCGATCCTGATGTCGCCCAGGCCCCAGAGCTTGGCGATCCGGCCCGCCGCCACCAGATCGTCCCGGACGTCCGCGCCCTGGTCGAAGACGCTGATCGCGGTGATCCGGCCCTCGGCGCGCAGGTCGTCGAGGTCGCCGGCGTCACTCGTTTCGCCGGCCTCGCCGAAGCGGATCCGGTCGCGGGTGTGCAGGGTGCCGGAGAACATCCGCGCGTACGCGACCTTCTCCCCCGCCGGGCCCCGCTCCACCTTGAAGACGGTCCCCGAGACCGGTCCGTCGGGGTCGCCGCCCGCGGCGGGCAGCAACTCCCTGATCCCGCCGATCAGCGCGTCGACACCCGCGCCCGTGACGGCGGAGCCGAAGTACACCGGATGGACGAGCGCCTGCCGGGTCCGGTCGGCGAGGGCGGCGTGGAGGCGGTCGTAGGAGACCGTGTCCTCGACATAGGCGGTCAGCAGGTCGTCGTCGAGGCCGGCGAGGACGTCGAGCGCGGAGGGGCCGAGGCCGGGCAGGAAGCGCGCGTCCCGTGTGCCGAGGCCAGCGGCCGTGCCCATGGGTACGACGGCCGCCGTCAGCCGTTCCGAGACGGCCCGCAGGACGGCGTCGTACCGCGCACCGCGTCGGTCGATCTTGTTGACGAAGACGAGAGTGGGAATGCGCAGCCGTTGCAGCGTGCGCATCAGGACGCGCGTCTGCGGTTGTACGCCCTCCACGGCCGAGACGACGAGTACGGCGCCGTCGAGGACGCCGAGCACCCGCTCCACCTCGGCGATGAAGTCCGGGTGGCCGGGGGTGTCGATGAGGTTGACCGTCACGTCGTCCAGCGCGAAGGAGACGACGGCGGACTTGATGGTGATGCCGCGCCGGCGCTCCAGCGCGAGCGAATCGGTCTGGGTGTTCCCGGCGTCGACGCTGCCGATGTCGTCGATCACGCCTGCCGTGTGCAGCAGGCGTTCGGTCAGGCTGGTCTTACCGGCGTCGACATGGGCGAGGATCCCGAGGTTGAGCAAGTGCACGAAGCGTCATGTCCTTTGAAGTGGGGGTCGTTCCTTCCTGGGGGGACATGAACGCAGTGCGCATTGCTGCTCCTCTGTGCGTGACGACGGGTGCGGTGCAGTTCAGCAGGACCGGCCCCGCGCAGGCAATGGATTAACGCTCAACGAACCCTCCCCTCAGCGCTCGCCGCGTCACTGCCGCAGCCATAGAGTGACGTACATCACGCCCGGCCGATGTTCCCCCTCCCCCCGATCGGCCTCTGGAGGGCACATGACTCACATCTCGGTGAAGGTGGACGGCACGACGTACGAGGACGACGTGGAGCCCCGTCTCCTCCTGATCCACTATCTGCGCGACCGCCTCGGCCTGACCGGCACCCCGATCGGCTGCGACACCACGAGCTGCGGGACCTGCACCATCGAACTGGACGGCACCGCCGTCAAGAGCTGCAGCGTGCTCGCCGTCCAGGCGGACGGGTGCGAGGTGACCACCGTCCAGGGGCTGGCCCACGACGGCGACTGGACCGCCCTGCAGCGGGCCTTCCACGAGCGGCACGCGCTCCAGTGCGGCTACTGCACCCCGGGCATGATCATGGCGGCCCGCGATCTGCTGCGCGAGCACCCGCATCCCACGCCGGACGAGGTACGGCACGGCCTGGAGGGCAATCTCTGCCGCTGCACCGGCTACCAGAACATCGTGCGGGCTGTGCTGGACGTCTCCGAAGAGGAGGTCACGGCATGAGCGGGACCGTCGAACGCGAGGTCGGCCGCGCCCGGACCCGCAAGGAGGACGCCCACCTGATCACCGGGCAGACCAACTGGACCGACAACATCAGCGTCAACGGACTGCTGCACCTGTCGATCCTGCGCAGCCCGATGGCGCACGCCCGCATCGACCGCGTCGATGTGTCGGCGGCCCTCGAACTCCCCGGCGTCATCGCCGCGTTCAGCGGCCGCGACCTCGCGCAGGAGATGGGCTCCCTGCCCTGCGCCTGGCCCGTCGCCGAGGACACGGTGGTGCCGGACCACCCGCCGATCGCCGTCGACGAGGTGCGCTACGCCGGCGACCCGGTGGCGGTCGTGGTGGCCCGCGACCGGTACACGGCCGCCGACGCGCTGGAGGCGATCGAGGTCGACTACACCCCGCTGCCCGCCGCCTTGGACATCGAGGGTTCGCTGGCCGAGGGCACCGCGCTGGTCCACTCCGACAAGGGCACCAACCGCTGCTACGGCTACCACTCGGCGAGCGGCGACTACGCGGCCGCCAAGGCGCGGGCCGACGTCGTCGTGACCCGCCGCTACCACCAGCAGCGCCTCATCCCGACCGCGATGGAGCCCCGCGCCGTCGTGGTCACCCCGCTCGCCGCGTCCGGCGACTTCACCCTCTACTCCTCCACCCAGGTCCCGCACGTCCTGCGGGTCCTGCTCGCCGTCACCACCGGCATCCCGGAGAACAAGATCCGCGTCGTCGCCCCCGACGTCGGCGGCGGATTCGGCTCGAAACTCCAGGTCTACGGCGAGGAAGTGATCACCCTCGTCCTCGCCAAGCGCCTGGGCCGGCCCCTGAAGTGGACCGAGTCCCGCTCCGAGGCCAACGTCGCCACCCACCACGGCCGCAGCCAGGTCCAGGACATCGAGATCGCCGCCCGCCGCGACGGCACCGTGCTGGGCCTGAAGGTCTCGCTGCTGGCCGACATGGGCGCGTACCTGATGCTGCTCAGCCCGGGCATCCCGATCCTCGGTGCCTCCATGTACCCGGCGATCTACAAGATGGGGGCCTACGACTTCTCCTGCACCGGCGTCTTCACCAACCGCACCCCGATCGACGCCTACCGCGGAGCGGGCCGCCCGGAGGCGACGTACGCGATCGAACGGATCATGGACGACCTGGCCGCCGAACTCGGCATGGACCCCGTCGACCTGCGGCGCCACAACTGGATCCGGCACGAGGAGTTCCCGTACACCACCATCGCGGGGCTCACCTACGACAGCGGCAACTACGAGGCCGCCACCGACAAGGCCCTCGCCCTGTTCGACTACGACAAGCTGCGCGCCGAGCAGGCGGACCGCGTCGACCACGCGGACACCGTGCGCCTTGGCATCGGCGTCTCCACGTACACGGAGATGTGCGGCCTGGCGCCGAGCCGCTGGCTGGGCGAGATGCGCTACGCCGCGGGTGGCTGGGAGGCGGCGAGCATCCGGGTGCTGCCCACCGGCAAGGTCGAGGTCATCACCGGCACCAGCCCGCACGGACAGGGCCATGTGACGTCCTGGAGCCAGATCGCCGCCGACGCCCTGGGGGTGCCGTTCGAGGACGTCGAGGTCATGCACGGAGACACCATGCTGGCGACGCACGGCATGGACACCTACGGTTCGCGCTCGCTCGTCGTCGGGGGCGTCGCCGTCCACGAGGCGGCACGCAAGGTGGTGGACAAGGCCCGCAAGGTCGCAGCCCACCTGCTGGAGGCCAACGAGGCCGACCTCGACTTCGCGGACGGCGCCTTCACCGTCAAGGGCTCTCCCGAGGCCCGCAAGACCATCCAGGAGGTGGCCTTCGCGACCTTCTCCTCGCACGACCTGCCCGACGGCATGGAACCGTCGATCAACGCCGAGCACGTCCTCGACCCCGACACGTTCTCGTTCCCGCACGGCACCCACCTGTGCGCTGTCGAGGTCGACACCGAGACGGGCGCCGTGCACATCCGGTCGTACGTGTGCGTCGACGACGTCGGCAAGGTGATCAACCCGCTGATCGTCGAGGGCCAGCTGCACGGCGGCATCGCCCAGGGCATCGCCCAGGCGCTGTACGAGGAGGCCGTCTACGACGAGGAGGGCAACCTGGTCACCGGCACGCTGGCCGACTATCTGGTGCCGGGCGCCCCGGACCTGCCCGAGTTCGTCACCGACCGCACCGAGACACCGGCGACCTCCAACCCGCTGGGCGTCAAGGGGGTCGGTGAGGCGGGCACGATCGCCTCGACGCCGGCCGTGGTCAACGCGGTCGTGGACGCCCTGCGCCCCTTCGGTGTCCAGGACATCCGCATGCCCTGCACACCCGAACGGGTCTGGCAGGCCGTTCGGTCCGGGAAGTCCGGTAAGGAGGTGGCGGCATGATTCCCCCCGCATTCGAGTACGCCCGTCCCAGCAGCGTCGACGAGGCGGTGCGCACGCTCGCCGACGCGGGCGAGGACGCCAAGGTGCTGGCCGGCGGGCAGAGCCTGCTGCCGCTCATGAGGCTGCGGCTGGCCTTCCCGGAGCTCGTCGTGGACGTCAACCGGATCCCCGAGCTGCGCGGGGTCCGGGAGGACGGCGACACGCTGGTCATCGGCGCGATGACCACACACCACGACGTCATCGCGGATCCGCTGGTCCGACGGCACGCGGGCCTGCTGGCGGCCGCGACCTCGACGGTGGCGGACCCGGCCGTACGGCACCGGGGCACCCTCGGCGGGTCGCTCGCGCACGCCGACCCGGCCGGGGACCTGCCCGCGGTGGTGCTGGTGATGGACGCTGAGCTGGTGGCCCAGGGGCCGCGCGGCCGGCGCACGATCCCGGCGCGGGAGTTCTTCGTCGACTATCTGCAGTCCGCGCTGGCGCCCGACGAACTGCTGGTCGAGGTCCGGATCCCGAAGGCGGACGGCTGGGGCTTCCGCTACGAGAAGTTCCACCGGGTCGCCCAGGCCTGGCCCATCGTCGGCGTGGCCGCGCTGGTGCGGCGCGACGACGGGCACATCGCCGAAGCACGCGTCGGGCTCACCAACATGGGCACCACGCCCCTGCGGGCCCCGGCCGCCGAGGAGGCGCTGTCCGGCGCCGGGGATCCGGACGCCGTGGCGCAGGCCGCCCAGGAGGCGGCGCAGGGCACGCGGCCGTCCCAGGACACCTCGGCCTCACCCGAGTACCGGGCGCATCTGGCGCGGGTGCTCACCAAGCGGGCGGTGCTGGCGGCCGCCGGGATGGGGTGAGCGACGATCACCGGCGTGGGCGGCCCGATCATCGGCATGGACGGCCCGGAGCAGGTGCGGGCCCGCCTGGAGGCGACGGGGTACCTCGTCGACGACGGGCTGGCCGTCGCCTGCTTCCTGGCCCTGCGGCTCGGCTGGCCGCTCTTCTGCGAGGGCGACGCGGGCGTCGGCAAGACCGCGCTCGCCTCCGCCCTCGCCGAGGCGCTCGACGCCCCGCTGATCCGGTTGCAGTGCCACGAGGGCATCGACGCCTCGCAGGCCCTGTACGACTGGGACTTCCCACGTCAGCTGCTGCATCTGCGGGCCGCCGAGGCCGCCGGCGTCACCGACTCCGACCTTCTCGAGGGTCAGCTGTACGACCGGCGCTTCCTGATCGCCCGGCCCTTGCTGCGCGCCCTGGAGACACAGCCGTCCGTGCTGCTGGTCGACGAGATCGACCGGGCCGACGACGAGTTCGAGGCGTTCCTGCTGGAGCTGCTCTCGGAGTACTCGGTCACTGTCCCGGAGCTGGGCACCCTGCGGGCCGAAGTACCGCCGGTGGTGGTGCTGACCTCCAACCGCACGCGCGAGGTCCACGACGCGCTCAAGCGGCGCTGCCTGTACCACTGGTTCGACCATCCCGACTTCGCCCGCGAACTGGCCATCGTGCGGCGGCGGTTGCCGCAGGTGTCGGCGCGGCTGGCGGAGCAGGTGACGGCCCTGGTGCAGGCGCTGCGCGCGCAGGACCTGCTCAAGCCGCCGGGTGTCGCCGAGACGATCGACTGGGCCGAGGCCCTGGACACACTGGGCGCCGGCGAGGTGAGCGCGGAGCTGGCGGTGGCGACGCTGGGTTCGGTGCTGAAGTACCGGGAGGACGCCGAGCGGGCACGGGGGCTGGACTTCGCGGCGGTGCTCGCGACGCGAGGGGCGTGACCGGCAGGACAGGCGGGAGGGGTACGACAGACGGAACGGGTATGACAGGCGGAACGGATATGGCCGGCGTGACGGGCGTGTTCGCCGCGGACGCCGCGCTCCTGGGCTTCGCCCGTGCCCTGCGCGCGGCGGGCGTCGACGCGAGTGCCGAGCGGGTGCACGCGTTCCTGTGCGCGGTGGACGTCCTGCGGCCGGGCCTGCGGGCGGACGTGTACTGGGCGGGGCGGCTGACGCTGTGCGGGGACCGGGACGACCTGGAGCGGTACGAGCGGGTGTTCGCGTCCTGCTTCGGTGGCGGTGAGCCCGCCGGGCATGCGGTGCCCGCCGCTCCGGCGCCCCGGCTCCGGCTCCTTGTGGGCGACGCGGGCGCCGAGGGCCGTACGCGAGCGCGCGGCGAGCGCGACGCCCCGCCCGCGCCCTCCCTCGCCAGCTCCACGGAGGTCCTCCGCCACCGCGACTTCGCCGGGCTCGACGCCGTCGAGCGCGAACAGGTACGGCGCCTGCTGGCCGCGTTGGCGCTGCGCGGCGCCGTGCGGCGCTCCGCGCGTCGGCGGCCCGCCCGGCGTGGCGAGGTCGATCCGCACCGGACCGTCCGGGAGCTGTTGCGGCGTGGCGGTGAGCCCGCGCTGCCGCGACGGCACGCCCGCACGAATCGGCCGCGCCGGGTCGTGCTGCTCGTGGACGTCAGCGGCTCCATGGCGCCGTACGCGGACGCACTGCTGCGTTTCACGCACGCGGCCGCCCACACCCGAGGCACCGAGGTGTTCACGATCGGCACCCGGCTGACCCGGGTGACCCGGGAGATGTCGCACCGTGATCCGGACCTGGCGATGACCGCGGTCGCGGCGGCGGTGCCCGACTGGCGCGGGGGTACCCGGCTGGGCGAGCTGCTGCGGGCGTTCCTGGATCGCTGGGGGCAGCGGGGCATGGCGCGCGGTGCGATCGTGGTGGTGCTGTCCGACGGCTGGGAGCGCGGCGACCCGGAGCTGCTCGCGGCCCAGATGCGCCGCCTGCACCGGCTGGCACACCGCGTGATCTGGACCAATCCGCGCAAGGCGCGCCCCGGCTACGCACCCCTGGCGGCCGGGATGGCGGCGGCGCTGCCGAGCGTGGACGCCTTCGTCGAGGGGCACAGCCTGGCCGCCCTGGAGCGGCTGGCGGCGGTGGTGAGAGGAGCGGACGATGCGTGACATTCTCCCGGTGCTCGGCGGCTGGTACGCGGCCCGCGCGCCGTTCGGACTCGCCACGGTGGTCGCCACGAGCCGCAGCGCCCCGCGCGACCCCGGAGCCGCGATGGCGGTGGGACCGGACGACGAGGTCGTGGGCAGTGTGTCCGGCGGCTGCGTCGAAGGGGCCGTCTTCGAACTCGCGCAGGAGGTGGTGGCGAACGGCGAGGCGCGGCTGGAGACCTTCGGGTACAGCGACGAGGACGCGTTCGCGGTGGGTCTCACCTGCGGCGGCGAGATCACCCTGCTCGTGCGTCCGGTCACGGCCGTCTCGGATCCGTCCTTCGGCGAGGTCGCGGAGTCGGTCGCGGCGGGCCGGCCGGTGACCGTGGCGACGGTGACCGACGGGCCCGCGCCGCGGGGAGCGGCGCTGGCGGTGTGGCCGGACCGGGTCGCGGGCACGCTCGGCACGTCCGGCCTGGACGTGGCGGTCACCGCCGACGCGCGCGGTGAACTCGCCCTCGGCGCCACGGGTTTGCGGCACTACGGTCCGCACGGCGAGCGCCGCGAGGACGCGGTCACCGTCTTCCTGCACTCCTTCGCGCCGCCGCCGCGCATGCTGGTGTTCGGCGCGATCGACTACGCGGCCGCGGTCGCCGGCATCGGCGACTTCCTCGGCTACCGGGTCACGGTGTGCGACGCCCGCCCGGTCTTCGCCACGCCGAAGCGCTTCCCGGACGGCGTGGAGGTGATCGTTGACTGGCCGCACCGCTACCTGAGCGGCACCGACACCGACGAACGCACCGTGATCTGCGTGCTCACCCACGACCCGAAGTTCGACGTGCCGCTGCTCGAAGAGGCGCTGCGCCGCCCGGCGGCGTACATCGGGGCGATGGGCAGCCGCCGCACGCACGACGACCGGATGCGGCGGCTGGCCGAATCCGGGCTCGGCGAGGGCGAGTTGGCCCGGCTGCGCTCCCCGGTCGGGCTCGACCTCGGGGCCCGTACGCCCGAGGAGGTCGCCGTGTCCGTCGCCGCCGAGATCGTCGCCCTGCGCTGGGGCGGCAGCGGTACCCCGCTGACGGCGACCGCCGGCGCCATCCATCCGCACGGAGCGCGGGTCCGCCCGCAGGGAGTATGAGGGAGGAAGTCATGGAGCTGCACCACGAGTTCACCGTCCCCGTCCCGGTCGACGAGGCCTGGCGCGCGCTGCTCGACATCGAGCGCGTCGCGCCGTGCATGCCCGGGGCGAGCGTCGAGGAGTACGACGGCAGGACCGTGACCGGCGCGGTGAAGGTCAAGGTGGGCCCGATCACCGTGACGTACAAGGGCACCGCGGTCTTCGAGGAGCAGGACGAGTCGGCGCACCACATGGTGCTGAGCGCGAGTGGCCGGGAGACGCGGGGGCAGGGCACCGCACGGGCCACGATGTCCGGCACGCTCAGCGAGCGCGACGGCGGTACGGCCGTGTCGGTGGACACCGATCTGACCGTGACCGGGCGGCCGGCGCAGTTCGGGCGTGGGGTCATGGCCGAGGTGGGTGACCGGCTGGTCGGGCAGTTCGCCGCGTCCCTGTCGCAGCGACTGGCCGAGCCCGCGGGGGGTGCGGCGGTGGCCGAGGAGCAGCTGGAGCAGCCGCTCGATCTGCTCCGCGCGGCCGGGGTGCCGGTGGCGAAGCGGGCCGGGATGGCGGTGGCGACGGCCGGCGTGGTGTTCGGGGCGGTGCTCGGGGTGGCGCGCATCCTGCGGTGGCGGCGGGCCCACCGCAGGTGATCCCGGCGTCCCGATCGGCCCGCGAGTGACTCGAATCCGGGGGTGTAAGGCGGGCGCGAAGGGGTAGGGGGCTCCACAAGGAGGCATTCGTGCCCCCGAACAACGCCTCTGAGCGGGAAGGAGGTCCATGACAGCGCATAGCAGTGTCCGGGCCGCTTCCCTACGTATGGAGCGGCCCGGATCTTGTTGAGGCCGGGTTCTTGTCGAGACGCATGCCCCGTCGACACCGGCTGTCAGCGCGGAGGCAGCCGGTGCAGTTCCACGTCCGTGAGGCGGCCCTCGGCCACGGTGGCGGTCATGTAGGTGCAGTGCGGCCGGCGACGGCGGTCGGTCGGGGAGCCGGGGTTGAGCAGGCGCAGGCCGGTCGGGGCGGTGGTGTCCCAGGGGATGTGGCTGTGTCCGAAGACCAGTACGTCGAGGTCGGGGAAACGGGCGGCGCAGCGCGTCTCGCGGCCCTGCGCGGGCCCGGTCTCGTGGACCACGCCGAAGCGCAGAGCGCCCAGCTCGACGTACGCCACCTCCGGTAGCCGGGCGCGCAGGTCCGGTCCGTCGTTGTTGCCGTGGACCCCGACGAGCCGGGCGCAGCGGCTCTCCAGCAGGTCGAGCGTGGCCGCGTCGACCCAGTCGCCGGCGTGGAACACGACGTCGGCGCGCGGGAGTTCGGCGAGCAGCGGATCAGGCAGTGCCTTGGCGCGCTTGGGCAGGTGGGTGCCGGACATCAGCAGGAGGCGCACGCCGTCAGGCTACCGGCGTGGACGATCTTCCGGCCGGTTCCGCGACGCCGGACGGGCACACGTGACCTCGATACGCACGTGGCCTCGATACGCACGGCATCGATCGTTGAGCGGTGGACAAAAGGCGTGACAGGGTTAGGATTTGGCCACGAACGCCGTAATCCGAGGCAAACGCCCAGCAACCCCTAGGGGGCTCGGAGACCGATGCCGGTCAAGGTCAGCGTGGTCGTCCCGGTGTACAACCCCGGGGTCTATGTCGAGGACTGCATCGCGTCGCTGCTCAGGCAGTCGCTGCCCCCGGACGCGTACGAAGTGATCTTCGTCGACGACGGTTCCACCGACGGCACACCCGCCCGGCTCGACGCGCTCGCCGCCACGGATCCCCGGGTGACCGTCGTTCACCAGGCGAACTCCGGCTGGTCGGGCAAGCCCCGCAATGTCGGGATCGCCGCCGCGCGCGGTGAGTACGTGATGTTCATGGACAACGACGACCACCTCGGCGACGAGGCCCTGGAGCGGATGTACGACTACGGCGTGGCCAACGGCGCCGATGTCGTGGTCGGCAAGATGGCCGGCAAGGGCCGCGCGGTGCCGGTGGAGCTGTTCCGCCGCAACCACCCGCGCGCCACCGTCGCCGACGCGCCGCTGATCGACAGCCTCACCCCGCACAAGATGTTCCGCCGCGCCTTCCTCGACGACATCGGCCTGCGCTTCCCCGAGGGCAGGCGGCGCCTCGAGGACCACGTCTTCGTCACCGAGGCGTACCTGCGCGCGAGCAACGTCTCGGTGCTCAGCGACTACGTCTGCTACTACCACGTCCGCCGGGACGACGCCTCGAACGCCGGCTTCCAGCGCTTCGACCCCGGCGGGTACTTCAAGAACCTCCGGGAGGCCCTGGACGTAGTCGAGCGGTACACCGAGCCGGGCCCACTGCGCGACCGGCTGTTTCGCCGCTGGCTGCGGGTGGAGATGGTCGAGCGGCTGCGCGGGAAGCGTTTCCTCGCCATGCCGGCGGACTATCGCCGGGAGCTGTTCGGGGAGATCCACCAGGTCGTCGTGGAGCGGTTCGGGCCCGCTGTCGCGGCGGGGCTGCAGCCGACGCAGCAGGTCGTCGCCGAGCTGATCGCGGCGGATCGGTACGACGACGTGGAGGCCCTCGCCGAGTGGGAGGCCCGCATCGCGCTCACGGCCGCCCCCGAGCGCGTGGCGTGGGAGGACGGCACGCTGCGGGTCGGCTTCTCGGCCGAGTTCGCGGCCGCAGGTGAGCCGATGACCTTCCCCGCCGTCCCGGCAGCCCGTACGCCACTGGTCGGCCCGCCCGGGGACCTCGCCGCGGCCATCGCCCGGGTGGGCGAGGACACCGTCGCCCGGTTCGGTGAGGCCACCGCTGACCTGCTGCTGCGCGAGCGCTCCAGCGCCGCCCAGTACTTCCAGCCGCTGGAGTTCACCCGGGAGGAGATGCCGGCCGACGACGACGGCCGGGTCCGTCTGGTCCTGCACGCCACCGCAGCCGTCGATCCCGTCACCCTCACACGCGACGGCCTGTGGGACGCGTTCGCCCGCGTCAGGCTGGGCGGCTGGACCAAGGAGTGCCGTCTCGGCCCCGCCCCGCGCGAGGACCGCCCCGCCCCGCACGCCGGCATCGTCGGCGGACACGTGGTCCTGCCGTACTGGACCGCACCGCACGCGAACCTCGCCCTGGACGTGGACCGCGCGACCCACCGGGTCGGCCTCGGCGCCCTCACTCCGAACGACGTCACGGCCTCGGGCGCCCGCGTGCACGCGCTGCTCCCCCTGCACGTCCCCCGCGACGGCACGGACGCCGCACTCCGCCTCACCTCGTCAGGCACCGCCCATGACGTGCCCGCAACCCTGTCCCCGCAAGGGTCCGGGGCCCTGCTGGAGGCCCTCCTACCGCTGGGCGACCTGCGGGGAACGACCTGGCGGACGGCGCTCGGCGCACCTGGCCCGCGCTTCCTCCCGCTGCCGTTCGCCCTGCGGGCCGGTGCCGGCGGAGTGCGCGTGGTACGGGCTCCCCGCCCCAGTGCCCTACGACGGCTGGTCCGCAGGGCACGGCGCAGGCTCGGTACGGCCCTGGGACGGATGGCGGCCCGACGGCGGGCCCGGGCCCGCAGGAGGTGACGGCATGCGACCGCTCGGCATCGAAGGCGCGTGGGCACTGGAGCCCAAGGTCTTCCCGGACGACCGGGGCAGTTTCCACGAGTGGTACCGGGGTGGGGAGTTCCACGAGGCCACCGGCTACGACCTGTCCCTGGCACAGGCGAACTGCTCGGTCTCCCGCTGGGGCGTACTGCGCGGCGTGCACTTCTCGGACGTGCCGCCCGGCCAGGCCAAGTACGTGACGTGTCTACGCGGCGCCGTCCTGGACGTGGTGGTCGACCTCCGCGTCGGCTCCCCCACCTTCGGGCGCTGGGAGGCACTGCGCCTCGACGACGACAGCCGACACGCGCTGTTCCTCGCGGAGGGCCTCGGGCATGCCTTCATGGCGCTCACCGACGAGGCCACCGTGATCTACCTGTGCTCGACGGGCTACACCCCGGAGCGCGAACACGGGGTGCACCCGCTCGACCCCGAACTGGGCATCGCCTGGCCCGAGAACATCCCACCGGTCCTGTCCCCCAAGGACGCACAGGCGCCGTCGCTGGCCGAGGCGCGGGAGACGGGGCTGCTCCCGTCGTACGAGATCTGCGCTGCCCAGCACGAGCCACTGCGCAAGGGACAGTTCGGCGGCAGCTGACGGATCCGCAGCGCCCCTGAGGGGCGTGGGGAACCGCGCGACCAGCCACGACGGCGCAGCAGCCGAACGACCGCACATCGCGGCACTACGGACGGCTGCCGAGCGCTCCTTCAACCGCCTTCCTCAACGGCTCCCAGCCCCGAGCCCGCCCCACACCCCACGCCCGAGCCCGCCCGAGCGGCCGCCAGAAACCCGCCCCGAGCAGCACCTCGGGCGCCACCGCCCCCGCCCGGTCCAGGATCGTCTCGGGGACCTTCTGCGGATCGGGAACGTCGTACTCGGCGACGATCTCGTCGTACCGCTCACGCAGCACCCGATTGCCGGGATCGGCGCCGAGGACGACGAGCTGCCCGGTCGGCCGGGTGTCGACGAGAACGGTCACCAGGTCGGGGCGACAGCGCCCGAGGATCTCGGCGATCTTGTAGACGTCCCCGGTCCAGGCACCGGTGTGCCGGTCGCGGGCCGCCTCGTCGACGTTGCGCGGCAGCATGTCGTCGAAGACGATCACGCTGGTCCAGTCGGAGTGCCGCTCGATGTTCATGAAGTCCCGCAGCGCGTACTCGAACAGGTGCATGCCGTCGATGAACGACAGGTCGAGGACGGTTCCCCGCCAGTACCCGAGCGGACTGCGGCCCCGGCGCAGGTTGCGCAGGGGATGACGGCCGCCCTTGAGGTGGACGAGCGGGTTGTCGCGGGCGAAGAAGTCGTCACTGGTGGCCTTGACCAGGTGGACGTCGCACCGGATCTCCGTGACGACCTTGAAGGCGGGATCGACGGCGATGGTGGGGACGCGGGAGAGTCTGAGGCTGCGGCCGTCGTTGACGCCGATCTCCAGGTAGTTGCGGTTTCCGCTGACCTTGTGCAGTTCCCGGAGGAACTCATGGCGTTTCACGGAGGGTCTCCTTGCGGATCCGGGGCAGTGCCTCGTGCAGAGCGGTGCGCCAGTCGCGCGCTCGGGCGAGGCCGAGCCGCTGCCGACGGCTCTGCGCGAGGACGCTGTACGCGGGACGGGGCGCCGGCCGGGGGAAGGCCTCGCTGGTGACGGGGCGCACCCGGTCGGGATCGGCGCCGAGGAGCCGGAACACCTCGCGGGCCAGGTCGTACCAGGTGGCCTCGCCGGAGTCGGTGGCGTGGACGATGCCGCTCGTGTCACGGCCGACGCGCGGGCCGAGGTCGGCGATGAGCGCGGCGACGTCGGCGCTCCAGGTGGGCTGGCCGCGCTGGTCGTCGACGACGTCGACGGTGTCCCGGCTCGCCTCCAGCTCGATCATCGTGCGGACGAAACTGCGGCCGTGGACGCCGTACAGCCAGGCGGTGCGCACGATGGCGCTCGCCGCCGGGAGTTCGTCCAGTACGGCCCGCTCGCCGGCGAGTTTGGTGCGGCCGTAGGCCGTGCGCGGGTCGGTGGGATGGTTCTCCGCGTAGGGGGTCCGCGCGTCGCCGGCGAAGACGTAGTCGGTGGAGACGTGGATCAGGCGGGCCTCGTAGGTGGTGCAGGTGTGGGCCAGCAGGCCCGGGCCGTCGCCGTTGACGCGCAGGGCTCGTCTCTCGTCCTTCTCGGCGTCGTCGACGGCCGTGTACGCGGCACAGTTGACGACCACGTCGGGGTGGTACGCGGCGAGGGCGCGGTCGACGGCGTCGGGGCTGGTGACGTCGAGGGCGCCGTGGTCGAGGCCGGTCACCGGCTCACCGCGCGCGCGGAGTTCCTCGACCATGTCGTGGCCGAGCATGCCGCCCGCGCCGGTGACCAGCCACCTCATCCGTGCTCCTCGTCCACGTGGCGCTTGAGGGGTTCCCACCAGGCGCGGTGGTCGCGGTACCAGGCGACGGTGTCGGCGAGGCCCGACGCGAAGTCGTGGCGGGGGCGGTAGCCGAGTTCGGTGCGGGCCTTGGTCCAGTCGACGGAGTAGCGCAGGTCGTGGCCCTTGCGGTCCGCCACGTGCTCGACCCGGTCCCAGTCGGCGCCGCATGCCTCCAGCAGCAGGGCGGTGAGGTCCCTGTTGCTCAACTCGGTGCCGCCGCCGATGTTGTAGATGGCGCCGGGGTGGCCCTTGGTGCGGACGAGTTCGACGGCGTGGCAGTGGTCGTCGACGTGCAGCCAGTCGCGGACGTTGAGGCCCTCGCCGTAGAGGGGGACCTGCTCGCCGTCGAGGAGGTTGGTGATGAAGAGCGGGACGACCTTCTCGGGGAACTGGCGCGGGCCGTAGTTGTTGGAGCAGCGGGTGACGCGGACGTCCAGGCCGTGGGTGCGGTGGTAGGCGAGGGCGAGCAGGTCGGAGGAGGCCTTGGAGGCGGAGTACGGCGAGCTGGGCCGCAGGGTGTCCTCCTCCGTGGCCGAACCGGTCTCCACGGAGCCGTAGACCTCGTCCGTCGATATGTGCACGAAGGGGGCGACGCCGTAGCGCAGGGCCGCGTCCAGCAGGGTCTGGGTGCCGAGCACGTTGGTGAGGACGAAGTCGGCGGCGCCGGTGATGGAGCGGTCCACATGGGACTCGGCGGCGAAGTGCACCACCTGGTCGGCCTCGGCCATGAGCTTGTCGACCAGCTCGGCGTCGCGGATGTCGCCTCGTACGAACTCCAGCCGGGGGTGGTCGAGTTCGAGGTTGTCGAGGGTGCCGGCGTAGGTGAGCTTGTCCAGCACCGTGATGCGTGGTGCCTCGGGTGCGCCGGGTGCGTTCGGTGCGTCGCGGGCGAGCAGCGTGCGGACGTAGGCCGAGCCGATGAAGCCGGCGGCGCCGGTGACGAGAAGGTTCATGTGTGGATCTGCACCTTGCTGTGGTCTCCGAGGACGAGGCGGTGGGCGCTGGGGACGCTGGGCGCGGGGGTGACCTCGACGTGCCGTCCGATGAGCGAGGACTCGATCCGGCCCACCCCGTCGATCGAGGAGTCCCGCAGCACGATGGAGAACTCCAACTCGCTGTCGGTGATACGGCAGTTCTCCGCGATGGAGGTGAAGGGGCCGACGTAGGAGTCCTCGACGACGGTGCCGGTGCCGACGACGGCGGGGCCGACGATGCGCGAGTTGACGATGCGCGCCCCCTCCTCGACGACCACCCGTCCGACGGTCTCCGACGCTTCGTCGACGTCGCCGTCGATGCGGCGCGCGAGGCCCTCCAGGACGGTCCGGTTGACCTCCAGCATGTCGGTGACGTTCCCGGTGTCCTTCCAGTAGCCCTCGATGACCGTGCAGCGCACGTCGGCGCGGGCGTCGATCAGGTGTTGGAGGGCGTGGGTGATCTCCAACTCGCCGCGCCAGGACGGTGTGATGGCGCGGACCGCGTCGTGGATCACCGGCGTGAACAGATAGACGCCGACCAGGGCGAGGTCGCTCTTGGGGTGCTCCGGTTTCTCCTCCAGGCCGATCACCTGTCCCGCGTCGTCGAGTTCGGCGACGCCGAAGGAGCGCGGGTCCTTCACGCGGGTGAGCAGGATCTGGGCGTCGGGGCGGTGGGCGCGGAACTGCTCGACGAGGTCGGTGATTCCGCCGACGACGAAGTTGTCGCCGAGGTACATCACGAAGTCGTCGTCGCCGAGGTAGTCGCGGGCGATCAGGACGGCGTGGGCCAGGCCCAGCGGGCGTTCCTGAGGGATGTAGGTGATCTCCAGACCGAACTTGGACCCGTCACCGACCGCGTCCTGGATCTCCGCGGCGGTGTCACCGACGATCACGCCGACGTCGGTGACACCGGCCGCGGCGATGGATTCCAGCCCGTAGAAGAGCACGGCCTTGTTGGCCACCGGCACGAGCTGTTTGGCCGAAGTGTGTGTGATCGGCCTCAAGCGCGTACCGGCGCCGCCGGACAGCACGAGAGCCTTCATCGGTTCACCTTAGCCCCGATTTCCCCGATTTGACTGTCTCGGGATTGGCTTGTTCGCCGCTTCCGGGCCGTCGGACGTTCACCGGAATCCGGCCTCACCCGCCCAGTGCGATCTCGCTCCACACCTGTTTTCCGCCACTGACCGGCACCGTTCCCCACGCCGCCGACACGGCCTCGACCAGGAGGATGCCCCGGCCGCCGGTGGCCTCCCAGCTGATGCTTGCCGGTTTGACCGGCGTGCGGGGTGAGGCGTCGGCAACCGCCACCCGCAGCCGGTGGTTGACGAAGGTGAGGTCGAGGCGGACCCGGCCGTCGGTGTGCACGAGGGCGTTGGTGACGAGCTCGGAGACGACGAGCAGAACGGCGTCCCTGCCCTGCGGCGGCACGCCCCAGGAGCGCAGGGTGCGCCGGGTGAAGCGGCGGGCGTGGCCGACGGCCTGCGGGACGCGCCACACCGTCCAGCTCTCGCGCAGCGGGCGCACGGCCATGCCCTCGTAGCGCATGAGGAGCAGGGCGATGTCGTCGCTGCGGCGCGCGCCCACGAGCAGGGCGTCGGCGACGAGGCCGAGGTGCGCGGGGTCGGTGAGGGCGAGTTCGTGCGCGAACCGGTCCATCCCGGCGTCGATGTCGGTGTCGGTGTCGGGGGACTCGACGAGGCCGTCGGTGGTGAGGGCGACCACGGTGCCGGGCCGGAGGCTGAGCGGGCTCATCGGGAAGTCGGCCTCCCGCAGCACGCCGAGCGGGGGCCCGCCCTCCGCCTCGGCGATCTCCGTGCTTCCGTCCGGGTGGCGCAGCACCGGCGGGAGGTGACCGGCGCGCACGCACCAGGCGGAGCCCTCCTCCAGATCGACGTCCACGTAGCAGCAGGTGGCGAAGAGGTCGGTCTCCATGTCCATGAGGAGGCGGTTGGCGTGGTGGACCACCACGTCCGGCGGGTGCCCTTCGACGGCGTAGGCGCGCAGCGCGGTGCGCATCTGGCCCATGAGGGTGGCGGCGGCCGCGCTGTGGCCCTGGACGTCGCCGATGACGAGGGCCACGTGGTTGTCGGGCAGCGGGATCACGTCGTACCAGTCGCCGCCGACCTCCAGTCCTGCCGTGGTGGGCAGATAGCGGGCGACGGCCTCCGCGCCGGGCAGCCGGGGCAGTCGGCGGGGCAGCAGCTGGCGCTGGAGCATGCCGACGAGTTCGTGTTCGGCGTCGAAGGCGCGGGCGCGCAGCAGGGCCTGGCCGGCGAGGCCGGCGGAGGCGGTGAGCAGGGCGCGTTCGTCGGGGCCGAAGTCGTGCGGGGCGTCCCAGCCGATCAGGCAGACGCCGGCCATGCGGCCCCCGGCGGGCAGGGGCAGGACCGCGAGACCGCCCGGCCCGACATCGGCGAGGGCGGGCTCCAGCGGGGTGCCGGCGGGCCAGATCTGGGCGCGGCCCTCGCGCAGGGCCGCGGCGAGGGTGGGCATGGCCCGTACCGGCGCGTCCGGCCACTCGGCACGCCACTCCATGCGCCACAGCTGCGGCCAGGACTCGGGTTCGGGCGGGTCGAGGACGATGACGACGAGACGGTCGTTCTCCAGCTCGGCGAGCGCGATGCGGTCGGCGCGCAGCGGCTTGCGCAGGGCGGTGACCACGGCCTGGCTGACGTCGCGGACGGTGCCCGCGAC
This sequence comes from Streptomyces sp. R28, assembly GCF_041052385.1. Classification (GTDB taxonomy): domain Bacteria; phylum Actinomycetota; class Actinomycetes; order Streptomycetales; family Streptomycetaceae; genus Streptomyces. The sequence goes on along the minus strand of NZ_CP163439.1, from coordinate 10,365,067 downwards.
GGCGAGGGCGGCGGCGAGACGCTGCACGCGGGCCACGTCGGTGACCTCGGCGCGCAGTGTGGAGGTGTCGGCGACGGTGCCGACGAGGCGGGCCGGGTGGCCCTCGCCGCCGGGCAGGAGTCGGCCGCGCAGCCTGAGCCACTTGGGCGGTCCGGTGGGCTGCAGGACCCGGAACTCCAGCTCACGGTCGCCGATGGACATGTGGCCGGCCTCGACGACGGACATCAGCGACGGCAGGTCCTCCGGGACGGTCAGGCCCAGCAGGGTCTCGACCTTGCCGTCGAAGTCGTCCGGGCCGAGGCCGAACAGCTCCAGGATGTCGTCACCGACCTCGACGCGGCCGCTGTCCATGGCGAGGTTGAAGGCTCCTGCCGGCAGCTCGCCGCCCTCGGCGGCCGCGGGCAGGGCGGGAAAGGCGACGGCCTCGGCGACCAGCTCCAGGCACGCGCGGTCCGCGGTGCCGAAGCCGCCCGGGCCCTCGCTCACGGCCAGCAGACAGCCGGCGCCGTCGTCGCCATGGGCGGGGAGGACGGCCAGGTGGAAGTCCCGCGACGGCGCCCGTCGCGACGCCGCGGAGTCGGCGATCTCCGCCGGGGCGAGCCACACGGAGCGGCCGGTGCGGTGGGCGTCGGCGACCGGGGACCGTCCGGCCAGGGCGTATCCGTCGCGCAGTCCGTACAGGGTCCGGGGCACGCCGACGGACTCGATCAGGCACAGCAGCTCGCCGTCCTCGCTCGGCGTGTACACGGCGGCGAAGGAGGCTCCGCCGAAGACGAGGGCCTGCTCCAGGACCCGGCGCAGTCGCTCTGGCGAGTCCGGCTCGACGGCCAACGCCTTCAGGGCGCCTTCGACGCGCAGACTCCTCGCCCTGCGTTCCGCGGCGCCCTCATTGACCACGTCAGCCATTACAGCGCTTATGAGACACCTGCGCAGCCCCTGTGACGGTTCGGTGGAGCGTCGACGAGGGTGGCGCTCGAAATCCTCCGAACAGTTCTTGACGCATGCGTTCCGCACGGTGATCTCGTGACAGCCATGACTGTCCGTGCCCGCCCGGCCGCTGGAAGTCTCGGCGTCGGGCCACGGAGGGGGACGCATGGACAAGCGGTACGAGGTGTACGCGCTCGCCGACCGGCACTTCTACGAGACGCCTGAACGCATGTCGGCAGGGACGCCGGGCACCGGGCTCGGCTACGAGACGGCACGGCGCGAGGTGCCGGAGGGCTGGGACGCGGCGCGGATCGGCGACTGGCTGACGCTCACGCCGCTCGGCGCGGACGGGGCGCCGGTGCCCGGTCCGGCCCAGGGCTGGAAGATCCACGCCTCGGCCACCCGGGACAACGCGGAGCGGATCGCCGCGATCGTGTGGGACTACTGCGTGCCCCGGCGCATCCCGTTCAAGTTCGTGCCCGGCCCGCATCTGCTGCATCTGCGCAACACCAAGTACGCCGCCCGTGACACCAGCGGCAAGTTCGTCACGATCTACCCGGCCGACGAGGAGCAGCTGCACGTCGTGCTGCGCGAGCTCGGCAACCTCCTGGAGGGCTTCGAGGGGCCGTACATCCTCACCGACCTGCGGTGGCACGAGGGCCCGCTCTACGTCCGCTACGGCGCTTTCGCGCGCTCCTTCGTCGTCGACGAGCGCGGCTCGCTCGTGCCGGCCGTGGTGGACGGCGAGGGCAAGCGGGTGCCGGACCGGCGGGCGCCGTCCTTCCAGGTGCCGGAGTGGGTGACGCTGCCGGCCTTCCTGGAGCCGCATCTGGCGGCGCGCAACACCACGACGGTGGGCGACCTGCCGTACCGCATCGAGAAGGCGCTGCACTTCTCCAACGGCGGCGGGGTGTACTCGGGCACCGACACCCGGGACGGGCGCAAGGTCGTGCTGAAGGAGGGGCGGCCGTACGCGGGGCTGGCCGCCGACGGGGCGGACGCGATCGCGCGCCTGGAGCGGGAGAAGGCCGCGCTGGAGCAGGTGGCGGGGACGGGCGTGGTGCCCCAGGTGCGGGACTGGTTCACGCTCGGCGACCACCGGTTCCTGGTCATGGACTTTCTGGAGGGGCGCCCGCTGAACTCGTTCTTCGCCGAGCGGCATCCGCTGCTCACCCCGGATCCCGACCCGAAGGCGGTGGCCGAGTACACGGCGTGGGCGGTGCGCATCCACGGGGCGGTGGAGCGGGCCGTGGAGGCGGTGCACGCGCGCGGGATCGCCTTCAACGACCTGCACGTCTTCAACATCATGGTCGGCCCCGACGAGGAGTCGGTGTCCCTGCTCGACTTCGAGGCGGCGGCGCCGATCTCCGAGCAGGGCCGGCAGGTGGTCGCCCATCCCGGCTTCTTCGCCCCGCCGGACCGCACCGGCGCCGACGTCGACCGCTACGCGCTGGCCTGTCTGCGGCTCGCCCTGTTCCTGCCGGTGACCACCCTGTTCGTGGTCGACCGGGGGAAGGCGGCCCACCTCGCGGAGGTGATCGCCCGTCAGTTCCCGGACGTGCCCCCGGAGTTCCTGGACGAGGCGGTCGCGGAGATCACACGGGGCAGCACGGCGCCGACACCGGCTTTCGTGGAGCCCGGGGACTGGCCGTACAGCCGCGACTCCATGGTCAAGGCGCTGCTCGCCTCGGCGACCCCGGAGCGCGACGACCGGCTCTTCCCCGGCGACATCACCCAGTTCAACGACGGCGGCGGCCTCGGGCTGGCGCACGGCGCGGCCGGGGTGCTGTACGCACTGGACGCGGTGGGCGCCGAGCGGTACGAGGAGGGCGAGCGCTGGCTCCTGGCCCGTACCGCACCGCCGCCGACGGGCACGCCGCTGGGTCTGTACGACGGTCTCGCGGGCGTCGCCCACGTCCTGGACCGGCTCGGCCACCGGCAGCGCGCCCTCGACCTGGTCGAGGGGATCCTCGCGGAACGGTGGCAGAACCTCTCCTCCGACCTGCACGGCGGACTGGCCGGACTCGGGCTGGTGCTCGGCGAACTGGCCCGCACGACCGGCGAGTCGGAGCTCGGGGACCGTGCCGCGGAGGCCGCCGACATCCTCGTACGACGACTCGCGCAGCCCCTTCCGGACACCCCGAAGCGACGCCGTGCCGGGCTGCTGCGAGGGGCGAGCGGACCCGCGCTCTTCCTGCTGCGGCAGTACGAACGGACCCATGAGCCACTGCTGTTGAAGGCCGCCGAAGTGGCGCTGCGCCGGGACCTGGACTGCTGTATGACGCACCCGACCGGCTCGCTGGAGGTCGACGAGGGCTGGCGGACGCTGCCGTACCTCGGTGACGGGAGCGCGGGCATCGGGATGGTCCTGGACGACTTCCTCGCCCATGGCGCCGACTCCGAGGGCGAGTTCGAGCGGGCGCGCGCCGGAATCCTGACCGCCGCGACCAGCCGCTTCTACGTACAGCCCGGTCTGTTCCAGGGCCGCGCCGGGATGATCCTGCACCTCGCGCGCACGGACGCGCCCGGCGCGAGCAAGGAGCGGCTCGCCGAACAGATCGACGGGCTCGGCTGGTTCTCGATGGACTACCAGGGCCAACTGGCCTTCCCCGGCCACCAGATGATGCGGCTGTCGATGGACCTGAGCACCGGAACGGCAGGGTGCCTGCTCGCGCTCGGCGCGGCCCTCGACACCCCGGACACCGCTCACCTGCCGTTCCTGCCGCCGCTCGGGCGGCCCCACATACGCGGTTCCGCGATTTGACGGAGCCGTGACCCAACCCCGTCCCCACGGGTGGACGACACCGAAGGAAGGAAACGAGATGGCACTTCTCGACCTGCAGGCGATGGAGTCCGAGGAGCTCACCGGCGGCGGTGGCGCGAGCACGCTCAGCCTGCTGTCCTGCGTCAGCGCGGCGAGCCTCACGCTCTGTCTCTGACGAGCACCGTGCGTCCATGATTTCGGGCGGTCCACTCCCGCGAGGGAGGGGCCGCCCGAGGTCCTGCACACACCGAGGGGTGAGGGGTGCAGCCCTATGACACCAGCCAACCGGACGCTCCCCGGGCCGCTCGGCCCGGCCCCCGCCCGCTGTCTGGTCCTGTGCCTGGTGAGCACGGCCGCCACCGGCGCCGGTCTGCTGCTGCCCGCCGCGCTGGGGCACACCCTGGACCTGCTGCTCTCCCACTCCCCGGCGACCCGCTGGGTGCTGTACTGCACCGCGATCATCGTGCTGCTCGCCCTGCTCGACGCCTGCGAGACGGTGCTCGGCGGCACGGTGGACGCCCGCACCACCGCCTGGCTGCGCCGACGTCTGACCGGGCATGTCCTGGCCGTCGGCCCACGCGCAGGCGCCCGCTTCGGACCCGGCGACCTAGTCGCGCGTCTCGTCGGCAACGCCGCCCAGGCCGGCACGGCACCGACCGCGCGGGCCGCTCTGCTCGCCGCGCTCGCCGGACCGGTGGGGGGCGTGGTGGCCCTCGCTCTGATCGACCCGTGGCTCGCCGCCGTGCTGCTGGCCGGGGCACCGGTGCTGGCCCTTCTGCTGCGCGCCTTCGCCCGCGACACCAGGGAATGCGTGACGCGCTACCAGCAGGTGCAGGGGCGGATGGCGCGGGCACTCTCGGAAGCCGTCGGCGGCCACCGCACGATCGAGGCGGCGGGTACGGCCGACCGGGAGACGGCACGGATCCTGCGGCCGTTGCCCGAACTGTCCGACGCCGGGCACCGCATGTGGCAGGTGCAGGGGCGGGCCGCGGGCCGGTCCGTGGCGGTGGCCCCGCTGCTCCAACTCGGCGTCGTCGCCGTGGCCGGGGTCCTGCTCGCCCGGCACCGGCTGACCGTGGGCGAGGTGCTCGCGGCCTCCCGGTACGCGGTCCTCGCCGCCGGCGTCGGCGTCCTCGTCGGTCATCTCGCGGGCCTGGCCCGGGCCCGGGCGGCGACCGCCCGCCTCGACGAGGTGCTCGCCGAACCGGCTCCCGGCTACGGCGACCGCTCGCTTCCGCCCGGTCCGGGCCGGCTGGAACTGCGCGGGGTGACCGCCCGGCGCGGTGGGCGTGCCGTGCTCGACGGAGTCGACCTCGTGGTGCCCGGCGGGACCACGCTGGCCGTCGTGGGGCGGTCGGGCGGGGGCAAGTCGCTGCTCGCCGCGGTCGCCGGACGGCTGGCCGAGCCGGACGCGGGAGAGGTGCTCCTCGACGGGGTGCCGCTACGTGAACTCACCCACGACGCGCTGCGCCGGGCCGTCGGCCACGCCTTCGAGCGCCCCGCCCTGCTGGGCGGCACGGTCGAGGAGGAGATCGGCCTCGCCCTCTCCTCCCCCACCCCCGACCGCGTCCGGGAGGCGGCCCGTACGGCCCACGCGGACGACTTCGTACGACGTCTGCCCCAGGGTTACGCCACCGCCGTCGCCGACGCCCCGCGCTCCGGCGGGGAGTCCCAACGCCTCGGCCTCGCCCGGGCGTTCGCCCACGGCGGCCGCCTACTGATTCTCGACGACGCCCTCTCCAGCCTCGACACGGTGACCGAGGCCCGCATCACCGCGGCCCTGGCGAACGGCGGCCCGCACGGCGGCACCCGCCTCCTGATCGCCCACCGCGCCGCGACGGCCGCCCGCGCGGACGCCGTGGCCTGGCTGGACGGGGGCCGGGTGCGGGCGGTGGGACCACACGAGCGGCTGTGGCAGATCCCCGAGTACCGGGCGGTGTTCGCGGACGGCGCGGACGGGGAGCGGCCATGACCGAGGGCGTCCACCGGCGCGGCCTCCGCTTCCTGTGGGGCCGGTGGCGGGTCGTGGTGCGGCTGGCCGGCTGGTCCGTTCTGGAGACCGGGCAGACCTTCCTCACCGGGTACGCGCTCGCCCGCGCCCTGGACGAGGGGTTCCTGGCCGGACGGCCCGGGGTCGGGCTCGCCTGGCTCGGGGTGGCCGGAGTCGGCGTGCTGGTCGGGGCTTACGGCACGGCTCGGGTGTACGGTGCGGTCGCCGCGTTGGTCGAACCGCTCCGGGACCGGCTGGTCGCGCGGGTCGTCTCGCGCGGGGTGCGGGAGGCGGACACCGGGGCGCTGTCCGGGCTGACGCAGCAGGTCGAGATCGCGCGGGACACCTTCGCCGGGCTGGTGATGGTGTCGCGCTCGTTCGTGTTCACCTCGATCGGCGCCGTCGCGGGACTGGTGTCGCTCGACCCGCTGCTCCTGCTGGTCGTCGGGCCTCCGCTCGCCGCGGGTCTGGGCCTGTTCGCGGCGACACTGCGACCACTGGCCCGCCGCCAGGAGGCGTTCCTCGTCGCCGACGAGGCGCTGGCCGACCGGCTCGGCACCGTCTGCCCGGGGCTGCGGGACATCACGGCGGCCGGTGCGGAGGAACGGGTCGCCGCCGCCACGGGGAGCCGTGTCGACGCCGAGTTGCGGGCCGCCTCCTCCCTCGCCCGCTGGGGTGTCGTGCGCGTGGCCTCGCTCGCACTGGGCGGCCAACTCCCGATCGTGCTGCTCCTCGCCTGCGCACCCTGGCTCCTCGACCACGGCGTCACCGCCGGCGCACTGGTGGGCGCCCTCGCCTATGTCACCCAGTCGCTCCTCCCCGCCCTGCGCAACCTGGTCCACGGGCTGGGCACAAGCGGCTCCCGGCTGGTGGTGGTACTGCGCCGACTGACCCGTGAAACGTCCTCCGGGGGCGGGGGCGGGACCGGGGCGGAGGGCGGGGAAGGGGCCGGGACCAGGACCGGCGCCGATGCGGCACCCCGCCCGCGCCCCGCCGTCGGAACGCCCGTTCCCCGACACCGCCCCACCGATACACCGCGCGCACGCACACCTCACGCCACCGACGACGCGCCACTCCCCCGCCGCACACTCCGGACGTACGCCCACTCCCCCACCCCACACCACCGACGCCCCCACCGTGCACCCCGCTCACCCGGCCAAAGCGGCCACCACCGCGCCCGCCCTCTCCCTCGCCTCCGTCACCTTCGCCTACGGCCCCGACGCGACGCCCGTGATCGACGACCTGGACCTCACCCTCCAGCCCGGCGCCCACCTCGCCGTCGTGGGGCCGAGCGGTATCGGGAAGTCCACGCTCGCCGCGCTGGTCGCCGGGTTGCTGAGGCCGGGACACGGCACCGTCCGGCTCTGCGGGCACCCGGTGCCGGGGCGCGAGGCCGCCGCGGCGCGGGTGCTCATCCCGCAGGAGGCGTACGTGTTCACCGGCACGCTCGCCGAGAACCTCGGGCACCTGCGGTCGGACCCCGTACCGGAGGGGGAGCTGCTCGCCGCGGCCGAGGCACTGGGGCTCTCGCCGTTGCTGGAGGCGCTCGGCGGGCCCGGCGCGACGGTGGATCCGGCGGCGCTCTCCGCGGGCGAACGGCAGCTCGTCGCCCTGACGCGGGCCTATCTCTCGCGCGCCCCGCTCGCCCTGCTCGACGAGGCGACCTGCCACCTGGACCCGCGGGCCGAGGAGCGTGCGGAGCGGGCCTTCGCCCAGCGGCCGGGCGGCACCCTGGTGGTCGTCGCGCACCGCATCAGCTCGGCCCGCCGAGCCGACCGGGTCCTCGTCATGGACGGCCGGCACACGTCGTACGGCACGCACGACGAACTCGTACGTCGCTCGGCGTCGTACCGCGCTCTCGTCGGCAGCTGGACACCCGAGCCGTCAGAGCCAGCCCTCGCCCTGCGAGATCCGGATCGCGTCGATGCGATTGCGGGCACCGGTCTTGCGGGTGATGGCGGCCATGTAGTTGCGCACCGTCCCGTGGGACAGATGCAGGCTCCCCGCGATCTCCGCCACCGAGGCCCCCTCGGCGGCGAGGGATAACACGCTGAGCTCCCGCCGCGTCAGCGGCATCTCGGCGGCCTTGAGGAAACCGAAGCCCAGCGAGTCATCGACGAAACGTTTTCCCTCGGAGACGCGCCGGATCCCGTCCACGAGTTGCTCGGGCGAGCTCTCCTTGTCCACGTAGCCGAGCGCCCCGGCCTCGGCGGCCCGCTTCAGCAGGCCCGGTCTGTTGGCGCTGGCCAGCACGAGGAGCCGGGGCGGTGTCCGGCCCGGCTCACGTGCGCAGAGGTCGCCCAGCGGCGGGATGCCGTAGGCGTCGGAGCAGTCGAGGTCGGCCGCGCAGACGTGCGGACGCACGGATCGCAGACGGCCGGGCGCGCTCTGCCACGAGGAGTCGAACACCCCGAGGTCCGGTTCCCGGCGCAGCCACTCCGCCAGGACCGATCTGACCAGACATGCGTCGTGCACCAGAAGCACCCGGATCACTGCCCGTCCCTTCGACTCGCCGTACACCGGTTCTTGGTGAAATTGCGCGTGCCCCATTGTTCGCGTCCCGCACCATCACCGGGCGCGAAGAACCGGCCATCAGGGTGCGCGGGGGCGCACGCGCGGCGCCCGTACGCCGCGCTGCGCTTCGACTGTGGGGGCATGGGGGGGGGCCGAGGGGGTACGGGGCGGATCTCGCCGTACCGGGGTACTTGTGTGCCCGTGTCCAGGCCCGCGCCGGGGCCGCCGGGCGCTCGCCGTGCGCGAAGGGCCGGGAGGGGGGAGATTTGAGCCCTGGGGCCCGGCGCGCTCGAGCCGCCCGGGTCACCTCCGGGACGCGCCCGTGCGAGGAGGTGGTCGGCGTGTCCGACGGGCAGACGTCCGCCCAGGCGCCGGCGGCCGCGAGGACGCGGGTCGGCCGGCCGCTGCTGTCGCTGGCGCTGGCCTCGATGATGGACGAGGTGCACGCGCACTCCGGTGCCGTGTACCTGCTGGCGGCCGACGAGCCCGTGCTGGAGATGGCGGTGATGGCGGGGCTGCCACGGGCGTTCGCGGCGCCGTGGGAACGGGTCGGGCTGAGCGCGCCGATCCCCGTCGCGGAGGCGGTGCGTGAGCGGCGCCTGGTGTGGGTCGGGGGCGAGGAGGACATGGCGGCCCGGTATCCGCGTATCGCCGTCGTGCTGCCCTATCCCTTCGCGCTGGCCGCGCTGCCCGTGGCCACCGAGACCACCGTCTACGGCGCGATCTTCGTGACCTGGCCCGGTTCGCATCCCCCGGAGATGTCGGAGCGGGATCGGGAACATCTGGCCGCGGCCTGCCGTCGGCTCGCGGTGCGGCTGGAGCGCGCCAAGGAGGACAGCCGCCCGCCGCTCCCCGAGCCCGATCTGCTCGCCGGCCCGGCGTTCGGCGGCGCGGCCGGCACACTCGGCTCGGTGGAGGCGGCCCGGATGGTCTCCCGGCTGCCGTACGGGCTGTGCTCGCTCGATCTGCACGGCCGGATCAGCTTCGCGAACCCGGCGGCGGCCGAGCTGATCGGCGTCCCGGCCAACCGGCTGCTCGGCAACCAGCTGTGGGCCTCGGTGCCCTGGCTCAACGACCCCGTGTACGAGGATCGTTACCGGGCCGCGCTGATGAGCCAGCACAGCACGTCGTTCGTGGCGCTGCGCCCACCCGGCGACTGGCTGTCCTTCCGCATGTATCCGAGCACGACCGGCCTGAGCGTGCGGATCAGCAGGGCGCGCGCGGTGGCCGAGATGGGTCGTGGCGGACCACAGCCCGACGATGCGCCGGCCCGGCTGGTGACCATCTCCCAGGTGCTGAGCCTGGCCGGTGCGCTCACCCAGGCGGCGGGTGTGCAGGACGTGGTGCAACTGGTCGCGGACGAGATCGTGCCGGCCGTCGGCAGCCAGGCCCTGGTGGTCCTGGGCTCGGGGGCGGGCCGGCTGCATGTGCTCGGCCACCGCGGCTATCCGGATCCGCAGATCGTGGAGCGGTTCGACGGCATGCCGCTGACCGAGCAGACTCCGGGCACGCACGCCCTGAGCACCGGGGTGCCCGCGTTCTTCGAGTCCCAGGAGCAGTTGGAGCGTCTGTATCCGCTGCGGCACGCGACTCCCGACGGCTTCGCGGCCTGGGCGTATCTGCCGTTGATCGCCTCCGGCCGGCCGGTCGGCACCTGTGTGCTCGCCTACGCCGACCCGCATCCGTTCCCGGCGGACGAACGGGCGGTCCTGACCAGTCTGGGCGGGCTGATCGCGCAGGCCCTGGAGCGGGCCCAGCTCTATGACGCCAAGAACCAGTTGGCGCACGGGCTGCAGGCCGCCCTGCTCCCCCACTCGCTGCCGACGCTGCCCGGCGTCGAAGCGGCCGCGCGCTATCTGCCCGCCATGCAGGGCATGGAGATCGGCGGCGACTTCTACGACCTGGTGCCTACCGAGCAGGGCCTGACGGCGGCGGTGATCGGGGACGTGCAGGGCCACAACGTCACCGCGGCCGGCCTGATGGGCCAGATCCGCACCGCCGTACGCGCGTACACGACCGTCGGTCAGGCGCCCGAGGAGGTCATGCGCAGCACCAACCGGCTGCTGCTCGACCTCGGTTCCGACCTGTTCGCCAGCTGCCTGTACCTGCGGCTCGACCCGGAACACGGGCGGGCGGTGATGGCCCGCGCCGGGCATCCGCCGCCGCTGCTGAGACGGCCGGACGGACGGGTGCGGGTGCTCGACCTCGCCGGTGGCCCGCTGCTGGGCATCGACGGCTCGCCCACGTATCCGACGACGGAGGTCGACCTCACGCCCGGCTGTGTGCTCGTCCTCTACACCGACGGACTGATCGAGTCTCCCGGCGTCGACATCGAGGACGCGCTCGCCGATCTCGGCCAGGTGCTCACGGAGTCCGGGGAACGGCCCCTGGACGAACTGGCCGATCTGCTCATCCAGCATGCCGCGTCGGTGCGGGAACGTGTCGACGACGTGGCGCTGCTGCTGTTGCGGGCACGGGGCTGACGGCACGGCGGCGGGCCTGGGGCCGATGACCCGGTTGCGGGTGAGGCCTGACGGCACGCTGCGGCCGCGGGCTGACGGCACGGCGGCGGGCGCGGGGCCGATCACGCGGTTGCGGGCACGGGACCGATGACCCGGCGCGGATGCAGGGCTGACGACCCAGCTGTTGCGGACGCTGGACCGACGGCCCCGAAACGGAGCGGTCCGGCCCTCCCGCCGGAGGGCCGGACCATGTGTCTCGTCCGGATCACTCGGATCCGTGCGTCGGTGTCAGGGCGTCAGTTCCCTACGCCGTTGCCGACGATCTCGCCGAGGCCGTTGCCCGTGCCGTCGGCGTTGCCGTTGCCGACCTCTTCACCGGCCCCGGCTTCTTCACCAGCCCCGGCTTCTTCACCAGCCCCGGCTTCTTCACCGCCGGCCTCCTCACCGGCTCCGGCCTCTTCACCAGCGCCCGCTTCCTCGCCGGCACCGGCCTCCTCGCCGCCGGCCCCATCACCGGCGCCCGCGCCGCCCGCGGCGTCGCCGCCGAGGGTCGCGCCGACCGCTTCCAGGGCGGTGGTCACCGGCTGGAAGAACGTCTCGCCGCCGGCGGTGCAGTCACCGCTGCCGCCGGAGGTGAGGCCGATCGCCAGGCCGTCCTGGGTGAACAGGGAGCCGCCGCTGTCGCCGGGCTCGGCGCAGACGTCGGTCTGGATGAGCCCGGTGACCGTGCCCTCCGGGTAGTTCACCGTGGCGTCGAGCCCTGTGACCTGGCCGTCGTTCAGGCCGGTGGTGCTGCCCATCCGGAGGACCTGGAGACCGACCTCGGCGTCCGCGGCCTGGCTGATCGGGACGGTCTGGTCGCCTACGTTGACCTCGCTCGGGGCCTCGGTCGCCGGGTCGTCGTACTTGACGAGCGCGAAGTCGCCGTCGCCGGGGAAGGTGGCCTGGTCGACGGTGGCGATCGGCTGACCGCCCTCGGCGTCCGACCACTGCTCGGCCGCGACCCCGCAGTGTCCGGCGGTCAGGAAGGCGGGGGTGCCGTCGCCCGCGGTGACGTTGAAGCCCGCGGAGCAACGTGACCCGCCGGCGAAGATGGCGTCGCCACCGGAGAGGAAGGTCTTGAAGGTGCCGGCCGACTTCTTGACGGTCGCCATGCCGGAGCCGAGGCTCTCGACGGTCGACTCCAGCTGGTCCCAGTTGTCGCCGGTGACGGTGCTGTCTGCGGTGACGAGGATCTTGTTCGTTCTGGGGTCGACCGCCCAGGCCGTACCCGGGATGGTCGCCTCGGACTTCAGGGTCTGCGCGCCGGACGCGAGCTCGGTCAGGCTGTTCTCGCCCTCGCGGACCTTCGCGCCCGCCTTCTCCGCCTGGACGACCACGTTGTTGTTGTCGCCGGGGACGACGTTGACGACGAGCTGCTTGCTCTCGGTGTCGTAGTACGAGCCGGCGAAGGCGTCGCCGAGCAGTCCCGCGAGCTGCGAGGCGAGATCCGACGCGTCCGCCGCCTTCAGGGTCTTGGGGGCGGCGGCGTCGTTCGACGCGCCGTCCTGGGACGCGTTGGCGTTGGGCAGCAGGATCGCGGCCGCTCCGAGCGCCACCACGCCGCCCGCGGCTATCGCGGCCTTGCGCTTCGGAATTCGCTTGTGACTCAAACTTCTCGACCTCCTGGGGGGACGGGGTCTGTGCCGCCGTTCGTCCGGCGGCTTTTCGGGGCGCCTGGTTGGCAGTTGGTACGCGCGGTTCGAGTGGAGCGTTCAACTCCGTTCGCACACACGCCGCTCGAAACACCGAATCGGCCAAGGACCGCGCTTGGAGGTACGGCGCCGGGAACAATCCCCCATATGACGATGACCACCGCCGAAGCCGACAAGATCCTCTCCGCCAACTTCGCCCCCTGGGTCCTTCGCCTGGGACTGTCGGTCGAAGCGGTGGAAGATCGCCGCGCGATCCTGCGCATGCCCTGGTCGGACGGGCTCGCCCGAGAGGGCGGCGCACTGTCGGGGCAGGCGCTGATGGCCGCCGCCGACACCGCCACCGTGATCGCCGTGTCGGCGGCGCGCGGGGCGTACGGACCGATGACGACGGTGCAGCAGTCGACGTCTTTCCAGCGCGCGGTGGTCGGTTCGGATGTCCTGATCGAAGCGGTCGTGACCAAGCTGGGCCGCCGTATGGCGTTCGCCGACATCACGATGACGACCGAGGAGTCGGCAGAAATCGCCGCCCGGGCGAGCACGGTGTACGCACTATTGGGCTGACACGATCCGCTACCGGTCGGTAGCGGTCGGTCGTGAACACCGAGCGGAATCCCGGCTTCAGGGAATCTGCACATTCAATACTCAACGAAGTCACCGTGCACCGGGGTTCTGCACAAGGTGCTACCCGCGGTCACCCCCTTGGGGCGGGAGTGTCGGATTCGGCGCCGCACCGGCCGGGTCTCCCCCGAGCGGATGCAACAGCTCACCCGAGCCGATGCTGTGACGCATGTGAAGAAGTCGCCGACAAGGCGTGCCCGCGTCTGCACGTATCGATGCCGCCGCGACCAAAGTGCCCTGGTGAGGCCGAAGTTTGATTGGAAGCCCGTACCCGCAGCGTGCTTTGATCCATCGCACCGCAGGGGCCGTGAACGGCTTTCCGGAAACGGGGCGCCGGGTTCCTGCGGTCGCGGCCGTCATCTGTCCCCAGAGGGGGCCGCTCCCCCTTGTGAAATACCCATTAGGAAGGGAAGTTCCATCATGAACTCCACCCCCCAGGTTGCGACCGTCGAGATCTCCGACGCCGAGCTCGACAACGTCTCCGGCGGCCTGCAGGTCAACGCCGTGAACGGTGCCCTCGACGCTGTCAACGGCATCGCCCCGGTTTCCGGCCTGGTCGACACGGTCGTCGGCACCGTGGAGGGTGTCACCGGCCTGAACACCGCCCCGGTCTCGGGTCTGGTCGCCGGTCTCTGATCGCGCCTTTTGTACCGCTGAGTCCCGGAGCCGTTCCCCGGCTCCGAGATTCTCGGGTGCCATAAAACAACCGGCACCCCTCGCACCACGACCTGGCTCCACGTGAGCCGGTCTCCACTCATCCTCAGGTGAGGGAAAGTCCCGTGCAGTTCCGCCAACAGGCCCTCGCCAAGCTCCAGTCACCGGAGGAGCTCGACCTTCCGGTGCGCTTCGCCCGCCCCCAGGGCTGGCTGGTGCTGTCCGTGACGGTGGTCGTCATGGCCGCCGCGTCCGTGTGGGCCATGACCGGCTCGGTCACGTCCACGGTCGGCGCGCCCGCCATCCTCACCCACGGGCAGGGCAGCTACATCCTGCAGAGTCCGGTCGCCGGCCAGGTCACCGCGGTCCTCGCCGAACAGGGCCAACGGCTCCCGGCGAACTCCCCCGTACTGAAGGTCCGTACGGCCAAGGGCGACACGGTCGTCCGTACGGTCGCCGCGGGCCGGGTCACCGCGCTCGCCGCCACCATCGGGCAGATCATCTCCACCGGCGCGAACGTCGCCGCCGTGGAGAAGGTCGCCCACACCAAGGACGCGCTGTACGCCACGGTGTACGTGCCCGCCGAGAACGCCGCCTCGATCCCCGACAAGGCCGCCGTGGACCTCACCGTCTCCTCGGTTCCCACCCAGGAGTACGGCGTCCTGCGCGGCCATGTGAAGTCGGTGGACCGCTCCGCGCAGTCGGCGCAGCAGATCGCCGCGTTCCTCGGGGACAACCAGCTGGGCGAGCAGTTCACCAAGGACGGCAGGCCGGTGGCCGTACTGGTGAAGCTGGACAAGGAGTCCAGCACCAAGAGCGGTTACAAGTGGTCGTCCGCCGACGGGCCGCCGTTCTCCCTCACCTCCATGACCATCGCCGACGCCTCGATCCGGCTGGCCGACCAGCGTCCCGTCGATTGGCTGCTGCCGTGAGCGCCGCACAGGAGACGCGCAGCAGGCGCCGGGCCGCCCCGCCGAAGCGCCCCGTCCCCAAGGGCAGGTCGAAGACCGTCCGCACGCCCACCGTGCTCCAGATGGAGGCCGTGGAGTGCGGCGCCGCCTCCCTCGCGATGGTGCTGGGCCACTACGGCCGCCACGTCCCGCTGGAGGAACTGCGCATAGCGTGCGGCGTCTCGCGCGACGGCTCGCGTGCCAGCAACCTGCTCAAGGCCGCCCGCAGCTACGGGCTGACGGCCAAGGGCATGCAGATGGACACGGCCGCCCTCGCCGAGGTGAAGACGCCGGCCGTCCTGTTCTGGGAGTTCAACCACTACGTCGTCTACGACGGCATGGGCCGCCGCTTCGGTCGCCGGGGCGTCTACATCAACGACCCCGCCAAGGGCCGCCGTTTCGTGCCCATGGAGGACTTCGACGGCAGCTTCACCGGCGTCGTCCTGGTGATGGAGCCCGGCGAGGGCTTCAGCAAGGGCGGGCGCAAGCCGGGCGTGCTCGGCGCGATGCCGGCCCGGCTGCGCGGCACCGCGGGCACGATGCCCGCCGCCGTCCTGGCGAGCCTGCTCCTGGTGGTGGTCGGCGCGGCGGTGCCCGCGCTGAGCCGCACCTACATCGACATGTTCCTCATCGGGGGCCAGACCTCCCTGCTGGGCGTGCTGTTCGCGTCCATGGGGACCTGTGTGCTGCTCACCCTCGTGCTGACCTGGCTGCAACAGGCGAACCTGCTGCGCGGCCGCATCATCTCCTCCACCCTCTCCAGCGCCCGCTTCCTGCGCCATCTGCTGCGCCTGCCGGTGACGTTCTTCTCCCAGCGCAGCCCGGCCGACCTGGTGCAGCGCCTCCAGTCGAACGACGCGGTGGCCGAGACGCTGGCCCGCGACCTCGCGGCGGCAGGCGTGGACGCGGTGGTCGTCATCCTGTACGCGCTCCTCCTCTACACGTACGACCCCCAGCTCACCTTCGTCGGCATCGGCGTCGCGCTGCTGAACGTCGTCGCCATGCGGGTCGTGATCCGCCTGCGCGCCACCCGCACCGCGAAACTGCGCGCGGACAACGCCCGGCTCACCAACACCGCCTACACCGGCCTTCAGCTGATCGAGACGATGAAGGCGACCGGTGGCGAGGACGGCTACTTCCGCAAGTGGGCCGGACAGCACGCCACGACGCTGGAGGAGCAGCAGCGCCTCGGCGTGCCGAGCGCCTGGCTGGGCGTGGTCGCACCGACGCTCGCCTCGCTCAACAGCGCGCTCATCCTCTGGATCGGCGGTATGCGGGCGGTCGAGGGCGGCATATCCGTCGGCCTGCTGGTCGCCTTCCAGGCCCTGGTCACCCGCTTCACCGCCCCGATCACCCGCCTGAACGGCGTCGCGGGCCGCATCCAGGACTTCGCCGCCGACGTGGCCCGCCTGAAGGACGTGGAGAACTTCGAGGCGGACCCGCTCTACGGCCGTCCCGGCGCCGGCGAGTCGACGCGCCGGCTGAACGGCCACGTGGAGCTGCAGAACATCACCTTCGGCTACAGCCCGCTCGACAAGCCCCTGCTCACCGGCTTCGACCTGACGGTCGGCCCGGGCCGGCAGGTGGCCCTGGTCGGCGGCTCCGGCAGCGGCAAGTCGACGGTCTCCCGGCTGATCTCCGGCCTGTACGCCCCCTGGGAGGGCGTCATCCGCATCGACGACCAGCGCATCGAGGACATCCCGCGCGGCGCGCTCGCCGCCTCCGTCTCCTTCGTCGACCAGGAGGTGTTCCTCTTCGAGGGCACGATCCGCGACAACGTGGCGCTGTGGGACCCGTCCGTCCCCGACGACGCGGTGGTGGACGCGCTGCGCGACGCGGCGCTGTACGACGTGGTGATGCGCCGCCCCGGCGGCATCCACAGCAAGGTCGAGCAGGACGGCCGCAACTTCTCCGGCGGGCAGCGCCAGCGCCTGGAGATCGCGCGGGCGCTGGTGCGCCGCCCCAGCATCCTGGTCCTCGACGAGGTGACGAGCGCGCTGGACGCGGAGACCGAGCAGGTCGTGATGGACAACCTGCGCAAGCGCGGCTGCGCCTGCGTGGTGATCGCACACCGGCTCAGCACCGTGCGCGACAGCGACGAGATCGTCGTGCTCCAGCACGGCACGATCGTCGAACGCGGGCGGCACGAGGAGCTGGTGGCGCGCGGCGGCGCGTACGCGGCACTGGTCAAGGAGCGGTGAGATGACTGCCGTCCACGAGGGTGACCTCGTCCTCAACGCGCTCGGTCAGATGGGCACGCGCATCGACTGCGCCGGATTCAACCGCCTCGACCTCGAAGGCCCGCAGGTGCTGTGGCTGGTCGCGTCCGGCGCCGTGGACCTGTTCGCGGTCGACGCCGGCCAGCAGGGCCACTGGCACCACCTCGGCCGCCTGGAGGCGGGCTCGCTGCTGCTGGGCCCGGTCCCGGGACCTCACCACACGTTGGTGGCACGCCCGCTCCGGGACTGCGTGGTGCACCGCATCGGGCTGCGCGAGCTGTACCAGCCGGCGAACACCCAGACGTGGTCGTACGACGAGTACGGCAACCCGCAGTACGTCCCGCCGACGACGAGCCCGCTGGAGTACGCCCTCGCGCTCGGCGTCGGCCGCAGCCTCTCCATCCTCTTCCAGGCGCCGATGGCCACCGAGCGGGCCGCCGAGGTGACCGACGACGACGTCTTCTGGATGCAGGTGCCGCCCGGCAGCGTGCAGTACGGCTCGCTGTACGGCGCGGAAGCCGCGGCCGACCTGCTGATGGACCCGGCGGTCTGGCAGAGCATGGTCGACCAGCAGTACCGCCTGCTGACCACGCTGGACCGCTGGATCGAGCAGCTGGAGCGCACCCATGAGACGCGCACCGCGGAGGGCATCAAGGCCGGCGAGGCGGTGCGGGCCCAGGCCGACCGGACGCTGCTCGCGTCCATCGGCAAGCGCGGCGACAAGCGGACGACGGCCGCCGACGCGGACGCCAGTTACGCGGCGTGCAAGCTGGTCGCCGAGGCGGCCGGGATCACGCTGGCCGAGCCCGCGCAGAGCGGCACCGAGAGCGACCGTCTCGACCCGGTCGAGCGGGTGGCCATCGCCTCCCGCGTCCGCGCCCGGGCCGTACGGCTGGACGGGCGTTGGTGGCGGGACAACGTAGGGCCGCTGGTGGGCCACCGGGCGCTGTCCGGTGCGCCGGTGGCGCTGCTGTGGCGGCGCGGTGGCTATGTCGCCGTCCATCCGGCGACCGGCCGTGAGACGCCGATCGAGAAGGCCAACGCGGAGGAGTTCGAGCCGCGTGCCGTGATGTTCTACCGCCCGCTGCCCGACCGTGCGTTGAGCCCGCTCAGGCTCCTGCGGTTCAGCATGCGAGGCACTGGCGGTGACCTGGCGAACCTCCTGATCAGCGGCCTGGTGACGGTGGCGATCGGTGCGCTCGTGCCGATCGCGACCGGCAAGATTCTCGGTGAGTTCGTGCCGAAGGCCCAGACCGGGCTGATCGTGCAGTTCTGTCTGGCCGTGATGATCAGCAGCGTCGTGGCCGCGGCGTTCATGCTGCTTCAGAACCTGACGATCCTGCGCCTGGAGGGCCGTATCGAGGCGACGCTCCAGCCGGCCCTGTGGGACCGGCTGCTGCGGCTGCCCACGAAGTTCTTCACCGAGCGCTCGACCGGCGAGCTGGCGAGCCAGGCCATGGGCATCAGTGCGATCCGCCGGCTGATGGCCGGAGTCGGCCCCGTCGTCGCGTCGTCGGTGACGGTGGGCGCGATGAACCTGGCGCTGCTGTTCTGGTACAGCGTGCCGATGGCGATGGCGGCGATCGGCATGCTCGTCGTCATCGCGGGCGTCTTCCTGGGGCTCGGGCTGTGGCAGGTGCGCTGGCAGCGGCGGCTGGTGGTGCTCAGCAACAAGCTGAACAACCAGGCGTTCCAGACGCTGCGCGGGCTGCCGAAGCTGCGGGTCGCGGCGGCCGAGAACTACGCGTACGCGGCCTGGGCGGACCGGTTCGCGCGCAGCCGTGAGCTGCAGCAGAAGGTGGGGCGCATCAAGAACCTCACCACCGTGATGGGCGCGGTGTACCTGCCGGTGTGCACGCTGCTGATGTTCATGCTGCTGGCGGGTCCGGCGCGCGGGTCGATGTCGGCGGCGGCGTTCCTCACCTTCAACACCTCGGTGACGATGCTGCTGACCTCGGTCACCCAGCTGACCGGCTCGTTCGTGTCGGTGGTGGCCGCGCTGCCGCTGTTCGAGGAGATCAAGCCGGTGCTGGACGCCACGCCCGAGGTGCGCACGGCGAGCACCCGGCCGGGCCCGCTGACCGGCGCGATCGAGGCGCGCCGGCTGTCCTTCCGGTACTCCGACGACGGTCCCCTGGTCCTGGACGACGTGTCCTTCGACGTACGCCCGGGCGAGTTCGTGGCGATCGTCGGCCCCAGCGGCTGCGGCAAGTCGACCCTGCTCAGGCTGCTGATCGGGTTCGACAAGCCGGTGTCCGGCAGTGTGCTCTACGACGGCCAGGACCTGTCGGCACTCGACCAGTCGGCGGTGCGCCGGCAGTGCGGGGTCGTGCTCCAGCACGCGCAGCCGTTCACCGGGTCCATCCTGGACGTCATCTGCGGTACGGAGCCGTACACGCCGGAGGAGGCGATGGCGGCGGCCGAGATGGCGGGGCTCGCCGAGGACATCAAGCGGATGCCGATGGGGCTGCACACGATCGTCTCGGGCAGCGGCGCGATCTCCGGCGGTCAGCGGCAGCGCCTGATGATCGCCCAGGCGTTGATCCGCCGGCCGCGCATCCTCTTCTTCGACGAGGCGACCAGCGCCCTCGACAACGAGACACAGCGCACGGTCATCGAGTCCACCAAGGCCCTCCACGCCACCCGCATCGTCATCGCGCACCGCCTGTCGACGGTGCTGGACGCCGACCGTGTGATCGTGATGGAGGACGGCAAGGTCGCCCAGCAGGGCCCGCCCGCACAACTCCTCGCGGACACGAACGGGCGGCTGCACGAGCTGGTGCGACGCCAGATGGCGTGAGCGCCGACCGATGGCGTGAGCGCGGCGCCTGATCGAGTCCAGGGACGGCTCAGGGATTCGCGGGGCAACCCCTGAGCCGTCGCCCTGAGGGCGACCCCGACCACGACCCGGTGCGTTCCCTGATTCCCGTCCTGTTCGGTTGTGACCCCGGTGGGATCACTGCCACGTTCGATCTTGCGGGTCTCCTCCGTGATCCGTTTCGCAGGACGTTCGGAAGGGACTTCATGCGGTCACTCATCAAGGCGCTCACCGCAGCGCTCGCCACCGGATTACTCGCCGGGGTGTCGCCGCCGGGCGTGGCGTCGGCGCAGGCCGGCCCTCAGGGCAGCAGCTCGGCGACACAGGAGGCGATCGACTGGAAGCCGTGCGCCCAGGACGCCTCGGCGGAGTGCGGGAACCTGCGCCTGCCTGTCGACTGGGCACGCCCGTCGGGCGAGACGTTCGATCTCGCGGTGGCCCGACGCAAGGCGACCGATCCGGATCGCCGGGTCGGGGTGCTGCTGGTCAACCCGGGCGGTCCGGGGGATTCGGGGGTGGACTTCGCCGTACGGCGTGCCAAGTCCCACTTCGGCACCGACATCCAGGAGAGGTTCGACATCGTCGGGTTCGACCCGCGGGGTGTCGGCGGCAGCAGTCCGGTGAAGTGCTCCACCGAACTGCTGGACCGACAGCCGTCGCCCTACCCCGGCGACCAGGCGCAGTTCGACCGGCTCGCCGAGTTCAACCGCGCTCTGCGCGAGGACTGCCGACGGCACACCGGCCCGGTCTTCGACCACGCCGACACCTTGAGCGTCGTGCGGGACATGGACGCGCTGCGCAGGTCGCTGGGCGAGAAGAAGATCAACTACTTCGGCCACTCCTACGGCACGTTGATCGGTGAGCAGTACGCGGAGGAGTACGGCGACCGCATCCGGTCCATGGCTCTCACCGCGAACATCGACCACAGCCTCGGCGCCCGGGAATTCCTCGTCTCCTCCGCGGCCACCGCGGAGGACTCGTTCCACCAGTTCGTGAAGTGGTGCGAGCGCACCAGCTCCTGCGCCATGCACGGCCGGGACGTCACCGCCGTGTGGGACGGCCTGCTCGCCAGGGCGGACCGCGGGGAGATAAGGGATCCGGAGAACCCGGATCAACTCCTCACCGCGCACGCGATCGCTCTGTTCGCCTTCAAGAGGTTCTACGGCCCGGACTGGGACGAGCTGGCCACCTATGTGGCGGGCCTCGACGCGCAGGAACCGAACGAGCGGCGACGGGCCGACGACTCGGGCCGACAGACGAAATCGGAACCGTTCTATGCGGTCTTCTGCCAGGACTGGGACTTCCGGGCGAAGGACTACCGGGAGTACGCCCGGCTGACCCAGGCCGAAGTAGGGGCCGCACCGCACATGCGCGGCTCCCCGCGCGTGCATGCCGGGGTGGCCGGCTGCATCGGCTGGCCCGACGAGGTGAACAATCCGCAGCACCGTCTGCGCATCACCGAGGCGCCCAAGATCCTCATGCTGCATTCGCTGCACGACCCGGCGAACCATTTCGCGTGGGCGGTCAACGTCCATCGGCAGACCCGCGGGACGACCGTCCTGCTGCCGTACGCGGGCGCGGGGCACAGTGTCTACGGCCGTAGTGACTGCACACGAGACGCCGTGGACGACTACCTCACGGAGCTGAGAGTGCCGAGCGCCGGGAGCAGTTGCGCCCCCGCCGGGACGCACTGATCGGGCTCAGGCGTCCAGGCCCGGAACCGGGGCGCCGGAGGGGACGCCGGCGGAGACATAGCCGTCGTAGAACTCCTTCCAGGGCGTCCCGGCCCCGGCGTGCGGTCCCTCGATGCGCTCCCCGCGCGCGTGCGCGTCGAGGGCGGCCAGGCAGATCTCCCAGCCGGCGCTGTTGCGGGCGGCGGTGTCCTCGGCGACGAGGACGTTGGTGAGCGTGAGGCGGGTGCGCCTGTCGTCCAGGGCGTCCAGGTCGAAGTGCAGCTCGTCGCCGCCCCACTCGAAGGACAGGTGCCGGGGCTCGTCGACGGCGATCACCCGGCCCGTGGAGTCCTCCATGTTCGGGTCGCCGCTGAACTTGATCGTGCCGCCGGGGCGCAGCTCGATCTCGGCGCGGGAGGGGAACCAGTGGGCCAGTTCGTCGGCGTCGGTCACGAACCGCCAGACGCGCTCGACGGGATGATCGTAGGTACGGCTGAAGCGGACGGCCGGGCGGCCGTCGTCCAGGGTCAGGCAGGTGCCGGTGAGGTCGGCGGTCATGGTGGATCAGTCCTTCGTGGTGGGTTCCTCGGGGGCGTGCGCGGTGTCCCGCGACGTCTCGTCGAGTCGGCGGCCCAGGGCGTCCAGGCTGCGGTTCCAGAGCTCGCGGTACGGGGCCAGCCAGGCGTCGAGTTCGGCGATCGGGGCGGGATCGAGGGCGTAGACGCGGCGCTGGGCATCCTGCCGCACCCGCACCAGGCCCGCCTCCCGCAGCACCTTCAGATGCTTCGACGTACTCGGCTGGCTCAGCCCGCATGCCTCCACGATCTCCCCGACGGGCCGCGGCCGCTCCAGGAGCAGTGCGACGATGGCCCGCCGGTGGGGATCGGCGAGGGCACTCCAGAGCGAGGCGTCGGACATGCCTCCAATATGCCCCCTTGGTTATATTCTGGTCAAGGAATACAACCCTCGCTCCTGTGCGCCCCCGTTGCCCCGCCCCGAAACGGGTACTGGCGACGCATGCGAATCAGCGTTGTGGATGTGGGGTCGAACACGGTCCGGCTGGTGGTGGCCGACGCGCAGGGCGGGGTACCGCTGCCCGTCCACACCGAGAAGTGGCGGCTGAGGCTGTCCGAACAGGTCAGACCCGGGGACAGCATCCCCGAGGAGGCGGTCGAGCGGTTGGTCGGCGCCGTCTCCGCCGCGAGCCGGACCGCGACCAGTTGGGGCGCCACCGCTCCCCTGGCCTTCGCGACCGCCGTGGTGCGCTCCGCACCGAACCGCCAGGAGGTGGTGCGCACCGTACGCGCGCGGACAGGAATGAGCCTGTGCACGATGCCGGGCGAGGTCGAGGCCGAGCTCACCTTCCTCGGGGCGCGGCGGTGGATGGGCTGGCGGTCGGGCCCGCTCGCCCTGCTGGACATCGGCGGCGGCTCGCTCGAAGTGGCCTTCGGCCGTGGCCGGTTACCCGACTTCGTGGCGTCGCTGCCGCTCGGCGCGGCGCGGCTGACCCATGAGTTCTTCGCCGACGAGGACCCGCCGGCGCCGCGACAAGTACGGGCGCTGCGCCGCAAGGTCCGCCATCAGCTGCGGGACGTCGCGGCCCGGATCCGCTGGGAGGGACCACACACCGCGGCCGCCACCTCGCGTACGTTCCAGCAGCTGGGCCGCCTGTGCGGGGCCGCACCGGGTCGCCACGGGCCGTTCATGGAACGGCAGTTGGCACGTGCGAACCTGCGCGAGGCGATCGGCAGCCTGGCCGCGCTGCCCGCCGCCGAACGCGCGCTGCTCCCCGGCATCTCCGCACCGCGCGCCGGGCAGAGCCTGGCCGGCGCGGTGGTCGCACACACGGCGATGAAGCTGACCGGCCTCAGTACCGTGACGATCTGCCCGTGGGCGATCCGCGAAGGGATCATGCTGCGGCACATCGAGGACGGCGCGTCCTGGTGGGCGGAGATCACCCGTCTCGACGACGAGTCCGTTCGGTCCGAACCGGTGCCGCTGCGGATCGCGAGCGCGCCCGCGACCAGCTGACCCGGAAAACCTCACAGCGGGCAACCGCCCGACGACGGTAAGGAGACCCCGTGAGCAACGGCGGAAGCAGCACGAGGAGCACCCCGAGACGGCGTTCGAAGAGGTCATCGACGAGATCGCCGGCGCCGAGCGCCGCACCCGGGACTCCGCCGAGCAGCGCCGACGCAGGGGTGAGGCCGGCGACGCCATCACCCCCAACACGCGCGCCCAGGAGGAGTCCGAGGGCGAGTGACCGGGCGGGTGGCCCGGCGCCCCACGGGTACTCGGCGGCCATGGCACACGATCTCCGCCCGTCGCACGGCGGCGAAGGGCCCCCGCTGCCGACCGCTCGGGGCCGCGTGTCCGCCGCCGTGGAGGAGTATCTGCGAGGTGCGGGCCCACCGCCCCGGCACGAGGACGTCGCGGACACGGCCGTCTACGGCGACGACCTCCAGCTGGCCCTCTACCTCTGCTACGAACTGCACTACCGCGGTTTCGCCGGTGTGCCCGAGACCCATGAGTGGGACCCGGACCTGCTGCGCCTGCGAGCGGCGCTGGAGCACCGCTTCCTGACCGCCCTGCGCGCGGACGCGCCCACTCACGACAGCGTCGAGGACGCGCTGGCCGACCTCCTCGTCGAACCCGTCGACGGCAGTGGCGTCAGCCACTATCTGTGCGCCGAGGGCGAGTTGTGGCAGCTGCGCGAGTACGCGGCCCAGCGCTCCCTCTACCACCTCAAGGAGGCGGACCCGCACGCCTGGGTGCTGCCCCGGCTGTGGGGCAGGGCCAAGGCGGGCATGGCGGCGGTGGAGTTCGACGAGTACGGCGGCGGCCGGCCCGACCGCGTCCACGCGCGCCTCTTCGCCGACCTGATGACGGACCTCGGCCTGGACCCGGCATACGGGCGGTATCTCGACGAGGCGACCGCGGAAGCGCTGGCCACGGTCAACCTGATGTCCCTGCTCGGCCTGCACCGGGCGTTGCGCGGGGCGCTCGTGGGCCATTTCGCGACGGTCGAGATCACCTCGTCACCGGCCTCACGGCGATTGGCCGAGGCGATGCGCCGCACGGGCGCCGGGCCGGCCGCCGAGCACTTCTACGACGAGCACGTCGAGGCGGACGCGGTGCACGAGCAGGTCGTACGCCATGACGTCATCGGTGGCCTGCTCGCCGAGGAGCCGCACCTCGCCCCGGACGTAGCCTTCGGCATCGACGTCACCGGCCATCTGGAGGACCGCCTCGCCGACCGGCTGCTCGGCGCCTGGCGCACGGGCCGGTCGTCGCTGCGCAGGCCCCTGCGCTCCGAAATGCCCCTTACTTTCTGAATGCCGGGGTACCCGGGCGCCGTGAAGCCACTGGTTCCACCCGGCGTCTACGCCCCCCGGGAAGACACCGCCCTGCTCGTCGGCGCCCTGCGCGAAGAGCCGCTGCCCGATGGCGCGGACGTCCTCGACGTGGGGACCGGTACGGGCGCGCTGGCGATCGAGGCCGCTAGACGCGGCACGCATGTGACCGCGGTGGACGTGTCCTGGCGTGCGGTGTGCACGGCACGACTGAACACCCGGCTGGCCGGGCTCCATGTCCGCATCCGGCACGGCAACCTGTTCGCCCCGGTGCGGGGGCAGTCGTTCGACCTCATCCTGGCCAATCCGCCGTATGTGCCCGCGCCCGACACGGGCCGCGCACCCCACGGTCCGGCCCGATCCTGGGACGCGGGCCGGGACGGACGGCTCGTCCTCGACCGGATCTGCCGGGAGGCCCCCGACCTGCTGCGCCCCGGCGGCGTTCTCCTGGTCGTGCACTCGGCACTCAGTTGCCCCGGCCGGACACTGACGCACCTGCGCGGGGCAGGGCTGAAGGCGTCCGTGACACGGCGTCGCGTGATCCCGTTCGGCCCCGTCCTGCGGTCACGGGAGGGCTGGCTGCGCGAGCGCGGCCTGCTGTCCGCCCCGGATCAGAGGGAGGAACTGGTGGTCGTCCGTGCCGAACTCCCCGTCTGACGAGCCGCGCCGCATCAAGGTCCAGCGCCAAGGCCCCCTCTTGGTGGAGGGCCCGGTGGAAGTGGAGTTGGAGGACGGCACGATCGTCAGCTCCGACCGCTTCCGTGTCGCCCTGTGCACCTGCCGCCGCAGCCGCCGCTACCCGTGGTGCGACACCAGCCACCGCGACCGGGCGAAGGATCGGTAAGCCGGTCGGTCGACGGATCAACCCTCATGGGTGAAATTC
Organism: Streptomyces sp. R28; assembly: GCF_041052385.1. Classification (GTDB taxonomy): domain Bacteria; phylum Actinomycetota; class Actinomycetes; order Streptomycetales; family Streptomycetaceae; genus Streptomyces. Next base: position 10,339,548 of record NZ_CP163439.1, on the reverse strand, counting down.
ACCAGGTCGAGTGAACTGGCTCTTGCGCGCGGCGCCGCAGGGATGCCCACCCTCACCTCCGGGTAACAACCCTGATCAAATGCGCCCCTTTCCGAGGTGGAGCGGACATGACGCCGGACGCCGACGACCGCGCCCCCCAGCCGACCGAGGACATGGCCGCGGACCCCTTCCGGTCCGTGCCACCCCCGCCGAACGCCCATGCCCGCACGCGCAGATGCGGCGCGTTCACCGTGGTCGAGGCAGTGGGTGAGATCGACCTGGCGACGGCGACGCTCCTCGCCGAGCATCTGGACGCCGCGACCGCGAGGCCGGAGTGCGACGTGGTGGTCGATCTGCGTCGGGTCGACTTCTTCGACTGCTCGGGACTGCGCGTCCTGTGCCGGGCCGAGACGCGGGCCAGGGACCACGGCGGTCGCCTCCGGGTCGTCTCCGGCGCGCCGCGGATACGGCGACTGCTGCAGGGCGCGGGCCTGCTCGGCCGTTTCGCGCCCCTGTCCCGGATCCCCGGGGAGAGCGGGTGATCCCGTAGCGGTCCGAGGTGTCGACCGGGCGGCCCCACTCCGCCCGGCCGACCCCCGATGCGAGATCACAGAGGGCCCCTCGGCACGGCTCGTACTCCCCATCCGCGAGCCTTTGCCGAACTGCACGGGGACCGTGCGATCCCGGTCCTTTAGAACGCGAAGAGACTCGTGGTGTACGAGCCCTTCACGCACTCGTTGGCGAACGTGCGTTCATAGGAGACGCGCCGGCCCTGCCAGACCCCGTCGACGGTGACGATCACCGGGTCGTACTGCTTGGTACAGAGCATGCCGTCTCTCGCCGTCAGGGCATCGAAGTTCCCACTCACCCCCCGGAGTTCGGCACAGGCCGAGGCCGAGTCGGGATGAGTGCCGGAGGGCGTCGGGGCGCAGCTGAGGGTGACCGCGCGCACCGGGGTGCTCATGGTGGCGGCGTCACCGTGGGCCACGGTGAGCACCAGGGCCGAGGGTGCGTAGAGCGAGGCGGGGGTGGCGTCCGGGGCGGCCAGGGCGGATCCGGTGAGGGGTCCGCATACGGCGGTGGCCGTGAGGCCGATGGTCGCTGCCCAGCGCGCGGTGTTCCGCATTGTGTGCATCCTTCCGCTTGAGTTGAGAGTGTGCCGACTCCGGCGCGATCGGTGCCGGAGCGACGAGCGGGAGTCTGCCGAGTCCGGCACCGAAACTCACATCGACACCACGCGTTTCGGTAACCTTGCGTATTGAATCAGTGGCGCGAAGTAACGGACTTCGAACGTTCCAACGCCGGAACTTGGCGGCTCTTGATCGCTCCAAGTCGCCGGGTGGCCGGATTGCGCACGCTCATTAATAGGCCTGAAACATTCCGGTTGGGCCCTCCGGTTGAGCTCTCGGCTGACTCGTCCGCCACCCCCTTGTGTTCATGGAGGGTCGGAGTAATGGTCATTACATGATTACCAGCGAACAACGAGAGAAGTTGCGCGGCTGGCTCGCCGGCCGTCTGCCCGACGACCTCTTCGAGGAGCTGACCGAGGTGACGGTCGACCGCGAGGAGATCACCGTGATCGGCCGCATTCCCGCGCCCCACCTGGCCGAAGGCGTCTCGGCCGCCGAGCGGGAAGCCGCCGTGGAGGGCCGGATCCAGGAGTTCCGGGAGCGCACCCGGGAGGCCCGGATCGAGGTGGCCCGTGAGGCGGAGCACCGGTTCCGCCGGAAGGTCTCCTGGGGAGTGGAGTGCGGCGGCGAACGCGCCCTGTTCACGCACATCGCCGCCCCCGTGATGACCCGGCTGCGTCAGCCCGAACGCCAGGTCCTGGACACCCTGATCGCCGGCGGGGTCGCCCGCAGCCGCAGCGACGCCCTCGCCTGGTGCGTACGGCTGGTCCAGCGGCACACGGACGACTGGCTCGCGGAACTGCGCGAGTCCCTGGAGAACGTCCAGCGAGTGCGGGCGCAGGGGCCGGACACAGAGCCCGAGGAGGCACCCAAGGACGGCGACTGATGGAGGATTCGTCCACTCATAGCACCGAAGATGGATGAACCGTCCTCTGGTGCGGATCCTGCGCTGCGCCATACCGTCTGCAGACCCCCCAGAGGACGGCATCCGCGCTGCCCGCACACCCCAGCGGCAGACACCGGCCGTCGCCCCCGCCGCGCCACCACGCGCTCCACCGCCCCGCCCACGCTGGAGCCCCCTTGCCCTCGCAGTCCTCGCATCCCCGGCACTTCGAACCCCCCTCCCCCGCCCCCTCCTTGACCGAGGTCGAGGCCCACGGCGTCGACCGCATCCCCGACGCCGAGCGCACCGCCACCCCGCTCGATCTGTTCCGCCTCGCCTTCGGCGGCGCCAACACCTTCTCCACCTGCGTGCTCGGCGCCTTCCCGATCCTGTTCGGCCTCTCCTTCTGGCAGGGCCTGGCGGCCACGCTGCTCGGTGTCGTCGCGGGGGCACTGATCCTCTGCCCGATGGCGGTGTTCGGACCGGTCAACGGCACCAACAACGCGGTCTCGTCCTCGGCGCACCTCGGCGTCCACGGCCGCGTGGTCGGCTCCTTCCTGTCCCTGCTGACGGCGGTCGCGTTCTTCTCGATCTCGGTGTGGAGTTCCGGCGACGCCCTGGTCGGCGGCGCGCACCGGCTCTTCGGACTGACCCGCGCCACGCTGTCGTACGTCGTGGCGTACGCCCTGTTCGCGGCCCTGGTCCTCGCGGTGTGCGTGTACGGCTTCCGCTTCATGCTGTTCGTCAACAAGATCGCCGTGCCCTCGGCGAGCGTGCTGTTCCTGCTCGGCGCCATCGCGTTCGCCGGTGACTTCGACCCGTCGTACGCGGGCGTCTTCACGGACTCCGCGGACGCGGCCACCCAGTCGCTGTTCTGGCCGTCGTTCATCGGCGCGGCCCTGATCGTGCTGTCCAACCCCGTCTCCTTCGGGGCGTTCCTCGGCGACTGGTCGCGCTACATCCCGGCGAGCACCCCGCGCCGCAAGGTGATCGGCGCCGCGTTCTTGTCGCAGATCGCGACGCTGCTGCCGTTCGTCTTCGGCCTGGCGACCGCGAGCATCATCGCCACGAAGGTCCCGGAGCACGTCGATCCGGCGGCGCCCGACTTCGTGGGCGGGCTGCTGGCGATCTCGCCCGGCTGGTACTTCCTGCCGGTGTGTCTGCTGGCGCTGATCGGCGGTATGGCGACGGGGACGACCGCGCTGTACGGGACCGGGCTCGACTTCTCCTCGGTGTTCCCGCGGCTGTCGCGGGTGCAGGCGACGCTGCTGGTCGGCGCGTTGTCGATCGCGTTCATCTTCGTCGGGCGGTTCGGGCTCGACATGGTGCAGTCGATCTCGACCTTCGCCACCGTGATCATCACCTGCACGACGCCGTGGATGGTCGTGATGATGCTGGGCTACTGGACCCGGCGCGGCTGGTACGACCCCGACGCCCTGCAGGTGTTCAACCGCCGTCAGCGCGGCGGCCGTTACTGGTTCGCGCACGGCTGGAACTGGCGTGGCATGACCGCATGGTGGGTGGCGGCGCTGATCGGTGTGCTGTTCACCAACATCCCGGGGCAGTTCGTCGGGCCGCTGGGCGATCTCGCGGGTGGCGTCGACATCAGCCTGCCGTTGTCGCTGGTCGTGGCCGCCGTCCTGTTCCTGGCGCTGCTGCGGCTGTTCCCCGAGCCCCGGGCGGTGTACGGGCCCGAGGGTGCGCGGCTGGTCCGTACCGTCGAGGTGCCGGTGGCGCCGATCAGTGGGCCGGGGGCGTTGTCAGTGCCCTCGACTACCTTGCCCTCATGACCAATTACATTCTGGTGGCGGGTGCGAAGCTGGGTGCGTGGGCGTGGGACGAGGTGGTGCCCGAGTTGCGGGCGGCCGGGCACGAGGCGCATGCGCTGACCCTGTCCGGGCTCGCCGAGAAGCGGGGAACACCCGCCGGGCAGCAGACCCATGTGCGGGACATCGTCGAGGAGGTGGAGCGTCTCGACCTGCGGGACGTGGTGCTGGTCGGGCACAGTTACTCGGGCGTACCGGTCGGGCAGGCCGCCGAGCGGATCGGTGACCGGCTGGCGCGGGTGATGTACGTCGACGCGAGCGTCCCGATCGACGGGCAGTCGTTCCTGTCGAGCTGGCCGAGCGACGAGGTGCGGGCGGCGATCGAGGCGAACGGCGGCTTCTGGGCGCCCTTCTCGGTCGAGGATCTGGCGGACCAGGGCCTCACGGACGAGCAGGTCGCGCGGATCGTGCGTGGCGCGACGCCCCACCCAGGCGCCACGCTCACCGAACCGGCCGTCCTGACCGGCTCGCTCGAGAAGATGCCGACGACCTACGTCAAGTGCCTGCTGGACTGGCCGGAGCCGAGCGACGACGTCGCCGAACTCCTCAAGAGCGACCGCTGGGAACTGGTGACCATGGACACCGGCCACTGGCCGATGTTCTCCCAGCCGCGCGAACTGGCCCGCATCCTGCACGAGTCCGTGACCGCACCCTGATCCACTCCCCGCCGACCGGTCGGTATGGTCTGCGTACAGCGCGTTCTCAGTGGCGAGAGGCGGGGCGTACGCATGGGCAAGCACTGGGCGGACTTCCAGTACGAGATCTATCTGAACGGGATGACGGGTGCCGTGCCCCGACTGCCCACCGATCTGACCCGGCTGGAGGAGCTGACCGAGCAGCGCCTCGGTCCCGGTCCCGTCGGCTATGTGGCGGGCAGCGCGGGCGACGGCAGCACCGCCCGCGCGAACCGGGCGGCGCTGCGACGCCGCCGGATCGTGCCGCGCATGCTGCGGGACGTGCACGAACGGGACCTGTCCGTCGAGGTGTTGGGGCGCTCCCTGCCCGCTCCGCTGGCGCTGGCGCCGGTCGGTGTGCTGTCGATCATGCACCCGGACGCCGAGTGCGGGGCCGCCCGGGCGGCGGGCGCGCAGGGCGTGCCGTTCATCCTCTCCTCGGCGTCCAGCACCCCTATGGAGCAGGTCGCGGAGGCGATGGGCGACGCCGAGCGCTGGTTCCAGCTGTACTGGCCGAAGGACCCGGAAGTGGCCCGGAGTTTCCTGAACCGGGCGAAGACAGCCGGGTTCAGCGCACTCGTCGTCACCCTGGACACGCCGATGCTGGCCTGGCGGCCGCGCGATCTCGACCAGGCGTATCTGCCGTTCCTGCACGGCGTCGGCACCGCCAACTACTTCTCCGACCCTGCCTTCCAGGCAGGCCTGGCCAAGCCGGTACTGGAGGATCCGAACGCGGCCGTCATGCATTTCGTCGGCATGTTCTCGGATCCCGCCAAGACCTGGCCGGACCTGGCATTTCTGCGGGAGAACTGGGACGGCCCGATCGTCCTGAAGGGCATCCTGCACCCGGACGACGCCCGCGCGGCCGCCGACGCCGGGATGGACGGGGTCGTCGTCTCCAACCACGGCGGCCGTCAGGTGGCCGGCTCCCTCGGCGCGGCGGACGCCCTGCCCCGGGTCGTGGAGGCCGTCGGCGACCGGCTGACCGTGCTGTTCGACAGCGGCATCCGCACCGGCGACGACATCTTCAAGGCCCTCGCGCTCGGCGCGCAGGCGGTGCTCGTCGGACGGCCGTACGCGTACGGGCTCGGCCTCGACGGACAGGCGGGCGTCGAGCACGTCATCCGCTGCCTGCTCGCCGAACTCGACCTGACCCTCGCCCTGTCCGGGCACGCCACCCCCGCCACGATCGGCCCCGCCGACCTCATCGAGGAATCCGCATGACCGCCACGAAGAACGTCCTCGCCGTCCTCTCGCCCCATGTGGGTGGTCGTGACATCGGCGCCGGCCTCGCCACGCTCTTCCCCGAGGGGGCGAACGTCACCGTCGTCGAGGTGGCCGACGAAGACCCGGCCGCCCTGCGCGCCGCGCACGTCGTCATCACCGGGCTCGCTCCGGTGACCGCCGAACACCTCGCCGTCGCACCGGAGCTGGAGCTGGTGCAGTGCGCGAGCCACGGCTTCGACTACGTCGATGTGGACGCGGCTCGCGAGCGCGGAGTGCGCGTGTGCAACATCGGCTCCAGCGGCGCCGAGGCGCAGAACGTGGCGGAGCAGACCTTCGCCCTCATGCTCGCGCTGGCCAAGCAGCTCGTCCCCGCCCACACCGCGCTCGTCGAGGCCGACTGGGCGCTCCCCCGGCTGCAGCACTCGCTGACCGAACTGTCCGGCAAGACGCTCGGCATCGTCGGCCTGGGCCAGATCGGACGGCAAGTCGCGCGCCGCGCGGCCGCGTTCGACATGAGCGTCGTCTACGCAGGTCGACGCCGGCTGCCGCCGGAGACGGAGGCCGAGTTCGGCGGTGCCCGCCATGTCCCGCTCGACGAACTGCTGCGTACCTCCGACTACGTCTCCCTGCACGCCCCGCTCACCGACGAGACCCGGAACCTGCTGAACGCCGAGCGGCTGGCCCTGCTCAAACCGTCGGCGTTCGTGATCAACACCGCGCGGGGCGCCCTGATCGACCAGGACGCCCTCGCGGACGCGTTGGAGAAGGGCGCATTGGCCGGGGCGGGCATCGACGTCTTCGACCCCGAACCGCCCACCCCGGCCCTGCGCCTGCTCCGCGCCCCGAACGTGGTCCTCTCCCCGCACGTCGGCGGCGTCACCCGCGAGACCCTCGTCCGCATCGCCCTGGCCGCCGTCCAGAACGTGACCGCGTTCCTGTCGGGCGGGGCACCGCAGGATGTCGTGAACTAGGCCGGCATGCCCGGCGGACGGCGGGTCGCTCGGACGCCGCGGCCCGGATCGGCCCCGGGTGCGCGGGGCCGGACCGACTCGGATCGGTCCGATCCCGCGCACGTCACGCAGGTCGCGCAGGTCGCCCTGCCGAATTCCGGTGACGGAAGGCGGCAGGCGGCAGGCGGCAGGCGGCAGGCGGCAGGCGGCAGTGCAGCCTCTCCACATCCGCTGCGGCCGACAGCCGGCCAAACCGGTCTCGCCGCCGGTCCGGTCCGGAAGAAGCCACCCCCGACAGCCAAGCCCGCCTGTCGAGCGCGGCCCCCGCCTCGCCCGCGCCTACGCCTCCTCAGCCGCCAACCGCACCGCCCGCGCCGTCGGCGTCTCGGTCTCCGCGCTCGACAGCGACCCGGGGTTCGCCGAGGCCACGGGATCGGTCAGCCAGCGCTGTTCGTCGGAGCCGTCGCGGACCTTGACGACGATGTCGGCGCCCGCGTCCGCCGTGGCGAACGTCAGGGCGAGCTGCTCGTCCCAGCGGGGCAGCAACTCGCCCTGCACGGTGAGGTCGTAGCGCACGTCGTCGGCCCGCTTCGAGTCGTCGTCCACGCACTTGCCGAGGATCACCACGCCCGCGTCCACGTGCGAGTCCAGACACAGGTCGGAGTCCGCCACGCTGCGCAGCACGCCGTCCTTCTCGTACGACCACTGCTGGGTGTCGTCCGAGGAGCACTCGGCCAGTTCGGTGCCGGCCCCGGCCTTCGGCTCGCCCCGGATGTCGAGGCACAGGCCGGCTTCGTCGTTGCGCAGCCTGGTCTGCCGTGGCGTGTTGGGCAGCTGGGCCGTGCCGGGCGGTGAGGAGGAGACCGCGGGGGGCGCTTGGGGTCCGGTACCGCCGCCGGTGGCGGAGGCGGCCGGGTCGACCCCGTCGTCGTCCGACAGCAGGCCTGCCACGAGCATGATCGCGATCAGCCCTGCTGAGGCCACGCCAACCCCCGTGAGCAGCGTCCGCGAGGAGCGCGGTCCGCCGGGCACCCTGCGGACCTGCGCGGGGATCCGCGGCAGCAGGCGGCGGCGTCCCGAGCCGTGCCGGGCGGAGCCGCGGGTGTCGGGTCCGTCGCTCTGGGTGCGGCCGGGTCTGGTGTCGAGATAGCGGCGTGCGCCCCAGCCGAGCACCGCCTCGGCGATGAGCACACCCAACCCGCCCTCGAAATGGCTCAGTTGTTCGGCGGCGTTACGGCAGTAGCGGCACTCCGTCAGATGCTGCTGGACATCCGGCAGCAGAGCGCCGCCCCGGCGAATCGGGACGTCGAGGAGGCGGTTGTAGAACCGGCAATCCTTCGTCGGCGCGAGTTCCCGATGGGCATGTACACAACCTTCGCGGAATTTATCACGCGCCTGTTCGAGCGCGGCCGAGGCGGTAACGGTATCCATGCCCAGCAGACCGGCGGGGACGCTTAACGGCTCGGCCTCGACCTCGGTGTGCCAGAGCAGACACCGGGCAAGTCCCGGAAGCGCCTGGAATGACCGATCGGCGAGCTTCCGATTTTCGGGCGTCATGGACTTCGCGGTACGCATACCGCGACCGCCCGCAGGTTTCCCCAGCTCCGGCAGAACGTCCGATATTCGCTCTTCGGCCGACCACTGCCGGACTGTGTCCCGGACGGCCACGAGCAGCCGGGGCCGCAGCGCGGTGGCCGGTTCGCCCAGCGCCAGGCGGTCTAGGACCTGGTGGAAGGCAGCGGCGGTGACCATGTCGGCGACGCCCTCCGCGGATGCGAGACAGATCACCGCGTATGCGTGGGCCGGTGGCCAGTGCCGCGCCATGAGCAGCGCGACGGACGGAGCGGCCTCGCCGTCCGGACGGCCCCGCAGCCGGGCGGCGATACCTTCGTCGGATTCCTCGGGAACCCCGCCTGGCGGGGGGTAAGGAGGGCGAGGGGGGTGGGGGGTGGGCACTGAACGGATTCCTTCCCACGCGCATGACTCAGAAGTCCGGTCGCCGAAAAGGGAGAACGACTTGGTGCGTACCTCTTCGACGCGAGTGCGGGGAGCGCGAATTCACCAACGCCCGTCCGCCCCGGTTCCCCACGGAACGAATGAGCCCCGGCCTTTTCCAACCCCCCACGGGTGGTTCACCCTTGCACAGCACACCAATGACCAACAAGGCACTTGGGCAACATCCGCCCCTTTGAAAGAAAGTCAGATACCGCGGCAACTCTGCACACCCGCGCGAGCTTTCGACATTCCATGCGCCCCGTGTGAAACTCGCGCACACGCCGGAGTACCACGCACGCTCCCCGGCGTACGCGCCCGCGTAGTCCACTGGAGCCGGCCCTCTCGGAAGGCCCCGCGCGGGACGGCGGCTCTCCTGCGCGCCACGGGCCGCCGACCCCGTTCCTCCCGCCCTCGGTCGGCGGCCCCCCGGGGGCGGGAGGAACGGGGACCGCCGACGGCAGGGCCCGGACCACCGGGCGGCGGGCGTCAGATCTGCCAGGAGCGCAGCCGGTCGGCCGCGCCGTACACGTCGACCTTGCCGGAGATCAGGTCACGGGCCAGGTCGACGAGTGCGCCGTAGGGCGGGTCGATGCCGACGCCGCTGACGAACATGTAGGCCACCGCGGACGCACAGGCGAAGCGGGCGTTGGCCGAAGGCAGCGGCTTGAGCAGGGCGAGGGTGTGCAGCAGCGCGGCGGCCCGCCAGGCCGGGTCGGAGTCGACGCCCAGGCGCGGCGGATCCACGCGATGGCGTGCGACGGCGGCGACCAACGCTGAGAAGTCGTTGATCGTGGGCTGGTCCGGCAGGACCTCTTCGTGTCGCTGGAGCAGCCAGGGCACGTCGATATGGATCACGGGTGCCATCGGTCAGGCGGCCCGTCCCTCGCCCTTGGCGGACGGTTCGTCGTCGGGGAAGGCGGCCGCGAACTCGTCGGCGTGCGACGCGAAGAACCGGCGGAACGCCTCGGCGCCCTCCTGCAGCGCCCGGTGCCGCGCTATGTCGGCCGCGGCCGCCTCCCGCACGAGCGCCTTCATCGACGTACCGCGTTCCTTGGCGATCTGCCGCAAGTCCTCTAGCTCGCGGTCGCTGAACTCCACGTTGAGAGCTGGCATGCCTTCACGGTACCGCTCGGGTACTTACCCGTAAATACCTGCAGGTCAAGTGTGATGTACGCCGGTACCAGAGGGGTGCGGAACGCACGGTCGGGCCCGAAGTCGCACTCACCATCATCGAGACGTGGGTCACATTCAACCGCGTGATGTCACATTCCGGCCCCCGCCGGGCCTCGCAGTAGTGAGCGCTCACCGGGAGGCCCACCGCATGTCCGACATCCCCATGACCGTCACCGCCGACGCGACCGGCGTCTTCGTCGAGCACCGTGAGCTGATGTTCGGCGTCGTCTACAACATGCTCGGCAGCGTCGCCGACACCGAGGACGTACTGCAGGAGACGTGGCTGTCGTGGACGGCGCGAGGCGGCGGCTCGCCGCTCGAGGGGATCGCCAACCCGCGGGCGTATCTCGTGCGGATCGCCGTGAACCACGCACTGGCGCGGCGGGCCGCGATCAGCCGCCGCCGGGAGACGTACGTCGGCCCGTGGCTGCCCGAGCCGCTGGTCGCGGACGGCGAGGACGGCGGCGTCGACGACCCCGCCCTGCGCACCGAGTCCGTGTCGCTGGCGATGCTGGTCGTCCTGGAGTCGCTGTCACCGCTGGAGCGCGCGGTGTTCGTGCTGCACGAGGTGTTCGGGTACGCCCACACGGAGATCGCGGAGATCCTCGACCGCAGCCCGGCGGCCGTACGGCAGCTGGCGCATCGCGCGCGGGGGCACGTGCATGCGCGGCGGCCGCTGTACGAGGCGCATCCGCGGGTACGGCGGGAGGCGACCGAGCGGTTCGTGCGGGCCGCGGTGGGCGGGGACATCGCCGCGCTGATGGAGATCCTCGCCCCGGACGTGACGGTGTGGACGGACGCCGGCGGCAAGCGGAAGCGGGCGGGGCTGCGTCCCGTGCACGGCAGGGACAAGGCGGTCCGGCTCTTCGGTTCGTACGCGCGCCGGGGCGGCGGCGGGGGCGGCCATCTGGAGCTGCGCCACCGGCGGGTCAACGGCGACGACGCCGCGGTGCTGTTCGACGGCGAGGAGGCGTACGCCGTCGTCGTCCTGGACCTGACGCCGGACGGCGAGCGGGTGTCCGGTGTCTATGTCGTGAGCAATCCCGAGAAGCTCACCCACGTGCACAAGGGGGAAGCATGAGCGCCCGAGAGCCGTCCGGCCGGGGTGAGCGGGTCGCGGACTGGTTCGACGGGCGGCTCGGCATCCACTTGCTCGGCCGGAAGTACCTGCGCAAGGTCTTCCCGGACCACTGGTCCTTCCTGCTCGGCGAGATCTGCCTGTACAGCTTCGTCGTCCTGATCCTGACGGGCGTGTACCTCACCTTCTTCTTCCACCCCTCGATGAACGAGGTGACGTACCACGGCAGTTACCTCCCCCTCAACGGCGTCCGCATGTCCGAGGCGTACGCCTCCACGCTGGACATCAGCTTCGACGTGCGGGGCGGGCTGCTGATGCGGCAGCTGCACCACTGGGCGGCACTGGTCTTCGCCGCCGGGATGCTCACGCACATGATGCGGCACTTCTTCACGGGGTCGTTCCGCAAGCCACGGGAGATCAACTGGCTGTTCGGCTGGTCCCTGCTGCTGCTCGGCCTCTTCGAGGGCCTGTTCGGCTACTCGCTGCCGGACGACCTGCTGTCGGGGACGGGCCTGCGGTTCGTGAACGGCGCGCTGTTGTCCGTTCCGATCGTGGGGACGTATCTCTCCATGTTCCTGTTCGGCGGGGAGTTCCCGGGCCATGACATCGTGGCCCGCTTCTACTCCCTGCACATCCTGGTGATCCCCGGCATCATGGCGGCGCTGGTCGTGGCGCACCTCCTGCTGGTCGTGTACCACAAGCACACCCAGTTCGCGGGCCCCGGACGCACCGAACGCAATGTGGTCGGCGCCCCGTTCATGCCGGTGTACCTGGCCAAGGCGGGCGGCTTCTTCTTCCTGGTCTTCGGCGCGCTCACGCTCATGGCGGCGGTGGCTTCGATCAACCCGGTCTGGTCGTACGGCCCTTACCGCGCGGACCAGGTCTCCACGGGCGCCCAGCCCGACTGGTACCTGGGCTTCGCCGAGGGGCTGGTGCGCATCATGCCGGGCTGGGAGATCACCCTGTGGGGCCACACACTCGTCCTCGGGGTGCTGATCCCGGTCGTGGTCTTCCCGCTGCTGCTGGTCTTCATCGGCGTGTATCCCTTCCTGGAAGCCCGGATCACGGGCGACAAGCGCGAACACCACCTCCTCGACCGCCCCCGCAACCGCCCCGTCCGCACGGGGGTCGGCGCGGCCTGGATCAGCCTCTACCTGATCCTCCTGGCGGGCGGCGGCAACGACATCGTGGCGACCCGGCTCCATCTGTCGATCAACACGGTGACGTGGGCGATCCGTATCGCGACGCCGGTCGTCCCGGTGGCCGTGTTCGTCGTCACCCGCCGCATCTGCCTGGGCCTGCAACTCCGCGACCGGGAGCTGGTGTTGCACGGCCGGGAGACCGGCGTGATCAAGCGGCTTCCGCACGGCGAGTACGTCGAGGTGCACCAGCCGCTGGACCGGGCCGAGCTGCACACCCTGACCGCCCACCGGGGGCCCGCGGAACTCGTCGAAGGCGATCGGCAGGGCGTGTCCGGCCGATCATGAACGGAGCCGGACGCGGGTGGAGCCCGGACGCAATCCGGTAGCGGGCTGAGCGATGCTCAGGGCATGCTCACCCGCATGATCTCGGTAGTGCAGAACGTGGCCATCGACTGTTCGGATGCCTATGAGCTGGCTCGGTTCTGGAGTGAGGTGACCGGTAGTCCGCTGCATCCGCAGGACAGACCGGGCGACCGGGAGACTCAAGTGATGCTTCCGGAGGGCCCACTGCTGTACTTCAACCAGGTTCCGGAATCCAAGACGGTCAAGAACCGCATCCACTTGTGCCTGCGCCCGACGACCTCGCGCGAGGAGGAGATCGAGCGGCTGCTGGATCTCGGAGCCACCCTGGTCACCGATCACCGCAAGCCCGACGGCACGGGCTGGGCCGTCCTCGCGGATCCTGACGGCAATGAGTTCTGTGTCCTGCGCAGCGAGTCCGATCGCGCCGCGACCACTTCTTGAGGCTCGGACGCTCAGACCGACAGGACGGTACCTGATCGCACGCGATCACCGGACGAACCGGCAGGCGGCCGGAGAGAGAACTCCATGTGTACGGGGCGTGCATTCCTGGCGGGCCGTACAACCCCGGGTGAGGTCCCATGGGTCACATTCCACGCCGGCACCCCCCGCAGCTCCCGGCGCGACAACCGACCGCACCAGCAACGGAGTTCACGTGCACATGCGTTTACCGGCCGCCCGACCGACCGCCGTCGCCGCGCTCGCCCTGGCCGCCACCGTGGTGTTCGTACCGCCCGCCCACGCGGCGGACGGTGACGACTACGAGGTGACCCTCACCAGCAGCACCGCCACGACCGACTACGACCACCGCACGGTCGACCTCACCGGCACACTGACCCGGCCCGACGGCACCGCCGTCGCCGACGCCCCGGTCCAGCTCGAGGAGTCGGTGCTGTTCAAGACCTGGAACCCGTGGGGAGACCCGATCGACCCGACGGAGTGGGAGACGCGCAGCCTGGGCACCGTCCGCACCGACGCCGAGGGGCGGTTCACCCTTGAGGACGTCCCGGCGGACCGGTGGGACGACAAGCCCAGCCGCTACCTGTCCCCGCGCCACGAGGTGCGGTTCCGCGCCGTTTACGACACCGACCCCACCGACTTCCACATGGCCTTCGCGGACACCGCCGTCAGGGTCGAGCCGGTCGCTAGCTCCCTCACCTACCGGGTCAGCAAGCTCATCGTGCGCCCCGGCGACGGCCTCACCGTGACGGGCAGGGTCACCTGGCCCGCCGGGCACGGCCCGGTCGCGGGGACCCGGGTCTTCCTGCGGCAGTACTTCGAGAGCCAGTACGACGCGCAGACCACCACGGATGCCGCCGGGAACTTCACCATCCGGACCAGGATCCGCGAGGACGACCGCGAGTTCGTCGTCTTCTCCGCGCCCAAGGACTACTACGTAGCGGGCGTGAGCAAGGACCTGCCCGTCCTGAACATCGCCCCGTAAGTCCCCCGCCAGGGCACCCGGCACCACCGCGAGCCCGCCGTCGCACCTCCGCGACGGCGGGCTCGCGCGGTCTAACCCTGGCCGGCCACGAAGGAGGCCATCCGGGTCAGGGCGGAGTTCCAGTTGATCGTGTGCTCGTTCGTCGACCAGGACTGGATGTCGTCGATGTAGCAGAACTGGCCGACGCAGCCCTGGAGTTTGCTCTGTGCGTAGGGGTCCTGGATGCCGGAGTTCGGCCCGCCGGCGAGCGTGCCGGCCGGCGGGTTGGGCTGGTTCGGGTCGAGCTGGTGGGCGTACCAACGGGCGTGCTGGTTGTGGGAGTTGACCTCGCCGTAGCCGGTCACGTACGAGATGTTCAGCGCGTTGCGGCCGAGGAGATAGTCCATGCTCTGCAGCGCACCGTCACGGTACTTCGAGGCGCCGGTGATGTCGTACGCGGTGGCGATCACGACGGCGTTGTGCAGGATCTGGTGGTTGGAGCCCCAGTCGTAGAGGTTGCCGGTCGGGGCGTAGGGCATGCCGTAGGCCTGTGACTTCAGAGTGGTCAGATAGCCGTCCGCGCCCTTGGTCACGGACTGGCGCACCTTGTCCCGGCCGGGCAGAGCACTCGGCACGGTCGCCAGGTCCAGCCGGGCCGCTGCCGCCGTCCTGGCCCAGTCGTAGCCGAGGGCGCCGAAGATGTCGGCGGTGTGCACCGGCGAGTTGAGAACGTGGTCCGCGAACTCCTTCTGGCCCGTGCTGAGATACAGCTCCGCCGCCGCCCAGTAGAACTCGTCGGTGACGTTGTTGTCGGCGTAGGTGCCGCCGCCGATGCCGTCGCTCTCGGAGGCGTACCGGTCGGGATGCGCGAGCGCCGCGGTCCAGGCCTTGCGGGCGGCACCCAGCGCCTTCACCGCGAACTCCTTGTCGTACGGCTTGTACAGGCGCGCCGCCTGCGCGGCCGTCGCCGCCAGGTTCAGGGTCGCCGCGGTGGACGGCGGGTGCAGTTCGCGCTTTTGCGGGTCGTCGCTCGGCAGCAGCGGCAGGCCCGTCCACTGCTCGTCGTGGATCTTGTGGTGCGCCATGCCGGCCAGCGGCTGCCCCGCGGGTACCTGCATCTTCAGCAGGAACTCCAGCTCCCAGCGGGCCTCGTCGAGGATGTCCGGCACCTTGTTGCCGCTCTCCGGGATGGCGAGCGTGCCGTCGCCGAGCTTCTCCGACTCCCCGGTGCGGGCGAGCCGTTCACGTTCGTACGTGCTCAGCAGCTCCCACACGGAGATGCCGCCGTTGACGACGTACTTGCCGTGGTCGCCGGCGTCGTACCAGCCGCCGGCGACGTCGAGCGTGTAGTCGCACACGCCCGGCTGACAGGGCACCTTGCCGTCGCCCTGATTGGGCGCGACGCCGACGTGTCCGGCGGGGCGGGCGTAGCCCGGGCGCAGGTCGTCGCGGATCGCGATGCCGCTGCGCTGCGTGTAGTAGTACTTCAGGGCGTCCAGGCGCAGCCGCTCGTAGGCGGCCGTGCCGATGTCGAAGGGCCGGCTCGCCTCTCCGTCGGCGACCAGCGTGAAGTCCTTGCCCTGCCCGCGGTAGGCGCCGAAGTCGATGGAGTGGACCTTCTGCGCGGAGGAGGCGTCGGTGCCGCGCGGCACGGTCCAGCCGTGGGCGACCACACCCCCGGACGCGTTCTTCAGCTGCCAGGGCAGCTTCTCCGTCGCGTCGGTGACCAGCGTGGCGTTCTTCGGTCCGGCGGGCAGATAGGCGACCTGGTTCACCCGCACCCGCGGCCCGGTGTCGGGCTCGTACACCTCGGGCGGGACGCCGCCCAGCAGCGAGGCGTCGTCCATGCAGAAGCGCCATGCGTCCGCGCTGCCGCCGAGCTGGAAGGCGACCTGGCCCTGCGCGGTGTCGACGGGCGAGGTGAAGGTGTACGAGTAGGAGTTCCCGGAGACGCTCAGCTCCGGTGTCACCTCGAAGTAGGTGTCGTACGGCGCCGCCGACAGCCCGACGATCGCCCGCACCACGTGCCCCTCGGGCGAGCCGGTGGCGGTGAAGGAGAACCGGTACGACTCCCCCTTCACCAGGGCGATGTCGTTCTGGCCGACGCCGGCGTCCCAGCGGTTGGCGGTGCCGCCCGGGACGTTCGCGCAGAGCCGCCCGTCGGACAGGCCCGCGGTGACGTTGCTGGTCGTCCACCACGGGGCGGTGGTGGTGTCGAACGTGCCGTTCTTGAGTTGCTCGACCTCTTCCGCGCCGGCTGGTGCGGCCGGAAGTGCGGTGAGTCCCGCCACCAGCAGGGCAGTCAGGGACAACAGCGTGGTTCTGCGTCGTTTCACGTCTGGGCTCCTCGGGGGAGGTGCGGGTGACGCTCGTGGTGGGAGCGCTCCCAGATGCGGACGCAGCCATGGTTGTCGGCGGTATGACACTCCGTCAACGGTCCGGACGGTCACCTTTCGACTGCGGCGCCGTTGTGGCTGGTCGCGCAGTTCCCCGCGCCCCTTGGGGGCGCGGCAGAACCGTCTGTCCGGACTGTGGCGTAGTTCAGGTAGCGGGTACCTCCAGCTTGCTGATCCGTATTGCCCCGCGAGCCTCCCCGGGGTGAGCGCTGGTCAGGGTCAGTCGAAGGCGCGAGCCGCGTGCGGCGGCGAAGGTGATGACCGTCGGTGCGTCCGAGGCGGTGGCCCACTCCACGGTCGCGCCCTCCACCGGCACGTACCGTCGGCCGTCCCACACATCGGCCACGACCGACGCGGGCAAGGTGTGTGTGGCGTCCACTGTGAAGGAGACCTCCATCCGGTCGAAGGTCCGCGTCCGGCCGAAGTCCACGGAGACCCAGTCCTCGGGCCGGGCTCCGTCGAAGGCCGGCAGCAGGGCCGTGGCCGCCTTGAGGAAGCCGTTGGACCAGCCGGTGGCCGGGTCGCCGTCGAGCATGGCGGCCGGGAGGGTGTCCGGGCGGCCGGAGTAACTGGCGTCCGCGTAGGGGTGGTTGGAAGGTGCCAGATAGTCGGGTTCGAACTCCGCGGCCGGCGTGAGCACGGCGGACCGGGCGTGGGTCGTCCGCACGGTCACGCTGCCCGTCCGCAGGCCCTCGGCTCGTGCGGTCACCTTCAGGGCGCCCGCCTTCGTGCCCGAGCGTATGATCGCCAGCGCCTTGCCGTGGAAGACCGTACGCGTACTGGCCTGGTACCGCTCGGCGCTCTCCTCCCGTCCGTTGTCGAGTCCGGCGAGCGAGCCGCCCGTCACCTCGAAGGTGATCAGGTCCGCGGCGTCGGGCACCACCACACCCCGGGCGTCGACGACCTCGGCGGTCACGAAGGCCAGCGAACGGCCGTCGGCGGCAAGGGACTTGCGGTCGGCGGTGAGCCGTACGGCCCTCGGTGCACCGGCCGTGCGCAGCACATCGGTGGCGACCACCTTGCCGTCCCGTCGGGCCACCGCCTTCAACTCCCCTGCCCTGTACGGAACTTTCCAGGTCAGATGGAGCTTGCCCGCGCTGCCGTTCGGGCTGGTGTAGCTGCCGGGGTAGGGACCGTCGGTGAAGGTCTTGTCGTCGCCGGTCGCCTCGGTCGTCTCCAGGTAGGGCCGGCCGTCGACGGTCTTCTTGGTGTCGAACGTCCGCGCGCCGAGGGACTCTCCGTTGAGGAAGAGCTCGACGGTGTCGACGTTGGAGTACGCCCACACCTCCACCGTGTCGCCCTCCTGGTGATTCCAGGTCATCGGCAGCAGATGGACCATCGGCTCGTCGACCCACTGGCTCCGGAACAGGTGGTACATGTCCTTCGGGAAGCCGGCCGTGTCGACCGCGCCGAAGAAGGACGCCTTCACCGGGAACACGTCGTACGGCGTGGGCTCACCGATGTAGTCGATGCCCGACCACAGGAACTGCCCGGCGAACCACTTACGGTCCCGGTCCTTCTTGTGCCCGTACTCGCCGCTCATGGTCCAGGAGGCGAGGTTGTTGTCGTACGACGAGGTCGACCGCTTGCCCGGCGTGTGGTTCTCGCCGGTGTTGAGGCGCTCGGGCTCCTGGTAGGCGCCGCGTGTGGAGGTCTCGGAGGACGACTCGGACTCGAAGAGGAACAGGTTCGGATAGCGGGCGTGCAGGGCGTCCACCGACTTGGCGGTGTTGTAGTTGAGGCCGAGGCCGTCGAGCTTGGCCAGGATCAGGTCGCCGGGGGAGCCCGGGGCGGGCACGCTGCGGTGCCGGTGGGAGCCGATGACGACGGGGCGGGTGTCGTCGGAGGCCTTGATGGCGGCGATGAGCCGGTCGGCCATGGCGAGTCCGGAGGCCGAGGTGAACTCGGAGACCTCGTTGCCGATCGACCACACCAGGACGGCCGGCGAGTTGCGGGCCGCCAGCACCATCTCGGTGATGTCCTTGTCGGCCCACTCGTCGAAGAAGCGCCCGTAGTCGTAGCGCGTCTTGGGCGAGCGCCAGCAGTCGAAGGCCTCCACCAGCATCACGATGCCCATCTCCTCGCAGACCCGGATCATCTCCGGGGAGGGCGGGTTGTGGGAGGTGCGGAAGGCGTTGACGCCCATCGACTTCATGATGGTCATCTGCCGACGGATCGCGTCGATGCTGACGGCGGCACCGAGGGCGCCCAGGTCGTGATGGAGGTCGACACCCTTGATCTTGCTGTGGGCGCCGTTGAGGTGGAAGCCCTCGTCGGGGTCGAAGCGGAAGGTGCGAAAGCCGAAGGTGGTGCGGTAGGTGTCGGTGGTTCTCCCGCCGACGCGCAGTTCGGTCTTCAGGGTGTAGCGGTGGTGCGGGGTCTCGAAGTCCCACAACTTCGGGTCGGCAACGGTGAGTTCGTGGGTCTCGGTCGCCTTGTCGGTGACGGCGACCGTGGAGGACGTACGGGCGACGGTACGGCCGCCCGGATCAACGATCCGCGAGACGACCTCGACGTCCGTGCCCCCGCCGAAGGCGTTCACCACCGCGGTCCGCACTCGTACGACGCCCCGCTCCTCGGTGATCTCCGGCGTCGTGACGTACGTGCCCCAGCGCTCCACGTGCACCGGCTCGGTGACGACGAGGCGGGCCTCGCGGTAGATGCCGCTGCCCGAGTACCAGCGGCTGCTGGGGAGGCGGTTGTGCACCTTGACCGCGAGCACGTTCTCGGTGCTGCCGTCGGTGTGCACGAGGTCGGTGAGGTCGTAGGCGAAGCCGGTGTAGCCGTAGGGGTGGCGGCCGACCTCCTTGCCGTTGCAGTAGACGTACGAGTCCATGTAGACGCCGTCGAACTCCACCGATATCCGCTTGCCGACGAGGCCGGGCGGCAGGGTGAAGGCGAGGCGGTACCAGCCGAGGCCGCCGGGGAAGAAGCCGGTGCCGCTGGTGGTGCCGTGCTCGGTGGTCGGCGCGAACTCGATGCTCCAGTCATGGGGCACCGCGACCTCGCGCCAGCCCGAGTCGTCGTAGCCGGGCTCGGCGGCGCCCGCGTACGCGCCGGTCGGGTCGGTGAGGCCGCCCGGGTTCACCAGGGCGAAGCGCCAGCCGTCGCGCAACGCCACCGTGCGGCGGCCGGACCCGGCACCCATGGATTCGGCGGCCTCGGCGGCCCGTGCCGTCGCGGTGGTCAGCAGTGCTCCGGCCGCCGGGGCGGCCGTGGAGGCGAACAGTAACGATCTTCGAGTGACTGTCATGGGCGGCTCTCCCTCATCAGGGCGCAGAAGTACTCACAACTGATCGTGAACAAACAGATTCTGACGGGGCGGCACGCCATACCGTCAAGGGTGCACGCGGGAGTTCCGGGGTGCGGGGGCAGCCGACGCACTAGCCTGGAACGATGAACCCGGAGTATCCGTTCGACGACGCCGCGACAGCCCGGGCCGTCATCGACGACGACGGCAATCTCGTCGAGTGGAACGCCGGGGCCGAGCGGCTGCTGGGGCACCGGCCCGCCGAGGTCGTGGGGCGGCCCGCCGTGGATCTGCTGGCCGGTGCGGGACAGAGCGGATCCGTCGCACCGGAGGGCGACCGCTGGGACGGCACCGTCACCCTGCGCCGTCGCGACGGCGGCGTGGTGTCCGTGTGGCTGCTCGCTCACCGCCTCCGGCCGAACGCCGACGGCCCCGACCGCTGGCTCGTGGTCACGCCGCTCGAAGGGGCCGGCCCGAGTTCGCCCGACGACCCGCTGGACAACATCGGTCTCCTCGAATCCCCCTGTGCCATCGCGATCTACGACGAGCGGCTGCGGCTGCGCCGGATCAACGCCGTCATGGCGGAGGTCCTGCGGCTCTCCGAGGAGCATGTGCGCGGGCTGCGGGCGCCCGAACTGACCGGCAGAGCCCAGAGCACGGACATCGAGCAGCATCTCCTTCGCGTGCTCACCACCGGCCGTGGCACCGACGTACGGACGTACGTTCCGGTCGGCGGGGACAGAACGTACGCCTGGCTGGCCCGCATGGCCCCGATCACCGACGGCGAGGGGCGGGTGCACGGCGTGTCCGTCGCCGCGCACGACTTCACCGAGCACTACCTGGCCCAGGAGCGGTTGCAACTGGTGAACGAGGCCAGCGTCCGTATCGGCACCACCCTGGACGTCACCCGGACGGCCGAGGAGCTGGCGGACATCTGTGTTCCCGCGCTCGCCGACTTCGTGAGCGTCGACCTGCTGGACCCTCCGGAGCCCGGCGGCGAGCCGCCCACAGGCAGGCTGAGCGCCCCGGTCAGCCTGCGCCGGGCCGCCCACCGGTCCGTCAACCCGGGCAACCCCGAAGCCGTGGCCGAGCTGGGACGTGTGGATGTGTATCCCACCCCGTCACCCCAGGCCGACGCGCTGCTGGCGGCCCACACCATCGTGGCCTCGACGTCGACCGGGGACCTCGCCCAGTGGCTCGCCTGGGACCCGGCACGCGCCGCGCGGATCAAGGAGTACGGCATCCACACGACGATGTCCGTACCGATCCGGGCCCGCGGCACCACCCTCGGCGTCGCCGTGCTCACTCGGTTCAAGAACCCCGCCCCCTTCACCCCCGACGACGTGCTGCTGGCCGAGGAGATCACGGCACGCGCGGCGGTCTGCATCGACAACGCCCGGCGCTACTCCCGCGAACGTGAGACCGCCCTCGCCCTGCAACGCAGCCTGCTGCCCCGGTCCCTGCCGCGCACCGCGGCGTTGACAGCGGCATCCCGCTATCTCCCGGCGGCGCGGTCCGGGGTGGGCGGCGACTGGTTCGACGTGATCCCGCTGTCCGGGATGCGGGTGGCGATGGTCGTCGGGGACGTCGTCGGCCACGGCGTGGCGGCGTCGGCCACCATGGGACGGCTGCGCACGGCGGTGCGCACTCTGGCCGACATCGACCTCGCGCCCGACGAACTGCTCACCCACCTCGACGACCTGGTCGTACGCCTCTCCGAGGAGGCGGGCACCGACGGCAGCCCGGGCGAGGTCGGCGCCACCTGTCTGTACGCGGTGTACGACCCGGTCTCCCGGCGCTGCACGCTGGCCCGGGCCGGCCACCCCTCGCCCGTCATGGTGCCGCCGGGCGGCGAACCGGAGGAGATCGAGCTGCCCGCCGGGCCGCCGCTCGGTCTGGGCGGGCTGCCGTTCGAGTCCGCCGAGCTCGAACTGCGCGAGGGCACCGTGCTCTCCCTCTACACCGACGGCCTGATCGAGAGCCGCGAGCGTGACGTCGACACCGGTCATGCCCTGCTCCGCGAGGCACTCTCGGCCTCCTCCGGCTCGCTGGACGAGACCTGTGACCACGTCCTGCAGGCCCTGCTCCCGCCGGGCGGCCCCGCCGACGACGTGGCCCTGCTGCTGGCCCGTACCCAGGGACTGCCCTCCTCGCAGGTCGCGACCTGGCACATCCCGGCCGACCCCGCGCTCGTCGCGCCCATCCGCAAGCAGGTCATGGAGCAGCTCGGCACCTGGAACCTGAGCGAGGCGTCGTTCACGGCCGAGCTGGTGGTGAGCGAGCTGGTGACGAACGCCATCCGCTACGGCACCCCCGGCATCCGCCTCCGGCTGATCCACGACGCGGCCACGCTGATCTGCGAGGTGTCCGACACCAGCCACACGGCACCGCATCTGCGCCGCGCCAAGATCTTCGACGAGGGCGGCCGCGGCCTGCTGCTGGTCGCTCAGCTGACCCAGCGCTGGGGCAGCAGACACACGGCGGACGGCAAGACGATCTGGGCGGAGATCGGGCTCCTCGACGAGGAGTGAGCAGTCGGCGGGAGAACATTGAGTACTCGGCGGCAAAACGGGGATTCGTCACCAACATGGGACGTGCACGGGCATTCCAGCCCTTACAGCGAGCGACCCCCCTGGTGAGCGCCGTCGCGCTGGTGGCCCTGCTGGCCGCCTGCGACAACGGCGCCGACTCGTCGGGCGCTGTCCAGACACCGGCCGGCACGAGCAGCCGTACGACCGAACCCGGCACCGCCGGCAGCGGGAAACCCACGACCGAGCCGAGCACGGCCGGCACCGGGAGCCCCGCGACCGAGTCGACCGGCTCCACCACGCGGTGCCACACATCCGAGCTGCGCGCCGCCATCGGCCGCCCCAGCCCGGGGGCCGGTCAGCGGAACTTCCCGATCGTGCTGACCAACACGGCCGACCGGACCTGCACCGTGCGCGGCTATCCGGGCGCCGCCTTCGTCGACGCGTCCGGCAGGCAACTCGGCCCGGACCCGAAGCGCTCTGCCGACACACCCACCACCGTCACACTGGCCCCCGGCCGCAGCGCCTGGGCCGGGCTGACCTTCGCCAGCCCCGAGATCAGCGGGGCCCGTACGGCCACGCCCAAGGCGCTGCTCGTGACACCGCCGGACGAGCGGGACTCGATCGAGGTGGCATGGACGGCCGGTGCGGTGCCCGTGGCCGGAAACGAGTCCTCGGTCTTCGTGACCGTGGTCCAGCCCGGCACTGGCGGTTGATCACTCCCGGCCGGGGGCGCTCGCAGTGCTCTTACCGCAGCCTGTTTTCATGGGCGGGCACGTCTTCGATCACGTCTTGAAGGACCCGCTCTGAACGCCCCGCTCGCCGAAGCACTGTCCGTGGCCCTGCTCATCGCCGTACTGCTCGGGGCCGTTCTGCGCCCGTTCGGCCTTCCGGAGGCCGCCGTCGCGGTACCGGCCGCCGGGGTGGCGATCGCGACCGGGGTGATCTCGCCGGCGCATGCCTGGGCGGAGGTGGAGCGGCTCGGGCCGGTGGTCGGTTTCCTCGCCGCGGTGCTGGTCCTCGCCCACTTCTGCGATGTCGAGGGGCTCTTTTGGGCCTGCGGGGCCTGGATGGCCCGCTGGTCGGCGGGGTCTCCCGGACGGCTGCTGACCGCGGTGTTCGCGCTCGGCTCGGCGATCACGGCCGTGCTCAGCCTGGACGCCACGGTGGTGCTGCTGACGCCGGTCGTGCTGGCCACCGCCGCCCGGGCGGGCGTCCGCGCCGAACCCCACGTCTACGCCTGCGCGCACCTGTCGAACACGGCCTCGCTGCTGCTGCCGGTGTCCAACCTCACCAACCTGCTGGCGTTCGAGGCGAGCGGGCTGAGCTTCACCCGGTTCGCGGCGCTGATGACGCTGCCCTGGCTGGCCGCGATCGGCGCCGAGTACCTGGTCTTCCGGCGCTGGTTCGCCGACGAGCTGATGGCACCGGTCCAGGCGCCCGACGCCGGCAAGGCCCCCGAGCTGCCGCTGTTCGCGCTGGTCACCGTGGGCTGCACGCTGGCCGGGTTCGTCGTGGCCTCGGCGGTGGGCGTCGAGCCGGCGTGGGTGGCGCTCGCGGGGGCGCTGGTGCTGGCCGGGCGGGCGATCGTACGGCGCCGGGCCTCCCCGCTCACCGTGGTGCGGGCCGCCGCACCCGCGTTCCTGGCGTTCGTGCTCGCGCTCGGTGTCGTCGTGCGCGCCGTGGTCGACCACGGGCTCGCCGACGCGCTGCGGCAGGTACTGCCGGACGGCTCGGGCCTGGCCGCGCTGCTCGGCATCGCCGCGCTGGCCGCCGTACTGGCCAACCTGATCAACAACCTGCCCGCCGTGCTGGTCCTGCTGCCGCTGACCGCCCCGGCCGGGCCCGGCGCGGTGCTCGCGGTGCTGCTCGGGGTGAACATCGGCCCGAACCTGACGTACGCCGGCTCGCTGGCCACCCTGCTGTGGCGACGCATCGCGCACCGGCACGGGCACGAGATCGCCGTCGGCGAGTTCACCCGGCTCGGGCTGCTCGCGGTGCCGGCCGCCCTTGTCCCGGCCGTGGTGGCGCTGTGGGCGTCACTCCAGTTCGTCGGGGGCTGAGTCTTAGCAGACCGGCCGCGCGAGCCGGGCAGCGATCAGCCGGGGCGGCGATCAGCGGTCAGCCGCGACCGCCACCGCCCTGGCCGTAACCGCCATAACCGCCGTACCCGTATCCGCCATATCCGCCGTACCCGCCATACCCTCCCCCGCCGTACCCCCCTCCACCGGACCCGCCGTACTGGCCGTCCGACGAGCAGGAGTAGGGGTAGTAGTAGCAGTACGAGTCGGTCGGGTACGGGCTCGCCGGGGTCGGCTGCGCGGTCGACGGGGTCGCGGACGGCGTCGGGGTGGGCGTCGGTGTCTTCGACTGCTTGGGCGTGGGGGTCGGCGTGGGCTTCGGCGTCGTCAGCTCCGGAGTACGGGCGACCGTGTCCCAGTTGACCGCCTCCATCTGGAGTTCGGCCTTCGATGTGTCGATCACCCAGTGCTGGGCGTCGCCCTCGTCGTCACGGGTCTTGAGGACCAGGGATCCCGAGCCGTCCGTGGCTGCGGGGCTGAGGGCCAGTTCCTGGTTGAAGCGAGGCACCAGAGTGCCCTGGAGGGTGAAGTCGTAGCGGACGTTCTTGGTGTCGGAATCGGAGGCACCCGCGCACGGGGCCAGCCGGACCGAGTAGCCGAGGTGGGAGTCGAGGCACAGATCGGGCTCCGCGCCGCTGCGCAGCAGGCCGTCGGTCTCGTCCGCCCACTGCTGGTCTGCCGCCGAGGAACAGGTGGCGAGCTCGGTTTCCGCGTTCTTGACGGCCTTCCCGCCGACGATGCCGACGCACAGCCCCGATCCGATGTTGTAGAGGCGGCCCCGCAGATCGCCCTTCGCGGCCTCGGCGGCGCCCGCCCAGGACGGGTTGCTGCTGGCGGAGCCCTCGTTCGAGCCGGACGCTTCGGAGGGGCGGTCGCCCGCGGTCGGAGCGGAACCGTCTCCGGAGCCGATGACGGACCCGACGACGAGCGGGAGGACGACCAGGGCACAGACGGTGGCGACGGCCGCGGTGAGGTTGCGGCGCCGGGCGGCGCGGCGGGTGGCCTTGAGGGCGGCGCGGCCGGAGAAGCCGCGCGGGGCGCCCGGACCGGGAGCGGTGCCGGCGTCGGTGCGCGGGGCGGTCCGGCGTGCGGTGCGGCGTGCCCGCCGAGGGCCCGTCCGTGCGGGCGGGGCGACCACGTCCGCGGCGGAGAAGGGCCGGCCCGCCGGGGCGGGCGCCCCTTGAGCGGGCGCGGGAGGCTCGCTCCCGGAGGCGAAGTCCTCTGCCGCAGGCGCGCGACCCTCGTCCGCGAAGGCATCCGCGGCAGGGGCAAAGGTGCCGGCCTCGGAGAAGAAGGACTCGCCCGCGATCGCCGCTGTCGGCGCCGGCCCGGCCTCGGCGGGCTTCTCGGCCTGGCTCGCTCTCGCCTCCAGATAGGCTCTCGCGCCCCAGCCGAGCACCGCCTCGGCCAGTGCGGCACCGAGCCCCGCGTTGAAGAAGCGCAGCTGGCCCGCGGTGTCGCTGCAGTGCCCGCAGCGGTCCAGGTGCTCGCGCAGGTCGGGGTCGACGTCGACTGAGCCGCGCCGGCAGGTCACGTCCAGCATCCGCAGGTAGCGCCGGCACTCCTGTTCCGGGGCGAGTTCGCGGTGGACCTGGAGGCACTCCTCGCGCAGACGCTCGTCGGCCCGGCCGAGTTCGACACGGGCGTCCTCCTCGTCGAGGCCGAGGAGTCCGGCGGGTATCGCCAGGGGTTCGGCCTCGACCTCGCTGTGCCACAGCAGGCAGCGGGCGGACTGGGGCAACCGCTGGAACGCACCGGACAGCAGGCGGCGGTCGGCCGGCGGCAGCAGCCGGGCGGAGAGGCGCTCCCCGCTGCCGGGCTCCGTCCGCAGCTCGGGGTGGAGCAGTTCCTGTCGGCGGTCGGTGTCCCACTCCGCCGCGATACGGCGCACGGTGACGAGCAGTTGGGGACGCCACGCCGCCGTCGGTCCGGTCTGCCGCAGTGTCTCGCCGAAGAGCCGGGTGAATGCCGCAGTGGTGAGCATGCCGGCGGAGCGGGCGTCCGCGGTGCACAGCCGCGCGTAGGCGAAGCCTGCTTCCCAGTGCCGGTCGAGGAGTTCACCGACGGGGTGGAGTGCCGGTGTCGCCCCCGTCCACTTCTTCAGTTCTGCGCTCAGCTGAGCGTCGGTCACTTCGAAGAGGCGGGCGTCGCGAGGGGAATTCGACAGGCCTGCGTCATGCACGACGGCATTCCTCCGGAGGGCATGCGGCTTAAATGGTTCATACCAACGAGTATGCTCCGGGCGCGGCTCTTGTGAAGCATGGGGCGTGTGGGAGCGAGGCACACCTTTGCACAGGTCAGCCACAGGGAACAAGCGATTCCAGTTTTTTGTGCATTACGCGTACGGCAATCAGTATTTGACGATTGGTCAACAGCCGATCGCAGGCATTACGGCACATCAGCAGGGCAATGGAAATGGTATTCACTCAACGCTCTTCGGGGCGCCGTGAAAACCATTGAACGGCCGCGTCCCCACCTTTTCACCTGGTCATACGGGCACACGCGCCTACACCCGGCCTTCACAGTTCATGCGCCAACCATTGGGCCACTCGCCCGGTACGCGCCGGGCGGCATCCCGTACCGTTCGCGGAACACCCGGTTGAAGTGAAACGGGCTGGCGAACCCGGAAGCGGCTGCCACGCGTTCCACGGACAGGCCGGTGGTCTCCAACAGCCGGGCGGCGTGCCGCAGACGCGCCTCGCGCAGCGCGCGCATCGGTGACTGCCCGAGTTGCCGGGTGAAGAGGTGGGCGAACCGGGAGGGCGAGAGCGCGACGTGCTCGGCGAGCGAGCGCACCGAGTGCGGGGCACCCGGATCGGCGGCGATCAGCGCCTCGGCCCGGCGCACCCGGTCGTCGACGCCGGGGTGGGACGGGGGCGTCCGCGCGGTGCCGGCGGTGAGCAGGACGACCTCTTCCAGTGCGCACAGGGCGAGTTCGCGGGCCGCGGTGCCGTGCGCCACCGCGACCGGCTCCTCCCCCGGCGCCGACGCGGGCGGCGCGCCCGTCCCCGTCCAGCGGGCATCGGCGAGCATCCGGCGGAAGGCCGCCTCGACGCGGCCGTGCACCGCGTCCGGCGTCGGCGTGACGGCGTACATCCCCTCACCGGTGTCGTACGGGCGCAGCCAGGACTGCCAGGAGGAGCGGGCCTGGCAGTGCACCCACCAGAACTCCCAGTGCCGTGCGCCGGGTTCGACGCCGTAGCCGTGCGGGACGCCCGGCGCTAGGACCACCAGATCCCCCGCCCCGGCCCGCGCCTCGGTGCCTGCGTGGCGCAGCCTGCCCCGTCCGCCGGTGGTCCAGGTGAACAGCCAGCTGTCCGCGCCGCGCGGCCGGTCGATGCCGTACCCCGGCGGCTGGTCGAAGTGCCCGACCACCACCAGGCCCGGCGGCGGGGCGGGATCGCCGGGGGCAGCAGTCTCGGGCAATCCGTCAGCGCTCACGGTCATCCTCCTGGGGCGGGCATCGGCCTAGCGTGGCCGGGTGAGCGCACCTGACCGAGGAGTGGACGCATGACAGCCACGGACATCGGCGCCACCGGCGCCCCCATCCTGCCCGAGACCGGGCTCCGCCAGTTCCGCGACGACGGCTTCACGGTCGTACGCGGACTGTTCGGCCACGACGAGATCGACCGGCTCCGCGAGCGGTTCGCGGCGCTGCACGCGGCCGGGCCGGTGCCCGGCCACTTCGAGCCCCGGCCGTCGGACGGCGACCCGCTACGGGTGCATCCCCGGGTGATGCAGCCGCACGAGATCGACGAGTTGTCGCTGCGGGTCCTCCTCGACGCTCGGCTGCGCGGTGTGCTGGAGGTGCTGCTCGGGGAGGAGGTGCTGGCCGCGCAGAGCATGTTCTACTTCAAGCCGCCCGGTGCCCGGGGGCAGGCCCTGCACCAGGACAACTTCTATCTCCGCGTCGAGCCGGGCACGTGTGTGGCGGCGTGGATCGCGTGCGATGTGATCGACCGGGACAACGGTGGCCTCGAAGTCGTCCCCGGCACCCACGCCATGGACCTGTTCTGCCCGGAGACGGCGGACGCCGACGTGTCCTTCGCGCGGGAGTACGTCCCGCCGCCGCCCGGCCTGGAGGCCGTACCCGTCGACATGGAGCCGGGGGACGTCCTGTTCTTCAACGGCAGCCTGGTGCACGGCTCGCAGCCCAACCGTACGGAGGATCGTTTCCGCCGGTCGTTCATCGGGCACTACGTGGGGCGTTCGACCGAGCGGATCGGCGAGTACTACCGCACGCTGACGATGAGTGGCGGCCGCGTCCCACTGCCGCACAGCGAGGGCGCGGGGCCGTGCGGCACGGAGTTCGCACCGCACGGGCCACACTGATCCGTCGGCGGCGCCGGTCAGTGACCGATGACCGGATGCGGGGCGTACGGCTGCTGGAGCTCCTCCAACTCCTTCTCACTGAGCTCCAGTTCGACCGCGGCGGCCGCGTCCTCGATGTGGTGCGGCTTGGCGGCGCCGATGATCGGGGCCGCCACCGTGTCCTGGTGCAGCAGCCAGGCGAGGGCGACCTGGGCGCGCGGGACGCCGCGTGCGTCGGCGACGCGGGTGACGGCCTCGACGACGGTGCGGTCGCTGTCGACGTACAGACGGCTGCCGAAGTTGTCGCCCGCGCTGCGCTCGGTGACCGTGCCCCAGTCCCGGGTGAGTCGGGCGCGGGCCAGCGGGCTCCAGGGCAGCACGCCGACGCCCTGGTCCGCGCAGAGCGGCAGCATCTCGCGCTCCTCCTCGCGGTAGAGGAGGTTGTAGTGGTTCTGCATCGAGACGAACTTGGTCCAGCCGTGCCGCTCGGCCGTGTACTGCATCTTGGAGAACTGCCAGGCGTACATCGAACTCGCCCCGATGTAGCGCACCTTGCCCGCCTTGACCAGGTCGTGCAGGGCCTCCATCGTCTCCTCGACCGGGGTGTGCGGGTCGAAGCGGTGGATCTGGTACAGGTCGACGTAGTCGGTGCCGAGGCGGGCGAGGCTGTGGTCGATCTCGGACATGATGGCCTTGCGGGAGAGGCCGGCGCCGTTGGAGCCGGGCCGCATCCGGCCGTTCACCTTCGTTGCGAGCACGATCTCGTCCCGGTGGGCGAAGTCGCGCAGCGCCTTGCCGACGATCTCCTCGCTGGTGCCGTCGGAGTAGACGTTGGCGGTGTCGAAGAAGTTGATCCCGGCGTCCAGCGCCTGCCGGATCAGTGGCCGCGACGCCTCCTCGTCGAGGGTCCACTCGTGCACGCCGCGGTCGGGGAGCCCGTAGGTCATGCAGCCCAGACAGATCCGCGACACGTCCAGGCCCGTCGAACCGAGCTTCACGTACTGCATCGTTGCTGCTCCTGCCTTCGGGGTGGGGTATCAGGGGGAGCGTACGTGGTCGGGTGCGGGCGAGGCCGGTTCCGTCACCGGTCCAGCAGGTCCAGCGCCCGCTCCCACCCGAACTCCGGGCGCCTGCCGTCCTCCCCCACCTCGCCGGCGTACGGCTGCCCGAAGCGCACGCCCATCCCCCGCAGCCGTATCAGGCTGTCCTGGTACGCGGGATGGGCGGCCAGCGCGTCGGCCACGCAGGGCAGGGCGGCGATGGGGACACCGAGGCCGTACGCCTCGCACAGGGTGCCCAGGGCTAGGGTGTCGGCGATACCGGCGGCCCACTTGTTGATCGTGTTGAAGGTGGCCGGGGCGACGACGACCGCGTCGGGTTCCGGGAAGGGCCGTGCTTCACCGGGGCGACGCCAGGCGGAGCGGATCGGGCGGCCGGTCTGCGCCTCGACGGCGGCCGTGTCGAAGAAGCCGTTCATGGCGAGCGGCGTCGCGATGACCCCGACCTGCCACTCGCGCTCCTGCGCGGCGGTGATCAGCTTGCCGACGTCCGTGGCGATGCCGGCGGCGCATACGACGACGTAGAGAAAGGGCGCTCGCTCGTCCTGTTCGGTCACCCGCGAACCCTACTCAAGCGGGAAGGACAGGCCTCGTTCGGCGTCGGGGCGCGGGCCGTGGATCCGGCGTTCCTGCTCCTCGATGGGTACGTCGTTGATGCTCGCCTCGCGCCGGGTCATCAGCCCGTGCTCGTCGAACTCCCACAGCTCGTTGCCGTACGACCGCCACCACCGGCCGTCGGCGTCCCGGCACTCGTACTGGAAGCGGACCGCGATGCGGTTGCCGTCGAAGGCCCACAGGTCCTTGCGCAGCGCGTACTCGTGCTCCCGGGCCCACTTCGAGGTGAGGAACTCGACGATCCCTGCGCGGCCGGTGACGAAGGTGTCGCGGTTGCGCCACACCGAGTCCGCGGAGTAGGCGAGCGCCACCTTGTGCGGGTCGCGGGTGTTCCAGGCGTCCTCGGCGGGCTGCACCTTCTGTGCGGCGCTCTCGCGGGTGAACGGCGGCAGGGGCGGGCGGTCGGTCATGGCGTCCTCCGGGACGGAACGGCGGTGCGAGCAAACGGAGAACGATCGTTCTCCACGTGACTGCTACCGTAGGAGAACGCACGTTCTCGCGTCAAGGAGTGGTCGTACATGGACAGCGCAACCGCCCGGGAGCAGGCACTGGACGCCGCGGAGGAGCTGTTCTACGGGCGCGGCATACAGTCCGTCGGCATGGACGACATCCGGGGCGCGTCCGGGGTCTCGCTGAAGCGGCTCTATCAGCTCTTCCCGGCGAAGGAGCAGCTGGTGGAGGCGTATCTGGAGCGGCGCGACGTGCGCTGGCGCGGGCAGCTCGCCACCTACGTCGAGCGACAGGCCGACCCCGGGCTGCGGCTCCTCGCCGTCTTCGACTGGCTGGAGGAGTGGTTCGGCGCGGCGGACTTCCGCGGGTGCGCGTGGATCAACTCGTACGGCGAGCTGGGCGCCCGCTCCGAGCGGGTGGCGGACCAGGTCCGGGCGCACAAGCGGGCGTTTCGCGACTACCTCGCCTCGCTGGTGGCGGGGGCGGGGCTGCCCGACGCGCTGACCGGGCCGCTGTTTCTGCTGGCCGAGGGCGCCATGGTCACGGCGGGCATCACCGGCAGTACGCGGCCGGCGGCCGAGGCCCGGGAGGCGGCGCGGTCACTGCTGGCGGCGCACTGAGGTCAGGCGGTGGCCAGCTCGGCGGCGAGGAGGTGGAGGTGGTCCGGCGCCACGCCGAGTCGGCCGAAGTAGGCCCGGAGGTACGGCGTCTGGAAGTCGCAGTGCTCCAGCGGGGCACCCGGGCCGTATCCGCCGCCGCGGGCCATGACCACGATGACGCGGGTTGTGCGCAGCAGGCTCTCGCCGCTGTCGGGGTCCGCGAACGCGCCGGGGAAGGTCACCCGGTCGATCCAGGCCTTCAGGGACCCGGGCACGGAGAAGTTGTACATCGGGACGCCGAGCAACACCGTGTACGCGGACCTCAGTTCGGTGAGCAGGGGCAGGGTGAGCCGCCACTCCCTTTGTCGCAGGAGTGACGGAACACGACGGCGAAAGGTGACCGATGGACGGCGCGGACGAACTGGCAAGGCGGTTATAGGCCCAGCGGGGACAACTGCGCGCGGTCGCGTATCGGATGGTGGGTCCGCTCGACGAGGCCGAGGACGCCGGCCAGGAGACCTGGCTGCGGCTCAGCCGCGCGGGTGACGACGGCATCGTCCATCTGGCGGGCCGGCTGACGACGGACGTCTCCCCTGCATCTGCCTGGACATTCTGCGGTCCCGCGCCGCACGGCGCGAGGAGCTGTACGGGGACGAGGCGCCGGAGTCGGGTGGCGGGGCCGTTCCCGAGGACGAGGCCGTGCTCGTCACGCCGAAGCCGGTCGACTCGGTGGGACTCGCCCTGCTCGTCGTCCTGGACCGGCTGGGTCCGGCCGAGCGGGTCGCCTTCGTGCTGCACGACCTGTTCGGGGTGCCCTTCGACCAGGTGGGCCGCGTCGTGGACAGGTCCCTGCACCGGCAGGTCGTCGAGGCGTTCCTCGCCGCCGCGCGGGGCGGTGACCTGGGGGCACTGCTCGGACTGCCGGCCCCGCGGCCCTGCCGCCGGGCGTGGCGGCGGAGCTGCGGGGTGCCCGGGCGGTCGCGGAGGGCACGGTGCTCCTGCGCGACCGGGCGCGCTTGGCGGTGCCGGCGCTCGTGGGCGGCGACGTGGGCCTGGTCGTCGCCCCGCGCGGACGGCTGCTGTACATCGTCACGGCCACCGTGCGGGGCGGGCGGATCAGCTCCTACGAGGTGATCGCCGACCCCGCCCGGCTGTGCGGGCTCGACCGTGCCGTGCTAGATGCGCCGGCGTCAACTCCCCGTTTCCGACACGGTGATGGCGCTGACCGGGCAGGCCCGGGCGGCCTCCCGCACCATCGGGTCTCCGCCGCCGTCCTCCCGGCCGGGCAGCAGGGCGCTGAAGCCGTCGTCGTCCTGGGTGAAGACGGACGGGGCGGCGAGGGCGCACTGTCCGGCGCCGACGCAGAGGTCGTGGTCGATGTCGATGTACATGTGGCGCGTTTCGCGCGTTTCGTTCTGCATGACCGGAGCCTCTTACCAGGTCACGGGGAGTTCCAGCATCCCCTGGATCGTGTCGCCGGGTTTGAAGGGGATTTCCTCCGCGGGGACGGCCAGGCGCAGGTTCGGCAGCCGGTCGAAGAGGGTGCGCAGGGCGATCTCCATCTCGGC
Source organism: Streptomyces sp. R28 (assembly GCF_041052385.1). Lineage (GTDB taxonomy): Bacteria > Actinomycetota > Actinomycetes > Streptomycetales > Streptomycetaceae > Streptomyces. Next base: position 10,306,852 of record NZ_CP163439.1, on the reverse strand, counting down.
GCGGGCCAGGTTCTGGCCGAGGCACTGGTGGATGCCGAAGCCGAAAGCGACGTGATGGCGGGTGGGGCGGTGCCAGTCCAGGGTGTCGGGGTCGGGGTAGACGGCCTCGTCGCGATTGATGACCGAGGTCGAGAAGACCACGCCGTCGCCCGCCCGGATCGTCCCGTCGGCCGTCTCGATGTCCTCGACGGCGACGCGCAGCAGGGCGTCGGCGATCGACAGCATCCGCATGAGTTCCTCGACCACCTCGGGCAGCAGCGCCGGGGCGGCACGCAACTCGGCCAGGCGGTCGGGGTGCTGGAGGAGGGTGAAGGTGCCGAGGGAGATCATGTTGGCGGTCGTCTCGTGGCCGGCGACCAGCAGGATGGTCGCGAGGGCGATGAGCTCCTCGTGGTCCAGCTCGCCGTCGCGCAACTGCTGGTGGACGAGTTCGTCCAGGACGCCGTCGCCGGGCTCCGGCTGTTTCTGTTTCCGGTCGATCAACTCGGCGAAGTACGCCTCCAGCCGGTCGCGGGCGTCCATGGTGTCCTCGGCCCTGGGACCCCGCAGCAGGCGCCGGGACTGTTCCTCGAAGAAGTCGTGGTCGGCATAGGGGACGCCCAGCAGGGCGCTGATGACCATCGAGGGAACGGGCAGCGCGAAGGCGCTCACCAGCTCGGCGGGGGCTCCCTGGGCGATCATCGCGTCGAGCCGTTCGTCGACGATCCGCTGGATCTCCGGGCGCAGCTCGGCGGCCCGCCTGAGCGTGAAGCTGGGAACCATCATCCGCCGCTGGACCCGGTGTTCGGGGCCGTCGACGCCCAGCAGGGCGCTCCTGCGGTTGCGGACCGCCGCGAACCGGGCGTTGGGCGCCGGGAAGCCGGGCCGGGCGCGGTCGGAGGACAGCCGCGGGTCGGCCAGCAGGGTACGGGCGAGGCCATGTCCGGTGACCAGCCAGGCCAGGCTGCCGTCGTAGAGGGTGATCCGGGCCAGTGGGCGGGTTTCACGCAGGGGGTCGTAGGCGGTGGGTGGGTGGTACGGACAGGTGCGGTTCTGAGGGAAGGCGACGGTGTGCGATTCCGTCATGTCCGTCATCGAAAGACCTCGCAGACGAAGAGTGCGTCGTGCCGATCTTCATTAGATGCCCGGGGCACCTAATGGGACGACGCCAAGTTCGGCCAGATCAGGCGCACGGGCAATCTGGCCGGAGATCGTCGTACAGAGCCTCGGTCGCGGAGACGTCCGGCCGGTTCTCCGGCGAAATTCGCTTGTCGGAGGGCAGCCGCCACCCGCAGAATCCGGCCATGTCTACGACCACCGCCTTCCTGCCGCCGACCGTCACCGTTCGTCCGGTGCGGTTCCAGCAGCAGCCCGGCCGTCCGTGGAGGCCCACGCTTCCCACGTCGTGACCGCCGCGCTCGTCGCGGGGCTGATCGCGGGCTACGGCATCGCCGTCCCGGTCGGCGCGGTCGCGACCTACCTCGTCTCCCTCACCGCCCGTACGTCCCTGCGGACCGGGGTCTGCGCCGCGCTCGGCGTCGCCACCGCAGACGGGCTCTACGCCCTGGTGGCCACCCTCGGCGGTTCCGCCCTGGCCGCCGCGCTGCGTCCGGTACTGGTGCCGCTGCGCTGGGCCTCCGCCCTGGTCCTCACGGTCCTCGCGGTACGCGGCGCCGTCATCGCCGTACGCCACCGCCGCGACCACCGCCGCACCACCGTGGCCGCTCCACGCCCCCTCCCCCAAGCCCGGCGCGCGCCTACCTGGCACTGCTCGGCATCACCGTGCTCAACCCCACCACGGTCATCTACTTCACCGCTCTCGTCCTCGGCACCCGCGCGACGGATGCCGTACCGCCCCTGGAACAGGGCGTGTTCGTGCTGGCCGCGTTCGTCGCGTCGGCGAGCTGGCAGGTGCTGCTCGCCGGAGGCGGGGCGCTGCTGGGGCGGGTGCTGACGGGGCAGCGGGGGCGGCTGTTGACGGCGCTGGTGTCGAGCGGCGTGATCCTGGCGCTGGCGGTGCGGATGCTGGTGTAGTCGCGGCAGGATGAATCAGGCGCCTGCGCGTGTTGAAGAGGGACGTAAGACAGCACCAGGACACGACGATGGGACCGAGGCCATGCCTCTTGACGGCGAGTACGAGCCGAGCCCGACCAAGTGGGTACGCGACCAGGTGGAGTTGTACGAGAGCTCCGGCGGCACCCAGGGTACGACCCTCATGGACACCGGGATGCCGGTGATCCTGCTCACGACCCGGGGCGTCAAGAGCGGAAAGATCCGCAAGACGCCGCTGATGCGCGTCGAGCACGAGGGGCGTTACGCCGTGGTGGCCTCGCAAGGCGGTGCTCCCAGGCACCCGGTCTGGTACCACAACATCAAGGCCGATCCCCAGGTGGAGCTCCAGGACGGGCCGGTGAAGCAGGACATGCGGGCCCGCGAGATCACCGGCGCGGAGAAGGACGAGTGGTGGGAGCGGGCCGTCGTGGCGTATCCGCCGTACGCCGAATACCAGGAGAAGACGGACCGGGTGATCCCGGTCTTCGTGCTGGAGCCGTTCGACGGGGACTGACCGGGCCGGCCGGGCTTCGAGCCGGAACCTCGGCGGGCCTCGGCCGGAGGGCTCGGCGAGGCCCCGGCCGGGGGCTGATCGGCCGGGGGCTGATCGGCCGGGGGCTGATCGGCCTTCGGAAATTTTTTCTCACCCAGTACGCATGAACCCTTGTTCGCCGGGCACACGTGCGTCAGGCCCCGCCGCGCTCCCCCGTCGCGGCGGGGCTTCCTTGTGCCTCGCGTGCGGAGCGTTCGGTCACATCGAGGAAGATCTGGTCCGCTTCGGCGACGGTGTGGCCGATGGATCGCTTGATGCGGACGGCGACCTCCTCGACCTGTTCGCTGTCGAGGCCGGGCATCAGGTCGACCCGGGCCGCCACCAGGGCCGTTTCCAGGCCCGTCTGCATCGTGAACAGCGCCTCCACGCTGTCGATCTCGGGCTGTGCCTCCAGCAACGCGCGGATCCTGGCGTCGGCCTCGGGGTCGGCAGCCCGCCCGATCAACTGGTCGCGGGCGTCGCGTCCGAGCCGGTAGGCGACGTAGACGAGGAGCGCGCCGATCGCGAGTGAGGCGGACGCCTCCCACACGACCTGCCCGGTGATCATGTGCAGCGCCATGCCGGCGAGGGCGAGGGTCACGCCGAGCACCGCCGTGGCGTCCTCGGCGACGACCGTGCGCAACGCCGGATCGCGCAGCCCGTCCACCGCGCCGCCCTGCCGACGCACCTGGTACAGCGCCCGCACCAGCGACAGGCCCTCGGCCACGAAGGCGACGCCGAGCACGACCATGCCCGCCACATAGCCGCCGAACTCCTCCTCCTCGGCGCCGCTGCGCAGTGCCTCGATGCCCTGGAAGAAGGAGAAGCAGCCGCCCATCACGAAGATGCCGACGGCCGCGAGCAACGACCAGAAGAAGCGCTCCTTGCCGTAGCCGAAGGGGTGGCGGGCGTCGGCGGGGCGTCGGCTGCGGCGCAGCGCGGCCAGCAGGAAGACCTCGTTCATGCTGTCCGCCACGGAGTGCCCCGCCTCCGACAGCAGTGCGGGCGAGTGGGCGAGGAGTCCGCCGACGGCCTTGGCGACGGCGATGACGAGGTTGGCCGCGAGGGCCACCAGGACGGTGACGCGGGTCCTGCGGTCCGACTCGGGTGTCTTGGGCGTCCTGCTCATTTTCCACCGACTGCCCCGGGCGATGGGACTCACACCGTGCCGTCGGCGGATTTCGGGGGATCCGGTGAGATTGGGGAACCCGGCGTACGACACAGCCGTACGGCAGGAGGGAGCGCGGTCATGAGCAGCGGGGGCAACACCGCCTACGGGAGGAAGTCGTTCCAGCGGTCGAAGGCCCACTTCACGGACCGGATCACCACGGACGCCCGGGACGGCTGGCCGGTCGAGGCGGGCCGCTACCGTCTGGTGGTCAGCCGTGCCTGTCCGTGGGCGAGCCGGGCGGTGATCTCCCGGCGGCTGCTCGGCCTGGAGGACGCCCTGTCCCTGGCGATCGCCGACCCGATCCAGGACGACCGCAGCTGGCGCTTCACGCTGGACCCCGACGACCGCGACCCGGTGCTCGGCATCCGCTTCCTCGGCGAGGCCTTCGACAGGCGGGAGACCGACTACCCGGGCGGCGTCAGCGTGCCCGCGATCGTGGACGTGCCCAGCGGCAGGCTCGTCACCAACGACTACCAGCGGATCACGCTCGACCTCGCCACCGAGTGGACGGCCCTGCACCGCGAGGGAGCGCCCGACCTCTACCCCAAGGCCCGGCGGGACGAGATCGACGCCGTGATGGCGGACGTCTTCGAGGACGTCAACAACGGTGTGTACCGGGCGGGCTTCGCCACCGGCCAGGACGAGTACGAGGATGCGTACACGCGTCTCTTCCGGCGGCTGGAGCTGCTGGCCGAACGACTGGCCGGGCAGCGCTATCTGGTCGGCGACACGATCACCGAGGCGGACATCCGGCTGTTCACCACGCTGGTCCGCTTCGACGCCGTCTATCACGGCCACTTCAAGTGCAACCGCTGGAAGTTGACGGAAAATCAGGTCCTGTGGGCGTACGCCCGCGACCTCTACCAGACGCCCGGATTCGGTGACACGGTCGACTTCGACCACATCAAGCGGCACTACTACCAGGTGCACAGCGGCATCAACCCGACCGGCATCGTGCCCCTCGGACCGGATCTGCGGGGGTGGCTGACGCCGCACCACCGTCAGGAGCTGGGCGGCAGGCCGTTCGGCGACGGGACACCGCCCGGGCCGGTTCCCGAGGCCGAGCGGATCCCGGCGCGGGGGCGGCCCTGACCGACGAAGACAAAGGAGGCGCAGGCGCGCATGGCCGACAAGAACAAGAAGAACAGGCAGAAGAAGATGAAGCTGCCCCTCGCCTACAAGCCCTTGGGATTCGCGCTCGGCTGGGCGAGCGGTGCCCTGGCGGGGCTCGCCTTCCGCAAGACGTGGATGGCGATACGGCACGAGGAGGACGCCCCCGACGCGCTGGACCGGGACCGCGGCTGGGGCGAGATCCTGCTGGCGGCCGCGGTCCAGGGCGCCCTCTTCGCGGTGGCCCGCAGCCTGGCGGACCGCACGGGCGCCAAGGCGATCGAACGCTCGACGGGTGTGTGGCCGGTCAGTGAGAAGGGCGGGCGGGACTGAGAGCACTTACGGAAGGCCGGCCGGAACCTCCGCGATACCGGCCGGCCGGAACCGGACTTCCGCAAGACCGGCCGGAACCGAGGTGACTCAGCCCTGCTTGGGCGCCGTGGAGGCGACGCGGCGCAGGGTGAAGGAGTGGCCGGCCGGGTCGGCGTAGCCGCGTTCCTCGTACGGCCCCGCCGCGTCCTTCGCCTCCAGGGGACGGCCGCCGAGCCCGATGATCCTGCGTTCCGTCTCGTCCAGGTCCTCCACCACGAAGTCCAGGTGGGCCTGGAGGGAGTTCTCGGGTCGCGGCCAGCTCGGCGGCGTCGCGTTCATGTCGCGGCGGAACGCCAGCCGGGTGCCGTCGGCGCCCCTGATCTCCACGCGGTTGGCGGTCGCCTCCGTCTGCTCACCGTCCAGCAGTTCCCTGTAGAACATGGCGAGCTTCTCCGGCTCGGCGCAGTCGAGCACCACGAAGCCCGCTTTCACCAGTGGCATGAGTCCTCCGAAAGGTCCGGGGCGCTGGACGTCCCTGTCCCGCCGCCCTGTGGCTCACGGGTGTCCCGACGGGGTCGTTTCAGTCCGCGACCAGCCACTCTCCGTCCCGCATGAGCTCGCGCCCGGCGATCTCGTTGGCCTCGCGCCAGGCCTGCACGCGCTGTGGCCGGACGCGGAAGTACAGGTAGGGCGTGGAGAGTTGCCGCGGATCGAAGCCGGTCCTGGCCGCGAACCGGTCGGCCACCGCCTCGGGCAGTTGAGCAGGGGCGATCGTGTCGACCGTGCCCTCGATCATGACGACGTCCCGGGTCGGCCCGATACCGAGCCGCGCTCTTCCGGTCGTCCGCAGGTTCCGGCCCGTCGGGCTGTTGGACGGCGTGGCGAGCAGCAGGGTCGAGCCGTCCCAGAGGTAGGAGAGCGGGACCAGATACGGCACGCCCCCGTCGGCCTCGGCCGTGGCGACCCACACGTCCTCGTCGTGCTCCAGTCGGTTCAGGGTGTCCTGCTTGCGCTGCTTGGCGGGGCGTGCGGGCGGGCGGGTCATCGGTGGACGGCCTCCTGACGGGACGTGAGGGAACATGACGGAACAACTGTCGACGGACCTTCCCAGTGTGAACGTCAGCCTTCCGGCCGGCCCCGGATTTCCGTCAGCCGCACCTCGGCCGCGGTCAACAGCAGGTCCAGAGCCGCCGGATAGGAGCTGTGCCGCATGTCCGCCACGAGGTGGCGGGCGGTCGCGGCGATGTTCGGGTGGGTGTCGGCGGGCAGCCGAGCGTACGTCGCCCGCCATACGCCCGTCTCCGCCTCCCGGGCGGCCCTCGGCAGCGCCGCACCGGCCGCGTCGAGCGCCCCGAACGACAGGGCCTGGTCGACGTAGGCGTGGTAGATCCGCACCGCCTCCGCGTCGGGGAAACCGGCGCCTCGCAGGACGCCGAGGATGGTCTCGACGGCCTGGATCTCGTACGGCCGCCCGGTCACCCGGTACGCGCTGAGCACGGCCGCCCGTGGGTGCGCGAGGGCCCCCGCGTGCATACGCAGGCCGAGGTCCCGCAGGTCGGCGCGCCAGTCTCCGGTGGGTCGCCAGGTGCGCAGCGTGCGGCCGATGAGTTCGTCGGCGATGGCCAGCATCAGGTCGTCGGTGTGCCGGAAGTACCGGTACAGCGAGCTGGGGTCGGCGCCGAGGGCGCGGCCGAGGCGGCGTACCGAGAGGGCGTCGGCGCCGTGCTCCTCGATGAGCCTCAGGGCCGTCTCGACGATCAGTTCCGCGGACAGGACCACACCCTGCTTGGTGGGGCGGCGGCGCTGCCGGGTGGCGGGCGATACGACGCGGTCGGTCATGGGCGCCTCCGTGGGCCGGGAAACCGGGGTCGATGGGCGAGACCTTATGACAACACCGTTGACCTGTTAACCCCCCGGACAGTTTCATGTCCGCTCATCGGGGCCGTCCGGGCCCCCGGTGCGAGCGGAGACCGGCCATGCCCGACCAGCCCCACAGCGTCGCCCCAGCCTCGCAGCCCGCGCTGCGCAAGTCCCTCGGCGTCCTGGACGGCGTCGCCATCGCCGCGTCCAGCACGGCCGCGACCACCAGCATCGGCATCGGCCTGGGGGTCACCGCCGGGGTGGTCGGCCTCCACCTGCCGGCGATCATGCTGCTGGCGTTTCTGCCGATCCTCGGCATCGCCGGTGCCTTCTCCCGCCTGAACCGCGTCGAGCCGAACGCGGGCAACGGCTATGTGTGGGTGGGCCGTTCGCTCACTCCGTGGCTCGGCTTCATGGTCGGCTGGGTGAACATCGTCGCCGTGTTGGCGTTCCTCGCGTACACCACCGCGGTCACCGGCTCGGCCCTGCTCCAGCTCGCGGGGGACGCCGGGCTCCACCGGCTGGGCGGCCTCGCGCTGGACCCGGGTTCGACCGCGCAGACGACAGCGGTCGGCATCGTGGTCCTGGTGGCGGTCACGCTGACCGCCGTGACCGGCATCCGCACCGCCGCACGGCTGCAGGCCGGGCTGCTGGTCTTCGAGTACGTCGTCCTGCTCGGCTTCTGCGGATACGGCATCGTCACCGGCCCGCACGACTTCAGCCTGAGCTGGTTCGACCCGTTCGCCATCCCGTCGGCGACGGCACTCGCCCAGGGGATGCTGCTGTCGGTGTTCTGCTACTGGGGCTTCGAGTCGGCGTTCAGCGTCAACGAGGAGGTGCGCGACCCGCGCGACGCGTCCCGGGCCGGGATCACCACCCTGTTCACCATGCTGGCGCTGTTCCTGCTCGGCTCGATGGCCTTCCAACGCGTCCTGTCCGAGCAGGAGTTGGTCGGCCACGGCGCTGAGGGCCTGGCCTTCTTCGGCGACCGGCTGGCGGCCCAGCCATGGGCGGCGCTCCCCCTGGTCGCCCTGATGTTCTCGGCGGTCGCCTCACTGCAGGCCGGCGTGATCCCCACGGCCCGGGCCATGTTCGCGATGAGCCGGGACCGTACGCTCGGGCCGGTGTGGTCCAAGGTCAGCCCCCGGTACGGCACTCCGGCCGCCGGAACGCTGCTCATCGGCGCACTCGCGGCGGTGGTCGCGGCGCTCGCGCTGGTCATTCCCCGGCTCGCCGACATGATCATGGCGACGGTGAGTGCCGTGGGCATCGTGGTCGCCCTCTCGTACGCCCTCACCGCCCTCGCGGCCGCCGTGCGCTTCCGCTCGCTGCTGCGCGAGGACTGGCGACAGGGCATACGGGCGGTCGTCCTGCCCTCACTGAGCGCGGCAACCCTGCTCGGCCTCGGCGGATACCTCGGCTGGTCGTTCTACAACTCCGCCGATCACTTCGAAGTCAGCGCGGACAACGGGTGGTTCCTGCTGTTCACTCCCGTGGCGATGATCGCCTCCGGTTTCGTGGCCGCCGCGTGGGCCAAGTGGGTGCGCAGGTCGCCGTACTTCCGCACCGGCAAGGGCACCGACGCGGATGCGCCCCAGCTGCTCGCCACATCCCCCTGACCCGACCGGTCCGAGCGACTCGACCGCGTCGGTCATCTCCACCACCTACGGCCCCACTTCGACCACCTCGACCACCTCGACCACCTCGACCAGGAAACGGAACATGCACGCAGATCTCCTCTTCACCGGCGGCCCCGTCCTCACCCCCGAGGGACGCACCGCGACCGCCGTGGCCGTCACCGGCGGCCGCATCACGGCCGTAGGGCATCAGGAGGTGCACGATCTCGCCGGGCCGCGGACCGAGGTGGTGGATCTCGCCGGACGGCTGTTGCTGCCCGGATTCCAGGACGCGCATGTGCATCCGGTGCCGGCGGGGCTGGAGCTCAGCCAGTGCGACCTGACCGGAGCGAGGACGGCGGAGGAGACCCTCGCCGCGGTGCGTGCGTACGCCGACGCGCATCCCGAGCGGGAGTGGATCACCGGCGGCGGCTGGTCGATGGAGGCCTTCGAGGGCGGTACGCCGACGAAGGAGCTGCTGGACGCGGTGGTGCCGGACCGGCCGGTGTATCTGCCCAACCGCGACCATCACGGCGCCTGGGTCAACAGCCGTGCCCTCGCGCTCGCGGGCATCACGCGCGACACGCCCGACCCGGCCGACGGGCGCATCGACCGGGGCTCCTCGGGTGAACCGCGCGGGACGTTGCAGGAGGGGGCGATGCAGCTCGTCGGACGCCTCACCCCGCCCGCCACACCGGCCGACCGGCTGGCGGCCCTGCTGCACGCACAGCGGCATCTGCACGCGCTCGGCATCACGGCCTGGCAGGACGCGCTGGTCGGAGACTTCCTCGGCATGGACGACCCGTCGCAGGCCTATCTGGCAGCCGCGCGGGACGGCTCGCTCACCGCCCGCGTCGTCGGGGCGCTGTGGTGGGACCGCGAGCGCGGCGCCGAGCAGATTCCCGAACTGGTCGAGCGACGGGCCGCGTCGAGCCACGGCCGCTTCCGCGCGGGCAGCGTCAAGCTGATGCTGGACGGCGTCGCCGAGACCGGCACGGCGGCGCTGCTGGACCCCTACCTCGACAAGTGCGGCTGCGCCACCGTCAACCGGGGCACGAGCTTCATCGACGCCGGTCAACTGCCCAAGTACGTCATCGAGTTGGACGCGCTCGGCTTCCAGTGCCACTTCCACGCCCTGGGCGACCGGGCCGTACGCGACGCGCTGGACGCGATCGAGGCCGCGCGCGCCTCGAACGGGCCGAGCGACACGCGGCCCCACCTGGCACACCTCCAGGTCGTCCAGCCCGCCGACGTGGCGCGCTTCGCCCGGCTCGGGGCCACCGCGAACATCCAGCCGCTGTGGGCCGCCCACGAACCGCAGATGGACGAACTGACCATCCCCTTCCTGGGGCCCGAACGGGCCGCGTGGCAGTACCCGTTCGGCGCGCTGCTGCGCTCCGGCGCCCGGCTCGCGGCCGGCAGCGACTGGCCGGTGAGCAGCCCCGATCCGCTGCAGGGGATCCATGTCGCGGTCAACCGCGTCGCACCGGACGCCGGCGACACGCCGGTGTTCCTGCCCGGCGAACGCATCGGACTCGCCGAGGCGTTGACCGCTTACACGGCGGGCTCGGCGTATGTGAACCACCTCGACGACACGGGTGAGGTGCGGGCGGGGGCGCTCGCGGATCTCGTGGTCCTGGACCGTGATCCGTTCGACGGGCCGACGGAGGCGATCGCGGAGGCACGTGTATCTCTCACTTACGTGGGAGGCGCGCGAGTATACGCAGCTCAAGAGGCATGAGCAGTAACGCAGATCACCGTCCGGTTACGGTATAGATCATTTACGCTCGGGGCAGTTTCGTACCGCTTCTCGGTTCAACTTTCGTATCGCGAAGCCCAGTTCGAGTGCGCGGGCGGTCGTCCTGACCGCTCGCTCGCAGGGGCGGGGGACTCTGCGCTGCCGTCTCCCGAAAGGAAGCACATGCCTCAGGACGTCAGGTTCGACCTCCCCTTCGACACCCCGGTCAGCGAGCATCTGGAGTACGCCCGAGCGCGCCACCTGCGCTGGATCTGGGACATGGGCCTGGTGCGCAGTTACGCCGGGTTCGAGGAGTACAAGTCGTGGGACCTGCCGCAGGCCGCCGCCCGCACCTACCCGCACGCCTCGGCGGACGACATGGTCGTCCTGATGAACTGGTTCTCCCTCGCCTTCCTCTTCGACGACCAGTTCGACGCGAACCAACCCGACCGCGCCGATCGAATAGCCGAGGTCGCGCGTGAGCTGATCATCACCCCGCTGCGCCCGGCGGGCACCCGGCCCCGAGTGGTCTGCCCGATCACGCTGGCCTGGGCGGAGGTCTGGAACCACCTTTCGGATGGCATGCCCTTGACATGGCAGACGCGGTTCGCCGCCTCCTGGGGCCGGTTCCTCGTGGCGCACTGCGAGGAGGTCGACCTGGCGGCCCGCGGTCTCGAGGGCACGCTGGGGCTCGACGAGTACACGATCTTCCGGCGTCGTACGGTCGGTATCCACCACAGCATCGACGCGGGTGAGCGCAGCCGCCGCTTCGTGGTGCCCGCGCATGTGATGGCGCATCCGCTGATGGAACGGATGCGGGACCTCGCCGCCGACACCATCGGCTTCATGAACGACATCCACTCCTTCGAGCGTGAGAAGCGCCGGGGCGACGGCCACAACCTGATCGCCGTGCTGCACCGGGAGCGGCGCTGCTCGTGGGAGGAGGCGGCCGACGAGGCGTACCGGATGACGGTCGCCTGCCTCGACGAGTACCTCGAACTGGAGGCGAGCGTCCCGCAGATGTGCGACGAGCTGGGCCTCGACGCCAAGGGCTGCGAGCAGGTGCGGATGGGTGTGGAAGCCATCCAGCACTGGATCAACGGCAACTACGAGTGGGCGCTGGTGTCGGGCCGGTACAGCGCGGCGAAGGACGGTCCCGCGGCCGCCGCCGAGCTGGCGGGCCGGGGTTCCGTGGACGACCTGCTGGCGGTGTGAGTCAGGCGTGTGAGACGACGCATCCGTCCGGCCGGGACAAACCGGCCGGACGGCTCGCTTGTGCGTCTGCGGGTGCGCCTATACGGCGAACTCGACCGGCAGGCTGTCCAGTCGGGACTCCCAGGTGGAGGCGGTGGAGGTGAGCTCCTCCGCCGGCACGGCCAGGCGCAGGCCCGGCAGCCGGTGCAGCAGGACGTCCACGGCGATCTCGATGATGGCCATGCCGATGCCCTGCCCGGGGCATTCGTGCGGACCGGCGCTGAACGCCAGGTGTGAGCTGTTGCCCTGGACGGACACCCCGGGGTCCGGCCGGACGTCGGGGTCGACGTTGCCGGCCGCGAGGCCCAGCACGAGCAGGTCGCCCTCCTCGATGTGGTGGCCGCCCAGCTCCAGGCCGACGGTGGCGAAACGCCCCGGCAGGACCACGAGCGGCGGCGTGTCCCACATCGCCTCCCCCACCACCGTGGAGATGTTCAGCTCACCGCTGATGAGGCCGGAGAGCCGGGAGGCGTCGCTGAGGATCTTCTCCAGCACACGGGCCAGCAGGTTGCTGGTCGTGACGTGCGCGGCGATCAGCACCAGCCGCAGATGGCTGATCACCTCGTCCTCGTCGAGACCGGCGTGGTGCTCCAGCAGCGCCGTGGCGAAGTCGGAGCCGGGTTCGGTGCGCTTGCGCCCGGCGAGCTCTGCGAGGATCTGCATGATGCGGTCGTTGTGCACGATCGCGTCCGCGCCGCCCTTGAGGACATGGGCGCTGGATTCGACCAGCTGACGGCCCTCCCCCTGCGGCAGCCCGAGGATGCGGGTGAGGACCAGCATCGGCAGGTACTCGGCGTAGTCCGCCACCAGGTCGGCGCGTCCGGCGTCGGCGAACGCGTCGATCTGCTTGTTGGCGAAGTGCGTCGCATGGCGCCGTACGCCCCGGTCGGCCGCGGCCTGCAGCCCGTCGGTGACCGCGCCGCGCAGTCTGCGGTGCGGCTCGCCGTCCTGGGACACACAGTCGGGACGCCAGCCGATCATGGGGATCAGCGGGTGGGTCTCCTCGACCCGGCCCTCCCGCCAGTCCCGCCAGATCCGGGCGTCCCGGCTGAACTGGCGGGGGTTGTCGAGCACCCGCCGGATGTCGCGGTAGCCCAGGACCAACCAGGCCGGGACGTCACCTTCGAGCAGCACCGGAGCCACGGCCCCGTGCTCCTTGCGCAGCCGCTCGTAGATGCCGAGCGGGTCGGTCGCCGCCTCCGGCCCGTACAGCCGGGTGAGCTCGGCCGAACCGTGGGCCACGGGGCAGCCGCGCGGCGCGTCGGGATCGTTCGAGGGCTGGGCGTTCATCGGGACTCCAGAGCGACGGCAGAGCGTTCCTTCAAGTGACGTACGAGCGCGACGAGTACGTCGCGGCTGGAGGTCCGGTCGCGGGCGTCGCAGGCCACGACAGGGATGTGCGGGGAGATGTCGAGGGCGTCCCGGATCTCCTCCACCGGATAGTCCTTGGAGTCCGGGAAGATGTTCAGCGCGACGACGAACGGGACGTTCTGCCGCTCCATCTCCTCGATCGCCCGGAAACTGGAGGCGAGCCGGCGCGTGTCCACCAGCACGACCGCGCCGAGCGCGCCCTTGAACAGGCCGTTCCACAGGAACCAGAAGCGCTCCTGGCCGGGCGTGCCGAACAGGTAGAGCATCAGGCTGTCGTTCAGGCCGATCTTGCCGAAGTCCAGGCTGACGGTGGTCTCCGTCTTGTCGGCGACACCGATGAGGTCGTCGACGTCGGCGCTGGCCTGGGTGAGGGTCTCCTCGGTGGTGAGCGGCTTGATGTCGCTGACCGAGCGGACCATGGTGGTCTTCCCGGTGCCGAATCCGCCGGCGATCATCACCTTCACCGAGCGGATGCCCCCGGCGTGCGGCCCGCCTGGTTGGTCAAAGCCTTTCAAGTCCACTGAGTACCTCCTCAAGGAGCGCGAGGTCGGGCCCGCGGCCGGCACCATGCGCCGGGATGGGGTCACGGGCTTCGACGTGGCCTGCCTCCAGCAGATCCGTCAGCAGCACCGCGAGAATGTTGAAGGGCAATCCGAGGTGGGCGCCGAGTTCGGCCACCGACAGCGGATCGCGGCAGCGCCGGAGGATCTCCTCGTGCTCGTGCTGCATCGCCGGTACGGGACTGGTGCGGGAGACGATGAGGGTCGCCACGTCGAGACTCGACGCCGAACCGCCCGGCCCGCTACGCCCCTTGGTGAGGACGTAGTAACGCTCGAGACCGGACGGGTTCGCGGACCCGCGGGGAGCACTCATCCAGAGTGCTCCTCCAGGCGCGGAGTGGTGCCGAGCAGTTCGCCCATCCTGCGCGCCAGGTCCCTCATCTGGTGGCCGAGCAGGCCCTGGTCGAGGCCTTCCCGGGCGAGGACGCCGAGATAGGTCTCCACTCCGGCCCGTACGACGAAGAGGTGGCCGCCGTCGACCTCGATCATCGCCAGCCGGAGCTGTCCCGCGTACTTGGGGAACTGCTGGGCGACCGGCTGGGCGAGCGCCTGCAGTCCGGCCACCACCGCCGCGAAACGGTCCACGTCGTCGGGGTCTTCGGCACCGTAGGAGGTGACGGCCTTGCCGTCGCTGGAAGCCACGAGGGCGAAGTTGATCTCCTGGATGCTCTCCACCAGGTCGCGGAGCGCCCAGCTCACGTCGGTTCCCTGTTGCGTCATGGGGACTAGTCGCTCTCTTCAGTGCGGTGCTGCTCGGTGGACTCGCGGCCGACGGCCGGCGCGCCTTGCTCACCGGGCTCGCGGCCCGCGGTGGCGAAGGCGGCCAGGCCGGCGAAGGACGCGTCGGGCGGGACGGAGGCGACGGTGGTCGTCTCCTCGGTCCGCTCCGGGCGTTCGGCCGGTTCGTGGCGGGTCACCTCGTGCCGTTTGCTGCGGCGCCGGGGCAGGCCGCCGGGTGTGGTGTCCACGGCGTCGGCGGTGTCGGCCGCAGCCGCCTCGGTGGCGGCCGGCTCGCGGGCCGGGGCGGTCGCGCCGGCCTGTGCCGTCGGTGCGGTCGCCGCCGGGGCGGCGGAGGCGGCCGCGGGCAGCCGGCTGAAGTACTTGTGCGGAACCACGACCACCACCGAGGTGCCGAGCCACGGCGAGTCCGCGAAGGTGACGCGGATGCCGTACCGGCGAGCGAGGATGCCGACGACGCGCAGTCCGATGTTCGCGTCCTCCGAGATGCCGCCGAGGCCCGCGCCGGACGCGGTGCCGTCGAGGGCGTGCTCGGCCTCGCGCTTCTTCTCCTCGCTCAGACCCTTGCCGGAGTCCTGGATCTCGATGCCGACGCCGTTCGGGACCTCCTTGCCGGAGACGACCACCGGCTCGGTGGGCGGCGAGTAGCGGGCCGCGTTGTCCAGGAGGTGGGCGAAGATCAGCGTGAGGTGGTCCACGAGGCCGCCGTCGACGCCGAGTTCGGGCAGGTGGCGTACCTCGATGCGGTGGAAGTCCTTGATCCGGCCGATGCCGCCGCGGACCACGCTGAGCAGGCGCTGCGGCTCCTGCCACTGCCGGCCGGGCCGGTCAGATCCGCCGAGGACGCTGATGCTGGCGGCGAGACAGTCGGCGGGGCCGATCGCCTGGTCGAGCTCCATCAGGCCCCGGGCGACGGCCGGCAGCCGACCGTGCTCGCCCTGCAGTTCGTGCAGACGGCCGCGGAGCTTGCTGGTCAGGACGTGGATGCGGTTGCCGACGCTGATCACGGCCTGCTCGGCGGAGGTCGAGCGGTTGAACTCCTCCTCGACGCCGATCAGGGAGGTCCGCAGGACCTTGCGCAGGTTGGCCTGCAACTCGGCGCTGACCTTGGCGCACTGGTTGACGCTCGGCAGGACGTCGTCGATGGCGTCGCCCGCGCGCAGCTGCCGCAGTGCCTCGGGCAACTGTTCGTCGGCGAGCCGGGCGACCGCGGACAGCTGGTGGGCCAGCTGCTCCTGCCAGACCTCGGCCTGGGCGGCGAGCTGGGCCTCGTAGGACTGGGCCTGGGCGGCGATCCGTTCCTCGTAGGAGCCGCTCTCCTCGGCCAGCCGCTCCTCGTACGCCCGGGCCTGCTCGGCCAGTTGCACCTCGTAGGCGCCGGCCCGGTCGCCGAGCCGGCTCTCCAGTGCGGCGCGCTCGGCTCCGTATTTCCGCTCCAGGCCTGCCACGTGCTGCTGCCACTGCTGCGAGTGCTCGGCCTGCGAGGTGCGGAAGTCGACCTCGGACCTGGTCAGCTGCGCCCGGGTACGCAGCAGGAGGCGTACGCACACGGCGCTGGCCGCGGTCGCCGCGACACCCGCGACGCCGGTGGCTATTCGCTCCGAGCTCATGAACGTGGCGGCAACCGTCCCACCTCCCAAAGCCAGCGGCATCAGCCACCAGCTGTACCAGGCGACGGGGGGCCGCGCCGCCGGCGGCGGAGTGGCGAGTTCCATCTGCATCCTTCGAGGCAACGATCGATCAAGGGGGGTGTGCAAAGCGATCGCACTCATGAGTACGCACCGCGAGATGACCGATCGCGACCGAGTCAACTCGCAGTGCCGATCGGGAGCTTATCGGGTTTGAAAGCAAAAGGATCAACCTGACAGGTTGGCGGAAGTGAGGGTTCCATCACTGTCAGCCAAGAGTACAAACATCGATAAATACCTTTACTGACCTGCACAGTTGGAGAAGTCGACGCCAGGATTCACGCGGGGTTCACTTGCATGCCACGCCATCCTTCACCCGCGGCCAGGCCTCGACGCCGTCGGCGGTGCGGACGTACGCCGTCGAGGTGTCCTCGGTCAGCCACAGCCGCCGGTCGCCGAGCCGGTATCCCGTGTCGTGCGCGTCGTCGGGCATGGGTACGTCACCGTCGTAGGCGGCGTTCAGCATGGCGGGTTCGAGTACACCGTCGGGATCGCGGGCGTACAGCTTGCGGTCCTGGTGCGCGCCGAGTTCGAGGAAGTGCGCCTTCTGCCAGTCGCAGTGGGCCGCTCCGACGGAGCTGCTGATCTCGGTGGTCGGCACGCGGTGGCCGTCCTTGTCGGTCCAGATCTCGTACTCCTTGGTGGCGGTGAAGCTCTCGGGGAGTTCGGCCGGGTCGCAGGAGGCGCTGGTCTCCGGGCCCCAACCGGGGCGGTCCTCACGGTCCTTGGCCACGATGACCGCCACCTTCGTCCGCCCGTCGACGTCGTAGGAGAACAGGACCCGGCCCCTCTCCTCCCGCTCCACGCGGTAGCCGGACCGGGGCACGTCGGGCTGCTCGATCTCGAAGTACGCCTCGAGGCCGCCCTCGGCGGTGGATCCGCCGTCCCCCTTGCTCCACGGTTCGCTGCCGCCGCCCGAGTAGATCTCCCCGTGGCACTCCAGCGCCCGTCCCGCAGCGCCCGAACCCACGCGAACGGCCCGGGCACTGTCCTCGTCGAGCTCCTGAGCGGGGACGTACAGCGGACCGTCGTAGGGCGCGGCCGGCGCTGTGCCCGCCACGACCAGATCTTCCTCGGCACCGCACCCGGCGACCGCCGTCGCCGCCAGCACCGCCGCCACCGCGAGCCCTCTGCGCATTCCTGCCCCCTGTCCTGGCCGCTTTCCTTGATCCTTCGACGCGGCGGAGGGCGGGAACGTTCGGTCTACGGCGTGTCAGCCGCCTGGAACGTACGGCGGTACGCCTGCGGTGACACCCCGATCGCGGCGTGCAGATGCTGGCGCAGGGAGGCTCCCGTGGCGAAGCCGACCTGGCCGGCGATGTCGTCCACCGGCAGGTCGCTGGACTCCAGGAGGTGCCGGGCGCGGGCCACGCGCTGCTGGATCAGCCAGCGGCCGGGGCTGAGGCCGACCTCGTCGCTGAAGCGGCGGGCGAAGGTGCGCAGGCTCATCCGGGCATGGTCGGCGAGGTCGGCCAGCGTCAGGGGTTCGTCGAGGTGCTCCAGGGCCCAGGCACGGGTGGCGGCGGTGCTCGCGGCTCCGCTCTCCGGGACCGGCTGCTCGATGTACTGGGCCTGGCCGCCGTCCCGGAAGGGGGGCACGACGCAGCGCCGGGCCACCGCGTTGGCGAGCTCGTGGCCGTGGTCCGTACGGACGATGTGCAGGCAGACGTCGACGCCGGAGGCGGCGCCGGCCGAGGTGAGGATGCGGCCGTCGTGCACGAAGAGGACGTCCGGGTCCAGGTCGACGTGCGGGTACCGGCGCCGGAACGGTTCGGTCACCTGCCAGTGCGTGGTGGCCCTGCGGCCGTCCAGGAGGCCCGCCGCAGCGAGGACGAAGGCGGCGGTGCAGATCGACACGATGCGGGCGTCCGGGCGGATCAGCGCGAGCGCGTCGGCGACCTCGGCGGGCAGCTCCATGGGGATGTACGGCGCCGCCATGGACGCGACCACCACGGTGTCGGCCGTGGCGAGGATCTCCGGGCCGTGCTGGACGCCGATCGTGAAGTCCGCGTTGGTGCGCACCGGCCGGCCGTCGACGCTGCAGGTCAGCACCTCGTACCGGCCGTCGGCCGCGCCGAAGATCCGGCTGGGGATACCCAGCTCGAAGGGGTAGACGCCGTCCAGGGCCAGCACCACGACCCGTTCCGCATACCGTTCACCGCTCATGGCACGATCCTATCGAAGGTTGGCAATCGTGCCATTTCCCGGTGCGGCGGTCCCCGGCAGGCTGTTTTCCCATGAGCACTGTGAACACGATGCGAGCCATCAGCCAGGACGTCCTCGGCGGTCCCGAGGTCCTGAAGGAAGTAAAGATCGAGCGTCCGACGCCGCGCCCGAACGAGGTGCTGGTCCGCGTCCGCGCCGCCGGCGTCAACCCGACCGACTGGAAGCACCGCGCGACCGGCGGTTTCCTGGGCGAGCCGCCCTTCGTCCTGGGCTGGGACGTCTCCGGCGTGGTCGAGGCGGTCGGCATCGGAGTCGCCCGCTTCCAGCCCGGCGACGAGGTCTTCGGCATGCTGTCGTACCCGTTCGGCCACGGCTCGCACGCCGAGTACGTCACCGCGCCGGCGCGCACCTTCGCGCACAAGCCGGCCTCGATCGACCACACGCAGGCGGGCGCGCTGCCGCTGGTCTCCCTCACCGCCTGGCAGGCCCTGGTCGAGTACGCCGACGTGCGGCCGGGACAGCGGGTGCTGATCCACGCGGCCGCCGGCGGGGTCGGGCACGTGGCCGTGCAGATCGCCAAGGCGCGGGGCGCCCATGTGATCGGCACGGCGAGCGCGGGCAAGCACGACTTCCTGCAAAGCCTTGGCGCGGACGAGTTGATCGACTACCGGGAGACGGACTTCGCCGACGCCGTGAAGGACGTGGACGTCGTACTGGACACCCTGGGCGGTGAGACGTCCGTGCGCTCGCTGAGGGTGCTGCGCCCGGGCGGCCTGGTCGTCTCGATCCTGCCGGTCGGGTCGGACGAGTTCTACGAGGAGGCCGAGCGGCTCGGCGTTCGGGGCGTGCGGATGCTCGTGGACGCCGACCGCGCCGACCTGCGCGCGATCGCGGACCTGGTGGAGAAGGGACAGTTGCGCGCCGAGATCGCCGGTACGTTCCCGCTGGCCGATGCCGCCGAGGCACACGCGCTCGGCGACACCGGCCGCACCACGGGGAAGCTGGTCCTTTCGGTGGACTGACGGCCGGCCGACGTCAGAACGTGAGCACGGGCTTGATCGCCTTGCCCGCGCCCATGTCCCGTACCGCCTGGTCGATCTCCGCGAACGGATAGGTGCTGATCAGGCGGTGCAGCGGGAGCCGCCCCTCCTTCACCAGGCGGACCAGGGCCGGGATGAAGTCCTGCGTCTCGGCGTCACCGAGGGTGAGTCCGACGACCTGCTTGCCGCCGAGCAGCCCGTTGACGTCCAGGGCGACCTCGGCGCCGAACGGCGGGGCGCCGACGACGACCAGGGTGCCGCGGGCGGCGAGCGCGTCGACGCCCTGGCGCAGGACGCCGACGTTGCCCGTGGTCTCCACGACGCCGTCGGCGCCCTGGCCGCCGGTGATCCCGGCGAGCGCCTCGGCGAGATCGGTCTCGGCGGCGTTGACGGTGTGGGTGGCGCCCAACTCCTTTGCCAGTGCCAGGCGTTCGCCGACCCGGTCGACGGCCACGATGTTGGTGGCGGGGGTGAGGGCGGCGGCCATGACCGCGGACAGGCCGACGGCTCCGGCGCCGAGGACGACGACCGTGCTGCCGGTGACCGGCTTCAGTACGTTCCAGACGGCGCCGACCCCGGTCTGCACGCCGCAGCCCAGCGGGGCGATCGACTCCAGCGGTACGTCGGGGTCGACCTTCACGAGGCTGCGCTCGTCCACCACCGCCCGCTCGGCGAAGGAGGACTGCCCGAAGAAGTGACCGCCGAGCTCCTCGCCGCCCCGGCTGATCGTGCTGCTGCCGTCGGCCCGGCGCCCGCCGATGAGGTTCAGCGGCAGCCAGGTCGCGCAGTACGCCGGGTGCCCGCCCCGGCAGTTGCGGCAGTCGCCGCAGGAGGTGAAGGACAGTACGACGTGGTCGCCCGGCGCGACGCCGGTGACGGCCGAGCCGACGGCCTCGACCACACCGGCGCCTTCGTGGCCGAGGACGCCGGGGAGGGGGAAGGGCAGTCCGCCGCTCGCCACGCCGAGGTCCGTGTGACACAGGCCGGTCGCCACCATGCGGACGACGGCCTCGTGCGGTCCTGGCTCGGCGAGCTCCACGTCGGAGAGGGTGAAGGGGGCTCCGCCGGACTCGACGACGGCGGCACGGGTGGGGATGGACATCTGGCGAATCTCCTTGGCGGTGCGCTCAGTCGAGCGAGACGACGACGGACTTGGTGGTGGTGTAGGCGTCGAGCGCCTCAGGCCCGTACTCGCGCCCGAAGCCGGAGTCCTTGACTCCGCCGAAGGGGACCGCGGGGTCGAGCATCGCCCAGTCGTTGACCCAGACGATGCCGGCCTGAAGCCGGTCGGCGACACGGTGGGCGCGGGCCAGGTTGCCGGTCTGGATGCCGGAGGCCAGCCCGTACGGCGTGGAGTTGGCCAGCTCGACGGCCTCGTCCTCGGAGTCGAAGGGCTGCACGGTGAGGACCGGACCGAAGATCTCCTCCTGGACCACCCGGGAGTCGTTCGGCAGGTCGGCGATCACGGTCGGCTTGTAGTAGTAGCCGCCGTCCAGGTCGAGCCGCTCACCGCCGCAGACGATGCGGCCGCCCTCCTTGCGGGCCAGGTCGACGTACTCCTCCACCTTGCGCAGGTGCCGCTCCCCCGCCATCGGACCGACGACGGTCTCGGGCTTGCGCGGGTCGCCGAGCGGAACACCGGGCACCGCGTCGGCGAGGATGCCGAGCAGCGTGCTGTAGACCGGGCGCGCCACCAGCAGCCGGGGGCCGCCCATGCAGAACTGCCCGGTGTTGAAGACGAACCCCTTGATGATCGCGCCGACGGCCTTCTCCAGGTCGGCGTCCTCGAAGACGACGTGGGCCGCGTTGCCGCCGAGCTCCATGGTGACCGGCTTGAGCGACTCCCCGGCGAGGGCCGCGACCTTCCTCCCGACGCCGGTCGAGCCGGTGAAGGCGACCTTGTCCACCCCGGAGTGCCGCAGCAGTGCCTCGCCGGCCGCGGGGCCGCCGGTGACGACGTTGACCACGCCGTCGGGGACACCGGCCCGCTTGAAGAGCTCGGCCATGTACAGGGCGCTGAGCGGAGTCTCCTCGGCCGGCTTGTGCACCACCGTGTTGCCGGCCGCGAGCGCCGGGGCGATCTTCGAACCGGCCAGGATCAGCGGGAAGTTGTACGGAGTGATCGCCGCGACCACACCGATCGGCCGCCGCAGGACGTAGGCGAGGGCGTTCATGGGCGTGTCCCGGACGGAGCCGTCCAGGGCGTGGGCGAGGGCGGCGAAGTGCTCGTAGTCGTTGGCCGCGTTGGTCACGTCGACGGCGTGGGCGAGCGTGATCGGCTTGCCGACGTCGCGGCTCTCCAGCTCGGCGATGGTGTCCGCGTTCTCCCGGATCAGCTCGGCGACCCTGTGCAGCACCCTGCCCCGCTCGCGGCCGCTCAGCCCGGACCAGGCACCGTCGTCGAAGGCCTCCCGCGCGGCGCGCACAGCCGCGTCCACGTCGGCGGCACCGGCGTCCGCGACGGTCGTGACGACCGCGCCGCGGGACGGGTCGACCACCTCGGTGCGCGCTCCGTCGGCGGCCTCACACCACTGGCCCCCTATGAACAACCGACCGGGTTCGATCTCGAAGGTGGTCATTGCCACTCCTCAGCCTCATCGCCAAGATTTCAACCAACAGGATTCCTGCGTGTTCGCAGTCTCATTACAGACAGGTTTCCTGTCAATGCTCTAGGGTGAACTCATGCTCGACACCCAGGCAGCCAAGGCACCTCCGTCGCTTCTCTACATGGTGAAGCAGGTGGAGCTCGTCGTGCGCTCCCACCTGGACGAGCTGGTCAGGCCGTCCGGGATCACCGCGCTGCAGTACACCGCGCTCACCGTGCTGCAGCGGCACGACGGACTGTCGGCCGCACAGCTGGCGCGCGACTCGTTCGTCACGGCGCAGTCCATCGCCGATCTGGTGCGCAGCCTGGAGGGCCGCGGGCTCGTCCGCCGGGAGCGCAATCCGCGCAACCGCCGGGAGCTCCTGATCCTGCTGACCGACGCCGGGCGCGAGCTGCTCGCGCGGCACGAGGAGTCCGTACGGGAGCTGGAGGAGCGCATGGTGCGAGAGCTCACGGCTCATCAGACCGAGCAGTTCCGCCAGGCCCTCTCGAAGGCCTGGCACGCACTGTCGTAGCCGCGCCCCGGACATCTCGCGAAACCTCTGTCGCAATTCGAAGACATATGTCAATCGAACATGCTCAAATTCGCTCAATCGAGGGTAACTTGCAGTGCGGGGACTGGATTTGGGCAGCCCGCCGCAAGTGAGCAGGTTGGAGGCGATGTCGTCGTGCAGCAGGAATCTGCGCCGTTCAGTCGGCATCTGCGCGTCCACCGGCACCGGGGCCACACGGTGCTGGAGTTCCGCGGCGAGATCGACATCGCGGCGGCGGTGGAGATAGCGCCGTACCTGGACCGGGTGACGACACACCCCGACGCCCGGATCGTGATCGACCTCAGAAGCGTCGAGTTCTTCGACTGCTCGGGACTGCGCCTGCTCTACCGGGCCCGCGCCCGGGTGCTCGACCACGGCGGCCGGCTGCACCTGGTCTGCACCCACCCGCTGACCCTGCGGGTCCTCAAAATCACCGGGCTGTCCCGGCTGCTCCCCCCGCATCCGACACCGGACGCGGCCCTGAACCAGCCCGAGGCCACGTCCGGCACGTTATGAGGCTCCTGCTCCTGCGTGATGGCCGCGGTGCACGTGGGGCTCTATTCGGTTCCCGGCGCGTCGAACAGGGCACTGACCGACTCCCCGTTGTGAATGCGGCGCACGGCCTCGGCCAGCGCGGGGGCGATGGACAGGATGCGCAGCTTCTCGGTGCGCTCCTCCTGCGGGACCGGCACGGTGTTGGTGCACACGATCTCCAGTACGTCGGGCTGCTCGCCGATCCGCTTCAGGGCGCCGGACGCGAACAGGCCGTGCGTGCAGGCGACGCGGATCGACCGCGGCCCCAACTCGCGCAGCCGGTCGAGGAGTTCGAGGACCGTACTGCCCTTGGCGATCTCGTCGTCCAGGACGATCACGTCCCGTCCGGTCACCTCGCCGATGACGGAGTTGATGCTGACCCGGTCGTCCGCGAACCGCTGCTTGGCGCCGGCGGCCACTTGGGCGCCGATCATCCGGGCGAACGCGGCGGCTTCCTTGGCGTTGCCGAGGTCCGGCGAGACGACGGTCGTACGGGAGAGGTCGTACCGGCGGAAGTGGGCGGCGAGTTCGCGCAGTGCGTGCAGGTGGTCGACCGGCACCGTGAAGAAGCCGTGCACCTGCGGCGAGTGCAGCGTCATGGCGAGGACGCGGCTCGCGCCCGCCGACACCATCAGGTCCGCCACGAGCCGCCCGCCGAGCGAGATACGAGGGGCGTCCTTCTTGTCGGAGCGGGCGTAGGAGTAGTGCGGCATGACGACGGTGATCCGGCGTGCGGACGCGCCGCGCGCGGCGTCGCACATCAGCAGGAGCTCGACAAGGTGTTCCTGGACGGGCCGGACCAGCGGCTGGATCAGGAAGACATCCCGTTCCCGGCAGTTGGCCTGCAGCTGCACCTCAAGGCAGTCGTTGGCGAACCGGCTGACCCGGGTGGGGCTGAGCGGCACCCCCAGGTGAGCGCAGACCTCCGCCGCCAGTTCGGGGTGGGCACTACCGCTGAACACGGCGATCTCTCGCACGATCCGCTCCTCGCCTGATCATTCCGGGTGGCGGAATCATGCTACTGACCTCGGCAGAAACGTTGCGGCTCAGGTGTGGGCGAGAGCGTGTGGGGATTGCCTCACCAGGACACGGGCAACCGGAGCGGGCTCCGCGTCATCTGCCCCTCCCGCCACACGATGGTCTCGGGGGTGAACTCGGCCCGCAGGCGTGGGAAGCGGGCGGCGAGGCGGTGCAGGGCGAGTTCGAGTTCCAGGCGGGCGAGCCAGGCGCCCAGGCAGTGGTGGGGTCCGGCGCCGAAGGCGATGCCGGGCGAGGCCAGGGGGGCGAAGAGGTCGGGTTCGCCGGGTGGGAAGGCGTCCGGGTCTCGGCCGGCGGAGTTGGTCTGGACAGCGACCACACTGCCCGCCGGGATCAGCACGCCTCCCACCTCGGCGTCCTCGACGGCGCGGCGGATCAGCCCGGGCAGGACCCGGCCCTCGCTGAGCGGGATGGTGCGCAGCAGCTGTTCGGCCGCGGTGGCCGCGGCCCCCGCGTCCTTGGCGAGCCCCGGCCAGGCCGCCTGCCCGTCGGTGAGGAGGTAGACGACGGCGTTGCCGAGCGCCGTCATGGTGGTCTCGTGCCCGGCGACGACCAGTCCGCAGACCAGGGTGAGCAGTCGGCGCTCGTCGATGCCGAGTGCGTCGCCCGCCGCGACCAGCCCGCTCACCAGGTCGTCGCCCGGTGACGTCCGACGCTCGGCCACCAGCCGACCGGCGAACTCGCCGAACTCCCGCATCGCCAGGCCGACTTCCTCGGCGGTGTGGGCGCCACCGGACAGGGCGTGATCGGCCCAGCGCCGGATGCGCTCGCTCTCCACGTGCTCCAGCCCCATCAGGCGGCAGATCACCGAGACGGGCAGCGGCCGCGTGAACCCCTCGATGATGTCGGCGGGCCGGTCCCGTTCGGCGAGGTCGTCCAGGAGCGCCTCGACCACCGAGGCCACCCAGGGTCGCCAGCGCGCGATCGCCCGGGGCGTGAAGGCCCGCTGCACGGTGCCGCGCAGCATCTGGTGGGCGGCACCGTCCTGGTTGACGAGCCCGTCGGGTGAGTCGAGCAGGTTCGGTACGACGAGCAGGGGCGGGGCGTCCGCCGCGTGCAGCGAACTCCTGTTGAACCGAGGGTCCATGAGCACCTGCCGCACCTCGGCGTACCGGGTCACGAGCCATACCGGGGTGCCCGTGGCGAGGGTGCCGAGCCGGGGCGGTCCGGGCTCGGGGAGGCTGATGCGGTGCATGGGGCGAAGCGGCCGAGAGGTGCTGTCTGCGCTCATCCGGGTCTCCAGACGCGCCGGTACGGACGGTTCCCCACGCTAGTGCGCCGCTGCCGCCTCAGCCAGTGGCGGCAATCGGCCAACGGACAGGTCCGGCAAGGGATTTGGGGGTACTTGGTTGAACAGGGAAGGAGGAACGTCGACATGACGACTCCCATCAAGCGCATCAACAAGCGCATGCCCGGCTGGGCGAAGGTGGTGAGCGCCCTGATCCTGGTGCTCGTCGTCTTCTTCGCCGGGATCAGGCTGAGCGTGATCCCGGGCCTCAAGGACCTGTTCGGCACCGAGACCAACGACCGTTCGGGTCCCGCACTGCTCCAGTCCATCCAGGACATGAGCCGCTACGACGCCGCCTCCGGCAACTTCCAGATCGTCGTGGATCTGGAGAAGGACGCCAAGTTCCTGCCCGACGCGA
This sequence comes from Streptomyces sp. R28, assembly GCF_041052385.1. Taxonomy (GTDB): domain Bacteria; phylum Actinomycetota; class Actinomycetes; order Streptomycetales; family Streptomycetaceae; genus Streptomyces. The sequence continues at coordinate 10,281,309 of NZ_CP163439.1, read as the reverse complement.
TCCGCGGCACCCGCACGCTGTACGTCGGCGCGGGCACCGTGGACGCCTATGTCGACCTCGGAAGGGTCGGTAAGGACGACGTCACGGTCAATGACGACCGTACGTCCGCAACGCTCCGTCTCCCGCACGCCGCCCTCGGCAAACCGTCCCTGGACCCCGACCGCTCCTACGCGGTCTCCAAGCAGCGCGGTCTCCTCGACCGTCTCGGCGATCTCTTCTCGGACAACCCGAACAGCGAACAGGCCGTCCAGAAGCTGGCGGTCAGGCACATCGGCGAGGCGGCCAAGGAGAGCAGGCTGACCGCACGCGCCGAGACCAACACCACCGACATGCTCGAAGGCCTGCTCCACTCCCTCGGCTTCAAGGAGGTGAAGGTGGTGTACGGGGCCTGAGCCCCCTGCGGCTCCCCTACGACAGCAGGCCCGGCAGGGCCAGCGCGCCGAGCACGGTGGCGCCCACCAGCACCCAGGCCACGTAGTCCCCGACGTGCCCGGACTGCAGGCGCCGCAGCGGCCGTGCCCGGTCCGGGAGCGTGAGGAACCCCGGCCGGGTCACGGCCAGGGCCGCGAGGCCCAGGGCCAGCGCGGTCGAAGCGAGGTCCAGCAGCACACCGGCCGGGCTCCAGTGCGGTGCGGGCACCACGGCACCGCCGGACCCGGCCTCGTTGACGGCGTGCGCCACGGCCTCGCCGAAGCCGGGGGCCACACCGACGGCGAGCGAACCGGCGAGCAGCAGGGCGGGGACCACGGTCATGGTGTCGGGGATCCGGCCGAGCCGATGCCGGGTCTCGGGCCGCTCACCGCCACCGGTCGTCTCGTACTCGGTGTCCTCCTCGGGCAGGTGGCCGAGCCCGAGGAACACGCGGGCGGCGACCCGCAGCACCGCCCCCGCGGTGACCGCGGTCGCGGCGACGTACAGGACGGTGAGCGGGCCGCCCACGGCCTCCTCCGTGACGGCCTTCCCGAACGCCGTCCCGAACGGCGGGAGTCCCGCGAGCGCGAGCCCGGCCACCGCGAACAGCACGGCGACACCGCGCAGTTCCCGGCCCCGCCCGTGCAGCGCGTGTTCGTCGACGGTGCCGTACCGGTCGAGGAGGATGCCCGTGCAGGCGAACAGCGCGGCTTTCACCCCGGCGTGGCCGAGGACGTACAAGGCGACCCCGTCGTCTGCCTCCGGTGTCAGTACGCCGATGCCGATCAGGAAGAGCCCGGTGTGGGCGACCGTCGAGCACGCCAGCAGCCGCTTGATGTGCCGCTGGTACCAGCACATGACCGCGCCGATCACCGCCGTCACGCAGCCGAGCACGACGAGCACCCGCTCCAGGTCGGCCGCCGGGATCCCGCCGGGTCCGGCGAAGACGGTGCCGTACACGCGCCAGACGCCGTACACGCCGAGTTCGACCATGACACCCGACAGCAGCATGCACACGGGGGTGGGGGCGACGGCGTGTGCGTCCGGGAGCCAGAAGTGGAAGGGCACGGCGGCCGCCTTGACCAGCAGGCCGGTCAGGACGAGGACGAAGGCGGCGAGGACCAGTGCGTCCGGCGGCCCGTGCACGTCGAGACCGCGGCCGATCTGCGCCATGCCGAGCTCGCCGGTGCGGGCGTAGAGCAGGCCGATGCCCATCAGCATGGCGTACGCGCCGAGCGAGGTGACCACCCCGAAGCTCAGCGCGCCCTGCACGGCCTTGGCCTCCTCGATCCGGTGCCCGGTCAGCGCGTAGGCGACGACACTCATCAGCTCGAACCACACGAACGCGTTGAACAGGTCGCCCGCGATCGCGAACCCGCACATGGCCGCCTGGAAGAGCAGCATCAGCGCGGGGAACGAGCCGGTGTGCCGGCGTGGGGGTTCCTCGAAGTAGTGCCAGGAGTACGCCAGCGCCGCGAGGGTCAGCAGGGACGCCAGGGCCGCCATGCCGAGCCCCGCGCCGTCCCCGACCAGGACGATGCCGACGCCGCGGCCCTCGATCGGCGTCCACCCGCCGACCCATTCGGCCATCGGCGGCGAGGAGTTCAGCAGCAGCGCGATCGCGAGCCCGGCCGTGCCCGCCGAGACGGCACAGCCCACGGACTCGGCGAGGACACGGGGCAGGCGGCGGCCGCCGGCGACGAGGAGGGCGGCGCCGAGGAGCGGTACGGCGACGAGCAGCGGCAGCAGGTCGTCCATCAGCCGCGCAGCTCGGTCAGTTCGTCGGGGTCGACCGTGCCGTGCCGCTTGAAGACCTGAATGACGAGCGCGAGCAGCAGGGCGGTGACGGTGGCGCCGACGACGACGTCGGTCAGGGCGAGCGCCTGCACGACCGGGTCGACGACGGGGCGTGAGCCGGGCTCGATGTCGGAGAAGACGGGGGCGGTGGCGTCGTCGCGGTAGCCGACGGCCAGCAGCAGGACGTACGTGGCGCACTGGCAGACGGACAGGCAGCCGACGGCGTGGATCAGATTGCGGCTGGTGGCGAGGCCGTAGCAGCCGGCCAGGAAGATCCATGCGGCGACGAGGTACGGCAGGACATCCATCACGGCGCGCTCACTTTCCGCTCTCCTCCTCGATCTCGACGGCCTGGTCCAGGAAGCGGGCGAGCAGCACGACGACCGCGCACGCGACCTCCATGCCGATGGCCGCGTTCAGCAGCGGCACCGTGCCGCCGGAGGACAGCGTGTTGAACGTGCCGTACGGCAGCAGGGTGTTGGCGAGGAACGTGGTTCCTGCGATGAGGCCCGCGAGGCCGGTGACAAGGTAGGCCGAGGCCGAGACGGCGTCGCCGACCTCGTACAGGCCGACCGGGCGGACGCGTTCCAGGGCGCGGTAGTCGGCGCCGAGGTAGAGCAGGTGCAGGGAGGTCGCGGCGACGACGCCGCCCTGGAAGCCGCCGCCGGGGCTGAGCTGGCCGTGCGCGATGACGTAGAGGCCGGTGACCAGGGCGACCGGCAGGACGATCAGGGCGTAGCGGCGTACCGGCGGGGCCACGTCGGCGGGTTCGGGTCGGGCACGGTGCTCGTCGCGGGTCTGCCGCAGCAGGACGACACAGCCGACGACGGCCGCGAACAGGATGGTCATCTCGCCGAGGGTGTCGAAGGCGCGCTGGTCGAAGTTGACGGAGGCGATGGAGTTGGCGGTGCGGCGGACGAGGGCCTCGTGCACGGCGCGGTCGCCGTACGGGTGGCTGTCGCCGCCGAAGTCCGGCAGCCGCAGGCAGGCGGCGACGAGGAGCGCGGCGAGGCCGACGCCGCCGACGAGGACAAGGCCGAGCCGGGTGCGCGGGGTCATCGCTCCCGCCCCTTGCGCCGCTTGACCTTGCGGACGGCCAGGAGCAGCAGCAGCGGGGTGAGGGCGCCGCCGACCGCCAGTTGCGACAGGGCGACGTCGGGCGCCTGCACCGAGGTGAACAGCACCGCGAGTGCGACGCCGAGGACGGCGAGCACGAGAGCTTGGCGCACCGGGTCGCGGACGGCCACCGCCGCAGTCGCACAGACGGCTACGAGCACCAGCGCGATGACGATGACCGCGTCAACCACCGCGCACCCCCGCGAAACCGCCGGACAGCGCACGGGAGGCGGCCATGTTCCCGCCGATCAGGAGCGCGCCCGTGAGCAGGAGCTTCACCATCGCCCTGCTCGGCCCGGCCGCCACGCACAGCGCCAGGACCACCGACGCGGCAAGACCTGCGGCCGCCCAGGTCAGGCCCCGGGCGCGCGGCGGGTCGTCGGCCAGTTCGTCGGCGAGCAGGCGGGCGAAGACGAGGGTGCCGACGGGGCCGAGCAGGGCGAGGACCAGGGCGAGGTCGACGTACGAGGGGCGCTCGTAACCCTGGCCGAGCAGGAGCAGTCCGGGGCAGGCCAGGGCGGTGGACAGGTTCTGGGCCACCACCCGGCGCCGCAGCGGTCCGGTGGCGACGCCCCAGAGGGTGGCGCCCACTCCTCCGCCGAGTACGACGGTCGCTGCGAGGAGCCAGCCGTTCATCGTCCGGTCACCGCCCGGCGTGCGGCTACGGCCGCGAGCGCTGCCATGGCGGCGGCGCCCGCGCCGACCGCGAGTTCCAGGGTGTCCACGGTGCTGATGAGGACCAGCCACAGCACGGCGAGCGCGGCCCACCAGGCCAGGAACTCGGCCGTGGCGAGAAGCGTCGTACGCCGGTCCATACGCCACCTCCTCGGGCCGGAGTCCGTTATTTCCGTCACTTCCGTTCCGCGTCATCCAAACACCGCCCTGGGCGACAGAGGCGGCGGCACGCGCGGGTCTCCGGCCGGAGTGCCCCGACAGCATGAAGGGAAACCGCGGGCAGCCGTGACCGGGAGCGGCGCGGGCGGCATCTCATCGGGCTACCTGGGTAATCGCCTTACTACAAAGGGAAGTTGAAGACTGGAGGACCGCATGGCCCGTGGAACCTCACGTTCGCGCGCCGCGATACGCCCCGGCACTTCCAAGACCGCCGGCGCCGCCAAGTCGGCGGACGGCGCCAAATCCTCAGGCGGCGCGAAGCCCACAGGCGGGGCCAAGTCCGGGCGCGCCGCCAAATCCGAGCGCGCCGCCAAGCCCCGGCGCACTCCGCGTCCCAGGCAGAACCCCCTGCGCTTCCTGGCCCGCCTCCTGGCGATGCTGTGCGCCTTCGCGTTCATGGTCGCCTTCGCCGTCGTCCTGGCGAAGCTCACTCTCCAGCCCTCCCCCGCCTCGGAGGCCCTGACCCACACCAACCTGCATCCGGGCCGCTCCCTGCGGGCCTATCTGGACCAGCCCGAACTGCGCGACGCCTTCCGGCAGATCGGCGGGAACCTGCTGCTGGGCGTTCCGTTCGGCATCCTGGTCCCCGTCGTCGCCCCACGCACACGCGGTGTCCTGCGCGTACTTCTGCTCACGGCGACCGTCATGCTTCTCGTCGAGTTCGCGCAGGGTGCGCTGGTGACTGGGCGCGCCTTCGACATCGACGACGTCATCCTCAACACCAGCGGAGCCCTGATCGGCTACCTCCTGCTGGGCCGGCGACTGAGCCGCGCGGTGCACGCCCGAGGGCCTCGCTCCGACAAGGCCTAGCTCCGACAAGGCGAGCACGTCGCGGTCGCCTTGGACGGAACCGTCGTTCTGGACAACCTCGGTGCACACCAGACGGCAGTGCAGATCGACACCACCGTCACCAGGGCGGTGCCGGTCGACCTCGACGCCGACGACGGCCGTCAGCAGCCGGTGAGCGAGCGCATGACGGGTTGAGGGTTTGGTCGCTGCGCGGGGCTGGGCCGGGCAGGTCGGTTACCGCTTGACGAGTTCGGCCAGCATGGCGCCGGTCGCTTCGTCGGCCGGCAGGAACGCCTCAAGTCGTAGTTCGGCGATGGTGACGTCGATGGCGGTGCCGAAGTGAGTGAGCGTGGTGATGAGCGTCAGCTCCCTGTCGTCGTCCGGATCATGTGCCCTAAGGCGCAGCGGTACGGCGAAGCCGAGGTGGTGCGGTGACTCGCGCGGACGCAGTGGTACCAGGTCGATGAGTTCGGAGGCCAAGCGTTGGAGTTGGTCGTCCGGGTTGCGCACGCTCTCGGCCTGGATGCTGTCGATGATGTGCCACGCCCACTCGTCGAGGTTGACGATGCGTGGCGCCAGGCCCTGCGGATGCAGCAGCACCCGGGGAACGCTCACCGGCGGTACGAGCAGATGCGGGGCCACGCCGGCGGTGAGCGCATGGAAGGCGGCGTTGGCCGAGAGGAGGTCGCCGTGCCGGTCGACAACCACCGCCGGGTACGGCAGATGGCCCTGCAGGATCCGTTCGAGGGCGGTGCGGATCGGTTCGAGCTGGGGGTCGTCCATGCGGGTCTGCGGGTAGGCCGGTGCGAATCCGGCCGCACGGAGGAGTTCGTTGCGCTCGCGGATCGGCACCTCCAGGGATTCAGCCAGCCGGATGATCATTGATCGGCCAGGGGCCGACCGTCCGCTCTCGATGAAGCTGACGTGCCGCTGCGTGGTTCCGGCGCGCATGGCCAGTTCCAGCTGGCTGACGCGTCGCCGGGTGCGCCATTCACGCAACGCGCCGGCAAGTCCGCCTCTGTTCGATTCGCTGATCACCCCTCTTGTGTATCCCGCCCGGCTGCTGATCGGCGATTCCCTGCGGGGAATTGCCACGCGACGGCCGACGCAGCACGGTCGTTGTGACACGCCGACCATGCACAACCGAGGGGAATCTCAATGATCCTGTCAAGCCGCCTGTGTGACCGGCGGGGCGGAGGTGAACAGCCTCTTGTCACGCAGCATGGCCCAGAGCACGTCGACCCGGCGGCGGGCGAGCGCGAGCAAGGCCTGGGTGTGCAGCAGCCCCTCGGATCGCTTTTTGAGGTAGTAGTCCCTCGACGGTCCGGGCCGCATCATGGCGGTCTGCGCCGACATGTAGAAGATGTGCCGCAGGCGTCGGTTGTAGCGCTGAGGTCGGTGGTAGTTGCCGGTGCGCCGACCGGAGTCCCTGGCGACCGGAGCAAGGCCGGCATGAGAGGCGAGGCGGCCAGCGTCCTTGTAGCCTGCCAGGTCGCCGACGATGGCGACGAACTCGGCGCCCAGGATCGGCCCCATGCCAGGCATGGACTCGATTATCTCGGCACGGTCGTCGGCGCGGAAGGTCTCACGGATCTCCCGGTCGTTGTCCTTGATCCGATCGTCCAGGGCCAGGAGCTGGTGGGCGAGCTCGCAGACCAGCCTGGCGGCCGGCTTCTCGCCGGGCAGCGCGGTCAGCTGGGACTGGGCGGCCTCCACGGCCTTGGCCGCGACTTCTGCGGCCCCGCGAACCTTTCGCCGCTCCAGCCAGGTGGTCAGCCGCTTGAAGCCGATTCGCCGCAGGGCGGCCGGGGTCTGGTACTCGGTCAGCATGAGAACGGGCCCCTTGGCCGCGGAGTAGTCGAAGGCCCGTTCCAGAGCGGGGCAGATGCCCAGCAGCAGGTCACGGAGGCGGTTGACGAGCCGGACCCGGTCGGCGATCAGGCCGGCCCGGTGACGCGTCAGCAGCTGGAGGGTGGAGACGACCTCGGGCGGGGTGTTCAGTGGAGCGAAGTCCCGGCGCATGCGGGCTTGATCGGCAATGACCTTCGCGTCCTTGGCATCGGTCTTGCCCTCTCCGCGGTAGGCGCCGGACATGCGGTTGACCGTGCGGCCCGGTACATAGACGACTTGCTCGCCGTGCGCGATCAGGAGAGCCAGCAGCAGGGTCGAGGCACGGCCGGAGATGTCTACTGCCCACCGCACGTCGTCCGCCCTTTCGCGGGCGGTCTCGATGAGCGTGAGGATTTGGGCCTCGTCGTTGATCACTTTTGTCGAGAACAGCGTCTCGCCGTCGGTGTCGACTGCCACCGCCCAGTGGTGACCCTTGCCGGCATCGATGCCGACCCATATCCGCGTCTGCGACGAGCTCAAGTTCGTGGCTCCGTATCCCTCGCGACCAGCATCTCGTGGCCCGAAGAACACCCCGCCGACAGGTCCCTAACCAGCGATGCCCGCAGTTCTCAATCAGTGGTCGGAGCGTCCCGGAGAACCGGGCGGCCATTCACCTCGAGTCATCAACGACAAACAGCCATCAGCCACACCCGGTCCTCCCGGACCGCCGACCATTCTTAGGGAACAGCCATGGCCGATATTGACGTCCACGACCTCACCGACCGCTACGTTGCCGTGTGGAACGAACCCGATGCGGAGCGCCGCCGCACCGCGATTCGCGAGCTGTGGTCCGCCGACGCGGTCCATGTGCTAAAGCCTCCCAAGGAGATCCTGCAGACCGCTGAAGGGCTGGGTTTCGATCGTCTCGTCCTGGAGGCACGCGGGCACCACGCGTTGGAGTTCCGGGTCACGCGCGCCTACGAGGAGTTCGTCGCGCCGGGCACCTTCGTCTTCCGGTCGCGCGGCAACACCGACCGGCTCCGCGACGTCGTCAAGTTCCACTGGGAGATGGCACCCCGGGGCGGTGGTGAGGTCGCCGGCGTCGGGCTGGAGATCCTCGTTCTCGGCCCCGACGGCCGCATCGTCAGCGACTACCAGTTCATCGAAGGATGACCGCGATGACGGCGAGACTCCCATCCTTGGTGCGCAGCTACCGCGTCAGCACCGGCGGCGGTATCGATGGCCTGTCGCTGCGCACGCACGAACCACGCACGCCCGGGGAAGGGGAGGTTGCGGTCGCGGTCCACGCCACCTCGCTCAACTTCCGTGAACTTCTGGTGCTGCGGGGGCAGTACGCGCTGCCCGTCAAACCGGACGTCATACCGGTCTCGGACGGTGCCGGCGAGGTCGTCGCTGTTGGGCCAGGTGTCCGGCGGGTGCGCCCGGGCGACCGCGTCACCGCCGCACTGTTCCCACGGTGGCTGGACGGCCCGCTGGAACCGGCATACCTGCCGCAGTTGGGTGGCTCGCTCGACGGAATGCTGACGGAGCTGGCCGTCCTCCCGGAGGACGCGCTCGTGCCCATCCCCGAACACCTCTCCTATGCCGAGGCGGCGACTCTTCCCTGCGCCGCCGTCACGGCGTGGAACGCCCTGACCGGCGACGGCCGCGGAGTTCGGCGCGGACAGACCGTACTGGCCACGGGCTCCGGGGGCGTGTCGCTGTTCACGGTGCAGTTCGCCAAACTTCTGGGCGCGAGAGTATTCGCCACGACAAGCCGCGCGGACAAGGAACAACGCCTTCGCGATCTGGGCGCCGACGAGGTCGTCAACTACCGCGACATTCCCGACTGGCACGCCACCGCCCGCGAACTCACCGCCGGGCGAGGGGTCGACCGCGTCGTCGACACCGCCGGAACGCTGGAGCAGTCGCTGAAGTCGCTCGCCGTCGACGGACACATCGCCCTCGTCGGATCCGTCTCCGGCAACTGGCCACCGGTCGATCCCCGTCTGCTGTTCGGCGTCGCCGCTACGGTCCGGGCGTTGGCCGTCGGTAGCCGAGCCCAGTTCATCTCCATGAACAACGTCATTGCCACGCATCGGCTCCGACCAGTCATCGACCGAGTGTTCCCGTTCGAGGAAGCCGTCGCAGCGTACCGGTACTACGAGTCGGCCAGCCCGTTCGGAAAAGCGATCATCAAGGTCAGATAGTTGGCGAGCCTTGCGTGGTTGGAGGGAACGCCGCCACGCACGCTCGGCCATCCCTAGCGCAGCACCAACTGGACGACGGCCACCGTGCCGACCGCCACGATGAGCGTGCGCAGGACGGAGGGGCGCAGGCGGCGGCCTGTCGTGGCGCCGAGATGGCCGCCGACCGCGGATCCGACCGCGAGAAGAGCTACGGCCGTCCAGTCGAAGTCCGCGACGACGAGGAAGAACAGCGCGGCGACGGAGTTGACCACGGCGACGAGCACGTTCTTGACGGCGGTGAGGCGTTGCAGGCCGTCGTCGAGGAGCATGCCCATCAGGGCGACGTAGATGATGCCCTGGGCAGCGGAGAAGTAGCCGCCGTAGACGCTGGCCAGGGTCAGTCCGACGAGCAGCAGGGGGCCGCCGTCAGGACGTACGGTTCGCCCCTTGCGGGTGCGGCGGCTGCGCACCTTCCTGGCGAGAAGCGGTTGGAGAACGACCAGCACGAGGGCGAGTCCCACCAAGGCCGGCACGATCCGTTCGAACGCCGAGGCGGGCAGGGCCAGCAGCAGCGTGGCGCCGGTGAGTCCGCCGAGCAGGGCGCCGGCGCCCCACTTCACGATGCGCCGGCGCTGCCCGCGGAGTTCTTCGCGGTACCCGATGGCTCCGCTGATCGAGCCCGGGATCAGGCCGAGCGCGTTGGAGACCGTGGCGGTGACGGGCGGCAGGCCGGTCGCGAGCAGGACCGGAAAGGTGATCAGCGTCCCGGAGCCGACGACGGCGTTGACGGCACCGGCGGCGATGCCCGCGCCCAGGACGGCGAGCAGCTCACCGAGGTGTGCGGCGTTCATGGCGAGAAGCCTAGAAACCGAACACTTCGGCGGCGGACGAATCGTGCCGGGCGGAGCCGATCGCACACGCTCGACTTCTGGTCTGTACCAAAGTATTGACGGCCCCTTACCTCACTCCTTAAATCAAGTGGCGACACCTTCCCCCCTCCCCCCACCTCGCTCGGTGCACCCGCCCACCGGGTCGCCGTACGGAAGGGAGCACGATGGCCGCCCCACGCCTGCTACGCCCGCTCCGCATGTGTCTCCTCGCCGCTTTGCCGGCCGTCCTGGTCGCGTCCGCCGCGATCGGACCCGCTCAGGCGGAACCACCGGACGCCACGGCCGCCGCGGTGACGTTCTCCGACAGCTTCGACGGGCCCGCCGGTGCCGCGGCCGACCCGTCGAAGTGGCAGATCGAAACCGGCGACAACGTCAACAACCACGAGCGGCAGTACTACACCTCGGGCAACAAGAACGCGGCACTGGACGGCCAGGGCCACCTGGTGATCACGGCCCGGCGCGAGAACCCCGCCAACTACCAGTGCTGGTACGGCACTTGTCAGTACACCTCGGCCCGGCTGAACACCGCCGGGAAGTTCACCGCCCAGTACGGGCACGTCGAGGCGCGGCTGAAGGTGCCGCGCGGGCAGGGCATGTGGCCCGCGTTCTGGATGCTCGGCACACCGGTGAACTGGCCGGACTCGGGCGAGATCGACATCATGGAGAACGTCGGCTTCGAGCCCTCGACCGTGCACGGCACGATCCACGGACCCGGCTACTCCGGGTCGGGCGGCATAGGGGCCGCCTACTCCCTCCCGAACGGGCAGGCCTTCGCCGACGCCTTCCACACCTTCGCCGTCGACTGGGCGCCCGACTCGATCACCTGGTCCGTGGACGGGAACGTCTACCAGCGGCGCACACCCGCCGACCTGGGCGGACGGACCTGGGTGTTCGACAAGCCGTTCTTCCTGATCCTGAACCTCGCGGTCGGCGGCTACTGGCCGGGCGACCCGGACGGATCCACGGTCTTTCCGCAGCAACTGGTCGTGGACCACGTCTCGGTGACGACCGGCGACCCTGCCACCGGCGGCGCGATCAGGGGACTGGCCGGGAAGTGCGTGGACGTGGCCGGGGCGAACCCCGCCAACGGCACGCCCGTACAGCTCTACGACTGCAACGGCTCCGCCGCCCAGCAGTGGACCGCCGGCGCCGACGGAACGCTCCGGGCGCTCGGCAAGTGCCTGGACGTGACGGGCAACGGCACCGCGGACGGCTCGATGGTCCAGCTGTGGGACTGCACCGGCGGCCCCAACCAGAGATGGGCGGTCTCCGCGGCGCGCGACATCGTCAACCCGCAGGCCGGCAAGTGCCTCGATGTGACCGGCGACAACGCGGCCAACGGCACTCGGCTGCAGATATGGACCTGCACGGGCGGCGCCAACCAGAAGTGGACGGTCGGCTGACCCGGCCGGCTAGTGGTGGTGCCAGGTGAACTTGTCTCCGCCGACCCAGCGGACCACGTCCGGGTCATCCAGATCATGGACCGTGATGCCGAAGGCGGCGGCGGCCTCCAGGACGTCGGTGACGGTCTTCGCCTGGCCGACGACCTCACCGTCGATCTCCAGGATGCGGAAAGGAGGCGTGCCCGGCTGAACCCCGAGCACCATGATCCGCGGGTTTGGAATGTGCGGGCTCGCGATTTCGGTCATGCATCGAGCGTAGAGCGCAATCCGCGTCGACGACCCCTCCAGGTCGTCCACGCCTCCGTCCGCCGCCGTGCGGGGGCGCCGGCGCCGGGGAACCCTGGAGGGGGAGGTGGCGATGGATCCCGTCCAGGCGCTGAACCGGATCGCCTTTCTGCTGGAGCGGTCCCTGGCGCCGACGTATCGCGTACGTGCCTTCCGTACGGCCGCCCGGGTACTGGCCGAGCTGCCCGAGGGCGAGGTACGGGCGCGGGCCGAGGCAGGGACGCTGGAGTCGCTCCGGGGCGTCGGTCCGAAGACGGCCCAGGTGGTGCGCGAGGCGCTGGCCGGTCAGGTGCCCGGCTATCTGACGGACCTGGAGGGCAGGTCCGCGGCTGCCGCACCGCCTGAGAACGGGCGGCAGCTGTGGGAGCTGCTGCGCGGGGACTGCCATCTGCACTCCGACTGGTCCGACGGCGGCAGCCCGATCGAGGAGATGGGGCGGACGGCGGCCGAGCTCGGACATGAGTGGGCGGCGCTGACCGACCACTCCCCGCGGCTGACCGTCGCCCGCGGGCTGTCGGCCGACCGCTTGCGCGAGCAGCTGGACGTGGTGGCGGAGCTGAACGCGACCTGGGCGCCGTTCCGGCTGCTCACCGGCATCGAGTGCGACATCCTCGAGGACGGCTCGCTCGACCAGGAACCCGAGCTGCTTCAGCGGCTCGACGTCGTGGTGGTGTCCGTGCACTCCAAGCTGCGCATGGAATCCCGCGCGATGACCCGCCGCATGGTCGCCGCCGTACGCGATCCGCACGCGGACGTTCTGGGGCACTGCACCGGCAGGCTGGTGACCGGGCGTGGGCGGCCCGAGTCGGAGTTCGACGCGGACGAGGTGTTCGCCGCGTGCGCCGAGTCCGGGACGGCGGTGGAGATCAACAGCCGGCCCGAGCGGCTCGACCCGCCCCGGCGGCTGCTGCGCCTGGCCGTGGCGGCGGGCACCCTGTTCGCCATCGACACCGACGCGCACGCGCCCGGTCAGCTGGACTGGCAGCGGTACGGCTGTGCCCGGGCCAAGGAGTGCGCGGTGCCCGCCGAGCGGGTGGTCACCACTTGGAGCAGGGACGAGCTGCTGGCCTGGACCCACGAGGGCCGGACACCTTCCCGAGTGGCGGGCGCCTGACGTGGTACTCGTGCGCCAGGAGCGGAAGCGGCCCAGACCAGGAAGGGGCGACACACATGGAACGGGCGGCGGTGTTCGACGTCGACGGAACCCTCGTCGACACCAACCACCTCCACGTCACGACCTGGTGGGAGGCCTTCCGGCAGGCCGGACACCAGGTGCCCATGCACGCCGTCCACCGGGCCGTCGGTCTCGGCTCCACCGATCTGATCGCCCACCTCCTCGGCGACGACCGGGACAAGGACCAGGACGCCGAGCTGAGCGCCGCCCACAAGGCCCTGTACGGCCAGTACTTCGACCGGCTGCCCCCGCTGCGGGACGCGGGCCGGCTGCTGCGGCGCCTCGACCGCAACGGCTGGCGGGTCGTCCTCGCGACCTCGGCCGGGGGTGCGGAGCTGTCCGCGCTGCGTCGGGCGATCTCCGCGGACGACGTGATCACCGCCACCGCGAGCGCCGACGACGTCGAGGAGGGCAAGCCCGCACCGGAGCCCGTCGAGCACGCCCTGGAACTGGCCGGGGTGCCCGCCGAGCGCGCGGTCTTCGTCGGCGACACCGTGTGGGACATGCGGGCCGGCACTCAGGCCGGTGTGCGCTGTGTGGGCGTCCTGTGCGGCGGCATCCCCCGCGCCGACCTGCTGGACGCGGGCGCGCAGGCGGTCTACGAGGATCCGGCCCACCTGCTGGCAGCCCTGGCGGACAGCCCCCTGGCCGACGTGCCGGGCGGCGCGGACACGCACAGCGGATGACCCGTGTGACCGATGGGGTGCGGCGGCCTGCGGGCCCGGGCACCCGGGCTGTGGAATCGGTACGACAGCGGGCGCTCGGGCGTGCCGGTGTGACCGACGCGCTACGGCGGGAAGCGGGTTCCGTCGGCAGGGCCGCCGGGGCCGCCTGGCGTGGGCCGGGACGGGAGCGGGACCTGGTCGTGCAGTCGCTCAAGGCGGCGGCGCGGCACTGCTCGCCTGGCTCGTGGGCAGCGTGTGGCTGGGCGATCCGATGGCCCTGATGGCGTCCTGGGTCGCGCTGATCCTGGTGCAGGCCACCGTGTACAGCTCGCTGCTGCGGGCCGCGCAGCAGTTCGCGGCGATCTGCGCCGGGACCGTGCTGGCGTCGGCCGCGCTGGCGGTCACCGGCAGCACCCTGGGCGCGCTGGCCCTGTCGGTACCCCTGCTGATGCTGCTGGCCAACTGGCGGCGCTTCGGCGACCAGGGGGTCTTCGGTGCGACCACCGCGCTGTTCACCCTCGCCACGGGCGCCGCCGGGGCGTCCGCGGTCGGGCACCGGGTGGGGCAGGCGGCTCTCGGCGCGGTGATCGGGGTGGCCGTCAACGCGCTCGTGCTGCCGCCGATCCATCTGCGGGACGTACGGGAGAACCTCGCGGCGCTGGCCCAGGAGGCGGGGGACCTCCTGCACACCGTGGCCGGGGACCTGCGGGACACGGAGTGGAACACACAGAGCGCGGCAGGCTGGTCGAGTGCGTCGGCGCGCCTGGAGCGCCGGCTGGAGGCGCTGCGGTCCGCGCGTGGCTGGAGCCGGGAGAGCCTGCGGCTGACCGCCGGACCGCTGCGCGGCGTCCGGCGCCCTCCCCTGCCGGCACCGCCGGAGGAGGAGGACGAACGCTGGAGCCGGGTCACCGGGCACATCAGGGCCCTCACCCGGACCCTCGCCGTCGCGGCCGACGAAGGCCGCACGCCACTCCCGCCCGACGGGCCGGCGCTGCGGGCGTACGCGCGGCTGCTGGAGCAGATCGGCGACGCCTGCCATGTGGAGAGCCGTCGGGTGCTGGGGGCCGGCGGTGACGCCGGTGCGGACGGCCGGGCCGAGGCCGCGATGCTTCGGCTGCACCAGGAGTTGCAGGACTGGCTGCGGGAGCACGCCGGGCAGGCGGCGGCCCGGACGACGGTTCTCGGGACCCTGCTGTTGCAGGCGGAGAACGTGTGGAGCGAGACCGTTCCGGCAGGTCAGCGGCGGTGAGGCAGATCACCCTCACATCGCCTCTCCCGGAACACCGAAAGGTCGTTGCCCGTTGAACAACGCGTGGGTGCGGATGGGACAGTGTCCCCGGGCCTCACCTTTTGCCCACAGGGACGATCGTTCGGCTGAAGCCCTGTGGAGCCTTTCGCCGAGAGGCGACCGCCATCCGCACCCACCCCTGACCGCCCCGACCGGCACTCCCCCGTCCGGTCGGGGCTTTCTCCTGTACGGGCGCACCCCGACGGGTCGGCTTGACTTCGAGTGCGCTCCAATTCATAGCGTTCCGGACATGAGCACTGCACAGCACAAGATCGGTTCGGGGTTCGGCGCCCACAGCACCGCCGACGACGTCCTCAGCTCCATCGATTTGTCCGGCAAGCTCGCGATCGTCACCGGCGGTTACTCGGGAATCGGCCTGGAGACCACGCGTGCCCTCGCCAAGGCCGGCGCCCGGGTCGTCGTGCCCGCCCGCCGTCCGGACACCGCGCGCGAAGCTCTCCAGGGCCTGGACGGCGTGGAGGTCGACGCGCTCGACCTCGGGGACCTGGAGAGCGTGCGCGCCTTCGCCGAGCGGTTCCTCGACTCGGGTCGCACGGTCGACTTCATGATCGACAACGCCGGGATCATGGCCTGCCCGGAAACCCGGGTGGGGCCCGGCTGGGAGGCGCAGTTCGCGACCAACCACCTCGGTCACTTCGCCCTGGTCAACCGCCTGTGGCCGGCGATCGAGCCCGGGGGCGCCCGCGTGGTGTCCGTGTCCTCGCGCGGCCACCACTTCTCCGGCATCCGCTGGGACGACCTGCACTGGCAGCAGGGCTACGACAAGTGGCAGGCCTACGGGCAGGCCAAGACCGCCAACGTCCTGTTCGCCGTCCATCTCGACCGGCTCGCGGCGGACCGCGGCGTCCGGGCGTTCGCGCTCCATCCCGGCGGCATCCTCACGCCTCTCCAGCGGCATCTGCCCAAGGAGGAGATGGTGGCCCACGGCTGGATCGACGAGAACGGCGACCCGATCCCGCAGGACGGCTTCAAGACGCCAGAGCAGGGCGCCGCGACCCAGGTGTGGGCCGCGACCTCACCGCAGCTGACCGGCATGGGCGGCGTCTACCTGGAGGACTGCGACATCGCCGAGCCCGCGCCGGCCGACGGCGAGCGCGCCGGCGTGAAGGACTGGGCGGTCGACCCGGAGCAGGCGGCGCGTCTGTGGACGCTGTCGGCCCAGCTCACGGGTGTGAACGCGTTCGCCGCGTAGCGCGGGCCCGGCGCGTGCGGGCACCGCGGGCGGGTACTCGGGACTCCCGTCCCCTCTTCGGGAGGAGCCGCAGGTGAGCAGCGAAGCGGCCCGCAGGATCGTGGTCACCGGCGCCACGGGCAATGTCGGTACGAGCGTGGTGCGTCTCCTGTCGGAGGATCCGGAGGTCGGCTCCGTGCTGGGGCTGGCCCGCCGGATGCCCGACTGGTCGCCGCCCAAGACGGACTGGGCGTCGGTCGACCTGGCGTCCGAGCAGGGCGATCTTGCGAGCATGTTCGGGGGTGCCGACGCCGTCATCCATCTGGCCTGGGCGTTCCAGCCCACCCACGATCCGGCCGTGACCTGGCGGACGAACGTGCTGGGCAGTATTCAGGTCTTCGACGCGGTGGCCGCGGCGCGGGTCCCGACGCTGGTGCACGCGTCGTCGGTCGGCGCGTACTCGCCGGGGCCGAAGGACCACGCCGTGGACGAGTCGTGGCCGACACACGGCTGGCCCGACGCCGCGTACTGCCGGGAGAAGGCCTATCTGGAGCGGGCGCTGGACACCTTCGACCGGTCCCACCCCAGGGTGCGCGTGGTGCGGATGCGGCCGGCGTTCCTGTTCAAGCGGGAGTCGGCGAGCGAGCAGCGCCGGATCTTCGGCGGCCGCTTCCTGCCGGGGCCGCTGGCGCGCCCGGAGCTGCTGCCGTTCCTGCCCGACATTCCAGGGCTGCGGGTGCAGGCGCTGCACACGGACGACGCGGCCTCGGCGTATCAGCTGGCCGTGAAGTCCGACGTCCGCGGCGCGTTCAACCTCGCTGCCGACCCGCCGGTCGACGCGGCTCTGCTCGGTGAGATGCTCGGCGCCCGCCCGGTCCGGGTTCACCGTACGGCGGCCCGCTCGGCGATCGCCGCCGCGTGGGGGCTGCACCTGCTGCCCGCCTCCCCGCACCTCTTCGACGCGGTGCTCGGGCTGCCGCTGATGAACTGCACACGCGCGCGTACCGAACTGGGCTGGCGCCCGCAGCGCACTGCGCCCGAGGTGCTGGAGGAGTTCTTGCAGGGCATGCAGCGCGGCGAGGGTGCACCGACGGAGCCGATGCGGGGCCGCAAAGTGGGCTGACCTGCGCCCTGCCCACCAGGGGACCCGACTCAACGCCCACAGGCCCCGGCTCGGCGAGGGCCTGTCTCAGCCGGACGGCTCCTCAGGCACCGGATGTTCCGTGTGGCCGGTGCCCGACCGGGCCGCGCCCTGTCGGCCCGTGCCCGCCTCGTCGGTGTCGGGGACGTCGTCCGCTTCGGTGCTGTCGTCCGCCGGCTCGACGGGCACCTCCCACGGGTCCTCCCCCGGGTTCGCCTGCTGGTCCGGCAGATCCCGCGGCACGGGCTCGCCGGTCCTGTCCTGCGCAGCGCGACGGTCGTCGGCCATGGTGCACCTCCTCGCGTCGTCCAAGGTCGTTCGTGAGCCCCGCGAGTACCGTTCCCGCCACCGGCGAAACCTCAGGGCGCCACTCGCTCCGCCAGGGCCGTGCGCCAGGCCGTCGACGGGGCCTCGGGCACGGGCTCGGCGCGTCGCCCGCCGCGGGCGAAGAATTCGGCGAGCGGCAGGATCGCGGCACCGACGGTGACCGCGTCCGGGCCGAGCCTGCCCAGGTCGACGGTGACCTTGCGGGCCGGATGCCGCAGGGCGTACGAGGCCGCGTGCCGGCGTACGGCGGGCAGGAGGTGGGCGCCGAGCCGCAGACCCGCCCAGCCGCCGATCAGGATGCGCTCGGGCTGGAAGAGGTTGATCAGATCGGACAGGCCCGCGCCCACGTACTCGGCTGTCTCCTCCAGTACGGCGAGCGCCACCGGGTCGGCCGCACCGCCGTCCGGCGGAAAGGCGCCGGCCAGCATCGCCGCCAGCGCGGTCTCCTCGTCGGCGCCTTCCGGCACGCTCCCGCCTTCCTCGCGCCAGCGTTCCAGCAGCGCCTCGGCGCCCGCGTACGCCTCCAGGCAGCCGAGCGCGCCGCACCGGCAGCGGCGGCCCCTGACCCGTACCGTCAGATGCCCCCACTCCACCGCCCGCCCGTCCTCCGCCTCGGGGGCGACGAGACAGGCGCCGACGCCGGAGCCGAACAGGACGACGACCGCGCTACGGGCGCCGCGTCCGCCGCCGAACCACATCTCGGCCTGGCCGAGGGTCCTGGCGCCGTTGTCGATGAAGTACGGGACGGCGCCCGGGAGTTCGGAGCCGTCGCGCAGGAGCTGCTCCAGCGGTACCGCGTCCCAGCCGATCGTCTGCCCGTGCACCAGGGCACCGAGTCTCGGCGTGTGTTCGATGATCCCTGGGACGCCGATGCCGACGCCGAGGAGCCGTTCGGGTGCGATGCCGGCTCCTGCGAGTACCTCGGTGATGCCGTCGCGCACATGACGGACGATGCCTTCGACGTCGTACCGCTGCGGCGCCAAAGGCCGTTCCGCGCGGGCGAGTTCGGTGAGAGTCAGGTCGAACAGCCCGGTCCGCACCCGGGTTTCGCCGACGTCGACGCCGATCATGTGACCGCTGCCGGGAGCCACGCGCAGGAGGATGCGGGGGCGGCCGCCGTCGGAGTCGACGCTGCCGGCCTCCTCGACCAGACCGTCCGCGATCAGCTCGGCGACGACATTGCTGACGGAACCGGAGCTGAGACCGGTCGCCGGGCCGAGTTCGAAGCGGCTGAGGGGGCCGTCGAAGTAGAGGCGCCGCAGTACGGCCGTACGGTTTCCCCGTCTGAGGTCGCGTACCGTGCGCCCGCTGCGCCCCGCCATGCGGCTCCCTTCGGACCAGCCCTGTTCCCCACCCTGTTCGAACCGTCCCCCATTGTGAACTACGCCGTCAGGTCCTCGATCTCGGCCAGCGCCGCGAGCAGTTCCGGAGCGACGGCCTCCTGGACCCAGCGCTCCTGCCCGGCGTCGACCGCCCGGGGGACCGTCTCGGTGAGCATGATCAGGTAGAGGTAGGAGCGGTAGAGGGCGAGGCGCAGTCGGGCCGCCGCGTCGAAGTCGGTCCGTCCTGCGGCCTCCCGGTAGCCGGCCAGGAACGCCTCGTCCTTCTTGATGTCCCCCAGCAGCGCCAGGGAGACGAAGTCGGCCAGCGGGTCGCCCCAGAACATGCGCTCCCCGTCGATGAGCCCGCCGATACGGGCCTCCCCCGACGCACGGTCGACCAGGATGTTGCCCGGCCACAGGTCGAAGTGGACGAGACACGGGACGGTGACCTCGTCGAGCGCGTCGTAGGCGGCCCGGAGCGTACCGGCGACGGCGTCGGCGGGGCGCGGCAGCCGGGCCCCGTAGCGGCGGGCGTCGTCCAGGACGGCGTCGAGCATCCCCGTGAACGCGGTGCGCCAGTCGTCGGCGAGCGGGCCGAGGGCACCGGACGGGTAGCCGAAGCCCGGCCCCGTGACGGTGTGCAGCCGGGCGACCTGACGGCCCAACTCCGTGCGCAGAACGGCCTGTTCCGTGTCCGTGAGCGAGCCGTTCCAGGGGTCGCCCGGGCAGGCGGTCATCAGCAGATGACTCCCGAGGCTCACCACACGCGGCGCCGCCACCTCCGCCTTCGCGGCCGCACGGTAGAACTCGGCCTCGGACACGAGGAGTTCGCTCTCGTACGTCATGCCCGGGAGGGTCGAGGCGGGCGGCACCTTCAGCACATAGCGACGGCCGTCGACGAGGACCAGCTCCTCGACCGTGTTGTACGTGCCGCCCGACAGCGGGCGCAGGTGGGCGAGGTGTCCCGGCGCAAGGCCCGCCGCGTCCAGGACCTGCCGGGCCCGTTCCCAGGAGTCCACCACCGTGCGCCCACCCCTCCCCTTCGGTCAGCCGGCCGCGTACACGTCCTCGACGTAACGGCCGTCCGCGATCAGCCCGTCGAGCCACCGCCCGGCCGCCGCGTCGTCGGCGCCCGGCGTGCGCTCCCGGTACAGCGTACGGAACGCCTCCCGTACGCCCGGCGCCATCCGCGAACCGTCCCCGCAGACGTACACCCTGGCGCCCGCTCCGAGCAGCCCCCAGACCTCGTCGGCCTCGGCGGCGATGCGGTGCTGGACGAAGGTCACGCCGTCCTGCGGGGCGGCGCTGAAGGCCGGGCGCAGCGAGACCGCGCCGACGGCCTCGGCGGCGCGCAGCTCCTCGGCGTGCAGGAAGTCGGCGTCGGGGGCGTCGCAGCCGAAATAGCAGAGGGCGGGGGCGAGTTCGGCGCCGGCCGCTCGTGCCGCCGTACGGTCGGCGATGGCCCCGCGGAAGGGGGCGAGGCCCGTGCCGGCCGCGACCATGACGACCGGTTCGCGGCCGTCGATCCGGAAGACCTCCCGGCACGGCTGGACGCGGGCGTACACCGTGTCGCCGGGCCGGACGGTGGTGAGGTGTCCGGATCCGGTGCCTCGGTAGACGCCCTTGCCCGAGCGGGCCGGAGCCTCAAGCAGGGACACCATCAGGTCCGCGTGGCCGGGGGCGACGGCGGGTGAGGAGGAGATGGAGTAGTGGCGGGGGCGCAGCGGGGTGAGGAGGTCGAGCAGCGCCGGCCAGTCCAGGGCGCCCCGCAGGGCCGGGTGGTCCTCGATCACCTCGACGAGGGTGCGCGGATCGTCGGTCAGGTTCGCCAGCGCCGTGCGCTCCGGCGGGCACGGGTTGGCGGCGGCGAGCGCGGACAGCTGGGCGGCGCTCGGACGCTCCTGCAACTCGACGTGGTGGGTGAGGAGTTGGCGAACGGTCAGGGGCCGGTCGACCGCGAGGCCGTCGCGGCGGGGGCGGGTGGCCCGGATGTCCAGGACGGTGTCGAGGTCGACGCCGAGCGCGGCGGCGGCTCGCTCGACCAGCGCCGGCGCGTTGCCGGGCAGCACGGTGAGGTGGTCGGCGGTGCGGTAGGTGACGCCTTCCGGGAGGGCGAGGCGGACGAAGCGTTTGCGGCGGGGGTGGCCGGGGGCGGTGAGGTCGTGGGCCTCGGTGACGGTCATCGGGACGAGGCCGTGGCGTGCGGCGAGGGCGTCCAGGGGGCCGCCGGTCAGGGTGCGGACCTCGTACGCCGTGGTGGGCTCGTCGTCGGCCGGGGCGGTGGCGTCCGGGTCGCCGTACCGCTCCAGCAGCGCCGTGCGGAGCCTGGCCGTGAAGTCCCTTACCGCGCCGGTCAGATCGCCGGAGGCGTCGGCGGCGGCGCGGTCGGTCAGGCGGGTGGCGCCGAGTTCGGCGAGGCGGTCGTCGAAGCGGGTCGGGACGTGCTGGTAGGTGGCGGCCCAGTTGCGGTCGCCGACGCCGAGGACGGCGTAGGTGACGTCACCGGCGTCGCGGGCCTCGTCGAGCCAGGCGGCGAAGGCGGTGGCGTCGTCGGTGGGGCGGCCGTTGTAGGAGGCGGCGGTGATCACGACCGGGCGGTCGGTGGGCAGGCCGCCGGCGTAGTCGTCGAGCGGCGCGATCCGCGTCTCGCAGCCGATGGCGGCGGCCTCGTCGGCGAGCTGGGCGGCGAAGTCGCGGCAGGTGCCGTAGTTGCTGCCGTGCAGGAACAGGGCGCTGGTGCCGGGGCGGACGCGGGCGGGGAGGGCGGCCGCGTCGGACACGGCTTCCGTGGCCGCGGGGGCGGCGCCGGGCAGCGGGGTGTGCACACGGTCGGCGGGCGTGCGCGGGGTCAGGGTGAGGGTGAAGCCGTCGGGCTTGAGGGTGAGGGTCTCCTTGATGGTGAGGCGGTAGTCGGCGTGGTCCCGCAACCGGTAGCGGTGGACCAGCATCGCCAGCAGCATGGTCGCCTCGTGCAGGGCGAACTGCCGCCCGATGCAGGCGCGTTCACCGGTGCCGAACGGCTTGAAGGCGTGCACCGAACGCGCCGCCTCGGCCTCGGACGTGAAGCGGGTGGGGTCGAACAGCTCGGGGTTGTCGCCCCAGACCGGCTGCCGGTGCAGCATCGGGGCGAGGACGGTGACGAACTGCCCGGCGCGCAGCGGGATGCGGCCACCGAGCATCGTGTCCTCGAGAGCATGCCGGCTGAAGGCGGCGGCGGTGGGCCACAGCCGCAGCGCCTCGTTGAGGACCTGGCGGGTGTACGTCAGCCTGCCGACCTCGTCGTAGGTCGGCTCGGGGTCGGTCCGGTCGCCCCACAGCCCGTCGACCTCGCGCTGCATGAGCTGGAGCGCGGCCGGGTGCTTGGCGAGGTAGTACATCGCGAAGGACATCGCGCCGGAGGTCGTCTCGTGGCCGGCGATCAGGAAGGTGATGACCTGGTTGCGGATGTTGGCGGCGTCGAGGGTGCCGCCGTCCCGCGGGTGCTGGGCGGTGAGCATGAGGCCGAGGAGGTCCTCGGCGTCCCGCTGGTCGGTGCCGGCGCGGGCGGCGATGACGTCGTCGACGACCTGGGCGAGGTAGGCGGCGTCGTCCCGGAAGGCCGCGTCGGCTGCGGAGTAGTCCTGGCCCGGGACGCGGGCCAGGCGGTTCATGCTCCACTCCAGGCAGCGCACCATCGACTCGACGAAGGGGTGCGGCTCGGCCCGCTCGAAGATCCGAAGTCGTAGCCGAACCCGGCGAGCCCGATGGTGTCGAGGGTCATGCGGGTCATGTCGTCGGGGACGTTCACCGGCTGCCCGGCACGGGCGTCACGATCCCAGGACGCGATGAGCCGCTGGGCCACCTTCAGCATCACGGGGTGGTAGGTGCGCATCGACCCGAGCGCGAAGGCGGGCATGAGGATGTCGTGCGCCTTGGCCCAGTTCGGCTCGTCGTTGTACGCCGTGAACAGGCCGTCGGCTGCGAACTCCCGGACGTTGTCCAGGGCGGGCCCGACATGCTTGGCGAACCGCTTCTCGTCCGCCAGGTCGGCCACCAGGTCCAGGTCGGCGGTGAACAGCGTCTCCCGCCCGTGCAGCCGCCGCACGAGCACCGGCCCGTGCTCCCGCATCAGCTCCATGACCTGCTGGATCGGGGTGCGGCCGGGTCCGACTGCGGTGATGTCGACGACGGGGACACCGGGGAGGGCGTCGAGGGTCTGCGGGAGCGACGCGGTGGGGGGCATGGCGGGACAACTGCCTTTCGCGGTACGGGACTACTGCGGTCCAGCGTGATCGACGGGCCCCGGCCGCCCGCACCCCGCCCCTACATGATTGTGTAGTCCATGGATGTGCGTCACGCTTGCGCCCAGGGACCGGAGGTGCTGTGGACTCGGCTCGACCCGAGGCCGTGGTGTGGCGCAACCGCGCCCTGATGGTCTTCGACCGCGTCTCGGTGCCGATCGCGGTCTGTGACGTGTACGGCGCGGTCCTGCTGGCCAATCCGGCGATGGCGGCGGAGTGCGGTACGAGCCCGGGGCGGCTGCGCGGCCGGGACGTGCTGGAGCTGTTTCGGCCGCAGGAGACGACGCAGGTGGAGCGGATCGCCGAGGCGCTGCGGCTGCGGCACCGGTCGCGCTACCAGGTGTCGGTGCGCTGGCAGGCGCCCGGCGGTGCGGAGCGGTACGGGGAGCTGACGGCGGACCCGGTGAGCGACACCGCGGAGGACACGCCGGCACTGCTGGTGATGCTGCGGGTCCTGGGCGAGCGCGAGGCACAGGAACGCAGGCCCGTGAAGGTGGCGCCGGCCGAGGCGCGCATCCTGGCGCTGCTCGCCGGGGGCGCCACCACCGCGCAGGCCGCCCGGGAGACCGGCCTCACCGTGGACGGCGTGAACTACCACCTGCGACGCCTGTCGGCCCGCTGGACCGCGGCGAACCGCACGGAACTGGTCGCCCGCGCCTACGCACTGGGGGTGCTGACTCCCGGGGTGTGGCCGCCGACAGTTCCGGAGACGGAGTAGGCCGCGCCCGCACCCGTCTGAGCAGGTGGGGCGAACTACGCTGCGGTTCGGCAGCGCCCCGAAGGGGCGCGGGGAACTGCGCGACCAACCACGATGGCGCCGCAGACAACGTGACCCGACGGGTCGAAATTCACTGGCTCCCCCTCATCAAGCTGCCTACCCTAGCCATGAACCTAGGGACCCTAGGTTTTACACCGCCCCACCGAGCCGGCGCTCGTACGCCCCCGGAGACTCCCCATGAAGCCACTCACCGAGCAAGACATCCGCAACTCCTTCATCAACTGCTCGAAAGGCGAGGCCAAGCGCCTGTCCGTCCCCCGCGATCTCGACGAACGCCCTTGGGACGACCTCGACTTCCTCGGCTGGCGGGATCCGGGAGCGCCCGATCGCAGCTATCTGGTCACCGAGCGGGAGGGGCGCCCGGTGGGCGTCACCCTCCGCTTCCCCTCCTCGCAGCGCGGCTTCCTGCACCGCAGCATGTGCTCCCTCTGCCTGACGACCCATCCGGGCGGCGGCGTCTCGCTGATGACGGCCCGCAAGGCGGGGACGGCCGGCCGCGAGGGCAACTCGGTCGGCCTCTACATGTGCACCGACCTCGCCTGCTCGCTGTACGTCCGCGGCAGGAAGAACCTGGAGTCCGGGAGCCGCTTCGAGGAGAGCCTGACGCTGGAGGAGCAGATCGCCCGGACCACGGGCAATCTCAGCGCCTTCCTCGACAAGCTGTACGCCTGACGGGCACCGGGCGGCTACCGGTCCCTCAGCCGCGCCGCCTCCACCCGGTGCAGATGGATCAGGACGTCGTAGCTGCGGGCGAGCGCGATGGCGTACGGGCCGTCGGGGTAGGCGGTGCCGATGCTGCGCGTCGGCCGCGCCTGCCGCAGCCAGTCACGAGCCGGAGCTCCGGTGGTCCGCAGGTCGAGCACGTAGTCGCGGTGTCGCACCCGGTCGAGCGTCCGCTCGTTGCTGCCCGGGCCCGCCGGTCCGAGCGTCCAGCGGCGGATGACGTCGTCGTCCCGGCCGGTGGCCTCGAACGAGCCGTGATCGAAGGTCAGGCCCACGCTCACATAGCCCGCGCCGAGGAGGTCGCGCAGGAACGCGCCCTGCACCTTCGGGTTCTCGGCGGGTTCCTCCGGCAGGTAGCCGACGTGGTTGTTGTGCGCCGACAGCAGCACCTTGGTGCCGGTGTGCCGCTGCCACCACACCACGGCGGAGGCCATCGCCCCGTCCCGGTAGCGCATGGCCTCGGCGATCTGTGCGGGGTCCTCGAGGTCGAAGGCGTACTGCCGGGCGGTCCGGTCGATCACCGTCGCGTGCTGGACGGCCCAGTCGTACGCCGCGCGGTCGGCTCCCGGGGCCATCCGCTCGACCAGCCGCAGCGCCTCGCCCGTACGCGCCGCCCGCTCCATGCGTGCGGCGTACGGCAGGCTCAGGTACTGCTCGATGTACGCCCCGGTCGGCACGGTGGGCCGCAGTCCGCGGTAGAGCTCGGCGAGGCGGGCACTCAGCCCGGGAGCGGCACCGGCCACATGGTCCTCGACGGCGTCGTACAGCTCGGGTCCGGTCCAGGCGATGTCGTCGCCCATGAAGCGGACGGGGTCGCCGGGGTGCCGGACGTTGTAAGCGCGCATCCACTGAACGAGCCGCAGGTAGTCGGTGTTGTTCCACCACAGGTAGTCCCGCTGGAACTCCTCGCGCATGATGCGCCGCGGGTCACCCTTGCCGTACAGCACATAATCGTTGAGGCGCAGGCCGGTGCTCCAGGGGGCCTCCAGGGCGAAGGTGCGGAAGCCCTTCTCCTCGACGAGGTGGCGCAAGACGCGGTCCTTGAGGGCGAAGAAGTCGTGCGAGCCGTGGGTGGCCTCGCCCAGGCCGACCACCCGGGCGTCGCCGATCATCCGGTCCAGGGGGCGCAGATCGCCGGTGCCGCCGCCCGGTTCGACGCTCCGCAGCGGGTGGGCGGCGCGGTCGAGTGCCTCGACGACCGTGGTGGAGGTCGGTGCCGCCGTGGCCGGGATGCCGGTCGTCAGGGCGGCGAGGATGATGAACAGGGTCAGCACTAATCCGGTCCGATGCCGATTCATGATCCAAGACTTGCGCTCCGGACCGGCGGGGACCATCCGGCGGTCCTCCGTCCCCGGTTGCGGTCAACCACAGGGTGACAGCGGGGGTTTTCCTCAGTTCCGGACCCGGTCGGGCGCCCGGCCTCGCGCGGGTGTCGACGATCACCAGCCCAGCCCCTTGCCGTACCCCGGCCGCTGCGATCAATCTGGGGTTCCTTGCGGACCGTTACGTTCCGCAAGCAGGGTGTGGGAAGCATCTGTGGAAAGGGAACAACCGAGGATGCGGGACGTACGTGAGGGGACGCCGTCCCTGGAACGGCTCGGGAAACTGCGCCGGGACCCGGTGGTGGTCCAGACGCTGCGGTCGGCGGCCGCGGCGACGATCGCGTACGTCATCGCGCTGCGCCTGAGCCCCGAGGCCGCGCCGCTGACCGCGCCCCTGACCGCGCTGCTGGTCGTCCAGGTCACGCTGTACGCCACGCTCACCAACGGCATCCGGCGGGTGAACTCCGTGGTGGCCGGTGTCCTGGTCGCCATCGCCTTCAGCCTCCTGGTCGGCCTGACCTGGTGGAGTCTGGCGCTGCTGATCGTGGCCTCGCTGGTGGTGGGCCATCTGGTGCGGGTCGACGAGTACGTGCCCGAAGTGGCGATCAGCGCGATGCTGGTCCTCGGTGTCACCACGGTCGGGGACACGGCCTGGGCACGGATTCTGGAGACACTGATCGGCGCGGTGGTCGGGCTCGGCTTCAATCTGCTCCTCGCGCCGCCGGTGTGGGTGGAGGAGGCCGGTGAGTCGCTGGAGGGACTGGCCCGTCGGCTGCGGCAGTTGATGCTGCGCATCGGCGAGGAGGCCGCCGGCCACACACCGTTCGAGCAGGCCGCGGCCCGGCTGCACGAGGCGCGCCGGCTCGACCACGACATCGTCGAGGTGGACGCGGCGCTGAAGCAGGCCGAGGACAGCCTGCGGCTCAATCCGCGCGTGCGCGACAGTCTGCTGCACCGCGTGGTGCTGCGCACCGGACTGGACACCCTGGAGATCTGCACGGTGGTCCTGCGGGTGCTCGCGCGCACCCTCACCGACCTCGCGAAGGAGCGGGAGCCCGAGCCGCTGTTCGCGAAGGAGACGGGCACCGTCGTGGAGCAGTTGCTGTCCGAGATCGCCGACGCGGTGGTCAGCTTCTCGGTGCTGGTCACCACCCATGTCAGCAGCAACGCCGACGCGGCGGAGTCCCGGCTCACCGCCGAGTTGCGCACGGCGGCGGGCACCCGCGACAAGCTGGCCCTGCTGCTGCGCGAGGAGGCGGGGCGCGAGGACGGGCACTGGCAGCTGCTCGGCGCCGTACTCACCGAGGTGAACCGCATCCTCGACGAGCTGGACACCGAGCACCGCTCGCGCCGGCTGCTGGAGGAACTGGACCGCGTGTCGCAGGAGCAGCGCACCCGGATGGCACGCCTGACCCGGCTGCGTGAGCGCATGGGAGTTCAGGAGCAGCTGTGGCGGAACCGCACGGGGTTCGGCGGGCGTTCTTCGTGAGTGAGCGCCGGGACGGGGCCGGCGCCGGAGGCGAGGGAGCTGCCCGATGGCCGACACGGACGTACGGATCGACGGAAACATGCTGCGGCTGCCGGGCGGTGTGGCGGTGCGGTTCATCCGTACGCTGCGGCTGCCCGAGTCGGGCACGCATCCCCTGCCGCCGGGGCTCGGCGAGTTCCCGGTCCGGCGGGTGGCGGACTACGCGGACAGCGTTCCCGAGGCGTGGCGGTCGCGCGGCGGCGTGATGCTGCCGGTGTATCTGCGCGAGGCGATGTGGCTGAGCTTCGCGGGTACGACGGAGCCGGGCGCCCTGCAGGTCGGGGTGGGCAAGGTGTGCGCGGTCTCGGGGAAGCCGTGGAGCGACCGGTTGTCCCGTAAGCCGCAGAACTACGTCGTGCTGCCCCGTCAGCCCTGGCTGGACGGCATCAACTCCGGGAAGGGCACGGTCCGCCAGTTCGTGGCCGTACCGCTGGGGCTCGGGGCGACCGTCGAGGGTCAGGTGACGGGCGAGGAGGTCTGGGGCGGCGTACAGCTGCAGTCGTTCGCGCTGAAGGAGCCGCAGCTGGCCAGGTGGCGTGAGGAGGAGCGGCGCCGGGCGGAGCAGGCGCGGGCGATGCCCCAGTACGGCGGCTACGGTGCCGCCCTGCCCATGGCGGCACCCGCCCCTCAGGGCGCGGTCCCGGCGCCGGCCTCCGCTCCGGCGGGCCGGCCGCCCCGGGCCGCCGCGGCGATGGGCCTGGGCGTGGGCGGTTCGATGCGCCAGGAGGTCTACGAGGACGACCGGCCGCCGTCTGACTGGTCGAAGCGCCCCGCAGGCCGGGTCTTCGTCCATCTGGTGACGCCGCCGGAGTGGCGCCGCATCACCGGTGAGGCTCCCCCGCCGTCGCCGGTGGACCGGGCCGCGTACACGCGCGCGGGGCTGCCGTGGTTCGACTACTACGACCAGGACGCCGAGGATCTCGCCCCCACGGACGCACTGGAGTCGGTGAAGCCGGTCGGCGACTGGCTCGGCGACGACCACGAGCCCTGGCAGGCGCCCTCGCCGGGCCAGGTGACGCCGCTCAAGGACGCGCAGGGCAAGGCCGTGGTGGACGGGGACTGGTAAACGACACGAAGCGCCCGCAACACCCGCCCGCGCATTGCGCGGTACGCAACGCACGTTGCTCTTCTTGCGCTGGGTGGGTGATCCACGCGAAGGTGGCTGTCGCGACCACGACGACCGACGACCTGAGGTGTGGACATGGGCAGTGGTGGGCTGAGCAGGCGCCGATTCGTCGGAACCCTCGCGGGATCGGCGGCCGGCGTGACACTCCCGGCGGCCACGGCGTGCGACGACGCGCCCGCCCCGGCGGAGACGGCCGACACGGAGACCCCCGAGGCGACCACTCCCGGGACCCGCCCGAGCGCCCAGACCGAGAGCCGCGAGCCGTCCGGCCCGCGCCCGCTCTACCTCGGCACCTACACCTCCGCCGAGGGCGGCGGCACCGGCATCGGCCTCGCCACGTACGACCCGGCGACGGGCCGTATCACCGCCACCGGCACGATCACCGGCGTCGGCGACCCGTCGTATCTGGCACTGCACCCGAACGGCCGGACGCTGTACGCGGTCAACGAGCGTGAGGACGGTGCCGTGACCGCCGTCCGCCTCGCCGACCGCACGGTGCTGGGGAGCCGGAGCACCGGCGGGGCCGCGCCGTGCCATCTGTCGGTGCATCGGAGCGGCCGCTGGCTGCTGAGTGCCAACTACGGCACGGGCAGCGTCGCCGTACACCCGATCGACGCCTCGGGCGCGCTCGGGGAGCGCACCGACCTGGTCACGCATTCCAGTCCGGCACCCGGTCCGGGGCAGGAGGGCCCGCACGCCCACCAGTTCATCACGAGCCCCGACGGCGGCCATGTACTCGCCGTGGACCTCGGCACGGACACCGTGTACACCTATCGCCTCGACCCGAAGGCGGGCACGCTCACCGAGGTCGCGCGGGCGCAGACCGAGCCGGGTGCCGGCCCGCGTCATCTCACCTTCCACCCGGGCGGCCGGTACGCGTATCTGGCCAACGAGCACGACAACACCGTCGCGGTCTGCGCGTACGACGCAGACACGGGCCGGCTGACCGTCGGCGCGGAGCAGCCCACGGGCACGGGCTCGGGCACCAGCTATCCGGCGCAGATCGTCGTGACGCCGAACGGCCGCTACGCCTATCTCGCCAACCGGGGCCACAACAGCCTCGCCCGCTACGCGGTGGAGGCGGACGGCGCCCGGCTCAGGCTGCTCGACACGGTGCCGGTGTCCGGGGACTTCCCGCGCCAGATCGCCCTCTCGCCGGACGGCTCGCTGCTGTTCGCGGCGAACCAGCGGTCGAGCACCGTCAGCGTCTTCCACGTCGACGAGGGCAGCGGTGAAGTGCGGCTCGCCGGCGAGCCGTTCGCGTCACCCGTCGCCGTCTGTGCGCTGCCGCTGTAGGGCGCGGGGGCAGGAGGCGGCGCTGGCCTGGGTGAGCAGGATGTGCATGCGTTCGGTGAGCTGTGCGACGTCGTCGGCGGGCCGGTGGAACGGCAGTCGTACGTCGGCCTGGGCGCGGGCGCGTTCGATCCGCAGCGTCAGTCCGTGCCGGTCGACGGCGAGGGGCTGGACGCGGACCGCGCCGTGCAGGCTGTCGGAGTCGACGAGGCGGGTGAGCCGCTCGACGGCGTCCGGGTGGCAGTCGGCGAGGTGGGTGAGCAGCCGGGCCTCGGCGGTGGCCAGCGGGTCGGGCGCGGCGGCGGCGAACTCGTCGAGGTCGACCACCACCGCACCGGACGGCTGCCGCAGCACCACCCGCGTCGGCTGGAACGCCAGCGCGCCCTCCTCGGGGGTGAACCAGCCGGACAGCCAGAGCCGGGCGCGAATCCGTTTGCGTACGGGTACGGGGGCGACGTCGGCGAACTCCAGGACGGCGGCGGGCTCTCCGCGGGGCGCGCAGATCGCCGCCGCGACGAGCGCACTGTCCTGCGGCACGTCCAGCAGGACACGGCCGTCCTCGGTCACGATGTGCGCTCCGACGAGTTCCTCGCGACTGCCCTCCGCGGTCACCGCGCAGGACCACGCGGCGTCGAGCACCGACCGGGCCCGCTCCGCCGCGGAAGGCGCGGCCGTCCACGCTTGGCTGTCACCCATCCCAAACCTCCTTAGGTAAGCCTTGCCTAACCTACCGAAGATCGGGCCGCACGCCAACCGGCCTCACCGATCCCGTGCGATCTCTTTGCAGGTGTACGCGGTACGGCGCACGCGGTACTCAGGGCGTGATGACACCCAGCAGGGCGCGGGCGCACAGGTCGCGCACCTGCTCCCGGGAGAGGTCCGAGCCTCTCAGCCACTCCAGGCAGACGGCCGTGGTGAACGCCAGCCAGCCCCGCACGGCGAGCCCTACATCGGGCCGCCCCTCGAAGACCGGGCCGAACTCGGGGTCCCCCGCCATGGCCGCGAGGATCTGCTTCTCCTGTGCGGCCAGGGCCTGTCGGTAGACCTTGCGCACGGTCTGGTCGCCGGCCGCGTCGGCGCGATGGAAGGCGCGGAATCCATGGGCGTGGGCTTCGACGTACTCCAGATACGCGTCGAGGCCCGTGGCGAGCTGCTCGCGCACCGGGACTCCGGACACCGCGGCCGTCATGCTCAGCATGCGCTCGCTCTCCCGCTCGACGACGGCCGCGAAGAAGTCCCGCTTGTTCGGAAAGTAGTGGTAGAGCAGCCCGCGTGAGACACCGGCGATCTCGGCGACCTGCTCGATCCACACGTCGTCGTACGGGCTCTCCGAGAACAGCCGCGCCCCGACCGCGAGGAGCTGCTCACGGCGTTTCTCGGTGCTGAGCCGGCGGCGGGTGCGCTCGCCCTGGTTCGCGGCCATGCCCGCACTTTACTTGACGTGGATTCAACAGCGGGACCAGACTGAGCGCGTTATTGAACTCACGTATAAATAGCTCAACGTGCCGCTGGATCGAGGGAGATCGCGTCATGGCGGAGACAGTGACCGGGTCCGGGCTTCCCCACGGGACCGGACTTCCCAAGGGGTTCCGCAGCGCCGAGCAGGGCTGGCCGGAGCTGTCCCGCATACCCCACCCCCCGCACCGGCTCCCGCTGCTCGGCGACGTGCTCGGCGCCAGTCGGCGCACGCCGCTGCAGGACTCCCTGCGGTACGCCCGCGAGTTGGGGCCGATCTTCCGGCGCAGGGCGTTCACCAGGGAGTTCGTGTTCGTCTGGGGCGCCGAACTCACGGCCGACATGGCGGACGAGTCGCGCTTCGCCAAGCACGTGGGGCTCGGCATAGCCAATCTGCGGCCGGTCGTCGGGGACGGTCTGTTCACGGCGTACAACCACGAGCCGAACTGGCAGCTGGCGCACGACGTCCTGGCGCCGGGGTTCAGCCGGGAGGCCATGGCGGGCTACCACCCGATGATGGTGGCCGTGGCCGACCGGCTCATGGACCACTGGGACCGCGAGGCGGCTGCGGGCCGGGCGGTGGACGTGCCCGGCGACATGACCAAGCTGACCCTGGAGACCATCGCGCGCACCGGGTTCGGGCACGACTTCGGCTCCTTCGAGCGAGCCCGCCCCCATCCCTTCGTGACGGCGATGGTCGGCACGCTCACCTACGCGCAGCGGCTCAACACCGTGCCGATGCCGTTCCTGCTTCGGCGCGCCGCGCGCCGCAACCAGGCCGACATCGCCTACCTCGACCACACGGTCGACGACCTGGTCCGCGCCCGTACGGCGAGCGGGCCCGGGGACGGGGATCTGCTGGACCGGATGCTGCAGACCGCCCATCCGGAGACGGGCGAGCGGCTCTCCGCGCAGAACGTCCGCCGCCAGGTGATCACCTTCCTGGTGGCCGGCCACGAGACCACCTCCGGCGCGCTCTCCTTCGCCCTGCACTACCTCTCCCGGCACCCGGACGTCGCCGAGCGCGCCCGGGCCGAGGTGGACCGCGTCTGGGGCGGCACGGCGGTGCCCGGCTACGACCAGGTGGCGAGGCTGCGGTACGTGCGCCGGATCCTCGACGAGTCGCTGCGGCTGTGGCCGACGGCGCCCGCCTTCGCCCGGGAGGCACGTGAGGACACGGTGCTCGGCGGGGTCCATCCGATGCGGCGCGGTGCGTGGGCGCTGGTGCTCACGGCGATGCTGCACCGCGATCCCGAGGTCTGGGGCGCTGACGCCGAGCGGTTCGATCCGGATCGCTTCGATCCGAAGGCCGTACGGACGCGTCCGCCGCACGCCTTCAAGCCGTTCGGGACGGGGGCGCGGGCCTGCATCGGGCGTCAGTTCGCGCTGCACGAGGCCACGCTGGTGCTGGGGCTGCTGCTGCGCCGGTACGAGTTCGGGAGCGACCCGGCCTATCGGCTGCGGGTGACGGAGCGGCTGACGTTGACGCCGGAGGGGCTGCGGCTGCGCCTGGAGCGGCGGGCGGCCGGGACTGCCGTTACGGCACCGGCCACCGCCGGGTCGGTCGAGGACGCGTCCTCAGAGCTCCGCTGTCCAGTGCACGGGGCGGCTGACTGAGGCGGGCAGTCGGGTGCCCGCGCTGCCCCGGGCCGCGTTCAGCTGGGGCTGGGTCAGGAAGAACGCGCCGGTCAGATCGGCGTCCGTGAGGTCGGTGTCGCGCAGGTCGGCACCGATGAGGTCCGCTCCGCGCAGGTCGGCACCGGTCAGGTCGGCGGCTATGAGGTAGGCGCCGCGCAGGTTCGCTCCGCGCAGGTCGACGCCCTTGAGACGGGCGCCCATCAGGTCCGCGCCCCGGCGGTCCTTCTTGCGGCCGCGTGTGCCGGCCCGCGCCAGCTCGCTGGTCTTCAGCAGGAGTACGTTGACCTCCTGCCGGTGAGCGGCCACGTCCAGCGCGCCGAGCTCCTGCGGGGTCCGGCGTGTGAGCTCCTCGGTCGTCTCCAGGAGGTCCTGCAGCTCGGCGCGGAGCGGGCGGGCAGCGGGCAGGGTGAGGGCCTCGGTCAGGTACCAGAGCAGTTCGTGGAGCTGGCGGACGACCGGGAAGACGTCGAACATCCGCCGGGCGTGCTCGCGGGAGGCCGTGCGCCAGTCCTTCCCGGCGAAGGTGACCTGCGAGACCTTCTGACCGGCGCCGAAGCAGTCGTAGACCGTGCAGCCGGTGAAGCCCTTGTGCCGGAGCCGGGCGTGGATGCCGCAGCGGTGGTCGTCCTGGAGGTTCCGGCAGGGCGTTCCGGCCGCCTTGTCGACCGCGAAGTCGGCGGAGGCGGCGAAGGGCAGGGCGACGCAGCACAGCCCGAAGCACTGCGCGCAGTCCCCGTGCAGGTCCGCCCGGTCGACGGTCTGATCTTGCATGCTGTTCAGCATACGGAACGAAAACTCACCGACGAGTTTTCGGGGCTGTGGGGGTCTTCTCATCCAACGGAAAACAAGCTCGGCTACCAATGAGATACGAGCCGAGGAAAGCAGGAGCACCACCGCATCGAAGAGAGTCGAGGAGAGACGTGAGGACAGCCGTCATGTGCAGCCACCAGCCCCCGTGCCCCACCGCCGACAGCCCGGACCATCACGCCGCCCTGATCGTGTCGGCCCACCCCGAACAGGGCTGGAGCCTGCTGTGCAACGGCACGATCGCCTTCGACGACACCGGTGAACTCCTCCCGGACGGGCGGGTGGTGAGCCCGCACCGTACGGTCGGCGTACCGGCCATGGCCGCCTGAGCGTCAGGCGTCCAGACCGGTCAGGTCCAGGCGCCCCAGACGCTCGGGGTCGGCCAGGATGTACATCTCCGTGATGCGGCCGTCGGCGATGGTGACGGCCATGACCGACTGCGGTTTCCCTTCGGGGGCGTTGAGGACCCCGACCGTGCCGTTGACGAGCACGAGCGCGAGCTGTGTGTGCTGCGTGAACTGCCGGAACAGCAGCGCCTGTTCGCCCACCGGCTTCGCACCGTGCACCAGCTTGGACGCCGCGACACCGCGGACCAGCGGCCCGGAGTCGGCGCGCAGCACCACATCGGGGTCGAGGACCGCGAGCAGCGCCTCGAAGTCCCCCGCGCGGGAGGCCGCCATGAAGGCGTCGAGGACCTGCCGCTGTCTGCCGAGGTCGGGCTCGGTGGAGGGCG
Source organism: Streptomyces sp. R28 (assembly GCF_041052385.1). Lineage (GTDB taxonomy): Bacteria > Actinomycetota > Actinomycetes > Streptomycetales > Streptomycetaceae > Streptomyces. The sequence continues at coordinate 10,246,913 of NZ_CP163439.1, read as the reverse complement.
TGGCACCGCGCACCCGGCGCCGGGCGCGGCTGGCCAGCTGGCGGGTCGCGGCCGAGGAGCGTTCCACGATCGGCGCGATGTCGTCGAAGGGCACCGCGAACATGTCGTGCAGCACGAACGCGATCCGCTCGGCGGGCTCCAGTGCCTCCAGCACGACCAGCAGGGCCAGACCCACCGAGTCGGCCTGGAGCACCTCCTGTTCCGGGTCGATCGTCGACAGCGGTCTGATCACGGGGTCCGGGACGAAGGTGTCGTCCAGCGGCTCCTCGTGGCGTCGCGTGCGCGAGCGGAGCATGTCCAGGCAGACCCGGCCGACCACCGTGGTCAGCCAGCCGCCGAGGTTCTCGATGTCCTCCGCGTCGCTGCGACTCAGCTTCAGCCAGGCCTCCTGGACCGCGTCCTCCGCCTCGGCCAGTGAGCCGAGCATGCGGTAGGCGACCGCCTTGAGATGGCCGCGGTGCTCCTCGAAGCGGTCCGCCAACACGTCCGTGTCGTTCACATTCCCCCCGTTTCGCCCTTCCTTCGGGCAGCTCTACCAGTGCGCAGGTCTACCGGCTGAACAGCTCGAACGCCACGGCCGGCTTCCCGCCGAACCGCTTCCCCGTCGCCTCGGCGTTCGAGGTGAGGAAGCCGCGGGCGTACGTCTGCGGGTCCTGGCTCGTCAACGCCTCGATGTAGGTGCGGTGTTCGAGCAGCGAGCGCACCGCACGCTCCAGGCCGGCGGTCGCGTCCACCGCGTGCGTGGGCGTACTGGAACCGGCGACGGCGACCCAGCGGACACCGTCCCAGGGCTCCAGGCCCTGCTCGGCGAGCTCCGGGAAGATCCAGCGATTGCCCGCGTCACCGGCCGCGTCCAGCGTGGCGCGGCCGACCGCCACGTGGTCCGGGGTGTTCCAGGCGACGCCGCCCCAGGTGTCCCGGTGGTTGAGCGTGATCACCAGCTCGGGCCGGTGCCGGCGGATCGCGGCGGCGATGTCGCGGCGCAGGGCGATGCCGTACTCGATCGCGCCGTCCGCGTGGTCGAGGAACTCCACCGCCGTCACGCCCACCACCGCCGCGCCGGCCCGCTGCTCGCGTTCGCGCAGCGGGCCGCACTTCGCGGGCTCCAGGGTGTCGATGCCGGCCTCGCCTCGGGTCGCCAGGACGTACCCCACCTCGCGGCCCCCGTCCGTCCAGGCAGCGATCGCCGCCGAGCAGCCGTACTCGAGGTCGTCCGGGTGCGCGACGACGGCGAGGGCGCGCTGCCAGTCGTCGGGCATGGGCTGGAGCTGAGTGATCGTCGGCTCGGTCATGCCCGCACACTAACCCGTCACACCGACATCACGCTTCGTCACGCGTGAGCGCGAGCAGCCGGTCCAGGACGCGGGGGCCGCCGGCCCGTACGCCGTCGTGCTCGAACTCGTCGGTGACCCAGGTGCGCAGGCCGCGGACGGCGCGGGCGGTGGCGAGGGAGTGGGCGGTGTCGACGTACATGTCGTCGTGGTAGACGGCCGCCGCGACCGGCACTTCGTTGGCAGCGAGCAGCGCCGGGTCGTACAGGGGCTTCCAGTCGGTGCGGGCGGCGAGGAGTTCGGCGGTCTCGCGCAGCGGGCGCAGGACCGGGTCGCAGTCGAACATCCAGGGGTGGATGGTCTCACCGGTGAACAGCAGCGGCCCGTCTCCGGCGAGCGTCTTGGCCGCGTCGAACTGCGGGAACTCGGCGCGCACGCGCTCGGCGGACCAGGCGGTGGGGCGGGTGTCCTGGCCGTAGATCGCCTCGTGGACGAGGGCGTACAGCGGGTGGCTCGCGTACGACAGCAGGCCCTGGACCTCCTCCTGGAAGGCGTCCGAGAGGGCCGGGCCCTGCGGGGTGTGCACGAAGGCGTCTTCGAGGAGGTAGTGCAGGCGGTGGCTGCCCTCGCTGCCGCCGAGGAGGATGCCGAGGGACTGGAAGGCCTCGGCGGTGAGGCGGTAGCCGTTCGGCAGGACCACGTCGCCTGCGAGGAGGTGGTCGGCGATCCGGCGGGCGCGCTCGACGTCCTGCGGGTAGCGGGCGTAGTGCGCGCCGACCTTGCGCTCGATGCGGGGGTAGGCCGCTCGGTAGACGTCGTCGGCGTGCGCGTCGAGCGAGGGCAGGCCGCCGGTGATGACGGCGGCGGTCAGGCCCTCGGGGGCGGTGGAGAGGTAGTTGACCGTGCAGAAGCCGCCGAAGCTCTGGCCGAGGACGGTCCAGGGGGCGCCGCCGGTCACCTCCCGGCGGATCGCCTCGCAGTCGCGGACGATCGAGTCGGCGCGGAAGTGCGCGAGGTAGTCGGCCTGTTCCGCGGGTCCGCCGCGCAGGGGGAGGGTCTGGCGGTTGGCGGGCGTGGAGTGGCCGGTGCCGCGCTGGTCGAGGAGCAGGACGCGGTACTCCTTGAGGGCGCGGCCGAGCCAGGCGCCCTTGCCGACGAAGCGGTTCGCGCCGAAGCCGGGGCCGCCCTGGAGGTAGACCAGCCACGGCAGTTCCTGGTGCGCCTTGTCGCCGGCGACGACCTCACGGGCGTAGAGCTCGATCGTCTCGCCCTTCGGGGCGTCGTGGTCGAGGGGCACGGTGAAGTGGCGGTCGGTGAGGATGACGCCGGGCTGGCGGTAGCTGACGGTCAACAGGGCTCCCGGGACGGAGGGTTTTCGGGCCGCGTCCCAGTTCAGCACATGTTCGTCCGCCGACCGAGCCCCGGGATCATGAAATCGTACTGAACGGCTGATCAGCGTGCCGAGAGACTGGACCGCCGGACCACCAGCTCCGGCTGGAGGACGACCCGTCGGTGCTCGTGCTTCCTCGTCGCGGTCTCCTCCTCCGTCTCCTCCAGCAGCATCTCCGCCGCGAGGGTGCCCATGGTGACCGCGGGCTGCCGTACGGAGGTGAGGGGGACGGCCGCGGCGGCCGCGAACTCGATGTCGTCGTAGCCGACGATCGCGAGGTCGTCGGGGACGCCGACGCCCGCGGCGTACATGGCCTGCAGGACGCCGAGGGCGAGCAGGTCGTTGGCGCAGAAGACGGCGGTCGGGCGGTCGGCGAGGCCGAGCAGGCGGGCTCCGGCGTCCCGGCCGGCGGCGACGTCGAGCCGCTCGGTGGGCAGCTCGCGCAGGTGCTCGGGGCCGAGGCCGGCCTCCTCCAGCGCGTGCAGGGCGCCGGTGCGGCGGTCGCGGACCTGGTTGAGGCCGGGCGGGCCGCTGACGTACGCGATGGAGCGGTGCCCGGCGTCGACGAGATGGCGTACGGCGAGGGCGCCGCCCGCGACGTCGTCGACGGACACCGAGCACTCGGTGGTGCCCTCGGCGACGCGGTCGACGAGGACGAAGGGGATGTTGTGCCGCCGGAACGTCGCGATGTTGCGGCCGGTGGCGTCGGCGGGGGTCAGCAGGACGCCGCGCACCCGCTGTTCGGCGAAGAGCGACAGGTAGTCGGCCTCCTCGCTCGCGCTCTGTGCGCTGTTGCAGACCATCACGCCGAGCCCGGCCTCACGCGCGGCCCGCTCGGCGCCGCGCGCCACGTCGACGAAGAAGGGGTTGCCCATGTCGAGGACGAGCAGCCCCATGATCCGGCTGCGGCCGGCGCGCAGCTGGCGCGCGGACTCGCTGCGGACGTAGCCCAGCCGGTCTATCGCGGACTGCACCCGCGCCCGGGTCTCGGTCGCGACCGTGTCCGGAGGGTTGATGACGTTCGAGACCGTGCCGACGGAGACTCCGGCGGCGCGGGCGACGTCCTTGATACCCACCGACTGGGCCATCGGGCAGGGACCTCCAGTGAGACGCGAGAAGACGTGGGGCGGCGGGAAGGCACATTACCGTCAAGCCGCCCACAACGGCTGTGGTCAGGCAGGCAGGCGGAAATTGAGGTTACGCAGCGCCGAAGGCGTCGTACCGCTGGACTTCTCCTGGTACATGATCGACAGGAAGTTGTCCTGCGCGATACGCGTCTCGTCGATGACGACCTCACCGAAGGCGTTCAGCCCGGCCGAGACACCGTCGTACAGGACCGACCAGTCCGTGTAGCCGGAGGCCTTGGAGGCCCCGGCGATCCGGCAGAACGGGAAGATCGCGTAGGCGTTGTCGTACTTGTCCAGGATGAGCTTGGTGCGCTGGCTGGAGTTCAGTGGGACCGGGATCTCGGTCTTCTGCCAGGTGCCGGAGGAGTTCTTGCGGACGTGGAAGGCGCGGCCGTTCGCGGTGCGGTCGGTGACGTAGTTCGTGGTGCACTGGCCGAAGCGGCCGGGTACGTAGCTGATGATCGCGTGCGGCAGGCCGGCGGAGTCGGTGAACTGGCTCTCCTGGTTCATCAGGGAGTGGTCCGGGTTGAGCGCGTCGATCACCAGGCCGCTGTCGGTGACGGCGACCTTGTCGGAGCCGCCGCTGGTGCCGACGACGGTGCCGGCGTTGTTGCGCCAGGTGCGGCCGCGGTCGTCGGAGTAGACGTAGCCGGTGTCGTGGTTGGTGATCCCGCCGGACGAGCACATCACGGCACCGTTCTGCTCGCGCCAGGTGAAGAAGGAGTGCAGCCGGCCGTTCTTGTCGTAGTCGATGCCGTGCAGGTACATGTTGCGGGCCGTCGAGGAGCCGTGCTCGCTGGTGTACGTGCCGGTGGAGCTGCTCCACTCGCCGAGGTTCGTCCAGGACGTGCCGTTGTACTCGGCCAGCGCGTTGCGGCCGTTGCCGGAGACGGCGACGCGGTAGCTGAGCTGGAGCTTGCCGTCGGGCGTCGAGATGAACTGCGGGTAGGTGAACTGCGAGGTGAGGGCGAGGCCGTCCAGGGTGGACTGGGGGGCGCCGAAACGGCTCGCGGTCCAGCTCAGACCGGCCGGGTCGTCCATGAGACCGGCGACCGACTTGACGTAGGTGAAGCCGTCGCTGTGCGAGTCCATGTTGAGGTGAAGGCGGCCGTCGACCTTGGAGATCCCCATCGATATGACGTTGTGGGAGTCGTCGTAGCGCAGGGTGTGGCCGACCTTGACCGTGGACCAGGTGCCGGCGCCGAGGGCGCGGCGGCCGACGACGGCGCCTCGGTCGGCGGTGTACCAGACGGCGTACTGGTAGCCCTGGTAGGTCAGCAGGCCGTTCTTCTGGAAGGAGTTGTTGTTGACCAGGCCGTCGTACGACACGAAGAAGATGGCCTGCGTGTCGAGCGTGGTGGTGCCGGTCAGGGTGAGGGACGGGCCGGGGTCGGCGGCACGGGCGGTGCCTGAGGCGAGGGCGGGGGTCATGACGGCTCCAGCGAGGGCGGCGCCCAGCAGCGTACGTCTCTTCATCTCGGGGGGACTCCGTTGTCGGCGAGGTGCGGACGGGGGACGGGGTGGTGACGGGTCCTGCGGGGTGCTATCAGGCGAGGTGGAACACCTCGGTGAGCGGTTTCATCGCCTCGTCGGGCCGGGCGCCGTCCAACGACTCGAAGAACGGCGCCATCTCCGCCTGCCAGCGGGCGTTGACGTCGGTGGCTTCCATACCGGCCATGGCGGCCGCGAAGTCCTCGGTCTCCAGGTAGCCGACGAGCAGGCCGTCCTCGCGCAGGAAGAGCGAGTAGTTGTGCCAGCCGGTGGCCGAGAGCGCCTCGAGCATCTCGGGCCACACGGCGGCGTGCCGCTCGCGGTACTCCTCCAGTCGCTCCGCCCTGACCTTCAGCAGGAAGCACACGCGTTGCATCAACAACCCTCCGGATCTCAGAAGTTGAACTGGTCGATGTTCTTCGCGTCGAAGACGGTCGGCTTGCCGAGGCTGATCACGCCGTCCTTGCCGATGGTGTACGTGGTGCCGCCGGCCTTGAAGGTCTCGCCCTCCTTGCCGGTGATCTGGCCGGAGACCAGGGCGACGGCGGCGCGGGCGGCCAGGTCGCCGAGCTTCGCCGGGTCCCACAGCTCGAAGGCTTCGACGGTGCCGTTCTTGACGTACTTGCGCATGTCGTTGGGGGTGCCGAGGCCGGTCAGCTTGACCTCGCCCTTGTACTTGGAGCCGGACAGGTACTGGGCGGCGGCCTTGATGCCGACGGTGGTCGGGGAGATGATCCCCTTCAGGTTCGGGTACTCCTGGAGCAGGCCCTGGGTCTGCTGGAAGGACTTCTGGGCGTCGTCGTCACCGTAGGCGACCTTGACGAGCTTGATGTCCTTGTACTTGGGGTCCTTGAGCTCCTGCTTCATGAAGTCGATCCAGATGTTCTGGTTCGTCGCGGTCTGCGCGGCGGACAGGATCGCGATCTCGCCCTTGTAGCCGATCTGCTTGGCGAGCAGCTGCACCTCGGTGCGGCCGAGGTCCTCGGCGGAGGCCTGCGAGACGAAGGCGTTGCGGCAGCCGGCGGTGGTGTCGGAGTCGTAGGTGACGACCTTGATGCCGTTCTTCATGGCCTGCTTGAGCGCGGTGCACAGGGCGCCCGGGTCCTGCGCGGAGACGGCCATCGCGTCGACCTGCTGCTGGGTGAGCGTGTTGACGTAGGAGACCTGGCCGGCGGTGTCGGTGGCGCTGGAGGGGCCGACCTCCTTGTAGCTGGAGCCCAGCTCCTTCAGGGCCGCCTCGCCGCCCTTGTCGGCGGAGGTGAAGTAGGGGTTGTTGACCTGCTTGGGCAGGAAACCGACGGTCAGGCCCTTCTTGGTGGCCGCGTTCGGGTCCGCCTTGGCGGTGGAGGCCGCGGAGGCACCCTCGTCGGCCACGTCCTTCTTGGTGGTGCCACCACAGGCGGTCAGCGCCAGGGCGAGCGAGGTTCCGGCGGCGAGGGCCGCGCAGCTACGGCGGAGAGAAGACTTACGCATGGCGGGGTTCCTTTTGAAGAAGGGCGAGTGGAAGTACCTAGGGGCGCGGGGAACTGCGCGACCGGCCACTGACGGCCGGCAGCTTTCGAACGGCGCTACGACGTAAGCCTTTGCGCCCTCGCGATGGAGATCTGCCGTGCAACACGAGGCCCAAGCACCGACAGCACCAGCAGGACACCCGTGACGACGATCTGCGACTGGGCGGAGACGTCCTGGAGGCTCATCACGTTCTGCAGCGCCCCCAGCAGGAAGACCCCGGCGATGGCGCCGCCCAACGTGCCCTTGCCGCCGTCGAAGTCGATGCCGCCGAGCAGGACGGCCGCCACGACGGAGAGTTCGAGCCCTGTGGCGTTGTCGTAGCGGGCGCTGGCGTAGTGCAGCGCCCAGAAGATGCCGGTGAGGGAGGCCATCAGGCCGGTCACCGTGAACAGGATCAGCTTCTGTCGCTTGACCCGGATACCGGCGAACCTCGCCGCCTCCTCGCTCGCGCCGGTCGCGAAGACCGACCGTCCGAACGGGGTGGCGTGCAGGACGATCACGGCGATCGCGAGGAGCACCAGGAAGGGCAGGAAGGCGTACGGGATGAAGGTGTCGCCGATGCGTCCGGCCGCGAAGTCCAGGTACTGGGTGGGGAAGTCGGTCACCGCGTCGGAGCCGAGCACGATCTGTGCGATGCCGCGATAGGCGGCGAGGGTACCGATGGTGACGGCCAGGGACGGCAGCCCCAGCTTGGTCACCAGCAGGCCGTTGACCAGCCCGCAGACCACGCCGAGCAACAGACAGATCGGAATGATCGTCTCGATCGCCATGCCCTGGTTCCACAGGGCGCCCATCACCGCACCCGACAGACCTGCCGTGGAGGCGACCGAGAGATCGATCTCGCCCGAGACGACCAGGAGCGTCATCGGCAGGGCGATCATTGCGATCGGAAGGGTGCTTCCGATCAGGAACGACAGGTTGAAAGCGTTCCCGAAACCGTCGACCGTCGCGAAGGACAGCAGGAGCACGACGATCAGAAGCACGCCGACGGCTGAATCCCACCTTTTCAAGGAGGACCAGCGGATCGCTCGGCTCGGGGAGAAGTCAGCCATGGCGGGCGTTCCTCTTCTTCAGGGCGGTGGCCACGCGCAGCGCGACGATCCGGTCGACCGCGATGGCGAGGATGAGCAGGATGCCGTTGATGGCGAGCACCCAGACGGAGCTGACGCCGAGGGCGGGCAGCACGCTGTTGATGGAGGTCAGCAGCAGCGCGCCGAGCGCCGCGCCGTAGACGCTGCCGGAGCCGCCGGTGAAGACGACACCGCCGACCACGACCGCGCTGACGACGGTGAGTTCGTAGCCGTTGCCCGTGCTGGAGTCGACGTTGCCGAACCGGGCCAGGTACATGGCGCCCGCGAGTCCGGCGAGCGCACCGCAGAAGGTGTACGCGGCGAGGATCCGCTTGCGGACGGGGATGCCGGCGAGGCGGGCGGCCTCCGGGTTGGAGCCGAGCGCGTACAGCTCGCGTCCGCTGCCGTAGTGCTTGAGGTAGTACGCGGTCGCCACCAGGACGGCGACGGCGATCAGCGCCAGCCACGGCACCGCAAAGATGCCGCCGGAACCGAAGTCGACGAAGCCGTCCGGGAGGTCGGCCGCCGTGATCTGGCGGGAGCCGACCCAGATCGAGTCGATGCCGCGGATGATGTAGAGCGTGCCCAGGGTGACGACGAGCGCGGGCACCTGGCCGAGGCTGACGAGGAGGCCGTTGAGCAGGCCGAAGCCGATGCCCAGCAGGACCGCGAGGAGCACGGCGATGACCGGGTTGCCGCCGCCCTGGAGGTACGTACCGGCGGCGAAGGCGCTGACGCCGAGGGTGGAGCCGACCGACAGGTCGACGTTCCTCGTGATCACCACCAGGGACTGGCCCGTGGCGACCAGGACGAGGATCGTCGCGTTCAGGAGCAGGTCCTTGATGCCCTGCTCGGTGAGGAACTCGCTGTTGCCGAGCTGGGTGACGACGATCATCACCACGAAGACGACCAGGATGGCCAGTTCGCGCATCTTGAAGACGCGGTCGACCAGGCGGGTGCCGCTGGACTTCGGTACGTCGGTGACAGGGGCCTCCTTGGGAGTGATCACCGTCATGCGGCGGCCCTCCCGGTTGCTGCGGCCATCACGGTTTCCTCGGTGGCGTCGGAGCGCGGGATCTCGGCGGTCAGGCGGCCCTCGTGCATCACGAGCACGCGGTCGGCCATGCCGAGGATCTCGGGCAGGTCGGAGGAGATCATCAGGACGGCCACGCCGTCGGCGGCGAGCTCGCTGAGCAGCCGGTGCACCTCGGCCTTGGTGCCGACGTCGATGCCCCGGGTGGGTTCGTCGACGATCAGCACCTTGGGGCCGGTGGCGAGCCACTTGGCGAGGACGACCTTCTGCTGGTTGCCGCCGGACAGGGTGGACACGGCGTCGGCGATCCGGGCGTACTTCACCTGGAGCTTGACGGCCCAGTCGAGGGACCGGCTGCGTTCGGCGCCGCGGTCCATGAGGCCGGCCCTGACGGTCGTACGGAGTCCGGTGAGGCCGATGTTGCGCTCGATGGACATGTCCATCACCAGGCCCTGGGCGCGCCGGTCCTCGGGGACGAGGGCGAGGCCGGAGGCCATGGCGGTGGACGGGGCTCCGTTGGTCAGAGCCCTGCCGTCGACGCAGACCTCGCCGGCGTCCCAGCGGTCGATGCCGAAGACGGCCCGCGCGACTTCGGTACGCCCCGCGCCGACGAGCCCGGCGAGGCCGACGATCTCACCGCGTCGTACGTCGAAGGAGACGTCGGTGAAGACGCCCTCGCGGGTCAGCCGGCGCACGCTCAGGGCGACCTCGCCCGGCTTCACGTCCTGCTTGGGGTACAGCTCGTCGAGGTCGCGGCCGACCATCCGGCGGACCAGGTCGTCCTCGGTCATGCCGTCCAGCGGCTCGCTGGCGATCCAGGCACCGTCGCGCAGGGTCGTGACGCGTCGGCAGATCTGGAAGATCTCCTCCAGCCGGTGGGAGATGAAGAGGACGGCGGCGCCCTGTTCGCGCAGGGCGCGGACGACGCCGAAGAGGCGGGCGACCTCGCTGCCGGTGAGGGCGGCGGTCGGCTCGTCCATGATCAGGACGCGGGCGTCGAAGGAGAGCGCCTTGGCGATCTCGACGATCTGCTGGTCGGCGATGGACAGGCCGCGCGCGGGGCGGTCGGGGTCGAGCTCGACGCCGAGGCGCCGCATCAGGGCCAGGGTCGCGGCGTGGGTGGCCTTGTGGTCGATCCGGCCGAGCGCGCGCCGCGGCCTGCGGCCCATGAAGATGTTCTCGGCGATCGACAGGTCGGGGAAGAGCGTCGGCTCCTGGTAGATCACGGCGATGCCGGCGTCGCGGGCGTCACCGGGGCCGTGGAAGACGACGGGGGCACCGTCGAGCAACACCTGGCCCGCGTCGGGCCGGTGCACGCCGGCGAGCGTCTTGATGAGGGTCGACTTGCCCGCGCCGTTCTCTCCTGCGAGGGCGTGTACCTCCCCGGGGAACAGCTCCAGGGAGACGTCCCGCAGGGCGCGGACCGCGCCGAAGGACTTGGAGATGTCCTTGAGCGCCAGAACCGGGGCCGGACCCGTTTTGGACGGGTGGGTCATGGGGGCTCCTCGACGACACCGGCGGGACGGCCCTCTCGGCGTCGTGAAAGGTTTCAACTTGGTTGCCGGGACGTTAGGCACGGAGCGCATGTCACGTCAATGGGTCCGTATCGAAAAAGTTTCGATGAATAAAGGTCACGGGCGAGTCACAAGAAACAGCCTTGGTCTCGGGGGTTGACACCCCTCCGGGCGACTCATACGTTCCCCTCTTGAATCGTTTCACAGCGAAGCCGTTCAGATGTCTACCGCCCGACTTCCGTCCCGACGTCACAGGAGCCCTCAGTGACCGAGCTCGCCGCGGTGAAGGCCGCACTCAAGACCCAGGCAGTCGAAACGCCGTCGTGGGCGTACGGGAACTCGGGAACACGGTTCAAGGTGTTCGCCCAGCAGGGCGTTCCGCGTACGCCGTGGGAGAAGCTGGACGACGCGGCTCAGGTGCACGCGTTCACGGGTGTCGCGCCGACCGTCGCCCTGCACATTCCGTGGGACAAGGTCGACGACTACGCGGCGCTGGCCAAGCACGCCGAAGAGCGTGGCGTGAAGCTGGGCGCGATCAACTCCAACACGTTCCAGGACGACGACTACAAGCTGGGCAGCATCTGCCATCCCGACGCGGTGGTGCGGCGCAAGGCCGTGGACCATCTGCTGGAGTGCGTCGACATCATGGACGCCACGGGGTCACGGGATCTGAAGCTGTGGTTCGCGGACGGCACGAACTACCCCGGGCAGGACGACATCCGGGCCCGGCAGGACCGGCTGGCCGAGGGCCTCTTCGAGGTGTACGGGCGGCTCGGGGACGGGCAGCGGATGCTGCTGGAGTACAAGTTCTTCGAGCCGGCGTTCTACACGACGGATGTGCCGGACTGGGGTACGGCGTACGCGCACTGTCTGAAGCTCGGCGAGAAGGCGCAGGTCGTGGTCGACACCGGGCATCACGCCCCCGGGACCAACATCGAGTTCATCGTCGCGACGCTGCTGCGGGAGGGGAAGCTCGGCGGGTTCGACTTCAACTCCCGGTTCTATGCGGATGACGACCTGATGGTGGGCGCCGCGGACCCGTTCCAGCTGTTCCGGATCATGTACGAGGTCGTGCGCGGGGGTGGGTTCTCTCCCGAGGTCGCGTTCATGCTCGACCAGTGCCACAACATCGAGGCGAAGATCCCGGCGATCATCCGGTCGGTGATGAACGTGCAGGAGGCCACGGCGAAGGCGCTGCTCGTCGACGCGTCGGCGCTGGCTGAAGCGCAGAGGTCGGGGGACGTGCTCGAGGCCAACGCCGTGCTGATGGACGCGTACAACACGGATGTGCGGCCGCTGCTCGCTGAAATGCGGGGCGAGATGGGTCTCGACGCCGACCCCATTGCTGCGTACCGCCGGTCCGGGTGGGCCGAGAAGATCGTGGCTGAGCGGGTTGGCGGGGAGCAGGCCGGGTGGGGGGCGTAAGCGTCTGCCGAGTTCTGTTGTCTGCGCGCTGCGGGCCGTGTGTGGCTGGTCGCGCCCGCGCGGCGGAGCCGCACATCAATACAGCCCGCGCCCCTGGGCATCGGCGCTTCGCGCCTGATCCCCTGCGCCCCTGATGGCGCCCATCGAGAAACTCTTCTTCTAAGGACTGGAAACCATGTCTCCCCATCCCGAAGCCGACGCCCTCCTCGCCCGGTCCCACCGGCTCGGCTCCGACCCCCGCAACACGAACTACGCCGGCGGAAACGCCTCCGCCAAGGGCACCGACACCGACCCCGTCACCGGTGGTGACGTCGAGCTGATGTGGGTCAAGGGGTCCGGTGGTGATCTCGGAACGCTCACCGAGGCGGGGCTGGCGGTGTTGCGGCTGGATCGGATGCGGGCACTCGTCGACGTCTACCCGGGCGTCGAGCGTGAGGACGAGATGGTCGCCGCCTTTGATTACTGCCTGCATGGCAAGGGTGGGGCGGCTCCGTCCATCGACACCGCCATGCACGGGCTGGTCGAGGCCGCGCACGTGGATCATCTGCACCCCGACTCCGGTATCGCGCTCGCCTGCGCCGCCGACGGCGAGAAGCTGACCGCCGAGTGTTTCGGTGACACCGTGGTGTGGGTGCCGTGGCGGCGGCCCGGGTTCCAGCTGGGGCTCGACATCGCCGCCGTCAAGGAGGCCAACCCGCAGTCCATCGGGTGCGTCCTCGGCGGGCACGGCATCACCGCCTGGGGCGACACCTCCGAGGAGTGCGAGCGCAACTCGCTGCACATCATCCGCACCGCCGAGGCGTTTCTCGCCGAGCGCGGGAAGCCGCAGCCCTTCGGGCCGGTGATCGAGGGGTACGCGGCGCTCGGCGCCGTCGAGCGGCGGGAGCGGGCCGCGGCGCTGGCGCCGGTCATCCGCGCCATCGCCTCCCAGGACCGGCCGCAGGTCGGTCACTTCACCGACTCCGAGGTCGTCCTCGACTTCCTCGCGAGCGCCGAGCACCCGCGCCTCGCGGCCCTGGGCACCTCGTGCCCCGACCACTTCCTGCGGACCAAGGTCCGCCCACTCGTCCTCGACCTGCCGCCCACCGCTCCCCTCGACGAGGCCGTCGCCCGGCTGGGGGAGCTGCACGCCGAGTACCGCGAGGAGTACGCCGCCTACTACCAGCGGCACGCGCTGCCCGACTCCCCCGCCATGCGCGGCGCCGACCCGGCGATCGTGCTGATCCCCGGCATCGGCATGTTCAGCTTCGGCAAGGACAAGCAGACCGCCCGGGTGGCCGGCGAGTTCTATGTCAACGCCATCAATGTGATGCGGGGCGCGGAGGCTGTCTCCACGTACGCGCCCATCGAGGAGTCCGAGAAGTTCCGTATCGAGTACTGGGCGCTCGAGGAGGCCAAGCTCCAGCGGATGCCGAGGCCCAAGCCGCTCGCGACTCGGGTCGCGCTGGTGACGGGCGCGGGCAGCGGGATCGGGAAGGCCATCGCGCAGCGGCTCGTCGCCGAGGGCGCCTGCGTGGTCGTCGCCGATCTCAACGCCGAGAACGCCCAGGCCGTCGCCGAGGAGCTCGGCGGGTCCGACAAGGCCGTCGCGGTGACGGTCGACGTCACGTCCGAGGAGCAGATCGCCGAGGCCTTCAAGGCGGCCGTGCTGGCCTTCGGCGGGGTCGATCTGGTGGTCAACAACGCCGGTATCTCCATCTCCAAGCCGCTGCTGGAGACGTCGGTGAAGGACTGGGACCTCCAGCACGACATCATGGCGCGCGGTTCCTTCCTCGTGTCGCGGGAGGCGGCGCGCGTGATGATCGCTCAGCAGCTGGGCGGTGACATCGTCTACATCGCCTCGAAGAACGCCGTCTTCGCCGGACCCAACAACATCGCCTACTCCGCCACCAAGGCCGACCAGGCCCATCAAGTGCGGCTGCTCGCGGCCGAGCTGGGTGAGCACGGCATTCGCGTCAACGGGATCAACCCGGACGGCGTGGTGCGTGGGTCCGGGATCTTCGCCGGTGGCTGGGGGGCCAAGCGGGCCGCGGTGTACGGGGTCGAGGAGGAGAAGCTGGGCGAGTTCTACGCCCAGCGGACCATCCTCAAGCGCGAGGTGCTCCCCGACCATGTCGCGAATGCGGTCTTCGCCCTCACCGGCGGCGACCTGACCCACACCACGGGACTGCACATCCCGGTCGACGCCGGCGTCGCGGCCGCCTTCCTGCGGTGAGCGCGGCCGTGAAGTCGTACGCCGCGGTCGACCTGGGCGCCTCCAGCGGGCGTGTCATGGTCGGCCGCGTCGGCCCCGACAGCCTGGAGCTGACCGAGGCGCACCGCTTCCCGAACCGGCCCGTGCGGGTGCCCGAGGGGCTGCGCTGGGACGTCCTCGCGCTGTACGCGGGGGTCCTGGAGGGGCTGCGGGCGGCCGGTGCCCACTGCGGTGGACAACTCGACTCGGTCGGCATCGACAGCTGGGCCGTGGACTACGGGCTGCTGGACGCCGACGGGGCGCTGCTCGGCAATCCCGTTCACTACCGCGACTCCCGGACCGAGGGCGTCGCTCAGAAGGCGTGGGCGACCGTCCCTGCGGCGGAGCTGTACGCCGCCACCGGGTTGCAGTACGCGCCCTTCAACACCCTGTACCAGCTGGCCGCAGCCCGATCCTCGGCTCAACTGCCGTACGCCAAGCGGCTGTTGCTCATCCCGGACTTGCTCTCCTACTGGCTCACGGGCGAGCAGGGCACCGAGCTCACCAACGCCTCGACCACCCAGCTGATCGATCCCCGGACGCGGGATTGGTCCTACGGCATCGCCTCCCGGCTGGGCATCGACCTGGGCCTGTTCGCACCGCTCAGACAACCCGGCGATCCGGCGGGGCTGCTGCGCGGCGAGGTGCTGGAGGACACCGGGCTCGCCGGTCCGGTGCCGGTGACGGCGGTCGGGTCGCACGACACCGCGTCCGCCGTGGCCGCCGTCCCGGCAGAGGGCGAGCGGTTCGCGTACATCTGCACCGGCACCTGGTCGCTGGCGGGCCTTGAACTGGGCGCCCCCGTGCTCACCGAGGAGAGCCGGGCCGCCAACTTCACCAACGAGCTGGGGCTGGACGGCACGGTCCGGTATCTGCGGAACATCATGGGGCTGTGGCTGCTCCAGGAGTGCGTACGGGCATGGGGCGAGCCCGATCTGGGCGGGCTGCTGCTCGACGCGTCCAAGGTGCCGGCGCTGCGGTCGGTCGTGGACGCGGGGGACGCGGCGTTCCTGGCGCCGGGGCGGATGCCGGAGCGCATCGCCGAGGCGTGCCGTGCCTCGGGGCAGCCGGTGCCCGCCTCGCCCGCCGAGACCACGCGCTGCATCCTCGACTCGCTCGCCCTCGCCCATCGCAGGGCGATCGCCGAGGCACAGCGGCTGGCCGGCCATCCGGTCGAGGTCGTGCACGTCGTCGGGGGCGGCACCCGCAACGCTCTGTTGTGCCAGCTGACCGCCGACGCCTGCGGGCTGCCGGTGGTGGCCGGCCCGACCGAGGCCGCCGCCCTCGGGAACGTCCTGGTCCAGGCCCGGACCCACGGGCTGGTCGGCGACCTTGCGGACGGGCGGCGACTGCTCACCCGTACGCAGCCGTTGACGCGGTACGAGCCGCGGGGGGACGCGGCACGCTGGGACGAGGCGGAGGCCCGGCTCACCCGGGGGTGAAAATCACCCGACGGTGAGCGGGGTCTCCCCCGGGCCGCGCGCCCGCACTACCCTGCACTCATCCGATGATCGATCACAAGGAGCCGCGATGCGTGTCGCCCTGTTCCTGACCTGTGTCAACGACACGCTCTATCCGGACACCGGGCGCGCCGTGGTGAAACTGCTGACCAGGCTGGGCGTCGAGGTCGACTTCCCGATGGCCCAGACCTGTTGCGGCCAGGCGCACTACAACACCGGATACCGGCACGAGGCCGAGCCGTTGGCCCGGCATTTCTCCGATGTCTTCGGGGAGTACGAGGCGATCGTCACCCCGTCCGGATCGTGCGGGGCGATGGTGCGCGAGCTGTATCCGCGGATGGGAGAGCGGGCGCGGGCCGAAGGGCGCGGAGACACCCTCTCCGCGACGCTGGCGTCGGTGGTGCCGAAGACGTACGAGCTGACGGAGTTCCTGGTGGATGTGCTGGGGGTGACGGACGTCGGGGCGTACTACCCGCACCAGGTGACCTATCACCCGACCTGTCACGGGCTGCGCGGCCTGGGCCTCGGCGACCGGCCCCGGCGGCTGCTCCAGGCCGTCAAGGGGCTGGAGTTGGCCGAGTTGCCGGGCGCCGACGAGTGCTGCGGTTTCGGCGGCACCTTCGCGCTGAAGAACTCCGATGTCTCGGCGGCGATGGGCACGGACAAGGTACGCAACGCCGAGTCGACGGGCGCCGACGTGCTGTGCGCGGCGGACAACTCCTGTCTGATGCACATCGGCGGGACCATGGCCCGGCTGCGGACCGGCATGCGGCCGGTGCACATCGCGGAGATCCTGGCGAGCACGGAGGAGGAGCCGGCCGTATGAGCGGGACGTTCGTAGGAATGCCGGCCTTTCCGAAGGCCGCGCACGAGGCAGTACACGACCAGACCCTGCGCGGCAATCTCCGGCACGCCACGCACACCATCCGCGCCAAGCGGGCCAAGGCCGTCGCGGAGGTGTCCGACTGGGCGCAGCTGCGGGAGGCCGGGAAGCGGATCAAGGACCATACGCTGCGTCATCTCGACCGGTATCTCGTGCAGTTGGAGGAGTCGGTCACGGCGGCGGGCGGCATCGTCCACTGGGCCGCGGACGCCGACGAGGCCAACCGGATCGTGGCCGACCTCGTCAAGGCGACCGGTGAGACGGAGGTCGTCAAGGTCAAGTCGATGGCCACGCAGGAGATCGGGCTGAACGAGGCGCTGGAAGCGGAGGGCATCCGCGCCTACGAGACCGACCTCGCCGAGCTGATCGTGCAGTTGGGCAAGGACCGGCCCTCGCACATCCTCGTTCCGGCGATCCACCGCAACCGCGGCGAGATCCGCGACATCTTCGAGCGCGAGATGAGCGAGTGGGGCCGCCCGGCCCCCGAGGGACTCACCGACACACCCGCCGAACTCGCCGAGGCCGCCCGCCTCCACCTGCGCGAGAAGTTCCTGCGCGCCAAGGTCGGCATCTCCGGCGCCAACTTCATGGTCGCCGAGACCGGCACGCTGGTGGTCGTGGAGTCCGAGGGCAACGGGCGGATGTGCCTGACGCTGCCCGAGACGCTGATCTCGGTCGTCGGCATCGAGAAGATCGTGCCGACGTGGCGGGACCTGGAGGTGTTCCTGCAGACACTCCCCCGCTCCTCCACCGCCGAGCGCATGAACCCGTACACGTCGATGTGGACCGGTACGACAGACTCCGACACGGCTGACGGCCCGCGCCACTTCCACCTCGTCCTGCTCGACAACGGCCGCACCGACACCCTCGCCGACGAGGTCGGCCGCCAGGCCCTGCGCTGCATCCGCTGCTCGGCGTGCCTGAACGTGTGCCCGGTGTACGAGCGGGCCGGCGGGCACGCCTACGGCTCGGTCTACCCGGGCCCGATCGGCGCCATCCTCAGCCCTCAACTGAGGGGCGTGACAAGCGAGATCGACGCCTCGCTGCCGTATGCGTCGTCGTTGTGCGGTGCCTGCTACGAGGTGTGCCCGGTCGCCATCGACATCCCCGAGGTGCTGGTGCATCTGCGGGAGCGGGTGGTGCAGGGCGGCCAGGTGACCGCGCAGGGCAACAAGGTGGTGCTGAAGCCCGCGAAGGGGCATGCCGCCGAGCGGGCCGCGATGCGGGCGGCGCGCTGGGCGTTCAGCCGCCCGGGAGCCCTGCGCACCGGCCAGCGGCTCGCCTCGCGCACCCGGCGCCTTCATCCGCGCTCGCTGCCCGGGCCGGGCAAGGCGTGGAGCGGGACGCGGGAGCTGCCGACCGTGCCGCAGGAGCCGTTCCGGGACTGGTGGCAGCGGACGAACGGCGGAAAGGACGGCGGCAAGTGAGCAGCAGGGAACGGATCCTGGGCCGGGTGCGGCGCGCGCTGGCGGATGCGCCGACGGACGGCACGCCGTACGAACAGGCGGTTGTGCGCGACTATCTGCGCGAGCACGGGGAGCGCGGTGTCGAGCAGACCGTGGATCTGCTGGCCGAGAACCTGGCGGACTATCGGGCGATCGTGCACCGCTGCACAGCCGCCGACCTGCCCGCCACCATCGCCGGGATGCTCGCCGCGCGAGGCTCGAAGACGGTGCTCGTGCCGCCGGGGCTGGAGCCGGAGTGGCTCTCGGCGACCGACGCGGAGCGGATCCCGGACCGGACGGAGAGCACCCCGGCCGAACTGGACCGCATCGACAGTGTGGTCACGGCGTGCGCGGTGGCCGTCGCCGAGACGGGCACCATCGTCCTGGACGGCTCCCCCGACCAGGGCCGTCGCCGCATCACCCTCGTCCCCGACCACCACATCTGTGTCGTACGGGTCCCCGAACAGGTCGTCTCCTCCGTCCCGCAGGCCCTCGAAGGCCTCGACCCGGCCCGCCCGTTGACGTGGATCTCCGGCCCGTCGGCTACCAGCGACATCGAACTGGACCGGGTCGAAGGAGTGCACGGTCCGCGCACCCTGGAGGTCGTCCTGGTCGGCTGAGTCCGTCCCCTCAGATGTCCCGCGGCTCCAGGGGCCGCCCCGCCGGGCCCTGCACCACATGGCCGTCGGGATCGAAGCGGGAGCCGTGGCACGGGCATTCCCAGGCCCGTTCGGCGCGGTTGAACGCCACGAGGCAGCCCAGGTGCGTGCACTTCGCGGAGACGGCGTGCACCTTTCCGTCCTCGTCGCGGTGGACGGCGCAGCGCTTGCCGGACACGTGGACGACGGCGCCGTCACCGGGGGCGATCTCGTCCACCGAGGTGGTCGAGGGGCCCGGCAGGTGCTGGAGCCGGTCGCCGACGAAGTGGCGTGCCACGTCGGCCTGGTGCTTGAGGAAGCCCTTCCCCTCGCGCAGGACGGACGTCACGCGGCGCGGGTCGTACAGGTCGCTCCACGCGTTCTCGCGGCCGGTGACCAGATCGCACAGGAGGCGGCCCGCCATGATCCCGCTCGCAAGGCCCCAGCCGCCGAAACCGGTGGCCACGTAGGTGTGCCGGCTCGCGGGGTGCAGCGGGCCGACGAGGGGCACGGAGTCGGTGGGGTCGTTGTCCTGCGTGGCCCACCGGTGCGTGAAGTCGAGGTCCCCGAAGCGCTCCACCGCCCACGCGGACAGGGTCCCGAACCGCGCCTCGACATCGTCGCCGGTGCCGGGGGTGAAGTGCTCTCCGGTGACGATGAGCAGGCGCTTGCCGTCCTCGTAGGGTGCCGTGCGTACGGAGCGGGTGTTCTGCTCGGGGGTGATGTACATGCCGCTCGGAGCGGCGGCCGACTCGATGGGAGCGGCGACCACCAGTTCGCGGCGGGGCGAGAGCCGGGTGAACAGCAGGGCCCGGTCGAAGATCGGATAGTGGGTGGCGACCACGACGGACCCCGCGGTCACCTTCACCCCGTCCTCGGTCGTCAGGACACACCGTCCGCCCTCGGAGAGACCGACCACGCGTGTGTGCTCGTGCACCCGGCCGCCCAGGCGGCGCAGGTCCTCGGCGAGCGCGAGCAGGTACTTGCGGGGGTGGAACTGTGCCTGTTCCTCGACCCGGACCGCGCCCGCGACCGGGAACGGCAGATCCGTGTCGGTCACGTACTCGGCGGGCAGACCCGCATCCCGGGCCGCGGTGGCCTCGGCCCGCAGCTCGTCGGTGCGGTCGCCGTCCTCGGCGTAGGTGTACGCCGCCGTGCCCTCCCAGTCGCACTCGATGCCGAGCACGTCCGCGGTCTGGGCGGCGTGTCGGATCGCGTCCATCTGCGAGGCCGCGAACAGGCGTGCCCCCTCCTTGCCGCGGGTGCGGCGGAGCCGGTCGTAGATCAAGGTGTGCTGGGCGCTCAGCTTGGCCGTGGTGTGCCCGGTGACGCCGGCGGCGAGGCGGTCCGCCTCCAGCAGGGCGACGCCGAGGCCGCGCCGGGCCAGTTCCCAGGCGGTGCTGAGCCCGGCGATGCCCGCGCCCACCACGGCGACCTCGACGGTGAGGTCCCCGTCCGGCGGGGGTGCGAGCTCGCCGGGCGGTGCCGTCTCGATCCAGTACGACGTGTGGGTGCGGCCCTGATCGTCCATGGCGGCCGAGTTCCCCGGACCGGCTGCGCCACACGACGGTGCCGTCCTGGCAGGCCGGGGCGTCGACGGCCGCGGCCGGGACAGGGGATCCGGCCCTCACGCACCGTGTCCGGGTGGGCGGGGTGTCGGGCGTGGTCGCCACCAGGGATCCACGCCGAGGGCGCGTTCCGTGCCCGACCGTCAGGCCCTCGGCGGCGGTGAGGCGGGGTGGGGCGGGGCCGCCGATGCGGGCGCCCGCTGCCGAGGATCCCGGCCGCCATGGCCCCGGGTGCGGCGCCGCGTGCCGTGGCGAGCGCCGTGGGGTCAGGCGCTCTTCCCCGATCGCCTCGTCGAGGCGCGGCTCAGGATGCCGAAGGCCCACCGCTCATTGAAGCCCGCCACGAAGCCGATGGCGCACCAGAAGCCCCAGAACTCGGTGCCCTTGGCGGCCGATCCAGGGGTTCCCGTGGCCGGGCAGATCTCGGCTGCGGTGGCGGGTGACTCGAAGACCGGCACGATGCCGCCGCTGAGCAGGAAGTAGACGGCGAGGGCGAGTATCCAGCCGACGAACACGCGGTAGACGCCCTCGTGGCGCATGCTGCGGGCCATCTGGCCGGGGACGACGACGTCCTCACGCCCGTCGGTCAGTCGCCGCGTCAGCTGGTCCACGCTGCCCCGCAGCCGCACCAGCACACTGAGCACGGCCCCGAACGCCCCGACGCCGCCGCACACGAACGCGCCGAGCAGGCTCCAGCGGTCGGTGCAGTTCAGCGTCACGCCGAGGGCGCCGAGCAGGTCGACGCCCCAGAGCAGCGGCACGGCGAGCAGGGCGAGGCTCGCGGATGAGCCGACGGCGAGGCCGATGTTGAGGCCCCGGCTGACGGCGGTCGCGCTGTCCTGCGCCAGCCGGCCCTTCAAGTCGTGGATCTCCTGGTCGAGATAGGCGGTCAGGTGCTCGTTCGGCTTGGCGTCGGCGAGCCGCGGATCGCTCAGCGCGTTACCGAGCACCCGCGCCACCGCGACCCGCGCCGCGACCCGCGTCCTGCGCTCGAAGGCACGCTGCGAGGCGCCAAGGAGAAGCTGCAGTTGCAGTTGCTGTTCGGGATACAGATCGCCGAACTGCACATAGGTGCCGTCGAAGCCGGCCGGCACGACCTCCCTGAGCCCTTCGGGCCGCAACTCGGTGTCGGCCCCCTGGACCGACTCCCGCAATGCCCGCCACCACGGGTGGCGGCGTCCCCCGTTGTCCGTCATGGCAGCCCCCCGTTCATGACAGTCCCCCGTTGACCGTCATGAGAAAGCTGTACCGGTGCCGGGTCCGGGCCGGAAGCCTCCCCACGGCACCGGTCCGGTCACCGATGTCACGGAGCCATGACCTCCGCCGGGCCCCCGCCCGGGGGTGTCGCTGGGTACACCGGGCAATACGGGTTCTGCGCCCAATGTCTTCGGCTCGCCGGCTCCGTAGCTTCTTCGGCAGGGCACAGGGAGTGCCGGACGGAGAGTGGTGACGATGTTTCGCTCAGGCTCGCGACGCGCGCACGACAAGGGGCCCGCCGCCGAGGCGCTCCGGCTGGTCAAGGTCACCAAGACCTACGGTGCGCACGACAGCGCCGTGACGGCTCTGGACGGCGTCACCCTCGGTCTGGGGCGGGGCACCTTCACCGCGGTGATGGGGCCTTCGGGGTCCGGCAAGACGACGCTGCTGCACTGCGCGGCCGGGCTCGACCGGCCCGACAGCGGCATCGTGCGGGTGGACGGCACCGAGCTGACCGGGGGCGGCGAGGCCGAGCTGACGAAGTTCCGGCGGGGACGGATCGGGTTCGTGTTCCAGCAGTACAACCTGCTTCAGACGCTGACCGTCGCCCAGAACACGGTGCTGCCGCTCAAGCTCGCCGGGCAGCGCGTCGACCGCGAGCGAGCCAAGGAGGTCCTGACCTCCGTCGGCCTCGGCGACCGGCTCGGGCACCGCCCCGACCAGCTGTCCGGCGGTCAGCGCCAACGCGTGGCGATCGCCCGCGCCCTGGTGACGGAGCCTCGGGTGATCTTCGCGGACGAGCCGACCGGCGCCCTGGACACGCGCAGCGCACGCGACGTGCTGCGGTTGCTCCAGCAGGCGGTGCGGGTGCACGGCCGGACCGTGGTGATGGTGACCCACGACCCGGTCGCCGCCTCCTACGCCGACTCGGTGCTCTTCCTTGCGGACGGCCGACTCGCGGGCCGGCTGGACGCCCCGACGGCGGATGCGGTGGCCGAACGCCTCGCGCACCTGGGCGACAACGTGGCGACGGGGGTGTGAGCGATGTTCCTGCTGGCCATGCGGTCGATACGGCACCGCCCCGGACGGTTCCTCGCGACGCTGCTGTCCGCGTTCCTGGGCGCGGCGATCATCATGACGTTCAACTCGATGCACGACACGGCGGCGCAGGACGGCGTGGACTCGACCAGCGCGGAGACGCTGTCGACCGCGGCGGGCGTGGTCGGCGGCTACGGCACCCTGCTGGTCTTCTTCGCCGTCGCCTCCACCCTGACGGTCAACGTCCGTCAACGCACGGCCGAGTTGGCGCTGCTGCGCTGCTCGGGGGCGACTCCGGCGCAGCTGGGGCGGATGGTGGTCGGCGAGGCGGTGGTCGTGGCCCTGGTGGGCGCGGCGCTGGCGATCGGGCCGGCAATGCTGGGTGGGCGGGCCCTGCTGGAGGTGTTCCAGGACAGCGGTCAGGTCGCCGAGTCCGTCGACCACTCCTTCGGCCCGGTCGCCCTGATGACGGGCATCGACATCACGCTGCTCGCGTCGGCGGGCGCCGCCTTCCTCGCCGTACGGCGGGCGACGCGCGGGCACGAACGGCGGGGCGGGGCACGGAAGTTCCTCGCGTACGCGGCGCTGCTCACCGGGGCTGCGTCGCTCTGCTCCACCTTCGTGTTCTCGGCGACGGACGCGGCCCTGATGGCGCCGCCTGCCTACGGGGCGATCCTGCTGTCGGTGGGCTTCGCGCTGAGGGCACCGCGGCTGCTGGAGGGCGTACTGGACCGGCTGCCGCTGAGCGGGGCGATCGGCTGGCTGGCCGTACGGAATCTGCGGGAGCGGGCCGGTCAGCTGGCCGGGATCCTGATGTCGCTGATCCTGTTCACCGCGGTGGCCACGGCCACGCTCACCATGCAGGCGGTGGAGAGCGACGCCGTCGAGGCCTCGGGGCTGACGAAGTCGGTCGACGCCAAGAACCTCGAAACGCTCAACTTCACGGTGGTCGGCATCATCGTGGTCTTCGTCTGCGTGATGCTGGTCAACTCGCTTTACGCGGCGACGAGTTACCGCGTGCGGGAATTCGGGCAGCAGCGCCTGGCGGGGGCGACACCGGGCCAGGTGCTCGGGACGGTAGGTGTCGAGACGCTGATCATCACCGTCGCCGGCACCCTCTTCGGCATGGTGGCCGCGCTGGCCGGGATCGTCCCGTTCACCCTGGTCCGCACCGACGGGGTACTGCCGGGCGAGGTCTACGGCACCGGTGCCGCGGTGGTCGCGATCGCGGCGGCAGTGACGCTGGGGACGAGCCTGGTCACGGCCCGGCGGATGCTGCGCACCGAGGCGGTCGGGGCGGTGGCCGTGGCGTCATGAGCACGGTGGGCACGACGGGGGCGGCTGCTTCGGCGGCCGCCCCTTGCCGTCACGTCACGCCGGCCGCGTCCAGCAGCGTGGTCACCGTTGCCACAGCCAGCCCGTCCAGCGTCTCGACCCGGGCCCCCGCCCGTGCGCCGGCCGCGTCGAAGACCAGCATCAGCTGCCGGGCGAGCAGCTCCGGATCCCGCGCTTCGCCCTCCTCGGCACACGCACGGAGGAAGCCCTGAAGCCGCTCCTTCGCTCCCCGCGCGACCACACTCGCCGGATGGTCGGGATCCTTCAGCTCGACCAGTGCGGCGAGGTAGGGGCAGCCCTGGTAGGCGGGGAGACCGCGGCCGTCCGGCACAGCGCCTCGACACCGAGGCAGACACCGTCTCGGTAGAAGAGCTCGGCCGCCGCGTCGAGGAGCCGGTCCTGGGTGGACGCCTTGTCTGTCGTGGCCGTACGGCGAGGTTACCGCGCTGCCGTACTGGCGGACACCGATCGGTATCCGTCGGGGAGGTCCGCGGAATCGGGGGTGGCAGACAAGGTGAACAAGCGCTTAGATAGGTACTCCGACAGACAGCTACTCCGACATGCCGCCGAGCTGGAGGCCCCGTTGTTCACATCCGTCGACGACGTCTCCGCACGTCTGGCCGAGACCGGTTATCTCGCCTCGCCCGCGGTCGCCACGACCGTCTTCCTCGCCGACCGCCTCGGCAAGCCGCTCCTGGTGGAGGGCCCCGCCGGGGTCGGCAAGACGGAGCTGGCCAAGGCCGTCGCCGAGGTCGCCGGGGCACGGCTCGTGCGTCTGCAGTGCTACGAGGGGGTCGACGAGTCCCGGGCGCTGTACGAGTGGAACCACGCCAAGCAGCTGCTGCGCATCAGCGCGGGCCGCGACGAGACGTGGGACGAGGCACGCACGGACATCTTCAGCGAGGAGTTCCTGCTCACGCGGCCGCTGCTGACGGCCATCCGGGGCGACGACCCCAAGGTGCTGCTGATCGACGAGACCGACAAGGCGGACGTCGAGGTGGAGGGCCTGCTGCTGGAGGTGCTCAGCGACTTCCAGGTCACCGTCCCCGAGCTGGGCACGATCAGCGCGACGCGCCGCCCGTTCGTCGTCCTCACCTCCAACGCGAGCCGGGAGCTGTCCGAGGCGCTGCGCCGCCGCTGCCTCTTCCTGCACATCGGCTTCCCGGACGAGGAGTTGGAGCGCCGGATCGTACGGCTGAAGGTGCCGGGGCTCGACGAGGCGCTGGCCCGGTCGGTCGTACGGGTCGTGGGCGCGCTGCGGGCGATGGACCTGCGCAAGGTGCCCTCGGTCGCCGAGACCATCGACTGGGCGCGCACGCTGCTCGCGCTCGGCGCCGACACGCTGGACGAGACGGTCGTGCAGGCCACGCTCGGCGTCCTCCTCAAGCACCAGGACGACGTACTCAAGGCGTCCGCCAAGCTGGACCTGGACGCCCTGGACACCCTGGGCGCCCGGTGACCACCCCCGCGGGTGTCGCGGAGCGGCTGACGTCGCTCGTCGGGGCGCTGCGGGCGCACGGCGTCCGGATCGGTACCGGCGAGACGGTGGACGCGGCGCAGGCAGTGGAGGCGCTCGGGCTCGCGGACCGGGAGCTGCTGCGCGAGGGGCTGGCGGCGACGCTGTTGCACGGCACCGGCCAGCGGCAGGTGTTCGACCCGGTCTTCGACCTGTACTTCCCGCGCGGTGTCGGCGGGCCGGAGCAGAAGGCCGCGGGACGGGACGACCTGCGCGAACGGCTGGCGGCCGCGCTCACCGCCAACGACCAGGCGATGATGGGCCGGTTGGCGGTCGAGGCGGTCGACGGTTTCGGTGGCTACGGCTCCTCGCCGGAGTCGGACGGCTGGTCGTCGTACCAGGCGCTCGAACGACTGCGTCCGCAGACCCTGCTCGCCCGCGTCCGTGACAACGTCCGGGCGCAGGGCGGCAGTTCGGGGTTCGCCGACCGGCTGCTGGAGGACGAGATCCGCCGGCGCATCGAGGCGTTCAGGGCGCTGGTGGCCGCGGAGGCGCGGCGCCGGGTCGCCGAGCGGCGGGGCCGGGACGAGATCGCCCGGCGGGCGGTGCCCCCGACCGCCGACCGGGTCGACTTCCTGTTCGCGGGGAAGGCTCAACTGGCCGAGCTGCGCAGGGCGGTTCAACCACTCGCCCGCAAGCTCGCGACCCGGCTCGCGGCACGTCGCCGCCGCGCCTCCCGGGGCTCGATCGATCTACGGCGAACCCTGCGCGGCTCGCTGTCGACGGGCGGGGTGCCGATGAAGCCGGTGCTGCGCCGGCGGCGTCCCGTCCGCCCCGAACTGGTGCTGCTGTGCGATGTGTCGGGCTCGGTGTCCGGCTTCTCGGACTTCACGATGCTGCTGGTGCAGGCCCTGCACGACCAGTTCAGCAAGGTACGCGTGTTCGCCTTCGTCAACCGGATCGACGAGGTGACCGGGCTGCTCGAACGCGGCACCGCCGACCCGGAAGGGCTCAGTGCGCGCATCGAGGCGGAGGCCACGCTCACCGGCTATCACGGCAGCAGCGACTACGGCATGGCGCTGGGCGAGTTCGCCGAGCGGTACGGCGACGCGGTCGGCCCGCGCACGACCGTGTTCGTCCTCGGTGACGCCCGCACCAACATGAGCGACCCGAACCTGCCGGCGGTACGGCAGATCGCCGAACAGGCGCGCCGCGTCTACTGGCTGAACCCCGAGCAGCGCTCGCGCTGGGGTACGGGCGACTCCGCCGCGCCCGGCTACGCCGAGCTGGTCGAGATGCACGAGTGCCGCACCGCCCGGCAGCTCAGCGCGCTGGTGGCACGCCTGCTGCCGGTGTGATCAGGACCTGATCAGGAGCTGATCAGGCGGCGAGCTGAGGGGAGAGGGCGACCGGATCGGCCGCCAGCCCTGCCTTGACCTGCCGCGAGATGTCGATGCCGCGCGGCTTCAGGTCGAGGCGACATCGAGGATGTGGCCGCCGCCGTTGCGCTCGATCACGGGAACGAAGGCGCGGGTGACCAGCAGCGGTCCAGCGCGAGCGGCACGGCGTCGGGGTGGGTGACGGGGCGCGGGTCGCGGGCGGTGGCGTCCACCTTCTTCTCCGGGCAAGGTCGGGGTCGGCTCCGGAGAAAATCAGGGTTCGTCCCCGATATCCGGTTCCGTGGGCCTTCCGTACGCTCGCCACAAACAGAGGGGGACCCCATGAAGGCAGTGGTGCAGGACCGGTACGGCTCGGCGGACACGCTGGAGTTCAGGGACTTCGACACTCCGGTGCCGGCGGCCGACGAGGTGCTGGTGCGGGTGCACGCGGCCTCGGTCAACGCCTACGACTGGCACCTGATGCACGGTGACCCGAAGATCGCCCGCCTGGTCCTCGGAGTCACCAGGCCGAAGGCCAGGGTCCGCGGCCGGGACTTCGCAGGCCGCGTCGAAGCGGTGGGCAGCGGGGTCATGGGGCTCAAGCCCGGCGACGACGTGTTCGGTGAGGCCGACGGCGCGTTCGCGGAGTACGTGTGCGCCAAGGACAGCATGGTGGGCCCGAAGCCGGCCAACCTGACCTTCGAGCAGGCGGCCGCGATACCCCTGGCGGGGAACACCGCCCTCATCGGACTGCGGGACGTGGGCCGGGTGCAGCCGGGCCAGACGGTCCTGGTCAACGGCGCGTCGGGCGGTGTGGGCACGTTCGCCGTGCAGCTCGCCAAGGCGTACGGCGCGGAGGTGACCGCGGTGTGCAGCACGAGGAACGTGGACCTGGTCCGCTCACTCGGCGCGGATCACGTCATCGACTACACCCGCGAGGACTTCACCCGGGGCGGCCGGCGGTACGACGTCGTGCTGGACCTGGTGGGCAACCACTCACTGGCCGGGTTCCGGCGCGCGCTCACTCCCACCGGCACGCTCGTGTTGTCCGGCGGCGGCGTGTACGAGGGCGGCAGCGTCGTCGGACCGATGGGGCTCTTCTTCAAGAGGCGGGTGGCGGCGCCCTTCGCCCGCCAGCGGCTGCTCGAACTTCCCGCCAGGCAGAGCAGGGCGAACCTCGCGGCGCTGCGCGAACTCGCCGAGTCCGGAAAGATCGCCCCGGTCGTCGAGCGGACGTATCCGCTCAGCGAGGCGGCCGAGGCGATCCGGTACGTGGAGGTGGAGCACGCGCGCGCGAAGGTCGTCGTCACCGTGTGAGGTGCCGGCGTGGGCCGAGCGGTGCTACGCCGAGCACCCCGCTACTACGACTTCGCGTACTCCCTCGCCGTCTGCCCCTGGAAGTCGTAGACCACGACCTGGTCGTCGCCCACGACCCAGGCGTCGTGTCCGGGCGAGCAGACGAAGACATCGCCAGGGCCGACTTCCTGTTCGCCGCCGTCATCCATGCGGATGTGCATGCGGCCCTGAACCATGTAGCAGTTGTGGTGCATCTGACAGCTCTCGGTGCCCGCGATCGGGCCCACGGACTCCGTCCAACGCCAGCCGGGCTCGAAGGTGGCCACAGCGAAGTCGAGATCCGTCATGTGGACGGCTTCGAGGTGGCCGCGGGGGAAATCACGGCGCTCGTCGGGCTTCTCGAGCGGCTTCACTTCCAACACCATGACGCGCTCCCTTCCGGCCGCGGATCACCGCGACCGGGGCCGGTCTCCCCGGTGGCCCAGGACACCGCCGTCGGCGGCCGACCCCCTACCAGTCCATCGTCCGCCCGTCCATCCGGGGCCGCCAATCGGGGAACGCCCGCTCAGGCCTGCTTACCGCAGAGCTCGGCGAAGCGCTCGGCATCGACGTTGCCGCCGGAGATGATCACGCCGACCCGGCGCGGCAGCGCACCCGCCCGGCCGGTGAGCAGGGCGGCCAGCGGGGTGGCGCCGCTCGGCTCGACGACGATCTTCAGGCGCTCGAACGCGAACCGCATCGCGTCCCGGATCTCGTCGTCGCTGACCAGCGCGATCTCGTCGACGAGCCGCCGGTTCACGGAGAAGGTCAGTTCCCCGGGGGTGTGCAGGGCCTGTCCGTCGGCGATGGTGTGCGGCACCGGGATGCTGATGCGCCGCCCCGCTTCCAGGGATCGCTTGGTGTCGTCGCCGGCCTCCGGTTCGACGCCGATCATCCGGATGTCCGGGTGCAGGCCCTTGGCCACCGTGGAACTGCCGGCGATCAGTCCGCCGCCGCCGACCGGCGTGACCAGTGCGCCCAACTCCCCCACCTCTTCGAGAAGTTCGAGGGCGGCAGTGCCCTGGCCTGCGATGACGTGCGGGTGCTCGTAGGGCGGGATGAGGGCGAGGCCGCGCTCGGCGGCCAGGGCCTCACCGATCGCGACGCGGTCGCCGGTGTAGCGGTCGTACGTCACGATCTCGGCGCCGTAGCCGGCGGTCGCCGCCCGCTTCGACGGCGGGGCGTCCTCGGGCATGACGATCACCGCGGTGGTGCCGAGTTCCCGGGCGGCCAGGGCGACGGCCTGGGCGTGGTTCCCGGACGAGTAGGCGGCGATGCCGCGGGTGAGCTGCTCCGGCGTCAGCCGCGAGGCCGCGTTGTAGGCGCCACGGAACTTGAAGGCGCCGACGCGCTGGAAGTTCTCGCACTTGAGGAAGACCTCGGCACCGACGAGTTCGTCGAGCGTCCGCGAGCGCAGCACCGGCGTGCGGTGCGCGACGCCCTTGAGCCGCACGGCGGCATCGCGGACGTCGTCGAGGGTGACGGGCGGGGTGGTGGTCGTCACGCGTGTCCTCCAGGGGATGTCTTGTCGGTCGCTGCGCGATCGGTCGGGCGGTCCGTCGCGCGGTCGGTCGCCCGCTTTGTCGCCCGGTCCGGCGCCGCCTGGGCGTCGGCGCGCGCCTGCGAGAGATAGCTGTAGGCGGACGCTCGGGAGATGCCGAGCCGGGCCGCGACCTGTTCGATCGCGCGCCGCACGGCGAAGACGCCCCGCTCGTCCAGGCCGCGGAACAGCTCCAGGCGCCGGCCGCGGTCGAGAGCGGCCCAACTGCCGTTCTGCCGGAGCTGGTGGGCGTCGAGGATGGCGTCGACGACGGAGTCGATGTCGTTGCCGAAGGTGGTGACCGGCACATCGGCCGGGGTGCCGCCGATGCCGGCGAGGGCGCCGAGCAGGGCGTGGGCGTCACCGACGGCGGTGACGTCCAGGTTGACGCAGAGGGCGCCGAACACGGTGCCGGTGGAGTCCCGCAGCACCATGGTGGACGCCTTGACCAGCTTGCCGCTCCGGGTCCTGGTGACGTAGTTCAGCTCGTCGCCCGCCCCGTCGCCGCGCGCGACGATGCGCATGCCGATCTCGCTCATCGCCCCGCCCACGACCCGCCCGGTCAGCGAACCGGCCACGGCGACCACGGACTTCTCCGGCCGCCGGTAGTCGTGCAGGACCACCTCGCACATCGGCCCGAACGTGGCCGCGAGCCCGTCGATGACGGGCGTCAGCGCGGCGACGATCGCGTCACGCTCGGATTCCAGGGCCTGCTCGGCCGCCATCACGCACTCCTCGTCCGCCCTTGGCCCGGCGTGCAACCCACCGAGCCACGTCTAGACTACTCGTCCATCGCTTGTACTGTCAGTCCAAGTCTCCGGAGTGCGGCACGGACCTTGACGACGGGCGAGATGTTACCGGTAACATCCAGCTCCATGACAGTGACGTCGGCACCCCAGCACCCCCGCGTCTTCAGCCCCGTCGCCGCAGTCGCCTCCTGTGTGGGCTTCGTGCTCATGGGCGCCCTCCAGGCCCTGTACGGCCCCGCGATTCCCGCGTTCCGCGAGGAGTTCGGCCTGTCCCCTTCGGCGGCCGGCCTCGGGCTGAGCGCACACTTCGTCGGTGGGGTGGTCGGCGTACTGCTCTTCGACCGGCTCTACGGCCGGATCGGCAATCGGCGGATCCTGGGCGCCTCGTATCTGCTGATGGCCCTCGGCGCGGCCGGCTTGGCGCTGGCGCCGAACTGGCCGACCGCC
This sequence comes from Streptomyces sp. R28, assembly GCF_041052385.1. Lineage (GTDB taxonomy): Bacteria > Actinomycetota > Actinomycetes > Streptomycetales > Streptomycetaceae > Streptomyces. Next base: position 10,216,377 of record NZ_CP163439.1, on the reverse strand, counting down.
CTGGCCATGGCCCTGCTGGCCGGGCTCGGCTTCGGCGGTATCGACTACGGCCTCAATCAGCTGTTCGCCGTCGGCTTCGGCCACCGCTCGACCGCCATGCTCAACATCCTCCACGCCCACTTCGGCATCGGCGCGATCCTCAGCCCGGCCCTGATCGGCGTGGTCGGCGCCGCACACTACCCGGCCGTCTTCCTGGGCTTCGCGCTGGCCAACCTGCCGCTGCTGCTCTGCCTGCGCGGCGTACGCGACCGGGCGCCGCAGCCGTCCGAGGCGTCCGGCGAGTCGTACGGCGGCCAGGTCCTGGCCCGCAGTCTCGGCTCCGTACTCGCCGTGTTCGTCGCCCTGTACGTCCTGCACGTCGGCATCGAGGCCGGTGTCGGCGGCTGGGAGCCGACCCATCTGGAGACCGTCGGCCACAGCGCCTCATTCGCCGCGACCGCGACGTCCGTGTTCTGGCTGATGATGACCGTCGGCCGCTTCCTGGTCGCCCCGATCGCGCTGCGTTTCTCGGCCCAGGCCATCATCACGGTCTCGTGCGCGGGCATGACGGTGTGCCTGCTGCTCGCCGCTGTCCCCGCACTGGCTCCGTACGCGTACGCGGGTGTCGGCCTGTTCATCGCGCCGATCTTCCCCACCGGGCTGCCGTGGCTGAACCGGGTTGCCCCGCAGGCGCGCAGAGCGGGAGCGGTGGTCATCGCCGCCTCCATGGTCGGCGGCGTGGTGGCGGGTCCGGCGCTGGGCAAGGCCATCGAGTGGTCCGGGATCCGCGCGGTGCCGCTCGTACTGTCCGGCGTCTCGGCGCTGTGCCTGGCCGCCACCCTCTGGCTCATCCGCAGTACCCGAACTCGCTGAACCCGCCGCGCACTTCATGGTGAAGGGAAGCTTCCGTATGTCCGCTCTCACGACCTCCCCCGACGGTTTTCTGCTGCACGGCGAGCCGTTGCGGATCATCTCCGGCGCGATGCACTACTTCCGGATCCACCCCGACCTGTGGGCCGACCGGCTGCGCAAGGCCCGTCTGATGGGGCTCAACTCGGTGGAGACGTACGTGCCGTGGAACCTCCATCAGCCCGATCCGGACGGCCCCCTCGTCCTCGACGGCTTTCTCGACCTGCCCCGCTATCTGCGCCTCGCCCGCGACGAGGGCCTGCACGTCCTGCTGCGCCCGGGTCCGTTCATCTGCGCCGAGTGGGACGACGGCGGTCTGCCCGCGTGGCTGATCGCGGACCACGACATCCGGCTGCGCACCAGCGACCCGCGCTTCACCGGCGCGATCGACCGCTACCTCGACGCCCTGCTGCCCCCGCTGCTGCCGCACATGGCCGCGGCGGGCGGCCCGGTGATCGCCGTGCAGGTAGAGAACGAGTACGGGGCCTACGGCGACGACTCCGCCTACCTCAAACACCTCGAACAGGCCTTCCGCTCCCGGGGCGTCGAGGAGTTGCTCTTCACCTGCGACCAGGCCGACCCCGAGCACCTGGCTGCCGGAAGCCTCCCCGGCGTGCTGGCCACCGCGACCTTCGGCAGCCGGGTCGACCAGAACCTGGCGGAGCTGCGCGGGCACCAGCCCGAGGGCCCCTTGATGTGCGCGGAGTTCTGGATCGGCTGGTTCGACCACTGGGGCGGACCGCACCATGTGCGCAACGCCGCCGACGCCGCAGCCGACCTGGACCGCCTGCTGTCCGCGGGCGCCTCGGTCAACATCTACATGTTCCACGGCGGCACCAACTTCGGCTTCACCAACGGCGCCAACCACAAGCACGCCTACGAGCCCACCGTCACGTCCTACGACTACGACGCGGCCCTCACCGAGTGCGGCGACCCCGGCCCCAAGTACCACGCCTTCCGCGAGGTCATCGCCCGCCACGCACATGTTCCCGACGAGCCCGCCCCCGCGCCGGCTCGCAAACTCCCGCCCGTCACCGTCGAGTTGGACCGCCGATCCCCGCTCCTCCCCCTCGCGTCCACCCTCGCCGAGCCGGTCCGCACCGACGACCCGGTCACGATGAACGACCTGGGCGTGCAGACCGGTTACGCCCTCTACCGCACGACCTTCGAGGTGGCAGGCGACGGTCTGCTGCACTTCGCGGGCGGTGTCGGCGACCGCGCCCAGGTCTTCGTCGACGGTGCCCCCGTCGGCGTCCTCGAACGCGAACGCCACGACGAGACCCTCCCCGTACGCGTCCCGCGCCCCGGCGCCACGCTGGAGGTCCTCGTCGAGAACATGGGCGGCGTCAACTACGGCCCCCGCATCGGCGCCCCCAAGGGCCTCCTCGGCCCCGTCGCCTTCAACGGCACGCCCCTGCACGGCTGGGACTGCCACCCCCTGCCTCTGGACGACCTGGACGCGGTGCCCTTCGAGCCGCCCGCCACGCCCACGGCCGCCGAACCCGCCTTCCACCACGGCACCTTCGAGGTCGAGACCCCGGCCGACACCTTCCTCGCCCTGCCCGGCTGGACCAAGGGACAGGCCTGGATCAACGGCTTCCACCTCGGCCGCTACTGGAACCGCGGCCCGCAGCACACGCTGTACGTCCCCGCGCCGGTCCTGCGCCCGGGCACCAACGACCTCGTCGTCCTGGAACTGCACGCCACCACCGCCACCCGCGCCCAGCTCACCGACACCGCCGACCTCGGACCGGAGAACACCTGGTGACCCAGCCGCACCGCCTGCGCATCCCCCCACCCGCCGCTCCCCCGCTGACGGGTCACCTCCCGTTCGCCGACGCGCCCGGCGTCGCCGACCCGATCGAGGTGACCAGCCGCTGGCTCACCCGTGCGGGCCGCCCCTGGTTCCCGGTCTCCGGCGAGTTCCACTACTCCCGCTGTCCCGCCGGGCAGTGGGAGGAGGAACTGCTGAAGATGAAGGCGGGCGGTGTGACCGCCGTCGCGAGCTACCTCATCTGGATCCACCACGAGGAGGTCGAGGGCCAGGTCCGCTTCGACGGCAACCGCGATCTGCGCCGCTTCGCCGAACTGTGCGCCCGCCACGGCCTGGACTTCGTCCCCCGCGTCGGCCCCTGGTCCCACGCGGAGGTCCGCAACGGCGGCCTGCCCGACTGGCTGATGACCCGCGACTGCACGCCCCGCACCGACGACCCGGCGTATCTGGAGCCGGTGCGCGCCTGGTTCGCGGCCCTCGCCGAGCAGCTGCGCGGCCTCGACCGCGGCCACGGCGGCCCGATCATCGCGATCCAGATCGAGAACGAGCTCTACGACCAGCCCGGTCACCTGAGGACGTTGAAGCGCCTCGCCCAGGAGGCCGGCCTGAGCGCACCGATGTGGACGTCGACCGCGTGGGGCGGCGTCCAGCTCCCGGGCGACGAGCTGCTCCCCCTGTACGGCGGCTACCCCGAGGCCTTCTGGACCGAGGCGGACGGCGGCTGGCCCGACACCTGCCGCAAGCACTTCTTCTTCACCCACCAGCGCGACGACGAGGGCATCGGCGCCGACCTGCGCCCGACCACCGTCCGGGGCGGCGACCCGGACGCCTTCGCGGACCGATTTCCCTGGGCCACCTGCGAGTTGGGCGGCGGGATGGCCGTGGCCTACCACCGGCGGCCGCGGCTGGACGCCGCCGACATCGGGGCGCTCGGGCTCACCAAGATCGGCTGCGGCTCGGTGTGGCAGGGCTACTACATGTTCCACGGCGGCACGAATCCGGCCGGGGAGCACTCCACACTCCAGGAGTCCCACGCCACCAGCTACCCCAACGACCTGCCCGTCCTGACGTACGACTTCCAGGCACCGCTCGGCGAGTACGGCCAGTACCGGCCCTCGTACGACGAACTGCGCCTCCAGCACCTGCTGTTGGCGGACTTCGGCCACCTCATCGCCCCGATGGAGTCCGTGCTGCCGCAGGGCCGGCCTGAGGGCCAGCACGACCGGGACACCCTGCGCTGGGCGGTCCGCGCGGACGGCACCTCGGGCTTCCTGTTCGTCAACAACCACCAGCCGCACGAACCCCTGCCCGACCGTCCGGACACCTCCTTCACGGTTGAATTCCCGGGCGGCGCGGAGACGTTGATGCTGCCGGCCTCGCCCGTGACGGTGCCCGCGGGAGCCTACTTCTGCTGGCCGCTGCGGCTCGACGTCGCGGGTGTGCGGCTGGAGTGGGCGACCGCGCAACCGGTGTGCACGGTCGATCCCGGCGGACGTACGGTCCTCGTGCTCGCCGCCACCGACGGCATCGCGCCCGAACTCGCCCTGGACGCGGGCACGGTGAAGTCCGTGAGCGCGCCGTCCGGGGACCTCGCCGAGGTGGACGGCCGGATCCTGATCACCGGACTGCGGCCCGGCACCGACGCGCTGGTCGAGGTGGAGGCGGTGGACGGCGGGCGGGTCGGCCTGCTCGTGTTGGACGCGGCGACGGCTCGTACCGTCTACCGGGGTGAGGCGTGGGGCGCCGAGCGACTGGTGCTGTGCGCGGGCGGGGTCGTCTTCGACCACGACGAGATGCGGGTGCACAGCACCGCCGTACGGCCGTCGTTCGCCGTGCTGCCGGCGCCGGAGCATCCGCTGGTGGTGGACGGTGAGACGGTGCCCGGCGAGGCGGACGGGGTGTTCGCCCGCTACACCGTCGGGGGCGACGGCGTAGCGGGTGAGGCTTCCGCGGTGCCGGTCGCCCTCGTCCGGCCTGCCGGTCCGGCACCCGAGCCCTCGACCGGCGTACTGGAACGGGCGAGCGCGCCTGCCGACAAGTACTTCGACACGGTGGCCGCCGAGTACCGCATCGACGTACCGGAGGATCTCCCGGACGGCACCGTCCTGCGGCTGCACTGGAGCGGGGACGTGGGGCGGGCGTATGTGGGGGACGTGCTGGTCGCCGACCAGTTCTTCTCGGGGCGGGTCTGGGACATCGGACGGCTCCCGGCGGGGGCGGTGCTGCAAGTGCGGGTGCTGCCGCTGCACGCCGACGCCAGGGTCCACGTGCCGCGGGACGCGGGGGACGCGGCGCGGGCGGCTGCCGTGACGCGGGCCGAGTGGATCAGCAGCCGTGCCTGGGCGGTCCGACCGCCGGTCTGAGCGGCGTCCATCCGGGATCCCGCCCCGTCGGCCTGCCTATGCTGGGGTCTGCCGGGGCGGGACACCACCGCCGTGCCGACGTCGAGGAAACAGCCATCATGACCCGCAGCTCCGCCGACGGCTCCGCTCCGAGAGGGCGCAGCAGACGGAACTTCGCGGGCTCGCGTCCTGTGATGGACGACGTGGCCCGGCTGGCCGGTGTCTCCAAGCAGACCGTCTCACGCGTCCTCAACGACCATCCGTCGGTGCGGCCCGAGACCCGCGAGACGGTTCTGGCGGCCATGCGGACGCTCGGCTACCGACCCAGCCGCAGCGCCAGATCGCTGGCCAGCGGCAAGACCCGGATGCTCGGCGTGATCTCCTTCGACGCCGCCCGCTACGGTCCCGCCGCCATCCTCACCGCGATCAACACCGCGGCCCAGGAGGCCGGTTACCTGCTGAGCTCGATCGCACTGGACACGGCCGAGCCGGACACGGTGGTGGAGGCGGCGAACCGGCTGTCGGCCGAGGGCGCGGACGGGCTGATCGCCATCGCCCCGCAGCTGTGGGTGGGCAAGGCGCTGGCGGACACTCGCCTGGACACCCCGCTGGTCGTGCTGGAGAACGGCCTCGACGTCGATGCCCAGCAGGTCACCGGCGACTCCCGGACCGGCGCCCGCAAGGCCGTCGAGCATCTGCTCGGGCTCGGCCACCGCACCGTGTGGCACATCGCGGGCCCGACCGGCTGGACCTCCGCCGACCACCGCACGGGCAGCTGGCAGGCCTGTCTGGAGGCGGCCGGCGCCGAGGTCCCGGCCCCGCTGATCGGCGACTGGAGCGCTGACTCCGGCTATGAGCTGGGCCGACAGCTGGCCCGGCGCCCGGAGGTCACGGCCGTGTTCGTGTCCAACGACCAGATGGCTCTCGGCCTGCTGCACGCCCTGCACGAAGCCGGGCGCTCGGTCCCGGACGACGTCAGTGTCGTGGGCTACGACGACATCCCCGAGGCGGCGCACTTCCTGCCCCCGCTGACCACCGTGCGCACGGACTTCGCCGAGATCGGCACGCGTTCGCTGCGCCTGCTGCTGGACCGGCTCGACGGCGCCGCCGCGCCGCCCCGGGCCGACTCGCTGGTCCCGGTCGACCTCGTGGTCCGTCGCAGCAGCGGCCCGGCGCCGGGGCACTGACGGCCCTCCCCCGACAGCGCCCGAACGCCGACGGCTCCGTGCCCCGCCGACAGCGGGTCGGCTCCATGGCGCCGCCGCCCGTCAGCCTCCCTCTCGATCGGTCCCGTCGGTCGCCGCCCGCTGCCAGGCCGCGTCGCGCAGCAGGCGCAGTCCGTTCAGGCCGACGAGGACCGTGGAGCCCTCGTGGCCCGCGACGCCGAGCGGCAGCGGAAGGGTGCCGACCAGGTCCCAGGTGACGAGGCCGGCGATGAACACCCCGGCGATGACGAGGTTCTGCACGACGAGTTTCCGGGCCCGGCGGGAGAGGGCGACGGTGGTGGGGACGGCGGCGAGTTCGTCGCGGACGATCACCGCGGCGGCGGTCTCCAGGGCGAGGTCGGAGCCCGCCCGGCCCATGGCGACGCCGATGTGGGCGGCGGCCAGGGCGGGTGCGTCGTTGACGCCGTCCCCGACGACCATCACCTTGCGGCCCGTGCCCTCCAACTCCTTGACCGCGCCCGTCTTGTCCTGCGGAAGCAGCCCGGCACGCACGTCCTCGATGCCCGCCTCGGCGGCCAGACGGGCGGCGGCCCGGGGGTTGTCGCCGGTGAGCAGGATCGGGGCGGTGCCGGTGAGCGCGGTGAGGGAGGCGACGGTGGCGGCGGCGTCGGGACGCAGCCGGTCCGCGATACCGAGCACTCCGGCGGGGGCGCCGTCGACGACGACGAGGACTGCGGTACGGCCGGACTGCTCGAGTTCCCCGGCGAGCGCGGCGACCGGGCTCGCGTCACCGTCGGCGTGGTCGAGCAGGCGGGCCGGGGCGCCCACCTCGACCGTACGGCCGTTGACGCGGGCCCTCACCCCGACCCCGGGCGCGGAGGCGAAGCCCTGCGCGGTGGGCAGCCCGAGGCGGCGCTCGTGTGCCGCGGCCACGACGGCCCGGCCCAGCGGGTGTTCGCTGGGGTGCTCGGCGGGCGCGGCGAGCGTCAGCAACTCGCCCTCGTCCAGGCCGTATCCGGGCAGCGGCCGTACGTCGGTGACGCGCGGCGTGCCCTCGGTGAGGGTGCCGGTCTTGTCCAGCGCGACGGCGTCGACCTGGCCGAGGCATTCCATTGCCACCGCCGACTTCACCAGGACACCGTGCCGGCCGGCGTTGGCGATGGCCGACAGCAGGGGCGGCATGGTGGCCAGGACCACCGCGCACGGCGAGGCCACGATCATGAAGGTCATGGCGCGCAGCAGCGCCTCGGAGAACGCCTCACCGAAGGCGAGCGGGACACCGAACACGGCGAGCGTCGCGGCCACCATGCCCAGCGAGTAGCGCTGTTCGACCTTCTCAATGAACAGCTGGGTGGGCGCCTTGGTCTCGGACGCCTCTTGCACCATCCGTACGATCCGGGCGATCACGGAGTCGGAGGCGTCGCGTTCGACCCGGACGCGCAGGGCGCCGGTGCCGTTGAGGGTGCCGGCGAACACCTCGTCGCCCGGCTCCTTCGCGGCGGGGAGCGGTTCGCCGGTGATGGTCGCCTGGTCCACCTCACTGGCGCCGTCCAGCACCCGGCCGTCGGCTCCGACGCGCTCGCCGGGCCGTACGAGGACGGTGTCACCGACCGCCAACTCCTCGACGGGGAGGGTCTGTTCGGTGCCGTCGGGGCCGATCCGGGTGGCGGTGGCGGGGGCCAGGTCGAGCAGTCCGCGTACCGAGTCGGCGGTGCGGGCGGTGGCGAGCGCCTCCAGGGCACCCGAGGTCGCGAAGATGACGATCAGCAGGGCGCCGTCCATCACCTGCCCGATCGAGGCGGCGCCGAGCGCGGCGACGACCATCAGCAGATCGACGTCGAGGGTCCTGTCCTTCAGCGCCTTGAGCCCCTCCCAGCCCGGGTCCCAGCCACCCGTGGCGTACGACAGCGCGTACAGCGGGCCCCAGGTCCAGGCAGGAGCTCCGGTCAGCTGCAGGGGCAGCGCGAGCAGGAACAGCGCGGTGGCCGCGGCGGCCCAGCGGACCTCCGGCAGCGCGAGCAGCCGCGTACGCCGCCGGGGCACGTCGCCGGACCGCGCGGACACGGCTCGGTCGGCCGACGGCGAGGTGAGCGTGGAAGTCATGCGTGGCACGATACAGGAACAGATGAAGACTCATTCATGTCTTCATGCTGGAGCGGCTCGCATGGCTCCCCACCGCCGTGCCCGGTACCTCCCCACCACCCTGCACACGAGGTAGGTCGTGAACGAGATCGTGGTGACGTACGGGCTGATGGGAACGCTGCTGCCCAGGGCCAGCAGGATCCCGCCCTCGATGGAGGCCACCGCGAACACCACGCTCAGCGCCGGCAGGAGCACCGGCGAGGCCGTGATCCGGGCCGCGGCGGCCGCGGGCGTGACGACGAGGGTGAGGACCAGCAGCGCCCCGACGATCTGCACGGACAGCGCGACCGCGAGGCCCAGCACGATCATGAAGGCGAACGACAGCCCCCGTACCGGTACGCCGCGCGCCTCGGCCACCTCCGGGTCGGCGCTGGCGAAGGCGAGCGGCCGCCACATGACCGCCAGCGCCACGAGCACCACGGCACAGGTGCCGAGCAGCCAGGACATCTGCGGAGTGTCGACGGCGACGATCTGCCCGGTGAGCAGGCCGAACTTGTTCGCCGCGCGCCCTTTGTACAGGGCGAGGAAGAGCACGCCGAGTCCGAGGCCGAACGGCATGATGATGCCGATCACCGAGTTGCGGTCCCGGGCGCGCGTACCGAGCAGCCCGATGGCTCCGGCGGCGATCAGGGAACCGACGATCGAGCCGGCCACGATGTTCACGTCCAGCAGCAGCGCGGCCGAGGCACCGGCGAACGACAGCTCGCTGATCCCGTGCACCGCGAACGGCAGGTCCCGCATGATCACGAAGACCCCCACCAGACCGCCGACCAGGCCGAGTGCGACGCCGGCGATCAGGGAGTTGCGCACCAGGGCGAGCAGTTCGCCGTAGTTGTCGAAGTCGAAGATCTGCTGCCAGATCCCGTGGGTGATGTTCATGGCCGTACTCCGTGCGGCGGTTCGGGGTGATGCGGCTGCGCCGGCTCGTCGGGCACGCCCACTACCGTGATCCGGTCCCGGACGCGGATGACGTCGACCGGCGTGCCGTACAGCTGCGACAGCGCCTCGGAGGTCAGCACCTCGTCGGGTGTGCCGACCCGGAAGCCGCCGCGGGCGAGGTACAGCACGCGGTCCACCAGTCCCAGCACGGGGTTGATCTCGTGGGTCACGAAGACCACCGCCGTGCCGTGGGAGCGACGCCGCGCGTCCACCAGCTGCGTCACGGCCCGCTGATGGTGCAGGTCGAGGGAGAGCAGCGGCTCGTCGCACAGCAGGATCCGCGGGTCGGCGGCCAGCGCCTGCCCGATGCGTACGCGCTGGCGTTCGCCGCCGGAGAGCAGGCCGACGGGGACGTCCGCGTACGCGGTGGCCCCGACCGAGGCGAGGATCTCGTCCACGCGGCGGCGTACGGCGCCCGTGCGCAGCCGTGGTCCGAAGCCGTGCCCGTCGATGCCGAAGCGGACCAGGTCCCGGGCGCGCAGCAGGGCGTGTGCGGACAGTGTTCCCTGCTGCGGGACGTAGCCGATGTGCTTGCAGCCGCCCCGGGGCGGAAGGCCCAGCACCGTCAGCGTGCCGGCGGACAACTGCCGCCCGCCCAGCAGGGCGCGCACGAAGCTGGTCTTGCCCGATCCGTTGGGACCGAGCACGGCCAGGAACTCGCCCGGCCGTACGTCGAGATCGAGGTCCCGCCACAGCACGCGCTCGCCGTAGGAGAGGGCCGCTGCACGCAGGCTGATCACCGCGGCGTCCGTGCGAGGGCCGGACACGCCGGCGCGCCTCACTTGGCCAGTCACTTGGCCAGCGCGTTCGCGAGCGCGTCGACGTTGGCGGTCATCCAGCCGAGGTAGTCCTTGCCCTGGGGCAGGGTCTCGGTCACGGGGACGACCGGAATCCCGGCCGCCTCGGCCGCCCGCTCGGCCTGCTCGGTCTGCGGGCCAGAGGTCTGCTCGTTGTAGACCAGCGCCTTGACCTTCTTGCCGGTGAACAGTGCCAACGTGTCCCGCAGGGTCCGCGGGGAGACGTCGTCTCCTTCTTCGACGGCTTCGCTGAACGCCGCGGGCGTCGCGTTCTTCAGCCCGCTCGCCTCGATCATGTACAGCGGCACGGGCTCGGTGATGGCCACCGCCTCGCCGCCGTGGCCGGCCTTGATCTCGGCTTCCTTCTGCTCCAAGGGCTTCAGCTTCTCCTTGAAGTCCTCGGCCTTCTCGGTGAAGGTCGCGGCGTCGTCCGGGTCGACGTTGGCCAGAGCGGCGGCGATGCGGTCGGCGAGCTTGGCGACGGTGGGGAAGTCGTACCAGACGTGCTCGTTGAGCTCCCCGCCCGCCGGGGCGCTCTTGCCGGAGACCTTGACCGCGTTGATCACCTCGGCGGACGAGTCGCCGCTCGTTTTCATCATGCGGTCGATGAAGTCGTCATAACCACCGCCGTTCTCGATGACGACCTTCGCCTTGGACAGCGCCAACTGGTTCTGCGTGTTGGCCTCGTAGGAGTGCGGGTCCTGGTCGGGGTCGCTGATGATCGAGGTGACCTCCACCTTCCCGCCGCCTATCCGCTCGGCCATGTCCCCGTAGACGTCCGTCGAGGCCACCACCGGGACGGCGGACGCCGCGGCGGGGCGCTGCGCGGCGCCGCTGTCGCTTGCGGAGTCCGGCGAACTGCCGCAGCCCGCGAGGAGGATCAGGCAGGTGCCGGTTATCAGCGGGGCGAGACGTCGGGACGTGGACGCGGGCATGGGTACCTCCGAGGCAAGGCGAATGGTCCGCCGAGTTCCATCCGTCCCGGCTTCGGCCCCACGCTAGATGAAAATGGATGTCAAGAGCGTCTCTCGGGCGTCTGCGGGGGCAACCCTTACCGAGAACTCACCTACTCGGGCCGCCTGCACCGGTCGCCTGCTTTGGTCATCTGCTCCGGTCAGGGGGTGGGGACCTCGTCCAGGAGCTGGGGGCCGTTGTTGCGGACGCTGTTCACGGCCGGAGAGACGGGGCGGGCGTCCAGGTGGCCGCCTGCCGGCGGGGTGAGCAGGGTGCGCAGGTCGTGGGTGGCCTGCCGGCGCGGGTCGAGCCAGGCGTCGTAGTGGTCGGGGGTGAGCGCGAGGGGCATGCGGGGGTGGATGCGGCCTGCGGCGTCGGTGGCCTCGGTGGTGATGATGGTGCAGGTCAGCAGCCAGGCGGCAGGGTCGTCGGCATCCCTGATCTCCGGATTTCGCCAGTACTCGTACAGGCCCGCCAACGCCATCACCTGCCCGTCCTCCGGGTGGATGAAGTAGGGCTGCTTGCGGACCTTGCCCGACTTCCTGTCCTTGACCTCGTCCCACTCGTAGAAGCCGTCGGCCGGCAGCAGGCAGCGGCGTTGGGCGAACGCACGGCGGAAGGCGGGCTTCTCGTGCACGGTCTCCACCCGTGCGTTGATCAACCGCGCGCCGATCTTCGCGTCCTTCGCCCACGAGGGCACCAGGCCCCAGCGCAGGGGCCGCAGCCGACGCCGGGCCGGTTCGTCCTCGGCAGCGCCGCGTGGCGCGCGCTCCAGGACGGCCCACACCTCGTCGGTCGGGGCCACGTTCCAGCTCGGCGCGAGGGTTTCCTCCGGATGCCACTCGGCCACCTGGAACAGCTGGGCGAGGTCCTCGGGGCTGCGGGAGGAGGCATAACGGCCGCACATACTGCCACTGTGCCGCATGGGAGCGAACCGCGCTCCGGCTCGCCACCCCTCCACGCCGGTCGCGGTGTGCGCGGCACCGACGGGCTTGGACTCCGGGGAGCCGCGCCGGCGCAGGTAGATCGACAGGACGACCATCGACGCCACCGCCGGTGAGGTACTGGGCCCAGCTGACGGGGGCCTGCAGGCCGCGCAGCTGCTGTTCGTACCGGGGCAGGAGCGGGCCGAACACCTCCTCGCCGACGGTGCCGATGGGACGGGCCGTCAGCGGAGGATCACCGTGCGCCTGCCCTGGACGAACACCCGGCCTTCGCAGTGCCGGCGCACCGCTCGGGCCAGGGCTGCCGACTCCGCGTCACGGCCGATGGCGGCCAGGGTGAAGCTCGGCAGGAACGAGTGGTGGATGTTGATCATCCGGCCGGACAGGCGTGCGCACATGTCGTCGGAGAGCACCTGCATGTAGCGCGCCGGCACGGCCAGGTCGACGGCGAGGCCGCTGCGTGCGGCCTCCGTGTACGTGCCCTTCATTCGCTCAGCGCCGTCAGGGCACCTCCGGGCCGCGGTACTCGCTCATCGCGTCGATGAGCCACCGCGCCAGGTAGTCGGCGAACGAGGACCGCGGGAACAGCCGGTACGTCGGCGCGTCGTCGACCTGCCAGAGCAGTACGGCGACGGGGCCCACCGTGGTCGACACCGCCTGGCCGGGTGCGAAGGACCGGGGATGCAGGTCCAGCGGGCAGCCCTTCTCCAGCACCTGCCGGGCGGCCGGGCCACTCAGCTCCAGCGTGGTGCGGTTGGCGGAGAGGTCCACCACCGAGCCCGGGTCCGATCCCAGTGCCTCCCGCAACTCGGCGGCCACGGTGTACTGGTCGGCTTGGGCCAGCACGAGCCACTCGTCGGGGCCCAGCCAGAGGACCGTGCGGGGGCCGGATGTGGTGGTGTGGCCGCACTGGCGCGGGAGCAGTGCCCCCAGGACCTTCTCGATGCGGTCGGCCGCTTCGGAGGCGGGGTCGACGCGCAGGTTCACCATCGTGAGGAACGGCCACTCGGTCAGCGCGACGCCGCGGGCGCCGGTGACGGCAGCGGCGCGCATGCGCTCCGCCAGATGGGCCAGGGGGCTGGTGCGCAGGGCCACCGGGCCGGCGCCTGCGCCGGTCTCGAACGTCGTCTCAGCCATCTCGCTTGGTCCCTTCCGGGTCGTACAGGACGAAGTCGGTCACCTCGACGGGCACCAGGTCCTCGCCCACCGGGGCGAGCAGGGTCTGCCCCTTCCTCGCCTGCCCGTCGGCGACGAGGGCGAGGGCGAAGGGACGGCCGAGGGCCGGGCTGTGGTAGCTGGAGGTGACGTGGCCGAGCATCGGCACCGGCCCGGCCTCGGGGGTGATCGGCACGCCCGGCGCGACGAGTTGGGTGCCCTCGGGCAGCCGGGTCGTGCGGTCGCTCGGCAGCAGGCCGACCAGTTGTTTGCGGTCGGTGCGGGCGGTGTCGGCGCGGGCGTAGGACCGCTTGCCGATGAAGTCCTTCTGCTTGGAGACCACCCAGGACATGCCCGCGTCCTGCGGGGTGACGGTGCCGTCGGTGTCCTGGCCGACGATGATGTAGCCCTTCTCGGCGCGCAGGACGTGCATGGTCTCGGTGCCGTACGGGGTGATGCCGTACGGTCGGCCGATCGCGTCCACCTCCTCCCAGACCGCCAGGCCGTACCACGCGGAGACGTTGATCTCGTAGGCGAGTTCGCCGGAGAAGGAGATCCGGCAGATACGGGCCGGGATGCCGGAGGCCAGGGTCGTCTCGCGGAAGGCCATGAAGGGGAACGCCTCGGCGGACAGGTCGACGTCGGGAGCCAGATGGGCGACGACCTCGCGCGACTGCGGGCCGACGACGGCGATCGTCGCCCACTGCTCGGTCACCGAGGTGCAGTGCACGTCGAGTTCGGGCCACTCGGTCTGCAGCCACTCCTCCAGCCAGTCCAGGACCCCGGCGGCGCCGCCGGTCGTGGTGGTCATGAAGTAGCGGTTGTCGTCGAGGCGGAGTGTCACTCCGTCGTCGAAGATCATGCCGTCGGGCTTGCACATGACGCCGTAGCGGGCCATGCCGGGCTTGAGCTTCTTGAAGGCGTTGGTGTAGATGCGGTTGAGGAACTCGCCCGCGTCCGCGCCCCAGATCTCGATCTTGCCGAGGGTGGAGGCGTCCATGAACGCCACTCCCTCACGGGCCGCGCGGCACTCACGGGCCACGGCCGTGTCCATGTCCTCACCGGGCTGGGGGAAGTACCAGGGGCGCTTCCACTGCCCGACGTCCTCGAACTGAGCGCCGTGCGCCACGTGCCAGCTGTGGATGGAGGTCGTGCGCTCCGGGTCGAACAGCTCGCCGCGCTCACGACCGGCCAGGGCGGCGAAGGCCACCGGGGTGTACGGCGCGCGGTAGGCCGTGGTGCCGATCTCTCCCAGTGAACCGCCGAGGGCCTCGGCGATCACACCGATCGCGTTGACGCCGGACGTCTTGCCCTGGTCGTTGGCGGTGCCGAGCGAGGTGTACCGCTTCACGTGCTCGACGCCGCGCATGCCGGCGCCGGTGGAGCGCCAGACGTCGGCGACGGTGACGTCGCGCTGGAGGTCGACGAAGTGGGTGTCCCAGTCGCCGGGTTCGCCCTCGGGGGCGGGGACCAGCCACAGGGCGCGCGTCGGGCCGGCGGCGAGCCGCGCGACAGCGGACGGTACGGCCACCGGGAACCCGGCGTCCGTCGCGGCGCGTGCACCGGCGCGCGCTCCTTCGGCCCGGCAGCCGTCGAGGTCGTACGTCCCCCGGGCCGCCCCGACGACCTGCTGGTCCCGTACGGTCCCGTCGGGGACGAACGCGACCAGTTCCTCGTCCCAGCGCAGCCGGCCCTGGCGCTGGCTGTGCAGGTGGACCACCGGGCTCCAGCCGCCCGAGACGGCGAGCAGGTCACAGTCGAACGACTGCGGCTCACCGGTGAGTCGGCCGTCCACGTCGAGGGCCTTGACGGTGACGCCGGTGATTCGGCCTTCGCCCCCCGTGTCGACCACCGCGCTGCCCGTCAGCACCCGCACCCCTGTCGCGACGGCGACCTCGGACGCCCGGTCGGACAGCTCGGGGCGCGCGTCCACGACGGCGGCGAGGTCGATGCCGGCGGCGTGGAGGTCGGCGACCGTGTCGTAGGCGCTGTCGTTGGTCGTGCTCACCACGGCCCGCGAACCCGGGGCCACGGCATACCGGTTGAGGTAGGTGCGCACGGCCGCGGCCAGCATCACCCCGGGCCGGTCGTTGCCGGCGAAGACCAGCGGGCGCTCGTGGGCGCCGGTCGCCAGGACCACTTGGCGGGCCCGTATGTGCCACAGCCGTTGCCGCGAGACACTTTCGGGAGCGTCGGCCCCGAGGTGGTCGGTTCGCCGCTGGAGAGCCAGTACGTAGTTGTCGTCGTACGACCCGAAGGCCGAGGTCCGCCGCAGTACGACGACCTCGGGAGCGGCGTCGAGTGCGGCGCTCACGTCGGCGACCCACTTGAGGTCGGTCCGCGCTTCGGAGAGCAGCGAACCGCCGGGCTCGGGCTGGTCGTCGAGGAGGATCACGCGTGCCCCGGAGCCGGCGGCAGCGGCGGCGGCCGCGAGTCCGGCGGGTCCGGCGCCGACGACCAGGACGTCGGTGTGCGCGTACTTCTTGTCGTAGACGGCCGGGTCGGGGGTCGGGTCGAGCCGGCCCATCCCGGAAAGCGTGCCGGCGGACAGGCCGTCGTAGAGCTCGACCGTCGTCGCCGGGAGCATGCCCTCCGAGCACGGACCATCGATCTGCACAAGGGCGTTGGGCTCCTCGACGCCTGCGCCGACGATGCCGCGCGGGCGGTCGCGGTAGAGCGACGGGGCGACCTCGACGAGGCCGTTCGCCAGCATCGCCGAGGCGACGGTGTCTCCGGGGTGCCCGGTCAGCTCCCGTCCGTCGACGGTGAACCGCAGCACGGCGGTGCGGTCGATACGGCCGCCCCGCGGGAGCCGGAAGTGCTGGTGGGTCATCGGTTCCCTCCGGCCTGGGGCAGTTCGGGGCGGGGCTCGTCGAGCCGATAGGAGGCGAGCACCTCGTGGGTGGCGGTGTCGCGCAGGGCGTTGAACCAGCGGCGGCAGCCGATGCTGTGCATCCACCGCTCGGCGAAGGGGCCCTTGGGGTTGTCGCGGTAGAAGACGAACTCGGCCCACTGCGCGTCGGTGAGTTCCGAGGGGTTCTCGGGGTAGGCCACATGGGCCTGTCCGCCGTAGTGGTACTCGGTCTCGTCCCGAGGACCGCACCATGGACAGGTGATCAGCAGCACGGTGTCCTCCTCAGTGGGCCACGGCTGCGGCGCCGTGTTCGTCGATCAACGCGCCCGTCCTGAAACGGTCGAGGGCGAAGGGAGCGTTCAAGGGATGGGCCTCGCCGGTGGCGAGGGTGTGCGCGAAGGTCCAGCCCGCGGCCGGGGTGGCCTTGAACCCGCCGGTGCCCCAGCCGCAGTTGACGTAGAGGTTCTCGACAGGGGTGGCGCTGATGATCGGGGAGGCGTCCGGCGTGACGTCGACGATGCCGCCCCAGGTCCGCAGCACATGCGCCCGCGCGAAGATCGGGAACAGCTCGACGGCGGCGGCCATCTGCTGCTCGATGACGTGGAAGGAGCCGCGCTGCCCGTATCCGTTGTACGAGTCGACGCCCGCGCCCATCACCAGCTCGCCCTTGTGTGCCTGAGACACATAGACGTGCACGTGGTTCGACATGACCACCGTGGGGTGCACCGGCTCGTGCAGTTCGGAGACCAGTGCCTGCAGCGGATGCGACTGCACCGGCAGCCGTACGCCCGCCCGCTCGGCCAGCACGCTGCTGTGCCCGGCCGCCGCGAGGCCGACCCGGCCGGCGTGGATGCGGCCGCGGTTGGTCTCGACACCCACGACCCGGTCGCCGTCCTTGAGGAAGCCGGTGACCTCGCAGCCCTGGATCAGGTCCACGCCCATCTCGTCGGCGCGGCGGGCCAGCGCCCAGGCGACGTGGTCGTGCTTGGCGATGCCGGCCCGCGGCTGGAAGGTGCCGCCGAGGACCGGATAGCGGGTGCGGGACGAGACGTTGAGGATGGGGCAGACCTTGGCGATCTCCTCGGGTTCGAGCCACTCGGCGTCGACTCCGTTGAGGCGGTTGGCGTTGACGCGGCGCACGCCCTCGCGGACGTCCTGGAGGGTGTGCGCGAGGTTGAGGACTCCTCGCTGGCTGAACAGGAAGTCGTAGTCCAGCTCCTCCGGGAGCCCTTCCCACAGCTTGAGCGCGTGCTCGTAGATCGCCGCGCTCTCGTCCCAGAGGTAGTTGGAGCGGATGATCGTGGTGTTGCGGGCCATGTTGCCGCCGGCCAGCCAGCCCTTCTCCAGGACGGCGACGTTGGTGATGCCGTGGTTCTTGGCGAGGTAGTAGGCGGTGGCCAGACCATGGCCGCCCGCGCCGACGATGACGACGTCGTACGAGGAGCGCGGCTCGGGGTTGCGCCAGAGGAAGTCCGGATGCTCCGGCAGCGGCTCGGTGGTCATGCCGCGTCTCCGTTCAGGTGGGGCAGGCGGGGCAGGTGGGGGTAGAGAGGGAACGCGGCGGCGAGCTTCTCGACGCGGTCGCGCAGCACGCCCGCGCGCTCGTCGCCGAGCTGCTCCTCCTTCAAGGCCTGGGCGATGATGTCGGCGACCTCACGGAACTCGGCCTCGCCGAAGCCCCGGGTGGCCAGGGCCGGGGTGCCGATCCGCAGGCCCGACGACACCATCGGCGGGCGGGGGTCGAACGGCACGGCGTTGCGGTTGACGGTGATGCCGATGCGGTGCAGCCGGTCCTCGGCCTGTCGGCCGTCCAGGGCGGAGTTGCGCAGGTCCACGAGGACCAGGTGGACCTCGGTGCCGCCGGTCAGGACCGTGATCCCGGCCTCGGCCACGTCGTCGGCCAGCAACCGTCCGGCGAGGATGCGGGCGCCGTCCAGGGTGCGCCGCTGACGCTCCTTGAACTCCTCCCCCGCCGCCACCTTGAAGGCCACCGCCTTCGCCGCGATGACGTGCTCGAGCGGGCCGCCCTGCTGGCCGGGGAAGACCGCGGAGTTGATCTTCTTGGCCAGGTCTGCGCGGCTGAGGATCACCCCGCCGCGCGGGCCGCCGAGGGTCTTGTGCGTGGTGGTCGTGACGACATCGGCGTACGGCACGGGGCTCGGGTGGAGGCCCGCGGCCACCAGCCCGGCGAAGTGCGCCATGTCCACCATCAGGTACGCGCCCACCGCGTCGGCGATCCGCCGGAACGCGGCGAAGTCCAGCCGGCGGGAGTAGGCCGACCAGCCGGCGACGATCATCTTGGGCCGGTGGGCGAGGGCGAGCTGCTCGACCTCGTCCATGTCGACGCGCATGTCGGACTCGCGCACGTGGTACGGCACGACGTCGTAGAGCTTGCCGGAGTAGTTGATGCGCATGCCGTGGGTCAGGTGACCGCCGTGCGCCAGGTCGAGGCCGAGGATCGTGTCGCCCGGCTCGAGCAGCGCGAACATGGCGGCCGCGTTGGCCTGGGCCCCGGAGTGCGGCTGTACGTTCGCGGCCTCGGCGCCGAACAGCTCCTTGACGCGGGAGATGGCCAACCGCTCGATGACGTCGACGTGTTCGCAGCCGCCGTAGTAACGGCGGCCCGGATAGCCCTCGGCGTACTTGTTGGTGAGCACCGAGCCCTGGGCCTCCATGACGGCGGCCGGGGCGAAGTTCTCCGAGGCGATCATCTCGAGGGTCGACTGCTGGCGGTGCAGTTCGGCGTCCACAGCGGCGGCGACGTCCGGGTCGAGTTCACTGAGCGGCTGGCCGAGAGGGGAGGCGAGTGTGCTGGTCGACGGGTTGGCTGCCATCTGTGCACCATCCTGGGGGCCGACTAATACGCTACTGATATATCAGGCTGTGCGGTACGGTATGGGAGCTCGCCGGTCAGGTCAAGGGGGCTTTTCATGCAGCAAGTGGCGACCGAGCCCAGGGGCGAGGAACTGTCCCTCGCCGAGCGCGCCTACCGCGCCGTCCGCGACCGGCTCGTCATGCTCGAGATCCGCCCCGGCGCGCCGATCAACGAGGAACAGCTGGCGCAGTCCCTCGGCGTCGGACGGACGCCGGTGCGCGAGGCGCTCAAGCGGCTCCAGTACGAGCGCCTGATCACGACCTACCCCCGACGCGGCACCTTCGCCACCGAGGTCAACATCACCGACCTGGCCCACATCTCCGAAGTGCGCCAGGAGCTGGAGCCCCTCGCCGCCGCCCAGGCCGCACGGCGCGCCACGGCCACGGACCGGGCGGCCCTCACGGCCCTACTGCGGGAGCTGGAGAGGGCGGATTCCGGCCGGCACGACGCCGCCGAGCTGATGCACCTCGACCTCCAGGTCCACCGCGCCGTCTACGCGGCCGCGCACAACCCGTACCTGGAGGACACCCTCGTCCGCCACGACAACCTGGCCACCCGCATCTGGTGCCTGTTCATCGACCGGCTGTCCGACATGGCCGGTCACGTCGAGGAGCACGGACCGCTGATCGAGGCGATCGTCGCCGGTGACCCCGACCGGGCGGCCCAGCTGGCCCGCGCTCACGTCGAGGGCTTCGAGCGGGCCATTCGCGCGGCCATCTGACCCCGCGCCGAGAGGCCTCGATGCACGGCGCCCCGTAGATCCTCCCTGCCCAGGTGCGGCCTGCCCGCCAGGGTCGTCCACAGATGCGGGGCGATGTCGCCCTCGGGGAGCTGGGCGATCATGTAACGGACGCAGCGTTCGATCTTGACCGCCACAGCCGGGCCGCCTCGTTGCCGTCGGCGTCGCGCAGGGCGTCGTAGACGGCGGTGTCCTCGTTGGTGATGGTGTCGAACGCCTGGCTGTAGTCCATGTCCAGAACCGTCACGAACACGCGCAGCCGTGCCGTGATGGCGGCGGGCTCCGGCCTCTGCAAGATCGTCAACCAGAAGAGCGGGCTGCTGCTCGGCATCCAGGACATGGGCACGGCCGACGGCGGCAAGGCCCTGATCTGGGGTGACAACGGCACCGCCGACCACCTCTGGCAGGCCATCCCGGGCCGCGACTGCTACTACAAGCTCGCCAACTGCAACAGCGGGCGGCTACTCGGCGTGGACCAGATGAGCACGTCGTCGGGCGCGCAGGTCCTGCAGTGGTCGGACAACGGCACGGCGGACCGTCTCTGGAAGCTGACGGCTCGCTAGCCCACCCTCCTGGGACACCTGCGCCCCTGGCCGATGTCGGCGGCCAGAGGCACAGGCATTCCCTGAGCCTCTTCGACGATCTCCTCGAACGGGCCGGCAGCACGTTCGCCAACCACCTCGGCCGACCTGCTCACCCGTACACGAGCAGGACCTCTCCCGCCGCGGCGGGATCTCAGGTCGACGCAGCCGGCGACACCAGCTCCTCCAGCTTGCCCAGACCCTGCGTCCAGCCTTCCTCGTGAAGAGCCCGGCGCCGCTCAGTGGCGAAGTCACCCTGAGTGAAAACCAGCTCGGTCGCCGTACCGCCGATGTCGCGGAGAGACAGCGTCACCATCGTCTCCCGATCCTCGGGATCGGGATCCTCCCACCGGAAGGTGTAAGACAGGCGTTCAGGTGGTTCGACCTCAAGGAACTCGCCCACCAGGTAGAACAGGTCGCCTTCCGGAGGCTGCATCGCGATCCGATAACTGCCTCCTGGCCGAAGGTCGCTCTCCGCACTCGGGGTGGCGAACCCGTCAGGGCCCCACCACTTGGCCAGCTCTTCTGGTTCGGTCAAGGCTCGGAATACGAGTGAGCGCGGTGCGCGAAGGACGCGCTGCAGATGCAGCCTCAGCCCACCGTCGCACATCATCACGAACCTCCTTCACCCCTCCTTCGACCGAAGGCGTCAGGGATCTGAAGGCCTCCAGGACACGGAGCAGTGCTGCTGAGAGCGTTGTGCCATGCGACCAGTCAACGGGTCGCATGGCAGAGCCAGACATCCGCCGGCTCGCCGGCGGATGTCTGGCCGGCGCGCATACGTCCGGCCGGGGCAATCCGGGTGGTGTCGCGGCTGACCGCAACAGCAGCAGCGTGTGTCGGCGCAGCTTGGCGCCCGCACCGACACAACGCGCCCCGTACCTGACCGGGTGGTCAGAAGATCGGCGTCTGCGCCTGGACCTCGGCGAGCCCCTCTTCCATGGTCAGCGACGGCAGCACACGAACGCGGTTCCAGTGCGGGAGGCGAGCCTCCATCAGGAAACGGTCGACATTCTCGACCTTGTCGGACTGCACGACCGCGACGATCGTGTGCTCACGGTTGACGAAGGGACCGGCCACGATGTCGACGCCTGTCTTCTGGGCGAGGTTCGGCATGTCAGGAGCGGTCTTCAGCAGCAGGTCGCGCGTCGTCGCGTTCGCGGTCGGACAGACTTCCGGATCGTGGGTCGCGATCAGGACGAAATGCATCTCAAGGTTCCTTTCCATTCGAGGACCCTTGATCTCAGGCTAAGTCGCCCGGAGGTGCTCCGCGACCGGCGATCCCGGTCGCGACCGTCCGCTCCGGCTGGGCAACGACGCCCTCCCTTGAGGCGCCGGTGGCGCAATGCCACCGGCCACACAAGTTGAACCAGAACCGAGAACCGGCAACGCCGGCGCGCCCTCGCCGGGCGCGGCCGGCTGACGTCGTTTGGGTGACTCGTCTTGTTCCGTGCGAGGGAGCGTGCCGGTACGGCGCGCCGGGAGCCCGCCTACTGTGCCGATGGCGACTGCGCGAATCGCAGGATGTTGCCGTTCGGGTCGATGACTTGCATCGTCGGCCCGCCGGGCGCGGCCAGGTCGATTCCGGGTCGCATCGGCGCGTTTGGACGGGTCAGCAGCTCCTTGTGCAGCGCGGATAGGTCACGTACGGGGAACCAGACCACGCCCTGCGGGCTGCCGTCGCCGTGGTGCTCGGACAGGTGCAGGACGGCTGCCGAGCGCGAGACTTGAACGTACAGCGGCAGCCCGGCTTCGAATCGGTGCTCCCAGTCCAGGGTGAATCCCAGGTAGTCGAGGTAAACGGCAGCACCTGAGCGACGGACATGACGCGCAGCACCGGCACACCCGGGCTGATGGCCGGTGCGGACGAGCGGCCGGCGATCGCGGCCAGGACATTCCAGTCCTTGGCACCGAACCGATGGGCGATCAGTTCGAGCGCGAGGCTGTACGGGATCTCCGCGCCCGCGGCGGCCAGGTCCTCACGCAGGAGTTTGGCAAGCCTCTTGGCATGGTCGGTGTCGGTGGACGTCATTGCGTCGGCTTCCCACGCGGCCCGTCCCGCCGATGCTCGCGTTGTCGGCCGGTGCCGCGTTCAGGTGAGCCGATGCGAGGCGACCCACGGCGCATTCACCCAACCCCGAAGGGCGCGAGCGGCCGGCTGCACCAGGCCGCTGGTGATGCTACCGGTCGGTCTGGCCGCCCCGCTACCACAAGCGGCTACGCCTCGCGGCCCTCCTTCTGCGGGGCCCGGACCTGGCGTTGGACGTGCAGGCTGGCGTCGGTCCGAACGGGAAGACGGTGTCGGCGGTCCCGCCACTTTCACCTTGAGGTCCAGCCTGTGGCGGTGTCCTGCGCCTGGGCACCCTGGCGAACCTTGGCGCTCAGTCCGCCGCGAGAGCGTCCGAGGCCGCGGTCAGCCGGTTCGTTTCCGACCCGCGGCCCCTTTTAGTGCTCCGGCAGCGTACTGACGGGCCCGAACGACGGTGGAGTCGACCGACGCGGTCCGCCCGCCGCCGCCCTCGGACCAGATCGGCCGGCACCAGCGACCCGATCCGCCCCCCATCGCATTGGTGATCACTGCCGGGCAGCCGCATCCGCGCAACCGACAAACCCATCAAAGAGATACGCGCCACGCGCTTCCGATCCGAGAGCGCGTGTCCTAGCGCGCCATTAGCAGATATTGGACTATTTGCCGCTAATCTCCCGTAACTGTACGAAGTCGATCTCTTGCGGATCGCACCACCCACCTCACTCCACCGGAGATGAAACATGCACAAGCTTCGCAAGGCGGCCGTCATGGTCGTCGCCCTCGGCAGCGTCGGATTCCTGAGCGCCGGCACTGCCACTGCCCAGGGCGACGACGGCCACGGCGGCAAGGGCGGCGGCCAGTACAGCGTCCTGCAGAGCAGCAGCTGCAAGTCGCACGACCTCAACCTCGACATTCTCGGCCAGGTCGGCATTCTCAACGGCCTGCTGGGCAACGCGCTCAACGGCGAAGGCAACGCGGGCGGGCAGTCCAAGCACCTGGGCTCGACCATGGGCTGCGACAACAAGGCCTTCTAGGGCGAGATTCGAAAAGTGCCGTTGTGTCAGGTTGGCCGTTCGGGACAGAGCCGGGCGGCCAGCCAGACGATGGCCGTGCGGCGTCCCTGCCGGGTGTGAAAGTCCCAGGGTGCGGCCGCCGACTGGCCGTGCACGCCAGCCAGCTCAGCCCCTACCGCGGCTGGGGGCTGCGGCACAGGAACTGGGGGCCGGGGGGCCGGCTGGGCCGGGGGGCGGGGGGCCGGGGTGGCCGGGGGGCCGCTGGGCTTGTATCCGCCCGACACGTTCCGGATCTGCCAGACGGTCGTGGCGACCCTGCCGGCTTCCTCTTCCCCGGGCGGAGGCTGTGCTGTCCCGCCCGGACGGCGCCGAGTGTCCCGAGCTGCGAGTGCGGCCTGGCCTTCTGCCGATGTGCTGATGATCTTCCGCTTCTCTTCCGCCGACAGCCGGGGCACCGCGCCTGGACCGCGCCCTGGCCAAGGTCGCCAGACGCGGCGGGGAGGCCGTGCTGATCGACGGCACCCTCATCCCCACCCGCCGCCACACTGGCAAGGACAACCGCAAGAACTATTCGGGGAAGCACAAGCGCCACGGCCCGCACTTCCTCGCGCTCACCGACGAACGCGGACGCCTGATCTGGATCTCAGCCGCGAGGCCCGGGCGCACCCACGACATCACCGCCGCCCGCCACGACCACATCGTCGAGCACCTGAAAGCCGCCGGCCGCGCCCCCGTCGAGCACGGCTTCGCGCACCTGAAGACCTGGCGCATCCTCACCAAACTCCGCACGAGCCCCGCCCGCGCCACCAACCTGCTCCGCGCCCTGCTCGTCCTGACGAACCTCGAACTCGACCGCTGACAGACGATCAAGACCGAAGACAGCCGCCCACGACCAGCACGAGCACCCACGACCCCCGCCACACCAGCAGCCGCACCAGCGAAAACCAAGATGATGGATCTTCAGTGAAGATCCGACTGGACCTCGGTCAGTCGATGCCTTCGACGATGCGGAAGTCGCGCTCGACGCCGTCGGAGAGGGCGACCAGTGCCTCCTGGTAGGCCGCACTCTCGCGCGCCGCGACGGCCTGCTCGAAGCTGTCGAACTCGACCAGGACGGTGCGCTCGGCGATTCCGGCGTCATACGCCACGACCCGACCGCCACGGACGAAGGTCCGGCCGCCCCAGGGCTGGACGGCCTGACGGGCCAGCTTGTTGTAAGCAGCCAGCTTCTCAGGGTCTGAAATGGTGCGGTAGACGCTGACCCAGTAGCCCTTGGGCATGGAACCTCCAGTGTTGGGATGAGTGCATCTGACTTACGGGTTGGTCTCGGACGAGCGTCGGAGGGCGAGAGCGAGGCTTGTCAGCGTCGTGATCGCCATGGCGCCGATGCCGACCAGCGCCGCGGTGGTGTAGGCGCTGTCGTCGGGGAAGAGGTGGCCGGGGCCGGTGCCCGCGGCGAGGATCAGGCCGCCGATGGCGCTGCCCAGGGAGTACCCGACGCTGCGGACGACGTAGTTGAAGCTCATGGCGCTCGACGTCTCGCTCTTGGGGGTGACGGCCAGGATGACGCCGGGCATCGCGGCCGAGAAGCCGCCGACGCCGAAGCCGAGCACGCCCATCGCCGCGAACAGTTCAGCCAGGTCCGACCGGGCCGCCGCGAACAGGGCGAACCCGCCGCCGACCACGACGGCGCTGCCGGCCAGGAGCAGGGGGTCGGCGATCCGCGTCCGGACCCGCGGCGTGAGCTTGCCGGCGACGAACCCCAGCACCGAGAACGGGATGAGGACCAGCCCGGCGACGAAGGTCGTCAGCCCGAAGCCGTAGGCGGCGCCGTGCGGCGTCTGCGCGTACCGGGTGATGAGCGTGAGCAGGAGGGACATGCCGATCCCGCCGACGAACATGGCGAGGTTCGCCCAGGCGACCGCCGGGTGCCGCACCGCCCGCACATCGACCAGGGGCGTCGTGCTGCGCAGCTCGATGACGGCCCAGACGCAGAGCAGCACCACCGCGACGACGGCGAGGCCCGCCGCCACGGTGAGGTGCCGGCTCCACAGATTCCGTTCGCCGGCGAGGAACAGCACCAGGAGCAGCGCAGCGGCCAGGACGACCGCGCCTGCCACGTCCACGTGGGCAAAGCGGCCTCCGGGGGCTTCGGGCATGGAGCGCCACGCGGTCAGGAGGGCGGCGGCGGTGACGACCAGGCCGAGGCCGTAGGCGGCCCGCAGGCCGCCGAGCTCGGCGAGCAGTGCGGCCAGCGGGTAGCCGACGCCGGCCCCGATGATCGAGACCACCGAGATCAGGGCGATCACGGCCGCGCTGCGCTCCTCGGGGAGGTGGTCCCGGGCCACGCCCATCATCAGCGCCGTCAGCCCGAGCCCGACGCCCTGGGCCGCCCTGCCGGCCAGCAGCCACGCGAACGGCAGCGGCAGCACGGTGAGCGCGCCGCCGGCGACGACGACCGCCAACGTGGCGAGGACCGTGGCCCGCCGGTGCGGGCCGGCTCCGAGCCGGCCCAGGACCGGCGTGGCGACGGCGCCGCTGAGCAGCGCGACGGTCAGCGTCCACTGCGCGCTGCCGAGCGAGACCTGGAACGAGGTCGCCACGCTGGTGATGAGGGGCGTCCCGAGGCTGGCGACCGCCGCCACGACCAGAGCGATGAACATCAGGGCGGGGACCAGCAGCCGCGCCTCGGAACGCACCACCAAGAACGCCTTCACCGCCTCCCCGCCGGTCGGCTGCCCGGTCACTGCTTCGGCCCTTCGCGGTCCTGGCTTTCGAGCTCCGCCAGATGCTTCAGCGCCGGAAGGGCCGCCACCAGCGCCTCGACCTCGTCGCCGGTGAGCTCGCCGATCAACCGCTCGAACGCGTGGACGCCCGCCTGGCGCCGCGTCCGGACATAGGAGGCGCCGGCCTCGGTCAGGCACACCAGCGTGACCCGCTTGTCGGACGCGTCGCCCCGCCGCTCGACCAGGCCGGACTCCTCCATCACCCGGACCAGGGCGGTCATCGCGGGCTGGGTGACGCCCTCGACCGCGGCCAGATCGGTGATGCGCCGCGGGCCGGTCCGGTCCAGGGTGGCCAGGGTGGCGGCGGACGTCAGGCTCATGTCCCGGGGCAGGCGTCTCGCGGCCCTGGTGGCCAGGCCGTAGAGGGCTGCCCCGATGGCGGCGGACGCGCCAGGAGCGGTGTCTTGACGACTCATGCTCGAAGCATAGCATTTTTATATTCATAGTTTATGGAAATGGTCGGCCAGCCGGTTCAGCTTCGCCCGCAGCGGCTCCAGCTTGCCCCGCACCTCGACCGGCAGGCCGAGCACCTCGCCGACCGCCCGGACCGTGACCGGCCCGGCCGCCTCCCGCACGATGGCCACCAGCCGCTGATAGTCCTGCGGCAGCACGTCGGGGTCGATACCGGCGGCGCGGGCCGGGATCAGCAGCACCGACCGGCCGCCCACCTGGACCTCCGGCGCCGGCGGCGCGAGCGACAGGTACTCCCCGAAGCCCTGCTCGCTGACCGCTGCACACTCCAGCGAGCGCGAGAACCAAGTGGCCTAACAGCTGGGGACGTTCGCCCGTACACATCTGGGGAGAGAACCTCGTACGCCGACATCCGCGGAAGAGATCGACTTCGACGTCGACCCGAGGGAGCTTCAGGGACAGGCGCGACTTGATGTCTGCCAGTTCCTGGAGGCGCTCGGGCGGCGGCTGGGCAGGCCAGTGCTGATGGATTCCGAGGGTGGTGACGGGAGCCGTCCAGCGCTCGGGTTCGACATCGAAGCCGACCAGGTCGTGTTGCTGGCAGAGCCGCCGGTCACGTGACCAGCGCTGTCCTGAGTTCGTAGAAGGTGCCGACGCGAAGTATCGCGAACAGGACGTCGGGCCGGCTCTGGGCGAGGGCGAGGCGGCGCAGGACCTGGGTGTGGTGTTCATGCCCGCTCCTGGGTGACCTGGAGTTCGCGCACCAGGTCAGGAACAGCACGACGGCCTCGGCGTACGCCTTCGTCGTCGTCTCTGCCCGCCCCCGGGCCAACCTCAGCTCCCGGAGGAAGCGGTCAGCTTCCTCCGCCGCACCCAATTCATCGTCCACCACGGTCCAATACCGGATGCTTGATGGCAGCTGTACAGGGAATGCACGTACCGATCTACCTCTGCTCCACGAGTTGATCGCAACGATCCACCGCAGAGCGACACCCCCTGAGAACCGTCGCAACCTCCTCAACGAGAAGGACTTGTACGACGTCACACCACAGCCGGGGGACAACCCTCAGAGAACACCCGCCTCGCCGACCGCATCCTCGTCATGGACAAAGGTCGAGTCATCGAGCACGGCCAGTACGAGGACCTGGTCGGCTCCGGTGGCTTGTTTGCCGAGCTCGTCGCTCTGGCCCAAGACCGATGAGCACACCGGCACAGAGTTCTCTCTCCTCACAGAAGCGAGACGCGCGTGACTGATACGTGGAAGACGATCGCCCACCTTGCCTGCCTGTTGGAAGACCACTCGACCCTTCCTCGCGAGCAACGCATCCTGCTCCAGCTCCTCAAGATCCAGGAGGAGGCGGGCGAGGTCGCCGAGGCGGTGATCGGAGCCATGGGGCAGAACCCTCGCAAAGGGCACTCGCATACTTGGGACGACGTCGAAGCCGAGATCTGCGACGTCATCGTCACCGGCATGGTCGCGTTGGCCCGCATGAACCCTGATGCCCAGGCCGTGTTCGCACGCCACATGGACCGCATCGCCTCTCGGGACCTGGTGGCACAGAGGGAGACGACCGACGCTCGGGCCGCGAACAGCCACCCAGCCCCGGCGACGGGACAGCAGCGTTGAGCGCACACACAGAGACTCGAGGAAGTGCTTCACCGCTCTCCCGCCCGGGTCTTCGCGTTCGACGAGTTCGGCCCGCTCGGGATCCGGCCCACCGTCGCTCTACGGCAGCCTTGGCTCCTTCGCTGGGGCCGGTCGGCCAGCGCCGGGCCGTTATCCGCAAACACCTTTACCTCCCCCCCCGCCTCGACCAAACGACAGGACGAACGGCTGGTTCGGGTCGGCGACGGCATAGAGAACTGCATCGAGGGATTCGATCATCGGGCCCCTGTCGACCAGCACGGTAGGGTCCCAGCCGAAGCCCTGGCACCAGATCGCGTACCCGCACTGCTGACGGCCTCTGACCCAGCCCGGATGCGGAGCGGATCAGTATCGCCGTAGCACCGCCCGGCGCCGTCGTCGGCTCCGCCACCCCGCGGCCCCGGTCATCACTGCCAGGCCCGCGGCCAGCAAGGTGAAGAAGGCTGTCGTGGCGCTGAAGGCGCCGGCTCCGCCGCCCTGGGCCCTGCTCGTGGCGGACGACGACGAGAGGAGGTCCTGGCCGAACGCCGATGCCTCGGAGGTGCTGCCACCCAGCCAGGTGGTGCCGGTGTCACGGTAATTGGTCACCTGGGCACGGGAGTTGGCGGCCGTGCCCGGCAGCCCCGGCTCCTCCTTCGCGAACTGGGCCCTGCCGATGTCCTGTTTCGGCGACTTGGAGAAGTCGACGCCGCCGACGGAGTACGTGTAGATCCAATTGCCGGACCGGCGCTCGAACGTGTAGTCGCCCTGCTTGAACGACTTCAGGTAGCGCTGATAAGTGTCCTGCTCCGACCAGTTCTTGTCGGAGCGCAGCGGCCAGCGGGAGACGTCGTCGCTGCGGATGATGTCGTGGTAAGGGCCCGGCTTCACCTCATCCTGCTGCGCGACCCACTCCGCGGCGACCCGGCTGGCGTAGACGCGGCGCAGATCGGCGTACTCCGGCGCGGTGTTGACCCGCTTCTCGACCACCGGGCGGATCATCGTGTCCACGAGCCGCTGGTCGTGCTCGCGCTGCTCCGTCGTCTTGCGGCACTGGTCGCCGGGGATGGTGCCCTCGTACGGCACCGAGTTGACCTTCAGAGGGGCGTCGAGGATGTAGATGCCACCGTCCTGCTCACGGACCTTGGCGGTGTTCGGCACGATCCAGTTCCGGATCACCGGCATGCACGGCTGGCCGCCGACGAGGCTGAGGGCGTTCCAGAAACGGGCGCCCAGCCGGGTCTTGGGGTTCACCGTCTTCGCGAAGTCGTGCTTCATCGTGAGGTCGGCTTCGAGCAGCACGCGCCCCGCGTCGGTCTTCGCGAACGTGCTGTCCATGATCTGGTCCGGCTGGGTGGGGTTGAGGTTCACCCAGAACTTGTCCGGCGTGAGCGCCAGCCAGGTGAAGAACGCGTCCGAGGCGAGGTGCGCCTTCGCCATGCCGCCCCAGGAGGGGTTGGTGTCCTCGTCCGGGTTCTGGGCGGCCTTGAAGGAGTAGTCCAGGCCCTTACCGTCCTTGGACGTGCCCACGTAACTGAGCTGGAGGGTGGTGAAGTCCACACCGCCCGGGCTGCTCGACTCGCCTTCAGCGTCCTGGAGTTGCTGCTGGTTCGCGCGTGCCCCCGCCTCGGTGTCGGCGGACCCGCGGATCATGTTGACGCCGTCCCCGGCGGAGGGGGCGGTCTTCGCGTCCGGGCTGAAGAGTTCGAGATCCTTCGGGGCGGTGTTCTCGTTCGGCGTGAACTCCGGTATGGCCGCCGACTTGTGCACATGGACCTTGATCCCGGCCGCCTTCAGCTCGGCGACCGTCTTCTCGCTCGGCTCCTCACCGAAGACGTACCGCACGTCCCAGCCCTGCTCGACCAGCTTCTTGTCCTCCCTCAACTGATCATCCTCGTAGCGCCCGTTCGACTTCACCTCGATCAGGATCTTCCGGTCGGGATTGACGAGGTCACCCTTACGCCCCCGGCCGCCGGGGATCTTGTACTCGCACTGCCACTCCGAACCACCGATGCCGAAGTCCTCGGCGACCTTCTTGTGGAAGGCGTCGCCGCGCTCGCCGACGACCTCGTTGCCGATGTACTGCTTGATCAGCCAGGTCCGGAAGGTGTCGCTCCAGCGCCTCTTGCTTGTGAGCTGATTGCGGTTCCATGCGGCGTAGGCCCGCTCCGGGGAGTCCTTCGCGAGGCGCTGGTGCTCTTGCCGTACTTCTTCAGCAGTGCGTCCTGGTCCATGCCGGGCGGCAGGTCGATACCCGAGACGGTGCGCTTGGGGTTCGGGTACGTGTACCTGCGGTTCTCGTCGGGCGGCGAGCCGTTCGGGTACTTGTCCGACCCCGGCAGGTCGTTGAGGTCCGGGTTCTTGTCCGGTGTGCCGAAGATTTCCGAGCACCGCCCCGACTTGGGGGTGGCCAGCGCCGCCTGCTGCAGTGCGGGCAGCCCTCCGGTGAGCAGCCCCACTCCGACCGCGAGCACGGCCACACGTGTCGCGATCCAGTTCCTCGTCCTCATCGCGTGTCCCCCTAGGGGCCTGACCGACCCTTCACGCAGCGGTGCGACCCCCGTGACATGACACCGCCAAACAACACTCTATGGGCCGACTGACCCAATCGTTGTGCCAATGCGGTGAAGCCTGATCCTCAATTCGCGTGCGCCAAGCGGGACTTGCTGAACTTGCTGGACTTGCGCGCCGTACGGAGCGGTCGACCGCCCGCGGCCGCCAGAGCCGCCTACAGTTGCGTCCATGACCGAGACGCACCCGGAACTGGCAGCATGGCTCGCCCGTCAAGAGGCGGACTTCCCTGCCTGGGCGCAGGCGACCGGCACACCGGAGACCTGGGACTTCTCCCCCGCCTCGCTCGACGTGCTGGAGGCACTCATCCGCGAACGGTACGCCGACGCGGATGCCATCGGCGACGCCTGGGACAGCACGTTCGTCCAGGTCGCCGGCTGGTACGTCGGCGAGATCGCCCGGCGCGTCAACGACGGGGCCGCCTGGCACTACGTCCCCGCGGACCCCGCGGCTCTCCCCGGGGCCCCCGGGTCGCCGCAGAGCGGCTGGACCCGAAGCCCACGCGTCGCGCGGGGACCCGCGGTCGAGACCCCCCGGGTGTTCCCTGTCTCCGCCCTCCGCGCCCTCCTCATCGAACCGGACGAGGACGACGACGAGGAGGAGACGGCCGCCGAGTGGGGCGGACCGCTGCGCGATGCGCTGATCCTTGAGGCGTAGTGCGCTGGTCCGGGTCTGGACCATGACCCCTACGGCACGAGCCCGTTCACGGCACCGACAACGGATCTGGGTAGAACTCACGGACCACCACGACCACTTGGTCACATACGACAGCATCCGCCACCACATCCGATACCCACGATCTCGAAAAGCGCCGGCATGAGCAGGCAATCAGGAGGCCGACGGATGAGCCTCCCGGACCATGAAGAGAGGCTGCCGTGGACGCCACGGCAGCCCCTCGTGTTGCAGGACACGGTGGTGCCGCCGCTGGTCGGGCAGTCCACGCCCGGAGCGCCGGTAGCCGACCTCGGTCAGGCGTCCCACCGCGTCGTAGTGGTAGGTCGAAGCCGACGAGGTGACGCTGTCGGAGTACACCAGGGTGCCGTCGCTGTCGCGGGTGGCCGCTACCGAGTCGGTCGCCCTGGTCGTCGGACCCTGGGGCTCAGCCGCCGTGTCATAGGTGTACGTGACGGTCGACTGGGAGTTGTCCGTGATCTTGACCGGGCTATCGAGAAGGGCGCACTTCGACAGGACAGCAGGTCGCGCCCGTACCTCGTTCGTGTTGAACACCGACGCCTGGAAGGTCGAGCGGCCGCGCCGGGAACAGCCGGACCTGCCGGCACGGTTGCATCGACCGAGGGACCGGCGCCGCACGGGCGGGGAACACGGAGACCACAAGGTCGTCCGCCCCACCAGGTTCCGGGCCCCAGGATCGCGGTACGCCCACCGCGCACTCGGACCAAGACGTATTTCTGCAGGAGGACTGTTTCATGACTGACCGGCCTTTGACGCTCATGGCAGTACACGCCCACCCCGACGACGAGGCCACTGGAACCGGAGGGGTCCTCGCGCGGTACGCGGCGGAAGGCATCCGTACGGTTCTCGTGACGTGTACCGACGGCGGTTGCGGTGACGGACCGGGGGGTGTCAAGCCGGGCGATCCCGGGCACGATCCGGCGGCGGTCGCCCTGATGCGCCGTCAAGAACTCGAGGCGAGCTGTGGCGTCCTGAAGATCAGCGATCTGGAGATGCTCGACTATGCCGACTCCGGGATGATCGGCTGGCCGAGCAACGACGCCCCCGGATCCTTCTGGCAGACCCCGGTGCAGGAAGGCGCGGCCCGACTCGCGGAACTCATGCGGTACTACCGACCCGATGTGGTCGTCACCTACGACGAGAACGGCTTCTACGGCCACCCCGACCACATCCAGGCCCACCGCATCACGATGGCGGCGCTGGAGATGACCGATCTGGCACCGAAGGTGTACTGGACCACGATGCCCCGCTCGATGATGCAGCGGTTCGGCGAGATCATGCGCGAGTTCGGTGAGGACATGCCGGAGCCGGATCCTGCCGAGGCCGCCGCGCTGGCCGAGATCGGCCTCCCCGACGACGAGATCACCACGTGGGTGGACACCACCGCCTTCAGCGGCCAGAAGTTCGACGCGCTGGCCGCGCACGCCAGTCAGGGCGAGAACATCTTCTTCCTCAGGATGGGCAAGGAGAGGTTCGGCGAGTTGATGGGCATGGAGACCTTCGTACGTGTCCAGGACACCACCGGCGCCGCCGTACCCGAGAACGACCTCTTCGCCGGACTGCGCTGATCCACCCGGCCGACCGGGGCCCGCGAAAGCTCATCGGCTGTCGCGGTACAGGCGGAACCCTTTGCGCTCCCCCCTCGGGGGATCTTGGCGTTCACTCGACCCCACTCGGACCGGTCCGCCAGGCGGTGACTGCTGAGGTCACTGATGCCAGGCGAGCACGCGACGGCCCGACACCCGGACATGAGCCGGTGGATCGCCTCGATGTTCGAGTGCAGGCGAGTACACAGGCCAGGCCGTGAGGCCCGCGGCGGCGAGGGTGTCGGCGTCGGGCGCCACGGTGGTGGTCGCGACCCGGCCACCCTCGCGGACCGCGCCCAGGGGGACCTCGCCCCCCGAGCGCGGTGAGCCGTTCTACGTCGGCGGCGGTGCCGGTGGCCACGACGGTCACGTCCCAGGAGGGCAGCCAGCATGTGGGGCAGTTGGAGCGCGCACCGCCCCACCCCGCCAGTGGCACCGTTGACGAGGACGACCTCGGCCGGACTCGGGGCGACCTGGTCGACGGCTGCCACAGCAGCGGCGGAGGCCAGCGGCAGCGCGGCGGCGGTCGCGAAGTCCCGTCCGGACGGCTTCACGAAGAGAGTGGCGGCGGGCCGCAGCGCGTACTCGGCGAGGGTGCCCGCCTGGACCGGCGGGCACCAGCGGGATGTTGCCGAACACCTCCTGGCCGGTGCGACATGGTCGACGGCCTCGACGACGCCGGCCGCGTCGCGACCCAGGACCAGCGGATACGGGGCGAGGTTCTCGGCCATGCATCCGGCCGCTATGACGTTGTCGAGCGGGTTCAGCCCGGCCGCCCTGACCTTGATCAGGACGTGGCGCGGTGCCACGTCAGCCACCGCCTGCGACACGAACCGACATCCGGACCGACGCTGATCAAAGAGGCAGAACCTATCCGATCCGTTCGGCCAGAGCGACGATGATTCCCGAGGGGCCACGGAGGTTGCAGAGTCGGTAGACGTTCTCGTACTGGGCCACCTCGCCGAGGAGTTCGGCGCCATGGCCGCGCAGGCGGGTGATCGTGTCGTCGATGTCGTCGACGGCGAACATGACACGGTGCAGGCCCAGAGTGTTGGGTGGCGGGTTGAGCGGTCCGGCAGTGATCGCCGCGGGGGTGTGGAACTTCGTCAGCTCCAGCTTGCCGTGGCCGTCGGGGGTGCGCATCATCGCGATGGCGCTGCGGACCCCGTCGAGGCCGACCATCTGGTCTGCGGCGATTCCCTCGATCTGCGCTTCGCCTTCCAGCTCCATGCCGAGCTCGGTGAAGAAGGCGATGGCAGCCTCCAGGTCGTCGACGACGATGCCTACGTTGTCCATCCGCTGAATCGTCACGGGGCTCCTTCTTCGTCGCGCAGTGCGTTCTGGCTACTGGTACCCCTGGGACGGAGCCGGTGCCGCATTCTCGACACCCGGAAGTGTCGATGTGGGAGATCGACGACGAGTCGTGGGCGCGCATAGAGCCGCTGGGTCCGTCGGTTCCAGATCGGCCTGGGGGTGTACCAGTGGGTCGTGGAAGGAGCGATCGCGCCGCCGCACTGGTTCCGCCAACTGCGTACCCGCTGGGAGACCCAGCAGTACCGGGCCCGCGCAGCCTCACATGCGGGATCTCAGCACGTCGACCTCGCAACCCGGCGCGAACGGGTCGAAACCGTGCTCGACCAGCCAGCGAACCACCAGCAGGCTTCGCAACGACCACCACGCGCGGATCACGTCGAGGTCGATGTCAGTGCCGTAGCCGGCGATGACATCGTCAAGGTGCTCCTCGTGTCCGAGCGTGAAGGTGGCGAGGTCGTACAAGGCATCACCCTGGCCCGCCTCGGACCAGTCGATGATGCCCGTGACCTCGTCGCCGTCGACGAAGACGTGCGCGATCTGCAGGTCGCCGTGAGTGAACGCCGGAGTCCACGGCCGGAGCGCGGCCTCGGCGACCTGACGGTTGCGGGTGACCAGGTCCGCGGGCAGGACGCCGTTCGACACGAGCCGCTCGCACTCGTCGTCGAGTTCCGCCACCAGCGCGATGATGCTCCGACCGGCCTGGCCGGGCCGGGGCGGCAGCGGCGCATCGTGCAACTTCCGGATGGCGGCGCCCGCCGCGGCCCATGCCGTCGGCGACCCGGTCGACGGCCCGCCGAGGCGGCCGAGCGTCGTCCCCGGGAGTGCGGCGATCGCGAGCACGGGCGGCTTGCACCACAGGACCTCCGGGGTCGGGACCGGCGCCAGGGCCATTGCCTCGACCTCGACTTCGATGCGCGCCCGATCGGCGTCCACCTTCAGGAACACGTCACCGACGCGCAGGGTCGCCCGCTCGGAATGGGCGACAACGACTTTCACCTCATCCATGGGCGACCAGTATCCCGGGGCTGATCGCCGACGTCGCCGGGTTTCTCACGTGCGATTACGCGGCTGACCGCGTCCCGCCTACCCGGCCCCGGACCCGCCGCCATTGCGCGATCTCCTCATCATCGGCATGCGCGAACCGGAGGTGTCCTTCAGCCACGAGCCGATCAACCAGCTCCCGCGCCTTCGCCCGCCACGCACGGGCAATGGGCCGCTCGCTGTACGGCGTTGGAGACTCGGCGGGCACCGACATGCCGGCCGCGGTCAGCAGGGTCCGCGTCGTCGGGACAGCGGCCATTACGGAGGTAGAACCGGCCGGCCTTCGTGACCTCCGCACGGGCAGCACCGCACAGACAGGCCCTGTACTGACCCGAAGGAGCGGCTCCTTGCGGTGGAAGCCGCTCGGGCCTGTCCTGGGACTTCCGGCTGCGTCGCCGCGAGTGTCAGCTGTCCTCGGCGTGTCACCGATTCTGGCCAGCCTGAAGGTGCTTGAGCTGTTGACGAGCGGAGCGGATGGCCTGCGTCATCGACTCCTGGGTGCCGACCGCCTGGCTGACCGAAGGGCACACCATTGATGGCCTTTACGTGCTTGGGCGTGATCTCGGCCCGCTCCGGAGGTGCCGCCTGCTTCGCCATCTCGTGACTCCCTGTACGGACGCTCGGTGGAAGCGGCGCGTCCTGCGGCTAGTCGGCAGCCCGGACGGCAGGGTGGGTGTCCTCGGTGGCCGCCCAGGCGGACAGCAGGCGCAATCCGTCGTGGGCCGCGGTGCCCGGCTCCGCGCTGTACGCGGTGAGGGTCAGCCCGGGTTGCGCGGGCAGGGCCATGGCATCGAAGTCGAGGACGATTTCGCCGATCTCGGGGTGGCAGAACGGTTTGCGCCCGGTGTGGTGCAGACGCACGTTGTGCTTGGCCCAGGCGATGCGGAACTCGTCGCTGCGGGTGACCAACTCCCCGATCAGCCCCGTGAGCTCGGCGTCGTGCGGGGCGCGTCCTGCCTCGGTGCGCAGCAGCGAGACGGTGGTGTTGAGCGAGGCGTCCCAGTCGGGGAAGAACTCGCGGCCGGCGGGGTCGAGGAACTGGAAGCGGGCGATGTTGACCGGCCGCGGCGTGCCGGAGGTGAACAGCGGCGCGTAAAGGGCGCGGCCGAGCCGGTTGATGGCAAGGATGTCCAGGCGCCCGTTGCGGACGAAGGCCGGACTCTCGGTCATGGAGTCCAGCACACGCTGGATGCTGGCGGGGAGGGGTCCGCGCGGTTTCTTGCTGCCGCGGGCAGGGCGTGTGCGCTGGGCCGCGGCCAGGTCGTAGAGGTGGGAGCGTTCGGCCTCGTCGAGCTGAAGGGCGTTCGCGACGGCGTCGAGGACCTCCTCGGAGGCCCCGGCGAGGTGGCCGCGCTCCAGGCGTACGTAGTAGTCGATGCTGACACCGGCCAGTAGGGCGACCTCTTCGCGACGCAGGCCCGGGACACGCCGATTGCCACCGAAGGCGGGCAGGCCCGCCTGCTGGGGAGTGATCTTCGCACGGCGGGTGGCGAGGAACTCGCGGATGTCGTGGGCGGTGTCCATGCCACCAGGCTAAGCACGCCTCGCCCGGCCTGGGGGGTCCTGTCAGTACCTGTAACGGCAGTACCTTCCGCACGCCTGTGCCCTGCGGTTTCCTCGATGCCGAAGGCAGCCGGCAGACGCCCGGACCAGATCGCGGAGATCGCGGAGATCGCTGAGATCGCTGAGCGTGCTGCAGCTGCGGGGCAGGCCCTCCCCTCCACAGAGTGGAGCTGCCGGTTACGTGTTCGGATCATGGCAAGGAGTCACCGCATGGCGAAGCAGTCCGCACCCCGGGAACTGGCACAGGTCGCGCCGAAGCTCGTCGAGATCACCGACGACGTGCTCTTCGGCGACGTGTGGGAGCGCCCCGGTCTCTCCCCCCGCGATCGCAGCCTCGTCACGGTGAGCGTGCTGGCCGCGCTCTACCGGAGCGAGCAGCTGCCGTACCACCTGGGCAAGGCCCTGGAGAACGGGCTGAGCGTCGAGGAGCTCTCCGAGGCCATCACCCATCTGGCGTTCTACGCCGGATGGCCCAACGCCATGACCGCGATCACGCTGCTGAAGAAGATCGCCGACGAGCAGTCCGCCTGACCGGCCCCTCCGCCTCGCCCGCACACCGTCCCCCTCCCCCTCCAGGAAGAGCTGCCGTGGAACACATCACCTCCACCCCCACCGCCAAGGCCCCGTCCGAGCGCTTCACCGGCGACGTCTACCTCAACCCGATCGAGACGCCCTCCGCCCCCGCCCACCTGGTCGCCGCTCTGGTCCGCTTCACCCCCGGCGCCCGCACCAACTGGCACTCCCACGTCAAGGGCCAGACCCTCTACATCACCGACGGCGTCGGCCTGGTCGGCACCCGCGACGGCGATGTCGCGCTGGCCAGCGCCGGTGAGACGGTCAAGTGCCCGGCCGGTGAGGAGCACTGGCACGGCGCCACCGACACCACGCTCATGGCCCACATCGCCATGCTCGTCGGCGACGAGAGCGGCGACGGCACCACCTGGCTGGAGCCGGTGACCGACGAGCAGTACGCCACGGCACTGAAGTCCGCCGACCGCTGACCAGCCCTTCGAAGGCTGTCGGCGCCGGCCGGGCAGTCCTCGTATCCACCTTGTGAAAGAGATCATCGACGCGACCGATGCGATCATCCGCACCGTCGCCACCTGCGTGTGCGGTTCGGACCTGTGGGACTACCGCGGCATCAACCCGGTTGAGCAACCCACGCCCTTCGGCCACGAGTACGTCGGCATCGTCGAGGAGGTCGGCGACGAGGTGAAGGCCATCAAGCCGGGACAGTTCGTCGTCGGCTCGTTCTTCGCCTCCGACAACACCTGCGCCAACTGCCGGAACGGCTATCAGAGCAACTGTCTGCACCGCGAGTTCGTCGGCGCCGAGGGCTGCCAGGCCGAGCGGCTGCGGGTGCCGCTGGCCGACGGCACCCTGGTCGCCACCCCCGAGGTTCCTGACGAGAAGTTCGTGCCGAGCCTGCTGGCCTGCTCGGACGTGATGGGCACCGGTTGGTACGCCGCCGTGGCCGCACAGGTGCGGTCCGGTGACACCGTCGTCGTGGTCGGGGACGGCGCGGTGGGCCTGTGCGCGGTCAACGCCGCCAAGGAACTGGGTGCGACGCGGATCATCGCCATGTCCCGGCACGAGTCCCGACAGAAGCTGGCCCGCGAGTTCGGCGCCACCGACATCGTCGCCGAACGCGGGGACGAGGGCGTGGCCCGCGTCAAGGAGATGACCGGCGGGGTCGGCGCCGACCGGGTGCTGGAATGCGTCGGCAACAGCGAGTCCATGCAGCAGGCCCTGCGCTCGACCCGGCCCGGCGGCAACGTCGGTTTCGTCGGCGTCCCCCACGACGTCGCCTTCGACGGCCAGGAACTGTTCTTCTCCCACGTCGGCCTGCGCGGCGGCCCCGCCCCGGTCCGCGAGTTCCTGCCCGATCTGATCAACCGTGTGCTGTCCGGCCGTATCGACCCGGGCAGGGTCTTCGACCTCGAACTGCCCCTGTCCGAGGTGGCCGAGGGGTACCGGGCCATGGACGAGCGGCGGGCCGTCAAGGTCCTCCTCCGCCCCTGAACCCGGGGCCCGTACCTGGGCGTGGGCGTGGGCGTGTGCGTGGGCGTGGATATCGGGTTGCCCGGCCACCGGACGGCGTCCACGCCCTGCCGGGCCGGGTGAAGGCCCGGCCGCTTACGCGAAAGAGATTCTGCAGTGAATCCGCAGTACGACTTCGCGGGCCAGGTCGCGCTGGTCACCGGTGCGGCCTCCGGGATGGGCCTGGCCGCGGCCCGTGCCTTCGCCGAGGCCGGCGCCGCCGTCGTCCTGGCCGACATCAACCAGAGCGCCGTCGAGAAGGCTGCCAAGGACCTGACCGACGCCGGCCACCAGGCCCTCGGTGTCGCCTGCGACGTCACCGACGAACGTCAGGCAGCCGCGATGGTCGAACGCGCGGTGAGCGCCTTCGGTCGCCTGGACATGGCCTTCAACAACGCCGGCATCCAGGCCCCGCCGTGCGACGCCGCCGAGGAGAGCGCGGAGGAGTTCGACCACGTCAACGCCGTCAACCTCCGCGGCGTGTGGGCCGCGCAGAAGCACGAGCTGCGTCAGATGCGCACCCAGGGCTCCGGAGCGATCGTCAACTGCTCCTCCCTCGGCGGCCTGGTCGGTCTGCCCCAGCGTGCCGCGTACCACGCGTCCAAGCACGGGGTGATCAGCCTGACGAAGAGTGCCGCGGTCGAGTACGCCGCCAAGGGCATCCGTATCAACGCCGTGTGCCCCGGCGTCATCGACACCCCGATGGTCGCCGACATGCTCGAAGGCCAGGCCGAAGCCATGGCCGAGATCATGAAGCAGCAGCCCATCGGACGGCTCGGCACAGCCGAAGAAGTCGCCGCCGCCGCACTCTGGCTGTGCAGCGACGCCGCCGGCTTCGTCGTCGGCGTCGCGCTGCCCGTCGACGGCGGATACACGAGCCTATGAACCAGCCGCTCGCGGCTCTCACCACCGACTTGGGCCAGTACCGAGAGAGGAGATCGACATGCACACCCGTACGTTGGGACAGGGGCTGCAGGTGTCGGTCATCGGCCTGGGCTGCATGGGCATGTCCCAGAGCTACGGCCCCAATCCGGGCAGTCGCACGGACATGATCGGCGTGCTGCGCGCCGCCGTCGACGTCGGCGTCACGTTCTTCGACACCGCAGAGGTCTACGGCCCCTACGTGAACGAGGAACTCGTAGGCGAGGCCCTGTCTCCGGTGCGGGACCAGGTCGTGCCGGCGACGAAGTTCGGCTGGCGCATCGAGAACGGCACGTCGACCGGCCTCGACAGCCGTCCCGAGCAGATCCGGCGTGTCGCCGACGCCTCGCTGCGCCGGCTGCGCACGGAGACGATCGACCTCTTCTACCAGCACCGGGTGGACCCGGACGTGCCGATCGAAGAGGTGGCAGGCGCCGTCGGTGAGCTGGTGCAGGCGGGCAAGGTGCGGCACTTCGGTCTGTCCGAGGCGGCGGCGTCCACGATCCGCCGGGCCCACGCGGTCCACCCGTTGACGGCCGTACAGAGCGAATACTCACTGTGGACCCGCGACCCCGAGCCCGAGGTCCTGCCGACACTGACCGAACTGGGCATCGGCTTCGTGCCGTTCAGCCCGCTCGGCAAGGGGTTCCTCACCGGCACCGTCGACGCCGCCACCTCCTTCTCCGACGGCGACGTCCGCACCACGATCCCCCGCTTCAGCGAGACCAACCGCGCCGCCAACCAGGCACTGGTCGACCACGTCGCCGCCCTGGCACAGGCAAAGAACGCCAGCCCGGGACAGGTGGCCCTGGCCTGGCTGCTCGCCCAGCACCCCTCGATCGTCCCGATCCCCGGCACCCGCCGTATCGAGCGGGTCGAGGAGAACGCCGCCGCCACACACGTTGCTCTCTCCGCCGACGAGCGGGCGGACCTGGACGCGACAGCAAGTCGCCTCGGTGTGCACGGTGACCGCTACAACGAGACCCACATGGGCCTGGTCGGCAAGTGAACCGGCCACCTTCGCCGCCCCGAACCCAACACCGGAGGCCAAGGGACTGACTGGGCCGTTCATGAGTCTTGGAGCGGGTCCGCTGTCGCCTCATCGTGTGGCGGCGAGGCGGACTCTGCCGGTCCACGGCCGGACGAGCAGTGGTCGTTGATCGAGCCGGTGATCACCGCATGGAAGGACCGGCACCGCTCGGCCAGCGGTCCTCAGGGCGCCTACGACATGCGGGAGATCGTGAACGCGATCCTCTACCAGGGGCGGACCGGTTGCCAGTGGGCCTATCTCCCGCACCACCTGCCACACCCGGTGGCGTAGGTCGATCAAGCGCGGTCGTGGAGCGTGACCTGGTAGCCGTCGGGGTCGGCGAAGGTGAAGGTCCGACCGAAGGGGCCGTCGATCGGTGCGGAGACGATGGTGTGACCGTCGGCGACGAGCGCATCGTGGATGGCCTGGACGTCGGTGGCGTGGAGCCAGATCGCGGCACCGATGCCGGGCTGAGCGACGGATGCGAGGTCGGTGCCGGGAATGACGTCGCGGAGTGCGAACGCGATCGGCTTCGTCTCGAAGACGACGGCGTGCGGAGGTCCGGCCGGCGAGCGGACGAGGCCCAGGTACTGCTCGTAGAACGCCTGCGAAGCGTCGAGGTCGCGCACTTGGAGCGAGATGAAGTCGGGGCCGGTGGCGGGCATGGTGAGACGCTCCCTCTTTTCGTGTCAGTTTTCTGACACGCATGAACCTATGTCAGAATGCTGACATGAGTCAAGAAGGTGTCGGCGTCGACCTGGAGACGTCACTGGGCTACCTGCTCAAAGAAGCGTCGAGCGCGCTGCGCGCGGCCATGGAGGAAGTGCTGCGGCCGCTCGGGATGAGCGTGACGCACTACTCCTGCCTCGAGCTGCTGGCGCAACGACCGGGCTTGTCGAACTCCGAGCTCGCGCGGGGCGCGTTCGTGACACGGCAGACGATGAACGTGCTACTCCAGGCCCTGGAACGAGACGGCTACGTGACCAGGCCCGCGGAGGCACCCGTCGGGAAGGTGCTTCCCACGCGGCTCACGCCTCGCGGCCGACGAAGCCTTGAGAAGGCGAGCGCAGCCGTCCGGTCCGTCGAGGCCAGAATGCTGGCCGGCCTGACCGAGACCGAGCAGTCAGAGGCGTTCCGGATCCTGCAGAGGATGATCCATTCCCTGCGGG
Source organism: Streptomyces sp. R28 (assembly GCF_041052385.1). Lineage (GTDB taxonomy): Bacteria > Actinomycetota > Actinomycetes > Streptomycetales > Streptomycetaceae > Streptomyces. Next base: position 10,174,436 of record NZ_CP163439.1, on the reverse strand, counting down.
AGGACAACGCGGGTGCATAGCTCGTTCCGCGGCGCACGTCTCGTCGCGCTCGGACAGGAGTGCAGCCGAGCCTGAATCCCTGTCGGCGATCTCGAAAACCGACAGACCCCGACTACACCCTCTACTGCGATGAGCCACAAAAGAGCGCGACGCACCACCACTTCACTGCCTGGCGGGACGACGGGATACGTCATCCAAAGAGGCCGCGGCCACGATCTCGTCGCTTCGGGCGCACTGGGCCTCGTACGACGCACGCGCGCGGCCGGGAGTGCGCCCCGTCGCTTCGAGGGAACCGGATGCGCACCACCGACCGTCGTTCAGGCCCGGGTGTAGCCGCCGTCGGCGAAGAGTTCGGCGCCGGTGACGAACGACGAGGCGTCCGAAGCCAGGAAGAGGGCGGCCTCGGCGATTTCCTCGACGTCGGCCAGCCGCCCCAGTGGCACGACGGCCTCGGCGAACTGGTCGACGTCCGGCCCCGCGGCGCCCAGCAGGCCAGGGGTCCGCGTGGGTCCCGGGCTGAGCACGTTGACCCGGAATCGGCGCTCCCGTGACTGCCGGGCCCAGTTGTGCACGAGGTTGCTCACCGCCGCCTTCGAGGCGCTGTAGACCTCGAGTTGCTCATTGGGCCGCACGCTGTTGCTCGAGCCGACGACCAGGATGGAGGCGTTCTCCGCCAGCAGCGGAAGCGCCTTCTGGACGGTGAATAGTGTGCCCTTGACGTTGACGGCGAGAGTGCGGTCGACGTTCGCCTCGGTGTGGGCGCCGAGCGCGGCGTCCGCGACGATACCCGCGTTGGCCACCAGCACGTCGATGCGTCCGGCCTCCTCGCGGACTCGCGCGTAGAGCGTGTCCAGGTCGGCCAGGACCGAGACGTCGGATCGTACGCCGGTGGCCGCTGCACCCATCTCCTTGACTGCCGCTTCGAGGCGGTCGATGTCCCGGCCGGTCACGAAGACCCGTGCGCCCTCCCGGACGAAGCGGTGGGCGATGGCCAGCCCGATCCCGCTGGTCCCTCCGGTGATCACGGCCACCTTCTCCTGCAGCACGCCTGGCATGTCGAACCCCTTCAGTTATGGAATCGATCGTCCATAACGTAGGCAGTAATGGACGATCCAGTCAAGAATGGATACGCTGAGAGCATGCCGAGACCACGCGCATTCGACGAACGCCAAGTCCTGGAGCGGGCCCGGGAACAGTTCTGGGCGACCGGCTATGCGGGAACCCGGATGGACGACATCGCCCAGGCGACCGGCCTCGGCAAGGGCAGCCTGTACGGCGCATTCGGCGACAAGGGCAAGCTGTTCCACCGTGTGTTCGGCGACTGGTGCACCGCAGTCGTCGAGGTGGCCGAAGGGCGGCTGGCAGGTGGCCCGGACGCAGAGGCCTTGGCCCGGCTGTCGGGATACGTGCACCTGATGGCGGAGAACCCGCCTCCGACACCGAGCGCCGCGGGTGCCTGTTGGCCAAGGGCGCGTCCGAACTGGCCCAGCACGATCCGACGGTCGCCAGGCGGTCGGCCGAGACCATGAATGCGCTGCTGACCCTGCTGCGGACGGAGATCAGCGCCGCCCAGCGCCACGGCGACATCGACAGCGCGGCGGATCCGGAGCGGTTGGCGGCACTGCTGCTGACGGTGGTCCGCGGTATCGAGGCGGTAGGCAAGGCCGGCCTGGACCCGGAGACGCTGCGGAACATCGCAGACACCGCACTGGCGGTCCTGCCCATGCCCGAGGGGCAGAAACGCCTCGCAACCGAGCGCAGTCCGGCCTGCGAGACCTGACTTGGTGTCAGCACGCACCCTGACCCCAGCTACTTCAAGATGGCACAGCTTCATTTATCTCCTGTGTATGGCAAAGTGCTTTGCTGACCCGTAATGAGCCGGTTAGTTGGGTTGCTGCGCGGAAAAGGATTCGGCAGTGGGGACAAGCAATTCGCCGGGGGCTGGACGTGGGGTGCTGGAAGGGGCGTTCGCGCTGCTCGACGCCATGGAGCAGGTCGGCCAGGCGCGGTTGACCACCTTGGCCACCGCCGCGGGTCTGCCGAAGACCACAGCGCGCAGGCTCTTGGAGCAGCTGGTGGAGCTGGGCGCGGTGGAGCGGTCCGGCGGGGTGTTCCGGATGGGGCCGCGGATCTTCCGGCTGGGCGCGAGCTGGCAGCCCTCCCCGGGGCTGCTGGCGGCGGCCCGCAGACCGGTGCGCGAACTGGCGCGGGCGGACCGGGGCGACGGCGGCTCTGTTCGTGCTGGAGGAGGGCCGTACGATGGCCGCCGCGACGGCGCCCGGCGAGTTGGAGGCCGTCCTGCCCGTGCGCAGCGGCATGACCTTTCCCTGGAACACCGCCGCCGGGAAGGTGCTCGTCGCCGGAGCGGGTAATTCGGGTGTGCGGCCTGGGCTGCCGGTGCTCGAGACGACCGGGTCCTGGTCGCGGGAGGCGGCGCGGATCCGGGACGCCGGGTTCGCCGTCGACCACGGCGATGTCGTGGACGGCGTGCGGTGCGTGGCGGCTCCCGTACACGACCGCCGCGGTGCCGTCGTCGCCGCGCTCTGTGCGATCACGGACGAGGCGGCCTCGCTGCGGCTGCTGACCGATGCGGTGCTGCGGGCGAGAGATCAGCTGTCGCCGCACTGACCGCACTCCCCCGACTCCCCCTATTCGGTGAAGAGTTCGCTGGTGCCGGACAGGAGGTCCCGGGCGTAGACCGGATCCGCCATGCCCGACCGTACGGTTCCCCCGGCGGCCAGCACCGTTCCGTCGCCAGCAGGGTCGCGGAGCAGTAGAAGCGACCGGTGGCCAGTCCGGCGGCTGGGGTCCAGGCGCGGGTCCTCGGGTCGTACACGATGGCGGCGGCGTACCCCACGTCACTGGTGGCCGCGTCCGTCCCGCCCAGGACCAGGACCCGGCCCGAGCGCAGCGGCACCGCGCGGTGGCCGGATCGGCCGGTGGGCATGTTGCCGCTCGGCGTCCACAGGCCGGAGCCCGGGTTGTAGAGCTCGGTCTGCCACAGACTGTGCGCGGAGTACATCCGTGCCCGGCGCATGGTGACGGCGAATCCGCCGGTGACGAGGACCGTGCCGTCGACCAGCGGCGTGGCCTGGTGACCGCCGCGGGGCAGGCGGAGGCTTCCGGTCGGGGCCCAGGAGCCGGTCACCGGGTCGTACAGCTCGCAGAACGACTGGGGTACATGCAGATAGAGGTCCGCGCCCGCGTAGCCGCCGACCAGCAGCACCCGGCCGTCGGTCAGCCGGACCGCGCGGTGGTCCGAGCGGGCGTCGGTCATCGGCTCGACCTCGGTCCAGGTGCGGGAGCCCGGGTCGTACACCTCGGCCGAGCGCAGGTTGCGCCGTACGCCAGGGGTCTGGTCGCCGGTGCCGCCCGCCACCAGCACCTTTCCGCCCGGGAGCAAGGTCGCGGTGTGCAGGGCGCGGGGAATGGCGAGCTTTCCGGCCGAGGTCCAGGTCTTGCGGGCCGGGTCGTAGAGCTCGGCGGTGGCGAGGTACGTGAACGGCAGGCTGTCCGTCTGCGGCATGCCGCCCACCGCGAGGACCTTGCCGTCCTCCAGCTTGGTCAGGGAGTGCAGCAGCCGGGGCTGTGCCATTCCTGCGGTGGGCTGCCAGCTGCGGCTCTTGGGGTCGAAGAGCAGGCACTCCCCGGTGCCGGTGCCGCGGACCACCGCGCCCCCGGCGGCCAGCGCCGTCCCGTCGTCCAGCAGCACTGCACTCTCTTGCGAGGACGGCCATTGCCGCGGCGACGGCAGCGGGCCGACGGTGGTCCAGCCACCGACGGCCGACCCCGCGGCGACGGACGGCAACCCACCCCCGACCAGGGCGCTCGAACGTGTCATGACCCTTGCTCCTTGTAGGTTCTGCTTCCGTCGTCGGTCGTCAGGCCGTGAAGAGTTCGGATGCGGCGGTCACGACGTCCGCGCTGTCCGGGGACGCCGCGCCGGAACGGATCAGCCCTCCGGCGGTGAGCACGCGGCCGTCCTCGAGTTCCGCCACCACGCCGGCCCAGCGGCCGGTGACCATGCCGCCGGTCGAGGTCCAGGTGCCCCGCGGGCCGACTGACGGGTCGTAGATCTCGGCGTTCTGGTAACCGACGTCGAACGTGGCGTCCTCCGTGCCGCCGATCACCAGCACCTTGCCGGAGCGCAGGGCGACGGCTCGATGGTGACTACGGCCGACCGACATCGACTCGGCCTCGCTCCAGGTGCCGTTCGCCGGGTTGTACCGCTCGCTGACCCACTGGCTGTAGGCGTTGTACGTCCAGTCGTGCAGCGCGCCCGTGCTGTCCCCTCCGGTGACCAGGACCGATCCGTCGCCCAGCCGGACCGCCTCGTGGGCCTTGCGGGCCAGTTGGAGGCTCCCGGTCGGGGTCCAGGTGCCGTTCGGGGCCGGCCGCGGGGTCGTACACCTCGCAGAACGCCAGGGCGGTGTAGAGCCCGCGGCCGATGGCGAGCATGCCGCCCACGACCAGGACCCGGCCGCGGTCGAGGGCGACCGTGGGGTGGCCGCTGCGGGCGTCGTGCATGGGCGGGACCTGGGTCCACTCGTCCTTGACGGGGTCGTAGATCTCTGCGGAGGACAGGGACATCTCGGTGAGTGCGTCGCGCGGTGCGAGACCTCCGGTGACGAGCACACGGCCGTCGCCCAGCGCGATCGCGGAGTGGGAGAAGCGGGCCTCGTGCAGGGCTCCGCCGGTGGTCTTCCAAGTCTTGGTGCCGGGGTCGTAGATCTCGGCGGAAGAGAGCGGGGCGAAGGGGCGGGTGAAGGGGCCGGTGAGCCCGCCCACCACGAGGACGCGGCCGTCGGCGAGTTTCGTCGTGCTGTGCAGCCGTCGGGCCACCGACAGCGAGCCGGTCGGCTCCCACTTCTTCTCGATCGGGTCGAAGAGCGCCACACCGCGCTGCGCCGTACGGGCCGCGTCCTCGCCGCCCGCGATCAGCACCCGGTGGCCGTACGCCTCGCCGAGCACGACCGCCGCGGCGTCCGGCAGCGCGAAGTACCCGGACTGCGGCAGGTCACCGGCGGGCGCCCAACTGCCCTCTGCCGCCAGCGCGGGGGCGGCCTCGGCGGAGGCAGGGGCGGGCAGGCCGGCGACGGCGGTGAGGGGACTGGTTCGTGGCATCGCTTTCCTCCGCGGATCGGCGGGTACGGGCATGGAGGTGGTCGGGGGTGTCGGGGCTACGGCGTGCGGGCATCGGGGTCCTGTGGGCCGGGGTCCACCTGGTACTCCCAGACCAGCAGCAGGTCCACCACCGCGTCCGGGTGCAGGAGGCCGTCGCGGACGAGGACGGGAGGCAGGGCGCCGATCTGCTCGCGGGACACAGTGACGGTCCAGGGCTGGTCCGTGTCGTGAACGTGTCCGTCCAGGCCGGTGAAGGCCCCGCGAGGCTGGCCCTCCAGGGCCGCGTCGGCTTTCAGGACCGCCGTGTCGTGGCGGTTGTCCGGTGCGGTGAGGGTGAGGGGCAAAGACGCGTCGGCCTCCCCGTAAGCGGTGACGTAGCGCAGGTCGCCGCCGGGGGTGAGGTCCCGCGACAGGACCAGCACCACCTTGGGTTTCGCCACCTTGATGGGGTAGCCGGCGAACAGGTGGGGGAAGCGGCGGGCGCTCAGGGCGAAGGTGAGCTCGGGGTCCTGCGTGCTGTTGGGCATCAGGAACCGCCTCCACCCGTCGGCGAACTCCCGGCGTGCGCTGAACACCCGGTACAGCCCCTTGCCGCCCCCGGCGTGCACCCAGGTCTTGAGGGCGTCGTGGAGTTCGCCGACAGCCGGCCGGGCGAGGTTGTCGCCGCCGTCGCGGGCCGTGTAGCGCACGTGGAGGACCACGTCGGTGATGGACTCGTAGTCGAACTGACGGAAGGCGGACGGCAGGGACAGTTGCCACTCGCTGATCACCCCGGCGCCCTCGAACGGCAGGAACCGCTCGTCGCGCAGGCTGGGTTCGAACAGCCCGGTGTCGTCCTGCCCGGTGCTGGTGACGACGGTCTGGATCGGACCGGTGTAGTCACGGAACCGGGCATCCGACCTGCCCCGCGCGTACTTCGCGCCCGCGGGCACCTTGGGGTCCACTCGAACGCTGCTGCCGAGCAGCCGTACCGTGAGGTTGACCGAGGAGTACGGGCCCGCCACACACGGCACGGTGACCGCCACGCTCCTGATCCGCCGGAAGTAGTGGCCGGGTGTGTCCAGGTCGAACAGCGCCTCGGGCAGGGAGAGATAGCAGGTGCCGGTCTCCTTCAGCGCGAGCAGCGCGGACGGGTCGAGCTGGGCCAGCGAGATCCGCTTGGTGAGTTCGAACTCGCGGGCGTTGTTCTCCAGGTACGCCGCGTCCATGCGGTTGAGGTCGGCGGCGAGCCGCTCCCCGGCCAGCAGGCCCCGGTGAAGGCTGTCCCAGTAGCCGAAGTTGACGAACGACGAGTCGTGGAAGCCGAGTTCGTGACGGTAGGACCGCTCGGCGCGCTTGGCCGTGTCGTAGGCGAGCTGGTAGGCCTGGAAGTAGGTCGTGGACAGCTATCCGGCCATCCAGTCGTAGAGCTCGGTGTTGGTGAACTTCCCCCGCATGAAGCGGTCGGCCTCCAGAGTGTTCGCCCGCTGCAGGTCGTGGTTCTCCAGTTCCTTGACGGCGATGGCCTGGCGCATCTCGGCGGCGGCGATCTGCCTGGCGAACTGCTCGCTCTCGATGCCCGCCTGGCCCTCCTGGAAGGCCCACTCCTGCGCGCGCCGCTCGTAGCCGGCGAGGGTGAGCTGCTGTGCTCCCTCGCTGCCCTTGCGGGAGGCGCGGGCCGAGGCCGCCTCCGCCTGGCCCTTGAGCATGGCCATGGCGTTGCTGCTGCCCCAGGTCGCGCCCATGGTGGTCGGGGTGCCCACCTTGATGTCCGGCATCCAGCCGACCAGGGCCGCGGCCAGGTTGTAGTCGGCGGCCTCGTCCTGGTCCTTGAGGGCGCCCTGGTGCAGTTCGCTCTGGGCCTTCTCCCCCGTGTTGAGCGGGGTGCGCCGCAGTTCCGCGTAATAGCGCTGCTTGTCGTCGGCCGCGGCCTTGGACTTCTCCAACGCCGCGAGCGCCTCGTCGGCCTCCTTGACCTGTCGGCCCCGGACCTCGCGGGCCGCATCCAGCAGGGCCAGTTCGTGACCGGAGCGCAGCCGGGCCAGGGCCTCGGCGTCCCGCTTCTCCAGCGCGGCCAGCAGCGCCCCGCCGAACGCCCGTACCTCCGAGGCGAGTTCCTTCGCCTTGGCCACCATGGGCATGTAGCGGTAGTGCGGCAGGGGGGCGCTGATGTCGTCGAGCACGGCGGTCGGATCGAGCCCCGCCGCCGTGGCGCGGGCCAGCAGCGCCGGGTCGAGGGGTGCCCCGAACAGAGCGAGCTGCCGCTGGACGCCGTCGATGTTCTGGCAGTGCCGGATCTTGAACAGGCGGTCCTCGACGACGCCCCAGTAGCCCACCAGTTTGTCGTTGCGCGGCAGGCAGAAGTAGTTCAGCCAGCGCAGGTTGACGCCGGGGCGGATGGCGGGCGTGGCGGGTCCGTCCGGTGCGGCGACGAGGTTCTCCGCGGCGACGACCGGGTCCGCGGCCGTCGGGGTCTCGATCAGCGTCCGGTTGCTCTGCGGTTCCGGCACGGCCCGGCCGGTGATCTCCTCCGGGCGCCTGCCGAGGAGTTCGGAGGCGAGGAGGTAGAGCTGGGTGGCCTGGTTGACCGACTCCAGGGTGTCCTGACGGAACAGCTGGTCGCCCCAGGCGATCAGGTTGTCCAGGTACTTCATGACGACGGCCTTCTGGTAGGCCGTCGTCCGCAGCCGGGCGACCGCATCCGGCTGGAACGGGTGCTCCAGCCAGTACTGGACCAGCTTCCCGGTGGCCTCGTCACCGCCTGCGAGAGCCTCCAGGATCTTCTGGATGCGCTGGGAGACGTAGGTGTCGTGGCTACTCTCGTGGAACGGTTTGGTGATCCAGTACCGCTCCGGCCCCAGGTAGTAGTTCTCCCGGTTGGAGGGGTCGAAGATGTAGTGGAACCAGTGCTGTGCCTCCTCGAACCGCTGGTTGGCGGAGAGCCGCTGCGCGATCAGCAGCGGCACGTGGAAGAACAGCTCCCAGTTGTAGTCGCCGTAGGCATCGGCCAGGGCGAACTCGACGGGTTCGTCCGGGTACGGCCCGACGACGTTCTCCGTGTTCGCGTCGTACCACTCGGTGAAGTTGAACCCGCCGGGCCAGATCTGGAGGGTGCGTTCGTACAGTGCGTCCGGCCCGCTCGCTGCGAGGACCTGTGCGAAGTAACGCATCCGGGGGTGGTAGAACCGCTGGAAGGAGACGGTGCCGGAGGCGGCGAGCGCCACCGGTTCGGCTGCGGTGCCGAGGGTGCTGGGGGCGGGGGCACCATCGGGCAGCGACAGCTCCCGGGAGGCGTTCGTCGACTGCGCTACGGCGGCCAGCTCGCTTCCCGCGGTGAGCGCGGGGCGGTCGAACTCCCGTCCGGGCACCTGCTCGTCGCGCAGCATGGGCAGGACGTTCGGGTGCCCCTCGATCAGGAAGCAGCGCTCGCTGTCGGAGAAGAAGACGGCGAACTGGTCCCAGGTGAGCGGGATCTGGGTCGGATTGAGGACGCGGTACTGCTGGACTCCGGGCGTCTGCCGTAGGACCTGGACGGAGTTCTCCTGGTCGGTGATCCGGCGGCTGGGGTCGATGACGAAGACGTGCCCCTTGTACATGGTGAGGTCGCGCGGGTCCTCCACCTTTTCGTTGTGCTGGAAATCGGTGGGAGTGTTGTTGTAGACGACCGGCACCACGGCCTCTTCGTAGGCCGTGAGGCGAAAGACGATGTCGTCGAGCACGGTTTCCCCGAGGCCCGGGCTGAACCGGAACGACCCCGAGTTCACGTTGACGGTTCCGTCGCCCTGGCCGAAGAACCGGGACACGCAGAAGACGACGAGATCACCGGTGTGGGGGTCGGTGAAGGGCCGGAAACAGAAGTTCTCGTGCCACGGACTCTTGGTGCCGAAGAGTTCGGGAGCGGTGTTGTAGTAGGGGGCGTCGATCCTGAGCGTGCCTTTCGTGCTCTTCTGTCCCGTTCACCCGCCGGCTCCAGTTGAGCTGTACCTTCCAGTACCTCTCCGGCTGCTCCATCGGGCTGGTGCCCTGCGGCATCTTCACCTCGCCCGGATCGGAGGCGAGCGTGTACGTGGGCCAGAACAGGTGCAGCCGGCCGTTCCACATCACCGGGATCAGGGTGTCCGACTCGATGTCCAGGTCGATGCGCTCCCAGGGGGTCCATTCCCGCTTCTTGGTCCAGGAGCGGATGTAGTACTCGCGAGGGGTGGAGACGGTGTGGGCGCACACGTGCAGGGTGGATTCGGTTCCGCCCTCCGGTACGTCCGTGTACACCCCGCAGGGCCGCATCCGGGACGCCTTGTCGAGTTGGGCGACGTACTGTTCCACCGCGCGGACCGCGTTCTCGGAGGTCAGCTCCTTTTGGAGCAGCGTGTTCTCCAGCTCCGTGAAGAACGGGGACTTGGTGGTGCGCAGGTCCGGTTCGAAGTAGTTCTCCGGGTAGAGGAAGATCTTCTGGTTGGCCTCCCACAGACGGTAGGACCGCATCCAGTCCCAGTCCCGCCACAGGTCGGGCCCGTACGGATTGGGCGAGACGTACTCCAGGTTGAGCCGCAGGCGCTGGACGAAGAGCTGGACGCTGAAGACGGCCTGGGCGATCCGGGTGGTCAGCTGGCAGGCGCCCATTTCGACGTCGAGCAGGAAGTAGTCGAAGAGGGTGGCCGAGTCGTGCCAGAACGGCCGGCCGCTTTGGTCGGGGAACGGGTTGGCCGTCAAGTAGGCGACCAGCGAGGCACGTCGGCGCTCGCGCAGCCGGTCCTGCAGGGCTCCGCCCGTCGATGGCCAGTCGGCCAGGGGATGCTGGGCCTTGGCTGCCTGCCAGGCGGTCTGCGCGGCCCCCGCCGTGGGCGTGGGGGCGAGCCAGCCGGTGGCCCGCTCGGCCGATACGCCGGTCCTGCGCAGCAGGGTGACCGCGGCGAGCAGGGCACGCGGTCCGGTCTCGGCGCGGAAGTCGGCCGGGCCGGGCAGGTTCAGCAGGTCGGGGCCGCACAGCGTGCCGAGGTCGGAGCGGTCCCAGCGGGTCTGGTCGCCGATCTCGTCGAGCACGGTGTCGACGGTGGCCTGCGGATCGCGGGCCACGGTGAACACGGCCCGCAGGGTGCGGGCGGCGCCGGGGACGCGGTCGCGCAGCCGGGCGAGGTCGAGCAGCCGCACGAAGCGGGCGAAGAGCGGGGAGGCCCCGGGGAAGGGCCTGGGCGGCAGCAGGTTGAGGTCCAGCCAGCCGGAGCTCGCCGCGAAGTCGAACACCCAGGGGATCTGTTCCGCGGTGATGCGCAGCCGGGTCAGCACCAGCGCGACCCGGTGCAGCAGGATCAGCGTGGTGAACTGCTCGGGGAAGCCGCCCCGGGTGATCACCACGGAGGGGTCGCTGCCGACGAACCGGGAGGTGAGGAAGTCCTCCAGCGCGAGCGGCTTCGACGGGGAGCGCAGCCAGGCGCCGAGCAGGACGTCGGCGGAGGCCTGGTCGAGCCCGACGGCGGCCCCCAGCTGCTGCTTCACGGTGATCTCGCTGAGCGTGCGGCGCAGATGGGGGTTGAGCTTGGTCAGCACCCGGGCGAACCGCGCGGCCGGGGAGACGCTCTCCGCGTCCAGATCCTCACCTCCGTGGCCACCATCGCTGCCCGCTTGCAACTGCGCACCGTTCCGGGACACCGCTACCGCCCGCGCGCCCGCATCGTCATCTCCCCCGGCCCGCTGCCCATGACCTGCCACCCCCGCAGCTGACGATCGGGCGAGAGCCCTGCCCTCGCTACGGAACGCATAGGCGCCGCAGGCGACTCCGCCAGAGGCGGCCTGGCGTTTGCCCTGACCATATTGACCTGCGTGACCGTGGACTGCCCGCCCCCTTCCCTGTTGCTGGTTTGCCCCTGGGCCGGCCTAGGGCCGGATCGTCCGTCACCCGTCGCATGGTTCGCCGATGCTGCCCTCATCGGCCGACCGCGATGTCTTATCAGCCGCTGGTCAGTTCGGAGGTACTTCAGACCGGGACGGTCGTTGGACTCGTCATGATCAATAACGACTTGCTCGTGAGGACATGCGGCGGGCGGACGAGCCGCTGCCGGTTCGCCCCGGCGCTGGCTCCCCTGCTGGCTGGTTCCTCCGTCCTGCTGGCCGGGAGCGCAGCAGGTGCCGTCTCCGTGGCGTTCTCCGGGGAGTTACCGGTCACGGTCCATGCCGCGCGGGTGTCCGGGTCGAGGGTGTCGGCCTCCCCGGCCGCCTCGGGCCATGGCGGACTACTGCCGGCGCTGGCCACGCGGATGGAGCAGGCGACGGTCGACGACGCCTGCGTCACCTCCACCGCCCACCTGCCAGCCGTCGGAGCCGTCACCGCCGTCGTGCGCATCGAGCGGGCCGCCGCCACCGATCTGACGGTCGAGGCGGGCAGGTCCACGGCCCGGACAGTGACGCTCTCCGGCGCCAGGTTCAGCACCCCGCAGGTGTCCCTGGACCGGCCCACGGGCCTGTTCACCGTCGGCGCGCAGAAGGTCAGCGGCAGCGAGGTGAGCGTGCAACCGCATGCCTTCACGGCCGGGACGATCACCTCCCGGGGTGTCACCATCGAGATGCGTCAGGGAGAGGGCGGCTGCGAGCCGGGAACTGCCCGATGACTACGGCGATTCGACCCGGTTGGCGGTCCGGGTGGCGGGGGTGGCGTCGGGGCCGCCCGTTCGCGGCAGGCCTGCTGTTGGGACTCGGCGGACTTGAGTTGATCGGCGTCTCCTGGGTGGGACTGGGATTCCTGCGGTTCACCGGCACCGCGGGGGCCGCCTCGTGGACCCTGGGCGCCGTGTTCGTCGTCGCCGGTGCGACGACGTGGCGCAACCCGGCCCTGCGCTACTTCTCCGGCGTCCTGGCCGCCGTGATGTCCCTGGTCAGCCTGGTCGCCGCCAACCTCGGCGGCCTTCTCCTCGGCTTCCTGCTCACCGCCGTCGGCAGTGCCCTGGCCCTGGCCTGGATCCCCCAGCAAACACCTTCGACCCCACAAGAGGAGGCGTGAAATGGGGTTTCCCCCCGTACCCCCCACCTGTGTCTACCAACGCAGCGGCATCCACGATGCCGCCCTGCGCCGCGGCTACGAGGCGTGCCGCCGCGCCACCCGCGCGACGGGCGAGATCGAGTACGCCGTCTCGCTGCTGCTTCCGCCGCCGCTGCGGACCGCCACCTGGGCTCTGTACGGCGCCGTCCGGGCCGTGGACGACCTGGCCGACGCGCCCGGATCCGCCGGCGAAGCGGATCCGGGGCGGGCCGGGCGGCTGGAAGCGTGGATCTCGGCGTTCGACACAGACGTGCGCGAAGGCCGCGGTAGCGACCCGGTACGGCAGGCACTGATCCACACCATGCTGACCTGGAACCTGCCGCCGGGATTCCTGCACACACTGTTCGAGGAGCTCCGCCAGGACGTCCAAGGACGGCAGTTCACCACCTGGCAGGAGTGGCGGAACTACAACAGACTGATCAACACCCCGCTCATGCTGCGCGCGGGCTCACTGCTGCTGCGAGCTGCGGGCCTGTCCACCGAACCGGAAGCGATCGCCGCAAGCGTGCCCGAGGCGGCCGTGGCCTGGCAGACCGCCGTCGATGCGATCTACCTCACCGACGCCCTCGTCGACCTATCCGACGACCTCGACCGCGGCCACGTACCGCTGCCGCAGGAGGCCCTGGACGAGGTCGGCGTGCGCCGGACGGACCTGCTGGCCCGGCGCGCCACCCCGGAGTTCGAGGAACTGGTGCGCCGCCTGGCCGACCGGGCCCGCACCTGGCTGAACCGCACGCCGCTGCCGCCGGTGCTGCACCCGGCGGTCGGCGTCGCGCTCGGCGCCTACACCGACCTGTACCGGCTGCGCCTGAAGGCCGCGGCCGATGTCCCCGCCGCGCTACTGCACCGTCGCCCAGCCTTGCCGCGAACCGCCCGACTGCGCCTGCTACTGCCCGCCCAGGCGAAGGCCGCGCTGGCCTGGGGCCTGTTCCCCTTCCCCATCCAGCCCTGCCCCCCGCAACTCGCACCGGCGCAGGCGCCCGAAGGGCCTGGCGGGGCCAAAGAGACCCGCTCGCCCGCCGCTCAGCGGCACCCGGCCGTCCCTCCACCACCCCACCCCTCCGGCGCCCGCCCGCCCCAACTGCCCGGCGAAGCCATGCCCCGCCACGTCGCGATCGTGATGGACGGCAACGGCCGCTGGGCCACGGCCCGCGGCCTGCCCCGCACCGACGGCCACCGTGCGGGCGCCGACGCACTGATCGACGTCGTCCACGGCGCCCTGGAGATCGGCCTGAAGTATCTGACCGTGTACGCGTTCTCCACCGAGAACTGGAAACGTCCGGCCGGCGAACTGCACGCGCTGATGTGCGAGATCCCCCAGGGGGTGCGTCGTATGGTGGACGAGAAACTGGACGTCCGCGTGCGCTGGGCCGGCGCCCGGTCCCGCCTGCCGGTCGACGTCATCGAGGAACTCCTCGAGGCCGAGCGGACCACCCGCGACCGCACCGGAATGACCCTGACCCTGTGCGTCAACTACGGCGGCCGCGCCGAAATCACAGCAGCCGCAGCGAAAATCGTCCAGGAAGCGGTCGCCGGGAAGGTCGACCCCGGCTCCATCTCCGAGCACGCCTTCGCCCGCTACCTGCACGTCCCCGAACTGCCCGACGTCGACCTGCTGCTGCGCACCGGCGGCGACCAGCGCACCTCCAACTTCCTCCCCTGGCACGCCACCTACGCCGAACTGCTGTTCCTCGACACCCCCTGGCCCGACGTCGACCGCCGCACCCTGTGGGACGCGATCGAACAGTGCGCTCACCGCACCCGCCGCTACGGCTCCGTCCCCCGTATCCCCGCCCAGCACGCCCCACGCGGTGGACAAGGAGCACCGGCGACATGAGCCACATGGCCATCCTGGGCGGCGGACTGGCGGGAACCTGGCCGCCGCAGCCGCGGCCCCGTACATGGACAAGGTGACCGTCCTCGAACGCGATGCCCTGCCCTCTGGACCCACCGCGCGGCCAGGCGTTCCCCAGGCACGCCACAGCCACATGCTCTGGTCGGGCGGGGCGCCGGCCATCGAATCTCTGATGCCGGGCACGATCGAGCGGTTGCTCGCCGCTGGGGCCCGCCAGATCCAGATGACCGCCGACGCCGCGTGGCTCGCCGGAAGCGGCCGGCTACGGCGAACTCCCGGACAGCACTACGTCATCACGTGCAGGCGGGACCTGCTGGACTGGGTGCTGCGGGAACAGGCCCTCCTCGCCGCCCGGGGATCTCCCTGCGCACCAGAGCACAAGCCGTCGGCCTCGTCGGCAACCCACAGCGCGTCACGGGCGTACGCATCCGCGACCGCGTCACCCGCGTCACCCGCGCCACCGAGATCCTTACGCCGACCTGGTCATCGACGCGACAGGCCGCGCATCACGGGCAGGACACTGGCTGACCGAGCTGGGCCTGCCCGCCATCCCGGAAACCGTGGTGAACTGGCGGGCCAGCTACGCCAGCCGATTGTTCCGCGCCCCGAGCGACACCGACGACGCGTTCCCTCTCATCTTGATTCCGCCGGACTTCCTCGCCACAGGCCCCGTACGAGCCGCGCTTGTGCTGCCGATCGAAGAGGGACACAGGGCATGGCGGTCGCGGCCCTCAGCGCCGTCGCACTGCGCGAACAACTCCACGACGGGCACCGGCCGGGCTTCGGCCGCCGTCTCCAGCAGGCCATCGACCGCACCACCCGCCGAGCATGGACCACCAGCCGGGTCCTCAACCTGCTCTACCTCGCACCCAAGCCCTCCCTCGCCGTAGGCCTCATCCGCCGCTGTGCCGTACGGGCCCTCGATGCGGCAGGCGACCGGCCGGTCCTGCACAACGCCCTCTACAACGTCCTGTCGTCCTCCGCCCCCATCACCACCGTGCTCGCCCCAGGGCCGGTGCTCGCCGGAATCCGGGGCCCCCGGCGACAGTCTTTGCCGGGGCCGCCACTGGGAACGGCCGACACCACCGCCGTGTTCCGCGGTACTCCGAGCGGACGGGCCTCCCTCGCCGATGGCAGGAAAGGCAGAAGAACGGTGACCGCAGCGAACGGGTGGAGCCGAACCCGAGACGACATGGGCCAGGCCCGCCTGCATGACCAGGACCGTTACCCGTCGCTGTCGACCACGGGGAGATAGCCGGAAACGCCGGTGCGGGTCACGTAGAGCACCGCGTCCAGGAGGTCGCGCAGGTCGTGGCGGGGTGGGTGGCCGGTGTTGAGGCCGCGGCGGACCTTGTCCTCCCGCCAGCTGGCCAGCTCGCCAGGAGCGGCTCGACCAACGCTCAGCTGGTCAATGTGCCCGCCCCCGCGGTCACCTTGCCCACAACCGAGGCGGGGTGTACGCGCCTTCCATGACCGGCAGGGGGCCGGTGTGGTCGATCCACGCGGACCGAGTGGTCAGCCGGGGGTGGATGCGGTCGGGCATCGGACAGGTCGCTGGGTTAGTGACGGCGTGCGCTCATGGCTCCGGCATAGCCCCGGTGATTTCCGCTTTGCCTGCCCAGAGACATGGGGCGATCCGGATGCCGCGACGGTGCAGGTCACGGACCGCTACGGGACTGTCCGGGCGCTGACGTTGCCAGGGGCGGCGGAGGTCCTCGGCGAGGGGCCGGGCGAGGCGGAGTGGTGCGCCCGGTCGGCCATGGGATCAGCCAAGACCCCGGGAGTTTCGCCGGGCCCCTCTCCGACATCTCCATCCTCCTGAACCTGTTCGCCCAGGGCACGAACAACCACCTCCTGGCCGGACGGCCGCCGCTTCAGGAACTCCAGTTCACCAAGGACCCGGGCGGAAGGCTCGAAGGTGTCAACGACGTGTTCGGCGACGGCTCGTTCTTCGCGATCCTCACCCCCGGACACACCACTGGACACGTCTCCTATCTCGCCCGCACCGCAGAAGGTGCGGTGCTCATGACCGGTGACGTCAGCCACACGCGCTGGGGCTGGGACAACGACGTCGAGCGCGGAACCTACCTGCAGGGACGCGAACCCAGCATCAAGAGCCTGCTCGCCCGGAAGGCGCTCAGCGAGCGCCACCCCAACATGATCGTGAGGCTGGGGCACCAGGAGTAGGCAGTGCAGCCCAGGCGGCCGAGAGCAGCCGATGCCGAGCGCCCGATGAGCTGATCGGGGACTCGACCCGCCCGGCCGGTGGCGAGGACGCCTCAACGAACTGTCACGTGATCGACAGGACGGGTCGTAGGTGGCCGACTGCCGAGCAAGTATGCGGAGGTAGGTGGAAGGCTTGTGGCATGACCCTTCGAGCTTGGGTGGATTTGCGTGATTCCTGGCGGCCGGGTCATGTACCGGCGCTGGTCGTGATCCCGCTGGGGCTGATCGTCACAGTCTGTGTGGTGGATGTGCTGGCTCCGCCGCATATTCACCTTGGTCCACTGCTGGTGGCGGCGCCCGCGATCACGGTGGCGTACGCCGGGGCCCGTGTGACGGCGTTGATGGGAGCGCTCGCGGTGGCGGCCCAGGTGCTGATCGGTGTACTCAGAGGGGTCCTGACCACGGCGAACATTCAGGCCCAGATCGCTGCGCTGATCGTCGTCTCGAGCATCTGTGTCACGATCTGCGTTGTGCGGGACCGGCGCGAGCGGCAGCTGCACCGTGTGCGGTCGGTGGCCGAGGCGGCGCAGAGTGTGCTGTTGCAGCCGCTGCCCACACACGCCGGTCCGCTGCGGATCGCCGGCCTCTACCTCCCCGCGGAAGAAGAAGCCGAGCTGGGCGGAGACCTGTACGCGGCTGCACGGACCGACCACCACAGCACCCGGCTCCTCATCGGCGATGTACGGGGAAACGGCATGGCCGCGATCAGCAACACCGCCCTGCTGCTCGGGGCCTTTCGCGCAGCTGCCCATCGGCAGGCCACCCTTCCCCGCCTCGCTGTCCACCTGGACGGCGCGTTCCGCTGGGACACCAGCCAGTGGCGATCAGAGGCTGCGCAGGACACCAGCGAGGACTTCGCCACCGCCATCCTGCTCGACATTCCCGACCATGATCCGGTCGTCCACCTCATCGCCTGCGGTCACCCACCGCCACTCCTCCTTCGCGGGAATCAGCTCACCCCACTCACCACCGAGGCCAGTCATCTTCCGATCGGATTCGGTGGGGTCTTCGGCGTCGGCACCTACGACGTCCAGACCTTCCCGTTCGAGGTCGGCGACCTGCTGCTCCTCTATACGGACGGTGTCATCGAAGCGCGCAATGCCGCCGGTGTCTTCTACCCGTTCACCGAACGGGCGCAGGATTGGACAACGGACGACCCCGACCAACTGCTGCACCATCTTCGGGAGGACCTGCTGGCCCACGTCCAGGGACACCTTGATGACGACGCGGCCGTGGTCGTGATCCGACGCCAGGCAGTCTGAGCCCTCCCACCGGGTCCACAGCGGGTTCGACGTCGCCTTCGGGGGCCAGCGGGATACCGCCGTGGGAGTTCCGGGCCGTCTCAGGACCGCGTCGTGGGTGGCTCCGGCGTTCTCAGCGTCTCGGCTGGAGGCACTTCGCCGTCCGGGCCCGACCGCTGCCCGCGCGTCCGGGGAGTCGCGCCCCAGCGTTGCGTGGCAGGCCCAGTGCACTCGTCCGTGATGCCCGCTCGAGGCTCTGCTTCGTTTGCTCGCTGCGGCCGGCGTCAGCGTCGCCGACCGGTGCATCGAACTCCAGGTGCAGGATGCTCTGGTAAGCCGGGGCCGCAGACGGCGGCTGAGCGGCGGCCGTCTCGTGGCAGCGTTCCGAGGGCGGAATAGCGGCATGGCCCCTAGATCCGTTCCATAACGCGCAGGGATCAAGCTCTCGGTGACTTCAGAGGATTGTCCCAACCAGGCCAGGTGATCGTCGGATCAGTGCGCCTCATCGGCGCGCAGGCTGCGGGGCGCGACCCGGCGCCTCCCCCGGCTGACCGGCCGGGCGAAGACGGTAAGCCTCTTCCTGACCGAGCGCACGCGTGGCGCCGTCGAGGCCGGGCGGGCGAGACCTCCCTCCGCGAGGGCGTGTTCTTCGAACGCCACGTCTGCCACGGTCTGTTCGCCGGCCGTGACCAGTCCGAAGGCGTGGGAGCTCTCTCCTGAACAGGCCTCTCCGTCCTTCGCTTCGGGACAGACATCGACGGGGTGGAGCCAGGATCATCCTGGCTCCACCCTGTGATGCGGGGTGTCACTGGAACTGTGCGAAGAATCTCCAGATCTCTGCTTTGGTCCAGGTGGCGACGCCGCTGTCGCCGCTGGAGCCGTCGACCGGACCGGGTGCGTGGCCTCCGTCGAACGCAGCCCACTGAACCGGGTATCCGGCACGGCAGCCCGAGTAGGTGGTGGTGATGTGCGTTCGACTGCCCGGCGCGGGCTCGCGCGGGCTCTGGGGGGTGCAGCCGTTGTTGCTGACGAATTTGTCGCGCAGGGACCGTCCTTGCGCGATGTTGAGAACGGAGTCGCTGACGCCGTGGATTCCGAAGTAGGCGATGGGCTGGGTGCCGCCGCTGCATCCGCTGATCTGAGCGCCGGATATGACCGCGACGGCCCTGAAGACGTTCGCGCGGCTGCATGCGAGTGCGTAGCTCATACCGCCACCCCAGCTGAATCCCGTGGCGAAACGCTGTGCCGGGTTGACACAGAGGCCGCCCTCGATTCGCCGGATCATGTCGTCGACGAAGGTGATGTCCTCACCGCCCGAATTGGCCCAGCCGTTGCCGAGGCCCTGAGGGGCGACGAGGATCGCACTGTTGTTCGACTGTTCCTGTTGGCCGTAGTAGGACCAGGCGTTCCCGCTCGTACCGCCCGAGGCGACCTCGCCGGCGGTTCCGCCCCGCCAGTGGAACGCGAAGATCAGCCGGTAGCGGTGGCTGTTGTCGTAGTTGGCGGGGACCCTGAGGATGAAGCTACGGCTCTTGCCGCCGCTCTGAATCGTGTGCGTACCGCTCGACAGAGTCGGTGCGCTGCCGCATCCGCCCCCGCTACCGGACGACAGCTTGACCATCTGCCATTGCTGGTTGGCGCCGCCCCAGTCGGTGTACTGGACGACGTTGCCTCCGTCGGCGGTGGAGGCGCCCTGGACCTCTACCGCCTTGCCGCTGGTGCGGTTGATCAGCCGGACGTGGCCCGCGTCGGAATCGGCCAGGCGGAACTGCTGGTTGGCCCCGTTGTGGTCGGCCCACTGCTGGATCGCGGCACCGTCCGCGGTCGAGGCGCCGGCCACGTCGAGAACCTTGTCCGAATGCCGGGCCTTGAGGCGGTAGAAGCCGTCGCCGGAGTCCACGAACTGCCACTGCTGGTTGGCTCCGTCGCTGCGCGTCCACTGGCTGACCCGCGCGCCGTCGGCGGTGGACGTGCCAGAGACGTCCAGCGCCTTGCCGCTGTTGCGATTGACCAGGACGTACCAGGCATTGGTGTCCACCGTCGCCGCCTCGGCGGGCGCCGGATTCACCGCGGCGAGCATGCCGATCGCGAGGGTCACCGCCACCAGGGCGGCGATCCGGGACCACCAGCGATGTCTTGCTGGAGGGGCGAGGGAAACCGCATCGTAGGCCGTCATCGCTTCACCCTTTCGTTTGTGGCGGGCCTCATCAGGTGCGGGTCCAGCGTTGGTTGCTGCCGTTCGAGCAGGAGTAGAGCTGAATCAGGGTGCCGTTGGCGGTGCCGCCCGCGGCGGCGTCGAGGCAGAGCCCGGACTGGACGCCGACGATGGATCCGTCGGAGTTGAGGCGCCATTTCTGGTTGTCGCCGCCCCAGCAGCCGTAGATCTGGACCTTGACGCCGCTGCCGGTACCGGCGGCGTCCAGGCACTTGTCGCCGTAGACCCTGAGCTCACCGGCGGCGGTGTACGTCCACTGCTGATTGGTGCCGTTGTGACAGTCCCACAGCTGGAGCTGAGTACCGTCGGTGGTACTGCTGCCGGGCACGTCCAGGCAGCGGCCCGACCCGGTGCCCTTGATCTGTCCGGAACCCGAAGGGGGCGTGGAGGTGCCACCGTTGAGCGCGTTGAGGACGGCGGTGTAGGCGGGCTTCTTGCTGCCGTTGCCGTTGAACAGCAGCGGCGTCTGCTCCGCTCGCCAGGAGTCGGTGTCGCGCACACCCCAGACGGTGATGCCGAGGCAGCGCGGGACTGCCAGGCAGTCGTTGGTCACGTTGGCGTAGGTCGTGGCCGAGGCGCCCTGGATGTCGAGTTCGGTGATGGCCACATCGACGCCGAGGGCCGCGAAGCTCTGCAGGGTGGTGCGGAAGTTGCTGTTATACGGGCTGTCGTTGTTGAAGTGCGACTGGAAGCCGACGCAGTCGATCGGTACACCGCGCTGCTTGAAGTCCCGGACCATCGCGTACATGGCCTGAGTCTTGGCCCACGTCCAGTTCTCGACGTTGTAGTCGTTGTAGCAGAGCTTGGCGGCCGGGTCGGCGGCGCGCGCCGTGCGGAAGGCGACCTCGATCCAGTCGTTCCCGGTGCGCTGCAGGTTGGAGTCGCGGCGGGCTCCCGAACTGCCGTCGGCGAAGGCCTCGTTCACGACGTCCCACTGGACGATCTTGCCTTTGTAGTGGGCCATCACGCCGTTGATGTGACCGATCATCGCCTGGCGCAGCGTGCTGCCGCTGAGGGACTGCATCCAGCCGGGCTGCTGGGAGTGCCAGGCCAGGGTGTGACCGCGCACCTGCTTGCCGTTCTGCACCGCCCAGTTGTAGACGCGGTCACCGGCGGTGAAGTTGAACTGGCCCCGCTGCGGTTCGGTGGCGTCGATCTTCATCTCGTTCTCGGGCGTCACCATGTTGAACTCACGGCCCGCGATCGACGTGTACGCCGAGTCGCCCAGCCTGCCCGAGGCGATGGCGGTGCCGAAGTAGCGGCCGCTCTGCGCCGCCGCGGCGCCGAGCGTGCTCTCTGCGGCGTGTGCGGTCGGCGGCGCGACCAGTGCGGTGACCACACCGAGAACGCCGACGATCAGCGCCAACAGCAGGCCGCGGATCTTCCGGCGGATAGCGGGTCTGGGAAGGGCATACGAGCCCATGGCTGTGCCTCCAAGGTAGACATCACGGAATGACTGGAGCGCAGAGGGAAAGGGGCGTCCGCTCCTCGGCAAACGGATCGCACTCGGCAGACGGACGGGGCGGGGCGGAACTCGGGCAGCACGGAATCACCGGACACCGAGGTCATGGGACCAGGGCGATCTCAACCGGCACGGACGGCCAGCGGTCGGCCGCCGGGTGACGTACTGCGGGCGGCAGCGGTGTGTCGACACAGGCACGGGGGCACTCCATCGCGGCTCAGCCGGGGGCCGTCACGCGACGTCGCGTACCTCTCCGACTGCACGAAGAGCCAGGATGCGCTTGTGCGAACCTCACCGGAACGAAACAGGGTGGCGCAGGTGCTTCGGTGTGCGGATCTGCGGTGCAGCTGTGCGTGATCTGCCGTGCAGCACGGTTTGCCCAGGGCCGGCGTAGTTCGAAATCGCGAACCACACCGGCCACTCAGAGAGGGATGATTGAGCGATTGACAGTGACTCGTCAATACTCTGCGCCGAGAAAGTTTCTGTTTCTTGTTCGCAACTTTCGAACTCTTCGAGCCGGACGACCAACCGCTTCCGGCGCCGCCTTCGACAGATCCCGTAGGGCCTGAGCGGGGACCAGGACGAGTGTGCGGACGCTACTTTCTCACCTTTCCTCCCTGAACGGACGCTCGGACTGACGAGCCGTATCGCGAACTCCCGGAGTGCTTCCGGCCGACACGGCAGCTCGCCAAGCCCCCGAGAGAAGGCGCTGTTTGTGGACAGATCGGTGACAGACCTTGACCGGAGGGCCCCACATTCCTAGCTTGTGGCGTCAAAGGTTCGGGGAGCTCTTCGAATGTTTCGAAGCCCGCCCTACCCTCGGTTCGGCCGCTCCTCGGTTCATCGGCGTCACCTCACCCCGCTCCCAAGGAGGCCCTCTGATGTGGTTTCGCCACCCACCCCCGGTTCGCCTGAGACGCCTACTCGCCGTCCTTTCGCCCTTGCTGCTCGTGGCCACCTTCCTCGGTGCCCAGCCCGCCAGCGCGGCGACCGTAGACCCCAACGCCTCGTATGTGCTGGTCAACCGCAACAGCGGCAAAGCCCTCGATGTCTACAACTTGGCGACCGACGACGGCGCCCGCATCACCCAGTGGACCAGGAACGATCAGAACCAGCAGCAGTGGCAGTTCGTCGATTCCGGGGGCGGCTACTACCGCATCAAGTCCCGGCACTCGGGCAAGGTGCTGGACGTCCACAACTGGTCCACCGCGAACGGCGGCTCGATCGTCCAATGGACCGATCTGAACAGCACCAACCAGCAGTGGCGGCTGGCCGACAGCTCGGACGGCTACGTGAGACTCATCTCGCGCCACAGCAACAAGGCCCTCGAAGTACAAGGCGCCTCCACTGCCGACAACGCGAACATCGTCCAGTACGACGACTGGGGCGGCAGCAACCAGCAGTGGCAGTTCGTCAAGGTCGGCACCGACAACCCCGGACCGTGCGACCTTCCGTCGACATACCGCTGGACATCAACGGGCGCACTGGCGCAGCCCAAGCCGGGATGGGCCTCGCTCAAGGACTTCACCGTCGTCCCCTACAACGGCCGGCAACTCGTCTACGCGACGACGCACGACACGGGGACGAGCTGGGGTTCGATGAACTTCGGCCTGTTCACCAATTGGCCGGAGATGGCCTCGGCCAGCCAGAACACGATGTCCGCTTCCACCGTCGCACCCACGCTCTTCTACTTCGCGCCGAAGAACATCTGGGTGCTCGCCTACCAGTGGGGCGGGACCGCCTTCTCCTACCGGACGTCGAGCGACCCCACCAACCCGAATGGCTGGTCATCCCAGCAGGTGCTCTTCTCCGGAAGCATCTCCGGCTCCGGAACAGGGCCCATCGACCAGACGCTCATCGGTGACGGGACGAACATGTACCTGTTCTTCGCCGGTGACAACGGCAAGATCTACCGGGCCAGTATGCCGATCGGGAACTTCCCGGGCAGCTTCGGCTCGACCTCGACAGTGGTCATGAGCGATACGACGAACAACCTGTTCGAAGCCCCGCAGGTCTACAAGCTCCAGGGCCAGAACCGCTACCTCATGATCGTCGAGGCGATCGGCTCGCAGGGCCGCTACTTCCGCTCGTTCACGGCCACCAGCCTGAACGGCTCATGGACACCCCAGGCCGCGACCGAGAGCAATCCTTTCGCCGGCAAGGCCAACAGTGGCGCCACCTGGACCAACGACATCAGTCATGGCGAACTGATCCGCACCAGCCCTGATCAGACCATGACCGTCGATCCCTGCAATCTGCAGTTGCTCTACCAGGGGCGCAGCCCCAACTCAGGCGGCGACTACGGCCTCCTGCCCTACCGTCCGGGTCTGCTGACACGGCAGCGCTGACGGTATGACACGGGTCCGGCTCCGGTAGGGAGCCGACGCGGCGGGCTCGGTTGAAGGCCGAGCCCGCCCGCGTCAGGCGACAACGTAAGCCCTCATACGGCGACGGAGCTCGGGGCCCGACAACAAACACCACGGACCCACTGATGGACGCCCAGGATGACGTCTCCCGCATGTGGCTCTCTGCCACAGCTGACCACAGGCAGCACTGATACCCGCACCTTCTCGCAGGTCAGCGCACTCTTCCGCGCGGCTTCAACGGCACGGCCGGCAGTTCCGGAGCGGGCAGCGGAGCCCCGTCGTACCCCTTCACCTCCCCGAACCGGGAGCCTTCCACCCAATCCCGACGCGCCTGCACGATCTCCTCCTGCGACCGTCCGATCCAGTTCCAGAACATAGCGGATCCTGCCCGCATCAGTGCAGGTCAGCGGTGTTCCGGACCGGTGAGGGTCAGCAAGCTGCCAGCATCGGTCGTGGAGGAGTCAGCAACCATGGGTTCCGCTGTCCTGGTTCGTGGGATGGGGTCGTTTTTCAAGGAGTGTGAGCATCCGCGGTCGCGGTGGTCGAAGTGCCCTCACCCTTACAAGGTTCGGTACCGGTCGGCGGCGGGGCGGCAGTTGGAGGAGTCCGGGTTCGCGACCCAGGATGCGGCCATCGAGCGTTTGACGGAAATCTACAAGGCGAAGAAGGCGGCCCCTCGGGGCCAGGCGAAGGCGGAGCGGATCGCCCGGTACGGGGCGATGCGGTTCGAGGAGTACGCCGGCGAGTGGAAGGCCGGGCAGCGGGATCCGGGGCCGGCCTCGGTGGTGCACCTGGAGTCGCTGCTGAACATCCATCTCCTGCCGCTGCTGGGCAGCCGGCGGATGAACTCCTTCGACCACAAGGTGGCAGGTTCCGCGCCTGTCAGGGCGACCCTCGCCCCCCTGGCACACGACGCGCCAAGGGCGAGTACGAGAGGCGGGTGGGTAGGGTCGTGGTACACCGAGCTGGAGAGGCAGTTGCATGGCCAACGAGATGGTGATCGCGCAGACGACCATCGACAACGAGGACCAGGCGAGGGCGCTGGCACGGGGCGCGGTTGAGAGCAAGTTGGCAGCGGGCGTTCACATCGACGCTCCGATCACCGCCGTCTACTGGTGGAAGAACGAGGTCGAGACGGCGCGAGAGTGGCGAATCTCGTACATGACGACGACAGACCGTCTCCCGCAGCTGGAGGCGTGGCTGTCCGAGAAGCACCCGTATGACGTCCCCCAGTGGATCACGCTGCCTGTGACCGGCGGGTCGGAGGCGTACCTGTCGTGGATTGTTGAGGAGACCACGCGGGACTGACGAACGACGTGTCGCGCGACGGCGCTCTTGTCCTGAGCTCGCCCGTGTACCAGGGGATCAATTCAGGACGCGAACTGCCGCAAGTGCTGGGCGAGTTCCCGCTCACTGTCGGGGAGCCATGCGGCGATTTTCGCGGCGCGTTCCTTGCCCATCGTATTGGGCTTGGCCTGTGACGCGGCCGTGAACTGGCGCGATACGTAGACGCCTTGTTCGACGTCGCCTCCGCGCAGCAGGGCCGCGGCGAGATCACCGAGGACGACAACGCCGCCATCCGGTAGTTCGTCCCCGAGGCGGTCGACCGCGGTGTCGGCCGTGGCAGTGAGTTCGGATCGCCCCAACTGGCCGTACACAGAAAGGGCCAACGAATCCATCCGGTACGGCGTCACAAAGCGGACCCACGCCTGCTCGCTGGTGTGATCCGCGAAGTCGTAAGCGAAGCGTGCTCGGTCGAGCGCACGCAGCGCTCCTGTCTCGTCGCCGGCCGCGCCTGCTTCCTCCGCGTGCCTTCCGAGGACCCACGCTGCGGCCGTGGCGTTGCCGTGGCCGCGCACATCCTGGGAGGCTTGGGACAGGAGTTCCAGCTTCCTCTTGGGTGTCGGAGCCCCGTAGCTGGCGTAGGTGAGGGCCAAGGCTCTGAGGGCAGGATGCCCGGCCTTCGCCGCGCACTCAGTCGTGACGTCGTAGTAGGCGCCGGCCTTGTCGTACTCACCCACGTCCCAGGCCACCCATCCGGCAAGGGCGGCGGTTTCCCCGGCAGCGATGGTGAGCGCCCGCTCGTGCTCGCCGGCGTGAGGCAGGGCTGCGGTGATCGCGTCAAGGTGGGACTCAACGGCGCTTTGCAGGCGGCGGGCACTGAGATTGAGTTCCTGGACATGCAGGTCAGCAGCTCGGTTGATGAGCGCGACCGCAGCGGGCGTGTCGATACGGGAGCCCTTGCTGAGGGCGAAGGCGAGCCGGCCCCAGGGCTCGGCAGCCGCGCTTATGCCAATGGCGGCGCTGCCCAGCAGCGTGCGGCGCTTCACGTCGTCCTGGTCCTCCTCTTCACGGACGTTCCCCCTCCTCCGTCGGGTGCGGGCGGCCTTGGCCTCCCGCAGTAATTCTTCGTAAGGGACGCCGCAGGCCACCGCGATGTGGGCGAGTGTGTGGTTCGTAGGGACGTTCTCAAACTTCTCGTAGCGGCTGATCTCCCGGCGGGTCATGGTGTCTCGGCCGGAGACAGCGTTGATCGCTTCTGCCTGCTGCTCTTACGTCCGGCCTGCGTCGTTCCGGAGCCGGAGCATCAGTTCGGCGAACGGATCTGGCATGAGTGTGACCTCTGTCGGGGGCGGATTCCAATCATGGCCTCAATTCCCCCCTGGGTTTCCCCCCTTGACAGATTTTTCCCCCTCTGGATTCCCCTGGTAGGCGGCCTCGCAGCGCGGTGCGATGGGCCCATGACCACGTACCTCAAGTCGGGCAACCGAGGCCAGCCGGTGCTACTCCGGGACGAGATCAAGTTAGGCGGCCATCTCTTGCCGAATCCGGTCCAGGGCATGGTCTGCGACTTCCCTGATCTCCGGCAGCCGGCGGTGCGACGCGCGCACCATGCGCTGCAGTTGGTGGGGAAGGCGCTGGCGGACAGCTTCATCGATGGCGGTGTGCAGGGACTGCGCGGCGCCGCCGCAGTCGTCGGCGGCCAGCCGTACCTGGGCCACGGTGATGAGCTCGATCACGCGCCACTGCGGGGCGACCGTGGTCGTCGGTACAGGACTGCCCTGCTCGACCAGTTGTATGGCGATGTCGGTTCTGCCAGTGGCCATCAGCCCTCGAAGTCGGATCTCGTGCAGAGCGTAGGGGTTGAACAACGACGTGTGTTCGGTCTCCTCGAGGAGCCGGTTCGTCTCCCGCATCACCTCGTCGAACAGAGGCTGGTTCCGGAGGGTGCCGACCGCGCGAGCGAGCAGCGGAAGTACGGCTGCTTTCGCCTCGTGGTGCGGTGCAATGGCAGCCGCGTGCTGCAGACGGTCGACGGCGGCTCCGTGGAGGCGAGCTTTGCGCAGCTCGTTGCCGTGCATGCGCAACACGTAGGAGGTGAAGGCCGGGTCGCCGAAGTAGCGGGCGATGTCGATGCTCTTCGCGGTCCAGCGGGCGGCAGTGCTCAGTCGTTCCTCCGGCAGGACGTTGCCCAGGGCGACGCCGAGGCCGACACGGGCTCGGGCCAGGAGGTGCAGGACGTCCCGTTCCGTGTACCCGTCCTCCATTCGTGCTTCGAGCCGGGCGACCAGGGGCCACAGCTCGGCAACGGCTTCGGAGGCGTGTCCGGACTGTCGGGCGATCTCGGCGAGGCGAACGGTGGACTCGCCGAACTGGAGCATGGCGCGATGGTCGGTGTCGGCAGGATCGGTGACGCCGACGATGTGCGGAGGCAGACGCAGGGTCTCGGCGATGTGCCGTCTGGAGCCGATGTCGTCAAGGCTCCGTTTGCCGAGTTCGAGGAGCGAGATGTACGTCTTGTCGTAGCCGAGGAGCTGCCCGAGTTCGGACTGGTTCATTCCGTGTACGGCGCGGTGGAATCGGATGCGTCACCAGAACACCTCGGCGGCAGGGCAACCCCGTGAGCCAACGATCGCGCTGTTCCTCACAGCGCCGGCGGGCCGGCGCCGGTTGGCTGACGCCGGTTGGCTGACGCCGGTTCAGGCTCACTGGCTGGTTTCAGGCGCCCTGGTCGGTGCGTGTCAACAGCGGGACCGCCGCCCCGCGACGGCCGTCGACGCCGCCATGGCGACGGCTCCGGGCCACCCCGCGCCGCGAGCCTGGTCCCCCACCACCGCCCGGATGAAGCTCGAAGTGCCGCTGCCGGACGTCTTCGCGTGACTTCCCGATGCTGTTCGTGACCGAGACCATCCAGCTCGACGAGGTGGAGAAGGCGTTCGAGCGGATGCACCACGGCTACGTCCTGCGCTCGGTGGTGATGCTCTGAGCGCAAAGCGCGCAACTCCCTTGCCGCATGCCAGATGCGGCGCCCCTATCGTCGGGCGGACCGCCCCTTCTCCTCGACGACACGGGAGTGCCATGACCATTGAGAAACTCCATCGCGGCCAGGTCGTACTGGGTACCGTCGCCGCGGCGGTACTGGGCAGCGCGGGCAATGCCCTGGTGTCGTGGGTGGCGCGGAGCCTCGGCTCGGATCCGCAGGTGATCCAGGGCTTGCAGCCCAAGGGGTACGTGGTGCTCACCACCCTCGGCGTGATCGTGGGCGCCGTCGTGTGGGCGCGGATCCGCCGGCGTTCCGAGCGTCCCCGGGAAGTGCTGCGCAAGCTGGTGCCGACCGTGGTCGGGGTGTCCTTCCTCGCCGACGTTCCGGTGTTCTTCCTCGATGGCGCGGACGTGCTCGGCGTGTTCGCGCTCATGGTCATGCACGTGGTGGTCGCGGTGATCGCCGTGCCGATCTTTCGGCGTGTCATGCCCCTGGCGGAGGACCGTACCTCGCCGACCGATGAAGTCCACGCGCCGCTCGGGGCCTGAGCAAGTACGTGCCCTGTTCGGGAAGTTGTGGTGCGGGGCCGCGCTGATGCCCGGCCCCGCCGAGGTGCCCCGCTAGTCCGCGAGGGCGATCTCGGGCCACGTCAGCGATGTCGACCCCCAGGTGAGGCCGCCTCCGAAGGCGGTCAGCAGCACGCGGTGGCCGGCCCGCAGTTCCCCGTCGCGTAGACCGTGGTCGAGGGCCAGCGGGATCGAGGCGGCTGAGGTGTTGCCGACGCGGGCGATGTTGGACACGAAGCGGTCGCGGTCCACCCGCAGTTCCGTGGCGACCGCGTCCAGGATGCGGGCGTTCGCCTGGTGCGCGACGACTCGGTCCACGTCGGACGTCTGCAGCCCGGCGCTCTTCAGCGCGGACTGCGACGAGGCGGTCATCCGGGTGACGGCGTTGGCGAAGACCGCGCGGCCCTCCATCCTGAAGTACTGGTCGCCCGGGTCGGCCGGGGCCGGGGAAGAGCGCTGCCGCGATCCGCCGCCGGGAACGGTGATGAGGTCCGCGAGTTCGCCGTGGCTGCCGAGGTCGAACGGGCCCAGCGCGCCCGGCTCTTCGGGATCACCGGCGCGCAGCAGCACCGCACCTGCGCCGTCCCCGAAGATCACGGAGGACGTGCGGTCCTCGGGGTCGAGGATCGTGGAGTAGGTGTCCGCGCCGATCACGAGCAGCGACTCGACGAGTCCGGATGCGATGAGACCGGCGCCGACCGCGAGGCCGTAGACGAAGCCGGTGCAGACGGCGGCGAGGTCGAAGGCGGGCACGGTGCCGAGGCCGAGGCGGGAGGCGATCTCGGGAGCCGTCGCGGGGCAGGGCCGGTCGGGGGTGGTGGTGGCCAGCAGTACGGCGCCCGCTCCGGGAACGCCCGCCGAGCGCAGGGCGCGCCGGGCAGCCTCGACGGCGAGATCCGATGTCGCCGTGCCGGGGTCGATCATGTGTCGGGTGGCGACGCCGATGCGGCTGCGGATCCACTCGTCCGTGGTGTCGAGTCTGTGGGTGAGTTCCTCGTTGGTCACTGCCCTCGGCGGGAGCCATGATCCGAGTCCCGCGACTATCGCTGCCGGCATTCTCGTCCTTCCTCACGGGTCGACGTCCAGCGGCGCTGTGGGCAGCGAGCGGCTGGGAGAGATGGAGGCGCAGAGGCGCATGGTGAAAGACGTGCGACGGCCCGCCCGCCGCGCCACAGCGGGCGGGCACGACCGCCGGTCTTGGAGGAATGAGGTGAGCCGACGGATGCCGTCGGCTCGGGATGAGACCACAGGGCGCGCGAGGCCCGCGGTGGTTGCGTGTGGGGGGACGGGCTTCGGGTCGTGCTGTGCACGGCCCGGGCGGCGGAACGGATGGGCGCCACTGCTGGGAGTCCACGGACCGAGCGGTGGTACGTGGTGCGGTGGGTGGCGAGTTCGGTGCGGGGACGGGCGTCGGTGTTCCGGGACGGCTCTGGGCGGTGGCCCTGGCCGTCGGCGTCCGGATCCGGCTCGTCCGGGGCGGTCACTTCACATAGTCGGGCGACACCTTCGGCGGCCATTTGCCGACACTCAGGACGCCGAGGCTGTATGCGCGGCTGACGAGGGCGGCGCGGTTGGGTGCCTTGAGCTTCTTGAGCATGGTGCCGACGTGGTACTCGACGCCCTGCCTGCTGAGGAACAGGCGGGAGGCGAGGCATATCGTGGACTCGCCGCTGGCTATGCCTTCCAGGATGCGGGCGTGGATCTCGCTGAGGATGCGAGTGCGGTCGACGACGACGGCGTTGACCTGTACGGCCTCCTCCGGGTTCACGACGACGACGAACCCGACGAGCTCGCCGCACGCGGCGTGCACGGCGATGCCCGTGATGTCTCCGGTGAACACGGCCTGCCGGGGCCCTATGCCGGCGAGGTGCTCGACGAAGCGTTCGCGGCGCCCGTCGAGGAGGCGTTGGAACTGTTTGCGCATGGGGGCGTGCACACCGGGGTGCAGCAGGTCGTAGAAGCTGCTGCCGACCAGGGTCTCCCGGTCGCAGCCGAACTGGTCGACGAACTCTTCGTTCGCCTCGACGACGCACATCTGGGGGTCCAGGCTTGCGAGGAGGAGGCCGGACCGGTCCAGGAGCGTTCTGAACACATCCACTTCGGGCACGTTCGTAGCCGTTGCCGGACCAGAGGACTGGTCAATTCCAAGATAGCCAGCGGCGGCGGTATGCATAGAAGCTGTCCTCACTTGAGCTAAATTTGAGGTAACTGAATCCCAGCTCCTCCCGGAAAGTCGACGCCTCTCCGGGAGGAATTCCGGGAATCCCCCGGGTTTGATCGTAAGGAAATTCTTATCGCAGGGTCAATGAAGCCCTCCCACCATTTGATGACTATCCGTCAGTAACCTGGGACCTTCGTCGACGCATCACACACAGAAGAAACACGGACGAAAGTAGACATTCCACAGAAATGATCAGGTCACCAGACCCATGAGACAGCGCGAGATGTAGGTTTCCGACGATCCCCTCGGCCTTGGACTGTTTGCACACACACCACAGCCCGGCCAAGTACCGAGATCGACAACACACCGGGTGCCAGTTCGCGGGAACCGCATGATCCACGCCACCCGAGGGCGCATCACCGGGCACCGTCGGTCGGATCGACTCGCCCACCACGCGACTTGAGGGACGCCTCGACACCCCTCCGGCTGCCGCCAGGGCCCTTACGCCGCGCGGCGGACCCCGGGATCCCTGCACCGACAGGCCCTTTTCCGCCAAGATCCACCTTGGGTTTCACGGCCCGTTTCCGCTCTATTGCAGCTCCGTTACCGCGTGAACCCTCTCGCATCACCACCGGTGCCGGAAGTTTACAATTCGGCGGGCTGGAGCGGCGCCGACCGACAAGGAACAGACAGAAAGCGCCTATGACGTGCGCACCTGCAGGCACCCACTGCAACCCAAATTATTTACCAAGCCTTGACGAACCGGCACCCCTGGGCCGCGAAGATCATCACGGAACTCTTCACACGTTCTTCCCATTCTCTGGAAATAGCCCGACTCATTCGAGCCACTTTCCCGCACGAACAACAGAGGCGCACCGAAACCGCACACCACCACACCTCACAAGGTGACGCGCGTCAATGTGAGTGCCTCAGGTAACCATTGATCCGGATCCGCCTCCGACGAGCCGGTCACCGGTGCCCTCGGTGCCGGGCCGAGCGCTGCAAGCACGCCGGAACGAGCCGGTACAGCCCGGGCCCTCCGGACACGAACGCCAGCCCGAAGCGGGTGAGGAAGTCGATGAACTCGTCGTCGACGAACTCGTCCTGCACGAGTTCGATCTCCCTGGCCGCCCTCGGCTCGATGGCCGCCGCGACGGCGTTGGCGGTCTTGTCGTAGATGACGACGTCCGGCAGATCGTCGGCGAAGTACCCCCGCGCGAGGGCGGCCGGCGAACTGCTGTCGTCGAGGAACCCCACGACGTCCCAACCGTCTTCCGTCGCCCCCGAAATGGCCAGCCGCGCGGCCAGCTCGGACCCGGTCGCCCAGGTGACCCGAAAGCCACGCCGGACGAGTTCCTCGATCAGTGCCAACATGGGCAGTTCCTGCCCGTGCTCGGGGTCGCTGAAGACGGCGACGTGCCGCCGCTCCCCGAACGCCTCCTGAGTCATGACGCCCCAACCACCTCTCGGCGGGCGATGGCCGCCCCCCACGTCCTGTCGCCAAGCGTAGCTCCGACGACACGAAAGTCTCACTCCACCGGTTCGGCCACTCGGAACCCGCGCCGGGTCTTGCGTCCCAGGTGGCCGACGGCCACCAACTGCCGCAGCGGCTCGGCCGGAGCGCCCTGCGACCCGCTGAGCATTTCCATGATCGCGAGCGACACGTCGAGTCCGATCGTGTCGAGCAGGGTGAACGGCCCCATCGGATACGGGTACGCCGTGCTGACCGCGGCGTCGATCTCGGCCACGGTGACATCGGTGCGGCCGAGCAGGCGCACGGCGTCGTTGAGGTACGGGAACAACAGGAAGTTCACGATGAACCCGGTGCGGTCCGTGCAGTCGACGGCCGTCTTGCGCAGCCGTGCCACCAGCGCGTGTGCCGTGGCGTGCACATCGGGGTCGGTGTGGCGGGTGCGCACCACTTCGACCAGCCGCATCACGGGTGCCGGGTTGAAGAAGTGCAGGCCGATCACATCGCGGGGCCGGCCGGTGTGCTCGGCGATCTCGGTGACGGACAGGCTGGATGTGGTGGTGGCGATGACGGCGCCCGGTGGGAGGTGTGCGTCGATCGCGCGCAGCACCGCGGGTTTGACGGCCATGTCCTCGGCGACGGCTTCGACGACGAGGCCGGCGTCCGCGAGGCCCGCGTAGTCCGTTCCCGTGGTGACCCGGGCGAGGATGTCCAGCCGGTCCTGCTCGGTGATGCGGCCCTTCCTGACGGACCGGGTGAGTGAGGCGGCGACGGCGTTCCGGACGGCCTCGGCCTTGTCCGCGGTGCGGGCGACGAGAGTGGTGGGGATGCCCGCGACGGCCAGGACCTCGGCGATACCGCGCGCCATGGTGCCGGAGCCGACCACACCGGCCCGGGTGATCCCGCGGGGCGTTCCGGTGACGGCGGTGACGCGGCCGGTCCGCACCCGGGCACCGGCATCGTCGTACCGGTGGAACCCGTGCCCGGTCTTGCGTCCCAGGCGTCCCTCGGCCACCAGCCGGTCGAGCAGCGCGGCGGGCTTGACGCCCAGGGCCGTGAGGGAGGTGTGGACGGTGTCGAGACCGATCAGATCGAGCATCTCGAACGGCCCCTGCCCGAGGCCGCAGCCGAGTCTCATGGCGGTGTCGATGTCCTCGACGTCGGCATAGCCCTCGGCGGCGAGGTCGACGGTCCGGTTCAGCCATGTGTGGACCAGCGCGGCGGCCACCTCGCTCGGCCGGCCGCCGAGGGGGACCACCTCCGTGTCCGCGAGAGCGGCCACGCTGCGCGCCAGTTCGGACGTCCGCCGTGCCGCCATGGCGGTCTCGACGAGCGCGGCGTTGCCGCCCTCCGGCGGCGGCAGGAAGTAGCGCAGGCCGACGACCCGGTCCGGAGCCCCCGAGGCGATCGCGAGCTCGGACACCGACAGCGTGGACGTGGTGGTGAGCAGGACCGTGCCGGGCTCGACCAGCTCGACCAGCCCACGCAGCACGGCTTCCTTGGCGGCCCGGTCCTCCGGCACGGCCTCGATCACCACGTCGGCGCGTTTGAGGTCGGCCGGTTCGGTCCCGAGGGTGAGCAGCGGACTGTCGCCGAGCGTGAGCAGCGGCCCGTCCAGTCGGTCACCGACCCGGGCCACCACGGCCGGGTCGTGGTCGACGCCGATCACCTCCGTGCCGTTGCCGAGCAACGCGCGGGCCACCCCCTCGCCCAGCGAGCCGAGCCCCACTATCCCGATCACGAGCTCCGTCATGGCGTCGTACTCCTTACTTGATGGGATTGGGGCCAATGGGCCCTTTGGGGCCGGGCCGGCCGGTCGGCCGACCCGGCTCTGTCGGCTACAGCCCCAACTCGGAGTCGAGCAGGGCGAACATCTCGTCGTCGGACGCCGTCTCCAGGTCGATCCCGCCGTCGCCTGTGTCTCCCTTGCGCAGCTCCGCCCACTTGGTGCGCAGCACCTCCAGGCGGCCGGCGACCTGCTGATGGAACCGTTCGTCGAAGCCGCCCGTGGCGTCGGCGAACGCCTTCTCGATCTTGTCGAGTTCGGCGAGCAGGGCCGGTGTTCCCTGGGCGGGTTCGCCGATGTTCAGCTCGGAGCGGAGCAGCTCGACCAGGTCGTTCGGGGTCGGGTGGTCGAACACCAGCGTGGCGGGCAGGCGCAGACCGGTGACCGTGCCGAGACGGTTGCGCAGCTCGACGGCGGTGAGGGAGTCGAAGCCCAGCTCCTGGAACTGGCGCTCGGGTTCGATCTCCTCACCGGCGCCGTGGCCGAGCACTTCGGCGACCTGACCCCGGACGACCTCCAGCAGCATCGCCGTGCGCTCGGCCTCCGTGAGTCCCGCCATCCGGCGCACCAGAGAGTCGGCGGTCTCCTGTCCGACGACGGCCCGCCTGGACTTCGTCCGGACGAGACCGCGCAGCAGTGGCGCCGGCTCGCCCAGGTCCCGCAGCACCGCCAGGTCCAGGCGGACCGGCAGCAGGACCGTCAGCCCGGTGCCGAGCGCCGCATCGAAGAGGCGTACGCCCTGCTCCTCGGTGAGCGCGGGCAGGCCGCCGCGGGCCATGCGGGCCGCGTCCTGCGCGGTGAGCATGCCGGTGTCCCAGGCGCCCCAGGCCAGCGAGACGGCGGGCAGTCCTTCGGCCCGGCGGCGGGCGGCGAGGGCGTCGAGGAACGCGTTGCCCGCCGCGTAGTTCGCCTGCCCCGGGTTGCCGAGCGTGCCCGCGACCGAGGAGAACAGCACGAAGTGGTCGAGGTCGCCGGCGAGTTCGTGCAGGAACCAGGCCGCGTCGGCCTTGGGCTGGAGCACCGGGTCGATGCGGTCCAGCGTCAGCTGTTCGATCGTGGCGTCGTCGAGGACACCGGCGGCGTGCACGACCGACCTGACCGGGTGCCGGTCGAGCAGCGCCCTCAGGTCGTCCCGGTCGGCGATGTCGCAGGCGACCACCGACACGGTCGCGCCGGCCGCCTCCAGTTCACTCACGTCGGCCTCGCCCTTGCGGCTGGCCAGCACCAGCTCGGTGACGCCGTGCTGGTCCACCAGGTGCCGGGCGATGATCCGGCCGAGCGCGCCGGTGCCGCCGGTGATGAGGACGGGCCCGGTCCAGGTCTGCTCCTCCTGCGGCTGCGGCGCGGGGGCCAGCCGTCCGGCCAACACCTCTCCGTCGCGGATGACGACCTGCGGTTCCTCGACGGCGACGGCCTGGCGCAGCACGGCGAGCGACGAGCGCCGGTCGTCGAGGTCGAGCAGGCCGAAGCGCCCGGGGTGTTCGGACTGCGCCACGCGCACCATGCCCCACACGGCGGCGCCCACCACGTCCGGGACATCCCCATCGGCTGCGGCGATGGCACCCCGTGTGACGAACACCAGCCGTCCGGACCGTTCGGCGGTCAGCCACCCCTGGATGTTCACCAGTGCGTCGGACACCGCCGCGTGCGCCGAGTCCACGACGTCCTCGGAGACGGCGACGACCTCGACCAGCACCACGTCCGCGTCCGCGGCGGCGATGTCCGGGTGGACCCGGCCGCCGACGAAGCTGTCCGCAAGGCCGAAGGCGTCCTCACCGGCGACCGCGACCGGCTCGTCGAAGGCGGTGTTCGCCGCGATGGGCGTCCAGTTCAAGGTGAACAGCGAGTCGCGCCCGACGCCGGAGCCCGCCAACTGCTGTGCGGAGACCTCCCGCACCACCAGGGACTCCACCAGGGCGACAGGAGTGCCGGACGAGTCGGCGAGGGCTATCGACATCGCCCCGCTCTCGTCGCGCTCCATCCTCACCCGTACCGCCGAGGCACCGGTGGCCTGCAGCGAGACGCCCTCCCACGAGAAGGGCAGCGCAGCGGATCCGCCGCTCCCGCCCCGCTCCTCGCCGCCGAGCAACGCGGTGTGCAGGGCGCCGTCGAGCAGCGCCGGGTGCAGGCCGAACCCGCCGGCTTCCGTTCCCTCGGGCAGGGCGACCTCGGCGTACACGGCGCCGGCCGCCCGCCACGCCCGCCGCAGCCCCTGGAACGCCGGCCCGTAGCCGAAGCCGACCTCGGCGAACCGGTCGTACACGCCGTCGAGGTCGATGGCCTCGGCGCCGGCCGGCGGCCACTCGGCGGTGCCGGACCCGAGGTCGGACGCGGGGCCCGACGGGACGGGCAGACCGCCCGTGGCGAGGAGGCCGGTGGCGTTCTCGGTCCAGGGCAGGTCCGTGTCCTCGGGCCGCGAGTAGACCGTCACGGTACGTCGGCCGTCGTCGTCGGCGATGCCGACGGACACCTGCACCTGGACACCGCCCTGTTCGGGCAGGACCAGCGGCGCGGCCATCGTCAGCTCCTCCACGGTGTCGCAGCCCAGCTCGTCACCGGCGCGCAGCGCCAGCTCGACCAGCGCGGCACCGGGCACCAGGGCCCGGCCCATGATCACGTGGTCGGCGAGCCAGTGGTGCGTACGCAGCGAGAGCCTGCTCGTGAACAAGTGGCCCGCGGAACCGGCGAGTTCGACGGCCGCGCCGAGCATCGGGTGGACGACACCCCGCAGCCCGGCGGCCCGCACGTCACCCGCGCCTTCGGTGACCTTGGGCCAGTAGCTCTGCCGCCGGAAGGCGTAGGTGGGCAGGTCGATGAGCTTTCCGCCCGGGTAGAAGGACGTCCAGTCGACATCGGCACCGCCGACATGCAGCCGCGCGAGGGCGGTCAGCGCCGCGGTCTCCTCCGGCTTGCCCTTGCGCAGGACCGGGATCGCCACCGCGTCGGCCACGTCCTGGGCGACCATCGCGGACAGCACACCGTCCGGGCCGATCTCCAGGAAGGCCACGTCACCCAGTGCCTGGACGTTGTCGTGGAAGCGTACGGCGTCGTGCACGTGCCGCACCCAGTACTCGGGGTCGGTCACATCGCCCGACGTGCTGAACGGGATGCCCGGGGCCTCGAAGTTGATGTCCTCGACCACCTCGCGGAAGTCGTCGAGCATCGGGGCCATCAGCGGGGAGTGGAAGGCATGGGACACACGCAGCCGCTTGGACTTCCAACGCGACGCGATCTCCAGCACTTCAGCCTCGTCACCCGCGATGACCACGGAGGCCGGTCCGTTCACGGCAGCGATGGAAACCTTCTCGGTCAGGTGCGGCAGCACCTCCTCCTCGGAGGCCACCACCGAGACCATCGCACCACCAGCAGGCAGCTCCTGCATCAGACTGGAACGCGCCGTGACGAGGAGGCACGCTTCCTCCAGACTCAGCACACCCGCGACATGGGCCGCCGCGATCTCGCCGATGGAGTGACCGGCGAGATGGTCGGGCTCAACGCCCCACGACTCCACCAACCGGTACAGGGCCACTTGCAGCGCGAACAGAGCAGGCTGGGTGTAACCGGTCTGGTTCAGCAGCTCCTCGTCATCGCCCCACATCACCTCACGAAGCGCCGGGTCGAGAAGGACGAGTACGGCATCGAAGGCCTCCGCGAACACCGGGAACCGGCCGTACAACTCCCGCCCCATCCCCAGCCGTTGCGAACCCTGCCCCGAGAACAAGAAGGCGAGGGGCTTGCGGGCGGCCGCGCCTCGGGCGAGTTCCACACCGTCGAGCAGGACTGCGCGGTGGCTGAACCTCGATCGGGCGGTGAGCAGCGAGTGGCCGATGTCGATCGGGTCGCCGTCGAGTTCCCGGACCCGCTCGATCTGGCCCGACAACGCCGCCTCGGTCTTGGCGGACACCAGCCACGGGACGCCTCGCACGGGCTCGGTGTCCGGGGCGGCCGGGGAGTCCACCGCGGGTCCCCGCTCCAGGATGACGTGCGCGTTGGTGCCGCTGATGCCGAAGGAGGACACGGCCGCGCGCCGGGGGCGGTCGACCTCGGGCCACTCGGTGGTGTCGGTGAGCAGGTCGACGGCGCCTTCCGTCCAGTCCACGTGCGACGAGGGCGTGTCCGCGTGCAGTGTCCTGGGCAGGATGCCGTGCTGCATCGCCTGCACCATCTTGATCACTCCGGCGACGCCGGCGGCGGCCTGGGTGTGACCGATGTTCGACTTGATGGCACCGAGCTTGAGCGGCATCTCGCGGTCCTGGCCATAGGTCGCCATCAGGGCCTGCGCCTCGATGGGGTCGCCCAGTGTCGTACCGGTGCCATGGGCCTCGACGGCATCGACGTCCGCGGTGGACAGCCCGGCGCTCGCGAGAGCCTGCCGGATCACCCGCTGCTGCGACGGACCGTTCGGCGCGGTCAGACCATTCGACGCACCGTCCTGATTGACCGCCGAGCCCTTGACCACGGCGAGGATCTGGTGACCGTTACGCACCGCATCCGACTGCCGTTCCAGTACGACGACGCCGGCGCCCTCGGCCCAGCCCACGCCGTCCGCGCCGGCGCCGAACGCCTTGCAGCGGCCGTCCTCGGACAACCCGCGCTGTCGGGAGAACCCGACGAACGAGCCCGGCGTGGACATCACCGTGACACCTCCGGCGAGGGCGAGGGTGCACTCGCCGGAGCGCAGCGCCTGCATCGCCCAGTGCATCGCGACCAGCGACGACGAGCACGCCGTGTCCACGGACACCGACGGGCCCTCCAGCCCGAGCACATACGAGACTCGACCGGACACCACGCTCGGCGAGGAGCCGGTGCTGCCGTAACCCTCGGTGTCGGCGCCGCCGATCAGCTGCGTGTAGTCGTTGTACATGACGCCGGCGAACACACCGGTCCGGCTGCCCCGCAGCGACACCGGGTCGACGCCCGTGCGCTCCAGGGCCTCCCACGCCGTCTCCAGCAGCAACCGCTGCTGGGCGTCGGTCGACAGTGCCTCGCGCGGGGACATCCCGAAGAACTCTGCGTCGAACTGGTCGGCGTCGTGCAGGAAGCCGCCGGAGCGGGTGTACGACGTGCCGGGGTGGTCGGGGTCGGGGTGGAACAGGGTGTCCAGGTCCCAGCCTCGGTTCGTCGGGAACGGCGTGATGGCATCCGTGCCGTCGAGCACCAGCTGCCACAGCTCTTCGGGGGTCGTGACCCCGCCGGGGTAGCGGCAGGCCATGCCGACGATGACGATCGGGTCGTCGGACAGGGCCGCAGTGGACACGGCGGGCAGGTTGTCCGCCGGGGCCTGAGCGCCGAGGAGTTCGTCCTTGACGTAGGCCGCGAGCTGGTGGGCGGACGGGTAGTCGAACACCACGGTGGCGGGCAGCTTCAGTCCGGTGACCGCGGTGAGGCGGTTGCGCAGCTCGACCGCGGTGAGCGAGTCGAAGCCCAGTTCCTGGAAGGCTCGCTCCGGGTCGACGGCGGCGGTGGTGTCATAGCCGAGGACCGCGGCGACCTCGCCGCGCACCAGGTCCACGAGCGCCGCGGTGCGGCCCGCGTCGTCGAGGGCGGACAGCCGCTGGACGAGGCCGGATGCGGTCTCCGCCCCGGCGATCCTGCGGCGCGACTTGACGCGGATCAGACCGCGCAGCAACGGCCGCACGGTTCCCTCGGCCTTGAGGGCCGCGAGGTCGAGTTCGACCGGC
Organism: Streptomyces sp. R28; assembly: GCF_041052385.1. Lineage (GTDB taxonomy): Bacteria > Actinomycetota > Actinomycetes > Streptomycetales > Streptomycetaceae > Streptomyces. The sequence continues at coordinate 10,135,009 of NZ_CP163439.1, read as the reverse complement.
AGCACGGCCGCCGCGTCACTGCCTACGGCGGCGTCGAACAGTTCCACGCCGCGTTCGGCGCTGATGGCGGGCATGCCCGAGCGGGCCATGCGCTCGGCGTCGTCCGGAGCCGGCATGCCGGCCTCCCAGGCACCCCAGGCGAGGGACACGGCGGGCAGCCCTTCGGCCCTGCGCCGGGCGGCGAGGGCATCGAGGAAGGCGTTGCCCGCCGCGTAGTTGCCCTGTCCGGCATTGCCGAAGACACCGGCAGCGCTGGAGAACAACACGAACTGCGCGACGTCCCCGAGGAGTTCGTGCAGGTTCCAGGCCGCGTCGGCCTTCGGCCGCAACACGCTGTCGAGACGCTCCGGGGTCAGCGAGGCGACGACACCGTCATCGAGCACACCCGCGGCATGGACGACGGAGCGGACCGGGTGCCGGTCCAGGAGCTCGGCGAGCGCGTCCCGGTCGGCGATGTCGCAGGCGACCACCGACACCGTGGCGCCGGCCGCCTCCAGCTCGGTCACGTCAGCCTGGCCGGTGCGGCTGGCCAGGACGAGTTCCGTCACACCGTGCCGCTCGACCAGGTGCCGGGCAATGATCCGGCCGAGGCCACCGGTACCGCCCGTGATGAGCACAGGGCTCTCCCAGACGGCCGCCTCCTGGGCGACGTGCGCCCGGGCCAGGCGGGCGGCCAGTACCTTGCCGTCACGGAGGGCGAGTTGAGGCTCGTCGAGGTCGAGCACCGCGAGCAGCGTCGCGAGCGAGGACTCCTCGGCGTCGAGGTCGATCAGGCCGAAGCGGTCCGGGTGCTCGGACTGCGCCGAGCGGACCAGGCCCCAGGCGGCGGCGCCGGCGAGGTCGTCGCCGTCGACCGCGCCCCGGGTGACGAACACCAGGCGGCCGTCGCGGTCGTCGGCGATCCACTCGTGCAGCAGCCCCAGCACCTGGCGGGTGGTGCGGTGCGCGCCGTCCGCGCCGGGCTCACCGGCGAGCGGCACCAGCACGACCGACGTGTCGGCGAGCGCGAGCCGGCCTTCCACCCGGCCGACCGACAGCCCGAGCACGTCGGGGCCGAGAACGCTGACGCTCCGGCCCGCCTCGGCGGGCGGCACGGCGACCGGCGTCCACTCGACGGCGAAGAGCGCGTCCTGGCGGCGGGCACCGGTCTCCTCGTGGGTGACCGCCCGCACCACCAGCGACTCGACCGAGGCGACGGCGTTGCCCGCCGGGTCGGCGAGCGCGATCGACGTTCCGGCGGCGTTGCGGGTCAGACGCACCCGCAGCGCGGAGGCGCCGGTCGCGTGCAGGGAGACGTTCTCCCACGCGAACGGCAGCCCGGCGGTGCCGCTCTCGTCGAGCAGCAAGGCGTGCAGGGCCGCGTCGAGCAGGGCAGGGTGCAGTCCGTACGGCGTGACATTGACGTCGTCGGGCAGCACCACCTCGGCGTATGTGTCGTCGCCGATCCTCCATGCCGCCTTCAGGCCCCGGAAGGGCCCGCTGTAGGCGAACCCGGCCCCGGCGAACCGGTCGTAGCAGCCCGTCACGTCGAGCGTCTCGGCGCCGGTCGGCGGCCACACGCTCGTGTCGAAGTCGATCCGACGCTCGCCACTGGCGAGCGCACCGGACACGACCTGCGTCCACGGCACGTCCACGGCCTCGGCGGGCCGGGCGTGCACGGTGAAGGTACGACGGCCCGACTCGTCCTCGGCGGACACCCGTGTCTGCAGGGCGAGGCCCCCGGTCTCCGGCAGGATCACCGGCGCGGACAGCGTCAGCTCCTCCAGCCGGTCGAGCCCGAGTTCGTCGCCGGCCCGCACGGCCAGTTCGACGAGGGCCGCACCCGGCACCATGACGCTGCCGTTCACGACGTGGTGGGCCAGCCATGGGTGGGTGCGCAGGGCGAGGCGGCTGGTGAACAGGAAGCCCTCACCGTCGGCGAGTTCCGCCGAGGCGATCAGCAGGGGGTGACCGAGGGCCACCAGGCCGATGCCGGACGCGTCGTCACCGCCGATGCGTACGGCAGGCCAGAACGCCTGGTGCTCGAAGGCGTAGGTGGGCAGGTCGATCGGCCTGCCGCCCGGGTAGAAGGACGTCCAGTCGACGTGGGTGCCGTGGACGTGCAGGGTGGCGAGGGCGGTCAGGGCCGCGGTCGGCTCCGGCTTGTCCTTGCGCAGGACCGGGATCGCGACCGTGTCGGGCTTGTCCTGGGCGACCATCGCGGACAGCACGCCGTCCGGGCCGATCTCCAGGAAGGCCACGTCCCCCAGTGCCTGGACGTTGTCGTGGAAGCGGACCGCGTCCCGGACGTGGTTCACCCAGTACTCGGGGTCGGTCACATCGCCGGACGTGGTGAAGGGGATCTGCGGTTCACGGAACTCGATCTCGCCGATCGCCTCCCGGAAGTCCTCCAGCATCGGGTCCATCAGCGGGGAGTGGAAGGCGTGCGACACCCGCAGCCGCTTCGACTTCCAGCGCTCAGTGATCTTGAGGACTTCGGCCTCGTCACCGGAGATCACCACGGACGCCGGGCCATTGACTGCGGCGATGGAGACGTTGTCGGTCAGATGCGGCAGCACTTCGGCCTCGGAGGCCATGACCGAGACCATCGCGCCACCGGCCGGCAGTTCCTGCATCAAGCTGGAACGGGCCGTGACCAACAGGCACGCATCCTCCAGGCTCAACACACCCGCGACGTGCGCCGCGGCGATCTCGCCGATGGAGTGACCGGCCAGGTGATCGGGCCTCACACCCCACGACTCCACCAACCGGTACAGCGCAACCTGAAGCGCGAACAGAGCGGGCTGCGTGTAGCCCGTCTGGTTCAGCAGCCCCTCGTCCTCACCCCACACCACCTCACGCAGCGCAGGGTCGAGGTACATCAGGGCGTCGTCGAACGCCTCCGCGAACACCGGGAAGCGGTCGTACAACTCCCGCCCCATACCGAGCCGCTGCGAACCCTGACCGGAGAAGAGCAGGGCGAGGGGGCGACCGGAGCGGGCCCGGCCCCGGGCCAGTTCGATGCCGTCCAGCAGCACCGCACGGTGGTCGAAGAGCGTACGGCTCGTGAGAAGCGAGTGGCCGATGTCGACGGGGTCACCGTCGAGTTCCCGGACCCGGTCGATCTGGCCCGACAGAGCCGCCTCGGTCTTCGCGGACACCAGCCACGGCACGTCGGAGGTGGGGGCCTCGACAGCCGTTGCCGGTGCGACGGGTGCTTGTGCGACCGGCTGCTCCAGGATGACGTGCGCGTTCGTGCCGCTGAGGCCGAACGACGAGACACCGGCCCGGCGCGGGCGCCCGACGGTCGGCCAGCCGGTCGGTTCGCCGATCAGCTCGACGGCGCCCTCGCTCCAGTCGACGTGTGCCGACGGCTCGGTGACGTGCAGCGTCGGCGGGAGCACGCCGTGCTCCAGCGCCTTGACCATCTTGATGACACCCGCGACGCCCGCGGCCGCCTGGGCGTGGCCGATGTTGGACTTCACCGACCCCAGGTAGAGCGGTACGTCGCGGTCCTGGCCGTAGGTCGCCATCAGGGCCTGCGCCTCGATGGGGTCGCCGAGCGTCGTACCGGTGCCATGGGCCTCGACGGCATCCACGTCGGCGGTGGACAGGCCTGCGGATGCGAGTGCCTGCCGGATGACGCGCTGCTGCGACGGACCGTTCGGCGCCGTAAGCCCGTTGGAGGCACCGTCCTGGTTGACGGCCGAGCCCTTGACGACGGCCAGGATCCGGTGGCCGTTGCGGAGGGCGTCGGACTCGCGCTCCAGCACCAGCAGGCCGACGCCCTCCGACCAGCCGACGCCGTCGGCGCTGTCCGAGAACGCCTTGCAGCGGCCGTCCTGCGCGAGCCCGCGCTGGCGGGAGAAGCCGACGAAGGCGCCCGGTGTGGACATCACGGTGACACCGCCGGCGAGGGCGAGGGTGCACTCCCCGGAGCGCAGCGCCTGCATCGCCCAGTGCATCGCGACCAGCGACGACGAGCACGCCGTGTCCACGGAGACCGACGGGCCCTCGAAGCCGAACGTGTAGGACACGCGGCCGGACGCCACGCTGGGCGAGGTGCCGGCGCCCTGGTGCCCCTCGGCGTCGGCCTCCAGGATCTGGGCGTAGTCGGAGTACATGACACCGGCGAACACACCGGTCCGGCTGCCCCGCAGGGACGTCGGGTCGATGCCGGTGCGCTCCAGGGCCTCCCAGGTCGTCTCCAGCAGTAGCCGCTGCTGCGCGTCGGTGCCGAGCGCCTCACGCGGGGACATCCCGAAGAACTCGGGGTCGAAGAGCCCGGCGTCGTGCAGGAAGCCGCCGGAGCGGGTGTACGACGTGCCGAGGTGGTCGGGGTCGGGGTGGAACAGGGTGTCCAGGTCCCAGCCTCGGTTCGTCGGGAACGGGGTGATGGCGTCGTCGCCGCTGACCACCAGGTTCCAGAGGTCCTCGGGCGAGTCGACTCCACCGGGGAAGCGGCAGGCCATGCCGACGATGACGATCGGGTCGTCGGTGGTGGACACGGGTGCGGGCAGGAGCTCGGCGGTGTCCGCCACGGAGCCGAACAGTTCGGCGTGCAGGTGGTCGGCGAGGGCCAGTGCGGTCGGGTAGTCGAACACGAGCGTCGCGGGCAGCTTCAGGCCCGTGGCCGCCGTCAGCTGGTTGCGGAACTCGACCGCCGTGAGCGAGTCGAAGCCGAGGTCCTGGAAGGCCCGCGCGGAGTCGACCGCGTCGACACCCGCGTGGCCCAGCACCTGCGCCGCCTGGGCGCACACCAGGCCGACCAGTTCGGTGCGGCGTGCCGCCGCGTCGAGGGCGGCGAGGCGTGCGACCAGCGAGGACGCAGCCTCCGAGCCCGCGACGGCCCGGCGTGCCTTGGTGCGGACGAGTCCGCGCAGGAGGGGGGCCACGGTGGCATGACCGCGCAGCGCCGGAAGGTCCAGCCGCACGGGAAGCACCAGGGGTTCGCCGATGGCGAGCGCCGCGTCGAACAGTTCCACGCCGCGTTCGGCGCTGATGGCGGGCATGCCCGAGCGGGCCATGCGCTCGGCGTCGTCCGGAGCCGGCATGCCGGTCTCCCAGGCACCCCAGGCGAGGGACACGGCGGGCAGCCCTTCGGCCCTGCGCCGGGCGGCGAGGGCGTCGAGGAAGGCGTTGCCCGCCGCGTAGTTGCCCTGTCCGGCATTGCCGAAGACACCGGCAGCGCTGGAGAACAACACGAACTGCGCGACGTCCCCGAGGAGTTCGTGCAGGTTCCAGGCCGCGTCGGCCTTCGGCCGCAACACGCTGTCGAGACGCTCCGGGGTCAGCGAGGCGACGACACCGTCATCGAGCACACCCGCAGCATGGACGACCGAGCGGACCGGGTGCCGGTCCAGGAGCTCGGCGAGCGCGTCCCGATCGGCGATGTCGCAGGCGACCACCGACACCGTGGCGCCGGCCGCCTCCAGCTCGGTCACGTCAGCCTGGCCGGTGCGGCTGGCCAGGACGAGCTCCGTCACACCGTGCCGCTCGACCAGGTGCCGGGCAATGATCCGGCCGAGGCCACCGGTACCGCCCGTGATGAGCACAGGGCTCTCCCAGACGGCCGCCTCCTGGGCGACGTGCGCCCGGGCCAGGCGGGCGGCCAGTACCTTGCCGTCACGGAGGGCGAGTTGAGGCTCGTCGATGGCAAGGGCCGCAGCGATCAGGTCGGCGCCGGTCGCGGTACGAACCTCGTCGTCGGCCGCGCCCACCATGTCGATCAGGCCGAAGCTGCCGGGGTGCTCGGACTGCGCCGACCGCACGAGGCCCCAGACGGCCGCACCGACGAGGTCCCCGCCGACGGTGGCGTCACGGGTGACGACGACAAGCCTGCCGGGCCGTTCGGCGGCGATCCAGTCCTGCAGGGCGGCGAGGACGCGCGCGGTGGCGGTGTGCGCCGCCCCCACCACGTCGCCGTCTCCGTCTCCGACGACGGGCAGGAGTACGACTCCGGCCTCGGTGTCGCCCGGGGACGCCACCGTCTCGAAGCCGAGTCCGAACGGGTCGTCGCCGAGGACCGCCACGGAGCCGGCCGGCACCGCGTCCTCGGTGCCGACGGGCACCCATTCGACTCCGAAGAGGGCGGCGAGGCCGATGTTCTGGGCGCCGAGCCGGTCGGCGGCGACCGGGCGGACGACGAGGGAGTCGATCGAGGCGACCGGCGTGCCGGTGGGGTCGGCGAGCGCAAGGGTGCGGGTCGTGCCGGACGCGTCCCGGGTCATCCTGAGGCGCAGCCGCGATGCCCCGGTGGCGTGCAGGCTGACGCCCGCCCAGCTGAACGGCAGCCCGGCCTCGGCCGTCTCGTCCAGCAGCACGGCGTGCAGGGCCGCGTCGAGCAGCGCCGGGTGCAGCCCGTAGCCGCCCGGGGCCGCGTCGTCGGGCAGGGCGAGCTCGGCGTAGACCTCCTCGCCCAGACGCCATGCCGCCCGCAGCCCCTGGAAGGTCGGCCCGTAGGCGAAGCCCGCGTCGGCGAAGCGGTCGTAGCAGTCCTCATGGTCCATCGCGACGGCGCCGGCCGGCGGCCACACGGTGGCGTCGAAGTCGGCCGGGGGCCGCTCGCCCGTCGCGAGCACACCGGAGGCGTGCTGGGTCCACGGCTCCTCGACGTGGGCCTCCGGCCGGGCGTGCACGGTGAAGGTACGGCGCCCCGCCGCGTCCTCAGCGGCCACCCGCAGCCGGACCTGCACACCGCCACGGTCCGGCAGGGGCAGCGGCGTCACGAGGATCAGTTCGTCGACGCGGCCGCAGCCGACCTCGTCACCGGCGCGCAGCGCGAGCTCGACCAGCACGGCCGCCGGTACCAGGCGGTGGCCCATGATCTCGTGTTCGGCGAGCCACGGGTGCGTGCTCGTCGAGAGCCTGCTGGTGAAGACGACGCCTTCGTCCTCGGCCAGTTCGACGGCCGCGCCCAGCAGCGGGTGTTCCATGCCGACCAGGCCCAGGCCGGTGGCGTCGCTCTTCGGGCTCGCCGGGGCGGGCCAGTAGCGCTGGCGCTGGAAGGCGTAGGTGGGGAGGTCGACGCGGGTGCCGCCCGGGTAGAAGGACGTCCAGTCGACGTGGGTGCCGTGGACGTGCAGGGTGGCGAGGGCGGTCAGGGCCGCGGTCGGCTCCGGCTTGTCCTTGCGCAGGACCGGGATCGCGACCGCGTCAGCCGCGCCCTGGGCGACCATCGCGGACAGCACACCGTCCGGGCCGATCTCCAGGAAGGCCACATCCCCCAGAGACCGGATGTTGTCGTGGAAGCGGACCGCATCCCGGACGTGGTTCACCCAGTACTCGGGGTCGGTCACATCGCCGGAGGTCGTGAAGGGAATCTGCGGGGCGTGGAAGGTGACGCCGTCCAGCATCTCCCGGAAGTCATCCAGCATCGGGTCCATCAGCGGCGAGTGGAAGGCATGCGACACCCTCAACCGCTTCGACTTCCACCGCCCGGCGATCCCCAGAACCTCGGCCTCGTCACCGGCGATGACCACCGATGCCGGGCCGTTCACGGCAGCGATCGACACCTTCTCCGTCAGGTGCGGCAGCACCTCGGCCTCGGTCGCCTGGACCGCCACCATCGCACCGCCGACAGGCAGTTCCTGCATCAGGCTGGAGCGCGCCGTGACAAGGAGGCACGCGTCCTCCAGGCTCAACACACCCGTGACATGCGCCGCCGCTATCTCACCGATGGAGTGACCGGCCAGATGATCGGGCCTCACACCCCACGACTCCACCAACCGGTACAGCGCCACCTGAAGCGCGAACAGAGCAGGCTGCGTATAACCGGTCTGGTTCAGCAGCTCCTCGTCCCCACCCCACATCACGTCCCGCAGGGCCGGGTCGAGATGGACGAGTACGGCGTCGAAGGCCTCGGCGAACACCGGGAACCGGTCGTACAACTCCCGCCCCATACCCAGCCGTTGCGAACCCTGCCCCGAGAACAGGAACGCAAGCGGGTTACGGACAGCCACGCCCCGGGCGAGCTCGACGCCGTCGAGGATCACGGCACGGTGGTCGAAGGTCGTACGCGTGGTGAGCAACGAGTGCCCGATGTCCACCGGGTCACCGTCGATCTCCTTGACCCGTTCGACCTGCTCCCGCAGCGCCGCCTCGGACTTCGCGGACACCAGCCACGGCGCGAATTGGCCGCGTGGTCCTTCCGCAACCGGCGCCTCCACGAGCGGCTGCTCAAGAATCACATGCGCGTTGGTGCCGCTGACACCGAACGACGACACCGCCGCGCGACGCGGCCGGTCGACCGACGGCCACTCGGTGGCACTGTCGAGCAGCTCGACCGCGCCCGCCTCCCAGTCGACCTGGGACGACTGCTGGTCCACGTGCAACGTCCGGGGCAGAACCCCGTGCTGCAGCGCCTTGACCATCTTGATGATGCCGGCGGCACCAGCGGCCGCCTGGGTGTGGCCGATGTTGGACTTCACCGACCCCAGGTAGAGCGGTATGTCGCGGTCCTGGCCGTAGGTCGCCATCAGGGCCTGCGCCTCGATGGGGTCGCCCAGTGTCGTTCCTGTGCCGTGGGCCTCGACGGCATCGACGTCCGCGGTGGACAGACCGGCGCTCGCGAGAGCCTGCCGGATGACGCGCTGCTGCGACGGACCGTTCGGCGCCGTAAGGCCGTTGGACGCACCGTCCTGGTTCACCGCCGAGCCCCGCACCACCGCCAGGATCCGGTGACCGTTGCGCACCGCGTCCGACTGACGCTCCAGCACCAGCAGACCGACGCCCTCGGCCCAGCCCACACCGTCCGCGGCGTCGCCGAACGCCTTGCAGCGGCCGTCGGCGGACAGGCCGCGCTGGCGGGAGAAACCGATGAACGCTCCCGGCGAAGCAAGGACCGTGACACCGCCGGCGAGGGCGAGGGTGCACTCCCCCTGCCGCAGGGACTGCGCCGCCAGGTGCAGCGCCACCAGCGACGACGAGCACGCGGTGTCGACCGTGACCGCCGGGCCCTCGAAGCCGAACGTGTAGGACACCCGGCCCGAGACCACGCTCGGTGAGCCGCCGGTGCCCTGGTAGCCCTCGGCGTCACCGTCGAGCATCAGGGAGTAGTCGTTGTACATGACGCCCGCGAAGACGCCGGTCCGGCTGCCCTTCAGCGAGGTCGGGTCGATGCCCGCCCGCTCCAGCGACTCCCAGGTCGCCTCCAGCAGCAGGCGCTGCTGCGCGTCGGTGCCGAGCGCCTCACGCGGGGACATGCCGAAGAACTCGGGGTCGAACTGGTCGGCGTCGTGCAGGAAGCCGCCGGAGCGGGTGTACGACGTGCCGACGTGGTCGGGGTCGGGGTGGTAGAGGGCGTCGAGGTCCCAGCCGCGGTTCTCCGGGAAGCCGGTGATCGCGTCGGTGCCGTCCAGCACCAGGTCCCACAGCTCCTCGGGGTTCGTGACCCCGCCCGGGTAGCGGCAGGCCATGCCGACGATCACGACCGGGTCGTCCGCCTGGGCCGTCGCCGCCACCGGAACAGGTGCGGCGGGTGCTTCTGTACCGAACAGCTCGTCCTTGAGGTGGGCGGCCAGTACGGCGGTGGTGGGGTAGTCGAAGGTCAGCGTCGCGGGCAGCCGCAGTCCTGTGACCGCACCGAGGCGGTTGCGCAGCTCGACCGCCATGAGGGAGTCGAAACCGAGGCTCTGGAACGCCTTCGCCGGATCGACGCCGTCGGCGCCCGCATGCCCCAGTACGGCGGCGACTTCGCCGCGCACCAGGTTCACGAGCTCGTCGAGGCGGGCGGTGTCCGTCAGTGCGCCGAGTCGCCGGGTGAGGCTCGACGCCGTCTCGGAGCCGGCGATCGCACGCTGGGTGCGGGTGCGGATCAGGCCGCGCAGCAGCGGGCGGATCTCGCCGTGGCCGCGCAGGGCCGGGAGGTCGAGCCTGAGCGGCAGGAGGGCGGCTTCGCCGGAGCCGATCGCCGTGTCGAAGAGCGCGAGGCCCTGTTCGGGGGTGAGCGGCGGCGTGCCGGCTCGTGCCATGCGTTCCGCGTCGGCGTCCGACAGCATGCCCGTACCGCTCCACGCGCCCCAGGCGAGCGAGACGGCCGGCAGGCCGCCGGCCTTGCGGTGGGCGGCGAGGGAGTCCAGGAAGGCGTTGCCCGCGGCGTAGTTGGCCTGCCCTGCGGCGCCGAAGGTGCCGGCGGCGCTGGAGAAGATGACGAACGCGCTGATGTCCTGGGCGAGTTCGTGCAGATGCCAGGCCGCGTCGATCTTCGGCCGCAGTACGGCCTCCAGCCGTTCCGGCGTCAGTGACTCCACGACACCGTCGTCCAGCACACCGGCCGCATGCACCACCGAACGCACGGGGTACCGCTCCAGCAGATCCGCCACCGCCGCACGATCCGCCACATCACAAGCCACGACCGACACCCTCGCCCCGGCCGCCTCCAGCTCACTGACATCCGCCTCACCCCGGCGGCTCACCAACACCAACTCATCCACACCATGCGCCTCGACCAGATGACGCGCGACCACCCGACCCAGACCACCCGTACCACCCGTCACCAGCACCGGCCCCTCAAGCCGCACCGGCTCAGAGGTGACCTCGGCGGACGCGCGGGCGAGGCGTGCCGCGAAGGCCGCGCCGCCCCGGATCCTGAGCTGAGGCTCCTCGCCGGTCAGCGCGCCCGCGGGGACGTCGCCGTCGGTGTCGACCAGCACGAACCGGCCCGGATGCTCCGACTGCGCCGACCGCACCAGACCCCACACCGCCGACGCCGCCAGATCACCCTCACGCGTCACGAAGACAAGGCGCTCGGCACGGTCCTCCGCGATCCACCGCTGCACCAGGGCGAGCGCGCGGGCCGCCTCGGTGTGGGCGGAGCCGACGACGTCCGCGCCTCCGGTGATCTGCACGATCTCGGCGTGCCCGTCGGCGCCGTCCGGCAGTGCGACCGGCACCCAGTCGAGACGGAACAGGGAGTCACGGCCCGCCCTGCCGATCTGCTCAGCGGACACCGCACGCGTCACCAGCGCACCGATCGTGGCCACCGGGGCGCCGGTGGAGTCGGCGACGGCGATGCGCCAGGCGGAGCCGGTACGGGTCAGCCGGACCCGCAGCGACGAGGCACCGGTGGCGTGCAGCGACACGTTCTCCCACGAGAAGGGCAGACCGACCTCGCTGCCCTCGAAGAACCCTCCGGCGTGCAACGTCGCGTCGAGCAGCGCCGGGTGCACGCCGAACGCCGAGGCGTCCACGTCCTCCGGAAGCGCGATCTCGGCGAACACCTCGTCACCGCGCCGCCACGCCGTCCGCAGCCCTTGGAAGACCGTGCCGTAGTCGAACCCGGCCTCGGCGAACCGCTCGTAAGCGCCGGCGATGTCCAGGGGTTCGGCGGCCGGCGGCCACGTGGTGGCGTCGAAGTCGTCCGTGTGCGTGCCGGCCGCGAGGAAGCCGTCGGCGTGCCGCGTCCACGGAGCGTCCTCGCCGTCGGGCCGCGAGAAGACCTCCACGGTGCGCCGCCCCGACTCGTCCGCCGTACCGACGGACACCTGCAACCGCACCGCGCCCCGCTCCGGCAGCACCAGCGGTGCGGCGAGGGTCAGTTCGTCGACGCGGTCGCAGCCGACCTCGTCCCCGGCGCGCAGCGCGAGCTCCAGGAATGCGGTGCCGGGCAGCAGCACCTGCCCGAAGACGCTGTGGTCGGCGAGCCACGGGTGCGTACTCAGCGAGATCCTGCTGGTGAACAGGTGCCCGTCCGAGCCGGCGACATCGACCGCCGCACCGAGCAGCGGGTGCTCCACGGCGGTGATGCCGACCGCGCCCACGTCACCCTTGCGGCGTGCGGTGGCCGGCCAGAAGACCTGGTGTTCGAAGGCGTAGGTGGGCAGGTCGACGCGGGAGCCGCCCGGGTAGAAGGACGTCCAGTCGACGGGGGTGCCGTGGACGTGCAGGGTGGCGAGGGCGGTCAGGGCCGCGGTCGGCTCCGGCTTGTCCTTGCGGAGTACCGGGATGCTCACTGCTTCAGGTGCGTCTTGGGCGACCATCGCGGACAGGACGCCGTCCGGGCCGATCTCCAGGAAGGCCACGTCCCCCAGTGCCTGGACGTTGTCGTGGAAGCGGACCGCGTTCCGGACGTGGTTCACCCAGTACTTGGGGTCGGTCACATCGCCGGACGTCGCGAAGGAGATCTGCGGCTCACGGAACTCGATCTCGCCGATCGCCTCCCGGAAGTCCTCCAGCATCGGGGCCATCAGCGGGGAGTGGAAGGCATGGGACACCCTCAACCGCTTGGACTTCCAACGCGACGCGATCTCCAGGACCTCGGTCTCGTCACCGGAAATCACCACAGACGCCGGGCCGTTGACAGCGGCAATGGACACGTGGTCGGTGAGATGCGGCAGTACCTCCTCCTCGGAGGCCACCACCGAGACCATCGCACCACCGGCCGGCAGCTCCTGCATCAGACTGGAGCGCGCCGTAACCAGGAGGCACGCGTCCTCCAGGCTCAGCACACCCGCGACATGGGCCGCCGCGATCTCGCCGATGGAGTGACCAGCCAGGTGGTCCGGCTCAACGCCCCACGACTCCACCAACCGGTACAAGGCCACTTGCAGCGCGAACAGGGCGGGCTGCGTGTAACCGGTCTGGTTCAGCAGCTCCTCGTCCTCACCCCACACCACCTCACGCAGGGCCGGGTCGAGATGGACGAGTACGGCATCGAAGGCCTCCGCGAACACCGGGAAGCGGTCGTACAACTCCCGTCCCATCCCCAGCCGTTGCGACCCCTGCCCCGAAAACAGGAAGGCAAAAGGCTTACGCCCGGCCACACCTCGGGCGAGTTCCACACCGTCCAGCAGCACCGCACGGTGATCGAACAACGTACGCGTCGTCAGCAGCGAGAACCCGACGTCCACCGGATCCCCGTCGAGCTCCTTGATGCGTTCGATCTGGCCCGACAGAGCCGCCTCGGACTTGGCGGACACCAGCCACGGCACGCCACCGACGGCCTCCATGTCCGGGGCGACCGGCATCTCCCCGACCGGCTGCTCAAGAATCACATGCGCGTTGGTGCCGCTGACGCCGAACGACGACACCGCCGCGCGACGCGGCCGGTCAACTGAAGGCCATTCGGCAGGACCGCCCAGCAGCTCCACCGCCCCCGACTCCCAGTCCACCTGGGACGACGGCTCCTCCACATGCAGCGTCCGCGGAAGTACCCCGTGCTCCAGCGCCTTGACCATCTTGATGATGCCCGCGACACCCGCGGCGGCCTGGGTGTGGCCGATGTTCGACTTCACCGAACCCAAGTACAGAGGGACATCGCGGTTCTGGCCGTACGTAGCGAGCAGTGCCTGTGCCTCGATCGGGTCGCCGAGCGACGTACCCGTACCGTGCGCCTCCACCGCGTCCACATCGGACGTGGACAGACCGGCCGATGCGAGCGCCCGCCGGATGACGCGCTGCTGCGAGGGACCGTTCGGCGCGGTCAGACCATTCGACGCACCGTCCTGGTTCACCGCCGAGCCCCGCACCACCGCCAGGATCCGGTGGCCGTTGCGCACCGCGTCCGACTGACGCTCCAGGACCAGCAGACCGACACCCTCACCCCAGCCCGTGCCGTCCGCGCCGGCGCCGAACGCCTTGCAGCGGCCGTCGGCGGACAGGCCGCGCTGGCGGGAGAACTCGACGTAGGTGGTGGGGGTGGACATCACGGTGACGCCGCCGGCGAGGGCGAGGGTGCACTCCCCCTGCCGCAGGGCCTGTGCCGCGAGGTGGAGCGCCACCAGCGACGACGAGCACGCGGTGTCGACCGTGACCGCCGGGCCCTCGAAGCCGAACGTGTAGGACACCCGGCCGGAGGCGACGCTGCCGGCGCTGCCCTGGCCCTGGTGGCCCTCGAAGTCGTCGCCGTCCAGGAGGGAGGCGTAGTCGTTGTACATCACGCCCGCGAACACGCCGGTCGCGCTGCCGCGCAGGGACGTCGGGTCGATACCGGTGCGTTCCAGCGCCTCCCAGGTCGTCTCCAGGAGCAGGCGCTGCTGTGAGTCGGTGGCGAGGGCCTCACGCGGGGACATGCCGAAGAACTCGGGGTCGAACTCGCCCGCCTGGTGCAGGAATCCGCCGGAGACGGAGTACGTCGTGCCGAGGTGGTCGGGGTCGGGGTGGTAGAGGGCGTCGCGGTCCCAGCCCCGGTTGGCCGGGAACTCGGTGATGGCGTCGACGCCGTCGGCGACGAGCCGCCACAGGTCCTCGGGCGAGTTCGCTCCGCCGGGGTAGCGGCAGGCCATGCCGACGATGACGATCGGGTCGTCGGTCGTCGACAGCGGCGCGGGGAGCAGCCCGGCGGTGTCCCGGTCGGCGCCGAACAGCTCGTCCGCAAGGTGGGCGGCCAGTAGGGCGGCGGTCGGGTAGTCGAAGGTCAGCGTCGCGGGCAGCCGCAGTCCTGTGACCGCGCCGAGGCGGTTGCGCAGTTCGACCGCGGTGAGGGAGTCGAAACCGAGGCTCTGGAAGGCGCGTTCGGGGTCGACGGTGCCGGCGCCCGCGTGGCCGAGTACGGCGGCCACCTCGGTACGCACCAGTTCCAGCAGCGACTCCAGGCGGGCTTGCTCGGGGAGTGGGTCGAGCCGTCGTACGAGGGAAGCGGCGGTGGCCGAGGCGGCGGTCCGCTTGGTGCGGGTCCGGACGAGTCCGCGCAGGACGTCGGGGATCTCGCCGCGCGCACGCAGGGCTGCGGTGTCGAGGCGCAACGGCAGCACGAGCGCGTCGCCGGTCGCGAGGGCGGCGTCGAACAGCTGGATGCCCTGGTCAGGGGTGATCGGCGGCATGCCGGACCTGTTCAGCCGCTCGGCCTCGGCTCCGTCGAACATGCCGGTCTGGTCCCAGGCGCCCCACGCCAGGGACACGCCCGGGAGGCCGAGCGCGCGGCGGTGGGCAGCGAGGGCGTCGAGGAACGTGTTGCCCGCGGCGTAGTTGGCCTGTCCGGCCGTTCCGAAGAGGCCGGACGCCGAGGAGTAGAGGACGAACGCGCTGAGGTCCTGGGCGAGTTCGTGCAGATGCCAGGCCGCGTCGATCTTCGGCCGCAGTACGGCCTCCAGCCGTTCCGGCGTCAGTGACTCCACGACACCGTCGTCCAGCACACCGGCCGCATGCACCACCGAACGCACGGGGTACCGCTCCAGCAGATCCGCCACCGCCGCACGATCCGCCACATCACAAGCCACGACCGACACGCTCGCCCCGGCCGCCTCCAGCTCACTCACGTCCGCCGCCTCACCCCGGCGGCTCACCAACACCAACTCGTCCACACCATGCGCCTCGACCAGATGACGCGCGATCACCCGACCCAGACCACCCGTACCACCCGTCACCAGCACCGGCCCCTCAAGCCGCACGGGGTCGGCGGGGGCGGTGAGGCGGACGACGCGCGGGACGCTCACCATGCCGTCACGGATCCGGAGTTGCGGCTCGGCGCCGCTGAGTACGCCCGCGGGCAGGTCGCCGTCAGTATCGGTGTCGGCGTGGGTGTCGGTGTCGGTGTCGGTGTCGGTGTCGACCAGCACGAACCGGCCCGGATGCTCCGACTGCGCCGACCGCACCAGACCCCACACCGCCGACGCCGCCAGATCACCCTCACGCGTCACGAAGACAAGGCGCTCGGCACGGTCCTCCGCGATCCACCGCTGCACCAGGGCGAGCGCGCGAGCGGCGAGCTCATGGGCCGACGCGACGACGTCGCCGTCGCTCACCAGGTACTCGACCACGGCGTCGGCGTCGGGGGCTTCGGGCAGCGCGATCGGGGTCCAGTCCAGGCCGAACAGCGAGTCGGTGGTGGGGGTGAGCTGCTGTGCCGAGACGGCGTGGGTGAGCAGGGAGTCGACGGAGGCGACGGGTGCTCCGGCCGTGTCGGCGAGCGCGAGGGACAGGGTGTTGTCCCCGCTGGTCGTGAGGCGCACCCGCAGCGCGGTCGCGCCCTCCGCGTGCAGCGAGACGCCCTCCCACGAGAACGGTACGGCTCCCTCGGTGCGCTGCCGTGCGAAGGCCACCGCGTGCAGGGCGGCGTCGAGCAGCGCCGGGTGGATGCCGAAGGTGCCGGGCTCCACGCCGTCGGGCAGCGCGACCTCCGCGAACACCTCGTCACCGCGCCGCCAGACAGCACGCAGGCCCTGGAAGACCGGGCCGTACTCGAAGCCACGGTCCGCGAAGGCGTCGTAGCAGCCCTCGATGTCGACCCGTTCGGCATCGGCCGGCGGCCAGACGGCGGCGTCGAAGTCCGCTGTCTCCGCGGCCGGGGCGAGGAAGCCGGTCGCGTGCTCGGTCCACGGCTGGCCGGCCGCGTTCTCGGGCCGGGTGTGCACGGCGACGGGCCGGCGTCCGGCGGTGTCGGCGATGCCGACGCGCAGTTGGAGCTGGGTCGCGCCCTCGACGACGAGCGGCACGGACAGGGTCAGTTCCTCGACCCGGCCGCAGCCGACCTCGTCCCCGGCACGCAGCGCGAGTTCGACGAGCGCGGCGCCGGGCAGGAGGGTGCGGCCGTGCAGCGTGTGTTCGGCGAGCCAGGGGTGGGTGCGGGGCGACAGCCGTGAGGTGAACAGGAACCCTTCCGCTCCGGCGAGTTCGACGGCCGCGCCGAGGAGGGGGTGGCCGACGGATTCGAGGCCGGCGGACCGCACGTCCGACGTGCTCGACGCCTCGGGCCAGAAGCGCCGGCGTTGGAAGGCGTAGGTGGGCAGGTCGATGCGGGTGCCGCCCGGGTAGAAGGACGTCCAGTCGACGGGGGTGCCGTGGACGTGCAGCCGCGCGAGGGCGGTGAGTACGGCGTCCTCCTCCGGCTTGCCCTTGCGCAGGACCGGGATCGCGACCACGTCGGCCACGTCCTGGGCGACCATCGCGGACAGCACACCGTCCGGGCCGATCTCCAGGAAGGTCACATCGCCAAGAGCCCGGATGTTGTCGTGGAAGCGGACCGCTTCGCGGACATGCCGCACCCAGTACTCGGCATCGGTCACATCGCCGGACGCCGCGAAGGGGATCTGCGGCTCACGGAACTCGATCTCGCCGATCGCCTCGCGGAAGTCCTCCAGCATCGGGTCCATCAGCGGGGAGTGGAAGGCATGCGACACCCGC
The DNA here is from genome assembly GCF_041052385.1 of Streptomyces sp. R28. Classification (GTDB taxonomy): domain Bacteria; phylum Actinomycetota; class Actinomycetes; order Streptomycetales; family Streptomycetaceae; genus Streptomyces. The sequence goes on along the minus strand of NZ_CP163439.1, from coordinate 10,117,972 downwards.
AGCCGCTTCGACTTCCAACGCGACGCGATCTCAAGAACCTCAGCCTCGTCACCCGCGATGACCACGGAGGCCGGTCCGTTCACGGCAGCGATGGAAACCTTCTCGGTCAGGTGCGGCAGCACCTCCTCCTCGGAGGCCACCACCGAGACCATCGCACCACCGGCGGGCAGCTCCTGCATCAGGCTGGAGCGCGCCGTGACGAGGAGGCACGCGTCCTCCAGGCTCAGCACACCCGCGACATGGGCCGCCGCGATCTCGCCGATGGAGTGACCGGCGAGATGGTCGGGTTCAACGCCCCACGACTCCACCAACCGGTACAGGGCCACTTGCAGCGCGAACAGAGCAGGCTGGGTGTAACCGGTCTGGTTCAGCAGCTCCTCGTCATCGCCCCACATCACCTCACGAAGCGCCGGGTCGAGAAGGACGAGTACGGCATCGAAGGCCTCCGCGAACACCGGGAAGCGGCCGTACAACTCCCGCCCCATCCCCAGCCGTTGCGAACCCTGCCCCGAGAACAGCAACGCAAGCGGCTTACGGACAGCCACGCCCCGGGCAAGCTCGACACCGTCCAGCAGCACCGCACGACGGTCGAACAACGTACGCGTCATCAGCAGCGAGAACCCGACGTCCACCGGATCCCCGTCGAGCTCCCGGACCCGCTCGACCTGCCCGCGCAGCGTCTCCTCGGACTTCGCGGAGACGATCCACGGCGTCCTGCCAGGGGTGGTGTCCGTGGTCGCCGGTTCGGCGGCGGCAGGGCCCTGTTCGAGGATGACGTGCGCGTTGGTGCCGCTGACGCCGAAGGACGAGACACCGGCCCGGCGGGGGCGGTCGGCGGTCGGCCACGGGGTCCGCTCGACCGCGAGTTCCACCGCTCCGGCGGACCAGTCGATGTGCGACGAGGGCTGGTCGACGTGCAGGGTCTGCGGCAGTGCGCCGTGCTGCATCGCCAGGACCATCTTGATGACACCGGCGACGCCGGCGGCGGCCTGGGTGTGGCCGATGTTGGACTTCACGGAGCCGAGCAGGAGGGGCTGTTCGCGGTCCTGGCCGTAGGTGGCCAGCAGGGCCTGCGCCTCGATCGGGTCGCCGAGCGTCGTACCGGTACCGTGTGCCTCGACCGCGTCCACGTCGGAGGTGGACAGTCCGGCCGATGCGAGCGCCTGCCGGATGACGCGCTGCTGCGACGGACCGTTCGGCGCCGTCAGACCATTCGACGCACCGTCCTGGTTCACCGCCGAGGCCCGCACCACCGCCAGGATCCGGTGGCCGTTGCGGACGGCGTCCGACTGACGCTCCAGGACCAGCAGGCCGACGCCCTCACCCCAGCCCGTGCCGTCCGCGCCGTCGGCGAAGGACTTGCAGTGGCCGTCGGCCGCGAGGCCGCGTTGGCGGGAGAAGGCCACGAAGGAGCCGGGGGTGGACATCACCGTCACACCGCCCGCGAGGGCGAGGTCGCACTCGCCGCCCCGCAGCGCCTGCGCGGCCAGGTGGAGGGCGACCAGGGAGGACGAGCACGCGGTGTCGACGGTGACCGCGGGGCCCTCCAGGCCGAAGGTGTAGGCGACGCGGCCGGAGAGCACGCTCTGCGCGGTGCCGGTGCCCTGGTAGCCCTCGAAGGCCTCGTCGCCGACGAGGGTGCTGTAGTCGTTGGTCATGACGCCGGCGAACACGCCGGTGCGCGAACCGCTCAGAGAGGTCGGCTCCACGCCCGCCCGTTCGAACGCCTCCCATGCCGTCTCCAGGAGGAGGCGGTGCTGGGCGTCGGTGGCCAGGGCCTCGCGGGGCGACATGTCGAAGAAGTCGGGGTCGAACAGGTCGGCGTCGTGCAGGAAACCGCCCCGCATGACGTGGGTGGTGCCGGGGTGGTCGGGGTCCGGGTGGTGGAGGGACTCCAGGTCCCAGCCCCGGTTGTCCGGGAAGCCGGTGACGCCGTCGCGGCCCTCGATCACCAGCTGCCACAGGTCCTCGGGGGAGGCGACGTCGCCGGGGTAGCGGCAGGCCATGCCGACGATGACGATCGGGTCGTCGGTCGTCGACTGCGGCGCGGGCAGCTCCCCGGCGGTGTCCTGATCGTCGCCGAACAGTTCGTCGCTCAGGTAGGCGGCCAGCGCGGCCGGGTTCGGGTAGTCGAAGATCAGCGTGGCGGGCAGGCGGATGCCGGTCGACGCGGTGAGGCGGTTGCGCAGTTCGACGGCGGTGAGCGAGTCGAAGCCGAGGCCCTGGAACGTTCGGGTGTGGTCGACGTCGTCGGCGCCGCCGTGGCCGAGCACTGTGGCGACGTCGGCGCGGACCACGTCCAGCAGCGCCGTCAGGCGCTCGTCGCGAGTGGCCCGGGCCAGGGACTGGGCGAGTCCGGTGGCGGCCGCGGCCCCCACGGCGGCGGCGCGGCGGCGCGGCGTCTTGATCAGGCCGCGCAGCAGCGGGGGCGTCTCCGGGAGGCGGCGGAGGGTGGGCAGGTCGAGGCGGAGGGGCAGCAGGACGGGCTCGGCGGCGGCCACGGCGCCGTCGAAGAGGGCGAGGCCCTGCGTCACGGTGAGCGGCGGCATGCCGGAGCGCTCGACGCGCCGCAGGTCGGCGTCGGACATGGCGCTCGTCATGCCGACCGACTGCTCCCAGGCGCCCCACGCCAGTGCCACGGCGGGCAGGCCCTGGGACCTGCGGTGGCGGGCGAGGGCGTCCAGGTAGGCGTTGGCGGCGGCGTAGTTGGCCTGGCCGGCGCCGCCGAAGGTGCCGGCCGCGGAGGAGAACAGGACGAACGCCGAGACGTCACCGGCCAGTTCGTGCAGGTGCCGTGCGGCGTCGGCCTTGGCCCGCAGGACGGTGCCGACGCGCTCCGGGGTCAGCGACTCGACGACGCCGTCGTCGAGGACGGCCGCCGTGTGCACCACGGCGCCCACGGGGTGCCGTTCGAGGAGGGCGGCCAGCGCGGCCCGGTCGGACACGTCGCAGGCCTCGATCTCGACGTGCGCGCCGAGCTCGGTCAGTTCGGCGGTCAGCTGCTGAGCGCCGTCGGCGTCGGGACCGCGTCGGCTGACCAGCAGCAGGTCGCGGACGCCGTGCCGTTCGACCAGGTGCCGGGCCAGGACCGCGCCGAGGCCGCCGGTGCCGCCGGTGATCAGCACGCGGCCGTTCCAGGGGAGGGTCTCCAGGGGCAGTGCCACGCGGGCCAGCCGTGCGGCACGCACCTCGCCGTCGCGGACGGCCAGGCTGGGTTCGGCCGTGGCCAGGGCCGCGGACAGCAGGTCGGGGGCTTCGACGTCCGCCGTGTCGGCGTCCACACTGTCGACGTCCACCAGCGCGAACCGGCCGGGGTGTTCCGACTGGGCCGAGCCGACCAGGCCGCGTACGGCCGCCGCAGCGAGGTCGTCTCCCTCGATCGCGCCACGGGTGACGAACACGAGCCGTCCCGGCCGGTCCTGGCGCAGCCAGTCCTGGACGAGGCCCAGGGCGCGGGAGACCGCCGTGTGCACGTCCGCACCGCCGGCGAACGGCACGAGCACGTCGTCGACATCCGCGTCCGCGGCTACGGCGTCCAGGTCGTCGTACACGGGTCCCAGACCGGGGTCCACCACGTTCTGGCCGAGGCCGAGCGCGTCCGGCCCGAGGACCGCGACGCTCCGTCCCACGCTCTGCGTCGTCGGCTCGACGGGGGTCCACTCGACCTTGAACAGCGAGTCGCGCTCGACGCCGGAGGCGGTCGGCGTGCCCTGCTCGTCGGCCGGGACGGGCCGGGTCTGCAGCGCCTCCACGGATGCCACCGGCGCGCCCGCCGGATCGGCGACGGCGATCTCCATCGAGCCGTCGACGCCGCGCGCCAGCCGCACCCGTACCGTGGAGGCGCCGGAGGCGTGCAGGGTCACGCCCTGCCAGGAGAACGGCAGTCCGCCCCGGCTGATGGAGCCGAGGTCACCGAATCCGGCGGCGTGCATGCCCGCGTCGAGCAGGGCGGGGTGCAGTCCGTACGAGGTGGCGTCCGCGTCCTCGGGCAGCGTGACCTCGGCGAAGACGACGCCGTCACCGCCTCGCCACACCGCGCGCAGGCCGCGGAAGACGGGCCCGTAGTCGAAGCCCAGCTCGGTGAAGCGATCGTAGGAGCCCTCGATGTCGACGGGTTCGGCGCCGGCGGGTGGCCACTGCGCGGCGTCGAACGTGACCGTGGGGGCCCCGGGCCCCAGCACACCGCTCGCGTGCTGGAGCCACGGGGAATCGATGTCTCCCTCGGGGCGGGAGAAGACCGCGACGGATCGCCGGCCGGTCTCGTCGGGGGCTCCGACGGAGACCTGCACCTGTACGGCGCCCTGCTCGGGCAGCACGAGGGGCGCGGCCAGCGTGAGTTCGTCGACGCGCTCGCAGCCGACCTCGTCGGCGGCGCGTACGGCGAGTTCGAGGAACGCGGTGCCCGCGAACAGCACGCGTCCGCCGACGACGTGGTCGGCGAGCCACGGGTGGGTGTTCAAGGAGAGCCGGGAGGTGAACAGGAACCCGGCGGAGTCGGCGAGTTCGACCGACGCGCCGAGCAGGGGGTGCTCCACGGTGGCCAGGCCGGCGGCGCGGACATCACCGGTCGGGGCGGCGGGGCGCGGCCAGTAGCGCTCGTGCTCGAACGGGTACGTAGGCAGGTCCACGCGGCGGGCGCCGGTACCGGCGAACAGCGGCGCCCAGTCGACGGTCACGCCGCTCACGTGCAGCCGCGCCAGCCCTGTGACCAGCGCGGACTCCTCCTCGCGGTCCTTGCGCAGCACGGGGACGGCGACCGCGTCAGGGGCGGTCTCGGCGACCATCGCGGACAGCACGCCGTCCGGGCCCAGTTCGAGGAAGGCGGTCACGCCCTGGTCGTGCAGGCGGCGTACGTTGTCGTGGAACCGCACGGCTTCGCGGACGTGCCGCACCCAGTACTCGGGGTCGGTCACGTCTCCCGTGGCGGCCACGGGAATCGAGGGGTCGTTGAAGGACAGGCCGCCGATGGCGGTGCGGAAGTCCTCCAGCATCGGTTCCATCAGGGGCGAGTGGAAGGCGTGGCTGACCTGCAGCCGCTTGGCCTTGCGGTCACCGAGCCGGGCGACGACCTCCGCGACCTCCGTCTCGTCGCCCGCGACCACCACGGCGGACGGGCCGTTGACCGCGGCGATCGAGACACGGTCGGTGAGATACGGCAGCACCTCCGCCTCGCTCGCCTGGACCGCCACCATCGCGCCGCCCGCGGGCAGCGCCTGCATCAGCCGGGCCCGCTCCGACACCAGCGTGCAGGCGTCCTCCAGCGACAGCACCCCGGCCACATGCGCGGCCGCGATCTCACCGATGGAATGGCCCGCCAGCTGGTCCGGGGTGATCCCCCACGACTCCACCAGCCGGTACAGGGCCACCTGGAGCGCGAACAGCGCGGGCTGGGTGTGACGGGTCTGGTTCAGCAGGTCCGCGTCCGCACCCCACATCACCTCGCGCAACTGCGGGTCCAGGTGGGCGAGTACGTCGTCCAGCGCGCTCGCGAAGACCGGGAAGCGGTCGTACAACTCCCGCCCCATACCGAGCCGTTGCGACCCCTGCCCCGAGAAGAGCACGGCGAGACCGGTCTCGGCGCCGGCGACGCCGGTGGCGAGTTCGGTGCCGTCGGGGAGCAGTACGGCACGGTGTTCGAGGGTGGCGCGGGCGGTGGCGAGGGTGTGGCCGACGTCGACCGGGGAGAGGGTGGCGGCCGCGGTCGTGAGCCGGGCTCGCTGTGACTGAAGGGCGGTGGCCGAGCGAGCGGAGACGGTCCACGGGACGACGCCGGGAGTGACGGTGGCTTCCTCGGCGGTGTCGGGCTGTGCCGGGGCCTGCTCGATGATGACGTGGGCGTTGGTGCCGCTGACGCCGAACGCGGACACTCCCGCGCGGGAGGGCCGGTCGGCGGCGGGCCAGGGCCGCGCGGAGGTCAGCAGCTCGACCTTGCCGGAGTCCCAGTCGACGTTGCTCGACGGGGTGCCGACGTGGAGGGTCCGGGGCAGCAGTCCGTGCTGGAGGGCCATGACCATCTTGATGACGCCGGCGACACCGGCCGCGCCCTGCGGATGGCCGATGTTGGACTTGATGGAGCCCAGCAGCACCGGGTTCTCGCGGTCCTGGCCATACGTGGCGAGAACCGCGCCCGCCTCGATGGGGTCGCCGAGCGTGGTGCCGGTGCCGTGCGCCTCGACTGCGTCCACGTCGGCGGCGGACAGACCGGCGTTGGCCAGCGCTTTGCGGATCACGCGCTGCTGCGAGGGCCCGTTCGGCGCCGTAAGGCCGTTCGACGCTCCGTCCTGGTTGACGGCCGAGCCGCGCACCACGGCCAGGATCCTGTCCCCCGCGCGCCGCGCGTCGGAGAGGCGCTTGAGCACCAGCACGCCGACGCCTTCGGCCCAGCCGGTGCCGTCGGCGTCGTCGGAGAACGCCTTGCAGCGGCCGTTGCCGGCGAGACCGCCCTGGGAGGTGAACGCGGCGAACCCGGCGGGCGTCGTCATGACCGCGACGCCACCGGCGAGCGCCAGGTCGCACTCGCCGCCGCGCAGGGCCTGGGCCGCGAGGTGCAGCGCGACCAGGGACGAGGAGCAGGCGGTGTCGACGGTGACGGCCGGGCCCTCCAGGCCGAGCAGGTAGGAGATACGGCCCGACAGCACGCTCGCGGCGAACGCGGTGGTGGCGTAGAGGCCGACGTCCTCGGCGGAGCGGGCGAGCAGCTCGGCGTAGTCCTGGGAGGTGGTGCCCAGGAACACGCCGGTCTGGGTGCCCCGCAGCGAGGAGGCGTCGATGCCCGCCCGCTCCAGCGCCTCCCAGGAGGTCTCCAGCAGGAGGCGCTGCTGCGGGTCCATGACGACGGCCTCACGCGGCGAGATCCCGAACAGTCCGGCGTCGAAGCCCGCCACGTCGTCCAGGAAGCCGCCCTCGGCGGTGGCGCTCGCCAGCGCCGCCGTGTCCCAGCCGCGGTCGGCCGGGAACGGGCCGATGACGTCGCGTCCCTCGGCCACCACCTGCCACAGGTCCTCCGGCGAGGCCACCCCGCCGGGGTACCGGCAGCCGATGCCGACGATCGCGATGGGCTCCACCGCCGCCGCGATCAGCTGCTGGTTCTGCTTCCGCAGCCGGTCGACCTCCTTCAGTGACGACCGAAGTGCCTCGACGTACTGGTTGGCAGAGGAGGTCATCGCGCTTCCTTCTGGGGGTCGGCCGTCAGTTCCCGGAGTTCTCGATCGCCAGGCGCAGCAGTGCTTCGCCGTCGAGGTCGTCGATCGAGTCCGCCTCGGGATCAAGCACAACAGAATCAGTGCTCGTGATTTCCCCACTGTCTTGTGCAAGTTGGAGCACGAGATCCAGCAGGCCGGCCTTGCGCAGTCGGCTGATCGGGATCGAGGCGAGGGTCTCGCGGATGTGCGCCTCGGGATCGTCCGCCCGCTGCTCGCCCGTCTCGCCCAGCAGCTCGGTGCGGATGAACTGCGCCAGGGCCGCCGGGGTCGGGTGGTCGAAGACCAGGGTCGCGGGCAGTGCCACCCCGGTGGCCGCCTTCAGCCGGTTGCGCAGGTCGACGGCCATCACCGAGTCGAAGCCGACGTCGCGGAAGGCCCGGTTCGCCGAGAACGCGTCGGTCTCGTCGTAGCCGAGCGTCGCTGCGGCCTCGGCGCGGACCAGGTCGAGCAGGACCCGGCCGCGCTCGGACTCGGGCAGCGCGGCCAGCCGCTCCTTGAACCCGGAGTCGGACGGCTGCTGCGCCTCGGCTTCGGCCAGCCTGCGCACGTCCGGGATGCCGTCGAGCAGCGGGCTGGGCCGCTGTGCGGTGAAGCTGGGCGCGAACTTCTCCCAGTCGGTGTTGGTGACGGTGAGCTGCGTCCGGCCGTCGGCGACCGCCTGCCGCAGTGCCCTGATCGCGAGCTCCGGCGCCATGGTGTGCAGGCCGCGGCGGCGCAGTTGCTCCGCGCCCTCGGCGTTCTCGGCGGCCATGCCGCTGTCCGCCCAGGCACCCCACGCGACGGACGTGGCCGCGAGGCCCAGACCGTGGCGGTGGTGCGCGAGGCCGTCCAGGTAGGCGTTGGCCGCCGCGTAGGCGGGCTGTGCCCCGCTGCCCCAGCTCGCCGCGCCGGACGAGAAGAGGATGAACGCCTCGATCTCCGGGTTGTCCGCGGTGAGTTCGTGCAGGTTCCACGCGGACGTCGTCTTGGCCCGCAGCAGCCGGTCGAGCTGGTCGATGCCGAGCGCGTCGGTCGGAGCGTTGCCCTCGACGACACCGGCCGCGTGCACGACCGCCGTCAGCGGGTGCTCGGCCGGGATCTGCTCCAGCAGCGCGGCCAGCGCCGCCCGGTCGGAGGCGTCGCAGGCCGCGAGCGTGACCCGGGCGCCGAGCGCTTCGAGCTCGGCCCGCAGCTCCTGCGCGCCGGGCGCCGCGGCCCCGCGACGGCTGGTGAGGACGACGTGCTCGGCGCCGGCGTCGACGACCCAGCGGGCGACATGACCGCCGAGCGCGCCTGTGCCACCGGTGATGAGCACCGTGCCGCGCGGTTGCCACTCCTCGCCCCGCTGCCCACGCGGCGCGGGCACCAGCCGCCGGCCGTGAACGCCGGAGGCGCGCACGGCGAGCTGATCCTCTCCACCCCCGTTGCTGAGCGCGGCGACCAGGCCCTCGGCGATACGGTCGTCGATCTCCTCGGGAAGGTCGACCAGGCCGCCCCACCGGTGCGGCAGGTCCAGGGCCGCGACCCGGCCGAGTCCCCACAGCGCCGTCTGGGCGGGGCTGGTGACCGTGTCGTCGGCGCCGGTCGTGACCGCTCCCCGGGTCACGGCCCACAGCGGCGCCGTGATCCCGGCGTCGCCGAGCGCCTGCACGAGCAGTACCGACAGCGCCAGGCCCGACGACGTGGCGTCGAACCCGGGGTACGGCCGGTCGGCCGTACCGAGCAGGGACAGCACTCCGGCGGGCTCAAGACCGGCCAACCGGGCGGCGAGGGTTGCCCATTCGGTGTCCGGTGCGACATCGATGCGTACGACGTCGGCGCCGAGCGGCGCGAGCACGGACTCGGTCCATGCCTTGTCGGCCTGGTCCGCCCCGTCGAAGCCGGCCGGAACGAGGGCGAGCCAGGTCCCCGTGATACCGGCGACGGGGACACCGCGCAGCCGCTCCCAGGAATCCTGGTACCGCCACGAGTCCACGGTGGACTGGGCCTTCTGCCGCCCACGCCACGCGGACAGCGCGGGCGCCACGGCCGCCGCCGCGTCCGGGTCCACATCGAGCGCGGAAGCGAGGTCACCGCTGTCGACGAGGGTCCAGAACTCGGCGTCGACCGGGTCGGCCGCGCCCGAGCTGACGGCCGCCTTGGGCCAGTAGCGCTGGCGGTCGAAGGCGTAGGTGGGGAGGTCGATGCGGCGGGCTCCGGTGCCTTCGTAGAACACCCGCCAGTCCACCTCGACGCCTGCGGCCCACGCCTCGCCGAGGGAGAGAGCGAACCTCGCCGGGCCACCCTGGTCCCGGCGCAGGGAACCGACCGCGACGACGTCCGCCGCGCCATGGTCGTCGGCGGTGGACTGCAGCGGCATCGTCAGCACCGGGTGCGCACTGGACTCGACGAACACGCGGTAGCCGTCGTCGATCAATGCGCGGGTGACCTTCGCGAACTCGATCGGCCTGCGGGCGTTCAAGTACCAGTACTCCGGGCCCAGTTCCGTCGTGTCGATCCGCTCGCCGGTCACCGCCGAGTAGAACGGGATACCCGCCGTCCGAGGAGTCGTCTCCGCCAGCAGCTCCAGGAGGCGTTCCCGCAGCGGCTCGACCTGCGGGCCGTGCGACGCCACCGTCGAGGGCACGATCCGGGCCCGCTCACCCCGGCTCACGCACAGGTCGACGAACTCGCCCAGCTCAGCCTCCGGACCAGCCACCGTGCACGCATTCGGACCGTTGATACCGGCCACCGACAACCCAGCCCAGCGACCGATGAGTTCACGCACCGCCTCCACCGGCAGCGCCACCGAGGCGACCGCACCCCGGCCCACCAACTCGTCCGCGAACAGCTGACTGCGCAGCACCACGATCCGGACGGCATCCTCAAGGCTCAACGCACCCGCCACGAAAGCAGCCGCGATCTCACCCTGCGAATGCCCCACCACCGCGCCCGGCTCCACACCGAACGACCGCCACGTCTGCGCCAACGACACCATCACCGCGAACAACACCGGCTGCAAGATCTCGATGCGCTCCAGCAGCTCCGCATCACCCCGCAGCACATCCACGACCGACCAGTCCACGAAGGACCCGATCACCCGGTCACACTCGGCCACCCAGTGCGCAAACACCTCGGAGGAGTCCAGCAGTTCAACCGCCATGCCCGCCCACTGCGACCCCTGACCGGGGAACACGAACACCGGCCCGGGGCCGACCTCACCGGCCACACCCCGCACCAACTGCCCGTCAACCAGCACAGCCCGGTGATCAAACACCGACCGCCCCAGCAAAGACCAGCCCACATCGACGCTGTCGGCCTCAAGAGCCACCAACCGCGCAACCTGCGCATCCAACGACCGCTCAGACCGCGCCGACACCACCCACGGAACCCCAAGCCCCGAAGGCGCCGGCTCAGCAACAGCCTCCTCGGAGCCGACGGCGGCCTCTTCCAGGATCAGATGCGCGTTGGTGCCGCTGATGCCGAACGACGACACACCCGCCCGACGCGGACGCTCCCCACCGGGCCACTCCACCGCCGACGTCAGCAACTCCACCGAACCCGCCGCCCAATCCACATGCGACGACGGCTCGGTGACATGCAACGTCCGCGGCAGCACCCCGTGTTGCAGGGCCAGGACCATCTTGATGACACCGGCGACGCCGGCGGCGGCCTGGGTGTGGCCAATGTTGGACTTCACGGAGCCGAGCAGGAGGGGCTGTTCGCGGTCCTGGCCGTAGGGGGCCAGGAGGGCCTGCGCCTCGATCGGGTCGCCGAGCGTCGTACCGGTACCGTGCGCCTCCACCGCATCCACATCCGCAGTCGAAAGACCGGCCGATGCGAGAGCCTGCCGGATCACCCGCTGCTGCGAAGGACCATTCGGCGCCGTCAGGCCATTCGACGCACCGTCCTGATTCACCGCCGAGCCCCGCACCACCGCCAGCACCCGATGCCCATTGCGCACCGCATCCGACAGCCGCTCCATGACCACCATGCCGACGCCCTCGGACCAGCCCGCGCCGTCGGCGTCGTCGGAGAAGGCCTTCGAGCGGCCGTTCTTGGCGAGGGCGCCCTGGCGGGTGAGTTCGGCGAAGGCGAGCGGGGTGGTCATGATGGTCGCGCCGCCGGCGACGGCGAGCGTGCACTCGCCGCCGCGCAGCGCCTGGGTGGCCAGGTGGATGGCCACCAGGGACGCGGAGCAGGCGGTGTCGACGGTGACGGCCGGGCCCTCGAAGCCGAAGGTGTAGGAGAGGCGGCCGGAGATCACGCTCGCCGCGAGACCGGTGGCGGCGTGGCCCTCGGTGTCCTCGGCGGAGTTGGTGAGCAGCGTCGCGTAGTCCTGGCCGTTCGTGCCGACGAACACGCCGGTCGGGGTGGATCGCAGGGAGTCCGGGTCGACGCCGACGCGCTCCAGTGCCTCCCAGGTCGTCTCCAGCAGGAACCGCTGCTGCGGGTCCATCGCGAGCGCCTCGCGCGGGGCGATGCCGAAGAACGCGGGGTCGAAGTCCGCGCTGCCGTCGAGGAATCCGGCCTCGCTGGTGACGCTCGTCGCCAGCACCGACTCGACGTCCCAGTCGCGGTCGGTCGGGAACGCGCCCATGCCGTCGCGTCCCTCGACCAGCATCTCCCAGAACTCCTCGGGCGTCGTCGCCCCGCCGGCGAACCTGCAGGACATGCCGACGATGGCGATCGGCTCGTCGTCGCGCACGGGACCGCGGGCGACCACGGCGGCGTCGGCGGCGACTCCGAGCACCTCGTGGAGCAGGTGCTCGGCGAGCGCGCGGGGCGTCGGGTAGTCGTAGACGAGGCTCGCGGGCAGGCTGCGCCCGGTTGCCGTGCCCAGCTTGTTGCGCAGTTCGACGGCGGTGAGTGAGTCGAAGCCGAGGCCGCTGAAGGGCTTGGTGACGCCCACGGCGGACGGGCCGGCGTAGCCGAGCACTGCCGCGACGGCCGTGCGGACGACGTCGAGCATCACGTCCAGCGGCTCGTCCGCGTCCTGGAGCCTGGCGAGCAGGCCGGCGTCGCCGCGCGGCTCGCGTGCCCGGCTCTCGGCCGCGGGCACGGCGTCCGGAAGGATCGCGATGCCGATGGTCGCGTCGGGTTCGCCGACGGCCCGCCACATCGCCTCCACGGCGAGGGCGGGGTTCATGGCGAGGCCGTGCAGGTCGGCGCCGACACCCTCCCCTGCGGCCATGCCGGCTCCGGCCCAGGCGCCCCAGGCGATGGAGGTCGCGGCGTGGCCGTCGGTCCGACGCCTGGTGGCGAGGGCGTCCAGGACGGTGTTGGCGGCGGCGTAGTTGGCCTGGCCGGGGTTGCCGATCGCACCGGCGAGGGACGAGAACAGGACGAACGCATCGAGGTCCAGCTCGCGCGTCAGCTCGTCGAGGACGAGCGCGGAAGCGGCCTTGGCGCGGAACACGTCCGCGAACCGCTGCGGCGTCAGCGACTCGATCACTCCGTCGTCCAGCACACCGGCGGTGTGCACGACGGCGGTGAGTCCGGGCAGGTCGGCGAGGAGGGCGCGGACGGCGTCGCGGTCGGCGACGTCGCAGGCCACCACGTCGGCCCGTACGTGCTCGCGCAGTTCGTCCCGCAGCGCGGCGGCGCCGGGCGCGTCCAGGCCCCGGCGGCTGGCCAGAACGACCCGCTCCACGCCCCGCTTGGCGAGGTCACGGGCGACGTGCGCGCCGAGCGCGCCGGTACCGCCGGTGATCAGGACGGTGCCGGTCGGCTGCCACGCCGTACCGGCCGGGCGCGGTGCCTTGCCGTATCGGCGGGCGAAGACGCCTTCGGGCCGGACGGCCACCTGGTCCTCGGCGCCCGTGAGTACGGCGGCAAGCAGCTCGGGTGCACCCTGTACGTCGACCAGGCCGCCCCACTGGGCGGGCAGTTCGAGCGCGGCGACGCGGCCGAGGCCCCAGACGGCGCTCTGTCCCACGTCGGCGATCGGCTCGCCCGCGACCGAGACCGCGCCGCGTGTGACCGCCCACACCGGGGCGGCGATGCCGCGGCGCGCCAGCGTCCGGACGAGTTCCAGCGTGCCGGACACGCCGGCCGGGACACCGCCCGCGTCGGTGCCGTCCGACAGTGCCAGCAGCGAGACGACGCCGTCGTACGGCGTTTCGGGCAGTTCCTCGACGATCGTGCCGCCGACCGCCGCGGCGACCTCGGCGGCCCACGCGTCGTCGGCCAGCCCGGCCGGCACCACGACCAGCCAGGTGCCGGTGACCGAGCCCGTCGGTGTGACCGGCGTCCAGGACTCGCGGTGCCGCCAGGAGTCCACGGCGGGCTGTGCGGAGGCGGTGGCCTCCAGCGGCGTCGGCCAGTAGCGCTCGTGCTGGAAGGCGTACGTCGGCAGGTCCACGCGGCGGGCGCCGGTACCGGCGAACAGCGGCACCCAGTCCACGGTCACGCCGCTCACGTGCAGCCGCGCCAGGCCTGTGACCAGCGCGGACTCCTCGTCGCGGTCCTTGCGCAGCACCGGGGTGATCACGGCATCCGGGGCCGTCTCGGCGACCATCGCGGACAGCACACCGTCAGGGCCGATCTCCAGGAACGCCGTGGTGCCCGCCTCGCGCAGCGCCGTGACGTTGTCGTGGAACCGCACCGCCGCACGGACATGACGGACCCAGTAGTCGGGGCCGGTCACGTCACCCGTCGTCACGACCGGGATCGCCGGCTCGTGGAACGTCAGGCCGCCGACCACCGAACGGAAGTCGTCCAGCATCGGTTCCATCAGCGGCGAGTGGAAGGCGTGGCTGACCGGCAGCCGCTTGGTCCTGCGGTCGGCGAAGTGTTCGGCGATCCGCTCGACCTCGGCCGCGTCGCCCGCGATCACCACGGACGTCGGCCCGTTGACGGCCGCGATCGACACACCGCCGGTGAGATGCGCGGCGGCTTCCTCCTCCGTGGCCTCGATCGCCAGCATCGCGCCGCCCGCGGGCAGCGCCTGCATCAGCCGGGCCCGCTCCGACACCAGCGTGCAGGCGTCCTCCAGCGACAGCACCCCGGCCACATGCGCGGCCGCGATCTCACCGATGGAATGGCCCGCCAGCTGATCGGCCCGCACACCGAGCCACTCCGTCAGCCGGTAAAGGGCCACCTGGAGGGCGAACAGCGCGGGCTGGGTGTGACGGGTCTGGTTCAGCAGCTCCGCGTCCGCACCCCACATCACCTCGCGCAACTGCGGGTCCAGGTAGGCGAGTACGTCGTCCAGAGCGCCCGCGAAGACGGGGAACCGCTCGTACAACTCCCGGCCCATGCCCAGCCGTTGCGCCCCCTGCCCGGAGAACAGGAACGCGAGCTGCTGCTCGGTGGCCTCGCCCCGGGCGATCTCCGCTCCGTCCGCGAGGACCACCCGGTGCTCGAACCGGCTACGACCGGTGGCGAGGGAGTAGGCGATGTCGAGGGGACTGGCATCGACCGCGGCGAGGCGGGCGACCTGGTCGGCAAGGGCCCGCTCGGTGCGGCCCGACACGAGGACCGGGACGACACCCGGCGTCACGCGCACCGGCTCATCCCGCTCCGGGGCGGACTCCGGCGCCTGCTCGATGATCACGTGCGCGTTGGTGCCGCTGACGCCGAACGACGACACACCGGCCCGGCGGGCGCGGCCGGTGGCCGGCCAGTCACGGCGTTCGGTGAGGAGTTCGACGCTGCCGGTCCCCCACTCGACGTTGGTGGACGGCGCGTCGACGTGCAGGGTGCGGGGTACGACGCCGTGCCGGAGCGCCATGACCATCTTGATGACGCCGGCGACGCCGCCGGCCGACTGCGGGTGGCCGATATTGGACTTGATGGAGCCCAGCAGGACAGGAGTCTCGCGGTCCTGGCCGTACGTGGCGAGCACCGCGCCCGCCTCGATGGGGTCACCGAGCGTGGTGCCGGTGCCGTGCGCCTCGACCACGTCGACGTCGCCCCCGGAGAGCCCGGCGTTGGCGAGGGCCTGCCGGATCACCCGCTGCTGCGACGGCCCGTTCGGCGCCGTAAGGCCATTGGACGCACCATCCTGGTTGACGGCCGAGCCGCGCAGAACGGCGAGGACTTCGTGGCCGTTGCGCCGGGCGTCGGACAGGCGCTCCAGCAGGATCACGCCCGCGCCCTCGGACCAGCCGGTGCCGTCGGCGGCGTCGGCGAACGCCTTGCAGCGGCCGTCGGGGGCGAGACCTCCGGTGGCGGTGAAGGCGGAGTAGGCGTTCGGCGTGGTCATCACCGCGACACCGCCGGCGAGCGCGAGGTCGCACTCGCCGTTGCGCAGCGCCTGCGCCGCCCAGTGCATCGCGACCAGGGACGAGGAGCAGGCGGTGTCGACGGTGACGGCCGGGCCCTCCAGGCCGAGCAGGTAGGAGATACGGCCGGACAGCACGCTCGCGGAGAACGCGGTGGTGGCGTAGGGGCCGGTCTCCTCCACCGAGCGGTTCAGCAGCGACTCGTAGTCCTGTCCTGTCGTACCGACGAAGACACCGGTGGGGCTGCCCTTGAGCGTGACCGGGTCGATGCCCGCCCGCTCCAGCGCCTCCCAGGAGGTCTCCAGGAGCAGACGCTGCTGCGGGTCCATGACGACGGCCTCACGCGGCGAGATCCCGAAGAAGCCGGCGTCGAAGTCCGCGACGGCGTCGAGGAATCCGCCCTCGGACGTGGCGCTGGCCAGGCTGTCCAGGTCCCAGCCACGGTCGGTGGGGAAGCCGGAGACGGCATCGCGGCCGTCGAACACGAGCTGCCACAGCTCCTCCGGCCGGGTGACGCCACCGGGGTAGCGGCAGCCGATGCCGACGATCGCGATCGGGTCGCCGGTGGCGGCCGTGGCGGCACGCACCTCGGCGGGGGCGTCGGTCCTGCCGAAGAGTTCCTCGCGCAGGTAGCCCGCCAGCGCGGTCGCGGTCGGGTGGTCGAACACCACGGTCGTGGGCAGCGGCAGGCCGGTGACGGCCTTGAGTTTGTTGCACATCTCGACGGCGGTCACCGAGTCGAAGCCCAGCTCGCGGAAGGCCCGCCCGGCCGGCAGCGTGTCGGTCTCCGCGTAGCCCAGGGTCTTGGCGGCCTCGGTGCGCACGAGGTCGAGCAGGGCCCGGTCGCGCTCCACGGCGGACAGCGCGGCGAGCCGCTGCTTGAGGGCCGACTCGTCCCGTTCCACCGGGCTGTCGGCGAGGGCCTGCCGTACTTCCGCGATGCCGTTGAGCAGGGGGCTCGGCCGCTCGGCGGTGAAGCTCGGGGCGAACGTCGCCCAGTCGATGTCGGTGACGGTGAGCTGAGTCTGGTCGTCGGCGACCGCCTGCCGCAGCACGGCCATCGCCAGCTCCGGCGCCATCGACCCGATGCCACGGCGGGCCAGCTCCTCGTACAGGCCGTGGTCGGCGGCCATGCCCGCGTCGGCCCATGCACCCCACGCGATGGACAGGGCGTGGCGGCCCTGGGCGCGGCGCAGTCGGGCGAGCCCGTCGAGGTAGGCGTTGGCGGCCGCGTAGGCGGGCTGTCCGCCGCTGCCCCAGCTCGCCGCGCCGGACGAGAACAGGATGAACCTGGCGTCCGGCGCCAGCTCGTGCAGGTGCCAGGCCGCCGCCATCTTGGCGTCCAGGATCCCGGTGACGGCGTCGAACGACAGCTCGCCGACCGGTGCGTCACCCGTGCCGACGCCCGCCGCGTGCACGACGACGGTCAGGTCGTCCGCACGGTTCACGACGGCTTCGAGCGCGGCGCGGTCCGCCGCGTCGCAGGCCTCGATCGTCACCCGGGCACCGAGCGCCTCCAGTTCGGCCCGCAGCTCCTGCGCACCGGGCGCATCGGCACCGCGGCGGCTGGTCAGTACGGCGTGCTCGGCTCCGGCCTCGACCAGCCAGCGGGCGACATGGCCGCCCAGCGCGCCGGTTCCGCCGGTGATCAGGGCGGTGCCGGTGGTGCGGAACTCCGGCCCGTTCTGGGCCGTGGCCCGCACCAGGCGTCGGGCGAAGACACCGCCCTGCCGGACGGCGACCTGGTCCTCGGTGCCGGTGAGCACCGCCACGAAACGCGTCGCTGCCCGGTCGTCCATCTCCTCCGGCAGGTCGATCAACCCGCCCCAGCGGTACGGCAGTTCGAGCGCGGCCACCCGGCCGAGTCCCCACAGCGCGGTCTGCGTCGGGTGCGCGACCTCGTCGTACACCGCCTGCCGGGTGACCGCCCACACCGGCGCGGAGATGCCCGCATCGGCCAGCGCCTGCAGCAGCGTGACAGTCAGGGCGAGACCGGTCGGGTGGTCCGGCGTGCCGATGAGGCCGGTCAGAGCCACCACCCCGCTCGGCACGACCGCGAGGTCCACCAGCCGGGCGGCGAGTCGGGCCCGGTCGGCATCCGCGTCGACCTCGACCCGTACGACGTCCGCGTGCGCGCCGACAGCCGTGATCACGTCGGCATCGGTCACGCCGGCCGCGGTGACGACGAGCCATGTCCCGGACGGCGTCCCGGACACCGTGACGGGCGCCCACTGGTCGCGGTAGCGCCAACCGTCGATCGTGGAACGGGCCTTGCGCTGGGCACGCCAGGTCCGCAGCGTGTCGGCGAGCGTTTCGTCGGTGATGCCGATGGTGTCCAGCTCGCCGTTGTCGACGAGTGTCCAGAACTCTGCGTCGACGGGGTCGTTCTCGGCCGCGCTGGGCTGCAGGGGCTCGGGCCAGTAGCGGGAGTGGTCGAAGGCGTAGGTGGGGAGGTCGATGCGGCGGGCTCCGGTGCCTTCGTAGAACACCCGCCAGTCCACCTCGACGCCTGCGGCCCACGCCTCGCCGAGGGAGAGGGCGAACCTGGCCGGCCCGCCCTGGTCCCGGCGCAGGGAACCGACCGCCACGACGTCCGCCGCGCCGTGATCGTCGGCGGTGGACTGCAGCGGCATCGTCAGCACCGGGTGCGCACTGGACTCGACGAACACGCGGTAGCCGTCGTCGATCAATGCGCGGGTGACCTTCGCGAACTCGATCGGCCTGCGGGCGTTCAAGTACCAGTACTCCGGGCCCAGTTCCGTCGTGTCGATCCGCTCGCCGGTCACCGCCGAGTAGAACGGGATACCCGCCGTCCGAGGAGTCGTCTCCGCCAGCAGCTCCAGGAGGCGTTCCCGCAGCGGCTCGACCTGCGGGCCGTGCGACGCCACCGTCGAGGGCACGACACGCGCCCGCTCACCCCGGCTCACGCACAGGTCGACGAACTCGCCCAGCTCAGCCTCCGGACCAGCCACCGTGCACGCATTCGGACCGTTGATACCGGCCACCGACAACCCAGCCCAGCGACCGATGAGTTCACGCACCGCCTCCACCGGCAGCGCCACCGAGGCGACCGCACCCCGGCCCACCAACTCGTCCGCGAACAGCTGACTGCGCAGCACGACAATCCGCACGGCATCCTCAAGGCTCAACGCACCCGCCACGAAAGCAGCCGCGATCTCACCCTGCGAATGCCCCACCACCGCGCCCGGCTCCACACCGAACGACCGCCACGTCTGCGCCAACGACACCATCACCGCGAACAACACCGGCTGCAAGATCTCGATGCGCTCCAACAGCTCCGCATCACCCCGCAGCACATCCACGACCGACCAGTCCACGAAGGACCCGATCACCCGGTCACACTCAGCCACCCAGTGCGCAAACACCTCGGAGGAATCCAGCAGTTCAACCGCCATCCCCGCCCACTGCGAGCCCTGACCGGGGAACACGAACACCGGACCAGGCCCGACCTCACCGGCCACACCCCGCACCAACTGCCCCTCCACCAGCACAGCCCGGTGATCAAACACCGACCGCCCCAGCAAAGACCAGCCCACATCGACGCTGTCGGCCTCAAGAGCCTCCAACCGCGCAACCTGCGCATCCAACGACCGCTCAGACCGCGCCGACACCACCCACGGAACCCCAAGCCCCGAACCCACGGCACCGGACTCCGCCGACTCCTCGGGGACAGCCGCCTCCAGGATCAGATGCGCGTTCGTCCCGCTGATACCGAACGACGACACACCCGCCCGACGCGGACGCTCCCCACCGGGCCACTCCACCGCCGACGTCAACAACTCCACCGAACCCGCAGCCCAATCCACATGCGACGACGGCTCGGTGACATGCAACGTCCGCGGCAGCACCCCGTGCTCCAGCGCCTTGATCATCTTGATCATGCCGGCGACACCCGCCGCCGACTGGGTGTGCCCGATGTTGGACTTCACGGAGCCCAGGTAGAGCGGTACATCACGGTCCTGGCCGTACGTGGCCAACAGCGCTTGCGCCTCGATCGGGTCGCCGAGCGACGTCCCCGTACCGTGCGCCTCCACGGCGTCCACATCCGCAGTCGAAAGACCGGCGGACGCGAGCGCCTGCCGGATCACCCGCTGCTGCGAAGGACCGTTCGGCGCCGTAAGGCCATTCGACGCACCGTCCTGATTGACCGCCGAGCCCTTGACGACGGCCAGCACTCGATGCCCGTTGCGCACCGCATCCGACAGCCGCTCCAGCACGACCATGCCCACACCCTCGGAGAACCCGGTGCCGTCGGCGTCGTCGGAGAAGGCCTTCGAGCGGCCGTCCGCCGAGACGCCGCGTTGGCGGGAGATCTCGACGAAGGTGGCCGGCGTCGACATGATCGCGACGCCGCCGGCGAGGGCGAGGTCGCACTCGCCCTGTCGCAGGGACTGCACGGCGAGGTGGGTGGCAACGAGCGACGACGAGCACGCGGTGTCGATGGACACGGCGGGGCCTTCCAGGCCGAGCACGTACGAGACGCGGCCCGAGGCGACGGAGGGGGAGCTGCCGGTGCCGTGGTAGCCCTCGAACTCGGTGCCGAGGAGCTGGGCGTAGTCGTTGTACATCACGCCGGCGAACACACCGGTCGCGCTGCCGCGCAGCGAGAGCGGGTCGATGCCGGCTCGCTCCAGGGACTCCCAGGACGTTTCCAGCAGCAGGCGCTGCTGGGCGTCGGTGGCGAGGGCCTCACGGGGGGACATGGCGAAGAACGCCGGGTCGAACTCGCCCGCGTCGTGCAGGAATCCGCCGAGGCGGGTCGCGGAGGTGCCGGTCTCGGCGTCGGCCGCGAACAGGGCGTCCAGGTCCCAGCCGCGGTCGGCGGGGAACTCGGAGATGGCGTCGGTGCCGTCCAGGACGAGCTGCCACAGCTCCTCCGGGGTGGTGACCCCGCCGGGGAAGCGGCAGGCCATGCCGACGACGGCGATCGGGTCGTCGTCCACGGCGGTGTGCACGCGTACGGCCGCGGCCTGGTCGCTGCCGAACAGCTCGTCGCGCAGGAACTCGGCGAGCACGGCGGTGGTCGGGTAGTCGAAGACCAGGGTGGCCGGCAGTCGCAGCCCGGTGACGTTGCCGAGGCGGTTGCGCAGGTCGACGGCGGTCAGAGAGTCGAAGCCGAGGTCGCGGAAGGCCCGTGAGGCGTCGAACGTGGTGCCCTCGGCGTGGGCGAGGACGGCGGCGACCTGGGTGCGGACGATGTCGGTCAGCGCGTCGATGCGTTCGGCGTCGCCGAGCGGGCGCAGGCGCTGCACCAGGCCGGACGCGGCGGCCGAGCCGGCGGCGGTGCGGCGGGTCCGGGTGCGGACGAGGCCGCGCAGCAGCGCGGGGACGTCGCCCTGGGCGCGCAGGGTCGCGAGGTCGAGGCGGGCAGGGAGCAGGACCGGTTCGGCGGTGGCGAGGGCGGCGTCGAACAGGGCCGTGCCCTGCTCGGCCGACAGCGGCGGCATTCCGGCGCGCACGAGGCGTTCGCGGTCGGCTTCGGTGAGGGTGCCGGTGAGGCCGGCCGTGGAGTCCCAGGTGCCCCAGGCGAGCGAGACGGCGGGCAGCCCGAGGGCGCGACGGTGCTCGGCGAGGGCGTCGAGGAAGGCGTTGCCCGCCGCGTAGTTGCCCTGCCCCGCGCCGCCGAGCAGTCCGGCGGCGGAGGAGAAGACGACGAACGCCGAGAGGTCCGCGGTGAGTTCGTGCAGGTGCCAGGCCGCGTCCACCTTGGGCCTGAGCACGGTGGCGAGTTGCTCCGGCGTCAGAGATTCGACGATGCCGTCGTCGAGCACGCCCGCGGTGTGCACGACGGAGCGGATCTCGTGCCGGGCCAGGAGGTCGGCGAGCGCGTCCCGGTCGGCGACGTCGCAGGCGACGACGTCCACGTGCGCGTCGAGCTCGGCGACCCATTCCGGAGTACGGCCGCTACGGCTGGCGAGGACCAGGTCGCGGATGCCGTGCCGGTGGACGAGGTGCCTGGCGATGACGCCGGCGAGGCCGCCGGTGCCGCCGGTGACGAGCACCGGCCCTTCCCAGGCGATGTCGTCCTGTGCGGCGGCGGCGCGGGCGAGGCGCGGCGCGTACGCCTTGCCGTCGCGCAGGCGCAGTTGCGGCTCGTCGGAGGCGAGTGCCTGCGGCGGTACGGCGGCGAGGTCGGCGTCGCTGTCGATGTCGACGCTGATGAGCTGGAACCGGCCGGGGTGCTCGGTCTGCGCGGAGCGCACCAGGCCCCACACCGCCTGCCCGGCGAGGTCTCCGTGGCGGGTGACGACGGCGAGCCTGCCGGGGCGTTCCTCGGCGATCCACTCCTGGAGCAGGCCGAGGACCCGGGTGGTGAGGGCATGCGTGGACCCGATCACGTCGTCGGGGTCGCCGGTGTCATCGGCGCCCAGGGCGTGTTCGACCACGACGTCGGCGACGTCGGCGGATGTGGCGTCGGGCAGCGTGACCTGCGTCCAGTCGACGCGGAACAGCGCGTCCCGGTGGATGTCGTCGAGCGGCGTCTGCGCGAGGGGGCGTACGACGAGGGACTCGACGGACACGACGGGGCCGCCCTCGGTGTCGGCGAAGGCGAGCTCCATGCCGTCGGCCCGGGGGGTGAGGCGTACCCGAAGGGTCGTGGCGCCGGTGGCGTGCAGGGACACGCCCTCCCAGGCGAAGGGCAGTCCGGCGCCGTCGCGGGTGAGCAGCGCGGCGTGCAGAGCGGCGTCGAGGAGGGCAGGGTGGATGCCGAAGGTGCCGGGCTCCACCCCCTCGGGCAGCGCCACCTCCGCGAACACCTCGTCGCCGCGCCGCCACACGGCCTGCAGGCCCTGGAAGACGGGGCCGTACTCGAAGCCGAGGACCGCGAAGGTGTCGTAGCAGCCTTCGATGTCGACCCGCCCGGCACCCGTCGGCGGCCAGACGGCGGCGTCGAAGTCACTGGTGTACGCGCCGTCGCTCACGGTGCCGGAGGCGTGTTCGGTCCACGGTGTGTCGTCGTCGGGGCGGGAATGGATCGCGACGCGGTGGCGGCCGTTCTCCTGCGAGGTCTCCTGTGGGGTGACGGACACCTGGAGCTGGACGGCGTGGTCGAGGACGAGGGGCGCCGAGATGGTGAGTTCGTCGAGGCGGTTGCAGCCGACCTCGTCGCCCGCGCGGAGCGCGAGTTCCACGAATGCCGTGCCGGGCAGCAGCACCCGCCCGCCGACGGCGTGGTCGGTGAGCCAGGGGTGGGTGCCCGGGGACAGGCGGCTGGTGAAGAGCACGCCGTCGGCGCCGGCCAGGTCGACGGCCGCGCCGAGCAGCGGGTGCGCCACCGCGGTGAGGCCGAGGCCCGTCGCGTCGCCCGAGCCGGTCACGGTGGCCGGCCAGTAGCGCTGCCGCTGGAAGGCGTAGGTGGGCAGGTCGACCGTCGTGCCGCCGGTGAACAGGTCGTCCCAGCGGACGGTCAGGCCGCGCACATGCGCCTGCGCCAGGGCGGTGAGGAGTTGTCGCAGGCCGCCCTCGCCGCGCCGCAGGGTGCCCAGCGCGACGGCGTCGACGCCCTCGGCCTCCAGGGTCTGCTCGATGCCGACGGTGAGGACGGGGTGGGCGCTCGGCTCGACGAAGAAGCGGTGGCCGTCGGCGAGCAGGGCGCGGGTCGCCCGCTCGAACTCCACGGTGTGGCGCAGGTTGGTGAACCAGTACTCGGCGTCGAGTCCCGCGGTGTCGATCCGGGTACCGGTGACGGTCGAGTAGAACGGCACGTCACCGGTGCGGGGCGTGATCGGGGCGAGGTCGGCCAGGACGCGTTCGCGGATCTCCTCCACCTGCGGGGTGTGCGAGGCGTAGTCCACGGCGATCATGCGGGCGCGGATGTCCTCGGCCTGGCAGTTGGCGACGATCTCCTCCAGCGCGGCGACCTCGCCGGCGACGACGGTGGAGCCGGGGCCGTTGACTGCGGCCACGGCGATCCGGTCGCCGTACTTCTCGATGCGCGGCCGGATCCGGTCGGCGGGCAGCGACACGGACAGCATGCCGCCGCGCCGGGACAGCGCCTCGTCGACGGCCTGGCTGCGCAGGGCCACGATGCGCGCGGCGTCGTCGAGGCTCAGGGCTCCGGCGACGGCCGCGGCGGCTATCTCGCCCTGGGAGTGGCCGACGACGGCGTCGGGCTCGACGCCGTACGAGCGCCACACCTCCGCGAGGGACACCATCACCGCCCACAGCACGGGCTGGACGACGTCTACCCGTTCCAGGGACTGCTCGTCGCGCAGGACGTCGAGCAGTGACCAGTCCACGTACGGCCGCAGCGCCTCGGCGCACTCGGTGAGGCGGCGGGTGAACGCCTTGTGGGAGCCGAGGAGTTCACGGCCCATGCCGATCCACTGGGAGCCCTGGCCGGGGAACACGAACACGGTCCGGCCGCTGATGTCGGCCCGGCCGGTGACGGTGTCGTCCGGGCCGTCGCCGAGGACGACGGCGCGGTGCTCGAATGTCGTCCTGCCGTTGAGGGAGTGGGCGATGTCCAGCGGGTCGCCGTCCAGGCCCTTGGTCCGTTCGAGCTGTTCGCGCAGCGCGGCCTCGGACTTGGCGGACACCAGCCTGGGGACGCCCCCGTCCGTGGGGCGCGGGGTCGGGGTTTCGGTGACGGTGGGGCCTTGCTCCAGGATGACGTGCGCGTTAGTGCCGCTGACACCGAACGACGAGACACCGGCGCGGCGGGGGCGGTCGGCCGCGGGCCACGCGGTCTGCTCGGTGAGCAGTTCGACGGAGCCCTCCTCCCAGTCGATGTGCGAGGAGGGTTCGGTGATGTGCAGGGTGCGCGGCAGCACACCGTGACGCATCGCGAGCACCATCTTGATGACACCGGCGACACCGGCGGCGGCCTGGGAGTGCCCGATGTTGGACTTCACGGATCCCAGGTAGAGCGGTACGTCGCGGTCCTGGCCGTAGGTCGCGAGCAGGGCCTGCGCCTCGATCGGGTCGCCCAGCGGGGTGCCGGTGCCGTGTGCCTCCACGGCGTCCACGTCCGCCGTCGTGAGGCCGGCGGAGGCGAGGGCCTGGCGGATGACGCGCTGCTGCGAAGGCCCGTTCGGTGCCGTCAGACCATTCGACGCACCGTCCTGGTTGACGGCGGAGCCGCGGACGACGGCGAGGATGCGGTGCCCGTTGCGGAGGGCGTCGGACTGCCGCTCCAGGACGAGCTGGCCGACGCCCTCGGCCCAGCCCACGCCGTCGGCGGAGTCGGAGAACGCCTTGGAGCGGCCGTCCGCGGAGATGCCGCGCTGGCGGGAGAACTCGATGAAGGTCGACGGCGTCGACATCACCGTCGCACCGCCCGCGAGCGCGAGGTCGCACTCGCCGCTGCGCAGCGACTGGATCGCCCAGTGCATCGCGACCAGCGACGACGAGCAGGCGGTGTCGATGGTGACCGCGGGACCCTCGAAGCCGAACACGTACGACATCCGGCCCGAGGCCACGCTGCCCGCGCTGCCCTGGCCCTGGTGGCCTTCGAGGTCACCGCCGCCGAGGAGGGACTGGTAGTCGTTGTACATCAGGCCGGTGAACACGCCGGTCCGGCTGCCCTTCAGCGCGACCGGGTCGATGCCGGACCGCTCCAGCGCCTCCCACGCCGTCTCCATCAGCAGCCGCTGCTGGGTGTCCGTGGCCAGCGCCTCGCGGGGCGACATGCCGAAGAACTCGGGGTCGAAGAGCGCCGCGTCGTGCAGGAAGCCGCCCGAGCGGGTGTACGAGGTACCCAGGTGGTCGGGGTCGGGGTGGTAGAGGGCGTCCAGGTCCCAGCCGCGGTTCGCCGGGAAGCCGCTGATCGCGTCGGTGCCGCCCAGCACCAGCTGCCACAGTTCGTCGGGGGTGGTGACGTCACCGGGGTAGCGGCACGCCATGCCGACGATGACGATCGGGTCGTCGTCGGCCGGGGTCGCCGTGGCGACCGGCACGAGCGCGGCCGGTGCGTCGGTGCCGAACAGTTCGCCCTTGATGTGAGAGGCGAGGACCGAGGCGGTCGGGTAGTCGAAGATCAGCGTGGCCGGCAGCCGCAGCCCGGTCGCCGTGCCGAGACGGTTGCGCAGCTCGACCGCGGTGAGCGAGTCGAAGCCGAGGTCGGCGAACTGCTGCTCGGCGTCGACGGCGTGCGCTCCGGCGTGCCCGAGCACCCCGGCGATCTCGCCGCGCACCAGCTCCAGCAGCGCTTCGAGACGCTCGGTGTCCGCCCGCGCCGACAGCCGCGCCACCAGCGACACGGCCGTCTCGGACCCGGCGACCGAACGCTTGGCGCGGGTACGGATCAGACCGCGCAGCAGCGGCCGTACCTCGCCCCGGGCCCGCAGCACCGACAGGTCCAGGCGCGCCGGGACCAGAACGGCCTCGTCGCTCGCCAGTGCCGCGTCGAACAGCGCGACGCCCTGCTCGACGGTGATCGGCGGCAGCCCGGCGCGGCGCATGCGCTCGACGTCCGCCTCGGGCAGCGCGCCCGCCATGCCGCCTTCCCAGGCGCCCCACGCCAGCGACAGCGCGGGCAGGCCGGCAGCCCGGCGGTTCTCGGCGAGGGCGTCGAGGAACGCGTTCGCGGCGGCGTAGTTGCCCTGGCCTGCGCTGCCGATGGTGCCCGCCACGGAGGAGAAGACCACGAACGCCGAGAGGTCCTCGGTGAGTTCGTGCAGGTGCCAGGCGGCGTCGGCCTTCGGCGCGAACACCGTGTCCAGGCGGTCGGGGGTCAGCGCCTCGACGACCCCGTCGTCGAGGGTGCCGGCCGCGTGCACGACGGAGCGGACCGGGTGCTCCGCCAGCAGCGCGGCGAGCGCCTCGCGGTCGGCGACGTCGCACGCCACCACCGTGACGTCGGCGTCCAGCCCGTCCACCCACTCCGGCCGGCTGCCGCTGCGGTTGACCAGGACCAGGTCGCGGATGCCGTGATCGTCGACGAGGTGCCGGGCGACGATCCCGCCGAGGCCGCCGGTGCCGCCGGTGATGAGCACCGGCCCTTCCCAGGCGACCTCCCGCTCCCCCGCTGTGGCCCGGGCGAGCCGGGCGGCGCGCACCACGCCGTCACGGATGGACAGTTCGGGTTCGTCGATGCCGAGGGCCCGGGCGACGAGTTCGTCGGAGTCGGTGTCGGATTCAACGGTGCTGCCGTCGGTGTCGATGATGCCGAACCGGCCCGGGTGCTCGGTCTGTGCCGACCGCACCAGGCCGCGCACGGCCGCCCCGGCGAGGCACCCGGCGCCGGTGACGAAGACGAGCTTCTCGGGCCGCTCCTCGGCGATCCACTGCTGCATCGCTTCAAGCGCCCGCGCGGTCAGCCGACGCACCGACTCGACGACGCCTTCCTCGGCGACGGCAACGACGGGCTCGATGACGACCCCGGTCGCGGGCTCGACGGGCACATCGACGGGAACCCAGTCGACGCGGAACAGCGCGTCCCGCTCCGGACCCGCGGCCCGCGCCGCCGCCGTGTCCTCCCGTACGACGAGCGCGTCGACGCTCGCGACCGGCGCGCCGGTGGTGTCGGCCAGCGCGATGGCGTACCCGTCGGCGCCCCGGGTCAGTCGCACCCGTACCGACGAGGCGCCGGTGGCGTGCAGCGACACGCCCTCCCACGAGAACGGCAGCCGGGCGCCGCCGTCGACGAGCAACGCCGCGTGCAGGGCGGCGTCGAGCAGCGCCGGGTGCAGGCCGAAGCCCCGCACGTCGGTGCCGTCCGGCAGCGCGACCTCGGCGTACACGGTGTCGCCCGCGCGCCACACGGCACGCAGGCCCTGGAACAGCGGGCCGTATTCGAAGCCGAGGTCCGCGAACCGCTCGTATGCGCCGTCGACCTCGACGGGCTCGGCGGCCGGCGGCCACACGGTCGCGTCGAAGTCGCTGCCGCCCGTCCCGACGGCCAGCGTGCCCGTCGCGTGCGGCGTCCAGGGCCCGTCGGCGTCGTCCTCGGGCCGCGCGTGGACGGTGAACGAACGGCGTCCGTCCACCTCCGCACCGACCCAGGCCTGCACCTGCACGGACCCGCGCGCGGGCAGCACCAGCGGTGCGGCGAGCGTCAGTTCCTCGACCCGGTCGCAGCCGACCTCGTCACCCGCGCGCAGCGCCAGCTCCACCAAGGCGGCACCCGGCACGAACACCTCGCCGCGCACGGCATGGTCGGCGAGCCACGGGTGCGTACGCAGCGAGAGCCGCGACGTGAAGAGATGCCCGGCCGCTCCGGCGAGCTCCACGGCAGCGCCGAGCAGGGGGTGTTCGACGGATCCGAGACCGGCGGCGGCGACGTCCGTCCTGGGCGTGGGCTCGGGCCAGAAGTACTGGTGCTGGAAGGAGTAGGTGGGGAGGTCTACACGGCGGCCGCCCTCGTAGAACGGCGTCCAGTCGACCGGCACGCCGGTGACATGCAGCCGGGCCAGAGCGGTGACGAAGGCGGTCGCCTCGTCCAGGTTCTTGCGCTGCGCAGGCACGGCGTCCTCGACGAGCGCGGAGAGTACGCCGTCGGGACCGATCTCCAGGAACGCCTTCGCACCCAACGCGGTGACGTGGTCGTGGAAACGGACCGTCTCACGGACGTGCCGCACCCAGTACTCCGGGTCCGTCACATCCCCACTGGCGGTGAACGGGATCGTCGGCGTGTGGAAGGCGAGTTGGCCGACCACCGTGCGGAAGTCGTCCAGCATCGGCTCCATCAACGGCGAGTGGAAGGCATGGGAGACCCTCAGCCGCTTGGTCCTGCGATCAGCAAAGCCTTCGGCTATCCGCTCGACCTCGGCTTCATCGCCCGCGATCACTACGGAAGACGGGCCATTGACGGCGGCTATCGACACCGACTCGGTTAGCTGCGCGGCGACTTCCTCTTCGGTGGCCTCGATCGCCACCATCGCGCCACCCGCAGGCAGCGCCTGCATCAGCGACGCCCGAGCCGACACCAGCTTCGCCGCGTCCTCCAGGCTGAGGACACCCGCCACATGCGCCGCCGCGATCTCACCGATCGAATGACCGGCCACATGAGCGGCCTTCACACCGAAGGACTCCGCCAGCCGGTACAGCGCCACCTCGAAGGCGAACAGGGCCGGCTGTGTATGACCGGTCCGGTTCAGCAGTTCCTCGTCCTCGCCCCACATCACACCCCGCAGCGCCGGGTCGAGGTGAGCGAGTACGTCGTCCAAGGCCTCGGCGAACACCGGGAACCGCTCGTACAACTCCCGGCCCATACCGAGCCGTTGAGACCCCTGCCCGGAGAACAGCGCGGCCACCGGCTTCGCGCCGCCCGCCACTCCCCTCGCGATCTCCTCGCCGTCCAGCACCACCGCCCGGTGATCGAACAGTGACCGCGTGGTCAGCAGGGAGAACCCGATGTCGGCGGCGTGGCCCTCGACGCCGGGCAGCGCCTCGACCTGCTCGCTCAGCGCCTCGTCCGACTTGGCCGAGACGATCCACGGCACCGCGTGCGCAGGGCCGACCGCTGGCTCGGGGACGTCCGCTGGCTCGGGGACGTCCGCCGCGGGCGCCTGCTCCAGGATCACGTG
The DNA here is from genome assembly GCF_041052385.1 of Streptomyces sp. R28. Lineage (GTDB taxonomy): Bacteria > Actinomycetota > Actinomycetes > Streptomycetales > Streptomycetaceae > Streptomyces. The sequence continues at coordinate 10,089,094 of NZ_CP163439.1, read as the reverse complement.
CGCGTTCGTCCCACTGACACCGAACGACGAGATACCGGCCCGACGTACCCGATCCACCTCAGGCCATGGCGTGTCGGAGGTCAGCAGCTCCACCGCACCCGCCGACCAGTCGACGTGCGACGACGGCGCGTCCACGTGCAGCGTCCTCGGCAACAACCCGTGGCGCATGGCCATGACCATCTTGATGACACCGGCGACACCGGCGGCGGCCTGGGTGTGCCCGATGTTGGACTTCACGGAGCCCAGCAGCAGCGGCCGGTCCGCATCGCGGTCCTGACCGAGCGTGGCGAGCAGCGCCTGCGCCTCGATCGGGTCGCCCAGCGTGGTGCCGGTGCCGTGTGCCTCGACGGCGTCGACGTCCGCGGTGGACAGACCGGCGCTCGCGAGAGCCTGCCGGATGACGCGCTGCTGCGACGGACCGTTCGGCGCCGTAAGCCCGTTGGACGCACCGTCCTGGTTGACCGCCGAGCCCTTGACGACGGCCAGGATCCGGTGACCGTTGCGCACGGCATCCGACTGCCGTTCCAGTACGACGATGCCGGCGCCCTCGGCCCAGCCCACACCGTCGGCCGAGTCGGCGAAGGACTTGCAGCGGCCGTCGGCGGAAAGGCCGCGCTGGCGGGAGAACTCGATGAAGGTCGACGGCGTCGACATCACCGTCACGCCGCCGGCGAGCGCCAGCGTGCACTCGCCGCTCCGCAGCGCCTGCGCGGCCAGGTGCAGTGCCACCAGGGAGGACGAGCAGGCGGTGTCGACGGTGACGGCCGGGCCCTCGAAGCCGAAGGTGTAGGACACGCGGCCGGAGGCGAAGGTGCCCGCGCTGCCCATGCTCTGGTAGCCCTCGAACTCCGAGCCGCTGATCAGCACCGAGTAGTCGGTGTACATGACGCCCGCGAACACGCCGGTGCGGCTGCCGTGCAGGGTCAGCGGGTCGATGCCCGTGCGCTCCAGTGCCTCCCAGGAGGTCTCCAGCAGCAGGCGCTGCTGCGAGTCGGTCGAGAGTGCCTCGCGCGGGGACATCCCGAAGAACGCCGGGTCGAACTCGCCCGCGTCATGCAGGAAGCCACCGGACCTTGTGTACGAGGTGCCGGTGTGGTCGGGGTCGGGGTGGTAGAGCGCGTCCGCGTCCCAGCCACGGTTGGTCGGGAAGCCGCTGACCGCGTCGACGCCGTCGGAGACGAGGCGCCACAGGTCCTCGGGGGAGGCGCCGCCGCCGGGGTAGCGGCAGGCCATGCCGACGATGACGATCGGGTCGTGGGACAGGGCCGCCGTGGACGCGGTGGCCGCGGCGGGCAGGTCCGGCGTGGGCGCGTCGGTCCCGAACAGTTCGTCCAGGAGGTGGTCCGCCAGCGCGCCGGAGTTCGGGTAGTCGAAGATCAGGGTGCTGGACAGGCGCAGGCCGGTCGCGGTGGTGAGCTGGTTGCGCAGTTCGACAGCGGTCAGCGAGTCGAAACCGAGGCTCTGGAAGGCCCGGCCGGGGTCGATCTCGTCGGTGCCGACATGGCCGAGCACGGCCGCGACCTGGCCGCGCACCAGGTCCAGCGCGGCCTCGCGCCGTCCCTCGGCGGGCAGTGCGGCCAGCCGCTGCGCGAGGGACGCGGCGGTGTCCGAACCGGCGACCGCGCGCCGGGCGCGGACCCGGATCAGGCCGCGCAGGATCGGCGCGGCCTCGCCGCGTCCGCGCAGCACCGGCAGATCGAGGCGCACCGGCACCACGGCCGCCGTACCGGCCGTCGCACCGGCCTTCAGGGCGGCGTCGAACAGTTCGACGCCCTGCTCCGCGGTGATGCCGGGGATGCCGGTACGGGCCATGCGGTCGGCGTCGGCGCCGGACAGCATGCCGGCCAGCCACGGGCCCCACGCCAGCGAGGTCGCGGGCAGTCCGGCCGCCCTGCGATGTTCGGCGAGGGCGTCCAGGAAGGTGTTGGCGGCCGCGTAGTTGCCCTGTCCTGCGGTGCCGAGGGTGCCGGCGACGGAGGAGAAGACGACGAAGGCGGACAGGTCGGCGGTGAGTTCGTGCAGGTGCCAGGCCGCGTCCACCTTGGGCGCGAGCACCGTGTCGACACGTTCGCCGGTCAGCGACTCCACGACACCGTCGTCCAGCACGCCCGCCGTGTGCACGACGGCCCGCACCTGGTGCCGGGCCAGCAGCGCGGCCACGGCTTCGCGGTCGGCGACGTCGCACGCCTCGACGACGACCCGCGCGCCCAGCGCCTCCAGCTCGGCGGTGTCCGCCTCCCCGCGGCGGCTGACCAGCAGCAGGTCGCGCACTCCGTGCGCGGTGACGAGGTGGCGGGCGACGAGCATGCCGAGCCCACCGGTGCCGCCGGTGATCAGCACCTGCCCGTCCCACGCGGGCTCGCTGCCGACCGGTGTGTCGGACGGGGCGAGGCGGGTGAGGCGCGGAACCGTGACCTCGCCGCCACGGAGGCGCAGTTGAGGCTCGTCGAGGCGCAGGGCCCGGGCGGCGACTTCGTCCAAGCCGGTGTCGGTGTCGACGATGCCGAACCGGCCGGGGTGCTCGGCCTGCGCCGACCGCACCAGACCCCACGCGGTGGAGGCGGCCAGGTCACCGGCACGGGTGACGAACACCAGACGCTCGGGGCGCTCGTCGGCAAGCCACTCCTGGATCTTCGCCAGGACCCGCTTGGTGATCTCGTGCGCCGAGCCGACGACGTCGTCCGAAGGCGCCGAGAGGTATTCGAGTACGACGTCGGCGGGGCCCTCGGCGGGCAGTTCGACCGGGGTCCAGTCGACGTGGAACAGCGCCTCGCGCGCGATCGAGGTGCCGAGGTCGCCGCTGGGCAGCGGGCGGGTGACCAGGGAGTCGACCGAGGCGACCGGGGCTCCGGTGCCGTCGGCGAGGGCCACGGAGACCGACTCGTCGCGGGTCCGGATCCGTACCCGCAGCGCGGTCGCGCCGGTGGCGTGCAGGGACACGCCCTGCCACGCGAAGGGCAGACCGCCGCCGGCCGGGCTCAACTCGGCGGCGTGCAGCGCCGAGTCCAGCAGCGCCGGGTGCAGTCCGTATGCCGCCGCGTCGGCGTCCGTACCGGGGGTGCCTTCCGGCAGCGCAACCTCGGCGTACACGCTGTCGCCGAGCCGCCATGCCGCTCGTACGCCCTGGAAGGCGGGGCCGTAGGTGAAACCGGCGTCGGCGAAGCGCTCGTAGAACCCGTCCACGGGGACCGCTTCGGCCCCGGGCGGCGGCCACGGGGTCGCGTCGAAGTCGTCGTGGACGGTGCCCGCCGCGAGGAACCCGGTGGCGTGCTCCAGCCAGGGGGTGTCGGCGTCGAGCCGCGAGTACACCGTGACCGGGCGGCGCCCGGTGCCGTCCGGCGCCCCGACGGCGACCTGTACCTGGATCGACCCGCGCTCCGGCAGCACCAGCGGCACCGACAGGGTCAGCTCGTCCAGCCGGTCCAGGCCCACCTCGTCGCCGGCCCGCAGCGCCAGCTCGACGAAGGCGGTGCCGGGGAACAGCACCCGGCCCGCCACGACATGGTCCGCGAGCCACGGGTGCGTGCTCACCGACAGCCGCGAGGTGAACAGGGCACCGTCACCACCCGCGACCTCGACCGCCGCGCCGAGCAGCGGGTGTTCGACGGCGGTCAGGCCCAGCCCGGAGGCGTCGACCGCGCGGCCGGAGGCAGAGGGCCAGTAGCGCCGACGCTGGAAGGGGTAGGTGGGGAGGTCTACACGGCGGCCGCCCTCGTAGAACGGCGTCCAGTCGACCGGCACGCCGGTGACATGCAGCCGGGCCAGAGCGGTGACGAAGGCGGTCGCCTCGTCCAGGTTCTTGCGCTGCGCGGGCACGGCGTCCTCGACGAGCGCGGAGAGTACGCCGTCGGGGCCGATCTCCAGGAACGCCTTCGCACCGAGGGCGGTGACGTGGTCGTGGAAGCGGACGGTCTCGCGGACGTGCCGGACCCAGTACTCCGGATCGGTCACGTCACCACTGGCGGTGAACGGGATCGCCGGGGCGTGGAAGGTGAGTTGGCCGACCACCGTGCGGAAGTCGTCCAGCATCGGCTCCATCAACGGCGAATGGAAGGCATGGGAGACCCTCAGCCGCTTGGTCCGGCGGTCACCGAACAGCCCGGCGACCCGCTCGACTTCAACCTCGTCACCCGCGATCACCACCGAGGACGCACCATTGACGGCAGCGATCGACACCGACTCGGTTAGCTGCGCGGCGACTTCCTCTTCGGTGGCCTCGATCGCCACCATCGCGCCCCCGGGCGGCAACGCCTGCATCAACGACGCCCGCGCCGACACCAGCCTCGCCGCATCCTCCAGGCTCAGGACACCGGCCACATGCGCCGCCGCGATCTCACCGATCGAATGACCGGCCACATGAGCGGCCTTCACACCGAAGGACTCCGCCAGCCGGTACAGCGCCACCTCGAAGGCGAACAACGCCGGTTGCGTGGAACCGGTCCGGTTCAGCAACTCCTCGTCCTCGCCCCACATCACTCCCCGCAGCGCCGGGTCGAGATGAGCGAGTACGTCATCCAGAGCACGGGCGAACACCGGGAACCGCTCATACAACTCCCGGCCCATACCGAGCCGTTGAGACCCCTGCCCGGAGAACAGCACGGCCACGGGCTTCCCGCCGCCCGCCACTCCCCTGGCGATCTCCTCGCCGTCCAGCACCACCGCCCGGTGCTCGAACAGCGACCGCGCGGTCAGCAGGGAGAACCCGACGTCAAGGGCGTCGCCCTCGGCACCCCGCACCGCCTCGACCTGCTCGCCCAACGCCCCCTCGGACTTGGCCGAGACAACCCACGGCACCCCGTGCACAGGACCTGCCCCGCGCTCGGGCGCTTCCTCCGCAGGCGCCGCCTCCAGGATCACGTGCGCGTTCGTCCCACTGACACCGAACGACGAGATACCGGCCCGACGCGGGTGCCCCAACTCCGGCCAGGCCGTGGCGGACGTCAGCAGCTCCACCGCACCCGCCGACCAGTCGACGTGCGACGACGGCGCGTCCACGTGCAGCGTCCTCGGCAACAACCCGTGCTGCATGGCGTACACGACCTTGATCACGCTCGCGACGCCGGCGGCGGCCTGGGTGTGGCCGATGTTGGACTTGACCGAGCCGATCAGCAGCGGGCGGTCGGCGTCGCGTTCCTGGCCGTAGGTGGCCATGAGGGCGTGGGCCTCGATCGGGTCGCCCAGAGCGGTGCCGGTGCCGTGTGCCTCGACCGCGTCCACCTCGGCGGCGGACAGGCCGGCGCTCGCGAGAGCCTGCCGGATCACCCGCTCCTGCGACGGGCCGTTGGGCGCTGTCAGGCCGTTGGACGCGCCGTCCTGGTTGACCGCCGAACCCCGCACCACCGCCAGCACCCGGTGCCCGTTGCGCACTGCGTCCGAGAGGCGTTCCAGTACGAGTACGCCGGCGCCCTCGGACCAGCCGGTGCCGTCGGCGGCGTCGGAGAAGGCCTTGCAGCGGCCGTCGGCGGCGAGTCCGCGCTGCAGGGTGAACTCGACGAAGGCGTGCGGCGTGGCCATGATCGTGACGCCCCCGGCCAGGGCGAGGGAGCATTCGCCGCCGCGCAGGGCCTGGGAGGCGAGGTGCAGGGCGACCGAGGACGACGAGCAGGCGGTGTCGACGCTGACGGCGGGGCCCTGGAAGCCGAAGGTGTAGGACATGCGGCCGGAGAGGACGGACGCGATGAGGCCGGTGGAGGCGTGCCCGTCGCCGTCCACGGACACCAGGTCGGCGTAGTCCTGGCCGTTGGTGCCGACGAACACCCCGGTCTGGCTGCCGCGCAGCGCGGCCGGGTCGAGGCCGGCCCGCTCCAGTGCCTCCCACGCCACCTCCAGCATCAGGCGCTGCTGCGGGTCCATGCCCAGCGCCTCACGCGGGGAGATGCCGAAGAAGTCGGCGTCGAAGTCGGCCACCGTGTCGAGGAAGCCGCCCTCGGTGGCGAGGGAGGCACCGGAGCGCAACGTCTCCAAGTCCCAGCCGCGGTCGGTGGGGAACGGGGAGAGGACGTCGCGTTCATCTGCCACCACGCGCCACAGGTCCTCGGGGGTGCTGACACCGCCGGGGAAGCGGCACGCCATGCCGACGATCGCGATGGGCTCGGTGCGGTCGCGTTCCAGTTCGAGGACGCGTTCGCGAGCCCGGCGCAGCTCGACGGTGACTCGCCTCAGGTAGTCGGCAACCTTGTCCTGCTGCTCTTCCTGCACTGGTCCGTCCTCATTTCACGCGGGCACAACAAGTCATGCGGGCACAGCAAGTCACGGTTGGTCGAGCAACTCGTCGTCGATGATCGACAGGAGGTCCTCGACGGAGGCGCTGTTGATGTCGTCCTCGGAGCAACGCGGCGCGGCCGGCGTGCGCAGGCTCGCGAGGAGCTTCTCCAGGCGTTCCCGGACGGCGTCCTGGTCGGCGGCCGGCGCGGAGGGCAACGCCGCCTCCAGCCGGGTGAGTTCGGTCAGTGCCGAGCCGGTGGGTGCGGCGAGCCGGGACAGCAGGTGTTCGGCCACGGCGCGCGGCGTCGGGTGGTCGAAGACCAGCCCGGACGGGACCGGCAGGCCGGTGGCGGCCCTGATCCGGTCGCGCATCTCGACGGCGGTCAGCGAGTCGAAGCCCTGGTCGCGGAACGCCTTGTCGACGCTGATCGAGTCGACGCCGGGGTGTCCGAGGACGGCGGCGGCCTGGGTGCGCACCAGGTCGAGCACGATGGCGGTCCGTTCGTCCTCGGGCAGGGCGGAGAGCCGGTCGGCGAGGGCGGGGGCCTCACCGGCCTGGTCCTCGTCCATGTCCGTGAGGGCCCGGGTGAACTCCGGGATCTCCGTCAGGAGGGGCGCGGGGCGGGCGGCGGTGAAGCCGGGGGCGAAGCGCCGCCAGTCCGTGTGGGCGACGGTCAGGACGGTCTCGCCGTCCGCGACCGCCTCGCTCAACGCGGTCAGTGCGAGCCGCGGCTCCATCGGCAGCATGCCGTGCCGGCGCAACTGTTCGGCCGTCTCGGGGTCGGCGGCCATGCCGGCGCCGTCCCAGGTGCCCCACTGCAGGGAGGTCGCGGCGTGTCCCTGGGCCCGGCGCAGTTGGGCGAGGCCGTCGAGGTAGGCGTTGGCGGCGGCGTAGGCGGGCTGTCCGCCGCTGCCCCAGGCTGCCGCGCCCGAGGAGAACAGGACGAACGCGTCGAGGTCTGACGTGAGTTCGTGCAGGTGGCGGGCCGCGGTGAGCTTGGCGGCCAGTACGGTGTGCAGCCGCTCGGGGGTGAGGGAGGCGACGGGTCCGTCGCCGGTGTCGATGCCGGCCGCGTGCACGACCGCGGTGAGGCTGGGGATGCCGGCCAGCAGTTCGCGTACGGCTTCGCGGTCGGCGACGTCGCAGGCCCGTACGGTCACCTCGGCGCCGTACTCCGTCAAGCGGGCCACGAGCTCGTCGGCGCCGGGTGCCTGCGGGCCCCGGCGGCTGGCGAGGACGAGGTGCTCGGCGCCCCGGGCCGCCAGCGCCTCGGCGACCGCGCCGCCGAGTGCGCCGGTGCCGCCGGTGATCAGGACCGAGCCCGAGGGTGTCCACCCTCCGGTGCGGCCCGCGCGGGGCGCGGGTATCAGGCGGCGGCCGAGGACGGCGTCGCCGCGCACGGCCAGCTGGTCCTCACCGAGCGGGTTGCCCAGGGCGGCGCGCAGTCCTCGCGCGTCGACGGTTTCGGGCAGGTCGACGAGGCCGCCCCAGCGGCGCGGGTGCTCCAGCGCGACGACCCGGCCGAGTCCCCAGAGCGCCGTCTGCGCGGGATCGGTCACGGGGTCGCCGTCGCCGGTCGACACCGCGCCCCGGGTCACGGCCCACAGGGGCGCGGGGACCTCGGCGTCACCGAGCGCCTGGACGAGTGCGAGGGTGGCGGAGAGGGCGTAGGGGGTGTCGTCGCCTGACGTCTGACGGCCGGTGCCCAGCAGCGACACGACGCCCGTGCCGGCGAAGCCGCGCAGCCGCTCCGCGAGCGCCGTGCGGTCCGGCGCGCCGACCTCCAGGACCGTGCCGCCCAGGGCGTCCACGACCGCCGAGGTCCAGTCGTCCCGCTCCCCCGCCGGTACGACGACGAGCCACGCGCCCGGCGCTTGACCGGGCGGCAGGGACAACCGGGTCCAGGACTCGCGGTAGCGCCGGCCGTCCAGAGCGGAACGGCCCTGCCGGCGGGAGCGCCAGGACGCCAGTGCGGGCGCCACGGCGGCGGCGGTGTCGGGGGCGAGGTCGAGCTCGGTGGCAAGGTCGCCGCCGTCGACGAGGTCCCAGAACTCCGCGTCGACCGGGTCGGCGGGGCGGGCGGCGGGCTCGGGCCAGTAGCGCTGCCGTTGGAAGGGGTACGTGGGCAGGTCGACGCGGTGTGCGCCGGTGCCTTCGAAGAGAGGCGCCCAGTCGACGTGTGTCCCGGCGGCGTACAGCCGGGCCAGCGCGGTCACCGCGGCGGCCTCCTCCGGGCGGTCCTTGCGCAGTAGCGCGGCCACCGGCACGTCGTCGGCCGGGGACGTACCGGAGAGGTCGTCGAGCGCGTCACGTACCAGCGCGGACAGCACCCCGTCCGGGCCCAGTTCCAGGAAGGCCGTCGCGCCCTGGTCGCCCAGGGTCCGTACGCCGTCGTGGAAGCGGACCGTCTCACGGACATGGCGGACCCAGTAGTCCGGCGAGGTCAGCTCGCCGGGCGCGGCAAGCCGGCCGGTCAGGTTCGACACCACGGGAATGCGTGGCTCGGCGGCCGGTACGTCGGCGACGGCGGCCCTGAAGTCCTCCAGCATCGGGTTCATCAAGGGCGAGTGAAACGCATGGCTGACCAGGAGACGCCTAGTCTTGCGGCCGGGGAACCGCTCGACGAGCGTGCGCGCTTCGGCCTCGTCGCCCGCGACGACCAGCGAGCGGGGGCCGTTGACGGCGGCGATCGACACCAGGTCCGTCAGGTGCGGCAGCACCTCGTCCTCGGTGGCCTCGACGGCGACCATCGCGCCGCCGGCGGGGAGTTCCTGCATCAGCCGGGCCCGCGCGGACACCAGGCGGCAGGCGTCGGCCAGGGTGAACACGCCTGCGACGTGGGCGGCGGCGATCTCGCCGATGGAGTGCCCGGCGACGAAGGAAGGGGTCACCCCGAGGGACTCGACGAGGCGGTACAGCGCGACCTCGACGGCGAACAGGGCGGGCTGGGTGTGCCGGGTCTCGTTCAGTGCGTCGGCGTCATGCCCCCACATCACCTCGCGCAGCCCGGGGTCCAGTTCGGCGAGGGCGGCGTCGAACGCGGCCGCGAACACCGGGAACCGTTCGTACAACTCCCGGCCCATGCCCAGCCGTTGCGAGCCCTGCCCGGAGAAAAGGAGCGCAAGCTGCCGGTCCTGGGCCGTGCCGCGCGCGATCTCGGTGCCGTCGGCGAGCACCGCCCGGTGCTCCAGCGCGGTCCGGGTCGTCGCCAGCGACAGCGCCACGTCCAGCGGGGCCGCCTCCAGCGCGGCCAGGCGGTCGAGCTGGGTGTCGAGGGCTGGGGCGGTCCGGGCCGACACCACCCAGGGCACGACGGAGGGCGCAACCGAGGGCGCGTCCGCCGGATCGTCCGGCTCGGCCTCGGCGGGGGCCTCCTCGAGGATCATGTGCGCGTTGGTGCCGCTGACGCCGAAGCCGGAGACGCCGGCCCGGCGGGGGCGGCCGGGGTCTGTCCACGCGGTGGGGGCGGTGAGGAGTTCGACGCCGCCCGTGCTCCAGTCGACGAGGGTGGAGGGGGCGGTGACGTGCAGGGTCTTGGGCAGGACGCCGTGGCGCAGGGCCATCACCGTCTTGATGACAGAGGCTACGCCGGCCGCGGCCTGGGTGTGGCCGATGTTGGACTTGACCGAGCCGAGCCACAGCGGCCGGTCGGCGGGCCGGTCCTGGCCGTAGGCGGCGATGAGCGCCTGAGCCTCGATGGGGTCGCCGAGCGTGGTTCCGGTGCCGTGGGCCTCGACGGCGTCGATGCCGGAGGGGGTGAGTCCGGCGGCGGCGAGCGCCTGGCCGATGACCCGTTGCTGGGAGGGCCCGTTGGGTGCGGTCAGGCCGTTGGAGGCGCCGTCCTGGTTGACGGCGCTGCCGCGCAGCACGGCCAGCACGCGGTGTCCGTTGCGGCGCGCGTCGGACAGGCGTTCCAGTACGACGAGGCCGGCGCCCTCGGACCAGCCGGTGCCGTCGGCGCTGTCGCTGAACGCCTTGCAGCGCCCGTCGGCGGAGAGGCCGCCCTGCCGGGAGAACTCGACGAACGTGGTCGGCGTCGACATGACGGTGACGCCGCCGGCCAGCGCGAGGGAGCACTCGCCCTGGCGCAGTGAGCGTGCCGCCCAGTGCAGGGCCACCAGGGAGGAGGAGCAGGCGGTGTCGACGGTCACGGCGGGGCCCTGCAGGCCGAGGGTGTAGGCGATGCGGCCGGAGACGACGCTGCCGGCGGTGCCGGTGGTCCAGTACCCCTCGGTGCCCTCGGGCGCGGCGGTCAGGCCGGTGCCGTAGTCGTGGTACATGACGCCGGTGAACACGCCGCCGTCGGTGCCGCGCAGCGTCGCCGGGTCGATGCCGGCGCGTTCCAGGGCCTCCCAGGACACCTCGAGGAGCAGCCGCTGCTGGGGGTCCATGGCCAGGGCCTCGCGCGGTGAGATGCCGAAGAAACCGGCGTCGAAGTCGGCGGCGTCGTAGAGGAATCCTCCGTGGCGGGTGTGGCTGGCGCCGGCGGCGAGGGCGTCCAGGTCCCAGTCGCGGTCGGTGGGGAACGCGGACACGACGTCCGTGCCGGTGTCGACGATCCGCCACAGGTCCTCGGGGGAGGTGATGCCGCCGGGGAAGCGGCAGGCCATGCCGACGATCGCGATCGGTTCGTCCAGCGGTACGGGTGCGGCGTCGGTGGGCGCCGTGGCGGGGCGTTCGCCGAGGAGTTCGGCCCTGAGGTGGCGGGCGAGCGCGGTGGGCGTCGGGTGGTCGAAGGCGACCGGTACGGCCAGGTGCAGGCCGGTGGCGGTGGTGAGCCGGTTGCGGAGGTCCACGGCGTGGGCGGAGGTGAGGCCGAGTTCTCGGAACGTCCTGCGCGGGGCGACGCGTTCGGTGCCGGTCAGGGCGAGCACGGCGGCGACCTCGGTGCGTACGAGGTCGAGCAGGAAGGTGTCGCGCTCCTCCGGTGTCCTGGCCGTGAGCTGCTGCCGCAGTTCGGTCAGCCGGTGATCGTCCGGTCCCGTCAGGGGTGCGGAGACGTCGATCAGTCCGCGCAGCAGCGGGGGCACTTCGGCCTGTGCGGTGCGCTCGCGCAGAGCGGCGCTGTCGATGCGCATGATCACGGCCTGGGTCATCCCGGCCCCGGTGGCGATGTCGAACATCGCCGTGAACTCCTGGTGGGGCAGGTCACGCACGTGGCCCGTGGTGGTGGGCGCGTCGGGGGAACCGGCGGCGAGGAACAGGGCGGGCAGGCCGCGGTCGCGGCGGTAGCAGGCCAGCGCGTCGAGGAAGGCGTTGGCCGCCGCGTGCTCCTGCGAGCCGGGCAGGCCGAGGGCGCCGGCGACGGTGGACAGCATCACGAAGGCGCGTACGTCGCCGTCCTTGGTGAGCTGGTGCAGGTTGACCGCGCCGGAGACAGCCGTGCGGAACGCGTCGTGTGCGCCTGGCTCGGTGGAGCCGGGGGCGTCCGCGTACTCGCCGTCGCAGTGGACGACCGCGCCCACGGGCCGCTTCAGTCGGCCCAGAGCTTCGGCGAGGGCCTTGCGGTCGGTCACGCGCAGGCGGCGACGGCCACCCGGGCGCCGAGTGCGGTGAGTTCGCCCTCCAGCCGGGCGGTGGTGTCGTCGCCCCGGCCGCGGGGGCCGATCAGCAGCAGGTGCCGGGCGCCGTAGGCGGCGACGAGGTGCCGGGCCAGGGCGGCGCCCAGTGGGCCGGCCGCGCCGGTGACGACGACGGTGCGCTGGAGGTCGACTCCTTGCGCGATGCCGGAGTTGATGGTGGCGGACACCCGCTTCAGACGCGGTGCCAGCACGCTTGCGGAACGCACCGCGAGCTGCGGCTCGTCGGTGGCGACGGCGGACGGCAGCACGCCGGGCGCGGTGTCGTCGGCGTCGATGTCGACGAGGGTGAACCGGTGCGGGTGGGCCACCTGCAGTGAGCGGAGCAGCCCCCACACCGGGGCGTGCAGGAGGTCGCGCACGCCTTCCTCGCCGACGGCGACCGCGTTGCGGGTGAGCACGACCAGGCGGCAGGGGGCGAGGCGGTCGTCGCCGGCCCAGGTCTGGAGGATGTCGCGCACCTCGTCGGTGGCCGTGTGCGCGGCACGGGCGAGTCGGCCGCCGGGGTCCAGGTCGTCGGGGAGGCACAGCACGGCCACGTCCGGCGCGGGCTCGCCGTCCGCCAGGGCGGTGTGCAGGGCGGCGGCATCGGTGTGCGGGGTGACCTGGAGTCCGGTGGCGGTGAGGGCGGCGGTGAGGCCGAAGCGGTCCGGTCCCACGACGGCCCAGCGTGCGGCGGCCTGGAGTCCGGCGGTGCGTAGCGAGGGCAGTGGCGCCCAGTCCATGCGCAGCAGTGCCTCGTGCTGGCCGCCGCTCGCCGCGCGCAGCCGTGCGGGGCGCTCGCGCAGGACGTGCCGGGTGATCTTGCCGGAGCTGGTGCGCGGGATGTGGTCGATCTCGTAGACGGCCTCGGGCACCTTGAAGCCGGACAGTTGGGCGCGGCAGGCGTCGTAGAGCTGTTCCGGGTCGAAGCCGTCCTTGGCGGGGACGACGAAGGCGATGGGCACCTCGCCGAGCACGTCGTGCGGGGTGCCGACGACGGCGGCGTCGAAGACGCCGGGCACCTTCAGCAGGACCTGCTCCACCTCGCCGGGGTGGATGTTCTCGCTGCCGCGGATGATGAGTTCCTTCACCCGGCCGGTGATGGTGAGGTAGCCGAACGCGTCGCGGCGCGCGAGGTCGCCGGTGCGGTACCAGCCGCCCGGCATCGCCTGTGCGGTGGCCTCGGGCTGGTTGTGGTAGCCGAGCATGAGGTTGGGGCCGCGCACCCAGACCTCGCCCTCGGCGCCCTGCGCGACGTCCTCGGCCGTGTCGGGGTCGACCAGACGCACCGTCACCCCGGGCACGGGCAGTCCGCAGGAGCCGGGGATGCGGGTGCCGTGCGGCCAGTTGACGGTGATGAGGCCGCAGGTCTCGGTGCTGCCGTAGCCGTCGAGGAGGGGGATGCCGAAGACCGTCTCGAACTCGGCGCGCAGCGGGGTGGGGCAGTTGGAGCCGGCGGTGAGGCAGCGGGTGAGGGTGGTCGCGCCGGGGGGCGCGGGGCGTGAGCGGGCCGCCTCCAGGAGGTGGTGGTACATGGTCGGGACGCCGGCCATGAAGGTGTACGTGTCCTCGTCGAGGGCGTGCAGCACCTCGTCGGCGGAGAAGCCGTCGAGGAGGCGTGCGGTGGCGCCGGTCGCGGTCACGCCGATCACGCACAGCACGTGGGCCAGAGAGTGGTGCAGCGGCAGCGGCCACAGCACCGTGTCGTCCTCCGAGAGGCCGACGACGGGTGCGTAGCAGGCGGCGACCGACCACAGGCAGGAGCGCTGGGTCGACAGCACGCCCTTGGGCTTGCCGGTGGTGCCGGAGGTGTAGAGCATGAACGCGGCCTCGTCCAGGCCCTGGTCGTCGCGGGCGGGCTGCGCCGGGTCGCGGCCGACGAGGTCGTCGTACGACACCAACGCGCCGCTGCCTGGGCGGGGTTCGGGGGCGTCGCCCGTGACGACGACCCTGAGGTAGGGGCGGCCGGGCAGCAGGGTGCGTACCTGCTCCAGGTGGGCAGGGTCGGTGATGACCACGCGGGCGCCGCTGTCGTCGGCGGCGTAGGCGAGTTCGGCGTCGGCGCAGTGCGGGTTGAACGGCACGGCGACGCCGCCGGCACGGGTGACGGCGAGGTAGCTCTCGACGATCTCGACGCCGTTGCCGAGGTGGATCAGCGCGCGGTCGCCGGGTTGCAGGCCCAGGTCGGCCAGATGTCCGCCGAGGCGCCGGGTGCGCCGCTCCAACTCCGCGTACGTCACGGTCCGCCGGTGGTCCTGGAAGGCGACCTTGCCGGGGATGCGCTCGGCGTGATCGCGGAGCAGGTCGGACAGGGGCCGGATCAGTTCGGTGCGAAACATTCCGACGACGCTCCCTCATTACGGGCGACAGGCGCGATGCTGACGTCGAGCATGCCCGAACAACAAGTAGGAAAAATCCGAGTCCTCGGGCCGCCGGAAGGGCTCCCCCTATCGAATCCGGGGCACCGGGCGGAACCACCCCTATGACCCCCCTATCCGCACGCAGCTCCAAAGGTCCACGCCGGGCGGGCCCGAAATGCCCGTACTGCGGGTGCTACGAATGAGGCCGATCGATTTCCTGATCCCGAGAAGGGCGTTCTTCGATGACGCAGGTGAATCCGGCGGTCGGCCTCGGCCTTCCTTCCTCCACTTTCATGAATCCGGCCGATGTCACCGACGCGGTGCTCGGCGGGAACGTCCTCGGAGTCGTCAACTACACGACCGAGCCGACCGAGCCGGGCATCGAGAACGGCGCGCTGACGATCGACCTGCACATGGCGCACACGGCGGACGAGGCGTTCGCCGAGGTGTGGACCACCGACCGGCCGGTGGAGACCGGAGTGGTGCGGGAGGTCGCCTACGCGCACGACGGCGAGTATCTGATCGTGGTCGGCCGCATCCCCCAGGCCGGTCGCTATACGGAAGCCACCCGTGCCGCGTACTGCACCGCGCTGGAGCTGATGGACGGCCTCGGCTACAAGAACTGCTTCCGGATGTGGAACTTCGTGGCCGACATCAATGGGGACAACGCCGACGGCCTGGAGGTCTACCGCGACTTCTGCCGGGGGCGCGCGGAGGCGTTCGAGCTGTTCCACTTCGGGGACCAGGAGGTGCCCTCCGCCACCGGCATCGGCGCGCTGGGCGGCGGGATCTCCTTCTACTTCCTGGTCAGCCGGTCGGCCGCGCCGACCTCGGTGGAGAACTCCAAGCAGGTGTCCGCCTACCACTACCCGCAGCAGTACGGCCCGCGCCCGCCGAAGTTCGCGCGCGCCACCTACCTCGCCGAGACGCACACCGACCGCAGCGGCGGGCAGATCTACGTGTCGGGCACCGCGAGCATACGAGGGCACGAGACGCTGCACGAGGGCGATCTGGTGAGGCAGGTGGAACTCTCGCTGGACAACATCGCCCACCTCATTTCCCGGGACAATCTCGCCGCCCATGAGATCGAGCGGCGCACCGGACTGAGCGACCTCGACAACATCAAGGTGTACGTGCGCCACCGCGAGGACATTCCCGTCGTACAACGAATGTGCTCGGAGTATTTCTCACCCGCCGCGAGGACCGCCTATTTGAACGTCGACGTCTGCCGTTCCGGTCTCCTGGTGGAGATCGAGGGAATCGTCCCCTGAAGCCCTGTCGCACAACTGGGCAATCACCTCGACACCTCGGCCCTATCATCCGGGAGGCGTGATCGATTCCGTTTCCCGACCGCGGAGATGCCCCCCATGATGCCGTCCTCAGCAGCGCGCTCCGGCCCCGCCGCCTCCGGTCTCACCGCGGACGTCGCGGTGGTCGGGTGCGGCCCGGTGGGACTCGTCCTGTCCATCCTGCTGGCCCACCGCGGATGGCAGGTCGTCATCCTGGAGAAGTACGAGAACCAGTACCCGTTCCCGCGCGTGGTCGCCTTCGACGGCGAGACCGCGCGCACGTTCGCCACGGCGGGCATCGGCGCCGAGCTGATGGAACTGGGCGAGCCGCTCGGGCAGTACATGTTCCAGAACGGCGCGGGCCGGGAGCTGTTCAGCTTCGAGGCACCGTACGAGCCCGGCCGCGACGGCTGGCCGATCGCCACCGTCATGCATCAGCCGACGTTCGAGAAGGCGCTGCGCGCGCACGTCGCCGAACTGCCGAACGTCACCGCCCTGTTCGGGCACGAGGCGCGGCAGATCACCGACCACGGCGACCATGTCGAGATCACCGCCCCGGGCGCCGGCGGGCCGGCGGACGGGCGGGTCACGGCGTCGTACGTCGTCGGATGCGACGGCGCGAACAGCTTCGTGCGCGACGCCATGGGCGCGAAGCTGACCGACCTCGGCTTCGCGCACGACTGGCTGCTCGTCGACGTCGTGTTCCACGAGCCGCGCTCGTTCCGCCCCAACGACGTCCAGATCTGCGATCCGAACCGGCCGACCACGATCGTCGCCTCCGGCCGGGGCCACCGCCGCTGGGAGTTCATGCGGCTGCCGGGCGAGTCGGTCGAGGAGCTCAGCACCCACGAACGCATGTGGCAACTGCTCGCACCGTACGACGTGACGCCCGAGAACGCCGATCTGACCCGCAACATCGTCTACACGTTCCAGGCGGCCCTCGCCGACAGCTGGCGGGCCGGACGGCTGCTGCTGGCCGGTGACTCAGCGCACCTGATGCCGCCGTTCGCGGGGCAGGGCATGTGCTCGGGCATCCGGGACGCGGCGAACCTGGCGTGGAAGCTGGACCTCGTGCTGCGCGGCACGGCCCGCGACACGCTGCTCGACGTGTACCAGGCGGAGCGGTCCCGGCAGGTGCGGCACACCATCGACATGTCCATCGAGGTCGGCAGGATCGTCTCCGAACTCGACCACGCGGCCGCCGCACGCCGCGACGCCTATCTGATCGGCCTGCACTCCCGGCCCGACGCGCCGTCGCTGTCACCGTCGTGGTTCGCCCTGGAGGACGGCGTCGTACGCCGTGACGCCTCGGGGTCGGTGGCGCCGCGGGCCGGTGAGCTGTCGCCGCAGGGCGTGGTGGCGCGCGGCACGGTCAAGGACCGCTTCGACGAGGTGGTCGGCCGGGGCTTCCAGCTGATCACGACCGTCGACCCGTACGAGACGCTGTCCGAGGACGACCTCGACTTCCTCAAGTCGATCGGGACGCGCCTGGTCCGGGTCCTGCCGGCGGGGATCCCGCCGAAGCGGGCGCGGGATCACGAAGTGGTGGACGTGCAGCGGACGTATCTGCCCTACCTGGCGCAGACCCGCCAGACGGGGGTGCTGGTGCGGCCGGACCACTATGTGTTCGGGTTCGCCGGGGACCGTGCCGACCTGTCGGTGCTGGTCGGTGAACTGCGCGAGCAGCTGCACCTGGTCTGAGACGGTTCAGGCCGTGTCCGGCAGATGGCTGTGCAGGCCGGTCGGCAGGTCCTTGCGGTACTTCACGTTGAGTTTGCGGTAGACCCGGGTGAGGTGCTGCTCGATGGTGCTCGGGGTGATGAACAGCTTGCCGGCGATCTCCCGGTTGGTGAGGCCGACCGCGGCGAGCGCCGCCACCCGCCTCTCCGCATCGGTGAGCCGGGAGATCGGGTCGGTCGGCGGCTGTTCCTCGGGTGACTCGTCGTCGGGCCCGCGCCGGCTGGGCAGGAGTTCGTCGCGCAGCGCCGTCGCGTCGCACACGTTCGCCACGTGCCAGGCGCGCCGGGCGACGCTCCAGGCCCGCCGGTGCTCGCGCAGCGCCTGGTGCGCGTTGCTCAAGTCGCCCAGTGCGCGGGCGAGTTCGTACTGGTCGCCGCACTCCTCCAGGACGGCGACGGCCTCGTCGAGCAGCCGGGGCCGGTGCTGGGCCGCGGTGGTTGCCGCGAGCAGGCGCAGGGCCACGCCGCGGGTGCGCGAGGTCTCCGGGCCGAGCCGGGCGAGCTGTTCGTTGAGGAGCCGTTTGGCCTCGTCGCGGTTCTTGCCGTGCCGCAGCCACGCCTCGGCGGCACTGGTACGCCATGGCACGAGCACCGACTGGTCGATGCCCCACTCGTTCATCAGCTCGCCGCACGAGAGGAAGTCCGCGAGCGCGGCGTAGTGCCGGTCGGTGGCCAGGAAGTGGTGGCCGCGGGCGTGCAGGTAGGGCAGGCCGTAGCGGCTCCGGAACATGGCGTCGGGCACGGGCTGGGTGAGGTGGGCGGCGGCCTCCTCGTGCCTGCCCTGCTTGGTCGCCGTCTCGACGAGGACGCCCAGCGGGACGCCGACCGCGACTCCCCAGCCGCCCGGGGGCATGAGGGTGAGCGCGTCGCGGGCGTGGGCGTGGGCCCCGGCGAGGTCGCCCTCGCGCAGGGCGATGTCGCCGCGCACCCCGGCGTAGAGCGCCTGTGCCACGGCGAGGTCCCTGGCCCGGGCGTCGTCGAGGAGTTTGTCGCACCAGGACCGGGCGAGGTCGAGGCGGCCGGCGTGCACGAGGGCGTGCAGCGCAGGCAGTGCCGTCTGGGGCCCCCAGGACATGCCGTCGCTCGGCCGCGCGACCTGCAGCACGTGCTCGGCGTCGGTGACGGCGTGTTCGTCGGGCCCCTGGGTGAGGACGGTCGTCAGCGCCGTCACGGCCCTGAGTGCCGGGCCGGTGGTGCGGCCGGCCGGTTCGCTGTCGCGGTCGGTCCCGGCGGGTGGCCGGGTGCGTCGGGCGAGCGGCGGGTGGGTGCAGGCCAGCCACAGCTCGGTGGTCCGGTCGGCGGTGCCCGGCTGGTGCCGGGCGCGCCGCAGCCGTTCCATCGCCTCGGCCGCCTCGTCGACGCGCCCGTGCCACAGCAGGGGCGGCACCAGGGAGCGCACATCGAGGTCGGACAGCCGCCCGGCGCGCATCGCGTCGGTGACGGTGGTGAGCCGGCGGCCCGCGGCGGCGGGGTTGACCCGCGACTCCACGCGCACCAGCTTCGCCGCGATCGCCGCCTGCCGGTGTGCCTCGGGGCAGGCGCGGTGGGCGCGTTCGAGGCAGCGCAGCGCCGTGTCGATCCGTTCCTCGCGCAGCGCGTGCTCGGCGGCCTCCTCGAACACCGGTACCGCCCAGCTCTCGTCGGCCCTGTCGGCCCCGTCGGCGCGCAGCAGGTAGGGCGCCACCTCGGTCGCGGGCGCTCCCTCGTCGTGCAGCAGCAGAGCGGCGCTCCGGTGGGTCCGGCCGCGTTCGTCGGCGGGCATGTCGTCGAGTACGGCGGTGCGGGCGGCGTCGGTGCGGAAGCGGCCGTCGGCCAGCAGCCCGGCGTCGGTCAGGAGGTCGAGCGCCGAGCGCACCGCCTCGACATCGAGGCCGGCGAGGCGGCCCAGCCGCTCGACGGTGGCGTGGGCGCCGGTGACGGCGAGCGCGCGGGCGACCGCCACGACGTACGGCTCGCAGCGGTGGACACAGCTGACGAGGGCCCGGCGGAACCCGGGGCCGGGCGCCGGTGCGCCGTCCGCGTCCGGCCCGGCCGTCCGCCGGTCGGCGAGCAGGGACCGGGCCAGCAGCGGGTTCCCCCCGGTGAGCGCCATGGCCTCGCGGCCCGCGTCGGCGCCGCCGAACAGGTCGGCCATGCCCGCCTCCGACAGGGGCGCCACGCCGATCTCATGGCAGTGCGGGTGCCGTGACAGCTCGGTGTGCAGCGGGGAGTGGGCGGCGCCGGGGCTCGCCGTGCGGGCGAGGAGCAGCAGGATGCCGGCCCGGCCGAGGCGGGGGACGAGCGACAGCAGCCAGTGCAGGGACTGCGGGTCCGCGTGCTGTACGTCGTCGACGGCGATCACCAGCGGGCTGTCCGCGGCGAGGTCGAGCAACGCCAGGCACAGCGTGTGCAGTTGGTGGGCGGTCGCGGGTCCCGCGGTCCGGGTCGCCGCGT
Source organism: Streptomyces sp. R28 (assembly GCF_041052385.1). GTDB lineage: Bacteria > Actinomycetota > Actinomycetes > Streptomycetales > Streptomycetaceae > Streptomyces. The sequence goes on along the minus strand of NZ_CP163439.1, from coordinate 10,069,507 downwards.
CGAGCAGGTCCCTGACCTGGGCAGGCGCGCCGAGCGCATGCAGGAGCTGGCCGGCCACGCCGAAGGGCAGGCCGCGTTCGAGGGCCGAGCAGGTGGCGGACACGAACCGTTCGCCGCAGCGCTCGCCGAACCGGTGCAGCAGCTCGGTCCTACCGCAAGCCACCGGGCCCGTCACGAGGGCGACCCGGCCCGATCCGGCGACGGCGTCCGACAGCAGCGCGGTGAGGCCGGCCCACTGGGCGTCGCGTTCGATCAGTCCCGTGCACCCCGCCTCGGCGCGCCGGTCCGTGCCGGTCATGTCGCTGCACCTCTCACCTGGGGCCCTTCCGACGGAGTCCGCGCGGCGTCGCGATGCCCGTCAGGTGCTCTCACCGCACCGCGAGAGCCCGCACCGGACGCCGCTCCCTCTGGTACGGAGATCCGTCAGAAGGGCCCATGGCCGCGTGCTCATCGTCGCGGCCGCGGACGGGGTGCCGAAAGCGCAGCACAGAGGTTCTAGGGCATCACCTGGACATCGGGCGGGCGGCAACTCTAGGGCTTCACCTCGACATGGCCCGCACCCGGCGACACCGGCACACGGCGTCGGGCAGGCTCGGCGCCACCAGCAGATTCCGCCACGCCAGATCCCGCCGTGCCAGATTCCGCCATGCCAGATTCCGTCATGCCGCCTGAAGGGTGCAGCCATGAGTCAGCGGCCGATCCTGTTCGTCAGCCTGCCCGAGAGCGGTCTGTTGAACCCGATGTTGGTGCTCGCGGAGGAACTGTCCCGTCGTGGCGTGGCCGACCTGTGGTTCGCCACCGACGACAAGGCGCGCGAGGAGGTCGCGGCGACGGCGGTCGGCTCCCCCGTCGAGTTCTTCTCCCTGGGCGAGGTCGTCTCCGAGATGTCCTCGGTGACCTGGGACGACAGCACGTACGCGGCGGTGACGCAGCGGTCGCGGTTCAAGGCGCGGCGCGCCGTGATCGAGCAGACCGACCGGCCCGCGCTGCGGGTGCCCAAGTACCGGGCGCTGGAAGAGGCGGTGGAGAAGATCCGGCCGGCCCTGATGGTCGTGGAGAGCATGTGCCAGTTCGGCTGGGAGCTCGCCATCTCCAAGGGGATCCCGTTCGTGCTCAGCGACCCGTTCGTGCCGTCGAACCTGCTGACCTCGGCCGTGCCGATCGGGCCCTCGCACACTCCCAAGGGCTTCCCGGTGCCGCACTCGGGCCTGCCCGCCGACATGTCGTTCCTGCAGCGGTGGCAGAACAGGCTGTTCCAGTGGCGGACGCTGGCCATGGCGTTCGGGAAGTTCAACAAGGAGCGCAACGCGGTCGACGCGCGGGTGCGGGCGGAGCTGGGCATCGCCCCTGAGGCGTACGGCCAGTTCTGCCGCGTGGAGCGGTCGGAGCTGGTGCTGTGCTACTCGATCCCGGAGATGGACTACGCCTTCGACATCCCGGCGAAGCTGCGCACGGTCGGCGCGCTGGTGCCGCCACTGCCGCAGTGCCCGCCCGGCGAGCTGTCCGCCTGGCTCGACGCGCAGGGGTCCGTGGTCTACATGGGCTTCGGCACGATCACCCGGCTCACGGCCGGGCAGGTGCGGGCGTTCGTGGAGGTGGCCAGGCGGCTGGAGGGCCGGCACGCGGTGCTGTGGAAGCTGCCGCGCGACCAACAGGCCCACCTGCCCGCGGACCTGCCGGGGAACCTGCGGGTCGAGACCTGGGTGCCGTCGCAGCTGGACGTGCTGGCGCACCCGAACGTGAAGGTGTTCTTCACCCACGCGGGCGGCAACGCGTACACGGAGAGCATCCACTTCGGAAAGCCGATGGTGTCCCGCCCGCTGTGGGTCGACTGCTACGACCAGGCCGTGCGCGCCGAGAGCTTCGGCGTGGGGCTCACGCTGTCGAAGCCGCACACTGTCGACCCCGACGAGGTGCTCGACAAGCTGACCCGCGTGCTCGACGACCCCGCGTTCACCGAGAACGCCCGGCGTCTGGCCGCGCTGCAACAGGCCGCCGGCGGCCGGACCGCCGCCGCCGACCTGATCCTGGACCTGCCCGCGCTGTCTTCGGAAGTGAGTCGATGAGCTTCACGTATCCCGTGTCGATGCCGTCGCTGAAGGGCAACGAGCTCGACTACGTCACCCAGGCCGTCACCAGCGGCTGGATCTCCTCGCAAGGGCCTTACGTGCCCCGGTTCGAGGAGGCCTTCGCCGCCTACAACGGGGTGGCCCACGGGGTGGCCTGCTCCTCGGGGACGACCGCGCTGACGCTCGCTCTGCGCGCCCTCGGGGTCGGTCCCGGCGACGAGGTGATCGTGCCGGAGTTCACGATGATCGCCTCCGCGTGGGCGGTCACCTACACGGGCGCCACGCCGGTGTTCGTGGACTGCGCCGACGACCTCAACATCGATGTGACGAGGATCGAGGAGAAGATCACCCCGCGCACCAAGGTGATCATGCCGGTGCACATCTACGGCCGGCGCTGCGACATGGACGCGATCCTGGAGCTGGCGTACGAGTACAACCTGCGCGTCGTGGAGGACTCCGCGGAGGCGCACGGCATCGCGCCGACCGGCGACATAGCCGCGTTCTCCCTGTTCGCCAACAAGATCATCTCGGCGGGCGAGGGCGGCATCTGCCTGACCGACGACCCCCATCTGGCCCGCCAGATGGCGCATCTGCGCGGCATGGCGTTCACCCGGGACCACAGCTTCCTGCACAAGAAGCTCGCCTACAACTTTCGCATGACCAACCTCCAGGCGGCCGTGGCGCTGGCCCAGACCGAGCGGCTGGACGAGATCCTGGCCACCCGGGCACGGATCGAGAAGCGCTACGACGAGGGACTGCGCGGCATCGACGGCATCACCCTGATGCCGGAGCGGGACGTGCTGTGGATGTACGACCTGCGCGCCGAACGCCGGGAGGAACTCCGGGAGTTCCTCGCTGGCCAAGGCATCGAGACCCGCCTGTTCTTCAAGCCCATGAGCCGCCAGCCCGGCTATCTGGCCCCGGTCTGGCCGACGCTGAACGCGAACCGCTTCGCCGAGGACGGCCTGTATCTGCCGACGCACACCGAACTGACCGAGGAAGACCAGGAGTTCATCGTGGCGCAGGTCCGCGCGTTCTACGAGGTGTCGTCATGACCTCCTCCCCCACGGCCGGCGCTGAGGCCGACGCCGAGGATGAGATCGTCCCGTTCGTGCTGCCCCGCCCCGGCGCCCCGTTCCCGCCCCCCGAGTACACGGAGTTCCGGCAGCGGCCCGGCCTGGTGAAGGCCGCGCTGCCCTCGGGCGACACGGTGTGGCTGGTGACCCGGCACGAGGAGGTGCGCCAGATCCTCACCGACCCGCGGATCAGCGCCAACCCCGCGCACCCGGGCTTCCCCCGCCCGTCGCGCACCGGGGGCGTGCCCACCGCCGACGAGGTGCCGGGCTGGTTCGTGGCGCTCGACCCGCCGGACCACACCAAGTTCCGCAAGGCGCTGATCCCCGAGTTCACGGTGCGCCGCATCCGCGCGCTGCGGCCGGTCGTCGAGGAGATCGTCGACCACACCATCGACCAGATGCTCGCCCGGGGCGACAGCGCCGACCTCGTCGAGGACTTCGCGCTGTCGGTGCCGTCGCTGGTGATCTCGTCCCTGCTCGGCGTGCCCAAGGTGGACCGCGGCTTCTTCGAGGCCAAGACGAAGGTCCTCGTCACCATCAACTCGACCGACGAGGAACGCGACAACGCCTCCCAGCAGCTACTGCGCTACCTCAACCGGCTGATCGCGATCAAGACCAAGCGGCCCGGCGACGACCTGATCAGCAAGCTGGTCGAGGGCGGGCTGCTGTCCCCGCAGGAGCTCTCCGGCGTCGCCATGCTGCTGCTGATCGCCGGTCACGAGACGACGGCGAACAACATCGCCCTCGGCGTGGTCACCCTGCTGAACGACCCCCGGTGGATCGGCGACGAGCGCACGATCGAGGAACTGCTGCGCTTCCACTCGGTCGCCGACCTGGTGGCGCTGCGCGTAGTGGTGGAGGACTTCGAGATCGGCGGCCGGCTGCTGCGGGCCGGCGAGGGCGTCGTACCGCTGGTGGCCGGCGCCAACCACGACCCCGCGGCCTTCGACCACCCGCATGTGTTCGACCCGTCCCGGTCCGCGCACGGGCATGTGGCGTTCGGCTACGGCGTCCACCAGTGCCTGGGGCAGAACCTGGTGCGTCTGGAGCTGGAGGTCGCCTACCAGAAGCTGTTCGCCCGCATCCCGACCCTGCAGATCGCGGTTCCGCCGGAGGAACTGCCGTTCAAGTACGACGGGGTGCTCTTCGGACTCCACGCACTGCCGGTGCGGTGGTAGCGCCCCTTCAGCGCCCTTCCCGGAGGAAAGATCATGACGCGCATCAGTGTGGACACCGACAAGTGCATCGGGGCGGCGCAGTGTGTGCTGACCGCGCCCGAGGTGTTCGACCAGGACGACGACGGGTTCGTCGCCCTCCTGCAGGAGGAGCCGGAGGGGCAGGAGGAGCGTTCGGCGCGGATGGCCAGGTCGGTCTGTCCGGCTCAGGCGATCACCGTGCACGAGTGACCCGCCCCCGACCGCTTCCGAGCATCGAAACGGCCCCCGCCCTCGGGCGGGGGCCGCTTTTCGTGCGGGTCACCAGGTGACGGGGAACCTCGCCAGGCCGCCGGCCAGCCGGCCGCCGGGGTGCGACTCCAGTTCCGCCTCCGGCACCGCGAGGCGCAGCGAGGGCAGGCGGGAGAACAGCGCGGTGTAGGCGACGGCCAGGATGATGCGCACCAGCGGCGCGCCCGTGCAGTGCCGCATGCCGTGCCCGAACGTGAAGTGCGGGTTGGGCGTGCGGGTGACGTCGAAGCGGGACGGCTCCTCGAAGGCGCGGGCGTCGTGGTTGGCCAGCGAGAAGTCGAGCATCACCAGGTCGCCCTCGGCGATGGTGACCCCGCCGATCTCGATGTCCTCGCTCGCGTACCGGGGCAGCACGGGGCTGCCGATCGTGGCGCGCATGACCTCGTCGACCGCCCGGACCATGACGTTCGGGTCGGCCATGGCGAGGGCGAGCTGGTCGGGGTTGCGCAGGAACAGCAGCACCCCGAAGTCGAGGTGGGAGGCGAGCCCGGACAGGCCGGTGAACAGCAGCGTGACCGTGTGCAGTCCGATCTCCTCGTCGGTGAGACCGGAGTCGATGAAGCGGGAGATCACGTCGTCGCCGGGTTCGTCACGGCGTTTGGCGCCCAGCTCGGCGGCGTAGCCGAACAGGGCGTCCATGCCGGACTCGGCGTGCTGCCGGTCGGTGTCGCCGACGGTGTCCATCATGGCGAGCAGCCGCCGGCGGTCCTCTGCGGGGACGCCGACCATGTCGCACAGCGCCTGCTGGGAGTACTCCATCGAGTAGGACTCGTGCAGGTCCGTGGTCGGGCCGGCGGCGATGATCCCGTCGAGCCTGGCGTGCGCGATCGCCTCGACGCGGGAGCGGCGGTCGAGGACCTTCCGGGCGGCGAAGCTCTTGGTGTACAGGACACGCTTGTTCTCGTGGGCGCGCCGCTCGGTCTCCACGTCGTCGCTGGTGACGAGCATGTCCAGCATCGGGTTGCGGAAGAACCGGGGCGCGTTCTGCGGATCCTTGTGCGAGCGGCCGAGGCGGTGGTCCTGCAGCAGCGCCTTGACCTCGGCGTGGCGGGTCACCAGCCACCCCTCGTCGCCGGCGGGCGTGAGGATGCGGCACACGGGGGCCTGTTCCTGCAGACACAGGCGGATGTCGCTGAAGGCGAGGATCGAGGGCTGTTCGACCCCGATCAGGGGCAGTTGCTGTGAGAGAGGCATGGGATCCTTCCCGCTGGTGGGGGTGGCTGGGGCCCGCCGGTGGGGGTGGCTGGGCCCGCTGGTGGGGGGTGGCTAGGGCCGGTCGGTGGCCAGGGTGGTGAGCCAGTCCTCGATCACGCCGGCGGTCAGGGCGGCGTCCTCCTTGACCATGGCCATGTGGTCGGTGGGCACGATGCGGATGTCGTCCGCGGGTACGGACACCTCCTGGCCGGTGGTCGTGAACTCCGTGCCGTCCACTTCCCGGCCGCACCGCACGAGCATCTTCGGCACGGTGGGGTGCAGACCGGTGTCGGTGATGCGGACGAACCAGTGGGCCATCGCCGACAGGCGCGCACTGTTCAGGTTCACCGCGGGCGAGTCCATGGTGGTGAAGTAGTTGGTGGTGACCGAGTCGAAGTCGAGGCCCTCGTTGGTGTCGTAGTTGAGGCTCAGCGTGTCGAGCATGATCACGGCTTCGGGGGCGATGCCCCAGGTCTCCTCCAGCACAGCCGCGGCGAGGTAGGCCAGGGTGCCGCCGGAGGAGTGCCCGACCAGGCAGAACGGTTCACCGTCGCTGGCGTGCAGCACGCTCTCGGCGACCCAGCGCACGGCGGCCGCGGTGTCCCTGGGCAGCGGCTCGCCCGGCTCGAACCCGATCAGCGGCAGCGCCGACACCTGCCGTTTGCCGCGCAGGTGCGCCGCGAGGCGGGCGTACATGTGGACGCCGGCGGTCGCGCCGGGCGCGCTGATGCAGATCAGCTTGGGCAGCGCCGGGCCGTGGGCGAGAGTCACCGCCGTGGGCAGGTCCTCCAGTTCGGCCGGCGTCTCGAACATCGGGCGCAGGTTCGCCACGGCCTTGAGCAGGCTCAGGCCCTGCAGCACCTTGCCGGTCGACACCGACTCCATGAACAGCCCGAACACGGTGTCGGACGGGTCGACGGCGGCGCCGGTACCGGCGGAGGCCGCGGCCAGGCCCTGGAGCGTGCCGAGTTCGGCGAGCAGGGTCCGGGCGAGGTTCGCCGGGGTCTTGTTGTCGAAGACGATGGAGCCCGCCAGTTTGCGGCCGCCCAGCAGTTCGCCCAGCTGGTTGCGGAGTTCGACGGCGATGAGCGAGTCGAAGCCCAGCTCCAGGAAGTCCTTCTCCGGGTCGACGGCGCTCGGGTCGGGGTGCCCGAGCAGCGCCGCCGAGGTGCCCACGACGAGGTCGCGCAGCATGGTCTCGCGGGCCTCGGGGCCGGCGCCGCGCAGCCGGTCCAGGACGGTGACCGCGGCCTTCTCGGCGGGCACCGCGGTGGGCGCGTCGGTGAGGAGGCCGCGCAGCAGCGGGGCGACGGGGCCGTGGGCCCGCTGGCCGGCCGGGTTGACGTACATCGGCACGAGCAGTGCCTCGTCGCGGGCGAGCGCCGCGTCGAACAGGGCGAGGCCCTGCTCCGCCGCGAGGGGCGGCATCCCGGAGCGCGCGATGCGTTCCATGGCGGCCTCGCTCAGCCCGCTCGTCATGCCGCTGTCCTGCGCCCAGGGACCCCACGCCAGCGAGACGGCGGGCAGCCCCTCGGCCCGGCGACGGACGGCGAGGGCGTCCAGGTAGGCGTTGGCGGCGGCGTAGTTGCCCTGCCCGGCGGCGCCCATGACGTTCGCGACCGACGAGTACAGCGCGAACACCGCGAGGTCCAGGTCCCGGGTGGCCCGGTGCAGATGCCAGGCACCGTCGGCCTTGGGGCGCAGCACCGCGTCGAGGCGTGCGGGGGTGAGGGTGTCGACGAGGCCATCGTCCAGTACGCCGGCGGTGTGTGCGACACCGGTCAGCGGGTGGGCGGCGGGCACGGCGGCGAGCAGTTCCGCGACGGCCTCCTCGGTGGAGACGTCGGCGGCGACGACGGTGACCGAGGCGCCCCGCGCCTCAAGTTCGGCGCGCAGTTCGCCCGCGCCGGGCGCGTCGGGGCCGCGGCGGCCGGCGAGCAGCAGGTGCCGTACGCCGTGGCGGGCGACGAGGTGGCGGGCGAGTGCGGCGCCCAGGCCCCCGGTGCCGCCGGTGATCAGGACCGTGCCCTCGGGGTTCCAGGCGGGGGCGGACGGCGCGGTGGCGGGCAGTTCGGCGAGGCGGGCGACCTTGACGACGCCGTCGCGGACCAGCACCTGGGGCTCGTCCCACGACACCAGCCGTACGACCGTGGCGATCGACACGTCCGACGCGTCGAGGTCGACCAGGGTGAACCGGCCGGGGTGCTCCGCCTGTGCGGTGCGCACCAGGCCCCACGCCGCGGCGGCGCCCAGGTCCTCGCCGGTTGCCGCGCCCCGGCTGACGAACACCACGCGGGCGCTCTCGTACTGCAGGCTCTCCTGAAGCACCGTCAGGACCCGGGTCGTCGTGTCCCGCACACTGTCGGGCGTCTCGTCACCCGACACCGACACGACGAACACGTCCGGCGCGGCGGCCTGGCCCGCGGCGTCGGCCAGGGTCTCGCCGTAGCCGGTGACGGTCTGGCCCGCGCTGTAGAGGACGTGGGCCACATCGAACTCGTCGGTGCCGACCACGGCCCAGCGGGCGGTGGCCACGGGCACGCCGTCCAGCGGGGCGGTGACCCACTCGACCTCGTGGAGCGCGGGGCGGTGGGCCTGCTGCGGTCCGGCGTACGGGCCGCCCGGCGCCATGGTCGACTGCGGCCAGAACCGGTGCCGGTCGAACGGGTAGGTGGGCAGGTCGACCGGGCGGCCACCGGCGTAGAACGACGACCAGTCGACCTTCGCGCCGACCGTGTGGAGCCGGGCGAGCGCGGTGACGAGGGCGGTCTCCTCGGGCCGGTCCCGGCGCAGCAGGGGCACACAGCCGTCGACGAGGGCGGAGAGCACGCCGACCGGGCCGACCTCGACGAAGGTGGCGTCGCCGATCGCGGCGACGTGGTCGGCGAACCGCACCGCGTCCCGTACGTGCCGCACCCAGTACTCGGGCGAGGTGACGTCGCCGGTCGTGGCGATGGGCAGGCGCGGAGTGTGGAAGGCGAGGTCCTTGATGGAGTTGCGGAACTCGTCGAGCATCGGCTCCATCAGCGGCGAGTGGAAGGCGTGGCTGACGCGCAGCCGCTTGTGCTCCCAGCGTTCGGCGATCCGCAGGACCTCGCTCTCCTCGCCGGCGATCACCACGGAGTCGGGGCCGTTGACGGCGGCGACGGACACGTGCGCGGTGAGGTGCGGGAGAACGTCCGCCTCGGTGGCCGTCACCGACACCATGGCGCCGCCGGCGGGCAGGGCCTGCATCAGGCGGGCGCGTGCGGTGACCAGCGTGGCCGCGTCCTTCAGCGTGAGGACTCCGGCGACGTGTGCGGCGGCGATCTCGCCGATCGAGTGCCCGGCGAGGTGGTCGGGCTTGATGCCGTAGGACTCCAGCAGGCGGTAGAGGGCGACTTCGAGGGCGAAGAGTGCGGGCTGGGTGTTGCCGGTGCGGTTCAGGGCCTCCTCGTCGTCGCCCCAGATCACGTCGCGCAGCCCGGGGTCCAGGAGCGCGAGCACCTCGGCGAGGGCGGTGCGGAACGCCGGGAAGCGGTCGTACAACTCCCTTCCCATGCCCAGGCGTTGGGCGCCCTGGCCGGAGAACAGCACGGCGAGCGGGCGGCGGGTCACCGTGCCCCGGGCGAGGACGTCGCCGTCGAGGAGGACGGCTCGGTGCGCGAAGGAGGTGGGGCGGGTGGTCAGCAGGGAGTACCCGATGTCGACAGCGTCGACGGGGTCGCCGGAGAGCTGTTGTGCTTGCTCCACGCGGGAGTTCAGGGCGGTGTCGGACTTGGCGGAGACCAGCCACGGGACCGAGGAGGGGGCCGGAGAGGCGGCCGGGCGCTCGCCGGCCGCGGGCGCTTCCTCAGCCGGCCCCACCTCAGCCGATGCCTCCTCAGCCGATGCCTCCTCGACCGGCGCCTCCTGGATGATCACGTGCGCGTTGGTGCCGCTGACGCCGAACGACGACACACCGGCCCGGCGCGGCTTCTCCGTGGGCGGCCACGGCACGGCGGAGGTGAGCAGTTCGACGTTCCCGGCCGTCCAGTCGACGTGCGAGGTCGGCTCGGTGACATGCAGGGTGGGCGGCAGTTCGGCGTGGCGCAGCGCCATCACCGTCTTGATCACCCCGGCGACGCCGGCGGCGGCCTGGGTGTGACCGATGTTCGACTTGATCGCGCCCAGCCGCAGCGGCGTCTCACGGTCCTGCCCGTAGGCGGCGATCAGCGCCTGCGCCTCGATGGGGTCGCCGAGTGTCGTGCCGGTGCCGTGCGCCTCGACGGCGTCCACGTCGGACGGGGTGAGGCCGCCGGAGGCGAGCGCGGCGCGGATCACCTCGCGCTGGGCGGGGCCGTTGGGCGCGGACAGCCCGTTGGAGGCGCCGTCCTGGTTGACGGCGCTGCCCGCGAGCACGGCGAGCACGGGGTGGCCGTTGCGGCGCGCGTCGGACAGCTTCTCGACGAGCAGCACGCCGATGCCCTCGGACCAGCCGGTGCCGTCGGCGTCGTCGGAGAACGCCTTGCAGCGGCCGTCGGCCGCGAGGCCACCCTGGCGGGTGAACCCGGCGAAGTTCGACGCGGTCGTCATGACGGTGACGCCGCCCGCGAGGGCGAGGGAGCACTCGCCGCCCCGCAGCGCCTGCGCCGCCAGGTGCAGGGCGACCAGCGAGGAGGAGCAGGCGGTGTCGAGGGTGAGCGAGGGGCCTTCGAGGCCGAGCGTGTAGGAGACCCGGCCGGAGATCACGCTGGCCGCCGTGCCCATGCCGGCGTGGCCGTCGACGTCCTCCTGCGAGGCGATCAGCACATGGCCGTAGTCCTGGCCGTTGGTGCCGACGAACACGCCGGTCCGGCTGCCGCGCAGCGTCACCGGGTCGATCCCGGCGCGTTCGATCGCCTCCCAGGAGGTCTGCAGCAGCAGCCGCTGCTGCGGGTCCATGGCCAGCGCCTCACGCGGGGAGATGCCGAAGAAGCCGGGGTCGAACTCGGCCGCGTCGTACAGGAATCCGCCCTGCAGGGTGGCGCTGTCGCCGCCGGCGAGCGTGCCCAGGTCCCAGCCCCGGTCGGTGGGGAAGCCGGAGACGGCGTCCCGGCCCGAGGACACCAGGTCCCACAGGTCCTCGGGCGAGCGGACGTCGCCGGGGAACCTGCAGGCGATGCCGACGATCGCCACCGGTTCGTGCCGGGCGTTCTCCGCCTTCGCCAGCCGCTGCCTGGTCTGGTGCAGGTCGGCGGTGACCCACTTCAGGTACTCCACGAGCTTCTCGTCGTTCGGCATCGCCGCAAACCTTCCTGGTCAGCTCTCGGTACGTCGGCCGAGTTCGTTGTCGATGAAGGCGAGGACCTCGTCGGTGCTCGCGGCGCTGAGGCGGTCGGCCACCGCCGTCTCCTCCTGGGGCGCGGCGGATCCGCCGTACTGGGCGAGGAGGTTGCGCAGCCGGGCCAGGGCGCCCGACTGTGCGAGGTCGTCGTGGGTGCCGGCGGCGAGGGCCGCCTCCAGCCGGTCGAGTTCGGCGGTGATCGCCGGGGTCTCGGGGGCGGCGCCCAGCAGTTCGCCGGCCAGTTGGTCGGCGAGTTCCTGCGGGGTCGGGTGGTCGAACACCAGGGTGGCGGCGAGCTTCAGGCCGGTCGCCGACGACAGGCTGTTGCGCAGTTCCACCGCGGTGAGCGAGTCGAAGCCGAGCGAGCGGAACTCCTTGTCGGCGTCGATCGCGGCAGGTGTGGCGTGCCCGAGGACGCCGGCGGCGTGTCCGCACACCAGGTCCAGCAGGTACTTGGCGCCCTCCTCGGGCGGCAGCTCGGCGAGCAGGCCCGCCAGGTCGGGTGCGGTCCCGGTCGTGCCGCCGCCTGCGGTGCGCTTGCCGCCGCGCACCAGGCCGCGCAGCACCGCCGCGACCTCGACGGGCCGTTCGGTACGGCCGGTGGCGATCAGCGCGGGCACCAGCAGCGCCTCGTCGCGGGCGATGGCATCGTCGAACAGTGCGAGGCCCTGTGCCTCGGACAGCGGTGGCATCCCGGAGCGTCCGAGGCGGTCCATGGCGCCCTCGGCGAGGTGGGCGGTCATGCCTCTGTCCTGCGCCCACGGCCCCCACGCCAGGGAGGTGGCGGCGAGGCCGAGGCCCTGCCGGTGGGCGGCGAGGGCGTCGAGGAAGGCGTTGGCCGCCGCGTAGTTGGCCTGCCCGGCGGCGCCGGTGACACCGGCCACCGACGAGTACAGGACGAACGCCGCCAAGCGGTGCTCGCGGGTCGCCTCGTGCAGGTTCCAGGCGCCGTCGACCTTGGGGCGCAGCACCGCGTCGAGCCGTTCGGGGGTCAGGGAGCCGATCACGCAGTCGTCGAGCACGCCCGCCGTGTGCACCACCGCCGTGAGCGCGGGCACCGACGCGACCAGCTCGGCGACCTCCGCGCGGTCGGCGACGTCGCACGCTGCGACGGTCACCTCGGCGCCGTACCCGGCGAGTTCCGCGCGCAGCGCCTCGGCCTCCGGTGCGTCCGGCCCCCGGCGGGAGACGAGCAGCAGGTTCCTGACGCCGCGTCGCGTCACCAGGTGGCGGGCGAGTGCGGCGCCGAGGCCGCCGGTCCCGCCGGTGATCAGGACGGTGCCGTCCGGGTCCCAGTCGCGCGGTGTGCCGTCGCCGGTGACCCGGGCGAGCCGTCCGACCAGCACCTCGCCGTCGCGTACGACGACCTGGGTCTCACCGGAGTCGAGCAGCGCGGGCGCGAGCGGCAGGGCGGCCGCCGGGTCGTCGCTCTCGACGAGCAGGAGCCGGCCGGGGTTCTCGGACTGCGCGGAGCGCACCAGGCCCCACACGGTGGCCGCCGCGAGGTCGCCGGGGCGGGTGGTGAACACCAGGCGGGCGTCGGCGTACCGGTCGCCGTCGAGGAAGTCCCGTACGGCGGCCAGGGCGCGCCCGGCGAGCGCGTGAGCCTCGCCCGGCACGTCGCCGTCGCGGGCGGCCTCCGGGGCGAGGGCGACCACGTCGGGCACGGTGGTGCCGACCTCGGCGAGGTCCGTCACCCGTGCCACGGTCGGCGCACCGGCCGCGTCGAGATGCGCGGGCACCCAGTCGAGCCGGAACAGGTCCTTCTGGGCGGCGCGTCCGGCGAGGGGGGCGCCGAAGGTGACCGACCGGGCGGAGAGGACCGGCGCTCCGTTGCCGTCGGCGGCGGCGAACGAGCCGTCGGCGCCCCACCGCACGCGCAGCGCCGAGGCGCCGACGGCGTGCAGGGAGACGCCGTGCCACTCCAGGGGCACCCGGTCCGCCTCGCCGTCCCGCACGGCGCAGTCCAGCAGCGCCGGGTGCACGCCGTAGAACTGGGCGTCGGCGGCGCCTTCGGGGATTTCGACGGGCGTCCAGCCGTCGCCCGTGAAGTCGGCGACATGCTCGCCCGGCGCGAGGACACCGGAGGCGAGCGGAGTCCAGGGCCCGTCGCCGTCAGCGCGTGAGTGAACGGTCAGCTCCCGCTTGCCGTCGCCGTCGGGTGCGCCCACCCACACCTGGAGCACGCCCGCCGTCAGCGGGGCGGTGGCGGTGAGGGACTCGACGGTGCCGAGGCCCACCTGGTCGGCGGCGCGGAACGCGATCTCGGCGAACGCGGTCTCGGGGAAGCCGACCGGGAGCCGGTTGGTGAACACCACCGCGTCCGACCCGGCGACGGCCATGGCGGCGCCGAGGATGGGGTGATCGACGGGGCCGAGCCCGACGGCGCTCACGTCACCGGTCTGCCGCAGCGGCGTCGGCCAGTAGCGCTCGTGCTGGAAGGCGTACGTCGGCAGCGCGACCCGGCGGGCGCCGGTGCCCTCGAACAGCGGCGTCCAGTCGACGTGCACGCCCGTGACGTGCAGCCGGGCGAGTGCGGTGAGCAGGGCGGTGGGCTCGTCCCGGTCGCCGCGCAGCAGCGGGATCGCCGCGGCGGAAGCGGACTCGGTGAGCAGGGCCGAGAGCACACCGGTGGGACCTATCTCCAGGACCGTGTCCGTGCCTGCGGCTTCGAGCGCGGCGACGCCGTCGGCGAAGCGGACGGGCTCACGGACATGGCGGACCCAGTAGTGCGGCGAGCACAGCTCGTCGCCGGTGACGAGCTGTCCGGTCAGGTTGGACACCACGGGGATCTGCGGCGGGGCGAACGACAGATCCGCGAGCAGCTCACGGAAGTCGTCGAGCATCGGCTCCATCAGCGGCGAGTGGAAGGCGTGGCTGACCGGCAGCCGCTTGGTCTTCCGCCCGTTCTTCGCGAAGTCGTCGGCGATCTTCCGGGCCTCGCTCTCGTCACCGGCGAGCACGACGGAGTCGGGCCCGTTGACGGCGGCGATAGAGACGTTCGCGGTGAGGAGCCGGGCCACCTCGTCCTCGGTCGCCTGGATCGCGATCATCGCGCCGCCCGCGGGCAGCGCCTGCATCAGCCGGGCGCGCGCGGTGACCAGCGTGGCCGCGTCCTTCAGCGTGAGCACTCCAGCGACGTGCGCGGCGGCGATCTCGCCGACGGAGTGCCCGCCGACGAAGGCGGGCCGGACGCCGTAGGACTCGACGAGCCGGTAGAGGGCGACCTCGACGGCGAACAGCGCGGGCTGGGTGTGCCCGGTCCGGTTCAGCGCCTCCTCGTCCTCGCCCCAGATCACGTCGCGCAGCCCCGGCTCCAGCAGCGCCAGCACCTCGTCCAGCGCGGCACGGAACACCGGGAACCGGTCGTACAACTCCCGTCCCATGCCCAGGCGTTGGGCGCCCTGACCGGAGAACAGCACGGCGAGTTCGGGCCGTCCTGCGCGGCCGCGGGCGATCTCGTGGCCGTCCAGGAGTACGGCGCGGTGCTCGAACCGGGACCGGTCGAGCAGGGAGAGTCCGACGTCGAGCGGGTCGGCCTCGACCGCGCGGAGCCGGGTGAGCTGGGCGTCCAGCGCCGCTTCGGACTTGGCGGAGACGGTCCAGGCGGCCGGCGGTCGTGCCGCGCCAGGGGCGGGGGTCGGCGCCTTCTCAGCGGACCGCGGGGCCTGCTCCAGGATGACGTGCGCGTTGGTGCCGCTGAGGCCGAACGAGGAGACGCCCGCGCGGCGCGGCCGGTCCGCGGTGGGCCATGGGGTGGCCTCGGTGAGCAGGGACACCGATCCGGCGGACCAGTCGACGTGGGTGGTCGGCTCGGTGACGTTCAGGGTGCTCGGGAGTACCTCGTGGCGCAGCGCCATCACCATCTTGATCACCCCGGCGACGCCGGCGGCGGCCTGGGTGTGGCCGATGTTCGACTTGATCGAGCCGAGCAGCAGCGGCCGGTCGGCGTCGCGGTCCTGGCCGTAGGCGGCGATGAGGGCCTGGGCCTCGATGGGGTCGCCGAGCGTGGTGCCGGTGCCGTGCGCCTCGACGGCGTCCACGTCGGCGGGCTGCAGTCCGCCGCTGGCCAGCGCCTGCCGGATCACCCGCTGCTGCGAGGGACCGTTGGGCGCGGTCAGGCCGTTGGACGCACCGTCCTGGTTGATCGCCGAACCGCATACGACGGCGAGCACCTCGTGCCCGCTGCGCACGGCGTCGGAGAGCCGCTCGACGACGAGCACGCCGATGCCCTCGGACCAGGCGGTGCCGTCCGCGCTGTCGGAGAACGGCTTGCAGCGGCCGTCGGGGGCGAGCCCGCTCTGCAGGCTGAACTCCATGAACGCGCCGGGGGCCGACATCACCTGCACGCCGCCGGCCAGCGCCAGCGAGCATTCCCCGCCGCGCAGCGCCTGCACGGCCAGGTGCAGGGAGACGAGCGCGGAGGAGCAGGCCGTGTCGACCGTCATCGACGGGCCTTCGAGGCCCAGCGCGTAGGACAGCCGGCCGGCGATGACGCTCGGCGAGGTGCCGGTGCCGGAGTAACCCTCCAGGGACTGCTCGGAGTTGAGCATCAGGTGCGCGTAGTCCTGCCCGGAGGCGCCGATGTAGACGCCGGTACGGGTGCCGCGCAGCGCCACCGGGTCGATGCCGGTGCGCTCCAGGGCCTCCCAGGAGGTCTCCAGGACGAGGCGCTGGTGCGGGTCCATGGACACGGCCTCGCGGGGCGAGATGCCGAAGAACGCGGCGTCGAAGTCGGCGATGCCCTCGATGAAGCCGCCCTGTCCGGTGACACTGCGGCCGGCGCCCTCGCCGACCAGGTTCTCGTCCCAGCCCCGGTCGGTGGGGAACGGCGTGATCGCGTCACGGCCCCCGGCGACCAGCTCCCAGAGGTCCTCGGGGCCGTCGACGCCGCCGGGGAAGCGGCAGGCGATGCCGACGATCGCCACCGCCTCGCCGTCGTGCCGTGCCGCGACAGACGGCAGGTCGGGCTCCTCGGCGCCTGCCGGGCCGCCGAACACCTCGGCGACCAGGTACTCGCCGAGTGCCTGCGGGGTCGGGTAGTCGAACACCAGGGTCGCGGGCAGGGTCAGGCCGGTGGCCGCGCCGAGGCGGTTGCGCAGTTCCACCGAGGTGAGCGAGTCGAAGCCGAGGGCGCGGAACTCGCGGTCGGCGTCCACGGCGTCCGGCGAGGCGTGCCCGAGCACCGCTGCCGCCTCGCCGCGCACCACGTCGACGAGGGCGCGCACCCGGTCGGCGGGGCGGGCGTCGTCGAGCCGCCGCAGCGCCCCGGCCGCCGTGCCGCCCGAGGTGGCCGTACGGCGGCCCCGCAGCAGGTTACGCAGCAGCGGCGGCACGAAGCCGGTGGTGACCGTGCCGGTGATGACGCGGGCCGACACCAGCAGCGGTTCGTCGACCGCGGTGGCCGCGTCGAACAGGGCGAGGCCGTGCTCCAGGGGCATCGGCGGCATGCTGGACTTCTCCAGCCGCTCCAGCGCCGCCGCGTCCATCGTGCGGGTCATGCCGGCCTCGGAACTCCACGCGCCCCACGCCAGGGAGAGCGCGGGCAGCCCGAGCGAGCGCCGGTACTGGGCGAGGGCGTCGAGGAAGGCGTTGCCCGCCGCGTAGTTGCCCTGCCCCGCGGTGCCCAGCACGCCGGACACCGACGAGTACAGGACGAACGCCGCGAGGTCCTTGTCCCGGGTCAGCTCGTGCAGGTTCCAGGCGGCGTCCGCCTTGGGCCGCAGCACGGTGCCGAGCCGGTCCGGGGTCAGCGAGGCGATCACGCCGTCGTCCAGCACACCGGCCGTGTGGACGACCGCGGTGAGGTCGTCCACGCCGTCCAGGACCGCCGCGAGCGCGTCCCGGTCGGCGGCGTCGCACGCTGCGACGGTGACGTCGGCGCCGTGGGCCAGCAGTTCGGCCTGCAGCTCCAGCGCACCGGGCGCATCCAGGCCGCGTCGGCTGAGCAGCAGCAGCCTGGTGGCGCCGCGCTCGACGAGGTGGCGGGCGAGTTCCGCGCCGAGCCCGCCGGTGCCGCCGGTGATCAGGACCGTGCCGTCGGGGTCCCAGCCGCCCGGCACGGTGATGACGATCTTGCCGATGTGCTGGGCGCGGCTCATGTACCGGAACGCGTCCCGGGCCCGCCGTACGTCCCAGGTGCTGATCGGCAGCGGCTCCAGGACCCCCTGGTCGAACATCTCGACGAGGGCGTGCAGCATCCGCTGGATGTGGTCGGGGTGGGCCTCGCCGAGGTCGAAGGGCCGGTAGGCGATGCCGGGCGGGTCCTCGCGCAGATCGGTCTTGCCCATCTCCAGGAACCGGCCGCCCGCACCGAGCAGTCGCAGCGAGGCGTCGATGAACTCGCCGGTCAGCGCGTTGAGTACGACGTCAATGCCCTGGCCGGACTGACTGAACTGACTGGACCGACTGGACCGACCGGCCTGGGCGAACTTCGTCTCGAACGCCGTGTCTCGGGAGGAGGCGATGTGGTCGTCATCCAGGCCGAGGCCGCGCAGCACGTCCCACTTGCCCTCGCTCGCGGTGGCGAACACCTCGGCGCCCAGGTGCCGGGCGACCTGCACGGCCGCCATGCCGACGCCGCCGGCGCCCGCGTGGACGAGGACCTTCTCGCCGGGCCGCACCTGGCCGAGTTCGACGAGCGCGTAGTACGCGGTGAGGAACACCAGCGGAACGGAGGCGCCCTGTTCG
Source organism: Streptomyces sp. R28 (assembly GCF_041052385.1). Taxonomy (GTDB): domain Bacteria; phylum Actinomycetota; class Actinomycetes; order Streptomycetales; family Streptomycetaceae; genus Streptomyces. The sequence goes on along the minus strand of NZ_CP163439.1, from coordinate 10,051,728 downwards.
AAGGTCCAGCCGTCGGGAAGCCGGGTGAGGTAGCGCTCGTCGATGACGCCGAGCGGGCCCATGCCGCCGAACAGCATGCCGAAGACCGGGTCGCCGGGGCGCAGCCCGGTCACGTCGGGGCCGGTCTCGACGACGACGCCGGCCGCCTCGGCGCCGAAGGAGCCTGCCTCGCCCGGGTACATGCCGAGTGCGTTCAAGACGTCGCGGAAGTTGAGGCCCGCCGCGCGGATGGCGACCCGCACCTGCCGGCCCGTGAGGGGTTCGGCGACCTCGGGGCAGGGGGCGAGGGTCAGCGCATCGACGCTGCCCTTGGCGGTGGTGTCGAGCCGCCACGCCACGCCCACGGGCGGCACGAGGGACGGTCCGCCGGCGATCCGTGCGAGTCGGCCGGCGTAGGTGACGCCGTCGCGCACGATCAGCTGCTGTTCCTCGCTGACCAGCATGCCGGGGCTGAGCTCGCCGCCGGCGTCGAGGTCGACGAGCAGGAACCGGCCGGGGTTCTCGGCCTGGGCGCTGCGCACGAGGCCCCACACGGCGGCTGCGCCGAGGTCGGTGACGGGTTCGTCGCCGATGGCGGCAGCGCCGCGGGTCACGAACACCGTGCGCTGGTCGGCCTGTTGGAGGAGGTCCAGCACCCGGGCGGTCTCGGTGTGCGCGGAGGCGGCGTCGGTGCCGCCGGTGACCTCGACGATCCGTATGTCGGCGGCTTCGGCATCCACGTCGGGGAGCGGTGTGCGCGTCCACTCGACGCGGAACAGGGAGTCGCGCAGGTCGGCGCCGGGTGCGGGCCGTTCGGTGGACGGTCTGCGCACCACGAGGGACTTGGCCGACAGGACCGGGGCGCCCTCGGCGTCGACCGCGGTGACGGAGACGGCGTCGCCGCCGGCGGGTGACAGCCGGACGCGCAGCCGCGACGGGCCGATGGCGTGCAGGGACACGCCGTTCCACTCGAAGGGCAGGCCCTGGCCCGCGCCCTCGACGAACGTGATGGCGTGCAGGGCGGAGTCCAGCAGGGCAGGGTGCACACCGAACCTGGCCGCGTCCTCGGCGTCGTCGGGCAGCGCGACCTCGACGTAGACGTCGCCGCCCGCGCGCCAGGCGGCCTTCAGGCCCCGGAACACCGGCCCGTAGGACAGGCCGGCCTCGCCCAGGGTGTCGTAGAAGCCGTCCAGGTCGACGGGGTCAGCTCCGGCGGGCGGCCACTGCGCGGTGTCGAGGGTGGCCTGGTGCGGGCCCTCGGCGAGGGTGCCGCTCGCGTGCTGGACCCAGGTGTCGGAGCCGGTCGGGCGGGAGTGGACGCTCACCGCGCGCTGGCCGCTGTCGTCGGGGGCGCCGACGCGGACCTGGACGGGCACGGCGTCGCGTTCGGGCAGGACCAGGGGTACGACGATGGTGAGTCCGTCCACGCGGTCGCAGCCGGTGACATCGCCGGCGCGGATGGCGAGGTCCAGGAACCCGGTGCCGGGGAACAGCACCGCGCCGCCTACGACATGGTCGGCGAGCCACGGTTGGAGCGCCGGGGACAGTCGGCCCGACAGCACCAGTTCGTCGGTGCCGGCGACGGACACCGAGGCGCCGAGCAGCGGGTGGCCGCCCGGGGCGAGCCCGTAAGCGGTGGGGTCGCCTGCGCGGCCGCCGACGGAGGCGCGGGGCCAGAAGCGCTGGTGGTCGAAGGCGTAGGTGGGCAGGTCGACGAGGCGGCCCTGCGGGAACCACGGCGCCCAGTCGACGGGCACGCCGTCGACGTGCAGCCGGGCGAGGGCGGTGGCCAGGGCGGTCGCCTCGGGACGGTCCCTGCGCAGCGCGGGCACGGCACCGTCGACGAGGGCCGACAGCACGCCGTCGGGCCCGACCTCCAGGAACCTGGTGGCGCCCGCCGCGCGCAGCCGGTCCACGTTGTCGGCGAACCGCACCGCGTCCCGGACGTGGGCGACCCAGTACTCGGGGTCGGTGACATCGCCGCTGGTGAACAGCGGGATCGCGGGCTCGTGGAAGGACAGCCCGGCGACGGCCGTACGGAAGTCGTCGAGCATCGGGTCCATCAGCGGGGAGTGGAAGGCGTGCGACACCTTCAGCCGCTTGTGCCTCCACCGTTCGGCGATGCGCAGCACCTCGTGCTCGTCGCCCGCGATGACCACGGAGTCGGGCCCGTTGACGGCGGCGACCGAGACGTTCGCGGTGAGGTGCGGGACGACTTCGGCCTCGGTGGCCTGTACGGCGACCATGGCGCCGCCGGGCGGCAGCGCGTCCATGAGGGCGGAGCGGGCGGTGACCAGTTCGGCGGCGTCGGCGAGCGTCAGCACCCCGGCGACGTGGGCCGCGGCGATCTCGCCGATGGAGTGGCCGGCGAGAAACGCGGGCCGGACGCCGAAGGACTCCAGGAGCCGGTACAGGGCGACTTCTACGGCGAACAGCGCGGGCTGGGTGTTCCCGGTGCGGTTCAGTGCCTCCGCGTCGTCGCCCCAGATCACCTCGCGCAGGGCCGGGTCGAGGTGGACGAGTGCGTCGTCCAGGGCGGTGGCGAAGACCGGGAACCGCTCGTACAGCTCGCGGCCCATGCCGAGACGCTGGGAGCCCTGCCCGGAGAACAGCACCGCGAGGGTCTGCTCGGCCGCCACGCCGGAGGCGATCTCGGCGCCGTCGAGCAGCACCGCACGGTGCTCGAACAGGGTCCGGGAGGCGACCAGCGAGTAGCCGATGTCGGCGGGGTCGCCCGGGAGTTGGGCCGTCTTCTCGACCTGGGCGCGGAGCGAGGCCGGGGACTTCGCGGAGACGATCCACGGGGCCGGTGGCGCATGCTCGGGGGCGGGCGCGGCGCCCTGGCGGGCGGCGGGAGCCTCGGGGGCGGGCAGTTCCCGGGCGGGTGCCTCCTCCAGGATCACGTGCGCGTTGGTGCCGCTGATGCCGAAGGAGGAGACGCCGGCGCGGCGCGGCCGGCCGCCGGTCGCGGGCCAGTCCGTGGTCTCGGTCAGGAGCGATACGGCGCCGGTGGACCAGTCGATGTGCGACGACGGTTCGGTGACGTGGAGGGTCCGGGGCAGCACGCCGTTCCGCAGCGCCAGCACCGTCTTGATGACGCCGGCCGCGCCCGCCGCGGCCTGGGTGTGGCCCAGGTTCGACTTGACGGAGCCGAGCCGCAGCGGCCGGTCGGCGGGCCGGTCCTGGCCGTAGGCGGCGATGAGGGCCTCGGCCTCGATGGGGTCGCCGAGGGTGGTGCCAGTGCCGTGGGCCTCGACGGCGTCGACGTCGGCGGGCCGCAGTCCGCCGCTGGCCAGCGCCTGCCGGATGACGCGCTGCTGCGACGGGCCGTTCGGCGCCGTGAGGCCGTTGGAGGCGCCGTCCTGGTTGAAGGCGGAGCCGCGTACGACGGCGAGGACGGGGTGCCCTGCGGCCACCGCGTCGGAGAGCCGTTCGACGACGAGGACGCCCACGCCCTCGGACCATCCGGTGCCGTCGGCGCCGTCGGAGAACGCCTTGCACAGGCCGTCCGGGGCGAGCCCGCCCTGCCGGGAGAACCCGGAGAAGCTGGTCGGCGTCGCCATCACCGTCACCCCGCCGGCGAACGCGAGCGAGCACTCGCCGGCCCGCAGCGCCTGCGCGGCGAGGTGCAGCGCGACCAGCGCCGAGGAGCATGCGGTGTCGACGGTGACGGCGGGGCCTTCGAGGCCCAGCGCGTAGGAGACGCGCCCGGAGATCACGCTGGCCGCGAGCCCGGTGCCGGCGTGGCCCTCCAGGTCCTCGTCGGAGGCCATCACGACGTGCTGGTAGTCCTGCCCGTTGGTGCCGTAGAACACGCCGGTGCGGCTGCCGCGCAGCGAGCCGGGGTCGACGCCGGCGCGTTCGACCGCCTCCCAGGACGTTTCGAGGAGCAGCCGCTGCTGCGGGTCCATGGCGAGGGCCTCGCGGGGCGAGATGCCGAAGAAGGCGGGGTCGAAGTCCGCGACGCCGGTGAGGAATCCGCCGCGTCCGGTAGAGCTGGCGAGGGCGCCGAGGTCCCAGCCACGGTCCGCCGGGAACTCGGTGATCGCGTCCCGTCCCTCGACGAGCAGCGCCCACAGGTCCTCGGGCGAGTCGATGCCGCCGGGGAAGCGGCAGGCCATGCCGACGATGGCGATGTCGTCCGTGGTGCGGACCACGTCGGTGTCGGCCAGATCGGCCCCGGTGCCGAGGAGTTCGCCGAGCAGGAACTCGGCGAGCGCGCGGGGGCTGGGATGGTCGAAGACGAGCCCGGCGGGCAGCGCGAGCCCGGTGACCTCGGTGAGCTGGTTGCGCAGGTCGACGGCGGTGAGCGAGTCGAACCCGATGTCGCGGAACGCCTTGTCCGCGGCGACGGCCTCCTTGCCGGAGTGGCCGAGCACGGCGGCGCCCGGGTACGCACCAACTCCAGTACGGGTGCGATGCGTTCGCCCTCGGGCAGGGCGCGCAGGCTGCCGCGCAGGGCGGCGCCGACGGACTCGCTGTCGCGCCGTGCGGCGTCGAGCGCGTCGAGCACGCCGCGCGCGCCGGGCAGTTCGCCGAGGACGGGGGTGGGGCGCAGGCTCAGCAGGGCGCTGAGCAGCTGCGGGTGGCGCAAGTCGGCGACGACGGCGGTCGCGGCGGGCTCGGCGACGACGTGCCGCAGGGCTTCGAGCGCGAGGGCGGTGTCGAGGCTGGTGGCGCCGGTCTGCCGGATGGCGGCCGCGGCGCGTTCGCCTCCGGCCATGCCGTCGCCGGCCCACGCTCCCCAGGCGACGGAGGTCGCGGCGAAACCGGCGGCGCGCCGGCGCTGGGCGAGGGCGTCGAGGACGGCGTTGGCGGCGGCGTAGTTGGCCTGCCCGGGGTTGCCGACCGCGCCGGCGACCGAGGAGAACAGCACGAAGGCGTCGAGGTCGCGTGCGCGGGTCAGCTCGTCGAGGACGAACGCGGCCTGCGCCTTGGCGCGGAAAACATCGGCGAACCGCTCGGGCGCCAGGCCTTCCAGGACGCCGTCGTCGAGGACACCGGCGGCGTGCACTACGGCGGTGAGGTCGTCAATGCCGTCCAGCAGCGCGGCGACGGCCTCGCGGTCGGCGGCGTCGCAGGCGGCGATCACGATGTCCGCGCCGATTCCGCCCAGTTCCGCGCGGAACTCGGCGGCGCCGGGCGCGTCCGGGCCCCGGCGGCTGAGCAGGACGACGCGGGCGGCGCCCCGGGCGGCGAGGTCGCGGGCGACGTGGCGGCCGAGGGCGCCGGTGCCGCCGGTGACGACCACGGTGCCGGAGGGCTCCCACTCGGGGCCGCCGGGTGCGCGCGGCGCCACGACGACACGTCGGCCGAAGACACCGGAGTCGCGTACGGCGACCTGGTCCTCGGTCGAGCCGAGGACGGTCAGCAGGCGTCGCGCGGCGCGTTCGTCGAGCTCTTCGGGCAGGTCGACGAGGCCGCCCCAGCGCCCGGGGTGTTCCAGGGCGGCGACCCGGCCGAGTCCCCAGACGCCGGCCTGCCACGGGTGGGCGACGGGGTCGGCGCGACCGACGGACACCGCCGCGCGGGTCACGGCCCACAGGGGCGCGGTGATCCCGGCGTCGCCGAGGGCCTGGAGGAGGGTGGCGGTGGCGACGGCCGGGGTCTGGTCGCCGGGGTCGTCGAGCGCCAGCAAAGAGACGACTCCGGTATACGGGGTCGTGTCGAACTCGGCGAGCAGCGTGGCGAGTTGGGTGCGGTCGGCCGCCGTCGGGACGTCCAGGCGGGTGGCATCGCCGAGGGCGGTGACGACGGCGGCGGCCCACGGGTCGTCGGCCGCGTTCTGCGGTACGGCGACCAGCCAAGGGCCCGTGGCGGGGGTGAGTCCGGTGACGGGCTGCCAGGTCTCGCGGTGCAGCCAGGAGTCCACGGTGGAGCGGGCCCTGCGGCGGCCCCGCCACGCGGACAGCGCGGGCAGCACTCCGTCGAGGGTGTCGGCGTCGAGGCCGAGGGTCGCGGACAGGGAGGCGACGTCCGCGCTCTCCACGGCGGCCCAGAACGCGGCGTCGGCCGGGTCCTGCACCATCGCCCCGGCGTCGGCGGTCTCGGGCCAGTACCGCTCGTGCTGGAACGGATAGGTCGGCAGGTCGACGAGCCGCCCGCCGGGGTAGCAGGGTGACCAGTCGACCTCGACGCCGCTGACGTGCAGCCGGGCGAGGGCGGTGAGCAGCGCGGTCGCCTCGTCGCGGTCCCGGCGCAGCACCGGCACCGCGTCCTCGACAAGCGCGGACAGCACGCCGTCGGGGCCGACCTCCAGGAACGCCGTCGCGCCCCGCTCCCGCAGCCGTACGACGTTGTCGTGGAACCGGACCGCGTCGCGCACATGGCGCACCCAGTACTCGGGATCGGTCACGTCGCCGCTGGTCACGACCGGGATGCTCGGTTCCCGGAACGTCAGGTCGGCGATCGCGGCGCGGAAGTCCTCAAGCATGGGGTCCATGAGCGGCGAGTGGAACGCGTGGGACACCCGCAGCCGCGTCGCCTTGCGCCCGATGCCCTCGAAGTGGGCCGCGACCCGCGCCGCCTCCGCCTCGGCTCCGGCCACGACCACGGCGTTCGGGCCGTTGACCGCGGCGATCGACACCTCGGGGGTGAGATGCGGCAGGACCTCCTGTTCGGTGGCCCGGATCGCGATCATCGCGCCGCCGACGGGCAGCGCCTCCATCAGCCGGGCACGGGCGGTGACGAGCCGGGCCGCGTCGGCCAGGTCGAGCACCCCGGCGACATGGGCGGCGGCGATCTCGCCGACCGAGTGCCCGGCCAGCAGTCGCGGCCTGACCCCGTAGGAGGCGATCAGCCGGTAGAGGGCGACCTCGACGGCGAACAGGGCGGGCTGGGTGTGCCCGGTCCGGTTCAGCGCCGCCTCGTCGTCCCCCCACATGACCTCGCGGACCGCCGGGTCGAGCCGGGCCAGCACCTCGTCCAGCGCGGCGGCGAACACCGGCTGCCGTGCGTACACCTCCTTCCCCATGCCGAGGCGTTGGGCGCCCTGCCCGGAGAACAGCACGGCGAGGGTCCGGTCGGCGGCGACGCCGGAGGCGAGTTCCGTGCCGTCGAGCAGTACGGCCCGGTGCTCGAACAGGGTCCGGGAGGCTGCCAGCGAGTACCCGATGTCGACGGGGTCGTCGCCCGTCAGCGCGCGCACCTGCTCGACCTGGGCCCGCAGCGCCGCCTCGGACTTGGCGGAGACGAGCCACGGCACCGGTTCCTTACGGGACGCGGCGGCCGGGGCGGCGGGTTCGGCGGGCCACTGCTCCAGGATGATGTGCGCGTTGGTGCCGCTGAGGCCGAACGAGGAGACACCCGCCCGGCGCGGCCGGTCCGCCTCGGGCCAGGGGGTGTTGTCGGTGAGCAGCGAGACCGCGCCCGCCGTCCAGTCGACGTGCGAGGACGGCTCGGTGACGTGCAGGGTCCTGGGCAGCACTCCGTTCCGCAACGCCAGGACGGTCTTGATGACTCCGGCGACGCCCGCCGCCGCCTGGGTGTGGCCCAGGTTGGACTTGACGGCACCCAGGTAGAGCGGTGTCTCGCGGTCGCGCCCGTAGGCGGCGATCAGCGCCTGTGCCTCGATCGGGTCGCCGAGCCGGGTGCCGGTGCCGTGCGCCTCCACGGCGTCGACGTCCGCCGCGGACAGCCCGGCGTTCGCCAGCGCCTGCCGGATCACCCGCTGCTGCGCGGGACCGTTCGGCGCCGTGAGCCCATTCGACGCCCCGTCCTGGTTGACCGCCGAGCCTCGTACGACGGCCAGAATCCGGTGGCCGTTGCGGACGGCGTCCGACTGCCGTTCCAGTACGACGATGCCGGCGCCCTCGGACCAGCCGGTGCCCTCGGCGTCGTCGGAGAAGGCCCGGCAGCGGGCGTCGGCCGCGAGGCCGCCCTGGGCGTTGAAACCGGCGAAGTTCATCGGCGTCGACATGACGGTGACACCGCCGACCAGGGCCAGCGTGGACTCGCCGGAGCGCAGGGACTGCGCCGCGAGGTGCAGGGCCACCAGCGATGACGAGCACGCGGTGTCGACGGTGAGGGCGGGCCCTTCGAAGCCGAACACGTACGACAGCCGGCCGGAGATCACGGCGGCGGCGAGGCCCGTGCTGGCGTGGCCCTCGATGTCGCCGCGCGCCCGCAGGACGAGGTTGGTGTAGTCCTGTCCGTTGGTGCCGACGAACACACCGGTCTTGGTGCCGCGCAGGGTGGCGGCGTCGATGCCGGCGTGCTCGACCGCCTCCCAGGCCACCTCCAGCAGCTGGCGCTGCTGCGGGTCCATGGCGAGGGCCTCGCGCGGGGAGATGCCGAAGAAGCCGGCGTCGAACTCGGCGGCCCCGTACAGGAATCCGCCCTCGCCCGTGCCGCCCGCCGCGAGGGCCTCCTGCTCCCAGCCGCGGTCCGTGGGGAAGCCGGAGATGGCGTCCTCGCCGTCGTACAGCAGCCGCCACAGCTCCTCGGGCGAGCGCACTCCGCCGGGGAACCGGCAGCCCATGCCGACGATCACGATCGGGTCGTCGGCGTCGGCGACGTCCTGCGCCACTGCTTCCAACTCGCCGCTCTCACCGAGGAGTTCGGCCAGCAGGTGGTCGGCCAGCGCGGCCGGGGTCGGATAGTCGAAGATCAGGGTCGCGGGCAGGGTGAGCCCGGTCGCCGCGGTGAGGGCGTTGCGCAGCTCGATCGCGGTGAGCGAGTCGAAGCCGAGCGCGCGGAACTCCTTCTCCGCGCCCACGGCGTCGGCGGAGTCGTACCCGATGACCTTGGCGGCCTCGGTGCGCACGAGGTCGAGCAGCAGCCGCTGCCGTTCCTCGCCGGCCAGCCCGGCGAGCCGCTGGGCGGTGTCGCCGGACGCGGTGGCGGCGACGCGGCGCCCGGTGCGGGTGAGTCCGCGCAGCAGCGCCGGTACGGGGCCGCTGCCGCCGGAGGCGCCGGGGGCCAGGGGCGCGAGCAGGGGCTCGTCGGAGCGCAGCGCCGCGTCGAACAGCGCCAGGCCCTGGGCGACGGACAGCACGGGCATCCGGCGCAGGGCGGTGGCGTCCAGGGTGGCGGTCATGCCGGCGCCGGAGTCCCAGGCGCCCCACGCCAGCGACAGCGCGGGCAGGCCGAGGGAGCGGCGGTGCGCGGCGAGCGCGTCCAGGTAGGTGTTGCCCGCCGCGTAGTTGGCCTGCCCGGCGGCGCCGAGCAGGCCGGACACCGACGAGTACAGGACGAACGCCGCGAGGTCCTTGTCCCGGGTCAGTTCGTGCAGATGCCAGGCCGCGTCGGCCTTGGGCCGCAGCACGGTGTCGAGCCGGTCCGCGGTCAGCGAGCCGATGACGCCGTCGTCGAGCACGCCCGCCGTGTGGACGACGGCACGGAGGTCGTCGACGTCGGCCAGCAGCGCGGCCAGCGCCTCGCGGTCGCCGACGTCGCAGGACCGTACGGTCACCTCCGCACCCTGCGCGACGAGTTCGCCCCGCAGCTCCGCCGCCCCGGGCGCGTCCTGCCCTCGCCTGCTGACCAGCAGCAGCTTGCGGGCGCCGCGCTCCACGAGGTGCCGCGCCATGATCGCGCCGAGCCCGCCGGTGCCGCCGGTGACCAGGACGGTGCCGGTCCAGTCGGGCGCCTCGCCCTCGTACCGGGGAGCCTTGGCCAGCCGGCCGACGCGCACCTCGCCGTCGTACACCACGACCTGTGTCTCACCGGCGTCGATGAGCGCGGGGAGGCCCGGCAGGACGGCGGCCGACTCCGCCGACTCGTCGAGGTCGACGAGCAGGAACCGGCCCGGGTGCTCCAACTGCGCCGAGCGCACCAAGCCCCACACGGCGCCCGCCGACACGTCCTCGCCGGACACTGCGCCACGCGTCACGAACACCAGGCGTGCCCTCGTCGGCAGCCACTCCTGGACGATCTCCAGCGTCCGCGCCGCGAGTGCGTGTGCGGACTCGGGCCCGGGCTCCCCCATGAGGGGTACGAGGACCACGTCCGGGTCGGCCCCGTCCGCCGACGAAGACACGAAGTCCTGCACGTCGAGCCCGAAGGTGTCCTCGCCAAGCAGCGCCCAGCGCTCCCGGCCGGGCTCCGGCACCTCCTGGGGCACCCAGTCGAGCCGGAACAGCGAGTCCGCGTCGGTGCGTGCGGCGAGTTCGCCGACCTCCTCGACCGTGACACGGGCGGCGGAGAGCACGGGCGCGCCGGCCGGGTCGGCGGCGGCGAGCGCGACCCCGCCGTCGTTCGCCGTCAGCCGCACGCGCAGCACGGCGGCGCCCGAGGCGTGCAGGCTGACGTCCTGCCAGTGGGTGGCCACGCCTTCGAGGCCCAGGTGGGCGACGGCGTGCACGGCGGCGTCGAGCAGCGCGGGATGGATGCCGAACCTCTTGGCCTCGCCGGGCAGGGCGACCTCGGCGAACACCTCGTCACCGCGCCGCCAGACCGCCCTGAGGCCCTGGAACGCCTCGCCGTGGTCGGTGTCGTCGTAGAAGCCGTCGATGCCGACGACCTTGGCGCCCGGCGGCGGCCACACGGAGCCGTCGAACCGCTCGGTCCGCTCCCCGGGCGCGAGCACGCCCGTGGCGTGCTCGATCCACTCGCCGTCGCCGAGCCGCGAGTGGAACCGCAGCTCCCGCCGCCCGTCCGAGTCCGGCCGTCCGACCCACAACTGCACCTGCACGAGCGCTGCCTCGGGCAGCACCAGCGGGGCGACAGTGGTGAGTTCCTCGATCCGCTCGCAGCCGACCTGGTCCGCCGCACGCAACGCCAGCTCGACCACCCCGGCACTGGGGAAGAGCGGCGCGTCCGCCAGCCACGGGTGCGTCGCCCGCGACAACCGCCCGGTCAGGATCAGCTCCCCGGACCCGGCGACGGTCATGGCCGCGCCGAGCAGGGGGTGGTCGGCGGGCGCGAGTCCCAGTCCGTGAGCGTCACCGGCGCTGACCGACACCGACGGCCAGTAACGCTGCCGTTGGAAGGGGTAGGTGGGGAGGTCTGTGCGGCGGCCGCCCTCGTAGAACGGCGTCCAGTCGACGGCGGTCCCTGTCACGTGCAGGCGGGCCAGGGCGGTGACGAAGGCGGTGGGCTCGTCGAGGTTCTTGCGCTGCGCGGGGACGGCAACTGCGCCCGCGGCGGCGGCCATCGCGGACAGGACGCTGTCCGGGCCGATCTCCAGGAACGCCTTCGCACCGAGGGCGGTGACGTGGTCGTGGAAGCGGACCGTCTCGCGGACGTGGCGGACCCAGTACTCCGGGTCGGTCACATCGCCGTTGGTCACGATCGGGATCTGCGGCTCCCGGAACGTCAGCCCGGCGATGGCGGCACGGAAGTCGTCCAGCATCGGGTCCATCAGCGGCGAGTGGAAGGCGTGGGAGACCTTCAGCCGCTTGGTCCGGCGGTCACCGAAGACTTCGGCGATCCGCTCGACTGCAGCCTCGTCACCCGCGATCACCACCGAGGAGGGGCCGTTCACGGCCGCTATCGACACCAACTCGGTGAGCTGCGCGGCGACTTCCTCTTCGGTGGCCTCGATCGCCACCATCGCGCCCCCGGGCGGCAGCGCCTGCATCAGCGCCGCCCGCGCCGACACCAGCTTCGCCGCGTCCTCCAGGCTGAGGACACCCGCCACATGCGCCGCCGCGATCTCACCGATCGAATGACCGGCAAAGCTCTCCGCCTGCACGCCGAAGGACTCCGCCAGCCGGTACAGCGCCACCTCGAAGGCGAACAACGCCGGTTGCGTGCAACCGGTCCGGTTCAGGGCCTCCTCGTCCTCGCCCCACATCACGTCCCGCAGCGCCGGGTCGAGATGAGCGAGTACTGCGTCCAGGGCCTCGGCGAAGACCGGGAACCGCTCGTACAACTCCCGCCCCATGCCGAGACGTTGAGACCCCTGCCCGGAAAAGAGCACGGCCGCCGGCTTCACGCCGACCGCCACTCCCCTGGCTATCTCCTCGCCGTCCAGCAGCACGGCCCGGTGCTCGAACAACGACCGCGTGGTCGCCAGGGAGAAGCCGATGTCGACCGCGTCGCCCTCGATACCCCGCAGCGCCCCGACCTGCTCGCCCAACGCCTCGTCCGACTTGGCCGAGACGATCCACGGCACCCCGTGCGAAGCGCGGACCGTGGGCTCGGGGGTGTCCCCCGCGGGCGCCTGCTCCAGGATCACGTGCGCGTTGGTCCCGCTGACGCCGAAGGACGAGACGGCGGCGCGGCGCGGATGGCCGGTGGTGGGCCACTCGGTGTCGGCGGTGGCCAGTCGCACCGAGCCGGTGTCCCAGTCGATGTGTGTGGACGGTCGTGACACATGCAGGGTCCGCGGCACGACGCCGTGGCGCATGGCCATGACCATCTTGATGACACCGGCTACACCTGCGGCGGCCTGGGTGTGCCCGATGTTGGACTTCACGGAGCCCAGGTAGAGCGGTACGTCGCGGTCCTGGCCGTAGGTGGCGAGGAGGCTGCGGGCCTCGATGGGGTCGCCGAGGGGCGTGCCGGTGCCGTGGGCCTCGACGACGTCCACCTCGGCGGCGGGCACCCCGGCGCGGTCCAGGGCCTGGCGGATGACGCGCTGCTGGGCGCGGCCGTTGGGGGCGGTGAAGCCGTTCGAGGCGCCGTCGGAGTTGACCGCGCTGCCGCGCACCACGGCGAGCACGGGATGGCCGTTGGCGATGGCGTCGGAGAGGCGTTCCAGCATCAGCATGCCGACGCCCTCGGACCAGCCGGTGCCGTCGGCGTCGTCGGAGAACGCCTTGCAGCGGCCGTCGCGTGCGAGGCCGCCGGCGCGGCTGAACTCGATGAGCGAACCGGGCGTGCACATGACGTTGACGCCGCCCGCGAGTGCCAGGGAGCACTCTCCGGCGCGCAGCGCGTGCACGGCGAGGTGCAGTGACACCAGGGACGAGGAGCACGCGGTGTCGACGGTGACGGTGGGGCCCTCCAGGCCGAGGGCGTAGGAGATGCGGCCGGACTCGGCGGAGGCGGCGATGCCGGTGCCGACGTCGCCGGTGGCGTCGTCGAGGCCGCGGATCAGCAGGTGCTGGTAGTCCTGGCCGTTGGTGCCGACGAACACGCCGGTGCGGGAGCCGCGCAGGGTGGCCGGGTCGATGCCGGCGCGTTCGACGGCCTCCCAGGCGGTCTCCAGGAGCAGGCGCTGCTGGGGGTCCATGGTGACCGCTTCGCGCGGGGAGATGCCGAAGAATCCGGGGTCGAACTCGGCGAGGGCGGGCAGGAAGCCGCCCTGGACGCTCACGCTGTTGCCGCGTTCGTCGACCTCGGCGCCCAGCAGGGAGGCGAGGTCCCAGCCCCGGTTGGTGGGGAAGCCGGTGATGGCGTCGCGTCCGGCGGCGACGAGGTCCCACAGCTGTTCCGGGGAGTCGATACCGGCCGGGAAGCGGCAGGCCATGCCGACGATCGCGACCGGCTCGGTGGCGGCGGCGACCAGTTGCCGGTTCTGCCTGCGCAGCCGCTCCGCGTCCTTCATCGCGGCACGCAGGGCCTCGACAACCTTCTCGCTGGAGGTGTTCATCCATCAGCTCCGTCGTCCGCAGTCATCCGAATCCGTCCGACCGCAATTGCAACAGTCAGGCCAGTAGCGTTTTCCTCAGAAAAACGGCCGGTCGTCCGCGCGGGACGACCGGCCGTCGGCGGACGTCAGTCGAGCTGTCCGTCCAGCTGTCCGCCGAGTTGTCCTTCGAGTGCCGCCTGCACCAGGTCGTCGACGGACATGTCGTCGATCGAGCCGGTGCCGTCGGTCTCCTCGGCCGAGGACTTGCCGAGGAGGTGCAGCAGCGGTTCCAGTACGCCGATCTCGCGCAGCTGGGCGAGCGGCACCTTGGCCAGGAGGTCGCGGATCTCGGCCTCCTCGCTGTCGGTGTCGGCCGCGTCCTCGGGTACCAGCTGGTCCAGGAGGTGCGTGGCCAGTTCGGCGGGCGAGGGGTGGTCGAAGACCAGCGTGGAGGCGAGGCTGAGGCCAGTCGCCGCGTTCAGGCGGTTGCGCAGCTCGACCACGGCGAGCGAGTCGAACCCGAGGTCGCGGAACGGCCGGTCGGCGTGCACCGCGTCGGTGTCGGTCCGGCCCAGTACCTCCGCGGCCTGGGTGCGGACCAGGTCGAGCAGCGTCTCGTGGCGCTTGGCGGGCGCCAGGCCGAGGAGCTGCTCGCGCAGTGCGCCGGAGGGTGCCGCTTCGGGTGCCGCCGTCTCCTGGGGTCCGGCGAGTTCCCGCAGCAGCGGGTTGGGCCGGAAGCCGCCGGAGAAGCGGCCCTTGTCGACGGCCGCGACGACCGCGGTCGCCCCGTCCTCCGCGGCCAGTTGACGCAGGGCCGTGCAGGCGAGTTCGGGGTCCATCGCCGCGATGCCCGCACGCTGGGCGTTGGCGACGGCGTCCTCGGAGTCGGCCATGCCTGCGCCGCCCCAGGCGCCCCAGGCGATCGAGGTGGCGGCCAGGCCATGGGCCCGGCGCCGTTCGGCCAGCGCGTCCAGCATGGCGTTCGCGGCGGCGTAGTTGGCCTGGCCGGGGCTGCCGACCGCCGACGACGCCGACGAGAACAGCACGAACGCGTCGAGGCCCGAGGTCAGCTCGTCCAGCAGCAGCGCCGGGTCGGCCTTGCTGCGGAACACGTCCTGGAACCGTTCGGGCGTCATCTTGTCGAGGACGCCGTCGTCGAGCACGCCCGCCGTGTGGACCACGGCGGTCAGGTCGTCCACCCCGTCCAGGATCGCCTGCAGGGCGGCCCGGTCGGACACGTCGCAGGCGGTGATGGTGACTTCGGCGCCCAAGTCGCGGAGGTCGGTGCTCAGTTCCTCGGCGCCGGGGGCATCGGGACCGCGCCTGCTGAGGAGCAGCAGGTGGCGGGCGCCCTCGCGGGCGAGGGTGCGGGCGACGTGGCCACCGAGCGCGCCGGTGCCGCCGGTGATGAGGACCGTGCCGCGCGGCTGCCAGACGCGGGCCGGCGCGGGGGCGGGCGCGGGGAGGAGCCTGCGGCCGAAGACGCCGCTCGCCCGTACGGCCACCTGGTCCTCGCCGTCGAGTCCGGCGAGGACGGAGGCGAGGCCGCGCAGGACGCGGTCGTCGAGTCCGGCGGATCCGGCGGGTTCGGCGGGCAGGTCGATCAGGCCGCCCCAGCGCTCCGGGTACTCCAGCGCGGCCACCCGGCCCAGGCCCCAGATCGCCGACTGCGTCAGGTCGTCCGGCGCCTCGGCGGCGCTGACGGCCACGCCGCCGCGGGTGACGCACCACAGCGGTGCGGTCAGGCTCGCGTCGCCGAGCGCCTGGATCAGCGCCGCCGTGAGCAGGGTGCCCTGCGGTGTGCCGCCGGGGTCCGAGGCGGCGAGGCCGAGCAAGGAGACCACTCCGGTGAAGCCGGTGCCGAGGGGGGCGAGGGCCTTGGCGATCCGGGCGCGGTCGGGGGTGTCGACCGCGACGGTGACGACGTCGGCGCCGAGCGCGGCCACGACCCGTGCCGCCCAGGCGTCGTCGCCGGCCGGGGTCACGGCCAGCCAGCGTCCGGCCGGCGTACCGGAGCCGCCGTCCAGCGGCTTCCAGGCGATCCGGTGCCGCCAACTGTCCACGACCGCCGTGTCGTTGTGCTGTCGGCGCCAGTCGAGCAGGGCGGGCAGCACCTGGGAGAGCGCGCCGCCGTCGACGTCGAGCACCTGCTCCAGCGCGCCGAAGTCCTCGCCCTCGACGGCGGCCCAGAACGCGGCGTCGTCGCTGCCGGGCTCGGCGGCGGCCGAACGTGTGGCGGTGGCGGTCATGGTCGAGGGCCAGAACCGCTGGTGCTGGAAGGCGTAGGTGGGCAGGTCGACGCGGTTGCCGCCGCCGAAGAAGCCGGCCCAGTCGACGGGTACGCCGCGGGCGTGGAGCCGGGCGAGCGCGGTGGTGGCGGTGGTCTCCTCGTCACGGTCCTTACGCAGCAGCGGGATCGCCACCGTGCCGGGTGCGTTGTCCGGGACGAGGCCCGAAAGGGTGGCGTCCGGGCCGAGTTCGACCAGGGTGGTGACGCCGCGCTCGGCGAGGGTGCGGGCGTTGTCCGCGAACCGTACGGCCTCGCGGACGTGCCGTACCCAGTACTCGGGGTCGGTCACGTCTCCCTGGGCCACGACCGGGATGGCCGGCGCGGTGAAGGTGAGACCCGCGACGACCTTGCGGAACTCGTCGAGCATCGGGTCCATCAGCGGCGAGTGGAAGGCGTGCGACACCCGCAGCGCGCGGTGCTTCCAGCGGCCCGCGACGGCGTGGACCGCTTCCTCGGGACCGGCGACGACCACCGACTCCGGCCCGTTGACCGCGGCGATGGTGACGCCGTCGGTGAGTTGGGGCAGGACGGCGTCCTCCGACGCCTGCACCGCGACCATGGTGCCGCCGGCCGGCAGGGCCTGCATGAGCGAGGCCCGCGCCGACACCAGCGTGCACGCGTCCGCCAGGGAGAGCACCCCGGCGACGTGCGCGGCGGCGATCTCGCCGATCGAGTGCCCGGCGAGGAAGTCGGGCCGCAGCCCCCACGACTCGGCGAGCCGGTAGAGGGCGACCTCGACGGCGAACAGCGCGGGTTGGGCGTTGCCCGTCCGGTTCAGTGCCGTCTCGTCGCCGCCGCGGACGACGTCCCGCAGCGCCGGGTCGAGGAGGGCCAGCACCTGGTCCAGGGCGGCCCGGAACACCGGGAACCGCTCGTACAGTCCGCGGCCCATGCCGAGCCGCTGCGAGCCCTGCCCGGCGAACAGGAAGGCGAGCTTGCCCGACCGGGCGGCCTCGTCGACGACGAGCTGCGGGGTGCGGGCGCCCTCCGACAGTGCGGTGAGGCCGGCCAGCAGGTCGTCCCGGCCGTCGGCGAGGACCACGGCGCGGTGCTCGAAGGCGGCGCGGCCGGTCGCCGCCGAGTAGGCCAGGTCGGCGAGTTCGGTGGTGGACGCGGTCGCGAGCAGGCGGGTGGCCTGGTCGCGCAGCGCGGCGGGGGTACGGCCGGAGACGAGCACCGGCAGCACACCGCCCGGGTTCTCCGTCGGCTTCGCGGGCTCGGCCTCGGCCTGCTCGATGATGACGTGCGCGTTGGTGCCGCTCGCACCGAACGACGAGATGCCCGCCCGGCGCACCCGGCCGGTGTTGGGCCACGGCGTCCGCTCCGCCAGCAGCCTGACCGTGCCGGCGCTCCAGTCGACGTGGCTGGTGGGCTGTTCGGCGTGCAGGGTGCGGGGCAGTTCACCCGCCCGCATCGCCATGACCATCTTGATCACACCGGCGACGCCGGAGGCGGCCTGGGTGTGGCCGAGGTTGGACTTGACGGCGCCGAGCAGCAGCGGGTTGGCCCGGTCCCGGCCGTAGGCGGCGATCAGCGCCTGGGCCTCGATCGGGTCGCCGAGCCTGGTGCCGGTGCCGTGCGCCTCGACGGCGTCCACGTCGTTCGGGCGCAGTCCGGACGCCGCGAGGGCGTGGTGGATGACTCGCTGCTGGGCGGGGCCGCTGGGTGCGGTCAGGCCGTTGGAGGCGCCGTCGGAGTTGATGGCGCTGCCGCGGACCACCGCGAGGACCTGATGGCCGTTGCGCCGGGCGTCCGACAGCCTCTCCAGTACGAGCATGCCCACGCCCTCGGCCCAGCCGGTGCCGTCGGCGTCGTCGGAGAACGCCTTGCAGCGGCCATCCTCGGAGAGGGCGCCCTGGGCGCTGAACTCGATGAACCCGACCGGCGTCGACATCACGCACACACCGCCGGCCAGCGCCATGGAGCACTCGCCGGAGCGCAGGGCCTGCGCGGCCAGGTGCAGGGCGACCAGGGACGAGGAGCACGCGGTGTCCACCGATGCCGTCGGCCCCTGGAGGCCGAAGGTGTAGGCGAGGCGGCCGGACAGCAGCGACGCGGACTGCGCGGTCTGCCACTCCAGGCCGGTCTCCTGCGGGGAGGACCGGTACTCGCCGCTACCGCCGCCGACGAACACGCCGGTGTCGGTGCCGCGCAGCAGGCCCGGGTCGATGCCCGCGCGCTCCAGGGCCTCCCAGGCCGTCTCCAGCACGAGGCGCTGCTGCGGGTCCATGACGAGGGCCTCGCGCGGCGAGATGGAGAAGAAGTCCGGGTCGAAGTCGGCGACGTCGTACAGGAATCCGCCGCGCAGGGTGGCGCTCTGCCCGGCGGCCAGCGCGGCCAGGTCCCAGCCCCGGTCCGCCGGCATGTCGCCGGTGGCGTCCGTGCCGTCGAGCAGCAGCTGCCACAGGCCTTCGGGGCTCGTCACGCCGCCGGGGTAGCGGCAGCCCATGCCGACGATGGCGATCGGCTCGTCCAGGGCCCTGGCCCGCGGGACGAGTACGCCCTCGGCCGGGTCGTTGACGGTGCCGAGCACCTCGTCGAGGAGGTGGTCGGCGAGCTCGCCGGGCGTCGGGTGGTCGAAGACGAGTGTGGCGGGCAGGGTGAGGCCGGTCGCGGCGGCGATCTGGTTGCGCAGGTCGAGCGCGGTGAGGGAGTCGAAGCCGAGGTCGCGGAACGGCACGTCGGGTTCGACCGCGTCGGGCCCGGAGTGGCCGAGCACCACTGCCGCGCGCTCGCGTACCAGGGTGAGCACCTCGCCCTGCCGCTCGTACTCCGGCAGCTCCAGGAGCCGCTGGGCGAGGGCGGAGTCGGGCTCGGCGGCCTCGACGCGGGCCTCCGGCAGGGCGGCGAAGACGGTGCTGGGGCCGAACGCGGGCGCGAACGTCTCCCAGCGCACGTCCACCACGGCGACCGTGCTGCGGTCGGCCGCGACCGCGAGTCCGAGCGCGGACAGCGCCTGCCGGGCGGGCATGACCGGCATGCCGCTCAGCCGCAGGTGCGCGGTCATGCTCGCGTCGGTCGTGTCGGCCCACGGCCCCCACGCCACGCACAGTGCCCTGCGGCCCCGGTCGCGCCGACCGCGAGCGAACGCGTCGACCAGCGCACCGTGCGCCGCCTGCGGGCTCTGCCCCCGGGCACCCCAGATCCCGGCGACCGACCCGAACACCACGAAGGCGTCCAGGTCCCGGTCGCCGAGCCGTTCGTCGAGGTCGTACAGGACGTCGAGCGGGGTGTCCTCGCCGACGTAGACGACGGCGTCGGCCCGCTGAAGGTCGTCGAGGTCGTGGGTGACGACGACGTCCTCGCCCTCGTCCTCCAGCCAGCGCACCACGTGCCGTCCCATCGTGCCGTCGGCGCCGACGACGAGGACCGTGCCGCGCGGCGTCCAGGACGGCGCGGTGACGGTCGTACGTGCCAGCCGCCGGGCGTGGACTCCGTCGGCGCGGATCGCGACCTGGTCCTCGCCCTCGGGTATCCGGGCGAACCAGTCGGCGACGGGCTCGGCCAGGTCGACCAGGCCGCCCCAGCGCTCGGGGAGCTCCAGCGCGGCGACCTGACCCTCGCCCCAGAGCGGGGCCAGGGCGGGGCTGCGCAGCGGCTCGTCGCCGACCGCGACCGCGCCCCGGGTGACGCACCACAGCGGCGCCGTGACCCCGGCCTCCGCGAGGTCCGCCAGCAGCCGGGCCGGACCGGTGGGCAGCAGCGAGAGCACTCCGGCGTAGTCGCCGGACCGCACCTCGTGGACCACCTCCGCGTCCCCGCCGAACGCGGCGACCGCCTCGGCCGCCCACACGTCGCCCTCGGGCACCAGCGCGAGCCAACGCCCCTGCGGCGGGGTGTTCCCGGCGGCGACCGGCGCCCAGGTCACGTCGTACAGCCAGCCGTCCACGGCGGCGCGGGCCGGCTGCCCGGACGCGATGGTGTGCGGCCAGTAGCGCTCGCGCTGGAAGGCGTACGTCGGCAGGTCCACGCGGCGGGCGCCGGTGCCCTCGTAGTACCTCTCCCAGTCGACGCCGGTGCCCCGCAGGAACAGCCGGCCGAGGGCGAGGGCGAACGCGTCCCGCTCGTCGCGGTCCTTGCGCAGTGCGGGTACGGCGTCCTCGACGAGCGCGGAGAGTACGCCGTCGGGGCCGATCTCCAGGAAGGTCGTGACGCCCGCGGAGCGCAGCGTGCCGACGTGGTCGTGGAAGCGGACGGTTTCGCGGACGTGGCGGACCCAGTACTCCGGGTCGGTCACATCGCCGATGGTCGCGATCGGGATCGTCGGCTCATGGAAGGTGAGCCCGGTGATGGCGGCGCGGAAGTCGTCCAGCATCGGGTCCATCAGCGGCGAGTGGAACGCGTGGGAGACCTTCAGCCGCTTGGTCCTGCGGTCGCCGAAGGCTTCGGCGATCCGCTCGACCTCGGTCTCGTCGCCCGCGATCACCACGGAGGACGGGCCGTTGACGGCCGCGATGGATACCAACTCGGTGACCTGCGGGGCGACTTCCTCTTCCGTCGCCTCGATGGCCATCATGGCGCCCCCGGTAGGCAACGCCTGCATCAGCGTCGCCCGAGCCGTCACCAGCTTCGCGGCGTCCTCCAGGGCGAGGACACCGGCCACATGGGCCGCCGCGATCTCACCGATGGAATGACGGGCGAGGTGGTCGGGCCGTATGCCCAGCCACTCCGCCAGCCGGTACAGCGCGACCTGGAGCGCGAACAGTGCGGGCTGCGTGTGACCGGTCTGGTTCAGCAGTTCCGCGTCCTCACCCCACATCACCTCCCGCAGCCCCGGCTCCAGGTGTGCCAGTACGTCGTCCAGGGCGTCGGCGAAGACCGGGAATCGCTCGTACAACTCCCTTCCCATGCCCGGTCGTTGCGAGCCCTGCCCGGAGAAGAGCAGCGCCGTCGCAGCGGCCTTGCGGGCGGTGCCGGTGGCGATCTCGGTGCCGTCGACGAGGAGGGCCCGGTGCGGGAAGGCGGTGCGGGTGGTGGCCAGTGAGTAGGCGATGTCGAGCGGGGCGGCGTCCACCGTCCTGATCCGTTCGATCTGGTCGCGCAGGGCCTGTCCGGACTTCGCCGAGACCAGCCACGGGGTACCCGGGGCGCGGTCCGCGTCGGCCGGGGTCGGGATCGGGGCCGCAGCCGCGGTGGCGGGACCCTCCTCCAGGATGACGTGGGCGTTGGTCCCGCTGAGGCCGAACGCGGAGACACCGGCCCGGCGCGGGTGGCTGTTCTCCGGCCAGTCGACGGCGTCGCCGAGCAGCGCCAGCGTGCCCGCGGACCAGTCGACGTGCGAGGTGGGCGCGTCGACGTGCAGCGTCCTGGGCAGCGTGCCGTGGCGCATCGCGAGCACCATCTTGATGACGCCGGCGACACCGGCGGCGGCCTGCGCGTGCCCGATGTTCGACTTGACCGAGCCCAGGTAGAGCGGGGCCCGGCGGTCCGTGCCGCCGAACGTGGACAGCAGGGCCTGCGCCTCGATCGGGTCGCCCAGCGTGGTGCCGGTGCCGTGCGCCTCGATGGCGTCGATGTCGGCGGGCGAGAGGCCTGCGTCGGCGAGGGCCTGCCGGATCACGCGCTGCTGGGAGGGGCCGTTGGGCGCAGTGAGGCCGTTGGAGGCGCCGTCCTGGTTGACGGCCGAGCCGCGGACGACGGCAAGGACGTCGTGTCCGTTGGCGACCGCGTCGGACAGCCGCTCCAGTACGAGCAGACCGGCGCCCTCGGACCACGCGGTGCCGTCGGCAGCCTCGGCGAAGGCCTTGCAGCGGCCGTCGGGGGCGAGGCCGCCCTGGGTGGTGAACTCCACGAACGAGTCGGGGCTGGACATGACCGACACGCCGCCCGCGAGGGCGAGCGTGCACTCGCCGCCGCGCAGCGCCTTGGCGGCCCAGTGCAGGGCGACCAGGGAGGAGGAGCAGGCGGTGTCGACGGTGACGGCCGGGCCCTCCAGGCCGAGTACGTAGGACAGTCGGCCGGACATCACCGACGCGGTGTTGCCGGTGGCCAGGTATCCCTGGACCTCGGCGACGGTGTCCTCGGTGGCGCGGCGCAGGACGTTCTCGTAGTCCTGGCCGTTGGTGCCGATGAACACGCCGGTGCTGCTGCCGCGCAGGCGCGAGGGGTCGATGCCCGCGCGTTCCAGGGCCTCCCAGGCGGTCTCCAGGACGAGGCGCTGCTGCGGGTCCATGGACAGCGCCTCGCGCGGCGAGATGCCGAAGAAGCCGGCGTCGAAGTCGGCGACCGCGTCGAGGAATCCGGCCTCCAGGGCGGCGGAGGCGCCGGCGCCGAGGGCGTCGAGGTCCCAGCCGCGGTCGGCGGGGAACGCGCTGACGCCGTCGCGTCCCTCGGCCAGCAGCCGCCACATCTCCTCGGGTGAGCCGACGCCGCCGGGGAAGCGGCAGCCGATGCCGACGATGGCGATCGGGTCGTCGTCGACCGGTCCGGCCTTTGCCGCGGGGGCCGCGGTGCCGGTCTCGGTCCCCGCCTCGCCCACTGCTTCGGCGAGCAGGAACTCGGCGAGTCCGGCGGGGGTCGGGTAGTCGTAGAGCAGGGACGCGGGCAGCGTCAGCTCCAGGGCCGCTTGGAGGCGGTTGCGCAGCTCCAGTGTGGTCAGCGAGTCGAAGCCGAGGTCCAGGAAGGCCCGGTCGACGTCGACGTCGGCGGCGTTCGCGTGGCCGAGAACGGCGGCGATCTGACCGCGTACGAGGTCGAGTACGGCGCGGGCGCGATCCGCGGCGGGCAGGGCCGCGAGCCGCCCCCGCACCTGAGGCTGCTCGGCCTCGGCGGTGCGCTCGGCCGTACGCAGGCGCCTGGCCTCGGGCAGGTCGTCGACGAGCGGCGCGGGCCGCAGGCCGGCCAGGGCGGGCAGATAGCGTTCCCAGTCGATGTCGGCGACCGTCACCGAGGCGTCCCCGTGCTCGATCGCCCGGCGCAGCGCGGCCATCGCGAGCTCCGGCGCCAGGGGCGTGAACCCGCCGCGCCGCAGCCGCTCGGCCACTCCTGCCCCGTCGACGGCCATACCGGCCTCGGCCCACGGGCCCCAGGCGACGGAGGTGGCCGCCAGGCCCTGGGCGCGCCGGTGTTCGGCGAAGGCGTCGAGGAAGGCGTTGGCCGCCGCGTAGTTGCCCTGTCCGGCGGCGCCGATGACGCCCGCGGTGGAGGCGAACAGGACGAACGCGTCCAGGTCGGCGGTCAGTTCGTGCAGGTTGCGGGTGGCGGTCTCCTTGGCGCGCAGCACGCTCGCGAAGGCGTCCGGTGCCATCGTCTCGACCAGCCCGTCGTCCACGACGCCGGCCGTGTGGAACACCGAGGTGACCGGGTGCTCGGCGAGGAGGTCGGCGAGCGCGTCGCGGTCGGCGACGTCGCAGGCGGCGATGACGGCCTTCTCACCCAGTTCGGCGGCGAGTTCGGCCGCGCCGGGCGCGTCCGTGCCGCGGCGGCTGACCAGGACGATCTTCTCGGCGCCGTGGGCGGCGAGCCAGCGGGCGACGTGCGCGCCGATGCCGCCGGTGCCGCCGGTGACCAGGGCCGTGCCGGGGCGGAACTCGCGCGCGGTGCCGGGAACGGCCTTGCGGCCGAGGCGGCGGCCGTAGGTGCCGGAGGGGCGCACCGCGACCTGGTCCTCGCCGCGCTGGGCGAGGATGCCCGCGATGCGGCGCAGGGAGTTGCGGTCCAGGTGTTCGGGCAGGTCGACCAGTCCGCCCCAGCGGGTGGGGTGTTCGAGGGCGACGACCCGGCCCAGACCCCACACGGCGGCCTGCTCGGGCCGGGCGACGGTCTCGGAGCCGCCGACCGACACCGCGCCGCGGGTGGCGACCCACAGCGGGGCGTCGACGCCCGCGTCCCCGAGTGCCTGCACCACCAGGGCGGTGCGGGCGAGGGCGGTCTCGGTGTCGGCGTCGAGTGCCAGCAGCGAGAGCACACCGGCGCAGGTGGCGCCGTCGAGCCGGGCGGCGAGGGCGGCCCGGTCGGTGCCGGCCTCGATCAGTTCGGTTCCGGTGCCGAGCGCGGCCACGATGCTCTCGACGTCGGCGGAGGCGTCGTACCCGTCCGCAGTCAGCACCAGCCACGGCCCGGTCGCCACGCCGGTCGCGGTGAGCGGCTTCCAGGTGACGCCGTAGCGCCAGGAGTCCACGGTGGACCGGAGCTTGCGGGTGCGCCATTCGGCGAGCGCGGCGAGGTCCTCGCGCTCGACGGCGTCCCAGAACGCGTCGTCGACGCTGTCGCCGGCGGCGTCCGCGGAGTGCGGCGCGACGGGCTCCGGCCAGTAGCGCTGGTGCTGGAACGGGTAGGTCGGCAGGTCGACGGTGCGCGCTCCGGCACCGTCGAAGTACGCCCGCCAGTCGACCGCGGTGCCGCGCACATGCACGCCCGCCAGCGCGGTGAGCAGGGTGGCGGCCTCGGGCCGCTCACCGCGCAGCGCCGGGACCAGTACGGCGTCCTCGGTCAGGCTCTCCCCCGCCATGCCGCACAGCACGCCGTCGGGTCCGAGTTCCAGGTACGTCCGCACGCCCCGGCCCTCCAACTGCCGTACGGCGTCGGCGAATCGCACCGTGTCGCGCACATGCCGCACCCAGTACTCGGGATCGGTCACATCACCACTCGTGGTGAGCGGTATCTCGGGCGCGTTGAACGACAGCCCGGCAATGGCGGCACGGAAGTCGTCCAGCATCGGGTCCATCAACGGCGAGTGGAAGGCGTGCGACACCTTCAACCGCTTCGTACGCCGGTCGGAGAACCGCTCCACGACCCGCGCCACATCGGCCTCGTCACCCGCGACCACCACCGACGACGGCCCGTTGACGGCCGCGATCGACACCGCACCATCCAGGTACGGAGCCACCTCCTCCTCGGTCGCCTCGACCGCCACCATCGCCCCACCCGACGGCAACGCCTGCATCAACCGCGCCCGCGCCGACACCAGCGCACACGCGTCCTCCAGCGACAGCACCCCCGCCACATGCGCGGCCGCGATCTCACCGATCGAGTGCCCGGCGAGGTGGTCGGGCGTGACGCCCCACGACTCGACCAGGCGGTACAGGGCGACTTCGAGTGCGAAGATCGCGGGCTGGGCGTATCCGGTGCGGTCGAGGGTGTCCTGGTCCTCGCCCCACATCACCTCGCGCAGCGGCCGGTCCAGTTCGGCGTCGAGGTGGACGCACACGGCGTCCAGGGCGTCGGCGAACACGGGGTGGGTGTCGTACAACTCGCGTCCCATGCCCAGGCGTTGGGAGCCCTGGCCGGTGAAGAGCAGTGCCGTACGGCCCCGGGCGGCGGTGCCGCGGACGAGGGAGGCGTCCGGGAGGTCGTCGCGCAGTGCGGTCAGGCCGCGTACCAGTTCGGCGTGGTCGTGCGCCACGATCACGGCGCGCCGCTCGAAGGTGGAGCGGTGGCGGGCCAGGGACGCGGCGAGGTCGACGGGGCTCGCGTGAAGTTCCAGCAGGCGTGCGGCCTGTTGCCGCAGGGCCTCGTCGGCGCGGGCCGACAGCAGTACCGGGACCAGGGCCGGGGCGGGTTCCGGCGCCGGGTCCGCGGTGGGCGGCGCCTGTTCCAGGAGCAGGTGGGCGTTGGTGCCGCTGAGGCCGAAGGAGGACACCGCGCCCCGGCGGGCCCGCCCGGTCTCGGGCCAGGGCCGCTGGTCGGTGAGGAGTTCGATCGCCCCGGTGGACCAGTCGACCTTGGTGGACGGCCGGTCGACGTGGAGGGTGCGGGGCAGGGTGCCGGTCTGGAGCGCCTGGACCATCTTGATGACGGAGGCGACACCGGAGGCCATCTGGGTGTGGCCGATGTTGGACTTCACCGAGCCGAGCAGCAGCGGCCGGTCGGCGGGGCGGTCCTGGCCGTAGGTGGCGAGGAGGGCCTGTGACTCGATGGGGTCGCCGAGGTCCGTGCCGGTGCCGTGGCCCTCGATGGCGTCCACGTCGGACGGTGCGAGGCGCGCGTTGGCCAGGGCCTGGCGGATGACGCGCTGCTGGGAGGGGCCATTGGGTGCGGTGAGGCCGTTGGAGGCGCCGTCCTGGTTGATGGCGGAGCCGCGGACGACGGCGAGGACTCGGTGGCCGGCCGCGATGGCGTCGGAGAGGCGTTCCATCAGGACCAGGCCGACGCCCTCGGCGAGGGTCATGCCGTCGGCGGAGTCGGAGTAGGCCTTGCAGCGGCCGTCCTTGGCGAGGGCGCGCTGCCGGCTGAAGCCGACGAAGGCGCCCGGGGTGGCCATGACGCTGACGCCGCCGGCGAGGGCGAGGCTGCTCTCGCCGTCGCGCAGCGACTGGCAGGCCAGGTGCATGGCGACCAGGGAGGACGAGCAGGCGGTGTCGAGGGTGACTGCGGGGCCTTCGAGGCCGAAGAGGTACGACACCCGGCCGGACAGCACGCTGGAGAGCGTGCCGGTGATCATGTGGCCTTCGTCGCCGGGGGCCGCTCCGGAGCCGCCGGAGGAGTAGTCCTGGTAGCTGGCGCCGATGAAGGCGCCGGTGCGGCTGCCGCGCAGGGTGTGCGGGTCGATGCCGGCGCGTTCCATGGACTCCCAGGCGGTCTCCAGGAGGAGGCGCTGCTGCGGGTCCATGGCGAGGGCTTCGCGGGGCGAGATGCCGAAGAAGCCGGGGTCGAAGTCGGCGACGTCGTGCAGGAAGCCGCCCTGCACGGAGTAGGCGCCGCCGGGGGCGTCGGGGTCGGGGTTGTAGAGCGCGGAGGCGTCCCAGCCGCGGTCGGCGGGGAAGCCGGAGATGGCGTCGACGCCGTCGAGGACGACCCGCCACAGGTCCTCGGGCGAGCTGACGCCGCCGGGGTAGCGGCAGGCCATGCCGATGATGGCGATGGGCTCGTCGGTGGCCGCGGCCGCGACGACCGGCTGCTGTGCCGTCGGGTCGGAGCCGAGGATCTCGGCGAGCAGGAACTCGGCGAGGGCGAGGGGGCTCGGGTGGTCGAAGACCATCGTGGTGGGCAGGGTGAGACCGGTCGCGGCGGCGAGCTTGTTGCGCAGGTCGACCGCGGTGATGGAGTCGAAGCCGGCCTCGCGGAAGGCCCGGTGCTCGGTGAGCGCGTCGGGGCTCGCCATCCCTAGCACGCCGCCCGCCTGTGCGCGTACGAGATCGAGCAGGGTCTGCTCCCGCTCGGCGGGCGGCAGGGCTCGCAGCTTCGCCGCGAACCCGTCGGCCTGCTCGTTTCCGGCCGACTGTGCGGCGGCCGTGGTGAGCGCCCGCACCTCGGGGAGCTCGTCGAAGAGCGTGGTGGGCCGGCCCGCGGTGAACACGGGGTGGTAGCGGTCCCAGGCGACGTTGGCGATGGCCAGCTCGGTCTCGTCGTCCTCGATCGCCCGCTCCAGCGAGGCGAGCGCGAGGCGGGCCGGCATGAACTCCAGGCCGCTGCGCCGGATCTGCTCGGTGTCGACGCGGCCGAGGCCGAGGTCGTCGGACCAGATGCCCCACGAGACGGCGGTGCAGCGCAGGCCGCGGGCCCGGCGGGCGGCGGCGAGCGAGTTGAGGTAGGCGTTGCCGGCGACGTAGGCGGCGTGGTCGCCGCTGCCCCACATGCCGGAGACGGACGAGAACAGCACGAACGCGTCGAGGTCCTCGGTGAGCAGCTCGTCGAGGTGGCGGGCGCCGTCCACCTTGGCACTGAGGATGTCGGCGAGTGCCTGGGGGGTGGCGCCGTCGATGGAGTGCAGGCCGATGACCGCGGCGGTGTGGATCACCGAGCGGATCTCGTGGCCGTTCGCGCGCAGGTCGTCGAGCAGGGCGGCGACGGCGTCGCGGTCGGCGACGTCGCAGGCCACCACCGTGGCGGGGGTGCCGATCTCGGCGAGTTCGGCGGCGAGTTCGCGGGCGCCGGGCGCGTCGAGGCCGCGGCGGCTGGTGAGCACCAGGTGCTCGGCGCCCAGGTGGGCGAGCCAGCGGGCCACGTGCGGGCCGAGCGTGCCGGTGCCGCCGGTGATGATCGTCGTGCCGCGCGGCGTCCACTCCCGCCGCTTGTCGGGGCGGGCGGGGGCGCGCACGATCCGGCGGGCGAGGGTGCCCGAGGCGCGGATCGCCAGCTGGTCCTCCTGCCCGGCCCCCGTGAGGGCGGCGACCAGGCGCCGGCCGGCCCGGGCGTCGAGTGCGAGGGGCAGGTCGATGGAGCCGCCCCAGCGCTGCGGGTGTTCCAGCGCGGCGGTCCAGCCGATGCCCAGGGCCTGGGCCTGGCCGGGGTGGGTGACGGTGTCGGAGCGGCCGGTGGACAGGGCGTCGCGGGTGAGGTTCCAGACGGGGGCGGTGATGCCCGCGTCGCCGAGGGCGTTGATCAGGGTGACGGTGAGGAGCAGGCCGAGCGGCAGCCCGAGCGCGGTCGGCCGTTCGGCGGCGGGCAGCAGCGAGACGACGCCGGCGAGGTCGACGTCGGCGAGGTCGGAGAGCCTGGCCGCGAGGACGGCACGGTCCGCGTCGGCCTCGCCGAGCGTGATACGGCGGACCTCGGCGCCCCCGGCTTCCAGGGCCGCGACCACGTCGGCGTCGTCGCTGTCGTCGGCGGCGACGACCAGCCAAGTGCCGGTGAGGGCGGCGCCGTTGAGGCCGCGCAGGGGCTTCCAGGTGACCCGGTAGCGCCAGGCGTCGGTGGTGGAGCGGTCACGGCCCGCCTGACGCCACGTGGTTAGCGCGGGCAGGACGGCGGCCAGGGTCTCCTCGTCGAGGTGCAGCGAGCGGGTCAGCGTGGCGAGGTCGGACTGCTCGACGGCCGTCCAGAACGCGGCGTCGGCCGGATCGGCGGCACCGGCGGCCTGCGGCGGCATCGCCGGGCCGGTCCAGAACCGCTCGCGCTGGAAGGCGTACGTCGGCAGATCGACGCGGCGCGCCCCGGCGAACTGCTCCTTCCAGCGCACCGGAATCCCGCGCACCCACACCTCGGCGACCGAGGCGAGCACCCGGGCGGCGCCGCCCGCGTCACGGCGCAGGGTGCCGGTGACGACGGCGCGCCGGCCCGCGTCCTGCGCGGCGTCCTGCACGCCAGGGGTGAGCACGGGATGCGAGCTGACCTCGATGAACGCCTGGTGTCCGGCCGCGAGGAGCGTGTCCACGGCTTCGGCGAGGCGCACGGTGCGGCGCAGGTTGGTGAACCAGTACTCGGCGTCGGTGGTGGCGTTGTTCCACTCGCCGGTGACCGTGGAGAGGAAGGGGACCTCGGGTTCCCGCGGCCGGATCGGCGCGAGGTCGCGCAGGAGTTCCTCGCGGAGCACCTCCACCTGCGCGGAGTGCGAGGCGTAGTCGACCTCGATCCGGCGTACGCGGACGCCTTCCTCGGTGAGCGCCCCGCACAGCGCGTCCAGGGCCTCCAGGTCGCCGGAGACAGCGACCGAGCGGGGGCCGTTGGTGGCGGCGAGCGAGAGCCTCTCGCCCCATTCGGCGAGGCGCGGCTCGATCTCGGCGGCGGACAGCGCGATGGACACGATGCTGCCGGAGCCGGACATGGTGCGGCCGATGGCCTGGCTGCGCAGCGCCACCACGCGCGCGGCGTCCTCCAGCGACAGCGCGCCGGACACCGCGGCGGCGGCGATCTCGCCCTGGGAGTGCCCGATCACGGCGTCGGGGGTGACGCCGTACGCCTTCCACACCTCGGCGAGGGACACCATCACCGCCCAGGAAGCGGGCTGGACGACGTCCACGCGGTCCAGCGAGCCGCCGCCGCGGATGACGTCGATGAGCGACCAGTCGGTGAACGGGCGCAGTGCGGCGGCGCACTCGGCGAGGCGGGCGGCGAACACCGGTGATTCGTCGAGCAGTTGAGCGCCCATGCCGACCCACTGGGTGCCCTGGCCGGGGAAGACGAAGGTGACCTTGCGCTCCAGGTCGGCGACGCCGCGCGCGATCTCGACGCCGTCGAGGAGCACCGCGCGGTGGTCGAACACGGAGCGGTGGGCGAGCGAGAACCCGATGTCGTGCGGGCTGCCCGGCACCTCGCGCAGCCGCTCCACCTGGGCGAGCAGCGCGGCGTCGGACTTCGCGGAGACGACCCAGGGGACGACGGCGGCCGCGCCGGCGAGGACCGGGACGGGCGCCTCGCTCACCTCTTCGGCGACCGGGGCGTCGTCGCCCGGCGCCTGTTCCAGGATCACGTGGGCGTTGGTGCCGCTGATGCCGAACGACGACACGGCGGCGCGCGCCGCGCGGCCCGTCTCCGGCCACGGCGTGGGCTCCTTGAGCAGCGACAGCGCGCCGGAGCTCCAGTCGACGTGCGAGGACGGCGCGTTGAGGTGCAGGGTCTGCGGCAGGACCTCGTGCCGCAGCGCCATCACCATCTTGATCACCGACGCCACACCGGCCGCGGACTGGGTGTGGCCGATGTTCGACTTCACCGAGCCGAGCAGCAGCGGCCGGTCGGCGTCCCGGTCGCGGCCGTAGGTGTTGAGCAGCGCCTGCGCCTCGATGGGGTCGCCGAGCGCGGTGCCGGTGCCGTGTGCGTCCAGGGCGTCCACCTCGGACGGCTGCACGTCGGCGTTGGCCAGGGCCTGCTGGATGACGCGCTGCTGGGAGGGGCCGTTGGGGGCCGACAGTCCGTTGGACGCCCCGTCCTGGTTGACCGCGGATCCGCGTACGACCGCCAGCACCGGAAGCCCGTTGCGGCGCGCGTCGGACAGCTTCGCCAGGAACAGCATGCCGATGCCCTCGGACAGGATCATGCCGTCGGCGGAGTCGTCGAACGACTTGCAGCGGCCGTCCTTCGCCAGGGCGCGCTGCCGGGAGAACGCGATGAGCGGCTTCGGGTTCGGCATCACGGTGGCGCCGCCGGCGACGGCGTACGTGCTCTCCCCGGAGCGCAGCGACTGGCAGGCCAGGTGCAGGGCGACGAGGGAGGAGGAGCAGGCGGTGTCGACGGTGACGGGCGGGCCCTCGAAGCCGAACACGTACGACACCCGGCCCGACAGCACCGACGGGCTACTGCCGGTGACGGCGTAACCCTCGCTGCCGCCGCCGTCGCCACCGCCGTACTCGATGTAGCTCGACCCGATGAACGCGCCGACCCGGTCGCCGCGCAGCGCGGCGGGGTCGAGGCCGGCCCGCTCGACCGCCTCCCAGGTGGTCTCCAGCAGCAGCCGCTGCTGCGGATCCATGCCGGTGGCCTCGCGCGGCGAGATCCCGAAGAACGCCGGGTCGAAGTCGCCGGCGTCCGGCAGATAGCCGCCGGCGGTGGTGTACGTCGTGCCGGGCCGGTCGGGGTCCGGGTCGTACAACTGGCCCATGTCGAAGCCGCGGTCGCCGGGGAACTCGGTGATCGCGTCGGTGCCCGCGAGCACCATGTCCCAGAACCGCTCCGGGGTGTCGGCGCCGCCGGGGAAGCGGCACGACATGCCGATGATGGCGATGGGTTCGTCGGAGCCGTCGCGGTGGGCGGTCCAGACGGTGTCGGCTTCGGTGGCGCCGAGCAGTTCGGCGAGCAGGTGGTCGGCGAGGACCGCGGGGGTCGGGTAGTCGAAGACCAGCGTGGCGGGCAGCGGGAGCCCGGTGGCGTCGGAGAGTTTCTTGCGCAGTTCTACGGCCGTGAGCGAGTCGAAGCCGATGTCGCGGAAGGCGCGGTGCTCGCCCACCTCGTCGGCGGAGCCGTGGCCCAGCGTCGCCGCGGCCTCGGTACGGACCAGGTCGACGATGCGGCGCCGCCGGTCGTCCTCCGGCAGATCGCGCAGCCCGCGCACGAAGTCGGAGTCGCTGCGGGCGGGTTCGACGGCCCCGGTGAGCAGCGCCTTCGTCTCGGGCAGGTCGGCGAGCAGCGGGCTCGGCCGCACCGAGGTGAAGACCGGGAAGTAGCTCTCCCAGGCGACGTCGGCGACGGTGACGCAGGTGTCGCCGTGCACGAGGGCACGGTTGAGTTCGGTGACCGCCTGCTCGGGCGGAAGCAGGGTCAGGCCTCGTTTGGACAGGTGCTCCGACATCGCGGCGTGGGTCGCCATGCCGACCTCGGCCCAGGGGCCCCAGGCGATGGAGGTGGCCGCGAGACCGCGTGCCCTGCGGTGCTCGGCGAGCGCGTCGCAGTACGCGTTGGCGGCGCCGTAGGCGGTCTGGCCACCACTCCCCCACACGCCGGCGATCGAGCCGAACAGGACGAAGAAGCCGATGTCACCGACGAGTTCGTCCAGGTGGCGGGCACCGTCGACCTTCGCGGCCAGCACGTCGGCGAACGCGGCCAGGTCGGTGTGCTCCAGCGGGGCCTGCTGGGCGGTGCCTGCGGCGTGCACGACGCCGGTGAGGCCGTCGATGCCGTCGAGGAGGCGCTGGAGCGCGGCCCGGTCGGCGACGTCGCAGGCGACGATCTCCACCCGGGGGCCCAACTCCTCCAGCTCCGCCCTGAGTTCGGCGGCGCCCGGCGCATCCGGGCCACGTCGGCTGGTCAGGACGAGGGTCTCGGCACCGCGTCCGGCGAGCCACCTGGCGGTGGTGGCGCCGAGGCCGCCGGTGCCGCCGGTGATCAGCACGGTGCCGGAGACGGGCAGGCCGGCGGGCAGCGCGTCGACCGGTCGGCGGGCGAGGCGGCGGCCGAGGACGCCGGTCGTGCGGACGGCGACCTGGTCCTCGCCGTCGATCCCCGCGACGACGGTGACCAAACGGCGCAGGGCGTTCTCGTCGAGGGTGTCCGGGAGGTCGACCAGCCCCGCCCAGC
Source organism: Streptomyces sp. R28 (assembly GCF_041052385.1). GTDB lineage: Bacteria > Actinomycetota > Actinomycetes > Streptomycetales > Streptomycetaceae > Streptomyces. The sequence continues at coordinate 10,019,395 of NZ_CP163439.1, read as the reverse complement.
GCTGCGGGTACTCCAGCGCGGCGGCCCGGCCGAAGCCCCACACCGCCGCCTGGGCGGGCGAGCGCACCTCGTCGCCGAGGCCCGCGGCGACCGCGCCGGAGGTGACCGTCCACAGCGGCGCGTCGAGCCGCTTGACGAGTTCGACGGTGAGCGCGAGACCGACGGTGAGCGCGGCGTGCGGACGCTCGTCCAGCGCGAGCAGCGACACCGCGCCGTCGCAGTCGGGGAGTTCGCCAACGGCGGCGGGGTCGTCGAGCGTGACCACAGTGACGTCGGCGCCGTGCGCGGCGAGTGCGGCGCGATACGGCTCGGGGTCGGTGTCGCCGGAGGTGAACAGGGCGATACGGCCGTCCAGGACCGGGGTGGCGGTGGCCCGCAGCGGCGCCCACAGCACCCGGTAGCGCCAGGAGTCGAGGAGGGCCTTCTCCTGGTTGCCGTGCCGCCAGGACGACAGCACCGGGATCAGGGAGTCCAGGGAGGAGCTCTGCTCGGCGTCCAGCCCGAGCAGCGCGGCGAGTTCGCGGGCGTCACCGCGTTCGACGGCCGCCCACAGGGTGGCGTCGGCGGGGTCGGCCGAGGTGTCGGAGCCGGCGGCGGGCGGCTGCTCAGGCGCGCCGAGGGGCCAGTAGTACTCGTGCTGGAAGGCGTACGTGGGCAGGACGATCTCGTGGGCGCCGGCGAACCGGGTGCGCCAGTCGACGCCCACCCCGGCCGCGAACAGCCGGCCGAGGGCGGCGGCCACGGCCTCCTCCTCGCCCCGGTCCTTGCGCAGCACGGGGACGGACTCGTCGACCAGGGCGGACAGGGCGCCCTCGGGGCCGATCTCCAGGAAGGTGGTGACACCCGAGTCGCGCAGCGCCTGGATGTTGTCCGCGAATCGCACCGTCGCGCGCACGTGCCGAACCCAGTACTCGGGGTCGGTCACGTCACCGCTGGTGGTGAGCGGTATCTCGGGCGCGTTGAACGACAGCCCTGCGATGGCGGCACGGAAGTCGTCCAGCATCGGGTCCATCAACGGCGAGTGGAAGGCATGCGACACCTTCAACCGCTTCGTACGACGGCCGGAGAACCGCTCCACGACCCGCGCCACGTCGGCCTCGTCACCAGCGACCACCACCGACGACGGCCCGTTGACGGCCGCGATCGACACCGCACCATCCAGGTACGGAGCCACCTCCTCCTCGGTCGCCTCGACCGCCACCATCGCCCCACCCGACGGCAACGCCTGCATCAACCGCGCCCGCGCCGACACCAGCACGCACGCGTCGTCCAGCGACAGCACCCCCGCCACATGCGCCGCCGCGATCTCACCGATGGAGTGACCGGCGAGCGCGCCCGGCCGGATCCCCCATGAGCGCACGAGCCGGAACAGGGCGACCTCGACGGCGAACAGCGCGAGCTGCGCGTGGCCCGTCCGGTTCAGCTGCTCCTGGTCCTCGCCCCACATGACGTCGCGGACGTCGAGGCGCTCCAGCACCTCGTCCAGGGCGGCCTTGAACACCGGGTGGCGCTCGGCGAGTTCACGTCCCATGCCGAGGCGCTGGGTGCCCTGTCCGGAGAACAGGAAGGCGACCTTGCCCGGCGCGGCCTCGCCCTCGACGAGCGCGCTGTCCGTGTGCTCGGTGGCCAGCGCGGTCAGCGCCCGCAGCAGCCCTTCACGGTCCTCGGCGACGACGGCCGCCCGCTGCTCGAACGCGGAGCGGGTGGTCGCCAGCGAGTACGCGAGGTCGGTGAGTTCGAGGGACGGGGCGCCGGCCACGAAGGAGCGCAGGCGGGCGGCCTGGCCGCGCAGCGCGCGCCGGGTGCGGGCCGACAGGACGAAGGGCCCGCGCACCTGCTCCGTGGGCTCGCGGCGCGGCTCCTCGGTCTCGCGGCGCGGCTCGGCGGCGTCGGTGCTTTCGAGGATGAGGTGCGCGTTGGTGCCGCTGATGCCGAAGGAGGAGACACCGGCCCGGCGCGGGCGGTGGTCGTTCTGCGGCCACTCGGTGTTCTCGGTGAGCAGCCGGACGGCGCCCTCGGTCCAGTCGACGTGCGTGGACGGGCCGGTGATGTGCAGGCTCTGGGGCAGCACGCCGTGACGCATCGCCATGACCATCTTGATGACGCCGGCGACGCCCGCCGCGGCCTGAGTGTGGCCCATGTTGGACTTGACCGAGCCGAGCAGCAGCGGCCGGTCGGCGTCGCGGTCCTGCCCGTAGGTGGCGAGCAGGGCCTGTGCCTCGATGGGGTCGCCGAGGGTGGTGCCGGTGCCGTGCGCCTCGACCGCGTCCACCGCGTCCGGGGTGAGCCCGGCGGAGGCCAGGGCCGCGCGGATGACGCGCTGCTGGGCGGGGCCGTTGGGTGCCATCAGGCCGTTGGAGGCGCCGTCCTGGTTGACGGCCGAGCCGCGGACGACGGCGAGGACGCGGTGGCCGTTGCGCCGGGCGTCCGAGAGGCGTTCCAGTACGACCACACCGGCGCCCTCGGCCCAGCCGACGCCGTCGGCGGAGTCCGAGAAGGCCTTGCAGCGGCCGTCCGGGGACAGGCCGCGCTGCCGGGAGAACTCGATCAGCGCGGTCGGGGTCGACATGACCGTGACACCGCCGGCCAGCGCGAGCGAGCACTCACCGGCGCGCAGCGCCTGCATCGCCCAGTGCATGGCCACCAGCGACGAGGAGCACGCCGTGTCGACGGTGACGGCGGGCCCCTCCAGGCCGAGCGTGTAGGAGACGCGGCCGGACACGATGGACGGCGAGGTGCCGGCGCCCTGGAAGCCCTCGAAGTCGCCGCCGCCGAGTCGGGCGCCGTAGTCGTTGTACATGACGCCGGCGAACACACCGGTCTGGCTGCCGCGCAGCGCGGTCGGGGCGATGCCCGCGTTCTCGATCGCCTCCCAGACGACCTCCAGCAGGATGCGCTGCTGCGAGTCGGTGCCGAGGGCCTCACGGGGCGACATGCCGAAGAACCCGGCGTCGAACTCGCCTGCGTCGTGCAGGAATCCACCGGAGCGGGAGTACGTCGTGCCGGGGTGATCGGGGTCGGGGTGGTACAGGTTCTCCAGGTCCCAGCCGCGGTTGGCGGGCAGACCGGTGACGGCGTCGCCGCCCTCCGACACCAGCCGCCACAGGTCGTCGGGCGAGCCGATGCCGTCGGGGTAGCGGCAGCCCATGCCGACGATGACGATCGGGTCGTCGGAGAGGCCGGCGACGGCGGTGGGAGCGGCGGTGTCGGCCGCGCCGTCGAAGAGGTCGTCCAGCAGGTGGGTGGCGAGCGCGGTGGGTGTCGGGTAGTCGAACACCATCGTGGCGGGCAGCCTGAGGCCGGTCACGGCCGTGAGCTGGTTGCGCAGTTCGACCGCGGTGAGCGAGTCGAAGCCGAGGTCCTGGAACTGCCGTGTCGGCTCGATCTCGGCGCCCGAGGCGTGTCCGAGCACCGCGGCGACCTGCGTGAGCACCAGGTCGCGCAGGGCGTCGCCGCGCTCGTCCGCGGGCAGCCCGGCGAGGCGGCGGATCAGGGTGTCGGCGGTCTGCGAGCCGGTGGCGGCACGGCGGACGCGGGTGCGGATCAGGCCGCGCAGCAGCTGTGGCACCGCGCCGTGCCGACGGAGCGTCGCGAGGTCGAACCGGGCGGGTACGACAGTGGCGTGGCTCCCGGCGATCGTGGCGTCGAACAGTCTGAGCCCCTGCTCGACGGTGAGCGGCGGCATGCCGGTGCGGGCCATGCGCTCGGCGTCGGCGTCGGCCAGCATCCCGGCCCCGGCCCAGGCGCCCCATGCGAGCGACACGGCGGGCAGGCCCTCGGCCCTGCGGTGGTCGGCGAGCGCGTCGAGGAAGTGGTTACCGGCCGCGTAGTTGGCCTGGCCGGGGGTGCCCCAGGTGCCGGCGAGGGACGAGAACAGCACGAACGCCTTGAGGTCCAGGTCCCGGGTGAGTTCGTGCAGGTGCCAGGCCGCGTCCACCTTGGGGCGCAGCACGGGGTGGAGCCGTTCGGGGGTGAGGGAGGAGAGGACGCCGTCGTCCAGGACGCCGGCCGCGTGCACGACCGCGCTGACGGGGTGCTCGCGCAGCAGCTCGGCCAGCGCCTCGCGGTCGGCGACGTCGCACGCGGCGACGGTCACCTCGGCGCCCAGCGCCCGCAGTTCGGCGACGTCGGCCGTGCCGCTGCGGCTGACCAGCAGCAGTTCGCGGACGCCGTACGCGGTCACGAGGTGCTGTGCGATCAGCTTGCCGAGGCCGCCGGTGCCGCCGGTGACCAGGACCTTGTCGCCCCACTCGGTCTGCGGCTCGGCGGTCTGCGCGCGGGCCAGGCGGGGCGCGTGGGCCTCGCCGTCGCGCAGGGCGAGCTGCGGTTCGTCGGAGCCGATCGCCCGGCCGAACGCCGCCAACGAGGCTTCGCTGCCGTCGAGTTCGACGAGGGTGTGGCGGCCCGGAGCCTCGGACTGGGCGGAGCGGACCATGCCCCACACCGCGGCGGAGGCGAGGTCGCGGTCGCTGGTGACGAAGACGAGGCGTTCCTCGCGCTCCTCCTGGAGCAGGCCGAGGACGCGTTCGGTGAGCGTGTGCGCGGAGCCGACGACGTCCGCGTCGCCGAGCAGGGGCACGACGAGCACATCGGCGCCGTCCTCGCCGCCGAGCCCGAACACGTCCTGGCCCAGCACGGAGTAGGCGGTGGGTTCCGCGGGCACGGTGACCGGCACCCAGTCGACGGTGAACAGCGCGTCGCGGTCGCCGGTGGCGGAGGGTGCGGCGACGGGCCGTACGACCAACGAGTCCACGGTGGCGACGAGTTCGCCGGAGGTGTCGGCGGCGGCGATCGCGTAGGCATTGTCACCGCTGCGGGTCAGGCGCACACGCAGTTCGCCCGCGCCGGTGGCGTGCAGGGACACGCCCTCCCAGGAGAACGGCAGTCCGGCGTCGCCCTCTCCGGCGGCGAGCGCGGCGTGCAGGGCGGCGTCCAGCAGCGCCGGGTGCAGGCCGAAGCCCGCGGCGTCGGCGTCCTCGGGCAACCGCACCTCGGCGTAGACGGCGCCGTCAGCGCCCTGCCAGGCCGCCTTGAGGCCCTGGAACACGGGCCCGTACTCGAATCCCATGCCGGCGAACGTGTCGTAGCAGCCCTCGATGTCCACAGGGCGGGCGTCGGCGGGCGGCCACACGCCGGTGTCGAAGGTGGTGGTGCGGGCGGGTGAGGTGAGGACGCCGGTGGCGTGCTGCGTCCACGGCTCGTCGTCCTCACCGTCCGGGCGGGAGTGGACGGTGACGGTGCGGCGGCCGTCGGCGTCCGGTTTGCCGATCCACAGCTGTACCTGGACGCCGCCGGTCTCGGGCAGCGCGAGCGGCGCGGTGAGGGTCAGTTCCTCGACGCGGTCGCAGCCGACCTCGTCGCCGGCGCGGACGGCGAGTTCGAGGAAGGCGGTGCCGGGCAACAGGACCGTGCCGCGCACGGCGTGGTCGACCAGCCAGGGGTGGGTGGTGCGGGTGAGGCGGCCGGTGAGCAGCACCCCGTCGGAGTCGGCGAGCGAGACCGCGGCGGTGAGCAGCGGGTGCCGGGCGGCGCCGAGGCCGGCCGAGCGCGGGTCGAAGCCGAAGCTGCCGCCCTTGGGCCAGTAGCGCCGGGTCTGGAAGGCGTACGTCGGCAGGTCGACTCGGCGGGCGCCGGTGTCGGCGAAGTACTCGGCCCATTTCACGGTGGTGCCGCGCACATGCAGGGCGGCGAGGGCGGCGGTGACGGTGTCGGTCTCGGGGCGGCCGGAGCGCAGCAGGGGCAGCGCGGTGACGTCGTCGGCGCTCTCCTGCGCCAGGGCGGACAGGACACCGTCGGGGCCGACTTCGAGGAAGGTGGTGACGCCGTGCTCGTGCAGCCAGCGGACGCCGTCGGCGAACCGCACCGCGCGGCGGACGTGGTCCACCCAGTAGTCGGCGGAGGTGACCTGCTCGACGCGGGCCTGCTCGCCGGTGGTGTTGGAGATCAGGGGGATGAGCGGCGGGTTCAGGGTGAGGTCGGCGACGACGGCGCGGAAGTCGTCGAGCATCGGGTCCATCAGCGGCGAGTGGAAGGCGTGCGACACCTTCAGGCGCTTGGTCTTGCGGCCCTCGGCGGTGAAGTGCTCCTCGATCGCGGCGACGGCGTCGGCCGCTCCGGCGACGACGACCGAGCGGGGGCCGTTGACGGCGGCGACGCAGACCTGCCCGGCGGGGATCCGCCCGTCCGACTCGGCGTCGCCGAGGTGGGCCAGGACCTCGTCCTCGGTGGCGGTGACCGCCAGCATGGCGCCGCCGGCGGGCAGTGCCTGCATGAGGTCGCCGCGGGCGGTGACGAGGCGGGCGGCGTCCTCCAGCGAGAGGACTCCGGCGACGTGCGCGGCGGCGATCTCGCCGATCGAGTGCCCGGCGACGAAGTCGGGCTTCAGGCCCAGGGATTCGGCCAGGCGGTAGAGGGCGACCTCGAACGCGAACAGCGCGGGCTGGGTGTGCCGCGTCTGGTTCAGGATCTCGGCGTCGTCGCCCCAGACGATGTCGCGCAGCGCGGGGTCGAGGTGGGCCAGGGCGGCGTCGAACGCCTCCCGGAAGACGGCGAAGCGCTCGTACAGTTCGCGTCCCATGCCGAGGCGCTGGGCGCCCTGGCCGGTGAAGAGGAACGCGCACCTCGAGCGGGCCACGGTGGCCTGGAGGAGCCCGGCGGCCGGTTCGTCGGCGGCGAGGGCGGCGAGGCCGGCCCGGATGTCGCCGGTGATCGCGGCGCGGTGGTCGAAGCTCGACCGGGTGGTGGCCAGCGAGTGGGCGAGGTCGAGTGCGCGGTGCTGGTCGACGACGGTCAGCAGCCGCGCGGCCTGGGCGCGCAGCGCCTCCCGGGAGCGGCCCGAGACGAGGACCGGCACGGTGCCCGCGGGCACCGGGGCCTGCTCCTGCGTGGGTGCCTCGGCGGGCGGGGCCTGCTCGATGATGGTGTGCGCGTTGGTGCCGCTGAGGCCGAAGGAGGACACGGCGGCGCGGCGCGGCTGCCCGGTCTCGGGCCACGGCCGGTTCTCCCGTACCAGTTCGACGGCGCCGGAGTCCCAGTCGACGTGCGAGGAGGGCTGGTCGACGCCGAGGGTCTGCGGTACGACGCCGTGGCGGATCGCCATGACCGCCTTGATCACGCCGGCGACACCGGCGGCGGCCTGGGTGTGGCTGAGGTTGGACTTCACGGAGCCGAGCAGCAGCGGCCGGTCCGCGTCGCGGCCCTGGCCGTAGGTGGCGAGCAGTGCCTGGGCCTCGACGGGGTCGCCGAGGGTGGTGGCGGTGCCGTGGGCCTCGACGACGTCGATCTGGTCGCTGGTGAGCCGTGCGTTGACGAGGGCCTGCTCGATGACGCGTCGCTGCGAGGGGCCGTTGGGCGCGGACAGGCCGTTGGAGGCGCCGTCCTGGTTGACGGCCGAGCCGCGCAGGACGGCGAGGACCTCGTGGCCGTTGCGCCGCGCGTCCGAGAGGCGTTCCAGGACGAGCATGCCGACGCCCTCGGCCCAGCCGGTGCCGTCGGTGGCGTCGGCGAACGAGCGGCAGCGGCCGTCCGAGGACAGGCCGCCCTGGCGGGAGAACTCGATGAAGGTCACCGGGTTCGCCATGACGGTGACGCCGCCGGCCAGCGCCAGCGAGCACTCTCCGGCGCGCAGCCCCTGCATGGCCAGGTGCATCGCCACCAGCGACGACGAGCAGGCGGTGTCGAGGGTGACCGACGGGCCGACGAGGCCGAGGGTGTAGGAGATGCGTCCGGAGATGACGCTGTTGGAGCTGCCGAGCAGGAGCATGCCCTCGGCGCCGTCACCGGGGCCGAGCTGGTAGTCCTGGTTCATGGCGCCGGCGAACACCGCGGTCTGGCTGCCCTTGAGGGTGTGCGGGTCGATGCCGGCCCGCTCCAGCGCCTCCCAGGTGACCTCCAGCAGGACCCGCTGCTGCGGGTTCATGCCCAGCGCCTCGCGCGGCGAGATGCCGAAGAAGTCGGCGTCGAACTCTCCGGCACCGTCGAGGAAGCCGCCCTGGTCGGTGGCCGACAGGGCGAGCATGTCCGGGTCCCAGCCGCGGTCCTGGGGGAACGGGCGGATGCCGTGCTCGCCGCTGACGACCATGCGCCACAGGTCCTCGGGGCTCTTCACCCCGCCGGGGAAGCGGCAGCCGATACCGACGACGGCGATCGGCTCCTGCGCCGCCGCCTCCAGGTCCTGAAGCCGCCGCCGAGTGCGCTGAAGGTCCGTACTGGCCCGTCGAAGGTAGTCCCGGAGCTTCTGTTCGTTGTCCATCTCGCAACCCATCTCGACAGGCGACAGCGACGTGCTGGAAAGTCTTGTGCGGCGCGGGGTGGCATCCCCCTAGAAAGCGGGGGTGGCAGACCCCTGGAAAGCGGGGGTGGCATCCCCCTGGAAACGGGGGTGGCCCCCCCGATACGAGGTGACGGGCGGTCACCCAGTGACGGGCTGCTCCCGCAGCGGGGCCCCGTCCTCGGCGATCCGGAACCGGTTGATGGCGTCCAGGTGGCGGTCGCGCAGCGCGTGGTCGCGCACGCCGAGCCCCTCCGAGGGCGCCAGGCACAGCACGCCGACCTTGCCCTGGTGCGCGTTGCGGTGCACGTCGTGGGCGGCCTGCCCGGTCTCCTCCAGCGGGTACACCGTGGACAGCGTCGGGTGGATCCGCCCCTGGGCGACCAGCCGGTTCGCCTCCCATGCCTCGCGGTAGGTGGCGAAGTGGGTGCCGATGACGCGCTTGAGGTGCATCCACAGATAGCGGTTGTCGTACTGGTGGAGAAAGCCGCTGGTCGAGGCGCAGGTGACGATGGTGCCGCCGCGTCTGGCGACGTACACGCTGGCGCCGAAGGTCTCCCGGCCGGGGTGCTCGAACACGATGTCCGGGTCCTGGCCGCCGGTCAGTTCGCGGATCCGCGCGCCGAACCGCTTCCACTCCCTGGGGTCCTGGGTGTGCTCGTCGCTCCAGAACCGGTAGCCCTCGGCTGACCGGTCGATGATCAGCTCGGCGCCCGCCCGGCGCACGACCTCCGCCTTCTGCGGGGATGAGACCACGCACACGGGCGTCGCGCCGCCGTTGAGGGCGAGCTGGGTGGCGTAGGAGCCGAGTCCGCCGGAGGCGCCCCAGATCAGGACCGTGTCGCCCTGCTTCATGTTCGCCCCGTTGGCGGAGACGAGCTGCCGGTACGCGGTGGAGTTGACCAGCCCCGGCGCCGCGGCCTCCTCCCAGGTGAGGTGCTCAGGCTTGGGCATCAGCTGGTTTGCCTTGACCAGGGCGAGTTCGGCGAGGCCGCCGTAGTTGGTCTCGAAGCCCCAGATGCGCTGCTGCGGGTCGAGCATGGTGTCGCCGTGGCCGTCCGGGTGCTCCAGTTCGACGTCCAGGCAGTGCGCCACGACGCGGTCGCCGGGCTGCCATGCGGTGACGCCCGTGCCGACGCGGAGCACGACGCCGGCGAGGTCGGAGCCGAGCACATGGTGGGGCAGGTCGTGCTTGCCGCCGAGCCGCTTGAGGAAGGTGAAGGTGGGCAGCGGCTCGAAGATCGAGGACCACACCGTGTTGTAGTTGACGGACGACGCCATCACCGCGATCAGCGCCTCGCCCGGCCCGACCTCGGGGGTGCGCACCTCTTCCAGGCGCAGCGACCGGCGCGGGTCCTTCTCCCTGGTCGGCAGCCCCTCGAACATGCCGACGTCCTCGCGGCGGACGACGACCCCCCGGTAGGTGTCGGGCACCGGCAGGGCTTCAAAATCCCGGGGCCCCGCGTCCTCCGACTCGATGGCACTCAGGATCTCGCTCATCCGGGCACTCCTCACAACGGCCTCAAGGTCTGGCACCACCGTAGGAGCGGGAACACTAGGGATTCTGCGAGTCCTTGGGCCGCGGAAGTGCCGCGGAAGTCTAGTGATCCCCCACGCTCCCCGTGCGGTCTGCTGGTCGGGCAAACCGTGTCGACCTGGACCTCAAGGGGAGTGCCGTGTGCTGATCGGATTCCTGAAAACCCATCTGCGGCCCTACCGCCGAGGGCTTGTGGCCCTGCTGGTGCTGCAACTGATCCAGACCGTGGCCACCCTGCTGCTGCCCACCCTGAACGCCGCCGTCATCGACCACGGCATCCTCACCGGCGACGTGGAGTACATCTTCACCATCGGCGCGGTGATGCTGGCCGTCGCCGTGGTGCAGATCGTCACCGCCACCGGCGCCGTCGTGTTCGCCGCCCGGTGCGCGGCCGGCCTCGGACGCGATCTGCGCCGCCGGGTCTTCCGGGCCGTGCTCGGCCTGTCGGCGCGCGAGGTGGGCGAGATCGGCACGCCCTCGCTCCTCACCCGCACCGTGAACGACGTCCAGCAGGTGCAGACCATCGTCCTGACGACGGCGGACGTGGCGGTGTCGGCGGTCATCATGTGCCTGGGCGGAGTCGTGCTGGCCGTCCTCCAGGACGTCGCGGTGTCCGTGGTCGTCGTCGCGCTCGTGGTGGCCGTGATCGCGAGCCTGACGGTGGTGCTGGGCCGGCTGAGCCCGTTCTACGCGCGCATGCAGAAGTCCATGGACCGCATCAACCACCTGCTGCGCGAGCGGATCAGCGGGGTGCGGGTGATCCGCGCCTTCGTCCGCGACGACCATGAGCGTGCCCGCTTCGACCGCGCGAACGACGAGCTGTTCGAGGTGTCGCTGCGGGTGGGGCGGATCATCGCGGCCATGCCGGTCGTGGTGATGATCGTGATGAACGTCCTGACCGTGGTGATCATCTGGGTCTCCGGGCGGCGGATCGACGCCGGCGACATGCAGCTGGGCGCCCTCACCGCGCTGCTCAGCTACGTCACGCTGATCATCGTCTCGATCATCATGGCGGTGATGGTGTTCACCGAGGGCTCGCGGGCCGCCGTCTCGGCTGGGCGTATCCAGGAGGTGCTGGACGCCCGCACCAGCGTGCCGGCGCCCGAGCGTCCGGTGCGGGAGCTTCCCGCCCCCGGCCACCTCGAACTGCGGGGCGCCGCCTTCGGCTACCCCGGTGCGGAGAAGCCCGTCCTGCGCGACGTCGACCTCGTCGTCCGGTCCGGTCAGAAGGTCGCGATCCTCGGCAGCATCGGCAGCGGCAAGTCGACCCTCCTGAACCTGGTGCTGCGGCTGTACGACGTCACCGCCGGCCACATCCGGGTGCACGGCGTCGACGTACGCGCCATCGACCCGGCGGTGCTGTCGCAGACCGTCGGCCATGTGCCGCAGCAGCCGCACCTGTTCAGCGGCACCGTGGCCTCGAACCTGCGCTTCGGCCGCCCTGACGCCACGGACGCCGAATTGTGGCACGCGCTGGAGGTCGCCCAGGCACGGGAGTTCGTCGAGCGGATCGGGCTGGACGCGCCGGTGGCGCAGGGCGGTTCCAACCTCTCCGGCGGCCAGCGCCAGCGTCTGGCGATCGCCCGGACGCTGGTCCGACGCCCCGGCATCTACCTGCTGGACGACTGCTTCTCCGCCCTCGACCACGGCACCGAGGCCCGGCTGCGGGCCGCGCTGGCGACCGAACTCGCCGACGCGACGGTGCTCCTGGTGACGCAGCGGGTGGGCGCGGCCGAGGACGCCGACCACGTCCTGCTGCTGGACGACGGACACGTGGTCGGCTCCGGCACGCCCGCACAGCTGTCGCGGGACAACCCCACCTATCGGGAGATCGCGCTCTCCCAGCCCGTCCACCAGGAGATCCGATGACCGCCCCGACCCGCGAGGCGCCCCCGGCGGCCGTACCCGCACCCGCCGAGAAACACGAACCCGCCACCACCGGACGGCTCCTGGGCCTGCTGCGACCCTACCGGGCCAAGCTCGTCCCGACGGCCCTGCTCGGCACCGTCTCGATCGTGCTGAACCTGCTGGGCCCCAAACTGCTGGGCCACGCCACCGACCTCATCTTCGCCGGTCTCGTGGGCCGCTCGCTGCCCGCGAACGCGTCGGAGGAGCAGGTGCTGGAGCATCTGCGCGCCGACGGCAAGGACACCCTCGCCAACGTCATCAGCACCGTCGACGTCACCCCAGGCCAGGGCGTGGACCTGCGTGCGCTGGGCGGGGTGCTCGCGGTCATCGTCGCCCTGTACGTGGTGGGTTCGCTGTGCATGCTGGCGCAGGGGCGGCTGGCCGCCGCGGTGGTGCAGCACGCGGTGCACCGGCTGCGCGAGGACGTCGACGCCAAGCTCACCCGCCTGCCGGTGAGCTACTTCGACCGCAATCCGCGCGGAGAGGTGCTCAGCCGGGTCACCAACGAAATCGACAACCTGCAGCGCACCCTGCAGCAGACCATCGGCCAGATGATCAACTCGGTCTTCTCGGTCGTCGGTGTGCTGGCCATCATGCTGGTGATCTCCGTCGAGCTGACGGTGTTCGTCCTGATCAGCGTGCCGGTGGCGCTGGTACTCGCGACGTGGATCGGCAAGCGGGCGTGGCCGCGCGTGCAGCAGCAGTGGAAGAGCACCGGCGAGCTGAGCGCCGAGGTCGAGGAGACCTACAGCGGTCACTCCCTGGTCACCGCCTTCGGCCGCCGGGAACTCGCCGAGCAGCGGTTCGACGAGCACAACGAGGCGCTGTACCAGTCCGGTTACCGCGCCCAGGTGTTCTCGGGTCTCGTCGCGCCCACGACGCGCTTCGTGACCGACCTCAACTACGTGCTGGTGGCGGTCGTGGGCGCGCTGCGCGTCGCCTCGGGCGCGGTGACGATCGGCGACGTGCAGGCGTTCGTCCAGTACTCGGGCATGTTCAGCCGCCCGATCATCGACGTGTCCAACTTCTCCGGCCAGCTCCAGTCCGGCATCGCCTCGGCCCGCCGCGTCTTCGAACTCCTCGACGAGCCCGAGCAGTCGCCCGCCCCGGCCGAACCGAAGCGCCTGACCAGCGTGCGGGGCCGGGTCGAGTTCTCGGACGTGTCGTTCCGCTACGTGCCCGACGAGCCGCTGATCGAGGACCTGTCCCTCACGGCGGAGCCCGGTCAGCTGGTGGCGATCGTCGGCCCCACCGGCGCCGGCAAGACGACCCTGGGCAACCTGCTGCTGCGCTTCTACGACCCCGACTCCGGCCGCATCCTCCTGGACGGCACCGACACCACCACCCTGACCCGCGCGGACCTGCGCTCGCGGATCGGCCTGGTTTCGCAGGACACCTGGCTGTTCCACGGCACCATCGCCGAGAACATCGCGTACGGCCGCCCGGGGGCCACCCGTGCGGAGATCGTGGACGCCGCCCGGGCGATGTGCGTGGACCGGTTCGTGCGTGCCCTGCCGGACGGCTACGACACCGTGCTGGACGACGACCACGGCGGTCTGAGCGCCGGCGAGCGGCAGCTGATCACGCTGGCGCGGGCCTTCCTCGCGCAGCCCTCGATCCTGGTTCTGGACGAGGCCACCTCGTCGGTCGACACCCGCACCGAGGCGCTGATCCAGCAGGCCATGGTGTCCCTGCGGGCGGGCCGCACGAGCTTCGTGATCGCGCACCGGCTGTCCACGATCCGGGGCGCCGACCTGATCGTCGTCATGGACCGCGGGAGGGTGGTGGAGCGCGGCACGCACACCGAACTCCTGGCCCGCGGGGGGTTCTACGCCGAACTCCACTCCGCCTGAGCGGTGGGGCAGCAAGAACGAGCGGGGCGCGCACCGAGTGCGCGCCCCGCTCGGGGTCTGCGGTGGGTCCCGCGGGCTACCAGCCGGCGGCTGCCAGCAGATCGCCGTACTCGTGCTCGGTGGCGACGTGCTTGAGGTCGGCGTCGACCATCATCCGGATCAGCGACGTGAAGTCGACCTCGGGCTTCCAGCCCAGTTCCTGGCGGACGCGGGTGGTGTCCGCGCAGAGGATCTCCACCTCGGCGGGACGCACCAGGGCGGGGTCGATGTACACGTGGTCCTGCCAGTTGAGCCCGACGTGCTCGAAGGCGAGGCTCATGGCCTCGCGCACCGAGTGCATCTCGCCGGTGCCGACGACGTAGTCGTCGGGCGTTTCCTGCTGCAGCATCAGGTGCATGGCCCGCACGTAGTCGCCGGCGAAGCCCCAGTCGCGCAGGGCATCGATGTTGCCGAGGGGGAGTTTCTCCTGGAGGCCCAGCTTGATCCGGGCGACGGCCAGGGAGATCTTGCGGGTCACGAACTCCGCGCCGCGGCGCGGGGATTCGTGGTTGAAGAGGATGCCGCCGACGGCGTACATGCCGAACGACTCGCGGTAGTTGCGGGTGATGAAGTGGCCGTACGCCTTGGCTACGCCGTAGGGGCTGCGCGGGTGGAAGATGGTCGTCTCGCGCTGCGGGGTCTCCGCGGCCTTGCCGAACATCTCCGAGGACGACGCCTGGTAGAAGCGGATCTGCTTGCCGGTGGCGTGCCGCGAGGCGGACAGGCCGGAGACCTGGCGGATCGCCTCCAGCATGCGCAGCACGCCCATGGCGTTGACCTCGGTGACGAGTTCGGCCTGCTGCCACGACATCGGTACGAAGGAGATGGCGCCGAGGTTGTAGACCTCGTCCGGCTGGACGAGGTCCACCGCCGAGACCAGGGACGCCTGGTCCATCAGGTCGCCGTCGACGAAAGACAGTTCGGACATCAGCCGGGACACCCGCGACTTGCGCGGGTTGGCCTGTCCTCTCATCAGTCCCCACACCTGATAGCCCTGCTTGATCAGATGCTCTGCGAGGTACGAGCCATCCTGCCCGGTGATGCCGGTGATGAGTGCACGCCTGGTCATCCGGTTTCCTCTCAGCACGCGGAAGGTCCGCGAGGGGACGGACCCGGAACTGGTGTCAAAGTAGAGCGCCGAGCACTAGGTGATTCGCCGGAAAGCAGGTCCATCACCGCTTTGCTGTGCTCGGCGAGGAAGAAGTGGCCGCCGGGGAACACCCGCAGCTGGAACGGGCCCGTGGTCCGCTCCTGCCAGTCGGCCGCCTCCTGGACGGTCGTCTTGGGGTCGGCGTCCCCGGTGAGCGCCGTGACCGGGCAGGTCAGCGGTGGTCCAGGCCGGTAGCGGTAGGTCTCGGCGGCGCGGTAGTCGCCGCGGATCGCGGGCAGCACCATGCGGACCAGTTCCTCGTCGTCGAAGACGCGCGAGTCCGTGCCGGCCAGCCGGCGCACCTCGGCGATCACGCCCGCGTCGTCGAGCCGGTGCACCTGCTCGTCGTGGGAGTGCTGCGGCGCCCGGCGCCCGGACACGTAGAGGTGGGCCACCTCCGCCGACCCGGCCTGGAGCGCCGTCGCGACCTCGAACGCCACGGAGGCGCCCATGCTGTGCCCGAACAGCACCAGCGGGCGGTCGCGCGGCGGGGCGACCACCTCGGTGATGCGCCGGGCCAGGACGTGTACGTCGTCGATCAGGGGCTCGTTGTGACGGTCCTGGCGGCCCGGGTACTGCACCACCAGCACCTCGGCCCGCGTGGCCAGCCCGGTGGCGAGCGGCCGGTACCAGCTGGCCGCACCGCCGGCGTGCGGAAAGCACACCACACGGGGTGCGGCACCTTGCGGCGCGTCGTGGAAACGGCGCAGCCAGAGATCGGTATCCGATAGGAGGGGCATGGTTCCGGATCCAACCAGCGTCCCAACTGAGAAAAGCCCTAGTCTGCCGACAGCCCCGCGCACCTCCTGTACCTCGTACCGAAAGGTCGTCGCTTTGCCGCCTGTTGGTCCTGACGATCACGGGGCTGAGTGTGCTGACACCTCCTCTGCCGGACGAGATCGTCGCTGATGGTCCAGCCCGGTGTCGCCACTGAGGTTGCGCAGGCGCCGCCCCGTTCCCACCGCCGCCGAGGGGCGGCACCTTATTGCGGGCCTGGGGTGCTCTGACGGCACCAGGCCGTGTGCACTCGGACGCTCCGGCTGTACGGGAAGACAGGACGGCCGCCTGTCCCCGTAGGCCCAGTGGCCGATTGGCCTGCAAGAGGGTCAGTCCGGCTGGTCGGGCAGAGCTATCAAGGGCGTCGGCGACGATCTCGATCGTCACGTGCAGTTCCCAATGGCACGAGCTGGTCGGGCACCACCGGTAACCGCCCGGACGAACAGCGGGCGCTGGTCGACGCCCTGCACGGGGAGCTGGCCGACATGGCGCCGCTTGAGACCGAAGTAGGCCGCCGATCGGCAGGCCGCGCAGGAGCAGTCATGGACGTGTGGCCCGACGCCCAAGCCGTCACGGTCCGAAAGCGGGTACGCGACATGCCAACGCATTCCCGTCTGGTCATCCATCGGTGCATTTGCATGAGCGGTCGGGAATCGCACACCCACACCTCACCTGAACGAGTGGCGTTGACGCTGTGGCTATAGGTCGACTTTCAGGTGATGGTGTCGGTATCTGACCACCCCGGAGCGTTCCGGGGCGGAAGGTGGAATTTTTTGGCATTAGGTGTGCGTGGTGGTTACTTACGGTGACCTTCGACGGCGCCTGCTGGGTGAGTTCCGGGTTCCGTTTGCAATTTTGCAGGACGGTGCGAACGGCTGTTGGCCGGACTACGGTTTCGGTCCGGGCATGGGAAAGGGCTCGAGTCGATTGGTCGGAGACATCATCGAATCACACCCGACCGCCTCGCTCATCCCGCTGCTCGATGAGGACGAGCTGGCGGCCCTCGCCCACGACATTCAGGAAAACGGGCTCCTGCAGCCCATCGTCCTCGACCGGCAAGGACGCATCCTCGACGGGCGCGGCCGGCTCGCCGCATGCGAACGCGCCGGTACCGAACCGGCCTTCGTCACCTTCGAGGGCGACACCCCCGACGTCTATGTCCTGTCCGTCAACCTGCGGCGCCGCAGCCTGACCAAGGGACAGTCCGCGATGATCACCGTCAAAGCCCGTTCCGTTTCGGAACAAGGCGGCCGTTCCGGCTCGGAACAGAGCGCGCGTTCCGTTTCGGAAACAGCTCGGCGTCGCCCTGGCCGTGATGGGGCGCGCGAGCACCGTCCTGCAGCACGCACCCGACCTCGTAGACCCGGTGATCAGCGGCGACATGGGCCTCGACGAGGCGTACGCCGTCGCCCGGCAGAACAAGGCGCAGGCCGACTCAGATGAGGCGCAGCTTGCCCGGCTGCGCGAGGAGGACCCTCAGCTCGCCGACCGCGTTGCCGCGCAGGAGCTGACACTGCAGGGTGCCTGGGCGGAGCGCAAGGCCCGCGTAGAGGAGGACCTGCGCCAGCGCCGGGTCGCCACCCAGCTGGTGTGCGAGGTGCTGCCCTCACTCGCGCAGGTCCGGGGCACCCGCACTTTCGCCCTGTACGACCCCGAACTCGCGCCGCCCGGACGCGCCGTGACCCGCAAGGTGATCGAGCACGCGGCAACGGCGCTGGCCGAGATGGCGGCGGTGTGGAAGGAGCGTGACCTTCCGTGATCCGCGTATCCGACCCGGCCCTGCGCAAGATCGCCCTGGAAGCCGCCCAACAGGTCACCACCGATATCGGACGCATCCACACGGACGACTTGTACGAGGCGATCTGCGAACGGCTCCGCCAGGAAAAGGAACTGTTCGAGGCAACCATCCACAAGGCCGCCGCGGGGATGACCCGTGACCTCGGCGAACGCCACAGCCCGCGCCGCCACCGCAAGACCGGCGGGCTGTACCACCCGGACAGCATCCTCCGGCTCGGCGGCGGCATCTGGGTGTCGATGAAGGACTCCACCCCCACCGACACGGCCCAGTGAGGCCGTGTGTCCTCCCGGAACACCGTCCACATCATCGCGGCTGAGGCAGCCAAGCAGCGGTACGTCGGCGACCGCATGGATGACTTCCGGGAGCACCCATCGTTCGAGCGGCTCGGCCCGCTCGAAGAGGCCGTCTTCCACTACCAGCAGGGCACCCTCGACGACCTCGCGTTCGACGAGCCGTAGACCGGCCCGGCCACCCTCACACGTCCGACGCTCCGCTCCACGCTCCTCCCCCCCGTTACCGTCTTCATCGGCTCCGCAATGGGGCCTCCGGCCTTCGGGTCCGGCATGACTTCCCCCTCCTGTTGTTGATGATCCGGGGGGTGGTGTCACCGGGTCCGAAGGCATCGACGGACCGCTGATGAGGGGCTTGAGCACCGGCTCCAACCCGGGCCGGAAGAACTCTCCGTAACGTGGATGTGGCAGCTCGGTGCCGAGGCAAGGCCGGACGAAAGCGTGATGGAAGGGCCTGCACGTGATCGACACCGGCGACATCGACGTCTTCCTCGGCCTGGACGTCGGCAAGGGCGAACACCACGCCACCGCCGTCACCCCGACCGGAAAGAAGGCGTTCGACAAGCGCCTGCCCAACACCGAACCCAAGCTCCGCGAGCTGTTCGCGAAACTCCAGGCCAAGCACGGAACGGTGCTGGTCGTGGTCGATCAGCCGGCTTCGATCGGGGCCTTGCCGCTGGCGGTCGCGCGGGACATGGGCTGCCCGGTCGCCTACCTGCCGGCAGGGACGATACGGCGGATCGCCGACCTCTACCCGGGTGAGGCGAAGACGGACGCGAGGGACGCGTTCATCATCGCGGACGCGGCCCGCGCGATGCCCCACACGCTGCGGGCGCTCGACGGGGAGGACGAGACAATCGCCGAGCTGGAGATGATCGTCGGCTTCGACGACGACCTGGCCGGCGAAGCCACCAGGGTCACGAACCGGCTGCACGGCCTGCTGACCCAGATCCACCCCTCGCTGGAACGTGTGCTCGGGCCGCGGCTGCAGCATCAGGCTGTCCTGGCCATGTTGGAACGCTTCGGTTCGCCCGCCCAGATCCGCAAGGCGGGCAGGCGCCGGCTGGTCACGCTGTTACGGCCGAAGGCCCCCAGAATGGCCGAGCGCCTGGTCGACGAGATCTTCGCTGCCCTCGACGAGCAGACCGTGACCGCTCCCGGCACCGAGGCGGGCTCGCTGATCGTCCCGAGCCTCGCCGCGTCGCTGACGGCCGTGCTCGACCAGCGGAAACTGCTCGCCGGGCGGATCGAGGAACTACTGGCGGCACACCCTCTTTCCCAGGTCCTGACGTCGATGCCGGGAGTCGGTGTCAGGACCGGAGCACGCATCCTGATCGAGGTCGGCGACGGCAGCACCTTCCCGACCGCCGGCCACCTGGCCGCCTACGCGGGTCTCGCCCCGGCGACCCGGAGCTCGGGCTCATCGATCCGCGGCGAACAGCCTTCCCGGAGAGGGAACAAGCAGCTCAAGCGGGCCTTCTTCCTCTCGGCGTTCGCGGCGCTCGGCGACCCGGCCTCCCCGGCCTACTACGACAAGAAGATCGCCCAGGGCAAGCACCACACCCAGGCCCTGCTCTGCCTCGCCAGACGCCGAGCCGACGTCGTCTTCGCCATGCTCCGCGACGGCACCTTCTACGAACCGCGGCCGTCAGCCCCAGTCACTGACCTGCGGGTCTGCAAGGAGAACGACTCGATCAGCCTCGACGTCGAAGCCGAGCACCGGATGGCCGCACTCGCCCTCCGGGTCCATGAGTACCGGCTTGCCCAACCGCCGCCCGATCTCCCGAAGGAAGCCGCAGAGCACATCAAGTCGGTCCTGGCCCTGCAACTCCCGCAGGTCGACGTCGAAGTCGACTTCGTCGTCAGCGTGGAAGCTGAAGATCGCCAACACATCGGCGGTCGGCCAGACCCGCAGGTCCGGGCACTCGGCATCCGCCGCACGGGACAGCACGGCCTCCGCCCGGGGCACCGGAAGCACCGTCTCTCCCTCGGAGTACTCGCACTTCCAGCCCTTCTCCGCGACAAGGTCGAGGACCGCCTGCCAGTCCTCCACCGAGGCATTCGGGACACGCACGTCCGGCAACGACCCCATCAAGTCCAGGTCGAAGAAGCACTTCACGTCATCCCACAGCAGGTCGCTCACCCCGCCATGCTGCCCGGACCGCCGACCCAACGCACCCCCGTTTCCCTTGACCAAGGACATAGGGGCACCCCCCCGGACCGCGTAGTCGCCGCCGGGCCAGCGGGACGAACCCGAGCCCTCATCACGACAGGACCGTTCTGAACCCCGATTCCGAGCCGTACGACAACCACGGCCGCACCGCCGAACAGATCCGCGCCAGCCACACCCAGTCCGCGACCACGGTGGAGACGACGGTGACGCCCATAGCGCCTCGGCCTCATCGGCACACCACCACGTCCCTGGCAGTCACCATCTCGGCAGTCTGCTGTACCGCTTACACCGCCGACACCAACTGGCGTTTCGCCGACCACTATCTCGGCACGACCAGCGCAGTGGGGCAAATCCTCTTCGTCGTGGCGGGAGCACTCGCGTTGGTGGCCAGCGTCGTGATGGCTCCACTCGCCCGCCGCGAAAGTCAGCTGCTTCCAGGACTGGCGCAGGTCCTGGTCTGGGTGATCACAGGACTGCACGTCTTCACGGCGTACGCGGAGTCAGGTCTGGTGGCCGGCACCGTACGCGCCGTCCTCGGTCCGGTCGTGGCCGCCATGATGTGGCACTACGTCTTCTACCGCGCCCCGGGGGGCCAACCGGCAAAGTCGTCTCCCGCAGGGGAGTGATCGCACGCGGATGCGTCCACTTCAGCCGCCGGATCACCGGACCCCGCAGTGACGCCCGCATGACCATGATCGCCGCCTCCCAACGGGCGAATCACACACCTCCCGTCCTCCAGGAACCCATGCCTCCACCCCGAACCGACCTGAACTCCTTCGCTGCTGCCCTAGCCCTCCGCCTGCCCGGCACCTGGACGAGTGAGTACCACCAGCACACCGCCTACGAGGACCAGTTCCCCTTCGCCGAACGACTGTGGGACGCCGGCCACGTCGATCACATCGTCAGCCAGAACGTCCTCGGCCATCACGCCATCCTGTACGGCCACGACGGAGAGGAGCTCTACGTCACCGACCGGCCCTTGTTCCGGTACCAGTTCGTGGTGGCCGCGTTGGAGCCCGACGGCTTCAAGAACCACCAGATCTCCCCGGTACGTGAGCCGAACGGCATCGCGGTCTCCAACGATCCGGTCCGCGCCGCCGCCGCGGTCACCCGACGCCTGCTACCCCGCTACCGGGCGGCCCTGGACGCAGTCCGCACCAACGCCCTCGTCCAGCCGGAGCCGCCGCACCGACAGCCCGCGCCCGAGGTCGCACAGACCCTCACGCTGGTCTGGTACCCGGACGGAGTGGTGGGAGCACCGTACGACTCGGTTCCCGAAGAGGCGCGCATGACGCTGTTCGGCTGCCGCTTCCAGTACCGCCCGAGTGAGTTCGCCTTCGTGCTGCCGTGCTCCTACAGCCCCAAGGAGCGTGCCCTGCTGGTGCAGCTCGCCGCCCAGCGCCTCACCCTCCAGGGCATCGGGGTCAACTTCCGCCGCGCCGTGCCCCTCCCGACTCCCGCTCCGGGACCCGCAGCTGCGAGCAAGACGCTGCCGGCGGTCTCCTCCTCCCCGAAATCCACGGCCCGGCGGTAGAACCCGGGCCCCGTATCAAGGAGTTGCCGCTGTCCGATCCCGACCAGCGGATGCTGCTGCACGACGTGGCCGACCGGCTCAACACCATCGCCGACCATCTCCCGCTCCCCGACCAGATCCGCCCAGAGCCGGCACTGAGCGAGATCCTGGACGACGAAGTCCGCCACCTGGCCCGCCTGCTGGGCTACCTGGCCGGGGAGAGCGCCTTCCGCCACCGAGCCGCCGCCCGCTACCCGGACCGGGTCACGGCCAGCCACCGCGGCATCACGCTGGCGCTCGCCCGAGCTGCCGCACCCACCGGTCATGCCCCCGCTGCCCTCGGCGCGGCCGTCCACGTCCTCGGTCTTCTCGCCGACCTCACCCGCCAGGCCCCCTGTCCCGCCCGCGCCCGTGCGATCGCCACCGGGCACCAGCACCTCATGGACCGGATCGGCGAGTGCCACGCGGACCTCGCCCGCGCCGCGAAGGGCCTGCGTGCCGCCGCCGATACCCGCACGCCACCGGCCACGACCGCCGGGCCCGCCCCGTCGGCCACCACAACCCCGTCCCGTTCCCGCTGATCCCCTCATCCGCAGCACTCACCATCAGCGCCCGGGACAGCCCGCAAGCGGCCCCGCAGCAGCACCCCGCACGCATGGAAACAGCGTCAGGTTCACCAAGCCTCACGCCCTCGCCACCGACGAATTTACGAGATCTGGTCGGGCGCCGAGCCGATCTTGCTGGAGAACATCAGGTTCCTCGCCGCCTATCGGCTGGCGTCGTACCTGCCGCCGGCGTTGAACGGGCTTGGCAGGAGGTCGTCGATGGCGATGAGTTGGCGCTGGCCGAGCGGCGGCTGGCCGGGGGCCGGAAGCCCGAGGAAGCCCGAGGAAGCCCGTCCGGCGCTGATGGCGCTGTTGTGGGCGGGGCGGTTGACCACGGACCTCGCGGCTCGGCCGCTGTCTGGAGAGTGCGTCCTGCGGAGGCGTGGATGAACCAGTGGACGACGATGTTGCGACCGGGCCTGCCGATCGCCTTCGACGGTGAGCAGTTCACCGTCGCGGAGATCGAAGGACGGCGGGTTCTCCTGCGCCAGTCAACGACATCGGCTTCAGCGAGACCGGCAGCCCCACCTACAAGCCCGCCCCGACTGTCTCCGCCCGCGAACTCATCAACGGCCACCGGGAGTTGATACGGCAGACGCGGGCCAAGGGCGTCCGGATCGTGGGCGCGACGCTGCTCCCGCTCGGCGGCTGCGACCACTACGGCAAGCACGCGGCCGCCGTGAGCGGCGCGTTCAACCACTGGGTGCGGATGTCCGGTGCGTACGACGCTTACGTCGACTTCGACAAGGCTCTCGCCGACGCGCGGGACCCGGAGCGGATCGCGCCCGCGTAAGACAGCGGCGACCACCTGCACCCGAACGACGCCGGGTACCGGGCCATGGCCCGCGCGGTCGCACCGGGCACGCTGTGAGCACGGTCGTCCGGGCCCCCGCGGGGGCCGTGCCTCGCTACGACGGTGCCGGGGCGCCCCGCAGTACGCCGGAGATCCGCAGCAGCTTGCCCTGCCGGTTGCTGACGTAGATCAGGCCGTTGTCGCGGTCCAGCTCGATGCCGCTGACATTGCCCAGGCCGTCGGCCACCACGCGCTGACGGCCCTTGGCTTCGCCGTCGGCCACGACGACCTCGTGCACCTTGCCGCCGGCCGAGTCGCAGACGTACGCGTGGCCCGCGCCGTCCAGCGCCACGCGGACGCTGCACCCGAAATGAGTGGCCACGGTGCGCGGGGTGGCGCCGTCCGCCGTCAGGTCGACCTCGTACAGCCCGCCGAGGTCGTACTGACCGACGTACGCCCTGCCCTCGGCCAGCGCCACCCCGGCGGCCCTCGGCACGTTCCAGGTGCGCTGCTGCTGCGCCGGGCGGCCGTTCAGGCCGTACTCGATCAGCTGGCCGTTCTCCACGTCGGTGACGTAGACCCGGCCGCCCGGCAGGTCCAGGGCGACGCCGTACGCGTACATGCCCTCGGCGATCACGACCGGAGGGGCGGAGCGGTCGGCCAGGTCCACCGTGAACAGGCGCTTGCCGCTGTAGTCGGTGATGTATGCCTGGTTGCCCGGCAGGTCCAGCGCCACGTCGTTGACCTGGCCCGGCGTCGCCAGGACCCATTCGGTGCCGTCGCCGTCGCCGTCGTCGGCGAGATCCACCTTCAGCAGCCTGCCGCTGTTGTACCGGTCGGTGACGTACGCCTTCCGGTTCGCCCGGTCCAGCGCGAGGCCGTCGGCCGTGCCCAGCCCGTCGGCGAGCGTGACGGGAGGCTTCCGGGAACTCGCCTGCTTTGCGCCGCCGCCCTTGTGAAGAGGGTGCATCTTGCTGTCGAACTCGAGTTTCTCCAGCTCGAAGACCTCATGGACCCCGGCGAGAGTGGAGACGACCTCGGCCTCCCCCCTCTGCAAGAACGGCCTGCCCTCGTCGGTCAGGTCGAAGGTGTCCTCGGCCGCGCCGGTCTCGCCGAGCTTCCACGCGATGACCTTGGCGTACTTCGGCTCCTTGGCCTGCGGGCCGTCCGGGTGCGTCTCCTTGACCTCCACCGGCTCGGGGTAATACAGCGCGACCCACCCGCCGAAGGAGATGGGGAATTCGTAGTCGAACCTCCGCACCTGGCGCCGCTGCGTGGCCAGGACGTCCACCCGGCTGCCGACCTCACCGCTCAGCGTGGACGACGTCTTGAACGCGGTGGTCAGCGAGCCGCTGACCGATGCGGTGATCCCCAGCATCAGCTGTGCCGACAGCTCGCCGGTGCCGGTGGCGGTGCTCGTGGCCGTGGTCGTACTGGTCGACTGCGACTGGGACTCGGAGTCGACGCCCTGGTTGTCCTTGCTGTTCTTCAGGGTGGTCTTCTGCGACTGGTTCGCCGCCATGCTCTTCTGCAGTTGCTGCTGCAGCGAGGCGGTGGCCTTCGCGCCGAAGGTGAGCTGCACCTGTCCCTGGAGCGACCAGCTGATCGTGTTCGAGATCGAGAACTCGACCGTGTGCGACCACTTCGTGGGGACGGGGTCGGTCCGGTTGACGTACGTCTGCTTGGAGATCACATCAGGAGGGGGCTGCGCGATGTCGGCCCGCTCTTCGACGAGCGGCACACCCACCGTCATGTAGGCCGTCCATCCGCGCTCGTGCGCCGCGGCCTCCCCCTCGGGGAATTCCTGGAACCGCCCCTTGTTCAGGGAGAACCCGATGGGGTGGACGTACCGATCCTCACCGTCCGGCGACTTCTTCTCGGCCTTCCTCTTCAATTTCTCCCTGTCCCGCTCCAGGATCGCGGGGGCCTTTGTGGCGACGTCGAGCTCTTTCAGGTTCCGGCCGGTCAGCGGGTGGCGCATGTACCGTTCGCCGAGATGAGCCGTACTCACATTGTTCTTTTTGGCGTCGCCCATTCCCTTGGGCCCTCCCTTTCCCGCGCATCGCAACGATGTGACAGTCACTCACCCTCGGTCGGTGCGCCGTCGGTCCTTTCGACTTTCGCGGCCGCTTCGGAGTTCTTCCTTATCATTTCTTCCATCTCTTCCTCGCTCATCTTCGGCAGGTCCTCGCCCTTGACCCCCGGCCGGTCCTCGTCCCTGATCTCCACCTTCACCTTCTTGAACGTCTCGCCCTCGGCCGAGGACGCCATGCCGGCCGTCGATGCGGGGTCCTCGCAGGGGGCGCGCTGTTCGGCGGCCGCCGACCCGGTCCTCTTGAACAGCGGAGACAGAAAGCCGTTCATGATGCGGAGCGCCTCGGGTGACGTCTCACGCACAATCTTCGGGTCGCGCTCGACATCCGAAATTCCCTCGTATAGTTCCGGGTCGACCCCTTGCCGTTCGGGCCGGGCGCCCGGGATGTTTTCGTACACCTTTTGAGCGGACTCTTCGGCGGACTTGGCTTCACTCCCGCCGCCCTCGAAGATGTTTTTGAAAGACATGGGCTCCCCTTCGATCGTGTTTACTGCCTACCCCTGAGGCAATCCGTCCATCCGGCTCGGTTCCACTCTTCGCGTCCATCACCTGACCCCGGGTCGGCCGTAACGTTTATTCGGGCCGCAATGTCGGCCGAAACTGATCCTCGGCCGGGGTTTTACCTCGCGTGACGTACTGAAATGGCTCCGTCCCCGGGCCTGAAGAGGGCCGGGGGCGGGCCATCGGGCGGCGGCGTCGGGGCGACGTCGAACTGCAGAGCGGGGTGAGTCCTTGCCAATCCGGCGGCTTCCGCAACGGGGCTGCGTACGCGGCCCGTTGCTCACTCCGTCGTGCAGTGGCGGTAGAACGTCACCGCGAACACCGCGGCCGCCACCGCCAGCGACATCCCCACCGACCTCAGCACGCTGGCGTCGGTCTGGCTGTAGAGGAAGCCGAACGCGATCCCCGCGAACGCCGTCCAGGACAGGACGCGCAGTTCGCGGGAGAGCGCGGGTGCCATCTTTCAGGGGCGGGCGCCGCAGCGGCCCCGGGTGCAGGACCGGGCGGCACTGGTGGAGCGGTGGGCTTCGGCGGCGCAACTGCCGCAGGCCGCTCTTCGGCGGCCGTCGGCGACGCCACAGCTTCTGCCTCCGCGGGCTTCGATACTTCCGGGGCCTGGTCCCGCCGAGCGTGTCGATCGCACGGGCTCGGGCGCCTCGGCCAGCTGCGATGCGGGGCCATTGCGGGGCCTGGTGTCCGGCGCGGCTCCGGGGCGTGGCCGGGTCGGTCGCGACGGCCGGTGCGCTCGTTCTGTGCGGCGCCCGCCGGTTGTTGGCTTACGCCACTTTAAGGGCCTTCACCCCACCACGTCGGCCGTGCCCGCTCCGGGTCGCCAAGGGAACATAGACGACGATCGCCGGTTTCGGAAACCGGCGATCGTCGCGACACTTGAAGCTCCCCATCACCCCAACTGCCGCGCGGGTCAACGCGCCTGTTGGAGGACCGCACGGCACACAGGAGAGCGCATCCGAAGGCACCGACACCCACCCTCAGCGGCCGGCAGCAGCACGCCCGTACTCAGGGCGACGGATAGGTGGGAGCCGCTCGTGCATTCTGCTCATGATCGGCTGTCGAGGCGATGCTCATGGGGCGCGGAAAGCCGGATCGCAGCAGAAGCCACTGCTCACGAAACCGCGCTCCCTACAACGCGATTGCAGGGTCCGCGGTTCCGTGAGCGCTGTCGGCCGATCATGAGCACTGTCCGAGCAAATCCCTCGGCACCCTGACAGCCGAACTGGCTACCGACCCGGATCACGTCGTCTACGGCATCGGCACCCAACCTGGCCTGCTCGAGCTCTGCGTCGACGCCGACTCCTGGACCTACTTCGAAGACGTCGGGCTCCACGGATTCATCTCGCATGACGGGCACGCTGCCGTCATCAACCGCCCCGTGGACTCCCCCGCGCCGCCCATCCGCAACGACGCATCCATCACCTGGCACCTCGGCGCCGCCACGGAAGACCTCGGTCGCGTGTGGGACGTCTCGTGCACGGACAAGGTGCCGCCCTTCCTCCTGCACGCGGTCCTCGCCGAGACCCTCGACCCCCGGCCCACCCTGCGCTCCACGGTCTTCCCGTTCCCCGCGGTCCTCGCACCCCTGGTGACCATTGAACGGGTCCCGTCGCCCTCCCCGCGCCCCTCGGCGCAGCCTCCCCACGCCGAACCACGGCGCAGCACCCAGGCCAAGCGCGCCCCGAAGACCCGCTGAGCCCCGTGCGTCCGGACGAAGCGGGCCACGGGCTCGACCCTCCAGGACCTTGATGCCCACCCCCTCCGCCGAGATCACCCTCACCACCAGCCGCGCCCTGGGCCTTGTCGCCATCGCGTCCGGCGAGGACTACCAACAGGCCCACCACGCCCTCAAAGACGCTGGATTCAGCCGCCTGTCCAACGGGGCGTTCGTCTCCCCGCTGACCGACGCGCAGTCCGCCCGGTCCACCGCCAGCGCCCTGGTGCACCACGCCCACGAGCACGGCGCCACCATCACCACCAGCCCCCGCCCCCGCCCCTACCTCGGCGACATCGGCACCGAGATCGCCGCCCGGCTGCCCGGCACATGGAGCGCCGAGCTGGAGATCTACAGCCACCCACTGTGGCAGGAAGACCTCTGGCCCATGCTGTGAGAAGCCGGCGACATCTACCGCGCGCTCGTCAACCACCGCATCCCGTTCGCCTCCGTGCTGAAGAAGACACCGGCACCGAGCTGCTGCTGATCGAGCGCCCCGGTCACCGCAGCGGCTACCTCCTCGGCGCGCTCACTGACCGGGAGCAGGAAGACCCGCGCGACGACCCCGCCACGCCGCGCAGCATCGTGCTGCCCGCCGATCCGGGCCTGGCCGCGCACGCCGTCACGCACACGTTCCTGCCCGCCTACCGCCGTGCCCTGCACAACCGGGACCTGAACACCGTCCTGAGATCACTGGAACGTATCCGGGAAGAACACCAGACCCTCCAAGCGATCAAGGACTCCGGCCGGTACAGCGACGGTGTCCCGCTCGGCGACTCCCGGCTGATCGCCGGAATGGAACGGGACTTCGCCGACTGGGCCTGGCTCTCCTTCCGCGACGTTCTCGAACACGCGCCGATCCTGCTCACCCGGTGCCGTGCCGCTGCCAGTGCCTGGCCCCAGGACGCCGCCGCGCTGACCCGACTGCACGAGGCACTCGCCAACAGCCAGGACGCCTGGAACGAGTGGAACGACCTACGGCGTGACCTGTACTCGATCCCCCCGCACGCTGCCTGCCCACGAATGGAGCCAGGTCCGAGGCCGGCTCGGCCTCGGCGTCCTGCCCGCGATCGAGACGTGGCTCGCCGACAGCGAACCGTTCGAGCGCCAGGCGCGCGCCGAAGCCCGGACGTGCCACCTTCAGGGCGTGGGGAGGCTGGCCCGCGCTGAGAGGGCTGCGGCCAAGCAACGGGCGGAACATGACACGCCCTCCTACCTGGCCGCCGAGACAGCGCGACTGCGAGAGATCCGCCACCAGTTGACGGACGAGGCCGAACGCGAGGGCTGGCTCGGTGAAGTCGAGGGTCTGCAAGTCAGCCTCGCCGGGGCGCAGGACCATCTCGCGCAGCTCGACGCAGATCAGACACGCACCCGCCGGGCCCTCGACCTGGGCATGCCCACCTGCCGTCACATCACCGGCCGCGCGGGCACCTCACCAAGGGGCCCCGGCTGACGGCTGTCTGCCGCGGCGAACACGGCAGTCGTCGCGTCCGTAGGTGGTCAGCGGCGCGCCAGTTGCCGTTCGCCGGCCGCACCGGCCTGGTAGGGCAGTCCGTAATGCTTGAAGATCGCTTCCTCCTGCTCGGCGGGAAGCACGCCGTCGGTGCCGATCGACGGGGCCTGCTTCACCAACGTTCTGACATAGCCGACCTTGAGACAGTCCGGCCCGGCGATCGCGTCCTGAAGGGGGGCGAAAACCAGGCGGTGCCGGGTGGGCAGTCTGGTCCGTACCGTGGCCATGGCCGGTTCGTCGGTGGTGGTGTCCACATAGACCGCCTCCAGGACACCGATCTTGTGCGACTCGGTGTCGACGACGTCGCGGTTGCGCCATTCCCGGACGTCGCCTGCGTGAATCATGGCCTCTCCCTACCTGGACCGCTCATCGGCAGGGGGTGAGTCGCACCGTCGGTCTTCCGCGTAAAGCCGCCGCAGGGCACGCCGCAGCGCCCGCTGCATCCGCTCCGGGAGCGGCTTGCCCTCCCAGGCGGCGACCATGGCCGCGGCCACCTCAGGAAGTTTGGTGTGGCACTGCCGCGAGATGTCGACCAGGAGGTCCCTGGCCGTCCCGCGGCTGCAAGGGGTCAGGACCATCATCATGCCGCGGGCCTGGTCGATGACCGCACGGCCGGCCAGCGCCCGCCGCAGCTGATCGTTCTCCGCGCGCAGTGCGACGAGATCCTCTCCAGCGGCTGCGTTCCCCCACGTGGCCTCGGCCCGCAGTTTCCAAGAGTCCTCATGTAACAGGGTTGTGCGATGCATGACATGCGCCTCTCAACGAGTTCGACGTGTCCGGCCCGGCTGAAGCCGTCCGGAAACCGTGGCCGCTGGCCACTCCACGGGGTCACCTGTGGTGTTCGTGGTCCCGGCCGTCCTCGCGCCTCCAGCGCGCCCGGTTCTGGCGGCTGTAGCGGCGGTCCCAGCGGTCCTGACGATCCCGACGCTCCTGGTAGTCCCGGTAGTCCCCGAGATCGGAACCGCCGCCGCGGCTCCGGCCTCCGCCACGATCGCGGGCGTGCCGGGTCGCGCCGTAGACCAGCACCGCTGCGGCCACCCACCAGATCGGGTGAAGGAAGCCGAGGCCGAACAGGGCGGCGATGAGGATGAGGAGCAGGACGAACACGGTGGGCCTCCCCGGGAGTTGGACACTGCATCGATACCGGGGACTGGGGCCTCACACCAGAGCGTAGTCCTGCCCAACGGTTGTGGATACCGTGCGAGGTCAGCGCGTCTGCCCGGCGTGGATGGCTGCTTGACACCTGTCAGGGAACCGCTGCGAGGGCTAGCGTGCGACATGCCGCCCCTGCCCCCGGCAGCGTCGATCACCTCTCGCGCTCCTTCCGGGGGCGCACCCTGCGCATCGGTGCCGGGACCCGCCGTGTCACGAGCGAGGCGGTTCCCGCACACGCTCAGCGTCACGCGATCCCGGCGCGCCCGATGTGCCTCAAGCGGGCAACTATCTGCTGTCCGCTGCGTCGCACGCATCCCAAACCAGGCGGCACGCATGTACGCGCTGATCGTTCCGGCTTGAACCCCCTTTGTCCTGCTCGCCGTCGTGATGGGCCCTATCCCGGTGGGAGGACCACATCCTGCCGACGTCGCCGACCGAGCCGGCCGAACCACCCGCCGAGGCACCGTTCACCCCGGCAGCCCCTGCCCACCCCCACAACTCCTCAGTGTCGGCACCGCGTTGACAAGGGGCGTTGACTGGCAACACGGCGTAGGGCCATGCCACTCCGGATCATTTCGGGCGCAGCATTCCACCTTCCCGCTTCGCCCGGCCCCCGCGGAAATCAGGAAATCCCCGCGATCCGGAGGCCCGGCAATGAAGGATTCTTCTCCTTCTGCTGATCCTGGTGGTCTTCGGGTTCGGCTTCACCCTGCAGATCCTGTGGTGGGTCGCCGCCGTCCTCCTGGTCCTCTGGATCGTCGGCTTCGCCAAGCGCGGGCGCGGCGGTGGCCGCCGCCGGTACAGCCGCAGGTAGTCCGTTCCAGAGCTTGTTCCTACCCGCAGGAACAACGGCCTGTACGGCGATCACGCGCGGGCGCTCACTGACCAGACAGGCAGGAGGCTGCCATGAGCGTCGGACGGACAATCAAGCACCAGGCGACTGCAGCGGCACGGCAGGACCGACCAGGTCTCCGGAAATCTGAAGCAGTCCGGCGACAAGGCCAGTTGCGGTGGGCGCGTATCGCGCGCCCGCACCATGGGGAGGACATCGTGACGTCGTCCAACACGCAAGGGCGTGGCCGGGGCGCGAAGTCCGCGGCCCGTTCCTCGGAGCGCGAGACGCTGACCGCCGCAGGCGGGCGGGCTTTGTCGCGCGCGGCATCGTGTACGTACTGATCGGGCTGCTGTCCATCCGGATCGCCGTCGGGAGCGGCGGCGGCCAGGCGGACCGGCAGGGCGCGCTGCACGAGATCGCGGCGCAGCCCTTCGGGAAAGCGATGCTCTGGGCGCTGGCGGTCGGTTTCGCGGCCATGGCGCTCTGGCGGGGAGCCCGCGCCGTGCACACCACGGGGCCCCGGCGGAAGGCGGGTTCGCGCTCCTCGACGGCGGGCGGGCGGTCTTCTACATCGCCGTCTGCTGGGCCACAGCGGTGTATGCGGCCGGTGGCGGGCAGAGCTCCAGCGGTAACGAGCAGTCACAGGACTGGACGGCATCGGCGCTCGAACTGTCGTACGGCCAGGTATTGGTGGGAGCCGCGGGTTGCCTCTTGATCGGTATCGGCGCGGTACTCGCCGTCCGGGCGGCCATGCGGAGCTTCCTGCGGCAGCTGGACACCGCCGCCATGAGTCGCCGTACGAAGCCGTCACCGCTCTGGGCGTGGGTGGAGGCGTGGCACGGGGCGTGGTGTTCGCCGCGGCCGGGATCTTCATCCGGGTGGCAGCCGTCCGCTTCGATCCGGACGAGGCCAAGGGCGGGGACGCGACGCTCCGGAGCTTCGCACAGACACCGGCGGGACCGTGGCTCCTGGTCACGGTCGCGGTCGAGCTGATCCTCTTCGGTGTCTTCTCCTTCGCCTCGGCTCGCTGGCGCCGGCTGTGAACGCTGCCCCGAGCCACTGCCAGAGCCGCTTCGGCAGCGTCTGCGGAGGCGACAGCCCGCGCCAGGGTGGTCAGGCCACCAGCCCGGGGAGGGGTTCGGAGTCGTCGATGAAGGCGCGGGCCACATCGGACAGGCGCCGGTTGTGGGCGCGGGCATAGCCGCGCAGCGCGGTGAACGCCTGTTCCATGTCGATGCTCTGCCGTTCGGCGAGTTTGCCCTTGGCCTGCTCGATCAGTACGCGGCTGTTCAATGCCGTCTGGAGTTGTTCGTTGAGGACGGTGCTGCGGTGGGTGGAGCGTTGCTGTAGGAGGCTGATGGTGGCGACGTCGGCCAGGGCCTGGGCAATGAGCGTGGCGGGCGGGTCGAAGGGGCCGGGGGCGGCGCGGAAGAGGTTCAGCGCACCGACGGTCTCGTCCCGCAGACGCATGGGCAGGGCCTGGACGGCGCCGAAGCCGCTGCGGTGGGCCGCTGTTGCGAAATGCGGCCAGCGGTCCACCTCCCGGGTCAGGTCGGGGACGATCACCGGTGCGCCGGTACTGAAGCACTCCAGGCAGGGGCCCTCGTCGTTCTGGAGCTGGAAGAGCTCCAGCAGGCGCACCTGTTCGTCGGAGGCGGCCATCACGCGCAGTTTGCCGTCCCGGTCGGCGAGCAGCACCCCGGCGGCGCTCGCATCGAGCATGCTCACGCAGCGGTCGGTCAGCAGGCGCAGGAAATCGATGAGGTCGAAGTCGGCGACCAGGTTGTCCGCCAGCTCGACGAAGGTCTTGGCCAGGAGCTGCTGATTCATCGTGTCACCCTCGATTGAGACTAGTCCCGCCGGGAGGGGGCGGGAAGCGCAGCACGCTTATCGTCCGGAACCGGTGCGTCAGGCGTCATCGTCCGTCCGTTTCGGTTCCGTGTCCGGGGAGAATCGGAGCCGGTGGGCCACCACGTCGGCGGCCACGTCGGCGAGCCGGCGCCCTTGCGTATAGGCGTAGGCGCGCAGCCGGACGAAGGCTTCGTCGATGCCGACTTCGAGCTGGACGGTGAGGATGCCGGTGGCCTGGTCGATCTCCGCCCGGTATCCGCCCAGGTCCTCGAAGCCGTGGTCCGGTGACGGTGCGCCGGCCTGCGCGCCCGTCTCGTCGATCCGCGCGTCGAGCAGGAGCAGCGTCGCGAGATCGGCGAACGCCAGCGCGTCGGCCAGCTCCTCCGCGTCCAGCACGGTCGGCACGTCGGCGTACAGGTCGAGGACTCCCGGGCTGATCGCCCCGATCTGCAGGGGGAGCGCGAAGACCGCCCGTGCCCCGACTTCCAAGGCCGCGTCGGCGAATACGGGCCAGCGGTCCTGCAGCCCGCCGGTCAGCAGATCGGGGGACAGGACGGCCGAGCCATGGGTGAAGGCGTCCACGCAGGGGCCCTCGCCCAGGGTCAGCTGGAGCTCCTCCAACTGCTCGCTGATGGTGTCGGTGCTGCACAGCGGATGGCTTGCGGTGGTCTTGGACATCGCCGATACCCCGGCTCCGCCGACCGGCAATGCGGCCACGGCCGCAGTGCACACGTCCACCACACCGACCGGGCCGCCGCGTCGGGCCGCCTGCTCGGCAACCAGCACCTGGATGCGGGCCGAGCGGCTGTCGGCCCTCATCCGGGCCACCGCGACCAGGCATCGTGGGCCAGGCCTTCCAGACGCGCCGTGGTTCGTTCCCCGATGGGGAATACCAGCGCACGGAACATGGTCGGGCCCGCCGGCCGCCACACCTCTCCCAGGTCCAGCCATCCCCAGGAGCGGAGCGACGCGAGGGTCGGGTGATCGCCCGGATCCACCAGGGTGGCGCCGAGGGATGCCTGGTGACCGCTCAGCAGCCGCTCCTGCAAACGGCGGGCCACGTCCTGGTCCTGCGGGTGTGGCCGGACCAGGATGCTGGTGATCGCGAAGACGCCGCCGGAGGCGGTGAGTTGCTCGATGCTCTGCGGCAGTGCTCCGTCGAACCCGAGCCACCAGATGCCGTCACTGGCCACCGGGAATCCGAAGGCGCATCCCACCAGGTGGTCCGTCTCCGCGATCACCATGGCGAACCCCGGCCGCCGGATGTCGCCGGTGAGACGGCTCAGGAAGTCCAGGCGGCTACGGCTGCGGTACGCCTCAGCGGCGGACGTCTCTCGGGAGTCGACGTACAGATCCGCCAGCTCCCCGCCCAAGTCCTGCGCCAGCCAGCGGTTCACGCGGCGCAACCGCACCGCGTCCATGGTGGACGACTCGCCCGCATGCGGCTCGTGCGGCTGCCCCTGCCCGGGCTGGGCCTTCACCGCACATCGCCCGACAGGACAGCCACCAGCGGAACACTCCGCTCCGGCAGGGCCGGAGCGACCGGGTCAGGGACGTCCCCGAGAGACGGTGGCAGATGCCCGAGCGGAAGGCCGACAACCAGGAACCCGCAGCCGGTGAGCTCGAGGATCCGCGCCAGTGATGGTGGCGGGTTGTGCAGTCGTAGGATCCCGCCGGCCTCCCTGGTCCGCTGCGCGGCGTAGAGGAAGACATTGAGGCCGCTGCAGTCGCAGAAGGTCACGGGGGTGAGGTCGACATCGACGATGCGGATGCCGTCGCTCAGGCATCGCGCCAGTGCTGCGCACACCAGCGGTGCCGATTCCAGGTCGATCTCACCAGCCAGGGTGATCAGTGCCCGTTTCCGTCGGTCATGACGATAGATGGTGAGCCGTGGGAGGGTCATGACGCCTCGGTTCCAAAGACCATCCGGCAGCGAGATGGGGACGCCGGGAGTCCCGGCTCCTCTTGGCGCGCTGCCGGCAGGGGCGTATGTGCGGCGGAGGCGGAACCACGGCCGGTCCGAGGGCCTGCGCAACAGGACATAGGGCCCGCCCGGTTCTCTCCAGGGATGCGTCGGGTGACGGACGATAGGTCCGCTCCACGCAGCCATCTGTGTCGCGAAACGACAAGCCGCCGGGGTCTGGGACGCCTGTACAGCAGCATAGTCCTGGCCCAGTGCGGCAGACGGTCCGAAGCCACCCCATCTCAGGATGTGGACAATGTCGAAGTGTAACGGCGCGCTCATACCCGGTGCCCTGCACGGTACTTGGACCCATGACGGCAAGACCGCTGCTCGTGTCGGACTCAGGTCCGGATCCTTTACAAGGGCTGCGGCAGGAGGATGTTGCGGCGGACTCGGCCGTCGGCGTTGCCGGTGCACTGCAGTCGGTTTTCGCAGACCCGGCAGGTTGGAGAAGGAGAACAGGACGGCCAGTCGCTCGTGCCTCCGTCCCGGCCGAGGTGAGTTTCTGGCTGCAGCGGGCCTCCGGGGCACAGGGCGAGACGATCTCTGTGCTCGGCCACGGGACCCAGGCGGTCTCCAGGGCAGGCCTACCGTTACTGCAGTGCGTGGACCGCTGCTGAGAACACCGGGGGCATCCGGGATGCTGCGGGGACGATGAGGCGGGCGGTGCCGGGACGGCGGCTCGCGGCCAGCAGGGCTCCCGTCAGCAGTCGGTGGCGGCGGGTCAGCCGGGACCAGGTGTGCTCGTACTTGTCCGGTTGTCCGGCGGCAAGGCAGCGGACGGCGGCCCCGGCCGTCGCCAGTGCGAGGGCGATGCCCTCGCCGGTGAGGGCATCCAGGTAGCCGGCGGCGTCGCCGACGAGCAGGACACGGCCGGCGACTCTGTGCCGCACCCGCTGTCGCAGTGGTCCGGCGCCGCGTACCTCCGTCGTGGCCGGGCCTCGCAGCGAGGCGGTGAGGGCAGGGAAGTCGGCCAGGTGCTCGTCGTACCCGCGACGGTTGCGGCTGAGGACCGCGACGCCCACCAGGTCGTCGCCGACCGGTGTCACATAGGCTTCGCCGTGCCGGGACCAGTGGACCTCCACGAAGTCCGTCCACGGTTCGACGCGGTAGTGCCTGCGCAGCCCATAGCGGCCGTGGGGGCGGCCCGGCAGTTCCAGCCCCAGGCTGCGGCGCACCGGGGAGTGCAGGCCGTCGGCGGCGATCAGCCAACGGGCTGTGGTTCCGGCGGCGGTGACCGTGTCCGCGTTCTGTCGCACCTCGCCGACCTTGCCCGGCAGCATCCGCACGCCGAGGCCGAGAGCGCGCTGGTGCAGAGCGGCGTGCAGCGTCGTACGACGGATCCCCAGCCCGCTGTGGCCGCGGAAGGACGCTTCGGCGCGGACGGCACCGTCCATGTAGCGGATGCCGCGCAGTTCGCGGCCACTGGCCTCGACGCCCAGTGCTCTCAGCGCG
This sequence comes from Streptomyces sp. R28, assembly GCF_041052385.1. Classification (GTDB taxonomy): domain Bacteria; phylum Actinomycetota; class Actinomycetes; order Streptomycetales; family Streptomycetaceae; genus Streptomyces. Next base: position 9,983,596 of record NZ_CP163439.1, on the reverse strand, counting down.
GCGACTCCGCCAGGCATGACGCCTTCTCCGCAGGCTTTGTCCACGGGCGAGGTCCGGGGTTCGACGACGACGGCCTCCAGGCCGGCGAGCGCGGCGTGGATCGCGGCGGCCAGACCGGCCGGTCCACCGCCGGCCACCAGTACGTCGATCACGCCGGAGCGGTCGTGGTCGGCGTGGTCGCGGCGGTCAGCGCCCGGTTCTCGCAGCGGATGCGCACGGTGAGCAGGGCGGCGTTGAGTACCGTGAACACGGTCGCGGTGATCCAGGCGGTGTGCACCAGGGGCAGGGCCACGCCCTCGGCGACGACGGCCACGTAGTTCGGGTGCCGCAGCCACCGCCACCGGTAGGGGCCGCCGGTCACCAGCGGCAGGCCGGGTACGACGATCACCCGGGTGTTCCAACGGGGTCCCAGGGTGTGGATGCACCACCACCGCAGCGCCTGGGCGCCCGCGAGCACGGCCAGCATCGGCCAGGCCAGGGCGGGTACGAAGGGCCGGTCGGCCAGCCAGACCTCGGCCGGGCAGGCGGCCAGCAGGCCGGTGTGGAGGGCGACCATGGCCGGGTAGTGGCCCTGTCCGGACTCGGTCGCGCCGCGGGCAGTGCTCCACCGTTCGTTGCGGCGGGCGACGACGAGTTCGGCGATGCGCTCGGCGGCGACGGCGGCCACCAGCAGTCCGTACCAGATCATGTGTCCAATGTCCTTCGTATCCTTCGTGTCCCTCGACGGTCCGAACTACCAGCGCAGCAGGACGAGTTCGCAGGCGAAGCCGGGCCCCATCGCCAGCAGCACACCCGGCGTGCCCGGCGGTGGGCGGCGTTGGGCCAGGGTGTCGCGCAGTACGTGGAGCACCGATGACGAGGAGAGGTTGCCGACGTCGGCCAGGTGACGCCAGGTCACATCGAGTGCGTCGTCGGGCAGGTCGAGGGCCTCGGTGACGGCCTGAAGGACCTTGGGGCCTCCCGGGTGGCACACCCAGGCGGTCACGTCCTTCGGCTTGATCCCGTGGTCGCCGAGGAACCCCTCGACGTCATCGGCGAGGTAACGGCGTACGACATCGGGGACCTGTGGGTCGAGGACGACCTGGAAGCCTGAGTCCTTGATGTCCCAGCCCATGACGCGCCCGGTGTCCGGATACAGGTGGCTGCGGGTGTCCACGATCGTCGGGCCGGCGGTCTCGTCCGGGCGGCCCGGGCGGTTCGCGCCGCAGGCCACGACCGCGGCGGCGCCGTCGCCGAACAGTCCGGTGGCGACCAGGTTGGCCATGGAGGCGTCGTTGCGCTGGAAGGTGAGCGAGCACAGTTCGACGGACAGCAGTACCGCCACGTGGTCGGGCCGGCCCAGCAGGTAGTCGTGCATACGGGCCAGGCCGGCTGCGCCGCCGGCACAGCCCAGGCCGAACAGGGGCAGCCGTTTGACGTCCGGCCGCAGTCCGAGACGACCGACCAGCCGTGCGTCGATCGAGGGGATGGCGATGCCGGTGACGGAGGTGAAGATCAGCAGGTCCACGTCGGCTGCGGACAGACCGGCCATGTCCAGGGCGTCCCGGACGGCCTTGGCGCCCAGATCGGTGGCAGCCGCGATGAAGACGTCGTTGGCGGCGCCGAATCCGTCCAGTTCCCCGTACTGTTCGAGCGGCAGCGTCATGTGTCGCGAGTGGACCTTCGCGCTGAGGTGCAGGCGGTCCAGGACCCGGCGGTCGGTGCCCTCGGGCAGGCAGGTGCGGGCCACCATGTCGGTGATCTCGGACTGGGTGCGACGGTGTGGTGCGAGGGCACCGTGAACGGCGGCGATCCGCGTCATATGGTTCCCGTCCGGTTACCAACTCGGGTGAGTTGCTTCCCACGTGTTCCCCAGACCGGGACTCCGACACCATGGATCGCCCGTCCGGCCGCTCGCCCCGGGGCGCGTGTGCCGGTCGGGTGGAGCCCGGGCGCCTACGATCGGCCGGGTGGGCACTTCCGAGCAGTTGACAACCGGCGGCCCCGAGGCGAGTTGGGCCGGCCGGGTGGCTGGTCTGGCCGGGTCGTGCCACCCCGGGCCTGTCGTGGCGGTCACCGCCCTGATGGCGGCGCTGGCCGTCACCGCCGGCCAGAGCGCCGCGCGCTGCGTCCTGACCGCCGCCGCCGTGCTGACCGGGCAGTTGTCCGTCGGCTGGTGCAACGACGCATTCGACGCGCGCCAGGACATCGCGGCCGGCCGCCGCGGCAAACCCGTCGTCGACGGCACGGTCGGCGTGACGGACGTGTGGGTGGCCGCGTATGCCGCGCTGGCGCTGTGCGTGCCGCTCTCGCTCGCCTGTGGCCTGCGGGCGGGCGCCGTTCACCTGACCGGGGTGGCGGCGGCGTGGGCTTACGACCTGCGGCTCAAGGCGACAGTGTGGTCCTGGGCACCGTACGCGGTGGGCTTCGCAGCGCTCCCGGCGTTCGTCGCGCTGGCCTTGCCGGGGCACCCATGGCCGGCCTGGTGGGTTGTCACCGCCGGGGCGCTGTTGGGGGTCGGTGCCCATCTGGGTGACGTACTGCCGGACATTCGCGGGGATTTGGCGACGGGAGTTCGGGGATGGCCGCACCGGCTGGGCCCGGACGGCACCCGGCTGCTGCTGCCAGTGCCGCTGGTGGCCGCGTCCGCGGTTCTGGTGCTGGGTCCTGCCGGGCCCCCCGGCAGGTGGGGACTGGCGGCGCTCGCGGTGGCCGGCCTGGTCGCGGTGGCGGGGACGGTGCTGGGATGCCGCTGGGAGCGGGCGGCGTTCGCGGCGGCGGTCGCCGTGGCGGTGGTGGACGTGGCGCTGCTGCTGCTGCGCGACACCGGGATCGCCTGACTCAGCCCCCTCGCCGGCCGGCTCACACCGCACCCGTCCACAACCAGAAACAGGAGATCACCGTTCCCAGCTGCGGATGCCGTCCCTGCGGAAGCCGGCCTCCACGTTCGCGCCCTCGTAACCTCGCGGTCGGTGGTGGGTTTCAGCCGGCGAAGACGGCCTCTGCATCGGTGACGGTGTCATAGACCCGCAGAAGCTGATCCGCCCCCGTCATCTGAAGGATCCGCCGCAACGGCTCGGGCACACACGCCAGCACCAGCACGGCCCCGCTCGCATCCGCCTGCCTCCATGCTCCGAGCAGCACGTTCAGCCCGGCTGAGTCGCAGAACGAGACTCTGGACAGGTCCAGCACGATGAAGCGGCCACTCCGGGCGATGAGTTCCTTGAACTGCGGGCGCAATACCGGCCCGGTTATGTAGTCCATCTCGCCGCTGACCCCTTGCGACCAGGCAGCGGTCGGCGGCAACCGTCTCGACCGGCGCGGATATCTGTTCCTATGCACTGCGAAGCTTGCGAGGAAAGCTGGGCAGAATGCTTGTCCAGGAGAGACGAGCAGCGGAGGACGCCATGGACTGGAGTCGGTTCGCGCAGCAGATGGCGTCGATGGCGCGGGATCTGCTGGCGCAGGAATCGGTGAACGCCACGCTCGCGCGGATCACCGCGTCGGCCACCGAGCTGGTCGACGGCTGCGACGCGGCCGGCATCCTCGTCCTGCATGACACGAAGGTGGAGACCCTCGCTCCCACTCACCGGCTGGTCACCGACAGCGACCTGCTGCAACAGCAGCTGGGGGAAGGGCCGTGTTTCGACACCGCTCACCGTTCGCAGGGCGAGCGGATCTTCCGCATCGCCGACCTCACCGGCGAGCACCAGCGCTGGCCCGCCTTCGCCCCGCAGGCCCACGCCCTCGGGGTGGGCAGCATGATGGGCTTCCTGCTGTTCACCGACGACGAAGAATTCGGCGCGCTGAACCTCTACTCCCGCAAGCCCGGCGCGTTCACCGAGGCCAGCGAGCTGGCCGGCTGGATGCTGGCCTCGCACGCGGCGGTCGCCTTCTCCAGTGCCCGCACCCACGCCCAGATGGAACATGCCGTCGCCACCCGCCACGTGATCGGTGAGGCCATGGGCATCCTCATGGGCAGCCGCCCCCTCACCGAAGACGAGGCGTTCAACGTGCTGCGCCGCTATTCCCAGGAGAGCAACATCAAGCTCCGCGAGGTCGCCTGCCTCGTCTGTGAACAGGGCAGCCTGTACTGACCTCCATCCGGCGGTTCCCCCGGTTCCGTTCTGAACCGCGGGAGCCTGAGCCGTGCCGGCCCTCAAGGGGAAACGTCGCTGAACCCAGCCTGCGCAGCAAATCCTGGGACATCAATTCTCGGAGAGTGACACAGCCATCCCCGTTCAGGCGAGGCCGCAGCCTGGAAACCGTACGGCAGCCGCGAACGCGGAGCAGCCATGACGTGGCGCTCGAAGCCGCAGCCCTGTGTCCATGCGGTACAGCGCGAAGTTCTCTCCGATTCCCTGCCCCGCGACACCACTCACACCTTGCCGCACGAGCCGGAAGTATTCCTCCCACTCACGGGTCAGCTTCCTGCGGCCCTGCGCCACGGTCCGGGGCTTGCGGATCTCGAACATCGCACCCCTTGAACTGGGGTGTTGCGACAGCTCCTAGAACCCAAGGTCCCTCCGGGGGCTTTGTGCTGTCAGGCCCGGACTGGTCCTGGGCATTCGGGAGCCGGTCAGCGGGCCGGGCGCCGGGTGGAGCGCCAGATGGAGCGGGTCGCCAGGTAGAGCAGATCGACGATCAGAAGCAGTACGCCGATGGAGATCAGGTAGAGGATGCCGTCGACGGCCGCGCCGATGGCGACCAGAGCGATTCCGGCGATGAGCAGGATCAGGAAGAGGACCATGACGGGATGCCTCCTGAAGGAACCGTGCGAGATCTGCGTGTTCTCTCGGTACGGCACGGCACGCTGTGCCTGTGCTCGATGTCGCGTCGGCCGAGAAGTGGTACGTGAGGCCCCGGCGCACAAGGCCGTCAAGGGCCGGTGTCTTCGCGCACGCCGTCAGCGAAGCGAGTGCGCCAGGCAGCGTGCTGTCGGTTTGATCCTCCGTGTGCCAGAGCGCTCGGGTTCCAGGAATCCGGGGCGCCTCGCGGCCGGTACCCCCATGAGGCTTGGCCCAGGGGGTCCTAGGTGGCGCGTTGGGCGCGGTGGCGGGCTTCCCGGAGTCGGACCTTCGAGGGGAGGCGGTCCAGGCCGGCCGAGTCTCGTGCGTGTGCGAGTGTTTCGCGGCTCAGTTGCCCCAGAGTCCGCTTTGGATCGGCGTGAGGCTCCAACAGCAGCCGCACACGTGCGGTGGGAGCGGTACGTCGGCCGGTCAGCCGGACGTGAGCGCGTGAGACCCCGTGGAGGGCTTGTGCCTCTTCCTCGATGACCCTCTCCAGTGTGCGGCCGTTGAGCCGGGCCGGCGCGCTGTCTTCGCTGTCGATGAGGACCCGGTCCAGGCGGTGTCTGCGTTGCGCGAGGAGCCACCACAGCAGCAGGGCCAGCAGCACGGCGAGCACCGCGATCACGGTCGGCCACCACCAGCCTTCGTCCCGCCACCGGGTGCGTCCCCAGGCGCCCAGCACCACATCGTCCGGCCCGCGGAAGGGCCACCAGCCCGGCACGTCGAAATCCCAGTGGCGCTGCAGGTCCAGTGCGCCCAGCAGCACGCCGCCGCCCAGGGCGAACAGTCCGAGGCCGACAAGCCCGAGCAGCACCCGGTTCACCGTCTTGAGCATCAGGGTCACCTCAGCCCTTCTTGGGGCGCCGGACGCGCACGGCCAGTGTGGGTTGCCGGGCCAGGCCCAAGGACGTCACGGCTTCGCCCAGTTCGGCGTCCAGGTCGGAGCGGACCTCCTCAAGATCGCGGAAGTGTGCCCGTGCCCGGGCTTTGACCTTCCGGCGGCCGACAGCGACCTGTGCCGACTGGACACCGGGCACCTGCATGGCCCGGTCGCGCAGAACCAGGGCGGCCGCGCGGCGGTCGAGCCCGGCGCGGACGTCCTCTGTCCCGGGGATACCGGTGGGCTCCCGCATGGGCAGCAGCCGGCGCAGTCCCGGCGTCACCGCCAGCAGGAAAAGCCACAGGCCGAGGGCCATCGCGACCGCGGCCCCGACGATCATCCAGACGTCGTCCAGGGGCCGTGTGGCCAGTTCCTCGGCGAGCCGCCGCCGCCAGCGCATCGCATTCCGGCCTGCCCGCACCGCGACCACGTCGTACAGGAGAAATCCGACGGCCGCGGCGGACAGCAGGGCTGCCAAGGCCGCGGGAATCCGCCGCGCCGACCAGAAACGGTGCGCCGACCGGCCTGATCCGTCGGTCACCTTCGTGGCGCCCCCGGCCGTCCCAGGGGTGCCGTCGGCGGACGGAGCCGCCTGTCCCGGACCGGAGGAGAGGTCACTGTCACCGGTCGGCTGCCGCGAGGTGTTCGCGCTCATCGCACCCTCTCCCGGTCCGTGTGCCGCGTATGCGCCGAGTGCAGTTGCTCGACCGAGACCACGAGGTCGGACACCTCCATGCCGGCCCATGCCCTGATCCGCTCGGTGACCTCCCGGCGCACCGCGGCGCACTGCGCCCCGATGTCGGACGGATAGCCGAGCTCGACGGTGATGTGCAGCCGTGCCTCGCCGAGCACCGCCTGCCGTCCGGCGGCGGACTCGGCGTCCCGTCCTGCGCCGGTCCGTTCCGGCGCCCGCCGTACGGATGTGCTCACGTGTGGCGTCCGGTGGCCGGGTGGTACGTGGCCGGCCGACTCGGCGAACCGGCTCAGCGCCTCGCGCGCCACCCGGGCCGTGATCTTCGCGACGACCCGGTCGGTGACGGCGGTCGCCCCGCGCTCCCCGCGGGGGACGCCCGGACGCTCATCGGCTTCCCCGCTCACCGCCGCCAGTCTCCCCGAGCCTGTCGCCGGTCGTCGCGGATCCGATCCTGCCGGTCCCGGCGGCGGACGAAGTCGCCCGGTTCGAGATCACCCTCCATGAACCGCCCGATGACGAGACCGACGACGCCCAGCCCCAGCACCAGCAGGAAAGCCCAGAAGTCACCGAAATACGCGGCGAAACCCAGCGCCATTCCGGCCATCAAGCCCACCACGCCCCTGCTCATTTCGCGCTCCTTCACTCAAGCGGGCTGCTCCGCTCCGGCTACTGGATCCGCTGCCGCTCCTCCCCTTCGTCCTCCTCGTCGTCCGGCAGTTTCACGTCGCTGACCATGATGTTGACTTCCACGACTTCCCGGCCCGCCATCCGCTCCACCGCGGCGATCACGTTCTCCCGCACCTCACCGGCCACGTCCGTGATCGAGACGCCGTAGTCGACGACGAGCTCCAGATCGATGGCCGCCTGCAGCTCCCCGACCTCGACACTGACCCCGCGCGTGGCGGATTTGCCGCTGCCGGCGCCGGGCATCCGCTCCCGCATGGATCCCATCGAGCGGGCGAATCCGCTGCCCAGGGCATAGACGCCGCGTACGTCCCGTGCCGCCATTCCGGCGATCTTCTCCACCACCACATCGGCGACGGTCGTCCGGCCTCGGGAACCGGGCGCAGCGCCGAGCCTGACGCCGGTGTTCTCAGTCATCGGGATATTCCTCCCTCGCGAGGCCACAGATAACCCATTACTCGGATTATATTCTTTTTAGTACCTTTTGCCCGTCTGTAGAGCGTGAGACGGGGTGGTCCGACGAGTGGCCCGAGGCCCGGCCCCGAGCTCTCAAGGACACTCCGGGCAAAACGCCGCGGGAAGAGAACCGCCGGCCGTGGAGAAGGAGGGTGAGAGGCCAGTGACCGAGGCGTGGACGCAGGCAGTACGAAGCCGGCTTGGCCTGGGCCGGCTGCTCCCGCTCGGCGGGCCCCACGACGGGACGTGGATCACCGAGCAAGCGGCCGTCCAGGCCCTCGGGCGCACCGCCGCCGAGGTCCCCGGTGTCCGACTGGAGTCCCTGCGCATCGGGTCGGCGCCGCTCCAACCCGTGTCCGAGCCGTCCGTCCGTCCGCCGGCCAGCGCGCTACCGCCTGGCCCGCTCACCATCGAGGCCGCCTTCACCGCATCCCTCGTGCGGCCGCTGCCGGAGACCGCCGACGAATTGAGGAGCACACTGCTGGGCGCGGCCACTGAACAGCTCGGGCTGGCCACGGTGACGGCTGACCTGCGCGTAACGGATCTCCGTGAGGTCCCGGAGGCAGGCATGACGTCCCGGACCGCGGCGACGGCCATGAGGCCCACGCCGGAAGCTGCGGCCGCGCGGAACTCGCCCCCGGTGACCGGAACAGGGTCCATGCGCGGACTCGCCAGGGAGCTGGCGGACGTCGCGACGGGTGTGCCGGGCGTAGCCCGCCTCACGGCCATGCTGGGCAGCCGCCCGGTCAGGGTGGAGGACCAAGATGATCCACCCGGCCGACACATCGAGGTTCACCTCGCGGTCGGCCCCGGACACCATCCACTGAAAGTCGCCCGCGCCGTCCGGGAGGCGGTAGCCGAGGCAGCCACCACTCACAGCCCGGGTCCGGCCACCGTCGCCGTCCTCATCACGGAAACCGCGCCCTGGCGACAGACCTCGCCGGTCACCGTGATGAGTGCCCCTCAGTGATCAGCCGACCCCCCTTCACCGGCCGTCCCCGGTTCTTCCCTGAAAGCGCGCGGCCGTCACTCCGCCAGCCCTGACCTGCCACGGTGTGAGACCTGCCTGACAGGGAACCCGCATGCGGAGAGCAACGTCGTCCCTGCTCCGCGGTCGCGCGATGTGCATCCGCAACGGCCAAAGCGCACCCCTGCCTGTGGCCCGGTCTCAGCAACTCCGAGGCGGCGCCTGACCATCCGCCCCCTTCGGAGAGAGCTTCCGAGGCGGCGCCTGACCATCTGCCCCCTTCGGAAAGAGTTTCCGAGGCGGCGCCTGACCATCTGCCCCCTTCGGAAAGAGTTTCCGAGGCGGCGCCTGACCATCTGCCCCCTTCGGAAAGAGTTACAGCGACATGACCACCAACACCACGGTCCGCCCCCCGCCCTCGGAGACGTCCGGCAGTGACTTCGCCCGATTGTCGAGAAGGATCGCTGATGCCGGCCTGCTGGGACGCCGTCCGGGCTATTACGCAGTGCGGATCACAGTGGTGGCCGCGCTCTACGTCAGTGGGTGGGCCGCCGTCGCGCTCGTCGGCGACAGTTGGTGGACACTGGCGGTCGCCGTCTTCCTGGCCGTCGTCTTCGGCCAGGTCGCCCTGCTCGCCCATGACGCAGCCCACCGCCAGGTGTTCCGCCGACGCCGGGCCAGCGAAGCATCCGGACGGATCGCCGGTGCCGGTATCGGGATGGGCTACGGGTGGTGGCAGGACAAGCACACCCGCCACCACGCCAACCCCAACCACGAGGAACTCGACCCCGACCTCGCCCCCGACCTGCTGGTCTGGTCCCAGGACCAGGCCCGGGCCGCCAAGGGGCTCCCCCGCCTCATCGGCCGCTGGCAAGCCTTCCTGTTCTTCCCGCTCCTCACCCTGGAGGGCTTCAACCTGCACGTGTCGAGCGTGAAGGCGCTGGCCAACCGCTCGCTCAAGCACCGAACGCTCGACGGCACCCTGCTGTTCGCCCACTTCGCGGTCTACCTGACCGTCCTGCTCTGGCTGCTGCCGCCCGGCATGGCGATCGCCTTCATCGCCGTCCACCAGGGCCTGTTCGGCGTCTACCTCGGCTCCCTCTTCGCTCCGAACCACAAGGGCATGCCGATCCTGACGGGCGATGACCGCCCGGACTTCCTCCGCCGCCAGGTGCTCACCTCACGCAACGTGCGCGGCGGCCGGTTCACCGACATCGCACTGGGCGGGCTGAACCACCAGATCGAGCACCACCTGTTCCCCAGCATGCCCAGCCCCAACCTGCGCAAGGCCCGAACCATCGTCCGCCACTACTGCGAGGACCTGGGCGTGGACTACGTCGAGACCGGGCTGATCACCTCCTACCGGCAGGCCCTCACCAGCCTCCATCAGGCCGGAGCACCGCTCAGGCACCCCCACGTCCCCGCCTAGAGGGTGCTGCCGCATGCCATCCCTGCCCGTGATGCGGTGACTGACACGGCACACATCGAGACTCAGCCCTGGACCTGCCCGTGTCCCACCGAGGCGACGGGCGGCCGTGCTGTCCGCGCTCAGCAACCAGCCCCGCGAAGCCAACGGCGCGGCCGACTGCATCCGCTGATACAGGACGTCCGCGACCGTCGTACGCAATGCTCTGTCCGGCCGGGGGACCGTTGCGCGGCCTTCGAGTAGGTTGCCAGGACATGGCTGAGGAGAATTCCCGTACGCCGCGCGAGGAGACGACGCTGGAGCGGGCCGACCGCAACTACGGTGAGCTGCTCCAGGAGTTGAGGATCATCCAGACCGGGGTCCAGATCCTTTTCGCGTTCCTGCTGACGCTGGCCTTCACCGCCCGCTTCTCCGCGCTCGACACGGCGCAGCGCACCGTGTACGTCACGACGCTGCTGCTCGCGGTGCTCGCAGCGGCCCTGTTCACCACTCCGGCCGCGCTGCACCGCACGCTGTTCCAGCGCGGGGCCAAGCCTGAGATCGTCATGATCTCCTCACGGCTGGCGGGGGCGGGTATGAGCGTCCTGATGCTGACGCTCACCGGTTCCGTGCTGCTCGTCGTCGACGTGGTGTTCGGCCGGGTCGAGGGTGTGATCGCGGGGAGTGCGACGCTGCTGGTGTGCGGCGGTCTGTGGGTGGTGTTGCCGCAGTTCGTCAGGCGGCACGCCGCACGGTTGGAGGCCCGGGCCGTCTCGGAGCCGCCGGATGGATCGGGCTGAGTGCTTCAGCAGCACACAGCCGCCGCGGTTGGCCGGTGTGGTTCACCTACCGGTTTCCTGCGGCGGCTGTACTTCCTGCGGGGAGGACGGTGTCACCGGCCGGCGGGCGCCGCCATGTGCAGCAGCCGTTCGGTGATCTCCCGGTACTGCCGCAGCGCGACCCGTAGTTCCTCGGTCTGCGCTTCGGTGTCCTGGCCCTGCCAGCCCGATCGCAGGACGCGCCGCTGCTCTGTGAGGGTGTTCGTGAAGTGTGTGGTGACTTCGTCGAAGACGCTGTCGGCTTCCTCCACGGCCTGGCGTGGGCTGTCGACGAAGGTGTTGAGGGCCTGTTGGAGGCGCAGGGTGAGCTTGTCCCGTTCGCCCTGCGGGAGCATCTCCGGCGTCGGCTTGCGATCGGGGCTGGGGCGGCCGGCGTTGGCGGCGTTGGTGGCGGGTTCACGCGGTTCGTGAGCAGGTTTGGTGACAGGTGCCTGCGGGGCCCGCTGGCTCTGCGGCGCCTGCGGGTTGCGCGGCGCCGAGGGATCCGGGCTTCCGGGCTGGGGTTGCCGTGCGTGTTCGGCGTTCTGCGACATCAGGTGTTGTTTCCCTTCGCGTGGGGTCGGTTCAGTGCCCATGGCGCGTGGCCGTTGCCGTCGCGGGACTGAGGAGTCTGCGAGCTGCCCTGGTCCGGGTCGGCCGGTTGTTCGGCGACCAGTGCCTCGAAGAGGCTTCGGGCTTCGACCATGGCCTCCCGCATTTCCTCGGTGCCGCTCTGTCCGCGGGCGGCCGTGTGCATGCTGCGGTAGCCGTGGACATGGGCGGGGTGGTGGACGGAGAGGGCGGCGAACTGCTCCTCGAACTGCTCGCCGTCGGGGAAGCCGCGGTCCCTCGCCAGGCCGGCAAGGAGTGCGTCCGCCTCGGTGACGGCCTTCTGCGGTGATTCGACGAACTGCTCCTGGACGTCGGCCCACTGAGCCCTGTACTGCGCGCGGGCCTCGGGCGACAGCGGCTGCTCATCGAGGGAGCCGTGCTGCTTGACGCGCTCGCCGAGTTCCTGCTCGGCCGCCTTGGTGTCGCCGTCGTGGTCGGCGACGGCACGGTCGTACTCGGGTCCGAAGCGGTGTTTGAGCCCGCGTCCTCCGCCGGCCCGGATGCGTCCACGTCCGACGAGGAAGAGGACGACGGCCGCGATGACGATCACGGCGATGATCACGATGGTGAGCATGGCTGCCTTCTCTGGCTCTCGGCTCGCAGATTGTTTGGCTTCATTGCCGTTCCCGTCATTTCCTGTGGGCTGATTCCGCGTTGGCCTGCCGGGTGGCCCCCCACGCGACGTGGGCACCACCCGGGGCGTTTGTGGTCAGTGCTTGAAGGCGTGCTTGGCCTTGTCGCCGGACTGCTTCAGGTTTCCGGAGATCCGGTCGGTCCTGCCTTCGCGCTGCATTCGCCTGTTGCGGGTGGTCCGGCCGACGCGTTCGGTGACCCGGCCCTTAATGCCTGGGTCTTGTGCCTGATCGTCTGTCCGAGGCTCATGGCTGTCCTCTGTTCGTTCGTTGGTTGGGTTCCCGCGCGTGATCGCCGTACAGGCCACCGTCCCGGAGGGCGGGAGAGCGCCTGGTGTGTGGGCTATCCGCGACTGCGGCTGTACCGGCGTCCGCCGCCACGGCGTCCGCCGCCACGGCGTCCACCGCCGCGTCCGCCACTGCCGCGCCCGCGCATGGCGAAGCCGACGATCCACACGACCAGGAGTACGGCGGCGACCCACCAGAGGGCCTGCATGGTGAAGCCGAACCCGAACACCACCAGGATCAGCAGAAGGAGAAGAATCCAAAGCATTGCCGGGCCTCCAGATCGCGGGAAGTTCCTGAGTTCCGCGGGGTCCGGGCGAAGCGGGAAGGTGGAATGCGCCGACCGAGTGATCCGGAGTGGCATAGCCCTACGCCGTGCTGTCAGTCAACGCCCGGCAACCTCCCTTGTCAACGCGGTGTCGACACGGGGGAGTTCTGCGAGGGGGCAAGGGCCGCTGGGACAAACGGGGCCTTTGCGGGAGGGTCGACCGGCTCGGCCGGCGCCGCCGGCAGGATGCGGTCTTCCCACCAGGACAGGCCCATGACGGTGGCGAGCAGGACGAAGGGGACAGAAGCCGGAACGATCAGTACGTACATGCGTACCGCCTGCGGTGGCTGCGTGCGACGCGGCGGGCAGCGGAGAGGGATGCCCGCATGGGGCGCATCGGTGCGGCGCCGGGATCGAGTGGCGACGGCGGGGGCGGCCCGTTGGGGAGCGGGGCGGTTCCGGCACTGATGCGCGAGGTGCGCCCTCGAAGGAGCGCGAGAGGTGTTCGACGCTGCCGGGGGCTCGGGCCGTACCGCACACGCTAGCCCTGACCGCACTCCCCGGACAGACGGCAAGTGGCCATCTGTCCAAGGCGGAAGACCGTTACAAGGGACGCTATCCGCAGTCGCTGGGCAGAGCTACGCTGTTCGAACAGGCCCCAGCCCCCGGCAGTGACGCTTTGTTCCGTTCCGGGAGGCCCGCCGTGTTCGTTCTGCTTCTCATCCTGATCTTGATTCTGTTCGGCAGCGGCTTCCTCAATCCCCTCTGGTGGTGGGTCGCGGCGGTGCTGGTCTTCGGTGCCCCGCGGCACGGCCGGGACCGTGGTGGAGGCTGGATCCGTGGTGACGGTTCCGATGTCGGGCCGTACCGGGACTACGAGCACCGCCGGGACCGTAAAGAGCGCTGGGACCGTCGCTACAGCCGTCGGCACCGGGCGCGCTGGAGGCGCGAGGACCGCCGGGACTACGAACGCGCGGGTGACCGATGAAGTTGCACCCGAACATCCAGGGGTTCCGGGACGGCTTCCGCCCCAGCCGGACGCGCCGAAATCGTCGAGAGGTACGTGCCATGCAGCGCACAACCATGCTTCCGGAGAACTGGTGGGATCTGAGGGCCGAGGCCGTGACGGGGAATGCGGCGGCTCAGGATGTCGTGGCGCTGCGCGCCGAGATCGAACAGCTGCAGCGGGCGCTGGCCGGCCGTATGGTCATCGATCAGGCCTGCGGCATGGTGATGGTCCTGGCCCCCTGCCGCCGCGGGGCGGCCAGGAACCTGCTGACGGACATGGCACGGCAGTGCAACACCAAGCTTCCGGACGTGGCTGCAGCCGTGGTCGCCGCCTGGGAGGGGGAGCCGCTCTCGCGGCTGATGCAGCGGGCACTGCGGCATGCACTGCGGCGGCTCTACGCAGAAGACCGGGGGTGCGACTCACGATCGGCAGATGAGCCGTCCGGAAGGGGAGGGCCGTGAGCCACGCAGCCGATGTCCGTGAGTGGCGCAACTACGACGTTGTCGACAGCGAAGGTCACAAGGTCGGTGTGCTCGAAGCAGTCCATGTCCTGACCGCTCATGGACACGATGACTGCCTTTTGAGGACTGCGTTGTGAGGTATGCGCCATGCACCAGCTGACCACACCCCGTGAAGGACAGGCCCTGTTGAAGGCCGTGGCTTCGGTGAGGGATGCGGCTTTGCTGGCCGAGGTCGTCGAGCTCCGCGCGAAGAACAAGCAGTTGGAGCAGGCGCTGGTGAGTCGTCCGGTGATCGACCAGGCCCGCGGCATGGTGATGGTCCTGGCGCCGTGTTCCAGTGAGCGAGCCTGGGACCTGCTCGTGGAGGTGTCGCAGCACTGCAACGTCAAGCTCCGCGACGTGGCTGCGGCCCTGGTCGCCACCACGAAGGGCCAGGAACTCCCCGAGGCGATACGGCGCGAGTGGCGTCGCGCGCTGCGGCGCCTTCACACGCTGGAGCGGCGGTGACCGGATCATGCGTTCACGGCTGTCGGTGATGGCGCCCCATGTGATGGGCGACCTGGATACCGAAGGAGTCTTCCGTTGGCGCGGACTACTCGTCCGTGTCGTTGAGGCTGTGCCGGGTGTTCCGTGATTCGCCGGCCGGGCGGGGATGGCGGCGGAGCCGAGAGATCGAACTGGGGCCGAGGTCGCTGGGTTTTGCGGCGCTCGGGTTCCTCACGCTGGTGCCCCTGCTGATCGTCGTCTCCGCAGCCGATCCGGAGCAAGGGCGGGGGTTCGCGCAGTGGCTGGGGGACGGGCTCGGCGTGTCGAGTGCCGCCAGGGAGGAGGTCGGGAAGTTGTTCGCGCGACCCGGCCAGGTGCTGCAGACCACGACTGCTTTCGGCCTTGCCGCTCTCGCTGTCTTCGGTCTGAGTTTCGGGGCGGCGGTGCAGACCGGCTACGAGAAGATCTGGGAGTTGCCTCCGGCCCGCTGGTACGCGAGATGGCGGCACGTGCTGTGGCTCGCCGTGCTCGTCGGGTCCCTCTACCTGACCGCCACCACCACCCTGTGGCGCCATTCACCGGCCGGCACACTGGCCGCGACACTGAGCGCCGTCCTGTTCTTCTGGTGGTCGCAGCAGATGCTGCTCGGCGGGCGGATCGCCTGGAGCGCCCTCGTTCCCGGCGCGGTGGTATCGGCGCTCGGGCTGCTCGGTCTTCGGGTCTTCTCCCGGCTCGTCTTCTCACCCCTGATCGCATCCAGTGCCGTCACCTACGGCCCCTTCGGAACCGTCCTGGTCGTCCAGTCCTGGCTGGTCGGTGTGGGTGTCGTCGTCTTCGGCGGTGCGCTGACGGGCCGCCTGCTGCACGAGGAACTCCCGCGCGTGGCACAGGCACTGAAACAGCGGGCTCGGCGGGAACGACCCTGAAGGCCAGGACAACTCCCCTTGCTTCTTCACGCTCGATATGTCGGGCGGTACGTCGCAGAGTCGGAGGCCGGTGCGGCACAGGACTCGGCCCTCCAGGCCCACGCCGGAAGTGACCCGTGCTACGCCGGTGACGTCCAGGACGATGACCGATGAATCATCTTGTCCCGTCCAGGCCGCGCTCGTCCGCTGCGCACATCAAATACCCGGCCCGGGGCACTTGGGGGGCAGTGGACGCGTATCGCGCGCCCGCACCATGGGGAGGACATCGTGACCTCGTCCAACACGCAAGGGCGCGGCCAAGCCGTGAAGTCCGCGGCCCGTACCACCCAGAACGAGACGCTGACCGCCGCGGGGCGAGCGGGCTTTGTCGCACGGGGTGTGGTGTACGTCCTGATCGGCGCCCTTGCCCTGCAGATCGCCCTCAGCAGCAGCGACGGCGAGTCGGCCGACCGGCAGGGCGCGCTGGCCCAGGTCGCGGAGCAGCCGTTCGGGAAGGTGATGCTGTGGGCGATGGTGGTCGGCTTCGCCTCCATGGCGCTGTGGCGGGGTACCCGCGCAGTCCTCACCAGGGGGCCTCAGCGGAAGGCGGGTTCGCGCGTGCTGGACGGCGGGCGGGCGGTCTTCTACGCCTTCGTCTGCTGGACCACGGCGGTGTATGCGGCCGGTGGCGGGCAGGGCTCCAGCGGCAACGCGCAGTCGCAGGACTGGACAGCTTCGGCGCTCAAACTGTCGTACGGGCAGGTGCTGGTGGGAGCCGGGGGCTGCCTCCTGATCGGCATCGGCGGGGTACTCGCCGTCCGGGCGGCCATGCGGAGCTTCCTGAAGCAGTTGGACACCGGCAGCATGAGCCACCGTACGAAGCAGGTCGTCACCGCTCTGGGCGTGGGTGGAGGCGTGGCACGGGGCGTGGTGTTCGCCGCGGCCGGGATCTTCATCCTGGTGGCAGCCGTCCGCTTCGATCCGGACGAGGCCAAGGGCGTGGACGCGACGCTCCGCAGTTTCACGCAGACCCCGGCGGGGCCATGGCTCCTGGTCTCGGTCGCGGTCGGGCTGATCCTCTTCGGCGTCTTCTCCTTCGCCTCCGCTCGGTGGCGCCGCCTGTAACGGTGATCCAAGCCTGATCTGCCGGCTCCTCGCCAGGCTCGCCTTTGGGCCGGGTCGTCGCCACACACTGGTCAACACAACAGTTAGTGGGCCGGGCGTCGGCGCATGCGCGATACCGAGCGCACGAGCAGGTACAGCACGGCGGCGATGAGGAGCAGCACGCCGGTGGAGAGCAGATACAGCATGCCGTCGACGACAGCGCCGATGACGATCAGCGTGATGGCGCAGATGAGCAGAACCAGGACGAAGACCATGGCGCTACGCCTCCTGGGGTGGTGGCCCTGCCTGGCAGAACGGTTCTACCGTGAGGAGAGGAAGCAGATCCCAGGAGCGCGCCATGATCATCCTCGGACTCGTCATGCTCGAACCGAATTACTGGGCGAAGGCAAGCGAACGGCCCGCCGACCCGGTCGCACTCGGCCAGGGTGCCGTCGAGCAGGACGTAGTCCGGGTCGGCCTGGCGCAGGGCACGCAGCAGGCCCGGTGCACGTTCGGCGAGCAGGCTGACGACTGCCGCGATGTAGGCGTGGGCAGTGCCGACGGAGATGCCGAAGCCGGCTGCGATCTGGGCGAGGGTGTCGTGCCGCCGCAGGTACACCAGGCCGACGAGGGCACGTTGGTGCGGCGGGAGCTTGCAGCGGCGGTCACCCTCGCGGGTGACGATGAGCATGGTTACCCACTCGACCAAGGCGTGAGGCAGGTCGAGTGCGGCAGGATAGGAAACCAACAAGGCTCCTGCGCCAGCGAGTTGAGACGTCGAAAACCTCCCTCAACGGCAGGGGAGCCTTGTCCGTTGTGGGCACCTACGTCGTCACCCGAACGGTGGCCACACTGAAAGAGCTCATTGGCCCACACGTCCGTGCCGGTGCACTCAAGCTCGTTCAGCCCGCTTACGGGCCCGTCACCGTCGCGGACCGTGATCCGGCCCAGCAGCTCAAAGGACTGCGGGTTGCGTAGCGACAGGGTTGCGCTGCCCTCACTCATCATGAGCCGGCCCCGTGCTCGATCGTGGCACAGGCCCCAGCCCTCACCGTCGTAAGTCACCCGGCGCAGCTCGGCCAGGGTCCGACCGTCCCGGAACACGGCCCTATGAAGCGCTCCGGGGTCGGTGGAGGCTCTATGCGTTGACTCCAGCCGCCGGTTGGGGCTGGTGTTGAGCGTAGTAGTTGGTTTCGTGCTCGTGAGGCGGGAAATCGCCAGTCGCTGTGTGGAGGCGTTGGCTGTTGAATCAGTTGACCCATTCCGCGGTGGCGAGTTCGAGGTCGGAGAGGCCGCGCCAGGGCCGACGGGGCTTGATCAACTCCGTTTTGTAGAGGCCGATCTGGGATTCCATGAGCGCGTTGTCCAGGGCGTCGCCGACGGTGCCGATCGAGGCGTCGATGCCGGCGTCGAGGAGGTGCGCGGTGAACGCGAACGATGTGTACTGACTGCCCGCATCCCAATGATGAACCAGCCCTGGTCCAGCGGGAGTTCCGGCACGGTCGCGGCGCCACAGGGCCATGTCGAGGGCGTCGAGGACGAGCTTGGCCCGCTTACTGGTGGCTGCGGACCAGCCCACGATCGCTCGGGAGAACACGTCCACGACGAACGCGACGTAGACGATCCCGGACCAGGTGGCGACATAGGTGAAGTCGGCCACCCACCGCTCGTTCGGACGTGCCGCGGTGAAGTCGCGCCGGAGCAGGTCACCAGCCCTGTCCTGGCCGTCGTCCCGGATGATGGTGCGGATCTTCTTCCCCCGTCGGGCACCCTCCAGGCCCAGGTCGCGCATCAGCCGGGCGACTGTGCAGCGGGCTGCTTCGATGCCCTCACGGTGCAGCTGCCGCCAGACTTTGCGGACCCCGTAGACGCCGTAGTTGTCGGCGTGGACGCGGCTGATCTGGGTTTTCAGCTCCGCGTCCCGGATCGCCCGGGCGCTGGGTGCACGGTTCCTGGCGGGGTAGTAGGTGCTGGTTGCGATCTTCAGTCCGTGGCCGGAGAGCACACGGCAGATCGGCTCGACGCCGAACACCTTCTTGAACTCGTCGATGAACGCTACGAGCGCTTCGACGGCCGGTCGAGCTCGGCCGCGAAGAAAGCCGACGCCGCCTTCAAGATCTCATTGGCCCGCCGCAGTTCGGCGTTCTCGGCCCGCAGCCGCTTGATCTCCGCGGCCTCCTCCGAGGAGGTGCCGGGCCGCTGGCCGGTGTCCACCTGCGCTTTGCGGACCCAGGTCCGCACCGTCTCCGCCGCTCCGATGCCCAGCTTCGCGGCCACCGCCTTCATCGCGGCCCACTCGGTCGGATAGTTGGGGCGGACCTCCGCGACCATGCGCACCGCACGCTCACGAAGCTCGGCAGGGTAGGGGGACGGACGTGCCATGACTCGATCCTCTCAGGGAATCGAGCCTCCATCAGACCCGGAGCGCTTCAGGCGTGAGAAGGCGGCTGGGTCTTCCAAATGAACGGCGCGAGCGGCCAGAGTGACATCGTCCCGCGAGAGCGGCGCTAGACCAACCATCGCCACCTGGTTCACGGCCCAAAGCCGGCACAGTTCTGTGTGCAGCCCGGACGGCCATCGAGCCGTGCGGCAACTGATACGCAGACGCAGCCCCCTCCGAGCCTCATCCTCCAGACCTTCCACCTGCTCAATGAGCAATTGGTCCAGTTCCAGCAGGTTGTCCAGCCCTTCGTCCAGGCCGTCCAGGAGCACGTGCCACTCAGTCGCGTCGGTCGGCGGCTGGAACACCGCGGCCAGCTTCGCCGCAGCGCGAGCCGGGTCTGTACCGCACCTACCGAGATCGAGCCGCTGCACAGGAAGACCCGCGGCCTCAAGGTCACGCTGTTCCTGCTCGAACGCGTACGACTTGCCCATGCCCCACTCACCCCGCAGGACGAGTACAGGTACCGCTCGCTCGTCAGCCAGCGGCCGCCCGGGAGCCGAGCCAGAAAACAACGACGCCTGCGGCCAGCCATAGCGATCCGACTCCAAAGGCTCCCCCAGCGGGAAAACCCGCCGCTTCCACGGCAGACACGGCCACTCCATGACGCGCCACTCCCCACCGGTTCCCAGCGATACGACACCGACCGACGCAGCACTCACACCCTAGGAGGCGCCGCTGACACCCTCGCTTCACCGAACGGCGCTCCACCGGCCAGCAGAGCACAACCCACTGCCGCACTTCCCGTCTACCTCGCTCCCTCACTCACCGTGACCGATGCTGTTGATCGGACGCCCTCCAACACTCCGCCGCATGTGCCTCCACCGCAGCTCCTCTGGGGAGAATCTGGGGAGTACGAGCGTGTCTGGGGAGCGCGTGGGGAGAGTCGACTGCCTAACGAGGCACGAAGCTGAAGGACCAGGAAAGAGAGATCCGTGCAGCTCAGAGACCTGATCGGTTGCATTGCCGCAGGTCAGGACCGCCTGGTAGACGACTTCAAGAAGGTCTCTTCCTCTCCGGATTCCCGAGTGATGGTCCGCCTGCCATACCCGCTGCCCTCTGCTGCCGCATCACCTCACGACCAAGATCCGGACCATACTCGGTCCAGAGTCGGCCCACGTCCGTTAGAACCGCTCATTCTCACTGGTCAGGGCGATGCGCGTGATGTACCACGAGCAGACGAAGAACCTGCTAGTCACTCTCCGGCACAGCACCTTCGGATCGGACGCAAGCGGCGCTGCCGAGGACAGCGGCGGCAACGGAATCTTGTGAGCCCTCAACAAGGCGGCAGTGTGAGCGACGCCGTCCCTCCGCAACGCCTGACTCGACCGCCAGCCAGGTCAGCATCGGTCCGGACACCACCGAACCTGCAAACGCCTCCGCAAGCCCCGGAGCTTGGAAAAGAGCCCCTCACCCGAGCCTGACGAGGCGTCAGCAAAGTCAGCATTAGGTCAGCAAGAGTCCTGCCACAGCCGCCCACAGACAGCCACACCGTGGAATCGCCAACCGTCCCGACCTGAGCCAGCCGGCTGTTTGCACGCCTTCCGGCAAGCAGGTGGAAGCAGTGAGAATTACCCGACCACCTTCCGCCCGCGGCCACCAACGCTGACACGTTCCCGCAGGTCAGCGCACTCTTCCTCGCGGCTTCAACGGCACCGGCGGCAGTTCCGGTGCCGGTAGTGGAGCCCCGTCGTACCCCTTCACCTCCCCGAACCGGGAGCCTTCCATCCAGTCCTGACGGGCCTGTACGATCTCTTCCTGAGATCGCCCGATCCAGTTCCAGAACATGATCAGTTCCTCCTCGAACGGCTCGCCGCCGAGGAGCATCAGGCCGGCGTCCGAGCCCGCGCGCAGCGGGAGTTCGGTGCGGCCGCAGCCGAGGTAGAGCATCGAGCCGGGCAGCACCGGCACGCCGTCCACGTGTGCCTCGCCGGACATGGACAGGACGGCGTACTCGAAGTCCGGCTCCAGCGGGAGGCGTAGGTCGGCGCCGCGCTCGAGGGTCAGGTCGGCGCCGACGATCGGGGTGTACGTCGTGCCGGGTGAGTTCGCGCCGTCGAGGCCGCCCAGGATCAGCGTGGCCCGCAGGCCCGGCGCCGTGACGACGGGCAGTTCGGCGTGGTGTTCGAAGCGCGGGTCGGTGTGGCGGTGGCTGTCCGGGAGGGCGACCCAGAGCTGGGCGCCGTGCAGGAAGCGGGCGTGGGACTTCGGGCTCTCCTCGGAGTGGCTGATCGCCCGGCCGGAGGTCATCAGGCCCAGTTCACGCGGGCGGATGGTCTGGAGGCTCCCGGTCGAGTCGCGGTGCAGGACCTCGCCCGCGTGCAGCCAGCTCGCCGTCTGCAGGCCCATGTGCGGGTGCGGCGGCACCTGCATGCCGGGCTCGTCGGCGATGTCGTCGGGGCCGTAGTGATCGATGAAGCACCAGGCGCCGACCATGCGCCGCCCCAGGTTGGGCAGTAGGCGACGGACTTCGGTGGACTCGCCGAGCTTGACGTGGCGAGGGCTGAGGAGTTCGCGTACGGGCTCCGCCACGACGAAACCGCGGCCGCCGCAGATGGCGGGCACCGCCTCGCGATCAAGATTGCTCATGTCGCCCAAACTAGCCCCGCCGGGGTCGCTTCGTCAGTCCGTCACCCGGGCCTGTCTCGATGCATTCCCGGTGCATTCCCGAAAATAGTAGCCATGTACATAGTAGCCATGTACTGTATTGACCATGAGCAAGGGTTCCGAGAACGCCTCGCCCGGTTTCCTGGTGTGGCGCCTGTCCACGAAGTGGCGGGTCGCGGTCGACCGGGCCGTGACCCCGCTGGGGCTCACCCATGCGCAGTACGCGCTGGTGGCCTCGCTGTACGGCATGCAGCGCCGCGGAGAGCGCCCCAGTCAGCGGCGCCTCGCCGACCACACCGGGCTAGAGCCCCTCTACGTCTCCAAGCTGGCACGCTCCCTGGAAACCGCCGGGCTCCTCGAACGCACCCGGGATCCCCGGGATCCGCGCGCGGTGCAGCTGGCGCTGACCGAGGAGGGTCGCGAGCGGACCCGGCAGGCCATCAGGGTGGTCCAAGGTCTCCTGCAGCAGCTGCTGGCGCCGCTCGGCGGCCTGGACAGTGCGCGCACCCGGGAGTTGACGCGCGACCTCGCGACCCTGCTCGACGCACCTCTTGACCCGCTTGCCCCAGACAGTGAATCCGACAAGGAGCAGCCATGAGCGCGACCACTCCCACGACCACCACCACTCCCCTGGTCGGCCCCCGAGTCATAGCCCTGGCCCACTACGCCGGCCGCGCGCTTCTCGAACAGGTACTGACCCGCCACGGCGCGACATTCCAGCAGTCCGTCACCCTCCGACTCGTCGCCGTCGCCGACGGGCCGGTGGAGCGGGACCGCGTCATCGATGGTGTCGTCGGCTCGCTGAAGATCGACGCCGCGCAGGCCCACTCCGTGGTCGACGAACTGATCGCCGCGGAGCTACTGGCCCCTCAGGGGCCGTCCCAGGTGCGGATCACGGACGCCGGACGGGAGCTGTACGACAGCACTTCCGCTGCGACCGCCCCCATCACCGCCCGGATCTACGCCGGCCTGCCGACGGAGGACCTGGCCGCCGCCGGACGAGTACTGACCCTCATCACCGAGCGGGCCAACGCCGAACTTGCTGCCATGGCCGGCTGAGACAGTAGTGGAATATTGAACGACCACCCTCCGTTGACGGCGTCGAAGTCGAGGGAGGTCACGAGTGGACACGACGTACTACGACCACGGAACACCGGCCGAGCGCTGGGAGCGCGCGCAGATGTTCTTCGACGCCAAGGACTACGCCGCCGCCGCGCGCGTCCTCGGCAAGCTGGTCGAGGAGGCGCCGCAGCAGACCGGAGTGCGGCTGTTGCTGGCGCGCGCCTACTACCACTCGGCCCAACTGCAGCGGGCGGAGGGCGAGTTGCGCGTCATCGTCGAGCACGACCCCGTCGAGCACTACGCCCGGCTGATGCTGGGCCGCACTCTGCAACGGCAGGGACGCGACGCGGAGGCCGAGCCGCACATGCGCCTCGCCTCGGCGCTGGCGGGTGACTTCGAGCGGCTCTGAGCAATCGAGCTAATCGAGCTAATCGAGCAGAGTAATGCTTGGGGCCCGGTTTCCCCCCGGAACCGGGCCCCAAGTCCTTCACCCCTCTAGTTCACTTCCGCTAGTTCACTTGCGCGGGCGTCCGCTTCCCCCGCCGTTGCGCCATCTCTCCGAGGACGACGTCCACGACGATGAACGCGGCCAGCGAGATGCCGAACAGCGGTACGAAGTAGCCGAGTACGGCGACGACCGCCACCAGCGGGACCAGGATCTGCGGGGGTACCTGCTGCCAGGCGCCACGCGGGACGGGGCGACCGAACGCCGACCCGCGCCCGCGCTGCCACCACATGCGGTAGCCCCACACGATCAGCAGGATCAGCGAGAGCGCGAGCAGCATCAGGGCGATCTGGTTGACCAGGCCGAAGAGGACGCCCGTGTGCAGGTCGATGCCCCAGCGAGTCAGCTTGGCGAGCACCGGGTGGTCGGCGAACCGCAGCACGTCGGTGACCTCGCCGGTGGACGGGTCGATCGCGGCCGCGTCCTGCTTCGTCGGCCAGCTGCGCTGCACCTGCTTCACCACGTACGCGGACGAGGCGTCGGCGGGCGGCACGATCTCCACGGGATCACCCAGGCCCTCGGCGCGCGCGGCCGCCAGCACCTTGTCGAGGCCGACGCCGTGCTCGCCGCTCCCGCCGGTACCCGCGGCGGCGCCGTGAGCCGCGTGGTCGCCGCCCGCCGTGGCCGAGACGGACGGGGTGGCCTGGCCGAGCGAGGTGCGCAGCTCGTCGATGTGGGCGCCGGCGTACGCCGACCAGGTCAGGCCGGTCGCCGAGAGGAAGAAGAACCCGGCCGCGGCCCAGACGCCGACCGTGCCGTGCAGCCCGAGCGTGCGGCGGCGCCCGCTGGTCCCGCGCACCTTGCGCAGGGCACGGCGGCGGGAGAACCACAGCACCAGGCCGCCGCCCGCGATCACCCACAGCCAGCTCGCGGCGAGCTCGCTGTAGAGGCGGCCGGTCTCACCGAGGTGCAGGTCGCGGTGGAGCTCGTCGATCCAGGTGCGCAGCGGCAGCGCGCCGGTCGAGCCGTACTGTTCGAGGGCGCCGCGCACCTTCGCGGTGTACGGGTCGACGAACACGGCGAGCGTGTGGTCGGCATCGACGCCCTTGACGCCGGACAGCAGGACCCTGGTGGAGGCGTCGTCCGCCGGGGAGGGCCGTATCGCCGAGACCGTGCCCTCGGGGTGGGCCTTGCGCGCGGCGGCGACCTGCTCGGATATCGGCAGTTTCTCGTCGCCGACCGGGACGGTCATCTCGTGGGCGTACACGATCTTCTCGGCCTGGAACGCACCGGCGTACAGGAAGCCGGTGGCCGCGGCGACGAGCAGGAACGGCGCGACGAGCACTCCGGCGTAGAAGTGCAGACGCAGGATCAGCGGACGCAGCGGTGCCCATCTGCGGGGCGCCGAGGCCGGGGCGTCGAGCTGCGTCGACTCCTCGGGTGGGGAGGTCGAGGGAGCGGTGGACATCGGCGGCATCTCCGGGGCTGGGACGGGGAGTGGGGACGTACGTGCTCTGTCTGATGTAGCGGTCCAGTAGTCGGGGGACGGGTCCGTCGAGTTCCCGGCTTGCTAAGTGGCGTACGTCACACATGAGTCGGCGAGTGGCGGGTGCGCCGTGGCATGCTGGCGCGATGGCAACTCCGAGCGATCGCGCACCCCTGGCCGAGCAGGTCGAGCAACTCCTGTCCACCGAGGGCCCGTTGGCCATCGTGGCGGCCGGCGAACCGGTGCTGCGGCGCCACACCGAACTCTTCGACGGCCAGCTGGACCCGGCGCTGCTGGCCCGCTTCGTCGAGGCCCTCCGAATCACCATGCACGCGGCACCGGGCGTCGGCCTCGCCGCACCACAGGTCGGCGTACCGCTGCGGATCGCGGTGATCGAGGACCCGGCACCGGTGCCGCACGAGGTGCGGCTGGCGCGCGGGCGGGTGCCGCAGCCGTTCCGGGTGCTGGTGAACCCGTCGTACGAGCCCGTCGGTACCGCTCGCGCCGCGTTCTTCGAGGGCTGTCTGAGCGTGCCGGGCTATCAGGCGGTGGTGGCCCGGCACCCCGAGGTGCGGCTGACGGGCGAGGACGAGCACGGGCGTGCGGTCGACGAGGTGTTCACGGGGTGGCCCGCCCGTATCGTGCAGCACGAGACGGACCATCTCGACGGCGTGCTCTACCTGGACCGGGCCGAGCTGCGCTCGCTGTCCTCGAACCAGGCGATCGCGGAGCGCTGGGCAGGGCCGACGCCGGCGCGGGCCGCAGAGGCGCTGGGCTTCGAGCTGCCGTGACGGAGAAAATTCGCAGGCGCCCGACACGGCGCCCGCGTTAGCCTGACCACATGTCCACGCCCCGAATTTCCTAGCTGAGGCCCCGCTTACACGCCACCCGTGTGTCCTCTTGCTTGTTCGGAGCGTCTTCTCATGATCACCGCTAGTGGTGTCGACGTGCGCGTCGGCGCGCGTCTGCTGCTGTCCGGCATCTCCTTCCACATCTCCCCCGGCGACCGCATCGGCCTGGTCGGCCGCAACGGCACCGGAAAGACCACCCTGTTGAACACCCTGGCGGGCACGGTGCGCCCGGCTGCCGGGGCGGTCACCCGCACCGGCGAGGTCAGCCATCTGCCCCAGGACTCGCGCGCCGCGGACCCGACGGTCACCGTCACCGACCGCATCCTGTCCGCGCGGGGCCTCGACGGGGCCGTACGCGCCCTGCGCCGTGCCGAGGAGGCCATGGCCGACGGTACGCAGCGCGCGATGAACGCCTACGTGCGCGCCGAGGCCCGCTTCCAGGCCGCCGGCGGTTACGCCGCGGAGGCCGAGGCGGCCCGGGTGGCCGCGGGTCTCGGGGTTCCCGCCCGGCTGATGGACCGGTCGTTGGGTGCGCTGTCGGGCGGACAGCGCCGTCGCGTGGAGCTGGCCCGCATCCTCTTCGCGGAGCACGGCACCCTGCTGCTGGACGAGCCGACGAACCACCTGGACGCGGACTCGGTGGCCTGGCTGCGCACGTTCCTGACGAACCATCAGGCCGGGCTCGTGCTGATCAGCCACGACACGTCACTGCTCGCCGGCGCGGTGAACCGGGTCTTCCACCTGGATCCGCAGCGCGCCACGATCGACATCCACAACACGGGCTGGGACGGCTATCTCGCCCAGCGGGAGGCCGACGAGCGACGCAGGGCGCGCGAGCGGACGAACGCCGAGCGCAAGGCGGCGTCGCTGCACGCGCAGGCCGGGAAGATGCGCGCCCGCGTGTCGACGGCCGTGGCCGCGAAGAACATGGCCCGCCGCGCCGACCGTATGCTCGCCGACCTCGAACCGGTCCGCCGCACCGCGAAGGTGGCCAGGATCCGGCTGCCCGAACCGGCACCGTGCGGCCGGATCCCGCTCGGCGCCATCAGTCTGACGAAGTCGTACGGCGGCCATCGCGTCCTGCGGGGCGTGGACCTGGCGGTCGACCGGAGCAGCCGCCTGGTCGTCCTCGGCCCGAACGGTTCGGGAAAGACGACCCTGTTGCGCATCCTCGCCGGTCAGGCCAGGCCGGACGGCGGCCGGGTGGTCCACGGGCACGGGTTCCGTCCGGGCTACTTCGCCCAGGAACACGACACGCTGGACGGAGAGTTGACCGTGGGTGCGCAACTGGCGTCCGCCGCCCCGCATCTGACGTACGGCGAAGTGCGGCGCGTCCTGGGATCGTTCCTGTTCACCGGTGACGACGCCGACAAGCCGGTCGGTGTCCTGTCCGGCGGCGAGAAGACCCGTCTGGCGCTGGCGGGCCTGGTGCACTCCGGCGCGAACGTCCTTCTCCTGGACGAGCCGACCAACAACCTGGACCCGGCCTCCCGCGCCGAGGTCCTGGCCGCGGTGGGCACGTACCCCGGCGCGATCGTCATGGTCACCCATGACGCGGGCGCCGTGGCGGCGCTGCGCCCGGACCGGGTGCTGCTGTTGCCGGAGGCGGAGGAGGATCTGTGGAGCGAGGAGTATCTGGAGCTGGTGTCGGCGCAGTAGCCGGCGGCGGGGAGCAGCGAACGCCGGGCGCGACCGGTGATGTCCCGACGGTCGCGCCCGCCAGCAACTCCCCCGCCGACGACGTCAGTTGTCGCGGTACGACTCCAGCAGCCGCAACCACACCTCGCTGATCGTCGGATACGACGGAACCGCGTGCCACAGCCTGCTGATCGGTACCTGGCCGGCGACGGCGATGCTCGCCGAGTGGATGAGTTCGCCGACGCCGGCGCCGACGAAGGTGAGGCCGAGGAGGATCTCGCGTTCCAGGTCGACGACCATGCGGGCGCGGCCGCGGTAGCCCTCGGCGTACAGGCCCGCACCGGCGACCGAGGACATCTCGACGTCCACGGCGCGCACGCGGTGGCCGGCCTGTTCGGCCTCCGCCAGGGAGAGCCCCACGGCGGCGGCCTCGGGGTCGGTGAAGACGACCTGGGGGACGGCGGCGTGGTCGGCGGTGGCGGCGTGGGCGCCCCAGGGGTCGGACTCCAGGAGGGGCACGCCGGAGGCGCGGGCGGCGATGGCCGCGCCCGCGATACGGGCCTGGTACTTGCCCTGGTGGGTGAGGAGGGCGCGGTGGTTGACGTCGCCGACCGCGTAGAGCCATTCGCTGCCGGTGACACGGAGGCTGTCGTCGACCTCCAGCCAGGAGCCGGGTTCCAGGCCGATGGTTTCCAGGCCGATGTCGGCGGTGCGCGGGACACGGCCGGTGGCGAAGAGGATCTCGTCGGCCTCGATGCGGTCGCCGCCGTCGGTGACGACCACGACCGTGCCGTGCTCCCGTGTCACCGCCTCGACGGAGGTGCCGGTGCGGACGTCGACGCCCGCCTCGGTGAGCGCCTCGGCGACCAGTTCGCCGGCGAAGGGCTCCATGCGGGACAGCAGGCCCTTGCCGCGGACCAGGAGCGTGACCCGGGAGCCGAGGGCCTGCCAGGCGGTGGCCATCTCGGTGGCGACCACGCCGCCGCCGACCACGACCAGGCGGCCGGGAGCGGCCTTCGCGCTGGTGGCCTCGCGGCTGGTCCACGGCTCGACCTCGGCGAGTGTGGGCAGGTCGGGCAGCTGGGCGCCGCTGCCGGTGCAGACGACCACGGCGTGCCGGGCGGTCAGGACCTGCCGTACGCCGTCGGAGCCGGTCACCTCCACCGTGCGGGGCGCGGTGAGGCGGCCGTGGCCGCGGTGGAGGTCGGCGCCGATGCCGTCCAGCCACCGGACCTGGCCGTCGTCCTTCCAGTGCGAGGTGTACTCGTCGCGCCGGGCGAGGACCGCGGCCGTGTCGAGGGGGCCTTGTACGGACTGGCTGAGGCCCGGCAGGCGGCGGGCGTCCGCCCGGGCGATGACCGGTCGCAGCAGCGCCTTGCTGGGCATGCACGCCCAGTACGAGCATTCGCCGCCGACCAGCTCGCTCTCCACGACCGCGGTGGAGAGCCCGGCCGCACGGGTGCGGTCGGCGACGTTCTCCCCCACGGGCCCGGCCCCGAGCACCACGACGTCGTATGCGATGGAATCCGTTTCCGTCATGAGGTCAGTCTTACGGGTGGTGTGCGCCCTGGCCACACGGGTAAGCGCGCGGAAATACGACGGAATACGCAGCCGTACGGTCGTGTTGTCGCCGACGGCTTCGCCCCGACACCAGGAAGAGGGAATACGCCATGAGCAGCACCGTGGAGCTCACCAAGGAGAACTTCGATGAGACGGTCACGGACAATGAGTTCGTCCTGATCGACTTCTGGGCGTCCTGGTGCGGGCCGTGCCGTCAGTTCGCCCCGGTCTACGAGAAGGCGGCCGAGGAGAACCCTGATCTTGTGTTCGGCAAGGTCGACACCGAGGCGCAGCCGGAGCTGGCCGCCGCCTTCGGTATCCAGTCGATTCCGACGCTGATGATCGTCCGTGACCGGGTCGCCGTGTTCGCGCAGCCCGGGGCGCTGCCCGAGGCCGCCCTGAAGGACGTCATCGGGCAGGCCCGGGGGCTCGACATGGACGAGGTCCGCCAGGCCGTGGCCGCTCAGCAGGCGCAGGCCGAGCAGAACGGCGAGTAGGCCCCCGGTCTAGAAGGGGTACGCCGCCACGTCGCCGCGCACCGTCGTCCAGCGCACGTCGGTGAACGCCTCCAGGTTGGATTCACCGCCGAACCGGGCCCCGGTGCCGGAGGCGGCGATGCCACCGAAGGGCGCGACGGCCTCGTCGTTGACGGTCTGGTCGTTGATGTGCACGATGCCGGTCGGGATCCGCTCGGCCAGGTCGAGACCCCGAGCGGCGTCCCCGGTGACGATGCCCAGGGAGAGGCCGTAGGAGCCGGCCGCGGCGAGGGCGGCGGCCTCGTCGGCGGTCGCGAAGGGGCGTACGGGCGCGACGGGACCGAAGACCTCCTCGGCGTAGGCGGGGGTCTGGTCGTCGACGCCGGCGAGCACGGTCGGCCGGTAGAAGAGCTGGTCGTGGGTGCCGCCCGCGGCGAGCTTGGCGCCCCGGGACGTGCTGGCCTCCACCAGGCCGTGCACCTTGCCCAGCTGGCCCGAGTCGATGAGCGGGCCGAGGTGGACCTCGGCGCGGTGCGGGTCACCGACGGCGAGGGAGTCGGCCTTGGCCGCGAGCCGTTCGACGTACTCCTCGTACAGGGACTGATGGACGAGGTGGCGGCCGGTCGTCATACAGATCTGGCCCTGGTGGAAGAAGGACCCCCAGGCGGCCGTGGAGATCACCGCGTCGATGTCGGCGTCCTCCAGCACGACCAGGGCGGAGTTGCCGCCCAACTCCAGGTGCGCGCGCTTGAGATGACGCCCGGCGGCCTCGCCGACGGCCCGGCCCGCGGCGGTGGACCCGGTGAAGGAGATGACGGGCACGCGCGGGTCGGCGACCAGCGCCTGGCCCACCTCCGGACCGCCCGGCAGGATGTGCAGCAGCCCCTCGGGCAGACCGGCCTCCGCGAAGACCGCGGCCAGCGACAGACCGCCGCACACCGCCGTGCGCGGGTCCGGCTTCAGCACGACCGCGTTGCCGAGCGCGAGGGCCGGGGCGACGGAGCGGATGGAGAGGATCAGCGGGGCGTTGAACGGGGAGATCACGCCGACGACGCCGACGGGGACCCGGCGCGTGTACGACAGCCGGGGCGCCTCGCTGGGCAGGACCTGCCCGGCCGGGCGGGAGGCGAGGGCGGCGGGCTCGTAGCACTCCTGGGCGGCGACGTGCAGTTCGAAGTCGGCCTTGCCGGGGATCGACCCGGACTCGCGGACGAGCCACTCGCGCAGCTCGTCGGCGTGTGCCGCGAACAGGTCGCCGGCCTTGCGCAGCACTGAGGCGCGCACGAAGTGCGGGAGGCGTGCCCACTCGGCCTGGGCGGCGCGGGCGGCCTCCGCGGCCGTTCCGACGTCCTCGGCGCCGGCCAGGGTGACGGTGCCGAGCGTGTCGCCGGTGGCGGGCTCGGTGATGGCGTACTCATCTCCCGACAGGGAGCTGGACTGCCAGGTCTTCGGGTCGAGCAACGGCATTGCGACTCTCCGTTCGATCACCGGCGGGACTCAAGGGGGAGCGGAAGTCCCGAGTAGTTCGCCGCCAGTTCGGCGGGCGCGTGGCGGGATGCGGTGATCCGACGCAGACGTGCGAGCTGCATCCGCTGGTCGAACGCATCCCCGTCTGGTTGAGCGTGCAACATCTTAGTCATGTCATCCGAGAAACGGCTCGCCTGCCACACACGTTGAAGACACAACTCGGAGTATCTGTCCAGGAGCTGTGTGTTCCCTGTGCGGTGCAGCTCGATCAACCCGCGGGCCAGGACCCGTACGTCCGAGACGGCGAGGTTGAGCCCCTTGGCGCCCGTCGGCGGGACGATGTGGGCGGCGTCCCCGGCGAGCAGCAGCCGGCCGTGACGCATCGGCTCGTGGACGTAACTGCGCATCGTCGTCACGGACTTGGCGGTGATGGGGCCGCGGTGCAGGGTCCAGTCGGCGTCGATGGCGAAGCGCGCGGCGAGTTCGTCCCAGATGCGGTCGTCGTGCCAGTCGTCGGGGTCGGTGTGGTTGGGGACCTGGAGATAGAGCCGGGAGACCGAGGCCGAGCGCATGCTGTGCAGCGCGAAGCCGCCTTCGCCGCGTGCGTAGATCAACTCGTCGCAGGACGGCGGCACTTCGGCCAGGACCCCGAGCCAGGAGTACGGATACTCGTGCCCGTACGAGCGGCCCACCTCGGCCGGGAACGCGTCGCGGGAGATGCCGTGGAAGCCGTCGCAGCCGGCCACCCACTCGCAGGTCAGCGTCTGCTCACGGCCCTCGTGCAGGAACCGTACGACGGGCGTCGCGCTCTCCGGCTTCTCGACAGCGAGCGCCTCGGCCTCGAACAACAGCGGTGGCCCGTCGGCGAGTTGCAGCGCGACGAGGTCCTTCACGATCTCGGTCTGGGCGTAGATCGTCACCGTACGGCCGCCGGTGAGGGCGGGGAAGTCGATGTGGTGGCGTTCCCGGTCGAAGCGCAGCTCGATGCCCTGGTGCACCAGGCCTTCGGCCGTCAGCCGCTCGGCGGCGCCGGCCTCGCGCAACGCGTCGACGGTGCCCTGCTCCAGCATCCCGGCCCGCTGGCGCTGCTCGACGTACTCCCGCGTGCGGCTCTCCAGGACGACACAGTCGATGCCGGCGCGGTGCAGCAGGCGGGCGAGCAGCAGTCCGGCGGGGCCGCCCCCGATGATGCCGACGGTCGTGCGCATGTCCCGCCTCCCCTGGGTTCAGCTGGATTCGCGGTGCACCACCGTCGCTCCCAGCACCTTGTGCGTCTCGGGTGCGGCGCCGGGGTTGCGCACCGCGCGGTCGACCAGTTCCGCGAGCTCGCGACCGGACGGCAGCTCGATGTGCACGGTGCTCAGCCTAGGCCGCAGCAGCCGTCCGAGCATCAGGTCGTCGGCGCCGATGACGGCTGTGTCGGCGGGGACGCGGACGCCCTCGTCCTGCAGGGCGCGCATCAGCAGCATCGCGTACTCGTCGTTGTAGGCGAACACGGCGTCGAGGCCGAGGGCGCGCCAGCGGGCGGCCAGCCGCGCGGCGGACTCCTCCGCGTAGGCGAGGGGCAGCTCGGTCACGGTGGCGTCCGTGCCGCGCAGGGCCCGGCGCACACCTTCGAGGCGGGGCGCGGAGAAGGACTCCAGGCCGTCCTCCTCGGGCACGACGACGCCGATCCTGCGCCGACCGCGGTCGTACAGGTGGCGGCCCGCGCAGTGGCCCACGGCCTCGTAGTCCATCAGCAGGGCGTGGGCGCCCTCGACGGACTCGGGGCCGAGCGAGACCACGGCCCGGGCGCCGGAGCGGTTGAGCACCGTCACGCCTTTCGGGCCGAGGCCGGAGCCCGACACCAGGACGGCGACGGGGCGCAGCTCGGCCCAGGCGCGGGCGGCCTCGTCGCTGTGCAGGCCGACGCTGCCGTGCTGCACGACCGTGTAGTCGAGGCGGCCGAGCGCCAGCTGGAGATCGCTGAGGAAACTGCTGTAGAGCGGGCCGACGGGGAAGCTGGGCGCGGGCATCAGGACCATGCGACTGTGCCCGGCGCGCAGGCTGCGGGCGGCCGCGTGCGGGACGTAGCCGAGTTCCTTCGCGGCCTCGTGGACGCGGCGGCGCGTGGGTTCGCTGATCCGGACGGCGCTGGTGTTGTTCAGGACGTAGGAGACGGTCGCGCGCGAGACGCCGGCGAGGCGGGCCACATCGGCGCTCGTGGGTACCGAGCGCTGTGCGGGGAGAGCGGGCGCGGGCGTTTTCGGTATCTGCACCATGACGTACGGCATCTTTGCAGAACCTGTGAGCGGGGCCCGGGTGAGGGTCTCCCGGCGTTCACGCCCCGGTGCGGGTCACGCGGTCGACCAGGTCGAGCCAGCCCTTCTCCAGCCGCTCCATGGGCATACCGCACTGCCTGGTCAGGTGGTTGATCAGGGCGGGGTCGAGGTACGCCAAGAGAGTCTGGGCGAGGAGATCGCAGTCGGCGCCCGGGGCGATCTGGCGCAGCAGCACCGTGACATGTGTGTGCAGCGCCCGCACCGAGGGATGGGAGTAGCGGCGGGTCGGCTCCGGCTGGGCGGCCAGTTGCAGGTCCAGCTGCTCGGCCGCGCGGTACAGCACCGCCACGCCGAACGCCCGCAGCCGCTCGACCGGCGGTGCCCCGGGGCCCAGCGGCGGCGGCCCGCCGAGGAAATCGGCCTGCAGTTTCCTCGCGGAGTGGTCCAGCAA
Source organism: Streptomyces sp. R28 (assembly GCF_041052385.1). Lineage (GTDB taxonomy): Bacteria > Actinomycetota > Actinomycetes > Streptomycetales > Streptomycetaceae > Streptomyces. The sequence goes on along the minus strand of NZ_CP163439.1, from coordinate 9,950,417 downwards.
CGCCGTCAGCAGGCCGGTGCGGTCGCCGAAGCGGCGGAAGACGGTCCCCTTGCCCACGCCGGCCTCCGCGGCCACCGCCTCCATGGTGACCCCGGCAGCGCCGTGCTCCGCGATCAGCCGGGCGGCGGCCTCCAGCAGCCGGGCGCGGTTGCGGGCCGCGTCGGCGCGCAGGCAGGGCTCGTCGGCGGCGGGACCGACCTCCAGCAGCTGAGCCTTGTCGATGGGCTCCTGCGGCTGCGGGAAGGGGGGCAGGGCAGCGGACATGAAGCCAGCGTAAAGCATCGGGAATGAAACTGGACCGCGGTCCGGTTAGGTGCTAGAAACGTAAGCGGACCTCGGTCCGGATCGTAACCGCAGTGTTTCAGCATCCTTGGAGTTCGCATGTCTGTTCGCATCCTCGCGCTCGTCGGCAGCCTTCGCGCCGGTTCGCACAACCGTCAGCTCGCCGAGGCGGGCGTCAAGCTCGCTCCCGAGGGCGCTGAGGTCGTGCTCTTCGAGGGCCTGGCCGACGTCCCGTTCTACAACGAGGACATCGACGTCGAGGGCAGCGTCCCCGCCGCCGCCACCAAGCTGCGCGAGGCCGCGCTGGCCTCCGACGGGTTCCTGTTCTTCTCCCCCGAGTACAACGGCACCATCCCGGCCGTGCTGAAGAACGCCATCGACTGGCTGTCCCGCCCGTACGGCGCCGGTGCCTTCGGTGGCAAGCCGGTCGCCGTGGTCGGCACCGCCTTCGGTCAGTTCGGTGGCGTGTGGGCGCAGGACGAGACCCGTAAGTCGGTGGGCATCGCCGGCGGCAAGGTGCTGGAGGACGTCAAGCTGTCGATCCCCGGCTCGGTGACCCGCTTCGCCGAGACGCACCCGGTCGACGACGCCGAGGTCGCCGCCCAGCTGACCGAGGTCATCGCCCACGTCCACGGGCACGCGGGCCAGGCGGCCGCCGCCTGACCGAAGGCCCCTCCCCACGAGGCCGGAGGCCGGAGCCCAGAGCTCCGGCCTCTCGTCATGCCAGGCCACGGCTTCGCACCGGGCCATCGCTTCAGGCCGGGCACCCCCTTCATGCCCATCCGCCGCTGCACGCCGGGCAACCCGATTCATGCCCGGCCACGGCTGCACGCCAGGGCCCGCTGCACGCCATGCACTCGCCGCTCGCCCAGCCACCGCTTACGCCAAGCACCCCGCCGCTCGCCCAGCCACCGCTTCGCGTCACGCAACCGCCGTGACCGCAAGCTCCCGCAGCTCCCCCAGCGCCGCCTTCACCGCAGGGCGTTCCCGGCAGCCTCGGCGTGTGCAGGTGAGTACCTTGCGATGCGGGTCGCCCGCACAGCGCACCCGGGTGATCGGCAGGTGGGGCGTCAGCTGGGCCAGCCGTGGGATCAGGGCGACGCCGAGCCGGTGAGCGACCAGATGCGCGGTGACGTTCCAGTCCAGCGCGTGATGGATCACGTCGGGGGTGAACCCCGCCGCCCCGCACGCCGACATCACGTGCGGGCGACAGGCACTCTCCGGCACCGGCGCGATCCAGTCCTCGTGTGCCGCCTCCGCGAGGTCGACGCGCCCGCGTGCGGCCAGCGGATGGTCGTCGGGGACGACGAGGTCGTACGGGTCGTCCAGCAGCGGCTGCTGGTCGAAGCGCACGTCGCTCAGCGGCGGGTTGTGCGGGGTGACCTCGACCACGGCCAGGTCGGCCTCCCCCTCGAAGAGCAGGTCGAAGCTCTCCGGCACCCCCGTCTCCTGGATCCGTACGGTCAGCCGCGGATGCCGCTCCCGCAGCCGTACGGCCATCGGCGCCAGCAGCACCGACACGGCCATGGGAAAGCCGCTGACGCGCAGCTGTCCGGCGGGGGCGCTGTACTCGGCGCGCAGGTCGATTTCGGCCGCCTCCCAGCGGGCCTGGATCGCGTCCGCGTGCGCGAGCAGACTCTCGGCGGCCGCGGTGAGGCGCACCCCACGGCCCTGCGGTTCCAGCAGGTCGACGCCGAGATCGCGGGCCAGCTGCCGGATCTGCTGGGAGGCGGCGGAGGGCGTGAAGTGCAGCGCGCGGGCGGCCGCGGTGACCGTGCCGTAGTGGGCGACCGCCCGGAGGACATGCAGTCGGCGCAGGTCAATCATGAAGGCCACGCTTCAAGGTCAGATCCGGAAAGTCAACCTGGACGTGTACGAAGCGCGCACCGCACCCTTGGTTGTGTCGCGACGATCAACCAGCCACGAGGTACGAGGAGTCGCCATGACCAGCACGACCGGTACCGTCTGCCCGCACTGCGGGTGGCCCGACGGGGCCGAGCCCTTCCAGGTGGTCTCCCGGCACAGCACCGCGGCGGGCAGCACGGTGTGGACGCGGTGCGGCTGCGGCTCGTTGCAGGTCCGGATGGTCGACGCCCGCGGGATGCGGATCGTCTCGCGCAGCCGCCCGGCCGACGCCGACACCCGGTCGAGCACACCATGCCGATGAGCTGCGCGGCTCAGTCGAGCCCGGCCAGCCGCTGCACGGCGGGAGCCGCGAAGCCCTCGATGAACGCCGCCGGTTCGCCGGTGCGTGGGCCGAGGATCACCGTGTCGATGCCGAGCTTCGTGTAGTCCGCGATGTCCCGGGTGAAGGCGTCGAGGTCGCCCTCGGCGGGCGCCTCGCCCATGTAGAGGACGGTCTTGCGGATCTCGTCGTAGTCGCGCCCCTCGGTGTCGCAGTGACCGCGCAGCACGTCGAGCTTGTGCCTGACCTCTTCGGGAGAGGTGGTGAACAGGTTGCAGGCGTCGCCGTAGCGGGCCACCAGCCGGAGCGTCTTCTTCTCCCCGCCCCCGCCGATCATGATCTCGGGGCGCGGGGCGCTCACCGGCGCGGGCACACACAGGGTCTCGGCCAGCCGGTAGTGCGCGCCCTCGAACGGGCCGTCGTCCTCCGGGTCCCACATCTGCAGGCAGATCCGCAGGGTCTCCTCCAGCCGCTCGAAGCGCTCGGCGACCGGCGGGTACGGCACGCCGAGCCCCTCGTGCTCCCGGTCGTACCAGGCGGCGCCGATCCCGAGGACGGCCCGGCCGCCGGACAGCACGTCGAGCGAGGTGACGATCTTGGCGAGCAGGCCTGGGTGGCGGTAGGTCACGCCGGTCACCAGGGCGCCGAGGCGGACCGTGGAGGTGTGGGCGGCGAGGTAGCCGAGGGTCGTGTAGGCCTCCAGCATCGGGTCCTCGGCCCGGTCGTTGAACTCCATCTGGAAGTAGTGGTCCATCACCGACAGCCAGCTCACGCCGGCCGCCTCGGCGGCGGCGCCCGCGGCGGCGAGTTCGGAACCGAGCGCGGGGCCTCCTCCGGGATGGTCGAACCGATTGATGTGCACGCCGACCCGCATGTCCTGTCTCCGTTCACCGAGACCTTGCACCGACCCTGACGACGCTAGAACTTCGAGCGCTCTCGAAGTCAAGTCAAGTCCGGCCGACGAGCTGGTCCCCGAGTGCGGTACGCCGGTACAGCACCCGCCGTCCGTCACGGGCCCGGGTGACGAGTCCCGTCGCGTGCAGCACCTTCAGGTGCTGGGAGACCGCGCTGGGCGTCACGCCGAGGCGGCGGGCGACCTCGACCGTGGGCAGCGGTTCGGCGAGCAGCCGCAGGACGGTGGTGCGGGGTGCGCCGAGCAGTGCGGTGAGGGCGGAGGTGTCGGGCTCGGTCTCCGGCTCCCACAGGGTCGCGGCGCCCCGGCTGGGATAGGCGAGCATCGGGGGTTCCTCGGCACTGACCGGGGGCGCGGGTTTGTGGGCGAACAGGGACGGCACCAGGCGCAGCCCGCGCCCCGATCCGTCCACCTCGTGCCGGCCGATCATCTGGTCGACGCGCAGGACGCCGTCGCGCCAGCGCACGTTGCGGTGCAGGTCGGAGAAGAGCAGGTGGGCGCCGCCCGTGGCCAGCTGCCGGGCGCGGTGGGTGATGTCGGCCTCCAGTACCAGCCGCATCCGTGGCCAGTCCTGCCGCATGGCCAACTCCCAGTACCTGAGCAGGAGTTCGCACAGCTCTTCCAGCAGCTCCGCCACGGGGGCGTCGCCGGGTGCGGTGATCTGCCGCAGGGCGTCCGGGAGGGGGTGCGGGGCGTGGGTCGTGAGCAGGTCGCGTCGTGCGAGATCCGGTGGCGTCGCCCGTACGACGGCGAGCTGGTCCTCCAGCGCGGGCGCGAAGGTCGTCGGGCGCGGGGTCAGGAAGTCGGGCAGGGTGAGGTTCTGGCCCACCAGGGCCCGCAGCAGCCGGGCGTCGGCGGGGTCGAGACGATCGAGCACCGAGCGGCGCCACGAGGTGTGCAGGGGAAAGAGGGCGGGGGCGCGCAGGGCCCGCAGGCTGCCCATGACCTCACGCAGCGGAGAGATCGCGAACCGGGTGTCCGCGAGGTCGTCGACGTCGAGCAGGAAGCTGATCATTAAGCCCCGGGCTACATCCTTTGGCAACCGGCCGTCGCCGCCGTGGACTTCAGGCTATGACGGATCACCACCACCGGCGGACCACCTTCGCGATCACACTGCTCACCTTCGCGTGCGGCGTCGCCGTGGGCAATGTCTACTTTCCGCAGGCGATCGGCCCGTTGGTGGCCTCGGGGCTGGGAGTCTCCCCCGACGCGGCCGCCACGGTGGTCACCGCGACCCAGTTCGGCTACGCGGCCGGCATCTTCCTGCTCGTCCCGCTCGGCGACCGGCTGCGCCCCCGCCGACTGCTCGTCACCCTCCTCACCTCGACCGGGCTCGCCCTGCTCGCCGCGAGTACGGCGCAGGCGCTGATGCCGCTGGTCGTCGCGAGCGCCCTCGTCGGCACGGCCACGGTGATCGCCCCGCTCGCCGGCCCGCTGGCGGCCGGTATGGTGCCCGCCGGGCGGCGCGGCGTCGTCAGCGGCACCCTGCTCAGCGGCGCCCTCGCCGGCATGCTGCTGTCCCGCGCGGTGGGCGGCGCCCTCGGCGACCGGCTGGGCTGGCGGGCGCCGTACGTCCTCGCCGCCGCGCTCTCCCTCACGGTCGCCGCTCTGTTGGCCCGCCTGCTGCCCGCACTGCCCCGGGCCGCCGCGGCACCCTACCCGGCCCTGCTGGCCGCACCGCTGCGACTGCTGCGCACCGAGCCCGAGCTGCGCCGCTCCTGCCTGTACCAGGCATCGGTGTTCGCCGGGTTCTGCGCGGTGTGGACCGGGGTGGCGCTGCTGCTCACCGGCCCGGCGTACGGCATGGGCGCGACGGCGGCCGGGCTGCTGGCCCTCGTCAATGCCGCGACGATGCTGTGCACGCCGGTCGCGGGCCGGCTGGTGGACCGCCGGGGCCCGGACCGGGTCAACCTGTGGTGCTTCGTCGTGGTCGGTGTGTCGGCGGTGCTGGCGTTCGGCGGCCGGGGCGGCGCGCCCGGGCTGACCGCGCTGGTCGGGGGCACGCTGCTGCTCGACATCGGCATGCAGTGCGGGATGGTCGCCAACCAGGTGCGGATCTACGGCCTCGGCGCGAATGCCCGCAGCCGCCTCAACACCGCGTACATGACCTGCGCCTACCTCGGTGGCACGGCCGGCTCCTGGCTGGGCGCCCGCGCCTACGGCCACTTCGGGTGGACCGGTGTGTGCGTGCTGGTCGCGGCGCTCACCGGCGTGGCGCTCGCCCGCCATGTGCTCACACGCGTTCGGCCGCTGCCTGCTCCTGCTTCTTCGAAGCGCGCAGGCTGGTCAACGTCGTGACCGCCAGGACGAGCACGATGAAGCCGAGCGAGAAGGGGATGCTGATCTCGGGGACGTGGACACCGGACTCGTGCAGCGCGTGCAGCACCAGCTTGACGCCGATGAAGCCGAGGATGATCGACAGGCCGTAGCTGAGGTGGACCAGTTTCTTCAGCAGGCCGCCGATGAGGAAGTACAGCTGCCTGAGACCCATCAGGGCGAAGGCGTTGGCGGTGAAGACGATGTACGGGTCCTGGGTCAGGCCGTAGATGGCGGGGATGGAGTCCAGCGCGAACAGGACGTCGGTGGAGCCGATCGCGAGCATCACGACCAGCATCGGGGTCATGATCCGCTTGCCGTTCTCGGTGATGAACAGCTTGGTGCCGTGGTAGCGGTCGGCCACGCCGAAGCGTTCCTCCGCCATCTTCAGCAGCTTGTTCTCCTGGTACTCCTCCTCGTGCTCGTCCTTGCGGGCGTCCTGGACCAGCTTCCAGGCGGTCCAGATCAGGAAGGCGCCGAAGAGGTAGAACACCCAGGAGAACGTGGAGATGATCGCCGCGCCGGCCGCGATGAAACCGGCGCGCAGCACGAGGGCCATGATCACGCCGACCATCAGTACGCGCTGCTGGTACTGCGAGGGAACCGCGAACTTCCCCATGATCAGGACGAAGACGAAGAGGTTGTCGACACTGAGCGACTTCTCGGTGATGTACCCGGCGAAGAACTCGCCCGTCGGCTTGCCGCCCCCGTAGACGAACAGGCCGAGGCCGAACAGACAGGCCAGGACGACCCAGACGACCGTCCACGTCCCCGCCTCCCGGACGGAGACATCGTGGGGTTTGCGACCGATGAAGAAGTCCACGGCGACGAGCGCGCACAGGGCGACGATCGTCAGCAGCCAGACGGAGAGGGAGACGTTCACTGGTAGTACTCCTGGTGCAGGTGGGGCCTTGACAGCGTTGTCGCCGCTGGCGATGACTTCCACCTACGGCAGGTGAACAGCGGGTCATGTCATGGCAAGCTCCAGGTCACTCAGGTGCCACCCGCCGTACGGCGGGCAGGTTCCGCCGAACGGCGGCCCCCCGGTCGGGGCCGGTGCGTGGACCATGACGACAGAGCCGCCGGGCATCCACGTGCCCCCATGTGAGGAGAAGCCATGACCCAGGTCCCGCCCCCGTTCGATCCCGAGCTCGCCGCCGCCCTGGAGCTCATCAGGGACATGATCTCGCCCGGCCTCACGATGGACGAGATAGCCGACATCCGCCAGGGTCCGGGGATCCAGATGCTGGCCCAGCTGGATCTGACCATGGACGGCTTCTTCGAGATCGAGGACAGGGTGGTGCCGGGTCCCGCGGGCGCGCCGGAGATCTCCCTGCTGATCTGCCGGCCGGCCGCTCCGGCGGAGGCGGGTCCGCGGCCGGTGATCTACCACGTGCACGGCGGCGGCCTGGTCATCGGCAACAACCGCGTCGGTGTCGACGTGCCCCTGGCCTGGGCGAAGGAGCTGGACGCGGTCGTGGTGTCCGTGGAGTACCGGCTCGCGCCCGAGGACCCGTACCCGGCGCAGATCGAGGACGTGTACGCCGGTCTGGAGTGGACGGCGAAGCACGCCGCCGAGCTCGATGGCGACCCGCAGCGGATCGTCGTCGCCGGTGCCAGCGCGGGCGGCGGGCTGTCCGCGGCGCTGGCGCTGCTGACCCGGGACCGCGGGGGCCCGGAGCTGATCGGCCAGGTGCTGATGTGCCCGATGCTGGACGACCGCAACGACACGCCGTCCGTGCACCAGATGGCGGGCCTCGGCATCTGGGACCGTACGGCCAATGAGACCGGCTGGACGGCGCTGCTCGGCGAACGCCGTGGTGGCCCCGACGTGCCGGCGTACGCGGCGCCGGCTCGCGCCGAGGACCTGTCCGGGCTGCCCCCTGCCTTCCTGGACGTCGGCTCGGCGGAGACCTTCCGCGACGAGGTCGTCGCCTACGCCTCCCGGCTGTGGCAGGCCGGCGGGGTGGCCGAGCTGCACGTGTGGCCCGGCGGCTTCCACGGTTTCGACGGCTTCGCACCTCAGGCGGCGCTGTCACAGGCGTGCCGGGCGGCGCATCTGGCGTGGCTGAAGAGGCTGCTGGGCAGCTGAAACGGCGGGGTGCTGCATGGCGCCCGCTCGACTGCCAGGTTCTGCGGCTTGACGGGTGCGGGCACCGGTGCGGACGCGGGTGCGGGTGGTAGGTGGCTTGTCGCGCCCACGCGGCGGAGCCGCATATCGACAGGGCCCCGCGCCCCGTGGGTGGGGCGTCCTGTCCGGCGCTTGGAAGCGGATGTACATCCGCCGACCGGACGCGGGCTCCCCACCGGTTGACCCCATACCGCACCATGGGCCTATGAAAGAGCTGGCCGGACGTCTGACCGCGTTGGATCCGGATGCCGGTGCCGCCGTCCGGGTCATCGCGTACTTCGATCGGCTCGCCGAGTCGCGGGCCGGGCTGGAGTCGCTGGTGCGCGGTGCCGCCGTGCTGGCCGGGGTACCGGCGCGGCTGGTGGACGCGGACCGGCGAGTGCATGTCCGGGTCGAGACCGACGGGACGCGGCGCGAGAACGAGGTGGCGCCGGATGCCGCCTGGCCCTCCGCCGCGCTGACGCCGGGCGGTGCTCCGGCGCTGTGGCTGGAGCGGGCTCAGGAGGCGGAGCCGAGCGTCGTCGACGCGGTGATCCTGGAGCGGGCCGCCGGGGCGATACGGCTCGTTCTCGACCGGACGCGCGGGCGGGCGCCGGCCGATGATCCCGCGCTGGTCGAGACCGTCCTCGACGCCACAGCACCGGAAGCGGCCCGGCTGCACGCGGCCCGCCACCTGGGGCTCGACCCCGCCGCTCCGGCCCGTGTCCTGGCCCCGCTGGAGGGCCGCCCCCGCGTCGTCCCCGCCCTCCCGGACGCCGAGCCGCCCGCCGGCCGCGTGGGGGTGGGCCCCGCCGTCCCGGTGCTCGACCTGCCACGCTCCTGGTCGCAGGCCCGCATCGCCCTCCGGTTCACGGCCGAGGGCACCGCGCAGGACCCTGGTCCGGGCGTCGTGCACGCGGACGAGCTGGGCGATGTCGCCCTCCTCGCCCAACTGGTCCTACCGGGCGCCGAGCCGCCACCGGACGTACAGGCCCTGGAGGGGGCCGCGGCGGCCGCGCCCTGGCTGCTCGCCACGCTGCACGCCGTCGCCTCGACGGTGAGCCTGCGGGCGGCGGCGGCCGAGATCAACGTCCACCACTCCACCCTCCAGGAGCGGCTGGCGCACGCCGAGCACCTGCTGGGCTGGCCGCTGCGCACTCCGCAGGGCCGGTTCAGGCTGGGGCTGGCGCTGGCGATGCGGCACCTGGCGCGGCCCTAGGGCAGGCCGCGACCTCAGGGGGTGGCCTCAAGGGGCCTCAAAGGGGATGGCCACCGTCACCGGAACTCGTGCACGACCTCGATCGTGCCGACGATGTGGGCGTTGAACTCGTCGAGCTCCTCGGCCGGCACCCACAGCTCGAGGATTGTCTCGCCGCCCGCCTGCTGGACGGGGTACCGGCGCAGGAACTCCGACTCGACGTCGAAGCGGGTCACGAAGCCGGCTCCGTCGTGCTTGACGTTCCAGTCCCGGGCGATCTTCACCGCGTAGTCCTCGTTGAGCACCGGGTAGAAGATCGGCTGCTCGGGCAACCGCGGCGGCCAGGCACGCCAGTCGAGTGCGCGAACCAGGTCCAGCTCTTCGGGGCCGATGGGCCGCCACAAGGTGGTGGTCGGGCGCGGGCTGATCATGGGAGGGGACGATACCCACGCCGCGAGCGCGACGACCACGGAGTTTCATGAAGCTTCGCTTTCGCGGAGTATCCCGCAGTGCTTGCAGACGCGCTCTACACGCATTCGCTGGAAATTTCACGTATGGCCTATCCTGGATGTCATTCACCTCGGGACGGAGGACACCGGCGCCATGACCGCCACGGACCCCGCGCTCACCGCGCTCGCCCAGGGCTGGTGCGCCCTCTCCCTGCTGCACGGGAGGATCGAGGCGCACATCGAGCGCGCCCTGCAGAGCGGGCACGACCTGAGCGTGCGCGAGTACTCCCTGCTCGACGTGCTCAGCCGCCAGCACGACGGCGAGGGCGGACATCTGCAGATGAAGCAGGTCGCCGACGCCGTCGTCCTCAGCCAGAGCGCCACCACCCGCCTCGTCACCCGCCTGGAAGACCGCGGCCTGCTCTCCCGCTACCTCTGCCCCACCGACCGCCGCGGCATCTACACCGACGTCACCGAAGCAGGCCTCAACCTCCTCGAAGAAGCCCGCCCCACCAACGACACGGCCCTGCGCCAAGCCCTCGACGAAGCCGCGAAGAACCCCGAACTGGCCCCGCTGGTCCGGGCCGTGGAGACGCTCCGCGTCCCCGCCTGAGGTCGCGCACCCCGGGCACAACCCGCATGCGCAAGAGACGCACTCACCTGCACGCACTCACCTGCGCCCATTGACGCGATCTCCGTTGTGCCCGTACACATGGCCCCTATGAGCGCGCCACACCTTCCCCTGTCCGGCATCACCGTCGTCAGCCTGGAGCAGGCCGTGGCCGCCCCGTACGCCACCCGGCAGCTCGCCGACCTCGGGGCGCGCGTGATCAAGATCGAGCGGCCCGGGGGTGGCGACTTCGCCCGCCGGTACGACACGACGGTGCACGGTCACTCCAGCTATTTCGTGTGGCTCAACCGGTCCAAGGAGTCCCTCACACTGGACGTCAAGGATCCCCGGGGCCGCGAGATCCTGCACCAACTCCTCGACGGCGCCGACGTGTTCGTACAGAACCTGGCGCCGGGCGCCGCCGACCGCCTCGGGCTGGGCGCCGAGGCGCTCGGCGAGCGGTGGCCGCGGCTGATCCCGTGCACGATCTCCGGGTACGGCACGTCCGGGCCGTGGGCCGACCGGAAGTCGTACGACCTGCTGGTGCAGTGCCAGACGGGCCTGGTGTCGCTGACCGGGACGCCCGACGAGACCGCGCGGGTCGGTATCTCCGTCGCCGACATCGCTGCCGGGATGTACGCCTACAGCGGCATCCTCACCGCCCTGTTCACGCGCGCAACCACGGGTACGGCCCACCCCGTGGAGGTCTCCCTGTTCGAGGCGCTGGCGGAGTGGATGGGCCAGCCCGCCTACTACACGCGGTACGGCGGCGGCCAGCCCCCGCGGCTGGGCACCCAGCACCCCACCCTCGCGCCGTACGGCGCCTTCACGGCCGCCGACGGCGGTCAAGTGCTGTTCTCCATCCAGAACGAGCGCGAGTGGGCCGTCCTGTGCGCGGAGTTCCTCGGTCGGCCCGAGCTGACCGACGACCCACGCTTCGCCACGAGCTCCGCCCGCGTGGCCCACCGCGACGAGCTCAACGCCGTCGTCGCCGAGCGGTGCTCCCGTTCCGGCGCCGAGGAGATCCTCAAGGACCTGGAGTCCGTCAACATCGCCTGCGCCGGGGTCAACGACGTCGCCGCGTTCCTGGACCACCCGGTCCTCGCCGGCCGCGACCGCTGGCGTGACGTGGCGGTGCCCGGTGGCGCGACGGTACAGGCCCTGCTGCCGCCGGCCGACCTCGCGGGACTGCCCGCCCGCATGGAGCCGGTGCCGGCGGTGGGCGAGCACACCGAGGCCATCCTCACCGAACTCGGCCGCACCGGCGTGGAGATCGAGGCCCTGCGCGCCGACGCCGTCATCTGAGAGGGGCACGAGAGCGTCGACGGCCGGAGGTCACCAGGGCAACGGCCCGTTGACGTCGACATAGCCGCCGGTCGAGCCGTAGGGACCGGTCTGGAGCTGCTCGCCGTCGTCGGCACCCAGTCACCGGTGTGACCGAACGCGGCGCGCTCTACGTGCGTCACAGTGTCGGGACGGCCCCGGCACCGTCCCTGCTGCCGCGCCCGTCGCCGTCCGTTCAGGGGGATCCATGCGCACGTCCACCTCACGCACCGTCCAGTTGCTCACCGCGCTCGGTCTGCTCGCCGCCGGCTGCGGCGCGAGCTCGGGCTCGGGCTCGGGCTCGGCAGGCTCGGGCGAATCCGAACCGGCGCCGGACACCAGGACCCGCGCCCTCAAGGTGGCCAAGGCCTGGGACAGTTCACCGGCTGCCGAGACCTGGCGCGAGGGCTACTACCCGATGGCGGACCCGGTGCGACTGCCCGAGGACGCCTTCCACAACGAGGCCGACAAGGAGGCGTACATCAGCGAGAACTTCGTGCTGCGCGGCGACCTCCCCGAGACCCCGAAGAAGGACGCGAAGGTGACCTGGCAGGACGGTGACTCGCTCACGCTGCCGCTCATGGGCGCGCGGGAGGCGTACGAGAAGCTGGACAACAACGACTCCCCCGCACCGCGTCTCACCGTGACCGGGGCGAAGCTGAGCGAGACGACGCTGGCCACCAGCCGCGGCCCGGCGACCGTCCCGGTCTGGCTGTTCACCCTCAAGGGCTATGACACCCCACTCAGGCAGGTCGCCCTCACCCCCTCGAAGCCGCCCAAGCCGCCCATCGGACCGGTCGACCAGGTCAGCGCCGATCTGTGGGAACTCAACAAGCTGGTCGAGGTGGCCGCGGACGGCCGGTCCGTCACCGTACTGGCCCACCACGGGGCGTGCGACGACGGCCCCGCCGTGGACGTGCTGGAGACAGACGGCAGCGTGGTCCTGTCCGGCCACATCGTCGGAACGGCGGACGGCCCCTGCACTCTCCAACTCCTCGCCAAGAAGGTGACGGTCAAGCTGGACCGCCCACTCGGCGACCGGATCCTGCTGGACGCGTTCACGGGCCGCCCCGTGCGCGGCACCGACTGAGTCACTCGTCCTGAAGGGACCTCACATCCCAGCGCCCGAGGGGAACTTCGTCGGTACCAGTTGAGGAGGAAGCGGACCCGGCGGCCGTCGCGCGAGGTGGCCGTGGTCGAGGTGACGCCCGGGCGGCCGGGCCGCCAAGTGCCGTCGGCCGGGTCGCCCACTGGAGCAGGGCCTTGGCGAAGGCCGGGTCCGGGACGGTGCCGACGTACGGCGCCGTGCCGGTGCGTGGTGGCGGCGGGCCGGCGGCCGAAGTGCGGGTGCTCGTACGCCGCCACCTCCTCGGCGCCCCGCGACTGCAGGCCGTCGGCCCAGTGCAGGGCGTGGGCCCCGGGCGGCAGGGCGAGGGCGTCCGCGCCGGTCACGGGCAGCGGGGCGTCCAGGTTGCTGAACTCGTCGTACATCACCCCGGCCGCGTCGGGGAGACGCGCGGGCCGCACATCGTCGGGGGGGGGGGAGGCCGGCGTCGAAGGCGCCCCGGTAGAAGGCGTCGAAGACGGTCTCGTACGACCGCTTGTCCGGCCCCGTCGGACGTGGCCAGTGGTGGCTGCGCCTGGAGCGTCCATTTGCTGGGGCCGTCGTAGCGGAAGGCGACATCGGCATCCGGGGTGAGGGACGCCACCAGGTCGCCCGCCCCCTCCAACTCCCCTCCCAGCGCGGCGAGTTCCCGATGGACCCGGACCTGACGGGCGCCCCAGCCGTCGGGGCGGTCCGGCTATGGCGGTGGTCGTGGTGAGCTCCTCCTAGGGCCGGTCTGGTCGCGGAAGTCGGCTGCGGTCTGTTCAGGGCCTGGCGTGGGCTCAGATCACGCCGGTAGCGGCCGAGGAGCAGGGTGCGCGCCGTGTTGTTCGGGCGGTGGTCCAGCTCCCGTAGTGACCCGGAGCACGCGGTCGCGCACCTCCGGGCTGACGTGCGGTTCGCCGTTGACGACCGCGACACCGTCTTCTGGGAGACGCCGGCGGCACGGGCGGCCTCGGTCATCCCGGGGCCGCGGCGGCGACGCGCCGGCCCGCCAGTGATCCTTCGTACGGGGTTCACCTCGCCAAGGCCGCTCTGGCCGCCGTGAGGGCCTGTTCCGCGTAGCCGCGGCCGAAGAGTACGGCGTGCACCAGGAGCGGGAAGAGCTGGTGCAGGGCGATGCGGTCGGCCCAGCCCTCGGCCAGGGGGGCCGTCCGCTGGTAGCCGTCCAGGATCCGGTCCAGGTGGGGGCAGCCGAAGAGGTGCAGCATCGCCAGGTCGGTCTCGCGGTGGCCGCCGTGCGCGGCCGGGTCGATCAGCCAGGCGTGCCCGTCGGCGCCCCACAGGACGTTGCCGTTCCAGAGGTCGCCGTGCAGCCGGGCGGGCGGCTCGGCGGGCCCCGCCAGTTCGGGGAGCCGCTCACAGACTCGCTCGATCACGGGCGCCTCCGCGCTGCGGACCGTGCCGTCGTCGACCGCACGGCGCAGATACGGCAGCACCCGGTACTCGGCGTACCAGCGGGGCCAGTCGGGGCCGGTGACGTTGCGCATCGGGGCGAGCCCGATGTACGCCTCCTCCGGGCCGCCGGGAGGTGGGGCGCCGAGCGCGGGTGCGCCCGCCGCGTGCAGGGCGGCCAGGTCGCTGCCGAGGTGTTCCGCCGCGTCGGCGCCGGGCGGGCCGGTCGCCACCCGGTCGGTGACCAGCCACTGCCCGTCGTGGCCGTGCACGGCCGGGATGCGGACGGCGTGGGCGTCGGCCAGCCAGCGCAGTCCCGCCGCCTCCGCCTGTGCGGCGCGGGGGCCGTCGCCGCGCTTGACCATCACCACTCGGCCACCGTCGAGGGTGACCTCGGCGAGTGCCCCGGAGAGCTGTCGCTCGCCGGTCACCGCAAGCCCGGTGAGCCGCGCCGCCGTGGCGCCCGGGCCCTCGCAGGAGTTGTGCACGGCGATCAGGGTACGGCGGCCGCCTGCCGTACTGAAGACTGCCTGCCGGTCAGCTGTCGGCGGCCGCCTTCTTGATCGCCTCCCGGATCCTGGAGTAGGTGCCGCAGCGGCAGACGTTCTCGATCCGGTCGATGTCGGCGTCCGTCGGCCGGGGCGTCTTCTTCAGGAGGGCGGCCGTGGCCATGATCTGGCCCGGCTGGCAGAAGCCGCACTGGGCGACATCGCAGTCGAGCCAGGCCTGTTGGACGGGGTGGAGCTTGTCGCCGTCGGCCAGGCCCTCGATGGTGGTGACCTTGCGGCCGGCGCAGTCGGCGACCGGGACGACGCAGGGCTGGATCTCGTCGCCGTCGAGATGGCTGGTGCAGGCGCGGCAGGCGCCCACGCCGCAGCCGTACTTGGGGCCGGTGACGTTCAGCAGGTCGCGCAGCACCCACAGCAGAGGCATGTCGGCGGGTGCCTCGACGGTGACGCGCTTCCCGTTGAGGGTGAAGGAGTAGGAGGGCATCGGTACCTTCTCGAAGATGGCTCAGCAGTCGAAGGTGACTCAGAAGTCGAGGGGGAAGCGGCGCGGCTTGGTGCCGGTCGCGCGGGCGTAGGCGTTGGCGACGGCGCCGGACGCGGCCGGGACGCCGAGTTCGCCGGCTCCGCCGGGGTCGCGCCGGGAGGGCATGATGTGCGCCTCGAAGTGCTGGGGCGCGTGCCGCTGGCGGGCGTAGTGGAAGTCGGCGAAGCTGCTCTCGCGGACGGCGCCGCGGTCGATGTGCAGGCCGGCCCGCAGGATGGTGGAGATCCCGTCGACGGCCGTGCCCATGAGCTGGGCCTCCAGGCCGCGCGGGTTGACGGCCGTCCCTACGTCGGCCGCCATCACGACCTTGGTCACCCGGGGGTTCTTCGGATCGACGGCGTCGATCTCGACGAGGCAGGCCACGCAGGAGTCGTACTCCTCGTGGACGGCGACGCCCTGGGCGTGCCCCGGGGGCATGGTCCGGCCCCACTTCCCGGCGCTCGCGACCTTGTCCAGTACGGCCTTGACGGTCTTGCTCCGCAGTGTCGTACGGCGGAAGGCGACCGGGTCCTTGCCGAGGCTGCGGGCGACCTCGTCGACGACGATCTCCTCGGCGGTGCGCACGGTGCCGGAGTCCACCGAGCGCCAGGCGCCCAGGGGGATCGCGAGGTCGACCGAGCCCGAGTCGCCGGAGAGGCGGCCGAAGTTGTAGAGGCCGCTGTCACTGGGGAGGGGCGCCGCCGCGGGGGCGCGTACGGCGGAGCGCACGCCGCCTTGAGCGGACGGACCCTGCTTCTCGAAGGACTCGTTGACCGAGGCCGTCGCGTGGGCGAAGGCCACCACCCTGCCCTGGGCATGGCTGGCCCGGATCCGGTGGTGGGTGGCCGGGCGCATTCTGCCGTGCCGGATGTCGTCGGCCCGGCTCCACATCAGCTTCACCGGCCGGCGTGCCTTCTTGGAGATCAGGGCCGCCTCGATCGCGGCGTCGTAGTTCAGGCGGCGCCCGAACGAGCCGCCGCCGCGCAGGACATGGACCCGGACCTTCGACACCGGCAGGCCGGTCGCCGAGGCGATCTCCTCGCGCGCCGACTGCGGCGTCTGGGAGGAGAACCAGATCTCGGCCCGCTGGGTGCCTACGTCCGCCACCGCTGTGAGCACCTCCATCGGCGCGTGGCTGACGAAGGCGAACTCGAACTCGGCCTCGGTCTGCGCGGATCCGCGCGGCGGGGTCTGAAGCTTCGGTACCGCGGCGCGCAGCCGGGAGCGGATCTGGGCGTCGGAGAGATCCGCCAGTGGGCCCGGCGCCCACGTGATCCGGAGGGCGTCCCTGGCCTGGAAGGCGTGGTGGAAGGTCTCCGCGACCACGGCGACACCGCCGTCGATCTGGACGACCGCGTGGACACCGGGCATGGCGCGGGCGGCCCGGGAGTCGACCGAGATGACCTTCCCGCCGATGGTCGGCGGCCGGGCCACCACCGTCGGCTTCGCTCCGGCCGCCGTGAGGTCTCCGGTGTACTTCGCCTTGCCGGTGATGATGTCGCGGGCGTCGATGCGGGTCGTCGGCCGTCCGATCACCTGATGCCGGGACGCCGGTTTGGGCTGGGTCGACACGGTGGGCCGGGTGATCCGTGCGGCGCTCTTGGTGAGCGATCCGAAGGTGGCGGTGCGTCCGTCCGGGGCGAAGACTCTGGTTCCCCGGGTGCGCAGGGTCCGCGCGGGGACGTGCCAGCGCCGGGCGGCGGCGGTGATGAGCTTGGCGCGGGCGGTGGCGGCCAGTTGCCGGGCCGGTCCGTACAGCGAGCTGACCGAACTGGAGCCGCCGGTGAACTGGTTGCCCTCGCTGCGGGCGTCCGCGAGCGGGATGTCCACGTCGGCGAGCCGGGCGTCCAGTTCCTCGGCGATCATCATGGCGACGGCGGTGGTGACGCCCTGGCCGACCTCGACGCGCGGCAACCGTACGACGACCCTGTTGGCCGGGGTGACCTCCAGGACCAGCATCTCCCCGTCGGTGCCGGTCACCAGGACGTCGGACGACCTACGGCCGCCGTCCGCGGTTTCCTCGGCGCCTTGCGCGGTCGCGCCGTCGCAGCCGAGCGGGGCCGCGACGGTCAGGGTGGTCGCCGCGAGTGAGTAGACCACGAACTGGCGGCGGGACAACTGACGGGCCAACAGGCGCTCCTCTCCGCGAACCCGGGCTGGTTCGATCTGTATGAGGGGCCGATGCGCTCCGGGGTTGCGCCGGTTGGTCGCTCCATCGATTACCGCGTCGATTTACGGCGCGAGTTGCCAGAGGTCGGTGCCCCACTCCAGGTGGCGTATGAGCTCGTCGTCGCCCGGCCGGTTCGCACTCGCGCCTCGGGGGCCGGGGCCGGAGGGGGTGTGGGCGCCGCGGGAGATGTTGCCGCTGACGGTGATGTTGTGTTCCACCCGGGGGCGGCGGAGCCTCTCGTAGAGGTCGAGCGCGGCGTCGGTGTCCGGCGCGTCGCGCAGGGACTTGGCGAGGACGACGGCGTCCTCCAGCGCCATCGAGGCGCCCTGCCCGGTGGCGGGAGACGCGGCGTGGGCAGCGTCGCCGATGAGCAGGGTCCGGGCGGAGCGCCAAGGTGTCCCGGTGGCAAGTTCGTTGGCGTTGGTGACCATGAGGTGGTCGGAGGTGGCCGCGACGAGGTCCGCTGCGGGGGTGGAGTCCTTGCGGAGCAGCGGCAGCAGCAGGTCGCGCCACTGAGCGGGGGTGCCGTGCGCGAGGGCGTCGGCGGCCAGGGGTGCGTCGGAGACGCGCGCGAACCAGTACGTCTCCCCCTCGGGCGACACCGCGTACCCGAAGGCGACGGTGCTGCCGCGCACCATGGTGATGGTCTCGCTCTCCCCGGGCCCGGGTGCGGCGCCGGTGTAGCCGTAGAAGACGTACTGGCCGGCATAGCCCGGGCGCGCCTCGGGGGCGACGATCCGGCGGACGGTGGAGTTCAGGCCGTCGGCCCCGATGAGGAGGTCGCCAGTGGCCGTACTGCCGTCGGTGAAGTGGGCGGTGACGCCGTCCGGGCCGTCCTCGACCGATGCGAGGCGGGCGCCGTGCCGGAGGGTGATGCCCCGGCGCTCGACCTCGGCCTGCAGGGCGGCGTTGAGGTCGCCGCGCCGCAGGCAGCGGTACCGAAGGTGCGGGGTGGCTGCCTCGCCGAGCGGTACCTGGGCCACCTCGGCGCCCGTGTCGTCGAGGACCCGCATCGAGGTCAGCGGGAACCCGATCGCGGTGACCGCCGCCGAGGCGTCGACCTGTGCCAGGGCGCGCATGCCGTTGCTCGCGAGGGTGAGGAAGGCGCCGATGTCCTCGGCGGAGTCGGGGTGCGCCTCGTACACGGCGACGTCGAATCCGGCCTTGTGCAGAGCAAGAGCCGCTCCGGCACCGGCGATCCCGCCCCCTACGACGATCAACCGCGTCACATCGCCCCCTGGTACGCGTGCGGCCCCCGTGAGCAGCAGCCGTCCTTCGTGGAACGTCCCGGGTCCGCCGCGGGTTCCCGAGCGAGCCGCCGCTCGTTGTACAGCCCGGCCCGACGAACTCCGGAACGGTGCAACCATTCCGCCGACCCGAATGTCTTGCCTAATATCAGACACACCACCCTTCTAGGGGACGCAATGGGACGAAACAGAACCGCGTGGGCGACGACAGTCGCGCTCATGGCCGCCACGCTGGGTGTGGCGGCGGTCCCGGCCGACGCCACGACGGCCACCACCACCCAGACCACGGCCTGCCCCACCGGCTGGGGCAGTCTGGCCAAGACCCGCTCCGCCGCGACGTCGGAGTCGGTGACGAACATCAGGACCGGCCGGCACGCCTGCTTCGACCGCATGGTCGTCGACGTCCCCGGCGCGAGCACCAACGGCCTCGGCTATTCCGTCAGGTACGTCAGCCGCCTCTACCAGGACGGCTCGGGCAACTACATCCCCGTCGGCGGCGGAGCCGTCCTCGAGGTGCGGGTGGCCGCCCCCGCCTACGACCCCGACACCGGCGAGCCCACGTATCCCGTGCGGGCCGGTCAGCGCCTGAAGGGCGTGGATCTCACGGGCTACCGCACCTTCCGGGACGCACGGTTCGCCGGCAGCTTCGAAGGGGACACACAGATCGGACTCGGCGTCCGGGCACGACTGCCGTTCCGGGTGTCGGTGGCGGCCGACCGGGTCGTGGTCGACGTGGCGCACAACTGGACGGGGGCGCGCTGAGGCCCCCAGGGCTTCGAGGTGGTCAAGGCTGCGGGGCGATCAGGACAGCTTCTGGGTGAGCGAGGCATCCTGCCCCTGGTACCCCCGCAGCTTGCGGTAGAGAGTGGCCCGGGCGATCCCCAACGCCGCCGCGGCGCGCGCCTTGTTGCCGCCGTGGCGGCGCAGCGCCTCCAGGATCGCGGCCCGCTCAGCGAGCTCCATCGGACTGAGGTTGCGTCCCGCGGGTCCCTCCCGGACGGGGTCCGGCAGTTCACCGCGCCGCACCGGCCCGCAGGCACGCCGCTGACCCGCCAACGCCCGTACGAGGTGGGCGAGTTCGGTGACGTTCCCGGGCCAGGGGTGCTGCTCCAGGGCCCGCAGCGCGTCCAGCGTCCAGGTCAGCGGCGGGCTGCCGGGGGCCGGAGCGGGCGCGAGGGCGGGGAGCAACTCCCTGATGTCCTCGGGGCGTTCCCGCAGGGCGGGGAGGGTCACCGAGCGGGCCGCGAGGGTGTCGAGGAGGCGCTGCAGGCAGGGGCCCGGGGCAGGGCCGGGAGTGTAGGTGACGACCAGGTGGGCGTCGGGGCGTTCGTCGAGGAGGGAGTTGAGGGCGGCGACGTCCCGCTGGGCCAGCCGTTCGGCGTGGCGCAGGAGCAGCGGGCGGTCGCCGCCCGTCCCCCGGCCTTCGGCCGGGGGGACCCCCATCTCGTCCTTGAGGCCGAGGTCGGGTGATTCGGCGGCGTCCACGACCAACGGGGCCGTGCCGTCGAGCAGTTCCAGGGCGAGCGTGGTCTTGCCCGTTCCCCGTTCGCCCACGACGAGCAGGGGTCCCGCGGTACGCGCCAAGGCCGTCACCTGTGCGACCGCATGCCGCCACGGCACCGACCTCCCCACCGACGCACTCCCGGGACGCGGCAGCGACGGCGCCGACTCCACGTGACGCGGTGCGAGCACGGCGACCAGGCCGAGCGCGCGGCCCTCATGCCGTACCGGAGTGATCTCGACGGTGCACCCGGCGTCCTCGGGCAGCGCGATCTCGTACGGCTCACCGGCCGCCCTCCCGCTTCCCGTTCCCCTCCCCCACTCCCGCGCGCCCCGCTCCAACGCCTCCAGCACCTGGGGCGAGGCAAGGCGTGCCGCCGCCTCGCTGACCATGCGGTTACGGCCGTCCAGCGCGACGACCGCCCGCTCGCGCCCCCGCGCGGCCCGCTCGTACGCGTCGAGCAGTGCCCGTTCCGCGGTACGCGCGCGTGCCCGCAGTTCCGCCTCCACCGCCGTGGCGGCCGCCTCGGCGAGGGCGGCGCCGGGGTGCGGACGGCAGCCGGCGCACAGGCCGGAGGCGACCGTCACGGTGCCGAGCCCCTGTCCGGTCTCCGGGGAGAGCAGCGGCACACTGACCGCGGAGACGTCCTGCCACACGTCGAGGAAGTGCTCGGGCCCGTGCACCTCGGCCCGGCGCCGGGTGCGCAGGGCGAGCGCGGCACTGTTGGGGCCGACCCGCCGCTCGGAGAGGTCGCGGCACGTGTCGTCGCCGGGCGCGCTGCCGACCGACCACAGCACCCTCAGCCGCTCGTCGGTGAGCACGAGCGCCGACCGTCCGGCGTCCAAGGCCTGGGCGATACGGGTGAGCACCGGACGCGCCGCCTCCAGCAGGGGCGAGTCGACGGGGTGGGCCGACTCCCGTGCCGGGCCTTCGAGATCGGGCCGTACCCCGAAGAAACGGGCGCGTCGCCAGGCCGCGACGACGTCGTCCGGTACGCCCTCCGGGAGCGGGCGGCCCGTCAGGAACCGTTCGCGCGCATGGCGGAGGGGGGCGAGGGCAGGAGGATGTTCGGCGGTGGTCATGGCGCTGTTCACCGTATCGGGGGCCTCGGGCAGGGGGTGACAGCGGGCTGTCTCGTATTGAGACACCCACAACCGGCCGGGCCGCTCCATGATCTTGAAAGGCCGGAGTCCGTTCTCGTCTCCGGCCCGTTCTCGTGCCTCATCTCCTGGAGCGTTCTGTCGTGCACACCGTTGTCGAGACCGACGTACTGATCGTGGGCAGCGGCCCGGCGGGCGCGTCGGCCGCGCTGGCCCTGAGCACCTACGGCGTGCGCAACATGGTCGTCACCCGGTACGGGAGCCTCGCCGACACACCCCGCGCGCACATCACCAACCAGCGCACCATGGAGGTGCTGCGCGACCTGGGTGTGGAGGACGAGGTGATCGCCAAGGCGACGCCGCAGCACCTGATGGGCAACACGACCTTCTGCACCAGCCTGGCCGGTGAGGAGCTCGGCCGGGTGCGTTCCTGGGGCAACGACCCACTCGTGCAGGCGGCGCACGACCTGGCCAGTCCGACCCGCATGTGCGACATGCCGCAGCACCTGATGGAGCCGGTGCTGGTGAACGCGGCGATCGCCCGCGGCACCGACTTCCGCTTCAGCACGGTCTACAAGTCCTTCGTCCAGGACGACGCCGGCGTCACGGTCACGGTCGAGGACCGGCTGCGCGGCGACGAGTACACCATCCGTGCCAGGTACCTGATCGGCGCCGACGGCGGCCGGTCCAAGGTCGCCGAGGACGCCGGGCTGCCGATGGGCGGCCAGATGGGTGTCGCGGGCAGCATCAACATCGTCTTCGACGCGGATCTGAGCAAGTACACCGCGCACCGGCCCTCCACCCTCTACTGGGTGCTGGCGCCCGGCGCCACGGTCGGCGGTATCGGCGCGGGGCTGGTCCGTTGCGTGCGCCCCTGGAACGAGTGGCTGATCGTCTGGGGCTACGACGTGAGCGCGGGCGCCCCCGACCTCACCGAGGAGTACGCCCTGTCCGTCGTACGGCAGCTGGTCGGCGACGACGAGATACCGGTGACCATCAAGTCGTCCTCGGCGTGGACGGTCAACGAGATGTACGCCGAGACGTACGCGCGCGGCCGTGTCTTCTGCGCCGGTGACGCCGTGCACCGCCACCCGCCGTCCAACGGGCTCGGCTCCAACACCTCCATCCAGGACTCCTACAACCTGGCCTGGAAGCTGAAGCTCGTCCTCGACGGCGTCGCCACTCCCGCACTCCTCGACACCTACACCGTGGAGCGCGCGCCGGTCGGCAAGCAGATCGTGACCCGCGCCAACAAGTCCATCGCCGAGACCGCACCGATCTTCGAGGCGCTCGACGGGCTCTCGCCGCAGACGCCCGAGCAGCTGTGGGCCAACATCGCCGCCCGCAAGGACGCCACCGAGGCGGCCGCCAAGCAGCGGGCCGCGCTGCGCGAGGCGATCGCCTTCAAGGTGTACGAGTTCAACGCGCACGGCGTCGACCTCAACCAGCGCTACGCCTCCGCCGCGGTCGTCCCCGACGGCACGCCCGACCCCGGCTTCACCCGCGACCCCGAACTGCACCACCAGCCCACCTCCCACCCCGGCGCCAAGCTCCCGCACGCCTGGATCACCTCCGGGACCCGGACGCTGTCCACCCTCGACACCGTCGGCAAGGGCCGCTTCACGCTGCTCACCGGCATCGGCGGCGAGGTGTGGCTGCGGGCCGCCGCGGCCCAGCCCCTCGACATCGCCACGGTCGTCGTCGGACCGGGCCAGGAGTACGAGGACCCGTACGGCGACTGGGCGGAACTGAGCGAGATCTCCGACGGCGGCGCCCTTCTCGTACGCCCCGACGGCTATGTGGCGTTCCGGCACACCGACGCGGCCGAGGACGCCGAACGGTTGCTCACGGGGGCGCTGCGGCGGATTCTCGGGCACGGTTGAGATGAGCGCCCAGGAAGGAGCCGGCATGGGCGGCGACGACACGACGGTCACGGACGAGGTGGTCGCCAGTCTGCGGGGCACGGACGATCCTCGGCTGCGGGAGCTGCTGACGGGGCTGGTCCGGCATCTGCACGCCTTCGCGCGCGAGACGCGGCTGACGCAGGAGGAGTGGGAGCGGGCGATCGGCTTCCTGACGGCGACCGGGCAGGCCTGCACGGACACCCGGCAGGAATTCATCCTGCTCTCGGACGTGCTCGGGCTGTCGATGCTCGTGGAGACCATCAACGAGCGACAGGGCCCCGGCGCCACCGAGTCGACCGTGCTGGGCCCCTTCCACATGACCGAGTCGCCGGTGCGCGAGCTCGGCGCGGACATCGACCTGGTGGGCGGCGGCGAGCCGTGCGTGGTGAGCGGGCGGGTGCGGTCCCGGGACGGCGGCCCGCTGCCCGGCGCGGTCGTCGACGTGTGGCAGGCCGACGGGAACGGCTTCTACGACGTGCAGCAGCCGGACGTACAGCCGCCGGGCAACGGGCGCGGCCTGTTCACCACGGACGACGAGGGACGGTTCTGGTTCCGTACGTGTGTGCCGAGCCCGTACCCCATCCCGACGGACGGACCGGTCGGCGGGCTGCTGCGGGCCACCGGACGGCACCCCTACCGGCCCGCGCACATCCACTTCATCGCCTCGGCCGAGGGACACGCCCCGGTGACCACGCACATCTTCGTGGCGGGGAGCGACTACCTGGACTCGGACGCGGTGTTCGCCGTCAAGCCTGGCCTCGTCACCGACTTCGCCCCGGTCGACGACCCGTCGGCGGCACGGGAGTTCGGCGTGGCGAACCCCTTCCGGCACGCCCGCTTCGACCTCGTACTGGAGCGCGCGTGAAGGACGCCCTCGACTTCACCTACGAGGCCCGGCCCGTGCGGGTCGTCTTCCGGCCCGGCGCGGCGGTGTCCGCGACGCCGGACGAGGCGGGGCGGCTCGGGCTGCGGCGGGTGCTCGTGGTGTGCGGGACGCGGGGCGCGGACACCGCGCGGGCGGTCGCGGACGCGCTCGGCCCGGTGTGCGTCGGGGTGCACGACCGGGCCCGGATGCACGTGCCCGTCGAGGTCGCCGACGTGGCCGTGCAGGCGGCTCGCGCGGCCGGGGCCGATGGGTGCGTGGCGGTCGGCGGCGGCTCCTCGATCGGGCTGGGCAAGGCGATCGCGCTGCGCACCGGCCTGCCGCTGATCGCGGTGCCGTCCACCTACTCCGGCTCGGAGATGACCCCGGTCTGGGGCCTGACCGAGCACGGCGTCAAGCGCACCGGCCGCGACCCGAAGGTGCTGCCCCGCAGCGTCGTCTACGACCCCGAGCTCACCCTGTCCCTGCCCGTACCGCTCTCCGTGACCAGCGGGATCAACGCCGTCGCGCACGCCGTCGAGGCCCTGTACGCCCCCGACACCTCGCCCCTGATCGCGCTGATGGCCGAGGAGGGCGTACGGGCGATGGCGTGGGCGCTTGCGCAGGTGGCCGAGGAGCCGACGTCCCTTCAGGCCCGCGGTCGCGCGCTGTACGGGGCCTGGCTGTGCGGGTCCTGTCTGGGCACCACCACCATGGGCCTGCACCACAAGCTCTGCCACGTCCTGGGCGGCACCTTCGGGCTGCCGCACGCCGAGACGCACACGGTGGTGCTGCCGTACGTCCTGGCCCACAACGCGCCCGCCGCCCCGGCCGCGGTCGCGGCGGTGGCCCGCGCCCTGGACGCGTCCGATGCGCCGACCGCCCTGTGGGAACTGGCCGGACGCCTCGGCGCGCCCCGCTCCCTCGCCGAACTGGGTCTCGGCGAAGCCGACTTGGCGACCGCCGCCGCACAGAGCGCGGGCCAGGCGTACGCCAACCCCCGCCCGGTCACGGCCGACGGCGTGCTCGCCCTGCTGCGCGCGGCGTACGAGGGCGCACCGCCGACCGCGGCCGCCCACTGACCTGCCCCCCACACCCGCTCGAAGATCCCCCCTCACGCCGGAAGAAAGGTGATTGCCATGCCCCTCGGTCTGCTCTGGAGTCGAAACTCCCGAGGGAGTCGACGCTCCCGAGGGGCGCCAGGTGTCCCGTTGCCCGTGCCGGCCGGTGCGGGTGTCGTGGGCCGCGAGGTCGTGGACCCGGTGGGGCTGCCGATGCGCGGCGCCGACGTGACCGTGACCGCACTGGAGTCGCACCAGGTCGCGGCGTCCGGTACGACGGACCCGTACGGCCTCTTCTTCGCCGCGCTGCCCCCGGGCCACTACAGCCTCATGGTCACGGCCGAGGGCCTGACACCGCACCGGGAGACCGTGGACGTCGTCGCCGGTCCGCCACCGCCCGCCGCCCGCGTCCAGCTGACGTCGGCCCGGCAGCTGGAACTGCCCGCGCCCGGCACCTGGCTGTTCGACCCGCCGCACACGGCGATCCGGTTCATCGCCAAGCACGTCGGCATGGCCCATGTCCACGGCCGCTTCGAGCGGTTCACGGGCGGCATCCGGGTGGCGCCCGACATGGCCGAGTCCCAGGTGTCGGTGCGCATCGACGCCTCCAGCATCACCACGGGCAACAACACCCGGGACAACCATCTGCGTTCGGGCGACTTCCTGAACGTCGAGCGGTACCCGTACATCGACTTCACCAGCACCCGGTTCGGCTACCGCGGCGGCGCCAAGTGGACCCTGCACGGCTCGCTCACCATGCACGGGGTGAGCCGCTCGGTGGAGCTGGACACCACCTATCTGGGGTCGGTCAACGGTGGCTACGGCGAGGAGCTGCGGTGCGCGGCGCTGGCCAAGGCGGAGCTGCACCGGGAGGACTTCACCCTGAACTGGCGCACCATGCTGGCCCGCGGGATCGCGGTCGTGGGTCCCACGGTCCAGCTGGAGCTGGACGTGCAGGCGATGTACCGCACGCACGACACACCGACGCCGCCGGACTAGGCGACGTGCTCACGGCCGGCCGCGGGCCCCTGTCAGACACCTCACGCCCCGGTTACGAATTGCTCAACCTCTGGTTGCGGCGCGGTGATCGGGTGACTATGGGGTCATGACACCGGCCCAACGCGCCATGGAACGACTGGAAGTCTGGCCCGACCTCAGCTCGGGCCCGGCCCATTGCGGCGCAGGGCGGGCCTTGCGCTCCGTCCAGAGCGAGATCGTGCACTTCCACTCCGACCGGGACGTGGACCTGCATCTGACGGTGTCGGCCATCCAGCGGCTCCACGACGATCTCCAGGAGTCGACCGCGATCCGGCTGGTCCCCGGCTCGGGCTGGGTGACCGTCCATCTCGACTGCGACACGGACGTGGATCTGCTGATGAGCCTGGTCAGCGCCGCGCTCAAGGCCCATCAGAGCCGTCCCTCCCCTGCCGGTCGCCCAGCAGGGAACGCGTGTAACTTCCGTCGCGTCACGGTGCTGCCCCGCGGCTAGGGGGAGTTGTCAGCTCCCCGCCTGCTCGGAGTCGTCCTCGCCCGCCTCCAGCAGGCCCGCGGCCGCGCCGACGATCCGGGGATCGGCGGTGCCGACGACCTCCTCGTCCTTGCCGGTGTAGTCGAAGCGGGCCAGCACGCTGCGCATGGCCTCGACGCGGGCCCGCTTCTTGTCGTTGCTCTTCACCACCGTCCAGGGCGCGTGCTCGGTGTCCGTCTCGCGGAACATGGCGACCTTGGCGGCGGTGTAGTCCTCCCAGCGGTCCAGCGACGCCAGGTCCATGGGGCTGAGCTTCCACTGCCGTACGGGATCGACCTGGCGGATGGTGAACCGGGTGCGCTGCTCGCCCTGGGACACCGAGAACCAGAACTTGATCAGGTCGACGCCGTCGTCCACCAGCATCCGCTCGAACGCGGGCGTCTGCCGCATGAAGCGCCGGTACTCGTCGTCCGTGCAGAAGCCCATCACGCGCTCCACACCGGCCCGGTTGTACCAGGACCGGTCGAGCAGGACGATCTCGCCGGCGGTCGGCAGATGCTCGACGTAGCGCTGGAAGTACCACTGGCCGCGCTCGCGCTCGGTCGGCTTCTCCAGCGCCACCACCCGGGCGCCGCGCGGGTTGAGGTGCTCCGTGAAGCGCTTGATGGTGCCGCCCTTTCCGGCCGCGTCCCGCCCTTCGAAGACGATGACGAGACGCCGGCCGGTCTCCTTGATCCAGCTCTGCAGCTTCAGCAGTTCGATCTGCTGCAGCCGCTTGTGCCACTCGTACTCCGGGCGCTCCATGCGCTGCCGGTACGGGTAGTTCTCACGCCAGGTGTCCACCGGGCTGCCGTCCGGCCGGATCAGCACGGGATCGTCCTGATCGGTGTAGTCGACGCGCAGCCCTGACAGCAGTTCGGTGTCCATACACACCTATGAAAGCGAGCGCTTTCGTACGCCCGGCGAACCCCAGGCAAAGATCACGTATACGTGACGTCCGACGAGCGGCAACGGCAGTGCGTGCCGTCCGGGCCGCTGCCGGTCTCGCTGGGCTCGGCGCCGGCGCGACGTCGCTTTGGTGCCCATGCAGTGACTCTCGTTCGGCATTGGGGAGGCAGCGGGAAGCCCCCTCGGCCGACAGCCGCCGCCGAGCGCTCAGAAGTTGCCGATCAGCTTTCCGAAAGCGGTCACCGCGTACCGGGCTCGACCAGCCGGGCGAGGTTGGCCAGCGCCATCCGCGTACCGGTCTCGTTGTCCTCGGCGGGGACGGCGTCGGGGATCCCCTCGTGCGCCACGAGGACGTCCGTGCCGCCGCCGTCCGCGTCGGTGAGGGTGGTGGTCATCCTCATCGTGCCGCGCAGCGCGGGGTCGTCGGTCTCGAACTCGACCTCCTCGACGACCTGCTCGTCGGGCACGAGCTTCACGAAGTGCCCGTGGTACGTGTCGGTGTGCGCGTCCGACTTGCCCGTGCCGGTCGGCATGTCGTAGGTGAGCGAGACCCGGAACGCCCCGCCTTCCCGGCCGTCGAACTCGTGCACATGCCCGGTCATCCCGTCCGGCACCCGCCACTTGGCGATGGCGTCCGCGTCCAGCAGAGCCCGGTACACGGCCGTGCGTGAGGCGTTGACGTGCCGGGAGACCCGCGTCGAGTACATGGCCTCACGATAGTGGCGGCGGTCCGGAACGGCAGCCGGACGGAAGCGGACGACACAAAGGCCCGGCCTACGTCCCCGTCAGGGGGACTCCCAGTGCGCCAGGGCACGCATCGCCACCGCGGCCTGCGTGAATCCGTCTTCGCCGAGCAGCGTCCGTGCCTCGGCGTTGAACCGGTCGACCTCCGGCTGCGCGGCATCGAGCGCGGCGGCCCCGTCGCCGGTCAACTCCAGCACCACCGCCCGGTGTTCGCGCGGATTCGCCCGCTTGTCGACCAGATCGGCCGCGGTGAGCCGGCCGACCAGTCCGGTGACGGCGGACTCGCGCAGGCCCAGGGTGCGGGCCAGCTGCTGCTGGGTGATGCCCGGCTCGTCGCGGACCGCGAACAGTGCGCCGAGCTGGGCCTGCGTGGACCTCGGCGTGCCCTTCTGCACCCAGGTCGGGCACACGGGCCCGCTGCGGCCGTCGGAGACCGGGCGGCCCATCCCGTACATCGACCAGGTCGCGCTGGACTTCCCCGAGCTGGCGATCGTGTGCGGGCACATCAGCCACCCGTGGACGACGGAGATGATCGCGGTCGCCGACAAGCACGAGAACGTGTACATCGACACCAGCGCCTACACCGTCCGCCGCTATCCGCCGGAACTGGTGGAGTATCTGCGCGGCCGGGGCCGTCACAAGGTGCTGTTCGGCTCCAACTACCCCATGATCACGCCGAGTCGGGCCCTGGAGCACCTGGACGTCCTCAACCTGGACGAGGAGACGCGGGAGCTGTTCCTGTACGGCAACGCCCGCCGCGTCTTCGCCCTCTGACACCCTGACGGGGGCGGCCCCGAAGCCCGGCTCAGCGCACCAGACAGGGACGCTTCGCGTCGAAGGTCCAGCCGTCGATCAGGTACCGCATCCCGACGGCGTCGTCCCGGCCCGACAGCGCCTTCTCCTCGTACAGCTCCTGCGCCGCCAGAAGCCGGTCCCGGTCCAGCCGGACCCCCAGTCCGGGCGTGTCCGGCACCGCGACCTCGCCGCCGGTGATCCTCGGTGGCTCGACGGTCAGCCGTTCCCGTCCCTCCTGCCAGATCCAGTGCGTGTCCAGAGCGTTGTACTCCCCCGGGGCCGCCGCTCCGCAGTGCGCCATCATCGCCAGCGAGATGTCGAAGTGGTTGTTGGAGTGACAACCCCAGGTCAGTCCCATGGCGTTGCACAGCTGGGCGACGCGCACCGAGCCCTGCATGGTCCAGAAGTGCGGGTCGGCGAGCGGGATGGACACCGACTGCAGGGCCAGGGCATGGGCCAGCTGGCGCCAGTCCGTGGCGATCATGTTGGTGGCCGTGGGCAGCCCGGTGGCCCGGCGGAACTCCGCGAGGATCTCGCGGCCCGAGTAGCCGCCCTCCGCACCGCAAGGGTCCTCGGCGTAGGCGAGCGTGCCGAGGAGGGGACGGCACAGCTCGACGGCCTCGCGCAGGGACCAGGCGCCGTTGGGGTCGAGGGTGATCCGCGCCTCGGGGAAGCGCTCCTTGAGCGCGGTGACGGCCTTGACCTCCTCCGAGCCTGCCAGGACGCCGCCCTTGAGCTTGAAGTCGCGGAAGCCGTAGTGGTCGTAGGTGGCCTCGGCCTGCCGGACGATCGCCTCGGGGGTCAGCGCCTCCTCGTGCCGGATCCGGTACCACTCGACGTCCGAGTCGGATTCGCGGACGTAGTCCAGGTCGGTCCGGGCCGGGTCCCCGACGTAGAAGAGGTAGCCGAGGACCCGCACGGAGTCGCGCTGTCTGCCGTCGCCCAGCAGGGCGGCGACCGGGACCTCGAGGTGCTGCCCGAGCAGGTCCAAAAGGGCCGACTCGACGGCGGTGACCGCGTGGACCGTCGTCCGCAGGTCGAAGGTCTGGGCGCCGCGACCGCCCGCGTCACGGTCGGCGAAGGTCGCCTCGATCGCGCGCAGGACGCGCTTGTAGTCGCCCACCCGCGCGCCGACGACCAGGGACTCGGCGTCGCGCAGGGTCCGCGTGATCTTCTCCCCGCCCGGCACCTCGCCGAGGCCCGTACGCCCTTCGGAGTCCTCGATGACGACGACGTTGCGGGTGAAGTACGGGGCGTGCGCGCCGGAGAGGTTGAGCAGCATGGAGTCGCGGCCGGCGACCGGATGGACGGCGAACTTCGTGACGACGGGTTGGCTCATTGCGGGGCCGGTGCCCTTCTCGTGAGTGACGACGGGGTGCGGAGGAGCGGAGGAGCGGAGCGGGTCAGATGTTCAGGGCGTCCAGGACTTGTTCCAGCACCAGTACGCCACCCAGACCGAGGATCGCGAGGACGGTCGTGTACGTCGTGCGTGCCTTGATCGCGTCCAGGACGGACAGGTTGAAGTACTCCTTGAACATCCAGAATCCCGGGTCGTTGACGTGGGAGAAGGCGATCGAACCGCAGGACACGGCGAGGACCATCACCTCGGGGTGGACGCCGCTGCCCGCGAGCAGGGGCAGCGCCACCCCGGACGCCGTGACGACGGCGACCGTCGCGGAGCCGAGGGCCACGCGGAGGACGGCGGCGATCAGCCAGGCGAGGAGGATCGGGGAGATGGACCAGCCGTCGGTCGCATCCTTGATGTAGTCCGATATCCCGCCTTCGACCAGGACGTTCTTGAAGGCTCCGCCCGCGCCGATGACGAGCAGGATCATCGCCATCGCCTGGGCGGCCTCCTTGCACGAGGCGCTGACCTCGGCCAGGCTGCGGCCGATGCGCGGACCGAACGCCCAGATCGCCACGAGCAGGGTGAGCAGCAGGGCGATCGGGGCGGAGCCGATGAAGGCGATGAAGTGCAGCAGGCCGCTGTCGCCGGAGGCGGCCAGGTCGGTCACCGCGGCCCCTGCGATCAGCACCACGGGCAGCAGGGCCACGGACAGCGACCAGCCGAGGCCGGGCATCTCCTCGTCTTCGAAGACGCGCTCGCTCACCAGGCCCTTGGGGACCTCGGGGCTCATCGCCCGGACGAAGGGCAGACGCGGCCACAGCAGGGCGATGAACGCGCCGACCGGTACGGCGATGAACAGGCCGTAGAACAGGGTGAGTCCGACGGAGGCGTGGAAGGTGGCGGCCACCGCGGTGGGGCCGGGGTGGGGCGGCAGGAAGCTGTGCATCGTGGACAGGGCGATCGACATGGGCAGCCCCACCCACAGCAGGTTCGACCGGGTGACCCGGACGAGGGTGAACGCGATCGGCACGATGATCACGAAGGCCACCTCGTAGAACATCGTGACGCCGATGAGCATGGCCGTCAGCACCATGGCCACCTGCACCCAGCGCGGCCCGCACAGATCGAGGAGCCGGCCGGCGATCCGCTGGGCTGCGCCGGAGTCCCCCATCACCCGGCCGACCATGGCACCGAGCCCGATGGTGAGCATGGTGTCGCCGATCTGGTCGCCGATGCCCTCGGCGAGGACGTCCGGGATCTTCTCCAGCCCGATCCCCTGCACCAGGCCCACACCCACGGCCACCAGGAGCAGGGCGGCGAAGCCGTTCAGCCTGAGCTTGGTCATCAGCACGAGCAGGACCAGAACACTGATCCCGACCACCACGAGCGGCATAGCGCGGTTCTCCTTTGAACGTCGGCGCTTACGTTCACCCCGACGAACGGGGTCCTCATATGAAGACGTCGTCTACATATGAGGACGGAGATTATGTTCGTGGATGGTCAAGGGTCAATGGGTCTGCAGCGGTGGATTTGCGGGCGCGTCCACACGCATACCTATGAGGCCCGCCAGCCGGTCCAGCGCACGACGGTGATCACGATCGCCGGGCCCGCCGGAGGCTGTTGCCGGTACTGGGGGTACTTGTGCCGCAGCAGTCCGATCGCGAC
The DNA here is from genome assembly GCF_041052385.1 of Streptomyces sp. R28. GTDB lineage: Bacteria > Actinomycetota > Actinomycetes > Streptomycetales > Streptomycetaceae > Streptomyces. The sequence continues at coordinate 9,918,686 of NZ_CP163439.1, read as the reverse complement.
GGCGTACTCGTCGCGCGTCGTCTCGTCGGACGCATCGGGCAGCAGCATCCGGGCGTCGCCGTCGACCCGGACCCACCACAGGCGGTCCCAGTCGTCGTCGTACGCGTCCACGAGCAGGCTGACCGCCGGGTGCCCGGCGATGTTGCGCACCCGCCCGAGCCGCTCGGAGCGCTTCGGCTTGCGGTCGACGGCGGTGACGATCCGGTCGCCGCGCCGGGCGAACACCACCGGCACCAGGTGCGGGCGTCCCACCGGGTCGACCGTCGCCAGCCGTGCCACGCGGGCAGCGGTGAACCGACGGCGCGCCTCGTCCTCCTCCATGTCCGGCACGGTCCGCTCCTTCGGCCTCAGCGGTACGGGTGCCCCCACGCGGGTACCCCTATCGACGTACCTCCCCTCACGGGGAGACGACTCCCGGGCCCGGCCGGCCGAGCGGATCAGAGGTGAGTGCACATGGTCGGCGACACCGACGACGACATCGAGACACGGCGGCGAGGCGGCAGCGGCCACCGGGCGGTACCGCACACGGCCGACGTCCGCGTCGAGGCGTGGGGCGTGAGCCGGGAGCGCTGTCTGGTCGAGGCCGCGCTGGGAATGGTGGAGTGCTTCGCGGACGTGACGGCGGTACGGCCCACCTCGATGGAGCGGGTACGGCTCGAACAGGACAGCGACGAGGGCCTGCTGACGGCGCTCCTCGACGAGGTCGTCTTCCGCCTCGACGTGGACGGCCGCGTGCCCGTCGACCTGGAGGCCGACCCCACGGACGGCGACCTCGACGTGCGCCTCGCAATGGTCGAACTGACGGACGTGGAGATCACCGGCGCCACCCCGAAGGGCGTCTCCTGGCACGGGCTGCACATCGGGCCGGATCCGTACGGGTGGTCGTGCGCGGTGACTGTGGACGTGTGAGGCGCGGTGGCCGGTGGCCGGTGGCCGGTGGCCGGTGGCCGGTGGCCGGTGGCCGGTGGCCGGTGGCCGGTGGCCGGTGGCCGGTGGCCGGTGGCCGGTGGCCGGTGGCCGGTGGCCGGTGGCGTGAGTCTGGTCGTGTGAGGCGTACGGGTCCACGGGCCCACGCGGAAGCCTTGCGGCCATACGACCGCCCGCCGAAACCTCCCCCCTCCTCCCCCCTTCCCCCTCCCCCTCAGCCCTTCACCACCCCCAGCGGCACCAGCCGAGCCACCGTCCGGCACAGGTGTGCCCCCTCGCTCGCGGCCACCACCTCGCTCACGTCCTTGTACGCCTCGGGTGCCTCCTCCGCGAGGCCGCGCAGCGACCGCGGGCGTACCGCTATGCCCGCCGACTCCAGCCTGGCCCGCAGTTCGCGGCCGCCCACCGCGCGGGCGGCCCGGTGACGGCTGAGGACTCGGCCCGCGCCGTGGCAGGTGGAGGAGAACGCGTCTCCGCCCGCCACACCGACCAGGACGTACGAGGCGGTGCCCATCGTCCCCGGGATCAGCACCGGCTGGCCGACCTCGCGCAGGTCGTCGGGCAGGTCAGGATGGCCGGGCGGGAAGGCGCGGGTCGCGCCCTTGCGATGGACGCAGAGGGTGCGGTGTGTTCCGGCCACCGGGTGGGTCTCGATCTTGGCGAGGTTGTGGGAGACGTCGTACACCAGGGACAGCCGGATGCCCGCGGCACGGCGGAAGACCTTGCGGGCCGCGTCGGACAGCAACTGGCGGTTGGCGCGGCCGTAGTTGGCCGCGGCGGCCATCGCGCCGAGGTACCTCTGGCCCTCCGGCGACTCGACCGGCGTGCAGGCCAGTTGGCGGTCGGGGACCTTGATGCCGTAGCGGGCCATCGCGCGGTCCATCAGCCGGACGTGATCGGTGCAGATCTGGTGGCCGAGGCCGCGGGAACCGCAGTGAATCATCACGCACACCTGGCCGACGGCGATCCCGAACGCGGCGGCGGCCGTCTCGTCGTACACCTCGTCGACGCGCTGCACCTCCAGGAAGTGGTTGGCGGACCCGAGGCTCCCGACCTGCCCGAGCCCGCGCTCCCGCGCCCGCGCGCTCACCTGGTCCACGTCGGCGTCGGCGACCGCCCCGCCGTCCTCGCAGCGCGTCAGGTCGCGCCCCTCACCGTGCCCCTCCCCCACCGCGTACCGGGAGCCGCCCCGTAGGATCCGCTCCAGTTGCCCGGGGCCGCTCAGGTGCCACACCCCGCCGGGCCCGGCGCCGCGCGGGATGGCCCGGTCCAGGCCGTCCATCACCTCGGTCAACGCGGACTCCAGCCCCTGCTTGTCGGTGTCGGAGGCGAGCAGCCGTACGCCGCAGGAGATGTCGAAGCCGACGCCGCCGGGCGAGACGACCCCGCCGTCGGCCACGTCGGTCGCCGCGACGCCGCCGATGGGGAAGCCGTAGCCCCAGTGGATGTCGGGCATGGCGTACGACGCGCTGACGATGCCCGGCAGGGTGGCCACGTTGACCACCTGCTCCAGTGACTTCTCGGCGTCGTTCAGCAGCTTCCGGGAGGCGAACACCACGCCCGGCACCCGCATCGGGCCGTGCGGGTCGATACGGAAGCGGTGGGGAGTTTCCTCGACCAGTTCCATGGCAGCCTCCCGCGCTTCGGCCGGCGGTCTCCCGCGCCCGGCATCGCAGGTGCGGGGTACCCGCGTGGGGGGTTCCCTATCGCGGCGGGCGCTGGGGACATCGGGTGCACCCGTCGGGGCGGTGCGAGGTGGTGACCTGCGGCGGGTCGACGGGTCCGGTCGCGGCACGGGGAATCCGGCGAGACGCACGCCCGGGGCGCCGGCGGCACCCCGGCGACACAGAAGAGCGAAACGCTCGAGGATCCCGGCGACCATGCCCACGCCGGGCCTGCGGTCCATCTTGGTCAGGGACAGCACGGTGCAGCTGTCGGAGGCGTTGGCCCCGCCCGACAGGCCGGTGCAGACCCGGTGCGCCTGGGCGGCGGCCCACACGGCCCCCTCATCCCCGAGGCACCACCGCGCGCCCCACTCGCCGCCACACCCCGCGACGAGATCTGCGGCCTGCGACCACCGCCTCTCGCCCCCCACCCCCACCACACGACCTCGTACCGTTGAGACATGGGCGGCGGCACAGTGACGCTGTTCGTCTGTGGCGACGTGATGCTCGGACGCGGCGTCGACCAGATCCTGGCCCGGCCCGGTGACCCGGTGCTGCGGGAGGGGTACGTCACGGACGCCCGGTCCTACGTGAGCATGGCGGAGGCGGTCAACGGCCCGATCCCGGCGCCGGTCGACCCGTCCTGGCCGTGGGGCGAGGCGCTGCGGCTGCTGGAGGCGAGCGCCCCGGACCTCCGGATCGTCAACCTGGAGACGGCCGTCACACGCAGCGACGCCTTCGCGCCCGGCAAGGCGGTCCACTACCGCATGCATCCGGCCAACCTGCCCGCCCTCACGGTGGCCCGGCCCGATGTCTGCGTCCTGGCCAACAACCATGTGCAGGACTTCGGCCGCGCGGGCCTTAAGGAGACGCTCGACGTGCTGCACGGGGCGGGCCTGCGGACAGCGGGCGCGGGGCGGAGCGCCGAGGAGGCGTACGCGCCCGTGGCACTCCCGCTCCCTCGCGGCGGCCGCGTGCTCGTGTTCGCCCTCGGCGCCGGCGACAGCGGCATCCCCGCGGACTGGGCCGCGACGGCGGACCTGCCCGGTGTCGCCTACCTGCCCGAGCTCTCGCCCGCCACGGCCGCCGCCGCGGTGCGGCACACACGGCAGGTGAAGCGGGCCGGCGACCTCGTCGTCGTATCCGTGCACTGGGGCTCCAACTGGGGGTATCTCGTCCCCCGTGAACAGCGCCGCTTCGCGCACGCCCTGGTCGACGGCGGCGCCGACGTCGTCCACGGCCACTCCTCGCACCACCCCCGGACCGTCGAGGTCTACCGGGACCGGCTGATCCTGCACGGCTGCGGCGACTTCGTCGACGACTACGAGGGGATTCCCGGGTACGAGCAGTACCGCGACGACCTGCGCATCGCCCACCTCGTGACGGTGGCGGCGGACACGGGCGAACTCACCGAGCTGCGGATGGTGCCCCTGATCGCCCGCCGCATGCGCCTGGAGCCCGCCCCGCCCGAGGACCGCGGCTGGCTGCACAGCACCCTCGACCGCGTCAGCCCCGGCGTCCACCTCGCCCTGGGGGCGGACGGTGCGCTCACCCTGACGAACCCCACCGCCTGAGCCACCCGATGACGGCTGCCCTTCTCCCTCACCCGCCGCGCGACTTCTCCCTCACTCGCCGCGCAGCGCCTCCAGCACATCGGCGTCGGTCAGCTGGCCGAAGTCCTGGTACCACTCGCCGACCGCGCTGAACAGCCTCGGCTGGTACAGGCAGACGAAATCGTCGACCAGCCGGCGCAGTTCCTCGGCCGCCTCCGGTGCGCAGACCGGTACGGCGAGGACCAGTCGCTCGGGCTCCTGGCGGCGTGCGGCGCGCAGGGCGACGCGTGCGGTCGAGCCGGTCGCGACGCCGTCGTCCACGACTACGGCGGTACGGTCGCGCAGACGGGGAGCCGGCCGGCCCTGCCGATAGCGCTCCTCGCGCCGCCGCAGCTCCTTGCGCTCCCGCTCCACCACCGGCGCCAGATCGGCCTCACTCAGCCCCAGCCGGTACAGCGACGTCTCGTCGAAGAGCGGAGGGCCGTCGCCGGCGAGCGCGCCGACCCCGAACTCCTCGTGGAACGGGGCCCCGATCTTGCGTACGACGAGCACGTCCAGCGGGGCCTCCAGGGCCCGGGCAATCTCCCTGGCGACCGCGACACCGCCCCGCGGCAGCGCGAGGACCACGGGATGCGGAAGGATGCCCTTCTCCTGCCGGATGCGCAGCTGCTCCGCCAGCTCCTGCCCGGCCTCCTTGCGGTCACGGAACTGCATGGGCTTCCCCTTCCGTCCGTCGCCGCGTACCCCACCCTCCAGCACCGGACACACCACGGGACTCGCCCGGCTTCCGGCGCCGCAGGGGTATGGACCGCTCGGACGGGACTGGCCTAGGGTTCCGGATGGCAAGCGCTTTCTAGCCTGACCATGCCAACGCAGCACACCACGTCGTCCCCTCGCACCACGCCCCGTTCAGTCATGTCCTGCCATGTCCGTCAGTCATGCGCGGAAAGGAAGCGTCTCGTGCCGCACCGCGAATCGCCCCGCCCGTCCCAGCCCTGGTCCCGCAAGGCGTTCCTGCGTGGACTGGCCGCTGCCGGAGCGGCCCCGCTGCTGCCCGGCGTCCTCTCCACGGCCGCCCCCGCCCGGGCCGCGTCGCAAAGGCCCGACTTCCCTCTGGTGCGGGGCGGCGCCGCCGTCGAGCTGTACGTCGACCCGGCGGACGATCCCGCGGTGATCCGCGCGGCCGGCGATCTCCAGGCGGACATCGAGCGGGTCGGCGGCGTCCGGCCCAAGCTGAGTCACACGCTCCCGCAGACGGGCGCCGCGGGCCTGGTCCTGGTGGGCACCCTCGGCGCCAGCCCGGTCCTCGACCGGCTCGCGGCACAGGGGCGCCTGGACGTCTCGCGGGTGAAGGGGCGCTGGGAGGCGTCGGTGACGCAGGTGGTGGAGCGTCCGCTGCCCGGGGTGGAGCGGGCCCTGGTGATCGCGGGCAGCGACCGGCGCGGCACGGTCTACGGCATCTACGACACCTCGGAACGCATCGGGGTCTCCCCCTGGTACTGGTGGGCCGACGTCCCCGTGCCTCGCCGGGACTCGGTGACGGTGCCCGCGGGGCCGCTCAAGCGGTACGAGCCCTCGGTGCGCTACCGGGGCATCTTCATCAACGACGAGCAGAACCTGACCACTTGGTCGCACCGCACCCAGGAGCCGGACAAGAACATCGGCCCCGAGACCTACAAGCGCGTCTTCGAGCTGCTGCTCCGCCTCAAGGCCAACTACCTGTGGCCGGCGATGCATCCGTACTCCGACTTCTTCAACAAGCACCGCGAGAACCCCGAACTCGCCGACCGCTACGGCATCGTCGTCGGCTCCAGCCACCCCGAGGCCCTGCTGCGCAACGGCGTGCACGAGTGGGCGCCCTGGGCGGAGGAGCATCTCGGCGCGGACGGAAGCCTGCCGGTGTACGACTACACGGTGAATCCGGCCGTCATCTCCGACTACTGGAGAGCCCGGGCGAGACAGAACGCCTCGTACGAGAGCAGCTGGACGATCGGCATGCGCGGCCTGCACGACAGCGCGCTGGAGACCAAGTACGCCACGACCGTCCCCGAGAAGGTCGCGGTGATGAACGACATCATCGCCGACCAGCGCCGTATCCTGGCCGAGGAGGTCGGCGCGGCCGTCGAGCCGCAGATCTTCATCCCGTACAAGGAGGTCCTGGAGCTGTACAACGCGGGCGTCCAGGTACCCGACGACGTCACGCTGATCTGGCCGGACGACAACCACGGCAACATGCGCCAGGTGCCGAACGACGCCGAGCGCGGCCGTGCCGGCGGCAACGGCATCTACTACCACCTGTCCTACTGGGGCCGCCCGAAGAGCTATCTGTGGCTGGACACCACCCAACTCGCCAAGGTGTGGCAGGAGTTGCGGCGGGTGTACGAGCACGGCGTCGACCGGATGTGGATCTTCAACGTCGGTGACGTCAAGTCGATCGAGACCGGCCTGTCCTTCTCCATGGACATGGCCTGGGACGTGGACCGGTGGGGCCCCGACGACGTCGAGGACTTCCTCGCCGAGTGGGCCGGGCGGCAGTTCGGCCGGCGGTACGGCCGGGAGATCGCCGCCATCCGCGGCGAGTACTACCGGCTCGCGGCGGAGCGGCGTCCGGAGTTCATCGACCGTGGGGTGTTCTCCGTGATCCACCACGGCGACGAGGCGGGCCGCCGCATGGCCGCGTACGAGCAGTTGCTCACGCGGGTACGGGCGGTGGGGGCCAAGGTGCCCGCGCAGTACCGGGACGCCTTCTTCGAACTGGTCGAATACCCGGTGCACGGCGCGTACTTGATGAACCTCAAGTACTACTGGGCGGACCGCAACGCGCTCGCGGTGCGGCAGGGACGCGGGGCCGGGACCAACCTCTTCGCCGACCTGGCCGAGGCGGCCCATGCCGAGGAGGCCGCGCTGACCAAGCGGTACAACACCGAGGTGGCGGGCGGGAAGTGGGACGGGATCGTCAACCCGTATCCCTCGCAGATCCCGAAGGCACCCGGCCGCCCGGCCGTGACCCGGGTCGCCCGGCAGGAGACCTCGGGTCTCGGTGTGGCGGCCGAGGGGAACGAGACCGGGGCGGAGCGCGCCCTGTCCTTCTCCTCCTACACCCGGGACAGACGTTTCCTCGACGTCTTCAACACCGGCTTCCTCTCGCTCGACTGGTCGGCCGAGGCGAGCCGTCCCTGGGTGCTGCTGAGCTCTGCGGGCGGCTCTCTGACCGACCAGACCCGGGTGTGGGTGGAGCTCGACTGGGCGCGGATGCCCAAGGGCACGTACGACGCCACGGTCACCGTCAGTGGGGCGGGGCAGCGGGTCGAGGTGCCGTTGCGGGTGGTCAACGACGGTGAGCGGGCGCGCCGGCGGGCCCGGGGGTTCGTGGAGGCCCACGGGTACGTCTCGATCGACGCCGTGCACACCGAGCAGCGGGTGGCGCGCGGCGGGGCGCACTGGCGTGTGGTGCGCGGGCTGGGCCGCCGTACGGGCGCCTTGGAGGCGGTGCCGTCGACGGCGGCCCCGGTCACCGCCGACTTCGCCACGAAGGCGCCGGAGTTGAGGTACCGGGTGCGCTTCGGCGGTGCCGGCACCTTCCCGGTCACCGTCTTGCGGCTGCCGTCCCTCGACGAGCGTGGCCACCGCCGGCTGGCCGTCGCGCTCGACGACCGGCCGGCCACCGTCCTCGCGGGCCAGGCCGTCGCCACCGGCAACCGGGGCGACGCCTGGGCCCGCAACGTGGAGGACGGCGTCGAGAAGCTGACCGCCCTGGTGACGGTGGACGAGCCCGGTGAGCACGTCCTGCGGATCTTCATGGTCGACCCGGGCATCGCCGTCGACCAGATCGTCATCGACACCGGCGGACTGCCCGTCAGCTATCTGGCGCCGCCGGAGAGTTACCACCCGGTGTTCCGTCCCGACCCGGACCGGGCACCGGGCCGGTAGCCGCTACTGGATGGTCCATCCCACGCTGCCGACGCCCGAGCTGTAGACGGCGCAGACGCCCGAGGACTCGCTGTACTGCCCCGGCGCCAGCGTCACCCACTGGCCGGAGACGTCCGGGGCCCAGCCGCAGACGATCTCGGCGCGGAAGGTGACGGGGTGGTCGGTGTTGTTCTGGCAGCCCGCGATGCCGTGGTCCGGGTTGTTGTTGTGCACCCAGCCGTCACAGTCGACGGTCCCCGCGGCCTGTGCGGGGGCGGCCATGCCGCCGAGGGTGAGGGCCAGGGCCGAGACGGTGGTGGCCAGGCCGGCTGCGAAGGTGCTCTTCCTGCGGTTCATGTATGTCCCCGTGATGTCGTGGTTCCGTTCGGACTTGCCGCTGCCAGTCAAGGTCAGCGGCGCTCCGACGGGAACCTCGGACATCCGAGGGTGGCGTCCGCGCTGAAAGAGGGGGGCGTCCGCGTTCACCCGTTCGCCGTACCGGGCGTGTCGGGCGCATCCGGCGTGCCGGGTTCCGGCATGTCGGGCGCATCCGGCGTGCCGGGCGTGTCCGGGCCGTTCCAGTCGTACGGTCCGCCGCCGAGCCACTCGATCAGCTCGGGGTCGTCGACGGCCCGGTCCTCGCCGGGCAGGCCCGCACGGTGCACCAGGTCCAGCACGTCGAACAGGCTGTACGCGATGCCGGTCGGCTCACCGCGGATCGTCACCTGACGCCCGCCGTCCGACGCGGGCGGCTGCACCACCACTGGGGGACGCGTGCTCATGCCACCACCATGCGCTCTGCGCGGCGCGAACGCAGCCCGGCGTACCGGCCGGACCGACCGGTCCGTCGCACGGCTCGCGGCCGGACGGGTGCGGGCGGCGTCAGCGTCGGTAGAGGCCCACGAGTGTTCCGCTGGCCAGCTGCTGCCGGTCGAGGACCTGGTGTGCCTGGTCCGACGTGGCCGCGTCCGGGACGGAGACGGGGGCCGGGAGGGCGTAGAGGCGGAAGTAGTACCGGTGCGCGTCGTCGCCGACCGGGGGCAGCGGACCGCCCCACCCTGATTCTCCGAAGCCGTTCCTGTGCGGGTGACTGCCCGGGGTCGTTTCGCCCGCGGGAAGCCCGTCCGCGTGCGGATCGATGCCGGTCACCAGCCAGTGGACGAAGGTCCCCGACGGCGCGTCCGGGTCCTCGCACAGCAGGGCCAGCTCCACCGCCTCGTCGGGCACTCCGGACCAGGTCAGGGGCGGAGAGACGTTCTGCCCCTCCAAGGCGTGACGACGCGGGATCATCGCGTGATCCTCGAACGCGGAGCTCGTGAGTTCGATGCCAGTCATGCGCGCCGCAGTACCCCTCCGGGCGCGGGCCACACGCGATGGCGGCCCGGCCCGCGGGCACCCCGGGCCGCCGGTGGCCGTGCCTCGTTTCGCCCTGCCCCACGCCGGGAACTCGGCGGGCTGCGCCGACCTCGAGGGAGGAGCGCCGTGTCATTTCGCGACCGTACCCACGCCGGACGGGAACTCGCCCTGCGGCTGGTCGAGTGGGCCGACTCCGGCGATCTGATCGATCTGCTCGTGCTGGCCCTGCCGAGCGGCGGCGTGCCCGTCGCCGCGGAGGTGGCCCGTGCGCTGCACGCGCCGCTGGACGTGCTGGTCGCTCGCGAGATCAGCACCCCGATCAGTCCGGAGACGGCGATCGGCGCGATCGTCGCCGACGATCCGCCGCTGTACGACCGGCAGAGCCTGGCCATGATGCATCTGTCCGAGGACCGGCTCGGCGATGTCGTCGCGAGCGAACGCAACGAGCTGCACCGCCGCGAGTACGTCTACCGCGGCCGCCGTCCGACCCCGTCCGTCCACGGCCGCACGGTCGTCCTCGTCGACGACGGGCTGACCACCGGCCTGACCGTCACGGCGGCACTGCGCTTCCTGCGCCGTCACGGTCCGGACCGACTGGTCCTGGCGGTCCCCGTCGGCAGCCCACGCACGACGGCCGCCCTGCGCCCCGAGTGCGACGACCTCGTGTGCCTGGTGCAGCCGCCGTCCCTGCACGCGGTCGGTGAGTGGTACGAGGACTTCGGCCAGGTCTCCGACACCGAGGTCGCGGACACCCTGCACCCCTTCCACGCCACGGCGTGACGGACGGGCGACGGGGGGAGGAACTTCGAACGCGCCGGGTTCGTCCATGCGGCCGCGCTCAGTGCACGGAGAGTCCGCCGTCGACGAAGAGTGCCTGCCCGGTGACGTACGCGGAGGCGCGGCTCGCGAGGAACACCGCCGCGCCGGCGAAGTCCTCAGCCAGTCCGTTGCGCCCGACCATCGTGCGCGCGGCGAGCGCCGCCACCTTCTCGGGGTCGGACGACAGGCGTGCGTTGAGGGGCGTCATGACGAACCCCGGCACGAGCGTGTTGCAGGTGACGCCGTAGGGCGACCATGCCTCGGCCTGTGAACGGGCCAGCGACTCCAACGCCCCCTTCGAGACGCCGTAGGCGCCGCTCTGGACGAACGCCCGGTGCGCCTGCTGGGAGGTGATGTGGATGATCCGCCCGAAGCCACGTTCGGCCATGCCGGGCCCGAACCGCTGCCCCAGCAGGAAGGGCGCCTCAAGGTTCACGGCCATGGTGGTGTCCCACACGTCCTCGCCCAACTCGCCCAGCGGGGGCCGCAGGTTGATCCCGGCGGAGTTGACGAGGATGTCGGGCTCCCCGAACGCCTCGACCGCCTCCTCGGCCGCCGCGCGCACACCGTCGCGCGTGCTCAGGTCTCCGCTCACCCAGGCCGCTCGGCAGCCGTGGGCCGCCAGTTCGCCGACGGTCGCGGCCAGTTCCGCCTCCTTGCGGGCCACGACGACGACGCTCGCTCCGGCGCGTGCGAGGGCTTCGGCGATGGCGCGGCCGATGCCGGAACTGCCGCCGGTCACCACGGCGACCCGGTCGTCCAGCGAGAAGAGTTCGGAGAGGTAGGGCTGCGAGGTCATGCCCGCACTCTAGGCGGCGCGCTCACCGCGACAGCGCTCGGGGCGTCCAGCGCTCGGGGCGTCAAGTGCCGGGGGCGTCAGCCGTGTTGCTGCGCGGGTTCCCGGGGTTCCAGGTTCAGGTGGGCGCCCTGGCGCCGCAGCGCGCGCTGGACGAGGTGGTAGGGCACGTCGCGGGGACTGCGGCCGAGCCGTACGGACAGCGCGGCGCAGACCCCGGCCGCCTGCCCGGTCGCCATGGAGATGGGCATGACGCGGTAGGACGAGTGCGCCACGTGCGAGCCGGAGATACAGCGCCCGGCGACCAGCAGGCGGTCGGTGTCCTTGGGCAGCAGACAGCGCAGGGGGATGTCGTAGTAGCGGCCGCGCGGGACGCGCTTGAGGACGGTGCCGCTGCCCCTGGGGTTGTGGATGTCGACGGGGTAGGCGCCGTGCGCGACGGCGTCCGGGAACGCGCGCGCCGCGAGGATGTCATGGCCGGTCAGGTGGTAGTCGCCGAGGACGCGGCGGGTCTCCCGTACGCCGATCTGGACGCCGCTCTGTGCCACGTACGACCTCTTGAAGCCGGGCACGTGCCGGCGCAGGAAGCGGTCGATCTGTTCCATCTGGCGGCGCGCGACGTACTCGGCGCGGCTGAGGTCCCACACGTCGGTGCCGAGCGCCCGCGTGACCCGGGTGCTGTTGACACTGACCTCGCGCGGGTGCGGGGTGCCGAAGAACAGCATGTCCTCGCGGGGCAGGCGCAGTTCGCCCGCCTCGGTGGCCTCCTGGACCAGGTCCCACAGCCCGTGCACGCCCCGCCACTGGTCGGGATGCTCGCCGACGTACTCGGAGAACTGCGGCTGCAGGAAGTCGACGACGCGGAACATCAGCGTCATCGGCTGCACCAGCCCGTCCTCCGGCCGCCCGATCTCGTACGGCGCCCCGCAGGCGGCGGCGATGTCGCCGTCCCCCGTGCCGTCGACGACGACATCGGCGTCGATCACCACCGGGCCGGACTTGGTCTCGAACACCACCCGCCAGCCGTCGTCGAGGGGCAGCGCGGTGGAGGCGAAGGAGTGGAACAGCATCCGCACGCCCGCCTCGTCGAGCAGGTCGAGGAGGACGAGTTTGTAGATCTCCGGGTCGAACGGCACGGTGTAGCCGGTGTCGGGGGACGGCGGGACGCAGCCGCCGCGGGCGATGAGCCGGTCGAGCAGGAGCCAAAGGAAGCCGGCCACCACCGGTTCGCCCTCCCCGTGGTCGGAGGGCAGCAGCCTGCCGCGGTGGCCGCTCTCGTCGAACACGGCCTGTTTCTGCTCGTTGTGGAACGACATCAGCGGCATGACCAGCGCCACGGTGGCGTTGCCGCCGAGGAAGCCGTAGCGCTCCACGAGCACGACGTCGGCGCCGGCGTCGGCCGCCGCATAGGCCGCGGCGGTCCCGGCCGGGCCGCCGCCGACGACCAGGACGTCCGTGCGGCCGCCGTGGCGGGCCTCCCGCGGTGGCAGGGTGACGGTCCGGACGGGGCGGGACGGTTCCAGGATCGGCATCGCTTCTCCCGTCGACTGGGTCGGTTGCGGACGGCGCGTTCCGTTACGGCCGACGGCCCGCCGCGGTACCCGGCGTCACGCGCCGTGGTCCCTCAGGCCGGCCGGCCGCGTGCCGGGGGTCAGAATCAGGTCGGCGCCCTGCGCCCGCGCTGCGGCGCGCGCGCCGCCGTCGATGCCGACGGAGTCCAGCAGGGCCCCGCAGCGGTCACAGGTCTCGCGGGCCAGCGCACGCAGCCCCTGCACCCGGGCCTTCATGTCCTCCTGCCGCCGCGGGAACTCGTCCCAGAGCCGGTCCACCTCGGCGAGCAGCAGTCCGGCCTGCTCCCGCGCCACACCCACCAGCGCGGGCGCCCCCGTACGGCGGGCGAAGTCGAAGACCTTGCCGGAGTACGGCAGCGGCAGCACCGGCAGGCCGGCGAGCGCGGCGAAGATCACGACGTGCAGGCGCATGCCCACGACCAGGTCCAGGTGGCTCATGAAGCCGAGGACCTCGCCGGGGCTGTAGGTGTTGTGCAGGATGCGGCCCTGGTCCGGGGCGCTCATCCGGGACAGCACGCCGTGGGCGTGCCTGACGTCCTGGCGTTCCATCGGCACGAAGACCACGTGGGCGTCCAGGCGCCGGGCGAGGAAGTCCGCGACGTCGGCGAGCAGCCCGTGATAGTCCTCCTCGTCGAGCTTCTCCGCCGCCCGGCCGGGCTCGCGCACGGACATCCCGACCAACCGGGCGTCCGGCGGGAGTCCCTCCTGCCGCATCATCTGCTCGGTGAAGGGTTCCGGTGTGAGCAGCAGCGCCGGATCGGCGGTGACGGTCAGCTCGCGCTCGACGCCGACCTCCTCCAGGACGAGGCGTGACTCCTCGTCACGTACGACGACGTCGGTCATCTCCGGCAGCACGGTGCGCACGGCATCCCGGTCGTCCGCATCGCGCAGCGGGCCCGCGCCGACCGCGTAGGCGAACGTGGGGACACCGCGCTCGTGCGCCGCCCTCACCAGCCGCAGATAGCGCCGCGCCTCCCCGTCGTAGAGGATCCCGCCGCCGCCCAGCACCAGCAGATCCAGTCCGGCGAGGGCGTCGAGGACGGGTTTTTGCGGTACGCCCTCCCAGTCGGCCACCTCGTCGGCATCCCACTGATGGGTGCGGGTGTGGTCGGCGTTCCGGCTGAAGACGACGAGCCGGGCCTGCGGCCGATGGGCGCGCAGACAGCTCAGTACACACATCAGAATCGCTTCGTCGCCGATGTTGCACCCGCCGTACGAGCCGAGCAGGCCGATCCGCAGATCCGACGAGGCGGCCGGGACAGGCGACGGGTGCTGGTTGATCGTCATCCGGAGCTCCCGTTCGAAGGAGGCGGGCGGGACCCACGGGGCGGTCCAGGACGGCTCGTTCGTCGGCGGGACCGCGAGCGGGGTCTTGGAGCGGTGGCAACACGCCGTCGTGGCGTCGGGCCCGAGTTGCCGGGCCTTACGGAGGAAACCTCACTTGGGACTTTCCGGTGGCCGCCGGTCCGGAACGGCGGCGGGGCACGGGCGAGCAGACGCGCCCGTATGCGCCCGTAGAGCCAGTATGGGCGCTCACGCACCGCCCGTCCTTCCGCCGCGGATGCCGCTGCCCTGCTGCCCTGCTGCCCTGCTGCCCTGCTGCCCTGCTGCCCCCGGGCGGGTACCCGCTGTGCGGCGGCGATGTATGCGGACGGCGTCGTGTCGCCGTCAGGGCGAAGGGGTACCCGGTCCTGCGCTCGACGGTGCCGGGTCCCTCCCCGCCCCGAGGAGGGCCGACCGACCCGTCCCGTGCGCAGGAGGGACGACACGATGAGCGTGAGCCACCACACCCCGTCGCAGGCCGAGGGCGAGCGCGAGCACGCCGAGGTCCCACGGGCCGACCATCCGACTCCCGAGTACACGACGCCCTCCCAGGCCGAGGGCGAGCGCGACGACGTCGCCGAAACGGCCATGGACAGCGAGCGCCCGGGGCGACGTGCCTGACGCGAGCTCAGCGCGCGTAGCGGCCCGGTCACCGGCGTCGAGGTCTCCCGTGTGAGCCCGGCGCCCGCGGGCACTCGGAGCCGCGGCGGGCCGTCCGGGCCCCCGTTCGATGCTGGAGGTGGACGACATGGGTCATGGTGGGGACGTCATCGACGAGCTGGTGACCGATCACCGCGAGGTCGAGGAGTTCTTCGGTCGGATCGAGGCGCTTCCGTCCGGAGCCAAGGACCGCAAGCTGTACGCAGACCAGGCCACGATCGAGCTGGTCCGGCACTCGGTGGCCGAGGAGGCCTACCTGTATCCGGCCGTGCGGGAGCACCTCGCGAACGGGGACGCGCTGGCCGACAAGGAGACCGACGACCACTCCCGGGCCGAGCAGATTATGAAGGATCTGGAGGCGTGCGACGCCGCTGATCCCGAGTTCGACCGGCTCATCGCGATGCTGATGACGGAGATCCGTTCGCACATCGCCGACGAGGAGCAGAACCTCTTCCCCCAGCTGCGCGCGGCGTGCCCCCAGAACATGCTGGACGACCTGGGCGACAAGGTGCGCCAGGCGAAGAAGCTGGCACCGACCCGTCCGCACCCGTCCGCGCCGGACAAGCCGCCGGCCAACAAGCTGCTGGCCCCGGGAGTCGGCCTGATCGACCGGCTGCGCGACGCGCTGACGGGGCGCGGCAAGAAGGGCTGACCCCCAGGGGACTCACGGCTCACCGCTCACGGCTCAGGCGATGAGTGCCCGGCCGGGGTCGAGGCGCTCGTGGAGTGCGGGGCGGTGCAGGGCGGCCACCGGGGCGAGGAGGTCGGGGTGGCGCAGGAGGGCCGCCGCCTCGCGGTCCCGCGTGTCGGGTGACACCAGGCGGCGGAACTCGACCGGCACACCGGTCGCGTGGCCGCCGTCGGCGAGCGCGGCGACCGCCAGCCGGGCCAGTTCGGCGTCGCTGAGCAGACAGGCCGCCCAGCTCGCCACGACCTCGTCCACCCAGGTGCGCCAAGCGAAGTCGTCCGCCTCGTCGTGGGCGGCCGTGTCCGCGCCGGTGACCCAGTCCAGGCCGGCCGAGCCGCCGGGGCCGGCCATCCCGACCAGCGCGGCATCGGTCGGTGTCGGGTAGCGCAGCCATGCCGCGACGGTGACGGCCTGCCGGGCCTGCACCTCGCCCAGGGCCGCGGCCAGCGCGCCGCCGCAGGCCGGGTAGGAACGCGTGAGCCATTGGGTGGTCGCCGCGATGAGCGGGGAGAGATCTACGAGCACTGCCGGGCCGTCCGAGGTACTGGGATGGGGTACTGGGGTACTGGCGAGCAACGGGAATCCCTCAAACGGTAGCCCGCGGCCCCGGGCCGCGAACATGCCCGTGGCCTCCTGAGCGGCGTGGCCTCGCCCACACCGGAACACACCGCGACTGCGCGTGCTCAGCCCGCATGGCCGCCCGAGGCGCCCGAGGCCGAGGCCGTAGCCGGCTCCGGCCCCGCGAGGTGGTAGACGTGGAACGCCCGGCCGATGACCGGCTGTGCGACGTTGCGCACTTTCACGCCCCCACTGGTCATGCCGTGCTCCGTGCCCAGGTGTGCGTGCCCGTGGACCGCGAGGTCGGCGCCCGCGCTGTCGATCGCCTCGGCCAGCAGATAGCTGCCGAGGAACGGGTAGATCTCGGGTGCCTCGCCGGCCAGCGTGTCCGGGACCGGGGAGAAGTGGGTGAGGGCGATGCGTACGTCGCAGTCCTGCGCCCGCAGCTCCAGCAGGGCCTCCCGCAGGGTTTCGGCGCGCCAACGCGAGTACCTGACGAACTCCTTCATGATCGGCTCGCCGAACTCGCCGGCGCAGCGGCCCACGAATCCGCCGCCGAACCCCTTCGTGCCGGCCACGCCGATGCGCGCGTCGCCGTTGCCCACCACGGTCGCCTGCCCCTCCAGGACGCGCACGCCCGCGTCCCGCAGCACGGCGGCGACCTCGTCGGGGCAGTCGGCGTGGTGATCGTGGTTGCCCAGGACCGCGACCACCGGGACCGCCAGGCCCTCGACCTCGCGTGCGACCACCCGCGCCTCCTCAGGGGTGCCGTGGCGGGTGAGGTCCCCGGCGAGCAGCAGGACGTCGGCGCTGTCGGGCAGGGTTTCGAACGAGGGACGGAGCCGGCCCTTGCTCTCGGGCCCCATGTGGATGTCCCCGACGGCCGCTATCCGGATCATTCGACCTCCTCGGCGTGGTCGGGCGCGGAGGCGTCCGCGACCACGATGTCGCAGTGGACGGGGGTTCCCGGCAGCTCGTCCCGGGCCATGCGCAGGACATCGTCACGACACTGCACGGACGGCACGGTGCCGGTCAGCAGAACCGCTTCGCCGCGGATCTCGATCCGCACCCCCAGCTCGCCGAGGTCCCCGGCGGCCAGGTGGTCGGCGAGATGGGCCACGCGGTAGTCCAGGTTCTGCGCTCCGCCGGCGCCGGGAGCGGGCGGGGCGGCGTATCCGCTCATCGGGGCTCCTTCTCTGGGGCGATGACGTTCAGGCGTTCCAGCAGGAAGAAGAACGCGGCAGGCATCGGTCTGTCCCCGCAGGACCTTCGTACGTCCGCCCAGTCGACCTTCTCGCGCAGGGCGCGGGCCGCGGCGAGCACCGGCCCGAAGTCGCAGTGGTGCTCGGAGAAGGGCTCGATGAGCGCCCGCATGAGATCCGTCGCCGCCAGGACGGGCATGTGCACCGAGTCGACCGGGAGATCCTGAGCCCGGGCCAGCATGTCCGAGGTGACCGAGCGGTGCCCGAGCTCGAAGAGCAGGTCGACCTCCTGGCCGAGGCACGTGGTCTTCAGCAGCCAGTCCTCCGGCGGCGTCCGCACCGTGAGGCCCGCTTCGGTCAGCGTGTCCGCCACGGCTTCGGCGTCTGCGCGGCGTACGCAGAAGTCGGCGTCGTGCCGCAGGTGACCGCTGCCGCCGTGGGCGTAGACGGCGACGCTTCCGGCCAGAGCGAACGTGTGCCCGTTGCGTTTGAGGAGCGCGCCGACCTGCTTCGCCGCCTCGAGAATCGCCTGGCTGCGATCACGGGGCGGTTCCTGGTTGTTGTGCGCGTGCGGTTCCCGCGAGCCCGGTTGAATCGGGCTCTCCCCGACCGGGCGCAGCCGGGGAGCCCCGGCTCGCCGAGCGGGCGTCGCGCTCTCCCGGTTCCGCGTCATGACGACTCCGTTCGCCGTCCTGCCGTCCGGCGCGGGCCCCTGCCGGGGCCCGGGGCGGGCTGGAAAGGCTCCGGGTACCCCGGCACGGTGGCTTCGATACGGCACACATGCGGGTACCGGCGTGCCGGGGCGGGGCCGGCCCGCCCCGTCCCCTCACGCCGCTGTGTAGCCCAGCTGGCGTCGCATGTACGGGGTCATGAGGGTCTTCGCCTTGGCGATGGTCGTGGTGCGGCTGCCGAGGACCGCCGTTTCGCCGCCCGGGACGGGCAGCATGGTCACTCCGTCGGCCGGGCCGAACGGCACGATGAGCGGGGTGCGGTGCACCGGCCGGTAGAAGCGGGGCTCCTTGCGGTGCTTGCCGCCGCTGTTCAGGTAGGCGCGGATGTTGTGGGCGGCCAGGTCCGCCTGGGCCAGCGCGGCCGGGGTGATCTTGACCTCGGTGGCGTCGTTCACGTCGCCGACCGCGAACACGTCCAGCCATCCCTGGACCCGCAGTGCCTGGTCGACCCTCACGTGTCCCGCCTCGTTCAGCCAGTCCCCGTGCCCGGCCAGGCGCAGCCAGAGCGTGTTCGGCGTGGTGCCGGTCGCCCAGAAGGAGCGGTCGGCCTCGATGATGTTTCCGGCGGCGTCGCGGTAGGTGCCGAAGTCGTTGCCGGGGGACATGAAGGCGTCGAGCCACACGTTCACGTCATGGGACTCCAGCCAGGTGCGCGCCTTGCGCCCGGCCCGTGCGCTGCCCGTGGAGTGCAGCAGCTCCGGTCCGGAGTGGGCGAGCGTGACGCGGGCGTCCGGCCGGGCGAGGCGGATCTCGGCGGTGAGCTCGACCCCGGAGGGCCCGCCGCCGACGACGAGGATGTGCTCCGCCGAGGCGATGTGCTGCTGGTGCGTGGCGAAGGACTTCACCGCCTCCTCGGTGGTGGTGCCGGAGAAGCGGGCCGGTTCGGGGTAGTCGGCGCCGGTGGCGATCACCAGCACGTCGTACGGGAGCCGCTCCCCCGTCGCGAGCATGACCTGCCGTTCGGCGGTGTCGATACGGACCGCCTTGCCCACGGCCACCCGGCCGTTGCGCAGCAGCCGGTCGTAGGGGATGAACGGGCTGTGGGACCAGTCCGGGCGCACGCCGGCGCGCAGGGAGGCGATGCGATGGAAGAAGACCTCCTTGCGGTCCACCAGCGTGACCCGCGCCGTCGTGTCCAGTCGCTTCGCCAGACGGACGCCGGCATAGCCGCCGCCGATCACCACTACGTCGCCGTCATGCACGCCGAGTCTCCTGTGCTGGTGGGGGGAGAGAAGGAGTGAGTGGCGCGGCGGGTGGGCCGCCGTCGGCCACTCCCCTGTCCGGCGAGCCTATCTTTTGAAAATTAAAGAGCTGATGGAGCTCGGTGTGCGTTCTGTGAAAGGTGCGCCGGGTGAGGTTCCTGCGCGCAAACGACGACGTCCAGGCCGACCCCTGCGAGCCGGCCTGGACGTCATGCTCGGAACGGATCAGACGAGGTCGAACCGGTCAAGGTTCGAGACCTTGACCCACGCCGCGACGAAGTCGTTCACGAACTTCTCCTTCGCGTCGTCGCTCGCGTAGACCTCCGCGAGCGCGCGCAGCTCGGAGTTCGAGCCGAAGACGAGGTCGGCACGGGTGCCGGTCCACTTCAGCTCGCCCGTGGCGGCGTCGCGGCCCTCGAAGGTGGTCTGGTCCGAGGAGGTCGACTTCCACTCCGTGCCCAGGTCGAGCAGGTTGACGAAGAAGTCGTTGGTCAGCTTGCCCGGGGTGTCGGTGAAGACGCCGTGCGTCGAGCCGCCCTGGTTGGCGCCGAGGACGCGCAGGCCGCCGACGAGGACGGTCAGCTCGGGGGCGCTCAGGGTGAGCAGGTTGGCACGGTCGAGCAGCAGGTACTCGGCCGGCAGGCGGTTGCCCTTGCCGAGGTAGTTGCGGAAGCCGTCCGAGGTCGGCTCCAGCGCGGCGAAGGACTCCACGTCGGTGTGCTCCTCGGTGGCGTCCACACGGCCCGGCGTGAAGGGGACCTCCACGTCGACGCCGGCGTCCTTGGCGGCCTTCTCGACACCGGCGGCACCGCCGAGGACGATCAGGTCGGCCAGGGAGACCTTCTTGGCGCCGGAGTTGAACTCGGCCTGGACGCCCTCGAGGACGCGCAGGACCTGGGCGAGCTCGTCCGGGTCGTTGACCGCCCAGCCGCGCTGCGGCTCCAGGCGGATACGGGCGCCGTTGGCACCGCCGCGCTTGTCGCTGCCGCGGAACGTCGAGGCCGACGCCCACGCGGTGGAGACCAGCTGCGAGACCGTCAGGCCCGAGTCGAGGAGCTTGGCCTTCAGGGCCGTGACGTCGGCGGCGTCGATGGTCTCGCCCTCGGCCTGCGGCAGCGGGTCCTGCCACAGCAGCGTCTCCGCCGGGACCTCCGGGCCGAGGTACAGGGACTTCGGGCCCATGTCACGGTGGGTCAGCTTGTACCAGGCGCGGGCGAAGGCGTCCGCGAACTGGTCCGGGTTCTCGTGGAAACGCTTCGAGATCTCACCGTAGATCGGGTCGAAGCGCAGCGAGAGGTCGGTGGTGAGCATCGTGGGCCGACGCTTCTTCGACGCGTCGTGCGCGTCGGGGATGATCTCCTCGGAGTCCTTGGCCACCCACTGGTTGGCGCCGGCGGGGCTCTGGGTGAGCTCCCACTCGTAGCCGAAGAGGATGTCGAAGAAGTCGTTGCTCCACTGGGTGGGCTTGGTGGTCCAGGTGACCTCGAGACCGGAGGTGATGGCGTCGCCGCCCTTACCGGTGCCGTAGGTGGACTTCCAGCCCAGGCCCTGCTCCTCCATGGAGGCGGCCTCGGGGTCGTTGCCGACGTGGTCGGCCGGGCCGGCGCCGTGGGTCTTGCCGAAGGTGTGACCACCGGCGATGAGGGCGACGGTCTCCTCGTCGTTCATCGCCATGCGGCGGAACGTCTCGCGGATGTCGCGGGCCGCGGCCAGCGGGTCCGGGTTGCCGTTGGGGCCCTCGGGGTTGACGTAGATGAGGCCCATCTGGACGGCGCCGAGCGGGTTCTCCAGCTCGCGGTCGCCGGTGTAGCGCTGGTCGTCGAGCCAGGTGGTCTCGGGGCCCCAGTAGACGTCCTCGTCGGCCTCCCAGACGTCGGCGCGGCCGCCGCCGAAGCCGAAGGTCTCGAAGCCCATCTGCTCCAGGGCGACGTTACCCGTGAGGATCATGAGGTCGGCCCAGGAGATGGACTGGCCGTACTTCTTCTTGACCGGCCACAGCAGACGGCGGGCCTTGTCGAGGTTGCCGTTGTCCGGCCAGCTGTTCAGCGGCGCGAAGCGCTGCTGACCACGGCCGCCACCGCCGCGGCCGTCGCTGATGCGGTAGGTGCCGGCGCTGTGCCAGGCCATACGGACCATCAGCGGGCCGTAGTTGCCGAAGTCGGCGGGCCACCAGTCCTGCGAGGTGGTCAGCACCTCGGCGATGTCCTGTTTCACGGCCGCCAGGTCAAGGGCCTGGAACGCCTCGGCGTAGTCGAACTCCCCGCCGAGCGGGTTCGCGACGACAGGGTCCTTGGCCAGGATCTTCAGGTTGAGCCGCTCCGGCCACCACTGACGGTTGCCACCGCCCTGCGTCGGGTGGGGGGCGCGATCGTGCGCGACGGGGCAGCCACCGGCGCCCTCCGTCTTCGCGTCAGTAACGATCGCATCGGGGTTCTCAGCCATGGGAAACCTTCCGAACTAGGTGATTCACAGTGCTTGGGGTGCACTGCTGGCGGTGGAACAGTCGGGGCACAGGCCCCAGTAGATGACCTCGGCCTCGTCGATGGCGAAGCCGTGGTCGTCGGACGCGGTCAGACACGGCGCCTCGCCGACCTCGCAGTCGACGTCGGCGACGACACCGCACGACCGGCACACGACGTGGTGGTGGTTGTCGCCGACACGACCCTCGAACCGGGCCGGACTGCCGGCCGGTTCGATACGGCGGATGAGTCCCGCCGCGGTGAGTGCGTGGAGGCCCTCGTACACGGCCTGCAGGGAGACATGGCCTACGCGATCACGCACCCCGGAGGCGATGGCCTCGACGCCGAGGTGGTCACCGGCCCGGACAGCCTCCAGCAGCGCGACACGCGCGGCGGTCACCCGCAGGCCGGCACCGCGCAGCTCCTCGGCTGGGGTCGGGGTCTGGGATGCGGTCATGGGGACAACCTACCTCGCTAAACACGAATCATTCAAGAAAACGAACGATGAAAGTCTGGTGTCCCGCACGGGAGCGGGGGCCGGGGGGCTCCGAGTGATGCACATGGCACCACTCGGAGCCCCCCAAAGCGCGAAAAAACGTCTCTCACGGCATCGGTGCACGCCTTTCCGTCAAGGCCTTGAGCTGGTCGACATCCCACTCGTACTCGATGGAGGTACATCGCATGCTCGGCAGACATACCGCGGCAGGTCGCCGCGGCGCCGCCCTGACCGCTCTCGGCGCACTCGTCCTCACCGGGGTCACCTCGGCCGCCGCGGCCGACCCGCCGCCCGCGTCCACCGCCGCACAGACGCTCGGCGCCGACCGGCCGTCGGCGGCGGTGCTGCGCGCCCTGGAGCGTGACCTGAAGCTGAAGCCCGGTCAGGCGGCCGAGCGGCTGGTCAACGAGGCGGAGGCGGGCGTCCGCGCGGGACGCCTGCGCAACGCCCTGGGCGAGCACTTCGCGGGGGCCTGGCTGCGGGGGGCGACCTCCGCGGAGCTCACCGTCGCGACCACGCACGCCGCCGACGTGTCCGCCATCAAGGCCCAGGGCGCGCAGGCCGCGGTCGTCAAGCAGCCGTTGGCCGAACTCCAGGCCGTCAAGAAGGAGTTGGACACGGCCGCCGCCCGCGTCAAGACGCGCGACACACCGGTCTGGTACGTCGACGTACCCACGAACCGGGTCGTCGTCCAGGCGACCAAGCGCTCGGCCGCCACCGCCTTCATCAAGGCCGCCGGCCTCCAGGGCAAGGGCGTCGGCGTCCGCCTGTCGGCGCAACGGCCCCGGCTGCTGGCGGACCTCGTCGGCGGCGACGCCTACTACATCGAGGGCACCGCCCGCTGCTCCATCGGCTTCTCCGTCACCAAGGACCAGCAGCAGGGCTTCGCCTCGGCGGGCCACTGCGGGACCAAGGGCGACACGACCGCGGGCTCCAACATGGCCGAACAGGGCACGTTCCAGGCCTCCACGTTCCCCGGCAAGGACATGTCCTGGGTAGGCGTCAACAGCGGCTGGACCGCCACGGCCGACGTGGAGGGCGAGGACGGCGAGCGGACGCAGGTCGCCGGCTCGGTCCAGGCGCTCGTCGGGGCGTCGATCTGCCGCTCCGGTTCCACCACCGGTTGGCACTGCGGCACCATCGAGCAGCACGACACGAGTGTCAGCTACTCCCAGGGCACCGTGAACGGCGTGACCGAGACGACCGTGTGCGCCGAGCCGGGTGACTCCGGCGGCCCGTACGTCTCGGGCTCCCAGGCACAGGGCGTGACTTCGGGCGGCTCAGGCGACTGCACGGACGGCGGGACTACCTTCTACCAGCCGATCAACCCGATCCTCAGCGAATTCGGGCTCGTCCTGAAGACCGCGTCCGGCCAGGCCGGAACTCCCGCTCCGGAGGACAACGACGCGGCGGAGACATGGGCCGCGGGCCGCGTCTACGAGGCCGGCACGACGGTGACCCACGCGGGCGTGCGCTACCAGTGCGTGCAGACCCACCAGGCGCAGGGCGCGTGGTCGCCGAGTTCCACTCCGGCCCTGTGGCAGCGGTTGTAGGAGTCGTACGTCCTGGGAGTCACAGGTCCTAGGAGCCATACGCCGTAGGACTCTTCCGGTGCGGGGCTCGGCTCCGCACCGGCCGCTCCGCGGGGACTACTCCTCCGCGAGGAGCGCGTACGCGGTGGCGACGAAGGGGTCGCGGGCGCGGAAGCGGCGGGTGCACAGGGCGACCAGGGCCGTGCCGGTGTCCGGCCGGAAGCCCAGGAAGGCCTGCTGGCCGAGGGTCGCCCCGCTGTGGAAGTACATCGGTCCACCGTTCGTGGGATGCCGGAACCACGCCATCGTGTGCACGTGCCGGTGTCCCGGGCCACGTCGGAGCACGGGGGTGCGCACCGCCCGCAGGGCGTCGGCCGACGGGGAGCCGTCCGGGTCGAGGTGGGCTTCGAGGAACGTCAGCAGGTCGTGCGGGGTGGCGCGGACGGCGCCCGCCGCCTGGAAGCCGCCCGCGTCGAAGGCGAGGGTGGGCGTACGGCCGTCCTTGCCGTGCCCGACGGCGTCGGTCTTCGGGTCCTCCGCCCGCAATGCGGTGCCGCTCAGGCCGAACGGTCGCAGCACGTGCGCGCCGAGCAACTCCTCCCACGCCGTGCCGGTCGCTGCCGCGACGGCGTGGCCGAGCACGGCGACGCCGAAGTTGGAGTAGTGCCACCGGGTGCCGGGCCGGTGCCGGGTGCGGTGGCGCAGGAAGGCGTCGGCCACCCGCTCGGCCGGATAGCGGCCGTAGGGGTTGGTGCGCCAGGCGGGCAGCGCCCGCGGGTAGAAGTCGGCCGGCAGGGCGGGCAGTCCGGCGGTGTGCGTGATGAGGTGGGCGAGCGTCACCGGGTCCGCGTCCCTGCGCCGGCCCGGGTCCAGGCAGGCGGCGGCCGGCTCACCCCCGGTCAGCACGCCGCGCTGGATGAGCTGGGCCAGCAGCAGGCCGGCGAACGCCTTGGAGGCCGAACCGATCTCGTAGCGCAGGTCCTGCCGCGGGACCCGTGGGGGTGGGGCGGTGCCACCGCAGTGCAGGGTGCGGCGGCCGGAGCGGGACACGGCGAAGACGACGTCGGGCGCGTCGATGGCGCCGACGGCGCTCTCCAGCCGCGCCCGCAAGGTGGTGTCGTCGGTGCCGAGGCCGCCACCCTTCAGGGAGTGGTCCCTGTCCTCCTCGGCGCCCGGCCAGGGCGTGGACGGGCCGGTCATGAGGGGGCGTGCGTCAGCTCGGTGAGGGCGCGGGAGGTGGCCAGCACCGAGGCGAAGGCGGCGACCAGAGTCGGGTGGTAGATCATGTCGAACACCTCGTCCGGTTCGCCCTCGGGCATCGTCCGCACGGCGGGCATGGCGCCGTCGGGCTGCTGCGCGGCAGCGAAGCCCTCCCAGGCCCGTTCGTCCAGGGTGGGGCGGGGCAGGCAGGCGTCGACGACCAGGAGTTCGCCGAGCAGGTCCCAGCGCTCGAGGTCCAGCCAGTCGTCGATCCAGACCGGCAGCCACATGGCGAGGTAGTCGGCGATGTCCGGCGGCAGGCCGTCGGGGTGCTCTCCCCAGTCGGTGAGGTGGAACACCGTGTGGGTGACGTCGTAGGCGATGTGCCCGCTGACCGTCCAGGGCTCGGGGGTGCGGGCCAGCCAGGTCGAGCCGACGATGTCCGCCTCGGGCATGCGGGGTGTGAGGCCGAAGCGGCGCTGGAACGCGGACAGTCCGAGGCGGCGGGTCGGGTCCAGTTCGAGGGCCGCCCAGCTGTCGAGCCGGTGGTAGAGGACGGTGGCGCGCTCCACCTCGGGCTCGCTGTACCCGAGTTCCTTGTACGGGAGGTACACCTCGAACGGGATGGGCGACAGCGGCTCGATGCGCTGGCCGCGCACCAGCATGCGGCCGCCGTCCAGCGTGTGCCGCCAGGTGTGGTCGAGGAGCTTGCGCGCGAGTTCGGCCTGCCGTGAACCGGCCACGCCCTCGCGGAACAACACCCTGCAGATCAGGGCCAGTTCACCGACCGGTTTGAAGCGCTCCAGGAAGCCCACTTCCGGATCGACGTCGGGCTCCAGGCGAAATCCGTCGCGATGGGCCCACAGCCACTCCAGGGCGCGGACGCCGACGGTGTGCATCAGACGGGTGTCGGTCATCCGGGCACTCCTTGTCCCCTGTACCGGTTCTGGGTGCCGCCCACGTACGCCGCGCGGTCTTCGGCACCGTCCTCGTGGCCTTCGCCGGCGAGGTACTTGACGGTCTGTGCCGCCGCGAAGGCCGCCATCAGGGTGGAGTGGTAGCACTGAAGGAAGTCCGGCTCCGGGGCCACTGCGGCGTCGCCCCCGGAGTCGGCTCCGGCCTCGCCCCGGGAGACCGGGGCCTGCTGCGGGAGAGCGCCGGAGTCGTGCTGTGCCCGGGCGATCCGGGACCAGGCGTGCTGAAGGGTCGTGTGGTCGGGCGGGCACGGGAGGCTCGCTGCCACGATCAGCAGCTCGCAGCCGAGGTCCCACATCCCGGCGTCCAGGCAGGTGTCGAGCCAGGGCGGCAACCAGTGAGCCAGGTAGGCGGCCAGGTCCGCGGGGACGCCCGCGGGCGTGCGGCCCCAGTCGGTGAGGTGGAAGACGACGTGGGTGAGCGCGTACCCCGAGGAGCGCTCGAACGTCCATGGTTCCGGCAGTCCGCCGAGCCAGGTGCGCCGCAGCACCTCCGCGTCCCGCTCCGGACGGCGGATGCCGCTGCGCCGCTCGGCTTTCAGGACGCCCAGCCGGCGGGTCGGATCCTGCTCGGTGAGCCGCCAGCCCCGGGTGCGGGCCGTCGTGGCGGCTGCGGCCTCGTATCCGGGATGCCGCAGCCCGGCCGAGGCGAAGACGGAGTAGATCTCCAGGGGGTACGTCGCGAACGGCTCCGACTGCTGGAGCCGGAGGAACAGTTCGCCCCGGCCGGTCTGCTGCCACGCGAACCGCAGCAGCTCCCGCGCACACACGTGCAGCGGATCGGACGGCGGGGTGTGCGAGCGTACGCTCGCACAGGTCTGAGCCAGTTCGCCGAGCGGTTTCCAGGTGGCGTCCACCTGGCCGTCCGCGGTGAGTGCGTCCTCGCTCAACGCGAAGTCGCCCCGGTGCGCGGACAGCCAGGCGAACGCGGCGGCTCCCACCTCTCGGATCTCGCCGGCTCGGATCCCCCTGGCGGCCAGGGCGGTCATACGAGCGCTCCGGCCGCCCGCATGACCCGTGCCGCCTGGACCTGCAGGGACACCCGGGGGTCGCTGCCACCCATCAGTTCCACGAAGTCCAGCCCCGCCGCGAGGCCGAGTGTGTCCGGGACCCCGTCCAGCAGGGTGAGCCAGCGTCCCGCCCCGGCCGCCTGCTGCCAGTCCCTGCGACGCACGGCCCGCACGAAGCCCCGGGCCACGTCGACCGGGCGGCGCTGGGCGGCGCGGGCCACCGCGCAGTCCTCACCGGGCACCGCGAGCGGGGCCAGGACCGCGAGTTGGTGCGTCAGCACCTGCCATGTCGCCTCGTCGAGCCAGCCGGCGACGTCCGGCTCCGCGGTCCGGTCCCCGGCGGGTGCTCCGGCCAGGGGTGTGTCGAGCCGCCGCAGGGTCCGACTCATCGCCCAGTGGCTCCACTTGACGGTGGGTGCCGCGTCGGCGCGCGGCGGGAAGGCCTCCACCGTCCTGCGGAACACGGCAAGTGCCTCCGGGGCGGGCGGAGTCGGAAAGAGTACGTGCGGCAGCAGCAGGTCTGCTCCCAACACGCGTACCGCCGCGAGGGCGAAGTTGCCCTCGAGGTCGTCCGTCGCCCCCGTGCCGGACATGCGCACGTGGTCTCCACCCCGAAGGGCGGAGACCACGTCGGACGCAAGGTCCTGCACCGCGCCCTGCAAGAGGGCCGAAGTGCCTGACTGCTCCATTCAGCTGCTCCCGTCGGTCCGCTAGCCCTTCTTGGGGCGAGGGGTCGGCGGGGACAGCAGCAGCTTGGTGTCTGCGGAGAGCAGCGCCAGCGCGGCGCACTCCCGGCTGTCGCGGTAGACACCGTCGGGCTCGGCGGGATCAAGTGCCGCCTCTAGGTCGCTCCGGACGCCCGTGATGTCCTCGATCGCCTTGTCAATGGAAGGCATATCACCATCTCCTCTGGGGTCAGCCATAGCCTCCACAACCAAGGTCACCACATGGCCACAGAGCGCGCATCTTGAAGCAGGCCAACTCAATGCGCGTGACACCCACGATGAGTCCGCAGATCATGTCTTCCCCCTTTCCTTGCGAGTTGTGCCCCTTGTTTCAGCTGACCCCGACGCTCACTGTGTGAGGGGTGTCGTCCCCCACGGGCCGGTTCCCATGACGGTGAGCCGGACCGCGCTCAGGTCGTGGGCACGTGGAAGCAGTCGACCCGGCTGTCGCCGATCCGGTCGCGCTCCGCGCGCGTGCCGTCCAGCGGGACGAAGTCGGGGTCGACTTCGCGCAGGGCACGCGGCAGGCCGGATGCGCGATTGGCAAGCGGGCCGATCAGAGCACGCCGACGGCAGGACAGGAAACCAATGAGGCGCCTGCGCCGACGAGTTGAGACTTCTAACAGGTCATCTCGACAAGGGGGGCGGTTCGCCGAAGCGCCTGCCGGTGGGGACGCATGGTGTGGGTGCATGAGCTGGGCGAACGCATGGTCGCCGAGGGCGGCGAGGACGCCCTGTGGCTGGACACTGCCATCGAGCAGTCCGAGAAGGACGGGGCGATCGTCAGCTCCTTCTCGGTCGCCACCACTGCGACGGCCTCCGGCTCGGGCTCCTAGCCGGCGCCGGGGCCGGTCACCAGATCCGCGACCTGACTCCCAACCAATCGACCTTGGTCATGTGGCAGGTCTGCAAGGTGACTCCGAAGGACGTCGACAAACGACGCCCGTTCCGTGGCTGTCCATATCGATCTGCATCGCCCGGAACCGCTCTGTCCTTCATTGAGGCAGGACCCACGCGCCGCGGTGCTCCCGGAGCAGCCGGCGGATCTACCGGGCGGGGAAGTGCTGCTCTTGCACGAGCATCATGGCCCGTTCAGCCCGCTCTTCGGCGGCCGTTCGGTCCTCGTATTCGCGGGCGATCTCGGGTGTCCGGCGCTCGCCGGGGTGCGGACCCGCACGGCCTTCAGCCGCCGCGCGTCGCTGTGACCGGTGCCGGTCGCCGCGTTGGGGGCGGAGCGGCCAAGACGCCTCACCGAGACGGGGGTGGCTCGGTGAGGCGCCGTTCGTGGGCGGCAGCAGTGCGTAGTTCGCGCTGCGGGCCGCCGGGTGAGGGCCGATGAGCGGCCACAGTTTCGCGCCAGGGAAAGGTGCTGTGTCGGGTGGTCAGTCGAAGTCGGTCGGGCGGCCAAGTGACTCAACCGCGTCTACTTCGCGCAGTCGCTGTTGGAGTCGTTCGCGGATCCGGTCGATGGCGTTGGCGCCCAGCGGGAGGCGCAGCGGGGGGTTTTCCATCCGGGTGGCTGTGATGATGGCGCGGGCTGCGCGGGCGGGGTCGCCGGGTTGTGTGCCGTGCATAGCCAAGAACTGCTGTTTGGCAGGGTTCAGGACGGATTGGTAGTCGTCGATCGGCTCGGCCCAGCGCACGGATCGGCCGGTGAAGTCGGTGCGGAAGGGGCCGGGTTCCACGATGAGGACGTGGATACCGAGGTGGGCCACTTCGGCAGCCAGCCCCTCGGAGAGTCCTTCGAGGGCGAATTTGGTGCCCGCATACGCGGTTCCGCCCAGGGTTGCCAGGACACCGCCGACGGAGGACATCTGAACGATGCAGCCCGAGCGCTGGGCGCGCATGGCCGGCAGGGCGGCCCGGGTGACATCCAGCGCGCCGAAGACGTTGGTGTCGAACTGCCGGCGCAGTTCGGTCTCCGAGGGTTCTTCGAGGCCGCCCCGCAGTGCGTAGCCGGCGTTGTTGACCAGGACGTCGATACGGCCGAAGTCCTTGAGCGCGGTGTCGACCGCAAGGCGGACCGCGGTGGGGTCGGTGACGTCCAGGGGCAGCGCGCGGACCCGGTCGGGCGCGAGGGCGACCAGGTCGTCGAGGGTGCTGGTGTCGCGTGCGGTGGCGACGAGCCGGTCGCCGTCGGCGATGACCTCGTGGGCCAGGGCGCGGCCCAGACCGGTGCTGGTGCCGGTGATGAACCACACCTTGGTGGTCGTGGGATCAGTGTGCGGTGACGGCATCAGAGTTCCTTACCTGGTGGTCTTTGAGGCTGAGGCTGTGTCAGCGAGGCGGCTGTCCGGATTGGTCGGCATGCCGTCAGCCGGAGGTGCGGGACGTGGCGGCCAGGGCGTCGGCGGGCTGCTCCTGTGGTGCGGGGCTGTCCGCGGGCGCGGCGCTGGAGGCGGGGAAGGCGGTGCGGCCCAGTGCGGCGGACAGGGCCAGCACGGCAGCGAAGAGGCCAAGGCTTGTCCAGGGCAGCGGGCTGGTGCCTTGGGCCGCGTAGAGGGCTCCGCCCAGGAAGGGCCCTGCGGCCATGCCGGCGTTGAGCATCGTGACCAGCATGGACTGGGCGATTTCCATGGCGGAGCCGGCGGCGCGGGCGGATGCGGCCTGCAGCATGGTCGGGGCGGCGCCCAGGGCCATTCCCCACACGGCGATGGCGGCGACCGTGGTGACGGGGTTGGAGCCGAGGGCGGCAAGCAGCGCCATGGCGCCGGTGAAGGCGGCGAAGGTGGTCAGGACGACGGCGCGCAGGTGGCGGTCGATCAGGGATCCGGTCAGCCACAGGCCGGTGATGGCGGCAAGGCCGAAGACGAACAGGACGACGTCGACTCGGTCTTCCAGGCCGGAGGAGGACAGGAACGAGGCAATGTAGGTGTACATGTTCATGTGGCCGACTTCGAAGGCGAAGGCGACCAGCATCAGGATCATGATGCCGGGCTGCATGAGGACCCGCTTGACCGGCATGCGTTCGTGGGCTGCCTCTCCTGCGATGGGCGGGAGGGCGGCGCGAGCCCAAATAGTGACGATGAGCCCGAGGGCTGCCATGACGGCGAAGGTGGAGCGCCATCCGATGCTTGTGCCCAGGGCGGTGCCGAGAGGAACGCCGACAGCCAGGGCAACAGGGACGCCGCCCATGGAGATGGCCAGGGCCTTGCCCTTGCTGGCTTCGGGGACCATGCGCATGGCGTATCCGGCGATCATCGCCCACTGCAGGCCTGCGCCCAATCCGGCGATGAGGCGGCCGGTGAAGGTGAAGGCGAACCAGGGCGAGGCTGCGGTGGCGGCGTTGGCGGCGACCACGGACAGGACCGTGACGAGCAGCACGGGGCGGCGTGGCCAGCGGCGGGTGAGTGCGGTCAGCGGGATCGCGGCGAGCATCGATCCGGCCGCGTAGACGGTTACTAACTGCCCGGTGGTGGCCTGGGAGACGTCGAGGCCATCGCTGATCTGGGGCAGGAGGCCTGCGGGGACGGTTTCGGTGAGCACCGTGACGAATCCGGCGACTGCAAGGGCGAGGAGTCCGGCCCAGGGCAGGCCGGGCGTGGCCTCGTTGGTGGACGTGTGTGTCACGAGCCCTCCTGATGTGGTTATCTTGAGTGCCAAGGTAATTTATCTTGAGACTCAAGGGAGTGTCAAAGGTGCCCAGATCCGAGCAACCGTTTGAGCCACACGACTCGGTGGAGGCCGAACTGTCGGGGTGGGTCGCCGACATGCCCGACGTCGACCCTCTGACCGAGGCCGCCCGCCAGCGCATCGGGCGCATGGCCAGGCTTTTCGAGCGCCTGCTCACCCAGGTCGCGGCTGACAACGAGCTCACCGCCGGCGACTGGGCGGCACTTTCGGCCCTGCAGCGTTCCGGCCCGCCGTACCAGGCCTCCCCCACCACGCTCTCCCAGCAACTGGGCATCACCTCGGGCACGATGAGCGTGCGTCTGGCCCGCCTCTCCCAGGCAGGGCTGATCGAATCCGTCGCTGCGGCCGACGGCCGCAGCAAGCCCGTCCGGCTCACTGCCCACGGCCAGGACCGCTGGCGCGCCGCCACGCAACAACGCACCGACCGTGAACGCCGGCTGTTCGCCGATGTTTTCTCCCCTGAGGACCTCAAGGAATTCAACGTGCTGCTCAGCCGCCTGCTGGGCCGCCTCGAGGGCGAGTTCGGCCAGGCAACCCGCCACGACGTGCCCAAGGACGCCTGAGCCGCAGGCGGCCGGCAGAACCGGAAGAAAGGAGACCGGCCCGGAACCTGATGATGATCAACGGAAGACCTGGCGCGACCAAGCCCTGCGGGCCCGCAGGGCCGCGGCAGTGGGGAAGCGTGCCTTTGCTCCAGGGCCACGCGCTCGACGTAGTCGACCACACGGCGGCCGCTTGCCCGAATAACACGGCAGGTCCTCGCGGCTTGTGACGCGTCGGAGTGCGATATCCGATGTGGAACTGATGGGGCTGCCGACGGCGGCTTCTACACCTCCAACCTGTCCGACTGGGTGCCCCTGTGCCCTCAGTTGAGGGACTCCTCGGTGCGCCTGTACTGGATCATGCGCGCCGCGGGCTGCCTGAGACGGGGTTCAGCGGGCGCTGCGCCTGCTGCGGACTCCATCGGCGTCCGCTGCTGCTCCGCGCACGCACGACCCCGCCCTCGCGAGGGCTCGGGAAGAGGAACAAGTGCGCCAAGTGCTGCGCCGCGGGGCAATGTTCGGAGACCTGCTGGAGCACCGGGTCCAGGGGGCTGTGGCGGCCCGGGCGGCACGCGCGCAGGTGGCCGGCCACGGCGCGTAGAGCGACCGGTGCGGGCGCTGCCGCCGGACCCCTGCACCGTATGGGAGGCCTTAGTTGATCTGCCCGACGGGACGCACCTGGAGCTGGTTGATGTCCATGCCCGGCGGCTGGTTCAAGGCGAACAGGATGCAGCTCGCGACGTCCTGGGCACTCATCGCGGGGCCGTCCGGCAGGCCGCCCCGGTTGTCCCAGAAGGGGGTGTCGACCTTGCCCGGCGCCACCAGCGTCACCCCGACACCATCGGCGGTGACCGCGAGCCGGGTGTTCTCCGCCAGCGCATGCAGCGCCCACTTGGTGACCGAGTAGAGGTTGTTGGGGGTGTGCTTGGCCCCGGCGACGCTGCCGACCAGGACGAGCCGGCCGCGGCTGTCCTTCAGGTGGGGGATGCACTCACGAACGACGAGTGCGGGACCCAGCACATTGGTCAGCACCATGGCGTGCATGGCCTCGGGTGTGTGATCCATGAGCGTTCCAGGCAGGGAGAAACCCGCGTTGACCACGACGTTTTCCAGACGGCCCCACTGCGTCACGCTCTTGACGGCGCGGCTCACGGCCGAGGCATCGGAGGTGTCTCCCGGCAGTGTCATGAGGTCGCTGCCGGCGCCCTGGTTGGCCGCGAAGGCCGCGAGCTTGTCGGGGTCACGGCCGGTGAGGGCGACGCGGTGGCCCTGCTTGAGCAGGCTCTGGGCGGTGGCGGCACCGATTCCGCTGCTGCCACCGGTGATCAGGGTGATGGGTTTCATGCGAGGCTCGATTCGTCGATGGCGGGCATCGGCTGTCCGTCCGGGTTCCAGTTCTGGAGGAAGGCGGACTGCCGGGTGAGGTCGACAAGCTCGATGTGGCCGCCCAGGCTGTTCAGGCGGTGGTAGGCGAAGGCTCGTCCGTAGGGGCATCCCGAGAACGCCTCCGGATAGCCCTGGCTGTTCAGACGTGTTCTGCCGGCGGTGAGGTCGGAGGTCCAAAAGCCCAGGTGGTGGAAGCCTGGGGTGGAGGTGTCTCCCCATGGCCCGCCGGGGTCGGTTTCGATGAGTTCGATGAAGGGTGATCCGCCCGCGGTGAAAGCCATGCGGTAGTCCCAGTCGGCCAGCCTGCCCTCTACCGGGGGCTGCCAGGTCAGGCCTGCGGATCGGGTGAGGTCGCCCATGGTCGCGGTGAGGTCCGGCGTCGTGAAGCACACGTGGTAGAAGGTGCTCACCGCACAGGCTCCCGCGGCTGCGTCCTGTCTTCGTGCGGTGGGTGTGCTGTGGGCGCGGGCGCGGCGAAGGCCGTGCGGCGGGTGGCAGCGGCCAGGACCAGTGCCGCGGCGAACACGATCAGGCTGGTCCAGGGGAGCGCGCCGACGCCGCGGCCGCTCAGGATGAGTCCGCCCGTCATGGAACCCAGGGACATGCCCGCGTTGAGCACGGTGACGAGCATGGCTTGCGCCACCTCCGCCGCCGTACCTGCCGCCTTGGCGGCTGCGGCCTGGAACATCGTCGGTGCGATGCCCAGCGCGAGGCCCCAGCCGAACAGCACGGTCACCGCCAGCCAGGCGTGTGTCCCCCACAGGCTCAACAGGACCATGGAAAGGGTGAACAAGGCCAAAGTGGCCAGCACGACGCCTTGCAGATTCCTGTCGATGTACACGCCCGCGGCGAACAGGCCGATCATGGCAGCGACTCCGAAGGCCAGCAGCACCGGCCCGACCGACCCGCCCAGTCCCGCCCGCCGCAGGAACGGGGCGACATACGTGTACAGGTTCATGTGGCCGATCTCGAAGAGGAGAGCGGCGATCAGGATGGTGGCGATGCCAGGCAGCAGGAAGACCTGGCGCAGCGGAGTGCGGCCGGCCGCGTCCTCACCGGGGAAGGGAGGGACAGCGGCGAGCACCCACCCTGCGACCAGCAGCGCCAGCGCGCCGATGGCCGCGAAGGTGTAGCGCCAGCCCAGCAGGTCGCCGGCGTAGGTGCCGACCGGGACACCCAGGGCGAGCGCGGTCGGCACTCCGGCCATCGACACTGCCAGGGCCCGGCCCTTGCGGGGCTCGTCCACCAGCCGCATGGCGTATCCGGCGATCATCGCCCATTGGATGCCGGCCGCCATGCCGCCCACTGCCCGGGCCACCACGGTCAGTTCGTAGGAAGCCGACACCGCAGTGACGAGGTTGACCAGGGCTACGGCGGCAATCGTGGCCACCAGCAGGGGACGTCGGGGCAGGCTGCGGGTCACGGCCGTCAGGGGGATTGCCGCGACCACCGATCCTGCGGCGTACACGGTCAGCAACTGGCCGGCCGCGGAGTCCGATACATGGAGTCCGTCGCCGACCTGGGGCAGCAGCCCAGCGGGGACGGTCTCGGTGAGCATGGTCAGAAAGCCGGCGGTGGCCAGCGCCAGCAGCCCGCCGAGCGGCAGGCGGTTTGCGTTGCGAACCACGGTGGGGTCTCGCCCTTCGTCGGGTGGAGAAGGTGGCGTGGCGGCCCGCACCGTGCGGACCACCACGGCACGTTCATGCGGCGCTGTTGATAAAGCGCGGGCCGTAGAACACGGCCTGGCTCAGGTCCGTGTAGCGCTCCAACGCCCGGTACTCGCGCGGGTAGAGGTCGCGCAGTCTGGCGACGGCCGGCTGCGGGACCTGGTTGCGCATGATGTTGAAGCAGGACCGTACGCGCATCTGGTCCATCTGCGTGACCGCAGCACCAAGCGACGGCCACCAGGTCTCCACCGGGCCGTTCCAGGAGGTGTCCAGGGCCACCATCATCTGGGTATAGGCGTCGTCGAAGCCCTCGAGTTCTTTGCGGACTTCGGGCCCCTGAGGGTCGAGTGCGAGCAGCGCCGCGTACCCGTCATCCGGGACGGCGAGGGTGTTGATGACCACGGGCCAGGCGATCTCCTCGCCGGTGAAGAAGTCCCGTTCCGTCTCTCGTGAGATGACTGTGTCGTCGGGGGCGACGTAGCGCCGGCCGTAGCGCAGTTCGGCGAAGCGAGCGTAGTGGGATCCCTCCTTCTGGAAGTTCTCCCGGGCCGTCTCGACCGTCCCCTCGCCTTCGCCTTCCCCTTGTTCGGTGATGATGTCGAGCCCCTGAAGGAGCTTGCCCACGGGATCGTCATCGTCCGGCTCGAAGGTCAGGTAGCCAAGGTTGCCGCCCACCTGGTTGGCTCGACCGCCCAGCCGGACCGCACGTTCCACCGCTCCCGCATTACGGATGATCGCCTCCCGGATGGCGTCGTAGAAGGCGCCGATCGTCGGGTAGGCGGATCCGCGCTGGCGGGCGTTGAGCATGAACTCCGGAGCCTCCAGGCGCATGAACGCCTCCAGACTCGCGGTGGACAGCTTGGCCAGGCGCAGCCGCAGGTCGGGGGCCACACCCCCCGGCAGCCCGCCCGTGCCGGGGTACGACGGTGCGAGGCCCTTGATGTCCGGACTGCCGCCGAGCGCGGCGACCATGTTGGCGGCGATGGCCATGTGGACCATCTCCTCCATCAGCACACTGCGGATGGTGTTGTAGGAGGGGTAGTTCTGCACCTCGAGCGAGTACATGGCGGCGCAGTACAGCGGCATCGTGGAGTGCTCGAGCGCTACTGCGGTCTGCAGCGCGCCGCGGATCCAGTCGATGTCCCGCAGTGGAATGGGCGTGGTCATGTGACGGCTCTCCAGGGGAATCGGGTGCTCTAGGCGGTCGCGTTCTCGTCCTGCGGCGGGTAGAGCATGGGCTGGAAGAGGTCCTGGAAGGACGCCTCCAACTCGGCGTGCTGGTAGAACTCGGGTCCGGTCTCCTCGAAGATGACGTCGCCGATGCCACCGAGCGTGTCGAACATCATCGAGACGATCGTCCCGACCTCGCGCCCGAAGTAGTGGGCGACGAGCGCGACGGCACCGCCGTTGACGCCGTAGGAGCCGGTGAACGTCCAAATCCGGGAGGCGGTGTTGGCGATCCACATCCGCCGTGCGACCGGAACGGTGAAGCCTTCCTCGCGCAGGCCCCTCGCCACGGCCGCGACGCAGGTCAGCGGTTCGTCGTTGACGATGCCCGACCGTGCCAGGACACCGACGCCCGAGCAGTTCGCGGCGATGACCTTCCCAGCCTCGTGGTGCCGTCGGATGACCTTGTGGAGCCGGTCGTTGGTCAGCAACGCTCCGGAGCCGACGCCGCCCGGGATGTAGAGGATGTCGAAGAGCTCGTCGTCGTTGAGGACGGAGTCGGCCACGACATTGGTGCCCATCTGCATCTTGATGACGCCGGGCTCCAGGGCGACCAGGCGCACATCCAGCTCGCGGCTGGCCGCCTCGCGCTGCCACGGCGCGATCTGGCCGGAGGTGACCATCCCGGCCCCCTTGAATATCTCCAGAGGGGTGATGGTGTCCTGCTCCGAGCAGGCCTCGTAGCCCAGCACGCCGATGGAGTTGATCTGCGGTGTCACGCTGTCCGGTGCCTGACCCTGACGGCCTCGAGCCGGCGTAGGGGTGCTCACAGTGCGTCTCCTCAATAGGGGGCGAATAAAGGAACCTGCCGCTCCGGTTTGTGCGGGGCGGATTCCTGAAAGGCACCCTGCCAACAGACGATCTGCGCATCAAATAAGCAGGGACGCAGGCAGTCATCACGTCCCGAAGCCCCCAGTGCGCCGTTATGGCGACCATAGCGGCTGCTATTTGGAAGTCGACGGAGGTCCTGTCTAACGTCCTGCTCAGACCGGGGACCGAAGCCAGCCATGAAAAAGGGGGATCAGCCATGTCTGAGATGGCTCCAAGCGTCCAGAGCGCGTCTGATCTGATGGTGAGGATCGATCCCGGTCCGCGTGATTTCTCCGCCCTTAACGAGGCGGTCAGGAAAGGTTCACGCATCGGAAATGAAAACACGGAAGAAGATCACCACCTCAACGAAGTCATTCCGAAGCCGTGGGGCATGGAATACCGCATTTACGTGGACGACTTCGTCGACGTGTGGAACCTGAAGATCAACGAGGGTGAATCCACCTCGATGCACGTCCATCCGCGCAAGCTGACATACCTGCTGTGCCTCGCAGGTCAGGGAGTGACCGACACCCTTGCCGGTCAGGTCCCCGTTGGCGCGGGGACGATCCTGCGTATCGCCGGCGGCGCCTTCCACTCCAGCAAGAGCATCGGGCCCGGCCCGCTGTGGCTGGTCGAAGTGGAAGCCCCCCGCAACAAGTTCGACCTGATCCGGCTCCGGGACAACTATGACCGGCAGGGCACCGGCTACGAGCAGGAGCACACCGAGGTTCCGAATCTGCCCGCACGTCCGGTCTCATTCCTGCCCCAGGCCAAGCTCCGTGAACGGTCTCCGGACGGCGAGTTCGCCTTCGGAATCCGCGCCGGCGCCGACATCTTCTACCGGCGCCAGCCCCAGGACCTCTTCCACATCCCGCTCGGCCTGACCGGTGTGGTCACCGGCGAGCTCGACATCCTCGCCCCGGCACAGGCAGATGCCCGACGCCCCGCACTGGACCAGTACTACCTGTCCCTGGCACTCGACTAAGGAGAACCGCATGCCCAGCGCAGTCATCATCACCGGTCCCGGATTCCAGGACCACGACGTCGTCTACACCTACTACCGGCTGATCGAGGAGGGCTGGAACGTCGACATCGCCACGAAGAACGGTGCCGACGTCACGGGCAAGTACGGCATACCGCTGCCGATGGACAAGACCGCCCGGCCGCTGACTTCCTTCGACCAGCTGGACGCCGCCAACTACGACGCCGTGATCCTCACCGGTGGTCACGAGGCGCCGGACCGCGTGCGCCAGGACGCGAACGTGCTGGATTTCGTGAGGGCGATGGATGCGGCCGAGAAGGTCGTGGCGGGCTTGTGCCACGGCCCCTGGATCATGGTCAGTGCCGGCGTCCTCAAGGGCCGCCGCGCCTGCGCCTACATCGGCCTGCGCGACGACGTCATCAACGCCGGGGCAGACGTCGTGGACTCCGACGTCATCGTGGACGGCAACATCATCACCTGCTCGTACTACGCCTACGTGGGCCGCTTCATGCAACAGGTCTTCGAGACCGTCGCAAAGAACCAGGCCGTAGCCGCCTGACCTGCACGGCCCGCTTTGACACGCGAGGGGCGGGCGCCTACCCCCCGGTCTGACACCCGCCCCTCGCGGCCCCAACGGAGAGTCTTCTCGTGCTGATACTCGACTTCGACGGCGTCATCGCAGATGCCCTCACCGAATGCGCCGTCGTCACCTACTACGCCGACCACGATCCGGCCGCCCTCGCCGACAAGCCCATTGCCGAGCTGGCAGCCGCCATGCCGGCCGCCTTCGTGGAACGCTTCCGGCGGGTACGCACCTACGCGCGACTGCTGGACGACTTCATGGTCGCGCGCGACAACGCCGCCGAATCCATCCGCACCGTGGACGACTACGAGGCGATCCTCGATCGCATCCCGCCGAAACGGCTCAGCAGCCTCGTCCGCGGCGCAACGGCAGTGCGCACGACGCTGCGCGAGCAGCAGCGTGACGAGTGGCTCGGCATGCACACCCTCTACCCCGGCGTAGCCGATCTGCTGCGCCGCCACCAGGGACGCGGCACCTCCATCGTGACGGCCAAGGACGAAGCCAGCGTCTGGGACATCCTGGCGCACCAACAGCTCGAAGCCACGGTCACGCAGGTCATCGGCGAGTGCTCCGACAAACGCACCGCCGTTCAGCAGCTTGCCGAAGGCGACGGGCTGCCGGCCTCGGCGGTGACCTTCATCGACGACCACATCACCAACGCGCTCGCCGTGCGCGACACAGGAGCCAACTCGCTGTGGGCCTGGTGGGGATACCACACACCCGACCACATCGACCGGGCCATCACACGCAAGCAACGACGCATCTACCTGCCCGAACTCACCCAGCTCACCGCCTGATCACCGCACCCACAAGGCAAGGACGACACCACGATGCCGAAGGTACTGTTCGCCCTCACCTCCCACGGCCAGCTCGGCGACACCGGCCGCAACACCGGCTTCTACGTACCCGAAGTGGCCCACCCCGCAGAGGTCTTCCGCTCCCACGGATGGGACATCGCATTCGTCTCCGTGACCGGCGGCAACTCCCCCCGCGACGGGGTCAAGGACGGCGACACCGTCACCGAGGCCTTCCTCGCCTCCCATGAGCAACAGCTCGCCGACACCCCCACCGCCGACACCCTCGACCCGGCCGACTACGACGCGATCTTCTACGCCGGCGGCCACGGCACGATGTGGGACTTCCCCGACGCGACCGCACTTGCTCAGCTCGCGGCCCGCATCTACGAGCAGGGCGGCGTCGTCGCCGGCGTCTGCCACGGTCCGGCCGGACTGGTCAACGTCACCCTCACCGACGGAACACCCCTCGTCGAGGGAAAGCAGGTGTCGGCCTTCACCAATGAGGAAGAGGACGCCGTCGGTCTCACGGACGTCGTTCCTTTCGCGCTCGAATCCGCCCTTATCGCAAAGGGCGCCAAGTTCACAAAGAGTGATAATTTTCAGCAGTTCGCGGTTGCCGACAACCGGCTTGTGACAGGGCAGAACCCCGCCAGCGCCGCGAAGGTGGCCGAATTGGTCATCGCTGAACTGGCCTGACAGCCACCGGCGGGTGGTTCTATCCGACGTGACGGCCGGATGGAACCACCCGCCGGTCTTTTTTACCATCACTTTGACGGCATCAAACCAAGGATCGATAGACCCCCGGAACCATGTTCGATACAGTTACCTTCAACGGGGTAGACAGCACAGCAAATTGCATGTACCCCGGCTTTGTCAAATGTACGGGGGAAGGGTATATGCAACTGGGGTGGATTCAGACATTTATAGCGGTCTACGAATGCGGATCCTTCACCAAGGCGGCGAACAGACTCGGGATAACACAGCCCGCAGTGACCCAGCAGATCAGGAGTCTCGAGAAGGCCCTGGGGCAGGAGTTATTCGACCGCACTCCGCAAGGGGCGGACCCGACCGAAGAAGGCCAGATCCTGGCCAGCGAGACCAAGCAAGCCATCAGCGACCTCAACCAGACCCTTTCACGGCGGCTCGGCACCACACTCGCCGACAGGCCCCTCAGGCTGGGCGGACCCGCGGCACTCATGTCAGAACGGGTCCTGCCCTCACTCGCGCAGCTCACGGCCGACGGCATGGACATCGACATCAGCCTCGACACGTCGAGCAACCTGCTGGAAGACCTCAAGGCCAGCACCGTGGACATGGCAATATCCTCCATTCAGCCCAGGTGCCGCGGCATCGACAGCACACCGCTCAATGATGAGGACCTCGTCCTGGTCGCATCCCGGGAGATGGCCGACGAACTGCCCCCAGGAATCCTGGAGGTCGACGGCGAACGAGCGCTGAAAAAGCTCCCCATGGTGACGAACGGGGAATCCGAACCCATCACTCGCCACTACTGGCAGACGGTGTTTGAATCGCCTCCCCCTGCACGGCCGGCCCTCGTCGTTTCCGACATGCGCGCCGTCAAGTCTGCAGTTGTCGCCTCAGTAGGAATCGCCGTACTTCCGTCCTTTCTGTGCACGGAAGAGATTTCCCGTGACAACCTGGTCGTGCTGATGGAACCCGAAATACCACCCATCACAACCTTCTACCTGGCCACGCGTTCCGGAACCCTCAATGATCCGTCCATCGCCAAGTTCCACGACCACCTCCTCACCGCGGCAAAAGCGTGGTAATCCACGGGAAGGCAACCGACATGACCAGAAGAGCACTGTTCGTCCTGACCAGCTGCACGGTGATGGGAGCGAGCGGACTGCCCACCGGATTTCACCTCGGCGAGACCGTGGAACCATGGAGAATCCTGGAAGAAGGCGGAGTCGAAATAGACGTTATGACCGTCAGCGGCCAGGAGTCGAAGATGATCGGGCGCGACGAGGAAAATCCAGACCAGGCGAAATTTCTCGCAGAAGCCAAGGTGCGCAAGAAACTTGAGAACCCGCTCGGTCCTCATCGCGTCATTCCGGAAAAGTATGCAGCAATCTACTTCGTGGGTGGCCACGGAGCCATGTGGGACTTTCCCTCGGACAACGACCTGGCAACCATCACCCGCACCATCTACGAGGGCGGCGGAGTAGTGTCGGCGATCTGCCACGGGCAAGCCGCGCTGGTGAACCTCAAACTCACCGACGGAAGCCATCTCGTCTCAGGAAAAGAGCTCACCTCGTTCTCACATGAGGGCGAAATGGAACGCGGCTTCGACGGGATCGTCCCCTTCTCCCTGCAGCACGCGCTTGTGGCCCACGGAGCTGTCTACTCCAGCAGTCCGGGACGCACTCCACACGTCGTCACCGACGGGCGCCTCGTCACCGGCCAAAACCCCGCATCCGCAGCGGGCCTGGGGCACCAGCTCGCGCAGGCTATTGCTCGCGCCCACGGTGTCTACTCAGCTTGAACTCGTGGTGTCCGCCGCCGGGCGATGCTGACTGATCGTCACGGCACGACGACCTCATGCGGTACCCGCAAGGGGACGGGCTGCGCCTCGGGAGTGGCCTGCCGCGTTGGCATCGGCTGTCGTCGCGCAGTCCGACGAGGTGAGTCCGGGCGTCTACCAGGTGCGCCTTGGCCAGACACTCGACCAGTCAGGCATGCTCGGCCGGGAAGTCGTAGAACGCGAGGAGTTCGTCCCGGTCGTCGGTGATCTTCGCGACGGCCTTGGGGAACTTGGCGCCGCAGGTCTTCGCGAACGCCTCGATCGAAGTCATCGATGGCGAGGCCGCATCGGGGGTCGATTCAGTGCCGTAGGGCTGCACCGCTGCTCCTCGACGGGGGTGCGGTGCGGGAGACCCCATGAGGAGCCGATGAGGTTCCCTCGGGCGGTACGCCCAGCTGTACCGGGGGCAGGCGGCGGGGTTCTGGGAGGTCTCGCCGGGGCCGGAGCGGGAGGTGGCGGGGGTTCAGCGGGGCGAGCCGGGCCGGGAGCAGGAGGTCGCGGGGTGAAGCAGGTGCTCGGCATGTGGCTGATGCTCGTGACCGTACGGGGGCGCAGCCTGGAGCCCGGCCTGCGGGACGGGGCGGTGGTCCTTGCCCGCCGGATCGGACGGCGGGCGGGTGGAGGCGAGCGGCTTCCGGAGCGGCTTCCCTGGTGAGGCTGGCGACTTCCGGGGCGGCGCAGTCGCTCGGCTGGTCGGCGGCTGCGCGTGGGCCAGGTGGTCGTCCTGGCGGTGCAACTGCCGTACGGCGCTGTCGGACGCTTGTGCGCGGGCGACTGCTGGTTGTTGGCACCGTTGCCGGTCCGGACCTCCGAGGCCGAGCCCGCGGCCGTGCCGCCGCCGCAGATCTCCAGGCAGCGTTTGAAGGCCGCGTTGACCAGGCGAGTCGCACGGCTTTGGCGGGATCCTTGGCGGTGACGGTCACTGTGTGCCCGCCCACCGGGGCCCGTGTGGCGATGCCCGGGCCAGTACCGGGCGCCGATGATGGTGATCTGCACAGGTGCAGCGGTATGTGCGGCCGGGGACGACCGGTGGCACGCGCACCGTCTGGGTTACACGGTCGAGACCCTGACCCGTGCGTGCATGGCTGCCACCGGACAGCGGGTGAAGCATGTGATCGATGCCCGTGTCGCGTTGGAGGTGCAGCGGCTGCCGGCGCACACGGATGAGCCAGTGGCGGCCATCGCCCGCCGTCTGAGTTTTCCCGAAGTTCCGCACCCGTCACATCGGCACCTGCCCGGCAGGCACCCTCCGCCACATCCACCAAAGCCAGTAGCGGTTCCGTTCAAGGACAGGTGACGGGCGCGGCCGAGGATCGTCGAAGCGCTTCGACAACTCCGTTCGCGCGCTTCGACAGTGACGTCCGACAGTGAAAGAAATGTGTCTTCCTGCGCAGAGCCTTGCTGTTCAGATACCCCGTCATTACTGTCCACGCAGACGCAAGCGCTTCGACGCTTCGACGCTTCGCACCTGCGTCTAGCAAGCCCGGTCTTGAAAGCAAGGGGACGAGCTCCGTTCCCGCAGTTCTTGAGTGCGCCACCTCGACGACATGAGCCACCCGCCATCGCGAGCAGCACCGCATGCGAACGGAAGCGAAGGCGTCAACACGTCAGCTGATCGACCTTCTCGGGCCGCCTCGCTTTCGGCGGGGACTCCGACTGCAAGCAGGGGAAGGAGCCACTTCGCCCAGGGCCGGCCGTCAAGCCGATCGGTCGGCCAACTGCGCAAGCACCTCGGACGGGGCTGGGTCGCGCCGTCCCGAGCCGGACTCGCCGGCGAGCGACACCTCGCGGTGCCAGAGTCCGCCACCAGACCGGGGGGGGGCCGGAAAAACCCATCGCCGTCCTTGGAGGGACACATGAGATGGCAAGCCCGCAAATCCGTCAGCAGCAAGTCGGCCGGGTTCGGTCGGCTGGCCCTGATCGTCGCCGTGATCGCCGGGTTTCTGAGCTTCGCGTCTCCGGCGCAGGCCCAGGTGTACTCCACCTGCGACCGGTGGGGCCAGTACACCCAGGGCACCTGGACGATCTACAACAACGTCTGGGGCGAAAACCCCGGCGCGCAGTGCCTGACCGCCGACAGCATCAAGTCCTGGTACGTCGATGCCAACCACTCCGGCGGCGGGATCAAGACCTACCCGAACACCTCGGTCCGGCCCCAGACGCCGCTGTCGCAGTTGAACTCGGCGGGCTTCTGGTACAACACGTCGTCGGCTCCCGTCGCCGGCAGTGACCACTGGAACTGGACGAGTGACTTCTGGTCGTCCGGCAACCAGGACGAGATCATGGTCTTCACCAGCTGGTCGGGGACGGCAGGCGGCTGGGGAAGGCAGATCGCGTCCAACGTGACCATCGGCGGCGTCCTGTACGCGTCGGTCTGGCAGGCCGATCCCGGCTGGAACGTCCTGCAGCTCATCCCCGCCCAGCAGAGCAACACCGGCGGCATCGACGCCTCGGCGGTCTGGCGATGGGCCGCGTCGCAGAACCTCCTGCGCAACACCACCTTCGACACGATGCAGTTCGGCCTCGAGATCACCTCGACCAGCGGCGTGCAGAAGCGGTACTCGCTGAACGCCTACAGCGCCTGGTGGAGCAACAACTCCGGCGGCGGATCAAGCATCTAGCCGCAATACGCGCGACACGACGGTGAACTCCGTCCGTGCATAGAGACGAACGCCGAAGCGATTCCCAAACGCATACCTTTCCGCCGGGCCTCGAACGACGAATTCCGGCGGCAAGGTTTGCGGAGCCTTCGAATTCAGGCGGGGTGGAGGTGGCCTCGGGCTCGGCGGGTGGTGACGCAACGTGTGCGTAGGCGTTGGTTGGCGGGGTGCCGGTCGGTGATGCGGGCACATGCGAGCAGGTCGCGCAGTTTCTCCTTGGCGATGCACGCGGTCAGCAGCGTCATGCCGATGTCGACGGTGCCGATGGGCTGGTTCCACATCGTGCTCAACTGGGTGTCGGTGAGGTCTTCGCGGTTCCGCAGCAGGCGGCGCCGGTCCTTCCATTCCGGGTCGCCGGCCCGTCCGTGCCTGCCGCGCAGGGTGGCGGTGGTGCGGCGGCGCACCAGGTTGAGCATCTTGTTCG
The DNA here is from genome assembly GCF_041052385.1 of Streptomyces sp. R28. Lineage (GTDB taxonomy): Bacteria > Actinomycetota > Actinomycetes > Streptomycetales > Streptomycetaceae > Streptomyces. The sequence goes on along the minus strand of NZ_CP163439.1, from coordinate 9,874,075 downwards.
CCAGCTGGACGACGTGGAAGTGGTCGACTACCACGGTGGCGTGGGGCAGTCCGGTACGCACGGCGGCCCGGCAGCCGGGGGACATGTCGAGGCGCCGTAAGCGATCTGCTCACGCCAGGACTTGGGGGTGGTTGCCAGGCAGGCCGGCACGCCTCGGGCCGCTGTGCGGACATCGAGAAGAACACCTGCATCAACGCCACCCAGGCACCGATCTGGGACTGCTCCCGCGGACGCAACCAGACGTTCACCGGCGAACTCGTCGTCTACGGCAACAAGTGCCTCGACGCCGACAACAACGGCACCACCAAAGGCACCACCAACGGCACCAAGGTCAGGGCGGCAGCACCTTCGCCGGTCGGCGTACGGCAACCGCAGTGTCACGTCCCCCGGTGCGTGTCGTCGCAGTCCCGTCAGCTCGTCGCGTGCCCCGCACGACACGGCGTCCCGCCAGGCGATCGAATACGTGGGCGGATCGGGCCGCTGGCCGGCCCACGAGGAAGGTCCGTTCCTTATCCGCCCGAGCTTCGTGAGCGTGCTGCGTGCATGTTGCGGAGATCCGTCCGAACTACCTGACCGAGTGGGCCGCGATGAGAAGCCGTATCTCAACCGAACGTGATCCGTTGATTTCTGCTGGTCAGGCATGGTGTAGCTCGGAATGAGAGAGGCATCCGGCGTCTTGTTTCCGCTCCGTGAGCGAGGGGTGCGCGATGGCGTCGGTGCTGGGAATGCTGGAGGAGCGGGAGACAGCGGCCCGTGGGCGGGTGGAAGGACTACGGGAGGAAGTCGCCCGGTTGGCTGAGGTGTTGGAGGCCGCCGAGATCGAGCTGGACCGGCGGGTGATCGCGCGGGAAGAGGTGGTCGAGGCCGTGGCAGCCTCGGCTGCCGAGACCAGCGCCGGGACCGAGGCCGAGGAGAAAGCGGTGCTGTCGCTCGTGCCGGTGCCGGGCTCGACGGTGCCGCCCTGGCGGGAAGGGCTGCCGATGACGGTTCTGGCGCCGGACTATCAGCGCATTCTGGGCGTGCTGGAACAGCAGCGAGCCACGGGGCACGGACCGCTTCGGGCCAAGGAGATCGCGGTGGAGGTGGGCCTTGACGCGACGTCGGCGAAGGTCGAGGGGCTGCGGTCGAAAGCCCGGCGCCTGGCGGAGCGCGGGTGGCTCCTCCTGGAGGCGTCGGGGCATTCAGTGCCGGTCGGTGGCCCGAGGCCGCGCCAGACGCCGGCTCATCCGCGTGACCATCGACGACCGGATCATCGCTTCGCTGGTGGCGGGCAGGGTCTCGTAGTCCCGGGCCAGGCGGCGTGAATGCATCAGCCACGCGAACGTGCGCTCTGCCACCCACCGCCTCGGCAACACCACGAACCCTGCCATGTCGTCGGTGCGCTTGACGATCTCCAGGGTCAGAGCGAGCTTGTCCCGGCACCAGCCGACAAGGCCCCCGGTGTAGCCGCCGTCGGCCCACACGAGGGTGATGTCGCGGTGCATACGGCGCAGCCGCCTCAGCAGGTCCGCCGCGGCGTCCCGGTCGCCGATGTTCGCAGCCGTGATCGCGACGACCAGGAGCAGGCCGAGGGTGTCGGTCACGATGTGCCGTTTGCGGCCCGGCACCTTCTTCCCGCCGTCGTAGCCGCGTGAGGCGGCCGGCACCGAGGCCGCGGCCTTCACCGACTGCGCGTCGACGATCCCCGCCGTGGGCTCGGCCTCGCGGCCCTCGCGCCTCAAGGGACCGTCCCGCGCAGCCGGTCGTGGAACTCGGCGACCAGCCCGTGCTCGCGCCAGCGGCGGAAGAAGGCGCAGACCCGGCCCCAATCGGGGAAGTCCGCGGGCATCGCCCGCCACGAGATCCCGCCCGCGACCAGGTAGCGGATCGCGTCCAACAACTGCCGATGACAGTAGCCCTCGGGCCGTCCACCCCGCCCCTGGAACCAGGCAGGCACCGGCAGCAACGGCCGGACAGCCGCCCACTGCGCGTCCGTCATGTCCGACGGATACCGGCGCACCCGGTCCGGATGGCCAGCCGCGTTGCCGTACACATGCGCGAGGCAATCGCACGACACGGCGGGCGAGTTGAGGTCAACGTGCCCGGGCACGTACAACAAGGACAACCGGGCCCGCGGGAACCACTCGGAATGGGATCGCACCCCCGAGCTACCAGGAGACCCTGCTTCCACGCGCGGAAACCGCCGCAGTCACCCGACCGAGACTCCCGCTCGACCGACAGCCTTCGAGATCGGTACGGGCAACAACCGCTTACGTGTCGGGATGCTGCGGCAGGGCGAGCCAGTCCGACCAGGAGATCTCACGGCCGAGGAAGCGCGGCTGCTCGAACGGCCAGTCGGCGGCGATCCACTGCGGCACCAGCGCGTCGAGGGCCTGCTCGACCTTGCTGCCCACCAGCTCGTCCACCACCCACCAGGAGATCTCGCCGTCCGCGCCGGCCCTCTCCGGCGGGTCGATGTAGACACAGCCGAGCAGAACTGTCTCCGCCGTGTCGAACAGCGCGTAGTTGAAGGACTGGTGCGCGGCGATCTCCTTCTCGTGCCGCAAAAGGTCGGCCTGGTCGGCCTCGTAGGTCATGGTGTCCGCGGGCCAGCCCCAGGCCGGGCCGAAGATGGTCCACAGCCGCTCACGCGAACCCATCACAGCCGGATAGTCGAGCGGGGTGTCCACCTCCCGGATCGGCCGCAGGTGATGACCACCGCCCGGCAGCGGTACCAGGACGGGGTGGACGAAGTCATCGGGAAGCCAGCTCATGGCGCCCGACCGTAGCAGCGCGCGGCCGTCCGCTCCCCTGGATTTTCCCCGCATACCGCCAGGCTCTGCTCTCATGCCGGGCAGGGCCCGCGATCACCCGGTCGAGACTCCCGTTCGATCGACAGACTCCATGATCGGTATGGCAACGGCTTCTGAAAGCAGTCGCGGCCCGGCGGTGAACCGGTGCGACCGAGGCGGTGCGGACCTGGGTCCGCAAGGCTGAGGTGGACGCCGGTCAGCAGTCCGTCTCACGTATGAGGAGACCGCGGAGATCAAACGGCTGTAGGCCAAGGCCGACCAACCTGTACCACCAGCAGACGAAGAACGTTCTAGTTTCATACAGTCCAAAGAAATTTGGGTTCTTCTGAGTCTGAAGTCGGTTGCCTGGAGGCGTCGTTGCGCTCCAGGCAACCCAATACGGTGGCCACCCTACGCGATCAACAGGTTACTTTGTGTCACAGTTCGAGCTCCGACCGAAGCGGTCCCGGACCAGCCACGGGCCAAACGGCACCCCTGTGGCACCTTCCGAGGGGTGTCTCCAGTGCGACAGTGAGTCTCGCGAATGACGATGCCAATTCGGTTTCACGGAGTGTTCCTCAAGCTCGCCTGCTGCCACCGGGTTCTGCGCTCGAAAGAGCCGGACACCATGGCGGTGCAGAAGTACGACATCCCTGTGGCGGGCAGCCGGGTGTGTTCGAGGAGCGGTGGTGGTCCCTGGTCAATACCCCGGTGCTCGGGCCGGACGGACAGGTCGCCTGGACCATCCATCGAGTCGAAGACGTGACGGCGTTCGTGCTCTCCCAGCCGCTGCGACCTCAGGCGGGCGGGCCGCTGGGCGAGCGGGAGGCGATGGAGGCCGAAGTGTACGCGCGGGCTCGGGAGCTGCAGCGGCTGAATGAGGAACTGCGGCAGGCCCACGCCCGGGAACGGCGGGTCGCCGTCACGCTGCAGGAAGCCACGCTGCACGCCCCTGACCTGGCCCGGCACCCGTATATCGCGGTGCGCTACCTGCCTGCTGCAGGCTCGCTGAACGTGTGCGGCGACTGGGCGGCCTCACGGGCAGCGCGGGCGGCGGCGCGGCGACTGAGGTCGGTTCCCGTGACCGGTGCCCGCGCAGCGCCAGGCCGATGGCCTGCGTGCCGATGCCGCAGGAGCAGTCGAGGACCATCGCGCGATCTTGGCCGATCAGGGCGTCAAGCACGTCACCCTGCCGACGGACGCTCGTCCCGGTCCGCATAGATCAGGGGGAGTCGTCAGCCAGCTCGTCGTAGAAATGCGCCACCGAGGCCTCGATCACGGCCCCAGATTACCGCGCCTGCTTTTCTCGGAGCTGTCTCTTGATTTTCTCGAATTCCGCAGAGGTTCAGGCACCATCGGGCGTTCCCGGCCTCGGCGCCCTCTCTCCTGCACTCCCTTCGTTGAGGCGGCCGACCGCCCACGGCAAGAGTTCCTTCGCCAGAGCAAGGCTGAACGGCCTGGCCAATGAGCGAAGTTCGGCGCAGGCCGTGGGACCGAGCGTGAGGTACGGGAGGGCGGCCAGCCTGTCGGTGGTGTGCTCGATCTCCGCCCTGCGCCGCGCCCCTTCCTCGGTCAGCGCCAGGTCCGGTCCGTCGTCGAGCCATCCACGCTCACGTAGGCTCTGCACGGCCTCGCCCCACTGCTGCGGCGTCCATGCCCTCGAGTCGCGCAGGACCCCTGCATCGACGTCGCCTGCGGCGGCATGCGTGACGAGAGCTTCGATTCCGCTCAGTCCGGCGGTCAGCAGTGCCCCCACATGACCGTCGCCACGGAACTCCCTCAGCAGAGTCTGCGCGTGCCAGAGCACGAGGTGGGGCTCGCTCGGCCACGACAGTGCGGCGTGCGCGGCGAAAAGTGGGCGGCCTTGCGGGTGGTGCACAGTCACTTCCGCTGCGGTACGGGCCAGTTCCGCCGCGCGGGCCATCGCCGGCGAGAAGACCTCCGCGCCGAGGATGCGGCGGACCGTGGCATCGATCCCCGCGAGCCGGGCAGCGGTGAACCGCTGCGGCGTAGCGGCCTCCCATGCCGCGGGTATGGCCCGGCGCACCAGTTGTGGATTGAAGTTGTAGAACGTGGCGATGACCACCTCCGCCGAAGCCGCGCCGAGCGCGGCCGAACGGGACGCGAAGTACCCCGTCCTGGCGTCCACACCCAACTCGCCGTACCGGCCTGCCGCTTCGAGCGAGAAGTAGACGGCCCCGTGGTAGGGCTCGAGGGTTCTCCAGGTCTCGCGCGCGTAGGCGAGGCTGTCGCGGGTCAGGTTCTGCGCCTGCGTCATGAGTGGCTCTCCGTCCTGTTGCGGATGAAACGTTGGTGTTCATCGAGCACTTGAAGGCGGCGGGACACCCCGCGAAACGTACCGCCTGGTCGGTACGCTATCGGAGTGCGGCTCCGGCGACTACTGCCCTGCTGCCAGTTCTCCGCCGCCGGTCCACGAAGACCAGGACGACGTAAACCCGCCTAGAAAGCGGAGTTGGCGAACCAGTGACTCAGCAGGTCGTCGTCTCCGTCACGTGCGAAGCTCGCCGCGTCGTGGTGCAGTCGGCCGTAGATGAGCAGCAACAGATCGGCGGCGGTTCCACGAACGGTCGAGTCGGCGGTTTCGGCAGCACCAGGGTTCGTGTCGAGCCCGAAGCCGTCGGGCCGCAGGCGGACAAGCCAGTTTTCCTCACCGTCGGTCGCGCGGAAGCGGATGGCCTTGTCGGGACCGCGCAGGTTGGCGACGTGTGGCGCGAAGGAGGTGGCGAAGGGCAGATTGACGAGGAACTCGTCGACCCCGTCCACGGCCGACGGACGGGCGATCGCGGGTCGGCGGCCCAGGGCCAGTTCGGCGTCAACCCGGTGCAACAGGGTCTCGAAGAGCATCCGGCGTGCCCAGAAGCGGGCGTGCTGATCGACGCCCCATGCCCACATGGGCAGGTCCGGGTCCGTGGCCGCGAAGGCTTGCGCTGCCACGGTCGCACTGTCGGTCAGCCAGTCCGGGTACTCTTCCCACCGCTCCGGGAGCCGCAGGTCCACCTCCCGCGTGCGCGGGGGCTCCTGGATGCGCGCGTGCAGAAGACTCGAGAACCAACGCTGGACGCCACCGGTGTGCTTGACCAGGTCTGCCAGTGTCCAACCGGGACAGCTGGGCACGGCGGTCGTCAGGTCGGCATCCTGGAGGGCTGCGACGAGTCGGGCGGTCTCCACCGCGATCGCGGCGCGGTGGTCGACCGGCGCGGGTCCGTGTGCGGGGCGGTCCAACGAGTTCATCGTGGGAGCCTTTCTCTGGGTGACGGCTTGGGGTGACCCCGGGCCGGCCGCCGGCAGGCGGCAGAACCTGTCGCGCTGCAGGCGCTCAGCGGCGGGTGCCGGCACCTATGGCTTCACGACCCTCTCGATGGTCGCACCCGCACGCGCGCCCCACCCACACGGGGATCCCCCGCCGTCCGTCTGGCCCACTTCGCTCGCGCCGCGCACTTCACGGGCACGAGCGGCATCGCGGTGAAGGGGCCGGCCGGCATGACGGGCGGGAGGCTTAACCTCGGAACGGTCAGGGGCGACGGCGACGCCTCCGGCCAGACGCTTGACCCACCGGGCGACGCAGCTGGACGGACGTGGCCGGCACGTCGCCGACGGCCAGCAGGGCGCGGGCGGTGTCGGTCGCCGCGCGGGTCCGGCGCTCTGGTGCGGGCAGCACGGCTGGCACCAGGCCGGCGGCGTACGCCAGGGCGCGGTCGACGTCGCCGAGCTCTCGGTGGATCCCGAGCCTCGATGCCCGGAGTACGTCTCTTTTCAGCCACGCCTCTATAACGTCCCTGCGCGGAAAGGCACTTCCGTACAGGAGCATGCACCCGACATCTTGCATCCACCACTCGTTTCGTACGGCCCGGCCGGTGCCCTCAACACGGCCGGGCCGTCTCCGGAGGACGCATTGATATACCCCCCATATCCAGCCGCCCCAGACGCACGCTGGTGCTGGCGGCCACGCTCGGCGCCGCCCTCGCGTTCGGCGCCCGGGCGCCCTCGCGGGCACGCTCCCCGTCGTCCCTTCCACCGCGCCGGCCGCCAAGGCCCACGCTCCGGTCGCCGTGCCGGCATCCCAGAGCGCGGCCTGGGTCGCCGGCACGCGTGCCTACCTCGTGATCACCGCCCCCGGCGACAGTTCGGCGGTCCGCGCCGCGATCGAGGCCAACGGCGGCACCGTCTTCTCGAACTTCGACGCCATCGGCGTGATCGTCGCCCACTCGGCGTCCAGCGGATTCGCCGCCACCATGCGCGGCGTCGCCGGCGTGCAGCAGGTCGGCGCCACGCGCACCTCGGACGTCCCGGCCGACGCCTACAACCCGGCGCTCCCGGCCAATCCGGCCCAGGCCTCGACCCCGGCCGGAGAACCGGTCCGGGCCGACATGAGCCAGATCAAGGCCGACCAGGCCTGGGCCGTGAACCCGGGCTCCGCCTCGGTCAAGGTCGGCATCCTGGACACCGGTGTGGACGACCAGCACCAGGACCTGGCGCCCAACTTCAACGCGGCCGACTCGGTCTCCTGCGCCTACGGCAAGCCCGACACTCGTGCCGGCGCGTCGCGGGACGTCGACACGCACGGCACCCACGTAGCGGGCACCATCGCCGCGGCCAAGAACGGCAAGGGCGTCGTCGGCGTGGCACCCGGGGTGAAGAAGCTTGTTCGAAACCTGGACAATTAGCTCGGCGGTTCGTACGATCCGTCCGAACTGCCCAGAGTCGGCCACGCTCGTGAGACTGCGGCAGACGACACAGCCTGAGACACCATGAGCACATCCAGTTCAGTACAACCCGCAGTCCTCCAGCACTACGCCCACTTGGCCTGAGAAGCCGTTGTCTTACCGGATGTGAGTCCGTCGCGCGCGGTCCAGCTGCGCGGCCGAAGGGGCAACGGTCCGTGGCCGCGCCGTGCGGCGCGTACCGGACTGCCCCGGCCGCTGCCTAGAGAACTCGACGCGTAAAAAGGCCCGAGTCCTGAGGACACACGTGCACCGCTCGTGCCCACACTGAGCCGCGCCGTCGCGGCCCGGCCGGCCTCCTGCGCGACACCACGGTCACCTCCGCGGGCGTCTCCTCCTCGGCCAGTGCCTCCAGATACTGCTCGAGACCGATCACCCGGCGCCTGAGGACCTCTTCCGCGTCCGCCAAGTCCGTCCGCACCCGCTCCAGTTCGGCTTCGAGCTCCTCCACCCTCACCACGGCGGCCTTCCGCCGGGCCTCCAGAACGGCCCGCATCGACGGCATCCGCCACCCCCACAACATCTCGGCCAGTAACGAGCCGAGACTTCCGCAGCACCTGCGATCCCATGCCTGACCAGCGGAATCCGCACACGGGGTTCGGAAAGAGAACGACCTCTGAGTGCTTCCGCTGCGAGATCACCAACCCCGGCGTGCCGGTGGGATGTTTTAAGGCTTTTTCATATTTAATGTCCCATGACTGTACGAAGTCGATCTCTCACGGATCGCACTCACCTCACTCCATCGGAGATGACATGCACAAGCTTCGCAAGGCTGCCGTCCTGGTCGTCACTCTCGGCAGCGTCGGGCTCCTGGGCTCCGGCACCGCCACTGCCGACCAGGGCGGTCACGGCGGCAAGGACGGCGGCAAGTTCAGCGTCCTGCAGAGCTCCTCCTGCAAGTCGCACGACCTGAACCTCGACGTCCTCGGCCAGGTCGGCATCCTCAACGGCCTGCTGGGCAACGCGCTCAACGGCGAGGGCAACGCCGGTGGGCAGGACAAGCACATCGGTTCGACCATGGGCTGCAACAACAGCGTCGGCGGCCACGACCACTAAAGGTTGTCCCGTATGGGGCATGAGTTATCCAGCGAGGGCCAGGTTGTGGAGCAGGGCGATGCCGAGCATCGCCCGGTGAACGCCGTTGCCCTTGAGCCGGCAGTCCCGCAGGATCTTCCAGTTCTTCAATCGCGACAGGGCGTGTTCCACCCGGGCTCGCGCCCGACGGTGGACGGCATTCTCCGCTTCCTGGTGTGGGCTGAGGTGCGTCTGACCGCGTCGTTTGCGGTGCGGGATGAGCAGGCCGGTGCCTTGGTATCCGCCGTCGGCGATGGTCGGTGCGCCGCGGCAGACCCGGTCGACGCCGGACTCGGTGAACGCCCGGCAGTCGTTACGGCTGCCGGGCAGCGGCAGGCCGATCGCCACCACAAGGCGGCTGTTGGCATCGATCACGACCTGCAGGTTCGTCGAGTACCGATAGTTCTTACTGGACGCGGCCACGCTGCGATCACGGGTGGGCACCAGGGTGCCGTCGACGATGTAGACGGTGTCCTTGCGCGGCCGCCGGGCCGGCGAGATGGCCAGCAAGGGCGCCAGGTGATCGAGGATGCGGTCGGCCGCAGACTTCGAGACCCCGAACAACGTCGCCACCAGCAACACTCGGTTCTCCAGCGGCAGCCGCCAGGGACGGCCGCGCTGAATGTCACCACCGCGACGCCGTACCAACGCGACCAGCCTGGTGAACTGCGACTCGGTCAACCCGGAGAACGGCTCGATCCACTTCGGATCATCCGCTGAGATCACCCCACCCATGCCCGGCCAACGCACCAACCGCCCCACCGGTTACGGGACAACCTCTAGGCAGCCACTTTGGGGCGAGCCTCTAAGATCATGGCCCCAACGTCGTGCTTAACGGGCAGGTCCACAGACTGCCCGACTCGCCATCAGCTTACGGGGCCATGATCACTCGCCCCAAAGCAGCTCCAGCCCAAAGCCGCTACGCCGACCGCGCTGCACAACGCAAGCCGGCACCTGGGGAATTACGTGACCGCAGCCCTGGGGAATTACGTGGTTCTGACCGCGCTTCCGTGACGACTACGCCGTTTCGCGGAACGCTGCCGCCTTCGGAGTGCGGGGCATCGTCGCCAGGGCCGGTGGAGACGCTGTCTCCGTCACGGAGCCGGGTAGAACTGTCGGGCCCAGTGGCGGAACAAGCCGATGGCCTCGTCGCTCGCCGCGAGGCGAGGCCGTGGCTCGTAGCGTTTGGTGTTCCAGATCCCCAGATCTTGATGGATCTTGCTGACTGCGGTGCGCAGCATCGCGCGGGCGAAGGCCCGGTGCAGGCCACGCCGTGCCAGCGACGTTTCGGTGGCGTCCTGCTTGCGGAGGTCCGTACAAGCAGCCGCGACCAGCATGCGGGTGCGCCGAGGCCCGGTCGGTGTGTGCATGGCCCACAGGTAGCTGACGAGTCCGAGCGAGGGCAGCGGAAGCTCGACCCGGAGATATCCCAGCCCCGCCATGAGGAACGCATGGTCCGCCTGGATCTTCCGCTTGAGAGCGGGAGGCCGGTCCGGCCCGAGACGCAGACGCATGCGCAGTAGGGGGCCCTCGGTCACCGGTGCGGCGAGTTCCTCCACGGCCACCTTGTGCAGGACGGGCAGATGCCGGTAGTCGAGGGTGTTCTCGATGATCTCCTGGGCGTAGGTGCGGACTTCCGTGCTCCAGGCGGCGTCGCAACCACGCCGTCCTGGGCGGTGTCGGGGACGTCCCAGGAGGGTGCGGCACCGTCCGGTGCGTACCAGACGAAGAGGAAGCCGTTGCGCTCGCTGATGGTGTGCTGCTGCAGGCGGGCGCGCGGTGGAGGGCCGTCGGGCGTGCCGACGCATGTGCCATCGGGGGCGAAGGCGAAGCGATGGAAGGGACACACCAGGTTCTGGTCTTCCACGGTGCCGCCCGCCCCCAGATGAGCGCCCAGGTGTGGGCAGTAGGGACGCACCGCGCGGGATCTACCGTCACGGGTGCGGTAGAGGACGATGTCTTCGCCCATGAAGCGGCGGGTCAGCACTTTGCCGGGGGCCAGTTCTCGTGAACGCGCCAGGCAGAACCAGCCACTGGGGTAGGGCAGATGCCGCCCCGGCTCGTCGACGGCGGTGTACGGGCTGCGAGACCTGGGCAGTTCGTCCCTCATCGTCATGACCGGCAGCCAAACACAGGAAATTCCGCAGATATTTACCTCACTAGGAAAAATCACTCATATGAGGGTCTAATGGGCTGTATCGCCATAGATGATCACGGCGAACCATACGATCGGCTGCTCTGAGTAAGTGGTTGGGGGCTGCTCGGTATCAGCGCCGGGTCGCTCACGAGGCAGGCAGGGGGCGCCGGTGGCCGACGACAGCATCGACAGCACAGGAAATGAAGCGGAAGTCGTCGTCATTGGGGCCGGCCTCTCGGGGGTGGCCGCCGTGATCGCGCTGCGCCGGGCCGGCTTCGGTGACGTCGTGGTGTTGGAGAAGTCCGGCCGCCTCGGCGGGACTTGGCGGGACAACACCTATCCCGGATGCGGCTGCGACGTACCGTCGGTGCTGTACGAATACTCATTCGCTCCCCACGCGTGGAGCCGGGGCTTCGCCGACCGGTCCGAGATTCTCGACTACCTCGACACCACCGCGGCAACGCACGGCGTGGCCAAGGCGATCCGCTACAACACCGAGGTGCTGAGCATCCGCTGGGCGCCGGACGCGCACCGCTGGAACCTGCAGACCACGTCGGGCACGTACACCGCCCGCGCCGTGATCGTCGCCACCGGTCCCTGGCATCGGCCCCGCCATCCTGACATCCCCGGCCTGGACACCTTCCCCGGCCCTGCCTTTCACTCCGCGCGCTGGAACCACGAAGTCGACCTGACCGGTCAGCGGGTAGCAGTGGTGGGCACCGGAGCCTCCACCGTCCAGTTCCTGCCCGAGATCCAGCCGAAGGCGGCCCATGTCGACGTCTTCCAGAGCACACCGCAGTGGGTACTTCCGAAACCCGACTACCCCCTCCCTCCCGGTCTCCACCGTTTCTTCGAGCACCACCCGGCAGCACGCCGCGCACTACGCAGCCTGCACCACTGGACCCAGGAAGCCATCGGCGTTCCCTTGCGCCACCCCCACCTGCTGCGGCCCTTGGAGGCCCTGGCCCGCTTCCATTTGCGTGCCTCGGTACGGGACCGCGCCCTGCGCCGAGCTCTTACTCCCGACTACCCCTTCGGCAGTCGCCGCCTGATCACCTCCGGCACCTACTACGCCGCCCTCACCCGGCCCAACGTACGACTGCATCCCACGCGCGTGACTGCCGTCGAGGGCTCCGACGTCATCGGCGCCGACGGCACCCGCACGCGCGCCGACATCATCGTCCTCGCGACCGGATACCACATCGGCGACATCCCCCTGGCCCCCCAACTACACGGCACCGACCGCGCACTGGCCCAGACCTGGGCCGACAACCGCCGCGCCTACCTGGGCACCAGCGTCAGCGGATACCCCAACCTCTTCCTACTCATCGGCCCCAATCTGCTCACCGGCACCACCGCCGTCCCCACCGTCCTCGAAGCCCAACTCGGCTACGTCACCACCGCGCTCAACCACCTGCGCTCCAGCGGGGCGTTCGCGTTGGATGTCAAGCCCGAGGCCGAAACAGCCCACCAGCAGGCCCTGCAAGAGGCGCTACGCGGCACCGTCTACAACGCCGGCGGCACCGGCTACTACTTCGGTCTCCCGGGTATCAACACCTTCTGCTGGCCCTGGTCGACCGCCAGGCTCGTCCAGCGCCTGCACTCCTTCGACCCGGACGCCTACACCTGGACGCTGCCACTGCCTGCCCAGGCCGACGCCGAACGGAATGATCAGCCCCCAGTAGGCCCCGGAACGCAGCCGTCGACGACATCCTTCGACGGCACGGCCGAGGCTCCTCGGCCGTAGCATTCACGGAAGCGCGGTCACAACCAATTACGTGATCGTCCACACCTGCCCGACCCGCGCTGTCTTCGGGGCCGGCGCGACCCGCTGTCATACGTCCTGGCCCTAGCCGCCTGCGGGGTCCTGGCCGGAGCGAAGTCCCTGACTGCAATCGCCCAGTGGGCCGCTGATGCCTTTGCCCATCTCATTGTCCGTTGCGGGGCCACGCTGCGCGATCCGGACCGGCCCTACCGGGCGCCCAGCGAGGCGACCGTGCGTCGGGTACTGCAGCGGTATCGACGGCGACGCGCTCGAAGCGGCGATAGGCGGCTGGCTCACCTCCCGTGCAGACGCCTCCCGTACCGACCAGGCCCCCTATGCGCCGTCCCGCCGGGTGCGGGCGGCGGTCGCGGTGGACGGCAAATCCCTGCGTGGCGCTGTCCGCGTCGACGGTTGCTGCGTGCACCTGTTGTCCGCGCTGCGCGGCGACGGCATCGTGTTGGCCCAGCACGAGGTCGACGCCAAGAGCAACGAGATCACCGCGTTCCGGCCGCTGCTGGACCCGCTGGTTCTTACCGGCTCGGTGGTGACCTTCGACGCGCTGCTGACCCAGACCGACCACGCGAGGTTCCTGGTCGAGGAGAAGGGCGCGCACTACAGCGCCATACTCAAGGGCAACCACTCGACCCTGCACGCACTGGTGAAGGGATCTCTCCTGGAAGGAGGTGCCGCTGATGGACCGCACCCGGGCCGCCACCCACGGCCGCGATGAGATCCGCCGCCTGAAGGCCGTCACCGTGCCGGGACTGCCGTTCCCACCCGCCGACCAGGCGCTGCAGATCGTCCGCCGGCGGGGCACGGTGCGCACCGGGAAGGTGTCGCTCGAACGCGTCTACGCGGTCACCAGCCTCACGGCTCACCAGGCCACACTCGCTGACCTGGCGGAACGCGTACGCGGACACTGGGCAATCGAGAATCGTCAGCACCATGTCAGGGATGTGACATTCGGAGAGGATGCCTCGCGGGTACGGACCGGCAGCGCACCGCGGGTGATGGCTTCACTGCGGAACCTGGCCATCGGCGCGCTCTGCCTAGTGCTCTGACCGCATACCTTCGCCGGTTTGGGCGGGGTGTGGGGCCATTGATGCCAGCTACCTGGCCGAGGCATCCGCCTATGCTCGGCTCGTGCAGCCGCTTTCCGACAGCAGCAATCCGTTGATCACGGCGTTCCCAGCCGCGCTTGCAAGCGATGCCGAGGCAGTCCTGGCGGTGATGCCTGATTCTCGGCTCCAGCCGCATGCCTCGTTCTCGGTCGCTGTAGAGGACCAGCAGCTTTTGATCCCCGGGCGCCTCTACAACGACGAGCCGGCACCTGACGCGGTGGCGTCGCTTTCGTCGCGCCAACAACAGCTTCTGCACTGCCTGTACTCAAGGCACTGCGACGGTGTGGTCAGACAGCGCCACCTGGAGAAGGTCGTTGGTTCCACGGACCCATGGGTCGTCCCCTTCGTCGTGCAGCTGGTTGGCGAGTACGTCTTGGAGATCCTGGTCGTCATCTGCGATGAGCTCCGTGATCTCGCCACTCCCGGCACCCGCGGCCACCTCGCTTACGGGCAGTTCATCGTGGACAACCCGGCCTTCTTCGCGCGCACTCAACGGCGGGTCGTGAGCTACTGGAGCTGCTATTACCGGGGCACCTACGCGAGTTTTCGGGGCTACCCGGGGTGCACTCTTCTTGACCTCCTACGGTCCGCTGCCTCCGACAGAGCAGGGCATTCCTGGCCCACCCTCGCTCCAGCCGGCGCCAGCGTGGACGGGTACCGCTAGGACCCGGCCGGGCAGGGTCGCCGGGCTGGTCAAGCGGCATTGGCGAGGGACGTCCGCCCCAACGGATGCCCTTCTCGCTGCGGATGCGAGCGCGCTCGCGGCGCTGGGCTGCCAGCACGTCGGGGTGACGGGCATCCGCGTTGCGCCAGCGCAGATAGGCGTGCGGGGCCCGGGTCTGCACGGTGTGGTTGCGGTGGTTGGAGTTGGCGATGGTGAACTGCCGCAGCGGCCCGAAGTGCGCCTCGATTGGGTTGGCCCAGGACGCGTATGTCGGCGTGAAACACAGCTCGATGCGGTTCTTCTTCGCCCAGCGGCGGATCGTCTCGCCCTTGCGGGCGGACAGGTTGTCCAGGATGACGTAGATGGGGGCGCCGTCCGGTCGGGCGGCCCGGACCGATCTGAGCGCGGCCAGTGTGTTCGCGGCACTCTTCTTCCGGCGGTTGATGCCCCAGAGCGTGTCGCCGCCGACCGAATAGCAGCCGTGGAAGTACCGGATGCCGTGGGTACGGTGGTAGGTCGCCGGGTGCCGCTCGGGGTGACTGGCGGGGGCCCAGCCCGCACCGCCGGTGGGGCGGATGCCGAGCGGGCCGAACTCGTCGAAGGCGAAGACCCGGTCCGGGAGACCGTCCAGGACCTCCTCGATCCGGTCAAGTTTGGCGTCGCGGTTGGGGTCCGGGGACTCCTTCCACGTCTTGGTGCGCTGGAAGGTGATGCCGCGGCGGGCGAGCAGACGGCGTAACGTCTCGCGGCCGATGCGGATGCCCCGCCCATGGACTTTCCTCAGGTAGGCCAGCAGTTTGCGGATGGACCAGGGGTGAAGGGATGGCCGAGCTTGGTCGGGCGGGTTGTGGCCGTCTGGACGACGAAGTCCTCTTCGTCAGGACTGAGTTGGCGGGGACGGCCTCCTGCCCACCGAGGGCCCAGACAGGCCAGGCCGATCTCGTTGAACCGGTGGATCACATCCCGGACGGTGTCATCGTCGGCCTGTACCAGCTGGGCGATCACCGGGACCCGGTTCCCGCCGGCCGACGCCAGCAGCATCATCGCGCGTCGGAAGTGCACCGAACTGGTGCTGCCGACTGCTGTCCTACTGCAACTACCACCCCAAACTCCTGCAGGTCGCCGGCGAGGCCCTCGTCAGCGAAGCACTGGCCAGCCGTACTCCCGACGGGCCACCCTGGACCATCGACAACGACATCCTCGAACGCGTTGTCGACTCACCGGCCCTGCGACGTCGTATCCGCGACACTGTGCGCCTCAACCTCAACCTCGACCCCCGCTATAAGGTCATCGCACTGCTCATCGCACACAACGCCCACACGCACGGCCGACGAGTGTCGCGTCCTGTTGAAAGAGATGTGATGTTGGGCCTGGAAATCCTGGCCTCCGGACCTGACAGCTGGCGCCTGCGTTCCTCCAACGTTCTGCGGCTCTTGGGTACCCAAGACGCCATTGAGGAAGAACTCCACTCTCACGACCCCAACGACATCTCCACCCGTCTGTCCATCAGCCAGGCTCGGCGCCCGCTTCCCGGCGCCCGGATTACTGACACCTACGGACCATGCACGCCATGACCGTCGGTCTGACTCCCTGCCCACGGAGACCGTTCGTCACCCGCCCTCGAAACCCACCGTGGTGGTCGGCCTGTTCGCCGAGCGCGCCCCGGTACTGCTGAAGGTCTTGTGGCAGGCGCTCGCCGAATGACTCGCTGGAGCGCGGCAGCGTTGACACGCACCCAGGTTCGCTTTCGGAGCGGATCGACGCGCCCCTCGAGACGAGCAAGGCGCGAGACCAACCCCGCGGGAGCGGGGAGCACAGCTCCGCACCGGCCTGTGGCCAGCCCCGTGACGGCACGTCTGAGCACGGGTCACCGACGCCTCCCAGGAGGCATGCCAAGCAGTAGTTCGGTCATGGCGCGGGCATCCCGCCGCCGATCTGGCTTCGCAGACCAGACGCCAGGGACAACGACGCAGGCCAGTATGGCCAGCGCGCTGAGAGCAATGCTCATGACCTGTGGATCGGCCTCGGGTTGGACGCGAAGGGCGTACCTTCCCGAGTGATCGACTTCTGGTCATCGAGCAGGCCGACGTTGCACCGTCGGTCGGGAAGGCACGCCCGTGCTGAGCGTAGTGAATGCAGATGGAACGACCGGGACCGGCTCCCTGATCGACGACATCGTCCGCGAGGGCGCGCGGCGGATGCTGGCCGCCGCTCTGGAGGCTGAAGTCAACTCCTACATAGCCGATTTGGCCGACCAGCGAGACGAGAACGGGCGCCGTCTGGTGGTCCGCAACGGCTATCACCAGCCCCGCTCCGTGACCACCGTGGCCGGGACGGTCGAGGTGAAGGCCCCTCGCATCAACGACAAGCGCATCGACGAGGCAACCGGCGAGCGCAAGCGGTTCTCCTCGGCGATCCTGCCGCCGTGGTGCCGCAAGTCCCCGAAGATCAGCGAGGTGCTGCCGCTCCTCTACCTCCACGGGCTGTCCAGCGGGGATTTCGTGCCCGCGCTCGAGCAGTTCCTCGGCTCCTCGGCCGGCCTGTCACCGGCCACCGTCACCCGGCTGACCACCCAGTGGCAGGCCGACCACAAGACGTTCAGCGAGCGCGACCTGTCCGCCACGGACTACGTCTACGTCTGGGCCGACGGCATTCACCTGCGGATACGCCTGGAGGACGCGAAGGCCGCGGTCCTGGTCGTCATGGGCGTGCGCGCGGACGGCACCAAGGAGCTGATCGCGATGGCCGACGGCTACCGCGAGTCCTCGGAATCCTGGGCGAGCCTGATGCGGGACTGCCAGCGGCGCGGCATGCGCGCTCCCGTCCTCGCCGTCGGCGACGGCGCCCTCGGCTTCTGGAACGCGTTGAACGAGGTCTTCCCCGAAACCCGGCACCAAAGATGCTGGGTTCACAAAACGGCCAACTGCCTCGACAGCCTCCCGAAGTCGGCCCAGCCCGCGGCGAAGAAGGCCATACAGGACATCTACAACGCCGAGGATAAGGAGCACGCGGCCGCCGCGGTCAAGGCGTTCGCCAAGCAGTACGGGGCAAAGTTCCCCAAGGCCGTCAAGAAGATCGTCGAGGACGAGGACGAGCTGCTGGCGTTCTACGACTTCCCCGCCGAGCACTGGATCCACCTGCGGACAACCAACCCGATCGAGTCGACCTTCTCGACCGTCCGTCTGCGGACCAAGGTCACCAAGGGGGCCGGCTCCCGGGCCGCCGCCCTGGCGATGGTTTTCAAGCTCGTCGAGTCCGCCCAGGCCCGCTGGCGAGCCGTGAACGCACCCCACCTCGTCGCCCTCGTCCGAGCAGGGGCCCGCTTCGAACGAGGCGAACTCGTCGAACGCCCCGAAGCTCACGCAGCCTGAACTACCTCACGATCCACAGGATTTGACTATTCCTCTTCGGACCCCGCGCCTGGATTCAGTACACGCCACACGACGGAGCCATCGAGGTACGCGAGATCGGCTGGGCCGGATAGGAGCACCAGACCGGTCATGTTGCTCCGTGGTTGATTCGGTGTGGCCCCTCCTCAGAAGCTGCGCCTTCACTCCACTCCCAGTAGTGGTACCTGTGGTCGCCCTTGTGGCCTTGCCAGGCGTGCACGGCTGTGCCCGCGCCGGCATCCCGGTCTACCTCCTGATCGACCGCGAGGAGGGCGAGGTGACGGTTCACTCCGAACCGTCCGGCGACGCCTACGCCAAGAGTGCCCGGCACAAGCTCGGGCTGACCGTGTCCCTGCCCGGCCCTCTCGGGTTCGAGCTGGACACGGCCGAGTTCCGAGGCGGCGGACTCGCTCCTCCGCCCCTCCACTCCTGCCTCAAGGCATCGCACACGCCGACGCGGCGCCCTCGTGCCGGTACCAGACGCTGTCCAGCTCACGACCGTCCGGCAGGGTGTGGCGGGCCGGGCCGGGGGCCGGGACGAAGCCGGCGCGTTCCAGGGCGCGGCGGCACGCGAGGTTCGCCGTCGCCGTGCCCGCCCGTACCGTCGGCAGACCGGCGTGGCCATGGGCGAACTCCGCGCCCGCCAGGAACAGTTCAGCGCCGAGGCCCTGGCCTCGATGGTCGGGGGCGAGAATGCCGCCGATCTCACCCCTGTCGTGGTGGAGTTCGAGGTACCCGGCGTAGCGCCCGGTGTCGCGGTGTACACAGACCATGAACTCGGGCATCTCGGGGCTGGGTTCGAAGGGCTCGGCCAATTCGGGGTTGGACTTGGGGAACCAACGGGGGGTGGCGCCGCCGGGGCCTATGCCCAGCAGGAACTGTCTGGTGTCGGCGTCCGGTACGACCTGGTCCATCTGGTTCCCCTGCCAGCGCTGGGCATCGGGGTCCGCGCCCGCGGCGATGGCCGCCAACGCGTCGAGCTTGGTCACCGGGGTGTAGAGCAGCAGGTGCCGGGTGGCCAGGGCATGCCGGCCGGGTGTGCACGCGCCCGGGACCGGGAGGCCCGAGGCCGCACGGGGTGGCGCCAGCGGCCAGCCACGTCCAGGGACACGTCGACCGCGACCTCCGCGACGACAACCGGCTCGACCAGCCGTACGGCGAATTGCTCCCGCGACCCCCAGCTCGCGCTGAAGGTCCACCCCGTCCACGGGTGCGCGGGTCCGCCCTGTAGGAGTTCGGCGGCCAGGGTTTGGCGGACGGCCAGGTTCAGGACGGTGGTGCGTCCGGCGTACTGGAGCCGGCCGTCGGCGTCGAGACGGCCGAGCAGGGCCGTGGTGGGAGCGGCCGGGGCACCGGTGACCGCGCCGATCACGGCCTCGGTCGTGTGCCGGGACCGGTATTTGCGCCACGCCCTGAACCCGGGCACGTACCGCTGGTCCAGGCGTTTGAAGACGAGGCCCTCCAGTCCGACCGTCGACCACTCCAGCCACTCGGTGGACTGCTTCGGGTCGGTGGTGGAGGGACACAGTGTCCAGGGGGCCTGTAGGCGGTGGTCGGCGAAGAGCTGTTCCAGTGCCGCACGGCGAGCCCGGTAGGGCTGCGAGGTCAGGTCGGCGCCCGCCCGCAGCAGGTCGAAGGCGACAAAGTGGGCCGGCCACTGTTCGGCCGCACGGACAGCGGTCGCCGCTCTGCGGTGCGCACGCTGCTGAAGACGCTCGAAGGACAGCCGGTCGCTCTCCCACACCACCAGTTCCCCGTTTATGTGGGCTACCACGTGTGTCTCATCAGCAGCCCCGCACCCGTCGGCAGATCACCGGCGTGAGTGGTTTCTGAGCGGGGAGGAGGCGCCTGTGCCTCGGCTTCGGGGTGGTGGACGGATTCGACGTCAACGAGTGATCGAAGCGGGATGGGGGGTGCCATGATCGCGGATCTGTGCACGACAGTCTGGCTGGTACGCGCGACTGCCTCGACGCCCTGATCGGTGCGGCAAAGTTTGCCGAACAAGAGGGTCGCCCCGGCTGCTGGGTGACAGACTCGCCCGGTGACGGCGACCTGTCGGGCTCGGGATCTGCCGGGCGATCTTGATTTCTCCGGGACGGTTGGGCCGCAAGGCGACCCGCCGCAAGCCCCGTCGAGAGGCTCGCGGAAGAACGCTGGCAGCTTCACCGTCTTCCGCGACGCCCGTTCACCACTGCGCGTCAGGTGACCTGGGAGTCCACGAGAGTGGTTTCCGGCCAGCTCAGCTTTGCGTGCCGCGGATCGTGTCGCGGAAGCCGAGGGGGCTCTTGCCCGTGTGCCGGTGGAAGAACTTGCTGAAGTTGGTGGGGCTGGAGAAGCCGAGCTGGGCGGCGATCCGGGCGGCGGACTGGTCGCTGTGGGCAAGCAGCCGCCTGGCCTCCAGCAGGACACGGCGGTCGATGAACTCCTTGGCGGTGACTCCGTCGGCCGCGAGCGTGGCGCGGGAGAGCGTGCGCGCCGAGTAGCCGAGGGCGTAGGCGTAGTCCTCGACGCGACGGACGCTGGCGAAGTCGTGGTCCACCGCGGCACGGAACCGCACATACGGCTCGCCCGGGTCGGTGGCCGGGCTGCCCGGGGCCTGGATGTGGGCGGCGCGCAGGACCAGCGCGCCGAGCAGCTGGCGCAGGATGCGTATGTGCGCCTCCAGCGGGACGTGGCCCAGGGCGTGGAACTCGTGCTCCAGGTGCGCGGACGCGATCTTCAGGGCTGAACGGTCCTCGCCGATGGGCGTGAGGAGCGGCGGCGCGTGCTGTTCGTCCAGGCCGGCCGCGGCCACTGTGGCCGGGTCGAGGAAGTCGCGCTCGAAGAGAATCAGAGTGCCCTCGGCGTTCTCGAGGTCGCCCCACTGCTGCACCTGGCCGGGACGCACCCACAGCCAGACCCCCGGTTCCAGGGTGTAGCCGGTGAAGTCGACCGTGTGCCGCAGTCGGCCTTCGGACAGCGTGATCAGGTGGTGGAAGTCCGGGCGCTGGGGAAGCGTGATCCGCCCCTTGCCGAGACGGACCGGTGCCCGCTCGCGCAGGACCGCCAGGGAGAGCACCTCCACCCCGGCCGGTGTCCCCACGGGAGCAGCGAAACCGACATCAGGGATGCGTTTTTCTGCTCGGTGTCCAGTTCTGACCATCATGAGTCGGCAGCGTATCCGGGTCGCGCCGGATTTTGCTCCTACGTTTCTGGTGTGACCGCGGCGCACCGCCGCGGCGGCCGCTGACAGGCAGACCAGATCCAAGGAGAGGACGACGTACCTCATGAAGACCGAACCCGCGAACCAGGAGCACGCCATCGGCCGCGCGAGACTGACCTACGCCTTCGACGCCTACTGCGGCTGGTGCTACGGCTTCGGCCCGGCCCTGCACGATTTCGCCGCCGCCAACGCGGACCGGATTGAGCTGCGGGTGCTGTCCGGCGGCCTGTTCACCGGGTCGCGCGCCCTGCCGGTGGCGGCCTACCCGCACGTCCCCGGCGCCAACGAGCGCATCGCCCAACTGACCGGCGTCACCTTCGGCGCCGGCTACCGCCGGGTGCTGGCCGAGGGCACCGTCGTGATGGACTCCGCCGACGCCTCCGCTGGTCTGGTCGCGCTGTGCAGCCAGCCGGGCGCGAACGCCCTCGAAGCCGGCGCGGCCATGCAGCGCGCCTGGTACCTCGACGGCCGCAGCCTCTCCGACGTGCAGGTGTACCGGGACATCGCGGCCGAGCTGGGTCTGGATCCGGACGCGGTGGCCGCGGCTTACGCCTCCCCCGCCGCTCGCGCCGAGGCGGAGGCCGACTTCCACCAGGTGCGCCGCCTGGGCGTCGACAGCTACCCGACTCTCCTGCTGCACACCGCACACGGCACCGACCGCATGGGCGGCCCTGCCGCCTCGGCCGACGCCCTCACCCGCGCACTGGACCAGCACCTGGCCGCCACCGCCGCCTGAGCCCTCTGCGCTCCCCGCCCCCGAGGCAAACCCCCTT
This sequence comes from Streptomyces sp. R28, assembly GCF_041052385.1. Taxonomy (GTDB): domain Bacteria; phylum Actinomycetota; class Actinomycetes; order Streptomycetales; family Streptomycetaceae; genus Streptomyces. Next base: position 9,852,437 of record NZ_CP163439.1, on the reverse strand, counting down.
TGAAGAGCCCCACTTGAAAAGCACAACCCATGTCCACCACCCTGACGTACACCATTCACACCGCCGGTGACACCGGCCTGCACAAGTCGTCCGTCCTGATCACCAGAGAGCGCGAAGCACTGCTGGTCGACGGCCAGTTCACGCTCGCCGAGCAGCACCGGGTCCTGGCCGACATCATTGACAGCGGCAAGGAGCTGACCACCGTGGTGGTCACCACCTCCGACCCGGACTACTACTTCGGTCTTCAAGTGATCCGTCAGGTGTTCCCGGACGTCCGGATCGTCGCCACCGCCACCACCGTGGAACGGATCGAGGCCAGCTGGGAAGGCAAGCTGAGCGCCTGGGCGCACCTGGGCAAGAACCTCCCGACCGAGGTGATCATCCCGGAGGTGCTGGAGGGGGACCGCGTCAGCATCGAGGGGCACGACTTCGAGCTCCGCGGCGGGGACCCGGACCTGCTCTGGCGCACCGAGTACCTGTGGCAGCCCGAGGACCGCGCGGTCGTCGGCGGGGTGCTGCTCTTCGACGGTCTGCCGGCAGCCGGAACAGGCTGACTACAGGCAAGACGCGTGGAGAGCCGGATGCATGGAGACACGCACGTCCGGTTCGGGCCGGTGGCTCGGGGAAACGGAACGACGGCAACGTCGTCACCGCGCCCCGAGCCGACCGCACAGAGACACCTGACATCAGAGGAGCACCGGCATCGACATACATGCCAGGACGAGGACGCGCCACCCTCCACCGGCAACGACAGGCGGGGCGCGAGGAGTCGCCTGAGACACCGAGCATCTGAGACACCCGTGCAGGTCACATAACGCCGTCGAGCGCCGTGTCGTCGGGCAACTGCGAGGCCGCGGCGGCGATCTCGGGAAAGGCCGCCGTCAGGTTCCCGCCTCGGCGGGAACGGATCAGGACCCGGTCGCCGGGCCACCGTCCCAGCAGCGCCCGGTAGCCGTCCCACTTCGGTTATGCGCTGTTGAGCTGTCCGCGGATACTGTCCGGCGCTATGTCGATCACGGGATGGCGGGTGCACTTCACTCGCCGGGAGCATCCATGGCCACACGAGGCGACGGCTCGGCACCCTCGCCGCAGCCCTCGGCGCCCTGTACGCAGCCCAGACCCTTAACTGAGCCACGGGTCAGCACGCGGGCGTGCCGGCTGGGAAGACAATTGCTTTCTCAGCCCCACGGTGGCTCCGCCCGAAGCGCCGAGTCGCCATCCGGGTACGGACGGCCAGAGTCTTCAGCTGGTTCCGGTTTCCTGGAGCCGGGTGTCGTTGAGGTGGACGCACTGGAGGTGGGAGGTGCGCAGCAGGGGGTAGTTGGCCTCGCCGTGCAGGTCGCCGCTCAGGCCCGTGCCGCCGTGGGTGGCCAGCGGGGCGGCGAAGGAGGTGTGGGAGTCGTTGACGGTCAGCCGGCCGCCGTTGGTCGTGGCGGCCAGGAAGTGCTCGACGACGGCGGGGCTGTCGGACCACAGGGAATTGCGCAGTCCGTAGGCGTTCGCGTTGAGGAAGTCGATGAAGGCTTCCAGGATCCGCTCGTCCCCCCGAGCTTCCTTGGTGCCGGGGACGATCACGGGCAACAGGGGGAAGAAGGTCTCTTCGCGCACCGCGTCCAGGGACCGTGCTCCCTGCAGGCCGGTGACCTTCACGATGGTCGGCTCACGGAAGGCGCCATGTTCCGCGGGAGCGCCGGCGATGTCGAGGCGTCGCCCTCCGGTGATGAGTTCCGCGCCCTTGGCCAGGGCGTCGTCCAGGAAGGCGCTGAAGCCTGCCTGGTCGGCCACCGGGGTCAGCAGCGTTCCGGGGCTGTCCGGGTAGCCGGGCCGCATCTGGGCGGCGCGCTCGGTGAGCCGGGCCAGGAAGGTGTCGGCGATGTCCGGGTGGACGAGGACGTAGTTGGGGACCATGCAGATCTGCCCGGAGGCGATGAACGCCTGGGCGGCCGATTCCACGGCGCCGTCGAGGTCGGCGTCGCGCCACACGATGAGGCCGTCGTTTCCGGACAGCTCCAGGATCGGCTTCGTGCGCCGGGCCAGGCATTCGGCCTCCAGGGCGAGCCCCTTGGCGGAGGTGCCGAAGTAGAGGATGTCGTTGACCAGCGGGCTTTCCAGCCACTCCTGCACCATCGACGGCGGGGCACACAGCATGCTCAGCAACGCCGGTGGGGCTGCGATGTCCTCCAGGGCCGGGACCAGGACCTCCCGCAGGACGTAGCCCGCGCCCAGGGGCGCCAGGCGCGGGAGACGTACCACTGCCGCGTTGCCCGCCGCGATGATGATGGCGGCGAACAGGGCGTTGCTGGCCGGGGCGTTCGCGGGCGGGTTCAACCCGACCACGCCGTCCGGCTGGCGCCGCATGATCATCCGCCCGGCTTCGGAGCGGTGCTCCTGGTGAAGCTGCCGGGCATACCAGGCTTTCGTCTCCTCGCTGAGATTGGCGTCCATCCCGTTGATCTGCCATTCGGCGAGCAGGCGTGGTGCGCCCTCGGCCACGAGCAGGTCTGCCAGGGGCTTGCGCGCTGCCTGGAGTCGTTCGCGCACCGCGTCGATCAGGGTGAGCCGCTCCTGCCACGGCACCCGTGCCCAGGACCGGGCCGCCGTCGCGGCGGCGCTCAGCGCCTCGGCGTGCAGCCCGGTATCGGCCACGCCGCAGCGTCCCACCACTGCCGGATGTCCGCCGCCGGTTCACGGCCGGTGTCGAGCCTGCGGCGCAGCAGCAGCGAGCCGCGCGGATCGTCGATCATCGCGCGTGCCGAGATAGTGTGCACCCACTGGTTCACCTCCACATCCGTGCCGCCCACGAACGGGTGGATGGTGAGAGCATCACCGGGGTCGAACTGACGCATGCTCATGGAAACTTCCTCATCACGCAGGTCGGGGACTCTATGACAACCGGAACCAGAGAGTCCAGGTCACGGCCGACCGCAGGCGCGTTGATCATGTGGTGACGCAAGCACGGCTCACGCGCGGGTTCGACATCCCACACTGAGCGCCCCACCGCCACCCTCCGCGCTCCACCTCAAGGATGACGCACCCGGGAACCCCTGGGCCGAATGAGTGAATCCCGCCCGGACGGCACCTCAAGATCGCCCTAAGGTGGCTCGTTATCGGACGCCACGATCACGACGGGGAGCCATGGGGCTCGCATACGAGGGACCGGACACACGATGAGTGCTTCAAGGGCCGTACTGATCACCGGCTGCTCCTCCGGCATGGGGCGGCTGACCGCACTGGCCCTGCACCAGCTCGGCCATCACGTCTACGCGACCGCGCGCCGCCCCGAGTCACTCGCCGATCTGGCCGCCCAGGGGCTGACCACGCTCGCCCTGGACGTCACCGACCACGACTCGATGGCCGCCGCCGTGAAACAGGTCGAGTACGAGCACGGCGCAGTCGGCCTGCTGGTCAACAACGCGGCCTATGGGCTGCACCTGCCCGTCGAACTGGCCGACCCCGACGACGTGCGCGCACAATTCGACACCAACGTGTTCGGCCCCATCCGGCTGACCCAGCTGGTCCTGCCCGCCATGCGAGCCGCCCGCAACGGACGCATCGTCAACATCTCCTCCATGGCCGGCCGGTTCTCGCCGCCCGGCGGCGGCTTCTACCACGCCTCCAAGCACGCGCTCGAAGCGATCAGCGACTCCCTACGGTTGGAGGTAGCTCCCTTCGGCATCAAGGTCGTTGTCGTCCAGCCCGGCCCGACCATCACCGAGTTCGCCGGCACAGCCGTCGACACCATGCGCGCCGAAGCCACCGCCGACGACCCGTACGAGAGCTTCCGCGCCGAACTGGCACACATGTACGCCACCAAGTCCTTCACCCGCCGCGGCGGCGCCACACCGGCCCAAACAGCTACGCGGACCATCGTCCGCGCGGCCACGACCCCGCGGCCCCGCGCCCGGTACGCCATCGGCGGACTCTCCCGGACCGTCATGACCGCGCGCAGGCTGCTGCCGGACGCCGCGTTCGACGCGCTGATGCGACAGGCATTCCCCACACCACGCCCCGCTGCCATGGCCGTCCCGCCCACGACTGGAGCATGAGCCCCGACCCGGGGAACGGAAGTCCTCAACGCAGCAAAGAGAACGGCACAAGCTCGGGGCCCTCCATCTGGAGGGCCCCGAGCTTGTGCCGTCGCGGACAACGGACAGAATCAAACCCTGTCCATAATTTCGGTTCGGCCGCGTGTTCCGGGTGGAGCACGGGGTCGGATGTGGGGGTGGCGAGCATCGGCTCCGGCAGGGACCAGGTCGAGGACATGGTCGAAGGTGTTCCACCGTGAGCTGGCGACCGGGGCGGTGTCGCCCGGTCAGCGGATTGGCGGCAGGGCCTTGTCCGGGTGCGCGGGCTGTACGTCGGCAGCGGAGTTCATCAGGAGATCGTGGTCCGCCAGGACGCGCCGAGTTCCGCGAGCTGCCCACGAAGTACGCCGCGCTGCTCCTCCAGGTCCTGCGAGGCCGGCGACAGGAGATAGACGTTGTCGCGGTACAGGCGGAACCCGATGCGCTCCCACCCTTGAGTGATCTTGGCGTTGACGCGGTCCCACTCCGATCTGTCCGTTAGAGGTTTGCTGCTGAGGTCGGTGACGCCGGGCGAGCAGGCAATGGCCCTGCAGCCGGCCATGAGCCGGTGGATCGCCTCAGCAGCGAGTACGGGAGCCAGCCCATGGCCGCGCCACTGTGGCTCTAGGGTCACCCGGTCCATGACGAGCAGGGCGGACCCGACGTATGCCAGCCGTTCGCTGACCTCGCTCGTGAACAAGCCCGTCTCGGCATCGAGGAGGACCTGGGCGGTCTCGTACAGCTCCTCGGTTTCCTCTGCCATGGCGAAGTAGGCATTCCGGCCGCGGTCGAGATGCACCCGGTAGAAGGTCATCTCTCCGACGGCGACATCCTCCGTCGTGCACGACGGGCAGTCCGCGGTGTAGCAGGCGCTGCCCGCCGCCGGGCCTTGAGGTCCGTCATGTGTACGTCGGCGGTGCAAGATGGCGACGTTCCACCGCTCCAGCGTGTCGGCCTGCGGGGTATCCCACAGTTCGTCATCGAAGGAGATCCGTAGGTGGAGCTCGGTGGGATCGCCGGGCATCGAGGAGGACTCGATCACTGCGGCAGCGTAGCGAGGCACGTGCGGCACGCCCGCCCCTCGGCGACCGCAGGAGCTGCCGCCGCCGGCCGACGTGCGCCGGGCGACTGCGGATAGGCGGGGCGAACGGGCGTACGCGGCATGGCCGTTCACGACCGCCGCTCCTTTCGCCGGAGCCGTCGAGCGCAGTCGGTCGCGAGGTGCGTGCGAGTGGTGTGGCGTTCGTCCGCTTGCATTTCTCGCACAAGGAATCGAACATGTGTTCATGCACGTCGTTTCGCCTGGTGAGCGAGGGACTCCGGAGGCGACCGGAGCCAAGTCCGGCACGCTCTCCAGCCTGCTCCCGGGTGGGAAGCTGCCCCGCGGTGCGGTGGTGAGCGCTGGGGGCGACCTGCCCCTGCTGATCGCGTTGGCCGCGGAGGCCGCCGCCGACGGCGGCGCCTGGGCAGCGGTCGGTCTGCCGCAGCTCGGCGGGCTGGCTGCGGCGGATGCCGGTTTGGACCTGGCGTGCGGGCTGGCCGTACCCGAGCCGGGAGGGCGATGGCCCGAGGTGCTGGCGACGGTGTGCGAGGCAGCGCCGGTGGTCCTGCTCGGCCCCGTGGGACAGGTGGCCCTGCGTACGAGCCGTCGCATTGCGGCCCGCCTGCGGCGCTCCGGCACGACGCTGCTGACCTGGCAGGACTGGCCGGAGGCGCAGCTGCGGCTGCGGGTGGCCGAGGCCCGCTGGGACGGGCTCGGGGACGGCTTTGGTCTGCTCACCGGCCGGCGTGCCCGTCTGGTGGTGGCGGGTCGGGGTGCTGCGACGCAGCCGCGGCATGCCGAGGTGTGGCTGCCGGGGCCGGACGGCTCTGTGCAGCTGATCGCCGAGCCCGCGGCCACCGTCGGCGCGGATGTGGTGCCGCTGCGGCCCGTCACCGCGGGGTGAGCCGAAGGTGCGTGCACTGGCGATCTGGATGATGGACTGGCCCGTGGTGGCCGCGGGCGCGGATCACGACGAGCCCGTGGCGATCATCGCGCGTGAGCGGGTGTTGGCCTGTTCGAGGGAGGCCCGCCGCCAAGGCGTACGGCGCGGGATGCGGGTACGTCAGGCATCCGGACGCTGCCCCCAGCTCAGGCTGCTCGACCGGGACCCCGAAGCAGAGACGCGGGCTTTCGAGCCGGTGCTGCGCCTGCTGGAGAAGCGCGTCGCTCCGCACATGGAAGTCCTGCGGCCTGGCCTGATCGCCGTGCCCGCTCGCGGACGCGCCCGCTACTTCGGCGGCGAGCCGGCCCTCGTAGAGCACATCACCACCGTGCTCACCGACGCTGGGGTCGAATCACGTACCGGCGCGGCGGACACCGTGTTCGCTGCCGCCCTGGCGGTGCGGGCCGGGCAGGCCGGGCTCCTGGTGCCGGCCGGGCAGAGCGCGGAGTTCCTGGCCCCGTATCCGGTGGGGGTGCTGGGCCGCCCGCGGCTGTCTCAGCTGCTGCCCCGCCTGGGCATCACCACCTTGAGGGCGTTCGCGGCACTGCCGGGTGACCGGGTGCTGGCCCGGTTCGGACACGACGGCGCCGCGGCACAACGCACCGCCCTCGGCCAGGAGGCCCGGCCGCTCAACACATCCGGGGCGGACAGTGACTACAGCGTGGCCGAGGCGTTCGAGCCGCCCGAGGACAATCTCGAACCGGTCATCTTCCTCGCCAAGGCCCTCGCCGAACAGCTTCACGCCCGCCTCGCGCGGGCCGGGGCGGTGTGCGCCAGGCTGCAGGTCGAAGTGGGCCTCACGAGCGGGCTGCGCCTGTCGCGGCTGTGGCGACACGAGGGCCGGCTCTCGGCGCTGGCGGTGGCCGAACGGGTGCGCTGGCAGATCGCCGCCTGGGCCGAGACCGGGCAGCTCAACGGCGCCGCGGCGGGGATCACCACACTGCGGCTGGTCCCGGAGAAGCTGTCGGCGGCGACCGGACGGCAGTCGTTGTTGTTCGGGCCGCGGATCGCGCCGGAGGAACTGGAGCGCGCCGCGGGGCAACTGCAGGCGATGCTCGGACACCGCGCGGTGGTACGTCAGGAACTCGCCGGAGGCCGCGGTCCGGGCGAGCGGATCGTGGACATCCCGTACGGCGATGCGCGCTCGCGCCCGTTGGTGGAGGGGACGTGGCCGGGGCGGCTGCCGGCCCCGCACCCGGCCGTCGTCTACCCCACCGCGCTCCCTGCCCAGGTGATCGGGGCAGATGGCGGCCCGGTCGGGGTGAGCGGACGCACCCTGCTCACCCAGGCCCCCACCGCGCTGTCCATCGACGGCGCCGCGCCGGTGGCGGTGACCGGGTGGACCGGACCGTGGCCAGTGCTGGAGGACTGGTGGATCCCCGCCCAGGCCCGCCGCCTTGCGCGCCTGCAGGTCGCCTGCGCGGACGGCCGCGCCTGGCTGCTGCACATCCAAGACAGCCGGTGGGCGGTGGAGGCGCTCTATGGCTGACCCTCACGGGAAGGTGCTGCACTTCCCCGGAAGGCGCGCCGCGCCGACGCCCGTGGGCGGCGGCTGGGCGGAGTTGCACGTGCACTCCGCCGGCTCGTTCCTCTTCGGCGCCAACCACGTGGAGGAGTTGGTCGCCGAGGCCGTCCGACTCGGTATCGAGGCCCTGGCGATCACCGACACCAACGGCCTCTACTCCGCTCGACGTCTGGCGGAGGCCGCGGGCGAGTACGGCATCGGCACCATTTACGGCGCCGAACTCACCCTGGACCAGGGACTGGGGTCGATCGTGGTGATCGCCCGCAGCCTGCTGGGCTTCACTCGGCTGTCCGCGGCGATCAGCGCCGGGCAGCTGGCCGGCGCCAAGGGCGCCCCGGTCTACGACCTCGACGCCCTGTCGGCTGCCGCGCACGAGGGCCAGTGGGCGATCCTCACCGGCTGCCCCGTCCTCGGCGAGGCCGCGTACGACACCGACGCCATCCACGCACGGATGGACCGGCTGGTGGACCTCTTCGGCCGCACCCACCTGCACGCCGAACTCGTCGATCACCGGCTGCCCGAAGACGGCCCGCGCAACGCCGCCGTGCACGCGGCGGCGCAGCGATGGCGAATGCCGGTGGTGGCCACGAACGCGGTCCGTTACGCGGCCCCGCGATCTGCGCGGCTGGCGGCGGCGCTGACCGCGCTGCACCGCCGAGAGAACCTCGACACCGCGATCGGGGAGTTGCCGCCGGCCCCGACGGCGCATCTGCGCACCTCCGAGGAGATGCACATCCTCATGGCCCGCTACCCGCAGGCCATCGCCTCCGCCGTCGACCTTGCCCGCAGCAGCGTCATCGACCTGAGCAAACTGCGCCCGCAGCTGCCGGACTTCGAGGTGCCCGCCGGGCACACCCCCGGCAGCTATCTGCGCCACCTCGCGGAAGAAGGCTGCGCCCGCCGGTACGGGCCGCGCACCGACCCGGCAGCCGCGGCGGCGTTCAAACAGCTCGACTACGAACTGTCCGTGATCACCGACATGGGCATGCAGGGATACTTCTTGATCTGCTGGGACATCACGCGGTACGCGGCCGAGCAGGGGATCTGGTGCCAGGGGCGCGGCAGCGCCGCCTCCTCGGTGGTCTGCTACGCGCTGGGCATCACTGCCGTCGACGCACTCAAGCACGGCCTGCTCTTTGAGAGATTTCTGCACGCCGAAAAGACCGACCCGGACATCGACATCGATTTCGAGAACGACCGCCGGGAGGAGGTGATCCAGTACCTGTATGCCAAATACGGCCGATCGCACCGCGCGCAGGTGGCGAACCTCATCACCTACCAACCCCGCCTGAGTGTGCGGGATTCAGCACGCGCCCTCGGCTACCCCATGGCGCGGATCAATGAGATGACCCGCCATATTCACCACGAGCCACCCGGGCCAGAGGCCGACATCCCCGCCGATGTACGCTCCCTCGCAGGACAACTGCACACCCTGCCACGGCATTTGGGCATCCATGTCGGCGGGATGATGCTGACCCGCCAGCCCATCGGGGAAATCATGCCGGTCGAATGGGCCACCCGAGAAGGCCGCTCGGTACTGCAAGGTGACAAAGACGATGTGGCCGCCGCCCATCTTCTGAAAATTGACATCCTGGGATTGGGCATGCTGGCCGTCTTGCACACCGCATGCGACCTCATTGCCGAACACCACGGAATCAGCCTGGACATGGCCTCGATTCCGCAGGACGACCCGGACGTGTACGCCATGATTGCCGCAGGCCGGACCATAGGCGTGTTCCAGGCCGAGTCGAGGGCGCAGGTCTCGACCCTGCCGCAGCTTCAGCCACGGTGTTTCGAGGACCTCGCGGTGGCCGCCTCCATCATCAGGCCGGGCCCCATTCAGGCCGGATCAAAACATCCTTATTTGCGGCGGCGGGCCGGCCTGGAGCCCGTCACCTATCCCCATCCGCTCGCCGAACCAGCGCTTTCCAAAACTCTCGGGGTCGCTTTGTGGCAAGAGCAGGCCATGGCCCTGGCCATCGACTGCGCGGGTTTCACCCCGGGCGAGGCGGACCGTCTCCGCAAGGCGATGGCCGCCAAGCACTCTCCCGAAAAGGTGGCACAGCTGCGCGGACGACTGCTTGCCGGGATGGCCGCCAAGGGCATCGACCAAGCCGCCGCCGAGCGCATTGTGGGCATGATAGAAGCGTTTTCGGATTATGGATTCCCGCAGTCTCACGCCCAGTCGATGGCAGGCATCATTTATGCCAGCGCCTGGGTGAAGTACCACTTTCCGCACGCCATGCTGGCGGGGATCATGGCGCATCTCCCGATGGGGTTCTACGACTCCCAGACCCTCATCCAGGATGCCAAGCAGCACGGCATCGAGGTCCGGGGTGTCGACATTCAGTGCTCCGGTGTGCACGCCACGCTTGAGTCTTACGCCGATCAGCCGGAGCGGCGGCCGGCGATCCGCCGCGGACTGACCTCCGTGACGGGGGTCAGCGAGGAGATCGCCGAGCGGATCCTGACCGCGCGCGGCACCGTGGCGTTCCGCTCGGTGGCCGACGTCGCCCGCCGCACACGGCTCTCGGCGAAGCTGATGGAGCAGCTGGCCACCGCCGGGGCGTTCGACGGCCTCGGCGTGGACCGGCGCACCGCCCTGTGGTCGGCCAGCGCCTATACCGGCGAGATCCAGGACGTCCTTCCGGGGTTGGACGACCTGGCGCCCGCGCCACAGTTGCCGGTCATGACCGCGGCCGAGGCCACTGCCGCCGACCTCGATGCCTCTGGCGCCAGCGCCACCGCCCACCCGGCGCAGCACCTGCGTGCTCTGCTGGCCTCGCACGGGGCGCAGCCTGCGCGCGAGGCCCGTGACCTGGCCGACCAGACCCGGGTGCGGGTCGGCGGACTGGCCAAGTACATCCAACGGCCCCCGACAGCGAAGGGAGTGACCTTCGGAGCCCTGGAGGATGAGACCGGCATGATCAACCTGATCTTCTCTCCCCCGGTCTGGGAACGCACGCGCGAGACAGTCCTCGGCGCCCCTGCTGTGCTGCTGGAGGGGCACATCGAGCGAGACCGCGGCTCGGTCAACATGATCGTGCACCGCGCGCACGCACTCGCGGGCCCCGCTCGAGCCCATCAGCCGGGGCGCTTCAGGTGACGATCCGCGGGAAGCGAAGCGTCACCCGCGCCCGCGACAGGGTCATCGTGATGCCAGCCGGGACCAAGGGTGCGGGCGGAGTCGCCGACCAGCGGCCAGGCGGTCAACCGGCTGCGCTGCGCTCGGTCTCCGGCACCGGGGACAGCCAGTGCACGGCGTTGTCGCGGAAGGACGCGTGAATGGGCACAAGGTCTGCGCCGCTGGTGTCGTCAAGGGCGGTGACGTTGATGCCGGTCTCCGGGATGTCGCTGTCGATCGCCGCGACGCGGCTGCCGCAGGTCGCGCAGAAGCCGCGCTTCGCCTCGCCATCGAAGGTCTCGTACCAGGTCGGCTCGCTCTCACCGGTCCAGGTGACCGTCTCGAATCCCACCCACCACATCACGGGGGTGCCGCCGAGTTTCTGACAGTGCTCGCAGGCGCAGGTTTCCCTGTCAAGTCCTTGTGTTCACGTCTTTTGCCTCCTCAGCATGGTGGCGCGCGGTGGTGGCTGTGGAAGGGACGGGACGGCCACCCAACGGTCTGGACGAGCGGTTCCTGTCAGGTCGACTGTGCCTTGTTCACCGGCGTGATGTAGGCCGCTTCGATGAAATTGATGAACCTGTTCGCGTTCCGGGCGCCGAGCATGTTCCCCGATGCGGCGGAACATGTAGCGGGCGACTCTCAATTCATCACTGATGACCCGGTGCTCCACTCACCCAGATTCTTCGTAGCCGCCCGGAATTCTCAACGTCCTGGGATGTGGTCTAACGCTTTCGTCTCAACAGGCGTCGACGGCCAGAATTCGTCTAGGAAGTAGCCCAGCGCCTTTCTGGACTCGCTCCGCTTGAGCATCTCCTGGAGGTCATGGACTGCCGCGCGGCACTCGCAGAGTTCTCCGTCGTCCTCGCTGAGCATGATCGCGGCGGGCCCCAGCCCCGGAGTTCGCGCCCTGCTCGCTGGCGAGAACGGCATGCCGGCCGCAGCCATCGAGGGTGCGGCAGCTCGGCCCTGCGGGAGATGCCGCCGGCGGATCCCCCTTGCCGCCTACCTCCCAACCGGTGCCCTTGGCCTTCGGCCGAGCGGAAGCGGCTACGGTGCGGGACGCCGTCGGAGTGGCGTTGGCGGTGACCGGCGGGCCAGGTGACGGTGGGGCGGGAGTGAGGTCTATCGGCCTGTCAGGGGATGGGATTCTTCGCGGCGGCGTTGCTGGTACTGCGGGCGGTCGTGCACGCGGCGCTGGGGGTTGCGGGTGTGGGTAGGGCTGGGGGGTGCGCGTGCTCGTCCAGTCCGATGTGCTGGTGCAGTCGCCGCATCCAGGCTGGTGCCCACCAGTTGGCCTGCCCCAGCAGTGCGAGTAAGGCGGGGACGAGGAGGGGTCGGATTATGAAGGCGTCGATGAGGACGCTGACGGCGGTGCCGATTCCGACGATCTTCAGCATGAGCAGGGGGGAGGCGGCCAGGGACAGCAGCACGGTGGTCAGGACGACGGCGGGGGAGGTGATGATGCCGGCGGTCTGGCGGGTTCCGGTGATGGTGGCGCTGCGGGTGTCGCCGGTTTTGAGGTACTCCTCGCGGATCCGGGAGAGGAGGAACATCTCGTAGTCGGTGGCCAGTCCGAAGCATAGGCAGACGATCATGATGACGAGTGAGGGTTCGAGGTAGCCCGGTGCGGTGAAGCCGCCCAGAAGATGGTCGAAGTGGCCTTGCTGGAAGACCACGACCAGGACACCGAAACTGACGGTCAGGCCCAGCGCGGCCATGATCAGGGCCTTGATGGGCAGGAGCAGGCTGCCGGTGAACAGGAACAGCAGCACGAAGGTGGCGCCGATGAGGATGCCCACCGCCCAGGGCACTTTCGCGGCCAGCGCGTTCATGGTGTCGGCGCGGTCCGCGGTGCCCCCGGCGTAGAGGACCTTCGCGGGGGCGGGCAGGGCGCGCAGCCGGGCGAGGGTGTCGGTGGCCTGGGCGCTGTCGCTGGGGTGGGCGGGGACGACGCGCACGACCGAGGCAGCACTGCCCGGCGGGCTGGGCAGCAGCGTGGCCTGGGCGACTCCGGGTGTGTGCCTGATGGTGTTGGTGTAGGCAGCCAGGGCGGGGTCGCGGGTGGTGGCGTGGGGCATCAGGAGCCAGATCGGGTCGACCTGCCGGGAGTCGAAGATGTCCTGGGCATGCTGGGTGGCCTGGCGTGCCGGTGAGGTTTCAGGCAGCAGGCGGTGGTCGGCGGTGGCGAAGGCGACGTGGGCGAACGGCGCCGCCAGGGCGCACAGAATCGTCACCAGGGGCAGTGCCCACAGCCAAGGGCGGCTGGTGACGGAGCGGGCCAGGCGCCCCCACAGGTCCCCGCCCGTCGCAGGGCGGCGTGGGAGGAGGAGGCGGTCGCCACGCGGGCCCAGCAGGACGATGACGGCCGGGATGATGACCAGTGCGCTCAGGGCAGCCGCGGTGATAACGCTGAGTGCGGCGTAGGCCATGGAGGACAGGGCGTAGACGGGAAAGACCAGCAGGGCGACGAGGGAGGCGGCGACCGCCATGCCGGAGTAGACGACCGTGCGGCCCGCGGTGCGTACGGCCGTGTCCAGTGCGGTGGTCAGGGGCTGGCCGGCCATGCGTTCGCTGCGGTAGCGGGCCAGGAGGAACAGGCTGTAGTCGACCGCGAGTCCGAAGCCGAGGGAGGTGGTGATGTTCAGGGCGAACACGGTCACCGGGGTCACGGCGGCCAGCAGCCGCAACACCGCGAGGGTGAGCGCGATGGCGGTGGCGCCGACCGTCAGGGGCAACAGGGCCGCCGGCACGGAGCGGAAAGCCAGCGCGAGAGCGAGGAACGTGAGCGGGATCGCGAACAGTTCGGCGCGCTCCAGGCCGCTCTGCGCACCCCGGATGAGTTCGTCTCCTACCAGGGCGGACCCGCCGGCGTCGACGGCCAGCCCCGGGGTGGCTACTGCGTGGCCGGCGATGGTCCGGGCCGTCGCGGACGCGGTGCGGTCGTCCCCGGCGAGCTGGACGACGACCAGGGCGGTGCGGCCCTCGGCGGTGAAGAGGTAGGTGGCCTGCGGCAGGGACCAAGGGTCGGCGGCCATCGTGACACCGGGATGCTCCCGCACCCGCTGTGCCAGCGCCCGCCCGGCGGAGGCGGCAGCCCCCGTGCGCATACCCTGCGGGTCGTGGACGGTCAGGATCAGGTTCGCGCGGGCGGCGATATGGAAATCGTCGGCCAGCACGTCCACCGCATGCTGGGTGTCTGGATGGGAGTAGCGATAGCCGCCCGAGGAGAGACGGTCGGAGACCTGCGCCCCGAACACCGCGGCCGCTACGGCCGCCAGCAGACAGCCGATCAGCAGCTTCCCGGCATGCCGCTGCACCACCATCCCCCAGGAGCCACGCCGCAGTCGGCGAGGGGCATCGCGGCCGCCGGACGACGGCGGGCCGCCGCCCGATGCCGCCGCCTGTGGTGGGTGTTGGGGCGGCACGGCCATCGCCGGCTCCTTACGGATGAGACCCGTTCGCCAGGCACGCCTCAACTGATCATCTTCCACCTACGTACAAACGACTACCGGGTCCTGCTGTCACGGCTCACCCACTTGCGCCCGCCAGGCACACGCCCCAGGGCAGGTCCACGGGCCGGATTGCAGTTCACGGGCGAGACGGCACAGCACCCGAAGTCAGAGGCACTGCCGGGTGCCGAGGTGGGGCACCCGCCTTCAGCGTCGGCGGCCGGGCCCGGGGACAGAAAGACCGAGCACAGCCGTTTCCCGCGTAAGAGGTCTGGATTCGCCCTACCCGACCGGATGGTACGTTCGGTACCTGTCCCATCACTGTGAGCGATCTACGTTGCAGGAGAGTTTTGTGCGGCTTTGGCGCCTTTGTCTAGATCTGAGTCAGGTGCGGGAGCGGCAGCTTCGAGCCGACTACACAGCCGCTGAGCGGTACCTGCGGCGCCGGGAGTTCGCCATGTGGGGTGCGGTGCGGTTGTTGACACCGCCCGGCTTCCAGCCGCACGCCATGGCTGGGGCGACCTTGCTCGCATTCACCGACGACATCTGCGATCGCGGCGCTCCACAAGGACGTCACCAGCGGTTCGAAGTGTGGGCGGGCCACGTTCGCAGAGCGCTGGATTCCGGGAGTTCCAGCCATCCGCTGCTGAGGGCGTATCTGCACTCCGCGCAGGTGTGCGGCCTGCCGCGCCGTTGGGCCGACACCTACATTGCCGGTACGCGGATCGACCTGCGATTTCCGGGCTTCGCCGACGAGGCCGACTACCAGCGCTACGTGGACACGTTGACCTGGCCGGGGCTGATGCTGAGCACGGGGCTGACACCGCATCTTGTCTCGGACGAGGACTTCGCCGCTTCCTGCCGCCTGGTCGCCGACGGGCTGCAGCGCGTCGACTTCCTGACCGACTTGGCCGAGGACCTGCGGGGCGGGCGTCTGACACTGCCTCTCGCCGACCTGGACCGGCACGGCGTCACACGCACCGCGCTCGAGGAAGGCCGGGACACTCCCGGGGTGAGGGCCCTGGTGGCGGTGACGGCCTCGGCGGCGCGTGACTCCCTGCTCCATGCACAGCGAGTGGTCGGCGAAGTACCGGCTGAGTACCGGCCGGTGGTGCGTTGCCTGCTGGGCCTGTACCACCACCGTCTGGACCGGGTCACGGCCCTGGGAGCCGCTGTCCTTCGTCGCCCGGTACGTGATGACCCGATGGAATGCCTGCGCCTGCTGGCTCAGTCCCGGCACCCCGTCCTGCCAGGACAAGCAGCACCGGCTGACATGGAAACCGGTACACCGTCGGCATGAACCTCCTCCCTAACCCTCTGATCAAGCCGCCGGCGTACTCGCGACGGCACCGGGGACGGCTCGGCACCTCGGCAATCGCCCCTGCACGCCCGGCGTGCTCATGTTCTCCTCCCGGCGGGCCGCGGCAGCGGCCCCAGCAGCCATGACTGCTCCGCCCTGCGCTCCCGCTCTCGCCGAAACCACGCCACGAACCCATCGCGGCGGACGAGGACGTACGCCGACCGGGAGCTGTAGCGGTCGTAACCGACCCCCACGCCCCGTCCCGACACTGAACCGGCCCAGCACACCGCCCGCCACCGCTCCCCGCCCACCTCTGTACCAGCCGGAAAGAATTCCACCGTGACCGAACTCGCGGTGCCACGCCAGCACACGGCAACGCACCCAGCACCCCATGAAGTCCGTGCCGCCATCGAGACCGAGATCACCACCCGCTGGCCGCAGGACGCCACCGGCCTCGACGCCATCCACCACTACGCGCTCAAACCACCGAGCAAACTACTGAGGCCGCTGCTGCTGTGCCACAGCGCACTCGTCTTCGGGGCAAGCCTGCACCGAGTCCTGCCGGCCGCCGTCGGCTTCGAGTCCGCCCACACCGGCAGCCTCCTGCACGACGACATCCTCGACAACGACCCGCTGCGCCGCGGCCGTCCCGCCGTCCACACCCGCTACGGCCCGGAGCAGGCGATCGTCGCCGGCAACGCCCTGTTCTTCACGCTGTTCGCGAACCTCGCCGAGTGCGGCCAGCGTGGCGTCAGCGACGACCGGATCCGCCAGGCCCTGGCCGTCCAGGCCCGGGCCGGCCAGGAAGTCTGCCGGGGAGCGGCACAAGAACTCACCCTCGCCGGAGCCTTCGACAGCGGAATCCCCGCCTACATGTCCATGGCCCGCCGCAAAACCGCCGTCATGCTCGCCGCCGCCTGCCAGGTCGGCGCGATCCTCGCCGGAGCCAGCCTTGACGAGCAGGAGAAGCTGGCCGCGTTCGGTGAGCACCTCGGACTCGCCTTCCAGATCCGCGACGACCTCCTCCCCTACGACGACGCATCCGGCCGCAGCGGCAAACCCGGCGACAGCGATCTGCGCAACCACCGACCCACCCTGCCCATCCTGCTCGCCCTGGACCTGGCAAACCCAGCCGATGAAAAGGCCCTGCGGCGCCTAATCACCGCCGCCACGTACACACCCGGCGCCCAGCAGAAGCTGGGCGTCCTGCTCAGGCGCTGCGGGGCTCTCACCAAGGCCCGACACACGGCCGACAGCCACGCCTCTTCAGCACGCGAGGCACTGACCTGGCTCCCTCCCGGCCCACACCTCGACGCCCTTGCCCAACTGGCCAAGGAGTGATCTTCCAGCCCGGTGTGTCCCGTCGTGGCAGTGATCTCCGGTCCACTAATGGGGTGGGGCGTGACAGCAGGCCACTGAAGTCGTTTGTGCGTATATGGAAGAAGATCAGGTGAGGCGTGCCCTGCGAAAGCGCTTGACGAGTTGGCCTGTTGGGGTCACGGAGCTCGCGGGCCGACGGCCACCCCACTCCGGCCGGGTGCCGATGACTTCTCGCGCGCGCACGGACCTGTTCTGGGCTACGGGGTTCTTGCTCGGGTCGACGGCAACGCTGCTTCTGGTCGATCCCCTGGTGGGGCCGGTGGGACAGTGGGTGCTCGGGCTGGCCCTGTCGCCGGGTCCGGTGGCGTGGCTGTGGCTTCGTGAGGACGCCTCGGTGCGTGCGCAGACGCTCGTTGCGCTCCTGGGCACCTGCACGGTGGAGCTGATGGCGACCCACGGTCTGGGCTGGTGGGAGTACCGGCTGGGCAATTTTCCCGGCTTCGTTCCCGGCGGCCATGTGACAGTGTTTCTCTCCAGCCTCGTCATCGCCCGATCCCTGGCACCGCGCCTGCCCCACCGCCTGATGATCGGTGCGACGTTCACGGTCGCGGGACTGTGGGCAGCTTGGGGGCTCTTTCTGAGCCCGCGCCTTGACGTCTTCGGCGCGTTCTGGTTCGTGGTGATGGTGGCGGCGTCCAGGCATGCAGTAATCGGGCCGCGTATCCCCTACGTCTTCATCGTCACCAGCTTTCTCGAGCTCACCGGCGTCCACTTCGGCGTGTGGGCCTACCAGCCCCACGACGTCACCGGCCTGCTGGCGATCGGCAACCCGCCCTCCGGCATCAGTGGCGCCTACGCCTTCATCGACTACCTCGCACTGCTCCTGGCCCCACTAATCCTGCATGCCTGGAACCACCGCCCGTCACTACACCGCCGTGTGACCTGGCCCCGTCAGCGAAGTGCCGCTTCGGCACCCGAACATGTGCCAACGATGGTGCAAGACAGCACGGCACCACATGCCCACACAGCAACACCGGAAGCCCCCGCTGACGCCAACCACCCCTGTAGATAGAAGCAGCCAGCGAGGGCGGCTGCGGCTCCGGGCCGCGACAACGCCGTCGGCATCACGACACCCTGGCCGCTCTCACCTCCAAGCTCCAGCACCGCATCGAGCTCGACGGCGTGCCGCGCCTGATAGTCGTGTTCGTGCAGACCGATTGGCAGGTTGGACTGCCTTCGACGTCGGGCAGCACGACGCCGCCCAGCGGCACTTCATCCAGGCTCTCCGCCTCGCCCGCGCCGGCGGCGACGTGCAGCTGGGCTGCTATCTCCTGACCACTTGGCGATGCAGTCCCTGAGCGCATTCGCGTTTGTCCGCGGACGCCGCCGAGATCTTCGGTGACCTGAAGAATCCCAAGATGGCCCTGACCTGGAACCAGCAGGCCGCCGCCATGCCGACCGGGGTGTTCACCCGCTCTGTCGGCATGCGGCTCGCCATCGTCGGAACCGCTCACCTGCAGGCGCGCGACCTGGAGCTCGGCAACCGGTCCGTCGACATCCTCGCCCGCGTCCAGTCAAGCCGGGCCAATGACTATGTCCGCGAGTTCAACACCGCCCTCGCCCCCTGGCGGCGCGAGCCGGCCGTGCGGGAGTTCATCCACCGGACCCGCAAAGAACTCGGCGTCGCCGCGTGACGGCCTCTTCTTAATCGCCGGACGGGCGGAACGGGATGACGTTGTCGGGAACAGGCTGGTCGTGGTTGTTGGGTTGCCGGAGGATGAGGACGGCTGCCGCGAGCGCCAGTTGCTCCGCTCGATGCCGGGACTTGGCCTCGGCAGCCCGGGAGTCCTTGAGAGCTTCCTTCAGGCGGACCACCTCTTTGCGAAGCCGCCTTTCGACCTCCGGCGTCTGGTGCGTTTCCATACGCACCCGCGCGAAGAACTCCTCCTTGAGGTCGGCGTGGCGCTTTTGCAGAGCCATGCGGTGGACACCAGCCTCTGCGGCGAGCGCGACCACTGTGAGACTGCCGTTGGAGCGGGTGGGCTGGCTGGCCAGGAGGCGGTCCATGGCCGCGCGGATGCGGGAGCGCTCGTCCTCGTGCTGCTGCTTCATGCGATGGCCTCCTCGGCGGACTGTGCGGCGGAGTCGTGGGCGTCGGCGAGAGCGCGGAAACGGTCGGCGGTCAGGCGAAGCCGGTCGCCCAGGGGCTGGGGCACGAGGGCCGCCCTCACATCGAGCCGATCAGCGTGCTCTCGCGCCGCCTGCGCGTGGCTGTCGGTGCGGACCGCGTTGCCGCAGCCGAGCTGGCAGGCGAACTGGTTGGGTGCCATCGCCCCGGGATCCGGGTCGCACAGGGCGGTGTCGCGCTTGAAGGCGCAGATGAGGAACGCGTCCGGGTTGTCGAAGAGTACGAGGCCGTCGCGCGCGAGGAACTTGGCGGCGGCCTTCGGGGTGGTCAGGGCGCCTTCGAAGCTGGGGATCGAGGTTGCTCCGATGAGAGCCCGTCGAGCGGCTGGACCGGAGATCTTCTCGCCGGCCGCCGCGGCGTCGCGCAGCCGCGCTGCGGTCTGCGCGGCGGCGAGAGCGGTCTCCACGTCGAGCTCCCCGTGGAACCCCCGACGCTCGCGGTTGCCATAGCCGGTGGAGGTGCGGGCGTCCAGGGCGGTGCGCATGTGTCCGTACTGGATGGCGAGGGCGACCAGACCGCCAGGGCGGCGGGCGATATGCCAAGCCAAAGTTCTGCGCAGACGGCTCAGTCCAAGGTTGCCGTGCGGGTCCTCCGGCACCATCTGGGCGGGCAGGCCCTGGGCGGTGGCCTCCTGGTTGATCCATGACACGAGATTCTCGAACCGGCGGGCCAGGCTGGCGCGCTTCAGCGCCCCGTGGTGCTTGCGCTGGCCGATGACATCGTGGTGGGTGGAGCTGAACAACAGCTCGCCCTTCGGGACGATGCGTTCCAGAACCCGGATGGCGTTCACCACCGGGGTGATCGCGACCCAGGGGACGGCGCGCTCCTCACCAGCGGAGATGTGGTGGCCGTCAGAGTCGCGGACGTTCTTGTAGTGGTGGGATCGGATCAGATGCCGCGGCATGGAGCCGTCCTCGTTGGGTTCCGGATCGGGGCAGCAGCCAGAGCGCAGCGATTGGGCCTCCTGGGGGCGCATCCCGGTCAAGTACAGGATCACGATGGCAGCGGCCGTGGCTAGGTGCCGTACCAGGATCGGCGTCTCCTCATAGTCCATAAACTCGCGCCAGGGCCGCCCCTCGATCCGGCCCGTCACCGGCACCTGCATCGGGCTGGGGCCGGGCCGCCGGGCGACGAGGGCACGGAGCCCTCGCCGAGTAGCGAAGTCGTGGACCTGGTTCCAGCTGGCTCCCGTGACCGCCGCTACATAGTGGTGGGCCAGGGTGATGCCGTGCTTTCGGCTCACGGTGGCGGGCAGGAGAGCTCCGGAATCGACCAGCGGCTGTAGATAGTTCTTGACGGCTGCCAGACCCCCTCGGGTGCTCGGAGTGGCCTTCACGCGGGCGTGCATGCGGCGGCGCTCGGCCCAGGCGGCCAGGATGTCGTCGGAGAAGTCCTCGACCAGGCGGATCGACCAGGTCAGCAAGGGGCCGATCACGGTCGGGTCCAGCGGCTCGGTTTTGTTCTCCCCGCCCGCCTCCCCCGTCGCGGCCGGCAGGTAATCGTCGACGCCCTCGCTCTCCCAGGGCGGCTGCGTAATGTCGCAGGGGCTGACGGACAGCTGGTCGAAGGCCCACAGGTCCGAGAGCCAGCGCAGAACCGTCAGGGCATGATCGCGAGTGCAGCCGCTGGTGCACTTGGCGGCGTACGCCTTCCAGTGCTCCACGGTGCAGTCGCTGAGCTGGGACACCTCTTGCCGGTCGAGCCAGCGCGCGAACTTCAACCACTGCAGGATGTTGTCGCGCATGCTGATCACGCCGTCGCGTCCCCGGTTCTGAAAGCCCCGTTCCTGTACGTAGGTGGGGCGCAGCTCGCCGTTGATCAGGACCCAGATGAGGCGCCTGTATTCGCTTCGCAGGGAGGCGGGGCACCTCCTTAAATTGATCTTGTGGATGCTGTCCCCGGGATTGTCGGTCAGCGGTCCCATCGACCAGACGTCGTCGCTGTAGCGGGAGTTGGGGTGAGTGTTGCCGGCGCTGATCCACCGGTCCAGGACCACCGGGCTCTCCGGCCCTGGCAGGGGAAGGATGTAGGGATCGGCCGCGAGGGTCAGAGCTGTCGTCACGGGGCGAGGTCTCCCTTGAGCAGGTGGTCGACGATCATTTGGTCGCGGTCGGTGATCCGGGCCAGAGCGGCGTCCCAGGTGCTCTCGTTGACCTTTGTCCGCAGGTCATCGAGTCGCTGGAGGTGTTCGTCCCATCGCTTTCGCCAGAGTTTCTCCGGCCAGCTGGAGCGGAGTGATATCAACTGGCGGCGCAGGAGCGCGAGGCGCGGGTGGTGGCCGGTGTGGACCCGAGAGTTCTCGCAGGACAGGCAGAGTAGGAAGTCGGCGCCGCAGCCGCCGCTTGGGTTCGGCCAGGGGCTGGTCTCCTCGTCCGCGCAGTCCGCGGTCGCGGTCTCCTGGTGGGTCGCGTCGGCCGCGTTCGCGAGGCGCCCCTTGAAGGTGTAGTCGCGGGCCTGTTCGAGGGCTTCCTCGGCGCCGGCCGCGATCACGTCCACGGCGGCTTGCTGGACGTTCTCGTCGGGCAGGACGTAGACGCTCTCGTGGGTGCCACGTTTGTGCTGCAGCGGCTTGCCCGTGGTGGTGACGGTGGTCCTGCGGGCGCGTTGGAAGGGCGAGCCGATCTTGTGAGTTCTCGCCCATACTCGTGCATCGGCCTTGGACACCCCGAAGCACAGCGGGCCGACGTTCCGGGGCCGGTCCAGGTTGGAGTCCACGTCAGTACGGCGCCGGTTGCGCGCGACCATCAGCAGGTCGTGGCCGGGTGACAGGGAGGCGGCCAGGGCTCGCCCGTGCTGCGTGGCTTCCAGGGCCTGGGTGATGAGCCGGCTGGGCGAGTCCGCGCCGGAGTCGGTGTGGTTCTCCGTGTTGAACCAGCGCCCCTCGCCCGAGCGGCGCTTCTCCACCAGGACCTCGTAGGTGACCGTGGCGGTTTCTCCTGCGGACGGGGTGGTGACGGGCACGTGCAGACGGTCGTAGACCGACAGATTCCAGCCGTAGCGGTCCGTCATCATCACGGCCAGGGCTGTCAGTTCCGCCCGGCTCAGGAACAGCCGGCCCGTGGTCTTCCCGCGGTTCTTTCCGCGCAGCAGCCCTTCGGCTCGGGTGCAGACCTGCCCACTTTTGTCCGGGTATCCGGGCAGTTCGCCCGTGGCGGCGATGTGCTCGAGGGCCGCCCCGATCCTCCAGTCACGGCTGTCTGGGGCCAGTGCACCCGCCCGGTAGCGGGCGAGCAGCGCGGTGTTCTCCCGGCTCCGCAGCAGCGCAGCCCGGAACTGCCGTTCGGCGACCAGCAGCACCTGATCGCGCTCCGACGGCCGGTAGGACTGCTTGGACGGCTTGCCCTTCTTCGGAACGGGGCGGGCCAGTTCCTCTGCAGCCAGGCCCTGCGTCAGCCGCGGCTCGCGCTTCAGCAGCGTACGCATCTTGCCCAGGGCCTCGCGCCCGCCTGGGGTGTCCTTGTGGTTGTTGCGCCAGAGCCGGAGCGTGGCAGAGGTGAGGTCCCTCAGATCCTCGGCCGGCTGGCCCTGGTCCTTGAGGAACCGGGCGAAGACCTCGATAGATCGCCAATATGACTCACCGCTCGCGTGGCTGTTCCACCCCATGGACTGCTCGGCGAACGCTCGCGCAAGGGAGCAGCGCATCGGCTGGGGCACGGCGATCGCGGCGAAGTCGAAGGCGCGCTCGAAGCCTTCCTTGTTCAGCACGGTGACCTGCAGTCCGTCGGCGGTTATCCGCTCGGTTGCTTGGAAGTCCGGCGGCGGCAGGACGGCTTTGCGTCCCCGCCCGCTCACGATGCCGCCGCGACGGGCAGGGCGTCGACCAGCAGCTCGATGTCCTGGATCCCGGAGGTTTCCCGGGCCAGTTGGGCGAACAGGCCGTTCAGATCCTTCGTCCCGTCCGTTTCGTCGTGCTCGTCCTCGGTGTCGAAGGCGAGGATCGACTCCAGCTGCAGATGCATGACCGGGTTGAGGTAGTGCTCCTTCGTCGTCTCGACGTCCCGGTGCCCCAACAAAGTTTCACCAGCCACCACGGATCGCCGTAGAGCTGAGCGAAGTCGCGCCGGTCCGCGGCGGTCAGCCCGTACTTCTTGTCCATGATCTCGTTCAGCACGATCAGCATGTAGAGCGCCATGGAGTGGCGCGCGGCATGCGGGGTCGCGTACGGGACCTTCCCCCGTACCGCAGCCGACCTCACTGGGCGCGGGATCTCTCGCTCCTCCGGCGTCAGCAGAGCTTCCTCGCACCGCTGGTTGGCCTGCCAGAACACTGTGTTCCATCGGTCCGGCAGCATCGGCATGCCCTGCTCGGTCAACCACAGCCACGCCGGCTCCGGGCCGTGTGGCCCCTCGACGAACAGCCACTGCCGCTCGCGCCAGTCCAGCAGTGTCAAGTCACGCCGGCCTGCCACGCCGTCCCGGTCCACCCAGTGCACGACCGGAGCCGGGCCGTGGGTCACTTTCGTGACCAGCCGCATCAGCGGCAGCGTCTCGTAGCGGCCCTCCTGCTGGGCACGCTGGATAGCCCACGTCCGCTCGGACTCGCTGTAGGCAGTGAGCTGGCGCACCGACTCGACCGAGGTGTAGTAGGTGCGGTCACGCTTCGACCGCGACAGGGCACGAGCTACCTGGCCATGGCAATAACGTCCAGACCGAAGGCGCCGGGTCGGCACTTCGAACGTCAGCATCGCCCCGGCTTCCTGCCGCCGCAGGCCCGAGCTGAGCGCCAGCCCCACGAACGAGGTGTTCCGCAGTTCGGTTCGTCCGTCCCAGCCAGGGACCGGTGCCCCGTCGCGGTCAAGTCCTCGCAGCCCCAGGTCTTGCCACAGACCCCAGGTCCGCGGCGTCAGCCACGACACCCGAGAGCTACGCGCGCTTGCCTCCCGGTCCGCGCGACGCCCCACGTCCAACGGGAGAGGACTCACCTTCGCCCATTTGTAGAGCTGGGTCAGCGCGGCTGCCTCCCGGTTCCACTTCGCTCCGCCGACTCGCTGTGGATTCAACGGCGAATCGACGCGGAATTCCTTGTACGCCCGCAAGTCCGCGTCGGTCGCCTCCCGCCAGTGAACGCCCCGCCGCCAAAGCCACGACAGCAGCAGACGAATATCCGTCGCGTAATTCCGACGTGATTCTCTCTCCAGGTCGCGGAAATCGGGCGAGAGAGCGAACTGCAGCAATTCTGCGTCCACGACGAAATCAGGCCGTACAAATACCGGGTCGCCCGGCCGAGGTCCCACCGCCTCCAAGGCAGCGGGCAGGTCGCGGACCCCCAGCACCCCCTCCTCCGGCAGCGGCCCCCACCGCTCCGGATCCGGCACGAACACCAGCCACCACTCGTCCATCTGGCACCCCCTGTGAGTCCCTTGAACTCACTCAATCATCAGGGAAGCACAAGTGGGGGAAGACGGCCGGACCCCGGGTGGTGAAGCGGATGCGGCCATACAGGCAGCCGCCGGTTCTGCGGACGGTTCTCGCGTGTTGCCGCTTGGTCGATGACGGTATCAGGGTGATGGGCACCCGAATGCTGAGTTCCGTCCAAGGCACCCTGCCCTTCGACGACTTGACCGAGATCCCCAACGCCTCCGACTGGTGCCAGCGGTGGCGTGGCCGACGGCACTCCTCTCTATGTCCGTCAGTCGACTCCGCAGCAGGTCCTCGACCACGCGGATTCGACCCGGCTGCAGGTTCACGGGGGCGTCAGGAGATCTTCCGCGTACTGCGGGGGACGATTGGGGCCCTGTAGCTCACCGCAGGAGAAGCGGATGGTGTCGGTACGGTCCCACAACTCCATCCCGGCGGGCCACGAGCCCTGGTCCCGGACGCAACGGAGAACAGCTTCCCGAATGGGGTGCGGTACGCAAGTCTCCTCCATGCGCTCCTGGAGTTCGCGGATCGCGGTCATGTGGTCTTCCACCCGGGAAGCAACCAGGTCGGACACGGCTGCAACAGCTTCATGCGGGCCGAGGCCATCGTGGTCTTGTAGAACAGTCACCAAGTTGATCGGATCGCCCTCGACGGTCTCCACAGGTAGCGAGTGGATGTCGTTGATCCAGCACATGATGTCGGTTGTGCTCTCAACGAGGGTCTGGAACGGAATGGAGCGGTAGAGGTCATCGGGGATTTCGGTCTGCTCCCCGATCTCCATCAGGTCGATGTGGGCATAGACGGTAGAGGCGTCCCGGCGCATCTGAACGTACTCGTTGACCGTCGGCGTTTTCCCGATCGCCCGGAACTTGTTCTCCTGCGACTGCCCGTCCAGCCACCGGCGCAGGTTCTCTTCGAATCTGGCTCCCCAGGCAATGGACATGCGGGGGAAAGTACGCCGGCACAGGTCAGATAGCGCCGCGACGAGAGGATGGCCGCTGTGCGGAGCGGAGCCGTGGGACGCCACCATCCGGCGAATGGCCCGCTGAAGCCAGCCATAGTCCTCCGCGCGGTCGTTGAGCATCGCGTAGTTCTGCTGGTCGTCAAAGAGGAAGAAGTACGTGTTCCACTCGACCATGAGCCTCAATGCGTCCAGGTCTGCAGTGGGGCAGGCGTAGGACATGAGGCGGCCGTAGCCGAGCGAGTGGAACTTGCTGCGCGTCGTTTCGCTGCGGAACAGACCGTACGACTCGGCCCATTCTTGGGCGAGAAGTTGGACTTGGGCGTGCTGGGGGTGCGCCATCGACCAGAAGGGCAGTGGGACGGCATAGTTTGGGCCACCGGTCTCGTCCAAAGCGCGTCCTTCGGGCCCTAGCGGCGGCACCCCGGCGCTGACAACCGGCTCCGAGTCCGAGTCCAAAGAGGCTGAGGTCATTTCACGTTCCTTCCCTGCATCAGTACTTGACCGGCTCGACCACCATCGGGCGTGGTCACGATTGGCCTCCGTCGTTGGCATCCGCGAGGGAGGGAACGTCCTCGAGGAGGGCATCGACAATCTGGTGTTCACATGGGGGTGCAGAGAGCGAAGGGAGCGGTGATGGACAGCACCCGCGGTCAGCAAGCCGCTCCGAGGCAGAACGCACCTCGCTGCTATCGGATAGAAGGGACCATTGCAGCGCAGCGGGCGGCTGGTGCGATGGCGGTCAAGTGATGCTCCTGAGATGAGGAGGTTACCTGGGACGATGGAGACAACTCGGGCTGTCAGTGGGCCGGACGCGAGGCGTGCGTGCGCCACAGGGCGGACAGCCAGGGGTCTGGTCCGACCAGTGCGCACAGGCGGGCGGTGTCGTCCTGGGGCGCTGCGTCGACCAGGGTGAGCAAGCGTTCGAGCAGGCGCTGCACGTAGTCGTTGGGGGCGCAGGCGGGGTCGTGCAGGGCGGCCAGGCGCAGGCGGGAGCCTTCTTCCCGGGCAAGGATCATCAGGTCGATCGGGGCCTGGGTGACGCCTCCGGGGAAGTCGTCACAGAGTTGGTCGGTGCGCACGGCCGTACATCCCTCCAGGCGGAGTGCGTCCGCGGGTGGCAGCATCTGGAAGAAGACGGACTGTGAGCGGCTGAAGGCGTCCTGGAGATCGGGGATCAGGGCGCACAGATGGGGCAGCGGTGCGCTGTTGTGTGCCAGCGCCTGGCGCAGGGTGGCCCCGGCCGCGGTGATCGCGTCCGCCACGTCCCACTGCTGGTTGACGGTGTGGCGCAGCAGGACGGCTTCGGTGTGGGGGGACACGGTGTATGCAAGTGGGCCGGGGCGGTCCGCGCTGACGCCGAGCAGGCGTACGTCCGGGTCTTCGGTGTCCAGGGCGATCAGCGTGCAGGTAAGGGCGTAGAGAGCCTGGGCCGGAGTGCAGTGATGGGCACGGGCCAGATGTTGGAACCGCTGGGCGGCTGCGGTGGGCACCAGCAGGCTATGGGCCCGGGTGGTGCCGGGCGTGGTTCCGGGGGTGGGCAGGGCAGTCGGGGGGATGAGCCGGACGGGCCGCATGCCGCTCGCTCGCTCGCTCCAGAAATGGATGTCTTCGGCCTGAGGAGCGGTGGAGGGCGTCGGCGCGAGCAGGGCCGGGGCCAGGATGTCGTGGCCGCGGGGGGATGCTTTCTGCGGCGTGGTCACGGTGTCCCGGTAGTGCTGGGCGATCTCGCGTTCGATCAGCGCCACGGACTGGGCGTCGGCGACCATGTGGTGGACGCGCAGGCACAGCAGATGCCGGTCGGCAGCCAGGACGAGGAGCTCTGCGGCGAAAACGCGCCCCTCGTGCAGGCTGAGTGGTTCGGCCTGGTGCAGTCGGTGCAAAACGCGTTGCGGGTCGGGTCCGGTGGCGGGTTCGACGTGCAGGAGGTCGGTACGAGACGGGCCGACCGTTTGGTGGCAGTCCGCCGGCAGGCCCTTCAGGCGCAGTGCGGCCCGCAGGGCGGGATGCCGGTTGACCACCGCGTCGACAGCCTCGCTCAGGGCTGCTGTATCTAGGGGGCCGACGATGCGGTAGTGCAGTTCCAGAGTGAAGTCCGCTCCGGCGACCAGTCCTCGTTGGAACTGCAGGTCAATGGCCCACATCAGCATCTGGGTTGTGTTCAGGGGAAGTTGCCCGCCCTCCGCCAGCCCCGACTCCCGCGTCGGCTCGCGGCCCGTCGTCGCGTCCGGGGTCGGATCGGTGTTCTGCGGCGGGGTGGACAGGAGGTCACCGACGACGCCGGCCATGCCGGACGGGGTCGGGGCGTCGAAAACGCATCGCGGCGGTAGGTGTACGCCGAGTCGTTCGCCCAGCAGGGCGGCGGTGCGGACAGCCAGCAGGGAGTCACCCCCCAGCTGGACGAAGTCATCGTGGGCACCGACCCGGTCCAGTCCGAGGACCTCGGCGAAGACCTCGGCGGCGGTGCGCTCCGCCCCGGTGGCCGGTGCCATGTAGGGGGTGGGAAGTACGGGCCGAACGCCCCTGGGCAGCGGCAGGGCCGTGAAGTCGGTCTTGCCCGCTGCGGTGAGGGGAAGTTCGGTCAGGACCATATAGTCCACGGGCTGTTCGTGGGCGGCCAATCGCGTGTGTGCGTGGGCCCTCACTTCGGGCAGCAGGTCCTCCTCGGCCAGGGCCGCCAGTCGTACGCGGAGCGGATCGCTGGTCAGCTCCGCTCTGTCATCGGCGGAGCGGGCGGGGGAGGGCCAGGCCAGGGGCCGCTCGGCGGCGTCCGGGGTGCCCGGGGGAAGGAACGCAGCATCGAAGGCGCCGTCGGGATGGGCGGACGCTCGCGAAAGACGCAGCGTCCAGCCCGCTTCATCTGCCAGTGCGTGCAGTTGCTCGGGGTGGACGGCCGCCTCCTCGGCGCGGGCCGCGAGGCCGCGCAGAGTGCCGGCGGTGTGGTCGCCGCCGTCCGCTGCCAGATGGGCGCGCAGGAGGAAGGCGCCTGCGGTACGGGCGTCGGGCACGGCCCTCACTCCGACCGGCCGTCCGGGCGCGAGCAGTGCGGCCACAGCGGGCAGTGTGCCCGGCCACGGAACCCAGTCCATGGCCAGCGGCGGCTCGGTGGCCGGTGGGGAGAGGACGGCGTCGTAGCGGAAGTCGTTCATCTCGTTGCGCCGCGCGCCGCGGCGGGGCCGGATTTCCACCTGCTGTCCGGGCGCGGCCTGCAAGAACCACGAGGGGGCGATGTGCAGTTGGGGGTCCAGGGCCACGCGCCTGCGCCACTGCTCGCGCAGCGCCGACAGAGGCGTGTGGTCGTCGGCCCCGGCGACCACCACGGCCGCGTGCAGCATGTCCTTGAGGCCGAGGTCCTTGACGTCGCCGAAGATCACGCGACCGGTGGGGTGCGCCGCGTCCAGGGCCGCGCGCAGCACTCGGGCGAGGTGGTCGGCGTCGGTGAAGTAGGGCGTCACCGAATTGCACAGCACGAGGTCGAAGCCGGCCGCCCCGGCGGTGTCGGCGGCGTCGCCCTGGCGGAGCTCGACATGGTCGAGCCCGAGCTGCTCCAGAGTCATGGCCAAGGCGTCGAGTGTGGCGGAGGAGACGTCGATGCCGACGACGCGGGAGCAGTCGCGGGCCAGGTGGGTGAGGACCAGGCCCGTGCCGCAGCCGAGGTCCAGCAGGGAGTTGGGACGACTGCTGCGGGCGAGGCGCACGCACTGGTCGACCCATTCGGTCATGTCCGCCTCGGGCAGGTCCTGTGCGGTGTAGCTGCTGGTCCAGCCGGTGTGCTCCCGTTCGTGGTCCAGACCGTCGATCAGCGTCCGCCAGGAGCGGCGCAATGACGCGGCGGCACGGTCCCGGTCCTGTGCGGGCACCAGGTAGGCGCACAGCCGTCCGTCGTGGGCGGCGACCACGGCGTCGCGGACTCGGGGATGGGTACGCAGAACCGCCGCGACGCCGTCCGGTTCCACCCGCAGCCCGCGGATCTTGGTCTGCCGGTCCAGGCGGCCCAGCACCTCCAGGCTGCCGTCCGGGCGGAACCGCCCGCGGTCGCCGGTGCGGTAGACGCGCCGGCCCGCCGCCGCGGCGCACGGCGCGAAGCGTTCCTGCGTCGACGCCGCATCGCCTGCGTACCCGTCGGCCAGCGTCGGACCGGCGATGCCGATCTCCCCCACCTTCCCCTCGTCCACGGCTCGGCCGTCCGGGGAGAGGACAAACAGGTCGACCCCGTCGATCGCGGTGCCGACGGTCACGGGGGCGCCTGGGCGCAACACCCCCGTCGCGCACCAGACCGCCGCCTCCGTGGGGCCGTATCCGTTGACCAACTCCACGTGCGGCAGCACCCGGTAGTGCTCGGCCACCAGATCCGGCGGGCATGCCTCCCCGGCCACCATGATCTGGTGCAGCGTGGGGGGACCTGACCGCACGTCGGCCAGCACCTGCCGGTAGAGCGAGGGCGTCAGCACGGTGTGACTGGCCTCCCCGCGTTCGAGGACCTCGGCCAGCCGCGCCACCGCCCTGCCCGGATCGGCGGGCAGGGCCAGGACCGTCCCGCCCGAGAGCAAGGTCCACCAGATACCCGCCAGGCAGGCGTCCACCGTCATGGGCGAGACCAGCGCCATGGTGGTGACGGGCACCGGGTACCGGCGTGCGTAGGCCCGCATCGCATGGGAGATCGCCCCGTGGCCGACCGTCACGGCCTTGGGCCGCCCCGATGTGCCCGAGGTGTGGACGACGTAGGCGGGGTCCGCCGGGTCCGGATCCGCAAAGCCGTCGATCGGCTGAGCGGCCAGCTCTTCGCGGACCTGCGGCAGATCAATGTCCAGACGTACCCCGCCGAAACCGATCGCGGAGCAGTGGTCACTCAAGGACACCAGCCATCGCGCGTCCATGTCGCGCAGCATGCCGGCCAGTAGCGCGTCCGGAAGGGCGGGATCCACTGGCATGTGGACCGCCCCCATACGCAAGGCGGCCACCTGGGCCACCACCGCGCGTACCCCGCGCGGCAGCGTGCACGCGACGCGGTCCCCCAGGCTCACACCAGCGGCGCGCAGCCGTTGGGCGAGTTGGAGCGACTCCCGCTCCAGCTGCGCGTAGGAGAGCGCCTCGTCTTCGTCCCGCACGGCCGGCGCGTCCGGAGTAAGTCGTGTCTGCCGGTTCAGCAGTGCGGTGAGCACAAGCGGAGGCAGTGTCCCGACTTGGTGCGCCGACCTGTTCCAGCCGCCAGAGGGGGAAGGAATACGAGTCGGGGGCAGGACGAGATCGTCCATGGACGTACCTCTCTACGGACGGGACAAGCAACGGAATCGGACATGTGCGGGAAAGAGTCCGGGAGGGCAGAGCAGGGGTCAGGCAAGCGGCCGCCGCGCGGGCACCACAGTCAGGCGGCCGGACCGGCGAACCGATTCAAGGCATGCCAGGGCTACGACGTGTGACACGCAGCCGCAGTTCGTGCGGCCGGATCACGATGTCCTTCGCGAATCGCACGGGCCTGTCGGTCTCAGGCTCGACATGCCAGCGGGCCACCACCGCAGCCAGCACAAGAGTCACCTCTGCCATGGCGAGGCCCTCGCCAATGCACTTGCGCGCGCCCAGCCCGAAGGGAATGAACCCGCCCAGCGGCACCTGCGGGGCGCGGTCATCGGCCCAACGATCGGGGTTGAACTGGTCCGGACGGGGATGAACAGCGTCGAGCCGCTGTACAAGGTACGGGCTGAACGCCACCGTCGTCCCGGCCAGGACATCGTGCTCACCGAGCCGCACGTCAGTAGTTGCCGTCCGGGTCAACAGCCACGCCAGCGGATACAGACGCAGCGTCTCACGCATCATGGCCCTCGTGAATTTCAGCGACACCAGATGCTCGAAGGCCGTCGGACCGCCGCCGGTGACCTCGCTCACCTCCTGCCACAATCGCCTCTGCACGTCCTGGTGACGGGCCAGCAGATGCATCGCCCACACCAGCAGATTCCCGGTCGTCTCCATCCCGGCGGTGAAGAAGGTGAGCACCTGGTCACTCACTTCCGAATCGGACAGGCTCCGCTCCCCCGCTGGACCGCCTCCGTTCGCAGCGTCTTCCGCCAGGAGCAAGGACAGCAGGCTGACCTCACCATCTCCTGCGACCCTGCGCCGAGCGATAACCTCGCCCAGGGTCCAGCGCAACCGCTGTCGCGCCTGCGCGTAGCGGTGGTTGCCGAAGAGAGGAAGGCCGCGCAAGGCCCGTGGCATGAGCGCCTGTCGGTAGATGCCCGCCGTGATGGTCGTCATGTCCGCGAGCGCGAGCTCCGTGAGGCGGCCGGGAAGGGAGCCGTCGAACATCGTGGCCACGATGGCCCGTGCCGAGATCGTCCGCATCTGGGCCGGGACGTCGATGCTCTGGCCGTCGCGCCATGACTCCACCACGTCCCGCACGTGCTCCGCGACGACATCGGCCAACAACGGGATCGTGCTCTTATGGAAAGCCGGTTGAAGCAGCCGGCGCTGCCGTCGGTGATCGCCAAAGGGACAGCTCAGCAGGCCGTTACCGGTCACTTCTCGCAACCGGTCGTACAGCACGCCGCCCTTGTCGAATACCTTGTCATGGACCAGCACTTGCCGAGTCAATTCTGGATCGCACACCAGGGCCGTCCGCTGTGGCCCCAACAGCACCTCGACCACGGGCCCGTGGCCGGACGCGGCACAAAGGAACGCGGCGGGATCACGCATAAACTGCACCGCATGTCCCAACACGGGCAACGCCCCCGGCATGCGTGGCAACGAGGTCGAAACGTCCAAGGCGAAACACGCCCCTCTCCGGCCGTACGGGTCTTGAGATCACAGAGAAGAGGGATGGCTGAAGCGGGCGCATCAAGCAGCCCGGCGAGCCCTCCACCCGCGCAGGGAGAGGCGGATGCCGACGAAGACCCTCGCTCCGGAAACCGAGCCCTTCTTCATGAAGATCTGCCCATCCAACCCGCCCCACACGTCATAGGTGCCGTCAGTGAGTTTCAAGGGAACTCCAATTTCGGCCGTAACAGCCTTGCTCACCACAGGATTTCCCCTCATCGGACAGACCAGACAGGAAAGATTCTTCCCAGTCACGAGACGGCTTGAAATGCA
Organism: Streptomyces sp. R28; assembly: GCF_041052385.1. GTDB lineage: Bacteria > Actinomycetota > Actinomycetes > Streptomycetales > Streptomycetaceae > Streptomyces. The sequence goes on along the minus strand of NZ_CP163439.1, from coordinate 9,820,078 downwards.
CGACCAGATTCGAACGCGGGTGACGACTTCAAACTCCTCGACGAGGCAGGCCACAACCCACTGCACGACAGGAAACACTCGCCTCCCGGACCTCACTCGCCCCCGCGCTGTCGTCGCGCATCCGGCGCGCCATGCGTAGACGAGACAGCTCGTAGTACTCCGCGACTCTCGACAGCTCACCCCGCGTCTCACAAGAGCCTGGTCACCGATGCCGCGCCAGGCCGTAATCGGCGGTGCAGACGCTCGAGTCCACCGCTCGGTGTCTGTCAGCCAGCGCTCCAGTCGTCGCGACGCTGAGCCTGCCCGAAATGACGGGCGCGAGGCAGCAGCCGGGCCAAGCGTTCAAGGCACTGGAAGACCTCGCCCGCGCCTACGCCCTCGTGACCACCAGCACCCCCGCCATCTCGGCAATCACCGCATCCGGGCTGCCCCGCTCTCCCCCCTATGCCAACGCGCCCCGAGAACACCGGCAACGGCCGCCACCCACCACTGGAACTGGGCGCAATCGAGCGCAGTCGGATCTGGGGGTCCGAGTAGTAGCTGCACCCGAGCGAGAAGTTGACTGACACCAGTTCGAGGCTCCCCCAGAAAGATCGAATCCGTGCGTGAAAGCGCATGGGACATGGGCGCAGGTGGAGAGCCTTGCGATGCCCGAACCGATCTTCAGGGAGCTATCCATGAAAATCATTCCATCTTCCAGGCCAAGGTGCGCGGTTCTGGTGTCTGCGATGGCGGCCGCGTCATTGCTGTCACCGGGTACCACGTCCGCGGCACCTGCCGCTCAGGTGCGGACGTATGCCTCAGCCGGCGAGCACACCTTCACCGTGCCGCAGGGCGTCAGCCATATCAGCATCGTGGCTCTGGGCGGCGGTGCAGGAGGAGGTGGAGGCGGAGGAAATGACGGTGGGTCCCTGACCGGTGGCGGAGGCGGAGGAGGCGGCAGCTCGGCCGTGGTGTCGTGTCGCATCACCGTCGCGGACGGGTCGAAGATCTCCCTCACAGTCGGCAGCGGCGGAAAGGGAGGCCAGGGCGGAAGCGACCGGAACGGTGACTGGGGTAAGAACGGCTCCGACACCACCGTCAGTATCGGCGGAGTCACCCTGGCATCCGCCGAGCACGGCTGGGAGGCAGGTGGCGGCAATGCGTCCAATTTCTTCGGGAGCGGCCACGGCGGCCGCGCAGGAGGGGGCGGCGGCGCGGAGGCAAGCCGGTGCGTGGGCACCGACCTCACCATCACCCCGGGCAACGGCGGCCAGGGTGGCCACGACGGATCTCGCAACGTTCGCGGTTGGGGCGGCGATGGCGGCACGCCCGCGCGGTGGCCCGACAGCTGCCCAACCGCCGGCGTGGGCGGCCTCGGAGGAATTGGCGCCGGCCCTGCCGGCGCGTCCAACCCCGGCAAGCAGCGGCCTTCCACTCCCGGCTACGCAGGGAACAATGGATGCGTGGTTCTGACCTACACCACGGACGCCAGTTCCTCCTGACGCCGCGGGCCAACGTCGCGTGTCCGCACGATCCTGCCGGGGCCGTGTGGCGGGAGACGTGGCATGAGTGCCCCACCGGGTCCGGGCCGATGGACAGTCCGATGCTGTCTTTCTCCCTGGCGACCGGGACTGGCAGGCCCAGATCCTGCGGGGCCAAGGCCCCAACCGTTCTTGAGCTAGCTCGGGGCGGTTGACGAGATCCCGTCCGATCGGTTGATCGGGCGGGATCTTTGCATGTGCTGGTGACCTGTCGCAGGGAAGGTTGAGCGTTCTCAGCGACTCCACAAGGCACCACGAAACGACTCCCGTTTAGACCTTCACAGCCAGGGTGCCATCGCACGGCACGAAGGCGGTGAAGGCACAACGGCTGAGTAAATTGGGGTTCTTCTACTTGAGCTCGGGCGACGTGGCTGCCACTGCCCCGGCTGCAGCACTCGGTTCGGCGGGCCCGGACAAACCCTGGCCCGCCCAGTGCGGCTATGGTCGTACCACCCGTCGGTTCGGCTTCGAGCCCCCTTCGGAAAACGCGAACTCACGGCCCTTGGCTGTCTCCTTGAGCCGGTAGACGCCCGGTGCGAGGTCGGGGAAGGTCAGCTTCCCCTGTGCGTCGGTCTTCCCGCGTCCGGCTTCTTGGCCGGCGGAGTCGAGCAGCAGGAACGCGGCGCCGTGGAGCGCGTCCCCGGCGGGGTCCTGGGTGGTGATCTCGACGCTGCCCTCGTCCGGGACCGGTGTCTCGGTGAGGGCGGCGGACGCGGAGGGGGTCGGTTCGGCGGGCTGGGCGCTCGCGGCCGGCGCCCAGGTGAGGGTGCCGGTCACCGCGACGGCGATGGCGGTGGATCGGACGAAACGTGCGTGCACGAGCAGGAGGACTCCTTGGATCAGGGGGCGGGGAAGGTCATCGGGTTCGGCCAGAGACCGGGGTGGGAGGCGGCGGGGGCAACAGGTGTGGTGCCGTGCGGCTGTTTGCCTGTCGGGGTGGCGACGTAGAGGGCGCGGCGGGTGTGGAGGGGGACGTCCTTCACGGCGCGGTGCAGTGGCTCGGTGGAGATCAGCGAGGCGGTGAAGGCCGCGACGAGCGTGGTGGGTGTGCCGGACCAGAAGTGTGCCCTCCAGTGCGGCTCGGTCGGGGACCCGCCCCAGGCTCGCCAAGCCGGCTCGCGGGAGCTGCTGTTGGCGTAGCGGTGGCGTACGCCGCCGAGTCCTTCCGGGGTGAGGAATGTCTGTGTGCCGTCGGTCTTGACGTCGTGGCTCCAGCCGCGGGTGAGCAGCGGCGTGTACGCCTCGTGCGGCGCGGTCTCGTCCTGCATCAGCCGGTCCCTGTCACTGTGCTGATCTTCGAGGTAGAGGTCGAGTAGCTCGGTGTGGACGTCGTGCAGTAGCTCGACGGGGGTGGTGGCGTCGAAGGTGATCTGCCAGGTCGGCGGGGTGAACGGGGCCTGGTGCGCGTTGATGGTCCACGTGCCCTTGCCGATCTGGTCGGGCTTGGGATCGTAGGTGGTCTGCAGCCGCAGGCACGGGCTGAACGCGGTGGCGGTGCCAGCGTCGGTCTGGGCGAACGACCAGCCGTCGTCAAAGGGGAAGGCCCATACGGTGCGGGGGTCGATGGCGCCGGCTCCGGCGAGGTGCCGGGGAAGCACCTGCACGGTCTGGCCTGGGTCGAGGTTCTCCAAGGGGTGGGTCATCACGGGCAGAGCTCCTGCGGGAAAGTCGGGAGAGTGTGGACGCCGGGGCCGGCGGGTGTGGGCGCGGCTCAGCGGGCGCGGGGGCCAGTACGCGTGGCGGGCACGACGGGAGACGTGTGCTGGGTCCGGCCCGCCGTACGGCTGGGCGCGGATGCGGTCCAAGCGCCGGGGAACCAGACGGCGGTGTACTGCTCGATGGCATTGCGTAGCCCGGTGAAATCGGCGCCGTCCCACGGTGGCCGGCCGGGACGGTGGTACTTGCCGAACGTGCCGTACCCGCTGGCGTTGGGGCTGGTGTTGAGGGCTTCGTCGCGGCGGTGGAAGGTGCCTTGGTCCACGAAGCCGAGCACCACGACGTCGATCTCCCCGCGGTCGGGGTGGACGACGGCCAGGCGCAGGCCGCCGTAGGTGTCCGCGTAGATGGTGCGGCTGAAGTCAATCCGCAGCCGCAGGGGCGTGCCCGGAACCGGGGCAGCGTAGTACGTGTTGCCTACGACGGCGTGGTCGTGGAAGGGAAGGCCAAGCTCGGCGAAGAACTCAGGGGCCTGCAGGGACACGGAGTTTCCGGTCGGGGTCGGGGTGGCGTCAGCGGCGTGGGCCGGGCAGGGCCGGCCGGCTGGTGGTGCTCCAGCGCGGGACGCTGGCCGCGGGCAGCGCTGCCGGGCGGCGGGAGGCGGCGGCCCGCTGCACGTCGAGCGGTGTCGGTGCCGTCGGTTCGGGCGGGAGGATCGGGGTGAGCTGGGCCATGCCCTTGATGTAGCTGAAGGTGTTCTCGCGCCACCGGGGCAGTGGGGCCGGGTCGGCAACGCTCTGGGTGACGGCGGTGAGCAGGGCGACGGGAGTGTCAGTGCTGGCGGTCGCGTACCAGACGGGCCGGTCGATGGACGTGCCCGCCCACAGCTGCCATCGGGCGTCCCGCGTCGTCAGTTCGGCTTCCGGATCGAGGTCTCCGGTGGTGAACTCCATGCCGGCGAGTCCGTCCGGGGCCTGGACGGCGTAGACGCCCCAGCGCGGGCGGTCGATCTCCCAGCCCTGTTTCAGGAGCGGCACGACGGCGAGGAAAGGATCGTGCTCGTCGTCCCCGGAGACCGGCCGGGCGAGGTAGGCGTCCGGCCCCTGCTCGTACGCCGTGGCGAGGACGGTGGTGAACGCCTGGACGAACTCGGTGGGGACGCGGTCGTTGAAACAGACGCCCCATGCCGGCGGGCCGAACGAGTCCTTGTAGGCGTTGATACGCCAGAGCCCGTCGTCCTCACCCTCGGGCAGGTATCCCAGGCGAATGCGCCGGTCGGGAGCGCTCAGGTACACGTTGGAGTCCTCGTCGTACCGGAGGTCCCAGCCGAGGTCGAGGAGAGGGGCGAGGGCGGGATCGCCGGTCCCGGTGGTGGAGGCGAGATGGCGGGGGGGGGAGACGTAGACGTCGCCGTCGATCTCTTCGGTGTCGGGCACGAAGGTCCTGGGGTCGGGGCACTGGTGGGTTGCGTGGCATGCGGGTCAGGAACGGGAGTTGCTGACCGGGAAGGGCAGCAACTGCTGTTGCAGATCTGCGAGTTGGCCGGTGTAGTGCAGGGTGCGCAGGCCCAGCTCTGCGGCGGCCTGGCAGTTGTCTTCTCGGTCGTCGACGAACAGCACGCGTGACGGGTCGTCGACGCCAGTGGCGGCCAGGGCTTGTTCGTACGCGGCCGGATCGGGTTTGCACAGGCCCAGGCGGGCGGAGTACAGGGCGTCGTCGATCAGCTCGCGTCGCCAGTCGGTGGCGTCCAGGACGGTGCTGAGGTGGGCCGGGGCGTTGGAGAGCAGCACCATGGGCAGCCCCGTGGCTCGGGCGCCGTACAGGGCGTCGAGGACGAAGGGGTCGGTGCGGGTCCACATGGCGGTGTCGGCGGCGATCAGGGTGCGCAGCCAGCGTGGGCCGGGGTGGTGTCCGAGCACCTTTGCCCAGTAGGCGAGATCGCTCAACTCCCCTGCGTCATAGGCGTTTCGCGGAGTCCAGAAGGCGTCCTGGAAGGAGGGGATGTGCCGGTGGGGCCACTCGGCGAGGTCGGCGAGGCGGGTCCACATGGCTGGGGCGGGCTGTCGTCCCAGAACGCCGTTGTAGTCGAGGATCACGGCGTCCACGCCGGTCGGGGAGGCGGATGTGCGGGTCAAGGGGTGGGCTTCTCCAGGGCTTTGGGGGCGAGGGCGGCGACGGCTGCGGCGAGGAGGGCGGGCAGCAGCAGCGCGTGCGGCAGGGCGGTGACGGTGGCGAGGGCGCCGATGACGGCGGGTCCGGCGAGCAGGCCGACGTAGCCGGTGACCGCGACGGTGGCGACCGCGCGGGGTCCGCCCTGTCCGGCGGCGGTGATCAGGCTGGGGATGGTGACGGACAGCCCCAGACCGAAGGCCGCCCAGCCCAGCAGGGCGAAGGCGATGGTCGAGCCGGCCAGACCGGTGGCGAGGCCGAGCGCGGCCACCGCGGCACCAGTGCGGACGGCGGCGGGAGCGCCGAAGCGGGCGGTGAGCCGGTCGCCGGCGAGGCGGCCTGCGGCCATGGCGGCGCTGTAGGCGGCGTACGCCGCGGCGCTGGTCGCGGCCGTCGCGCCGAGGTCGTGCAGGTGGACGGAGGCCCAGTCGGCGGCGGCTCCTTCGCCGAGCAGGGTGGCAGCGGCCAGCGCGCCCAGCAGCCACAATCGGCGCCGGGACAATCTCCTCTGCTCGTCCGGGTCCAGTGCGGCACCGTGGTGGACGGGCGCGAGTGCAGGGCTGGCGACGGTGTGGGTGAGCCGCGTGGTAGCGCCTGCCGCCGCAGCGGCGCAAGCTGCCACGACGGCAAACAGAAGGGTGTGTGATGTGTGGGCGGTGATGGCGGCCAGTGCGGCACCGGTGAGGGCGCCGAGGCTGTAACTCGCGTGCAGCCGCCCCATGATGGGGCGGGCGTGGGCGTCCTGGCAGCGGACGGCTGCGGCATTGGCCGCGACGTCGAGGACGCCGTGCGCGGCGCCGAAGACGAGCGCCGCCACCAACAGGCTCTCCAGGCTGCGGCAGACCCCGACGGCGGCAAGGCAGGCGGCGAGAGCAATGGCACCGCAGGTCAGAAGCACGGGGAAGCGGGCCGGGTGGGCGAGACGTCCGCCCGCCTGAAGTCCGGCGACCATGCCGAGGGCGGCGGCCAGCAACACCAGGGCGAGCCCGGCGGTGCTCAGATCGGCGGTGTGCTGGACGGCGGGCATGCGTGCGCCCCAGACGGCCATCACCACGCCCATGCCGGCGAAATAGCCGGTCAGCAGGCGGCGGCTGCGCACCAGCTCGGGCGCCGCGGTCTGCTTCACGCGGAGTGCTCCCCGGTGGCCGGGGCCGTCTGCACGGCGGCCACTTGGACGTCGAGGTTGCGGTACGCCTCCTGGGCTCGGGCCTGGGCGATGGTGGCGGTCGGCCCGGTGGTGATCAGATAGCCGATGCGGGCGGTATACAGGTCGCCGCCGTCTTACGAAGGGGCGGTCTGCAGGGCGAGCGCGAGCGCCCTGGCCTTTTCGGGAGTGACCAGAGCGCTGCGGATCAGGACTTGTTGCGCGGCCTCATAGCTCGTGTCGTCGGAGCTCTCCCAGACCGTGACCCACCCGTCGCTTGCCAGGAGACGCTCACTGAAGTGCTGGCTGTTCAACCGCCAGATCCAGTCGGGTCTTGGTGAGTCGTTTGGTCCCTGGAAGACGCTTTGGGGCGAGGGGTCTCGCCGGTCGGCAAGCCATCTGCCGTCGTCGCGCGTGAGTAGGAAGTCACCGAGCCAGTCGGTGAACAGGTCTGTGTCCGCCTCGCTGTCCTGGTACACGGGATGCGTCTTCAGCAGTTCCCCGGCGAGTGTCCACACGGCGTGGGTGGAGAGATAAAAGTCTAGATCGTCGGCGTCCGGCCAGGTCGTATGGTGGGCGAAGGTGCTTCCTTCCCTGTACAACTTGAGCGCGTAGCGCGGGTCGTCCTCATGTAGGCCACGACAGGCGAGCTGCCAGGTGGCCGTGATGGTGTGCCCGACGAGTCGCAGGACCGTCTCCTCTGAGATCCCGAAAGCCTCCCCTAGCGGTTTGCACCAGCGGTCTTTGAAGTCCCAGTCGAACCGGAAATCGCTCGGCTCAAGTGCGAGGGATCCCTCATCCGCGTCACTCGGTTCCCTTGCCCTGCGTTCAGCCCATGACTGGCTGACAACATTCTTCGGTCTGTTGATGCTGCGCACGATGTCGAGTTCGTCTGCTGTCAGACTTCCGTAGCCGGAAGAGGCCAGGGCGAGGCAGATCACTTTCGCGCTTTCCTGCATCACGACATGCGGTTCGTCATCGAAGACGACCTTACGCAGCAACGGCTCGAATTCGATCAGTCCTTGATGCGTTGCCGTGTTCTGAGCGGCGCGTGCAAGGGCGAAGAGCAGCCATTGGAGGGCGTGTCGGTCATAGAAAGGCAGACGGGCATCGTGGAACGAGGTGACGTCAAGAGTGCCCAGCGCGAAGCGCTGCAGCGCGTCGAGTTCTTCTTTGCAACCGAGCTCGGCGAGGAGTCGGACGCAGTGCGCCGCCCGCCACCTAGAGGTTGTCCCGTATGGGGCGTGAGTTATCCGGTGAGGGCCAGGTTGTGGAGCCGGGCGATGCCGAGCATGGCCTGGTGAACGCCGTTGCCCTTGAGCCGGCAGTCCCGCAGGATCTTCCAGTTCTTCAGCCGGGACAGGGCGTGTTCCACCCGCGCTCGCGCCCGTCGGTGGACGGCATTCTCCGCTTCCTGCCGTGGGCTGAGGTGCGTCTGACCGCGTCGTTTGCGGTGCGGGATGAGCAGACCGGTGCCCTGGTAGCCGCCGTCGGCGATGGTCGGGGCTCCGCGGCAGGCCCGGTCGACACCGGACTCGGTGAAGGCTCGGCAGTCGTTGCGGCTGCCGGGCAGCGGGAGGCCGATCGCCACGACCAGGCGGCTGTTGGCGTCGAACACGACCTGCAGGTTGGTCGAGTAGCGATAGTTCTTGCTGGAGGCGGCGATGCTCCGGTCCCGGGTGGGCACCAGGGTGCCGTCGACGATGTAGACGGTGTCCTTGCGCGGCCGGCGGGCCGGCGAGAGGGCCAGCAGCGGTACGAGGTGATCGAGGATGCGGTCGGCCGCGGACTTCGAGACCCCGAACAGCGGCGCCACCTGCCGCAACGTGAGGTTCGTGCGCCAGTACGTGGCCACCAGCAACACCCGGTCCTCCAGCGGCAGCCGCCAGGGACGGCCGCGCTGAACGTCACCACCGCGACGCCGTACCAACGCCACCAGCCTGGCGAACTGCACCTCGGTCAGCCCGGAGAACGGCTCGATCCACTTCGGATCATCCGCTGAGGTCACCCCACCCATGCCCAGCCAACGCACCAACCGCCCCACCGGTTACGGGACAACCTCTAGCGCCGTGCTCGGGGTCACCGAGAACCGCCCATAGATAGCCTGCGAAGCATTCTGCAGCCGCTGCTGGTTTGGCGGGAAGATCGGCGAACATCCCGTCGGCCGAATCCTCGGGGGCGAGGCCGGCCAGCATGGTCCCGTAGTCGTCCAGGACGACCTGCGCCTGTACGCCGGTAAGCCGTGGAGCGAGCCGGGCCGCCAGGTAGTAGCACTCCTCGGGGAGGAACGCAGCAGGCTGCGAACCGAGTTCCCGGAGTGCCGTTCCGAGCAGATCCGCATCAGGTGTGCCGGCCAGACCGGCGAGCCCTTGTAGTTTGATCGGCTCGTAGCCCTTTGTGGTCAGTTCCCGGCTGAACCGCGTGGTGACCGTGTCAGCGAGGTGACGTAGTTGCTGGCGGGCGGCCAGGGGCAGCAAGGGCAGCTCTTCCAGCCTCTGGACCAGATGCGTGTAGTCGAAGGTGCTGAGGTGGGGGTTGGACTGGAATGCGATGAGCATGTCGTCGAGTTTGCGCAGGGGGACCCTGACCGCGTGGTCGATGACCTGCTCCATACGCAGCAAGTGGTCCGATCCGCGAACCAGTTGGCGAGCCTTCTCCCAGCCCTCCTGGGTGGAGAGATCACACGCTGCTAGGGCAGCCTCCAACTGTCGCGTACGCGCCATCCGCCCTTCGTCCTCCTCACCCCGCGTCCACCGGGGAGAGCTGTAGCCGGACGACGCTGGGAACGCGATGTTGCGGGACCGGACGGCGAACAACGTGCCGGAGAGGTCGATGCCCAATTCGCTGGTGGCGTGGTCAAGGCGTTCGAAGGACTCGCTGCTGAAACGACGTGCCCGCAGGAACTCTCCCAGAATCCCGGCGATGCGTTCGCCGTCGTCGGGAGCCTCGCGAAGGGCTCGTTCAACGAGCTGGAGGGCGCCGACACGGTACTCGTCGAACGGCACCGTCGCCAGAGCAGTGACCGCGGAGGGAGGGAGCGGGCCCGCTTCCTCGTCGAGAAGTGCCTGAATGAACGGACCCTCAGAACACAACCGACGGTCACGCCAACGGGAGGCGACGACTGTCGCGGTCGTCGGGTTCAAGCGGCCCATGACGCTCAGGACCGCGGCGTGATCCATTCCGTCCCCGAGATAGGGCTGAATGCTCTCGGCAAGCTGTGCAACGCGATATGCGCGGCGATCGTCGTCGTGATTGCCCTCGGAGGCTCGGCGAGCGACGGCGAGGACGCTCCCCCACAGCACATGTACGTCGTCGCCCACGCGGTCGGTCAGATCGATCGCCCTGGTGAAGTAGGCGTGAGCCTCGCGTGTGTCAAATCGCTGGACTGCGCGAGCGAGTTTCACCATCTGCTCCGCCTTGTACTCAGCACTGTCCTGTGTGGTGTCGAGCGACGCAGCGACGGACTCCGCGAGTTCGACAGCGATGTGCTGCAATTCATCGACGGGGGCCGCTGCGCGGACGGCGTCAATCAGGACTTCGTCTGCAATGTTCCTCTGCGTGGCCCGGTACCAGTCGAGCAGGAGCTGACGCGTCACGTCGGACGAGCCGAAAGCGAGAATCCGGACACCGAGTCGCGCGACCCCTCGATAGAGGAAGTACGGCACCTCATGTCCACCATGCTGTCCCGGCATGGAGGCCACGAGATCCCGGAACGGGACTTCTGTGTCGCCGGAGGCTCCGACTAGGCAGTCGATCCAGAGGCTCGCCCAGGCACCGAGGGGCACGACGCTCTGCTCGTGGTCGTTCAGTGTGCGCGAGTACGTATGAGGATGTTGCCGCGCTTCCAGGACGTCGTCGCCCGCAAGTATGTCTGCATCGAAGGGCTGCCTCCGGATCTTCGAAAGCAGTGCGAAGCCGCACAGGAGGGCAAGTGTGTCGGTGTTAAGGCCGTAGCGGCTTCCGGCACCCCGGCCCAGGTCGTCAGGGAGATTGAGACGCAGGATCCGTTCGGCCTCCGCGTCCGACAGCACACCGTGGCGCAGCCCCATGGCGATGATCCAACCGACCGCCGGAAGTGCCTTGTTCTCCTCCGGGACACCCGGATGTCGGCGATAGGAGACGGGTCTGCGTTGGCGCTTCAGCATTCTCACCAGGCGCCGCGCAAGCGGTGCCTGGCACACGAGGTTGGCCTGCCAGGCGGCATAGGCGACGGCGAACTGGAGGTACTTCAAGCGCGTGGCCGCGTGGCCGAGGGCCTCCAGTTCCTCGGTACGGCCCGAGTCGGCTAGCCGGGTAGTGATGATCACTCCAGCTTCGAAGCCAACTCGATTGGGGCGCCATCGGGCCAAGTACTCGGCGCACGCCTCCACACCGTCGGTGTTGAGTAGCCCGAAGGCGACTTCAGCGATGTCCGCCGCGGTGACGTGGTGTCGGTGCGGATCGTCATCGTCAGGCCGCCGCACCCATGCCTTGAGCCATTCCGCCGCGCTGCGCAGTCGACTGCGGGCGAAGTCGGTCTGGCCTGCGGCGAACGAGAGCAAGGCGCCTTCGAAGTGAAGGTTGGAACCTGGCCAGTCTGCGGCAAGGCTGCGGTTCGCCACTATGTCTTCGACCGTGCTGGCGTCCAGGAACGCGCCCGCCAGATCGGTATTGCTCCTCAGCAGATGAAGCCGACGAGAGTGGCCGGCGGCCAGGCTTCCAGCCTTGACTGCAAGCCGGGCCGCCTCCCATTCCTTGCCCACGCGTAGCGTGGCCTTGAGGGCGAACTGAGCCCGCTGCTGAGCGATCTCCCGTTGTTCCAGATCGTCCCCCTCGGGGAGGGGCGCCGTCGGTCATCGCCAGCTCAACCAGGGTGTCGACCTGACCGGCCTCCCACAGCAGTTGCGGCAAAGAAGCTGCCACATACGGTTCGCCTGCGGCGAGCGGCGTCAGGCGGTCGATGAAGTCAATCAGGGACTGGCCGGTCGGACGATACCTCGTTCGAAACCAAGTCTCGGTCGGTTCGTCACGGAACTGCAGGGCGTCACCATCGACGAGCAGAGGGCGGCGGAGATCCGCTGCGAAGCTGTGGATGACCGAGGCCGGCACGCCGCACAGCTCGGCCAGAACGCCTACGGGGATCCTCGGCCGGAGTGCTGCCATGGCCTCGCACAGTCGGTCGATCTCCGCACTCAGATGATGGTTGGCGTCCTTACACTGGTCCACCAAGCCCTGCAGGAGTTCGTCGAGCAAGGAGACGTCGGGCTGTCTCGCCTCCCCGAGAGAGGCGAGACAGGACTCAAGGTCCGACACCGTGCTGAGAACGAACGCCTGGACCCGGGGGTTGCCGCCGGTACGACGGTGGAACTCGGCCGCCTGTGCCTCCGTGACCACTCCAAACACCGACGCCAAATGCTGCCTGGATTCGGCGACGCCGAATCCCGCGAGCTCGATTCTGTGGACACCAGGCGGCGGTTCCAGCAGATCGACGCGTTCGGTGCGGCACAGCATGACGAGTCGCACATTGTCCGGTAGTGCCTCCCGCAACAGGTCTGCGACGAAGGCGCGCTCACCACCATCTCTCGCGATGAGAGCCGCATTGTCGGCCGCGTCCACTACGAGAACCAAGAGCGCTCCCGGGGTGGAGGCCGCGATGGCTTCTGCCGCGCCCCGGACTCTCACCACGAATGCCTTCGCGTAATCGGTCGGCTGGGCCGTACCAGCCGGAATCAACGGATCGCAAAGGGCATGCGCAGCAAGCTCATTAGCCAGCTGGACCAAGCCTTGTTGATGCTGGTGGCGGGGCGAGCTGGAGCGCCGGTAACTCCCGTTTCCGAAGCAGTCGTAGACGAGAGTGATGGAGCCCGCCGGCAAGTTCCGTTCAATCTGCGTGGTAAGCACAGATTTCCCGACACCGCCGGCCGCGTGGACAATGACAGGCCGCGGGGCGAGCCGCACGATGTCGTCGACGATCGCACGAGTCTGCGGAGTCACAATGACGCGTCCGGGCAGGTCGATGAGGTTGGGGGCAGGCAGAAGGCGCTCTGGTGGGACCCCGAGAGCAGTAAGCACAGTGGAGCGGTCGACGACGTGATTCGTCTCCAGCGAGGTCGCGCGTCGCGCAATCATCTCTTTCAGCAGAAGGGGCTGCACATCGGGAGCGCCGGGCAGAAATCCGGCTAGATCCAGCCGGAACAGCCCTTCGAGTCGCAGCAAGCCTGGCGCTGTGGGATCCACTTGCAGCTGATTGAAGAAACCGGCTTCGCCGTCTGCGTCGTCCGAGAACCCCGCATATTGTTTGAGAAATTTGACCTCGTGAGCGTAGTCGCCGAGCTCACCGCCCACTGCCAGAACCCGGATCGCACGCAGAACGGAGTCGCGGACCGGCCGGTTGGATAGGAACTCGAAGATGACCTTCCGCTCAAGTCCCGGCGACTCCAGCTTGATTCGTCGGTACTTCTCTGCAAACCCGCTGACGGTGCTGCCAAGTCCCGACACGGTCCACTCCTCGGTGGCCCGCGCAGTCGAATGCTTCAGCTGGCGATACACCACGCGGTTCGCTTCGCGAAGTCCGGTCGCGCCGTAGTACTCGGCGATGTCAATGACGTCTTCACCGTCGCGCCCCGCCGTGTCATCCTGCGACACGCCCTCGACGGCGATCGCAGTCAAATCTGCACCAGGGAGCAACAGCTTCAGCGCCTGCCGAGCCGCCCAGTGATAGTGGAACTGATCGCCGTCACGGCTGGCACGCAGAAGATCGGTGTCAGGCATGCCCACTCCCGGCAGACCTCAAAGCGACGGAATCGGGCAAGGGTTCCCTCACATCACCACAGACCAAGACGGCACAAGCCTGCACACGTTACTCATGTCTCCCTGATTCCGGCAACGCATCCACCGACGCATCGTGTCCGAAACGATCGACGCGGATTCAAGACAGCGCTCGCAGCTCCCCTCGCCGGGTGTCAACGGCCACGGTATGGGCGTTGCGGGCGCAGACAAATGGGAGCCGGCCCATCAGAAACCGCCTCGCCAAACCCTCCAGACTCTGCGACTGCGAACAGTGCTGTTGGCCCTGCCCAACCCTGTCGAGGTCTCGCTCAACCCACAACCAAGATCCGGACCACGGATTCTTCGTCATCCTTCCGGGGTTCGAGCACTGCACGTCGACCGCAACCACCTGCACCTGGAGGAAGATCGGCTGACCTGGCCTGAGCACCGGCACGTGCATGCCGGAAGGGGGCCAGCCCCGCGGGGCTGGCCCCCTTCTCGCAGCACATCGGTCAGCCGGTCCAGGGCCGCCACCGGCCTTCCAGCGCCGGGGTGGTACTGCTGAGCCACACCAGCGCCCCATCGATCAGGCCGGGCTTGTCCCCTGTCGCCAGGGCAGGGGCTTCGAGCATGTCGGCGGCCTCCTCCAGGTAGGTGACCAACGTGTCGAGTCCTTCAGCGGGGTCTTCGTTGTAGCGGGACCACCGACCCAGGTAGCCGCTCTCGGCGTCCAGGTACAGGCCCGAGGTGTCATCACCTGGGCCCAGGGCGACAACCGGAATCCGGCTCGCCTTCCACACCGTGATCCGCTCCTCCTCGGGACGGTCGCTGTTGGAAAGGTCCTCGTCAGCTTGCGAGTCCATCTGCAGCCGGTAGAGGGCAGCCACGGCGTCCAGGGTCATCAGAGCTCTGTTGCCCGGAAGGCATCCCCAACCGTCCCCGCCCTCGTCGCCCGAGGTCAGCATCCACAGGACGTGCAGCTCGAGGGGTATCCGGATGCCGAGACCCTCTTCCAGGGCAGCAATGGCGGCGGGGTCGGCGCCGGCGCGGAGCGCAGCGTAAGAGGCGGGTGCGTTGTGTTTCAGCCAGCCGGTGATGCGCCCCCAGGCATCGGCGACCTCCCGTACGGTGACCGCGGCGGAAGCAAGGTCGCCAGCCTGGTCCTCGTCCTGGCCCTCCTCCTGCTCTGGGTCAGGAACGTCCGCGGAGGGCTCGGTGGAGGGCACCGCTTTCAGGAACCGGATCTCGATCCGGTCCGGCTCGCGGATGTAGCCGACGGACAGGTCGCGGCAGTCATCGAACATGTCGCCGTCAACCGTCACCGTCATAATGCCGGCCAGCCCCGAAGGCCGGCCCATGTCAGGGCCGTCGGCCAGCTGGCCCGCCAAAGCCTTCAGCGCATAGGGAACGTCTGCCCCGAGCCGGGCGGCGGTGTCCCGTACGTCCGGCTGGATTTCGACCTTCACAGCCTCATGCTCCTTGCTGGCCGGATGGTGGACGCCTCCCTCACACACTAGGCACCCGCCCGCGCCTGCGGGCGGCCCAGGCGTCCTGAGGTGCGGGACGGGTCAGTCGGCCGCGATGCCCAGGGCAGCACACAGATCCCCGGCATGCAGGCCGACTTGGGACATGGATACTCAAAGAGCTCGCCGACGGCGAGGCCGCCCCACACGACGCGGCCCACTCTCACGCGACCGTCCTTGTCGGCTGTGCTGCGTTCGGCAACAGCCTCATGAAATTGTGACCAGCCGGTGACGCTTGGACCGTGGCGTCGTTGCCCCGGGCGTGGTGAAGACCGCCCCTCAGGAGGGGCATACGACAGTCCAGCAGTCCGGTGTACAGACGGTCCCGGCACAGCTTGCGAAACGCCGTGCGGCCGGGGTGCTCGTCCTCGCCTGCCTGGCCGCTTGTTGTGCGATCTGGGTCCTCCTCGGTGTCGGCAGCCGTCCCTCCCCCGAGAGCTGGACGCCGCCCACCGCGGAGTCTCTTCGCGCCGACGAGTTCCTGGCCTCCCGGTTCACAACCGGTGAGCCTCATCTGGCGCTGGTGGCCACCTCTTCCGGATCGGTCGACGACCCGCGCGCCACCCGGGCCGGCCAGAAACTCCTCGAGGGTCTCGCCTCCGATCCGCGCACCGAGTGGGTCCGGGGGTACTGGCCGCTCCGGCTCCCCGAGTTCCGTACGGCCGACGGGCGACGCGCGCTGGTACTGGTGCGTTTCCGGGGAGACGAGCGGGCCGTGCGCACCGCGGCGAATCATGTGGTGGCCCGGTACACCGGGAAGACCGGGCCCGGTGAAGTGCTGAAGGTCTCCGCCGGGGGCGAGGACGCGGTCCTCTCCGAGAGCGAACGGCTCAGCGAACGCGGGCTGCTACTGGCCGAGCTCATCGCGGCGCCCGTGATTCTCCTGATCCTGCTGTGGGTGTTCGCCAGTGCCGTGGCCGCGCTGCTTCCGGTGGTGGTGGGCGCGTTCGCCGTGGTGGTCGCCGGGGCATGCCTGCGGCTGCTGGACGGTGTGGTGCCGGTGTCGGCCTTCAGCGTCAGTGTCACCACCGCCTTGGGTTTCGGGCTGGCCGTGGACTACAGCCTGCTCCTCGTCTCGCGCTACCGGGAGGAGGTCGCCGCGGGCAACACCCCGGACGCGGCGGTGGAGGTGACGCTGCGCACCGCCGGACGCGCCGTGGCGTTCTCCGGCGCCACCGTGGTGGCTGCTCTGTGCACGCTGTTGGTCGTCCCGCTACCGCTGCTGCGGTCTCTCGCCTTCGGCGGCACCGCGATCGTCGTCACCTCCGTCGTGGGGGCGTTGGCGGTCGTGCCCGCGCTGCTCGTGGTGCTCGGAGCCCGTATCGACCGCGGGGACGTCTTCGCCCGGCTGCGCCGACCGCGCGGCAGGCGCCGGGAGAGCGACTCCTGGGCCCGGCTTGCACGCTGGGTGGTGAGGCGGCCGGCGGGCGTCGCGCTCGCGGGCTTCGCGTTCCTGGTCCTCCTTGCCGTACCGGCGTTTCAGGTGCGGTTCGGTGTGTACGCCGATGCGACGCTCCCGGGTTCCTCGCCGGTCGCCGCGACCGCCCGGACCCTGCGCACCGAGTTCGGCTCGGCCGCGTCGGGCGCCCCCTCCGTCGTATTGCCCGGCCTGAACGCGGAGGCGGACTCACGGGAGCGGGCAGCGCTCGACGGATACGCCCGCAGGCTCTCCCGCGTCTCAGGAGTGGCCCGGGTGGACACCGTCACAGGGGTCTACCAGGACGGGAACCGGTCTCCGCTGCCGGCGGCCCGGGCGGCGTCGTTCGCCGCCGCGTCCGCCAGTCGGCTGGCCGTGACCCCTCGGGCGTACGCCCGCGCGCCGCTCACTCCCGAGGGGAGCCGGCTAGTGGAGCGGCTCCGCCGGGTCCCCGCGCCGGTTCCGGCTCTTGTCGGTGGTCCGGGTGCCCGGCTGGCGGACACCGAGAAGGTGATGACGGACCGGCTGCCGCTCGTCGCGGTACTCGCCTGCGGTGGGACCTTCCTCCTGCTGCTGCTCTACACCCGCAGTCTGCTCGTGCCGGTGAAGGCTGTGCTGCTGAACATGCTGAGTCTGGCCGCCACCTTCGGAATCCTGGTCGCCGTTTTCCAGGAGGGCTGGTTTCCCGGTGTGTCTCCTGCGGGGATCACCGATGTGCTCATCCCCTTGATGTTCGCTGTGGCGTTCGGACTCTCCATGGACTACGAGGTCTTCCTGCTCTCACGGATCCTCGAGGAACACCGGCGCGGCAGCCCCACCCCACTCGCCGTGGCGACCGGCCTCCAGCAGACGGGGCGGCTCTTCACCTCCGCCGCGCTGGTCTTCGGCGTGTCCATGTCCTCTTTGGCCCTGTCCGGGCTGCTGCATCTGCGCGTGGTGGGCGTCGGCCTCGCGGTAGCCGTTCTGGTGGACTGCACGGTGGTACGTGCACTGCTCGTACCCGCTGTGATGCAGCTCGCGGGCAGGGTGAACTGGTGGCTGCCGACCTGGCGGGGAAGCCTTCAGCGCGGGGCGGTACCGAAGACGTGGTCCCAGTAGGGGCAACTCACGCCAAACCCGCGCCGTTCGTCCTGGAAGTGGTGGCGCAGATGGCGGTTGCGCAGGCGTCGGCCCAGAGTCGTGGACGGGCGGTGGTGGTGCATGTGGAAGTGCAGGACGTCGTACACCACGTAGCCCGCGACGAATCCGCCGGTCAGGGCGGCGCCCGGCCCCGCTCCGGCCAGTAGGTGAAACAGCTCGTAGGCGCCGTATGCGCCGGGGACGCTGACCGAGGGGGGCATGACCAGCCGCCGGGGATCGTTGGGGTGGTCGTGGTGGACCCCGTGCACCATCCAGTGTGCCCGGCGCCCCCACGCACTGCGCGGGGTGAAGTGGAACAGCACCCGGTGCACCCAGTACTCGGTCAGCGTCCATACTCCGTAGCCGAGCAGAACGTACGCCAGGAGCAGGAGCGCCCCTGTGTGCCGGCCCGCCCAGGCGAGCAGCAGCAGGACGGCAGGGCCGTGCAACAACGGGGGTACGGCGGGATGCACACGGGTGAAGCGGTCGAGGAAGCGTGAGCGGAACATGGGCGGAGACGCGCGCAGCCGGTCCGCCCGCCCGGCGCTCTCCGCACACCGCAGTGACTCGTTCGCTGTCATCGTGTCTCACCTTCGTGTGCTTCAGCGTGTGCCTCAGCCCTCTGATCACAGGGGCCGCCGATAGATCCGATAGGTCTTGGACCGCTGCGCTCCCATCCGCGCGATGGCCTGGTTCATGGCGGAGTTGTCCTCCAGGACCCATGACAACTCACCGCCTCTGTAGCCGAGTTGGCGTCCGGCCTGGGCGAGGCGCGTGTACAGCAGCGCGTCGAGGCCCCGGTTCCGGTATTCCGGTTTCACTCCCAGGGCGATCAGTCGGCACCGGTCGATCCTGCGGGCGGCTCTGGTGGCCCTGATCAGGCCGATGGGCAGCCCGTATCGGGTCAGGCGGCCACCGGCCGCCTTCAGCGCCTGGTTGGCGTCGGGGACGGCCAGGCAGAATGCCGCCGGGTCCCTGTCCACCTCCGCGACCAGCACCAGTTCGGGCCGGACGATTCGCCGAAGCTGTGCCGTGAGGTGGCGGAACTCGCGCTCCGTGGGGGGTACGAAGCCCCAGTTCCGTTCCCAGGCGTGGGTGTAGATCTCCCGCAGCCGTCGCTCCTCGGCATCGAAGTCTCTGAGATCGAGCGATCGTACGCGGACGCCACCGCGCTCTTGCGCCCATTGCGCGAGCCGGGTGACGGCGCCGTCCACCGGCGCTTGCGTGGTCCACTCCCAGGCCCACAGGTCCTTGGCCTTGGTGAATCCGCAGGACAGCAGCAACTTGTCGTGATGGGGCGGGTTGTACGGCATCAGGACGGTCGGCGACGTGGAGAAACCCTCTACGAGCGTGCCGCATTCGCCATTGGTCGAGAAGCTCACCGGTCCCACCGACGAGGTGAGCCCGCGCCCGCGCAGCCAGTCCCCGACGGCCTCGAACAGCGCCTGGGCCGCATCGGGGTCGTCCGCGCACTCGAAGAGCCCGAAGAATCCGTCGCTGCCCCCGTGGTGGGTGTTGTGTCGGGGGTTGTGGACGGCGGCGACGCGTCCGACGGCCTGGTCTCCCCGGTGAGCGAGGAACAGTTCGGCGTCGCCGAACTCGAAGAAGGGGTTCTTCCGTGGGTCGAGGAACGTCTTGCGCTCGCTCTCCAGGGGCGGCACCCAGCAGGGGTCGCCCCGGTACAGCCGGTACGGCAGCCGAATGAACTCCCGGCGCCGCGCGGAATTGCGCACCACCGTGACACGGGGCGGATCGGCCAGGGCGCGTGACATGGCCGTCACACCGTCCCCTTGATCGGTTCCGCGCGCGCATCCTCGTCCTCGGTGAGGGCTGCGGCGATCAGGCCGACCGCGTGGTCGATGTCCTCCTCGGTGTGCTCCGAGCAGACGCCGAGCCGTAGCCGGGCTCCGCCGATCGGCACGGCCGGCGGGAACAACGGGCAGACCATCAGGCCGCGTTCGGCCAGTCGCCGGGTGACACGCGCGGTGCGGTCCATGGTGCCCACCGGCACCACCACCACATGGGCGGCGGAGTCGGCCGTAGCGACGCCGACGGCATGCAGCCGGGCGCGCAGCGTACGCGCGTTGTCATGGAGCCTGCGCCGCCGCTCAGCCCCTTCTTCCGCCAGCACCGAGAACGCCGCGAGTGCTGCCCCGACCGTGCCGGGCGGCAGGCCCAGGGACAACAGATAGGCGCCCGCCGAGTGCCTGAGCAGCGTCACCACGTCGGCGTCGGCACAGACGAACCCTCCGGTGGAGGCGAACGCCTTGCTGAACGTACCCGTGATGACATCGACCCGGTCCAGCACACCGAGCGACTCGGCCACGCCCCGCCCCTGAGGGCCTAGCGTGCCCGCGCTGTGCGCCTCGTCCACCACCAGCAGGGCGTCGTACTGTTCGGCCAGATCGGCGATCTCCGACAGCGGGGCGAGATCGCCGTCGGCGCTGAACAGGCCGTCCACGACGATCAGCCGCCGCCCCGACCCTTGCGGCTGGGGCGCCGCACGGAGCAACTCCGCCAGATGTCGGGGGTCGTTGTGCCGGAAGACGTGCGCGGTGGCTCCGGACAGTCGGATCCCCATGGTGATCGACTGATGGTTGAAGCGGTCGGCGAAGACATGGTCACGAGGTCCGGCCAGGGTGCCGAGTACGCCCAGGTTGGCCTGCATCCCGGTCGGGAAGAGGAGCGCGGCCGGGCGCCCGGACCAGGCGGTCACGGCGGCTTCCAACTCCTGGTGCAACTGGGTGTATCCGCCGACCGCCTGCGTTCCGTACGTGCCCGTGCCGAACCGGCGGGTGGCCGCGAGCGCGCCTTCCAGCACCTGCGGATGCCGGGCAAGCCCGAGATAGTCGGCGGACCCGAAGACGGTGACCGACTGGCCGTGGGCATTCCCCGAGCCGGGACGGGCGTGCGGCACCCCGATCCGGGCCCGGGTCGTCGCGGCCTCCGTGATCAGCGGAAACAGCGGATAGGTGTCCTCCTGCTGCCAGCGGTCCACCAGGTCGAGCGTGCTGCTGTGTGCGGGACCGAATTCCATCGGCGGTCTCATCTCGCTTTCTCACTCCTGTGCGTGGTGCGGGCCTTGCCCGGTGGTGCGTGCGCCTCGGAGAATCTCTGTGGCGGCCATGTCCCGGACCGTCTCGCAGCTGCCGCCGTACACGCTGAAGACGCGGACATCACGCAGCACGGTCAGCATGCCGGGGGCGGACTCGTCGTCCCGGAAGGCGTCGGGGCCGGACAGCCGGGCACATTCCTGTACGACCCGCTGGGCCAGCCGGGCACTGGCCGTCTTGGCCAACGCGGCGTCCAACTGGTCGTCGGCGCCTCCGATCTGTTCCACGGTGACGTCGACGAAAGTCTCGGCCGCCTCGAGTTCGGCGTCCCACCAAGCAAGTTCGGCCATCGCCTGGCCCGTCGGACCCACCAGACGTGCCGTTCGTTCCAGTGCCCAGCGAGCACAGGCCAGGGCTCCCGCCGCGATCGCCAGACGCTCCTGCGGGAGGATTCCCGCCAGCAGGGCCAGGGCCAGGCCAGGGCGTCCGAGCACCGCTTCGCGGGGCAGGCGGCAGTCCTCAAGGCTCACCCGTCCGGTCGGGGAGGTGTGCAGCCCGGCCGTCGTGAGCGGCGTGACAACGACCCCGGGCAGATCAGCGGGTACGAGGAACAGGGTCAGACCCAGGGCGGAGGCTCCGGGGGTGGTGCGGGCCAGGACGATCAGGACATCAGCGAGAGGCGCGTTGGTGATGAATGTCTTCTCGCCCCGCAGGACCCACCCGTCCGGTTCGGACCGGGCCGTGGCGGCAACGGAGCGGACCAGATCGGAGCCGCCGCCGGGCTCGGTCAACGCGACCGAGGCGACGGCCTCGCCCGCGAGGATCGGGCGCAGCCACCTGTCCCGTTGTCCGGGGGTGCCGTGGCCGGCCAGCAGAGGGGCTACCAAGTGCGTCAGCACCGACAGACTGGTGCACACTCCGGCGGCCGGCTCACGCATCACGGCCCGGCCGAACGCGATGCCATGGGCGAGGTCCAGCCCCAGTCCGCCCTGGTCCACGGGTACGCCGATGCCGAACACCCCGGCCCGGCCCATGGCTTCGAACAGGGAACGCGTCACGGTCCCCTGCCGCTCCCAGCGCGCCAGATAGGGCGTGATCTCGGCGTCGACCAAGGCGCGCGCCGACTCGCGAAACGCGGCGGGAGAGCTTGGATCGAGCATCGTCGCAGCGCGCAACGGCGTGGCATGCTTCACCGAGGACTCCCCGCCACCGGCTGGCGGGCCCGCCCGACCGTCTGCGGGAAGGACACCTCGTCCGCCAGCCTTTCGCGCATGCTGTGCACCAGCCGCTGCTCTCCGCCGACCAGCACCGGGGCGAAGACCGCCGCGCGGTAGGCCGCAGCGATCGGATGCCCGTCCATGAACCCCCGCCCGCCGAAGAGCCGACAGGCGGTACCCACCGCCCGGGGTACGGCCCGGGAGACGAACACCCCGGCCCGCACAGCACGGTCCCACTGGGCGGGTCCGCCCGCGGTGGCTGCGCGACGCGTCACCGCGTGGCACATGCGCACCTCGGCGGTGGCTTCGGCCACAGCGTGCAGGAATGCCTGGCGGTCCGCCAGGGCACCGTCCTGAAACGGCCTGCGGCTCGCGTATCCGAGAACATCCGAGACGGACTGCTGGGCCAGGTCGGTAAGCAGTTGCGCGAGGGCCAGCCGGGTGGCCGCCACGGCGTCGCCGAGCAACGGAGCATGCTGCTCCACGGTGCCCAGCAGCGCATGGTCGGGCACGGGAAGAGCGGTCACCTCCAGCCTGGCGAACCGGACGCCGGCCAGGGCGCCGAATCGCTGTTCCCGTACCTGCGTGTGCGCCGTGTCGAGGGGCAGCAGAAGCAGTACGGGACACTCGTCATGTCGGCGGATGCCCTCGGCGAGCACTGCCCGGGCGTCGGGCAGACCGAGAACCTGATCCGCGTATCCGTGTGCCTCCAGGCGACCCGGGGGGCCGTGCAATGCGATGTCGCAGTGGGTGCCCAACAGGCCGTGGGTGGTCGTGTGGCCCAGTGCGGTGCTCACCCGGTCCGGCCGTGCCGAGGCGTCCGGTACCAGACGGTCGAGCAGGTGCAGGGTCAGCCGTCGGGCGACGGTTGTGAGCACGGCCACGCCCAGGCCCGCGTCGTTGCCCCGGTCAGGCGCGGGCATGGGAGGAACCCCGGCTCGTCCCCTCGCCCAGCAGATCGAGGAACGCGCCGAGAGGGAGAGTGGGTACGAGGCTCTCGGCGAAGACCGCCATGTCGAACTCCACGTGGTACCGGGTCTCGACGTCGGCCACCGTCTCCGCCAACAGCAGTGAATCGAGCCCGAGTTGATCAAGCGTGGCTTTCTCGGAAAGCGCCGCCGCGTCGATACGCAGCCGAGCGGCGAGACGTTGTTTGAGGTCCTCCCGGTCCGGGACCTGAGGGAATGCCTCGGGCGACGTCGGGGCTGTTTCCACGGTGTCCTCTTCTCTGCCTTGTTCTGGTCTGCGGGTGATAGCGGGGGCGGGAATCCGTGCGTGTCAGGCCGAGCGGCCAGGACGCCGAGGGTTCAGGACTCCACCGGGACGGCCAGTCGTACCCCGGGCGGAAGCTCTCCCGCCGTGGCGGCGGCGCCCAGGCTGAGCCGTCGTACCTTGCCGCTGGCCGTCCGCGGGAGCGCGCCTCGCCGTGCGATGTAGACATCGCTCACCGGCACCCGGAACTCACGAAGTACGGTGAGCCGGGCACTGTTCACCACAGCGGCCTCGCCAGCCGCCCCTGTGGCTGTCCTTCGGGCATCCGCCAGCTCCAGGAACAGTACGAGTTCCTCGGTCGCCGCTGTTTCCCGCGCCACGGCGACCGCGGCGACCGCGGCGAGTGTCTCCGGCGAGGCGTCGAGAACCGTCTGCTCGATGTCCGTGGGGGCCAGCAGCCGTCCGGCGTACTTCACGGCTTCCTTCGAACGCCCGATCACGAAGAGCTCGCCGTCGGCCAGCGCACCGAGGTCCCCGGTCGGGACGAGGCCGTCGTCCCCGGCCGCCGGGCGTCGTACGCCGTCGGGGCCGATCGTCCAGCGGGCTGCCGACGCTCCGCCGATCCGGATCTCGCCGACTCGTCCCTGGGGCAGTTCTCGCCCGTCCGGGGCGACGATCCGCACCTCGGTGCCGGGCAACGGGGCACCGTGGCCGATGAGTTCCCGCACGCCACCGCCACCGCTGCCGTCGGCTGACTCCGTTGAGGATCGAGGCTGTGGCAGCGGGACAAGGCGTCCGCGCTCCAGAGCGGCCGTGTCGAAGCGGCGCACCACCGAGCCGACCAGCGGTGCCCGGCAGGCGACCGCGACACAGTTCTCGGCCAACCCGTAAGCAGGCAGAAGCACATGGCGGCGCATCCCCTGCCCGGCGAACGTCTTCTCGAACCGCTCGCAGAGCCGCGGCGCGACACGCTCCGCGCCGATGACGGCGACGCTCAGCGCGGACAGGTCGATACCGGTCAGCCGGGCGGGCGCACGCCCCGCGGCGCGAGCGGCCATCTCGTAGGCGAAGGGAGGGCCGGTGGTGTGCGTGGCGCGAAAGTCGCCCAACTGCTCGATCCAGCGCAGCGGATCACGTACGAACGAACCCGGCGGCAGCGCCCGGAAGGCGAATCCCGCGTAGAGGCTGGCCCAGAAGCTGCCGATCAGGCCCATGTCGTGGGAGAGCGGGAGCCACGTCACCGCGCGCCCGGTTGCCATGAGCCCGATGCGTTCGGTGATGGCGCGCAGATTCACGGCCAGGTTGCGGTGGGTGAGGACGATTCCTCTGGGGGCGGCGAGACTGCCCGAACTGAACTGGACCACTGCGACGTCGTCCGGATCGGGCGTCGGTTCCACCCCGTGGGCGGCGACCCGCTCCGGCACCTCTGCCAGAGACAGATGCGCCACCCTCAGGCCGGCGGCGCGACTCTCTTCCGGGCCGATCATCGGTGCGCCGTCCGACACATACCAGCGCGCTCTGCCGACCCGCAGC
Organism: Streptomyces sp. R28; assembly: GCF_041052385.1. Classification (GTDB taxonomy): domain Bacteria; phylum Actinomycetota; class Actinomycetes; order Streptomycetales; family Streptomycetaceae; genus Streptomyces. The sequence continues at coordinate 9,795,765 of NZ_CP163439.1, read as the reverse complement.
GCGGCCAGGGCCCGGAGCCGTTCCTGGGTATTGGCGCCGAGCCCTCTCGGCACACCGGTCGGCACCAGGACAGCCCCGCAGAGCGGGATCGCCAAGGACGCCGTCATCGCCACCGTGGTGCTGTCCATCTCGAGTGCGACAGCGTCGCCCCGCTTCACCCCGTGGCCGGTGAACCATGAGGCGCGCTCCACGACCCGCGTCCAGAACTCGGGATAGGACATCTCCGCGTCCCCCGCCGCCCCCACCGTGGCCGACACCCCCGAACGAGCGTGCGCGCGAAGAACCTCGGTCAACGTCGCGCACGGCTGCGCAGGGTCCCCGTCGTACGCCACCAACTGGTCCTCCTCTGACCGCTTTTCAGGACTGCCTCCTCTTCAACGAGATCGGAAACGGAAGGTGACAGGCCAAATACATAGCGTACTTACGGTGATACGGTGCCGTTCCTGGTGACGACCACCCCGAAGGCAGGCATGGTGCGGAGCCCGACCCCCCGCAGAACCGAGGCGCACCAAGCCGCCGAGGCCGACCACCGCCACAGCGCGGACTTCGAGCAGAAAGTCGTACAGTGACCCGCCACGGCTTCGAAGATCTCGCCGGACAACGGTTTCTGATCACCGGGGCCACCGGCTTCGTCGGACGGCGCCTGTGCGCCCGACTCACCGCACAAGGCGCCCGGGTCACGGCCCTGGTGCGAGAAACCTCCGTCCGAGACGGCCTCCCCTCCGACGCGCAACTGACCGTGGGCGATCTCACCACCCCGGAGGGCGCCAAGGCGGTGCGCGAGGCGGCCGCCGCTGCGGACTGCGTGTTCCATCTCGCTGCCGTGGTCAAGTCCCGCTCCGCCGAGGGCTACTGGCGCTGCAACTCGGCAGGCTCCGGACGACTCGCCAAGGCGCTGGCCTCGCTTGCCTCCCCGCCGCGCCTGGTCGTGTGCTCCTCACTGGCCGCCGGCGGTCCCGCACGGCCGGGGCAGCCGCGAACCGAGGACGAACCACCTGCCCCCGTCTCGCATTACGGACGCAGCAAGCTCGCCGGAGAACTCGCCGTCCGAGAACTCGCAGACCGCCTGGCAGTGGTCGCGATCCGTCCGCCCATCGTGTACGGGCCGGGCGACCCGGCGTTTCTGCCGTCGCTGCTGCCGATGATCCGCAGCGGGATCGTCGTCAAAAGCGGCTTCGGGCCGAGGCATTACTCCGTCATCCACGTCGACGACCTGTGCACTGCATTGCTCGCAGCCGCAACTCGGGGCAGGACGATGTGCCCCGACGTCCCGGACTCGGGTGTCTACACGGTCTCGGACGGCACGGAACACACCTGGCACGGGATCTGCCGGACAGTGGCCGACGCGCTGGGCCGCCGCCCTCCGCTGGTGGTCCCCGTCCCGCACGCCGTTACGCGAGCCGTCGCCGAGTGCGCCGAAGCACTGGGGCGGCTGGGTGGCTTCGTACCACCACTCAACCGGGACAAGACCCGCGAACTACGCTGCACAGCATGGACGTGCTCGGCCGAACGGGCCCGCACCGACCTCGGATTCGTTCCGTCGATCCCACTGGCCGAGGGAATTGCCGCCACCCTCAAGGGCTGAGCGCTCCGGCGGCGCAAGACCGCCCGGAGAGCCCCTACACGTCACAACACCGCAGGCTTTCAACCTGATTCGGGACTGGCCAGCGGGGTCGCCCCTGCATGTCCCAACGCGATGCCCTTCCGAAGCCATCGGCGACGCAGAGCCGCATGATGACTACAGTGCCCCTCTGAACAGCGCAGGGCAGCACGCCGAGCGATCGGTCTCCTCGCGCGCACAGAATGACGGCCCCTTCATACCGGGACGGGGACCCCGGCACCTGTTCGGCTGCCTTCACGGTGAAGGATTTGGCGGTCTCCGTCCCCGCGATGGACATAACCACGATGCTTCCCCCGCCGGTGACGCGCCGCAGCCCACGTTTCGTAAAGACATCGACGCGACGCCCTCGGTTCGCCATCCACTTGTGGGCCGTGGCACGGGAGAGCCGTTTCGGCGGCGACATGAGCAACCGGGCAGCCAGCGCGGACTCGTTCGACGAGCAGCCGCCTGTGCACGCGCCACTGTTCGCCAGCGACACCACCGCCAGGCACGGCCATGCCGACTTCGCCCGTTTCCACTTCCTCGACCCCGTCGCCGCCGACTTCCTCGTCGACTGGGAAGCCGGTGCCCGCGTCACCGTCGCGCTGCTGCACGCCGAGGCCGGTCGACATCCGGCCGATCCGGACCTGCGCGAGCTCGTCGGTGAACTGTCCACGCTCAGCCCGAAGTTCCGCACCATGTGGGCCACGCACGACGTCCACGACGGGACCCGCGGATCGGACCCGCTGAGACGCCCCGCCGCGATCAATTGGCGCTGCCGCGCTCGCGGGAGGAAATGTTCGCCACTCCGGCGCGGAGCATGGCCTTGTACAGGGCGTCGTCCGCGGGCGCATCGGGCAGCGGGCCCCGCGCAGGGGCTTTGAACGACTGGATCAGCAGCGCGACCAGGCGGCGCCAGGCGCTTGGGGCGGTGTCGCCGGCGAAAGTGACGACGCCAGCGTTGGCGACGACCAGGAGGACGAGGTCCTGGGTGGTGAAGTCCTCCCGAAGCTACCCGATGTCCTTCGCGCGGGCGACCAGTTCCCTCCAGCCGTTCATGCACGGCTGGAGCCCCTACGGGCCCACCTGAGCACCCACTCCGCCAGACTCCCGGCGCTGGCGACGGGTGACCCGGCCGCGGCCGCGGCGAGATACAGACGGCGAGAGCACGGCCCCGCGGACCGTGCCCCTCTTGCCTTCGCGTCTCACAAATGTGTCACGGACTGGATCGACGCCACCGATCCTCTATGCTCTGACCTGGCCTTTCGTGGATCCACGTGCTCTCACTGGGGCCACTGCCTCGTACAGGCGCCGCTCAGCAACCGTACGGGCCTCCGACACCTGCCGGGCCAGCACCGACACCCCGGGCAGCAGTACCCGGTTCTTCCGCAGCCACGTCACCGCATGGTTGAAGAGGGCCACGGGCCCCTCCGCGTGCGTCCACGCCCGCCCGTACAGGAAGCCGCGGAACTCCCGGCCCCACCGCCTGTCAGTGAAGTCCCGGTACGCGAACCGCTCCTGGATCTCTGCCGCGTGCTCGTACACCGTCGACCGGCGCTCCGGGTACCGCTTCACACACGAGGCGTCCTCGATGCCGAGCTGCCCGGCCAGGTACTCCACGGCCTCCCACGGCACCGCAAGCGGGTCCTCACCAAGGAACCGGCCGACGTAACGAACCGTGCAGACCTGCACGGCCACGCCAAGACGGTGCGTGTCCGTACGCCGCAACGCGATCAAGTCGCGGTCGTCCTCGTCGAGGAAGAAGAAGCGCTCCAGCTCCGGTCGCGTGGGCACATCGGTGAACGCCCCGTACGCCTCGGCCTGCTCATCAGTCAGAAATTCCACCGGCACGAAGCGGAACGTAGCCAGCGTCGACGTCCGTCCAGCGACCTTTCCGAGAACTCAGGCAGAGCCTCCCATAGGCGTGCTAGCCGACCATGATCGTTCTCACCGGGATTTCCTGTACGCCAACTACTCACACCCCGGTCCGGTCCACGATCAGCAGTGGGCCACCGCCGCCGACCTTCCAGACCGCGTCCCGACCGCGGGAGGCCACAAAGCGCTACAGAGATCCCGGCACCCACCCCCCACCTGACAACCAATCACCGACGCCTGAGCATCGCCCGGCAAGAAAACCCTCCAGCAGGCCATCGCGACGATCGCCTTCTTCCAGGACCACCGCATCGCAGCCACCCGCCCAGTGATCATCCCCAGGCTTCGCCCGGTCAGCGGCCCCCAACACCCCTTCGGCCCGTCCAAGACGGCCATGCGCGCCGAGGTATCACGCGTCATCTCGCTCGCCGCCTGTCCCCTGCTACCAACCAAACCATCGCGGTACAACACGCCCCACTACCACCAAGATCCGGACCATACGCGGGCCAACTCCCCACATTGAACCCGTCGGACCGACATCCTTGCTGGTCAGAAGGCTGTACCGCCTGTACCACCAGCAGACGAAGAACCTGCTAGTCACTCTCCGGCGCAGCACCTTTCGGATCGGACGGAAGCGGCGCTGCCGACAGACAGCTGTGACATCGGAATCTTGTGGAATCGCAACAAGACCGCAGTGTGAGCGACGCCGCCCCTCCCTAACGCCTGACTCGACCGCCAGCCAGGTCAGCATCGGTCCGGACACCACCGAACCTGCAAACGCCTCCGCAAGCCCGGAAGCTGGGAAAAGAGCCGCTCACCCGAGCCTGACGAGGCGTCAGCAAAGTCAGCATTAGGTCAGCAAGAGTCCTGCCACAGCCGCCCACAGACAGCCACACCGTGGAATCGCCAACCGCACCGGCCTGAGCCAGCCGGCCGCTTGGACGCCTTCCGGCAAGCAGGTGGAAGACAGTGAGAATTGCCCGACCACCTTCCGCCCTGCGGCCACCAACGCTGACGCATTTCCGCAGTTCAGCGCACCCTTCCCCGCGGTTTCAACGGCACTGGCGGCAGTTCCGGTGCGGGCAGTGGAGCCCCGTCGTACCCCTTCACCTCACCGAACCGGGAGCCTTCCATCCAGTCCTGACGGGCCTGTACGATCTCTTCCTGAGATCGCCCGATCCAGTTCCAGAACAACTGGGCCAGGGCTTCGCGTTCCATTCGTTTCTGTCGCCCCGCATGCAGCCGTCACCTCAGCACCCTGCCGCGGCGCAGGACAATGCTCGGGACGACCACCGACTCCCCGCCTCCACCGGCATACACACCCAGCACATCCTGAGTCGCGTGTGCTCGCCGCGAGGCACTTCCTCGCCCTCGACGGCAGCAGACTCCATCTTGCGCGGCAAGCGCAGCGATCGACACACCGCGCCCGTCTACTCCGCCCTGCATCGCGGAGTCCCGTTGATCCACCCACGAGAAGTGGGCCGCGCTCCCCGGCCGAGTGCACAACTAGTGCACACTCGGCCGGGAACTCCTGGGCAATCCCGGGAAGTGGAGGGAACTACTCCGCATCCGCTACCGCGATTGCCCAGGTCAGCAGGGGTGCAGGTCACGCCCAAGAAGTCACCGGCACGAACGAACTGTCCTGCCGGAACAGGTCCGTTCCGTCCGACCGCTCGACGCGCAGCTGGTAGCTGTAGTGCCGCAGGTAGTAACCGGGGTAGTTGTACGACTCGAAGCGGATCGAACCGCTCGACGCGCCCGTGCGGGCGATGAACGTGGCGTCCTTGGCGAACGTCGACGTCCCGTCGTTGGCGTCGAAGCGGGCCCGGAAGTCCCAGTGGCGCAGATACTTGCCGGACGAGGCGCGGAACGAGTAGCCGTTCGCGTCGGCGAGGCCGGGCACGACCGTGAACGTCGAGGCCTGCTTCTCGGCGGTGGTGCTCGAGCCGCTGACCACGGGGAGGTTGAGCAAGGAGGACTGCACCTGCCAGTACCGGGTGGAGTAGTTGCCCGACTGGAAGGAGCGGGTGACGTTCTTCGCCAGGGTCGGGCCGCCCGAGACGGTCTCCTTGATGACCGTGAAGTGGCGGGCCGTCCCCGAGACGGCGGGCAGGGCGGCCGGGGCGGACCAGGTGGCGAAGGTGTCGTAACTGTCGCTGTAGTAGTAGGTGTTGTCACCGTAGCCGTCGAAGAAGAGCCGCCAGCCGCCGTTGTCGAGCTGCACCAGCGCGGGGCCCTCGCGGTAGCTGCCCCAGCCCGCCCAGTTGCCGGTGCGGGAGATCGTGTAGGGGCCGGTGAGGTTCGACGCCGTGGCGTACTCGATGTACTTCGTCGTCTCGTTCTTCGTGAAGGCGTGGTAGGTGGAACCGATCTTCACGATGAAGGTGTCGATGTGGTTCGCGCCGATGCCGGACAGCGCCACCGGTGAACTCCACGTCGTCAGCGCGGAGTTCGTGGCCTTCAGCAGATACGGCGTGAAGATCCACTCGTCGTTGGTGGTCGAGCAGGACACGATGACGTTCACACTGCCGTCGCTGTCGACGAACCACTCCGGCGCCCAGGCCCGGGAGAGGCCCGCGATCGGGACCGTGTAGTCGTACAGGAACGTCCAGTTGACCCGGTCGGTGCTGCGGGCGAAGCCGATGGTGGTGCTGGTGTCCTGCCAGGTGTGGGTCGTGTAGGTGATGTAGTAGTAGCCGTTGGTGTGCTTGAAGACGCTCGCGTCCCGGATGCGGTTGCTCGGCGGCGTGTAGGCGGAGGCCTTGGCCAGACGGAAGTCGGTGGCGTCGTCCGACTGATAGACGTTCACGGTCCCGTCGTTGCTGTTCAGGAACGGCACGATGGTGTAGCGGGTGGCCGAGCCGCTGGGCGGTGCGGCCGCCAGTGCCGTGCCGAGCAGGCCGGGGGCCTCGCCCAGGATCAGCGCGGAGGCGGGCAGGGCGGCCATCGCGCGCAGCAGGCTGCGGCGGGACGGGGTGTGGGGACGTCTGGTCACGGGGTGGCTCTCCCTCAACGCGGTTCGATATCACGAACGCAGTTCGGAAATTCGATCAGAAGGTAGGCGTGAGGTCCGGGCGCGTCAATGGTTTGCACATGAGGAAGCGGGACCAGGGAGAAACCTGTGGTGAACCTGGGAGCCGCACCGGGCGAAACCGTTCCGCCACCGCCCCCTGGAGGTTACCGTTCGGTAGACAATGTCGTCCCGGAGGTGCCCCGCATGACACCCGACCGTGCCGCAGGTCTCGCCGAGTCCGCCCGAGCGCTGGCCGACGGGGAGGTGACGTCGCGGGAGCTGGTCGCGGGGGCGTTGGCGCGGATCGAGGCGACCCAAGAGACCCTCAACGCCTTCCGGGTGGTCCGTTCCGAGGCCGCCCTCGCCGAGGCGAAGGCCGCCGACGCGGAGCTCGCCGCCGGGGTGCGCAAGCCGCTGTTGGGCGTCCCGGTCGCGGTGAAGGACGACATGGACGTGGCGGGCGAGCCGACCGCGTTCGGCTGCGGTGGGGAGTTCCCGCCGGCCACCGAGGACGGCGAGGCGGTACGGCGGCTGCGCGCGGCCGGTGCCGTGATCGTCGGCAAGACCAACACCTGCGAGCTGGGGCAGTGGCCGTTCACCGAGGGGCCCGCCTTCGGCGCGACCCGCAATCCGTGGCACCCGGACTACACGCCGGGAGGCTCGTCCGGCGGCTCCGCGGCCGCCGTCGCCGCAGGTCTGGTGCCCGCCGCGCTCGGCTCGGACGGCGCCGGCTCGGTGCGGATCCCCGCGTCCTGGACCCATCTGATCGGCATCAAGCCGCAGCGCGGCCGCATCTCGACCTGGCCGCGCGGCGAGTCGTTCCAGGGCATCACCGTCAACGGCACCCTCGCCCGTACGGTGGCCGACGCGGCCCTCCTGCTGGACGCGGCCGCCGGCAACCACGATCTCGACCCGCACCGGCCGCCCGCGATCGACGCCTGCGAGGCCGTGGGCCGCGACCCCGGCCGGCTGCGCATCGCGCTCTCCCTCAAGCCGCCGTTCACCGCCGTGCCCGCCCGCCTGCAGCCGCAGGTGCGGGCCCGGGTCGTCCAACTCGCGGAGAAACTGGGCGCGTTGGGGCATACCGTCGAGGAGGCGGATCCGCCGTACGGCCAGATCGGACTGGCCTTCGTCCCCCGCGCGACGGTCGGCATCGCCGAGTGGGTGAGCGTGACGCCCTCCCCCGCACTCCTCGACCCGCGCACCCGGGGCGCCGCGCGGCTGGGCCGGCTCCTCGGCGGGGTGCCGCTGCGCGCGGCCCGGCGCGCGGAGGCGGTTCTGCACCGTCGTATCGGCGCGTTCTACGAGTCGTACGACGTGATCCTGGCCCCCACGACGGCCGCTCCCCCACTCCGGGTCGGCGCGATGCTCGGGCTCGGCGGCTTCGCCACCGACCGCGCGATGATCGCCGCGTGCCCCTACGCCTGGCCATGGAACGTGCTGGGCTGGCCCGGCGTCAACGTCCCGGCCGGATTCGTGGACGGGCTGCCCGTCGGCGCCCAGTTGCTGGGGCCGGCGAACAGTGAGCCCCTGCTGATCTCGCTGGCCGCGCAGTTGGAGGCGGAGCTGCGCTGGCACGAGCTGTGGCCGCCGCAGCAGGGCGAGGAGGAACCCGTCGCGGTCGGCTGAGGCGACGCCGGCCCCAACCCTTCGGCGCAGGCCCTACCCTTTGGCCATGGACGACGTGTCGATGGTCGGGCTCATGGGGCGGGTCACGGGACGATCGGGCCGGGACTCGTCGGCGAGGTGATCATCCGGGTGCGCGGCGGCGCCGAGCACTTCCTCGCCTATCCCGCGGCCGGCACGGACCGCATCGAGCGGGGCACGGTGTGATGGTGGTGGAGTACCTGCCGCCGAGAAGCGTCTACGTCCAGGCCGCATACGGCAGTTGAGCCCGCGCAAGCCCAGGTGAGGGCCGTCTGCGTCCAGGTTTCGACAAGGATCCGTCAGCGCCTGCACCCGGGCCTCGCTCAGGCGCACACTCCCTTCGTTCGGTGCCGAAAGGGCACCATGCAAAGGGGGCGTATGCCGGCCGCGGCACGCTGGTGCTGCCCGGTGTGCAGGCGGTGCGCAAGCTGTCGCTCGACCTGAACGAGACCGAGCTGCAGGTGGACTGCGTGACCCACCAGGGCATTCCGCTGAAGGTGCGGGGCGTGGTCATCTTCAAGGTGGGCGACGACTTCGCGTCGATCGCGAACGCGGCCCGCCGTTTCCTGGACCAGCAGAAGCTGATGTCGGAGCGGGTGCACAACGTCTTCGCCGGCCATCTGCGGTCCATCGTGGGCGGGTTGACGGTCGAGGACCACGAGATCGAGGACCCGACCGGGTACATACAGAACCTCGCCATGCCGCACGCGGCGGCCGTTCAGCGGGACGCGCGCATCGCGCAGACGGAGGCGGAGCAGCAGTCGTTCGCGCGGCTGGCCGAGGCGACCCGGGACAGCGAGATCCTCCAGGCCGGCTACCAGGCCGAGCGCGACAAGGCGGGCGCCAAGGCCCGGCAGGCCGGTCCGATCGCCGACGCGGCCGCACGGCAGGAGGTCGTCGTCCAGGAGACGCGGGTCGCCGAGCTGGAGGCGCACCGGCGCGAGCAGCAGCTCCAGGCCGATGTCCGCAAGCCCGCGGACGCGCAGGCGTACGAGGAGCGCACGCTGGCCGAGGCCGAGCGCGACGCGCGGATCTCGGCGGCGCAGGCCAAGGCGAAGGAGACGGAACTGGTTGCCGCGGCCGAGGCGACCCGGGTCAAGACGGCCGCGGGTGCCGAGGCCGAGGCGACCAGGACGCGCGGTGCGGCCACGGCGGCCGCGACCCGGGCCACCGGTGAGGCCGAAGCGGCCGCGGCCCAGGCCAGGGGGCTGGCGCAGGCCGAGGCGACCAAGGCGCAGGGCCTCGCGGAGGCGGAGGCCATCAAGGCCCGTGCCGCCGCCCTCGCCGAGAACCAGGAGGCCGTGGTCGCCCAGCAACTCGCCGAGAACTGGCCGGAGATCGTCAGGGCCGGGGCGTCCGCCTTCGGCAACGTCGACAACATGGTGCTGCTCAACGGCGCCGACGGCATGGCGGATGTGTTCGGCAAGGCGCTGACCATGGGCGGCACGGGATTCGGGCCGGCCCGTCAGCTGCTCGCGTCGATGAACCAGAACGGGCAGGCGCCGAAGGAGGCTTCGCCGCTGGGCGGGCTCGCCCAGAAGGTGCCGATGGACGAGAAGTGACCCTTCACGCGTAGCTCACGGGGGCAGCCCCTAGGGTGCCCCCGTGAGCACGTATACCGACGAGAACGTCCCGGGCCGGCACGGCCCCACCGCCACCGCTGAAGCCGAACCGCGCGAGGTCGGCAAGGTGCGTACCGAGTACTCCCCCGCCCATGACGGCGACCCCGACCCCGGGGAGATCGTCTGGACCTGGGTGCCCTTCGAGGAGAACGACGGGCGGGGCAAGGACCGCCCGGTGCTCGTGGTGGCCCGGGAGGCGGCCGGCACCTTCCTCGCCGTGCAGCTGTCGAGCAAGCGCCACGACGGGGACCGCGAGTGGGTGCCCATCGGCAGCGGGCCCTGGGACCGGTCAGGGCGCGACTCCTGGGTGGACGTGGACCGCATCCTCCGTCTGCACGAGGAGGGCATGCGCCGGGAGGCGTGCGCGTTGGACCGCGGGCGGTTCAACCTGGTGCGCCACCGGCTGCACGAGCGGTACGGCTGGAGCTGACCGACACCGCCTCCTTTCGGCGATTCTCCGTCCATGGCGCGATGCCGCACACGCACGCTCATGGCGCCACCCCCGTGCGCGCCATGAGCGTGCGACCGCGTCGACGGCGTGCGACCGCGTGGGCCGCACGCGGTCTCCCCCGTCGTGCTGACGCAGGCATCCTGAGCGATGCTGGTCGTGCGGTGCAACAGAGTTTCCCTGGCCCCACAGCCGACCGAAAACTGCCGGGAAAGTCCCTGCGAACGCCCGGAGAGCGGAGATTACCGACCCGGAACGTGCCGGTACGCACCCTTGTGCGAAGCGACGCGAGGGTCTTGGGTGGGACGAGTGTGCCGGCCCGCCCACAAGATCCGGGCCGGGCGGCATCGTGGACTCTCAGGAGGATCCCGACATGTCAGATTCGGTGAGTGACTGTACGGCGCGGCCTCGCACCGCGGTCACCGAAGCCGAGGTGGAGGCCCTGGTCAAGGGCATCTGCTTCAAGACCGGCCCACCCCGCACCCTCGGGGTCGAAGTGGAATGGCTCGTCCACGAGCTGCGCGGCCCGCAGCTCCCCGTGACACCCGAACGACTCGAAGCGGCCTACGCCGCCCTACGGACCGTGCCCCTGAGGTCGGCGCTCACCGTCGAGCCCGGCGGCCAGCTGGAACTGAGCTCGCCGCCCGCCACCTCGCTGATGGAGTGCATCGGTACTGTCTCCGCCGACCTCGGCGCCGTCCGCGCGGTACTGCGTGAGCACGATCTCGGTCTCGTCGGCCTCGGCAACGACCCCTGGCGCTCACCCAGCCGGTTCCTGCGTGAGCCGCGGTACGACGCCATGGAGGCCTGCCTCGACCGCACGGGCCCGGCCGGCCGCGCCATGATGTGCACCTCGGCCTCCGTGCAGGTGTGCCTGGACGCCGGATACGAGGAGCCCGGCCCGCTGGGGCACGGGCGGCGCTGGTGGCTGGCGCACCAGCTGGGCGCGGTCCTGGTCGCCGCCTTCGCGAACTCCCCGCTGGCCGGGCGCGAGCCCACGGGCTGGCTCTCCACCCGGCAGCTGCTGTGGATGGAGATCGGTGCGGGCCGCGCGGGCGCACCCCCGCTGGACGGCGATCCGCGGGCCGTCTGGGCGCGGCACGTGCTGGACGCACCGGTGATGTGCGTCAGGCAGGACGGCGGCCCGTGGCACGTCCCGGACGGGCTGACGTTCCGGGAGTGGACCAGATCCGGGGTGCCCAGGCCGCCGTTGCACGAGGACCTCGACTACCACCTCACGACGCTGTTCCCGCCGGTCAGACCGCGTGGCCATCTGGAACTGCGCATGATCGACGCGCAGCCCGGCGAGGACGGCTGGATCGTGCCGCTCGCCGTGACCACCGCGCTCTTCGACGACCCCGAGGCCGCGGAGACCGCCTATCGCGCCGTGAAGCCCCTGGCCGAGCGCTCCCTGTCGCTGCCCGCGCCGCACAATCCGCTGTGGATCGACGCGGCCCGCTCGGGCCTCGCCGACCCCGAGCTGCGGGAGGTGGCGGACACCTGCTTCGCGGCGGCGCTGGAGGCGCTGCCCCGCCTGGGGGCCACGACCGAGGTGACGGACGCCGTGGCGGCGTACCGGGACCGCTATGTCAGCGAGGGCCGCTGCCCGGCCGACGACCTGCTGGACGAGCTCTACGGCACGGATCGCACCCTGCACGGGAAGGACGACCGGACATGACCGACCCCGCCCACGATGCCGAAACGCTCCGCGAGCGGGCACTGACCACCCTCACCACCGCCCGGGCCCGGACGACCCTGCTGACCTCCTGCGTCGAGGACCCCGACCTCACCGCCCAGCACTCGCCGCTGATGTCCCCGCTGGTGTGGGACCTCGCGCACATCGGCAACCAGGAGGAGCAGTGGCTGCTCCGGACGGTCGCCGGGCGGGAGGCGATACGACCCGAGATCGACGGCATCTACGACGCCTTCGAGCACCCGCGCGCCGAGCGCCCCTCGCTGCCGCTGCTGCCGCCGACCGAGGCCCGGCACTACGCGTCCGAGGTGCGCGGCCGGGTGCTCGACCTGCTGGAGAGCACCGCGTTCCACGGGACCCGGCTGACCGAGGCGGGCTTCGCCTTCGGGATGATCGCGCAGCACGAGCAGCAGCACGACGAGACGATGCTGATCACCCATCAGCTCCGCAAGGGCCCGCAGGCCCTGACCGCCCCCGACCCGGAGCCGGCGCCCCTGCTCACGGGACCGTCCGAAGTGCTGGTCCCCGGCGGCCCGTTCACCATGGGTACCTCGACCGAGCCGTGGGCGCTGGACAACGAGCGCCCGGCGCATGTGCGCGAGGTGCCGGCGTTCTTCATCGACACGACCCCGGTGACGAACGCCGCGTACCAGGCGTTCATCGAGGACGGCGGCTACGACGACGAGCGCTGGTGGACGGCGGAGGGCTGGGCGCACATCCGGCAGCACTCCATCCACGCCCCGCTGTTCTGGCGCCGGGACGGCAAGCAGTGGCTCAGGCGGCGCTTCGGCGTCACCGAGGTCGTACCGCCCGACGAGCCTGTGCTGCACGTGTGCTGGTACGAGGCCGACGCCTACGCCCGCTGGGCCGGGCGCCGGCTGCCCACCGAGGCCGAGTGGGAGAAGGCCGCCCGTCACGACCCGGCCGGGGACCGCTCGATGCGTTACCCGTGGGGCGACGCCGATCCGGCGCCCGAGCACGCCAACCTCGGTCAGCGGCATCTGCGCCCGGCGCCGGCCGGAAGCTACCCGGAGGGTGAATCGCCCCTCGGTGTACGGCAGTTGATCGGTGACGTGTGGGAGTGGACGGCGAGCGACTTCCTGCCGTACCCGGGGTTCCAGGCCTTTCCGTACAAGGAGTACTCGGAGGTGTTCTTCGGGCCCGAGCACAAGGTGCTGCGCGGCGGTTCGTTCGCCGTGGACGCGGTCGCCTGCCGGGGCACCTTCCGCAACTGGGACTATCCGATCCGGCGGCAGATCTTCTCCGGGTTCCGTACGGCCCGCTCCGTGGGGGACGCCTGATGTGCCGCCATCTGGCCTACCTGGGCCCCGAGGAGCCGCTCGGCGGACTCCTCGTGGAGCCCGCGCACGCCCTGTACCGCCAGTCCTGGGCGCCTCGGCGGCAGCGGTACGGGACCGTCAACGCCGATGGTTTCGGGGTCGGTTGGTACGCCGAGGGGGACCCGGTGCCGGCGCGATACCGCCGGGCCGGGCCCATCTGGGCGGATCTGTCGTTCGCCGATCTGGCCCGGGTGGTGCGGTCCACCGCGCTGCTCGCGGCCGTACGGGACGCGACGCTGGCGGGCGCCGACGCGGAGGCCGCGGCGGCGCCGTTCGCCGCGGGTGCCTGGCTGTTCAGCCACAACGGCGCCGTGAAGGGCTGGCCGGGCTCACTGGCACCGCTCGTTTCGAGCCTGCCCGCGGTGGACCTGCTGTCGATGGAGGCCCGCAACGACTCGGCGCTCGTGTGGGCGCTGGTCCTGGCCCGGCTGCGCGGCGGCGACGACGAGGGGCAGGCCCTGGCCGACACCGTCCTGGAGGTCGCCGAGGCGGCCCCCGGCTCCCGGCTCAACCTGCTGCTCACCAACGGCGAGACCATCGCCGCGACCGCCTGGGGCGACACGCTCTGGTACCTGCACCGTCCCGGCGGCGGCACCGTCGTGGCCTCCGAGCCCTACGACGACGATCCGCACTGGCAGGAGGTCCCCGACCACACCCTCCTCGCGGCGAGCCGCACCGATGTGCTGCTCACCCCGCTCAAAGACCCGGGCGACGTCCTGCCCCCCGCACGACCGAAGGAGCCCAGCACGTGAGTCCGTTCCTTCTCACCCGCACCCTGCCCGAGGACGCCACCGGCGCCGCACTGCGCGCCGATGTCCTCAAGGGCCTGACGAGCACGCCCAAGACGCTGCCGCCGAAGTGGTTCTACGACGCGCAGGGCAGCGAACTCTTCGAGCAGATCACCGAGTTGCCCGAGTACTACCCGACCCGCGCCGAGCGCGAGATCCTCCTCGACCGGGCCGGCGAGATCGCCGCGGTCACCGGCGCCCGCACCCTGGTCGAGCTGGGCTCCGGCTCCTCGGAGAAGACGCGGTACCTCATCGACGCGCTGACCGGGCTGCATACCTACGTCCCCGTCGACGTCAGCGACAGCGCGCTCACCCAGGCGGGGCAGGCGCTGATCGAGGAGCGGCCGGGGCTGAACGTGCACGCGCTGATCGCCGACTTCACCGGCGGGCTCGCCCTGCCGCAGGCGCCGGGTCCCCGGCTGGTGGCGTTCCTCGGCGGCACGATCGGCAATCTGCTGCCGGTCGAGCGCGCCGCGTTCCTCGCCTCGGTGCGGGCGCTGCTGTCCCCCGGTGACGCGCTGCTGCTCGGCACGGATCTGGTCAAGGACGAGAAGGTCCTGGTCGAGGCGTACGACGACGCGGCCGGGGTGACGGCCGCCTTCAACAAGAACGTCCTGACGGTGATCGACCGCGAGTTGGGCGCCGACTTCGACCCCGGCGCCTTCGACCACATGGCGCTCTGGGACGCGGACAACGAGTGGATCGAGATGCGGCTGCGCTCCCGTACGGCGCAGACGGTGAAGGTGCCGGCGCTCGATCTCGCCGTCGAGTTCGCGGCGGGCGAGGAGATGCGCACCGAGGTGTCCGCGAAGTTCCGCAGGGACGGTGTCCGCGCGGAACTGTCGGCGGCCGGGCTGGAGCTTGCGCACTGGTGGACGGACGGTCAGGACCGTTTCGCGCTGTCGCTGAGCGTGGCGCGGTGACGGACGGCTCGCGCGGTGCCCCGCCTTGGGGCACCGTGGAGTGACGTGTGTGAGAGGAGCACCCGCATGTCGAATCACACCTACCGGGTCACGGACATCGTCGGCACCTCACCCGAGGGCGTGGACCAAGCGATCCGCAACGGTATCGAGCGCGCCTCGCAGACCCTGCGCAACCTGGACTGGTTCGAGGTGAGCGATGTGCGCGGCCAGCTCGAAGAGGGGCAGATCGCGCACTGGCAGGTGACCATGAAGGTCGGCTTCCGTCTGGACGACGCCGGGTAGCACGCCGGGAAGTCCGGGCAGCCACGCCGGGTACGGTCCTCAGGTCCGCCCCTCCCGCTCCTGCGCCACCTTCAGCGCGGCGGAGGGGGCGGTCCAGCGCGCCCGTACGACGGTGAAACCGGCCCGTTCGGCGTCCTCGCAGACGAGTTCGTCGTCGTCCACCAGCACCCGGATCTCACGGGTGCCGGCGAGGCGGGGCAGGATCTCGAGCTTGGTGCGCCGGGCGGGCCTGCGGTCGTCGTTGCGCCGCATGTACACGCGCCCTTCGGGCAGCCCGTGTGCCGCGAGCCAGTCGAGCGTGTCACGCCGGCAGCGCTCGGGGCGGCCGGTCAGATAGCGGACCTCGCACTCCTTCGCGCTCTCCAGCACCAGCGCGACGCCCTGCGCGAGGGGCGGATCCTTCGGGGCTGCCGCGAAGAAGGCGTCCCAGTCGCGCGGTGTGCGTTCCAGGAAGTGCTGCCGGTGTCCGGTGTCGGCGAGGGTGTTGTCCAGGTCGAACACGGCGAGCGGGCGTTTGTTGCTGTCGGTCACATCCCTCACCTTAGGGCCTGCACCCCGGCAACCTCCGCGCGCCGGGCGGCCACTGCTCTGCGACACGGCACGCAGGCGGAGGCGGGAGGCCCCGATGGGCGACACAGTGAGCGGCATGCGCGGTACGGCGATCTGGACGGTGGCGGCGGTGGGCGCGGCCCTGCTGACGGTACTGGGCCCGGCGAGCGAGGCGTCCGGCGCGACGACGCTCGTCGTGGCGTCCGACGGGAGCGACTCGGCGCCGGGCACCCTGGCCCAGCCGCTGCGGACCATCCAGCGGGCCGTGGACCTGGCGAAGCCCGGCGACGTCATCACCGTACGCGGCGGCACCTACGCCCTCACCGACAACATCACCATCTCCACCTCGGGCACCGCCTCCCAGCCGGTCAGCCTCGGCCCCTACCAGGGCGAGCGCGTGGTCGTCGACGGCGAGCGACTGCCCGCCAGCCACACGCCGGTGGGCGGCAGCATCCCCCGGGCCGAACGCGGGGCGATCCACATGGAGGCCTCACACTGGCGGATCTCCGGTCTGGAGCTGGTCAACGGCCCGTACGGCATCTACTGCGACGGCTGCGACAACAACGTCTTCTCCCGGCTGGTCACGCACGACAACTACGAGTCAGGCTTCCAGCTCCAGGGATCCTCCAGCAACAACCAGATCCTGAATCTGGACAGTTACGGCAACCGCGACCCGCGCAAGAACGGTGAGAGCGCCGACGGTCTGGCCATCAAGGAGGGCAGCGGAACCGGGAACGTGGTGCGTGGCGCCCGGTTGTGGAACAACGTCGACGACGGGTTCGACGCCTGGAAGTTCGCCTCGCCGATTCGGATCGAGAACACGATCGCGTACGGCAACGGCTACAACCGCTGGAACTTCCCGGACTTCTCGGGCGACGGCAACGGATTCAAGATGGGCGGCGGCAGCCCGGCTCCGGCGGTCGCACACACGCTGCGCAACACGATCTCGTACCGGAACGCGGCGCACGGTGTCACGGACAACGGCAATCCCGGCGCCCTGGCCCTGACCCGGAACACGACCTGGGCCAACGCCGGCACCGGCTTCGACGCCGACGTCTCGGGCGGCACCGCCACCCTGACCGCCAACCTGTCCGTCGCCGACGCACGCGCGGCGGCCGTCGGCTCGGGGACGGTCGCCAGCGGCAACTCCTGGAACCTGGGCGGCACTTGGAACGCCTCCTCGGTGCTCAGCACCGACCCGGCCCCGATCACCGGCCCGCGCTCCGCCGACGGGTCGCTGCCGTCGGCACCGGAGTTCCTCGTGCCGCGCAGCGGCGTGGCTGTCGGCGCCCGGTTCTGAGCCGCGCCCGGCCGGGCTGTCCCGCACGGGTCGTGTTTGAGACAGTCCGGCCGAAGGAATGGTCCGGACTATTTGCCGGAGGCCCTTTTTTGCAGGCCACAGAAGGCCACGAAATGATCACGAGGGGCATGAATGCGCCACCGGAGTAAGACAATTCACCTCGGCGGTTGATTCTTCAATGAGCCCGCTGCCATACTCCGGCTTCCGGACCCGCCGCCGCTCGCCCACTCCCCATCACAAAGCCCGCGCCCCCGTATGTCCGGCAAGCCGCAGCAAAGAAGGTGCGCCTGTGCCCGAATTTTCACCTTGGCACGACAATTCTTTCACAACCAGTCCCCCGCATAATGAACCCGCACCGACCCGGCGCATATCCGAAGACCCCGAATTCCACTCACTGCGCCGCGCACAGCGCAGGTTCGGCGTCCGCGCGACGATCCTGTCGGTCGGTGGATTCCTGCTGTACGTACTGCTCTCGCATTCCGTCCCGGGCCTGATGAACCAGCGTCTGCTCGGCCACCTCACGCTCGGTCTCGCCCTGGGTCTCGGGCAGTTCGTCGTGATGGGTGTGACGGCCTGGTGCTATGTCCGGCACATGCGCACCCGGGTCGACCCGCTCGCCCGCGGTCTGAGCTCGCGGCTCGACCAGCACGAGGCCAACTCGCTCCGCTCCGCCGAGCACCGCGGCGAGGCCGCACAGACCGTCCAGCCCGGCTCCAGGGGGTACCGCACGTGGTGACCATGTCCGCAGGCATCGTCGACCGGTTCAGCCTGAACCTGACGTTCGTGCTGTTCCTGTCGGTGGTCGTGGTCACGCTGTTCATGGCGCTGCTGACGGCCCCTCAGCGCGACGAGCTCAGCGAGTTCTACCTCGGCAACCGCACCATGTCCCCGCTGCGCAACGGTCTCGCGATGTGCGGCGACTATCTGTCGGCCGCGACCCTGCTGGGCAGCACCGGCCTGGTCGCCCTCAACGGGTACGACGGACTGCTGTACCTCGGTGGCACCGTGGTCGCCTGGATGATGGTGCTGCTGCTGATCGCCGAACCCCTGCGCCGGACGGGCAAGTTCACCCTGGGTGACACCCTGGCCCTGCGCCTGACCCGGCTCCAGCGCCCGGCGCGGCTCGCCCTCGCCGTGTGCACCCTCGCCATCACGACCCTGTACCTGGTGGCCCAACTCGTCGGCAGCATGGCCCTGTTGACCCAGTTCACCGGCGAACCCAGCGCCGCTACGCGCACCTTGTGCGTGGTCGTGATCGGCACCATCGTCATCGTGTACGCCGCCATCGGCGGCGCGCCCGGTGCCACGGTCATCCAGATCATCAAGGCCGTGATGCTGGTGGCGGGCGTGACGGTCACCGCGGTCATGGTGCTCAACCACTACGACTGGAACCCGGGCGCCCTGCTGGCCGCGGCCGCGAACCACAGCGGCACCGGCACACAGTTCCTCGAACCCGGACTGCGCTACGGCGTCAGCACCACCAGCAAGCTCGACTTCTTCAGCCTGGAACTGGCCATCGTCCTCGGCCTCGCCGCACTCCCCCACGTCCTGATGCGCATGCTCGCCCCGCGCAAGATCGACGTACTGCGCTCCTCCCTGGTGTGGGCGGTGGGCCTGGTCGGCCTGGTCTGCCTGGCGGCCGGCATCCTCGGCCTCGGCGCCACCGCCGTCGTCGGCCGGGAGACCATCGCGGAGACGGACCACAAGGGCGACTCCGCGGTCCTGCTGCTCGCCAACGCCCTCGGCGGCGGCATCCTCACGGCTCTGCTGTCCTGTCTCGCCTTCGTCACGCTGCTCGCCGTCGCGGCCGGCCTCACCCTCGCCGCCGCCTCGTCCCTCGCGCACGACCTGTACGGCGAGGTGATCCGCAAGGGCCGCGCGAGCGAGACCGAGGAGTTGATGGTGGCCCGGCTGTCCGCGGCCGTCATCGGCATCCTCGCCATGATGCTCGCCCTGGTCTCCTGGGGCGCCAACACCGCGACGCTCGCCTTCCTCGCCTTCGCCATCGCGGCGTCCGCGATCCTGCCGACGATCGTGTACACCCTCTTCTGGCGCCGCTTCACGGGCGAGGGGGCTCTGCTCAGCCTCTGGGGCGGCCTGGTCTGCTCGGTCCTGCTGGTCCTGTTCTCCCCCGTCGTCTCCTCCATGCCGGGCTCGTTCTACCCGGAGTCCGACTTCGCCTGGTTCCCGCTGCAGAACCCCGGCATCGTCTCCATCCCGGCGGGCTTCTTCCTCGGCTGGCTCGGCACCGTACTGAGCAACCGCCAGGAACCGCAGGAGGCGGCCGCCTACGAGGAGTTCGAGGTGCGGATGCTGGTGGGCGCAAAGGAGTAGGAGATGCTTCTGCCATGCCCACTCATACGTTCCTGATCGGCGCCGCCCGCGAGCGCCCCTGCACGCTCGTCGTCTGCCGGGGCTGCTGCTGCGGCGATCCGCGCAAGCACCCCGGCACCGATCACGCCGGGCAAGTGGAGCGGCTGCGGGCCGCCGGGGCCGAGCACGGGTTCCAGGTCCGCACCACCGACTGCCTGGGCCCCTGCGACCAGGCCAACGTGATCGTCGTCCAGCCGTCGGCCGCGGGGCGCCGGGCCGGCGGGCGGGCCACCTGGGTGGGCTTCGCGATGGACGACGAAGGCACGGAGGAGATCGTGCGGTGGGCGGCCGCGGGCGGACCGGGTCTGGCCGATCCGCCCGTCACGCTGGAGCTGCAGTTCATCCGGCCGCCACGGGACGCACGGGTGCGGTCCCGCCGCTGACTCGGCCCAATTGTTAATGGGATCCATTTTCATGTAGCGTCCTCGGTGTTCACCCACCGAGGAGGTCCGTCATGGCTGTCCCCAAGCGGAAGATGTCCCGCAGCAACACCCGCCACCGCCGCGCCCAGTGGAAGGCGAGCACGCCCCAGCTCGTGCCCGTCACGATCGACGGAGTCAGCCACCTCGTGCCGCAGCACCTGGTCAAGGCCTACGAGCGCGGGCTGCTGCGCCCCGAGGGCTGACCGCAGATGCCGTACGACCGCCGTCTGCCCGTCACCGTCCTGTCCGGCTTCCTCGGGGCGGGCAAGACGACCCTGCTCAACCATGTCCTGGCGAACCGCGAGGGACTGCGCGTGGCGGTCATCGTCAACGACATGAGCGAGATCAACATCGATGCCGCGCTGGTGCGGGGCGGCGAGGCCGCGCTGTCGCGGACCGAGGAACGCCTGGTCGAGATGACCAACGGCTGCATCTGCTGCACCCTGCGCGACGATCTCCTCGAGGAGGTCGACCGCCTCGCCCGCGAGGGACGCTTCGACCATCTCCTCATCGAGTCGTCCGGCATCTCCGAACCCATGCCGGTCGCGGCCACCTTCGCCTTCGCCCGCGACGACGGCGCCACCCTCGGCGATCTCGCCCTGCTGGACACCATGGTCACGGTCGTCGACGCCGCCAACTTCCTGTCCGAGCTGGACAGCGGCGACGAACTCGCCGAGCGCGGCCTCGACCAGTACGAGGACGACGAGCGCACCGTCAGCGATCTCCTCGTCGACCAGGTCGAGTTCGCGGACGTCATCGTGCTCAACAAGCTCGACCTGGTGGATGACGTGACGGCGGACCGACTGCGGGCCGCGCTCAGCCGGTTCAACCCGGCCGCGCGGCTCGTCGACGCCGTACAGGGACGCGTACGTCTCCAAGAGGTGCTCGGCACGCGGCTGTTCGACCTGGAGCGCGCCCAGCAGGCTCCCGGCTGGGTACGGGAGCTCAACGGCGACCACGTCCCCGAGACCGAGGAGTACGGGATCTCGTCCACGGTGTTCCGCTCCGAACTCCCCTTCCACCCCGGGCGGTTGTTCACCTTCGTCACCGAGGAGCTCGACAGTGGCGCCTACGGGAAGGTGCTGCGCTCCAAGGGGTTCTTCACTCTCGCCAGCCGCCCGCAGGTGACGGGGCTGTGGTCACAGGCCGGTTCCGTCGCCCGCTTCGAGCCCAGCGCCGCGCGGGACACCGACGCCCCGTACGCGCAGGAGCTGGTCTTCATCGGCACGCATCTGCGTGCGGAGGCGCTCCGGGCCGCCCTGGCCGAGTGCCTCATGGCGGACGGCGAGGGCCTTCCGGCCGCCGACCCGTTCCCGGCCTGGGACACGTACGGCATCGACGACGCCTGTGAGCACGAGCAGGCGGCGCCGCTGGAGGCGTCCGTTCACTGAGTCCCGCGGCGCCCGGCCCGCCTATTCTGGTTAGGGCCGGTCGGACAAATTCCCGTCGTCCGCCCGGAGGGCGGGCCCCGCGGCGTCTGGTGCGTGCGATCGCAAGGCGCCGGAGCGGCCTCGTGGCGGAGCCACGTGGACGGTTCGGCAACGCGGCGAGCGTGCGTGCCAGACGCCGCGGGGCAGGCTGGAATTTGTCCGCCCGGCCCTAGGGGCCGGTCCTGCTCGCAGAGCGCGAGAAGGGAGCCGCGAGTGACCGAGCGGACGATCGACAGCGCCGCCGCGGACACCTTGCGGCGGGCCAGGGACGCCGCTGCCCGTGAGGTGTGGGGCGAGGCGTACCGGCTGCTGGGCCGCCTGGACACCGCCTGCCTCACCCCCGACGACTGCGCCGCGTTCGCCGACGCCGCCTGGTGGACGAGCCGGATCGACGAGTCGATCGTCCAGCGGATGCGGGCCTACTCCGGATACGTCGCGGCGGGCGCGGCCCGGCAGGCGGGGCTCATGGCCTGGCTGCTCTTCTACGAGCACCAGCTCGCGGGGCGCACGGCCGTCGCCGCCGGCTGGCTGCGCCGGGCCCGGCGCCATCTGCGGGGCGAGCCGGAGTGTGTCGAGCAGTGCTACCTCGCCTGGATCGACGCGGAGCACGCTCAGGAACGCGGCGCGTTCGACGAGGCGATGGCCGCGGCCCGGCGCATGGCCGGGATCGCCCGGCGCTGCGGCAGCCCGGACCTGCTGGCCATGAGCATCGAGGCGCAGGCGGGCGTCCTGGTGGCCCGGGAGCGCGTCGGGGACGGACTCGATCTCCTGGACGACGCCATGTGTTCGGCCATGGCAGGTGAGCTCAGCTCCTTCTTCACCGGGTGGGTGTACTGCCTGGGTCTCCAGCAGGCCATGGCCTGCGTCGATCTCGAACGCGCCGCCGAGTGGACCGACGCGGCCATGCGGTGGTGCGCGGCGATGCCGGCCGAGAACAACTACCGCGGGCTGTGCCGGGTGCACCGGGTGGAGGTCCTCGAGCTGCGCGGAAGCTGGTCCGAGGCGCTCACGGAGGCCGTGCGGACCCGCGAGGAACTGCTGCCGTACGAACGTCGGACGGCCGCCGAGGCGGTCTACCTGGTCGGCCAGATCCAGCGGCGGCGCGGAGAGCTCGCCGCGGCCGAGGAGTCGTACGACCGTGCCCACGAGCTCGGTCGCGACCCGCAGCCCGGTCTCGCCCTGCTGCGGCTGGCCCAGGGGAAGGCCGACGCCTCTGCCGCGGCCCTGCAGTCGGCGCTCGCGAGCGGAGCCGAGGCCGGCGCTCTCGCGCGGAGCAGGCTGCTCGCGGCCCAGGTGGAGGTGTGCCTCGCGCTCGGCCGGACGGCCGAGGCGCGCTCGGCTGCCGAGGGCCTTGAGTCGCTTGCCCGGGACTGGCAGCGGCGGTGCGGCTCGGAGAGGACCCTGCTGCACGCGAGCGCCGCGGCGGCGTCCGGCGCGCTGGCCTTCGCCGCCCGTGACCTCGATCGCGCGCTGTCCCGGCTGCGCCGGGCGCTGGCGGTGTGGCTGGAGCTTCGGGTGCCGTACGAGGCCGCCCAGGTGCGGATGACGCTGGCCGCCGCCGACCGGGCCGCCGGTGACGACGAGGGTGCCCGGATGGAGCTGCGGGCCGCGGAGCAGGCCTTCCGGCAGCTCGGCGCCGTACCGGACGCGCGCCGGGCGGCGGCCCTGCTCGCCGATGTGCGCCGACGTCGGCCCGGCGGGCTCACCGAGCGTGAGATCCAGGTGCTGCGGCTGGTCGCCGCGGGACGCACGAACCGGGCCATCGCCACGGAGCTGGTGATCAGCGAGCACACCGTCGCCCGGCACCTCAACAACATCTTCGCCAAGCTCGACGTGTCCTCGCGGGCGGCGGCGACGGCGTACGCGTACCGGCACGGCCTCATGTGAGGCGCATGGGCCGTTTCGCCCATGCCGATCGAACGGGAATGGGCGATTCTGGCGATGAGCGCGCTCCCGCTCCACGCGTACACCGGTGGTGTACCCCTTCCCGACCAGGAGCGGAAAGCAGGTGGCGGCCATGACCACCTACACGCCGACCTTCGACCACCGGCTGCTGGAACGGCTGCGTGGGGCGGTGCGCGGCGACGTCGTCGAGCCCGGCGACCCGGCCTACGACGAGGCCCGCAAGGTCTACAACGCCATGCACGACAGGCGGCCGGCGATCATCGTCAGGGCCGTCGACGCGGGCGACGTCATCGCCACGGTGGACTTCGCCCGCGATCAGGGCCTGCCGCTCGCCGTGCGCGGCGGCAGCCACAGCGTCCCCGGCTACGGCACCTGCGACGGCGGTGCGGTGCTCGACCTCGGCCTGATGCACGGCATCCGCGTCGACCCCGACACCCGCACCGCGTGGGTCGAGGGCGGCTGCACCTGGGCGGACGTCAACCACGCCACGTACGCCTTCGGGCTGGCCACGACCGGCGGGATGGTCTCCACGACCGGCGTCGGTGGCCTGACGACGGGCGGCGGCATGGGGTATCTGTCCCGGCGCTGCGGTCTGGCCTGCGACAACCTGGCCTCGGTGGACCTGGTGACGGCCGACGGATCCTTCGTGACCTGCACCGACGAGCAGAACAGCGACCTGATGTGGGCGGTGCGCGGGGGCGGGGGCAACTTCGGGGTCGTGACGTCGTTCGCGTTCCGGCTGCACCCTGTCGCCGACATCCTCGGCGGACCGACGTTCTTCCCGCTCGACGGCGACGTGATCCGCCGCTACCGGGAGCTGGTCGCCGAGGCGGACGAGAGGCTCGGAGCCACGTTCGTCGTGGGACTCGGACCACCGGTGCCGTTCCTGCCCGAACGCTGGCACGGCCGGCCGCTGTGCGGTGTGATCGCCTGCTGGAGCGGATCGCAGGACGAGGACGACCGGATCCGGGACCGGGTCGCCGCACTGGGGCCGGTGCTGGGCCGGCACCTGGAGCGCATGCCCTATCCGGTGATCAACACCCTGTTCGACGACCTGGTGCCCGCCGGGCTGTACCACTACTGGAAGGGCGCCTTCACCCAGAGCCTGCCGGACGGAGCCGTCGACGCCTTGGTCGAGTACGGCGCCGCCACGCCCTCGATCCAGAGCGTGACGGTCCTCTTCCCCATCGACGGGGCCTGCCACCGCGTCGGACCGGAAGAGACCGCCTTCTCCTACCGGGACGCCGACTACTCGATCGCGCTCAGCCCGACCCTGACCACCCGGGAGGCGTGCGAGGCGCAGAAGGACTGGGTGCGCGGCTTCCACGGGGCGCTGGAACCGCACTCCATGGGAGGCGCCTACGTGAACTTCATGGACGGTGACGACCAGCACCGCGTGCAGACCAACTACCGCGGCAACCACGCTCGTCTGACCGCCCTGAAGCGGCGCTACGACCCGGGCAACCTGTTCCGTCTGAACCACAACATCGCGCCCTGAGGAATCCTGCGGCGGCGGCGTTGTTGAACCCCATATGAGTTCCGTGATCGCGGCGACCCGCTTCTCCGTCCTCGACCGTTCCCGCACCCGTCAGGGCCGTACGAACGCCGAGGCACTGCGCGACACCGTGACGCTGGCGCGGGAGCTGGAGGAGCTGGGCTACCACCGCGTCTGGGTCTCGGAGCACCACGGTGTGCCCGGCGTGGCCGGCTCGGCGCCGACCGTGCTGGCCGCCGCCGTCGCCTCCGCGACCCGCACGATCCGGGTCGGGACCGGCGGGGTGATGCTGCCCAACCACCAACCACTGGTCGTGGCCGAGCAGTTCGGGGTGCTGGAGTCCCTGTTTCCGGGCCGTATCGACATGGGGCTGGGGCGCTCGGTCGGTTTCACCGACGGGGTGCGCAAGGCGCTCGGGCGGGACAAGGGGGACGCGGAGGACTTCGCGGCGCAGATCCAGGAGCTGCTCGGCTGGTTCCGCGGCACCTCGGCCACGGGAGTGCACGCGCGGCCCGCCGAGGGGCTGACCGTGCCACCGTTCGTGCTGGCGATGGGCGAGGGCGCGGACATCGCCGCCCGCGCGGGTCTGCCGATGGTCATCGGTGACTTCCGGAACCGGGCGAAGATGCAGCACGGCATCGACCACTACCGCGACCACTTCCGCCCCTCCCCCTGGGCGAGCGAACCGTACGTCGTGATCTCCGGCACGGTCGCGGTGGCCGCCACACCGCAGGACGCCCGGCGTCTGCTGGTCCCTGAGGCCTGGTCCATGGCCCACTCGCGCACGCACGGCACCTTCCCGCCGCTCCCGCCCGCCGAGTACGTCGAGGGGCTCACGATGACCGACAAGGAGCGCGGCTTCTACGAGGGCGGCCTCGCCGGGCACATCGCGGGCACTCAGGAGCAGGTCGCGCACGAGCTGGAGACGCTGCTGAAGGAGACGGGCGCGCAGGAGGTACTGGTCACGACCAGTACGTACGACCGTGAGGCCCTGCTGGACTCCTACCGGCGGCTCGCCCGGATCACCTACGCGTGATCCGGGCGGGCGGCCCGCCGGCGGGTCAGTCCGTGTCGCGCGGGTCGAACGACTTGGTGTCGATCGTCAGCGGCTTCGGGAACGCGCCGGCCACCGACTCCCACCCCGTGAACTTGAAGCCGGTTCCCTCCCGGTCCCCGTCCGCGGGCGTGGCCTCGCCGTCGTGGGTGACGAGCAGGCCCTTGGGGAAGGTACGGCCCAGCGGGACGTTGACCACGGTGGAACCGTCGGAGTGCTGCACGCCGTCGGTGGCGGCGCCGTCGGTGACGGTGAAGGAGCCGAGGTAGGCGCCTCGGCCCTGGCGCTCGTACACGGCGAAGGTGTTGTCGCCCTGACTGGAGGCGAGCAGGTATCCCTTGCCGTCGGCGGCGTGGTAGATCGTGGCGCCCTCGGCGTCGGCGCTCAGGTGCTCACCGCCGAAGCCGGGGTCGTGGGCGGTGTCGAGGACGCACTCCTCTTCCTCGGCGTCATACGTCCACGGGGTGCCGTACTCCCGCACTCGGTCGATCAGTTCGGGCCGGTCGAACTCCTCGTCGTCGAGGTCGATCCGCCACAGCCCGACGTCCTCCTGGGCCGCGTACAGGACGTGTTCCTCCTGGTCGACGACCATGCCCTCGACCTGCGCATGGTCACCGGGGTCGGCGCACGGCGTCCAGCCGGTGCCGTTCGGCAGCGTGAAGGAGGCCGGCAGATCGAGGGTGTCCTCGGTCTTGTAGCCGACGCGCCCGTTGTGGTCCTCCAACTGGAGCAGCCGCACCCGGGTCTCCGAGCGGCGCGACACCACCGCGTAGGCGTGGTCGCCGTCGCTGAAGGCGGCCAGCCCGTAGGCGGTGCGCTGGTCGTCCACCTCGGTCTCGCTCGCGGAGAAGACCGGCGCGGCGTCGGCCGCCGTCACGTCCTTCAGCGGGGGTCTGCCCGCCGCCACCGCGGCCGGGTCGATCGCGTAGGCCCGGACCCGGTCCCGGCCGCGGTCGCTGACCAGGGCCAAGTCGGTCTTCCTGCCACCCAGTTCGAAGCCGTAGACGACGTCGACGTTGTTGAAGCGGCCTGGTGCGGCGTCGTCGTTCGGGGCCTCGGGTGCCGCGATGTGCTGGAGCCGCCTGCCGTCGAGGCCGTACACGTCGAGGCCGGCCTCCTTGAGGGTGCCGATCACGAGGCTGCGGCCCGGGTGATCGGGGTCGACCCAGACGGCCGGGTCGTCGGCATCGGCGTTGCCGCCCGCCTCGTCGTCGTACACGGCGGGCGTCTCCACCCGTGCGGAGACGGCGACCGGCTGCGGGGCGGCTGCGCCGGAGACCATCAGCAGCGCGGCGGTGAGAGTGCTCAGAGCTGAAGCGCTCACGATACTCCTCGGTAGGAAGCGGGACTGGCGCGACGTTATGGGCGGCCGGTGTGAGTGAGCCGACGGCCCCGTGAACATCAGGTGGCTCGAACGGGCGCGCGTCTGGTTCGCATAGAATCGCGGGGTTTGCCCGCGCCCCCCGACTCACGCATCCCGGAGCTCGTACCCATGCACTCCCCGCACGACCCGTACGTCCGTGTCCGCGGCGCCCGTGAGCACAACCTCAAGGGCGTGGACGTCGACATTCCGCGGGACGTGCTGGCCGTGTTCACGGGCGTGTCCGGGTCAGGGAAGTCCTCGCTCGCGTTCGGCACGATCTACGCGGAGGCCCAGCGCCGCTACTTCGAGTCGGTCGCGCCGTACGCACGCAGGCTGATCCACCAGGTCGGCGCGCCGAAGGTCGGCGAGATCACCGGTCTTCCGCCCGCCGTGTCGCTGCAGCAGCGGCGCTCCGCGCCGACGTCCCGCTCGTCCGTCGGCACGGTCACCAACCTCTCCAACTCCCTGCGGATGCTGTTCTCCCGCGCCGGCGACTACCCGCCCGGCGCCGAGCGGCTCGACTCGGACGCGTTCTCGCCCAACACGGCGGCCGGGGCGTGCCCGCAGTGCCACGGGCTCGGCCAAGTGCACCGTACGGCCGAGGAGTTGCTGGTCCCCGACCCGTCGCTGTCGATCCGGGAGGGCGCGATCGCCGCGTGGCCGGGTGCCTGGCAGGGCAAGAACCTGCGCGACATCCTCGACGCGCTCGGCCACGACGTCGACCGGCCCTGGCGCGAGCTGCCGCCCGAGAACCGGCGGTGGATCCTGTTCACCGACGAGCAGCCGGTCGTCACCGTCCACCCGGTGCGCGACGCCGACCGTATCCAACGGCCGTACCAGGGCACGTACATGAGCGCCCACCGGTACGTCATGAAGACCTTCTCCGACTCCAAGAGCCCGACGCTCAGGGCGAAGGCGGAGCGGTTCCTCGCCTCCGCGCCCTGCCCGGCGTGCGGCGGCAGCAGACTGCGGCCCGAGGCACTGGCGGTCACGTTCGCCGGCCGGACGATCGCCGAGCTGGCCGCGCTGCCGCTCACGGAGCTGGCGGACATCCTGGACGGCGGCACTTCGGAGACGGCTCGTGTCCTCACCGAGGACCTCAAGTCCCGTATCGGGCCCGTCGTCGAGCTCGGCCTCGGCTACCTCGGCCTCGACCGTGCCACCCCCACGCTCTCGGCGGGCGAGCTGCAGCGCCTGCGGCTCGCGACCCAGCTCCGGTCCGGTCTCTTCGGTGTCGTGTACGTCCTCGACGAGCCGTCCGCGGGACTGCACCCGGCGGACACGGAGGCGCTGCTGACGGTGCTGGCGCGGCTGAAGGCGGCCGGGAACACGGTGTTCGTCGTCGAGCACCACCTGGACGTCGTGCGCGGCGCCGACTGGCTGGTCGACGTGGGGCCGCGGGCCGGCGAGCACGGCGGGCAGGTGCTGCACAGCGGGCCGGTGGCCGAGCTGGCGGCGGTCCCGGAGTCGGCGACGGCGCGCTTCCTGTTCGACGACTCCCCCATCGACGTACGCCAAGTGCGCGCCCCGAGCGGTCAGTTGAAGGTCGGCCCGGTCACCCGGCACAACCTGCGCGGGGTGTCCGCCGAGTTCCCGCTCGGGGTGTTCACGGCCGTCACCGGTGTCTCGGGGTCGGGCAAGTCCACGCTCATCGGCGAGATCACCGAGGACCTGGCGGGTGTGGGGCGTCTGGTCTCGGTCGACCAGAAGCCGATCGGCCGGACCCCGCGCTCCAATCTCGCCACCTACACCGGCCTCTTCGACGTCGTGCGCAAGGTGTTCGCGGGCACCGACGAGGCGCGGGCGCGTGGTTACGGCGTCGGGCGCTTCTCGTTCAATGTCGCGGGAGGGCGCTGCGAGACCTGCCAGGGCGAGGGCTTCGTCAGCGTCGAGCTGCTGTTCCTGCCGAGCACGTACGCGCCGTGCCCGGACTGCGGCGGGGCGCGCTACCACCCCGAGACGCTCCAAGTGGCCTACCGGGGACGCAACATCGCGCAGGTGCTGGACCTCACCGTCGAGGCGGCCGCGGACTTCTTCGCGGACACGCCGGCCGTGGCCCGCAGCCTGGGCACCCTCCTCGACGTCGGTCTCGGCTACCTGCGGCTCGGCCAGCCCGCCACCGAGCTGTCCGGCGGTGAGGCCCAGCGCATCAAGCTGGCGAGCGAGCTCCAGCGTGGCCGTCGCGGCCACACGCTCTACCTCCTCGACGAGCCGACGACCGGACTCCACCCGGCCGACGTCGAGGTGCTCATGCGCCAGCTGCACGGGCTCGTCGACGCCGGCCACACCGTGGTCGTGGTCGAGCACGACATGTCCGTCGTCGCGGGCGCGGACTGGGTGATCGACCTGGGGCCGGGCGGTGGTGACGCGGGCGGACGGATCGTGGTGGCGGGTCCGCCCGCTCAGGTGGCACGGGAGAGAGGCAGCGCGACGGCACCCTATCTCGCCCGGGTCATGCCGTAAGGGCCTCGCGACAGGGCCGGCGGCTGCTGTTCGGCGTCGGTGACGGGTGCCGTGCGGACCACACCGGGCGCCGGGAAGGGCACGGTGCGGTGCGGGCCGGGGGCCTGGATCTGCCGGGGCCCGAGGAGCGCGGACACTTCGGCCGCCCGGGCCAGGGAACGGCGGTCGGGGCGGCTGCCCGGCGCCATCGGCTCCCGCACCTCGGCCTCGGCGACCAGCTCGCGTGCCCGCACCACCCGCCACACGGAGGTGAGCAGCGAGTCCTCGCCGACGAAGGCGGCCGCCGTGCCGGACGCGCCCTGGGCCGTCCGGTAGTGCAGTCGGACCGGCTGGACGGTGACGCCCGCGTCCAGGGCTGCCTGGAAGGCGGCCCGGCGGAAGTGGCCCTGGGCGCGGCCGCACCAGGTGCTGCCCTCGGGGAAGACGGCGACGGCTTCGCCGGCCCGCAGCGCCTCGGCGATCCGGCCCACCGTCTCGGGCAGGACGCGGATACGGTCCCGGTCGATGAACAGGGCGCCGCTGCGGGCGGTCAGCCACCCCGCCACCGGCCACTGCCGGATCTCCGACTTGGCGAGCATCCGGGCCGGGCGCACGGCGGCGAGCAGCGGGATGTCCAGCCAGGAGACATGGTTGGCGACGAGCAGCAGCCCGCCGTCGGGCGCGGCGCCGCCGTCGATCCGTACCCGGACTCCCGCGGCCCGGACGATCCAGCGACACCAGCGTCGGATCACTTCCGCGGGTATGCGGCCGCTGAGAGGGGTGAGCGCGATCCCGACGATCAGCAGGAGCAGGACCGCCGCGATCCGCAGGACGGCCAGGGGGATGGCCCTGGCCGGTCCCGTCACGTCCACGCACGTCTGCGGGGTGCAGGGCGCGCTGGGCCGCCAGAGGTTCGCCGCCTCGGCGGCGTGGGCGGCCGCGGCCGGTGCGCCGACCGCCCCGGCCAGGGGCGCGGTCACCGTGGGGAGACGCTCGGCGCCCAGGGAGTGGGTGCTCATGGCCGCCATGTCCGTCACGCCGGGACGAGGGAGAGGAAGTGCCGCAGATAGCGCGCGTTGACCCGGCGCATCGACAGCAGCACGTACATGTCGGCGACCCCGAACTCCGGGTCGTGCGCGGGCTCGCCGCAGACCCAGGCGCCGAGGCGGATGTAGCCGCGCAGCAGGGCCGGGAGTTCGGTGCGGGTGGCGGGCGCGGGGGCGGTCGGCTGCCAGGGGCGCAGCGGCCGTACGCGGTACTCCTGGGGAGCCAGGTGCTTGGCCTGTACCCGGTCCCAGGTCCCGGCCGCGAGCGAGCCGCCGTCGGCCAGCGGGATCGAGCAGCAGCCTGCCAGCCACTCGTGGCCGCGGTCGACCATGTAGCGGGCGATGCCGGCCCAGATGAGGCCGATGACGGCACCGTCGCGGTGGTCGGGGTGGACGCAGGAGCGGCCGACCTCGACGAGGTTCGGGCGCAGGGCGTCGATGCGGGTGAGGTCGAACTCGCCTTCCGAGTACAGCCGGCCCGCGACCGCGGCACGCTCCGGCGGGAGCAGCCGGTAGGTGCCGACGACCTGGCCGGACACCTCCTCGCGGACCAGCAGGTGGTCGCAGTACGCGTCGAAGGCGTCGATGTCGTGGCCGGGTTGCGGGGTGGACAGCAGGGCCCCCATCTCGCCGGCGAAGACGTCGTGCCGCAGCCGCTGGGCGGCGCGCACGTCCTCCTCGTTGCGGGCGAGTCCGACGGTGTAGCGGGTGGGTGCCGTGGGCTGCGGGGGACGTTCGACGGTCAGTACGCCGGTCATGGCTTACTCCTGGTCACGGGCCGGGGGACGGCGAGCGGAGAGCGGTGGGGGCGATGCGAGGTGCCGCCCCTGTTCTTCCGATGCCGGTTGGCGTATGCGTGACCTGTGCCAGGAGAGTGGATGTGCGAATGTTGAACGGCGTGGGCCGGTACCGGCCGTCCATCTTCCGGTGCCCGGCCGGTCAGCCGGGCGCTCCGGTGCCGTTCACTTGGCGGGCGCGACAGCGCGAGACGGGGCCGGGGAGCACCACTCCCGGCCCCGCCCGTCCGCACCTGTCGGCGAACGTCTGCTGTGCGGCCCGGCCTACCGCTTCACCTTCCGCGTGGCCCGCAGCCACTCCTTGTTCATGCCGGTGATGGACATGAGCGGGATGCCCTTGGGGCAGGCGGTGGCGCACTCACCGGTGAGCGTGCATCCCCCGAAGCCCTCCTCGTCCATCTGCGCCACCATGTCGAGCACCCGCGTCTCCCGCTCGGGAGCACCCTGCGGCAGCACGTTGAGATGGTTGATCTTGGCGGACGTGAACAGCATCGCCGCCCCGTTCGGGCACGCGGCGACACACGCCCCGCACCCGATGCACTCGGCGTGCTCGAAGGCGAAGTCGGCGTCCGGCTTCGGCACCGGCGTGGCGTGCGCTTCGGGAGCCGCGCCGGTCGGTGCGGTGATGTACCCACCGGCCTGGATGATCCGGTCGAACGCGGACCGGTCGACGACCAGATCCTTGATCACCGGGAACGCCGACGCCCGCCACGGCTCGATGTCGATCGTGTCGCC
Organism: Streptomyces sp. R28; assembly: GCF_041052385.1. Lineage (GTDB taxonomy): Bacteria > Actinomycetota > Actinomycetes > Streptomycetales > Streptomycetaceae > Streptomyces. The sequence continues at coordinate 9,763,626 of NZ_CP163439.1, read as the reverse complement.
GTCCCTGAACGACCGCATGTGCAGCTGACACGTGGTCGTCCGCTCGGGCCCGTGCGCATCGCCGTTGATCACGAGCGAGCACGCTCCGCAGATGCCCTCACGGCAGTCGTGGTCGAAGGCGACCGGGTCCTCGCCCTTGAGGATGAGCTCCTCGTTGAGGGTGTCGAGCATCTCCAGGAAGGACATGTCGGAGGAGATCCCGTCCACCTCGTACGTGGACATGGCGCCGTCGGCGTCGGCGTTCTTCTGCCGCCAGACGCGCAAGGTGAGCTTCATGCGTAGCTCCGCTGGGTGGGGTGGACGTACTCGAAGGCCAGGTCTTCCCTGTGCAGGGTCGGCGCCTCGCCGGTGCCGGTGAACTCCCAGGCGGCCGCGTAGGCGAACTCGTCGTCCCTGCGGGCCGCTTCGCCGTCCGGTGTCTGCGACTCCTCGCGGAAGTGGCCGCCGCAGGACTCGCCGCGGTGCAGCGCGTCGAGGCACATGAGCTCGGCGAGCTCCAGGTAGTCGACGACGCGGTTGGCCTTCTCCAGCGACTGGTTGAACTCCTCGCCGGTGCCCGGCACCTTGATGCGCCGCCAGAACTCCTCGCGGATCTGCGGGATACGTTCCAGGGCCTTGCGCAGGCCGCTGTCGGTGCGGGCCATGCCGCAGAACTCCCACATCAGCTCGCCCACCTCGCGGTGGAAGGAGTCGGGCGTGCGGTCGCCGTCGACGGACAGGAGCAGGTTGAGCCGGTCCTCCGTCTCCGCCAACACCTCCTGTACGACGGGGTGTTCGTCGGTGACGGCCTCGTGGTGCGGGTTGCGGGCGAGGTAGTCGTTGATGGTGGCGGGCAGCACGAAGTAGCCGTCGGCCAGGCCCTGCATCAGCGCGGAGGCGCCGAGGCGGTTGGCGCCGTGGTCGGAGAAGTTGGCCTCGCCGATCGCGAAGAGACCCGGGATGGTGGTCTGCAGGTCGTAGTCCACCCACAGCCCGCCCATCGTGTAGTGCACGGCCGGGTAGATCCGCATCGGCACCTCGTACGGATCCTCGTCGGTGATCCGCTGGTACATGTCGAAGAGGTTGCCGTACTTGGCCTCGACGGCCTTGCGGCCCATGCGCTCGATGGCGTCGGCGAAGTCGAGGTAGACGCCCTGCCCGCCGGGCCCGACGCCCCGCCCCTCGTCGCAGACGTTCTTCGCGGCGCGGGAGGCGATGTCGCGCGGGACCAGGTTGCCGAAGGACGGGTAGATGCGCTCCAGGTAGTAGTCGCGCTCGTCCTCGGGGATCTTGTTCGCGGGACGGTCGTCGCCCTGGGCCTTCGGCACCCAGATCCGGCCGTCGTTGCGCAGCGACTCGCTCATCAGCGTCAGCTTGGACTGGTGGTCGCCGGTGCGCGGGATGCACGTCGGGTGGATCTGCGTGAAGCAGGGGTTGGCGAAGTAGGCGCCGCGCCGGTGGGCCCGCCAGATGGCGGTGGCGTTGGAGTTCATGGCGTTCGTCGACAGGTAGAAGACGTTGCCGTAGCCGCCGCTGGCGAGGACGACCGCGTCGGCGAAATACGTGTCGATCCTGCCGGTGATGAGGTCCCGGGCCACGATGCCGCGTGCCCGCCCGTCGACGACGATCAGGTCGAGCATCTCGGTGCGCGGGTGCATCTCGATGTTCCCCGCGGCGATCTGCCTGCTGAGGGCCTGGTAGGCGCCGAGCAGGAGCTGCTGGCCCGTCTGGCCGCGGGCGTAGAAGGTCCGGGACACCTGGACGCCGCCGAAGGATCGGGTGTCGAGCAGACCGCCGTACTCGCGGGCGAACGGCACGCCCTGCGCCACACACTGGTCGATGATCTCCACCGAGATCTGCGCGAGCCGGTGCACGTTCGACTCCCGGGCCCGGAAGTCGCCGCCCTTGACGGTGTCGTAGAACAGCCGGTGAATGGAGTCGCCGTCGTTGCGGTAGTTCTTCGCGGCGTTGATGCCGCCCTGCGCGGCGATCGAGTGGGCGCGGCGCGGGGAGTCCTGGTAGCAGAACTGGACGACGTGGTAGCCCTGTTCGGCGAGCGTGGCGCCCGCGGAGCCGCCGGCCAGCCCCGTCCCCACCACGATCACCGTGTGCTTGCGCCGGTTGGCGGGGTTGACCAGCCTGGCCTCGAAACGGCGCTTGTCCCAGCGCTCGTTGACAGGGCCGGAGGGGGCCTTGGTGTCGACGACCGGTTCGCCGGTCGCGTAGTTCACGTATTCAGCGGTCATGTCAGCTCACCACTCCGGTCATGACGCCCACGGGCACGGCGATGAAGCCGGCCGTGAGCAGCAGTGCGAGGACGCCTGCGACGGTCTTCAGTGCGCGGTCGCGGGTGCGGCTGCCGGCGCCGAGGGTCTGGGCGGCGCTCCAGAAGCCGTGCCGGATGTGCAGGCCGAGGGCGAGCATCGCGACGATGTAGATGACGTTGCCGTACCAGGTGGAGAAGGTGTCCACGACGTTCTGGTACGGGTGGCCCTCCTGGAAGCCGCCGGAGTGCACGGTGCCGGTCGTCAGGTCCAGGACGTGCCAGACGATGAACAGGCCGAGGATGATGCCGCCCCAGCGCATGGTGCGGGTGGCGTAGGAGGCCCGCGGCTTCCTGTGCACGTACTTGCTGGGGCGGGCCTTGATGTCGCGGCGGCTGAGCTGGTACGCCGAGACCGCGTGGGCGACGACGGCGACGACCAGCACGACGCGGATCAGCCAGAGCGTCCACTCGTAGTGCATGAACGGCTCGCCGACCGTGCGCAGCCAGTGGCCGTACGCGTTGAACTCGCCCGCGCCGAAGTAGATCTTCAGGTTGCCGATCATGTGGGCGACCAGGTACAGCAGCATGATCAGCCCGCTGACCGCCATCACGGTCTTCTTGCCGACGGTGGAGTCCCACACCGTGCGTGCCATGGACGGCCGTCGATCCGTCCGCGTTGCCAGAGCCATGCACAGGACGCTAGAGCCGAATGACCCCATCGGTCCAAGACATGGTCCGGCTCGTTTCGATAGGTGCTGGCTATGCTGGCTGGATGCAGTTCCAGCAGCTCCAGTACTTCGTGGCGGTCGCCGAGACCCGGCACTTCACCCGGGCCGCCGACCTGGTGCATGTCGCGCAGCCGTCGCTGTCGCAGCAGATCAAGGCGCTGGAGCGGGAGTTGGGCGCGGACCTGTTCCTGCGGGCGCGCGGCAACATCACGCTGACGGACGCCGGAGAGGCCCTGCTCCCGCTGGCCCGGCGCATCCTGGCCGACGCGGACACCGCACGGCACGAGGTGCAGGAGCTGGTGCAGCTGCGCCAGGGCCGGGTCCGTCTCGGCGCGACCCCGAGCCTGTGCACGGGCCTGCTCCCGGACGTGCTGCGCGCCTTCCACGACCGCTATCCCGGCATCCAGCTGCTGATCGAGGAGGGCGGCTCGCACGACCTCGTACGGGAGCTGGCGCGCGGCGCCCTCGACCTCGCCCTGGTCGTCCTGCCCCTGCCGACCCCGTCCCCGGCGCTGACCACGGTGGAGCTGCTGCGCGAGGACCTGGTGGTGGTCTCCTCACCCGAGGCGTCCCGCCCAGGCGGCGACCGGCGCACCGTGCGCATCGCCGACCTGGAGGGCGAACGCCTGGTGATGTTCCGGCACGGCTACGACCTGCGCGAGCTGACGGTGGCCGCCTGCCGTGCCGAGGGCTTCGAGCCGGACTTCGCGGTGGAGGGCGGGGAGATGGACGCGGTGCTGGGGTTCGTCCGGGCAGGGCTCGGCGTGGCCGTCGTACCGCGCATGGTGGCGGCACGCTCCGGCCGGGGGCTACGGGTCACCCCGCTGGCCCGGCCGGGGCTGCACCGGACGATCGCGCTGGCCCACCGCAGCGATGTGGCTCCGCCGCGGGCCGCGCGGGAGCTCCAGCGGATGCTGCTGGAGCGGTGAACGGCCCGCACGCGAACGGCCCTGCTCCCGGCACGGTCAGCGGCGGCGGTAATGGCGCCAGACGTACGTCCCGATGGCGACGCCGACCACGAGGGCGACCGCTCCCCGCCAGGGCAAGGTGGCCACGACCGACAGGAACACGAGGCCGAGGCAGCCGCCCCGCACGGTCGAGCGCGGCAGCAGGGGGTCGTGGCGGGCGGACGGGGTGGAGGCGAAGGCCCGAGGCGGCGGCGCCTCGACACGTTCCGTCCATACCGGCCGGTGTGGCGCCGAGGCGCCGGGGTCGACCCTGCGCGGCGGCTGCGGGGTACGGGCGGCAGGGCTCCGGCGTGCCGTGGGCCGCGGGGCGGGAGCCGCCGGGCCCCGGTCCAGCCGCGTCGGCGGGTGAGCGGACGCGGAGCGGGGCGGGGTGGGTGCGGTACTGGTGCGGGCGGGTGCGCCCGGCGCTTGCGGGCCGGGGCCTGCGTGCAGGGGCGGCGCAGGCGGTACGGCGGGTGTGTCGTCGCCCAGTTCGGCCAGCCGTCGGCCCACCTCCTGCGCGGTCTGCGGGCGGTCCTCCGGATCCTTGGCGAGCAGCGCGAGTATCAGCCGGCTCCAGGCGTCCGGGACGTCCGCGTGTGGTCCGCGAGGCGGAGCGGGCCGTTCGCTCAGATGCTTCTGCATCAGCGTGAACGCGCTGGGCGCCTCGAACGGCGGGCGTCCCGCGACCAGTTCATAGAGCACGCAGCCGAGCGAGTAGAGATCACTGCGTCCGTCGGCCGGCCGCTTCGGGTCCGCCGTGATCTGTTCGGGCGACATGTAGGCGGGTGTGCCCACCGTCGCGCCGGTGGCGGTCAGCACGGTCGATGTGCCGGTGTCGTCGAGGAGCCGGGCGATGCCGAAGTCCAGCACCTTGACGTCGCGCTCGCCCGCCGCGCCTTCGGTCACCATCACGTTCGCCGGTTTCATGTCCCGGTGCACCACCCCGGAGGCATGGGCCGTCGCGAGCGCCCGGCACATCTGCCTCCCCCAACGGCTCACGTCGTGCAGCGAGAACCGCTCCCCGCCCCGGACCAGTTCGTCCAGCGGGTGGCCGTGCAGCAGCTCCATCACGAGGTACGGCAGCTCCGGGCCGCCGCCCCGGCGTGCCGTGCCGAGTTCGTGCACCGTGACGATGTGCGGGCTCGACAGCCCCGCCAGCACCTGCGCCTCCTGGACGAACCGCGCCACGAGTTTCGGGTCGCGGACCTGCCCGAGACCGGTGATGAGTTTGACGGCCACGTCCCGGCGCAGTCGCTCGTCCCGGGAGTGCCACACCTCCCCCATCCCTCCGGCGCCGATCCGGTGGGTCAGTAGATAACGCCCGTCCAGCAATTGCTCTGCCATCGGCCCCCTCCACCGGTCAGCTGCGCGCATGATGGCGTGATCGCGGGCGGGGGCGCAAAGAGGCAGCTCAGATGACTCGTACGCTTACCGCCTGGACGCCTGTTTGACCGACCTTCCGTTCGATACGCCGGACTCAGCCGGTGGCGTCCACCAGTGCCAGTTCGTGCAGCCGCTCCGGTGGGCCCGGGCGGGCGTAGTACCAGCCCTGGGCCGTGTCGCAGCCGAGGATGCGCAGCTGTTCGGCCTGTGCGCCCGTTTCCACGCCCTCCACCGTCACCGTCAGGTTCAGGCTGTGGGCGAGCGAAACGATCCCCTCGACGATCTTCAGGTCGACGGGGTCGGCCGGGAACTGCTGCATGCTCTGGGTGAAGGAGCGGTCCAGCTTGAGGATGCTCACCGGCAGCCGGCGCAGGTTGGCGAGGTTGGAGTAGCCGGTGCCGAAGTCGTCCAGGGCGATGTCGACGCCCATCTCGGCCAGACGGCGCAGGGGCTTGAGCAGGTCGTCGTCGGCACCGATGAGGGCCGACTCCGTGACCTCCAGGCAGAGCGCGTCCGGTGCCACGCCCGCGCGCTCCAGGATGTCCACCGTGTCCTGGACCAGCCCGGGATGGGTGAGCTGGCACGGCGAGAGGTTGACGTTGATACGGAGCGGGCCCGCGTCGTCGTAGCGTTCTCGCCACTCGCGCGCCTGGCGCACCGACTGCTCCAGGACCCAGCGGCCGAGCGGAACGATCAGCCCCGTGTGCTCGGCGAGCGGGATGAACCGGTCCGGGCCGAGGATGCCGTGCTGCGGGTGCAGCCAGCGCACCAGGGCCTCGGCGCCGCGCACGCTGCCGTCGCCGAGGTGGACCAGCGGCTGGTACTCGATGAAGAACTCGCCCCGGTCCAGAGCCGTCGGCAACGCCGTGGTCAGCCCGTGCCGGGTGATGGCGCGGGCGTCGGCCTCCTCGTCGGCCAGCTCGAAGCGGTTGCCGCCCGCCGACTTGGCCCGGTACATGGTGATGTCCGCGCTGCGCAGGACCTCCGCCGGACTGCGCTCCCCGGCCGGGCCCTCGACGATGCCGATGCTGCCGCGTACCGTCAGCTCCCGGCCGTCGACACTGATCGGGGCGATCAGCGCGTTCATGATCCGGGCGGCCAGCTCGTCGACCTCGCGCTCGGTGTCGGAGCCGGTGGTCAGCGCCACGAACTCGTCGCCGCCCAGCCGCGCGACCATCTCGCCGGGCGCGGTGGCACAGGACTGCAGGCGGTCGGCGACCTCGACGAGCAGCCGGTCGCCGGCCGCGTGGCCGAGGCTGTCGTTGACGGTCTTGAAGCCGTCCAGGTCGAGGTAGCAGAGGCCGAACCGCTGGCCTTCCCCGGCGCCCAGTGCCTTCTCCAGGCGCTCGAAGAAGAAGGTGCGGTTGGGCAGGCCGGTCAGCGCGTCGTGCGTGGCCTCGTAGCGCAGCCGCAGGTTGAGCAGACGCCGCTCGGTGGTGTCCTCCATCAGGGCCAGCTGGTACTGCGGGTTGCCGTCGGGGTCGCGCAGCAGGGAGACCGTGAGGTTGGTCCACAGGACCGTTCCGTCAGGGCGGTAGAAGGCCTTTTCGAGGTGGTAGTGCTCGCGGTCGCCGCGTACGAGTTCGTCGTAGAGCTTCCAGGTCTGCGGGGCGTCCTCGGGGTGGGTCCACTCCTTGACCTTGCGGTTGCGGATCGCCTGCTCGGAGACCCCGAACATGCGCAGCAGGGCGCCGTTGACCTGGAGGATGTTGCCCTGCAGGTCGGCGATGCCGATTCCTATGGCGGCGCCCTCGAACACCGCGCGGAAGCGGGCCTCGGTGGCGTGCAGCGCCTGCGCGACCACGCCCTGCGCCTTGAGGGCGGCCGAGGAGATCGCCTCCTGCTCGGCCAGCGTCCGCTCACGCAGCGCCTGGGCGAACCCGGCGGCCATGGCGTGCTGGAGCCGCGAGGAGCGTGCCCGCTGGTCCTCCTGGTCGCCGTCGGTGCCGCAGTACAGCACGAGGTAGGCGTCCACGCAGTCCAGCGAGCGACTCAGCGCCTCGGGGTCGGTGCAGTGCGCGGCGACGAGCGCGGCGCCGACCGCCTTGCCCGCGTCCGCGTCGAAGGTCCTGGCCCTGAGCGCCTCACTCAACCGCCGGGCCAGCGGCAGCAGTTGCTCCTCGAACTCCGGCCGGGTCGACGACGTCGAGGTCACCGGGAAGACGGCCCGGCTCCAGATCGTCGCGAACCGGCGCAGTCTGTCCTCCGGCCCGTCCGACCCCGCGCTCACGCCGTACGCCCCACGCCTGCGAACCCGGAGAAGGCATACGGGTCCTCGTCCTCCGGTGCTGTGTCCGGCCGCCAGTGCGGCATCGGCACCAGGCCCGGTTCCACCATGTCGTACCCCTCGAAGAACCGCGCGATCCCCTCGCGCGAACGCATGATCAGCGGGTTGCGAATGTCCTTGTACACGTCGACCGTGCCCTTGGCCCGCTCCTCGGGCAGCGGGATTCCCTCGTACGAGGCATGCGTGAGCACCAGCAGACTGCCGGGCGCGAGCGCGTCGCGCAGCTGGGCCACCGCCTCGTACGGGTCGTCCTCGTCCTCCACGAAGTGCAGTATGGCAACGAGCAGCAGTGCCACTGGCCGGTTCAGGTCGATGAGGCTCTCGACCGCGGAACTCCCCAGGATCTCCTGCGGCTTGCGCAGGTCCGCCGCGACGACGTCCGTGTCGTCGTTGCCCGCCAGGACCGCCTGGCTGTGCGCCACCGCCACCGGGTCGTGGTCGACGTACACCACATGCGCGCCGGGACTGGCCGTCTGGGCCACCTCGTGGACGTTGCCGAACGTCGGGATGCCGGAGCCTATGTCCAGGAACTGGGTGATGCCCTCGTCGACCGCGAAGCGCACCGCGCGGCGCATGAACGCCCGGTTGGCCTGCATGATCTTGGGGAGTCCCGGCATGAAGTCCATGGCCTTGCGGGCCGCTTCCCGGTCGACCTCGAAGTTGTGCGAACCGCCCAGGTAGTAGTCGTAGATTCGCGAGACACTGGGCACCGAGATGTCGATGCTCCGTGGGGCCCAGGCGGGACGCTCCATCTATCTCTCCAAGGCGTAGGCGATCCGGTGTTCGAGCTGAGGCTACTGATCGCCCGCCAAAGGAGCGAGCGGAAACGGAAATTGACCATCCGTTCCCGGTCACTGCCAGCGGCACGTGCCTGTTTGATGCCCCGTGCACCCTCCGTCAAAAGCATCCGAAGCATTCCACAGAGCTGCGAACCATGGCGAAAGAGCACGAAGAATCGTGGTGAATGACGACAAACCGGTCCGCCCCCTGAGCGTGGAGCTTCAGGGGGCGGACCGGTGAGCCGGACGCGAGGTGATCAACCCTGGGGAGGTGTGATCCTTTACTGCTACGACGCGCCGACCGGCTTGCCGTCGGGGCGAATGGCGAACCAAGTGCCGCCGACGCCCTGACCGTTGGTGTCGCCGGGCTTCTTGTCACCGGCGAAGGTGTAGATCGGCACACAGTCGATGGTCTGCTGCTTCAGCCCGTCGGGCCGGTCGAAGACCACGTAACCCTGCCCCCTGGGACCGGACCCCTTCAGATCGATGCCCTTGGTGTCCTTGGCGTCGACCGGCTCGATGACCGGCCACTTCTCCAGACACTCGCCGGTGCACGCCGTCTTCATCGGCCAGGGCGAGTCCTTCATGAAGCGGTAGACCGTGTGGCCGTTCTTGTCGATGACGATCTCGCCGAGCTTGGGGTCCTTGCGGGTCGACAGCCCCGGCAGGTCGGCCGCCTCGGCCCCGCTCCCGCCCTGCGCCTTCTTGCCGTCGGGGGCCAGCGCGTACCAAGTGCCGCCCACACCCTGACCGTTGACATCGCCGGCGTTGGCGTCCTTCGCGAAGCGGTACGCCGGCCAGCCGTCGACCGTCAGCTGCTCGGTGCCGTCGGAGCGGGTGACCACGCCCAGCAGCTCCTTGTCGATACCGGAACCGGCCGTGGCGTCGTCCGCGGGGACCGGCGGCCACTTCTTCGCGCAGTCGCCGTCGCAGTTGGACTTGGCCGGGTCCGCGGTGTCCTTGTCGAAGCGGTAGAGAGTCAGACCGGCGCTGTCGGTCAGCACCTCGCCAAGTTCCTGATTGGTGGAAATGGACAGCTCACCGGCGGACGCGGCCTGTGTGGCGGCGCTCTCCTGGCCCGCCGCACCGGGGTCGTAACCGGATCCGTTCCCAAGGCCGGTACCGGCGTTTCCGTAACCACCGGCCGCGGCCGTGGCACCCACGTTCTGGCTGCTCGCCGGCGGCGCGGTTTCCGAGCCGCATGCCGTCGTCAGCGCCGCCACCGCTACGGCGCTCACCACGAGCGAGGCGCTCCGCCACGAGGTCTTCATCTTCAACTCCCCATAATCACAAGGGTGTTGCAGCGCCCTGCTGCGCCGCCGCACGACCAGAGGTACGCACGAAAGCACCGGTCGTGTTCAACCGGCGCACAAATTTCTTTCGGAGAGCTGTGACCACTCCCGCATCACACCTGTGAAACGCCGGCCTCTTCCCCCCATCCCCCTGGCACCGCCCGGCCCGCGTCGCACACGCGTACGTCTCGGCGGTCACACCTGCGCCCGCCGATCAAACCTTTCGAGGGCCTTGGGTCGCCCGTTCGGGGCAATCCGCCCGCGCTCGGGCCCGTTAAAGCGCGCTCTGGCCTCAAGATCTTCGTCGTGTATGGACTCGAACCGACCCAATCCACCCTCACGGCAAGGGTGTTGACGGTGGTGGCGCTCACCTGGCTCCTGGTGGCGACACCGGCCGGTGTGGCGGCGGCCGACGTCTGCGCGTACGCCGACACCGGCCCGGACGGCGCGACGGCGGTGGCGGTCGTCGGAACCTTCACCTGGCCGACGCCCCCGCAGTGCCCGGCCCCTACGCCCACGCCGACCCCCACTCCAACTCCGACGCCCACGCCGACGCCGACGCCGACGCCGACGCCGGACCCCGCGCCCACGCCACCTCCGAAGACCACGCCCACACCGACACCCGAGCCCCCGCCCCCACCACCGCCCCCGCCTCTCCCACCCGGCAGCGCCCGCTCCCCGGCCCGCCCCACCTCGCGCGCAGCCCGCCCCCGCGCCGACACCCACGCCTACTCCGCGGCCCACGCCGAAGCCGTCGGTCAAGCCCACCCCGAGTCCGTCCATGGCCCCGGTGCACTACCCGCCCTACCGCGCCACCCCGCACCGGCGGCCGGCGCGCGACGCCCCGTCACCCCTCACCTTCGTCCTGCTCATCGCGGCGCCCGCGATCATCGCCGTCGCCGCACTGCGTGCGCGTTGACCCTGGAGGCTTCTGTTGCCCGAATGGCTTGTTCTCACCCTCGCCATGCTGGCCGCCTGTTCCGTGGTGGTCATCATCACCCTGCTACGGCACCGCACGGCCCCCGAGGACGAGGATCCCTCCGAGACCCCGGACGTCATCGAGTACATGACGATGTGGATCGGTGTGGTGTACGCCATCGTCCTGGGCCTGGCCATCGCCGGCGTGTGGGAGGGCCGCAGCGCCGCCGAGGACCACGTCCAGGCGGAGGCCGTGGCGCTGCACGAGATCTCGGAACGCGTCCGGGTCTATCCGGCCGATGTCCGTGACCGCATTCGAGGCGATGTCAACGCCTATGTCGGACACGTCGTCAGCACCGAGTGGAAGACGATGAGCGAGGAAGGTCGGGTCACCGAACGCGGCACCGAGCTCCTGCAGCGCGTCCGCGAGGACGTCACCGACTACCGGCCGAGGTCGGACTTCGAGGCGCAGGCCTACCAGCCGCTCGTCGACCAGGTGACCGCCGCCGACCAGGCGCGCAACGCCCGTGCGAGCTCGACCGGGGAGACCATGCCGGGCGTGGTGTGGTTCGGGCTGATCGCCGGCGGCGTCGTCACCATCGGGATGGTGTTCGCCCTGCAGATCCGGCGCACACCCCGCGAACTGATCCTCGCCGGGCTGTTCTCCGCGCTGATCGCCTTCCTCCTCTTCCTCATCTGGGACTTCGACTCTCCGTACAGTCGCGGTGTCACGGCGTCGGCGGAGCCGTTCCTCGACCTCTTCCCGCACATCAAGGGCTGACGGACCCTCACCCGACGGACCGCCGGGGGACGCGGGCGGAGACGGCGCCGGCACTCGAAGCGAGGCAGCCACGCCGCTCCCGTCCCCCGATCGCGGGAACGCCGTCCCCTGAGCGGCCCAACGCCCTTGCCCCATTCGTACGACAGCGATCGCGCGGGTGTGCGCGCTTTTCTAGCGTTCCGATCATCGAGGTGCATTTCCGGCGCAAGCGGAACAGGTCCGCGGCTGCTCCTCGGGGACCCGGAGGAAACACCATGCGCGCGATACGCATCGCTTCGGCCGTACTGCTGGGCGTCAGCGCCCTCGCCATGACCGCCCCCGCCGCTCAGGCGAGCGGCGACGCCTCAGGTTTCTGGGTCAACGTGCTGCCCGCCACCGTCGCGCCCGGTGGGGAGGTCAAGCTGCGCGCGACCGGCTGCGACCAGAGCGTCGCCGTCTCCTCGGGGGTCTTCGACACGGTCACCATCCCCAGGGGGCGGACGACGGCCAGGGCCACGGTCGACTGGGACGCCAGACCGGGGGCCGTGTACGAGGTGTCGTTCTACTGCGGCACCTTCTGGCAGAGCGTCGACCTCACCATCGGCGGCGGCCGGCCCGCACCGGTGCACCCGCACCCGCACCCCCACCCCCACCCCCACCCGCAGCGAGGCGTGCAGGCCGGTGAGGGCGGCAGCCTGGCCGGGCTGGACCTGAAGGAGATCGGCCTGGGCGCCGCGCTCATCGCGGCCTCGCTCGGGACGGCGTACCACCTCTCCCGGCGCCCCACCGGCGAGGACGACACCTGACGCCATCCCCCTCCGCACAGGCCTTCGCCCCGGATCCCCTCGACGGGGGCCGGGGCGAAGGCCTGTGAACGTGCGGCATGTCTGCGAAGGGCAACAGCTCAGACCCGCTTCTCCGCCCGGCGGCGCATCCAGAACACGCCGCCACCGACGACGGCCGCGGCAATGAGCCCACCTCCGATGGCCATGTCGGTCGGCGTCGCGCCCGTGGAGCTGCTGCCGCCCAGACCGCCACGGACGCCACCGATGACGGTGAAGGCGTTCGGGTTGGTCAGGGGCCGGCCGGCGCCGATGCAGGTGACCGTGATGCTGTGCGCACCCGGCCGCGCGTGTCTGTCGATGGTCGCGGTGCCCTTGGCCGTGCTGCCGCCGACCGGGGTCAACTGCGTGGGCCGGAACGCATCCGAGGTCGCGGTGCCGCCCTGTGGGCAGCCGTCGACGGTGATGGTCAGCTGTCCGCCGCGGGCGATGACACTGGGCAGGGCGACGATATTGCTCGGGCCGATCATGCCGTCCCGAGCGGCGGCCGCCGGGGCGGCGAGTCCGAGAGCGGCGACCGCGGTGGCCGCGGCCGCCAGGGCACGAGTAGTTCGCATGTGATCCTCCGCGGAAGGCGCCCCGGGAACCGTCCCCGGTCGATCGGCGAGAAAGCACCTCCCAGAAAGACCCTCAGATGCCGTGCCCCGGGCCGCATTTCGGCGATGGTCCGTCCTGGTGAGAGGACATGCCGACCATTGAGCCCACAATCGGATATTGCCGCAGGTCACGGACCGTCAGAATTTTCCTGTCGGCGGCAACTCGGATGGCGCACCGAACGGTGTCGGGCCACCCGTTCGTATCCGCCCCGTCGCCGGTTGCGCGCGCGGGACTTAGCGTTCTCGTATGCGCGGATGACGTGGCGACGGCCGCGTCGAGAGGGGAAGTCGAATGTCTGCGTCCGAACTGGCCGAACTGGCCGAAGAGGAGGAGCGCCGTAAGAAGCGCGCTCCTTGGGGCGTGATAGCGCTTGTTCTGCTCACCGGCCTCGCCCTCATTCGCAATGGTTCGGGGGAGTTCGACGTGGGGCCGCCGCAGCCCGCGACGGCGGCCGCGGCGGACAGCCGGGTGCCCGCCGCCATCGCCGCCGGGGCCGTGCGGCCGCTGCCGTACGCGCTGCCGGACCGGGTCCGGATCCCCGGGATCCAGGTCGACGCACCGGTGATCCCGGTCGGTCTGGACATGGACGGCTGGGTCGGCGCGCCGCCGCCCGAGGATCCGAACCTGGCGGGTTGGTTCACCGGCTCCGTCTCCCCCGGCGAAAAGGGCACCGCGGTGGTCGTCGGCCATGTCGACAACAATCAGGGCCCCGCCGTGTTCTACGGTCTCGGAGGCCTGCAGAAAGGGAATCGCGTCGAGATCATCCGCCAGGACGGAAAGACGGCCGTTTTCGAGGTCTACGGCATCGAGGTGTTCCAGAAGAACGATTTTCCCGGCGACCGGGTCTACGGATCCAAGGGGACCCCCGAATTGCGGGTCATCACCTGCGGCGGCGGTTTCTCCAAACAGAACGGATATGACGGGAACGTCGTCGCTTTCGCCAGCCTGGTCGAGGTCCGCTGAGTTTTCCTCGGCCGGGCCGGCGAGAGCCGTCAGCGGTATTTCCGTTCGGGAACGGTGACGAAATAGCCGGAGTCCAGCAGCCGCGGCAGATAGGCGCGCAGGGCACGGACACTCTGGGAGCGGTCGCCCCCGGCGTCGTGCGAGAGCACCACGACGCCGGGGGCGGCGCCGTGCTGCACCCGGTCGATGATTCGGTGGGTGCCGGGGGCCATCCAGTCGAGGGTGTCGACGGTCCAGGCCAGCGGTTCCATGCCCAGGTCGGCGCCGAGTTGGAAGGTGGCGCGGTTCCAGGCTCCGTAGGGCGCTCGGAACCAGGCGGGGCGTTCGCCGTACGTCTCCTCGACGACGTCGCAGGTGCGCTCCATCTCGGCGCGGATCCGGCCGCGGCTGAGGCGGGTGAGGAGGGGGTGGGACCAGGTGTGGTTGCCGACGACATGGCCCTCGTCGGCCATCCGCGCCACGAGGTCCTTGTTGTCGGCGACCATCTCGCCGCACACGAAGAACATCGCGCGGACGTCGTACTCGCGCAGGGTGTCCAGGATGTGCGGGGTGTAGCGGGGGTCGGGTCCGTCGTCGAAGGTCAGCACCATGGTGCGGCCCCGTCCGGCCACGCGCAGGAACGGCGCCCGCCGTACGAGAACGCGTCGGGGCGCCGCGCGTGGCGGGCCGTACCCCGTCAGGGGCTCGAGGCGGTAGGCGGAGGGCTTGAGCGCGCGGTGCGCCTGAGGGCCAGGGGCCGGGACGGCGGGCGGGACCGGCTCCTCGCCCATGACCGTCGCGAACAGTCCGGCGGCACCGGCGGCTCCGACGGCGGCGGCACCGGCGAGCAGCGCGCGGCGTCGCGTGAGCGGACGTGTGAGCGACTGATCCTTCGTCATGAATCATCAGTCGCCCGGCGAGAGACCGACGCACCACGTCGGCACCGGGACGGCGGCAGGAAAACGCCCGGCCGGACCAGCCCCGGTTGCGTCGACCGCAGGCCAGGCCTATGAGGCCGGGTCAGCGGCGGCGCACCAAGGGGAACGGCAGGGTCTCACGGATCGTCAGGCCGGTGAGGAACATGACCAGTCGGTCGACGCCGATGCCGAGGCCGCCGGTGGGCGGCATGGCGTACTCGAGGGCGTCGAGGAACTCCTCGTCGAGTTCCATCGCCTCCAGGTCCCCGCCGGCGGCGAGCAGGGACTGGGCGGTGAGGCGGCGGCGCTGTTCGACGGGGTCGGTGAGCTCGGAGTAGGCGGTGCCGAGTTCGGTGCCGAAGGCGACGAGGTCCCAGCGCTCGGCGAGTCTCGGGTCCTTGCGGTGCTGGCGGGTGAGCGGGGAGACATCGGTCGGGAAGTCCTTGTAGAAGGTGGGCAGCTGGGTCTTCTCCTCGACGAGCCGCTCGTACATCTCCAGGACGATGTCGCCATGGCCGTCGTCGGCCGTGTACGGCACGCCCGCGCGGTCGCAGTACCGGTGCAGCCTGAGCAGCTCCGTGTCGGGGTCGATTGCCTCCCCGAGCGCCTCGGAGATCGCGCCGTACACCGTCTTGACCGGCCACTGACCGGAGATGTCGTACTCGTTGCCGTCCTTGCGGGCCAGCGGCGAGCCGAAGGCGGCGGTCGCGGCGCCCTGGATCAGCTCGCGGACGAGGTCGAGCATCTCGTCGTAGTCGGCGTACGCCTGGTAGGCCTCCAGCATCGTGAACTCGGGGTTGTGCTTGTAGTCGGCGCCCTCGTTGCGGAAGGTGCGGCCCATCTCGAAGACCTTCTCCAGGCCGCCCACGCACAGCCGTTTCAGGTACAGCTCGGGGGCGATGCGCAGATAGAGGTCGAGGTCGTAGGCGTTGATGTGGGTGGTGAAGGGGCGGGCGTTGGCGCCGCCGTGGATCTGCTGGAGCACGGGCGTCTCGACCTCGACGTAGCCGCGCTGCAGCAGGCCCTGGCGCAGCGCCTGGACGGCGGTGGAGCGGGCGCGGACCACGTCGCGGGCGGCGGGGCTGGAGACCAGGTCGAGATAGCGCATGCGCACCTTGGCCTCGGGGTCGGCCAGGCCCCGGCGCTTGTCGGGCAGCGGGCGCAAACACTTGCCGACGAGCTGCCAGGAGGTGACGAAGACGGTGGGTTCGCCCTTGTCGCTGACGCCGGCCAGGCCGGTGGCGGTGATGAGGTCGCCGATGTCGGTGTCGGCGGTGAAGCGGTCGAGGTCGGCTCCGGTGTCCCCGCGGGTGAGGGCGAGTTGGTGGTCGCCGGACCAGTCGCGCAGCACGACGAAGACGATGCCGCCGAAGTCGCGCACAAGCATGATCCGCCCCGCGACGGTGACCTGCTCGCCCGCGCGGACGTCGGCGAGGGCGTGGGTGCGGGCCGCGATGCCCACCGGATACGGATCGGTGCCCTCGGCGCGCAGCCGGTGGAGCGTGTGGTGCCGGATGCGGACCTGCTCGGGCAGGCCCGCATCCGGCCCGGCCGCCCCGGCCTCGTCCCCTCCGTCGAGGCCGAGTGCCGCCAGCGAGGGCAGTCCTTCGGTGGTCGCGGGGCGCGGTCCGTTTCGCGGGTGCCCTTTTCTGCGGAGTTTGTGCAGCGACGGTACGGAGACGAATCCCTCGGCGATGCCGGACGCCATGCCGATGCGGGCGAGGGAGGCGGCCTCGCCGTAGCAGAGGAAGCGGGGGAACCACTGGGGCCGGTACTTGGCGTTGGAGCGGTAGAGGGCCTCCAGTTGCCACCACTTGGAGAAGAACAGCAGCAGGCGTCGCCACAGCCGCAGCACGGGTCCGGCGCCGATGCGGGCGCCCTCCTCGAAGACCGAGCGGAACACGGCGAAGTTCAGGGAGATCCTGCAGATGCCCGTCTTCGGCGCCATCGCGCACAGCTCGGCGACCATGAACTCCATGACGCCGTTGGGGGCGCCGCGGTCACGGCGCATCAGGTCCAGGGAGATGCCGTCCCTGCCCCAGGGCACGAAGGAGAGCAGGGCGAGCAGCTCGCCGTCCTCGCCGAGGGCTTCCACGAGGAGACAGTCGCCGTCGGCCGGGTCGCCGAGGCGGTCGAGGGCCATGGAGAAGCCGCGTTCGGTCTCGGTGTCGCGCCAGTGGTCGGCCTTGTCGATCACCTCCTCCATCTCCGTCTCGGTGAGGGTGCGGTGGCGGCGGATGCGGCAGTGGGCGCCGGTGCGGCGGACCCGGTGGACGGCCTGCCGGGTGACCCGCATGTCGCGGCCGTCGAGGTCGAAGTCCGGCACGTTCACGATCGCCTCGTCGCCGAGTTGGAGGGCGCCGAGCCCGGCGCGCGCGTAGGCCCGGGCCCCGTCCTCGGAGGCGCCCATCGCGGCGGGCACCCAGGCGTGCCGGCGGGCCGCGTCCAGCCAGCCGGCGATGGCGTGCGGCCAGGCCTCCCGGTCGCCGACCGGGTCCCCGCTGGCGAGGCACACGCCGGCCTCGACGCGGTAGGTGACGGCGGCCTTGCCGCTGGGCGAGAAGACGACGGCCTTGTCGCGCCGGGTGGCGAAGTAGCCGAGGGAGTCCTGGTCGCCGTAGGCCTTGAGGAGGGCCCGGATACGGGCCTCCTCGTCGTCGTGCAGGGCGGCCTCCATGCGCTGCGAACGGAACAGCGTCGCGGCGGCGTTCAGGAGGGCGAGCGCGCCGAAGAGGCCGAGCAGGAAGTACAGGGGGCGGGACGGCCGTCCGTCGTAGGAGGCGCCGGAGACGAGGCCGCCGCAGACCCGGTCGGCGGCCCAGGCCAGCCGCTGGCCGCGCGGCAGTGTGCCGGGGAACAGCTCGACCAGCCCCCAGCCGACGAGGATCCCCACGACGAGCCCGGCGACCAGGACGCCGAGGGCTCTTCGTACGGCGGCGCGGCGGGAGGCGGCGTAGAACTCCCCCCGGGCGACGATCAGCAGGGCCAGGGCGAGGCCGCAGACGACGAGGGACGGCACGGAGTCGGCGTAGTCGCCGAGGGCCGTGCCGAGGAGGTCGGACAGGACGAGCAGGCCCAGGTAGACAACGACCAGCCACCAGGCGATCTTCTTGCGGGCGGCCGTCGCGGCGGCGAGCAGGAAGAGGAACACCGCGTAGGCGAGGTTGGCGCTGACGGGGACGATGATCTGGTCGAGGGCGTCCACGACCGGGCGGAGCCCGATGCGCAGCGGTGGGATCAGGGCCAGCAGGACGCACAGCAGTCCGAGGGCGCCGAAGAAGGTCGCGAAACCCTCCGGCACCCTGCTCAGGAGGCCTTTCCCGGGCGACCGTATCCGGCCCGTGGTGTCCTTGTCCGGGACGGCCCCCACGGTGGCACTCATGTTCCGACTGTAGGAAGCCCCCGGCGTCCTCGCCCGTCGAGCGCCCTGCCCTGCGGCCGGACCTGCGGCTTCCGATAGCCTCCGTGCCGTGACGGAACAGCACTCGCACCACCAGTTCGAGCGGGGCACGGACGGGCCCAAGGTCATCGTGGTCGGGGTGGACGGCTCCGACTCCTCGCTCCGCGCGGCGGCCTACGCCGGTGGTCTCGCCCGACGGCAGCACGCGCTGCTCGCCGTCGTGTACGTGCAGCCGGTGATGTCGGCCGGCGCGGCTCTCGGGGCGCCGGTCGCGGAGACCACCGACGAGATCGCCGAGGACCTGATCGCCCAGATCCGGGACGCGGCCGAGCGGCTGAAGGGGATATTCGACGTCCGCTGGGAATTCCACACCTTCCGCGGCGACCCCTACAACGGCCTGGTGAAGGCGGCCGACGACCTGAAGGCCGACGCCGTGGTGGTGGGCGCCTCGGAGCAGGCCGGGCACCGGATCGTCGGTTCCGTCGCGGTGCGGTTGGTCAAGGCGGGGCGGTGGCCGGTGACGGTGGTGCCGTAGGCCGGGCTGTACACGTGGTCGACGAGGGGCGCTGGGACCCGCGGTGCGTGCACTGCCCAGGGTCTGGAGGAAGTCCGGCAGGACCCCGTTGAAGGCCTCGGACTTCTCCAGGTTCGGGAAGTGCCCGGTGTCCTCGATCGTCACCGCGCGGCCGTTCGGCACGCTTCGGACGAGCCGCTCGGCCATCTCGCTGCCGTCGGCGTGCGGAGACCTTCGGCCACGTGGACGTGGACTGACCTACTCCCCCATGGTGAGCCCGTCCTTGGCCGCGCCCCGGCTCAGCACGATGTCCCGGATCCGGTCGCGCACGCCGCGCAGTTCGGCGCCCTGGGCGAGCGCCCGGTTGAGGTTGATCACGCGGCCGGCGTCGATGTCGAACAGCTGCGGGACGAACTCGGCCTTCGACACCTCCCAGCGCCCACCGGACTCCTCCGGCTCGGTGAAGGTGAAGCGGCCGAGGGTGGACTGGTTGCCGCGCGGGTCCTGGACGCCCTGCTCGTTGTACATCGCGCCGGCCACCTGGTCGCCCATGCCGTAGACCACCCAGGTGCCGTTGATCTTCTCGTACGCCTGCGGGACATGGGCGTGGGTGCCGAGGATCAGGTCGATCGCGGGGCGGTCGCCGGCGCGGGCGGCCGTGAGGTCTCGGGCGAGGGTCACCTGCGTGCCGTCGGGCGCGTCCTGCCACTCGGTGCCCCAGTGCAGCGACACGACGACGACATCGGCGCCCGCCGACCGGGCGGCGCGGGCGTCCGCCAGGATCTTCGTCTCGTCGATCAGGTTGACCGCCCACGGCTGCCCGGGCGGGAGCGGGAAGCCGTTGACGCCGTACGTGTACGCGAGGTGCGCGACCTTGGCCGGGCCCGCGCGCAGCACCGTCACGGAGCGCGCCTCACCCTCGGTGCGCGCCGCGCCCGCGTGCCGTACGCGCGCCTGGTCGAGGGCGTTCAGGGTGCGCAGGATGCCGGCGGCGCCGTCGTCGAGGCTGTGGTCGGAGGCGGTGGCGCAGCCGTCGTAGCCGGTGGCGGCGACGCCCTTGGCCACCTCCGGCGGGGACTTGAAGGCCGGGTAGCCGCTGTACTGGCCGTCCGCGCCGTAGACCGTCCCCATATGACACAGCGCCACATCGGCGCGGGAGATGACGGGTTCGACGCCGGCGAACATCGGGCGGAAGTCGTAGCCGGAGCCGGAGCCGCGCGCGTCGAAGCGCGCACGGTCGATGATCGACGCGTGCGGGAGGATGTCGCCGGAGGCGACGAGCGTGAAGCCGCGAGGGCCCTTGGCGGAGGCGCCCGGATGCCCCGGCGCCTGGTGGTCGTTGGCCTGGCAGGCGGCGCCCGCGGCGAGGGCGGCCGTCAGCGCGAGGGCCACGAGTCGACTGCGTGCAATCATCAGCTCACCCCGTGTGGTCGTATTACCCACCAATACGTATGAAACGGAGCGCGCTCGCAAACAATCCGGCCGCCTCCATTAGCCCGTCCGGCGCGCCCCGGCTGGGCGGAAGGGACCGTTCGTCGTACCGTTCGCCGACGCGATCGACCGTCCGCCGCAGATCCGTGCGCGTGCTCTGTCCCCGAACCGCCGCCTGCGATGCCATACGGCCATGACGGCCGGAACCACCCTCACGAACGGGACGACCGCCGAGCACGAGCTCGCCGCACTGCAGCGCGAGCACGGCCGGCCCCTCTTCGCGCTCCTGCTCCGGCTCTGCGACGGCGACCGGCAGCGCGCCGAGGACCTCGTGCAGGAGACGCTGGTGCGCGCCTGGCAGCATCCCGAGGCGCTGCGCGCCGACGACTTCGACTCCGTACGGCCCTGGCTGCTGACCGTCGGGCGGCGGCTCGCGATCGACGCGCGGCGGGCCCGGCAGGCACGGCCGCCGGAGGTCGGGGACGCGGTCTTGGAGAACGCCCGGGTGATGTCCGACCACGCCGAGCGCGCCGCGGAGATGCTCGATGTGCGCGAGGCTGTGAAGACACTCACTCCGGAGCACCGTGAAGTCCTGGTGCTCGTGTACTTCCAAGGGGCGAGTGTTGCGGAGGCCGCGCAAACCCTGGGTATTCCGCCCGGTACGGTGAAGTCCCGCGCGTACTACGCGCTGCGCGCCCTGCGCAGGGTGCTTCCGGGATACGCGGCCGACCTGCGGTGAAACCAATGGGCGAGTCAAACCTCCGTAAAGCGCCTTGCTGAACACCCCGGTTGAGTAATCGGCTGTCCTCATCCGTGTTCCGGATTGGGCCAGGGTCACGGACCCAGGGTCGGGCGACGCACTCACCGGAGGAAGGCAGGAAGGGATGCTGCACAGAGGTCAAGAGAGCACGGACGGCACCGGCGGCGGCGAACTGACCGTCCCCATGGCGTGGTTGTACGCCGAGTACATCGCCGACGAGCTGCTGCGGACGGGCGATCTGATGCCGCCGACGTCCTTCGAGTTCCGCGCCGGGCGCGATGCCCTGGCGCTGACCATCTTCCTGTCCGACACCGACGGCGAGCTCTCCGGCATCCGGGTGGTGACCCAGCTGGAGACCTGGCTGTCGCTGACGGCGTACGACCAGCCGTGGCAGGACTGGGTGCGCGAGCGCATGGCGGGCCTCGCGGCCGAGGCGGTCGAGTCCGGCGGGCCCGCGCCCGACCTGGAGCTGGCCGAGGGGGCCTGGCGCTGGCTGCAGGAGACCGAGCTGCTCGCACCCGATCTGAACGCGGTGCCGGGCGGCGGTGCGCTGGTCGGCGAGGACGAGGGGCCGAAGGTGTGGACACCGGCGTGGCAGCTGGGGCTGCCGCTCGGGCACCTCGCCATCCATCTTTTTTAAGTTCTTTTCTCCTCGGACCAATCCTCGGCCCGGGCCGCTCCGAATCATTCGGTTGCGATTCTGTGGGCGGCTTGAGTGATTCGACTGACTGGTGCGTACCAGTGGGCGCAAGGAGTAACCCACCCCGCACCCAACGGCACGAGGATTCGGCATGAGGTCCCTGGAGAGGCATCGCGACGTCGCCGCGTACGCGCTCGGCGTGCTGAACGAGGCGGAGGCGTTCCGCTTCGAGGACCACCTCATGGAGTGCCCGCGCTGCGCGGCACACGTGACCGAGTTCGGGCCCGTCACCCGCCAGTTGATGCTGTACCGGCGGTCCACCCCCCAGTTCGTGCACCCCATGTCCAAGCCGGGACCGCAGCTGCTGAACCGGCTGCTCGAAGCGGTGGCGGCCCGCCACCGCGCCCGGCGCCGGCGCACGCTGTACGCCGTGGCCGCCTCGGTGGTGATCGCCCTCGCCGGACCCGCGATCGCGATGATGGCGGGCGGCGACGACGGGGCCGTACGGGTCGTCGAGGCGACCGACGCGCGGTCGGGGGTGTGGGCGCAGGTCACGACGGAGAACGAGGCCTACGGCACCCAGGTGGAACTGAAGGTGAAGGACGCCGCGGGTCCGCGCGCGTGTCACCTCGTCGCGGTCGGCCGGGACGGCTCGGAGGAGACGGTGACCAGCTGGTCCGCCGCCCATCACGACGCCCGTGAGAACACCATGACGGGCGCCTCGGCGATGCACACCGACGAGATCGTGCGCTACGAGGTGCGTACGGCGGGCGGGGACCACCTGGTGACGCTCGCGCCCCGGTGATCCGTGGCCGCACGGTCCGGTTCCGGCCTACTTCAGCAGCCGCGACAACCGCCGGTCGGCCAGCGGTTTCCCGCCCGTCTGGCAGGTCGGGCAGTACTGGAGCGAGGAGTCGCTGAAGGAGACCTCGCGGATGGTGTCGCCGCAGACCGGGCACGATTCGCCGGTGCGGCCGTGGACGCGCAGGCCGCTCTTCTTCTCGGCTTTCAGGCGTCCGGCCGCCACCCCGCGCGAGCGCTCGACCGCCTCGGTGAGGGTGGTCCGCAGGGCCTCGTACAGCCTGGCCGTCTCCTCGGGCGTGAGCGAGGAGGCCAGTTTGAAGGGGGACATCTTCGCCGCGTGCAGGATCTCGTCGCTGTAGGCGTTGCCGACCCCCGCGATGAGGCTCTGGTCGCGCAGGGCGCCCTTGAGCTGGCGGCGCTCGTCCTTCAGCAGGGCCGCCAGACGCGACTCGTCGAAGTCGTCGGCGAGCGGGTCCGGGCCCAGCCGGGCCACGCCCGCGACCTGCTGCGGGTCCTGGACGACGTACACCGCGAGGCGCTTTTGGGTGCCCGCCTCCGTCAGGTCGAAGCCCGCGCCGGTCTCCAGGGCCACGCGGAGCGCGAGCGGGCCCTTGCCGGGGCGCGGCATGCCGCTCGGGAGTTCGTCCTTCCAGTGCAGCCAGCCCGCGCGGGCCAGGTGGGTCACCAGGTGCGGGCCGTCCGCCGTGGCCAGGTCGAGGAACTTGCCGTAGCGGTGTACGGCGGCGACCTCGTGGCCCTCGACGGCGGTGACCGGCGGGTCGTAGGTCTTCAGGACGCTGATGGCGACGGGCAGCACGCGGACGATCTCGTGGCCGACCAGGTTCTCGGTCAGGAAGTCCTTGAGCGCTTCGACCTCGGGCAGTTCCGGCATAGGTCCAGAGTGCCACCCGGGACCGACAGCGCCAGGCGGCTCAGCTCACGCCCCTCCACGGCGTACGGCGTCAGGAGCGCTCCGGCACCAGGAACTCGCACCAAACGGCCTTGCCGCCGCCCCGGGCGTCCACGCCCCACACGTCCGTGAGCAGGTCGACGAGGAGCAGACCGCGCCCGGAGACGCCGGACTCCCCCGCCTCGCGACGGCGTGGCAGGGCGCTGGAGGAGTCCTCGACCTCGACGCGCAGCCGGCGTTCGGAGCCGGTGAGGACCCGCAGGGTCACGATGGCGGAGCCCTCGGTGTGCATCAGGGCGTTGGTGATCAGCTCGTCGGCGACCAGTTCGATCTCGTCGGCCCGGTCGACCGCGCCCCAGGCACGCACGGCGGCGCGGATCATGTGCCGGGCTCCGGTGAGGGCCTGGGGGTCGCCGGGGGCGACATGCTGCTGGAGGCGGCCGCCGGACTGGGGGGCGTCCACGACGCTGCGGCGCAGCAGGAGCAGGGCCACGTCGTCTTCGCCGCCCCGCTCCTCGGCCACGTCGATGAGACGGTCCGCGAGGTCGCGTACGTCGTCCGGGCCGGTGGCGATGAGCGCGGTGAGCGTCTGCATGCCGTCGTCGAGGTCGGCGCCGGGCTGTTCGACCAGGCCGTCGGTGCACAGCAGGAGGGTGTGGTCGGAATCCAGCTCGATGGTGGCGACGGGGTATTCGAGCCGCCCGAACTCCGCGGACAGGCCGAGCGGCAGCCCGCCCTCGACCGGGACGCGACGGCAGGCGCCGCCGGGTGCCCGCAGCAGCGGGTCGATGTGGCCGGCCCGGACCACCTGCACGACTCCGGTGGACAGGTCGGCCTCCGCGTACAGGCAGGTCGCGAAGCGGTCGGTGTCCAGCTCGTGCAGGAACACGGAGGCGCGGGCCATCACCGTGGCCGGGGTGTGCCCCTCGGCGGCGTAGGCGCGCAGGACGATACGCAGCTGCCCCATGACGGCGGCGGCGTGTGTGTCATGGCCCTGGACATCGCCGATGACGGCGCCGACCCGGCCGCCCGGCAGCGGGATCAGGTCGTACCAGTCGCCGCCGACGTCCCGGCCGAGGGAGGCCGAGCGGTAGCGGACGGCGACGTCGGCGCCGGACACGCTGGGGATGGTGCGCGGCAGCATGGCCTGCTGCAGGCCGGTGGCGAGGTCCTTCTCCTGCTCGTAGAACATGGCCCGCTGCAGGCTCTGCGCGATGCTGCTGCCGAGGGCGACGAGCACATTGCGGTCCTCGGCGGAGAACCCGCCCCGGTCGCTGTAGAGCAGGCCGATGGCGCCGATCGGCCGGGCCTGGGCGATCAGCGGCAGGTAGGCGGCGGCCGTGATGCTCAGGTCGGTGATGTGCGGCCACAGGATCGGGTAGCGGTCCGCGAACTCCTCCGGCGACTCGATGAAGCGCGGGCTCAGGGTCCGTACGACCTCGCTCATCGGGTACTGCTCGTCGATCCGGGTGACCCGGGTCCCGGGGACGAAGCTGCCCACGGGGCCCTCGGCGACCAGCCGGATGCGGCCGGCCTCGACCAGGCCCATGACCAGGCTGGTGGCGCCGAGGTTGCTCAGACCGTGGGTGTCCTTGAGGACGTCGATGACGTCCTGGACGGTGCGGGCGTGCGCGAGGGCGGCCGTGGTGAGCTGGACGACGCTGGTCTGCTGCCGGCGGGCCTCGTCCTCGGCCGCCTGCTCGCGCCGCTCCTCGCTCTCGGCGAGTTCGTCGGTGGCGTCGCGGACGATGCCGATGATGCGACGCGGGCGGCCCGTCTCGTCACGGCGGATGTAGCCCTGGGTGTGGGTCCAGCGCAGCGTGCCGTCGCGGCGGCGGATACGGAAGTAGGCGCCGTAGTTCTCGCTGCCGTCCTTCATGGCCTGGGAGACCAGGCCGTCCAGCCGGTAGGCCTCCGGTGGCGGCACCCGGATCGCCAGGGTCGTGGGGTGTCCGTCGTATTCGTCGGGGCGCAGGTCGAAGACCTCGTGGGCCTGGGCGTCCATGTGGAACAGACCGGTGTCCAGGTCCCAGTCGAAACTGCCCATGCGGTTGAGCGCCAGGATCGGATCCGGGTGGGCGGGCCAGTCGTCCGGGAGTGACAGGGCGCTCGCTCCCCGATCAACCATGGGGCCACCTTGCCAGGATTTGCCGGAATCTTCGACTGGGGCGACGGAACTGCCCGCGATCGGCGGGCGGGTCGTCGCACCTGTGTCGGTCAGCCGTCGAAGACGTCGGTGGGGCTCCCGAAGATGCTGTCGGAGGTGCCCGGTTCGTCGGGGATGAGCCCGCCGCCGTCGGGGATGTCGGGGGTGTCGGGGACCGCCTCGGGGCCGGTCTTCTCGGGGGCGTCCCGGGAGGGCGAGGAGTCCGGGGAGGTCTCCGGTTCCGTCCGCGAGTCGGCGGGGTCGGGCTCCTCGGGGGGCTCCGGCGACTCGGGCGTACGGCCGGGGTCGGCCGGCGGGGGCGACGCCGTGATGGTGGCCGAGGGGCAGTCGGCGGGAGCGGTGTCCACCCCGCCCGCCGCGGCCGCCGGGGTCTTCTTCGGCGGCCCGTCGGTGGCGCCGGGGGTGGCGGTGACCGTCGGGGGCGCGCAGTCGGTCGGCGACTCGTGCGAGGGGGACGCGCTGCCCTCGCCGGGCGAGGCGTCGGAGGCGCTGTCGTGCGGGTGTGGGACCAGGGTCGGGGGCACCGGCTTCGGCGGCCGTACGACATGGTCGCGGTCGTGGCCCCGATGACCGATCGGCCGTTCGATCCAGGTGCTGTCGGCGATGTCGATGATCGTGATGTCGGTGATCACCTGCGGCGTCGGGGCCACCACGATCACCTGGTTCGGCCGGTACCCGGACCAGGCCCGGCCGCTGGTGCCGGGTTTGCCCCGCAGGCCGACGGGCGGGGCGAGTGGATTGCCGCAGGCGCAGCGGACACGCGGCACACCGCGGCTGTCGACGAGGACGGCGGTGCCCGCCTGCAGGACGGACTGGTAGCCCGTCTCCCTGCCGTCGCGGAACCCGTGGTTGGTGACCCGGGTGTCGGCACGCAGCACGACCGAGGTCAGTCCGCGCAGATAGCCGGGGATCGACGCCTGGGAGATGCCGGCGGTCCGGGCGAAGACACGGCCCCTGGCCCGGTCGGCGGTGAGCCGGTCGATCTGCCGCAGCACATCACAGCTGGCGGCGCCCCGGGTACCGCCGTACAGACCGGGCGTCTCACCGGACAGGGACCGGAGCCCGGCCCGCCCCGGGCGCGCCTGCCTCGGCGTTCGGGTGAGCGGCGACCGGGCGACGGTCGAGGTCGCCGTGGAGTCGGTGAAGGGATCCGGCCCCTGGTCCGCGGCGGGCTGGAGGAACACGTCCGAGCCCGCTTCCGTGTCCCCGTCGCTCCCGGCGCCGCAGCCGGCGACGGCGAGCGCCGCCGAGAGCGCGCAGGCCGTGACGATGGTTCCGGTGAGTGTCCGCACCACGTCCTCTCGCCGGTTATCAGACATTTCGCCACTATTGTCTGCTTCACTCACTTGGGTTACGCAAGCGGAGAGGTGGTATACGCAGAGTCACCGGGGTCTCCCCGGGGTCATCGGCGCGACAATGAGGAAAGGAGCGCGCGGCCGTGGAGTGGTTCATCGCACCGGACTACTGGACGAGCCGGCTGGTCTTCCAGCGGGCTCTGGCCGGCGTGTACCTCGTCGCGTTCCTGACGGCGGCCCTGCAGTTCCGGGCGCTGATGGGTGAGCGCGGCATGCTGCCCGTGCCGCACTTCGTCGCGCGGGTGCCCTTCAAGGCCGCCCCGAGCATCTTCCAACTGCACTACTCGGACCGGTTCTTCGCCGCCTGCGCCTGGTCGGGCTGCGCGGTGTCGGCGGCGCTGCTGGCCGGGCTGGACAACGCGGTCCCCCTGTGGGGCGCCATGCTGCTGTGGCTAATCCCATGGGCGCTGTATCTGTCGATCGTGAACGTCGGCCAGACCTGGTACTCGTTCGGCTGGGAGTCCCTGTTGCTGGAGGTCGGCTTCCTCGCCGTGTTCCTGGGCAACGACGAGGTGGCGCCGCCGATCGTGGTGCTGTTCCTGCTGCGCTGGATCCTGTTCCGCGTCGAGTTCGGCGCGGGCCTGATCAAGATGCGCGGCGACGCCTGCTGGCGGAAGCTGACCTGCCTGGACCACCACCACGAGACCCAGCCGATGCCGGGCCCGCTGAGCTGGTTCTTCCACCATCTGCCGAAGCCGCTGCACCGCGTCGAGGTGGCCGCCAACCACGTCACCCAACTCGTCGTGCCGGTACTCCTCTTCACCCCGCAGCCGATCGCGACGGCCGCCGCCTCGCTGATGCTCGCGACCCAGCTGTGGCTGGTCCTGTCGGGCAACTTCTCCTGGCTGAACTGGATCACCATCGTGCTGGCCCTGTCGGCGGTGCGGTGGCCCAGCGATCCGCCGTCCGTGCCGGACGCGCCGCTGTGGTACGAGGTCGTGGTCCTGGCGGTCGCCGCGCTGCTCCTGGTCCTGAGCTACCACCCGGTCGCCAACATGATCTCCCGCCGCCAGGTCATGAACCGCTCCTTCGACCCACTCCATCTGGTCAACACCTACGGTGCGTTCGGCAGCGTCAGCCGGACCCGGTACGAGGTGGTGATCGAGGGCACCGCCGACGACGTGCCGCGCGAGGACTCGGACTGGCGGGAGTACGAGTTCAAGGGCAAGCCGGGCGATCCCCGGCACTGGCCGCGGCAGTTCGCGCCGTACCATCTGCGGCTGGACTGGCTGATGTGGTTCGCCGCCCTGTCGCCCGCGTATGCGGGGTCGTGGTTCGGCACGCTGATGGAGCGGCTCCTGGAGAACGACCGCGATACGCTGAAGCTCCTGCGCCGCTCGCCGTTCCCGCCGGACGCCCCGCCCCGCTATGTACGCGCCCGCCTCTTCCGCTACCGCTACACGACCTGGCGTGAGCTGCGGGAGACGGGCGCGTGCTGGGAGCGCACATATGTGCGGGAGTATCTGCCGCCTACCCGGTTGGCTGGGGTGGCTCAGCGGAGCTGACGGGGGCCTGCCTTCCCACGAGGAGGGAAGCCGACAGGGGTACGAGCGCCGTCGGCATGCCCGCGGGAGGAGTCGCCTCGGCGGGCGTGGACGCGGGCTCCGGCCGGGTACGTTCCTCGCCCGGAGAGACGGGTCGCGGAACGCCGCCGTTCAGTTGATCACGAACCATGCCACTGCCGTTTCTGTCGGGGACGCCTGGGTGAGGACAACAGTGAACGAACCGGCCGCCGGATCAGGGACGGCGGCGCGTACGGCCACGCCGCGCTTGTCCTCCTGAACGGTGGCGAGGACCATGCTCGCCGGCCCGATGGTCGGCCCGGTCACGGTGAACCGGTCCCTGCCCGCCGGGACGACTGCGCGGCCGCTGGAGCTGAAGACGGCGGTTCCCTGAACCTGGAGCGCGGTGGATCCGGAGTTCGCCGCGGTGGCGTACACGCCGACACCGCCGGAGGTTGCCGACGTGGCGCCGAACACTCCGATCGCGCCCTGGCCGAGGCCGTCGCCCTCGACGCCGATGCCGTAGTCACTGACGCCGCGACCGGTGACGCCGATCCTTCCGTCGCCCCACACCCCGACGCCGGCGAAGCCGAACACGCCGTAACCGCCCTCCAGGCCATGGCGGTTGTAGCCCTGGACCCCGAAGCCCCGCTGGTCGATCGCCTCGCCGACGACTCCGGTGCCGGAACCGGTGCCGCGGACGCCGAGCCCGCCCGGGGCCTGTCCGTGGACGCCGGTGCCGGCGCCCGTGTCCTCGCCGTAGACCGCGGTCCCCGACGAGGAGACGCCGTGCACACCGGAGCCGCTCCTGCGCGAGGCGCCGTAGACCCCGTCGCCCTCGTAGCTGTAGCCCCGCACGGCGCTGCCCTTGAAGGAGACGCTGTAGAGGCCGTCACCTCCGGGGGATTGCGTGCCGGACTGAGCCCCGAAGAGGTACAGACCGGTTCCGTCGGCTCGTCCCTTCGCGTCGTTCACCAACGACGTGGCGCTGTCCTCGGCGTTGTTCTTCCACGCGCCCGAGCCCTGGATGATGGGTTGCCCGTCCGCCATGTCGCCCCCGATTCCCTTGAGTTGGGGACGAAGCTAACGCCGCAGCGAGGACCCGACAAGTAAGGATGAAGCCGGACGAGACGTATATTTCCTCGGCACTTCTGCCCCCGCCCTGCGGCTCGGGGGGCTGAGGTCAAAGGCCGTACACGCGGGTGGCCGTGCCCGCGAAGACGTCCGCACGCCCGGCCGCGTCGAGACCGCCGGTCAGCTCCCGCGCCACGGACACCGCGTCGCCGTACGGCGCCGCCGGCGTGCACACCGGCCAGTCCGAGCCGAACATCAGCCGCTGCGGGCCGAAGGCGTCCAGGACCGCCTCGGCGTACGGGCGCAGGTCGTCGACGGTCCAGGAGTCGAGGTCGGCCTCGGTGATCATGCCGGAGAGTTTGCAGACGGTGTGGGAGAGGGCGGCCAGGGAACGGACGGCGCTCTCCCACGGTTCCCGCTCGCCGGAGGCGATGGGCGGTTTGCCGAGGTGGTCCAGGACGAAGGTGAGGTCGGGGTGGTCCGCGGCGGCCTTGACGCAGGCCGGCAGCTGGTGGGGCAGTACGACCAGGTCGTAGACCAACCCGGCGTCGGCCACGGCCGCCAGTCCGCGCCGTACGTCCGCACGCAGCAGCCACTCCGCATCCGGCTCGCCCTGCACCTGGTGGCGGATGCCCTTGAGGTACTGGGCGCCGGGCAGTTCCCGCAGGCGGGCCAGCTCGTCGGCGATGTCCGGGCGGGTGAGGTCGGTCCAGCCGACGACGCCCGCGATCAGCTCGTGCTCGGCGGCGAGGGACAGGAACTCCGGGGTCTCCTCGGGCACGGTGATCGTCTGGACGAGGACCGCGCGGTCGACTCCTGCCGCGCGGGTCTCGGGTGCGAGGTCCTCGATCGTGAAGTTCCGTCGCAGCGGGCTGTGTTCGTCGATCCAGTCCTGGTCCCGTACCGACAGGTCCCAGACGTGGAAGTGGGCGTCAACGGTCACGGCAGCTCCCATACGACGGGCAGGCCGGCGTCGGCGCCCTCGCCGGAGTAGTCGTGCACGACGTCCAGCAGTTCGGCCATGCGGGCCTGCCAGGCCACGTTGACCGGCAGTTTCTCCAGCTCGGCGAGCAGGCGGCCGTAGTCCTCGCACTCCAGGACGTGGAAGAGGTCGGTGCCGCTGCGCCAGATCGTCCAGGAGGTGGCACCTGCGGCGCGGATCGCGTCGGTGAGCTCGACCGGGACCTCGCGGTGGGCGACCTCGTACTCGGCGACGCGGTCCGCGCGGACCTTGGTGTGCAGGGCGACTCTCATGTCGGCTCCTCGGCCGTCAGGAGACCGGTGTCGCGCAGCTCCTGCCAGAAGGCCGGGGGCACCGGGGCGGCGAACTGGTCGGCCGCGTCCTGGACTTCGGCCGCCGAGCGGGCACCTACGAGGACGCTCGCGACGGCAGGGTGGGCCGCGCAGAAGGCGAGGGCGGCGGCCCGCAGGCTGATGCCGTGCCGTTCGGCGACCTCCCGCATGCGCAGGGCCCGGTGCAGCAAGTCGCCGGGGGCCTTGGCGTAGTTGTAGGTCACGTCCGGTCTCGGGTCCGCCAGCAGACCGGAGTTGAAGGCGCCGCCGATCACCACGGAGACGCCCCGTTCGACGGCGGCGGGCAGCAGTTCGGTGAGCGCGCTCTGGTCGAGCAGGGTGTAACGCCCCGCGCACAGCACGACGTCGACGTCGGTCTCGCGGACGAAGCGGGTCAGCATCTCCGCCTGGTTCATGCCGGCGCCGATCGCCCCCACGACCCCCTCGGAGCGGAGCTTCTCCAGGGCCGGGTAGCCCTCGTTGAAGGCTTGTTCGGCGTGGTCGTCGGGGTCGTGGAGGTAGACGACGTCCACGCGGTCGAGGCCGAGCCGTTCGAGGCTCGCCTCAAGGGTGCGGCGTACGCCGTCCGCGCTGAAGTCCCAGACGCGGCGGCGGGTGGCGGGCACCGCGAAGCAGTTGGCGAGGTCGTCGCCGCCGGCCGTGGACGGTTCCAGTCGGCGGCCGACCTTGGTGGAGACCGTGAACTCGGAGCGCGGGTAGGCCTTCAGGGCCTCCCCCAGTCGCTGTTCCGACAGTCCGAGGCCGTAGTGCGGGGCGGTGTCGAAGTAGCGGATGCCGCACTGCCAGGCCGCGGTCACGGCTTGGTGCGCCTGCTCGTCGGTCACCTCGGTGAAGAGGTTGCCGATGACGGCGGCGCCGAAGCCGAGCGCGCTGACCGGGACGCCGCTGGTCCCCAGGGTGGTCACTGGCCCACCGGCCTCAGACGCAGGCCCTGCATGCCGCCGTCGACGGCGAGGGAGGTGCCGGTGGTGGCGCCGGAGAGGGGGCTCGCCAGGTAGGCGATGGCGCCCGCGACCTCGTCGGCCGAGACGAGGCGGCCGGTGGGCTGGCGGGCCTCCAGGGCGGCGCGTTCGGCGGCCGGGTCGGGGGCCTTGGCGAGGAGGCGGCCGATCCACGGGGTGTCCGCGGTACCGGGGTTGACGCAGTTCACGCGAATGCCCTCGCGGACGTGGTCGGCGGCCATGGCGAGCGTCAGGGAGTACACGGCCCCCTTGGTCGCGCTGTACAGCGCCCGCTGCGGCAGGCCCGCGGTGGCCGCGATGGACGAGGTGTTCACGATCGCCGCGTGGGAGGACTCACGCAGGTGGGGCAGGGCGGCGCGGGCGACGCGGACCATGCCGACCACGTTGACGTCGAGGACGCGGTGCCACTCCTCGTCGTCGTTGTCGGCCACGGTGCCCTGGGCGCCGATGCCCGCGTTGTTGACCACGACGTCGAGTCCGCCGAGGTCGGCCACGGCGGCGGCCACGGCCTCGCGGACGGAGGCGTCGTCGGTGACGTCGGCGCGGTAGGCGAGCAGCGGCTTCTCGACCGAGGAGGTGTCCAGGTCGAGGACGGCGACCTGGGCGCCGCGTGCGGCGAGGAGTTCCGCGGTGGCCCGGCCGATGCCGGAGGCGCCACCGGTCACCAGGGCCTTGAGGCCCTCGAAGTCACTCATGCCGCCTGCCCCTTCTTCTGCGTGTCGTCGGCGAGGTCTTCTGCCCAGAAGGCGCCGTCCGGGAACGTGTACCGCGCGATGGACTCCGGGCGCATGGCAGCCGAGAAGCCCGGTGCGGTGGGTGCCGTGTAGTGACCTTCCCTGATCACCACCGGGTCGAGGAAGTGGTCGTGCAGATGGTCGACGTACTCGATGACGCGGTCCTCGGTGGTGCCGGTGACGGCCACGTAGTCGTACATCGACAGGTGCTGGACGAGTTCGCACAGGCCGACGCCGCCGGCGTGCGGGCAGACCGGGACGCCGAACTTGGCGGCGAGCAGCAGGATGGCGAGGTTCTCGTTGACGCCGCCGACGCGGGCCGCGTCGATCTGGAGGACGTCGAGGGCGCCGGCCTGGAGGAGCTGTTTGAAGACGACCCGGTTCTGCACGTGCTCGCCGGTGGCCACCTTCACCGGGGCGACGGCCTTGCGGATCGCCGCGTGGCCGAGGACGTCGTCGGGGCTGGTGGGCTCCTCGATCCAGTACGGGTCGAACTCGGCGAGGGCCTTGGTCCAGCGGATCGCCTCGTCGACGTCCCAGCGCTGGTTGGCGTCGATGGCCATGCGGATGTCCGGCCCGACGACCGAGCGGGCGACGCGGCAGCGCCGTACGTCGTCCGCCAGGTCGGCGCCGACCTTCAACTTGATCTGCCGGAAGCCGTCGGCGACGGCCTCGGCGGCGAGCCGGGTGAGCTTGTCGTCGTCGTAGCCGAGCCAGCCGGCGGAGGTGGTGTAGGCGGGGTAGCCGCGCTCCAGGAGCCGGGCGGTGCGCTCTGCCGAGCCCTCCCGGCCCCGGCGCAGGATCGTCAGCGCCTCCTCGGGCGTGAGCGCGTCGGTGAGGTACCGGAAGTCGATCTGACGGACGATCCACTCCGGGGCGGCGTCGGCGAGGAGGCGCCACAGCGGCTTGTCGGCGCGCTTGGCGGCGAGGTCCCACACGGCGTTCATGACCGCGCCGATCGCCATGTGCATCACGCCCTTCTCGGGGCCGAGCCAGCGCAGCTGGCTGTCGCCGATCAGGTCGCGGTTCAGGGTCCCCGGGTCGGCGCAGAGCTCGTCGACGGGGCGGCCGACGACATGCCCGCGCAGTGCCTCGATCGCGGCGACCTGGACCTCGTTGCCCCGCCCGATGGTGAACGTGAACCCGTGCCCCGCGAGCCCGTCCGCCGCGTCGGTGCGCAGGACGACGTACGCGGCCGAGTAGTCCGGGTCCGGGTTCATCGCGTCGGAGCCGTCGAGCTCGCGCGAGGTGGGGAAGCGGATGTCGTAGGTGTCGACCGCGGTGATGCGGGCGGGGGTCGGGGACACGGAGGGCCTTTCGGTAGGTGACGGGGACGAGGCTCAGTCCTGGGCACGGCCCGTCGTCACGCGGGCGATCATGAGGGCGACCAGGATGATTCCGCCGTAGATGGCCTGGATCCAGAACGACGGGACCTGGGCGAGGGTGAGCAGGTTCTGGACGACGCCGAGGAGGAGTACGCCGGTCAGGGCGCCGAACATGGTGCCCCTGCCGCCGTCCAGGCTGATGCCGCCGATGACCGCGGCCGCGAACACGGTGAAGATCATGTTGTTGCCCTGGTTGGCGCTGATCGCCCCGACGTAGCCGGTCTGGATGATCCCGCCGACGGCGGCCAGCGTCCCCGCGACGACGAACACGCCGAGCATCACCCGCTCGACCCGGATACCGGCCGCGCGGGCGGCGTCCGCGTTGCCGCCGATGGCGTACAGGGCGCGTCCGACGCGGTGGTACTTGAGCACGAACCCGGCGATCGCGAAGGCGGCCGCCGCGAGCCACACCGACATCGGGATGTTCAGGAAGGTGGTCGTGGCGAGGGAGTAGAAGCTGTCGGGCATCCCGAACAGCGTCTTGCCCTTGGTCGCGCCGACCAGCAGACCGCGCAGGACGATCAGCATCGCGAGCGTCACGATGAACGCGTTGAGCTTGAACTTCACGACCAGGATGCCGTTGAAGGCACCCACGGCCGCGCCGACCACCAGGGCCGCCAACAGGGCGAGGGCGGCGGGGAGTTCGGCCCCCCAGCCGGACTGGGCGGCGGGCAGCACGAGGAGCGCTCCGACGGCGGGCGCGATGCCGACCACCGACTCCAGGGACAGGTCGAACTTGCCGGTGATCAGGACCAGCGACTCGGCCAGCACGACCATCGCCAGCGCGGCGGAGGCGCCGAGGATGGAGATCAGGTTCCGCTCGGTGAGGAACGAGTCGTTGACCACCGCGCCGAGCACCATGAGCAGCAACAGGGCGGGGACAAGGGCGAGTTCGCGGGCTCGGCGGAGCAGGACCGTCCTGGCGGCACGGGCGTCCGGCACCTTCACGGGGAGGGCCGGTCGGGCCTTGGTGTCAGCCATGGTTGTCCACTCCTTCGATGGAGGCGATCAGCTCGTGGTCGCGCCAGCCCGCCGGGTGCTCGGCGACGACACGGCCGTGGAACAGGACGAGGACGCGGTCGCAGCGGCGCAGGTCGTCGAGTTCGTCGGAGACGACGAGTACGGCGGTGCCGTCCTCGCGGGCGCTGTCCATGCGGGCGAGCAGGGACTCCTTGGACTTCACGTCGACGCCCGCGGTGGGGTTGATCAGCACGAGCAGGCGGGGGTCGGAGGCGAGGGCGCGGGCCATGACGACCTTCTGCGCGTTGCCGCCGGACAGGTCCGAGACCGGTTGGTCGGGGCCCTCGGTGTGGATGTCGAGGCGTTCGATGAGGGCGCTCGCGAAGGCGCGCTTGCGGTCGGTGCCGACGAACCCGAAGCGGCCGAGCCGTTCGAGGACGCTCATGGTGGCGTTGTCGCCGATGGTCATGCCGGCGACGAGTCCCTGCTCGTGCCGGTCCCGGGGCACACACGCCACGCCCGCCTTGAGGGCGGCCTGCACATCGCCGAACGGCAGCCGCTCACCGCCCAGTCGGGCGGTCCCGCCGGTCGGGGTGTGCAGTCCCGCGAAGGACTCGGCCAGCTGGACCTTGCCACTGCCGCTGATCCCGGCGAGCCCGACGACCTCACCGCGGCGGACCGTGAGGTCGATGTCCTGATACGACGGTGAGGTGAGCCCGCGGGCTTCGAGCAGGACGGGGGCGTCGTCGTCGACGTCCCTGGGGTCGACGGCCTGCTCGGCGATGGCTTCCAGGGACTCCCCCGCCATGGCCTCCACCAGCGCCCGGCGCGGGAGTTCGGCGACCGGGGCGGTGGTGATCCAGCGCGCGTCGCGCAGAACCGTGACGGTCTGGCAGACCTCGTACACCTCCTGGAGGTGGTGCGAGATGAAAAGGAAGGTGACGCCGGAGTCCTGCAGCGCCCGCATGCGCGTGAAGAGCCGCTCGATCTCACGGTTGTCGAGCTGGGCGGTGGGCTCGTCGAGGATGATGAAGCGGGCGCCGAAGCTGAGCGCCCGGGCGATCTCCACCATTTGACGGTCCTCGACCTTGAGGTCGGCGGTGCGGGCGGCGGGGTCGACATGGACGTCCCAGGTCGCGAGGAGTTCGGCGGCTTCGGTGCGCAGCTTGCGCCAGCTGATGAAGCCGCGCTGGAGCGGCTGCCGGTTGATGCTGTGTTCATCCGGGGGACGCAGCATCCCATTGCGGCTCCGCCGCGGGCCGGACCCCCGGCCGACCTTGCGATTCAGGCGCGTTGACCTGGCAGCGTGGATTTCGGCGATGAAGAGATTTTCCGCGACCGTCATTTCCGGCACGAGGGTCGGCTTCTGGTAGACGCAGGCCACCTTGCGGCGCCAGGCGTCGCGGTCGGCGAGCGCGGGGGCCAGGTCGCCGTCGAAGCGGACCTCGCCCTCGTCGGCCGCTTGGAGGCCGGTGAGGATGTTGACCAGGGTCGACTTGCCGGCGCCGTTGCGGCCGACGAGGGCGTGGGACTCGCCGGGCAGGACGGTGAGCCGGCCGTCGGCGAGGGCGGTGGTGGGACCGTAGCGCTTGACGATGTCGCGCGCCTGGACGAGGGGTGTGACCGCGGTCTTCCGTACGTGCGTACTCATTTGACCGTGTTGCCCCAGAGCTTGGGGTCGTCGACGTTGTCCTTGGTGACCAGCGGGGCGGGCAACTGGTCCTCCAGGATGCCGCTGGGGAGCTTCACGATGGTCGAGTCGTGGTCGGTCGGGCCGGGCTCGAAGGTCTTCCCCTCCATCGCGGCCTTGATGTAGTACATGCCGTACTTGGCGTACAGGTCGGCGGGCTGGGAGACGGTCGCGTCGATCTGTCCCTTGCGGATGGCGTCGTACTCCTGCGGGATGCCGTCGTTGGAGACGATCGCGATGTGGCCGGCCTGCCCGGCCGTCTTCAGCATCCCCTTCGACTTCAGGGTCTGCAGGGTCGGCGCGAGGTAGACGCCGCCGGCCTGCAGGTAGATGCCCTTGATGTCGGGGTTGGCGTTCAGGAGGGTGTCCAGCTTGGAGGCCGCGGTGTCGGACTCCCACTTGGCCGGGATCTCCAGGACCTTCAGCTTGGGGAAGTTCTTCTTCACGCAGGCACGGAACGCCTCGGAGCGGTCACGGCCGTTGACCGAGGCCAGGTCGCCCATGATCTGCACGACCTTGCCGGAGGGGATCTGCTCGCCGAGGTACTGGCAGGCCTTCTCGCCGTACGCCACGTTGTCGGCCCGCACCACCATCGCGACCTTGCCCTTGTCGGGCGCCACGTCGACGGCGACGACCGGCACGCCCTTGCGCTCCGCCTGGTCGAGGCCGGCCTCGATGGCCGCGCTGTCCAGCGGGGCGACGACCAGGCCTTTCACGCCCTGGTTGAGCTGGTTGTTGATGTCGGTGATCTGCTGGGAGGGGTCACTGTTGGAGTTGACCGTCTTGAGCGTGTCGACGCCTTCGGAGTCGGCCGTCTTCGGCACGTAGTCGTTGTACGACTGCCAGAACGGCGAGGTCAGCAGGGGCAGGATCACCCCGACCTTGCCGGTCCCGCCGGCTTCGGCGCCGGCGGCGCCGGTGTCCTTCGTGCTGCCGCACGCGGCGAGCACGAGCGAGGCGCCGACGACCGCGGCCACCGCTGTGCCCCTCCGTGACCTGTTCTGCTTCCGCGCTGTTGTGCCGTGCATCTGGTGGCTCCTCGTTGAGCGTGTTCGAGCACATGGTTCGAGCAGATGACCGCATATTTATCAGACCACTTCGCCGATACAACACCCTGCGGGCGCCATTTTTCGTCGTTTCCGGCCGTAGTGGTCCGACCAACCTGGTGATTACACTGCCGCTCACCGGGCACCCTCAGGCGCCTGGGGCGACAGGAGGAATGGCGTGGACGAGACAGCCCCGCAGAAGGGCACCGTGACGACGCGCGCCATCGAGCAGATCAAGTCGATGATCGCGGAGGGGCGGCTGGAGCCGGGCCAGCGGCTGCCGACCGAGCGCGATCTGGCCGTCCGGCTCGGCATCTCCCGCAGCTCGATGCGGGAGGCGATCCGCGCGCTCACGGTGCTGGGCGTGCTGGAGGCCCGGCACGGCTCGGGCATCTACGTCACCCAGCTGGAGGCCGGCGACCTTCTGGAGACGTTCGGCGTGGTCGCCGACCTGTCCCGCGGCCCGCGTCTGGTGGAGCTCCTCGAGGTGCGCCGCATCCTGGAGTCGACGGCGACGGCCCTGGCGGCGGCGCGCATCACGCCGGACCAGCTCGCGGAGGTCGAGAAACACCTGACGGCGATGAACGCCACGGACGACCCCGAGGAGATCCTCGCCCACGACCTGGCCTTCCACCGCGAGATCGCCGCCGCCGCCGGCAACGAGACCATGGCCGCGATCCTGGAGGGCCTGTCCTCCCGCACGTTCCGCGCCCGCGTGTGGCGCGGCTACCAGGAGGAGGGCGCCTTCGCCCGCACGCGCCGCGAACACGCCGCGATCCACCGCGCCCTTCTCGCCCGCGATCCGGAGGCGGCACGGGCCGCGGCGGCCGCGCATGTGGGCGAGGTGGAGGAGTGGCTGCGGGCACAGCTCGGCACCTGACCGCCAGCGTCGAGGGCCGTTCCCCTCGCCTGCCGTGCCAGGGGAACGGCCCGTGTCATGACTGCTCTACGGCTGCACGTCGAAGCCGTGCTCCCGTCCGAGTTCCTCCAGCGACGCCTGGCCGGGGATGCCGTTGGCGTCCGCGCCGGTGAAGCCGCAGCGGTGCTGCCAGGCGGAGTACGCCTTGACGGTCGCCCCACCGAAGTGACCGTCCGCGTACTTCGTTTCGAGGAGGCCTTCCGCCACCAGTGCCTTCTCCACGGTCTTCACCCCGGCGTACGACACCGGCGTGCCCGCCTCGGCCGGGTCGTGCAGGGCCGCGGCGACCAGTCTCGACACGTCGATCACCGGCCGCGGGCCCGGAACGGTCGGCGAGCCACCGGGCCGCGGGGCGCCCTTTTGCACCCACGCGTACAGGTGCTCTCCGGGGCATGCGGTGGCGAGGCCGTCCCGGTGTCCCTTGATCTCGTTGCCGGCGCCATGGCGGCGCAGCAGCTCGATGCCGTCACGGATCGCGCCGAGCATCGCGTCCGTCGGCTTGATGAGCCCCTTGTCGCCGACCAGGCCGACGATCGCGTAGTGGGCGCGGTTGAGGGGCTGGTTGCCGTTGGCCCCGGTGCGCTTGCCGAGGCCGCGGCCCTCCAGGAGACGACCGTGCGGGCAGGCGCCGTAGTTGTAGGCGATGTCCGAGTAGTTCTCCACCTTGTTCGCCAGATGGGAGACCCGGATGGACTTCCACTCGGCGATGCAGAGGTCGTGGTCGTCGAGGAGTTCGACGCTGACCGACGTGCCTTCGTAGTGGACCTTCACGCCCTTGGTCGATTCCTGCGTCGGTGCGGCGGATGCGGGCCAGCCCAGCTGGGCCCGCGTGACGAGCTTCATGAGTGCCTCCAAGGCGCTGCGTAACGCCAACCTCCTTGAGTGTGAGACCGGTTGCCACCCGATTCACCGCGGCGCGCCGCCGTTCGCGCTCAGTGGACCGGCGCCCGACGCAGCCGCAGCGTCACCAGTTCGAAGGGACGCAGGCGCAGAGCGACGCGCGCGCCGTCGCACGACGGCGCCTCGGGCAGCGGGCGTTCCAGCAGGTCCGTCGCCGTGACGTCCGCGACCTCGAAGTCCGCCGCGAGCGTGGCCCGTACCCGGCCGCCCTGGGCCTCGTGCAGGCGCACCACGACGTCTCCGCTGCCGTCGTCGGCCAGCTTGACGGCCGTGATCACGACGGCCTCCCGGTCCACCGTCACCAGGGGCGCCACCTCCCGCGCGCCGCTCACCGACCGCTCCGGCAGGTTGATCCGCCAGCCCTCGCGCACCGCGTCGCCGATGCCCGCACCCGGCACCAGGGCGTGCCGGAAGCGGTGGACGCCCTGGTCGGTCTCGGGGTCGGGGAAGCGCGGGGCGCGCAGGAGGGAGACGCGCACCGTGGTGGTCGTACCGCGGTCGCCGTCGGTGCGGACCGTGCGGGTCACGTCGTGGCCGTAGGTCGAGTCGTTGACGATGGCGACGCCCCAGCCCGGCTCCTCCAGGTGGACGAAGCGGTGGTTGCAGGCCTCGAACTTGGCCGCCTCCCAGCTGGTGTTGGTGTGTGTGGGGCGGAAGAAGTGCCCGAACTGGGTCTCCGACGCGTACCGTTCCGCGTGCAGGTCGAGCGGGA
Source organism: Streptomyces sp. R28 (assembly GCF_041052385.1). Lineage (GTDB taxonomy): Bacteria > Actinomycetota > Actinomycetes > Streptomycetales > Streptomycetaceae > Streptomyces. The sequence continues at coordinate 9,723,807 of NZ_CP163439.1, read as the reverse complement.
AGGCCAGCTTCAGGAACTTCTCCGTCTCGTGCCAGTCGACCTCGGTGTCGAGCAGCAGCCGCCGCTCCCCCGGCGCGAGCGACAGCACCTGGGTGACGCGGGAGGAGCCGAAGGACCGGACGATCCGCACCGATCCCTCGTCGTCACCGGGGGTGACCTCGTCCGCCTCGGTCAGGTCGGTGACCGTGTTGCGGTAGAACTCGTCGACGTCCCAGGCGTCCCACATGTTCGGGAAGTCCGGGTGCAGTTGCAGGAGACCGGCCACCCGGCCCGGGGCGACGGCCTCGCGGTCGGCGTCGATGTCGTACGCCGACACGACCAGGCCCCGCGCGTCGATCTCGATGCGCAGCAGGCCGTTGTCGAGGACGAACCCGCCGCCCTGCCGTGCCGCCAGTGCCGTCCGGCCCTGGGTCACCGGGGTGCGCGCACCGCCCGCCGGTACGCCGTCACGCGTGTGCGGGGCCGCGTTGAAGACGAGCTCGGTCTCGCCCTGGCCCGCCAGGGCCCGCTGGGCGGCTTCGATGATCGCATTCAGCTCGCCCGCGAGACGCTCGTACGTCGCACGCGCCTCACGGTGCACCCAAGCGATGGACGAGCCGGGCAGGATGTCGTGGAACTGGTGCAGCAGGACCGTCTTCCAGATGCGGTCCAACTCCTCGTACGGGTAAGGGAATCCGGTCCGTACGGCGGCCGTGGCCGCCCACAGTTCGGCCTCGCGCAGGAGGTGTTCGCTGCGGCGGTTGCCCTGCTTGGTCCTGGCCTGGCTGGTGAGGGTGGCTCGGTGGAGTTCGAGGTAGAGCTCGCCGACCCAGACGGGCGGGTCGGGGTACTCGGCCTCGGCCTTCGCGAAGAACTCCGCCGGGGTCTCCCAGGCGACGGTCGCCGAGCCTTCCAGGCTGCGCAGCCGGGCCGCCTTGGCGACCATCTCCCGGGTCGTGCCGCCGCCTCCGTCGCCCCAGCCGGTGGGGGCGAGGGAGTGCCGGGCGGCCCCCTTGTCCTTGAAGTTGCGGGCCGCGTGGGCGATCTCGCTGCCCTTCATCGAGCAGTTGTAGGTGTCGACGGGCGGGAAGTGGGTGAAGATCCGGGTGCCGTCGATGCCCTCCCACTGGAAGGTGTGGTGCGGGAACCTGTTGGTCCGGGACCAGGAGATCTTCTGCGTCAGCAGCCATTTGGAGCCCGCGGCCTTGATGATCTGGGGCAGCCCGGCGGCGAAGCCGAAGGTGTCCGGCAGCCAGGCCTCGTCGTTCTCGATGCCGAACTCGTCGAGGAAGAACCGCTTGCCGTGCACGAACTGCCGGGCCATCGCCTCGGAGCCGGGCATGTTGGTGTCCGACTCCACCCACATCCCGCCGGCCGGCACGAACCGCCCGTCCGCCACCGCCTTCTTCACCCTCGCCCACACCTCGGGCCGGTGCTCCTTCAGCCACGCCCACTGCTGGGCCTGCGACATGGCGAAGACGAAGTCGGGCTCGTCCTCGATGAGCGCGGTCATGTTGGAGGTCGTACGGGCCACCTTGCGCACGGTCTCGCGAAGCGGCCACAGCCACGCCGAGTCGATGTGCGCGTGACCGACGGCGCTGATGCGGTGGGCGGACGGTACGGCGGGGGCCGCCAGCACGTCGGCCAGCCGCGTCCGCGCGCGTGCCGCGGTGCCCCCCACGTCCTGCAGATCGACCGCGTCCAGCGCCTTCTCCACCGCCCGCAGGATGTCCCAGCGCCGCGCCGACTCCACCGGCAGCTCGGCCATCAGTTCGCCGAGCACCTCCAGGTCGATGACCAGCTGCCAGACGTCCTCGTCGAGGACGGCGAGGTCCATGCGGGTGAGCGTGTACTGGGGTTCGCTGCCCGCGGTCTCCTTGTCACCGAGCCGCGTGGGCAGGAAGGGGTGGTAGTCGAGGATGACGGGGTTGGAGGCCGCCTCGATGTGCAGCCGCACCTGCTCGCCGCCCGTCACGGGGGCGCCGATACGCACCCACTGGTTGCGCGGGTTGAGGCCCTTCACCGGGGTGCCGTCGGGCCGGTAGACCAGGCCCTCGCACTGGAAGCCGGGCATGTTCTCGTCGAACCCGAGGTCCAGGAGAGCCTCGACGGTCTTCCCGGCCCACGCCTCGGGCACGGTCCCGGTGACCCGGAACCAGCTGGTGCCCCAGGGAGCACCCCAGCGCGCACCCACCTCGATCGGCCCGGGTTCGGCCGCGAGTCCCTCGGCGACCGGCACCGGCTCGCCGGGCGCATGCCACACCGCCACCTCCAGCGGCACGGACTCGGGGTACACGGCGGGACGGATGCGTTCGTCGAGGACGCGCTTGAGACGGGCTTCGACCAGGCTGCGGTCGTCATGCATGCGGGGTGCTCCGTAGGTCGTCCGGGCGGTTGCTTACCGGCGGGTGGTTACCAGCGGTGGGTGACGGTCGCGGGGGCCGACGTGGTGTAGAGCTCCCCTACGGCGCGCAGTTCGAACCGTGCCTCCTCCTCGCCCTGTTCGGGTCGCAGGCGACCGGCGAAGAACGCGCGCTGACAGGTGCCGCCGAGGAAGCGTCGGGTGCCGTCGGCCAGGAGGCGGTGGAGGGTGTGGTGGCGTACGTCGCCGGGGGCCGGGCTCCAGGCGAAGCGCAGGTCGCCGCCCGAGGCCGCGGTGATGCGCAGGGCGGTGGGCGCGGCGGGTGTGTGCGGGGTGTCGCGCACCGCGAGGCCGCCGAGCCGCCACCGCACGGGTGCGCCGTCGGCCGCGGTGAGCCGGACGCCGATCGCGTGCACGGTGCCGGTCAGGCCGGTGAGCCGTACGGTCGAGGTCTGCCAGCCGTCGGCCGAGGTCACGGGGAAGTAGGTGTACGGCGGTGTGGCCGCCGGAGCGGTGGGTTCGGCGGTGGCGACGGCCAGCTCGACGTGTACGCTCCCCGCGTCGGTCCGGTGGGTCAGCTCGACGACCGTGTCCGCGGTGAGCGGCAGCCGGGTCGCATACACCTGCACCACCGCGGGCTCGTCCAACTCACCGTCGACGAGCACGCTGCTCCCGCCACGCCACGCGTCCGCGAAGTCGAAGTGCACAGCGGGCCGCCGTCCCTCGGTGTGCACGGCCCAGCGCCGGGACGGCAGCCGGTCCTGCAGGCCCAGGTGGTTCCACGGCGCGTCCGACGTCACCTCCCCGTCCTCGTACCACCGCAGCCCGTGCCCGGTGTTGAACACGCTCGCGAACGGCACCGCCGCGACCGTCGACCGGTCGGCCACGGACAACGCCGCCGCCCGCCAGCCGTCCGTACCGTCCGGCCGCGACGGATCCAGCGACCGCCCGGTCCAGAACCGGTCGTCGGCGGCGTGGAAGGCCTCCGGTGTGCGCCCGTCCGCCCGCAGGTGATTGCGCGTCCACTCGGGCCGGTAGAAGCCGACCGACACGACGTGCGCCTTGTCGCGCGGCACGATCGCGTCCCAGTTCACGGACGAGTTCCAGCCGTTCGCCTCGACGTCGACGCCCGCCCACAACTCATAGCGGCTACGGCCCAGTTGCTGGGCCCGCTGCCCCGACGAGGTCAGCTTCGCAGCCGTCCACCGGAAGTCGACGAACATGTCGTCGGCCGCCCGGAAGAACGCCTCGTTCTGGGAGTCGAGCGCCCCCTGCCAGCTCACGGCCCCGTTCACGGTCATCGAGTCGTACCAGGTCACCCGCTGGCCCTCGGCCTTGGCGAGCGCCTTCAACCGGCGCATGAAACCCAGCATGTCCGCACCCAGCGCGGCGTTCCCGCCGCTCGTCTCGGCGTTGACGAACCACCCGTCGAACCCGTACGCGTCCGCGACCGCGACCAGCCGTTCGGCCAGCGGATACCGCCCGGCCGCGTCCTTCTGCACCAGGTCGCGGGTCCACTGCAACTGCCCGCCGTAGGCGACGGGTGGCAGGAAGACGTTGCCGAGGACGGGCACACCATGCCGGTGGGCGGCGTCGACGATCGGCGCGTTCGGCGCGAGGATCAGCCCCTCCCCCGACGAGCCGCCCCAGAAGACCAGCTCGTCGATGTACGCCCAGTGGGTGAGGGCGTAGTACTCGGCGGTGGCCGAGCCCTGGGAAGGGTTGCCGGCGGTGGGCCCGAAGGACACGAGGGACTGGACGCGGGCCTGACCGGCGCGGGCGGTCGTGTTCACCGGAGTCGGGGTGAAGCGCGGGGCGAGCGGCACGGTCGCCGCGTTGAGGGCGAGGTCCGGGTCGTCGGCCGGACGCCAGGACTTCAGGCTGCGCCAGCTGATTCCGGTGCCCGGGGTGCCGGAGGGCAGCGAGTCGGGGTACCAGTAGGAGGCGTACGGCTGGAGCGCGGCTGCCTTCGTCCTGGGGGCGGCCGTCGCGGGCGAGGAGGTCGGCGGCAGCAGGGCGGCCGCGGCGCCGGCGAGCAGGACGGTGCGTCTGGTGGGGTTCACGAGCGGGTGCCTCCTGGGAGTCCTTGTGGGGCGGGGAGTACCTGATCGGAAGTGACGACCTCGGTGATGCCGCGCGCGGCGAGGTGGTCCTGGTCGTCCGCGCGGGTGTCGAGGACGGTGGTGGGGCGGGCGCCGTCGGCGGTGAGCCGGAAGAAGGCGTCGAAGACGGGGCTGCCGGGGCCGCAGGACGAGCGCCTGGCCGGGTCGGCGGGAACGACGAGCGCGATGGTCCGCGGCGCGGGCGCGTACGCGTGCCGCTCGCCGGCCGCCCGCGCCAGCACACCGGCCGTGTCCTTGGGCTTGCGGTCATTGGTCAACAGGCCCAGCCCGTATTCGAGTTCGGGGAAGTCGGCCAGCTCACGGGACACGTCGTGCGAGCACCACCAGGTGATGCCCCACAGGTCGGGACAGTCCAGGGCGTTCGCGACGGTCGCCTCGGTGAAGGCGGCGGCCTGCTCGGGCGGGACCAGGGGTGCGGGCGCGCCGACCTCCTGGAGCCAGACCGGGCGATGCGGGTCGTCGGCCCAGGCCTTGCTCAGCTCGACGAGGTACGCGGCATGATGCTCGGTCTGCACGGAGTTGCGGCCGTGGCGCTGGGCGGTGCCGTTGAAGACCCAGGAGTGCACGGCCGTGACGGCTCCGTGCCGGGCGGCCTGGGCGGGGGTGAACGGCTGGTCGTCCTGGTACCAGGTGGCGTCGTACTCGGCGTGCAGGTGCAGCCGCCCGGGGGCGCCCTCCTCGCAGGCGGCGAGCATGCGTGCCAGCCAGCGGTCGATCTCCGCCTCGGTCGCCCGGTCGGGGTCGGGATGCGGGCCCGCCGAGAACTGGTTGACCTCGTTGCCGAGGGTCATGCCGAGGAAGCCCGGCCGGTCGGCCAGGGCGGCGGCGAGGGTGCGCAGGTAGGCCGCCTGGCCGTCGAGGACGTCCGGGTCGGTGAACAGGTTCCGGCGGTGCCAGGTCCGGGTCCAGGCCGGGAGGAAGTCGAAGCTGCTCAAGTGGCCCTGCAGACCGTCCACGTTGACGTCGAGGCCGCGTTCGGCGGCGGCGTCGACGAGCTGTACGAGTTGCTCGACGGCCGTGGGCCGAATCAGCGAACGATTCGGCTGGAAGTAGGGCCACAGCGGGAACACCCGGATGTGGTCGAGGCCCAGCGCCGCGATGGAGTCGAGGTCGGCGCGTACGGAGTCGAGGTCGAAGTCGAGCCAGTGGTGGAACCACCCTTCGCTGGGGGTGTAGTTGACGCCGAAGCGCACGGCAGAAGGCATGCGTGTCCTTGTGACGGGGGTGCGACGGAGGTATCCGGGGGTGGGGCCGGCCCTGGAGGTGGTCAGCCCTTGACGGCGCCCTCGCCGACCCCGCGGAAGAAGTACCGCTGCAGACAGGCGAAGAGGGCGATCAGCGGGGCGACGGCGATGATCGTGCCGGCGGCGACGAGGCGTTCGTCGCCCGCGAAGGTGCCGTGCAGATAGTTGAGGCCGATGGTCAGCGTGAACTTGGACGGGTCGCTCAGCACGATGAGCGGCCACAGGAAGTCGTCCCAGGCGCCCATGAAGGCGAAGATCGCGACGACGGCGACGGTCCCCTTCACGGACGGCAGCGCGATCCGCAGGAACCGCTGCCAGACGTCGGCGCCGTCGACGTAGGCCGCCTCCTCGATCTCGTACGGCAGGTTGAGGAAGGCGTTGCGCATCAGCAGGACGTTCATGGCACCGATGCAGCCGGGCAGGATCACGCCGATGAGGGTGTTGTTGAGGCCGAGCTCCCGCATGGTCGTGAACTGGGCGATGATGATGCCCTCCACGGGCACGAGCATCGCCAGGACGAAGGCCAGGGTGGCCGCGCGGCGGCCCCGGTAGCGCAGCCGGGCGAGGGCGTAGCCGGCGAGTGCCGAGCCGGCGCAGTTGGTGACGACGTTGGCGGTGGCGACCTTCAGCGAATTGAGGGCGTAGTCCCAGACGGGGATGGTGTCGGCGACCCGCTCGTAGTTGTGCAGGGTGGGGTCGCCGGGCAGGAACTTCGGCGGGGAGCTGAAGATGTCCTCGGTGGGGCCCTTGAGCGAGGTCGACAGCTGCCAGAGGAACGGGCCGACGGTGAGGGCGAGTACGGCGAGCAGGAGCAGATAGCGCAGGACGAGTTCCCCTGCGCGGACGCGGCGGCCGTGTTCGTCGGTGACGCGGGGTTCGCGGGCGACGGCCGGCCTCGAAGCGGCGGGCCGTACCTTCTCCAGCACGCTCATGACTCGTCCCTCCGGTCCGCGCGCAGCACTAGCAGCATCAGGGCGACGGTGACGACGAAGACGACGACCGAGATGGCCGAGGCATAACCGACGCGGCCGGTCAGTCCGGTGCCGGTGCGCTGGACGAGCATGACGAGGGTGGTGTCCTCGCCCGCCGGGCCGCCGCTCGGGCCGGCCATCAGATACACCTCGGAGAACACCTTGAACGCGGCGACCGAGGAGAGCGCCCCGACCAGGACCATCGTGGAGCGGACGGCGGGCACGGTGACCGTGAGGAAGCGGCGGACGGCGCCCGCTCCGTCGACGGCCGCCGCCTCGTGCAGCTCGCGCGGTACGTTGGCGAGCGCGGCCAGATAAATGATCATGTAGTAGCCGAGGCCCTTCCAGACCGTCACGGCCATGGCGCTCGACAGCAGCAGCCACTGGTCGCTGAGAAAACCGACGCGGCCGACCCCGATGGCCTCCAGGAGCGAGTTCACCAGGCCCCGCTCGTCGAGCAGCCACACCCAGATCAGCCCGACCACGACGATCGAGGCGACGACCGGGGTGTAGAAGGCGGACCGGAAGAAGGTGATGCCGGGGATGTTCTTCTGCACCAGCAGCGCGAGCAGTAGGGGCAGGACGACGAGGGCGGGGACGACGCCGACGACATAGAGCGTGCTGTTGCGCAGACCGATCCAGAACATGTCGTCGTTCAGCAGCTCGCGGAAGTTGGCGAGGCCCACGAACCGGCCCGGGATCAGGGTGCGGCGGTCGGTGAAGGCGTTGACCAGCGTGGAGACGAACGGGTACAGGATGAAGGCGCCGGCGATCAGCAGTCCCGGGGCCGCGAACAGCCATGGGCTGGTTGCCAGTTGGCGCCGCACTCGCTGCTCCGGGCGCCGCACCTTGGGCGCCGGGCGCCGCGCCCGGGAGACGGTCGAGGTGGCCATCGCGGGCTATCCCTGCTGCTGGAGAAGCCGGTTGCAGGCCTCGACGGCGTTGTCAAGAGCTTCCTTCGGGCTCTCCTTGCCCTGCAACGCCTTGGCGACCTCGTTGCGCAGCTCGGTCTTCATCTGCTCGCTGAACAGCACGGGCGTGTAATTGACGGCGTTCTTCAGGGACTTGGCCGCGGCGACCCGCACACGCGTCTCGTCGGTGCCGTCCTCCTTGGTGAAGTACGGGTCGTCGAGCGAGCCGGCGGTGCTGGGGAAGATGGCGACCTGCTTGGCGAAGGACATCTGGTGCTCGGCGTCGGTGACGTAGTGGGCGAAGGCGACCGCGGCGGGCGCACGCTTCGTCCGCGCGTTGACCATCACGCCCATCACGTACATGTTGACGTGCCCGGTGCTGGTGATCTGGTCGGTGATCCCGATGTTCCTGTACAGGTTGGGCGCCTGCTTCTTGAAGTTGCCGAGGTCCAGTGCGCTGCCGGGGTTCATGGCGACGGCCCCGGTGAGGAATTTCTTGCCGGACGACTCGGGGGTGGCGGTCAGCGCCTGCGGGTCGAGGGCCTTGGCGTCGTACAACTCCTTGTACTTGGTGAGGAGTTCGACTCCCTTTGCGTTGTTGAAGGAGAAAGCGGTGCCCTCCTTGTTCATCAGCTCGACGCCGTAGCGGCCGAAGTCCTCGATGGTGGGCACGTTGGCGAGCGTGGCGACCTTGCCGTCGGTCTTCTCCGCCATCTTCAACGCGGCGTCGAAGACCTCGTCGTACGTCTTCGGCGGCTGCCCGGCGTCGAGCCCCGCCTCCTTGAAGAGGGACTTGTTGTAGAAGAGCGGGCCGGTGTTGAGATACCAGGGAAAGGCGTACGTGCCCGTCATGCCCGGTATCCGATGGCCGGCCCAGGCGCCGGACAGGTACTCCTTCTCGTACTGGGGCGCCGCCTTGTCCAGGTCGAGCGCGAGGCCCGCCTTGGCGAGCGGGGCGACCAGGTCGGGCGAGACGTTGACGACGTCCGGGAGGGTGCCGCCGGCCGCGTCGGCGCTGATCTTGTCGGCGTAGCCCTCGGCGGGCTGGTCGATCCACTTCACATGGGTGCCGGGGTACTTCTTCTCGAAGTCGGCGATCAGGCCTTCGAAGTACGGCTTGAAGTTGGCGCGGAGATTCCAGGTCTGAAAGGTGATGTCGCCCTCGATCTTGCCGGAGGCGTCGGCCGTGCCGCCGTCGCCTCCTCCCGAGCCGCAGGCGCTGAGCGGCAGGACGACACAGACGGCGAATGCGGCAGCGAGGGCTCTACGGGAAACAGGCACCGTGAACCGTCCTCCTTTGCAGGCGAGTTGGTCGACGAGGCAGACCCTGCACGCCGCTCCACAGGCCCGTCAATGGCTCTCACGGAGCTAATTTCATTAGTGACTAATGCGCATTAGGGTCACCGAGCTGAACCGCATTAGGCACACGGCCCTGAACCGCATTAGTGCATACTGCTCCCGGAATGTGTCGCCGGAATGGGGAATCAGCATGTCAGGCAAGCGCTCACCGGCCCGTCGGCCGACGATGAAGGACATAGCGCGACACGCGGGGGTCTCCCAGAGCGCCGTCTCCTTCGCCTTGAACGGCCGGCCCGGCGTGTCGGAGGAGACCCGCGACCGGGTGCGGCGGGTCGCCGAGGAGCTGGGCTGGCGGCCCAGTACGGCGGCACGCGCCCTGTCCGGGGAGGGTGCGGCGACGGTGGGCTTCGTGCTGGCGCGTCCGGCCGACACGCTGGGCGTGGACTCCTTCTTCCTGCAGCTCGTGTCGGGCATCCAGGAGGTGCTGGCGGAGCGTCATCTCGGCCTGCTCTTCCAGGTGGTGGAGGACGTCGCCGACGAGTGCGCGGTGTACCGGCGCTGGTGGGCCGAGCACCGTGTGGACGGCGTCCTGGTCGTCGACCCCCGCACCGACGATCCCCGCCCGGACCTGCTCGACGAACTCGGCCTGCCCGCCGTGGTGATCGGCGGCGCACCCGACGAACGCCACCCCGGCCTCTCGACCGTCTGGGCGGACGACGCGGGCGCGATGGCGTCGGTCGTGGACGGCCTCTACGCCCTGGGCCACCGGCGGATCGTGCACATCGCCGGTCTGCCGGGGCTCGCCCACACCGAGCGCCGGATCCGCACCCTGCGCGCCGAGGCCGGGCGCCGTGGCCTGTCCGAGGTGAGGTCGGTGACCACCGACTACTCCGACGCCGAGGGCGCGGCGGTCACCCGCCGGGTGCTGGAGGGCACCGCTCCCCCGACCGCCCTGATCTACGACAACGACGTGATGGCCGTCGCCGGGGCGGCCGCCGCGGCCGAACTCGGGTTCTCCGTACCGGCGGACGTCTCGGTGGTGTCCTGGGAGGACTCGGCGCTGTGCCGCATGGTCAAGCCGTGGCTGTCGGCCCTGTCCCGGGACAGCGTGGAGTTCGGCCGCACGGCGGCGCGTGAACTGACCGCCCTCGTGGACGGGGGGTCGGCGCGGGCGGTGCGGGTGCCGGTGCCGCGGTTGATCGAGCGGGGCAGTACGGGGGTGGCGCGGGGCGGGTGACGGCCTCGGGGAACGCCGTCGGACGCTCACCTCCCGCCACCCCGGGAGCCCGCACCCCCCGGCCGTACGGCTCTAGCCGCGCACCCCTTGCAGCCCTTGCAGCCCTTCGTAGGCGGCAGTCACGATCTCCATCCCCCGCGTGTCCTCGGCGGGTTCGCGCATCTGCTGCGTCACGTATGCCACCACCATCCGGCTGTCGGGCTCGATCATCACCAGGGAACCGCCCCAGCCGCCCCAGCCGTACGTGCTGCCGAACAGGCCGTACCCCAGGCCCCACCGCATCGGCATGCCCAGGACGCGGTCGTCACCGTCGAACTGTTCCTCCCGCGCGCGGTCGCAGCCGGCCCGGGACAGCAGCCGCGCCCCGCGCACCTCTCCCCCGCAGGCGAGCAGGGACTGCACGAGGGCCACCGAGCGGGCATTGCCGAATCCACTCGCCGCGGGGATCTGCGCGCGGCGCCAGGCCAGGCTGTTCCCGTCCCAGAGGCGCACCGCGTTCCCCGCCTCCGAGCCGGCCGGATTGCCGGGCGCACTCGCCGCGTAGTCCTCGTCCTGCCCCGTCGGCGGGATCGCGCGGGCGACCCGACGGTCGTGCTCGGCGGACAGCCCGATGTGGAAGTCCGCGCCCAGCGGCCCGGTCACCTCATGGGCCAGGAACTCGCCCACGTCGCGGCCGGTGACACGGCGTACGACCTCGCCCACCAGGAATCCCTGAGTGAGCGAGTGGTAACCGGCCGCCGTGCCCGGCTCCCACCGAGGAGCGCGCGCCGCGAGCCGTGCCGTGACGGAGGGCCAGTCGTACAGCTCCTCGACCGGCCCGTCCCAGTCGGGCAGGCCGGCGGTGTGCGCGAGCAGATGGCGTACCAGCACCTTCTCCTTGCCCGCCGCGCCGAACTCTGGCCAGTAGCGGCAGACCGGCGCGGCGAGATCGAGCTCGCCCCGGTCGGCGAGGATCAGTGCGCACAGCGCCGTCATCGTCTTGGTGACGGACCAGACGTTGACGATCGTGTCGCGCTCCCACGGGATCGTGCGGTCCGCGTCCGCGAACCCGCCCCACACGTCCACCACCGGCTCGCCGTCCACGAAGACGGCGACGGAGCCGCCCGCGTCCCCGGCGTCCAGCATGTCGGCCAGCGCGTTCGGCACGGCGGTGAACAGGTCGTCGTAGGAGCCCTGGATGTCGGCCATGGGCCCTATCCAGCCCGCGCCGCCCCGTCCCGGTCAACCGAATTTCAGACCCGCGACCGGTACAGCCCGAACTCCACGAGCCGGGCCTCGGCCCGTGAACCGGTCACCCGCACCCGCCACCGCCGGGCCCGCACCGGAACCGCCAACAGCAGGATGCGGCTCGCGCCGATCGTCCCGGCCCCGATCACCTCCGTCCAGGCGCCGTCGCGCTGCGCCTCGACGACGAAGCTCTCCACCTGCTGCCCGTACCGGATGTCCTCCGCCAGCCGGATCCGGTCCACCTCCCGCTCCCTGCCGAGGTCGACGGTGACGCGGCCCGGGGAGGCGGTGGTCCGGCCCCCACGGGCCAGGTCCTCCGGCAGCTCCCGGTCCACCCGTTCACGGAACTCCCGCAGCCGCACCACGTCCACCGCCGGCAGCAGACCGTCCGTATCCGGCGGGATGTTGAGCAGCAGCACCGAATTGCGGCCCACGGACCGGAAGTAGATGTCCGTCAACTGCTCGACACTCTTGGGCTGTTGGTCGGGGTGGTAGAACCAGCCGTCCCGGATGGACACGTCGCACTCGGCCGGCCACCACTGGAGGAAGTCGGCGACGGGCTGGGCCTTCACCAAGGCGGCGCGACTGCCCATGTCGGGGGCGTCGTAGTTGAGGGCGTAGTCGGTCCGGCCGTAGTCCTTCTCCCGCACCGGTACGACGCTCCACTCGTCCTCCCTCGCCAGCCCGCCCTCGTTGCCGACCCAGCGCACGTCCGGTCCGGACACGGCGATCGCGGCGTCCGGCGCGAGGGACCGGACGAGGGTGTACCAGCTGTCCCAGTCGTACTTCTCCACCTTGTCCGGCGGGATGCGGCCCTGCGCGCCGTCGAACCAGACCTCGTCGATCGGGCCGTACTCGGTGAGGACCTCGTAGAGCTGGTTGAGCATGTGGGCGCCGTAGTCGGTGGCCGGGAGGGTGTACGTCCGTGGCGGAGTGCGGTCGTCGCCGTCGACGAGGGTGGGGATGGTGTGGCCGGTGCGGGCGCTGCCGTTGGCGTAGACGCCGTGGAGGTACTGGTTCTCGTCGGCGGGTGAGATGTAGACGCCGACCTTGATGCCGTGGCGCCGCATGGAGTCCGCGAAGGAACGCAGGACGTCGCCCTGGCCGCCCTGCCAACTGCTGGAGGCCACCGAGTGGTCGGTGTAGCGGGACTGGTGGAGCACGAAGCCGTCGTGGTGCTTGACGGTGAGGATGGCGAGCCGGAAGCCGCCGTCGCGCAGGGCGCGGGCCCACTGGTCGGTGTCGAGGCCGGCCGGCTGGAACACGTCCGGGTCCTCGTCGCCGGTGCCCCACTCCAGGCCGGTGAAGGTGTTCACGCCGAAGTGCAGGAACGCGGTGCGTTCCAGGCGCTGCCAGGCGATATGCCGTGCGGTGGGGCGGACTTGGGACGCCTTGCGGACGAGGTCGGCCTCGGTGTCGTCAGGGCTGACGGGGATGCGGGAGCGGGGGTCCTCAGCCGCCGCGGCGGGTGCCGCCGAGGCGGGTCTGCTCACGCCGGTCGCGGCGAGGACGGCGGCTGTCGCGACGAAGACACGTCGGGAAACGGCCATGGGAAGGCTCCTAGGGTCGGATGCTCAGGTGCCATACGGCGGGGGTGCGCTGATCCGGCGGATACTGCGCGAGCCGCCCGTCTTGCGTGACGCCCACCGGCATACGGGTGATGGCGTTGACGAGCCGGTAGCCACCGGCGGCGGGCTCCAGCTGCCAGCGCTGGAGCGTGTTGCCGGGGTCGCACGCCTGCGCGGACGCCTCCACGCCGGGCTGGAGCGGCACGTTGAGCGTGAGCTTCCCGCCCCGGATCTCCAGGCAGCCGTCCGCCGTCCGCACGGTCGCATAGCCGTCGGCGGTGCGTGCCACCTCGGCGTCGAAGGACCGGCCTCGCGTCCGGAAGGTGTACGAGCCGTCCGCCACCGGAATCCGGGTCAGGTCCCGCCACCCCGGCGCGTGCCCTACGGCCGTGCCGCGCGTCGCGAACTGGGCGTAGGTGGCGTCCGGGTGCGGATCGCCCCAGGTCGCCTGGGCGATGTGCCGGAGCGCGGGCCACAGGGCGACGGCGACCTCGTTCTCGGTCTCGCCGCGGCCGTTGTCGGGCCAGAGGCTGATCTTCGCGCCGGTGATGCCGTCACGGGAGGCGAGCCTTTCGCCCTCGAAGCTGCGCGGGTCCCAACTCTGGTCGTACAGCCCCTTGGTGTCGCTGTGGAAGCCGCCGCGGACCAGGTACAGGGCGTACGCGGCATTCATCAACGGGTAACCCTGCGCGATGAGTCGGCTCGGTTTCACCGCCACGTTCAGCCAGTGCTCGACCGTCGTGCCCGCGGCGACCGGGGCGGTGTTGGCGCCGGTGAGCCCGTCGTTCCAGATGCGCAGTTTCCTGCCCTTGGCGGCCGCGTGGGCGTAGACACGGTTGACGAAGTCGATGAACGCGTCCTGGGGTGTGGCGTCGGGGCCGTACCTGTCCTGCGCGTACTTCAGGATCTGCGGGTACTTGGCGAAGTCGGAGCCGAGCATGTACTCGTCGGCTCCCATGTGCCAGGACGTCGACGTGAAGACCTGCGCGTACTCGTCGATCAGACCGGCGTAGTAGGCGAAGGCCTCGGGCCGGGTGATGTCGAGGCGCGAGGGCTGCTTGTTGCCGTCGGAGTCGGTCAGCTGGAGATCCGGCCGGTTCTCGATCCACGGGTCCATGTGGCCCGGTGAGTTGATCTCGGGAATGATCTCTACGTGGTACTTTTCGCCCAGGGCGACCAGGCGGCGTATCTCGTCCTTGGTGTAGTAGCCCCAGGTGTTGGCCTCGGGGTGGGCGTCGCTCTTCACCTTCAGTTCGAGGAGCAGCTGGCTGAGCTTGTGGTACGCCATCTCGCGGACCAGGTTCTCCAGCCATGGCATCGAGACGTGGATGTAGCAGGCGCAGACGCCGACGCCCCGCTCCTGGTAGCGCGGTACGTCCACCGTGCGGCCGGCGGGGATGCGGTCGCTCTGGGCCAGGAGCTGCAGGAGGGTGCGAGTGCCGTAGAAGGCGCCGGTCTCGGTCGCCGCGGTCACCGACAGCCGCTTGCCGGCGCGGAGTTCGTAGCCCTCGGCGCCGAGGGAGGTCCGGGAGGGCTGGACGTCGATAACGATGTCACCGGGTCGGACGCCGCCGCGCACCACACCAGCCGTGCCGTGTCCCGCGTCGCGCAGGTCGTCGGCGAGGGTGTCGGCGATTCGCCGTTCGCTCGCGCTGTCGGCCACGAGGCGGGCGGAGCGCTCGTAGGTGTAACTGCCGGCTGCCGGGGTCCAGTCCGCCAGGGCGGGCACCGTGACCGGCGTGGCCGGCGCCCTCTGCTCCTCCTCCGCGACCGCCGGCACCGACGCCGCGAAGAACAGGGTCAGCGCCGCCACGACACCGGCCGTTCTCAAGCGTCCCCTCACGAGACTCCTCACGAGACACCCCTATTCATCGGATGTCTGATCATTGGGCGGGCCCCAGGGGCTGTCAATGGGCCGCGAAGGGCACTGTCCTGACTCATTGATCGGATGATGCGCAGGTCAGGAAGGCCGCGCCGAGGAGCGGCGTCGCGAAAAGTCCAAGAAGACCCTCCCGAATATCCAAGCGCCCCGCCCCCTCGACGTCGGGCGCGCCGCCGGGCAGAGTGCTCCTACATACTCGTGAGTAAGCCCTGGGGAGGGCCCGTGACCAGCTGGGTCGGCCGGACCGCCGCGGAGATCGCCGCCGCCGTACGCGAGAAGCAGACCACACCCCGTGAGGTGGTGGCCGAGCACCTGGCCCGTATCGAGCGGCTGGACGGCCGTGTCGGTGCCTTCCGGGTGGTCCGGGCCGAGGCGGCTCTGGCCGAGGCCGACGAGGTCGGCTCACGTGCCGACCTCGCCGAACTGCCCCTGGCCGGAGTGCCGGTGGCCGTCAAGGACAACCTCGCGGTGCGCGGCGAGTCCAACCGCTTCGGCTCCGCGGCGACGCCGGACACCCCGGCCGACCACGACCACGTCACCGTGGCCCGGCTGCGGGCGGCCGGCGCGGTGGTCGTCGGGCTGACGAACGTGCCGGAGCTGTGTGTCTTCGGCACCACGGAGGGCGTCCACGGCACCGCCCGCAACCCGTGGGACACCTCACGCACGGCGGGCGGTTCGTCCGGCGGCAGCGCGGCCGCCGTCGCCGCGGGCATGGCGCCGATCGCGCTCGGCAACGACGGCATGGGCTCCCTGCGCATACCGGCGGCCAACTGCGGCCTCGTCACCATCAAGCCCGGCACCGGCGTGGTCCCGGCCGGCATCAGCGACGGCGACTGGTTCGGCATGTCGGAGAACGGCCCCCTGGCCACGACGGTCGAGGACGCCCGCCTGATGCTGGCGGTCATCGCCGGCACCGACACCGACGCCGTACGCGAGGACGCGCCCGGCACGCACAAGATCGCCGTGTCCCTGCGCAGCCCGCTCACCGGCGTCGCGATCAGCAAGCCGTATACGACCGCCGCCCGGGAGGCCGCGGGGCTGCTGATCAAGGCCGGTCACCAGGTACGGCGCGCCGACCCGCCCTACCCGATGTCGCTGAGCCTCACCTCGCTCGCCCACTGGACGGCGGGCACGGCCGTCGACGCCGAGGGCCTCGATCCGCGCCGGCTCGCCCGCCGGACCCGGGTCCACGCGGCCGTCGGTCGGCGCTTCCTGCGTCAGGTGCGGGGCGGTGAGAGCCGGGAGCAGCTGCGCCGGCGCCTGGAGCCGTTCTTCGCCGAGTACGACGTGCTCCTGACTCCCGCCCTCGCCCGCCGCTCCCCCAAGTCCGAGCCCTGGCACGAGCGGGGCTGGCTCCGCAACATCATGGCCAACACCAACTACTCGCCGCTGACCCCGCCGTGGAACCTCACCGGCTGGCCCGCGATGTCCGTCCCGTTCGGCACCCTGCCTTCCGGGGCGCCCTGCGCCATACAGCTGGTGGGGCGTCCCGGAACGGAGGCGGATCTGCTGGCGCTGGCGGAGCGGATCGAGACGCTGCGTCCGTGGCGGCGGACGGCGCCGCTGGACTAGGTCGTGTCCGCAAGGTCCCGTCGTCCGCCCGCAGGGCAGGCGGGACTTTGCGGACACGACCTAGGGCGGGCCTCGGGGCTCCTCGGCCCCGGGCGCGCGGGAATCAGTCGGTGATGTACCACCCGTCCTTGAGGTACTCCAGGGTGTAGCTGCCGAGGTCGCTCTCGGTGAAGGTGGCTGAGGACCTGACCGCCTCGACCGGCATCTCGATCTTTTCGGGCGTGCGCACGACGACGCGCTGCGGGTCGACCGTCGCGGTCCGCAGGGCCTTCTTCTGCGCCGGCGAGATCATCTGGAACACGACAGAGTACGTCGACGTGCAAGGACCGAACCCCTCGTCCTGGGCCTTCTTCGCCGCGGGCCCGGCCACCTCGCAGACCGTGTCGATGTCCTCCCGGCCCAGGGCGTGCAGGTACTGCTCGTACCGCTGGATCGCCCCCTCCTTCGTCTTGGGCGCGGGCTGCTCCCCGGACGGGTCCGCCGGTGGCTTGTCGGCACCGCCGCAGGGTTCGTCGGTGAACACGCCCGGCAGTTGACGCTGCGGGTGCGGGCCCATCGGCCCGTTGAACCCCTTCACGTGCAGCTGCGGACCCCACCATCCGGCGTATCCCCACCATGGTTCGCGGTCGACGGGCCGGACGTTGTTCCACGTCTGCCACTCGACGCCGTCCTTCGAGGTCCGGTCGAACGCGACATCCACCCGGTGGTAGCCGGCAGTCGGGTAGGAGGCGTGTGAACCACGCGCCGAGTACACCGTCGGATGCCCGCCGCGCGGATCGAGGTCCGACCACTTCACGCTGCACTGACTCTTGCCGTGCTTGGCGAACGTGACCGCCTCCGGCTTGCCGTCACGCAGCTGCACGGCGACGCGCTCCCAGTCACCCTCGTGCTTGTTGACCGCCGGCATGTTGTTGTAGGCGTAGAAGAACCAGTACACGTACGCCGTGCGCGTGGGGTCGGTCTTGTGCTTGTGGTGCTCCCAGTAGACCGGGGCGCCGGTGCCTTCGCCCTTGTGCAGCGCCGTCGGCGGGTCGAGATAGAAACCGGCGCCGGCTTCGGTCGTGGGGAGTTGCTGTTCCCCGTGCCCCGGGCAGCCCACGGGCTTGGACGACGGTTTCCCCAGCTCCAGACGCCGGTGGGTGTAGGGATTTTGGGTCCGCTTGCCCAACAGCAGGGGGTCGACCGGGTCGGCCACCGGCTCCTCGTCGCGGCAGAAACCGTCGTGGTCGAAGCGCAGCACGGACCGCTCGGTGAATCGCGTCGCGTCCATCGGCATCAGCGACTCGTTCTTGGCGAGCCGCACCAGCGGCGCGAACCGAGCGGCCTCGGCCGCGGAGGCCTGCGAGGGGTCCGCGCCGGTGTACTCCTTCGGTTTCTCCGGACCGCACGCCACCAGCGCCACAGAGGCCGACACCGCCACGCCCACCATCGCCCGCACCCGAACCCGCACCCGGTCCCCCTTCACTCGCCCACCACCAGCCGACAGCACGTCAGAACATCACGCAGAATCGGGCAGAGCGGTTCCCTGGCGGTCCGTCGCCGCGAACGGCCCCTCGGCCGTGAACGCCAGCTGGGCGAAGCGTTCCCCGATGCGACGGTGGGTGGCGGCGTCGGGGTGGAGGTCGTCGGGCAGGGGCAGTTCGGCGGCGTCGGTCTCGCCGTAGAGGTCGCGGCCGTCGAGGTAGTGCAGGTTCGGGTCGTCGGCCGCCCGCTGCTTGACGATGCGGGACAGCTCGTCCCGGATGACGCCCAACGTCAGCTTTCCGCTCGCACGTTCCGCCGGGTCGCCCATGGCGACGAACCGCAGTCGTCCGGCGCTGAGGGCGCTGAGGTCGGGGGCGCACGGGCCGGGCGTGTCCTCGTGGATCGGGCACAGGATGGGCGACACCACCAGCAGCGCTGCCGTCGGGTGCCCTTCCCGGACGGTGTCGAGGAAACCGTGGACCGCGGGGCCGAAGGCGCGCAGCCGCATCAGGTCCAGGTTGACCAGGTTGATACCGATCTTGATGCTGATGAGGTCGGCGGGGGTGTCGCGCAGGGTACGGGCGGTGAAGGGATCGAGCAGGGCACTGCCGGCCAGGCCCAGGTTGATCAGCTCCACGCCACCGAGCGAGGCGGCGAGCGCGGGCCAGATGCCGGTGGGGCTCGCGGCATCGGAGCCATGGCTGATCGAACTGCCGTGGTGCAGCCACACCCTGCGGCCCGGATCTCGGGCGGGCTCGACGGGGGCGTCGGTGCGCAGGGCGATCAGTTCGGTGGTCTCGTTGTGCGGCAGCCAGATCTCGACCTCTTTGTCGCCGTCGGGCAGCCCGGCGAAGCGGACGGTGCCGGCCGGGCCGGGCCGTTGCTCGGCGGTCCCGGTGGTCATGTCGACGATCACGAGGTTGCCTTCGGTCACGCTGCCCTGCCCCGCGGGGCGGCCGTCGACGATCAGGTCGTATACGCCGTCGGGGCGGGGCGGGGCACCGACATAGGCGCGTTTGGTGCGCAGCGCGTCGAGTTCGACCGCGGTGGCCCGGGTACGGAAGGCCAGCCGTACGCCGGAGGGCTGCGACTCGGCCATCGCCAGCTGCCCGTCGGTGTTCTGGGCGCGTGCCCGGGCAGGCAGCCGGTGCGGCAGTACGCCGTGCTCGGTGTGCTCGATGTCGAGGGCGCCGCGCAGGAGGTCGGCGCTGACGGGCGTGGTGATCCAGTCGTGCTCGGTGTCCATGTCCTCAGCCTGTCGGTCAGGGGGTGGGCTCGGTGGGCCAGTTGCGCAACAGGGCGTCGAGGGCGTCCAGGATCCGGGTCCAGGTCTCCTCGGAGTCGGGGGCACTGTGACTGAAGCCGCCCGCCGTCTCCAGGCTGGAGTAGCCGTGGAAGACACTGCCCAGGAGTCGTACGGCATGCGTCGCGTCCGGCTCCGTCAGGTCGTAGCCGCGCAGGATCGCCCGCGTCATCTGCGCGTGCCGGACGCCCGCACTGGCGGCCGCCGCCTCGGGGTCGAGCCGCATCCGCGCGGCGGCGGCACGGCCGGGGTGCTCGCGGCCGTGGTCGCGGTAGACGTTGGCGAAGGCGACCAGGGCGTCCTTGCCGGCCCGCCCGGCCACGGCGTCGGCGGCCCGGTCGGCCAGTTCCTCCAGCGCGAACAGGGCGATGCGCGTCTTGAGGTCCTGGGAGCTCTTCACGTGCGAGTACAGGCTCGCGACCTTGACGTCGAAGCGCCGGGCGAGCTCCGACACGGTCACCTGCTCGAAGCCGACCTCGTCGGCCAGCTCCGCTCCTGCCCGGACCAGGCGTTCCGTGGTCAGCCCTACGCGTGCCACAACCGTCCTCCCGTTCGCCGAAAGCGATTATGCAGTTGCCTAAACCTTTTAGGCAAACGGGGAGGTTATGTAGGTGGTCGGCTAAAGCGCTCGGTACATGATGTGCAGGCCCACCCGCCCATGCCTGGGATGTTCGTACGCGTCCGGGACCGTGCCGAGAATCGTGAAGCCGAGGGAGGTCCACAGGCCCACGGCCGGGTTGGTCTCGACGACGGCGTTGAAGACCATGCCCCGGTAGCCGTCGGCCTTGGCCGCGGCGAGGATGTGTTCGGCGAGGGCGCGACCGATGCCGCGGCCACCGCTGTCGGGGTCGACCATGAAGCCGGCGTTGGCGATACGGGCCGCAGGACCGCCATAATTGGGAGTGACATAGGCGGAGGCGACGACCGCTCCCCCCTCGCCCTCAACGACATAGACGCGTTTGGCCGGGTTCATCCACAAGGCCCGGGCGGCGTCCTCGGAGGTGTCCGGATCCCACGCATAGGTCTCGCCGGCGGCGACGATCCGACGCCAAAAAGGCCAAATCCGCGGCCAGTCGTCGGCCGCGGCTTCTCTGATCAGCATGGGCGTGAGTCTCGCACGCCCATGCGGTCGGCGATCGCGAAGAGTTCTGCCCCGTCAGTCGACGCTGGGCAGGATGTGGGGCTCGGCGAGGTCGTCCTCGTACCCCGCCAGGCGGATGGGGGCGGACCTGGCCCACACATCGAGACTGCCGATCTCCTTCGACCGGCCACCCGCGCGCTCCGTGCGTTCCTTGGGGCGCTGTTCGCGATTCGTCTTCTCAGGTGTCACCGCGCACTCCTTCTGTGTCGGATCACCCTCGGGGCGGGCCGGCCAGTCTGCGGTCCGGCACCTGACGCCCGCTCGGGTTTTACTCAAAGTCGGTTCGGACGCGGTGGCGCCGGTCACTGGTATGCAAGGCAGGCCGTTGTGCACCGGCTTGTCCCGGGACGGACCGTGGGTGTGGGTTGGGACCCTGTAGTGCTGTCCGTCCGCTACAGACTAACCAAATGAGCGGGTACCCGCTCGATGGGGACGCAAACAAGGTGTAACTATCCGGAGTCAAACGGTATTTACCAGCCCGGCTATTCACCTGTTCGTAACGGAATGCACCGTTTACAAGTCACTCGTTCGGATCAACATCATCTTGCTGCCCGGCGGGGAACCTGAGCACGCCGAGCAGTTCAAGTCCCGTTGGCCGATTCGCAAGGCGGCCATGATCTGCTGCCGTACGGCAACGGCTTGCCCGGCGGGAGGACTGACGCATGGAGCTGCGCAGTGTCGAAGAGCTGATGGATCTGCTGTACGCCTGCCGGGGCACCCCCGACGCCCCGGGCCTCGGGAGCACCCGAGTCGATCTCCACCAACACGCGCTGCAGACCGCCGCTCTGCTGCGCCGCGCCCGCCCCGCCGACAAGGAGCTCCAGGTCGCGGGGCTCGTTCATGCCATCGGCCCCCTGCTCGGCCCGGGCGACATGACCCGCCACCGCGACTGCGCGGCGGACGCGGTGCGACCTCTCCTCGGCGAACGGGTCTCCCGCCTCGTCCGTGGCCAGGTGCGGGCCTTCGACTCCGCCGACGACGACCTGGTCCGCCTGCGCCAGGCCGACGAGGAGGGCCGCGGCGCCGAGTTCGACGCCGGGGTGCTGGAGGACTGGCGCACGGTGCTGGAGCTGGTGGCGGCACGGAACTCCCGGCTCGGGGCTGTTGACTGACGATCCGTCATGAGACCGTACGGCGATGACGTCGTCGTACGGACTTCAGGGCAGAGCCGCCGTCGTCACCGGCGCCACGCGCGGCATCGGGCACGCCGTCGCCCGGCAACTGGCCGCCGCCGGGGCACGGGTGTGCGTGACCGCGCGGGACGCGGACGAGGTGCGGCGCACGGCCGCCGAGCTGGGCGGCGTGGGGGTCGCCGGCAGCGTGGCCGAGCCGGACCATCTGCGGGCGGTGGTGGACCTCGCTCTGCGCGAGTTCGGCCGGATCGACGTCCTGGTGAACAACGCGGCCACCAACCTGCCGTACGGCCCCCTCATGGACGTCGATCCGCGGGCTTGGCGCGAGGCGTTCGCCGTGAACGTCGAGGCGCCCCTGCGGCTCGTGCAGTGCGCCTGGCGGGCCTGGATGGGCGAACACGGCGGCACGGTGATCAACGTCTGCACCGAGGGCGCCGCCCATGTCGGACCCGGCATCGGCGCGTACGGCACCAGCAAGGCGGCCCTCGCCCACCTCACCCAGCAGCTCGCGGGCGAGCTGGCCCCGAAGGTGCGGGTCAACTCCGTCTCCCCCGGGCTCGTCCGCACCGAGATGGCACGGTTCGTGTGGGAGCCGGGTGAGGAGGAGGTGGCGGCCGGGCTGCCGCTCGGCCGGATCGGGGAGCCCGAGGACGTGGCGCGGGCGGTGGTGTGGCTCGCGTCGGACGCGGCGCAGTGGGTGACCGGGGCGGACCTGCTGGTGGACGGGGGGACCCGGGTGCGGGCCGCGTACACCTCCGGGGCGTACGCGGTGCACGAGCGGCTGCGGTCACAGGCGCCGCCGTTCACGCAAGGGTGAGCAGAACGGACCTGGGGGCGCGGGTCTGTACGGACATGCGGCTCCGCCGGGCGGGTGCGACCAACCACTCTCGACCGGCACAGGACCACCGGCGTGAAGCGACTACCACTTACCCGGCGCGTAGTCCTTCAGGAAGACGCCGTACACGTCGTCGCCCGCCTCACCCCGCACGACCGGGTCGTAGACCCGCGCCGCACCGTCGACCAGGTCGAGCGGGGCGTGGAAGCCCTCCTCGGCGAGGCGCAGCTTGTCGAAGTGGGGGCGCTCGTCGGTGATCCAGCCGGTGTCGACCGAGGTCATGAGGATGCCGTCGGTCTGGAACATCTCCTGGGCACTGGTCCGCGTGACCATGTTCATGGCGGCCTTGGCGGCGTTGGTGTTCGGATGGCCCGCGCCCTTGTAGCCGCGGCCGAAGACGCCCTCCATCGCCGAGACGTTCACGACGTACGCACGCCCGCTCGTCGCCTTCTTGGCGGCGTCGGCCATGGCCGGGCGGAGCTTGCTGATCAGGATGAACGGCGCGGTGTAGTTGCACAGCTGGGTCTCGAGGAGCTCCACCGGGGAGATCTGCTCGATGGTCTGCACCCAGGTGTTGGAGTCGACGACGTCGGGCACGAGGCCGCCCGCGTCGATGGCGGTGCCATCGAGGTGCCGGGCGACGCTGGCGTTGCCCGCGACCAGGGCGAGGTCGGCGACCTGCTGGGCGTCGAGGCCGCTGATGCCGACGGGCAGCGCGGCCAGGCCGTCGACCGCGCCGGAGCCGAACGCGCCGATGACGTGGTGGGCGGGGAGTTCACCGGCGGGCAGCGGGGCGCTCTCGCCGTCGACCAGGGCGGCGTAGGCGGAGGGCAGGCGGCGTACGGTCTGCGTCGCGTTGTTGATGAGGATGTCGAGCGGGCCCGCCTCGGCGACCTGGTCGGCGAGGGCCACGGCCTGGGCCGGGTCGCGCAGGTCGATGCCGACGACCTCCAGGCGGTGCATCCAGTCCGCCGAGTCGTCCATGGCCTTGAAGCGGCGGATGGCGTCCTTGGGGAAGCGCGTGGTGATCGTGGTGTGCGCGCCGTCGCGCAGCAGCCTGAGCGCGATGTACATGCCGATCTTGGCGCGGCCGCCGGTGAGCAGGGCGCGCTTGCCGGTGAGGTCGGCCCGGACGTCGCGCTTCTCGCGGTTCAGGCGGGCGCAGTCCGGACAGAGCTGGTGGTAGAAGTAGTCGACTTCCACGTACCGGGTCTTGCAGGTGTAGCAGGAGCGCGGGCGCTGGAGTATCCCCGCGATCTTGCCCTCCTCGGTGACCGACGACGGCAGGATGCCCTCGGTCTCGTCGTCGATGCGCTGGGCGGAGCCGGTCGCCGTGGCCTCCGTGACCGCCTTGTCGTGGGCGGTCTTGGCGGCCCGGCGCTCCTGGCGGCGGCGCTGCTTGACGGTGCGGTAGATGCCCGCGGTGGCCCGGCGCACGGCGATGGCGTCGGGGTGGTCGACCTCCAGCTTGTCGAGTTCGTCGAGCACGCTGAGGCAGACGGCCAGCCGCTCGGGGTCGATGCCGGGGCCGTGGACGACCTCGTCACCGGGCTCGTGCACGACCTCGTGCGTCGTCGCCGAGCCTTCCTCTGTCACCGTCATCGCGCTGCCGTTTCCCTGATCACCCGCGCGGCGCTCCGACCGCGTCCGCTTTCGAACGGGGAATTGTACGGAGCGCCGGGCCGGTCCTCCAAAAACCGGCGGGCGAGCCCGACGAAAGGAGGCCTCAGGGACCGCAGGCGGTGATCAGCTCCGCGACCTCCTCGGACACGGCCCGGGCGAGGACATCGAGGTCCGGTACGGCCTCGGCGTCGGCGACGAGTCCGTAGTGGACGCGTCCGCGGTACGTCGAGACGGCCACCGCGAGGGACTGCCCGCGCGCCAGCGGGGCGAAGGGGTAGACCTCGGTGACGGGGTGGCCGCCGAGCTTCAGGCCGATGCCGGGCAGCGGCACGCTGGTGACCAGGATGTCGAACCAGAGCCGGGCGGCCTGGCCGACCAGCGGCCCGCCGAGCCGGTGCCCGAGCGCCGGCACGTGGTCGGCGAGCAGGGCGACGGCGCCCGCGCCCCGGTTGGGGCCGGCGTCCTTGTTGCGGTCCATCGCGGTACGGACCGTGGCGAGGCGGCGCAGTGGGTCGGGGTCGTCGACCGGAAGCCGTATCAAGTAGCCGGAGAGCCGGTTGCCCTGTGGGTGCGCGGTGCGCGGCCGACGCTTGGAGACGGGAATCAGGGCGCGGGGCGCGACGCCCTCGCTGCCGTCGCCGCGTTCGTCGAGCCAGCGGCGCAAGGCGCCCGCGACGACCGCGATGAGAACGTCGTTGACGGTGCCGCCGACGGCCTTGCGGATCACGTGCACGTCGTCGATGTCGACCACGACTCCGGCGGTACGGCGGGTGCCGCTCGACTCCGCAGTCAGCGCGGACGACGAGCGCACGTCCAAGGTGGACACGGCGACGGAGGCCCCGATGTCGAGGGCCCGGCCCACGTCGGACACGGCGCCGCGCAGCAGCGCGGGCAGCTTGCGCACATCCGGGAGGAGACCGCGCCGGGGCTCCTCGGGGCGAGGCCTGCGCGCGGGCAGGTCCATCGGGTCCAGGACGGCGGCGGCGAGGGTCAGTGCCCTCAGCCCGTCGGCGAGGGCGTGGTGGAACTTGAACAGCACGGCGAAGGACACGCCGTCCTCCCCCGGCAGCACATGCGCCTCCCACGGCGGCCGGCCGCGCTCCAGCGGGCGCTCCATGAGTCGGCCCGCCACCGCCTGGAAGTCGCCGGTCGGGGCGTGCAGCCGGACGTGGTCCATGGGGTCGAAGTCGGGAGCGGGCTCGCGGGCCGCGCCACCGAACGAGAACGGCTGGAGGAGATCCAGCGGCTGCCAGGCGTCGCGGATGCGCATCCGCAGTCCCGGGACGGCGGCGGCGCGGGCGGCGAGCAGGTCGGCAGCATGGGCGCCGGCGGTGGGCGAGTGCGCCGTGAACACACCGAGCGCGCCCAGGTGCATGGGGTGTTCGGCGGACTCGATGTTCCAGAACGCCAGGTCGAGAGGGGCGAGCGGGTCAGAAGTCAATGGCTTGCCTCGCGTCGACGACGGGTGAATCAGAAGTCAATCGCCCTGAAGCGATTACGGTCAAGTACGATCAAGCTACGCTCAGTTAACAGCAGATTAAGTCCCACCCCATACGAAAGGGGCGGGACTCATGGTGCATATGAGGTCACTTCAACACAGGTTGCGGCGCCGGGCATCCCGTGGGAGTCACCCGGGAGGCGTCACGACGAGCACCTCGCGAGCCACCCTCAGCGGCGCCGCGTCCGAGTGTCAGCACGTTCAACGCTTCCCCGCGGAGGCCTCAGTAGCGACGAGGAGCGCCTGCGCCTGCTCGCGGGCATGACCGACGGGGTCCGCGAAGCTGTTCAGGCCATGGGCGACGAGCGCTCCTTCGTGGAGCAGCATGAGCGTCCGGCCCAGACAGTCGGCCCCGTCCGGGGTGATCTCCCTGGCGAGGTCGGTGAACAGGGCGAGCATCCACTGCTTTTGCCCGCTGATGATCGGGTAGGCCGGGTGGGCGGGGTCGCTGATCTCGGCGTGAGCGTTGACCATGCTGCACCCCTTGGAGCTGTACTCCGCCGACCACGCGCGTGCGGCGTCGAAGACGGCTGCCACGCGCGATGCCGCCGAGGCCGGCCGGGCGGCTTCGAGGTGCTGGGCCAGGAAGGCACGCCAGCGTTCGTCACGGTCCGCGAGGTACTCCACGACGATCTGCTCCTTGGAGCCGAAGCGGTCGTAGAGGGTCTTCTTCGTCACCCCGGCCTCGGCGGCGATCAGGTCCACTCCGACGGCATGGATGCCGCGCTCGTAGAACAGCCTCGCGGCGGCCTCCAGGACGCGCCGTGCGGCAGGCGTCATCGTGATGCGTCGCGGCGTTTCGGCAGTGCCCATATCTCGGCAGTATACCGATCTGTATAGTCGGAGGGGTATACCGATCTGTATAGTCGAGCGCCAATGGAGGGCAAGACATGAACTTCCTGCTCTCGATCGCCTTCGTGCTCTGCTGGAGTTCCGGGTTCATCGGGGCCAAGCTCGGCGCGGGCAGTGCGGCTGCGGTCACGATCCTGATGTGGCGGTTCCTGCCGCTGGCCGTCGTGCTGGTCGTCGTCGCCGTCGTCTCCAGAACATCGTGGCGGGGCCTCACGATGCGGGATGTGGGCCGGCAGGCCGTGATCGGCGTGCTGTCGCAGAGCGGCTATCTGCTCACCGTCTACTACGCGATCCAACTCGGGGTCTCCAGCGGCACCACCGCCCTGATCGACGGCGTCCAGCCCCTCGTCGCGGGGGCACTTGCCGGACCGCTGTTGCGTCAGTACGTCTCGCGCAGGCAGTGGGTGGGCCTGTGCCTGGGGGTGAGCGGCGTCGCCGTGGTCACCCTGGCCGATGCGGCGGCCGGCACCGGGGCGGCCTGGTGGGCCTATCTCATTCCCTTCCTCGGCATGTGCGCGCTGGTGGCGGCCACGTTCTTCGAAAGCCGCTCCCGCACGAGCGTCGCGCCCGTGGTGTCGATGACCGTCCACTGCGCCACCAGTGCGGTCGTCTTCACCGCGTTGGCCGTGAGCGCCGGAGCCGCGAAGCCGCCCGCCGAGCTCTCGTTCTGGTCCGCGATCACCTGGCTCGTGGCCTTGTCGACGTTCGGCGGGTACGGGCTGTACTGGCTCATCCTGAGGCGCTCCGGAGTCACCGAGGTCAACACCCTCATGTTCCTCATGGCCCCGGTCACGGCAGTGTGGGGAGCCCTCATGTTCGGCGAACCGTTCGGCGCACAGACCGCCCTCGGCCTGGCCGTCGGCCTGGCAGCGGTCGTCATCGTCCATCGCGGTGACGCCTCATCCACCAGGATGTGCGCGCGAACGATCGAGGTCAGAAGGACGTCTTGTTCCAGTCGTCCGTGACGAGAGCCACGAGGGCTGTCCCGAGTCCGTTGGCCGCCCGCTGCATTACGACACCACCGCCGACGAGGATGTCGCCGTGCCCGGCCCGCTAGGGGGTGTCTTCAAATGTCACGCCCACATCAGGAGCGATGCGAGGGTGACGGCTGCTTGGTAGGACTCGGCGGTCTTCTCGTAGCGGGTGGCGATGCCTCGCCACTGCTTCAAGCGGTTGAAGCAGCGTTCGACCACGTTGCGCCGCTTGTCGAAGGCGGGCGGGCGCCCGCCGCGGTGGCCGCGCCGGAGCCGGTTGCGGATCTGGTCGGAACGTTCCGGGATGGTATGGCCGACACCCCGCCGCCTGAGCCAGGCCCGGATCGCTTTGGAGCTGTAGCCCTTGTCGCCGATGACGTGGTCGGGCCGGACACGGGGCCGTCCCGGCCCGAGGCGGGGCACCCGTATCGCGTCCATCACGGCGGTGAACTGGGTGCAGTCGTTGGTGTTCCCGCCTGTGACGGTGAAGGCGAGCGGTCGTCCCAGGGCATCGCATGCCAGGTGAATCTTGCTGGTCAGGCCGCCTCGGGACCGACCGAGTCCGGGGCTGCCGAGCCCCCTTTTCGGGCCCCGGCAGCGTGCTGGTGGGCACGGACCACGGTTGAGTCGATCGACACGAGCCAGTCGATGTCTCCGGTCGCGTCCGCCCTCGCCTGGGCGGCCTGGAGCATCCGCTCGAACGTGCCGTCCAGGGCCCACCGGCGAAACCGGGTGTGCAGCGTGGCCCACGGACCGTACCGCTCGGGCACGTCCCGCCAAGCCGTCCCCGTACGGAACTTCCACACGATCCCGTTGAGCACGGTGCGGTCGTCCAGCCGCTTCCTGCCCCGCAACGAGGCGGGCAGTAGCGGCCGGACGAACTCCCATTCGGCATCCGACAGTTCATGTCGACGTATCACCCGACCATGATCCACCACTCAAGATCATTTGAAGACACCGCCTAGGACACCCGCTGCCCCTTCCCCAGCGCGATCACCCCGCCCTTGGACACGGTGTACAGCTCCGCGTCCCGTTCCGGGTTGACGCCGATCGTCGCGCCCGGGGGCACCTCGACGTTCTTGTCGAGTACGGCGCCTCGTACCACCGCGCCCCGCCCGATGCGTACGTTGTCGTGCAGCACCGCTCCCTGCACCACGGCCCCGGGGTCGACGACCACTCCCGGTGACAGCACGGACCGGGTGACCTGGCCGCGGATCAGGCATCCGGCGCTGATGATGGACTCGCTGGCCATGCCGCCCGCGTTGAAGCGGGCCGGGGAGAGCTGGCCCGAGTGGGTGTAGATGGGCCAGCTGCGGTTGTAGAGGTTGAAGGCGGGGCGCTCGGCGATCAGGTCCATGTGGGCGTCGTAGTACGCGTCCAGGGTGCCGACGTCCCGCCAGTAGCCCCGGTCACGGTTGGTCTCGCCGGGGACGTGGTTGGCACTGAAGTCGTACAGCTGGGCCTCGCCCCGTTCGGTGAGCTGGGGCAGGATCGAACCGCCCATGTCGTGCACGGAGTTCTCGTCCTCGGCGTCCCGCTGGAGCGCCTCGACGAGTGTCTTGGTGGTGAAGAGGTAGTTGCCCATCGAGGCGAAGACGGTCTCCGGGTCGTCCGGGAGGCCGGGCGGGTCGGCGGGCTTCTCCAGGAAGCGGTCCACGCTCAGACCGTCCGAGCCGGGGCTGATCACACCGAAGGACGACGACTCGCTCCGTGGTACGCGGATGCCCGCCACCGTCACGCCCGCGCCGCCCTCGATGTGCTGGGCGAGCATCTGACGCGGGTCCATGCGGTACACGTGATCGGCGCCGAACACCGCGACGTACTCGGGGCGTTCGTCGTAGATCAGGTTCAGGGACTGCAGGATCGCGTCCGCGCTGCCCAGGTACCAGCGCGGGCCGAGACGCTGCTGTGCCGGGACGGGCGTGACGTAGTTGCCGAGCAGGCTGGACATGCGCCAGGTCGTGGTGATGTGCCGGTCCAGCGAATGCGACTTGTACTGCGTGAGGACGCAGATGCGCAGGATGTCGGCGTTGACGAGGTTGGACAGGACGAAGTCGACCAGGCGATACGTTCCGCCGAAGGTGACCGCGGGTTTCGCGCGGTCCGCGGTCAAGGGCATCAGGCGCTTGCCTTCTCCGCCCGCGAGTACGATTCCGAGCACCGAAGGTCCGCCACGACGCATGGCCGCTCCCCTCACCGTGGTTGATGCCAGCCTGCCCCTGTGCAGCGCGCGCTAAGCCTGTTTGAGGATCTCCCCGTAGAGCCGCACCGTCCGCCGCGCCACCGCGTCCCAGCCGAACTCCCCCACCGCGCGCTCCCGTCCGGCCTCGCCCATCCGGCGGGCCGTCTCCGGGTCGCCGATCACCGAGTCCAGCGCCCGCGCAAGGCCGGCCTCGAAAGCCTCGGAGTCGTCGTCCAGCGGGACGAGCAGGCCCGTCTTGCCGTCGTCGACGACCTCGGGAATGCCGCCGACCTGCGAGGCCACCACGGGAGTTCCGCAGGCCATCGCCTCCAGGTTGACGATGCCGAGGGGCTCGTACACCGAGGGGCAGACGAACACGGCGGCGTGCGTGAGGAGTTGGATCACTTCCGGGCGTGGCAGCATCTGCGGGATCCAGTGCACGCCCTCGCGGACCCGGCTGAGCTCCTGATAGAGGTCGCGGAACTCCTGGTCGATCTCGGGGGTGTCGGGCGCGCCTGCGCACAGGACGACCTGCGCGGCGGGGTCGATGTCACGTACCGCGCGCAGCAGATGGGGCACGCCCTTCTGGCGGGTGATGCGGCCGACGAACAGCACGTACGGGCGGTCGGCGTCGAGGCCGAAGCGCGCGAGGACGTCGGTGCGGTGGTCGGGCCGGTAAAGGGCGGTGTCGATGCCGTTGTGGACGAGGTGGACCTTGGCCGGGTCCAGCGTCGGATAGCAGCTGAGGATGTCCTCGCGCATGGCCCCGGAGACGGCGACGACCGCGTCGGGGGTCTCGATCGCGGTGCGCTCGGCCCAGCTCGACAGGGCGTATCCGCCGCCGAGTTGCTCAGCCTTCCAGGGGCGCAGGGGCTCCAGCGAGTGGGCGGTCATCACATGCGGGATGCCGTACAGGAGCTTGCCGAAGTGGCCGGCGAGGTTGGCGTACCAGGTGTGGGAGTGGACGAGTTCGCGGCCCTGGAGGCCGGCGGCCATGGCGAGGTCCACCGAGAAGGTGCGCAGCGCGTCGTTGGCGGTGTCCAGCGCGGACCAGGGGCGGTGGCGTTGCACGCCCACCCCTCGGCCTTCGCCCCAGCAGTGCACCTCAAGGTCGACGAGATCCCTCAACTCCCGGGCCAGGAACTCGACATGGACGCCCGCGCCGCCGTACACATCCGGCGGGTACTCCCGGGTCAGTAGTCCCACACGCACCCGGAACCCCCTGTTCTCAGCGGCTGGTTGCCCTTTCATGGTCACCCAGATGGGGCGCGTGGGGAAGAGCGCGGGGGTCGTGTGAAGCAACAGTCACCGCACACGCCGCCGCCCGGCACGCGGTAGTAGAGGCAGCAACTGCGGCGCCGGAACGCGGTTCCGGTGAGGGTGCCGGTGCCGGCGAGGAGGGGGTGACCGAGGAGTTCGGCGGTCAGGGCGCGGGCCCGGGCGGCGGTCTGGGTACGGCCGCCGGTGCGCGCCCACTGGTCCAGTTGCCGGGCCGCTCCCGCGAGGGCGGATCCGGCGTTGCCCCACAGCAGGCCCTCCGCGACGGGGTACCGGGCACGCACGGCGGCGGTCAGTGGCTGAAGGTGGCCGTGCACGACGACGTCGGCGAGGGTCGCGGGATCCGCCGGGAGCGAGCGCACCTCGGTGAGCCACAGGTCGTCGGGGGCGCTGCCGTCGGGGTCCCAGTGCAGCAAGCGCGGGTCGAGGTCGGGGACGCTGCCGTACAGGGCGGCGCAGCCGAGCGTCACCGACCACAGGCGGGCCGCGAGTCCCTGCTGGGCCACGGAGGCGGCGATCCGCAGCTCGGGGGCGCGCAGGGCGTTGGCGACTTTCCGGACGCGGAAGCCGAGGGGATTTCCCTGGGGGGCCGACGGGGGTTCCGCGTACGCCTGCGCCAGGGTCGCCAGTGGCTGAAGTGCTGCCCCTGTGGTGCGTAGTACGAAGAAGCCGCCGAGCGGGCGGAGCGCGGCGAGATCGGGGTCGAGGTCCACGAAGAGCAGTAGTACCAAGGCCCGTCGGGGTTATCACCTGGGGGTCTCCACCCCGGGTCACCCGCCTTGGGGATGAGACCGCCGCCGTAATACTCCATCGGCAGTACGACACAGTGCGTGCTCTGGTACGACGACGGGAAGAGCTTTTCGAGGCATCGTGTTGATTATGGAAGCCGACCGATCGCCGCGCCGGGGTCACCGTCCCCGCCTCACGCAGAGGAGCAGCTCATGAGCGCCCTCGCGTTGTCCGTGCTCCTGTCGCTCATCTCCGCGGTCGCGTACGCGGGCGGGGCGATCGTACAGGAGCGTGTCGCGGTGTCCTCCCCGGGTCAGCAGTTCGCGCCGATGCGCCGGCCCGGCTGGTGGGCGGCGATCGCGCTGAACGGCCTCGGCGGTCTGCTGCACGTGGTGGCGCTTGCTTTCGGTCCGCTGAGCCTGGTGCAGCCGCTCGGTGCCCTGACGATCGTGTTCGCGCTGCCGATGGCGGCGCTGTTCGTGGGCCGCAAGGCCGGGTCGACGGCCTGGCGGGGCGCGATCATGGCGACCGTGGGTCTCGCCGGGCTGCTGTCCCTGGTCGGCTCCTCCGAGTCGCGGTCGCTGGCCACGGCCGAGCGGGTGGGCGTGGCTCTGGTGACCGGCGGCCTCGTCGTGACGCTGATGATCGCGGGCCGGGCGGCCCACCGCCACCCGGCGGTGCGCAGCATGCTGCTCGCGACCGGCTCCGGCATAGCCTTCGGCATGTCCTCGGTGTTCACGAAGGTCGTCGCGGTCGACTGGAACGGCGGGGTGTCCGCGGCCGACCTGCCGACCCTGGCCACGATAGGCGTCTTCGCCACGGCCGGTCTGTGTCTGTCCCAGGCCGCCTACCGAGGCGCGGGCCTCGCGGCGCCGCTGGCCACCCTGACGGTCGTGAACCCCGTCGTGGCGGCCGCGGTCGGCATCACGATGTTCGGCGAAACCTTCCGCTACGGCACCACGGGCACCCTGCTCGCCCTGGGCTGCGGCGTGGTGGCGGCGGGTGGCCTGATCCTGCTGACGACGGAGCGGATCGCGCGTACGGAGGCGGGGGCCGAGCGGGTCCTGCCCGAGCCGACGCTGCCGGCCGTGGTTCCGGTGCACGCCGAGGAACTGCTCGCGGGCGTACCGGAGCAGGCCGGGACGATGCCGCGCGAGGAGATCCTCGTACCCGGCGTGGAGGAGCCCCTCGTACCGGACCGGATCGAGGGCATCCTCATATCGACCCAGGTCGCGGAGGGCGCCTACGAGGGCGGCGAGCCGCCGCACCCCGAGGGCAACCCCCCGAACCTCTACGGCCCCTTCTACGGGGGCCCGTACGTCCCGACGCCCGTCATCGACCGGCACCGCATCCGCGTCAAATCCTGACGCCACCGGCCCGGAGATAGGCCACCGGGTCGATGTCCGCGCCGAAACCGGGCCCCGTCCGCACCTCGAAGTGCAGATGCGGGCCCGTGCTGTTGCCCGTGGACCCGGAGCGGCCGATGCGCTGGCCGGCTCCGACCGACTGCCCGGCCTTCACGGAGATGGCCGAGAGGTGGGCGTACTGGCTGTAGCGGCCGTCGGTGTGCCGGATCACCACCTGGTAGCCGAAGGAGCCGCCCCACCCCGCTTCGACCACCTGGCCGGCCCCGACGGACTTCACGGACGTACCGGTCGGGACGGGGAAGTCGACGCCGGTGTGGTAGCCCTTCGACCAGGACGAACCGGCCTTGCGGTACGGAGTGCCCGTGGGGGAGCCCACCGGGGCTACCAGCGAGCGACTGACCGTGGCGGACTGCTTCTCCCGGCCGGCGGCTTCGCGGTCGGCGGATTGCCGGCCCGAAGAGGTCTTCTCGGGCGAGGACGTGGCGGGGGAGGCCGGTCTGGTCGTGGTCGGGGCGGCC
Source organism: Streptomyces sp. R28 (assembly GCF_041052385.1). Lineage (GTDB taxonomy): Bacteria > Actinomycetota > Actinomycetes > Streptomycetales > Streptomycetaceae > Streptomyces. The sequence goes on along the minus strand of NZ_CP163439.1, from coordinate 9,690,535 downwards.
TTGCCGCGCACCGCGAGCCGCTGACCGGGCAGGATCAGGTCCGGATCCGCGCCGATGGCCGTCCGGTTCGCGGCGTACAGCCCCCGCCAACCGCCCTTGACCTTCTCCGACTCGGCGATCCCCGAGAGTGTGTCGCCGCGCACGACGGTGTACATCTCGGCCGTGCCGGCCCGCGACTGGGGCGTGGTCTGCGGCTGGACGTCCTGGACCGAGGTCTTCTTGGTGGTGGTGCCGGCGGGGTGGATGTCGGGAGTGTCGCCGCCGTCGCCGCCCGGGGTCAGCCCGGCCCGTACCGAGCACAGCGGCCAGGCGCCCGGCCCCTGGCCGTCCAGCACCTTCTCCGCGACGGCGATCTGCTGGTCCTTGCTGGCCAGATCCGCCCGCGCCGCGTACCGCGTGCCGCCGTACGCCTCCCACGTCGACTGGGCGAACTGCAGTCCGCCGTAGAAGCCGTTGCCGGTGTTGACGTGCCACCGGCTGGTCGACTCGCACGCGGCGACCTTGTTCCAGGTGTCCACGTCGGCCGCCTGCGCGGCACCCGCGCCGATGAGCGGGAGCGCCATCCCGGCACCGCCCGCGGTGACGGTGAGTGAGGCGCGATTGATCCTGTTCGGCTGGTATCGGCGGTGCCGACCGCGTACGGCCATGACGGAGCCCCCCATTGACATGCGTCAGGAGGGGCAAAAGTAAGCGCTGCGAACAGGCCATGACAAGACGGCAATTCAGCCGCCTGTTCACGCCAAGTGGCGAGGAATCGGCGCACGTTGCCGGGCGCCCGGTGCGGCTGAGTGCGCCGGGGCCTTCTGTGCGTATCTGCCTGCGCGACATAGCGCCACCCGGATGTGCGGTCGGAGTACCGGCACGTCAGGATGGACGATGGGGCAATACTGGCGGGCATGACCGGCACCGCTGATATATCGAGGTCACTAGGAGCCAACGCATGAGCACTTCGGCGCAGATCGGCGTCACGGGTCTCGCGGTCATGGGCCGCAATCTCGCCCGCAACTTCGCCCGCAACGGCTATACGGTCGCGGTGCACAACCGGACGCCGGCGCGTACGCGGTCGCTGGTGGAGGAGTTCGGGAGCGAGGGCGAGTTCATCGCGGCCGAGACCGCCAAGGAGTTCGTGGCGGCGCTGGAGCGGCCGCGGCGCCTGGTCATCATGGTCAAGGCCGGTGAGCCGACCGACGCGGTGATCCAGGAGTTCGCCCCGCTCCTGGAGCCCGGTGACATGATCATCGACGGTGGCAACGCGCACTTCGCCGACACCCGGCGCCGCGAGCGCGATCTGCGCGAGCAGGGCATCCACTTCGTCGGCATGGGCGTCTCGGGTGGCGAGGAGGGCGCGCTGCACGGGCCCAGCATCATGCCGGGTGGCCCGAAGGAGTCGTACGACTCTCTCGGCCCCATGCTGGAGAAGATCTCGGCGAAGGCGGCGGACGGGGCGCCCTGTGTGACGCACGTCGGTCCGGACGGTGCCGGGCACTTCGTGAAGATGGTCCACAACGGCATCGAGTATGCCGACATGCAGCTCATCGGCGAGGCCTACCAGCTGCTGCGGGACGTCGCCGGGTACGAGCCGGCGCAGATCGCGGAGATCTTCCGGACCTGGAACACGGGTCGGCTGGACTCCTACCTGATCGAGATCACGGCCGAGGTGCTGTCGCACGTGGACGCGGCGACGGGCAAGCCGTTCGTGGACGTGGTGGTCGACCAGGCGGAGCAGAAGGGCACGGGGCGGTGGACCGTGCAGATCGCACTGGACCTGGGCGTGCCCGTGTCCGGGATCGCGGAGGCCGTCTTCGCCCGCTCCCTGTCCGGGCACGCGGCGCTGCGGGACGCGTCCCGCGGGCTGGCCGGGCCCAAGGCGTCGCCGCTGAGCGAGGCGGAGGCGGGGGCGTTCGCCGACCGGGTGGAGCAGGCGCTGTACGCGTCCAAGATCGTGTCGTACACGCAGGGCTTCCACGAGATCGACGCGGCTCGCGCGGAGTACGACTGGGACATCGACCTGGGCGCCGTCTCGGCCATCTGGCGCGGCGGCTGCATCATCCGCGCGGCGTTCCTGGACCGGATCCGCGCGGCGTACGACGCCCGGCCCGACCTGCCGAGCCTGCTGTCCGACGACACGTTCGCGCAGGAGATCGCCGCGGCGCAGGACGACTGGCGTGAGGTGATCATCGCGGCGACCCGCCAGGGCGTTCCGACGCCGGGCTTCGCGGCGGCCCTCGCCTACTACGACGCTCTGCGCGCCGAGCGGCTGCCTGCGGCGCTCACCCAGGGGCAGCGGGACTTCTTCGGGGCGCACACGTACCGGCGGACCGACCGGGAGGGCTCGTTCCACACGCTGTGGGGCGGGGACCGGTCGGAGGTGGCCGGCTGAGCACTCGGCAGTCGGTCGTATCGCGACCGCGGGGGCGTGGGGACTGGTCGCACGTATGCGGCGGAGCCGCATATCGGCACAGCCCCACGCCCTTGGCGGTGGTGGCTGCGGTCAGGTCAGCGGTGGACCTGGCTCAGGATTCGGTACCGGCTCCGGTCCCGGGGGGATCGGGGACGGGGAGGGCTCCGGGGGCGGGGTCGGGCTCGGCGGTGACGGTGCGGGCGGGGGCGGCCCCGGCACGGGGGGCGGGCCCGGCGTCGGAGACGGCCCCGGTGTAGGCGGTGGCCCCGGGGTCGGAGGCGGGCCGGGCGTCGGAGGTGGTTCGGGGGTCGGCGGCGGCTCCGGGGTCGGGACCGGGTGTGGCTTCGGCGGCTCCGGGCCCGGCGTCGGGTCCGGGTGGACGGGGTCCGGGTGGACGGGGTCCTGGTAGGGGTTCGTCATGGCGTCCTCCAGCCAATCGGTGCGGGTCGGCTCTGGACTACTCCCCCGCGTACCCGACGGCCGCGCCGCCAGTCACTCACCCGCGTCACTGCGGGCGCCCAGGTGGGCCTACCGCTGGTACAGAGCCTGAGCTCCCGCCGCCAGCCCCGGGCGGGGGCTGGACAGTACGGGCACCGTTGTCGTGGCCAGCCGCTGGGCCCGGGCGAGGGAGACCTGGGCGAGGACGATCGCGTCGGCGTCCGTGACCTCGTCCGCCGCGGATGCCACCAGGCGGGCGCAACCGTCGACGTCCCCCGCCTCGAAGCGCTCCCACGCGCCCTCGACGAGGCGGGTCCGCACGGCGACGGGGCGCCCCGCACGGCGGGCCTCCTCCTCGATCAAGGACACCGTCGGACCGAGCGTGCTCTCCACCGTGGCCAGGACCACGGCACGGGCCCCCTCGGCCACCGCGGCGGCCGCCATCGGACGGTCCACGCGCAGCACCGGCACCCCGGCCTCGGCGGGGGCCTCCTCCGCGATGCCGCCGATGGTCGAGCAGGTGCACAGCACGGCCCGCGCACCGTCGGCCTTCCGCAGCGCGTCCCGGACATCGTCCACGACGGCTTCGGGGCCCTCCCGGCGGGCCCGGGCCAGCAGCTCCTCGTCGACGAAGTGCCGCATTTCCAGGCCCGGATGGTCTTCGTCGCGCAGTGCCTCGAAGACGGGGACGTGCAAGGGCGAGGTGTGCAGAAGGGCGAGCATCAGAACCTCCCCGGGTGTGCCCGCAGCCAGTCCTGCGCCGCCTCCAGCAGCCCCGGGTCGGTCACCGGGGCCTCGTCGGGGTGGCGCTCGGCCCACTTCACGACGTACGGGCACAGCGGCGCGACGACGACTCCCTCGCGCGCCGCCGTGCCGTACAGCTCGCGCGCCAGGGAGCCCGCGATGCCCTTCCCCTCGTGGGCCGGCTCCACGATGGTGTGGACGGGGACGAGGGCGCGCGCCGGGGATTCGAGGACGAAGTACTCGATGCGGCCGACCACTTCGTCACCCTGGAGCGCCTCCAGGCGTCCGGCCGGCCGGTCGTCGCGGATCTCGATGTCGCTCATGGCGCGCTCCTGGGTCCGTCTTCCGTCTGAAGATGCGTGACGTCCGAAGACGCGTGACGTCTGAGACTTCGGGGCGTCAGGCCGTCGGGACGGCCTGCGGGCTGCGCTCCTGGTCGGAGCCAGGCACCGGCTCGGACGGGTCGGCGCCCAGCGCCACGATCCGGTTGGCGCCGTCCACATGCACGACCCGCGGCTCGAACTCCCGCGCCTCGGCGTCGGTCATCTGAGCGTAGCTGATGATGATCACCAGGTCGCCGGGGTGGACGAGATGAGCGGCGGCACCGTTGATCCCGACGACCCCCGAGCCGCGCTCGCCCTCGATGACGTAGGTCTCCAGGCGGGCGCCGTTGGTGATGTCCACGATGTGGACGAGCTCGCCGGGCAGTAGGTCGGCTGCATCGAGCAGGTCCGCGTCGATGGTCACCGAACCCACGTAGTGCAGGTCGGCCTGGGTGACGGTGGCGCGGTGGATCTTGGACTTGAACAGAGTACGCAGCACTTTGGACTCCTGAAAGACGGCTCCCCGCCAGCTTTCTGCAGGTCAGGGGCGCCCAACACTGTACATGGTCGTGCCCTCGACTCGAAGACCTTCAAGAAGATCGTGCATTGCTATGACCTGGCTTCCCGCCTGCACGTTTCTGCGCCGCCCAGGCTGTCGGGGAGCCTCCGAGCAGGCGTGTGTGCGAAGCGCCGCATGGACTGATGCTGACTTGCCCCGGGCCTTTTCGGTACGGGCCCTGATACGCGACCGGCGTCAGGCCCACACCTTGTACTCGTCAGCGAAGTACGGCCACTCCGGAGCCGAAGCACCCGCCCCCATCGACGGCCGCCCACACGTAATCTCGGTGACTGGCATGGACCCGGAAACCTGCCGCGCCAGCGGCGCGTACGAGGCAGCGGGCCCTACCGTCTCCGCTGCCAGCCGCGCCGACCGGAGCTGTGCGGTGACGGCGCAGGTCAGGCCTTCGATGCGGACGTCGGTGGCGTCCAGGCGCAGCTCGATGCCCTCGGCCTTGCAGAACGGCGGCCCGCTGACTGCCCTACCACCGCTGTGATCTTGGCCTTCGGCGCTGACCCGCAACTGCCAGGATTTTCCTTTCTTTCCTCGAAAGCAACGGCCTGCTCAACCCGTTGCTGCGCCATGCGATCGCGCGGGTCAGGGAGTCCGAGGCCGTAAGGCTCGAACTGGCCACCGCGTGTGTTCCCGTACGCCTGGCCGGTGCCCTGCGCCGACTTGTGGATGCGGCTTCGACGAATCAGCCGGCGGTCAGTGTCCGGCTGACTCAGGAAGAGCTCTCCCAGACGGGAAGAGGGCTGGTTGGAGGCGGATCCGGGCGGCGGACTCCTGATCCAGGACATCACATCGCTCGCGGCCCACGCCCGCAGCACGATGTGACCGGCTGCACCCGGGTGGTGCCCAGTAGTGGGCACCAGAGCGCGCCCGGGCCGATCAGCATGGCGCACTCGATTCCTCCGTCGTGACCGAAAGGTCGGCGACAGCATGCCCCTTGCCCCACCTTCGTCCGTCGACGTGCCTCCGGACCAGGCGCTCCTGGCCGTGGACATGCAGGGCTACAGCCAGATTCCGGAAGCGAAGATGGCACCCGTCCGTTCGGACCTGGACGACGTCCTCACCAATGTGCTGGCCCACGTTGGTCTGCCGGACCCACGAGACCGGCCCGGTGCATTCAAGGACACCGGTGACGGCGCCATCTTCGTCATGCCGGCCAAGGACATCGCACTCTCAGAGGCGGCCCTCCGGCGGACCGTCCGTGTGGGACGCACGCCGGACCTCGACGAGGAACACTTCCTCCGCGCCACGGCGCGGGTGCATGGCAAGGAGTTCGAGGAGCCGTGCTGGCTGTTCGTACCCCAGATGACACCGCGAACCCTCGCCCCGCTTATCAACCCGGAGCCGCTCGGGGGTGGGGGTGGAACGGCTGCGCCGATCTCGTCGGCACCGCAGGGCCCGTACGCGAGGCGCGGGGCCCGGTGCCCCGCGCCGGACGTGCGGGGCGGCGCGGGGCGGGGACTCCGGGCGCTCAGGCCGTGCGTTCCAGGGTGTAGTGGCGCCGCAGCTCCTCGACGTGCGCGAGGACGGCCGGGTCGGCCGCGGCGCGCGCGATGTCGGTCATCGTCCGCCACACGAAGCTTTCGCCGCCGTCGGAGCGGAAGTGCCGTTTAATGACGATGCTGAAGACCTCGTTGACCGTCTCCGGCGTGAGAATGTCGGCGAGCCGCATCAGGCCGGCGTGCTCGGCGTCGGTGAGCGGCGGGCGCTTCAGCGTGCGGTCGGCGGGGATCCCGGCGTCGGGTCCCGCGCCCCGGACCGTGGTCAACGGCTTGGGGGACGGCACGTCCACGAAGTCGAACATCAGGTGCACGCGTTCCTGGGAGGAGAGCACCGCCACCGAGTGGATCTCCGAGGCGTCGAGGAACCACACTTCGCCCCGGCGCATGCGGAAGACGGTGTCGCCCTCGTTGAAGAAGCAGTCCTCGTTGGTGACGAGGGGGATGTGCATGCGGTGGGCGTTGCGGGTCTCGTCGGCGAGGTCGGCGAGTTCGAGCAGGTCCCGGTGCGGGATGATCACGCTGTTCTGCACCTTCGCCAGGCGTACGAAGTTGAGCCGGTCCAGGTCGGCGACGCTCTCGATCAGTTCCCGAAGGTAGGGCAGCTGGTCGGCGAACTCGGTGAAGGCGGCGGGCCGTTCGTGGTCGTAGTGGGTGACCACGCCGTCACCGGCGTCCCCGCCCCGGGCCCAGAGCATGCAGCTTTTCCAGGCGCCGCCGAAGACGTAGTCGCTGTACGCCTCCGACCACGTCAGCGAGTCGCTCTGTTCGAGGTCCTTGGTGAGCCGGTCGTCGTCGAGGGGGGTGTCCCCCACGTAGTGGGTGCGCATCGGATCAAACAGTCCTTCTGTGTCGGAACCGGTTTTCTCCTGGGACGGCGGTCGGGTCTCCCCCACCGGCCCGGTCAGGTGCCGCGGTGCCCGTCGAGGTCTTCGGCGACCTTCTCCAGCACGTCCTCGCTCCCCTTGAAGGGCTCGTCGGGCCGGGGCCACTGCACGACGAGGTCCGTGATGCCGGCCTCGGCGAAGCGGCCCGCCGCGTCGAAGAACGCCGCCGGCGAGTCGAGGACGCCACCGACGGTGGGGCCGGCGACGAGCAGCCGGGAGACGGTGGACGGGTCGCGGCCGACCTCCACGCAGGCCTTCTCCAGCGCCTCCACCTGCTGTCGCAGGACGGGCAGGGCCTCTTCGTAGGGTGCGTCGGCGAACCGGTTGGGCTCGCCGGTGGTGACCCAGTACGAGGCGTGCCGGGCCGCCACGCGCATGCCGCGCGGCCCGGACGCGGCGACCGCGAAGGGGACCCGGGGCTGCTGCCGGCACAGGGGCTGGGAGTGCACCTCGTCCGCGAGGTAGTAGCGGGCGTCGAACGTGGTCACCGGCTGCGTCAGGAGCCGGTCGGTCAGCTCGACGTACTCGGCGAACCGTTCGGTGCGCTCGCGCCGGCTCCAGGAGGAGCGGCGGGTCATGCGGGAGTCGAAGCCCTCCGCACCGGCGCCGAGGCCGAGGATGAGACGGCCGTCGGAGATGTCGTCGAGGCCGGTGACGTCCTTGGCGAGGTGCACCGGGTGGCGCAGGTTGGGCGAGGCGACCAGCACGCCGAGGCCGATGCGCTCGGTCTCCACGGCCGCCGCGGTCAGCGTCGGGACCATGGTGAACCACTCCTTGGCCCGGAACGCACGCCAGTTGAGGTGGTCGTAGGTCCAGGCGTGGTCGAACCCCATCTGCTCGGCCCTGAGCCACTTGTGCCGCGCCGTGCGCCAGCGGTCCTCCGGGACGATCATGATGCCGAATCTCATCGGTGCCCCTCTTCGGGCTGGCCCGGGTCGATGTTGAAGTTGAAGCGGAAGAGGTTCTGCGGGTCCAGGCGCCGTTTGAGGTCGACCAGGCGCCGCCACCGCTGCCCGTAGGCCGCGCGGACGCCGTCGCTGCCCTCGTCGTTGAGGAAGTTGACGTACTGGCCGACCGCGTAGGGCGCCATCGCCTCGCTGAAGTCCCGCACCCAGCCGACGTGCCGTTCCCGGTCGCCTCGGCCGGGCTCCCACGCGCCGAACATGTTGATGTTGTGGCCGGCGTGCCGGGGGCCGAAGGCGGTGCCGGTGTCGGGCACCCGGCCGATCGCCCCGCCGAGGTGGTAGATGGGTACGGCCGCCAGCGGCGAGGTGATCCGCGACGCGTGTTCGACGACGGTGTCGATGACCTGGTCGTCGAGCGTGCCGAAGTCCACCGACCGCCAGTAGTACTCCTTGCCCGGCGGTGAGGTGCGGTCGACCATCTGCTGCAGGTCCACGTACGGCATGGGCGCGACCGAGTCGAGCAGCGCGGGCCCGAACTCGCGTAGCGGGCGCAGGAACTCGGCGCCCTCCTCCGGGTCGGCGCCGGACCAGCACACGTTGAGGGCCACGACCGGAGAGCCGTGCAGGTGCTCGGGGACGGCGGCCACCGGCGGGCACAGCCGGAGGTTGAGGATCGTGCCGAGTTCGTCGGGGGCCTCGGCGATGAGGTCGCGGTAGCGGGTGAGGAACCGCGGTGCGCCATCGAGCGGATGGATGATCATCCCGCCCAGGACGGTCGGACCGACCTCGTGCAGGCGGAAGCCGAACCGCACCACGACCCCGAAGTTGCCGCCGCCGCCGCGCAGTCCCCACAGCAGCTCGGGGTCCGTGGTCTCGTCGACCCGCAGGAGGCTGCCGTCGGCGGTCACCACGTCGGCTTCCACCAGGTTGTCCACGGTGAGTCCGCAGCGGCGCATGAGGTGGCCGATGCCGCCGCCGAGGGCGAGTCCGCCGACGCCGGTCTCGCTGACGATGCCGCCCGTGGTCGCCAGTCCGTGCGCCTGACTGGCCCCGTCGACGTCCTGCCACAGCGCTCCACCCTGCACGTGCGCCAGCCGGCGCTCGGTGTCGATCTCGACGGACCGCATCCGGCGCAGGTCGACGGTCAGGCCGCCGTCGCAGGTGCCGTGGCCGGCGACGCTGTGGCCGCCGCCGCGCACCGCGACGGGCAGTCCGCGTTCGGCGGCGAAGGTGACGGCGGCCCGCACGTCCGCCACGTCGGCGCAGCGCGCGATCAGCAAGGGGCGCCGGTCGATGTCGGCGTTCCAGACCTGGCGGACCTCGTCGTAGCGCGGGTCGGCGGGAGTGATGAGATCGCCGTGCAACGCGCCGGCGAGTTTGTCCGTGTCGCCGGTCGTCAGGGTGTCCAAAGCCGTCGTCCCTCCAGTCCTAGTCCCGCGCTGACGGGATCGTCGTCTTGCGGATCGTCGCGGCCACGTCCCGCAGCGTGTCGTGCATCAGCCGGGTCGGGTCGGGTTCGACCCCGAGGGTCGCCCGGCACTCGTCGCGCAGCCGGAAGGTGAGCAGCGAGTGGCCGCCCAACTCGACGAACGTGTCCAGCACGCTGATCGAGGACCGGCCGAGGACCTGGTGGTAGATGCGGACGAGGGCTGCTTCGAGTTCGTCGGCGGGCGGCTCGACGGGCCTTTCCCGCTCGGTGATTTCCTGCCAGATCTTGATCAGTTCGCCCTGGTCGATCTTGCCGTTGACCGTCGCCGGAAGGTAGTCGACCGGCACCACCCGGTCCGGGCGCATCTGCGCGGGCAGCACCTCGGCGGCGTGGGCGAGCACCGCCGCGGGGTCCAGGTCCGCGGCACAGCCCTGGCCGGCGGGCACGACGAAGGCGAGCAGGCGCAGCGGCTGCCCGTGGGCGAGCACCGCGCAGTCGCCGACGGCGGGGTGCGCGGCGAGCACCGACTCGACCTCACCGGGCTCGATGCGCAGCCCCCGGATCTTGACCTGCCGGTCGATGCGGCCGAGGTGCTCCAGCGCGCCGTCCGGTCGGTAGCGGACGAGGTCGCCGGTGCGGTACATCCGCGAGCCGGGCGGGCCGTAGGGGTCCGCGACGAACCGCTCCGCGGTCTGGGCGGCCTGCCCCCAGTAGCCGTCCGCGAGGCCGATCCGCCCGCTGATGTATGCCTCGCCGGGCGTGCCGACGGGTACGAGGTCGAGGTTGGAGTCGAGGACGGTCACCCGGAAGTTGTCGGCGGGGCAGCCCACGGGGACGGTGCCGGCGACCGAGCCCGCGTCGACGACGTTGTCGGTGACCGGCCCGGCCTCGGTCGGGCCGAAGGCGTTGACGAGTTCGCTGCCGGGCAGGACGGCGGCGAAGGACTCGGGGATGCGGGGACTCATCGGCTCGCCCCCGCACACCACCCACTTCAGCGCCTTCGGCGCGGCCTCGGCCAGTTCCTCCAGGTAGGCCGTCATCATCGTCGGCACCAGGAAGATCAGCGAGACGTCGTGGTCGCGGGTGAGCCGGGCCAGGTGGCGCGGGTCCCGTTCGCCGCCGGGTCGGCAGATCACCAGCCGGGCACCGTGGTAGAGCGGCCAGAACAGCTCCCAGATGGAGATGTCGAACCCCGGTGAGGCCTTGAACATCGCCGTCTCGCCGGGGCGGTACGGGTACTGCCGCTGCATCCAGAAGATGTTGGCGAGGGTGCCCGCGGTGCGGGAGACGACGCCCTTGGGCCGGCCGGTGGTCCCCGAGGTGTACAGGATGTGCACCAGTCCGGGGCCGCCGTCGACGGCGGGGTTCGTCACCGGGTGGCCGGTGCCCAGCTGCTCCGTGCCAACGTCGTGGATCTGCCAGGCGCCGTCGGGCAGATGACCGCGGCAGGCCAGGTCGGTGAGCACCAGCCGGGGTTCGGCGTCGGCGAGGATGAGGGCGATGCGCTGATCCGGCAGGTCCGCGTCGAGGGGCACGTAGGTGGCGCCGGTCTTGACCGCCGCGTAGACCGCGACAACCTGGGGGATGCCGCGGCGCAGGCAGATCCCGATCCGGGTGCCGGGGCCCGCGCCGAGCGCCCGCAGGTGGTGGGCCAGCCGGTTCGCCCGCTCGTTGAGTTCCCGGTAGCTGACGGTGGTGCCGTCCTCGTCCTGGAGGGCGACCGCGTCCGGGGTGCGTTCGGCCTGCTCCTCGAATGGGCCGGCCATCGTGCGGTACCGGATCACCGGCTCCTGGTGCGGGTTGAGACCGTGGAGGATCCGTTCGCGTTCCTCCGGCCCCACCAGCGGATGGCTGAGCATCGGTGCGTCCGGGTCGTCCGTCAGGCCGGTGAGCAGCCGGCAGAAGGCGTGCGCCCAAGCCTGCGTGGTGGGCACGTCGGACGCGTCGGTCATGGACTCGACGTACAGGTTCCGGCCGCTCGCGCTGATCAGCATGCTCACGGCGACCGGGTGGTCCTCGCCGGGGTCCGCGGCGGGCGGTGCCTCGGTCTGGGAGGCCTGCCTCAGCGCGTCGCGGAAGCTCATCGCCGCGTCCGGGGTGTCGGGCCGGGGCAGGACCGCCTCGGCCTCCTGCTGGGTGACCCGGACCCGGCAGTCCGTTCCGGGGTGCGGCAGCCGCCGGGCGAGGACGCCGGCGCACAGGGACAGCGCGGCGAACTCGTCGACGCCGGCCGCCTCGGCGAGGGAGCGCAGGGTGTCCAGCGCGCCCGCCGGCACGGCGATCGGCCCGATGCAGTCGGTCCTGGCGAGCAGCCCCTTCACGACGCGGTCCCTTCCAGGAGTGCGCATGCGTAGAAGCCCGGCGCCAGGGACTGCGCGAGGTATGTCTGCCCGGCGCGGACGCCGACGCGCTCGTGGTAATCGGCCAGGTTGATCACCCAGTCGGCGTTGCCGCAGTGTCCGTAGGCGGCGAGTGTCTCGGTGAAGTGCAACCGGTCCGGCGGCAATCCGACCGAGGTCGCGTTGAACAGCGTCAGCGGCTTGTACAGGTTCGCGGCGAATACCCGGGCCAGCCGGCCTCGTTGCCGTCGGCCGGCGCGCAGGGCCCCCGCCAGCGCGCGGTCAGCGACGGTCTTGCGGGACGCGAACGAGTCCTGGCCGCGCAGGCCGTCCGGGTCCACCTTGACGGCGGACGAGACGAGCCGGACCAGCCCGGGGTCGTGCCGGGTGAGCGTGCAGGCGACCGCGGCGTCCCCGAACAGGGCGTAGGGGCGGACCCGGTCACGGTCGTCCGGCACGAAATCCAGGGCGACCATGACCACGTGCGTCACGTCCGGATCCGCGAACAGGTCCCGCGCGTGCCGCAGTGCCGTGAGCGAGCTGCAGCACCGCTGGTAGGACACCAGGTGCGGGACGCAGTCGTCCAGGCCGCAGGCGAGCAGCACCTGATCGGCGAAGTCGGATGGCAGCAGGGCGAGCGTCGGGTCACTGGTGGCGATGACGAGGTGGCCGACGTCCGCGGGCCGCGCCCCCGAACCGCTCATGCTGCGGCGCACAGCCTCGACGACGTGGTCGACCACCGGACGGTTCATCTTCCGGTAGGTGCTGCAGCCCATGTCGGCGAAGTCCGTGCCGAACGACGCGGTCTGCCACAGGGCGTCGAAGCCGGGGATGTTCTCCGGCTTGTTCTCCAGGTCGCCGAAGACGCACGCGAACGACCCGATGCCGACATTTTCGAGATCCGAGATCATGGTTCCTTCGATCGGCCGAGCGGACGGGGACTGCCGGCGCCGGGCTCCGCGACAGCGAGGTCAGGCCCGGGGCGACACCACCGCGCTCGCGTCGATCTCGCGGAGCACGGAGAGGATGCCGTCGACGTCGCCCAGCCGGGAGACCCATTCCGGTTGCATGGTCACGGAGTTGCCCGTGTGCTCCTCGATGTAGTTCACGAGGAGCAGGACCATGTTGAGCGAGCTGATGCCGAGGTCGGCGCGCGTCTTCGTGCCGGCCACCTGCTCGTAGGTGATGTCGGCGGTCATGGGCTGCTTGGCGAGGAACTCGGCAAACTTGCGCCGGTAGTCGTCGGTGGTCATCAGTCCACCTTCGGGAACGGGAACCCGTTCAGGTTCTCGGTGTGGATGCGGTTGTGACCCCACCGGTCCTCGCCGGAGACCAGGACGCTGCCGTGGTAGTCGAGGCTGATCGCGTCACCGAACCCGCTGAGGCTGTCGATGTGCTCGTAGACCCGCACGGACGGCGAGACGTACCGGGTGGCGAGCCCGAGCCGCTTGGTGTCGCTGACGTTCGGCAGGGAGCCGTGGATGCACTTGGCCAGGAAGATCACGAACTGCCCGGGCTTCATGGGCATGTTGACGACTTCGCCGGCGTTCGGGTCCCAGTCGGGGTCGAGCTGCAGCTCCGAGTAGTCGTAGCCGAAGAAGTCGTGGGACTTGCTCTCCACGTTCCGCGACATCGGCTTGGTCTCGTCGTAGTACCACTTCTTGTGGCTGCCGGGGATGAAGCGGAGGCAGCCGTGCTCCTCGTCCGCCTCGGAGAACGCCGTCCACACGGTCAGCTCCTGGGTGGCGGCGCTGCTCTCCTCGGTGTAGCGCAGCGAGGGGTAGGCGACCGTCTCCGACTCGAAGACGGTGAAGGCCTCGACCTGGTGCCAGCCAGTGCCGGACTCGCCCGGCTGCTTCTCGAAGATGTTCGTCTTCCAGCAGATGATGTCGTCCCCCATCAGGCTGCGCAGCTTGTGCACGACCGTGGGGTGGGCGATGTGCCGGGAGAGGGTGTCGCAGTCCAGATGACGGTCGTAATTGATGATGGTCGACTCGTGCGGCTTGTTGCGCGAGGTCACCATCTCGATCATGGCCTGGTTCCAGTGGAGCCGGGCCTCGTCCTCCGAGTAGAGGTCGAACGGCCCGATGAAACCGTTCTCCTGAAAGGACTTCACCTGCTCGGCCGTCAGTCCTTGAGCCGCCGTTTTACTGATGCTTTCAGCCACCATGTCTTCCTTTCGCCGACGGTGCCTACGGGTCTGAGCCACCTGAAATGAGGGAGAAACGCGGGGCCGATCAGGCTCACCATATGTGGGCCCGAGCGGCGCGTCTTGTCACCGGAACGGGGGTCCGCGACGGGCGCCCGGAACGCCATCGGCCCTGTACAGACGCATGACTTGACGTGTCGTCACATGCCGTGGAGCGACAGGAGGCCATCTTGCGCTACGGCCCCGGCGTCGGGCACGTACCGACCGCATGACGGCCCGGCGGCAGGGACGCCGGCACACCGGGCCGGAGCCGTCCTGCCGGAGCGAGAGGTCCGGGGACGTGGGTACACGGGTCAGAAGCGGGCCTCTGGGGCGGCAATCGCGGGCACGCAGGCCAGGAGTGGGCCTTCCGGGGCGGCGAGCGAGGGTACGCGGGTCAGGAGTGAGTGCTGCCTACCGTGGCTCGCCGCCAGTTGTCGTACAGCCCCGCGTACACGCCGTCCGCCGCGAGCAGTTCGTGGTGCGGGCCGCGCTCCACCAGCCGCCCGTCCGCAAGGACCATGACTTCATCGGCCCGCTGCGCCACGGCCAGCCGGTGCGCCACGGTCACCGAGGTGCGTCCCGCGGTCAGCCGGCGCAGCGCCTCGATGAGCGTCAGCTCGATCTCGGGGTCCACCGCCGAGGTCGCCTCGTCGAGGATCAGGCACGCCGGGTCGGCCACATGGGCGCGGGCCAGGGCGACCAGTTGCCGCTCCCCCGCCGACAGGCTCTCACCACGCTGCCCCACGGGGGTGTCGAGGCCGAGCGGCAGACCGGCGAGGAACGCGTCCGCGCCCAGTTCGCGGAAGGCCAGCTCGATCTCGGCACGGGTGGCGGACGGGCGGCCATACCGTACGTTCTCCTCCACCGTGGTGTCGAAGAGGAACGGCTCCTGGGGTACGACCACCAGCCGCGAGCGCAGCGAGTCCGTGGCGATCTCGCGGACGTCCACGCCACCGATCAGGATGCGGCCGCTGTCGGGATCGGCGAGCCGCGCGATCAGTTTCGTCAGCGTCGTTTTGCCGGAGCCGGTGGCGCCCACCAGCACGACCTGGCGGCCGGCCGGCACCTCGAACGACACGTCGTCCAGCGTCACCTCGGCGCCCGGATAGCTGAACACCACGTTCTCGACCACCACGCCGGGCGGGCCGGGCGGCAGCCGGTGGCCGTCGACCGGCTCGGGGACGTCTTCGGTGATGTCGAGCAGGGCCAGCACGCGCCGCCATCCGGCGACCGCGCTCTGGGTGAAGTCGATGACCTGGGTGAACTCCGTGATCGGCGCCAGGAACAGCGTCACCAGCAGGATGAACGCGACCAGTTCACCGGCGCTGTGCCCGGTCGACGGCCCGATCGCGAGCCCCACCGCGATGACGGCGACCACGATCACCACCGCGAACAGGTCGGCGAGCGAGAACAGCAGTCCGCCGAGCACTCCGGCGCGGACCTTCGAGTCCCGCCACCGGTGGATGGTGTCCGAGGTCCGGCGCAGGCTCGGCTCCTCCACGCCGTACGCCCGGATGACGGCGGCGCCCTGGATCGTCTCCGCGATGACCGTCAACAGGTGGGCGACGCGGACCCGGACGGCGGTGTGCGCGGGCCCGAGACGGGCGACGACCATCCGCACCAGAAGCAGCAGGGGCACGGTCAGCACCACCGTGACCAGCGTCAGCCAGATGTCGTAGAAGGCCATGCCGGCGAGGGCGGCCAGCATGACGGCGCCGTTCACCACCCAGGCGATGCCGCCCCACTGGAGGAACATGCTGAGGGTCTCGACGTCGGAGGTGACCCGGGACACCAGCTTCCCGCGCGCCTCGGACGAGTGGTACGCCACACTCAGCCGGTGCACGTGGGTGAAGGCGCGGACCCGCAGGTCGTACAGCGCGCGTTCGCTGGCGATCGCGAGCCGCGCCAGGCCCGCCCAGTTGACGACGGCGGTCAGCACCACCACCAGCCCCGCGACGAGGCTGAGGCCCAGCAGCCGGCCGCCGCTGATGTGCCCGGAGCTGAGCCCGCGGTCGATGACCTGCTGGATCAGCACCGGCACGGCGAGCCGCCCGGCCCCGCCGAGCAGGGCGAGGACGACGGTCGGCCCGAGGCCCCGGCGGATCGCGGGGACGGCCGCGAGCCCGCGCCGGATCACGGCGGTCGTCGACCCGGTGACGCTCTCCGGGTCCGCCGGGTCGGTGGGGGCCGCGAGGTCTGCCCGCTCGGGGGTGCTCATGCCTGCACCTGCTCTCGCTCGTACGCGCGGATCAGCCGGTCGTAGCCGTCGAGCCGCACCAGGTCGGCGTGCGGTCCGACGCCGGCGACCCGACCCTGGTCGAGGTAGACGACGGTGTCGGCGAGGGCCAGGGTCGCGGCGCTGGTGGTGACGACGATCGTCGTGGTGGAGGTCAGGCCGTCGGTGAGGCCGCTCATGATCTCCTGCCGGGTCGTGGCGTCGACGGCGGAGGTCGCCTCGTCCAGCAGCAGCAGGCGCGGTCGGCGGGCCAGTGCCCGGGCGAGCGCGATGCGCTGGCGTTCGCCTCCGGACAGGGTGACGCCCCGCTCCCCGACGGGTGTGTCTGGTCCCTCCGGCCGGCTGTCCACGAGGCCGCTTGCGCGGGCCAGGCGCAGCGCCTCGTGGAAGCGGGGGTCGTCGGCGGCGCGAGCGCCGTCGAAGTCGAGCAGGACGTTCTCGGCCAGCGACGCGGCGAACAGGAACGGCTCCTGGAAGGCGGCCGCGACGGCCGCCGCCCGGTCGGCGGCGCTGATCCGGCTCAGGTCGGCGCCGTTGACCAGCACCGTCCCGCCCGGCATCGGCAACAGGCCGGCCAGCGCCAGCAGCAACGTGGTCTTCCCCGAGCCGGTGCCGCCGGTGATCGCCACCGTGGCGCCGGGCGGCACGTGGAAGGTCACGTCGGACAGCGCGGTGGAGCCGCCCGGGTAGCTGTAGGACAGGCCACGGACCTGCACGTCGAGCGGGCCGTCCGGCAGCGGTTCGGGATCGGCCGTGGCCGCGGGCAGCGGCTCGTCGAGCACCGATCGGACGCGGGCGTACCCGGCCAGCATGCGCGGCACGTCACCGAGCACGGTGCCGACGGTGCGCACCGGCACCACCAGCAGCGCAAACACGTTGACGAAGCTGACCAGGGTGCCGATCGTGATGTCCCCGCTGTTCACCCGCAGCGCGCCGACAACGACCATGGCCAGCGAGGTGGCCGAGGGGATCGACTCGATCAGCGAGTCCAACAGCCAGTCGCGCAGGGCCAGTTTGATCTTCGCGTCGCGCAGTGCGGCCGCCTCGGCGGCGAACCGGTCCCGCTCGACGTGCTCCCGGCCGAGCGTCTTGACGAGGGCCGCGCCGTCGAAGCTCTCGTGGGCGACCTCGGTCACCCGGCCCAGGCGTTCCTGGACCGCCCGCGCGGGCGCCTCGACCTGTTTCTGGTACACGGAGTTGACCAGCAGCAGCGCCGGGATCATCGCGCCGCCGACCAGGGCGAGCACCGGGTCGACGACCATCGCCCAGCCCGCGGTGACCAGGAACAGCACGAACATGCCGAGCACGTCGGGCAGCCGGGCCGGCAGCTCGGCGGCGGCCTCCGCGTCGGTCGTCACGTGCGCCAGTTTCTGGCCCGTGGGTCGCGCCTGATGGAACGTCATCGGCAGCCGGTGGTAGTGCCGGACGACCGCGTCGCGCAGGGTGGCGTCGAAGCGGGCCCGGGTCACCACGAGGGTCCAGCGCCGCAGCAGCCCCGCGGCGCCCTGCATCACCCCGATCGCGGCGACCGCCAGCAGCACGGCGACGATCGTGCCGACCGCGATCCGGCCGTCGTCGAACCGCGGGATCACCACGTGGTTGACCAGTTCGCCGAGCGCCACCGACCAGGCGACCAGACTCGTGCCGTACAGCAGCGAGCCGACGAGTCCCCAGATCACCGGGCCCGGGTGGGCGCGGAGGGCGTCGAGCAGCAACGTCCTCGCCCTCCGGACCTGGGGGAACCGCCTGACCGCCGTCCGTTCTGCCATCGTGCCTTCCCTGTTCGCTCACCGACCGCGCCGACCCGCACGGTCCTCGCCGCACCACGCCGTCCCCGGCCGTCGTCAGCTGCCCTCAGCCGTCCCCGGCCCTCCTGCGGCGCTCAGAGGTAGGACCGCAGCTCCCCGCGCCGGCGTACGTCCGTGGTGGCGCAGTGGAAGGAGCCGCCGAAGCTGTTGAAGTTACGGAACGGGCAGAGGACCGGCGTTATGCCCCAGCTCTCGGCGAGTTCCTGCATGGGCCGGTCCTCGGCCTCGACCAGCATGTGCGTCTCATCCAGCATCAGAACGTTCATGTTGATCCACTTGCTGGTCATGTAGAGCGGGTGCCCGTCGGGGATGACGGGGCTCGGCGCCCGGCGGACCTCCCAGTCCTTGAACTGGCTCGGCACCTCGGGCACCCGGTCGGGGTGGATGAGCACCTTGCCGGGCGCGAGCGGCATCAGGCTCGCGTCGATGTGCATCGGATGGTCGTCGGCCAGTTCCACCACGTGGACCTGGTAGTCGG
Organism: Streptomyces sp. R28; assembly: GCF_041052385.1. Classification (GTDB taxonomy): domain Bacteria; phylum Actinomycetota; class Actinomycetes; order Streptomycetales; family Streptomycetaceae; genus Streptomyces. Next base: position 9,672,286 of record NZ_CP163439.1, on the reverse strand, counting down.
CGCCGATCAGCTGCCGGACCCACTCGATGCCCATCATGTTGGTGACATGGCTGCGCTGCGCGAAGATGTCCCGGCCGCACCGGATGAAGTCGGCCGCGTCGAAGGTCGGTTCGAACTCGGTGATCACCGAGCGGAACGGCTCGCCCTCCGGCTGGTCGGTCCAGTCCTCGACGTACAGCTCGTCGCTCAGCTCGGGGCGCGGGGCGGCGGACCACCGGGCGCCCGCGCGGAAGTACTCCTTGAGCAGCGGGCGGTAGGCGGAGCTGGCGAAGTACCGCGACCGCCAGGCCATGGGCGCTTCGATGATGTGCTCGCCGATGACCAGCAGCAGGTCGCGCGGCATCGCGTCGTACAGGCCGGTGCTGGTCCAGCCGGGCGCCCCGAACGACCGCCCGTGGTCGCGCGGGTCGGGCCTGCGCACCCGTACGCCGTGATTCTTGAGGATCTCGACGAGCTGGTCCAGCTCGTCGCGGGCCGCGGCGACCTCGTCCGCCGGGAACGGCTGCCCGGCCCGCTCCCGGAACACCGCGCGCTGCTGCGGCGAGAGCGGCGCGGCCGTCACGACGTCGTAGGGCGGGAAGTGCGCGCCGTCGACGGTCCCGACGATGACCTCCTCCAGCGGGTCCCACTCGTTGTAGGCGCGGACCGGCGACCCGGCCGCCTGCGCTGACTCAGACACGGTTCGTCCTCTGCTCGTCGGCGTACAGGGTGCCGCCGGACCACACGTACGACGTGCCGGCCCACGCGGTGGCGGTGGCGACGTCGGGGAAGAACCCGTGTCCCACCAGGTTGGCGCTCGTGTTGCACAGCAGCGGGATTCCGCTGAGGCGGTGGTACTCCTCCAGCACGCGGCCGACCCGGGTGTTCGGTGTGTCGGGCCGGACGGTCTGCAGCCGGGCCGTCCCGTCGAGGTGCAGCACGGCCGGCACCCGCTGCGCCCAGCCGTCCCGCAGCCGGTGGTCGAAGAGCATGTACGGGTCGGCGCCGCCGGGCGAGAAGACCTCCGAGGCCGCCGACTCCAGACAGATCGGCGCGACCGGCCGGTACGGCTCGCGGTGCTTGATGCGGTTCAGCTCGTCCTTCATGGCCGGTGACACCGGGGCGGCAAGGATGCTGCGGTTGCCGAGCGCCCGCGGGCCCAGTTCGGCCCGCCCGTCGACCACGACCACCGGCTCACCCGTGGTGTGCAGCAGCGCGGCCAGCTGGGCCTCGTCGCACGGCCGCGCCGACCAGCCCGGCGCGGGCCTGCTCGGTGTGACGGCCGGGCCGCTGTACACGTCCCACTCCAGCGCCGGATCGCCGCCCTGGTGCAGGGCCTCGCACAGGGCGGTTCCGAGGGCCGCCCCCGAGTCGTTGGTGAACGGCGGGACCCAGACGCCGGTGAACAGCCCGCTGGAGCGGATCATGCTGTTCCACTTGATGTTGAGGGCGCATCCCCCGGCGAGACAGATCGGCAGCGACGCGGGCAGGTCGAGCCGGGCCACGGCGTCGGTGAGCGCGGCGACCAGCGTGCGACCGATGAACTCCTGGAAGGAGGCGATGAGGTCGGCACCGGAGTGCGAGGGGAACAGGGCGGTGCAGCGTTCGGCGAGCCTCGTGCCGACCTCCGGTCCCAGCGACTCGACGCCCAGCTCGGCGACGAGCTTGTCGAGCGCGGCCAGCACGTCGTCGTCGGCGGCGCCGAGCCCCGCGTACGCCATCGCCTTGCCCGCGGTGCCGAGGTGGTGCTCGACGACCTGGACCTCGGTGAGCCGGTCCAGTGGCTTGCGGAACGGCTCCAGGGCCAGGCAGAAGTACGTGAACGCGTCGCCGACCAGCCCGAACAGCGGCCCCTGGTACTCGCCGGTCACCGGCCGCCCCGGGCGGAGCACGTACAGCCGGGGCAGCGTGCCGCCGTCCCAGACCAGCCCCAGCGCGGTCTGTCCGGCGAACGGGCCGGTGCAGTAGCTCGCGTAGAGGTGGTGGGTCGCGTGCGGGTAGCTGCTGTAGCCCCCGGCCAACGGGCTGCCCGCGATGCCGTCGAAGGTGAACCGCGGGGGCGGGGCGGGGGTGAACGGGTCGGCGGCGTAGGGCGCGGTGGCGACGCTGACCGGCCTTCCCGCCGACAGGGTGCCGATCCGCGGCGGCCCGTCGTCCTCCGACCACCATCCGTCGACGACGAACCGGTCCACGTCGCCCACGTCGAGCCCGTGGTCGGCGAGCACGGCGGTGATCCGGTCGAGGTCGCCGAGCGCGCTGTAGCGCCGGCCGTTGCCGAGTTTCTCCATCTCGGCGCTGAAGACGAGGCGCTGCCCGTCCAGGACGGCGACGGCGCCGTCGTGGGAGACCTTGACGCCGCAGACGATCACCGCGGGGTTCCGTTCATGGCCGCGCGCAGACTGGCCGGCCGCATGTCGGTCCACAGTTCGCCGATCCGGGCCAGGCACTCCTCGCGGGCGGCGGGCTTCCCGATCGTCGTCCACCCGGCCGGCACCTCACGGTCCGACCGCCAGATCGAGTACTGCTCCTCGTCGTTGCGCACGATCAGGTACGTCTCGCCGGTGTCGCTCATGACTGCCCCTCGGTCTCGGTCCGGACGGCGCGCTGCTTTCCGTTCGCGTGGACGCGGCCGGACAGGTTCTCGATCTCGATCTCGATGCCGACCCTGGAGCCGGGCGGGTCGACGGGACCGGCGGGCTCGACGCGGGCCAGATGGGCGGCGATCCGGTCCCCTTCGCTCACCAGCCGGAGGTGTCCGCGCACGTCGACCGACACCGGCTCGCCGGGCGAGGCCGGGTCCGGGTCGAAGACCGCGAGCACCTTGGCGCCGTCGGCGTGCGGCGCGGGGTCGGCGCGGTCCAGCACGCCGAACAGGACGCCGTGCCGGCCGCGGGTGCGGTCCAGCGTCAGGGGCAGCCGGGTCACGACCGGGAAGTCGTCGGTCCCGGCGCCGACCACGGTGGCGGTCTCGCACCGCTGGATCCGCGCGACGAGGGCCCCCGCGTCGTCCCGTGCGGTCGGGAACGCCCGCGACATCGAGCCGCCGTCTTTCACGATGGCCGTGATGATCTGCTTGGACCTGAACGGCAGCAGCGACAGCAGCGTCTCGCCGAGTCCGTGGGTCGTCTCCGCGAGCCCCTGGAGGTACAGCCCGCAGGTCAGCTCCTCGGTGGTGCGCGCCCGGTGGTCCTGGGTGACCACGGGTCGGCCGTCGTCGCCGAGGTCGAGGTGGGGCAGGACGTCGCGGTAGATCCCAGTGTCGAGCTCCCGCCGGTACCCGGTGGCGAGCACGAGCGCGTCCGTACGCAGCTCGTGGGACCCGGCGCCGAAGCGGCTGTGCACGCCGACGCGCACGCCCGCGCCGTCGTGGTCGGCCCAGGTCAGCCGGGATCCGTCGTGGACGACGAGCCGGGTCCTGCCGCGCACCTCGTCCGCGTAGACCAGCCGGTACAGGTCGTCGAGGAAACCGGCCTCCACCACGCCGTAGTTGGTGTTGCGCAGGCGGACGGCGTAGTCGCGCCGATTCTCCTCGCTGCGGAAGTAGAACTGGTCGGCGTTGGCCTCGAAGAACTGCTCGTTGGCGAACGGGTTGTTGTCGGTGGCGCTCAGCGAGTACCCGGGCAGGACCAGGTGGACGCGGGCGTTGCGGTAGTGCTCCAGCAAGTAGTGGGTGATCTCGCCGGCGCTCTGTCCGTCGCCCGCGACGGCGAACTCCCAATCCCGGTCGTGGTCGGTGAACGTGCCGGGGAAGCGGGACAGGAAGGCGCTGGAGTGCAGCACGGCGGGCCCGGTCGTCACCCCGGCGGGCACGGCGGGCCGTCCGCCGAGGGCGTGTACCACGTTGCGGGCGTGGAACTCGACGACCTCGTCGGTGGCGGTGTCGGTGGCCGTCACCCGCCACAGCGACATGCTGCCATCGTCGGCGCGCACCGGGGACACGGCGGTGACCGCCGAGCGGTAGCGGACCATGCCGGCGAACTGCCCGCCGACCCAGCGCAGATAGTCCTGGAACTCCAGCCGGGTCGGCCGGAACTCGGAGAGGTTCACGAACCTCTCCAGCCGCCCCTTGGCCTTCTGGTACGCGAGGAAGGTGAACGGGCTGGCCAGGTTGCGCAGGGACACCAGGTCCTTGAGGAACGAGATCTGCATGCGGGCCCCGTCGATGAGCATGCCCTCGTGCCAGCGGACCTCCGGCGAGCGCTCCAAGAACAGGCAGCTGCGGTCGGGGGCGATCTCCTGCACGGCGATGGCCAGCGCGATGTTCGACGGTCCGAAACCCAGACCGATCAGGTCGTACGGGTCGTCCCGCGTGCCGAGTTCCTTCACGTACTGCTCCTTCCTCGACGGCTCACCGGCTCATCCGGCCGGCGGCGCGCCCCGTGTCCAGGAAGCCGACCAGGGCCGGCACCGGGGAGACCACGCGTCCGGCCTCCTCGAACTGCTCCTGGTACTGCTCGGCGACCTCGGGCAGCCGGCTCCAGTGCGTCGTGGGCCGCAGGTGGTGCTCCTGGTGGTAGCCGTCGTTGAAGGTCAGCAGGTTGTACAGCCGGCCGTAGTGGCTCACCGAGTTCGCGTACCGGCTCTCGGGCTCCGCGCCGAAGTGCCGGTAGTAGTTCTGGATGTTGACCAGGGTGAACGCAAGGGCCACCGAGGGCAGGTAGCACAGCAGGGTCCATTGCCAGGACACGACCGCGAGCAGTGCCGTGAACGCGAGGAGCGCGAGCCGGTCCCCCCTGATCTGCCTCAGTTCGGCGGCCCGGCGCTCGGGGTGGCGGGCGGCCAGGCTCAGCAGGGTGGTCTCGCGGCGGCCGACCGCGCAGCCCCGGCGCAGCATCGCCCAGTTCAGGGCCCACTCCTGGGCGGAGGCGGCAAGTCCCCGTACCAGGTACCACCACAGCGGTGCGTGCTCGTCCTCGCGGCCGTAGCGGAAGGTGGAGGTGATGTCGGCGGTGGTCCCGTCGCGCTTGCGGTCGTTGTTGTACCGGTGGTGATTGCGTACGTGCGTGAGGTGGTAGCCCTGCACGGACTGTGCGATGTTCGCCGAACTGATTGCCGACAGAACGGCGTTGAGGCGGTTGTCGGTGAACCAGGGCTGATGGACGAACAGATGCGTGACCACGATGATCGAGTACGTCATCATGGCCGTGACCAGGGCCGCGGAAGCGAGCCGGGGCCACAGGCCGTCGGGGGTCAGCGCGGCGAGCGTGATCGTGCCGATGAACTGCGTCAGCGTGATGGCGAGCAGGATCGCGTCCGCCGGGCTGTTGCGCCAGAACCTTCGCGGCTTGGCATCGACCATTTCACCAGCACCTTTCGTACGCATGGCGGACCTGCCCGGTGATTCACCGCGGTGGTGATTCCCGGCGCCCGTGCGCGGGCGCCACGAAGCGCCTTCGCCGGTGTCGGGAATCGAGAAAGGGCGCCATGGACGACGGAGCCCGGGATATGGCGACGACGCTATCGGCGGGCGTGACTGTCAACGATGCGCGCGCGTCCACGTCGTGACGGGAGAGGCGCTTTTCACGACATGTGCGGGCGCCTCGCGGTCGCCGGCGGCGGCGCAGCGGACGTCCAACTGTTCCCTTGCGGCATTTGGAACAGGGATGCGGGGGTTGCGGGAGTCACGGGAGAGAAAGGGCGGCGGCCGCGGGCACGCCGAAGCGGCGCGTGGTCGTGGGACCCCGCGCCGCGTCGATGTCATCGTCTCTTGATGCCTGCGGCCGCCCGTTGTCGTCTGCCGTCGGCAGCCGCCGTGCGACGTCGGCCGAGCCCTGCCGGGGCCGGCCCGTCGTCCTGCGCCGTCGTCAGCCGGCCAGCATGAAGATCAGTTCGGTGACGGTGGCCCGGCGGCCGGGGGCGAAGGAGTCCTCGCTGCCGACGCGCACGAACCCGTTGCGTTCGAGCACCCGCACGGAGCCGGTGTTGTCCTCCACGACCCGGGCGTGGATCGGCCGGTGCTTCACCTCGTCGAGCAGCGCCGCGACGGCCGCGGTGGCGACTCCCTTGCCCCACCAGTCCTTGCGGATCCAGTAGGTGAGTTCGGTGTCCCCCTCCATCGGGAACGTGGCCACGCTCCCGACGACCTCGCCGCGCACCTCCACGATCCGGTTGACGATCGCGTCGTCGGCGAGGATCTTGCGGTACTTCCGCTCGAAGGCGTTGGCGTCGCGCGCGGTCTCGGCGTCGGTGAAGGCGGCCAACCGCTGGGCGTCCTCGTCGAGTTGGATCTCGAAGAGGACAGTGATGTCGTCCTCGGTCAGCGGCCGCAGCGAGATGTCCCTGGCCCCGTTGTCGGTCATCACGCCTCCGCGTCGTATGGAACGACGATCGCTCCCCATCAGAATCGCGCCGAGGCTAGCACGCGCGCGCTCGCGCCGGGGCGCCAGATCCGTGAGCCGGCCGGGAGCCCTTTTACGGGACACGCAGCGGCGCCGGGCGGGCATTAGGTTGCGGGCAGGGTTTCCGGCCGGAGGGCCGCCTGTTGGCGAATGGAGGTCGTCCTTTGGTGCGGCAGACCGAGCTGTTGACGCCTCAGCTGTCCGACTATCTCGATTTCCTGGACCGCGGGGAGATGCGTTACCTCCCTTATCTGATGTATTTCAACCGGCCGAACTTCCGGTCCGCGGCGATCAACACGGACCGGCTCGGGTTCCGGATCTCGCACGGCCCGGACGGTGCCGGCTCCGTCGGCGGCGAACGGCTCGACGGACCGGTACGGCTGCTCGTCGGCGGGTCGGTGTCCCTGGGGTACGGCGCCACGAGCGACGCGACGACCATCGCCTCCCGGCTGTGGACCAAGCACGCTCCGAGCCACCCCTGGTTCACCTTCGGCGCCCCGTACCTCAACTCCACGCAGGAGCTGCTGCTGTTCATGCTGCACCGGCACCTGCTGCCGCCGGTCGACGAGATCGTCGTGATCAGCGGCTTCAACACGCTGGTCATGGGGCAGCTGACCGGCGCGGACGTCGGTGTCCAGGAGCCGTTCTTCTTCTGCAACGAGTACTTCGAGAAGATGCAGGAACTCCGCGCGCGCTACGCCGATACGGCCAAGCCCAAGCGCTGGCGGGCCGGGCCCCGGCCGGCGTCGCAGTCGGTCGCGCCGACCCCGGGCCGCCCGACGACGGCGGGCATGATCCGGTCGGCCGTCGACGTGACGCTGCGCAACCTCGACAGCTGGCTCGTGATGGCCGCCGCGACAGGCGCCCGGGTCAGCTTCGCCCTCCAGCCGCTCGCCACCTGGCTGCGCGAGACACCGGCGCCGCAGGAGAAACTCCTGTTCGACGAGTTCGACACGCTCTCCGACTACGGGACGTGGGAGGAACGCTACGGCGACGTCGGCAGCAGGGAGACGGGAGCCGCCTACGCCGCCGCGCTCGGCGAGGCCTGTGCGCGCAAGGGCGTCCCGTTCGTCGACACGCCCGCACGGCTCGCCGAGGTGGTCGACCCGTCGGACTGGCTGTTCGTCGACCGCGGCCACTACACCGACGAGGGCAACGACGTCGTGGCCCAGGTACTGGCGGACAGCCTCGGACTGACGTGAGGTCCGGGCCCCCGTCCCGAAGCGAACTGAGGTGACTTCTCCATGGCTTTCCTGCGGTCGGTGATGGCCAGGCTGTTCGGCCGTCGCAAGAAGAAGGCGAAGGGCGATGCCTCCATCTACCCCATGTTCTGACCGGGCGGAGCACGACGGGGCCGCGACCCTGCCGGTCCGGACGGTGTTCGCGCGGGCCTGCGAGCCGGAGGACACCCCGCTGGCCGACACCCTGCGCTCCGCGCTCGCCGAGGAACTAAAGGGCGCCGGGCACGCCGACGCGCCGCGCGGCGGTCCGGCGGCGGTCACGGCGTGGGCCGACACCGAACGACTCCGGTTCACCGCCCTGTTCGCCGACGCCCGGCGCGAGGGTTGCGCGGACGTCCTGGTGCGCCGGGCGGTGCTCGCCTGCGCGCCGCTGGCCCTGGTATCGGGGGCCTGGCTGCAGTGGCTGAGCGAGCCCGGCAACGCCGAGGAGCCCGTCACCCTGCGGCTGCTCGCGCTGTTCGCGGCCGATGTCGGCGCCGGGCATCCGGGCGCGTCCCGGGGCGATGCCCACCTGGCACTGATGCGGCACGTCCGGGTCGCGGTGCACGCGCGGCCGGCCGCTGCGCTGGCCCGCGACCGCCGCATCGCGGACACCTCCTTCCACCTGCCGGCTCTCGCGCTGACGATGAGCCGCCGCCCCGGCCTGTACCGGGGCGAGATCATCGGCCTCGATCTCTGCCTGCGCGCCGCCGGGCTGCCGCCCCCGCTCGCGGGCGTCCAGGACCTCTTCCCGGAGGCGGCGGACTGGGCCGCGTTGGACCCGGGCCGCGCGCAAGCGCCGGGGCGCAGCCCGGCGGTCGACGACGCGCGCGAGATCGCGGCCGCGTTCACCGACGCGACCGGGCCGGCCGGCGCAGCCGCGGTCGAGCGGGGCTTCGCGTGGGCGTTCGTCGCTGTGCGCCGCTGGAGCGAGGAGGCGTACCGGGAGCTGGACGCGGCGCGCGACCCAGCGTTCGAGATGGCCGAGTTGATGCGCGCGCGGGCCCGCGAGGCGTCGGCGTACCACGACCGGTTCGTGCTGCGCGGGCGTCCGCTCAAGGAGTGGCTCACCGAGGCGCGCACCGACCCGGCCCCGTTCCTGGCCGCGCTCGCCGACAGCCGTCTGGTGCGGCCGGGCCGGTCCGGGGCGAGCCGCCTCACCGGCGAACTGGTGTCGGAGAACGGCCGGATGTTCCGGGTGTTCCCCGACGAGGACCTGGCCGTGATCAGGCGGTGGATCGACGCGCTGCCGGCGGACCCGGCCGAGCGCGCGCGGCCGCGTCCGGCCGCGTACCGACCCCCCGGCGTCGCGTTGCGTACGTCGCCCGCCGCGCCGGGCGAGGACGGCACCGCCCCCGCAGGCCCCCGGGACGCGTACCCGCGCCTGCTGCGCCGCACACTCACGCCGCCCACCCGGCGCTACGCCCTGCGCTACGTCGAGGGGTGGCTGGCCCGCTCCCGGCACGGTATGGACAAGGCGGACCCGTCGCTGCCGGCGGCGCCTCCGGCGGACGGTCTGCGGCCCTGGCTGCTTGACCAGCACGACCTGCACAACAGCGAGTTCCAGGAGGGCACGGACGCTCCCCTGCCGGACCGTGCCGCCCTCATCGACTCGACGCTGCAACTGGCCCCGCTCACTCTCATCGACGGCGCCTGGCTGGCCGGTCACACGGACTACCAGCTCGCCGCCGCCGAGCGCGGCCACTTCCTGTTCGCCACCTACTGGGACGAACTGGGCAATGGTGAAACGGAGTTGAACCACCCGCTGATCTACCGCGCGGTCTTGCGGGAAATGGGCGTCGACCTGCCGCCGACCCGCTCGCCCGAGTTCGCCGCCTGGCCCGCCTTCCGGGACCGGTCGTTCGAACTGCCGGTGTACTGGCTGGCGATCGGCCGCTTCCCGCGCACGTTCGAGCCGGAGATCCTCGGCCTGAACCTGGCCATGGAACTGTCCGGGGTCGGCGGCAGCTACCGCCGCGCCCGGCAGGCGCTCGCACACCACGGTTTCAGCACCATGTTCGTGGACGTCCACAACACCATCGACAACGTCGCGACCGGGCACTCCGCGTGGGCGGCGGACGCCGTCGACGGCTATCTGACGCAGCTGCCGCCGGCCGCTCGCGCCGACGCGTGGGACCGGATCCGGACCGGTTACCGCTCGCTGAACCCGCCCTCCGGATTCCGGGCCCGCAACGCGGCTCGGCGCGCCCGAGTGGAGGCCTCCGCCCATGTCTGATCTGGTTCTCGGTATCTCCGCCTACTACCACGACAGCGCCGCCGCGCTGGTGTCCGACGGGCGGCCCGTGGCGGCCGCGCAGGAAGAGCGCTTCACCCGCCGCCGCCACGACCCCGGCTTCCCGGCCAACGCGGTCGCCTACTGCCTCGACGAGGCCGGCGTCACCCTGGCCGACGTGTCGGCGGTCGCCTACTACGAGGACCCGGCGCTCAAGTTCCGCCGCGTCCTCGCGACCTACCTCGGAGCGGTCCCGTACGGCCTCGCCTCGTTCCGCGACACGCTGCCCGGCTGGTGGTCGTCGAAGCGGCGGGCCGACGACGTGGTCCGCCACGAGCTGCGGGCACTGGACCGGGGCCCGGTGCCGCCCGTCGAGTGCCGGCGCCACCACGAGTCGCACGCCGCGTCGGCGTTCCTCGCCGGCCCCTACGAGTCGGCCGCCGTGCTGTGCATCGACGGCGTCGGCGAGTGGGCGACCACATCGGTGTGGCACGGGCGCGGCACCCGCCTGGAGCCGCTGGCGGAGATCCGCTTCCCGCACTCGCTCGGCCTGCTGTACTCGGCCTTCACGTACTTCTGCGGGTTCAAGGTGGACTCCGGGGAGTACAAGCTGATGGGCCTCGCGCCCTACGGCGAGCCCCGGTACGCCGATCTGATCCGTGAGCGGCTCATCGATGTCAAGCCGGACGGGTCGTTCCGGCTGAACATGCGCTACTTCGAGTTCCTGAGCGGCCAGGTGATGACCGGCCGCGGGTTCGAGAAGCTGTTCGGCGGTCCGCGCCGCGAACCCGAGGGCGAGCTGACGCGTCGGGAGTTCGACCTGGCCGCCTCGGTGCAGCAGGTCACAGAGGAGGTCATGCTCAGGCTCGCGCGGACGGCGCGAGAGTTGACCGGCGAGTCGCGGCTGTGCATGGCCGGCGGCGTGGCGCTGAACTGCGTGGCGAACGGGAAGATCGTCGCCGGCTCACTCTTCGACGAGGTGTGGGTACAGCCCGCGGCCGGTGACGCCGGCGGGGCGCTCGGCGCGGCGCTCGCGGTCGCGGTGGACCGGGGCGCGGGGCGGCCCCATGTGGCGGGCGGCCGCGACGCGATGTCCGGGGCTCTGCTCGGGCCCCGCTACGACGACGACACGATCGCCGCCTATCTGACCTCAGCCGGCATCCCCCACCACCGTCTGGGCGAGGAGGAACTGACCGCCGAGGTCGCCCGGTCGATCGCTGCCGGGATGGTCGTGGGCTGGTTCCAGGGCCGGATGGAGTTCGGTCCGCGGGCGCTCGGGGCGCGGTCGATCCTGGGCGACGCGCGCGACCCTCGGACCCAGTCGGTGATGAACCTGAAGATCAAGTTCCGGGAGTCGTTCCGGCCGTTCGCGCCGTCCGTGCGAGCCGAGGACGCCAAGGACTTCTTCGATCTGCCGCAGGAGAGCCCGTACATGCTCGTCGTCGCGCCGGTCGCGCAGGCTGCGCGGCTGGCCGCCGAGGCGGACCCCGGTCTGACCGGCATCGACCTGCTGAAGGTGGTCCGTTCGGTGATCCCGGCCGTCACGCACGTGGACCACTCGGCGCGGGTACAGACCGTGGGGCCCCGGGACAACCCCGGCTATCACCGGCTGCTGACGGCCGTCGAGCGGGAGACGGGCAGCAGCGTCGTGGTGAACACGTCGTTCAACGTGCGCGGCGAACCGATCGTGAACACGCCCCACGAGGCGTACACCTGCTTCATGCGCACCGACATCGACGTGCTCGCGCTGGGCGGGTTCCTGCTGCGCAAGTCCGAACAGCCCGAGTGGAGCGAGGACCTGGACTGGCGCGCCGAGGTCCCACTCGACTGACCGGCCTCCGCCCGCCCACCCGACCGGAAGGGTTCCTGAGATGCGCAACGTCCTGCTCACCGTCGTGTACGTCCTGTTCGTCGTCCCCGCGGGCCTGGTGCTGCGGGTCCTGCGCGACCCGATGCGCCGCTCGTGGTCGCGGCGCAGGGCGAGCTACTGGCACAAGCCCCTCACGCGGGGCTGAAGACGACCTGCTCGGCGAGGGCCCGCTCGATGGCGCGCACGGCGGTGAGGACGGCCTCGGGCCGCTCGGCCAGGCCCTCCACCACGCCGAGTGTGCCGAGGCTGCCCAGCCGCCAGTCGACCCGCTCGCCGGCCTCCGCCGTCAGGACGACCGAGAGGACGTCCGGGCGGTCGGTGAGGCCGGCGATCTCGCCCCAGGAGGCCAGCCGCAGGTCCCCGACCGGCGGCAGGATCTGGTAGCAGTAGGCGGCCGCGACCGGCTCCCCCAGGGACACCGCGGGTCTGCGGCCGACGGCCACCTCGAACGCCAGCCGGACCGCCTCCACGCCGTACGACCGGTGCAGCAGGGTGGCGACGTACCCGCCGAGGCGGGCGTTCACCTCGATCACCGCGGGCCCGTCGGCGGTCAGTTTCAGCTCGACGTCCGCCCATCCGTCCTGGATGCCGAGGGCGTGGCAGGCCACCGCGCTGATGCGGTGGGCCTCGGCCTCGACGTCCGCGGGCAGCAGCCCGGGCATGAGGAAGCCCTGCTCCCGGAACGGTTCACGGAGCGGCAACCGTGAGTTGAGCACGTGGCACACGACCGTGCCCCGCCACAGCAGCACTTCGACCGACACGTAGTCGCCGAGGCCGGGGCCGGCCACCGACGGGCAGCCCACCAGCATCTCCTCGATCACGAACCGGTCGGCGTCGCCGGAGGCGAACGCGTGGGAGGCGTGCCGCAGCGCGTCGTCCGGGCCGTCGAGGCGGTACGTCTGCCGGCTGGCCGCGCCCCTGACGGGCTTGAGCACCGCCGGCGCGCCGACCTCGGCAAGCGCCCGCACAGCCTCCTGAGGTCCCGTCAGCAGCCGGAAGCGTGGCACGCGCAGGCCGGCCTCGCGCAGCCGCTGCCGCTGGAGGTGCTTGTCGGTGGCGGCGTCCACCGTGTCCTGCGTGTGGTAGCGCAGGCCGAGCCGCGCGGCCAGCCGCGCCGCGAGCGGCAGGTCCTGGTCGGAGAAGGCGACGATCCCGGCCGGGCCGCGGGCGGCGAGCGCCGCTACGCCGGCCGTCTCGTCGGTCACGTCGACGACCTCGCCGACGGCCCCCAGCAGGTCGGCCAGACCGTCCGGCAGCGCGCCGACGGGAACCGCGAACAGCAGGTCGAACCCGTCGGCGTCGGCGGCCAGTTCGAGCGGCGAGGCGGCGCCGGACGTGTAGACGACGATCACCGGCTCGCTCATGCGGCGGCCCGCGGGGCGTCGTCGTGCTCGCGGCGCGCGGGCAGGGACCGGTAGATCTCCCCGAGCCCCCCGAGGGCCCCGCCGAGCCGCGGCAGCGCCGCGTACACCGGGTCGCGCCGCAGGATCGCGTCGACCTCGCGCAGCCGCCACATGGGCGTGCGCGGGAACAGGTGGTGGACCAGGTGGAAGCCCTCGCCGTCGATCTCCCCGAGCAGGAAGCGGGTGCCCCAGCCGTAGACCCGGTTCCAGGACATGTAGATGTCGACGCGGGGCGCGGTCTCGATCAGCGGGAAGTGCTCCATCAGCTCGGCGACCGCCCCGATCCACACCTGCGTGGTGACCAGCGGGACGAACCAGAGCAGCACCAGCCACGGCCACCACCCGCCGAGGACCGCCCATCCGAGCACGGCCGCCAGCAGCACCACCCGCAGCGCCCGTTCGGTCGGCCGCTCCCCCGCCGCCACGATGCGGTGCCGCAGCAGGTACAGCACGTACGAGGCGGTCGCCTTGGGAGTGACGATCCTGCACAGGTACCGGCGCAGCGCCTTGCGGTTGAGGTCGTCCCCGCACAGCGCGTTGTCCTGGTACTGCCGGTAGTCCGGGTCGCGGTCGGGATCGCCCAGACGCCCATGGTGCTCGCCGAGGTGGGAGACACGGTAGCCGGTGAAGCTCTGGAGCACGGGGTAGCCGCCGAGGGCCGCCCCGATGACGCTGCCGATCCGGTGGTCAGCCATGAACACGCGGTGGGTCGCCATGTGCAGCATCCCGGCGATGCCGCGCTGGCGCCCGCCGATGAAGAACACCGCCACGAGGTACACGGGCAGCGCCAGCCACCAGCGGGCGTGCTGCCACGACAGCACCGAGGCGGCGCACCAGAACGCGATCCACGCCCAGTGCGTGAGGGCTTCGAGCGGGCCGTGCCAGTTGTCCGGTCTGGACACGGCCCGGACCGCGGCCACGATGTCCGGCGCGAAGCGGTACCGCTCGGCTACATCAGAATCGGCCACGCGTCCTTCTCCTCACTCAGCGGTGTCCAACTGGGGCCTCTCCCCAGTCAGACATCCGCGCGACGATGTCGGCAACCAGCTCGGCCTCCCGGGCACGCAGGTAGAAGTGATCGCCCTCGAAGGCCCGCCACACGGCCCGTCCGGAGGTCAACTCCCCCCAGGCGGCCAGCTCACCGGGCACGTCGTCGGAGTCGCCGCGCCCTCCGTAGGCGGCGATCGGGGTGCGCAGCCGCACCGGGTCGGCCCGGTGGTAGGTCATCGACGCCCGTACGTCGGCGAGCAGCGCGGGCAGCACCAGCTGGCGCAGTTCCGGGTGGTCGAGCACGGCCGGATCGGTCCACCCGGACACACGGGCCTCGCGCTCGACGGTGGCGTCGTCGAGCGTCTCGTCGGGGGGCGTGGAGCGGTGCGGGGCGTACTGGTCGGAGACGAACAGGCCGGCCGGGTCCGGGCCGGGTCCGGCCTCCAGGCGGATCGCGACCTCGTAGGCGACGAGGCTGCCCATGCTGTGCCCGAACAGGAACAGCGGCCGGTCGGCGTACGGCGCGAGGACCGGGGCCACCGCGTCGGCGATCTCCACGACCGACTTCATCAGCGGCTCCGCCAGGCGGTCGTGGCGGCCGGGGTACTGCACGCCGATCAGCTCGGTCCCCGTCGGCAGCCGGGCGGTCCAGGGGGCGTAGGAGCTGGCCGTGCCGCCGGCGTGCGGCAGACAGACCAGACGCGCGGACGGGTCCTGGCGCGGCCGGGGCCGGCGCAGCCAGCGCGCGGACGCGCCGGTGGTGCCCGATGTCGTGGGTGTGGTCATCGCGAGACTCCCGTCAGTCGCGGGTCTGAGGCCAGAATCCGCATGTGATTCTTTGCGAGGGATGTATCTGGGACGGACTTGCGATGGATAGTGCCCCGGCCGACGCGCCGGTCGCGATCGGCGGGCGCCTCGACCCGGCCACCGTCCTCGGTGGTTACCGGCACGGCCTCTTCCCGATGCACGCGGCGACGCCCGCGCACGTCGAGGTGAATCACGCCCTGTACGAGGACTCTGTCGCCGCCGGGGCCACCGTGGTGCTCGACTCCCCCCTGC
Source organism: Streptomyces sp. R28 (assembly GCF_041052385.1). GTDB lineage: Bacteria > Actinomycetota > Actinomycetes > Streptomycetales > Streptomycetaceae > Streptomyces. The sequence continues at coordinate 9,657,194 of NZ_CP163439.1, read as the reverse complement.
CCGACCCGTACGAGCTGGTCTGGTGGTCGCCCGACCCGCGTCCGGTCATCCCGTACGGCGGGTTGACCAAGGCGCGCAGCCTCATGAAGCTGTTGCGCAACCGGCTGACGTGGACGACCACCGCGAACCAGGACTTCGCCCGGGTGCTCGCCGAGTGTCGCCGGGACCGCACCCCCGAGTGGCTGACCACCGAGCTGTGCGCGTGCATGGTGGTCCTGCACGACCAGGGCTGGGCGCACAGTGTCGAGGTGTGGGAGGACGAGGAGCTGGTGGGGGGTGCCATCGGCATCGGCACGGGCGAGGTGTTCGTCCTGGACACCTGCTTCCACCGGCGCGACAACGCCTCGAAGGTGGCGCTGCTCGACATGGAGCACCGGCTCGCCGGCGCGGGCGTGACGATGCTGGACGTCGAGTGGGACAGCGAGCGCAGCCGGCGGCTGGGCGCGCGGCCGCTGCCGCGCCAGCAGTTCCTGGCGGAGCTCTCCGGGGACGGCGGCCGCGTGCCGCTGGCCGACGGTGCGCAGCCGGCGCGGCGGCTGGGGTTCCTGCGTACGTCCGGCGCGGCGGGCGCTGCCCCCTAAACAAGTGAGTCCCGCGCGTCCGGCCCGGTGGCCAGGATGACCGGAGACCGTGTGTCTTCGTTCGACCATCGAGGCCGTGACAAGAAACGGAGTTGAGCCAGTGCCGGTCAACACCTCCAGATCCCCACGTGATGCCTGGTCCGCCACCGGTGCGCAGCCGTGCACGCCGGCGCTCTCGGACCGGGATGACGCTGTCGTACAACTGCCCTTGTCCGCCATCCGCGAAGGTGACTCGCCGCGATCCGCGGGGGTGGACCTGGCACACGCGAGATCGATGGCGGACGTGGAGGCGGTGCTGCCGCCCATCGTGGTGCACCGCGCGACGATGCGCGTCATCGACGGCATGCATCGGCTCACCGCCGCCCGGCTGCGCGGCGATCAGGAGATCCGCGCACAGTTGTTCGACGGGGACGACCACGAGGCCTTCCTGCTCGCCGTCCGGCTGAACGTCTCGCACGGGATGCCGCTGACGCTCGCCGACCGGCGGGCCGCCGCGGTGCGGATCATCCGCAGCCATCCGCAGCTGTCCGACCGGTCGATCGCGTTCACCTCCGGGCTCGCCGCGAAGACCGTCGGCTCGTTGCGCCGCGGGATGGACAGCCCCCAGGTCGAGGCGCGCATCGGCCGGGACGGCCGGGTGCGGCCGATCAACGGGGCCGCGGGCCGGCAGGCGGCCGCCGAGCTGATCGCGGAGCACCCGGAGGCGACGCTGCGCCGCATCGCCCAGGAAGCCGGCATCTCGGTGGAGACGGCGCGCAGTGTGCGGGCGCGGCTGCGGGCCGGCGAGGACCCGGTGCTGGACCGGCGGACCCGTCCGGACCGGGGTGAGCGGGGGGCGGAGCCGCAGATGACGGTGAAGCTGCCGGAGGCCGACCCGTCCGAGGAGCTGCGCTCGCTGCTGGACACCATCCAGCGCGATCCGTCGCTGCGCTACACCGAGTCGGGCCGGAGGCTGTTGCGCTGGCTGGGCCCGCGTGTGCTGGTGCCCGACGAGATCCCGCTGTCGCTCAGTCACATCCCGCCGCACTCCCGGCTCAACCTCGGGTCGCTGGCGCGGTCCTGCGCGGCGGCGTGGATCCAGCTGGCGATGGGGCTGGAGAACGAGTACGGCAACACCGCCGCCGGCGGCATGTCCGGCTGAGGGCGCGGCACACGCGCGGGGGCCGGTGTCCACCAGGGCACCGGCCCTTCGCCGTGCACGGGCCCGCCGTGCGGGGTGCCGCGCGCGGTCCTACGAGCCGGTCACGCCGCTTCCGGTTCGTTCAGGCGGGCGGCGAGGCCCGCCACGGTCGGCGCCTCGAAGAGGGTGCGCAGCGGGACCGTGCGCCCGAGGGCGTCCGCGATCTTGTTGACGATCGCGACGGCCAGCAGCGAGTGGCCGCCCAGTTCGAAGAAGTTGTCCCTCACACCGACCCGCGGCACGCCGAGCACCTCGGTCCAGATGGCCGCGATCCTCTCCTCCAGCGGGGAGCCGGGGGGTTCGTATGCGGTGGTCCCGGCCCACCCCGTCTCGTCGTCCGGCCGGGGCAGCAGGGCCCGGCTCAGCTTCCCGCTCGGCGTGTGCGGCAGCTTCTCCAGGGTCTGGTAGACCGGCGGGACCATGTAGTCAGGCAGCCGGTCGGCGAGGAAGGCGCGCAGGTCGGCGGCGGCGGGCGGGTGGTGCGGGTCGGGCACGACGTACGCGACCAGGCGGCGGTCCCCGGCGCCGTACCGGTGGGCGGCGACGGCACACTCCAGCACCTGGGGGTGGCCGGCGAGGACGCTCTCGATCTCGGCGACCTCGACGCGGAATCCACGGATCTTGACCTGGTCGTCGAACCGGCCGACGAACTCCAGCTGCCCGGCGGCGTTCCAGCGAACCTGGTCGCCGGTGCGGTACATCCGGGCGCCGTCGCCGAACGGGTCGGGCAGGAACCGCTCCGCCGTCAGCTCGGGCCGGCCCAGGTAGCCGCGGGCGAGTGCGGCGCCGCCGACGAACAGTTCACCGGTCACCCCGGGCGGCACCGGCCGCAGGTCGGAGTCGAGCACATACGCCCGTACGTTGTCGAAGGGCCGGCCGATCGGGGGCAGGGCCGCCCATCGCGCGGGGTCGTCGCCGAGCCGGTGGGAGGTGGCCAGGTGGACCTCGATCGGCCCGTACTGGTTGAACAGGGTGCACTCGGGCAGCCGGCTGAAGAACTCCCGGATCGCCGGCGTCGCCTGGAGCTGCTCGCCGGCGGTGAGCACCGCCCTGAGCGAGCGGGGGAACCGGTCCAGGCGCACGGCCAGTTCGGCCATGCCCCGCAGGGCGACGAAGGGCATGAAGACCCGCTCGACGCGCTGTGTGTCGATCACGTCGAGCAGCCGCTCGAAGTCGTGCCGGACCTCTTCCTCCACCAGGACGAGGGTCGCGCCCACGGCCAGCGTGGTCAGCATCTCCTGGAAGAAGATGTCGAAGCTGAGGGCCGCCCACTGCAGGGTCCGCCCCCGCCCACCGGGGCCCTGGCGCTGCTGCCAGCGCACCTGGTTGAGCAGGGCCCGGTGGGACATGGCGACGCCCTTGGGGCGGCCGGTGGACCCGGAGGTGTACAGCACCCAGGCGATGTGGGCCGGGTCGGCCAGGTTCGCGGGGCCGGTGGCCTCGGCCTCGGGGCCGACCTCCAGCACCGGCGCGTCACCGTCCACGCCAGGCTCGCCGCCGGGCGCGCGGATCAGCAGGCGCAGCGTCGCGTCCTCGGCGATGAGCCGCCGCCGTGCGGCGGGGTAGGTCGGGTCGATGGGGACGCAGGCGCCGCCGGCCTTGAGCACGGCCAGGTTGGCGACCAGCATGTTGAGCGAGCGGGGCAGCGCGATGCCGACCCGTTCGTCGGGGCCCACACCACTCTCCCGCAGCCTGCGGGCCAACGCGTTCGCCCGCTCGTCGAGTTGACGGTACGTCAGGTGCGCGTCGGCGAACACCGCGGCGACGGCGTCCGGGACTGCGGCAACCTGCCGCTCCACCATCTGGTGCAGACAGAGGTCCTCGTGCGTGGCGAGGGGGCCGTTCCAGTCTTCGAGGACCTCGTGCCACTGCGCGTCGGACATCAGCGGCAGGTCGTCGATCGATACGTCCGGGGTGCGTGCCACCGCGCCGAGCAGGGTGACCAGATAGCCGGCCAGCCGCCGCACGGTCGCCCCCTCGAACAGGGCGGTCTGGTACTCGAGACCGACGCTCAGCTGTCCGCTCTCCTCGTCGTTGGCGAAGAGGGTGAGGTCGAACATGGCCTTGCGCTCGTCGGGTTCGAGGGGGGTGACGGTCAGTCCGTCGAGCATGTCGAACGGTTCGGCCCGCAGGTAGGTGAACAGGACCTGGAACAGCGGCTGCACCGACAGGTCGCGCTGCGGCCGGAGTTCGGCCACCAGGCGGTCGAACGGTGCGTGCCGGTGTTCGTAGGCCTCGAGGAGCCTCGGGCGCAGGCGGCCGAGCAGTTCGGTGAAGGTGGGCCGTCCGGCGAGGTCGGCCCGGAGCACGACGGGGTTGACGAAGTGGCCGATGTTGGCCTCGACGTCCGGGCGCGCCCTTCCGTCGAGGACCATCCCGACGCTGACGTCGCTCTGCCCGCTCCAGCGGTACAGCAGGGTGTGGAAGGCCGCCAGCAGCACCATGAAGAGGGTGGCGCCCTCCTTGCTCGCCAGCCGGCGCAGTCCGTCGGCCACGTCGGCGGGCACCGGCACCTCGACGGTGTCGCCGTCGAGTTCGGCGGTGGCCGGGCGGGGCCGGTCGGTGGGCAGATCGAAGGTGTGCGGGGCGTCGGCCAGGCGCCGCGTCCAATAGTCCATGTGCCGCTGCGTCTCGGCGCCGTCCCTCCGGTGCTGCCACAGGGCGTAGTCGGCGTACTGGAGGGGCAGTTCGGGCAGTTCGGCGGGGGTGCCGGTGCGGTAGGCGCGGTAGAGGGCGCGCAGTTCCTGGTAGAGGTTGGCGTGCGAGGGCCCGTCGAGGACGAGGTGGTACGAGCGGAAGACCAGGACGTGCTCGGTCGGCGAGAGGCGGATCAGCTCGGTACGGAAGTTCTGCGCGACGGAGATGTCGAACCGGTGCTCAGCGTAGAGCCGCTTGCGTTCCTCCAGCCACCGCCGCTGCTCGGCCTCGGGCAGATCGGACACGTCGAGGAACGTGAAGCGGGGGTCGTCGGGCGGGTACACGACCTGGACGCCGACGCCGTCGCGGGCTGGGAACGCCGTCCGCAGGATCTCGTGGCGGCGCACGATCTCGGCGATGGCCGACCGCAGCGCCGTCACGTCCAGGTCGCCGGTGATGCGGTGCAGCGCCGTCTGGTTGTAGGCCGCGCCGAGCAGACCCATCTGCTCCAGGAACCACATCCCCTTCTGGTGGTCGGAGAGCGGGACGACGTCGGGCCGGGCGGCCGGGGCCGGGGGCTGCTCGCCGAGCATGGCGGCGAGCACCTCGTCGCGCCGCTCGCGGAGCGTTGCGAGGTGTTCGCCGTCGAGCGCGCCGGCCGGCCGGTAGCGCAACCGGCCGTCCTGGAGCCAGAGTTGTACGCCGGCCGCGCGCAGTTCTTCCAGGAAGTCGGAGATCGCGATCACGTGCTGCCCCTTCTCGGCCGGACCGTCAACGAGTGCTGAGCGGACGCAGGTCGGTCCAGTGCCGCGTGACGTAGTCGAGGCACGCCTGCCGGCTGTCCTCACCGTGGACGAGCCGCCAGCCGGGCGGCACGGGCCGACGGCTCGGCCACAGGGAGTGCTGTTCCTCGTCGTTGACGAGCACCAGGAAACGGCCTTCCGGGTCGTCGAAGGGGTTCATCTCGACTCCTCTCTCACCAGGGGGGCGAACACTCCGGCCGCGTGGTGGGGCTCGGCGCGCTCACGGGGGTAGACGAAGGGCAGCAGCAGTCCCGCCATCGAGGTGGTGATCAGCGCCATCAGGACCAGGAGGGCGTACAGGCGTTGGTCGAGCAGGCCGACCTGGAGGCCGATGGCCAGGACCACCAGTTCGGTCAGGCCGCGGGTGTTGACGAGCAGGGCCAGGGCCGTGCTGTGCCGGGAGGCCACGTGGACGAGCCGGGCGGCCGTGTAGGTGCCCGCCATCTTGCCGCCGATCGCGACGAGCAGGATCACCAGCAGCAGGCCGAGCTCCTTCGCGTCCATGCCGGACAGGTCCACCGCGAACCCGGCGACCACGAAGAAGGGTGGCAGGAGCACGGTCCGGTCGACGCGCTCGACCCAGGGCAGCACCCGCTCGCGCAGGTCGGCGGCGCCCGAGCGGGGCATCACCGCGCCGAGCAGGAAGGCGCCGAAGATCTGGTGCAGCCCCATCCAGGAGGTCGCGGCCGACGACAGCCACAGGGCGCCGGCGAGTACCGCGGTCAGGCCGACGGCGGTGGCGATGCGGGCCGCTCTCCCGCGCTCGCGTCCGGCCGGGCAGCGGTGGGCGAGCCGGGCCAGCGCCGGGCGCACCACGCCGACGAGCAGGGCCGCGTACGGCACGACGAGCAGCATGCGCAGGGGCGGTTCGTGGCCGTAGGACAGGGCGACCAGCACCGAGAGCAGGGACCAGGCGAGGACGTCCCCGACCGCCGCGACGGCCAGTGCCAGGCCGCCGATGGGCGTCCCGATGAGTTGACGGTCCGTCAGGATGCGGGCCAACACGGGGAAGGCGGTGATCGACATCGCCGTGCCGACGAACAGGCAGAACAGCACCGCCTCCCGCCCGGTCCGGTCGCCGACGAGGCCGATCGCGAAGAGGCTGCCGAGGACGAAGGGCACGATGACGGAGCCGACGGACAGCGAGAGCACGATCCGACTGCGCCCGCTCAGCGGGCTGTCGGCCAGATGCAGTCCCACCAGGAACATGAAGACGCAGACGCCGACCTGGGCGAGCGTCGAGAGCGCCGGGCGGATCTCGGCCGGGAACAGCGTCCGGGTCAGCGCCCCGTGGAAGAGGGTCGGCCCGAGCAGGATGCCGCCGGCGATCTCGCCGATCACCTGCGGCTGGCCGAACCGCCGACACAGCAAACCCAGGACCCTGGCCACCGCGATGATCACCACTAAGGCGAGGAGCAGCTCCGCAACCGTGCCGACAGCCACCGGTCCGTCCCTTCGCTCGGCCATTGCGTGAGCGACAATAGGCAGGACGCCCGCAGCAGCGCAGTCACGTGAACCGGCGACAGAATGCCGCCCGCGCCCCGGACCTGACCCCTTTTTTTGCGGCCAGGGATTTTGTCTGCTCCAGAAGAAGAACCGATCAGAACAAGCGATCCTACGGTCGGCACCCTAGGGGGATCTATGTCCCCGATTGGGGCGACGAGCGTACCGACGCGAAGGCTCTGATAATCGCAAGCAGCCGTCGATCACGGCACCTTGTTCGATAAGTTGGGCCTTCCGGAGGCCGGTCTGGGCGGGACCATGATCCGTCCTTCATCGGCTGGACGATGGAGAACACCATCCAGGTATCTACGGGGGAATCTTGCTTCGCGTTGATGCGCTGATCAGCAGCCCGGTCTATCTCGTCGGCCTCATCCAGATCCTCTCCGCCGAGGGAATCGTTATCGTCTCCACCCGCAAGTCCTCGACCGAACAGATCTCCTGGCTCGCCGACGCGGCCCTGATCGACGAGGACGCCCTCGAAGCGTCCGACGGACTGGACGACATCGCCGAAGCCGCCCGCACGACGGCGGTCCTCGTCCTCCTCAACAGCTGGTCGCTGCCGGCGGAGGAGTACCTGCGGGCGGGAGCCATCGGCATGATCCACAAACACCAGTCGGGCGAGAGCCTGGTGGCGGCCCTGCGCACGGTGACCGCGGGCGACCAGGTGCTGCCCGAGGGACACACCGCGAACTGTCCGACCGAGCGCCACGACCCGCTCACGCTGAACCTCTCGGCACGCGAGGAGCAGGTGCTCAGCCAGATCTCCCGGGGCCTGACCCACGGCCAGATCGCGACCAGGCTCGGCATCAGCCCGCACACCGTCGACACGTACGTCAAACGCATCCGCGCCAAGCTCGGCGTCGGCAACAAGGCCGAGCTCACCCGCGTCGCGCTGCTCAGCCAGCTGGCAAGGCCGGTCGCCTGACCACCGACCGACACCGATCGCCCCGGAGGCAGCGTGCACGCCCACATCCACACGCCCGATCCCCCCACCCTCGCCGCCCTGCACGCCGTCGAGCACCGCAGGCAGCATGCTCTCGTCGACGCCGACCTGGCCACCCTGGACGAGATCTTCGACGACACCCTCGTGTACACGCACGCGCACGGCATCACGCACACCAAGGCGCAACTCCTCGCACACACCGCCGACCGGCGCCCCTACCTCGGCATCAGCCGGGGCGAGCTGCTCGTCCGGCTGGTCGGTGACGTGGCGGTCATGACCGGACCGCTGACCAACCGGCTGCGCACACCGGACGGCGGCGCACGCACACTCGCGGGCGTCGCCACTCAGATCCTGCACCGCCGCGACGGTGACGACTGGCGGTTCATCAGCTTCCAGATGACCCCCTTCGCCGAGCAGAAGTGACGTTTCATCCCGCGCGTTCTCGACGGCAGGCCCACTCAGGAGGTATTCATGACCGACACCGGTACGGCTCCCGGTGATCACCCGCCGGACAGAGGCCACCTGCCGCCCGTCACGTACGGGGTGCGGCTCGTGGGCAGGACCGGGGTCACCAACCCGTCGGGGGCAGGCCTGGAGCGGCACATCTGCGACCTCGCCGCGCACGGGGACCACGCCTTCCTGACGGCCTACCGTGAGCCGACGTGCGAGCGGACCGGCGCCTACGTCATCGACATCGCCGACCCGCAGGCGCCCTCCGAGGTCCCGGGCGCGTTCATGGAGACGACGCGGGGCAACTACGTCGGCGAGGGCCCCGGCGTCATCGAGATGGACAACGAGCACTTCAGCGGCGTGTTGTTCGTCCACGGCAACGAGATCTACGCCCAGGCCCACGCCCCGGACCCGACCGGGCCGCGCCAGCGCGGGGGCATCAACATCTGGGACATCACCGACCCGGAGCAGGCGCGGCTGCTGACCGCCCACGCCGGCGAGTACACGGAGGTCGACGGCTCCCCGCTCGACCAGGCCGTCGAGGTGTACTACGTCTTCCCGTGGACGAACGACCTCACGGGCCGCACGTACGTCGCCATGGTGACCGTGAAGATCACCACCGACATCTGCATCATGGACATCACCGACCCGCGCGAGCCCCGGGTGGTCAACCTCCTCGACCTGCGGGTACCGCCCTTCGGCGTGGCGCAGGAGTCGCCCCCGGGCCTCGACTCGGTGTTCGCCCACGCCGTCGAGGTGCGGCGCAAGGGCGGCCGTTACGTCATGAGCGCGACGTACTGGGACGGCGGGTACGTGCTGCTCGACGTGACCGACCCGACGCCGGGCAACGTGTCGATGATCGCCCAGTCCTTCTACGCCGAGGTCGACGAGGAGCGCGCCAAGCACGGGGAGCGGGTCGCGCCGGAAGGCAACGCCGAGCACTGCGCGCTCTCGCCCGACACCCGCTTCCTGGTGGGCGCCGACGAGAACTACGAGGCGGTGCGCCTGGTCGGCACGATCACGTCGGGGCCGGGCGCCGGCCTGGAGTTCAGCGCCGCGTGGAGCCCGGACACCGCGCCGGTCGACGACGTGCATGGCATCTCGGGCACCCCGACCTTCGTCGGCAGCGGCTGTCCGGGCACGGTCCGGCCCGGCCGTGGCATCGCGCTCATGGAGCGGGACGCCTCCTTGCTGACCGCCGGGTCGAACCCGGGGTGCTCGTTCCAGGAGAAGCTGGACGCGGTCGCCGCGGCCGGCTACTCGGCGGGCATCGTCTTCAACCGCCAGGGGCCGGACGCGCTCCACCAGTACCCCACGTCGGCCAAGGGCCCGATCCCGCTGATCTTCGTCAACCGTCTGACCGGTCTGCGGCTGCTCGGCGTCACCGACGTGACCGAGGAGACCGCCGGTTCGACCGCGACGCCGGCCGAGCCGGACATCTGCTCGATCGACCTGCGGCCTGTGTTCAACGGGTGGGGCTACCTGCGGCTGTTCAGGACGGAGATCCCGGCCGGCGGGCCCGGCACCCTCGAACAGATCGACACGTACGCCATCCCCGAGTCGCAGGACCCGAAGTACGCGACCGGGTTCGGCGACCTGTCGGCCTCCCACGTCGCGCTCGACCCGGACCGGCCCCTGGTATACGCCACCTTCTACTCCGGCGGGCTGCGCGTGCTGAGCTACGGCGACGACGGCCTGCGTGAGGTCGGCGCCTACTGTGAGCCCGGCGTCGACTTCCTGGGCGTCGTGGTCCACAGGATCGGCGGGAAGAACCACGTCCTGGTCACCGACCGGAACTACGGGCTCTACGTCTTCGAGGTGTGAGAACGGGACGAGGGTGGCGCGTCCCGGTCGGGGCACACCACCCTCGTGTGCGTGGCTCGGAGGTGGGGCGGGTCTACGGCCAGGCGAGGCAGAAGGGGTGGCCGGCCGGATCGGTGTAGACCCGGAACCCGGTGCGGGCGTCGGGGTCGTCGGCCGACTTCACCAGCTTTCCGCCCAGTTCGAGCACCTTGGCGTGCGCGCCTTCGAGATCGTCGAGATAGAAGTCGAGATGGACCTGCTGCGAGGAGCCGTCATCCGGCCACACCGGCGGCACGTGACCTGGTGCGAACTGAACGGCCAGATGCCAGTCACCGTCGACCCAAATGTTGTGCCAGGTGTCCTTCGCGTCGACCGTGCCGTCGAGCAGCCCCGCCCAAAAAGCGCTTTCCGCGTCAAGATCCGCTGTCTCGAAAACGATTGTCCGGCGCCTGAACTCCACGAGCCACTTCCTTTCCGATGGAATGATGGCCAAGCGGAATCATTGTGACTTCCGTTTTCCGCGAACAGCAGTCGTCGCGATGCCCCACATTCTGGGGAACCCCCGGGGCGGGCACGGCCCGCGCGATGTCCGGGACGGGGGCGCGGCCGGCGGCTAGGGTCGGCCCATGTCCAGCCCTGGAGACGTACCCCCCGAGATCCTCGACCGGCTCCGTCGCGTCTGCCGCGCCCTGCCCGAGTCATACGAGGAACCGGCCTGGATCGGCATGCGCTGGCGCATCCGCACCCGCACCTTCGCCCACGTCTACAGCCCGGACACGGACCGCTACCCGCTCTACGCCCCGTACGCGAGCGCGAACGAGGCACCGGTCGTGATGACGTTCCGGGTCCCCGTCGACGACCTGCTCGGGCTGACCGCCGACGAGTTCCCGTACTTCCGGGCGGACTGGGGGCACAACGTGGTCGTCGCCGTCCTCGACGAGCGCACCGACTGGACCGAGCTGACCGAGCTGGTCACCGACAGCTACCGGGAGATGGCCCCAAAGTTCCTCGCGGCCCGCCTGCCCCCGCTCGCCTGACCGGCGATGGGCCGCGTGTCCCCGGTTCACGGGGCACAGCGGGCCTTCCTTTCCGGCCAGGAGTTCCTAGGATCCGATCATGCGTCGAATCCTCGTGCGTTCCCTCGTAACGCTCGCGGTGCTGGGTCTGGCCGCGGCCCTTGGCGCGGCCGCCGCTCCGGCCACCGCCACGCCCCGCGCGCCCTATGTCCGGGGGACGAGCACGGTGCCGTTCTACTCGTACGCGGGAGCGGTGCGGGAGAGCGTGTGGGTGAGCACCCCGCTGGACAACGACGAGGACGGCGTGCCCGACAAGGTGGCCGTGGACGTGGTGCGGCCCCGGACCGGCGGTGTCCGGGTCCCGGTCATCATGCAGGCGTCGCCGTACTACACCTGCTGTGGCCGCGGCCCGGAGAAGCAGGTCAAGGAGTACGACGCGAACGGCACGATCACCGGTCAACCGCTGTTCTACGACAACTACTTCGTGCCGCGCGGGTACGCCGTGATCGCCGTGGACATGGCCGGAACCGGACGCTCGACGGGGTGCACGGACACCGACGGGCGCGAGGACACGCTCGCCACGAAGGCCGTGATCGACTGGCTCAACGGCCGGGCGAAGGCCACGTACGCCGACGGGTCACCGGCCGACGCGACCGCTTGGACGAACGGCCGGGTCGGGATGGTCGGCCGAGGGGCGGACGGGACGGTCACCAACGGGGTGGCGGCCACCGGTGTCGAGGGGCTGAAGACCGTCGTGCCGATCTCGGCCACGTCCAGCGGCTACGACTACGCGCGGCACAACGGCGTGGTGGTCTCGCCGGACTCCAACGAGTACCTGTTCCACATGGTCAACTCCCGCCCCGCCGAGGCCTGTGCGCGGGTCCTGCGCTCGCTCGACGTCGGCAGCGACGATGCGACCGGCGACTACAACGCCTACTGGGCCGAGCGCGACGTGCGCCCTCACGCCTCGAAGGTGCGGGCCTCGGTCTTCCTGGTGCACGGGCTCAACGACGGCAACGTGATGACCGACCACTTCGCCCTGTGGTGGCAGGAGCTGAAGGTGCCCCGCAAGCTCTGGCTCACCCAGGCGGGGCACGTCGACCCGTTCGACTACCGGCGGGCCGAGTGGGTGGACACGCTGCACCGGTGGTTCGACTTCTACCTCCAGGGCCTGCGCAACGGCATCGACCGGGAACCGCCGGTGAGCAGGGAGACCTCGCCGGGCACCTGGGTCGACGGGCCCGCCTGGCCGGCTCCGGGGGCGCGCGAGGTACGGGTCCCGCTCGGTGACGGCGACGGCACCACCGGCACCCTCGGCGCCCGCTCCGGCAGGGGCGGGCGCGTGTGGACGGACGACCCCGACCTGTCCGAGGACGCGGCGACGGCCGACCCGAACCGCCCGGTCGCCGGCCGTGCCGTCTTCCTGTCCCGGCCGCTGGCCCGTGACATGCGGCTGTCCGGCAACCCGTCCGTGACCCTGCGGGTGAAGGTGGACCGGCCGACGACCGAACTGACCGCCCGGCTCGTCGACTACGGCACCGCCGCGCGGGTCAACACGGTCTATCCCGCCGAGGGGCTGCGCACCCTGGACACCCGCTCGTGCTGGGGCGCCTCCACGCAGGCCGACAGCGCGTGCTACCTCGACAGCGCGCAGGACGTGGTGACCAGCGACCGGGGCATCCTCACGCGGGGCTGGCAGGACGCCGCGCACCGGGTCTCGCTGCGCTTCCGGGTGCCGCTGCGGCCGGACCGCTGGTACACGATCAAGGTGCCGATGCAGGCCACCGACCAGATCGTCCGGGCCGGGCACGTGCTGGGTCTGGTCCTGCAGCAGAGCGACCTGGAGTACACGACCCCGGCGACTACCGGAGCCACCGTGCGGCTGGACCTGAGCGGCAGTTCGCTGAGCCTGCCCGTGGTGGGGAACGCACGCCTGCCACGGCCCGGGGCGGAGGCGCCGCGCGTCGAGGCGAGCGACCGCATCGGCCGCCAGGACGCCCGGCTCCGGAGCCGTCCGACTCCCTGACGGGACGGCTTTCCTGGGCAGCGCGCCAAGCGGGCCGAGGTGTAGGGACTTCGGCCCTCCACCAGCGAGGGTGACGGCGGCGGCGCGGAGGCCGACAGCGCGGGCTCGGGTGTGCCGGGCACGCCGGGCTACCCGGAGCCAACCCCAGACCTGGCGTGCCCGGACCCGCACGGAGTGCGCCGGAGAGCGCCGGAGTACGCCGAAGTACGCCCACCCCGACTCCCCCGCCCAGCACTCGCGTTCCGTGATCGACCACCTCGCGGTCCCCGCCCCGGGCTCGTACAGCCGCGACGTCGCGGCAGGTGATTCCCCCACCCTCGATGTCCGGGTCTAGCCTGCTGAAGCACTGCTCCAGACATTGTCTGACCGCGCAATTCCCACAGTTGGACACGGTGGCGCCGCCCCGTTCCGCGCGCGCGATCCACGCCCTTTCGGATACGGAGGCAGGCGATTCATGACCCACCCATGCGTACACCGGCTGATAGAGGCGCAGGCGGAGCGGACGCCGGACGCGCCCGCGGTCGTGTCCCGTGACGGAGTGCTGAGTTACGCGCGACTCGACGAGCGGGCCACGCGGCTGGCCGGTCTGCTCGCCGCGCGTGGGGTCCGCCCGGAGGTACGGGTCGGGCTGGCCGTCGAGCAGTCGGAGCGCTGGCTCGTGACGCTGCTCGCCCTGTGGAAGGCCGGCGGGGTCTACGTCCCGCTCGACGCCGCGCTGCCCGCCGGTCCTGCGGCCTCGATGCTCGCCGACGCGGGCGTGGAGCTGCTGCTGCACTCCGGGCCCGGTTCCGTCCCGGCCGGGTCCGGCATCCCGGTCGTGGAGCTGGCCGACCTCGACGGCGAGGAGCCCGTCGCCCCAGCGGAGCCGGCGATCCGGCCGAACAACCTCGCCTACTGCATGTTCACCTCCGGTTCCACCGGCAGGCCCAAACCCGTCGGCGTCCCGCACTCCGCGCTGGCCGCCCACGCCACCGCGATCCGGGCCGAACTGGACCTGCGACCGACCGACCGTGTCCTGCAGTTCACCTCGATGGTCATCGACGCCTCCCTGGAGGAGGTACTGCCGGTCTGGCTCGCGGGCGGCACCGCCGTGCTGCCGGACGCGCCGAGGCCGACGAGTGTCGAGCTGACCGAGCTGATCGCGGAGCGCGGCGTGACGGTCATGAGTCTGCCGACCGCGTACTGGCACCAGTGGACGGACGATCTGCGAGGCGGCGTCGTGACGCTCCCCGCCTCCCTGCGCACGGTCTTCGTCGGCGGCGACAAGATCCGGATGGACAAGTTCGCCGCGTGGGCGGCCGTCGTCGGCTCGCGCTCGGTGCGCTTCGTCGCCGACTACGGGCCCACCGAGACCACGATCAGCTGCACCACGTACTGGCCCGACCCGGACGACCTGCCCGACGGCGTGTCGGTCATGCCCATAGGACGGCCCCTGCCCGGCGTGAGCGTACGCCTGCTCGACGAGAACCTGGAGCCGGTGACCGGCGAGGAGCCAGGGGACGTCTGGGTCGCCGGCCCCGGCCTGGCCCGGGGTTACCTCGGCGCGCCCGCCGCGACGGCCGACCGGTTCTGCCCGGACCCGTTCGGACCGCCCGGCACCCGCATGTACCGGACCGGTGACCGGGCCGCGCGCCTGCCCGACGGGAACCTCCAGTTCCTCGGCCGCTCCGACCGCCAGGTGAAGATCCGCGGGTACCGGATCGAGCCAGGCCAGGTGGAGAACGCGGTGCGGGCGTGCCCCGGCGTCCGTGACGCCTTCGTGGTCTCGGCCGACGACCCGGTCGCCGGGGCACGTCTGATCGCGTACGTGGAGACGGACGCGGCGCCGGGCGCGCAGGCCGCGCTGCGCGCCGAGCTGGTGGCCCGGCTTCCGGCCGTGATGGTGCCGGGAACCCTGGTGCTCCTGGACCGCATCCCGCGCTCCCCGCTGAGCGGCAAGGTGATCCCGGCCGAACTCCCCGCTCCCCCGGCGGACTTCGACGCGGAGCCCAGCCCAGCGCCCGGGACCGCCGAGGAGCAGCTCGTCGCCGCCCTCGTCGCCGACGTGCTCGGGCGGGCTCCGGGCGCCGACGGGGATTTCTTCGCCGCGGGCGGCGACTCCCTGCGAGGGCTGCAACTGCTCAGCCGCATCGCCCAGGCCACCGGGGCGGCGCTCACCTTCGACCAGCTGCGCTCGGCGCCGACCGTGGCCGCTCTCGCCGCGCTGGTGGGCGAGGGGCGGCGCCACGCACCGGGCACAGGGGCCGTCACCTCCGGCGGCGAGCACGGCGAGTGGCGGCCGGCGTCTCGAGGCCAGGCGGCGCTGTGGTACCTGGACAAGCTCCACCAGGGCGCGGCTTCCTACTCCGTCCCGCTCGGGTACTGGATCTCCGGTCCACTCGACGTGGGCCGCATGGACGCCGCGCTCACCGATCTGACAACTCGTCATGAGGCTTTGCGGACCGTGCTGGTGGAGCGCGACGGGCAGGTTCGGGCCCGGCTGCTGCCGCCGGCGCCGGTCCGTACCCGGGTGACGGAGGTGGCCGACCGTGCCGCCGCCGCGCGCCGGGCCGAGGCGGACGCGGCCCGGCCGTTCGACCTGTCCGCCGGACCGCTGCTGCGCTCCTCGTGCTACCGCGTCGACGACGAGCACCACCTGTGGCTGCTCAACATCCACCACAGCGCCTTCGACGCCTGGTCGCTCGGTGTGTTCTGGCGCGAGTTCGCCGCGCTGTACCAGGGGCGCCGGCTGCCCGAGCCCACCGTCCGGTACGCCGACTACGTGGCCTGGCAGGAGCGTTGGCTGGCGTCCGAGGAGGCGACCGAGCAGCGGCAGTACTGGTCGCGGCGGCTGTCCGGCGACGCTCCGGCGGTGGAGCCGGGGCGGGCGACCGGGGCGCCCGGCCAGTCCGGGTTCTCGATACCGCTGCGGCTCGGCGGGACGGGTCCGGCCCGGGTGGAGGACGTGGCGCGGACCTGCGGGTCAACCCCGTTCGGTGTGCTGCTCGCGGCCTTCTTCGCCACGCTGCACCGGATGACCGGCGGCGCCGACGACATCGTGGTCGGCGTGCCGATGGCCGGCCGGGGCCGGGCCGGCATCGAGGACCTGATCGGGTACCTGGTGAACACCGTGCCCGTCCGCATGGGCTTCACACCCGGGATGAGCTTCCGGGACCTGGTGGAGCGCACCGACACCGCGCTCGCCGAGGCGCTGTCGCGGCAGGAGCTGCCGTTCTCGGAGATGACCGACGGCATCGCCCAGGGTGGGGACGGCGCCGAGAACCCGGTTTTCCAGACCATGTTCGTCCTCCAGTCCACCCCGGTGGACGACGGCGGCGCGATCAGCGGCCTGGACATCACCGAGCAACTCATCCACTCGGGCACCGCCAAGATGGCGCTGACCTGCACCCTGCGGCTGGACGGCGAGGGCGTCACCGGCGAGGTCGAGTACGCGACCCGCCGCTTCGACCGGCCGTCCGCCAACCACTGGCAGGACGCCCTGGTGACGCTGCTGGAGTCGGCGCTCGCTCAGCCGTCGACGCGGCTGGCCGAACTGCCGCTGCTGCCGTCCGCCGCCGCCACCGCGCAGCTCACCGCGATCAACGCCGACCACGAGGAGCGCGGCGCCGCCGCGACCCTGCTGCACGACGGGTTCCGCGCGCAGCTGGCCCGCGACCCGTCCGCCGTGGCCGTGCGGGCCGGCGACCGCGCCGTCAGCTACGCCGAACTGGACGCCAGGTCCCGGGCGGTCGCGGCCGCTCTGGGAGCCGCCGGCACCGGTCCGGAGTCGCTGGTCGGCATCTGCGTGGACCGCTCCGTCGACTCGGTCGCCGCCGTGCTCGGTGTGCTGCGCGCGGGGGCCGGGTTCGTGCCGCTGGACGCCGGGTACCCCGCCGAGCGGCTGCGGTGGATCGCCGCGGACTGCGCGATGGCCTCAGTCGTCGCCTCCCGGGTGCCGGCCGGGCTGGAGGGCGTGCCGGTGATCGATCCGGCCACGACCGCGCGGGCGGACGGAGCGGAGCCCGAGGTCCATCCCCGTAACACGGCGTTCGTCTACTACACGTCCGGGTCGACGGGCCGGCCCAAGGGCGTGATCATCGATCACGGCTGCGCGGCGTCGCGGGTGGAGTGGATTGCCCGGCACTACGCGCTCGGGCCGGGCCGCCGGGTGGTGCACAAGACGCCGCTGATCTTCGACGTGGCGATCTGGGAGATCTTCGCGACGCTCGGGGCCGGTGCGACAATCCTGGTGGCCGAGGCCGGCACCGAGACCGACGTACCGTATCTGGCCGGGCTGCTGGCCGCGCCGGACACCGTCCTCGCGCACTTCGTGCCGTCGATGCTGGACATGTACCTGGCCACGGTCTCCGCGACCAAGTACCCCTCTCTCGACCGTCTGCAGACGTCCGGCGAGGCCGTGCCCGCCGCGCTGCTGCGCCGCTTCGGCGCCCACTTCGACGTCCCGCTGGACAACGCGTACGGCCAGACGGAGACGTCGGAGGTCGCGCTGTGGAGCGGGCCGGAGCGGCCGGACGGCGACGGTGTCCCGATGGGCCGGGCCGTCAACGGCTACCGGCTGTTCGTGCTCGACGAGGCCATGCGGCCGGTGCCCCCGGGCGTGGTCGGCGAGCTGCACGTCGCGGGCGTGGACGGTCTGGCGCGCGGCTACCTCGGCAGGCCCGGCCTGACCGCGGAGCGGTTCGTCCCGCACCCCTGGCCGGTGACGCCCGGCGAGCGCCTGTACCGCACCGGCGACCTGGTCGTCCGCGACGACGACGGTCTGCTGCACTACGCCGGACGGGCCGACGGCCAGGCCAAGGTGGGGGGTGTGCGGGTGGAGCCGGGCGAGATCGAGGAGGTGCTGCGCACCCACCCGGCGGTCGAACAGGCGGCCGTGCGCATCCGTGAGGACAGGGCCGGCGGCAAGGAGATCGTCGCCTATCTGGTGGGGCCGGAAGCCGACGTGCCCGACGTGGCGGAGCACGCGGCGGGCTATCTGTCGCGGTACCTCCTGCCGACGGCGTACGTGAAGCTGGCCGCGCTGCCGCTCACCCCGTCCGGGAAGGTCGACCGGCAGGCGCTGCCCGCGCCGACCGCCGAGGACCGCGCGGCCCGCGCCGGCGTCTCGGAGGCGACCTCGCTGATCGAGTCGCAGCTCGCCGAGGTGTGGTGTGAGCTGCTGGACGTCGAACAGGTCGGCCGGCGGCAGAACTTCTTCGAAGCGGGCGGCAGTTCGCTGTCGGCCCTGCAGATGCTGCACCGGGTCAAGACCCGCTTCGGTGTGGCGGTCACCGTACGGCAGCTCTTCAGCGACCCGACGATCGCGGGTGTGGCTGAGCACGTGGAGAAGGCGCTGGTCGCCGAGTTGGCCGCGCTGTCCGACGAACCCGCCGCGCACCGCGGCGACCAGGAGGGATGAGTCGATGACCACACTGGACGCGGACAAGCAGCGGATGCTCCTGCGGCTGCTGCGCGAGCGCGGCGCCGAGCGCGGCGGCCCGCGCATCACGCCGATCCCGCACGGCACCCCGGTGCCCCTCAACCCGCCCCAGTCGCGGATCTGGTTCTCCTGCCGCCAGTACCCGGACACCAGCGAGTACAGCCTGCCGGAGCTGCGGACCGTCGACCGGGAACTCGACCTGCCGACGCTGCGCGCGGTCGCCACCGAACTGATGGGCCGCCACCATGTGTTGCGCGTGCACATGTTCGAGCGTGACGGTGTGCCGATGCAGCAGGACGACGGCCCGATCGAACCGCCGGTGACGTGGCACGACCTGCGGCACCTGCCCGCCGACGAGGCGCAGGCGCGGGCCACGGCCGCGGGCAACGAGGCCGCCCGGCGCCCGTTCGCGCTCGACGGCCCGTGCTTCTTCCAGATCATCGGGTTCGCGCTGCCGGGCGAACGGACCATGCTTGCGCTCAACTTCCACCACATCGTCATCGACGGGCTGTCCCGGGCGATGGTCGTCGCCGAGCTGGACGCCCTGCTCGTCGGCCGGCCGCTCGGCCCCGCCCCGTCCGTCGGCTTCCTCGACTACGTGGCCTGGGAGCAGGAGCACACCGACGAGGCGGCGGTCGAGCGCGACCTGTTGTACTGGACCGGCAAGCTCGCCGGGGACCTGCCGGTGCTGGACCTGCCGAAGGACCGCCCCCGGCCGGCCACGTCGAAGCGGACCGGCGGCACGGTGCCGCTCTCGGTCCCCGGGCCGGTGCTGTCCCGCCTGCGGCGGCTGGCGGCGGACGAAGGGGTCACCCTGTTCGTCGTCGTCATGGCCGCGTACAAGGTGTTCCTCGCCCGGATGAGCGGGCAACGCGACCTCATCGTCGGCGCGCCGCTCGCCGGCCGGGACCACGAGGTCGCCGAGTCGATCGTGGGGTGCTTCGTGAAGTCGGCGCCGCTGCGCACCGATCTGAGCGGCGACCCCACGTTCCGCGAGGTCGTCCGTCACGTCCACGAGACCCTCCTGGAGGCCCACGACCACCAGGCGGTGCCCTTCGACCGGGTGGTGGCGGAGCTGGCACTGCCTCGCCTCCCGGGAGTGCAGGCGGTGTTCCAGACCATGGTGAACGTGCAGGCGACCGGCTCGGGCGGCAGCGCCGACCTCGGCACCGAGCTGGACACGAACGCCGCGATGTGGGACCTGGCCGTCAGCCTGTTCACCGACCAGGAGGAGATGAGCGGCGTACTGGTGTACGACGCAGCCCTGTTCGACGAGTCGACCGCGTCGCGCTTCGCCGCCCATCTGGAGACCCTGCTGGCCGAGGGCGCCGCGCAGCCCGACGCGCGGGCGTTCGAACTGCCGCTGCTGAGCCCGGTCGAGCGCGCGCGCGTCCTGCCCGCGTCCGCCGCACCCGGGAGGCCGGACGTCCGCTACCGGTCGATGGCCGAGCCCTTCGAGCAGCAGGCCCGCCGCACCCCGGACGCCGTGGCGGTGCGGGCCGGCGAGGAGGCGGTCAGCTACGCGCAGGTGGACGCCCGCGCCGACCAGCTGGCGTCCGTCCTGCACCGCGAGGGGGTCCGGTCCGGCGACGTCGTGGCGCTGTGCCTGGACCACGGCGCCGACGAGGTCGTGGCCCGGATCGCCGCGGCCAAGCTCCACACCCCGTACACGGCGGTCGCGCCGGAGCGGCTGGCGGAGGCGGCGCCGCGGGTGGTGGTCACCGACCCGGCGACGGCGGACCAGGTGCCGCCCGGGCCGTGGCGGGTGGTCTCCTTCGCGGACGCCGAGCGGTGGGCCGCGACGGAACTCGGCGAGCCCCCGGTCGCGGACGGCGCCCCCGACCTGCTGCGGCTGGTCCGCTCCCCCGGCCTGCCCGGGCCCGTCGCCCACCCGGTCACGATGGCGCTCGCCGAGGTCGACGAGCTGCGGCGCCGGTACCCCCTCGACGCGGGGGAGGTGGTACTCGTGGACTCCCCCGAGCGGGCGTGGTGGCCGCTGTCGGACGGTGGCGCGGTCATGCTCTGCCCGCCCGTCGTGCACAAGCAGCCCCGGCCCCTCAACGAGTGCGGCACCGACGGCGGCGTCACCACCGTGTGGACGACGCCGTCGGTGCCGCTGTCCGTCGGATCCGGCGCGGCGCCGCGCCGGATCCTCTGCGACGGCGAGCCGGTGACCGTCGCCGGGGTCCCGGGCGAGGTCATCGCCCGGCGGGAAAGGCCGGAGACCGGCGCGGTGACCGGGGAGGGCCGCCACGCCCTGTACGTGCTGGACGAGTCGCTGGAGCCGGTCCCCCTCGGCGTGGTCGGGGAGTTGTACGTCGGCGGCGAGGAGGGCCTGGCGCGCGGCTACCACGGGCAGCCCGCCGCGACGGCGGAACGGTTCGTCGCCGACCCTTTCGGCGAGCCCGGCGCCCGCATGGTGCGCACCGGCGAACTGGCCCGGCGCCGGGAGAACGGTGTGGTGGAGCAGCTCGGACCGGTCGGCCGGCAGATCAGCGTCCACGGCATGCGCGTGGAACGGGCCCCGGTCGAGGCGGCCTTCGCCGACCAGGGCGGGGTGGCCCTGTGCGCGGTCACCGCGACCGCGCAGGGCGCCCTCGCCGCGTTCGTCGTGCCTTCGGGTGACCGGGAGCTGTCGGCCCCGCAGCTCACCGAGGGCGCCGCACTGCGACTGCTCGACTACCTGGTGCCGGGCAGCGTCACCGTGGTGGACGCGATCCCGCGCGGCGACGACGGCGGCATCGACGTCGACGCGCTGCTCGGCCTGCGCACCGAGAACCCGCCCGCCGAGGACGAGGAGTTCACCGCCCCGGCGAACGAACTGGAGGCCCGGCTCGCCGCGATCTACGCGCGGCTGCTGCGCCGGGACGCCGTGAGTGTCACCGACAGCTTCTTCGACCTGGGCGGCCACTCGCTGCTGGTGTTCAAGCTGATCGAGGAGTGCGGCGGCGAGTTCGGGCTGCAGCCGTCGGTGCAGGACGTCTTCACCAACCCGAAGATCCGTGATCTGGCGGCGACGCTGAGCGCGGCGCAAGCGGCCCCGGCGCCCCGGGACAACCTGATCGACCTGGCCGAGAGCCCGGGCGCGCCGCTGATGGTGTTCGTGCACGCGGCCAGCGGCTCGGTGCTGCCGTTCTACGAGGTGGCGCAGCGGCTGCGCGGCGAGTTCTCGGTGTACGCGCTGCAGTCGCTGCCGGACGACCCGGCGGCGACCGTCGAGGAGATGGCCGCCCGGTACGTGGCCGCCGTCGACGCGGTGCGCGGCGTCGCCCCCGTCGTGCTCGCGGGCTGGTCGATGGGCGGCTGTGTGGCGGTCGAGATGGCCCGGATCTGGCTGCTGCGCGGGGAGCCGGTCGCGGCGACGCTGCTGCTCGACACCTGGGCTCCGCCCTCGTTCATGTCCTCGGAGCGGGAGGCCGCCGAGGTGCGGCAGGCGTGCCTGTCGCTCGACGTGCTGCGGCTGGAGGGCGCGAACGCGGGCGCCGCCGTGGCGCTGGCCGAGCTGACGGGGATGGTCGAGCGCAACCGGGCCGCGTTCCTCGACTACTGGCCGGAGTACTTCCCGGCCGAGGTGGATCTGCTGCACGCGGGCGACCCGCTGCCCGCGGGCGCGCCGGCGTTCCCGGCGGGCTACATGGACGACGACCGCGGCTGGCACGCCTTCGTCGCCGGGCTGGAGACCACCGAGGTCAAGGGCAGCCACCTGAGCCTGTTCGACGCCGAGCACGTGGACGACCTGACGGCGGCCATCCAGGGCGCCGTCGGTCGTCGGCTCGGCTACGAGGAGATCTGAAGCCCGGCGCCGGCCGCCCGCAGCTCGGGGTACATCGACCCGTCGTACGCGGCGGCGACCTGCTTCATCGGCTCGGCGGCGATGTCGCCGGGCTGGTAGGTCCACCAGTTCACCAGGACCGTCAGCCGTTCCCGGTGCTCGGGGGCGGCCGGCTGTTCCCGGTGCACGTCGGCCCGGTTGCCCACGGCGTGCCACAGGTGCCCGGGGAAGGTGACGTACAGGTTCTCGGCGGGGAAGACGAACTCCCGGTCGGGGGCGTCCGGCGCGGGCTCGCTCCCGAAGACGAGCAGCGGGCCGTCCGCCACCTCGGTCAGGTACATGACGCTGGACAGGGTCGGGGACACCAGCTCCCCGGTGCGCGGGTCCTCGCCGATGTCGCGGTGCAGACCGAACTCGAAGTTCGAGGCGTACGGCGGGGTGAGCCGCCCGAGCCACCACTCGACGCCGACGGCCGCCTCCCGCACCCGCGCGGGGATGTGGTGCACGAGGTGATCGCGCACCGCCGTCTCGACCAGGTTGCGCGGCGGAGTCCCGAGCGCATACCAGAAGGTGTAGTGATAGGGGCTGCGGCCGCTGAGCCGGTCGGGCCGGGTGGCCATCGCCACGGCCGAACGCAGCTGATCCAGCGTCTCGTCGGGGAGCGCCTGCGCGGTGTGAGCGATGAGTGCCATGCGTCGGACGTTACGGGGCGGCCCGCGCAGTGGTCGATCAGTCGGACCGCTATCCCTGACCGGTCAGAACGGGCAGACCCCGCGGGCGCCGTCCGCCGTCGCACCGGCCGCCCGGCCCATCCCGGCCTCGCGCATCAGGTGGGCGAGGGGCCGCCCGGCGCCGCTGTCGTCGGCCTCGTAGCGCCGGATCACCGACTCCTGGAGGTCCGCGGGCTTCTCCTGGCTGAACTTGAACAGGCCCTCCACGTCCTCGACGCGGAGCCGGAACGCCCCGACGCCGGGCAGGATCTGGCGGAAGTAGTCGACCGAGGCGGTCTGGTCCCAGCCGGCGCCGAAGCGCTCCTCCAGGCGTTCGGCGGTCCAGCGGACGACCTGGAGCGTCTCCGCCGGGTCGTCGATCAGCCGCAGCCGCCCGCACACGTGGACGGCCGCGAAGTTCCACGTCGGGGCGGACGGTGCGCTCGGATAGACAGCCGGGGTGACGAACCCGCCCGGACCGTCGAACATCAGCCGGGCGTGCGTGCCGTCGGTGAGCGCCTTCCAGTGCGGGTTGGCGCGGTTGAGATGGCCGTACAGCTCCGTGCCGGCGAGCGGGCCGGTCCGGGGCTCGCCGGGCGCGACGAGGGCGGGCAGCCGCGACGCCCACGGCACCGTGGGGCCGTTGGTGGTGAGCGTCGCCAGCGGATGGCCGTCGATGATCCGGCGGTGCCAGTTCTCATCCTGGATCCGGTAGTGGCTGGGCACGAACATGGAAACCGCCTCAGACGATCGGAGTTAACGGCACACCGCGTACGCCTGGCGGCCGCGCGGGCCGGCCGAGGCCCGCAGGAAACCGGTGGCCGGGTCGACACCGGCGGAACAGACCTTGCCGAGCGTGGAGCGCGGCACCACGTCCAGCCGGTGGCCCCTGCGCTCCAGCTCCGCCAGCACCTCGGCGTCGAACGAGCCCTCCACGACGACCACGCCGGGCCGCGACAGGCGCGGCGCGAACGACTGGGCGAAGTGGTCGATGTGCCAGGCGGGCAGCTCGGCCGCCGCCTGCGGTTCGAGGCCGAACTCGGCGACCGCGAGGAACGCGTGGAGCGTCCACTGGTCCTGCTGGTCGCCGCCGGGGGTGCCGAAGGCGAGGAAGGGCGCGCCGTCGCGCAGCACGATGGTGGGGCTCAGGGTGGTGCGGGGACGCCGCCCGGGGGCCAGCGAGTTGGGATGCCCCTCGCTGAGCCAGGCCGTCTGGCCGCGGGTGCCGAGCGCGAAACCGAGGCCGGGGATCACCGGCGAGCTCTTGAGCCAGCCGCCGCTGGGCACGGCGACGACCAGGTTCCCCCAGGCGTCGGCGACCGCGACCGTGCAGGTGTTCCCGGCGCCGGCCCGGGGCCCGGCCGGGGTGACGGTGGGCAGGCCGCTGCGCAGGTGGGCCATCCACTCCGACTCGTTCACGCCCGGCTCCTGCGGCTCCGGCTGCGGGATCCACGGCTCGGCGCCGCCCGGCCGGCCCGGCTGCGGGTCGAGGTCTGCCCGCTCGCCGATGAGCGCGCGCCGCCGCGCGGTGTATTCGGGCGCCAGGAGTTCGGCCATCGGCACCGGGGTGTGGTCCGGGTCGCCGTACCACGCCTCCCGGTCGGCGAACGCGAGCTTGGCCGCCTCGGCGACGGTGTGGACGTACGCGCCGCTGCCGAGGCCCATGTCGCGCAGGTCGCAGCCCTCCAGCAGCGCCAACTGCTGGAGGAACACCGGGCCCTGGGACCAAGGGCCGGGCTTGTGGACGGTGAAGTCGCCGTACGGCAGCGCGCACGCCTCCTCGACGGCCGGCCGCCAGGTGGCCAGGTCGTCGCCGGTCAACAGGCCGCGGTGGGCCCTTCCGGTCGAGTCGAACACGTCGGTCGTGCGGGCGAAGCGGTCGATGGCGTCGGCGACGAAGCCCTGGTAGAAGGCGGTGTGGGCGGCCTCGATCTGCACCTCGCGATCGGCCGAGGTGCCCGTCGCCTCGCGCACGAGCCGACGGTAGGTGTCGGCGAGCGCCTCGTTGCGCATCCGCGCCCCGGGCGCGGGAGCCGCCCCGCCGGGCAGGTATACGCGGGCGGACTCCGTCCAATGGGTGCGGAAGAGGCCGGACATGGCGTCAATGGTCGACGCGGCGGCAGGCAGCAGCGGGTAGCCGCGCGAGGCGTAGCCGATGGCCGGTTCGAGGACGGACTCCAGCGGCAGGGTGCCGAACTCGCCGAGCAGGCGCATCCACGCCCCGAAGGCGCCGGGCACGGTCGCCGGGAGCAGGCCGCCGGCGGGCATCTGCTTGATGCCTCGGTCGGCGAACGCATCGATGGTGGCCGCCCGCGGCATCGGGCCCTGCCCGCAGACGACGCGGACCGTGTCGCTCGCGCGGGAGTAGAGGGCGATGACGACGTCGCCGCCCGGCCCGTTGGAGTGCGGTTCGACGATCTGGAGGGCGAACCCGGCGGCGGCTGCCGCGTCGAACGCGTTGCCGCCGCGTTCCAGGACGCCCATGCCGACGGCGGACGCGAGCCAGTGCGTCGCGGCCACGCCGCCGAGGGTTCCGGTCAGCTCCGGTCGCAGGACGGTCATCGGCTCACTCCTCGGCCATGCTCGTACGTCGGGTCGGCAACGGCTGGGACGGCAGGTCGCAGGCCTGCTGGGCGACCCCGTGCAGGATGTCGACCAGCCCGTTCTCGCACTTGATCACTTCGGCCGTCTGCAGCTCGGCGGGCCGGTCGTCGGTGTCGTCGGCCGCGTACAGGCCGTTCGCGGCGACGTCCTGGGCGATGGCGACGAGCCGGCGCAGGAGCTGCGCCACGACCTCGTGCCGGGTCACCGGGGCGCGCAGCGTCGTGAAGTACGCGTCGTAGATGAGCCCGGCGGGCCGGTGGCCGGGGCCGCGGACGGCCGCCTCACGCAGCAGGGACCGGCCGTTGGCGACCAGGCGGGCGGCGACCCCGTCGTGGATGAGGTGCAACAGGGTGATGGAGTCGTGCAGTTCACCGGCGTCGGTCTCGGCCGTCCCCGGCAGCCGGCGACGGCGGAACAGGTCCCGGATGGGCCAGTAGTCAGGCGCCCAGGCGCCGCTGAAGGCGCGGTGCCGCATGCGCATGCTCGGCCGGATCAGGACGTTGTAGAGGTCGGGCGGGCAGGAGCCGGTGTACAGCAGCATCGCGGAGTAGCCGTCCACGTAACGGCTGATCAGGGGCAGTGCCTCGGCGGCCGGGCGACGGTCGTGGGCGAGGTCGTCCACGAGCTGGGCGATCAGACGCCACACGATGAAGCACACCTGATGCCCGGTCAGCCAGCGGAACCAGAACAGCTCGTCCGGCGACTCGCACGGCTGGACCTCCGGGATGAGCAGCCCGCGCTGGCCGAGCGCGGCCAGGTGCCGGCAGCTCCCGGCGTAGTCCCCCGCCGGGCTCTCGCCGGCCGGGCCGTCGGGGTCGCCCACGGCCGGCAGGACCAGGGGTTCGGTCCCGTAGGCTAATCCGCCAAAGTCCCATCGCCCGACGGACGGCAAGTCGCACAACGCGCCACTGCCGGAAGGTTTCATGACTGGCCGTCCGGCACGTACGTGAACTCGAACTCCAGGCCGTTCACGTCGTACGCGTAGAAGCTCCGCACGCCGTCGTCGTCGACGACGATGTCGGTCGGTTGCTCGTCGAGCGCGAACGCGTAGCGGCCGGAGCGGTGCAGTTCGATCCAGCGCTCGCGCAGCCGGACCAGTTCCTCGGGGGCGCCGACGCTGAAGCAGAAGTGCTGGAACTGCACGGCGCTCTCGGACGGATCGTATTTCCGGCCGGGCCGGTCGAAAAGGTGGATCCGGACGTCGCCGAGAACCATCTCGGTCAACTCGTGGATGCCCGGCAGGCGACTGCGGGTCAGTTCCGAGAACCGGTCGAGCGACCACGCCTGTCGGCATCCGAGAAAGTCCTCGTACCAGCGGACGCTGTTCGCGAGGTCGGTCGTCTGCACTCCGACGTGATGAAACCGTGGTCTGGGAGATCGGACGTGGGCCGCCTCGGTGACGGCCGATGGCGTCTCATTCATGTCTCATCACTCCAGCGGAGGAAGCGCATCCGGACACTGCTGTCGCCCTGCCATGATGGCGGCCGCTTTCGATTCGGAGAGTTCCCCGCTTTATGGGACAGTCGCCCGGGACAACGCCTTCGCCGTTCTTGAAAGGGATGTGCCACCGTGGACCGGGCCCGCCGGGGCGCGCCCGGCGGACGCTGCCGCGGGAGGGGGATGCCGCGTGATCGAGGCCATGCTGCCCGCCGCCGTGCGCCGCCGAGTCCTTCGGCCACCGCCGGGACGTCACCCTGTCCCCGCGGGAGGAGGCGCTGATCGCGCGCGATGCCGAGCCGGCGCACCGAGTTCACCACGATGCGGGGATGATCCGCCGACGCGTTCCTCCTGGCCACCGCCACAACGCCGTGGCCCCCGGCGTCCCGGGGATGATCCGCGGCTCCCAGGGGTGGTGGTTGAACTCCCGCGTCTGATGACGGCCGGTCCGGCCGTCGCCATGCGGTAAAGGGGGCCGTTCGACGAGTCCGTACTGACAGCGTCTCGACGGCGACGCCCTCGACACCGCGATCGCCTCCTACCTGAACGAACACGTACTCCGCCACGCCGGCAGAGTCTGGCCGAACACCTCGCAGGGCCGCCAGGAGACGCCGGAGGAGGAACTGCTGCTTCAGGTGGCGATCGACGGCAAGACCGTCCGAGGAGCCCGCCGCCCCGACGTCACCGAGGTCCACGTCGTCTCCGCGATGCGGACCGACGGAATCGTCCTCGCCCAGCGCGAAGTCCCCTCCAAAACCAACGAGATCAGCGTGTTCAAGCCCCTCCTCGCCCGCTTCCTCGTCGAGGAGAAGAACGCCCACTGCATCGCCGTACTCAAGGCGAATCATCCGGGCCTTCACCAGCTGGTCAAGCGCCTGCCCTGGCGCGACATCCCGCTCGGTGACCGAACCCGCGAGAAGCCCCGCGGCCGCGACGAGATCCGCCGTCTCAAAGCCGCCACGTCCCCGGCCGCCCTCCCCCACGCCGTCCAGGCCCTGCAGATCGTCCGCCGCACCGTCCGCGACGGAAAGACCACCATCCAGCGGGCATACGCGCTGACCAGTACGTCCGAGACGTCACCTTCAGCGAGGACGCCTCCCGCGTCCGCACCGGCAATGCACCCCGCACCATGGCCGGCCTGCGCAACCTCGTCATCGGCGTCCTCCGTCTCGACGGCTCCACCAACATCGCCCGCGGACTCCGCCACCACGGACACCACTCCGACCGCCCCTTCACCACCCTGGGCATCTCCTGACAGAACCGCCCTCAGCCCGACAGGACCGGCATCACGCCGCTACCGGCCTCATCGAGAGAATGACGCGACCCTGGACGCGTACGAGGCCGACCCCGCCCTCTCCCGGCCCCGTCCCGAGGCACACCACGTTTCCGGGAGAGGGGCAGCGGGCACCCGGCGGGCACGCAGCCAAGTCGCGCCACGTCAGTGGCCGGCTCGCTCGCCCTGCTCGCCAAGGGTTACGCAGGGCCGAAAGCGGTGCGGTTCTCCCACGACGAGTGGCCCACCGGGCGGAAGGGACACGCCATGCACGACCGAACGCGTTCCGAAGCACGTCAGCCGGGCAGGACCCGGGGCACCGGCACGGATCTTCTGGGCATCTACCCCAACGACCATCTGGCGGGTGCCCCCGCCGGTGCCGAGCGGGCGCGCCACATGGTGCGGTCGTACGGCGGTACGGCACTCGCGGCGGCGATGGGACCGGTCTCGGGCGAGATCACCGAGGACCGGGCCACCTTGATCGACATCATGGAGCGGCTCGACATCCCGGTACGGCACTACAAGGTCTACGCGGGGCGGATGTCCGAGCGGATGGGGCGGTTGAAGAGCAACGGCCGGCTCGTACACCGTTCTCCACTGAGCCCGCTGCTGGAACTGGAGGCGCTGCGGCTGGGAGTGGAGGGCAAGACCGCCGTATGGCAAACGCTGCGCGAACTCGCCGACCGCGATGACCGCCTCGACCCGAGCCTTCTCGACGACCTGCTCGAACGGGCCGGACGGCAGCAGGGCGTGCTGGAGGAGCTGCGCCGGCGCCAGGTCGGGGCAGCGCTGCAGGAGGCGTGAGAGGGAGTGGGGGTCCCGGCGCTGCGCCGGGACCCCGCTCTCCTCGGATCACTCCACCGCGGTGGGCCTGCGCGACGCCGCCGTCGCCTCGTCGACGTCGGTCAGCGGGCGCAGCCGGTAGGTGTAGGAGTAGTCGCGGCTCGCGAACAGCTTGTACTCGTCGTGGGTGTGGGCGCCCCAGCTGTTGTCGCCGCCCACGCCCATCTGCCGGTGGCTGAGCCGCAGTACGACCTCCTCGCGCGGCGTCAGCTGGTAGTCGTGGCGCGCTCCGACCGACAGGTCCTCCGGCGTGAAGTGCGAGGCGTTGACCTCGAGGAGCGGTTCACCGCAGACCAGCAGCCCGGTGCCGTCGTCGCCGGTCAGGGCCACCCAGCGGACGTCGGTCTTGTTGCCGTTCTCCTGCGGGCGGATGTAGGGCTCCCACTGACCGGAGACGGTCCCGGAGTAGCGGCCCACGTCGGTACCGGTGTTGCGGTCGCAGTGGTTCTCCTCGGGGCCGCGTCCGTAGTAGTGCAGGCGCTCCAGCCGGCCCGGCAGGAAGAGCAGGGTGCCGATCTCCGGGATGTACGGCAGGCCGGCCGCGCCCGGGTGCAGGGTGTTGTCGACCTTGATCTCGCCGTTGCCGAAGACCGTGTAGGTGGTGGTGTACGACGACTCCGTGCTCGTCGGGAGTGTGCCCTTGACCTTGATCTCCACGGCCCGGTCCCGCAGCCCCCGCACACCGACGTCCGTGACCTTGCGGGCCGTTCCGGCGTCGCGCCAGGTCTGGTTGCGGACGTGCTGGCCGTTGCCCTTGTCGTTGTCGGTGGGCGCCCGCCAGAAGTTCGGCGCGGGGCCGGAGGCGATCAGCTGGGCACCACGGACCTTGTACGAGGTGATGACGCCGGCCTTCTTGTCGAGGGTGAGGGAGAAGCCCTCGCCCGTGACGACGACCGACGCGTCGGCGTCCTCGTAGGTCAGCGCCGGGACGCTGTCCAGCGGCCTCGGGGTCACCGCCGGGCTGCCCGCGTCGACGGCGAGCTGCTGCTTCGCGACCTCGAAGCCGGCCTTCGCCCACTTCGTCGATTCCTTGGTGCGGAAGGACAGTTCGAGGAAGTACTCCGCGCCCGGCACCGGCTCGCCCGGCACCTTGAAGGGGACCGTGATCTCCTTGTCGGTCAGCGGGGCGACATCCAGCTGCGCGCGGCTCAGCCTGCCACGCTGCACGACCTCGCCGTCGGCGACGAGCGCCCAACGCCCGTCGAACTCACGGAGGTTGGTGAACAGGTTCTCGTTGGTGAGGGTGAGCGCCGCGCCGGGAGCGAGCCGGTCGCCGGAGGCCGGAGCGGCGTTGATCGCCTGGTAGACACGCTTGACCTCGGCGGCCTTGCCGGTGTGCCCTCGGTCGGCGGTGACGATGCCGTCCGCGACGAAGTTCCCGTCGTTGGGGTTGTCGGCCCAGTCGCCGCCGTATGCGAAGAACGTCTTCTGGCGGGGCCGCTTCTCGGTGAGGCCGACCGTCGCCGCGTCGAACCAGAACCGCACCCCGTCTCCCCCGGGTCCGCGCCCGTCGGACGCCAGCTCGGCGGCGCTCAGGGCGCGGGCGTACACGCGTGCCCGGCGGATGGTTCCGCTGAACTCACGGGTCCAGTTGTCGGCATCGGTGGCGAGCGCGAGGGGCGCGGTGGTGCTGCTGGGGCGCCGGGTGGTGGTGCGGGTGGCCTTCGCCTCGCCGTCGACGTAGAGGGTGAGCGTGCCGGCGTCGGCGTCGAAGACGCCCGCGACGTGGTGCTCGGTGCCTGTCCAGCCGTCCGGCAGCGCCCAGGTCGCGGTGATCCACTGACCGCCGCCGTGGATGAAGAACTCGAGGCTGTCGTCGTTCTGCTTCAGGGCGTACTGGGTGTCGCCCTTGGCGATGATCGGCTGGTGGTAGCCGAGGACGTGCGGGGTGATCCACGCCTCCAGCGTCAGGGAGCCGGTGAGGTCCAGGCGTGCGTCACGGGCGAAGACGGTACCGCCCGAGACACCCTTGGCGCGGTCGAAGGTGCCGCTGGGTGCGAGGATCTCGCCGCGCAGCGCACCCGGGCCCGCCTCGGTGAACTGCTTGCGCGTGGGGGTGGGCCAGCTCAGGGACTGGTCGACGAAGTCCCAGATCCAGCCGCCCTGGAGGACGGGGTAGCGGCGGATCAGGTCCCAGTACTTCTTGAAGTTGCCGTTGGAGTTCCCCATCGCGTGGCAGTACTCGATCATGACGTACGGCCGGGTGTCGGCGGTGTCCTTGGCCCGGGTCTCCACGCGCGAGGGGCTGTCGTACATCTCGGAGCGGATGTCGCTGACCGTCGGCCGGTCGTCGCCCTCGTACTGGACGACGCGGGTGGTGTCGTACGACTTGATCCAGTCGCGCATCGCGACGAACGTGCTGCCACCGCCCGCCTCGTTTCCGAGCGACCAGATGACGACCGAGGCGTGGTTCTTGTCGCGGTGAACCATGTTCCGGGCGCGGGCCACGCAGGCCTCGGTCCAGTCCGCGTGGTTGCCCGGGTACTCGCCGCGGATGCCGTGCGTCTCCAGGTTGGTCTCGTCGACGAGGTAGAGGCCGTACTCGTCGGCGAGTTCGTACCACACCGTGTTGTTCGGGTAGTGCGAGGTGCGGACCGAGTTCATGTTCATCCGCTTGATGATCGTGATGTCCTCGATCAGGTCCGCGCGGGTGAGGGCCATGCCACGGTCGGGGTGCATCTCGTGCCGGTTGGTGCCGCGCAGGGAGACGGGCCGGCCGTTGATCCGCATCAGCCCGTCCTTGAGCGCGAACTCGCGCAGGCCGACGCGGTGGGACAGCGTCTCGATCAGCTTTCCGGCCGGGTCGCGCAGCCGCAGGACGGCGGTGTAGAGGTACGGGTGCTCGGCCGACCAGAGCTTCGGGGCGGGGACGGCCTTGGTGGCCGTCCCCGTCACGTCCTTGCCCGCGGCGGCCACGTCGACGGGGAGTTGCAGCGGGCGGGACCAGACGGGGTGCCCGTCCGCGTCGTACAACTGTGTCTCGACGGTGTACCGTCCGGCCCCGCTCCCGCCGTAGTCGCGCACGCTCGCGGTGACCGACAGGCCGGCGGTCCGGTAGTCGTCGCCGAGCGGGGTGTCCAGCTTGAAGTCGCGCAGGTGCACGGGCGGGGTGGAGTACAGGTGGACCGAGCGGAAGATGCCGCTCAGCCGGATCATGTCCTGGTCCTCCAGCCAGTCGCCGTCGGAGTAGCGGTACACCTCGACCGCGATCTGGTTGGTGCCGGGCTTGAGATGGCGCGTGATGTCGTACTCGGCGGGGGTGAAGGAGTCCTCCTTGTAGCCCACCAACTCGCCGTTGATCCACACGTAGTGGGCGGACTTGACGCCCTCGAAGTGCAGGAAGGTCCGCCGTCCCGACCAGTCCTTCGGGACCGTGAAAGTTCGCCTGTACTGGCCGACGGGGTTGTAGCGGGTGGGCGCGGCGGGTGGCTGCGAGTCCTCGCCGAGACCGTTGGCGCCCCAGTACGGGTAGGTGATGTTGACGTAGATCGGGCGGTCGTAGCCGTGCGTCTGCCATACGGAGGGGACGGGGATCGTGTCCCAGTCGCGGTCGTCGACGTCGGTGCGGTAGAAGTCGGCGTCGCGGTCGTCGGGGCGGTCGGCGTAGGCGAACTTCCATCTGCCGTCGAGGCTCATGCGGTACGGCGAACGGGTGCGGTCGGCGGCCAGCGCCTGTCTGACGTCCGCGTAGGGCATCAGCGTGGTGTGCGGGGGCTCGGCACCGACCTCGAAGAGGCTGATGTTGCCGTTCCACTCCGGGGTGCCGGCCGCCGCCTCGGCCCCGTCGGCCGCGTGCACCGTGGCGGCGGATGATCCGGACAGGGCGAGCGCGCCGAGGACGGCGGCTCCCCCCTCCAGGAGGCGGCGCCGGCTGACCGGCACGCCCTGGAGGCGGCTCGGGTGGCCGGCGGGAGACTCGGGAGCGTGCGGCATGACCGTGGCCTTCCTCGGGACGACAGTGCGCTGCGCGGGACTTGAGGGAGCGTCAGATCGTGTGCGGTGCTGTTGGTAAACCGAACGAACCCTAGGATGCGAACAGAAACGAATCAATGATTCTGTCGGACTTTGTGTGATCCTGCGGGGTTGACGCGCCCAGTAGATCCGCTTACGCCGCCGTCTCGACCTCCGTGACCTCGCGCTGCCGCTCTTCGAACTGCGTCCGGTACAGCTCGGCGTACCGCCCGTCGGCCGCGAGCAGTTCCTCGTGGGTGCCGCGTTCGACGATCCGGCCGGCCTCGATCACCAGAATCTGGTCCGCGGCCCGCACGGTGGACAGCCGGTGGGCGATCACGACCGCGGTCCTGCCCTGCAGCGCCTCGGCGAGCGCCTCCTGGACGGCGGCCTCGGAGGTGTTGTCCAGGTGGGCGGTGGCCTCGTCGAGGATGACGACGCGCTGGCGGGCCAGCAGCAGCCGGGCGATGGTCATGCGCTGGCGTTCGCCGCCGGAGAGCCGGTAGCCGCGCTCGCCGACCACGGTGTCGAGGCCGTCGGGCAGGGACCGGACGAGATGGTCGAGGCGGGAGCGGCGCAGGGCGTCCCAGAGTTCGTCGTCGGTGGCGGCGGGGCGGGCCAGCAGCAGGTTGGCGCGGACGCTGTCGTGGAAGAGGTGGCCGTCCTGGGTGACCATGCCCAGAGTGCCGCGCAGGGACTCGGCGCTCACGTCACGTACGTCGAGGCCGCCCACGCGTACGGCGCCCTCGTCGACGTCGTACAGGCGCGGCAGCAGCTGGGCGATGGTCGACTTGCCCGCGCCGGACGAGCCGACCAGGGCGACCGTCTGCCCGGGTTCGGCGCGGAAGGAGATGCCGTGCAGCACGTCGGCGCCGCCGCGTGTGTCGAGGGTCGCCACCTCTTCCAGGGAGGCGAGGGAGACCTTGTCGGCGGAGGGGTAGCCGAAGCGGACGTTGTCGAACTCCACCGCCACGGGGCCGTCGGGGACCTTCTTCGCGTCCGGCTTCTCCTCGATCAGCGGCTTGAGGTCGAGCACCTCGAAGACGCGCTCGAAGCTGACGAGGGCGCTCATGACCTCGACCCGGGCGCCGGCGAGCGCGGTGAGCGGGGCGTACATGCGGGTCAGGAGCAGGGCCAGCGAGACGACGGCTCCCGGCTCCAGGGTGCCGCGCAGGGCGAACCAGCCGCCGAGGCCGTAGACCAGGGCGAGGGCCAGGGCGGACACGAGGGTGAGCGCGGTGATGAACATCGACTGGGCGGTCGCGGTGCGTACGCCGATGTCCGCGACCCGGCGGGCCCGTGCCGCGAACTCCTGCGACTCTTCCTCCGGGCGCCCGAAGAGCTTGATCAGCGTGGCGCCGGGCGCCGAGAAGCGCTCGGTCATACGGGTGCCCATCGCCGCGTTGAGCGTGGCCGCCTCGCGCTGCATATGGGCCATGCGGTGGCCCACACGCCGGGCCGGGATCACGAACACCGGAAGCAGGACGAGGGCGAGCAGGGTGATCTGCCAGGACAGGGTGAGCATGACGGCGAGCGTGAGCAGCAGCGTGACGACATTGCTGACCACGCCGGACAGCGTGTTGCTGAAGGCGCGCTGGGCGCCGATCACGTCGTTGTTGAGACGGGAGACGAGCGCTCCCGTACGAGTGCGTGTGAAGAACGCGACCGGCATGCGCTGCACATGATCGAAGACAGCCGCCCGCAGATCGAGGATGAGACCCTCGCCGAGCCTCGCGGACAGGCGCCTGGCGAGGATCCCGAGCGCCGCCTCCGCCACCGCGATCAGGGCGATCAGCAGGGCCAGACGGACAACCCTGCCCTCGTCGCCGCCCGACACGATCGCGTCGACGACGGCGCCGGCCAGCACGGGGGTCGCGACGGCGAGCAGCGCGGTCGCCACCCCGAGCACGACGAAGAGCGCGATCCTCCGGCGGTGCGGGCGGGCGAACGCGCCGATGCGGCGCAGTGTGGCGCGGGCGAACGGGCGCCGCTCCCGCTGGGCGTTCATGACGCTGTACAGCTGTGTCCAGGCTGTGCTCTCCATACTCATGAGCAGGAAGGTAGAACCTCAAGCAGCGTTGAGGTCAATATCGGCGGCCTCGCGAAGATCGACAGCCGCCCGCAGCCGGACCGTAAGACGCCGTCTTCGCTCCCGCAACCCGGCGTTGTCGCAGCGCGGAGAACCTCTGCGAATGTGACAGCCGTACGACTCCCCGCGGGACGCCTGCTCGGACGTCTCCCGCTGCGCCAGACACTGTGCCTGCTCCCCCTCGTCCTCGTCGTCGTGGTCGCGGTGCAGCACCGGTCCGTGCTCGCCGAGGGCATCGGCCAGCTGGCGACGGCCAAGTGGCCGTGGCTGCTCGCCGCGGCCTGCGCCACCTGTTTGACGTGGGTCGCGGCGGCGGTGACCCGGCAGGGCGCGGTGATCGACCGGCTGCCCAAGCTGCGGCTGCTCGTCACACAGTTCGCGGCGGGCTCGGCCAACCACCTGCTGCCCACCGGTCTGGGCGCGAGCGCGGTCAACCTGCGCTTCATGACGGTGTGCGGACTGCCGCTCGCCCGCTCCTCGGCCGCACTGGCGCTGTATCTGCTCGCGGAGAGCGTGGCCCGCGTCGGCCTGCTGGCCGCACTGCTGATCGCCTTCCCCGACGCGCTGCGGCTCGGCCCGCTCCTGCCACAGGGGGCGTGGGGCCCGGTGTTGCTCGTCATCGGCGCGGCGGCTGTCGTGGTCGTGGCCGTCTTCGCGCTCGTACGCCGGCTGCGTACCGCCGTACTCTCGTTCCTGCGCAGCGCGCTGGACGAGGCGCGCTCGGTGCACACCCGTCCGTCCCGGGCGCTGGCGCTGTGGGGCGGTTCGCTGGCCTTCCCCATGCTGCAGGCGACCGGTCTGGTCCTGGTCGGGCTCGCCCTGGGACTGGACGTGCCGCCCGCGCACATGGCGCTCGCGTATCTGGCGGCGACCGTCGCCGTCGCCCTGGTGCCCACGCCGGGCGGGCTCGGCTCGGTCGAGGCGGCGCTGGTCGTGGCGCTGGTGGCGGCGGGCGGCCCGGTGGCGGTGGCGACGGCGGTGGTGCTGGCCTACCGGATCATCACGGTGTGGCTGCCGCTGCTGCCGGGGGCGTTGACGCTGGGGGCGCTGGTGCGCTGGAAGGTCATCTGACGGCTCAGTAACGTGCGGGGGCCGACCCACGGAATCCGACCCACCGAAAGGGGCCCCACCATGCCGGTCCGCGTCGAGCGCGACGGACACGTCACCACCGTCGTCCTCTCCCGCCCCGAGGTCCGTAACGCGGTCGACGGCCCGACCGCCGCCGAACTCGCCGCCGCCTTCAGGGAGTTCGAGGCGGACGACGAGGCGCGGGTGGCGGTGCTGTGGGGCGAGGGCGGCACGTTCTGCGCGGGCGCCGACCTCAAGGCGCTCGGCGGGGACCGGGGCAACCAGGTCACCGAGGAGGGGGACGGTCCAATGGGGCCGACCCGGCTGCGGCTGTCCAAGCCGGTGATCGCCGCGGTCGCCGGGCACGCCGTGGCCGGGGGCCTCGAACTGGCGCTCTGGTGCGATCTGCGGGTCGCCGAGGAGGACGCCGTCTTCGGGGTGTTCTGCCGCCGCTGGGGCGTGCCCCTCATCGACGGTGGCACGGTACGACTGCCCCGGCTGATCGGTACGAGCCGCGCGCTGGACATGATCCTGACGGGACGGCCGGTGCCTGCGAGCGAGGCCTACGAGATGGGGCTCGCCAACCGTGTCGTGCCGACGGGACACGCCCGCGCCGAGGCGGAGGCACTGGCCGCCGCGGTCGCCGGGTTCCCGCAGGCGTGTCTGCGCGCCGACCGGGCGTCCGTGCTCGACCAGGACGGGCTGGACGAGACGGCGGCCATGCGAGGCGAACTCCGGTACGGCATGGGCGTGCTGGCGCAGAGCCTGCAGGGCGCGGCACGGTTCGCCTCCGGCGCCGGGAGGCACGGCTCGTTCACGGACCTGTGAGACTCAGGGATCCGGGGGGGGCGCACGGAGGCGTGAGGCGCACGGCCGTCTGAGACTCACGGACCCGTGACGGTCCCGCCCGGCGATCCGAAGTCGTCGTCCGGCCACTCGGCCCCCGCGAGCCACTCCCCCACGGCAACCGCCGCCGGGGCGCGCGGTGTGCAGGCCTGCGTCGACGGCGGGCCCGCGCGCGCCGGTGTCCAGGGGGAGGCCGCCGGGCAGATGGCGGGGGTGGACGCGGTGGATCCGGTGCCGATGGCACCGCGTTCGGAGCAGACGGTGAGGGCCTTGGTGCCGGAGGTCCCCTGGTCGATCGCGAGCGCTGGACCTGTATGGCACCTCTCCCCGCCGGCTGCCTCGGATGTCTCTCCTGCCTCGCCGCCTCGAACACCTCGCCTGCCGCCGGGGGCGCGGGCGTCGAGCGGCGCTCTGCGTACCCAGGTCGCGGGCGGCAAGTGCCCCTCTGTCACCGGCGGTCGGCGGAGAATGCCCGAAACCGGCCCAAGACGCCGTCCGGCCGCCGATCCTGGTACGAACACCTGTGCCCGATGCGGCAGGATGAGCCCTCGTGCCGGCCTCGGGGGACGGGTGGCCGGCACAACGGCACATCGCGGGAAACGAGCAGGTGACAACGTGACGAGACTTCACATCCGGCCGTCGGCGAAGGGGTTCGCCGCAGCTCTTCACCACGGAGGTGGACGGTGAAGCGAGCGCTCACTGTGGACGACCTGGTCATCGCCGGGATCGCGCTGGCGGCGGGGCTGCTCGCGGCCTTCCTGCTGCGCATGCTGCTGCGCTGGCTCGGCAAGCACGCCGACCGCACCCGCTGGAGCGGCGACGACCTCATCGTGGACACGCTGCGCACCGTGGTGCCGTGGGCGGCGTTCCTGGGCGGCGCGGCCTCCGCGGGCGCGGCGCTGCCGCTGACCCGGACGGTCCAGCACAACGTCAACAAGACCTTGACCGTGCTGCTCATCTTCGTCGTGACGCTGGCGGTGGCCCGCGGGGTCGCCGGACTGATGCGGACGGTCACCCAGTCCCGCCCCGGGGTCGCCGGCTCGGCCACGATCTTCGTCAACATCACCCGGATCCTGGTCCTGGCCATCGGCTTCCTGGTGATGCTCCAGACCCTGGGCATCTCCATAGCGCCCCTGCTCACCGCCCTGGGCGTCGGCGGTCTCGCGGTCGCACTCGCCCTGCAGGACACGCTCGCCAACCTCTTCGCGGGCATCCACATCCTCGCCTCCAAGACCGTCCAGCCCGGCGACTACATCCGGCTGAGCAGCGGCGAGGAGGGCTACGTCGAGGACATCAACTGGCGCCAGACGACCGTACGCGCGCTCTCCAACAACCTGATCGTCATCCCCAACGGGGAGCTCGCGAAGACGAACATGACCAACTTCATGCGTCCCGAGCAGGAGTTGACGATCCTGGTCCAGGTCGGCGTCGCCTACGACAGCGACCTGGACCACGTGGAGCGGGTGACGAACGAGGTCATCGGCGAGGTGATGACCGAGGTCGAGGGCGCCCTCCCGGACCACGAGCCGATCATCCGGTTCCACACCTTCGGCGACTCCCGGATCGGCTTCACGGTCATCCTGGGCGTCGGTGAGTTCAGCGACCAGTACCGGATCAAGCACGAGTTCATCAAGCGCCTGCACAAGCGCTACCGCCTGGAGGGCATCCGCATCCCGGCGCCCACGCGGACGGTGGCGATCCAGCAGGGCACGGTGGCGATACCGCAGCAGCGCCTCCCCGAAGAGGCGGACGAGATGGCCCCCGTCCGCCTCGACTGACCTGCCCGAACCGCCCTACAGGGTGGCCGAGTTGTCGTGGGAGCGGCTGCGCTTACGGCTGTGCGGCGCGGCGAGCGCCGGGTTCACCGGGGTGACCGTCCAGTCCGGGTGCCCCGGCATCCGCGGCGTCTTCGTGCCGTACAGCCAGTCCTGGAGGAACCCGGACAGATCCTGACCGGAGACCTCCGAGGCGACGGCGATGTAGTCGGCCGTCGACGCCGAGGAGTTGCGGTACCGGTCGAGGAAGGCGCGCTCCAGCGCGTTGAAGGCGCTCTCGCCGACGAGGTTGCGCAGCGCGTACAGGACCAGCACGCCGCCCAGGTAGCGCTGGCCGTCGAACAGGTTGGCCGCGTTGGGCGCGGCGACCGGCCCGGAGTCGCGCCGCCACTGGTCGCCCTGGGCGTAGGTGTTCTTCATCCGGGCTTCCATGGTGGTCAGGCCCATGGAGTCCGGCCAGCCGCGCTCGTAGCGGTAGAGCAGCCCGTAGAAGTCCGCGTGGCCCTCGTTGATCCACAGGTCGGCCCAGCCGGCGGGGCTGACACTGTTGCCGAAGTAGGAGTGGACCAGCTCGTGCATCATGTGCGAGCCGATCTTCGGCTCCGCCTGGAGCAGATAGTTCGGCTTGTAGATGGTCAGGGTCTGGCTCTCCAGGCCGGTGAAGTCGAAGGCGTTCGAGGCGTCGGAGTTGCAGGGCAGAAGGCCGTACGTCTCGAAGGGGTAGGCCCCGAGCCGCGCCTCCAGCCACTCGACCAGGTTCGGCGTCAGCGCGAGCGCCGGTTCCAGTGCCTCGGCGCGCGCGACCGGGACGACGTCACGCAGCGGGAGGCCGTGCGGGCCCTGCCGGTCCTTGATCACGTAGTCGCCGACCGTGATCTGCACCAGTTCGGTGGCCATGGGCTCGCGGGAGCAGTACGTGTACGCGGTACGGCCGCCGGAGAGGCTCTCGGTGCGTTCGAGCAGGCCGGTGGCCACGCCGCGCAGACCGCCGGGGACGGTTATGCGGAACGTGAAGTCGGCCTTGTCGGAGGGGTGGTCGTTGCAGGGGAAGACGGTGTGGGCCAAGTTCGGCTGGCAGCAGAGTGCGAACCCGTCCAGCGTGTCGACCCAGCCGGTGTTCGGCTGCGGAATACGGCGCGGGTCCGCCGAGTACTCGACGCACACGGTCACCCAGGACTTGTTCGGCAGGGTCCGTGCGGGCATGATGCGCAGCTTCTCGGCCACCTGCTCGAACGTCGCCGTACGGCCGCCGACGCGCACGGCGCGGATGTCGAGACCGAGGGAGTCGAGGGAGAAGCGGGTCAGGGCCTGGGTGGTGCGGATCTTCAGGGTCGCGGTGGCGTCGACCAGCCGGGTCGTGGCGTCGTAGGAGAAGTCGAGGTGGTAGGCCGCGACGCGGTAGCCGTCGTTGCCGAGCGCCGGGTAGACGGTGTCGCCGAGGGTCTCGGGGCCCGGGCTGCCGGAGGTCCTGGGGGCCGACGTCCCCGTGCGCGTCGGCGTGGCGTGGGCCGAGGGGGCGGTGGTCAGGGCCGCCGCGGTTCCGATGAGCGCGGCCGCGGGGGCCGTCACTCGGGTGCGATATCTCATGGTCCGCTTTCGCTGGGGCGGCCGGGTGGTCAGGACCGGCCGCCGGATCGGTGATCTCCCTACATGACTGTGGGATCGGGCGATCAGGTTGCACGGAGGCGGTCCATCCGTTTGCGCGGATCCGAGATCTCGGCCAACATCCCGCACCGGTGTGCGGACCCCTGTCGAGCCGAGGTCGATCACGAGATATCTTGATGTCGAGCAATGTTGCAGACGTGGAGCGGAGCACCCGGTGACTGACTCGACCATCATCTATACGCACACTGACGAGGCCCCGGCCCTGGCGACGTATTCCTTCCTGCCGGTGGTCCAGGCGTACGCCTCGCAGGCGGGTGTCGCCGTGGAGACGCGTGACATCTCGCTGGCCGGCCGCATCATCGCGGTGTTCCCGGAGTACCTGACCGAGGACCAGCGCATCCCGGACGCCCTCGCCGAGCTCGGTGAGCTCGCGAAGACGCCCGAGGCCAACATCATCAAGCTGCCGAACATCTCGGCGTCGATCCCCCAGCTCAAGGCGGCCGTCGCCGAGCTGCAGGGCCAGGGCTACGCGCTGCCGAACTACCCGGACGACCCGAAGACCGACGAGGAGCGGGAGATCCAGGCCCGCTACGACAAGGTCAAGGGCTCCGCGGTGAACCCGGTCCTGCGTGAGGGCAACTCCGACCGCCGCGCCCCCGCCTCGGTCAAGAACTACGCCAAGACCCACCCCCACCGCATGGGCGCCTGGACCTCCGAGTCCAAGACGAACGTCGCGACCATGGGCCAGAACGACTTCCGCTCCACCGAGAAGTCCGTCGTGATCTCCGAGGCCGGCGCGCTGAAGATCGAGCTCGTCGCCGAGGACGGTTCCACCACCGTCCTGCGCGAGTCCGTACCGGTCCTCGCCGGTGAGGTCGTCGACGCCTCCGTGATGCGGGTCGCCGCGCTGCGCGAGTTCCTGACCGCGCAGGTCGCCAGGGCCAAGGCCGAGGGCGTGCTGTTCTCCGTGCACCTCAAGGCCACGATGATGAAGGTCTCCGACCCGATCGTCTTCGGCCACGTCGTGCGCGCCTTCTTCCCGAAGACCTTCGAGAAGTACGGCCAGGCACTCGCCGCCGCCGGTCTGTCCCCGAACGACGGTCTGGGCGGCATCCTCAAGGGCCTGGAGGCGCTGCCGAACGGCGCCGAGATCAAGGCGTCCTTCGACGCGGAGATCGCCGAGGGCCCGGAGCTGGCCATGGTCGACTCCGACAAGGGCATCACCAACCTGCACGTGCCGTCCGACGTGATCGTCGACGCCTCGATGCCGGCCATGATCCGCACCTCGGGCCACATGTGGGGCCCGGACGGCCAGGAGGCCGACACCCTCGCGGTGCTCCCGGACTCCTCCTACGCCGGTGTCTACCAGGCCGTGCTGGACGACTGCCGCGCGAACGGCGCCTACGACCCGTCGACCATGGGCTCGGTCCCGAACGTCGGCCTGATGGCGCAGAAGGCCGAGGAGTACGGCTCCCACGACAAGACCTTCGAGATCAAGGCCGCCGGCACGGTCCGCCTGGTCGACCAGGCCGGCAACGTGGTCATCGAGCAGCCGGTCGCCGCGGGTGACATCTTCCGCGCCTGCCAGACCAAGGACGCGCCGATCAAGGACTGGGTGAAGTTGGCCGTCACCCGCGCCCGTGCCAGCGGCGACCCGGCCGTCTTCTGGCTGGACGAGACCCGCGCCCACGACGCCAACCTGATCGCCAAGGTCAACGCGTACCTGCAGGAGCACGACACCGAGGGCCTGGACATCCGTATCCTCGCCCCGGTCGACGCGACGAAGCTGTCGGTGGAGCGCATCCGCCGCGGTGAGAACACGATCTCGGTCACGGGCAACGTCCTGCGTGACTACCTGACCGACCTCTTCCCGATCCTGGAGCTGGGCACCAGCGCCAAGATGCTGTCGGTCGTCCCGCTGATGGCGGGCGGCGGCCTGTTCGAGACGGGCGCCGGCGGGTCCGCGCCGAAGCACGTCCAGCAGCTGGTCAAGGAGGACTACCTGCGCTGGGACTCCCTCGGTGAGTTCTTCGCGCTGGTGCCGTCCCTGGAGCAGTACGCGACGGCCACCGGCAACACCCGGGCCAAGGTCCTCGCCGACACCCTCGACCGCGCCACGGCGACCTTCCTCAACGAGGACAAGTCCCCGACCCGTCGCGTCGGCGGTATCGACAACCGCGGCAGCCACTTCTACCTGTCCCTGTACTGGGCGCAGGAGCTGGCCCAGCAGACCGACGACGCGGACCTGGCCAAGGCCTTCGCCCCGCTCGCCGAGACGCTCACCGCGGGCGAGCAGAAGATCGTCGACGAGCTGAACGCCGTCCAGGGCAAGCCGGCCGAGATCGGCGGCTACTACCAGCCCGACCCGGCCAAGGCCGCCGCGGTCATGCGCCCGTCGGCCACCTGGAACGAGGCGCTCGCGTCCCTGAGCTGACGCCAGGGGCCCGACAGGCCCGCTCACGTGACTCTGCCCCGGCCCGGCGTACTGCCTGCCGGGGCAGAGCAGTTCTTCGGCCTCCGGACAGCGCCTAGGCGGGCAGTACGAGCTCCAACCCGAGCCAGCGGGCCAGGTCTGCGGTCTCCCGGCCGATCTCCGCGCTCATGGGCTCGGTGAACGGCACGTCCTGGTGGATCGCGTCCACGCGCAGCACCCCGCCCTTGCGGTCGGCGGTGGCGTCGAGTTTTCCGACGAGCCGGTCGCCGTACAGGATCGGCAGCGCGAAGTAACCCCAGCGGCGCTTGGCCGCGGGCTTGTACATCTCCAGCTGGTACTCGTACTCGAACAGCTCGACCGTGCGCCTGCGGTCGTGCACGAGCCGGTCGAAGGGTGACAGCAGCGCCGCGCGCCCCTCGAAGGCCAGTCCCAACTGGGCAGGATCCACACGCCACTTGCCCCGCACGCCCTCGACGACGGCCGGCTCACCGGCCTCCCCCACGTCCGCGGGCTCCACCTGGCACTCCGGGCCCCGCGCGCGGGCGATGCCCAACGCCCGCAGACGCCGCTCGTCCCGGATGCGCAGCGCCTCCTCGACGGGCACCGCGGGCGGGTCGGGGTAGACCCGCTCGGCCAGGTCCCACAGCCGGTCACCGCCGCGGCGTCCCG
This sequence comes from Streptomyces sp. R28, assembly GCF_041052385.1. Classification (GTDB taxonomy): domain Bacteria; phylum Actinomycetota; class Actinomycetes; order Streptomycetales; family Streptomycetaceae; genus Streptomyces. Next base: position 9,613,757 of record NZ_CP163439.1, on the reverse strand, counting down.
CCACGGCAACCTCCCCGCGCTGCACCATCAGCTCCAGGAGCTTGGTGACATTGCGGTTGTTGGTCCACCCGCTCGACTTCCACGGCAGTTCGCAGGTGTCGGGCAGCTCGCGGGAAGGCAGCGGCCCTGCGGCGCCGAGCCGGTCGAGTATGTCCCGGCGGCAGGCGTCGTTGGCCCCCACCCATGTGCGGTGATACTCACGCCAGGAGGACGGCGTCCCCCGCTCGGGCCACTCGGCCATCTCGGCGCGGTACAGCGCGAGATCCTCACCGGGCCGGATCATCGCCTGGAGCTCCAGCAGCGTCCGGTCGGCGAGGGCGGCGGTCAGGTCGGCCGGCGCGTAACCGGCGGACCCGAGCCGACTCCACGCCACGAGATCGGCGTTGGGCGCGATGGCGGCGGTCGGGTCGATCTGCAGCAGGGCAAGCCGTCGTACGACATCGAGCAGCCCGCCCGTCCGGGAGCCGTCCAGCAGCTGGGCGCGCACGGCGATGCGGCGGGCTTCGGTGCGGGAGAGCTCGTGCACGGTCACCTGCGTCACCGGTCCCGGGTCGCGATCTCGGAGTCGTCGTCCTGCAGGTCGACGAACTCGTCGGTGGCTGCCCCGGGCACGACGTACGGCGCAGCCGGGTCGGCGGGCCGCTGATTGCTGATGCTCATGCTCATGCTCATGCTCATGCTCATGCTCATGCTCATGCTGTGATGGTGCACCACGCCACTGACAACGCCCCGGGAGCAGCCGTCATGACCTCTGCCGTGCCGTCGTTCGAGTTGCTCCCCGGAGCCGACGGATCGCCGGTGATCCTGCATGTGCCGCACTCGGCGCGGGAGATACCGCCGGATGTGCGCGCGGGGATCGTGCTGGACGACGCCGCGCTGGAGCGGGAGCTGGACCACATCGTCGACGCGCACACCGCGGAGCTCGCGCAGGGTGCGGCCGGGGCGTCGGAGATCGCCCCGTGGCGGTTCGTCAACCGGCTCTCGCGGCTGGTCGTCGATCCGGAGCGGTTCCCGGACGAGCGGGAGGAGATGCTGGCGGTGGGCATGGGCGCCGTCTACACCCGGACGACGCATCTCTCGGATCTACGGTCCGCTGACACGGACCCCGAACCCCTCATCGAGCGCTACTTCCGGCCGTACGCGAAGGCCATGACGGATGCCGTGGCGGATCGGCTCGCCGTCGCCGGCCGGGCCGTGATCATCGACGTCCACTCCTACCCGACCGACCGGCTCCCCTACGAACTGCACGGCGAGGGCCCGCGACCGCCGGTCTGCCTGGGCACCGACTCCTTCCACACGCCGCCCGAACTGCTCACCGCGGCCAGGGAGGCGTTCGCCACGTGCGGGCAGACGGCGCTCGACAGCCCGTTCAGCGGCACGTACGTACCGCTGGAGTTCTACGGCACCGAGCCCCGGGTGGCCGCCCTGATGATCGAGATCCGTCGGGACACGTACATGGCGGAGCCGGGCGGTCCGGCCGGTCCCGGACTCACCCGGCTCGCGCAGGCGCTGGCGACGCTGGTGGACGCCGCCTCCCGCTGACGCGGTGGGTCAGGCCCGCAGCCACTCGGTGACCACGAGTTCTCCGCCGGTCCGCAACCGCAGGGCGAAGGGGCCGCTCGGCGGTGCGTCGCTGGTGAAGCGGCCCATGTCGTCCGCCACGACCGGCGTGGCCGTCTGCGGGCCGCCGAGCACCTCGATCCGCGCCTGCTGCGGCGGCAGCACCTGCCCCATCAGCCCCTGCGCGCTCACCTCCACGTCGACGGTCACCTCGCCGGCGCGGAAGGTCAGCATCCGCGGCACGTCCGTCGCTCCTCTGACCGGAATGGCGTCCATCACCGAGTCGAAGGTCAACTCGGCGATACGGGCGTCGAGGTCGTGCAGTGCGAAGGCCGCGACGGCGATCTGCCGCAGCTGGGCGGGGACGGGATCCAGGATGGCGGCGGCCTGGCGGAGTTCCTCCTCCAGCAGCTCGACGTCGAACCCGTCGTCACCGAGGGGCTCTTCGCCCGTCACTTCGTCGTGCATGTCGTCGTTCACAGCGCTCCCCGTGCGTCGAGTCGGGCCCGAAGTCGGCGCAGACAGCGCTGGCGCAGCGGCCCGATGCTGCCCACGGCGATGCCCAGTGCGGAGGACACCTCCTGGTAGCTGGGCGGCGGCGAGGCCATCAGCACGCGCAGCAACTGGCGGCAGCGATCGCCGAGTTCCTCGAACTCCTGCCACATCCAGCGGATGCGCTCGGACTCGGCGGCGGCCTCCTCGGAGTCCAGAACCGACTGTCGGGCGTACGGTCCTCGCTGACCCGGTCGAGCAGCTGCGGATCGCTCGTCACCGTCAGCCGCCTTAAGCTCTTGAGCACCTTCAGGCACTCGTGCCGTGCGGTGCTCGCGAGCCACGATCCGGCCTTCTCGGGTTCACGGATGCGCCCGAGGTGCTGGGCAAAGCGGAACCAGACGGTCTGGTAGACCTCATGTGCGTCGGCGTCACACAGCCGGTGCGCGCGCACGACGGACCACACCAGTGGGCTCAGCCCTTCCACGAGCGCCTTCCAGGCCGCCGCGTCACCGTCGACGGCGGACTGGACCAAAGCACCGACATCCGCACGGTCCACAGCCCCACCCCTCGTGTACGGCAAGTCATCGTACGCCGCGGAGGGGGCGGTTCCGACCCTCATGAACGAGGAGCCGGTGGCACTACGGGGACAGGGCGCCAGGTAGAAGGGCGAAGGGCCGGCACATGCGCCCCCCGCACCTCCGCGAACCCTGAGTTCGCCGCGAGCATCTTGTACCGGGCGACACGCGGGTCGCGCTCCTGCTGCGCGGTCATGTGGGCGGCGATCATGCCGGCGACGAGGGGGGTGGCGAACGAGGTGCCGCTCCAGTACGCGAGCCCCTCGAACATCACCTGGTCGGGCTTGGTGGTGCCGCCCTGCTCGCTCAACACGCCGGTGTGGCGCGGGGACTGGCAGGTGCAGGCGTAGCCGAAGCCGTACCGGCAGGCGTCGTAGGTGGAGTGCTGGTACACGTACGGCACGGGCGCGTCGAAGCCGGTGAGGGCGCTGGTGAGGCGCTCGCCGGGCGCGTACGCCTTCACCCAGCCGCCGTGGTTGCTGAAGCAGGCGCCGAACTCGCCGTCCGCGCGCAGCGCTCCGACCGACAGCACGACGTCCTGGTAGTCGGGCACGTCGGCGTAGGCGGCGGGCCAGAAGGGCATGGCGCTGCCGTTGTTGCCGCCCGCCGCGACGAGCAGGGTGCGCTGGTCGCGGAGTTCCTGCATGAAGGCCTCGACGCCGAGCAGGGCGTCGGTGCGGCCGTTGGAGGTGCCGGCGGAGAGGCTGAGGATGTCGGGCCAGCCGCCCGCGTCGACGGCCTCGAAGAGCTTCTCGCCGAACTCGGACTCCAGGATGGCGCCCGCGTCGTTGAGGGAGTTGCGGACCGTGATGTCCGTGTTGGGCGCGACGGCCGCGACGAGCCCGGCGATGAAGGTCCCGTGGCCGACGTACTGCTGGAGGACGCCCTCGTCGTCGCACTCCTTGACCTGGGCGTCGCCCTCGGTGTGGGCGAGCAGCGGGAAGGAGCGGTAGTCGTTCATGAGGCCGGTGTCGATGACGAGGACGCCGACGGCGGTGTCCGGGTCGTGGGCGCCCTCGGCCGCCGCGGGGTTGATCCCGTAGGCGAGCGGGGCGGGCGCGGGCTCGTCACCGGGGCAGGAGTTGACCTGCCCCGTGATCCCGACGAGGTGGTTGCGGCTGACGAGGCGCCGTCCTGCCCGGCCCTCCGTCTCGCGCAGGGCGCGCAGGGCGTGCGCGACGGTGGGGTCGCCGCTCCGGTCGCCCTCGCCGGGGTCGCCGACCTGGATGCGGGTGATGCCCGAGCGGTTGGTATGCGGGCTCGCGCGGCGCACGTGGTCCTGGACCAGGTCGGGGTGGGCGGTGAAGTGCGCCCGTACGGTGTCCTCGACGACGCGCGCGTCCTCGCCGTCGCGGACCAGTACGTAACCCTTCTCGTAGATGAACTCGGCGGAGTCGTCCGGTCCCATCGCGAGGGGGACGTCGGGCATGGTGCGCTGGATCTGCTCGAACTGCTCGTGGAATCGCTGTGGTGCCATGGCGTGTCCTCCCACTGAGGCGACGGTCGTCAATCAGAGCCGTGCGGTCACTGATTGATACAGCGCCAAACCTGTGTGGCGCGGTTCCGGGGCAACTACCATCCGTGGAGTGACAGCGGGAAGCGACTCGGTTCTCGAACTGCTGCCGATGGTGTTCGCCGCCCCGAACGACGCGCTGGCGAGGGCGGAAGGAGTGCTCGACGCCGATCCGTCGCCGTGGCACGCCTCCGTCGCCCACCAGGTGATCGGCATCTGGCAGCGGGACTGGGGCGACATGCGCATCGCCCTGTATCACCTGCGGCGTGCCCGGGATCTCGCGGCACGCGCGGAGTCGGCCGACCGGGAGGCGGACGCCCTGGCCACTCTCGGGGTCGCGTTGGTGCACGCGGGGCGCACTCAGCAGGGACTGGCCGCGCTGGAGCGCGGGGTCGAGCGCGGCAGCGGACACACCCGCGCGCGCGTGCTGTTCCGCCGGGCCTACGCCCGCTGGGTCCTGGGCCATCACCGCGAGGCGCTGGAGGACGTACGCAAGGCGATACCCGTGCTGCGGCAGGCGGAGGACGTCATCTGGACGGCGCGGGCGCTGACCTTGCGCGCGACCGTGCATCTGGCGCTCGGCGCGATGGACCGTGCGGATGCCGACTTCACGGCGGCCGAGGCGCTGTGGGACACCACTGGCCAGGAGCACGACAAGGCCGACGCGGTGGAGAGCCGGGGTCTCGCGGCGTTCCGGTCGGGCGAGATCCCGGCGGCGCTGCGGCTGCTCGACGAGGCGGAGGAGCGCTACGCCAAGCTCGGCACGCCGACGTTCATGCTGAACATCCGCCGCTGCGAGGTGCTGATGGCAGCCGGGCTGGCCCCGGAGGCGCTGGCCGAGGCGGACACGGCGATCTCCGTGCTCGACGGCATCGGCGGCCAGTCCACCCGCAAGGCCGAACTGCTGCTGGCCGCCGCGCGAGCCGCCAGGCTGGCGGGCGACGCGCACACGGCGATCGCGCGCGCCGACATGGCCGTACGGCTGTTCGCCGGGCAGCGGCGCATGTGGTGGGAGACGCACGCCCGGCTGGTACTGATCGAGGCACGGGTGGCCGCGGGCCGTAGTTCGGGCCGGCTGGTGGCCGACACGGCGGCGGTCGCCGAACGGCTGGCCTCCTTCGGCGCGCCGGCCGCACCGGAGGCCTCGCTGCTGGCGGGCCGGATGGCGCTCACCCTGGGCTGGCGGGCCGACGCCGAGCAGCATCTGGCCGTGGCCGCCCGCAGCAGGCGCAGCGGGCCGCCGCTGGCGCGGATGACGGGCTGGGCGGCACAGGCGCTGCGGGCGCAGGCCGCCGGGTCGGGGCGCGGCGTGCTGGAGGCCTGCCGACGCGGCCTGGACGTCCTCGACGCGCACCGGATGACGCTCGGCGCCTCCGAGCTCCGGGCCCGCGCCACCGCGCAGGGCGCCGAGCTCGCCGCGCTGGCCCAGCAGGCCAGCCTCGATTCGGGCAGCCCGCGTCGGCTGCTGGTGTGGAGCGAGCGCTGGCGGGCCACCGCGCTGTCGACGCCGCCGACCCGCCCGCCGGCCGATCCGGAGCTCCAGAGCGACCTGACGGCGTTCCGGGAGATCGCGGCGCGCGCCGAGGAGGCCCGCAGCGAAGCCCGTCCGGTTCCGGCGCTGGAGCGTGAACAGCGGCGCCTGGAACGGGAGATACGCTCCCGGACCCTGCACCTGCGCGGCGACACGCCGGGCGACGGCTACCGCTTCGACCCGGGCCGGCTGCTCGAGCGGCTGGGGGACGACGTACGGCTGGCCGAACTCGCCGTGCTGGACGGGCGGGTTCAGGTGCTGTTGTGCGGGCAGGGGCGGGTGCGCCGGTACGAGGCCGGGCTGCTGGCCGAGGCGGAGACCGAGGCCGAGTACGTCCAGGCCGGGCTGCGGCGGCTGGCGCACCCGGGTGCGGAGGGGCGGTTGCCGGTGGTGGAGGCGGCGGGGCGGCGGCTGGAGGAGCTGCTGCTCGGTCCGGCGGCGGCGCATCTGGGCGAGGGCCCCGTCGTGGTCGTACCGCCGGCCCGGCTGCACCGGGTGCCGTGGGCGCTGCTGCCGTCGTTGCGGGAGCGGGTGCTCAGCGTGTCGCCGTCGGCGAGCAGCTGGCTGCGCGCCCGGGAGACCGAGGCGCCGCCGGGCGGCCGCCCGGTGCTGGTGCGCGGGCCCGGGTTGGCGACCGGCGGCGCGGAGGTGCCTCACCTGGCCGGCCGGTACGGCGGTGCGGTCGTCCTGGAGCACGCCGACGCGCGCGTGCCGCGCGTACTGGAGGAGCTCGACGGCGCCGCGCTGGCCCATATCGCGGCCCATGGCACGTTCCGCGCGGACAGCCCCCTGTTCTCGTCGCTGCGGATGGCCGACGGCCCGATCGTCGTCCATGACTTCGAACGCCTGGACCGCAGCCCGTACCGGATCATCCTCTCCTGCTGCGACACCGCCCGGTTCGCCTCCGTCGGCGCCGACGAACTGCTCGGCCTGGTCACCGCGCTGCTGCCGCTGGGCACGGCGGGGGTGGTGGCGTGCACCGCGCCCGTCAACGACGCCGCGGTGGTTCCGCTGATGCTCGCGCTGCACAAGGGGCTGAGCGAAGGGCTCTCCCTTGCGGAGGCCCTGCGCGACGCCCGGGCGGCGCTCCCGGGCGACGCGTTGCACCAGGCGACGGGGTGGGCGTTCTCGGCGTTCGGTGCGGCCTGACGCTACGCCCGGCGTCAGCCGTCCCGGCACGTGGGACGCGTGAGTCACCTCGCCCGCCGGTCGGGTTACGCCGGCTGCGCGACCGGCAGTTCCACCAGCCACGGCAGTGCACCGCGGTCGCTCGCGCCGAGGCGGGCGTAGGCGCTGTAGAGGTGGTTGCCGACCGTGCGGACGGACAGGGTGAGCTTCTCGGCGATCTGCCGGTTGCTCAGTCCCGTGGCCGCCAGGGTGACGATCTGCCGTTGCCTGGCGGTGAGTTCGCCCAGGACGAGGCCGGACAGGGCCGGGGTGCGGGCGCCCTGGCAGCGGCGGGCCAGGGCGACGGCACGGGTGCGGGCGGTGCGGGCGGCACGCGGGTCGCGGTGGGCCCGTACGGCCTGGGCGTGCGCCTCGGCCGCGAACAGCAGGAAGCCCCGCTTCTCCAGCTCTTCGGCCACCTGGTCGAGCGCGAGGCCGTCGCCGCGGGCGAGCGCGTCGGCGTGCGCGGCGAAGACGCCGGTCAGACGGCCCACGGCACGCTCGGGGGCGCCGAGGCGGACGGCGTCGTACGCCTCGCCGGTGAACGCCTCAACAGCCCTGTCGGCGGCGCCCCCGTCGGCATCGCCGCGGGCCGTTGCCGGCCGGGTGACCGCCCCACCCCCGTGGGGGCGGCCACCCAGGATCTCGTGCGCGGCCGGGGTGTCGCCCGACTGCGCTGCGGCGAGGGCGAGTTCGAGACGGCAGGACGGATCGTCGCCGCCGTCCCGCAGCCCCTCCCGTGCCCACGCCGCGGCCTCGCGCAGCTCCCCGCGCAGCCGCGCGAACCGGGCGCGTACGGCCGCGTACCCGGCCGGCACCGGCGCGTCCTCCGCGACCAGCCACTCCCCCACGGGCGTCGGCATCGCCCGTACGTCCGCCCGCTCGATCCGGCCGGTCAGCGCGGCCCGCTCGGCGTCGAGGGCGGGGCCGCACTGTTCGGGCGTCCGGGACAGCCGCCTCGCCCGCAGCCGGCCGGCCGCGGCCCGCAGCACCGGGCCGTGCAGGGGGTGGGCGAGGCGGACTGCGCCATGGTTGTCGACGTGGACCAGGGAGTCGGCCTCGAGGTGTTCCAGGGCAAGGAGGTGGAGTTCGTCCAGGTCCAGGGGCAACGGCTCGGCGAAGGCGAGGCGTTCGAGAGTCTCGCGCTCTTCGGGGCAGGTGCGGTCGAGGACGTGGGCCGTGCGTTCCCGTACGGTCGCGGTGACCGGCACCGGGCCGCGCCACGCCCACTCGTCCGAGTCGGCGACCCGGCCGGTCAGCCGGCGCTCGCGCACCGCGCCCACCAGGTCGCGCAGCAGCCGCAGGTCCCCCTGGCACAGGCGGTGCAGCCGGTTCACGGTGAGCGGCTCCAGGCGAGCGCCCCCGGCTCCGCCCGCCAGTAGTTCAGCGGTCTCCTCGCGGGGCAGTGGCTCCAGGGCGAGGCGAGGCAGGAGTTCGCCGGTCCACAGTCGGGAGATCGCGCCCGGGGCCGGGGCGCCGTCGGCGGTGACGACCAGGAGACGGGTGCGTCCGTGCACGGCCAGCTGGTGGACGAGGGCGGCCGAGGCGTCGTCGAGCAGGTGCGCGTCGTCGACCAGGAGCTGTCGTACGCCGGACAGGTGCTGGAACGCGCCGTGCAGGGAGGCCGTCTCCGGCACGAGGTGCGCGAACGCGGCGAAGCGGATTCGGCGGGTCTCGGGGGTGCCGGCCACCCTGGCGCAGTCGGTGCCGCGGACGGCCTCGGTGACGAGCCGGGTCTTGCCACAGCCCGCCGGTCCCGTGATCACGATGCCGTTCCGACCGGCGGTCAAGGACCCACGGACCAGTTCGAGTTCGTGCTCCCGACCGGTGAACGGCCAGGGCAGTTCCAGGGTCTTCGCGTCCCGTTCGAAAGTCATCACGGCAATGAGAGCGCGGTGACTCACACCTGATACACAGGGACTTGAGTAGCCCTCGACTCAAGCGCCCGCGGCGGACCGACGGCAACCTGTTCGGCATGACCGCTCGCTACTGCTCCCTCGCGCAGCAGTCGGCGCCCGCCTTCGCACCGGGGCTGGCCGCCGAGCGGCTCAGTGCGCTCATCAGCGGGCGTCGGATGTGGGTCAACGGCACCGTGCTGCACTACTGCTTCTTCGACCGGGACTCCGACGGGTCCGTGATCCCCGACCCGGCGACCGGCAAGGCCCGGCGCGTGTCGTGGGTCGGCAGCAAGGAACAGCAGGATGTCGTGCGCGAGTGCTTCCAGGAGTGGCAGGGCCTCGGCATCGGACTGTCGTTCGTGGAGGTGCGCGACCGGTCGGAGGCCGAGCTGCGCATCGGGTTCCAGCTGGGCGACGGCTCCTGGTCGAACGTGGGCAGGGACGCGCTCCAAGTAGGCCTCAACGACCGCACCATGAACTTCGGCTGGGACCTGACCGTGCCCGGGGAGCGCGCGACGGCGCTGCACGAGATCGGGCACGCGCTCGGCCTGCTGCACGAGCACCAGAGCCCGTTCGCCGGCATCCACTGGGACGACGAGGCCGTGGTCGCCGATCTGGCGGGCCCGCCGAACTTCTGGAGCCGGGACAAGACGTTCTTCAACATCCTGCGCAAGCTCGATCCGAACGAGGTCAACGGCTCCGTCTGGGACCCGCACTCGATCATGGAGTACCCCTTCTCGGCCGGGCTGATCCTGGAGCCGGAGCAGTTCCGCGCGGGCCTGAACCCGCCGGGCGTGCTGTCCAGGTCCGACAAGGAGTTCGTCCGGCGCTGGTACCCGCCGGCCGAGACGCCGGGGACACAGGAGCTGGTGCCGTTCCGCTCGGTACCGCTGCGGCTCGGGCCGGCCGAGCAGGCCGACTTCGTCGTCGAACCGCCGGAGACCCGCGAGTACACCGTGGGCACCTTCGGCGACAGCGACACCATCGTCGTGCTCTTCGAGGAACGGGACGGCGAGCCCCGCTTCCTCACCGCCCAGGACGACGGCGGCACGCCGCACAACGCCACCGTCAAGGCCCGCCTGGTCAAGGGCCGCCGCTATTTCGTCCGCGTGCGCCTGTACGCCACCTGGGGTTCGGGTGAGACGGCGGTCATGTGCTGGTGACAGTACGGGTCCGCTGACGCGCACGGACGCGACAGTCCACTGTCCGGCGCCGGGGGAAGCGGCCGGGGAACGCCACCTTCGGGGGACAGTGTCGTCTGGACACTGAAGTGAAGGTGGCGTCCCCGGCCCAACGCGCGTCGGGTCCGCCGCACGGGGGTAGCGGCGGACCCGACAGAGCGCCCACGCGGGCAGGGGGAATTACCTGGTTGGAGCCGACTTCGTCGAGGAGATCCAGCACGTCGCCGCATTCGAGGTCGCGGCGCCCGAAGTCGATCCGGGAACGCCGCATATCGGTGAGGGATCGAGGCTCCGCGGGGCTCGGGAGCGACGATGTCAGCCTCCCGTGCCCGCCGTACTTCAGGTCGCGCGCACCGAAAGGGCGTGGTGGAAGACGTTACGGGGATCCCACTTCGCCTTGATCCGCTGGAGGCGGCGGTAGTTGTCGCCGAAGTACAGGGTCTGCCAAGGAGCACCGGTGTTCCGGGCGGGGTCGGCGAGGTCGGTGTCCGGGTAGTTGATGAACGCGCCGTCGGCGGGCCGCCGGGGCACCACCGGTGTCGGCGTACAGGTCCTCGTAGAGCTCACGCAGCCAGCCGATGTGCCGGGCGTCGTCCCGGGGGTCCTCCCATCCGTTGGCGTAGAACATCTTGATGCAGGCGTCGCGGTGGGGGGTGGCGGTCGCGTCCGTCGCCACGGTGTTGACCTTGCCGCCGTGGGTGTAGAGGCTCAGGCTGCCGCCGGGGTGGTCGTAGTCGGAGCGGGTCAAGTGGTGGTGCAGGGTGTCGATCTGCCGGTCGGTGAAACGTCGTCGCAGGTAGCCCGACTTGACCTTCAGCCGGTAGACAGGGCCGGGGTCGCCCGGTGAGCCGGCCAGGGCCGCGGCCAGCCAGGGCTGGTTCCGCACCGTGCGGACCGGCTGGACCGGAACGCCCCGGTTGATCGCGGCGAGGTGCTCGTCCAGCATCCGTTCGGCGCCGGAGTCGGCGGCCACCTGGCCGATCATGAGCACCGTCCCCGACTGGCGGCGGGTGAGGGCGAGTTCGCTGTAGAGGGCGAGGTACGGGGAGTCGGGGGCGCTGTGCTGTTCGGCCCAGGCGCAGTGGTTGCGGACCAGCCGGGCGAACGAGGTCTTGTCGAGCTTCTGCCAGTCCCAGGTGACCGAGAAGCTCAGCACACCGGACGGCGGGGCGGGCAGGAGGGCGGAAGGGTCGTCGCCGTCGGCGCCTGGTGTGCGGAACCAGTAGCGGGTGACGATGCCGAAGCTGCCGCCTCCGCCACCGGTGTGCGCCCACCACAAGTCCCGGTTCGGATCGGAGGGTTCGCGTGTGGCGACCACCCTGCGCGCCCTGCCCGCCCGGTCCACGACGACCACCTCCACCGCGTACAGATGGTCCACGGACAGGCCCATCAGCCGGGACAGCGGACCATAGCCGCCGCCCAGGACATGCCCGCCGACACCGACGTCGGCACACCAGCCGGCCGGGATCGTCACTCCCCAGCCGAGGTACAGCCTGCGGTAGACCTCGCCCAGCAGGGCGCCGGCCTCCACGGCGAAGGCGCGGCGGTCAGCGTCGTACGACACCGCCGTCATGGCGGACATGTCGACGACCACCTCCACGGCCGGGTCGGCGACGAAGTCCTCGAAGCCGTGGCCGCCGCTGCGGACCGTGATGCGCCGTCCGCTGTCCACCGCCTGCTGCACGGCCCGTACGACGTGCGCGGTCGTGCCGACCACCCAGACGTGCTCCGGCCCGCCCACGAACCGGCGGTTGTAGCCCCGGGACGCCAGGGACCGGTACCGCGGATCGCCGCGCCCGACCATGGCCGGTCCGGGTGTCGGCGGGCAGGACGTCCCGTCCGCCGCCGCGACCGCGCCCGTACCCAGCCCGGGCACCACGACCCCCGCCGTCGTGGCGACCAGACCGCCGCGCAACACGTTCCTCCTGCTCAACGCACTCATGAGACCTCTCCTCCAACTGCCCTGGAGCTGCTGCTTCCTGACGTAACGAAGCTAGGTGGAGAAGCTGCCGAGGGCAGTCGTCCCAGCCCCACGCTTCGCGGTGGTGCCAGCACCCCGATCGGCCGCCCGCGGAAAATCACGTGTCTCGGGGCGGCGGACGGCAGTACGGTCCCTGCGTGATCGAGGACGACGGCTACTTCGGAGAGAACATCGCGGACGACTACGACGATTCGGCGGCGGACATGTTCCGCCCCGACGTGGTGGAGCCGGCGGTCGACCTGCTGGCCGGCCTCGCCGGTGACGGCCCGGCGCTCGAACTGGGCATCGGCACCGGCCGGATCGCGCTGCCGCTGGCCGGCCGCGGCGTCCCGGTGCACGGCATCGACATGTCCCGCGCCATGGTGGACCGGCTGCGCGCCAAGCCCGGCGGCGACGCGATCGGCGTGACGATCGGGGACTTCGCGACGGCGCGGGTGGAGAAGACCTTCTCCCTCGCCTACCTGGTCTTCAACACGCTCATGAATCTGACGACTCAGGACGCCCAGGTCGACTGCTTCCGCAACGTCGCCGCACACCTGGCGCCCGGCGGCTGCTTCGTCGTCGAGGTGATGGTCCCCGAACTGCGCAAGCTCCCCGCCGGGCAGAGCGCCGTACCGTTCCACATCAGCGACACACGTTGGGCGTTCGACAGGTACGACCTCGCCACTCAGGCGATGAGCTCCAACTACGTCACCATCGCCGACGGCCGCGCCGAGCACTGGTCCATCCCGTTCCGGTACGTCTGGCCGGCCGAGCTGGACCTGATGGCCCGGCTCGCCGGCCTACGGCTGCGCGACCGGTGGGAGAACTGGACGCGCGAGCCGTTCACGAGCGAGAGCGGCAAGCACGTGTCGGTGTGGGAGAAACCGGCCGGCTGACCTCGCGCGCGGAGGCCGCCCAGTCCACGATCTGCACCGCCGCGCCCGCGGCCTCCTCGCCCCGGCAGTGGGCGTGGTGCCGGCGGGCGATGCCGTCCAGGTCGAGGTGGGCGCCGAAGGCGGGGTGCGCGGCGAGCCGTCGTGCGTAGGCCCACAGCTGCGGATGGTCGGTGACGTGCGTGACCGCGGCGGCGTCCAGGTGATGGCGGTGCACGGTGTCCAGCTGCACCAGCGTCACCCACAACTCGACGTCCGCGAGGGTCGGTTCGCCGCCGAGCACGTACTCCTGGGAGGCCACCTGCCGTTCCAGCGTGTCCAGCGTGTGCAGCAGGGTGGTGAGCGCGGTGTCGCGTGCCGTCGAGTCGCCGTCGGGCTGTCCGGCGCGCTGCGCGGCCGCGGTGATGCCCTGGTCGCAGAGTCGGCCGATGTTCTCGACGGCCTCCTCGGCGCCGTACGGGAAGAGATCCGGGCCGTGGCCGCCGAACCGTCGGGCCAGGTCCCGCAGGATGTCGGGGGCGTGTGTGCTCACGATCGTGCCGGTCCAGGCGTCGCTGAGCACCGGCGCCGCGGCCGGTCCGGGGTGCTGGTGCGAACTGGCCTCGTACAGCGGGCGCAGCTCCAGGTGCCCCCCGTCCGGGGCGTCGGGCACGGCGGGCAGCAACGTCACCGGGAGGACGTCGTCGAGGCCGAGCAGGCTGTGCGTGACGGCGATCCGCAGACAGCGCGGACATGAGAGCGACAGGTGGAGCCGGTAGCGGCGGGGCGCGGCGTAGTAACCGCTGCGCGCGTCACAGCCGATCCTGCTCCGGAAGGACGGCACGGCGGTCGGGGATGGGGCGGACATGCGTCTCCCTGGGGTGCTCGGTCACGGGCATACGGCGGCGAGGGCGCCGGCCGGCTTCGGCGCGGCCGGGATGCGGTGGATGAGCGTGGGGGGTGTGGTTCAGGCGCGGGCGGGCGTGACGCCCTCGCCCTGCGGGCAACTTGCCGCACTGCACACACGCACGAGGTCGATGTGGCGGCGGGACGTCAGCAGGGGCAGCGGCCGGACGGCGACACGGACCGTGTCACTGCCGAGGTCCAGCGCGGAGCGGCCCATGCTTCCCTACCAATTCACTAGGATTCCCGTACTGGAGTGTCGGGCCACATCCCAGCCGCGTCAAGAGGGCCGCCGAGCAGTGAGACGCCGGTCAGGGGCCGGTCAGGGATTCGTCCAGGCCTCGGGGTCGTCCGCGAGGCTCAGGACGTCGTCGGGCAGCTTGGCCGCGGCCACGTGGGCGAGGGTGACCTCGCCGAGGATCTTGCGGACGTTGGCGCGTACGGCGATCCACAGCGGGAGCAGGGACTCCGCGGGGCCGATGTAGGAGAGGTCGGGCGGGCGTACGCCGCGCACCGAGACCAGGGGGCCGTCCGCCACCCGGATCACGTCCGCGATGGGGATGGAGTCGGCCGGACGGGCGAGCCGGTAGCCGCCCTTGCCGCCGCGCTGACTGACCACGAGGCCGCCCCGGCGCAGGTCGCCGAGGATGCCCTCCAGGAACTTGTGCGGGATTCCCTGCGCCTCGGCGATCGCTTCGGCCTTGAGCGAGGTGTCGTCACCGGCCGCGGCCAACTCCAACGCCGCCCGCACCGCATAGTCCGCTCTCGCCGAGATCCGCATACTGAGATTATCCATCACCGCCGTGCCCGATCCCCGCCCGCCGGCCCCTCGGTCAGGCGGGAAGGCTGAACGGGGGATGTGCGCCGTTGAGGAAGTAGTCCCCGACCTCGCGCAATCGGTGGGCGACCGGCTCGCGCAGGGTGTGCGTGCGGGTGTCGCGCCAGAAGCGGTCCAGGCCGTGCCGCGCGAAGGCGGCGGGCACACCGACGGCGTCCATGGCATGAGTGGTGATCTCCTGCGCGGCCCGGGCGGCGGCGGCCTCGGCCGCGCTCGCGAGGACGGCGATCTCCGCGCACTCCTCGTCGTCGAGCTCCTCGCCCCGCGCGAGGCCGTGGGTCAGGGCGGCCACCGCCTGGTCGGCGAGGGCGGCCGCGGCACGTGCGGCGACGGCGAGTTCGCCGTACGCGGTCAGCACGTACGGGTCCTGCGGCGGGCTGCCCGGCCAGGGCTGGGGGGAGAACGGCTGCCAGGCGGACTGCGCCGCCCGTCCGTGCTCGCGGACTTCACCGAGCAGCCCCTCGGCGACGCCGATGCAGAACTGCGCGGAGACCAGCCGGGCGGTCGGCGCGGCAAGGCCGGTGAAGGGCGACAGGGCGCCCTCGTCGGCGGAGAGGGAGCCGAGCACGTCGTCGGCCGCGACCGGCACGGAGTCGAACCCCACGCCGCCGGCGGCCGCCAGGCGCTGACCGAAGGTGTCGCCGCCACTGCCGTTCACGAGGCCCGGGTGGGCGGGGTCCACGAGAACGGCGAGGGGCTCGCCGGTGCCGGGTACGGCGGCACGGACCACGAGCCGGTCGGCGACGCCGACTCCGGAGCCGTACCTCTGATGGCCGTCCAGCACATAGCCGTTGGCCGTCGGCGTCAGCATCAGGGGCGGCTCCTGCGAGGCGATGCCGCCTCCCCAGTACCACTGCCCGGCGGTGAACGCCCGCTCCACGCGGGCGGCACGGTCGGGGCCCGCGAAGAACCGGGCGCAGTAGGACAGGAAGTAGTGGCTGCCCAGCAGGTGACCGACGGACCCGTCGGCCGCGGACAGGGTCCGTACGACCGTGTAGGCGGTGCGCCAGTCCGCGCCCCCTCCCCCGTGCGCGGCCGGCACCAGCAGGGTCAGCAGCCCCGATTCGCGCAGCCGCGCGACCTCGTCGAGGGGTGGTTTGCCGGCCTGTTCGCGCTCGACCGCGTCCGTGGCCAGGTCGTCCGCCAGCTCACGGGCTATGTGCAGCCAGTCGGCCGGCTCGGCTCGCGCCGCGGTCGCCGCGTCGGCCGGGGGTGCGCTTGTCATGGCTGACTTCCTTCAAGGCAGAAGAGAACGCGATCCCGGGTTGCCCGGCCGACCGTTCCACGTCATCCTCACTCGCTCACCCGAGGGGGGTCAACACTTCCCTAGTAATTCGATAGGAAATCTAGGGAATACCTGCCGCTCTGGCTGATTACCGCTCCGCGAAGGGGATCTGGGCCACGGGCTGTGCGGCCGTCGCGCCACGGAACGGGTGGTTCCACAGCCCTTGCGCCTCCAGCCGCGGCAGGACCCCCTCGCCGAACCAGTACGCCTCCTCCAGGTGCGGGTAGCCCGAGAGTACGAACTCGTCGATGCCCAGCCGGTGGTACTCGGCGATCCGCTCGGCGACCTCGTCATGGCTGCCGACCAGCGCGGTGCCCGCGCCACCCCGGACCAGCCCGATGCCGGCCCAGAGGTTCGGGTGGATCTCCAGGCCGTCCCGGCCACCGCCGTGCAGGGCGAGCATCCGTTGCTGCCCCTCGGACTCGCTGCGGGCGAGCCCGGCCTGTACGGCCCGTACCGTCTCCGCGTCGAAGCCGTCCAGCAGCCGCCGGGCCTCCGCCCACGCCTGCTCGCCGGTGTCCCGGGTGATGACGTGCAGACGGATGCCGAAGCGGACGCGCCGGCCCTCCTTCTCGGCCAGCGCCCGGATCCAGGCGATCTTCTCGGCGACGGCCGCCGGCGGCTCGCCCCAGGTGAGGTAGACGTCGACGTGCCGGGCGGCGATCTCACCGGCGATGGGTGAGGAGCCGCCGAAGTACACCTCCGGGACCGGGTCGGGCACGCGGGCCAGCTTCGCGTCCTCGACCCGGAGGTGTTCACCGGCGAGATCGACGGTCTTGCCGTCCCACAACTGCCGTACGATCTCCAGGAATTCACCGGTACGGCGGTAACGGTCGTCCTTGTCGAGGAAGTCGCCGTAGGCGCGCTGCTCGTGGCTCTCCCCGCCCGTGACCACGTTGAGCAGCAGCCGTCCGCCGGTCTGCCGCTGGAAGGTGGACGCCATCTGTGCGGCGAGGGTCGGCGAGACGAAGCCGGGCCGGAAGGCGACCAGGAACTTCAACCGCTCGGTGTTCTGGCTGACCATCGCCGTGGTCAGCCACGCGTCCTCGCACCAGGCGCCGGTCGGGGTGAGCGCGCCGACGAAGCCCAGGTCCTCGGCGGCGCGGGCGATCTGGCTGAGGTAGGCGACCGTCGGCGGCCGGTCCCGCCCGGACGCGGTGGCGGGGGTGCCGTGGCCGCCGCCGACGACGTGGCGGCTGTCGCCGTTGGTGGGCAGGAACCAGTGGAAGGTGAGGGACACGTCGGGTCTCCGATCAGAAAGGCCGGGCAGGGAGGTCAGGGGTGTGCGGGGTCGTTCGTCACAGCAGGCCGTGCCGGGGCGGCTTGGTGCCGCTGAGCACGTAACGGCCGATGTGCTGGACCTTCCAGCGGGCCGGGTCGTGCAGGGTGTGGGTGCGGGCGTCGCGCCAATGGCGGTGCAGGCCCAGGGAGTCGAGCGCCGAGCGGGTGCCGGCCACCTCGAACAGGGCGCTGCCGACCTCCACGGCAGTCTCCGCCGCGGTCACCTTGGCGGCGGCCACCGCGATCGAGGCCTCGGCGGCCGAGTCGTCGGTCAGGTCCGCGCGGGCGACGTCCACGGACCGCGCGGCGGTGGCGAGCAGCGCGTCGGCGGCCCGTACCCGGATCGCCAGTTCACCGAACCGCTGGATCAGCAGGGGATCCTCGGCGGCGGTCGCGTGTCCTTCGCCGACGCTCTCGAACCAGGGTCGGCTCTTCGTGCGGACGAACTCCACGGCCTCGGCCAGTGCTCCGGCGGCGATCCCGGCGTCGATGGCGGCGTGCAGCAACTGGGCGACGGCACCGTGGAGTTGAGGTCCCTGGAAGGTGAGGTGGTGCGGCACCACGCGGTCGGCGGGTACGGGTACCGACTCCAGGCGGACGGTTCCGCTGGCGGTGGTGCGCTGTCCCATGCCGTCCCAGTCGTCCACGACCGTCAGGCCTGGCGCGTCCCGGGGTACGTACGCCACGTGCAGGTTGTCGTCGTCGGCGCGGGCGAGGACGGGGATCCAGTCGGCGAACAGGGCGCCGGTGGAGTAGTGCTTGACGCCGTCGAGGACGTACGACCCGTCCGGGCGCCGCCGGAGCCGCGTCCGGATGTCCTGCACATGGCTGGTGCCGGCCTCCGACTGGGCGTTGCCGAACCGCTTGCCCGCCAGCACCTCGCCGAGGAAGAACTCCTGCTGCTCCCGCGTCCCCTGCCGGCGCAGCACGCCCACGTACACGAAGTGGCTCTGCGGGATCTGGGCCAGGCTGGCGTCGGCCGAGGCCAGCAGCCGGAAGATCTCGGCGAGTGTCTCCGTACGGACGTCCGCGCCGCCGAACTCCGCGGGCACCGTCACCCCGAGCAGCCCGAAGGCGGACAGCCGCTCCAGTTCCGCGTGCGGCAGCCTTCGCCGAGCGTCCCGTTCGGCGGCGTCCTTGCGGAACTCCGCGGCCAGTTCGGCGGCGACCGCGAGGGCCTCGGCGTCGTCGGCGATCACGGTCGCGGCGCTCATCCGGTGGCCGCCAGCAGGGTCGTACGGCCACCGAGGGCGAGCGAGAACTGGTCGGTGACCTGGGCCAGCGCCTCGGCCGCGCCCGGTGCGACGGTCAGGGTGCCGTCGCCGCCCACGGTGATGTCCTTGTCGAGGGTGAACCAGCCCGGCGTGATGTGGGCGGGGCCCATGGAGTTCAGCACGGGGCGCAGGGCGTAGTCGATGGCCAGGACGTGGGCGGTGGTGCCGCCGGTGGCCAGCGGCAGGACGGTCTTGCCCGCGAGCGCGTACTGCGGGAGCAGGTCGAGCAGCGACTTCAGCAGGCCGGAGTAGGCGGCCTTGTAGACGGGGGTGCCGATCACGATGCCGTCCGCGCGCTCGAACAGGGCGGTGACCTCGATGATCGCCGTATGCCGGAAGTCGGCGTGCAGCAGGGCTTCGGGCGGGAGGGCGCGGACGTCGAAGGGGATCACGTCGTGGCCCTGGGCCCTGAGCCGGTCGTCCAGGTGGCGCAGCAACCGGGCGGTGCGGGAGGTGGCGGAGGGGCTGCCGGAGACGGAGAGGATGGTGGCCATGGGAGGACCTTTCAGGAGTACCAGGTGGGCTGCGGCAGTTCGCCGGTGAGGACGTGGCGGCCGATCTCGCGGCGCTTGTAGGCGACGGGGTCGTGCAGCGTGTGCGTGCGGACGTTGCGCCAGAAGCGGTCCAGGCCCTCGGCGGCCACGGCGTCGGCGAGTGCTTCGGCGGCCCACAGCTTGGCGGTGAGGTCGCCGTAGGTGTCGATGACGTACGGCTCGTCGACGGCCTGCTCGTGACCGCCGTGCAGCCAGGCGCGGGACTTGGTCCGGGTGTAGGTGGCGGCGGTCTCCAGGGCGCCGGCGGCGATGCCGAGGTAGAAGTTGACGAAGACGAGCTGGATGGTCGGCACGTTGAGGGTGTTGTAGATGCGCGGCTGGAACACCTCGTCGACGTAACCGGCCGCCGACCACCACGGCGTACGGACGCCGTCGAGGGTGGCGCCGCCGCACTCGGTCAGAAGCTGGCCGATGATCTCCCAGCCGTCGTGGAAGGTCAGGTCCCCGAAGCCGAAGGGCACGATGGCGGATTCGTCCTGGTCGATGCCGTCCAGGACGCCCTTGAGGACCACAACGTCGGAGACCCTGCTGCCGGTGGAAACAACCCCTGACGGTGCGAAGCGTCGTGCCAGGCTCGTGACGTCGCGGCGGGACACGCCGGAGGGACGACACCACTCAGGCGGTCGAGCGTCCGTGAACCTCAACCCATCAGGGTTGGAATCCTCCCGCTTCCAGCGGGGGGAGGATGTCAAAGGTAGTGGTAGCCGAGTAGCTGCCCGATGGAGTTGTCCGCCTTGGTAATCTCGCGGTCCACGCGGTAGGCGGTAGGCCAGTCCTGGCCTGCGCCGCCGTGTTCGGTGGGGCTGAGCAAGGTGACCAGGTCGGCGTCCTTGAGGAGTTGACCTCCGTCGTACCAGGTGCCCGGCGCGGTCGCGGGCGGCGGCGTCGGTGGCGAGGACGGCGGCGACCTCGGCGGCGCGGACGAGCCAGCCCTCGGCGTCCTTGGGGGCGGGGGCGGTCTCCCAGTCGGCCGGTGCGGCGGTGCTCATGGGGAACCCCTTCTCGGCTGTGGGTACGGGTGGCGGTCAGGCGTGGGCGGCGGCGACGGGCTCGGACCCGGACTCGGCTTGCTGGGCCTCCAGTTCGCGTACCAGGGGCAGCACCCGCTTGCCGAAGTACTCGACCTCCTCCAGGTAGTGCAGGAAGCCGAGGAGGAAGAGGTCGACGCCGAGCCGCTTGTAGGCGACGATCCGCTCGGCGATCTGCTCGGGCGTGCCGATCAGGCCGGTGCGGAAGCCGTCGTTGTACTGGACGAGGTCCTCGAAGCTGGAGTCCTGCCACATGCCCTTGCCGTCGGCGGTGGACGGACCGGCCTGCTGCACGGCGTCGCGGAAGCCGTGGACGGCGTCGGTGTTGGCCTTGGCGACGATCTCGCGGAGCGTGTCGCGGGCCTCGGTCTCGGTGTCGCGGGCGATGAGGAAGCCGTTGAGGCCGAACTTCGGTGCGGTGCGGCCCACTTGGGCGGCGGCGGCGCGGACGTCGTTGATCTGCTCGGTGACGCCGTCGAAGTCCTTGCCGTTGCTGAAGTACCAGTCGGAGACGCGGCCCGCCATGGCGCGGGCGGCGGTGGAGTTGCCGCCCTGGAAGATCTCCGGGTGCGGGCGCTCGGCGGTGTTCAGCGGCTTGGGCTTGAGGGAGAAGTCGCGCAACCGGTAGAAGTCACCGGCGAGTTCGGTGTGGTCCTCGGTCCAGATCTTGCGCAGGGCGCTGATGAACTCCTCCGAGCGGCGGTAGCGCTCGTCGTGCTCCAGCCACGGCTCGCCCAGCGCGGTGAACTCGCCCTTGAACCAGCCGCTGACGACGTTGACCGCGAAACGGCCGTTCGACAGGTGGTCGGCGGTGGCGCCGAGTTTGGCGAGGACGCCGGGGTGCCACAGGCCGGGGTGGACGGCGGCGATGACCTTCAGGCGCTGGGTGGCGAGGAGCAGGGCGAGGCTGAAGCTGGTCGACTCGTGCTGGAACTCGGCGCCGTAGCTGGCCATGTAGCGGACCTGGCTGAGGGCGTAGTCGAAGCCGTTGTTCTCGGCGAGGACGGCCAGTTCGCGGTTGTAGTCGTAGCCCCAGTCGGTGCGCTGCTCGATGGTGCTGGTGACCAGGCCACCGCTGACGTTCGGCACCCAGTAGGCAAAGCGGACGGGGTCGGATCCGGGCGGTACGGGCATGGGGGAACTCCTGGCATGACTGCGCACGCGAAAAGGGCGCGTGCGTGACAGGGAAATGTGTTCGGTGAGCGGGATTCAGGCGTGCGGACGCACTGTTCCCGGGAAAGCCGAAATCACGAGGGAAAACGGCCGGCGGGGGAATTCACGAGCGGAGATCGGCGCGAGTGCGAGGGTTTCCCTCGGGTGCGCTCAGACCCGACAGCGACAGCAGGAACTGGAGACACGCGCGAGGTCGACATGGCGTCGCCGCGTGAGGTCCTGTCGCTTCATGTCATCGATCAAAGCAGCGGGGAGTCCGGGTGGTCAAGAATGCCAGGACGTGATTCCACATGCTGAGAGTCGGTATTCACGAGGTTGTGACAGGGATTCCCTTGAACGCGGTGCACGGCGAGCGGCACGCTCCTGTCGTGCGTATCGAACAGCTCGAATACATCGCCGCCGTCACCCGATCGGGGTCACTTCGGCGCGCCGCCGAGGAACTGCATCTGTCCCAGCCGGCGCTCAGCGAGACCGTGCGCAATCTGGAGCGCGAACTCGGCGTGGACCTGCTGGAGCGCAAGCGGTCCGGGGCGAAGATCAGCGACGAGGGCCGGGAACTGCTGCCGCACATCATGAGTGTGCTGGACGCGGTCGACCGGCTGCGCGGCGCGGCCGGGGACCAGCACCGCATCAGCCGCATGGTCCGCCTCGGCACGGTCAACACGGCCACCGTCCCGCTGGTCATCCCGACCGTGCGGGAGTTCCGGGCCTCGCACCCGCTCACCCAGGTCGAGTTGGTCGGCGCGCAGCAGTCCGAGATCCAGCGCGGGCTGCTGGAGGGCGCGTTCGATCTGGGACTGGTCAACTACCTCGGGGGCGACGACATGCCACCCGGCTTCGAGACCACGGAACTGCTGCGTGGGCGCCCGGTGGTGTGCGTACGTCCGGACAGTCCGCTGGCTGCCCTGGACACGGTGGACGCGGACAGCCTCCTGGCCGAGCCGCTAGTCGTGATGCGGTCCGGCTATGTCATGCACCGTTTCCTGCACCGGCTGCTCGACGGCCGCACTCCGTCCTTCTCCTACTCCACCGACGGCGCCGAGATGGGCAAGCTGATGGTCGCCGAGGGACTGGGGGCGACGGTGCTGCCCGATTTCAGTGTCCTCGGCGACCCGCTGGAGCGACGGGGCGCGATCACCGTACGGCCGCTGGCGGACGACGCGACCGACGTGCTGCTGGTCCTCCAGCGCCGGCCCTCCGGCTCCGTACCCCGCGCGGTGCGCGATCTCAACGAGCTGTTCGTGCGCAACGCCCGTGCGTACCGGTCCCCTTGAGGACGTCGGCTACTTGTTGGTCCTCGGCAGGCCGGGCGGGTTGATCTGCGACTTGGTCACGGCCTCGTCGGACAGGCCCCAGCGCTGCAGCACCTTCGCGTACGTCCCGTTCCCGATGACGTGGTCGAGCGCGTCGGCGAGCGGCTTGACCAGGCCGCTGTCCTTCTTGGTGGTGGCCGCGATGAGGCCTTGGAGGGTGGCGCCGGCGCCGGAGTAGGTGCCGACGACCTCCGTCTTCGCGGTGGTGGCCGCGTGGTAGGCGGCGGTCGGGTTGGGGCCGAGGTACAGGTCGATGCGGCCGGACTGGAGGGCGAGGTAGGTGTCGCTGTCGTTCTGGTAGTACTTGATGTCCACCGGCTTGCGGCCGGCCTTCTCGTTCTCCTTGCTCCACTCGACCAGCAGCTTCTCCTGGTTGGTGCCGCTGCCCACGGCGACCGTCCGGCCCGCCACGTCCGCGGGCCCGGTGACCTTCAGCCCGCTGCCCTTCTTCGCCTCGAAGGCGAGGTTGTCCTCGCGGTAGGTGGCGAAGTCGTACTTCTCCTTGCGCTCCTCGGTGACGGTGATGTTGCTGAAACCGGCGTCGTACTTGGCACTGTCGAGGCCGACGAAGATGTTCTCCCAGGACACGGTGTGGATGTCCGCCTTGAGGCCGAGAACGTCGGCGACCAGGTACGCGAGGTCCGGCTCGACGCCGATGACGGTCTTGTTGTCGGTGGCGTAGAACGTCAGTGGCGCGGCGGAGCCGGAGGAGGCGACGAGTTCGAGGGTGCCTCTCCTGCGGATCTTCTCCGGGACCTCGGCGGCTATGGAGTCGACCTTGCCGGTGGTGACGCGGTCCTGGTCGGGACCGAGGTTGATCCTCGTCCTGGCGCCCGAGGTGGCCGCGACCTCGGTGGTGCCGCCGTCGGTGGGGTTGGCGCAGGCGGCGAGGACGAGGGCGGAGGCGAGTCCGAGCGCGGCCGCGGTGGTGCGGCGACGGGCGAGGCTGGTGGTCACGGTCGTTCTCCTTGCGTGCGGAACAGGGCTGTGCGACAGGGCGTGAAACGGAGGTGAGGGCCGGTCAGAGGACCTTGGAGAGGAAGGCGCGGGTGCGTTTCTGCTGCGGGTTGTCCAGGACGGCCGTGGGCGGACCCTGCTCCACGACGACTCCGGCGTCCATGAACACCACCGTGTCGGCGACCTCGCGGGCGAACCCGATCTCATGGGTCACGACGATCATGGTGGTGCCGGTGCCGGCCAAGTCCTTGATGACGTCGAGGACTTCACCGACGAGCTCCGGGTCCAGCGCCGACGTGGGCTCGTCGAAGAGCAGCACCTTCGGTTGGAGGGCGAGCGCGCGGGCGATGGCCACGCGCTGCTGCTGGCCGCCGGAGAGCTGGCGCGGGTAGGCGTCGGCCTTGTCGGCGAGCCCGACCCGGTCGAGGAGCCGGCGGGCCGTCTCCTGCGCCTCCTTGCGCGGTCGGCGCAGCGCGGAGACGGGGGCCTCGACGAGGTTGTCCAGGACGGTCAGATGCGGGAAGAGGTTGAAGTTCTGGAAGACGAACCCGATGCTGGTCCGCTGCTTCAGAACGTCCTTCTCCTTCAGCTCGTGCAGCTTGTTCCCGGCGCGGCGGTAGCCGATGAGTTCGCCGTCGATGCTGATCCAGCCGCGGTCGACCTTCTCCAGGTGGTTGATGGTGCGCAGCAGCGTGGACTTCCCGGAGCCGGACGGGCCGAGGATCACGGTGACCTCGCCGGCGCGGACCAACAGGTCGACACCGCGCAGCACCTCCAGGGGTCCGAAGCTCTTGTGGACGCCGTGGACGTCGACCATGACGGCACTCATGAGCTCTCCTTCGTCACGAAGCGCCGGGCGCGCTGGAGCGGGGTGGGCGGCGGGGTGCGGTCGGCGCCGCGGGCATAGCGGCGCTCCACGTAGTACTGGGCGACCGACAGCAGGGAGGTGAGGACGACGTACCAGGCGGTGGCGACCAGCAGCAGCGGGATCACCCGGCCGTTGCGGCCGTAGATCACCTGGACCTGGTAGAAGAGCTCACCGATCGACATCACGTACACCACCGAGGTGCCCTTGAGCAGGCCGATGATCTCGTTGCCGGCCGTGGGCAGGATGGCGCGCATGGCCTGCGGCAGGACGATCCGGCGGATCTGCCGGAGCCGGGGGATGCCCAGCGCCGCGGCCGCCTCTAGCTGCCCGGGGTCGACGGAGAGGACGCCGCCCCGGACGATCTCCGCGGCGTACGCCGCCTGGTGCAGGGTCAGCCCGATGACGGCGGCGCCGATGGTGCCGATGAGGGCGTTGCTGTCGACGGACCAGAACACCGGGCCGAAGGGGATACCGACGCCCAACTCCTCGTACAGCGCACTGAGGTTGAACCAGAACACCAGCTGGACGATCATCGGGATCGACCGGAAGATCCAGATGTAGGTCCGGGCGACGGTCGAGAGCACCGGGCTGCTCGACAGCCGCATGAAGGCGAGCACGGTGCCGAGGAGGAAGCCGAGGACGGTGGCGTAGGCGGTGAGCTGGAGGGTCACCCACACCGCCTGGACGATCGTCTCGGAGAAGACGTAGTCGCGGAAGACGTTCCACTCCCAGACGGGGTTGGTGGCCAGCCCGTGCGTGAACTGGGCGACCAGCACGACTACGGCGACGCCGGCGGACCAGCGGGCGTAGTGGCGGGCGGGTACGACCTTCAACTCGGCTGGTTCTTCGGCGAGTTGCCTGACCGGTTCGGTGATGGTGTCGCTGCTCATGGGTCACCTGTGCTCGGGCGGGTTGATCCGCGACGCGTCGATCGCGGAGGCGGAGGTGCCCCACTTGGCGAGGATCCGGACGTAGGTACCGTCCTTGATCAGCTCGTTGACGGCCGCCTGGAAGGCCTTGGTGAGCGGGGATGCCTTCTTGAAGGCGAAGCCGACGTCGAGGCGGTGGAACTCGCCCAGGAACGTGGTCTGCGACGCGGGCTTGGCCGCCTGGTGGCGCAGGCCGTTGATCGTCGACATGATCACGTCGATCCGGCCCTGCTGGAGCGCGGTCAGCGTCGCCGCGTTCTCCGAGTAGACCTTCACGTCGTACGGCTTCCTGCCCGCCTCGGCGCACACGCCCTTCTGCGCGGTGAGGGTCGCCTCGAAGGTGGTTCCGGCGCCGGTGCCGATGGTCAGCCCGCACAGCTGGGTGAGGTCGGTGACCTTCGCCTTGAGCGCGGTGTTGCCCTTCTTCACGGCGAAACCCTGGCCGTCGTTGATGTAGGTGACGAAGTCGATGGTCTTCAGGCGCTCGCCGGTGACGCCGAAGTTGCCGGTGCCGAAGTCGTACTTGCCGCTGCCGAGGGCGGGCAGGATCGTCTCGAAGGAGGCGTCCTGGCGCTCCAGCTTCACGCCGAGCACCTTGGCCACCGCGTCGGCGAGGTCGATGTCCTGGCCGGCGGGCGCCTTGTCGGTGCCGTTCGGGTAGTAGGCCCCGGGCGGGAACCCGATCGAACTGCCGACCCGTAGCGTGCCCGCCTTGCGTACGTCGGCGGGCAGCAGGGCGGCGACGGAGTCCACCTTGCGTACGGCGGCCACCGGGTCGTCGGTCGGCGCGGGAGAGCCCTGGGCGCCCACGGGCAGCGTGCCGTCGGTGTCGCCGGAGCCGCAGGCGGTCAGCGCGAGCAGGGGCAGCAGGGCGAGGGCGGCGGCGCCGCGCAGTCGGGTTCTGATGGTGCGGAGGTTCACTGGTCGGGGGCCTTTCCCGTGCGTTCCCTGACTGCGAGGTGCTTCTCGAACGGCAGCGGGCCGATGGCCTCCGGGTCGGCCTCGGTGTCGAAGAGGGGTGTGTAGCCGGTGGCCAGGTACAGGCCACGGGCCTCGGGCTGGCGTGGCCCGGTGGTCAGATGGATCCGCCGGTAGCCGCGAGCGCCCGCCTCCCGCTCCAACTCGGCGATGACACGCCGGGCGAGGCCGCGTCTGCGGTGCGCGGAGTGCGTCCAGATCCGCTTCAGCTCGGCCGTGTTCGCGTCGTACCGCCGGAAGGCGCCGCCCGCGACCGCCTCGCCGCGCTCCAGCAGCAACAGGAGCAGACCGCCGTACGGTTCGGTGAACTCCTCGTCCGGGTAGCGGGAGATCTCGGCGTGCGCGTCCTTGCCATAACGGGCCGAGTACTCGTGGCCGAGTTCGCGCAGCAGGGGCTCGACCCGGGGGTCGGAGACGGTCACCTGAATGACCGTCAACTCCGGTGCGGAGGTCACCCGTTCACCGCCGCGAGGGTCTGCGTGCCACGCGCCGCACGCTCGGCGTCGCGCTTGGCGACCTCCTCGCGGACGATCGGGATCACGTACCGGCCGAAGTCGATGGCGTCGCCCAGCAGGTCGTACCCGCGCGCGGAGAGGATGTCGACGCCGAGGTCGTAGTAGTCGAGCAGCGCCTGGGCGACCGTCTCCGGGGTGCCGACCAGGGCGTTGGAGTTGCCCGCGCCACCGGTCGCGGCGGCGGTCGGGGTCCACAGGGCGCGGTCGTAGCGCTCCCCCGCCTCGGCGATGGCGATCAGCCGCTGCGAGCCGACGTTCTCCGGGGTGCCGCTGCGGTGGTGCCGTACGAGTCCCGCCTCTCGCCGCTCCCGGATGGCGCCGACCGTGCGGTGGGCCTTCTCCCAGGCCAGTTCCTCGGTGGGCGCGATGATCGGGCGGAAGGCGACCTGGATGCGCGGCACGTCGGTGCGGCCGGCGGCCTTGGCGGCGGCCTTCACGGTCTCGATCTGCTCGGCGGTCTTCGCCAGGGGCTCGCCCCACAGGCAGTAGATGTCGGCCTCGGCACCTCCGGCGGCGTACGCGGCCGCCGACGAGCCGCCGAACGAGACGCCGGGGCGGGGCTGTTGGACCGGGAAGACGTCGCTGACGAAGTCGTGGAAGCGGTAGTGCTCACCCTCGTGGTCGAAGGGCTCGTGGGTGGTCCAGATCTTCTTGACGATCCGGATGTACTCGCGGGTGCGGGCGTAGCGCTCGTCCTTGGTGAGGGTGTCGCCCTCACGCCCCTGTTCGTGGTCGCTGCCGCCGGTGATGAAGTGCACGGTCAGCCGGCCCTCGCTGATCTGGTCGAGGGTGGCGAACGTCTTGGCGGCGAAGGTGGGGTACGAGACGTTGGGCCGGTGGGCGAGCAGGATCTGCAGGCGTTCCAGCCGGCTCGCGATGTACGCGGCGGCCGGGGCGGGGTCCGGCGATCCGGAGCCGTAGGCGAACAGCACCCTGTCCCAGCCGTGGTCCTCGTGGGCCCGGGCGAGCCGGAGGGTGTACTCCTTGTCGAACGCGGCACCGGAGCGCGGCGTGGTTTCGGAGCCGTCGTTGGTGGCGGCGATACCGAGGAACTCCACGGGCATGGAAATGACCTTTCGGGGAGTGCGGCGCCCGGGCATGCAAGCAGGCAGGCAGGAATGACTGAACTGCCCTGTATGCGGGCGTGGGTGATGGACCGTCAGGCGACGAATGACGGTTTCGGTACGGGCGTGACGACGCCGGGCGTCGGCGAAGACGAAAAGGCGGTGCTGCGGCAGCGCGCGCGAAGAGGGAGCTCGGCCCGCGACGGGGTCACCGAGGGAGGGAAGGGCCGGTCAGACGGCCCGCTGCCGAGTCAGACGCAACACGCCGCGGACCACACCCGACCGAAGTCGATGTGATCGCGCGAGACCAAGCGCTGCTGGGCATTCATGCGACCAATTGAGCAGTACATCGCGCTCCTCGTCAAGCAGGGCCCGGATGCCGGACCGCCCCGACCGGCGTTCCCTGGCGGGCTGTTGACACATCGATGCCATGGGCACATACGATCGACGGCGGATCGGCTCCGCAGTGCGCGGCAGCCTCTCCGGCCGCGTTGAGGGACGCGGCGAGCGTGACGACGCCGAGCCCCCGGCCGCACTCCCCAGCGAGTGCCCCCGAGGGTCACCCACGCCCGCGCTTCCCTCCCCCGGAGAGCCTCCTCATGGTCACGCCGTCCGATGTCACGCCCATACCTGCCACGAAGACCCCGAAGACACCCAAGTCCACGAAGAGCCCGGAAACACCCGGCACCTCCGCCGACTCCGCAAGCCCCGCCGACCCCCGCTCAGACCTGCCGCGGATCGTGCCGCGTCGGCACGCCGGCCGGTGGCTGACCGCCGCCGTCGCGCTGTTGCTCTTCGCGATGGTGCTCAACTCCGTCGCCCGCAACGAGGCCTTCCAATGGGCTGTGGTGGGCCGGTACTTCACCACCACCGCCGTGCTCGACGGACTGCTGCTCTCCCTGTGGCTGACCGCCGTGGTGATGGCTCTCGGCTTCCTGCTGGGGACCTTGCTCGCGGTGATGCGCCTGTCCGCCAACCCAGTGCTGCGCACACTGAGTTGGGGCTATGTGTGGATCTTCCGGTCCACGCCGCTGCTGGTGCAGCTGCTGTTCTGGTTCAACATCGGCGCCCTGTACCCGACGCTCGGCCTCGGCATCCCGTTCGGCCCGCAGTTCCTCACCGTCAAGACGGTCAATCTGCTCGGCCCCACCCTCACCGCCGTCCTCGGCCTGACCCTGCACGAGACCGCCTACGCCGCCGAGGTCGTGCGCGGCGGCATCCTCTCCGTGGACTCCGGGCAGACCGAGGCCGCCCAGGCACTCGGTCTGAGCAGACGCCGTACCCTGCGCCGGGTCGTCGTCCCACAGGCCATGCGCTCCATCGTGCCCACCGCCGGGAACATGCTGATCGGCACCCTCAAGGGCACCAGTATCGTCAGCGTGCTGGCCGTGCACGACCTGCTCTACTCGGTGCAGCTGATCTACAACCAGACCTACCAGGTCATCCCGCTGCTGATGGTCGCCACCCTCTGGTACATCGCGGTCACGACGGTGCTCAGCGCGGGCCAGTTCTACGTCGAGCGACACTACGCCCGCGGCGACTCCCGCGCCCTGCCGCCCACTCCGCTGCAACGGCTGCGCGGTCAACTGACGTCCATACGCCACCGGTTGAGCGCGCTCACAGCCGCCGATGCCCGCCCGGCGACCGGCGGTGACCGGTGAACGCCATCCCCTCCACGGCCGTCCTGGTCGTCGTCGGCGCGGGACCGCGTGCCACGGGACTGCTGGAGCGCGTCGCCGCCAACGCGCCCGAACTGTGGGACGGGGCAAGGGAGTTGCGCATCCACCTGGTGGACCCGCACCCGCCAGGGCCGGGGCGGGTCTGGCGGCACGAACAGTCCGCACTGCTGCGGATGAACTCCATGGCCGAGGACGTCACCATGTTCACCGACGAGTCCTCGACCATCGACGGCCCGGTACGGCCCGGTCCCTCGCTCGCCGAGTGGGCCGCCCAGTTCTCCGGCCGGGGTCCGCGCCACACCCCGTATGCCGAGCCCGCCGACCCGGACGTGCTCGCCGAACTGCGCTCGCTCGCCGGGAGCGACTTCCCCACCCGACGTGCCCAGAGCGCGTACCTGGACTGGGTGTTCCGCAGGGCGCTGGCCCAGCTGCCGCCCAGCGTCACCGTCGAGTGGCACCGCACCACCGCGACCGCCGTCACCGGCCCCCCGGACGGCCCGCAGCAGGTGCATCTGGCCGACCGCGCCACTGCGCTCACCGCCGACCTGGTGGTCCTCGCCCAGGGGCACATCGGTTCCGCCCCCGCCGCCGAGCACCGTGACCACGCCGCATTCGCCCGCCGTCACGGCCGCTTCCACCTCCCGCCGGAGTTCTCCGCCGACGCCGACCTGTCCGCGCTGCGCCCCGGCGAACACGTCGTGCTGCGCGGCTTCGGACTCGCCTTCATCGACCTGATGGCCATGCTTACCGAGGGCCGCGGCGGCACCTTTCGCACCGAGGCCGACGGCACCCTCGCCTACCTCCCGT
The DNA here is from genome assembly GCF_041052385.1 of Streptomyces sp. R28. Taxonomy (GTDB): domain Bacteria; phylum Actinomycetota; class Actinomycetes; order Streptomycetales; family Streptomycetaceae; genus Streptomyces. The sequence goes on along the minus strand of NZ_CP163439.1, from coordinate 9,583,556 downwards.
CCGGCCGCGAACCCGTCCTCCACGTCGGATCCCGGCGGGGAGTGCCGTACCACTCCAAGACCCGCTACCGACTCCAGGGCCCCCGGCCACCGCTGCCGCGCCACTTCGGCCCCGCAGCGGTCGACGCCCTGCTCGCCGAGGGCCGGCCGCTGGACCTGCGGCGCGATGTGTGGCCGCTGATGGCCAAGGAGATCGGCTTCGCCCACTACCACGAGCTCTTCCACGCCCACCCCGAGCGCACCGCCCTTCCCTGGCCGGACTTCGTCGCCGCGTACGACCGTCTGGACTGGTACGCCGACGAGACGGCCGCCCTCGTCGCCACGGCCGTGCCCGACCCGAGGGACCGACTGGACTTCGAGGCCCTGGACCATCCCCTGGACGGGCTCGCCTTCGCCACGCCGGACGACTTCCAGGACCATCTGCGCGATCACATCGCCCGGGACGTGGCCCGCCGCGAGGACCCGGAGTTCAGCGCCGACCTCGGGGCGTTCCTCGCCCTGCTCTCCCTCTACGGGCAACTGCCCCGTCTTCTCGCCGCGGGGCGGCTGACGGCACGGTCCGTCGCCGAGCAGCTCGACGGCTGGTGGCACGGTTTCTTCAGCTTCCTGGCCTCCGGCCCGCCCGGCTTCCGGCTGCGGCAGCTCCTCGCCCTGTCCCGGGCCGGGATCGTCCACTTCGCGGGCGCCGGTGTCCGGATCGGCACCGACGAGACCACCGGTACCTTCACCGCGACCAGCCCCACCGTCCCCGGCCACACTGTCCACGCGACCGCCCTGATCGAGGCGTACCTTCCGGGCCCCTCCCTCGACCGCACCGATGACCCCCTCCTGCGCCACCTGCACCGGGCCGGCGCCCTCACCGAGGAGGTCATCGCCGACGCCACCCACACCCACCGCTCCGGTCTGCTCGCCGTCTCCCCCGCAAACGCCCACGTCATCGACGCGTCCCTCCGCGACACGCACCCCCGCCGCATCGCCCTCGGCGCCCCCACCAACAGCCGGGCCGTCGCCGCTTTTGCCCGCCCTCGTACCAACGCCCCGGCCTTCCGCCAGAACGACGCGGTGGCCCGCGCACTGCTGCGCGCCCTCGGCTCCGAGGCGCCCATCTCAGAAGACGAGATGACCGAGTCCATCATGTGAACATCCTCTTGGTGTGGGCGCCGACTTCTGCCACGATCCCCATCAACCAGGTAGGAAAACTAGGAATCTGCGGGGGTGGGGTGGCATGCGCATGCGCGACCACACAGACCTTTTGCTCCCCCTCCTGACCTCGCGGCGCCACATCGACTTCGGCCGTACGTCCAGCGCCATCTGTCGCGCCGTCTGAGACCGTCCGCAGTACCGGCCGCACCCCCACGCCGCCGCCGCGCTCCCCACCGTCCCGCCCGGACGGCCGGCGTGTGGCGTGCCGGTGCGCTCCAGCAGGCCCCTCGGCCTCGGCGCCGAACCCCCTGCCTTGCCGTAACCCGTGCCGTACCTCTTGCCGTACCTCCCTGATCAACCACGCCTGAGAGGACACCTCTGTGTCTGCCGCAAGACCGCTCACCGCTCTGCGTACCCTCGCCGTCATCACGGCGCTTCCTCTGCTGCTGACCGCCTGCGGCTACGGCGCCGAGTCCACCGACAGCAACAAGCAGACCCAGGTCGCGGCGGACGGCAAGAAGCTCTCCGTCGACGAAGTGAACATCGGCTACTTCCCGAACCTGACGCACGCCACCGCTCTGGTGGGCATCCAGGAGGGACTGCTCCAGAAGGAGCTCGGCGGCACCACGATCAAGCCCTCGACGTTCAACGCCGGGCCCTCGGAGATCGAGGCGCTGAACTCCGGCGACCTCGACATCGGCTGGATCGGCCCCTCGCCCGCCATCAACGGCTACACCAAGGCGGCCGGCAAGAACCTGCGCATCATCAGCGGTTCCGCCTCCGGTGGCGTGAAGCTCGTCGTCAACCCGGACAAGATCAAGTCCCTGAAGGACGTCAAGGGCAAGAACATCGCCACGCCGCAGCTCGGCAACACCCAGGACGTCGCACTGCTCAACTGGATCTCCGAGCAGGGCTGGAAGGTCGACGCGCAGAGCGGCAAGGGTGACGTCTCCGTCGTCCGCACCGACAACAAGATCACGCCGGACGCCTACAAGTCCGGCTCGATCGACGGTGCCTGGGTGCCCGAGCCGACCGCGTCCAAGCTGGTCGCCGAGGGCGGCAAGGTACTCCTCGACGAGGGCGACCTGTGGCCGGACAAGAAGTTCGTGATCACGAACATCGTCGTCCGGCAGGACTTCCTGAAGAAGCACCCGGACGTCGTCGAGGCCGTGCTGCGCGGTTCGGTGAAGACCAACGCGTGGATCAACGCCAACCCGGAGAAGGCCAAGGCCTCCGCGAACAAGGCCCTGGAGGAGCTCTCCGGCAAGGCCCTGCCCGCCGAGGTCATCGACCCGGCCTGGAAGTCGATCACCTTCCTGGACGACCCGCTGGCCGCCACCCTCGACACCGAGGCGCAGCACGCGGTGAAGGCCGGTCTGCTGGAGAAGCCCGACCTGAAGGGCATCTACGACCTCGCGCCGCTCAACAAGGTCCTCAAGGCCGACGGCAAGGACGAGGTCGACGACGCCGGTCTCGGCGTCAAGTAAGGACCACCGCATCCGATGAGTTCCCAGGAGGTGACGACCATGGCCACTGCGACGGCCACGACCACCGAGGTCGCCGAGGACGCCGCGGCGGTGACGTACGCCGCCCGTATCGAGCACGTCTCGAAGTCCTTCCCGGTGCCGGGCACACGCGGCGGGCAACAGCTCGTGCTGGACGACATCACGCTCGATGTCGCACCCGGCGAGTTCGTCACCCTCCTGGGAGCCTCCGGCTGCGGCAAGTCCACGCTGCTCAACCTGGTCGCGGGGCTGGACCGGCCGTCCGCCGGCTCGATCGGCACGGACGGCCGGCCCGCCCTGATGTTCCAGGAGCACGCCCTGTTCCCGTGGCTGACCGCGGGCAAGAACATCGAGCTCGCGCTGAAGCTGCGCGGGGTCGCGAAGGCGGAGCGCCGGCCCGAGGCGGAACGGCTGCTCGAACTCGTACGGCTGCAGGGCGCGTACGGCAAGCGGGTGCACGAGCTGTCGGGCGGTATGCGCCAGCGCGTCGCGCTGGCCCGTGCCCTGGCCCAGGACACCCGACTGCTGCTGATGGACGAGCCGTTCGCCGCGCTCGACGCCATCACCCGTGACGTACTGCACGACGAACTGACCCGTATCTGGCGGGAGACAGGGCTGTCGGTCCTCTTCGTCACGCACAACGTGCGTGAGGCGGTGCGCCTCGCCCAGCGCGTCGTGCTGCTGTCCTCCCGCCCGGGCCGCATCGCCCGGGAGTGGACGGTCGACATTCCGCAGCCGCGCCGCATCGAGGACAGCGCGGTCGCCGAGCTGTCCGTCGAGATCACCGAAGAACTGCGTGGGGAGATCCGCCGCCATGGCCAGCACTGACAACGGCGTCGACACCGAGGTCGACGTCAAGGTCGACGGCAAGGTCGGCGTCGAGAAGGACGGCTCCACGGCGGCCGGGGAGCCGCGGGACCCGAACGATCTCGCGGGACTGGGGGCCGGACTCGACGCACTGGACGCGGTGCAGGTCGGGCGTACGCCGCTGCGCGAGACCCTCATCCGCAAGGTGCTGCCGCCCGTCACCGCGATCGCGCTGGTGCTGGTGGTCTGGCAGCTGCTGGTGTGGGCCGAGGTCGCGCCCGAGTTCAAGCTGCCCTCACCGTCCGACGTATGGGGCGAGGTCCGCAAATCCTGGCTCCAGGGAACCCTCCTCGACTACATCTGGACGTCCGTCTCACGCGGTCTGCTCGGCTTCCTCATGGCGCTCGCCATCGGCACGCCGCTCGGTTTGCTGGTCGCCCGGGTGAGGTTCGTCCGCGCGGCCATCGGCCCCATCCTGTCCGGCCTGCAGTCCCTGCCGTCGGTGGCCTGGGTGGCACCCGCCGTGCTCTGGCTCGGCCTGAACAACTCGATGATGTACGCCGTCATCCTGCTCGGCGCGGTCCCCTCCATCGCCAACGGCCTCGTCGCGGGCATCGACCAGATCCCCCCGCTGTTCCTGCGCGCCGGGCGGACCCTGGGCGCGACCGGGCTGCGCGAAGCCCGGCACATCGTGATGCCGGCCGCGCTGCCCGGCTATCTGGCGGGCCTGAAGCAGGGCTGGGCCTTCTCCTGGCGCTCGCTGATGGCCGCCGAGATCATCGCCTCCCACCCCGATCTGGGCGTGGGCCTGGGCCAGTTGCTGGAGAACGGCCGCAACAACAGCAGCATGTCGCAGGTGTTCCTGGGCATCTTCCTGATCCTGCTCGTCGGCATCGCCATCGAGCTGCTGATCTTCAGCCCGCTGGAGCGGCGGGTGCTGCGCGGGCGGGGGTTGCTGGCCACCCCCTGACCGAGGTCACTCGCTGAGCGACCGGATCGCCCGCCCGGGCGTGATCACCCCCGTGACCGTCCGGTCCTTCGCGGCACTCGCGTACGGCGCGTCGCGCTGATCCACGCTGGCCGTGGTGAAGGCGGTGAGGGGCATGCCGCCGGCGGCGCTCAGCTCCCGGGCGGCGATGAGGGCACGCCAGGGGGAGAGGACGGAGCCGCCGCTGCGCGGAGCGCCGGGCACGATGGCGGTCTGGCCACCAGCCGAGGATCTGGCGGCGTACCCGGCACACCTCGGGCACACCTCGGCGAAGGCGCCCTCCCCCAGCCTGCGGTCCACGACCAGCGCCGAGTTGATCCGCTGCCCGTGGGCCAGCCGTGTCCCCTGGCACCTCCCGGGCCCCCTCCCGGAAACCGGCACGGTCCGCATGCCTTGCGCCGGTCAGGAGTGGGTGACCTTGATGCGGGAGATGCGGACCTCGCCGTAGTTGTCGTCGGCGCACGGTTCGGAGTTGTCGCAGTTGGCCTGCGTGTAGGCCCCGGCCTTGAAGTAGTTGGTGTCGCCCTCGTGGGAGATCGTGGCCTGCAGCCGGCCGTTGTAGTACGCGTCGATCTCCCCGTCCTTCGCCACGAACCTGGCCTCGAACTCGGTGCCCAGCTCGTAGTCGTCGGTGACGAGGTGGTGGTGGCGGTCGTCGCCGTCGGTGACGTAGAGGCTGCTGCCTTCGAGGCGGAAGACGGTGACGTCGTCGTCCCCGCCGTGGACCTGCGCGCCGACCAGCCACGGCCGTTCGGCGGGCAGTGCCGTGAACGCCTCCCTGACCACCAGGGTGTGGGTGCCGTCCGTGGTGGACCAGGCGGCTTCGTCCTCGCCGCCGTCGGTCATCTCCCGCAGTTCGGCGCGCGGATAGCTGGAGCCTCCCGTCGTCACGCCGTTGACGGCGGCCCGGAAGCCGACCGCGTGGCAGCCGGCATCGGCCCGGAACCAGGGGTCGGCGGAGAAGGTCGCCAGCTCGGGTTGGGTGATCTCGGTGGGATCCTCGTCCTCTCCGCTGGGCAGCGTCAGCTTCCAGTTGGTCAGGTCGAGGACGTCGGCGGGGTACGCGCACCGGGGGGCCGCCTGCCCGTGCGGCGCCGGGGCGCCTGCGTGGGCGGACAGCGTGAGCGTGGCGGTCGAGACAGCGGCGGTGATGCCGGCCAGCACGAGGGTCCGGGTGCTTGGCATGGAGGGTTTCCTCTCTGTCGGGGGCGCCCGGTTCGGGGCGACGCGTACGGTAGGCGCCGCTGACGGGACCCCTCCCGGACTCCGCGAGGCACGCCTCCCGCAATCTGCGAGGGAACTCCCCCTCCCCCTCCCATCCGCGAACCCGTCGCTACTACGCATGCGTGCGACTGATGAAGGCTCTGGGTAGACACTGCGTACCGCCTGCCGTGCGCAGTAGGTTCGATCCGTGCGCACGCCTTGGGCCGTGCGCGTTCCGGACTCGACCGAGGGGAAAGATCCGTGCGTTCCGGGGACGAGTTCGCCGACCGCTATGTCCTCAGGGAGGTCATCGGCGCGGGGCGCGGCGGTGACGTGTGGCTGGCCCACGACAGGGTGGTGGGCCAGGACGTCGCGCTGAAGCCGGAGCGGACGGAGGGCGAGGGCGAGACCGCGGTGCGGGGGCTGCTGGGCGAACCGCGTGCCATGGCCAAGTTCCGCGACCATCCCCACGTGGTGACCCTGTTCGACGTCGTGACCGTGCGGCAGGACGGCGCCGGGCCGCAGACCTATTGGTTCGTCATGGAGTACGTGCCCGGCGGCGGCCTGGACCGGCAGCCGACGGTCTCTCCCGCGCGGGCGGCCCGCATCGGTGCCCAGCTCGCCGACGCGCTGGCCGCCCTGCACGAAGCGGGCGTCGTCCACTGTGACGTCAAGCCCGCCAACATCGGCGTCACCCGTCACGGGGCCGCGAAGTTACTGGACTTCGGTGCCGCCTACCGGGTCGGCGGCACCGAGACCATCACCGTCAACGGCCCGTTCAGCTTCACCCCCGACTACGCCGCCCCCGAGCTGGCCCGGGGCAATGTCCCCCTTCCGGCCTCCGACGTGTTCTGCCTGGCCGCCACCCTGCACGCGCTGGTCACCGGTGCCCCGCCGCGCGGTGACGCCTCTCCGGTGGACGCCGCTCCCGCCGGGACGGAGGACGACGGCGAGGAAGCCGAGCGGCTGAGGTACTGGAAGGCCGAGCAGGGTGTCGTCGAGCTGGACGCCGCCGCCGTGGGGCCGCTGTACCCCGTCCTCACGGCCATGCTGCAACGCGACCCCCGGCAACGCCCCGACGCCGCCGAGGTCAGGCGGCTGCTGATGGAAGTCGCCCGATCCGAGCCGGAAACCTCGGGGGACACAGCCACCACCGTCACCGGGCGCCGACGCCGGCGGCTGCCAGTGATCGCGGCCGCTCTCGGCATCAGCGCCCTACTGGCCCTGGGACTCGTCGTCCTCCCCGACCACGGCGTCGACGGGAAGGCCGGCCCCGAGCCCGGCCGGAGCCAGGGCCAAGCGGAGGAGAACGCCTCCGACGGCCAACCGCAGGCACTGATCGGCGATCCGCACACGGCCGACGTGTGCGAGCTGGCCGCCCCCACCGCGCTCGACCAGTTCGGCGACGACGTCCACGTGGACGTGGACTACGGGAACTTCGACGTGCAGCAGCGGGTACCCGGCCGCGGGGCAGCCGGACCAGCTGCTGCCCGGTGTTGCGCAGCCACCACAGTCCTTGACGGTACGTCAGCTCGCCGTGCCGTCGGCTCACCCGCAGGTCGTCCACGCCGACCCCCAGGTCCACGTCCGGCTTCTCGCCGCGCCCGAAGCGAACCGTCAGCCCCTGGCAGGGCGGTGCGCTGAGCTCACCGGTGACCGTACGGGCGTGCAGCGTCCCGGGCGTGGTGGGCGCGACACCACGCGCGAGGCTGGTGGAGAGGGGCATCGCTGGTCTCCTCGGTTCGTGAGCTTCTCGGTTCAGCGGCTTCTCGGTTCGACAGCTTCTCTGCGGGCCCCGACGTACTGACCAGTGTCGGACCTCGCCGCGGGACCCCTCCCGTACGAGGTGAGGGCTTCGCGGAATCAGTACGCGGACTTCAGCGCTCCTCCGGGAAGTTTCCCGCCGTCCTCCCGGCCCACGCTGCACAGCACCTGGCGGAACCCGGCGTCCCACTCCTCGTCCGAGGAGGACCAGCCCCATATCTCGTGCCCCCGGCCACGGGCCCAGTTGACGCCGTACGTGTCCTGGCAGAGTTCTCCGGTGTCGACGCTGTCCGCCGAGCCGTCGCCCGAGGCCCGGGTCCAGCCGACCAACTGCTCGTCGTGCGGCTTGTCGCAGCCCACCAGGGTCTTGGTGTACGAGCCGTCCTCGTCCTCCTCGACGTCGATGCAGTCACCCGGGCCCAGCTGAGTGATGTACACCTCGTCGCCGGGCTTGCGGAAGTCGCCGAGCGGGCCACCCAGGGTGGCGTGCTTGAGGAAGAGCAGGCAGGCCGAGGCCGGCGGCTCGCTCTGTCCCGTCTCGGGTGTGAGGACGTACAGCACCGGGTCGGCCATGGTCCTGCGCAGCTGCGCGGTGCGGCGGGCGCACTCGCCCCGTACCGCCGCCGCGCCGGACGCGGACACGGCGCCGTCGGCCGCGTCGGCGGGGACGGTCGCGATGACCTGGCCCTCGGGGTCGCCGTCGTAGCAGTCGACGGTCCTCACCCCTGGCCGCCCCTTGAACTCCCCGGCCTTCCAGTCGGCGTCGACGCACTGCCCCGGCGTGAGCCCCGTGCGCAGCCCCACCTGCCTGCCGTACGGGTACGCGCTGCGCGTCACGGTCGGGGAGGGAACGGCGGCCACCTCGACGCTGACCTGCGGGCCCTTCGTCCCGTCCCGCTCGTCGTGATACGTGGCGGCGCCCAGCGCGAACCCACCGCCCACGGCCGGCAGGACGGCGAGCGCCAGCAACAGGGGCGTTCGCCGACCGGACACCGCCCGGCGTTCAGCGCCCGAGGCGCGTCGGCGGTTCACTCGCCCGCTGAGGCGCTCCTTCCAGGAGGGCGCGGAGTGGGTGGACTCCGTTGCGGTCCCGACGTCACCCAAGCCGGTGGCGGACCCGGAGCCGGTGGCCCCGGAGCCCGAGGACCGTCCCGGCCGCGAGCCCCCTGACTCGCTGGGCCCTCGGGACTGCCCCGACCCGGACCCGCCGCTCACCGAGCCGTCCCCCACGCCCGTGCCTGCCCCCGCCCCCGATCCGGCCGACGCCCCGCCGGCTACGGGAAGCGAGGGCAGACGCGCACTGCGGCTGCGGGGCCCTGGCCCGATTTCCGTGGCCTCGGCGAGCAGTTCGCGCGCCTGTGCCGCCTGCGTACGTTCCGTCGGATCCTTGGCCAGCAGCCCCATGATCACGCGGCTGAGCGGTTCACTCGCCCGCTGCGGCACGTCGGGTTCCGTGGTCAGCGCCGCCATGAGGGAGGCGTCGAGCGTGTCCCGTTCGAACGGGGAGGTGCCCTCGACCGCGAAGTAGAGAGTGACGCCGAGCGAGAACAGGTCGGTCGCGGGTGTCGCCTCGCCGCCGGACAGCCGCTCCGGCGCCAGGAAACCCGGGGTGCCGACCACCATGCCGCTCTGAGTGACCCGGGTCTCGCGGGGCCACAGCGAGATGCCGTAGTCCGTGAGCAGGACCCGGCGATCGGCGGTGCCGGAATGGTCCGGCGCCAGCAGGATGTTGGAGGGCTTCACGTCCCGGTGGATGATGCCGAGCCGGTGCCCGGCACCGAGGGCGTCGAGTGCGGCCGCCCCGATCCTGGCCACCTCGTCGCTCGCCGGCGAACCGCGCTCCGTCACCACGGCACGCAGGTCCCGCGTGCCCGGCAGGTACTCCATCACGATCCACGGGCGGTCGTCGTCCTCCACCACGTCGTACACCGTGATGACGTTCGGGTGATCGCGCAGCTGCGCCGCCTTCAGTGCCTCCTTGCGCCCCCGGCCCGCGGGATCACCGCCGCCTCCCTCAGCCGTCTCCGGTACGTCGATCTCCTTGACTGCGACCTGGACCCGGAGCTCCTCGTCGTCGGCCAGCCAGACGTCTCCCCCGCCACCGGAACCCAGCCGCTGCCGCAGCCGGTACCGCCCGGCGATGACCCGTCCCTCCCGCACCATCAACGCCCCCTCATTCGGCCGCGCTTACCAACCGGCCCTCGAAAACCCGCTCCCGGCGCCGCCGCCCCATGCTCACTCACCCCACCCGGGAGCCCTCCCGAACCGCGTCCGCCCACGAAGTCACGGTCACGGCCGCCACTCACCGCACGGCCAACGGCCGGGATGCGGCCACCTCCTCGGACTCGGCCAAAAGGAGTTCGTATGGCCGCAGATGACGGTGGTCGGAGTGCGCACTCTGCGAGCGCGGCGGATGCTGGTGCTCCGCGGGACGAAGGGGTAAGGAGAAAGCCATGCAGAGCGTGCGGTTCAATTCCTCCGGCAATGAGGTGGCGAAGGTTTCCTATACCGCTCGCCGCCTTGTGGAGCTGGGCTACGGAAGCACCAGAACACTGGGGCTGAGTGTGGAGGGTGGGCCTCCACGGGCGGGCGATCTGGTGCTGTGCCGGGTGACCGAAATCGGCCAGCACAGATTCCTCGGGCAGGTACACGGAAAGCGGAATCGGCTGTTCGTCGGCGACTCGGTCGTAGTCGCCTATGGTGCGCGCTACGCCCCGGATCAATTCGAGGCGGAGGTACCCGGCGACCTCGGGCCCTGTGATCTGGTCGCCGGAGGCGGGATAGCGGGGCGGGTCGTGTCCTCCCACTCCAGGATGAAATCCCCCACCCGAGTGGAGCCTTTGGGCCTGGTGACCGACGAGCACGGCGAAGTCATCAACCTCGCCCGCCTGGCCCGGCCCGTGGTGCCGGTCCTCGCCGCGCGCCCGCGCACCATCGCCGTACTCGGCACAACGATGAACTCGGGCAAGACGACCGTGGCGGCCGCCCTCATCCGCGGCCTCAGCCTGGCCGGCCGCCGGGTCGGCGCGGCAAAGGTGACCGGCACCGGTGCTCCCGGGGACCCGACGCTGATGGCCGACGCGGGCGCGGCGCGGGTCATCGACTTCACCGACCTGGGTTTCCCCACCACCTACCAGCTGCCGATGCCGCAGGTGATCCGCATCCTGCGCAGCGCGATCACGGATCTGACGAGTCACCAGGCAGACGCCATCGTGCTGGAGGTCGCGGACGGGCTCCTGCAACGGGAGACGGCGGCGCTGATGCGGACGCCGGAATTCCGCGCCGGCGTGGACGGCATCGTGTTCGCGGCCGGTGACTCGGTCAGCGCGGTGGCGGGGGTACGGATGCTGCGTGACGAGGGACTTCCCGTCGTGGCTCTGAGCGGCGTGCTGACGGCATCTCCGCTGGCCACGGCCGAAGCGGTGGCCGGCGTGGACGTCCCGGTGTACGCGACGTCTGCCCTGTCCGCCCCGGCCCTCGCCGATCAGGTGCTCGCGGGCGGCGTCCCGGGCAGGGGCGTCGTAGGAGACGGCAGCGGGCTGTCGGACGACGTCGGCCGACTGGCGGACCACGGCGGACTGCCGCAGGAGCGCAGTCGGCTGACGGAGTACAGCGGTCCCCTGACGGCCGAAACAGTGGCGTGACCACGGCGGGACGGCAGCGCGTCCGGATGCCGCACACGCTGGGCGGTGCGCGGCGCCGGCTGATGCTCCTTTTGGTGTTCGCGGGTTTCGGGCAGGCGGTCTGTGTGGTCGCGTTCGCCCTCCTGGCGCATGGCGCTGCCTACCGCATCACGCACGGCCGGGAGATCACGTCCGGCCACGACCGCAGCGCCATCTACACGTATGTCGCCGGTTACGCGCCCACCACGCTGGCCGTCGGACTCGCGACGTCGGCCTGCGCGACCGTACTGCTCAAGGCGGCGGGCGAACCGCTCGCCGAACGGCTGGCCCAGAGCTACGTACACAGCATCAGAATGCGGCTCTTCGACCATGTCGCCGGAAGCGAGGCGGGGGGGCCGTTCCGGCGTACGGTCGGCGTGACCGTGCTCCGCTTCACCGGTGATGCCTCCGCCCTGCGGCTGTGGATCAGCAAGGGTGTGGCACCGATTCTGGTGGACGGGGTGTTCGTGGCGTGCGCCCTCGCCGTGCTGACTGTGATCGCGCCGGGCATCGGTGCGCTCTCGGCGGCGCTGACCCTCCTCGCCGCGGCCGCCGTCGCCCTGTTCGGGCGGCGGCTGCGCGAACGCGTACGCGAGACCAGACGGAACAACGGCAGGCTCGCCGCCTTCGTCAACGAACGGGTCACTCACACGGCCGTCATGCAGTCCCTCGGACGGGTCGAGCAGGAGCGGCTGGTCATGCGGCGACGCAGCCGTGAGTACGGCCGGGCCATGGTGCGCCAAGCCCGTCTCACCGGAGCGATGTCGGCGACGGCCGAGGCGTGCGGCATCGGGATCCTGCTGATCGTGGTCACGGTGGGCCTGGTGGCGGGCACCACCTGGGAGGCCCTCGCCTCGCTGCTGACGGTGGCGAACTTCCTCGGCGGTCCGCTGTCGTCACTGGTCCGCGTGCAGGAGCACTGGCAGCAGTCACGCGTCGCGCGGCGGCGCATCGCCGAGGTCCTCGCGGCACCGGCGCCGCTGGCCAGACTGCGCGGAGCCGAGCCGCTCGCGCACGGCCCCGGGCTGCTGGAACTCAAGGGGCTGCGGGTGGACGGTGTCCTGGAGGCGTCGGCCGTCGCGTTGCCCGGTCAGCGGATCGTGCTGCAGGGACCTCCGAGCGCGGGAAAGTCCCTGCTGCTTCGCCTCATCGTGCGCCTGCAGGAGCCGGACGCCGGCGCGGTACTGCTCGACGGCCAGGACCTCGCCCGGCACGACCCGGAATCGGTACGGCGGATGATCAGGCTGACCAGCCCCGAACTGCCGTTGCTGCGCGGCAGCGTCGCCCAGAACCTGCGGTACGGCGAACCGCCGGACGCCACCGAGTGGGCGGACAAGGAGCACATCGAGGCCCTGGCCGACCTGCTGCCCGACGGTCTGCGCACACGGGTGGGCGAAAACGGCCACGGCCTTTCCATGGCCGTGCGCTACCAGGTGGCGATGGTACGAGCGCTGCGCAGCGGACCCCGGGTTCTGCTGCTGGACGAGGTCAGATCAGAAGAAGCGCTCGGTTCCGACCTGATGGAACGTCTGCTGGAGCGGTATCCGGGCACCGTCATCTTCGTCACCGACGAGCCGAAGCTCGCCGCACGCGCCAATGTGCTCTGGCGAATCGACGACGGCAGGCTGACGGTCCATGAGCCGGTGCGGCAGACCAGCGGGCTCCCAGAATGACCGAAGGGCCGTCCCGGATTACTCCGAAACGGCCTCTGACCTGCGACTTCGTAAAAGTCGGGACGACAGGATTTGAACCTGCGACCCCTTGACCCCCAGTCAAGTGCGCTACCAAGCTGCGCCACGTCCCGGCCCATGTCGCGCGGCGAACCGCGTGATCATGCAGGTCAACCCTACCCCATCCACGCCCCGACCCCGCCCCGCTCCCCTCCGGTCCGACCTCTTGACCTATAATTGCTGTTACCTATAATTGCCTAACTCAATAGAACCGTCCTTCACCGGGTCGCCCCACAGGCCGCGACCGATCGGAGCCCCATGTCCCTCCTGGCCCGGCCCGCGGTGGCCGCCCTTGTCGCCAAGGCGATGCAACGTGTGACCGTGCTGGCGGACCGCCGTTCCGGCGGCCAGGGATCCTCCGCTGCCTCGCACGCGCGGTTCCCCGAATACCCGCGCAAGGTACGCGAGTTGACGATTCCCACATCGATCGCGCCCGCCCGGGCCACCGTGTATCTGCCCGCGAACGCCGAGCCCGCTCCCCCGGTGCACGTCAACTTCCACGGCGGCGGCTATGTGATGACACTGACCGAGCTGGACGACCCGCTGTGCCGCGTCCTCGCCGCCGAGGCGGGGGCGGTCGTGATCAACGTGGACTACGTCGTCGCCCCGCAGCATCCGTTCCCGGCGCCACCCCGGCAGGCGTACGAGGTCGTGCGGTGGGTCGCGGAGCACGGCGCCGAGGAGGGCTGGGACGGTGAGCGGCTCACCGTGGGCGGACAGAGCGCCGGCGGCGGGCTGGCGGCGGCCGTGGCGCGGCAGGCGCTTGAAGAGGGCGGGCCCTCGATCGCGCTGCAGGTGCTGCACTATCCCCCGCTCGACCTGGCGACCGGCTCCAGGGACAAGCGCGCCGCCATCGCCAAGCCGATGCTGCGGCCCTGGATGGCCGACGTCTTCGACACGTCGTACGTCCCGGACGCCCGGCGGCGCGACGACCGGCTCGTGTCCCCGGCGCATCCGTCGGACACCGCGGACCTGAAGGGCATCGCCCCGGCCCTGGTGATCACCGCCGAGTACGACCTGCTCCGGGCCGAGGGCGAGCGCTATGCCGAGCGGCTGCGGGGGGCGGGTGCGCTGGTCGAGCACCACGACGTGGCCGGGGCCGATCACGCGTATGACGGGACGGACGACCAGAAGGCGCGGGAGGTCTACGCGATGATCGCCCGGCATGTGCGGGAGGCCACCGGAAGCCGCACCGGCTGAGGGCTCGGGTCACCCTGCCGTTGACGGCCGCGCGCCCCCGGTCACTCTTCCGGGCATGCGGCACCCACGTTCACCGCGACCGGCGTGGCGCTTGACCACGCCTCGGTCGAGGTATGGACGGGCTCACCCACAGCGCCGGGCGTCGTAGCGAACCTGGCACCCTCGCTCGAACTCCCGGGCGCCGCCATGCCACTGGCGTCCCTGCCCCAACCCCCGGTCGCCACAGTGTTCCTGGCGCCCTTGTCCCAACTCCCAGGCTCCGCCGGGCTCCTGGAACCCCTGCCCCAACTCCCGGGCGGCGCAGGGCTTTTGGCACCCTTGCCCGGGCTCCCGGACCTCCCCGCGGCGAACCCCGCCATCAGCAGGGCCACGGCCACCACCACCCACCACGGCAGGCCGGCGGTGGCCATGTACCCGACGACCGCCACCACCGCGAGAAGTCCCGTCATGTCCCCGTTCCCCCTTAACAGTTCAACTCATCCGCCCCGCACGCACCGAAGGCCACCCTGCGTCACAGCGGGCATATGACGCAACAATACGCGAGACAGTCGTATATCCCAGTTCGGCTCATCAGTACATATGACGGACGCCAATCAGTGCGCGCCGATCAGCTCCTGCTCGCTGCCGGTGCGAGCCGCCCGCCTGGAGCCGCGCAGTGCGGCGATGCCGATGAAGACCATGGACGACAGTCCCGCGAGGGCGAACGCGGTGAAGCCCCACTCGCCCTGGTTCGCGGCGAGCAACTGGCCGCCGAGCCACGGTCCGAAGACGGCGCCGAAGCGGCCCATGCCGGAGGTCCAGCCGACGGCGGTGGCACGGTTCTCGGGGCGGGAGCGGATCGAGACCGTCGCGTAGATCATGGTCTGGGCGCTGTTCAGGAACACCCCGGTCAGGAACACCACCGTGAAGGTGAGCGCCAGCGGCATGTGGACGCTGAGCAGGAAGACTCCGGCGGCGGTCAGCGCGAACCAGATCGCCGAGATCCGCGGGGCGCCGAACCGGTCGGAGGCGCGTCCGGCGACCAGCATGCCGACGATGCCGCCGAGGTTGAACAGGAGCACGAAGGTCAGCGCCGAGCCGAGGTTGTAACCCTCGCCGCGCATCAGGGTGAGCAGCCAGGTGGCGACGCCGCAGACGAGGAGCAGACCGCCGAAGGAGGCCAGCCAGTACAGCAGGGTCTGGGTCCACTCGCCACCCCGGAAGAGGTTGGCCAGGGAGTGCCGGCGGTCGGCGGCGGCCTGCTTGCCGGCCGGGGCGGCGGGCAGCTCGACCTCGTAGCGCCGGGCCAGCTCGCCGCCCTCCTCGCCGCGGCCCCTGGCGACCAGGAAGCTCAACGACTCGGGCAGGAACCTGGCCAGGACCGGCACGAAGAGCAGCGGAAGCACGCAGAACCAGAACGCGGCCCGCCAACCGAGGGGTTCGACGACCCACAGGGCGACGTAGGCGGAGAGGATGCCGCCCGTGTGGTGGGCGGTCATCAGCATGCCGATGGTGAGGGCGCCGCGGCCGCGCGGGGCGAAGTCGGAGACCATGCTGATCGCGGTGGGCAGCAGACCGCCGAGGCCGAGGCCGGCGAGCGTGCGGCCGAGACCGAACACATCGACGCTGCCCGCCGTCGCGCACAGCCCACAGGCCAGGGAGAAGAGCGCGACGCAGGCGACCATCAGCTTCTTGCGGCCGATCCGGTCGGCGACCGTCCCCGCGGTCAGGGCGCCGACCAGCATGCCGAAGGTGGCGTAACTGCCCAGGTCACCCGCCTGGTCGGGGGTCAGGCCGAGGGCCTTTTCCGCCAGCATGTGGGGCAGCACCGAGCCGTAGATGAACATGTCCAGGCCGTCGAAGAGGACGGCCAGCCAGCACAGGCCGACGGCGAGTACGGCCAGTCTGCCGACGCGAGCGGTCGGGGAGGGGGGAGGACATCCTTGTTTTCCTCTCGTGCGTCTGTGCGCCAGACGCTAAGGAGCCGATCCCAAGAGAGTCAACAGTTTTGTCAACAATCTCAAAGGACTCGATCGTCTTCAGACCCCACGCCTGCCCCTTGGCCCGCTCGTCCTCGGTCCAGGTGATCAGCGGCCAGTCGGGGGCCAGCACGAGTCGGGTGAGCGGGTTGCACAGCTCGATGCGGTTGCCGCCGGGCTCGTAGACGTACAGGAAGAACGTCTGCTGGATGGCGTGCTTGTGGGGGCCCGTCTCGATGAACACGCCGCTGTCGATGGCGAGGTCGGCGGCGCGCAGGATGTCCTCGCGGCTGTCGGTCGCGAAGGCGATGTGGTGCAGCCGGCCGGCGGAACCGGTCCAGTCCGAGGTGTAGACGACGTCGTACGACTTGTCGGTGAAGGTCAGTCAACGGGCCGCGATCTTCCCGGAGTCGAGCTGGATCTGCTCGGTGGGCCGGGCGCCCAGGTCGGGCTGGGTCTCGCGGTAGACGGGGACGAGCTGGTCGGTCAGCTCGTCGGTGGCGATCAGCGGGTAGTCGCCGGCGTCGAAGAAGCGGACCTCGGCGCCTAGGGTGGCGGCGGCACGCTCGGCCTCGTCCCGGCGTATCGCTTTGATCTCCTCCAGCTTCTTGCCCTCGCGCCAGGCCTTGGCGGACTCGCCGCGCTCGCCGTAGGTCAGGCAGGCGATGGTGACCTTCTCGCCCCGGGAAGCGGCCAGTGCGATGGCTCCGCCCGCCCGCCACACGAAGTCCCCGGCATGCGCGGTGATCACGAGGGTGGAGCGTGGTGGCGATGGGGGTCCCCCCGCTCGAGCGAAGCCGGGAGTGGGGGAGGGCGCATCGGCATGCGTCATTACAGGTTCTCCTTGAGTGACAGGTGTGCGCCCGCCCCCTGCGACTCAGCCGCGCAGCGACTCGTACGGATCAGTCGCGCAGCGCCTTGATCACGCTGGTGAGGTGGGCGCGGACGGCAGCCTCGGCCGCCTGCGGGTCCCTGGCCGTGATCGCCTCGATCATGGCAAGATGCTCGCTCAGGGAGTGCTGCGGGCGTCCCGGCCGCAGCGCCAACTGGAAGCGGTGGCGCACCAGTTGTGCGTTGAGCCGCTCCAGCAGTTCCACGGCCGTCCGCTGGCCGGAGAACTCCCGGATCCTGGCGTGCAGTTCCTGGTTGAGCTCGGAGTAGGTCATCGGCTCGCCGTCGGCCACGGCCTTGGTCATCGCCGTGCCCAGGTCCGCCAGCAGCGTCAGCTGCTCGTCGTCGGCCGCGACGGCGGCCTTGGCCGCGCAGAGCGCCTCCAGGACCATGCGGCACTCGGTGATGGCGACCGCTTCCTCCACGCTCACCACCCGCACCCGTGAACCGCGGTTGCGGATCCGCTCGACCAGGCCCTGAGCCTCCAGATCGATCAGTGCGGCGCGGATGCTGGCCCGTGTCACCCCGAACTGCTCGGCGAGTTCGTTCTCCACCAACCGCTGCGCCGGTGCCATCTCGCCGTGCAGGATCGCCTGCCGCAGCTGCGCGAGCGCGCGCTGTTTGGCCTGCTCCCCGGTGCCCGGACGGGCTTCGTTCGGCATGTGCCCTCCCTGAGTGAGTGCCTGTCGAACGTAAATCTAGCCAAACATAATTGTCAACAATTTTGTCTGCCATATTGAGCGCAGGGTCGGACGGAGCGCGGAGCGCGGGCTAGGGTCGCCGCATGACGCACAGCTTCGTACTGCACATCCCCGACGCCGAGCTCGAACCCGAGCCGCTCGCCCCGGAGCAGATCGTCTCCGGAACACCCGAGGTGACCGGAAAGGTCGTCTGGGAGTCGGCGGACGGGCGTCAGGTGCGGGGCATCTGGCAGATCACGCCCGGCGTGGTCACCGACACCGAGGCCGACGAGCTGTTCGTCGTGATCAGCGGGTCGGCCACCGTCGAGGTCGAGGGCGGGCCGACGCTGAAGGTGGGGCCCGGGGACATGGCCGTACTGCGCGAGGGCGACCGTACGACGTGGACGGTGCACGAGACGCTGCGCAAGGCGTACGCGATCAGTCTGTGAGCGGGGCCGCCGTCGAGCCTCGGATCTCCAGGGCCGGTGTGGCGAGTTGGATCCGTCCGTGCCCTCCGGCGCCCTCGAAGCGCTCCAGGAGGCAGCGGGCCGCGCGGCGGCCGACCTCGTGGCTGGTGTTGTCGACCGTGGTGAGCCACACGTGGCGCAGGCGGGCAATGCTCGTGTTGTCGTAGCCGACGATCGACAGGTCGCGCGGGACGCGCAGCCCCAGTTCCTCGGCCGCGGAGAGCGCGCCGATGGCGGCGATGTCGTTGACGGCGAAGACGGCCGTGGGCCGCTTTGGGCGGCTGAGCAGGCGGACGGTGGTGCGGTAGCCGCCCTCCTCGGTCATGTCGCTGGGCTCGACGACCGCCTCGTCCACGAGGCCGTGCTCCCGCATCGTCGCCTCGAAGCTCCGTCGGCGCAGCTCGCCCACCGCGCCGTATCCCGCGATGTGCGCGATGCGCCGGTGCCCGAGGCCGATGAGGTGCTCGGCGACCAGACGGGCGCCCTGTTCGTCGTCGCCCGCCACCACGTCGACGCCGGCCGGAACCGGCTCGCGGGCACCGGCCACCACGACCGGGATCCGCGCGGCCACCGCTTCGAGCGCGGCCGGGTCGGGGAGGGTGCCCACCACGACCAGGCCGTCGACCCGCAGATCGAGGAAGGGGCCGGCGGGATCCTGGCCGGTGCGGCGGTTGAGGCGGGCGTCGGCGAGCAGCATGTGCAGGCCGTTGTCGTGCAGGAGCGAGTTGAGGCCGTCGAGCATGTCGACGAACCACGGGTTGCGCAGGTCGTTCAGGAGGACGCCGACCGTGCGGGTGCGCTGCTCGCTGAGGCTGCGCGCTGCGGCGTTGGGGCGGTAGCCGAGTTCGCGTACGGCACGCAGGACGGCGTCCCGCTTCTCCGGCCGCACCTGGTCGGAGCCGCGCAGCACCAGCGAGACCAGCGACTTGGAGACGCCGGCCCGGTCGGCCACGTCGCGGATCGTCGGCGGTCTCATGGCATGGACCGTTCCATGGGCGCCATTGCGTTGTCAAAGGGCCAGGGAGGGGTTGACACCCGCGAAGACCGGCCCTCAAGGTGGGCGGGAAGAAGTTGGAACGGTCCAAAGAGGGGCTCCCAGTCATGGTGGACACGCTTGGCGTCGCCGTTGTCGGATTCGGCTGGATGGGCCGGGTGCACACCCAGGCTTACGCCCGCGTCCCGCACCACTACCCGCAGCTGGCGGTGCGGCCGGAGCTCGTGGTCGTCGCCGAGGACGTGCCGGGCCGGGCCGAGGAGGCCGCAGCCCAGTTCGGGTTCGCCTCGACGACCCGCGACTGGCGCGAGGTGGCCGCCGATCCGCGCGTGCGGGCCGTGAGCATCACCGCCCCGAACTTTCTGCACCGCGAGATCGGTGTGGCGATGGCCGAGGCCGGCAAGCACATCTGGATCGAGAAGCCGGTGGGCCTGACGGTCGCGGACGCCCGGGCGGTCGCCGACGCCGTCGCCAAGGCCGGCGTCCAGGGCGCGGTCGGCTTCAACTACCGCAACGCGCCCGCCGTCGAGGCGGCCGGCGCGCTCATCGCCGCCGGCGAGATCGGCACGGTCACCCATGTGCGCCTCCGCCTCTTCAGCGACTACGCGGCTCACCCCGAGGGTGCCCTGACCTGGCGCTACGAGAAGGAGCGCGGCGGCAGCGGCGTGCTGGGCGACCTCGCCTCGCACGGCGCGGACCTGGCCCGGTACCTGCTCGGTGACATCGCGTCGCTGACCGCCGACACGGCCGTGTTCATCCCCGAGCGGGCCCGCCCCACCGGCGCCACCGCCGGCCACGCCCGCGCCACCGGCGGCGAGCTCGGCCCCGTCGAGAACGAGGACTACGTCAACTGCCTGCTGCGCTTCGCCTCGGGCGCGCGCGGCGTCCTGGAGGCCTGCCGGGTCTCGGTCGGCGAGCAGAACAACTACGGCTTCGAGGTGCACGGCACCAAGGGCGCGGTCTTCTGGGACTTCCGCCGGATG
This sequence comes from Streptomyces sp. R28, assembly GCF_041052385.1. Taxonomy (GTDB): domain Bacteria; phylum Actinomycetota; class Actinomycetes; order Streptomycetales; family Streptomycetaceae; genus Streptomyces. The sequence goes on along the minus strand of NZ_CP163439.1, from coordinate 9,563,582 downwards.
AACGAGCTGGGCGTCAGCCGCGGCACCACCTACCAGGACCAGCCGGTCAGCACGGTGTACGTCGGCCCGGGCGACGGCGAGTTCGGCGCCTTCCAGCCGGGCGCGGCGAACGCCATGGGCTACGACGACCTGAAGGTCGTCGAGGCGTACCGCTTCCTGCGCTCGGTCGCCGAGGGCACCCCGCACGGGGCCACGCCGGCCGACGCCGTGCGCAGCGCCGCCGTACTGGACGCGATGGTGCGGTCGGCGCGGAACGGCGCCTGGGTGGACGTGGACGCGTAGCGGGGAGGGTCAGCGGCGGGCGCGTCGGCCGAGGGTGACCTTGACCGGGATCAGGACGAGCCACCACAACGCGGCGTCGGCCCCGGCCACCAGCGTCAGCGGGATGGTGAGGAGGAACACGACCACCGTCACGGCGAGGTCGAGGGCGTAGAGCCGGAAGCCGCCCGCGGGAGTGAAGTCGCCGCGCAGCCACGGGCGCCCGGCCAGGACGGCGACCAGTGCGAGGTGGGCGGCGCCGAGGGCCGCGACCGCCGCGGCGTAGATCGCGACCGAGGCGGGTTCCGCGCCGTACTCGGAGACCAGCCTGGTGGGGAAGGGCAGCAGCGCGGCGGCGCCCAGGCCGAGCAGGGACAGCGCCATGACCTGTCCGTCGACCTGCCGTACGGAGCGGAAGATCCTGCGGTGGTCGCGCCAGAAGCCGCCCAGCACCGCCACGCTGAGCGCGTAGGCGCCGAGGTCGGGGAGCAGCTCGCGCAGCGCCTCGTGGTACTCCTGCGTGTCCAGTCCGCGCGGCACATAGAGATCCAGGACGAGCAGGGTGATCGCGATGGCGAACACGCCGTCGGCGAGCGCCACCAACCGCTCGGGGCCGCCGTCCGGGTTCGATTTCCACATGCGCACGACGGTAGGGAGCCGGGACCTGCCGAGCGGGGATACACGCCAGGGCGAGGGCCCCGACCGTCACCGGATGGGCGTGGGCATGTTGTACGGCGTCACCACCTGGATCGCCGACGGCAGCGTGGGTCCCGCGGGCGGCAGCGCGCCGTGCGCCCGCATCACGATGTGGCAGGCCTCGCGCATGTCGTGGCGCAGATCGTGGTGGAGTACGGCGGACAGGCGGTGTTCGCGCAGCAGCCGGGTGTTGTCGTGGTCGAGGTCGTGCGCGACGAACACCGCGCACTGCCGGCCCAGTTCCTCGAAGGCCCGCAGGGTGGCGATGTTCCCGCCGCCGATCGAGTAGACGGCACGGATGTCCGGGTCGCGTTCCAGCGCGGCCCGCACCAGGTCGTACTGGGTGGCGTCCAGGCCCTGCCCCTCGGCGATCTCGACCAGCGTGCGGTCGGGGTGGAGGGCGCGCATGGCGCTGCGGAAGCCCATCTCGCGCTCCTCCTCGTTGCGGAAGAAGCCGCTGCTGAGGCTGGTCAGCACATTGCCGGGCCGCTCCCCCAGCCACTGCCCCATCAGGTACGCGGCGGTGGCGCCGGCGGCCCGGTTGTCGATGCCGACGTAGGCGAGGCGGGCGGTGGAGGGCAGGTCGGTCACCAGGGTCACCACCGGGATGTCCGCCGCCACGAGCCGGGTGACGGCGGCGGTGACCTCGGGGACGTCCGGGGCCTTGAGGATCACGCCCTGCGAGCCGCGCCGGGCGATGCGGTCCAGCGTCCGGCTCAGCTCCGGCACCGGCCCCGTCTCGCGGAAGTGGAAGCGTGAGCGCACGACGGCCGGGTGCAGGGACGGCAGCTCCGCCTCCAGGGCGGCGCGTACGGCGGTGGTGAACCGCTCGGGCGCCTGCACCACCATGTCGATCATGAAGGTACGGCCCAGCAGCCGTACCTGGGTGCGCTGCCGGTCCAGGTCGGCTATCGCCTGCTGGACCTCCCGCGCGGTGCTCTCGCGCACCCCTCCCCGGCCGTTCAGGACCCGGTCCACCGTGGCCTCGCTCAGACCCGCCTGACGTGCGATCTCCCGGATCGGGAAGGGGTGACCCATGCGACGGCTCCTTGAGGGGTTTTTGATGGTCGCCTGCTGGTTGTTCGAGGGGATTGTCATGACAAGAATGACAGCGCTGAGTCGCTTCTGTCACCGAGAGGACACCGATGTCCTTCACCTCCGTACACCGCCGTGCCTGGCTGTCCGAGCAGGACTGCGACCTCGACTCCTTCCGCGCTCTCGTCGAGCGGACGACCGACCTCGCCGACTACCCGTACGCCGCCTCCGTGGAGCGCGACGTCCTGCGCTACGACAGTGAGCGGCTGCTTCGGGCCGGGGACCGCCGGGAGGTCCGGGCCGAGCTGGTGCGCGCCCTCACCGAGGGGCCCGGCATCGTGGTCTTCCAGGGCGCCTTCCCGGACCCGGGTGTCGTCGACCGGCTCACCGAGGTCTTCGACGCCCTGATCGCCGAGCAGCGCGCGTCCGGCGCCGACGCGGGTGACCACTTCGCCAAGCCCGGCGCGAACGACCGGGTCTGGAACGCGCTGGAGAAGGCGGCGCTGTACGACGCCGAGGCGTTCGCCGACTACTACGCCAACGACATCCTGGCTCTGGTCTCCACCGCCTGGCTCGGCCCCGGCTATCAGGTGACCTCGCAGGTCAACGTGGTCAACCCGGGCGGCGCGGCCCAGTCCGTGCACCGCGACTACCACCTTGGGTTCCTGTCGAACGACGTGGCGGCCGCGTACCCGGCCCACGTCCACCGCCTCTCCCCCGTGCTCACCCTCCAGGGCGCCGTCGCGCACTGCGACATGCCCGTCGAGTCCGGACCGACGATGTACCTGCCGTACTCGCAGACGTACGAGCCGGGCTATCTGGCGTGGCGGCTGCCGGACTTCCAGGCCCACTTCGAGGCGCACCACGTCCAGCTCCCCCTAGCCAAGGGCGACGCGGCCTTCTTCAACCCGGCGCTGTTCCACGCGGCAGGCACCAACCGCTCGGCGGACATCCGGCGCATGGCGAACCTCCTGCAGGTGTCCTCGGCGTTCGGTCGGGCGATGGAGACGGTGGACCGCGAGGCGGTGGCGAACGCGGTGTTCCCCGTGCTGGTCGAGCGCCGCGGCGAGGGTGCGGACGAGGCCTGGCTGGCGAACGTGATCGCCGCGAGCGCCGAGGGCTACCCCTTCCCCACGAACCTCGACAGCGATCCGCCGGTGGCCGGCCTGGCCCCGCCCTCGCAGGCGGACGTCGTACGGCGCGCGCTGCGCGAGGGATGGACTCCCGAGGCGCTGCGAGAAGAGCTGCGGGCCGGCGCCGAGCGGCGTCAGAGCTGACCAGAGCTGAAAGGACCAGGAAAAGACATGGGACTTCTCGACGACAAGGTCGTCCTCGTCAACGGCGGCAGTCAGGGCGTCGGCGCGGCGATCGCGCGGGCGGCCGTCCGCGCGGGGGCGGTCGTGGCCGTCACGGGGCGGCGCACCGAGCCCGGTGAGGCGCTGGTGGCCGAGCTGACCGCCGACGGGGGCAAGGCCATGTTCGTACGGGCCGACCTCGCGGACGCCGAGCAGGCGAAGGCGTCCGTCGCCGAGGTCGTCGACGCGTACGGGCGGATCGACTGCCTGGTCAACTCGGCGGGGCTGACCTCCCGGGGCACGCTGCTCGACACCACGCCCGAGCTGTTCGACCAGCACATCGCGATCAACCTCAAGGCGCCGTTCTTCGCGATGCAGGCCGCCGTCTCGGACATGGTCGCGCGGGGGGATCCCGGCACCATCGTCAACATCATCACGTCCTCGGCGCACGGCGGGCAGCCGTTCCTCGCACCGTACGTCTCCGCCAAGGCCGGCCTGATCGGGCTGACCCGCAACGCCGCGCACGCGCACCGCTGGGACCGGATCCGGATCAACGGCCTGAACATCGGCTGGACGGCGACCGAGGGCGAGGACGCCACGCAGAAGACCTTCCACGGGGCCGCCGACGACTGGCGCGAGCAGGCTGCCGCCAAGCTGCCGATGGGCAAGCTGGGCCAGCCGGACGAGATCGCCGACTTCGTGGTCTTCCTGCTCTCGGACCGCTCCGGGGTGGTCACCGGCTCGGTGATCGACTGGGACCAGAACGTCTTGGGCGGCCTGGACTGAACCAGCCCGTCCGGCGATTGAGGACGAGCCCGAAGGGCGACCGGGTCCGGGGCGGAGCCCCGGCAACGAACAGCAACCACACACCAGGAAAGCAGCAGAGCTCATGCGCATCGGAATCCTCGGCCTCGGCCGCATCGGCGCCTTCCACGCCGAGACCCTCTCCGGACTCGACGCGGTCGACTCCCTCGTCGTCACCGACCCGTTCGCGGACGCCGCCAAGGCCGCCGCGGAGCGGTTCGGCGCCGAGGTCGTGGACTCACCCGAGGCCCTGCTGGCGGCCGGCGTGGACGGCATCGTCGTGGCGGCCGCGACCGACGCCCACCCGGCGCTGATCCTGGCGGGCGTCGAGGCCGGCATCCCGGTCTTCTGCGAGAAGCCCGTCGCCAGGACCATGGCCGAGGGTGTCGAGGTGCTGAAGGCCGTCCAGGGCAAGGGCGTGCCGATCCAGATCGGCTACAACCGCCGCTTCGACACCGGTTTCGTCAACGCCCGCGCCGCCGTGCAGAGCGGCGAGCTCGGCAAGCTGCACACGGTCCGCTCGACCACCCTGGACCCGGCGCCGCCGCCGGCCGGGTACATCGCCGCCTCCGGTGGCATCTTCCGGGACTGCTCGGTGCACGACTTCGACATCATCCGCTGGGTGACCGGCCGCGAGGTGACCGAGGTGTACGCGGTCGGCGGCAACAAGGGCGCCGACTACATCAAGGAGGCGGGCGACGCCGACACCACCGGCGCGATCCTCACGCTGGACGACGGCACGATCGCGGTGGTCTCCAACTCCCGCCACAACGCCCGGGGTTACGACGTCCGCATGGAGATCCACGGCTTCACGGACTCCATCGCCGTCGGCCTGGAGGACAAGCTGCCGCTGCGCTCGGTCGAGCCCGGCGTGACCTTCCCGGCGGGCACCCCGCACGACTTCTTCATGGACCGCTTCACCGCGGCCTACCGCGCCGAACTCACCGCGTTCACCGAGGTCGTGGCGGGTACCCGGCCCTCGCCGTGCACGATCGAGGACGCGCTGGAGGCCGGCTGGATCGCCGACGCGTGCACACTGTCGCTGCACGAGCACCGTCCGGTGACGATCGAGGAGGTACGGCAGGCATGAGCGACTCGGGCCGGGAACCGCTGCGCATCGGGGTACTGGGCGCGGCACGCATCACCGAACTCTCCCTCGTCGGCCCGGCCCGGACGACCGGCCACCGCCTCGTGGCGGTGGCCGCGCGCGACCGGTCCCGCGCCGAGGCGTTCGCCGACGAGCACGACGTGGAGCGGGTGGTGGACTCCTACGCCGACCTGCTCGCCGATCCCGAGGTCGAGGTCGTCTACAACCCGCTCGCCAACGGCCTGCACGGGCCGTGGAACCTCGCCGCCCTTGCGGCCGGCAAGCATGTGCTGTCGGAGAAGCCCTCGGCGAGCAACGCCGAGGAGGCCGCCGAGGTGCTTCAGGCGGCGGCCAAGGCCGGGACGGTCTTCATGGAGGCGTTCCACTACCTCTTCCACCCGGTCACCCGACGCCTGCACGAGATCTTGGAGAGCGGTGAACTCGGCGAGCTGCAGCGGGTGGAGACGCTGGTCGCGATCCCGGCGCCGGACGACTCGGACCCGCGCTGGTCGCTGACGCTCGCGGGCGGCGCCGTGATGGACCTCGGCTGCTACAGCCTGCACGCGGTGCGGATGCTCGCGCCCTGGGCGGGCGGTGCGCCGCGTCTCGTTTCCGCGCGGGGCGGGGAGCGTGCGGGTGCGCCGGGCGTCGACGAGTGGCTGGACGCCGACCTGGAGTTCCCCGGCGGGGCGACCGCGTCGGCGCGCTGCCACATGGCGTACGGCGAACTGGAGATGAGCTGCCGGATCGTCGGCTCCCGGGGTGAGGCGTTCGCGCCGAACTTCGTGCTGCCGCACCGCGACGACCGGGTCGTGGTGCGTACGGCGGACGGGGAGCGGACGGAGCGGCTGGGCACGCGCTCGTCGTACACCTACCAGCTGGAGGCGTTCGCCGCGCACATACGCCGGGACGCTCCGCTCGCGCTGGACGCGGACGACGCCCTGGCGACGATGTCGCTGATCGACGAGTCCTACCGCGCGGCGGGCTTCGAGCCGCGGCCGCGTACCGCGCTCTGAAGGAAAACGGTCGGGCGCCGGGGAGTTCCCCGGCGCCCGACCGTTCTTGTCAGCCCTGGTACAGCGCCGGCCGGTCGACCAGATCCACCGGGACCCGGCCGCCCTCCTCCAACGCCCGTACGCCCGCCTCGCACACCGCGGCCACGGTGTACCCGTCCCACACGGTGGGCCCGGTGACCTCGCCGCGCCGGGTGGCGTCCACCCAGGCCTGGACCTCACGGTCGTAGGCGTCGGCGAACCGCTCGATGTAGTCCTGGGCGATGATGCCGCCCCAGCGGCCGGCCGCGTTGGTGACCAGGGCGTGGCCGTCGCCGACGCGGGCGGTGCCGCGTTCGCAGACGACCTCGGCCTGGACCTGGTAGCCGAAGCCGCAGTTGACGTAGATCTCGACGTCGACGATCGCGCCGCCGTCCGTCTCGAAGACCACGAACTGCGGGTCGCGGATGCCGTCCGGCGCGTTGTCGGAGGGCGTCGGGGTCAGCACGGTGACGGCCGTGATCTCGTGGCCGAGCAGCCAGCGGGTCACGTCCATCTCGTGCGTCACGGAGTCGTTGATGAGCATCTCGGACGTCCAGCCGGGCGGGCTGGCGACATTGCGGTGCCGGTTGTGCAGCATCAGGGGACGGCCCAACTGGCCTGTCTCCAGCAGGGACTTGAGCTTCATGTACTCGGCGTCGTAGCGCCGCATGAACCCCACCTGGACGCGGCGGTGACCGAGCTTCTGCTCGGCCTCCAGAACCCGCAGCGCGGAGGCCGCGTCGGGGGTGAGGGGCTTCTCGCACAGCACCGGCAGGTCGTGCTCGAAGGCGGTGAGGAGCGCCGCCTCGTGGGCGGGGCCCGGCGAGGCGACGATCACCGCGTCGACGTCGCCCGCCGCCATCGCGGCGGCCGGGTCGGTGTGGGCGGTGCAGCCGTCGACGCGGGCCGCGACCGATTTGGCGCGCTCCGCGTCGACGTCCACGACGGCGGTCACCCGTGCCCCGCTGGTGACCTCCTGGATGCGGCGCACATGGTCCGCACCCATCTTTCCGGTACCGATGACTGCGACTCCGAGCGTGTGCGGACGCTGGGTCATGGTGATCGGCCGTCCTTTCGGGTCGTCAGGCGCCGCAGGACCTCAGGAACTTGCGGGTACGGACCGCGATGGGCAGCGGCTTGTCCGGCTCGCACGGGTACATGTCCTGCTCGACGATCGCGAACAGGTCCACGTTCAGCTTCTGCGCGGCCTCCAGGACGGGCCCCAACTCCGGTACACCGGCCGGGGGTTCGCACATCACACCGCGCTGGACCGCGGGTCCGAACGGGATCTCGTTCTTCACCACGTCCGCGAGGATCTCCGGGTCCACCTGCTTGAGGTGCAGATAGCCGATGCGCTCGCCGTAGGTCTCGATCAGCTTGACGCTGTCCCCGCCGCAGTAGGCGTAGTGACCGGTGTCCAGGCAGAGGTTGACCAGGTCGGAGTCGGTCGAGTCGAGGAAGCGCTCGACGTGGGCCTCGGTGTCGATGTGGGTGTCGGCGTGCGGGTGCACGACGATGTCGAGACCGTACGCCTCCTTCACCTCGTGCCCGAGCCGCTCCATGCCCTTGGTCAGGTGGGCCCACTGCTCGCCGGTGAGCTCCGGCGGCTCCAGGATCTCGGCGGTCTTGTCGTCCCGCCAGAAGGAGGGGATGACGACCAGGTGCTTCGCCCCCATGGCCTGGGTGAGCGCGGCGACCTGGCTGACGTGCGCCCAGGTGGACTCCCAGACGGAGGGGCCGCGGTGCAGGCCGGTGAAGACCGTGCCTGCCGACACCTTGAGGTCGCGCTTGTTCACCTCGTCGGTGAGGCGGGCCGGGTCGGTCGGCAGATAGCCGTACGGGCCCAGCTCGATCCAGGGGTAGCCGGCCTCGGCGACCTCGTCGAGGAAGCGTTCCCAGGGCACCTGCACGGGGTCGTCGGGGAACCAGACGCCCCAGGAGTCCGGGGCCGAGCCGACCCGGATGCGGTCCAGCACAGGGGGCATGTCAGGACTTCCCTTCCGAGGACGCCACGGTTGCGGTGAGGTCTCCCGCTTCGGGGAGTTCCTCGACGTCGACGCCGCGGACCTGGCTCAACTCGTGCTTGAGCGCGGCGAGTTCGGTGCCGCCGGCCATGTGGTTGGTCAGCTCTTCGAGGCTGACCTCGGCACGGGAGGCGCTGAGCTCCATGGTGCCCAGGCGCAGGACGCTGAAGTGGTCGCCGACCATGTAGGCGTGGTGCGGGTTGTGGGTGATGAAGATGACGCCCAGGCCCTTCTCACGGGCGGCGGCGATGTACTTCAGCACCACACCGGACTGCTTGACGCCGAGGGCGGCGGTGGGCTCGTCCAGGATCAGCACCCGGGCGCCGAAGTAGACGGCGCGGGCGATCGCCACGCACTGGCGCTGGCCCCCCGACAGGGTGCCGATGGGCTGCTCGAGGTCGTCGAGGACGATGCCCATGTTGCGCAGCTCTTCGTCGGCCGTCTTCTTCATCTTCTCGATGTCGAGACGGCGGATGGGCCAGGGGCCCTTGGTCATCTCCGAGCCGAGGAAGAAGTTGCGCCACACCGGCATCAGCGGGACCACGGCAAGGTCCTGGTAGACGGTGGCGATACCGCGGTCGAGGGCCTCACGCGGGGTGGAGAAGCGCACCGGGTCGTTGTCGACGAGGAACTCGCCCTCGGTGTGCTGGTGCAGCCCCGAGATGATCTTGATGAGGGTGGACTTGCCCGCGCCGTTGTCGCCCAGGACGCAGGTCACCTGGCTGGGGAACACCTTCAGGTCGACGCCGTGCAGGGCACGGATGTTGCCGTAGGACTTGCCCGCTCCGCGCAGTTCGACGATCGGGGCGTCCTTCTCCGGGGCCTTGTCCTGAAGGACGGCACCGTGAGTGCCGGTCTTTTCGGTGGTCATTTCAGGTCACCTCCTGGTCGCCGTGCGCTGGACCCACAGATTGATGAGGACTGCGCCGAGGAGCATCACGCCGAGGAAGGCCTTGAACCAGTCGGGGTTCCAGCCGGCGTAGACGATGCCCTGCTGCACCATGCCGAACATGAAGGCACCGAAGACCGGGCCGATCGCACTGCCGGCGCCGCCGGTCAGCAGACAGCCACCGATCACCGCCGCGGCGATGTAGATGAGCTCCTGACCCACACCCTCGCCGGACTGCACCGTGTTGAACGAGAACAGCTGGTGCATACCGACGAACCAGGCACCGAAGCCGACCAGCATGAACAGCGAGATCTTCGTGAAGGTCACCGGCACACCGACCGCGCGGGCGCTGCCCTGGTTGCCGCCGACGGCGAAGATCCAGTTGCCGTACTTGGTGCGCAACAGGACCCAGGTGGCGATGGCGGCGAAGACCAGCCACCACACCACGGTGACCTTCACCTGCACACCGCCGACGTCGAAGGACGAGGCGAAGACCGCCTTGGCCTGGTCGAAGCCGTCCATGTTGCTGATGTCGTCGGTGGCGACGTTGTCGGTGATCAGCTTGGTCACCGCGAGGTTCACGCCCTGGAGGATCAGGAACGTACCCAGGGTGACCAGGAAGCTCGGCAGCCCGGTCTTGACCAGCAGCCAGCCGTTGAACAGACCGATCGCCAGCGACACGATCAGGGCGACGATCACGCCGACCCAGACGTTCATGCTCAGCTGGTAGGCCGTCATGCTGGCCGTCAACGCCGAGGTGATCACGGCGACACCGGCGGACAGGTCGAACTCGCCGCCGATCATCAGCAGCGCGACCGGCAGGGCCATGATCCCGATGGTCGACGACTGGTACAGGATATTCGCCATCGAGCTGCCGTCACGCACGGCCGGAGCCGTGATGAGGAAGAAGATCAGCACCGCGACGGCGCCGAGGAAGACGCCCACCTCGGGACGGGCGAGGAGACGCAGCGCCAAGGGCCGCTGCTGGGTCCGCCCGTCGGATTCCTTGCCGGGGCCGGGGGCCGGCGGTGAGGTCACCGCCGGCTCAGCCTGTTGGGTCATGTTCGTCACCGAGTGCCCTTCGCGGCGAACTTGTCGATCGTCTCGACATTCGTCTTGTCGACGAAGGCAGGTCCGGTCAGCACCGGTGCCTCGCCGCCGCCCATGTAGTTGCCGTTGTTCTTGTAGAGCCACAGGGAGTCGATCGCCAGGTAGCCCTGGAGGTAGGGCTGCTGGTCGACGGCGAACTCGATGTCGCCCTTCTTGATCGCGCCGGTCAGCTGGTTGTTGAGGTCGAACGTGGCGACCTTCGCCTTGCTGCCCGACTCGTCGACGGACTGCGCGGCCGTCAGCGCGTACGGGGCGCCGAGGGCGACGACGTAGTCGATGTCGCTGTCCGTCTTGAGCTTCGCGGTGATCGTCGACTTCACGGACGGCATGTCGGTGCCGTTGACGTTCAGGTTCTCGACGTCACCCTCGAAGGTCTTCTTCACACCCGCACAGCGCTGCTCCAGGCCGATGTTGCCCTGCTCCTGGATGACACAGACGGCCTTCTTGGCGCCGGCCTCGTTCAGGCGCTTGCCGAGCGCCTCGCCCGCGACGGTCTCGTCCTGGCCGAAGAACTCCATCAGGCCGAGCTTCTGCCACTCGCTCACACCGGAGTTGAGGCCGACCACGGGTATGCCGGCGGCCTTCGCCTTGCTGACGACGTCCTTCATGGCGTCGGGCTTGGCGAGGGTGATCGCGATGCCGTCGACCTTCTGGTCGATCGCGTTCTGGACCAGGTTGGCCTGGTTGCCGGCGTTCGGGTCGTTCGAGTAGATCAGCTTGACGTTGTCCTTGGCGGCAGCGACCTCGGCTCCCTTGCGGACGATGTCCCAGAAGGTGTCACCGGCCGACTGGTGCGTGACCAGGGCGACGGTCATACGGGGAGTGGTGGCCTTGCCCGCGGAAGCGTTCTCCCCACCCTCCTCGGCCTGCTTGCCACCGGAGCTGCTGGAGCAGCCTGCGAGGGTCAGCGCAGCCGCGGCAGCCATGGCCACCATAGGGGCCAGCTTGCGGGAGCGGGGGTAGTAGCGGTCCATCTTTCCAGCACCTCACTGTGCGACGGGGTGTGCGACGGGGGGAAAGGGATGATCACTGGATCCGTGGCCCGGGCCCTTGGGAAGTCCGGGTCGTGTGCCGCAGAACACTGCGGGTTCGCTGGGAAGGGATCCAATCCCTGGATGCGCCCGCTGTCAATACTTTGTTAAGACATCATTTCACACTCAGGTCCGAATGTAAGTACAAAGTATTGACAGCGTCGGCCTCCACGCCATACACCTGGGAGGCGGCAGGCCCGATGGGACCCGCACCCCCTGTCCAGCTGTAGGAGCGTCGCGCATGGCCGAGTCAGCCAAGTCCTTCGACTTGATCACGATGGGAAGGATAGGAGTCGATCTCTACCCCCTGCAGTCTGGGCTACCTCTGACGCAGGTGGAGACGTTCGGCAAATTCCTCGGAGGCTCCGCCGCGAACGTCGCGGTCGCCGCCGCTCGGCTCGGTCGTACCACCGCCGTGATCACCCGCACCGGCGACGACCCGTTCGGCGCCTACCTGCACGAGGCCCTCAAGGACTTCGGCGTCGACGACCGCTGGGTGACGCCCGTCGCGGCGTACCCGACGCCGGTGACGTTCTGCGAGATCTTCCCGCCGGACGACTTCCCGCTGTACTTCTACCGGCAGCCTAAGGCCCCTGACCTGGAGATACATTCCGACGAGCTGGACTACTGGGCCATCCGATCGGCCCGCGTCTTCTGGATCACCGGCACCGGGCTGAGCGAGGAACCGAGCCGCTCGGCCACCCTGGCCGCCCTCAAGGCGCGCGACAAGGCGGGCACGACGGTCTTTGACCTCGACTGGCGGCCCATGTTCTGGCGGGACCCCGAAGAGGCCCGCCCGTACTACGCCGAGGCACTGCGGCACGTCACCGTCGCGGTCGGCAACCTCGACGAGTGCGAGATCGCCACCGGCGTGCGCGAACCGCGCGCCTGCGCCGAGGCGCTGCTGGAGGCCGGCGTCGAACTGGCGGTGGTCAAGCAGGGCCCCAAGGGCGTGCTGGCGGTGCACCGCGACGGCACCGAGGCCGAGGTGCCGCCGGTGCCGGTCGAGGTGGTCAACGGCCTCGGCGCCGGCGACGCCTTCGGCGGCTCGCTGGTCCACGGGCTGCTGTCCGGCTGGGAACTGGCCACCACCATGCGGTACGCCAACGCCGCCGGCGCCCTCGTCGCCTCCCGCCTCGCCTGCTCCTCCGCGATGCCCACCGAGTCCGAGGTCGTGAGCCTCCTCGCGCAGGCGTCGTGACGGCCGACCGAGCCATCCCTGAACGGAGCTTCCCTTGAGCATGACCATCCCCGACCTCACCGCGGTCAGAGCCCGGCACCCCGAGGCGATCGCGGAAGCCGCCGCCCGCCGGGTGCGCCGCCCGCTGATCGGCGACAGCGGCCGGATGATGATCGTGGCAGCCGACCATCCGGCGCGCGGCGCCCTGGGCGTCGGCGACCGGCGCCTGGCCATGGCCAACAGAGCCGATCTGCTGGAACGTCTCTGCATCGCGCTGTCGCGGCCCGGCGTCGACGGGGTGCTGGCCACCGCCGACATCCTTGAGGACCTGCTGCTCCTCGGCGTCCTCGACGACAAGGTTGTCATGGGCTCCATGAACCGCGGCGGCCTGGCCGGGGCGTCCTTCGAGATGGACGACCGTTTCACCGGCCACCGCGCCGAGGACATCGCCCGGCTGCGCTTCGACGCGGGCAAGCTGCTGGTGCGCATCGACTACGAGGACGCCGGCTCACTGACCACCCTGGAGACCACGGCCCGCGCCATCGACGACATGGCCGCGCGGCAACTCCCGCTGTTCGTCGAGCCGTTCATCTCCCGGCGGATCGACGGCCAGGTGCGCAACGACCTGTCCGCCGAGGCCGTCATCAAGTCGATCGCCATCGCGTCGGGCCTCGGCGGCACCTCGGCGTACACCTGGCTGAAACTGCCCGTTACCCATGACCCCGACGACATGGCCGAAGTTCTCGATACGTCCACGCTGCCCGTCGTCCTCCTCGGCGGTGAGGTCGGGGACGACCAGGAGGGGGCGTACGAGCGCTGGCGCAAGGCGCTCAGGCTCCCCACCGTGCAGGGCATGGTCGTCGGCCGCTCGCTGCTCTACCCGGCCGAGGGCAGCGTGGAGACGGCGGTGGACACGGCCGTCGGCCTGTTGTGACCCGGATTGTGAGGCGGAGAACACGATGACCTATCACCTTCCCGCGGGAAAGGCGCTCGGCGGCCCGTACGTCGTGGACGTCACGCCCGAGAAGGCCGGCTGGGGCTACTCCAGCCTGCGGATCCTGGAGCTGCCACCCGGCGGCTCGCACAGCTTCGACACCGGCGACAGCGAGTGGATCGTCCTGCCGCTGAGCGGCGGCTGCACGGTCGACAGCGCCGACGACTTCGGCCACGACGAGTTCCGGCTCACCGGCCGTGAGAGCGTGTTCAGCGGCGTGAGCGACTTCGCGTACGTGCCGCGCGATGCCCGTACGACCGTCTCGTCCACCGGCGGCGGACGGTTCGCGCTGACCGGCGCGCGCTGCTCCCGGCGCCTGCCCGCCCGGTACGGGCCGGCCTCGTCGGTGCCGGTGGAGCTGCGCGGCACGGGCAACTCCTCCCGCCAGGTGAACAACTTCGGCGCGGCAGGCGTCTTCGAGTGCGACAAGCTCATCGCGGTCGAGGTCATCACCCCGGGCGGCAACTGGTCGTCCTTCCCGCCGCACAAGCACGACGAGCACCGGCCCGGCGAGGAGTCGGTGCTGGAAGAGATCTACTACTTCGAGTTCGCCGACCACGAGGGCACCCCCGGCCTCGGCTACCAGCGTGTCTCCCCGTCCGGACACGGTCGCAACACCGACGTCCTGGCGGAGGTCCGCGGCGGCGACGTCGTACTGATCCCCGACGGCTGGCACGGGCCCTCCATGGCCGTGCCGGGGCACCACATGTACTACCTCAACGTCATGGCCGGCCCCGAGGCCGACCGCGCCTGGCTGATCTGCGACCACCCCGACCACGCCTGGGTCCGCGGCACCTGGCCGGACCAGCCCGTCGACCCCCGTCTGCCCCTCTACACCGCTCCATCTCAGTGAGGTCCCCGATGAGCCAGTCCACCGTCCGCCTGACCGTCGCCCAGGCGCTGGTGCGGTTCCTGTCCGCCCAGTACACCGAGCGCGACGGCGTACGGCACCGGCTGATCGCCGGCACCTGGGGCATCTTCGGCCACGGCAACGTGGCCGGCATCGGCCAGGCCCTCGTCCAGGCGGGCGAGGACGTCATGCCGTACCACCAGGGCCGCAACGAGCAGTCCATGGTGCACGCGGCCGTCGGCTACGCCCGTCAGCTGGGCCGCCTCTCCGCGCAGGCGGTGACCACGTCGATCGGTCCGGGCGCGACGAACCTCGTCACCGGTGCCGCCCTGGCCACGATCAACCGCCTGCCCGTCCTCCTCCTCCCCGGCGACTACTTCGCCTCACACGCCCCCGACCCGCTGCTCCAGCAGCTGGAGCACCCGACCGAGGCGGACGTGTCGGTCAACGACACCCTGCGCCCGGTGTCGAAGTACTTCGACCGGATCACCCGCCCCGAGGCCCTGATCCCGTCCGCGCTGAACGCCATGCGTGTGCTCGCCGACCCGGCCGAGACCGGCGCGGTCACGCTGGCGCTCCCGCAGGACGTCCAGGCGGAGGCGTACGACTGGCCTCAGGAGTTCTTCGCCGACCGCGTCTGGTACGTACGGCGCCCCGCGCCCGACCCGGTCGAGCTGACGGCGGCCGTCGAGGCGATCCGGGCCGCCGAGCGTCCGCTGATCGTCGCGGGCGGCGGCGTCCACCACAGCGAGGCCGAGCCCGCGCTGAAGGCCTTCGTCGAGGCCACCGGCATCCCGGTCGCCTCGACCCAGGCCGGCAAGGGCTCGCTGCGCCACGACCACCCCGCCGACCTCGGCGGCATCGGACACACCGGCACCTCGGTCAGCGACGACATCGCCCGCGCGGCCGACCTGGTGATCGGCGTGGGCACGCGATACACCGACTTCACCACCGCCTCCGGCACGCTCTTCCAGAACCCGGACGTGCGCTTCCTGAACCTCAACATCACCGGCTTCGACGCGCACAAGCTGGCCGCGCGGACGCTGGTCTGCGACGCGCGGGCCGGGCTCACGGCCCTCACGGAGGCGCTTTCCGGCCACCGGGTGGACGCGGCGTACGAGGCCGAGTACGGCGCCGGCAAGGAGCGTTGGGACGCGGTGGTCGAGGCCGCCTACCGTGCCGACGACGAGAGCGCCGTCCCGACGCAGACCCAGGTGCTGGGCGCGCTGGACGCGGTCGTCGGCGACGACGACGTGGTGATCAACGCGGCCGGTTCACTCCCGGGCGACCTGCACAAGCTGTGGCGGTCCCGCTCGCCGCGCCAGTACCACCTGGAGTACGGCTACTCCTGCATGGGCTACGAGATCCCGGCCGGGATCGGCGTCCAGCAGGCCGCCCCGGACACGGCCGTGTGGTCGCTGGTCGGCGACGGCACCTATCTGATGATGCCGACCGAGATCGTGACCGCCGTCCAGGAGGGGCTGCCGGTCAACATCGTCCTGATCCAGAACCACGGCTACGCCTCGATCGGCGGGCTGTCGAACGAGGTCGGCGGCGAGCGCTTCGGCACCGACTACCGCTACCGGGCCGCCGACGGCACCTTCAGCGGCGCCCCGCTCCCGGTCGACCTCGCCGCCAACGCGGCCAGCCTCGGCATGGACGTGCTGCGCGCCAAGACGGTGGGCGAGCTGCGCGAGGCACTGGCCGCGGCGCGTGCCTCCGAGCGGCCGACGTGCGTGTACGTCGAGACCGACATCACCAACCCGACCGCGCCGGGCGCCGAGGCCTGGTGGGACGTGCCCGTGGCCGAGGTCGCCTCGCGCGAGGCCGCCGTCGAAGCCCGCGAACGGTACGACCAACACGTCACCGACCGCCGCCGCCACCTCTGAACTCCCCGCACTCGCCCGCACTCGAAAGGCCCTTTCGCACCATGAAGACCATCACCCACTGGATCGACGGCAAGCCCGTGGAGGGCGGCTCCGGCCGCTTCGCCCCCGTCTACAACCCGGCCACCGGCGCCCAGGAGAAGCAGGTCGCCTTCGCGACCGTCGACGAGGTGGACGCCGCCGTCGCCTCCGCCAAGGCAGCGTTCGAGAGCTGGGGGGAGTCCTCCCTGGCCAAGCGCACGGCGATCCTGTTCAAGTACCGGGAGCTGCTCGACGCGCACCGCGACGAGATCGCCGAGCTGATCACCGCCGAGCACGGCAAGGTGCACTCCGACGCCCTCGGTGAGGTGGCGCGCGGACTGGAGATCGTGGAGCTGGCCTGCGGGATCTCCGTGCAGCTGAAGGGCGAGCTGTCGACGCAGGTGTCCAGCCGGGTGGACGTGGCCTCGATCCGGCAGCCGCTGGGCGTGGTCGCGGGCATCACGCCGTTCAACTTCCCGGCCATGGTGCCGATGTGGATGTTCCCGCTGGCCATCGCGTGCGGCAACACCTTCGTGCTGAAGCCGAGCGAGAAGGACCCGTCGGCGTCGTACCGGCTCGCCGAGCTGGCCTCCGAGGCCGGGCTGCCGGACGGAGTGCTGAACGTCGTGCAGGGCGACAAGGTGGCCGTGGACCGGCTCCTGGAACACCCGGACATCGAGGCGGTCTCCTTCGTCGGCTCGACCCCGATCGCGAAGTACATCCAGCTCAAGGCAGTTGAGCACGGCAAGCGCGTGCAGGCCCTGGGCGGCGCCAAGAACCACATGCTGGTCCTGCCCGACGCCGACCTGGACTTCGCCGCCGACCAGGCCATCAACGCCGCGTACGGCTCGGCGGGCGAGCGCTGCATGGCGGTGTCCGTCGTGGTCGCGGTCGGCGACACGGGCGACGAACTGGTCGGCAAGATCGCCGAGCGCGCGAAGAACCTGCGAATCGGCCCCGGCAACGACCCCGCGTCCGAGATGGGCCCGCTGATCACCCGCGAGCACCGCGACAAGGTCGCCTCGTACGTCGCGAGCGCCGCCGAGCAGGGCGCCGAGGTCGTCGTGGACGGCACCGGTTACTCGGTGGAGGGCCACGAGGACGGCTTCTTCCTCGGTGTCTCGCTGCTGGACCGGGTGCCGCTGACGGCGGACGCGTACCGGGACGAGATCTTCGGCCCGGTGCTGGCGGTGGTCCGCGCGCAGACGTACGAAGAGGCCATCAAGCTCATCAACGACTCCCGTTGGGGCAACGGCACCGCGATCTTCACCCGGGACGGCGGCGCCGCCCGACGCTTCCAGCTGGAGGTCAAGGCGGGCATGGTCGGCGTGAACGTGCCGATCCCGGTGCCGGTCGGCTACCACTCCTTCGGTGGCTGGAAGGACTCGCTCTTCGGTGACCTGCACATCTACGGCAACGACGGCATCGCCTTCTACACCCAGGGGAAGGTGATCACGACGCGCTGGCCGGACCCCTCCGACGGTGGTATCAACCTCGGTTTCCCCAGCAACTCCTGACACACCCTCACCGGGCCTGCCACCCGTAGAGGAACCACCCAAGGGAGGGACCCATGGCGAAGACCCGCGGCTCCGCACGTGCCGCGTCCGCCTCCGCGCTCGACTCGCTGGACTTCGCCCTGGACCGGGGCAGTCCGGTGCCGCTGTACTACCAGCTCGCCCAGCAGCTGGAGGCGGCGATCGAGCACGGGGCGCTCGCCCCGGGCAACCTCCTGGGCAACGAGGTCGACCTGTCGGTGCGGCTGGGCCTGTCCCGGCCCACCGTCCGGCAGGCCATCCAGTCGCTCGTCGACAAGGGGCTGCTGGTCCGGCGGCGCGGGGTGGGCACCCAGGTGGTGCACAGCCAGGTCAAGCGCCCGCTGGAGCTCAGCAGCCTCTACGACGACCTGGAGGCGGCCGGGCAGGGCCCGACCACTCAGGTCGTCCGCAACGAGCGCGTCCCGGCGACCGCCGACGTCGCGGCCGCGCTCGGCGTCGCGGAGGGCAGCGAGGTCACGCTGCTGGAGCGGCTGCGCCGCACGCACGGCCAGCCCGTGGCCATCCTCTGCAACTACCTGCCCGCGAGCCTGCTCGACCTCGACACCGCTCGGCTGGAGTCGACCGGCCTGTACCGGATGATGCGGGCCGCCGGCATCACCCTGCACAGCGCCCGCCAGACCGTCGGCGCCCGCTGCGCCACCGCCGAGGAGGCCGAACGCCTCGACGAGAAGGAGGGCGCCGCGCTGCTGACCATGCAGCGCACGGCCTACGACGACACGGGCCGGCCGGTCGAGTACGGGACGCACATCTACCGCGCGTCCCGGTACGCGTTCGACTTCCAGCTGCTGGTCAGGGTTTGAGGCTCGCGGTGAACGGCGTGACCGGCCGCGGCAGGCTCTCGCCGTCCAGGATGATATCGACGGCCTCGTTGTAGAAGGCCACGAGCCCCTTGACCGGGCTCACCGCCGGCAGTGGCTCGGCGTAACTCCACAGGATGTTCCGCGGGACCTCGCCCTCACCGCGCCAGGTCCAGTACTGCGCCCTGCCCTTGTACGGACAGCCGGTGCGGTGGTCGGTGGGCTCGAACAGCTCCAGCCGGACGTCCTCGCGGGGCAGGTAGTACCGCGTCGGCAGCCCGGTCTCGAACAGCAGCACCGGGCGGTGGGTGTCCGCGACCACGGTGCCGCCGATCTCGACCTGGACGTGGCGGCTGCTGGGCATGGCGTCCACCCGTTTGTGCGGGTCGCGCGGGTGGATGAAGATCTCTTCCTCCTCCTCGTACCAGTGGTCGAGGCCGGTCCCCCAGCGCCGGAACCACTCGAACGAGATGTGTCCGGCTAGGTCGGCGGCGGGGAAGGTCCACGCCGCGTTCTCCACCGGCTCTGCGCCGACGTCGAGGTCGTAGAAGATCTGCGACCCGGTGTGCTTGCCCGTCGGCGGGTCCTTGGCCGGGCGGAGGAGGTCCGTGCGGACGTCGTTGCGCGGGAACGTGTAGCACGGCACGGGCAGATCGGGTTCCCAGACCAGGACGGGGTGCCGGCTGTCTACGACGGTGACGTCACCCTTGCGGCCGCGCACCCAGCGCTCGCTGGGCTCCCACAGGAGGCCTTCGGGGGTCGTACGGACGGACCGCTCGTTGGGGAACAGAGGCATGGCCACTCTCCTTCGGCTCCTCTTCGGAGCGTACTCCCGGAGCCTTCGGTGGGCCGGGTGGTCAGTGGGCCGCGTCGAGCCGGGCCCGTTGGTCGGCGGTCAGCTCCAGGTCCACGGCGGCCAGGTTCTCCTCCAGCTGGGCCACGGACGACGCGCCGACCAACGGGATGATCGGCAGCTCGGCACCCATCTGCCAGGCCAGGACGACCTGGTTGACGGTGGCCCCGGTCTCCTGGGCCACCTCGCGCAGCACCTTCAGTCGGGTCGGGGTGCCCGGGTGGTCGAAGTCGGCGGGCAGCCGGTCCGGGTGGGTGTAGGCGCCCTTCAGCAGCGGCGAGTAGGCGACCAGGGTGAGACCGGACTCGGCCCGCAGGTAGCTGAGCAGGTCGGGGCCCGCGTGGCCGAGGCTGCCGTCGGGGAACAGGCGGTCGGGGACGTCGGTGCGGGGCCGCAGGTGGCTGTGGGCGTACTGGAACACCTCGTAGCCGGGCAGTCCGGCCGCGGTGGCGAGGGCGCGGGCCCGCTCGACCCGCCAGACCGCGTGGTTGCTGACGCCGAGGAGGCCGACCGTGCCCTCGCTCACCAGCTCGGCGAACCCCTCGACGGTCTCCTGGAGGGGGACCTGCCGGTCCTCGATGTGGGCGTAGAGCAGGTCCAGCTTCGCCACGCCGAGCCGGTCGCGGCTGCGCTCGGCGGACTCGCGGATCACCTTCGCCGACAGGCCCTCCGCGTTGTCTACGTAGCTGGTGCCGGGGGCCAGCGGGCGGGCGCCGAGCTTGGTGGCGATGACGATCTCGTCGCCGATGCCGCGGCTGCGGCGCCACCGGCCGAGCAGTTCCTCGCTCTGTCCGCCCTGGCCGCCGTCGATCCAGAAGGCGTAGTTGTCGGAGGTGTCGATGAAGGTCCCGCCGGCCTCGACATAGCGGTCGAGTACGGCGAAGGAGGTCTCCTCGTCGGTCTGCGAGCCGAACAGCATCGCGCCGAGCGCGAGGACGCTGACCTCACGGCGGTTCGTCGGGTCCGTGCCGATGGTGCGGTACTTCATGACTGAGTCCCCCTCCCGCTCGTGCGCCCGATCTGGGCCACGAACGGGAGTCTTCATCTTGAAGCGCACTTCAAGTCAAGGGACTTCGCGCGGGAACTTCGCGCAGGAACTTCGCGGCGGATCGGCTCGCTCAGTTCGCGAACGGGCCCTCCAGCGCCGCCCATTGCAGCAACATGATCGTCTTGGCGTCGGCGATCTCCCCGGTGCGGATCATCTCCAGGGCCCGGCGGAAGGGCAGTTCGACGATCTCGATGTCCTCGCCCTCCTCGTCCAGGCCACCGCCCTCGTGGGTGCGGGTCGAGGGGCCGTAGGCAGCGGCGTAGAAGCTGACGCGTTCGGTGACCGAGCCCGGGCTCATGTAGACGTCGAAGACGTGCCGGACCTCGCCGATGGTGTGCCCGGTCTCCTCCACCACCTCGCGCCGCACCGCGATCTCCGGGTGCTCGTCATCGTCGTCGAGCAGCCCGCCCGGCGTCTCGACGAGCATGCCGTCGGGGTGACCGTTGACGTACACCGGGAAGCGGAACTGGCGGGTGAGCAGGACGGTTTCACGTTCGGCGTCGTACAGCAGCATGGTGGCCCCGTTGCCGCGGTCGTGCGTCTCGCGCTGCTGGGTGCGCCAGGTGCCGTCGGCGTGCTGGAAGTCGAAGGTCGTCGCGCGCTCGACGTACCAGTGGCTGGACAGGAGCCGCACGTCCCGCACCTTGACGCGGGGGTTGCCGGTCAGGTCCCGGCCGGCCTGGTCGAGTCCGGTGCGGCCACGGCGGTCGGGGGTGTCGATACCGGCGGTCATCGGGCACCGGCCGGATGGATGAGCGAGTTGGTCATGGCCCGCTTCTACCATCCTTCAGTCCTCGATGTCGGCCTTGTCCACCACCTGCGCCGACGCGGGCGGCCGGACGTCCAACGGCTCGTCGAAGGCGCTGAACGACGTGGTGGTGACGTTCCCGCCACCCTTGTAGACGGTCCTCAGCAGGTACGGCTTGCCCTCAGTGGCCACGTAGAAGGTGTACGTCCCTTCCTGGTCCGCCTTGTCCGTGACGTGCACGGCGATCGCCTCCCGGTCGCCGAGGCGCGTCGGCGCGCCCTTCTTCGCCGTGCCGAACGACTCGAACGTCCAGGTGCACGCGGCCAGTCCGTCACCCGGCTGCGCGTCGTGGGCGGGCACCTTCGCCCACTGCTTCGACCGGACGTCGGCGACCGACCTGCCGCTCCAGTTCTTCAGGTACGTCGCGTCCGGGCGGACGTAGTTCGTCTCGCCGATCCTGATCTGTTCGAGGCTGCCGTTCTCGGCCCAGGTGGTCTTCGCCGTGCACCGGTCCTTCAGATCGGTCCTCAGGCGCGAGGCGACCGTGCCGTCGCGGTCGTGGTCCGGGGTGTTGCTCATGTCGATGGTCACGGAACGCAGTGCGCTCATCGTGTCGTTGGCCTCGTCGAGCAGGTCCGCCGCGGACTTCTCGGCGCCGCCGTCACCGGCCCCGCACCCGGTGAGCGCGGCTGCGGTGAACAGACACACCAGTGCCGTCGTCGTCGAAACCGTTCGCATCGAGCCCCCCCCTCCCCCGCTCCGTCCCCGTCCAGCAAATGACCATGCTCATGATCGGAAGCGGGAGCCTACCAGCCGCGCCGATCCGAGCGGGCCTACGTACTGATCACCGCCATAGGTCCCCTGAACGGCTCAGCGTCACTGGTCCGGAGGAGGCGCGGGTCTGTTAGCGATGTGACCTTGGTGGAAGGGATGGGCGCGCAAACGGATCCGAGGAGGCGGGATGTCGGAAGGCCTGGTCGAGGGCTGCGCGCCGCGTGCTGTCCCGGAGGGCGGCGAGGATCCGCCACCGGACCTGTCCCGCAGCGGCTTGCAGCAGCTGAGCGCCGTCGCCGACGCCGTCCTCTACGAGGGCTACCTCCTCTACCCCTACCGCCGCTCCTCGGCCAAGAACCGCGTCAGGTGGCAGTTCGGGGTGCTCTTCCCCCGCGACTGGGTGGAGGCGGCCGGCCCTGTCGTCCCCGGCGTGTCCGGCTCCGCGGACTCCTGGTACCAGCGGACCGAGTGTCTGCTGCGCGTCCGAGGGCCCGGCGCTGTCGTACGGGTGAAGGTGCGGTACCTGCAGATGCAGCACAAGCAGGTGGAGACGGCCGGCCCGGACGGCAGCCACCGTGCGGTCGCGTCGCTTCGGACGGACGACGGTGTGGCACACCTGACCTTCGACGAGGCGGTTCCGCGCGAGGTCGACCTCACCGTCCCCCTGGACGACCTGCTGACGGGTGACCGCACCGCCGCTGTGGGAGCGTCAGCCGGCACGGACATCGAGCCGTTGCCCGGGGGCGCCGGACGCGTCGTGCGGCGGCGCGAGGAGGTACGGGCGCACACCACGCTCGCGGCCGAGCGGCTCGCGGAGGGCGTGTACCGACTCACGGTGCTCACCGCCAACACGGGGCCCGCGCCCGAGCCGCACACCCCCCGCGACGAGGCCCTGCGCGGTGCCCTCATCGCCACGCACACGCTCATCGCCGGCCAGGGCGTGGAGTTCGCCTCGCTGATCGATCCGCCCGCACCGCTGGAGGAGCACGCGCGCGCGTGCCGGAACGAGTTCGCCTTTCCCGTTCTCGGCGGCGAACCGCCCGCCGAGGAGACCGGCGCCGGCGCCACCGCAGACCTTCTGCTCGCCTCGCCGATCATCCTCCCCGACCATCCGCAGGTGGCCCCGGAGAGCCCGGGGGATCTGCACGACGCGGCGGAGATCGACGAGATCCTCACGCTGCGCACGATGCTGCTGACGGACGAGGAGAAGAGCGAAGCGCGCGCCACCGACCCGCGGGCCGCCGCGATCCTCGACCGCGTCGACACCATGCCCCCGGAGGTCTTCGCGCGCCTGCACGGCGCCGTCCGCTCCCTGACGCCGGTCACCCGGGCCGCCGAAGGCACTCCCCCGCCTTCCACCCCGGCCGCCGTAAGTTCCCCCTCGTCCGGCCCCCCAGCCGCCGAAGGTCCCCCCTCACCTGCCACCCCGGCCACGGTGGACCCCCTCTCGCCTGCCACCCCGGCCGCCGAACACCCCACCCCACCGGTCTCCCCCACCCCCGAACGACCCGCCTGGTGGCAGGAGGGCGCCGACGCCGGGCTGTGCCCGACCACCGACACCGTGCTCGTCGACGGCGTGCCCGTCGGGGGAGGCAGTCGCGTGCGGCTCCGCCCCCGGGGCCGGGGCGCCGACGCCCAGGACATGTTCCTGGTCGGCCGGACCGCCGAGGTGGCCGCCGTCTTCCACGACGTGGACGGGAGCACGCACCTCGCCGTCACCCTCGACGACGACCCCGCGGCCGAACTGCACACCTGGTACGGCCGCTTCCACTACTTCCGGCCCGACGAACTCGAACCACTGGAGCCGACCGACTCCCCCACCCCCCCGCAGCGGAGGCCGATGACATGACGACGCACAGCGCCACCACCGAGGTCAGCGGCGAGCCCAGCCGCGGCGAGGACCGGCAGGGCTTCGACGAGATCCACATCCTCTGGATCTCCGAGGGCATGAGCTGCGACGGCGACACCGTCTCCCTGACGGCCGCCGACCAGCCCTCCATCGAGGATCTGGTGCTCGGTCTGATCCCGGGCCTGCCGAAGGTGAACCTGGTCAACAAGGTGCTCTCCCCGAGCCTGGGCGGCGAGGACTTCCTCGCTCCCTACCGGGCGGCGGCCCGCGGCGACCTGGCCCCGTTCATCCTCGTCATCGAGGGCTCGATCCCCAACCAGAACATCATCGAGGGCGACGGCTACTGGACGTCCTTCGGCAACGACCCGGAGACCGGTGAGCCGCAGACCCTGAACCACTGGATCGACGAACTGGCCCCCAGAGCCTGGGCGGTGGTGGCCGCCGGCACCTGCGCCACCTTCGGCGGCATCCACGCGATGGCCGGCAACCCCACCGGATGCATGGGCCTCGCGGACTACCTGGGCTGGGACTTCAGGTCGCAGGGCGGGCTGCCCGTGGTGAACGTGCCGGGCTGCCCGATCCAGCCCGAGAACTTCATGGAGACCCTGATCTGGGTCCTTTACCACGCGGCCGGCTCCGCTCCCCCGCCGCCTCTGGACCACATGCTGCGCCCGCAGTGGCTGTTCGGGAAGACGGTCCACGAGGGCTGCGACCGCGGCTCGTACTACGAGCAGGCCAGCTTCGCCGGGGACTACAACTCCCCCAAGTGTCTGGTCAAGACGGGCTGTTGGGGCCCGGTGGTCAACTGCAACGTGCCCAAGCGCGGCTGGATGGCCGGCATCGGCGGCTGCCCGAACGTCGGCGGCATCTGCATCGGCTGCACCATGCCCGGCTTCCCCGACGCGTTCATGCCCTTCATGGACGAGCCGCCCGGCGGAACGCTGTCGTCGATCGCCATCAAGCCGTACGGCGCCGTCATCCGCCGCCTGCGCGGCTTCACCAACGAGCTGGTCAACCACGAACCCAAATGGCGCCACAACAAGCGGAAGCTCACCAGCGGTTACGACCCGCACTGGCGGCCCTGACACCGCGCGACACCCACCCCACCAGGGACCTACGGACACCGACCGACAGCGAGGGGCAGTAACAGCGATGACCACAACCGAGGCCCGGCCCACGGGACGCAAGCCGGCGCAGATCGTGGACATGTCCTGGGATCCGATCACCCGGATCATCGGCAACCTGGGCATCTACACGAAGATCGACTTCGCCAACCGGGAAGTCGTGGAGTGCCACAGCACCTCGTCGCTCTTCCGCGGCTACTCGGTGTTCATGAAGGGCAAGGACCCGCGGGACGCGGGCTTCATCACCTCCCGCATCTGCGGCATCTGCGGCGACAACCACACCACGTGCTCCGACTACGCCCAGCAGATGGCCTACGGCGTCAAGCCGCCCCGGCTGGCCGAGCACATCGTCAACCTCGGCGAAGCGGCCGAGTACATGTTCGACCACACGATCTTCCAGGACAACCTGGTGTTCGTGGACTTCTGCGAGGCGATGGTCAAGGCCACCAACCCCGGTCTGCTGGCCCGCGCCGAACGCACCGACGCGCCCCGCGGGGACATCCACGGCTACCGCACGATCGCCGGCATCATGAAGGCGTTCAACCCGTTCGAGGGCGAGGTCTACAAGGAAGCCCTGAAGGTCAGCCGGGTCACCCGCGAGATGTTCTGCCTGATGGAGGGGCGGCACGTCCACCCCTCCACGCTCTACCCCGGTGGTGTCGGCACGCTGCCGCAACCGACCGTCTTCACCGACTACCTCAGCCGGCTCATGCGGGTCATCGACTTCGTCAAGAAGGCCGTCGCGATGAACGACGACGTCTTCGACTTCTTCTACGAGGCGCTGCCCGGCTACGAGGAGGTCGGAAGGCGCCGCATCCTGCTGGGCTGCTGGGGCGCCTTCCAGGACCCCGACGTCGTCGACTACCGCTACGAGAACATGAACCGGTGGGGCAAGGCGATGTACGTCACCCCCGGCGTCATCGTCGACGGCGAGCTGGTCACCAACGACCTCGTCGACATCAACCTCGGCCTGCGCATCATGCTGGGCAGCTCCTACTACGAGGACTGGGTCAACGAGGATCCCTTCGTCACCCACGACCCGCTGGGCAACCCGGTCGACATGCGCCACCCGTGGAACCAGACCACCGTCCCGGTGCCGCAGAAGCGCGACTTCGACGGCAAGTACAGCTGGGTGATGAGCCCGCGCTGGCTCGACGGGCGCACCGGGGACCACCTCGCCCTGGACACCGGCGGCGGACCGCTCGCCCGGCTGTGGTCGACCGCGCTGAGCGGCCTGGTCGAAACCCCGTACATCAAGGCCACCGGCCACAGCGTGCGCATCTCGCTGCCCAAGGGCGAGACGCTGCCGGAGACGACCCTGGAGTGGCGCATCCCGAAGTGGAGCAACACCCTCGAACGGGACCGCGCCCGGCCGTACTTCGTCGCCTACGCGGCCGCCATGGCCCTGCAGTTCCTGGAAGAGGCCATGGGCCTGGTCCGGGCCGGCGACACCAAGGTCTTCGAGAACTTCGAGGTGCCGGACGAGGCGATCGGCTGCGGCTTCCACGAGGCGGTGCGCGGCGTCCTCTCCCACCACCTGGTGATCAAGGACAAGAAGATCGCCAACTACCACCCGTACCCGCCCACCCCGTGGAACGCCAGCCCCCGCGACAAGTTCGGCACCCCCGGCCCGTACGAGGACGCCGTCCAGGGGCAGCCGATCTTCGAGGAGAACGGCCCGGACGACTTCAAGGGCGTCGACATCATGCGCACCGTCCGCAGCTTCGACCCGTGTCTGCCGTGCGGGGTGCACATGTACGTCGGCAAGGGCAAGACGCTGACGACCCTGCACTCGCCGACGTACGGAGCGAACCATGGCTGAGTCCGAGGCCCCCGCCGGACGGCTCGCGGACCCGGCCGTCGAGGCCCGGCTGGCCCGGCTCGACGAGCTGCTGGAAGGCCTCGAGGCCGCACCAGGGCCCATCACCCGCTCCGCCGTCGAGTCCGTACGGCTGCTCACCGAGGTCTACGGCGAGGCGCTGGCCCGGGTCATGGACCTCGCGGACGGGCAGCTGGCCGAACGCCTCGCCGACGACGAGCTGTTGGGGCATCTGCTGGTGCTGCACAACGTCCACCCGGAGCCCGTCGAGCGCCGGGCGGCCCGCGCGGTCGAACGGCTGCGGCCCGCCGTGCGCGAACGCGGCGGCGACGTGGAGTGGGCGGGCGTGGAGGGTGAAGTGGGCCAGCTCCGGCTGACGGCGGGCGGCGGTTGTGGTTCCGGGTGCGGCTCAGGATCGGCCGACGTCACCGCCGTGGTCCGGGAGGCGGTGCTCGCCGTCGCTCCGGAGCTCACCGCCGTGGAGCCGGTACGGACCGACGCGGAGCCGGTGCGGGCCGCCGCTCCGGCATTCGTCCCGCTGACCACCCTGACCCGCCGAGGAGCACGGTGACCACGGACGGCGCCCTGGCCCGCCTCATCCGCTCCTCGGCCGACCTGACCGCGACGGCCGACGCGGAGCGGTGTGACCTGTGCGCCGCGCCGGTGCCCGACGAGCACGCTCACCTGTACGACACCGCAGAAGAGCAGGTGCGCTGCGCCTGCGGCCCCTGCTCGGTGCTGTTCGCCGACAGCGGCGCGGGCGAGGGGCGCCACCGGCTCGTTCCCCGCAGGCGGATCCGGCTCCCCCGGGTGGACACTGAGGTCCTGGGCGTGCCCGTGGGCCTCGTCTTCTTCGTGCCCCGGGCCGACGGCACGGTCACCGCCGAGGGCCCGAGCCCGGCTGGGGCCATGCGATGGGAGGTGGACGCGGCTGCCTGGCAGCGGATGGTCGCGGCGTGTCCGCAGCTGGCCTCCGTGGCACCGGACGTGGAGGCCCTGCTCGTGAACACCGTGCACGGCCTCGACCACCACTGGATCGTGCCCGTCGACGACTGCTACCGGATGGTCGCCGTCGTACGCAGGGAATGGCAGGGCCTGTCCGGCGGCGGCCGTGTCTGGCCGGCCGTCGAGCGGTTCTTCGAGGATCTCACCGAGCGGCCGTGAACCCGAGCCCTCCGTTGCACGGAGGCGAGGAAGGAGAGCACCCCATGGGCAGCATCAGGGTCGGCCGACCCCAGGCCAAGCCCGACTCGACCGGGCATGTGCGCGGTATGCACCAGGGCAACACAGGGCCGTACGAGCACCAGAGAGGGCACCACAAGGACGGCACCGCCGACGCGCGCCGCTCCACCGGGATCCATTGGAAGCGGTACGACGCTCTCCTGGACGTCATGCCGAACATCCCGCCGGGATGAGGAACGACAGGG
Source organism: Streptomyces sp. R28 (assembly GCF_041052385.1). Classification (GTDB taxonomy): domain Bacteria; phylum Actinomycetota; class Actinomycetes; order Streptomycetales; family Streptomycetaceae; genus Streptomyces. The sequence continues at coordinate 9,535,393 of NZ_CP163439.1, read as the reverse complement.
AGTCGTCTGAATGAAGGTCCAACCAGCAGGGAGAACGGCTGTCGCGGAAGCCGGGAGGACCGGGCAACGGGTGCTGATGGCCGAGGCCGCTCTGGCCGGTGCTGTGGCCGTGGCACTGTTCGTCCGGGAGTTCCCGAGCCTGCGGCGCGAGATGCGGATCTGGCGGATGGCCGGCGGCCTGCGCGCGGGCCGCCGCTACCCGTGAGCCGGCCGTGCACGAGTTGTCGATCGCGACGGCGATCATCGAGCGGGCCGACGAACTCGCCCGGGCCGAGGGGACGGACACCGTCTCGGCGGTGACCGTCCGGGTCGGCGAGCTGGCGGGAGTCGTCCCCGACGCGCTGGACTTCGCCTTCGAGGTGGCCCGCGACGGCACCCCCCTCGCCGCCGCCCGGCTCGTGGTCGAGGAGGTCCCCGCGCAGGCCTACTGCGGCCCGTGCGCCAAGGAGTTCCCGGTGGGCATGCCGCCGTTCTTCTGGTGCCCGCGCTGCGACCAGCCCTCCACGGAGCTGCGCAGCGGCCGGGAACTGGAGATCATCGGGATCGACTGACACACACCGGGCCCCGGCGGAGTGCTCCGCCGGGGCCCGGTGTGTTCGGATCAGCAGATCCGCGGCAACTGCTCACCGAGCGGCAGGTCCACCACCCGGGTGCCGCCGAGGCCGGTGGCGACCACGACCATGCCGGGGTGCTCGGTGACGCACTCCCCGATCAGCGTGGCGCCGGTGCCCTGCGGGTGGGCGCGCATGGCCGCGAGGACCTCCTCCGCCGCCGCAGGGGGCACGAACGCGACGAGCCGGCCCTCGTTGGCGACGTAGAGAGGGTCGAGCCCCAGGAAGCCGCAGGCGTTCGCGACGGCGTCCGGAACCGGGATGGCCCGCTCCCGCAACCGGACGCCGGTGCCCGAGGCGCGGGCGATCTCGTTGAGGGACGCGGCCAGACCGCCCCGGGTGGGGTCGCGCAGCACATGGACGTCCGGGGTGACCGCCAGCATCGCCGCCACGAGGTCAGCCAGCGGCGCGGTGTCGCTGGCGATCTCGACGCCGAACTCCAGCCCCTCCCGCACGCTCATGATCGCCACGCCGTGCAGACCGATCGGACCGCTGACGATGACGGCGTCGCCGGGCCGGGCCCGCTGGGGCCGGATGTCCACGCCCTCGGGGACGAGTCCCACCCCGGCGGTGGTGACGTACACGCCGTCGCCGTGCCCGGACTCCACCACCTTGGTGTCGCCCGTGGCCACGACGACCCCGGCCGCCTGGGCCGCCGCGCCCATGGCGTGCGCGATCCGCTCGACGACGGTCAGCTCCACGCCCTCTTCCAGTACGAAGGCGGCGGACAGGTAGGCGGGCCGGGCGCCGCTCATCGCCAGGTCGTTGACGGTGCCGTTGACCGCGAGGTCGCCGAGGCTGCCGCCGGGGAAGAACAGCGGCCTGACCACGTAGGCGTCGGTGGAGAACGCCAGCCGGGCGCCGCCGAGTTCGAGGACGGCGGAGTCGGCGAGTGCGGCGAGGGTGGCGTTGCCGTAGGCGGGGGCGAAGATCTGCTCCATCAGCTCGGCGGACAGGGCTCCGCCTCCGCCGTGTCCCATCACCACGACGGGCTGGTCGCGCAGTGGGGCGGGGCAGGTCCAGTTCGCGGGGTCGACGGTCGTGTCGGCGAGTTCAGGCAACGGGGTTCATCTCCTCGCGGACGGCGTGGGTGGCCTGCGGCGTCGGGCCGTTCATCCGGCGGTACAGGTAGTAGGCGGCGCAGGCGCCCTCGCTGGAGACCATGGTCGCGCCGAGCGGGGTGCGCGGGGTGCAGGTGGTGCCGAACGCGGCGCACTCGGTCGGCTTGATCAGCCCCTGGAGCACCTCGCCGGCGCGGCACTCGGCGGGCTCCTCGGTGCGGATGTCGGCGACGTCGAAGCGGTGCTCGGCGTCGTACGCGCGAAACGCCTCGGTCAGCCGCCAGCCGCTCAGCGGGATGGGCCCGATACCGCGCCAGTTCCGGTCGGTGACCTCGAACACCTCCTCGATCATGCGTACGGCGGCCGGGTTGCCGTCCTCGCGCACGGCGCGCGCGTACGCGTTCTCCACCCGGTGCTCACCGCGCTCCAGTTGGCGCACCGCGCGGCGGATGCCCTCGAGGATGTCCAGCGGTTCGAAGCCGGTCACCACGAGCGGTACGCGGAACCGCTCGGCGAGTTCGGGGTACTCGGCCGTGCCCATCACGCTGCACACATGCCCGGCGGCCAGGAAGCCCTGCACCCGGCAGGAGGGGGCCGTCATGATGGCCTCGATGGCCGGGGGCACCCGCACATGCGACACCAGGAGGCTGAAGTTGGTCAGGCCCAGGCGGCGGGCCTGGTGCACGGCCATCGCGTTGGCGGGGGCGGTGGTCTCGAAGCCGATGGCGAAGAACACCACTTCTCGGTCCGGGTTGCGGCGGGCCAGCTCCAGGGCGTCGAGCGGCGAGTAGACCACGCGTACGTCGCCGCCCTCGCCCTTGACCCGGAACAGGTCGCGGTCGGTGCCCGGGACGCGCAGCATGTCACCGAAGGAGCAGAAGATCACGCCGGGGCGTGAGGCGATCTCCAGTGCCTGGTCGATGACGTCCAGCGGGGTGACGCAGACGGGGCAGCCGGGGCCGTGGATCAACTCCACCTGTTCGGGCAGGAGTTGGTCGATGCCGTGCCGGATGATGGAGTGGGTCTGCCCGCCGCACACCTCCATCAGGGCCCAGGGCCGGGTGGCGGTGGCGCCGATCTCGTCCAGCAGCCGCCGTGCCAGCTCGGGGTCGTTGAACTCGTCGATGTACTTCACCGGGCCTCGCTCTCTCGGGGTTCCTCGGTCACGGCGGCGGCTCCCGCGTCCCGTGCCGCCTGCTGCCAGGCGTCGCCGAACTCCTCCTCCAGCAGTCCCAGTTCCTCGAAGAGCTTCAGGGAGGCGAGCGCCGACTCCTCGTCCAGGCGCTGCAGCGCGAAGCCGACGTGCACGATGACGTACTCACCGACCCGCACGTCGGAGACGTATTCCAGACACGCCTGCTTCTGCACTCCACCGAAGTCGATCAGCCCGGTGAGCGGATCGGCGCTGTCGTCGATGGACACGACCTTGCCGGGCACTGCCAGACACATGGGTCACTCCTTCTGTCGTTCGTGTGCCGCGACCACCAGCTGGCCGAGGGCCAACCCGCCGTCGTTCGGCGGGACTTCGCCGTGCCGCAGTACCGCGAAGCCGTCGTCGGCCAGCAGCGCCGTGCACTCCTGGTCCAGCAGCGCGTTGGCGAAGACCCCGCCGCTCAGGGCGACGGTGGTCAGGCCGGTGGCCCGGCGTGCGTGCCGGCAGATCTCCGCGACGGCCCGTGCCACGCCACGGTGGAAGCGCGCGGCGATCACCGGTGGCGGGGTGCCTCGCCGCAGGTCGGCGACGAGAGCGCTCAGCACGGGTGCCGGGTCGCATCCCGCGCGACCGATGCCGAAGGCGTACGCCGTGCTGTCGGCACCCCAGGCAGCGGCGGCCGCGGCCTCCAACTCCACGGCTGCCTGGGCCTCGTAACCCGCGCGATGGCACACGCCCGCGAGGGAGGACACGGCGTCGAAGAGCCGTCCCATGCTGGAGGTCCTCACGCACGCCACATCGCGCGTCAACTGCCGTTCCAACACGGCGAGTTCATCGGCCTCGCACGCGGCGACGCTGGGCAGGTCCGCCTCCCACGGCAGACCGGCGGCCCACAGCCGGGCCAGTGCCAGACGGCAGGGGTTGGCCACACCCGCGTCACCGCCGGGGAGCGGGGCGGGGGTCAGATGGGCGAAGCGCCGGTAACCGGCGTAGTCGGCGAGCAGGATCTCGCCGCCCCAGACGGTGCCGTCGTCGCCGTATCCGGTGCCGTCGAACGCGACGCCGATCACGGGTGTGGTGCCGTCGAGGCCGTGCTCGGCCATGGTGGAGGCGAGGTGCGCGTGGTGGTGCTGGACGAACACGGGGGTGGAACAGGGGAGTTGGAGAGCGTGCTGCCGGGCCCACCGCGACGAGTGGTAGCCAGGGTGCCGGTCGGCGGCGACGAGTTCTGGGCTCACCCCGGTCAGGCGCCGCAGGTGCGACTCCGCCCGCCGCACGGCCTCCAGGGTGGCCAGGTCGCCCATGTCGCCGATGTGCGGCGCGAACCAGGCCTGGTCGCCCTCGCCGACGCAGAGGGCGTTCTTCAGATCGCCGCCCACCGCGAGGGCGGGACGCAGCGCGACCGGCAGACGCACCGGTCGGGGCACGTACCCGCGGGAGCGGCGCAGCACCTGTTCGGTGCCGTCGGGGCGTACCCGCAGCAGGGAGTCGTCGCACGGCGAGGCGATGACACGGTCGTGGGCGAGCCAGGCGTCGGCCAGTCCGGCCAGCCGCGTGAGCGCCTCGTCGTCGTCCGTGACGATCGGCTCCCCCGAGCGGTTGCCGCTGGTCATGACCAGCACCCGGGGGCCCGGAGGATCGCCGGGCAGCCCGAACAGCAGGGTGTGTACGGGGGTGTAGGGCAGCATCACGCCGAGGTGGGGGCTGCCGGGGCACACGCCGGAGGCGAGGTTCGACGGGCGTCGGCGCAACAGGACGATGGGGCGCCGGGGCCCGGTGAGGGCGGCGCGCTCGGCCGCGGAGACCACGGAGTGCCGCTCCGCGTCGGTGAGATCCGCGCACATCACCGCGAAGGGCTTGCCGCCCCGGGCCTTGCGGGTGCGCAGTGCGTCGACGGCCCGTGCGTCGGTGGCGTCGCACGCCAGGTGGTAGCCGCCGAGGCCCTTCACGGCGACGATCCGTCCGGCGGCCAGCAGCGCCCGGGCCACCGTGAGCGCGTCGGCGTCACGGGCGGGGCGGATGCCGCTGCCGGCCGCGGGCACCAGGCGCACCCGGGGGCCGCAGTGGGGGCACGCCACGGGCTGGGCGTGGAAGCGGCGGTCGCCGGGATCGCCGTACTCCCGGGCGCAGGCGGGACACATCGGGAAGCCGCTCATGGTGGTGGCCGCCCGGTCGTACGGCATCGCGGTGGCGATGGTGAAGCGGGGCCCGCAGTGGGTGCAGGTGACGAAGGGGTGCCGGTGTCGGCGGTCCCCCGGGTCGGCCAGCTCACGCAGGCAGTCGGCGCAGGTCGCGGTGTCGGGTGGGAGCAGCGTGCGGCCCGGGGACTGCTCGGTGGAGCGGATCGCGAAGGCGTCGTCGGCTCCCGTGACGGGCACGTCCTCGACACCGATGCCGATGACGGCGGCCAGCGGCGGAGGCTCGTCGGCCAGCCGGTCGCAGAAGCGGTCGACGCCGTCCGGTGGGCCCTCCACCTCGATGAGCACGCCGTACGCCGTGTTGCTGACGAACCCGGACAGCGTCAGGTCGGTGGCCAGGCGGTGCACGTACGGGCGGAAGCCCACGCCCTGCACCGTGCCGCGCACGGTGACGCGGCGGCGCACCGCCTGCGTGGCGGGGGGCGCTGTCACGAGACGCGGCCGGCCGTAAGGCCGGAGTCCTCTTGCGCGTGCTCATGGACGTGGCCGTGGGGGTGCGGTGCGAGGGGCGGCCGGTGGACGGGGGCTCCGTCCCGCGCGGCGAGCACCCGCTCCAGGACGGCGTCGACGCCGTCGCCGGTGCGGGCGCACGACCGTACGATCTCCACCCCGGGATTGACCCGCTGTACGTGCGCGTCGAACGCCGCCTCGTCGAAACCGGCGGGCTCGGCCAGATCGGTCTTGGTGAGCACCACCAGGTGGGCGGAGCCGAAGGCGGTGGGGTACTTCAGCGGCTTGTCCTCGCCCTCGGTCACCGCCATGAGCACGATCCGCAGGCTCTCGCCGAGGTCGTAGGAGGCGGGACAGACGAGGTTGCCGACGTTCTCCACGAAGAGCAGCGCGGTGCCCTCGGGCAGCCAGTTCTCCACGTGGCCGCGCAGCTGCCGGGCCTCCAGATGGCACAGCCCGTCGGTCAGCAGCTGTTTCACCGGCGCTCCGGAACGGGCGAGCCGACGGGCGTCGTTCTCCGTCGCCAGGTCGGCGGTGAGCGCGGCCACCGGGATGCCCCGCTCCACCGCACGGGCCAGCACCCGTCCGAGGAATTCCGTCTTGCCGCTGCCCGGGCTGGACAGCAGGTTGACGACACTCACGGCGCGCCGGGCCAGTTCGGCGCGCAGGCTCGCGGCCAGGCCGTCGTTCTTCGCCAGGACGGCCTTGGTGACGTCCACGGACTCGCACATGGGCGCTGCTCCTCGCGGCTGACTCGACTGTGTATCGGGAGCAAACCGCGCAAACCGGTCTGCGGCTATCGATCCTCGACGCCGTGGACCGCAGGGCAGGCGAGCCCGGCCGCGGAGGGGGCCGCGGATTCCTCCGGGCGGCTCAACGGGGGTGTGGACGCCGGATCGGCGAGCAGCGCGGGGACCATGGCGTGCAGGGCCTCGACGGCGCGGTCGACCGCCTCCCTGACCGGTGTGCTGAGGCCCGGGACGATGTCCTCGTCGTCGCGCGGCCTCACCTGGGGTTCGCAGGCGAGCACGAGGACACGCGGCAGCGGCCCGTCGCCCAGGAGGGCGGCCAGGGCGAGGACCTTCGCCGGGTCCATGCCGTGCGCCTCGGGCGGGGCCGCGGCCCGGGCACCGTCGGGAAGTTCCGGCTCGATCAGGGACAGCGTGCCGGGTGGGTGGCCCCGTTCGGCCGCGTCGACCAGAACGGCGGTGACGTAGCCGTCCAGCAGCTCGTACGCGAGGTCCAGGCCGCGGATGCCGTAGTCCCGTACCCGCACCTCGGGCGGCAGCGGGCGCTGTTCCAGGGCGCGGACGACCTCGGGGCCGAAGGCGTCGTCCGCGAGGAAGATGTTGCCGACGCCCGCCACCAGCAGGCGCGCACCGCCGCGGGTCATCGCGCGCCCCCGCTCAGCGGCCGGTCGGAGCCGCCCGGCTGCTTGCGCACGAAGGCCGAGCGCAGGGCGTGGTACGGAGCCTGCGGATCGAAGAAGATGGCGCGCATCCGGGCGAGTTCGGCCCGCCGGTAGTCCGCGAGCGGTCGCTGTTCCTCGTCCGCCTGGCGTGCCGAAGCCTTCGCGGCGATCCGGCGCGCGAGGTCGGGGGCGGCGGCGAGGGCGGCCGCCCGGCGCTCGGTCTCGGCGGCGAATTCCTGTGCCGCGACCGGTACCAGCCGGTCCACCAGTCCGATCCGCGCGGCCGTGGCGGCGCTCACGGGCAGCGCCTCGTGCACCAGCCGCCGGGCCGTCTCCGCTCCGACGCGGCGCGGCAGCGTGTAGGTCCAGTACTCCGATCCGTACAGGCCCATCCGCCGGTAGTGCGGGTTGAGGACGGCGCCCGCGCGGCACCACACCTCGTCGGCGGCCAGAGCGAGCATCAGGCCGCCGGCCGCCGCGTTGCCGCCGAGCGCCGCCACCACCAGCCGGTCGGTGGTGCGCAGGACCGCGTCGACCAGGTCGTCCATGGCGTTGAGATTCGCCCAGGACTCACCGGCCGGGTCGGCGGCCGCCTCGATGACGTTCAGATGGATGCCGTTGGAGAAGAAGTCCCGCACTCCGCCGAGGACCAGCACCGAGGTGGGGCGGGCGAGGGCGTACCGGTAGGCGGCGAGCAGCCTGCGGCACTGGTCGGTGCTCATCGCGCCACCGGGGAAGGAGAAGGTCAAGAAGCCGATGTCGCCCTGCTGCCGGTAGCGGATGTCGGTCCAGGTGCGCCGGCCGGCGGGCAGTTCGAGCGGGGCCTTGTCCTCCGGCAGCCGGTGCGGACCGCCCCTGCTGAAGGCACCGTCGGCCGCGAAGGACGCGAGCACGGAGGCCGCCGGGCGGCGGAACGGCGCGGGGTCGCCGGAGCTCTTTCGGGGGCGCAGTTCCGGGATCCACACCGCGCCGTCCCGGGTGGCCCGGCAGACCGCCCCGGCCCGCGTGGCGAGCAGCTCACCGGGCCGTCCGCGCAGCCGGTCCTCGAGATGCCCGCCGTGCAGGAACACCTCCCGGCCGAGGATCTCGTCCAGCACGCCGGGCTGTGAGTCGCCCCCGCGCAGCTTGCGCAGCACCACCTCGGTGCTGTCCCTCCCCCAGTCGATCCTCCGCTGCTCCTGCCGGAAGAAGTCGCGCCACACCACCGCGACCTCGGGATCGCTCTGCGGGCGCGGCTTGAACGAACCGTCGGCGTACCGCCGCACGGCCAGCAGGACGGCGGCCGAGGCGGCGTCGGAGGCCTCGTTGCGGTAGAGGTCGCTCTTGCCCACCGGTGGCACCGGGAACGGCTCGGACGCCCAGATGTCGCCCGCGTCCATCCCCGCCTCGGCCTGGAGCACCGTCACTCCCCAGTGCGGCGCCTCCTCGGCGATCGCCCAGTCCAGGGAGGAGGGACCGCGGTCGCCGGGCGGTCCCGGGTGCACGACGAGACAGGTGTGTTCCCGCCATACGTCCTCGGGGAGCGCCGTCTTCAGCATCGGAGCGATGATCAGCTCCGGGCGCGTCTCGTGCACGGCGGCGCGGACCGCTTCGGGGCCGTGTGAGGCGAGGACGACGTCCACTTGGTGCCCGAGGTCCGCCAGTTCGGCGTACACACGCTGGGACAGGCTGTTGAACGCGCTGGCGACGAGCAAAATGTTCATGACATGGCATGCTCGCCGGTTTCCGGGGACCCGGAAAGGATCACGGCGGCGTTTCGCCCCCTTCGGTCAGGTCTCTTCCTCCATCCGGATCGCATCCCTCAGTCTGTCGACGGCCTCGCTCTGCTCGCCCTTGTGCACGTCCACCAGGGCCTCGGCGATCGCGTCGAGCTTGCGCTGGATCGCGTGTTCGGCGCGCATCTCGGCGTTCTTCAGCAGGGCCAGGAGCAGCAGCGTCACCGCGGTCATGGCCCCGCCCGCGAGCAGGACCACCTCGATCGCCATGTGCGCCGCGCTGGAGGCGATGAAGAAGCCGACGAGGATCAGGCAGACCAGGTAGAACAGCGGCGAGCTCGTGAAGTTGGAGGCGTACTGCGCGAACTGGTCGAACCGCCCACGCCCCGGGCCACCCCGCTGAACAGGACTCTTGAAGGTCATGAGCGAGCCTTACCCCACCGTCACCGCGGACGGCGCGCGCCCCGACCGACCCCACACGAAAAGGGCCCTCACCGGCTCTCGCCCGCGAGGACAACTCCTTGACCCTCAGGGACGGTGATCCACTACAGCCTGCCGGACCGCCTGCTGCTCGACCTCGCCCAGGAGCGGATTGTCCCCGTAGGAAGATCAATAACAATGCCTACGCGTAGTAGCGGTCGGTTTGGATGGCCGTTCCGTCAGCCTGCGGGTCGCCGGTTCGCCACGATGGCTCGGCAGTGGCGGCGAGCAGGGCGGCGTCGTCGTCGACCCGGTCGGGGGCGTTCAGCAGCTCCAGGGCCCGTTCAATGATCTGCTGGGGGTCGGTGCGGGCGGCGACGGGGAGCGCGCCGCAGGTCTGGCGCAGGGCCGCCAGGCAGTCGTCCAGGGACAGCGCCCGGTTTTCCACCAGGCCGTCGGTGTACAGCAGCAGGCTGGTGCCGGGCGGGAACGCAACCTCACGGTCGACCGGGGTGCTGCCCAGTCCCAGCGGCAGCGCCGGGGGCAGCTCCAGGTAGGCGGTGTCGGCGGCTACCAGCAAGGGCGGTAGGTGCCCGCTGGCGGCGTAGCGCAGGCGGTGGCGGTGTGGGTTGTAGACCGCGTACAGGCAGGTGGCGAAGCGTTCGATGTCGAGCGACTGCAGGTAGGCGTCCAGCCTGGCCAGCACCTGGGCCGGGCCGGCGCCCTCCATCGCGAGGCTGTGCAGGGCGGAGCGGAGTTGGCCCATCACGGTGGCGGCTTCCACGTCGTGGCCCATGACGTCGCCGATGGCCAGCCCCACGGCACCGTCGGGCAGTGCGAGCACGTCGTACCAGTCGCCGCCGACCTCGGCGCCGCGGTTGCTGGCCCGGTAGTGGGTGGCCAGGCGCACCCCGGGCACCTGGGGCAGGCGGTGGGGCAGCAGGGCGCGCTGCAGGGTCAGGGCGAGGCGACGCTCGTTGTGGTACCTGGTGGCGTTGTCGTAGGCCAGGGCCAGGCGGTGGGCGAGGTTCTCCAGATACTTGTGCTCGACCGCGGAGTAGTCGGTGTGCCGGACCAGTACCAGGGCCCCCAGTGTCTGGTCGTGGGCGTGCAGCGGCAGGGCCAGCACGGCGGCGGGCGCCGGGTGCGGGCCGGCTGGGGCTGGGGCAGTGCCGTTGATCGCGTGGGTGGCGGCGGTGGCCAGGGCCTCGCGGGCAAGAAGAGGGGTGCCCGCGATGTATGCCGGGGGCGACTGCGCCGGGGCGGGTGCCGCGGCGGTGAGGTAGATGCTGATCTGGTCGGCGAAGTCGGGCAGCAGGATCTGTCCGGCAGTCTGCAGTATCTGGTCCGGGTCGAGGGTGGCGGACAGCCGCAGGCCCGCGTCGGCCAGGGTGGCCAGCACGGCCAGCTGGTTGCGGGTCTCGGTCAGGACCTGTTCACGCAGCCGGGACAGTTCCAACCCGGTGCGGACACGCGCCAGCAGCTGGCGCGCTGAGAAGGGTTTGGCCAGGTAGTCGTCGGCGCCGGCCTGCCGGCCCTGCACGGATTCCTCCTCGCCGGCGCGGGCGGTGAGCAGGACGATGGGCAGACGGGCGGTGCGCGGGTCGGCGCGCAGCGCCCGGACCAGCTCGAAGCCGTCCATGCGGGGCATCATCACGTCGCTGAGCACCAGCTCCACCGGCTGCGCCAGGGCCAAGTCCAGGGCGGCCCGGCCGTCGGCGGCGAGCAGCACGTCGTAGTCGGGCTGCAGGAGCTGGGTGAGGTAGGCGCGCATGTCGGCGTTGTCGTCGACGACCAGCAGGCGGGCCGGGTGGGGGCGGTCGGTTTCGTGCGGGCCGGGGCCGTGGGGGGCATCGTGGGTCGCGGGGGCGTGCGGGGTGCGTGCCGCGGGGGTGGCCGCGGCGGGGACGGGGGCGGCCGCCAGCCAGCCCAGCGCCTCGTCCACATAGGCCGCGGCGCGGCCGGGCCTGCCGCCTCCGCCTTCCCCGGGGGATCCGGCGCCGGCCGCGGGCGGGTCCGGGCGGGGCCGGGGGGCGGCGGCGAAGGGGAGGTCCACGGTGACGGTGGTGCCCTGGCCGAGCCGGCTGTCCACGCCGACGGTGCCGCCGTGCGCTTCCACCAGGTCCTTCACCAGCACCAGGCCGAGGCCGCTGCCCTCGTGGGAGCGGGAGCGGGCGCCGCGGACCCGGTGGAAGCGCTCGAACAGGCGCGGCAGCTCGTCAGCGGGAATTCCGGTGCCGGTGTCGGTCAGGGTCAGCCGGGCCCAGTCGCCGGCCGCGGCCACCCGCACCCGGGCGCCGCCGGTGAAGGTGAACTTCAGTGCGTTACTGAGCAGGTTGAGGATGATCTTCTCCCACATCTCCCGGTCCAGGGACACCGGCTTGGGCAGCGGCGGGCAGTCCACCTCCAGCGTCAGCCCGGCCGCTTCGAAAGCGGAGCGGAACACCCCGGCCAGCTCGGCCGTGGCACCGGCGAGGTCGACCGGCTCGAAGGCCGGGCGCATCTGTCCGGCCCCGGCCCTGGCGACGTCCAGGAGGGTGTTGACCTGCTTCAGCAGGCGCAGCGCGCCGCGCTCGGCCAGCTCCAGCTGCTCGCGCCGCTCGGGCCGGTCCTCGTCGGCCAGGGCCTGCTGGAGCGGGCCCAGGAGCAGGGTGAGCGGGGTGCGCAACTCGTGGCTGACGTTGGCGAAGAAGGTGGTCTTGGCCCGGTCCAGCTCGGCCAGCGCCTCCGCCCGCCGCCGCTGCTCGTCGTGGGCGAGCGCGGCCGTCAGCGCCCCGGCCACGGCGGCGGCGAGCACCTCCAAAAAGTCCCGGTAGGCCCCGGCCGGTGGGAAGCAGGGGTTGACGCCCACCACCAGGACGCCTCCCACCTGCCCCGCACAGTCCAGCGGCAGAGCCAGCGCCTGCTCGACCGGGAGCCGGGAGGCCGCGGCGTGGAGCCCGGCGGTGTTGTCGCCGGTGAGCGCGGCAGCCGGCAGCGCGGCAGGGGCACCGTCGGCGACGACCTGCGCCAGCCGGGTCGCGATCTCCGACCCGTCGGCCGCACTCAGCGAGGCGGCCTCGGGCGCCGGCCGCAGCCCGACGGAGGCCGCCGGCCGCAGCATCCCCGGCTCGGAGGCCAGGTACAGGCCCAGAAACGGGATCTCCTCGGGATAGGAGCCCAGCACCTCCGCGACGACGCGGGCGACCTCGTCCGGGGTGGGCAGCCCGGCGGTGCGGGCGCCGGTCTCGCTCAGCAGGCGCAGCCGGCGCTCGCCAAGCACCCGGCCGGTGGTCTCGGTGAGGATCTGCAGCACGCCGCCGGCGGTGCCGTCGTCCAGCAGCACGGGCTGGAAGGAGGAGTCGAAGTAGCACTGCTCCAAAAAGCCGTGGCGCTCCATGATGAGCGGCTCATCCGGGATCAGCAGGGGCTTGCGGGTGTCGGTCACATAGTGGAAGTGGGAACTCACGGGGGCCCAGACCTCGGGGAACACCTCCTTGTAGGGTTTGCCGAGCGCCCAGGGGTGTGTGGCGCCGGGAATGGGTGCGGCGCCCAGGTTGTACAGCGTGACGAATTCGGCGCCCCAGTACAGGGCCATCCCGTGCTCAGAGGTGAGCATGAGGCGCAGGGTGTCCACCAGGGGCCCCGGCCAGGACTCGGGGGGCCCGAGCGGCGTCGTCGCCCAGTCGATCCCGGCCAGGAGCTCACCGAACGCGCCGGCCTCGGCGAACATCCGGGCCGCCGCGGTGCGCGGGTCATCGGGCCGGGTCATCGAGAATCGTCCTCCTGGCGCCTATCTCTTCCGCGCGCGCCCTCCCAAGGCTGCCGACGGCCACTTGCTGCGGACTTTGCGGGCAGATCGGACGCCGGATCCGGCGGTTCTGGCTACGCTCCTGCCAGAATTACGAGGTCAAAATGACTAAAACCGTGATCTTCTCCGCAGTGTACGCCTGCAGCCGCACGCCGACGGCGGCGATCGTCGCCTCGCAGCCCCTGTGGGCGCCGACACCGCCGACGGTGTCCAGAATTCCCGCACACCTGCAACCGCCACTGCTGCCACACCGCGGCCCGGATTCCGGCGTTTCCGCAGGACCCAGTGCGTACGAAGTCGCGGATCCCACACCGGCCGAGAGCTGAGCGGGGCAGGCCCCGCCCGGTACGGCAGCAGGGCCCGGACCACGCGTCGTGGTCCGGGCCCTGCCCCGTGCGGTGCCGCCCTGCGGCGGCGGTGCGTCAGCTCTGTGCGGTGTCGTCGCCCGTCTCCCCGGCGCCCTCGGCTGCGCCTGCCTTCTCGCGCATCTTGCGCACCAGCTCCGCCTTCTGGTCGGCGGCACTCTGGCGGTCGAGGTTGCGGTGCGGACCGTTGTTCTGCCGTTCGGCGCGGGACAGCTTCTTGCGCTGGCCGCCGCCCATGCCCACGGGGTTGTTGATGTTCTTGCTCACGGGTTCTCCCGGAATGATGTGAAGTGATCTACGGATTCATCGGTGGGGGACGGGCGCGGCGACGCCGAAGGACGTCAGCAGGGGCCCATCACGCTCTCACTCGTAAATCGGCGTCTGGAAGAACATGACCAAGACGTTACCCGGTCCTGTCGGCCCCGCACACCAAGTTTTTCGCCGTCCCGGCGTCGGCCGGGCCTTCGGCGAGCGCCCGGGGTCAGCCGTTTCCTTCCAGAGCCAGTGGGGGTTCGGTGTTGGCCGGAGCCCCTGTCTGGCCGGGCGTACGAGCAGTTGCCGTAGGGCACGACCGCTGTCTGCCGCCGGGGCGGTCACCCCGGGCAAAGCAAGATCCGGACCGTTCCCGGACCAACGGCCGACGAGCTGTCCATGGCCGGCAGCAGCCCTGAACGCGGCCCTGGAACACACCGTGCGCACGCCCACGGGCCGCATGGCGCACCTTGACCGGGTCAAAGTGCGCTTCACTTCCGGTCAGGTGCGCGGGTCCCCAATCGGTCCCCAAAAATGACCAAGGGGCCGCTTCAGATCTTCTCTGAAACGACCCCTGACCTGCGACTTCGCAAAGTCGGGACGACAGGATTTGAACCTGCGACCCCTTGACCCCCAGTCAAGTGCGCTACCAAGCTGCGCCACGTCCCGGTGCCTGTCGCGCGGCGAACCGCGTGATCACGCATGCAGAACTTTACCTCACGCCGGGGACCGAGCCGAAAAGGGCGTCCGGCGGGGGACGGACAGCGCGATGGACAATCGGTGCATGGCCACCACACCGTCAGGACGGCAGACCGACGCACGGGACCGGGACAGCGAGGGCCGGGCACGCAACGCGCGCCCCCGGGACGGTCTCGGGCGCCCTCTCCCCTACGGCACGGACGGCGTCGCCCGCCAGCCCGAGGGCCTGGTACGCACCCCGGAGCAGAGCGTCGTCGAGGCCCAGCAGCTGCTGGACGCTGGGAAACCGTTCCATGCGCACGAGGTCTTCGAGGACGCCTGGAAGACGGGCCCGCCGGAGGAGCGGGCCCTGTGGCGCTCGCTGGCCCAGCTCGCGGTGGGCCTCACCCACTCGGCCCGCGGGAACGTGACCGGTGGGGCGAGGTTGCTGCGTCGCGGGGCCGGGGCTGTGGAGGAGTGGGCGTCGGGTGCCGGGCGGCAGCGGCCGTACGGGATGGATCTCGCGGGGCTGGTCGCGTGGGCTCGGGAGCTGGCGGGAGTCGTGGAGGCGGGCGACGAGACCGTGGATGCGCGGGAGCGGGCGCCGAGGCTGCGCGGGCAGGCGTAGAGGGGGATGGGGATGCGGGCGGGGGTGCTCTGCCGATCGGGGCGTGCGTGCAGCACGCGCGGGCGCGGAGCGCATGGGTCCGTCCGCCGCGCAGCGCACCGCGGCTGCAAGTCCCGCCCCACCTCTTTCGAGCCCTCGTCTTTCGAGCCCTCGGCGCCGGCGGCATGGATGCGGTGTCCGCGTTGTCAGTGGCGTGCGGCAGACTCGGGGCGTGCGAAAGATTCATGTCATCGGTATCGGCGCGGGCGACCCGGAGCAGCTGACGCTGCAGGCGGTCAGGGCGCTGCGGAGTACGGACGTGTTCTTCATCCTCGACAAGGGCGAGGTGAAGTCCGACCTCACGCAGTTGCGCCGGGACATGCTGGACGCGCACATACCGCAGGGGACATACCGGGTGGTCGAGGCGCGGGATCCGGATCGGGACCGGTCGGCGGGGGGCGCCGCGTACTCCCCGGCCGTCGGGGACTGGCGCAGTGCCCGCGCCGGGATCTACGAGCGGCTGATCGCCGAGGAGCTGGGCGCGGACGAGACCGGCGCGTTCCTGGTGTGGGGTGATCCCGCGCTGTACGACAGCACGCTCGGAATCCTGGAGGAGGTCCTGGACAAGGGCGCCGTGGACTTCGAGTACGACGTCGTGCCCGGCATCAGCAGTGTCTCGGCCCTCGTCGCCCGGCATCGGACGGGGCTCAACCGGGTCGCCCGGCCCGTGCAGATCACCACCGGCCGACGGCTGGCCGAGGGCTTCCCGGACGGCGTGGACGACGTGGTGGTGATGCTCGACGCCCACCAGGTCTTCCGGCAGTACGCCGACCAGGACATCGACATCTACTGGGGCGCGTACATCGGCACCCAGGACGAGATCCTCGCCTCCGGCCCGATCGCCGAGGCCGCGCCCCGCATCGAGCGGCTGCGCGCCGAGGCCCGGGAGCGCAAGGGCTGGATCATGGACACCTATCTGCTTCGCCGGAATCGGACGGAAGAGACGGAAGAGAAGAAGCGGTAGAGCAGTAGAGGCAGAGGCAGCAGCAGGGGCAGGAAGCGCGGTAACGGCACGAGGCGCCATGGGGCGCCTCGGGGACCGGCACCCGTGCGGCACCCGTGCGGCACCCGTGCGGACTGTCCCCGCATGCGCCCTCGACTCCCCGCTGTGATCGTGGCCCCGTGACGCTCGCCGAGGAAACCGCGCCGCCCGCCGCCTCACAGCCGCCCGTCCTGGACGTGCGGCGGCGCAATGTCGTCTTCGTGACGATCATGCTGGGCATGCTGCTCGCGGCCCTCGACCAGACGATCGTGGGCACGGCACTGCCGACGATCGTGTCGGATCTGGGCGGCGCCGAGCACATGTCGTGGGTGGTGACGTCGTACCTGCTCGCGGAGACCGTCGCGACGGTCCTGGTCGGGAAGTTCGGCGACCAGTTCGGCCGCAAGGTGGTCTTCCAGGTCTCCGCGATCGTGTTCATCACGGGCTCGTTCCTGTGCGGGCTGGCCTCCAACATGTCACTGCTGATCGCCTGGCGGGCGATGCAGGGCGTCGGGGCCGGCGGTCTGATGGTGACGGCGATGGCGTTGATCGCGGACGTCATCCCGCTCAGGGAACGCGGCAAGTACCAGGGCGCGATCGGTGCCGTGTTCGGTGTGGCGACGGTGATCGGACCGCTGCTCGGCGGCCTGTTCACCGACCATCTGACCTGGCGCTGGGCGTTCTACGTCAACGTGCCGATCGCGATCCTCGTCGTCGTCGCGGCCGCCCGGACGATCCCCGTGGTGAAGTCGGCGTCGCGGCCCGTCATCGACTACCTGGGCATCGCGCTCGTCGCGGTCGGTGCCAGCGCGCTGATCCTGGCGACGAGTTGGGGCGGCAACGAGTACGCGTGGGGCTCCGGCGTCATCATCGGCCTGTTCGTCGGTGGCGTGATCGCGCTGGGGCTGTTCTGCTGGGCGGAGACCCGGGCGGCGGAACCGATGCTGCCCATGCGGCTGTTCGCCAACCCCGTCTTCACGGTCTGCTCCGTCCTCAGCTTCATCGTGGGCTTCGCCATGCTCGGCGCGATGACGTACCTGCCGACCTACCTGCAGTACGTCGACGGCGACTCGGCCACGGTCTCGGGTGTGCGGACGCTGCCGATGGTGGTCGGGCTGCTCATCGCGTCGGTGTTCAGCGGCAACGTGGTCAGCAAGACGGGGAGGTACCGGATCTTCCCGATCGTCGGCTCCCTGGTGATGGGGGTGGGGCTGTTCCTGATGTCCCTCATGGGGCCGTCGTCCGGTGCCTGGCTGGAGTCGCTGTACATGTTCGTGCTGGGCACCGGCATCGGCCTGTGCATGCAGGTCCTGACGATCGCCGTGCAGAACACCGTCGGGTACGCCGACCTCGGCACCGCGACCTCCGGCGTCACCTTCTTCCGCACACTGGGCAGTTCGTTCGGCACCGCCGTCTTCGGCACGATCTACACCAACACGCTCACGTCCCACCTCACCGACGGCGTCGAGGCCGCCGTGAGGACGGGCAGTGGCCTCGATCCGGCCGCCATCACCCAGGCCGCGACCAGCCCCGAGGGCCTGCACCGGCTGCCCTCGCCCGTCGCCGCCCCGATCATCGACGCGTACGCCGACACGCTCCAGACCGTCTTCCTGTGGACGGTGCCGGTCGCGGCGCTCGGCTTCGTGGTCGCCCTGTTCCTCAGACAGGTGCCGCTGCGCGACAGTGCGCGCATGGGGTCGACCGACATGGGCGAGGGGTTCGCGTCGCCGCACGACGCCAACGCCCAGCGGGTGCTGGAGGCGTCCGTCGGGAAGATCATCGGCAGCCTGACGCCCGACACCGCACGCCGGATCATCGCGGACTCCGACACCCGCCTCGACGTGGCCGGCGCCTGGGCGGTGATCCAGGTCGAGCTGCTGACCCGGCTGGTCGGCCACGCCAGCCTGGGCCTGATCGCGGCCCGCCGCCACATGCCGCCGGAAGTGCTCCTGCCGGTCTTCGACCGGATGGTCGACGAGGGCTACCTCACCCGCGACGGCTCCCTCCTCTCCCACACCGACGCGGGCACCCGCGAGGCCGAGGTCATCGGCAAGGCGTGGGGCACATGGCTCGAGGGCCGGGTGCATGAGGACATCGGCCGCCCACCGGGCACGGAGCTGCGCAGCGCGGTCCACACGATCGCCAAGCGGCTGCTGGTGGAGGACCTGAGCGCCGGGTTGCCCGGCCGCGCCAAGGAACCGGCGCTGAGCAAGTCGCGCTGAACGGCGGCCTGACGCTCTGCGGGGCCTCCGGCTCGGTGGCCGTCACGGGCCGAGGCCCAGCCGCTCCAGCACCCCCGCCACATCGGGCACCGCGTCCACGCCCTCGGGGAGCGGGGGGCGTCGTACGACCACGACCGGGAGGGCGAGCCGGCGGGCGGCCGTGAGCTTGGCCGATGTCGCCTCTCCGCCGCTGTCCTTGGTCACCAGGACGTCGATGCGGTGCTCCCGCAACAGTGCCGACTCGTCGGCCGTCGTGAACGGGCCGCGGGCCAGCACGACTTCGGTGTGCGGGGGCATCGGTGGCTCGGGCGGGTCGACGGAGCGTACGACGAAGTGCAGGTCCCTCAGGTGGGCGAAGGCCGCCAGGCCCAGGCGGCCGGTGGTCAGGAACACCCGGCGGGCGAGGCTCGGCAGCAGGGCCGCGGCCTCGTCGAGCGACGCGACCTCGTGCCAACGGTCCTCGGGTCCCGGCCGCCACCCGGGGCGGCGCAGGACGACCGCCGGCACCCCGGTCGCCGTCGCGGCACGGACCGCGTTGGCCGTGATCGACTCGGCGAAGGGGTGGGTGGCGTCGACGACGGTGTCGACCTGCTCGGCGCGCAGCCAGTCGGCCAGGCCCTGCGCTCCGCCGAAGCCCCCGACGCGTACGTCGCCCTCGACCGCGCCCGGCCGTGCCACACGCCCCGCGAGCGAGGTGGTGACGCGGACGCCGGGGTGCGTGGTGAGCGCGGCGGCGAGTTCGCGGGCCTCGGTGGTGCCGCCGAGGATCAGGACGTGGCGGGGGGACATGGGGCGAGCGTACGAGGTGCCGTCCGGCGGGCGGCACCTCGGGTCGCCGCCTGATCCAGCGTCCTTTCGGGCGAACACTATGAACACAACGATCAGATCGTGGTCCCTCACCCCGTCGCTCCCTAGCATCGCGGCGCACGGCTCGACGACGCGCCGACGAGAACGAGGAGCAGCGTGTTGGACTGGACGAGAACGCACTCACTGATCCGCAGATCTGTCCCGTCGCCCGCACGGCGGCGGACGACGCTGACCGCTGTGCTGACCGGTGCCCTCGCCGTCGGCCTCCTCGTCGGCGCCTCGAACGCCCGGGGGGAGGCGCCGGAGCCGGCGTCAGGGCCGGCGCACGTCGCGTGCCCCGTCGACCTCGTCGGCAAGGCGCGTTGCTACAGCGGCCGCGACTCCAACGGCGCGTACTACGCGATCGCCGTACCCGCCGACTGGAACGGCTCCCTCGTCGTGCACGCCCACGGCGGCCCGGACCTCGGCGCGAAGTCCGACCCCGCCCGCAGCCTCGACGATCTGGGCCGCTGGACGGTCATGGTGAAGGAGGGCTACGCCTGGGCGGGCTCGTCGTACCGCCGGGGCGGCTACGGGACGCGGATGGCCGCCGCCGACACCGAGAGCGTGCGCCGGCTGTTCGCCGAGGAGTTCGGCACGCCACGGCGGACGTATGTGCACGGCCAGTCGTGGGGCGGGAACGTCGCCGCGAAGGTGGTGGAGACCTACGGCAAGCGCCAGGGGACGTACGACGGTGCGCTGCTCACCAACGGCGTCCTCGCCGGGGGCTCGCGCGGCTACGACTACCGCGTCGACCTGCGCGTCGTCTACCAGTACTACTGCCGCAACCACCCCCGCCCGAGCGAGCCGCAGTACCCGCTGTGGCAAGGACTGCGCGCCGACTCGATCATGACGACCGCCGGGCTGCGCGCCCGGCTGCAGGAGTGCACCGGGTACGCGTCGGCGCCCGAGGAGCGGACCGCCCTGCAGCAGCGCAATCTCGACGACATCCTGGCGGTCACGAAGGTCCCGGAGCACACGCTGGAGTCGCATCTGCGGTGGGCGACCTTCACGTTCCGGGACATCGTGCACCACCGTCTCGGGGGCCGGAATCCGTTCGGAAACCGTGGCGTCCGGTATTCCGGGTCGCATGACGACGAGGCGCTCAACGCCGGCGTCGAGCGGTTCTCCCCGGACCCGACGGCCGTACGCGATCTGTCCTACGACAGCGACCTCACGGGCGAGGTCCCGGTCCCGGTGCTCACCCTGCGCGCCATCGACGACCCGACGGCGTTCGTCGAGCACGAGGCGGCCTACCGGGACACGCTGCGCGGGGCCGGCCGGGGCGGGCGTCTGGTGCAGACGTTCACGCGGGAGCACGAGCACAGCCAGATGAGCGACGCCGAGTACGCCGCCTCCATCGCGGCCCTGGACCGGTGGGTGCGGACGGAGGAGCGGCCGACGGCCCTGTCGATCGCAGCCTCGTGCGCGGCCTTCGACCGTACGTACGCCACCGGCTGCTTCTACGACCCGGCGTTCCGCCCGTCGCCGTACGCCTCGCGCGTCGAGCCGCGCCCGGGCGGGCTGCGGTGGCCCGCCATGACGGCGGCTCAGGAACAGGCCTGGAGCGGCATCAAGGGTGTCGGGATCGCTCCTTGAGCGGCCCGGCGCCGGCCGATGACCATCGTCCTCGCACGGGATCCCTACGTGCCGTCCTCATCGACATCGACGGGGTCCTCACCGTCTCGTGGCGGCCCCTGCCCGATGCGGTCGAGGCGTTGCGGGAGATCCGCGAGTCCGGGCTCGGCGTGGCGCTGGTCACGAACACGACCTCGCGGACGCGGGCGTCGATCGCCCGGACGCTGGCGGACGCCGGGTTCCCGGTGTCCGCGCAGGACATCCTGACCGCGCCCGCCGTCACCGCCGCGTATCTCGCCGAGCACTGTCCGGGGGCGCGGTGTGCGCTGCTGAACAGCGGGGACATCGCGGAGGACCTGGGCGGGATCACCGTCGTCGGCGATGACGAGGGCGACGGTTCCGCTCCGGACGTGGTGGTCGTCGGTGGCGCCGGGCCCGAGTTCGACTACGCGGCGCTCAACCGGGCCTTCGGGCATGTGCAGCGCGGGGCGCGACTGGTCGCCATACACCGGAATCTGTACTGGCGTACCGAGCAGGGGTTGCAGCTGGACACCGGCGCGTTCCTGGTCGGCCTGGAGAAGGCAGCGGGGGTCGAGGCGGAGATCACGGGCAAGCCGTCGGCCGCGTTCTTCGAGGCGGTGCTGGCGCATGTGGGGGTCGGTGCCGAGGAGGCGGTGATGGTGGGCGACGACATCGAGTCCGATGTGCTCGCGGCACAGCGGGCCGGTGTCACGGGCGTGCTGGTCAAGACCGGCAAGTACCTGCCGCAGACGCACCGGGCCGCGAGCGGTACGCCCGACCGCGTGATCGACTCCTTCGCCGATCTGCCGGCCCTGCTGGCGCAACTGCGGGAGTCAGCGCAGCAGTAGCTGTACACCGCCCACGACCGTCGCCGCGATCACGAGTTGCTCGAACAGGCGCTGGTTGATCCGGTGCACAGCCCATTTGCCGAGGAACGCACCGGGCACGACGAACGCCACGAGCGCCGCGTCGAGCAGCAGCGAGGGGCCGTCGATCAGGCCGAGTCCGACGCTGAAGGGCACCTTGGAGACGTTGACGATCAGGAAGAAGAAGGCGGACGTCCCGAGGAAACCGAGCTTTCGGAAGCCGGCCGACAGCAGGTACATCGACATCACCGGGCCGCCCGCGTTGGCGACCATGGTGGTGAAGCCGCCCAGGACGCCGTACGAGCGGGCCTTGACCCGGCCGGCCCGCGTGGTGACCGAGTCCGGTTCCTCCTCCGTCTCGGCCGTACGGCGGCGCCACACCGTCACGCCTGCCATCAGCAGCAGGATCGCGCCGATCGACGTACGGACGATCCCGTCGTCCGCCCACATCAGGAACACCGTGCCGAAGACGACGCCGGCCGCGACCGCGGGGAACAGCCGCCACAGCGTGGGCCAGTGGGCGTGCCGTCGGTAGGTGAGAACGGCGAGCACGTCCCCGGCGATCAGGATCGGCAACAGGACGCCGGTGGAGGCGCGGGCGGGCAGCACGGCGGCGAAGATCGCGAGGCTGACCGTGTTGGCCCCGCTCACGGCCGTCTTCGAGAAGCCGACGAGCAGGGCCGCGAAGGCGAGCGCGGCGAACCCGCCACCGGTGATGTTCCAGAGTGTCATCGTGTCCATGCGGAGACCGATGCTATGTCCGGACAACCGGTGCGGGTAAGGACCGTCTCGCCAAGTGGGAGATTGCTAGTGCCTCTCCACCAGCACCGCACTCCCCTGCCCCACTCCCACACACATGGTCGCCAGCCCCCGCTCCGCCCCCGTCCGCCGCATCCGGTGCAGCAGGGTCGTGAGGATCCGTGCGCCCGAGCAGCCCAGCGGGTGCCCCAGCGCGATCGCGCCTCCGCTGGGGTTGACCAGCTCGGGATCGATGCCGAGCTGGTCGACGCACGCGAGTGCCTGCGCCGCGAACGCCTCGTTGAACTCGGCCTCCTGGATGTCGCCGATCGTCCAGTCGGCGCGGGCCAGGACCTTGCGGGTGGCGGGGACGGGACCGATGCCCATCACGTCGGCGTGGACGCCGGCCGAGGCCCCGGCGACATAGCGGCCGAGGGACTCCAGGCCCAGTTCGTTCAGGGCCTCTTCGCTGACCAGGAGCAGTGCGGCGGCGCCGTCGTTCATCGGTGAGGCGTTGCCCGCCGTAACGGTGCCGCCCTGCCGGAAGACCGGCTTCAGCCGGGAGAGCTTCTCGTACGACGTGTCCGCACGGATGCATTCGTCGCTGTCGACCAGCACCCCGTCCGGGCGCTGAACCGGCAGGAGTTCGTCGTCGAAGTGGCCGTTCTTGCGGGCCTCGGCGGCCCGTTGGTGGCTGCGCAGCGCGAACTCGTCCTGCCGCTCGCGGGGGACGCCGTACCGCTCGGCGACCTCTTCGGCGGTCTCGCCCATGGACAGCAGGCCGTGCAGGTCCTTCATCGCCGGGTTGACCAGGCGCCAGCCGAGGCGGGTGTCGACGGTCTCGATGCGGTGCGGCAGCGCCTCGTCGGGGCGGGGCAGGACGAAGGGGGCACGGCTCATGGACTCGGAACCGCCGGCGAGCACGATGTCGGCCTCGCCTGCCGCGATGGTGCGGGCGGCCGTGGTGACCGCCTCGAGGCCGGAGGCGCACAGGCGGTTGACCGTCGCACCCGGCACCGTCTCCGGGAGGCCGGCGAGCAGTGCGGCCATGCGGGCGACGTTGCGGTTGTCCTCGCCGGCCTGGTTGGCGGCGCCCCAGTAGACGTCGTCGACCCGCGCCGGGTCGAGTGCGGGCACCTCCGCGACGAGACCCCGGATCACGGTCGCCGCGAGGTCGTCGGGCCGTACCGAGGACAGCGCTCCGCGCAGTTTGCCGATGGGGGTGCGGCGGGCGGCCGCGAAGTGGACGGGACGCACGAGGATCTCTCCTGACCGGGCGGTATGAATCGACACCCATTTAATTAGCACCGCTAGTTTTGGACTATAGACCGCCCCGCCGCGCCCTGGGAAGATCCCGGGGCACCTTCACCGACGCAGCCGGAGGGGACGAGGAGACATGGCCGACACCCACGAGCATGTACTTGCTGGAAGCCGGGGACCGATCGTCGTACGCGCATGGCCGAGCCCTCGGCCCCGCTACGTGGCGCTGGTGATCCACGGCTACGGGGAGCACGCCGGCCGGTACGCCGAGGTGGCGGACGTCCTCGTCGAGCACGGTGCGGCCGTGTTCGGGCCCGATCACGTCGGTCACGGGAGGTCGGCGGGCGAGCGTGTGGTGATCGAGGACTTCGAGGACGTGGTCGCCGATGTGCACGCCGTCGCCGACCTGGCCCGGGCCGCGTATCCGGACCTGCCCGTCGTCCTGATCGGGCACTCCATGGGCGGTCTGATCGCGGCCCGCTACGCGCAGCTCCACGGCGACGGACTCGCCGCCCTGGTGCTGTCCGGGCCCGTGATCGGGGACTGGGCCCTGCCCCGGCGGCTGCTCGCCCTCGACGAGATCCCCGACACGCCGATCAGCCCCGCCGCACTCTCCCGCGACCCCGAGGTGGGTGCGGCGTACGCGGCGGATCCGCTGGTCTGGCACGGCCCGATGAAGCGGCCGACGGTGGAGGCGTTCGCCCGGATGCTGGACACCGTGTCCAAGGGCGGCGACCTCGGGCGTCTGCCCCTGCTGTGGCTGCACGGCGACGAGGACCGCCTGGTGCCGCTCCCCGGCAGCCGGGTCGGCGTCGAGGAGCTGCGCGGGAACGAGCTGACCGAGCGCGTCTACCCGGGGGCCCGGCACGAGGTGTTCCACGAGACGAACAGGGCGGAGGTGTTCGCGGACGTGACCCACTTCCTGGACGGCGTGTTCGCACATTGAGACACCTCGCGTTTTGCACAGGTTCGCCCTGGGCACCCGCGCCCGCATGGAGGGGTCGCGGCGTCTGGAGTGGTTACGGCGCCGCACCGTTCCATACCGCCCAGGACACAGCCAGCAGAACAAAGCCAGAAGGAGGAGCTCGGTATGACTGTCGTCAAGAGCACGCTTCCCGAACCGGCTCGCCGGGTCGCCGGGGAGGCCCTGCAGAGCACTCTCGTCGATCTTCTCGGACTCTCGCTGATCGGGAAGCAGGCGCACTGGAACATCGTGGGACCGCGGTTCCGCTCGATCCATCTACAGCTCGACGACGTGGTGTCGGTGGCCCGCTCGTTCTCCGACACGGTCGCCGAACGCTCCGCGGCCCTCGGCCTGCCGCCCGACGGCCGGCCGGAGACCATCGCCGCGGCCTACACGCTGCCCGGCCCCAAGGAGGGCTGGCTGCGCGACACGGAGGTCGTCCAGCTGGTCGTGGACGCCCTGGGGGCGACCATAGAGCGGCTGCGCGAACGTATCGACGCGACCGCCGAGCCGGACCCGGTGACACAGGACCTGCTGATCGGCATCACGAGCGAGCTGGAGAAGCAGCGCTGGATGTTCGACGCCGAGAACTGGCCGCGCGACGAGTGACACGACGGTACGGGGAGCGCCGTACGGAGAATGCCGTACGGGACACGTCGTACGCGAAGAGCCGTACTCGCCAAGGAGAGGCACCAATGACCGACGCCCTCGAACTCGACACGCTGTGGCAGGAGTTCCACCGCGTGGTGAACATGACCTCGCAGGAGCTGGCCACCTGGCTGCGGGTCAGTGACGCGGACGAGGAGACCGAGCCGCTGCCGGACCAGGCCGGCACACCGACCGGGCAGCACGTCCTCGCGATCCTGCAGAAGCGGCGCACCGATCTCACGGACGACGACGTCCAGGTGATGTACGACGTCGTGGACACCGTCAGCGCCGAGGCGGATCTGGAGAACGAGCCCGAGCCCGAACAGACGCGCCGTCGGCATCAGTTGATGACGATCGGCCACGATCCGCTGCGGCCATGAGCGACGACCAGCGCGTGGTACGCGAACTCGTGCGCGCGCACGGGCAGACGTTCGCCGAGGAAGCGGGCATCCCGCTCAAGGACACCCCGCAGCCGCTGTACCGGCTGCTGGTGCTGGCGCTCCTGCTCAGTGCCCGCATCCGCGGATCGATCGCCCTCGACACCGCCCGCGCCCTGTACGAGGCGGGGCTGCGCGATCCGCGCCGCATGGCCGACGCCGACTGGCAGGAGCGGGTGGACGCACTGGTCCGGGGCGGCTATCGGCGCTACGACGAGCGCACCGCCACCCAACTCGGCGACGGAGCCGAGCTGTTGACCGAGCGCTGGGGCGGCGATCTGCGGCGGCTGCGCGAGGAGGCGGACGGCGACGTCGCCGAACTGCGCCGTCTGCTCCAGGAGTTCCCCGGCATGGGTCCGGCCGGCGCCGTCATCTTCCTGCGCGAGGCCCAGCGGGTCTGGCCCGAAGTGGCGCCCTACCTGGACGGCAAGGCGCTCTCGGGCGCGCGGCGGCTCGGCCTGCCCGAGGACCCGGACCGGCTGGCCGACCTCGCCGGCAACACCGAACCGGCCGTGCTCGCCGCCGCGTTGGTGCGTGCGGCCGTCGACAAGGAGGTGGCCGAAGACAGTCTCCGCCGGGCCGCATGATCGTGGAAGACTGCTCGCACGCGCCGTTGTCGAGCACAGGAGGCCCGCGTGACCGGGACCGAGCCGGCCGTCTCACGTATCGACACGAGCAGGCCGCATCCGGCCCGAGTCTACGACTGGTACCTCGGCGGCAAGGACAACTACCCCGTCGACGAGGAACTCGGGCGGCGGATCACCGCGATGCAGGGTGACGCACCCCGGCATGCGCGGGCCAACCGCCGGTTCATGGAGCGGGCCACCCGGGCGGTCGTCCGGGAAACGGGGATCCGCCAGTTCCTCGATATCGGTTCCGGCATCCCCACCGAGCCCAACCTGCACCAGATCGCCCAGTCCGTCGTCCCGGACGCACGGGTGGTGTACGTCGACAACGACCCGATCGTGCTCGCTCACGCCGCGGCCCTGCTGCACGGTACTCCGGAGGGTGTGACCGAGTATCTGCAGGCCGACGCGCGTGAGCCGGAGCGCATTCTCGAACGGGCCGCGTCCGTCCTCGACTTCGACCGGCCCGTCGCCCTGTCCCTGATCGCGCTGCTGCACTTCATCGCGGACGACGACGGTGCCCATCAGCTCGTGGACACTCTGGTCGGCGCGCTGGCGCCGGGCAGCTGTCTGGTGCTGTCGGCGATGACGGCGGACTTCGATCCGGAGAACGTCCGGCGGGGTATCGAGGCCTACACCGCGAGCGGGGTGACGCTCGTGGCCCGTTCACACGCCGAAGTGGGCCGACTCTTCAAGGGACTTGAGCTGCTGGAACCGGGGATCGTCTCCCTGTCGGACTGGCGGCCCGTCGCGGGCGGGAACGCCGGCGAGAACGAGGCGAAGGAAGAGCCCGTCTCGCTGTACGGCGCGGTCGGCTTCAAGCGCTGACCCCGCGCCCACTCCGCGGCGCCCTCGCTCAGCCGAGCAACCACCCTCCGTCCACGCTCAGTTCGACCGCGTTGACCGACCCGTTGCGCAGCAGGAAGTCCACGGCGTCGGCCACGTCGGCCAAGGAGGCGAGCCGCCCCGTGGGGGTCTCGGTGCGCAGGGTGGCGAGTACCTTCTCCGGCTTGTCCCGCCAGTAGGGGCTGTCACCGACGATGCCCGGGTGGACGGCGTTCACCCGGATCGGGGCGAGTTCGACGGCGAGGGTGTGCACCAGACCGCGAACGCCCGCGTTGACCGTCGCCACCGTCGTCGCGCCCGGGTAGGGCCGTTCCTTGGCCTGTCCGCCGAACAGCACGATCGCGCTGTCGTCGTGCAGCCGGGACACCAGGGTGTGCACGACCTCGGTGTAGCCGACGAGTTTGAGGGTGACGAGCCGCAGGGCGGCGTCGATGTCGTACTCGGTGACCTTGTTGTCGTCGCGGGAGACGCCCGCGATGACCAGATGGTCGACGCGCCCGACGTCGGCCAGCGCGGCGGCGATTTCCCCCGGCCGGCCGAGGTCGAGCGCGCTTCCGCGGGCGCCGAACTCCTTGGCGATGGTGTCGGCGCGATGGCCGTCGCGGCCGGTCAGGACGACCTCGTCCCCGCGTCCGGCCCGCATCCGGGCGAACTCCAGGCCGATCCCGGAGGTTCCGCCCACAACGAGGACGCTGTTCATGATTCCAGGGCCTCCCTCAGGTAGTCCCAGTCCCGTGTGAACCGGTAGGAGTGGCGTGGCGGCGGCTGCGGCGCCTGTGTCTCCAGCCAGCGCAGCGGTCCCTGGCCGACGTTGGCGAAGCCGTGCACGCAACCGGCGCCCGCCCAGGCGCAGTCCCCGGGACCGAGCCGGTACCGCTCGCCGTCGAACACCGCCTCCGTCTCCCCTTCGAGGAACAGGTACGTCTCCTCGAAAGGGTGGTCGTGCGTGCCGACGACGCCGTCGGGCGCGTACTGCACCATGAACATCGTCGAGGCGACCGCGCCCAGGTCGCTGTCGACCATCATCTTCACCGTGATCCCGCTGTACACGAGCAGCGCGGTCCGCATGCTCGCCGACGCCGCGAGCAGGTCCTGCGACTGCTTGCCGGGATCCATCTGCGCGGTCTCGAAGTGGCCGAAGGACCGGGTGCGCGGGTCGCGGACGTCGATGCGGACGGGGTCGCGCTCGGGCAGCGCGGGCACCGCCTGGGTGTCGTGGCCGTAGCGGGCGCGTGGCACGGGGGCGAGCATGTCGGCCCAGCGGCCGGCGACGTCCCCGGCGCCGCGCCAGGCGTGCGGAACACCGGTCGGCAGGAGGCCGTAGTCGCCCTCTTCGAGGAGAAACGAGCCTTCGGGAACATCGAGGATCACGGCCCCGTAGAGCACATGGAAGCTCTCCTCGTACGAGTGCACATGGGCCGCGACCCGGCCGTCGGGCCGTATTGCGCACAGGCCGAAGCCGGTGTGCACACTTCCGTCGTCCTCGCCGACCAACGTCCGCCGCCGGTAACCGAGTTCGTCGTACGGCGGCTCCGGGACGTCGACGGCACGGCGCACCAGGTGTCGGGTCATGCCGCGCTCCTCACCTCCTTCGCGGCCAGGAGCCGGTCGCGGGACTCCTGGACCAGGCGCCGGGCCCGGTCGAGGTCGGCCAGGAGCCTGCCGTCGCGCTTGCGGATCACGCCGTCGACGATGACCGTGTCGACGTTGGAGACGTCCGCCGACAGGATCACGGCGGCTGCCGCGTCGTGCACCGGGGCGACGTTCAGCGCGGTGGCGTCGATCGCGACGACGTCGGCGCGCTTGCCGGGAGTGAGGGAGCCGGTGCGCTGTTCGAGGCCCGCCACGTGGGCGCCGTTGCGCGTCGCGATCCCCAGCATCTGACGTGCCGTCAACATCGTGTCCGGCACGGGCATGTTGGCCTTCCAGCAGTCGGCGTTGACGCGGGCGCGTTCGGCGCCGAAGGCCGCGCGGATCTGGGTGAACATGTCGCCGGGCACGGTGGTGACGACGTCGATGCTCAAGGACGGCCGCAGTCCGTGCTCGATGGCCTTCATCACGGGCGGCCAGCCGTGCCCCATCTGCATCTCGACCTGCGGTGCGATCGAGACCGTGCCGCCGCTGTCGGCGACCATCTGCCACTCCTCCTCGCTGAAGTAGCAGCAGTGGACGTAGGTGGTGTCGGAGCCGAGGAGCCCCAGGCCGTGGAGCTGTTTGACCATGCCGAAGCGGCCCGCCAGGCGGCCCATCGCCACATGCACGGTGATCGGGATGTCCAGGTCGCGGGCGAGGGCCCACTCGGCGGTGACGACGTCGTTGGTGCAGAAACCGGGGCCACGGGTGGCCAGTGCCATGGTGAGCAGGCCGTCGTCGGAGGCGAAGTAGGTGCTGCGGATCCGCCGTACGTCGTCGTCCGGTACCGCGATCTTGCTCTCGAACCAGTAGTCGGCGAGCGAGGTGTTGGCGCTGCCGTACGCGTACTGGGCGCGGATGCCGGTCTCCGTGAGCGCCTGGATCGCGGCGTCCGGGTGGGCGGGGGTGTTGTTGATGTGCGACCAGTCGACGAGGGTCGTGATGCCGGCGTTCAGGCACTCCAGGGATCCCGCGAGGTTGCCCGCGTACACGTCCTCGGGGGTGTACAGCGGTGCGAAGGTGTCCAGGATGTCGACGAAGTAGTCGTCCAGGGTGGCGTCGGGGGCGACGCCCCGGATGGGCGCCTCCCAGGTGTGGCGGTGGGTGTCCACGAAGCCCGGGATCACGATCCGTCCGGTCATGTCGAGCACTTCGGCGTCGGCGCTGATCTCCGACTGGACCGCCGTGATCTTCCTGTCCTCGATGAGGACGTCCCCCTGGGGGAGGTCCCCGATGTCGGGGTCCATCGACAGCACGTGTCCTGCGCGCAGGAGTATCCGATGGGGCATCGTTCTTCCTCCCATGGGGTGTTCAGTAGGCGGCGAGGCCGCGTACGGCCGCCACGACCTTGTCGACGGTGGGGATGACCTCCTCTTCGAGGGCGTCGGCGAACGGCAGCGGGACGCACTCCCCCGCCACCCGTCTGACCGGTGCGTCCAGCAGAGCGAACCCCTCGTCGGCGACGACGGAGACGACCGTCGCGCCCCAGCCGCCCTGGTACGGGTTCTCCTCCACGGTGACGAGCCGCGAGGTCCTGCCGAGCGAGGCGAGTACGGTGCTCATGTCCAGCGGCACGAGACAGCGCAGGTCGACGACCTCGGCCTCGATTCCCTCACCGGACAGGAACTCGGCGGCCTTCAGCGCGACCGGCACCATCGAGGCGAGGGCGACGAGCGTGACGTCGGCGCCCTCGCGGACGACGGCGGCGCGGCCCAGCTCGACGACGTGGTCCGGCGGCGGGGGCGCGCCCTTGGTGGCGAGCAGCCCTTTGTGCTCGAAGAAGACGACCGGGTCGTCGCTGCGGATCGCCGCCGCCATCATGCCGATCACGTCGGCGGGGGTCGCCGGTGCCGCGATCTTCAGGCCGGGGATCGTGAACGCCCAGTTCTCGGTGGCCTGGGAGTGCTGGGCGCCGAAGCCGAGCCCGCCGCCGTTGGCGGTGCGCACGACGAGCGGGACGGTGACCTGACCACCCGTCATGTACCGCACCTTGGGGATCTCGTTGGCGAGGTAGTCCCAGCAGCAGGCCAGGAAGTCGGAGAACATGATCTCGGCGACCGGCCGCATCCCGGTCATCGCGGCGCCCATGGCGGCCCCCACGATGGCCTGCTCGGATATGGGCGTGTCCCACACCCGCTCGGGCCCGAACTCCTTGCGCAGCCCGACGGTCGTCTTGAACACCCCGCCCGCCTCGCCGATGTCCTCACCCAGGCACACGACGGTGGGATCGCGCCGCATCTCCCGCGCGATGCCCTCGGCGACCGCCTCCCGGTAGCTGATCACGTCCGCCACGCCGCACCTCCGTCGGCCCATACGTCGGTCAGCGCCTCGCGCGGATCGGGCGCGGGCCCGGCCTTCGCGGCCTCAACGGCCTTCCGTACGGCGACCGTTGCCCGGTCGTCCGCCTCACCGACCACGGCCTCCGGCATGCCCATCTCGACGAGCCGCCCGCGCGCCAGGTCCAACGGGTCGCGCTTCAGCCACCGTTCGACCTCCTCGGCCGGACGGTAGGTGGCCGGGTCGGCGCGGCTGTGCCCGAAGTGCCGGTAGGTCTCCGCCTCCAGCAGTGCGGGCCCGTCTCCTGCCCGGGCCCGCCCCGCGAGCCGGGCCACCGCCTCCTGTACGGCGACGACGTCGTTGCCGTCCACCACCTCGCCCGGGATGCCGTACGCGGGCGCCCGGTCGGCCGCGGGCCGGGGCACCGCCGTGACGTCGGCGATCGGGGTGTACTCCATGTACAGGTTGTTCTCGCAGACGAACAGCACGGGCAGCTTCCACACGGCGGCCAGGTTGAGCGCCTCGTGGAAGGCGCCGATGTTGGTGGCGCCGTCGCCGAAGAAGGCGACGGCGATCTGGTCGGTGCCGCGCAGCCGGGCCGACCAGGCGGCGCCGGCCGCCATCGGGAGGTGGGCGCCGACGATGGCGTACGAGCCGAGCATGCCGGTGGCCGCCTTGGTCAGGTGCATGGAGCCGCCCTTGGCCTTGCACAACCCCGTGGCCCGGCTCATGAGTTCGGCGAGGCACTCCTCAGGGGTGGCCCCGCGTGCCATGGCGTGGTGGTGGCCCCGGTAGGTGGCGAAGACGTAGTCGTCGGGGCGCAGGGCGGCGCTCGCGCCGACGGCGATGGCCTCGTGTCCGGCGGCGAGGTGGGTGGTGCCCTTGACGAGGCCCTGTAGGAACAGGTCGTGGGCGGCCTTCTCCGTACGGCGGATGACGGCCATCTGCTCGTAGGCGGCGAGGAGTTCGGCCGGGTCCATCAGTGCGTCCCGTCGCCGCGGGGGGTGTCGAGAGCGGCTTGTGCCGCGCGGCCCGTGTTCAGGTGGGACTGCGACTCGCGGCGGGTGTTGAGCTCGCCGCCCACCGTCCAGTACTTGCGGCCCGCCACCAGCAGCTCCTCCGCCGGGAACTTGGTGATGACCTCGCAGCCGTCGGCGGTGACGACCAGTTCCTCCTCGATCCGGGCGGCGGACCAGCCGTCGGCGGCGGGCCAGTAGGTCTCCAGGGCGAACACCATGCCTTCTTCGAGGACCTCGGGGTGGTCGAGGGAGACCAGTCGGCTGAAGATCGGCTTCTCCCAGATCGACAGGCCAACGCCGTGGCCGTACTGGAGGGCGAACGCGGCGGTCTCGTCGGCGAAGCCGAACTCCTCGGCTCGCGGCCAGACTTGGACGATGTCGGCGGTCGTGGCACCGGGTCGGACCAGGGCGATGGCCTGGTCCATGTACTCGCGGCAGCGGACGTAGGCGTCGCGCTGGGCGCTGGAAGCGCTGCCGACGGCGAACGTGCGGTAGTAGCAGGTGCGGTAGCCGAGGTGGCTGTGCAGGATGTCGAAGAAGGCCGGGTCGCCGGGGCGGATGAGGCGGTCGCTGTAGACGTGCGGGTGGGGTGAACAGCGCTCGCCGGAGATCGCGTTGACCCCCTCGACGTACTCGCTGCCGAGGTCGTACAGCACCTTGCTGACCACCCCGACGCACTCGTTCTCGCGCACGCCGGGGCGCAGGTAGCCGTACAGCTCCTCGTACGCCGCGTCGACCATGGCGCAGGCCTGAGTGAGCAGGGAGATCTCGTCCGGTGTCTTGATGCGGCGGGCCTCCAGGAAGACCTGCTGTCCGTCGACCACCTCGATGCCCTCCGCGCGCAGGGCGGTGAGGACCGGCATCTCGGCGACGTCGATGCCGAGCGGCTCGCCCGCCAGGCCGTGTTCGCGCAGCTCGGCGGCGATCTTCGCGGCGACGTCCTGGGCGATCCCGGCCTCCGGGTGGAAGGCGCCGCGGAGTGTGGAGATGCCGGCGCGGGCGCCGGTCGGCGGACCGCCCTCCTTGCCGTCGCTGTAGTCGAGCCACGGGTTGTAGAGCTGGTGGTGCCGGGCGGCGGAGCCGAAGTCCCAGACGATCGGTTCGCCGCCGCGCACCAGCAGGGCGAAGCGGATCAGCTTGTCCATCGCCCAGGTGCCGATGTGCGTGGCGGTCATGTAGCGGATGTTGGCGAAGTCGAAGCTGAGCACCGCGCCCAGCTCGGAGCGATTCAGGGTCTCGTTGAGACGGGCCAGCCGCTGCCTGCGCAGCCGGTCCAGGTCGACGCGCTCTTCCCAGTCGACGGCGTTGGGTCCGAATGTGCGGATCGCCATGGCGAACACCCCCACTTCGGAGTGAACGACCGCGCGCCGCGAGTGTCAAGTGTCACTGAACACGAACCAGACGCCCACGGCCGGTACGTCACCATCATTGCGGTAGCGGTGCGGGATCGTCGACTCGAAGCAGACTGCGTCGCCGGGGCGCAGCGTGTACTCGTCGAAACCGAGGGTGAGGATCAGTTCGCCCGAGGTCAGACAGCCGTACTCGGTGCCCGCGTGGCGCATGAGGCCGCCGGAGCTGGAGGAGGCGCCGCCGGGCCGGTACGTCACCTGCAGGAAGTCGACATCGGTGCCGGGAACATGGCCGAGACGCTCCCACACGACACCCGAGTCCAGCTCCAGCACCTCCCGCTCGTCCGGGGTGACCAGGGGGCCGATGCGGCGGCCGGGGTCGGCGGCGAAGGCGGCCAGGGCGTGCAGGACGGTGCCGGGGGCGGCGCTGAGTGCTGCTCCGGGTGCTGCTCCGGGCGCCGTACGGGGCGCCGTGCGGGGCGCTGGTCCGGGTGCGGCCCCGGCCACCGCGCCTGGCGCCGCACCGGCCGCGGTGCCTGGCGCAGCTGCCACCGGGCGCACGGTAGTGGCCTCGCCCGCGTCGAAGAGGGACTCGACGGAGATGCCGAGGGCGGTCGTGATGGCGTACAGCGTGCTGACCGAGGGCTGGCTCTTGCCGTTCTCGATCTGCGAGACCAGGCTCGCCGAGACGCCGACCTCGCGGGCGAGCCCGCGCAGGCTGAGCCCTCGCGCGAGGCGCGCATGCCGGATCCGTGCACCGAGCGACGGCACGGCGGCAGGTGACACGGAGCGCTCCTCTCCCGAACTGGGACTGTGCAGCACCATTGAACAACCGGAGCGGCCCCGGACGCCAGGCCGGGCCGACCCGCACTCGTTCCGTCGTGGTCGACGTGCGCGCGCCTACCGCAGACGTCCGAACTCGCCGAACTCACCCCGCATCAGCGGCGACCGCCCCGCGCCCCGAAGCAGGTGGCGGCACGCGAGCCCCGCCCCTTCCCCTGACAGCGGCCCCTGTCTGACGACGGCCGAAGACCTGCCGGGCACCCGGCTGCGCGCCGCCGCCGTCACCCTTCGGGCCTGTGGCCGTCTTCGCCGTAGCCCGTCAGGACTTCCCCGCCGGAAACACCGCCCGCACCTCCCACCCCACGCCGTCCCGCGGCCCGGCGTGCAGTTCGCCGCCCAGCGCGGTCACCCGTTCCTTCAGGCCGACGAGGCCGAAGCCGCCGCCGTGCGCGGCCGCCGGGAGTTGGGTGCCGCCCCGTCCGTCGTCCGCGACCGACACCTCCAGGCGTCCGGCGTCGTCCCGCAGGCGGACCTCGATGTCGGCCGCGTCGGCCGCGTGGCGCCGGATGTTGGTCAGCGCCTCCTGCACGACCCGGAAGGCCGCGGCCTGCACCTCGTGGGGCAGGTCGTCGGACACGGCGGGGTCGCAGCGCAGGGTGACCTGCTGGATCGGGCTCGCGAACCCGTCGGTCAGGTCGGCGATGGCCGCCAGGTCGCCGACCGGGCGGCGGTCGGCCGCCTCCTCCCCGGTGTCACGCAGCACGCCGACCGTACGGCGCATCGAGGCGAGGGCCTCGGTCGCGGCGCGTTCGATGCCGGCCAGCACCGGGTCGAGCTCCTGCGGCTGGGTCTG
This sequence comes from Streptomyces sp. R28, assembly GCF_041052385.1. Lineage (GTDB taxonomy): Bacteria > Actinomycetota > Actinomycetes > Streptomycetales > Streptomycetaceae > Streptomyces. The sequence continues at coordinate 9,500,675 of NZ_CP163439.1, read as the reverse complement.
CGCCATCATGCGGGCCATCTGCGTCTGCACGAGGATCCCGGTGACATGGTGGGCGACGAAGTCGTGCAGGTCGGCGGCGATGGCGACGCGTTCGGAGCGCCGGGTATCGGTGACGGCGACCGTCCGGCGGTAGTCCAGCGTGCGCAGGTACGCGGCGAGCCCGGCGAAGATGCCGACCAGGACCAGACCGGCCGCCACGAAGCCCAGCACGTCGGCGTCCCACGGCCCGAGATACCGAACCGGCAACAGCAACAGCGCGCCCACGTCGAGGGCTCCGCACCCCCAGGCCCAGCGCGGCGGGCAGTGCCGTACCGCGACGAACAGCAGGCAGAGCAGGATCAGGACCTCGCCGGGTCCGAAGATGTTCGCCTTGAGGGTCACCAGGGAGGCCACCGAGTACAGGGCCGAGATCAGGGCGGGCACGGCGGTGCGCACCTGCGGCGTGATCCGTTCGGGCCGCCGCTCGTCCGGCCACAGCACGGCGGCCAGGCCCACGAGCAGCACGGCCAGGATCGGCCAGACCGGGCTCGCCGTCGGCAGGACGCTCGTCCCGTCGGCACCCGCGTACAGGACGTCGACGACACAGGCGGCCAGCAGGACGCCGACGGCGAAGCCCCAGGCGCAGCCGCGGGGGGAGACGGACTTCATGCCGATCACGGTAGGCGAGGCCGTGCTCGGCGGGATCGGCCGATCGGCCGAGGGACCGGTCGCTGACGCCGGCCTTATGGCCGAGGCGCGCGCCCGGGCGCGGGCGCGAGGGTGGAGCCGCATCCTCACCACGGACATCAGGAGTACGCGATGGAACGCAGCAAGTTCCTCGTCGTCGGCGGCGTGACCGCTGCGGTCGCGGGCCGCACCGAGGGCAGGATCCACCCGCTGCCCTGGGTCGGCGACAAGGTCTCCGGCGTCACCTGCCCGACCGGCCTCAAGGCCGTGGCGGGAGCCACCATCACCTGCACCGGCGAGAACAGCGACGGCGCGACCGTCGACATCCCCGTCCGTGTGACCCAGGCCGACGCCAAGAGCGTCACCTGGAAGTTCGAGCGCTGAGAAGGGCCACGACACACCATGAGCACCGTTCTGGCCGGTTACGGCCTAGTGAAGCAGTACGGCTCCACCACCGCCCTGGCCGGCGTCGACGTGCAGGTCCGTGAGCGCGACTCGCTGGCGATCATGGGCCCGTCCGGGTCCGGCAAGTCCACGCTGCTGCACACCCTCGCCGGGATCATCCGGCCCGACGGCGGCCAGGTGCTGTTGCACGGCGAACGCCTGGACAACCTGGGCGAGAACCGGCTGAGCGCGCTGCGCCGCAAGCGGTTCGGGTTCGTCTTCCAGTTCGGCCAGTTGCTGCCGGAGCTGCCCGCCGAGGAGAACGTCGCCCTGCCGCTGATGCTGGAGGGCATGCCGCGCCGGCAGGCCGTGGCCCGGGCCCGCCGCTGGTTCGCGCCGCTGGGCCTGGACGGGCTAGAGCAGCGCCGCCCCGGGCAGCTCTCCGGCGGACAGGCGCAGCGCGTCGCCGTCGCCCGCGCGCTGGCCGTCGAGCCGGACGTCGTCTTCGCCGACGAGCCCACCGGCGCGCTGGACCAGCGCACCAGCTCCGAAGTGATCCAGCTCCTGACCTTCGCGGCCCGGGACACCGGCGCCGCCCTGGTGATGGTCACTCATGACGCCGACGTCGCCGCCCACTGCGACCGCGTCCTCCAGGTCCGGGACGGCCGGATCAGCACCCACAGCCAGTTCACGGTCGCCTGACCCCGCCTTTCCCCGGAGCCCGCCATGCGTTCCCCCGTCCTGCCCCTGACCTGGCACCTGACCAGATCCTCCGGCCGCCGCGGCCTGCAGAGCCACCTCCTGGCAGCCGGGGCCGCGGCCGTCGGCGCGTTCGTGATGCTGGTGATCATCGCCGCCACCCTCGGCGCCGGCACCCGCGCCGACCACACCACCTGGCGCACCCCGGACGCCGTACCGGCCGAGCAGGCCACCGCGGTCCAGGCACTCGCCACGACGTACGTCCGCCACGAGCCTGTCGCGGTCGTCTCCCTGGCCCAGCTCTCCGGCCGAGGGCACACGCCCGCGCCGCCCGGCCTGAGCTCCTTCCCGAAGCGGGGCGAGGTGTACGTGTCCCCCGCCCTGGCGGAGTTGCTGCACAAGCTGCCCGCGAACCAACTCGCCGACCGCTTCCCGAAGGTGAAGTCCTACGGCACGATCGGCACCGCCGGTCTCGCCTCCCCCGACGATTTCGTCGCCGTCATCGGACGGGCGCCGACCGACCCGGCCGTCTCGAAGGCCGCCGGGGACACCTCCTCCTGGTTCGACACCGCGCAGCTGGAGCGAGCGGAGATCTCCGGGTTCGGTGGCGACACGGCGAGCGTGTTCACCTCCGGCGACCAGGGAATCGCCGTCATGGGTGTGGTCCTGCTCGCGATGCCCGTCGTCGTGCTGTCGGCGGCTGCCGGACGCCTCGGCGCGGCCCGGCGCGAGCAGCGGCTCGCCGCCCTGCGGCTGGCCGGCGCGACCCCGCGCCAGATCATCGCCATGACCGCCCTGGAAGCGGTGGCACTCGGCGCGGCCGGGGCGCTGACCGGGGCGCTCGCGTACGTGGTGTTGCTGCCCGCGCTCGCTCAGGTGCCGTTCGGTGTGGGCACCTGGTACGTCGACACGTTGTGGGTCGGACTGCCCTGTCTCGCGACGGTCGTGGCCGCGGTCACCGCCCTCATCACCGTCAGCGCGGTCTCGATGCTGCGCCAGGTCGCCACCTCGCCCCTCGGCGTGGCCCAGCAGGCCGACCCCCGGCGCACCCGCGTGATCCGCCTCGCCTTCTTCGCGGCGGCGCTGGCCGTCATCTTCGTGTTCAGCGGCGGGGGCCTGCGGGCGAAGCAGGCCGTCGCCCTGCTCCTGCTGTTCTACGGCGCGTTCTGGCTGTTCGGCCCCTGGGTGGTGGACCGGCTCGGCCGCCTGGTGAGCCGCTTCGCCAGGCGCCCGGCGACCCTGCTGGCCGGCCGTCGGCTCAGCGACGACCCGCGCGGCGCCTGGCGCACCGTCAGCGGACTGGTGCTGGCCGGATTCGCCGCCGGGTTCTTCGCCGTCAGCCTCCTCGGCGCCGACACCTCCCCGTATCAGGGCCAGGTCGCCGTGACCACGGCCCACGCCTCCGAAGCCCGGCAGACCGCCGCCGAGGCGCGCACCCTGCTGCACCGGGCGGGCGTGACCGCGACCGTCACCACCGGCCGCGCCGACGCCTACGACAACCTCCTCGGCGGCGGCACCGGCGTCATCGCCCATGTCGAGGGCGGCCAGGAGCAGCTGGACACGGCCGTCACCGCCCTCACCCCGCTCGGCGCGGGCCGGTTCCCCTACGGCCAGGACTACGCCGGCGGCTCGGACAAGGCCACGTTCGACCGTCTGGACGCCGTCACCATCGGCACCCTGGCGCTGAGCTTCCTCGTCGCCGCCACCTCCGCCGGCCTGACCGCCGCCGCGAACGTCCTCGACCGGCGCCGCGTCTACGGCCTGCTGCGGCTGGCGGGAACCCCGTTGAAGGTGCTGGACCGGGCGCGGGTCCGGGAGACCGTCATCCCCCTGGTCGTCCTGGCCGGCGGCACCACCGCCATGGGGGCCTACGGCTCCTACCAGCTCAACAAGGCGGCCGGCGCCACGATCAACCCCTCCGGGGCGATCGAACTCGTCGTCTGTGTCGTCGTCGGCGCGCTCGCCGTGTTCGCCGCGATCTCCGGCAGCCGGCCGCTGCTGCGGAAGGTGACCGCCGACCCCGCGCAGACCGCCGACTGAGAGCCGACCGACCGCCGAGGGGCCTGCCCGCAGCTCGCAGCTGGGGGCGGGCCCCGCCATGAACCCGTAGGGCATGATCGAGCCATGACCGCCCCGACCCCGCCCGGCGCGCCCATCCGCGTCCTCATCGCCGACGACCAGGAGATGATCCGCACCGGCTTCCGCTTCTTCCTCAACGCCCAGCCCGACATCACCGTGGTCGCCGAGGCCGCCGACGGCGAGGAGGCGGTGGCGCTGGCCCGGCGGGAGCGGCCGGACGTGTGTCTGCTGGACATCCGGATGCCGAAGCTGGACGGTCTGGAGGCGACCCGGCTGCTGGCGGGTCCCGAGGTGGCGGACCCGATGCGGGTGGTCGTGGTGACGACTTTCGACCTCGACGAGTACGTGTACGGGGCGCTGCGCGGCGGCGCGTGCGGCTTCCTGCTGAAGGACTCGGGGCCGACCCTCCTCGCGGAGGCGGTCCGCGCCGCCGCGGCCGGCGACTCGCTGGTCTCGCCGTCGGTCACGGTCCGCCTGCTCAAGCACCTCACCGCCCCGCAGACCGTCTCCGCCGCCCCGGCGAAGCCCGCCCCGCCCACGGAGCCCCTCACCGACCGCGAGCTCGACGTCGTCCGGCTGGTCGCCCTCGGCCGTACGAACGCCGAGATCGCCGCGGAGCTGTACGTCTCCCTGTCCACGGTCAAGACGCACCTGTCCAGCGTCCAGCTCAAACTGTCCGCCCGGAACCGCGTCGAGATCGCCGCCTGGGCCTGGCAGCACGGGTACGGACAGCCCGGAACGTGACCTGTCCGGCCTCCCGGCCGCGCTCACCCGAACGGGCCGGTGCCGCTGGTGGGCCGCAAGGGCCGATGGTGCGCTGAGAACACGTGTCCCGTGTCCTCTCACGTATCCCGCGTCCTCAGGAGACCCGCAATGAGCCGTCGTCCTTCCCGCTCCGTCCGCGTCGTCGCCTCGGCCCTGGCGGCAGGCTCGCTGCTGACCACCGCGGCCTGCTCGGACGACGGCGCCGGAGACGGTTCGCGGGCCTCGGACGTCTCCGCGTCACCGCTCGCCCGGAAGCAGCCGAGCTCCTCTCCCAGCCCCGCCCTGACCGAGGCCGGCGCACAGGCGGCGCTGATCACCGAGGCGGACATCGAGGACGACTGGACACAGGTCAAGGACACCGAGGCCGAGAGCTGGCACGACAGCCTGCTCATCGGCACGGTCGACGTCTCGGACTTCCTCACCGCCAAGGCCGACGCCGCCGACTGTCAGCGGCTGCTCGACTCCCTCTTCGACGACGACCTGCTGGGCAGGCCGTCGGGGGCGTCCGCGCTGCGCGGCTTCGAGCAGGGCGACTCCCGACTGCTGTACCAGGTCGCCGCCTATGACCGGACCGACCCGCAGGACTCCCTGGACTGGATGGCGACCCTGCCTCAGAAGTGCGACCAGTTCACCGCGACCGACAACGGCGAGGAGCGCACCGTCCAGGTCATCGAGACCTCGCTGCCCGACGTGGGCGACGCCCGCGAGGGCCTGCTCGTGACGGTGAAGGGCACGGCCGACGACGCGCCCGCCACGCTCACCCTGGAGGTCGCCGCCGTACGCGTCGGTGCCGACGCGATCACCGTCACGGCGGGCGGCCTCGACGGCGCCGAGGAGGACTCCGTCAAGGAGGCCCTGAAGACCGGCACCCAGCGCCTCAAGGACGTCCAGGCCGGCAAGACGCCCGCGGCGAGCCCGAGCGAGATCGAGTGATGCCTGCCGCGGTTCTCTTCGCCGCACGCCAACGGCCGTAGCGGCTCTGCCGATTCCCGGGACAGCGTGATCAACGGAACGGCACAATGGCGGCGATGGCCGGTTTCGGTCGTTCGTGCGAGGAGAGGACGAGTCGTGAGTGAAGGCCACACCCCGTCGGGCGGGTCGGCGAGGCTGAACACCGGTGTGGCGCACAACGCGCGCGTGTGGAACTACTGGATCGGCGGCAAGGACAACTACGAGGTCGACCAGCAGGTCGGCGAGCAGGTCGCCGGGATGTTCCCGATCATCCGGGACATCGCCCGCGCGGACCGCGAGTTCCTCGGCCGGGCGGTGCGCTTCGTGGCCGAGGAGCGGGGCGTACGGCAGTTCCTGGACGTCGGCACCGGGCTGCCGACGGCGGAGAACACCCACGAGATCGCCCAGCTGGTCGCGCCCGACTCCCGGATCGTGTACGTCGACAACGACCCGATCGTCCTCGTGCACGCCCGCACCCTGCTGACCGGCACCCGTGAGGGCGTCACCGCCTACATCGACGCCGATGTGCACGACCCGGACGCCATCATCGAACGCGCCGGGCAGACCCTGGACTTCACCGAGCCCGTCGCCGTGATGATGCTGGGCATCCTCAACTTCGTCCTGGACTACGACAAGGCCCGCGAGATCGTACGGCGCGTCCTGGCCGCGGTCCCCTCCGGCAGCCTCCTGGTCCTGACCCACCCGACGTTCGACTCCGAGCTCGGCGGCGAGGGCCAGATCCCGGCGATGAAGTTCTGGAACGAGAACGCCACGCCGCCGATCACTGCCCGCAGCGGCACGGACATCGCCGCCTTCTTCGACGGCTTGGAGCTGCTGGAGCCGGGCATGGTGTCCTGCTCGCAGTGGCGCGCCTCGGGCTCGCCCGCCCCGGTGCCGCAGTACGGCGCGGTGGCCGTGAAGCCCTGACGCCCAGCAGGGACCGCCCGGACCGGCGCGGACCGGCCGAGCTCGCCTAGGAGAGCGTATGACCACCCTTGCCGACCCCGTTCCGGGAGGGCGTCCCGGTGACGTCGAACGGGCCGGGGCACTCAGCGGCGAGCTGTCCGGGCGGGGCGTGCACGGGATCGTCCTGGCCTACGTCGACACGGCGGGCATCGGCCGGGTGAAGACGATCCCGACGGCGAAGCTGGCCTCGGCGGCGGCCTGGGGCGTCGGGATGTCGCCGGTCTTCGACACCTTCCTGGCGGACGACTCCATCGTCACGACCGACGTCCTCGGCTCCCCGGACGGCGACCTGCGCCTCTACCCGGACCTGGACCAACTGGCGGAGCTGTCCGGCCAGCCCGGCTGGGCGTGGGCGCCGGTCGACCGGATCACCCAGGAGGGCGAGCGGCATCCCGGATGCAGCCGTACCTTCCTGCGGCGGACGGTCCAGGAGGCTTCCGACCGCCACGGCGTCACCTTCAAGGCGAGCATCGAGATCGAGTGGGCTGTCGGCCGACCGCCAGGCCCTGACGGCGAGTTCGTGCCGGCGGTGACCGGCCCGGCGTACGGCGCCACCCGCCAGGTCGAGTGGAGCGACTGCGCGGCCGATCTGCTGGCGGCGCTCGCGCGGCAGGGCGTGGAGGTCGAACAGCTCCATCCCGAGTACGCGGCCGGGCAGTTCGAACTCTCGGTGGCCGCGCTCGACCCGGTGGCGGCGGCCGACCGCAGCGTGCTGGTACGGCAGACGATCCGTGCGGTGGCCCAGCGCCACGGGCTCGCGGTGTCCTTCGCCCCGGCGGTCCTCGGGCAGGGCGTCGGCAACGGCGGCCATGTCCACCTCTCCGCCTGGCGCGACGGCGTGAACCTGCACGCGGGCGGTGACCGCCGCCACGGCATGCGCCCCGAAGCCGAGTCCGTCGCGGCCGGCATCCTCACTCACCTCCCCGCCCTCACCGCGGTGACCGCGCCGAGCCCGGCCAGCTATCTGCGCCTGCAACCCTCCCGGTGGGCAGGGGTGTTCACGGCCTGGGGCCGCGAGACACGGGAGGCCTGTCTGCGTGTGGTCACCGGCACGTCGGGCCATCGCGCCCGAGTGGCCAACCTGGAGATCAAGCCGGTGGACCTGGCCGCCAACCCGTATCTCGCCCTCGGCTGCCTGATCACCGCCGGACTGGACGGGCTGACGTCGGGCGCGCGGTTGCCCCAGGAGATCACCGGGGATCCGGCACATCTGGGCGCGGACGAGGCGACGGCTCTGGGGGTCCGCAGACTGGCGACCTCGCTGGGCGAGGCCGTCGAGGAGTTCCGCACGGACGAGCCGCTGCGTGCCGCGCTGGGCCCGGTCCTCGCCGACGCCGTGATCGCCGTACGGCAGGGCGAGATCGCCGCCGTCGCCGGGCTGGACGACGACCAGGTGGCGGCGACGTACCGCTGGAAGTACTGACATGAGTGCCACAGCGCCGGTCCACGAGGCCCTCGCCGCGCTGCCGCTGGTGGACCATCACTGCCACGGGGTCGTCACCGCCGACCTGGACAGGGACGGCTTCGAGTCCCTGCTCACCGAGGGCGAGCCCTGGCCCGGCATCTCGCCCTTCGACACCCCGGCCGGCGTGGCCGTACGCCGCCACTGCGCACCCCTGCTCGATCTGCCGCGCCACGCCCCCGCCGATGTCTACCTGACCCGGCGCGCGGAGCTCGGCGCACACGAGGTGAACCGCCGGTTCCTGGCCGCCGCCGGAACCGGGACGTTCTGCGTCGACACGGGGTACACCCCGCACCGCATCACCACACCGGCGGAACTGGCGGAGACCGCCGACGCGACCGCGTACGAGGTCGTACGACTGGAAACGGTCGCCGAAGCAGTGATGGCCGAGGGAGTCGAGCCGGACGCCTACGCCACCGCCTTCCGCACGGCCGCCGAGGAAGCCGTGCGACGTCCGGGCGTGGTGGCCGTGAAGTCGGTGGGCGCCTACCGTACCGGCTTCGACCTGGACCCGGCACGCCCCTCGGAGGCGGAGGTCACCGAGGCGGCCCGGCACCGGCCGGCGAACGGCGGCAGGCTGGCCGACCCGGTCCTGGTACGGCACCTGCTGTGGACGGCGGTCGACCTGGGACTCCCCCTCCAGCTGCACACCGGATTCGGCGACAACGACATCCGCCTGCACCGGGTGGACCCCACCCACCTGACGGACTGGCTGCACCTCACCGACGGCACGATCCCCGTCCTGCTCCTGCACTGCTGGCCGTACCTGCGCCAGGCCGCCTACCTGGCAGCGGTCTTCGAGCAGGTGTACCTGGACGTGGGCCTCACCCTGCACCACGTCGGCCCCGCCCGGTCCGGGGCGATCCTGGCGGAGGCGACGGAGATCACCCCGTTCCGCAAGCTGCTGTACAGCTCTGACGCGTATGGTCTGGCCGAGTTCTACCGGCTCGGCGCACTGGCGTTCCGCCGCGGCCTGGGCGACCTGCTCCAGGACCGGGTGGACGCCGACGAACTGAGCCTGCCGGACGCGCTGCGGATCGCGGCGTGGGCGGCCGGCGACAACGCCCGCCGCCTCTACGGATTTCCCTCACCCGACCCCGTCCCGGCCCCTGATCCCGCCCCTGGTCCCGCCCCCGAACGCTGTCAGCCCCGCGACTGAGCGTTCGCAATTCCCGGAAAGTATGATCAAGCAATGTCTGACATGACCGAAACCACGCCCGGCTGGCTGTCCCCCGACGATCTGGAGATGGCGCGCGCCCGCATGCCGATCCTGTACGTCGAGGCCGTGCCCGTGCGCGTCGACGACAGCGGCGAGGTCACCAGCGTCGGCCTCCTGCTGCGCATGGGACCGGACGGAACGGTCAGCCGGACCCTGGTCTCCGGCCGCGTGCTGCACCACGAGCGCGTCCGCGACGCCCTCCTGCGCCACCTGGAGAAGGACCTCGGCCCGGTGGCGCTCCCCCGCGTCCCGACCTCGCTGCAGCCGTTCACCGTGGCGGAGTACTTCCCGACCCAGGGCATCACGCCGTACCACGACCCGCGCCAGCACGCGGTGTCCCTCGCCTACGTCGTCCCGGTCACCGGCGACTGCCGCCCCCGCCAGGACGCCCTCGACCTGGTCTGGTTCAGCCCGCAGGAGGCCCTGTCGCCGGCGGTGCAGAGCGAGATGCCGGGCGGGCACGGGGTGCTGCTGAAGCAGGCGCTGGCGCATGTGGGCTGCGTGATCTGACCGCCGAGGGGGCCGCGGGCATGTCCGTCGTCGTGGTCGGCGCCGGGATCGACGGCGCGTCCGTGGCGCACCACCTGGCGCGCTGTGGAGCGCCGGTGCCCCTGATCGACCGGGCAACCGCACCGGCGCCCGGGGTGACCGGCGGCTCCTTCGCGTGGATCGGGGGCTGGGGCGGTGACTGGCCCGGTGGTGCCGAGGATCTGCGGGGTTCGGTACTGGCGGACTACCGGCGGCTGGAGGCCGCACGTCCTGGACGTACGCGGCTCGATACTCACACCCCTGCCGTACGCCGTGCACGCGGGTGTCGCCGCCTCCGGTGACGCCGGCCTGGCCGCGGTGAGAGTGCGCGACACGGCGAACGCGCGCTGCTGCTCTACGTGGCCGAGCGAGCACGGTCAGCGAGGAGGCGGCGATCGCTGACGCCGAAAGCCTCGGGTAGCTGCCGGCGCGCAGGACGCAGGCCCCCAAGCTGACCTCCAACAACGATTCCGAGTTGTGCGCCCAAACCTTCAGGATCAGCGTCTCCACCTCGGCCAGCCCTGTGGCACTGTTCTGTGCTGCCTCGCGAAGTGCCGCCGGCCACTCCATCCACGAGCTCTTTCAGAGGTGCCGCCCCAGGGTGAGGACTGCTGCGACGATTGGCGGATGCGGGCCGCGGTGAGCCGTGGGCGCGGCCGGGCAGTGCGCGTCCCGGGGGGGAAGCTTCAAGCGGCTACCGGTCGCCCTCGACCCCGGGGAGGGCACCGGATGAACCCACCGGAACGAAACCCGGCGGGCACGGAGCCAGAACCCTGCGTCGCGTCCGAGGACCGGCCCGGGCTCGCCGTCGTGCAGCTCCAGCTGTACCCGCCCGCGCGTGACGACGGCGAACGCGTCGCACCGCTGCGCCGCGACCACCGCGACGCGCGCGCCATCGCGCGGCGCGAGCGTCCCCGCACCGGGCTACTCCGTGCCGTCCGCCGGCAGGCGCTCCGGCAGCCCGAGCCGTGGGAACCGGTCGTCGTGGAACGTGATGATCTCGGCGATCGCCCCACCGGTGACGCGCAGGACGTCGATCGTCAGCGGCAGGTACGCGCCCTCCCCCTTCTGCCATTGGTAGAAGGCGACGGCGGGCTGCCGGTTCACGGAGGTGAGGACGCCGCGCAGGCCCTTCATGCCCTCGAAGCCGCCCTCGACCCAGTCGTTCACCACCGCGTCGCGGCCGACGTACAGGCCCGGCGTGGGCGGCATCGAGCAGCGGATGTCGTCCCGCAGCATCGAGGCGAGCACCGGGATGTCGGTGGCCACGCTGGCGTCGGTATAGCGGCGCACCAGCTCGCGCGTCCCGGCGTCCTGTTCGCCGCCTGTCCAGTCCTGCCGCTCGGCGGGCAGGTGCTCCCGCATACCGGCACGGGCCCGCTGCAGCGCGCTGTTCACGGAGTTGACGGAGTCCCCGAGGACCTCCGCGACGTCCTTCGCCGGCCAGCCGAGCACGTCCCGCAGGATCAGCACGGCCCGCGGGCGCGGCGCGAGGTGCTGGACTGCGACCAGGTACGCCAGCTCGATCGTCTCCCGCGCGACGGCGACGGTCTCCGGCTCGTCCGCGTCGCCCGCGGGCAGCTCGTCGAGCAGCCGGTCCGGGTAGGGCTGCAGCCACAGCACCTCGCCGCCGGTCGCAGGCTCCGGGCGGCACTTGGCGAGCAGGTCCAGGCAGGCGTTGGTGGCGATCCGGTACAGCCAGGCGCGGAACGTCGACCGCCCCTCGAAGGTCTCCCGCCGCCGCCAGGCACGGAGGAACGTCTCCTGCACGGTGTCCTCCGCGTCCTCGAACGACCCGAGCATGCGGTAGCAGTGCACATGCAGCTCCCGCCGGTGCCGCTCCGCCAGCCCCGAGAACGCCGGCTCGTCGATCTCGCCCAGACCGCTTACGCCCAGCTCCTCCAGCCGCGTGTCCGCGCTCATCACGTCATCCTTCCGCCTCGTCGTGTCCCGTCGTAGGTGTGACGGGTGCGGGCGCGAAAACTCATCACTGGGGTCGGTCGGCATGGCTGAGCTTTTCTCACCCTTGGTAGCTCGGGGTTTCGGCGTGGTGGAGAACGAGGATCCCGCGCCGTCGGTGTTTTCCGGAGTAGTGCGGCCTCTGATCGTGCACGCGGTCGATCGGGATCAGCGGGACGTCGCATCCGGCAAGACCCACGTCCCCCTGATCGGACATTCCGACAACGTGTATTCGCTCGCGTTCGGTCCCGACGGACGCAGCCTCGCCATCGGCAGTATCGACCTGACCGCGCCGCTACGGCATGTCGTCCTCCCCGAACCTTCGGCAGCCTCAAGAAGATCTGCAGGCCGTGGACCGCGACCTCACCCCGGAAGCACGGACGGCGTGTCTGCCGGGCCGGGCCGATGGCGCATCGCGTAGCCGGCACCGGACTGCACGGCCGGTCAGAACCGTGACAACGCCTGGCTGGTCGGCGAGCCCCTATCGAGACATATCGAGACACACCCGGCCAACCCGGCACCAGCAACGCACCATCCCCAAGCCAGCGGTCGACACAGCGTGAGCAAGACACCCCGGTCAGAGATCTCAAGGGCCAGACCAGCGCCTTCACTACTCCTTGTACCGGACCTACGACGCAACGCGGTCATCCCGGGGCATCCACTGCGGGTGCCCCGCTCCGTCGGAAGGAGAGATCGCACAGGCAATTGATCACCCGTCCCACTCTCCGGGTAACGTCAAGGTATGAGTCATCCGCACCCCGAACTGAAAGCCGCCCCACCCCTTCCCGAAGGAGGGCTGCGGGTCATCGCCCTGGGCGGCCTGGGTGAGATCGGCCGCAACATGACCGTCTTCGAGCACGCCGGCAAGCTGCTCATCGTCGACTGCGGCGTGCTGTTCCCCGAGGAGACCCAGCCCGGCGTGGACGTGATCCTCCCGGACTTCACCTCGATCCGGGACCGGCTGGACGACATCGTGGCCGTGGTTCTCACCCACGGCCACGAGGACCACATCGGCGGCGTGCCGTACCTGCTGCGCGAGCGGTCCGACATTCCCGTCGTCGGCTCCAAGCTCACGCTGGCCTTTCTGGAGGCCAAACTCAAGGAACACGGCATCCGGCCGCGCACGGTGCGGGTGCGGGAGGGCGACCGGCGCGGCTTCGGGCCCTTCGACTGCGAGTTCGTCGCGGTCAACCACTCCATCCCGGACAGTCTCGCGGTCGCGCTCCGCACCCGGGCCGGGATGGTGCTGCACACCGGCGACTTCAAGATGGACCAGTTCCCTCTCGACGACCGCATTACCGATCTGCGCGCCTTCGCCCGCCTCGGCGAGGAGGGCGTGGACCTGTTCCTCACCGACTCCACCAACGCCGAAGTACCCGGCTTCACCACCTCCGAGCGTGAGCTGAACCCGGCGATCGAACAGGTGATGCGCACCGCGCCGCGCCGGGTCATCGTCTCCAGCTTCGCCAGCCATGTGCACCGCATCCAGCAGGTCCTGGACGCCGCCCACCAGCACGGCCGCAAGGTCGCCTTCGTCGGCCGTTCGATGGTCCGCAACATGGGCATCGCCCGTGACCTGGGCTATCTGAAGGTCCCGTCCGGTCTGGTCGTGAGCACCAAGGAGCTGGAGAAGCTCCCGGACCACAAGATCACTCTGGTGTGCACCGGCTCCCAGGGCGAACCGATGGCCGCGCTGTCACGAATGGCCAACCGCGACCACATGATCCGCATCGGCAAGGGCGACACCGTCCTGCTCGCCAGCTCCCTCATCCCCGGCAACGAGAACGCCATCTACCGGGTGATCAACGGACTCACCCGGTGGGGCGCCCACGTGGTCCACAAGGGCAACGCCAAGGTGCACGTCTCCGGGCATGCCAGCGCCGGCGAACTCGTCTACTGCTACAACATCGTCAAGCCCCGCAACGTCATGCCCGTGCACGGCGAATGGCGCCACCTGCGGGCCAACGCCGACCTCGCCATCCGTACCGGCGTCGACCCCGACCGGGTCGTCATCGCCGAGGACGGCGTCGTCGTCGACCTCGTCGACGGGCGCGCGTCCATCACCGGCAAGGTCCCCGCCGGCAACGTCTACGTGGACGGCATGGAAGTCGGCGGAGCCACCGAAGCCTCGCTGAAGGACCGCCTCACCCTCGCCGCCGAAGGCGTGGTCACGGTGGTGGCGATCGTCGACGCGGACACCGGCGCCCTCGCCGAGGCCCCCGACTTCCTGGCCCGCGGCTTCGTCCACGACGACACCACCTTCGAGGCGGTCATCCCCGTCATCGAGAAGACGCTGGCCAAAGCGGCCGCGGAAGGCGTCGGGGACGCGCACCAACTCGAACAGCTGCTGGCTCGCGCCGTGGCGAACTGGGCGTTCCGCACCCACCGCCGCAAGCCCCTCATCATCCCCGTCATCATCGACGCCTGAGCCACAGCACGGTCCCTGTTCCGGCCCCGGCCCCGCCAGCACCGAGGTCGGGCAGGGGAATCAGCAGCCACCCCGGAATGCCGGGGTGGCAGCGCACTCCACACACGGGCCTTCCGGGACCCAGAGCGTCATGGCCGATCAGTCCCAACCTCACGAAGTGGTCGGTCGCTCGGCCACAGACATGTCGAGAGCGCACTTCGTTGTGGTCACCGCAGGCGTGACACCCAATGACATTCGCCGCCCATGACGATGGTCTTCGGATGGCAGAGGAGCGATGGACCAAGCGCTCCTCGTGCCCTGCGGGGTAGGCAACACGCCTGCGCCGCTGCGAGCAGCCTGGCTACCGCCATGGCAAGCACGCGACGGCTGCGGAGGGTGCGGGCGTTTGCAGAGAGCACCCTCGAAGACCGCATCACCGCGGCGTTGACCGACTGGCGCGGTGAACTCGACAGCCGGTTCGGCGAGATGAACAGCCCACACACCCACGCCAACCCATCACTCACCGTGGAGGACCGGTGCCTGCTACCGCGCCGGCCGATCATCTGGCGCTTGAGTATCTTGATCCGGTTGACCTGCCCTTCGGCAACACATGAGTCCCAGGCCAGCGATGACGGCGTCGCGGTCGCGGTCGATGCCCGCGGCGAGGGTTGAAGGCTCGACAGATCGTCCTGCCCGCTCCTCCTCGCCGCAGGCCTGCTGGCCTTCCGCCCTTGGCGCGACCACCTCACCCACCCCTGCGGGCATGTCCAACTCCGCCTGGTCCGGGACGGGTCGGGATACGCATACGACTCGAAACCGGGCCACGAGGACTGGTGGCCCCGCGGCTTGCGGGTATGCACCTATCTGGCGCGACGGGCAAAGCGTTGCGACCGGCAACGAGCACAGCCTCTGTCACCCGATGTGCCACTACACTGCGCCTGGCACCACAGGACACACACAGCAACTGGCCGAGATTGAACGGGGAGTGGCATGGCTACGGGGGGATGGGGCCCGGGAAACGGCCCGGGTCAGCCTGGCGGCAACGGACCGGGAGGCCAGGGCGGCTGGGGCGCTACCTACGGACCACCGCAGGGCACCCCGTACGGTCCGCCACCACCGCATCCGGGCCCGTACCCGTACCCGAACCAGCCTCCGTACCCCTATGGCCCCCAGCCCACGATGCCCGCCGCCCGGCGCCGCCGCGGCTGCCTGTCGTTCGGCGCTCCCTTCGGGCTCGTCGGCGCGATCCTGCGCTCCGCGCACCGCGTTGCCACCAGGCTCTTCGTGCAGGAGGGCGACGGCCGGATCGAGGACCGCACCGTGGACCGCGTCCAGCTGGCCCGCACGGTGCTCGGTGCCGCCGCCACCATCGCCCTGATCCTCGCCTACAACGTGGACCCGAACCGCTGGAAGGACGCGGCGGCCGGCGGTGCCGCCCAACTCATCGTCGCCCCGTTCGTGCTGATCATCGCCGCGCCCCTGGTCATCATGGGATTCATCTACTACGCGCCCCCGCACCTGCGGCCGCATCTGCGCTCCCGGCTGCGCGCTCCGCTCAAAGCGGTCGGCTGGTACGTGCTGGCGTTGGTCGTCATCGGCGGAACCCTCGTCCTGACGGCCCGGACCGTCAACGCCGACGACGGGAAGAGCTGGTGGGAGTACGTACTGGCCGTCGCCTCGCTGATCGTAATCGTGTGGGGCTTTCCCTTCTTCTTCATGGCGTCGCTGTATTCGGCCCGCAGTGCCTTCAACAGCGCCCAGGTCCACCCGATGCTGCCGCCCATCCTCACCCTGACCCTGGTGTGGGTGTTCGCGGCCTTCAGCCTGATCGGCGACGGCATGCCGAAGGGCCCACCCATCGTCCAGTTCTGCTCCACGCTGGGTGGACCGCTGTCGGTGACCGCCGTCTCGCTGTGGGAACTGCGCCGGATGAAGACCCGTTTCGGCGTCGCCCTGCGCGCCTGATCCGGCTTCGGCGGGCCCCATCCAAGGCGACGCGCGGACCTTCGGTAAAGGGGTGTGAGGGTTCGCCGACGGTCCGCGGGAGTCAGGTGTATAGGCGTGGAGCCTCGCATCGTGTGTTCGTGACTCGCGTGTGACAGAACAGGCGATGCAGAACCCCCGCTGGCGCGGGTCAGCCGGGGGTTCTGCCACGTGTGGAGTCGGGGTTCGCCGGGTGGCCTTGGGGTCTGCCAGGGAGCGGATGCGATCGGGATGCACCCCAGGAAGTCGATGGTCGGGTCGAGCATCGCGGATGTGCATGCTGGGCGGGGGGACGCGCCGTACCGGACGGCGGACCCCTCGTCCCGTCAGTCGCTTCTCGTCACTGCGACCCTGCGGACACCAGCGTCGCGGTGATGGGTTCGAGCTCGGTGACCAGCTCGTCGCGCTCGGCGGGAGAGAGGGCGTCGTACAGCCAGGGGGAAGTGGCTCCGCTCTTCGGTAATCGATCATTGCCCGGATTCCCTTTTCCGGGTCGGGCAGCTGATCAACGGCCTTGCTGCCCAACCCGGTTGGTGGTCCCTGCGGTCGCTGCCGAGTGCGTACGGGCGGATGTGCGCCGCTTGGTCATGGCCCGCAGCCACAGCGCGAAGTCACGGACCTCGGCGGATGTGGCCCGGTCCCACTCGACTTGGATCACCCGCAACCAACGCCACCAACGCAGCAGATCGAAGGCACAGTCGCGAACGCTGCCCGGCCGGTTGTCCCGACCGACGAAGTCGACGAGGAGGCGGTGAATCGGCTGCACCGCCATCCCCGCTTCGTCGTCGCGCTCCTTCGTCGCTCGGATGCGCGACGTGTACCGACTATGCCCTCATTGATCCCTGGCCCCGCACCGCGACGAGGGCGGCGCGCCGGGCCGCGGTCAGGCGCCCGCGACGCCACCAGGCCCAGGCCGGGCGGGGCATGCGCCTACATGCGTCGCGGAGCCGACGCCGTACGAGGAACTGGTGGTCGGCATGGCCTGGGTGCCGCTGTCGTGATCGGCCGAAGGCGGAGTGAAAGTGACGTCCAGGCGGGTGGGGCCACGGAAGTTGAGGCTGCGCTGCCACTGCTGCGGCTCGGTGCTGTCGAGTTGCAGGCCGGGGAGGCGGGTGAGGAGTGCCTCCAGGACGATCGCGCCCTCCAGGCGGGCCAGCGCGGCGCCGAGGCAGAAGTGCGGGCCGTGCCCGAACGCCATGTGGCGTCCGCCGGGCCGCTCGAAGTCCAGCACATGGGGATCGGGAAACACGGCCGGATCGCGGTTGGCGGCGCCGCAAACCAGGAGCACCGTCTGCCCTTCGGAGACAGTGCGGCCCGCCAGGTCCAGATCGTGCCGCGCCTGGCGCAGCATCAGCTGTACCGGGGCGTCGTAGCACAGGAGTTCCTCGACCGCGGCAGGCATCAGCTCGGGGCGGCGGCGCAGCTGGTCGGCCGCGTGCGGGTGGCGGAGCAGGGCGAGTGTGGCGTTGCCGATGAAGTGGGTGGTGGTCTCGTGACCGGCGATCAGGAGCAGGGCGCAGTTGGCGAGGAGTTCGTCGAGGTCCTGGTCGGTGTTCCCGGCCTGTTCGGTCACCAGGGCGCGCAAGGTATGGGAGGCCGGTGGGGTGTCGTATCGGGTGAGAAGCTCGCGGAAGTAGGCGAGCATGTCCGTCATACTCTGCGAGGCCTCGCGGTTGCGGTCGGCGTCGAGCCGGGAGTTGCCTATGGCTTCGGCGATCGGCTCGGACCAGGAGGCGAGGGCGGGGCGGTCCTGCTGCGGTACGTCGAGGAGGTCGCAGATGATGGTGAGAGGCAGGGGGCGGGCGAGGTCCGCGACGATGTCCATCCGCCCGGTCGACGCCGCGTGGGTGATGATCCGGTCGACGGCTTCGAGGATCCGGGCGCGAAGTGTCTCCACCGCCCGAGGGGTGAAGGCCCTGCTGATCAGGGCCCGTAGCCGGGGGTGGTCGGGGGCGTCGCTGTAGAGCATCTGCCGGCTCAGGACCCGGGCCAACGGCCGCAGTTCCTCGGGGACGGCCTCGATGTCCGGACAGCGCACCGAAGACAGCCTCGGGTCACCCGCGGCTTTGCTGACCACCGCGTGCCCGGTCGCGATCCACGCGCCCATGGTGCGGTCCCAGAAGAAGTCGTCGGTGCTCCTCAGCTCTTCGGGACTTGGGGCCGAAAGGCCCGCAACAGCGAGGGGGAGTGCGCACCGGCCCATGCTAGGCGGTCTGCGCATCCGGGCCGGGTCCAGGGGTTCCTGGCCGGAGGGCTTCTGAGGGCTTCTGCCACCGGCAGATGATCGACGCGGTCCGCTATGTGGCCGACAACGGCGTCAAGTGGGCCAGCCTGCCCGCGGACTTCCCGCGAAGAAGGTGGGCGGCCGCAAGCGACACCTGGTGGTGGACTGCCTCGGCCTTGGCCTCGGTCTGGTCGTGGCTGTGACCGCGGCGGGCGTGCGGGACCGCGAGGCCGCCGTCCCGCTGCTGGAGCGGCTGCGAAGGACGGACTTCTCCATCCGCCTGGTGGGGGCGGACGGCGGCCATGCCGGGCGCTTGGTCGACTGGGCGGTCGAGAAACCGCAGCTCACCTCGACATCGTCAAACGGTGGTGGAAGGAACGCTGAGCTGGCTGATGCGCTCACGTCGTCTGGCGCGCGACTACGAGACCCTGCCCGCCATGCACGAGGCCATGGTGCTGTGGTGCGGCACGGACGGTCATGTGGCTCAGGTGTGGAGCGGAGGATGTCTGGGGGCGAGGACGCCCTCCGCGCCCGGGCCGAGGGCGTGCGATGGGCCTCGGTGCGACCAGGGAGTGCCGCACCGCGCCGTTCCGTCACAGGGCGACGAGCTGCCACTGCTGGTTGGTGCCGGTACCGACGGGCCACTGGATGACACGGGCGTTGTCGGCCGTGGAGCCGTCTGCGACGTCCGCGCACCAGCCGTTGCCGACGTTGACGAGCCGGTAGTAGGCGCCGCCCGCGTCGACGAGCTTCCACCGCTGATTGTCGCCGCCCGTGTCCTGCCACTGGACGAGCTGGGTGCCCTGGGCGGAGCCGCCGGGGCTGGCGAGGACCTTGCCGCTATGGCGGGCGGCGAGGCGGAAGGAGCCGTCGGCGTTGGGCAGGAACCGCCACTGCTGGTTGAGGGCGCCCGACGAGGTGTACTGGATGATCTTCCCTCCGTCGGCGGTGCCGGCGCCGGAGACGTCCAGAGCCTTGCCGCTGCGCCGGTTGACCAGCCGGAACCAGCCGCTGAGCAGGGAGACGGTGATGTCCGTGCGCTGCCCGGCGGCCAGCGTGACCTTGCGCGCGTGGGTGCCCAGGGACGAGGAGGCCACGGTCGCGGACGTGGTCACCGATGTCATGCCGCGGCGGCTGATGAGGGTGAAGTCCTGGTTGACGGCGGAGGTGACGGACAGGGTGGCGGTGCGGGCGGACAGGTCCCAGCTGAAGGTGTGGATACGGATGCGGCCGCGTGCCCGTACGCCGGTGATGGAGCCCTTGGCGAGTTGGTCGGGCAGGGCCGGCAGGATCTCCAGGACGCCGGGGCGGGAGTAGATCAGGGACTCGGCGAGTACGCCGGGGAGGGCGTGGGCGGCGTCGGCGTTGTAGATGTCGAGGTTCGGGTTGTGGGAGGTCATCAGCGACCTGAAGACCATGTTGTTGCCGATGATCTTCTTCAGGTTGTCGTAGACCTTGCCGCCGTCCTTCAGCCGGGCGCCGGCCAGGGCGCGGTGGAGGCTGCCGTGGGCGGAGATGTTCTGGTCGCCGCGCTTCTCCAGGGCCTTGAGCGCCGGGCGGACGAGCGAGGGCTCCTCCTCGGGGTTGATCTCGTGCAGCGGCCAGGCGCCGTACAGGTGCTGGATGTGCCGGTGGTTGTAGCGGTCGGTCAGAGTGGGCCAGGACCATTCGGCGAGCGCGCCGTCGCCGTTGACGCGGTAGTCGGGGATCTTGTGCAGCAGTGCGGTCCAGCGGGCGACTCCCTGGCCGCTGCCCTGTTCGACGCCGAGGGTGTTGGCTGCGTCGATGGCGGCCTGCAGGGCGTGCTTGCCGGCCATGATGTCGCCGGTGGCGTTGATCGACAGGCACACGCCGGTGTTGCCGGGTGAGTTCTCCATGGAGAAGGACGGCACGAAGACCGCCTTGCCGCCCGAGTCGGTGCGCGTGAGGAAGTCCTCGTAGAACAGGGCCAGTTCCATCAGGGCGGGGCCGAGCTTGTCGCGCAGGAAGGTCTCGTCGCCGGTGACCTCGTAGTACTCGAGCAACGGCTGGAGCAGCCAGTCGGCACCGCCGGTCCAACAGTGGCCCGGGAACGAGCTGTTGTTGAAGTGGAGCATGTGGCCGTACTCGCCGTCGGTGCGGGACGGGGCCAGGAAGCCGCGGGCGCCGTAGAGGTTGGTGGCGTTGGTGCGCCAGTCGTCGAGCTGGTCGAGGATCAGGCTGAAGTAGCCCTGCATGAGGTCGGTGGTGTCGAGGATGTTGCCGCCCGCGACCTGGAGGTTGACGTTGGCGTCGGTGGTGAAGTCGTCGGCCCAGGCACCGTTCCAGGAGCCCGTCCAGATGCCGGTGAGCCGGGGCGGCAGGACGCCGCTGGAGCTGACGAAGAGGTAACGGCCGGAGTCGTAGAGGCGCTCCAGCAGGGCGAGGTCGATGACGCTCCGGTCCGCGTTCTGGCGGGCTATCAGCTCGCTGACGGAGAGCTTGCGGTCGGCGTCGGAGACGTTCAGGTCGAGGCGGGAGCGGTCGTAGAGCCCGGTGTGGAGGGCGGTGTGCGCGGAGCGCAGCGTCGTGTAGTCGGTGCCGAGCGCGGCCAACTGGGCGTGCAGCGGCTCCGAGTTCCAGGCCGTGGAGGTTTCGTAGCGGTCCAGTTTGGTCAGCAGGATCACCCTGGTCGCCCTCGCCACCACGATGGTGGAGCCGCTGACGCTTACGGAGGCCCCCGATCCCGTGGCGACGACCCGGGTGACTCCCTCGTAGCCGAAGGCGCCCTGCCCGGACGGGTAGGTGCCGCGCAGGTTCAGGTATCCGGATCCGTTGCTCGTGGTGGCGCGCGTGGTGAAACCGATGCTGCTCGGCACCCCGTCGAGCGCGGTGTTGACGCTCAGGGTGGTGTCGACCGTGCGGCCGGGCGCGGGGATCAGCTCGTGGACGATCACGTTGTCGGCGCGGGAGACGAAGGCCCTGCGGGTCCAGGCGCCGTACTGGTCGGTCCAGCTGGAGCTGACCTCGCCGGTGCGGAAGTCGTTGACCCGGCCGTAGTCGTTGACGGTGGTCATGCCCGGGGTGGCGATGCGCAGTTCGTACGCGGGGTGGTAGGTCTGCGTCCAGCGCAGTGACCACCCGGAGGCGAAGTCGCTGTTGGCGCCGGCGTAGTCCCCGGCAAGTGCCTTGTCGCGTACGCCCTCCAGGCGGCCGGAGATCACTGGTGGCTTCACGGTGCGGGTGCCGTTCGGCAGCACCAGCCGGTGGTGGTTGAAGACCACCTTCTCCAGCGTCGCCGCCCCGTGGAGGATGGCTCCGTACTCGCCGTTGCCGGTGAGGAAGCCGTCGGTCCAGGAGGAGGCCTGAGAGGTGTCGTAGATGCCGCGGTCGGGGACGGTGATCTGCGGCGGGACGGCGGCCGCGGCCTTGCCCGAGAGGAAACCGCCGGGGAGGGCGGCCGCTCCTGCGGTCAGTGCGGCAGCGGTCAGAAAGCGTCTGCGATCCGTGGAGTGGTCCATTGCGCAAACTCCTTTGTCTGCGGAGGGCTGTGCGGAAGGCGGGAGTTGCAATGCCCCCGTAGGGGACGTGCCCCGGCGGCCCGCTCGATGGCGGGCTCGCCGGGGCACGCGGTCAGGAGAAGGTCCAGGTCTCGGAGTTGGCGCTCGCGCTGCCGCCGAGTTCTTGGTCCACCGCCGCTCCCTGGGTGGTCGAGCCCGCGACGCCGATGTGCAGGCCGCTGCCGACGCCCACCAGCATGTAGTTGCTGCCGGTGTAGCTGCCGGTCAGGTCGAGGGCCCACTGCTGGTTGGTCCCGCCGTTGCAGGTCCACTGGTGCAACTGGACGCCGGTGGCGGTCGACCTGCTCGGGACGTCCAGGCACAGCCCGCTCTTGACGCTCTTGAGCGTGTAGATGTTGTCCGCCACCCGCTTGAGGGTCCACTGCTGGTTCGTACTGCCGTTGGACGTCCACTGGATGATCTTGGCGCCGGTCGCGGTGGAGCCGCTGGAGACGTCCATCAGCATCGAGCTGCCGAGGTTCTTCACCGTGTGGACCCCCTCCGACGGGATCCCGCTGCCGGCCGTCCACGTGCCCGCGTCCACGTCGAGGGACCAGGTCGGGTACTGACCGAGGTTCACCGTCGTGCCCCGGATGGTCAGCGGCAGCCAGATCAGCTTCGAAGCGCCCAGGTTGGAGGTGTCCCAGCGGTCACCGGCGTAGATGTACGTGGTGCCCGCGGTGCCCTGGACGGTGATGACGTTCGCCGTCTGGCTGCCGTAGGTGTTGGTGCCGGGAGCCGCGAAGTTCCGGAACGCCGACCACGGCCCGCTCAGTGACGTGGCGGTGGCGTAGACGTTGTCGTTCAGCCTCCAGCCCGTCAGGTGGGAGCCGAAGACGTAGTACATGCCGTTGATCTTCACCATGGCAGGCGACTCGACGCTGCCGCTGCTCCCGCCGCTGCCCAGCACCGCCACCGCGCTGTCCACGGAGAGGTAGTCGGCGGACAGCTTGTAGATGCGCAGGCCGTTGTTGCGGTCCTCGCTCAGCAGATAGCCGGTGCCGTCGGTGTCCTGGAACAGGCCGATGTCCCGGCTGAGGTTGCCCTGCGGCCGGAAGCTTCCCCGGTAGGTGTACGGGCCGCACGGGGTGCTGCTGGTGGCCACGCCGACTCGCGCGTCGGAGTAGTTCATGCTGTCGATGTGCATGTACATCACATACGTGCTGGTCGACTCGTTGTAGATGACCTTCGGCCGCTCCACGATGCGGCTCGGGCCCAGGTCACCGCTGGCCTGCAGGCTCAGGGCCTGACCCTGGTAGGTCCAGTTCGCCAGGTCGGTCGAGGTGTAGCAGGGGATGTCCTGGAACGACGTGTCCGTCGACGACCTGCCGGTCTTGTCCTCGCCGAAGCCGTACCAGGTGCTGCCCACCTTGATGATGCCCAGGCCGTGCAACTGCAGTGCGTTGCCGTTCTGGTCGGTCCGGTCGGCACCCGTCGTGAACGTCACCGAGGCCGCCTGTGCCTGCGTGGCGGGCACGAGCAGGGTGGCGAGGCCGCCGAGCAGGGTCAGGAGCGTGATGAGCGTGGTCCGCCATCGGGCGCGCGGTGGCGGTGTGCGGTGCGATGTGGTGTCGGGCATGGTGTCACCTCTTCGTTGAGGTCCGGGGAT
The DNA here is from genome assembly GCF_041052385.1 of Streptomyces sp. R28. GTDB lineage: Bacteria > Actinomycetota > Actinomycetes > Streptomycetales > Streptomycetaceae > Streptomyces. The sequence goes on along the minus strand of NZ_CP163439.1, from coordinate 9,477,256 downwards.
GGTGCGGGGGCGCGGGTCGAGCGGTGGGAGGGGGGTCCTGGGGCCGCTCAGGGGGCGAGCGGGATGGTGATGGTGTTCCAGGACATCGGCGGCAGCAGGGCGCTGAGCCGTCCGCCGTCCGTGACCGTGCCGGTCACCTGCTTCGGCGTCACACGGTCCTGGTGCTGGAGCGTGTTGGCCGCGTGGCGGTCGGGGTCGGCCAGGGCGGTGTGCGTCACCTGCCCGGCCACCGGGCTGAACGCCCGCAGGTCGGCGGTGAGTTCGAGCGGCCTCGTGGTGTCCCGGTTGACGGCGAAGACGGTGAGCGTCCCGTCCTCCTGGCGGACGGCGGTCGCGTGCAGCAGGGGCACCTCGCCGTAACGGGCGGTGTCGTGGACGGGAGTGTCCAGGGCGAGCCGGAGCACCTGGCCGCCACCGTGGCGGGCCGCGTCGGCGAAGGGATAGAAGATGGTCTGCCGCCAGGCCGGGCCGCCGGGCTCGGTCATGATGGGGGCGATGACGTTCACCAGCTGGGCGAGGCAGGCCGAGGTGACGCGGTCGCAGTGGCGCAGCAGGGTGATCAGCAGGCTGCCGACCACGACGGCGTCGGTGACGTTGTAGACGTCCTCGAGCTGGCGCGGGGCCACGCTCCAGTCCGGGGTGTCGGTGTTGTTGACCGGCCGGCTCTGGTACCAGACGTTCCACTCGTCGAAGGAGAGGTTGATCCGCTTGCCGGAGTGGCGTTTGGCCCCGATGTGGTCGGCGGTGGCGACCACCCCGTCGATGAATGCCTCCATGTCGGCGGCCGAGGCGAGGAAGCTGTCGACGTCGCCGTCGCTCTCCTCGTAGTAGGCGTGGCAGGAGATGAAGTCGACGAGGTCGTACGTATGTTCCAGGACCGTCGCCTCCCACGCGCCGAAGGTCGGCATGGAACGGTTGGAGCTTCCGCAGGCGACCAGTTCCAGACCCGGGTCGACGTCGCGCATGGCCTTGGCGGTGACGGCGGCGAGGCGGCCGTACTCGTCGGCGCTCTTGTGACCGAGCTGCCAGGGGCCGTCCATCTCGTTGCCCAGGCACCACAGCCGGATGCCGTGCGGCTTGTCCACGCCGTGCGAGCGGCGCAGCTCGGAGAAGGCCGTGCCGTCGGGGTGGTTGGTGTACTCCAGCAGGTCGAGTGCCTCCTGCAGGCCACGGGTGCCGAGGTTGACGGCCTGCATCGGCTCGGCGTCGGCCTTGGCCGCGAAGCGCATGAACTCGTTCAGCCCGAACTGGTTCGTCTCGACGGTCCGCCAGGCGCCGTCGAGCCGGCGGGGCCGCTCCTCCACCGGGCCGACTCCGTCTTCCCAGCGGTAGCCGGAGACGAAGTTGCCCCCGGGGTAGCGGACCATGGTGACGCCCAGTTCCCGGATGAGGGCCAGGACGTCGGTGCGCAGTCCGTCCTCATCGGCGCTCGGGTGGTCCGGTTCGAAGACGCCGGTGTAGACGCAGCGCCCGAGATGCTCGACGAAGGATCCGAACAGCCTCGGATTCACCTCGCCGACGGTGAAGTTGGGGTCCAGATGTAGGGCCCCTGCGAGCGGCGGGTGGCTAGCGGGGTTGGGCATGGGTCACTCCGGAATGGATCGATGCGAAGAGTGGCGTTCTCTACGGTTGTGGCGTTCTGTGCGGTTGCCGGGGCGCTCTGCGGTCAGCCCTTGATGCCGGTGTGCGCGACGCCTTCGACCAGGTAGCGCTGCAGGAAGAGGAAGACGAGCACCAGCGGCAGGATGGACACGGAGGCGGCGAGGAACAGCTCGTGGATGTTGACGGTCTGCGCGGTGGTGAAGGTCGACAGGGCCACCTGCACCGTCCAGCTGGACTGGTCCTGGCCGATGACCAGCGGCCACAGGAAGGCGTTCCAGTTGGTGATGAAGGTGATCACCGCGATCGCTGAGAAGAAGCCGGTGGAGTTGGGGACGACGATCCGCCAGTACGTGCCCCAGCTGCCGAGACCGTCGATCCGGGCGGCCTCCTCCAGTTCCTTGGGGAAGCCGAGGAAGTACTGCCGGAAGAGGAAGGCGGTGAAGCCGCTGAACAGGCCGGGCACGATGAGGCCTTGCAGGCTGGAGACCCAGCCCAGTGACGACACGAGGACGAAGCTGGGTACGAAGGTGACCGCGCTGGGGATCATGAGGGTGGCCAGCACCGCGTAGAAGATCTTGTTGGCGTGCCGGTACGGGACGCGGGCCAGCGCGTAGCCGGCCAGGGAGCAGACCAGCAGCTGCCCGGCGGTGCCGAGCACCCCGACGACGAGGGAGTTCCACATGCTGCGCGCCATGGGTACCGCGGGGTCGTTGAACAGCTCGGGGATGTTCTCCCAGTGCAGCACGGTCGGGAAGAACTTCCAGTTCGCCCCGGTGATGTCGGCGTCGGTGGCCAGGCTGTTGCGGATCAGCAGGTAGAAGGGGACCAGAAACAGCAGCGCCACGACGACGGCGACGGTGTAGAGGGCGACGCTGCCGGCCCGTTCGCTCACTGTGCGTGGACGGCCGCGGACATGGGTGGTGGAGGAGGTGGCCATCAGCGGTCCGCCTTTCCGAAGCCGAAGATCCTGCCCTGCAGCAGCGTCACCATCGTGATGAGTGCCGACAGCACCAGCGCCCCGGCGCTGCCGTGGCCGAAGTCCTGACCCTGTCCGAGGGCCGTGTAGTAGAGGTAGACCAACGGCGGCCGCGCGTAGGGGGTGTTGGGCAGCAGGTTGTAGAACTCGTCGAACGCCTGGTACGCCGCGATCAGCATGAGGAGCACCACGGCGACCGAGGTGGTGCGCAGCTGCGGCAGGGTGATGTGCCGGAAGGTCTGCCAGCCGGGTCGGGCGCCGTCCGTCCAGGCCGCTTCGTACAGTTCCTTGGGGATCTGCTGGAGGGCGGCCAGGAAGAGGATCATGTAGAAGCCCAGCTGGAGCCAGAGCCGCAGGGTGACCAGCACCATCCAGTACCAGGGCGGGGAGACGGTGCCGATCCAGGCGATGGGTTCGATCCCGAACCAGCCCAGGACGGTGTTGGCGAGACCGAAGCGCACCCCGTTGAAGATCGACAGCTTCCACACCATCGAGGCCACGACGTAGGAGCACGCGGTGGGTATGAAGAACACCGAACGGAAGAAGGCGCGGGCGACGCTGATGCGGTGGACGAGCAGCGCGAGCGCCAGAGCCAGGACGTAGGTGAGCGGGACGACGATCAGCGCGAAGAGCGTGAAGGTCCACAGGCTGTCGGTGAACGGCCCTTCGGTGAGGATGTCCGCGTAGTTGTCCAGGCCGACGAACTTCGTCGGGGCGACCGTGTTCTGGGCCTGGAAGAGGCTCAGGTAGAAGCTCCAGCCGACCGGCACGTAGACGAACAGCAGGAGACCGGCCAGGAAGGGACCCGCGAAGAGCCAGAAGGTGCGGGTGCTGCCTCGCACCCCGTGCCCGTCATGTCTCGCCTTCGCTTTCGCCTTCGCCGCCGGGCCGGGTGGCGCGGTGGCGCCGGGACGGGCGCCACCGGTGGTGGTGGTCGTCATGCTTGTCAGCGCCCCTCAGGCGATCTTCTTGAGTTCGGCCTCGACTCGGGTGCGGGCCTTGGCCACCTCGGACTCGGGGTTCTTTCCGCTGACCACGGCGTTGTTCACCATGTCCTGGGAAATCGTCATCATGGCCTGGGTCCAGTACGGGTCGTCGTAGTGCCCGTTGGTCCCGAAGAGCTTCACCGCCTCGGCGGCGGTGCCGCTCTGCAGCTTGGTGGCCTTCGCCGCCAGGCTCTTGCGCGGGGGGATGTGGAAGCCGTAGGAGGTGCACCAGTCCTCCTGGAGCTTCGTCTGCTCGATCCACAGCCACTTCACGAACGCCTTGGCCGCGTCGACGTCCTTGGCCTTGGCGCTCACGTAGGTGGACCAGCCGCCGTTGTAGACCACGGGGCGGCCGGTGCTGCCGATACCGGGCAGGGGGACGATGCCGAAGTCGTCGCCCAGTGCCTTCTGGATGCCGGGCATCGCCCACAAGCCGCACCACTGCATCGCCGTCAGGCCCTGGATGAACGCCGACGGGTCGAACCAGTCGGTGGGGGCGCCGAGTAGCAGCGTCTTGCTCGTGTAGAGCTCGCGCATCTTCTTCAGGCCCTCGACCGTCGCCGGGGTGTCGAAGGCGACCTTGTGGTCGGCGGTCAGCAGTTCACTGCCGGTGGCCCAGACCAGGGGACTGGCCAGGATGTCGCTGCCGGCCTTCAGGCCGAGGTACAGGCCCTTGACCCCGCCCTTGTCGAGCTTGCGGGAGGCGTCTATCAGCTCGTCGAAGGTGGTCGGGGGCTGGACGCCCGCCTTCTCCAGCAGGCTCTTGCGGTAGTACAGGAACTGCGGATCGTCGATCATGCGGATGCCGTAGACCTTGCCGTCAACCGAGTTGGCGGCCAGGTCCTTGTCCGTGAAGTCGGACTTCACGTCCGCGATGATGTCGTCCAGCGGCACGATCTGCCCGGACTTGGCCATCTGGACGTCGGGGTGGAACTCGAAGACGTCGGGGCCGTTGCTGGAGACCAGGCCGCTGGAGAGCTTGGAGGCGTAGTCACCGGGGATCCACTGCACCGACACGTCTGCCTTGGTGTACGCCTTCGCGTACCGCAGCGCCGCCTGCTGGGTGCCCGCCTCGCCGTACTGGTGGTACCACTGGCTGATCGCCTTACCGCCGGTGGAGCCGCCGCGACCGGTGTTCCCGCCGCACGCGGCGAGGAATCCCGCCGCCGCCACGGTGCCGGAGGCGCGTAGGAACGACCTGCGGCCGAACGGTGTGCTGTGGTTCTGCTCAGGGGACATGGCCACCTCTGCTGTGAAGTACGGGTGTGCGTCCGGCCCTTGGGGACGGGGCCGAGACTGCGGGTGATGACGCTGTGGACGGCCGCGGAGTGCGGCCGGCATGAGCGCGACGCGAAGCCCGCGGGGTGGGGGCGCGCAATCGGAGGGGGAACTTCCTGCCGCTGACGGGTTGCAGCGAGCGGAGCGAGACGCAGGTTATGCGCGCTACACCCCTTCGTCAACAAGCCAGAAAAAGTCTGTGCACGGCAGTTCCAACGGCGTGCAGCGCGTGGATACGATCAGGCGCCCCAGCCGCATCGAGCACAGGACGACGTCGTTGAAGCGGACGTACCAGGACATTCGCCGGACCAACCGTTTCGCGGTGATGCGGCATCTCATCGCCTCGGCGCCCGTCGTCAGGCGCGACATCGCCGCAGCCACGGGCCTGTCGGTGGCCACCGCCTCCGACATCGTCAGCGAGTTGCACGAGCTGGGGCTGCTGGCCGAGATCGGACAACAGGCTTCGGGAGGCGGACGCCCGCGAAACCTTCTCGCCCCCGCCATCGAGGGCCCCCGGCTCATCGGCATCGACATCGCCGAGACCTACGTCCACGTCGAGGTCTTCGATCCCGCTCTGCGGGTTCTGGCCAGAGCCGAGTACGAACTGCACCCGCACGCCAACTCGCCGGACTATGTCGTGGACCGCATCGTCCGCGGCATCGACGACGCGATCGCGCAGGCCCAGGTGGAGCGCGGCAGGATTCTCGGGATCGGCGTCAGCATTCCCGGCCAGGTACGGCCGGACGGCACGGCCTCCGTCTTCGCCCCGAACTGGCAGTGGAACGACGTCCCACTGCTGGCCCTGCTCACCGATCGGGTCCCTGATGTGCCGGTCATCCTCGACAACCCGCTGCGTGCGAGCACCGTCGCCGAACTGTGGTTCGGTGCCGCCCGCGGCCACGACGACGTCGCCGTCCTCACCCTGGGAACCGGCGTCGGCGCGGGCCTGGCCGTCCAGGGGGCGCTCTACCGCGGGGCCACGAACACGGCCGGTGAATGGGGCCACACCAACCTCGTCATCGACGGCCGCGAGTGCCGCCGCGGATGCGTCGGATGCGTGGAGACCTACGTGGGCGCACCCGGCATCATGCAGCACCTCGCGGAGACCGACCCGGACAGCCCGCTCCTGCACCCCGACGACCAGACGGCGACCATCAACGCCCTGGCCGCCGCCCACGCGGCCGGCGACCCCGCCGCACAGCAGGTGATCGCCACGACCGGCCGCTACCTCGGCATCGCCATCGCCAACCTGATCAACCTGTGCAACCCGCAGATCATCGTGCTCACCGGCTGGGTCGCCGACAGCCTGGGAAGCGCCGTCCTGCCGCACCTGCGCGCCACCGCCGCCCGCTACGCACTCGCCGAACCCTGGGAAGGCACCAAGATCAGTCTCTGCCCCATCGACCGCAACCCGGTCAGTCTCGGCGCGGCGACTCTCGTCCTCGAAGGATTCCTGTCCTGACCCTCCCGCTGTGAACGGCTCCAGCGCCAGGACGGAACTCCTGGGCGCGCCCAACTGCGCCTGCTATCAGAAACGTTGAACCTTGTTTGTCTGTATTCACATCGAAATGCATGCAATAGAGAGGTGTACGAGTCATGGCAGATTCAGCGAGCCGCGCCCTACCTGAACAGCCGTCGACCGGCGCCCCGGGACGGCTCTCACGGCGTGGACTCCTCAGAGGCGCCGCCGTCACCATGGGAGCCGCGGCGCTGGGTGCCGGCGCCGCCGGGACGGCCGCGGCGGCCGACGCCTCGGTCACCGCGACGGCCCCCGACGGCAGCAACACCATCACGATGTCGCTGACTTCGGGCGCACTCAGCTGGTCGGCCAAGCGCAGAGGCGTGACGGTGGTCGACACTTCGGCTCTCGGCCTCAAGCTGAGCGACGGGACGGTGCTCGGCGCCGCCGGCACGGTGATCACCAACTACCAGCACTGGACCATCGACAACACCTGGACTCCGGTGTACGGCCGCAACGCGACCGTCCGCGACCGGTACCAGGAGATGCGCTGGAACCTCCAGGACACCGCCTCGCTGATCAACTTCAGCGTCCAGATCCGCGCCTACCCGACGGGCGTCGCCTTCCGGTACGTGCTGCTCGGCAAGGGCACCGCCACGGTCGCCGACGAGCTGACCACGTTCGTCTTCCCCGACAGCACCCTGGTCTACAGCGCGCGTGACGAGGACCCCTACAACCCGGTCGCGCCAGGCTCGATCCCCTCCACGGGCACCTCGACCACGGACACCGGCCCGCTGACCGACCTGCCGCTGACCGCCACCTACGCCGGCGGCAGCCTGATCGCCTGCATCTGCGAATCCTCCCGTCTCAACTTCCCGCGGCTGATGCTCAGCTCCATGCCCGGGCAGCCGGGCACCCTCGCCGCCTACCTGATGGAGCACACCGCCCGCGGTTCGGGCACCGTCCAGACGACCTCGACGGTCACCACGCCGTTCGCCACGCCCTGGCGGGCGGTAGTGACCGGCTCCACCCACGCCGAACTGGTCGACAACGCCGAGCTGGTGCTCAACCTGGCCCCCGCGAGCGCGTTGGCCGACACCTCGTGGATCAAGCCCGGCAAGGCCTTCCGTGTACAGCTGACCACCGCCGCCGGGATGGCGGGCGTCGACTTCGCCGTGGCTCGCGGCCTGCAGTACATCGAGTACGACGGCGGATGGTACGGCGACGCCGACCACAGCACCGACGCGACGAAGCCGATACCGGACATCGACCTGCCCTCGGTCATCTCCTACGCCACGAGCAAGGGCATCGACGTCATCCTCTACGTCGACCGCAGAGCGGCGGGCAACCCCGACAGCCTGTTCGGCCTCTACAAGAGCTGGGGCGTCGCGGGCGTCAAGCTCGGGTTCATCAACGACGGCACCCAGGCGATGACGAACCAGATCACGAACTGGGTCAGGACGGCGGCCAAGTACAAGCTGCTGATCGACCTGCACGACGACGTGCGGCCGTTCGGCTACGAGCGCACCTACCCGAACTGGATCAGCCTGGAGGGCGTGCGCGGCAACGAGCGCTTCCCGACCGCGACCCACAACGTGACCCTGCCGTTCGCCCGCAACATCGGCGGGCCGCTGGACTACACCATCTGCTACGGCCAGTCGCGGGACCGGACCACCAACGTCCACCAGATGGCCATGGCGGCGGTCTTCTACCAGCCGCTGAACTTCCTGTACTGGTACGACTCACCGTCCAAGTTCGCCAACACGTCCAACTGGCCGGGGCTGCCATGGTTCGACGCCATCCCCACCACCTGGGACGAGAGCCACGCCCTCGCCGGATCGATCGGCCAGTACGCCGCCGTCGCCCGCCGCCACGGCGACACCTGGTTCCTCGGGGCGATGACCAACGAGACGTCCCGGACCCTGTCACTCCCGCTGACGTTCCTGGGCGGCGGGTCCTACACGGCGACCGTCTACGCCGACGGCACCCCGGGCACCAGCCCCTACCAGACGCCGGTCGTGGTCAGCACCCGGACGGTCACCTCGGCCACCACGCTGGACGTGGCGATGGCTCCCGCGGGCGGCCAGGCGATCATCCTCAAGCCGAGCTGACGCGACGGACGCGGGTTCAGTCGGTGCCCTCTCCCGCCGCTGTCCATAGGACATGCCAGGCCTGCCGCGGCCTCGATCCGTTCGTATCTGTTCTCCATTGATGAACCAGCGCCCTTGGAGGCGACATGAACCTCAGCTCCCCGATCCGCCGGAGACTCCCAAGACGGACCTCCCTCCTGGCCGCCCTCGCCCTCACCGCCGCCGCGCTGGTGAACTGGTCGGCGCCGGCGGCACAGGCGGCCACGACCTCGATCACCGTCGACGGCTCCGCCACGGGCCGGACCTTCGACGGTGTGGGCGCGATCTCCGGCGGCGGCGGCAACAGCCGACTGCTGATCGACTATCCGGAGCCGCAGCGCAGCCAGATCCTCGACTACCTGTTCAAGCCCGGCTACGGCGCCTCGCTCCAGTCCTTCAAGATCGAAATAGGGGGCGACACCAACACCACTGACGGCGCCGAGGCCAGCCACGAGCACACCCAGGGCGTGGTCGACTGCAACCAGGGCTACGAGTGGTGGCTCGCGAAGCAGGCCAAGGCCCGCAACCCCGACATCAAACTCTATGGGCTCGCCTGGGGCGCACCCGGCTGGGTCGGCGGCGGCAGCAACACCTTCTTCACCCCCAACGCGATCAGCTACCTGACGAACTGGATAGGCTGCGCCGCCCAGCACAAGCTGAACATCGATTACCTGGGCGGCTGGAACGAGCGTAGTTACAACGCGACTTGGTATGAGAACCTCAAGTCCGCCCTGGTCTCCAAGGGCTACGGTGCCACCAAGCTGGTCGCGGCCGACGACACCTGGGCGGTGGCCGGCGCGATGGCCGGCGACCCGACGTTCAAGGACGCAGTGGACATCGTGGGCGTCCACTACCCCTGCGGCTACATCAACGGCGCGGCCATCGGCAACACGTCCGACTTCAAGAACTGCCCGAGCAACAGCACCGCGCAGAACCTCGGCACACCGCTGTGGGCGAGCGAGAACGGGTCGGAGGACGCCGAGGCCGGCGCGACGTCGGTCGCAAGGGCCGTCAACCGGGACTACATCGACGGCCGTATGACGGCCTACTACAACTGGCCGCTCGTCGCCGCGCTCTATCCCAACACCTACTTCGCCTTCAACGGGCTGGCCGTGGCCAACCAGCCCTGGTCGGGCCACTACAGCATCGCCAAGACGGCCTGGGTCCTCGCACACACGTCCCAGTTCGCGCAGATCGGCTGGCAGTACCAGGACTCGGCCAGCGGTTACCTGGGCGGCGCCAAGTCCAACGGCAGCTACGTGACACTGAAGTCGCCGAACCACAGTGACTACAGCACCGTCATCGAGACGGTGAACGCCACGGCCGCGCAGACCCTGACCGTGAAGGTCACGGGCGGCCTATCCAGCGGCCAGGTGCACGTCTGGGGCACCAACCTCATGTCGCCCAATGACAGCGACCACTTCGTGCACACCACCGACGTCACCCCCTCCGGTGGCAGTTACACACTGACACTGCAGCCCGGCTACGTGTACACGGTCACCACGACGACCGGGCAGGGCAAGGGAACCGCCACCTCGCCCTCGGCGGCCCCGCTGAGCCTGCCGTACTCCAACAACTTCGAGACGCCGGCGACCACCACGTCCCCGCGGTACTTCACCGACATGAACGGCGCCTTCCAGACTGCGGCCTGCGGCGGAGGGCGCACCGGCACCTGCCTCCGCCAGCTGGCGCAGACGGCTCCCGTCCGCTGGACCAGCGAGAACTACTACGCGCCGTACACCTTCATGGGCGACGACTCCTGGGGCAACTACACCGTCACGGCGGACACGATGTTCGAGCAGTCCGGAGCTGTGGAGTTGCTGGGCCGCATCGGCATGCAAGGCCGGAACAACAACGGCCTGCAGGCGTACCACCTTCGGGTGAGCAACACCGGCACGTGGTCGATCGTCAAGTCTGATGTCGTCAACAGCGCATGGGCGTACACCACGCTCGCCAGCGGCTCCACAACGGCACTGGGCACCAACCGGTGGCACACCGTCTCACTGACAATGCAAGGGTCGACCATCAGCGCCAAGCTCGACGGCACAACTCTGGGCAGCGTCACGGACAACAGCTACACCCACGGCCGCGCCGGACTGGGTACCGCGGACTCCACCAGTAGCGTGACCGGGGGCGGATACCAGACACAGCAGTTCGACAACTTCGCCGTCACCCCGGGGAGCAACCCGATCCCCACCCGTTCCGGCGCCGTCCCCTCCGGCATCTCCGGCAAGTGTCTCGACCTCAACGAAGGCAACACCACCAACGGCACCGCGGTACAGCTCTACGACTGCAACCAGAAGCCAGGGTCACAGACCTGGACCTACAACGCCGACGGCACCCTGACCATCGGCGGAAAATGCCTGGATGTCGTCAAGCAGGGCGTGACGAACGGCACCCTCGTCGACATCTGGACCTGCAACGGCGGAGACAACCAGAAGTGGACTCAGCAGGCTGACGGCACTCTGCGCAGTATGCAGTCCGGACGCTGCCTGGACGTCCCCAACGGCAGCACCGCCAACCTCACCCGGCTGCACATCTGGGGCTGCAACAACGGCACCAACCAGCGGTGGATCCTGCCGTAGACGAGCCTCGTTGCTGGACGCCGCCCACCAACCATCGCCGACGCTACGAGGCGGATCCGTGCACCGAATACTGGTCCCCGGAGCTGGTCCCCGGAGCTGGTCCCCGAGAATGATCAAGGGCCGGTTTCGGATCTCTCCGAAACCGGCCCTGACCTGCGACTGTCTCCAGTCGGGACGACAGGATTTGAACCTGCGACCCCTTGACCCCCAGTCAAGTGCGCTACCAAGCTGCGCCACGTCCCGGTGCCATCTGACCTGGGGTTTCCCCTGGCCGAACGTGCATGGAAACAATACCGCACTCGGGTCGGTGGTCGCGCACTCCTTTATCCGGGACACCGAGGTACCTGGGGGTGTTCACGGCCTCCAGGGCGGATGGTCAGTCTCCCGTCGGCAGGCCCAACTCGGGGTAGGCCTCCAGCAGGCGCGACGGTGCGGCCTGGCGCCAGGAGTCGGCGAGGATGTCACGCAGTTCGCCCTCGTCCTCGATGGCGGCGAGCCGGGCCCGCACCCAGGCGAACTGCGCCTCGTGGTCGGCGATCCAGAACTTCTCCGGCTCGGCCAGGACGAGTTCGTCGCGCTCCTCCTTGGGACAGCGCACCGCGAGGGAGGTCTCCTCCTCGGGCAGCGTGGCGAACATCTTGCCCGCGACCCGGAACGTGGGCATGCTCCAGGCGATCTTCTCCGTCGTGTCCGGCAGAGAAAGGGCGATACGGCGTACGTCTTCGGCATCCGGCATAAGACGCACGGTAACGGTCGGCACTGACAATCACCTGGTGAGAGGGGCTGGTCCGCCCCCACGCGACGGACTTTAGAAGCTGAAGTTCATGAACGCCCCGAGGCCGCGCTCGGCCGCCGCGGCGAAGAACCCGACCAACTCCTCATAGGCGTCCTCGAGCCAGCCCAGCCGGCCCTCGGGGTCGAACGTCCACATGTTGGGGTACACGTCCTGTTTCGCCATCCGCTCCGGGTCGTAGTGGGCCGCCAACCGCTCCCACGGGGTCTCCCGCAGCTGCCGTGCCAGGCTCTGTATCTGTTCCGCGTCCCACCCGAACAGGGTGCCGTCCTCCAGGATCACGAACCCGTCCATGAGGAACTCGAGCTCCACCTCCGCCTCGTCGAAGAGGAACTGCAGGCCGCCCCAGGCCCTGTCCGGCCCGCCGTAGGGGCGGTCCACCGCCGGGAAGTTGTCGCTGCCGTACAGCTGGTAGACGAATTCATCGGCCCAATCCGGGTCCTGCGCCGCCCTGTCCAGCTCCTCCGTCGTCGCGCTGATGAACGAGATGCTCACGCCCATGCCAGGCAATCCCCCTTGGTGTACCGCTTGTTCGACGCGGTGTCGATCAACGACGGCGAGTCTTCCAGGCGGCACTGACAATCGGGCGGCCGGTCACAGGTACTCGTAGTAGATCGTCGTGGGCCGCAGAACTCCGGCCGGGCTCGCCGCGCAGTCGGGGATCACCCCGGCACGGGTCCAGCCGGCCGAGTCGCACAGGCGCTCGGCGAGGCTGTCGGTCTAGGTGTCCAGGTGGAGCAGGGTGACGCCGGCGCCGATCGCCGCCTCTTCGGCGGTCGCGAGGAGTCTGCGGCCGAGGCCCTGTCCCCGCGCGTCCCGGTGCACCATCAGCTTGACCAGTTCGGCCCGGTGGCGGCTGTTCGGTTTGTCGGGGCAGCCCAGGCTGACGGATGTCGACCGTGTCCGGGTTTGCGCCATCGTCCACCTGTTTCATATGTTCACATCTGGGACGGTTTCCCAGATGTGAAACAGCGGCGCTACGGCAGGCTCACTCCCCCGCCGCCTCCCCGAGCGCCTCCAGCACCGGCCGGATCAGCGGGTGCTCCTCGGCGCCTCGCCGTACGGCCGCGAAGACCCGGCGCGTGGGTGCCACCCCGTCCACGGGCCGGACGACGACGCCCGTGAGGTCCATTCCGCGCAGCGCCGAGCGCGGTACGAGCGCCACTCCCGCGTCGGCCGAGGCGAGGGCGACGACGGCGCGGAAGTCGTCCGAGGAGTGTTCGAGGCGGGGCAGGAATCCGGCGTTCTCGCAGGCCAGGACCACCACGTCATGGCAGGGGTTGCCGGGGTACGGGCCGATCCAGGGGTCCTTGGCCAGCTCGGCGAGCGGGACCTCGGCCGCGTCGGCCAACCGGTGGCTCACCGGGACGACCGCATCGAAGGGCTCGGCGTACAGCGGTACGTGGGCCAGGCGCGGGTCGTCGGCGGGCGGCGCCCCCCGGTACTCGACGGCCACCGCGATGTCGACCTGTCGGTCCAGCACCATCGGCAGGCTGGCGTCGCCCTCGGCGTCCTGGACGCGGATGCGGATGCCGGGGGACGTCACGGCGAGGCGGGCCACGGCCGGGGCGACGACCTGGGCGATGCCGGTCGCGAAGGAGGCGACGGTGACCGTGCCGGCCGCGCCCGAGCTGTACGCCGCGAGCTCGGCCTCCGCCCGCTCCAGCTGGGCGAGGACGGCGTTGGTGTGGCTGAGCAGGATCTCGCCGGCGGGGGTGAGCCGTACGCCCTTGGCGCCGCGCTCCACCAGGCGGTGGCCCGTCTCCTGTTCCAGGGCCGTGAGCTGCTGGGAGACCGCCGACGGGGTCAGATACAGCGCGGCGGCAGCCGCCGTCACCGTACGGTGGTCGGCCACCGCACGGAGAATGTGGAGCCGCCGCGCTTCGATCATGGTATCGATTATCGCAATATGTCCGGGCCGGCCGGACCTCAGGCTTCCAGTTCCGCCCGGGCCGCGACGAAGGCGTCGACGGCGCGGTTGACGTCGTCCGTCGAGTGCGCGGCGGACAGCTGGACGCGAATGCGGGCCTGGCCCTGCGGCACGACCGGGTACGAGAAGCCGATCACGTACACACCCCGCTCCAGCAGCAGTTCCGCCAGCCGCCCCGCCTTGGCCGCGTCGCCGATCATCACGGGCGCGATGGCATGCTCGCCGGGGAGGATCTCGAAGCCCTCCTCGGTCATCCGGCGGCGGAACAGCGCGGTGTTCTCGTTCAGCCGCACGCGCAGGTCGTCCGCGGACTCCAGCAGGTCGAGAACCTTGAGCGAGGCCGCCGCGATCACCGGGGCCAGCGTGTTGGAGAAGAGGTACGGCCGCGAGCGCTGGCGCAGCAAGGCGACGATCTCGGCGCGGGCCGCCACGTAGCCGCCGGACGCGCCGCCGAGTGCCTTGCCGAGGGTGCCGGTGATGATGTCGACGCGGTCCATGACGCCGTGCAGCTCGGGCGTGCCACGGCCGCCGGGGCCGACGAAGCCGACGGCGTGCGAGTCGTCGACCATGACCATGGCGTCGTAGCGGTCGGCGAGGTCGCAGATCTCACGCAACGGGGCCACATAGCCGTCCATCGAGAAGACGCCGTCGGTGACGATGAGGCGTCGCCTCGCGGACTGCGCCTCCTTCAACTGGCTTTCCAAGTCTGCCAGATCGCGGTTGGCGTAGCGGAAGCGGCGGGCCTTGGACAGGCGGATGCCGTCGATGATCGACGCGTGGTTCAGCGCATCGGAGATCACCGCGTCCTCCGGGCCGAGCAGCGTCTCGAAGACGCCGCCGTTGGCATCGAAGCAGGAGGAGTACAGGATCGTGTCCTCCTGGCCGAGGAACGCGGACAGCCGCGCCTCCAGCTCCTTGTGCACCTCCTGCGTGCCGCAGATGAAGCGGACCGAGGCCATGCCGTAGCCCCAGCGGTCCAGCGCCTCGTGGGCGGCGGCGATCACCTCGGGGTGGTCGGCGAGGCCGAGGTAGTTGTTGGCACAGAAGTTGAGGACCTCGCCCGGGCGGCCGCCCGCGGTGACGCCGACGGTCGCGGACTGCGGGGTGCCGATCACGCGCTCGGGCTTGTGCAGGCCGGCGGCGCGGATCTCGTCGAGGGTGGCGCGCAGGTCGTCGCGCACGGAGTCGAACATCGGAAAGCTCCTGAAGGTGCTTGCGGGAGAGGGAAGTTACGCGGCGGGTTACACGGAGAGTCACGCGGTCCAGTCGAGGATGACCTTCCCGCCGCGGCCGCTCGCCGCGTCGGCGAACGCCGCCTCGAAGTCGCGGTAGCCGTACCGGCCGGTGATCACGGGGGCGAGGTCGAGGCCGCCCTCCAGCAGGACGGACATCGCGTACCAGGTCTCGAACATCTCGCGGCCGTAGATGCCCTTGATGGTGATCATCGAGGTGACGATCCGGGCCCAGTCGACCGGGAACTCCTGCGCGGGCAGGCCGAGCATGGCGATACGGCCCCCGTGCGTCATGTTGGCGATCATGTCGCGCATGGCCTCGGCGCGGCCGGACATCTCCAGGCCGATGTCGAAGCCCTCGCGCAGGCCGAGTTCGCGCTGCCCGTCGGCGATGCTCGCCTCCGACACGTTCAGTGCGAGGCTCACGCCGATCTTGCGGGCCAGCTCCAGCCGTTCCTCGCTCACGTCGGTGATCACGACGTTGCGCGCACCCGCGTGCCGGGCCACCGCCACCGCCATCAGGCCGATCGGGCCGGCGCCGGTGATCAGGACGTCCTCACCGACCAGCGGGAACGACAGCGCGGTGTGCACGGCGTTGCCGAACGGGTCGAAGATCGCGGCGACGTCCAGGTCGACGGGCACGCGGTGCACCCACACATTGGCGGCCGGCAGGGCGACGTACTCGGCGAAGGCACCGTCGCGGCCGACGCCGAGGCCGATGGTGGCCCGGCACAGGTGGCGTCGTCCGGCGAGGCAGTTGCGGCACTTGCCGCAGACGAGATGCCCCTCGCCGCTGACGCGGTCACCGACGACGATGTCCGCGACGTCACGGCCGGTCTCCACGACCTCGCCGACGAACTCGTGCCCGACCACGAGCGGGGTGCGGATCGCCTTCTGGGCCCAGCCGTCCCACGCCTGGATGTGCAGATCGGTGCCGCAGATGCCGGTGCGCAGCACCTTGATCAGTACGTCACCGGGCCCGACGGCCGGTTCCGGGACGTCCGTGAGCCGGAGCCCGGGCTCCGCTTTCTCCTTGACCAGCGCCTTCAACGCAACGGCTCCTGTGCGTGAGTCCCGGCTGCAGGCATGCCTAGAAAGCCCGCAGCCGGGGAGGGGGGTGGAATCGCAAAGGAATCTGCCGTACGGCGGCGCCCAGGTCCATCGAGGATTTCTTAAGCGGCGCCACAGCTTTCCTTCACGCCCTCCCGCGCGCCCCTCTCCCGTGCGCAGCGACTCCGTCGCCCCGAACCCGACCGCCACCGCCATCCGCACGGCCACCGGCGAGGTATCGGTGCGCCCTCCCTCCCGTACGAACCTCAGGAACTCGTCGATGATCAGCGGATCGGCGCCGCCGTGCCCCCGGTGCGTCACCGATGACGGTGACGTGGCGCCGGTAGTCGGGGGTGAAGCGACACTGTTGGTAGGCAGCCAACGCCCTGTGGTCCAGGCGCATTACGTCGATGTCGTGGGCGCCCTTCTGCAGCAACAGGCCGGTGACGTACCGGCGTTCGGCGTGCCAGTTCTTGAAGTAGCAATCGCCTCCGTAGCCGACGAGGTGGCGCCCCCAGACCGTCTTGACCTCGCCGATCTCGGCGATCTCGGCGATCTCGGCGATCTCGGCGATCTCGGCGAGTTCGGCGAGTTCGACGAGTTCGACGATGTGGCGCATCAGCCGGACCACCGGCATGTGCCGCATGTTGCGCTCGACGGTGATGTCCAAAGGCTTCTCGACGCACACGGGCTTGCCCACGCGCAGGGCCTCGCAGGCGAGGTCGGCGCGGGTGTGGTCCGGGGTGAGGACGAGGACGGTGTCCACGTCCGGTGCGTCGAGCACCTTGCGGTGATCCTCGACGGTGTGAACGCCGGGGATACGGGCCGTGGCGTCGTCCCGTCGCGCCGGGTCGGGGTCGGCGACGACGGTCACGCGAGAGCCGTGGCGGCGGCGGTGCACGGTACGGGCGAGGGGGCCGCGCAGGCCGAATCCGAGGGCGCCGAGACGCAGGTCGGTCATGGTGTCCCTCTTCCGTGAGAGATCCGAGGGGGTCCGAGCGTCCAATTCCCCTGCCTGGTAAGGAACTTGATGCCTACAACGGCAGCCCGTCCACCGCCCGCCGCTCCAGCCGCATCACCAGCTCCGCCGCCGTTGCCTTGATCGTGTCCAGCCCGGCCTTCCCCCACGGACGCGGCTCCACGTCGACGACGCACACCGTGCCCAGCGCCATCCCGGTGGAGTCGATCAGGGGGGCACCCAGGTAGGAGCGGATACCGAACTCGTCGACGATCGGATTCCCCGCGAACCGCGGATAGTCGCAGACGTCCTCCAGGACCAGCGCCTTGCGTCGGACGACCACATGTGGGCAGAACCCATGGTCGCGCTCCATAAGGCGGCCCAACTGCGGCTTGCTGTCACCGGCCCGCGCAAGGCTCACGGCGTGCCGCACATGCAGGCCGGCGAAGAACTGCCGGTTCTCGCCGATGAAGTTGACCATGGCGTACGGCGCCCCCGTGAGTGCGGCGAGATGGTCCGCGAAGACGTCGAGGGCCGGGTCCGCCTGCTCTCCCAGGCCCAGTCTCAGCAGTTGCCGTGCGCGGGCGGGGGCCTCCTTGTCCTCGGGGGTGAGCAGCAGGCGAGCCACCGGGCGGGGTGGGCCGTAGCTCATGGGCGGATTCCGTCGCTGTGGGCGTAGTTCATATGCGGCTCCGTCCTGGTGTGCGGGTGTCACATGTGGGCGCCGTGGCTAGGCGCGTGTGCCGGCGTGTGGGCGATGAGGTGCCGAACGAGGGTCAGCAGGGTCTGGACACTGGAGCTGGAGATCCGGGCGTCGCAACGGACGATGGGGATCTCCGGATCGAGGTCGATGGCGGCGCGGACCTCCTCGGGGTCGTATCGGTAGGCGCCGTCGAACTCGTTGATCGCGACAATGAAGCCGAGGCCGCGCTGCTCGAAGAAGTCGACGGCGGCGAAGCAGTCCTCCAGGCGCCGGGTGTCGGCGAGGATGACCGCGCCGAGCGCGCCCTCCGAGAGTTCGTCCCACATGAACCAGAAGCGTTCCTGTCCCGGCGTACCGAAGAGATACAGCACGTGTTCCGGATCGAGCGTGATGCGGCCGAAGTCCATGGCGACCGTCGTCTCGACCTTGTTTTCGACGCCCTCCAGACTGTCGGTCGCGGCGCTGACCGTAGTGAGCAGTTCCTCCGTGCTGAGCGGCGCGATCTCGCTCACCGCGCCCACGAAGGTCGTCTTGCCGACCCCGAACCCTCCCGCCACCAAGATCTTCAGCGCGGTGGGGAACGGGTCAGAGCTGTCGTCGTAGTCCATCGAGCACTGCCTCCAGAAGAGCCCGGTCTGTCGGGTTGTGGTGGAACTCGGGGGGCTTGGTGGTGAGCGCCCCGCCGTCGACGAGGTCCGACAGCAGCACCTTGGTGACCACCGCCGGCAGCTTCAGGTGGGCGGCGACCTCGGCGACCGAGACGGGGGCGCGGCACAGGTCCAGCGCCTGCTCGTGCTCAGGGCCGAGGTAGCCGAGGGGGGTCGCCCCGGTGGCCATCACCTGCGACATGAGGTCGAGCGCGACGGTGGGCCGGGTACGGCCGTTGCTGACCGTGAAAGGGCGCACCAGCCGTCCGGCCGCGTCGTCGAGCCAGGGCCCGTCGCCGGCCGCCGTCACGTTCAAGGCCTCATCGCCGGCGGTTCGACGGAGTGCTGCCGCGGTGCGGTGACCAGGTAGGGGCGGACGCTCTTGACCAGCATCGCCATCTCGTAGCCCAGCACCGCCGCGTCTGCCTCGCGGCCGGCCAGCACGGCGAGACAGGTGCCGGAGCCGGCCGTGGTCACGAAGAGCAGGCTCGAGTCGAGTTCGACGACGACCTGGCGCACGTCCCCGCCGTCGCCGAAACGGACCCCGGCGCTGCGGCCGAGGGAGTACAGGCCTGAGGCCAGGGCGGCCATGTGGTCGGCACTGTCCGGGTCGAGGCCATGAACCGACTTCACGAGCCCGTCGCAGGAGAGGAGCACCGCACTGGTGGTGTGGGGTACGCGCTGCACGAGGCCGCTCATCAGCCAGTCGAGATCGGACACATGGGCGGTCGGCGCTTCGCTCGCCATGATGGATCGACTCCTTGAGGTACGAAGGTCTGTGGGAGCGCTGGGGGTGGGGGTGGTCTTCCAGGCGGACTTCGAGCTGGTCAGGGGCATGGTCATCCGGCTGGTGCGCTCCCGTCATGCCGGGTGGTGTGGTCGGCGCCGGGCGCGGACCTGCGGTGTGTCTCGGTCGTGGGGGCCGGGTCCATGGGCGATACGTCCATGGGCGGCCGGGGGGCCATGGGGGTCACGTCGGTGTGGAGTGCATCCAGGGAGGTCGGGCGCAGGTGTGTGGGCTGCGGTCGCTCCGTGTCGAGGCTCGTCGGCTCCAGACGGATCGACGCCGGATGCACGGTCTCCAGGCGGATGAGCTCGGTCGGCGTGGGGTTCAGGCGTGTCGGCTGCGGGTCGGGCGACCCCGTGTCAAAGGTCGTGTGCGGTGCGCGCGTGTATGCGGACGCAGATGCGGATGCGGATGCGGTCGGCTGCGCGGGGAACATGTGTGCCGAGTCCACGTAGCTCGCGTCCATGTGCCCCGAGCCGACTACCGTGTGGCCCGAGAACATGTGCCCCGCCACCACGTGGCCAGACGTCGTGTGGCCCGACACCATGCGGCCTGACGCCGTGTGCGGGGCGTCCATGTGGGCTGCGCCCATATGCCGGGCGTCCATGTGCCCGCCGCTGCTCCCCGGTTCCCCGCGCTCGGATTCCCCGCGCCCCAACTCCACGGACGCGTCGGACATGTTCCCGCCGCCCATGTGCTCGGCATCCATGTGTCCGGCCCCCACGTGCCCGGCGTCCATCCGCCCGGTCTCCATGTGCCCGGTCTCCATGTGCCCGGCATCTACGTGCCCGACCTCCGCATGACCGACGTCCACATGCCCGGACCCGACGTGCCCGGTCTCCATGTGCGCCGCATCCAGGTGCGCCGCCTCCAGGTGCTGCTGCGTCTCAGCAAGCCCGACCCCCCGCTGGAAGGCCGCCATCAGCCCAGGGTCGTGCCCGGCGAGGTGGTCGGATTCCTGGCGCGGGGCAGGGGCTTCGCGGAGTTGGGGGGCGATGTGTTCCTGAGCCCGGCGACGGGGCAGTTGGGGCTTGCCCATGGTGCCGCGTACTGCGCTGTTGCGCGGAGTCGGCGGTGTGACGGTGTTTTCCTCGAGGCGCCGACGTGCGTCGGGCCTGATGCCGGGCACGGCCTCCGCGGGGTTGGCACGCCCCACGGGGGCGCCGCGCACGGGCAACGGTGCCGGTCCCCCGCCGTTCGCCCTGGGTGCCGCACCCCTTCCACCGGCCTGCGGCTCCTGCCGACCCGGCGTTCCCGGCGCCGTCTCGGTGGCCCCCCGCAGCCCGCCATGCTGCTCAGCCCGCTGCTTCCCCTCCGACACGGCCGACGCAGCCGAGGCGGGCGAGGCAGGCTGCCACTGTTGCTGCTGGGGCGCCACCGGCACCGCCGCCTGCTGCGGACGGGCCTGTGCCTCGGAGTGCAGCGGTACGGTCGTTCCCGCCGCCCCTTGCGCCGGGGCCGACGGAGGCGCCTGCTCCTGCGCCCGCGTCGCACCTCCACGGGCCCCCGGTTCCG
Organism: Streptomyces sp. R28; assembly: GCF_041052385.1. GTDB lineage: Bacteria > Actinomycetota > Actinomycetes > Streptomycetales > Streptomycetaceae > Streptomyces. Next base: position 9,456,626 of record NZ_CP163439.1, on the reverse strand, counting down.
TCCCCAACAACCCCTGCGGCACCACGAGAACGGCCTGGACACCGCCGTAGATATTGGTCTGCAGGCGCACATGGATGCCGTGCCGCTTGGCGAGCTGCGACACGACGAACAGCCCGATGCGCCCGTCCGCCAGCAGGCTGGCGACGTTGACCTGGTCAGGGTCGGCGAGCAGGGCGTTCATACGGTTCTGCTCGCCGACGGGCATGCCGAGGCCGCGGTCTTCGACCTCGACGGCGAGCCCGGAGGTCACGAGGTTGGCCCGGAGCAGCACTTGGGTGTGCGGGGCGGAGAACACCGTGGCGTTCTCGACGAGTTCGGCCAGCAGGTGGATGACGTCGGCGACGGCGTGCCCGCGCAGGGTGCCGTCGATCGGCGGTACGAGCTTGACCCTGGAGTACTGCTCGACCTCTGCGATGGCCGAGCGCAGCACCTCGGTCATGGAGACCGGGTTGCTCCACTGCCGGCGGGAGACGGCGCCGCCGAGCACGGCGAGGTTCTCGGCGTGGCGGCGGATGCGGGTGGCGAGGTGGTCGACGTGGAAGAGGCCCTTGAGCAGGTCGGGGTCCTCGATCTCGTTCTCCAGCTCGTCGAGGATCGAGATCTCCCGGTGCACGAGCGACTGAAGACGCCGGGCGAGGTTGACGAAGACCTCGAGTTTCTGTTCACTGCCCGCCTGGCTGGAGAGCTGGGAGGCCTGGACGACGGCGGTGACGGCCCCGTCGTGGGCGCGGGCCAGGTCGGCTGCGAGCAGTTCGAAGTCGTCGGCGTCCTCGGGCGGACCGCTGCGCGTCTTGCGGTTCGGCGGCCCGTCGCCGCGCCGCAGCGCGTCGACGAGGGCCCGCAGATCGGCCTCGCCGCGCGCACTGCTGCGCCGCAGGGCGCCGATGCGCTCGCTCACGGACTTGGCGGTGCGGTTGGCGGCCACCGCGGCGATCAGGATGCCCGCGAGGGTCACCGAGAACGCACCGGCGAGCACGCCCCACAGGGTGAGGCTCGGCCGGGCTCCGGTGGTGCGCACGACGAACAGCACGGCAGCGCAGGCGCTGAGCGCCACCGCGGTGGGCGGCAGCACGGCCAGACGCAGCAGTTGGGGCCGTATATGGGTCTCGGGCAGCGCGGGTGCGGTGCGGGCGGCCGGGCGCCCGTGCCGCCCGCCCTCACGACGGTCTGCGCGTGCGGCCGGGGCGCGGAGTTGAGACATCGGGGTCCTCGTACTGGTCCGTCGGTCGGGGCCTGGGAGTGCGCGCGGGTCTGCGCGGCCCGGGGCATGCGCCATCGCGATGTCGGTCGACAGAGCCGATGAATTCGGCTCCGTGTCGCCCGACGGACACTGACAGTAGTCGCCTCCGCACCATGTGCGGTGGGCAGTTGCCAAAGTCCGGCAGGCAGCGTCCCGCTCTGGTATGAGGTCTCGTACGACAGACCGATAACCCGCTTCACCGTTCGCCCACAAGGAGCAATCGAGCGATCAGACCTGGTCAGAAGTGGTCACGAAGAAAAGTCGAGGGGTGGGGCACTTCCTACGCCCCACCCCTCACCGACCCGCCGTTCTCTCACCCCCGACGTCCCCGGCCGGGACGATTCAGCACCCTGCGCGCCCGACCCTCCGACCCCCAGAACGTCACCCGCCGTATCGGCGCACCTGGTCCCGTGGGGCGCCCCGGCTCACCCCCACGCGCCCCGCGCGAACCGCCCCACAGGGGCGCGGAGCTGACGACCGCGCGCGCCGTTTCGCTTTCCGCCAGGACGGCGATCAGGCGCCGGCCACAACCCCGTCACCCCGCCTGACAGGTGCGGGCATCACTCCCGCGCGGAACCGCCCACTCGCACGTCTCCACAGAGGCGCACCTCTCCACGGAGGCGCACCTGTCCACGGAGGCGCACCTGTCCGCAGGCGCGCGTCTCTCCGCAGGCGCTCATCTCTTCCCGGGCACACATCTCTTGCCCTACGCACGCCTCTTCCCACACACGCGCACGCCTCTTCCCACACGCACGCGCGCGTCCCTTCGCGCACACGCCCGGGCCGCCGCACCGTCCCGGTCCGGCCGAACGTCCCACGGCCACAGCGTCAGGACGGGTCAGCACCCACCCGCGAGGGCCGGGCCGTGTCCTAGGCGACCACCACGGTGTCCGGTCCCGGCGCGACCGTCGGCCATGCCGGCCAGCCCCCGGCGGGTGCCTCGGCCGCCTCACGCCACCACGGCGTCACGGACGGCACCGAGGCCGGTTCGAAGGGCTCGCCGCAGAGCGGAGCCGCCATGGTGACCCCGGCCTTGTGCGTGGCCCGCATCGTCCACTCCCCCGGCTCCGCCCAGGGGTGCGTCGCCAGGTTGAAGGTGCCCCAGTGGATCGGCAGCATGACGCCCACGGACGGATCGCCGCCCTGCAGGTCGAGGTGGGCCCGGACGCCCTCGTCCGGCGTCATGTGGATGTCGGGCCAGAAGTCCGAGTAGGCGCCGAGCTGGATCATCGTGGCGTCGAACGGGCCGTGGTCGGCGCCGATGTCCTTGAAGCCGTCGAAGTAGCCGGTGTCACCACTGTGGTAGATCCGGTGTTCGTCCGAGGCGACGACCCAGGACGCCCAGAGCGTGTGCTGCGTGTTGCGCAGTCCGCGACCGCAGAAGTGGCGAGCCGGGGTGGCGGTCAGGGTGAGTCCGCCGACCTTCGTCGTCTCGTGCCAGTCCAGCTCGCGCAGCCGGTCGGCGGACACGCCCCAGTGTTCGAGGTGGGCGCCCACGCCGAGCGGTACGGCGAAGAGCGTGTCCGTGCCGGCCAGTGCCTTGATCGTGGGCAGGTCGAGGTGGTCGTAGTGGTCGTGCGAGATGACGACGACGTCGACCGGCCCGAGCGCGGCGAGCGGCAGCGGCACCGGATGCAGCCGCTTGGGTCCGGCGAAGGGGAAGGGGGAGCAGCGCTCGCCCCACACGGGGTCGAAGAGCACCCGGTGGCCGTCGATCTCCGCAAGGACGCTCGAGTGTCCCATCCAGGTCAGGCGGAGCCCGCCGACGGGCGGCTTCGCCAGGTCGGCGTAGGTGGTGGGGTGCACCGGTACGGTGCCCTTCGGGGCACGGCGGGGCCGGGTGTCCTTGTCGAAGAAGACCTTCGCGAACTCTGTCATCGAGCCCGAGGGTCTGGTCCGGGCGGCCCCTCCGGGGTTCTGGAACACCCCGTCCCTGAAGTGCGGGGATCTGCGGATGCGCGCCATGCGCTCACCGCTCGGGTCCACGCCGAAGGCCTCGGGCCGCAGGGCACGGAGCCCGGAGCTCGGGAAACGGAAACCGGCCACGGTACCTCCAGGTGGAGTCGGTGAGAAAGTCCATTATGGTCAGCCCCTCCGACAACCCCGTACGCCCCCTGATCCATTCCGAACATTGACATGTCCGCGCCCTCACTTCGATACTGACTCATCGTTCAGTAGCCGCGCGCGGCACGCGGCCGCCTCGCCCTCTCCCCCGGAGACCCCATGACCACCCCCCTGCTGTCGCTCACCTGGACCGACCACGTCACCGGCCGCCAGGGCTTCCTGGTCGTCGACCGGCTGGTGCGCGGCGTGTCCAGCGGCGGGCTGCGGATGCGGCCGGGCTGCACGCTGGAGGAGGTCACCGGGCTCGCCCGCGGCATGAGCATGAAGGAAGCCCTGCACTACGACCCCGAGGCGCGGTACGTCCCCCTGGGCGGCGCCAAGGGCGGCATCGACTGCGATCCCCGCGATCCTGAGGCGTACGGGCTCCTGGTGCGCTACCTGCGGACCATGCGGCCGTACATCGAGACTTTCTGGACCACGGGCGAGGACCTCGGTCTGACCCAGGACGTGGTGGACCGGGCGGCCGCCGAGGTGGGGCTCGTCTCGTCCGTCCAGGCCGTGTATCCGCTGCTCGACGACGAGGCAGGCGCCCGTCGGCGGCTCGCGGACGCGTTCGCGGTCGAGGTGGACGGCATCGGGCTCGACGAGCTGGTCGGCGGCTGCGGGGTCGCCGAGTCGGTGCTCACGGCGCTGGACCGGTCAGGGGTGCCGTACTGGAGGGCGCGCGTCGCCGTACAGGGGCTCGGAACCATGGGCGGGGCAACGGCGCGCTTCCTCACGCGCGCGGGGCTCACGGTCGTGGCCGTCGCCGACATCAAGGGCACGATCGCCAACCCGGCGGGCCTCGACATCGAGACCCTGCTGGCGGCACGGGACGCGTACGGCACGGTCGACCGCGCCGCGCTGCGCCCCGGCGACCGTGAACTGCCGGGCGACGCCTGGCTGTCGGCCGAGGCGGAGGTCCTGGTGCCGGCGGCCGTCTCGTACGTGATCGACGCCGCGAACCAGGGGCGGATCACCGCCCGCTGGATCGCCGAGGCGGCCAACATGCCCGTACGGCCCGAGGCGGAGGAGCTGCTGGCCGCGCGGGGCGTCACCGTGCTGCCGGACGTCGTGGTCAACTCGGCCACGAACGCCTGGTGGTGGTGGACGCTGTTCGGCGACATCGGCCCGGACGCGGACGAGGCGTTCGCCCACACGCAACGCTCGCTGCGTGCCCTGACCGACCGCACCCTGGCCCGTGCCGAGGCCGACGGGACGACACCCCGGGCCGCCGCGCACGCCATCGCGGCCGACCGGCTGCCGGTGATCGCGGAGCGCTTCGGCCTGCACCGGTGACGGCGGACGGAAGAGCCACTGGACCGCGGCCACAGGAACGGCTCGTGACGAGGCTTTAGGGTGACCGAGTGGCGAGAGTGCGGTTGAGCGTGGCGGAGCGGCGTGAGGAGTTGCTGCGGGCCGCCGTGGAGCAGATAGAGGCGCGGGGCGTGTCGGCGGTCAGGATCGCCGACGTGGCCTCGGCGCTCGGGGTGAGCAACGCGCTGGTGCTCTATCACTTCGCCACGAAGGAGAAGCTGGTCGCCGCCGCGTTCGCGCACGCGGCGGCGGGCGACCTGGCCCGTCTGCGCAGGCTCCTGGGCCGCCGTACGACGGCGCTGCGACGGCTGCGGGCGGCCGTGCGCTGGTACGCGCCGACCGGCCAGGCCAAGGGCTGGCGACTGTGGATCGAGGGCTGGGCGGCGGCGCTGCGCGAGCCCGCGCTGCAGGAGGTCACACGAGACCTGGACCGGGAGTGGAAGGCGTCCATCGCCGAGGTCATCGCGCAGGGCGTGGCCGCGGAGGAGTTCCGCTGCCCGGACCCCACCGCCACGGCACTGCGTCTGACGGCCCTCCTGGACGGGCTCGCCGTGCAGCTGACGTCGTACCGTGGCGCGGTGTCACGCGCGCGTGCCCAGGAGTGGGTGGACGAGGCGCTCGCCCGGGAACTGGGGCTGGAGCGGGAGGCGTTGACGGCGTCGGCGCGCTGAGGTCGTCGATCGCCGGGCGATCGGCTCAGCACGGCCACGACAGCCGTGTGGGCCGCGCCCCTGAACAGGGCCCGGCCCACACCGCCGAGGCGCCGCCTCAAGCCACCGATTCGATCCGCATCTTGATGTCGTCCGGGGACAGCGCGCCCTTGGCCGTCACATGGTCCCCCGACGACTCGCCGCGCAGGCGCCGTCCGATCCACGGCACCAGGTACTCGCGCGCCCAGTGGACGTCGTCCCGGCGGATCTCGAGTGTGCCGCGGGGCGGGAGCGGCGGCCAGGGCTGGTCCGGGTCGGCCGGCACCTCCAGGCCGAGGACCTGGCCCGCGCGCAGCGCCACGCGCGTGTGCCCGTCGGGAGACAGGTGGAGCCGGTCGCCGTCCCAGGCCCTGCGGTCCTGAACGGTCTTCAGGGACCACAGGTCGAGCACCGGACAGCCGTACCGGTCGGCGATGGCCCGCACATGACCGTTGTACGTGGCGATCTTGCCGCGCAGGTGCTTCAGCACGGGCACGCCACGCGTGTCGAAGCCGGTCGTCACCATGACGGTGCCTACGGCGGAGGTGAGCCGGATGATCGCCCGCTCGAAGCGCTCGGCCACCTCGTCGGGGTCGGTTCCGGGTCGGATGATGTCGTTGCCGCCCGCACAGAACGAGACCAGGTCCGGGGCCAGTTCGACGGCCTTCGGAAGCTGGTCCTCGACGATCTGGTCGAGCAGTTTGCCGCGCACGGCGAGGTTCGTGTACTTGAAGGCGCCCTCGGGCCGCCGGTCCGCGAGCAGTACCGCGAACCGGTCGGCCCAGCCGACGAACGCCCCGTCGGGGCCGGGGTCGCCGACGCCCTCGGTGAAGCTGTCCCCCACCGCAACGTACGACCCGATCACTGATCTGCTGTCACTCTTCGAATCGTCTGCCACATCGGCACATGATTCACCTTCGAATGTGACCTACGCGACCGTAAGGAGGGCTTGACGGTCGGTGAGATAAGCCACTTGTAAAGCGTTGGCCAAACCTGGAATAAGGATCTGATCAGGGGCGTTGTGGGCTCAGCCGCCACACCCGGAAGTCGCTGATCCGGAAGTGGCTCCAGGTGGTGCGGAAGGCGAAGTGCCCACTGGTGTACGGCTCCGGGTCGGTGTGGTCGAAGATGAGCCGCCCGTTGTTCCACCACCGTACGGTCGAGCCTGCGGAGACTATCCGGACCCGGTGGGGCTCGTTCGCCACGAGCAGCGGCTCCGTGTAGTCGTAGAGCAGCGGGCGGACCCCGGCCTGGCCGACGTACCGGCGCAGCCGCGTCGTGGTGTTCGTGTTGGCGCCGTAGCCGACGTAGTACGTCTTGAGGTAGTCGTACTCCGCCAGTGCCCCGCCGCGCGGGGTGGCGAAGAGGTCGTCCGGGGATCGGACGTCGGTCGCGTTCCAGAAGTTGTTCAGGTCGGAGACGCGGTCGTTGGCACCGCCTGCCGATATGGGCGTGGCCGTGTACTCGATGACGTACGGCCCTTCGAGCCGCTTCTTGAACCAGACCGTCGCCCCGGCGGGTACGTCGACCTCCAGGATCCCGCGGGAGGCGGTGACGGTGCCGCCCTTCTCCAGTTCCACCGCCCATTGCCCCAGGCCGTGCCGGAAGTCGTCGTGGGCGATGAGACGGCGGTGACGGGGCGTGGCGCTCGCCGTCCCCGCCGGGGCGAGGGCTGCCAGAGCGGCACCGGCGGCCAGGGCTCCGAATGCTCTACGCGTGGTCGTCATGGGAAACGGCCCCTTCCGGGAGAGTGATCGTGGGCTTCGGCACGCGACGGGTCTCGGTGCCGAGGTAGTAGTCCGTGTACGTCGACTGCAGGTAGCCCCGCACGGTCCAGCCGAGGCGGTACTCGGGGTTCTGGGCGAGGGTGTACAGGCGCGTCCTCGTGGGCTCGGTGGTGGTGTAGAGGCGCAGTGCGGTGTGGTCGGCGGTCTCGGCGAGGATCTCCTCGCGCCAGTCGCCGAGGAGGTCGCCGTAGAACGGGGTCGCGTTGCGGGGGCCCGACACGACTCCCGCCGGCTCGAAGATCTTCGCGCTGGTCTCGGTCGCCGGGTCCCACTTCTCGACGTGGGTGTGGTCGAGGAGCTCCGACGCCTTGTCGCCGTCCCACCAGATACGGAAGTTGACGCTGGGCGTGGTCGTGGAGACCTTGCCGTCCCGGACGTTGTAGACGCCCGCGCCCGGTGCGGTGACGTCGGCGGTGGAGGTCCAGTACTCGTAGCCGGGGTGGTGCGGGTCGATGTCGCCGGTGCTGCCGCGGCCGACGTCGATGTCGGTGTCGTTCTCCCAGTCGGCGGGGTGCCGACCGGTCACCAGGCGCTCGCCCGTGTCGGCGTCGTAGTAGTACCAGGGGAACTTCGGTACGACTCCCAGCTCCGCCTGCTGGATCGCGAAGCCCTCCAGGCCGGGGCGGTCGGGGTCGAGGTCGGCGATGTGGAAGCGGTCCCCGTGTCCGGCGCCGTCGACGACGTAACGGAGGGTGCCGTCGCTGTTGACGACGTAGTTGCCGTCGGCGATCTCGTCCGTGCCGTCCTGGTCGACGTCGACCGTGCGGATCTGGTGGAAGCTGGTCGCGCCGCTGTCGGCGGGCACGACGTACTTCCAACGGCGGGTCAGGTCGGTGCCGTTGAAGTCCCAGGTCTGGAAGAGGATGCGGAAGGCGCCGCGCCGGGCGCCGACGCGTGTGACCAGCTTCGTGACGAGGCTGGGGTGTGCGCCGTCGAGGTGGGCGATGCCGAAGTGGCCGCCGGACGGGCCGTCGGTGACGAAGTCGTCGGGTACGGGCTGCCGGGTGCGCTCGGTGCCGGTCGCGCCGTCGATCACGGAGACGAACTGGTTCGCGGGCGAGGCGGCGGTGACCTTCGCACCGTCGGCGAAGGTGGTTCCGTCGGCGGTGTGCACCAGCACCTCGGCCCTGCCGTCGCCGTCGAGGTCGTGCACCGTGACGTTGTCGTCGTTGCGGTAGCCGCCGATCGCCGTCGAACCGCTGATCGCGGCGGGCGCGGGGTCGTTGGCGCCGTTGCCGCCCACCTGCGTGTACGAGCCGGGGCCGAGGTCCACGCGCCAGAGCCGCTCGCCGGTGAGGGTGTACGCCTCCAGCAGATCGGGCCGGTCGCGGGTCTGCGCGAGGCGGCTGACGACCAGCTCGTAGCGTCCGTCGCCGTCGAGGTCGCCGGGCCAGGCGTGCTGCACGGTGTAGCCGTCGGCGGCGGCGAGCGGGATCTCGGCGTAGCCCTGGGCGAAGTCGAGAGCTGCCGGGCTCGGCCGCTGCTCACGTCCGCCCACGATCGCGCGCACTGCGTACGTGCCCGTGCCCGCGCCGGGGGTGTTGTCCTGGTATGTCGTCGACCTGGTCACCGGGGCGCGGTTCAGTCGCCGCCCGTCCTCGTACACGTTGAAGGCGATGGCGTCGCCGTACCGCGCGTACTCGGTACCCAGGAGTCGCCAGCTGAGGAAGGTTCCTTCACCGGAGGGGACGGCGACCAGGCCGCGGTCCAGGTTCTCCACGATCCGGTGCGGCTTCTCGGCGGAGTGGCCGGCGGGCACGGAGAACAGACCGGCCAGCAGGGTCGCGGCGGCGACGGCGCCGATTCTTCGGCGTCGGTCGAGGTGCACTAGCGCTCCTTTGCAAGAAGGGCGATCAGTCGGTCGGCCACCTTGCGATGGCCTTGGGCGCTGGGGTGGACGGTGCCGTTGAAGTCCCCGTCCGCCGGGGAGAGCCAGTCGGTCGTGTCGACGAAGTCGGTGCGGGGGTCGGCGAGTTCACCGATCACGGCCGCGATGTCGTCGGCGTGTGCGCCGTTGAACGGGCGCAGCGCGAGGATGCGGGCGTGCGGCGCGGCCGCCCGCAGCTCGTCGAGGTAGGCGCGGTAGGCGGCCCGGAATGCGTCCGCGCCGTAGGTCGCGTCGTTGGTGCCCTGGTTCACCACGATCACGTCGGCCCGGCGGTCGGAATCGGCCCGGGAGCCCGCGTGGTTCCAGCCGTACGCGTCCGGCGCGGCCGGCACTCCCCCGTTGCCGGTCTGGATCACGCCCTGGCGGCCGAAGCCGACCTGGGTGAGCGAGCCGTGCAGGGCGTCGGCGACGAGCGTGGGGTAGGCCGCCGTACCGTCGGCGCAGTCGGAGGTGTTCAGCTCGCACAGAGCCATGACGCCCTGTGTGATGGAGTCGCCGTAGAAGGCCAGCTTCCGAGCGCTTTGGGCGGGTTGACGGAGCAGACGTCCGCCGTCATCGAGCCGCAGTCCGGTCAGGACGACACCCGTCTCGAGCGGCGGGGTCCAGCGGTTGGCCCGGGAGTAGACGTCCTTGACGGAGATCTCGACCGAGTGGGCGCCGCGGCCGCCCGCCGTGATCTCCAGATCGCTCCGGTCGACCGCGCGCAGTCGCTTCGGCCCGCCGTCCACGGACACGTAGATCTGCGCGGGCACAGTGATCGAGGCGACGTCGAAGAGAGCGTGGACACTGCCGCCGGTGAAGCGGAAGCTCAGCCGGGAACCCGAGTTGACGGTGGTCGCCGCCTCGGCGGTCCGGCCCCAGTGCCCCTCGTAGGCCAGACGCCGGTCGTCAGGCCGTACGACGTTCGGCCCACCGGACGCGAAAACGGGCGGCTGGGCACCGAGGAGTAACCCCACAGCCACCGCCGCGGCCAGGGACGTACGTCTGTCGACGCCGGACACGGGAACCTCCATGAGCAACAGAAAGCGCTTGCGCCATAACGGAGATCACTGTGTCCTCACCCTCCCCTCACTGTCGACACCTTGGACATCTCTGCCACAAGACCGCAATGGAGCGATCATGAACGAGCAGAGCCGGACACACCGAAGGCCGGACCCGGGGATCGGGGTCCGGCCTTCGGTTGCGTGTCAGGCAGGTGGTTCTGAGGAAGGCGGCCGTCAGCCGACCGGGATGCCCTTCGAGCGGAGGTAGGCGACCGGGTCCACGTCCGAGCCGTAGTCCGGCGTGGTGCGGATCTCGAAGTGGAGGTGCGGGCCGGTCACGTTGCCGGTCGCGCCGGAGAGGCCGATCTGCTGGCCCGCGGTCACGGTCTGGCCGGCCGAGACGGAGAGCGACGACAGGTGGGCGTACTGGGCGTAGTAGCCGTCGGCGAGCTGGATGACGACCTGGTTGCCGTAGGCGCCGCCCCAGCCCGCGGAGACGACCGTGCCCGCTCCCACGGCCTTCAGTGCGGTGCCGGTCGGGGTCACGAAGTCCACGCCGGTGTGGTAGCCGCTGGACCACATGCTGCCCGCCACCTTGTAGGCGGTACTGACGGCGGCACCGGCCACGGGGGCGGAGAAGCCACTGGCGGTGCTGGTGGTCTCCGCACTCTGGGCGGCCGTGGTCGTCTTGTTCGAGTCGGAGGACTCCGCGGAGGACTTCTCGGCGGACGAGTCCTTGGAGGGCGCCGAAGAGGAGGAAGGCGACGAGGACTTGGGGGCGCTCGCCGTGGCCTTCTTGCCGATCGTGAGCTTCAGACCGGGGTGGATCAGCGACGGGTCCTCGCCGACGGCCTCACGGTTGTCGGCGTAGAGCTTCTTCCAGCCACCGCTGACGTCCTGCTCGTCGGCGATCTTCGAGAGGTAATCGCCACCCCTCACCGAATAGGTCCGCACACTCGTCTTCTTCTCGGCGGCCTTCTTCTCGACCGCCTTCTTCTCGGCGGCCGGAAGGGACTGAACGGCCTTTTCCGAAACGGACTGCGAGGGAGCGGCGTGGGCACCCGTGGCCCCGATGAGCGGGAGGGCGAGAGCGGCGCCACCGGTTCCGGCGACGGCGATGGAGCGGGTGAAGCGCTGAGACTTCGGACGGCGGTGCTTACCCTTCGCGGGCATGGCGAATTCCTCTCCGGCGCCTGCGAGGTGAGCTGTCGGGTGCGGGCTGGAGATGCCCGGTCACGTCGGGACGCGACTTGACCCCAAGCCGTTCCGGAGACCGGAACAGGCGGTTGTACCTGTGGGTCCCCCGCTCCTGCCGTACACGGGTGAGTTAGCGCGGGATCCGGTCGGCGGCAGGATTAGGCGTCCGTCCGGATTGGTGGCGAACGTAAGCGAGGAAGACGCAAGGGAACAAGTGAGAGGTTCCGTCCGAATGCGTTCCTGTTGATCCCTTGTGGGAATTAACGGTCACCCTCCGTGGATTATCGGTGCGTCGTCCGACCCAAAACCCCTTGAAAGGCACGTGAATTACGTGGACATGACGGACGACGCACGGTCACGAATATGACGCTCCTCACGTGACACCGCTCCAGCTTGCTTTACGTCAGAGCGAGTTGGAATGAAGGCGCCAATTCGGACAGAACCCCTAGATGCGACGCAGCCGGATAACCGTCGCATCAAGGTCGCCACGCAAACCGGTGCGCAGTCCGTGATGTTCCAGTACGGCACCTCTGTGAATTTCACCCGTTTCGAGGCATTCGTACGATGCTGTCGGGTCGAGGGCGCGCAGCCGCAGCGCCGGGACGGGCTCGCCGTAGCTCTGGGCCTGGAGCCAGGCGAGGACGACCGTCTCGTCCCCGAGCACGTACTGCACCGCGCTCAGCCCGCCGCGCGGAGGACGCAGCCGATAGAGGTCTCCGCGCTGCACCACGGGGCGGATCTCCTTGTAGAGCGTCACCCACTTCCCGGCCTCGGCGAGCTCGTCCTCGCTCCACTGGGTGAGATCGCCACCGACACCGAGCACTCCCGCCATGGCGCTCACGAACCGGAAGCGCAGCGAGCTGGCACGGTGGTTGAGCATGGCGTTCGGGCTGTCGGTGACCCAGGCGGCCATGACCCTGGCCGGGTGGATCTGGCTGAAGCCGTGCTGGATGGCGAGCCGGTCGAGGGGGTCGGTGTTGTCCGAGGTCCACACCTGGTCCGTGCGGCTCAGCACGCCGAGGTCGATCCGTCCGCCGCCGCCCGAGCAGGACTCGAAGGCGACGCCCGGGTGAGCGGCCCGCAGCCGGTCCAGCAGGCGGTACAGGGCGCGCACGTGATCGACCCACAGGCGCTGCGGATACGGCTCACCGGGCCAGCCGGCGTCGGTGAAGCAGCGGTTGAAGTCCCACTTCACATAGTCGATCGGGGCGCTGGAGAGGAGCCCGTCGAGCTGCTCCCAGAGGTACTCCTGCACGTCGTCGCGCGCGAGGTTCAGTACGAGCTGATTGCGAAATTCCGTCCGCTTTCGTCCTGTTTGGTGCTGCACCCAGTCCGGGTGGGCGCGGTACAGCTCGCTGTCCGGATTGACCATTTCCGGTTCGACCCAGATGCCGAACTGCATACCGAGCGCGTGCACGTACTCGGCGAGGGGCTTGAGGCCCGAGGCGAAGCGGTCGGGGTTGGGCGTCCAGTCGCCGAGCCCGGCGCGGTCGCTGGTGCGCGTCCCGAACCAGCCGTCGTCGACCACGAACAGCTCGACGCCGATGGCCGCGGCCCGTCGCGCGAGCACGCTCTGCTGCTCCTCGGAGATGTCGAACTCCGTCGCCTCCCAGGAATTGAACAGCACCGGACGGTCCCGGTCGGCGTTTGGGATCACGTACGCGCGCTGGTACGCGTGCCAGGCCCGGCTCGCCCCACCGAAGCCGCCGTCGCTCCACAGCCCGGCGAAGACGGGCGTGGTGAAGGACTCCCCCGCCGCCAGCCGCAGCAGGCCCGAGTCGTCGTAACCGGCCCCGCCGGTGATCTGCACGCGCCCGTCCGGGAGTTGGGCCACGGCGATGCGCCAGGACCCGGACCAGCCGAGGGCGCAGCCGTAGACCTCGCCCCGCTCCTCGGTGGCGTCCGTGTCGAGCGCGACCCACGGCAGGTGCTGGTGGCCGGTGTGCCCGCGCCGGCTGCCGATGACCTTCTCACCGTAGGTGAGAGGGGACCGCGCGAGCCGGGACTCGGCGCCCCAGCGGCCGTGCAGCTGGGACAGCCGCCAGTCCTCCCGGTCGGGGAGCGTCCAGGCGGCCGAGTCGGCGCGCAGCAGCTCCACGACGGGCCCCTGGTTGTCCAGGGTCATCCAGCGCTCCACGACGTCCCCGCGCATCCGGTAGTGCAGGGTGACGTCCAGTCCGTCGTCACAAAAGCGCAACCGCAGCTCGTCGCCGTCGGTCTCGTACCGCTCGAAACCCCACTCGGTGCCGCGCCGCTCCTCGGTGCGCACGGACAGGGCGGGCCGTACGAAGCGGGGGCCGCCCTCGACCGGGTACTCCTCGCGCCCGTCGAGCGGGGACTCGAAGGGCCAGTACTCCGGCAGTGGACGTACGGCGAGGGCCTCGGCGTCGGCGAGGGCGATCCGCGGCCCCCAGTGCAGGTGCAGGAGTTCGCCGCCGTCGGTCAGATGGATGGCGTAACTGCTGGTCGGCCCGGTCAGGAGCCACGTACGACCGTTGTCGGAGATCTCCAGCATCAAGCCCTCACAGATACGAACAGGTGCGATCAAGTACCAACATCATCAGGGGCCACGCGTCTCCGAGGCAACGCCTGTGGACAACTCATTGGCCCAGGAACCCATGTCGTATCGTCGGGAACGCACCCCGTCGGCCGCACCGCCGAGCCGCGTCGGCGGGGCCGACTGGGAGGAGCCCCCGTGACGCAGCAGATCCCGTCGACCGAGCCCGAGCTGGCCGGAGTTCGCAACTTCCGCGATGTCGGCGGCTGCCGACCGTGGACGGACGGCGGGTGCGGCACGGAGTGCTGTTCCGCAGCGGCCACCTCGCGCACGCGACCGAGGGGGACGCCGCGTTCCTGGACTCCCTGGGCCTGCACACGATCTTCGACTTCCGCAACGCGGCCGACCAGAAACTCGAAGGGCCGGACGTCGAGCTGGCGGGCGTACGCAATCTGAACCTGCCGCTGTCCGACCCGGCGGACGGCGCCGAGTTCTGGAAGATGGTCCGGGACGGCCACCTCGACCAGCTCCGGGAGATCCTTTCGGACGGCAAGGGCGCGGGCCGGATGATCACCTCCTACCGCACGATCATCAAGGAGCGCACCGCCGAGCACTCCCAGGTGCTGCACGCGCTCGCGCAGGACAGCGTCCCCGCCCTGATGCACTGCGCGGCCGGCAAGGACCGCGCCGGCCTGTCCATCGCCGTGACACTGCTCGCCCTCGGCGTCGAGCGTGAGGCGATCCTCGTCGACTACCTGGAGTCCAACGCCAAGCACCGCCGCTACAAGGTGCACCGCAGCAGCAGCTCCGCCTCGGCCTACTCCCCCGAGGTCATGGAGCTGCTCAGCCCGCTCTTCGACGCGCGCGCCGAGTATCTGACGGCTGCCTTCGAGACGATCGAGGAGACGTGGGGCGGCGTCGACACCTACCTGGAGCAGGCCCTGGGGGTCACCCCGGAGATCCGGGAGCGCCTGCGGGAGCGGCTGCTCGACTGACCTCGGGCGCCCTCACCCGCCCATGCCTACTGCGCGCCCACCTCGAACAGCAGGTAGATGAAGGCCGCGAAGACGTGCCCCACCGCGATGTAGATGATCAGTCGCACCCACAGGGCACGCGGGAACTTCTCCTCCAGGTTGCTCATGGCGTCTCTCCAGGGATGGGGCCCAGGCACAGCGTGGCCGTGGGGCTCTGCAACAGGGTGTGGACGAAGAGAAGCTCGACCCCGTCCTGGTCCTGGGCGGCGATGCGGTGCGGGGTCAGCGAGTCGAAGTGCGCGCTGTCGCCGGGCGCGAGCCGGTGCGTGGTGTCCCCGAGGCGCAGCCGCAGCCGCCCCTCGAGCACGTAGAGCCACTCCTCGCCCGGATGCACACGCACGATGTCGCCCTGCGCGCCGTACGGCACGTGGACGCGCAGGGCCTGCATCCCGCGCCCGGGCGCCCCTGCCTGCCAGTACGTCCAGCCGCCGGCCGCGGTCGGCTCCATGTCGGCGGCGCGGACGACGGCGTCCCGGTCGGCGGCCGTCTCGCCGAGCAGCTCGGAGACGGTCGTACCGTAGATACGGGCGAGCGCGAGCAGCATCGGCAGCGAGGGCTGACGCTGCCCGGTCTCCAGGCGGGAGAGGTGGGCCGGCGACAGCCCGGCGGCGCGGGCCGCGGCCTCCAGGGTCAGGGAGGCGCGGCGGCGCAGCGCACGCAGCTGGGGCGCGACGACGGGGAGGGCCCCCGGCCCGGTCGCATCGGCCTCCGGTTCGATCTCGGGAGAGCTCATGCTCCCCATTCAGCCGGAGGTTTGCCTCATCGGCAAATTTCTTGCCTCAGAGGCAAAAGCCCCAGCGGCTACCGAGCGGCCACCGCCTGCTTGACCAACGTCTTGCCGAAGTCCCACATCAGCCCGCCCCCACTGTGCGCGTCGTCCATCACATCGGTAAAGGCGTCGACGAACCGGTCCACCTCCCGCTCGCCGATGATCAGCGGCGGAATCAGCTTGATCACCTCCAGGTGGTCGCCGGAGACCTGGGTGAGGATCCGGTGCCGCCGCAGCAGCGGTACGACGACCATCTGCGCGAACAGGCCCTTGCGTGCGGCCTGCAGCATGGTCCAACGGCTGCGCAGCTTCAGCGAGTTGGGCCTGCCGAACTCGATGCCGATCATCAGTCCCCGGCCACGGACGTCGGCGAGCAGCTCGTACTTGTCGATCAGCGCAGCGAGCCGGGACTTCAGCAGCTCCCCCGTCGTGCGCGCGCCCGCGACGATCTGCTCGTTCTCCATGACGGACAGCACGGCGAGCCCGGCCGCCATGGCCTGCGCGTTGGACCCGAAGCTCGCCGAGTGGACCAGCACACGATCCATGGACGAGTAGACCTTCTTGAAGATCCAGTCCTTGCCGAGGGTGGCGCCCACCGGCACATACCCGCCGGAGAGCGCCTTGGCCACGCACACCAGGTCCGGCTCGACACCGTCCTCGTGCTGGTAGGCGTAGAAGTCACCGGTACGGCCGAGGCCCGTCTGCACCTCGTCGGCGATGAGCAGCGCCTTGTGCCGGTGCAGCAGCTCCTGGGCGGCCCGCAGATAGCCGGGCGGAGCCTCGAGCACGCCCTTGCCCTGGATCGGCTCGACGATCAGGGCGGCGACGTCGCCCTTCTTCAGCTCCCGTGCCAGGGCGTCGAGATCGCCGAGCGGTACGGCCGTGTCCGGCAGCAGCGGGGCGAAGCCGTCCCGGAAGCCGGACTCGCCGTTGACGGACAGGGAGCCGGTGGTCAGCCCGTGGAAGGCGTGGTCGCAGTACAGGATCCTGGGCTTGCCGGTGACGAACCGCGCGAACTTCAGCGCGGTCTCCACCGCCTCCGTCCCGCTGTTGCCGAAGAACACCCGGTCCAGGTGCGGACTGTGTGCGAGCAGCTTCTCGGCCAGCAGCCCGGGCAGCGGCTGGCAGTCGAAGCGGGTGAGGTCGGCGAGCCGGGCGTCCAGGACGTCGTGCAGCGCCTTGCGGACGACGGGGTGGTGGCGCCCCAGGCCCATCACCCCGAACCCGGCGAGCATGTCCAGGTAGTCGTCGCCGTCCGCGTCCCAGAAATACGCGCCCTCGGCCCGCTCGTAGACCTTGTCGAAGCCGATGGTGTGCAGCATGCGCGGGAGCTGGTGGTTGAGGTACCTGGTGTGCAGCTCGTAGCGTTCGGCTCCGCGCTCGGACAGGAGTCTGCCGAGATCGAACTCCGTGGTCATTCAGCTTTCTCCTTGACTGACACGGCTTTCTTCTTGGCCGGCGCGGCTTTCTCGTTGGCCGGCACGACGGTACGACCGTCCTGGCTGCCGTCGCCCCGCTCCGAGCCGACGACCAGGCTGTCCTCGGCCTCCTTGAGAGCCAGGCTCGCGCTGATCCGTCCGGCGACCTCGACGGGGGTGAGCCCGATGTCGGCGAGCACCTCGCCCCGCTTGGCATGTGCGAGGAACTGCTCCGGAATACCGAACCGCCGTACGGGGACGTCGACTTCGGCGTCACCCAGCGCCAGCGCCACGGCGGCGCCGACCCCGGCCGAGCGGCTGTTGTCCTCAACGACGGCCACCAACCGGTGCTGTGCGGCCAGGGGCGCGAGCGCGGGGTCGACCGGCTTGACCCAACGCGGGTCCACGACAGTGCAGTTGATGCCACGGGCCTGAAGCAGCTCGGCCGCCTGGAGGCACACCGGAGCCATCACTCCGACGGCGACCAGCAGGACATCCGGCTCACCCGCGTCCCGATGCAGCACGTCCAGGCCGCCCACCCGGTCGATCGCCGGGATCGACGGCCCGACCGACTCCTTCGGGTAGCGCACGAGCGTCGGCGCGTCGTCGACGGCCACGGCCTCGCGCAGCTGTGCCCGCAGTTGGTCGGCGTCGCGCGGCGCGGCGATCCTGAGGCCGGGCACGACCTGGAGGATCGACATGTCCCACATACCGTTGTGGGAGGGCCCGTCCACGCCGGTGACGCCGGCCCGGTCCAGCACGAAAGTCACCCCGCAGCGGTGCAGCGCGACGTCCATCAGGAGCTGGTCGAAGGCGCGGTTCAAGAAGGTCGCGTACACGGCGACGACCGGGTGCAGCCCACCCGTCGCGAGCCCCGCCGCCGACACGGCCGCGTGCTGCTCGGCGATCCCGACGTCCCACACCCGGTCCGGGAACCGCTCCGCGAACTTGCCGAGCCCGACCGGGTGCAGCATGGCCGCCGTGATCGCCACGACGTCCTCCCGCTCCTCGCCGATCCGCACGATCTCGTCGCCGAACACCGAGGTCCAGGAAGGAGCGTTGGACGGCGCGAGCGGCTCGCAGGTCAGCGGGTCCATCACGCCGACGGTGTGGAAGTGGTCCTCCTCGTGGGCGAGGGCGGGTTCATAGCCGCGCCCCTTCTCCGTGAGGCAGTGGACGAGCACGGGCCCGTGGAAGCGCTTGGCCCGTCGCAGCGCCGACTCGACGGCCCCGATGTCGTGCCCGTCGATCGGGCCGACGTACTTCAGGCCCAGGTCCTCGAACATGCCCTGCGGGGCGAAGGCGTCCTTGAAGCCCTTCTTCGCGCCGTGCAGGGACTCGTAGATCGTGTTGCCCACGAGCGGGGTCCGCAGCAGTACGTCCTTGCCCCAGGCCAGGACCTTCTCGTAGCTGTCGGTCGTGCGCAGGGTGGCCAGGTGGTTGGCGAGGCCCCCGATGGTCGGCGCGTACGACCGCTCGTTGTCGTTGACGACGATGATCAGCGGCCGGTCCTTAGCGGCCGCGATGTTGTTCAGCGCCTCCCAGGCCATGCCGCCGGTGAGCGCCCCGTCGCCGATCACCGCGACGACGTGTCCCTTCTCCCCCTGCACCTGACGGGCCTTGGCGAGCCCGTCGGCCCAGCCGAGCGCGGTGGAGGCGTGGCTGTTCTCGACGATGTCGTGCTCGGACTCCTCGCGCGAGGGGTACCCGGACATGCCGCCCTTGCCGCGCAGCTTGGAGAAGTCCTGACGTCCCGTCAAAAGCTTGTGTACGTAGCTCTGGTGACCGGTGTCCCAGACGATGCGGTCGACCGGCGACTCGAAGACCCGGTGGAGCGCGACGGAGAGTTCCACCACCCCCAGGTTGGGCCCGAGATGTCCGCCGGTCCTGGCGACCGCGTGCACCAGGAACTCCCTGATCTCGTCGGACAGTTCACCGAGTTCCGCCTCGGACAGCGCCTTCAGGTCACGTGGTCCCCGGATGCTCTCCAGAATCGTCACGCTCGGGCCCCCTCTCGGTCCGTGCCTTGATTCAACTCACAGTCACTTCTGGTTTCCCCGTGACGGTGGGGGCGCCCGGTGCGGCCCCGTCCTGCTCCATCTGCTCGGCGATCTTCATCGCCTCTTCGATCAGCGTCTCGACGATCTTCGACTCGGGGACGGTCTTGATGACCTCGCCCTTCACGAAGATCTGCCCCTTGCCGTTACCGGAGGCGACCCCCAGATCCGCCTCCCGTGCCTCGCCGGGGCCGTTGACCACACACCCCATGACCGCGACGCGCAACGGCACTTCCATGCCCTCCAGGCCCGCCGTGACCTCGTCGGCCAGCTTGTAGACGTCGACCTGCGCACGCCCGCACGACGGGCAGGAGACGATCTCCAGGCGCCGCTGCCTGAGGCCCAGCGACTCCAGGATCTGGATGCCGACCTTGACCTCCTCGGCGGGCGGGGCGCTCAGGGACACCCGGATGGTGTCGCCGATCCCCCGTGACAGCAGCGCGCCGAAGGCGACGCCCGACTTGATCGTGCCCTGGAAGGCGGGGCCGGCCTCGGTCACCCCGAGGTGCAGCGGGTAGTCGCACTGGGCCGCGAGCTGCTTGTACGCCTCGATCATCACGACCGGGTCGTTGTGCTTGACCGAGATCTTGATGTCCCGGAAGTCGTGCTCCTCGAAGAGCGACGCCTCCCACAGCGCCGACTCGGCCAGAGCCTCCGGCGTCGCCTTGCCGTACTTCTGCAGCAGCCGCCGGTCCAGGGAGCCGGCGTTGACGCCGATGCGGATCGGCGTGCCGTGGTCCTTGGCGGCCCGCGCGATCTCCTTGACCTTGTCGTCGAACTGCTTGATGTTGCCGGGGTTGACACGTACGGCCGCACAGCCGGCCTCGATCGCGGCGAACACGTACTTGGGCTGGAAGTGGATGTCCGCGATCACCGGGATCTGGGACTTGCGGGCGATCGTGGCGAGCGCGTCCGCGTCGTCCTGCGTCGGACAGGCCACGCGCACGATCTGGCAGCCCGTCGCCGTCAGCTCGGCGATCTGCTGCAAGGTGGCGCCGATGTCGGACGTACGGGTCGTCGTCATCGACTGCACCGACACGGGGGCATCGCCCCCGACCGCCACCGGGCCGACCTGGATCTGCCGCGACAGGCGCCGCTCGGCGATCGGCCGGAGGGGTACCTCGGGAACGCCCAAGGAGATGGCGGTCATGCCCTCACTCCCGGTTTCCGGAGACCGTCTCGCGCATGGCGCGCAGCGACTCCTTGAGTGAGCCCATGGTGGCGAGGACGGCGGTGGGCTCGTATCCGCAGTGCGCCATGCAGTTGGCGCAGCGCGGGTCCTTGCCGCGGCCGTACTTGTCCCAGTCGGTGTCCTCGATCAGCTCGCGGTACGTCGGGACGTATCCGTCGCTCATCAGGTAGCACGGGCGCTGCCAGCCGAACAGCGAGTAGTTCGGGATCGCCCAGGCGGTGCACGGGAAGTCGACCTTGCCCTCGAGGAAGTCGAGGAACAGCGGCGAGTGGTTGAGCCGCCACTTCCTGCGGTTGCCGCCCGCGAAGGCCTTCTTGAACAGCTCGCGGGTCTGCTCCACGCCCAGGAAGTGCTCCTGGTCGGGGGCCTTCTCGTAGGCGTAGGCGGGCGAGATCATCATCTCGTCGACCTTGAGGTCGTCGTTGAGGAAGTTGAGCACCTCGATGATGGTCTGCGGGGTGTCGGTGTTGAAGAAGGTCGAGTTGGTGGTGACCCGGAAGCCGCGCCGCTTGGCCTCCTTGATCGCCTCCACGGCCTCGTCGAACACGCCCTCCTTCGCCACGGACTCGTCGTGCCGCTCGCGCAGGCCGTCGATGTGCACCGCGAAGGCGAAGTACGGCGAGGGCGTGAAGTTGTCCATCTTCTTGCGCAGCAGCATGGCGTTGGTGCACAGGAACACGTATTTCCGCTTGGCCACCAGCTGCCGCACGATCTCGTCGATCTGCGGGTGCATCAGGGGCTCACCACCGGCGATGGACACCATCGGCGCACCGGATTCGAGCACCGCTCCCACCGCCTGCGCGACCGGCATGCGCTGCTTGAGCACGCCGGCCGGGTGCTGGATCTTGCCGCAGCCCTCGCACTTGAGGTTGCAGGCGAACAGCGGTTCCAACTCGACGATCAGCGGAAACTTGTCCCGCCTGCGGAGCTTTTGTTCGGCCAAGTATGTAGCGACCTTGATGGACTGACGCAGCGGCATGGCCATCTGGCTCACCTCCTGGGGAGCAGCAAGGAACGGTGCCATTCGAAGAAAGCGGGGAGAACGGAACGAAGGACACGGAAAGCTGATATTCCACCGCGCAACGTGCCGATCCGGACGAGTTCATGTTCTGGAGCGTCCACGACCACCCGTACGGCCGCAACCGGGCGCTCGCCGGCGCGGACGGCGCTCAGGAGCGTGACCGCCGACTCCATGTCTACCGCGATTGCGCCGGTCGCGAGCAGATCGGACCGCTCCTGACCACGGACGACGTGATCGGAGCCGGTGAGCGGTCCGGTGTGGACGGTGCGGCCGGGAACGGCGCGCGCCAGCTCTTTGACGAGTAGGTCGGTCCCGACGCACGGAACGGTTCCCCCCGGATCCCGGGTCTCCTCGGCGACGACCAGATCGCCGGGGTGCATGCCGGGGGCGAGCCCCGCGCAGAAGCCCGTGGCGAGCACGGCGGCCTCACTGAGGGCCGGGTCGGCCAGCACCCGGGTGACGGAGCGCTCGGCCGCCCGTGGCCCCATCCCGGTCCGCAGGACGGTGACCGGCCCGCCGGCGCCGCCGCGGTCGCTCGTGCGCAGGGCGAACTGCTCGATGCCGAGCGCGCAGGCGATCAGCAGCGGGGCCGCGGCGGGCTGTGGGCTCATCAGCCCCCCTTGGCCTCGGTCAGCGACTTCCCCGGCGCCCCGTTCGTGTGGGGCTCGTCGGCGAAGGGCTCTCCGTGCACGTACCGGCCGAGCGCGGTGAGCGGGAACACCTGGCGGTAGAGGTGGTAGTTGATGGAGAAGTCCCAGGGGAAGCCGGTACCGGTGAAGTACGGCTCGTCCCAGGAGCCGTCCTCGCGCTGAGTGGCCGCGAGCCACTCGATGCCGCGCTCGACGGCCTTGGAGTCCTTCTCCCCCGCGGCCAGCAGCGCCATCAGCGCCCACCCGGTCTGCGAGGCGGTCGAGGCGCCCTTGCCGCTCCACTCCTTGACGTACTTGTAGGAGCGCAGGTCCTCGCCCCAGCCGCCGTCGTCGTTCTGGACGGACTCCAGCCAGGTCACGGCGCGGCGGATCGCCGGGTGTGAGCCCGGGAACCCGGCCGCCACCAGGGCGGGTACGACCGACCCGGTGCCGTAGACGTAGTTGACGCCCCAGCGCCCGAACCACGAGCCGTCCGGCTCCTGTTCGGCGAGCAGCCACTGGATGCCGCGCCGGGTGCGCGGGTCGTGGGCGAGGCCCTCGACGGCAAGCATCTCGACCACGTGCGCGGTGACGTCCGCCGACGGGGGGTCGATCACCTCGCCGAAGTCGCAGAACGGCAGCCGGTTGGGGAAGGGGCTGGTGTTGTCGACATCGAAGGCGCCCCACGCCCCGTTCCTCGACTGCATCCCGAGGTTCCAGCGCACCCCGCGCCCGATCGCCTTCTCCACTCGCTCCGGGTCGTGGTGCTTGACGCGGCGCAGGGCGAGGACCACCTCGGCGGTGTCGTCGATGTCGGGGTAGTTGTCGTTGTGGAACTCGAACGCCCAGCCACCGGGCGGCAGTTGGGGTCGCTTGACGGCCCAGTCGCCGGGCCGGACGATCTCCTCGCCCAGCATCCAGTCCGCGGCCTTGACGAGCTGCGGGTGGTCGGCCGGCACGCCCGCGTCCACGAGGGCGATGGTCGCCAGGCACGTGTCCCAGACCGGCGACTGGCAGGCCTCGATCATCCGGGCCCCGTCCTCGCGCCAGACGGCGAAACGGTCCAGCGACGCCAGTCCCTCGCGCAGGACGGGATGTTGGAGGTCGTAACCGAGCAGGTGCAGGGCGATGATCGAGTAGACCGCGGGGGGCTGGATGCCGCCCCAGCAGCCGTCGTTCTCCTGCCGCTCGATGATCCAGCGGGCGGCGCTGTTCATGGCGGCTCTGCGCAGCCTGCGCGGGGCGACCTTGCGCAGCTGGTGGAGCGCCTTGTCGAGCCGCTGGAACGCGCCGTCCCAACTGGCCGCCGGGGCAAGGGGCTTGGCCGGGTTGGGGTCGGCCGGGTCGGTGTGCAGTTCGTCGAGCGGGAAAGGCGCGGGCCGTACCGGGCGCTTCGCGGAGACGATCGTCAGCGGGACGATGGTCTGCCGGGCCCAGCAGCCGAAGTCGTAGATGTTGAGTGGGACCCACTGGGGGAAGTAGATGAGCTCCGGCGGGAGTTCGGGCAGGTCCTCCCACTTCCACCAGCCGAACAGGGCCAGCCAGATCCGGGTGAAGACCCGGGCGGCGGCGATGCCGCCCTGCTCGCGGATCCAGGCGGAGGCCTTGGCCATGTGCGGTGCGTCCGGCGCGTCGCCGGCGAGGCGGAGGGCGACGTACGCCTCGATGGTGGCGGAGAGTTCGCCCGGCGCGCCGTAGAAGGTGCCCCAGGTGCCGTCCTCGTGCTGCTCGCCGCGGATGAACAGGGCGGCGGCGTGGGTGGTCGGCTCGTCGCGGATGCCCAGGAACTGACGGAGCAGCAGGTCCTCGGCGTCCATGGTGACGTTCGTCTCGAGGTCGCCCTTCCACCAGCCCTGGGCGTCCTGCTTCGCCAGCAGGAAGTCGGTGGCGCGCCGGGTCGCGCGTACGGCGGCTTCGTACGCCCCGGCCGCCCCGGGGTTCTCGGTGTCGCTGGCCGCGGCTGCCCGGGGCGGGAGTGCCCCGGTGCTTCCGTCGGTCGTCGCTGTCATGGCTTCCCCTTCGTGCAGTGCTCCAGTAGTGCGTCTGCTGTGGGTCCGCCGTCGGCCGGTGCGCTGGTTCCCGCCACACCGGCCGGCGACTACGCGAGGGCTATTCGACCGATACTGATCATCTCTTTTCGCCCGGTGGTGATCATCTCTTCCGTACGACGACGAAGTCGGCGAGCGCCGTGAACTGCGCCCGCACCTGCTCGGGCATGTCGACGGCGTCGAGGGCCTCGACGGCGACGGCGTGCTGACGGCGTGCCTCTTCGGCGGTCCACTCGCGGCCGCCCGCCTCCTCGATGAGGGCGGCACGTGCCGCGAACTCCTCCTCGGAGAAGTTCGCGAAGTCGCTGCTCTTGGCGTCGGCGGCGAGCATTTCGCCCAGGCGCTCGGAGGCGGGGCCGCCCGCCGCGAGCGCGGCCACGACCGGCAGGGACTTCTTGCGCTGGCGCAGGTCGCTCCAGGTCTGCTTGCCGGTGGAGACCGGGTCGCCCCAGATGCCGAGGAGGTCGTCGACGGCCTGGAAGGCGAGACCCAGGTGGTAGCCGTACTTCTCCAGGGTGTCGGCGGTGCGGTCGTCCGCGCCGCCGAGCACGGCGCCGATGGAGCTGGCGCAGGCGAGCAGGGCGCCGGTCTTGTTGCCCTCCATCTCCAGGCATTCCTCGACGCTGACACGGTCGCGGTGCTCGTAGGAGATGTCCTGCGCCTGGCCGTCGATGAGAGCGCGGGTGGCGGTGGTCAAGCGACGGGTGGCACGGCCGGCCTCGACGGTGCCGAGCTCCAGCAGGATCTCGTTGGCGAGGGCGAACAGGGCGTCGCCGACCAGGATGGCCTGAGCGGGACCGTGCACCTTCCAGACGGTGTCGCGGTGGCGGCGCTGTTCGTCGCCGTCCATGAGGTCGTCGTGGAGGAGGGAGAAGTTGTGGACGAGTTCGACGGCGACGGCGCCGGGGATGCCGACCTCGGGCGCGGCACCGGTGACCTCGGCGGAGAGCACCGCGAGGGCGGGGCGTACGGCCTTGCCGCCGTCGCCGGCCGTGGGCTTGCCGTCGGCGTCGATCCAGCCGAAGTGGTAGGCGGAAACGGTGTCCATGGGAGGGGCCAGGCGGTCGATCGCCGCCCGCAGTACCGGCGTGGCCAGGGTCCTACCGCGCTCCAGGAGCGCGGTCACGTCCACCGCGGTCTCTCGAGCGGCCTTCTCGGCCGGGGGCACAGTGGGCACAGTCTCTCCTCTTGTCGCGCTACCGGGCGTGCGGGGGCCTGCCGCCGTGCGCTGGTTCAGCATCACGCCGCCTCCTCGACGTCGAAGAGGTGGCTGGGGCGTGGCCGGCCCAGGGCGCTCAGCGCGGCGCCGGCCGCACTCACGCCACTGCGGACCGCACTCTCCATGGTCGCGGGCCACCCTGTGGCGGTCCACGCTCCGGCCAGGTAGAGGCCGGGGACTTTGGTACGGGCGCCGGGCCGCAGCCGCCCGACGCCGGGGGTGGGAGCGAACGTCGCGGTGCGCTCCCGGGTCACGAAGAAGTCCTTCACCTGCGCACCGCGCGTCCTGGGCAACAGCCGCTCCAGCTCGGGCAGATACCGCTCGCGCAGGGTGGCGACCGGTTCGTCGATCTCGTCCTGCGCGGCCGACTGGGACAGGGCGAGGTACTGCCCGTCCCGCAGCCCGGACGCGTCGGTCCGGTCGAACACCCACTGCACCGGGGTGCCGAGGGCCGCGAAGAACGGCCGGCTGAGCACCTTCCGGTCGTACACCACATGGACGTTGAGGATCGGCGCGGTGCCGATCTCCAGCAGCTGTCCGGGAGCGTCGAGGGCACCCTGGGGCAGCAGGTCGTACGCCTCGCGCTGGGCCACGGCGAGCACGACCGCGTCGGCCTGGAGCGTCTCGCCGGGAACCTGAACGCTCCAACGCCCGTTTTCGTCAGGGGAGATGGAGGTGACGCGTGTACGGACCTCGGTGCGGACGCCCGCGGAGTCGAGCGCCTTGCGGGCCAGCCGGTCATGCAGTTCGCCCAGCGGGACGCGCGCCCATCCGATGTCGGCCGCGCCCGGGTCGGAGAGCAGACCGGTCTTGAACACCATCGCGGCGAGCCCCAGCGAGGCGTCGCCCGCGACCGCGTTGAGGGTGGCGACCCCCACCAGGTCCCACAGGGCCTCGACGGCACGCGCCGACTGACCGTGCGCGGCCAGCCAGCTGCCGAAGTCAGTTGCGTCCAGGCTCGGATCGGCGAGGTCGAGCCCCTTGAGCGCGAGCGCGGCACGGCCGACCTTGGCCCGCTCGGCGAGCGACAGATGCGGATACGTCGCCAGGCTCCGGCCCAGGTGCAGGGGTACGGGCAGTTCGTCGCGCCGCAGTCTGCCGAGCCGCCGACCCTCGGGCCGCGCGAGGTCGAGGACGGGCACGTCGAGACGGTCCTGCAGCGGAGCCAGCGCCGTGCCCTCGATGCGGTCGAGGAACCAGCGGTAGGCGGTGCAGCAGCGCAGATACACGTGCTGACCGTTGTCGACGACCAGGTCGCCGCGCTGGAAGGAGAAGGCCAGGCCACCGAGTCTCGGCCTGCCCTCGATCAGGGTGACGCGCACTCCGGCGTCGGCGAGCGCGAGCGCGGCCGTGATGCCGGCGAGCCCGCCGCCGACCACGACGGCGTCCCTCGCGGGGCGTCCCGGGATGTCCGCGAGCGCCCCTTCGGACTCCATACCGTCGGTCATCGTGCACCCTCCCCTGTGCGACCGACGTGCCGGTGCTCGAACGGTGCACGGCCGGTCGTCTCAGTCAGGGACGCCGCCCGGCAGCGGAGGGTTGCCTGCCACTTTTCGCCGGAGGCATCACCTTGGACCGCAATGTCCATCAGGCACGCCTCCTGACGGTACGACGGGTCACATGCCGGGCGTCCAGACCACTCAGGCCGCGCACGGCGACGTACGCCTTCTCTCGCCCCGGCAGGGAAACCCGGCCGCGCAGCACGGCCTCCGGGTCGCGCTCGATGCGGTCGAGGAGGCGGCGGTAGATGCCGGCCATGGCGGCGACACAGGCGCCGCTGCGCCGGTCCAGCATGGGGAGCAGCCGGTAGCCCTCGGCGAAAAGAGCGCGGGCCCGACGCACTTCGAAGTGCACGAGGCCCGCGAAGTCGGAGCCCTCCGGTGGATTCGGCCCGCTGAAGCCGACCGAGCAGCCGAACTTGGCGAGGTCGTCGCCGGGCAGATAGGTGCGCCCTCCTTCGGCGTCCTCGCGGACGTCGCGCAGGATGTTGGTGAGCTGCAACGCGAGCCCGAGCGTGTCCGCGTACTCGGGCGCGCGCTCGGCGCCGCGCGCCCCGGGTTCCGTACCGAACACACCCAGCGAGAGCCGCCCGATGGCGCCCGCCACGCAGCGGCAGTAGACCTTCAGGTCGTCCCAGGTCTCGTAGGTCTCCCCGCGCACGTCCATCAGGACGCCGTCGATGAGCTCGTCCAGGCCGCCGAGCGGGATCGGGAAGGTGTCGGCGGCGTGGACGAGGGCGACGGCCACGGGGTCGATGTCGTCCTCGTCGACCGCCCGGTCGCGGATCCTGGCCAGCAGCTCCCGGGTGCCCTCGAGCCTGGCGATCTTGACCTCGGCGGTCAGCGCGCCGTCGCCGATGTCGTCGACGCGGCGCGAGAACGCGTACAGCGCCGACATCGCGCGGCGCTTGGCCGTCGGCAGCAGCCTGATGCCGTAGGCGAAGTTACGGGCCTGCTGTCCGGTGACGGCCTCGCAGTAGCTGTAGGCGGCGAGTACCGGTGCGGACGCGTGTGGCTCTGACTCCACGGTCCGGATCACCCCTCTCCTCGCAGAGTCACGCCCACCTCACGCAGCAGCTGGAGCTTGCTGGCCTTGGGCGGGCCGGGAAGTACGTCGTATTCGGCGGCGGCGATCGCACGGATCGCCGCCCTTCCCCCCGCCACGAACCCCGCGAGCAGCAGCTTGAGCCTGCCGTGGACGCTACCCACCAGGGGGGTGCCTTCATTCAGGAGGTTCTGGGCACGTTCCGCTTCGTATGCAACCAGTGCGCGCACCGATGCGCCTGCTGTTTTTACCGCGAGATCGGTTTCCTCGACGTGGAAACGCTTCATGTCGTCCGCCGGCAGATAGATCCGGTCACGACCGAGGTCCTCGGCGACGTCCTGGAGGTGCTCGACGATCTGCAGCGCCGTGCACACCGCGTCGGAGCGGCGGATCCGCTCGGGGGTCTCGGTGCCGGTGACGGCGAGCACGAGACGGCCGACCGGGTTGGCGGAGAGTTCGCAGTAGGCAAGGAGATCGTCGTAGGTCTCGTACCGCCCCACGAGCTGGTCCTGGCGGTTGGCGGCGATCAGGCCGAGGAAGGGCTCGGGGGTCAGTGAGCGGCGGCGGGCGGTCGGCTGCAGACGGCGCAGCAAGGGGTGGCGCGGGGTGCCGTCGAAGACACGGCGCAGGTCGGCCTCGAAGGCGTCGAGGAGGACGAGAGGGTCCTCGGCGTCCTCGGGCGACACGCCGAGCAGACGGGCGTCGGCGCCGCCGGGCGCGAGATCACCGTCGCCGATGTCGTCGACGAGGCGGGCGAATCCGTAGACGGCCATGAGGTCGGTGCGCCAGGCCCTGGGCAGGAAGAACGGCGCCACGGGGAAGTTCTCCGCGGCGGCCTTGTCGAGCGTGCTGCGCTCCGGATCACCTGTGCGCGCGCTTGGTCCCGTCACCGCGGACTGCCCGGCGCGGGGACGGCACATGCTGCGTGGAGCTGGGGAGTTTCCGTAGCCATTGCCGTCACATCTCCCGTTCTACACCGCAGACCCAATGCACACTATTTCGGACACGCCGCCCGGCCGTCCGCGCCGCAGCCCGGAGAGAGGGGTGTCGCGCCTTATCGCCCCACTTGCCGTGTTTCGGTACCGGTACAGCTTACGTTGTACAACGGGGCACGGCCCGTGGGGGTGTCCTGCGCATCACAAGAACACACCGATTGGCGCCAAGATTCCTACGGCCAGCCGGAGTTGACGTTTCCTTTGCAGACGCGGGGCCCCGCCGGGGCAGTTCCGGCTGGGCCCCGCGAAGCGTCCTGGGCCACACGGCCCATGTCCGGGTGGACTACTTGCCCGTGAACTTCTCGTACTCCTTGAGGACCTCGTCCGTCGGTCCGTCCATCCGCAGCTCGCCGCGTTCCAGCCAGAGAACGCGGTTGCAGGTGTCGCGGATCGACTTGTTGTTGTGACTGACCAGGAACACGGTGCCGGCTTCCTTGCGCAGCTCACGGATGCGTTCCTCGGAGCGCTTCTGGAACTTGCGGTCGCCGGTGGCCAGCGCCTCGTCGATCATCAGGACGTCGTGGTCCTTGGCGGCGGCGATGGAGAAGCGCAGCCGGGCCGCCATGCCGGAGGAGTAGGTGCGCATCGGCAGGGTGATGAAGTCGCCCTTCTCGTTGATGCCGGAGAAGTCGACGATCTCCTGGTAGCGCTCCTTGATCTGCTCGCGGGACATGCCCATGGCGAGTCCGCCCAATATGACGTTGCGCTCGCCGGTCAGGTCGTTCATCAGGGCCGCGTTCACACCCAGCAGCGAGGGCTGGCCGTCGGTGTAGACCTTGCCCTTCTCGGGCGGGAGCAGGCCGGCGATGGCGCGCAGCAGGGTGGACTTGCCGGAGCCGTTGGAGCCGATGAGGCCGATGGCCTCGCCCCGGTAGGCGGAGAAGGAGACGCCGCGGACGGCGTGCACCTTGCGTACGCCCCGCTCCGCGTCGTCGGAGCCCCTCTTGAGGATGCGGCTGAGGGCGGCGGTGGCGCTGCCCTTGCCGGTCTTGGCTCCGTTGACGCGGTAGACGATGTGCAGCGCGTCGGCGATCACGGTGGGGATGCGCTCCCCCGGGTTCTGCTCAGCCACGGCCGTACCTCTCCTCCGCCTTCCAGAAGTACACGAAACCGCCGACGGCGAACAGCACAGCCCAGCCGATCGCGGCCGCCCAGACATGGTCGGGCAGGTTCGAGGAGCCGTAGCCGTCGATGAGGGCGAAGCGCATCAGGTCCATGTAGATCGCTGCCGGGTTCCACTGCAGGACGGTCGCGATCCAGTCCGGCCGGCCCTTCAGCATGATCGGGATCGAGAACATCACGCCGGACGCGTACATCCACGTACGCATCACGAAGGGCATGAGCTGGGCCAGGTCCGGGGTCTTGGCGCCCGCACGGGCCATGATCATCGCGAGGCCGGTGTTGAAGAGGAACTGCAACACCAGCACCGGCACGATCAGCAGCCAGGACAGGCTCGGGTAGCTGCCGAAGCCGACGGCCACCACGAACAGCACGATCATCGAGAACAGCAGCTGCTGGAGCTGCTGGAGCGCGAAGGAGATCGGCAGCGAGGCGCGCGGGAAGTGCAGCGCGCGGACGAGGCCGAGGTTGCCGGAGATCGCGCGTACGCCCGCCATCACCGAGCTCTGGGTGAAGGTGAACACGAACACGCCGGTGACGAGGAACGGGATGTACACCTCGCGGTCCATGCCTCGGTCGGCCTGGAGGATGAGGCCGAAGATGAGGAAGTACACCGCCGCGTTCAGCAGTGGCGTGGCCACCTGCCAGAGCTGGCCGAGCTTCGCCTGGCTGTACTGGGCGGTCAGCTTCGCCCGCGAGAACGCGAGGATGAAGTGCCGCCGGTCCCAGAGCTGACGGACGTACTCGAACAGCGAAGGGCGGGCGCCGCTCACGGACAGCCCGTACTTGGCGGCGAGCTGTGCCGCCGTGAGGCCCTCGTCGGGCGACGGAGGCGCGCTCACCGCGACTGATCCGTCGTGCGTTGTCTCACTCACCAGTTGAAACTTTCGTCTTCGAGATGCACAGCCTGTGCGGGCCTGGCATGAACCCTCGGGCCGGGATACGGCTCGGTTGCTCGGTTGCTCCAAGGGTCGAGCTTGTCAGATGACGGGAGGTCGGCCCAGTCGAGTCAGCCGCCACACCGTACGCCACTTCATGGGCCGGCGGGGACCGCAGGGAGTGGTCCAGCCTTCCCTGAACCCGCCGAACCATGCCTTCAGGGCAAGGCGGGAGGGGCGGCGCAGGAGGGTGAGCAGCATCCAGACGCCCAGATAGACCGGGACGAGGGGGGCGGGGAGGTTGCGGCGGGCGAGCCAGACGCGGTTGCGGGCGACCATGCGGTGGTAGACCGCGTGCCGGGAGGGCGCCGTCGTCGGGTGGTACAGCACCATGTCGGACCGGTAGTCGATCATCCAGCCCGCGTCGAGGGCCCGCCATGCCAGGTCGGTTTCCTCATGGGCGTAGAAGAACTCGTCCGGCAGCCCGCCGACCTCGGCGAAGACCTGGGTACGGACGGCGTTGGCGCCGCCGAGGAAGGTGGTGACCCGGGAGGAGCGCATCGGGTCGGCGGCGCGCAGCCGGGGGACGTGGCGCCGCTGGGTGACGCCGGTGTCCGGGTCGGCGATGCGGAAGCTGATGATGCCGAGCTTCGGGTCGGCGGAGAAGGCCTCGCGGCACAGTTCCGCGGTGTCGTGCTGGGCTAGGAGGCCGTCGTCGTCGAGGAAGAGCAGGATGTCGACATCGCGCCCGCTGGGGCCGAAGGCCTCGACGCCGACGTTGCGGCCGCCGGGGATGCCGAGGTTCTCGGGCAGCTCGATCGTGCGGACGCCCTCGGGGACGTCGGGCACCGGGGAGCCGTTGCCGACCACGACGACCTGGACCGGGTCGCCGTCCTGCTTGGCGACCGAGTCGAGCAGGGCACGGAGCTCGTCGGGGCGGTTGCCCATGGTGATGATCACCGCGCCGACCTTCATGCCGCTCACTTCAGCCTGCTCGAAGCGAGGATGGACACGAGGTGCAGCAGGGTCTGCAGCAGCGCGATGCCTGCCAGCACCGCGACGCCGAGCCGGGAGAAGAACAGGTCGCCGCGGACCTGGTCGACGATCGCGAGGACCAGGATCAGCACGGACGCCTCGATGCCGAGGATCAGGCGGTGGAACTTGAGCGCGGCGGCGGCCTTGCGGGCCAGCGCCATGCCGGAGGTGCGCATCTCGGAGGCGGCCTCCTTGACCGGCGCCAGCCCGTTCTGGTGCCGGGCGACACCGACGAGGTCGGTCTCCGCCTTGATCAGGATCGCGCCGAGCGCGGCCAGGGTGCCGAGGAACGCCCACAGCCAGTCGATACGGCCGCTGCCCCACAGGTCTGCGGCGCGCAGGCCGAAGCCGACCAGTACCGCCGCGTCGGTCAGATAGGCGCCGACCCGGTCCATGTAGACCCCGCCGAGCGAGTACTGCTTCCTCCAGCGCGCGATCTCACCGTCGACGCAGTCCAACAACAGGTAGAGCTGGACCATGACCACGCCGAGCACCGCCCCCGGGATCCCCGGCACCAGGAGTGCCGGGGCCGCGAGGACACCACAGACGGTCATCAGGTACGTGAGCTGGTTGGGCGTGACCCTGGTGTTCACCAGGTAGCGGTCGACCCGCAGGGACACCTCACGCATGTAGAGGCGTCCCATCCAGTGCTCACCGCTGCGCCGGTCCTTCACCCCCGCGGGGTGAACGACGGGGCGGAGTTCAGCTACCGATGGCCTTGACATAGTCGGCGTAGATGTCCTTGATCTGGTCGGTGGTCAGGTCGAGGTGTTCGAGGATCGTGTAGCGGCCGGGCCGGGTCTGCGGAGCGAACTCGACGACGCGGACGAACTCGTCGTCCGTGAAGCCGATCTCCTCCGGCAGTACCGGCAGCCCGTGCCGACGCAGCACCTCGGCCATGTAGGCCGACTCCTCGTGGGCCCCGCGCAGGTACATCGCGAAGGCCGCACCCAGTCCGCACTGCTCGCCGTGGGCGGCCGCGCGCCTGGGGAACAGCAGGTCGAACGCGTGGTTGATCTCGTGGCACGCCCCGGAGGACGGGCGGGAGTCGCCCGACACCGACATGGCGATACCGCTGAGGACCAGCGCCTCCGCCAGCACCTGCAGGAAGTCGGTGTCCCCTATGCCGCCGGGGTGCCGGAGTACCGCCTCGCCGGCCTGCCGGGCGATCGCGGCGGCGAGGCCGTCGATCTTCTCGCCGTTGACGCGGTTGGCGAGCTCCCAGTCCGCGATCGCGGAGATGTTGGAGATGGCGTCGCCGATGCCGGCGCGGACGAAACGTGCCGGAGCGTCGTGGATGACGTCCAGGTCGATGACGACCGCGATCGGGTTCGGCACGCCGTAGGAGCCGCGGCCCGCGTCGTTGTCGAGGGTGGCGACCGGCGAGCACAGGCCGTCGTGCGCGAGGTTCGTCGGTACGGCGACCAGGGGCAGGCCGACGCGCGCCGCGGCGAACTTGGCGCAGTCGATGATCTTGCCGCCGCCGAGCCCGACGACCGCGTCGTAGTGGCCGGCCCTTATGGCACCGGCCAGCCGGACCGCGTCGTCGAGGGTGCCGCCGCCGACCTCGTACCAGGTGGCGCCGGGCAGCGCGGGAGCGAGCCGCTCCTTGAGCCGGGCGCCGGAGCCGTTGCTGACCGCGACGGCCAGTTTGCCGGAGTGCGAGATGCGCTCGTCGGCGAGCACGCTGCCCAGGTCGTCCAGGGCACCCGGGCGGATGTCCACGACGACCGGCGAGGGGATGAGCCTTGTCAGTACTGGCACGCGATCTCCCGTCCACGGGCGAGATCGTCGTGGTTGTCGATCTCGACCCACTTGACGTCGCCGATCGGCGCCACGTCGATGCGGAAGCCGCGGTTCACGAGCTCCTGGTAGCCGTGCTCGTAGAACTGCTGCGGGTCGGTCTCCCACACGGCCTTCAGGGCGTCGGCCAGCTCGGGGGCGGCGTCGCCCTCGATGAGGGTGACGCCGATGTACTCGCCGGTGGCCTCGGCGGGGTCCATCAGCTTGGTGATCTTCGTCATGCCCTTCTCGGGGTCGACGACGACCTTCATCTCCTCGTCGGCCAGGCTCTTCACCGTGTCCAGGGCGAGGATGATCTTCTTGCCCTCGCCGCGGGCGGCGAGCAGCGTCTTCTCGACGGAGACCGGGTGGACGGTGTCGCCGTTGGCGAGGATCACGCCGTCCTTGAGGGCGTCACGGCCGCACCACAGGGAGTAGGCGTTGTTCCACTCCTCGGCCTTGTCGTTGTCGATGAGGGTGAGCTTCAGGCCGTACTTCTGCTCAAGGGCTTCCTTGCGCGCGTACACGGCCTCCTTGCGGTAGCCGACGATGATCGCGACCTCGGTCAGACCGATCTCGGCGAAGTTGCCGAGGGTCAGATCGAGAACCGTGGGTTCGCCCTCTATGCCCGCGGGCCCCACCGGCACCAGAGCCTTGGGGAGGCTGTCGGTGTAGGGGCGCAGACGCCGTCCGGCGCCGGCCGCCAGCACGAGGCCGATCATGCGGGTTCTCCTTCATCGTGTACGGCGGGCGCCCCGGAGGACACCCAGAAGCGGATGCTCTCGACGAGCACCACGAGGGCCACGGCCACGGCCAGGGCCGTGAGCGCGACCTTGAACTGCGAGGCGGTGAGCGCGGCGGCCAGAACGGTGACGAGCAGCGTCCGTCCTTCGTGCCCCCCGATGACGCGCACCAGCCAGGCCGGGGGCGCTCCGGCGTTGCCGCGGATGCGGTACACCGTGTCGTAGTGATGGTAGGCGACAGCCGCCACCAGGCCGAAAGCCGCAGGAAGGGCTCCGTTTACCCCGGCTTTGACCGCGAGGGCGAGCACGGTGCCGTATTCGGCCGCCCGGAAGAACGGCGGAACCAGCCAGTCCAGGGCGCCCTTGAGGGGCCGGGCGACGGCAAGCCCCGCGGTCACGGCGTACACGAGCGCGGCGACGATCGGCCACGGTCCGCCGAAATCGGTCAGCGCGGCCACGGCGACGACCGCGGCGCCGCCGAGGAGGGCGGCAGCCGGGACGGCGAAGCCGGGCAGTCGGCGCGCGGGGTTCTTGAAGGCCTCGGCGAAGCCCTGCGCGAGCGGCCCCGAGTCGGCGAGGTCGGCCAGCGCCTGCGCTGCGCGGTCGGTGCGCCGGGCCTTACGGGTCAGCGAGCGCAGCACGCGGCCGGCCGTGGTGTACGTCGCCGCGAACGCGCAGCCGATGAGCAGCGCGTAGAAGGTGATACGCGGGGTGGTGAGCGCCGTCAGCACCGCGATCATCGCCCAGCGCTCGCCGATCGGCAGGACGATCATCCGGCGCACCCACACCGTCCAGCCGACGCTGTCGAGCTTGTCGGACAGGGCGGCCGTGGGGCTGGTGTTGGCGGTGGCGTCGTGGTTGGCCTCGTTGAAGGAGAAGTCGACGACGTGCCGGCAGGTCTGCAGGACCATGGCGCCGAGGGCGAGCCCCCATACGTCGTCACCGCCGCGGGCGGCGCCGAGGGCGAGGCCGGCGTAGTAGGCGTACTCCTTGGCCCGGTCGAAGGTGGCGTCCAGCCAGGCGCCGAGCGTGGAGTACTGCAGGGAGTAGCGGGCGAGCTGGCCGTCGGTGCAGTCCAGCACGAACGAGAAGATCAGCAGCAGGCCGGCCGCGACGAAGCCGCCCCGGGTGCCGGTGGCCGCGCAGCCCGCCGCGATGAGCGCGGTGAGCAGGGAGGCGGTGGTGACCTGGTTCGGGGTCAGGCCCCGGCGGGCGCACCAGCGGGCGATGTAGCGGGAGTACGGGCTGATGCAGAACGTGGTGAAGAAGCCGTCGCGGGACTTCACGGCCGACTTCAGACGTACGGCCTCGTCGTCGACGGCGGCGACGGCCTGGCGTGCCTCGTTGCGGGCCTGCGGGTCGGCCGGAACGGCGGCGACCAGGCTGCCGAGCTCGGGGCGCTGAACGTCGGTGCCTTCGTCGTCGAGGGCGGTGACGATGCGGTCGGCGAGGCTGTCGACGGCCACCGCGGTGCCGCCGCCCGCGGAGTTCTCGCGGGCCATGGCGCGGGTCAGCGCCTGGCGGCCGGCGGGCTGGGCCGTCACGGCGCCCGGGACCGCGGCCAGCGGGAAGCGGGGGTCGGTCAGGCCGAGGCGCAGCGCGTGCAGGTGGCCGACGAAGCGGGCGTCGACCACGGCGACCCGCTGGTCACCGGGCACCTGGGCGAGGAGCGTCTCGGCGTCGGCCGGGTCGGCGGCGACCCGCACGTCGTAGCCGAGGGACCGCAGATCGCCCTCGATCGACGATCCGGGGACCGGCGGACCGGTCAGGATGGCGGTCGACAACCGAACTCACTCCCTGGGTACCGGCGTGTCCGGCCGGTCATGTGCATGTGTGGGGGCGCCCGTTACCTAGGGCCCGGGCGGCATGTCGGCAGAGGCTATCGGATTGACGCAAGCCGACGTTCACCACCCGTTTGGCGGAGCGATCAACGTGGTTTTCCCAGAGCATTGCCGCGATCATCATCGGGGATTTCGGGTCCTGCCCACAAACCCGTAGTTACAGACGGGACATCAAGGACATTGGTTCCACCGCCTGTACCTCGGCATAGGGTGAACGACCATGACATGGCTGATCACCGGCGGAGCCGGCTACATCGGAGCACATGTGGCGCGGGCCATGACCGACGCCGGGGAGCACGTCCTCGTACTGGACGACCTCTCGGCCGGGTCTCCCGCGCGGCTGCCGTCGGACGTCGCGCTCGTCGAGGGCTCCGCGCTGGACGGTGACCTGCTGAAGCGGGTGCTGGCCGAGCACGCGGTGACGGGTGTGGTGCATCTCGCCGCGCGCAAGCAGGTCGGCGAGTCCGTGGCGCAGCCGACGCGCTACTACCGGGAGAACGTGGGCGGTCTCACCACGCTCCTGGAAGCGGTCGCCGAGGCGGGGATCAAGCGGTTCGTGTTCTCGTCGTCCGCCGCCGTCTACGGCAACCCCGATGTGGATCTCATCACGGAGGGCACCGAGTGCGCGCCGGTGAACCCCTACGGCGAGACCAAGCTCGCCGGTGAGTGGCTGGTGCGGGCGGCGGGCCGGGCGCACGGCATCGCGACCGTGTGCCTGCGTTATTTCAACGTCGCGGGTGCCGCCGCGCCCGAGCTGGCGGACACGGGTGTCTTCAACATCGTCCCCATGGTCTTCGACCGGCTCACCCGCGACGAGGCGCCGCGGATCTTCGGCGACGACTATCCGACGCCGGACGGCACCTGCGTCCGCGACTACATCCACGTCGCGGACCTCGCCGAGGCGCACCTGGCGGCGGCCCGGCGGCTCACCGAGGCGGACGCGAGCGGTGATCTGACGGTCAACATCGGTCGCGGCGAGGGTGTCTCCGTCCGCGAGCTGATCACCGTCATCGGCGAGGTCACCGGCGACCGGCGCCCCGCCGTCGTCGAGGCCCGGCGCCCCGGCGACGCGCCGCGCGCGGTCGCCTCGGCCGCACGGGCCGCCGAGGAACTGGGCTGGACGGCTCGGCGCGGGGTACGCGAGATGGTCGAATCGGCGTGGCAGGGGTGGCTGCTGCACCACGGCGGCCGGTCGAGCAACTAATCATGCAAGGCCCTGACCTGCGGATCGTTTCCGCAGGTCAGGGCACATGACAACGGTGTTCAGTGCCGCGTTGCCGGATACCCCCCACCCGTAGTTCACTGTGATCCCGGACGGAAGTTCCGATCGTCGGACGGACCACAGAAAGGGCGGCTTTCTCATGGGGGCTGGGCACGATCACGGGCACTCGCACCCGCCCACGACCGGTACGGCGGCGGCCGCGTACCGCGGGAGACTGCGCGTCGCGCTGTCGATCACGCTCGGCGTCATGGTGGTCGAGATCGTCGGCGGTGTGGCCGCGAACTCGCTCGCTCTGATCGCGGACGCGGCACACATGGCGACGGACGCGCTGGGCCTCGGCATGGCGCTGCTCGCCATCCACTTCGCGAACCTGCCGCCGAGCACGACGCGCACCTTCGGCTACGCCCGCGCGGAGATCCTCGCCGCCCTCGCCAACTGCCTGCTGCTGCTCGGCGTCGGCGGCTACGTCCTGTACGAGGCGATCCAGCGGTTCTTCACGCCCGCGGACACCGAAGGCGGCCTGATGATCGTGTTCGGCGCGATCGGCCTGGTCGCGAACATGATCTCGCTGACTCTGCTGATGCGCGGCCAGAAGGAGAGCCTGAACGTGCGCGGCGCCTTCCTGGAGGTGGCCGCGGACGCGCTGGGCTCGCTCGCGGTGCTGATCTCGGCGGCGGTGATCCTGGCCACCGGCTGGCAGACCGCCGACCCGATCGCCTCGCTGGTCATCGGCCTGATGATCGTGCCGCGCACCTTCAAGCTGCTGCGCGAGACCCTCGACGTCCTGCTGGAGTCGGCCCCCAAGAACGTCGACATGGCTCAGGTACGGGCCCACATACTCGCCCTGGACGGTGTCGAGGACGTCCACGATCTGCACGCCTGGACGATCACGTCCGGCATGCCGGTGCTGTCGGCACACGTGGTGGTGCGCTCCGACGCCCTGAACGCGATCGGCCACGAGAAGATGCTGCACGAGCTCCAGGGCTGTCTCGGCGACCACTTCGACGTGGAGCACTGCACCTTCCAGCTGGAGCCGGTCGGGCACGCGGAGCACGAGGCCCGGCTCTGCCACTGAAACAACCGTACGATCCGATAACACGCCAGTACGGGCGGAATGCAGCGATCCGGTGGTCGGTTGCGTCCTCATGCTCACAACACCCCCGCCGACGGTTCCGTACCCGCCGCGCCGGGCACGATCAACTGCCGGGAGTGCCGGATTCGTACGGCACACTTGGGGCGCAAGACCGATGCGAAGGATGGGTATGCCGATCACACCTGCGACCACGACGCACAGTCCGTCGAACGGCGCCGCAGACGCGATTTTGCTGGAACTGGTCGACGAGAACGGTGTGACGATCGGCACCGCGGAGAAGCTCGCCGCCCATCAGCCGCCGGGACAGCTGCACCGCGCCTTCTCCGTGTTCCTCTTCGACGAGCGCGGTCGGCTGCTGCTCCAGCAGCGGGCGCTCGGCAAGTACCACTCCCCCGGTGTGTGGTCCAACACCTGCTGCGGTCACCCCTACCCCGGCGAGGCGCCCTTCGCGGCCGCGGCAAGGCGCACGTACGAGGAACTCGGCGTCTCCCCGTCGCTGCTCGCGGAGGCGGGCACGGTCCGCTACAACCACCCGGACCCGGACTCGGGCCTGGTGGAGCAGGAGTACAACCACCTCTTCGTCGGCCTGGTGCAGTCCCCGCTGCGGCCGGACCAGGAGGAGGTCGGCGCGACGGCCTTCGTGACCTCCGCCGAGCTGACGGAGCGCCACGCGAAGGACCCCTTCTCGTCCTGGTTCATGACGGTGCTCGACGCGGCCCGCCCCGCGATCAGAGAGCTGACGGGACCGTCGGCCGACTGGTGACGAGCGGCTAGGGCACGCGCACGGGTTTGAGCGGGACGGCGGCCCAGATCACCTTGCCGCCGCTCGCCGTGTGCTCGACGTCGCACACGCCGCCGGCCTCGCGCGTTACCTCGCGCACCAGGAGCAGCCCGCGGCCGCCGGTCTGGCCGTGGTCGGCCTCCAGGGCGGTCGGACGGTAGGGGTGGTTGTCCTCGACGGACACCCGCAGCCACTCGGCGCCGACGGCGACCTCCACGGCCAGCATCGGCGACAGCAGCGCCGCGTGCCGCACGGCGTTCGTCACCAGCTCCGAGACGATCAGCAGCAGCCCCTGGACCAGGTCGTCCGAGACCGGCACGCCCTGGCGGTACAGCAGGTCCCGTACGGCGTGCCGCGCCTGCGGGACGGAGGCGTCGACGGCGGGGGCGGTGAACCGCCAGACACCCTCGTACGGCAGTGGATCCGGCGGCCGCTGACCGAAGGGCTCGTCCGCGCCGCCTGCTGGGCGTGGGCCGGACCCGCGCCCGTGGTTCTCCATCGTCCGGTCGCCACCCTCGCGCTCGATTGTCACCACACGTCGAGTGTTGGTAACGCGCCGGTCCGGACCGTCGAACTGAACACAAGTCAGCAGGTATCGAGCGTTTCTGATCGTTGGCGTATGACACCGTCAGATGTGGGACCGCTCCTGTCCCACTCGTGCCGACTTGGCGAACTATTCGGGTTGTACGGGTTTGGCGGGCACCCTTCTTGATCGGCCGTTCGACGCGGCGGATAGCATCCGGGCCATGGAGCCCCAGCTGCTGCACAGCGTCGCCGACTCGGTCGCCACCGTCGTCATCCACCATCCGGCCAAGCGCAACGCGATGACGGCCGCGATGTGGCGGGCGCTGCCGCCGCTGCTCGGCACACTGGCCGCGGATCGGGCCGTACGGGCGCTGGTGCTGACCGGTGAGGGCGGGACGTTCTGTGCGGGCGCCGACATCTCGACGCTCCAGGGGTCCCCTCAGGAGGCGCAGGGGCTGGCGGTGGCCGCCGAGGAGGCGCTGGCCGCCTTCCCGAAGCCGACGCTGGCTGCGGTCCGGGGGCACTGTGTGGGCGGCGGGTCGCAGCTGGCGGCGGCGTGTGATCTGCGGTTCGCCGAGGAGGGGTCGCTGTTCGGGGTGACGCCGGCGAAGCTCGGGATCGTGTATCCGGCATCCTCCACGCGGCGGTTGGTGTCGCTGGTGGGACCGGCGACCACCAAGTACCTGCTGTTCTCGGGCGAGTTGATCGACGCGGAGCGTGCGCTGCGTACGGGTCTGGTGGACGAGGTGCTGCCGGAGGGCGAACTCGGCAAGCGGGTCGGGGAGTTCACCCGGATCCTGGCGTCGCGCTCGCAGCTGACACAGGCGGCGGCGAAGGAGTTCGCGGACGGGTGCGTGGACCGGGACGCACACTGGAGCGAGCAGGCGCGCGGCAGCGGCGACGCCGCGGAGGGGGTCGCCGCGTTCCTGGAGCGCCGTCAGCCGCGGTTCACGTGGTCGGTTCCTGACCGAGGATGAACCGGCTCATCGAGCGGAGCATCTCGACGACGTCCGCAGGCGCCTTGTGCGGGGCTCCGGCGTCGTAGGGCGGCTGCGGGTCGTACTCGATCCCCAGCTGGACGGCCTGGGCGACGAAGTCCCCCGCGATGTGGCCGAGCAGGGCGAGCCCCATGTCGATGCCGGAGGAGA
This sequence comes from Streptomyces sp. R28, assembly GCF_041052385.1. Classification (GTDB taxonomy): domain Bacteria; phylum Actinomycetota; class Actinomycetes; order Streptomycetales; family Streptomycetaceae; genus Streptomyces. The sequence continues at coordinate 9,415,832 of NZ_CP163439.1, read as the reverse complement.
CGCCGGCCGCGGTGACGTACTTGCCGTCGGTCACCACCCGCTCCCCCGTCGGTTCGACGCCGAACTTGCGCAGCTCGTCGAGGGCCAGCCAGTGCGAGGTCGCACGGCGCCCTTCGAGGAGGCCCGCGGCGGCGAGCAGCAGGGAGCCGGTGCACACCGACGTCGTCCAGGTGCTGGTGGCGTCGGCGGCGCGGATCCAGTCGAGGAGGACCTTGTTCTCCATCTGCGGGGCCTGCCCGGGCCCGCCGGGAACGACCACCACGTCGGGGTTCGGCACCTCGGCCAGGGTCTTGTCGGCGATCAGCGTGAGATTGCCGCTGTCGCTGCGGACGGGGCCGCTCTCCTCGGCGACGAAGACGAGCTCGCAGTCCGGCAGCCGGCCGAGGGTCTCGTACGGTCCGACGGCGTCGAGGGCGGTGAAACGGTCGTAGAGGACGATGGCGAACTGCATCGTGGGCCCTTTCAGTGCGCAGGGGTCGGGTGGAAGCGGCGCCGGTACTCGGAGGGGGCCGCGCCGAGGGTCCTGACGAAGGCGCGGCGCATCGCCTCCGGGGTGCCGTAGCCGCTGGTGCGGGAGATCTCCTCGATGCCGTCGGCGGTGTCCTCCAGGAGCCGGCGGGCGTGTTCGAGGCGGACGCGGTCGACGTAGCGGCCCGGGGTCATCCCGGTCTCGGCCTGGAAGGCGCGGGCGAAGTGGCGGGGCGAGAGGCGGGCGCGGTCGGCCAGCGCCTCCACCGACAGGTTCTCGCCGGGATGCTCGGTGATCCACTGCTGGATCTCGCGCAGCGGTTCGCGCCGGGCGGTCTGGGCGGCGAGCTGGGCGCTGAACTGGGCCTGGTTCCCGGGCCGCCGGAGGAAGACGACCAGGTGCCGGGCGATGGCCAGGGCCGCGTCCCGGCCGAGGTCCTCCTCCACCAGGGCGAGGGCGAGGTCGATGCCCGAGGTGACGCCGGCGGACGTCGAGACGCGTCCGTCGCGCACGTAGATCGGGTCGGGGTCGACCTCGACGGCCGGGTGGTCGCTGGCGAGCTTGTCGCAGTACGCCCAGTGGGTGGTGGCGCGGCGGCCGTCCAGGAGGCCCGCCTGGGCGAGCCGGATCGCGCCGGTGCACACCGAGACCAGCCGCTCGGCCCGCGGTCCGTGCTCGCGCAGCCAGTCGGTGAGCCGGCTGTCCGGACGCCGGGTGCCCTGGCCGCCCGGGACGATCAGGGTGTGCGGCTCGTCGCTGTCCGCGAGCGATGCGTCCGGTACGACGGTCAGGCCGCTGGAGGTGCGTACGGGGGCACCGTCCAGCGAGGCCGTGCGGATGCGGTAGGTGCCCGGGGTGTGCTGCTCGGCGCCCGCGAAGACCTCCAGGGGGCCGGTGACATCGAGACTCTGCACACCGTCGAACAGGACGAGGAGAACGGTTCGCTGCGCCATGTGCCCGATTCTTCGGCACCCCGAGGACGGCCGCAATGACGAGATCCCCACCTTTTCTGCCATGCTCCAGGCGTCCACGCAGGACGTACCAAGCGGTTGGTAACCTCCGGCCATGACTACTGACGCCCCCGAGCCCCTCGCCGGTCGCCGCTGCCACAACGTGCTCAACTCCCTGCACGCGACGTCCTACTTCGCTCCCGAGCTGGGCAGGGAACTGGCCGCTCTCGGGGTGACACATCCCAGGGCCGTCAACTTCGCGGTACGGGCCGCCGCGCTGGGTCCGGTCGGTGCGGGCGCGGTGACGGCGACGTTCTACAACTACAAGCACGAGCTCGTCGCCCGGCACGTACCCGCCGTCTGGGCGATCGCCCCACCCGAGGACGTGCTGGCGGCACGCGCGCGTGCGGTCGACTCGCTGCTGCGGCGGCTGCTCGGCGAGGAGACGGTGGCGTCCGCGGAGATGACGCAGGCCGCGCGGCTCGCGCTCCGGGCGGCCGAGGCCTGTTCGCGCAGTGCGCGGCCGCTGTACTCGGCGCACGCGGACCTGCCGGTCCCCGAGGAGCCGCACCTGGCGTACTTCCACGCCAGCACGCTGCTGCGCGAGCACCGGGGTGACGGGCACCTCGCCGTCCTGATGTCCGCGGGGCTCGACGGGCTGGAGGCGGTGGTGACCCACACCGCGACCGGCAAGGGCATGGCGCCGAAGTGGGTGTTCTCCAGCCGTGGCTGGACCCAGGAGGACTGGGACGCGGCTGCCGGCCGACTGCGCGAGCGAGGTCTGCTGGACGACTCGGGCGACCTCACGCCCGAGGGCGTCGCCCTGCGCGAGGAGATCGAGTCCGAGACGGACCGCCTGGACCGGGCCCCGTACGAGCACCTCGGCGCGGAGGGGGTCGCACGGCTGACGGAACTCGGTGCCGGATTCGCGCGGGCCGCGCTGGCGGCGGGGGCGTTCCCGGCGGATCTGCTCGGCAAGGGCTGAGGCCTCCCAGGGGGGCTTCAGGCACGGACGGGCCCCTTGATCTGGCCCTCTCTGCATGGCGGGCCCGAGCCGCGGTACCCGGTCCCCAGCCGGCCGTCGTGGCCGGAGAGGAAAGGGGAGAAAAGTGTTCCGTGCAATCGCAGACGTGTTGCGCCAGATCGGTGGCGCGATCGCCACGGTCGTGACGCTGCCGTTCCGGGCCCTGGCCCGGCTCTTCGGCGGCGCCTCCAGCAGTACGCGAAGCCGCAGGGCCTGATTCCGCCCCGCCACGACCGGCCGGGTTAGCGCCCTGATCCCCGGTTGTCGGTGCCACCTGCCACAATTGCCGCGCAACCTCAGTGAGAAGGCGGGACGGGATCGTGACGACACCCCTCGTAGGGTCCATCGAAGGCAGGATCGCCGCGGAGCTCGGCGTACGAGAGCGGCAGGTGAAGGCTGCCGTGGAGCTGCTCGACGGCGGTTCGACGGTGCCCTTCATCGCCCGCTACCGCAAGGAAGCGACCGAGATGCTCGACGATGCGCAGCTGCGCACGCTCGAGGAGCGGCTGCGCTATCTGCGGGAGTTGGAGGAGCGGCGGACGGCGATCCTCGAGTCGGTGCGCGAGCAGGGCAAGCTGACCGAGGAGTTGGAGGCCCGGATCCGCGGCGCCGAGACCAAGGCGCGGCTCGAGGACATCTATCTGCCGTACAAGCCCAAGCGCAGGACCAAGGCTCAGATCGCGCGTGAGGCGGGTCTTGAGCCGCTCGCCGAGGGGCTGCTCAGTGACCCGAGCGTCGAGCCGGCGGCCGCTGCCGCCGCCTTCGTCGACGCCGACAAGGGCGTGGCCGATCCGCAGGCGGCCCTGGAGGGCGCCCGGGCGATCCTCACCGAGCGGTTCTCGGAGGACGCCGACCTGATCGGCGAGCTGCGTGAGCGCATGTGGGTGCGCGGGCGGCTCGCGGCCAAGGTACGTGACGGCAAGGAGGAGGCGGGCGCGAAGTTCGCCGACTACTTCGACTTCGCGGAGCCGTTCACCGAGCTGCCCTCGCACCGCATCCTGGCGATGCTGCGCGGCGAGAAGGAGGAGGTCCTCGACCTCGCCCTGGAGCCGGAGGAGCCCACGGACGGTCCTTCGTCGTACGAGGGGATCGTCGCCGCGAAGTTCGCGATCGCCGACCGCGGCCGTCCCGGCGACAAGTGGCTGGGGGACACGGTCCGCTGGGCCTGGCGCACCCGGATCCTCGTCCACCTCGGCATCGACCTGCGGCTGCGGCTGCGGACGGCCGCCGAGGACGAGGCGGTCAACGTCTTCGCGGCGAACCTGCGGGATCTGCTGCTCGCCGCCCCCGCCGGCACGCGCGCGACGCTCGGGCTGGACCCCGGCTTCCGTACCGGTGTGAAGGTCGCCGTCGTCGACGCCACCGGCAAGGTCGTCGCGACGGACGTCATCTATCCGCACGTCCCGGCGAACAAGTGGGACGAGGCGCTCGCCAAGCTCGCGCGGCTGGCCAAGGAGCACGCGGTCGAGCTGATCGCGATCGGCAACGGCACGGCGTCCCGTGAGACCGACAAGCTCGCCGGTGAACTCATCACCAAGCACCCCGAGTTGAAGCTCACCAAGGTGATGGTGTCCGAGGCGGGCGCCTCGGTGTACTCGGCCTCGGCGTTCGCCTCGCAGGAGCTGCCCGACATGGACGTGTCGCTGCGCGGCGCGGTGTCGATCGCCCGCCGTCTGCAGGACCCGCTGGCCGAGCTGGTGAAGATCGACCCGAAGTCGATCGGTGTCGGCCAGTACCAGCACGACCTGTCCGAGGTGAAGCTGTCACGCTCGCTGGACGCGGTGGTGGAGGACTGTGTGAACGGCGTGGGCGTGGACGTCAACACGGCGTCGGCACCACTGCTCGCCCGGGTCTCCGGCATCACCTCCGGCCTGGCGGAGAACATCGTGACGCACCGGGACGCGAACGGCCCCTTCAAGTCGCGCACCCAGCTGAAGGGCGTGGCGCGGCTGGGCCCGAAGGCGTACGAGCAGTGCGCGGGCTTCCTGCGCATCCGCGGCGGCGACGACCCGCTGGACTCCTCCAGCGTCCACCCCGAGGCGTATCCGGTCGTCCGGCGCATGGTGAAGACCTCCGGTCAGGAGGTGGCCTCGCTCATCGGCAACACGGGCGTGCTGCGGTCGCTGAAGCCGAAAGACTTCGTGGACGAGACCTTCGGTCTGCCGACCGTGACGGACATCCTCAAGGAACTGGAGAAGCCCGGGCGCGACCCGCGGCCCGCCTTCAAGACGGCCACCTTCAAGGAGGGCGTCGAGAAGATCTCCGACCTGGCCTCCGGGATGGTCCTGGAGGGCGTCGTGACGAACGTGGCGGCCTTCGGGGCGTTCATCGACGTCGGTGTCCACCAGGACGGTCTGGCGCACGTCTCCGCGCTGTCGAAGACGTTCGTCAAGGACCCCCGCGACGTGGTGAAGCCCGGTGACATCGTCAAGGTCAAGGTCCTCGACGTCGACATCCCGCGCAAGCGGATCTCCCTGACGCTGCGGCTCGACGACGAGGCGGCTGCCCCGGGTCAGCAGGGCGGGGGCGGCGGCGAGCGCCGGCAGCGGGGCGGGCGGCCGCCGCAGCAGCGACAGGGGCGCGGTGGTGGCGGCGGTGGTGGCGGCGGCTCGCGCCAGGCACCGCCTCCGGCCAACAGCGCCATGGCCGACGCGCTGCGCCGCGCGGGTCTGGTCGACAAGAAGCAGGGCAAGCGTTGATCCACGCCACGGGCCCGGACTCTCCGGTAGGACACGGAGGCTCCGGGCCGGATCGCCCATAGGCTGACGACATGCCGACGTCGCGTGTCATCACCTGGGAAGTGTCGGAGAGCAAGGGCGTCGAGACCGCCTGGATCGAGCTCGGCGGCGACGCCCTGCGGGCCCGCGGCCGAGCGGTCGGCACCGTCGCGGAGCCGTACTGGATCTCGTACGAACTCGATACGGCCGACGGGTTCGTGACGCGTCGCCTGCAAGTCACCGCCGAGTCGGCGGAGGGCGTGCACACGCTCGATCTACGGCATGACGGAGCGGGCCGCTGGACTGCGAACGGTGCGCGACTGCCCGAGGCCGACGGCGCCCTCGACTGCGACCTCGGTCTGTGTCCGCTCACCAACACGATGCCGGTCCTGCGGCACGGGCTTCATCTGGCGTCCGGGGAACGGGAGTTCCTCATGGCGTGGGTGTCGGTGCCGGAACTGGCCGTCCTGCCCTCGCGGCAGAGCTACCAACACCTGGGGCACGGCCGGGTTCGCTTCGTCTCCGGCGACTTCCGCAGCGACATCGAGTTCGACGACGACGGTCTCGTCGTCGACTACCCGGGCCTGGCCGCGCGGCTCGGCTGAGCCGCGGAGCGCGGCCCGTTGGGCCAGGTGCAGTAGCACGACCGGCTGCCCGGCTCGGGGCGGGCGAAGCTGGACGCCGATCCGCGTGCCCGCCGCCGCTCAGGAGTGCCGATGCCCATCCCACCCCGCCGCCGTACCCCGTTCGGGCCCCGTCTCGGGGCGGTCTCCGTCTTCGCCGCCTGCCTGGCCCTGCTGTCCCCGGCGGGCGCGGAAGCCGCCGCGCGGCCCGCACCGCACCCCGACCAGGCGCTTCAGCAGCAGCTGGAGGGGCTGGTCCGCGCGCCGGGCGGCCCGCCCGGCGTCGTCGCTGTCCTCCGCGACGGCAGGGGCACCAGGGTTCTGCGGGCCGGCGTCGCGGACCGGGAGACCGGCCGAAGGTCCGACCCCAACGACCACATGCGGATCGCCAGTGCGGCCAAGGCGTTCAGCGGCGCGGTGGCGCTGTCCCTCGTCGACCGCCGCTATCTGCGCCTCGACGACACCCTGCGCGAGCGACTGCCCCGTCTGCCGCGGGCCTGGGGTTCCGTGACGCTGCGCCAGCTACTGAACCACACCAGCGGCCTGCCCGACTTCGCGCAGGCCCCGGCGTTCGCGGCGACCCTCGGCACAGACCCCCGGCACCGCTTCGACTCCCGCAGGCTGCTCGACTACGTCGCCGACCAGCCTCTGCGGTTCCGGCCCGGCTCCCGGTACCAGTACTCCAACTCCGACAACATCGCCGCCGCCCTGATGGCGGAGGCGGCGACCGGGGTCCGGTACGAACGGCTGCTGGAGGCATCGGTGTACCGGCCGCTGGGCCTGCGCCACACCAGCCTGCCGCAGGGCTACCGGATGCCGAGGCCCTATCTGCACGGCTACGACGTGAACCCGCCCTCTCCTGCGGAGGACGTCAGCGAGGCGCTCAGCACGTCCGGTGTCTGGGCGTCGGGCGACATCGTGTCGACGCCCGTCGACATGACCCGCTTCGTCCGCGGCTACGCCGGCGGCCGCCTGTACGGCCACGACGTCGTGCGGGAGCAGCGGCGCTGGATTCCCGGGGCGGCGTCCGAGCCCGCCGGGCCGGGGCGCAACGACGCGGGACTCGCCCTCTTCCGGTACACGACCCGGTGTGGGGTGGTGCTGGGGCACACCGGCAACACCCTCGGCTACACGCAGCTGATCGCCGCCACACCGGACGGGCACCGGTCGCTGACCTTCTCCGTCACCACCCAGATCAACCAGGCCATGAAGCCCGATCTGCTGCAGGAACTGCGCGCCGTACAGGAGAACTTCGTCTGCGCGCTTCTGCGCTGACCGGAGGGAAAGAGCTGGCCCACACGCCCTAGCGTTCGGTCACCTTGCCGTCGGCGACCTCCAGGCGGCGGGTGACGTGGACCGCGTCGAGCATCCGCCGGTCGTGGGTGACCAGGAGCAGCGTGCCCTCGTAGGCGTCCAGGGCCGATTCCAGTTGCTCGATGGCCGGCAGGTCGAGGTGGTTCGTGGGCTCGTCCAGGACCAGGAGGTTCACACCCTTGCCCTGGAGGAGAGCGAGGGCCGCGCGGGTGCGTTCGCCCGGGGAGAGGGTGGCTGCCGAGCGCAGGACGTGGTCCGCCTTCAGACCGAACTTGGCCAGGAGGGTGCGGACTTCCGCCGGTTCCGTGTCGGGGACCGCCGCGCAGAAGGCGTCCAGCAGTGACTCCTCGCCGTGGAAGAGCTTGCGGGCCTGGTCGACCTCGCCGATCAGGACGCCGGAGCCGAGCGTCGCCTGTCCCGCCGTCAGGGGGACGCGGCCCAGCAGGGCGCCCAGCAGCGTCGATTTGCCCGCGCCGTTGGCGCCGGTGACCGCCACCCGGTCGGCCCAGTCGATCTGCAGGGACACCGGGCCCAGGATGAAGTCGCCGCGTCGTACCTCGGCGTCCCGCAGGGTCGCGACGACCGCGCCGGAGCGCGGGGCCGAGGCGATCTCCATGCGCAGTTCCCACTCCTTGCGCGGCTCCTCCACGACGTCCAGGCGCTCGATCATGCGCTGGGTCTGGCGGGCCTTGGCGGCCTGCTTCTCGCTGGCCTCGCTGCGGAACTTGCGGCCGATCTTGTCGTTGTCGTTGTTCGCCTTGCGGCGTGCGTTCTTGACGCCCTTGTCCATCCAGGAGCGCTGCATCTGCGCCCGGTCCTGGAGGGCGGAGCGCTTGTCGGCGTACTCCTCGAAGTCGTCGCGGGCGTGCCGGCGGGACACCTCGCGCTCCTCCAGATAGGCCTCGTAGCCGCCGCCGTAGAGGTTGATCTGCCGCTGGGCGAGGTCGAGTTCGAGGACCTTGGTGACGGTGCGGGTGAGGAACTCGCGGTCGTGGCTGACGACCACCGTGCCGGCGCGCAGGCCGCCGACGAAGCGTTCCAGGCGCTCCAGGCCGTCGAGGTCGAGGTCGTTCGTCGGCTCGTCGAGGAGGAAGATGTCGTAGCGCGACAGCAGCAGCGAGGCCAGTCCGGCGCGCGCCGCCTGGCCGCCCGACAGGGACGTCATGGGCTGGTCCAGGTCCACCGCCAGGCCCAGCGAGTCGGCGACCTCCTCCGCCCGCTCGTCGAGGTCGGCGCCGCCCAGTCCCAGCCAGCGCTCCAGGCTCGTGGCGTACGCGTCGTCCGCGCCCGGCGCTTCGTCGACCAGGGCCTGCGTCGCCTCGTCCATCACCCGCTGGGCCTCGGCGACCCCGGTACGCCGGGCCAGGAACTCCCGTACGGTCTCGCCCGGGCGCCGCTCCGGCTCCTGCGGGAGGTGACCGACGGTCGCGGTCGGCGGGGACAGCCGCAGCTCCCCGTCCTCCGGCGCGGTCAGCCCGGCGAGCAGGCGGAGCAGCGTGGACTTGCCCGCGCCGTTGGCCCCGACCAGGCCGATCACGTCTCCGGGCGCGACGACGAGGTCGAGCCCGCTGAAGAGGGAGCGGTCGCCGTGGCCGGCGGCGAGGTTCTTGGCAACGAGGGTGGCGGTCACAGGGAGCGATCCTAATGGCCACGCCGCCTTGGACGCGTCGGCGTTTCCCTGCGCACAAGATCGCCGGGGGCGGGCAACGCTCCCAAGGGCGCGGGGCTGTATCTATATGCGGCTCCGCCGCGTGATCTATATGCGGCTCCGCCGCGTGGGCGCGACCAGCCACGACGGACCCGCAGACGCACGACGGCATAGCGCGGCACCCACCTCATCCCGGCACTCAGCGGAGCGCTACGGCCTCCACCAGCACACCCCCCGACGTCCGCGCCACCACGAACGACTCCCCCTTCACTGCCTTCGCGTCGAGCGCGATGCGATGGCGGCCCGGTTCCAGGATGCCGTCGAAGACCTCGTGGGTGTGGGTGCGGTACAGACGGTCGAGGCGGTACGCGGTGAGGCGGACCCGGCAGGGTGAGGTGACCTCGACGCCCGCCTCGCCGTCGGCGGCCACCAGGCGGGTCAGACGGCGCTGTGCGGCAGGGCTGCGGTCCAGGGCGTGTTCGATCTGCGCGACCAGCAACGGCACGATCGGCGCGAGGCCGTCGACATAGGCCACGTCGATTCCGGCGTCCGCGAACGCGCGGCGCACGGCGGCACGCTGCTGCTGTCCGATCGACCGTCCGAAGGCGACGGCGCCGTAGGCGCGCAGTTCGTCGGCGGGTACGCCGCCCACGTCATGGGTGATGTCGGCGCCGATGCCGATGGTGCGCAGGGCGGCGGCGAGCTTGGCCAGGAGGGCGACGCGGGCGCCGATGAGGAGCACCCGGCGGCGCGGCGCCTCGGAGTCGCCGGCGAGCAGGGAGCCGAGCGCCGTGCGGTACTCGGCGCCGCGGAAGCGGAAGGGCCCGATGCCGTGGTAGCCGTTGAGCTCCAGGTCGGCGTGTTCGTCGGTCTGCCAGGCGAAGTCCCGCCAGATGTAGTCGTCACCGTCCTGGTCGATGAGCGCGGTGACGGCACCACAGGCGAGGTCCTCGCAGTCCGGGCAGCCGTAGATGACGTACCGGCCGCCTGGAAGCGGGGCCTCCGCCTCCAGCAGCAGGCTGCGGACCTGGGCGGTGAAGATGGCGGGCGGGACGTCGGAGGCGAGCGGGGAGACGGCGTCGAGGTCGGAGAGCTGGAACAGCAGCGGGCGCCCGTCGACGATGAAGTCCACGAAATCCCGGTGCACCTGGTAGTCACCGTTGGCGAGGACTCCACCGGCACGCATCGCCGGTGCCAGGCCGAAGGTCGCGTACTCGGCAGACATGTTGTGAGTATCCCCACGATGGGACCGATATGAGCGCGGCATGACATATTCCGCTAACGTCCCGACATGGGGAGCGGACAGATGGACGATGTCGTGGTGGTCGGCGGCGGTGTCATCGGGCTGACCACGGCCCTCGTACTGGCCGAACGAGGCGCACGCGTGCGTGTCTGGACGCGGGACCCCGTCGAGGGGACCACCTCGGCGGTTGCGGGGGCGCTTTGGTGGCCGTACCGGATCGAACCGCTCGCGCTCGCGCGGGCGTGGGCCTTGCGCTCCCTGGAGGTGTACGAGGAGCTGGCGGCACGGAGCGAGCCGGCCGGCGTACGCATGGTCGAAGGGGTACTGGGCGGGGAAAGCCTGGACGAGGCGGACGCGTGGGCCACGGCCCGGCTGCCCGGGCTGCGCGCGACGACGGCCGAGGAGTACACCGGTCCGGGGCTGTGGGCGCGACTGCCGGTGATCGACATGGCGACCTATCTGCCGTGGCTGCGGGACCGGTTCCTGAAGGCGGGCGGTGCGATCGAGACGCGGTCGGTGGCCGGCTTCGGGGAGGTCGAGGCGCCGGTCGTGGTCAACTGCACGGGTCTCGGCGCCCGCGAGCTGGTGCCGGACGCGTCCGTGCGTCCCGTGCGAGGGCAGCTGGTCGTCGTGGAGAACCCCGGCATCCGCACCTGGCTGACCTCGACCGACGCCGACGGGGAGATGGCGTACTACTTCCCGCAGCCCGGGCGGCTGCTCCTGGGCGGCACCGCGGTCGAGGACGACTGGTCACCGGAGCCGGATCCGGGGGTGGCCGAGGCGATCGTACGGCGGTGTGCGGCGCTGCGGCCGGAGATCGCGGGGGCGCGGGTGCTGGCGCACCGGGTGGGGCTGCGGCCGGGGCGGGACGCCGTACGGCTGAAACGTGCGGCACTGCCGGGCGGGCGGGTGTTGGTGCACAACTACGGGCATGGCGGGGCGGGTGTGACCGTGGCGTGGGGGTGCGCGGAGGAGGCTGCCGGGCTCGCCTCCTCCTGAGTGCGCACCCTTCAGCCGTGGTCGTGACCCAGCGGGTCGCCCTCCGCTTCGGTGCCGGGGCCCGGACCGACCTTGATCTCGAAGTCGCCGTCGTACCTCTTGTGGCCCTCGATCACGGCCAGCTCGACGGCCTCGGAGCCCATCTCGCCGCGCACGATGACCGGGTCGCGCCGCAGATCGCGCATGAGGGCGACGCACATGCCGATCATCACCAGGACGAAGGGCGCGGCGGCCAGGATCGTGAGGTTCTGCAGGCCGGTGAGCGCGTCGCCCTGGCCGCTGCCGACGAGCAGCATGATGGCGGCGACGGCTCCGGTCACCACGCCCCAGAACACGACGACGAAGCGGCCGGGTTCGAGGGCGCCCTTCTGGGAGAGCGTGCCCATCACGATGGAGGCGGCGTCGGCTCCCGAGACGAAGAAGATGCCGACCAGGATCATCACGAGCAGGCTGGTGACGGTCGCGATGGGGAACTCCTGCAGGACGCCGAAGAGTTGCCCCTCGGGGGTGTCCTCGCCGCCGAGCGCGCCGCTCTCCTTCAGCTTCATCGCCGTACCGCCGAAGATCGCGAACCAGACGAGGCTGACGGTGCTGGGCACGAGGATGACGCCGCCGACGAACTGCCGGATGGTGCGGCCGCGGCTGATGCGGGCGATGAACATGCCGACGAAGGGCGGCCAGGAGATCCACCAGGCCCAGTAGAAGACGGTCCAGCTGCCGAGCCAGTCCGCGACGCCCTTGCCGCCGCTGGCCTCGGTCCGGCCCGCGAGCTGGGGCAGGTCGCCGAGATAGGCGAAGATCGAGGTGGGCAGCAGGTCGAGCACGATGATCGTGGGGCCCGCGATGAACACGAAGACCACGAGGATCACGGCCAGCACCATGTTGGTGTTGGACAGCCACTGGATGCCCCGCTCGATGCCGGAGACGGCCGAGAGCACGAAGGCCAGGGTCAGCACGGCGATGATGGTGACGAGCAGGCCGGTGCTGACGTCGTCCATCCACTCCAGTTCCTGGAAACCGGAGCCGATCTGGAGCGCGCCCAGGCCCAGGGAGGCCGCGGAGCCGAAGACGGTGGCGATGATCGCGAGGATGTCGATCACCCGGCCCGCGGTGCCGTTCGCGTGCTTCTCCCCGATCAGCGGGGTGAAGACCGCGCTGATGGTCTGGCGCCGGCGCTTGCGGAAGGTGCTGGAGGCGATGCCCAGGCCGACCACCGCGTAGATCGCCCACGGGTGCAGTGTCCAGTGGAAGAGGGTGGTGGCCATCGCCGTCTCCATGCGTTCGCCGGAGGTGGCGGGGTCCGTGCCCGGGGGCGGGGTGGTGTAGTGCGAGAGCGGCTCGCTGACGCCGTAGAACATCAGGCCGATGCCCATGCCGGCGCTGAACATCATCGCGACCCAGGACACGGTCTTGAACTCGGGTTCCTCGCCCTCGGCGCCGAGGTGGATGCGGCCGTAGCGGCTGATCGCGAGCCACAGCGCGAAGACCACGAAGCATGAGGCGGGGAGCATGAAGGCCCAGCCGCCGTTGTGGATCAGGCCGTCGAGCATCTTCGTGGAGACGCTCTCCAGCGAGTCCGTGGCCGCCCAGCCCCAGATCACGAAGGCCACGGTGATGGCGGCGGTGACGCCGAACACCACTCGGTCCGTGCTGGGGCGGCCGGAAACATCCGGATGGCCTTCCCGGCCACCCCTTCTCTTCAGATCCTCAGTCATCTGCGGCACCTTCCCCGGTGAACGGTGGATACGCCGGTTCCACGTCGTCTCCCAGGACCTACCACAGATCCCGTCGATCTCAGCCGTTTCAGCAGTCGGTGTCGGGCTGACCGGCGGTGAGGTGGTACGGGGCGCGCTCGTCGAGGAGCAGCGGGACGAGGGCGCGCAGGGACTGGCGGAGCGGGACCAGGGCGCCCGTGGAGGTCGCCCCCGACCTCACTCCGTGCAGGGCCAGTTCGTCCTTGACCTGCGTGTACTGGTCGGTGGTGAGCCGGTATCCGCAGGGCGGGTCCTGGATCACCTCGGCGGGTTCGGGCGGATCGTTGTCGGCGCCGCCGAGGTAGACGGGTCCGGTGTCGGCGTAGCCGGCGAGCCGGGCAGTTCCGGTCGCCGCCTCGATCCGGTCGCGACGGGCGTCGGTGAACTCGAACAGGCCGTCCAGCGCGGTGAGTTGGGAGCTCACCCGGCGCCGGTTGTTCAGCGCCTCGTCGGCCTTCTCCGCATCGGTGAGCGGGTCGCTGCGGCTTTCGATGAGCAGGCCCACCGCGTGCTTGACGCCGGACATGTTCCGCAGGATGCGTTCCTGGCCGTCACCGGCGACCTGCCGGATCGGATCGCCGGTGACCGGGTCGGTCCAGATGCCGTACGTGCCGGTCGAGTAGCCGGCGCCCGTGGCGGCGGGGCGAACGTACGACTGGGACAGGGCCTGTGCCTCGTCGTGGACGTGCGTGTCCGTGTTGAGGTTGCGGGGCCACAGGTCGAACAGGTCCTTGTCGTAGTACTTGGGTGTGGCGCCGTACTCGTGCAGGTCGTAGACGACGTCGGGGCGCTGGTCGCGGATGAGCGCGGCCATGGCACGGCCCTCGGCGGTCCGGAGCGCGATGTGGTCGCGGTTGATGTCCACGCCGTCGCTGTTGCCGCGGGTGTCGGCGGCCCGGCCGTCGGGGTTGGCGGTGGGCACGACCAGCAGGGTGGTGCGCTCCAGGAAGCGCCGGGTCTGCCGGTCCTTCGCGTACGCCAGGTCGCGCACGGTGGACAGGCAGGCCTCGCGGCCGGAGGGTTCGTCGCCGTGCTGGCTGCAGATGAGCAGCACCTTGTTCGGGGTGGGGCTGGTGCCGATGCGGACGAGTTGGAGCGGGCGGTCCTGTTTCGTCGTACCGATGCGGGCGACGGAGACCTCGTCGCTCGCCTTGTCCACGGCCGCGAGGAAGTCCTGCTCCTCGGACTGCCCGGTCCAGTCGGCGCCGTTCGACTGCTCGAAGCCGGTGCGGGGCGGGGTCTCGGCGGCGTGCGCGGGTACGGCGACGAGGGATGCGGCGAGGGCGGCCGCGGCGAGGCTGACGGCTCGGATACCGATCACTGGCCTCCCTTCGGGATGCGGTGAGTGGTGCGGGGTGCGCTCACGCCGTCGAGAGGCGCGGCCTCGACGGCTGCGGACACGGCGCCCGCCGTGGCACGGGCGAACGCGGAGGCGCCGCCGACCAGCGGGAGACGGGCCTTCGTACGGGAGAGGTCGAGCGTGAGGGTCGGGGTCGTCGACGGAGGGTCGATCAGGTCCTTGTCCGTGCCGGCGATGATCAGGGCGAGGCGGTGACCCGCCGGGACCACGTGGTCGGTGGCCGCCAGGTCGAGGGCGATGGTGTAAGGCTTGCCCGGCGTCAGCGGTACGCCCTTCAGGTCGGAGGCGTAGTTCCCCAGGTCGGCCCAGCCGCGGCTGACGACCGTGTAGTCGACGTCGGCGGTCTTGGCCTTGGTCTCCTTGAAGCAGGCGCTGTCGCCGGTGGTGCTCACGCCCCAGCAGGTGCGGTCGGTGAGCGTGGTGATGCCCTCGCCGCTCGTCGCGTAGTCGCGGATGGTGTCGGGGCCGAGGTCGACCAGGGCGGCGGAGAGGTGGGCCGTCGCGGTGCTCGGGGTCGCGGTGACGGTGACCTCGGAGGAGCCGGACAGGCGCAGGTCGCGGGTGAGCGGCTTGGTCACGAACCCCGCCTTGTCGGGGGTGGGCTGGTCGATGTGCGCGGCCCAGTCGGTCTCGCCGTGCTGCGGGTCGTCGGTGAAGGTCTCGGTGCCGTTGCCCTTGCGCAGGCCGAGGGCGCCGACGCCGGCCTGGGTGCCCTGGGCGGGGCGCAGGGTGGTGGTGTCGGTGCCGCGCGGCGGCCAGAGCTTGGAGGTGACCCACTGGTCGGGGTGGCGCTCGATGTCGGCCGTCGGCTCACGGTCGATGCCGTTGTCGTAGCCGAGGAGTTCGTGGTCGAACCAGCGGTGCAGGGTCTCCACCCACTGCGCGCGGCGGAAGTCGAAGGGGTCGACGTGGCCGGTCTGGGAGAGCCAGATCTTGCGCTCGACGCCGTTCTTCGCCAGGGCGTCCCACCACTGACCGAGATGCTTCATACGGACGTTGAGGTCCTGCATGCCGTGGATCAGGAAGACGCTGGCCCGGACCTTGCGGGCGTCCTTCACGTAGTCGCGCTCGGTCCACAGGGGCGTCCAGTCACCGGTGCGCGGGGCCCCGTCGACGAGCTGCTGCTGGACGGCGGCGCACTTGGCGCGGGCGTCGGGGCTGTCGACGTAGTCGGACAGCGCGTCGGGGCCGGAGTCGTACAGCGGGGCGCCCTGCTGGAAGTAGTAGTCGTACCAGGAGGAGATGGCGCTGATCGGGACGATGGTCTTCAGGCCCTGGACGCCGGTGGCGGCGACGCCGTTGGCTATGGTGCCGTCCCAGCTCTTGCCGATCATGCCGGTGCGGCCGTTGGTCCACGTCGCCTTGGCCTTGGCGGTGCCGGTGCGGGTCGTGTACGCCTTGGCGCGGCCGTTCAGCCAGTCGACGACGGCCTTCGCGGAGAGGACGTCGGAGCGGCCGCCGACGTCCACGCAGCCGTCGGAGCGGTTGGTGCCGGCGAGGTCGACGCCGACGAAGGCGTAGCCGCGGGGCACGAAGTAGTTGTCGTAGAACAGCGGCATCCGGACGATGTTGCCGTTGGCGTCGTACGTCTTTTTCTGGCTCTCGTTGCCGCGCCCGCAGCAGGAGTAGTACGGGCTGGCGTCCATGATGACGGGTATCTTGCGGCCCTGCCGGTCCGCTTCCCGGGGCCGGACGATGTCGACGGCGACGCGGTCGCCCTTGCCGTCGCGGTCGTGGTCGAGTCCGGTGTCCACCCATACGGCCTCGCGGATGGCGTTCTCGTACGAGTAGACGGGTCTGCTCTCCGGCGGGGCGGCGTGCGCCGTCGCGGGTGTCAGGAACGTGGCCATGAGGGCAGCCGTGGCCACCGTCGCGAGCGGTCGCCAGATCGTGAAGCGCATGCGTATCGGCATGCGCGGACGGTACATCGGTCAACTCCCGTGCAGAAGAGGTGGGCTGATGACCCATGAGGTCCTCAGTGGCCGATAAACGCCCTTGGGTCGGGTCGGCTCATGTCGGCCGAATGGCGATCGTGTGACAGCAGTGGTCATGGACACACAGGGGACACAGGTGGTGAATAGGCTCCGGACAGACTTCGGGCCCCTACGACTTGGAGCTTTCGTGCACCGCAGAATCATGGCGCCGGGCGCGCTCGCAACCGCCTCTTTGATGCTGGCGATCCCGGCATCGGCCGCGAGTAACTCCCCCGGCGCTCCGGGCATCGGCGACCCCTACTACCCGGCCTACGGCAACGGCGGATACGACGTCTCCCACTACGACCTCCGGCTGAAGTACCAGCCGGCCACGGACGAGTTGGAGGGTACGGCGACCCTGCTGGCCAAGACCACGCAGGATCTGTCCCGCTTCAATCTGGACTTCCTGCTGGACGTCGACGAGGTCCGGGTCAACGGCGCGAAAGCGTCGTTCGGGACGTCGGGCGAGCACGAGCTGGAGATCACGCCGAAGAGCCCGCTGGCCAAGGGCACGGCTGTCACGGTCGTCGTGCGCTACCGCGGTGTGCCGTCGTCGAAGAAGGCGTACGGCTTCACCAGTTGGCACCGCACCCCGGACGGCGGTGTCGGGGCGAACGAGCCCGAGGCCGCCTGGTGGTGGTTCCCGAGCAACGACCACCCGCTCGACAAGGCGACGTACGACGTCTCGGTGCTGGTCCCGGACGGCACGCAGGCCATCTCCAACGGCACGCTGCAGTCGACGAGTTCACGGCTGGGCTGGACCCGCTACAACTGGCGCTCGAACAAGCCCCAGGCGACCTATCTCGCCACGCTCGCGGTCGGCAAGTTCGACGTGACCACGGGGACCAGCGAGAGCGGTATTCCGGTCATCAACGCCTACAGCAAGGACCTGGGCGACCACTACGGCGCGGCGCGGGCGAGCATCGAGCGGACCGGGGAGATCGCCGACTGGCTGAGCGAGTACTTCGGGCCGTACCCCTACAACGCGCTCGGCGGGTATGTGCCGAACACCGACACGGGGTACGCCCTGGAGACGCAGACGCGGCCGTTCTACAGCCCGGCGAACTTCGCGAACGGGTCGAACACCTCCGTCGTCGTCCATGAGCTCGCCCATCAGTGGTACGGCGACCTGGTGTCCGTCAAGGACTGGAAGGACATCTGGATCAACGAGGGCTTCGCCCGGTACGCGCAGTGGCTGTGGTCGGAGCACGAGGGTGAGGGGACGGCGCAGGAGATCGCCGACTACGTGTACGCCTCGCGTGCGGCCGGCGATGCCTTCTGGCAGGTGCGGCCCGGTGACCCCGGGCCGGAGAACCAGTTCCACATCGCGGTCTACGACCGGGGTGCCCTGACGCTGCAGGCGCTGCGCAACGAGATCGGGGACGACGCCTTCTTCGCCATTCTCAAGGGCTGGACGCAGAAGTACGCCTACGGCAACGCGTCGGTGGCCGACTTCCAGCGGTACGCCGAGGAGGTGTCCGGCAAGCCGCTGGCGGCGCTCTTCGACACGTGGCTGTTCCAGCCGTCGAAGCCGGCCGCTCCGGCGGCGCGCAGTGCGTCCATCGCCAGGTCGGCCAAGGACCCGGTGCAGCCGAAGTCCTGGAAGAAGATCGCGGCTACGAACGGCGTGCACGACCACGGGCACGAGGGCGAGCACTGACGTCCTAGGGGGCCTTGGGGCCTTCGGGGCCTCAGGGCCTCAGGGCCTCAGGGCCTCAGGGCCTCAGGGCCTCGAACGAGGCCGCGCGCGCGAGGAGTTCGTCCCGTCCGATCGCGTCCGTCTGCGTCGATGGCACGGTGCAGGCGTGGGCGCCGGCCACCGCGCCGTACAGAGCGCATCGGTGCGGTGGCTCGCCGGACAGCCTGCCGTAGAGGAAGGCGGCCGCGAAGGCGTCGCCGGCGCCGTTGGAGTCCACCACCGGCGCCGGCGGGGCCACCGTGGGAACGTGCGTGAGCACGCCCTCGGTCAGTAGGTACGCGCCCTCCGCTCCGGCGGTGGCGACGACCACCTCGGCTCTCCCCCGCTCGGCGATGCGGCGCATGGTCCGCTCCGGGTCGGTCAGGGCGGCCGCGGAGAGGAACACCACGTCGGCCGCGTACGCGAAAGGCTCGTGGTACGGGTTCTCGCCGTCCCAGTTGTGGAGGTCGGTGGAGAGCGAGACGCCGGCCTCGCGGAGGGCGGGGAGGGCATGGGTGCAGGGGTGGGTGATCGACACATGCGCGTGCCGGCCGGCCCCCGCGAGGGTCCGCAGTGTGTCCTCGGGGAACCGGTCGTCCGCGTGTGCCCTGCTGGTGTCGTACAGGGACAGGCGCCGTCCGTCCGGCCCGACCAGGTTGACCGCGCGCTTGGTGCCGGCGGGCTGCGGGACCGCGGTCAGGGCGATGCCGTGCTCGCGGTGCAGGGCTCGGACGAGGTCGCCCTCGGGGTCCTCGCCGAGGAAGTCGAGGTGGTGGGTGCGCAGGCCGAGGCCGCTGAGTCCGATGGCGACGAAATCCCCGGTCTGACCGGCGCGGGTACGGATCCCGCTGTCGATCATGTAGCTGTCGGCGTACGGGAGCGGCAGCTCGGGGACGTACACGATCGTGTCCACCCCGGCACCGCCCAGCACGAGCACGTCGATGTCGCGGCTCAACTTGCGCCCTCCCCCTGGTTGTAGACCGTGACGGCTATCCCCCGTCGCACCAACCGCTCGGTGATCAGCGGTTCGACGCGGGACCACTTGCCACCGGCCAACCCGCACCCTATTCGCGGCATGTGCACGGACGCGCCGAGTTCGGCCACCTTGTCGGCCAGCCGTTCCAGCGCCAGGTCGATCGCCTCGTAGCGCACGGGCACCCCCTTGCTGCCGGTCCGGATGCCGCGCTGGCCGACCATGTTGGCAACCCAGACATACGGCTCCACCTGGACGAACTGGACCGCGCCCAGGGCGAAGTCGTTCGAGGCGCGCTCGCGGTGCCATGCGCGGTAGGACTTCTCGGGCTCCGGCCAGCGGCGCGATATGGCCAGGACGAAGCCCTTCCCCCAGCCCCCGATGTCGTTGCAGACATGGGCGATCACCTTGACGCCCTTCGCCGACGGAACGGTGGCGTCACCCCGGATGTAAGTGATCTCCGACATGACGCCACCGTAGAGGCCGCCACTGACAACGGCCTCGGATTACTCCGTGTTACTTCGTGAGGCCGGTCAGCTCCCGGTCCTCCGCTCGCGCGACCCGGCGTCGGATCGCGTACCAGCCGGCGACCAGCATCGCCGCGATGACCGGGATGAGGAGCAGGGTCTTGCGGCCGACCTCCGGGTCGTTCCACATCAGGGCGAGTACGGAGAGGAGGAAGGCGATCGTCACGATCTCCGTGACCGGGCTGCCGGGGAGACGGAAGCTCGGTCGGGTGAGCAGGCCCTCCTTGGCGCGGCGGACGAAGAGCAGGTGGCAGATCATGATGATCACCCAGGTCGAGATGATGCCGAGGGAGGCGACGTTCAGCACGATCTCGAAGGCCTGGCTGGGCATGAGGTAGTTCAGGCCGACGCCGAGCACGCACACCGCGCAGGTGAGCAGGATCCCGCCGTAGGGGACCTGGCTGCGGTTCATGCGGGCGGTGAACTTCGGGGCCGAGCCCGCCATCGCCATCGAGCGGAGGATGCGGCCCGTGGAGTACAGACCGGAGTTCAGCGACGACATCGCCGCCGTCAGGACCACCAGGTTCATCACGTCGCCCGCGCCCTCGACGCCGATCTTCGACAGGACCGTGACGAAGGGGCTCTCGTCGGCCGAGTAGAGCGAGCCGGGGAGGAGGAGGGCGAGGAGGACGACCGAGCCGACGTAGAAGAGGCCGACGCGCCACATGATCGAGTTCACCGCGCGCGGGACGACCTTCTCCGGCTCGGCGGTCTCGCCCGCCGCGACGCCGACCAGCTCCAGCGCGGCGTACGCGAAGATCACGCCCTGCATGACGAGGACGACGGGCATCAGGCCGTGCGGGAAGACGCCGCCGTGGTCGGTGATCACATCCAGGCCCGGGGTCTGGCCGCCGACCTCGTGCTGGGTGGCGAGCAGGAAGATGCCGATGAGCATGAAGCCGACGAGCGTGGCGACCTTGATGATCGCGAACCAGAACTCCATCTCGCCGAAGATCTTCACCGAGATCAGGTTCACCGCCAGGACCACCGCGAGGGCCGCCAGGGCCAGCACCCACTGGGGGATGTCGGTGAACATGCTCCAGTAGTGCGTGTACAGCGCGATCGCGGTGATGTCGGCGATACCGGTCGTCGACCAGTTCAGGAAGTACATCCAGCCGGCGACGTACGCGCCCTTCTCGCCGAGGAACTCGCGCGCGTACGACACGAAGGATCCGGACGAGGGGCGGTAGAGCACCAGCTCGCCGAGGGCACGGACGACGAAGAAGGCGAAGATGCCGCAGACCAGGTAGGCGATCGCCAGCGCCGGGCCCGCGTTGTGGAGGCGTCCGCCGGCGCCGAGGAAGAGGCCGGTGCCGATGGCCCCGCCGATGGCGATCATGTTGACGTGGCGGGCCTTGAGGTCCTTGCTGTAACCGGCGTCGCCCGCGTCCGCGGGCACCGAGGCCGCGTCGGTACGGGGTGCGGCCACTGCCGTGTTCACGGCGTCCTTGCTCACGGGGGTACCACTCTCTGGTGCGCCCGAGCGGGTCGCGCTCAGGTGTCCGGACGTACGTATGGCCTGCGACCTCGGTAAATGGCGCAGACCAAGGGGTCACCTTCCCCGAGGGGCTGGGCTCACGCGGTGGCGTACGTCACAGAGCGTTACATCTCACACGGCAGTCCCGTACCGTCCCGCGCGTCGCAGGAGGTGTCACAGCACTGGTGAGACAGCGATACTGCTGCACATGACGACCGACGCCCCCGAGGGGCCGACCCTCACGATCGACGAGCTGGCCGCGCGGGCGGGTATGACGGTCCGCACGGTGCGGTTCTACGGCACCAAGGGGCTGCTGCCGCCCCCGGTGATCGGTCCGCGCAGAGTGGGGCACTACGGGCGTGAGCATCTGGCCCGGCTGGCGCTCATCGAGGAGTTGCAGCAGCAGGGCATGACGCTGGCGGCCATCGAACGGTATCTGCAGCAGCTGCCACCCGATCTGGGCGCCCATGACCTCGCCATTCACCGGGCCGTGGTGGCCTCCTGGGCGCCGGAGGCCGTGGCGACGGTGACGCGGGCGGAGCTGGAGCGGCGGGCAGGGCAGGCCCTCGGCGACGACGACGTGGAGCGGCTGGCCGCGATGGGGGTGGTCGAGGCCGGGGGCCGGGAGGGGGACGGGTCCGGCGACTACCGCGTCGATCTCGGGCTGCTGCGGCTGGGCGTGGGGCTGCTGGACGTACCGCTGTCGCAGGAGGCGATCCTCGCGGCGCGCAAGGTCCTCATCGAGCACTCGCGTGCCGCCGCGCACGAGTTGTCGCAGCTCTTCCGCGGGGAGGTGTCGCAGCGTGCGGCGCAGGACGTGAAGTCGCTGTCCGCATCCATGCAACCCGTGGTGGTGCAGGCCCTGTTGACGACCTTTCAGCGGTCGTTGAGGGAGGAACTGACGCAGTGGCTCGGCGACATGCCGGGCGAAGGCGGCTCAGGGGAACGCTGATCCGCCTGACACGTCGAGGCTCTGCCCGGCCAGGAAGCCGCTGCCCTCGTCGACGACGTACAGCGGCCTCGACACCGGATCGGGCGGCGCCAGGGGCCGACGTACGGCCTGCCGGTCGCGGACGTACTCGAAGCCGCCGCCGTCGACCGAAGGTCGGGTACTGCCGGCCGATCCGACGCGGGGCGTCGATGTCGGTGTGCGGGCCGAAACGCACCGTATCGTCGGTGAGTTGGCGGCGAGTGGGTGGCGTGTGGGTCGGTCCTGCTGAGTGCCTCGACGGATCTCGCCGAGCTGACTGAGCATGCGCCGGCGGTGCGATGCAGCAGGCGGCGCGGGCGGGGCCGCCTCTGGACTCCGGGGGGCCGCACCCGCCTCAGGCTGACAGTGTCCGCGTCAGCGCCCGTGCCGCCGCGCACACCCGGGCGCCGACCCGGTCCACGTCGAGGCGGCGGGTGCCGCCGGTGACGGAGATCGCGGCGATCGGGCGGGAGCCATGGCCGCGCGCGTACACGGGGGCGACGACGGCCGAGACGCCGACCTCGGCCTCCTCCAGGTTGACGCCGTAGCCGCGGGCCCGGGTCAGGGCGAGGTCGCGGGCGAGTTGGCCGGGCAGGACGAGGGTGCGCGGGGTGAGGCGGGGCAGCGTGCGGTGCGGTGGGCGCGGGTCCTGGGCGAGGGCGAGGAACACCTTGCCGGTGGCGGTGCAGTGGGCGGGCAGGCGGCCGCCGATGCGGGAGGCGATCGGAGTGGCGCGGCGGCCGGTGACCTTCTCCAGGAACAGGGTGTCGGTGCCGTCCGGGACGGCCAGGTGCACGTTCTCCTGCGTGGCGTCGTGCAGGTCGCCCAGGTACGGCAGTGCGGCGTCGCACAGTTCGCGCACGGACGGCGCCGACTGGCCGAGGACGAAGAGGCCGAGCCCGATGCGGTAGGCACCCTCGGGCGTGCGCTCGACGAGGCCGAGCCGGACCAGTTCGCCGATCAGCCGGTGCGCGGTGGGTTTGGGCAGACCGGTGCGCAGGGCGAGTTCGGCGAGGGTGAGGGCGTGGTCGCGGTCGCCGCAGGCACGCAGCAGCGCCGCGCCGCGGGCGAGCACCGACTTGGGCGGCGGGCCGTCCGTCCTGGACCGATGGTGGGGGCTGGTGGGTGCGGTGACAAGGTGCGGGTGGCTGTGAGTCGGCGGGGCGGGTGCGCGTGGGCCGGCATCACGCTCGCAGGGGTACGTCGACGAGGAGCGGCCGGGTCAACTTCCCCGCCCCGGAGACCAGTTCCCGCAAGTGGGTCGCGCTCCGCGCCCGTACCGCGTCGACGCCGAAGAAGGCCGCGGCCTGGGTGAAGTCCAGTGGCCCCAGCTCGGTGCCCGGGCAGACGCCCTGGCCGCCCATCGACTCGTAGGTGTCCTGGAGGGTGCGGTAGGCGCCGTTGCTCATCACCACGAACAGGACAGGAGCGGCCTGCCGGGCGGCGCTCCACAGGCCCTGCAGGCCGAACAGCGTGCAGCCGTCGCCCAGGACGGCGACCACCGGCCGGCCGGGTTCGGCGAGCGCGCGGCCGACGGCGGCGCCGATGCCCCAGCCGAGGCCGCCGCCGACGGTGTAGGTGTAGCTGCCGGGGCGGTCGAGGCGTACGAGGCGGCGTAACAACAGGCCGACCGTGATGGCCTCTTCGACGACCACGGCGTCGGGCGGCAGCCCCCGGGCCACGGCGTGGGCGGCGGCCCAGGGGGCGAGCGGGGCCGCGGAGTAGGCGGCCTGGGCCGCGGACTCGGCACGCTCGCGCTCGGCGGCGTGCCGTTCGCCCGCGCGCAGGATGCGGGACTTGGCGGTGTGGTCGGGTACGTGGTCGCGGAGCAGTTCGGCGAGGCGGTGCAGGGAGGGGGCGAGGGAGCCGACGAGGCCGGTGCGGGCGGGGAAGTTGCGGCCGATCTCGTCCGGGTCGGAGTCGAGTTGTACGACGGTGAGGCCGGGCGGCAGGGCGGGGCCGGGGGTGTAGTGGTGCGGGGTGAAGGCGTGTGCCCCGACGATCAGCACGGTGTCGTACGCGGCGAGCGCGCTGCGGATGGCGTCGTGGCGCGGGGGCAGCATCCCGGCGTGGAGGGGGTGGGTGGTCGGGAAGTTCAGGCCGTCGGCCATCGGTTGGTGGTGGACGGTGGCGCCGTAGGCCTCCGCGGTGCGCACGAGTGCGCCGAGGGCGTCCTCGCGGCCTACTCCGTCGCCGGCGACGATCGCGGGGCGGGCGGCGTCGCCGAGCAGGAGGGCGGCCCGTTCCAGGCCCGGGGCCGGTCCTGGTGCGGGTGTGGGGGTGCGGGGCGGGACCTCGATCTCGGTGTCCTCGGCGAGGAGGTCCATGGGGACGGAGAGGAACACGGGCCCTGCGGGCGGACGTACGGCGAGGGCGAAGGCGCGGCGCAGGGCGAGCGGGAGGTCTCGGGCGTGCTGGACGTCGAACGTCGCCTTCACCGCGGGGGCCGCCAGGCCTGTCAGGTCGCCCGACAGCATCGGGTCCTGCTGGAGGTGGCGGCGGTCCTGCTGGCCGGCCGTCACCACGAGGGGGGTGCGGGAGCGGCGGGCGTTGAGCAGGCCGATCAGGCCGTTGGCGAGGCCGGCCGCGATGTGCAGGCTCACGAAGGCGGGGCGGCCGGTGCCGCGGGCGTAGCCGTCGGCCATGGAGACGACGGCGCCCTCGTGGATGCCGAGGACGTATGCGGGGGCGTCGTCCGCTTCCGAGAGCGCTGCCAGGAAGGGCAGTTCGGTGGTTCCCGGGTTGCCGAAGACGCGGTCCACGCCCTCGTCGCGCAGGATGTCCAGCAGGGCGAGGGCGGGGCGGGATCCCATGGGGGGCTCCTGGGGGGGGACGGGGCCGGGAGGGGTTCGCCGGTCAGCGTCGGGGAGCCGTGGGGTGGGAGGCAAGGGGGGCGTGTCACTCAGCGGTACGAGGGGGGCGAGCGGGGGCGATTTCTCGCCCCCCGCCCGCCCCTACCCGTCCCATCCCGGGGCGCTGCCCCGGACCCCCGCTGGGGGGCTGCGCCCCCAGACCCCGCTTCGGCCCTGAACGGGCCTCGTCCTCAAACGCCGGACGGGCTGAGTGCGTCACGCGTCCCCGGACGGGCTGAGGGCCTCACGCGTCCTCGAACCGCTCCCCCTTCTCCGCCTTCTCCACCAGCAGCGCCGGCGGCGTGAACCGATCCCCGTAGCTCTCCGCCAACTCACGCGCGCGGGCCACGAAGCCGGGGACGCCGCCCTCGTAGCCGTTGATGTACTGCAGGACGCCGCCCGTCCAGCCGGGGAAGCCGATGCCGAAGATGGAACCGATGTTGGCGTCGGCGACGGATGTCAGGACGCCCTCCTCCAGGAGCCTGACCGTGTCGAGCGCCTCCGAGAACAGCATGCGTTCCTGCATGTCCCGGAAGGGGATCTCGGCGCCCTCGCGCGTGAAGTGCTCGCGCAGGCCCGGCCACAGGGCCGTCCGCTTGCCGTCGGCGTCGTAGTCGTAGAAGCCGGCGCCCGCGCTGCGGCCCGTGCGGTCGAACTCGTCGACCATGCGGTCGATGACGGCCTCGGCGGGGTGGGACGTCCAGGTGCCGCCCGCCTCCTCCACGGCCCGCTTGGACTCGCTCCGGATCTTGCGCGGCAGCGTGAGGGTCAGTTCGTCCATCAGGGAGAGGACCTTGGCGGGGTAGCCCGCCTGGGCCGCCGCCTGTTCGACCGACGCGGGCTCGATGCCCTCGCCGACCATCGCCACGCCCTCATTGATGAAGTGGCCGATGACGCGGGAGGTGAAGAAGCCGCGGGAGTCGTTGACGACGATCGGCGTCTTGTTGATCTGGCGGACCAGGTCGAAGGCGCGGGCCAGCGCCTCCTCCCCCGTACGCTCGCCCTTGATGATCTCGACCAGCGGCATCTTGTCGACGGGCGAGAAGAAGTGCAGTCCGATGAAGTCGGCCTGGCGCTCGACGCCCTCGGCCAGCGCGGTGATCGGCAGCGTGGAGGTGTTGGAGCACAGCAGCGCGTCAGGCGCGACGATGTCCTGGATCTCCTGGAACACCTTGTGCTTGAGCTCCGGGTTCTCGAACACCGCCTCGATGACCGCGTCACAGCCGGCCACGCCCTGGGGGTCGGCCGTCGGCGTGATGCGCGCCAGCAGGGCGTCGGCCTTCTCCTGCGTCGTACGGCCCCTGGAGACCGCCTTCGCGCACAGCTTCTCCGAGTAGGCCTTGCCCTTGACCGCGGCTTCGAGGGTCACGTCCTTCAGGACCACCTCGATGCCGACGCGGGCGCACGAGTAGGCGATGCCCGCACCCATCATCCCGGCGCCCAGGACGGCGACCTTGCGGACCCCCCGCGCCTCGATGCCCTTGGGGCGGTTGGCGCCGGAGTTGACGGCCTGGAGGTCGAAGAAGAACGCCTGGATCATGTTCTTGGACGTCTGGCCCGCCGCCAGCTCCACGAAGTAGCGGGCTTCGATGACCTGTGCCGTCTCGAAGTCGACCTGCGAGCCCTCGACGGCGGCCGCCAGGATGTTGCGCGGGGCCGGGTAAGGAGCGCCGTTCGTCTGCTTGCGCAGGTTGGCCGGGAAGGCGGGCAGGTTCGCCGCGAACTTGGGGTTGGCGGGCGTACCGCCGGGGATCCGGTAGCCCGGCTTGTCCCAGGGCTGCTGCGACTCGGGGTTGGCCTCGATGAAGGCGCGGGCCTTGGCGAGCAGTTCCTCCTGGGTGGCGGCCACGTCGTCGATCAGGCCGTTCTGCAGGGCGCGCTGCGGGTTGTACTGGGTGCCCTGGAGGAGGACCTTCAGCAGCGCGTCGGCGATGCCGAGGAGACGGACGGTGCGTGCGACGCCGCCACCGCCCGGGAGCAGGCCGAGGGTGACCTCGGGGCAGCCGATCTTGGAGCCGGGGGCGTCGAGGGCGATGCGGTGGTGGCAGGCGAGCGCGATCTCGTAACCGCCGCCCAGGGCCGCACCGTTCATCGCGGCGACGACCGGCTTGCCCAGGGTCTCGATGCGGCGCAGGTTCCGCTTGATCTCCATGCCGCCGTCGAACAGCTCCTGCGCGGTCTCGGGGGTGACCCGGATCAGGTCGCGCAGGTCGCCGCCGGCGAAGAAGGTCTTCTTGGCGGAGGTGATGATGACGCCGCGGATGGTGTCCTTCTCGGCCTCCAGCCGGTCGGTGATCACGGCGAGGGAGGCGCGGAACGCCTGGTTCATGGTGTTCGCGGACTGGTTGGGGTCGTCGAGGACGAGGGTGACGACGCCGGTACGGTCCTGTTCCCAGCGGATGGTGGTGCTCTGTGTCATGACAGGGTCTCCGTTGAAGTCTGTTGGTGTAGCGCTGATTCCGCCGGGGATCAGATGCGCTCGACGATCGTGGCGATGCCCATGCCGCCGCCGACGCAGAGGGTCGCGAGGCCGTACCGCTTGTCCTGGCGCTCCAGTTCGTCGACGAGCGAGCCGAGGATCATCGCGCCGGTCGCGCCGAGCGGGTGGCCGAGGGCGATCGCGCCGCCGTTGACGTTGACCTTGTCCAGGGACAGGCCCATGTCCCGCACGAAGCGCAGCACGACGGCGGCGAAGGCCTCGTTGATCTCGACGAGGTCGATGTCGTCGATGGTCAGCCCGGCCTTGGCGAGCGCCTTGCGGGTGGCGGGGGCGGGGCCGGTGAGCATGATGGTGGGCTCGGAGCCGGAGACGGCGGCGGAGACGATCCGCGCGCGCGGCGTGAGTCCGTAGCGCTCGCCGACCTCCTGGGTGCCGATGGCGACCAGCGAGGCGCCGTCGACGATGCCGGAGGAGTTGCCCGCGTGGTGGACGTGGTCGATCTTCTCGACCCAGTGGTACTTCTGCAGCGCCACGGCGTCGAAGCCGCCGAGGTCACCGATGTCGGCGAAGGAGGGCTTCAGCTTGGCGAGGGAGTCGGCGGTCGTGCCCGGGCGCAGGTGCTCGTCGTGGTCGAGGACGACGAGGCCGCTGCGGTCCTTGACCGGGACGACCGAGCGGTCGAAGCGGCCCTCCTTCCAGGCCGTCGCCGCCCGCTCCTGGGACAGGGCCGCGTACTCGTCGACGTCGCGGCGCGAGAAGCCCTCGATGGTGGCGATCAGGTCGGCGCCGATGCCCTGCGGCACGAAGTTGACGGCGAGGTTGGTCATCGGGTCGTTGAACCAGGCACCGCCGTCCGAGGCCATCGGCACCCGGGACATGGACTCCACGCCGCCCGCGAGGACGAGGTCCTCGAAGCCCGAACGGACCTTGGCGGCGGCCATGTTCACGGCCTCCAGGCCCGACGCACAGAAGCGGTTCTCCTGCACGCCCGCGACGGTGTCCGGCAGTCCGGCGGCGATCGCGGCGATACGGGCGATGTCCGAGCCCTGGTCGCCGACCGGGCCGACGACGCCCAGCACGACGTCGTCGATCGCGGCCGGGTCCAGGCCGGGGAAGCGGTCGCGGAGCTCGTGGATGAGGCCGACGACCAGGTCGATGGGCTTGGTGCCGTGCAGGGCGCCGTTCGCCTTGCCGCGGCCGCGCGGGGTGCGGATCGCGTCGTACACGTACGCTTCGGTGCTCACTGGTAAGCCTTTCGGGGTGAGGGTCAGCCCAGCAGGGAACGGCCGATGATCTCCTTCATGATCTCGGTGGTCCCGCCGTAGATGGTCTGGATGCGGCCGTCCGTGAAGGCCCGGGCGATGGGGTACTCGGTCATGTAGCCGTAGCCGCCGTGCAGTTGGAGACAGCGATCGGTGACCCGCTTCTGCAACTCGGTCGCCCACCACTTGGCCATGGAGGCGTGCACGGCGTCGAGCTCGCCGCTGTCGTGGTCCGCTATGCAGCGGTCGAGGAAGGTGCGGGTGACGGCGCACTCGGTGGCCATCTCGGCTATCTCGAAGCGGATGTGCTGCTTGGTGGCGAGCGGCCGGCCGAAGGCCTCGCGCTCCTTGACGTACTCGGTGGTGATCTCCAGCAGGTGCTCGGCGGCGGCGATCGCGGAGACCGCGATGCTCAGGCGCTCCTGGGCGAGGTTCGTCATCAGGTGGACGAAGGCGCCATTGAGTTCGCCGAGGAGGTTCTCCTTGGGCACGCGTACGTCGTGGAAGAACAGCTCGGCCGTGTCCTGCGCCTTCTGGCCGATCTTGTCGAGGTTGCGGCCGCGCTCGAAGCCGTCCATGCCGCGCTCGACGACGAGCAGCGACAGTCCCCGCGCGCCGCCCTCGGGGGTCGTCTTCGCCACGACGATGACCAGGTCGGCGAGGATGCCGTTGGAGATGAACGTCTTGGAGCCGTTCAGCACCCAGTGGTCGCCGCGGTCCTCGGCGTGAGTGCGGATGCCCTGGAGGTCCGAGCCGGCGCCGGGCTCGGTCATGGCGATGGCCGTGATCAGCGAGCCGTCGCAGAAGCCGGGCAGCCAGCGCCGCTTCTGCTCCTCGGTGGCGAGCGAGGTGAGGTACGGGCCGATGATGTCGTTGTGCAGGCCGAGGGCGATGCCGGGCGCGCCCGCGCGGGTGAACTCCTCGGCGAGTACGGCGCTGTAGCGGAAGTCGGGGGTGCCGCCGCCTCCGTACTCCTCGGGAACGGCGAATCCGAGCAGCCCCTGCTTTCCGGCCGCGCGCCAGGCGTCGCGGGAGACGATGCCGTCCTTCTCCCACTGCTCGTAGTGCGGCAGCACCTCCCTGGCCAGGAAGGCACGCACGGTCGCGCGGAACGCGTCGTGCTCGGGAGCGAAGATCTGCCGCTTCATTCGAGACCCTTCGTCAGTTCGGGTACGTCCCAGTCGCGGGCCACCTCCGCGGTGTCGGCGCCCGGTTGCGCCGGGCCGCCGCGAACCGCGGTGGGGGTCGCGGAGAAGCGGGGTGCCGGGGCCGGCTGGGTGATGCCGCCGTGGTCGGTGAAGGTGCCGCGGGCGGCGAGGTGCGGGTGGTGCGGGGCCTCGCGCAGGGTCAGGACGGGCGCCACGCAGGCGTCGGAGCCCTCGAAGGCGGCCGTCCACTCGTCCCTCGTACGGGACTTGAAGCGGGCCGCGACCGCCTCGCGCAGCTCACCCCAGCGGGTCCAGTCCTTGCGGGCGGAGGCGAAGTCCGTGAGGTCGAGCAGTTCCAGGAACTCTGCGTAGAACTGGGGTTCCAGGGCGCCGACCGCCATGTACTTACCGTCGGCCGTCTCGTAGGTGCCGTAGTAGGGGCAGCCGCCGTCCAGGAGGTTGGCGCCGCGCCGGTCCTGCCAGCCGCCGGCGGCGAGCATGCCGTGGATCATCGCGCCGAGGTGGGAGGTGCCGTCGACGATGGCGGCGTCGACGACCTGGCCGGTGCCGCTCGCGCGCGCGTGGTGGAGGGCGGCGAGGACGCCGACGACGAGGTAGAGGGAGCCGCCCGCGTAGTCGCCGACCAGGTTGGCGGGGACGGCCGGTGGTTCGTCGGGGCTGCCGATCATGCCGAGGGTGCCGGTCAGCGCGATGTACGCGATGTCGTGCCCGGCGCGGTGGGCGAGCGGGCCCTCCTGGCCCCAGCCGGTCATGCGGCCGTAGACGAGCGCCGGGTTGCGGGCGTGGCAGGCCCCGGGGCCGACACCGAGACGCTCGGCGACGCCGGGGCGGTACCCCTCGATGAGGATGTCGGCGCGGGCGGCGAGGTCGAGGACGCGGGCGGGGCCGTCGGGGGACTTCAGGTCGACGATCACCGAGCGCTTGTTGCGGTTGGTGATGTCGTACTCGGTGTCGATGGCGAGTCCCGTGCCGCCGGGCCGGTCCACGCGGACCACGTCGGCGCCCAGGTCGGCGAGGAGCATGGCGGCGAACGGGCCGGGCCCGATCCCGGCCAGCTCGACCACGCGCACGCCGGTGAGCGGGCCCTGTCCTGGCGTCGTTGCCATCCAGCCCCCAGGGAGACACGAGGAGACCGACCGCGGAGGATCGATCGCGGAGAACCAATCACGGAGATGTGACACAACTGCTGTAACACCAGTGATGCTAAGAACTCGTTCCACCCGACACAAGAGCAAGCGCTTAGGAAGTTACCCGCCGGAAGCCCGCCTGCGAACCGCCGCCGGAGGAATCAGCACCCGTCCAGCTCGGCTTATCAGCCGCTTCGGCGCGATCGTGCGGCAGCTCTCCTCCGCCCAGTCGCACGGCAGCTCCGCCCGCGGGGCGCCCTGCTGCGCGCAGGTCAGGGCGTGGGCGTGGGCCGCCTCGTCCTTGAGCTTCACCGTGATGCCCAGCGGGTGGCTGCCGTCGTCGACATCCAGGAAGACGAACACCTTCTTGTTGACCTTCGCGACCGTCTCACCCCAGGGGCTGTATCGATATGCGGCTCCGCCGCGTGGCCCGGCGACGCCCGGCACGCCGAGGGCGAACTCGCGCGCTTTCTCCCACTTCTTCAGTGCATTCCCGGGCACGGCCACCGCATACCTCCCAGCCTCGTCGTCGGGCTCCGCACTCCTCACGCTAGCCTCGGCCACCGACAACGGCGCGTGCTGCGAGACCGAGGGGTGTCATGACCAGGCTGAACAGGACGGATCGTCCGTACGACATCGTGCTCTTCGGGGCCACGGGCTTCGTCGGGACGCTCACCGCGGAGTACCTGGCCGCCCATGCGCCCGAGGGACTGCGCTGGGCGATCGCCGGCCGCAGCAAGGAGAAGCTGGAGCGGCTGCGCGAGTCGCTGCCCGGCGGGGCGGGGATCGGGGCGCTGGAGGCGGACGTGGCCGATCCGGCCTCGATGCGCCGTCTCGCCGAGCACGCGCGCGTGGTGGCCACGACGGTGGGTCCCTATGTGACGTACGGCGAGGACCTCGTCGCCGCCTGCGCGGACACCGGCGCCGACTATCTCGACCTCTCGGGTGAGCCGGAGTTCGTGGACCGGACCTACGTCCGGCACGACGCACGCGCGCGTGAGACGGGCGCGAGGCTGGTGCACGCCTGTGGCTTCGACTCGATCCCGCACGACCTGGGCGCGTACTTCACCGTCCAGCAGCTGCCGGAGGGCGTGCCCCTGGCGGTGGACGGGTTCGTGACCGCCGACGCCACCTTCTCGGGCGGCACGTTCGCGTCGGCGCTCAACCAGTTCTCGCGCGGCCGCCAGATGATGACCGCAGCACGCGACCGGGCCCGCCACGAGCCGCGGCTGATGGGGCGCCGGGCGATGGCGCCGACGGGTGCGCCCCGGTTCGCCAAGGAGGTCGGCGCCTGGGCGGTGCCGCTGCCGACGATCGACCCGCAGATCGTCAAGCGATCCGCGCGGGCCCTCGAGCGCTACGGCCCCGACTTCCGCTACCGCCACTACGCCGCCGTACGACATCTGCCGATCGCCGTGGGCGGGGCCGCCGCGATGGGCGCGCTCGTCACGGCCGCCCAGTTGCCGCCCGCCCGGCGCTGGTTGTCCGACCGGCTGAAGCCCGGCGAGGGGCCGGGCCCCGAGAAGCGCGCGAAGAGCTGGTTCTCGGTCCGCTTCGTCGGCGAGGGCGGTGGCCGGCGCGTCTTCACCGAGGTGGCGGGCGGCGACCCCGGATACGGCGAGACGGCGAAGATGTTCGCCGAGTCGGCCCTGTCCCTCGCCTTCGACGACCTGCCGCCCACGGCCGGCCAGGTCACGACCGCGGTCGCGATGGGGGACGCGCTGATCGAGCGGCTGCGTACGGCGGGGATCACGTTCCGGGTGGCCGCGATCAGGTGAACCCGCCCGGGGCTTGTCGGATCGGGCGGCGCGGCTGAGGTCCGGTCGGCGTGTGCTCGACGGCTTCGGGGGGGGCCGCTCGGCCTCGACGGGAAGATGTGCTCGCTGTCCCTGTCCGCAGCCCCGGCCGGGCCGGCATCGGCCGGGTGTGCGGGGTGGTGACGTGGCCGCCGCCGGCCGGAGCGCCTCCGAGGTCCGGACCGGCAGACCGAGTATGACCAGGCATGACCAGGCATGACGAGGCATGGCGAGGTAGGGCGAGGCTGCTCCTGGAGGCCGCCGCCCCCTCGTTACCGGCGACGGCGGCGGCCGCGCTGCCCGCACGTCCGGCGGCTGCGGCACTGACGCTCATGGAACCATCCGAGGACAGCGAGCCCGGCCCCTCGGCGGACCCGGCACCGGCTGCGGCTGCGGCTGCGGCTGCGGCCAGGCGGCGTACGCCCGGTACCGCAGCGAACACGCCCGGTGCCGCTGCGAACCCGGCAGCCACCGCAACCCGGCGCCCGCCCGCGCCCGACTGGCCGGCCACGCTCGACTTCACGACCCACATCCTGGTCGGCGCCAACTGGCTGCTGCACGACGCGGCGCGCGACCTCGGCGGTCAGGTGCCCGACGCCGCGTGCCCGCCGGGTACGTGAGGCGGCCGAGTCGACGGCCGACGCGGCCGGCCGGACGGGTCGCCGACTTCCCGCCCAGGGCATCGGGGTGCTGCCGATGCGCATCCCCTACTCGATCGCGTCCTCGCGGGTCGGCCCCGTACTCCGGGTCCTCGTGGACGTAGGGAACCGGCGCGTCACCCCGCGGGCGGATCTGCAGGCGACAGGCGACGGCACCGCCGTCAGGGTGGTGGCGTCGGGGTTCCGAGACGGCGCCGAAGGAAGGGCTCCTGGGACAGGACGGCGCCCGCGCTGAGGGCGATCGCGACGGCCACACACACGACGATCAGCCAGGACAGCAGGACGAAGACCGAACCCGCCGAACCGTAGTCGGCCAGGGCCCGGTTGAGCGCCCGCGGCATGTAGAAGTGGGCGGTCACGGACAGGCCACTGACCGCGACCGCCGTGATGACGGCCCCCGGCAGGAGTGGCTTCCAGCGGATGGCGCCGCCCAGCAGCAGGTGCTGGGTCCACCACCACATGACCGCCTGCATGACCAGGATGACCGAGAACCCCCACCCCGGCCCCAGACCGAACCCGTTGTGCAGCAGCCCTTGCACGACCAGTGCAGCGAGCCACAGGGCGATCCACGCCACCCACCTCCACGGAGCGACCTTCGCCCCGGTCCGAGGCAGCTGCCAGGCCCGTCTGCACAGCCGCTGAACCGCGCGGCTCACCGCGGTGGCCGACAGCAGCACCATCAGCCCGCCCACCAGGCCCGTCGCCTGGCGCAGATCGTCGGTCGGGGGCGCGAAGGCCTGCTCCACCTGGGCCTTCGTCTGCCCGGTCAGCCCGAAGACCGCACTGATCGACGCGGTGACCTGGTCCTGTACCGCCGTCGGCGCGTAGGCACTCACCACGAACAGCAACGGCACGGCGGTCAGGAAGCACTGCGCCGCGATACGGGTGGCGGAGTCGAAGATGTTCACCGACACCATGCGGTCCACGAGTCCTGTGACCACCGGGAAGCGGGTCTCCACGCGCGCGTGGAACGCTTTCTGCCAGGCCGTCAGATCCCTGACACGGCCACGCCACCACGACGGGCGCAGCACGGAGCGGCTCCGCCGACGGGTGCCGGCTGCGCGTCTCACCCCGTCGGGCCGACTCGGCGGCTTGCCCACGTTGCCGACGGCACCGCTGCGGAAGTCTCCATCGAGCCGCTCCTTCCCACCTCCAGGGTGCGCGACGAAGCGAGCCGCGGCACGCCGCCGCAGCGAGGGCGCAGGGGCCTGCCGCCACCCCCGCCGTCGCAGCCGACCCGATCCAGAAGACACCCCCTGGCCCCCACAGGTACCGCGGCGGCGACCGGCGGCCCGCGGCCCCGCGCGCCGATCCCGGACCCTCGGCTTAGTCTGATCCAGGGGCATTCGGGTGAATCGCACACCGAAAGGGCGGCCCCGATGGACGATTACCCCCTGATCGAGAACCACGGCCTCCTCGGCGATCTGCAGACCGCGGCGCTGGTGACGACGGACGGCAGCGTCGACTGGTTCTGCGCCCCGAGATTCGACTCGCCCAGTGTGTTCGGCGCGCTGCTGGACAAGGACAAGGGCGGGCACTGCACGGTCCGGCCGATGCACCCCGCCTACGCGACCAAGCAGTTGTACCTGCCCGACACGGCGATCCTGGTCACCCGGTTCATGACGGAGGCGGGCGCCGGAGAGGTGATCGACTTCATGCCCGTGACCGGGACGACGGTCACGGAAAGTCACCGCCTGGTGAGGATGGTCCGCTGCGTGCGCGGCAGGATGACGTTCGAGGCGGAGATAGCCCCGAGGTTCGACTACGGGCGGCAGGCGCACCGTTTGCACATCAGCACGCACGGGGCGGTGTTCGCCGCGGAGGACGGCTCGGAGCTCACCGTGCACCCCATCCGGGAACAGGACGACGAGCGGTTGCTGGACGTGCTCGCCGACCGGCGGGACGCCCTGCACTTCACGCTGACCCTGGAGGCCGGCCAGGAGCGGGGGCTGGCCCTGGAGTGGGCCGCCGAGGGGCCGCCCCGGGAGCTGCGACTGGCCGAGTACCAGGAACTGTTCGACGAGACCGTGCGGTTCTGGCGCGGCTGGCTGCACCAGTCGCGCTACACGGGACGCTGGCGCGAAACCGTGGAGCGCTCCGCGATCACTCTGAAGCTGATGACCTTCGCGCCCACCGGCGCCGTGGTGGCCGCCCCGACGGCGGCGCTTCCCGAACAACTGGGCGGAGAGCGCAACTGGGACTACCGCTTCACCTGGATCCGCGACGCCTCCTTCTCGGTCTACGCCCTGCTGGGGCTGGGCTTCACCGACGAGGCAAGCGCGTTCATCCAGTGGCTTTCCGACCGGGTCAGCGAGCGCGCCGGGAGGGACGGTGACACCGGCCCGCTGAACATCATGTACAAGGTGGACGGCTCCTCCGACCTGGACGAACAGGTCTTCGACCACTGGGAGGGCTACGCGGGTTCCGCGCCGGTGCGGATCGGCAACGGCCCCGCCACGCAACTCCAGCTGGACATCTACGGCGAGGCGCTGGACAGCATCTACTTCGCGCACCGGCACGGCCTCCAGGTGGGGCACCGCGGCTGGAACGCGCTGCTGACGAACCTCGACTGGCTGGTCGACCACTGGGACCAGGCGGAGGAGGGCCTGTGGGAGACCCGAGGCGGCCGGGAGGACTTCACCTACGGCCGCGTCATGTCCTGGGTGGCCTTCGATCGCGCCCTGCGGCTCGCCGAGTCGAACGGCCGGCCGGCCGGCGCCGCACGGTGGCGCCGCGCACGGGACGACTGCTACGAGCAAGTCATGGCCAAGGGCTGGAGCGAGGGACGTCAGGCCTTCGTCCAGCACTACGGCAGCGATGTCCTGGACTCCTCGCTGCTGCGCATGGCGACGGTCGGGTTCATCACCCCGCAGGACCCGATGTGGACGTCGACCCTCGGCACCATGGAACGGGAACTCGTCAGCGACAGCCTGGTCTACCGCTACAACCCCGAGGCCTCGCCCGACGGCCTGCGCGGCTCGGAAGGCACCTTCTCGCTGTGCACCTTCATGTACGTCGACGCCCTGGCGCGCGCGGGACGGACCGACAAGGCGCGGCTGGTGCTGGAGAAGATGATGGGCTACGCGAACCATCTCGGCCTGTACTCGGAGGAGATCGACCCGACGGGCCGCCAACTGGGCAACTTCCCGCAGGCGTTCACGCATCTCGCCCTGATCGACGCGGCGATCACTCTCGACGCCGCTCTCGACCGCGCCTAGTCCGGTGTTGCGCGTCGCGCCCTTGAACAGGCGCAGGTCCAGCCCCAGCCCGGCGTCGTAGAGGATGAGCGCCACCGAAAGCGACACCAGCGACGAGAAGTCCGCTCCGACGAGTTGGTCGGGGTGGACGACGTCGGATCAGGGCCGGGATCCGCAGGCGGCCGGCCAGGATCTGGGAGCCGACGGCGAGGGCCACGACCAGGGCCATGCCCAGCAGGATCTCGGCCTCGCTCACCGTGTCCTCACCCCTCACCCCTCACCCCTCGCCGCGCAGCCGGCGGCCGGGGCCGCCCAGGGACTCAGCCCTCGTCACCGGCACCGCTGCGCAGATCGGCGTCGGTGAGCCCCTCCAGTTCCCCGTGGGTGTCCAGCCAGTAGAGCAGGACGACCGCGGGCATGATCAGCGCGACGGCGACCAGGGTGACCAGGCCCAGCCAGCGCAGCGTGGTGTCCGCGCCCGCCGCCTCGGCGACGGTCAGGGA
This sequence comes from Streptomyces sp. R28, assembly GCF_041052385.1. Lineage (GTDB taxonomy): Bacteria > Actinomycetota > Actinomycetes > Streptomycetales > Streptomycetaceae > Streptomyces. The sequence goes on along the minus strand of NZ_CP163439.1, from coordinate 9,379,128 downwards.
GGTCGGGACGAGGTAGGGGCGCTGTGCCATGCCCCAGGCGATGACGGCGGACGCCACCACGCCGACCGCGGTGACCCGGGACCAGGCCCCGGAGGGGCGGAGCAGCAGCCAGGCGGTGGCGAGGGTGCTCAGGGCCGCGACGACCACGAAGGCCAGCCCCGCACCGTGCGTGAGCCCGTGCCACACGTGCTGGGCGTCCTCGTGTGTGACGGCCAGCGTGGTCAGGGCAAGGGCGGCGACGAAGCCCAGGGCGGCCAGGGCCCGCCGCCGGAAGTAGCCGTCCAGATCCGGCGCGTCGAAGCGCCGCGCGTCCGCGGCGAGGAACACCGCACCGAGCAGGGCGGTAACCGCCACGGCGAGCAGACCGAACAGCACGGGGGCGGGGTGGGTCCAGGCATACGCCGAGGGCTGCGGTTCCGCGGTCACCCGGCCGGATGCCACTGCGCCGGCCGCGGCGCCGAGGAAGAACGGCGTCAGGAGGGAGGAGACGGCGAACACCGCGCCGTACAGGCGCCGGCCGGCCGGCCGCCGGGCGGGCTTGCGCAGCGCGAAGCCCGCGCCGCGCAGCACGATGCCCACGGCGGCCAGCGCGAGCGGCAGCCACATCGACTGGAACAGCTGCTGGAAGAGGACGGGAAAGCCGGTCCACATGATGACGAGGACGAAGATCAGCCAGACGTTGTTGACCTCCCACACAGGAGCCATCGCGTGGTCGATCAGCCACCGGGGCCGCTTGCCGCGCTCCGCTCCGCCGGCGGTCAGGTCCCAGAATCCGGCTCCGTAGTCGGTGCCGCCGGCGCAGGCGTAGGCGGCGACCGCGAGCAGCAGGACGACGGCGATGACGTCGGCGATCACGGCCGGTCCTCCGCGGCCGGGGACGTACCGTCGTCGCCGGACGGCGGCGTCACGCCGGACGGCACCGTGGGGCGCGGCCCGTAGGGCGTGCCCGTCTCGGGTGTCTGTGCCGGTGTCCCGGCCCCGCCCGGAGCCCTGTCCTCCTCGTCGGCGAGCCGCCAGCGGGTGCGCATCCGCAGCAGGATCGCGAGGAACGAACCGAAGATGAACACGTAGACCACGACGACCAGGCCGAACATGATCCACAGCGTCGTGGACCGGGTCGCTGTGACGGCCTCGGCGACCCGCATGTTCTCGTAGACGATCCACGGCTGGCGGCCCACTTCGGTGGTGATCCAGCCACACTCGACCGCGACGACGGAGGCGACGCCGGCCACTGCGGCGCACCGGTAGAACCACGGTGAGGCGGGCAGCCGGCGGCGGCGGAGCCACACCAGGGCGTACCACAGGGCGAGCAGCACGAGCAGGCTGCCGATACCGACCATGATGTCGAAGGCCCAGTGCGCGACGGTCGCCTGGCCGGCGTTCGGCCGGGCGTCCGCGGGGACGGAGGTCAGCCCGGTCACCCGGGTGTCCGGGCTGAAGCCGGCGAGGATGGAGTCGAGCTGCGGGATCTTGATGCCGCCGGAGACGCTCCCGTCCGGATGCAGCCGGCCGAAGAGGTACTCCGGCACGTGGGTGTCGGTCTTCCAGACGATCTCCATGGCGGCGAACTTCACCGGCTGCTTGTGGAAGACCTCCCGGGCGATGGAGTCGCCCAGCACGAACTGCACCGGCGTGCACACCGCGGCGACCGTGAAGGGGATGGCGAAACCGAGCCGGTGATAGCGGTCCCGGCGGCCGCGCAGCCGGCCGACGGCGTAGACCCCGGCCACGACATAGCCGGCCGTCACGAGCATCGCCACGACGAAGTGCCAGTACTGCGGGCCGAACATGGGCGTGAAGACCGCCTTCCAGATCTCCACGTCGACGGGGTCGCCCGCGGAGTCGAGGGAGAAACCGCGCGGGGTGTTCATCCAGGAGTTGGCGGCCAGGATCCCGAAGGCGCCGAGCAGGGCCGCGGCGGGCAGCGGCAGGCCGAGCAGGAAGTGGGTGCGGGCGGGCAGCCGTCGCCAGCCGTACAGGTAGATGGCGATGAGCACGGCCTCCAGGAAGAAGGCCCATGCCTCGACGCCGAACCCGATGCCGAAGACGTCGCCCCATCTGCCCATCAGGCCCGGCCAGAGCAGTCCGAACTCGAAGGACAGCACGGTGCCGGTGACCACCCCGATCGCGAACTGGACGGCCATCACCGCCGACCAGCGGCGCGCCAGCAGCAGGGCCGTCCGGTCGCCGCGGCGCAGTCCGTACCCGTGCAGGATGAGGGTGATCAGCGGCAGTGCCACGCCCAGCGGCACCAGGATGATGTGGGACGCCAGGGTGAAGGCCATCAGGGATCTGGCCGGCAGCAGCTGCGCCGGCGCGTCGGCCAGCACCTGCAGGGTGGTGTGCATCCGGGGTTCCGTCCGGGGCCGGTGCGCGTGCGGTGTCAGCCGCCGGTGGCGAAACCGGGGAAGAGTGTCATCCCGCCGTCCACGAAGAGCGTGGCGCCCACCACGTAGTCCATGAGGTCGGAGGCGAGGGCCACGGCCGCGAGCGCGATGTCCTCGGGGTCGCCGACGCGGTCGTAGGGAATCAGCTTGAGGAGGTCCTCGCGGGCCTCGGGCGTGTCCCAGGCGCCGCGGTTGATGGGGGTCTGGATGGCGCCCGGGGCGATGGCGTTCACGCGGACCTTCTTCGGCGCGAGTTCCTGGGCGAGCGTCTCCATCATCATCTGTACGCCGCCCTTGGACGAGGCGTAGTTGACGTGCCCGGCCCACGGGATGACCTGGTGCACGGAGCTCATGCAGATGATCTTTCCGGCCGCCCGCGACACCTCGGGGACGACGCCGCGCCGCAGGAACTCCTTGGTTGCCTCCCGGGCACACAGGAACTGCCCGGTGAGGTTCACGTCGAGGACCTTCTGCCACCGGGCGAGCGTCATCTCGGTGAGCGGGGCGTCGCGCTGGAGACCGGCGTTGGCCACCAGGATGTCCAGGGTGCCGAACTCCTCGACGGTCCGGTTCACCATGGCGACGACCTGGTCCTCGTCGGAGACGTCCGCCTCGTGGGCCACCGCCCGCACCCCGAGGGACTTGATCTCCTCGACCACCTTCTCGGCTTCCTCGCGGCCGGCCACGTAGTTCACGACCACATCCGCCCCGGCCCGTCCCATGGCCACGGCCGTCGCCTTGCCGATACCGGAGTTCGCGCCGGTGACCAGGGCCTTCTGACCCTTGAGCAGTTGGTCGGGGATCATGTCGCGGGACGCGCCCTCGGGGGAACTCACGATGACTGTCTCCTGCACTGCGAGGCCGAATCGCCCGGGCCGTGGCCCGGAGGTCGGCGCCACCCAATCACCGGGGGCGGACGGCGCAGCGCGCCACGAGCCGGAGTTGCGCCGACCGGCGGAGGATGTTCCCCCGCTCGCAGGCGGGTCCCCGGCCTCGGTCAAGTCAACCGCTCCACGAGCCCGATGCCGTGCGACAGCAGGTGGTTCGTGCCTGCCGAGCCTGTGCCCCGTGCGTCGGCCACCGCTGCACGGGGTTCTAGATCGGCCAGCCCGCGATGGTGTAGATCATCCCGACGATCCAACCGAGCCCGGCCAGCGTGGCGAGGACCAGCGCGGCCGTCACGGCACGCTCGACGGGGCGGTTCGGGTCGGCAAGGGGCTTCGGGGCACGGTGCGTCGTCATGCGCCCCAGCCTGCCGATCCCGGTGGGCGGGCCACATCCGTACGGGTACTCAGTCGACGTACTCAGTCCACCACGGCGCGGGCAGCGGACAGCGAATAGCGGGCTAAGGCGTCGGACTGGTCGCGTCCTTCAGTGCCTGTCGGCACAAGGAGTCCGCGCGGCGTGTCGTCTCCGGGAGTCGGTACTCGGGGGTCAGGGCGAGGGTGTGGGCGCAGGCGTTGGCGAGGCTCACGCGGTGGCCGACCGAGACGAAGACCGGTTTGACGGCGTCCCGGGTGCGCAGGGCGCGGCCGACCTCCTCGTCGCCCGCCATGAGCGGCGCGGACGATCCGCGTGGGGAGGCGGGGTCGTCGTAGGTGAAGGTGAAGGGGTTCTTGGCCACGCCGATCGTCGGCAGGCCGGTGAGGACGCCGAGGTGGCTGGCGAGGCCGAAGCGGCGGGGGTGGGCGAGGCCGTAGCCGTCGCAGACGACCGTGCCGGGCGCACAGGGCAGGGCGTCGAGGGCGGCCAGCACCGTGGGGATCTCGCGGAAGGCGAGCAGGCCGGGGACGTAGGGGAAGGAGATCCGGCCGAGGGCCGTGGCCTCGGCGACGACGTCGAGCGTCGCCGCGTCCAGGACGACCGCTGCCGCGGCGACCAGGTCCCGTTCGTCGTCGTAGGCCACGTCGACCCCGGTCACGTGCCCGGCTCCGGGTGGCGGCCCCGGCTCGTCGAGCAACACCCGCTCCCGCAGCTGGTCCTGGACGGCGCGGGCCTCTTCCTCGGTCGCGGGCCAGCCCGCGGGAATGCGTACGGTCGTCATGGTGGGGACGAGCGTACGGGGCCCGGGGCGGCCGCGACGGGCCCGGGGGTACGCTCGTGATCATGTTCGTACTGGAGCTGACCTACACCGCCCCGCTCGATGCCGTCGACGCCGTGCTGGAGGCCCATGTGGCGTGGCTCGACGAGCAGTACGAGAAGGGCGTGTTCCTCGCTTCCGGGCCCAAGAACCCCCGCGACGGCGGGGTGATCCTCGCCGTCGCGGGGGACCGGGCGCTGATCGAGGAGATCGCCGCGACCGACCCGTTCGTCGGCGCCGGCGTCTGCGCGTACCGCATCACCGAGTTCGCCGCCACGAAGACGGCGCCGGAACTCGAGCGCCACCGCGAGACGCCCGGCTGAGCCTCACTTGTTGCCCAGCGCCTGCTTGAGCTGGGTCTTGTTCATGTCCGAACGCCCGTGGATGTTGCGCTTCTTGGCCTCTTCGTAGAGCTGGTCGTAGGTGGGGCCCTGGGAGCCCTTGCCCGACCGCTGGCCGCCCCGCTTGCCCGAGGACATGTCCTGGGTGGACGTACGGCTGGCGGACTTGGACTCGCCGGACCGTGCGCGCTCCTTGTTCACCGTTCGCGCCGCGATCTCCTTGGCGCGCGAGGCGCTCTCGCCCCGGTCCTGGGCGCTCTCCTTGATGTGCTCGTACTGGCGTTCCCGCTTGGGGCTCGAACCGCGTGGCATGTCAGGTCACTCCTCTCGCAGTCGGCGCCCGAGTACCCACTTTCCGGCGTCAGCTCTCCAGCCGAGCGACCCGGCCCTTCTCCCCCGCGGCCCAGCAGCCCAGGTCCGGCGTGCAGTCCACGGTGTCGTACGAGCCGGTGTCGACGGTCCGCCAGGTGCGCCCGCCGTCCGTCGTCAGGTCGGTGCCGGTGGGGCCGACCGCGAGGGCGGCGATACGGCTGTGCGGGAGCCAGGCGACGCCGGAGCGGTAGGCGGGCGGGGGCGTGGCGGCGGGCGGCCAGCTGTGGCCGCCGTCTGAGGTACCTGCGGCGGCCTGCGGGGAGGCCTGGTCGGGGCGGTAGTCGCCGCCGACCGCGAGGCCGTGCGTACGGTCGCGGAAGGCGAGCGCGAAGACGCCGCGGGCCGGATCGCCCGCCGGAATCGGTGTGTCGGCGGCCGTCCAGGTCAGCCCCCGGTCGGCGGAGTGCAGCACACGCGCGCGTGCGGCCCCGCCGGTGGCCAGCCAGACGTCCTTCGACCCGGAGCTCACCAGGCACTGTCCGCTCGCCGCGAAGCCGGCCTCGCCCGCCGACGCAGCGGGCATCCCGTCGCTGGGCAGCACCTTCCAGGAGCGGCCGCCGTCGCCGGTCGACAGGATGCGGAACCGTCCGTCCACCGGGTCGCTCATCGCCAGCCCGTGGCGGCGGTCGAAGAAGGTCATGCAGTCGTAGAAGGCCCGCGCGTCGGTGTTGCGGAAGGACTCGGTCCAGGTCGCGCCGCCGTCCTGCGTGCGGTACACGCGGGACGCCTCACCCTCTCCGATGGCCAGCACCACGGCCCGGCGCGCGTCGAACGCCTCGATGTCCCGGAACTGCAGCTCGGCGGCGCCGGGCGGCGAGACGTTCCGCCAGGTGGCGCCGCCGTCGGTGGTGCGCAGGACGGTGCCCTGGGTTCCGGCCAGCCACGCCGTGTGCCGACTCACCGCGGACAGCCCGCGGAAGCGCACCTCGGGCGTGCCGCCGTCCTTGAGCTCCCAGTGCGGCGCCCGGCGCTCCGGTTCGCGCGCCTGCGCGGGTACGGCCGTCAGCGCGGCCAGCGCCGCCCCGCACGCCACCCCCGCGGCCATTGTCCGAAACGTACGCCCCGACCATCGCGTGCTCCCCGAACGCCTCATGGCGGGCGAAGCTAGCCCACCGCCCCCATGTCGTCCAGATGGCCTCGCTGACCACATGTGACTTTCCCGGCACGGGAGGACGAACGGGCCACTCCCATGCATGACGGCGGTGACAGAGGTCACTCGATTCCGGGGTGCACGGATTGGCTGATTCCAACGTCTCTACCAGTGCCCGGTCTCGTCCGCCGCAAGTTCGTCCAGCTGTCACAAGGGAGCATGGCGTTGTCCACCGTAATCGAGCAGCCCGTTGAGGCCCGTCTCGTCGCCGCCGCGCCGCGGATGCCGAGCATTCCCGCGACCCTTCACTACGACCGGCGCGATCCGTTCGCCGTCCGCATGACCTTCCCGGCCCCGGCCACCCTGGAGGGCGTGGAGGTCTGCTGGACCTTCAGCCGCGAGCTGCTCGTGGCCGGCCTGGAGGGACCCGAGGGCCACGGCGACGTCCGGGTGCGGCCGTACGGCTTCGACCGTACGGTCCTGGAGTTCCACGCGCCCGAGGGCACGGCGGTCGTGCACATCCGCTCGGGCGAGGTCCGGCGGTTCCTGCAGTCCACGAGTGAGCTGGTGCCGCTGGGTCTGGAGCACCTCCAGCTCGACCTGGACCGTGACCTGGCGGAACTGATGCGGGACGCCTGCTGACGGGGGGGGTTCTCGCCCCCGCCGCCCCTACCCGTCCCATCCTGAAGGGGCGCCGCCCCTTCGACCCCGCCAGGGGACTCCGCCCCCTGGAGCCCCATCGGCCTGAACGGCCTCGTCCTCAAACGCCGGACGGGCTGGAGTGCCTGGACCGGCGTCGAGACGTCGCGCCTGACCCTGCGCTCGTTTAATTCCGTTGACAGCCCCGGGCCCCCCTTCTACCGTCTACAACGGTTCTGTTGCCGCCGATTGGAGAAGGACGTTGCTCGTCTGAGGTCCTGAGACACCGCGTCACACCTGAGGTGTGTGGCGCTGCGTGCGACCTCGGCGTTCGAGCCGTCCTCCGGAGCAGGGCCCTTCTCATGCCTCTGAGCCCTCCGAGGCCTCCCCGTTGGTCGCCGGTGTCTCGATACGCGTTTGCCCTTGATCGCTTCGAGCATCCGCGGAGGCCCGTATGTCTACTTCCATCACCTGTACGTCCCTCTCCTTCACCTGGCCCGACGGCACCCCCGTCTTCGAGGGCCTCGACGTCGCGTTCGGCCCGGGCAGAACCGGGCTGGTCGGCGTCAACGGGTCGGGGAAATCAACCCTGCTGAAGCTCATCGCCGGTGAACTCACCCCGGCCGACGGCGCCGTGCGCGTCGCGGGCGAGGTCGGCTGTCTTCCGCAGAACGTCACCCTCGACACCACCCTCAAGGTCGACGAGGCCCTCGGCATCGCGGCCCAGCGAGCCGCGCTGCACGCCATCGAGGCGGGCGACGCGGCCGAGGAGCACTTCGAGACCGTCGGCGACGACTGGGACGTGGAGGAGCGTGCCCTCGCCACACTCGGCGAACTCGGGCTCGGCCACGTCGAGTTGGACCGCACGATCGGCGAGGTGTCGGGCGGCGAGTCGGTGCTCCTGCGCCTGGCCGCCCTGTTGCTGCGCCGCCCGGACGTCCTACTGCTCGACGAGCCCACCAACAACCTCGACCTGTACGCACGCAGGCGGCTCTACGCGGCCGTCGCCGCCTGGCCGGGGGTGATGGTGGTGGTCAGCCACGACCGCGAACTCCTGGACCTGGTCGACCAGATCGCCGATCTGCGCTCCGGGGAGGTCACCTGGTACGGCGGCAACTACTCCGCCTACGAGGAGGCACTCGCCACCGAGCAGGAGGCGGCCGAGCGCATGGTGCGGGTCGCCGAGGCCGATCTGAAGAAGCAGAAGCGCGAACTGGTCGACGCCCAGGTCAAGTTGGCCCGGCGCAAGCGGTACGGGCAGAAGATGTGGGACCAGAAGCGCGAGCCGAAGATCGTCATGGGTGCGCGCAAGCGGGCGGCGCAGGAGTCCGCCGGCAAGCACCGCATCATGCACGAGGAGAAGCTCGCCGAGGCAAAGGAGCGGCTCGACGACGCGGTGGACGCCGTACGGGACGACGACGAGATCCGCGTCGACCTGCCGTACACGGCCGTACCGCCGGGGCGGACCGTCCTCACGCTGATGGACCTGGAGTTGGCGTACGGCGCGCGCGTGTCCGGCGGCTTCGATCTGCGCGGACCGGAGCGGATCGCGCTGATCGGGCGCAACGGCGCGGGCAAGACGACGCTGCTGCGGACGATTTCCGGGGAGCTGCCGCCGGTGTCGGGTGAGGCGACGGCACATGTCCCGCTCCGCTTCCTGCCGCAGCGGCTCGACGTGCTAGACGGCGAGCTGTCGGTCGCCGAGAACGTGGCCCGGTTCGCACCGGGCGCCACCAACAACCGGGTCCGGGCGCGACTGGCCCGCTTCCTGTTCCGGGGCGCCCGCGCCGACCAGAAGGCGGCCACACTGTCCGGCGGCGAACGCTTCCGGGCGGCGCTGGCCGCGCTGATGCTGGCCGAGCCCGCGCCGCAGCTGCTGATGCTGGACGAGCCCACGAACAACCTGGACATGGCGAGCGTACGGCAGCTCACCACGGCCCTGGAGTCGTACGAGGGGGCGCTGATCGTGGCCAGTCACGACCTGCCGTTCCTGGAGTCGATCGGCATCACGCGCTGGCTCATGGTGGAGGACGGTGAACTCAAGGAGACCACGCCAGAAGCGATCGGGGATCCCGCCTGACTTCGGCTTCAAAAGTCGTCGGCGTCTTCTGCACGACGCGGTGGAGTCGCAGCGGCAGCTGAACGACCGACATCCACCCGGGGGTCGCTGGCTGCCGGGGCGGTCCGCTTCCCGCCGTTCGCCGCCGGCAGGGGGCAGGGGGCAGCCGTAGACCTGGGGCCGGACGAAGGTCGGGACGGGAGCCGGGACGGGAGCCGGGTGATCTTCGAAGGGACTCCACTCCAGCTGCTCGAAGCCCTCGACTCCTTCACCGCGGAGCATCTCAGGAGGGCCACAGCCTGACCACAAGGGTTTTGTACGGGCGGGTAGGCCCTGCATGATGGCGGGTCGGTGCCCCGTTCATCATGGGCGCCGCAACCTGCCACCGATCCGGAGATCCCGTCGTGCCCAGCAAGAAGGCCCTCGTCCGCCGCCCGAGCCCGCGCCTCGCCGAAGGGCTGGTGACGCACATCGAGCGGGAGAAGGTCGACGTCGATCTCGCGGTCGAGCAGTGGGAGGAGTACACGGAGGCCCTGCGCACGCACGGCTGGGAGACGATCGAGGTCGAGCCGGCCGACGACTGCCCCGACTCCGTGTTCGTCGAGGACACGGTCGTCATGTACAAGAACGTCGCGCTGATCACCCGGTCCGGTGCCGAGGCCCGGCGCGACGAGACCATCGGCGTCGAGGAGGCCGTGGCCTCGCTCGGCTGCTCCGTGAACTGGGTCTGGGAGCCGGGCACGCTGGACGGCGGCGACGTGCTCAAGGTCGGCGACACGATCTACGTCGGCCGCGGCGGCCGTACCAACGCGGCTGGCGTCCAGCAGCTGCGGGCCGCCTTCGAGCCGCTGGGGGCGCGGGTCGTCGCCGTACCGGTGAGCAAGGTGCTGCACCTGAAGTCGGCGATCACGGCGCTGCCCGACGGAACGATTCTCGGGCGCATTCCGCAGCTGGACGTGCCGTCGCTGTTCCCGCGCTTCCTGCCGGTGCCCGAGGAGTCCGGGGCGCATGTGGTGCTGCTCGGCGGCGACAAGCTGCTCATGGCCGCGAGCGCGCCGAAGACGGCGGAGCTGCTCGCCGACCTCGGCCACGAGCCCGTTCAGATCGACATCAGCGAGTTCGAGAAGCTCGAAGGATGTGTGACATGTCTCTCGGTGCGGATGCGGGAACTGTATGCATGACCGACTGAACGAGTCACGCTTTCAGCCCCGGGACCTGCGCGTCCTGGGGCTGTGCGCATACCCGTGAAATGCGGGCGGCACGGCGGCTGATCAGCACTCTTTACATCGCCCTTAACCTACGGCTTCGTAACCTACGGTTTCGTAGCCTACGATCCCGTAGGTTCCGGCAACCGCTCGCCGGCCACATGCCCCGTGTTGTGCGTCCCCCTGGAGTTCCCGTGACGATCGCTTCCCCTCACCTCGGCAGCCCCGCCGTCTGGACCGACGCCCGACTGCTGTACGCGCTGGAGGAAGTGGTCGAGAAGGAACTCAACCGGCATCTGCAGGTCGCCAAGGACTGGATGCCGCACGAGTACGTGCCGTGGACGGACGGCCGCAACTTCCCCGGCCTCTTCGAGGACGGCGAGGCCTGGGACAAGGAGCAGTCCAAGGTCACCGAGGTCGGCCGGATCGCGCTCGTCGTGAACCTCCTCACCGAGGACAACCTCCCCAGCTACCACCACGAGATCGCCTCGCTCTTCGGCCGCGACGGCGCCTGGGGCACCTGGGTGCACCGCTGGACCGCCGAGGAGGGCCGGCACGGCATCGTGATGCGCGACTACCTGCTCACCTCGCGCGCGGTGGACCCGGACAAGCTGGAGCAGTTCCGCATGTCCCACATGAGCGAGGGCTTCGAGTCGGACAACCGACACTCGATGCTGCACTCGGTCGCCTACGTCGCCTTCCAGGAGCTCGCGACCCGCATCTCGCACCGCAACACCGGCCACCAGTCCGGTGACCCGGTCTGCGACCGCATGCTGGCGCGCATCGCGACCGACGAGAACCTGCACATGGTCTTCTACCGCAACCTGCTGAAGGCGGCCTTCGAGCTCGCGCCGGACCTCACGATGCAGGCGGTGCGCGACGTGGTCGTCAACTTCCGCATGCCCGGCCACGGCATCCCCGGCTTCGAGCGCGCCGCCGCGCAGATGGCCATCGGCGAGGTCTACAACATGCGTATCCACCACGACGACGTGCTCCAGCCGGTCCTGCGCCACCTGAAGGTCATGGAGATGGACGGCTTCGGCCCGGAGGGCCAGAAGGCCCAGGAGGAGCTGGGTCTGTTCATGGGCGGCCTGGACGCGGAAGCCCTGAAGTTCGACGAGAAGCTGGCGGCTCGCAAGGCCCGGATGGCGGCTCGGGCCGGGGCTTGAGAGCGGCGGGCGCCGAGGGCCGTCGCTGCGGACCGTGGCAGTGCCGTGCTCTGACGGCTGACGGCTGACGGCTGACGGCTGACGGCTGACGGCTGACGGCACAAGGATCCGGGGCACGGGCCGGGGACTCACGGCGCGAACACCGGGGTCGCCGACCGAAGGCATTCAGCGCGGGCTGAGGGCGAGGCTCCCGGTCCTGGGGGCTCCGGCGCGCAGCGTTCCGGGAGAGGGCTGCCGGGCCGGAGGGCAGAGGGCCTGCCGGGGCGCCCCGGCAACTGGACGCCGCCGCCCGACGGCGTGCGAGTGGCTCGGTGGCCGGCTGACGGTGGCGCCGACGGCTCGCGCGCCGGGCGCCCCCGCACACTCAGCCACTTCCAGCCGACACGCCGCGCAGCCTCCAGCCCACCAACCCACCCCCTCAGCGGCTCACTCCAGGCGCCGGCTCACGGTGGCGGCGCCCGGGATACGCCCGCACAGGGCGCCGCAAGGTCGGCACATCGCTGTCGATGGCACGCCCACCTCTTCGGCGCGCCCTCCGGCTACCGGCTCACCCACGACCCGGCCGACCGGACGGTGACGGTGGACATCACGCAGGCCCCGGAGGGGTGCGGTTCATCTGTCCGTGCCGGTTCCGCGCAATGCGGTCGGCGGCGTCGGCGGACGGGCCGGCGCTCGCGCTCGCGGTCACGGGCCGGGACGTGACGGTTCAGCGTGACGTACGCCTGAGCTCCAGGCGCTCCTTCTCCGACAGGCCGCCCCAGACGCCGAAGCGTTCGTCGTTGTCGAGCGCGTACTCGAGGCAGGCGGAGCGGATCGGGCACAGGCCGCAGATCCGCTTCGCCTCCCGTACGGAGCTGCCCGGCTCGGGGAAGAAGAAGTCCGCCCCGGTCTGCGCGCACAACGCCTCCTGCTGCCAGTCCAGGTCGGGCGGGGTGATCGTTGTGATCGTTTCGGTGTGCATACGCAGGATCGTGCCGGTCGGCGAAAAACGTTCGATCAACGCGGGATCAACGCCGCGCCGCGGGGCCCCCGGCCGACTCGATGGTCTCCCTCCGAGCACTGCGGCGCACGGCGGCGCGCGGAAACGGGTGAAAAACAGGAACAGGTGAAGAACAGAAAGGTCCTCGTTGGTCACCCAGGTGACCGCGGCGGTCGACGCGGTCGGCGGCAGCGCTCCGGCAGCACTCCGGCGGCGATTGTCAGTGGGCGGTGCAAGACTCGGCAGAGCAGACAGCACAACGGACAACGGACAACGGGAACCTTCCGAGGAGGGCGATGATGCTCACCACCCGTTACGTCACCGGCGCGCCGAACTGGATCGACCTCGGCACACCGGACATCGAGGGCGCCGGTTCCTTCTACGGCGGCCTGTTCGGCTGGCGGTTCCGGCCGGGCGGGCCCGAGACCGGCGGCTACGGCCTGTTCCAGCTGGACGGCAGGACGACGGCCGGCGGTATGCAGACGACCGAGGAGCAGGGTCCGCCCTCCTGGACGGTGTACTTCCGGACGCCGGACGTGGACGCCACGGCGAAGGCGGCCGAGCAGGCGCACGGCTCGGTGCTGGTGCAGCCCATGGACGTGATGGACCTGGGCCGCATGGCCATCCTCGCCGACAAGGCGGGCGTGCCCTTCGGTCTCTGGCAGCCCGGCACCAACAAGGGCCTCGACGTCGTCCAGGAGCCCGGCTCACTGTGCTGGCTGGAGCTGTACACCACCGACGTACCGGCCGCTGCGGGTTTCTACCACGCGACGCTCGGCATGGAGACCTTCGCCCTCGACTTCTACGGCGGCACCTACACGACGTTCAGCCCTGCCGGGGAGGGCGAGGACGCCATGTTCGGCGGGGTCGTCGACAAGGCCGACGATCCGGCGGAGGCGCAGGACCCGGCGTACTGGCTGCCGTACTTCGAGGTCACGGACACGGACGCCACGGTCGCCAAAGCGCAGGAGCTGGGCGGCTCGGTCCGGATACCGGCCACGGATTTGCCGGACGTCGGCCGTATCGCCAAGCTCAGCGACCCGTACGGGGCACGCTTCGCGGTGATCAAGAGCGCGCCGCCGCAGAGCTGAGGGCACGGGACGGGACGCAGGGCTCCCGTCGGACGACCTAGGCGGACGCGCGCCGCACCAGTGTGGTCGGCAGTACCACGCTGGACGGTGCGGCGCCGACGCCCTGCTCGGCGGCGCGCCGGTCGAGCCCCCGGAGCAACAACCGGGCCATCAACCGGCCCATCTCCTCTATGTCCTGACGAACCGTCGTGAGCGAGGGCTCGGTCTGTTCCGCGACCGGCAGCATGTCGTCGAACCCGACCACGGCGACGTCCTGCGGCACCCGGCGCCCCGACTCGCGCAACACCCGCAGAGCCCCGGCCGCGGTGAGATCGTTCGCGGCGAACACGGCATCCAGGTCCGGGCAGCGCTGCAGGAGCTCACGCATCGCCCGCTCGCCGCCGGCCGGCGTGAAGTCGCCCTCGACGATGAGCCGCGGATCGGCGTCGACCATGACATCCCGGTAGCCGTCGAGCCGGTCCACCGCCGACGTCTGGTCGAGGGCGCCGGTGATGTGCGCGATGCGGGTGCGACCGAGGCCGGCGAGGTGGCGTACGGCGTCGCGGGCGCCGCCACGGTTGTCGCTGTCGACGTACACCACGCCACGCCGGTCGCCGCTCCAGTCGGGGCGTCCGCCGAACACGGTGGGGACTCCGGCGTGCTGGATCAGGCCGGGCAACGGGTCGTCGAGGTGCAGTGAGAAGACGAGCGCTCCGTCGACATGCCCGCCGGCGAGGTAGCGGCCGACGCGGGCGTGGTCGTCCCGGCCCTCCGTCAGGAGCAGTACCAGCTGGTTGTCATGCGCCGTCAACTCCTTGCTGATCCCCCGGAGTTGCAGCGCGAAGAAGGGGTCGGCGAAGACGCGGGTCTCCGGTTCGGCGACGATCACGGCGACGGCGTCGTGCCGCCGGGTCACCAGGCTGCGGGCGGCCTGGTTGGGCACGTACCCGAGCTCCTCCACCGCCTTGCGGACCCGCTCCACGAGCGGCTCCCGCACCCCGTCCCCGCCGTTGACCACCCGGGACACGGTGGCCCGCGAGACCCCGGCCCGTGCGGCCACGGCCTCCAGGGTGGGGCGCTGGGCGGTGTCGGTCACTTCGGGGCTCCTCGTGGCTCCTCGTGGCTGGGTGCGGATCAGGATAGCCGCGACGGGAACCGGGTGAGAGCGCTCTCGGATCACCGAAACCGCTCCTGGAACTCACGCCAGCAGATCCACTCGCCGCCCGACACCCTCCTCCTCCGCCGCCCGATACGCCACCCAGCTCAGCGCCAGGTCCTGCCAGGGCAGCCCGACCGGCGCGTAGACGGTGCGGCCGTCGGCACTCACGCGCCCCGGATGCTCACCCCGCACCACCTCGCCCAAGGTCGCGTCGGCGGTCCCGCCGTGCGCCAACGCGCCCATGCTCACCGCGAGTTCACGGTCGTCGACCACGACCGTCGCGGCCTCCAGCAGATCGACCGCCAGCTCCGCCTTGTCCGGCTCGTCCGCCCCCAGGCTCGTGAAGTGCTGGCCCTCCCTGGTGTCCGCCAGGCGCAGCAGCGGCTTTCTCGACCACGTCGCCGACAGGACGAGGTCGGCGGCAGCGGCTACCTCCGCCACGCAGGACAGCACCCGCCCACCGTGTCGCCCGGCGAACTCCGCGGCGCGGTCGGCGGAGGTGTCATGTACGACCAGGCCTGCGCGAGGCCGTAGCGCGGCGAGTCCCCGTACCACCAGCTCGGCCTGGGCCCCCGCCCCGATCACCCCCACCAACGCGCCCGGACCGGCGAGCAGATCCGTCCCCAGCGCCGCCGCCAGCCCGGTCCGCCATGCCGTGACCGTCGCCGAGTCGAGCAGGGCGAGCAGCTCGCCGTCCACGCCGCTGTGCAGGCAGATCACCCCGCGCAGGGCGGGCCGGGCGCCGGGGAACTTGGCGTTGACCTTCATCGTGTAGGCCGGGACGCCGGGCAGCAGGCCCGGGATCAGGGCGGTGGCCGTGCCGGGGAAGGGCAGGTCCGTAACTACGCGCTGTCCCGCGATCGGCCCACTGTCCGCAGACCGGAAGCCCTCCCGCAGGGCCTTGATGCAGGCCTCCGGCTCCAGTACGGCTTCCAGATCACTGCGCGTCAGGAGGAGAGTCACCCGTCCATGGTCCGTCAGTGCTCATGCCCGCCCAACTGATTTCCGTGCTCGTGCGGCTCGTACCCCGGGATCGTCCCGTCTGCCTTCTTGACCAGGAACAACCCCACCATCCCCATGTCGGAATGGCTCTGGACATGGCAGTGGTACATCCACGCGCCCGCCCCGACCCCCTCCCCCGCGATCACCTGGAACCCGAACGAGTCCGCCGGGCCGACGATCTTGTTGTCGATGACCTGGCTGGGGTCGTCGGGCCCGGTGAGCATGCCCGTGCGGTTGTCCGCCCAGCGGTGACCGTGCAGGTGGAAGGTGTGGTAGTACTCGCCGTGCGTGATCATCACGAACTCGACGCGATCGCCCACCGTCGCCTCGAAGTCGGGCCCGCTGTGCGCCGGCTTGTTGTTGATCAGCATGTCGTTGAAGACGATGGTGTGGGTCGCGTCCGGGAGGATGTCGCCCTTGCGCCGGACGATCACCGGGCCGTAGAGCCCCTTGCGGATGCCGCCCGTGCCGTGCTCGGTGCCGGCGACGTGGTCGTGGTAGTGCCAGTACCCGGCGCTGCCCGCCCGCCAGGTGCCGTCCTTACGGCGGCCGGGGACGTGGGTGCGCCAGGTGTAGGTGCGGGTGCCGCCGGGCTCGACGTCGCTCTTGTTCAACTTCGTGCCGTCGCTGGTGATCTCGTAGTCGAGGCCGTGGACGTGCAGGCTCACCGGCACGTCCATCGTGTTCTCGAACTCGACGTGCAGGGTGTCGCCCTCGTTGAGCTCGATCAGCGGGCCGGGGATCGTGGCCTTGCCCTTTTCGAGGCCGTAGCCCATCTGCCCGTCGGCGAGCTTCTCGGCGTACAGCTTGATGTGCCTGACCTCGCCGCCGGCCGGGGCGGTCCGCGGTGGCGTGTCGGCACCCACGGCTTCGGGCACCGACGCAAGGGACAACGATGTCGCGACGGCAGCGCCGCCCAGCAACACACGCCTGTTGAAGGCACGCCGGTCGAAGCCACGTCTGTCGAAGCTGCCCTTGTTCATGCCGAACTCCCTACGGCGGTACGGAAATTACGGGGATGAACCGGTGAGACGGTACCGGCCACTCCCCCGTTTATCCACACTCAGGACAAAGTTGGCCCCAGTACGGCCATAGGTATTGGCGAGTCGTTCAAAGGGGTCTAGCTTCCTTGTCGCTGTTGCTGTGACCGTGGAGGTGCCCATGCACTTACGAGGGTTGAGCACGACAAGACAGACCTGGGTGGCCACTGTGACCACCGGGATCGTCGCCGCCGGTCTGATGTCCGCCCCGGCGGCCGACGCACGCCCGGTCCCGGAGCCACCCCTGACAACGATGTCCGTGAAGTCGCCGCCGGGCGGCGCGAATGTTCGGGTGCTCATCTTCCACGGGTCCGCGGCCGCCGGCGACGAGTCGCCTCTGGTGAACGCCGGCATCGGGGCGATCGAGAAGATCGGCCTGTCGGGTCCGACCGACCAGCGTTTCAAGGTCGAGGCCACGAACGACGCCTCGGTCTTCACCGATGACACCGAGCTGGGCCGTTTCAACGCCATCGTGTTCCTGACCGGCGGCGGCGACGTCCTCGACCCCGAGCAGGAGGCGGGCCTGGAGGCCTATATGGAGGCGGGCGGCGGTTTCGTCGGCATCCATGACGCGGCCCGCGCCGAGCCGTACTCGGACTGGTTCACCGGTCTCGTCGGCGCCCGACCGGCGGGCGGGGGCCCGACGAACGTCCAGCGGGCGGTCGTCGAGGTCGGTGACCGGCAGCATCCGGCCACCAAGGAGCTTCCGGTTCAGTGGAAGCGGCCGGACAAGTGGCTGAACTGGGCGAAGAACCCGTCGGGTGCGGTGCATACCGTCGCCCGGGTACGGGAGTCGAGCTACCAGCCCGGCACGAGCGCCAACGGCTGGGACCATCCGGTGAGTTGGTGCCGCGACTACGACGGCGGCCGCTCCTTCTACACGGGCATGGGCGGCACGGTGTCGTCGTACGACGAGACCGACTTCCGTACGCATCTGCGCGGCGCCCTGCTGTGGACCACCCGGCTCGCGCGGGCCGACTGCAAGGCGACCATCACCGGCAACTACAAGGCCGAGCGCCTCACCCAGGCCAACCAGCCGGGTCAAAACGACCAGATCGGCGAGCCGCACGGCCTGGTCACGGCCCCCGACGGGCGTGTGCTCTACATCGGCCGGGGCGGCGCCGACTCCTCCCAGCCGGTGATCACCGACTGGAACAACCCGGACATCGGCAAGGGCAAGGGCGAGATCCACGTCTACGACCCGAAGACCAAGAAGGTCACCCTGGCAGGGGCATTGACGGTCTTCGGGAACAAGGGCGGCGGCGATGAGCTGATCAAGGTCGAGGAGGGGCTCCTCGGCATCGAGCTGGACCCGCGCTTCGAGGAGAACGGCTGGGTGTATCTGCACTACACCCCGCACGCGCAGATCAACCGCGACACGAGGATGGCCGAGCGGCGGGTCTCCCGCTTCACGCTCGACCTCGCCACGAACAAGCTGGACCTGGGCAGTGAGAAGGTGCTGCTCAAGTGGCCCGTGCAGATCCACAGTTGCTGCCACGCGGGTGGCGGGATGACCTGGGACTCCCAGGGCAACCTGTACATCGCGACCGGCGACAACAACTCCAGCCGCTTCAGCGACGGTTACTCGGGCAACAACCCGGAGCCGAATTACAAGGGCGTGTCCTTCGCCGACGCGCGCCGCACCGCCGGCAACACCAACAACCTCAACGGCAAGATCCTGCGCATCCACCCCGAGCCGGACGGCACGTACACGCTGCCGGAGGGCAACCTCTTCACGGGCCGGGAGACGGACGAGGGCGGCGGCAAGACGCGTGGCGAGATCTATGTGATGGGGGTCAGGAATCCTGCCCGGATCTTCGTCGACAAGCAGACGGACATCCTGTACGCGGGCTGGGTCGGCCCTGACGCGTCGGCGCCCTCCACGACCTGGGGCCCGGCGAAGTACGACACGTTCGCCGTCATCACCAGGGCGGGCAACCGGGGTTGGCCGTACTGCATGGGCAACAAGCAGCCCTACCGGGACCGCAATCTGCCCGACCCGACCAAGCCGCTGGGCTGGTACGACTGCGACCACCCGAAGAACGAGTCGCCGAACAACGACGGCCTCGTCAACCTCCCGCCGGTCACCGGCAACAACATCTGGTACTCGCCCCAGGGCGGCGCCCCGGACTTCCCACGCGATGCGAACGGAGTCCCGTCGTACAAGCAGGAGGAGTCCACCTATCTGCTGCCGTGGCTCAAGGGCGGCGGCCAGGCCGCGATGAACGGGCCGGTGTACCGGTACGACGCCGTCTCGGCCACCAGTGACGTCAAGTGGCCGGCCTACTGGGACGGCAAATGGTTCGTCGGCGACTTCTACGACGCCGACCAGCCGCGCAACGCGGTGATCACCGACCCGAAGACCCACGGTGACGGCGGTCTGCCGGTCCACTCGGAGTCGCTGAAGAAGATCGTGCCGATCGGCAACGACGGCATCAAGAACCTCATGGACTGGAAGTTCGGTCCGGACGGCGCGCTGTATGTGCTCGACTACGGCCGCGGCTTCTTCACCTCGGACGCCAAGTCGGCACTGTGGCGGGTCACTTACACAGGCGGTGCGCCGACTCCGGCCGCCGACCGGTTGGCGAGGGGGACGCAGTGACACGGCAACGAAGAATGTGGACGGCCCTGTTGGCCGCGATGCTCGTGGTGCTCGGACTGCAGGCGTTGCCCGCGACCGGCCGGCCGCAGAGCCGGGAAGCCGCCGCCGAACAGGTCCTCACCTGGACCGCCGGTGACGACATCACGAAGTACGGCTCGGCACCCGCGACCGCCGTGGCGGGCACGGCGACGATCGTCTTCGAGAACAGCACGGCGACCGGCAACACCACCGGAATGCCGCACACGTTGACGTTCGACACCTCCGACCCCGAGTTCAACAACGACGTCCAGCTCAACATCCTCGCCAACCCGAACGACGACCAGGGCGGCCGCCACACCGCCGAGGTCACGCTCACCCCCGGCCGGTACCGCTACCACTGCACGATCCCCGGCCACGGCCAGATGCAGGGCATCCTCGTGGTGACCGAGGGCAGCGGCGCGGACACGACGGCACCCGAGGCGACAGCCCACGTCAGCGGTACGCAGAACTCGCAGGGGCAGTACGTCGGTTCGGCGAGCGTGGCGATCCACGCCACCGACGAGGCGGGCGGCTCCGGGGTCGACCGCCTCGAGTACGCGGTCGGTGACGCGGGCGCCTGGCAGCCGTACACCGCTCCGGTCGTCGTCGACCAGGTCGGCACCCACAAGATCCGCTACCGCGCCCTGGACAAGGCGGGGAACGTCTCCGCGGAGAAGAACGTCGAGTTCACGGTGGTGCCACCGCCCACCGACGACACGACCGCGCCGGAGACCTCGGCGACGGTGAGCGGCGAGCGGAACCCCGACGGGACGTACATCGACATGGCGACCGTGACCGTCTCCGCCTCCGACACCGGTTCCGGCGTCAACACGATCGAGTACGCGATCGGCACCGGCGCCTGGCAGCCGTACAGCGCGCCCGTGATGGTGCACGAGGTCGGCGCGCATACGGTGCGCTACCGGGCCGCCGACAAGGCGGGCAACGTCGCCACCGAGAAGAACGTGCAGTTCACGGTCGTGGCGGCGCCCCAGCCGGACACGACCCCGCCGGTGACGGGCGTGACCGTCGAGGGGACGAGGAACTCGTCCGGGGCGTACATCGGCAACGCCGAGGTGACCGTCACGGCGACCGACGAGCACGGCTCGGGTGTCGACCGGATCGAGTACTCGATCGACGCCGGACCGTACCTCGCGTACGGCGCCCCGGTGGTCGTCGACCGCGCGGGCACGCACACCCTCGCGTACCGGGCGACGGACAAGGCGGGCAACACCTCCGCGGCCCGCACGGTGACCTTCACCGTGGTGGCCGGCCAGGTCCCGGCCCCCAACTGCCCGGAGTTCGACGAACGGTTGACGGTGATCGTCGGCACGGTCGACTCGGGTGTCCCGAACCGGCTCACCAACAGCCGGTGCCGGATCAACGAGTTGATCGAGGACGAGAAGGAGTGGACGTCCCACGCCCTGTTCCTCAAGCACGTGACAACGGTCCTGGACGGACTCCTGAAGGAACGGGCCTGCGACCAGCGCGAGTACAACGCCGTCCGCAAAGCCGCCCGTCAGTCCGGGATCGGCGAGCCCGGACAGACCGAGGGCTACCGCACGATCCTCGACGGCAGCGCGGAGTCGTTCGCCAAGTGGCAGCAGGTGGGCGGCGGTTCGTTCGCGCCCAACGGTGACGGGACGATCACCAGTGGGACCACCAGGCCCGGGCTGGGCATGCTGTGGTTCCCGGAGCGCAAGTACGGCGACTTCTCGCTGCGGCTCCAGTGGCGGGACGACGCTCCGGGCACCGGCAACGCCAACTCCGGCGTGTTCGTCCGCTTCCCCTGGGTCCACGACCACCCCGAGGAGTCACGGCCCGAGTGGGTCGCCATCAAGTACGGGCACGAGGTGCAGGTGCTCGACCGGCCCGACGGCGACATGTACAAGACGGGCTCGGTCTACGGCTTCGACCGGGTGGGGCTCGCCGGTGCCGGCGTCACCCAGAAGGGCACCTGGAACGACTACGAGATCCGCGTGGTCGACCAGCACTACTCGGTGTACCGCAACGGCGTGCTGATCAACGAGTTCGACAACACCGGCGGCCAGGACTTCGTCCCGCCCCGCTCGGACGACCCGGGCACGGACGGGCGCCGGTTCGCCTCCGGGTACGTCGGGCTCCAGGTGCACGGCACGACCGACGTGGTGTCCTACCGGGACATCCGGATCAAGGAGCTCTAGCTCCAGCTCCAGTCACAGCCGGGGCTCCCGCCCGGCCCGTTGTCAGTGGCGTACGGCATGCTGTCGATCGGTGGCAGCCGCCGTGCGCCACTGCGCTACGGGAGGAAAGACGTGTTCACGGGGATCGACGACGTCGACTGGGCGTCGATGGGGCATGCGTACACCGACTCGGCGACCGATGTGCCGGACCTGCTGCGGGACCTGGCCTCGGACGACCCGGCCTGTCGGGAGATCGCGCTCGACGGCATGTACGGGGCGCTGCACCACCAGGGCGATGTGTACGCCAGCACGGTCGCGTGCATACCGTTCCTCTTCGAGCTCGCGACCACTGCGTCGGTCGCCGACCGGGGCGCGGTCGTGCATCTGCTGTGCAGCATCGCGGGTGAGCGGGAACCCGACCCGGAGGAGATCGGGGGCCTCTTCGAGGACGAGGAGGAGGACGCGGCGTTCGTCCAGCCTTTTCTGGACGCCTGGGCGACGGTTCGGGGGCGCGCGGACGTCTTCTTCGGGCTGCTCGCGGATCCGGACGCCGAGGTGCGTGCGGCGGCCGCCGCGGCGCTGGCCCATGTGCATCCGGATCCGGCACGCGTGCTCGGCGCGCTGCGGGAGCGGCTGACCGTCGAGCGGGATCCTCAGGCCGTGGGCGCGCTCATCCATGCGATCGGCAGGCTGGGCGCCGACCACAGGGACGCGCTCGGAGCCGAGGCGGGCGCGGTACTGCGCGAGGTCGTGGCCGTCGAGTCCCGACCGGAGCAGCGTCTGGCGGGCCTGGTCCAACTGGCGCGCTGCGATGTCGCGTCGCTGCCGGAGGACCTGGTGGAGACCGTCCTGGACATCATGGAGCTCGCGTGCGAGCAGGACGGGGCCGGGCAGGACGAGGCCGGGCAGGAGCGGCCGGACGCGCCGGAGCGGCCCCGCACGGACACGATGGTGTCGCACCTGCGCGAGCTGGAGGCCACGCAGCGCCACAGCGTCGACGCATCGAGGGCCGGCGACCTGCTGGAGGAACTGCACTGGGCACTCGATGATCACACGGAGCCGAGACTCGATCTCCTCGTCGGGCAGTTGCAGACCCCGGACTGGGGACAGCGCATGGCCGCGGTCGACATGGCGGGCGCGCTGCTGACGGGGTGGCGGGCGCCCGACGACCTGCCGGTCGTACTGCTCGCCCGCCAGCTGATCGAGCACGAACCCCGGCTCTCACAGCGGGCCCTGACCGAGCTGTGCCACGTGGCCCCGATCGCACAGGTCATCGCCGATGTCCTCGCGATGTGCGTACGGGAGTGGGACGACACCTGGGAGCCGGGCGACTGGGAGGGGACCCTCTTCGGCAAGGCGCTGGAGGCGCTCGCGCTGCAGGGCGACGTACGGGCCGTCCCCGCACTGGCCGAGGTGCTGGCGCGGGAGGGCACCGTCCCGGAGGACCTGGGCGAGTGGGTCGAGCGGATCGGCCGTGAGGCCGCGGCCCCGCTGGGACCGGAGCTGCACCGCCGACTCGTGGCACTGTCGTCGGACCGCCGCACCCCTTCGAAGGAGCGCCTGGTCGCGGCGCTCGGTGTGCTCGCCCACCCCGAGTCGCTGCCGCTCCTCGTCGAGATGGTCGAGCCCGGTATCGGGCGCATGTCCATGTGGTCACTGGCGCGAGCCCTCTCCCGGTACGGGTCGGCGGCAGCCGAAGCGGGGCCCCGGCTGCGGGAGTTCGTCGCCACGGCGTCCGTGCCGCTGGAGATCCGGCTGGGGGCGGCAGCGGCACTGCCGGCGGTGGGCGGCGAGGGTGAGCCCCTCCTGCCCCTGGTCCGTCAAGGCCTGGAGTCGGACGAGTGGTTGGAGCTGTCGCCGGCCCTGAAGGCCGCGGCCGCGCTGGGCCCGGCCGCCGCGCCGCTGGCTCCGCGGCTGCGGGAACTGCTCGCGACGCGCGACGCGCATACGGACGTGATCGTGGCGTTGTGGAAGACCGCCCGGGACGTGGACGAAGTGCTGCCGATGCTGCTCGACAAGTGGACGGCCTCCCCTGGCGCCCGGCCGACCGCCGCCGCCTGCCTGATCGAGATGGGTCCGGCCGCCGCGCCGGCCCTCCCACTGATACGTGAGGAGCTGTCCTCCCCCCGTCGCCACAGCAACGTCAGCCGTGCCGACGACAGTTCCGCCACGAACACCCGTTACGACGTCGCCGCGGACGAGGGACTGCTGAGGGACTGCCGTCGGTTGGTGACGCTCGCAGAGTCGCCCTAGTCCGTCCCGCCCGGTTCCTTCTTCGCCCGGCTCGGCTGTACCCGCTTGGGCTCCCCCGGCATCTTCGGATACTCGGGCGGGTACGGCAGATCGCCGAGGCCGTGGTCGCGTTCGTCCTTGTTCGCCAGCTCCAGCAGCGCGTCCAGCGAGAAGCGGTGGTCGTCCATGTCCGCGTGCACGTCGCCGAGTTCGGCGAAGCGCGCGGGCATGGTCGCGATGTCGAAGTCCTGGGGGTGGGCCTCGCCGACCTCCTCCCAGCGCAGGGGGGCCGAGACCGGGGCGTGCGGGCGTGGTCGTACGGAGTAGGCGGAGGCGATCGTGCGGTCGCGTGCCGTCTGGTTGTAGTCGATGAAGATGCGTTCGCCCCGCTCCTCCTTCCACCACTTGATCGTCACCTGCTCGGGCATCCGGCGTTCCATCTCGCGCCCCACCGCGATGGCGGCGCGCCGGACCTGGGTGAACGTCCAGCGCGGCTCGATCGGCACGAAGACGTGCAGGCCACGGCCGCCGGAGGTCTTGGGCCAGCCGCGCAGGCCGCCGAACTCCTTCAGGACGGCGCGCAGTTCGTGGGCGGCGCGGACGGCGTCGTCGAAGTCGGTGCCGGGCTGTGGGTCCAGGTCGATGCGGAGTTCGTCGGGGCGGTCGACGTCGTCGCGGCGGACCGGCCAGGGGTGGAAGGTGAGCGTGCCGTACTGGGCGGCCCACAGGACGGCGGCCTCCTCGGTGGGGCACATCTCGTCGGCGCTGCGGCCGCTGGGGAAGGTGATGTGGGCGGTGGGGATCCAGTCGGGCATGCTCTTTGGCGCCCGCTTCTGGTAGAACCACTCGCCGGTGACGCCGTCCGGGTAGCGCTCCAGGGTGGTGGGGCGGTTGCGCAGGGCGCGCAGGATGCCGGGGCCGACGGCGACGTAGTAGCGGGCGAGGTCCAGCTTGGTGAAGCCGCGCTCGGGGAAGAAGACCTTGCCCGGGTTGGACAGGCGAACGGTCCGACCGCCCGCTTCCAGTTCCACCGCTTCGCCCATGCGAGCCACGGTAGGCCGACCGGGCACACCTCGCACACCGGGCGGCACCGCCCGTGTGCGCGCAGAATCGGAGCATGGACCTGCCGGTGATGCCGCCCGTGAAGCCGATGCTCGCCAAGTCGGTGGCGAAGATCCCGCCGGGCATGCAGTACGAGGCGAAGTGGGACGGCTTCCGGGCGATCGTGTTCCGCGACGGGGACGAGGTCGAGCTGGGCAGTCGTACCGGAAAGCCGCTGACCAGGTACTTTCCCGAGCTGGTGGCGGGGCTGAAGGAGCGGTTGCCCGAGCGGTGCGTGCTGGACGGGGAGATCGTCATCGCGCGGGAGGGGCGGCTGGACTTCGACGCGCTCACCGAGCGCATCCACCCGGCCGACTCCCGGGTGCGGACGCTGGCCGAGCGGACCCCGGCGTCGTTCGTGGCGTTCGACCTGCTGGCGCTGGCGGACGAGTCGCTGCTGGAGGTTCCGCTGGCGGACCGGCGGGCGATGCTCACGACGGCGTTGTCCGGGGTGACGGCGCCGGTGCACGTGGCGCCGGCGACGACCGACATCGACACGGCCCAGGGGTGGTTCGAGCAGTACGAGGGGGCCGGTCTGGACGGTGTCATCGCCAAGCCGCTCTCCCTGCGCTATCTCCAGGACGAGCGGGCCATGTTCAAGATCAAGCACGAGCGGACGGCGGACGTCGTCGTCGCGGGCTACCGCCTCCACAAGAGCGGGCCCGTCGTCGGCTCGCTGCTGCTCGGTCTCCACGACGACCGGGGCGCCCTGCAGCACGTGGGCGTGTCGGCGGCGTTCCCCATGAAGCGGCGCGCCGAGCTGATCGAGGAGCTGGAGCCGCTGCGCATGGAGGATGCCACGGGGCATCCCTGGGCGGCCTGGGCCGACGAGGCGGCGCACGAGTCGGCCCGGCTGCCGGGCGCGCCGAGCCGCTGGTCCGGCAAGAAGGACCTGTCCTGGGTGCCGCTCAGGCCGGAGCGGGTGGCCGAGGTGGCGTACGACCACATGGAGAACGGGGTGCGTTTTCGGCACACGGCCCGCTTCCGCCGCTGGCGCCCGGACCGCAGCCCCGAGAGCTGCACCTACGCGCAGTTGGAGGAGCCGGTGCGCTACGACCTCGCGGAGATCTTCGCGCCACGGGCCTGACCGGGAGCAGGTCCGACCTGGAGCAATCCGACCGAGAGCAGAGCACAGGGCGAGTCAGGGCTTCATCAGCACCTTCACCGCGCCCTCCTGCTTGCGCTGGAACATCTCGTACGCGTGCGGGGCATCGCTCAACGGCACGCGGTGCGTGGCGAAGTCGTCCACGCCGAGGGGATCCTCGTCCGTCAGGTACGGCAGGATGTCGTCGGTCCAGCGGCGCACGTTGGCCTGCCCCATCCGGAGCTGGATCTGCTTGTCGAACAGGGTGAGCAGCGGTATCGGGTCGGCCGTGCCGCCGTACACGCCGGACAGGGAGATCGTGCCGCCGCGCCGCACCAGGTCGATGGCGGTGTAGAGGGCGGCGAGCCGGTCGACGCTGAAGCGTTCGGCGAGCGGACCGCTCAGCTTGCGCGGCAGCATCGCCGAGGCCTGTTGGGCCAGCCGCGCGGCGGCGCTGCCGTGGGCCTCGGTGCCGACCGCGTCGATGACTGCGTCGGGACCGCGGCCGTCGGTCTGGTCGCGGATGGCGGCGACGAGTTCCTTCTCGTCGTCGAAGCTCCTGAGGTCGTACGTCTCGACACCCCGCTCGCGCGCCCGCCGCAGCCGCTCGGGGACCAGGTCCACGCCGAACACCCGCCCGGCGCCCCGCACCTGGGCGACCCGGCAGGCCATGTCGCCGATGGGGCCGAGGCCGAGCACGGCGATGCTGCCGCCCTCCGGGATCTCGGCGTAGCGGACCGCCTGCCAGGCGGTGGGCAGGACGTCGGAGAGGTAGACGAACCGGTCGTCGGGCGGC
This sequence comes from Streptomyces sp. R28, assembly GCF_041052385.1. Classification (GTDB taxonomy): domain Bacteria; phylum Actinomycetota; class Actinomycetes; order Streptomycetales; family Streptomycetaceae; genus Streptomyces. The sequence continues at coordinate 9,352,544 of NZ_CP163439.1, read as the reverse complement.
CCTTCCGGGATCTTGATCGGGCCGAACTGCGCCTGCGGGACACGTAGGTACTCCGCCTGGGCTCCCGGCACCGCGCCGTACAGACGGGTGTAGCCGAACAGGGCGGCGCCCATGCCCTCGCCGGTGACCTGGGTGGTCTCGCACTGGGTCGGCAGCCCGGTCAGGCACATCCAGCAGTTGCCGCAGGCGATCTGGAACGGCACCACGACCCGGTCCCCCGCCTGCAGGTCCGGCACCCCGGCGCCGACCTCCTCGACGATGCCCATCGGCTCGTGCCCGAGGATGTCCCCCGGTGTCATGAACGGCGTCAACACCTCGTACAGGTGCAGGTCGGAGCCGCACAGCCCGGTGGACGTGATGCGGATGACCGCGTCCGTCGGCTCCTGGATCGTCGGATCGGGCACGTTCTCCACGCGCACGTCCCGCTTGCCCTGCCAGGTCACTGCCCTCATCGCCCGCGCTCCCTCCGTCACGTGTGCGCGTCCGCTCGTGCGGTGGCCGCCCGGGTACCCCTGCGCTTCTCCGCCGAACCGCTCGGACGGCGGACGACACGCACCGCGGACCGGCCGGTCGGCCGGAGGCCGGAACCAGCGACGTATGGCGTCCTATGAACTGATAAGTGCACAATTAACTACACGGACGGGGCGGGTGGCTGCGGGTGACGACAGTGGGCAGGCGACCAAAGGCGCGCACAAGACGCGCCACGACCATGGCGGGGCTGCTGGCGGCCGTCCTGACGGCTTCCCTGGCGGCCGGCTGCACGACGGCCGACGGCCCGCGCGACGACGGCCGCGGACGGGAGCGTCCGCCCTCCCCAGGTACGAGCGAGACCCACGTGAACGGCGCCTCGGTGCTGGCCGTGAAGATCGACAATGTCCGCGCCGCCCGGCCCCCGACGGGCCTGAACGCGGCGGACATCGTGTACGTCGAACAGGTCGAGGCCGGGCTGAGCCGCCTGATGGCGGTGTACGCACAGCAGCTGCCGGAGGTCATCGGGCCGGTGCGCAGCGCCCGCGAGAGCGATCTGGAGCTACTGGGCCAGTTCGACCGGCCGATGCTCGCCTTCTCCGGTGCGCAGGGCAGGCTCCTGCCGCTGATCGGCAGCGCACCACTGCAGGCGAAGCCGCCCGAGAAGGCGGCCGACGCGTACTTCCGCGGCACGGACAGGCCCTCGCCGCACAACCTCTATCTGCGACCCGGCCGGCTGATGTCCTCCGCCCCGGGCACCTCCGTCCTGACGACGGGCTTCCGCTTCGGCGCGGCCCCCGCGGGCGGCAGGCCCGAGACCTCGCGGACGGTGCACTTCCCGGCGGCCCGGTTCGACTTCACCTGGTCCAAGAGCCAGGACCGCTGGCTGGTCGCGATGGACGGCAACGCCGCCAGGACGACGGACGGGAAGCGGGTGGCGGCCGGCACGGTCGTCGTGCAGTACGTGAAGGTACGCAGGTCCGACTTCCACGACTCCGTCGGCAACTACACGCCGTACACCGAGACCGTGGGCTCCGGGCGGGCACAGGTGCTGCGCGACGGGCACGCCTACGACGTCAACTGGAAGCGCCCGAAGGCCACGGACGGCACCACGTTCACGACCGACGACGGCAAGCCGATGAACTTCCAGCACGGCCAGGTGTGGGTGGTGTTCGCGAAGGCGTCCTGAGCATGCCGGGCGTCCGGGCGACGATGCTCGACGATGCTTCCGAGTGAACAGGCTTCGGGCCGCGTGTCAGCCTTGCGTGACGAGGGGTTCCGCCGGGTTGCGGAGCCCCTCGGCCGCGTCCGCGACCCGTCGGATCAGGTGGAAGAACAGCGTCTGCTCCTCGACGGAGAGCGGGGCCAGGAAAACCTGGTTCATCCGGGCCGTGCGGACGGTCAGCTTCTTGTGCGTGCGCAGCCCGTCGTCCGTCAGACGCAGCAGGAAACGTCGGCCGTCCTGGGGGTCACGGACCTTGTCGAGCAGCCCGCGGCGGCCGAGCCGGCTGATCACCTCGGCGATGGTGGACCGGTCGAGCCCCACCCGCTCCCCCACCGTCCGCTGGTCCAGGCCCGGCTCGGCGACGAGCGCGTTGAGGACGGCGAACTGGGGCGAAGTGATCTCCTCGGAGACCATCGTGTTCCACAGCAGGTAGTGCGCCTGCTGGAGCCGCCGGGCGAGGTGCCCGGGGTGGGTCGTGAGGTCCACCGCGGCCATGTGCGCTCCCGAGGTCGAATTCGTTGGTGTACTGAACGATAACCGCACACACCCATCCCTGTCTCCCTCCCCCACCTTTACCTGACCTGCATAGATGCAGAAGCCTTGACGCCCGGCCGCTCCAGTGGCAGCGTGAGGGAAAGCTCGCTGAAATACTCAGTGCCCTGAGTAATTGGAGAGATGGAGCTTACGGATGGACAAGGTGGTCGCCACAGCCGCTGAGGCAGTGGCCGATGTGCCCGAGGGCGCTTCGCTCGCGGTGGGCGGTTTCGGGCTGAGTGGTGTGCCGAACGTGCTCATCCAGGCCCTGTACGAGCAGGGCACCGGCGGACTGTCGGTCGTCTCCAACAACTGCGGGGCGATGGACTCCGGCCTCGCGATCCTGCTCGCGGCCGGGCGGATCGCCCGAGTGACCGGCTCCTACATCGGCGCCAACAAGGAGTTCGCCCGCCAGTACCTGGCCGGTGAGCTGGAGGTCGAGATGATCCCGCAGGGCACGCTCGCCGAGCGGCTGCGGGCGGGCGGCGCCGGGATCCCCGCGTTCTTCACGCCGGCCGGGGTGGGTACGCAGGTCGCGGACGGCGGGCTGCCCTGGCGTTACGACGGCCAGGGCGGCGTCTCGCTCGCCTCGCCGCCGAAGGAGGTGCGGGAGTTCGACGGCGTCGAGTACGTACTGGAGCGGGGCATCCGTACCGACTTCGCCCTGGTCCGGGCGGCGAAGGGCGACCGGCACGGCAACCTGGTCTTCAACAAGTCCACCCGGAACTTCAACCCCCTCGCCGCCATGGCCGGGCGGGTGACGATCGCCGAGGTGGAGGAACTCGTCGAGCCCGGCGAGCTCGATCCGGACGCGGTGCACCTGCCGGGGATCTTCGTGCAGCGGGTCATCGCGCTCACCCCGGAGCAGGCGGCGGACAAGCAGATCGAACGGCGCACGGTTTCTGCGCCTTCGGCACGAGGAACGGTGAGCCAGTAATGGCGTGGACGCGGGAAGAGATGGCCGCGCGGGCCGCACGCGAGCTTCAGGACGGGCAGTACGTCAACCTCGGCATCGGGCTGCCGACGCTGATCCCGAACTATCTGCCCGAGGGCGTGGAGGTGATCCTGGAGTCGGAGAACGGCATCCTGGGCACCGGCCCCTACCCGGCCGAGGATCAGGTCGACCCCGATCTGATCAACGCGGGCAAGGAGACCGTCACCGTGCTGCCGGGGGCGTCCTTCTTCGACTCGGCGCTGTCGTTCTCGATGATCCGCGGCGGGCACATCGATGTGGCCGTGCTGGGCGCGATGCAGGTGTCTCAGGCCGGTGACCTGGCGAACTGGGCCATCCCCGGAAAGATGATCACCGGGATCGGCGGCGCGATGGACCTGGTCCACGGGGCCCGCACGGTCATCGTGGTGATGACCCACACCGCCAAGGACGGCTCGGCGAAGATCCTCACCGAGTGCGCGCTGCCGCTCACGGGCAAGGCCTGCGTGAACCGGGTCATCACCGACCTGGGCGTGATCGACGTGACACGCGACGGGCTGGTGTTGACCGAGGTCGCGCCCGGCGTGGCCGTCGACGAGATCATCGCCAAGACCGACGCCAAGCTGACGATCGCGGAGGGCCTGCTGTGAACCCGGTGTACATCGTCGACGCGGTCCGCACCCCGGTCGGCCGCTACAACGGCGCCCTCGCCTCCGTCCGCCCGGACGACCTCGGCGCCCACGCCATCCGCGAACTCCTCGCCCGGACCCCCGACCTGGACCCGTCCCGGATCGAGGACGTCTACTTCGGCAACGCCAACGGCGCCGGCGAGGAGAACCGCAACGTCGCCCGCATGGCCGCCCTCCTCGCCGGGCTCCCCACGTCCGTGCCCGGCGTGACCGTCAACCGCCTGTGCGCCTCCGGCCTCGAAGCGGTCATCCAGGCGGCCCGCGCCATCGCGGTCGGCGACGCCTCCATCGCCGTGGCCGGCGGGGTGGAGTCGATGACCCGGGCGCCCTACGTGCTGCCCAAGTCCGACAGGCCCTTCCCGGCCGGGCACACCGAGCTGTACTCCACCACCCTGGGCTGGCGCATGGTCAACCCGCAGATGGAACCGCGGTGGACCATCCCACTCGGTGAATCGGCCGAGCTCATCGCGGAGAAGCACAAGATCGGCCGCGAACAGCAGGACGAGTTCGCCCTCGCCTCCCACCGCAAGGCCGCGCGCGCCCAGCAGGCGGGCCTGTTCGACGCCGAACTCACCCCCGTGCCGGTCCCGCAGCGCAAGGGCGAGCCGGTCGTCCTCGCTGCGGACGAATGCGTACGGCCGGACGCCTCGTCGGCGGCGATGGCGAAGCTGAAGCCGTCGTTCCGGACCTCGCGAGGCACTGTCACCGCGGGCAACGCGTCTCCGCTCAACGACGGTGCCGCGGCACTGCTGTTGGTCGACGAGGAGGGTCTCGCCGCGACCGGTCGCGAGCCGCTCGCGCGGATCTCGGCGACCGGTGTCAACGCGCTCGACCCCGACTACTTCGGGCTCGCCCCCGTCGAGGCCGTCAACCGCGCCCTCGCCAAGGCCGGCAAGGGATTCGCCGACCTGGACGTCCTCGAACTCAACGAAGCCTTCGCCGCCCAGGTCCTGGGCTGCGTCGCCGAATGGCCCGAGTTCGACCCGGCCGTCCTCAACCCCCAGGGCGGCGCCATCGCCCTCGGTCACCCACTCGGCGCCTCCGGTGCCCGCCTCGCCGGCACGGTCGCACACCAGCTCGCCCGCAAAGGCAGCGGAACCGGCGTCGCCACCCTCTGCATCGGCGTCGGCCAGGGCCTCGCCCTCGTCCTGGAGCGCTAAGAACCCCCCGAGGAACCCTCATGACTCTCACGCAGCACGACATCGACCAGGAGATCGCGGCCGAGCACGCCGCGTACGAGAAGCGGGTCGCCGACGGAGCCCCCGTCGAGCACCAGCCGCGGCGCGACTACGCGCCGTACCGCTCCTCGGTCCTGCGCCACCCCAAGCAGCCGCCGATCGCGATCGACGTCACCAAGGACCCGGAGCTGGTGGAGCTGTCCTCCCCCGCCTTCGGCGAGCGGGACATCACCGAGATCGACAACGACCTCACCAAGCAGCACAACGGCGAGCCGATCGGTGAGCGGATCACCGTCTCCGGCCGGCTGCTGGACCGCGACGGACGCCCGATCCGCGGCCAGCTCGTCGAGATCTGGCAGGCGAACTCGGCGGGCCGCTACGCCCACCAGCGCGAGCAGCACGACGCCCCGCTGGACCCGAACTTCACCGGCGTCGGCCGCACGCTGACGGACGACAGGGGCTTCTACGAGTTCACCACCATCCAGCCGGGCCCGTACCCGTGGCGTCAGCACGTCAACGCCTGGCGGCCGGCGCACATCCACTTCTCGCTCTTCGGCACGGCGTTCACCCAGCGGCTCGTGACGCAGATGTATTTCCCGAGCGACCCGCTGTTCCCGTACGACCCGATCATCCAGTCGGTGACGGACGACGCGGCCCGCGGGCGGCTGGTCGCCACGTACGACCACAGTCTGTCGGTGCCGGAGTTCTCGATGGGCTACCACTGGGACATCGTGCTCGACGGGCCGAACGCCACCTGGATCGAAGAAGGGCGCTGACCTGCCATGACGAAGATCGACACGAGCCGTCCGGAGACCGTGCTCCCGACCCCGTCGCACACGGTGGGCCCCTTCTACGGCCACGCCCTGCCCTTCCCCGGCGGCGGCGACATCGCCCCGATCGGCCACCCCGACACGATCGCGCTTCAGGGGTACGTCTACGACGGCGAGGGCAACCCGCTGCCGGACGCGTTCGTGGAGCTGTGGGGTGCCGACCCGGACGGCAACGTCCCGCAGGTCGACGGCTCGATGCGGCGTGACCCGGCGAGCGGCGGCTTCCTGGGCCGCAACGGCGTGGAGTTCACGGGCTGGGGCCGGATCCAGACGGACGCGGGCGGCCACTGGACCGCGCGGACGCTGCGGCCCGGGGCGCGCGGGCAGAGCGCACCGTACCTCAGCGTGTGCGTCTTCGCGCGCGGGCTGCTGGTGCATCTGTTCACCCGGATCTACCTGCCGGGCGACGAGGAGGCGCTCGCCGCCGACCCGCTGCTGTCCCGGCTGGACGCGGAACGCCGCGACACGCTGATCGCGGTGCACCAGGGCAACGGGACATACCGTTTCGACATCCGCCTTCAGGGCGAAGGCGAGACGGTCTTCCTGGAGTTCCAGTGACACCACCTGTCGATCCCGCCGCATCCCCCGAACCCGCCGACCTCGACACCGGCCTGCTCGCCCCCGGGTGGGCAGGCTCCCCGGCCGCGACCGCGACGAGCGACACCGCCTACCTGCGGGCGCTGCTCGACGCGGAGGCCGCGCTGACCCGGGCCCAGTGGGCGCTGGGGCTGGCCCCGGCCGAGGCGGCGACGGCGGTGAGCGAGGCGGCCGACGGGCACAGCTTCGACGTGCGGTCCCTCGCCGAACGGGCCCGAGCGGGCGGGAATCCGGTCATCCCCCTGGTCGCGGATCTGACGAAGGCGGTCGGTGACGCGTACGGCCCCTACGTCCACCGGGGCGCGACCAGCCAGGACATCATGGACACGGCGACGATGCTGGTCGCCGTGCGCACGCTCGATCCGGTCCTCGGCGACCTCGGCCGTACGGAGCGGGCGCTGGCCCGGCTGGCCGCCGAGCACCGCGACACCGCGATGCCGGGACGGACGCTCACCCAGCACGCCGTACCGACGACGTTCGGGCTGAAGGCGGCCGGGTGGCGGGCGCTGGTGCTGGACGCGCGGGACCGGGCAGCGGCCGTACGGGACTCGCTGCCCGCCCAACTCGGGGGTGCGGCGGGGACGTTGGCGGCCTTCGGGGCGTACGGCGCGAGCGATCCGACCGCGCTTGTGGCGGCGTACGCCCGCGAACTCGGCCTCCGCGCGCCCGACCTGCCGTGGCACACCCTGCGCACGCCCGTCGCCGATCTCGCCGGCTGCCTCGCCTTCGCGGCCGGCGCGCTCGGCAAGTTCGCCGTGGACGTCCTCACCCTGTCCCGCACCGAGATCGCCGAGGTGGTGGAAGGCAGCGGCGGCGGATCGTCCGCCATGCCGCACAAGTCCAATCCCGTACGGTCCACCCTGATCGCGTCCGCAGCGCGGCGGGCACCTCAGCTCGCGGCCACGCTGTACGGGTCGCTGGCGGCGGAGGACGAGCGGCCGGCCGGGGCCTGGCACGCGGAGTGGGAGCCGCTGAGGGAGCTGCTGCGGCTGGTCGGCGGGGCCGCCCGGGATGCCGTCGAACTGGCCGAGGGGCTGCGGGCCAGACCCGAGGTCATGCGGGAACACCTGGATCTCACCCACGGGTTGATCGTCTCCGAGCGGCTGTCCGCCGAGCTGGCGCCGGTGCTGGGGCGTGCCCGTGCCAAGGAACTGCTCACCCGGCTGGCGTCCGAGGGAAAGCCACTCGCTCAGGCACCGGAGCTGGCGGACGTCGACCTCGATCCCACGCACTACACCGGCTCCGCGGGAGCCCTCACCGACCGTGCTCTGGAGCGACGTTGACCACCAAACTCCTCAACCACCGTGCCGAAGGGCCCACTTCCGCGCCCCCGCTGCTTCTCGGACCCTCGCTCGGCACCTCGTACGCCCTGTGGGACAAGGTCGCTCCCGAGTTGTCGATCACCCATCGGTTGGTCCGCTGGGATCTGCCGGGACACGGCGGCTCGGCTGCCGATCTCATCGGGCCGGGCGCGACCGTCGGCGACCTCGCCGACCTGGTGCTCGCGCTCGCCGACTCGCTCGGCATCGAGCGGTTCGCGTACGCCGGCGTTTCGCTGGGCGGCGCGGTGGGGCTGCATCTTGCCGTGCACCGTCCCGAACGGGTCTCCTCGCTGGCGGTGATCTGTTCGTCGGCGCACTTCAACGGGGCTAAGCCGTGGGAGGAGCGGGCCGCGCTGGTGCGGCGCGAGGGACTGGCCGACTTGGCCGAGGGCGCGAACGCGCGCTGGTTCACGGCCGGGTTCACCGTGCCGAGGCTGGTCGAGGACCATCGGAACGCCGATCCGGACGCGTACGCCGCCTGCTGTGACGCGCTGGCCGCGTTCGATCTGCGGGACGAGCTGGCGTCCATCACCGCGCCCGCGCTGCTGATCGCCGGGCGCGACGATCCGGCGACTCCGCCCGCGCATCTGCGGGAGATCGCGGACGCCGTGCCCGGTGCCGCGCTCGTCGAGCTCCCGGGGGCCTCGCACCTGGCGCCGGCACAGTGTCCGGAGGCCGTGCTGACGGCACTGCGGGCGCACTTCCACGGAGCGGCCGGGAGCGCCAAGCGGGGCATGGAGGTGCGGCGCGAGGTGCTCGGCGACGCCCACGTCGACCGGGCGCAGGCCCGGCAGACCGCCTTCACCGCGCGCTTCCAGGACTTCATCTCGCGCTACGCCTGGGGCGAGATCTGGACCGACCCGACACTCACCCGCCGTGAGCGCAGCATGATCACCCTGACGGCGCTGGTCGCGCACGGCCACTACGACGAGCTGGCCATGCATGTGCGGGCGGCCCGGCGCAACGGGCTGACGCCGGAGGAGATCGGGGCCGTACTGCTGCAGACGGCCGTGTACTGCGGGGTTCCGGCGGCGAACTCGGCGTTCGCGGCGGCCCAGCGGGTGCTCGCGGAAGAGGAAGGGTGACCCTGCTGGTCGTAGCTTCAGCAGCACCTCGCACATGCCTCCACCACGTGTCTACGGTGGAGGCATGTCCACGATTCTCCTCACCGGCGCCACCTCCGGTCTCGGCCGGCACGTAGCCTTCGAGCTGGTCCGCTCGGGGCACGTCGTCCTCGCGCACGGACGCGACCCGGGCCGTACGGAGCAGCTGGTCGAGGAGCTGCGCACCGAGGGTGACGCCGAGGGGTTCGTCGCCGATCTGGCCTCGCTGAAGCAGGTGCGCGAGCTGGCCACGCATGTCGCCGACGCGCATCCCGACCTGGACGTGCTGGTCAACAACGCGGGCGTGGGAGCGGGCGCGCCCGGCGCGGGACGCGAGCTGAGCATCGACGGACACGAACTACGGCTCGCCGTCGACTACTTGGCACCGGTGACCCTGACGCGCGCCCTGCTCCCGGTACTACGCGCGAACACGCCCGCCCGGATCGTCAACGTGGGCTCGGCCGGCCAGGAACCCCTCGACTTCGACGACGTCGAGTTCCGACGCGGATACGACGGCTTCGCGGCGTACCGACGAGCGAAATTCGCCCTGGCGGCCCATACCTTCGCCCTCGCCGAGGAGTTGACGGGCACCGGTGTCGCCGTGAACGTGCTCCACCCGGCCACCTTCATGGACACGGCGATGGTGCGCGAAGGCGGGGTCAACCCCTGGAGCACGGTGGCCGACGGCGCCCCGGGCGTGCTGGCCCTGGCGACCCAGGACTTGGGCACGGGCGCCTACTTCGACGGCACGAGCCCGTCCCGGGCGCACGAGGGGACGTACGACTCACAAGTGCGGCGGCGGCTGGCCGCGGTCACCGATCAGCTGCTGGCCCTCTGACCCGCCTCACACCACGCCCGACAGCAACGCCGACTCCGCCTGTGCCACCAGCCCGTCCGCACCGCACGACCGCGCCAGCGTCAGCCCCCGCCGGAGTTCCGCGGACGAGCGGGCGACGATGCCGTACTCGACGCGGGCGGCCGCGTGTTCGTACTGGCAGGGTGAGGCCTCCAGGTAGGCGACGGCCTGTTCGGCCAGCCGCACCGCTCGCTGCCCGGTCTCCAACGCGGCAGCGCACCGCAGGGCCTCACCGATCGCGGTGTCGGTGCCGAGACGCTCGGCGTGCCGGCGGACGTCGGTGGCGAGCCGGGCGGCGCGCGGCGGGTCCACGCTCGCGAGGGCGCGGGCCAGGTCGACGGCCCAGGGGACCAGCACCGGGTTGTGGTGACCGCGGACGGCCGCCGCCTTCTCCGCCGCCGCCAGTTCGTTGATCCCCTCCTGGGTGCGGCCGATCGCGAGGAGCAGGCGGCCGCGGACCGAGCGCGGGTCCGGCAGGACGATGGTGGACGGGTAGGGCGGGGCGAAGCCGTACTGCTCGGCGATCTCCCAGGCCTCCTCGACATGGCCGCGGGCGAGCAGGGTGTCGACGAGGTTGCAGGTGGCGGACCAGTGCAGGGGCAGTCGGCGGCCGACGCGCTCGGCGAGCGCCAGCGACTTGCGCAGGGAGGTCTCGGCCTCGTGGAGCCGGCCGCGCCTGCGGTGTCCGAGGCCGACGTAGGCGTGGGCCAGGGAGAGGTGGCCGCCGCTCCAGCCGGCGGACTCGTAGGCGCGCAGGGCCTCGCTGTAGAGGCTCTCGGCGCGGTCGAGCCGGTCGGTGAAGGCGTAGGCGCTGGCGAGCATCATCGGCAGCTCGATGCCCCACTCGGGGTCGGTCCAGCCGAGTCCAGGGGCGAGCCGGCCGTTGACGAGGGCGCGGTCGCACACTTCGACGACCTCCTCGGCGTTCTCGCCGCGGGCCATCGCGTCGAAGCCGCGCAGGATCAGCAGGGCGCGCTCGGAGTTGTCGCGGCCCGTGCAGGTCTTGGCGAGGTCGGCGAGGCGCGCGGAGCGCCCCGGGGAGGTCGCCTCGCCCGCGTGGATGCCCTCCCACATGAACTGCACCGCCTGGAGCCGCAGCTTGGCGGGTCCGGCCGGGTGCCGGGCGGCTTCCGCCTCGACGGTGCGGACGGCCTCCTCCGGCTGGTTGTTGTGGAGCAGCGCTTGGGACAGGCGGACGACGGCGTCGACGCGTTCGCCGCCGTCCAGGCCGGGCATGGCGAGCGCGGTCTGGAGGTGGACGACGGTGGTGGCGGGCGCGGTGAGCAGGGTGGCGCAGCCGAGTTCGTACAGCACGCGCGCGTGAACTTCGGGTACGGGCGGTTCCAGCAGGGCGCGCTCCAGGCAGCGGCGGGCCGCGCCGGGGGCGCCGACGGCGAGGTGTTCGCGGGCCGCCTCGCGCAGCTGCTCGACGAGTTCCTCGTCGCTGTCCGGGTGGACCTCCAGGAGGTGGCGGGCGGCGACCGCGGCTCCGCGTCCGTTGTCGGTGACGACGCGGGCGGCGATGCCGTGCATGGCGGTGCGCAGGGCGTCGGGGATGGAGTTGTAGACGGCGGAGGCGATCAGCGGGTGGACGAACTGCAGGTCGCCGTCGTCCGCCTGCGGGTTGGCGGGGTCGGGCACGGTGAGGATGCGGGCGGTGCGCAGCAGTTCGGCGCACCGCCCGGCGTCGTCGGTGCTCGTCTGGGCCAGCTCCGCCACCAGGTCCACGGTGATCTCGGTGCCGAGGATCGCGGCCGCCCAGGCGAACCGGGTGGCCTCGACGCCGAGGTCCTTGAGCCTGGCGACGAGGCCGCCGCCGCGCGCCGCGCGGTTCAGGGCGCGCAGTTCACCGGCGGCGGACTCGGTCGGCTCGATCTCGCTGTCCTGCACCTTGGCGAGGAGTTCGACGGTCTCGTACGGGTTGCCGCCGGTGACGGCCCAGACCTCGCGGCAGAACGGGGCGTCGGCGTGCTGGCCCAGGGTGGCGCGGGTGAGGCCGGCGGTCGCGTCCGGGGTGAGGGCGCTCAGGTTGGCGACGGAGCAGCCCGCGGCGGCGATCGCGTCGAGGTGGCGGGCGCTGTCGCCGGTGACCTCGCCGGGGCGGCGGGCGACCACGACCAGGACGTTCTGTTCGGCGAGGCGCTCGGCGAACGCGGCGAGCCAGCGCAGGGTCTCCTGGTCGGCCCAGTGGGCGTCGTCGACCAGCAGCACGAGCGGCCAGTCACGCCGGGCCAGTCGGCGTACGGCGGCCACCAGACCGTCGCAGACGCCCTGCGGGTCGGCCTGGCGCTCGCCGGGGTCTGCGATGCCGAGGGCGGGCCCGGCGATGTCGTACCAGTCGCCGAGGTACTCGCGTGCCTCTTCCGGCATCAGCGACAGCAGGGCGGGCTGCAGCAACTGCCGTACGACGTTGAAGGGGACGGAGCTCAGGGTCTCGCTGCCGCGGGCGGACCACACCGTGCAGCCGCGTGCCTCGGCGATGCGGCGTGTTTCGGCCAGCAGCGCGGTCTTGCCGATTCCCGCCTCGCCCCGGAGCACCAGCAGACTGCCCGAGGAGGACTTGTCGGCGCCCAGGGTGTCGAGGGCCCGCTCGACCGCGGCGAGTTCCTCGTCGCGCTCCCACAGGGAGGCCGAGGCGGCCTGTGTGGGCCGTACCTCCGTCATCCCGTTACCTCCCCAAGTCGCCCGATCGACGTACAGACCCCGAGCGTAGCCGTCCGGCTGACTGAGTGGAGGCCGGTCGGGGCACCTGTTGCCGTGATGGGTGACAGCGGGGGCGGGAGGGCGACGCGACAGCCTCGCGACCAGCGTTTGTTGACCTCGGAACCGTCAACCGGCCACGAACGTGACCGAGCCCGCCGCAGGGTCCTGCCGGTCGACACGGAACGTGCTCGCAGGGCCCTGCTGGCGGGCTCGGTGGGCAACTTCATCGATTGGGCTCCTCCCCCCGCTGACACGGGAGGATTCCAACCCGGTGGGTTGAGGTTCACGGACGCTCGACCGCTGGCGCGGTGTCGTCCCTCCGGCAGGCCCTGCCACGACGCCCCTGACGGGGTGTCGGCAACCTACCACGCAGCGTCATCACCCCGTGCTGACCCCGGTGATCACGCTGATGACAGGGGCGACGACGCTGATCGGCGTGCTGCCGACGTACGCCACGGTCGGCGCCCTCGCCCCGTGGCTGCTGACGTTTCTGCGGGTGCTTCAAGGGTTGTCGGCGGGTGGGGAGTTCGGTGGCGCGGTGTCGGTGATGACCGAGTTCGCGCCCCCGGGCGGCGTGGGCTGTACGGGTCGTGGCAGTCGTTCACCGTGGCGCTGGGGCTGCTCGGCGGTGCGGGAGCGGCGGCGCTGCTCGCCACCGTGCTGACCGAGCGGCAACTGGGCGACTGGGGCTGGCGGTTGCCGTTCCTGCTGACGCTGCCGCTGGGGCTGGGCGCGCTGTGGCTGGGGCTGGACGAGACGCCGGCGTTCCGAAAGGAGCGGGAGGCCGAGCGGCCGCCTGTGCGCGAGGTCGCGGGGGCGATCGCGCTGGTCGCCGGGCGGATCATGGGGTGGGCGGCGGCCGGGTACACCTTCCTGGTCGTGCTGCCCGCGTATCTGCAGTCCACGCTGGACGCGACCTTCCAGCAGGCTCTGATCGCCACGGTGCCGGCCAACCTGGGGTTCGCGCTGACGATCGTGCCGGCGGGATGGCTCAGCGACCGCGTCGGGCGGCGGGCGGTGATGCTGACGGGGGCGGTGCTGGTGGTGGTCCTCGCGGTGCCGCTGCTCAACCTTCTTCAGGACCCGGGCGTTTCCCTCACCGTGAAGGGTGCGGCGGTGTGTGGCGCGGGTGCCGTCGTGGGGCTGATGGCCGGACCCGGCCCGGCGATGCTCGCCGAGTCGTTCCCGACGAACGTGCGCCACACGGGGCTGGGACTCGCCTACGCCCTGTCCAATGCGGTGTTCTCGGGCTGCGCAGGACTCATCATCACGGAGACGATCGAACGAACGGGGAGTGTGGACATCCCCGCGTACTACGCGGCGGCGACGTGCGCGGTGAGCGCCCTCGCTCTGATCAAGTCACCGCAGCGAAAGGCGAGTTGAGCGGATGCGGGTCATCGGCCTGATGTCGGGCACGTCGTACGACGCCATCGACGCGGCGGCGGCCGAGCTGGGCCTCGTCGGCGACAGCCTCGTGCTCAAGCCACTGGGGTTGGTGAGCGAGGCGTACGACGACGCGCTGCGGGAGGCGCTCGCGGCGGCGCTGCCGCCGGGGACGACCTCGATGGCCGAGGTGTGCCGGCTCGACACGCGGATCGGGCAGGCCTTCGCGGCCGCGGCCGTCCGGGCGGACCGTGAACTGTGCGACGGGCGGGCCGAGTTGGTCGCCTCGCACGGGCAGACGGTGTACCACTGGGCCGAGGACGGCCAGGTGTACGGCACGCTGCAGCTCGGCCGGCCCGCCTGGATCGCCGAGGCGACCGGACTGCCCGTGGTCGCCGACTTCCGCCCGCGCGACATCGCCGCCGGCGGCCAGGGCGCGCCGCTGGTCAGCCTGGTCGACCTGCTGTGGCTGCGCGGCCGACCGGGCACGCCCGTCGCGCTCAACCTCGGCGGCATCGCCAACCTCACGGCGCCCGACGGGACCGCCTTCGACACCGGGCCGGGCTGCGCGCTCATCGACGCGGCCGCGACGGGGTTCAGCGGTGGGCGCCTCGCGTACGACGTGGACGGGGCGCTGGCCGGTCGCGGCCGCGTCCACGAACCGCTGCTGCGACGGCTGCTGGAGGAGCCGTACTACGCGCTGCCCGCGCCCAAGACGACCGGCAAGGAGTTGTTCCACCTCGGCCATCTGCGGGATGCGCTGGCCGGGTTCGGGACGCTGCCCGCCGAGGACGTCGTCGCCACCCTGACCATGCTCACGGCCCGTACGGTCTCCGACGCCGTGCGCGCGGTGGGCGGGACGGAGGTGATCGCCTCGGGTGGCGGGACGCGCAACCCGGTACTCCTGCGCATGCTCGGGGAGCGGCTGCCGGGGGTGGCACTGCGCACCTCCGACGAGTTGGGGCTGCCGTCGGCCGCGAAGGAGGCGTATGCCTTCGCCGTGCTGGGGTTTCTGACCGTGCACGGACTGCCCGGCACCGATCCGGCGGCCACCGGCGCCCGGCACGCGCGTGTGCTCGGTTCGATCACGCCGGGCCGGGACGGGCTGCGGCTGCCGCCGGCCGCTCGGAAGCGGCCCGTTCGGCTCGTCCTGGAGTGACTCGGGCCGGATTTCGGTGCGCCGGAGCCGGATCCTCTCATCCGACTTTCACCGAGGCCTCATACGGTGGACCCATGACGCAGGTGACTCCTCCCGGCTGGTATCCCGATCCGGGCCAGAAAAGTGACGGTCCGCCCACCGAGCGCTGGTGGGACGGCAAGGCATGGACGGACCAGGTCCGGCCCGCGGCTTCGGCCGACGTATGGGGTCCGCCGGAGCAGCTGTCGGCCGACGGCACGTATCCGGTGCATCCGGGGTATCCCGGCCGACCGCCGTCGGGCGGGCGGGGCGGCCTGCGCACGGGCATAGCCGTGGGAGTGGCCGCGGTGGTCCTCGCGAGCATCGGCGTCGGCGTGTACGCGCTGACCGCCGACGACGGCTCCGGCGGCAGCGCCAACTCCCAGCAGCAGGGCCCGGGCGGGCAGGGTGGCCAGGGCGGACCCGGTGGCGGACAGGGCGGGCCCTTCGGGGACTCCGGCGGTGGCAACGGCGGGAACGGCGGCGGTGGTTCCGGCGGGCAGTCCCCCTCCCCCGGTGAGTCCGAGGCACCGCGGGTGGAGAGCGGTTCGGTGACCGACCCGGTCAACGGGATCAGCATCGCCATCCCGGACGGCTGGTACGGCCAGCAGATCAACGCGGGCGCCCAGGTGGCGTCGAACGAGACGTACAAGTGCCCCTCCGACACCTCCCAGACCTGCATGAAGGGCGGCGCCTACTCGGCGCCCGCGCTCGTGCTGCGCACCAAGGGCGACACGGCCGAGGAGGTCGCCAAGGCGGACATCGCGGCGAACGCCGAGGAGTCCTACGGCAAGGGGTACGGAGAGATCACCTCGCACGAGGTGCTGGCCTCCGAGGCGGTGACCGTGGCCGGGCAGAAGGGCTATCTGGTCCGCTGGAAGGCGGTCACCAGCAAGGGCGCCGACGGCTATGTCGAGTCGCTCGCCTTCCCCTCGCCCGCCAGTGAGCAGCAGATCGTCGTGGTCCGCATCGGCGTCGACGCCGGGGAGCAGTCGGTCATCGACGAGATCACCAAGGGCATCAAGGTGTCCACCGGCGGCGGCAGCGGCCAGGACATCTGAGCCGCTCTCCCCTGTCGGACACGAAACGGCCGGGTGGGGCGCCCCTCCGCTCAAGAGGAACCCCACCCGGCCGGGGGGTGCGCGCCGCCCCCGTCCCCACGGTGCGGCGCGGAACAGGTCACCGTCCAGTCATCCCGTGGACGGCGGCCTGAGTCTCAGGTCAGGCCGAGCGCCGGCAGCACGGCGGCCCGCACGAACCGGACGATGTATTCGGGATCGGCGTCCTCGCCCTCCAGGATCGGACGGGCCCGCAGCACGCCGAAGATCTGCGCCGGGATGTACTCCAGCGCCGGATGGTCGGCGGCGACCTCCCCGCGCTCGACCCCGCGCCGGAGGATCTCCCTCAGCGCGTCGAGCTCGGGGTCGACGAGCGCCTCACGAAGGGCCTGCTGGAGTTCCGGGTCCTGCATGACGGCATGTCCGAGCGCCTGGAAGAGCCGGGTGTCCCGGCCCGACCACGCCCCCGCGGCCCGGGCGGCCTCGCACAGGTCGCCGGCGAGCGTGCCGGTGTCGATGCCCTCGAAGCGGGTCCGCCGACTGGCGCGCAGGGCGGCCGCCACGAACTGCGGCTTCGTCTTCCACTGCCGGTAGAGCGTGGACTTGCTGCAGCGCGTGCTGGCGGCGACGCCCTCCATGCTGACGGAGTCGTAGCCGCACGCGCGGATCTGTTCGAGCACGGCGTCGAAGAACTCCTGCTCACGCTCAGGCGTGATCTTGGAGCGGCGCGAGGCGGCGACCGTCTCCGGTCCGTCCGCGGCCTGCGGCGTCATCGACTGTTCTCCTCACTCTGTCCGGCGGCCCGTGGTGTGGGGAAGGCCGCGCTTCCAGTGTGTCGTACGTCTATCGAAACGCCACTGTACCGGAACGCGCCCGTATCGGTACAGTGGCGTATCGGTACAGAGGCGTTTCGGTACGCCGACGTATCGATGAGTTCGTCGAGCGCGCGCAGTCAGCAGCTCGACAAGCTCACCCAGCACCACCAGCGCCACCCAGCACCAGTCACCGTCAGCGAAAGGGCCGGGGGAATGAATGGCCGCACCGAGCCTGCTCAGGCGGAGACCGACGCGATAGCGCGGCCTCCCCTCGTCCGAGAGCTCCTGCTCGTTGCAGGACTCTTCCTCGTCTACAAGTTCGGCCGGCAGCTCGCCACGGGCCACACCGCCGAGGCCTTCCGCAACGCGGACCGGGTGTGGGACCTGGAACGAGCCGTCCATCTGCCGGGCGAGGGCTCGGTGCAGAACCTGCTGCTGCACGGCGACACGCTCATCCGCCTCGCGAACACCTACTACGCGACCGTCCACTTCCCGGCCACCGCGGCCTTCCTGATCTGGCTCTACCTGCGGCGCCCCGCGCACTACGTCTGGGCCCGCCGCGTCCTCGCCGCGGTCACCGCCGCCGCCCTGGTGGGGCATCTGACGTTCCCGCTCGCCCCGCCGCGCATGCCGGCCGCGACCGGTCTGATCGACACCGGGCAGGTCTACGGCCCCTCGGTGTACGGCTCGCCCGAGACCGACCACCTGTCGAACCAGTTCGCGGCGATGCCGTCGCTGCACTTCGGCTGGGCGCTGATGGTGGCGATCGGCCTGATCGTGGCGACCCGGTCGCGGTGGCGCTGGCTGTGGCTCCTGCACCCGCTGCTGACCCTGCTGGTCATCGTGGGCACGGCCAACCACTACTGGCTCGACGCGATCGTGGCGACGGCCATGCTCGGCATCGCGCTCGCGGTGATCGTTCCCCAGCCTTCGTCCGGGGGGACCCCCGTCTCGCCTCGCTCGCCGCAGCGCACGGCGACCACGGCCGGACGCGGCGCCGACAAGCTCGTACCGGCCGCCCGGGACGAGGAAGCCGTACTCGTGGGAGCGGACCGATGAACGCCACCCTTGTCGCCGTCGTCCTGTCCCTGTTCTCCGCCGTCGCCTACGCCGCCGCGGCCGTCGCCCAGGAGCGACTGGCCTCCCGCGCCCAGGGTTCGGGAACGCTGCGGCTGCTGGGCTCCGGCGCCTGGTGGGGGTCGGTTCTGCTCAACGGCTCCGGCGCGCTGCTGCACGTGGTGGCCCTGAAGTACGGTCCGCTGACCGTGGTGCAGCCGCTCGGCGCGCTCACCCTGGTGGCCGCGGTGCCGCTGGGCGCGCGGATCGCGGGGCGCCGGGTCAGCGCGGTCGAGTGGCGCGGTACGGCGCTGACGCTCGCCGGCCTGGCCGCGCTCCTCGTCACTGCGTCCGGGCACGCGCCCGACGAGGTGCTGAGCACGTCCGAGGCGCTGGCCGTCGCGGCGGTGACGGTGGCGCTGATCGGCATGCTGTCGCGGCCGGGGGCCCGGCCGGGACTGCGGCACGCGGCCGCGGCCGGCTTCGCCTCCGGGGTGGCCTCGGCGCTCACGCAAACCGTGACGGTGGCCCTGACGGACCACTCCGCCCCGCTGCTCAGCCTCCAGGTGGCCGGGGTGGCGCTGCTGGTCGCGGCCCTCGCGGCGAGCGGACTGCTGCTGTCGCAGACCGCCTACCGGGGTGGCCTGGGCGCCCCGCTCGCGGTGGTGACGCTGGCGAACCCGCTGGCCGCCGCGCTGATCGGGCTCGTCCTGCTCGGCGAGCGGCTGCAGGGCGGCGCGACCGGCATCCTGCTGGCGCTGGCCGGGGCGGGGCTGGCGTCCTGGGGTGTGGTGCTGCTCACCCGGGCGACGCCCGCGCTCACACCCGCGCCCGAGCCCGCGCTCACGCCCGACCCGGACGTCGCGCACGCTCACGAGGCCGACGACGAGCATCCCGTGGCGGCCGTACTGGCTCTGAAGCCCGAGTCGGCGGCGCAGGAACCGGCGTTGGTGCCCCGGCAACCGCAGCCGGGGCACCTCACACCGCTCTGATCCGAGCGGTCCGTCCGTCGCGGCCGGTTACTCGGTGATGATCGCCGGGTCGCTCACACCCGGCCGCCCGTTCTCGACATGCCCGGCGAACCGCCGCAGGAACGCCGGGTCGCCGTCGGAGGTGACGGTCAGGTCGTACCAGCGCCGGCTCACCGCGAGGTCGACGGTGCGCCGCACCGTGGCGCCGGGCCGCACCGTCACCGCCGTGGGGCGAGGGCCGTACCCGTTGGCGACCTTCAGCCCCACCGTGGCGGTGCCCTTGTTGGTGAAGGTCAGCTCGACGTCGTCGCCGGTGTGCCGGGCGGTGACCTCCGGACCGGCCGCCTTGTTCGAGCCCTTGAACCAGCGCACGAACCCGGCGGGGCCGTGCACGGTCAGGTCGTACGAGCCGTCCGAGTACGCCGAGTTCCAGGTGTCCGCGATGCTCTTGCCGGCCTCGGTGGTGTACGTCCAGGGGCCGTCGGTGCGGTTGCCGGAGGTGACGTGGAAGGCCGCACCGGCCTTGGCGCCGGAGGCGAAGGCGAGCGTGAACTTGCCGGCCGCCGCGTCCACGGACCCGTCCACGTGCGGGGCGTACTTGAGTGGCCGGGAGGGACGCAGACCGCACTCCTGCCGGGGCATGTCCGGGCCGGCCGGCGGCGTCGGCTTGTAGTCGGGGTGCCGCTCGCGGTCCTGCGGCTCGTACTCGTCCGTCTCCGGCAGCACGGCCGGCCGGCTGTCCTTGCGGGAGAAGTCGAAGGCCGAGGTCAGGTCGCCGCAGATGGCCCGGCGCCAGGGGGAGATGTTCGTCTCCTTGACGCCGAACCGGCGCTCCATGAACTGGAGGATCGAGGTGTGGTCGAGGGTCTCGGAGTTGACGTAACCGCCCTTGCTCCACGGCGAGACCACCAGCATCGGCACGCGCGGACCGAGGCCGTAGGGGCCGGCCGGGCGCTTGCTGTCGCCCGGGTAGAGGTCGGGGGAGACATCGACCGTGGACTTGCCCCGCGAGGCGTCCTTCGGCGGGAGCGGCGGCACCACGTGGTCGAAGAAGCCGTCGTTCTCGTCGTACGTGATGAACAGGGCGGTCTTGGACCAGACCTCCGGGTTGGAGGTGAGCGCGTCCAGCACCTGGGCGATGTACCAGGCCCCGTAGTTGGAGGGCCAGTTGGAGTGCTCGGAGAAGGCCTCGGGGGCGGCGATCCAGGAGATCTGCGGCAGCTTGCCGGCCTTGACGTCGGCCTTCAGTCGGTCGAAGTAGCCGTCGCCGTTCTTGGCGTCGGTGCCGGTGCGGGCCTTGTCGTACCAGGGGTCGCCGGGCTTCGCGTCGCGGTACTTGTTGAAGTACAGCAGCGAGTTGTCGCCGTAGTTGCCGCGGTAGGCGTCCGCGATCCAGCCCCAGGAGCCGGCCGCGTCCAGGCCGTCTCCGGTGTCCTGGTAGATCTTCCAGGAGATGCCCGCCTGCTCCAGGCGCTCGGGGTAGGTCGTCCAGCCGTAGCCGAGCTCGTCGTTGCCGAGGACCGGGCCCCCGCCGGTGCCGTCGTTGCCCGTGTAGCCCGTCCACATGTAGTAGCGGTTGGGGTCGGTGGAGCCGATGAACGAGCAGTGGTAGGCGTCGCAGACGGTGAAGGCGTCGGCGAGGGCGTAGTGGAAGGGGATGTCCTCACGGGTCAGGTACGCCATGGTCGTGGTGCCCTTGGCGGGGATCCACTTGTCGTACTTGCCGCCGTTGTAGGCCTGCTGGCCGTCGGTCCAGCCGTGCGGCAGGCCCTCCAGGAACTGCATTCCCAGGTCGTCGGCGTCGGGGTGGAACGGCAGGATGTCCTTGCTGCCGTCCGACTGGTGCCAGATCGACTTGCCGCCGTCGTGCGCCACCGGGCGCGGGTCACCGAAGCCGCGGACGCCGCGCAGCTTGCCGAAGTAGTGGTCGAAGGAACGGTTCTCCTGCATCAGGACGACGATGTGCTCGACGTCCTCGATCGACCCCGTGCGGTGGTTCGCCGGGAGCGCGGCGGCCCGCTGGATGCTGCTCGACAGAGCGGTGAACGCCGCGGTCCCGCCCGCGAGTTGAAGGAATCTGCGGCGATTGACTTCGGGCATGAGTGAGGGACCTCTTCCCATAGGGGGTGATTTGACCGCCGGCTGGTGACGGAAGCCGCGCGGAAGGAGTGTTCCAGGAGCACCAAACGTCAGGGAAGGGTCTGGTGGCGCTCGTGTGAAAGTCGTCGGTACGGCAGGTGTGCCGGGGCCGGGGTGCGGGGATGGTCGCGATCATGACAGAGACGACGCGCACGGATTCCCCGCCGACGAAACGGCCCGTACGCCAGCTCCTCGCCGCCTCGGTCGGCAACGCCGTGGAGTGGTACGACTGGTACGCCTACACGTTCCTCGCCACCTACATCGCGGCCGAGGTCTTCCCGAAGAGCGCGGACAACTCCCTGGTGCCGCTGCTGTCGACGTTCGCGGTCTTCGCGGTGGGCTTCTTCATGCGTCCGGTGGGCGGACTGCTCATGGGCGCGATCGCAGACCGCCGCGGCCGGCGTTCCGCCCTGACGGTCACCATTCTGCTGATGGGCGGCAGCAGCCTGCTGGTCGGCATGACCCCGACCTACGAGACGGCCGGCGTCCTCGCCCCGGTGGTCCTGGTCCTCGCCCGTCTGCTCCAAGGCCTTTCGGTGGGCGGCGAGTTCGCGGCGTCGACGACCTTCCTCGTCGAGTCGGCGGGGCCGGGCCGCCGCGGGCTGTTCTCCAGCTTCCAGTACGTGTCGACGACCGCCGGGCAGCTCGTCGCGTCCGGTGTCGCGACGCTGCTGGTGGATACGCTGAGCGACGGGCAGATGAACCGCTGGGGGTGGCGGCTGCCCTTCGTCCTCGGTGCCGTACTCAGCCTGGTTGGCTTCTGGATCCGCCAGGGCGCGCAGGAGACGAGGAGTGCCGAGCAGCAACAGGCGCCGCGTCCGGGCCTGTTGGAGGCGCTGCGCCGCCATCCGCGCCAGTCGCTGCTGATCTGCGGGATCACGGCGGGCGGCACGATCGCGTACTACACGTGGACGTCGTACCTGCCGACGTACGCCGAACTCAACGCGGGCATCGAGAAGTCGGACGCGCTGCTCGCGGGCACGATCTCACTGGCCTTCTTCGGCCTGCTCCAGCCCCTCGGCGGCCTCCTCTCCGACCGCTTCGGCCGCCGCCCCCTCCTCCTCTTCTTCGGCCTGGGCTTCACCCTGCTCACCGTCCCACTGCTGCACGCCCTGCGCGATTCGTTCGCGGTGCTGCTGCTCGTGCAGTGCGCCGGCATGGTGCTGCTGACCGGGTTCACGTCGATCAGCGCGGCCGTGAACGCCGAGGTGTTCCCTCCCCGGGTGCGGGCGGCGGGCATCGGGTTCCCGTACTCGCTGACGGTCGCGATGTTCGGCGGTACGGCGCCGTACGTCGGCACGCTGTTCAAGGAGTTGGGTCACGCGGACCTCTTCCCCTGGTACGTCGCCGCGCTCTGCCTCGGCTCGTCCCTGGTGTATCTACGGCTCCCGGAAACGGCGCACAAGGCGCTCGAACGATGACGTCGCGGCGCCGGATCAGTACGGCTGCGGATCAGCGTGGCTCCGCGATGGTGCCGCGCACGACGAGCTGCGGGGTGAGGACCACCTCTCGGGGCTCGGTGCGGTCCTGGTCCAGGCGCTCCACTGCGGCGGCGACCGCGTGCCGGGCCTGTTCCTGGGCCTCCTGGCTGACCGTGGTCAGGTTGAAGCAGCTCAGGCGGGACAGCGTGTCGTCGTCGTAGCCGGCCACGGACACCTCGCCGGGGACGGCCACTCCGGCGCGCTGGAACGCGGCGAGGACGCCGATGGCGCACTGGTCGTTGTAGGCGGCCACCGCGGTGGGGAGGTCGCCGGAGTCGAGGAGCTGGCGGGCGGCTCGTTCGCCCGCCTCCTCGGTGTTGTCTCCGCGCAGGACCCTGATGTGGGCGTCCAGGCCGTGCCGGCGCATGGCCGTGCGGTACCCACGGCGCCGGTCCGTGGCGATCACCCCCTTGCCGCCGTCGACGTAGGCGATCGCCCGGTGACCGAGGCCCACCATGTGGTCGACGATCTGGCCGACCCCTTCGTCGTCCGCACTGCGTACGACGTCCAGCTCTCGGTCGGCGATCCGGCGGCCGACGACGATGACGGGGGCCTTCTGGTCCAGGGAGGCGAGCGTGTCGGCGGGGGCGGTCGGGCCGAGCAGGATCAGGGCCTCACTACGGAAGGCCAGCAGCGTTTCGACGGCGGTGTCCTGGTCCCGGGTACGGGTCTGGGTACTCAGGACGAGGTCGTAACCGACCTCCTCGGCGGCCGTGTGCAGATGCTCGACCGGTTCGGCCTGGAAGGGGCTGTGGATGTCGACCATGACGCCGAGCAGCCGGCTGCGCCGACTGGCCAGGGTGCTGGCGGTCCGGTCCACCTGGTAGCCGAGGTCGGCGGCCGCCTTGAGCACCCGCTTCCTGGTGCGTTCGCTGGGGCCGGACACACCGCGCAGCACATGAGGACCGTGGACGCGACCGGATCAAGGTCCTGTCCCCGGCCGCCGATACCCCAGGGTTCTCTGACTTCAGCAGGCCGGCCTGCTCGCACTGGGCATCCCGGCCCCCGGCGCTGCCGCCGTCCTGCCGTCGGGTCGACGACTGCGCGAGACGGTCGACCGGGCCGTACTCGCGGTCGCCGACAACCGGCTTCCCTTGTCCGGCGACATCACCATGCTCAACCGATCAGCAGCGGAGGCTCCTCGACCCGCCTTGCAGTTCGCCGTCACGGACGGACGCCTGGAGCCCGCCGGAACCGCGAGCATCGCCACCGATGTCTCAGCCGCTCTGGCGCTGATCGCCCAGGACGCCGTCGATCTCCTCCTGTCCGCCGAGATCCGGCGGGTACGCGTCTGCGGCGCGGACGAATGCGCCCTGCGCTTCGTGGACCGCTCCCCCGCCCGCAACCGCCGCTGGTGCTCCATGTCCCGCTGCGGCAACCGCACAAAGGTCCGCCTCCACCAGGCCCGGGCCAGACGGAGTGAGCACACCCCGGCAGACTGAGCCCCACGAACTCCTGGCACCACCGCGCTCAGTTCACTCGGCGGGCCTCAGACGAAAGGCCGGGCCGGGGATGCTCTCGATGTCTTCCGGCTGCACGGCGTGGCCCCGGTCGCAGCGGATCTGGGCGTCGACGTGCGCGCCGCATCCACGGTGCCGGGACAGCATGGCCGGGCCCTCCGGGTCGGCGCGGTAGCGGTCGCCCCACTGCAGGAGCCCCATCACGGCCGGGACCAGATCCACACCCTTGGGCGTGATCACGTACTTCGGCCGGCTCCGCGAGCCCGGCTCCTTGTAGGTCTCGGTGGCCAGGATCCCTTCCTCCACGAGCATCCGAAGTCGCGCCGCGAGGAGGTTGCGAGGACAGCCGAGGACGCTTTCGAACTCGCCGAAACGGGACGAGCCGTACCAGACCTCGCGCAGGATCAGGATCGTCCACTTCTCGCCCACGACCTCAAGGGTTCGGGCGATCGAGCAGTTCGACGTGTCCCGGTCGAGTCGGGGGTCCACGCCGGCGTCCTGTAGAGCTTCGGTCGTTGCATCCATGGGGTTGATTCTAACCTCATCTGAGTTTACTTTTCTATACTCAGCAAGTAGCATCGTAGCCGGCACATCGACCCGGCCGCACGCGAGAAACGGGCGCGCAGGGGACCTGCCCGAAGAATCGCATCAGCCACCGAAACACACCCGCAGAGAGGCGGCCGCCATGAAGGCATTCGTCGTCGAGAAGTACGGCAAGGACGGCGTCCGCGCCGCAGACGTACCCGAGCCCACCGTCGGAGACCCGTCCTGGTCAGAGTGAGCGCCGCCAGCATCAACCCGCTGGACAAGATGGTCCGCAACGGGGAGTTCAAGCAGCTCCTGAAGTACAAGCGCCCGTTCGTGCTCGGCCACGACGTGGCCGGCGTCGTGACGCGGGTCGGTTCCGCCGTACACGGTCTCAACATCGGCGACGAGGTGTACGCCCGGCCGCGCGACCTGCGGGTAGGAGGCTTCGCGGAGTTCATCGCGATCGACGCGGACGATGTCGCGCCGAAGCCGGTCTCCCTCACCCAGCAAGAAGCAGCTGCAGTGCCGCTGGTGGCACTGGCCGCCTGGCAGATCCTCGTCGACCGTGCTCACGTGAAGCCGGGGCAGAAGATGCTCATCCACGCCGGAGCCGGCGGCCTCGGGTCGACGGTCATCCAGCTCGCCAAGCACCTGGGCGCCACGGTGGCGACGACCACGAACACCGCGACCGAGGAGTTGGTCAGGAGCCTCGGCGCAGACGTCGTCGTGGACTACACCAAGGAGGACTTCTCGAAGGTGCTGTCCGGCTACGACCTGGTGCTGGACTCCCTGGGCGGGGCCAACCTCGAGAAGTCGCTGACCGTGCTGAAGCCCGGCGGCCTGGCCATCAGTGTCGTCGGCCCACCCGACGCCGGTTTCGCCAAGCAGCTCGGCGCCCCCTCCGTCCTGGGCCTGGTCATGAACACCCTCAGCCGCAAGATCCGCAAGCGGGCCAAGGCGCTGGGCGTGCGCTACGAGTTCTTCTTCATGGAAGCCAACGGCTCCCAGCTGCGCAAACTCGGCGCCCTCTACGACAGCGGGAAGCTTCGCCCGGTCATCGACAGCACCTTCCCGTTCGACCAGACGCTCGAGGCGATGACGTACGTCGAGCAGGGCCGCACCAAGGCCGGCAAGGTCGTGGTCTCGATGGTGCCCAACAACCACTGAGACGCGGCCGGCCACAGACCCTCCGTTCCGGCACGGTCATCAGAGGACGACCCCGTCGCGGTCCAAATAGCAACTATGTCGCGGAGAGCTGCAGTTGTAGGGGGTCGGTGCCATTCGGCACGCCGTATGCCCGCGGCACAGCGCGGCGCGCGGCTTTGGGTGCCCGCGCAAAGTGTGCCCTGCCGCCCCAAACCCCGGTAGATCGTTCCTCGCCACCACCCGGTCCAGAACGCACGCAACCGCGACAACGGTGGCGCGCTGTCGCCGTGGTCGATGAGATCCGGCTCTGTACGGACGCCGTCTGACCGCTCGCATCAGCGGCATACCGGTTGTCATGGACAGTGTGGCTGCCGCATGGCTCCGGCCCGGTCAAACATCTGCCGCGGCAGTCTGCGGGGGCCATACGTTCCCGTTTCGTTGACGCGCGGCCCTCCTGCCCCCTCGCGCAAGGCGATGTCCTGCTCACGGCGGACATGCTCAGGACGGCAGCGTCCGTCCGCCGAGCGACGTACGTTGCCAGGTGGGAGCGCGGTCCTTGTCGACCAGGGCGGCACGGACGCCCTCCAGGAAGTCCGGCGTGCGGATGGTCGTGCACGTGAGGGCGAGTTCGGCGTCGAGGCACTCGCGCAATGTGCGCTGTCTGCCTCGGGCCAGCAGGGCGTGGGTGATCTCCAGGCTCTGCGGTGAGGCGGACTCCAGGGCGCCCAACGCGGCTGCCGCCCAAGGGGTGTCGAGGTGACGCAGGCGTTTCTCGATCTCGCCGAGGGTCGACGCGCCGAAAGCCCAGTCCACGTCCCCGCGAACCTCCGCCAACCTGCTCTCCGCCACCGGGGAACGGCCGGCGAGACGGTTCAGGACGACGTCCACCGGCTCATCGGGGCTGTCGGCCAGGGCGTCCCCCACCGTGTCCAGCAGGTCCGCGGGAACGAAATGCGTGGCCAGCCCCGTATACAAGGCATCGGCCGCGTCGATCCTCTGCCCGGTCAGTCCCAGGTACATGCCGATCGCGCCGGGCAGCCTCGGCAGAAAGTAGCTCGCCCCGATGTCCGGGAAGAACCCGATCCCGGTCTCGGGCATCGCCAGCACCGCGCGTTCGGTGACGGCACGGAAGCCACCATGGACCGACAGCCCCAGACCGCCGCCCATACACAGGCCGTCGATGAGCGACACGACCGGCACGGGATATTCGGCGATCCGGGCGTTGAGCCGGTACTCGGAGGCGAAGAACCGCTCACTGGCCTCGACATCGCCCGCGAGGCTGTGCTCGCGGATCGTGCGGATGTCCCCACCGGCGCAGAACGCCTTCGTGCTGGTACTGGCGAGCACCACGGCGGACAGCGGGGCGTGTTCCCATGAGGCGAGCGCACGGTCGATGGCGGAGACCATGTCTGTGGTCAGGGCGTTGAGCGCCTTCGGCCGGTTCAGCAGGATGCGGCCGACGCCCCGGTGGACGTCGGCGAGAATCTCGACCGCAGCGGTATCAGTCATGGCTCGTCTTCTCGTCCCCCGCGGACCTGGCTGTCGTGGTCATCACGTTCCTTCACTCGCCGTCGACCGCGGGCTTGAGGGGTAGGCACCAGGCGCCTCAAGATCCTTGCACAAGGCGCGGAGCGCCTCGACGAGCTTACCGGCGGCCACGGCGGGACTTCGGCACCGTCTTCGCCACCTCCGCCCTGGACGGTTCGCCGCCGGTACCCCAGGCTCCAGGTCGAACTCATCACCGCGACACGGCCGCTCGCCCTGCGCCCGTCCGGTTTCGATCTTGCTCTCGTCATCGGCGTTCCCTTCAGCAGCCGCCTTGTGACCGAGCACCTCACCGGCTCGAGATGGGGCCCATCTCCGATGTTCCGAAGGGCTTCCTCGCATCTATGAGGGTGATCTCAGGTGATCTCACGCATCTGAGTTTACTTTTCCATACTCAGCCAGTAGCGTCATAACCGGCACATCGACCCGGCTGCCGCAGAGGAACCCGGCACGGCACCCGCGCGAGAAGGAGCACCACCATGGGAGTAAGCCCAGAGGCACACGAGTTCGCGGAGTTCCTCGCGAGTGTGAGCGCGAAGTCGTCGACCCCCGGCCTCGACCTGGCCGTCATCCGTGACATCGTCGACTCGAACCACAAGGCGTCGACCGAGCCGGAAGGCGTCACCTACGCCGAAGTGGACGCGGGCGGCGTCCCCGCGCTGTGGGCCATCCCGGAGGGTGCCGATCCCGACCGCGCGCTGCTGCACTTCCACTTCGGTGGGTCCGTCACGGCCTCCATGCACTCCGACCGCAAGGCCGCAGGACACATCGCGAAGGCGGCCGGCGCCCGCTCGCTGGTCGTGGACTTCCGACTGGCGCCCGAACACCCCTATCCGGCGCAGCTCGACGACGCCGAGACCGCATACCGGTGGCTGCTCGCGCAGGGCTACGAGCCGCAGAACATCGGCAGCACCGGCCACTCGATCGGCGGCACCCTCGCGGTGATGCTGCCGCTGCGCCTGCTCGCCAAGGGCGAGGCCACGCCCGGCGCGATCGTCAGCGTCTCCCCCTGGACCGACCTCACGCTCCAGAACCCGGCAGTGGACGCCAACGAGACAAACGACAAGATGCTCAGCCGTGGCACGCTGGAGCTCTTCCGGGGAGCCTGGCTGCAGGACCCCGCCGTGGACTTCACCGACCCGCAGATCAGCCTCGTGAACGCCGACCTGACCGGCCTGCCGCCCACGCTCGTCTACTACGGTGAGCACGAGGCCCTCGCCGACGACGGTGCGCAGCTCGGCCGCCGCCTCGCGCACTTCGAGGTCACCACCGAGACCCACGCGATGCCCGAAGGGCAGCATTCGTTCGTCCTGGGTGCCGGACGCGTACCCGAGGTGGACCAGGCCATCGGGCAGATGGGCCAGTGGCTCCGCAAGCACCTCGGCGCGTGAGCGAAAGCCGCGTCTGACGTCGGGTCTGCCCGCCAGGCCGCCGCACCACCGCGATGCCGGTGACCGGTCCACCGGTCACCGGCATCCCGCTCGACCAAGCCGACCGGCCGTGCGGTACTTGTGTACGACACCGTTCCGCACGCAACCACACCACCGTCCCGAGGCCACAAAGGAGTGCGCGATGGGAACCTACGAAGATGTCTTCCGCGCCAGTACCGAGGACCCGGAGCGCTTCTGGCTGAAGGCGGCGGAAGGCATCGACTGGGATGGCGCTCCGCACCGCGCCCTGGACTCCTCGGGCGCGCCCTTCTACCGCTGGTTTCCCGACGGACGGCTCAACGTCTGTTTCAACGCGCTCGACCGGCACGTCGAGGCCGGCCGGGGTGAACAGCCCGCGCTCGTCTACGACTCACCCGTGACCGACACCCAACGCACCTACACCTACGCGCAGTTGAGGGACGAGGTCGCGGCCTTCGCCGGAGCACTGGCGGGGCTCGGCGTGGGGCACGGCGACCGCGTGGTGATCTACATGCCGATGGTGCCCGAGGCCGTCGTCGCGATGCTGGCCTGCGCACGGATCGGCGCGGTGCACTCGGTCGTCTTCGGCGGGTTCGCCCCGCGCGAACTCGCCCTGCGCGTCGACGACGCGGCCCCCAAGGTCGTGGTCTCCGCCTCGTGCGGCATCGAGGGCAAGCGCGTGATCGCGTACAAGCCCCTGCTCGACCGGGCGATCGAACTCGCGGCCCACAAGCCCCAGAAGAGCGTGATCCTGCAACGCTCGCAGGAACCCGCCGAGTTGGGTCCCGACGATCTCGACTGGGCGGACCTGGTCGCCGCCGCATCCCCGGCCGACTGCGTTCCCGTCCCCGCCACCGATCCCCTCTACATCCTCTACACGTCCGGAACGACCGGAAAACCCAAGGGAGTCGTCCGCGACTGCGGCGGCTACGCGGTCGCCCTGCACTGGTCGATGGGCGCCGTCTACGACGTGGGCCCCGGCGAGACCATGTTCACGGGCTCCGATATCGGCTGGGTCGTCGGGCACTCGTACATCGTCTACGCGCCCCTGCTGGCCGGCGCCACGACCATCCTGTACGAGGGCAAGCCGGTCGGCACACCGGACGCCGGCCAGTTCTGGCGCGTGGCCGCCGAGCACCGGGCCAAGACCATGTTCACCGCCCCCACCGCCTTCCGGGCCATCCGCAAGGAGGACCCGAAGGGAACGCTCACCGCCGACTACGACCTGACCGGCCTGCGCCACCTCTTCCTCGCCGGCGAGCGCCTCGACCCCGAGACCTACCACTGGGCGAGCGCTCTCCTGGGCATCCCGGTGATCGACCACTGGTGGCAGACCGAGACCGGCTGGCCCATCGTCGCCAACCCGGTCGGCATCGAGGCCGCCCCCGTCAAACCCGGCTCACCCACCCGCCCGCTCCCGGGCTGGGACGTCAGTGTCCTCGACCCCTCGGGCGAGCCCGTGCCCGCGGGCGCCGACGGCGCGATCGTCGTCAAGCTTCCCCTGCCGCCCGGCGCACTGCCCACTCTCTGGAACGACGACGACCGCTACGTAGCCTCCTACCTCTCCGCGTACGACGGCTACTACCTCACCGGCGACAGCGGCCACATCGACGACGACGGCTACGTCTTCGTCATGGGTCGCACCGACGACGTCATCAACGTCGCCGGGCACCGACTGTCCACCGGCAGCATGGAAGAGGCCCTGGCCGCCCATCCCGACGTCGCCGAATGCGCCGTCATCGGCGTGGCCGACGAACTCAAGGGCCAGATCCCGCGCGGCTTCATCGTCCTGAAAGCCGGCATCAGCCGCGACGCGACCGAGGTCGAGGCCGAACTCGTCCAGCTCGTACGCGAGCGCATCGGCGCCGTCGCCTCCCTCAAGGACGTCGCCGTCGTGGCCGCCCTGCCCAAGACCCGCTCGGGAAAGATCCTGCGCAAGACGATGCGCGGCATCGCCGACGGCCACGACGAACCCATCCCCTCCACAGTGGACGACCCCGGCGTCATCGAAACCCTGCGCCCGGTTCTCCGCCCCGCCGATCACACGCCGTGAACGGCTGCCCCAGAACATGAACCACGGGGAGCACGTTCCACACCGACGGACGTCGGTGCCGATCACCTCGCACGCGGTGGACAGTCCTGCGACGCTCCGCCGGACCGCCCAGGCGGCCTCGGACGGCTGTCCGGACCCGGCACCCGACGCACGGCAGACACACACCTATCCGGAAGGCTCGGAGCCGGCTCGCGTACGAGCCACCGGACAGCCCCTCCGGCTCCGCGTCACCGCCGACGATGTCCGGCTGGCGATGTCGGCGGGCCATGAGCCCACCCCAGGCGCCTCGGGCCTGCGCTCCATGCTCCTGGACCCGCGGTGGGCCCGCGGAGGCCCGCTGGGACTCGCACAGTTCGTCCGCCGTCAAACGGCAGACCCCCTTCAACGACGAACTGCTGCTGCCCAGGAGATCGCCTCCAGAGCAGCGCTGAACATCGCGCATGACCCTGCGCCCGAGGGACACCGACCCCCATGCGCCTCAACACCGCTGCGCACGGCGGCCCGGCGACCCGAGGAACTACGGGCCGCCGCCGACGCGCGCCACTGCCGTTTCACCTCGCACTCCGGCGTTCGCGGTCGGCAAGATCGACAAGGTCTCGCTGCGCGCCGCCCACGCCGAGGTCTCCGCGCGGTCCTGAACTCCATGGATGGCGCTGTGGGCTGTCTCCGGCGGGGGCCCTCAGCTCCGTGCCAGGGGCCGAGTGGCGGTTCCCGGGCTCCCCGGAACTTCGCGAGCTTCGCCACGCGCCCGGCCTGCCGGGGACATCCGCGGAGTTGCTCGCAAGGGTGGCTCAGGCCCTTGGCGGGCTGGGCGGCGACGGTGAGGGCCGTCGCCGCCCAGCCTGATCGGTGCGCTCGCTCCCAGGTCGGAGACCATCGAGGAACCTCTGCAACGACCGGTCGAAACCGGGTCGGAGGCCAGGGAGGAAGCCGAGGAGCTCCCCGTTGACCGCCTCAGGCCGCCCCTGCCGGATCGGGTGCAGGCAGTCGCTCAGGATCACCGATCCTCGCAGTTCATGGACCTGCTCCGCGATCCAGGTGATCGCCTCCTGGCCAGATTCGCCAGTGATCACTGCCAGGCTCCTGCCGGACGCACCATGGGTGATCGAGTTCAGCCGGAGCAGGTCAGTAAGGAGACACCTCGTACATGTACTTCCGAGTGCATCCGGTGCCGAGATGTCTGCTACAGACCGGCACCGGACCACTCTTGACCGGCCATTTCGCAGGGACGCTTCCGCCTGACAGAAGCCGCCTTGCGCGGCGACCACGGCCGTCACGACCCTGATTCCAACCACGGCACGCGGGGCGACGGCGCCCCGCCGACAGGGACGGGAACCCCATGCCTCACACCACCGCCTTCGCCAGGAACCAGTGGTACGTCGCCGCCTACAGCCACGAGGTCGGGCGCGAGCTGCTCGGCCGGACGATCCTCGGGGAGACCCTCGTCCTCTACCGCACGGAGGAGGACGGGACACCGGTCGTCCTGCACGACCGCTGTGTGCACCGCCGCTACCCGCTGTCCGAGGCGCCGACCCGGC
The DNA here is from genome assembly GCF_041052385.1 of Streptomyces sp. R28. Taxonomy (GTDB): domain Bacteria; phylum Actinomycetota; class Actinomycetes; order Streptomycetales; family Streptomycetaceae; genus Streptomyces. The sequence continues at coordinate 9,320,349 of NZ_CP163439.1, read as the reverse complement.
TCGACGGCGACCGGATCGTGTGCGGGTACCACGGGTTCACGTACGACACGACCGGTGCGTGCGTGTACGTGCCGGGGCAGAAACGCGTTCCGCGTACGGCGCGCGTGGCCTCCTACCCCGTCGTCGAGCAGGACTCGCTGATCTGGGTGTGGATCGGTGACCCGGCGCTCGCCGACCCGCAGGGCATCCCGCGGGCCAAGCACCTCGACTCCCCCGGCTGGGTCACCGTGCGCGGCATGGAGCCCATCGACTGCGACTACGGCCTCCTCGTCGACAACCTCCTCGACCTGTCCCACGAGACCTACCTCCACGGCGGCTACATCGGCACCCCCGAGGTCGCCGAGACGCCGATCACCACGGAGGTCGACGAGGGCGCCGGCATCGTCCGGGTCAGCCGGCACATGGACGACGCCGAGTGCCCGCCGTTCTACGCCAAGTCCACCGGCATCGAGGGCCGCATCACCCGCTGGCAGGACATCGAGTACCACGCGCCCTGCCTGTACCTGCTGCACAGCCGTATCGCCCCGGTCGGTGTGCTGCCCGAGGCGGACGGCAGCGACCCGAACGGCTTCCACACCGAGATCACGTACGCCATCACCCCGTCCGGCGACGGCAAGGTGTACGACTTCTGGGCGGTCTCGCGGGACTGGGCGACGGACGACGACGAGGTCACCGAGTTCCTGCGCGGCAACAACCACACCGTCGTCATGCAGGACGTCACCGCCCTCAACCTGCTGCAGCGGACCCTCGGCAGCGAGCGCACCGGCTACCAGGAGCTGAGCATCAACATCGACACCGGTGGCCTGGCCGCCCGCCGTATCCTCGCCCGGCTGGTCGAGGAGGGCGACAAGCCCGTGGAGAAGGTCCTGTGAGCGGCAGCCCCACCGGGGAGATCTACCGCATCGACTGGCTGCCCGGCACCGACGTGCTGCACGGCACCTGTCACTGCGGCCGCGAGCACACCTCGCAGGACCCGATCGAGATGTGGGAGTGGATGCTCGCCCACCCCCAGGGGCACCAGCCGCAGGGACACGAGCCACTGGGACACGAGCCGCAAGGAAACACCTCATGACCGCGTACGAAGTCGAACTCGTCGTCGACCGCAAGGAGTTCGCGGCCGACGGCGTGCTCGCCCTCACCCTGCGCCACCCGCTGGGCGAGGAGCTCCCGGCGTGGGAGCCGGGCGCGCACATCGATGTCGTCCTCGGTCCGGAGCTGGAGCGCCAGTACTCGCTGTGCGGCGATCCCGCGGACCGCTCGGCGTGGCGGATCGCCGTGCTGCGGGAGCCGGACGGGCGGGGCGGATCCGCCCATGTGCACGAGCAGTTGGGGCAGGGGGACAAGGTCCGGGTGCGCGGGCCGCGCAACCACTTCGCCCTGCGGCCCGCGCCCCGCTACCGCTTCATCGCCGGCGGCATCGGCATCACGCCGATCCTGCCGATGCTGGCGGCGGCGGAGGCCGAGGGTGCGCAGTGGACCCTGCTGTACGGCGGCCGGACCCGCCGGTCCATGGCGTTCACCGAGGAGTTGAGCCGCTACGGCGACCGCGTCACCGTAGCTCCCCAGGACGAGGCCGGTCTTCTGGACCTCGCCTCGGTGCTCGACGACGTTCCCGAGAGCACGCTCGTCTACTGCTGCGGGCCCGGGCCGCTGCTCGACGCGGTGGAGGCGCGGTGTCCGGCCGGGCTGCTGCATGTGGAACGGTTCGCCCCGAAGGAGCAGGAGGACGGCGCGAACACGGAGTTCGAGGTCGAGCTGGCGCAGAGCGGCAAGACGCTCACCGTGTCCCCGGACGTCTCCGTGCTCGACGCCGTGCGCGCCGCCGGTGTCGAGGTGCTGTTCTCGTGCACCGAGGGCACCTGCGGGACCTGCGAGACCGACGTCCTCGACGGCACCCCGGAACACCGGGACTCCGTGCTCACGCAGGAGGAGCAGGAGAGCGGCGAGACGATGATGATCTGTGTGTCCCGGTGCCGTGGGAAGCGGCTCGTGCTGGACCTGTGATCCTCAGGTCGGCCTCGATCCGGGCCACCGCCGCGAGCAGATGCGGCAGCAGGTCCGCACGGATCGAGTCCACCGACGTACGGCCGGCGTGCACCGCGACGTTCACGCCGGCCACCACCTCGCCGTCCCGGTCCCGCACCGGCGCGGCCACCGACCGGAGCCCCTCCTCCAGCTCCTGGTCGACGATGGCGTAACCCTGCCGGCGGACGCGCCGCAGTTCCGCCCGCAGGGGGTCCGGCGAGGTGATGGTGCGCGCGGTCAGCGGCTTCAACTCCGCGCGGGCGAGACGGACTTCGATCTCCTCCTCCGGCAGATGGGCGAGGATCACCCGGCCCACCGACGTCACATACGCCGGGAAGCGGGTGCCGACCGTGATGGACGCGGTCATGATGCGACGGGTCGGCACTCGCGCCACGTACACGATGTCGTCGCCGTCCAGGACGCACAGCGACGACGACTCCCGTACGCGCGCCACGAGTTGCTCGAGGTGCGGCTCGGCGATCTGCGGCAAGGTGACGCTGGAGAGGTACGAGTAGCCCAGCTCCAGCACCCGTGGCGTGAGGCGGAAGAGGCGTCCGTCCTGGTGGACGTAGCCGAGGTCGGCGAGGGTCAGTAGCAGTCGGCGGGCGGCGGCGCGGGTCAGGTCGCAGGCGTGGGCGACCTCGCTGAGCGTGCGGGCGGGGTGCTCGGCGTCGAAGGAGCGGATCACGGCGAGGCCGCGCTCGAAGGACCTCACGAAGTGTGGTGCGCGGTCTCCCGGAAGCATCGCCACCTCCAATAGCGTCAACAATGTTGTCGGCGAACCCCTTTGCCCCGGCTCCGTTGAGACTTCTACCTTCCCGCCGGGCATTTCCGCGCACTACTGTGCGCCTTGCGCACAACCTGTCGGAACACCGCTGCACCGTTGTCTGTACAGGAGGAGCCATGCGTCGTCTGTCGGCCGGTCTCACCGCCGGCGTCCTGCTGTTCGTCGCGACGGCCTGTGGCTCGTCCGACGGCGGTTCGCCGGACGCGGGCGCGTCGTCCGGCGGTGTCACCACCGTCAAGCTCGGAATCATCCCGATCGTGGATGTCGCGCCGCTGTATCTCGGCCAGAAGAAGGGCTTATTCGAGAAGCACGGCCTGAAACTGGAGTTCACCGCCGCTCAGGGCGGTGCCGCGATCGTGCCCGGCGTGGTCAGCGGGCAGTTCCAGTTCGGCTTCAGCAATGTGACGTCCCTGATGGTCGCCCAGACCAACGGTGTTCCCGTGCGGGCCGTCGCCAACGGCATCGCGTCGACCGGCGTGCGGGGCAAGGACTTCAACGGCCTGATGGTCAAGAAGGACAGCCCCGTCAAGTCGCCGAAGGAGCTCGAGGGCAAGAAGGTCGCCATCAACACCCTGAAGAACATCAACGAGACCGCGGTCCGCCAGGCGGTGCGCGAGGCGGGCGGTGACCCGGACAAGGTGAACCTCGTCGAGATGCCCTTCGACCAGATGCCCGCCGCCCTCGACAACGGCCAGATCGACGCCGCGTGCGTGGTCGAACCGGCGACCGCCACCATCCGCAGCCAGGGCGGCCGGGAGATCGCCTCGCCCTTGGTCGACGTCGCGCCGGAAGTCACCGTCGCGATGTACTTCACCTCGACGCAGTACGCGCAGCAACACCCGGACGTGGTCAAGAAGTTCCAGGACGCCACCGCCGAGTCCCTCGCATACGCCGAGGCCCACCCGGACGAGGCCCGGCAGATCGTCACGACGTACACCAAGATCCCGGCGTCGGTGCTGGAGCAGGTGATCCTGCCGAAGTGGCCGAGCGAGCCGAACCGCTCCTCCATCGAGGCGCTCATGAAGCTCGGCGAGGAGGACGGCCTCTTCAAGAAGACGCCCGACCTGGACGCGCTGCTGCCGTGAGGGGCATGAACGCATGAGGGGCCAGAACGTCGCACTCGGTGCGGCCGGGCTCGCCGCCTTCCTCGCCCTGGGCGAGGCGGTGCCGCGGCTCGGCCTGGTCAAGGAGGCGTACTTCCCGCCGGCGAGCCGTATCGCCGAAGCGCTCGCGGACGAGGTCAGCGACTTTGCCTTCTGGAGCGCACTCGGCGACACCCTCACCGGCTGGGCGCTGGGCCTGGCCATCGCGGTCTGCGCCGGTGTCGTCGCGGGCGTGGTCATCTCCGTCGTGCCGTACCTGCGCGAGGCGACGGCCTCGACGATCGAGTTCCTGCGCCCGATCCCGTCGGTGGCGCTGATCCCGCTGGCGGTGCTGCTCTACGGCACCGAACTGAAGTCGGTGCTCCTGCTGGTGGTGTACGCCTCCTTCTGGCAGGTACTGATCCAGACCCTGTACGGCGTCCAGGACGTGGACCCGGTCGCCGAGGAGACGGCACGCTCCTACGGCCTCGGCACCTGGGCGCGCGTGCGCCATGTGCTGTGGCCGACGGCCCTGCCGTACGTCATGACCGGTGTGCGGCTGGCCGCCGCGGTGGCGCTGGTCCTCGCGATCACCGCCGAACTCGTCATCGGCGCCCCGGGGTTGGGCCGGCAGATCGCGGTGGCGCAGACCTCGCAGGCGGTGCCGCAGATGTACGCGCTCATCGTGGTCGCGGGTCTGCTGGGGCTGCTCATCAACGTCGGCGCGCGAACGGTGGAGCGGCGGGCGCTGGCCTGGCACCAGTCGGTGCGCGGGGAGGTGGCGGTGTGATCGGGCGCTTGCTGACGCGGCTGTTCTTCGTCGTCGCGCTGCCCGTGGTGCTGGTCGCCGTGTGGTGGGCTGCGTCGGACGGCAGTACGGATCCCTTCTGGCCGCCGCTGCGGACGATCCTCGACACCTTCCCGGACGTCTGGACGGCCGACCGGCTGCGCACGGACGTCGTGCCGAGCATCCTGCGCCTTCTGGGCGGCTATGCGCTGGCCGCTGTGGTGGGCGTCGCGCTCGGCACGGTCATCGGCTCCTACCGCAGGGTGCGCGCGGTGTGCGAGCCGGTCCTGGAGTTCCTGCGGGCCGTGCCGCCGCCCGTCCTGGTGCCGGTCATCACGCTGTTCGCGGGCATCGGCGACACCATGAAGATCGTCGTGATCGCGAGCGGCTGCGTCTGGCCGATCCTGCTCAACACCGTGGAGGGCGTGCGCGCGGTCGACTCGGTGATGCTGGAGACGGCCCGCTCCTACGGCGTCACGGGGTTCGCCCGCCTGCGCCATCTGGTGCTGCGCTCGGCGAGCCCGCAGATCCTCGCCGGGCTGCGCCAGGCACTCTCGATCGGCATCATCCTCATGGTCATCAGCGAGATGTTCACCGCCAACAACGGCATCGGCTTCACCGTCGTCCAGTTCCAGCGCAGCTTCGCGATCCCCGACATGTGGACCGGGATCCTCGTCCTCGGTCTGCTCGGCTTCCTGCTCTCCGTCGTCTTCCGACTGGTCGAGCGCCGGGTGCTCGGCTGGTACCACGGTCTGCGTGCGACCACCCGGCGGTCCTGAAGTGAACATCGTGAAGGGGCGGTCCATGCTCGACGTACGCGGCCTGAAGAAGGTCTACGAGGGATCCGGACGCCGCGTGGAGGCGGTACGCGACCTCACCTTCACCGTCGACGCGGGTGAACTGGTCTGCCTCGTCGGCCCGTCGGGCTGTGGCAAGACGACGCTGCTGAAGTGCATGGGCGGTCTGCTCACGCCGACCGGCGGTGAAGTCCTGCTGGAGGGGCGGAAGGTGAGCGGCCCGCCGCCCGGGATGGCGTTCGTCTTCCAGGAGTACGGGCGCAGCCTGTTTCCGTGGATGCGGGTCGGCGAGAACGTCGAACTCCCCTTGAAGCAGAAGGACTTGAGCAAAGCGCGGCGCCGGGAGCTGGTGCGGGACGCGTTGGAGTCGGTGGGGCTGGCGGATGCCGTCTCGGCGTATCCGTGGCAGCTGTCCGGCGGGATGCAGCAGCGGGTCGCCATCGCCCGGGCGCTGGCGTACGAGCCCCGTGTGCTGCTGATGGACGAGCCGTTCGCGGCGGTGGACGCGCAGACCCGGGCCGATCTGGAGGACCTGGTCCGGGGGCTGTGGCGGGAGCGCGGCATCACGATCCTGTTCGTCACCCATGACATCGACGAGGCGGTCTATCTCGGCGAGCGGGTCATCGTGCTGTCCGCCTCGCCCACCGTCGTCCAGGAGCAGCTGAAGGTCGATCTGCCCGCCGAGCGCGACCAGTTGCACACCCGGGTGGACGCGCGCTTCGCCGAACTGCGCACCCATGTGTACGAGCAGATCCAGGCGGCGAAGCGCGGGGTTCCCGAGGACGCGGTCACGAAGTCGGATACGCCTCCACCTCGCTGAACCGGCCTGCCGACCGGGGTTGACGCTCACGGACAGCCGCAGGCCGCACAGGTAGCAGTAGGCGGTGGCGGTGGCGCCGACGACCGTGTCCGGGTTGCCCCGGCCCAGGCTGGGGCCCGTCGACGGTGGTGTTCTTCGCCGCGTGGCCGCGCGAGGAACACAAGCCGGTTGCGTACCGCGTCAACGGTCTCCGCGGGCGGCCCACATGCCGCGCACGTGTCCGAGGTGGCGGGTCATGACCTCGCGTACGGCCTTGTCGTCGCGGGCGATCAGTGCGTCGAGGAGTTCGAGATGCTCCTCGGCGGAGGCCAGCAGCCGGCCCGCCTCGACCAGCGCGGTGAGGCCGTAGAGACGGGAGCGTTTGCGCAGGTCGCCGACGACCTCGACGAGGTGGGCGTTGCCGGCGAGGGCGAGCAGGCCGAGGTGGAAGCGGGTGTCGGCCTCGACGTACGCGATGAGGTCACCGGAGACGGCGGCCTGGACGATCTCCCGGGCGGCGGGGCGCAACGCCTCCAGGGAGACCTTGTCGGCGGTCGTGGCCAGCTCCACCACCGTGGGGATCTCGATGAGGGCGCGAATGTGCTTGTACTCGTCGAGCTGTTTCTCGGAGACCGCGGTGACCCGGAAGCCCTTGTTGGGGACGGTGTCGACCAGGCCTTCCTTGACCAGGTCCAGCATGGCCTCGCGCACCGGGGTCGCCGAGACGCCGAAGCGGGCGGCGAGGGCCGGCGCGGAGTACACCTCGCCGGGGAGCAGTTCCCCGGCGATCAGCGCGGCTCGCAGGGCGTCGGCGACCCGCTCGCGGTAGCTGCTCTTCTTGCCGCCCAGGGTGGGCAGCGCCGGGCCGGCTGCGGCGGGCGGGGCGCTGGTGCGCTGGGCGGCCATGGGTCTCCTAGCTGTGCAATGTCACGCGTTACGCGCCTCATTATCCTCGACGTTCACAGCACGAACCCGGCCGGGAACGGATCCGACGGATCGAGCAGGTACTGCGCGGTGCCGGTGATCCAGGCACGGCCGGTGAAGCTGGGCAGGACGGCCGGCCGGCCCGCGACCTCGGTGGTGCCGAGGAGGCGGCGGTGAACCGTGTCCCGATGAAGGACTCGTTCACGAACTCGGTGTGCAGGGGCAGTTCACCGCGGGCGTGCAACTGCGCCATCCGCGCGCTGGTGCCCGTGCCGCAGGGCGAGCGGTCGAACCAGCCGGGGTGGATCGCCATGGCGTGCCGGGAGTGGCGGGCGGTGGCGCCGGGGGCGATGAGGTGGACGTGGTGGCAGCCACGGATGGACGGGTCCTCGGGGTGCACGGGCTCCTCCTCGGCGTTGATCGCCGCCATGAGGGAGAGTCCCGCCTTGAGGATGTCGTCCTTGCGGGAACGGTCGAAGGGCAGCCCGAACTCCTCCAACGGCGCGATGGCGTAGAAGTTGCCGCCGTATGCCATGTCGTATGTCACCGTGCGCCCGTCGGCCAGTGCGATCTTGCGGTCGAGGGCGACGGAGAAGGAGGGCACGTTCTGGAGGGTGACCGCCTTCGCGGCGCCGTCCTGAACCGCCACCTCGGCGACGACCAGGCCCGCCGGGGTGTCGAGCCGGATCGTGGTGACCGGTTCGACGACCTCCACCATGCCGGTCTCGACGAGCACGGTCGCCACGCCGATCGTGCCGTGCCCGCACATCGGCAGATAGCCGGAGACCTCGATGTAGATCACGCCCCAGTCGCAGTCGGGGCGGGTGGGCGGCTGGAGGATCGCGCCGCTCATCGCCGAGTGACCGCGCGGCTCGTTCATCAGGAGCTGCTTGATGTGGTCGCGGTGCTCACGGAAGTACAGGCGCCGCTCGTTCATGGTCGCGCCCGGGATCGTGCCGATGCCGCCGGTGATGACGCGGGTGGGCATGCCCTCGGTGTGCGAGTCGACGGCGTGCAGGACGAGTTTGCTGCGCACGGGCCGGCCTCCTTTGCGATCAGTGGGGTGCGGTCACGCGAGCCCTGCGGCGACGGCCTGCTCGGTGTCTGCGCGGATCGCGGCCTCCTGCTCGGGCAGCAGGGGCACCCGTGGTGGACGGCAGCGTCCCCCGTGACGGCCGACGATGTCCATGGAGAGCTTGATCGCCTGCACGAACTCGACCTTGGAGTCCCAGCGCAGCAGCGGGTGCAGCTGCTCGTAGAGCTTCTTGGCGGTGCCGAGGTCGCCGCCGACGGCCGCGCGGTACAGCTCCACGGTGGACCTCGGCAGCGCGTTCGGGTAGCCGGCGACCCAGCCCTTGGCGCCGGCGATCGCGAGTTCCAGCAGGACGTCGTCGGCACCGATCAACAGGTCGAGTTCCGGGGCGAGTTCGGCGATCTGGTAAGCGCGGCGGACGTCGCCGGAGAACTCCTTGACCGCGTGGATGTACCCCTCGCCGTGCAGCTTGGCGAGTAGTTCGGGGACGAGGTCGACCTTGGTGTCGATGGGGTTGTTGTACGCCACGATCGGGATGCCCGCCTCGGCGACCGCCGCGTAGTGCGACAGCACCGAGCGCTCGTCGGCACGGTAGGCGTTGGGCGGCAGCAGCATCACGGACTCGCAGCCCGCGTCGCGCGCCTGCTCGGCCCAGCGGCGGGACTCGGCCGAGCCGTAGGCGGCCACGCCCGGCATCACCCGCGAGCCGCCGATCGCGGCCACCGCGGTCTCCACGACCTTCGCCCGCTCTTCGGGGGTGAGGACCTGGTACTCCCCGAGGGAGCCGTTCGGCACGACGCCGTCGCAGCCGTTCTCGACGAGCCAGGCGCAGTGCTCGGCGTACTTGTCGTGGTCGACGCGGAGGTCGTCGTCGAGCGGGAGGGCGGTGGCGACGAGGACGCCGCGCCAGGGGCGGTGGTCGGTCATGAGGTTCCTCTCTCCGTGGCGATGTCGTGTTGCCGGGCGAGCACACCGAGCGGTACGGGTCGCGCGAACGGCCGCCGGGACGGGGTGAGTTCGCATCCGGCGAGTCCGGCGACCGCAGGCCCGCACACACGTCCCTGGCACCAGCCCATTCCGGCCCGGGTCAGCAGTTTCACGGTGCGGACGTCGCCCGCCCCGAGCTCGTCCACGGCCTCGCGGACGGCCCCGGCGGTGACCTCCTCGCAACGGCAGACGAGGGTGTCGTCGGTGACCTGGTCGCTCCAGTGCGCGGGCGGCGGGTACGCGGCGTCGAGGGCGGCGGCCAGCCTGCGAAGTCTCGTACGGGCCTTGGCGGCCGGCGCCCACTGCGCCGGGTCGGGTTCGGCGCCCTTCAGGCGTGCGGCGATCGAGCGTCCGGCGATGTGTCCCTCGGCCAGGGCGAGGGCCGCGCCGCCGATGCCGGTGGACTCGCCCGCCGCCCATACGCCGGGCACATCCGTGCGCTGCTCGTCGTCGACGGCCACCGTGAGGCCGTCCAGGCGGCAGCCGAGGGTCTCGGCGAGGTCGGTGTGCGGGAGCATCCCGTGTCCGACCGCGAGGGTGTCGCACGGGAGGTACCGCCCGGTGCCGGGGCGGGCCCGCCCGTCGGTGTCCAGCGCGGCCACGGTGACACCGGTGAGCCGCTCGTCGCCGTGGGCGCGGACGACCGTATGGCGGGAGAGGAGGCGGACGCGGTGACGCAGGAGGCGGGCCGCGTATCCGGCGCCCTCGGGAACCTTGCCGGCCAGCGCCCGCCCGTGCCGTACGAGGTCCTTGGGGCCTGCCGCCTCGACGAGCGCCGCGACCTCGACGCCCGCCGCCGCGAGCCCGGTCGCCACGGGCAGCAGCAGCGGCCCGGTCCCGGCGACGACCGCTCTGCGCCCCGGCACCACGAGCCCGCCCTTCAGCATGGCCTGGGCACCGCCGGCGGTGACGACACCGGGAAGGGTCCAGCCGGGGAAGGGAAGCACCCGCTCGTAGCCGCCGGTGGCAAGGAGTACGGCGTCGGCGCGCACGGCGAGGGGCTCCTGCTGCTCGGGGCCGAGCAGGGCGTGCACGGTGAGACCGCCGGAGTCCCGTTCCACGGACCAGACATGATGATCCGTCAGCAGCTGGACCGCGCTCCCGGCCAGACCGTCCTTCAGCCGTTCCCAGGTTCGCCACTGGTGGTGCAGGGCCTCAGGCCGCCGTGCGCGCAGACCGGACGCGGGCTGACGGTAGAACTGCCCGCCCGCTTCCGTCGCCGAGTCGACGACCGCGACCGTCACGCCCTGTGCGGCGCCGCCAGCGCCGCGGCGAGTCCCGCCGGACCCGCGCCGATCACCGCGAGGTCAGCCATCGTGCCCCGTCCCCTCCTGCGTGCGGATGACGTCGCCCGGGTGCAGGGGCACCAGACAGGCCCGCTGGTTCGGGCGGTCGTTGACGGTGACCAGGCAGTCGAAGCAGACGCCGATGCCACAGAAGACGCCACGCGGGCGCCCCTCGCCCCGAGTGCTGCGCCACGACGTGATCCCGGCCGCCCAGAGCGCGGCGGCGACCGTTCGGCCGGGCAGTGCCTCGGTCTCGCGGCCGTCCAGGGTGACCGTGAAGGCCGGGCCCGGGTGGGCGTCGGCAAGCTCCAGAGGGGTTCTCATACGGCCTCCTCGGCGAAGCGGTCGGGGCGAAAGGGCGTCAGGTCCAGGTCGGGGGCCTTCGCGGTCAGCGCCTGCGCGATCAAGTGACCGGTGCCGGTGGCGAGTCCGATGCCGGCGCCCTCGTGACCGCAGGCGTGGTGCAGGCCGGGAACCCGGGGGTCGGGCCCGATGGCGGGCAGGTGGTCGGGCATGTACGGGCGGAAGCCCAGGTAGGCGCGCATCGCGTGCACGTCCGACAGGAAGGGGAACAGCCGCGTCGCGCCCGCCGCGAGCGCCCGTACGACGGGCAGGGAGAAGCTCCGGTCGAAGCCGACCCGTTCGCGGCTCGACCCGATCAGGATCGGTCCCGCCGCCGTGCCCTCGACGACCGGCGAGGTCTGCAGCGCCGCCGCATCGCTGGCCACGTCGGCCACGTAGTCGGCGGCGTACACCTTGTGGCGGACCAGGCGCGGCAGTGGCTCGGTGACCAGGACGAAGCCGCGCCGCGGGAGGACGGGGAGGTGGACGCCCGCGAGTGCGGCGAGCTCTGCGCCCCAGGTGCCGGCCGCGTTGACGATCGCCGGGGCGTGGATGTCGCCCCGGTCCGTGCGGACCCCGCGCACCGCGCCGTCCGGCGTGCGCAGGACGTCCGTCACCGTCCGGCCGGTGAACAGGCGGGCACCCGAGGCGCGGGCGAGGTGGGCGGCGGCCAGGGCGGGCATGACCTGGCAGTCCTGGGGGTAGTGGACGGCGCCGGGCAGGCCGGGGGCGAGATGGGGTTCGAGTTCGTACAGCGCGTCACCCGCGACCGGTTCGGCGACTACCCCCGCGGCGCGTTGTCCGTCGGCGAACCGCTCCAGCGCCGCGAGCCCGCCCGGGGACGAGGCCACGACGACACCGCCCTTCGCCTCGTACTCGACGGGCGCCCCGGACTCCAGCGCCAGTTCGCCCCACAGGCGGCCGGACAGCAGCGCGAGGTCGAGCTCCGGGCCCGGTTCCTTGTCGGAGACGAGGATGTTGCCCTCGCCGGCGCCGGTCGTGCCGCCGGCCACCGGGCCGCGGTCGACGAGGATCACGTCGAGGCCCGCCCGAGCCGCGTACAGCGCGCAGGCAGCGCCCACCATCCCGGCTCCGACGACCACGACGTCGCAGGTCAGTCGCTCGGTCACATCAGTACTATGTCACACAGCACACCTGGAGGGAACAGTCCCGCGCCGTCTCCTCGCAGGAACCGGGCAGCGCGCTGACGGGGCGCCGTCGGCGACCTGAACGCCGACGGTGCCCCGGTCAGTCCTCGGGGGCGGGCACCACGCGCAGGTGGGCCGCGGTGCGGCGGGCCGCGCGCGTCCTGGACCGGTCGCGGCGCACCTCGCGCAGCACCAGCGTCAGCCGGGTGTAGCCGATCTCCTGCAGGGTCCTGGGCGTCTCGTCGACGACCCGGCATTCGGTCGAACCCCAGCGCGGGTCGGGGTGCAGCAAGGGACGGACGGCGCCGTCATGGGCGACGGCCCGCTCGCCGACCGCGCGGATCCAGTGCGGCAGGCCCTGCCGGTAGGCGGCCTCCATGATCGGATCCTGGGCGATCTCGCGGCGGATGGCCTGCAGCCCGTGGTCGTGTCCGTGCCGCTCGACGGCGGCCGCGAAGTGGGCCAGCATCGGCAGGCACCAACTGGACTCGTGCTCACCGAGGACCGTGCCGGCGTCCGGGTGGAAGAGCACGAACCTGAGGAAGTTCTCGTCGGGCATGGCCGTGGGGTGCGGGCCCACGCCGCGGAAAAGTGACGCGAAAGCGGTGTTCGCCAGAACGACGTCCCAGCGGTGGTCGAGGATGACGGACGGGAAGGGCACGGCCTCCAGGAGGGTGGCGTAGTCCCGTAGGTACGCCTGGGCCTCGGGACTCTCGGGGGCGGGCCGCGGTACGGACCGCTGCCCACCTGCCTGATATGCCATCGGGAGGTCACCCCTCTTGCCTATGCGGCCTTCACGCGGCGTCTTGATCCTGCTGCCCCGGTCCGAGGCGTGTCAACTATCGTGGCATTTCATGCCTGTTGACGGCTGAAATTGGCCACAGTTGTGGCGAGACCTGGATGTGAGTTCGAACCAACCGGTAATGTCCGTCAGGTTCACGGCAACCGTTTGTGAGAAGCCTGTGAGAGACGTAGGAGTTCTGTCGGTGACGGATGGCTTCGAGGGTTCGGCCGCCACGCCGACGGCCGCACTGCCGGCCGTCGTCGCTCGTGTCACCGCGCTCGCCGACCGGCTCGGTGTGGCCCACGCGGAGGTCTTCGCCACCGGCCGCCTGTCCGCCGCCTCCGGCGTCCCGGAACCCGTGGTCAGGGCCCTGCTGAGCGGTCGCCCGGCGGGCGAGCCGGACGTCCAGGCCCGTTTTCTGCAGCGCCTCGACCTCCTGCGCCGCACCCGCCTGAAGCCTAACGGCCGCAAGTACACCCAGCAGGAGATCGCCGACGGCGCCGGCATGTCGCGCCAGCAGGCAGGCGCTCTCATCAACGGCGACCGGCGTCCCACCATGGAACACTGTGACGCTATCCAGCGTTTCTTCCGCGTGCACGCCGGATTCCTCACGGCTGAGGACCCCGAGGCGCTCGCGGGCGCCCTCCAGCGCACCGAGCAGGACCTGCTGCAAAGACTCGCGGAGCGCGAGGCGGCCCAGGCCGCCGAGGATCCGCTGGAGAAGCTGCTGCAGGACCACGGCGTGCGCGGAATCGCCTGGCGGGCCGCCCAACTGCCCACCGACCAGCACCGCGACAAGGTCGCGGAGTGGCTGGACATGCTCTTGGAAAGCGTCAAGCGGCCCGAGTCGTGATCCGGAGGGCAAAACCGGGGAAGAACGGGAGAACTGTGGGCACTGGTAGGGAAATGCGCCGCCTGTGCGGCGAGTTGGTCGCGGAGCTGACGCTTCCCGCGCCCGCGGCGCCCGAGCAGCTGTACGGCGCCCTGTGCGACGCGATGAGCAGACGCCGCGGCCGGCCCGTCCTCTTCCGCACGGCCGCCTTCCCGCCCGGCACGGCCAGCGGGCTGTGGCTCGACATGGCCGACCAGGACCTCGTCGTGATCGAGGAACGCACCGCCCCCGACCATCAGTTGGTGATCCTCGGCCACGAGCTGTGGCACATGAAGGCCGGCCACTGCAGCCACAGCGTCGAGGGCGCCACCGTGGCGGCCCGCCTCCTCGACGACGAGGCCGACCTGCGATCGACGGTCCTGAAGGTCGCCGCCCGCAGCCACTTCGACCAGGCCGAGGAGAAGGAGGCCGAGACCTTCGGTCTGCTCCTGGCCAGCAAGTGCCGTGCGTGGCTGGCGGTTTCGTCGGTGCGGGGACAGCGGGACCATCTTGCGGGGCGGATCGAGGCGTCACTGGGTTACCTCGGTCCACAGGGCTGACGAGGGCGCGTCGGGCCGGGTCGGCCCCTCGGGTCAGGTCGCGCTGCGTTCGCTCGCCTCCCGCAGGTCCCGTTCCACCGCGCGCGCACGGTCCGTGTCCGGCTGACCCGCCGCCGTGCCGGGCCGCCCCGCTCGCAGCAGCTCCCGCCAGTTCTCCCGGCTCCAGTCGGCGGGGTCCGTGCCACTGGTGAACTCCTCGACCAGGGTGACGAAGCGGGCCGGGTCGGTGTGGAAGGGGAAGTGGCCCGCCCCTTCGAAGATCTCCAGCCGGCTGCCGGGCATCGCCTCGTGCGCGCCGTAGGCGTGCCGCACCGGTACGACGCTGTCCCGGTCGCCCCACAGCAGCATGGTCGGCATGCCCTCGGTCAGATAGCAGCGGTCCAGCATGGTGACCACCTGTCCGCGCCAGTCGACGACCGCCCGCAGGGTACGGATGAAGGCGTTGCGCGAGGTCTCGTCGGGCAGGGCGTCGACGAGGTTGAGCAGTTCCGGCGCGTCCTGGCCGAGGTCGGTGTCCAGAAGCCTCATCAGGCGTACCGCCAGCCCGACTTGGAGCCGCATGCCCGGCAGCCGCAGTGTCGACAGCATGAGATCGGCGCCCGGCAAGGAGACCAGCCGCAGCACCGGATTGACCTCGCGGCCCACCCCGCCCGCGCTGACCAGGATCAGCCGCTCCGTCCGCTCGGGGAACTGGTAGGCGAACTGCATCGCCACTCCCCCGCCCAGCGAGTGCCCGACCAGTGTCGCCGACTCGATGCCGAGCGCGGTGAGCAGATCGCGCACGCCGTTCGCGTACGCGGCCACCGAGTAGTCGGCGCGCGGCTTGTCCGACGCACCGTGGCCGAGCAGGTCGGGCGCGATCACGGTATGCGTACGGGCGAGGTCGGGGATCAGCTCGGCCCAGGTGTCGGAGGAGTCCCCTATGCCGTGGATCAGCACCAGCGCCGGCCCCTCGCCGGCCATCCGGAAGGCGCGCCGGTAGCCGTGCACGACGCGGTACTGCAACTCGAGTTCCCCGTCGCCCACCGGACGCAGCCGTACGGTGCGCGCCGGGCGCCGTCGTGGGACGTCGACCACGCACTCGCCTCCGTTCCTGTACGCGTTCCCCGGCCGCGAGAGTGCGACCGAAAGCCCTTCCTTCCAGCGTAGGACGGCTTTCCCACAAGGGATTTCAGGGAGGTTTCGCCTCCGCTAAGCGGGCGAACCGACGCGTGGACGAACCCGATTGTCAGTGGTGGACGGCAAGCTGGTGATGCGCCCTCATATGCGGGGGCGTGACGCGACGACGCCGACTTGGGGAGAGCCGACCGATGCCCACCGCCGTACTGACCGACCGCGAGCGCACCGCCGTCCAGGCCTATCTGCGGCTGTTGCACACCGTACGAGCCGCGTTCGACGGTCCCCCCGGCTCCCGCCGACCACCCGTCGTCCCGCCCTCCGTCCTCGCCGAGGCGGAACAGGCCCTGGCGGACGCGGGACTGAGCGGCAACGAGGAGGAGTTCTTCCGGCTGTTGCAGAGCTGGTGCCCCGCGGAGCCCTAGCGCAGCGCAGGCGGACCGCCGGGCACGCCCTCGGGGGCCCGGGGGGCCGGGGCGGCTCAGCTGTGCGGCACGCTCACCGCGGTCGCCACCAGCCCCCGTTGGACCGTCCACCGGCCCTCGAAGAGGTCGAGCCGGCGGTCGCCCACCACCGGGCCCGGCACGAGGAGCCGGGCCCGGAAGCCGCCGCTGTGCTCGTCGCCGGGGCCGGTGAAGACGTCGATGTCGGCCTCGGTGAAGTCCAGCCACTTCCCGGTGAGGGGGAACCATGCCTTGTAGACGGACTCCTTGGCGCTGAACAGGAGCCGGTCCCAGTGGATGCCGGGGTGCTCGCCGGCCAGCCGGCGCAGCCGCTCCGCCTCGGCGGGCAGGGCGACGGCGGGCAGGACGCCCTCCGGGAGCGTCCCGTGGGGTTCGGCGTCGATACCGACGGAGGCCAGGTCGGCGACGCGGACCAGCGCGGCGGCGCTGTAGCCGTCGCAGTGGGTCATGCTGCCGGCCAGCCCGGCCGGCCAGCCCGGGGCGCCGCGTTCGCCGGGCAGGATCGGCTGCGGCGGCACGCCGAGCTTCTCCATGGCGCGGCGCGCGCAGGAGCGTACGACGGCGAACTCCCGGCGGCGCTTGTCGACCGCCCGGGCGACGACCGCCTCCTCCTCGGGGTACAGGACCGTGTTCGGGGGCTCCTCGTCGCCGTACGCCTCGACGGTGACGACCGCGTCCGGCAGCAGTTCCTCGATCAACGCGCCCCGTCCTCCCTGGGCAGAATCCGGCGCAGCCGTCCCGGCGGCTGCTGTCGCTTGCGCCACTCGCGGGGGTATCCCACCGACACCTCCTCGAAGCGGACGCCCTCGTGCCAGGTGGTCCGCGGGATGTGCAGGTGGCCGTAGACCATGGTCTCGACGCGGAACCTGCGGTGCCAGTCGGCGGTCAGCCGGGTGCCGCACCACATGGCGAACTCGGGGTACCACAGGACGTCCATCGGGTGCCGGTCCAGCGGATAGTGGTTGACGAGGACGGTGGGCAGGTCCTCGGGCAGTGCGGCGAGCCGGCGCTCCGTCTCGGCGACCCGGGCCTCGCACCAGGCCTCGCGGGACGGGTACGGGTCGGGGTGCAGCAGGTACTCGTCGTTGCACACGATCCCGGTCCCGTGCGCGTACTTCAGCCCCTCCTCCTTGGTCGTGCAGCCGGAGGGCAGGAAGGAGTAGTCGTACAGCAGGAACAGCGGCGCCACGGCCACCGGGCCGCCGGGGCCGTCCCAGACGGGGTAGGGGTCCTCGGGGGTCGTCACGCCGAGTTCCCGGCACACCTCAACGAGGTGCTGGTAGCGGGCTACACCGCGCAGGGTGACGGAGTCCTTCGGGTGGGTCCACAGTTCGTGGTTGCCGGGTGCCCAGACGACCTTGCGGAAACGGCCGGCGAGCGTCTCGAGGGCCCAGCGGATGTCGGCCACGGTCTCCGCCACGTCGCCGGCGACGAGCAGCCAGTCGTCGTCCGAGTCGGGGCGCATCTTCTCGACGAGCTCGCGGTTCTCCTCGTAGCCGATGTGCAGGTCACTGATGGCCAGCAGCTGTCCGGCACCACCGGCCGTCGACGTCACCCTCGCCCCTTTCGATCACACGGATGACACCACGAGAACACAGAGTGCCGCGCCGGTACAAGGCGGGATCTCGTCGGCGGTCCGACAGGGCGGTGCGGGGCCGGCCGGGGTGGTCAGAAATGATCCGCAGTTCCGTAACACGTACGTTGCACGCGGCACCCTTTGAAAGCCGTATGATCGCCCCAACACCACCGCCATGAACGTCCCTTCGCACGGGGCGGTTTGGTGTACCTCCAACCACCCTGCCCGGGCACGGGCCTGCTTTGCCCTGCCCGCGAACCCGAAAGGACGGCCCTGCATGGTCTCTCGCGTACGCGTCTGGCTCAACCGCACGTACGCGGAGAACGTGTTCTTCATGGATCAGCTGCGGAGAAATCCCAGCGATCGGGCCGTCGAGATCCATGCGACGCACGGGGACGCCGACTCGCCCGTGCTGGCCGCCGCCGACACCGCCGAGCTGGAGCCTGAGGGCCTGTCCCCGGCCGCGTACGTCGAGTACGCCCTGGACCAGTGCCGGCGCCGCGGCATCGACGTGTTCGTGCCCCGGATGCAACAGTCGGCGATCGTGGCGCACCGCGCGGAGTTCGAGGCGGCCGGTACGGCGCTGCTGGCGCCGCCGCCCCAGGCCGTGGCGGTCTTCCACGACAAGGTGATCGCGTACGAGGCCGTGCAGGCGATCGGGGTGCCGGTACCGCCGTGGTGGCGGGTGCGCACCGCCGACGAACTCGTCGCCGCCGTCGAGGAGTTGGAGGCAGGCGGCTACAAGGCCTGCTTCAAGCCGGCGTCCGGTGCGGGTGGGGTGGGCTTCCGTATCATCACGCGCGCCCCCTTCTCGCTGACGCACCTCACCGGGTTCCCGACGCCTTACGTGCAGCTGGATCTTGTGGTGGACGCGCTGCGGCAGGCCGACGAGCCGGTGGACTGGCTGGTCATGCCTCGGCTGGAGCAGCCGGAGGTGTCGGTGGACTGCCTCACCGGTCCCGACAACCGGGTCCGGCTGTCGATCGGCCGGGTCAAGAACGGTCGCCGCCGCGGGTTCACACTCCAGGAGCAGTGGCTGGAGCCGGCGCGGCTGATCGCGGAGGGGTTCGGGCTGCACTATCTGTCCAACATCCAGTTCCGGATGTTCGGGGAGACGCCGGTGCTGATGGATGTGAACACGCGGCCGGCCGGCGGCTTGCACCAGCTGTCGCTGTGCGGGGTCAACGTGCCCTGGCTCGCTGTGCAGTTGGCGCTCGGCGAGGATCCGGGGGTGGTGGCTCCGCCGTTCCTCGGACAGGACTACACGGTGGTTTCGGGGCCGCGGCCGCTGCGGGCGGTTTCCATTCCGCAGCAGCGGGCGGAGGTCGAGGAGCCGTTGTTGCCGGCGATGCCCGCGCCGGCGTCGGTTGATTCAGTCGGTGCGACTGGGGCGGCTCAGGTCCTGCCGCTTTAGGTTGTCCGCCGGGCGCGGGTCGTCTGTGGCTTGTCGCGCCCACGCGGCGGAGCCGCATATCGACACAGCCCCGCGCCCCTTGGGGCCTTGACCAATCCCGGCGTCATCCCTTGACAGCGGGATTGGTCCATACCAACTTGGTTGGCGCACCACACCGCACCTCGTGCACTCCCGAACACCCCACACTTCCCAGGGAGATCGCGTGCGCAACCAACCCCTCGGACGCCTCAGACGGCGTCTTCTCGCCCTGCTCGGCTCCGCCGCTCTCGCGCTCACCGGAGCCGTCGCCCTTCCCGGTACGGCCCATGCGGCCAACGTCCTGTCCAACGCCGGCTTCGAGTCGGGCGGGCTCTCCCCGTGGTCCTGCACCGGCAACCTCGGCTCGGCCGTCTCCTCCCCCGTGCACGCCGGCTCCAAGGCCCTTGCGGGGGCGGTGAGTTCGAGTGACATCGCCCAGTGCGGCCAGACCGTCTCGGTCCAGCCGAACACGCCGTACACACTCAGCGGCTGGGTGCGCGGGTCCTACGTCTACCTCGGGGTGAACGGCGGGGCCTCCACCTGGACGTCGTCGCCGTCGGCGTACAGCCGGCTGTCGCTGTCCTTCACGACCGGGGCCTCCCAGACCAGCGCCACCGTCTACGTCCACGGCTGGTACGCCCAGGGCACCTACTACGCCGACGACATCAGCCTCGACGGGCCCGGTGGCGGCGGTTCGGACAGTCAGGCGCCGACCGTGCCGGGCAGTCTGCGGTCGACCGGCAAGACGTCGTCGAGCGTGTCGCTGGCGTGGAACGCCTCGACGGACAACGTCGGGGTGACGGCGTACGACATCTACCGCGGGTCGAGCCAGGTACTCACCGTCTCCGGTACGAGTGCCACGGTCGGCGGCCTGTCGCCGAGCACGAGTCACACCTTCACGGTGAAGGCGCGGGACGCGGCCGGAAACGCGTCGGCGGCCTCCAACGCCGTGACCGTCACGACGGACGCGGGCGGCGGTGGCGGTACCGGCTTCAAGCAGGCCGCGCCCTACCTCTACCTCGGTTGGGGCGACCCGCCGAGCGCGACCTCGGTGATGAGCGCGACCGGCATCAAGTGGTACACGATGGCGTTCATCCTGTCCTCCGGCGGCTGCAACCCGGCCTGGGACGGCCAGCGCCCGCTGACCGGCGGCAACGACCAGAGCGTCATCAACTCCGTCCGCTCGGCGGGCGGTGACATCGTGCCGTCGATCGGCGGCTGGAGCGGCAACAAGCTCGGGCCGAACTGCTCGTCGGCCCAGGCGCTGGCGGGTGCCTACCAGAAGGTGATCGACGCGTACGGGCTGAAGGCGATCGACGTCGACATCGAGAACACCGACGAGTTCGAGAACGCGACCGTGCAGGACCGGATCCTGGGCGCCCTGAAGATCGTCAAGGCGAACAACCCGGGACTGCGGACCGTCCTCACCTTCGGCACCTCGACGACCGGCCCGAACTACTGGGGCAACCGGCTCATAGAGCAGGCGAAGGCGCTGAACGCGGACATCGACGTCTTCACGATCATGCCGTTCGACTTCGGCGGCGGCGCCGACATGTACGGCAGCACCGTGAACGCGACGGAAGGGCTGAAGAACAAGCTGAAGTCCACCTTCGGGTGGGACGACGTCACGGCCTACGCCCACATCGGCATCTCCGGCATGAACGGCCTGTCCGACCAGCAGGAGCTCACCTCACCCGCGACCTGGACCCAGATCCGTGACTGGGCGAACTCGCACCACATCGCCCGCCTCGCCTTCTGGTCGGTCAACCGCGACCGGCCGTGCCCGGGCGGCGGCGTGACGAGCAACTGCTCCGGGATCAGCCAGAGCAACTGGCAGTTCACATCCATCACGGCCGGGTTCACCGGCTGAGGCCGCGTTCGCCCGCGCCGGGAAATTTTTTCCCGGAGGGTGTATCAGGGCGCGGACAGCGCGCTCATAAGAGTGAAAGGCAACGGGGAAGCACGGGGGACAACGGGGGAAGCACGGGGGAAAGCACCACAACGGGGGAAGCACGGGGACTTCGGGTCGACCGGCGCTGTCACGGGGGCAGCGGCCGGCCGGCCCGAAGGTGCGTCTCAGGGGCAGGGGTCAGAAGCGGCCCGCACCCCGGTACAGCTCCAGCTCCCCGTCCAGTTCTACGGCGAGCACCGTGGCGTGCGGGTCGAGGTCCGCCCCGGTGGGCGGTTCGATCCAGAGCACTCCCGGCGTTTCGTGCAGGCCGCCGGTGATGCGGTGGGCCAGTTCGGTGCCGCTGCCGAGGACCGTGACCCGGCGTACCGAACCGAGCAGCCCGCGTACGTTGATCTCGGCGCGCGGGGCGTCGAAGAGGATCAGGTACAGGGTGCGGCGGTCCTTCGAGAGGGTGCTCGGGCCGTAGTGGTGACCGGGCGGGAGGCCGCGCTCGGTGCCGTACACCGCCTCCGCGTGCCCCGCGATCCACTCGCCGAGCCCCTCCAGGCGCTCGACCTGCTCCGCCGGGATCGTGCCGTCCTCGCGCGGCCCGACGCTGAGCAGCAGATTGCCACCGCCGCCGATCGTCTCCGTGAAGTAGCGGATCAGCTGGTCGACCGACTTGTGGTTGTGGTCGTGGTGCTGGTGGCCCCAGGAGTCGTTGACCGTCAGGCACAGCTCCCAGGGGCCCTCGGGCGGGACCACCGGGGCGCCCTGTTCGGGCGTCGCGTAGTCGCCCTCGCTGAGCATGCGGGCGTTGAAGACGACGTCCGGCACCTCGGAGCGGATCAGCGCGGCCAGCTCGGGGATGCGCCACTGCTCCTCACTGCGGTCCCACTCGCCGTCGAACCACAGCAGGTCCGGCTGGTAGCGAGTGGTGAGTTCACGGATCTGGCCGTCCCGGTAGGCGAGGAAGCGTTCCCAGGCGTCCAGGTCCTCGTCCTCGGCCGCGACCTCGGAGTACCGGTTGTCCTCCAGCTCCGGCGGGCGGCCGGGCCTCCGCGTGGAGGCGTAGTCGGGGTGGCTCCAGTCCGAGTGCGAGTAGTAGAGGCCGACCTTGAGGCCCTGCTCGCGCAGGGCGTCCGCGTAACCGCCGATCAGGTCGCGGCCCACGTTCAGGTCGCCGTGGGCGGTGTCCCACAGGGCGACGCCGTCGTGGTGGCGGCTGGTCAGCACGGCGTACCGGGCGCCGGCCGCGCGAAGAGCTTCGCCCAGTCGCGCGGGTCGTAGCGGGACGCCGTGAAGCGGTCGAACTGGGACATGTACTGGTCGTACGGGACGATGTCGTCGTAGAACGACCAGGACTCCTGGACACCGTCGACGGCGTAGATGCCCCAGTGGATGAAGATCCCCAACTTGGCGTCGGCGAACCAGGGTTGCATGGGCACCCGCGCTCAGCTCCCTTCCGCGCGCCGCAGGCGCAGGGTGAGGACCTGGAACGGGCGCAGGGCGACCGCGACCCCGCCGTCGCCTGTGACGTCCGCGTCCTCAAGCGGGCGCTCCAGCAGGTCGGTCACCTGGGCACCCGCGAGCGGGAAGCCCGTGCGCACGACCCCGCTCGCGCGGCCGCCGCCGGACTCGTAGAGGCGTACGACGACGTCGCCGGACCGGTCGTCGGCCAGCTTGACCGCCTCGACGGTGACGCCGTTGCCGTCCACCGAGACGACCGGCTCGGGCGCGCCCGCCGCATCCGCCACCCGCACGGGGAGGTTGAGGGCGTAGCCCTCGGCGACGGCGTCCTCGATGCTCGCGCCGGGGAGCAGGGAGTAGGTGAAGCGGTGCTTGCCCTGGTCGGCCTCGGGGTCCGGGATGCGCGGGGCGCGGACCAGGCTGAGGCTGACCCGGGTCGTCGTACCGCCGTCCTCGCGGACCGTGCGGGAGACGTCGTGGCCGTACGTCGAGTCGTTGATGACGGCGACGCCGTAGCCGGGCTCGGCGATGTGCACCCAGCGGTGGCCGGAGACCTCGAAGCGGGCCGCCTCCCAGCTGGTGTTGGTGTGGGTGGGCCGCTGGATGTGGCCGAACTGGATCTCGGCGGAGGAGTGCGGGGCGCGGATGTCGACCGGGAAGCCCGCCTTGAGGATCTTCTCCGCCTCGTGCCAGTCGATCTCGGTCTCGAAGTCGATGCGGGGGCTGTCGGCGCGGACGGTGATGGTCTGGGTGACCTTCGAGCCCTTGCCGAAGGAACGCGTGACGCGGATCGCGCCGCGCAGCGGGTCCTCTTCGACGACGGCCACCGCGTCGGCGTCCAGCAGATCCGTGTAGCGGTTCTTGTAGTGCTTGTCGATGTCCCAGGCGTCCCAGTAGTTCGGCAGGTCGGTGTGCAGGCGCAGGAGGTTGCCCTTGTCGGCGAGCACCTCGCGGTTCGCCCGCAGATCGAACACGGAGGACAGGGTGCCGTCCTCGGCCACCTCGACACGCACCAGGCCGTTGTCGAGGACCCGGTCCCGCACCTTCACCGACTGCGCGGGCTCGGCACCGGTCAGCGGCGCGCTGCCGCTCGCGGGCACCTGGACGTACGCCGGTGCGCCGTCGGGGGTGCGGACGACCTCGGCCCGGTCGAAGGGGCTGGTGTTGAACACGCGCGTGCCGTCGGCGCCCAGCGCGGTCACGGCCTCGGCGGTCAGCGCCTCCAACTCCTCGGCCACACGGGCGTATTCGGCCTCCGCCTCACGGTGTACCCAGGCGATCGACGAACCCGGCAGGATGTCGTGGAACTGGTGCAGCAGGACCGTCTTCCACAACCGGTCCAGCTTCTCGTACGGGTACGCGTAGCCCGGCGCGTGCAGTGCCGCCGTCGTCGCCCACAACTCGGCCTCGCGGAGCCGGTGTTCGGAGCGGCGGTTGCCCTGCTTGGTGCGGGCCTGCGAGGTGTAGGTGGCGCGGTGCAGCTCCAGGTAGAGCTCGCCGACCCACACGGGAGCGTCCGGGTACTCCTCGCGGGCTTTGGCGAAGAACTCGTCCGGGTGCTCGACGACGACCTTCGGGGAGCCCTCCAGGTCGGCGAGCCGGCGCGCCCGCTCCATGATCTCGCGGGTGGGGCCGCCACCGCCGTCGCCCCAGCCGAAGGGGGCGAGGGAGCGTGTGCCGCCGCCCTTCTCGGAGTAGTTGCGGACGGCCCGGTCCATCTCCTCGCCGCTGAAGCGGGCGTTGTAGGTGTCGATGGGCGGGAAGTGGGTGAAGATGCGGGTGCCGTCGATGCCCTCCCACCAGAAGGTGTGGTGGGGGAACTTGTTGGTCTGGTTCCAGGAGATCTTCTGGGTCAGGAACCACTCGTTGCCGGCGAGCTTGGCCAGCTGCGGGTAGGCGGCGGTGTAGCCGAAGGAGTCCGGCAGCCAGACGCCCTTGGTCTCGACGCCGAAGTGCTCGATGAAGAACCGCTTGCCGTGGACGAGCTGGCGGGCGATGGCCTCGCCGCCGGGCAGGTTGCCGTCGGCCTCGACCCACATGCCGCCGACCGGCGCCCACTGGCCCTTCTTCACGGACTCCTGGATCCGGGCCCACACGTGCGGGTAGTTGTCGCGCACCCACTCGTACTGCTGGGCCTGCGAGCAGGCGAAGATGAAGTCGTCGTACTCGTCGGCCAGGGACGTGACGTTGGAGAAGGTGCGGGACGTCTTGCGCTTCGTCTCCCGGATCGGCCACAGCCAGGCCGAGTCGATGTGGGCGTGGCCGACACCGGAGACCGTGTGCGCGCTGGCGTGGGCGGGCCTGGCCAGCGCCGGGGCGAGCACCTCGCGGACGGCGGCGGCGCTGCCGGAGATGTCGTCGAGGTCCAGGGCGTCCATGGCCCGGTCCAGGGTGTGCATGATCTCGTGGCGGCGCGGCTCGTGCTCACCGAGGTGGACCATGAGCCCGCGCAGCACCTGGAGGTCGAGGTCGAGGTGCCAGACCTCCTCGTCGAGGACCGCGATGTCGGCGCGCTGGAAGGTGTAGAGGGGCTTGTCCCCCGCCGTGAGGACGTCGCCGAGCGGGGTGGGGGCCGAGAAGTTGTTCGCCAGGATGTCCGGGTTGGACGCCGCCTCGACCAGGTACTCGATCGTCTCCCCGCCCGTCGCCGGGTTGGCGATCGGCACGTACTGGTTGAGGGGGTTGACCGCCTTCAGCGGCGTGCCGTCCAGCAGATGCACCAGCGCCTCGGCCTGGTTGCCGGGCCAGTCGCCCACGAAGCCGAGGTCGATCACGGCCTCGACCCGCCGGCCGGCGAACCCGGCCGGCACCTGGCCGCGCATCCGGAACCAGGTGGTGCCCCAGGGCGGGCCCCACGGGGTGTCCATGGCGAAGGGCTCGTACGGCGCGGCGGCGGCCTGAGCGAAGGGCACCGGCTCTCCCGGCGCCTGCCAGGCCTCGACCTCGAAGGGGACGGTGGCCGCGTAGATCGCGGGCTTGATGCGCTGGTCGTGGAGGCGCTCGACGCGTTCTTCGATCCGGCGGCGTTCGTCGTGCATGAGGGTTCTCCAGAGAGGGCGAGCGGGAAAGCGCTTTCCGTCGGGGTGCCTACTTAAGGTACGCGAGACCGGGGTGGACGCCGGTGTAGCCGTCGACGAGCCGACGGGCCACGTTCACGGAGTCGACGAGCGGGTGCAGCGCGAAGGCCTTCACCGCGGTCGTACGGGAGCCGGACTCGGCGGCGGCGAGCACCTCGCGCTCGACCGCCTTGACCGCGCAGACGAGCCCGGTGGCGTGGTCGGGCAACGGGGCGACGGCTACCGGGTGGGCCCCGTTGGCGTCGACCAGGCACGGCACCTCGATGACGGCGTCGGTGTCGAGGACGGACAGGGTGTCCTGGTTGCGCACGTTGAGGATCAGGGTCGTGCGCTCGTCGCGGGCGATGGCCCGCATCAGCGCGAGCGCCACCTTCTCGTAGCCGCCGGACAGGTCGTCGGCGTCGCGCTCGCCGGCGCCCGCCGTCTCCCGGTTCTCGGACATGTAGGTGGCCTCGCGCTCGGCGCGGGTGCGGTCCCAGACATCCAGGGCGGAGGCATCCGGGTCGCGCATCTGCTCGTAGAAACCGGCCTGCTGGTCGCGCAGGAAGGCGCCGCGGGTCTTGTCGGCCTGCTGGTAGGCGCGGACGGCTTCCCGGTTGAAGTAGTAGTAGTGCAGGTATTCGTTCGGGATCGCGCCGAGCGAGCGGAGCCAGTCGACGCCGAAGAGCTTGCCCTCCTCGAAGGAGCCGAGCAGGTCGGGGTCGGCGAGCAGGCGCGGCAGCTCGTCACGGCCGGCGACGCGCAGGCCGCGGACCCAGCCCAGGTGGTTGAGGCCGACGTAGTCGATCCACGCCTCGCCGGGGTTCTTCACGCCGAGCACGCGGGCGATACGGCGGCCGAGGCCGACCGGCGAGTCGCAGATGCCGATGACGCGGTCGCCGAGGTGGCGGGACATGGCCTCGGTGACCAGGCCCGCCGGGTTGGTGAAGTTGATGACCCAGGCGTCCGGCGCGAGGCGCGCCACCCGCTGGGCGATGTCGACGGCGACCGGGACCGTGCGCAGGCCGTAGGCGATGCCGCCTGCGCCGACCGTCTCCTGGCCGAGGACGCCCTCGGCGAGCGCGACCCGCTCGTCGTTCGCCCTGCCTTCCAGGCCGCCGACGCGGATCGCCGAGAAGACGAAGTCGGCGCCGCGCAACGCCTCGTCGAGGTCGGTCGTGGCGCTCACCTCGGGCGCGTCCGGCACCCCGGCCGCCTGCTCGGCGAGGACGCGGGTCACCGCGGAGAGCCGCTGCGCGTCCAGGTCGTGCAGCACGACGTGGGTGACCCGGCCTTCGGCGCGGTCCGTCAGGAGCGCTCCGTACACGAGCGGTACGCGGAATCCTCCGCCGCCCAGAATCGTCAGTTTCACGCTTGCACCTTTCCTGCCACGACCACCTCGACGCCCGCCTCCGCCAGGGAGGACCGGGTCGCCGCATCGACCGGCGCGTTCGTCACCACCACGTCCAGGTCGTCCGGACCGCACACCTTCGCCATACCCGTACCGGGGAACTTCGCCGCGTCGGCGAGCAGCACGACCTTGTCGCCGGCCCTGATCATGGCCCGCTTGACCGGCACCTCGACGACCGTCGTGTCCATCACCTGCCCGCCCGGCCGCACTCCACTGGTGCCCAGGAAGAGCCAGTCGGCATGCAGCTGGCGCAGATTGTCCTCGGTGAGGAAGCCGACCAGGGAGCGGTACTCGCGGCGGACCATGCCGCCGAGCAGCACCAGCTCGATGGCCTCGTCGTCGGCGAGCTCCTCGTAGACCACCAGATTGCTGGTGATCACGGTGAGCCGGCGGCCGTGCAGCTGGCGGGCCAGCCGGAAGGCGGTGGTGCCGATGTCGAGCAGCACCGACTGACCATCTTCGATCATCGCTGCGGCGTGCGCGGCTATCGCGTCCTTCTCGGGCACGCGCATCTCGGCGACCTCGGCGAAGGGCTGGTCGCCCTCGTCCGCGACCGCGCCGCCGTGCACCCGCGTCAGCAGGCCGTCCTCCTCGAGTTTGACCAGGTCACGCCTGATCGTGGCCGGGCTCACACCCAGCTGCTCGGAGAGGTCGGTCACAGCCGCCGGGCCCCCGGCGCGCAGGGCCCGCAGGATGAGTTGGTGTCGTCGTTCTGCCAGCACGGCGTGAACACTACTCGTCATCTTCAATCATCGCCATGCTCATTTCTGCTCGGGTATTGACCAATCTCTCCGATCGGCGCACGATTCCGCTCACCGAAATGAAGAGTTTTGACGATCTCCGAGCTCTGCCGAGCGGGAGCACGAGCGAGAGGACGCGATCCGTGGACGACGACCGGCCCGATGTGCTGCTGACCGGGCTGCTCTTCTACGACCTCGTCCTCACGGGGCTCGGGAAGCCGCCGACCCCGGGCGAGGAGATCTGGACGGGCGGCATGGGCTGCGGCCCGGGCGGAATCGCCAACCTGGCGGTGGCCGCCGCCCGCTTCGGCCTCAAGACCTCGCTGGCCACGGTGTTCGGCGACGACCTCTACGGCGAGTGGTGCCGGGACGTCCTGTGCGACCAGGAGGACATCGACCTCTCGCTCTCCCGCACGGCGGACGGCTGGCCCACCCCGGTCACCGTCTCCCTCGCCTACGGCCACGACCGGGCTCTGGTCACCCACGGCCAGGAGCCCCCGTACTCGCAGGACACGCTGACGGGCGACCCGCCGAAGGCGCGCACGGCCCTCGTGCACATCGAGGCCGAACCCCGCGAGTGGCTGGCCAAGGCCGCCGCGAACGGCACGCGGATCTACGCCGACGTCGGCTGGGACCCCACCCAGCAGTGGTCGGCCGACCTGCTCGAGCAACTCGCCCTGTGCCACGCCTTCCTCCCCAACGAGACCGAGGCGATGGCCTACACCCGCACCGACAGCGCGGTCGCGGCCCTAGGTACGCTCAGCGAGCTGGTTCCGGTCGCCGTGGTGACACGCGGGGGCGAGGGTGCCGTCGCGGTCGACCAGACGACCGGCGAATACGCGGAGGTACCCGCCCTGGACGTCGACGTCCTCGACGCGACGGGCGCCGGGGACGTGTTCGGGGCGAGCTTCGTCGCGGCCTCGCTGGGCGGCTGGCCGCTGGAGGAACGGCTCAGGTTCGCCGTGCTCGCCGCCGGGCTGTCCGTGCGGCACCACGGCGGGGCACTGGCGGCCCCCGGCTGGTACGGCGTCGATCGCTGGTGGCGGTCGGTGAAGGACCCCGAACTGCGACGCGCGTACGGCTTCCTCGCGCACCGCATCCCGGCCGATGTCGGCCCGCCCGTGCGCCACGCCCCCGTCACCCCGCCGGCCGGTCCCACACCCGTGGGCCCGCGCGCCGGCGAACGGCGGCACTGACCCTCACACCCCCTCTCCACGTCGTACAGGAACAACAGGAGTGACCCGTGGACCTTTCTCGTAGAGGCTTCCTCCAGGCCGCCGTGCTCACCGCGGCCGCCTCCGGCCTGACCGTCGCCTGCGGCGGCGGCTCGGAATCGACCCGCACCAAGAACGGCAAGGACCTCACCCTGTGGTACTGGGGTGGCGCCCTCAGCGACAAGGTGGTCGCCGAGGCCAAGGCGCACTTCGGCGGCCAGATCAAGCTGACCGCGGCGTCCATCGGCGGCGACTTCAAGCAGAAGCTCACCACCACCCTCGCGGCAGCCGGCTCCTCGGTGCCCGACATCACCGGCATCAAGGGCGAGGACATCGCCTCCTTCCTGCCCAACGCCGACCGCTTCCTCGACCTGAACGACCTGGGCTTCAAGAAGATCTCGTCCCAGTACCTGGAGTGGAAGACCAAGCTCGCCCAGACCAAGGACGGCAAGCAGATCGGGTTCCCGATCGACATCGGTCCCACCGCGCTCTTCTACCGCGCGGACCTGTTCGACAAGGCCGGGCTACCCACCGACCCCGACAAGGTGGCCGCCGAGGCCACGACCTGGGACGACTACTTCGCCCTCGGCTCCGAGCTGAAGAAGGCGGCGCCCGGCACCTTCCTGATCAACAACATCAGCTCGGTGTTCAACATCGCGGTCGGCCAGGGCACCAAGCGGTTCATCGACGAGGACAACCACTTCATCGGCGACCAGGACCACATCCGCGCCGCGTGGACCACGGCGATACGCCCCTACACGCTCGGCCTCGACGCCAAGATCAACGACAACACGTGGAACGCCGCCATCGGCAAGAACCTGACCACCGAACTCGGCGCCGCCTGGCACGCGCTGGACATCGAGTCGGCGGCCCCGGGCACCAAGGGCAAGTGGCGGGTCTGCGCGACGCCGGGCGGACCGGCCAACCAGGGCGGCTCCTACCTCGCCCTGCCCTCGCAGTGCCGGAACCCCGAAGCGGCCTTCAAGATCATCAGCTGGATCCTCAGCCCCGACAACAACGCCAAGAGCTACACCGACGCCACCATTTTCCCCGCCTCTCCGGCGACGTACTCGATGGCAGCCATGACGGGCCCCGACGCCTTCTTCGGCGGTCAGAAGATCATCGAGGTCTTCGGCCCGGCCGCCGAGGCCATCCCGGTGAGCTACGAGGCGCCCGCCGACTCCGCGGTCATGGCGCCCTTCATGGCCGAGCTGAGCAGCATCGAGGCCAAGGGCAAGAAGCCCGACGACGCCTGGAAGGACGCGGTCAGCCAGGCCAAGCAGATCGCCAGGCGACAGGGGGTGAGCTGAGGTGTCGTCACCTCCGGTCACCGGCCCCGCCCCGGTGCGCGGGCACCGCGGCGGGCCGGGCCCGGCCCGCTTCCGCCCGCGGCGCACGCCGCCCGCGGGCACCGCACGGCCCAGGCGTCGCGGGGTGCTGTCGTACTGGCGGCAGTACCTGGCGATCTCGCCCTTCTACCTGATCTTCGCCGCCTTCTCCTTCGTCCCCGTCTTCTATTCGCTCTATCTGGCCTTCCAGCGCTACGACGGCCTGGGCACCAAGCAGTTCGTCGGCCTGCAGCAGTTCGAGTTCCTCTGGAACGACCCGATCTTCTGGCTGTCGATCCGCAACACCCTGGCGATCTGGGTCCTGTCCACCGTTCCCACCCTGTTCGGCGCCCTGGTACTGGCCACGTTGCTGCACTCGGTGCGCCGCTTCAAGGGCTTCTACCGCATCGCCCTCTACGTACCGAACGTCACGTCGATCGTCGCCGTGGCGATCTTCTTCGGCGCGGTGTTCAGCAACAACTTCGGCCTCGTGAACGCGATCCTGGGCACGGTCGGCATCGCGCCCGTCGCGTGGCTGAGCAATCCGTGGCTGATCAAAGTGGTGATCGCGCTGCTGATGACGTGGATGTGGACCGGCTACAACATGATCATCTATCTGGCCGGCCTCCAGGCCATCCCCCCGTCGGTCTACGAGGCGGCCAAGATGGACGGCGCCGGGCCGGTGCGGACCTTCTTCCAGATCACCATTCCGATCATGCGGCCGATCATCCTGTTCACGGTCGTCATCTCCACCATCAACGGCCTGCAGAGCTTCAGCGAACCCCAGGTGCTCTTCGCCAGCAACGCCGCCAACCAGAACCTCGGCGGACCGGGCCAGGCGGGCCTGACCACGCTGCTGTACTTCTACCAGTCGGCCTTCCTCGACAACGACTACGGCTACGGCGCGGCCATCGTGTGGGCCTTCTTCGTACTGATCATCGTGCTCGTCGTCATCAACTGGCGCATCGTGCAACGAGGGAGGAAGTCATGACGACAGCCGCCACGCCGCGGCCGGCCACCGGCGCGAAGCGGCTGCGCCGCCCCAAGGGCCTGACCGCGCACATCCTGCTCATGGTGGCCGTCCTGATCTCGGTCTTCCCGTTCGTGTGGACGATCGTGATGGCGACCAACACCACCAAGGACATATACAAGAGCCCACCGAAGCTGACCTTCGGCTCCCACCTGCTGGAGAACATCCGGCATGTGCTCGACACGATCGACTTCTTCGGGTCGATGCTCAACACGATCGTCGTCGCGTGCGTCACGACGGTCCTGGTGCTGTTCATCGACTCCCTGGCGGCCTTCGCCTTCGCCAAGTTCGACTTCCCCGGGCGCAAGGTGCTCTTCGGCACGCTGCTGGTGTTCATGATGCTGCCGCTCCAACTGGCCGTACTGCCGCAGTTCATCCTGATGTCCGAGATCGGCTGGGTCGGCATGCTCAAGGCACTGGTCTGGCCCGCCCTCTCCAACGCCTTCGGCATCTTCTGGCTGCGCCAGTACATCGAGAACGGCGTACCCGACGAACTGCTCGACGCGGCGCGCATCGACGGCGCCGGCTTCTTCCGTCAGTACTGGAACATCGCGCTGCCGATGATCAGGCCCGCGTTGTCCTTCCTTGCCATCTACGCCTTCGTCGGCGCCTGGAACGACTACGTCTGGCCGCTCATCGTGCTCACCAACCCCGACCACGTCACGCTCCAGGTGGAGCTGGCCCAGCTCAACCTCGGCCACAACACCGACTACAGCATGGTCATGGCCGGTGTGCTCATGGCGGCCCTCCCGCTGGTCGTGGTCTTCACGATCTTCGCCCGCGGGTTCATCGCGGGCGCCACGGAAGGGGCGGTGCAGGGGAGCTAGGCGGTTGCGCCCCGAAAGGGGCGCGGGGAACTGCGCGACCAGCCACATCGAGCGTGCAGCCAAGAACCGACAGTCGGTCCCGAGCTCTTAGTGGTGGAGGTAGACAGTGACGGACGTCGACGCCGAGGTCACCGCCCACGGCAAGGTGCTCGTGGTGGGCATGGACGGACTCCGCTTCGATCGGCTGACCCGCCGGCCGGCCAACGCACCCGTGCTGCACGGCCTGATGGCCGCGGGCGCCCACGGCACCAGCCTGCTGCCCTACGGCGAGCCGGACGGCCAGGCCGACGGCGGGCCGTCCACCAGCATGGCCTACACCGACTCCGGCCCCGGCTGGTCGAGCGTGCTGACCGGCGTGTGGCCCGACCGGCACGGGGTGACCGGCAACGACTTCACCGGCGCCGCCTATGCCCGCTACCCCGACTTCCTGACGCGCGCCGCCACCGCCCGGCCCGGCCTGCGCACCGCGGCCGCGGTGTCCTGGCCGCAACTGGTCCGCCGCGGCACCCTCGGCCGCGCCATCGGCCGGCGCGTGCGCTACAACGGCGAGTGCCGCGGCTACGAGACCGCGGACCGCCGCGTCGCCCGCACCGTCACACGCTGGCTCACCAGGGGCGACCCAGACGCCGTGTTCGTGTACTTCGGCGCCACCGACGAAGCGGGCCACGCCACGGGCCCCCTCTCCCCCGCCTACGACGACGCCCTCCGCGCCCAGGACGCCCACCTCGGGCGGCTGTTGGAGGCGATCGATGCCCGGCGCTCGGACCCCGGCCGCCCCGACGAGCACTGGACCGTGCTGGTCACCACGGACCACGGTCACCTCGACACCGGTGGCCACGGCGGCGACACCCGTGCCGAGCGGGAAGTCTTCGTCATCCTCGCCGAGCCCGGCGTGCCCGACGGCACCCGGCTCGACACACCCCGCCTCATCGACATCGCCCCCACCGTCCTGGACCGTCTCGGCATCCCCATCGACCCTGCCTGGGGCCTGCAAGGCCGCCCCCTGCCCCGGCCCACCGCACCGACTTCGGAATGGTCATGATCGACGCACCCCTCGACCCCTTGATCGCGCTGCGCCCCTGGGAGGCACCCGAGGTGACCTCCTGGGGGCGACTCCCCATGAACGCCGTCGACCGGCGCGCCGGAGCACTCCCCCTGGACGGCGACTGGCGCCTGAAGTTGCTGTCCGCTCCGGATGCGCCGGTCGGCGGTCCCTGGTCCTCCTCGCAGGTCCCCGGCGTCTGGACCATGCAGGGCGCCGACGACCTGCCGCAGTACAGCAACATCCGGATGCCCTTCCCCGAGTACCCGCCCCACTCGCCCGCCGCCAACCCGACGGGCGTGTACGAGCGCGAGGTGGAGGTCCCCGCGGACTGGGCCGGACGCCGGATCGTGCTCCAGGTCGGGGCCGCCGAGAGTGTGCTGCTGGTGCACGTGGACGGGCGGCCGGTGGGCCTCTCCAAGGACTCCCATCTGGCCGCCGAGTTCGATCTGACGGGGGTCGTCCGCCCCGGCTCGCCCGCGGCCGTACGGCTCACCGTCGTCAAATGGTCCGACGCCTCGCACATCGAGGACCAGGACCAGTGGTGGCACGGCGGGATCACTCGCTCGGTGCTGTTGTACGCGACGGATCCGCTGTATCTCGCGGATGTGACCGTGCGCGCGCGGTACAGCGGTGAGCTGCAGGTCGACTGCCGGGTGCGGGACGCGGGCGGCGCGCTGCCCGCGGGGTGGTACCTCACGGGGGATCTGGACGGCCGACCCCTCACGCAGGACGCGGAGTTCGACCGCGCGAACGTCGAGGACGAGCGCGTCTCCGACTTCCTCGGCGAGGCCCGGCTGCTGACCACCGTCCCCGAGGTGCGGACCTGGAACGCGGAGACGCCCGAGCTGTACGGCCTGACCGTCCGGCTGCACCGCGCCGACGGCACGGTCGCCGACACCTCCCGGCACCGGATCGGCTTCCGGGACGTCGAGATCGTCGGCCGGGACCTGCTGGTCAACGGCGAGCGGGTGTTCATCCGGGGCGTGAACCGGCACGACTTCCATCCCCTGACGGGCCGGACGGTGTCGTACGACGACATGCGCGCGGACCTGGTCCTGCTCAAGCGGTTCGGCTTCAACGCCATCCGCACCGCCCACTACCCGAACGACCCGACGCTGTACGACCTCGCCGACGAGCTCGGGCTCTACGTCGTCGACGAGGCGGACATCGAGTCCCACGACCACGCCCACGAGATCGCCGACGACCCGCGCTATCTGAACGCCTTCGTGGACCGGGTCTCGCGGATGGTGCTGCGCGACAAGAACCATCCGTCGGTCATCATCTGGTCGCTGGGCAACGAGTCCGACTACGGCGCGGGCCACGACGCCGCGGCGGGCTGGGTACGCCGGCACGACCCGACCCGGCCGATCCAGTACGAGGGGGCGGCCAAGCTCGGCTGGGCGGACCCGGGGCTCGCCTCCGACATCGCCTGCCCGATGTACGCGCCGCTGGAGGACTGCGTCGCCCACACGTTGTCGGGTGAGCAGACCAAGCCGCTCATCCAGTGCGAGTACTCGCACGCCATGGGCAACAGCAACGGCACGCTGGCAGACCACTGGGCTGCCATCGAGGCCACCCCAGGTCTTCAGGGCGGGTTCATCTGGGAGTTCTGGGACCACGGGATTCTGCAACGTGTGAGCGACGGAAGACCGGTCGGGCGTGGGGGCGCCGGGCTCTATGACAACGGTGTCGCCGCGCCCGGGTACCGCTGGGCGTACGGCGGTGACTTCGGCGAGACGATCCACGACGGCGCGTTCATCGCGGACGGCGTGGTGTTTCCCGACCGCACGCCCAAGCCGGCGATGTACGAGCACCGGGAGATCGCGGCGCCGGTGCGCATCGAGTGCTTCCGGCACGAGGGCGTCGTCCTGACCAACCACCAGCACTTCCGCGGCTTCGACTGGCTGGCCGCCGCATGGGAGCTGTCCCTGGAGGACGGTCGCAAGGTGACCGCGCCGGCCGAGCTGCCCGAGCTGTGCCCGGGCGAGACGGCGGCGGTGCCGCTGCCGTTCGCGCTGCCCGAGGACGGCGGCGAGGCGTGGCTGACGCTGCGGGTGACGACGGCGCGGGACCTGCCGTGGGCGCCGCGCGGCACGGAGGTGTGCGTGCCGCAGGTGCGGCTGCGCGGGCCCGCCCCGGTCGACGTCCCTGCCGTGGCCCGGCAGGTCGACGTGGACGGCGAGGGGCTCCTCGTCCACCCGCTGCTTACGGTGGCACCCACGCTCTCCCTGTGGCGTGCGCCCACCGACAACGACGAGTTGGGCGGCATGGCGCAGCGCTGGCGGACCTGGGGACTCGACGCACTGGTGCGCAAGGTCGTGTCGGTGCGCCAGGACGCCGGACACGTGGTGGTGCAGACCGAGTACGCGGGCGCGAGCGGGGTCGTACGGCACCGCCAGGTGCTCACGCCCGTCGAGGGCGGCGTCCGGGTCGAGGAGGAGGCCGAGCTGCCGGAGGCGTTCGACGACGTGGCCCGGGTCGGCACGGTCTTCGAGACGATCGCGGGGCTCGACCTGCTGGACTGGTTCGGGCAGGGGCCCTGGGAGTCGTATCCCGACCGCAGCGCGGGCGCCCCGGTGGGCCACCACTCCATCCCCGTCGACGACCTGTTCACCCCTTACCTGCGCCCGCAGGAGAGCGGTGGCCGACACGGCGTACGGCGGTTCACGCTGTCCGCGCCGGACGCCACCGGCCTCACGGTGGTGCTCGACGAGCCACGCCAGGTCTCCGTCACCCGCTACCGCGCCGAGGACCTGACCGCCGCCGCGCACCACGACGAACTGGTGCCGCGCCCCGGCTGCGTGGTGCACATCGACGCGGCGCACCGAGGCCTCGGCACGGCCTCGTGCGGCCCCGACACCTTCCCCTCCTATCGCGTCGCACCGGGCATCCACCGCTGGAGCTGGACCCTGCGCGTCCTCTGAACTCCTTTTCTCTCCTTCTCTTCATGGAGCACCCATGTGTACGTCGCATGCGCACGACCAGGGCGAGGCCGCGCAGGCCGGCGCCGGAAGACGCAGTTTCCTCCGGGCCACGGCACTGATCGGCGCCGCCGCCACCGCCTCGGTCGCGCTGCCGGCCGAAGCTCAAGCGGCAGTCACGGAGCCCTGGCGGCCCGACCCCGACAGCCGTCGCTTCACGCTCGCCGTGATGCCCGACACCCAGTACCTCTTCGACGGGCCGAGCATCGACAAGGCGCCGGTCGAGGCGTCCCTGCGCTATCTGCTGGAGCACGGCCGCAAGGAGAACATCGTCTTCCTGTCCCACCTCGGCGACCTCACCCAGAACGGCACCCAGCCCGAAGTCGCCGCCATCAGCGAGGCGTTCCGGCTCCTGGACCGGCGGGGCGTGGGCTACAGCGTCCTCGCCGGCAACCACGACGTGAAGTCGTCGACGGACGACCAGCGCGGTGCGACGCCGTATCTGGACGCCTTCGGGCCGAAGCGGTTCCAGGGACAGAAGACGTTCGGGGGCGCCTCCCCCGACGGCTACAACAGCTTCCACCTCTTCAAGGCCGCCGGCCGCGAGTGGATGGTGCTCGCGCTGGACTGGCGGCTGTCGGCGAAGGGCTACGCGTGGGCCAAGGACGTCCTCGCCCGGCACCCGAAGACGCCGGTCGTCCTCACCACCCACGAGCTGGTCGTCGAGGACGACTCCCTCTCGGCGTACGGGCAGCAGCTGTGGGACCAGCTGATCGAGGACCACGACCAGATCTTCCTCACCCTCAACGGGCACTACTGGCCCGCCGGCCGGGCGACCCGCAAGAACGCGGCCGGTAACGACGTCCACCTGCATCTGACGAACTACCAGAACCGCTACTTCGGCGGCGCGGCGATGATCCGCCTGTACCGCTTCGACCTGGACCGGAACGTCATCGACGTGGAGACGGTCTCCCCCTGGATCCTCGGCCGGGCCGCCCGGGGGCTCAACGAGCTGGAGCGGCAGGAGATCGAACTCAGCGGTGACGCCGACCGGTTCAGCGTCGAGATCGACTTCGCCGACCGCTTCTCCGGCTTCGCCCCGGTGCCCGCGCGCGCGGAGCGCCCCGCCTCGCGGATGCTGATCCCGGGCACGGTGGCGTACTGGCGCTTCGAGCAGCCGGTACAGGGCACCACGGTCCGTGACCTGTCCGGGCGCGGCAACGACCTCGCGCTCGTCACGGTGGGCGGCGGAAAGCTGGGCTGGTCCGCCGACCACCACCCCGACCAGCCCGGCCACGGCAGCCTGGAGTTCCAGGGCTTCAAGTCCCCGCTGAAGGGCGCGTACCTGCGCACGGTCGACGGGGCCCCGCTCAACTCGGCGACGTTCGGGGACGGTTACACCATCGAGGCGTTCTACCGCCTCCCGGCCGACTGGGACCCCGACCACCACGCCTGGTCCGGCCTGCTGAGCCGGACCGGCACGGGCGGCGCCGCCGGCAAGACCGCCGACGACCCGGACGAGCCGCTCGCCACGCTCTCCCTGTCGAACGACCGCGAGCCGCAGTGGGCGATGCGCCCGCTCAACCAGGAGGGCATCGCCACCAACTGGGCCCAGGAGACCCCACTGGAGACCTGGTGGCACCTGGCAGTCGTCAACGACGGCGAGCACACCACCATGTACGTCGAGGGCTGCCCGGTGGTCCGCAATCCGAAGGCGCGCTCGATCGGCATCACGTCCGTCGGGCTGCCGTGGCTGCTCGGCGGCTACGAGTACGGCGGCAAGATCGACCAGATCCTGCACGGCCGCCTCGGCGACGTCCGGATCGTCGCGCGGGCGCTGCCCGTCAAGTCCTTCATGACCCACTGACGCCCGTCACCGACGCCCTTCAAGGACCACCATGACCGAGCAGCAGCTCCCCACCTGGGCCGACCCGTCCGTCGCCCCCGCCTTCCTGGACGCCCAGGGCGTCTCCAGACGCGGACTCCTGCGCCGCGCGGGCCTGTTCGGCGCCGCGTTCGCCCTCGGCTCCGCGACCCCGGCGCTGGCTGACGACGACAGACGTCTCGGCGGCGACGACCCCCGCCTCGCCTACCTCGTCGGCGACCACCACATCCACTCCGTCTACAGCCACGACGCCAAGTACACGTTCTCCCAACTGGCCGCCGCGGGCGCCAGGTACGGCCTGGACTGGATGGTGTTCACCGAGCACTCCAACTTCGGACACGCCAAGTACGGCGCCCCGCTGGAGCACGAGGAGATCCTCAAGGCGCGCGCCGAGAACCCGCGCCAGCTGATCTTCCAGGGCCTGGAGTGGTACATCCCGGCCGCCGAGCACTGCACGGTCTTCGCGGCGCCCGGCGGGCACGAGGTCGACCTGCTCACGCAGTTCGAGAGCGCCTACGACGGCAAGCTGCTCGGCTACACGGAAGGCTCAGCGGGTGCCGCGGACACCGCCCGCAACGAGGCCCACGCCGTCAAGGCCATCAAGTGGCTGGCCGAACAGCGCCGCACCGGCTACGTCGACGACGTGCTCGTCCTCGCCAACCACCCGATGCGCCTCGGCATCGACTCCCCGCACGAGATGCGCGCCTGGCGCGACGCGGCCCCCGAGATCATGATCGGCATGGAGGGCGCACCGGGCGCCCAGGGCGCGGCCATCCCCGGCTGGCGCGGTACGAACTCGATCCGCGGCGAGTACGAGAACAAGCCGTCGGCCCAGTCCTGGACCGGCTACCCGGCGGACGCGTACCTGACGTACGGCGGTTTCGACTGGGCGAGCGCGACGGTCGGCGGTCTGTGGGACTCGATGCTGGCCGAAGGCAGCCTGTTCTCGATCACCACGAACTCCGACGCCCACCGCATCGTCTTCGACACCTGGAAGAACGGCGACTGGCCGGCGGGCCAGAACTTCGACAACACCGGCAAGCTGCCGGACCCGGTCGACACCACCACCCCGCAGCCGGGCAGCGACTTCTGGCCGGGCCAGTTCAGCCGCACCCACGTCGGCGTCACCCGCTACGGCTACCGCGCGGTGATGGCGGGCCTGCGCGCCGGCCGGGTCTGGCTCGACCACGGGCATCTGCTCGACGGCCTCGACGTCCGCCTGAAGCGGGACTGCGACTTGGGCCGGGGCGTCACCCTGGGCGGCCGGCTGCGCGTGCGCAAGGGCGAGAAGCTCACCCTCACCATCACGGTGACGACCGCCTCGCGCCCCAACCCCCAGGGAATTGTGCCCGAGTTGGCGCACGTGGACGTCATCCGGGGCGCGGTGCGCGGCCCGGTGACCGACCGGGACACCTGGAAGGCACCGGACACCAAGGTCGTGCGCGCGCTGGACGTGACGGGCCGGCAGGGGACGTACACCCTGCGCGTCCCGCTGACCGCCGGGGACGAGCCCTTCTACGTCCGGCTGCGCGGCAGCGACGGCAACCGCCACGGTGCGGGCTACCTCGGGGCGTCGGTCGACCCGCACGGGCCGATTCCGCACGAGCCCGGAAACGGTGACCCGTGGGCGGATACGTGGTTCTATTCGAACCCTGTGTTCGTCGACGTGGCAGGAGCCTGATGAAGCGTCATCTCCGCACCCTGGTCTGCTTATCGGGGGCCCTCGCGCTCGGCGCGGGCACCGCGTCCGCCGCCGGCGATCCGCACTGGGCCAGGACCGGCACGGCGTACACGGACACGCTGGGCGGCGGGCAGGGACTGGCGAGCCGCGCGGACGGCTCACTGCTGTACCGCGGGCTCGCCACCATCCCGCTGGACCTGCGGATCAAGGGCTGGAACCACGTCGGCGACCCGGACGTCGCACGCGGCCACACCTTCGACGCCTACCAGGGCCCGGACACGGCCACGTCCAAGATGTTCGCGGTGACGACACCGGCCGGGAAGCGCTTCGAGTACGTCCACCGGCTCGACCCGGGCGAGAAGCTGAACAACTCCTTCGCCACCGTCTCACCCGACGGGCAGTGGCTGGTGTCGGGCGAATGGGGGGAGCAGAGCAGACTCCAGGTCTTCCCCGCTCCCCTGCTGAACCCGGCCACGCCCCGGGCCGGCGGCGAGCTGGCGGAGGCCTGGCA
Organism: Streptomyces sp. R28; assembly: GCF_041052385.1. Classification (GTDB taxonomy): domain Bacteria; phylum Actinomycetota; class Actinomycetes; order Streptomycetales; family Streptomycetaceae; genus Streptomyces. The sequence continues at coordinate 9,280,539 of NZ_CP163439.1, read as the reverse complement.
GATCACCCTGGACAAGCCGGTGCGCGACATCCAGGGCTGCGATTTCGTGACGGACACCCGCCTGGTGTGCGCCTCGAACGACGCCACGGGGACGCTCTTCCCCGAGATCCGCCCGCTGCTCCAGGTGGATCTGCCGCGCAAGGTGGACGGGAGGCCGATCACCGGCACGGTGAGGAGCCTGTTCGCGCTGGAGCAGCGCAGTGTGTGCCCGGGCACCTTCGAGGCGGAGGGTGTCGACTACGACGCGAACAGCGGCACCCTGCGCACACAGATGATCCCGCCCGGGGTGTGCGCGGTGGCGACGGCCGTCCACTCGTACCAGCAGGTCACGGACTGATCGACGAGAGGTACCGTGGGCCGCGTGACCGGTGAAGAGGCGCTGCGGCCCCAGTCCCTCATGCTGACGTTCCTGGGCGACCAGGTGCTCGGGCGGGACGTCTGTGTGTACTCGGGCAGTGTCATCGACGTCTTCGCGCGCGTGGGCGTCGGCGAGCAGGCGACCCGCTCGACGCTGACCCGGATGGTGAACCGCGCTCTGCTGCGCCGCCAGCGCGAGGGCCGCCGGATGTACTTCGGGCTGACCGAGCGTTCGGTGGCCGTCCTGCGCGACGGCGAGCACCGCATCTGGCAGACCGGCGCCGTCAACCGGCACTGGGACGGCAGCTGGACCCTGCTCGGCTTCTCGCTCCCGGAGTCCTGGCAGCGACAGCGCCACGACCTGCGCTCCAAGCTGACCTGGCACGGCTTCGGCCCGCTGTTCAGCGGCCTGTGGATCGCGCCGGGCGAGGTCGACGTGGCGTCCCTGGTGGCCGAGCTCGGCCTGTCCGCCCATGTGAAGGTGTTCCGCGCGCACGCCGACGCCGGCATGGACATCGGCGCGATGATCGAGGAGACCTGGGAACTGCCCGAACTGGCGGCGCGCTACGAGTCGTTCGTACGGCGCTGGCAACCGTGGCAGACACAGCTGCCGGACGCCGACGACGCCCTCGCGCTGCGGCTGCGGCTGCAGGCGGAGTGGCTGCGGGTCATCCGCCAGGACCCGCGGCTGCCGGTCAAGCACCTGCCGGACGACTGGCCCGCCGAACCGGCCGAGAAAACCTTCCGGCAGGTGTACGAGCGGCTCACACCCCTCGCGCGGAACGCCTCGGAACACCTCCTCGATCTCGTACCCGTACGGCCCCCGGAGGCCCAGCGACCGCAGCGGCCGTCGGGCGCCTGACAACCTGTCCGGTTCTGTCGCCTCGGGAGCCGGAAACATCCCCGCACACCGGGATGATCTGGGCCACCATGGGGGATAGGCCGTGGCACAGCCACACCACGCACCATCGCGATGGGGGCCTGAGGGGAGGCGACGGGTGCGGAAAGAGGTGTACTCGGGGGACGGCCGTCGATTAGCCGTGGAGATCAGCGGCGATCCGGGCGGATCGCCGGTGTTTCTGCTGCACGGCACACCCGGCAGCAGACTCGGTCCGGCGCCCCGGCCCATGCTGCTCTACCACCAGCAGGTCCTGCTCATCACCTACGACCGTCCCGGCTACGGTCCCTCGGACCCGCTGCCCGGGCGGACGGTCGCGCACGTCGCGGCCGATGTCGCCGCCATCGCCGACGCCCTGGGCTTCGAGCGTTTCGCCGTCGTCGGCCGCTCCGGGGGCGGGCCGCACGCGCTGGCCTGCGCGGCGCTGCTGGCGGACCGGGTGACCCGCGTCGCGGTGCTGGTGAGTCTGGCTCCGCGCGACGCCGACGGCCTCGACTGGTTCGCCGGGATGGCCGCCTCCAACGTCAGCGAGTACTCCAAGGCCCTGGCCAGCCCGGACCGGCTCGCGGCCAGCCTGCGCAAACGTTCCGTCGCCATCCGCTCGGACCCGGTGCGGTTGCTCTCCCAGCTGCGCCGGGACCTCACCGAGTCCGATCTGCGGGTGGTCGCCGACGCCGGTGTCCGGGCGATGCTGCTGCGCAACTACCGCGAGGCGCTGCGGGTGTCGGCGGACGGCTGGGTGGACGACGCGCTGTCGTTCTGCAGTCCCTGGGGGTTCAACCCGGCCGACATCTCCGTGCCGGTGCTGCTGTGGCACGGGGAGCAGGACGTCTTCTCCCCGCCCAGCCACACCCGCTGGCTGGCCGCGCGCATCCCCAGCGTGACCGCCATCCTCCAGCCGGCCGCGGCGCACTTCGGGTCGCTGCGCGTACTGCCGGACATCGTGACCTGGCTGCTGGGCGGCCGCCAGCCCGTGGCGACCGCCGGCCACGACTGACCGCACCGCCTCTCACACCGGCAGCGGCTCCAGGTCGCGGTGGATGCGTTTGCCCTCGCGGACGGTCACCGCGTGCGGATGCTCCTCGCCGAGGAGCTGGGTCAGTTCGGCGAGGGTGCTCTTCTTGAGCTCCTCGGCCTCCGCGGTCCGGCCCAGCATCCCGAGGGTGACGGCCAGGTTGGCACGCGAGACGACGGTGTCCGGGTGGCCGTGCCCGAGACCTGCCTGGAATCCGGCGACGGCCATCCGTTCCAGCTGCTCGACCTCGGCCAGCGCGTCCAGTTCCGCCAGCACGTTGGCGAGGTTGACGGCGCAGGCCAGGCTGTAGGGGTGGCGTTCGCCGAGCACCTCGCGCAACGTGGCCAGGTTCTCCTCCAGCAGCTCCCGCGCCTTGCCGACCTCGCCCGAACCGCGCAGGAAGATACCGAGGTTGTTGACGGCGGCCAGCGTCGCCGGGTGCCGCACGCCGGGTGCCATCCGGTACTGGGGCACGATCTCCTGAGCGAGGGCGACTGCCTCCTCCCGGGCGCCGGTGGCGTACAGGTCGGTGGCGTAGTTCAGGGTGCAGTCCAGGACATCGGGGGTGGTGGTGGGGATCTCCCGGGTGCGGTAGTACTCGCGGGTCTGGTGGGTGAGCGCGCGGGCCTCGGTGACCTTTCCGGCCTTGCGCAGGGAGACGGCGAGGCTCTTGGCGGTGCGCAGGGTTTCCGGGTGGGTCTCGCCGAACAGCCGCTGGTAGGCCTCGTAGCTGCTGCGCAGCAGCGAGATCGAGGTGGCGTACTCCCCCGTCTCACGCAGGTCGCGGCCCAGGTTGGTGGCGCTGAGCAGGCTGTGCGGGTGCTCGCTGCCCAGTTCCAGATCGTTGCGCCGGCGGTCGTAGATCTCCTGGTCGACGTCACGGGCCTCGGCGTAGCGGCCCAGCAGCCGCAGACAGACGGCGCGGTTGTTGTTGGCGAAGAGGGTGCGCGGATGGTCCTCGCCGAGGCTGTCCTTCAAGCCGTCGTATGCCTCGATGGCCAGTTCCAGGGCGTCCGCGAAACGGCCGATGCTGCCCAGGTCCATGGCCAGACCACTGCTGGTCATGAAGATGTGCGGGTGGTCGGCGACCAGCAGCACCCGCTGGCGGGCCAGCGTGTCCGAGCCCAGCCGCTCCGCCTCCACGTACTTGCCCAGCGAGCGCAGCACATTGGCGATGTTGGAGCCCAGGTAGAGGATCTGGGTGTGCAGGTTGGTCACATAGCTCTCCTGCTTGGCCAGCTCCTCGATGTCGTCGTCGTCCGCCCGGCCGGTCCTGGTCTTCGCGTCGGCGACCTTCTTCTCCAGCTCGGCCAGTTGCCCCCGGCGCGCGTTCAACAGGTTCTGCCACGCGGTCCGCAGTTCCTGCCCCAGGGCGAAGGCGGCGTTGAGGTCGCCCTGCTTCCACAGGTAGCGCACCCGGTCGATGAGCAGCTGCCGCGTCTCCGGCTCGTCACACCGGCTGGCCTCGGACGCCTCCAGATGCGGCCAGATGACAGCGAGCTTGGCGCGGGTGTCGGGGTCGTCGTCGTCGATCGGTTCCTCGCCCTTGGGGCGGTGGCCGGCCAGGACGCGGTGCACGACATGCTGCGCCTCCTCCTGCTCCCGGGGGCTCATCTGGGCGCGGATCACGGCTTGGACCAACCGGTGGACCTGGATGGACCGGGTGGCCCGGTCCACCTTGGCCAGGGCGAAGCGGCCGATCTCCCGGATCACCCGGCCGAGGACCATCCTCTCCCTGAGCGAAGGGTCGTCCTTGGCGAGGACGCGGATCATCTCGTCGCCGTAGAGCAGGTCCCTGGAGATCGGCTCGGCGGCGAAGAAGGCGCACAGCTGCAGCAGCCGTACGGCGGCCGGGGAGCGTTCCTTGAGCCGCTCGATGGAGACGTTCCAGGTGGCCGCCACCGGTTGCGGGTAGTTGGAGGGCTGGCTGAAGGACAGGACGAGTTCGGCCTGTTGTTCCAGTTCCGCCAGGTAGGTGTCGACCGACGTTCCGGTCGCGGCGAGCCAGGCTCCGGCCTGGTCGAGGGCGAGCGGCAGGTCGCCGACCGCCGCGGCGACCCGGTCGGCGTCCTCGACGCTGAGGTCGGCGGCCCGGCGCAGCAGATGCTCGACGCTCTCCTCACGCAGGAAGAGGTCGACCTCGATGGCCCCGAAGTTCTGCGACCAGTCCTGGTTGCGGGAGGTGACCAGGACATGGCCGTTGCCTCCGGGGAAGTGCCGGCTGACCTCCTGCGGCTCGTCGGCGTTGTCGAAGACCAGGAGCCAGCGCAGCGTGGAGCCGGACTGGCGCAGATGGTCCCGCACCTCCTGCGCGGCCTGTGCCGCCTCCTCGCCGACCCGCAGTCCGAGGCGGACGCCGAGCTCGGCGAGGGAGGAGATGACGAGCTCGTTGCGCTCGGAGGGGATCCACCACACCAGGTCGTAGTCGGGGGCGAACCGGTGCACGTACTCCAGCGCGATCTGTGTCTTGCCGACCCCGCCGAGGCCGTAGAGGGCGTACGGCGCCGGCGAGACGCTGGTGGTGCTGGAGCCGAGGCTGTCACGCAGCTTCTCCAGCAGGGCGCTGCGGCCGGTGAAGGAGGCGTTGCGGGGCGAGACGTTCCAGAACTTGGGCACGGTGCCCGGGAAGCGGGCCTCGGTGGACGGCCCGTCGGGCCGGCGCTCGGCGGGCAGGGCGGGCTTGCCGAGGGCGCGCAGCAGCACGCCGACGGCCTGTGTCTCGTCCAGCCGCACCAGGTCGGCCGAGGCGCGCTCGCTGAACGACGGCACCGGGCGGACGTCGCCGACCCGGACCGCGACCACCTGACGGCGGCCGGAGGGGTCGCCGCCGGTCACGGCGTCCCAGACCTGGCGGGCGCGCGCGGAGCGCTGGTAGGCGGCCGAGAGCACGACCACCGTGCGGTCGGCCGGCTTGTCGGCTCCGTCGCCCTCGCCGCCGACGTACTTCAGGTCCACCCGGTAGCCGGCCCGGGTGAGCACCGCGGCGATCCAGTCGGCCCACATCCGGTCCTCGGCCACATAGCTGAGGTGCAGGTCGGCCGGGAGCGCCGAACGGCTGCGGGTGAACGCCTTCTTGATGCCGAGGCGCACCTCCTCGTCCATGCGGGGCAGCGCTGTGACGGCCTGGTTGGTGATGACCGCGGTGAGCCGCTCGAAGGCCGCGAGCAGCGAGCCGGCGTTGCCGGCCTCGTCACCGAAGGTCGCGAGGGTCTCCTCGTAGGCGTAGTAGGGCCGGTACGGGATCTCCACCGAGCCCCAGTAGCCGGCGAGTTGGGCCTCGGTCATGCCGGTGGGGAACCGGTCGAACTTCGCCCGGGCGAGGGACCGGCCCGCATCGGCCTTCTCCTTCTCGCCCTCGTCGATGCGCATCGGGACGGGCAGGATGCGGATACGGCGGCTGCGCAGCCGTTCGTCGATGTGCCGGGCGACCGCGGCGGCGCCGTCGATGCTCTGGTCGCTGAGGGTGAAGCAGTCGACGAGGGTGTCGGGCAGGTGGGCGGTGCAGATGTCGGCGATGTCGGACAGGCCGGTGCGGCTGTCGATGAGGGCGTAGTCGTAGTGGTACCGCATCTCGTCGCGTAACGCGTCGAAGAACAGCCCGCCGCCGAGGCGTTCGTAGAAGTTGTCCCAGTCGAAGGTGGAGACGATCGCCGAGTAGTCGCGGTTCTGCCGGCCGGCGGAGACCAGGTCGAGGGTGCCCGGGGCGGGGAACGGCCAGTCCAGGGAGACGGCGTGGCGCTGGATGCGGGCGTACTGGCGGTGCCAGTCCGGGGGCCGGTGTTCGGTCTCGGCGGGGTCGGCGGCGGCCGCCCAGGCGTAGTCGGTGAGCAGGTCGATGACGCCGGTGGTGGCGCCGACGGTCGCCGGCTCGAGGAAGGGGTGGAAGAAGCGGTGCAGGCCGGGTGCCTCCAGGTCCCAGTCCACGGCGAGGACGCGTTTGCCGTTGGCGGCCAGGATCCAGGCGGTGTTGGCGAGGGCCATGGTCCGGCCGGTGCCGCCCTTGTACGAGTAGAACGTCACGACCCGGCCGTTTCGGCCTCCCGGTCGGTCAAGGCTGCTCATCGCGGTCTTCCTCCTCGGCATGCGGGCGGTGCACCGGTGGCGGGCTGTCCTGGTCCCCCGCGACGCTCAGCCGGAAGCGCCGGGTCCCCCGGCCCGGCGGCGGCTGGGCGGGGGCGTGTTTGAGGTGCTGGGTCGCGGCCCACTGCACGACACGTGGCAGCAGCGCGTCGAAGGACTCGTGGTCGGGGATGCCGCGGACGGCGGGCCGGCATGCCTGCTCCGCCTGGCTGACGGTGCGCGGCAGGGTCGCCGTCGTCTCGGCGGTCAGCGCTTGCTTGGCGTCCTCGCTGTCGGGGTCGTCGTCGTTCCACGGCACCACGAGGCCCGTCGCCGGGTGGTGGGTGGCGTCGAACTTGCCGAGCCGGGTGCGCTGTTCGGGATCGCGCAGCACCCAGCGGTCGAGCAGCACGACCTCCGGGCCCGTCGCCGCGGGGGATCCTCCCCCGGAGGGGGTACCCCCGGCCTCGCTGTGCCAGGTGTCGAAGGCCTGGATGTCGGGCCGGAAATCGAGGCGTTCGGCGATCTCGGCGGCCATCTCGGCCAGCGGTCTGGGGCATGCGGGCCGAAAGGGGGTCCAGTCGAGCGCCGTGGGGCCGTAGTAGTCGGGGCTGCGTCCCTCGGGCAGCCGGTCCAAGGAGCCCGCGGCCACGGTGATGCGCAGCGCGCGCCGGCTGCGCAGCGGCGCGAAGGCGTCGGGCTCGGTGTCCCAGGACGTGGACTCCCCCGGGTCGACGGCGACGTGCTTGCCGACCTCGATGATGCGCCGGGCCAGTTCCCACACGGCCGTCTGGTAGTGGCGGCGGTGGGAGCTGAGCTTCATCAGGCCGTACAGCCCGAAGTCGCGGTAGCGGTCGCCGAGTTCGGGGTGGGCGTACTGGATGTCCCTGATGGAGTCGGGGAGTTGGTGGTCCTCGACCGGCGCCCACAGGGCCGGCACGATCGCGCCCGGTGTGCCGCTGCGCCCCTCGGTCCGGAACCGGGTGGGCCGCCTGGCGAAGACGCTCCACTCCTTGCCGCACCAGGAGCTGTGGAAGTAGCGCGGTGAGTACAGCGGCACGAACACCCGGCAGGCGGCGAGCGCGCCGCCCAGCTCGGTCGTCCACAGCTGGCCCGCCCGCATCGAGCGGTCCATGTATCCGGCCGCACCGCCGGGCACGGTGGTCAGGTGCCGGATGTGATCGCACAGGTCGCGGAAGAGCCGGTGCACCCAGTGGTCGGGATCGCTGTTGTCGTTCTCGTCCCTGGGGGTGTGGGCGTAGCTGAGAAAGAAGTACGGCGCGGTCACGTCCGCCCGTAACACCGCCTTCGGCTCCACATGATCCCCCGATCCCGCCCCGTCCCCCCGGAGGCGTGGAGACTCAGTGTAGGAAGCCGGACGCGTTTTGCAGCCGCTCCGTAGCGCTCGGGCGGGGGCGTTTTCCGGCCAGCCATCCCCGGGCGAAGTCCACCGCCGCGCGCAGCGGCAGCGACCGGACCCGTGCCGGCCCCAGCCGCCCGTGCCGCACGGCGGGCGCGGGCAGCGTGGCGTCGTGCCTCTCGTACGCCGCCCCGAGGGCACCGAAGTCGCTGTCGTCCAGGTCGACGTCCTTGTACGACATCCAATGGCGCCGTCCGTCGCGCAGGACGACGCAGCGGTACTCCCGTCGGGGCGGGTCGGCGATCCGGTACTCGGCGAGGTGGAAGGCGCTGCACACCTCGTAGCCGACCCCGATCAGCAGCACCCGGGCGTCGGCGGTGTACAGCCGGGCGAGCGGCGAGCTTTCGCCCAGGTGGCATTCCTCGTCGTGGTCCGCCATCAGCCCCGCGGCCAGGGCCCCGACGGCCGCGAAGGAGGTCTGCGGATGGCTGCTGCGCACCGCGTCCGGCCTGCGTCGTACGGCCTCGGCCAGGCCTCCCATGCCCTGCGAAGGGGTGTGCCGGAGGTCGAAGGGCGGCATCTCCTCGCGGTAGGCGCTCAGTTGACTCACCGTCATGTCCCTGGTCCGGGCGCGGTATTGCGGTGAGGTGTCGGAGTTTCCGGCGGTGAACGCGGGGACGACCAGGGTGCCGTCGGGTCCGAGGGCGTGGAGCAGCGCGCCCAGTACGGCGTCGGCGGCCGCACCGACCCGGCGCAGGGAGGCGTGCACCAGCACGGTGGCGCCGCCCCGGACGCCCAGGGCGCCGAGGTCGCCCGAGCGAAGCCCGGTCCCGGTCATCCGGCGCCCCTGCGCATCCCGTCGGTGAACCGGCGGCCGAGCGCGGTCAGCGTGGGGGCGGCGGACAGCTCGTCCAGCCGGGCCCTGGTCCGCCGGGCCGACTCGGGGTCGGGGAGCAGGGCGTCGGTCGCGATGCGCGCATAGGTGTCGGCGAGCAGGTCGCCGGTGTGTGTGTCGGTCTCGTCGTACAGGTCGCACACATCGAGCAGGGCGTCGAGGACGCCGAGCCGGAAGCCGCGCACCAGATCGGCGGCGAGCCGCGCGGGATCGGGATGCAGAAAGGCCCCGAGCGCCGCGAACCCTCCGCCGGCCGAGGTCGCGCGAGGGTTCGCGGGACCGTCGAGGGGGGTCACCACCCGCACACCGGCGGCCATGGCGGGGGCCAGGCCGGGCAGTGCCTCGCGGATCAGCGCCCAGGCCTGCGACAGCCCGTGCCGCCACCGCTCGGTCTCCTCGTCCGTCAACCGCCCGGTGACGGGGGTGCCGTGGCAGTCGCGGTACGGGTCGATGTCGTCGAGCGCGACCTCCAGCCGGTCGGCCCGCAGCCGGCGCAGGGGCTCCCAGCCGGGGTCGTCGAGGTGATCCGGCGTCAACCGGACCGCCTCGGCTGCCGTAGCGGCAGGCAGCCGCCCCACCCCCGGGAGGTGGACGAAGCCGTCACGCACCGGCACCGTGATCCGGTCGACGGCGGCCGGGGGCAGCGCGGCGGCGGCCACGAGCGCGGCGAGATGGTCGGCCGGAGCGGCGCCGTCCAGACAGCGCACGGCCCAGGTCCGGGTATGGGGATGGGACAGCAGCGGCGTCAGCGGAGCATCGTCGCGTCGGCCGAGTTCCAGGGCCGTCTGCCAGGCGTGGGCCCACAACTCGCTCTCCCCACCCGCCTCTTGGCCGACCATGCTCAGCAGTTCGCGGGTGATCTCCTGGCGCGCCCGCGCCAACTCCGCCACGGCGGTTCCGTCGTCGCTGCCGTCGGCCAACGCGTCGAATCCCGCGACGGGCTGTCCGGCGTCGGCGCCGGTGCGGGCGTGGATCGACCTGATCAACGCTTCGAGGTCCGCACAGAACACTGACGGGTTGTCAAATTCCGTGCCGTCGCTGCGGTAACGGTGTGCGAAGAGCCCGCCCCCGCACGAGCGCACGACCGGACAGGACCGGCACGTCTCGCTCAGGCCGGCGAGGCCCTGCTGCCGGGCGGTGATGCCCGGATGGCGGGCCACTTCGTCAAGGCTGTGCCGGAAGACGTCCTCACCGGTGACGGGCGCGCCGTCGAAAGCGGTCTTGAGGGAGTCCGCCTGCTCGAACGTCCCGTCGGTCTCGACCACCACGACATCGGCGGGCGCGAGCCCCATGGCCTCGGTCAGGCTCGGACCGCCGCCCAGGGTACTGATGACCGAGTCGAACAACCGCACCGGCATCGGACGGTCATGAGCCTCCCACCGGTCGTAGACGGCCATCAGCCAGTCGGCGTAGGGCGTGCGGACGCCGGAGGGACGCAGCGGCGGTTCGTCCCAAGTGGCGTGCGGCAGCAGGAAGTCGATGCGCGGCGGTTCCTGAGCGGCCAGCCCGTCATAGACGGCGACCGGGTCGTTGCGTACGTCGACGGTGCACAGGAGCCCGGCGTAGAGGTGGCGGTAGCGTTTCTGGCGGAGCAGGGAGAGTGCCGCCAGCACCTTGTCGTAACTGCTGCGGCCACCGGCGTAACGGCGGTGCAGATCATTGGCCGCGCGGTCACCGTCCAGGGAAATTCCCACCCGGACGTCGAATTCGTCGAAGAGCTCGAGAAACCGACTGCTCAGCTGAATTCCATTGGTGTGAATCCGTAAGTCGAGCCGGGAAATCCCGTCCAGGGCACCCCGCAGCTCTGCGCAGACCCGGCGTAAGCGTGCCGGTCCGGCCAGGAGCGGCTCGCCTCCGTGCAGGATGACCTGCACGGAGGGCAGAGCGTGAGCCTTGGCGTGCTCCGCCAGACGCAGAGCGGTCCAGGAGATGACCTCGTTCGAGATCACTTTTGGCCTGGCGGTCCAGCTCTGGTCGGCATGCTCGTACACGTAGCAGTGATCACACGCAAGGTCGCACCGGCTGTGGACCTTGAGTACGAGTTGCCGAAGCGGAACCAGCGGGCTGGTCATGGTGAAAGACTCGACGTCATCCGATCGACGACTGGAAAGTGAGCGGGTTCGTCTTTCGGTTCCGGGTGGAGGAGAGGGCGCGGCGCCGACCGCGGGCGTTCTTCGGCTCGCACGGCGCGTCGAGACGCGGTGTGGCGGGGTGGGTGTCGGCGACGGCCGTCGACGGCGAAGTGATGCTGGCTCGCTTGATCACAGTGTCCCCTGGTCGGGAGAGCGGAAACGACGGTGCAGGTCGCCCTGCACCGTTGACGAGAGTCAAGACAGCACGCTATCGCGTGAGAGCGCGTCCGGGAGCCACTCGAAACCCGGCCAATCACTCTTCGCAGGTGACCGGCGTGCGCCAGGCGCCGTTCGAGTGAACCCCGTTCGGCCCTACGCGTAGAAGCGGGAGACGCTCTGCAGTACCGCCGCCGGCTTCGCCCCGCCCTCGATCTCGATCGTGCCGTCGACGGTGATCTGCGCCCCGCCGGGCACCTCCGCCACCTCGGCGAGCCTGCCGACGAGCCGTATGCGCGAGCCGACCTTGACCGGCGAGGGGAAACGCACCTTGTTCAGGCCGTAGTTGACCTTCGTGGTGACGCCCTGGACGTCCAGCAGCTCGGTGAAGAGGGGGATGAAGAGCGAGAGGGTGAGATAGCCGTGGGCGATGGGGGCGCCGAACGGCCCCTCGGCCGCCTTCTGCGGGTCCACGTGGATCCACTGGTGGTCGCCCGTGGCGTCGGCGAACGTGTTGATGCGCTCCTGGGTGATCTCGATCCACTCACTGGTGCCGAGGTCGCTGCCCGCGAGCTTCTTCAGTTCGTCGAGGCCGTTCACGGTGATGCTCATGGGGTTCCTTAACTCTTGCCGTAGCGGGTACGGACACGGGACTTGAGGAGTTTTCCTGAGGCGGTGCGCGGGAGTTCGTCCGCGAGCACCACCGATTTCGGGATCTTGTACTTGGCGAGCCGGCCGGAGAGGGACGCGAGGATCTCGTCCGGATCGAGCGCGGTGCCCTCGCGCGGCACGACGACCGCGCGCGGCACCTCGCCCCACTTGTCGTCCGGCACCCCGATCACCGCGCACTCGACGATGTCCGGGTGGGAGAGGAGCAGGTCCTCGATCTCGGCGGGGTAGATGTTCTCGCCGCCGGAGATGATCATGTCCTTGATGCGGTCGACGATGAACACGTACCCGTCCTCGTCGACGCGGGCCGCGTCCCCGCTGCGGAACCAGCCGTCGGCGAAGGAGGCGGCCGTCTCCTCGGGCAGGCCCCAGTAGCCGGGCATGACGTGCGGGCCGCGGACCACGACCTCGCCGGTCTCGCCGACGTCGACCGGCGCGAGGTCCGGCCCGACGACGCGTACGTCGCTGAAGAAGTGCGGTACGCCCGCCGAGCCCGCCTTGCTCACCGCGTGCTCGGCGTCCAGGAACAGCGTCCCCGGGGCCGCCTCCGTCATGCCGTAGCCCTGGAGGAAGGTCAGCCCGCGCTTTTGGTACGCGGCGATCAGCGGGGTCGGGACCGGGGAGCCGCCACAGGTGAGGATCCGCAGGGACGACAGGTCGGCCTGCGCCCAGCGCGGATGCCGGGCCACCTGGTCGAACATCGTGGGCACGCCGAACATGAAGGTGATCCGGTGCCGTTCGATCAGGTCGAAGGTGGCGTTCGGGTCGAAGGCCTCGACCAGTACGCAGGTGCCGCCCTTCAGCAGGACCGGCAGGGTCAGCATGTTCAGGCCCGCCGTGTGGAACAACGGCGCGGAGACCAGGGCGCGTTCCTCGGCGATCAGGTCGTGGTCGACGAGGACGTTGATCGCGTTCCAGGTCAGGTTGCCGTGGGTGAGCATCGCGCCCTTGGGTCGGCCGGTCGTCCCCGAGGTGTACATGATGATGCAGGTGTCGTCCGCGGTGACCGGCGCGTCGATCGGCTCCTCGGCGGCCGAGGCGAGCGCCGCCTCGTATTCGGCGCCCACTTCGATGTACGCACGGACATCGGTGCTGCCCGGCAGCCCGGCGACGAGTCCGGCGTGCGAGGGGCCGTAGACGAGGGCCTTCGCGCCGGAGTCGGCGAGCTGGTACGCGATCTCGGGGCCGGCGAGGCGGGTGTTGAGCGGGACGAAGACCGCGCCGAGCGTGCCGGCCGCGAACAGGGTCTCCAGGTAGGAGGGGTGGTTCGGGCCGAGGTAGGCGATGCGGTCGCCGCGGCGCACGCCCCTCTCGCGCAGGGCATGGGCGAGGCGTGTGGTGCGGGTGTACAGGGTGCCGTAGTCGATCGACGTCTCGCCGTGGATCAGGGCGGTGCGGCGGGGGGTCTTGCGGGCCCGGCGTGCGGGCCACGACCCCAGTCCCTCGTTGCGCATGTCACGCCCCTTACGGCTTCGTCAGCCCGAGCAGGCGGGCGGCGTTCTCCTTGAGGATCTTCGGCTTGACCTCGTCCTTGATCGACAGCTTCTCGAAGTCGGCGAGCCAGCGGTCCGGGGTGAGGACGGGGAAGTCGGAGCCGAAGAGCACCTTGTCCTTCAGCAGGGTGTTGGCGTACTGCACGAGCTGCGGCGGGAAGTACTTGGGCGACCAGCCGGACAGGTCGATGTGCACGCCGGGCTTGTGGGTGGCGACGGCGAGCGCCTCGTCCTGCCAGGGGAAGGACGGATGCGCCAGGATGATCTTCAGGTGCGGGAAGTCGGCCGCGACGTCGTCCACGTGGAGGGGGTTGGAGTACTTGAGGCGGATGCCGCCCCCGCCCGGGACTCCGGCGCCGATGCCCGTCTGCCCCGTGTGGAAGAGGGCGATCGTGCCCGTCTCCTCGATGACCTCGTAGAGGTCGTAGGCCACCGAGCGGTCGTTGGGGAAGAAGCCCTGGATGCTGGGGTGGAACTTGAAGCCCTTCACCCCGTACTCCTCGACCAGACGCCGGGCCTGCCGTACGCCCGCCTTTCCCCGGAAGGGGTCGATGGAGGCGAAGGGGATGAGGACGTCGGAGTTGGCGGCCGCGGCCTCGGCGACCTCCTCGTTCGGGACCGGCGGCGTGCCGGTCGCGGACTCGGCGTCGACCGTGAAGATCACGGCGGCCATCTTCCGCTCACGGTAGTAGGCGGCGGTCTCCTCCAGCGTGGGCTTGCGCTTGCCCTCGACCTTGAAGTAGGCGGAGGAGGCGTCGTGCAGGTCGTCGTCCAGGGAGGAGTGGCCCTTGGAGGACACCTCCGCGTGCGTGTGGACGTCGATCGCGACGAGGTCGTCGGGGTTCATAGAGGGGACCATCACGCCTCCGGGAACTTGGGCGCCGGGATGCCGACCGACTGGAGCTCGGCGCCGACCGAGGTGGGCCAGACATGGGCCAGGGTGTCGGGGGTCCAGCCGCCGTCGGCGTAGGCCGCCGCGATCTCCTGCGGATGCGACCAGAGTGCCACCTTGTCGCCGCCGACGCCGATGGCCTGGCCGGTGATGCCGCGGGCGGCCTCGGACGCGAGGAAGGGGACGAGGGCCGCGCAGTCCTCGGGAGTGCCGAAGCCCTCGCCCTTGCGCAGGAAGTCCGGCAGCGGCTCGCCGTTCTTCATCGCCTCGATGTACGGGGCGAAGGCGGGGATGGTCTCGGTCATGGCGGTCGCGGCGACCGGCACGATCGCGTTGACGGTGATGTTCGCGCGGCCCAGCTCCATCGACCAGGTACGGGCGAAGGCGGCGATGCCGGCCTTGGCGGCGGCGTAGTTCGTCTGGCCGAAGTTGCCGCGCTGGCCGGCCGGGGAGCCGACCAGGATCAGGGTGCCGCCCTCACCCTGCTCGCGCATGCGGACGGCGGCGGCGCGGGCACAGGTGAAGGTGCCCTTGAGGTGGGTGGTGATCACCGCGTCGAAGTCGTCGTCGGTCATCTTCCACAGGACCTTGTCGCGCAGGATGCCCGCGTTGGTCACCAGGATGTCGAGCCGCCCGAACTCCTCGACCGCGCGGTTCACCAGCCGCTCCGCGGCCTCGGTGGTGCCGACCGGGACGACCTCGGCGACGGCGGTGCCGCCCGCCTCGGTGATGGACTTCACGGCCGCCTCGGCCACGGCCTCGTCGACGTCGTTGACGACCACAGAGGCGCCATGGGCGGCCAGGGCGTGGGCGTAGGCGAGGCCGAGGCCCCGGCCACTGCCGGTGACGACGGCGGCCTTGCCGGTGAGATCGATGCTGGGCACGGGAGGGTCCCTTCGACGTGGGGTGCGGCTACGGGATCGAAGTTAAGAGCAATAATTGTTGTCGTCAATAGTTGTTGGTGACCTTCGGGTGCGTCATGCTGGAATCTGCACAGAGAAACCCCCGCCACCGGGGGCCGAGACCAGGGAGTCCGCCATCGCCCGCCAGCACGCCACGAACCCGGCACCCATCGACGCGAACGAACCGTGGATGCGCGGACTGCACGCGGACACGGGTTACCTGCTGTACCGCCTGGGCCTGCGCTCGGGCCAGTTGTTCAACACGTTCCTGCAGGAGTCGGGACTGCGTCTGCGCCACTACGCGGTGCTGCGCTTCCTCGTGACGTCCGACGGGGCGCTCCAGCGCGAGCTGAGCGCACAGCTCGGCTACGACCCGAGCGCGATCGTCGGCTCGTCGACGACCTGGAGAAGCTGGGCTTCGCCGAGCGCCGCCCCTCCCCCGACGACCGCCGCAGCCGGATCGTCGTCCTCACCGCCGAGGGCCGCACCTTCCTGCGGGACACCGACGAGGCGGGGCTGCGGGTGACGAACGACCTCCTGGACCCGCTGGACCCGGCCGAACGGGAGACCCTGCACGGTCTGCTCCAGCGGATCGTGGAGGACCGGCCGGTCTAATGTTGTGCAACTTATTGACGGCTGCACGATGACTGCCTAACTTCACCGGGGCATCGGCACCGGCCTCAGGGAGCTCAACGTGCAGCCGTCCCCTCCGTCCGCCCGTCAACCGTCCCCCGACACCCGCCAGTTGCGCCGCGTCGCCCTCTCCGGACTGCTCGGCACCACGGTCGAGTTCTACGACTTCCTCGTGTACGGCACGGTCGCCGCGCTCGTCTTCGGCGATCTGTTCTTCCCCCGGGCCGACCCCGCGGTCGGCACCATCGCGGCCTTCGGCACCTTCGCCGCGGGCTATCTGGCCCGCCCGCTGGGCGGCATCGTCTTCGGCCACTTCGGCGACCGGATCGGCCGCAAGTCGATGATGCTGCTGACCATGGTCCTGATGGGCTGCGGCAGCTTCCTCATCGGCCTGCTGCCCACCTATGACGCGATCGGCGTGTGGGCGCCCGTCCTCCTCGTCACCCTGCGGGTGGTGCAGGGCCTCGCGATCGGCGGCGAGTGGGGCGGCGCGACCCTCATGGTCGTCGAGCACGCCGAACGTACCCAGGGCGCCCGGCGCGGCCTGTGGTCCAGCTTCACCCAACTCGGCGCGCCGCTCGGCTCGGTGCTGTCGGCCGGCGTGGTCACGCTGGTCTCCGCACTGCCCGACGACGAGTTCCGCGCCTGGGGCTGGCGGGTGCCGTTCCTGCTGAGCATCGTGCTGCTGGCCGTCGGCCTGTTCGTACGCCTCAAGGTCGCCGAGAGCCCGCTGTTCGCGCAGGCCAAGCGGCAGCCGGAGCCCGGCCGGCCGCCGGTCGTGGAGGTGCTGCGGCGCCCGAAGCCCGTGCTGCTCGCCGCCTGTGTCGGCATCGGCGCGTTCACCGCCCAGTCGCTGCTGACCGGGTTCATGATCTCGTACGCGGTCGGCCACGGATACAGCCGGCCGCAGGTGCTCACCGCCGTGACCGTCGCCTCCTGCGTGGCCCTGGTGGTCCTGCCCGCCGCGTCCGCGCTCTCCGACCGGGTCGGCCGGCGCCCGGTCGTCCTGGCCGGCGCCGTAGCCTCGGCCGCGCTCGCCTTCCCCGTGCTGGCGCTGGTCGACTCCGGCTCCCCCGGGCTGCTGATCCTCGCCCTCGCCCTCGGGCACGGCGTCGCCCAGTCCACGATGTACGGCCCGCTCGGCGCGCTGCTCAGCGAGATGTTCGGCACCCGGGTCCGCTACACCGGCGCCTCGCTCGGCTACCAGGCGGCCACCCTGCTCGGCGCCGGGTTCTCGCCGCTGATCGCCAGCAGCCTCCTCGCCTCGTCCGGCGGCAGCAGTACGCCCGTCTCCCTGCTGCTGTGCGGCGGCGCTGCGATCACCGCGCTCACCGTGTGGCGGCTGCGCGAGACGCACACCGACACGCTGGACGCCCCCGGCTCCCCCGCCCAGACCCCCACACCGGAAGGGACGCTCCGTTGAGATTCCGCACCCGCATCGCCCTACTGACCGTGGCTGCCGTGTGCACGGCCGGCGCGATCACGCTCCCTGCACAGGCGACGACCGACACTCACCTGGAGGGCAAACTCCCTTCTGGCGCCGCGTACTTGATGGACGTACCCGCCGACTGGAACGGCACCGTGCTCCTCTTCAGCCACGGCTACCGCCCCGCAGGCTCGCCCAGCCCCGGCGAGGACTCCCCCGACTCCACCACCCGCGACAAGCTCCTGGCCGAGGGATACGCACTGATCGGCTCCTCGTACGCCACGAACGGCTGGGCGGTGACGGATGCCGTGCCCGACCAGCTCGCCACCCTCGACCTGTTCACGGAGAGGTTCGGCACGGCCGGGCGGACGCTCGCCTGGGGCCGGTCGTACGGCGGCCTCGTCACGACGGCCCTCGCCGAGCGGCACGCCGACCGCTTCGACGGATCGCTGTCGATGTGCGGGCTGGTACAGGGCGGGGTGGCCAACTGGAACAGCACCCTGGACCCGGTCTTCGCCCTGAAGACCCTGCTCGCGCCGGGCGCGGACATCCCGCTCACCGGGTTCGCCGACCAGGCGGCCGCGGTCGCCGCAGCGAACACGCTCGCCTCGAAGACCAGCGCGGCCCAGCAGACCCCCGAGGGCCGCGCCCGCATCGCCCTCGCCGCCGCGCTGCACAACATCCCGGGCTACAACGACGCCACGCAGACCAAGCCGGGCCCGACCGACTGGCAGACCCAGCAGGCCAACCAGTACACGGCCGTCACCGGGCTCATCGGGAGGCCCGCGTTCAGCTGGCGGCAGGAGGCGGAGAGCCGGGCCGGGGGCAACATGTCCTGGAACACCGGGGTCGACTACACCGCGATGCTCGCCCGCTCCCCGCTGTACAAAGAGGTGACCGAGCTCTACAAGGAGGCGGGACTGTCCTTGCGTACCGACCTCACCGCCCTGAACCGTGCACCCCGGATCTCGGCCGACCCCGCGGCCGTAGGGTGGATGCGGCACACCAGCGCCTTCTCGGGCCGGCTCGCCGACCCCCAGCTGAACATCCACACGACCGGCGACGCGCTGATCCCCGTCCAGGCCGAGAGCGCCTACCGGCGGGCCGCCACCGCGGCGGGCTCCGGCGCCCTGCTCAGCCAGGCCTACGTCGACGCTCCCGGCCACTGCACCTTCACCCCGGGCGAGATGCTCGGCGCCCTGCACACCCTGGAGCACCGGCTGGACACGGGCCGCTGGGACGCCTCGCCGCAAGCCCTCAACTCCCGTGCCCAGCAGGAGGATTCGACGACCGAGCCGCGCTACGTGACCTACCGCCCCGCCACCTACCCCCGCCCGTACGACCTGGCCCATCCGGGAGACGCCCGGCCATGACCACCCGCTCCGCGCCCGACCGGCTGCTGTCCGTACTCGGGGCCTTCGACCTCGAGCACCCGGCGCTGTCCCTGACGGACATCAGCCGGCGGGCCGGGCTGAGCCTGACCACCGCGCACCGGCTCGTGGCCGCCCTCACCGAGTGGGGCGCCCTGGAGCGGGACGAGGCCGGGCTGTACCACGTCGGCCTGCGGCTGTGGGAGGTGGCCGCCCTCGCGCCGCGCGGGCTCGCGCTGCGGCAGATCGCGCTGCCGTATCTGGAGGACCTGTACGAGGCGACGCACGAGAACGTGCAGCTGGCGGTCCAGGACGGGCCCGAGGTCGTCTACATCGAGTGGCTGTCGGGGCGGTCGGCGGTCGGCGTGCACATCCGGGTCGGAGCGCGCTGGCCGCTGCACGCCACCGGGGTCGGGCTGGCGCTGCTCGCGCACAGTGACCCCGGCTTCCAGGAGGAGTACTGCGCCGGGCCGCTCGCCTCCTTCACGCCGCACACCGTCACCGAACCGGCCCGCCTGCGCCGCGTGCTCGCCGACGTACGCCGCACGGGGGTGGCGGTCAGCAGCCGCCAGGTCACCGACGACGCCCTGTCGGTGGCCGCACCGGTGCGCGGCCCGGACGGGTCGGTGATCGCCGCCGTCTCCGTCGTCGTGCCCCAGGCCGACGCACAGGTGCCGGTGCTGGTGCCGGCGGTACGGCTCGCGGCACGCGGCATCTCACGGGGGCTGGGGTGGCAGCCGGAGAAGGACGCGTAGGCGAGCTCGCGGGCCTACAGGCGGACGGTCATATCCACGGCCACCTCGTCGCCGGATCCGAGACCCTGCGGCGCCCGTACCGCGTTCTTGAGCGGGAGCAAGTAGCCGCCGTCCTTGGGGAAGAGGGACGTCGCGAAGGCGATCTCGCCGACCCTGGCCTCGACCGGGATCACGCCCCAGCCGTACGTGGCCATCGCGGCCACCTCCCGGATGTCGGCGGCCACCTCGTCCGGGACCCGGACGAAGTAGTAGGGCGCCGGACCGCGCCATTCGATCACCGCGCCGGTGAAGGCGAGTTCCATACGGTCAGGACCTCTTCTCTCCCAGGTCGTCCTCACAGGAATCTCAGACTGCCGTGCCGGGATTCAAAGGATCAACCCAGGAAGAACCTGCACGATGCACGCGTACCGCAGCAGAACTCAGGAAGGCGTGCCGTGGGCGTCCCGCACATATCGAACCCGTCGGAGCAGCAGCCGGGAAGGTGGTCCCGTCGCGGGGTGCTCGCCGTGCTCGGGGTGGTGCCCGCCGCGGTGCTGACCGGGTGCGGCGGGTCGGCGGACGCGTCCTCGGCGTCGCAGAACGCGAAGTCGGCGGCGTCCGCGCAGGCCTCCGCGAAGCTGCCGACGATCACGGTCACGCCCGCCGACGGCACCGAGAAGGCCGCCTTCACCAGCCCTGTCGAGATCACCGTGGCCGACGGCACGCTCGCGTCCGTGAAGGCCACCGGCGACGACGGCTCCGCGCTGGAAGGCTCCTTCGACGAGGCCCGCGCCAAGTGGACCTCGGACGGCAACCCGTACTCAGGCACCGAGTACGCCGTCACGGCCACGGCGGCGGGCGCATCGGCGGCCACGACAGCGGCCTTCACCACCAGGTCCCCCGGCGAGACCTTCGTCGGCTACTTCACGCCCGAGGCCGGCTCCACCTCCGGCGTCGGCATGCCCGTGTCGATCAACTTCACGCACGCCGTCGCCGACAAGGCAGCGGTCCAGAAGGCGATCACGGTGACCGCCGAGCCCGCCGTGGACGTCGTCGGCCACTGGTTCGGCGACACCCGGCTGGACTTCCGGCCAAAGAGGTACTGGGCGGCCGGGACGACCGTCACGCTCAGCCTCCGGCTGAAGGACGTCGAGGGCTCGGACGGTGTCTACGGCACGCAGTCCAAGGACGTCACCTTCCACATCGGCCGCGAGCAGATCAGCACGGTCGACCTCGCCACCAAGCGGATGACGGTCGTCCGGGACGGCGAGACCGTCGCCACCTACCCGGTCAGCGGCGGCGACCCCGAGCACACCACCTGGTCCGGGATCATGGTGATCAGCGAGCGGTTCCGGCAGACGCGGATGGAGTCCTCGACGGTCGGGCTCGGCGACGAGTACGACATCTCCGACGTCCCGCACGCCCAGCGGCTGACCACGTCCGGCACGTTCGTCCACGGCAACTACTGGGCGTCCACGTCGGTGTTCGGCGACGAGAACACCAGCCACGGGTGCATCGGCCTGCACGACGCGAAGGGCGCGAGCGACCCCTCGGTCGACGGCTACAAGTTCTACGACAGCTCGATGCTCGGGGACGTGGTCGTCGTCAGGACCTCGGGCGAGCGGACCGTCGATCCGGCCAACGGGCTCAACGGCTGGAACCTGCCGTGGGCGGACTGGCAGGCGGGGAGTGCGCTTTAGCACGTATACCCCCGTTCATGGCGTGAACTCCCCCGGCCCGAAAGCACTTTCCTTGCTTTAACTCTTGACGACCACGGTTACGGAGAGCACATTGGGCGCAATTTGAGAGCGCTCTCAAAGACATCTGACACCCGCGCACATCACTCCGTACCGGGAGGCACCCCCCCATGAGTGCAACCTCCGGCATACCCAGAAGGCGACGCGCGCTCATCGCCGTACTCAGCACGCTCGGTCTGGCGGCCGCGGTCGCCACAGCCGCCACCCTGCCCGCGAACGCCTCCGCGCCCACGCCCCCGTCGGGCTGGACGCAGGTCTTCCTCGACGACTTCAACGGCTCCGCCGGCACCGGCGTCAACACCTCCAACTGGCAGTACGCGACCGGCACTTCGTATCCGGGCGGCCCCGCCAACTGGGGCACCGGCGAGGTCGAGACGATGACGAACAGCACGAACAACGTCGCGCTCGACGGCAATGGCAACCTCCGTATCACCCCGCTGCGCGACTCCGCGGGCCGCTGGACATCGGGCCGCATCGAGACCAACCGCACCGACTTCCAGCCCCCGTCCGGCGGCAAGCTGCGCGTCGAGGCCCGCCTCCAGATGCCCAATGTCACCGGCACCGCCGCCGAGGGCTACTGGCCGGCGTTCTGGATGCTGGGCGCGCCCTACCGGGGCAACTACCAGAACTGGCCGAGCGTCGGCGAGCTGGACATCATGGAGAACGTCCAGGGCCGCAACACCGTGTGGGCCACGATGCACTGCGGGACCAACCCGGGCGGCCCGTGCAACGAGACCACCGGCATCGGCAACTCCACGGCGTGTCCCGGCTCGACGTGCCAGTCGGCCTTCCACACCTACACCATGGAGTGGGACCGCTCGGTGAGCCCCGAGACGATCCGCTTCTTTGTCGACGGCACCCAGTTCCACTCGGTCAACGCCGGCCAGGTGGACGCCACGACCTGGACCAACGCCACCAACCACGGCTTCTTCATCATCCTGAACGTGGCGATGGGCGGCGCCTTCCCGGACGCCTTCGGCGGCGGCCTGGACGGCGACACGCGGTCCGGCGTGCCGATGGTCGTCGACTACGTCCAGGTGCTGTCGGCCGGTGGGAGCGGTACCACACCCCCGCCCACGGGCAACCGTGACGCGTACAGCGCCATCCAGGCCGAGTCGTACGACAGCCAGTCCGGGAGCAGCACCGAGACCACGTCCGACACCGGCGGCGGCCAGAACATCGGCTCGCTCGCGAACGGGGACTGGGCCCTCTTCAAGGGCGTCAACTTCGGCTCCACGGCGGCCACCCAGTTCAACGCCCGAGTCGCGAGCGGTGCGGCGGGCGGCGTCAGCGGACTGGTCGAGGTACGCCTGGACAGCCGTACCGCCACGCCTGTCGGCAGTTTCTCGGTGGGCAACACCGGGGGCTGGCAGTCGTGGCGGACGATTCCGGCGAACATGAGCTCCGTGACCGGCACCCACGATGTCTATCTGACCTTCACCAGCGGTCAGTCGGCGGACTTCGTGAACGTGAACTGGTTCAACTTCGGTCACTGAGTGGTGAGTTGACGATGCCCCGCGAGGCCGGTGCGGTCTCGCGGGGCATCAGCCGGTCATGACCCCTCTCCCACCCGTCACCCCAGATAGGCGGGGGCGACGGCGGAGTTCATCAGGCGGCGGACCGTGCCGGTGCCGTCGGCGGGGACGGTCCACAGGTCCGAGCCGTAGTCGCCGGGGAGGGCGTAGACGAGGGTGTCGTGGTCGGCCCACAGGGCCTGGTCGTCGATGTTGCGCGACTCGGCCGTCGCGGTCTCCTTCATGGTGCGCAGGTTCAGGACGTACAGCCGCCAAGGGGCGTCCGGTGAGGCGCCCTTGACGCGTTTCTTGTAGGCGATGCGGGTGCCGTCGGGTGAGAGGGAGGGGCACTCGACGTTGCGGTGCAGGGTGGTCAGGGTGCGTGCGGTGACGTCGCCCCGGACGAGGTAGGTCTGGCCGCCGGTCGCCAGCGTGGCGTAGAAGCGGTGGTCGTCGGCGAAGGTGACGCCCCAGATGTTGGTGTCCGCCGCGTGGTAGGAGTGGCCGTCCTTGATGACGTGGAAGGTCTCCAGGTTGTCGTCGATCGTCCAGGTGCGGGTGTCGACGATGGCGGTGCGGGTGGAGAAGTTCGTGCCGGCGTAGGAGTCTCCGCTGACGAAGACCGTCCAGGCGACCAGGTGGCCGGAGGGCGAGACCCGGGCCCGGGTGGGGATGCCGGCCGCCGGGAAACGGTGCCGTTCACGCAGGTGCGCGTCGAGGACCACCGCGCGGTAGGTGTCCTCCAGGGGGCCGTGCACGGACTGCAGGCAGATGCCGGTACCGGCTGCCGCGTGGAAGCGCAGGCACTTCACTCCCGAGGCGGTGCGCGGGCCCTGCGGATCGTCGGCGGGCACAGTGGCGATCTCGTCGCGGTGCGGGCCCCAGGCCAGGTTGCGTACCAGCAGCCGGCGTTGGGTCGTCGGCCGGAGCGAGACGGTACCGGCCCGCACGGTCGGACCGTCCGCCTGCTGCTCGTCCCGCATGCCCGAGCGGTGGGCGGCGTACAGCACCGATCCGGTGCCGACCGCGCCGAGCAGCACGACGGCGGCCAGCAGGATCAGCAGGCGGTTGGTTCGGGTCATGCGGGCACCTCATCGATGGTTGCGGGCACCTCATCGGTGGTACGGAGGACGAACGCGGCCACGACGGCACTGACGGCCAGGGCTGCGGCGGTGACGGCGAGCGCGGCCTGCCCGCCCCACAGGCTCCAGGCCGCGCCGAAGGCGAGCGAGCAGGCGAACCGGGCCAGCGCCTGGCCGGTGCCCACCAGTGCCTGTCCGGCGCCCTGGTGCTGTGCGGGGACCGCCCCGGCGGTCGCTGCCGCGAGGACTCCGTCGGTGGCCGCGTAGAAGGTGCCGTGCAGGACGAGGACGGCGATGACGGCCGGGACGCCGTGCCACGGGGAGAGCACCAGGCCGTAGCCGAGCAGCAGGACACCGTGGCCGGCCAGGAAGAGCCGGCGGCGGTTGACGCGATCGGCGAGGGCGCCGAGTGGGACGGCGAGGAGGAGGAAGACGGCCGCCGTGCCGAGCGGCAGGAGCGGGAACAGGTGGGCGGGCAGGTCGCCTTCGCGCTGGAGCAGCAGGTACAGGAACGAGTCGCTGACGGTGGTCAGACCGAGCAGGACCGCGCACACCGTGAGCCGGCGCAGTTCCGGGCGGCGCAGCAGCCCGATCGCGTCACGCAGCGCGGGCGGCCGGGCCGACTCGGGCTGCCGTACGGCGTCGGCGGAGGCGACGATGTGGCGGGGCACGAAGAGGACCAGGACCAGGACACCGAGTACGGCCACGCAGCCGCTGACGGCGAAGACCGCGTCGTAGCCGTCGACGGTGGCCCGCAGCACGGCGAAGGCGACGAGCGGGCCGAGCAGCGCGCCGGTGGTGTCCATGGCGCGGTGCACACCGAACGCCCGTCCCCGGTGCTCGGGTTCGGTGGCCAGCGAGATCATCGCGTCCCGGGGAGCGGTGCGCAGCCCCTTGCCGGTGCGGTCGGCGGCGAGCACGGCGCTGATCACGGGGAGGGTGTGGGCGAGCAGCAGCAGGGGCTTGCACAGCGCCGACAGGCCGTAGCCGATGCCTGCCACGACCTTGTGCCGACGGCCTCCCCGGTCGGCGAGGTGGCCGCCGGCCAGCCGGACCAGGGCCCCGACGCCGTTGTTGATGCCGTCGAGGAGCCCGAAACCGAGCGGGGACAGGCCCAGGCCCGCGACCACGTACAGCGGCAGGACTGCCGTGACCATCTCCGAGGAGATGTCCGTGATCAGGCTGACCGCACCCAGGGCCAGCACGGCGTTGGGCACGGCGGCCGGCCGCCGCCCCGGACGGGTGTCCGGGGCGACGGCGGCCTTGGTGCTGCGGGAGTCCGCGAGATACACGGGCGTCAGTTCCAGATGCCGGTGATGTCGGAGGCGGAGGCGGCGTTGCCCGCGTGGGTGCTCAGACCGGCCAGGTCCTCCAGGGTGCGCAGCACGTTGTAGTGGTTGTAGGTGGTGGAGCTGGAGCTGCCGGGTGTGACGTGCTGTCCGTAGAAGAGGGTGGGGATGCGGTTCCCGGACAGCTTGTTGTCCTCGTCGAAGGTGACGGCGAGGATGCTGTTGTGGGTCTTGGCCCAGGTGGCGTAGGCGCCCAGGTTGTTCTTGATCCAGGTGTCGCCGGTGGAGACCGAGCAGTCGTGCATGTCGCTGCACAGGTTCGGCACGACGAAGGACACCTTGGGCAAGGTCGTGTAGTCGGTCGGGAACTGCGCCATGGTCATCGCGGTGTTGGTCGGCACGTTGGAGAAGCCGAACCACGGGTTGTGCTTCTGCGCGTAGTTGCCGCTGCTGCAGGTCGTCGAACCCTGGCTGGGCAGCGACTCGTTGTAGCTCTTCCAGCTCTTGCCGGCGGCGATCAGCTCGGAGGCGAGGTTGGGCTTGTTGATGGACCCGACGCCGACACAACTGTCGTCGGTGCGGCCCTGGTTGGAGCCCGAGAACAGCATGTAGTAGTTCGGCTCGCTGGGGTGGGTGAGGCCGTAGGACTGGGTGAGGTTGGCGCCACCCGCCTTGAGGGTGTTGTTGAGGTAGGGGGCGCTGGAGCTGCCGATCACCTGGGAGTAGGCGTGGTTCTCCATCACGACGACCACGACGTGGTCGGGGGTGGGGAGGGCGGCGGCCTGAGCGGTGGTGCCGGTCGCGGCCCACAGGCCGATCGAGGTGGCGGTGAGGGCGGCGGCTCCGGCGAGTGCGGAGCGGGAACGTCGGTTGCGCTGGGGTGCCTTGACGGCGGCCATGACTGTCCTCCGGACAGAAGTGACGGACGTTCGAGGGGGCGGCGCGGCAACATTAGGGGGCGCCGACCGGCGCTGGGTGAAGGCCGGGCGAACCGTGGACCCCACCGGGCAAAGATCACGCCAGGCACGGGTAACGCACAGCAAAAGTCAGCGCAGCTCCGCCCGGAACACCGCCGGCGTCACCTCCGTGTGCTGCTGAAAGTACTTGGAGAAGTTGGCGGCGTCGGGAAAGCCTACCGCCGCACCCACGCGCCCGATCGGCAGGTCGGTGTGGGCCAGGAGCCGCTTCGCCTCCAGGATCACGCGTCGGTCGATGAACCCCTTGGGCGTCTGACCGGTCGCGGCGCGGACCGCGCGGACGAGGGTGCGGCGGGAGTAACCGAGCTGGTCGGCGTAGGCGCTGACGCTGTGGTTGGTGGCGAAGCCCTTCTCCACCGCGTCCCGGAAGAGGGTGAAGGTCGTGTCGGTCTGCTCGCGCGCCGCTTGTGCCGAACTCGCGGCGAGGTGGGCCAGGCGCAGCAGGAACGCCGTCAGCGAGTGACGCAGGACCGCGGTGTGCAGGCTCAGGGGGAGGGTCGTGGTGTCCTCGTACTCGCGTCGGAGTTGGGCGAGGGACGAGCGCAGAGCGGTGAGCCTGTCTTCGTCGGGGTGGAGCAGGGGTGGGAGGTCGTAGCGGTAGAGGCCGGTGGCCTCCACCGTGGCGCGTGGCAGGAAGCCCGGCTGCATGGCCAGGACGATCCCCTGGTACTCGCTCGTCCGTGAGAAACGATGGACCTGTCCGGGGCGGATCCACAGCAGGTCGCCCGCGCCCGCCTCGTACTCCGTGAAGTCGATCATATGGCGCACGGGTCCGCGGCTGAAGAGCATCACGACGTGGAAGTCGATGCGGTGCACGCGCTCCAGCGGCGCCTCGTCGGCGTGCCAGGTGTGGTCGGCGCCGCCCATGGGGCCGATCTGCATGCCGACGCCGCCGACGCTCAGCTCGACGGGGAAGGGAAACGTTCTGATCCCTCCGTCGCCTCCGCCGCCGCCTTCGCCCCTTGTATCCGCCATGTCCGTCTCGTGCCGCCTCAGTTGCGCGCCGCCCCTGCTCAGCCGTGCGCTGTTTCGGCGGCGGTGTCCCACTTTCACCACAGCCTGACACACGCCGACCTTCCCTCGTAAAAGTCTGACTTTTACTTTTGAACGCGTTGGACCAGCCACTTCGCTCCGATCGAGGACTTTTTGAAGATGAGCACGCAGACACCGGACAGCTTCGAATGGACCGAACTCGACCGGCGTGCCGTCGACACGGCCCGCCTCCTGGCGGCCGATGCCGTCCAGAAGGTCGGGAACGGCCACCCCGGCACCGCGATGAGCCTCGCGCCGGCCGCCTACACGATCTTTCAGAAGGTGATGCGGCACGACCCGGCCGACCCCGAGTGGACCGGCCGTGACCGCTTCGTCCTCTCCCCCGGCCACACCTCGCTGACCCTCTACACCCAGTTGTTCCTCGCCGGGTACGAGCTGGAGCTCGACGACCTCAAGGCCTTCCGGACGCACGGTTCGAAGACGCCGGGCCACCCCGAGTACGGGCACACGGCAGGCGTCGAGACGACGACCGGCCCGCTGGGTCAGGGCGTCGCCAACGCGGTCGGCATGGCGATGGCCGCCCGCTACGAGCGCGGCCTGTTCGATCCCGAGGCGTCCGAGGGCGAGTCCCCGTTCGACCACACCATCTGGGCGATCGTCTCCGACGGCGACCTCCAGGAGGGCGTCTCCGCCGAGGCATCCTCCCTCGCGGGCCACCAGAAGCTCGGCAACCTGGTCTTCCTCTACGACGACAACCACATCTCCATCGAGGGCGACACCGCGACCGCCTTCTCCGAGGACGTGCTGGGGCGGTACGAGGCGTACGGCTGGCACGTGCAGCGGATCGAGCCCGCGCTCGGCGGCGACATCGACGTCCACGCGCTGTACGCGGCGCTCAAGGCGGCGCAGGCCGAGACCGAGCGCCCCTCGATCATCGCGATGCGCACGATCATCGCCTGGCCGGCCCCCAACGCCCAGAACACCGAGGCGTCCCACGGCTCCGCCCTCGGCACCGACGAGATCGCCGCCACCAAGCGCATCCTCGGCTTCGACCCCGAGCAGTCCTTCGAGGTCACCGACGAGGTCCTGGCCCACACCCGGCGCGCCCTCGACCGGGGTGCCGAGGCGCACGCCGCCTGGGACAAGCGGCTCGACAAGTGGCGCGGCGCCGACGCGGAGCGCGCCCGGCTGTTCGACCGGATCGTCGCCGGGCAGCTGCCCGAGGGCTGGCAGGACGCCCTGCCCGTCTTCGAGGAGGGCAAGTCGGTCGCCACCCGCGCCGCCTCCGGCAAGGTCCTCCAGGCGCTCGGCGCCGTCGTCCCCGAGCTGTGGGGCGGCTCTGCCGACCTGGCCGGCTCCAACAACACCACCATCGACAAGACGAGTTCGTTCCTGCCGAAGGGCAACCCGCTGCCGGAGGCCGACCCGTACGGCCGCACCATCCACTTCGGTATCCGCGAGTTCTCGATGGCCGCGGAGATGAACGGCATCGCCCTGCACGGCAACACCCGTGTCTACGGCGGCACGTTCCTGGTGTTCTCCGACTACATGCGCAACGCGGTCCGCATGTCCGCGCTGATGCAGCTGCCGGTGACGTACGTCTGGACGCACGACTCCGTCGGCCTCGGCGAGGACGGCCCGACCCACCAGCCGGTCGAGCACCTGGCCTCGCTGCGCGCGATCCCGGGTCTGAACATCGTCCGCCCCGCCGACGCCAACGAGACCGCGGTCGCCTGGGCCGAGATCCTCAAGCGGCACTCCACCAACCCGGCCCCGCACGGCCTCGCGCTCACCCGCCAGGGTGTGCCGACACTGCCGGTCAACCAGGATGCGGCGAAGGGCGGTTACGTCCTTGAGGAGTCCTCCACGCAAGAGCCCGAGGTGATCCTCATCGCCACCGGCTCCGAGGTCCAGCTCGCCGTCGCCGCGCGGGAGCGGTTGGAGGCCGACGGGATCGGTACCCGTGTCGTGTCGATGCCGTCCGTGGAGTGGTTCGAGGAGCAGCCGCGCGAGTACCGCGAGAGCGTCCTGCCGCCGGCCGTGAAGGCGCGGGTCGCGGTCGAGGCCGGGATCGGTCTGACCTGGTACCGGTTCGTCAAAGACGCGGGACGCATCGTCTCCTTGGAGCACTTCGGTGCCTCCGCCGACGCCAAGACCCTGTTCGCCGAGTACGGCTTCACCGTCGAGAACGTCGCCGCCGCAGCCCGCGAATCCGTCGCCGCCGCCCGCGGTTGATCCGAACGCCAGAAAGAAGATGATCACAGTGAGCACCGAAGCAACCGCGACCGCGGGGACCGCGGGCACCCTTGAGCGCCTCTCCGACGAGGGCGTCTCGATCTGGCTGGACGACCTGTCGCGCAAGCGGATCGAGTCGGGCAACCTCGCCGAACTGATCGCGAACAAGAACGTCGTCGGCGTCACCACCAACCCGTCCATCTTCCAGGCCGCCATCGGCTCCGGCGAGGGCTACGAGGAGCAGCTCGCCGACCTCGCGGTGCGGGGCGTCACGGTCGACGAGGCCGTGCGCATGATGACCACCGCCGACGTCCGCGCCGCCGCCGACATCCTGCGGCCCGTGTACGACGCCACCGACGGCCGGGACGGCCGGGTCTCCATCGAGGTCGACCCGCGGCTCGCCCACCACACGGCGGCCACGATCGCCGAGGCCAGGCAGCTGGCCTGGCTGGTCGACCGCCCCAACGTGATGATCAAGATCCCGGCGACCGAGGCCGGCCTGCCCGCCATCACCGAGGTCATCGCCCAGGGCATCAGCGTCAACGTCACGCTGATCTTCTCCCTGGAGCGCTACCGCGAGGTCATGGACGCCTACCTGGCCGGCCTGGAGAAGGCCGCCGCCAAGGGCCTGGACCTCTCCACCATCCACTCCGTGGCCTCCTTCTTCGTCTCCCGCGTCGACAGCGAGATCGACAAGCGGCTGACGGCGATCGGCACGGACGAGGCCCTCGCGCTCAAGGGCAGGGCCGCCCTCGCCAACGCCCGTCTCGCCTACGAGGCCTACGAGGAGCTCTTCGAGGGCGACCGCTGGAGCGCCCTCACCGGCGCCAAGGCCAACAGGCAGCGCCCGCTGTGGGCGTCGACCGGCGTGAAGGACCCGGCGTACAAGTCCACCCTGTACGTGGACGAGCTGGTCGCGCCGGGCACCGTCAACACGATGCCCGAGGCCACCCTCGACGCCACCGCCGACCGCGGCGAGATCACCGGCGACACGGTGACCGGCGGCTACGCGCAGGCCCGCGCCGACCTGGCCGCCGTCGAAGCGCTGGGGATCTCGTACGACGAGGTCGTCACCCAGTTGGAGGACGAGGGCGTCGCCAAGTTCGAGGTGGCGTGGCAGGACCTGTTGGACGCCGTCGAGAAGTCCCTCGGCAGCAAGGGAGCTGACGCAGAATGATTTCCGACTGGGACAACCCCCTGCGCGACGCGCGCGACCGCCGGCTGCCCCGGATCGCGGGCCCGTCCGGGCTCGTCATCTTCGGTGTCACCGGCGACCTGTCCCGCAAGAAGCTGATGCCGGCCGTGTACGACCTCGCCAACCGCGGGATGCTGCCGCCGGGCTTCTCCCTCGTCGGGTTCGCCCGCCGGGACTGGGAGGACCAGGACTTCGCGCAGGTCGTGCACGACTCGGTGCGCGAGCACGCCCGCACCGAGTTCCGCGAGGAGGTCTGGCAGCAGCTCGCCGAGGGCATGCGGTTCATCCCGGGTGCCTTCGACGACGACGAGGCGTTCAAGCAGCTGCGCCAGACGGTCGACGAGCTGGACGCGGCGCGCGGTACGAGCGGCAACTACGCCTTCTACCTCTCCGTACCGCCGAAGTTCTTCCCCGAGGTCGTGCGGCAGCTGAAGAAGCACGGCCTGGCGGACGCCCCCGAGGAATCCTGGCGGCGGGCGGTCATCGAGAAGCCGTTCGGCCGCGACCTCGCGAGCGCCCGTGAGCTGAACGAGATCGTGCACGGCGTGTTCGACCCGGAGCAGGTCTTCCGGATCGACCACTACCTGGGCAAGGAGACCGTCCAGAACATCCTGGCGCTGCGGTTCGCGAACCAGATGTTCGAGCCGATCTGGAACCGGTCGTATGTCGACCATGTGCAGATCACGATGGCCGAGGACATCGGCATCGGCGGCCGGGCGGGCTACTACGACGGCATCGGCTCGGCCCGTGACGTCATCCAGAACCACCTGCTCCAGCTGATGGCGCTGACCGCCATGGAGGAGCCGGCCGCCTTCGACGCCGCCTCGCTGCTCACCGAGAAGCTCAAGGTGCTCAAGGCGGTGAAGCTGCCGGAGGACCTGGGCGAGCACACCGTGCGCGGGCAGTACGCGGCGAGCTGGCAGGGCGGCGAGCAGGTCGTCGGGTACCTCCAGGAGGACGGTATCGACGCGCGATCGAAGACCGACACGTACGCCGCGATCAAGCTGAACGTCGACAACCGGCGCTGGGCGGGCGTGCCGTTCTATCTGCGCACCGGCAAGCGGCTCGGGCGGCGGGTCACCGAGATCGCGGTGGTCTTCCAGCGGGCGCCGCACTCCCCCTTCGACTCCACCGCCACCGAGGAACTCGGCCAGAACGCGATCGTCATCCGGGTCCAGCCGGACGAGGGCGTGACGGTGCGGTTCGGCTCCAAGGTGCCGGGCACCTCGATGGAGATCCGGGACGTGACGATGGACTTCGCCTACGGCGAGTCGTTCACGGAGTCCAGCCCGGAGGCGTACGAGCGGCTCATTCTGGATGTCCTCCTCGGGGACGCCAATTTGTTCCCCCGTCACCAGGAAGTGGAAGAGTCCTGGAAGATCCTCGACCCGATCGAGGAGTACTGGGACACCCACGGCAAGCCGGCGCAGTACGCGTCCGGCAGCTGGGGACCCGAGGAAGCCGACGAGATGCTCGCACGAGACGGACGGAGCTGGCGCAGGCCATGAAGATCGACCTGACCGACACCACGGCAAGCAAGATCAACAAGGCGCTGGTGCAGGGCCGCCGCGCGATCGGCACGCCGGCCGTGGGCATGGTCCTGACGATGGTGATCGTCACGGACGAGGAGAACGCGTACGACTCGATCAAGGCGGCCGAGGAGGCGTCGCACGAGCACCCCGCCCGCACCCTGGTCGTCATCAAGCGGCACGCCCGCACCCCGCGCGACCGCACCCGCTCGCACCTGGACGCGGAGGTCCGGGTGGGCGCCGACGCCGGCACCGGCGAGACGGTCGTGCTGCGCATGTACGGCGAGGTGTCCGAGCACGCCGACTCGGTGGTGCTGCCGCTGCTGCTGCCGGACGCGCCGGTCGTCGTGTGGTGGCCGGTGGAAGCGCCGGAGAACCCCGCCAAGGACCCGCTGGGCGCGCTGGCGCAGCGCCGGATCACCGATCTGTACACCACCGAGACCCCGCTCGCGGACCTGGAGCTGCGCGCCCGCTCCTACGCGCCCGGCGACACCGACCTCGCCTGGACCCGGCTCACCCCGTGGCGCTCGATGCTCGCCGCGGCCCTGGACCAGGCCCGGGTGCCGATCATCTCGGCGACCGTGGAGGCCGAGGCCGACAACCCGGCCGCCGAGCTGCTGGCCCGCTGGCTGGAGGCCCGCCTGCACGTCACCGCCGAGCGGGTCGTCACCGCCGGACCGGTCGTCACCGGTGTGCGGCTCGGCACCGAGAACGGCGAGATCGTCATCGACCGTCCCGAGGGCCCGCTCGCCACGCTGACCCTGCCGGACCAGCCGTCGCGCACCCTCGCGCTGAAGGTCCGCACCACCTCCGAACTCATCGCCGAGGAACTCAGGCGCCTCGACGCGGACGAGATGTACGCCATCGCCCTGCGGGGCGAGGCCACCAAGGAGACCCCCGACCATGTCTGACCCCCTGTCCGACTCCCCCCGGCTCACCCGGCGCCCCGAGTGGGTGGCCCTGGAGGACCACCGCGCGGACACGCTGCAGCGCCCGCGGCTGCGTGAGCTGTTCGCGGCCGATCCCTCGCGCGCGCAGCGGTACGTCGTGCGCGTCGGCGACCTGCGCATCGACTACTCCAAGCACTTGGTCAACGACGAGACGCTCGCCCTGCTGCAGGAGCTGGCCACCGCCACCGACGTGTTCGGGCTGCGGGACGCGATGTTCCGGGGCGAGAAGATCAACGTCACCGAGGACCGGGCGGTGCTGCACAGCGCCCTGCGCGCCCCGGCCGACGCGGTGATCGAGGTCGACGGCGAGAACGTCGTCCCCGAGGTGCACGCGGTGCTCGAGAAGATGAGCGCGTTCGCGGACCGCGTCCGCTCCGGCGAGTGGACCGGCCACACGGGCCGCCGTATCCGCAATGTCGTCAACATCGGCATCGGCGGCTCCGATCTCGGTCCCGCCATGGCGTACGAGGCTCTTCGCCCGTTCACGGCACGGGAGTTGACGTTCCGGTTCGTCTCCAACGTCGACGGCGCCGACCTCCACGAGGCGGTCCGGGACCTGGACCCGGCGGAGACCTTGTTCATCGTGGCGTCCAAGACGTTCACCACGATCGAGACGATCACCAACGCCACCTCGGCCCGTTCCTGGCTGCTGGCCGGGCTCGGCGGCGAGGACAAGGCGGTCGCCAAGCACTTCGTGGCCCTGTCGACCAACGCCGAGAAGGTGACGGACTTCGGCATCGACCCGGACAACATGTTCGAGTTCTGGGACTGGGTCGGCGGCCGCTACTCCTACGACTCGGCGATCGGCCTGTCCTTGATGATCGCCATCGGCCCGGACCGCTTCCGGGAGATGCTCGACGGCTTCCGCGTCGTCGACGAGCACTTCAAGAGCGCGCCGGCCGAGGCCAACGCCCCGCTGATCATGGGCCTGTTGGGCATCTGGTACGGCAATTTCTTCGGCGCCGAGTCCCATGCGGTGCTGCCGTACTCGCACTACCTGTCGAAGTTCACGGCGTATCTCCAGCAGCTCGACATGGAGTCCAACGGCAAGTCCGTCGACCGTGACGGCCATGTCGTGGGCTGGGAGACCGGTCCGGTGGTGTGGGGCACGCCCGGCACCA
This sequence comes from Streptomyces sp. R28, assembly GCF_041052385.1. Classification (GTDB taxonomy): domain Bacteria; phylum Actinomycetota; class Actinomycetes; order Streptomycetales; family Streptomycetaceae; genus Streptomyces. Next base: position 9,246,906 of record NZ_CP163439.1, on the reverse strand, counting down.
ACGGGCAGCACGCCTACTACCAGTTGATCCACCAGGGCACCCGGCTCATCCCGGCCGACCTGATCGGTTTCGCCCGTCCGGTCGCCGAGCTGAGTGACGAACTCAAGGCACAGCACGACCTGTTGATGGCGAACCTCTTCGCCCAGGGGCAGGCGCTCGCCTTCGGCAAGACCGCGGACGAGGTGCGCGCGGAGGGTGTCGCGGAGCACCAGGTCGCCCACCGCACCTTCCAGGGCAACCACCCCACGACCACGATCCTCGCCCCCGAGCTGACCCCGTCGGTCCTCGGCCAGTTGGTCGCCCTCTACGAGCACAAGGTGTTCGTCCAGGGCGCCGTCTGGAACATCGACTCCTTCGACCAGTGGGGCGTCGAGCTGGGCAAGGTCCTCGCCAAGCGGGTCGAACCCGCGCTGACCGACGGCGCGGACGTCCCCGGTCTCGATGCCTCCACCGCCGCTCTCGTGGCCGCCTACCGTGAACTCAAGGAAGTGAACTGATATGCAGCTCGGTCTCATCGGTCTCGGCAAGATGGGCGGCAACATGCGCGAGCGGATCCGCCTCGCCGGCCACACCGTCATCGGCTACGACCGCAATCCCGAGGTCTCCGACGTCGAGAGCCTCGAAGAGCTGGTCCGCCAGCTCGACGCGCCGCGCACCGTCTGGGTGATGGTCCCGGCCGGCACCGCCACCCAGACGGTCATCGACGAACTCAAGGACCTGCTGTCCCCGGGCGACACGGTGGTCGACGGCGGCAACTCCCGCTGGACGGACGACGAGAAGCACGCCGCCGAACTCGGCATCAAGGGCATCGGCTTCGTCGACGCGGGCGTCTCGGGCGGCGTGTGGGGCCTGCAGAACGGCTACGCGCTGATGGTCGGCGGCGACAAGGAGCACGTGGAGCGCCTGCAGCCGATCTTCGAGGCGCTCAAGCCGGAAGGGCCGTACGGCTACGTCCACGCCGGCCGCGTCGGTGCGGGGCACTTCTCGAAGATGGTCCACAACGGCATCGAGTACGCCATGATGCAGGCCTACGCCGAGGGCTGGGAGCTGCTGGAGAAGGTCAACTCGGTGGACAACGTCCGCGAGGTCTTCCGGTCCTGGCAGGAGGGCACGGTCATCCGTTCCTGGCTGCTGGACCTCGCGGTGAACGCCCTCGACGAGGACGAGCACCTGGGCAAGCTGCGCGGTTACGCGGAGGACTCCGGTGAGGGCCGGTGGACCGTCGAGGCGGCCATCGACAACGCCGTACCGCTGCCCGCGATCACGGCCTCGCTCTTCGCGCGGTTCGCGTCCCGCCAGGACGACTCCCCGCAGATGAAGATGATCGCGGCGCTGCGCAACCAGTTCGGCGGCCACGCCGTCGAGTCGAAGTAGCCGACCGTGGGGGATCTCCTGCTGGTCCGCCACGGTGAGACGGAGTGGAGCAGGTCGGGACAGCACACCAGCTGGACCGACCTGCCCCTCACCCGGGCCGGTGAGGAACAGGCCAAGTCCCTCGCCCCGCTCCTCACCGGCCGGGCCTTCGCCCTGGCGCTCACCAGCCCGCTGAGCCGCGCCGTGCGCACCGCCGAACTGGCGGGCGTGAGCGGGGCCGCACCGGAACCGGACCTGCACGAGTGGGACTACGGCGGCTACGAGGGCATCACCACCGTCGACATCCACCGCTCCCGCCCCGACTGGTACCTGTGGACCGACGGGGTGCCGCCCGGCCCGGACGGTCACCCCGGCGAGTCACCGGCCGAGGTGGGGGCGCGTGCCGACCGGGTGCTCGCCCGGGTGGACGTGGCGCTGCTCGCCGGCGACGTGGTCCTCGTGGCGCACGGCCACTTCCTGCGCGTCGTGACGGCTCGCCGGCTGGGTCTGGCACCGGCGGACGGGCGGTTGTTCCAGCTGGCGACGGGCACGGTGAGCCGCCTGTCCACGGAGCACGGCCGCCCGGTGATCGCAGAGTGGAACACCAGGCCGTAGGGCCGAAGAGGAAGGGCTGCCCATCTGACCATGGGCAGCCCTGAGTTGACAGGTTCGGCGGCCGGCGTCAGAGTCCCGGCTGATGGAGATCAACGATCTGACGCCGGCCGAACTGCGGGTGTGGCAGGCCTTCGCCACGGGCACCGAGGTGGACTTCCGTGAGGGGACCGAACCGGAAGGGGCACCCGAACGAACCCTTCGTGCCGGGGTGTTGCGGACACTGCTGCTCAACGGCCCCAGGGAGCCCGGGGAGATCGCGGCTCTCAAGGTCAGAGGCGCGCGCGTCACCGGTCCGCTGGACCTGAGGTATGCGACGGTCGACAGCGTCATCCACCTCACCCACTGCCGCTTCGAGCACGCGCCGGACTTCGTCGGCGCCCAGCTGCGCTACGTCAGCCTGCGGGATTCCGAGCTGCCCGGCCTCTCGGTGACGCGCGCCCGGATCGACGGCAGCCTGCGGCTGACACGCTGCCGCTTCGACGGGGCCGTCCGTGTCGACGGCGCGCAGATCGCGGGCGCGCTCTTCCTCGATCAGGCGGAGATCACCGTCGCCGACACCGCGCAGCCCGCCCTCCAGCTCAACCAGGTGTCCGTCGACGACGACCTGTGCGCGCATCACCTGCGCGCGCGGGGCCGGGTCCGGCTGGACGGCGCCACCGTGGCGGGCTCGCTCGACCTGGAGGACGCGGAGCTGCACAACCCCGGCGGCAACGTCATCGACGCGGAGGCCCTCGAAGTGGGCGCCAACGTGCTCGGCCGACGGCTGCGCGCCCAGGGCCGCATCGACCTGCGCGGCGCCCGCATACCCGGGCGGTTCGACCTGTTGTACAGCCGGCTGTCCAACCCGGGCGGCACCGCGATGCGGGCGAGCAGCTGTGTCATCGGCGAGGTGTGGCTGCGCAAGGGCCCGCCGGTCGAGGGCATGCTCAACCTGCGCCGCTCGCAGATAGAACACCTCAACCTGGAGCCGGAGATGCTGCCGGACCAGGTCCGTCTCCTCGACCTCACCTACATCTCCCTGACCCCGCACGTGCCGCCGGAGCGCCGGCTGCCCATGCTGGAGCGGGACGAGGACACGTTCGACCCACACGGATACGAGCAGTTGACCGCCGCGTACCGCCGCACCGGCGACGACCACGCCGCCCGCCTCGTCCAGCTCGCCAAGCAGCGCCGCCACCGCACCACCCTGCCCTGGTACGGCCGCCTGTGGGGCCACGTCCAGGACGCCACCGTCGGCTACGGCTTCCGGCCGATGCGTGCCCTGGCCTGGCTGCTGTCCCTGCTCGCCGTCGGCTCGGTCGCCTTCGCGGTGCACGCGCCCCCGCCGCTGAAGGCGGACGAGGCACCGCACTTCAACCCGTTCTTCTACACCCTCGACCTGCTGCTGCCGGTGATCTCCTTCGGACAGGAACCGGCGTTCGCCCCGGAGGGCGGGCAGCAGTGGCTGTCGTACGTCCTCGTTCTCACCGGCTGGATCCTCGCCACCACGGTCATCGCCGGCGTGACCCGCACCGTCAGTCGCCAGTAGGCCGGTTCACCGGCCGGGCCGCAGAACGTGCTGGGCGGCAAGCCGCACCGGTGCGTTCTGGGCGCCGTACCCCCGGTAGCCGTCCCGCTGTACGAGCTCGAAGAAGACGCGGCCGACCGTCACCGTGTAGCAGTGCCGGAACTCGCCGCAGGCGTCACGGTCGTAGAGGATGCCCAGCTCGCGATACGTCTCCAGCTCGCCGTCCGCGAACTCGTACCGCGCGCCCAGGTCGTCGTAGTAGTTGGCGGGGATCGGCAGCAGGCGACCGCCCGCCTCCCGGTAGCGCCGGGCCGCGGCGACCACGTCGTCCGTGGCCAGCGCGATGTGCTGGGCGTGCACGGTGCCGTCGGTCGGCGCCGGCCCGACGCTCAGGGCGATACGGACGCTGCCGTCGGGGTTGGTGACGGCGCGGCTGCGCATCAGGCCGTAGGGGTCGGCGACGTCGACGCTCTCCTGGGCGTGCAGGCCGAGGACGCTGCGGTGGAAGAGGGTCGCCTCGTCGAAGTGGTGCCAGGGCTGGGTGAGGGCGAGATGGTCGATGCGGTGCACGCCCTGCGCCCCTGCCTCGTGCTCGACGTCCGTGAAGTCGGCCCGCCAGTTGGGCAGTTCGGGACGGTCCGTGGCGCAGAAGAAGAGTTCCGTGCCGTCGGGGGCCGCGACCGCGTCCAGTGGGGCGTCCTGCGGGGCACGGCGGCGGGGCAGGACGGGGGCGAGAAGGGCCTCGGCGCGGCGGGCGGCGCCGGCCGGGTCCGGTGACTCCAGGCCGATGGCGGCGAGTCCGGTGCCGTCGCGGCGGGCCGAGCCCCCGGTGTTCACCAGGACGCGGGCCCCGCCCAGCTCCCAGAGGTCGACCGGTTTGCTGCGGTGCCGTGCGGTGCGGGCGAAGCCCAGGGCGCCGAGTACGGCCGAGACCGGTGCGGCGTCGGGCGTGACCAGCTCGGCGAAGGCGACGCCGGTGGGGACGACGGGGACGGGCGGGGTGGCCAGGCCGACCGTCTCCTGGAGGACCAGCAGCGAACGGTGGGCGTCCACGGCCGTCGGGCCGGCCTCGGCCTGGCGGAAGACGTCGTTGAAGACCTCCAGGGAGAGGGGGCCGTCGTATCCCGTGTGCAGGACGTGGCGTACCAGTCCGGCGACGTCGAAGCCGCCCTGTCCGGGGAAGCAGCGGTAGTGCCGGCTCCACTGCAGGACGTCCATCGCGAGCAGCGGGGCGTCCGCCAGCTGGAGGAAGAAGATCTTCTCGCCGGGGATGTCCTCGATGCCCTTGGGGTCGGAGCCTCGGGAGAGGATGTGGAAGCTGTCCAGGCAGGTGCCGAGCGCCGGGTGGCCGGCCGTCTCGACGATGCGCCAGGCGTGGTCGTACGTGCTGACGTGCCGTCCCCAGGCGAGCGCCTCGTAGGCGACGCGGATGCCGAAGTCCTGGGCCAGCTCCGCGAGTTGGGACAGGTGCTCGGCGGCGAGCGCGTCGTCGTCCACCGCCAGGGGGTGGACGCTGGAGCAGACGAGGACGGTGTCGGCGCCGAGCCGCCCCATCAGCTCGAACTTGTGCCGGGCGCGGCGCAGATTGCGGGCGAACTCCCCTGCGGGCACCGCCTCGATGTCCCGCATCGGCTGATAGAGGTCGACGGTGAGGCCGAGGTCGGCGCAGCGGCCGCGGATCTCCTCGGGGGTGAGCGGGCTGGCCAGCAGGTCGTTCTCGAAGATCTCCACACCGTCGAAGCCGGCCCGGGAGGCGGCCGTGAGCTTCTCGGTGAGGGATCCGCTGAGGGAGACGGTGGCGATGGACGTACGCATGCCGGTACCTCTTCCTACTTCTTCCTGCCTGTCCTACCTCGGGCTTCGTACCGGACCCGCCAGTTCGGCGATGTCCGCGAGCATCCGCGCGCTGTCGGGCTCGCGCCCGGTGAACAGGCGGAACGCGTCCACCGCCTGGAAGACCGCCATGCCGCCGCCGTCGAGGGTGGCGCAGCCCAGGGCACGGGCGGTGCGGAGCAGCTCCGTCTCCAGCGGGCGGTAGACGACCTCGGCGACCCACAGCCCCGGGTGGAGCAGCTCAGCCGGGAGGGGCAGGCCGGGGTGGGCGGCCATGCCGGTGGGGGTGGCGTGCACGAGGCCGTCGGCGTGGCCCATGAGCGTGGGGAGCGCGTCGAGAGCGGCGCCCACCGCGCGGTCGGCGCCGAAGTGCCGGTTCAGGGAGGCGGCTAGATCGGCGGCCCGGTCGGCCAGCGCGTCGACCACGGTGACCCGCTCGGCGCCGAGCGTCAGCATGGCGTGCGCGACGGCCGCCCCCGCGCCTCCGGCGCCCAGCTGCACGACCCGCTCCAGCGGCACGTCGGGCAGCCCGCGTGCGAAGGAGGCGGCGAAGCCGGTGACGTCCGTGTTGTGGCCGACGGCCCGGCCGTCCTCGAAGACGACGGTGTTGACCGCGCCCAGCGCCTCGGCCTGCGGGGCGAGCGCGTCCAGGTGCCCGATGACGAGCTGCTTGCACGGGTGCGTGATGTTGAGCCCGTCGAAGCCCAGGTCACGGGCGGACCGCACCAGGTCGCCCACCGCCTGCGGCGGGACGCCGAGCGTGTCGATGTCGATGAGCCGGTACAGATAGCGCAGACCCTGCCGGTCGGCCTCCCGCTCGTGCAGAGCCGGGCTGAGCGACGGGCCGATGCCGGAGCCGATCAGCCCGACGAGATACGAGTCCTTGGCGTCCTTGGCCACCGGGTGGACCTCCTGAGCGGCTCACTAATGTACGAACTGGTGAGTTAGTCATAGCAGGAGGCGCGGGCACTTGGGAAGACCTGACCCCGCACGCGAGGTGAGGGGCTTCTACAATCACCGGCACGCGAGCAAGCCACCGGGGGCACGCTCGCCCCTCGCCGAAGGAACCCGATGACCAGCGTCGACGAACCGGCACGACCCAACGGACGGATCCGTGACGCCGCCCGCACCCAGGCCGAGATCCTGGACGTGGCGACGCAGGAGTTCGCCCGGGTCGGCTTCGCCGGCGCCCGTGTCGACGACATCGCCGCCCGCACCCGCACCACGAAGCGGATGATCTACTACTACTTCGGCGGCAAGGAGCAGCTGTTCACGGCCGTGCTGGAGCGCGCGTACGGCGTGATCCGGGAGGCCGAGCAGCAGCTCGACGTCGAGCACCTGGACCCGGTCGCGGCCATTCGCCGGCTGGCCGAGCTGACCTTCGACCACCACGAGCAGCACCCCGACTTCATCCGCCTGGTCAGCATCGAGAACATCCACGGGGCCGAGCACATCGCCGCCTCCGAGAAGCTCGGCAAGATCGGCTCACCGGCGTTGGACGTGATCCGCCGGATCCTGGAGTCGGGGCGGCAGTCCGGCCTGTTCACGGCCGAGGTCGACGCCGTCGACCTGCACGCGATGATCAGCTCCTTCTGCTTCTTCCGGGTCTCCAACCGGCACACCTTCGGCGTCCTGTTCGGCCGCGACCTGGTGGATCCGACCCAGCGCGAGCACTACCGCGCGATGCTCGGCGACATGGTGATCGCCTACCTGACCGCGGAGCGCGCGGCGGACTGAAGTCGTACGGCATCACCCCTTGACACCCGGGAAACGTGGGCGCAACATCCGTAGCCACCGCTACTAACTATCCAGTGGGTTAATTAGCCGGGATCCGGCACTTCCCCCCTTCCCTCGTTCCCGCTCACTCCGCCTATGTTGGAGTCCCCTCGAAGGAGCACGCCGTGTCCGTCCTCGTCCCCCATGCCCCGCCAGGGCAGCCCAAGAAGGCCGCGACCGCCGCCTGGATCGGCAGCGCCCTGGAGTACTACGACTTCTTCATCTACGGCAGCGCCGCCGCGCTGATCTTCCCCGAGGTCTTCTTCGACGAGTCCGACCCGGCGACCGCCACCCTGCTGTCGCTGGCCACGTTCGGGGTGGCGTACGCCGCCCGGCCGATCGGCGCGCTGTTCCTCGGTCACTTCGGCGACCGGATGGGCCGTAAGAAGATCATGGTCTTCACGCTGATCCTGATGGGCGTGTCGACGTTCCTCATCGGCTGTCTGCCGACCCGCGACCAGGTCGGCACCCTCGCGCCCGTCCTGCTGGTGCTGTGCCGGGTGCTGCAGGGCATCTCGGCGGCGGGCGAGCAGGCCAGCGCCAACTCGATGACCCTGGAACACGCGCCACCACATCGGCGCGGCTTCTTCACCAGCTTCACGCTGAGCGGCACACAGGGCGGGCAGCTGCTGGCCACCCTGGTCTTCATCCCGATCGCCGCGCTGCCGGAGGAGCAGCTGCTGTCGTGGGGCTGGCGGGTGCCGTTCTGGATGAGCATCGCGGTCGCCGTCGTCGGATATGTCATCCGCCGCAAGCTGCAGGAGACGCCCGCCTTCGAGCAGCAGGCCGCGACCGAGGGCGTCGCCAAGATGCCGCTCGCGGTGCTGATGCGGGAGCATTGGGCGGATGTGCTGCGGGTGATCGCCGGTGCGCTGGTCGCCTCGGTCAGCACGATCTTCACGGTGTGGGCGCTGTCGTACGCCACGAGTGACGCGGTCGGGATGAGCAGGTCCTCGATGCTGTGGGTGGGCGCTCTCGCCAACCTGGTCGCGCTCGCCGCGATCCCGCTGTGGGCCACGCTGTCGGACCGCATCGGCCGCCGCCCGGTGTACCTGATCGGCGCGGCCGGCAGCGCGGTGATGATGTTCCTGTACCTGTGGTCGATCTCGACCGGCTCCTACCCGCTGACCCTGCTGCTGGGCATCGTCACCTTCGGTGTGGTCTACAGCGCCGCGAACGGTGTGTGGCCCTCGTTCTACGGCGAGATGTTCTCCACCCGGGTCCGCCTGTCCGGCATGGCCATCGGCACCCAGATCGGCTTCGCGGTCGCCGGGTTCGCGGTCACCTTCGCCGCGCAGATCGCCGGCCCGAACGGCGACGACTGGTCCTCGGTCGCCCTGTTCACGGCCGCCCTGTGCGTGCCTCCGGTCGTGGCCGTCCTCTCGGCCCGAGAGACCGCCAGGATCCCGACGGAGCAGCTCGGCGAGCGCACGGCCCGGGAGGCCGCGCAGCCGGAGTCGGTGACGGCCTGACCTTGCGCGAACCTCCGAGTCCCCGGACGCCGCGAAGGCTCCGGGGACTCGGGCGTCATCCCGCCACGAGCAGCTCCGTCCAGGTCTCGGCGACCCGCTCCAGGGAGAAGCCCTCCCGTACCTGGGTGCGGGCCAGGTCGGCGGCGGAGTGCCAGCCGTCCTCGCCGAGTGCGGCGATCGCCTCGGCCATCGCCTCGGGGCTGTCGTGAATCCACCGCCGGTCGTAGATCTCGTCCGCGCCGGGCCACGGCAGCAGCGACGGTACGGCGCCGGAGGCCATGCCCTCGGCGGGCGCGAGGTGGAAGCTCTCGTCGTCGCTGGTGGACAGCACATGCCCGACCCGCCGCAGCCAGCCCGCCACGTCCGGCCCGAACGTGTCGAAGACGACGGCTCCTTCCAGGAGCGGCGAGGTCTGCATACGGCGCAGTACGGCGTCGTAGTGCTCACGTTCCTCGGGCTTGTTCCAGATCCACCAGTACTCCCAGGGCGGCTTCGACTTGACCGACAGATGCCAGCGCCGGTCCCGGGCACGCAGCGCCTGAAGCACGTCGAGGCCGAGGTCGAGGCGTTTACGGCTGGGCGCGATGCCGATCATGCCGAGGCGGTGGTGGGCACCCGGTGCCTTCGGGCGGTCGAGCTGGTCGGTGTCCACCCAGTTGGGGACCACCACGACCTTCGAGGCGGGCCAGCCGGTGTGCTCGCGGGTGCGCCGGGCGTAGTACGGGCTGACGCACACCACCCGGTCGACGGCGTCGATGTCGACCTGGCCGGGCCAATCGGCGTCCAGCTCGAAGCGGTGCAGCCGTACGACGAGCCGGCTGCCGCGCCGCTTGTGGCGGCTGTACCAGACGGCGGCCGGGCCGCACCACTCGACGACCACCACGTCCGCCCAGTCGGCGAGTTCACGGCTCGCGTCCGGGTCGTGGCGGGACAGCGCAGGCCAGGCGTCGACCCGTATCTCCAGTCCGGGCAGCGAGCGGAAGTGGTCGAGGAGTCGGGTGAGGAACTTCAGGTCGTGCCCGGCGACGCCTACGCGCAGGGGTCGGCTGCGGGCCGTCACTCCGGCGGGTGCGGCGGGGAAGGCGCGGTCGAGGTGGGCGCGCCAGCGGGCGGCCACTCCGTCCAGGGTGTGGTGCCGGGCTGCCTCGCGGCAGCGGTCGGCCGCGAGGCGCCTGGCCTGCGGCTCGCGGACGGCTCGGGCGACGGCTTCGGCGGCGTCGTCGAGTCCGGCGCGTCCGGGCACGAACAGCGGGTAGTCGGTGCCGAGCAGCGCCTCGTGCGCCGGTGTGCGGTTGAGCACCACGGGCAGGCCCAGAGCACCGAACTCCAGGACTTTGGTGGACAGTTCGAGGCTGGAGTCGAGCACCGGGTCGCGCCAGCCGAGGCCCACGTCGCAGTCCGCGGCGATGCGCATGGCCTCCTCGCGCGGCTGTCCGCCGTGGTGGTGGACACCGGGCGCGCCGGCCAGCGCCCGCGCCATGTCGGCCTGGAAGGAGGGGTGGGACGCATCGTCGTGAATCTTGTCGCCGACGGTGTGCAGTTCGGCGGGGACGCCTCGCTCGGCGAGCAGCTCCGGCAGCCGGGTCATGGGCAGGGTGTTCCACCTGGGTGCGAACTTGCCGGTGTAGACGAGACGCAGCGGATCGTGGGGGGCGTCCCGGTCCGGCAGCGGGAAGCCCGGCTCGGGCACGGCGGGCGGGCTGAGCACGCACTTGCCGCAGGCCTCGGGCACCCAGGTCTCCAGGAAGCAGCGCAACTCCTCGGTCTGGCACAAGAGTCGCTGCGAGGCCTCGGCGATGAGGGCGAGTTCCGCACGGGCCGCCTCGGTCATCTCGGCGGCGGACTGCGGGATGTCGGTGAGATAGGCCCAGATCCGCCCGTCGAACCGGCCGTCGGCCACGATCCGCGTCACCAGCCGCCGGCCGCGCAGCACCAGCAGGTCGCAGGGGTCGTCCGCGTCGAGCCGGGTGAGCACCTGTGCGGCCTGCACCGGCGACATGGGCCGGTCGGCGAGGCCCGGCAGCAGCCGCTCCTCGTGCGGACGCACCAGGGTGACCCCGGGCAGCTCGGCCAGCGGATCGGTCAACCGGCCCGTTCGGACAGGGGACTTCAGGACGAGCCGACTCTCGCAGCCCGCCCGGGACAGGGCCTGCATCGTCGACTGCGCCCACACGGCGGAGCCGTCGATGAGGTTGAGGTCCACGTCGCCGTAGACGAGCGCCCGCAGCGTACGGCTCATGACGGCTCCTTCCCGCGCACGGCGAACAGACGGTGTCCCTGACCGGCCCAACTTCCAGGCGCCGTACCGGACATGTGCAGCGACCGGCGCACCAGCAGCGGTCGCAGCGACGGCACGAAGACGTAGTCGTCGGCGGCCGGCGTGTGGCCCACCGCGTCGGCGCCGGAGTACTCCTGGGCGCACATCAGATCGAGCAGCAGGGTGTCCGGCCGGTCCTCGGTGAGGTCCGTCCAGTCGGCGACCCAGGGCGCCACGGGCTGCCCTCGGCGTACGGCCACTCCGGCGGCGGTGAGTTCGTCGAGCCCCGCCGGATCGGGCACGACGACCTCGACCGGGCGGTGCAGCTGGCCGAGCACCTGCCCGACGAGCCGGGCGACCTCGGTGCGGTCCCGGGGCGCGGCCAGCACGGCGACGCGCCGCTCGTCCAGTGGATCCGGGGCCCCTGCCAGGCGCGCCAGCCGGGAGAGCCGTACCCGAGTGCTGTCCGCCCGGAACACCTCGCGCAGCCGCTCCCGGCCCTCCGCGACCGGGTCCAGCCGGCCGAGCCGTACGCCGGTGTCCGCGTCGAGGACGGCATCCCAGGCGAGCCGGGCGAGCCCCGGCGCGACGGCCGGGGGAACGTCCCGCCACAGCACGGCCGACCGACCCGACACCCTGGTCTCGGCGAGCAGTTCGGCGAGGGTGCGGTCCAGGTCGGGGGCGAGCCCGGTGCCGGTGAGCGACCAGGGACCGTCCCCCGTGCAGGCACTCAGCTGCACGACGAGCACGTCCGGGTCGGTGCGTTGCACGAGCAGCCGCCCGTCGTGCGGCAGCAGCCGGTTCACGACCACGTCCGCCGCGAAGTCCTCGGCGGTGGCGGGGGTGAACACACCGGCGACGACGAGCCGGTCGCGTGGTGCCACGGTCAGGGCGCGATGGGCGAGGTGAAAACGGCCGTCCATGGGTGTGTCCGGCTCGGCCCGGTCCTTCGGCGTGCTCCCGGACGCCGGCCCGGCCGCGCGCCGCCGCCCGCGCCACAGTCCATACAGCTCCCCCGGCAGCCTGACCGCGCCCCGCTTCGGCGAGCGGGCGGCCGTCACCAGCGCCTTTCCCACGCGCAGCGAGGTCGAGCCCTCCAGCATGGCCACGCGCGCCTGCAGCACGTCGACCCGGTTCCGGGCGGCCCGCAGCGCGGCGGCGAGCTGGTCCTTCTCCCGCACGGCGGCGGCGAGCCGCTCGGCGAGCCCGTCCTGCCCGGCGGTGTCCCGGGTGCGTTCCGCCTCCTCGACGGTCCGTTCCAGGTCCAGCACCCGGGCGCGCAGGGACCGGGAGGCCAGGTCGGCGAAGACGTACTCGTCGGCGATCCGCAGCGCCGTGACGTGGCCGTCGGCGGGCACGGGCCGGCCGAAGAAGTCGTGCGGCGCGAGGAGCTCGTCGGTGCGCGCGACGACCGCGCCCGCGTGCAGATGGACGTAGTCGAGGGGCGCCGCGCGCAGGACCTGGCAGCGGTGGGCCACGAGATGGTCGAGAAGCCGGTGGTAAGGGAGCTCGGATACGCGGTGCCCGAGCACGATCAGCCCGCGTGCCCCGGGCCGCAGGCGTGCCAGTACGGCGCGACAGGCGTCCTCACTCCCGTGCAGCTCAGTGTCAGGTCCGTACGAGAGGAGAGCCAACTCCCCTTCCGCAACGGGCCGTTCGTCGTCGCGGCGCAGCGTGACGCCCGGCGGCAGGTGCAGGTAGGGCTCCAGGTTCAGGCCGCCGCGGGTCGCGTCCACCACTGTCGTGACGCCGTCCAGGTGCGGATGGAGCAGGTCGGTCAGGCGCATCAGCGGGTCCTCGTGAAGACGTGGAAGCCGACCCGGTTCTCCCGGAAGCCGTACGGCCTGGAGAGGGTGTGCCGCAGGCCGAGCGGCTCGAGTTCGGCGCGGTAGGCGGCGATCGGGCGGTGCACGATGCGGGCGCCGTGGGGCGTGTGCTCGGCGGTGGCCTCGTCGGCGACGATGTCGGTGGCGATCAGGCGGCCGGTTACGCGGATGAGGGAGGCCATGTTGCGCAGACCGGCCGCCCACGCCTGGTCGTCCGGTACATGGAACAGGACGTCCACGCAGACCACGATGTCGTACGGCCACGGACTGCGCCACTCGTCGAGCGCGGCGACGGCGTACCGCGGGCCGCCGGCCTCGGCGCGGGCGTGGTCGACGGCGGGCGGGCTGATGTCGAAGGCGTCGACCCGATGGCCGCAGCGGGCCAGGGCGCGGGCGAAGTACCCCTTGCCGCAGCCGGCGTCGAGCACGAACAGCGGGGCCGCGGGGCTGGACAGGTCGCCGATGAGGGAGAGCAGTGTGCCGAGCCGCTGGGCGTAGAAGATCTCGTTGCCCGGACGGTCGAGCCCGATGTGCCCGCCGGAGGCGAGCTCGTCGTGGTCGTTGTGGCGGGCGTCCCAGTACGTCCGCGTGACGTCAGCCATGACGCTCCAGCCACCCGGTGATCACGCGGGCGATCCGGCCGCCCGCCCGGCCGTCCCACAGGGGCGGCCCCTCCGCGGACGGCGCTCCCCCGCCGTCCAGGAGCTTGCGCAGCGCCGGCACCAACTCCCCGTGCGTGACGAGCCGGTTGGTGCCGTGGGTGACCGTGACGGGGCGTTCGGTCGAGGTGCGCAGGGTCAGGCACGGCACGCCCAGGACGGTCGTCTCCTCCTGTACGCCGCCCGAGTCGGTGATCACCGCTGCGGCGCCGCGCACCAGGCTCATGAACTCGACGTAGCCGAGCGGGTCGAGGAGGTGGACGCCCGATGCGTCGGCGAGGCCCGCCGCGCTCAGCGCCGCCCGGCCGCGCGGGTGCAGCGGTACGGCCAGGTCGAGATGGCGGGCGGCCTCGGCCAGGACACGGGCGGCGGCCGCGGCGGCCTGCGGGTCGTCCACGTTGGCGGGCCGGTGCAGCGTGACGACGCCGTACCGCTCGGGCAGCCGGTGGGCCGCGCGGGCGGCCGCCGGGTCGAAATGCTCCAGATGGGTGAGCAGGGTGTCGATCATCGGGTTGCCGACGAAGTGCACCCGCTCGGCGGCGATCCCCTCGCGGGCGAGGTGGCCGACGGCCTCGGGGCTGGTGACGAACAACAGCTGCGCCAACTGGTCGACCAGACGCCGGTTGGCCTCCTCCGGCATCGTCATGTCGAAGCTGCGCAGCCCGGCCTCGACATGGGCCACCGGGACGCCCCCTCGGGCGGCGACGAGCGCGGCGGCCAGCGTCGAGTTCACGTCGCCGTAGACCGTGACCAGGGCGGGTGCGCGGGCGGTCAGCTCGGCCTCCAGGGCCACCAGCAGGTCGGCGATCTGCCGGGCGTGGCTGCCCGAGCCGACGCCGAGGTCGGTGTCGGGTTCGGGCAGGCCGAGTTGCCGGAAGAAGATGTCCGACATCCGCTCGTCGTAGTGCTGCCCGGTGTGGACGAGCACCTGGTCGCAGCCCGCCGCACCGAGGGCGGCGACGACCGGTGCCGCCTTGACGAAGTTGGGCCGGGTGCCGACCACATGGAGTACGCAGCCGTTCATCGGGCCTCTCCCTTTGATTGCTCGGTCGCCTACGGGCGCTTTCAGCCGGTGTCGAGACGGCGATCGTGCTCGGCGCTTCGCGCCTCCGCGCGTTCGCGCGTTCGCCGTCTCGACACCGGCGCGCCCTTCGGCTCCCTCGCGGCCGTTGTCGTTGGGACAGTGGGCGTTGGTGGGCGCTCGCCGTCGGCGGGCCCTCGTCGTCGGCTGGACCTAACTTGGCGATATGTACCGAAATGTTCCACTCGCCCTCAGTCTGGCTGCCTCGGTGGCCGTTGGCGAACTGCGTCAGGACCCGCTGCGGGCCGCCCTGCTCGCCGCACGTCTGCTGCCGGAGGGTGCCCGGCGCGGGTTGCGGCCGTTCGAGCGGCGGCTCGCCGCACGCGCCCGCACCGCGGGGCCGGTCGCGACGCCCTCCGCCGCCCGGGTGCCCGCGCCACCCGGCCGTCGATTTCACCCCGTACCGGGCCGGGTGCTCCACCTGGTCACCAACGGGCTGCCGTTCCGGCACGCCGGCTACACCGTGCGCACCCAGAAGCTCGCCGAAGCCCAGCTGGCGGCCGGGCTGGAGCCTCATGTCGTGACCCGGATCGGCTTCCCCGTGACGCAGGGGGTGCTGGACGCCCGCCCGTCGCAGCGCGTGGGCGGCGTGCCGCAGCACCGGCTGCTGCCGCTCCGGCTGCCGTACGGGCAGGCGGCCGCGCTGGCGCGTAATGCCGAACTGGCCGCCGGGCTGGTGGAGCGGTTGCGGCCCGCCGTACTGCATGCCGCGTCCGACCACGGCAACGGGCGTGTGGCGCTCGCCCTGCGGGAGACCTTCGGGCTGCCGGTGGTCTACGAGGTGCGGGGGTTCCTGGAGGAGACGTGGCTGACGCAGGCGCCGGGCCGCGGCCGGGACGACGAGACGTACCGGGCGCGGCGCGCCCTGGAGACGTTCTGCATGCGCGAGGCCGACGTGGTGCTGACGCTGGGTGAGGCGATGAAGGCCGAGATCGTGGGCCGTGGAGTACCCGAGGAGCGGGTCCTGATCGTGCCCAACGCCGTGGACGACGACTTCCTGGCCCCCCTGCCGGACGGGGCGCCCGTGCGGGCCCGGCTCGGTATCGCGCCGGAGGAGTTCGTCGTGGGCACGGTCGGCAGTCTCACCCCGCACGAGGGGATCGGCACATTGCTCCATGCGGGTGAAGAGCTGATCCGGCGTGGAGTCCCGCTGCGGCTGGTGATCGTCGGCGACGGTCCGGAGCGCGCCGGGCTGGAGCGACTGGCCGCCCGGCTGGGCCTGGACGACGGGGTCGCCCTGTTCACCGGCCGCGTCCCGCACTCCCAAGTGCGCGACTTCCACGCCGTGTTGGACGTGTTCGCGGTACCCCGCACCGACGAGCGCGTGTGCCATCTGGTGACCCCCCTCAAGCCGGTCGAGGCGATGGCGAGCGGCGTCCCCGTCGCCGCCAGTGACGTCACCGCGCTGAGAGAACTGGTCGAACACGAGGTGAACGGGAGGCTAATCAAGCCTGAATCGCCATATTCCTGGGCTGATGAGCTGGAAATACTCCTTTACAGTCGAAATCGGCGTTCTGAGTGGGGAGCAGCCGCCCGCGCGATGGTCGCGCGTGACCGCACCTGGACGCGGGTCGCCGCCACAACCCGTGACGCGTACCGCGCCCTCGGATGCCTTGATGCGGGGTGAGTCCCAATGCAGGTGGACCAGACCGGACCGCTGGGGGAAGAGAGCGAACCGCTCGGGGAAGCAGAACGGCCCGATCACATCGATCTGGCGGTGATCGGGCTCGGCTACGTCGGACTGCCGCTCGCGCGTGAGGCGGCGTCGGTCGGCCTGAGGGTCGTCGGCCTCGACCGCGATCCCCGGGTCGTGGAAGCCCTCAACACCGGGCACTCCCATGTCGACGACGTCCTGGACGAGGACCTCCTGCGGATGCGGGCGGCCGGGTTCGCCGCGTCCACGGACGCCGCCTGTCTGGCCCGCGCCCAGACCGTCGTCATCTGTGTGCCGACCCCGCTCGGCAAGGACGGCGGGCCCGACCTCGGCGCGGTCACCTCGGCCACGCGGACGGTGGCGGACCGGCTGCGGCCCGGACAGCTGGTGGTGCTGGAGTCGACCACCTATCCGGGAACCACCGAGGAGGTCGTACGACCGCTCCTGGAGGAGTCGGGGCTGCGGGTGGGCGTGGACTTCGCGCTGGCCTTCTCACCCGAGCGCATCGACCCCGGCAACACCGCGCACGGACTGCGCACCACGCCCAAGGTGGTCGGCGGCTGCACGCCGTCCTGCGCGGCGCGCGCCGTCGCCTTCTACGGCAAGCTCGTCGACACCGTCGTCCAGGCGAAGGGCACCCGCGAGGCCGAGATGGCCAAGCTGCTGGAGAACACCTACCGGCACGTGAACATCGCCCTGGTCAACGAACTGGCCGTCATCAGCCACGAGTTGCACGTCGACCTGTGGGACGCGATCCGCTGCGCCGGCACGAAGCCGTTCGGCTTCCAGGCGTTCAGGCCCAGTCCCGGCGTGGGCGGGCACTGCATCCCCATCGACCCCAACTACCTTTCGTACAAGGTGCGTTCCTCGCTCGGGTACGAGTTCCGGTTCGTCGAACTCGCCCAGGAGATCAACCGGCGGATGCCGGAGTACGTCGTACGCCGCGCCCAGGATCTCCTCAACACCGTGGGCCGGCCGCTGCACGGCTCCCGGGTACTGCTGCTCGGGGTCACCTACAAGCCGGACGTGGCCGACCAGCGGGAGTCGCCGGCGGTGCCGGTGGCGCGGCTGCTGCGGGAGCGGGAGGCCGAGATCTCCTTCCACGACCCGAGCGTGCGGCTGTGGTCCGTGGACGGGGTGAGCGTCCCGCGCGTCGACGACGTCATGGCGGCGGTGCGCGAGCACGACCTGACGATCCTGCTCCAGGACCACTCGGCCTACGACCTGCCGGCCCTCGGCGACGCGGCCCGGCTGCTGTTCGACACCCGGGGGCGGATCTTCCGGCCCGGGGTCGAGGTGCTGTAAGCGTTCGATCTCGGGCCACTTCGAAAGGTGCGCTGATGCGGATACTCGTCGTCACCGTCGTCCATCACCCCGAGGACGCGCGGATCCTGCACCGGGAGATCGCCGCCCTGCGCCAGCGCGGCCACCGGGTGGTGTACGCCGCGCCGTTCGCGGCACGGCAGGTGGCACCGCGGCCGTACGTCGAGGGTGTGGATCTGCCCCGGGCCGCCGGACGGGACCGCCGGGTGGCGCTCCGCGCGGCCCGCGCGCTGCTGGCCGAGCGCGGACCGACGGTGGACGTGGTGCTGCTGCACGATCCCGAGCTGCTGCTGGCGCTGCCCGGCACACTGCGCCGTTGGCGGCACGAGGGACGCGCTCCCGTCACCGTGTGGGACGTGCACGAGGACACCGCGGCGGCGCTGGTGATGAAGCGCTGGGTGCCCAGGCCCCTACGGCCACCGCTCCGACTGGCCGTGCGGGCGGCCGAGCGGCTGGCGGAGCGGCACCTGCGGCTGCTGCTCGCCGAGGACGCCTACCAGCACCGCTTCCACCGCCCGCATCCCGTGGTGGCCAACCTCGCGACGGTGCCGCCCGAGCCGCCCGAGCCGCCGGGCGAGGACCGGGTCGTCTACCTCGGGCACCTGTCGCGGGCGCGGGGCACGCTGGAACTCATCGAGACGGCACGGCTGCTGGCACCGGACGTACACGTCGAGGTCATCGGCGGGGCGGACCCCGATGTGCGAGGCGCGCTCACCGAGGCCGACCGGGACGGCGTACTGCGCTGGCACGGGTACCTGCCCAACGACCGCGCCCTCGATCTGCTCTCCGGCGCCCTGGCCGGCCTCTCCCTCCTGCACGACCAGCCCAACTACCGCCATTCACGGCCCACCAAGGTCGTGGAGTACATGGCCCACGGCGTCCCCGTCGTCACCACACCCACCCCGCTCGCGGCCGACCTGGTCGAGCGCTACGGCTGCGGTCTCGTCGTACCGTACGAGGATCCGGCCTCGGCGGCGGAGGCCGTACGGCGGCTGCGCGCCGACCCGGAGATGCGCAGCCGCGCGGCCACACGGGGCTGGGTGGCGGCGCTCTCCGACCTCAACTGGGCCGACCGGGCGACCGAGTTCGCGATGTGCCTGGAGGCCTGGGTGAAGGAGGCGGACGCGAACCCGGCGCCCGCTGTCGTCGCCCGATGACACAAGCGAAGCGAACGGTTTCACCGGTGCTTGCGCCGCACTTGCGCACCCTGACGGCTCCTGAGACGGGTCTTGGGCTGATGCCGCCTCCGCCGTTTGCCCGACCGGTTCACCGCGGGCTGCGCACGGGCCTGCGCCGGCGGGCCGGTCTGCTTGAGGCCGTCGATCGCTTCCTCGATCCCGAGCAACTCCTCCTCGGCCCGCCCGGGTTCCTCGGCGTCGAGCCGGGTGAACGCGTGCCTGGCCTGCTCGTGCGCGCGCAGGACCTTGCTCCGCGGGCGACCCCTGCCCCCGTAGGACTTGGCGAGGACCGCCTGCGCGTGCGCTCGGGCGAACCTCAGCTTCCACGCGCGTACGTCGATCTCGTCGTACAGCGACAGGGCCCGCCGGGCGGCGGACTCGGCCCGTCCGAAGCTCTGTCGCGTGACGGCCGTGACGCGGTTCGGCCGGTCCGTGCTGCCGAACTCGAGCAGGATCTCCGCTTGCAGACAGCTCGTCCACGCCTCGTGGATCCGGTTGGCCCACCTGTCCTCCTTGCGCATCCTCTCGTACTGGTCCAACGCCTCCTCGACGTGTTCCAGCGCCCGCTGCAGGTCCTCCTGCCGGCTCTCGCCCGACCGGGTCCGCGCCCTGCCCAGGTGCGCCTGCGCCAACCGGCCCAGCGCGAGGGCGTGTTGCGGCCGAACGGCCTCGCGGTACTCCCGCTCCAGTGCCTTGTAGTGCCCGTCCACGGCTTCCCTGTGCCGGGCGACGCAGGCGTCCCAGTTCTCCCGGGCGCCGTGCTGGACGCCCAGGACGGACAGGGCTTCGGCGATGTCCCGCTTCCACAGACCCGGTGACCCCTGGCGCAGCGCCTGGTACGTCTCGACGCTTTCGATGCCCTTGGCCACCGCCTGTTCGACGTGTCCGCTCGCGCCGAGTTGCCAGGCGAGGCCACGCAGCGCGAACGCCTTCATGCTCTGGATCTCGTCCGACTCGTACGCGTCGCCCTCACCCCCTCCCTCTCCCTCGCCCGGCTGCGGCAACTGCTCGATCAGGTCGCACGCCTCGTTCGCCGCCTGCAGCGCCTCGCGCTGGCGACCGACCCGGTGGGCCGCCGTGGCCCGGGTGCACAGGGCCTTCACCAGGCCGAAGGCGTGCCTGCGCGAGGGGGCGCGCTGATACAGCGCCTCCAGGCGCCGGATGGCGTCCCCGGCGCAGTGGTCGGCGTCCTCGAACCGCCCGACGTCCACGAGCCGGTCCGCCAGGTCCTTGAGGGCTTCGGCGAGATAGAACTCGTGCTCCTCGGACGGGCTGAGCTGTTGCAGCGCGTGGAACGTGTCGACCGCCTGCCCGGCGACCTCGTGCGCCCGGATGCGCAGCCCCGAACTGGCCAGGTACAGGGACCACCGTTGCAGGGCCTGGGCCAGTTCCCTGCGGTTGTCCTGCGTGGCGGGTGCGTCGGCGCGCCGGTGGAACTGCACCGCGTGTTCCGCGACGGCCGTGGCAAGCTCCAGCAACACGTCCGCGCAGGTGGCGTCGAACTCCCGCAGGACCTGGGCGGCGACCTCCTGCGCCGACTTCTCGTGCAGTGTGGAGTTCAGCGCGGCGGCCAGGGATGTGCCGATGGCGCTCGCGAACTGGTCCTGATCGGTGACGGCGACCTGCTTGACCAGCCTGACGACGGGGACGGCGTGGTCCCGCAGCGCCCGCTCCAGCGTCCCACGGGCCCGCTGTTGGACGGACGGGCCGTGTCTGGTCTCCCCGTCCGGTTCCGCCATGCTGTTCTCGGCCTCGCCCATGTCGCCGGACCGGGCGGCGTCGGAGCCGGCGGTGAGTTGCAGGACGTGGAGCACGTTGAGTATCTGGCGGGCCTGATCGGTCGGGTCGTCCGGCACTCCCGGTCCTCCGCCACCGACGTCGAGCAGTTTCGCCGCCAACTCCGGGAACGTCTCGATCACTTGGGCGCCGAGCCGCTCCGCGAGCCGAAGCGGCTGCAGCGAACGAAGGTAGCCATCGCCGGTGAACGCGGCGTGCTGCCAGCGGGCGAACGCGCGCGTGAGCCACTCCGGTTCGTCGGCCAGGTCGGGGACGAGCCGCAGCCGGCGCGCGGCCTCGGTCTCCCGTTCCCCGTCCGTCTCGCCGTCGGCCACCGCCAGGCTGCAGACGGCGACGATCCGCTCGAGCAGGACCGGGTCGTGCGGGAGTTCGTGTCTCTCGGCGGACGTCTGCCACCTCTGCCGCTCCACGTCGATGGCGTAGTCCAGCAGTGCGTCGGCGCGTGAGCGCGAGGGTCGTCCGGCCGTCGGCGAGGGCACTTTGCCGATGCTGGTACGCGCGTCCACCAGGGCCTGGATCAGGATGAGCAGGTAGCTGCCGAAGTCGGGCCCTTCGAGGCGGGGCACGCCCGGTTCGTCCTGCGGTTCGCCGTCCTGCACGGCCTCGTCGCCGGGCATGGAGGCGGCCTGTGCCGGGGCGTCCGTCGTGTCGCTCTGCGCGTACCAGCCCCGGAAGGCGGTGACCGCCGCGCGGTAGACGTCCTCGCGGTCGGCTTCGCGCAGCGGCGCAAGCGGCGGCGGCTCCTCCGCGTCGACCAGTGATTCGTACCGCCGTCTGATCGCCTGCCACCACAGTCCGCCACGCTGGGCGACGGCCAGGACGCGCAGCGCGTCGTGGCTGTGGTGCTCGGCCGCCTCGGCCAGGAGTACGTCCAGCTGACCCGCCTGGGCATCGGCGTCGTCGACGACGAGAAGCCGTTTCTCCTTCAGGGCGCAGACGCTGGAGAACGCCACGTGCAGCGGGTCGACGACACCGGCGACCCAGCCCCGCTTTGCCATCGTGCGGCACAGCTCACGGGCGAGACGGGACTTGCCGACGGTGCCGCCCCCGGTGAGCAGGCGAATGCGCTGTCCGTCACCGCGTTCGCACCAGTCGACCAGCTCGTGCAGCTGCTCGGTGCGGCCCCGGAAGGGCACGACGCCGTGGCGGGACTCCAGGAGGTCGGCCTCGGACCACTGATCACGCAGGGGCAGCGGGCTGTACGGGGGCGTCAGACTCTCGCCGCCCGCCCAGACGGGATCCAGCGCGACCCGCGCGGTGGCCGCCGCGCCCCTCGTCGCCAGAAGGCACGCGTTCGCCTCGTCGAGGCCGTCGTCGCCGAAGACCGCACCGACCGGCACCGCCGTCAGCCGTCCCTCGATCGTGGCGCGGTCCTCGGTGATCACACCCACCAGGTGATCCCCGCTGAACAGAGCCGCACCCGACAGACCGCTCCACAGCGACGACCCCTGGACGGCCGGTGAAGCTCCCGTCCGGACCTGGAAGTTCAGCCGCCGTACCTCGCGCCTCGACCCCGTGAGCGGCAGGACGGTGCCCCGAACGTCCTCCACGTTCACCCACCGCCTCGCTCCGGCCTCGGTCACCCCGGACCTCGGGAAGCCCAGCGCCTGCGCCGGAACGGCGTCGTCACCGACGAGCCGCCCCAACCGCACCTCGTCGCCCCGGCCGCCCTGTCCCGTACGGAACGGGTCGTCCACGGTGGATGCCAGGAGCGCGCAATCGAGTTCCGCGCCTGTGTTGACCGCGACCAGGAAGGTCTGCCGATCGTCCGGGAGTTCATAACTCCCCTCACGGCGAGAGTATTTGCGGACCGTGACCGCGGATCCCTTCGAGCCGACGCAGTGACCGGCCGTGAGAACGAGATCCGGCGTCAGCAGGTATCCCGAGCCTCGTTTTCCCTCCGCGGAAAGCGACACCAATCGCTCGGCGTCCAGCCCGGTCATTGCGCGTCTTCTCCCGCATCGGCGATGCGCATGTCGCGTGGCAGATTCAGATTCAGCTTGATCCGGTGCGTCGTGGCATGGCCGCGCGAGTACTCGCCGCCGGCCTGGACCACATAGAACTGCACACCAGCCCGGCCCGAGGTGTTCCGCACGATCTGGACCGTGGCCTCGACCTCGACATCGCTGATCCCGAAGCGCAGCTTCTCCGCCACTGCGCGCTGCTGGGCAACTTCGAGTTCGGAGCGCAGTGCGGCGATCATGTCCGCGAGCCCCAACCCATCGGCCTGGTCCGCCTGCTGCCTGTCTGCCATCGCGGTACTCCCTCACGCAGGAGTTCCCCACCCGAATCCGGGCTTCCGCCGGGAGACGCCTCTCCCAGCAATTCTTCGGGAATCCCCGGGCGAAGCAACTCGATCACCTGCGGAAAGCGGTCCACGGCAGGAGGGGCAGGTGACGGTGCGTCAATCAGCCGCTCACCCCCGGTTGGCACCCTTCGGAATCCCGTAAGCCCGTTCCACTTTCAACCGCAGCACCAGTCGGCCGTCCCGGACCATCGCGGCCCGGAAGTCCTCCCAGTCGGGGTGCTCGCCCAGGACGTCCCGGTACAGACGGACGAGCTCGTCGACCGTGGCGTCGTACGGATCCTTCGCGACCGGCGAGAGCTCCGCCGTGCCCTCGGCGACGACGTACGCCCACCGGTCGGGGGACGTGACGTGGTACGACGCCCTGGGGTCCCGGCGCAGGTTGCGGGTCTTGGCGCGGTCGTCCGTGATCGAGACGCGGATGATCCGCTCGTCGGGGTAGTAGGCGTGGCCGACGTTCGACAGCTGCGGCCGGCCGTCGCGCTTGAGGGTGACCAGCACCCCGCCGTGGCCCTCTGAGAGCAGCGCGAGCAGTGCGTTCTGGGTGGAGTCCTCAGTCATGTCTAAATCAACCCTGCCGGGCGGTCCGCACATTCCCCCGCACATTCCCCCGCGGCATTCCCTCGTAGACACTGTCTACTCGATCATGGTAGACAGTGTCTATGCAGGAATCCGATTCCGATACGGGACTGCGGGCCCGACTCGTCGACGCAGGCGTGGATCTCGTGACCCGGGAAGGCGCCCAGGCGCTCACCCTGCGGGAGATCGCCCGCCGGGCCGGCGTCTCGCACGGCGCGCCACGCCGCTACTTCCCCACCCACCTGGAACTGCTGTCGGCCATCGCACACCGCGGCTTCGACGAGCTGGCGCGACGAGCGACGGCGACTGCGACGGCTGCGATTGCGGTCGGCGACGGTACGGCGAGCCCCCGGGCGGAGCTGGCCGCGCTGGGGCGCGTCTACCTGGAGTTCGCGCTGGACAACCCCGGCATGTACGAGCTGATGTTCCGTCACGATCTGCTGGAAAGCGGCCACTTGGGGCTGCGCGACACCAGCCTCCCCCTCTTCGACCGCCTGGTGGACCTGGTCGCCCAGGTACGCCCCGACGCCGACGCCCGGCTCGTCGCGGGCGCGTTGTGGGCCAGCCTGCACGGCATCGCCCAGCTCTGGGGCTGGGGCAGCCTCCAACTCGCCACGGGCGCCCACGACTTCGTACGGCTGCTGCACTCGACCCTGGACGCACACCTCGGGCCGGTGACCGAATGAACCCGCGCCTCACCCTCGCGAGCAGCGTCGCCGGCGCCGTGATCGTCGCGCTCGACGGCACCGTCCTGACCCTCGCCCAGCCCACCCTGCAACGCGACCTGGGTGCCTCCTTCGCTCAGGTCCAGTGGACCAGCACCGGTTATCTCATCGCGGTGGCAAGCCTGTTGGTGTTCGCCGGACGGCTCGGCGACCGGTACGGGCACCATCGCGTCTTCGGCATCGGCATGCTCGGCTTCGGGGCCGCGTCGGCCGGTATCGCTCTGGCACCCGGCGTCGGCTGGGTCGTCGGGCTGCGGGTCGTGCAGGGCGTGTTCGGGGCGCTGTCGCAGCCGGCCACGCTCGGGATGCTGCGGGCCGCGTACCCGCCCGACCGGCTGCGGACGCCGATCGCCGTACGGACCGCCGCGATCGGAGTGGCGGCCGCCGCCGGGCCGGTGGTGGGCGGTGCGCTGGTGGCAGGGCCGGGCTGGCGAGCCGTGTTCCTGCTGAACGTCGTGCCCGCCCTCGTCTTCGGCGTGCTCGCACTCGCGGTGCGGCCCGCGCGCACCATCTCCCCCGCGCGGCTCGACGTGCCCGGCGCCCTCCTGCTCGCGGTGACCCTGGCCTGCCTGGTCCACGCCCTCGTCGCGCTGCCGGGGTGGGGCTGGACCGCCGCGGCCGCCACGGTCACCGGCGCCGCCTTCGTCCGGCACGAGCGCCGTACCGCGAGCCCTCTCCTGCCGCCCGACGTCATCGGCTCGGCGGCGGTCGCCTCGGCGCTCGGCATGCTGGTGGCCGCGTCGGCGGCACTGTCGGGCGCGCTGTTCGTCGGCACGTTCCTGTTGCAGGGCACGCTCGGTCTGG
Organism: Streptomyces sp. R28; assembly: GCF_041052385.1. Classification (GTDB taxonomy): domain Bacteria; phylum Actinomycetota; class Actinomycetes; order Streptomycetales; family Streptomycetaceae; genus Streptomyces. The sequence goes on along the minus strand of NZ_CP163439.1, from coordinate 9,222,162 downwards.
ACCCGATGCGCAGCGCCCTGGTCAGCCTGCCGCTGGCCCTGCTGATGGTGCTCGCGGCACCCTCGTGCGCGGTGCTGCTGCGCCGGGCCGGGGCCCGGCGTACGACCGTGGCGGCGATGACGGTCCTCGCGGTCGGGATCCTCGTCCTCTCCCGGGCGTCGGCCACGCCTGCCCTCTGCGTCGCGTTCGCCCTGGTGGGGGCCGGGTTCGGCACCGTGATGGTGGCGGCGACCCACGTCGTCGTACGCGAGGCCGCCGTCGAGTCGGCCGGGGTGGCGGGCGGACTGCAGCAGACCGCGATGAACCTCGGGCCGGTGCTGGGCGTGGCCGCCGCGACCGCCCTCATGGGGTCGGGCGGTGGCCCTGAGCTGCCACTGAGTGTCCTCGCCGGGGTCGTCCTGGCCGGTGCGGCGCTGGGCCGAAAGCTGCCGGGACGACCGGGGCCGGCAATCGACGATCATGGGCAATCGAAGGACCGTACACGTGTTCCTGGGCGACGATGAGATCTGAGGCCGTTCCGGCTGGGTATGCCGGAGCGCACCTCGTCGTACGTATTCGGAGGAGAGCGATGGCACTGCTGACACAAGAGGTCGACCCTGGCGAGGTCGGGCTGGACGCGAAGGCGCTGGACCGCCTCGACCAGCACTTCGCCCACTACGTCGACGAGGGGCGGATACCCGGCTACCTGGTGTCCGTCGCCCGCGGTGGACGCGTCGCCCACCTCGCCACGCACGGCCACCGGGACCTGGCGGCCGGGCTGCCCGTCGAGTCCGACACGCTGTGGCGGATCTACTCCATGACCAAGCCGGTCACCTCGGTCGCCGCGCTGCTGCTGGTGGAGGAGGGCAAGCTGTCGCTCGACGACCCGGTCGAGCGCCATCTGCCCGCCTTCGCCGAGCCTCGGGTGTACGTCAGCGGATCCGGCGCCGACACCGTGACCCGCCCGGCCGACGGCCCGATACGCATCCGGCACCTGATGACCCACACCGCCGGACTGACCTTCGCCTTCTACCGCACGCATCCCGTCGACGCCCTCTACCGCGACGCCAACCTGGACTCCGCGGTGCTGCCCGGCTCGAACCTGGCCGAGACGGTCGACGTGTACGCGAGCCTGCCGCTGCAGTTCGAGCCGGGGACGCAGTGGAACTACTCGGTGGCCACGAACGTCCTGGGCCGGGTCATCGAGGTCGTGTCCGGGCAGGCGCTCGACGAGTTCTTCGCCGAGCGGATCTTCCGGCCGCTCGGGATGACCGACGCCGGGTTCTGCGTGCGCGACGAACAGGCGGGCAGGCTCTCGGAGTTGTACGGGGAGAGCGACGACGGCGGCATCGAGCCGATCCCCGGCCTCCCGCTGCACGGCCGCCCCCGCTTCCTGTCCGGCAGCGGCGGCATGGCGGCATCCGCGCACGACATCCACCGCTTCATGGAGCTGCTGCGCCGCCGCGGCGAACTCGACGGCACCCGCCTGCTGGCCCCCGAGACCGTGGACCTGATGACCTCCAACCACCTCCCGGGCGGCGCCGACCTGCGCGCCTTCGGCAGCCGCCCCGCCCACGACGAGCCCGGCAACGACGGCATGGGTTTCGGTCTCGGCGTCTCGGTGGTGATCGACCCGACGCGGACGAAGGCCCCGACCGTCCTCGGCGCCTACGGCTGGAGCGGGGTGGCGACCACCACCTTCTGGGTCGACCCGCGCCACGACCTGACGGTGCAGTTCATGACGCAGGTACGGCCGAGGTCCTCGCACACGCTGTTCCAGGACCTCAAGCGGCTCGTGAACGAGGCCGTCACCGGAGACTGAGCCCCTACTGGTCCACCCGAAGGGCGAACTCCACTCCCTCCAGGGCGAGTTCGCGCAGCCACTCCTCCGAGCGGGCCGCCGTCTCGGCGGCGCGGTTCAGGCCCGCCGGCAGGGAGCCGTCCAGGATGTGGCGCACGCCCAGGGCGAGGGGCCGGGAGACACAGCGGGCCATCGCGCTCTCCTCCGCGTCCCCCACCAGGTCGAGGAGGTAACTGCCGGACCACGTCCGCCCGTCCCCGCCGCGCACGTCCAGCGACACGGCGAGGACGACGCGGTCGCGGTCGGCCTCCGTGGTGGGGTACTTGGCCGCCAACTCCCCCGCCAGAGCGGCGATCCGGGCATCGTCGCCGGTCTTCAGCTCCTCGAAGACGGCGTCCCAGGCACGCAGCCAGCCCTCCAGGCGCAGGGTGCCGCGCACGAAGGTCTGTGGCTTCCACGTGTGCGGCAGCCCGTACTGCTCGACGAACGGAACGCTGTCGCGGTTCGGGTAGACCTCGAACTCCTCCCCGTCCACCACATGCCGCCGCGTCACCTCCCACGGCCGCTCGACGACCGTCTCGGCCCCGTCCCGCACATAACGCGCCGGTGAGCGCAGGGCGTTGAGCACCCCGGCAGGCGCCCAGCTGAAGCGGTACCTGAAGTCGTTCGGAACCGCGGGGACACCGCCGCAGTACGACGTCAGGCTGTACGAGGCGGCAGTTTCGTCGCCCACGGCCTCCCGGGCGCGGCCGACGAGGCAGTGGGCGAAGAGGTGGTCGATGCCCGGGTCGAGGCCGGCCTCGGTGAGGACGACGAGCCCGGCCGCGGCGGCCGCGGGCACCTGCTCCACCACCGCGTCCGACACATAGCTGGAGCAGGCGAAGTGCGCCTGCCGATGGATACAGGCCGCCAGGATCCCGGCGTGCTCCGGCGCGGGCAGCATCGACACGACGACGTCCCCCGGCGCCAGTTCGGCCGTGAGCGCCGCGAGCGTGTAGCCGCGGGGCTCGGCGCGTCCGGCGAGTCCCATCCGGCCCAGGGCGTCCGCCGCACGGCTCTCGGTGCGGTGCCACAGCCGTACGCGGTCGGCGGTGTCGCAGAGCCGGGCCAGACCGCTGCCCGTGGACAGTCCGGCGCCGACCCAGTGGACGGTGCCGCTCGCCAGAACGCGTGCGGAGGCGTCAGACATGGCGGAACTCCCCTTCTGCGATGCCGAGTTCACGGCAGGCCTGGTGGAACCGGTCCAGACAGCGCCCCCACGGCCCACCCGTGGCGAACTCCAGCAGCTGGAGCACCAGCGCCGACGAGAAGTCGGTGCTGGACTCCCGGGGCAGCAGGGAGGGCAGGTTGTCGATGGCGATGAGGTCGAGCGCAGGCTCCTTGCGCAGGCGGCGCACGGGCTCGGTCCACTCGGTGGTGCGGTCGTAGACGGGCAGGACGTTCAAGGGTGAGCCGACGTCGACGGTGACGTCGCAGAGAGTGCGCAGCCGGCGGGCGGGGTCGTCGAGGTCCTGCTCGCGCAGGAAGGGCGGGACGGGGCTGGTGGCGAGGACGGCGTTCACCATCACTTCGTGCGCCAGCAGGGCGTCGCGGTCCAGGTCGCGGGTCTCGGCGAGGTCCCAGGGCGTCGCCTCGATGCCGGCGGTCAGGAACGCGAGGCACGCGCCGCGGCCGCTGCGGCCCAGGGCGCCGATCACGAGCGCCGTGAACTCCTCGTCGTCGGGGGCCGGTTGGAGGGCCGCGTCGAGTTCCTCCTTCGACGTGGGGGCCAACGGAGCGACGAGCCTGCCCCGGTGCTGGAGGACGGCCAGGGCGGCACCGAGATAGCCGGCCCAGAAGCCGAAGGCGGCGAGGCGGCGGCCCTGGTCGTCCACCAGGTACTCCAGGTCGAGCAGGGCCCCGCCGCCGGCGGCGAACCGGCGGAGCAGGTCCTCGGCGCCGGGCTGCTGCTTGTAGGCGTGGCCGAAGAAGATGTGCCGGTGCGTCAGTTCGGCGGGTCCGTCGGGGAGTTCCTTCAGCCCGATGACAACGGCGTCCGCCGGGGCCGACACCCAGGAGCCCGAGGGCGCGACGCGGCAGCCGGCCGCCGCGTACTCCTCGATGGGGAAGATCCGCTGCGGGGACTCCTCGACGGTCAGCGTCACTCCGCTCTCGACGAGCCGCCGGGCGTCGGACGGCACGATCGGGGTGCGTCGCTCGGTGGAACGGACCTCGTGGCGCAGCCACAGGTGGAGATCGGTCATACGCGGTTGGCCTCCGGGCGCGGGGCGTTGGCCGCGAACCGGCCGGCGCTCAAGGGGCTGACGTCCACGAAGGGTACGCGGCCGAGGTACAGGTCGCGGACGACCTCGCCGACGGCCGGCCCCTGCAGAAATCCGTGGCCGGAGAAGCCGGTCGCGTACAGGAAGCGGGACACGGAAGTCGCCTCGCCGATCAGCGCGTTGTGGTCCGGGGTGACCTCGTACAGGCCCGCCCATCCGCCCGTGCGGCGCAGGTCGAGCAGGGTGGGGGCGCGGTGTTCCATGGCCGCGGCCAGGCGGGGGATCCAGCGGTCGTGGGTGTCGGTGGCGAAGCCGGGCCGCTCGTCGGGGTCGGACATGCCGAGCAGGAGGCCGGGGCCTTCGCCGTGGAAGTAGAGGCTGGTGCTGAAGTCGATGGTCATGGGCAGGTTCGGCGGCAGTCCGGCGACGGGTTCGGTGACCGCGATCTGGCGGCGCAGCGGCACCACCGGCAGGTCCACGCCGGCCATCGCCCCGACCGCCCGCGACCAGGGGCCGGCCGCGCAGATCACCGTGCCGGTGGCGATCCGGCCGATGGCCGTCGTCACGGCGGTGATGCGGTCGCCGTGCAGTTCGATGCCGGTGACGTCGTTGTGACGTAAGATCCGCGCCCCGTACTGGCGAGCGGCGGACGCGTAGCCGTGGACGACGGATTCGGGGGTGCAGTGGCCGTCGTCCGGCGAGAACGCGGCCGCCAGCAGTCCGTCGGTGGTGATCAGCGGGGACAGCCGCTGCGCCTCGGCGGGGTCCATCATCCGGCTCGGCACCCCGAGGGAGTTCTGCAGCCGGACGCTCGCTTCGAAGCCGGCGACCTCCTCGGGTGTCGAGAGCAGGAAGAGATAGCCCACCCGGTGCAGTCCGATGTCGTGCCCGGTCTCCTCCTCGAACCGGCCGAACGCCTCCAGACTGCGAGCCCCGAGCTGGATGTTCAGCTCGTCGGAGAACTGCGCCCGCACCCCGCCGGCCGCCTTCGAGGTGGAGCCGGAGGCCAGCTCGTCCCGCTCGACGAGGACGACGTCCCGTACCCCGGCGCGGGCGAGGTGGTAGGCGATGCTGGTGCCCATCACGCCGCCTCCGATGACGACGACGCTCGCGGTCGTGTTCACGGCCGCACCTCCTTCGCCGCCCCGGTCATGGCTCCGGTCCTCGCGTGCGTTGTCACAGGCCCACCTTCCTGGCTGCCTCGATTACGGCGCCGGACCCGACCGGGCTCGAACGAACCACTGAGCGTGCGGGCCGCGACCGGCGACGCCCCTGTCACGGCGAGCCGCTCGGCGGCGCGGGAACGATTCCGCGCGGTCGGGCTCCACAGCCGTACGGCCGCCAAGGGGCGCGGGGGCTGTGTCGATCTGCGGCTCCGCCGCCCCAGTCGCGGCACACCCGGCGGAGCGCTTCGCTGCGAGGCGATCGCCGCGTCGAAGCCGAGCAGGCGCGTCACCTGGTCTCCGGAGAGGAAGAGGACGTCGTCGGTCATTCCCTCTTCCTGTCCGGACGGGCCCGGCCGCAATCAGGACAGGTGCGCGACCGCGTCCAGATGGGGCAGGTGGTGGTCGAGGCGCTCCCGCTTGGTGCGCAGGTAGGTGATGTTGTTCTCGCACGGCGGGATCAGCAGCGGGACCTGCTCGGCCACCTGGATGCCGTGCCGCAGCAACGCCTCGCGCTTGCGCGGGTTGTTCGACATCAGGCGGACGCTGCCCACCCCCAGGTCGTGCAGGATCTCGGCGGCGACCCCGTAGTCGCGGGCGTCCACCGGCAGGCCGAGCGCGAGGTTGGCCTCGACGGTGTCCAGGCCCTCCGCCTGCAGGGCCATCGCCCGCAGCTTGCCGAGCAGACCGATGCCGCGGCCCTCGTGGCCCCGCAAGTAGACGACTATGCCGCTTCCTTCGGCGACCACGGCACGCAGCGCGGAGGCGAGCTGGTCGCCGCACTCGCAGTGCTGGGAGCCGAACGCGTCGCCGGTCAGGCACTCGGAGTGCAGCCGGGTCAGGACGTCGTCCGTGCCGATCTCGCCGTAGACGAGGGCCACTTGTTCGTCACCGCGGTCGTGGTCCAGGTAACCGATCGCGCGGAATTCCCCGTACACGGTGGGCAGGGGGGCATTCACCACGCGTTCCACGCCGGAACGCTGCGTACGCTGTGCGGACTTCTTGCCGAGCACACCAATTTTTTCTGTCATGATTCTTCAGTTCCTAAGCAGAGACGAAAGGCCGGGAAAAGATGAGTGGTTCGGAAACACACCCGGTGGCACACTCGTTGGTGCCGGCGGACACCACCGAAGACGTACGGACGCGAGGCGCGGGCGTGTCACGACAGGTCGCGGTCCTGCCCGTCGGAAGCTTCGAGCAGCACGGTCCGTTCCTTCCGCTGGCCACCGACACGCTCGTGGCCTGCGCGGTCGCGCGCGAGATAGCCGCCACGCACCCGGTGCACCTCCTTCCGCCGGTGACGATCTCCTGCTCGCACGAGCACGCGGCCTGGCCGGGGACCGTCAGCATCTCCTCAGTGACCCTTCATGCGGTGATACGGGACATAGCGGCTTCGCTCCGCCGATCGGGCGTGGACGCCCTGGTGCTGGTCAACGGGCACGGCGGAAACTACGTACTGGGCAATGTCGTTCAGGAGTCCTCCGCGCGCGGCGAGCGGATGGCGTTGTTCCCGGCCGCGGAGGACTGGGAGGCGGCGCGGGAGCGGGCGGGGGTGGAGACCTCGCTGCTCACCGACATGCACGCGGGGGAAATTGAGACCTCCATCCTTCTGCACACTCATCCCGAATTGATCCGTCCCGGTTATGAGACTTCCGATTTCGTGGCGGACGACCGCCGTCACCTACTGACCCTCGGTATGTCCGCCTATACCGATTCGGGTGTCATAGGCCGTCCTTCGCTGGGTTCCGCGGAAAAGGGGAAGCGGCTGCTGGCGAGCCTCGCGGATTCCTTCGGCACGTATGTGTCACTGCTGACCTCCGCGGACGATTCCGTACGGGACACGGGAGACGCAAGGGCATAGCGGCCGGGTTCCGGTGCCGCCTCGGTGACGGCGGCCCCGGAACCCGCACGCAGGCCGCAGTACCAGCGGGCGACCAGTACGAGGGCGCCGGGCAGGGCGGCCACGAAGCTGAGGACGCCGTACACGACGGCGACGGCCAGGCCGCTTTCGGCGCCCAGCCCCGCCGCGGCGAACGCCCAGGCGGTGACGCCTTCCCGGGGGCCGAAGCCGCCGATGTTCAGGGGCAGTCCCATGGCGAGCAGGGCCAGGACGGCGAGCGGCAGCAGGACGGCCACGGAGGCGGCGGAACCGGCGACCCGGGCGGCGACCACGAACATCGCGAGGTGGCCGGCGAGGACCACGACGGAGGAGACGGCGACACCGGGCCCGTTGCGGCGGGACAGCAGGGCTTCCCGTGCCTCGCCGAGCGTGCTGCGCAGCGCCGTCGGGTTCGACCGGTCCCGGCGCGAGGGCGCGCGGTTCATGCGTACGGCGGCCACCACGGCGAGCGCGCCCACCGCGGCGAACAGCAGGACGGGCGTGAGGTCCCGGGCCTCGTTCAGCACCGGCGACGGCATGGTCAGCAGGACGACGGCGCCGACGCCGGCGAGGACGACCTGACCGGCCGTCCGCTCGAGGACGACCGTGCGGACGCCGCGCCCCATGTCACCGGCGCTCTGCCCGTGCCGCACCGCCCGGTGCACATCGCCGAGGACGCCGCCGGGGAGCGCCGCGTTGAGGAACAGGGCGCGGTAGTAGTCGGCGACGGCCGGCCCGAGCGGCAGCCGGATCCGCAGCCCTCGGGCCACCAGCTGCCAACGCCACGCACTGAACACGGTGGTGACGAGCCCGATCCCGACCGCCACGACCACTGCCGCCGCGTCGATCCGCCGCAGCCCGTCGAGGAAGACGCCGGTGCCGAGCCGCCAGAACAGCACCGCGAGGATGACGACGCCGACCGCCGTACCGAGGTGGGTGCGCAAGGCGGGGGTGTTGAGGCGGGACAGGAGAGCGCGCGGGGACGTACGGGGGCGCGCTGCGCTCGGGGTCGGCGTTTGCGAGCGGGGCTCGGTGACGACGACGCCGATGCGGGAGGGCGCGACGGCTTCGAGGGCGGGAGTGAGGGCGGCTGTGGGGGGTACCGAGGGCCTGGTGGCGAGTCGGGCGGCAGAGGGCACCTCGGGGAGGACGGCGACCGTCTCCACGCTCATGACGCTCCGCCCGTCGGCCGGCACAGCGCCAGCAGGTCGCTGTGGTGGACCACGACGTGCAGTTCGCCCGCCTCACAGGCGGCGAGACGGTCCCGCAGGTAGCGGTCGGCGCGCTCGCGGAGTTCGGGGCGTTGCTCGACCGCCGCGCCGACCCAGCCGCGCAGCCACTGGGCCGTGAGCGCCGACTCGGCGGGGCCGAGCCGCCAGGGGCTCGGGTGCACCTGGACGGTCGCGCCGTGCTCGGCGAAGGCCTCGGCCGCCGCCGTGATCGCGTCCGGGCCCAGCATTCCCGAGCGCCGCTGGTGGGTGTTGAACGCCTCGGCGATCTCCGTGTCGAGCGGGTCGGACGGGGTGAGTTCGACGCGGCCGGCGACGGAGAGCGTCAGCAGCGCCGGGCAGCCCGCGCCCGCACACGCCGCGGCGAGGGTGGCGACCTCCTCGCGCGTGAGGACGTCGAGCAGTGCGGAGGCGGTCACCAGCGAGGCGCCGGCGAGGGCGTCCGGGGTGAGACGGCCGATGTCGCCGCGGCGCGTCTCGACCGTGACGCGGCTGCCGTCGGCGGAGGAGCGCGGGGAGGCCACGGCGGGGAAGTGCAGGAGGTAGGGGTCGCGGTCGTGCAGGACCCAGTGCTGGGGGCCGTCGAGGTGGGGCGCGAGCCAGCGGCCCATGGACCCGGTGCCGCAGCCCACGTCGTGGATGACCAGCCCGGTCCGTCCCGGCAGGTTGGCCAGCCGGATCCGCAGCGGATCGAGCAGGTCGTGCGCCCGCGCGGAGGCATCGGCGCTCTCGCGCAGCTCCAGCCATTCAGGCGCATAGCGGGGCGGGTCGTCAGGACCGGCGTCCCGCAGCCGTACGGTGGCCCGCTCACCGGGACGGAAGCTGGGCCCGGCCCCGAGGATCACGGCGTCCGCGTCAGCCGCCGCCGGTACGGACACACCGCTCATGCCATCCTCCGCCGAAACGATCCCGCTCTGCGGCCCGGACTCCCCGCCCTCGGGCCCGCGGCGCGTCGGTTCCGTCGCGTCGCGTGGTCCCGGCTGTGCCGGAATCGTCCCCCCGCTCCGTGTCGTTGCCGTCTTCCTCATGCCGCCCTCCGGGGTTCGTTCGGCAGTCGGCCCAGTACCGCGGCCAGGCTGCGGGCCGTGCCGGCCCAGCCGTTCAGGGCGGCCCGGCGTCCCCGGGCCGCCGCCTTCAGTCGGCGTCGTACGTCCGCCTCGCCGAACCAGCCGCGCAGTTCGGCGGCGATCGCGGCGGGGTTCTCCGGCGGGACGAGGATGCCGGGGACGCCGCCGTCGGGCGCCCGGCCGACCGCCTCCGGGAGGCCGCCGACGTCCGTGGCCAGCACGGGGACACCGCGGGCGAGCGCTTCCGTCACCGCCATGCCGTACGTCTCGGCGTAGGAGGTGAGCACCATGAGGTCGGCGGCGTTGTAGCTGGCGTCGAGTTCGGCGCCGGACTGCGGGCCCGCCAGGATCAGCCGGTCGTCCAGGCCGTGCTTCGCTATCAGGGACCGCAACTCGGCCACGTACTCGGGATCCTGGTTCAGCCCGCCCACGCACACACAGCTCCACGGCAGGTCGGTCACCGCCGCGAGCGCCTCCACCAGCCGGTGCTGTCCCTTGCGCGGCGTCACGGCGGCCACGCACAGCAGCCGCGACACGCCGTCCGTGCCGGACGCGAGGGGCGCGATGTCGGCGCCGGGGGCGGCGACATGGACCCGCTCGGGGGCGAGGCCGTGGTGGGCGACGAGACGGCGGACCGCCCAGTCGCTGGTGGCGATGACCGCGGGGACGGCCCGCAGCACGGTGCGTTCCCGGGCGTCCAGCTCCGCGGCGACGGCGGGGTCGAGCCCCGTCTCGTCACCGAGCGGCAGGTGGACGAGGACCGCGAGGCCCAGCCGCTCCGCCTCCGGGACGATGATCTCGGGCACGCCGCAGGCGACCAGCCCGTCGAGGAGGACGACCGTGCCGTCCGGGAACTCCCGCAGCGTACGGGCGAGTTCCGCACGGGCCGCCGCCCCGGGGCTGGGCCAGCTCCCGTCCACCGGGTGCTTGTGGACCTGCCAGCCGAAGCCGGGCAGGTCCAGACTCACGCGCCGGTCGTAGGCGTTGCCGCCGCTCGGCGCGGTCGGGTCGTCGACGCCGCCCGGCATGACGAAGTGCACGGAGCGCAGGGACATGGGGATGATCTCGGCGTTCTTCAGGACGGGATGCTGCACGGGCACATAGCCGAGCGTGCCCTGCTCCGCCTTCTCCAGATCGGTCTTCTGCAGACCAGACTTGTCCAGACCCGCCTTGTCCAGACCCACCTTGTCCAGAGCCGCCTTCTGCAGGCCCGTCTTCTGCAGAGCCGTCTTCTCCAGGGTCACGTCGGTCACAGCGCACGCTCATAACTCGCCCACGCGACATGCGACTCGTGCAGGGTGACGGTGAGCCCCGCGAGACCCTTGGCGCCCTCGCCCAGCGCGCCCTTCTCGATCCGCTCGGCGAGCCGGTCGGCGATGACCTTGGCCAGGAACTCGGTGGAGGTGTTGATCCCGGCGAAGTCGGGTTCGTTGTCCAGGTTCCTGTAGTTGAGTTCGCCGACCACGGCCCCCAGTTCCCGCGTGGCCAGTCCGATGTCGACGACGATGTTGTCGTCGTCCAGCTGCTCGCGCCGGAACGTGGCGTCCACCAGGAACGTTGCTCCATGCAGGCGCTGCGCGGGTCCGAAGACGTCGCCGCGGAAGCTGTGGGCGATCATGATGTGATCGCGGACGGTGATGCTGAACAACGGACGACCCTCCAGGTGCGGTACGCCTAGTCCCCGGCTCGTCGCTGCCGGGGATGCCGTGTAGTACGGCTCTTGGCTTCCCCTTGTTCAGCCGTCTCTCACTCTTTTCTCAGGTCAGGCGCTCTTGTCGTCCCGGATTGAACGAGTCCGTCAGGGCGTGTCCGCGTACCTGACGCGATGACAGAGCGCCGGGATCTCCCCGGAGGTGAGCTTCGGCATGACTGCGGGCAGATCCTCGAAGGCGCTCTCCCCGGTGACGAGCGCGTCGAGAGCCGGGTCGGCGAGCAGGTCGAGGGCGAGGGCGAGCCGGTCGGCGTAGGTACGGCTGGCGCGGCGGGCCGGGGAGACGGTGCCGACCTGGCTGCTGCGGATGACGAGCCGCCGGGAGTGGAAGGCCTCGCCGAGCGGGAGGCTGATCTGCCGGTCGCCGTACCAGCTGAGTTCGAGGACCGTGCCCTCGGCGGTGAGCAACTCCAGGGCCCTGGCGAGTCCCTGCTCGGTCGCGCTGGCGTGGACGACGAGGTCGCACTCGCCGAGCGCGTCCTCGGGCGAGGCGAATCCGACGCCGAGGGCCCCCGCGACCTCGGCCCGGCCCGGATCGGCGTCGACCAACTGCAGCCGTACGCCGGGGAAGCGGGCCAGCAGGGCGGCGACCGAGCACCCGACCATGCCGCCGCCGACCACGGCGATCCGGTCGCCGACCAGGGGGGCCGCGTCCCAGAGCGCGTTGACGGCGGTCTCGACGGTGCCGGCGAGGACGGCCCGTGCGGCGGGCACGGTGTCCGGTACGACGGTCACCGCGCTCGCGGGGACGACGTACCGGGTCTGATGCGGATGGAGGCAGAAGACGGTGCGGCCGACGAGCGTGTCCGGACCCTCCTCGACCATCCCGACACTCAGGTAGCCATACTTCACCGGGGCGGGGAACTCGCCCTCCTGGAAGGGTGCTCGCATGGCCGCGTACTGACTCTCCGGGACCGCGCCCCGGAACACGAGCGTCTCCGTGCCCCGGCTGACTCCGGAGTACAGCGACCGCACCAGCACGTCGCCCTCGCCCGGCTCCGGCAGGGTGACCTCCCTCAGCTCTCCTTCACCCGGAGAGCTGAGCCAGAACGCACGTGCGGTGCGGTTCATCGGGATCCTCCTGAACGATCGGGAAGCTGCTCACGTACCGAGGTGTGCACAGGTCGCGCACAGTACGCGGCCTTGATCGACTCTGTCACCTGGCCGGAGGAATGTGCGGTGGCCCTGAACAACACGTACGAAGCAAGGCTGGTCCAGCAGGAGACCGCTGTGGGAGCGGGCGTGCAGATCCTGTTGCTGGCTCTGCTCGGTTCGGCGATCGGCATGGGGCCGGCGGGCTGGCTGACCGGCCTCGTCTTCGCCGTCGCCTCATGGGCGCTGCTCTCGCTGGCCCTGCACCGGTCCAGGCTCCGCTCCTTCGGCCCGGCGAACCGGGTCACCCTCGGCCGCGCGACGCTGGTCGGCGGCGTGACGGCGCTGGTTGCGGACTCCTTCGAGAGCTCACCGCCGGTGACGTTGTTCGTCGGACTGACGGCGGTCGCCCTGATCCTCGACGGCGTGGACGGCAAGGTGGCCCGCCGCACCGGCACGTCGACGGCCCTGGGCGCGCGCTTCGACATGGAGGTGGACGCGTTCCTGATCCTCGTCCTGAGCGTGTACGTCTCCATGTCGCTGGGCCCGTGGGTCATTCTCATCGGCGCCATGCGCTACGGCTTCGTCGCCGCCGCCCGCGTCTGGCCCTGGCTGAACGCCCCGCTCCCGCCGAGCACGGCCCGCAAGACGGTCGCCGCGATGCAGGGCGTGTTCCTGCTGCTGGCCGCGTCCGGCTATCTCCCGTACGCGGCGACGTTCGCGGTCGCGGCAGTGGCCCTGGCCGCGCTGGTCTGGTCGTTCGGCCGGGACGTGCTGTGGCTGTACCGGACGTCGCGGGTGGAGCAGGTTCCCGTGGCGGAGGTGCGGGAGCTGGTGGCGTCCTGAGAGGTGAGCCGTCGGGCGGCAGGCGGCGGTTGCGGTGGGATGCCTGCGGCGGCCCGTTCCTGTCCGGCGGGGGTTCGCGTGGCGCGGTGGGCACGGTGGTGGGTCGGGGCCGTGCGCCGCTCATCCACCCGCAGGGCCTGGCCTCAGGGCGCTGACGGCCATGCCCCGACGCTTTCAGCCCGTCCGGCGTTTGAGGACGAGGCCGTTCAGGCCGATGGGGGTCCAGGGGGCGAAGCCCCCTGGCGGGGTGGAAGGGGCGGCGCCCCTTCAGGATGGGACGGGTAGGGGCGGCGGGGGCGAGGAACTCGCCGTCCGCACGATCCCCACCTGAACGTCCACGCCGTGGACCCTACCGGCGTGGCAGCACCCCGATCGCCGCTACCGGTACGGCCGCCAGCACCAGCCAGGGCACGGCGGCCGGCAAGCCCGTGTCGAGGAGAGTTCCCGTCGCCGAGCTGCCGACCAGGACGATCAGGCCGGAGACCGAGGACAACGCCCCGGTGTAGAGACCGAGTCGGCCCTCCTCGGCGAGGTCGGGGACCCAGGCGCGGGCGACCGGCGCGACCAGCATCTGGCCGAGGGTGAGCAGGACGACGAAGCCGGCCGCGGGCAACAGCCCTGCCGTGCCGGTCCAGCCGGCGGGCCGGGCCGCGGCCACGACCGCGAACCCCGCCGCGATCAGCAGCAGTCCGGCGACCATGGACCGGCGCAGGGTGAGCCGCTCCCCCACCCAGCGGGTGACCGGCAGCTGGGCGATCACCACCAGCAGCGAGGACAGGGCGAACAGCCAGGCCAGCGCCGCCTGGGAGCCCGTGGCGCGCTCCACCTCGTCGGGGAGGGCGAGATAGAGCTGGTTGTAGGCGAGCAGGTAGGCGCCGTACGCGCAGCACAGGGCGAGGAAGCGACGGTTGCGCAGCAGCTTCCCCATACCGCCGCGGAACCGCACGCCCCCTCGCCCGGGTATGTGCTGCGGCAGCAGCCACGCATGCCCGGCGAGGACGAGTACGAAGATTCCGGCACCGGCGAGGCAGACCGTACGGAAGTCCACCGCCAGCAACAGCGCGCCCAGCAGCGGCCCGACGAACGCGCCCGCCTGCCCGGCCACGGTGAGCAGCGCGAGGACGCGGGTACGGGAGCCGGCCCCCGATTCCTCCCACAGCACCGCCTGCCGGGCCACCTCGGACTCCACGGCCGGCGAGAACAGCGCGGCGGCGAACCCGATCAGCAGCACGGCACCGATGACCGCCCACGTCTCCTGCGCGTACCCGAGCCACGCGAACCCGGCGATCCGCAGCACGCAGCCCGTGAGCACGACCGGCCGGATGCCGTACCGGTCGGCCAGCGCCCCGCCCACCACGAACAGCCCCTGCTGACTGAAGGTCCGCAGTCCCAGCACGAACCCGACCAGCCAGCCCGCCATGCCGACGGCCTGCCCCAGGTGCTCGGCGAGGAAGGGCAGGACGGCGAAGAAGCCGATGTTGAAGGCGAGTTGGGTGAGGATGAGCAGGCGCAGCAGAGGCGAGAGGCGGGGCCGGTCCGGCACCCTGCGCAGGCCGCGCGACAGCAGCGAGGTCATCCGGTCTTCACCAACTCCTGAGTGGCTGACTGCTGTTCGGGCAAGGGCACGACGGGCTCGGCCCTCCGGCGTCGCCCCCGCCCCCGCCCGCGCCGTAGGCCACCGGCCGCCGTCACGGCCAGCGCGCCCAGGAGGGCGAGTACGGCGGCGGGGGCGAGGACCGCCCAGGGGGCGCGCTCGGCGTAGGGCTGGTTCTCGGCGAGGAGCAGGCCCCACTCCGGCGAGGGCGGCTGGGCGCCCAGGCCGAGGAAGGCCAGCGAGGCGAGCGCGAGGGCGATGCCGGGCAGGCGGAGCAGGGTATGGCGGGTGACGGGCGGGACGATGGCGGGCAGCAGCTCGTGGCGCAGCAGATACCAGCGGCCGGCGCCCAGGGCGCGGGTGGCGGTCAGGTGGAGTGCGGCGCGTTCCTGCCGGAGCAGCGCGGAGGTGTGGGCGGCGAGCGGCGCCCAGGCGACGACGCCCACGGCGAGCGCGGGCGTGGCGGTGCCGCTGCCGACGACCGCGGTGACGAGCAGGGCGACGAGCACCGGCGGCAGCGCGGTGACGGTGTCGACGAGCGGGCCGGTCAGCCGGGGCAGCAGGCCGAGTGCCAGCCCTGTGAGCAGGGTGGCGGCGGTGATCGCGAGGGCCAGGAGCAGGGTGTCGAGGGCGCCGTGGGCGACGCGGGCGAGGACGTCCCTGCCGAGCGCGTCGGTGCCGAACGGGTGTGACCGGGAGGGGGCCGTGAGTCGCTCGGTGGTGTCGAGGGCCAGCGGGTCGCGGGGCAGGCCGAGGGCGATGACGCCGACGAGCAGGCCACCGTAGGCGAACGGCAGGATCGTGCGGGCGGGCGGCGGCGACGGCCGGTGCAGGGACGGCAGTGCGCCGTCGCGCAGGGCCGGTCCGATCAGCAGGCGGCCGAGGAGGTGGGCCAGTGCCGCGGCGGCCGCGGCGAGCAGGACGAGGGCGAGCGTGCCGGCCTGGAGGACGGGCAGGTCCTGGGCGAGGGCGGCCTGCAGGGTGGTGCGGCCCAGGCCGGGGATGTCGAAGATCTGCTCGACGGTGACCGATCCGCCGGTCAGTCCTACGACGAACAGGCCGGTGTTGGGCAGCAGTCCGGGCAGGCAGCGGCGCAGGGCCTGGCGGGCGACCGCGCGGCCGGGCAGTCCGCGTGCGGTGGCGGCCAGTGCCCAGGGCTCGGCGAAGGCGCCGGGCAGCAGGTCGTCGAGGAGTCGGCGAGTACGGCCCCGGCGGGCAGGCCCAGGGCGAGGGCGGGCAGCACCGTCCACTGGGGGCCGTACCAGCCGAGCGCCGGCAGCCAGCCGAGCTGCACGCCGACGACCGTGGCGAGCACGGACGCGGTGAGGAACTCGGGCAGCGCGGCGAGGACGGCGGAGCCGCTGCCTCCCGGGCCCCGCCCGTCGAGCCGCCGGTGGGCGCCGAGCCACAGGGTGCGGGCGCAGATCAGCGCGGCGGTGACGACGGTGACCGCGAGGGCCACCGCCATCAGCAGCAGGGACACGCCCAGGGCCTGGAGCACGGCGGGCGTGACCTCGCTGCCGGAGATCCACGACCGGCCGGCGTCCCCGCGCCGCAGCCCGCCCAGCCAGTCACCGAGGAGGTGGAACGGGCCCTTCTCCAGGCCGAGTTGAGCGCGGATGTCCGCCAGCACCTCGGGGGTGGGGTCGCGGTCCGCCGACCGGGCCTTGAGCACGGTCAGCGCCGGATCCGTCTGCGAGAGCCAGGGCAGTACGCCGATGGCGCACACCAGGGCGGCCGCGATCCCCGCACGCCACAGGAGCGTGACTGCCTGGCGCCGCACGGGTCAGCGCCGGGTGCCGATGCCGACGAGGGTGCGCTCGTACGGGTCGAGGAGCGCGCCGCGGACGGAGGTCGCGACGCCGGTGATGATGCGCTGGTGCACCAGCGGCACGACGGCGTCCGTGCCGAGGATGCGGGCCTCGGCGGCCATCGCCGCGTCCTGCCGCTCGGCGGTGTCGGCGGTGTGCTCGGCCTTGGCCACGGCCCGGTCGACGTCCTTGTCGCAGAGCTGGGCGATGTTGTAGCCGCCGTCGCACGTGTAGTCACTGGCGAGGACGGAGACGGGGTCGCCGGTGTCGACGAGGGTGTTGCGGGCGAGGACGAACGCGTCGAACCTGCCGTCCAGCGCGTCGCTCTCCAGCCGCGAGTACTCGCGCACCTCCAGCGTGACGTCGAACCCGGCCTTCTCCAGCTGCTGCTTCAACACCTGGGCGGCTTCGGGGAGTTCGGGCCGGTTGTCGTAGGTGGCGAGCGTGATACGAGTCCCCTCGGGCTGTTCGGGTTCCGCCCGCCCGACCGGCTCGGTGCGCTTGCCGGCGGCCCAGGTGACGGCGGGTCCGTAGACGCCCACGCCGGCGTCGGCGTACCCCTCATAGACGCCCTTGGCGAACGCGGAGGTTTCGACGGCCTGCCGGGCGGCGGCCCGCAGCGCGGCGTCCTTGAAGGCGCCCTTCTCGGTGTTGAGGAGCAGGCTCGTCGTGCGGGTCGTGGCGGTCGCCTCGCGGGTTCCCTTGTCGAGAGTGACGGCCTGGGCGACGGGGATCGCCTCGGCGATGTCGACCTGGCCGGTGCGCAGGGCGCTCGCGCGGGCGGTGCCGTCGGCGACGAACTTGACGTCGATGCCGGTGGCCTGGGCGCGTCCGCCCCAGTAGTCGTCGTAGCGGTCGAGGGTGGCGGCGGCGGCACCCATGACCTTGGTGAGCTCGAAGGGCCCGGTGGCGGTGCCGACCGGGTCGACCTTGTCCTCCGTGCCGTACGCCTTGCCGGAGAAGACGGCGAGGGCGGGGCTGGACAGCCGCAGCGGCAGGATGGGGTCGGGGTCCTCGGTGGTGATCCGTACGCCGGTGCTGCCCTCGGCCTTCGCGGTGAGGGCGACGCCGGAGAGGGCGGCCGGGACGGGCTTGGCCGACGCGGCGTGGGTGAGGGCGGTGGCGACCGCGGCCGGGGTGACGGCGGAACCGTCCTGGAAGGTGGCCTCGCGCAGGGTGAACAGCCAGGTGCGGTCGTTCTCCTGCTGCCAGGAGGCGGCGAGGGCAGGAGCCGCGGCGCCGTTGGCGTCCAGCGCGGTCAGGCCCTCGGTGACGCCGAGGCGGCTGAGGATGGTGGAGTCGGCGCCGTACGGCGAGAGGTTCTCGGCGGGCGGGAAGGCGAGGGCGACGCGGAGGCGGGAGCCGTCCTGGGCGTCACCGGCGGCGTCGGCGCCGCCGCCGGAGGCGAAGCAGCCGGCGAGCACGGGGGCCAGCGCGAGGGCGATGAGCGGCCGCAGTCGGCGCCGCACGTTCTGTCCCACTTTCTATCGCTCCATCGGTATCTCGAAGTGGACGACGCCGTTGCCGCCGCCCGGTTCCTCACGTTCGTCGTGCACGACCTTGCCGAGCGACCGCCAGAAGCCCTCGGCGCCGGGCACCTTCGGGTCGGTGTGCAGATAGACCGCGCGGTAGCCGCCGTCCGCGACCGCGAAGCCGAGCAGCTCGTCGACGAGCCGCCGGGCAAGACCGCGCCTGCGGTGCTCGGAACGGACGTAGACCCGACGCAGCTGCGCGGTCTCGCCGGAGGGGTAGCGCTCGGCGAGGTCGCGAGGGTTCGGCGGGTGGGCGGGGCCGCGGGAGTCGAGGGCGGCCGTCGCCACGACACCGTTGTCGCGCGGGTCGAGCGCTACGAGGAGGGTGTGGCGGGGCGGGGCGAGATAGGCGGCGGCCGGGTCGATGATGTCCGCGTGCCAGCGGGGCACATAGCCCGTGCCGAAGTCGCGGTAGACGGTGTCGAGCATCAGGGCTCGCGCACCGTCGAGGTCGTCCGGGCTCGCCGCCCTGATGCCGTAGTCATGCACTTGCACATCATATGCATTAAGCACGAGAACTGATCACGGCCACCCCCACCACACTCCTAACACCCTTACGGCTCAGGCGATTTGACAGTGATCGCGAGCCGCCGACAACCTAGCCACATGACATCCATTTTCAACAAGGGTACTCTGTGGGCTGCTCGGGCCGCGAAGGCGGGCCGCTGCTGATGCGTATCGCATTCGTGGGCAAGGGCGGCAGCGGCAAGACCACCCTGTCGGCGCTCTTCTCCCGCCACCTCGCCGGCGCCGGCGCGCCCGTCCTGGCCATCGACGGCGACATCAACCAGCACCTCGCCGAGGCGCTGGGCCACGACGGCGACGCCCTGGACGCCCCGCCTCTCGGCGCCCACCTGAGGGACATCAAGGAGTTCCTGCGCGGCACGAACCCGCGGATCCCGTCCACCGACGCCATGATCAAGACCACCCCGCCCGGCAGAGGCTCACGCCTGCTGACCCTGCTCGGCGACGACGAACTGCACGCACGGCACGTCCGGCGCGTGGGGGGCCTCGGGGGCGTCGGCGGCGTGCCGGTGATGGTGACGGGCGAGTTCGACGAGTCCGACCTGGGCGTGGCCTGCTACCACTCCAAGCTCGGCGCGGTCGAGCTCTACCTCGGCCACCTGGTCGACGGCCCCGGCGAGTACGTCGTGGTCGACATGACGGCGGGCGCGGACGCGTTCGCGTCGGGCCTGTTCACCCGCTTCGACATGACGTTCCTGGTCGCGGAACCGACCCGCAAGGGCGTCTCGGTCTACCGCCAGTACCGGGACCACGCCCGGGAGTTCGGGATCCGCATCGCGGTCATCGGCAACAAGGTGACGGGCGAGGACGACCTCCTCTTCCTCAAGGAAGAGGTCGGCGACGACCTCCTCACCCACCTGGTCCACTCGTCCTGGGTCCGCGCGGCCGAACAGGGACGGGAACAGGGCGAGTTGGAGTCTCACAACGTCCACGCCCTGAACATCCTGCGCGAGGCGGTCGACGCCCACCCCAAGGACTGGCCCACGATGCACCGCCACGCCGTCGAGTTCCACCTGCGCAACGCGCGGGCGTGGGCGGACGACAGGACGGGCGATGACCTGGCCTCCCAAGTGGACCCGGAGTTCGTCCCCGGACCGACGGCACTGACCTGACGACGCCGTATCCCCCAGCACCACGCACACGCATCGCCACCACCGGACAGGAACGCACGCACATGTCTCTCGACGTCTCCCCGAAGCTCCTCGCCGAAGCCGAACACGGTGACCTCCGCGAGGAGGACTTCGTGGACACGGTCCGCACCTCGCTCCCGTACGCCTACGACCTGATCGCCACCCTCGCCGAGGAACTCAAGGGCGGCACAGCCGAGTTCACCGACAACCAGACCCCTCCCCCGTCGGAGAAGGAACGCGGCCAGCTCCTGCGCGCCCTCGCCAGCGACGCGATCCGCGGCAGCCTGGAGCGCCACTTCGGCGTGACCCTCGCCTTCCAGAACTGCCACCGGGTGGCGGCGTTCCGGACGGAGGGCCGGGACGGGGAGACGTATGCGCGGTTCACTTCGGTGCGGTCGCAGGTGCTGAACCAGTCGCCGGAGTTCCGGGACTGCTGAGCCCCTCAGGCGCCCCCGTGGAACCGCACGCCGCCGGGGCGGCCCCGCCCGTACAAGGGAGGGGCCGCCTGCCGTGCTACCGCGACATCGTCGCGACCGGCGCCGGCGCGTAACCGGTGGGCCGGGCCGTGAACGTCCCCCGTCCCTGCGTCCGGCTCCGCAACCGCGTCGCATAGCCGAACAGCTCGGCCAGCGGCACCGTCGCCGTCACGACCGCCGCGCCCGCGCGCGCGGCCGAGCCCGTCACCCGGCCCCGTCGTGCCGCCAGGTCGCCGAGGACCCCACCGACCGCGTCCTCGGGCACCGTGACCGTGACCTCGACGACCGGCTCCAGGAGGACCATCGCGCAGGTGCGCAGGGCATCCCGGAGACCGAGTCGGCCGGCCGTGCGGAAGGCCGTGTCGGAGGAGTCCTTCACGTGGGTCGAGCCGTCGGTGAGGGTGACGCGCAGCCCGGTCACCGGGTGGCCGCCGAGCGGGCCTTCGGCCAGGGCGTCCCGGCAGCCGGCCTCCACGGCGCGGATGTACTCCTGCGGCACGCGACCACCGACGACGGTCGAGCGGAACTCGAAGCCGGACTCCGTTTCCAGAGGTTCCACGTCGAGGATCACGTGCGCGAACTGCCCCGCGCCGCCATCCTGTTTGACGTGTCGGAAGACGAAGCCGGACACCCCGCGACCGACCGTCTCACGGTAGGACACCCGGGGGCGGCCGACGTTGACGTCCAGCCCGGCCTCCCGTCGGATCTTCTCCACCGCCACCTCCAGATGCAGTTCACCCATGCCGGACAGCACTGTCTGGCCGGTCTCGGCGTCGGTCCGCACCACCAGGGACGGGTCCTCCTCGGCCAGCCGTGCCAGCGCGGAGGCGAGCCGGTCGGTGTCCGTGGAGGTGCGGGCCTCGACCGCCACGGACACCACCGGGTCGGCCACGCTCGCCGGTTCGAGGACGAGCGGGGCGTCCGGCGCGCAGAGGGTGGAGCCCGGACGAGCCGACTTCAGGCCGACCACGGCCACGATGTCCCCGGCGACCGCCCGGTCCACCTGGGCGTGGCGGTCGGCCTGAACCCGCAGGATCCGCCCGATCCGCTCACCGCGCCGCGCACCCGCGTCGACCACGGTGTCTCCCTTCTCGATCGTTCCCGAGTACACGCGCACGTAGGTCAGCCTCCCCGTCGGCGTGGCACTCACCTTGAACGCCAGCGCCGCGAACGGTGCCGACGGGTCGGCGGGCCGGTCCTCCTCCACCCCGTCGCGCAGGCCGCGTACGGCCGGTACGTCGAGCGGCGAGGGAAGATAGGCCACGACCGCGTCGAGCAACGGCTCGATCCCGCGGTTGCGGTACGCCGAGCCGCACAGCACGACCACGCCGTCGCCGCTGCTCGTCAGGTCGCGCAGGGCGGTGACGAGGGTCTTCGGCGAGAGCGTCGACCGCGCGCAGAACTCCTCCAGCGCGCCGGCATGCAGTTCGGCCACCGCCTCCTCCAGAAGCCGCCGACGCCGGTTCGCCTCCGCCTGGAGATCCTCCGGCATCCGCTCTTCCAGGCACGTCTCGGCGCCGTCGGCCCACACCAGCGCCCGCATCCGTACGAGGTCCACGACACCGCGGAAGCCGTCCTCCACACCGATGGGCAACTGCACGACCAGCGGCGCCGGATGCAGCCGTTCCCGGATCGAAGCGACAGCCGCGTCGAGGTCGGCCCCGGCGCGGTCCAGCTTGTTGACGAACGCGATCCTCGGCACACCGTGCCGATCTGCCTGCCGCCATACCGACTCGCTCTGCGGCTCGACCCCCGCGACGGCGTCGAAGACCGCGACCGCGCCGTCCAGGACTCGCAGCGAACGCTCCACCTCGTCGGCGAAGTCGACGTGCCCCGGGGTGTCGATGAGGTTGATGCAGTGACCGTCCCAGGCGCAGCTGACCGCCGCCGCGAAGATGGTGATCCCGCGATCGCGCTCCTGCGGGTCGAAGTCGGTGACGGTGGTGCCGTCGTGGACCTCGCCGCGCTTGTGGGTGGTCCCGGTGGCGTACAGGATCCGCTCGGTGACGGTGGTCTTGCCTGCGTCGACATGGGCGAGGATGCCGAGGTTGCGGACGGCGGTGAGGGTGTTGAGGTTGGTGCGCACGGCCCTTGGCCTTTCGGATGTTCCGGAAACAAAAGGGGGCAGCGCGATTCCCGGACGATACGTACGCGACGGACGCGACGTATGCGCAAGCGAGCATGGCCTGCCGTCCCGTCAGAAATGGGGAGCAGCAGGGAAGTTGACGTGCTCGGGCGCTTTCAGGTGTTCGTCACGGGCATCCGGTGCCGGCCGCGCAGCGGGCACCGGGCGGACGAGGACACGAGGATCACCACGTACCGGGAGAGGGAGACGACGACAGCGGTGCGGTCACGCACGGCCCGGCCCCCCTCGACTCATCACGACGACGTGCCGCCAAGTGGTGGGCGGCGCTTGATTGCGTGGTGAGTCTATGGAGCCGGGCCGGATCGAAGCACGTGATTTTCCCGCCGCTGCGGACAGGGGCTGCTAGGCGTCGCCGTCGATCGTGATGGCGGCCGCGGGGCAGACGGCGGCCGCCTCGCGGGTGGCGGCGTGCAGCTCCGCCGCGGGGGTGGGGTCGAGGAGGGCGACGATGCCGTCGTCGTCGCGTTGATCGAAGACGTCGGGTGCGATCAGCACGCACTGGCCGGCGCCGCAGCAGCGGCCCTCGTCCACAGTGACTTTCACGACCGTTGCCCTTCTTCCAGGTGTGGAGGCCGTCCGATGCGGAAGCCGTGCGGAAACCATCCGGGAGCCGTCACCACCGCACGGGCACCGTACGCAGTCCGCCGACGAGAAGACCCTCCACCCGCCGCAACTCATCGACGGGCACGGCCAGTTGGAGGGTCGGCAGCTTGCGCAGGAGGACTTCGAGGGTGACCTGGAGCTCGGTGCGCGCCAGGCTCTGCCCGAGGCACGAGTGCGGTCCGGCGCCGAATGTCAGATGGGGGTTCGGGGACCGGGACAGCACCATGTCGTGCGCGTCGCCGAACACCCGCTCGTCCCGGTTGGCGGCGGGCATGCTGCACACGACGGTCGTGCCGCTCGGCAGCAGCTCGCCGTCGACCTCCACGTCCTCGGTGAGATAACGCCGGATGCCGAAGCCGAGGTTGGCGTCGAAGCGCAGTGCCTCGTCGACCGCGGTGCGCACCAGGGTCGGCTCGGCGAGCAGCCGCTCCCACCGGGTGCGGTCGGCGAGCAGCATGGCGACCATCTTGCCGATCATGTTGGCCGTGGTCTCGTGTCCGGCGACCAGGAGCCCCATGGCCGTGCCGAGCAGTTCGTCGTCGGTCAGGCCCTGGCCCTCCCCTTCGCTCTCCCTGATCACCATGCTGATCAGGTCCTCGCCGGGCTGGGCGCGTGTCGCCGCGATGCGCGCGGACATGTACTCGGCGAACTCGGCGTACGCGGCCCGGGTCTGGTCACCGGAGTAGCGGCTGACGTTGAGGAAGGCGTCGGACCAGTGCGAGACACGGTCCCGGTCGCCGACGGGGACGCCCAGGATGTCGCAGATGACGTAGACGGGCAGGGGGAAGCCGAGGCCGGCCTCGAGGTCGGCGGGCTGTCCGTGGCCGACCATGTCGTCGACGAGGCCCTCGGCCGTTCGCACCATGCCGGGGCGCAGCGCCGTCATGCGCTTGGCGGTGAAGTACTTGCCCACTTGTCGCCGCCACCGCAGGTGCGGTTCACCGCGGTCGGGCAGGGCCAGCGTGGTGCTGCCGTCGGCGGCAGGACCTCCTGCTCCTTCGGGGGCGATACGGGCGGCGCCGTCCTCGGCGGTCGGGCGGGCGAAACGGGGGTCGGACAGAAGGGCTTTGACGTCGTCGTACCGGGTCAGGTACGTCGCCTTGTCCCCGCTGGGGAGTTCGACCGTGGCCACCGGACACCGCCGGCGCAGCTCCTCCCACTCGGCCGGCGGCTCCAAGGGGTTGTCACTGGGCAATGGCAGCCGCAGAAGGTCGTTCTCGCGCATCTGGCATCACCTTGGGTGCGTGGGGGTGGGGGGGAGCTGGGGGAGCCGGGGTGAGCAACGCGGAAGCGTTCACGCACGGCACGTTACGCACGTTGTGCATCATGCATCAAGAGTGCATGATGCACTTTCCGTGTATGGCGCAATCTCACCGTAGGGTGGGCCCTCAGGTGTTGTGGGGACTTGGCCGTGCGGCCGGGAAGGAGATCGGCGTGGACGCCCGGGAGGCCGCCGAACGCATCGAGCGAGAGCTGCTGATCCTCACCCGCCACAAGGAGATGCGAGCACCCCGTGGCCCGCGCGGCGGGGATCCGCTGGACCAGAGCGCCTATGTGCTCCTCACCAGGCTCGAGACCCAAGGACCGATGTCCATCCCGGACTTCGTCGAGGCGTTCGGGCTGGCGGCGTCGACATTCACCCGGCAGACCTCGGCCCTCCTGCGCAACGGTCTGGTGGAGCGGACGCTGGACCCGGACGGCGGAGTGGCCCGCAAGTTCCGCATCACCGAGGGCGGCCTCAGGCTCCTGACGGAACAGCGCGAGGGAATCGTCACCGGCCTGTCCACGGTCGTGGCCGACTGGACGCCCGAGCGGCTGGACCGGTTCATCACCGACCTACGGCAGTTCAACACCGACATCGAGCGCATCACCGGTCGCCCTTGGCCGAGGAGCGCGACCGACGCGGACCACGCGGGCCCGTCCGCGGTGGGCGCGGCGACGGCCGACCACGACTGACGAGAGGTCAGGCGCGGTCTGCGGCAGGGCGAAGCCCGTCGAGGAGGATGTCGACCAGCGCGGCGGCCCGCCGCTCCGACGCGGCGGCGTTCCCGGTCAGGAGTTGGTAGAGCAACGCGCCGGTGACCGCGTCGGCGACGGCGTCCAGGTCGGCGCCGGCGCGTACTTGACCGGCGTCCGCGGCGCGACGCAGCCGCTCCACGAGTGCCTCGTGCCGAGGGCCGGTGAGCTGCCGGTAGAGGACCTCGGCGTCCTGCGGGTTCTCCGCCGCGGCGGCGGTCAGCGCGAGGACGAGAGGGCTGTGGCGGGGGTCCGCGGCCAGCGCCGCGTACCCGCGCAGCCACTGGCGGAGGTCGCCCTCGATGTCGCCGGTGTCGGGCGGGTCGATGCCGTGTCCGGACGTGGCGGCCAGGAAACCGTGGTGGACCGCTTCGGCGACCAGGGCGCCCTTGGAGGGCCAACGCCGGTACACGGTCGGCTTGCCCACCCCGGTCCGCGCGGCCACGCCCTCCATGGACAGCGCCGCATAACCGTTCTCGACGAGCAATTCCCGCGTCGCTTCGAGGATGGCCTGGTCCGTGGTCGCGCTGCGGGGCCGGCCTCGCCGACGTACCTCTCCCATGCCCCCATCGTAGAGGCAGCAGGTAGCATTCCATTACGGAACGGTTCGTAATGTAATTAGGAAGGCTGAGCGCCCTGTGAAGAAGAACGTGCTGGTCGTCATCGGTGTCGGCGGAATGGGGCAGAGCATCGCCCGGCGCCAGGGTGCGGGCAAGAAGGTGCTCCTCGCCGACTTCGACGAGAAGGTACTGAGTGCCTCGGTCGAGGCGCTGCGCGGCGAGGGACACGACGTCGTCACCTCCCCCGTCGACGTCTCCTCCCGTGCTTCGGTGGCCGCTCTCGCCGATCTGGCGGCTGAACTCGGCGGCATCACCGAGGTGGTTCACACCGCGGGCCTCTCCCCGGTGCAGGCGCCCGCCGCGGCGATCCTCGCGGTGGACCTGCTCGGAGTGGCCCTGGTCCTCGAGGAGTTCGGGCGGGTCGTCGCCTCCGGCGGGGCAGGCGTCGTCATCTCCAGCATGGCCGGACACCTGGCGTCCGCCCTCGACGCCGAGCAGGAACACGCCCTCGCCCACACCCCCGCGGACGAGCTGCTCGATCTGCCGTTCCTCGCGGAAGTGACCTCGGGCGCCGTCGGCTACGGCCTCGCCAAACGCGCCAACCTCCTCCGCGTACAGGCGGCTTCAGGAATGTGGGGCAGGCGCGGTGCCCGGATCAACTCGATCAGCCCCGGCGTCATCTCGACCCCCATGGGACAGCAGGAACTCGCGGGCGACAGCGGCACGGCGATGCGCGCGATGATCGATGCCTCGGCCGCCGGACGGCTGGGCACACCGGCCGACATCGCCGCCGCGGCCGCGTTCCTCCTGGGCCCCGACTCGACGTTCGTCAGCGGCACCGACCTCCTCGTCGACGGCGGTGTCGTCGCGGCCCTGCGCGCCGGCGCGCAGGGCCCGGCAGCCTGACCGGGGCCCTCCGGCATCTCCGCGGGCCGTGCGATGCGTAGAGGCCATGCGATTCGTACAGGCGGCCGGTGCGAATCCCATGGTCTGCCGGTGACAGTCGCACGATGTCCCGCGGTGCCGTGCTCTGTCATCGTGGGTGGTGAGAGGCGCAGGTCAGGGGCCCGACCCCCACCGTCCGCCCGTCCCCCAGTGGGAGGCTCACCGTGGACAAGCGGTACGAGGTGTACTGCCTCACTCATCCGCACTTCTACGACACGCCGTCCCATGGCCGGACGCGCGGCCGTTTCCACCAGACCCTGCGCCCGGCGCCCGCCGCGTGGTTGCGCGAGGAACTCGGCGACTGGGTGGTCTGCCGTCCCGTCGACACGCAACTCCCCCCACAGGGCTGGAAGATCCACGCCTCGGCGTGTCCGGACAACGCGCAGACGATCCTGGACGCGGTGTGGGACTACTGCGTCCCACGTCGTATCGCCTTCAAGTTCCTGCCCGGCGTGGAGACCCTGTTCCTCGCCAACGCCAAGTACGCGCATCGCGGGTCCAGCGGGAAGTTCGTGACCGTGTACCCCGCGGACGAGGCCGAGTGCGAGCGCGTACTCACCGAGCTCGGCACCGCCCTCGACGGCCTGCAGGGGCCGTACATTCTGAGCGATCTGCGCTGGGGCACCGGTCCGCTGTACGTCAGGTACGGCGCCTTCGCCGACCGGTACTGCGTCTCGGCCGACGGTGTGCTGGAGCAGGCGGTGGAGGACCCCTCCGGACGTCTGGTCCCCGATCTGCGCGGCCCCACCTTCCAGGTGCCGGAGTGGGTACCGCTGCCCGGATTCCTCGAACCGCATCTCGCCGAGAGCCGCCGGACCACCGTCGCCGACCTGCCCTACCGGTTCGACCGGGCGCTGCACTTCTCCAACGGCGGCGGACTGTACGCCGGGGTCGACACCCGCACCGAGGAACGTGTCGTGCTCAAGGAGGCCCGGCCCCACGCGGGACTCACCGCCGACGGCGCGGACGCCGTCACCCGGCTGGAGCGCGAGCGCACGGCCCTGGAACGGCTGCGCGGACTGCCCTGCGTACCCGAGTTCCGCGACCACTTCGAGCTGGGCGGTCACCACTTCCTCGTCGAGGAGTTCATCGAGGGAAGGCCCCTGCACGAGGTGTTCGTCGAACGCTATCCGCCGACCGACCTGGACGCCGACCCGGCAGCCTTCGCCGACTACGCGTCCTGGGCCCTCGACATCCACCGGCAGGTGGAGGAAGCGGTCGCCGCGGTCCATGAGCGGGGCATCGTGATCGGCGACGTGCACACGTACAACGTCCTGGTCCGCCCCGACGGCAGGGTGGTGCTGATCGACTTCGAGGGCGCGTCGGACGTGACGCAGGCGGGGCACCAGGTCCTCGCCGCCCCGGGCTTCATCGCCCCCAGCGGGGTCACCGGCTTCGACATCGACCGGTATGCGCTCGCCTGTCTGAGGATCTTCCTCTTCATGCCGCTGACGGGCCTCATCGAGCTGGACGGCGGCAAGGCGGGGCAGCTCGCCAGGGAGGCTGCCCGGCTGTTCCCGGTCCCCCGGCAGTTCCTCGACGAGGCCGTGCGCACACTCACCGGCGACGGCGGGATGGCCGCGGGGGCGGACGCCGGACCCCGCTTGGACGCCGACCACGCCGGCTGGCTGCACGCCCGAACCTCGATGGCCGACGCCGTCCTGGCCACCGCCACACCCGAGCGCCGCGACCGGCTCTTCCCGGGCGACATCGAACAGTTCACCGTCCC
The DNA here is from genome assembly GCF_041052385.1 of Streptomyces sp. R28. Taxonomy (GTDB): domain Bacteria; phylum Actinomycetota; class Actinomycetes; order Streptomycetales; family Streptomycetaceae; genus Streptomyces. Next base: position 9,194,067 of record NZ_CP163439.1, on the reverse strand, counting down.
GGGCGGCGGCCTCGACATGGCTCACGGTGCGGCAGGCGTGCTGTACGCGCTGGACGTGACCGGCGCCGGACGCCGGCCCGAACACGAGGACTGGCTGATCCGGCGCGCACTGAACCCGGAACCCGGAACCCGCCTCGGCTTCTACGACGGGTTGCACGGCGTCGCGTACGTCCTTGAACACCTCGGGCACCACGAGGAGGCCACCAAGGTCCTCGACATGTGCCTCGGCGAGCACTGGGAGGCGCTCGCCCTGGACCTCAAGGGTGGCCTGTCCGGCATCGGGCTCAACCTGCTGCACTTCGCCACCGCCCTCGGCGACGCCGCCTGCGGTGACGCCGCCCTGCACGTGGCGCAGACCGTCGCCGACCGCCTCGGCCCGGCCGACGGCGTGCCCGAGACCAGCGGCGGAGCCCACCCGAGAGCGGGGCTGATGCACGGCTCGTCCGGGCCCGCGCTGCTGTTCCTGCGGCTGTATGAGCACAGCCCTGACCCGATGCTGCTCGACCTGGCCGCCACCGCGCTACGCCAGGACCTGCGCCGCTGCCTCAAGCGCCCGGACGGTTCGATGGAGGTGAACGAGGGCTGGCGCACCATGCCCTATCTCGCCGACGGCAGCGTGGGCATCGGCATGGTCCTCGACGAGTACCTGACCCACCGCGCGGACGAGCGGTTCTCGGCCGCCGCCGACGCGATCCGCAGGGCCGCGCGGGCATCGTTCTACATCGAACCCGGGCTCTTCGACGGCGTGGCCGGAATGATCCTCCACCTCAGCCGCGCACACCCGCCGGGCACGGCCGCCACGCGCGACCCCGTGATCGCGGACCACGTACGCCACCTGGAGCGCCACGCCTGTCTGCTCGACGGCCGACTCGCCTTCCCCGGCGAGCAGTTGCTGCGGCTGTCCATGGACCTGGCCACCGGCACTGCGGGCGTACTGCTGGCCCTGGGCGCCGCCTTCCACTCCCGGCCCACCGGGCTGCCGTTCCTGACACCAGGCAGCCCGTCGGCCGCCCATGACCCACCCGTCCCCACGCGAGTTCGAGAGAGGAGGTGAGGACACATGTCGCTCCTCGAACTGCAGGGTCTGACCACCGAGTCCGAGACCGGGTACCGTCCGCCGCCGGGCAGCCGGGCCAGCAAGGGTTGTGGCGGAGGCAGCCGGCTCAGCCTGCTGCTCTGCTAGTCCTGACAGACACGGCGGGGGCACTCCGCGCGCCCCCGCCCCTATTTGCCTGAAACCGTGCGACGACGGGAGCAGCCGGTGGACCGACGCGCGGCGGACCGTCTGCTGCTGACGGCGGTCCGGCGAGGCGGTGTGTGGGGCGGGGTCCAAGCCGCCACCTCCATCCTGCTGGCCGGCGTCTACGTGCTCCTGCCGGCCGTCATGGGCCGCACCGTCGACACCGTACTCGGGCACGGCGACACCGCGGTGTGGCTGACCCTGTCCGCCGTCACCGTCACCCTGCTGGTGGTGTGCGACGCGGCGGACGACTACGCGGGAGCCTTGGCCAACGCCCGCTGCACGGCATGGCTGCGGCACACGCTGCTCGGCCATGTCCTCGACCTCGGCGCCCCCGCTGCCCGCCGGCACACCCCCGGTGACCTGGTGGCCCGTCTGGTGGGCAACACCGCCCGGGCCGGCAGCGCCCCAGCGGGCCTGGTGTGGGCGGTGACCGAACTGCTCCCCCCGGTCGGGGCCGTGGTGGCCCTGACCCTCATCGACCCGTGGCTGTGCCTCACGTTCGTGGCCGGACTGCCCCTGGTCGTCCTCGTGGTCCGCGCCTTCGTCCGCGACGTCTCCGACCTCAACGACCGCTACTTCGCCACGCAGGGCCGCATCGCCACCCGGCTCGTCGACGCCCTCACCGGAATCCGCACCATCACGGCAGCCGGGACCATGACCCGGGAGACCGAGCGGGTACTGAAGCCGCTGCCCGAACTGCACCGCCACGGCCTGGGCATGTGGCGCGCGTTCGCCCGGGTCTCCGCCCGGGACGCGGCGATCGTCCCCCTGTTGGAGGTCGCCGTGCTGGCCGTGGCCGGCTCGGGACTCGCCCAGGGCCGCATCACCCCGGGTCAGATGCTCGCCGCGAGCGGATACGTCCTCCTGGCCACCGGGGTCAGTTCGCTGGTGGCCTCGGTGAACCGGCTGGCCTTCGCACGCGCCACCGCGGGGCGGATCGCCGAGGTGCTGGACGAGCCCACGGTCGCGTACGGCGCAGCGCACCTGCCCTGCGGGGGTGCCGGGCGGCTGGAGTTCCGCGGGGTCACGGTACGCACCGCCGGGGGCGACGCCGCACTGAACGGCATCGACCTGGACCTGCCGGCGGGCGCACTGACCGCTGTCGTAGGACGCTCGGGATCCGGCAAGTCCCTGCTGGCCGCCCTGGCCGGACGGCTGGCCGACCCGGACACGGGCGAGATACGGCTCGACGGCGTGCCGCTGCGCGACGTGGACCGCACGGAGCTGCGGCGGGCCGTCGCCTACGGCTTCGAACGCCCGGTACTGGTGGGCGAGACCTTCGCCGACGCGATCGGATTCGGGCCGCGCACGCCGGGGGGCGGGGAGGTCCGCGCCGGGGCCGTCGCGGCACGCGCCGACACCTTCATCCGGACCATGCCCGAGGGTTACGGCACCCGGCTCACCGGTGCGCCGCTGTCCGGCGGCGAGTACCAACGCCTCGGCCTGGCACGCGCCTTCGTCCAGTGCGCACCGTACGGCCGCGTCCTGGTGCTGGACGACGTGACGGCCAGCCTCGACACCGTCACCGAGCACCACATCAGCCAGGCCCTGACCGGCGCCGGACCCCTCGCCGGCCGGTCCCGGCTCGTCGTGACCCACCGTGCCTCCACGGCGGCCGACGCGCAGATCGTGGTCTGGCTCGACGCGGGCCGGGTGCGGGGGGTGGGGACGCATCGGGAACTGTGGACGGAGGAGGGGTATCGGGCGGTGTTCCGGCCGGAGCCGGGGGATGGCCGGGAGGCGGGTTCGGAGCTGGATCCGCACGGGAACCTACCTCCCGAACCGGCACCGGAACGCGACGGAGGCGTGTGGTGAGCCCGGCGCCCGGTGTCCTGCTGCGCTCCACGCTGCGCACGCGGCGCCGGGAGTTCGTACGACTCACCGGCTGGTCGCTGCTCGAGGCCGTCCCCGCGCTGCTGTCCGGCGTGCTGGTCGCCCGTGCCGTCGACGACGGCTTCCTCGCCGACCGCACCGCCGAGGGCCTCGGCTGGCTCGGCCTACTGGCCTGCGCCGTCCTCGTCGGCGCCTGGGGCACCCGGCAGGCCACACTCCAACTGGCCGCGGTCGTCGAGCCGTTCCGCGACGAGCTGGTCACGCTCGTCACCACCGGCACACTGCACCGCTCCGCCCGCGTCGGGCAGAGCGCCGATACGGCGGGCGTGGCACGGCTGACCGAACAGGTGGAGATCGCCCGTGAGTCGTACGGGGCGGTCGTGATGTTCGTGCAGAGCTTCGCCGTCACGACGGTGAGCGTGCTGCTCGGGCTCGCCGCGCTGGATCCCGCCCTGCTGCTGTTCGTCGTGCCGCCGCTCGCGGCCGGGATCGCGCTCTTCCTGCTGGCCCTGCGGGCGATGGCGGCCCGGCAGCGGGCGGTCGTCCTCGCCGACGAGGCCATCGCCGAGCAGGTGAGCACGGTGGCCGGCGCGCTGCGGGACGTGACGGCTTGCGGCGCCGAGGGGACGGTACGCCGTCGAGCCGGCGCCCGTATCGACGAGGCGGCGCGCGCAGCCCGCGCCCTGGCCAGGCTCACCGCGTTGCGCACCGCCGCGCTGGGTGTCGGCGGCTGGCTGCCGATCGTGCTCATCCTGGCCGGTGCGCCCTGGCTGATCCGGGGCGGGGTGACGGCCGGCGCGATCCTGGGCGCGCTGACCTACGTCGCCCAGAGCCTGCAACCCGCCCTACGCGGCTTCGTCCAGGGACTCGGGGGCAGCGGGCTGTGGCTACTGGTCACACTCGGCCGGATCTTGGAGGCGGCCGGTGCGGGGGAGACGGGAGCGGCGGGGCTTGCGGGGCCGACGGGGTCGGCAGGGTCGGCAGGGTCGGCGGTGACCGATACCCGGGATGCGGCGCCGCCCCGAGCCGCCGCCGGCAGAGCAGGCAGCCCCCCACTCGCCCCCGCCTCGGCGGAAACGCGGGTCGGCTCCCGCCCCCGGGACGGCCGTGTCCAGCTGCACGGTGTCACCTTCGGCTACGCCCCCTCCGCCGAACCGGTCGTCCGGAATCTCGACCTGTCCCTCGCGTCAGGCACCCACCTGGCGGTCGTCGGCCCCAGTGGCGCGGGCAAGTCCACGCTCGCGGCGCTCATCGCCGGCGTACTCGAACCACAGGTCGGCCAGGTACACCTGGGCGGTGTCCCGGTCCGCTCCCTGGACGTAGGCCGACTCGCCCGGTCCCGCGTGCTGATCCCGCAGGAGGCGTACGTCGTCGTCGGCACCCTGCGCGAGAACCTCGCCTACCTGCACCCGGCGGCCACCCCGCCCGACCTCGACGCGGCGGTCCACGCGATCGGCGCCACCGCGCTCGTCGAACGCCTCGGCGGCTACGACGCGCCGGTGAACCCGGCCCTGCTGTCCGCCGGTGAGCGCCAGCTGATCGCCCTCGTCCGCGCCCTGCTGCCGTCCGCCCCGCTGGTCCTGCTCGACGAGGCCACCTGCCACCTCGACCCGGCCGCCGAGGCGGTCGCCGAACGGGCCTTCGCCTGCCGCCCGTCCACCCTGATCGTCTGCGCTCACCGGATCAGCTCCGCCCTGCGCGCCGACCTCGTCCTCGTCATGGACGGCCCACGCTGCCGCCTCGGCACCCACGACCAACTGCTGGCCGACAGTGCCCTGTACCGCGACCTGATCGGCCACTGGGACCACATGGCGACTGATGTGCGCCGCTGATGACCGACGTACAAGGCAGGGGCGCCGCAACGGACCACGGCCGGCCCGGCTACAGCCAGCCCGACTCGCGGGCGATCCGGATCGCGTCGATGCGGTTGCGTGCCCCGGACTTCCTGGAGACCGCGTTCAGGTGATTGCGGACCGTTCCCACGGACAGCGACAGCCGGCCGGCGATCTCACGCGTGGGCGTGCCGTCCGCCGCCAGCCGCAGCACCTCGAGCTCCCTCTCGGTCAGCGGGTTCTCCACCGAGGAGAGCGCCAGCAGCGCGAGTCCCGGATCGATGAACCGTTCGCCCGCCGCCACCTTACGGACCCCCTGGGGCAGGGTGTCGCAGGGGCTGTTCCTGCCGATGAGGCCCGCGACGCGACGCGCCAGCGCCTGCCGCAGATATTCGGAGGTCGCCGACCCGACCACCAGCAGGGTCCGGCACTCCGGCAGCCGAGTGGACAGCTCCAGGGAGGTACCGAGGGCACCGTCCGCATCACCGTCCACGTCGATGACGACCACGTCCGGCCGGTACGACAGCGCCTGAACGACCGTCTGGCTGTGCTCCGGCGACGCCGGGACCACCTCGATGTCCTTCTCACGGGTGAGCAGGGCGGCGAGTGCCCCGCGCACCAGGTCTGCCTCCTCGACGAGAAGAACACGGATCAACATCGCTCCTACCCGGCCGAACGCGGCCTCCATGACGCAGCGCGCCCCGGACACTCCGACGACGCCATACGAAGTATCTCCGCCTTTCCACCCATTTGCCGGGAGCCGCCCCGACCGCCCGCGACCGGATCGGCGTCCGGCGCATGCGTCAACCGCCGAACGAGTGCCCAGCCGCAGCCCCATCATCAGCGCCGCGCGGGCGGCCCGTGACGAGACTCCCCTCTTGCGTCGGATCCACGAGACATGGGCCCCGACCGTGCGGAGGCTCTGGCAGAGCCGGTCGGCGATCGCCGGGCTGGTGCGACCTTCGGCGACGAGGCTGGCTGTCTCCCGTTCACGGAGGGCGAGTTCGGCAAGCCGCCGCTCGGCGGGGGAGGGGGAGGCGGCTTTGGAGGCACCCCACAAAACAGCTCATGCGGACCGAGGTAACCCTCGACCCGCATGAGCTGGAAATGATCTGTGATCTGTCTGATCTGTGTCCGAGGGGGGACTTGAACCCCCACGCCCGATAAAGGGCACTAGCACCTCAAGCTAGCGCGTCTGCCATTCCGCCACCCGGACTAGGTGTCTGCCGCCTTGCCAGGGGTCTTCCCCGCGGCGACATGGACAACAATACCAAGGTTTCGGAGTGCCCTTCACCTGCATATCCGCCCGTCGGACGGCCGCTCGGCGGTGCGCGACGCGAGCCGGGAGGTGACCCTGCGCGAGGTCCCTCACCTGGCGTGATCCCGCGCTCACGCACGGGCGGGATCGGCCGGTGACGCCCCTGCGAAGCGGGCGCCACCGGGTCCCGTCACGGCATGAGGTGGTAGTCCGGGAAGTTCCCGGCCGGCCGCTCCCCCGCCGGCCCCTGCGTCACCGCGCGCACCAGCAGCTCGCCGCCCACGAACGCCCCGCTCCAGGACGCGCCGAAGCCGCCGAAGAGCTCGTCGCGGTCGCCGCGGGAGCGCGGTTTGCCGTGGCCGACCTTGAACGCGCGGATCTGCGGGGCCAGGCGGTCGTATGTCTCCCGGTCGTCCGTGGACAGCGTGGCGACGAGGGCGCCGTTGGACGCGTTCATCGCCGCCAGCAGCTCCGCCTCCGTGTCGACCAGGACGATCGTGTCGACCGGGCCGAACGGCTCCGCGTGGTGGAGTGGGGAGGACGGCGGCGGATTGAGCAGGGTGACCGGCTGGACGTACGCCGAGGTGTCCTGGCCGGGCAGGAATCGGGCGTCCGACAGTCGACCCCGGTGCAGCGGGACGGCGCCGCGGTCGATCGCCTCGGCGACCTGGTCCTGGAGTTCCTTCGCCTTGGCGGCGTTGATCACCGGCCCGAAGTCCAGCTGCGGGTACGCGTCGTCCCGCTTCTCGACCGCCAAGGGGTGGCCGACCCTCAGCGTGCGCACCGCCGGGAGGTACGCCGCCAGGAACTCGTCGAACAGCTCACGCTGGACGACGAAGCGCGGGTACGCCGTGCAGCGCTGCTTGCCGTAGTCGAAGAGCTTGGGGATGACCGCCGTGAGCGCGCCCCAGTCCGTGTAGTTCCAGATGCCCCAGGTGTTCAGTCCTTCCTGTTCGAGCACGTGCCGTTTGCCGAGGTCGGCGACGGCCGTGGCCACCGCGGCGCCGGTGTCGCGGCCGCCGACGAAGGAGACGCAGCCGATCTCGGGCGCCCGCACCAGTGCCTCCGACAGCTCGCCTCCGCTGCCGCTGACGAGGGTGACGGGAATTCCCTCACGGGCGGCGAGCGCGCAGGCCAGGGTCAGACAGGCGACACCGCCGTCGGTCGGGGTCTTGGCGATGACCGCGTTGCCTGCCAGTGCTTGTACCAACACTGCGTGAACGAGCACGCTCATCGGGTAGTTCCAGCTCGCGATGTTGGATACCGGCCCGTCCAGCGGGGCCCGGCCTGCGACCATCGGCTCGATGCCGTCGACGTACCAGCGCACGCCGTCGATGGCTCGGTCGACGTCCGCCCGGGCCAGCCGCCAGGGCTTGCCGATCTCCCAGACGAGGAGCAGCGCGAGCAGATCCCGGTGCTGCGTCAGGGCGTCGAGCGTGGCCGCGACGCGGGCGCGCCGCTCGTCAAGCTGGATGTGCCGCCACGCGCGGTGCTGGTCGAGTGAGGCGCGTACGGCCTGGTGGGCGGTGGCCCGGTCCAGGCGCGGCGGGCCGGCGATCGGGCTGCCGTCGACGGGGCTGGTGGCGGGCAGCGCACGGCCGTCCGCCTGCCAGGTCGAGTTCCAGAGGTTGAGGACACGGTCGTCCCGGAAGGCCTCCGGGGCGACCGTGAGGCAGCGCTGCCAGGCGTCGGCCCAGGAGGTGCCTGATTTGAGGGTGAGGGTGGTTGCCATGGGGTTCTCCGCTCTCGGTGCACAGTCGAGAGGAAAAGGGGGTCCGTAGGGCCCTTCCTTGGAAGGGTGGTGGTGGGAGACGGGTGGGCGGTCGTACATGGCTACGGCGGACGCTAGCGACACCCGGTAACTCCTGAAAGTGACCTCGTGTCAACTATGAGTGACGTCACGCCTCGGTTCCCAGGCGGTCCAGCACCAGGCGGGCGGTCTCGGTGGGCGTGCCTCCGACCCGCACCCCGACGGCCTCCAGCGCCTTCTTCTTCGCCGTCGCCGTACCGGACGACCCGGACACGATCGCGCCCGCGTGTCCCATCGTCTTGCCCTCGGGCGCGGTGAATCCGGCGATGTAGCCGACGACGGGCTTGGTGACGTGGTCACGGATGTACGCGGCCGCGCGTTCCTCGGCGTCGCCGCCGATCTCCCCGATGAGGACGATGAGTTCGGTTTCGGGGTCGTCCTGGAAGGCGGCCAGGCAGTCGATGTGGGTCGTGCCGACGACCGGGTCGCCACCGATGCCGACACAGGTCGAGAAGCCGATGTCGCGGAGCTCGTACATGAGTTGGTAGGTGAGCGTGCCGGACTTGGAGACCAGGCCGATGCGGCCGGGCTTGGTGATGTCGGGCGGGATGATGCCCGCGTTGGACTGGCCCGGGGTGATCAGGCCGGGGCAGTTGGGGCCGATGATGCGGGTGCCGCGCGCCTTCGCGTACGAGGTGAAGGCGACGGAGTCATGGACCGGGATGCCCTCGGTGATCACGACGGCGAGTCCGATGCCCGCGTCGGCGGCCTCGACGACGGCCGCCTTGGCGAAGGCGGGCGGCACGAAGAGGACGGTCACGTCGGCGCCGGTCGCGCGCATGCCGTCGGCGACCGAGCCGAAGACGGGGACGGCGATGGGGGCACCTCCCAGGCCGTCAAGGCACTGGGGGACGTCGAAGTCGACGGTGCGGCCGGCCTTGCGAGGATTGACGCCGCCGACGACGTTCGTGCCGGCGGCGAGCATGCGCCGGGTGTGCTTCATGCCCTCGCCGCCGGTCATGCCCTGGACGAGGACCTTGCTCTCCTTGGTGAGGTAGATGGCCATGTCGTCGTGTCTCCTCAGGCTGTGGCGGAGGCGAGTCGGGCGGCCCGCAGGGCGGCGCCGTCCATGGTGGTGGCCTGCTGGACCAAGGGGTGGGCGCGGTCGTCGAGGATGGCTCGGCCGCGGGCGGCGTTGTTGCCGTCGAGGCGTACGACGAGCGGCTTGGTCAACTGGACGGTGCCCAGGGCCTGCACGATGCCGTCGGCAACCGCGTCGCAGGCGGTGATGCCGCCGAAGACGTTGACGAAGACGGACTTCACAGCCGGGTCGGAGAGGATGACCGACAGTCCGTCGGCCATGATCTGGGCCGATGCGCCGCCGCCGATGTCGAGGAAGTTGGCGGGGCGGGCGCCGCAGCCCGCGACGACGTCGAGGGTCGACATGACGAGGCCGGCGCCGTTGCCGATGATGCCCACCTCGCCGTCGAGCTTGACGTAGTTGAGGCCCTTGGCGGCAGCCGCCGCCTCCAGTTCGTCGTCGTGCTCCACGCCGTCGGCGCCCCAACGTGCCTGCCGGAAGCGGGCGTTGTCGTCGAGAGTGACCTTGCCGTCGAGAGCGAGGATCTGTCCCTGCCTGGTGCGGACGAGCGGATTCACCTCGACGAGGAGGGCGTCCTCGCGGACCAGTACCTCCCACAGCCGCACGAGCACGTCGACGGTCTGCGGTGGCAGTCCGGCCGCTGCGGCGATCTCGCCCGCTTTCGCGGAGGTGACGCCCTCGGCCGGGTCGATGGGGACACGGGCCACCGCCTCGGGCCGGCCGGCCGCGACCTCCTCGATCTCCACGCCGCCTTCGGCCGAGGCGATCGCGAGGAAGCGGCCGGCCGCACGGTCGAGTACGTAGGACACATAGAACTCGGTCTCGATGTCCACGGGTTGGGCCAGCATCACCTTGCCGACGGTGTGGCCCTTGATGTCCATACCGAGGATCTGACGCGCCGTGAGCTCGGCGGCTGCGGGGTCCGCGGCGATCTTCACCCCGCCCGCCTTGCCGCGGCCACCGGTCTTCACCTGCGCCTTCACCACGACCTGGCCGCCAAGCCGACGTGCGATCTCGCGGGCTTCCTTGGGCGAGTCCGTCACCTCTGCCCTCGGCACCAAGATGCCGTGTTCCTCGAAGAGTTGCCTTGCCTGGTGTTCGTACAGGTCCATTCCGGCTCCTGACTCAAAAGTGCCGCACGCCCCCTGGACACCACCCACCGGATGCGGGATAACAAGGTTCATACAGTATTCGTCGACTGTATGCAATGTACCGCGAGAGCCGTTCCAACCCCCTACGAAGGGACAGGACTTCGCCATGCCCGACGACACCCAGGACGTCATTTCCGGTGGTCATCTCGTTGCCAAGGCGCTGAAGGCCGAGGGGGTCGACCGCATCTACACCTTGTGCGGCGGCCACATCATCGACATCTACGACGGCTGCGTCGACGAGGGCATCGAGGTCGTCGACGTCCGCCACGAGCAGGTCGCCGCCCATGCCGCCGACGGTTACGCCCGTATCACCGGCAAGCCCGGGTGCGCGGTCGTCACCGCGGGCCCCGGCACCACCGACGCCGTCACCGGTGTCGCCAACGCCTTCCGCGCCGAGTCCCCGATGCTGCTCATCGGCGGCCAAGGCGCCCTCACCCAGCACAAGATGGGGTCCCTCCAGGACCTGCCGCACGTCGACATGATGACGCCGATCACCAAGTTCGCGGCGGCCGTGCCGGACACGGCGCGCGCGGCGGACATGGTGTCGATGGCGTTCCGCGAGTGCTACCACGGCGCGCCCGGGCCCTCCTTCCTGGAGATCCCGCGCGACGTCCTCGACGCCAAGGTGCCGGTGAGCAAGGCGCGCGTGCCCAAGCAGGGCGCCTACCGTGCCTCCACCCGCTCCGCCGGCGACCCCGAGGCCATCGAGAAGCTCGCCGACCTGCTGGTCCACGCCGAGAAGCCGGCCGTTCTGCTCGGCAGCCAGGTGTGGACGACGCGCGGCACCGAGGCGGCCATCGAACTCGTCCGCACCCTCAACATCCCCGCGTACATGAACGGCGCCGGCCGCGGCACGCTGCCACCCGGCGACCCGCACCACTTCCAACTGTCGCGCCGGTACGCCTTCTCAGGCGCCGATGTCATCGTCATCGTCGGCACGCCCTTCGACTTCCGCATGGGCTACGGCAAGCGGCTGTCGCCGGACGCGACCGTCGTGCAGATCGACCTCGACTACCGCACCGTCGGCAAGAACCGCGACATCGACCTCGGGATCGTGGGCGACGCCGGGCTGGTGCTGAAGTCGGTGACCGAGGCCGCCTCCGGACGCGTCAACGGGGGCGGGTCGAAGCGCAAGGAGTGGCTCGACGAGCTGCGCGCAGCCGAGCAGACCGCTCTGGAGAAGCGGCTGCCGAGCCTGAAGTCGAACGCCTCACCGATCCACCCGTACCGGCTGGTCAGCGAGATCAACGACTTCCTCACCGAGGACTCGATCTACATCGGCGACGGCGGCGACATCGTCACCTTCTCCGGACAGGTCGTGCAGCCCAAGTCACCGGGCCACTGGATGGACCCGGGCCCGCTGGGCACGCTCGGCGTCGGGGTGCCGTTCGTGCTCGCGGCCAAGCAGGCGCGGCCCGACAAGGAGGTCGTCGCGCTCTTCGGCGACGGGGCCTTCTCCCTCACCGGCTGGGACTTCGAGACTCTCGTCCGCTACAGCCTCCCCTTCGTCGGCATCGTCGGCAACAACTCCTCGATGAACCAGATCCGTTACGGCCAGGCCCAGAAGTACGGCCTGGAGCGCGAGCGGGTCGGCAACACGCTCGGCGACGTCCACTACGACAAGTTCGCGCAGATGCTGGGCGGTTACGGCGAGGAGGTGCGTGACCCCGCCGACATCGGCCCCGCGCTGCGGCGCGCCCGCGAGTCCGGCAAGCCGTCGCTGATCAACGTCTGGGTCGACCCCGACGCGTACGCCCCCGGAACCATGAACCAGACCATGTACAAGTGAGGTGGCCTCCATGACTGGTACGCCGACCAAGGCTCTCGAAGGCATCCGCGTCCTGGACATGACCCACGTCCAGTCCGGTCCCTCCGCGACCCAGCTGCTCGCCTGGCTCGGCGCGGACGTCGTCAAGCTGGAGGCGCCGAGCGGTGACATCACGCGCAAGCAGTTGCGCGACGTCCCGGACGTCGACTCCCTCTACTTCACGATGCTCAACTGCAATAAGCGGAGCATCACCCTCAACACCAAGACCGAGCGCGGCAAGGAGATCCTCACCGAGCTGATCCGGCGTTCCGACGTCATGGTCGAGAACTTCGGACCGGGCGCGGTCGACCGGATGGGCTTCACCTGGGACCGCATCCAGGAGATCAATCCGCGTATCGTCTATGCCTCCATCAAGGGGTTCGGGGACGGCCCGTACACCAACTTCAAGGCGTACGAAGTCGTCGCGCAGGCCATGGGCGGGTCGATGTCGACCACCGGTTTCGAGGACGGGCCGCCGCTGGCGACGGGAGCCCAGATCGGGGACTCGGGGACGGGTGTGCACGCCGTCGCGGGGATTCTCGCGGCTCTGTTCCAGCGCGAGAACACCGGGCGTGGGCAGCGGGTCAACGTGGCCATGCAGCACGCTGTACTCAACCTGTGCCGGGTCAAGCTGAGGGACCAGCAGCGCCTGGCACATGGGCCGCTTGCTGAATATCCGAACGAGGACTTCGGCACGGAAGTTCCCCGCTCGGGAAACGCGTCCGGCGGCGGTCAGCCCGGCTGGGCGGTCAAGTGCGCGCCGGGCGGCCCGAACGACTACGTGTACGTCATCGTGCAGCCCGTCGGCTGGCAGCCGATCAGCGAGCTCATCGGCCGGCCCGAGCTCGCCGACGATCCCGAGTGGGCGACGCCGGAAGCCCGGCTGCCCAAGCTCAACAAGATGTTCCAGCTGATCGAGGAGTGGTCCTCGACCCTGCCCAAGTGGGAGGTCCTGGAGCGGCTCAACGCACACAACATCCCGTGCGGGCCGATCCTGTCCACCAAGGAGATCATCGAGGACTCCTCGCTGGTCGCCAACGAGATGGTCGTCACCGTGCCGCACCCCGAGCGCGGCGAGTTCGTGACCGTCGGCAGCCCGCTCAAGCTCTCTGACTCCCCCGTCGAGGTGTCCAGTTCACCGCTGCTCGGCCAGCACAACGAAGAGGTCTACATCGGCGAGCTCGGCCTCGGCGACGAGGAACTGCGCCTGCTCAAGTCGAACGGAGTGATCTGACGTGATGGCCGAAGACCGTGCCCTGAGGGTGCGCACGCTCCTCGACTCCGTGCGGGCGGATGGGCGCACGGCGCTGACCGCGCCCGAGGGCAAGCTGATCGCCGACGCGTACGGGATAGCCGTACCGGGCGAGGAGCTCGCGACCGACGTCGACGAGGCGGTGGCGTACGCGGCGCGCTTCGGCGGACCGGTCGTCATGAAGATCGTCTCGCCCGACATCCTCCACAAGACCGACGCCGGCGGAGTGATCGTGGGCGTCGAGGGCGCGACGGACGTACGGTCCGCGTTCCACAAGATCATCGACAACGCGCGTGCGTACAACGCGGATGCCCGTATCGCGGGCGTACAGGTCCAGGAACTGCTCCCGCAGGGGCAGGAGGTCATCGTCGGCGCGGTCACCGACCCGACATTCGGGAAGGTCGTCGCCTTCGGGCTCGGCGGGGTGCTCGTCGAGGTCCTCAAGGACGTCACCTTCCGGCTCGCTCCCGTGAGCGCCGACGAGGCGCTGTCCATGCTGGACTCGATCCGGGCGGCGGAGATCCTGCACGGGGTGCGTGGCCAGGCAGCCGTGGACCGGTGGGCGATAGCCGAGCAGATCCGCCGGGTGTCGCAGCTGGTCGCGGACTTCCCGGAGATCGCCGAGGTGGACCTCAACCCGGTGATCGCCACCGCGGAGGGCGCGGTCGCCGCCGACATCCGCGTGATCCTCTCCGAAGCACCGGCGAAGCAGCGCCGCCGCTACTCGCGCGACGAGATCCTCACCTCCATGCGCCGGCTGATGCAGCCGTCGTCGGTCGCCGTGATCGGGGCGTCCAACGAGCAGGGCAAGATCGGCAATTCGGTGATGCGCAACCTCATCGACGGTGGTTTCGCCGGGGACATCCAACCGGTGAACCCCAAGGCCGATGACATTCTGGGCCGCAAGGCGTACAAGAGTGTCACGGACGTTCCCGGTGAGGTGGATGTGGCGGTCTTCGCTATCCCCGCCAAGTTCGTGGCCTCGGCCCTGGAGGAGGTGGGACGCAAGAAGATCCCGAACGCCGTGCTGATCCCCTCCGGGTTCGCGGAGACCGGCGAGCACGAACTCCAGGCGGAGATCGTGGAGATCGCCGAGCGGCACGGCATCCGCCTCCTCGGACCGAACATCTACGGCTACTACTCGACATGGCAGGACCTGTGCGCCACGTTCTGCACGCCGTACGACGTCAAGGGCGGGGTGGCGCTGACCTCGCAGTCCGGCGGCATCGGCATGGCCATCCTGGGCTTCGCGCGGACCACGAAGACGGGCGTGTCGGCGATCGTGGGCCTCGGCAACAAGTCGGACCTGGACGAGGACGACCTGCTGACCTGGTTCGGCGAGGACCCGAACACCCAGTGCATCGCGATGCACCTCGAGGACCTCAAGGACGGGCGCGCCTTCGTCGAGGCCGCGCGCGCGACCGTACCGAAGAAGCCGGTCGTGGTCCTCAAGGCGGGGCGTACGGCGGCGGGCGCCAAGGCCGCAGGTTCCCACACCGGAGCCCTCGCCGGCGACGACGCCGTGTACGAGGACATCCTGAAGCAGGCCGGCGTCATCCGTGCACCCGGACTGAACGAAATGCTGGAGTACGCGCGCGCGTTGCCGGTGCTTCCCGCCCCCAAGGGCGACAACATCGTGATCATCACGGGGGCCGGCGGCAGCGGCGTACTGCTGTCGGACGCCGTGACCGACAACGGGCTTTCCCTGATGGAGATCCCGCCGGACCTGGACGAGGCCTTCCGGAAGTTCATTCCGCCCTTCGGGGCCGCGGGCAACCCGGTGGACATCACGGGGGGCGAGCCGCCGTCGACGTACGAGGCGACGATCCGGCTCGGTCTGGAGGATCCCCGCATCCACGCGCTGGTCCTGGGCTACTGGCACACCATCGTCACTCCCCCGATGGTCTTCGCCGAACTCACCGCGCGCGTGGTGGCCGAATTCCGGGAGCGCGGCATGGAGAAGCCCGTCGTCGCGTCGCTCGCGGGCGACGTCGAGGTCGAGGAGGCCTGCCAGTACCTGTACGAGCGGGGGGTCGTGGCATACCCGTACACCACCGAGAAGCCGGTGGCCGCGCTCGGCGCGAAGTACCGCTGGGCTCGGGCGGCAGAAGGGCTGGGGGGCCGAAGGCCCCTCCGGTAGGGCGGTGGTGGGAGACGGGCGGGATGTTGGGGGGGGGCGGTTCATGAGGTGATCCGAGCGCGGGTCGGCCGACGGTGCGCGTCGGCCGACCCGGGACCCGTGCGCACACGAAAGGCATTGGACAGGGGGCGCTGGCCAGAACTTTCGACGCAAGGGGTGCAACTAACGTGACCACAACCGACGTTCCACGGGTCGCCGCCTATCGGGAGGTGACCGACAAGAACGGACGCGTCTATCGCGTCGGTGAGTCCGACATCGACATCATGGGGCGCAAACGCAAGTGGATGGTGATCCTGCCCTGGATCGGCATGATGGGCATCTCCTCCGCCGAGTACGCGTTCGCGTCCGCCGAGGACACCCTGCACACGGCGCACCAATGGAACAGCATGCACATCTTCTGGATGATGACCGTGTGGGTCTTCTTCCAGGCCGCGGTGGCCTTCCCCGCGGGCAAGCTGCGTGAGAGCGGGAAACTGCCGGCCCGCTGGGCGATGATGTGCGGCGCCACGGGCACGTTGCTCGGCTATCTGTCGCTGGCCTTCGCCCCGCATGTCGTCTTCGCCTACATCGGCTTCAGCATGTTCAGCGGCATGGGCGCGGGCATGGTGTACGCCACCTGCGTCAACATGGTGGGCAAGTGGTATCCGGAGCGCAAGGGCGGCAAGACCGGCTTCGTCAACGGCGGTTTCGCCTACGGCTCGGTGCCCTTCGTCTTCCTCTTCAACGGCTACATGGACCTGACCAACTTCCGCTGGGTGCTGGTCTCGGTGGGTGTGTTCCTGGCCGGAATCGTCGCGTGCTCCGGATACTTCTTCAAGGACCCGCCGAAGAACTGGTGGCCCGCCTCGATCGACCCGCTCAACCCGCCGAACGACCCGCGCGCGGCCCGCTCGCTGCGGATGAACCCGCCCGCGGTCCACCAGTACTCCCCCAAGGAGGCGTGGAAGACGGGCCGGGTGGCCCTGATGTGGTTCTGCCTGGCGTGCACGTCCGGCGTGAACATCTTCGGTATCGCCTTCCAGGTGGACATCGGCGAGGAGGCCGGATTCGCGGGCGGGATCGTGGCCACGGCGATGTCCCTCAAGGCGGTCGTCAACGGTACCGGCCGCGGCGTCATCGGCTGGCTCTCGGACCTGTATGGCCGTAAGCGGTGCCTGCTCGCCGTCTGCCTCATCCTGGGCCTCGCCCAATACGGCATCCTCTGGGCGGCCGAGAGCAAGAACCTGACGCTGTTCCTGGTCTTCTCCGCGATCTCCGGCTTCGGCGGCGGCGCCATCTTCCCGATGTTCGCGGCGCTCACCGCCGACTACTTCGGCGAGAACAACAACGCGTCCAACTACGGCATGGTCTACAGCGCCAAGCTCGTCTCCGGCCTGGGCGCGGGTATGGGCGCCGTGGTCGTCGGCGCCTGGGGACACTCCGGCGCCTTCATCCTGGCCGGCTCGATCTCGCTCTTCGCCGGCTGCGTGGCGCTGTTCCTCAGCCCGCCGGGACGCGACAAGGAAACGCGCATCGCTCCCAACCCACAACCGCTCGGCGAGGACATGGCCTGACATGACGGCAGATCCGTACGCTGCAAGCAGCTCGTCCACCCACTCCGACGCCGCACACCGTCCCTACCGCGAAGTGACCGACGCGCGAGGCCGCGTCTACCGCGTCGGCGAGACCGACCGCGACATCCTCGGCCACTCCCGCAAGCTCATGGTGTATCTGCCATGGATCGCCATGATGGCCATCAGCGTCTTCGAGTACGCGTACGGCTCCGCGGAGGACACCCTGTCCCACGCGCACGGCTGGACGCAGAGCAACACCTTCTGGATCCTCAGCGTCTGGGTGTTCTTCCAGGCCGGCATCGCCTTCCCGGCGGGCTGGCTACGGGAGAAGGGCATCCTGACGGCCCGCACGGCGATGTACGCCGGCTCGGGCCTGTGTCTGCTGGGCTTCCTCGCCCTGTCGCACCTGGACAACGTCTGGCTCGCCATCCTCGGCTTCGGCGTCATCGGTGGCATCGGCGCCGGCCTGATCTACGCGACCTGCATCAACATGGTCGGCAAGTGGTTCCCCGAGCGGCGCGGCGCGCGGACCGGGTTCGTCAATGGCGGGTTCGCGTACGGATCGCTGCCGTTCATCTTCATCTTCAACTACGGGTTCGACACCGCGAACTACCACCGGGTGCTGGACCTGATCGGCTGCTACATCATGATCGTCGTCCTGGGATGCGCGTTCTTCTTCAAGGACCCCCCGAAGAACTGGTGGCCATCGGACGTCGATCCGCTGACGTACACGAGCGACCGGAAGAACGCGACGAGCCTGGCCAAGAACCCTCCGGCCGTGAAGCAGTACACGCCCCGGGAGGCCATCAGGACGGGCATGCTGCCGCTGATGTGGCTGGCCGTCGTGCTGACCGCGGGTGTGTCGATCTTCGGCATCTCCTTCCAGGTCGGCTACGCCAAGGAGGTCGGCTTCGGCCCACTGGTCGCGGCGTGGTCGATGGGTGTGATGGCGGTTATCAACGGCATCGGCCGCGGCGTCGTGGGCTGGCTCTCCGACCGTTGGGGCCGCAGGTCGACCCTGGTGTTCGTCATCGTCGTGCTGGGTCTCGCCCAGTTCGGTGTGATCTGGGCAGGAGACCTGAAGAGCGAATGGCTGTTCCTGTCCTTCGCGTTCCTCTCCGGCTTCGGCGGCGGCGCGTTCTACCCGCTCTTCGCGGCGCTCACCCCGGACTACTTCGGGGAGAACTACAACGCCACCAACTACGGCCTCGTCTACAGCGGCAAGCTGATCAGCGGCCTGTTCGGTGGCGGCCTGGGCTCCATGGTGGTCGCGGCCTGGGGCTACGACGGCGCGTACGCGCTGGCCGGGGGCGTGTCGCTGGTGGCGGCGGCGATCGCGTTGCTGCTGCGACAGCCGGGGCGGACGTCAGCACCACATCTCGCGCGCTGACCAGTCGCGTACATGAGGAGGCCCTCCCCCTCTCGGACGCTGTTGGTAAATCGGGTGCGGGCGTGATGACGGCCTGTGCGATCCCGTTGGGGTCGTGCAGGCCGTCGTCGTGTTGAGGGTGGGTTCGGTGTCGTTGCGTGGGGTGGTTCTGGGGGAGATCCCGGAGGAGACGGCTCGGCTGGCGCGTGCGGTGTTTACGAAGGGCTGTCTGGTGATGCGGGTGCGGGACGCGCTCGGGCCGGTGTTCTCGGATGCCGATTTCGAGGAGCTGTTCCCGGCCCGGGGGCGGCCGGTGGTGTCTCCGGCAAGGCTCGCGCTGGTGTCGGTGTTGCAGTTCGCCGAGGGGCTGACCGACCGGCAGGCCGCGCATGCGGTCCGCTCGCGTCTGGACTGGAAGTACGCCCTCTCGCTGGAGCTGGCCGACACCGGATTCGACTATTCGGTGCTCAGCGAGTTCCGTGCTCGGCTGGTCGAAGGCGAGGCCGGCCAGATGGTGTTCGATGCCGTGCTCCGGGCGGCCGCCGAGGTAGGGCTGGTCAAGGCGGGCGGGCGGCAGCGCACGGATGCCACCCACGTGCTGGCCGCGACGAGAGACCTGAACCGCTTGGAGTTCGTGGTCGAGACCCTGCGTGCGGTATTGAACCAGGTGGCGGAGGCGGCCGGGGACTGGCTGGTGACGGTGGCGCCGCCGGAGTGGTTCGACCGCTACTCGGCCAGGCCGGAGGACAGTCGTTTCGCGTCCCGGTGGGCGGCCCGCGTCGAGCACGCCGACCAGTGGGGGACCGACGGCATGACGCTGCTGGAGGCCGTCTGGTCGGCTGTGTCACCGCCTTCGTTGCGAAGCCTGCCCGCGGTGGAGTTCCTGCGGCAGACCTGGGTGCAGCAGTTTCACCACGTCGAGGGCACCGTGCGCCGGCGCGGGACGAAGGACCTCCCGCCGGGCGCGGTCCGCTTACGGACCCCCACGAGCCCGAGGCCCGCACTGGTTCGAAACGGGATCTGGGCTGGTCCGGTTGCAAAGTCCACCTCAGCGAGACCTGCGAGCCCGATGCCCCGCATCTGATCACCCACGTTCGCACCACGCCGGCACCCGTCAACGACGTCCTCGTCCTGGAGGACATCCACACCGCCTTGGCCGGACGCGGCCTGCTTGCGGACGAGCACCTGGTCGCCGGATATATCGACGCCGAACAGATCCACCATGCCCGCCGCGATCACGGCATCGAGCTGGTCGGCCCGGTCAAGTCCACCACCGTGAAGGCACAGGCCACCGGAGACATCTTCGGCAACACCCGCTTCACCATCGACTGGGACCAGCGCCAGGCCGTCTGCCCCGGCGGACAGACCAGCGTCGTCTGGCGGGGAGCCCGGAGCCAGTTCGATGCTCCGGTCACCCGGGTCCGGTTCGCCGCCCGGCACTGCGACCCCTGCGAACTGCGGACCTCGTGCACCAGCTCCAGGACCGGCCGCAACCTGACCCTGAGACCGAAGACCGAGCACGACATCCTTCAGCAGGCCCGGGTCGAGCAGGACACCGACCACTGGCGCCGCCGCTACGGACACCGAGCCGGCGTCGAGGGCACCGTCTCACAGGGCGTCCAGGCGTTCGGCCTGCGCAGATCCCGCTATCGCGGCCTCGCCAAGACCCAGTTGCAGCACCACTTCACTGGCGCCGCCGTCAACCTCGCCCGCATCGATGCCTGGCTCACCGGCAGACCACTCGCCAAGACCCGCGTTCCCCCCTTCCCAGCACTCCGCCCTGCTGGATGAGATCCAGCAGGGCGGAATCAACCAACAGCGTCCCTCTCGGGGAGGGCCTCCTCATTGTCGGTGGGGCCGTCAGCACTTCTCGCGCAACGAGTGCAGGTGCTCACTGGAACGCCGTGCGAAGGTGAAGGACTCGGTCGGGTTGTCGTGCTCCGCCTGCCAGTGGTGGGCGAATCGCTGGCCGCGCAGCCTGGTTACGGCGGAGATGAACCGCTGGTAGTCGATGTCACCGTCGCCGACGTCGACCATGCGGTAGCCGTACTGGTCGGCCGAGTCGCTCACACCGTCCTTGACGTGGAAGAGCGGGTAGCGGTGCGGCTGCTTCAGTACGTAGTCCAGCGGCTCGAAGGGGGCAGCCGATCCGTCCGGCCGCTTCGAGAAGCGGAACTGGCCCGAGTACGCCCAGAAGATGTCCATCTCCAGGAAGACGAGGTCGGGGTCGGTCTCGGCGAGCAGCACGTCGTACAGGCGGACCTTGGGGTTGTCGGTGGCGAAGGAGAACTCCTCGGAGTGGTTGTGCTGGTAGAACTTCATGCCACGTGCTCTCGCCGCCGCGCCGTAGGTGTTGAACTCCTCGGCGGCGCGCTTCCAGGCGTCGACGGTGGAGCCGTAGCGGAACGGCCCGGAGGCGGTGCCTATGTGCTTCAGGCCGAGGGCCTGGGCGTCGTCGAGGACCTTGGTGAGGTTCTGGGCGAAGGTGTAGGCGCCGGGGTCGTTGGAGTAGTAGCCGACGTGGCTGCCGATCGGGTTCAGGCCGTGGTTCCGGGCGAGCCGCTTGAGCTGGGCGAGGGTGATCGGGCCGGCCGAGCCCTGGGTGTATCCGGCGAACTCGACCTCGTCGTAGCCGTACTTCTCCAACTCGGCGAAGACGGGGGCGAAGCCGAGCGTGGAGACCTTGTCGCGCAGGCTGTAGAGCTGGATGCCCAGCCGGCCGGGCGGGAGGACGGGGCGGCCACGGCCGGCGGCGCGGGAGGCTGTGCCGGGGGCGGACGCGGTGCCGGGGGCGGCGGTCGCGGGGGCTGCGGCGGCGCCCAGCAGGGCGGCGGCCGTGGTGCCCGCGGCCACGCCGAGCATGCCTCGTCTGGTGAGGTGGTGGGCGAGTTCGGGATCCGTCTGGGAAAAGCGGCTCATGCCTGGAACTCCCTGTGATCGAAGGCCGTTGTCAGTGGTGAGAGCTTCACTGGTGACCAGTCGGAAGAGACGGGTCGGTGGGACCGGCGAGTTGGTGCGTGCCGGTCGTGACCGGTCAGCCGAGACCGGCGAGTTGGAGCAGGAGTGACTTCACATCGGTGGCCGCGACGCGGTCGCCGACAGCGCGGGGGGTGGAGCAGATGAGGAGCGGACCGTCGTCGTCGCTCGCGGGAAGGCGGCCGTGGCTGCCGCGAATAGGTGACGGATCCAGGGGCACGACCGCCATGCGGTAGCGCATGCCCAGTTTCTTGCGGGCGAGCGCGGTCGCGGCCTTGACCTTGACATAGGGGTCGAGGGGATCCATGAAGAGTTCGACCGGGTCGTAGCCGGGTTTGCGATGGATCTCGACGAGTCGCGCGAAGTCGGGCGCGCGGGCGTCATCGAGCCAGTAGTAGTACGTGAACCAGGCATCCGGCTCCGCGACGGCGACGAGCTCGCCGGAACGTGGATGGTCGAGATGGTGGGCCTTCTTGCCCCCGTTGTCGAGGAGTTGCTCGATGCCGGGCAGACCGTCCAGGGCCGCCCGGGTCGCGTCGAGGTCTTCCGGTCGGCGTATGTAGACGTGAGCGATCTGGTGGTCGGCGACGGCGAAGGCACGTGACGCCATCGGGTCCAGGTACTCCATGCCGTCCTGGGTGTGCACTTCGAGCAGGCCTGCCCGCCGCAGGGCGCGGTTGATGTCGACGGGGCGGCTCACGCGGGTGATGCCGTATTCGGACAGCGCGACGACGGTACGGCCTTCGGCGCGTGCGTCGTCCAGCAGCGGGGCCATGGCGGCGTCCAGGTCGGCGGCTGCTTTCAGCGAGCGTGGGTCGTCGGGGCCGAAGCGCTGCAGGTCGTAGTCGAGATGAGGGAGGTAGCAGAGCGTCAGGTCGGGGTGCCGGGTGCGGATGATGTGGCGGGTCGCGTCGATGATCCAGCGGCTGGAGACCAGGTCCGCACCGGGGCCCCAGAAGTGGAAGAGCGGGAAGGCGCCCAGTTTTTCGGTGAGTTCGTCGTGCAGGGCGGGCGGCCGGGTGTAGCAGTCGGGTTCCTTGCGGCCGTCGGAGTAGTAGATCGGGCGGGGGGTGATGGTGATGTCGGTGTCGGCGCCCATGGCGTACCACCAGCAGATATTGGCGACGGTGTAGCCGGGGTGCGCGCGGCGGGCGGCGTCCCAGAGTTTGTCGCCGGCGACCAGTCCGTTGTGCTGGCGCCACAGGAGTACGTCGCCGAGGTCGCGGAAGTACCAGCCGTTGCCGACGATGCCGTGCTCCGACGGGTGGGTGCCGGTGAGGAAGGTGGACTGGGCGGCGCAGGTGACCGCGGGCAGGACGGTGCCGAGCGGCGCGTGGGAGCCGGACTGGGCGAGCGTCTTGAGGCGGGGCATGTGGTCGAGGAGACGGGGGGTGAGGCCGACGACGTCGAGGACGAGGAGAGGGGTGGGACGTCCCATGGTGGTGGCCTCCGGTTGGGGTGCTGGGCGGCCACGCGGTGAGGTGGTCCGGGCTGCCGGGTCCGGCCGCTCGGTCATGGCAGCTCCTTCAGACCGAGATCGGTCAACAGATCGCGAGCGAGGGTGAGTTCGGCGGCGATTCCGTCGGCGAGTTGACTGCGGGCACGGGGGCGCAGTTCGGCTGGGAGGGCCTGCCAGGTGTAGGTCTCGACCTCGAGGTGGCGGGTGAGCGGGTGCGGGCCGCCGACGAGCCGGGTCAGTGCGGCCTTGAGAACGGGGAGTGTGGAGGTGAGGGGCGCGACGGGGGCCGCGTGGAGTGGGACGTGGAAGTGGGCACGCCACGGGGAGGCGTCGGGGAGGGCGTCGCCCTTGAGTGCCTCGCCGAGGTCGTCGGTGCCGCGCATGCCGGCGGCGGTGGCGGTGCGGGTCTGGTGCAGGAAGCGGGGTTCGTCGAAGGCGGCGAGAGCCTCGCGGACATCGGGGAGATGGGGGTGTTCGGCGTGCAGGGCAGCTGAGAGCTGGGATTTGACGACGGGGACGCCGGCTTCAACGAGCGCGTCCAGGGCGGTGTGCGGATCTTCGAAGGAGGTGGCGAGGTGACATGTGTCGACGCAGATGCCGATGCGGTCGTGCCCGACCACGGTGAGCGGGGCGATGGCGTCGGCGGTGGTCTCGACGGTGCAACCGGGTTCGGGTTCGAGGCCGACGCGGATGTCGCGGCCGGTCAACTCCTGCAGGGCATCGAGGCGTTCGGCGAGGGTGACCAGGGCGGTGCGGGCGGCCTCGGCGCGCTCGTCGTCGTAGTCGGTGCGCCAGGCGAGGGGAAGTGTGGAGATGCTGCCTTGGGTGACGTCGTCGGGGAGGAGCCCGGCGAGTACTCGGGCCAGGGCGGTGGTGTGCTCGAGGCGTTCGGGATCGGCCCAGTCCGGCTTGTAGACGCGGTACTTGACCTCTTCCGCGCCGAAGCCCTCATACGGGAAGCCGTTGAGGGTGACGACCTCGAGGCCGCGCCGGTCGAGTTCGGTGCGCAGGCCGCGCAGGGCGGACGGGTCCGAGACGAGGGCGTGGGCGGCGTCCTTGGCGAGCCACAGGCCGATGCCGAGACGGTCACGGCCGAGCCGTCGGCGGACAGGTTCGCAGTGGTCGCGGAGTTGGGCGAGGACACCGTCGAGGGTTTCGGCCGGGTGGACGTTCGTGCAGTACGCGAGGTGGACGGTGGATCCGTCGGGGTGCCGGAAGCGCATGGCTCACGCCCCCGGGGCCGGGGCGGCGGCCGGGGCGTCCCACCTTCTTGGTTCGCCGACCGGCTCGTCCGACGCCCGCAGTGCGCCCATCGGGTCGGCCGACTCTCGCGGAGCGCCGGCCGGGGCGTCCGACACTCGGGGGGCGCCGGCCGGACCGTCGGGGTCCTTCGGAGCGCCACGGAGGATGGAGTTGCCCTCATGGGTCGCCTCCGGGGCCGCGACATCGAGGGTGAGGCGTCCGCTGAGCCCGTAGAAGGCCACGGGGTTGCGCCAGAGCACCAGGTCCACGTCGTCCTCGCCGAAGCCTTCGGCCAGCATCAGGTCGGCGACCTTGCGGGTCTTCAGGGGGTCGCTTCTGCCCCAGTCGGCGGCGGAGTTCACCAGCACCTGCTCGGTCCCGTACGCGCGCAGGATCGCGACCATCCGCTCCTCGTCCATCTTGGTGTCGGGATAGACGGAGAAGCCGAGCCAGCAGCCGCTGTCCTTGGCCTCCTTGACCGTCGTCTCGTTGAGGTGGTCGACGAGGACGCGGTCCGGGGGCAGGGCGGACTCCCGGACGACGTCGAGGGTGCGGCGCAGGCCGGCCAGCTTGTCGCGGTGCGGGGTGTGGACGAGCGCGGGCAGTTCATGGACGGCGGCGAGCTGGAGCTGGGCGGCAAGCGCGGTGTCCTCGGCGGGGGTCATCGAGTCATAGCCGATCTCGCCGACGGCGACGACCTGGTCCTTGACCAGATACCGGGGCAGTTCGTCGAGGACGGGGACACAGCGCGGGTCGTTCGCCTCCTTGGGGTTGAGGGCGAGTGTGCAGTGATGGGCGATGCCGTACTGGGCGGCGCGGAAGGGCTCCCAGCCGAGAAGGGAGTCGAAGTAGTCGAGGAAGGAGGCGGGAGACGTGCGGGGTTGGCCGAGCCAGAAAGAGGGCTCAACGACGGCGCGGACACCGGCGGCGTGCATGGCCTCGTAGTCGTCGGTCGTGCGGGACGTCATATGGATGTGGGGGTCGAAGAGGCGCATCAGGACTCCTTGCCGTCGGTACCGCGGGTGCCGGACTCGGCGGCGGGCGCGGGTGGGGTGGCCGTGGGGTCGGTGAGGGTCAGGACGCGGTACAGGTCCTCGGGTACGGGACGGCCCGCGGCGGTGCGTTCGGCGGCGTAGTCGCCGAGCATGCGGGCGAGTTCGACGTCGCCGTGGGCGCGGCGGTTCAGGTCGGCCACCGCGACGACGGGCACACCGGTGAATAGGCACTTCAGGACGGCGTGGCGCCACTGGTGGGGGTCGAGGTGCCGGGCGGCATAGGGGCCGACGGCGGCGGCGAGGAGCCGGGTGTCGTTGGTCCGCAGGGCGTCCTCGACGAGCGGGAGGGCCGCCGAGTCGGGCACGACGTGGGGCAGTGCGTGCAGGACGGCGCGGCGTTCGGCGGCGGTGCCCTGGAAGTAGACCCGGGTGACGGCGTCCGCGTCGGCACGGGCCGCGTGCAGGATGAGGACGCGGGCGGCGTCGGCGTGCTCGGGGCCACAGCGGCGCCCGGCCTCGGCGATGCGCAACTCCCAGACGGAGATGGGCCCGTGGGTGCCGGGGTGGGCGGCGGCCTCGTCGAGGGCTCGGCGGAGCCAGGCCCGGGCGGCGGTGCCGAGGCGGTCGGTGAGACGGCGGCGCAGTTCGGCGGGCGGGGTGAGGGCGAGGGTGGTGCCGGGGGTGTCCGAGGCGTCCGAGGCGTCCGAGGTGTTCGGAACGTCCGGGGTGTTCGGGGTATCCGAGGTGTCCGGCCAACTCTGGGCGCCCGTCCGGGCCTCGGCGCTCAGCCGAGCCTCCTTGCCTGCCAGACCCCCGGTGCCTGGCCGAGCGTCAGTACTTGCATCGCGCTCGGCGCCCGGCCGAGCCTCCATGCCTGGCCGGCTGTCGGCGCCTCGGCTGGACGCGGTGCCCGACCGGCCCCCGGCGCCTGGGCGAGCCTCCGTCCCCGGCCGGCTCCCGGCACCCGCGGGGCTGTCGGCGCCTCGGCTGGACTCGGTGCCCGACCGGTCCCCGGTGCCTGGGCGGGACTCGGTGCCCGTCTGGGGGCCGGTGAGCGGTGCGCCCTTGCTGTCCGCGTCCGGGGTTGCCGGGGTGCTGCGGGAGGGGGTCATGAGGTGCTCCCTTCAGGGGTGGCGGAGGGATCGCCATGGGGTGGGACGAGTACGGGTGATCCGGTGGCCGTGGCTTCGGCGCCGCGCAGGAACGGGAGGGAGAGTTCGGCGAAGTGGGGGCCCGCGTGGGAGTGGCGGGGCAGTTCGACGACGGTCAGGCCCTGGTAGCCGGTGGCGGTGAGGGCGGCGAGCACGGGTGGGAAGTCGATCTCGCCGTCGCCGAAGGGGAGGTGCTCATGGATGCCGCGGCACATGTCCTCGATCTGGACGTGGCGCAGCCAGGGGGCGGCGGCGCGTACGCAGTCGGCGGGAGAGAGGGGTTCGAGGCACTGGCAGTGGCCGATGTCGAGGGTCAGGCCGAGGTATTCGGGGTCGCCGAGCGCACGGCGGAGCCGGTGGAAGTCGGCGAGGGTGGCGAGGAGGTGGCCCGGTTCGGGCTCGACGGCGAGGGGGGCGCCGGCGGTGGCAGCGGCGTCCAGGACGGGAGTGAGTGTGTCGGCCAGGCGGTGCCAGGCGGTCTCCGGATCGGTTCCCGGCGGCGTGATGCCGCTGAAGCAGTGGACGGCGTGGGCACCGAGGTCGGCCGCTACCCGGACGGCGCGGATCAGCAGGGCGACGCGGCGGGCACGGTCGTGCGGGTCGGGGTCCAGGAGGGAGGGGCCGTGTTTGCGGCGCGGGTCGAGCACATAGCGGGCGCCTGTCTCTACGGTGACGTCCAGACCGAGCGCGCCCAAGCGGTGCGCGAGGCGGCGGGTCCGGGCCGTGAGGTCCGGGGCGAGCGGGTCCAGGTGCATGTGGTCGAGGGTCAGGCCGACGCCGTCGTAGCCGAGGTCGGCGAGCAGGGCGAGGGCGTCGTCGAGGCGGAGGTCGGCGAGCCCGTTGGTGCCGTAGCCGAAGCGGAGGGGGGTCCCGGCGGGCGTTCGGGAGACGGCACTGGCGTGCTCGGCGCTGGTGCCGTGAGAGCCGCCACCGGCCCTCGGCACCTCGGAGGACCGGGCTGGGCCCCCGATTGTCGCGTGGCTCATGTGATGCTCACCCTTCTTCCGAACCGTCGACCGAGCGGGGCGAGACCCGCGACGAACAAGGCGGTGAGGACGGCACCGGATCGGGCGGTCAGCGCGGCCTGGAGGGGGATCGTGGCGCGGATGCCGCCGCCGACGGCTCGTTGGGTGAGCGGGGGTGAAGGGTTGAGAGCGGCGTGGAAGTTGGGGCGGGCGGCCGTTGCGGCGTAGGCGGCGGCGAAGGCTGTGCTCACGGTGTCGGCGGTCGGCCGGGGCGGGCCGGACCAACGCCGTCGGCGACGACCGGTGACGGACGCGAGGACGTCGGGAGGGGTGCCCGGCACGCCGCGGGCGGCTGCTTGCCGGGGGTCTGCCGGGCTTCGGTTGGGGCGGTGTGTCAGCAGGCGGCTGAGGAGGGCCGTGGTGGCCAGGGCCGCGAGGGGTGCCAGGGGTGAACCGCCCTTCGTCTCCTGGCGGGACACCGCGGTGACCGCAAGCGTGTGGGTGCCGAGCAGAGCGGCTGAGGGGAGCGCCCCACGGGTGCGCCCGGTGGTGGCCGCGGCGCCGAGGAGGAGGTCGAGGGCGCGGGCGGTGGCCATCGCCGCCGGTCCAGCGGGGGTGTGCTTCAGGGCCAGGTCGTAGGACCAGACCGTGGCCGCGAGAGGCGCGGCGACGGCGAGGGCGGGACGACCGGCCCGGGCGGCGAGGGCCAGGCCTGCGCAGGTGAGGGCGCAGGCAGCGGTGAAGGCTGCGGTGGGGCGGATGCGGCCGGACGGGAGGGGGCGGTGCGGGCGTTCCGTGGCGTCCTCCTCACGGTCCGCCCAGTCGTTGAGGGCCATGCCGGCTTCGTAGAGGCAGAGGGAGGAACCGATGGCGAGCAGGGTGCGGGGGTTGGGGTGTACGGCGGTGGCGGGGGCGCCTGCGAGGGCGTCGCCGGGGACGGTGAACAGGGCCGGGAGGCGCAGGAGTTCGGCCCAGGCCAGGCGGGGGTTCGGCCTCTCGGCGCGCTCCTTCCCCAGGCCTGTGGCCCGGGTCGGCTTGACCAAGGCGGCCGTCGAGCATCCGTACTCATCCCGACCCGCGCCCGTACCCCCACCCCCGGCCGCACCCGCACCCACACCCGCACCCGCACCCGCACCCGCACCCGCACCCGCACCCAACCACCCAACACCCCACCGCGACCAGCGCGCGCCGTCACCCCGGCCCGTCGCCGCTCCCCGGGCCCACCCACCAGGCAGCCGCAACGAGTGCCGTTCCCCTCGCCCCCTCACCGCTGCTCCTCGGGACGGCCGGCACCACCGTGCTCGCCACGCCGATCGGGACGCTCGTCCGGCGGCTCACCCCCGTCTCCCCGCACTTCCCTTGCCTCCCGCACCTCCCGCGGCTCAGCCCCGACCCCTCCCCCGCCCCGCCGCTCAGCCCCGGCCCCCCGCAGCCGCTCCGCGAACCGCCCCAGTGCCGCGTACTGCTCGCCCAGCGCCCCCGGCCCTTCCCCCACCGGATCCTTGAAGTAGAAGGCCAGTTCGATGAGCGGTCCGGACAGGCCTGCCTCGTGGGCGCGTACGGTCAGGCGGGCGAGGTCGAGGACCAACGGGGCCGCGAGGGCCGAGTCGCAGCCCTGCCAGATGGTTTGGAGGATCATGCGGGTGCCGAGGAAGCCGTCGAAGGCGATGTGGTCCCAGGCGGTCTTCCAGTCGCCGAGCGCGGGGACGTCGTCGATGTGGACCTCGCCCTCGGGCACCTCGCCCAGCGCGTCCGCCAGCACCCTCTCCTTGCCGGCGTTCTTGGCCGCCGCCGCGGCCGGGTCGGCCAGGGAGGCGCCGTCGCCGCCGCCGAGCAGATTCGTGCCGGACCAGGCGCGGACTGCCAGCGCCCGCTGGGTGAACATCGGGCCCAGGACCGAGCGGAGCAGTGTCTGCCCCGTCTTGCCGTCGCGGCCCGCGTACGGCAGGCCGGTCGACGAGGCGAGGGCGGCCGGCACGGGGTGGTTCAGGCCCGTGGACGGAGTGAAGTTCACGTACGGGCAGCCCGCGCGCAGGGCCGCCGCCGCGTACAGCGAACTCGGGGGCAGGGCGGCGCCGGTGGGGGCGGGCTCGGTGGAGGCCACGTTCACGACGACGGTCCGGGCGAGCTCGTTCCGCCGTATGAAGTCCCGTATGTCCGAGGCGAAGGCGGCGATGAGCTGGACTTCGTCGCGCGTGTCTCCGGGAAGTGGGCCGCCGGGCCTGATCTCGCGGTCGGCGGCGGCGAGTTCGGCGTGTACGGCCGTGGGGAGACCGGGAGGCAGGACGCCGCCTGCCGCCAGGGCCTCCGCGCGTTTGGGCAGGGGGCAGTCCACCGTGTCATGGCCGCCGAAGACGAGGGACGACAGCGCGGGCAGGCCGCTGCCCGCGAACGTCGGCGTCTCGGTGACCAGGCCCGTCGGCGGGTGCAGGCCCGCGGTGACGGCGGCGCAC
Source organism: Streptomyces sp. R28 (assembly GCF_041052385.1). Lineage (GTDB taxonomy): Bacteria > Actinomycetota > Actinomycetes > Streptomycetales > Streptomycetaceae > Streptomyces. The sequence goes on along the minus strand of NZ_CP163439.1, from coordinate 9,164,536 downwards.
CCGGCGACGACGCTCGTGGCGACGGAGCCGCGCGCCCCGATCAGCCAGACGCCGACGCGCGGGTCGGACGGGTAAAGGGACGCGGACATGACGGCCTCCTTGTCGAGCGCGTCGTCTGTGGACCCCCACGGGTTCTGGCGAGGTCCCGTGGGGAAAAGACGGCGGGCGGGAGTCCGGCGTCCCCCGCCCGCCGTCGCTCAGTCGCCCTGCGAAGCCATGAGTCCGGAGGACTTCGCGGACTTCGTGGGCAGTTCCTTGATCCGGACGTCCCGGATGGACACCTCGTCATCGGCTCCGTGGTTCTGAATGCCGATGTGTCCGTCGGTGAGGCTCCGGGCCGGGTCGGTGTTGGTGAAATCGTTGATCTTCACGCCGTTGAGCCAGACGCGGAGGCGTTCGCCCTCCACGCGGATCTCGTACGTGTTCCACTCCCCCGGCGGATTCAGCGCGCGGTCGCGCTTCTTGAGGTCGGCGGACTGGAAGCCGTACACGGCCCCGGTGGTGCGGTCGGGGGCGTCGGTCGCGTCGATCTGGATCTCGTACCCGTTGTTGACGGCCGACCACGGGTCGTCCGAGGGCGGGAAGCCCACGAACACACCGGAGTTGTCGTCGCCGGCCATCCTCCAGTCGAGCTTCAGGGAGTACGACCCGAAGCCCGACGCGGCGTACCAGAGCATGCCCATGCCGCCGGTCGACGTGAGCGTGCCGTCGTCGGACAGGGTGAAGGAGCCCGGGCCCGCCTGGTGCCAGCCGTCCAGCGAAGCCTGCGTGCCGTCGAAGAGCGGGCGGTAGCCGTTCTCCGGGCGGCAGTCGGCCTCGGCGTCGCCGACGGCCCAGCGGATTCCGCCCAGCAGGTGCTCACGGAACGAGGGCTCGGCGTAGGACTCCTTGGTGTGACCGCCGCCCGTGTAGAAGGCGCGGCCGCCCTGGTAGTTCTGGCACCAGGCGATCGGGTGGTCGCCGTTCATGGTGCCGCCTGTGTACGAGGACTCGTCGAGGGACGCGAGGACATGTGCCCTCTCCCGGGGGTTCGAGCGGTAGTTGTACCACTCGTCCGTGCGGTTCCACGTCTGCGCCAGACCCGATGTCGCCGGGTGGGCATGGTCCTCGACGTCCACGGTCGCCTGCTGGATCGCCGGGTGCGACTGGAAGTAGGCGCCGGCGAGGCCGCCGTAGAACGCCCAGTCGTACTCGGTGTCGGCGGCCGCGTGGATGCCGACGTAGCCTCCGCCGCGCCGGATGTAGCCCTCGAAGGCCGTCTGCTGGGCGGCGTTCAGGACGTCTCCGGTCGTGGACAGGAACACGACCGCGTCGTAGCGGCGCAGGTTGCCGACGGTGAAGGCCGCGGCGTCCTCCGTCGCGTCGACCGTGAAGCCGCCCGTCTCACCGAGCTGTTTCACCGCGGCTACGCCGTCGGGGATCGAGTCGTGGCGGAAGCCTGCCGTCTTGGAGAAGACCAGGACCTGCTTGCCGTCGTCCGTGGCCTGCGGATTTCGCGAGGCCTGTGACGCGGCCGGTTCCGAGACGCAGCCGAGGAGTACGGCGGCTCCCACGACTGCCGTTGCCAGTCGTCCGGTTGGACGCATATGCCGTACCTCCTCTCAGCCGGTCGTGAAGGTGAAGTCGTCCACGTCGTACAGGGCGCCGGAGCCGCTCCCCTTGAAGACGAGGTAGAGCGTGGTCGTGCCCCTCGGTGCGCGGGACAGGTCGGCGGTGACGTCCTGGAAGGTCTCCCAGCCGCCGGTCACCGGCACGGTCGCCTTGCCGAGCAGGGTGCCCGTCGAGGACCCCGCACGGATCTCGAGGGTGCCGCCCGCACCGCCGGAGGAGATCCGGGCGGTGATCTTCTTGGCGTTGCTCAGGGCGTAGGGCGTGAAGGAGATCCAGTCGCCGTTGTCGATGTCGCCGACGGTCTTGCCGCCGTGTGCGGTGGCCTTGGTGATGACCGAGACGCCGGAGCCGTTGCCGAAGTGCTCGGCCTGACGGTGCTTGGGCTGGGCGACGTTCTGGTCGTGCGTGGTGAGCGGGGCCTGGCCGCCGCCTCCGCCGTCGGTGTACTCGGCGTCGAGGACTCCGAAGATGTTGGCGTCCTCGTCGTGCCCGCCGTCGGCGCTGGTCTGGAGGGTGCCGGTGCAGCCGTTGGCCGAGGTCAGCGGGTGGCCGTGGCTGTCGTGGCCGAGGATGAAGCTGACCTTGACCTTCGCGCAGTCGATCGTCCGGTCCTCGGGGTCGCTGACCCGCACCTTGAACGGGATGGCGTCACCGAAGCTGAACAGCTTTCCGTCCTGCGGGAGTTCCAGCGTCACCCTGGGCGCGGTGTTGCCGACCACGATCTGCACGCTCGCGCTGCCGGTGCGGCCGGAGGGGTCCCTGGCGGTCAGGGTCGCGGTGTAGGTGCCGTTCTTCTTGTAGCGGTACGACGGGTCGGCCGCCGTCGACTTGCCGCCGTCGCCGAAGTCCCAGCTGTAGGTCAGGGCGTCGCCGTCCTGGTCGGTGGTGCCCTCCGAGGAGAACTGCACCCTCAGCGGCGCCTGCCCGGAGGTCTTGCTCGCCGCGGCCTGCGGCGCGGGCGAGTGGCCGTCGGTGGCGTTCTCGATGCGGAACAGGCCGGAGTGCTCGTCGCCGCCGAACCAGGCGGTGCCGTAGTCGAGGACGTAGAGCGCGCCGTCCGGGCCGAAGGCCATGTCCATGATCTGGGTGCCGGTCCAGGGGACGTCGTTGATCGACTGTACGGTCCCGGCGTCGTCGCTCACGATCCGCTTGATCCAGCGGCGGCCGAACTCTCCGGCGAAGAAGTTCCCGTCGTAGGCCTCGGGGAACTTCACCGGCGAGTCGAGCGAGGCGTCGTAGTGGTAGACCGGGCCGCCCATCGGGGACTCGGAGCCGGTGCCGAAATCGGGCACGGAACCGCCGTCGTACGGGATCCAGGCGGCCTGGGCCGGGGGAAGGTCGGTCAGGCCGGTGTTGTGCGGCGAGGTGTTCTTCGGCGCGGCGCAGTCGAAGGACGCCCCCGACTGGCCGGTCGCGAAGTCGTAGTCGACGTAGGCGTCGTTGTCGCCGGTGCAGTACGGCCACCCGTAGTTGCCGGGGCCGGTGACGCGGGCGAACTCGACCTGGCCGGCCGGGCCGCGCGCCGGGTCGGCGCCGCCGGCGTCTGGGCCGTAGTCACCGACGTAGACGATCCCCGTCTGCTTGTCCACGCTGAAGCGGAACGGGTTGCGGAAGCCCATCGCGTAGATCTCGGGGCGTGTCTTGTCCGTGCCGGGCGCGAAGAGGTTGCCGTCGGGGATGGAGTACGAGCCGTCGGCGTTCACCTTGATGCGCAGGAGCTTGCCGCGCAGGTCGTTGGTGTTGCCGGCGGAACGCTGGGCGTCGAAGGCCGGGTTGCGGTTGGACCGCTCGTCGATCGGGGTGAAGCCGTCCGACTGGAACGGATTGGTGTCGTCGCCCGTTGAGAGATACAGGTTGCCCGCCGCGTCGAAGTCGATGTCACCGCCGACATGGCAGCACAGGCCGCGGGAAGCCGGGATGTCGAGGATCTTCGTCTCGCTGGCTGCATCCAGCGTGCCGTCGGTCTTCAGGACGAAGCGGGAGAGACGGTTGACGCCGTCGAAGGGAGCGAAGTCGGCCGCCGTGCCCGTCTCGGGCGCGTCACCGGCCGGGGTGTCGAGCGGGGGTGCGTAGTAGAGGTAGATGAAGCGGTTCTGGGCGAACCCGGGGTCGACGCCGATGCCCTGCAGGCCCTCCTCGTCGTGCGTGTACACATCGAGCTTGCCCGCGAGCCTGGTGTTGCCGGCCGCGTCGGTGATGCGCAGCTCGCCGTCGCGGGAGGTGTGCAGCACCGAGCGGTCGGGGAGGACGGCGAGCGACATGGGCTCGCCGACCTCCGGCTCGCCCTTGGCGAGGGTGACCTGCTGGAAGTCCTCGGCCGCTGCGGCCCGGGCAGCAGCCGCCCCCCTCCCCTCGTCGGCGACGGCTGCGCCGGCCTGGGGTGCGGTGAAGGTGAGGGTGGCGCCCGCCAGCAGTGCGCCGCTCAGCAGCGCCACCGCCTTGCGGAAGGACGGGCGTCGTCTGTGGGTCTCGTTTCTGTCGGTGCTGGTGGTGCGGTCGTTCCCGTGCACGAGTGCCTCCAGGAAGGGGCCGGTTGTACGGGCGGGTGCGTACGCCGGGATGCGCCGTCATCCCGGAGAGTCGGCGCAGGGCTCGAACGGGCCCTGCGCCACGGGTCAGTTGCCGAACGCCGCGTCGAAGGAGGCCGACGGCGGCTCGAAGTCGTATGCCTTGAGACGGGTCAGCGCCTCCGGGGCCCCCTGGAGCCGGTCCATGCCGGCGTCCTCCCACTCCACGGAGATGGGGCCCTGGTAGTCGATGGAGCGCAGCATCCGGAAGACGTCCTCCCAGGGGACGTCGCCGTGCCCGGCCGACACGAAGTCCCAGCCCCGGCGGGGGTCCCCCCAGGGCAGGTGGGAGCCGAGGCGGCCGTTGCGGCCGTCGAGGCGCTTGCGGGCCTCCTTGCAGTCGACGTGGTAGATGCGGTCGCGGAAGTCCCACAGGAAGCCGACGGGGTCGAGGTCCTGCCACACGAAGTGCGACGGGTCGAAGTTCAGGCCGAAGGCGGGGCGTCCCCCGACCGCCTCCAGCGCCCGCCAGGTCGTCCAGTAGTCGTAGGCGATCTCGCTGGGATGGACCTCGTGCGCGAACCGCACGCCCTCCTCGTCGAAGACGTCCAGGATGGGGTTCCAGCGTGTCGCGAAGTCCTCGTAGCCGCGCTCGATCATCGACTCGGGCGCCGGCGGGAACATGGCGACGAGGTGCCAGATCGCGGAGCCGGTGAAGCCGATGACGGTGTTCACGCCGAAGGCGGCCGCGGCGCGCGCGGTGTCGGCCATCTCGGCGGCGGCCCGCTGCCGTACGCCTTCCGCGTCGCCGTCGCCCCAGATACGGGCGGGGAGAATGGACTGGTGGCGTTCGTCGATGATGGCGTCGCAGACGGCCTGGCCGACCAGGTGGTTGGAGATGGCCCAGCACTTGAGGCCGTACTTGTCGAGCAGCGCCTTGCGGGAATCGATGTACGTCGGGTCCGCGAGGGCCTTGTCGACCTCGAAGTGGTCGCCCCAGCAGGCGAGTTCGAGGCCGTCGTAGCCGAAGTCGCGGGCGAGCCGGCAGACCTCCTCCAGCGGCAGGTCGGCCCACTGGCCGGTGAAGAGCGTGAATGTGCGCGGCATTCTCGTCGGCCTCCTCAGACCGCTATGGGCGTGTAGACGGAGTTCTTCTCGGCGCTCTCCTCCACCGCCGCCAGTACGCGCTGCACCTGCAGCCCGTCGGCGAAGGAGGGTTCGGGCCGGCGGCCCTTTGAGATGGCGTGGACCAGGTCGCGGGCCTGGTGGACGAAGGTGTGCTCGTAGCCGAGGCCGTGGCCCGGGGGCCACCAGGCGTCCAGGTAGGGGTGGTCGGGTTCGGTGACGAGGATGCGGCGGAAACCGGCGTGGGCTCCGGGTTCCGTGCCGTCGTGGTAGGCGAGTTCGTTGAGGCGCTCCAGGTCGAAGGCCAACGAGCCGCGCTCGCCGTTGAGTTCGATGCGCAGGGCGTTCTTGCGGCCGGTGGCGTAGCGGGTGGCCTCGAAGGAGGCGAGGGCGCCGGAGGGGAAGCGGCCGGTGAACAGGGCGGCGTCGTCGACGGTGACCTGGCCGGTGGCGCCCTCGGCCGAGACGGCGGACAGCCCCTTCACGGCCCCGCCGGGCAGCGGGCGTTCCTTCACGAAGGTCTCCGTGAGAGCGGACACCCCGGTCAGCCGCTCCCCCGCCAGATACTGCGCGAGGTCGATGATGTGCGCGCCGAGGTCGCCGAGCGCGCCCGAGCCGGCCAGCTCCTTGCGCAGCCGCCAGGTCAGCGGGAACTCCGGGTTCACCAGCCAGTCCTGCAAGTACGTCACCCGCACATGCCGCAGGCTGCCGAGGCGGCCCTCGGCCACCATGCTGCGAGCCAGCGCGGTGGCGGGCACCCGGCGGTAGTTGAAACCGACCATCGACAACTGGCCGCGCTCGTAGGCTGCTTCGGCCGCCTCGACCATGGCCTCGGCCTCCTCCACGGTGTTGGCGAGAGGCTTCTCGCACAGGACGTGCTTGCCCGCGGCCAGTGCGGCGAGCGCGATTTCGGCGTGGCTGTCGCCCGGGGTGCAGATGTCGACGAGGTCGATGTCGTCCCGCTCGATCAGGGCACGCCAGTCCGTCTCGGCCGCCGCCCAGCCGTGCCGCTCGGCCGCCGCGCGCACGGCCGTCGCGTCCCGTCCGCAGATCGCGGCCAGCACCGGGCTGCGGGGCAGGTCGAAGACGCGGCCCGCGGTGCGCCAGCCCTGGGAGTGGGCGGCACCCATGAAGGCGTATCCGATCATGCCGACCCGCAGGGGTGGCCTGCCCGTCCCGACGTCTTCCGGCTTCTCGGCCGCCTCTGCCCCTTCTGACTGCTGCGGCTGTCCCATGCGGATGTCCTCCTCGTCGTCGTGGCGCGGTGGGGGGTGGAGCCCTGCCCCATGACCGGGTCGGCTCACGGGGCGGGACGCCTCACTTGAAGCCGGTGGACATGTACTGGTCGACGTTGGTCTTGTCGACGACCGCCGAGTAGAGCGTGATCGAGGCCGGGATCTCGAACTCGGCCATGCCGCCGATGCCCTTGCCCTGGCCCAGCGCACGGGCCAGGTCGATGGCGGAGGCGGCCATGGTCGGCGGGTACAGGACGGTCGCCTTGAGGACGCCGTTGTCCTGCTTGATGGCCTGGAAGGCGGACAGTGCGCCCGCGCCGCCGACCATCAGGAAGTCGTCGCGTCCGGCCTGCTCGATGGCGCGCAGGGCGCCCACGCCCTGGTCGTCGTCGTGGTTCCACACGGCGTCGAAGTCCGACTGGGCCTGCAGGAGTTGGGCCATCTTGGCCTGTCCGGACTCGACCGTGAACTCGGCCGCCTGACGGGCCACCTTCCTGATGTCGGGGTAGTTCTTCAGGGCGTCGTCGAAGCCCTGGGTGCGCTGCTTGGTCAGCTCCAGGTTGTCCAGGCCGGCCAGCTCGATGACCTTGGCGTTCGACTTCCCCTTGAGCTTCTCGCCGATGTAGTGGCCGGCGTTGAGACCCATCCCGTAGTTGTCGCCGCCGATCCAGCAGCGGTAGGCCTGCGGGGTGTTGAAGACCCGGTCGAGGTTGATCACCGGGATCCCGGCCCGCATCGCCTTCAGGCCGACCTGGGTGAGCGCCTTGCCGTCGGCGGGCAGCACCACCAGCACGTCGACCTTCTTGTTGATCAGCGTCTCGATCTGGCCGATCTGCGCGGCGGTGTCGTTCGACCCCTCGGTGATCTCCAGGGTGACGTCGGAGTACTTCTTCGCGCGGCTCTTGGCGTTGTCGTTGATGGCGTTGAGCCAGCCGTGGTCGGCCTGCGGTCCGGCGAAGCCGATGGTGACCTGCTTGCCGGGCTTGTCGTCGGCGGCCGGCTGGTCGTTCGCGGCCGGCTCGTCGTCGGACTCGTTGCTCGTGCAACCCACGAGGAGGGCACCCGCTCCTATGGCGGCGGATCCGAAGAGCAGCCCTCTGCGACTGGTGAGCTCTGGCATGGCGGTGAACCCTTTCCTCAGGTCGTGCTGAGAGAGAGCGGTACGACCCTCAGGTCGTGTTTGCGGTACGGCGCTGGACCAGCACGGCGGCGACGATGATCGCGCCCTTGGCGATCTGCTGGACGTCGCTCTGCAGGTTGTTCAGGGCGAAGATGTTGGTGATCGTGGTGAAGATCAGGACGCCGAGCACGGAGCCGGTGATGGTGCCGCGGCCCCCGCTGAGCAGCGTGCCGCCGATGATCGCGGCCGCGATGGCGTCGAGTTCGTAGAGGTTGCCGTTGGTGTTCTGGCCGGATCCGGCCAGGACGATGAGCAGGAATGCGGCGACGCCGCAGCACAGTCCGGACAGCAGGTAGAGGTAGAGCCGCTGGCGGCGGACGTCGATGCCGGCGAGCCGGGCCGCCTCCGCGTTGCCGCCGACGGCGACCGTGCGGCGCCCGAAGGTCGTGCGGTTCAGGATCAGCCAGCCGGTGATCGTCACGACCGCGAACACCATGACCAGCGGCGGAACGCCGAGCACATACGCGTCGCGTTCGCCGAGGTCCAGCACGGAGGTCACCGTGACGATCTGGGTCTTGCCGTCGGTGATCTGGAGCGACAGCCCGCGCGCGGAGGCCAGCATGGCGAGCGTGGCGATGAAGGGGACCATGCCGCCGTACGCGATCAGCAGTCCGTTGACCAGGCCGCAGCCGAGGCCGACGAGCACCGCGGTGAACAGGATGCCGCCGAAGCCGTACTCCTGGGTCGCGACCGTCGTGGCCCACACCGAGGAGAGCGCGACGATTGCACCGACGGAGAGGTCGATGCCGCCGGAGGTGATGACGAAGGTCATGCCGACGGTGACGACGCCGATCACGGACGCCTGGGTGAGGACGAGTTGGAGGTTGCGGGTGTCCAGGAACTCGTCCGGCTTGGTGATGCCGCCGATGATGATCAGTACGGCGAGGACGCCGAGCAGGGAGAGGGTGCGCACGTCGGCGCGGGCCGTCAGGCCCCGCCAGGCGGGCGGTGCGCCGGCCGACTGCACCTTGCCGGTGCTGTCCCGGGGCGGGGAGGCGTGCTGCGTCATGACGCCGGGCTTCCTTCCATGACGAGGTCGAGTACACGGTGTTCGTCGAGTTCGCGGGCGGGCGCCGTGTGAACGACACGGCCCTCGCGCAGCACCAGGACGCGGTCGGCGAGGCCCAGCACTTCGGGCACTTCGCTGGAGACGAGCAGGACGGCGAGGCCTTCGTCGGCCAACCGGCGTACGACTGCGTACAGTTCGGCGCGAGCGCCGACGTCGACGCCGCGGGTGGGTTCGTCGAGCAGCAGGACGCGGCAGCCGCGCAGCAGCCAGCGGGCCAGGACGGCCTTTTGCTGGTTGCCGCCGGAGAGGGTGCGGACCGGCACGTTCGGGTTGTCGGGCCGCAGCGACAGCTCGCGGGTCGCGGCCCGCGCGGCCCCCAGTTCGGCGGCCCGGTCGATCCAGCCGCCGCGCGAGAAGCGGGACATGGAGGAGACGGAGACGTTGCGGGTGACGGACTCCAGCATCAGCAGCGCCTGCGCCTTGCGCTCCTCGGGCGCAAGCCCGAGTCCGGCACGCACGGCGGCCCGCACACTCCCGGGTCTCAACGCCCGCCCGTCCACGAGGACTTGACCGGCGCTGGGCTTCCTGGCCCCGTAGATCGTCTCCAGGATCTCCGAGCGCCCCGAGCCCACCAGTCCGGCGAGCCCGACGATCTCACCGGGCCGCACGCTCAGGTCGAGGGGCTCGAACTCCCCGTCCCGGGCGAGCCCTCGGACCTCCAGCAGCGGCTTCCGGACCGCCGTCGCGTCCTCGGCCGGCCGCTCGGGAAAGACGTACTCGACGTTGCGTCCCGTCATCAGCGCCACGACCTCGCGCGTCGGCGTCGTCTTCGCCGGGAGCCCGCCCGCCACGGCCCGCCCGTCCTTCAGCACGGTCACCCGGTCGCCGATCCGGCGGATCTCCTCCAGCCGATGCGAGATGTAGACCACGGCGACGCCATCGGCGGTGAGATCGCCGACGATGCGGAAGAGGTTGTCGACCTCGTCCGGGTCGAGGGCGGCGGACGGCTCGTCCATCACGATCAGTCGTACGTCGTGGGAGAGCGCCCGCGCCATGGACACGATCTGCTGCTGCGCCGCCGACAACTCGCCGACCAGGCGCGCCGGATCGATCTCCGGATGGCCGAGTCGCTTGAGGAGCCGCGCCGTTGACGCCCGCGCGACCTTTGCGCGTACGACGAATCCGGCGGCCGTGGGTTCATGGCCGAGGTGGACGTTCTCCGCCACCGACAGGTGCTCCACCAGGTCGAGTTCCTGGTAGATGGTGGCGATGCCGAGGCGCATGGCGGCGATGGGCGAGCGGAGGGTGACCGCCTCGCCTCGCCAGTGGATCGCGCCGGTGTCGGGCTGGTGGGCGCCGGCCAGGACCTTGATGAGAGTGGACTTGCCGGCGCCGTTCTGGCCGAGCAGGCAGTGCACTTCACCGGCCTGGACGTCGAGGTCGACGCCGTCGAGGGCGCGGACTCCGGGGAACGACTTGGTGATGCCGGACATACTGAGCAGCGGTGGTTCTGATGCCATGAGGTCCCCTTGGCGGGCGTGCGGGCCGGTTCAGGGCAGGGCAGAGCAAGGCAGGGCAGGACGGAGCAAAATGACGCAGAGCCGGGCAATGCAGAGCCGGGCAATGCAGAGCTGAGCAGTGCAGAGCTGAGCAATGCGGGGTGGAACAGGGCAGGGCGGAGCAGCGCAGCGGGTCGTGCGGGTGAGCCGTGTCGAGCGAGTGGCTTACGCGGGTGAGAACAGGTGGTCGCTGATGAGCCGGGCCGCGCCGATGACTCCGGCGGTGGGGCCCAACTCCCCCAGAACGATGGGCAGGTTGCGGGTCGCCAGCGGCAGTGACTGGCGGTAGACCTGGGTGCGGATCGCGGCGAGCAGGGTGTGGCCGAGGCCGGTCACACCGCCGCCGATCACCACCAGGCCGGGGTTGAAGAAGCTGACGAGTCCGGCGATGACCTGGCCGACGCGGTTGCCGCCCTCGCGGATCAGGTCGAGGGCGGTGGCGTCACCCGCGGCGGCCGCGGCGGCGACATCGACTGCGGTCAGGGTGCCGTTCGCCGCCAGCCGCGAGGCGAGTTCCTCCGAGAGCCCCTGCTGGACCGCCTCCACCGCGTCCCGGGCGAGGGCCGCCCCGCTGAAGTGGGCCTCCAGGCAACCCCGGTTGCCGCAGGCGCAGGGGCGTCCGTCGGGCACGGCCTGGATGTGCCCGATGTCGCCCGCGCTGCCCGTGACACCGCGGTGGACGTCACCGCCCGCGACGATGCCGCAGCCGATACCGGTGCCGATCTTGACGCAGAGGAAGTCGCCCACGGAGCGTGCGACGCCCGCGTGCTGCTCCCCCATCGCCATGAGGTTCACGTCGTTGTCGACCATGACCGGGCAGCCGAGTTCCTGGCTGAGCGCCTCCCGCACCGGGAAGCCGTCCCAGCCCGGCATGATCGGCGGGGCCACCGGGACACCCTCGGGGAAGCGGACCGGTCCGGGGACGCCGATACCGGCGCCGTCGTACCCCTCCGCGAGCCCCGAGGCCCTCAACTTCGCTGCCATGGACAGGACTTGCTCGAAGACCGCGACCGGGCCCTCGCGGACGTCCATGGGCTGGTTGAGGTGTCCCAGGATCTCCAGTTCGGCGTTGGTGACGGCGACGTCGACCGAGGTCGCGCCGATGTCGACGCCGAGGAAGCGCAGCCCGGGGTTGAGCCTGACGTTGTGGGAGCGGCGGCCACCGCGCGAGGCGGCGAGTCCGTCGGCCACGACCAGGCCCGTCTCCAGCAGACGGTCCACCTCCACGGCCAGCTTGGACCGCGAGAGGTCGATCTGATCGCCCAGCTGGGCCCGGGAGTTGGGTCCTCCGTCGCGCAGCAGCTTGAGCAGCCGGGCCTGATGGGCGTTCGCGGGTCGCGCCGTCATGCGTCTCACGAGCCCCTCCCCGCCTCAATCGGCCTGCACGCGCCGGGTTTCGGCCACTTGCGTGGCCTGCTTTCGAGGGGAACGTAGCAGCGGCTGCCGGGAGTGGGAAGAAGTTGCGCAGAGATTGCCCTCAACTTTCTCCACTCACAGGACAAAGCCATGGCCCGACGCGTCCCGCACCTTTCCGCGCGTTGGTGCCCCCGGGTCTCAAGCCCTGCGGGCCCCCCTGCGGTCGGGCTCCCGGCCCTGCGGAGCCCCGGTGCAATCCGGCTCCCAGCCCTGCGGAGCCTGGCGGTCACAGGGCCCCCGTCCCCGCGGCGCCCTGGTGTCACAGCCCGCCCGCCCCGCAGGATGGGGCACGGCGCCGGGCTTCCGAGGCCGGGGGCTGGGAGAGGGGGATCAGGTGTTTCTGGTGACGGGTGCCACGGGGAACGTGGGTGCCGAAGTCGTCCGGGCGCTGACGGAGGCCGGGGAGCCGGTGCGTGCGATGAGCCGCTCCGGCCGGGCGGAGGGATTGCCGCCCCAAGTGGAGGCCGTGGCGGGCGACCTGAACCGGCCCGAGACCGTGCGGGACGCGCTCCACGGCGTACGGTCGCTGTTCCTGATGCCCGGCTACGAAGGGCAGAGCCGGATCCTGGCCGACGCGCGGGCGGCGGGCGTGGCGCACGTCGTGCTGCTGTCCGGGAAGTCGGCCGAGCTCGACGACGACAACGCGGTCACGCGCTATCTGCGGGCGGCCGAGTCGGAGGTGCGCGCGTCCGGGCTGTCGTGGTCCTTCGTGCGGCCGGTGAGCTTCATGTCCAACGCGCTGGCGCTGGCGGACCAGATCCGCGACGGCGACGAGGTGCGCGTACCGTTCCCCGGCGTGCGCACCGCGGACATCTCCCTGTACGACATCGCCCAGGTGGCCGCCCGCGCCCTCCGCTCGGCCGGGCACGAGGGCCGTGTCCACACGGTGACGGGGCCCGAATCCCTGCTGCCCTCGGACCGCGTCCGGATCCTCGGCGAGGCACTCGGCCGTGAACTGCGCACCGTCGGCCTCACGGACGACGAGGCACGCGCATCGATGGGCGCCCGCTTCCCGGCCCCGTACGTCGACGCGTTCTTCCGCTTCTTCGTCGACGGGATCCTGGACGAATCCCAGGTGTTGCCGACGGTCCAGGAAGTCACCGGGCAGGCACCGCGCACCTTCGAGCAGTGGGCGTGGGGGCACACGGCCGCGTTCTGAGAGAACCTCTCGGAACTGAGGACCTCTCGGAACTGAGGACCTCTCGGGACTGAGAACCTCTCGGGACTACGACCGCTGCCGTCCGTGATACGACCGCCGGGTGTGCTCCGTGTGCTCGCGCATCAGCTCCGTGGCCCGCTGCTCGTCCCGCTCGGTGATCGCGGCGATCATCCCGCGGTGCTCGGTCCAGGACTGTTGCCCGCGCTGGCGGGCGACGGGGGTGTAGTACCAGCGGACGCGCCGGTCGACCTGTGCGGCGAGCTCGGCGAGGACCGCGTTGCCCGCGAGTTCCATGATCTTCGCGTGGAAGCGGGCGTTGAGGGCGACGGCCGCGTCCACGTCGTCGGCGGCGACGGCCTTCTCGCCCTCCGTGCACAGCGATTCCAGGACCGCGATGCCGGCGCTGTCGGCGTGGGCGGCGGCGAGCCGGGCGGCCTCGGCCTCCAGGAGCGTACGGACGGTGAGCAGCTGGTCGGCCTCCTCCTCCGTCGGCTCGTGCACGAACGCGCCCTGCGCGGGCCGCAGATCGACCCAGCCCTCGGTGTTCAGCCGCTGCAGCGCCTCACGCACCGGCTGCCGTGACACACCGAGGTGGCCTGCCAGTTCGCTCTCGACGAGGTGCTGGCCCGGCTGAAGGGCGCGGGTGGTGATGAGTTCGAGCAGCGCCTCGTAGACGCGGTCGCGCAGCGGACCGGGCCGTTCGAGCTTGGGCACCGCACCCTGCGGCAGTCCTGTCGACAACATCGGTCCCCCTCCTGGGCGAACACCGGGCGGCGACTGCATCCGATAGCCGGCCGTCACTGTGGAAAGCCAGTATCGATTGTCTTTCGTCTACAGTCTACGGCGCACAAAGGCCAGGGTAACGCGGAGTCGGCCTCGTCACACGGGCGTCGCACGGACGACAGAGGGACACCAAAGGGACAGCAGAGGGGCAGCATGGGTCAGGGACAGCGGACGACCTGTCCCGCATACGACAGGTTCCCCCCGAACCCGAACAGCAGTACCGGATCTCCGGACGAGATCCGCCCCTGTTCCACGAGCTTGGAGAGCGCCAGCGGAATGCTCGCCGCCGAGGTGTTCCCGGACTCCGAGACATCGCGCGCGACCACGGCGTTGACGGCGCCGATCTTGACGGCAAGGGGCTCGATGATGCGCAGATTGGCCTGGTGCAGGACAACTGCGGCGAGGTCCTCGGGCGCGAGGCCGGACCGCTCGCAGGCCCTGCGGGCGATGGCCGGCAGCTGCGTCGTCGCCCAGCGGTAGACGCTCTGCCCTTCCTGCGCGAACCGCGCGGGCTGTCCCTCGATGCGCACCGCGTGCCCCATCTCGGGCACCGAACCCCACAACACGGGCCCGATGCCGGCCTCCTGGGACGCCTCCACGACGGCCGCGCCGGCCCCGTCCCCGACCAGCACACAGGTCGTACGGTCGCTCCAGTCGGTCACGTCGGACATCTTGTCGGCGCCGATCACCAGCGCCCGGGCCGCGGCGCCCGCGCGGACGGCGTGGTCGGCGGTGGCCAGGGCGTGGGTGAAGCCCGCGCAGACGACGTTGATGTCCATCGCGGCGGGCGACGGGATGCCGAGCCGGGCCGCGACCCGGGCGGCCATGTTCGGGGAGCGGTCGATGGCGGTGGAGGTGGCGACCAGGACCAGGTCGATGTCGCCGGGCGCGAGGCCCGCCGCCGCGAGCGCCTTGGCGGCGGCGTGGGCGGCCAGTTCGTCGACCGGTTCGTCGGGCCCGGCGATGTGGCGCGTACGGATGCCCACCCGGCTCGTGATCCACTCGTCGCTGGTGGCGACTATGCCGGCCAGGTCCTCGTTGGTGAGCACCTTGGCGGGCTGGTAGTGGCCGACAGCGGCGATGCGCGAGCCGTTCATGGGTGGATCCCCCTCGTTGCCTTGGGTAGCGGGATTCACCAGTCTGATCAGTGACTCACGAGTAGCGGTGCAGGTGATGGCACAGGATTGGGACCCCGGGGTTGTTGACTTCCCTCAGGCCGTCGTACGTCATAGCAGTCGGCCGCTCCGTCCTGGCAGTCGCCCGCCCCGTGCGGGAAGCCGCCGCACGGTGTGCGGCACCACCGAGGACGCCCCCTGTCACATGCCGAGGACGCACCCTGTCACATACACCGAGGGCCGCACCCTGTCACATACCGAGGGCCGCCGTCGCCCGGCGCACCGCCTCGATCACGGGGACGCCGACCTGACCGACCATGGCGGCGACTCCCGCGATGGCGCCCAGAGCACGGCGCAGTGTTCCGCGGTCGACGTTCTGGCCGTCTCCGATGGCACCCAGCGACTCGTCGACGACCTGCAGATCGGCGGGCGACAGCTCACCTCTCAGAGTCCGTACGGCGGTGACCATCTCCCGCAGTGCGGTGCGGGGGTCCACCGGAGCCTGGTTCTTGATCATGCCGACGTTGTGGTCACCGAACTGGGTGACCTCGTCGCCGAAGTGAATGCCGCCGCTCATCCCGCCGCCTTCCCCGTTCATATTCAGGCCACCTTGCCCACGTTCCGGTCGCCGAATTGCTGAATCTTGTCGCCGAGATGGAAGTTCTCGACCTGCATACTGAAAGCGGCCTGCGGATTGTCGATCGCGTCCATGATGTTGACGACGAGCTGGTCCACGAGATTCGGGTCGGCACTCACCAGCGCGGTGCGTGGAGTCCCCGCCGTTTCGATCACCAGGGCGAAATAGTGGCGCCTCAGCAGAACACTGAGGAGTTTCACGGTGGCGATGACGAGCACGCCGAGGGCGACGACGGTCGCAATGGTCAGGAAGCCCGGGCCCGCGTCCGAAAGGACCTGCTCCTCCCCCGACAGTGCCCTGGCCGCCACCCAGATGACCACGCAGAGCACAGCCTGCGAAAGGAAACGCCCCACCGCGGCGGCACGCGCGGGCACGATCTTGATGACCTGTGCCCGCGCGATGTTGTTCAGCGGATATGCCTCCGCGCCGATCCACAGAATACGGCGGCTGACGCGGACACTGATGACTTCTCTTTTGAATGCCACTGCGATTCCCCCGATTTCGCCGCGGCTGGTGCCGCGCGCGAACCAGGATCCTCCCGGAAGCCCGCCCCGACAACAGGATTCACGTTTTCGGGAACGACGACTTCCGCACCGGGCGGCCCACCGTCCTCATGTGTCAGACATCAGTTCCTCATCCGGTGAACAACTGCGTCGCCTTCTGTACGAGTTCGTACAGCCCGTAGGCGAGCGGTACTCCTACCCACACCCAGGCGAAGGCGATGAGCCCCCGCCGGCTAGGCGGGCTGCTGTCGCTGGACATCTGGGGCCTCCTTCGACTCCGGGGCGGGGATGTGGTGGCGGGGGTGGACGGGCCGGACGAGTTCGTTGGCGACGAAGCCGACCGCGAGCAGCCCGATCATGATGAACAGGGACATCGTGTACAGGGACGAGCCGTCCTTGCCGGCCTCCTCCTGCCGGTCGGCGATCCAGTTGATGATCAGCGGCCCGAGGACGCCGGCCGTGGACCAGGCGGTGAGCAGCCGGCCGTGGATGGCGCCCACCTGGTAGGTCCCGAAGAGGTCCTTCAGATACGCGGGGATCGTCGCGAAGCCGCCGCCGTAGAAGGACAGGATCACCAGCGCGCACAGGATGAACAGCGGCTTCGACGAGTCGCCGGCGAGCGCGATCAGCCCGTACATGAGGGCGCCCACGCCCAGGTACAGACGGTAGATGTTCTTGCGTCCGATCAGGTCGGAGGTCGACGACCAGCCGATGCGGCCCGCCATGTTGGCGGCGGACAGCAGGGCGACGAAGCCGGCGGCGGCCGACGCCGACACCGTTGTCGACGTGTTCGCGAAGAAGTCCGTGATCATCGGCGCGGCCTTCTCCAGAATGCCGATGCCCGCGGTCACGTTCATGCAGAGCACGACCCACAGACACCAGAACTGCGGTGTGCGTACGGCGTTGCGGGCGGACACCTGCGGTCCGTCGAAGACGCTGGGCCCGTCGCTCACCGGCTTCTCGGTGCGCGGCACCCGGATCAGCAGCACACCGAGCAGCATGAAGACGGCGTACGACAGCCCGTGCACCAGGAACGCCATCGCGATCCCGGTGCTGTCACTGCCGAACGACTCCAGCATCTGTGCCGACCAGGGCGAGGCGATCAGCGCGCCGCCGCCGAAGCCCATGATGGCGATGCCGGTGGCCATGCCGGGCCGGTCCGGGAACCACTTGATCAGTGTCGAGACCGGCGAGATGTAGCCGATGCCGAGGCCGATCCCGCCGACGAAGCCGTAGCCGAGGACGATCAGCCAGTACTGCTCGGTGGCCGCGCCGAGCGCGGAGAGCAGGAAGCCGGACGAGAAGCAGATCAGGGCGACGGTCATCGCCCAGCGCGGCCCGTTGCGCTCCACCAGCGTGCCGCCGAACGCGGCCGACAGACCGAGCATGACGATGCCGAGTTGGAACGGCAGGGCGCTCTGTGTGCCGCTGAGGCCGAGCGCGGACTCGAGCGGCGGCTTGAACACACTCCAGGCGTAGGCCTGGCCGATGGACAGATGGACCGACAGAGCGGCGGGCGGAACCAGCCAGCGGCTCCATCCCGGAGGAGCGACAGGGGGACTCATGATCCCGAACGGTAGGGAGGAGCAGCACAGTTGAGAAGGCGGCGCGTCGACCGTATGCGATGAACGGTATGCCGGGCGCGACGAACGGTCGAACGCCGTACGGAAAGCCGTGGGGAAGGCCGTGGGGAAGGCCGTGGGGAACGCCGTGTCGAACGCTGTGCGCGAACCCTTGCTGACCCTTCATCCATACTGTAGACAATATTCCGTCGACAGGATTCGGCAGCAGCTTCCCGGCCAGTCGGCGCTTCCCAGCCACCTCCGCGGTACTCCCTCGACCGAACGGAGCGTTCCGAAGTGAAAGTTGCAGTCCTCGGCGCCGGTGCGATCGGCGCCTACGTCGGAGCCGCACTGCATCGCGCCGGCGCCGACGTGCACCTCATCGCCCGTGGACCGCATCTGGCGGCCATGAGGCAGCACGGGGTGCGGGTGCTCAGCCCGCGCGGCGACTTCACCGCCCGCGCACACGCGACCGACGACCCGGCCGACATCGGCCCGGTCGACTACGTCTTCCTGGGCCTGAAGGCCAACTCGTACGCGGCGTGCGGGCCGCTCATCGAGCCCCTTCTGCACGACACCACGGCGGTCGTCGCGGCCCAGAACGGCATCCCCTGGTGGTACTTCCACCGGCACGGTGGTCCGCACGACGGCCACCGCGTCGAGAGTGTGGACCCGGACGGCGCGGTCAGTGCGGCGCTCGCGCCCGAACGGGCCGTCGGCTGTGTCGTATACGCGGCCACCGAGCTCGAAGGGCCGGGCGTCGTACGGCACTTGGAAGGCACCCGGTTCTCCGTCGGCGAGCCCGACCGCAGCGTCTCCGGGCGCTGTCTCGCGCTCAGCGAGGCCATGGTCGCCGGCGGCCTCAAGTGCCCGGTGGAGCCCGACCTGCGCAACGACATCTGGCTCAAACTGCTCGGCAACATCTCCTTCAACCCGATCAGCGCGCTGGCCCGCGCCACCATGCGGCAGATGTGCCTGCACGGCGGCACCCGCAAGGTCATCGAGATCATGATGACCGAGACGCTCTCGGTCGCCGAGGCCCTCGGCTGCGAGGTCGGTGTGTCCATCGAGCGCCGGCTCGCGGGCGCGGAGCGGGTCGGCGACCACCGCACCTCCACGCTCCAGGACCTGGAGCGCGGCAAGCCGCTCGAACTCGACGTACTCCTCGCGGCCGTCGTCGAGTTGGCGGAGATCACCGGCGTGCCGGTGCCCACCCTGCGCACCGTGCACGCCATCTCGGACCTGCTCGCGCTGAGGAGCGCCGCATGAAATCTGACGAACGCCGCACGAGGAAACGCGACCGGACCCCGAAGACCTACACCCGGCTCACCCGTCCCCTCGTCCGGGACTCCCGCGACGAGCCCTTCCGGCCGGCGAGCTGGGAGGAGGCACTGGACCGTGCCGCCCACGGACTGGCGGCGGCCCGCGGCGCGTTCGGCATGTTCTCCTGCGCCCGCGCGACCAACGAGATGAACTACGTCGCCCAGAAGTTCGCCCGCGTCGTGATGGGCACCAACAACGTCGACTCCTGCAACCGCACCTGCCACGCCCCGAGCGTGGCGGGCCTTTCGGCGGCCTTCGGCTCGGGCGGGGGCACCTCGTCGTACGAGGAGATCGAGCACACCGACGTCATCGTGATGTGGGGTTCCAACGCCCGCTTCGCGCATCCGATCTTCTTCCAGCACGTACTGAAGGGGATCAGGAACGGCGCCCGGATGTACGCCGTCGACCCGCGCCGCACCTCCACCGCCGAGTGGGCGGAGAGCTGGCTCGGGCTGAACGTCGGCACCGACATCCCGATGGCGCACGCGATCGGCCGCGAGATCATCCACGCGGGCCTCGCGAACGAGGCGTTCATCGAGCGGGCGACGAGCGGCTTCGAGGAGTACAAGGCGCTGGTCGAGCCGTGGACGCTGTCCCTCGCCGAGAAGGTGACGGGCGTACCGGCCGCCGCCATACGGGAGTTGGCGCACGCCTACGCCCGCGCCGAGCGCGCCCAGCTGTGCTGGACCCTCGGCATCACCGAGCACCACAACGGCACCGACAACGTCCGCGCACTGATCAACCTCTCCCTGCTGACGGGGCACGTGGGGCGCTACGGCTCGGGGCTCCAGCCCCTGCGCGGCCAGAACAACGTGCAGGGCGGCGGCGACATGGGCGCGATCCCCAACCGTCTGCCCGGCTTCCAGGACATCCTCGACCCCGGCTCCCGCCTGAAGTTCGAGTCGGCCTGGGACACCGTCATCCAGCCGCACTACGGGCTCAACCTCACCGAGATGTTCGAGGCGATGGAGGAGGGCACGCTCAAGGCCGTCTACTGCATCGGCGAGAACCCGGCGCAGTCGGAGGCCGACAGCGAGCAGGCCGTACGGCGCATGCGGCAGCTGGACTTCCTCGTCGTCCAGGACATCTTCCTCACGAAGACGGCACAGCTGGCCGACGTCATCCTCCCCGCGACCGCCGGGTGGGCGGAGACCGACGGCACGACCACCAACAGCGAGCGGCGGGTTCAGCGGGTGCGACGGGCCGTCACGCCGCCCGGCGAGGCGCGCGAGGACATCGACATCATCTGCGAGCTGGCGGCCCGGCTCGGCCACGAGTGGAAGTACGCCGACGCCGAGGCGGTGTGGAACGAGCTCAGGTCCGTCTCGCCGGACCACTACGGGATGACGTACGAACGCCTGGCGGAGCACCAGGGCATCCAGTGGCCGTGCCCGACCACCGACGGGCTCGAACCGACCTACCTGCACGGCCGGTTGTGGGAGAAGGATCCGGCGAAGCGCGGGATGCCGGCGCCCTTCGGGATCGTCCAGCACGATCCGCCGGTCGACCTCACCGACGAGGAGTACCCGATCCGGCTCACCACCGGACGGCGGCTCGACTCCTACAACACCGGTGTGCAGAGCGGGAGTTTCGCCTCCCCGCTGCGCCGCGGCGAGTTCGTCGAGCTGTGCCCGGAGGACGCCGAGCGGTACGGGGTCGTGGTCGGCGAGGAGGTCCGGGTGAGTTCGCGGCGCGGGTCGGTCGTCGCGCCGGTGTGGATCGACACCGCGCTGCGGCCCGGGCTGGCCTTCATGACCATGCACTTTCCCGACGAGGTGGACACCAACCAGCTGACGATCGAGGCGAACTGCCCGATCGCGGGGACGGCGGAGTTCAAGGCGTCGGCGATCCGGATCGAGAAGCTCCCCGTCGTGACCGTAGTGACGAACGTGAGGTGACGTAAGTGGACCTGCACTTCGGCGACAGCAAACCGACGGATGACGAACGGGCGGCCGTCGACGCCCTGTTGGGCCCGCCGGAGTCCTCCTGGGAGGGCGCCGACCGCTCCGACGCGGACCTCAGGTGGGCGCGCGGCGGACGCGAGGCCCGGGACCGCCGCGACCTGCTGTTGCCGGGGCTGCACGCGATCAACGACCGGGTCGGCTGGATCAGCGAGGGCGCCCTGAACTACCTGTGCCGGCGGCTGACCGTACCGCCGTCGGAGGCGTACGGCGTCGCCACCTTCTACGCCATGTTCTCCGTCAAGCCGCGCCCCGCGACCGTGCTCCACGTGTGCACGGACCTCGCGTGCGCGGCTGCCGGAGCGAGCGAGCTGTGCGCCGGGGTCGAGGCACGGCTCGGCCTCGGCAGCGGTGTGTCGGTCGAGCGCAGTCCCTGCCTGGGCCTGTGCGAACGCGCTCCGGCGGCGCTCGCGATCAAGGCGGGGGATCCGGTGCGTACGGCGGTCTCGGCGCCGGCGACCGTGCACGACGCGGTCCTCGCCGCGAGCGCGCCGGACTCGGCGCCCGAGGAGCCACCGGCCGCGATGGCGGTACCGCAGGCGGGGGATCCCGCGCTGACCCTGCTGCGGCGCGTCGGAGTCGTCGACCCCGGGTCGCTGGACGACTACCGCGCCCACGGCGGCTACACCGCCCTGCGCCGGGCCTTCGAGCTCGGTCCCGCCGGAGTCATCCGCGAGGTCACCGACTCCGGCCTGGTCGGGCGCGGCGGCGCCGCCTTCCCCACCGGCCGCAAATGGCAGGCCACGGCGTCGCAGCCCGACCATCCGCACTACGTCGTCTGCAACGCCGACGAGTCCGAGCCGGGCACCTTCAAGGACCGCGTGATCATGGAGGGCGATCCGTACGCGCTGGTCGAGGCGATGACAATCGCGGCGTACGCGACCGGCGCGCACAAGGGCTACCTGTATCTGCGCGGCGAGTACCCACGCGCCCTGCACCGCCTGGAACACGCCCTCGCGCAGGCACGCGCGCGTGGACTGCTCGGCGACGACGTCCTCGGCCAGGGATACGCCTTCGACATCGAGATCCGACGGGGCGCGGGAGCGTACATCTGCGGTGAGGAGACGGCTCTCTTCAACTCGATCGAAGGCTACCGGGGCGAGCCGCGCTCGAAGCCGCCGTTCCCCGTGGAGAAGGGCCTGTTCGGCAAGCCGACGGTGGAGAACAACGTGGAGACACTGGTCAACGTACTGCCGATCCTGACCATGGGAGCACCGGCGTACGCGGCGACCGGCACGGCGAAATCCACCGGGCCGAAGCTGTTCTGCGTGTCGGGGAGCGTGGCGCGGCCCGGTATCTACGAGCTCCCCTTCGGGGCGACACTGGGCGACCTGCTGGAGCTGGCCGGGGTGCGGGAGCGGCTGCGGGCGGTGCTGCTGGGCGGTGCGGCGGGCGGCTTCGTACGGCCCGACGAGCTGGACATCCCGCTCACCTTCGAGGGCACGCGGGAGGCGGGCACGACGCTCGGCTCGGGCGTGGTCATGGCCTTCGACGACACGGTCCCGCTGCCGCGGCTGCTGCTGCGCATCGCCGAGTTCTTCCGCGACGAGTCGTGCGGACAGTGCGTGCCGTGCCGGGTCGGGACCGTCCGGCAGGAGGAGGCACTGCACCGGATCGTGGCGCGCACGGGTGCCGCGGCCGCCGATGACATCGCCCTGCTCAGGGAGGTCGGCCGCGCGATGCGGGACGCCTCGATCTGCGGTCTGGGGCAGACCGCGTGGAACGCCGTGGAATCCGCCATCGACCGTCTGGGGGCGTACGAATGACCGTGGTACCGCTGGGGATCCCGCGCCGGCTGCTGGAGTTCACCATCGACGGGGAGCCCGTGCGCACGACGGAGGGCTCCACGATCCTCGACGCCTGCCGAGCGGCGGGGAAGGACATCCCGACCCTGTGCCAAGGCGACACCCTGACGCCCAAGAACGCGTGCCGGGTGTGCGTCGTCGAGGTCGAGGGGTCCCGGACCCTGGTCCCGGCCTGCTCGCGCAAGGCCGAGTCCGGCATGGAGGTGAAGACCGACACCGAGCGTGCCCGGCACAGCCGCAAGATCGTCCTCGAACTGCTCGCCTCGTCGGTCGACATGTCGACGACCCCGCAGGTCGCCGAATGGATCAAGGAGTACGAGGCGAAGCCGGACCGCTTCGGCCCGGGCGCGGCGCGCCTCAACGAGGAACCGAAGATCGACAACGACCTGTACGTGCGCGACTACGACAAGTGCATCCTCTGCTACAAGTGCGTGGACGCCTGCGGCGACCAGTGGCAGAACACCTTCGCGATCTC
Source organism: Streptomyces sp. R28 (assembly GCF_041052385.1). GTDB lineage: Bacteria > Actinomycetota > Actinomycetes > Streptomycetales > Streptomycetaceae > Streptomyces. Next base: position 9,141,571 of record NZ_CP163439.1, on the reverse strand, counting down.
CGTCACCGGGCGCGGCTTCGACGCACGCATCGCGGTCGAGCAGGACGCTCCGCTGACCGACTCGGCCTGCGTGTACTGCGGGAACTGCATCGAGGTGTGCCCGACCGGGGCCCTGTCCTTCAAGTCCGAGTTCGACATGCGGGCGGCGAGTACCTGGGACGAGTCGGCGCAGACGGAGACGACCACGGTGTGCGCGTACTGCGGAGTGGGCTGCAACCTCACCTTGCACGTGCAGGACAATGAGATCGTGAAGGTCACCTCGCCGCACGACAACCCGGTGACCCACGGCAATCTGTGCATCAAGGGCCGCTTCGGCTACCAGCACGTACAGAACCGGGACTGATCAGGACTGGTGGGGACGGGAACATGGGACGAGTCACGGAACGACGCAAGGTGATCCGCATTCGGGACGGGGCCGTCTCCACCCGGCCGGACACACTCGTCGCCGAGGAACCCCTGGAGATCCGGCTCAACGGCAAGCCGCTGGCGATCACCATGCGCACGCCCGGCGACGACTTCGCGCTGGCCGCCGGGTTCCTGGTGAGCGAGGGGGTGCTCGCGGAGCAGGGCGATCTGCAGAACATCGTCTACTGCGCGGGCGCCACGGTGGACGGCTCGAACACGTACAACGTGGTGGACGTGAGGACGGCCCCCGGGGTGGTGATTCCCGACATCACCCTCGAACGCAACGTCTACACGACGTCGTCCTGCGGGCTGTGCGGCAAGGCGTCGCTGGACGCGGTGCGTACGACGGCCCGCTGGCCCATCGACGACACACACGGTGGCCACACTCCCCCGGTCCGGCTCGACCCCGACCTGCTCGCGGGCCTCCCCGACCGGCTGCGCGCGGCCCAGCAGGTCTTCGACCGGACCGGGGGCCTGCACGCGGCGGCCCTGTTCACCGAGGACGGCGAGCTGCTCGACATACGGGAGGACGTGGGCCGGCACAACGCGGTCGACAAGCTGGTCGGCCGCACGCTGCAGAACGGCGACCTGCCCCTGTCCCGCACGGTCCTTCTCGTCTCCGGCCGGGCCAGCTTCGAGCTCGCGCAGAAGGCGGTCATGGCCGGTATCCCGGTCCTGGCGGCGGTCTCGGCGCCCTCGTCCCTCGCGGTGGACCTGGCCGCGGAGACGGGGCTGACGCTGGTGGGTTTCCTGCGGGGCAGCTCCATGAACGTGTACGCGGGCGAACACCGGCTCGCTCTGCGGTCCGCGGCCGCCCAGGCCTGACCGGCTCCCCGCGACACGGCGGCGGGGCCCCCGACCGGCGGGGAGCGCCCCCTGCGCCGCGAGGGGGCACGCTGTTCGACTGCTCGGTCGCCCATGGGCGCTTCCAGCCGGGGCCCAGAGCACGTCGGCCGGGTCAGGTGGCTGTGAAGCGCACGTCCGACGCACGCGCCACCGAACCCAGCCTGGGGAAGTCGAGCCGCACCGAAGCCTCGTGCTCCGCCGCCGTGAACGCCGTCATCGCGTCCTCGACGAAGACCAGCTCGTAGCCGAGGTCACCGGCGGCGCGGGCGGTGGACTCGACGCCGAGGTTGGTGGCGATGCCGCCGAACACCAGCGTGGCGACGCCCCGTTCGCGCAGGCGGTCGTCCAGGCCCGTGCCCTGGAATCCGCCGATCGTACGCTTCACGATCTCGATGTCGCCCTCCTTCAGCAGCCCCGCCACCAGCCCGCTGCCGGGCGGCTGCTCGGCCACTGAGGGGCGTTCGACGCGGACGAGGACGACGGTCGCCCCCGCCGAGCGGAACGCGGCGGCCAACTCCTCGCACGTCATGAGGACTTCGGTTCCCTTACGGGGCTCCAGGGGCAACGCGACGATGCGGTCCATCAGGTCGACGAGCACAAGGGCGGTGCGTGCGCCTTCGAGCGCGAGGGGTTCGGTCATGACGGAACGTTATCCTTCATCAGCTCTGCGTACCGGAGATCCGCCGACTGCGCGCTTCGGCACACGGCGATCGAGGCGCGGGGCAACCGAGGCGCGGGGGCAACCGAGGGAAAGCAGTACTCCATCCGGACGTGACACGTGCACGGTTCTTGTGATGTGTGCGATAGCCCAACTAACGTCTGTGATGCGCACTTTGGACGTGGGATGTCCGAATGTTCAGATGCCTGGATGCATGACCAGACGATGAAGGGCGGGCCGCACCATGCCGTCAAGAGTTCGCGCACGTCTCAGAGCTGCCCTCGTCGCGGCCGTCGCCACTACGGCGACGGCCGCGACCTTGGGTTCGGCGCCGTCCCAACCGACCACGCGGACACCGCTGTTCGAGCAGCAGGTGCTCTTCAAGGCCTCGCAGGACCCCGGGTACGCCTGCTTCCGGATCCCGGCGGTCGTCAGGACCAAGGACGGCACCCTGCTGGCGTTCGCCGAGGGGCGGGTGCTCAACTGCGGTGACGCCGCCGACATCGACATCGTGCTCAAGCGCTCGACGGACGGTGGCCGCACCTGGGGGCCGCTCCAGGTCGTCAACGAGGGGGACGGCGACACGCACGGGAACCCGGCACCGATCGTGGACCGCGAGACCGGCCGCATCCTGCTGGCGGAGACGTACAACACGGGCCGGACGGACAGCGGCAGTTGCTCCGTACCGTGCAAGCGCACCCCGCATCTCCAGTACAGCGACGACGACGGCCGTACCTGGTCCGAGCCGCGCGATCTCAGCGCCGAAATACTGCCCGCGAACTGGAACTCCTGGTACGCCACCGGCCCCGTGCACGGCATCCAGCTCACCAGGGGCAAGCACGCCGGGCGGCTCGTCTTCGGCGTCAACACCGAGACCTGGGACGGCAGTCGGGTCACCGCCAACCACGCCGCCCTCATCGTCAGCGACGACGGCGGCGACCACTGGCGGATCGGCGCCACCGACTCCTGGCCCATCACCGCGGCCGACGGCACCTTCCGGCAGAAGCCGTCCGAGGTGACCCTCACCGAGCGCACGGACGGCACGATCCTCATCAGCGGCCGGGAACAGGACGGCACCGACCTCGGCCACCGCTCCCAGACGTACAGCCGCGACGGCGGGAACAGCTTCACCGGCCCCTTCCGGGACATTCCCGACCTCTACACGCCCCAGGTCCAGGGCGCCACACTCCGCCTGGGCAATCGCCTCCTGCTGTCCGCGCCGGGCGATCCCGACCGCCGCCGGACCATGATGATCCGGTCGTCCTGGAACGGCGGCACCACCTGGGACAGCGTGGACCGCGGCAAGGTCGTGACGACGGACTGGTCGGGCTACTCCGACATGGTGGGCATCAACGCGTCCTCGGCGGGCCTGATGTACGAGGGCGGCGCCGTCGACGCACGCGACGAGATCCGCTTCGCCCGCTTCGACGAGGCCTGGCTCGGACCGCGCCGCGGCCCCGACCCGACCACCCCCGACCTCGCCCCGAGCGCGCCGCGCGTCACCGTCCTCGGGGGCGCCGAGACGACGGACGGAGTGTTCGGCGACGCCGTGGAGTTCGACGGCGACGACGACGCCGTACGCCTGCCGTACCGGACCCGGCTTCCGCTCGGTGACGGCGAATTCACCGTCTCGTTGTTCTTCCGCTATTCCGCCACCGCCGGCGAGCAGCCGTTCCTGTGGATGGGCGGGATCGGCTCCACCCAGCCCCAGGTCTGGCTGCGCGGCGAGCCCGACAACGACCGGGTGCGCGCCCTCATCACCACACGGCAGGGATTCGGGACCGTGCGCACCGCGTCCGTGTGGGCCAACGACGCCCACAACGACGGCGAGTGGCACCACCTCGCCCTGCGGCGCGGCTCAGGACAGCTGACGCTCTTCCTGGACGGTACGGCGATCAGCACCGCGGACGTGCCCGGTTCGGTCAGCCGGAACTCGCCGTTCGGCGTGCACGTCGGCCAGCGCATGGACAGCCGGGCCTTCCTCACCGGGGCGCTCGACGACGTCCACGTGTGGAACCGGGCACTCGGCGACGCGGAGATCAACGCCGCGTCCCAGGTCACCGCCCGTAAGAGCGCGGCCGCTGCCGATACCGTCCTGTGGCTGCCCATGGACCAGGTGCGCTGAGACCACTAACGTCCCGGGCGTGCCCGACGACACACGAGCACGACAGCGCACGGGAACCGGCCTCGGACTCCTGCTGGCCCTGGTTCTCGGGGCCGTGCTGCTCACCGCCCTCCCGGACGACGGCGAACGGGAGGGCGGTGGCGCGTGTGCCCCGCGCTCGGTCGCGTCCTGGAAGGCCGACGACAACCTCACGTCCGAGTTCACCCGCTACGGCGACGACCCCTCCCGCACCGACGACTGGACCGGCGGCGACGGCACCCACTCGGTACGGCTGCCGGACGGCCGGCTGCTGTGGCTGTTCTCGGACACCTACCTGGGCCAGGTGTACGCCCCGCCCAACCCGTTCGGCGAGTCCCACACCTGGCGGGACACGGCCGCTCCCCTGGTGCGCAACTCGGCGGTCGTCATGCGCGACGGACGCCTGGAGCGCACCCTGCCCACCCCGCTCTTCCCCGACCCGGCCCCGAACCAGTGGCGCTGGCCGGTGGCGGCTCGCGTCGAGCCCCGCTCCCCCGGCTCCTCCGAGCAGGTCCTGCGGGTGCTGCTGTGGGTGCGCACGGCCGGGCAGTCCCCGTGGATCTACGGCGTGCCCACCGCCACCGAGGTCGCCACGCTCGCGCTGCCCGACCTGCGGGTCGAGTCGGTCGTCAAGGTCCTCGACCAGCAGCTGGTGCCGGATCCCTCCCGACGGGTCCTGTTCGGCACGACGCTGGTCGAGGAGGGCGGCTGGACGTACGTCTTCGGGGGCGACGACGGCCAGGCCGCGTCCCGGCCGGCCTCGCACGCGTACGTCGCGCGCGTGCCCGAGGGCAGGCTGGCCGAGCCGGGTGCCTGGCAGTACTGGAACGGCTCCGCATGGGCCGGGGCCGGGGGTGCCCGGCCGCGCGCGATGCTCGGGGACGGGCAGCGCAAGGGGGTCGGCAGCGCGTTCTCGGTGGCGCGGGTGCGGGGGACGTACGTCCTGTTCACGATGGCCGCGGGTACCGAGGGGCTGACGACCGTGACGTCGTACTGGGCCTGCTCCCCCACCGGCCCGTGGCACGGGCCGACGAAGGACTTCAGCCCGTCGCTGCCGCAGGGCGGCCAGGTCGCCGCGTACAACCCGCAGACGCACCCCGAGCTGAGCGGCGACGGACGTCTCGTGGTCAGCTACGACGTCAACTGGCTGGAGACGGGCGGCGCCGCGGTGCAGCTCAACCGGAACGTGTCCCTGTACCGACCGCGGTTCGTGACGCTGCGGCTGGCGCCGACGCGGTGACCGGCTCCGGAGCGTCGAGGTCGGCGTCGTGGGCCCGGCGCTTGGCGATGACCGCGCAGACCATCAGCTGCATCTGGTGGAAGAGCATCAGTGGCAGCACGGCCAGCGAGGCGTGTGCCCCGAACAGGACGCTCGCCATGGGCAGGCCGGCGGCGAGGGACTTCTTCGAGCCGGCGAACTGGATCGCGATGCGGTCCTCGCGGTCGAAGCGCAGCGCCTTGGCGCCGTACCAGGTCAGGGCGAGCATGACGGCCAGCAGTACGGCCTCGACGGCGAGCAGGCCGGCCAGCCGTATCGGGCTCACCTGGTGCCAGATGCCCTGGACCATGCCCGCGCTGAACGCCGTGTAGACGACCAGCAGGATCGAGCCGCGGTCGACGAGCCCGAGGACCTTCTTGTGCCGGGCCACGAAGCCGCCGATCCAGCGCCGCAGCAGCTGCCCGGCGACGAACGGCACCAGCAGCTGCAGCACGATCTTGACCACCGAGTCGGCCGAGAAGCCGCCGGCGCTGCCGCCGAGCACGGCCGCCGCGAGGAGCGGGGTGACGACGATGCCGACGAGGGAGGAGAAGGAGCCCGCGCAGATCGCGGCGGGCACGTTGCCGCGGGCCATCGAGGTGAAGGCGATCGAGGACTGGATGGTCGACGGGACGAGGGTGAGGAAGAGCAGGCCCTGGTAGAGCGGGTGCGTCAGGAGCACCGGGACCAGGCCGCGGGCGGCCAGACCCAGCAGCGGGAAGGCGACGAAGGTGCAGGCCAGGACGGTGACATGGAGTCGCCAGTGCTTCAGCCCGTCCATCGCCTCACGGGTGGACAGCCGGGCGCCGTAGAGGAAGAAGAGGAAGGCGATCGCGGCCGTGGAGGCACCGGACGCCACGTCGGAGGCCGTCCCGCGCGCCGGGAAGAGGGCCGCGAGGCCCACGGTCCCGAGCAGCAGCAGGACGTACGGGTCGATCGGCATCCAACGCGGCCATTGCAGGCGTTTCACTGTGCTCCACTACTTCGCTGTCGTACTCGGCTGTCGCTTCGCTGAACTTCGGGTTCCCGGCACGGACGTGCCCTCTCCATCGTCCTCCGGCGATCAGCGATCGGGAATCCGGCATACCACTCTGACTGTCATCACGTTCCGCGATAACCGCGGGTAGCGTGGGAGCGTGTACGACCCCTCCCATCTGCGTACGTTCCTCGCGGTGGCCCAGACGCTGAGCTTCACCCAGGCGGCCCGTCGCCTCGGCCTGCGCCAGTCGACCGTGAGCCAGCACGTGCGGCGTCTGGAGGACGCCACCGGGCGGCCGTTGTTCGCCCGGGACACGCACTCCGTGGAGCTGACCGAGGACGGCGAGGCGATGCTCGGCTTCGCCCGCCGGATCCTGGAGGTGCACGAGCAGGCGACGGCGTTCTTCGCCGGCACCCGGCTGCGCGGCCGGCTCCGCTTCGGCGCGTCCGAGGACTTCGTCCTGACCCGCCTGCCGGAGATCCTGGAGGGCTTCCGCTACGACCACCCGGAGGTCGACCTGGAACTGACGGTCGAGCTCTCGGGCACCCTGCACGAGCAACTCTCCGCCGGGAAGCTCGACCTGGTCCTCGCCAAGCGGCGCCCCGAGGATCCCCGGGGCGAGCTGGTCTGGCACGACCGGCTGGTGTGGATCGGCGCGGAGCGGCTGCGTCTGGAGCCGGACCGTCCGGTGCCGTTGATCGTCTATCCGCCGCCGGGCATCACGCGGACGCTCGCCTTGGAGGCGCTGGAGCGGCAAGGGCGGGAGTGGCGGATCGTGTGCACGAGCGGCAGCCTCAACGGCCTCGTCGCGGCGGCGCGGGCCGGTCTCGGCGTGATGGCGCACTCACGGGGCCTGATCCCGCCGGGGCTGGTGCGGGTGCCCGACCGGGCCGGGCTGCCGGAGCTGGGCCGGGTCGATTTCGTGCTGGTCCACGGCCACCGCCGCACGGCGGCACAGGGCGCGGCGGACGCACTGGCGGCGGCGATCCTGGCGGGCGGCGACCGGCTGCACCGGCGTTAAGGGCGTCGCCGGTACGTCAGCTGCTTCACCCTCCGCAGGAACGGTGACGCCTCCACGAGCTGGACGCCCTCCAGGCGGCCGAGGGGGCCGCTGAGGTAGGTGTACAGGTCGGCCGAGTTCCTGACGACCACAGTCGCGACCATGTTGCAGGGGCCGGCCGTCGCCGCGGCGTGGGCGATCTCGTCGTGGGCCGCGAGGGCCTCGCCGACGGAGGTCAGGGCGGCGGGGGTGGTGGTGATCCACAGGTGGGCGGCGAAGGGGTAGCCGATGGCCTCGGACCGGTACTCCACGTCGAGGTACACCGCTCCGGACGCCACCAGTGCGGCGAGGCGGCGCTTCACCGCGGACTCCGAGCGGCCGGTGGCGCGCTGGAGTTCGGGGTAGGTGGCACGTCCGTCGCCTTCCAGCGCGGCGAGCAGGGGTTCGTCCTCGGCCTCGATACGGGCCGGTCCCGGTTCCGGGAGAGTCTCGGGCCGCAGGGCCGCGACCTGGTCGTCCGTGAGCACCCGGAACTTGCGCAGCCAGCCGGTCGGCCCGCCGTAGAAGCGGTGCAGCATCTGGTGGGCCCGGATCTCCAGGACGCGCGGGGTGCGGGGCAGCTTGCCGAGCAGGAGGTCGTCGCGGTCGCCGGGGCTGCGCGGCCGGGTTCCGAAGATGACCTCGGTGCCGCCCGAGGCGATCCCGATCCAGTTGGTGTCGGTCCGTTTGGCCAGCGCCTCCGCGATGACCAAGGCGCTGTCGGGCACGCAGCGCAGCCGTAGCGTCCACTGGTCCTGGCCGAGGCGCTCGGCGTCCCGGATGGCCACCACCCGCAGACCGGCCTCGGCGCACAGCCTGCGGTAGCGGCGGGCGATCGTCTGGTCCGAGACACCGAGCACCTCCCCGAGGCGGGCGAAGGACGCCCGGCCGTTCACCTCCAACGCGTCCAGCAGCTGAAGGTCCAGCTTGTCGAACGTGTCGGATTCCATCTCCAAGGTGGCTTCTCCTATCGGATTCCGGCGGCTCGCCGCCCGGTACGGCCGTGATCGGCCGCGCACCACCCATCGTACGGAGGCCGAAGCAACGCACACAGGAGGGGAAGAGAAACATGCGTACATGGGGGCCGCTCACGGCCGTGTGCCTGAGCACGTTCATGTTGTTGCTGGACGTGACGATCGCGGTCGTCGCGCTGCCGGACATGGCTCGGGCGCTGGACGGGTCGCTGGGTGATCTGCAATGGGTGATGGACGGGTACGCGCTGGCGCTGGCCGCGCTGCTGCTGGGCATGGGGGCCGCGGCGGACGTGCTCGGCAGGCGGCGCGTGCATGTCGTGGGTGTCGTCGTCTTCGCGGTGGCGTCGCTGCTGTGCGGGCTCGCGACCGGGCCGGGGATGCTGGTGGCGGCGCGGGGGCTGCAGGGGATCGGCGCGGCGGCCATGTTCGCCACGACGCTGCCGCTGCTCGGCTCCGTCTACCAGGGCAGGCGGCGGTCCATGGCGCTCGGCGTGTGGGGCGCGGTCAGCGGTGCGGCGGCCGCGGTGGGGCCGATCGCCGGCGGACTGCTCACCGACGGTCCGGGCTGGCGGTGGATCTTCTACGTCAATCTGCCGGTGAGCGTGGCCGCGATATGGCTGACGCTGCGGGTGGTTCCGGAGTCGCGGGGTGCGCGCGGACGTCGTATCGACTGGGCGGGGACCGCGGCGTTCGCGGCGTTCGCCGGGGCGGTGACGTACGGGGCCGTACGGGCCGGGAGTCATGGGTGGAGCGCGAGCGGGACCCTGGTGTGGTTCGCGGGGGCGGCGGTGGCGCTGGGCTGCTTCCTCGTGGTGGAGCGGCGGGCCGCCGATCCGCTGCTGGATCCGCGGCTGTTCCTGCGGCCCGCGTTCTTCGGGGTGATGGCGGGCGCGCTCGCCTTCAACGCGGCGGCGTTCGGTGTCATGGCGTACACCTCGATCTGGTTGCAGACCCTGCTCGGGATGAGCCCGGTGCGCGGCGGGGCGGTCTTCCTGTGGCTCTCGCTCGCCTCGTTCGTGGTCGCCGCGGCCGGCGGGCGGCTGCTGCACGGGGTGCCGGCGCGGTTCACCATCGGGGGCGGGCTGCTGCTGATCGGCGCGGGCCAGTACTGCATGGCGGTCCTGGACGCCGGGTCGACGGCGGGCGCCCTGGTGCCGGGGCTGGTGCTGGTGGGCGTCGGTACGGGGCTGGTGTCACCCGGCATCGCGGGCGCCGCGCTGGCCGCCGTACCGCAGGAACGGGCCGGCATGGCGGGCGGTGCGGTGAACACCTTCCGGCAGCTGGGGTACGCGCTCGGCATCGCCCTGTGGGGCACGGTGCTGACCTCGCGGATGCAGGACACGTTGCCGCAGGAGGCGGCCCACGCCCTGGCGGGCGGCGGCGCCGGTGCGCTGCGCGGCGCGTTCGGCGAGGAAAGGCTGCGCGCCGCCTTCGCCGACGGGCTCGATGCGGTGGCGGTGGCGGCGGGGTCGACGGCGCTGGTGGCCGGAGTGCTGGTGCTCGCCCTGGTCAGGAGGGGTGGGACGAAAACCGGAGTGACAGGTTCGGCCTCGCGCACGCTGACAGAGGAGAGGACGGCATCCCGGGGATGACGTGATCGGCAGGACTCGCGGTGGGTAATCGGGTCGTACAGATTCGGTGGAGATTACGGGTCCGAAACTTACTCAACCGTCAGTTTTCTGTCCGACCCTTCCCCATGTGAGCGCATTTTCCAGACGCTGACCAGTGCAAACCTGAGCAGTACTCTCATTCTGACCCCCTCCCGCCTCGCGGGAGGGTGGGGTAGCTTTCACGGCGCTGAGCGGAGCTTCAGCCGAGGCATATCGGAGCGGGGAGCGGGGTTTGCGCGAGTTCACCAACCCTCCGTTGGCGTTGGCACCGCCGGTGGGCGGCCTGGCCGACGTCGTCTTCGAGCATGCCCAGGAGGACCCGCTGTATGTCGCCCTCGGCCGAAAGGACGAGGACGGACAGTGGCGGGACGTCACCGCCGCCGAGTTCCGGGACGAGGTGCTCGCCCTCGCCAAGGGCCTGCTCGCCCGGGGCATCCGGTTCGGGGACCGGGTCGCGATCATGGCCCGTACCCGGTACGAGTGGACGCTCTTCGACTTCGCCCTGTGGACGATCGGCGCCCAGGTGGTGCCGATCTACCCCACCTCCTCGGCGGAACAGTGCTTCTGGACGCTGTACGACGCCGAGTGCTCGGCGGCGGTCGTCGAGCACGAGGACCACGCGATGACGATCGCCACCGTCATCGACCGGCTGCCCCGGCTGCACCAGCTGTGGCAGTTGGACTCGGGCGCCGTGCAGGAGCTGTACGACGCCGGCGCCCACCTCGACGACGAGGTGGTCCACCGCCACCGCCAGGCGGTCACCCCCGACTCCGTCGCGACGGTCATCTACACCTCGGGCACCACGGGACGCCCCAAGGGCTGTGTCATCTCTCACGGCAACTTCATGTACGAGGCGGACACGGTCATCCAGCGCTGGGAACCGGTGTTCCACTCGAAGAAGGGCGACGAGGCGGCGACCCTGCTGTTCCTGCCGCTCGCGCACGTCTTCGGCCGGATGGTGCAGGTCGCCGCGATCCGCGGCAAGGTCCGCTTCGGTCACCAGCCGCAGATGAACGCGGCCGCGCTGCTGCCGGACCTCGCCGCGTTCAAGCCGACGTTCTTCCTCGCCGTGCCGTACATCTTCGAGAAGGTCTTCAACGCCGCCCGCCGCAAGGCCGAGAAGGAAGGCAGGTCGGGCGCCTTCGAGAAGGCCGTCGAGGTGGCCGTGAAGTACGCGGACGCCATCGAGGCCAAGGCGTGGGGCATCGGCCCCGGGCCGTCGGCCGGGCTGCGCATGCAGCACCAGGTCTTCGACAAGCTCGTCTACTCCAAGATGCGGGCCGCGATGGGCGGCCGCATCCGGCAGGCGATGACCGGCGGCTCGGCGATGGACCGGCGGCTCGGCCTGTTCTTCGCGGGTGCCGGCATCCATGTCTACGAGGGATACGGCCTCACCGAGTCCACGGCGGCCGCGACCGCCAACCCGCCCTATCACACCCGTTACGGCACAGTCGGCCAGCCCATCCCGGGCATGACCGTGCACATCGCGGACGACGGCGAGATCTGGCTGCACGGCGCCAACATCTTCCAGGGCTACCTCAACAACCAGAAGGCCACCGACGCGGCCCTGCACGACGGCTGGCTGGCCACCGGCGACCTGGGCTCCCTCGACGAGGACGGCTACCTCACCATCACCGGCCGCAAGAAGGAGATCCTGGTCACGTCCGGCGGCAAGAGCGTCTCGCCGGGCGTGCTGGAGGAGCGCGTCCGGGACCACCCCCTGGTCGCCCAGTGCATCGTCGTCGGCAACGACCGGCCGTACATCGCGGCCCTGGTCACCCTCGACCAGGAGGCCGTCGAACACTGGCTGATGATGCGCGACAAGCCCCAGATGACCCCGGCCCAGCTGGTCCGCGACGCCGACCTGGAGACCGAGGTGCGGCGCGCGGTCGTCGCCGCCAACACCCTTGTCTCACAGGCCGAGTCGATCCGCACCTTCCGTATCCTCGCGCAGCCGTTCACCGAGGAGCACGGACTGCTCACGCCGTCGCTGAAGCTGAAGCGCAAGGCGATCGAGAACGCGTACTCGGGCGAGGTCGAGGCGCTGTACCGGGCCTGAGCCGGCCCGCGGAAGGGCCGCCTCAGACGAGCTGGTAGCCGCGCAGAGCGGTGAGCAGCAGGTGGCAGTCGCGCAGGGAGTCCGAGGTGTCGCCGAGTGAGCGGTAGATGCCCCACTTCGGGCGGACCCGGTCGTCCAGGAAGGTGTCGACGCCCGTGCGCGACTTGTCGATCAGCGTCGTGCCGCCGCTCTTGAGGATCCACCGCACCGAACCGGACGTGCCGTCACCGACCTTGATCTGGAAGTCGACGTCGGTCCACCGGTCGTGCAGCGGGTCGAGCGGGGTGCGGCCCACAAGGATTCCGGAGACGGGCAGTTGGAGTTCGATGGTCTGGTCCCCGCCGACGCGGCGCAGCGACTGCACGACGATCGGCGAGGAGCCGGTGCCGGGCTGCTTCATCTGCATGATGTGCGTGAAGGTGGTCGTGGCCTTCAGCGAGCTCGGGATGTACATCGAGTACGTCACCCGCCAGGTCTGGCCCGGCAGCCACTTCAGGTAGCCCGCGGAGGTACGCAGGCCGGTGACCTCCTGGCGCTGACGGTCGGTCGCGGTGTCCCGGTCCACGGTGTGCATGGTGAAACGCCAGTTGTCGCCCTCCGGGCGGATGTGGGGAGCGCCAGCGGGGTGCGAGTCGGCGCGGTCGTCCTCGACGGTCTCGAAGGCCCGCAGACCGTCGGACCACGCGGACGGGGACCATTTCAGCTGCCAGGAGGCGGCGTGGGCGGGGGTGGCGGACAGGCCGACGGCGGCGGTCGAGGCGCCGCCCAGGGCCGCGCCGAGCAGGGTTCTGCGGCTGGTGCTCATGGCTGCTCCCTCAGGGTGGGGGGTGAAGGGCCGGGCTCTCAGCACCCAGGCGCACGCCTGGGGTTCACATATCTGCACCACGTTCATCGACCGGTTCGGTCGTGACATACAGAGTCTCGACATGACGGGCCACGGTCAATGGTCCGGACCTGTAAAGCGGTCAGGAGTTTCGATCGGATTCCGCCGTCAGGAATGCATCACGCCGCGTGATCGTTGACGATACGAGTACCACCTGACGACAACCGTAAGGATCAAGAGCTCGTGAGCAGCAAGGTCCCCCCGATCACCCTCAACAACGGCGTCGAGATGCCCCAGCTGGGCTTCGGCGTCTGGCAGGTGCCGGACGACGAGGCGGAGCAGGCGGTCAGCACTGCGCTGGAGGCCGGGTACCGCAGCATCGACACAGCGGCGATCTACGGCAACGAGGAGGGCACCGGCAAGGCCATCAGCGCCGCCGGCCTCCCCCGCGAGGACATCTTCGTCACCACCAAGCTCTGGAACAGCGACCAGGGATACGACGCCACGCTGCGCGCCTTCGACGTGTCGCTGGGCAAGCTGGGTCTGGACTACGTGGACCTGTACCTCATCCACTGGCCGCTGCCGGCCCGCGACACCTACGTCGACACCTACAAGGCCTTCGAGAAGCTCCACGCCGACGGCCGCGTGCGCGCGATCGGTGTGTCCAACTTCCTTCCGGACCACCTGGAGCGGCTGATCGGCGAGACGTCGGTCGTCCCGGCGGTCAACCAGATCGAGCTGCACCCGCACCTGCAGCAGCAGGCCTCCCGCGACTACCACGCCGAGCAGGGCATCGCCACCGAGGCCTGGTCCCCGCTCGGCCAGGGCAAGGGGCTGCTGGAGGTCCCGGCGATCGTCGCCATCGCCCAGAAGCACGGCCGCACCCCGGCCCAGATCGTGCTGCGCTGGCATCTCCAGCTGGGCAATGTCGTGATCCCGAAGTCCGTGACGCCGTCGCGGATCAAGGAGAACATCGAGGTCTTCGACTTCAGCCTGGACGCCGAGGACCTCGCGGCGATCAGCGCGCTGAACGAGGACCGGCGGATCGGCCCGGACCCGGCGACGTTCGACATGGCCTGACGCCCGTTTCGCCACGACCGTCCGCCCGCCGCTCAGCCGTATGAGCGGCGGGCGACGCGTCCGGGGCGTTTCAGTCACCGCGCACGTCGGTGAAGACGACCTCGAACTCCTCCAGCCCGGTCACCGACACATGCGCCTTGGCCGCGCCTTCGTGCCGGGCCGCCGCCTGGCCCGCGCGGGACGCCGCCAGGGAAGCCTGATCGACGAAGACCGCTCCGACCATCCCGCGCCCCCGCTCCCGGTCGACCATCAGCGACGTCCTGGCCAGCCCCGTGAGGGTGTCCAGCTTGGGCACCACCGTCGCCCGGAACGTGTCGGCGAGCAGATCCGTGTCCATGGGATCGAACTCCAGCCTGGTGAGCCGCAGTCCGCCGCCCGCCTGCGGCTGCCGCACCTGGTGGAAGACCAACGCCTCGTAGTTGAGGACCGCCAGTGTCCCCGCGAACGGCTCCAGCATCGCCGCCCGCCGCTCGCGCAACACCTCGTCGCTGTTGCGCCGCTCCTCCTCCGACTCCCACCAGCTCGCCGCGAGCAGCTTCCCGAGCGCCCGGTCCACGAAGACACTCGCTCCGCGGTATCCCGGACGGTCTTCCAGCAAGTCCCGCCCCTCTGTGTTCATGGCCCTGATGGCCGTGTCGATCTTCGCGGGATCGCCGGTCGTGTAGATGGCTCGTACGAACATGACACCTCCCGGAAATCCGGGCCCACATCCGAAATCTTCGGCATGTCCAGTCTTCTACTGGGGTCCTGACGCCGCAATCAGCGCAGGTCAGCAAGTTTTCCCAAGAGAAGGGCCCCTCACGGTGCACATCCGAAGACTGCCCCTCGCCGCGGCCTCCGGCGCCGCGCTGCTCGCCGCCGGACTGCTCCCCGCGAGCGCCTCCGGCACGTCACGACCGCCGGGCGTCCAGGAAGGTTCGGTCAGCGCGGCCGACCTGCTCGCGAAGGTGACGTCCTGCTCGCAGATCTCGAACGGCATGTACCGCACCGACGAGGCCGCCTCGCCCACCGTCCCGGTGTGCGGCAAGAACGGCGCCGTCTTCTGGAAGGCCGACCTGGACATCGACTGCGACGGGCAGCGCACCGACCGGTGCAACGAGTACACCGACCCCTCGTTCCAGCCCGACACCGCGTTCCACCAGTCCGACGGCCGACCGCTGCGGTCCGACACGCTGCCCTATGTCGTCGTCCCCGGCGTCAGCGACATCTGGGACCACTCGGCGGCGGGCATCGAGGGCGGCGGCGTGGTCGCCGTCATCCACCACGACCAGGTGCTGTACGCCGTCGTCGGCGACACCGGTCCGCGGAGCGTCATCGGCGAGGCCTCCTACGCCGCCGCCGAGACACTCGGCATCGACCCCGACCCGGCGACCGGCGGGGCCGCCTCCGGCGTGACGTACATCCTCTTCGAGGACTCCCGCGTCTCGCCCATCGAGAGCCACAGCGCGGCGGTCTCGCTGGGCGAGCAGCTGGCGGAGGAATTCATCCAGGACAACTGAGCTGCTCAAACGGCAGCAGGCGTACGTCAGTTGGGCTGTCCGAGCGGCCGTACGACGACGGTGTTGATGTCGACGCCGTCGGGCTGCCGGATGGCCCACACCACCGAGTCGGCGATCTGGTCGGCGGTCAGCAGATGCCCCGGCGGCAGGCTGCCGTAGCTGTCCCAGAACGGTGTCTCGACGCGGCCGGGCGCGATGTGGGTCACGCCGACGCCCCAGTCGGTCACCTGCCGCCGGGTGTTCTCGGCGAGCCCGGTCACCGCCCACTTCGTCGCCCCGTAGATGTTGCCGGGCCCGGGCACGAACCCGGCGACGCTGCCGACGAGGACGATCCGGCCGCGGGTCTCCTTGAGGGCGTCGATGGAGGCGCGGATGAGCAGGGCCGGGCCGAGGACGTTGGTCAGCACCATCTCGGTCCAGCCGGACGGGTCGCCCTCGGCGACCGAGTCGTGGGTGGCGAAACCGGCGTTGGCGACGACCGTGTCGAGTCGGCCGAAGGTCTTGAGCGTCGTGTCGACGGCCGCCTGTACGTCGCCGTACTCGGCCGCGTTCCCGACGATCGTCAACAGACCGTCCGGAGCCCCGAGTTCCTCGGCGAAGCCCCGCAGCCGCGTCTCGCCGCGGCCGGTGACGGTGACCCGGTACCCGGCGTCCAGCAGCTGTCGCGCGACCGCGGCGCCGATACCGCTGCCGCCGCCGGTGATGAGTGCGACCGGAGAGTCGGTCGCGGTCGAGCCGGTCGTGGTCGAGCCGGTCGTGGTCGAGCGGTCCATGGTGATCCCCCTGCGTTTCGTTCGGACGACGGGGATTCCATCACTTGGAGAGCTCTCGAAGTCAAGGCTCACTTCGTCCGGACAGCCGTGTACACCGTCCGCGCCGCGAGCACGAACACATCCGGCCGGTGGTGCACGCTCGCCTTGTCGTCCGGGTCGAGGAGCCGGTCGAGGGTCGCGCGGTCATCGGCGTCGAGGTGGTCCCCGAGGCCCTCGCGGATACGGGTCAGGAAGGCGACGACATAGGCGCGGGCCCGGTCCGTGGTCGGGGCGGGCAGGTCGAGGAGGAAGGTGCGGGTGCCGGTGGGCCTGAGGCCGGCGGAGGTGAGCAGCGCCGGCCAGTCCTCGGTCTCGGCGACGGAACCGGGCAGGTCCGCGCGCATCGCGGCGAACCGCTCCTGCTCCAGCGCGTCGAGGCGCGCCTGCAGTCCGGGGCGCCCGAAGCCGAGGTCGCGCGGCAGGAACCGGGCCGGCAGACCGCCCTCCTGGAGGGCCAGGGTGCCGCCGTGCGTGAGGCGGGCGGCGAACGCGGCGAGGGCGGCGCGCTGGTCGCCGAGGTGGTGCAGGCTGCGGCCGGCCCAGAGCAGATCGGCCGGGTAGTCCAAGTCGTCGAGCACGTCCGGGAGTTCACCGGCGAGGGTGTCGAAGCGGTCGGCGACGCCCAGCCGCTCGGCCCGCCCCCGGGCCCGCTCCAGGAGTGGTGCGGATCCGTCGACGGCGACGATCCGGGCGCCGGGGAAGGTGTCGGCGAACAGACAGGCGACGACGCCGGGTCCGCTGCCCACGTCCACGATCAGCCCGGGCTCGGTCTGCCGCTTGGCCAGCCAGGCCATGGCGTGCTCGTACAGGGGCGTGAACAGCTCCGCCTCCGTCTCCAGCAGCGGGGCCATCTCGTTCCAGTCGACATCGGTGTGGTCGTGGTGATGGTGGCCGGCCTCGTGGTCTGCGTGGTGGTGGTGCGCCATGCTCGTCAGCCTCTCCTTCGGATGGGGCCAGCGTGCGCCGACGCACCGTCGCGGGGCCACTGTCGTTGCCGTAACGGCAAAACCACGGGCAAGGAAAAGGGCATGCCGCCACCACGGCATGCGCCCCCTCTTCTCGCAATCCGCCGGGACCTGGCCCAGGAGAACGGACCAGCCCCGGCGGACTACGACGCCCTCAAGGGGCGCGGGGACCTGCGCGACCAGCCACAGCCGGCCCGCAGCCGCGATCCCCGCGCTACGACAACGGCGGATACGCGTTCTGCATCAACTGCTGGAACTGCGCCGAGAACCAGTGCCCCGACAGCGGGGAGTTCGGCAGGGCGCCGGACATGTTGTTGTTGTTGCGCGGGTTACCCGTGTAGGTCGGGTCGCACATCCGGTCGAAGCCCTTGCCCTCGTCGTTCGGGATCGCGCTGCTGGCGCCGTCGGACTCACCCGGGGGCTTCATCCACACGTAGGCGTCGATCCCGGCCGCCGGGGAGGCCTGCGGGCGCTCGCCGAGACCGGCTCCGGACTGGTTGCACCAGTTGCCGGTGTTGATGCGCCGGTCGATGCGACCGCCGTTGACGTAGGTGTCCACGTCCGTCATGGCGCCCGGACCGGTCGGCCGGGCACTGCCGCCCCAGCCGTTGCGGGAGGTGTCGATCAGCATGCCGACGCCCGAGGGGAAGCCCTGGTTCACGGCCTCCGCCCGGAAGGCCTGGGCGTAGGAGAGCTCGTCGACGTAGCGGTTCCAGTCCACCCACTTCGACTCGCGCACGGACTTGCCGTTCACGGAGTCGCTGATGGTGAAGTACTGCTCCTTCAGCGCGCTGTAGTTGGCGGTGTTGGTGATGAAACCGGCCACGTCGTTGACGGTGGCGCCTTCGGCCGTCGCGGCCTGCTTGATCAACTGGACGCTCGCCGAGAAGTTGTCGTCCCAGCCGAGCCAGCCGTGGTGCCCGGCGTCCACGTAGTTGTAGACGTTGGCGATGTCACCGAGCTTGTTCAGCGCGTAGCCGACGCCCTTGATGTAGTTGCCGTTGGCCTTCATCGTGTCGCAGTTCGGGGTGGCCGTGACCCGCGGCGAGACGTTGGTGACGAGGTTCGGCAGCGAGTCGAGTTCGACCGTGTTGACGATCCGCAGCGAGGCATACTTGGGATCGGCGAGGATCGCGGCGATCGGGTCGATGTACTGCGTCTTGTACTTGTCGATCTCCGTCGGCCCGAGCTCACCGTTGGAGGCGAGCGCGGCGCAGTCGCGGCCCGGCAGGTTGTAGATCACCAGCTGGACGACGAGCTCGCCGCTGCCCTTCTGCTTCAGGGCCTCGTCGAGGTGGGCGCGCAGGCCCATCTTGCCGCCGGCGCCGTTGATCGCGGCGATCCGGTCCAGCCACACGCCGGTGGGCTGGTTGGCGATGCGACTGCCGCCCGGCTCGGCGGCGGCATTGGCGGACCACTCCGGGTTCACGTACACCTTGGCGCCGGAGTACGGGTTGTCGACCTTGGGGCCCGTCGGGTCGGGGTCGGGCGGATCCGTGGGGCCGCCGCCTCCGTCGACGTTGCAGGTCACGCCGTCGAGGGTGAACGTGGCCGGGATGGCGTTGGTGCCGCTGTAGCTGCCCTGGAAGCCGAAGCTGACCGAACCGCCGGTCGACAGGGTCCCGTTGTAGGTCTCGTTGGTGGCGGTGACGGCCGCGCCGCTCTGGCTGATCTTCGCGTTCCAGCCGCTGGTGACCTTCTGGTTTCCGGCGTACGACCACTTCACCGACCAGTTGGACTTGGCGGCGCCACTGTTGGTGACGGTCACGGCGGCGGTGAAGCCGGTGTCCCACTGGTTCTGCACCTTGTAGTCGACGGTGCAGGGGACGGCGGCCGTGCCGATGTCCTCGGGGACGGTCGCGGCGAGCGCGGTCCCCGAGGCCCCGGCGACCAGCGCCAGGGCGGCGAGCATCGCAGTTCTGGTACGACTCATGAGTGCGGGTTCCTTCTCCGTCAGGGGGTTGTCCGTTCAGGGGGAGTTATCCGTCGAGGGCGCGCAGATGATCACGCAGCCCGATGCCGTACGACGTGGGAGTTCCGTCGTAGCTGGAGATCAGGGCGGGCCCGGAGCCGCAGTTCCACGTGTTCCAGGTCCAGCCCAGGTAGGACAGGCCGCGGTCGTCGAACCACTTCATGACCTGGTCGATGAAGGAGTGCGCGCAGGTGTTCTCCCCGATCTCACCCGCCACCAACGGCACTTGGGCCGCGACGGGGGCGAGGGTGGAGTTCCAGCAGCTCTCGTTCACGCAGGTGTTGAAGTTGTAGACGTGCCATGCCGCGGCGAGATTGCCCACCGGGTCCGTGGGCTTGTACGTCAGCCACTGGCTCAGGTCGTTCGAGTACGCGAGCCCGCCGAGCAGGATCAGGTTGCCGGCGCCGGCGTTCCGTACGGCGTCGACGAGGTCCTGCATGCCGGCCACCTGGTACCCGATGCCGGGGCAGGTGCCGCCGTCCCGCCAGCACTGCCACGCCTGGGTGGTCGTGGATGTCGCGCGGTCCGGGTAGGGCTCGTTGAACAGGTCGAAGACGACGGTCGGGTCGTCCTTGAAGGTGCTCGCGACCGACGCCCAGAACGCGGGCGTGTACTGCATGTCGGGCATCGGCTTCTGGCAGCTGGCGTGCACGTCGGAGCAGCCCGCCGAGTTGCCGGTGTACTGGCCCCAGGTCCAGTGGAGTTCGAGCATGGGCGTCATACCGTGTGCCTTCACTCGGGCCACCAGGTCCTTGACGGCGTTGACGTAGTTCGCGCCGCCGTACTCGGGCTTGATGTTGGACAGACCCAGCCAGCACTCCTCGTTCAGCGGAATGCGGACGGTGTTGGCGTTCCAGTCGGCGATCGCCTTGACGGCGGCGTCGTCGACGGGTCCGTCGAAGATGCCGCGGCCCTGGACGCACATGAACTCGCCGCCCGAACGATTGACGCCGAGCAGGCGACGGGTGGTGCCGTCGGCGTCCACGAGCTTGTTCCGGGAGACGTGCAGGGCCGGCACCGTGCCGTCATCGGGGACCGGCGGATCGGTCGGATCCGTGGGGTCCGTCGGATCGGTCGGCGACGGGTCGGTGTCGACATTGCAGATGGTGCCGTTGAGCTTGAACGCCGCCGGTACTGCATCGCTCCCCGACCGGGACGCGATGAACCCGGCACTGACGCTCGCGCCGGTGCCGAGCGCGCCGTTCCAGCTCTCGTTGACCGCGGTCACCGTCGTACCGGACTGGGACCACTTGGCGTTCCAGCCCTGGGTGACCTGCGGGCCGCCCGCGAAGTCGAAACTCAGACTCCAACTACTCAGGGCGGCCGTGTTGTTGGTGATCTCCACGGCACCCTGGAAGCCGCTGTCCCACTGGCTGGTGACCGAGTACTCCACCGTGCACGCGGGCGTGGCTCCCTGCGCCGTGACCACCGGCACCGTCACGGCCCCGATGAGGGCGACCGCGCCGACGACGGCTAAAAGT
The DNA here is from genome assembly GCF_041052385.1 of Streptomyces sp. R28. GTDB lineage: Bacteria > Actinomycetota > Actinomycetes > Streptomycetales > Streptomycetaceae > Streptomyces. The sequence continues at coordinate 9,120,968 of NZ_CP163439.1, read as the reverse complement.
ACTGAACGCGGGGGGTGTCGCATGAGCGACTCCTTGCAGATCAGCGCGCCGTGACGGACGCGTCGACTGATGGAATCGCTCCCACTGGTGTCTAGGAAGCTAGCGCCAAGTGACGGTAAAGGACAGAGGAGTTACTGACTTTCCCTCAGCTAAATCCGTCGAATCTTTTCGACTCTTCAAGCGTCTTGACCCCTTGCACCCCCATCCCCACTATGGGAGCGCTCCCACTGGTTCAAGCCTTGACTTCTCCGAGCCGCAAGGAGGAACCAGCACGTGCATCCCCCACGCAGACGCGGAACCGTACGACGGCTGTGGACGGCCGTCGTAGCGGCCATGGCCCTTCCCTTGACGATGCTGAGCACGGGTTCGACACCGGCTCAGGCGGCGGCAGTTCAGTGCAGTGTCGACTACAAGACCAATGATTGGGGTTCCGGCTTCACCGCGGACCTGACGATCACCAACCGCGGTACGGACGTCATCGACGGCTGGACCCTGACGTACGGCTATGCGGGCAACCAGAAGCTCAGCAACGGCTGGAACGGCACCTGGTCCCAGTCCGGCCAGTCGGTCACGGTGAAGGACGCCGGCTACAACGGCCGGATCTCCGCCGGAGCCGCGGTCACCACCGGCGCGCAGTTCACCTACAGCGGCAGCAACGCCGCCCCGACGAACTTCGCGATCAACGGCACCTCCTGCACCGGCGCCCACCAACCTCCCATCACCGTGCTGACCAGCCCGGCTGCGGGCGCCGTCTACTCGCAGGGCGACGCCGTCCCGCTCGCGGCCACCGCCGCGGCCGCGGACAGCGCGACGATCGGCAAGGTCGAGTTCTACGACAACACCACACTGCTGGGCACGGACACGACGGCGCCGTACTCGCTCTCGGTCTCCAGCTTGACCGTGGGCAGTCATTCGCTCCTCGCGAAGGCGTACGACGGTATGGGCGCGTCCGCAGAGTCCACGCCGGTCGGCATCACGGTCGCCTCGGGTCCCGCCGTGGTGGCCTCGCCGACCCAACTCCCGGTTCAGCAGGGCAAGTCGGCCTCGTACGACGTCAAGCTGTCGACCCAGCCGTCGTCCAACGTGACCGTCACGACCGCTCGCGCGAGCGGCAACTCCGGTCTGTCGGTGACCGGCGGCGCCTCGCTCGCCTTCACCCCCTCGAACTGGAACACCGCCCAGAAGGTGACCATCACCGCCGCCGCCTCCGGCACCGGCGCGGCCACCTTCGAGTCGACGGCCACCGGGCACGCGAAGGCCTTGGTCACGGCCACCCAGATCGCGGCGACGAAGGCGTACGACGCCCGCTTCCTGGAGCTGTACGGCAAGATCACCAACCCGGCGAACGGCTACTTCTCACCCGAGGGCATCCCCTACCACTCGGTCGAGACGCTGATCGTCGAGGCGCCGGACCACGGTCACGAGACCACGTCGGAGGCCTACAGCTACCTTCTCTGGCTGCAGGCGATGTACGGCAAGGTGACGGGCGACTGGACCAAGTTCAACGGCGCCTGGGAGATCATGGAGAAGTACATGATCCCGACCCACGCCGACCAGCCGACCAACTCCTTCTACAACGCCTCGAAGCCGGCGACGTACGCGCCCGAGCTGGACACACCCAACGAGTACCCGGCGAAGCTCGACACCGGGGTCTCGGTCGGCTCGGACCCCATCGCCGGCGAGCTGAAGTCCGCCTACGGCACGGACGACATCTACGGCATGCACTGGCTGCAGGACGTCGACAACGTCTACGGCTACGGCAACTCGCCGGGCAAGTGCGAGGCGGGGCCGACGGACACCGGGCCGTCGTACATCAACACCTTCCAGCGCGGCGCGCAGGAGTCGGTGTGGGAGACGGTGCCGCAGCCCACCTGCGACACCTTCAAGTACGGCGGGAAGAACGGGTACCTGGACCTGTTCACCGGTGACGCCTCCTACTCCAAGCAGTGGAAGTTCACCAACGCCCCGGACGCCGACGCGCGTGCGGTGCAGGCCGCGTACTGGGCCGACAAATGGGCCGACGAGCAGGGCAAGGGCGGCCAGATCTCCGCGACCGTCGCCAAGGCCGCGAAGATGGGCGACTACCTGCGCTACGCGATGTACGACAAGTACTTCAAGAAGGTCGGCAACTGTGTGGGCGCCTCGTCCTGCCCGGCGGGCACCGGCAAGGACGCCTCGTTCTACCTGCTGTCCTGGTACTACGCGTGGGGCGGAGCCACCGACACCTCGGCGGGCTGGGCCTGGCGCATCGGCTCCAGCCACGCGCACGGCGGCTACCAGAACCCGATGGCCGCCTACGCCCTGTCCAACTACGCCGACCTGAAGCCCAAGTCGGCGACGGGACAGGCGGACTGGGCCAAGTCGCTGGAGCGTCAGGTCGAGTTCTACCGCTGGCTGCAGTCCAGCGAGGGCGCGATCGCGGGCGGTGCGACCAACAGCTGGGCGGGCCGGTACGCGACGCCGCCCGCGGGCAAGTCGACCTTCTACGGCATGTACTACGACCAGCAGCCCGTCTACCACGACCCGCCGTCCAACCAGTGGTTCGGCTTCCAGGCGTGGTCGATGGAGCGGGTGGCCGAGTACTACCAGCAGACGGGGAACGCGGCCGCGAAGGCCGTCCTCGACAAGTGGGTCGACTGGGCGCTGTCCGAGACGACCGTCAACCCGGACGGCACCTTCCGGATCCCGGCGACGCTTCAGTGGTCGGGCCAGCCCGACACCTGGAACGCGTCAAGTCCTGGCGCCAACAACGGCCTTCACGTCACCGTCGCCGACTACACCAACGACGTCGGTGTGGCGGCCGCGTACGCCAAGACCCTGACGTACTACGCCGACCGCTCCGGTGACACGCAGGCCGCGACCACGGCCAAGGCGCTCCTCGACGGCATGTGGGACAACTACCGGGACAACCTCGGCATCGCCGTCCCGGAGACCCGCGCCGACTACAACCGTTTCGACGACGCGGTCTACATCCCGAGCGGGTGGACCGGGACCATGCCGAACGGGGACGCGATCAGCTCGTCGTCGACCTTCGACTCGATCCGGTCGTTCTACGAGGACGATCCGGCCTGGTCGAAGATCGAGGCGTATCTCGCGGGCGGTGCGGCGCCGTCGTTCACGTATCACCGGTTCTGGGCTCAGGCAGACATTGCCATGGCCATGGGTTCGTACGCGGAGCTTCTCGAATAGTCCCCGCCGGGCGCTCCGCGAGAAGGCCGTGTCTTGACTGCGGGTCCGTTGTGGCTGGTCGCGCAGTTCCTCGCGCCCCTAAAAGCAGGGCGTGCAGCTCACGGCGTTTTCGCGGAACCGCTTGAAGAGTTCCGTGTGCGTGGTCCCGTCACCTGACGGCGGGGCCGAACTGCCGGGCGGCCCCCTCCCGCACTGGGGGTCGCCCGGCAACTCTCGCGACTGTTGGAAAGCGCTTGCTGTCTCCCTGGTCCCCTCTCCCCCACCCCGGAAAGGACCCCCCGTGCGAAGAACCCGCACCCTCACGGCGGTGCTCGCGCTCGCCGCCGGGCTGCTCGCGGGCACGCCGCCCGCCCTGGCCGCCGACAGTGCCTCGAAGGACGTGTCGATCACCGCCGACACCTATACCTGGAAGAACGCCCGCATCGACGGCGGCGGTTTCGTGCCCGGCATCGTCTTCAACCACAAGGAGAAGAACCTCGCCTACGCCCGTACGGACATCGGCGGCGCCTACCGCTGGCAGGAGTCGACGAAGACCTGCACGCCGCTGCTGGACTCGGTCGGCTGGGACGACTGGGGGCACACCGGCGTCGTGAGCCTGGCGTCCGACTCCGTCGACCCGAACCGGGTGTACGCGGCGGTCGGGACGTACACCAACAGCTGGGATCCGAAGAACGGCGCGGTCATGCGGTCCGCCGACCGGGGGGCCAGCTGGCAGAAGGCGAACCTGCCGTTCAAGCTGGGCGGCAACATGCCGGGCCGCGGCATGGGTGAGCGCCTCGCGGTCGACCCGAACAAGAACAGCGTGCTGTATCTGGGCGCGCCCAGCGGAAAGGGCCTGTGGCGCTCGACGGACTCCGGGACGACCTGGTCGCAGGTGGCGAACTTCCCCAACGTCGGCAACTACGTGCAGGATCCGAGCGACACCAGCGGGTACGCCAACGACAACCAGGGCATCGTCTGGGTCACCTTCGACGAGTCCACGGGGACGTCCCAGAACGCCACGAAGACGATCTACGTCGGGGTCGCCGACAAGGACAACGCGGTGTACCGGTCGACCGACGCGGGCGCGACCTGGTCGCGGGTCGCCGGGCAGCCGACGGGATACCTGGCCCACAAGGGTGTGCTGGACGCGACGAACGGCTACCTCTACCTCGCCTACAGCGACAAGGGCGGCCCGTACGACGGCGGCAAGGGCCAACTGTGGCGGTACGCGACGGCGACCGGCACCTGGACGAACATCAGCCCGGTCGCCGAGGCCGACACCTACTACGGCTTCGCCGGCCTGACCGTCGACCGGCAGAGGCCCGGCACGGTGATGGCGACGGCGTACAGCTCCTGGTGGCCGGACACCCAGATCTTCCGCTCGACGGACAGCGGCGGCACCTGGACGAAGGCGTGGGACTACACGTCGTACCCCACCCGCGCCAACCGCTACACCATGGACGTCTCGTCCTCGCCGTGGCTGACCTGGGGCGCGAACCCGTCGCCGCCCGAACAGACGCCGAAGCTGGGGTGGATGACGGAGGCGCTGGAGATCGACCCGTTCGACTCCGACCGGATGATGTACGGGACCGGCGCGACGATCTACGGCACCGAGGACCTGACGAAGTGGGACAGCGGGAGCCAGTTCGCCATCAAGCCGATGGTGCGGGGCCTGGAGGAGACGGCCGTCAACGACCTCGCCTCTCCCTCGTCGGGCGCCCCACTCCTGAGCGCCCTCGGTGACATCGGCGGCTTCCGGCACACGGACCTCACCAAGGTGCCGTCGATGATGTTCACGCAGCCGAACTTCACCACGACCACGAGTCTGGACTTCGCCGAGACGAACCCCGACACGGTGGTCCGGGTCGGCAACCTGGACTCGGGCCCGCACATCGCGTTCTCGACGGACAACGGCGCCAACTGGTTCGCCGGGACTGATCCTTCGGGCGTCAGCGAGGGCGGCACGGTGGCCGCGGCGGCCGACGGCAGCCGGTTCGTGTGGAGCCCTGCCGGTACGGGCGTGCAGTACACGACGGGCTTCGGCAACTCCTGGTCGGCCGCCTCCGGCATTCCGGCCGGGGCGATCGTCGAGTCCGACCGGATCGACCCGAAGGTCTTCTACGGCTTCAAGTCCGGGAAGTTCTACGTCAGCACGGACGGCGGCGCGACCTTCACCGCGTCCTCGGCGACCGGCCTGCCGAGCGGTGACAGCGTCCGCTTCAAGGCGCTGCCCGGGGTGAAGGGTGACGTGTGGCTGGCGGGGGGTGCGACGGACGGGGCGTACGGTCTGTGGCACTCCACGGACGGCGGCGCGAGCTTCACGAAACTCTCGAACGTCGAGCAGGCCGACGCGATCGGCTTCGGCAAGGCGGCGACGGGGACGTCGTACCAGACGCTGTACACCAGCGCGAAGATCGGCGGCGTACGCGGGATCTTCCGGTCGACGGACAAGGGCGCGACCTGGACCCGGATCAACGACGACGCCCACCAGTGGGGTTGGACGGGGGCGGCGATCACGGGCGACCCGCGCGTGTACGGGCGGGTGTACGTCTCGACGAACGGCCGGGGCGTGATCTACGGCGACACCTCCGACACCGGTGGCGGAGACGGCGGCGACGGTGGCGGTGGGGGCGGAACCGATCCCACCCCGACGCCGACCGGCGCCTGCGCGGTGACGTACAAGGTCACCAACCAGTGGTCGGGCGGTTTCCAGGCGGACGTACAGCTGTCCAACACCGGCTCAACCGCCTGGAACGGCTGGTCCCTCGGCTGGTCCTTCGCACAGGGGCAGCGGATCACGCAGGTGTGGAACGCCGACTACACCCAGGCGGGCGCGGCGGTGACCGCGAAGAACGTCGGCTGGAACGGCAACGTGACGGCAGGTGCGTCCGTGAGCTTCGGGTTCACGGGGAGCTGGGCGGGGGCGAACGCGAAGCCGACCGCGTTCAAGCTGGGCGACCAGAGCTGCACGGTGAGTTGAGCGAGCCCGAGGGGCGTGCCTTCGCCGGCACGCGCCCTCGGTGCTGTCCTACAGCGTCCACTCCCCGATCTGCTCGGCGAAGCCCGAGTCCATCCCCCACGTGACCGTGGCCGCCTTCGACGCCTTCGGCACCTCGAAGACGACCCAGCCCAGCGCCTTGGCACCGGGCTTCAGCCGGACGTCCGACGACATCGACGGGCCGGCCGTGATGTCGGCGAGGACGGTCCCGAACTGCTGCCCCTGGTCGTCGGCCATCTTCGCCCCGTTCACAGGAGCGTCGGAGTAGACCTTGGTGCCGGTGTTGACGAGCTGGAACTGCACGCCGATCCACCGGTTGCCGGACTCGGGGGCGAAGAACTCGTCGCTGGACTTGGCGTTGTCGACGACCTTGACGACCGTGACGTCGAGTCCGCTGCCGCTCTCCATGCCCTTGAGGGCGAGCGTGTCGCCGACCTTGGCGACGTCGGGCGCGGCGCTGCTCTTCTCGGCGGCGGGCTCCTTCTCGCTGCCGCTGCCGCTGCCGGTCTTGGCGGAGGCCTTCGCCTTCGGCTTGTCGACGATCTCGTCGCCGGAGCCGGAACCACAGGCGGTCAGGGCGAGCGCGGCGACGGTGACGGCCGCGGTGGCGGCGAGACGTATGCGGGTGTGGTGGAACATGTTCTCCCCAGGTTTCGGTGGTACGCATGTGAAGGACCCGTGAAGAATCCGCATGGTTGCACGGAACACCGAAAAAAGTCGGGGTCGTGAAGCAACCTGGCGGCCCGTCATGACGTCCGCCCCGCCAGGTTGTTAAAGCTGATCGAGCTGTTCAAGCTGGTCGAGCTGGTCGAGCTGTTCGATCTGGTCGCCGATGCTCAGGGCGTGTACACCGTCGGCCGGGGCGCCGTCGGCATGCCGTTGCCGATGAAGAAGCTCGGGTGGGGTGGCTGGTTGTAGGCCGTATTTTGCCAAGCCAGGCCCGTGCGGTACATCGGGTCGTGGAGCAGGGTCGTGATCTTCGTGCTCGTCTCGTACGGCGTCGAGTAGATCCTGAGCGCCGTGTTGCCGCTCGTGCGCCAGATGACCTCTTCGCGCCAGTCGCCGAGGATGTCGCCGGACAGGACGGGCGTGGCCTTCGTGCCGTTGTTGGAGGAGACGCCGGAACCGGTCAGCAGGCGGGTGTCGGACGAGGTGCCGTACTTGTCGATGTGGGTGCCGTCGAGGAGTTCGCGGACGGTGTCGCCGTCCCACCACGACAGGAAGTTGACGGAGGACGGCTCACGGCCCTTGGTGGCGCCGGCCTCGTCGCGGACGGAGGTGTCGGAGGCGGACCACACCTCGGCGCCGTCGTTGCCCGCCCAGATGTCCCCGGCGACCCCGCGGCCGTTGTCGCAGCAGGCGGCGAGCTTCCAGTTGACCGTCCCGTTGGCCGGGTTGATGTACAGCTCGGCCGGCTGGCTGGTCGACTCCGAGACCTTGAAGTACTCAAGACCCGCGTGCGCGGGGTCGAGGTCGCCCAGGTGCTGGGCGTCGCCGTGCCCGGTCTTCGTGGTCCACAGGCCGTTGCCGTTGTCGTCGACGGCCATCGCACCGTAGACGATCTCGTCCTTGCCGTCGCCGTCGACGTCCCCGACGGACAGGCTGTGCGAGCCCTGGCCGTCGAACCCCTTGCCGGTGTTGGTGGAGGAGTTGGTGTCGAAGGTCCAGCGGCGGGTGAAGCTGCCGCCCCGCCAGTCCCAGGCGGCGATGACCGTGCGGGTGTAGTAGCCGCGGGCCATGATCAGGGAGGGGCGGGCGCCGTCCAAGTAGGCGGTACCGGCGAGGAACCGGTCGACCCGGTTGCCGTACGAGTCGCCCCACGAGGACACCGTTCCCCGCGCCGGGACGTAGTCGACCGTCCCCATCGCCTTGCCGGTCTGCCCGTTGAACATGGTCAGGTACTCGGGCCCGGAGAGGACGTACCCGCTCGAATTGCGGTAGTCGGCGGACGAACTGCCGATCACCGCGCCGGTCCCGTCGACCGTGCCGTCGGCCGTCTTCATGGCGACCTCGGCCTTGCGGTCGCCGTCGTAGTCGTACACCTGGAACTGCGTGTAGTGCGCGCCGGAGCGGATGTTGCGGCCCAGGTCGACGCGCCACAGCCGGGTGCCGTCGAGCTTGACGCCGTCGACGAAGGTGTTGCCGGTGTAGCCGGACTGGGAGTTGTCCTTGGCGTTGGTGGGCTGCCACTTGAGGACGATGTCGAGGGCGCCGTCGCCGTCGAGGTCGCCGACGGAGGCGTCGTTGGCCTCGTAGGTGTACGCCACTCCGTCCGGGGTCGTACCGCCGGCCGGCGGGCTGATGGGTACGTCCTTGTACCCCGTACGGAACTGGACGGCGTGCACGGAGTCGGCCTGCTCCACGCCGCCCACGACCGCGCGGACCGTGTAGTCGGCCTGTTCGGGGGCGCCGGAGTGGAAGTAGTTCGTGGAGCCGGTGATCGGGGCCGAGTTGACCTTCGTGCCGGCCCGGTAGACGTTGAAGGAGACGTCGTTCGGGTCGGTACCGAGCCAGCGCCAGCTGACCAGGTTGCCGCTGGACGTATGGACGCTGACCACGCCCCGGTCGAGGGCTTCGACCTGGCGGGCGGTGGCAGCCTCGGCTATGCCGGCGCCGTTCAAGGTGGTGAGTCCTGCGGCGGCCAGGGCGGCCACGGCGAGGGTCGCGGAGAGGGCGGCTCGGCGTCTGCGGTGCTTGCGCGGGTGCTGCACGTGACGTACCTCCTCGGGAGGACGGACGGGTTCCGCTCCCTCAGTCGCCGCCGCCCGGCCTCGAGTTGCCGTACCTTTCGGCCAGTTCGGCGACCGTCCGGGCGATCTTGTCGCGCAGCTCGGGCGGTTCGAGCACCTCGATGCCGGTGCCCAGGCGCAGGAACTCGGCGTGGGCGTGGTCGACGGACTCGATGGGGACGGTGACCCGGGTCCAGCCGTCCGTCTCCGTACGGTGATCGGCCGCGCGGTCGAGGGTCACGCCGGGAGCCAGCCGCACCACGGCCTCCCCGCGGTGCAGCCGGTCGTGGAAGTCACGCTGGTACACCGCCCAGTACGCGGCCAGGCCGAAGTCGTCGGGGCGGATGAACTCCTCGTCGGTGGCGGCGAGTCGGAGGATCTGGTCGACGCGGTACGTGCGGGGCCCGGGACCGGCGACGACGTACCAGCGCCCCGCCTTGAGGACGAGTCCGTACGGCTCCAGGCGGCGCTCCACGTCGGTGGGTTCACGCCAGCGGCGGTACAGGACGTCGAGGACGCGGCTGTTCCAGACGGCGTCGGCCACCGCGGGCAGGTGCGGCGTCTCGTCGGCGTCGGCGTACCAGCCGGGTGCGTCGAGGTGGAAGCGGCCGCTGATCCGGTCGGCGTGGACGCGCAGTTCCCGCGGCAGGGCGGCGCGGACCTTGAGCTGGGCGGCGGCCAGGACGGAGCCGAGGCCGAGCTGGGCCGCGGGGCCGGGGGCGCCGGCGAGGAAGAGCGCCTCGGCCTCGTCGGCGGTGAGTCCGGTGAGGCGGGTGCGGTAGCCGTCGAGGAGGCGGTAGCCGCCGGCGTGGCCCGCGTCGCCGTACAGCGGGACGCCGGCGGCGCTCAGCGCCTCGACGTCCCGGTAGACCGTGCGCACCGACACCTCCAGCTCCCCCGCGAGTTGGGCGGCGGTCATCCGGCCGCGGGTCTGGAGCAGCAGGAGGATGGAGACGAGTCGGCTGGACTTCACTGACACAGGATGTCAGTGAAGGGCTCTTAACGTGCCGTCATGGCCCTCAAGGAGAAGCCGGCCTTCGCGCCCTTCGTCGAGAAACTGCTCACCGTGCCCCCGCCGATCGAGGTGGCCGGGCGGCACATCAAGCGCTACCACGTCACCGCCGACCCCGCGGGCATCGCGCCCGAGGTGGAGAAGGCGGCGTACGAGATCCTGCCGGAACTGCTGCCGGAGCCGGACGGCACGCCCCCGGCGACCTTCGTCGTACTGCACCGGGGCGGCGACGACGGCGCCTACCTCAACGCCTACAGCTGGGTGTGGGACAACGTCCTGCACTTCAGGGGCGCCGCGGCGGGCCAGCCGGTGCTGGGCTGCCCCGACCACGACCCGACCCACTTCGTCACCCCCGACCTGCCGTGGATCGGCTGCGTCTGGGAACTGCCGCCGATCCTGCACGAACGGGACGCCTGGGTACGGCACCTGCTGGCGCCCGAAGTCCCGGACCTGACGGCCTACTTGGCCGATTCCCTGCCCGAAGGAACCACTGGAGACCGCACATGAGCAGCCCGCACGACTTCGACTTCTTCCACGGCGACTGGGAGGTCCTCAACCGCCGCCGCACCCACTTCCTCGACCCGGACAGCGAGTGGGTGGAGTTCCCGGCCACGAACCGCTGCTGGCCGCTGTTCGACGGCGCCGCCAACGTCGACGAGATCGACATGCCGCACCTGGGATCGAAGGGGCTGACGTTGCGCCTGTTCGACCGGGAGACCGGGCAATGGTCGCTGAACTGGTCCGCCAGCGGCAGCGGGAAGCTGTTCCCGCCGGTGATCGGGCGCTTCGAGGACGGCCGCGGCGAGTTCTACGGCGACGACGTCCACGACGGCAAAGACGTGCGGGTGCGGTTCGTCTGGTCGTGCGTGTCCGCCGCCTCGGCCCGCTGGGAGCAGGCGTTCTCCGTCGACGGCGGGGGAACCTGGCTGACCAACTGGACCATGGACTTCACTCGGGCTTCCTGAACGCCCGGAGACTGAACACCGGGTCCGGCCGGGGGCGGTCCTGGTCCGGCAGTTCCGCGAGGCGCGCGGCGAACTCGTCGGCGAGCGCGCCGCCGGGCGGCAGGGCGACGAACCACCCCCGGCGCAGGTCGGCGACCGTGCGGCGGGGGCTGCGTCCCTGGCCGCGGCCGGTGAAGCGGGCCTGCCCGGCCGGGACCAGGCCGTGATCGAGGGCGTACGACTCGACGAGCCCGCCTCGTCCCGGGCCGGGCGGCGCGGACGGGAGGCCAGCACGGCATCGATGTCGCTGCCCACGTTGTGCGCGGCGGCCTTGTCGACCGTGGTGATGTACACGCCGCCGGGCCGCAGCACGCGGGCGCACTCACCGACGATGGTCCGCACGTCCGCGGCGGTCTGCGCCAGGTGGAGCAGCCACACGCTGCTGACGGCGTCGACCCGGCCGTCCGGCAGCGGCAGCCGACGGCTGTCGGCGAGCACGACGGCGCCGGGCAGACGGGCGGCGGCCTGCCGGGCCATGCCGGGCGCGAGGTCGACACCGGTCACGCACAGGCCGTCCCGGGCGGCGGCGAGCCGACGCGTCACGATGCCCGTGCCGCAGGCGACGTCGAGCAGGCGCCGGGTGCCGTCCGGCAGGAGCCCCAGCACCGCCTCCGCCGCGGCCGCCGCCCGGGGCTCGCCGCCGCGCGAGGCGTCGTACCGCTCCGCTTCCTTGTCGTAGTCCAGCACGCCCGTCAGTGTGCCCCGTGGCCGGGAGCGAGCTCCTCGATCTTCCGGGCGAGGGCGAAGTCCCGCTCGGTCACGGCGCTGACGGTGTGGGTGTTCACGGTGAGCGACACCGTGTTGTAGCCGAGGGTGAGGTCGGAGTGGTGGTCGAGCTCCTCCTGGACCTGGGCGATGTGCACGACCATCGCCGTGGCCGCGAAGTGCGAGGGGAGCCGGTAGGAGCGGGCGATGCGGTCGCCGTCCTGCGACCAGCCCGGCAGCTCCGCGAGCCGGTCCTCGATCTCCTTCTGCGACAGCGGTTCGAGGGGCATGGCCTCGCTCCTTCCTGGAGTGGGGGGGTTCGTCTTCAGCCTGCCACAGCCTGGGCGGGGCGGCCCAGGTCAGACGGCTCCCGGCGGTCAGCGGCGGACGAATTCGGCCGCCGGGTCGCAGGCGAGCGCGGCGATCTGGGCCCGTCCCTCGACCCGCCCCGCCCATTCGTGCGGGAGGCCGTGGTCGCCGTACCGGGCACCCAGGAGGTTGCCGCAGCGTGCGCAGGCCCGCGCCTTCCGGCGGCCCGGGCGGCCATGGCGAAGGCCCCGTCGGCGGAGTTCGTGGGCCCGAAGGGGGCCGAGCGCATGACCGCGCCGCAGCCCTTGGAGTCGGGGGTGACCTGGCCGGTCGTGCCGTCGAGCAAGAGCTGCGGGTCGGGGGCGTGCAGTAGACCCAGGCCAGGGTCATGAGCCCGCCCTCGGGGGCGCCGTTCTTCGGCGGTGCGGCGTGGTCGGGGCCGGGGTGCCGCTGGGTCTGCAGCCGGCGCTCGTACGCCCGGCGCACCAGCAGGACGGGCACTCGGACGCGGTACACGGCCTCTCCCACCAGGGACGACATCCATGGCTCGGTCATTCCACGCGCTCGTCGACTACGGTCGTACTCATGACCATGGTCCCGCCCCGAGACGCCGCGCCCGCCACCGCCCGCGCCGACGGGCCCGCGGGCGTGGGCCCTCTGCTTCGGGCCTGGCGGGAGCAACGGCGGGTCAGCCAGCTGGAGTTGGCACTGCGGGCCGACTCCTCGGCGCGGCACATCAGCTTCATCGAGACGGGGCGTTCGCGGCCCAGCGAGGAAATGGTGCTGCGGCTGGCCGAGCACCTGGAGGTGCCGGTGCGCGAGCGCAACGCGCTGCTGCTGGCGGCCGGATACGCCCCGCACTACCCGGAGACCCCGCTGGACGATCCCGCGCTGGACGCCGTCCGCGCGGGCATGGAGCAGTTGATCCAGGGCTACGAGCCCTACCCGGCCCTCGTGGTCGACGCGATGTACCACGTCCACGCGGCCAACCGGGGCATCCTGATGCTGCTCGACGGCATCCCCGAGCACCTTCTCGCGCCCCCGCTGAACACGATGCGACTGACCCTGCACCCGGAGGGCCTCGCGCCGCGCATCCGCAACCTGCGGGAGTGGCGCGGGCATCTGCTCGCCCAGATGGACCGGCAGATCGCGCTGCACCGCTCCGAGCCGCTGCGCCGGCTGTACGAGGAGGTGGCGGCGTACCCGGTACCGGAGGAGACGCCCGGAGCCGCACCGGCCGAGGCCGCCCCCTACTTCGCGCTGCCGTTGCTGATCGAGCACGAGGGCCGGGTCCTGTCCTTCGTCTCATCCATCTCCACCTTCAACACGCCGATGGACGTGACCGTCGCCGAGCTGGCCATCGAGACGTTCCTCCCGGCCGACCCGGCGACGGTCAAGTACCTTCAGTCGCTGATGTCCTGACGTGCTTTCAGCGCCGCGTACTGCAACCCGGCGAACCCGGCCACCGTGAGCGCCTGGAGCACGGTCCACACCGCGCCCGCCGTGGTCGGCGACAGCCACAGCGCGAGGGCGACGAGACTCAGCGCGGCCCAGGCGAGGTTGGCCTCGATCACGGCCCGCACCGGGAACGCGGCGGGGCGGGCACGGGAGGCGAGCAGGCCGACGGCGGCGGCGTAGACGGTGAGGAAGGCACCGAGTGCGAGCAGCAGCGAGCCGTCGACCCCGAGCAGCCGCCCCAGCGGGCCGGAGACGACGAGATAGGCGAGCCCGTTCGCCCCGGTCACCACCGCGTCCAGGGCCAGAAAGCGGCGCAGCACGGTCTGCGGGTCGGAGGTCCGGGCAAGTACGGCAAGCGAGGTGGCGGACATGACGAATCACCCTCCGTCGAGGTCGAGTTGCGCTGGAACCCGGGTCCCGGAGCGGAGTGCGCCGCCCCGGAACCCGGTGCCAACACGGTCTCGCGGTCCGGCGGTGCGGTCGATTACCCCGGGGGTAATACGCCCTCAGGGGCGCGTAGCCTGCACACGGCACTGCCCCCCACGGGCCCCCGGAACATGGCACACTGCACCCCGTACTTCCGGCGCATAGGGGAGGCGTGGCGTGAGTGAGCGGCGGCCGGCCCCCACCGTGGGCCAGGTGGTGCTCGGCAGGCGCCTGCAGGAGCTGCGCGAGTCGGCCGGGCTGGGGCGTGACGAGGCCGCACTGGTCCTGCGGGTGGCCGCGGCGACCGTACGGCGGATGGAGACGGCCGAGGTCGCGCTGAAGATCCCGTACGTGCAGGTGCTGCTGGAGACGTACGGGGTGCCCGAGAAGGACGCGGCCGCGTTCGTCGCGCTGGCCGAGGAGGCCAACCTGCCGGGCTGGTGGCAGCGGTTCCACGACGTGTTGCCGGACTGGTTCAGCCTGTACGTCAGCCTGGAGGGCGCCGCCCGCATCATCCGCTCCTACGAGCCGCACTTCGTGCCCGGTCTGCTGCAGACCGAGGAGTACGCGCGTGCCGTGATGGAGGCCGGGACGATCGGGCAGGCGGGGCCGGAGACCGTCGAGCGGCATGTGTCGCTGCGGATGGAACGGCAGCGGCTGCTGGACCACCCCGACCCGCCCCACCTGTGGGTGATCATGGACGAGACGGTGTTGCGGCGCCCGGTGAGCGAGCGCGGCGAGGTGATGCGGGACCAGGTGGACAAGCTCCTGGAGCTGGCCGAGCGCGACCGGGTCACGCTGCAGATCGCCGAGTTCGCCTCCGGCCCGCATCCGGGGACGTACGCGCCCTTCTCCCTGTTCCGCTTCGCCGAGCCCGAGCTGCCCGACATGGTCTACACCGAGTACCTGACCGGCGCCCTGTATCTCGACTCCCGCCAGGAGGTCGCCGCGCATCTGGAGGTGCTGGACCACATGTCGACGGCTGCCGCGTCGGCGGAGCGCACGAAGACGATCCTGCGGGAGCTTCGCGAGGACTTCTGAGCGGCCCGCGGCGGTCTTTCCGGCCCTTCACGGCAACCTTCGCGCCCCGTGCGGCGACTTCCGAGTGGCTCCCCCAGCTCCGTCCCGAGACCCGAGGAGAACACACCGCATGACCGGATCCAAGGCCGCGTCCACCCGCGTCGACACCAGCCGGCCGCACCCGGCCCGCGTCTACGACTGGTGGCTGGGCGGCAAGGACAACTACCCGGTGGACGAGGAGCTGGCCCGGAAGATCCTGGCCGTGGACGGCACGGTCCTGCGCGGTGCGCGCGCCAACCGCCGGTTCATGCACCGGGCCGTGCGCACCGCCGCCGAGGCCGGGATACGCCAGTTCCTGGACATCGGCACGGGCATCCCCACCGAGCCCAACCTGCACCAGGTGGCCCAGGGCGTCGCCACGGAGTCCAAGGTCGTCTACGCGGACAACGACCCGATCGTGCTGCGGCACGCTCAGGCGCTGCTGCACGGCACCGCCGAGGGCAGCACCACCTACGTCCACGCCGATGTCCGTGACATCGACACCCTGCTGGGGCAGGCCTGCGAGTCCCTGGACTTCGCCGAGCCGGTCGCGCTGTCGCTGGTCGCGCTGACCCACTACCTGGGCGACGATCCCGACGGCGACGACGTGTACGGCCTGCTCGGGAAGTACGTCGCCGCGCTCGCCCCGGGCAGCTACCTGATCCTGTCCCAGGTCACCCCGGACCTCAGCCCGGAGGCGATCGAGAAGGCGGCGAACCACTTCCGGCGCAGCGGCACCCCCTTCTTCCCCCGCTCGCTGGCCGAGTTCTCCCGCTTCTTCGCCGGCCTGGAGCTGCTCGGACCCGGCGTCATCCCCGTCTACGGCTGGCGCCCGGAGCCGGAGGACGTGGCGGCCCAGGCTGAGGGCATCGTGCCCGTGTACGCGGGGGTCGCCCGCAAGGTCTGACCCGTACGGGTGCGGTGAAGGGGTGCGCTCCCGCGCGCCGCCCTAGGTTCGGGACCAGGGCAAGCAAGGGAGCGCCTGTGACCGACACGCGGATACCGCCCACCCCGCCCGCCGAGCCGCCCGTCGAGCCGCCTGCCGAGCAGCCCGCCGAGCCGGGCGCGGCGCTGCTGAAGGCCGCCAGGTTCTTCCGGCCGGGCACGCCCGCGCCCGATCTGCACAGTGTCCGACTGACCGGCGGGCGGGAGGCGGACGCCTTCTACCGGGACCGCTGGAGCCACGACAAGGTCGTGAACTCCACCCACGGCGTGAACTGCACGGGCTCCTGCCGCTGGAAGGTGTACGTCAAGGACGGCATCATCACCTGGGAGACCCAGCAGACCGACTATCCCAGTGTCGGCCCCGACCGCCCCGAGTACGAGCCCCGCGGCTGTCCTCGCGGCGCCGCCTTCTCCTGGTACACCTACTCCCCCACCCGGGTGCGCTACCCCTACATCCGCGGTGTCCTCCTGGAGATGTACCGGGAGGCGAAGGAGCGCCTGCAAGACCCCGTCCTGGCCTGGGCGGACGTCCAGAACGACCCCGAGCGCCGCCGCCGCTACCAGCGGGCGCGCGGCAAGGGCGGCCTGGTGCGGACGAGTTGGGACGAGGCGATCGAGCTGATCGCCGCCGCGCATGTGCACACCATCAAGACGTACGGCCCGGACCGTATCGCCGGTTTCTCCCCCATCCCCGCGATGTCGATGGTGTCGCACGCGGCGGGCGCCCGCTTCCACTCCCTGATCGGCGCGCCGATGCTGTCCTTCTACGACTGGTACGCCGACCTGCCCGTGGCCTCCCCGCAGGTCTTCGGCGACCAGACCGACGTACCGGAGTCGGGCGACTGGTGGGACGCGGCGTATCTGATGATGTGGGGCTCGAACGTCCCGGTGACCCGCACCCCGGACGCGCACTGGATGGCGGAGGCCCGCTACCGGGGCCAGAAGGTCGTGGTCATCGCCCCCGACTACGCCGACAACGCCAAGTTCGCCGACGAGTGGCTCCACCCGCACCCCGGCACGGACGGCGCGCTGGCCCTCGCCATGGGACACGTCGTCCTCAAGGAGTTCTTCGTCGACCGCGAGACACCGTTCTTCGCGGACTACGTACGGCAGTTCACCGACCTGCCGTTCCTCGTGACCCTGGAGGAGCGGGACGGGGCTTACGTCCCGGCGAAGTTCCTGCGCGCCTCGGACCTGGGGAAGGCGGGTGAGAGTGCCGAGTGGAAGACGGTCGTGCTGGACGAGGTGACGGGCCGCGTGGTCGCCCCGAACGGCTCCCTCGGCTTCCGCTGGGCCGAGTCGGGCATGGGCAGGTGGAACCTCGAACTGGGCGACATACGCCCGAGGTTGAGCCTGTACGGCAGTGAGGTCGCCGCAGGCGTCGAGGTGCTGCTGCCCCGCTTCGACACCGAGGGCGGACCGCACGGGCAGGGGCGCGGAGACGTCGTACGACGCGGTGTCCCGGCGACGAAGCTCGGCGGGGCGTGCGGGCGGCTGGTGACGACGGTCTTCGACCTGCTGCTCGCGCAGTACGGGGTCGCGCGACCCGGGCTGCCCGGCCGCTGGCCGGTGTCGTACGACGACGCCGACGCGCCCGGCACCCCCGCCTGGCAGGAGGCGCACACCTCCGTCCCGGCGGCCAAGTGCGTGCGGATCGCCCGGGAGTTCGCGCGCACGGCGGAGCGGTCGAAGGGCCGCTGCATGATCCTGATGGGGGCCGGCACCAACCACTGGTTCCACTCCGAGACGATCTACCGCGCCTTCCTCGCCCTGCTGCAGCTCACCGGCTGCCAGGGCCGCAACGGCGGCGGCTGGGCGCACTACGTGGGCCAGGAGAAGTGCCGTCCGGTGACCGGCTGGGCGACGCTCGCGGCGGCCTCGGACTGGTCACGGCCGCCGCGCCAGATGATCGGCACGGCGTACTGGTTCCTCAACACCGACCAGTGGCGCTACGACGGGTTCACGGCCGACGTGCTGGCCTCGCCGCTCGGTGCGGGCCGGTTCCGGGGGATGACGGGCGCGGACTGTCTCGCGCTGTCGGCGCGAGCGGGGTGGATGCCGTCGTATCCGACCTTCGACCGCAATCCGCTGGAGCTGGGCGAGGTGTTCGGTGATCCGGTGTCGCGGGTGGTGGCCGAACTGCGGGCGGGCACCTTGAAGTTCGCGTGCGAGGACCCGGACGCGCCGGAGAACTGGCCGCGGGTGCTGACGCTGTGGCGGGCCAATTTGCTCGGCTCCTCCGCGAAGGGCGCCGAGTACTTCACCCGGCACCTGCTCGGCACGCACTCCTCCCTTCAGGCCGAGGAGGCTGCGACGGACGTGCGGCCGCGGGATGTGACCTGGCGCGACGAGGCGCCCGAGGGCAAGCTCGACCTGCTGCTGTCGCTGGACTTCCGGCAGACCTCGTCCACACTCCTGTCGGACGTCGTCCTGCCGGCCGCGACCTGGTACGAGAAGCACGACCTCTCCAGCACGGACATGCACCCCTATGTGCACTCCTTCACTCCGGCCGTGGATCCGCCCTGGCAGGCCCGCACCGACTTCGACGCGTTCAAGGCGCTGGCCGAGCGGCTCAGCGAACTCGCCGTCGACCATCTGGGCGTGCGCAAGGACCTGGTGGCGACCCCGCTCCAGCACGACACCCCGGGCGAGATCGCCCAGCCGGGCGGGGTCGTCCAAGACTGGAAACGGGGCGAGTGCGACCCCGTGCCCGGGAAGACCATGCCGAACCTCACCGTCGTCGAGCGGGACTACACGGCGATCGGCGCCAAGTTCACGGCGCTGGGCCCGCTGGCCGAGCAACTCGGCCTGCCTGCCAAGGGCATCACGCTGCATCCTGACGAGGAGGTCGAGGAACTGAGGCGGCTGAACGGCGTGGGGCACGACGGCCGCCCGTCCCTCGATACGGCCGTGAAGGCCGCGAACACCATCCTCGCCCTCTCCGGCACCACCAACGGCCGCCTCGCCACCCAGGGCTTCCGCACCCTTCAGGCCCGCACCGGGCAGGAGATGGCGCACCTGGCGGCCGAGCACGAGGGCAGGCGGATCACGTACGCGGACACCCAGGCCGCGCCCGTGCCGGTGATCACCTCACCGGAATGGTCGGGCAGCGAGTCGGGCGGGCGCCGCTACACCGCCTTCACCCTCAACACCGAGCACCTCAAGCCCTGGCACACCCTCACCGGCCGCCAGCACTTCTTCCTCGACCACGACTGGATCCACGAGCTGGGCGAGGCGCTCCCCGTCTACCGGCCGCCCCTGGACATGAACAGGCTGTTCGGCGAACCGCGCCTCGGCCCGGACGGACAGAGCGAGGTGACGGTCCGTTATCTCACCCCGCACAACAAGTGGTCCATCCACTCCGAGTACCAGGACAACCTCTTCATGCTGGCCCTGTCCCGTGGCGGCCAGAACATCTGGATGTCCCCGCAGGACGCGGACGCGATCGGCGTGGTGGACAACGACTGGGTCGAGGCGGTCAACCGCAACGGCGTGGTGGTCGCCCGGGCCGTCGTCTCGCACCGTATGCCACGCGGCACCGTCTACATGCACCACGCGCAGGAACGCACGATCGCCGTACCGAAGACGGAGGCCACCGGCAAGCGCGGCGGCATCCACAACTCGCTCACCCGGCTGATCCTCAAACCGTCCCATCTCGTCGGCGGCTACGCCCAGTTGTCCTGGGCGTTCAACTACCTGGGCCCGACGGGCAACCAGCGCGACGAGGTGACGGTGATCCGCCGCCGCAGCCAGGAGGTCGAGTACTGATGCGTCCGATGGCCCAGATCGCGATGGTGATGAACCTCGACAAGTGCATCGGCTGCCACACCTGCTCGGTCACCTGCAAACAGGCGTGGACCAACCGGCAGGGCATGGAGTACGTCTGGTTCAACAACGTCGAGACCCGCCCCGGCCAGGGCTATCCACGCCGCTACGAGGACCAGGAACGCTGGCGCGGCGGCTGGGAGCTGAACCGGCGCGGCGCGCTGAAACTGAAGGCGGGCGGGCGGCTGCGCAAGCTCGCCGGGATCTTCTCCAACCCCGAACTCCCGGAGATCAAGGACTACTACGAGCCCTGGACGTACGACTACAAGAACCTCACCGACGCCCCGCTGGGCGACGACTTCCCGGTGGCACAGCCGATATCGCAGCTCGACGCCAAGCCGATGAAGATCGAGTGGTCGGCGAACTGGGACGACAACCTCGCCGGCGCCCCCGCCCACGGCGACTTCGACCCGATGGTCGAGCGCGCACGCACGCAGGCCTCGGACAAGGTGCGGTTCGAGTTCGAGCAGGCCTTCATGTTCTATCTGCCGCGCATCTGCGAGCACTGCCTCAACCCGTCCTGCGTGGCGTCGTGCCCGTCCGGCGCGATGTACAAGCGGGCGGAGGACGGCATCGTCCTCGTCGACCAGGACCGGTGCCGGGGCTGGCGGATGTGCGTGACGGGATGCCCGTACAAGAAGGTGTACTTCAACCATCGCACCGGCAAGGCCGAGAAGTGCACGCTGTGCTATCCGCGCGTCGAGGCCGGTCTGCCGACGGTCTGCTCGGAGACGTGCGTGGGCCGGCTGCGCTATCTCGGGGTGATCCTGTACGACGCCGACAAGGTGACGGCCGCCGCCTCGGTGCGCAGTGAACGGGACCTGTACGAGGCCCAGTTGGGTGTCTTCCTCGACCCCGAGGACACCGGGGTGCGGCGGGCGTGCGAGGAGGCGGGGATCCCGTACGACTGGCTGGAGGCCGCCCGTCGCTCCCCGGTGCACGCGCTGATCAGCAAGTACCGGGTGGCGCTTCCGCTGCACCCGGAGTACCGGACGATGCCGATGGTCTGGTACATCCCGCCGCTCTCCCCCGTGGTGGACGCGCTGACCGAGACCGGGCACGACGGCGAGGACGCGGGGAACCTGTTCGGCGCGATCGACAGCCTGCGCATCCCCCTGGAGTACCTGGCGGAGCTGTTCACGGCCGGTGACGTCGGCCCGGTCCGGTCCTCGCTGGAGAAGCTGGCCGCGATGCGCTCCCACATGCGGGCGATCAACCTCGGTGAGGAACCGGACCCTTCGGTGCCCGCCGCCGTGGGCATGGGGGTCTACGAGATCGAGCAGATGTACCGGTTGCTGGCGATCGCCAAGTACGAGGACCGGTACGTGATTCCGACGGCGGCCCTCGGGGACGCCCGGCGTCTGGAGGAGTCGGCGCTCCCGCAGGGCTGCAGCCTCGACCACGAGGGCGGGCCCGGGATGGGCGGGGACGGACCCTTCGGCCAGGACTCGGGCCGCAAGCTGCTGCCACTGGTGCCGGTGGAGAACTTCCACCTCCTGCGCGGACGGCAGACCGCGGACGACGCGGCCGACACGACCCCCACACCCCCCACAGCCGAGGCCGAGGAGGCCTGATGCCGTCCTTCGAGGTGCTCTACCAGGCGGCCGCGCTCTGCCTGACCTACCCCGAC
Source organism: Streptomyces sp. R28 (assembly GCF_041052385.1). Taxonomy (GTDB): domain Bacteria; phylum Actinomycetota; class Actinomycetes; order Streptomycetales; family Streptomycetaceae; genus Streptomyces. The sequence continues at coordinate 9,099,697 of NZ_CP163439.1, read as the reverse complement.
GACGACTTCCGCGCCCGCCTGCCGCTGCTGCGCGAAGCCGCCCCGCAACTCCGCGAGTTCACCGACCACGCGATGGTCACGTCCCCGCAGGAGCTGGCCGCCCACTACGTCCAGGTCTTCGACTTCAAGAACCGCCACAGCCTGTACCTGAGCTGGTGGCACGACGGGGACACCCGGCGGCGCGGCATGTCGCTGGTCCGCTTCAAGGAGGTCTACCGCGCGCACGGCCTGGAGTTCGCCGACGAGGAGCTGCCCGACTTCCTGCCCGCGGTACTGGAGTTCACGGCCCGCACCGGCAACACCGACCTCCTTCTGGAGCACCGGGAGTGCCTGGATCAACTCCGCGCCCGGCTCACCGACTTCGGCACGCCGTACGCGTCCGTCCTGGACGCCGTGTGCGCCACACTTCCGACCGACCACACGGGGGCGCGCCCATGACCACCCTCCTGTGGGGCGTCCTGCCCTACGTCACCTTCGCCCTGCTCGTCGCCGGCCTCACCTGGCGCCACCGCTACGACAGGTTCGGCTGGACCACCCGCTCATCCCAGGTGTACGAGTCGAAGCTCCTGAACATCGCCTCGCCCGCCTTCCACTACGGCATCCTGTTCGTGCTGGTCGGCCATGTCGTCGGTCTGTTCATCCCCGCGTCATGGACGGACGCCGCCGGCGTGAGCGAGCACACCTACCACCTGTTCTCCCTCTACGGCGGCACGGCGGCCGGCATCGTCACGGTCGGCGGGATCGCGCTGCTGGTCCACCGCCGCCGCACCCGGGCACCGGTGTTCCGCGCGACCACCGCCAACGACAAGCTCATGTACGTCGTCCTGGTCGCGGCGATCGTGCTGGGCATGGTCGCCAAGCTGTCCCACACCTCCGGCGACGGCTACGACTACCGCCAGTCCATCGCCCCTTGGGCCCGCAGCCTGTTCACCCTCAGCCCGGCCACGGACCTGATGGCCGGCGTCCCGGTCCTGTACCAGGTCCACGCGGTGTTCGGCATGGCCCTCATCGCCCTGGTGCCGTACACCCGGCTGGTCCACATGTTCAGCGCGCCGCTCCAGTACCTGTTCCGGCCGTACGTGGTGTACCGGACCCGCGACCCCGAGCAACTGGGGCCGCGGCCGGAGCGGCGGGGCTGGGAGCGGACCGGGTCCTAGGCGGGGCTCTACGCCGCTCCGCCCTTCTGCTCCTTCTCGTCGTCCACGATCTCCGCGTCCACCACGCCCTCGTCGTCCTGGGGTGAGGTCTGCTCGGTGCCCGTGCCGGTGGTGCTGTCCGTCGGGGTCTGCTGGGTCTGGGCGTACATCGCCTGGCCCATCTTCTGGCTGACCGAGGCGAGCTTCTCGATTCCCGTGCGCAGGGCGCTGGTCTCGGCGTTCTGCTCCAGTTGCTGCTTGAGGTCGGTGACCGCCGACTCGACCTCCGACCTGGTGTCCGCCGGGACCTTGTCCTCGTTGTCGCGGATGAACTTCTCGGTCTGGTAGACGAGTTGCTCGGCCTGGTTGCGGGTCTCGGCCGCCTCGCGGCGGTTGCGGTCCTCCTCGGCGTACTGCTCGGCCTCTCGCATCATGCGGTCGATGTCGTCCTTCGGCAGCGCCGAGCCGCCCGTCACCGTCATCTTCTGCTCGCGGCCGGTGGCCAGGTCCTTTGCGGAGACGTGCATGATGCCGTTGGCGTCGATGTCGAACGCGACCTCGATCTGCGGGACACCACGCGGGGCCGGTGGCAGCCCGGTCAGGTCGAAGACGCCGAGCTTCTTGTTGTACGCCGCGATCTCGCGTTCGCCCTGGTAGACCTGGATGCCGACGGAGGGCTGGTTGTCGGTGGCCGTGGTGAAGATCTCCGAACGCCGGGTGGGGATCGTCGTGTTGCGCTCGATGAGCTTCGTCATGATGCCGCCCTTGGTCTCGATGCCGAGGGACAGCGGGGTGACGTCCAGGAGCAGGACATCCTTGACATCGCCGCGGATGACGCCCGCCTGCAGCGCCGCGCCGACGGCCACGACCTCGTCGGGGTTGACGCCCTTGTGCGGGTCCTTGCCGGTGAGTTCCTTGACGAGGTCGGTGACGGCGGGCATGCGGGTGGAGCCACCCACGAGGATGACGTGGTCGACCGCGGAGAGCTTGATGCCGGCGTCCTTGACCGCCTGGTGGAAGGGGGTCTTGCAGCGGTCGAGGAGGTCCGCGGTGAGCTCCTGGAACTGGGCGCGGGTCAGCTTCTCGTCGAGGTGGAGGGGGCCCTCGGCGGAGGCGGTGATGTAGGGCAGGTTGATCGTCGTCTCGGAGGAGCTGGACAGCTCGATCTTGGCCTTCTCGGCACCCTCGCGAAGCCGCTGCAGCGCCATCTTGTCGTTGCCGAGGTCGATGCCGTACGCCCCCTTGAACTTCTTCACGAGGTACTCGACGATCCGCTGGTCCCAGTCGTCGCCGCCCAGGTGCGTGTCACCGTTGGTGGCCTTGACCTCGATGACGCCGTCGCCGATCTCCAGCAACGAGACGTCGAAGGTGCCGCCGCCGAGGTCGAAGACGAGGACGGTCTGTTCCTCGCCCCGGTCGAGGCCGTAGGCGAGGGCGGCGGCCGTGGGCTCGTTGATGATCCTCAGGACCTTCAGGCCCGCGATCTCCCCGGCCTCCTTGGTGGCCTGCCGCTGGGCGTCGTCGAAGTACGCGGGCACGGTGATCACCGCGTCGGTGACGTCCTCGCCCAGATAGGACTCGGCGTCCCGCTTCAGCTTCTGCAGCACCCGGGCGGACAGCTCCTGCGCCCGGTAGCGGGTGCCGTCGATGTCCCCCTGTTCCGGGAAGCGCCAGGGTCCGTCACCCATGTGCCGCTTCATTGAGCGGGCGGTGCGCTCGACGTTCGTCACCGCCTGCCGTTTGGCCACCTCCCCCACGAGTACCTCGCCGTTCTTGGCGAAGGCCACGACCGACGGTGTGGTCCTGGCCCCCTCCGCGTTGGCGACGACCGTGGGCTCGCCGCCCTCCAGGACGGCCACCACCGAGTTCGTGGTCCCGAGATCGATCCCGACCGCGCGTGCCATCGCTGTCCCCTTCCGCCAGGGCGCCCCTTGAACTCCAGCACAAAACTCGCGGGGGTTCTTGTCAATGGGACGGGTGACCGGGGGGACGGGTACCAAACGAGAGCTGAGCGCCCGCTCAGGGTTCGGGGGCAGGCCCGAAGGGCCGCCCCCGAGGGGCGCGGGGAACTGCGCGCCCAGCCACGACGGTGCCGCACCCTGAAGACGACCTTCCGCGGCACTACCCTGCGCGGCTCCCCCAGCGGAGCGCTACGCCAGCTTCGCCGTCAGCGTGATCGTCGTACCCGTCAGCGCCTGACTGACCGGGCAGTTCTTCTTGGCGTCCTCCGCCGCGGCGGCGAAGCCCTCCGCGTCGAGGCCGGGAACGGTGCCCTCGACGGTGAGGTGGATACCGGTGATGCCCTCGCCCGGCTGGAAGCTCACGTCGGCCGAGGTGACCAGCTTGGTGGGCGGCGTGCCGGCACCCGCCAGGGCGTGCGACAGCGCCATGGAGAAGCAGCTGGAGTGCGCGGCGGCGATCAGCTCCTCGGGGCTGGTCTTGCCGCTCGCGTCCTGGGAGCGCGAGGCCCACGTGACCGGCTGGGCGGCGATGGCACCGGAGGAGTCGAAGTTGACGACACCGTTGCCCTCGAGCAGGTTGCCTTCCCAGACGGTGTGTGCGGAGCGCGTGGTAGCCACGATTCATCCTTTCGCATGGGGGCCCGTTTCCTGGGTCCGTGTCCCCCATCCGATCACACTCGGGCTCACTGCACCCGGAAGACCGGCCCACGCGGGGTGAACGGCAGGCGACGACCCTGAGGTATCAGGTACGCGTGCTCGCGCCGCACCCGCAGCACGTCGCACCAGCCGTCCGTGATGACCAGGACGGGCGCGCCCGGCGGGAAGTCGTCCGCGCGGTGCAGCAGGTCGATCCCGGGCTGCAGGACCGTGCCGCCGCGGCCGTGCACCCGCACCCGCCCGGCGATGTCCGTCACCGGCACATACCCGGCGTCGTGCGGTGCCGCGTCGCAGAACACCACCCGCGCCGCCGGTACGTCCCGGGCCGCGGCGTAGGAGGCGATGGCGCCCAACGCCTTGCCGAGCAGCACCCGGTCCATGGAGCCGGAGGTATCCAGGACGACGCCGAAGGTGCAGCGGGCGATCTCCTCGGGCGGGAAGTACTGTCCCGCGCGCGGGATGTCGGGCGTGGACGACTGGCGGCGCGAGGGGCGGGCGTACGTCCGGACCGGCTCCGGGCGCGGCACGAACTCGTCGAACCAGCGGGCGAGTCGGGCGTCCCAGGACAGCGGCGGATGGCTGAGCGCGCGGATCTCCTGGACCAGGCCGCCGGGCAGGAAGCCGCGCTCCTGCTGCTGGTGCAGGTCGAGGCCCTGGGAGAGGCCGCGGCGGTAGAACTCGTCGAGGTCGCAGGTGTCGCCGGGCGCGCCGAGCGGAGCGCCGAGGACATCGCCGACGCCCTTGCCGCGCAGAGTGGCCAGGCGGCGCATCCGGCGCAGGTCAACGACGATCCGGTCGTACACCTCCTCGGCGGACAGGCCGGTGAACTGCGCGTCGTACAGCAGGCCGTGGGGCATCTCGCCGACCTGCATCTCGCGCAGCCAGCCGTTGATGACGTAGTCGCAGGCGACGTTGAACAGGTACGGGTCGCGGGTGCCGCAGCGGTCGCCGTGGCGCAGGGCGGCGTGCAGCATCTCGTGGGCGAGGATGAACCGCCACTCCTCGTCCTCGAAGTGGCGCAGCGGGTTGATGTAGATCTGGCCGGCCTCGGCGTTGACGGCGGCGACGGAGATGCCGTGCGCGTGGGCGAGTTCGGCGTCGGCGACCAGTTCGATGCCGGCCGCGATGCCGCCGAGCAGCGGGTAGGACGTGATGAACCACTCCAGCGCCCACTGCCAGGGCCGCTTCTTGAGCGGCTCGCCGTCCAGGGAGTCGCGGCGGCCTCCCGCCATGTCCATCGCGGCGGAGACGGTGCGGGTCAGCGCGGTGGCGAACGCCAGCTGGTGGTCCGGGGGCTGGTTGTACCAGCCGCGCCATTCCACGAGCAGCTGGTCGGGCTCACCGCCCGCGGTACCGCAGTGCTCGTACGCGGCCGGGAGCCCGTCGCGTCGCCAGTGCGCGGCGAGTCGCTCCTCGTCGCCGTCCGGGTACGCCAGGGGCTTGTCGTCCGGGGCACGGCCTACGGGGAAGGACAGCAGGAAGCGGTTGACGACCACGCAGCGCGCGGCGACGTCGTACCGGTCGGGCTGCTCGCGCACCCCCTTCGCCGCCGGGACATGGCCGAAGCCGAGGTGGAGGACGGCGTGTGCGATCGACCAGGCCCATACGGCGGGTTCGGCGAGGCGGGCCGGGTGGGCGTGCAGGGTGCCGCTGGAGGAGACGCGGACGAGTCCGTCCCGGGGCGCCGTCTCGCACTTCTCGTCGCGGCAGACACTGAACTCGACGGCGGCGAGCGCGGGGTTGGCCCGCACCAGCCGCATCCCCTCGGCGAATGCCTCGGCCGCGACGTCCCGCTTCTTCTTGGCGGGAGTCCGGTTGCCGGGAGTTCGGCTCATCGCCGTGCCTCGACCAGCCGCGGCATGTCCCGCGCGGCCTCCACCAGGAACCAGGCGGGCAGGATCGGGTTGCCGTCGGCGTCGGAGGCGATGACGCTCTGGGCGACCTCGACGGAGATCTCCGCGAGCTGCACCAGCAGCGACTTCGCGCGGTACGCGGCCTGCCGGCCGCTCGCCGACATGTGCTCCTTGCCGGCGGGCAGCTCCTTGACGAGGCGGCCGCGGAAGGACTCGGCGAGGTAGTAGAGCAGGTCGCGGTCCTCCATGCGGTGCGGCCAGCGGGCGTCGCCCTTGATGATCGCCTCGATGCCGAACTGGCTGCGCACGATCTTGACGTAGCCGCAGAACGCGGTGGCGTGCACGGGCGTCAGCGTGCCGTGCGCCAGCACCTTCAGCGTCTCCTCGTCGAGGCCCTGGCCGAAGGAGTGCAGCGCGTCGGAGAGCATGTGCCAGGAACGGGGCGTGGAGAACGGCTCCTCGGTCTTCGGCGGCTTGGACCACAGATGGTCGGGCCGGTCGGTGAGGTGGTCGAGGATCCAGGGGTGGATGCCGTTGTTCGCGGCCCAGGTCAGCCAGTCCTTGGCGGACGCCTCCAGGTGGACGTGGGTGAGACGGTTGACGAGCGCGGAGGCGATGGGGCGGGCGAGCGCGTTGTCCGTGGCGCGGTTGCCGGCGCCGATGACGATCGAGCCCTTCGGGAGCTCGTAGTTGCCGATACGGCGGTCCAGGATCAGCGAGTAGAACGCCTTCTGCACATCCGGGGTGGCCGCGTTCAGCTCGTCCAGGAAGAGGCAGTACGGCTCGTCGCGGGCGATCGCCTCGGGCGGGCAGAACACCGACCGCCCCTCCCGGATCTGCGGCACGCCGATCAGGTCCTCCGGCGCGAGCTGCGTGCCGAGCAGACTCACGCACTCCAGCCCCAGCGACTCGGCGAAGTCCCGGACGAGGGAGGACTTTCCGATGCCGGGGGCACCCCAGATGAAGACCGGCCGCACGGTGGCGAGGCCGAGGAGAAGTTCGGGGATACGGGCGGGCGTGACAGATACGGCTGCCTGCAAGGCAGAGTCTCCTTGGGGGTGTTCGAGGGATTTGCGACTCGAACAGTGTGTGCCCGCGGCCAATCAGGCGCAGCCGATTTTCAGGCGGCCCGCTCCTCCGGCTCCGCGTCCAAGGGCACCTGGGGGCCGTTGGACTCACGCAGCCAGCGGCGCAGCACGCGGTGCACCTGCTCGGCGCCGACGAGGTCCTCCCCGTCGTCGACCGGCGCGGTGAAGGCGAGCGGCGACAGCAGGAACGGCTTGCCCTGCGCGCCGCCGAGCCCGCCGTGCGAGCCGATCTGCTCCTCGAAGGCGAGGACCTCGCCGCCGTCGGCCGGGTCGTACGCGGAGTTGACCATGATGTCGGCGGCGTTCGGGAAGGAGTGCGTGCGGCGGACGGCGTCGGCGGGACCCGGCCCGAATACCTCCAACGGCCCTGGTTTGTCGTCGAGTTGGCCCAGCGGAATCTCCGCGCCGTACGCGCCGAGCACGAGCCCGCCGTGCTCGGCGCTGCGGACGAGCACGAAGCCGACGCCGGGGTGGTTGGCGAGGGTGGTGAGCAGGGCCGGGTGGCGGGCGTCGATCTCCTCCTTGGTCATCCGGTGCGGCACGTCCGGGAAGGAGACCAGGCCGAGGTTGCCGGACGCGAGCACGAGCGGCTCCGAGCGGCGGCGGGAGGGGCGATACTCCTCGCCGCCCTCCTCGACGGGCCGGCGCAGCGCCGCGCGCACGGCCGCGCGGGCCTCGGCGCCGCTGTGGGTGCGCTGCGCCTTGCGCGGCACGGGCAGCCCGCAGCCGGCCCGCACCAGGTCGCCGAGGCCCAGGCCGTAGCGGGCGCGGAAGGTCTCGCCGGGGCTCTGGCCGTGGTCCGACAGCACGACGATCCGGTACGGCCGCGGGGCGTGCTCGGCGACCTTCTCGATCAACGCCAGCGCCCGGTCGAGGCGTTCGAGGACCTTCTCGGCGTCCCGGCCGCACGGCCCGGAGTGGTGGGCCACTTCGTCGTACGCCACGAGGTCGGCGTAGACGGAGGTGCGCCCGGCGAGCATGTCGCCCATCACCGCGGCCACGACGACGTCCCGTTCGACGACGGTCGCGAAGGCGCGGACGAGCGGATAGAGGCCGCCGCGGGAGACCCTCGGCCGGACCTTGCGGACGCGGGCCCGAGTGGACTGGCCGATCTCACGGCCGACCTCGGCGACGAAGGACAGGGCGGTGCGCACGGCGTTGGCCGGGTCGGAGAAGTAGGCGAAGTAGCCCGCCCGGGAGCGGTTCTCGCGGCTGCGCCGTCTGGTGGCGATGGACAGCACGAGGGCCTGCTCGTCAGCCCCGCCGCTGAAGAGGTTGCCGCGGCTGGCGCCGTCGGCGGTGAGCAGTCCGCGGTCGCCGGTCCGGTCGACGGCGCGGCGCTGGAGTTCGGCGGCGCTGGTGGGGCGGTTGCAGACCATCACCTCGCGGCCGGCCTTCTCGTACCAGCGGAAGGCGGGCACGTCGTGGTTGCTGCCGTGCAGGATGCCGAGCTGGCTGGCGCCGGTCTGGCTGGACCAGTCGGTGCGCCAGGGGGTGAGCCGGTGGGTGGGGCGGTGGGTGGGGCGGGCGCCGTCGACGCTGCTGGTGCTGGTGCCGAGCCAGCGGGCGACGGTCGGCATCAGGTCCTTGCCGACGGCGTCGAGGAGTACGTCGTGGCCCACGCCGTCGAGCTGCAGGAAGACGGTACCGGGGCTGGACGGGCCGGGTGGCAGCGCTCTGCGGCGGCGGTCGGCGAGGCGGTACAGCCTGCGCCGGTACGCGTCGTCGTCCCGGACGGCGAGGGCGGCGCCGGTGGCGGAGGCGACGGCGGACATCACGGCGGCGACGATGACGGCGGTCTCGGGGGCGGCCTCGCTGTCGCCGGAGGGGACCAGGCGCAGGGCGACGATGAGCAGCGAGCCGTTGAGGAAGAACACCAGCAGGCCGAGCACCAGGGCGGGCACCAGCAGCAGAAGCCGTACGAGGAGGGGCCAGAAGATCGCCGAGAGCAGACCGAACGCGCCGGCGCCGAGGGCCGCGGTGATGGCGATACTGGTGGCGCTGTCACCGTCCGCGGACTGGAGCTGGAAGTCGGGCAGGATCCCGGCGAGCACGAGCATGGTGACGGTGGAGACCGCCCACACGGTGACGCTCCGCCCGACCTGACTGGCGGCCCGCCGCCAACGCCCACCACGCACGCCCAGCCCACCTCACGTCCCGACCCACCACCCCGAAACGGGCCTTTACGCCCCCAGCCTGGCACACGCCACCGACACCGGCCGGTGCCACAGCTCGGGCGGCCCTGGACGGGCCTCGTCCTCGAACGCCGGACGGGCTGAGGGGGTGATCGTCAACGCCCGTCGTACCCGGCCGTCGGCATCGACACCCTCCGGTGCACCCGAGCCTTCATCTGTGCGTCGTACGACGGCTCCGCGCGCCCCACGATCTCCACCCGCGCGCCCCGCCGGGCGCACTCCGCGGTGAACTCCTCGACGGACGACAACGCGCTCTCCAGGACCCTCCGGCTGGGCGCCACGAACAGGTCGAGGCCGGGCCGGACGCCCTCCCACAGCACGCCGTGGTCCGCCCGCAACCGGCGTACCAGGAGCTCGCGCGCGACGACGTACCCGTGCTCCGCGGCCCAGCGCGCGCACATCGCGTGCTGGCTGCGGGAGTCCACCAGGAAGGGGTCGGCGTCCAGCTCTTCGAGAGGCGTCAGACTGGCGATCGCCGTCACTCGCACTACGGATGACCCCATGGCGTCCCCCTCACCTCCGGGTTTCGCCGCCGACCCTACTCCAGCCCGTACGCTTCGGGGAGTCGCGCGAAGGAGGCAAAGAAGGTGCCGGTGGAGATCACCTGGTGGGGTCACGCCACTTGCACGGTCGACGATTCGAACGTACGCGTCCTCACCGACCCCCTGTTCGCACGCCGGCTCGCCCATCTGCGCCCCCGCCGGGGCGCACTGCCGCCGCCCGGTGCCTGGCGCGCGGACGTCGCCGTGGTCTCCCACCTGCACGCGGACCACCTGCACGTTCCGTCACTGGCGAGGCTGGCGCAGGGTACCCGCCTGCTCGTGCCACGAGGTGCGCCCCGTGCCGTCCCGGCGCTGCGCCGACTGGCGCATCTGCGGGTGACCGAGATGGCGCCCGGGGACGTGACGGCGGTGGGCGAGCTGGCCGTACGGGCCGTGTCCGCGCGGCACGACGGGCGGCGACTGCCGGTCGGCCCGCACCGCTCCCCCGCCCTCGGTTACGTCATCGAGGGCGAGGGGCGCACGTACTTCGCCGGGGACACCGGCCTGTTCGAGACGATGGCGAAGGAGGTCGGCCCGGTCGACGTGGCGCTGCTGCCGGTGGGCGGCTGGGGACCGTATCTCGGGGAAGGCCATCTGAACGCGGGGCGGGCCGCCGAGGCGCTGGCCCGGCTCGCGCCGCGCAGTGCGGTGCCGGTGCACTACGGCACGTACTGGCCGATCGGCATGGACGCCGTGCGCCCCCATGAATTCCACGCGCCGGGCGACGAGTTCGCGCGGCTCGCGGCGGAGCACGCGCCCAGCGTGTCGGTGCACCGGCTCGCGCACGGGGAGAGCGTGCGCCTGGAGGTGGCCCGGTGACGGTGCTGGCGGCCACCGCGACGGTGGTGCCGGCCGAGTCGACGCAGCAGGCGATCGGCTATCCGTCGCTGTTCCTGCTGGTGCTGATCGGGGCGCTGGTGCCGATCGTGCCTACGGGTGCGCTGGTGAGTTCGGCGGCGGTGGTGGCGTTCCACCAGACGGCACCGTTCTCGCTGGCGCTGGTGTTCGTGACGGCGTCGACGGCCGCGTTCCTGGGCGACGCGACGCTGTACTGGCTGGGGCGGCGCGGCATGGGCTCCAAGAACGGCTCGCGCTGGCTGGAGGCGATCCGCTCGCGCGCGCCGGAGGAGCGGCTCACGCAGGCGCAGGAGAAGCTCGCCGGGCACGGGGTGGCCGTGCTGGTGCTGTCCCGGCTGGTGCCGGCGGGGCGTCTGCCGGTGATGCTGGCCTGTCTGCTGGCGAAGTGGCCGATGCGGAGGTTCGTCCGCGGGAACCTGCCGGCCTGCCTGGCCTGGGCTGTGACGTACCAGTTGATCGGGATTCTTGGGGGGTCGCTGTTCAGCGAGCCGTGGGAGGGTGTGGTCGCGGCTGTTGCGCTGACGCTGGTCATCAGTGTGGCGCCCAGTGTCTGGAAGCGGGTTCGATCCGCCAGGTGATGTTTCGTTGCGGGGTGCGGGTGCTTCGTGGCTGGTCGCGCAGTTCCCCGCGTCCCTAGGTAGGTCTCCGCGCCCCTGGCTAGCGGAGCACCCTTGACCCTCCCACCGGCAGATCCCACAGATTCCCCCTGTCCAGCCCCGCCTTCTCCCATGCCGCACGCACGCGTGTGAGTGGCTCAAGAACCGGCTCCGCCGACAGGACGAACGTGCCCCAGTGCATCGGCGCCATCCGTCGCGCGCCGAGGTCCTGGGCGGCGCGGACCGCCTCCTCCGGGTCGCAGTGGACGTCGCTGAGCCACCAGCGGGGGTCGTAGGCGCCGATGGGGAGCAGGGCGAGGTCGATGCCGGGGTAGCGCTCGCCGATGCGGGAGAACCAGTGGCCGTAGCCCGTGTCGCCCGCGAAGTACACGCGCTGTCCGTCGGAGGCGGTGAGCACCCAACCTCCCCACAGGCTGCGGCAGGTGTCGGTCAGGGTGCGCTTGGACCAGTGGTGGGCGGGCACGAAGTCGAAGCGGACGCCGGACAGTTCGGCCGCCTCCCACCAGTCCAGCTCGGTGACCTGGGTGAACCGGCGGCGACGGAACCAGCCCGCGAGGCCGGCCGGCACGAACACGGGGGTGTCGCGCGGGAGTCGGCGCAGCGTGGGGGCGTCCAGGTGGTCGTAGTGGTTGTGGCTGATGACGACCGCGTCGACGCGCGGCAGGGCGCTCCAGGCGATGCCGACCGGGGTGATGCGGGTCGGGGTGCCGAGGATGCGGCGCGACCATACGGGGTCGGTGAGAACGGTCAGTCCGCCGATCCGCACGACCCAACTGGCGTGTCCCGCCCAGGAGACGGCGACCGTGCGCGCGTCCACGCGGGGCAGCGGGGCCGGTTCGAAGGGCAGTCGCGGGATGTCGGCGAGGCCCTCGCGGCCGGGGCGTACGGCGCCTTCGCGGGCGAAGCGGGCGAGGGTCTTGATGCCGGGCAGCGGGGCGGTGAGACGGGCGTGGAAGGTCCGCGGCCACACCCGGCGTTCGCCCAACGGGCGGGGTGCGGCGAGCGGCGGGAACGGGGGCGCGAAGGGTGACTGGCCTGCCGGAGCGTCGGTGGCCCGGGGCGTCGTGCGCGGCGTGGTCGACATGGCCGACTCGGACTGCTGCGTCATCGAGGAGGCTCCCATCGCTGAGCGTCGTCGCGGAGATCGTCGAAGACCGACTTCACGTGGATCAACGCGCGGTGCACATGTGGCAGTTCCAACGGCGAGGGTGACGTGACGCATTGCGCGCGTTCCTCGTCGCTGCCGGCCAGCAGCGGTCCGGTGGACAGTCGTACGCGCAGCGCGCCGAGGTCGTCGCCGAAGCGGTGCCCGCCCGGCGCGGGCATGCCGAGCCGGGCGGCGAGGAAGTCCTCCAGGTCCTGCGCGTCCCCCACGTCGTGCGCGGACAGCCCGGCGCGCAGCGGGCCGAGGTCGAGGTACAGGTGCCGCCCGGCCTGCGGGGGCCGCGCGAGGGCACCGGCCCCTACGGCGGCCGCGTGCAGGGCGCCGGCCACGCGCGCGTGCAGGCGTACGGCGGCGGTGACCCGCGCGGTGACGGGCTCGGGCTCGGCCAGCGCATACCCGGCCGCGAGGGCGACCGGGCCGGCGACGCGGGCGCCGAGCGCGGTGAGCACGTCGAGCACGCGCGCGTGGAGGCTGTCGCCGACCTCGCCCGCCGGGAACCGGGCAACCGCGGCCGGCCAGCCCGCCGGGAGGTGGGCGCCGGACAGGTCGGTGACGACGGTGACCTGTTCGGGCAGCATCTCGGCGGGGCTGATCAGCACGGTGTCGTGCGGGGCGTGCACGGTGTCGCGCCAGGTCTCGTCGCTGACCAGGTGCAGCCCCTCGTCGGTGGCGGCCTCCAGGGTCTCGTGCAGCACTTCGGGCGGGGCCACGGTGGCGGTGGGGTCGTCGGCGACGGACAGCACGAGCAGCCGCGGGTCACCGCCCTCCGCACGGACTCGGCGGACGGTCTCCAAAAGGGCGTACGGATCCGGGACACCGCCGCACTCGGCCGGTGTCGCCACATGGAAGACGGGTCTGCCCAACAGGCGTGCGTACGGCGCCCACCAGGCGGCGCAGGGCCTCGGCACCAGGACGTCGCCGCCGAGCGCGGCGGTCAGCGCGAGCAGCAGCGCGGGCGCCCCGGGAGCGGCCACCGCCCGGTCGGGCTCGGCCGGCAGGCCACGCCGGTCCCAGTAACCGCACGCGGCCTCCAGGAGCGCGGCACCGCCGCCGACCGGTTCGCTCTCGGCCCGCCCCGCGGCCGCGGCGAGCACGGCGGCCAGCTCGGGCAGCACGGGCAGCCCGTCGTCCGGGAGCGGCGGCCCGAAGCGGACGGGGCCGTGGTCTTCGGGGTCCGTCCGGCGCATCCGTGCCTCCGCGCAGTGCCTGGTGCCGTAGTGGTTCGTCGGGGTCCGGTGCTCCGTGAGGGTCGGTGTTGCGTGGTGCGGGCTGTGAGGTTCGGACGAGCAAGGGGTTCGCACGGTGCGCTGTGTACCCACCCGCTCTGCGTACCCATCGTGGCGCTACCCCATGGGCGCCGGCTGAGGTCGCGCCGGTCACAGCGTGGGTCGTCCGGACGCGGTGGCCGTGCCGTGCGGCTCACTCCTGCGCGGTGGGCGTCTTGCGGCGCAGCCGGTACACCGCGCCGCCGGCCGCGCCCGCGATCAGGAAGCCTCCGGCGACCAGGGCGGGGACGGAGTCGGTGAAGGCACCGCCCGCGCCGGCCTCCACGCCACGATGGTTCCCCTCGCTGCTGCAGTCTTCCCCGTGCTGCCCGCCGGTGTCCGAGTGGCGCCCGGTTTCGTACGAGTTCGGTTCGGACGTGCCCAGAGAGGAGTCGGCCTTGTCCTCGTAGAGCTCGGTACTGTCTCCATAGGGCACAGCCTTGTCCGAGTGCTGCTCGCCGCAGGGATCGGTGCCGCCCTCGGTGCCGCCCTCGGTGCCGCCCCGGCCGCCGTCGGTGCCACCCGCACCCCCGTCGACGCCACCACTGCCGCCCTCGACGTCGCTCCCGCCGCTCTCGGCGTCACCCTTGCCGCCTTCGGTGTCACCCTCGCCGCCCTCGATGCCGCCCCCGCCCCCTTCGGCGCCGTCCTTCCCGCCGCCACTGTCACGCGCCACCGTGAACGTCGCGCTCCACGGCTTGCCCTCCGCTCCGGATGCCGCCGGGCAGGTGCCGTCGACGGTCCACGCGGCGTCCGATCCGACCGCGTCCGTGTCGCCCTCGGAGTTCTCGGCCGGGGGGACACGGGCGGTACCGGTGTAGGCGGCCCCGGCCTCCTTCTCGCCCTGGCCGGCGACCTGTTTCAGCTGGACGGTGCCCTCCTCGAACGCCTGCGAGGTGGCCTCGATCGTGGCCGGCGCGGACCCGCCGACGGGGTCGCACGTGACCGAGACGGTGACACTGCCGCCCGGGGAGACGGTGCCGGGGCTGACCTCCGCGGCCGGGTCCGCGGAGGCGGCCGCGGCGGCACTGCCGACGACGGCACCGGCCAGAGCGGCGACGGACAGGACACGGGCGGTGCGGCGCATGGGGTGAGCTCCTTCGGCCGACGGCTGCGGGGGTACGGCGTTCGTGCCCCCGCAGCCATGACAGCCCGCCCCACGTCGGGGCGCGCGCGGCCGGGCACCATTCGCGGGACGGGGGACGGCCGAGCGGGTGACGCAACGGAGCTCGACCCCGGCGAGTTGGATTTCCGAACCGAGCCCGCCCCCGCGAGTCCGGTATCCCAACTCACTCCACGCTCACCCCCATCAGTTCATCAGCGCCGCCAGGTCCCGCTCCAGCCCGCGCCCCCGCCTCCTGACGACGCCGGCCGCGACGTCCGACAGCTTGCGGTTGGTGCCCTGCGAGATGCGGCGCAGTACGCCGAAGGCGGCGTCGGCGTCGCAGCCGAGGACGTGCATGACGATGCCGCACGCCTGGTCGACGACGGGCCGGGAGCGCAGGGCGGTGCCCAGGTGGTCGAGCTCGGTGAGCGCGGCACGGTAGGAGCGGTCGCGGACCAGGCAGCTCGCGGCGAGTTCACCGAGGGCGTGCACGGGCCCGTGCGGAGCGTCCTCGAGGGTGCCGGGCCGGAAGCTGTAGAGACTGAGCGTGACGGTCAGGCCTGAGCGACGGAACGGGAGCGTGACGCTGGAGCGCACGCCCGAGTCGAGCGCCATGGCGCGGTACTCCGGCCAGCGCTCGTCGCGCAGCAGGTCGGCCGAGTCGACGGGCCTGCCGCGTTCGAGTGCGGCCGGAATGGGCCCGTCCCCGGACCGCAGTTGCACGGCGACGAGTCCGGCGAGGTCGGGATGGGTGACGGCGGCGGGCCGCTCGGCTCCCGCCTCGGCGACCATGCTGCTCGCTCCGCAGCAGTCGGCTGTACAGCGCACTGCCTGTTCGACCAGTTCGGACAACCTGCGTCCCGGCAGGGCGGCTTCGGCGGACTGGTCACGCCAGTGACCCACCTGTTCGTGAGCGGGCATCCTCAACTCCTCCTCTTCCGTGCGCGTTCCCGGTCCCACGCGGGGAAAACGGGGGACAGCGGGGATCAGGGAGAACCAGTTGTCACCCGCCGCCCCGGAACCCCGTCCCGCCAGCTAGGTTCATCCCATGGCGCAGACGGACGAATTCGGTGAAGAGCTCGCGGATTTCGTGCGCCGCGTCGCGGAACTCAAAGCGGCGCGGTCCCTCTCGGAAGGGGACCTGCCGACGGTCCTGGACGCGGCCATATTCGAACTCGACCATGTCGCCGACCAGTTGTGGCCCTGGTACGAGCGACTGTCCTCGGGTTCCGCAGGCTCCTCGGACGGACTGCCCCGCACGGCGCCCGCCGACCGTCAGGAGCACCATCTGCTGCGGGCGGTGTTCCAACGGTTTCCGCTGCCGGTGGCACTCGTGGACCGGGAGGCGGTGGTGCGCAGGCTGAACTTCGCGGCGACGTCCTTCACCGGCATCCGGGCGGGCTATGCGACGGGACGGCCCCTGACCGGATTCCTCTCCCACGCCGACCGGGCGGCATTCCGTTCCCAGGCCGCGGCGGTGGCCCGCGGCGAGGGCGACCGCAGCCTGACCGTGCGCCTGCAGCAGCGCCCGTCCACACCGGTCCACGCGACCCTGGCCGCCGTACGCCCGAGCGGGGAGCCGCACCCCACCGTGTTGGTGGTGCTGCAGCCCGGCGACCTGCGCGCACCCGGGGCCCCGGGCCCGAGCGAGAGCGCGACGGCCCAGGTTCCCGACCTCGGCGAGACCACCCGGCACGTGGCCCTGACGGACCTCCAGGACGAGATGACCACGACCCTGCTGACCACACCACGCGGCGACCGCGAGGCGGTCCTTCAGCGGGCGGCCAGCTCCTCCACGGCCGCTTCGCCGACTGGGTGATCGCCGACACGGGCACGACCGAACTCTCCCGTACGGCGGTGCTGGCCCCCTCGGAGAAGGAGGCGAAGACTCTCACGGCCCAGGCCCCCAGGACGTGCCCCCTGGTCGTGCAGACGGCACGCACCGCCTCCCCGTCCCTCCAGATCCGCCCACCGGACCCGGCCGCCTTCGGCCACAACGCCGAGGGCGCCCCGGTCCTCGTGCAGGCGAACGTCACGTCACTGCTGTGCGTACCTCTGACGGTCGACGGCCACGTACAAGGCGTCCTGACGCTGTTCAGATGCGGAGCCCGCCTGGCGTTCTCCATGGCAGAGGCCAAGGCGATGGACACGATGTCCCGCCACATGGCGCTGGCGGCCACAAGAGCGCCCTGAACAGGAACGCGCTGAACGGGGCGTGGGGCCGACCGCGATCCGCAGCCGGCCCCACGCCCCGATGGTGCTCTACGCCAGGCCTACGCCACGTCGTTGAGCACCTGTTCGCGCACGCGGCTGCAGCACCGGCTGATGAGCCGGGACACGTGCATCTGCGAGATGCCCAGCTGCTCGGCGATCCGGCTCTGGGTCATGTCCCCGAAGAAGCGCATGTACAAAATGGCCCGCTCGCGCTCGGGCAGCGCCGCCAGTCGAGGCTTGACGGCCTCACGGTCCACGATCGTGTCCAGCGCCGGATCCGCGGACCCCAGCGCGTCGCTCAGCGAGTACCCGTCCTCGCTGCCGGGCAACTCCGCGTCCAGGGACAGCGCGGTGAAACTCTCCAGCGCCTCCAGGCCGACCCGGACATCGGCCTCGGTCATGTCCGCGTGCTCGGCGATCTCACCGACGGTGGGCCGGCGGCCCGAGAAGGTCTGCAGATCCTGAACGGCGAACCTCACACGATTACGCAGGTCCTGCACCCGGCGCGGCACATGCAGCGTCCACATGTGGTCGCGGAAGTGCCGCTTGATCTCGCCGGTGATGGTCGGCACGGCGTAGCTCTCGAAGGCGTTGCCGCGCTCGGGGTCGTACCGGTCGACGGCCTTGACCAGCCCGAGGGCGGCGACCTGACGCAGGTCGTCGAAGCTCTCGCCGCGGCTGCGGAACCGCCCGGCGAGCCGGTCGGCCATGGGCAGCCACGCTTCGACGATCTTGTCGCGGAGGGTGTCGCGCTGCTGGCCCTCGGGCAGCGCGGCGAGGGTGCGGAAGTCCTCCGCGGTGTCGGGGGCGTCGTCGTGCGGGTGGTGCTTCGCGCTCACTGAAGTGGGCATCGTGCGTCGCAACTCCCTTGGTTGTGCTCTGGCTTGGACGGTCACCATGGGAGTGCGGGCGCGCACCGGAGCGGGGCACACCCGTGGCGGGGATCCCCGCTCCCACGGACGTGCCTCCTGTCCGAAGCACTGTTTCTTCGCCTGCCCCCGCCCTCGGCCCGCAAACACCCGCACAGGTTTTCCACCGGCCCGCAGGGTCACTCGGAGCGGTGCCGCGCACTCCATCGGAGCCCAGGAGGTCCCGCATGAGCACCAAGGTCGCCGACCACGTCCTGCAGCGCCTGCGCGAGTGGGGTGTGGAGCACGTCTTCGGCTATCCCGGCGACGGCATCAACGGCCTGCTCGCCGCCTGGGGCCGGGCCGAGAACCAGCCCCGTTTCATCCAGTCCCGGCACGAGGAGATGTCCGCGTTCCAGGCGGTCGGTTACGCGAAGTTCAGCGGCCGTGTCGGAGTGTGCGCGGCGACGTCCGGCCCCGGCGCGATCCACCTCCTGAACGGCCTGTACGACGCCAAGCTCGACCACGTCCCCGTCCTGGCGATCGTCGGCCAGACGCACCGCACCGCGATGGGCGGCTCGTATCAGCAGGAGGTGGACCTGCACACGCTGTTCAAGGACGTCGCCTCGGACTTCGTGGAGACGGTGACGGTCCCCGAGCAGCTGCCGAACGTCCTGGACCGGGCGATCCGCACCGCGTACGCGCGCCGCGCCCCCACGGCGGTCATCATCCCCGGCGACGTCCAGGAGCTCGACTACTCGCCGCCGACGCACGAGTTCAAGATGGTGCCCTCCAGCCTGGACCGCAGTAGTTGGACGGCGATCCCCTCGGACGATTCGATCCGCAGGGCGGCCGAAATCCTCAACACCGGTGACAAGGTGGCGATCCTGATCGGCCAGGGCGCGTCCGGCGCGCGGGCCGAGGTGGAGCAGATCGCCGAACTGCTGGGCGCCGGCGTGGCCAAGGCGCTGCTCGGCAAGGACGCCCTGAGCGACGAACTGCCGTACGTCACCGGCTCGATAGGCCTGCTGGGCACCCGCCCCTCGTACGAGCTGATGCGGGACTGCGACACCCTGCTGACCATCGGGTCCTCCTTCCCGTACACGCAGTTCCTGCCCGACTTCGGCACGGCGCGGGGCGTGCAGATCGACATCGATCCGCACATGGTCGGGATGCGGTATCCGTACGAGGTGAACCTCGTCGGCGACGCGAAGGCGACGCTGGAGCGCCTGATCCCGCTGATCGAGGACGGCCGTGGCCGCGAGTGGTACGACACGGTGTGCGACAACGTGACGACCTGGCGCGACGTCATGGAGCGGCGGGCGAACCTGTCGGCCGACCCGATCAACCCGGAGTACGTCGCCCGCGCCCTGGACCCGCTGCTCCCCGGCAACGCCATCATCAGCTCCGACTCGGGCTCGGCGGCCAACTGGTACGCCCGCCACCTGACGCTGCGGCCCGGCATGCGCTCGTCGCTGTCCGGCACGCTGGCGACGATGGGCTGCGGGGTGCCGTACGCGATCGGCGCCAAGTTCGCCCACCCGGACCGCCCGGCGATCGCGCTGGTCGGCGACGGGGCGATGCAGATGAACGGCCTGGCGGAGCTGATCACGGCGGCGAAGTACAAGGACCTGTGGGAGGACCCGCGCCTGGTCGTCGGCATCTGGAACAACCACGACCTCAACCAGGTCACCTGGGAGATGCGCGCCATGGAGGGCGCCCCGTCCTTCCTGCCCTCGCAGGAGCTCCCCGACGTCCAGTACGCCGCCTTCGCCCGCTCCCTCGGTCTGACCGGCATCCGCGTGGAGAAGCCCGAGGACGTCGAGGCGGGCTGGCGCGCGGGCCTGGAGGCGGACGGCCCCGCGGTGATCGAGTTCCTCACCGACCCCGCCGTACCGCCGATCCCGCCGCATGCCACGTGGGAGCAGATGGAGGCGACGGCGGCGTCGATCCTGAAGGGGGACGAGGACCGGGGGTCGATGGTCAGGCAGGGGTTCAAGGCGAAGGTGCAGGAGTTCTTGCCGGGGCGGGACAGGAAACACCACTGATCACGTCGAACGGCCGGGAGCCGTCCCGCGGTTGAGCGGTGGCGGCTCCCGGCCCCCCGTGGTCAGTGCACGTGCGGACCGCCGGTCGACTGTGGTTTGCCTCGCGGCACCAGCCCCAGCGCCACGACGGCGCCGGCGGCCGCGGCCACGGACCACACGGTGAACGCGTCCCCGAAGCCGCCCGGCGAGCCTCGCTCGAAGCCGGAGGCCGCGACGGTCGAGACCACGGCGACGCCGATCGAGCCGCCCACCTCGTGGAAGGTGTTGACGACGCCGGAGGCGAGCCCCGCCTCCCGGTGCTCCACCATGGCCAGGGCGGTCGTCGTGGCGGTGACGAAGACCGCGCCGATGCCGAGCGAGGCGATCACCAAGCCCGGCAGGAACGCGCCGTACACGCTGCCGACCTGCGACAACCGGGGCAGCGCGATGGTCCCGAGGGGCGGGGCACCGCGCGGTGCCCCGCCCCTGGGCCGGTGGGCCGGTGGGCCGGTGGGCCGGTGGGCCGGTGGGCCGGTGGGCCGGTGGGCCGGTGGGCCGGTGGGCCGGTGGGCCGGTGGGCCGGTGGGTCAGACGGTCGCGGGCAGCGGCTCACCAGCGTGCGGCGCCGCCAGACGGCCGGTGCGGTGCAGGCCGTACAGGGCCGCCGCGCACGCCAGGCCCAGTGCGATCAGCGTGATCCACGGCAGCGCGGGCATCCCGGCCGCGCGGGCGGCGTCGAGCGCGGCGCCCGTGCCCAGGTTCCCGGCGGTGATGCCGATGCCGCAGATCGTGTTGTACAGCCCGTAGTGCGTGGCGACGAGGCGGTCACCGCAGAGGCGGACGATGGTGTCCATCTCGAACGGGTAGGCGATCATCGTGCCCACCGCCAGCAGCAGTGCGGCGAGCGTCGGTGGTACCGCCGCGAGCAGCCACAGTCCGATGCCGGACGCCGGGACGGGCAGGGCCGTGGCCAGCAGCAGGGGAACGAAGGCCAGCCCCATCGCCGCCAGCCCACGCACCAGCGCCTGCCCGGGCTCGTACCGCGCCTTGCACCACGCCGTCACCCGCGTCTGACCGAGGATCGTGCCCAGCCCGGAGACCGCGAAGAGCACCGCCACCGCCGCCGTGCCGAACTCCCCGTCCCCGCCGAGCCGGCGCACCTCAAGCGGCAGCGCCAGATAGACCTGGAAGGACAGGACGTACGACCCGATCATGGCGAGGGAGAAGAGCAGGAACGGCCGGTTGGCGAGGATGCCGCGCCACTGCGCGAACATGCTCTGGCTGCCGTCGCTCTCCTGCCGCTTGGCGTCCTCGGCCCGCCGGGCGGGCAGCGCGCGGATCTGTACCACACTCAGCAGCGCGAAGATCCCGGCCGCCACGAGGCAGGTGACGCGGAAGTCCACCCCGGTCAGCACCATGCCCACCAGCGGACCCAGCAGGATGCCCGCCTGGTAGAAGACGTTGAACAGCGCGAACGCCTCGACCCTGCGCTCCCCCGCGTCCGCCGCCACATAGGCCCGTACCGCGGGGTTGAACAGCGCGCCGGCCAGGCCCGTGGCCGCCGACGCGGCGATCAGCGCGGCGAGCGAGTCCACCATCCCCAGCGTCGCGAACCCGACGGTGCGCAGCACGCACCCGGCCACGATCATCGGCTTGTACCCGAGCCGGTCGGCGAGCGTCCCGCCGACGAGGAACATGCCCTGCTGGCTGAAGTTGCGTACGCCGAGGACGAGCCCCACGACCCAGCCGGCCAGCCCGAGGGTGCCGGACAGGTGGGCGGCCAGGTACGGCATCAGCATGTAGAAGCCGAGGTTGATGGTGAACTGGTTCACCATCAACAGCTGGACGCTGCGTTCGTACGACCGAACCTGGGTGAGGAGCCCCTTCACCGGCCCTCCTCCGCGGAGTCGGGCTCGACGCCCGTCGCGTCCTCGACAACGTCCCGTCCCGTGCCCTGCAAGGACAGGGGATCGACCACCGCGGTGCACCGGCTCCAGCGGATGACCTCCTTCTCGTCCAGGCGACCGATCAGCTCCGGTTCCGACGCCGGTGGGGAGCCCAGCAAGCCGTGGGCGGCGCAGTAGTCGTCGTCGTACACCGTGCCCAAGTAACGCTGCGGGCCATCGGGGAAGATCGCGGCGATCCGCGCGTCCGCGGGCATCGTCCGGGCCAGCCAGCCGGCCACCAGCGCGACCGCGCCGACACTCCATCCGCCGGTGGCGTAGTGGGAGGCGGCCAGTTGGCGGCATGTCCACACCGCCTCGGCCGGGGCCACCCAGTGCACCTCGGAGAAGTTCTCGTAGGCGACGTTGCGGGGGTAGATGCTGGAGCCCAGTCCGCGCATCAGACGGGGCCGGGCGGGCTGGCCGAAGATCGTCGAACCGGTCGTGTCCACGCCGACGACGGTCAGCTCCGGGTAGAGCTGACGCAGGACCCGGGAGACGCCCGCGGAGTGGCCGCCGGTGCCGACACTGCACACCAGCACGTCGATGTGGCCCATCTCCGAGGCCAGTTCGAGAGCCAGCGGGGTGTAGGCGGCGACGTTGTCCGGGTTGTTGTACTGGTCCGGGCACCAGGAACCGGGGTCCTGCTCCAGCAGCCGCCGGACGCGTTCGCGGCGGGCCTGCTGCCAGCCGCCGGTGGGGTGCGGCTCGGCGACGACGTTGACCTGGGCGCCGTACGCGGTCAGCAGCCGGGTCATGGACAACTCCAGCCCCGGATCGGTGACCAGGGTGACCGGATGGCCGTACACCATGCCGGCCAGGGCCAGTCCGAGGCCCAGGGTTCCGCTGGTGGACTCGATGATCCGCCCGCCGGGCCGCAGGTCGCCGCGGGCCCGGGCACGCTCCACCATGTGCAGGCCGGGGCGGTCCTTGATGCCGCCGGGGTTGAACCCCTCGAGCTTCGCCCAGAACCCGCGCCCGTCCGGGGTCAGTGGCTCGGACACCCGCAGCAGTGGGGTGTTGCCCACCAGCCCGGACAGGGCGGACCGGGCGGACCGGGCGGACCGGCCCGAATTGGTCGCGGCCGTGGTCGATGACTGCATATCTGTGTGTTCACTCTCGCTCGATGAATGCACGATGCGGGTTCATCTCGCGCCCCATGGCGACAGGGGCGGACCAAGGGTCCGTGTACCTGCCATGGGCGCGCGGCAGCCGGTGATGTGGGTCGGCTGCGAGCGAGTGGCCTAGATCCGCCACCGCGATGTACGGACGAGCGTCACGCGGCCGGTGCGTGCGCTGCGACGTCTGCGGAATTCAGGCCGCAGGAGGGGTCTTCCCACCGCCACGGACAGGGCGACGAGCACGACGAGGACCAGCGCGCCGAGGGGAAGGTCCTCGGACGACGCGGACGCGGTACGGATGATCACGTCCGCGGCACAGTCCTCAGCCCCGTGCGGGACGTGGGGGCCATGCGTGTCCCCGCCCGCCGCCATCACCGAAGCGGCGGCGGTCACGCGCCCCGACGCGTCGGTCTCCTCGGACAAGCCGTGCAGGACGGCGCACAGCACGAGCGCCATCACGAGCGCACCCCGGACCGCCGAGACGAGTCGGCGCCACAAGGGCGAGTCGCACGGTGCCCATGGGGCGTGCGCGGGCATACGGGAAAGTGTCGGCACAGGTCCTCCGCGCTGCTGCCGCCGCTCCGTCAAGGACGGAGTGCGGCGCAGACATGGGTGGGGCAGGACGGCATTCGACGAACGTGACGGCCCATCATGAGCACGGGACACGACGCTCGTCACGCGGCACCAGCCGAACCGGTGAAAACCGGCGGCCAGTTGGCGGACTCCTGCTCCTAGATCTGCTGCACCATCAAGGCCGCTCTCAGAGCCAGCGGTGATGCCCGGTCGATGGGCCGACCGGCAGCAGTCATGCGCAGGGCCGAGGCGTCATCGGCACGGGTCGATTCGCGAACCGACGCCGCGAAGCAGGGCAACACCAGGACGGGACCCTGCTGAGGCTGCCCGGACACGCAGTGCTCGCCAGGCTGTGACGGCTCGTGACCGCCACGGTGATCGTCGGCTTCCGCGGCGGACAGCGGCACGGTCTCGACGGCTGCGGGGGGAACGTCGTTGCCGCTCTCCCCATGCACACCATGCGTCACGAGGACGCCGAACAGGCACAGGGACAAGGTCAGCACGCGCAGCAGCGGACCCGCGCCGAAGCGGGTCCTGACGATGCGCCAGGGCGACCGAGCCGTAACCATGCCGTGATCCTAGCGGCTGGTCCACAGCGCTCGGCCACCGCTCCGGAAACACCGGGTCGAACGCCAGGACCCGTCGGGCGCGCCCCCGACGGGTCCTGGTGCTGCTTTCGGTGGGTCAGGCGACCGGTGCCGGTGCTTGGTTCCTCGGGGCCCTCGGTTCGAGGACGCGTTCGGCCAAGTACCCGAAGAGCAGGCCGAAGCCCACCCACAGCACGACCTGCACGCCGATCGAGGCGAGCCGGAACTCCCACAGTTCGTTGGCGGGGAAGCCGCTCGGGGTGTTGTCCCCGGACGGCAGGAACACCATGGCGACCGTGACGGCCGCCGCGAACGCCAGGCCGGCGGCGATGGAGGCGTTCCAGTTGCCCCACCGGGGTGCCAGGCGGCGGCCGGTCAGAATGGCCGCGATGCCCAGCAGCACGGTGAGCACGATCATCAGGAAGAACATCGCGGTGCGCTGGCCGATCGTGTCCGGGTTGCCGACCGCGGGCGGGTTCGCCGGGTACTTGAGCATCGGCACCAGGTACACGAGGACAAACGCGGCCAGTGCGGTCAGGGCGGCGGTGGCCCGAGCCGAGAACCGGCCGATACGCCCCAGCGCGAAGCAGAAGGCCAGGGCGGCGATCCCGCCGACCGCCACCCCGAAGACCAGGACCCCAGTGGCCAGCCCGGCGGTGGACTGCATCGTCCGGCTGACCAACTCCTCACCGTGCTCGTGGGAGTTGGCCGACTCGAAGGTGATCGCCGCGTCCACCGGCCCTTCGCCCACCAGGTAGGCGAAGACCAGAGCCGGGACCGCGGCGCCGAGGCCGGCGAGCATGCCGCGCACCAGCAGGGTGCGCACGACGGCGGAATTCACAGGTGTTCCGTCCGTCTCAGTGGCAGGGGAAGCCGAGCAGGTGGCGGGCGTCGTGCACCCACTCGTGCACGCCCTCACCGGAGAGGACGGAGGTGGCGCCCTGTTCGGCGCCCACGAAGTACAGCAGGACGAGCATCAGGACGCCGAAGAACACCGCCCACGGGGCGATCGACTTGAGCGGCAGTGGTTCGACGGCGACCTTGGTGGTGGGGGCAGGGGCGGCAGTGGACTGCGCCATGGCGAGACCTCCTCGGGAACAACGCGTCCCGTGTCGTGTGGAGCACGCGACGACGGCATGCGGGTCTGACTCACCACCACCTCCCGCGGGAGGGGCGGCACACAGTGGCGCGACCGTGCCGGACTTGCACCGGGCTTCCGTCGTACCGTCGTCCTTGTCATCCCGGATGGTAGGGGCAAGACAGGGATCGGCCAACATGGCGTACGCCACCTACGATGAGCCGACCGTGGTGAATTGCGGGAAGGGGCTCACATGACCGTCCGGCTCACGCTGGTGTGCGCCGCCGCGCCGGTGGGGCGCGAGGTGCGCTTCGGGGACGTCCCACTCGACGAGCGGTCGCTGCGGCAGGTAGGTACGGCCGCCGGATCGCTGCGGACGACAGGCACACCGTATGTCGCGCCGTCGCAGCGCTGCCGACAGACCGCACTCGCCCTGGGCTGGGGCGAGGTCGCCGTGGAGCCGGCGCTGCGGGATCTCGACCTGGGCTGCTGGCAGGGACGGACGCCCGAGGAGTTGGCGGCCGAGGACCCCGCGGCGTTCATGGCCTGGATGACGGACCCGGAGGCGGCCCCGCACGGCGGTGAGTCGGTGAGTGACCTGTGCCGCCGGGTGACTGCCTGGATGGACGCGCTCGCGGATGACGCGGGCCGAGTTCACGCGGTGGCCGAGCAGGCCGTGGTCCGAGCCGCGGTGCTCTCCGTGCTGGCTGCCCCGCTTCAGTCCTTCTGGCGCGTCGACGTCCCTCCGACGGCCGCCGTTGAGTTCACCGGTCGGGCCGGTCGCTGGCATCTGAGGATGGGGGGCATCCCGCAGCAAGAGGTCGGCGACGGCCCGTGAGCCGGCGATGCCCCGTGAGCTGCCACTGAACTCTTTTCAATCGCCCTACAGAACCGGCTCGCCCGACTACCCTGAGCTCCTGTGCGGCGGAAGGGGGCTCGGAGGATGGGGCACGGGGGGAACGCGGCGGAGCGGCAGCGGCCGCGGGTGTTCATCTCGTACGCCCATGACGACGAAGCCCACATCGAACAGGTGGAGACGCTCTACGAACTCCTGCGCAAAAGGGGCGGGTTGGACGCGAGACTCGACCTGTACGCGGCCGGGACGCCCCAGGACTGGGCGCGCTGGATGGAGCGACAGTGTGCGGACGCCGACTACACCCTCGTCATCGCCTCGCCCCAGTACAAGCTGCGCGCCGAGCGCGGGGAGCGGGACGGTGTGGGGCGTGGGGTCGGCTGGGAATCCCGTCTGCTGAGGAATCGGGTCTACAACGACTCCGAGACGTGGTTCGAGAAGATCCTCCTGATCCTCCTGCCCGGACGCCGTGAGCAGGAGCTGCCGGCGTTCCTCGTCGCGGAACAGGTGAGCCACTTCAAGGTGCCCTCGCTGGACGCGGCGGGCATCGAGGAACTCGTCCGGTACATGTGGCACCAGCCGTACCGAGTCGAGCCGGCCCTCGGGCCGATCCCCGCGTTCGGCATCCGCCCGCCGCTCGTTCCCGCCTCCGGTCAGCCCCGGGTCGTCGACGCCACGAGCGGGGCGGCGGAGCCTGTCGTACGCGACCTGGACGGGTGTCCCGGCGGGTTGGACGAGGCCGCCTGGCGGCAGTTGGCCCAGCTCCTCGGCGGGGTGCGGCCGGAGAGTTGGGCCGGGCAGGCGTACCACTGGTCCTTCGGGGCGACCGGCAGTCCGGGACGGGCCGCCGCGCCGTTCGGGACGCCCGACGGTGACCTGTACGCATGGGCCGAGGATCTCGGCGAGCGCCGCCACACGCCGGGCACGGTGCCGAAGCCGGTCACCTTCGCACACGCCCTGGCAGCCGGGTACGCCGCCGGGGAGAGCCCCGCCGATCTGGGGCGCGCTCGTGCGCTGGCCTCGTGGGTGGACCGGTTCCTGGACAGTCGGGCGCTGCCGATGCTGCCCGACGCCCCGGGCATCAAGCGGGGCGAGGCGACGCTAACCGTACGGCTGACCGAACATCCGCAGCGGCAGGACCGGTTCTACGCGGAGATATGGCTGCGCACGACGGACGGGAGACAGCCCCGGCGCCTTCAGCCGCCGGAGGAATCGGGGTCGCTCGCCGTGGACATGGACGGGGCACGCGACCTCCTTCAGGAGTCCATGCGCAACCTGGCCGGAGCGCTCGCCGACGGCGAGCAGGGGCTCGGTTCCAAGCTGGAGCGCATCGAGTTCGCCGTCTTCGACGGCCTGTTGGAGGAGACGTTCGAACAGTGGCCACTGCGACTGCGCAGTGGGCCGTGCCCGATCGGCAAGCTCTACGAGGTCGTGGTCCGCTGCCCGGACCAGCGCTGGGAGTTCGACCTGCCGCAGCTGTGGGCCCGCCGATGGGACTGGCTGACCGAGCGCAGCCGACACGACGAACGGCCGACGGCGTGGGTGGCGGACGAGGACATCGCGTGCCTGAACGAGCACATCGGCGCGTGGCGCAAGAACGACCGCCTGGCCTGCGTCGCGGTGTCGATGTCCCCGGCCCAGGAGGGCGTCTACGCGGCGCTGGACGTCGGAATGCCCATCGTCGTCTGGCAGCGCGACGGCCACCGCGGTGACCCCACCGTGCCGCCGTTGAACACACTCCTGGCACTGGACAAGGTGGCCGACGTGGCCGACCTGCCCGAGACGGTGGCCCAGTTGCGCAGAAGCACGCACCTGCCCGAAGCGGCCCGATCGAGCGTGGTCCTGCTCTGGGACGACCCGTATCACTCGCCGGCCGCGGACCCGCTGAGCGATGCGAACCTGATCGCCTGACACGACCGTCCGGCACGCTGCCGGAGACCGACCGGAGGTGCCGTGAAGGACTGGTGGATCTACAAGGGCGACCCGGCTGTGCCGACCGATCGACGCCTCGCACGGCTCGCCGAACACCAGCCGCCCTGGCGGGTGTTCGAGGGCGAGGTCGACCCGGACCACACCGTGCCCTCGCTCGACGACGACCAGTACGCGGCGGACCGCGAGCGCGGGGCGGGCTACCTCGCCGACGACGCCGAGATCGACCTCGTCAACACGGCCCTGCTGCTGCGGCGCCCGCTGCTGGTCACGGGAGTCCCGGGGGTGGGGAAGTCGACGTTGGCGTACAGCATCGCCGAGGACCTGGGCCTCGGCCCGGTGCTGCGGTGGCCCATCACCAGCCGGTCCTCGCTCCGCGACGGCCTCTACCGCTACGACGCGCTGCGGCGTCTGGAGGACGCCAACCTCACCCGCATGCGGGAGACCTCGGGCAAGCAGCACCCGGAAGAGGAGCAGCGCCCGGCGGTGGAGGACGTGCAGCGGACGGACGGCATCGGCCGGTACCTTCAGCTGGGCCCTCTGGGCACCGCGTTCCTGCCTGCCGAGCGCCCTCGCGTCCTGCTCGTCGACGAGATCGACAAGTGCGACATCGATCTGCCCGGCGACCTGCTCACCGTCCTGGACGAAGGGCGTTTCGACATCCCGGAGCTGACCCGCCTCGCCGATCATCAGCGGACGGTGACCGTGGGCACCGAAGATCCCGACGTACGGGCCCGGATCACCGCGGGCCGGGTGCAGTGCCGGGCCTTCCCGGTGGTCGTCCTCACCAGCAACGGGGAACGGGAGTTCCCGCCGGCCTTCCTGCGCCGCTGCATCAGGCTGACCATCGACCGGCCGGGGAAGGACAAGCTGCTGCGCATCATCGAGCAGCGCATCGGAGTCGCCGCCGCGGCGGCGGCCACCGGCCCCGACGGTCTGATCAGTACGTACCTGCAGCTACGCGAACGCGGCGAACTGGGCACGGACCAGCTGCTCAACGCCGTGCAGCTACGCCTGGCGGGCGCGTGGACGGCGCCGGAGGAGATCCGGGAGCTGGCGCAGGCGACACTGCAACCGCTGAGCGGGCCGGACGCGACGTGATCACCCACCTCCTGGATCTCCTGCGGGAGGGCGGGGTCGAGGACCCCGGCCCGGAGGAGCTGGCGGACATCCTGTGGCTCGCCCAGCACCTCGTCGGGGGCGAGCCGCCCGACGCGGGGGACGCGCCCGGCCCGACGGCGCACGCGTCGTCCGCCCAGCCGCCGGAACCCATGGAGGATCGGACACCGCGGCCTCAGGAACCTCCCGAGAGCACTGCCGGACCCGGCGCGGGCCGACCGTCCTCGCTGCACATCCGCGGCACGCACCGTCCCGCCCCCGCCGACCGCCTGGCCGCTCCCGTGCACGTCCCGGCGGAGGCCGCGCTGCCGCACGGCCTGGCGCTGACCAGGGCGCTGAGGGCGCTCACCCGCAAGGTGCCGTCCCGCACCGCGTTCGAACTGGACGAGGAGGCGACGGTCACGCGGCTCGTGGACGAGGACATCATGGTCCCGGTTCTGCGCCCCGAACCTGCTCGCCGGCTCGGCCTCACCCTGGTCGTCGACACCAGCCCCTCGATGGCCCTGTGGCACCACGAGGTCCGGGAACTGCACCAGGGCCTGGCACGGCTCGGCGCGTTCCGCGACATCCGCCGCTGGAACCTCTCCCCCGCCCCCGACGGCTCCGGGGTCGAGGTGCGCCCGCACCCGTCGGTGGGACGCCCGGCCCGGCATCACCGCGAGATCCTCGACCCGACCGGGAACCAGCTCATCGTCGTCCTCAGCGACACGGTCGGTTCCATCTGGCACGACGCGACGGCGGAGCGTCTGCTGCTCGACTGGGCGCGCCGCTCCCACGTCAGCGTCATGCATCTCCTGCCCACGTCGCTGTGGAACCGAGGAGGCGCAAGCCCGACGCCGGTGTCGCTGCGCATTCCGCAGCCGGGGGCGCCGAACACGCGGTGGGGACTCACGCTGCCCCGCCGCTTCGTCCCACGTCGACGACCTGCGCTGGCCGTTCCCGTGGTCGAACTGGAGCCCGGGCCGCTGCGGGGCTGGGCCCAGATGACGGCGGGCAACGGCCGCTGGACACCGACGGCGGCGCTGCTGCTGCCACAGCACGCGACGCGCGGACGGCTCGGCGCGGGCTCACCGCCCCGCTCTGCCGCACCGCTCCCACCGCCCGCACCGCCCGGCGCGGACGAGGCGATCCTGCGGTTCCGCCGGTCGTCGTCGCCACGGTCCTGGCACCTCGCGGGACTGCTGTCCGCGTTCCCCACGGTCACGCTGCCCGTGGCCCGGCTGGTGCAGCAGGCCATGCTGCCGGGTTCGTCCCGGAGCGAGCTGGCCGAGGTCTTCCTCGGCGGCATGCTGCGCCGGGCCGAGGACACGAGCGACGGCACCGAACACACGGAGCCCCTCTTCGAGTTCACCCCCGACGTCCGCGACGCACTCCTCAACGCTCAGTACCACAGTGACGTACAGCAGGCCCTGGCACTGGTGCGGGATCAGGTGTCGGCCTATCTGGAGCCCCGTTGGGGACATCCGCGTGCTTTCGACGCGGCCCTCACGGGGGTGGGCCGCAAGCGGGCGACCGTGCCCGTCACCGGGGAGGCGTTCGCCGCGCCCTCCGCGGCGGGGGTGACACGGCTCGGGCACGATCCTTTTTCCGCCTCGGACGAGGTGCCGGGTGCGAGGGGCGGGAGCGCGCCGGCGCGCGTCCTGATCAGTCACGTGGGTGCGGACCGCGCGTGGGCCGAGTGGGCTGCCTGGCATGTGCACGACGCCGGCTACGAGGTCGTACTGGACGAGTGGCAGCGGGAGCCGGGACGCGATCTCGTCGGCCGGCTGTGGCACGAGCTCCAGTGGTCGGGGACGCGCGTGGTCGCCTTGTTCTCACAGCACTACCCCGGCCCTGACCGGCCCCTCCTTCCGGAGGGCCTCAGCCGTCTGGCACTGAGCGGCGACGTGGTCCCGATACTCCTCGACGCATCCGGCCCCCCTCCGATCGCCCGGCCCCTGACGACGCTGTCGGACCTTGACGAGTGGGAGGCCCGGCGGACCCTGTTGGGGGCGGTGCGCAGTCCGTTCGGCGATCGGGCGGAGTTCCTTCCGGGCGCCGAGCCGGGCCGGCTGCGGCGGGCCGGGGACAGCGGACCCAAGCTGCCCGGGACGCGGCCGCGGGTGTGGAACCTGCGTCGGCGCGGTTCCGAGTTCACCGGCCGGGAGGGCGAACTCGCGGACGTCCGCAAGCGGCTGGCGCACGAGGGGCGAGTCGCCGTCATCGCCCTGCACGGACACGGCGGAGTCGGCAAGAGCCGGCTCGCCGTCGAGTACGCGTACCGCTTCAGTGGCGAGTACGACGTGGTCTGGTGGGTGGCGGCCGAGGATCTCGACCGGATTCCCGGACAACTGGCCCAGCTGGCCGAGGCCATGGGTGTCGCCCGGGCCGGCACGTCTGCCGAAGTCGCCCTGCCCGCTCTGTCGGCCGAACTGCGTTCGCGGCCCCGTTGGCTCCTCGTCTTCGACACGGCCGGGGACCCTGCCGTCGTGACCCACATTCCCGACGGGCCGGGTCACGTCCTGGTCACGTCCCGCGATCCGGATCTGCGGCTGAGCATCCCGGCCGTCTCCCTCGACGTGCTGTCCCTCACCGCGTCCGTGGCGCTGCTGCGCAGCCGTCGGCCGGAGCTGTCCGCCACGAACGCCGTGCGCCTGGCGGAGTCCCTGGGCCACCTCCCGCTGGCCTTGGAGATGGCCGGCGCCCTGCTCTCGACGATGAGCGTGGACACCTTTCTGACGGGCCTCGCACGATCAGTTGCCGGGCTGCCCGGGTGGACCCCGCCGGTGGTCGCCGTGATCCGGGAGAGCGTCCTGCACCTGCGCCGTCAGGACCGCGAGGCCGCCGACCTGCTCGACGCCTGTGCGCTGCTGCCGGCCTCCGAGCCCTTTCCCCTGCACGCCTGTGTCCCCGCGCAGCACGACAGGTCACCCCTGGGGCAGGCCCTGGCCGATCCACGGGCCCGCAACCGCCTGCTGAAGAAGGTGAGCGAGGTCGGGCTGGCCCGGGTGTCCGACGGCACCCTGCAACTGCACCAGCTCACCAAGGCCGTACTGCGAGACGATCTCTCCACTCAGGACCGCCGTCGGGCGGCCGGTCACGTCGGCCTGCTGCTCGCCTCGGCCTTCCCGAACGGCGTGCCGGACCCCGCGGCCAGGTCGCACTGGCCCGCTCTGCTGACTCACCTGCTGACCGTCGACCCTCGCGACCTCATCACCTCGGCCGTCCGTCACGCGGCGGGCGAGGGCTGCCGGTACCTCTACGAGCGGGGCGAGACCGAGAACGTCCTGCGCCGCCTGCGGGAGCTCGACCAGGGCTGGACGGTTTCGCTCGGGCCCGATCACCCCGACACCTTGCGGGTCGCCGCCCACCTCAGCGTCGTCCTGGCCGAGGAGGGGAGTCTGGAGGAGTCGCGAGCCCTGGCCGAGGACACCTACCAGCGTCGATGCCGGCTCCTGGGCGAGGATCACCCCGACACCCTCCGCGCGGCCACCCACCTCGCCGACCGCCTGGCGCGTCTCGGGCAGTACGACAGGGCGCTCAGGCTGACCAAGGACACGTACAGGCGACGGCGCCGGGCCCTGGGCGACGATCACCCGGACACCCTGCGCACGGCATCCGTCCTCGCCAAGCGCCTGACCGGCACCCTGCGGCTGCGGGAGGCACGGGTCGTGGCCGAGGACACGTACGGGCGACAGCGACGACTCCTCGGTGCCGAGCACCCCGACACCCTGCGCACCGAGTCCGTCCTGGCCGCCCTGCGGGATCGCACGGCGGAGGACGATCAGCCCAAGGTCTGATGGCGCACCTGGGAAGCCGGGGGTGTGGCGGGCTCGAAGGGATCCGGCTCCCTTCGCGGCAACAACAACTCCTCGTACCGCCCCAGCGCCAGCACCACGCCGAGCATGAGGAGTGGGAGTAGCACAGCGATCAGTGCCATGACCTGGTCCTTCTCCGGAACCGACGTGCGTGGGACGTGCGTGGGGGGTAAGGGACCGGGTCTCCCCCCTTCCGGTGTGCAAACCCTGTGTCGGCCCCCGATGTACGGGTACGCGGTGCGCACGCCCGAAGATCTGGAGGGAGTCATGCAGCGAGGCAGCGACCGGCTGAGCGTTCACCGTGACGACGAGATGAAGCACGAACTGCAGGGACTGTTGCGGTCCGGGCACCCCACCCGGACCGAGGAGTGGCACGATCCGGAGCCATCGGCCGACGACGACCCCGAGGTCGCCAGTGGGCCGGTGGGATGGCCGGGGCCCGCCACGGCGTCCCTGGCGACGGTCCGGCTCGAGCTGGCGCGGATTCTGGGCCGTAGCGCCTTCCCGGCAACCCCCCGGGAACTGATCGTCGCGCTGCGCCGTGGGTACGCGCCCGACGCCCTGGTCGAGCCGTTGGAGCGGTTGCCGCGTTCGTCGCGCTACGCCAACGTCCAGGAACTGGCCGAGGCCCTGACCGGGGCCGAGCGGTCCACGGGGCGCCGGAACGCATAGGGGACCGGTCGGCGGGTACTGCGGCCGGGTCACACCGACGCGGCCGCGGCACCCGCACCGGCCGGGAACGCAGGAGGGCCAGTGATGGCTGATTTCGTGAGGGACGTCATGACGCCGGGGGTGGTCGCCGTCCGTCCTGACGCCTCACTCGTCGAGGCCGCCCAGCTGATGCGCGCGCAGGACATCGGCGATGTGGTGGTGGCCGACGGACAGCAGGTCCTGGGCCTGCTCACCGACCGTGACATCACGGTGCGGGCGGTCGCGGACGGCGCCGATCCGCTGACGGTGAGCGCCCGGTCGGTGTGCACGCGCGACCCGGTGACGATCGGCCCGGGCGAGCGTGTGTCCGTCGCGGTCTCACTGATGCGCGAGCACGCGGTACGGCGGCTGCCGGTGGTGGAGAACGGCCTGCCGGTCGGCGTGGTCAGCCTCGGCGACCTGGCCGAGACCCAGGACCCCGAGTCGGCACTGGCCGAGATCAGCCGCGCCGCTCCCGACGAGTAGTGCGGCGCGGCAGCCGGGGCCGGACCGCTGAGGTCCCGGCCGCGCCGTGGCACGGCACCCGTGTCCTGCTGCCGTACGGCGAGGAGCCGCGGCGGCTGTGCGTGCCTGCGGCCGCCCGGCGGAGCACAAGCGCCCGACCAGCCACAAGGCCCATTTCACAGGCACGGAAGGACGTTGAGACATCATGCGTATCGCTTTTCTGACCGCACCCGAGGGCGTCGAGCAGGTCGAGCTCACCGATCCGTGGCAGGCGGCGGTGGACGCGGGGCACGAGCCGGTGCTCGTGTCGACGAAGCCGGGCACGATCCAGGCGTTCCATCACCTCGACAAGGCGGAGAAGTTCCCCGTGCAGGAAGTCGTCGGCGAGACGTCGGCCGACTCCTTCGGCGGGCTCGTTCTGCCGGGCGGGGTCGCCAACCCGGACTATCTGCGGATGAACCGCAAGGCGGTCGCGTTCGTGCGGGACTTCTTCGAGCAGGGCCGGCCGGTCGCCGCGATCTGCCACGCCTCGTGGACGCTGGTGGAGGCGGACGTCGTACGCGGCCGGGTGCTGACCTCCTGGCCGAGCCTGCAGACCGACATCCGCAACGCGGGCGGCACCTGGGTCGACGAGCAGGTGCGGATCTGCGACCACGGCCCCAACAAGCTGGTCACCAGCCGTAAGCCGGACGATCTGAAGGCCTTCTGCGAGACGTTCCTCGACGTGTTCGCCAAGGAGTCCGGGGAGGCGGCCTGATGGGAGACCGGGGGGGGTGGAGGTCGACCACACCGACGACTCGCTCGCCGCCGGCGAACGCGGGCCGACGCTGATGGAGGACTTCCACTTCCGGGAGAAGTTCACCCACCTCGACCACGAGCGGATCCCGGTGGGGGTCGCCCCACGCCTTTAAGTTCCACTGGAAGCCGAGGCTCGGTGTGCACTCGCTGGTGTGGGACGAGGCGCAGGAGTGCCAGGGCCGTGACCCGGACTTCAACCGACGGGATCTGTGGGACGCGATCGAGGCGGGCGAGTACCCGGAGTGGGAGCTGGTTGCCCAACTCTTGCCGGAGGAGGACGAGTTCGCGTTCGACTTCGATCTGCTCGACGCCACGAAGCTCATCCCGGAGGAGCAGGTTCCGGTGCGGCCGATCGGCCGGATGGTGCTGAACCGCAGCCCGGAGAACTTCTTCGCGCAGACCGAGCAGGTCGCGTTCCACACGGCGAACGTCGTGCCGGGCACCGACTTCACCAACGACCCGCTGCTCCAGGCCCGCAACTTCTCGCGCAACTGCCGGTGAACCGCCCGGTGGCCCCCGTACACGCAACTCGCCGAGCGCGTCGACGGCGCCAAGATCCGCCGCCGCAGCGCGAGTTTCCAGGATCACCACGTGCGGGCTCGTACGGTCGAGCATCTCGCCAAGGTGAACGGCGAGTTGGCGAGGTGGCACGCGGCATCGGGTGCCGGAGCCGTCGGGGAGCAGGCTGCGGACAAGCTGTCCTCCCCGGCACTGAGCCTGGAGTCGCTGCGCGGCGACGGCTCGATCCCGTACCCGGCAGGTCGCGGTCCTCGTCGCCGACGGCGTCGACACCGCACAGGTCACATCGGTGCGGGAGGCGCTCGCGGCCGAGGGCGCGAGCGTCGAGGCGTTGGCGCCGACGGACGGCGCGATCACCGGTGCCGACGGGGAACGGTACGCCGTCGACCGGGCGCTGCCGACCGTCGCCTCCGTGCTGTACGACGCCGTCCTGCTGCCCGGCGGTCCCGTGAGCACCCCGGCCACGGCCGCCGACCAGGACGCGATGCGTTTCGTACGGGACGCCTACCGGCACGGCAAGCCGGTCGGGGCGCTCGGCTCGGGCGTGGGGGGCCTCTCCTCCCTGAAGCTCCCTGAAGCCGGAGGGTCTGCGCCTGTCCGCCGAGTTCGACCGCACGGTGACCGACCAGGGCGTGGTGACGGACACGTCCCCGGGCCCGGCGAGCGAGGACTTCCTGCGCGCCTTCACCTCCGCCCTGGCGGCCCATCGACGAGGCTGGGCTGCGGCCCGGCCTCGTCCCTTTCGCGGCTCACACCGGCGGGACCGTCGGCTCCGGGCCGCCCGCGCCGCGGGCGCGGGCGCCCTCGCGGGTCCGGCCCGCGGCCACCGTGCGGCGTGGGTTGCGGCGCAGGTACTCGCCCTCCAGCTGCGCAGTGCGTTCGTTGTGGGCCCGCAGCGCGTCGTTCGAGCCGTACAGCAGCGTGTCGTGGCGCGTCCGGTGGATGGTCTCCAGCTCTTTCATGAGCTGTTGGTCGTCCAGCCGGCCGGGGTCGACTCCGGTCATGGTGGTGCCCCGCTCGTCGTGTTCATTCATGCGGTCCGGGTACCCGCCCGTTGAGCACACAGCCCCCGAGCGGCGTACGGGAGAGACCATGGATCTCGCCTTTCTGCATCCACTGTACGAACACTCCGGGCCCTGGGCCTCCGTGTACGTGGACACCTCACGGCACACGGAGGACACACCGCATGAGCGCCACCTGACCGCCCAGGCCCTGTCCCGGGACCTGGCCGAGCAGGGCGCCGACGATGCGACCTGCCGGGCCGTACGGAACGCTCTGGAGGAGTTGGAGCACTCCTCCGAGCCCCATGGACGTGCGGTCTTCGCCCGCGCGGGTGAGGTGGTCCTGGATCCGCCCCTGGCCCGCGCCCCGCTGCGCGACACCGCCCACCGGGCGCCGCTGCCGCACACCGCGCCGCTGCTGGAGCTGGCGGGTGAGGACCCGGTCTGCGTGGTGGCCTACGTCGACCGCAGGGGCGCCGCCTTCGAGCTGCGCACCGCGCTGGGCCGGCGGGACGTCGGCTCGGTCACCGGACGGCAGCATCCGATCCACCGTACGAGCACGGTCGACTGGTCCGAGCGGCACTTCCAGCTCAAGGTGGAGAACACCTGGGAGCACAACGCGGCCGAGATCGCCGACGCGCTCACCGTCTGCCAGGAGGAGACCCGCGCCGACCTGCTGATCCTGGTGGGTGACGACCGGGAGCGGCGGACCGTGCACGACCGGCTGCCGCAGCGGCTGCACGACCTCGTGGTCGAGGCCCCGCACGGCACCGGCAGCAGGCTGCTCGACGCGGACGTCGAACAGGCGCGCGAGGACCATGTACGACAGCGGGCAGAGCGCGAGCTGGAACGGTTCCTGGCGGCCCGCGCGCCGGATCCCGAGGGGCGGGCCGCCGCGGCGGAGGGCGTGCCCGCGCTGATCGAGGCCGCGCGGGAGCACCGTATCGACGAACTCCTGATCCGCCCGGACGGTCCCGACGCCCACCGCGAGGTGTGGATCGGCGAGGATGCGGACCAGGTGGCGGTACGCCGTACGGACCTGAAGATCCTCGGCGAGCAGCGCTCCTGGGCGGCCCGTGCGGATGACGCGCTGATCCGTTGCGCGGTCGCGACGGGCGCGCCCGCGCTGTCGGTGACGCCGGCGGACCCGGCCACGGAGCCGGCGGGCGGGCTGGGGGCACTGTTGCGCTGGGCGTGAGCGGGCGCCGGGGCGGGTCCGCGAGGGTTTTTCGCCCCCGCCGCCCCTACCCGTCCCGCCCCTGGGGGCTGCGCCCCCAGACCCCCGCTTCGGCCCTGGACGGGCCTCGTCCTCAAGCGCCGGACGGGCTGGGATTGCGGGCCGGCGCTTCAGAGGCGAAGCCCTCAGCGGGGTGGGTGGGGGCTCGGGACGGTGTGGTCTCACCCTCAAGCGCCGGACGGGCTGATTCAGCCCCTCCGGCGTTTGAGGAGCGGGGGTCCAGGGGGCAGAGCCCCCTGGCGGGGTCGAAGGGGCAGCGCCCCTGGGGATGGGACGGGTAGGGGCGGCGGGGGCGAGGAACCTACCGCGCCCGCTCCACCCTCCGCTCGTCCCACACCGGCTCCGGCGTCTCGCGCACCCGCCCGTCGCTGCCGAAGACCAGATACCGGTCGAAGGAGCGGGCGAACCAGCGGTCGTGTGTGACCGCCAGCACCGTGCCCTCGAAGGCCTCCAGGCCCTCCTGGAGCGCCTCCGCGGACTCCAGGTCGAGGTTGTCGGTCGGCTCGTCGAGGAGCAGGGCCGTGACCCCCTCCAGCTCCAGCAGGAGGATCTGGAAACGGGCCTGCTGGCCGCCGGAGAGGCGGTCGAAGGCCTGCTCGGCCTGATGGGTGAGCTCGTAGCGGCGCAGCCGGGACATCGCCGCGCCCCGGTCCTGGGCGTGCTCCTTCCACAGGATGTCGAGGAGGGTCCGGCCCATCAGCTCGGGGTGCGCGTGCGTCTGCGCGAAGTGGCCGGGCACGACGCGCGCACCCAGCTTCCACTCCCCCGTGTGCGCGACGTCCTCGCCGGCCAGCAGACGCAGGAAATGCGACTTGCCGGAGCCGTTGGAGCCGAGGACGGCGACGCGTTCGCCGTAGAAGACCTCCAGGGAGAACGGCTTCATCAGCCCCGTGAGCTCAACTCCCTTGCAGGTGACGGCCCTCACCCCGGTACGGCCGCCCTTCAGCCGCATCCTGATGTCCTGCTCGCGCGGCGGTTCCGGCGGCGGTCCCGCCTCCTCGAACTTGCGCAGCCGGGTCTGGGCGGCCCGGTAGCGGGAGGCCATGTCGGGGCTGTTCTCGGCGGCTTGACGGAGCGTCAGCACCAGCTTCTTCAGCTGCGCGTGCTTCTCGTCCCAGCGTTTGCGCAACTCCTCGAAGCGGGCGAAGCGCAGGCGCCGCGCCTCGTGGTACGTCGCGAAGCCGCCGCCGTGCACCCAGGCGTCGGCCCCGGCAGGCGAGGGTTCCACGGAGACGATCTTCTCGGCGGCGCGGGCGAGGAGTTCACGGTCGTGCGAGACGAAGAGGACCGTCTTGCGGGTCTCCTTCAGCCGCTCCTCCAGCCAGCGCTTGCCGGGTACGTCGAGGTAGTTGTCGGGCTCGTCGAGCAGCAGCACCTCGTCGGTGCCGCGCAGCAGCGCCTCCAGCACCAGCCGCTTCTGCTCGCCGCCCGACAGGGTTCGCACCTGCCGCCACTGCGCTTTCTCGTACGGCACGCCGAGCGCGGCCGTGGTGCACATGTCCCACAGCGTCTCGGCCTC
The DNA here is from genome assembly GCF_041052385.1 of Streptomyces sp. R28. GTDB lineage: Bacteria > Actinomycetota > Actinomycetes > Streptomycetales > Streptomycetaceae > Streptomyces. The sequence continues at coordinate 9,060,937 of NZ_CP163439.1, read as the reverse complement.
GTACCCGCGCGCCTCGGCCCAGTCGGAGAGCGCCTGCGCGTACTTCAGCTGGGCGGCCTCGTCGTCGACGGTCATCATGGCGTGCTCTGCGGCGTCGACGGCCTTCGCGGCCTCGCGGATGCGGGGCGGGGCGACCGACACGAGCAGGTCGCGAACGGTCGTCTCGTCCCGTACGGATCCCACGAACTGCCGCATCACTCCGAGGCCGCCACTGACGGTGACGGTGCCGCCGTGCGGTTTCAGCTCACCGGAGATCAGCCGCAGCAGGGTCGTCTTGCCGGCACCGTTGGGTCCGACGAGCGCGACGACGGCGCCTTCGCCCACCCGGAACGACACGTCGCCGAGCAACGCCCTCCCGTCAGGGAGGTAGTACTCGAGGTGCGCTGCTTCCAGATGTCCCATAGGGCCGCATTCTGAGGCTCACCCACGGCACCGGGCAAATACTTATCCCGAGCTCACGGTCCTACTCGGCGTCCACCGGCCACCCCGTCGGCCCGCCCTCCCCCGCCGGAGCCACCACAGCCCCCGCCCAGGTCAGCGCCTTCCACCCGTCGGACGGCGACCCCTCCAGGATCACCACGCCGGTGTTGTCGAGCGGCCGCGCGGCGGCGAAGGCGACGTCGACGTTGCCCGCCCGCGCCGCCGTCCACATGCGGATCGCGGCGCCGTGGCTGACCATCGCGACGGTCCCGGCCCCGCTGTCGGCGGCCTCCGCCACCACGGAGTCGTAGCGCGCCAGCGCCTCCACCCCGCTCTCACCACCCGGCATACGCAGCTCCGTGTCGCCGGCCGCCCAGGCGAACACGGTCTTCATGTAGGCGTGCCCGGCCTCCGTGTCACCGCGCAGCATCTCCAGCTCCCCCGCGAACACCTCACGGATCCCGTCGCGAACGAGCACGTCGAGGCCGTGCGCGGCAGCCAGCGGGGCGGCGGTGAGCTGGGTGCGGATCAGGGTGGAGGCGTAGATCGCCTCGATGTCCTCGTCGGCCAGTGCCGCTGGGAGGGCGGCGGCCTGCTGTTCGCCGAGTGCGGTCAGGCCGGCCCCGGGGACGGCCGTGTCCAGCAGGTACTCCACGTTGGAGGGCGTCTGACCGTGGCGGACGAGGAGCAGGCGCATGTACGGGTTCCTCCGTGTGTCGGTCACCGTCGGCCGGACAGGAAACGGCCACTTCAGGGTACCCAGCCCCGTATGAGCCCAGACGTCGACCTCACCGTCCCGATGCCCGGCCGGCACGCCCTGCGCGACCGGCTCCTCGCCCTCGACTCCCGGCTGTTCGAGTTCGCCGCCGAGCGGCACTGGCCGTATGCCGAGCGGGTCCTGCCGCGGCTGAGCCGGAGCGCGAACCACGGGGTGCTGTGGTTCGCGACGGCCGCCGCCATCGCCGCCGGCAGTACCCCACGGGGCCGCCGGGCCGCGGCCCGGGGTCTCGCCTCGTTGAGTGTGGCCTCGCTGACCATCAACACCCTCGGCAAACGGTCGGTACGCCGCCCCCGCCCCCTCCTGGACCCCGTACCGCGGGTCCGGCACCTGAAGCGGCAGCCGATCACCACCTCGTTCCCCTCGGGGCACGCCGCGTCGGCGGCCGCGTTCGCGACCGGTGTCGCCCTGGAGTCGCCCGCGTGGGGGCTGGTGGTGGCGCCGATCGCCTGGTCGGTCGCGCTGTCCCGCGTGTACACCGGCGTCCACTTCCCGAGCGACGTACTGGCGGGCGCCGCCCTGGGCGCGGGCGCGGCGTTCGCGGTGCGGGGCATGGTGCCGACGCGTGACCGGCTGATCCCGCCGGCCCGGCCCCGTACGGACGTTCCGGCCCTGCCGGACGGAGCCGGGCTCGTCGTGGTGGCCAACAAGGGGGCGCGCACGGCAGACCGGGTGCACGCCCTGCTGGACGCGCTGCCACGCGCCGAGGTCGTCGAGTGCGAACCGGAGTATGTCCGCGCCGAGTTGCGCAAGGCGGCGGACCGCGCGCGGGTGCTCGGCGTGTGCGGCGGCGACGGCACGGTGAACGCGGCCGCCGAGGTGGCCCTGCGGCACGGTCTGCCCCTCGCCGTGCTGCCCGGCGGCACCCTGAACCACTTCGCCCACGACCTTGGCGTGGAGGACGAACGCGACCTGATCCGCGCCGTCCAGCGAGGCGAGGCCGTGCGCGTGGACGTGGGCCGGTTCACCTCCGACGGACAGCACGGCCTGTTCCTCAACACCTGCAGCCTGGGCGTGTATCCGGAGCTGGTGCGCAAGCGCGACCGCTTCTCGCCCCGGATCGGCGCCTGGCCGGCCGGCGTGCTCGCGGCCCTGCGCGTCCTGCGCAGCGACCGCCACCCGCTGCACACCGAAGTAGCCGGCCGCGCCCACCCGTTGTGGCTGCTGTTCGCCGGGAACGGCACCTACCACCGGCTGGGCCTCGCGCCCGCCCGGCGGCTCGACCTCGCGGACGGCGTACTCGACGTACGGGTCGTGCACGGCGGCCGCCGCCCCGCTCTGCGCCTGCTCGCGGCCGCCCTCGCGGGCCCGCTGACCCGCTCTCCGGCCCATGCGGCGGTCCAGGTGGGCCGGCTGCACCTGTCGGGGGTCACCCCGGGCGCGCTCCTCGCGTACGACGGCGAAGTCACCGAGGTGGGGGGCGAGGTGACGCTGGAGAAGCTGCCGGAGGCGCTGACGGTCTACCGCCCGCTCACCGGCTCCTGAGCGACCGGCTCCTGAACAGCCCGTTCCTGACCATCCATCAGTCCAGATAGTAAAACGCAGGTCTCACCATTCGACATGCGCGCGTACGGTGTCGCGTACCGCCCGGCGGGGCCGTGAGCCCCGTGGGCCGGACCGCCGACCATTCTTAGGGAACAGCCATGTCGAAGGCACAGTCGAAGGCACAGGAGACCGCCGTCTACACGCACGGGCACCACGAGTCCGTGCTGCGTTCGCACACCTGGCGCACCGCCGCCAACTCGGCGGCCTATCTGCTCGGCTCGCTGAAGCCGCACATGAGGATCCTGGACGTCGGCTGCGGACCGGGCACGATCACCGCCGACCTGGCGGCCCTGGTCCCCGACGGGCATGTCACCGGTGTCGACCGGGCGCCGGAGATCCTGGAGCAGGCCCGGGCCACGGCCGCCGGACGGGGTCTGACGAACGTCGGGTTCGCCGTCGCGGACGTACACGCCCTGGACTTCCCGGACGACACGTTCTGCGTGGTCCACGCCCACCAGGTGCTCCAGCACGTCGGCGACCCGGTCGGGGCGCTGCGCGAGATGAAGCGGGTCACCAGGCCCGGCGGGTTCATCGCGGTCCGCGACTCGGACTACGCGGCCATGACCTGGTACCCCGCGTCCCAGGGGATGGACGAGTGGCTGGACCTGTACCGCCGGGTCGCCCGCGCCAACGGCGGCGAACCGGACGCCGGGCGCCGGCTGAAGTCCTGGGCGCTGCGGGCGGGGCTCACGGACGTCACGGCCACCTCGAGCACCTGGACCTACGCCACGCCGGACGAGCGGGCCTGGTGGAGCGGCCTGTGGGCGGATCGCACGCTGGCCTCGGCGTATGCCGAGCGGGCCACGGAGGGCGGGCACGCGAGTGCCGAGCAGCTGCGGGCCGTTTCGGAGGCGTGGCGGGAGTGGGGGCGGCAGCAGGACGGCTGGTTCAGCGTGCTCCACGGGGAGATTCTGTGCCGTAAGGAAGCCTGAATCGCGAATTTCTGGTAACTCGGCGAGCAGGAGGTCAAACAATGGTTCCCATTCTGCTCGTGTTGCTACTGGCCCTGATTCTGTTCGGTGCCGGATTCGCACTGAAGGCCCTGTGGTGGATCGCGATCGCGGTTCTCGTGGTGTGGCTCCTGGGTTTCGTCATGCGTGGCACGACCACGGCAGGCGGCAGGGGTCGCTGGTATCGGTGGTAATTTGATTCAATTCCCAGGGTAATTTCATTCCCTGGGAAGCAGCGGTCCCAGCGGCCCGAGGTCCAGGTTCAGGTCCTCGGGCCCCAGTCCGTAGCGTTCGCGCAGCTCGGTCATACGGTCGTCGAGCAGCATCAGCGTGAGCCCGATCCGTTCCTCCTGCTCCTCGCTCAGGCCGCCCTCGTCGAAGCGGCGCAGCGCCTGGCGTTCCATGAGCTGGCGCAGCAACTCCACCACCGTCAGCACGAGTTTCACCAGGTCGCGTTCCACGGTGTCGGGTTCGAGGTCCAGCCGGTTGCGGCGCGACGTCATGTCAACTCCCCCCAGGGTGACGGGACCTGCTCGTTGACGGAGCTGATCAGCGCGTTCAGGTCGATGCGGACGAGGTCGACGTCCGCGATGCGCAAGGTGATGTCCCCCGTGACGACGACGCCTCCGGCGAGCAGCCGGTCGAGCAGGTCCACGAGGGCGATCTCACGGCGTTCGACGACGGTCACGGCCCCACCTCCGGCTCTTCGTCCGCGAACTCCCCCGTGAAGGAATAGGCCGCCCAGGGCCCGGTGAGTTCGACCCGGATTCCGGGGGCGTCGTCCTTTGCCCGGTCCACCAGTTCCACGAATTCCTCGGAATCCGCGCGCGGCACCAGATAGGCGGCGTTGAGCACATTCTGCCCGGGGGCACGGGAAAGCGCGGAGTTCTGCGGGGCGTGCAGCCGGGAATCCTCGGCGAACGAGGAAAGCCTTTCGTGCAGTCGGCCGGCGCATGCGGCGGCCCGGTGCCACACGTCCTCGCGGGCCCGCGTCTGCATGCGCCGCTGACGCAGATAGTCGCGGCCCGACACGGCCTTCGGCTCCGGCCGACCGGTCTCCGCGGCTTCCGTGAGTCCGGCGCGCTCCGTGGGCCCGGCGCGCTCCGCCGGCGTCAAAGGCTCGGGAGGCTTCGGTGCCTCCGTCGGCTCCGTTTCGGCGTACACCTTGACGCCCCACTCCACCCGCCCTTCCAGCCGTTCGAGGACGCGGCGGAAGTCCTCCTCGCGGGCCTCCATCATGGTCCGTACACCGCTGTCGTCCCGGAACACGGTGGCCAGCCGCAGCGGCAGCGGTGTGGTGACGACGGTGAGCGCGTCGATGACCGTCTGGTGGGCACGGGCCGTCGCGGTGAGCCAGTCCAGGTCCTCCAGGTGGGCGCGCAGCGCCTCCTCGGCGAAGTCCGCCTCGGGCACCGTACTGACCACGGCGATCAGGCCGTGGTGCGTCAGCTGCTTGGGCGGCGCCCCGGCGACCCCCGACAGCTGGGCCTGGAGGGCGGAGCGAAAGGGGCGGCAGACGGCGTAGACGTAGCGCAGACCGGTCATGGGGCCTCCTTCTCTTCCCCGGCGGGCTCCAGCTGGGCCAGACGCTCGCGCAACTCGGCGTTCTCCCGGGCCAGTTCCTTGCGGCGGGCGCCGGAGGACAGGGCCGGGTCGTCCTCCCACCAGTCGATGCCCATCTCCTTCGCCTTGTCGACCGAGGCGACGATGAGGCGCAGCTTGATGGTGAGCAGTTCGATGTCGAGCAGGTTGATGCGGATGTCGCCCGCGATGACGATTCCTTTGTCCAGCACCCTTTCCAGGATGTCGGCGAGGTTGGCGCCGCTGCCCTGGCTGTAGGGCTCGGGGAGCCGGCTGGACATCGTCATCGTCGGCTCCCGCCACCGGCGTACTCGGGCTCTTCCTTGTCCTCGTACTCGGGCTCGTCCTCGTACGCGTCCTCGGGTTCCTCTTCGTCCTCGCGCTCTTCGCCCTCTTCGGCCTCGCCCTCTTCGTCTTCCTCGTACGCGTCCTCGGGCTCCTCGTCCTCCGCGTACTCGCCGGTCTCGCCGTTCTCGTCGCTTTCGCCGTTCTCCTCGTTCTCGTCGTACTCCTCCTCTTCCTCTTCCTCTTCCGCGACCGCGTCCTCATGGCTGCGGACGACCTCGCCGTCACGGATCTCGCCGCGCCAGCCGTCCTCGGCCTCTCCCTTGAGGGTGATGAAGCGGACGTAGTTCTTGAGGTCGAGGCGGGCCCGGCGGCCCTGGGCGCGCCAGATGTTGCCGGTCTTCTCGAACAGGCCCTGGGGGTAGTACTCGATGACCAGCACGACGCGGGTGAGGCTGTCGTCGAGCCGGTGGAAGGAGACGACGCCCTTCGTGGTGCCCTTCGCGCCCTCCGACTTCCAGGCGATCCGGTCGTCCGGCACCTGCTCGGTGGTGTGCGCCTTCCAGCTGCGATTGGACCAGAAGACCTTGAGCTGCCAGTCGGAGGTCGTGTCGTCGGCGCGGTTCGCGCTCTTCACGCCCTTCGCGAAGGTGCTGAAGTCCTGGTACTTGGTCCACTGGTCGTACGCGGTGCGCAGCGGCACGCCGACGTCGACGTACTCGATGATGACGGTGGGCTTGTTACCCGCCCCGCCCTTGCGTTTGCCCTTGCCGCCGCCGAGCTTCTTGAACGCGCCGACCACGCTGTCCTTGGCGTGTCCGGCGCCGACCTCCAGCGCGGTGCGCAGCGGGCCCTTGCCTTCGGCGAGCTTGCGGCCGCCGTCGAGGGCGAGCTTGGCCAGGCCCGGACTGCGGCCCTCGGCGACATCGGTCAGCTTGACCGTGGCCTCGCCGAGTTTGCGGCCGGCGCCGACCATCATCCGCTGGGTCTGCGCGGCGAGGTACTCCTGGAGTTCCGCCTTGAACCGGTCCGCGGCCTCGCTGTGGGCCACGCCGGCGAGTGGTTGCTTCGCCGCTCCGCCGGCCGCGGAGCCCGCTGCTCCGAGGGTGTCGGTCATCACCCGTCACCGCCCTTCGACTGACGCGCCCGGCCGCTGCGGGCGGTCCCGCGAGCCCCGGTCGCCTTCCTGGTGGTCGACTTGCCGGTCCCGCTCCGCTTCGCGGCCGCCTTCTTGGGCGCTGTCCTGCCGGCGGCGGTCTTCTTCGCCGCCGTCTTCTTCGCGGGGGCCTTCTTGGCCGCCTTCTTCGGCGCGGCCCGCTTCGAAGACGCCTTCCCGGACGGCTCCTCGTCCTCGGGCTCCTCCTCGGGCTCCTCCTCCGGCTCCTCCTCCGGCTCCTCCTCGGATTCCTCCTCGAGCTCCTCCTCGGGCTCCTCGTGCCCCTCGGGCTCGTCCGCCTCGTCGCGGTCCTCGTCCTCGGCGCGCGGCTCTTCGTCCTCGGTCTCCTCCTCGGATTCCTCGTCCTCCGCGCCGAGATCCGGCGTCGGCACAACGCCCGACAACTGCTCGCGCACCTCGGCGGTGCGTCCGTGCAGCCGGTCGGAGAGCGCGTCGAGCCGGCGCTCGACCAGGGCGCCGGACGCCGCCTCGCCGACGCCGCGCAGGTCCTCGCGCAGCTGGTCCCCGATCTCCTTGAACTGCGGGTTGTTCTGCAGTTGTTGGGAGACCATGTCCGCGACGCCCCGCGGGCTCAGATGCATCCGCTTGCCGGCCACGAAGCTCCCGACGGCGAACGCCAGTTTCAGTTTCCTCGTCCGTCCGAGGAGGTATCCGGCCCCTACCGCAAGGCCCAGTCCTATTCGGTTCATCGTGCTGTCCCGTCGTTCCCGTAGCCTGCGCGCAGGCCGATCTCCAGCCGGTCGAGAAGCTCGTCCTCGCGACGGTCGAACTCCTCCTCGTCGATCTCGCCCGAGGTCAACTGCTCCTCCAGGCTCGCCAGTTCGGCCCGCACAGCGGCTGGGTCGTAGTAGATGCGTTCCGCCTCGTGCAGCACCTGTCTGACCACCCATCCGCTGCCGCGCACCGGGGCGAACGGCAGCAGCAGTACCTCTCCGATCAGTCCCACAGCCCTACTCCTTCGCCGTTTCGCCGCCGGACATGCTGTCCGCGGGCTCGGCGGGGCCGGGCTCGACGAAGCTGTACGGCGGCAGCGGGCCGTTGACCCGCAGGTCGAGGTGCGGATGGCCCTTGCGGAGCTGCTCGACGGCGGTCATGAACGTCTCGGCCGAGTCACGGGCGACCAGGAAGGACACGTTGGCGAGCCAGCCGGTGGATTCGGGGCCCACGCTGACCGCGTCCGCAACCGGTTCCAGGGTGTGCTGTATGTCGGTCGCGTCCTCGACCTCCTGGGCCTTGACCGCGGCGACCACCATCTCGCCGAGCCGGAGCCGCTCCTCGTAGGAGCCGCCGCCCGCCTCCCGGTTGGCCTGCGTCATGGCCCGGATCTGCGGATTCTCGGCCAGGACGCGGTGCAGCACGGCCTCCTCGGCGTGGGTGGCCTTCACGTTGTACTCGACCCTGCCGTCGAGGGCCCGCAGGCGCTCCACGTAGTGCTCCGCGCGTTCCGCCAGCACACCGGTGACCGTGTCATCGTCGGGGGCGACGCTGCCGAACCGCATGGGCAGCACGCAGCCGGCCGCACCCGCCTCGGCGAGCACGCTCGAGTGGGCGAGCAGTTCCTTGCGCTTGGGGCGCAGGTCTTCGGGGGCGTCGCTGACCAGGGCGGCGAGCGTGCCCTCCGTCAGGACGCGCACCGGGCGCGGCGGGTCTCCGACACCGGCCAGGTCCTTCGGGAGGTCGGCATGCGAACTCGCGGTGATGCCGTACACATACGTGCTCACTCCTGCTCCTCCTTCCGGCGCGTCGTGGAGGACTTACGGGTCCGCTGCCTGGGCTGCTCCTCGCCTTCCTCACGTGCCTGCTTGAAGGCGTCGGAGATGGTCTCGGCGGCGCCGGAAAGTGCGCCCTTGGACTTGCCGCGCGCGCCGGACTCGGTGATCTCGCCGACCAGGTCGGGCAGGCCCGGGGCCTTGCGCGGCCCGGCCTCCAGGTCGAGCCGGTTGCACGCCTCTGCGAAGCGGAGATAGGTGTCGACGCTGGCGACGACGACTCGGATGTCGATCTTCAGGATTTCGATGCCGACCAGGGAGACTCGCACGAATGCGTCAATGACGAGCCCCCTGTCGAGGACGAGCTCCAGAACGTCGTAGAGGCCACTGCTGCCGCCTCCGCCGCCGGTCTGCTGTGCCGGGACAACGGTCATGCCGACCCTTCCTCCTTGTCTCATGACGGGGTGCTTGGGGTGGGCGGGCGGCCTACCGACCGCCGGGCCTGTGTGCGTCGGAACGGCCACGTTCGTAGCGGCGCACGCGCCGATACCCGGTGAGCTGCCCCTCGGGGTCGAGATCGACCTGGTAGCTCGCCAGCAGACTCATCGTGTCGGGGACGCGGACCAGTTCCAGGACCTCGATCTCGAGCGTCCAGCCGTCCTCCGTCTGCTCGAAGGACGACACCGTCTCCGCGTCCATGCCGGTGAGTTCGGCAAGCTGGCTCCGTGCCTGACGCAGGATCTCCATGGGGGTCGGCTGCTTGTCCGCCCCGCCCGTCTGCCGTCTGGATGATTTGGGTGTGTTCTGTGAATCATTCATGGGCGCCTCCTGCGCCGAGTGGCCAGGAAGGCGCGGGCCAAACCCTCTGAGGCGGCTTCTTCAACCCCGCAGTGCGTCGAGCCGGCGCCGAGCCGGTCCGAGGGCGCGGCCCCGGTCCAGCAGCCCGGACCAGGGATTGGTGCGGGCGTGCTCCACGGCGTCGGCGATGCTCCAGCGGCGGGCGTCCAGGTCCGGGTCATCCAGTTCGGCCCAGGTCAGGGGCGTGGCGACGGGGGCGCCGGGCCGGGCGCGGACGGTGTAGGGGACGACGGCGGTCTGGGCGTAGGCGTTGCGCTGCACGTCGAGATAGAGGCGGTCGCCACGGTCCTTCTTGCGGGCGGCGGTGGTGAGCCGGTCCGGGTGGGCCGAGGCGAGCAGGCCGGCGACGTCCTTGGCGAATTCCCGGACCTCCTCGAAATCGTGGTGCCCGTTCAGCGGTACGACGATGTGGAGCCCGCGTGAGCCGGTGGTCATCGGCGCCGAGGGCAGCCCGAGCTCGTCGAGCAGCTCACCGAGCAGCCCGGCCGCCTCCCTGACCTGCGCGAAGGAGTCCTCGGCCGGGTCGAGGTCGAAGACCAAGCGGTCGGGCCGGTCGAGGTGATCGGTGCGCGAGAGCCAGCGGTGCAGGGTGAGGCAGGCCTGGTCGGTGAGGAAGACGAGGGTGGCGGTGTCGTCGCAGACCGTGTGACAGACGGTGCCGTCCTCTTTGGGCACCTCGACACGGGTGATCCACTCCGGGTAGTTCTCCGGGGTGTTCTTCTGCATGAACGTCGGCCCGTCGACGCCGTCGGGAAGCCGCTCCAGCATCAGCGGGCGGCCGCGCAGATGCGGCAGCATGAACGCGGCGACGGACCGGTAGTAGTCGACGAGGTCGCCCTTGGTGTACTCCTTGGCGCCGCCGCCACCGGGGAACAGCACCTTGTCGACGCGTTTGACCTCGACCGTACGGCGACCGGCCCGCACCTTCCGCGTGGCGTCGTCGCCGGTCATCGGACGACGGCCTCCTCGACCAGCAGCTTGCCCGCGGCGGCGATGGACGCGGCGTCGATGCCCGCGGCGTGCAGCTGCTCGTCCGGGGACGCCGAGCCCGGCATCATGCGGACGGCGAGGCGCACCAGGCGCGGCACGGGGCGCCCGTCGAGGAAGGCGTCGAGGACGGCGTCGCCGATGCCGCCCTCCTCGTGGTGGTCCTCCACGGTGAGCAGGCAGCCGGTGTCCTCGGCGGCCCGGCGCAGGGTGGCCCAGTCGACGGGCTTGACCGAGTAGAGGTCGACGACCCTGACCTGGATGCCGTCGCGGTCCAGGGCGTCGGCGGCGGCGAGGGCCTCGTGCACGGTGGCGCCGGCGGCCACGACGGTCAGCCGGTCGTACGGGCTGGACCGCAGCACCTTGCTCCCGCCGACGGGGAACTCCTCGTCGGGGCCGTAGATGACCGGGCCGGCACCGCGCGAGGTGCGCAGATAGCGGACGCCCTTCAGTCCGGCCATGGCGGCGACGAGCTGGGCGGTCTGGTTGGCGTCGCACGGGTACAGCACGGTCGAGCCGTGCACGGCCCGCATCATCGCCAGGTCCTCCAGGCCCATCTGGCTCGGCCCGTCCTGCCCGATCGCGACGCCGGCGTGCGAGCCGACGAGGTTGATGTCGGCACCACTGACCGACGCCATGCGCACGAAGTCGTACGCGCGGGTCAGGAAGGCGGCGAAGGTGGAGGCGTACGGCACCCAGCCGCGCGTCGAGAGCCCCACCGCGGCGGCGACCAGCTGCTGCTCGGCGATGTAGCACTCGAAGAAGCGGTCCGGGTGTGCCTTGGCGAAGAACTCGGCGCGGGTGGAGTCGCTGACCTCACCGTCCAGGGCGACGACGTCACCACGTCCGGTGCCGAGGGCGGCGAGCGCCTCGCCGTAGGCGTTCCGCGTGGCGACCTTCTCCCCCTTCTCCCAGCGGGGCAGTTCGACGTGCCCGGCCGGGACGGCGTGCAGCATGCGGGCGGCGGGCGGTTCGTGGACGCGGACCTGGATGTCGCGGGGACCGCCGAGCTCGGCGATCGCCTCGTCGGGGTCCGGCAGCGGCTTTCCGTGCAGTCCTTCGCGGTCCTGTACTGCTTGGACGCCCTTGCCCTTGAGAGTGCGGGCGAGGACGACGGTGGGCTGCCCGCTGGTGGACCGCGCCTCCCCGAGCGCCCGGTCGATGGCGTCCACGTCATGCCCGTCCACCTCGATGGTGTGCCAGCCGAAGGCCTGGAAGCGGCGGGCGTAGGCGTCGAGATCATGACCATGCCGGGTCGGGCCGCGCTGGCCCAGCCGGTTCACGTCGACGATCGCTGTGAGGTTGTCCAGATGCTCGTACGCAGCGTGCTCGGCGGCCTCCCACACGGATCCCTCGGCGAGCTCACTGTCACCGCACACCACCCACACCCGGTACCCGGACCGATCGAGCCGCTTCCCGGCCAACGCGATCCCGACCCCGATCGGCAGCCCCTGCCCGAGCGAGCCGGTCGCCGTCTCCAGCCACGGCAGCCGGCGCGGCGTGGGGTGCCCTTCGAGACGGCTGCCGATCTTGCGGAAGGTGAGCAGTTCGCCGTCCTCTATGGCGCCCGCCGCCTTGTACGCCGAGTACAGCAGGGGCGAGGCATGACCCTTGGACAGGATGAGGCGGTCGTTGGCGGGGTGGGCGGGCCGGTCGAAGTCATAGCGAAGGTGGTTCGCGAAAAGTACGGCCGTCAGATCGGCGGCAGACATCGACGACGTCGGATGCCCCGACCCGGCCGCGGCTGAGGCCCGCACACTGTCCACCCGCAACTGCTGGGCGAGCTCGACGAGTTCAGCGGTGTTCATGAGGGTCCTTCCGAGGGGTTGTGGGAGCGGGGTTCGGGCGGTTCGGGTGCTGTGGGGGCGTCGGGGTGGGGCTTGTGGATGGACGGGGTGCCCGGGGGTGGTTCGCCGGTCTCGGGGGTGACGGCGGAGGGGTCGCCAGGCCGCGGCTTGCCATGCGGTCGGGGACCGGGTCGCTTCACGGGGCCAGGGGGTTCGTCGTGCTTGGCGGCGTCGGGGTCCTGGACGGGGTCGGGAGGTTCGGACTTCTCGGGGGTGTCGGCGCGACCGCCCCGACCTGATGTCCCGCCTCCCTTGACGGCATCGGGGCGCCGGACGGAAAGGGGCGCGCCGAAGCGCTTGCTGTCCTGGGCCTCAACGGCATCCGGGTGGTCTGCGGGGCTCGGCGATTCGAAGCCCTTCGCGGGCTCACCACCCGGCTGGTTCTCCGCGGGCCCAGCACCAGACCGGCTCCCCGCAGTCCCAGCACCAGAGCGGCCCTCCGCTCCCCCGTCCCCGTCCTTCTCCCCCCGCCCCGGCACCCGAGCCACCTCCGGTGACGCGGTGTCCAGCGGTACCGACCACGCTCGCACGAGGCCCAACTGCACGGCCTGGCGCGGCAGTACGGCGTCCAGGAGCCAGTCGGCGGCGACGCGGACGCGGTTGCCGGGCATCGCGGCGAGGTGGTAACCGCGGGTGACCGCGCCCGCCGCCACGCCGGACAGGTGGACGCCCAGCGGGTTGGCGGCCGCCTTGACGCCGCCCAGGTCGACGACGAAGCCCATGTCGCGGTGGCGGTAGGCGCGCCGCTCCCCGATACCGAGGGACGCGGCGACGTTGTGGGCCACGGTCTTGCCCTGCCGCCAGGCGTGCTGGGCGGTCATCGGGGTGTACTCGCCGGGTTTCTCCAGGTCGGGCACGGCAGCCCCGTCCCCGGCGGCGAACACCTCGGGCCGGCCCGGCACCTGGAGGTGCGGGTCGACGAGGAGGCGGCCCTGCTCCAGCGGCAACCCCAGGGACTCGGCGAGCGGATCGGGCCGTACGCCGACGCACCACACCAGCGTGCGCGTGTCGACGAACTCGCCGTCGGTCAGCAGCACTCCGCCGTGCGTGGCCTCCTTCACGGAGGTGCCCATCCGCACCTCCACGCCCCGCTGCCGCAGCACCCGGTCGGCGGTGCGCGACAGCCGCTCGTCCAGCTCGGGCAGGACGCGTTCGGCGATGTCGAGCAGCATCCAGCGCGGCCGTATGCCTGCCCGCAGGGGGTGTTTGCGCACCTGGGAGTCGGTGAACAGCTTGCCCTGCGCGGCAACCTCCGTGCCGGTGTATCCGGCGCCCACCACCACGAAGGTGCATCGCGCCGAGCAGCTCTCGGGGTCGTCGGCGGCGGCTGCCAGCTCCACCTGCCGGGTCACGTGGTCTCGCAGATACAGCGCCTCGGGCAGGCCGCGGAAACCGTGCGCGTGCTCGGCGACACCGGGGATGGGCAGCAGCTTGTTGACACTGCCCGCGGCGAGGATCAGCCGGTCGAAGGGCAGTGTCCCGCCGTCGCCCTCGGGGCCGGTGTAGTGCACGGCTCGCCCGTCGAGGTCGATGGCGTCGGCCTCCCCCAGCACCAGCCGCACGTGGGGCAGGGTGCCGGAGAGCGAGACGGTCACCCGGCGTGGTTCCAGGATGCCGGCGGCGACCTGAGGCAGCAGGGGCAGATACAGGAAGTAGTCGGTCGGGTTCAGCAGGGTGATGTCGGCCTTGTTCCGGGTGAGCCGGGACAGGGCGCGGGCCGCCCGGTACCCGGCGAATCCGGCGCCGACGATCACTATGCGGGGTCGACTCACGGTTGGCCTCCGGGGCTGTCGCGTACCTCGGGAGCCTTCCGCGTCCCCCTGGTCAAGGCCCCCAAACGTCGCCCCCGGGCAGCGCCGGTCCCCGGCACGCCGACCCGGCCGGGCCCGGTTTCCCGTCGGGCCGCCGGGTACCCGGACGGCAACCCGTCCCCGCCGCTGACTCGACGCGGCAGTCCCGGAGGTGTCCCCATGCCCGAGTACGGCTACTTCCTGGCGTGCGAGGAGTTCCGTCCCGCCGAACTCGTCGAGCAGGCGAGGATGGCGGAACAGGCCGGATTCCAGTCGCTGTGGATCTCGGACCACTACCACCCGTGGAACGACGCACAGGGCGAGAGCCCGTTCGTGTGGTCGGTGATCGGCGCGCTCTCGGAGGCGGTGTCGCTGCCCGTCGAGACGGCCGTGACCTGCCCGACCGTGCGGACCCACCCGGCGGTGGTGGCGCAGGCGGCGGCGACCTCCGCGGTGATGACGAACGGCCGTTTCCGGCTCGGCGTCGGCAGTGGTGAGGCCCTCAACGAGCACATCCTCGGCCATATCTGGCCGCCCGCGAGCGTGCGCCTGGAGATGCTGGAGGAGGCGATCCTGATCATGCGCCGGCTGTTCACCGGCGAGGAGGTCAGCCATTACGGCGCCCACTACCGGGTGGAGAACGCCCGCCTCTACACGATCCCCGACGAGCCGGTCCAGATCGACATCTCCGGCTTCGGCCCGGCGGCGACGGCGCTCGCGGCCCGGGTCGGCGACGGCTTCATCACGATGATGCCGGACGAGGAGCTGGTGACCCAGTTCCGCAAGGGCGGCGGGCACGCCAAGCCGGTCATGGGCGGCACCAAGGTCTGCTACGGCACCGACCGCGACGAGGCCGTACGGACCGTACGGCGGCTGTGGTCCAACCAGCTGCTGCCCGGCGAGATGCCCCAGATCCTGCCCTCGCCGCGCCACTTCGAGCAGTTGGAACCGCTGGTCACCGAGCAGATGGTGAGCGAGAACACGGTGTGCGGGGACGACGTCGACGAGCACGTGTCCGAGCTGAACGCCTTCGCCGACGCGGGCTTCGACCGGGTCTACGTCAGCCAGATCGGCCCCGATCAGCGCGGCTTCTTCGACTTCTACCGTACGAAGGTGCTGCCGCAGCTTCAGCCGTGACGAGGGGCGGACCCACGCGATGAAACTCCACCTCCCCGTCGTCTCCGTCTACACGGTGCCCACCGACGCCCCCGAGGCGGACGGCACCCTGGCCTGGAACTCCACGACCGTGGTGATCGCCGAGGTGACGGCGGGCGACGCCACCGGCACCGGCTGGACGTACGGCCCGGCGGCGGTCGGCGACTTCCTGCGCGACCACCTCGCCCCCCTCGTCGAGGGGCGAAGCGCCCTGGACATCCCGGCCGCGCACGAGGCGATGTCCCGCGCGGTCCGCAACGCGGGCCGTCCGGGCGTCGCCGCTTGCGCGATCTCGGCGCTGGACATCGCCCTGTGGGACCTCAAGGCCCGCCTGCTCGAACTGCCCCTGGGCCGGCTGCTGGGCATCTGCCGGGAACACGTCCCGGTCTACGGCAGCGGAGGCTTCACCACGTACCACGACACCCACCTGGCCGCGCAGTTGAACGGCTGGGTGCACGGTCAGCACATCCCACGCGTGAAGATCAAGATCGGCGAGGACCGGGGCCGCGCGGTCCTGCGCGACATCTCCCGGGTCGAAGCGGCCCGCCAAGTGATCGGCCCCGAGGCCGAGTTGTATGTCGACGCCAACGGCGCCTACACCCGCAAGCAGGCGGTCCGCGTCGGGCAGGCCCTCGCCGAGCACGGCGTCGGCTGGTTCGAGGAGCCGGTGTCCTCGGACGACCTGACCGGCCTGCGCCTGATCCGCGACGCCTTGGCGTGCGACGTCACGGCCGGTGAATACGGCTACGACCTCCCGTACTTCGCCCGCATGATCGCCGCCGGCGCGGTCGACTGCCTCCAGATCGACGCGACCCGCTGCGGCGGCCTCACCGAGTTCCTGCGCGCAGCCGCTCTGGCCCAGGCCCACGGCCTGCAGGTCTCGGCCCACTGCGCACCGCACGCCCACGTCGCCGCGGCCGCCGCGATCCCCAACCTCCGCCACATCGAGTGGTTCCACGACCACGTCCGCGTGGAGGACATGTTCTTCGACGGCGCCCTGGACCCGACGGGCGGCACGGTGACCCCGACGCAGGGCATCGGCCACGGGTTGACGCTGAGGGCGGAGGAGGTGCAGGAGTACCGGGTCGCCTAAGTGTCGTTCCGTGATCGGGTGTTTGGATGCCTCGGTCGGTCGACGTTATGGCCCGAGGGTTGCGATCGATCTGACGGCTGACCATCTGCTGTCAGCGAATCCGCCTGGCCGGGCGATGATCCCGATGCTTGTGTGTCGGTATGGAGATCCTAGTTCTGGGCGGAACGGCATGGGTGGCTCGGGAGCTGTCGCGGCAGGCGATCGAACGCGGCCACCGGGTGACCTGCCTCGCGCGTGGCGAGAGCGGAGAAGTCGCGGACGGAGCGACACTGGTCGCCGCCGACCGGCGCGATCCGTCGGCGTTGGAGCCCCTGCTCGACCGGACATGGGACGCGGTCGTCGAGGTGTCATGGCAGCCGGGCTTCGTTCGTGGAGCGCTCGACGTGCTGGCCGGCAAGGCCGGGCACTGGGTATACGTCTCGTCCGGCAACGCCTACGCCTCCCACGCCACGCTGGGGGCCGACGAGTCCGCGGCCCTGCTCGCCCCGACTGACCGGAGCGAGGTCGACCGCGAGTTGTACGGCGAGGCGAAGGTCGCCTGCGAGCAGGCGTCGACGGCCGCTGTGGGCGACCGCCTCCTCATCGCGCGAGCCGGGCTCATCGGCGGCCCGGGCGATCACAGCGGGCGCTCCGGCTACTGGGTCGCCCGCGCCGCACGCGATCCGCGAGGGCCGATGCTGGTCCCCGACACACCGGCCATCCCCACCCAGGTGGTCGACGTACGGGACCTCACCTCCTGGCTGCTCGACTCCGCGGAGACGGGAACCACCGGCACATACAACGCCGTCGGCCCGGTCGTTCCCTTCGAGGAGTGGATCGAGCTGTCCCGCGCCGTCGGCGGGCACACCGGTCCGGTCGTCACCGCCGAATCGGCGTGGCTGCTCGCCAACGGCGTGACCCAGTACATGGGGAACGAATCGCTGGCGATGTGGCTGGTTGAGCCGGGCTGGGAAGGGTGGTCGGCCCGGGACGGGTCCTCGGCGCGCGCCGCGGGGCTTCGTCACCGGCCCCCGGCGGAGATTCTGGCCGACACGCTGCGCTGGGAACGCGAGCAAGGGCTGGACCGGGAAAGGCGCGCAGGCCTCAGTGCACAGCGCGAGCGCGAGTTGCTCGACGCCCTCGGCTGACGGCACCGGACCGGTCTCGCACACACGAGCGCCTGTACAGGCGCCGTCCGTTCCGACTTCCCGCTCTCGCGCGGCCACGGCGTCCGGGGCGGTGTCCCGGTGAAGCAGCCGGAACTCGTCCGGGGTGACCTCGGTGAGCGGCGCGTAGATCCCGGCGAAGGCGTTGTTGACCCAGGTGTAGATGTGCCCATGGGGGTCCCCCACGCCCTTAAAGCAGTGGGGGAGCGTCGGCGGCCTTCGCGTCGGCCATGTCCACGGTGACGACCAGGGCCTCACCGCCGGCCCGCTGCACCTCGTCCTCCGCCCCGGCGAAACCCTCGCGCCCCCGGGCCGGCAGGGCGACCTCCCACGGCCCGCGCACTCGCGTCACGCCCGGTGGTGCGGCTGCTCGGGGTCGATGTCGTGCGGATGCGGCGTCCGCGCATCCGGCATGTCCGGCGTCACCGCACCGGGCACTCCCGTCCCGGGCGGGCCGGCCGGCATCGGCGGGTACGGCAGACCGAGCCCACCCGGCGGGGCGGCCGGTGCCGAGCCGCCGACGGTGCGTCCGTGGGCGGCGGCCAACTCGGCCTCGTGCTCGCCCGTCGGCCGGGACGCCGACGGGCGTGCCACGCCTCGCAGCACATACGCCACCACACCGAGGATGACCGCGGTGATCAGCGCGGCGGCCCAGTCCGGCAGCGCGGTGGCCAGGCCGAGCCCCAGGGCGAGCGCGAGGGACGCGCCCGCGTACAGGGCGACGGCGCCGGAGCCGGCGTACAGCATGGCCCGGCGGCGCTGCCTGCGCGTCTGCTCACGCAGCTCGTCACGCACGGTCTCGCGCGCCACCTGTGCCAGCTCGTCGACCAGTTCCTTGTCCAGGTGCTCAAGATGATCCAAGCGGTTCATGGCCGCCGGGTACCCGTACACGCGTACGCATAACGCGCTCCGTCACACCCCGTACCGGCGTGTGAGCCCGGCGTCGGAGCGAGGGGGCGAGTGAGGGGATCGCGTGAGGGGATCGCGTGAAACGATCTCCCTGCCCGAGGGCCCCCAACTAGGCTCGTCCGTATGGACATCCTGGGAACCACGCTGCGCGTGTGCGTCGACGACCTGGAGAGGGCAGTCCCCTTCTACGAGCGCCTCGCGGGCGGCACAGCCCTCCGCTTCGAACGGGGCGGCGTGCAGGTGGCCGCGGTCGGGTGCTTCCTGCTGATGAGCGGCCCGGCGGCCGAGCTCGAGGTGCTGCGCAAGGTCGCGGCGACGATCGCCGTCAAGGACGTCGAGGAGGCCCACCAGGTGCTCAGCGACCTGGGCGCCCACATCATCGCGGGTCCGGTCACGACGCCGGGGGGCCGCAATCTGATCGCCATGCATCCGGACGGGGCGATCTACGAGTACGTGGACCGTCAGGGCTGATCGAATGCCGACACGATGATGTCGGTGAGCAGCGCCCCCGCCGTGCCTTCCGGGTCCAGATCGGGGTCGTAGACGGTGACGTTGAGCCCGACGCAGCGCACGGAGGCCGACAACGGCCGGAGCAGCGCGAGGAGTTCGTCGGGTGTGAGCCCCTGCGGATCAGGGCTGTCGACGGCGGGCATGACGGCAGGGTCGAGGACGTCGGCGTCCAAGTGCAGCCAGAAGCCGTCCAGTTGCGGGATCTCGAAGGCCCGCGTGGTGGCCGACGCCGGCGCCTGCGCGCCCCACTCCCGCAGATCCCCGACGGTCACCACGGGAATCTTCAGGTCGGCGAGCTCGGCCCGATCCTCCTCGAAGTAGTCGCGGATGCCGAAGTACCGCACGTCCTCGTCCCGCAGATACGGCCACAGCCCCTCCAGGTCCGTCAGGTCCTCCTGCCCGCGCCCGGTGGCCAGGGCGACCTCCTCGCCGCCGTGCAGGAGGCGAGGGCGGCCGCGTTGAAGACGCCGACGCCCTCCTGCCCGTCCCCCCGGTCATACCGCGGCGGCACCACCACCCCGCCCTCCAGCGCCCAGGTTGGAGGGGGCGTCGAGCACCACGATATTCCGCATGCGGCCCATCCTCTCCGACGTAGAGTCGGGCCTCGACGCCGATGCACAGGAGCGAGAGCGGAGCGGGAACATGACCGAGCAGCACACCTACCGGGTGATCGTCCGGGGCACCTGGGTCGGGCTCACCGGCGAGGCCCGGGCGCGGCTGCTCGCCGAGGCCGCCGAGCACGGTCTGAGCAGCATGCGGTTCACCGAGGAGGGCTCGCTCTCCTACGAGCCGTCACCGCTCAAGCACTTCTCGATGCGGTACGTGGTGGTCTCGGACGCGGCGGACGGCGAGGAGATGGCCGGCGCGATCGCTCAGGACCGCGCCGAGAGCACGCTCCGGGAGCTGGGCTACGGCTTCGGCGCCCTGAAGTCGACGGTCACCGACCTCGACACGATGAAGATCAACTTCAAGCCCGCATCTCGGCGGTGACGGCCCACCGCTGATGGTCGCGCCAGGCCCCGTCGATGAAGAGCATGCCCGGCGAGAAGCCCTCCAGGCGGAAGCCGCAGGCGCGGGCGAGGGCGATCGAGGCGGTGTTGGCGGGCTGGACGTTGATCTCCAGCCGGTGCAGCCGCATCGGCCCGAAGGCATGGCCCACCACCAGGTCCAGTCCCTCCCGCATCAGGCCCCGCCCGGCCGCGTGGGCGAAGGCGCCGTAACCGAGGGCGCCGCTCTGGAAGGCGCCCGCGACGATGTTGTTGATGTTGATGAACCCGGCGATCCCCCCGCCGTCGCCCTTCTCGCAGACCAGGAACCCCGCCTTGGCCGGATCCTCGATCAACCGCCCTGCGTAGGCGGTGTACGCCGCGGCACTGTCCGGCGGGAAGAGCCACGGCTGGTGCAGTTCCTTGCTCTCCCGGACACGCGCGGTGAACTCCCACCGTCCTCGTAGGTGAAGTGGCGTATGCCCACACGGGAGCCTTCGGCGAGGTAGCGGGACGCGGGGTGAGGCATTGCGCCAGCCTACGACGACCGCTATCGGCGCCGCCCCATGAAGTAGGCCCCGACCAGCGCACCGATGACCCCCATGGCGAGCAGCGCCAGCCACAGCGGCATCGTGACCAGGGGGATCAGCAGCCGGATCTCGGTGTCGCGGGTGTTCTCGAAGATGAAGATCAGGGCGAGGGCGAGGAGCACCAGCACGGTGATCCCCTTGGGGGTCAGCGACCCGCGCCAGCCGCTGTGCGTCCCGCCCGCCTTCCTGCCACTCTGCGACGTCGTCTTCGCAGTCATACGACAAGGATGCTCCCGAGGATGCGATCACGCACGGTGAGCGGCTCTCCCGGCCCGCTCAGCCGACCACCGGCAGCTGGAGCACCCCCGTGTCCTTGGGCGCGCTGACCACGGTCACCGGCTTGATCCCCCGGTTCCCGAAGTACGCGTCGTCACTCGCAGCGATCACGAACCGCAGCCGGTGCCCCTTCTCGAACCGGTGCACGATCCCCGGCAGGGTCACGGTGAAGCTCTCCGTGACGTCGGGCACCCGCACCGGCGCGACCAGCCGGTGCACCAGCGTCCGGCTGCCGTCGGGGGCGACGTCGTACAGCTTGGCGAACAGGACGAGCTTGTCGGCGGCGTCCTCGGAGTGCTGGGTCCGCTCGGCCTTCGGGGAGACGACCTTCAGCGTGGCCCGGGGCGCACCCACGACGTCGGTGGTGCGCCCGAGCGGCTCGCTGGTCCAGCCGAGGTAGGTGCCCGGGGTGTCGTACGGCGCCGGGTCCGGCAGCCCGAGGATCCCGTACAGCGAGCTCTCCGAATGGCTCGTGGAGACGAGCCAGTTGGTGTACGTACGGCTGCCGCGCGCCACCTTGCTGCGGTTGTCGACGAGTTTGCCGTCACCGGACAGGTAGAGGGTCCGGCTCGGGGCGGGGACGCGGTCGGCGGTGGCGTAGGTGCCGTCGGGGTCGGTGATCCAGTCGCGGTAGTAGGCGAAGGCCGGGCCCGTGTCGACGCTCTTCTTCCCCAGGTAGCGGTCGAACCAGGCGAGGATGCGGCGGCCGACGTAGCTGGTGTCCAAGTTCCCCTGGCCGAGGTTGAGTTCACCGGCGGCGGGGTCGGTGATGCCGCCGCTGTGACCCCAGGACTGCCAGATCATCTTCGTCGGTGTCCCCTGGCCCTTGAGCGTCTTGTACGTCGCCGTCGCCTCGTTCAGGTTGAAGAGGCTGTCGGCCTGGCCCTGCACGAGGAGGGTGGGTGCCTTGACGCGGTTCAGGTACGACACCGGCGAGACGCTGCGTGCGTAGGCGAGCAGCTCGGCGGTCTGCTTCGCCGGGTAGCGGCCGGAGTTGAGGTTGCGGACGGTGTCGCAGGCCTTGGTGACGAAGTGCAGACAGGCGAGGGAGTTGATGCGGGAGGGGTCCAGGCTCGGCTCCAGCAGGGGCTGGCCCTCGCCGATGAGGTAGAAGCCGTTGGCCCACTGCCATTTGAAGGCGCCGGGCACGCTGCCGCTGCCTATGGCGTTGTTCGGGTCGAGGGAGTACGCCAGGTCGTTCCAGGTGATCATCGGGACCAGGGCGTCGAGTCGCCGGTCGACTGCGGCCGTGGCCAGCTGGATGGCCCCGCCGTAGGAGCCGCCCACCATGCCGACGCGCGGGTCGCCGGGGGCGTCGAGGGTGACGAAGTCGGCCTTGGTGCCGTCGTCGGCGGCGCGTCTGCCGCCCAGGAAGTCGACCAGCCGCGAGGCGGCGACGCCGTCGATGGTGGGGTCGTCGAGCGAGATCAGGCAGCCGGACTTGCCGAAACCGAGCCCCGAGTAGACGAGGGAGACGTATCCGCGCTGGGCGAAGGCCTTGCCGATGGCGTCGGTCGAGCCGTCGGACTTGCTGCCGCCGAAGCCGTTGGTGGCGAGGACGGCGGGCGCGCGGTGGGCGCGGTCCACGTCCGCGGGCCGGTACAGGTCGGCGTCGACCGTGCAGGTACGGCCGCCTGCCTGGACGGTGAACTTCAGGGCGGTGACGGTGACCTGGCCGGTCGCGGCGGCGGCCGGAGCGGTGAGCGCGAGGGGTGCGGTGAGTGTGGCGCCGAGGACGAGAGCGAGCGCGGCAGGCCCTGGGGATCTGGGCACACGACGGGACACGGAGACCTCCACATTGAGGCGCGCTGGGAACAGCCCTGCTTACCGACCAGTAAGTACTGGCCGGTTGTCATGGTGTGACACGTGTCAGACGGGGTCAATCGGCGCGACGGAGGTTTCTTGACGGAGATTCAGTGAACAGTGCTCAGCGCAGGGCGGGTTCGTCGAGGATCAACGTCCCCGCGTCGGCGTCGAGTTCGGCGCCGACCCCGAAGGGGACCGTCAGCGCACCTTCACAGTGCCCGAACCCGAACTCCTCCACAACGGGCACACCGAGGCCACCCAACCGGTCCATGAGCAGCGCACGCACCCGCTCGTACGGCTCGCACTCCTGCCACGACCCGAGCAGCACGCCCCGCACTCCGTCGAACAGGCCGACGCGAAGGAGTTGGGTGAGATAGCGGTCGAGCCGGTACGTCTCCTCGCCCACGTCCTCCAGGCACAGCAGTCCGCCGCGCGCGGACCTCCTGGCGTGCGGGGTGCCCGCCTCGGCGGCGAGCAGGCAGAGGCAGCCGCCGAGCGTGACGCCCCGCGCCCGGCCGGGGACCAGCGCGGACCCGGTGGAGGTGATCGTGCGCACCGACTCCGGCTCGAACAGCGTGGCCTTCAGGTGCTCCTGCGCCCGCGCGTTCTTGATGAAGTCGATGCCCGCCGCCATCGGCCCGTAGAGCGTGACCAGACCCAGCCGCGAGGCGAACGCCTCGTGCAGCACGGTGATGTCGCTGAAGCCGACGAAGACCTTCGGTCCGGCCGCCCGCATCGCCTCCCAGTCGAGGAGGTCGATCATCCGCTGCACTCCGTAGCCGCCCCGGGCACACAGCACCGCGTCCACGGACGGATCGCACCAGGCGGTCTGCAGATCGGCGGCCCGGTCGGCGTCCGTGCCCGCCAGATAGCCGAACGCGTCGTGCCGGTCGAGCACATGGGGCGCCACCACCGGGTCGAGATCCCAGCCCCGCAGCACGTCGAGTCCGGCCTGCAGCCGTTCCTCGGGCACGGGCCCGCTGGGGGCGACGACGGCCACGCGGGCGCCGGGGGCGAGCCGGGACGGCCGTACCAGTGGCCGTACGGACTGATTCACTCGGTGAGCTCCAGTGTCGGGACCCCGGGCGGGTTCAGCCCGAAGACCTGGGCGTACAGGGAGAGTTCGGACTCCAGGACGCGGATCATCGTCTCCGCCCGCCGGAAGCCGTGCCCCTCCCCCTCGAAGGCGAGGTAGGCGTGCGGCACCCCGCGGCCCTCCATGCGGGCCAGGAACCGCTCGCACTGGGTGGGCGGGCAGATGACGTCGTCCAGGCCCTGCAGCAGCAGGAACGGCACGGTGAGACGGTCGGTGTGCGCGGCGGGGGACCGTTCCGCGTACCGTGCCGGCACCTCGGCCGGCGGTCCGACCAGGGACTCCAGGTACCGCGACTCGAAGTCGTGGGTCTCCCCGGCGCCCCAGTCGGCCAGGTCGAGAATGGGGTAGAGGATCGTGCCGCAGGCGTAGACGTCGGTCGTGGTGAGCGACGCCGCCGTGGTCCAGCCGCCCGCGCTGCCGCCCCGGATGGCGAGCCGGTCGCGGTCGGCGGTGCCCTCGTCGGCGAGGGCGAGCGCGACGGCCGCGCAGTCCTCGACGTCGACCACGCCCCACTGCTCGCGCAACCGGTTGCGGTACGCCCGGCCGTACCCGGTGGAACCGCCGTAGTTGACCTCGGCGACCCCGATGCCGCGCGAGGTGAAGTAGGCGATGGCCAGGTCCAGGACGAGGGGCGCCCGCCCGGTCGGGCCGCCGTGCGCCCAGACGACGAACGGCGGCGGTGTGTCGGCGGGGGCCACGCACCCGGGGTTGTGGGGCGGGTAGATGTGCGCGTGGATGTCGTGTCCGGCGGGGCCGGTGAAGGTGCGGATCTGCGGTTCGGGGTAGTAGGCGGGGTCGACGGCGTCGTCGTGCTCGGCGCCGATGACCCTGGCCCGGCCCATCCAGGTGTCGAGTTCGACCACCTCGTGCGCGCTGCGAGGGCTGGCGCCGACGGCGACCACCAGCTCGCCGTGCACCGCGAGCGTGGGTTCGAACTCCGTCCAGGGGCCCGCCGCATCGACGATCTCACCGGTCTCCGGATCCAGCACGCCGAGGGCGGTCGACCCGCGACCGTGCACCACGGCGACGAGCCCGTCCGTCAGCGGCGCGAACCAGCGCAGGCCCGGCTTCCACAGCGGCCCGCCGAACTCCTCCTCGCGCGGGCACAGGGGTTCACCGTCCCGGTAGAGGTTCCACCAGCCGCTGCGATCGCTCGCGTACAACAGCCGCCCGTCGGCCGCCCAGTCGACCTGCGCGATCGACTCCTGCGGGCCCCCGGCGACGGTCCGCGGGCCGCCGAGCGTGCCGTCGGCGCCGATGTCCGCGACCAGCAGCTCCGTACCGTCCCACGGCATCCGCGGATGGTCCCAGGCGAGCCATGCCGCGCGCTGCCCGTCGGGCGAGATCCGCGCTCCGGTGACGAACCGGTGCCGGTCGTCGGTGAGTTCGCGTACGGCGGCCCGGTCCTCGGCCGCCGAGCCGTCCAGCGGGACGGCGGCCAGGACACGCCGCACATCGGCGGGCCCCTCGCCGGTGAACTCCTCCAGCACGCACCACACTTCACCGGACCCGAGCCGCAACTGCGGCTCCACCCAGCGCAGTCCACCGCCCACCCGGGACACGGGAGTGATCGGGGTCGGCTCGCCGTCCTCCTCGTACCGGTAGAGCCGCCGGTCGGCGAAGTCGACGAAGACGACGAGCGGGCGGCCGTCGACCACCGCGCCGGCCCACGGGTGTCCGCCGTACTCGACGACCCGGCTGCGCACGTTCCACGGAGCGGGCAGCACCGACTCCTCCCGGCCGTCGGCCCGCCGCCGCACGAGGGCGCGCCGCCCACCCTCCGTGGGCCGCGGCTCGATCCACCACGGCTCGTCGCCGACGAAGCCCACATATTCGGGGTGCCCGTCGTGCGTGGCGGCGAGGGCCGCGTCGATGGGCGAGGGCCAGGACCCGTACGCCAGCGTCCGCACTGTCTCCCTCAACTCCCCTAGGCCGTCCGCAGAAACCGGTCGAGTACACGGACACCGAAGTGCAGTGCCTCGACCGGCACGCGCTCGTCGACGCCGTGGAACATGGCCCCGTAGTCGTAGCCCTCCGGCAGCTTCAGCGGGGAGAAGCCGTAGCCGGTGATGCCGAGCCGTGAGAACTGCTTGGCGTCCGTGCCGCCGGGCATGCAGTACGGCACCACGTGCCCCTCGGGCGCGAACTCCTCGACGGCGGCACGCATACGGGCGTACGTCGGCGAGTCCACCGGCGACTGGAGGGCCACCTCGCGGTGGTGGAACTCCCACTCCACGTCGGGGCCGGTGAGCTCGTCGAGGGTGGCACGGAACTCGTCCTCGACGCCGGGGAGATACCGGCCGTCGACGTAGGCCACGGCCTCCCCCGGGATCACGTTGACCTTGTACCCCGCCTCCAGCATCGTGGGGTTGGCACTGTTGCGGACGGTCGCCTCGACGAGCCCGGCCGCCGGGCCGAGCTTCTCCAGCAGGCCGTCCACGTCGTCCAGGTCGGCCTCCAGGCCGTACAGCGCGGCGAGTTCGGTGAGGGCGGCGCGGACCGTCGGGGTCAGTCGCAGCGGCCACTCGTGGGCGCCGATGCGGGTGACGGCCGCGGCCAGGCGGGTCACCGCGTTCTCCCGGTTGGGTCTGGAGCCGTGCGCCGCCCTCCCGCGGGCCGTGAGCTTGACCCAGCCGGTGCCCCGCTCACCCGCCGCGATGGGGTAGATCTGCCGCCCGCTGCCGTCGTGGACGGTGAACGCGCCGGCCTCGCTGATGCCCTCGGTGCAGCCCTCGAAGAGCCCCGCATGCCGGTCGGCGAGGAATCCGGAGCCGTCCTCGGCGCTCGCCTCCTCATCGGCGGTGAACGCGATCACGACGTCCCTCCGGGGCCGTACACCCTCCCGGACCCAGGCCCGGACGACGGCCAGGATCATCGCGTCCATGTTCTTCATGTCGACCGCGCCCCGCCCCCACACCACCCCGTCGCGGATCTCCCCGGAGAAGGGGTGCACGGTCCACTCGGCGGCCTGCGCGGGCACCACGTCGAGATGGCCGTGCACGAGCAGGGCGCCGGCCGACGGGTCGGTGCCCTCGATGCGGGCGACGACGTTCGTCCGGCCTTTGGTGCGCTCCAACAGGGTGGGCTCCAGGCCCGCCTCGGCGAGCCGCGCGGCGGCGTACTCGGCGGCGGGGCGCTCCTGGCAGTCGCCGCCGCCCCGGTTGGTCGTGTCGACGCGGATGAGGTCGGAGGTGAACGTCACGACCTCGTCCAGTGCCTGCTGGTCAGCCATACTGCTCCTCCACCGCGGCCGAGGCGATCGTGGTCACTGCCTTGAAGGTACGGATTCCCTCGTACATGCGCTCGCTGGTGTACGCCACCTTTCGCTCGCCGATACGTTCGACACCCGGGACGACGGTGGCGGCCATCGCGAGATGCTCGGCGTCGAACTCGACGGCGACGGTGAACGGTCCCTCGCTCACCGGCTCCTGACGGACCGCCAGCGCGCCCGCCTCCGTGGCGGCGGCCCGGATGTCGGCGGCGGTCCTGGCCGGCGTACGGCACACGGCCGCGTACCGCGAGACGTGGTCCTTGACGGCGACCTTCAGCGCCTCGGGCGCGTAGCCGAGCGCGTCCTCGCAGGCCACGTCGTCGCCGGTGACGAGCACGACGGGCACGCCGTACTCGGCGACGACGTGCGCGTTCAGCAGCCCCTCGCTCGCCCGGACGTCGTTCAGCCACACCCCGGTGATGGAGTTGGCGAGGTAGGTGTGCGCGAGGACGCCCTCCATGCCGGCGCCCGCGTGGTAGCCGACGAAGGCGATGCCGTCCACGTCGCCGTGCTGCACCCCCTCGACCATGGACAGCGTCTTGTGCCGGCCGGTGAGCATCTCCGCGCGCTCGTCGAGCCGTTCCAGCAGCAGATTGCGCATGGTCCAGTGGGCCTCGTTGATGACGACCTCGTCGGCACCGCCCTGGAAGAATCCCAGCACCGCGGCATTGACGTCCGAGGTGAACATCCCCCGGCACCGCTCCCACTGCGGCGTTCCGGGCAGCACGTCGGCCGGCCAGGTCACGCCGGTGGCGCCCTCCATGTCGGCGCTGATGAGAATTTTCACGCGGGCCCGTCCCCTCGCTGATCAGAGGCCTGTCGTCCGGCTGGTGACAGCAGTGTGCGACAGCACGCGGTGGTGACGGGGATCTTCATGCTCGTTCACGTTACGCGTCGGCCGGGGAACTGCCTATGAGCCGGAGCGGGGGGTAAGCCTGCTCTCCCGCCGTACGTGCACACCGACCACCGTCAGCCCGGCCGGCGCGATGACGACCGTGAGGCCGGCGAAGCCCATGGCGGAGTCGACCCTGCAGACCGCGAGGCCGGTCGCTTCGCGCGAGGCACGCCCGTTCCTAGTCGATGCCGCGCGGGCTCGATGGTCACGCAGCGTCCTGCACCCTGACCACGTCCCCCACCCGCACCGTCCCTGCCTCCAGCACCTTCAGGTACACGCCGAGGCACGAGAGCCGCCCCAGATCGAACACCGGTATGCGGTGGTCGCGGGCAACCGCGCGCATGATGCCGGGATCCGGCGGCAGTTCGTCATGGCCGAGGGTGGGGACCACGCAGCGGGGTGTGGGCACCACGACCCGGAATAGCGCCTCGCCCACACGCAGGCACGATCCCGGCCAGGCGTCTTCCGGGAAGCCCGGTCCCTCGTCGGTGTCCACGACCAGGTTGGGCCGGAAGCGGCGCGCGTCGAAGTCCCCGCTGGGATACACGGTTCGCATCCGGGCCAGGGCCGCCGTGGTGACGAGATGGACCTGCCCGAAGTCGAAGAAGGTGCCGGCGGCGACGCTGCCCGTCGTGATGCTCTCCCCGGTGGCATCGACGGAGGCCGACTCCCGCACCGCCTCCGGGACACCGCCTTCGTACTCCGGCACAGCGCGCTCGAGCGTGCCGTGCTCCGGCACGTCGGCCGATACGGCCACCTGGCGGCCCAGCAACTCGGACAGCCGCACGTCCAGAGCAGGATCGGCCACCGGAAGGGCCGTACCGTCCGGCAGCACGACCCGGACCACGCCGGAACCGTCCAGGCGGCTCCGGCAGCGCAGCAACGCCCCCCACTTCCGCGGATGCTTGGCGCTGGCCACGGCGCGCGTCTCGTCGAGCACGGCGTACGTCCGGTCGCCGGAAATTCCGCGTTCCGTGACCGTCACGGCGGTCACGGCCTCCCCCAGCATCGACTTCACCGGATACCGGTACAACGCCGTCACAGTCTCCATAGATCAATTATGGCTGCGTACCCGGCGGTGGCGGCGGGCGGCCGCCACGAGCCTCGTCCGCGCAGCCCGACCAGCGGCGTCCTCACTCCCCGTCGGCGCCCGGCCCGAAGGTGCTCTCGATCCAGTGGGCATCGGTCAGATACCGGCGGTCGTGGCCGTCGGCGACGTGCCTCGCGAAGGCGGGATTACCTGCTGTCGCCTCGGCGTACATCCACTCCACCAGCGCCCGCAGGCGCGCCGCCGCGACGGCCGGGAACGCGGCCCGCTCCTCGTCCGACAAGCCGTACGCGTCGGCGAAGAGCGTCAGCCGACGGCGGGCCTCGGGGACCGGCAGCGTGAGCGCGACCTCGTCCGGCGCGTACAGGGGCACGAAGCGGTACGCGGTGTAGACCGCGTCCCACAGGCGGGGGCCGGGGTGAGCGGTGTCGAAGTCGAAGAAGGCGACCGGAAGTTGATCCCGGAACACCGTGTTGTACGTGGCCGCGTCGCCGTGGCAGATCACTTCCGCCGGCTCGCGTGGCGGGAACAGCCACACGTCACCCGGCTGTCGCACGAAGCTCACCGAGGCATCGTGCAGACCGCGCAGCAGACGCGCCGCAGCGACCAACGACGCGTCGCTGCGCACCTGCGGTGCGCCGAAATCGTGCCCCACATCGCCGGGCAGGAACTCGACGATCTCCTCTTCGCCGTCCTCGCTCAGCCCGCAGGGTCGCGGCGCCCCGGTGAACCCGACCTCGGCCAGATGGGCCAGGAACCGCTGCACGGTGGCGCTCCACGGACCCGCGGGACGTCTGACGCGATCCCCTTCCCGGACGACCTGGTTCACTCCGCCGGACAACAGTTCGCGATCTTCCACCGGGGCACCATACCTAGGGCCGCCAGGGCCACGCAGCCAACTCGAGGTGGCGAAAAGGAAGTTGCCCACCCGCCGCCGCTCATGGACGATCTCGGACCGTGACAACGAACGACAGCCAAGAACACTCCGCCACCGGTCAGGACCGACCGTCGGGCCGCCCGCTCGCCCTGATCACCGGGGTGGGGCGCACCGTCGGCATCGGCGCGGGCATCGCCCGCCGGCTGTCCGCCTCCGGCTGGGACATCGCCTTCACCTACTGGACTCCCTACGACGAGCGCATGACCTGGGGCCCCGAGCCCGGCGCGACCGGTGCGATCACCGACGCCCTCACGGAACACGGCGCCGCCACCACGGCCATCGAGGCGGACCTTGCCGACCCGGACACCCCGGCCCGTGTCTTCGACGAGGTCGAACGCAGCCTGGGCAGCGTCACCGCCCTGGTGATGTGCCACTGCGAGTCGGTCGCCTCCGGCCTGCTCGACACCACCGTCGAAAGTTTCGACCGGCACTTCACGGTCAATGCGCGCGCCACCTGGCTGCTGATCCGCGAGTACGGCCGGCGGTTCGCCGCCGCCCCGGGCAGCGGGCGGATCATCAGCCTCACCAGCGACCACACCGTGGGCAACCTCCCCTACGGCGCGAGCAAGGGCGCCCTGGACCGCATCACCCTGGCCGCCGCACATGAATTCGCCGACCTCGGCGTCACCGCCAACGTGATCAACCCGGGGCCGGTGGACACCGGCTGGATGACCGACGAAGGGCGCGCGTTCGTGCTCCGCCAGACGCCGCTCGACCGCCTCGGAACCCCGCAGGACACCGCCCACCTCGTCGACTTCCTCTGCTCGCCACAGGGCCAGTGGATCAACGGTCAACTCCTGATGAGCAACGGCGGATTCGCCTAGCCCCCGCGATGCGGCCCCGCGTGCTGATCGCGCCCGCCGTCTTGCCCCCCCCCGCACGACATACGCACAGCAGAGGCATCAATGACCTGAATATCCCGTAACTCCCTGTTGTATGGATTCACGTACGACAGGGAGTGAAGGAACATGGCCGACGACATCAAGGATGCGGGCCCACCGCCGTCCGCCGGCTTGAAGTCCGACGCGATCGGGTTCGTCGACGCGCTCGTCATCGGGCTCAACTCCACCTCCCCGGCGTACTCGGTCGCGGCGGTCATCGGCCCGGTCGTGGCACTGGTGGGGATCCACGCCCCCGGCGTGATGCTCGCGTCGTTCGTGCCCATGCTGCTGATCGCCTCGGCCTTCTACTACCTCAACAAGGCCGACCAGGACTGCGGCACCACCTTCTCCTGGGTCACCCGGGCCATGGGACCGTGGGCCGGGTGGCTCGGCGGCTGGGCCATCACGATGACCGGGGTGCTGGTCGTCGGGTCGCTGGCGGACGTCGCCGTGACCTTCGCCCTGATCGCCTTCGGCCTCGACAGCTGGGCCGACAACGACGCCGTACGCCGACTGCTCACGGTGCTGCTCATCCTGGTGATGACGGCCATCTGCGTCATCGGCACAGAGGTGTCGGCCAAGGTGCAGAACGTCCTGATCACCGCCCAGGTGGTCTGCCTGCTCGCGTTCGCCGTGGTGGCGCTGTACCGGGTCTACGCCGGCACCGGCACGCTCGACTCCGTCGAACCGTCGCTCGGCTGGCTGAACCCCTTCGGAGCCGGCGGAGCGTCCCTGACCGGGGCCCTGCTGCTGGGCGTGTTCATCTACTGGGGCTGGGAGTCTGCCGTCAATCTCACCGAGGAGACCGAGGACTCCGCCACCGCTCCCGGCAAGGCGGCCGTGTGGTCGACGGTGATTCTGCTGGTGACCTACGTGGCGGTGGGTTTCGCGGTGGTCGCCTACGCCGGCACGGCCTATCTGGCCGAGAACGCGGCCGAGGAGGAGTTCGTCTTCGCCCTGCTCGCCGAAGAGGCGATGGGCGGCTGGGACTGGGTGGTCCTGCTCGCGGTCTCGACGTCCGCGCTGGCGTCGACACAGACGACGATCATCCCGGCGTCCCGCACAGCGCTGTCCATGGCACGCCGTCATGCGCTGCCCGCGCATTTCGCCCGGATCCATCCGCGCTTGCGCACACCCGACGTGAGCACGTGGTGGGTCGCCGCCATCGCCATCGCCTGGTACCTCGTCGTCAACGAGATCAGCGCCAACGCGCTGTTCGACTCGCTCACCGCGCTCTCGCTGCTGATCGCGTTCTACTACGCGCTCACCGGTGTCGCCTGCGCCGTCTACTACCGCCGCCGACTGACCACAAGCGTCCACCACTTCGTCCTCATCGGCCTCGGCCCGCTCGTCGGCGCCGGGCTGCTGACATGGCTGCTGGTGGAGTCGGTCATCGACATGTCGGATCCCGCCAACTCCTACAGCGGCGACTCATGGTTCGGGCTCGGTCCCCCGCTCGTCATCGGCATCGGCATCACCGCCACTGGTGTGGTCCTCATGCTCGTGTGGCGGCTGATGTCTCCCACGTTCTGGTCGGAACGCCCCGGCGTGGTCGACCCCGCGCTCGTCGACGGCGAGACGTCCGAAAGGGGCGGGGAGCCAGGGAGCGGACCCTCCGTGCGCTGAGCGCTCACGGACGGTCCGGCCCACGGACCCCGTATTGGTCGTGCGCACCCTGGACCCCGCGCTCGCCCTGCTGCTGCCCGGCCTCACCGGCCTGGTCGCCCGGACCGGCAGCCCGTTGTCCCATCCGATCAATGAATACGGCGAGTCCGCCCTCCGGCACGCGCACGGGCGCGCCGGAGGGCCACCGCGGTCAGGCCGTCCGGCCCGCCACCACCCACTTCGACGGCAGCTCGATCCGCGTTCCGTCGGGCGTGTACTCGGTGGTGACCAGCGGCAGTTCGCCGCTCGCGAGGACGGTGAGCCCGGCTGCGCGCAGGTACTCGGGCACCGCGTCGTCGGCGACCTCGCCCGGGGCGATGCCGTGCCGGAAGATCGGCGCGAGCTTGGGCGGTGGGCCCGCTGGGCTCTGGGCGAGGCCCATGAGGACGGGCTTGGCGGACTCGGAGAGTTCGACGAGCAAGGCGCGGCCCCGCTCGCCGACCAGCGTGGCGATGCCGTTCACCATGGGCTGCCGGTCGTCGGGCTCGGCCTGGTGCAGCACGCCCCGCATGTAGATGTTGACGTCGCCGAGTTCGGCGTGCAGTGTCTCGGCCTCGGTCTTCTCCACGGCGTCGAACAGCCGGTACGTCGCCTGCCCGGCGGGGTCCGCCTGCCGGGCGTGGTCGAGGGCCGCTGCGGACAGGTCCGCGCCGAGGACGTGCCGGAAGCGGTCGGCGAGGAAACGGGTCTGGGTGCCGTTGCCGCAGCCGAGGTCCACCATCGGCAGGCCGGGGTCGGCCAGGTGCGCTTCGAAAAGGGCCAGGTGACGGCCGGCGGTCAGGGCCGGCTCCGCGTCCCAGAACACCGCCCCCTGTTCGTCGGGGGCTTCACTCCAGAAGCTCTCCCAGGCCTCCCGGTATCGACTGCTCACGCTCATGCCCAACTCCCCAGGGTGCGACGCCGACCCGCCGTCAAGTGACGGGCGAGTACGGTCTATCGCGGCCTGGTCACGGCTACAAGCGCGGGGCGCATTCCTTCACTCCGCATTCGAGACCGGTACGCCGTCGTACGCCCCTCGGGGCACAAGTGATCAGCGTCGCGGGAGCGTGAGTTCGAACCAGACGGTCTTTCCGGCGCTCGTACGGCTCGTGCCCCACTCGCGCGCGAGCGTGCTCACCACCCGCAGCCCACGCCCGGACTCGTCGCCCGGACCGGCGTTGAGCAGCGTCGGCAGATCGTGATCGTCGTCGTCCACCTCGCACAGCAGCGTGTCACCGCGGACGAGGCGCAGTTCGACGGGACGGCTGCGGGAGTGCCGTACGGCGTTGGTGACGAGCTCGCTGACCAGCACTTCGGCGGTGTGGACGAGGCGGGACAGGCCCCACTCGTGCAGCTGCTCAGCAACGACGGCGCGGGCCCGGCCGACCTGTCTCGGGTCGAGGTCGATCCGCCACTCGGCGACGTCGTCCGGCTCGATGCCGTTGAGGCGGGCCATCAGCAGGGCGACGTCGTCCTTGCGGCCGCCGCGTGTGTTGAGGGCGCGGATGATCGTGTCGCAGGCGTCGTCCATGGACGCGGCCGGGTGGGCGGCGGACTCGCACAGGGTCGCGAGGCCGACACCGATGTCCTCGCCGCGCACCTCGACCAGCCCGTCGGTACACATCACGACCCGGTCGCCGGGCTCCACACGCACGCGTACCGCCTCGAAGGGCACCCCGCCGACGCCGATCGGCGCACCCGTGGGCAGGTCGAGCAGCTCGCTGCGCCCGTCGACGGCACGGACCAGGACGGGCGGGATGTGACCGGCGTTGGCGATGTGCAGCTCGCTGCGGATCGGGTCGTAGACGGCGTACAGGCAGGTCGCGAGGTAGGTGTCGCCGAGGCGCTGGGCGAGGTCGTCGAGGTTGCGCAGCAGCTGGGCGGGCGGCAGGTCGAGGGCGGCCATGGTCTGGACGGCCGTCCGCAACTGTCCCATCATCGCGGCCGAGTTGAGGCCGTGGCCCATGACGTCCCCGACGACCAGGGCGGTGCGGGCGCCGGGCAGCTTGACGGAGTCGAACCAGTCGCCGCCGACCCGTCCGAGCAGCGTGCCGGGCAGATAGCGGGTGGCGATGTCGCAGCCCGCCATGCGCGGCGGGATGTGCGGCAGCATGCTGTCCTGGAGGGTCTCGGCGACGCTCTCCTGGTACGTGTACATACGCGCGTTGTCGAGCACGAGTCCCGCGCGGGCGGCGAGTTCGGCGCCGGTGACCCGGTCCATGTCGTTGAACTCGACGCGCTCCGGGTGCCGCAGCAGGATCATGAAGCCGAGGACGACATTGCGTGCCTTCAGGGGCACCACCAGCATCGAACGGCCGGTGATGAGCGGCCGGATGTCGCGCTTCTCGAACTGCGAGGCGATGGCGTGCCCCATCTGCTCGCTGATGCGCGGCACGAGGACCGGCTCACCGCTGGTCATGCACTGGAAGAACGGCGTGTGCGCGGGGAACGGCATGGCCTCGCCGACCGGCACGACGTCGTCCCAGCGGCCGGGTTCGTCGGTGTGCTCGAGGGCGACCCGGTGCCACATGGTGGTGGTGTCCGGCACGCCCTCGGCGAATCCCTCGCCGGCGACGACCTGTTCACGCAGATAGGTGCCGGCGACGTCGGTGAAGCGCGGCACGACGGCCTTGCTGACCTCGATGATGGTCCGGGCCAGGTCGAGGGAGGTGCCGATGCGGCCGCTGACCTCGTTGAGGAACTCCAGGCGTTCGCGTACGGCGGCGTACTCGAGGTCCTCGACGTCGTCGGCGTGTTCCTGCGGTAACGGCAGGCCTTCAGCGGCGGCCCGGGCGGCCCGCTCCCGGCGGGCCTTGCGCTCCACGCGCCGGGGCACGCCCCAGTCGGGGGTGACGGGCACCCGGTCGTTCTGGCTGAACTCCAGCACCGGATAGCCGAGTTCGAGGACCTGCCCGACGATGCGGGCGCCCTCCTCGACGCTCATGCTGGGCAGGATCTCGGGGAGGCGGCGGGCGAGTTCCTCGGCGCCGGGGAAGTCGGTGTGCAGGGCGAAGCCGGGTGCGACGCGCTCGAAGCCGGTGTTCTCGTCGGGCTCGCTGTCCTGCTGGAGTGCGCCCACATCGGCGCCGAGCACCAGCAGCCGCTCGGGCCCGGGCCCCACCAACGGGTAGGCCCACCACAGGACGTCGACGCGGTCACTCGTCCACCCTGCGGACGGGGGGACCTCCACATCGCTTCGCTCGGGCACGGTGAGGCGGGCGCGGCCCGCGGCAGGGTAGAACAGCCGCCCGCCGAGGGACGATTCGAGGTCGTGGCCGAAACCGTCGTACGCCGCGTAGGCCCCGTACGGCGTGAGGTCGTCCTCTTCGGGCAGCGCTCCGGAGACGGGCAGCAGATCGACGGCCGGGCGTCCGATCGCCTCCTCCTTGGCGGCGCCGAACAGGCGGCGTGCGCCGGTGCTCCAGTGGGAGACGAGGCCCTCGCGGTCCACCACGACCACGGCCAGTGGGATACGGCCGGCCGCGGCGTGTTCTGTCACCGCGCCGTCCCTCTCGGTGCCACGGTCCATGGCCCAGGCCCTCTCTCCCCACGGCTCCGCAAGATCTGTGCCGCCCAGTCCACCGTACGGCTCCCGTGGATGGTGATGTGCGGCAATAGGGGAATTGATGTGACGGGATCACAGCTGCACGCGACCGGGGCGAGGGACCCGCCCGCGCCGCGTCCGCGCAGGACAGCACGGGCGCCGGTGGTCGGCTCAGTCGTCGTGGCCGAGCTGAAGGTCGCGTTCCGTTCGGCCGCCGCCGGTGACTTGGAGCACGCTGGCGACCGGCGGGTAACCCGCGGCGATGACGGTGTACTCGCCGGAGGACAGGTCGACGAACCGGAAGGTTCCGTCGGGGCCGGTGGTGAGCGTGTCCCTGACGTTGCCGGCCGGGTCGAGCAGCGTCACGCGCGCGTCCTCGACGGGCCGCCCACCGCCGGCCCGCACGGTGCCGCGCAGTGTGGCGCCGCCGGCGAGTTCGATGTCCTGGCGGGTCTCACGAGCCACCTGGACGGTGACGGGAACGGCGGTCGGACGGAAGGCGGACGAACTCGCCGCGAGGGTGTACTGGCCGGCCACCAACTCGGTGATGACATAGCCGCCGTCAAGGCCGCTGCGGGTCGTGGCGACGACGTCGCCGCGCACGTCGGTGAGCGTGACGGTGGCGTCCACGGGCGTCCCGTCCGGGGTGCGCACGGTCCCGGCGAGACGTCCGGCGCCGCCGAGGACGATGTCCACCTCGACGGGGTGCTCGCCGACGGTCACGGAGACGGCCTGCGGCTGGTGGCCGCCCGCCGCGGCGATCAGCACGTACGCCCCCGGGCCCGGCGTCGTCAGCCCGTACCGCCCGTCCTCGCCGCTCGCGCCGCGCCCGACCTGCTGCCCGGCGACATCGATGAGCGTGAGCGCCGCGCGCGGTACGCCCGTGCCGTCCGGGTGCTGAACCGTGCCGCAGACAGGGACCCCGGCGGCGTACGGCGAACGTGCCGACGGGACCTGGCCGTTCACCGCCGCCGCCGCATCCGTCTCCGGGGCCGGGGCCGGGGCGTCGTGGGAGACCAAGGGCTTCTCCTTGAGGAAGAAGGCGATGAGCAGGCCGAGCACGAGCACCGGTACGAGGTAGAGGAAGATCCTCGGCATGGCGTCGGCGTAGGCCCGGATGTAACCGTCGCGCAGTGCCTCAGGCATGGCGTGGACGAGCTGCGGGGTGAGGGACTCGGGGTCGGGCAGCTCGCCGTCCGCGCGCGTGGGCAGGTGTTCGGCGAGGGCGTCCGCGAGCCGGCCGGCGAAGAGGGTGCCGAAGATCGCCGCGCCGACGCTGCCGCCGATCTGCCGGAAGTAGTTGTTGGCGCTGGTGGCGGTGCCGAGGTCGGCGGGACGCACGGAGTTCTGCACGGCGAGGATCAGGACCGGCATCACCATGCCGATACCGGCGCCGAGGACGGCCATCCAGATGCTGTAGTGCAGCCGGGGCGTGTCGACTTCGAGGCGGGACAGCAGCCACATCCCGACGGCCGAGAGCGCGCTGCCGAGCACGGGGTAGATCTTGTAGTGGCCGGTGCGGCTGATGAGTTGACCGGCGACGATCGAGGTGCCGACGATGCCGGCCATCATCGGCAGCATCAGCAGGCCCGACTCGGTGGCCGTGGCCCCGTCGACCATCTGCAGGAACGTCGGCAGATAGCTGGCCGCGCCGAACAGCGCGACGCCGATCACGAGGCCGACCAGCCCGGTGACGTTGAAGACGGAGTCCCTGAACAGCCGCAGCGGGATGAGCGGTTCGACGGCGAAGTGCTCGACGACGAGGAACAGAACGGTGGAGAGGACCGCTCCCGCGCCGAGGCCGAGGACGACGCGGGAGTCCCAGGCGTACTCGGTACCGCCCCAACTGGTCAGCAGGACCAGGCAGGTGGATGCGGCGGCGAGCAGGAGGGAGCCGAGGATGTCCAGCCGGGCCCTTGTGCGCGGCTTCGGCAGCTTCAGGACGACGGCTACGACGGCCAGGGTGACGAGGCCGAAGGGGACGTTGATGTAGAAGCACCAGCGCCAGGAGAGGT
Source organism: Streptomyces sp. R28 (assembly GCF_041052385.1). Lineage (GTDB taxonomy): Bacteria > Actinomycetota > Actinomycetes > Streptomycetales > Streptomycetaceae > Streptomyces. The sequence continues at coordinate 9,023,209 of NZ_CP163439.1, read as the reverse complement.
GGTCCGTGAAGTAGCCGCCCAGCAGGGGTCCGGCGACCGAGGCGAGGCCGAACGCGGCGCCGATCAGGCCCATGAAGCGGCCGCGCTCCCGGGGCGGCACGATGTCCGCGATGATCGCCTGGACGCCGATCATGAGCCCGCCCGCGCCGACACCCTGGATCGCGCGGTAGGCGATCAGCTGGTCCATGGTCTGCGCTCGGCCCGCGAGCGCGGACCCGACGACGAAGACGACGATCGCGAACTGGAAGACGCCCTTGCGGCCGAGGAGGTCGCCGAGCTTGCCGTAGACGGGCAGGCCGACGGTGGCGGTGAGCAGGTAGGCGGTGATCGCCCAGGACATCTTGTCCAGGCCGTGCAGCTCACCGACGATCTTCGGCAGCGCGGTGGCGACGATCATCTGCTCCAGCGCGGCCAGCAGCAGCGCGAGCATCAGCGCGAAGAAGACCAACCGCACCCGGCGCGGACTGAGTTCGGCCGCCCGGGGCTGCGTGGGAGTGGGGACGTCCGGGGGCGCCGCGGCCTGTTCGTCCTGTACCAGAGTGATCGCGCCCATGTACCGCTCCCCTCGTCGCGCTGCTACACAAATCCCGCGTAAGGCGACAACTGTGAACAAGCGCGACGAGTTACGGCACCGGGCCCGGCGACGGAAAGGTCCACTCGATCCGGTGAGGGAGCCAACGCCCGCCGGGGATCAGCGCATTGGCGCACGCAAGATCTGCGAGGCGGGCGTCCGGGGTTACTTCTCGACCTCGGTGGCGAGCTTGGTGAGCACCGCGTCGTAGATCCGGCCGAGGCCCTTGGGCGCGAAGGTCTTCTCGAAGAAGCCGCCGATGCCGCCGGCGCCCTGCCAGGTGGTGGTGACGACGACCCGGGACTTGCCCTCGCCGGCCGGGGTGACCCGCCAGGTGGTGACCATGGAGGAGTTGCGGTCCTTCTCGACGAGTTCCCCCTCGGTGGGCTCGCTGACCTCCAGGAGGCAGTCGCGCACTCGCTTGCTGGTGGCCTGGAGCTTCCAGTGGACGAGGGTGCCCTCGCCGTCGCCGCCCTCGCGCACCTCGTACTCGCTGAAGTGCTCGGGGAGCAGCTTCGCGCGCGTGCCGCTGTAGTCGGCGAGGGCGTCGAACACCTTCTCCGCGTCCGCCGCGACGACCCGCTCAGTAGTGGCCTCGACCTGCGCCATTGACTTCCTCCAGGACCAGAATTCTCGGGGGTTGGGGCAAGCCAACCACCCCGCTCCCGGACCACCCAAATCGGGGTCCCGCTCAGCCTCCCGACGGAGCATCTGCTTGGCGTGGTGGTGAACCGGCCCTCGGTGTGGCCTGACCGATGATTTCTGCGCGCCGTGCTGGTCTGTATGCCGAACACCGACTCACGGGAGGCTGACGCTGTGCGGAAACTGATTTTCGGCATGAACATGAGCCTGGACGGCTACATCGCCGCGCCCGGCGACGACCTCGGCTGGAGCGTGCCGAGCGACGAGCTGTTCCAGTGGTGGTCCGACCGGGTGGGCGCGACGGACCTGGCGCTGTACGGGCGCAGGGTGTGGGAGGCGATGAGCTCCCACTGGCCGACCGCCGACAAGCGGCCGGATGCCACACCGGCGGCGATCGAGTTCGCCGGCCGCTGGCGAGACATGCCGAAGGTCGTGTTCTCCTCCACGATCACCACGGTCGACTGGAACACCCGTCTGGTCACCGGCGACGCGGTCACCGAGATCACCCGGCTCAAGGCCGAGGACGGCGGCCCGATGGACATCGTCGGTGCCACACTCGCCGCGGCGGCCATGCGGGCCGGGCTGATCGACGAGTACGTGCTCGTCACCCATCCGGTCCTGGTGGGCGGCGGCACGCCGTTCTTCACAGCCCTGGACAACTGGGTGAACCTGAGCCTGTTGGAGACCCGGACGTTTCCCGACGGCGTGCTCCTGAGCAGGTACGAGACCAGGCGCTGAGTGCCCGACGGCGGATCAGCGCGGACTTCGGGCCACCCGAGGATCTCGTGGCGCTGTGTTCCGAGGCGATCGTGACGTCCCTGGTGAGGTACGCCTGTCGCGGCGTCCGGTCGTCGCGAGGCAGTACTTGGTGGCGTCGTCGATCACCGCTCTGATCCGCCAGATGCCGCCAGCAGCAGCCAGGGCGAGCTTGAGCTCCGATCTGCTCACCCGGACGCCCTTCGTGACCAGTCAGCTTCGGACCCTGCCACGAAGTCTGACGCACTCCACGCACGATCAAGGGAACATGTGTTCTATTCTGGGGGCAGTGCTACCGAGGAGGCCTCATGCGCTGGGAGAACCTCACCCTGGAGTCCGACCACAGCCGGGCCGACTCCGCGCTGTTCGGTGCGGACGCCGTAGTGACCCGCACGTTCGACACGCCCGAGTTCGCCGGCATCACGTTCCACGAGATCCGGGCGCGCTCGATCCTCAACCGGGTGCCGGGGGCCTCGCGGATGCCCTTCGAGTGGACGGTCAACCCCTATCGGGGCTGCTCGCACGCGTGCGTGTACTGCTTCGCCCGCAAGACCCACAGCTATCTGGACCTCGACACGGGACTCGGTTTCGACTCCCAGATCGTGGTCAAGGTGAACGCCCCGGAGCTGCTGCGCCGCCAGCTCTCCTCGCGCCGCTGGCGGGGCGAGCACATAGCGATGGGCACGAATGTCGACTGCTACCAGCGCGCCGAGGGCCGCTACCGCCTGATGCCGGGCATCCTCGCCGCCCTGCGCGATCACGCCAACCCCTACTCGATCCTGACGAAGGGCACGCTGATCCTGCGCGACCTCGACCTGCTGAAGCAGTCCTGCGAGGTGACGGACGTCGGCATATCCGTCTCGGTCGGCTTCACCGACCCCGAGCTGTGGCGCACCGTGGAGCCGGGCACGCCCGCGCCCGAGCGCCGTCTCGACGTCGTACGGACCCTGACCGAGCACGGTCTCGGGTGTGGCGTGCTGATGGCGCCGGTGATCCCTTTCCTGAGCGACCACCCGGCCCAACTGCGAGCCACCGTGCGGGCGATCGCCGCCGCCGGGGCCACCTCCGTCACGCCGCTGGTGCTGCACCTGCGGCCGGGGGCCCGCGAGTGGTTCATGGCCTGGCTCGACCGGCACCACCCGTATCTGGTCCGCCGTTACGAGCGGCTGTACGCGGACGGCGCCTACGCGCCGAAGTGGTACCAGCGCCGGATCACCCGCCAGGTCCACGACCTGGCACAGGAGTACGGCATCGGCCCCACGCGCGCGGACATGCCCCGGCGGATCCGCGAGCCGGAGCCGGAGCCCGCCGAGCACACGCGGTCCGAACCTACCCAACTCTCACTCATTTGAGGGCATTGGAGCGCTTCCCTCGACCCAATCGGGTCAACTCCTACCGGAACGAGTTCTTCCGGGCATCCCTTCCGGGACGAATGCGGCAGGGACCGCGACACTCGCGGTCCGCGCCCCTCCGTCCTGGAAGGTCCCCATGAGAGAACGCGCAGCCGTACTGTGCGGCGCCGCCGCCGTCGTGGCCGGGGCCCTGACGGCCGTCCCCGCCGAGGCGAGCCCCCCGCCCGCGGCGGACACGTCTCACGCCGCTCCCCTCACCTGGAAGAAGTGCGGCACCAAGAAGTACCCGACGCTCCAGTGCGCGTCCCTCGATGTGCCGCTCGACCACTCCCGTCCCCGAGGGCGGCACATCACGCTCTCGCTGTCCCGTGTCCCGCACACCGCGAAGAAGTACCAGGGCCCGCTGCTGGTCAACCCGGGCGGCCCCGGCGCCAGCGGCCTCACGCTCGCCGGATTCGTGGCCTCCGCGCTGCCCAAGGCGGTGGCGGCACAGTACGACGTCATCGGCTTCGACCCGCGCGGAGTCGGCAAGAGCAAGCCCGCCCTCGACTGCAGGCCGGGCCACTTCGCCGCGGTGCGCCGGGACGCCGTGCCGAGCACCTCGCAGATCGAGCGGGCCAACCTCGCGCGTGCCAAGGCCTTCGCGCGGGCCTGCGGCAAGAAGTATGGGGACGTACTGCCCTACATCGACACGATCAGCGCCGTGCGGGACATGGACCGGATCCGCGCGGCACTCGGCGCGCGGCAGATCAACTACTTCGGTTACTCGTACGGGACCTACCTCGGCGCGGTCTACGCGAAGCTCTTCCCGGAGCGGGTGCGGCGCGCGGCCCTGGACTCGGTCGTCGACCCCACGGGCGTCTGGTACGACGACAACCTCGCGCAGGACCACGCCTTCAACGACCGGCACCGCGCCTTCATGGCATGGATCGCCAAGCACGACACGGTCTACCGGCTCGGCAGCGATCCGGCGAAGATCGAGGCCAAGTGGTACGCGACGCGGGCGGCCCTGGCCAGGAAGGCGGCCGGCGGCAAGGTGGGCGCCTCCGAGCTGGAGGACACCTACATGCCCGGCGGCTACTACAACGGCTACTGGCCCTACCTCGCCGAGGCGTTCGCGGCGTACGTGAACGGCAAGAACGCCGACTCGTTGGTCAAGGCGTACGAGAGGTTCGGCGCCGCCGACGCGTCCGACGACAACGGCTACAGCATCTACACCTCGGTGCAGTGCCGTGACGCCGCCTGGCCGCGCGACTGGCGCAAGTGGCGGACGGACAACTGGGCCGTCTATGCGAAGGCGCCGTTCATGACCTGGAACAACGCCTGGTACAACGCGCCGTGCGCATTCTGGCCGACGAAGCCGCTCCCCTCGGTCAGCGTCGCCAACGACGAGGTCGCGCCGATGCTGCTGTTCCAGGCGACGGAGGACGCGGCCACCCCGTACGCGGGCGCCGTCACGGTGCACCGGCTGCTGGCCCGCTCCCGTCTGGTGGTCGAGCAGGGTGGCGGCAACCACGGCATCACGCTGGGCGGGAACGCCTGCCTGGACAAGCACCTCGCGGCGTACCTGGCCGACGGCACGCTGCCGCGCGGCCGAGGCACGGCCGACGCGGTGTGCGAGGCACAGCCCGACCCGAAGCCGATGAGCTCCAAGGTCGCGTCCACGTCGTCGCGCGGCGCCGAACTGCACGGGCTGCTCGGCTTCCGCCGCTAGAGCCTGACGGTCCGTCGGGGGCGTTGTCAGACCCGTGGTCCACCATGGACGGCATGAGTGAGCTGACCAGGATTCCCGCCCCCGACGGGGTCGCCCCCGCCGCCCAGTACACGCATGTCGTGCTCGGCACCGGCCGTTTCGCCGCCGTCTCCGGCCAGCTCGCCCTGGACGAGAACGGCAAGCTCGTCGGCGAGGGCGACCCGGCCGCCCAGGCCCGCCAGGTCTTCGAGAACCTGCGGCGCTGCCTGGCCTCGGCTGGGGGTACCTCCCACGCCTTTAAGGCAGTGGGGGAGCGACCTTCGACGACGCCGTCAAACTCACCTACTTCGTCACGGACATGGCGCACATGCCGGCGATCCGCGCGGCCCGCGCCGACCACATACCCGACGACCGGCTGCCGGCCGCGTCGGCGGTGCAGGTCGCCGGGCTGGTGCGGCCGGAGTTCCTGATGGAGATCGAGGCGTTCGCGGTGCTGCCGGGTTAATCGAAGGCGGACCCGGGCGGACGGTGTCTACGGTGCCGTCATGGACGACGACATACTGATCCGCCCCATGGCCCTGGCCGACTGCGAGCGCGTCGCGGAGATCCGCATCGGTGGCTGGCAGAGCGCGTACCAGGGCCTGGTACCGCAGCCCTACTTGGACGCCCTGGACGCGACACGGGACGCCGAGCGCCGTCGCGCCCACTTCGCGCAGGCCGACAAGAGTGTGGTGAACCTGGTCGCCGAGCGGGACGACGAGATCGTCGGCTGGGCCTGCCACGGCCCGTACCGCGACGGCGAGGTGCGCACCGAGGACGCCGAGTTGTACGCCCTCTACGTGGATCCCGGACGGTACGGCGACGGCATCGGCCACGCCCTGCTCCAGGAGTCGGTACGCCGGTGCACGGCCGCCGGGCACGCGCGCATGCTGCTCTGGGTCCTCGAGCACAACACCCGTGCCCGGCGTTTCTACGAGCGGGCGGGTTTTGGCCCGGACGGCGCCGAGGAGCCCTTCGAGGTGGACGGCGTGGAGGTGCCCGAGGTGCGGTACGCGCGGGATCTGCCGGCCGGCTGACGGGCCGGCCCGAGATCACCGACGGTCGGCCCGGCCTGCACCGCCGCCCATGGCTTCACCCGCCGCCGATGGCTTCACCGCTGCCGGGGGGTTTCACCGCTGCCGGGGGGTTTCACCGCTGCCTCGGGATCCGCGCCAGCGCGTGTACCGCCGCCTCCGCGAGTGCCGGGTGGGCCAGTGCCTCGTTCAGGACGCGTCTGGCCCGGGTGTCGCCGAGTGTGCCGAGGCCCTCCACGCAGGCGAGGGCCACGCGCCGGTAGGGGTCGTGCGGGCGCAGACGCCGCTCCAGGGTGGTGATGAGGGCGTGCACGGCCTCGGGGGCGCGCAGCTCGACCAGGAGCCGGACCGGGTGCAGGGCGTAGGCGACGCGGAGTTCGTTGGTGGCCAGGGCGGGCGCCGCGCGGGCCGTGCGCGGGTCGCCGAGCCGGGCGAGGGCGTGGGCGGCGGAGACACAGCGCTGCGGGTCACGGTGGTTCAGGAGCAGGACGAGAGACTCGAAGGACCGGCGGTCCCCGGCGAGGCCCAGCCGGAACGCGGCCAACTCCCTGGCCCACAGCGGCTGTCCGGGCGCGGTGAGCACATCGGCGAGTTCGTCGAGGTCCTCGGTCGCCACGAGGCGGTCGTACGCGGCCGACGCTCCGGACTCCTGCCGTAAGCGCTCCGTGAGTGATCGCAACTCTTCGTCCATGAAGCCGAGCGTATGCAAGCCGCGCGCCTCGCGGGACCTACATCACAAAGCCGAGGTCTGGCGTGCTCGTTACCCACCGGTTAAGCTCATACGAGCGAGTCACCCACTCGCACCTTCACTTGCAGCGGCCTGGTGACGCAGCCACTGCAAGGGGACACCTCCCACGCCGTCAAGGCAGTGGGGGCGCTGGTCGGTTCGGTACATCAGGTACCGCAGTACGACTCGGCTCCGGGACAGGGCCGGTCGGATCCGCCGTTCCCCGGCGCGTGTGCACGCGCTCGGTGACGGCACCGGGCGTGTGCGCCAGTAGCCCGGCAACACCCGCAATCCCTCCTTTTCGCACCCGGTGCGCCTTCTCGGCGCACCCGGGCGCGTTTCCAGTCGTCACCCTCATTCCTGGAGTCCCGCGATGGCCACTCCCCTGTCCGACACCTCGTCCGACACCCCTCTGTCCCCGCTCAAGACCGTTGCCGTCGTCGGCCTCGGCACCATGGGCACCGGCATCGCCGAGGTCCTGGCCAAGGCCGGTCGCGAGGTCATCGGCATCGACATCAGCGAGGCCGCTGCCGCCAAGGCCGTCGCCACCCTGGAGACCTCGACCGCCCGTGCCGTGGAGCGCGGCCGGCTGACCGGGGAGGAGCGCGCTCAGGCCCTCGCCCGCGTCCGTACCTTCACCGACCTGCAGGCGGCGGCCGGCGCGGACCTGGTCATCGAGGTGGCGCCGGAGTCGTACGAGATCAAGCAGCAGATCTTCCGCGAGCTGGACGGGATCGTGCGCCCCGAGACGATCCTTGCGACCGGCACCAACGCCCTGTCGGTCACGCGCCTTGCCGCCGACTCGGCCCGCCCCGAGCGCGTGCTCGGTCTGCACTTCTTCAACCCGGCGCCGGCGATGAAGCTGGTCGAGGTCGTCTCGTCCGTGCTGACCGCGCCGACGGCCGTCACCGCGGTCACGAACCTCGCCCTCGACCTCGGCAAGGAGCCCGTCGCGGTCGGCGACCGGCCCGGTTTCGTCGCCGACGGCCTGCTGTTCGGCTACCTGAACCAGGCGGCCGCGATGTACGAGGCGAAGTACGCCTCCCGCGAGGACATCGACGCCGCGATGCGGCTGGGCTGCGGACTGCCGATGGGACCGCTGGCCCTGCTCGACCTGATCGGCATCGACACCGCGCGCAGGGTCCTGGAGGCCATGTACGCCGAGTCCCGCGACCGGCTGCACGCCCCCGCGCCGATCCTCAAGCAGCTCAGCGAGGCGGGCCTGACGGGCCGTAAGTCGGGCCGCGGCTTCTACACGTACGAGGCGCCGGGCAGCGCCACCGTCGTGCGGGACGCGCTGACGCCGCTGGACGGCGCCGCCCTGACCCCCGGCCGTACGGTCCGCTCGGTCGGTGTCGCGGGCTCCGGCACCATGGCGTCCGGGATCGCCGAGGTCTTCGCCAAGGCCGGTTACGAGGTCGTGCTCGCCGCCCGCAGCGAGGAGAAGGCGCAGGCCGCGAAGGCCCGTATCGGCAAGTCGCTTTCACGTTCTGTCGACAAGGGGCGGATGACCGCCGAGGCCGCCGCGCAGACCCTGGACCTGATCACCGCGGCGGGTTCGTACGACGCGTTCGCCGAGGTCGATCTGGCCGTCGAGGCCGTCGCCGAGGACCTGGAGATCAAGCAGCAGCTGTTCGCGACGCTGGACAAGGTCTGCAAGCCGGGCGCGGTGCTCGCCACCACGACCTCGTCGCTGCCCGTGGTCGCCTGTGCCCGCGCCACCTCGCGTCCGCAGGACGTGATCGGCATGCACTTCTTCAACCCGGCGCCGGCGATGAAGCTGGTCGAGGTCGTCCGTACGGTGCTGTCCGCCGACGACGTCCCCTCCACGGTCCGCGAGGTCTGCGGCAGGATCAAGAAGCACGCCGTGGACTGCGGCGACCGTGCGGGCTTCATCGTGAACGCCCTGCTGTTCCCGTACCTGAACAACGCGATCAAGATGGTGCAGGAGCACTACGCGACGCTCGACGACATCGACGCGGCGATGAAGCTGGGCGGCGGCTACCCGATGGGGCCGTTCGAGCTGCTGGACGTCGTCGGGCTCGATGTCTCCCTCGCGATCGAGAAGGTCCTGCACCGCGAGTTCCGCGACCCCGGCCTCGCTCCGGCGCCGCTCCTGGAGCACCTGGTGGCCGCGGGCTGCCTCGGCCGCAAGACGGGGCGCGGCTTCCGCGAATATGCCCGGCGCTGAGCGGCCCGGCGACTGGTTCAGCAGCGGTCAGGAGTGGGGCGGGCTGCTGGACCCCGGCAGCCCGCCCCCGCCCGCCCCGCGCAGCTCGCCGCCGGCCGCCCGACCCGGCACTCCCCCGCCCGTCCAGGGCGGGGGAAACCCCGTGCATGCGCATCAAGCTGCGCACATGCAGTACGTTCGGGTCATGCCCCAGCCCGCCAAGTCCTCACGTACACCAGCCACGCCCGACGCGCCGGAAAGTGCCGCAGGCAGTCGCGCGGCCGCCCAACGGCTCAAGATGCGCCGCGAACTGGCGGCCGCGGCGATGGAGCTGTTCGCGACCAAGGGGTACGAGGCGACCACCGTCGACGAGATCGCGGCCGCGGCCGGGGTCGCCCGGCGCACGTTCTTCCGCCACTTCCGCTCCAAGGAAGAGGCGATCTTCCCGGACCACGACGACACCCTGATCCGCGCCGAGGCGGTGCTCAACGCCGCACCGGCCCATGAGCACCCGCTCGACACGGTGTGCCGCGGCATCAAGGAAGTCATGCGGATGTACGCGGCCCGTCCGGAGATCTCGGTCGCCCGCTACAAGCTCACGCGCGAGGTGCCCACCCTGCGCGAGGCCGAGATCGCGTCGGTGGCCCGCTACGAGCGGCTCTTCACCCGCTACCTCCTCGGCCACTTCGACGAGCACGCGCACGACGACGACGCCAACGACGACCCGCTGCTGGCGGAGGTCGCCGCGTCCGCGGTGGTCACCGCGCACAACCACGTCCTGCGGCGCTGGCTGCGGGCCGGGGGCCAGGGTGACGTGGAGGCGCAGCTCGACCACGCCTTCGCGATCGTGCGGAGGACGTTCGGGACGGGGATCGGGGCGGGCCGGGAGACCACACCGCGTACGGCGCCGGCCTCGGTGGCGACGCAGGGCGAGGTGCTGGTGACGGTGGCCAGGACCGACGCGCCGCTCGACGAGGTGATGCGGACCATCGAGCAGGCGCTGAAGGAGCGGGCCTAGGGCACCGGCCCGGGGCGCCGGGGTCGGCGGGGGGCAGGTTCGGGGCGCGGGTCCGGGGCGCGGGCTCAGGGCCTCGCTGTGAAGCTCTTGAGGGGCCCTCAGCGATTCCTCAGAGATCCCTCAAAGAATCCCCCGGGGGAACCATCGCGCAGGCACGTCCGTCCTCCATGTCGAAGCACGATCTTCATGGTGTGCGACGGAAGTGAGTTGCCATGCAGACGGACAACCCGAACAAGCTCGAAGCCACACTGGCCGACGGGCGGCGCATGACCCTGTCCCTCCCGGCGACGGACGCGAAGTGGGCCGCCGACGGCATCAGGGGCCTGCGCGCCGTGCCGCCCACCCACACGGGCCGTGGGGAGGAGCCTCCCGCCCTCCCCGAGGAGCCGGCGCTCCCCCTGCAGGTGGCGCTGCTCGGCCTGGGCGCCTAGCGCCGACGCCGAAGACGCCGGACGCAGCGACCCGGCGCGAACCGGGCCGCCAGCCCCGCGTCCGCCTCCCCCGTCAACAGCCCCGCCACCAGCCGCCCCGTCGCCGGGGCCAGCATGTTGTGGCCGGTGGCCAGCAGAACCCGGGGGCGGCCCGGCACCGGGCCGATCAGGGGCAGCCCGTCCGGGGTCATCGGGCGCGGCCCCATCCACTCCTGCCCCCGCCGCTCCCAGTCGGCCCCCGGCAGATACGGCCGCGCGGCCGCCAGCGGCGCCTCCACGCAGCCCTGCCGGAAGCGGTCCGGGTCCCGGTCGAACTCCATCGTCCCGGCGACCCGCACGCCCTTGCCCAGCGGCGCCAGCACCGCCTTCGCCGAGCCCAGGTGCACCAGCCGCCTCGGCAGCGACTCGGCCGGCACGGAGAAGCTGTACCCCTTCCCCGCAGCCACCTCGATCCGTATCCCCAGCGAGGCACTCACCTCCCGGGACCAGACGCCCGCGGCGATCACCACCGCATCCGCCTGCCAGGTCCCGGCACTCGTACGGACCTCGACGCCCTTCGCCCCGTCCCGCACCGCGGTCACCCGCGCCCCTCCATCAGCTCGACCCCGTCGCACAGCAGCCGCTCGGCCAGCGCGTCCACGAACTGCCCTGGACCCACGGCCCATTGGCGCTCCACCAGGAACCCGGCCCGGGCGGCCGGCCCAAGGGCGGGCTCCACCTCGGCCAGCGCCGAGCCCCGCAGCACGCCCTCAGGCGCGACCGGCGCGCCGAGCCGGCGGAAGCCCGCCAGCCCGTGCGCCGCGTCCTCGTACGACGGGTACGCGAACAGGAAGCCGTCCTTCCCTGCCCCACCGTCCACACCGAGCGCCTCCAGTTCCTCGAACAGCGCGAAGGTGTCCTCGGCGAGGGCGGCGAGGGCGGCAGCACCGGTGTCGTGGTCACCGTCGGCGCCCGGGCCGCGGGCACGGTCTGCCTCACCGGCGACCCGGACGAGGTGCGGCGCTTCGGACTGGTCGTCCAGCGGCAGACCGAGATCCTGCTGGAGGAGGCGGCCCTGCTGCGCTCCCGGCCGCTGCACGAGCGGGCGGTCGACGACTGCGTACGGGACATCGCGCTGTACGACCCCGAGGTCGTCGACGCCGAGACGGTGGCGGCGCGGCTGGCGGAGCTGGGGGCCGATCCGCGGATCCCGCGCACGGCGGTGGTGCTGGACGTCCGGGCGGGCGGGGCGTCACGGAGGTCGCTGCTGCGGACGGTACGGGAGGTGTTCGGCTCCGTTCAGGACGTGACCGGGGAACTCGCCGCCGGCCGGTACGCCGTCCTGCACACCTCGACCGGCCGCCCGGAGCGGCTGGTCCATCGGTGCTCCGCGCTGGTCGAGCGCCTCGGCGAGCGGCACGGGGCCGACGCGCGGTGCGGGATCGGCGAGCCGGGCCGGGGCGTGGCGGGGGTGCACGCCTCGTACCGGGACGCGGCGCCGGCACTGCGTGCCGGGCCCCGGCTGGAGCCGGACCGCCGCGTCTTCGCCGTGACCGACCTGCGCGTGCCCCAGCTCGTGGCGTCGGTGGTAGGGCACGACCGCGCCCGGTACGCGGCCGCGGTCCTTGCGGGACTGCGTGAGCGCGAGGACTGGCCCGTGCTGCGGGAGACGCTGATCGCCTGGGCGGAGGGCGGCTTCCAGCTGGTCCGCACGGCACAGCGCCTCGCGGTCCACCGGAACACACTGCTCTACCGGCTGACGAAGATCGAGGAGCTGAGCGGGCGCGGGGTGCGGGAGCCGCGTACCGCGATGGCCATGTATCTGGCGTGTCTCGCCGATGCCCTGCAGGCGACCGACGGCTGACCGGCAGCTGACACCACTGACCGATAGCACCCGATAAGCACCTACTCGCCGGTAGCTTTGATCGATCATCGCTCATTTGTTACGTAAAGATTTCATCTGAGAGCAAGTTCTGGCACTCGGTGCCTTGCCAGGTGACACGGCGTGCCATACGTTGAAGGAGTCCGGGCGGCCGGCGTGCAGAGACCTTTCGTACGCCGGCTGTCCCCGCAAACCCCTCCCGGGGTCTGCGCGCCCGGCGCCTGCGTCACAGGCAACCTCCCGCGCCACAAAGCGCTGCCGAACAGCACAACAGCCGAACCGACGGCACCCACCAAAAACCCTCAGCAGCAACGACGTAACCCTCAGCACCCCTCCCTCAGGGTGCTCACCGCCGGAGGCAACACCGTGACCGTGAAGGACATTCTGGACGCGATCCAGTCGCCGGAATCGACGCCGGCCGACTTCGCCGCTCTGCCGCTCCCCGAGTCGTACCGCGCGATCACCGTGCACAAGGACGAGACGGAGATGTTCGCGGGCCTTCAGACGCGCGACAAGGACCCGCGCAAGTCGATCCACCTGGACGACGTTCCGGTGCCGGAACTCGGGCCGGGCGAGGCCCTGGTGGCCGTCATGGCCTCCTCGGTCAACTACAACTCCGTCTGGACCTCGATCTTCGAGCCGCTGTCGACGTTCGGGTTCCTGGAGCGCTACGGCAAGCTCAGCGAGCTCACCAAGCGCCATGACCTGCCGTACCACATCATCGGCTCCGACCTCGCGGGCGTCGTCCTGCGCACCGGCCCCGGCGTCAACGCCTGGAAGCCCGGTGACGAGGTCGTCGCGCACTGTCTGTCCGTCGAGATGGAGTCCTCGGACGGCCACAACGACACGATGCTCGACCCCGAGCAGCGCATCTGGGGCTTCGAGACCAACTTCGGCGGCCTCGCCGAGATCGCCCTGGTCAAGTCCAACCAGCTCATGCCCAAGCCGGGCCACCTCAGCTGGGAGGAGGCCGCGGCCCCCGGCCTGGTCAACTCGACCGCCTACCGCCAGCTGGTCTCCCGCAACGGCGCCGGCATGAAGCAGGGCGACAACGTCCTGATCTGGGGCGCGAGCGGCGGACTCGGCTCCTACGCCACCCAGTTCGCGCTGGCCGGCGGCGCCAACCCGATCTGCGTCGTCTCCAGTGACCAGAAGGCGGACATCTGCCGCTCGATGGGCGCCGAGGCGATCATCGACCGCAGCGCCGAGGGCTACAAGTTCTGGAAGGACGAGCGGACCCAGGACCCCAAGGAGTGGAAGCGCTTCGGCAAGCGCATCCGCGAATTCACCGGCGGCGAGGACATCGACATCGTCTTCGAGCACCCCGGCCGTGAGACCTTCGGCGCCTCCGTCTACGTCACCCGCAAGGGCGGCACCATCACCACCTGCGCCTCGACCTCGGGCTACATGCACGAGTACGACAACCGCTACCTGTGGATGTCGCTGAAGCGGATCATCGGCTCGCACTTCGCCAACTACCGCGAGGCCTGGGAGGCCAACCGGCTCATCGCGAAGGGCAAGATCCACCCGACGCTGTCGAAGGTCTACTCCCTGGAGGACACCGGCCAGGCCGCCTACGACGTGCACCGCAACCTCCACCAGGGCAAGGTCGGCGTCCTCTGCCTGGCCCCCGAGGAAGGCCTCGGCGTTCGCGACGAGGAGATGCGCGCCAAGCACATCGACGGCATCAACCGTTTCCGCAACATCTGATCCGCGACATCTGAGACACCCGAGGTCATAGATGACTGAGCGTCAGCCCGCCGAAGGCAAGCGGGAGAAGGACCGGCCGTGGCTCATGCGGACCTACGCCGGTCACTCCACGGCCGAGGCGTCCAACGAGCTGTACCGGCGCAACCTCGCCAAGGGGCAGACCGGCCTGTCGGTCGCGTTCGATCTGCCGACGCAGACCGGCTACGACTCCGACCACATCCTCGCCCGCGGCGAGGTCGGCCGGGTCGGCGTGCCGATCGCGCACCTCGGTGACATGCGCCGGCTGTTCCAGGACATCCCCCTGGAGCAGATGAACACCTCGATGACGATCAACGCCACCGCCATGTGGCTGCTGGCGCTCTACCAGGTCGTCGCCGAGGAGCAGGGCGCGGACATCACCAAGCTCCAGGGCACGACCCAGAACGACATCGTCAAGGAATACCTGTCGCGGGGAACCCATGTCTTCCCGCCGGGGCCCTCACTCCGGCTGACGACGGACATGATCGCGTACACGGTCTCCCACATCCCGAAGTGGAACCCGATCAACATCTGCAGCTACCACCTGCAGGAGGCGGGCGCCACGCCGGTCCAGGAGATCGCGTACGCGATGTCCACCGCGATCGCGGTTCTCGATGCCGTACGCGACTCAGGGCAGGTCCCCGCCGAGAAGTTCGGGGACGTCGTGGCCCGTATCTCCTTCTTCGTGAACGCGGGCGTCCGCTTCGTCGAGGAGATGTGCAAGATGCGGGCGTTCGGGCGGATCTGGGACCAGGTCACGCGCGAGCGGTACGGCATCGAGAACCCCAAGCAGCGCCGCTTCCGATACGGCGTCCAGGTCAACTCCCTCGGTCTGACCGAGGCGCAGCCGGAGAACAACGTCCAGCGGATCGTCCTTGAGATGCTGGCCGTGACGCTCTCGAAGGACGCACGCGCGCGTGCCGTGCAGCTGCCGGCCTGGAACGAGGCCCTCGGCCTCCCCCGTCCCTGGGACCAGCAGTGGTCGCTGCGCATCCAGCAGGTGCTCGCCCATGAGAGCGACCTGCTGGAGTACGAGGACATCTTCGAGGGCTCGCACGTCATCGAGGCGAAGGTCGCGAAGCTCGTCGAGGAGTCCCTCGCGGAGATCGAGCGGATCCAGGAGATGGGCGGCGCGATGGCCGCCGTCGAGTCGGGCTACCTCAAGTCGCAGCTCGTCTCCTCGCACGCCGAGCGCCGGGCCCGTATCGAGTCCGGGCAGGAAAAGATCATCGGCGTCAACATCTTCGAGACGACCGAGCCGAACCCGCTGACGGCCGACCTGGACACCGCGATCCAGACGGTGGACCCGGCCGTCGAGGCCCGAGTGATCGCGGGACTCCAGCACTGGCGCGACACCCGCTACCAGCCGCCCTTCAACCACCCGCGCCCGTGCAAGGCGCTGGAGAAGCTGAAGGAGGCCGCCAAGGGCACCGGCAACCTCATGGAGGCCACCCTGGAGTGCGCCCGCGCCGGTGTCACGACCGGCGAGTGGGCCGGGGCCCTGCGCGAGGTGTTCGGCGAGTTCCGGGCGCCGACCGGCGTGTCGTCGGCTCCGGTGGCGGTCCCCGCCGAGGAGGGCTCGGCCATGTCCCAGGTGCGCCGCAAGGTCGACCTGACGGCCAAGGACCTCGGCGTCGGCAAGCTCCGCTTCCTCGTCGGCAAGCCCGGCCTGGACGGCCACTCCAACGGCGCCGAGCAGATCGCCGTCCGGGCCCGTGACGCCGGGTTCGAGGTGGTCTACCAGGGCATCCGCCTGACGCCCGAGCAGATCGTGGACGCGGCCCTCGCGGAGGACGTGCACGCGGTCGGCCTGTCGATCCTCTCCGGATCGCACGCGCAGCTGGTGCCGGACGTGCTGGAACGCCTCCGTGTGGCCGGTGCCACAGATATACCGGTGATCGCCGGTGGCATCATCCCGAATGGTGACGCCGAGCAGCTCAGGGCAGCCGGTGTGGCCGCCGTCTTCACCCCGAAGGACTTCGACATCACCGGAATCATCGGCCGCATCGTCGACGAGATCCGCAAAGCGAACAAGCTCGACCCCCTGGAGGTCCCCGCATGACCACGCCCGCCCCGCAGGTCAACCGCCTTCGCCCGCGGCGCTCCTGCCTCGCCGTCCCCGGAAGCAACCCCCGCTTCCTGGAGAAGGCCCAGGGCCTCCCCGCCGACCAGGTCTTCCTGGACCTGGAGGACGCGTGCGCCCCGCTCGCCAAGCCCGAGGCGCGGCACACCATCGTCAAGTTCCTCAACGAGGGTGACTGGACGGGCAAGACGAGGGTCGTGCGCGTCAACGACTGGACGACCGAGTGGACGTACCGCGATGTCGTCACGGTCGTCGAGGGAGCCGGCCAGAACCTCGACTGCATCATGCTGCCGAAGGTGCAGACGGCCCAGCAGGTCGTCGCCCTCGACCTCCTGCTGACCCAGATCGAGAAGACGATGGGCTTCGAGGTCGGCAAGATCGGCATCGAGGCGCAGATCGAGAACGCCCAGGGCCTGAACAACGTCAACGAGATCGCGACGGCCTCCCAGCGCGTCGAGACGATCATCTTCGGCCCGGCCGACTTCATGGCGTCGATCAACATGAAGTCGCTGGTCGTGGGCGAGCAGCCGCCCGGCTACCCGGCGGACGCCTACCACTACATCCTGATGAAGATCCTGATGGCCGCCCGCGCCAACAACCTCCAGGCGATCGACGGCCCCTACCTGCAGATCCGCAACATCGACGGCTACCGCGAGGTCGCCCAGCGTGCCGCGGCCCTCGGTTTCGACGGCAAGTGGGTGCTGCACCCGGGCCAGGTCGAGGCGTCCAACGAGATCTTCTCGCCCTCCCAGGAGGACTACGACCACGCCGAGCTGATCCTGGACGCGTACGACTACTACACGTCCGAGGCGGGCGGCAAGAAGGGCTCCGCGATGCTCGGCGACGAGATGATCGACGAGGCCAGCCGCAAGATGGCCCTGGTCGTCTCCGGCAAGGGCCGCGCCGCCGGCATGCAGCGCACCAGCAAGTTCGAGATCCCCGCCAGCTAAGGAGCCCTGAGCGCGATGCAGTTCGGACGCACCTACGAGGAGTTCGAGGTCGGGGCGACGTACAAGCACTGGCCGGGCAAGACGGTCACGGAGTACGACGACCACCTGTTCTGTCTCCTCACCATGAACCACCACCCGCTCCACATGGACACGAACTATGCGGAGAAGACGACGGACTTCGGCAAGAACGTCGTCGTCGGGAACTACATCTACTCGCTGCTGCTCGGCATGAGCGTGCCGGACATCTCCGGCAAGGCGATCGCCAACCTGGAGATCGAGTCGCTCAAGCACGTGGCGCCGACCTTCCACGGCGACACGATCTACGGCCAGACGACCGTGCTCGACAAGTGGCCGTCGAAGTCCAAGAACGACCGCGGCATCGTCTACGTCGAGACCAAGGGCTACAAGCAGGACGGCACGCTGGTCTGCGTGTTCCGCCGCAAGGTCATGGTCCCCACCGAGACGTACATCAAGGAGCGCGGCGGCGAGCAGCCCGGCCGCCCGGAGCTCGCCGCACCTGCGGAAAAGAAGTCGGAGAAGTAAGCCATGGCCCGTCTCGCCCAGACCGCCGGTCTGACCGACATCCAGCAGGAGATCCTCTCCACCGTCCGCGACTTCGTGGACAAGGAGATCATCCCGGTCGCCACCGAGCTGGAGCACCGCGACGAGTACCCGCAGCAGATCGTCGACGGCCTCAAGGAGTTGGGCCTGTTCGGCCTGATGATCCCCGAGGAGTACGGCGGTCTGGGCGAGTCGCTCCTGACGTACGCCCTGTGCGTCGAGGAGATCGCCCGCGGCTGGATGTCGGTCTCCGGCATCATCAACACGCACTTCATCGTGGCGTACATGCTCAAGCAGCACGGCACGCAGGAGCAGAAGGACCACTTCCTGCCTCGCATGGCGGCCGGTGACATCCGCGGCGCCTTCTCGATGTCCGAGCCGGCCCTGGGCTCCGATGTGTCGGCCATCACGTCGAAGGCGGTGAAGGACGGCGAGGAGTACGTCCTGAACGGCCAGAAGATGTGGCTCACGAACGGCGGAACGTCAAGTCTGGTCGCCGTTCTCGTCCGAAGTGACGAAGGACACCCCGAGGGCACCGCGCCCCACAAGTCGATGACGACCTTCCTGGTCGAGAAGGAGCCCGGCTTCGGCGAGGTCCGCCCCGGCCTCACCATCCCGGGCAAGATCGACAAGATGGGTTACAAGGGCGTCGACACGACCGAGCTCATCATGGACGGCCTGCGAATTCCGGCCAATCGGGTGCTCGGTGGCGTAACGGGCCGAGGTTTTTACCAGATGATGGACGGCGTCGAGGTCGGGCGCGTCAATGTGGCGGCGCGTGGCTGTGGGGTCGCTCAGCGTGCGTTCGAGCTCGGTGTCCAGTACGCCCAGCAGCGGCACACCTTCGGCAAGCCGATCGCCCAGCACCAGGCGATCCAGTTCAAGCTGGCCGAGATGGCTACCAAGGTCGAGGCCGCGCATGCCATGATGGTGAACGCGGCACGCAAAAAGGACTCCGGGGAACGAAACGACCTTGAGGCTGGGATGGCGAAGTACCTCGCCTCCGAGTACTGCAAGGAGGTCGTGGAGGATGCCTTCCGGATCCACGGCGGCTACGGCTTCTCCAAGGAGTACGAGATCGAGCGCCTCTACCGTGAGGCCCCGATGCTGCTTATCGGTGAAGGTACCGCCGAGATCCAGAAAATGATCATCGGTCGCAGGTTGCTCGAAGAGTATCGGTTCCAAGGCTGATTGTCCGCATACGGGGTGTTTTCTTGGAGAAGAAGATCACACCCCGTCAGCACTCTTCAGCCGCCGACTCGACTTCCTGGCTTGCCCAGTTGCGGCCCGCGACCGGTACGATCCCGGGAAAGCCGCCGTCCCCTGATACCGCGCGGCATCATCCGCTACGAAGGTCATCCATGCCCCACAGCCAAACCTCTGCACCACGCGACAGCCGGGCCGGCGTACGACTCGCGCGCGGAGCATCGCCGTGGCTTCTCCCGACCGTCGCCACCGCAGCCGTCAGCCTTCTGCGCGCACGCCGCTCCGGCGTCGCCAAGGCCGTTGCCGTGCCCGCCACCGCTCTCGCAGCGGGCATGCTGTGGTTTTTCCGCGACCCCGAGCGCGAGATCGCCCAGGGCCGGGTCATCTCGCCCGCCGACGGTGTGGTGCAGAGCATCATGCCGTGGAAGGACGGCCGCACCCGCGTCGCGATCTTCATGAGCCCGCTCAACGTCCACGTGAACCGCGCGCCGCTCTCCGGCACGGTCACGTCCGTGGAGCACATCCCCGGCGGGTTCGTTCCGGCGTTCAACAAGGAGAGCGAGAACAACGAGCGCGTAGTCTGGCATTTCGACACCGAACTCGGCGACATCGAGATGATCCAGATCGCCGGCGCGGTGGCCCGCCGCATCGTCCCGTACATCCCGCAGGGCACGAAGGTCGAGCAGGGTGACCGCATCGGGCTGATCCGCTTCGGCTCGCGCGTCGACATCTACCTGCCCGAGGGCGTGGAGGTCGCGGTCGAGGTCGGCCAGAAGACCGTGGCTGGGGTGACTCGCATTGACCGTGATTGATCCTGATACCCAGGCGGGCTGGGTGCCCGAGGCCGACGACTTGGACGAAGAAGAGGAGATGCCCCTCTCTCTGCGCCTGTCGATAGCGGACACGCTCACCCTCGGCAACGCCACGTGCGGCTTCATGGCGGTGTACTTCACCACCACCGGCATCCTCATCCCGCACCTCTCGGGCGACAATTCGGGCATGGCCCGCAACAGCGCGGCCACGGCCGTGATACTGATGCTGTGCGCGGCTGTCTTCGACCTGTTCGACGGCCTCGTCGCCCGCAAGCTGCGGTCCTCGCCGATGGGTGCGGAGCTGGACAACCTCTCCGATCTGATCAGCTTCGGCCTGGCGCCCGCGTACTTCGTGCTCGTGTACGGCATGGTCGCGAGGGACGCGCATGAGCGGGTCGCGGCGGTGGGCGCGATCGTTGTGCTGTTGGCGGTGGTGCTGCGGCTTGCCCGCTTCTCGTGCGTCACCGTGAAGGACGGCACGTTCCAGGGCATGCCCTCGCCATTCGGTGCACTCACGGTCGTCTCGATCGTGCTGCTGGAGCTGCCGTTCGAGGCGACGCTGCTGGCGGTCGTGGGTACCGCGTGGCTGATGGTGAGCCGGGTCGAGTACCCGAAGCCGCGGGGCGTCCTCGCGGTGGCGGTGCTCTGCTGGATCGTGTCGGCCATGGGCATGCTGGCGGCGTGGGCGTTCGACGCACCGAGCGGCCAGGTGCTGCTGCAGACGGGCTGCGCGCTGCAGATCGTGATGGCGGCGACGATCCCGCTGTTCGCCACGGCGCGCCGGGTGAACACCTTCCGTGACAACAGGCGCGAGAGCCGCGAGGCACGGGCGGCGCAGGTCCCGTAGCTCGGCTTGTACGTCGCCCGAGGGGCCCGGACCGAATCGCGATTCGGTCCGGGCCCCTCGGGTTTTCCCCGGCAGCACCCTCGATGCCCTGCCGGACCGGCGAACGCGGCGGGGGAATCCAGCGCGGTATCGCTGCGGGCCGTCGGCATGATGACAACCGCGTCGCCGTCCTTCTTGAGCTGTCGTACGTCTCCGGCCAACGATCGCGGCACGGTGCGGTGCCGATCTGCGGCACGGCCGGCAAGAGCACAGCGCCGGCTGCCGACGACGGTCGGCCTGCCCGTGGCCGGTCCAGAGGGGCCCCGAGAGCGCCGATGGCCGGCACGGGGCGACGGCGGGGCCCAGGGCACTTGCCGGGACTGAGTCGGGGTGAACAGGATCATCGGCAGGGCGGCTGCCACGGGGGGCGTAACGGCCGTCTCCCAGCGGATCCAAGTCCCGCGCCCGGTTTCGTCCAGGCCGGGGTCGCCGCGCGCGCTTTCCGGTCAGGCAGTAGAGGCCGTGCACGCCATCGTCCTCCCCCAGCATGCGCCGGATGTCGGCGACGGGCCGCCGGGCCACCTGCCAGGCTGCGGCTTCGTCCCGCCACGCGCTGTGCTGCCGGGACAGCCCCACAGGCCCGGGGCGAGGGCCCACACAGCAGTGGCATCAGCCAGACGGGCCCGGCCCCGGCACCGGTGCCGGGGACCTGAACGACCCAGTGGCCATTAGGCTCGCCAGTTGCGTGCCTGTTGCCCGGCGATCCGGGCAGCCCACAGCCCCATCACGACAGACACGGCGAGCACCACGGCGACCGCGGTCGCCATGAGGCCCTCGGGGACGAAGTAGGCCATTCCTGGCCGGGCGACCGGTCGTGCGGTCCAGGCAGCGACGACGCACCCGGCCAGTGCGGCGAGCGCGAGCGGCGCGACGATCGCCCAGGCCGCGCTGCTGCGAAAGACACGGTATCCGCCGGTCAACACGGTCAGCGGCGCCAGTGCCCGGCCCTGGCGCAGGAACTCGGCTTTGCCGCTGAGGCCGATGGCGAGCATGAGGATTCCCATCCCCAGCACACCGAAGAGCTGGATCCACCGGCCCTGGTCCTGGTCCGGAACGCCGTCCGCCAGCCACTCCTCCCCGGGGAAACGGACCTGGGCCCCGCGGGGATAGGCCCGGTAGGAGGCTTCCTTGAGAGCCGCGACGGCAGGGACGCCGCCGTCAGCCCTCACCACCGCCAGGGTGTTGGTGCTCTGCACGGTTTGCTCGGCCAGCTCAGCGCGGTCGGCTCGGACCACCTTCAGATAGGTGCCGCCCTCCGTGTTCCAGTGGAGCAGCTGCTGCAAGCGCCGATCGAGTGCGACATCGACACGGGCCGGTGTGGGCGAACACGGGAGCCGAAGGCTCTCCAGAGCGGCGCATCCCCCGCTGATCGTGATGGGGCCATCATCGGCGCTGCGGGGAGGCGCGAGGACGACGGGCACATTGCCGTCGGGGATGGACTCAAGATAGGCGGCGGCCTCCCTGGCGGAGACCGTCCCCCTGGGGCCGATCTCGGCCACGTTCCTGTCGACAGCGCTGAGGATCTCCTCCATCTTGGCGCCGTAGGTGCCGAACATCGCCTGCCAGGCGAGGGCCTGCATGAAGACGATCAGCGCAACCGTCACACCGGTGACCAGGCGGGCCGTGGCCGCCGGGTAGCTGCTGATGCGGCGGCCCGCGATCAGCGCACCGGCCCATCCCCGCCGGCGCCCGGTCCGCTCCAGGCTTCCCCCGAGCTTGGCCACGACGACTGCCACCCCGGCCGGCAGGGTGAGTATGACGAGGGCAAGGCCGATCCAGCTGATCCATGTCCGGTACTGCGTGTTGTCGCCGGCGAGTTCCGGACCGCGGCTGGCGAGCAGGATCGCCGGCGCACAGAGAAACGCGAGGTACCGCTGTCGGCGTGACCTGCCCGCGTTGGCGGGTCGGGTCCCCTTGGCCCGGCTGGCCAGCTGATCGCTGATGACGGCAAGGGCCAGCGCCGAAACCATGACGGCCACGGGGGCCAGCAGTACCGGCCAGCCATGCTGACGCACGTCGGCGGATGACGTCGCGTAGCCGACGAACGGGACCCGGACGTCAACGAACGCGGCCACGGCGAAGAACGGAATCGACGCGAAGGCTCCCCACGTCACCGGGCGCATCGCCTCGCCCACGGCGATCAGGGCGCGGTCGCGCCGCAGTCCTCCCAGGGCATCGACCAGGGCGGCTCTGCGGTCACGGCCATGTGCCCCGGCACGCAGTGCGGTGAACAGGAGCACGAGACCTGGTACGAGCATCAGGCCGATGACGAGGCCCTGGAACATCCACTCGGGCTTGTCGTTGTCGCGCCCCATTCCTGGCGCCAAGCCTTCAGCCGGCACGCCTGCCTGCGGCCCGAAACCGACCACGGTCTCGATCGGCGCCTCGGCTTTCATGTCCTTGGCGGGCCGGACGTAGGCGAGCCACTCTCCAGGGTCGTCCAACCCCTCCTGCCCGACCGTGCCCGAGAGCTTTCCGTAACGGCCGGCGATTCCCTCCGCGGCGCCGGCTTTCAGGAGACCGGGGGACAGAACGGCCTCACCCGGCCCCGGCCAGCGATCCACCCCTGGAGGAAGTGGGGCATTCGAGGTACGCGGCGCGATGAACACCACGCTGAAAAGCCGCTGCCCCTTCAGCGCGTCCGAGCCGGCCAGCCACAACGTGGCCGGGTTTGCCTGTGATTGCTCTGTCAGCCCGACCGGAGTCCTGGCGTCACGCCGCAGCTCCTTGCCGACATAGGAGGCGTGGACCATCGCCAGCACGCCCAGGCACAGTGCGACAGCGAAAGCCGAAAGCGCCAGGGCCGCGGCCCTGGTTCCGGCCGCCTCCGAGCGTCGACCCGCGTCGCGCCCTATGCGCAGTAGCTGAAGTGACAAGCCGCCGTGTCTGGCCCCGCTCACGCCTCCACCGCCTCCCGCGCCCGGGCAGGAACCAGCGAACCGGCCTCAAGACGCAGCACCCGGTCCGCGCGTGCGGCAACCTCGGCGTCGTGCGTCACCAGCACCAACCCACACCTGCGCCGCCGAGGGAGATCGAAGAGCAGTTCCGCGATGCGAGCGGTGGCGTCAGGGTCGAGGGAACCAGTGGGCTCATCGGCCAGAATCAGCTCGGGCGAGTTGATCAGCGCACGAGCCACGGCTGTGCGCTGGTGCTCACCTCCGGAGAGTTCCTCCGTCGTCTCAGCCGGCGGAACGCGTAGTTCGTCCAGCAGTTCCTGTGCCTGGCGGTATCCGCCGGCGCGGTCAGAACGCGACAACAGCGCCGCCAGCGCCACGTTGTCCAGCGGGCTGAGTTCGGGCAGCAACTCCCCGAACTGGAAGACTGTGCCGATTGTTTCGCTGCGCAGCTTGGCGATCTGCTTACCCCGCAGCTTCGTCACTTCCGCACCGGTTACCCTGATGCTTCCGCCATGGGGCTTGATCAGACCGAGGATCGACGAGAGCAGCGTGCTCTTGCCGGAGCCGCTCGGACCTGTGATCGCCACTGACTCGCCGGCGCTGACACTGAGCTGCAGGCCCTTGAACAGGCTCCGGTTCCGGACCGAGTAGTTCAGATCCTGAATGTGGAGTACGGGGTCGGGCGTGGGCCCGGTGTCGGAGTTGCTCACGTGATGTGCCCTCGGGTAGCTGTTGCCGCGTCACCGTGCGACGTCGCGGTGATGCTGCAGGGCAGAGGCGGCCCCCCTGTCCCGCGGATGACGGGCTCTTCCCGTGAGCATGAACAAGCGCCCCCGTGAATCGTCCCCCGTTGCGCGAGAGAGGTCAGCCCCTCGCGATTGGTGCCGATATTAGGGCAAGGCGATCACCGGGCAAAAGAAAGAGACCAACTCGCCCTCGGCACGTTCACGTTGCACCACAAAGACAAATCGGACCTAAGGATCTCGACGGGTTCCCATGGTCCTGACACGCACTGAAGCGTCTTGACGGATGGGCAGCAATGTCTGCCTCCCGAAGATACCTCAACCCATATTCCATTGAGGGGTCGATGCGAGCGGCCAAGGAGAACGCCGAGCGCCGGGCATCGTCTCCATATGATGCACGTCACATGACGGGAAAGGCGTGTGCGTGCCGCCCTTCAACCCGCCTTTCGAGTAGAGAGGTTGCTCGCCGGACCGAGCACCCAGGGCGTCAAGTTCCGTACATCGCATGGCAGTTGAGATCTCATAGAGATTGTCCCTGCCCTGAGCGAAGCGCGCCGAGCGATGATGCGAGCCCCGCCGGAATTGCGCTTGCCTGCCGTCGGCTTTGGCTTATGATCTTGCACTGGTCGCGAGGAAGGCCTTCTTCTCGCTGCCATGGGGGGCTCTACAACGGAAGCCGCTGGGCGTGACCTGCCTCGCGTGGCCCTTCCCATGGGTGCGTCATATCTGAGGGCCTTCATCGTGATGACCACCAATCGCAGCTGTTGAGTTGCTGCGTCAAAGGGGAGAAATCATGCAGATATCCAGGAGCGCCAAGAAGGCCGCGATGGCCGTTGTCATGCTCGGCGCTGTTGCGGGGGCATCGCCGGCCTACGCCGACGCCGGCGAAGACGTCACGTCCCAGCTGAACCACCACACGAACCCGAACATCCACATCGCTTACGCCTACAGCCTGCAGTCGAACGGCAACAAGAATGTCGCCGTTCGCGACCAGCAGGCGGACGGCAACGGCGTCTACTCCGAGTTCGACCGCAAGAACACCAAGGGCCTCCGCCTCCTGAACAACCAGGGCTCGGGGAAGACCACGTTCAGCGACGACTCCACCAGCAATTACGTCGTGAAGGTCACCGCCTGCGTGCACTTCGACGGGACCCCGGACAAGTGCGGTCCGGACGACCGGCCCGGCGACGGACGCTGATCCCATGCCCGGTGTGGGCAGATGCCGCATCTGCCCACACCGGGCATCCGCGCCCCGGACACTGACTCGCCGGCGCTTGAAAGCCTCTGTTTCCTCGGCCGCCTGCGCCTCCTGACCAGGGACGACCCGAATACCGCCCGGCGCGTCGCTCGCGCAGCGTCGCGTCCATGTCCTGGACCGCGTGTTCTCGTTCGGTGCGCTCTCGATCGTCTCGATCGTGTCGAGGCCCGGATGCCCTGCGCATCCGGGTCGAGCAGGCCGAGCCGCTGCGCGTGCGGTACGGCGCTGAGGCAGTCCGTGGCGTCCAGCTTCCGGTACACGCCCCGCAGATGCCTGCGCACGGTCCGCACCGAGACGTGCGGTCGACGTCCCATGGTCTGCCCGGCGGAAACGGGTGCGGAGCGTGGACCACGCCCCGCACCGCTCGGGCACGTCCCGCCAAAGCCGCCCCGGTGCGGAACATCCGCACGATCCCATCAGGGCCCGCGACGTCGGCATGATCCACATGATCCAGACGACGGTCCCAGGGGCGTCAGCGACAGCCCCACGCGGTCCGGCCGAGTTGTGCGCAGGCGGCGCCGGTCCCGGTCGTGGCCGGGTGCGGGACCGCGGCCTCCGGGGCCGCGCCCCGCCCACGGTCAGGCCAGGAAGTCCCGCACGATCGACTCCGCCACGCGTTCCAGGAGAGGACCCGCCTGGGCCATGGACTTCGCCGGGTCCGGTTCGAGCGCCGACAAGGCGTACGCGCGGCGGATGCCCGCGTTGCCCAGGTCCGCTGGCGGGAGGGCCAAACGGCCGCAGACCGCGACGACCTCAATGCCGCGGGCGCGGGCCGCCGCAGCGACGCCCGCCGGGGCCTTGCCGTGCAGGGTCTGCTCGTCCAGGGAGCCCTCGCCGGTGATGACCAGATCGGCCCGTTCCAGTGCCGAGCCGAAGCCCAGCACGTCGAGCATGACCTCGATGCCGGGGCGGAAGCGGGCGCCCAGGAGGAGGGCGCCGTAGCCGATGCCGCCCGCGGCGCCGGCGCCGGGCGCGGCGGCGTGCTCGGCGGCCTGGGGCCCGACCGACTCCTCCAGCACCTTCGCGAAGTGCGCGAGCGCGGCGTCCAGCGTCTGCACGTCGTCCGGCGAGGCCCCCTTCTGCGGGCCGTACACCGCCGGCGCGCCCTTCGGGCCGGTCAGCGGGTTGTCGACGTCGCTGGCGAGCACCAGCTCGACCGAGGCCAGTCTCGGATCCAGGCCCGACAGATCGGCGGTGGCCAGGTCGGCCAGGCCCCCGCCGCCCGGCGCCACCGGCTCTCCGTCGGCACCCAGGAAGCGCGCGCCCAGCGCGGTCAGCATGCCGGCGCCGCCGTCCGTGGTGGCGCTGCCGCCGACGCCGAACACGATCGTGCGGGCACCGGCGTCCAGTGCCGCCCGCAGGAGTTCGCCGGAGCCGTACGTGGACGCCGTGAGCGGCGCGAAGGCACCCGCGGGCAGCCGTTGCAGACCGCTCGCCTCCGCCATCTCCACGACCGCCGTGTCGCCGCGCAGCGCGAACGCCGCCGTGACCTCGTGCCCGAGGGGCCCCGCGACCTGTACCTCGCGCCGCTCGAAGCCGGCCGCGACCGCCGCGTCCACGGTCCCGTCGCCGCCGTCGGCCACGGGCATGGCCTCGACCTCGAGGTCCGGCACGACCCGGCGCAGACCGGCCGTCACCCGCTCGGCGACCTGCACGGCCGTGAGCGACCCCTTGAACTTGTCCGCGGCGATGAGCACGCGCTGTGTCACCTGTTTTTCCCCTTGCTCTCCGGGCCTCGCGCACGGCAAGGCCAGTCGCGCCGCTGCGACCTTAACCGGAGGACACCCCCGCCGTCATGCGCTGCCCGGACCCTGAGAAGGAGGTGGGAACAACGTACGAGCGCCCTGGGAAACCCCTGTACGAGCTGCCGAACCCCGAGCGACCACCGCCGGAATTGGGTAGACCGGTTCTATGACCCCTGTGGGCACTGAGCCAGAGCTCGCCGACCGCGTCCTCGGGGGCTGGCTGGGCCGGATCGCGGGCAACATGCTCGGCAAGCCGGTCGAGCAGGGCGACCTGTGGACGCGGGACCGTATCGACCGCTATCTGCGGCAGGCCGCAGCCCTGCCCCTCACCGACTATCTCCCGGAACCGATCAGCGAGAGCGACGGCTTCGAGCTGCGCCCGGAGTGGCGGAGCTGCGTACGCGGCCGGATCCACGGCAGCTGCCGCGACGACGACGTCGACTACGCCATCCTCGGTCTCGACCTGCTCGAGACCCACGGCTTCGGCTTCAGCACCGAGCAGGTCGGCGACCTGTGGCTGCTGCGGCTGCCGTACCTGCAGACCTTCACGGCGGAGCGGGCCGCGTACCGCAACCTCGCGAACGGTCTGAAACCGCCGCTCACGGCCACGTACGACAACCCGTACCAGGAGTGGATCGGCGCCCTCATCCGCGCCGACATCTACGGCTGGACCTGCCCGGGCGACCCGACCCGCGCCGCCTCCCTCGCCCGCCGGGACGCGGTGCTGTCGCACACCGGCAACGGGGTGTACGGGGCGATGTGGGCGGCGGCGCTGATCGCGGCGGCGTTCACGGCGGCCACGGTCCGGGGGGCCATCGACCAGGCACTCGCCGTCATCCCGGCGAGCACCCGCCTCGCCCGCACCGTACGCCGGGTCACCTCGCTCCATGACACCCGGATGACCTGGGAGGACACGCTCACCACGGTCGCCGAGGAGACCGCCGGGCTCGGCTGGATCCACACCATCCCGAACGCCGCCGTGCTCACCGCCGGGCTGCTGTACGGCGACGGCGACTTCACCCGCACCATCACGCTCACCGTGCGCGGCGGCCTGGACACCGACTCCAACGGGGCGACGGCCGGTTCGGTGGCGGGTGTGCTGACCGGGGCGGAGGCGATTCCGGGCCAGTGGACCGAGCCGCTGGAGGACACGGTGCGCAGTGCGGTGTTCGGGTTCGACGGGGTGCGGATCAGCGAGCTGGCGGAGCGGACGGTGCGGCTGGCGCAGGCGCAGGCGCAGGTCCGGGCGACGGTGCGCCGGGGGGACGCTTCCCTGCGCGGGGCGTGAGGCCGAGGTGCGGTCGCGCAGGCTGGTTACCCTTCCTCAATGACCACCACGCCAGACTTCGCCACGTACATCGCGGGTCTCCCCCGCGTCCTCG
The DNA here is from genome assembly GCF_041052385.1 of Streptomyces sp. R28. Taxonomy (GTDB): domain Bacteria; phylum Actinomycetota; class Actinomycetes; order Streptomycetales; family Streptomycetaceae; genus Streptomyces. Next base: position 8,994,664 of record NZ_CP163439.1, on the reverse strand, counting down.
CCGGGGCCGCTGCCCTCTTCCGTGACGAGGAAGGCCGGGTGCTGCTCGTGGAGCCCAACTACCGTGAGGGCTGGGCGCTTCCGGGCGGCACGATCGAGTCCGACGACGGTGAGACCCCACGGCAGGGCGCGCGCCGTGAGACGGCCGAGGAGATCGGCCTCGACCGCGAGCTGGGCCGGCTGCTCGCGGTGGACTGGGTGCACGGGACGGGGCGGCCGCCGCTGGTGGCGTACCTGTACGACGGCGGGGTCCTCGGCGAGGACGACTTCAAGGCGATCCGGTTGCAGGAGGAGGAGCTGCTGTCCTGGCGGCTGGTTCCGCGCGACGAGATCACCGGTCATCTGCCCGGCGCCCTGGGTCGCCGTGTCCTGGCCGCCCTGGACATCCTCGCGGACGGCGGCGGGACGGCGGAGCTGGAGAACGGTCACCGGGTGGGGTGACCCGGGGGGCGGGACACGTCGGGGCGGGGCGGGATCAGCCCTCGACGCCACTCATGCCCTTCGTCGCCGTCCTCAGTGGCGCCGGTGGCTCGCCCCCGTCGGCGGCGGCACGAAGTGGCGGCCGGCCATGGGCCGGGAGATCAAGAGCCGCTCCGTCAGCCACGCCGTGTTGATCAGCCGCGGATCAGGCCCAAGCTCACCAAGGGCCCCGCCAAGGGCGGCTACCTCGTCGGCGAGCGCCTCCTTATGAAGGGCAACCCGACGATCAGCCGCGCGGACGTCGCCGACTTCATGTACAAGTCGGCCCACAGCCCCGAGTGGATTCACCGCGACGCCGTCGTCACGGACTGACGAGTCCTGATTGCCCCGCCTCACAACTTCCCGCTCGACTCCCTGCTCGGCGGCAACCTGCGGATGAACCGCATCGGCTTCGGAGCCGTACGGCTGTCCCCCCCCCACGATGGAACCGCAATACGGCGAGTCCGTCGCCGAACGCTTCGGAGCACTCGCCGCGATGCACCTCGCCGAGGCCCGTGCGATCACGCCCGTCGCCGCCATGCACGACGACTTCCACGCCGGCAAGCGTGACGACGGCCGGGCTCCTGACGGCCTGTGCGGAGCCCGGCATCGCCGTCGTCCCGTGACGTCGACGACGCCATCGCCTTCTCCCGTACCGGAGGTGCACGAGCGTGACGGGCCCTGTCAGGCGGTGAGCAGGTCGTTCCCCGGACGGCGGCGCTACGGCATCTGGCCACGCGTCCCGGCCGCCCAGCAGACCTGGGGGGGGACGGGGCGTGGCTGATCACCTGGGAGGTGAGCGATGACTTCGCCATCATCCCGGCGCGACCATCCGCCGGCTCGGGACACGCCGGCGGCCACCGTGGTGCACGGGATCTCGTTGCCGGCGCCGTCGGGCCGGGCGTGAGTCCGGGTCCGCGGGAGGGCGTCCGTGCGGGCGCGCGAGGTCCCGCAGAGGCGCGTGATCCCCCGGGGCGAGTCCGGTAACGGAGTGGAGAGATACTCGCTCGCCCCAGGGCGGTCGAGCGTCCTACTCTCGGCCCATGAACAGGCCCCTCGTAGCCGTCCTCAGTGGCGCAGGCATCTCCACGGATTCCGGGATCCCTGATTACCGCGGGCCGAACGGGCTGTGGCGGCGAGATCCGGAGGCCGAGAAGCTCGTGACGTACGAGTACTACATGGGCGATCCGGAGATCCGGCGGCGCTCGTGGCAGATGCGGCGCAAGAACCGGACGCTCAAGGCCGAGCCCAACGCGGCGCACCGGGCGGTGGCCGAGCTGGAGCGCTCCGGAGTGCCGGTGCGGGTGATCACGCAGAACGTGGACGGGCTGCACCAGCTCGCCGGGATGCCCGCCCGCAAGGTGCTCGAACTGCATGGCAGCGCCCGGAGTGTGCTCTGCACGAAGTGCCATGCGCGCGGTCCGATGGAGGACGCCCTCGCACGCGTCGAGGCCGGCGAGGACGACCCGCCGTGCCTGGAGTGCGGCGGCATCCTCAAGTCCGCGACGGTGATGTTCGGCGAACGGCTCGATCCGGTGGTCCTCGGCGAGGCGGTCGCGATCACCAAGGCCTGCCAGCTGTTCATCGCCGTCGGGACCAGCCTCCAGGTCCAGCCCGCCGCCGGCCTCGCGGGCGTCGCCGCCGACCACGGCGCCCGGCTCGTCATCGTCAACGCCGAGCCGACGCCGTACGACGACCGCGCCGACGACGTCGTACGGGAACCCATCGGCACGGCGCTGCCGAAGCTGCTGCGCGAACTCGCCCAGTAGAAATGCTGGTGCGGGGGATCGCCGCGTGGATCAGAATCCGTGCCATGACTTCTGCGATCCGCCATATGACGATCGACTCCGCCGACGCCTACGCTCTCGCCGGCTTCTGGTCCCAGGTGCTGGACCTGCCCGTACACAAGGACGACAAGCCGGGTGACGAGGAGGTGCTGATCGAGGGGGCGGGCCTGCTGTTCGTCACCGTCCCGGAGCCCAAGACCGTCAAGAACCGGGTGCACCTGGACCTCCAGCCGCAGGACCGCACCCGGGACGAGGAGGTCGAGCGTGTGCTCGCCCTCGGGGCCACGCTGGTCGACGACCGCCGCAACCCGGACGGCAGGGGCTGGGCGGTCCTCGCCGATCCGGAGGGCAACGAGTTCTGCGTGGAGCGCGGTGCGGCGGAGCGGGCGGCCGGCTGAGCCGGCGCCGGTTCAGAACAACGCCGCCGCGCTCTCGAAGTCGAGCAGCCGCTGCTTGCGGTCCAGGCCGCCGCCGTAGCCGGTGAGGCCACCGTTCGCACCGACGACGCGGTGGCACGGGACGATGATGCCGACCGGGTTCTTGCCGTTGGCGAGGCCGACCGCGCGGGAGGCACCGGAGTTGCCGAGGGAGTCGGCGAGTTGGCCGTAGGAGCGGGTCTCGCCGTACGGGATCTCCCGCAGTCGCTCCCAGACGCGGCACTGGAACGGCGTTCCGCGCAGGCTCAGTTCGAGGGTGAATGCCTTCAACTCGCCCGCGAAATAGGCCGCCAGCTGGTCCTCGGCCTCGGCGAAGGGGGACTCGTCGCGGGCGCCGAAGGACTCCTCGGGCGGGCGGTGGCGTTGGTCGGACATGTAGAGACCGCACAGGACGCCGTCCTCGGCGACGAGGGTGAGCGGGCCGTACGGGCTGTCGATCACGGTGTGCTGTTTCACTGGCTTTCCTTATACGGGGAGGAAGTTGATCGGGTGGCTGTCCGTCGCCCACAGGTACTGGACGGCGTACGCCCGCCAGGGGCGCCACGCGGCTGCCCGGGCCGTGAGGGCCGCCGGAGTCGACGGGAGGCCCAACTCCTGGGCGGCACGGCGGATTCCGAGGTCGGTGGCGAGGAACGCGTCGGGGTCGCCGAGGGCGCGCATCGCGATGACGTCGACCGTCCAGGGGCCGAAGCCGGGGAGGTCCAGGAGCCGGGCCCGGGTCTTCGGCCAGTCACTGTCGGGCCCCAACCGCAGCTCACCGTCGGCGAGTTGACGTACCAGCGTCGTGAACGTCGTACGGCGGGTGCGGGGCATCGCCAGTGACTCCGGGTCCACGGAGGCCAGCGCCTCGGGGGCCGGGAAGAGGTGCGTGAGGCCACCCTCCGGGTCGTCGACCCGCTCGCCGTGGGAGGTGACCAGGCGGGCCGCGTGGGTACGGGCGGCCGCCGTGGAGACCTGCTGGCCGAGCACGGCCCGTACGGCGAACTCCGCCTCGTCGACCGTGCGCGGGACCCGGCGGCCGGGCGCCTTGTCGACCAGGGGGGCGAGCAACGGATCCGTGCGCAACTGGTCGTCGATCGCGACCGGATCGGCGTCCAGGTCGAGCATGCGGCGGCACCGGCTGATCGCGACGGTCAGGTCGCGCAGGTCGCTGAGGGTGAGGCGGCAGGCGATGTGGTCGGGCCGCGGGGTCAGGGCCACGATGCCGTGGCCGTACGGCAGCCTGAGCGTGCGCCGGTACGCGCCGTCCCGCCACTCCTCGACCCCGGGCACGGCGGTCGCCGCGAGGTGGCCGAAGAGGTTGTCGGGATTGAGGGGGGCGCGGAACGGCAGGCGCAGGGTGAGGGCGCCGGCCGCGTTCCCCAAGGTCTCCGAGGCCCCCTGGATGCTGCGAGGGGCGCGGGCGCGCAGGTCCGTCGGGGCGAGGGCGAAGACCTCGCGCACGGTGTCGTTGAAGGTGCGGATGGACGCGAAACCGGCCGCGAAGGCGATGTCCGCCATGGGCAAGGGCGTCGTCTCGATGAGGAGACGGGCCGCCTGGGCGCGCTGGGCCCGGGCCAGGGCGAGCGGGCCGGCGCCCAGCTCGGCGAGGAGCTGGCGTTCGATCTGCCGGGTGCTGTAGCCGAGCCGGGCGGCGAGGCCGGGCACGCCCTCGCGGTCCACGACGCCGTCGGCGATCAGCCGCATCGCGCGGGCCACGAGGTCGGCGCGCTGGTTCCACTCCGGGGAGCCGGGGCTGGTGTCCGGGCGGCAGCGCTTGCACGCCCGGAACCCGGCCTGCTGGCAGGCGGCCGCGCTCGGAAGGAACCGCATGTTCTCCGGCTTGGGCGGGACCACCGGGCAGCTGGGCCGGCAGTAGATCCCGGTCGTCACGACCGCCGTGAAGAACCAGCCGTCGAAGCGGGCGTCCTTGGACTGTACGGCGCGCACGCAGCGCTCCGTGTCGATGTGCATCCCCTTCTGCATGCGTCCAGCATCGACCACCGGGGCCGACGAGGGCTGGCGAGAATCCGACATCAACCTCGGCTGCGCTGGGAGCCGCCGGATCACCCGAGTCGAGCCCGGCGACACATGAAGAGACATTCATGTGTTCATGTGCGGTGGGTAAGATACCCGGCATGGGTCATGGAGCCGTCACCGCCGCGCAGGACACCACCGAGCGCGTACGCCTGGACGCGGCCAACGCAGCCAAGGTGGCCACCACCCTCCAGGCCCTCTCCACCCCCTCCCGCCTGCTGATCCTGGCGCGGCTGCGCGAAGGGCCGTTGCCCGCGACGGAGTTGGCGGCCGAGGTGGGCATGGAGCAGTCCGCCTGCTCGCACCAACTGCGGCTGTTGCGCAATCTGGGCCTGGTGGTGGGCGAGCGGCGCGGCCGGTCGGTCGTGTACGCGCTGCACGACCACCATGTCGCCGAGCTGCTCGACCAGGCCGTGTACCACGTGGAGCATCTGCGGCTGGGGATCAGCGACGCGGCCGAGTGACCGCGAGCCGCCGCAGCGGGAGTACGTCGCAGCCGTTATGACGCGCTCGGCGCAGGGGCCGGGCCCGTACCCCGCAACTGCTGGACGGTTCCGCCCAATCTGGGGCGGAGCTCCTCCAGCAGCTTGGGCTTCGCGCTGACCACCCAGCGGGTGCCGACGAGGTACTTGCCTCCGTAGACGGAGGCCGCGTCCAGCCAGGTGAGCTTGTGCTTCTCCTGCGGGAACGTCGTGATGAGGTAGTCGCCCTTCTCCGTGTGGCAGACACCCTCGCGCAGTTCGTCCGCATCGGTCCGGATCTTGACCTTGCACCCCGTCAGGTCGGCGATGACCTCGACCTTCGCGGGTGCCACGACGCCGACCGCGGTGGCGGACACGTTCGTCGGACTGCTCTTCGCGGCGGTTCCCTTGTCCTCATCCCCGCCGCACGCGGTGGCCAGGAGCAGGAGAACCAGACTGCCGGCCGTCGCGATGCTTGCTCTGGTTGGTCGGTGTGGCTGCACGAGGAGTGGTACGGATCGACGTCGGGAGCCGTTCACCCCGGGTGTCCTGTCCGCTCGATCGGCAGCCAGCGGGCAACGTAGGCCCCCAGCCCGTCCAGTCCGGCACCGCGTGCGACATAACCGAGGTGGCCGTCGGGGCGTACGAGTCCCTGGGCGACGCCCGGCCAGGGACCGCGGTCGTCGAGGCGGTGCACGGTGATCAGGTCGGCCCGGCCGTCCAGGACCGGGGCGAGCCGTGGGTCCGGCCAGAGGCGGGGCGGGCCGGTCAGGAGCAGGTGCCAGCCGGGGGCGGCGGCGACCCGGGCCTGCAGTCCCCGCGGCCGGTCGGGCAGCCGGTCGCCGGCCCGCGGGCCGCGGCGGGGCGGTCGGGTGCCCGTCGCCGAGGCAGGGCTGCGGCGGTAGTGGATGCCGAGTTCGGAGACGGTGCGGAAGACCCGTCCGCGCGGTGCCGTCGCGCGCACCGCCAACGGGGCCAGACGCGGGACGAGTTGGGCGCGGGCGAACCGGAGGACCGGATTCGCGCTGGTGCCGATGACGAACGCGCGGTCGGTGAACCGCCGCACGTGGCGGCCGACCGGGGCACGTTCGATGCCGTACGTCTCCAGCAGTTCCTGCGGTGCGGCGCCCCGGCACACGAGGGCCAGCTTCCAGCCCAGGTTGAGGGCGTCCTGAATGCCGGTGTTCATGCCCTGCGCCCCGGCCGGACTGTGGATGTGGGCCGCGTCGCCTGCCAGGAAGAAGGGCCCTGACCGGTACCGGGCGGCACCGCGGTTGTGCAGCCGGAAGTCGGTCATCCAGACGGGATCCCGCAGGACCAGCCCGTCCGCACCGTACCGTTCGGCGATCTGTTGCAGCAGCGGCACCGTCACCTCGACGTCCGGGGCGTCCGACGGCCGCATGGCGAGCATGCGCCAGGGGGCCGGTGAACCGAGCGGGAAGAAGAACAGCATCCCGGCCCCGGTCATGTACGAGTGCACGGCGCCCGGCTCCAGGCCCTCCACCTCCAGGTCGGCGAGCAGGTACGTCTGCGGGTAGGCGTAGCCCTCGAAGCCGATGCCCGCCTGGGCGCGCACGGTGCTGTGGGCGCCGTCGCAGCCGACGACGTAGCGCGCCGACACGACGTCCTGTGCGCCGTCGCGGCTCCGCAGCCGGCAGACGACGTGCGATCCCCGCTGCTCCAGCCCGACCAGCTCGGTGCCGCGTTCGATCGACACGTCGCGCGCGGTCAGGTGCTCACCGAGGACGTGCTCCGTCTCGGCCTGCGAGAGGAACAGCAGGAAAGGGTACGGGGTGTCGGGCAGCCCGATGTCGAAGAGCGGTACCGACACGGTGCGCCGGGCCAGGTGCAGGCGCAACCGCATCGCGGGATTGCCGCGGGCCACCAGCCGGTCGGTCACGCCGAAGCCCGCCAGCGCCTCCAGGGTGCGGGGCTGGATGCCGAGTGCCCGGGACTCGCGCACGCGGTCGAGGGAGCGGTCGACGATGCGGAACGTGGCCCCATGGGCGCGCAGTTGCGCGGCGAGCGCGAGTCCTGTCGGTCCCGCGCCGACCACCAGTACATCCAGCGGTGCCGTCATGGGTCCACGGTAGCCAGGACGAGCCGGCCGAGGAGCGTGGCGATCGGCACACTGACCGCGAAGACCCATGTCGACCGGGCCATGACCGGGCGGCCGACCTCACCGGCCCCGGCCGAACGTCTCGTACGGTTCTGTCGGCGGGGGCCGGAAGGGCGGTGGCGCGTGTTCTATTCCACGGCGAGGCTCGGTTGCTTCAGGCCTGCCTTGCCCACCAGGCCGAACGCGGTCGTCAGCCAGGCGATGCCCTGCACGAGGCCCGCGGTGAGGAAGAGCACGGCCGGGGGGAAGGCGGCGACCATCCAGCCGCCCAGCAGGGCGGCCGGGAGGATGGCGGTGAACGACAAGGCCCGGTTGACCGCGACCACCCGGCCCATGTACTCGGCGTCGACGACCTTCTGCCGGTAGGTGAACCAGCCGACCACGATCAGCGAGGTCGCCGCGCCGGCCAAGGCCCAGGCCGGCGCGAGTACCAGGACGTTCGCCGTCGTCATGGGCAGCAGCAGCGCCACTGCGAGCGCCCCCATCCCGGCGGACAGCAGCGGTCCCTCGGCGAACCGCCGCATCAGGCGCGGGACCACGGCGGCTCCCGCCACGGCGCCCGCGCCCTGGGCCGCCACGGTCAGGCCCAGGTCGAACTTGGACTGGCCGGTGGCCTCGGTGACCACGTACACCAGGTTGGCCTCGACCGCGTGCACCGCGAAGTTGGTCAGCGTCAGCAGGATCGTGCCGGACCGCAGCACGGGGTCGGCGAACAGCAGCCGGAAGCCGGTCAGCAGGTCGGGGGTCAGGCCACGCAACGCCTGCCGAAGGGGAGCCGTCAGGGTGGTGACCGGGGATACGGCGGTGAGGATGATGAACACCGCGGACAGGGCGAACGCCACCGCGTTGACCGTGCTGGCCACCGCGGGGCCGAGGTAGGCGACCACGCCGATGCCGACGATCGGGCCGAGCATGTTCAGCAGGCTCTCGGAGCCCTGCACCCACGCGTTCATCACGGCCCGCCGCTCCTCGGGCACGCGATCGACCAGGAAGCCCTGGAACGCCGGGAAGTAGAGCGGACGCACGCACGACAGCGTGAACGCGGCCACGTACACCGCCGCCACGGGAGGCCGCTCCAGCAGGCAGAGCAGCGCGATCCCGCCGACCACCACGGAGGAGCTCAGGTTGCAGCCGATCATGAGCTTGCGCCGGTCCATCCGGTCGGCGACCACCCCGCTGACCAGCCCCACCAGCACGTACGGCACGAATTCGAGCGCGTAGGTGAAGGCGGCGAAGAACGCCGAACCGGTCAGTTCCAGCACCAGCAGGGGCAGCGCGAACCGAAACACCCACTCACCGGCCGTCGAGACGATGAACGCCGCCCTCAGCAGGGTTTCATCGCGACGCTCAGGCAGCACCGGAGCCCTCCAGCGGCAGCAGCGGATCGGCCACGACCGCTTCCAGCAGCGCCACGAGACGGTCGAGCAGAGCGGAGATGAAGTCCGCGGACAGCCGGTCGGCCTGGTAGTACGCCGAGAGGGTCAGCTGTTCGCCGTCCGATTCGCCCACGAGCATCAGTTCGCTGCGGGGACGGAAGCCCTCGTCGGACAGCGGGAAGGGGGTGGTCGTACCGGGAGCCAGGTCCAGGCCCTGGCCGTGGAGCTGGGCGTAGAGCATGTTCAGCACCACGCCGATGGGGGCGTCGGGGTGGGCGTACTGGTCCGGGTTGAACGCCTTCACCAGTTCGGCGAAGGGAATCTCGCCGTGCTCCTGTGCGTCGAGGCTCGCCTCCCGCACCCGTCGCAGCGCGTCACGGAAGGTGTTCGTGCCCGCCAGGTCGGTCCGAACCACCAGCAGTTCCGCGAGGGGCGCCACAAGGTTCTCGCGGCCGGCGGTCTCGCGGTTGTAGACGTTGACCGCCACTGCCTGGTCGTCGCTGCCGGTGTGCTCGCGCAGTGCCACGTAGAGCGCGCACAGGACGAGCATGAAGAGGGTGACCCGCTCGCGCGCGGCGAACCTCTGTACCTCGCGCACCAGCGCCGAGGGCAGCGAGCGGGTCAGGTAGCCCCCTTCCGGCTTGGCGCCGGGGGCCTGCTTCGGCACGTCCAACCGGGGTATCGCCCCGGAACCGGCCAGCCGCTCGCGCCAGAAGGACATCATCCGGGCGCCGTTCTCGCCCGTCAGCAGGTCACGCTGGTCGCGTACGTAGTCCTGGTAGGTGTAGGCGGTCTCCGGCAGCTTGGGCTCCTGGCCGGCGTGGAGCGCGCGGTAGATGGCCGACAGTTCCTCCGTCAGGACTCCGCGTGCCCACCCGTCGACCACCAGGTGGTCGAAGGTCAGGACGACGAAGTGGTCGTCCTCGGCCACGCGCACGACGCTCGCGCGCAGCCGCTCCGGCTGGTCGGCGGGCAGGGGGCGCGCCGCCTCGGCCCGTACGCGCTCCACCGCGCCCGTCTCGTCGTCCGCCTGGAACACCTCGCTGCGCAAGGTGGTGTCCGCGTGGAGGAGCTGGTCCCGCGGGCCGGGGAAGCGGGTGCGCAGCGCCTCGTGCCGGTCGGCCAGCAGCGCCAGTGCCCGGTCGAGGACCGTCCGGTCGAACGGGCCGCGGACCCGGTAGGCCTGCGGGATCGTGCGGATCGACGGCACGCCCAGGGCGCGGCTGCGCTCGTCCATCAAGAGCCTGCCCTCTTGATAGCTGAGGGTGGGCAGCGGCAGTGGTGCGGACATGTGCGGTGGCTCCTAGGCGGTCTGCGGGGCGGTGTCGAGGCGCTGGGCGACCAGATCGGCGAACTCGCCGAACTCGGCGTGGTCGAGGACCTCGCGCATGGAGACCTTGACGCCGAGCGCGGTCTCCAGCCGGGCCACCATCTGGGTGGCCAGCAGGGAGTGGCCACCGAGGAGGAAGAAGTCGGACTCCTCGTCGATGGGGGTGCCCAGTACCTCGGACCAGATCTGGGCGACGGTCTGCCGGACGGTGGTGCTCATGGGGACTCGCTCTCTCCGGCCATCAGCCGGGCTCTGTCGATCTTTCCGTTGGCGGTCAGCGGAAGTCTTTCGGTGACGATGTAGCGGGCGGGCACCAGGTAGGCGGGCAGCGAGGCCCGCAGCGCCGCGCGCACGGCCTTGGCCAGTGACTTGTCGTCCCCGGCGATGTGGGCGGCGAGTCGCTTGCCGCCCAGGGGGTCGGTCTCCACCAGGACGCACGCACCGCGCACGCCGGGCTGGGCGAGGATGGCCTGTTCGATCTCCCCCGGCTCGATCCGGTGACCGTTGACCTTGGCCTGGCCGTCCTCGCGTCCGAGGAACTCCAGGGTGCCGTCGGTACGGAAGCGGGCCAGGTCGCCCGTGCGGTAGCAGCGCAGGCCACGCAGGCGCCCGGACTCCGGGACGGGGAACCGCTCCCGGGACTGTTCGGGCAGGCCGAGGTAGCCGGCCGCGAGCCCGTCGCCCTCGGCCCACAGCTCGCCCGGGACGCCCGGCGGCACCGGGTGCCCGCCCTGGTCGACCACGAAGACCCTGGTGTTGCGGACCGGTGCGCCGATCGGCACGGTCGCGGTGCCCGGGGGCAGCGGCTCACGCATCAGGTGGCAGCAGGTGAAGGTCGTGTTCTCGGTGGGGCCGTAGCCGTTGACGACGGTGAGTCCGGGGTGCCGGGTCAGCAGGCTGTTCACGTGGTGCGGGGAGACGACGTCGCCGCCCGAGAACAGTCGGCGTACGCCGGAGAACGCGTCCGGCTCGTGCTCGGCCATCTGGTGGAAGAGCCCGGCCGTCAGCCACAGCACGGTGATCCCCCGCCCGGCGATGAGCCCGGCCAGCTCGCCGAGGGTCAGCGGGCCGGGCGGGGCCACCTCCAGCCGCGCGCCCCGGGCCAGCGCACACCACACCTCCAGCAGCGCCGCGTCGAAGGTGGCGGGCGCCAGGTGCAGGACCACGTCGTCGGGCCCGAAGTCGATACGGTCGTCCGCGGTCAGCCGGGCGATGCCGCGGTGGGTGAGCTGAACCCCCTTGGGGGTACCGGTCGATCCGGAGGTGTACATCACCGTGGCGACCTCGGGCTCGGCCCGCTCCAGCGGTGCCGCCGACGGTTCGACGCCCTCCACGGCCAGCGCGGTGCCGACCGGTACGCGCCCGGCGAGCGCCTCGCTGGTGAGGGTGACCCGGACTCCCGGACCGGACATCATCAGCCGCAGGCGCGGCTCGGGGTAGGCGGGGTCGAGCGGTACGGCCGTGGCCGCGGCCATCGCCACACCGACCATCGCGGCGACCGACGTCGGGCCGCGGTCGAGCAGGATGCCCACGGGGTCACCGGGGCGCACGCCCCGCTCCGTCAGCGCGCGGGCGATGCCGGTGGCGTACTCCAGCAGTTCCCGGTAGGTGAGCGTCGTGTCGGGCGCGGACACCGCCACGGCGTCGGGCTGCTTGCCCGCCCACGCGGCGAACATCCGGTGGACCGGCTGGTCGACCGGGAGCCGGTCCGGCCCCGACCAGGCGGTGAGCAGGGCCCATTCGGCGTCGTCCACCAACTCGACGTCGGCCAGGGGCCGCTGGGGCTCGGCGAGTGCGGCGGCGGCGAACCGGTCGACGCGGGAGTCGAGCGCGTCGGCGATGTCGTCGGGCACGGGGCCGACGGCCAACTCAGCGCCGCCGTCGGGCAACAGGGTCACCGGCAGGGGCTCGCCCTGGGCGCCGCCGATCCCGCCGACCGGTACGGCGCCGTCGGTGCGGCACAGGCGCGCGACGAGGGCGGCGCATGCCAGGCCCAGGACGCGCTCGGCCGTCGTGCCGGTGGCCGAGGCGAACTCCGCGGCGGCCGTGACCACTTCTTCACCCAGCCGCGCTTCGCGGGCGGTGGGCCCGCTCACAGCGTCCTGCATGTTCCCCGCCTTCCCCTACGATCAAGATCCCTGAGTGCGTCCGACCGGGAGAGCAGGCCATGAGCACCTTGATCGTCTTCGATATCGACGGGACACTGCTGCGCAGTGTGGCCCCGCACCAACTGGCCTTCCACGGAGCGCTGCGCGACTGCGGACTCGAGAAGATCGACTCTGCCTGGGGCGGTTACGCCCACCACACGGACTCGTGGATATTCCGAGAGGTCTTCCGGCACAACAGGGGACGGTTCCCCGACGAGGCCGAGACCCAGTGGTTCGCCGACCGGCTGCACGCCCGCTTCGTCGAAGCCGCCGAGCACGAGAAGGTCGAGCAGGTCCCCGGCGCGGCCGCCTTCCTGCGCGGGCTGGAGGCGTCCGACGGGTACACGGTGGCGTTCGCGACCGGCGGCATGAGCGAGGTCACGGCGGTGAAGCTGGCACTGCTGGAGGCGCCCGGCCCGGTGGCCACGGCCAGCGACCACACCTTCCGGGAACACGTGGTCCGGGAGGCCATCCACCAGGCGGGCGAGGGCTTCGACCGGGTGGTGTGCGTCGGCGACGGGCCGTGGGACGTGCGTGCCGCTGTGGCCACGGGCAGCGAGTTCATCGGCATCGGGGAGTCGACCGAGCCGTTCGGCACGTGGTTCCCTCGTACGCACCTGTTCGGCTCCTTCGACGAGATCGACCCCGCCGCGGACTTCTCGCTCGTCCCGCCCGCAGGGCAGGTCGAGGCCGAACCGGACGCCGACAAGGCGTTCACGGGCCGGCCGGCGCGCTGCGTCTGCTGGAGCTGACCGCACGTTCACTCCCCGACCTGTTCGGCCACGACGCGGCTCAGCTGGTCGAAGCGGCCGGTCGCGGTGAGGCTCTCGGCCGGCAGCCGGATGCCGAACTCCTCCTCCACGGCGAGCACGATCTGGATCTGTCCCAGTGAGTCCCAGCCCGGGGTGAGCCCGACGCCGCCGTTGCGCACGTCCGCGTCGGGGCCGAGGATCCGGCGGACGGCCGCTTCCACCCGCTCCGTGTGCCCGCTCACGACCGGGCCGCCCTGGGACGGCCCTGCCGAGGATTCGCGGGCGGCCGGCCCGGCCGCCGACGAGGCCGCGCCCTCCTGGGCGGCGCCGCCGTCCAGGGCGTACCTGGTGACCCCGTCCGTGGACAGCCACACCCGACGCGCAGGCGCCGTCGTGTCACCCACCTCGGCGGCGACCAGTTCCGCGACCTCCTCCGGCAGCAGGCCGAGCACTCCGGAGGGGCGGACGTCGGCGGAGTACCGGCCCTGGACATAGCCGGGTTCGACGACCACCGCGCGCACCCCGCCGGCTCCGTGGTGCCGGTCGATGCCGCGCAGCACGCTTTCGGCTGCCGCCTTGGCGGCGACGTAGTCGGACCAGCCCCTCGGGTGGTAGCGCGAGGCCTCCGACCCGAGCAGCAGGACGCACCCCTGCTGGCGCAGCAGCATGCCGTCCAGCACGGCGTCGGCCAGGTCCCGCAGACCGGCGTAACCGGTCTCGAAGTGTTCCTGGTGCCCGGCCGCCAGGGGGGCGGCGGCGGCATGCACGAGGGCTGTGGGCGCGAGAGAAGCAAGCTTCTCGGCCGCCGCGGCACGGTCGGCGGGCACGGTCAGATCGGCTGTCACCGAGTGGACGGTGACGCCGGTTTCCTCGCACTGGCGGACCACGTCGTCGATGCCGCCCCGGTGGACGAGGGCGAGGTCCCAGCCGCCCTTGGCCAGTGCACGGGCGACCGCGGCACCGATGTCACCGGCGGCGCCCGTCACCGCGGCGAGCCTGGGCGCGTCGGCGGGAAGGAAACGGCCGCCGGGGTTGTCGTCCGGGCGGGGGCGCGGCGACCGTACGGTCGTCTTCACCTCGCCGTCCAGGACCAGCTCGCGGTCCTGGTAGGCCCGCACGCGGCAGGTCAGCACCCCGGTCGCCGCGCTCTTCGAACGCAGCCGCAGGGAGTAGTCCACGGGACGGTCGAAGGCGACGGCGCGCACCGGGCGGAACGCCGTGTCGAGGATGACCGCTCCGGGGCCGGGCAGGACCATCCCGATCAGCGCGGACACCGGTCCCAGCACCATGGCCAGCGGCACGATGGGCGCGCCGAACTCGGTCCCGGCCGCGTGCTCGGGATCGTGGTGGATCGGGTTGTGGTCGCCGGTGGCCGCTGCGAAGGCGGCGAAGTCCTCGGCGGTGAAGGTGCGGCTGCTGTGGGCTACGGCGCCCGGCTCGAGGTCATGCATGGTCGGTCTCCGCGTCCGTGTGGTCGACGACCCGCAGCCAGCTGGGGGCACTGTGGTCGCCGATGAGGTCCAGGTGCCAGCTGCCGTCCGCGTCACCCGGCGTGTAGCCCTCGTCCGCGAACACGGTGCGGCAGGGGGCGTTGCGCTCGGTCGGCAGCACGAGGCCGTGCAGGCGGGTGCGTCCGTCGGCGGCCAGCCGGGCCGCCAGCCAGCGCAGCGCACCCGTCTCGACGCCCCGGCCCAGGACACGGCAGGACAGCAGGTAGCAGTCCACGGTGGTCTCCGTGCCGTCGTGGGTCAGCACCACCACGCCGAGTTCCTCGCGGGCGCTGAACCGGTCGGCCACGCCGAGGACCAGCACGTCCGAGTCCGGCGCGGCGGCCAGCCGGCGCAGTTCGGCACGGGAGTGGCGCCGGGTCGTCGTGTTGAACTGGTTGGTCTTGGCGCACAGTTGGGCCGCGCGGGCCACGTTGCCGTCGGTGAGCGGGCTGATGTGCAGCTCGGTGCCGAGCGAGGCGTAGAAGTCCTCGATCCGCTCGTAGCCGCGCCGCTGCCGCTCGACCTTCTCACGTGCCCGGTACTGCTCGGTGCGCCGGCGGTCGGCGTCGGTCACGTTGAACACGGTGACGAACGGGCTGTCCAGCAGCGTGTGCGCGTAGTCGGCCGGGTCCTCGGGCAGTTCCGGCACGATGACCTGCGGCAGGAACTCGCGCACCCGCGCGCGCTCGACGGGGTTGTCGTCGAGGAACAGCACATTGGCCAGGCCCACGTTGAGGCGGGCCGCGATGTCGGCGATCGCCTCCGGCTTGGGTCGCCAGCCGATCTCCAGGGCCACGAAGTCGTCCTCCCGCAGTGCCATCCCCGAGTGCTGCCGGATCGCGCGCAGGGCCAGGTCCTCGTCGTTCTTGCTGCACACCGCGAGCGCGACGCCCTGCTCACGCAGCGACTTCAGCACGAGCTGCAGCTTGCGGTGGGCGTTGCCGGGGTGATCGGTGCCGACCTGGATGCCTTCGATGCCGTCCTCGCCCACGACGCCGTGCCACAGGGTGTTGTCGAGGTCGGTGACGACGACTCTGGCCGTGCGTCCGAGTACCGAGAGCGCCAGGCCCCAGAAGCGGCGGGCCAGTGCGGCGCTCAGGGCGACGCCGTACGGGATACGTCCCACCTGCCACAGCCGCGCGTCGACCAGCGGGCCGCCGCCCGCGCGTGCGACGACCTCGGCGAGGTCGACGACGTGGACGTGCTCGTGACCGCCGAGTCCCTCGCGCAGCAGCCGGTTGGCGTCGGCCACGATCCCGCTGGTGTCGACCGTGGACGGCTGCAGCGGCGCGAAGGACAGGACGAACACCGGCCGGTCGGTGGTGGCGGCGTAGGCGCTCACCAGGCCGGCGTAGTGCTCCACGGCGTCCGGGAGCCGGTCGTCGACGCCCTCGTCGAGACCGTCGACGGCGAGCACGTCCTCCAGCCGGTCGGTGAAGAAACTCGCGTGCGCGTCGAAGCCGCGCAGCGCCGAGGCCGGGTCGTGGATCTCGCGCGCGAGCATGCCGTACTCGGGCGCATGGAGGGCACAGGGCTCGTGGCCGAGGACCCGCCGGCCCTCGGCGGACATCTCGGTGGCCAGGATCTCCTGGTTCCGCGAGCCCAGCAGGGCCAGCCGTACGGGCTCGCGGGCCAGTTGCCGCGCCCGGTGCTCGATCACCCTGGGCTCGCGCAGGAGCACCCAGGGGTCGTCGGTCAGCATCGCGTCGCAGACCCGGGCCAGGTCCGTCGTGGACACCGACTCCACGGCGGCGCCCCAGAGGCCGGCGCGCGCCATCAGGCCGGTGTCGCGGAGGCGGTCGAAGACCGGCGCGAAGTCGAGGGTGGAGTCCAGCGCCGTGTCGCGGACGATCATCGTCAGGTCGAGCCCGGCCGGCCCCGCGCCGAAGTCGGCCGTGCCGGTGACCTTCATGGTGTGCCGGTAGGGGACTTCCGCCAGTTCCTCGTAACGGTGCACCTGGGTACAGGAGTTCCAGCTCGCGCCGAGTGTGACGATGCGGGCCGCCTCGCGCTCGAAGACCTCGAAGACCGTGTCCGCGCCGAAGGCCGTGTCCGACCGGCAGGCCGTCAGCTCCTCGGCCAGCGGTCCGGCGACGGCGAACGAGTACACCGGGTGCGGGGTGCGACGCACCTCGGGCAGGTCCAGGAACCACTCCACCAGCACGCCGGTGTTCGGGACGGAACGGCGGTGGTGGTACTCCTTCGTACGGCAGAACTCGAAGGTCACCGCGGGCAGCGCCAGGGTCACTCCGTCGGCGACCAGGGCGCGCAGCGCGGCCAGCAGGTCGCCACGCAGCCCTTCGATCGGGGTCCGGAAGGCGAACAGGGACGAGTGCAGCACCACCAGCCGGTCCGCCGGGTCGATGACGGACCGCAGGGCGGCGTACAGCTCGTCGCGCCGTGACGTGCCGCCCATCAGGACGCTCCGCCGCCCGCCGGGGCGGCGACGGCCACACCCAGGACGGCCGCCAGTGCGTCCACCATGCGCCGGTTCTCCTGCGGAGTACGGCACGACACCCGCAGGTACCGGTCGCCGTCCGGCATGGACTTCCCCCCGCAGTCCTTGAGGAGGATGTCGTACTCGGCGAAGACCCGGCGCACGACGGCCAGCGCGGAGACGTCCTGCGGCAGCCCCACCATCACGTAGTTGGCGTCCGGCGGATACACCGTCAGGCCGGGCAGTTCGGTGAGCCTTGCGGCCAGTTCGTCGCGGTCGCGCCGGACCTGTTCGCAGCTGGCGGCGAAGGCGTCCTGGTAGCGGGGCAGCAGTCGCAGGAAGCATTCGGCGAAGCCGTTGACGTTCCAGATCGGCAGCGCGGCGCGGACGTCGGCGACGAAGTCGAGGTCGGCCGAGGTGAGGTATCCCAGCCGCAGGCCGCCGATGCCGTAGACCTTGCTCATGCTCTTGATCACGGTCAGTCCCGGCAGTTCGGCCAGGTCCGGCTCGAGGCTGTGTCCGGGCTCGCAGAAGTCCACGAAGGACTCGTCGACGACCAGGCGGATCCCGCCGTCGGCGAGGAGCCGGGCGAGGGTGACCAGGTCGGCCCGCGGCACCGCCATCGCCGTCGGATTGTTGGGCGAGGTGATGATGACCGCGGCGACACCGGCTCGCAGCGCGTCCTCGGCGACCGCGGCCGGGTCCATGGTGAAGGCGGGCGAGGGCAGGTGGATGCGGTGGATGTCCTGCTCGGTGAAGACGGCCTCGTACTCGTTGAAGCCGGGCACCACGAGTCCGACCCGGCCGAGCAGGCCACCGAGGATCTTGATCAGTTCCGACGCGCCGTTCGCCACCACCAGCCGCTCCGACGGCTGGCCGATCGCCGCGCCGAGGAGCATCTGCAGCGCCCGGTGCCCCATCGGGTAGTGCACCAGTGCCTCCCGGAAGTCGTCCATCAGCTGGTCGACCAGCCGGGCCGGGGGGAAGTAGAGGTTGTACAGCAGGCGGTGGTCCACCAGGTCGTAGCGCCAGTAACCGCCGTACATGCCCTGGAGCATCTCGAGGCGGTCGTCGGAGCTGCGGAAGAGGTACTCCGCGGCGCCGTGGTCGGTCAGGTCGTCGACCTCGTACCAGCGCAGGTCGCCGCAGTCCACGCCGCGGACCGGGAACCGGCCGGCCTCCACCGTCTCGGCGATGACCAGCTCGTAGTAGGCGTCGTGACCGCCGCCGGCTATCAGCGACTCCAGGCCGGGAACGAACTCCTCACTCAGGTAACGCTCGCGGAGCAGGTGCACGTTGACGGTCTTGTAGGTCTGCGTCAGGTCACTGTCCGGCTCCTGTTGTGCGGGCAGGAGCATCGCCGAGAGCGTTCCTTCGGCGTCGAGGGTGACGACGGTGCCGTCCATCTCCCGTCGGTACGGGGCGATCGCCGTCACGATCTCGCCGTCCGCCGCCGACAGCCTGCGGAGCAGTTCGCCGTCGAACACCACGTCGCCCTCCACCAGGTAGACGTCCTGGTCGAGGTGCTTGTGGGCCAGCCACAGCGAGTAGGCGTTGTTCGTGGTGCGGTAGGCGTCGGACTCCACGTAGCCGATGTCCATGCCGGCGAACTCCTCGCCGACGGCCAAGCGCACCTCGTCGGCCTGGTGGCCCACCACCAGGACCGCCTCGCGCACCCCCGCGGCGGCCAGGTTCTCCAGCGTGCGGAACAGGATCGGCTTGCCCGCGACGGGTATCAGCGGTTTGGCGTTGCCGAGTCCGAGCCTGCGGCCCAGGCCGGCCGCCAGGACGACGGCCTTGGTCGGCGTGCTCATCGTTGTGTCTCCCCCGTTGTCGTCACATGGTTCAGCAGGTCGTCGAGGACGACCTCGCCTATGTCGTGCTGGTACAGCCACACACCGTCGGCCCTGCGGGTGTAGCTCGGCTCGCCGCCGACCTCCTTGGACGGGGCGAGGCCCGCGCCCAGGCCGTATGCGACGAGCTGCGGGTACGCCGTGCCGTGTGCGTCGACCAGGTGTCCCCGGTCGTTGACGACGGTGCCGGTGGGGCCGGTCGCGGCCGTGAACAGCGCGCCGTCGGCGTGGCGGATGGGCGGGAGGTCGGCCTCGAAGCCGTTGGCCATGACGATGGTGTCGGCTTCGGCGAGCGCCTGTTCCGCGGCCTGGCGGGCGGCCGGGGTGTCCACCTGGACCAGCCGCACCGGCAGCGGGTCGCTGCCGGGCAACCGCAGTGCGGCACGGGCCAGTTCATGGGCGCGGCCCCGCAGGCCGCCGTAGCGGTTGACCCGTCCGTTCACCGGACAGACGTCGAGCACCGGATCGAAGGCGTATCCGTCGGCCCTGGCCCGGTCGGCGCTGTCGTAGAACAGGCGGATGCCGGTGCGGTGGATCACCGTGATCTCGTCCACCGCGGGGAGCATCAGATGGACCACCGACCAGGCGCTGTGCGACCCGCCCACGACGACCACCTTGCCGCCCGCGCCAGGGAGGTCCTTGCGCGCGTCGATGAACGACTCCGAGTGGCGGACGCGTTCCTGATGGGGCGCCAGGCTCAGGCCGGGGACGATCTCGGCCTTCGCGAAGTCGGCCTGGGGGCGTCCGCCGGTGGCGATCACCGTCCGCCGGGCGGTGAGTTCCCGGCCGTCGCCGGTGGTGACGCGGACTCCGTCGTCGCGCAGGGCGATGCCGGTGACCCTCTCCCGTACGACGGCGCAGCGCGGGTGTTCCTCCAGGAAGCCGGCCACCACCGCACCGAGGCGGGCGAGGAAGGGGGCGACCACCGACAGCGGCGGGTGCTCGTCGGCGAGGGCGCGCAGTCGGCGGGTCTCGGGCAGGTCGCGCAGCGCGGCGAGGGCTGTCCCGTCCTCCAGGCCGTCGAGGCACTCCATGAACGGCCCGCCGAGGGAGTTGGCGCCGATGCGGTAGTGCGCCAGGCCGCCGGGGCCGATCGGACCCGGTTCGACGAGGGCGATGCCTCGGTCCAGCAGAGCGTCGAGCCGACCACTTCTGCTCGCGGTGATGATCGGTCCGAGCGCGGCGGGGCCTCCGCCACAGAATACGAATCCGAAGGAATTGTCGTCGGACGGCAAGAAGAATCCCCCAAGAAAAAGCCAACGGTTCCCGCGTCATGGACCCGCGCAAGGATTTACCGGCCGATTTGTGCAGCGCGATCGAGCGGGCGGAACCGGGTACATGACAGATCAAACATCCGAGTGGACGAAAGGTCAAGTTCAGGTGAACATGTGTGGTCTACATCGCCAACGCCGGTGACCCGCACCTCTCTTGACGGGCTGTGGTTCACTGCTTGACCAGGGAGAAGAGGGGCGCGGGATGGGCAAGGTCAGCATCTGCATACCGGTGTACAACCGGCCACAGGAGATGGAACGGGCAGTACGCAGCGCGCTGGAACAGACTTACCAGGATATTGAAGTAGTGGTGGTGGACAACGCCAGTACGGATTCCACCTGGGAGGTTCTGACGAAACTGGCCGCATCCGATCCACGAATTCGGGCACACCGCAACGAAACAGTGCTGCCGCGCGTGCAGAACTGGCGCCGGGCGGTCGAGCTGGCCGAGGGAGAGTACGTCAAACTGCTCTTCTCCGACGACTGGATTTCCGCCACTGCCGTCGAGCGATCGGTCGAGGTGCTGGACCGGGAGCCCGACGTCGGCTTCGTCTACACGGCGATGACGTGGCACTACGAGGTGCCCGAGACGTGCTACCGCCGCAGCGCCGGGCGGATGTCGTCCCTGGAGTTCCTGGTGCGGTCGGCGACCGTGGAGGATCAGGTACCGGTCAGCTCCTCGTGCACGCTGATACGCCGGACGGATCTGCTCGAGGCATTCCAGGACGAACTGCCGACGAACCTGCCGTTCGATTTCAGCCACGGCCTGGGGCTCGACGGCACCCTGCTGTGGCGCGTGGCCGACCGCTACCCCTACCTCCACCACTTCCCCGAGGATCTGGCCCACTCCGCGGACCCGCACGCCGGTGAGCCCAACACGCGTATGCAGATCGGCGCGGAGAAGCACGAGATGATGTGGTGGGCCTACCGCAACGCCTTCGCCCAGTCCGTACTCGCCTCCCGTCGCCCGGCCGCCGAGATCCGTGCCCTGCGCACGGCCCTGCTGGTGTCCTGTGTGCCGCTGCGTCCGACGGCGGTGGCGCGCCGCAACTTCCGGCTGTACAGGCTGCTGTTTCCCGGCCGTTGGTGGGCGTTGGCGCCCTTCGCGGCCTCGGTGCGGGGACTGGTGTGGCGGCGCGTCAGGCAGCCGCTCGATCCCACGATCCCGCTCTGAGCGTGCGCTCCGGCCGGCTGCGTCATGCGGATTCGAGGACGATCGCGGATTCGATCGCGGCGATCGCGACGCGCAGCCGGTCGTGGTCCGCGGCCGTACCGTGGACCGTGCCGAGGTGCCCTTCCGTGCCGTTGCGCCAGTCCAAGGATCGTCCTGCGGCCGCCTCGGCCTTGACCTGCCACACACCGTCGAGGGCCGCCACTTCGTCCAGGCCGTGCATGGCCGTCAGGGTCTGCCCGGAGTCGGCCGGTGGCGTCACGAAGTAGACGTACTCCACCGCGGGGAAGGACAGTTCGGGCAGGTCGACCGGGAGGGACAGGGCTTCGCGCAGTGCCGCGCGCAGCAGGTCGAAGCGGGCCGAGCGCCGGAGCAGCGCCCCGACGTAGCCGCCCATCCGGCCGTTGACCTCGATCAGCCTGGGGCCGTCCGGGGTCAGCTTGATCTCCACGTGTGTGACTCCCCCGGTGATGCCGAGGGCGTGGATCGCGGCCTCGGTCAGGGCGAGCACCTGCGACCGCAGCACCGGGGACAGGCTCGCGGGCTGGAACATGCCGGTCTCCCGGAAGGGCTCGGCCAGCGGCAGCTTGCCCGTGACGCACACATGGTGCACGACGCCGCCGGAGGTGACCGATTCCACCGACACGTAGTCCCCGAAGCCCGCACCCGCCCCACCCGGGTCTCCGACCAGCAGCTCCTCCAGGACGTACTCCGCAGCGCCGTCGGCCATGAACTCCTCGGTCACCGCCACCAGTTGGCCGAGGTCGTCGACCCGGCACGTGTTCACGCTGCCCGCTCCACTGCGCGGCTTGAGCACGGCGGGCAGGCCGACCCGCGCCGCGGCCTCGGGTACGTCGTCGACCGACCGCACCGCCTCGCACCGGGTCGACTGGACGCCGGCGGCGTGCAGACGTGCCCGTTGCCGCTGCTTGTCCACCAGTCCGGCCACCACGTCCGGGGTGTGGAAGGGCAGTCCGGACGCCGCCGCCAGCTCGGCCGTCGCGGCCAGCCGGCGCTCGCTGAACGTCACGATGCCGCGTACGTCCAGGGCGGACAGCGCGGCGCCGGCCTTCTCGGGAGACATCCCGGTGACGTCGAGGACCTGCGCCAGTTCGCCCAGTTGCCGGGCCGTGTCCGCCGCGCCGGGCAGGCTCTCGTCGCAGACGAAGAGGACGGAGCACAACTTGCGGGCCGAGGCCACGATCTCGACGGCTCCGGCGGACCCGCGGTCGTACACCACGGCGAGAAGGGGGAGGTTCGACATGGGGGCACCCTATCCAGGAATCGATCTTGCTCTCAGGTGGTCGCCGGACCCGGGTGGGCGACGGGGTCCGGGCGTCACGCGCCCGCCCCTACGGCGGGCACGGTCGCGCGCTCCCGGGTGCGCTCGGCCCAACGTGCCACCGCGGGCGCCGCGAGTCCGGCGGCAGCCAGCAGCGCACCCATCACCAGCCAACCGACCCAGCCGTGCCGGACGATGAGCAGCGCGGTCACCGCTGGGGTGATCGCGGTACCGAGCTGGGTGGTCAGGCCGAACATCCCCTGGTACTGGCCCTGTGCGTGTTCCGGGGCGAGTTCGTACGACAGCGCCCATGAGCCGGCGCTGTAGAGGAGCTCCCCCACGGTGTGGACGGCCACGCCGACCACGAGGAAGACCCCGGCCACCCACGGCGAACGGCCGGCCGCCAGGGCGATGACGGCGCAGCACAGGGCCAGCCACATGCCGGACCTGGCGAGCGCCCGGGCTCCGCCGCGCACGTCCTCGGCCCCCTTGCTGACGGGGACTTGGAGCAGGACCACCATGACGGTGTTGACCAACAGCAGGGGGGCGAAGAGGGAGATCGGGGCGTTGGTGTGCTCGGCGATCCACAGGGGCAGGGCGACGTCGAGGATGCCCGCGTTCATCATCAGCACGGCGTTGATGGCGCCGACGGCGACGAACGGGCCGTCCTTCAGCACCTGCCAGGGCGAGGCGTCCTCCGGGCGGGGAACGGGCGGCGTGCGGTCCAGGGCGAGGAAGGCCAGTCCGGCGACGACGAACAGGACGCCGGAGCCGATGAGCGCCAACGTGTAGCCCTCCCGGGTGTGGTGGCCAGGGCCAGGCCGCCGAGCAGCGCGCCGACCGAGAAGCCGACGTTGGTGACCGACCGCAGGTAGGCGCGTGTGCGCACCCGCTCCTTCTGAGGCACGGCGAGCGCGACAAGTGCTCCGCGGGAGGCGTTGGACGCCGATTCCGCGACGGCCACCAGGCCCGCCGCTATCAGGAGTCCGACGAAGCCCTCGACGAAGGCGTAACAGCAGATGGTCGCGCCGTGCAGGACCACCGAGGCGATCGCCGTGTTCCGTGCGCCGATGACGTCCGTGGCGTGGCCGGCCGGGATGCTCGCGACCATCCCCACGACGGCGGCGACGGTCAGGCCCAGGCCCACCCGGGTCGCGTCGATGCCGACGGAGCGGGTGAGGTAGAGGACGATGACGGCGACGACGACACCGTTGCCGGTGCTCCGGGCCAGGGTGCTCAGCGCCAGCACCCACACGGGGCGCGTCCGGGGGAGCAAGGAACGGAGCCAGTTCATTTTGCCATTTCCTGCCATCGGCAGCTCCTTGCATTCTCGAGTTAGTTATGCGTAATCCCATCAGAGGTGCCTCACCATGATCAACCGAAGCCGCGAAGGGGTTTCGTGATCTTCATCACATGGATATGACACCGAGCCAGTATTAAGTTATCCGATGCGCTGAAAATGATTGAGGGAGTCACATGACGCAGCAGACGACCACCGTCCTTCACATCGGCTGGATGCTTCGCGCGGTCGATGCGCTGCACCGGGCGGATCTGAATGTCACCTGCGTTCTCCAGCCGGGTGACCTGGAAACCGCGAGGAGCGCATTCCCGGAAATGCGCACCGTGGTGGTGCCGGACCAGTCCAGCGTCGAGGGAATTCTCGCCGGGCTGGCCAGGAACTCACTTCGCGTCCAGGAGTTCGACGCGGTCTGCAGCGGGCTCGAACTGTGCCTCACCGCTGCCGCGGTGCTCTCCGACCTCGGCGGCCTGACCCGCGGAGCGGCGCTCCGGGCCGTTGCCATGCGCGACAAGGAAGTGCAGAAATCACTGGTCAGAGCGGCAGGCGTGGTGACCGCCGACTGCACGAGCGCGACCGGTCCCGACGACGCGCCGCAAGACAGCGCGCGCTTCCCCGTCGTGGTCAAGCCACTCAGCGGCAGCGGTGCGCTGGACACGTTCCGCCTCGACCGCCCGGAGGAACTGCGCGACTTCCTGGCCACATCCGCGGCCAAGGGCCCCTGGCTCGTGGAGGAATTCATTCCCGGCACCGAATTCCAAGTGGACGGCGTGGTCCGCGGAGGTGAAATCACCTTCCTCTCCCTGGCTCGTTACCTGGAAAACATAATCGATATCCACGAGGGTGGACTCGTGGGCTGCACCGCACTCCAGCCACATCGCCATCCGGAGCTCTACGAGAAGGCCACGGATGTCGCCCGCAACGCCCTCAAAGCACTCGATCACGCCGATGGCGTATTCCACATCGAGGTTTTCGACCGGTCGGGCGAGATCGTTTTCGGGGAATGCGGCGGCCGAGTCGGCGGCGGCCGGACCGACGAGGTCGTCGAGCGCACCTTCGGAGTGAATCTGCACGACGAGTGGGTGCGCGGAGTGCTCGGGCGGCCCTCGGCCGTCTCCGCCGCCCGCACCCCCGCGAGCGGCGCGGTCCACGGCGATCTGCACCTGCACGCGCCCGCCGGAGCGGTGCGCGAGGCTCCCACCTTCGACGAGGTGCTCGCCCGTCCCGGAGTCGAGTACGCGGAAGTCCGCATCGCGCCCGGCGGGACCATGCCCGATGTCACTGCCGCCTCCTATCTGCGGGCCGGTGTGGTGGTGGTGTCGGGGGCCGACGACGCCGAGGTGGAGAGCCGGTCCAAGGAGTTGGCCGCCTGGTTCGCCGACCGGGTGGTGCTGGAGCCGGCAGGCGCCGCGGACGGCCGCTGACACCACGACACCGGCCCGGCACGCCCCCGGCACGCGCCCCGGCGTGGGCACATCGGGGGCGTGCCTGGGGCGTGCCTGGAGGGCATACGCCCGTCAGCCGCCGTGTTCCCGCAGCAACCGCGCGGCGGTGTACCTCAGCACACCGCCGGCCGCGAAGTAGGCCACCTCACGGTCGGTTTCGAGCGCCGCGACCGCGTCGAAGACGGTGACGGCGCCGTCGCTCCGGTGCACCCGTACGGTCACCTTCCCGAGCGGCGACAGCCCGGAGAGGCCCAACAGGTCGATCTCCTCCGCCCCTTCGAGCCCCAGCGTGCCGGCGTCCGTGTCGGCCGGGAACAGCAGCGGAAGCACCCCCATGCCCACGAGGTTGCTGCGGTGGATGCGCTCAAAGCTCCGTGCGAGCACTGCCCGCACGCCCAGCAGTGCCGTCCCCTTGGCGGCCCAGTCGCGGGCGCTGCCGCAGCCGTAGTCACGGCCGGCGACCACGATCAGCGGCACCCCCTCCGCGCGGTACCGCTCGGCCGCGTCGTGGATCGACTCCAGCGCGCCGTCGGGACCGCGCCGGGTCCACGGGCCCTCCCGGCCGCCCGCCAGCGCGTTGCGCAGCCTGGGACTGCCGAACGTGCCCCGGACCATGACGTGGTGGTTGCCGCGGCGTGCGCCGAAGCTGTTGAACTCCGCCTCCGGGACACCGATCCGGGTCAGGTGGCGACCCGCGTCGCTGTCGGGCCGGATCGTGCCGACGGGCGAGATGTGGTCGGTGGAGACCGCGTCCCCCAGCAGCGCGAGGATCCTGGCGCCGACCACGTCCCCGCCCGCGGCACCGGTCCGCTCCGGCCCGGGCGTCGGTGCCGCTGCCACTGGGGCGATGTAGGGCGGCTCCAGGATGTAGTCGGAGCCGTCGGGCCAGGTGTACAGCTCACCCTGCGGCGCGTCGAGCGCGCGCCATCGCGCACCGCCTTCGTAGAGGTCCGCGTAGGCCTCCTCGTACAGCCCGGGCCCCACCGCCGCACGGACCGCGGCCTGCACCTCCTCGGGGGAGGGCCACAGCTCGGCGAGGAACACCTCACGCCCCTCGGGTGTGACGCCCACCGGCTCCTTCGTCAGGTCCCGCATGACCGTGCCCGCGAGGGCGTACGCGACGACCAGCCCCGGCGAGGCCAGATAGGCGGCCTTCACCTCCGGGTGCACTCGTCCTTCGAAGTTCCGGTTGCCGCTCAGCACGGCCGTGCCCAGCACCCCGGCGTCGGCCGCGCGCCTCGCCTGCGGCAGCAGGTCACCGCTCATGCCGTGGCAGGTGGTGCAGCCGAAGGCCACCACGTGGAAGCCGAGCTTCTCCAGTGCCGGCAGCACCCCGGCCCGGCCGAGATACGCCGGTACGGTGCGACTGCCCGGGGCGAGGCTGGTCTTGACCCACGAGGGCACCTGGAGCCCGAGGCGGACGGCGGCCTCAGCCACCAGGCCGGCCGTGAGCATGGAACCCGGGTGCGAGGTGTTGGTGCAGCTCGTCAGGGCGGCGATGAACACCGCGCCGTCGTCCGGCCCGGCGGCCTCGCGCCCCCGCGTCCGCCCGATGCCGTGTCCCTCGGTCAGACTGCGCGGGACCGCCGCGAGCGGTACCCGCTGGTCGGGTCTGGCGGGGCCGGCGACGCACGGCTCCACGTCGGCGAGGTCGACCGTCAACTCCTCGGCGTAGCGCACCTTCGTGTCCGCGTCGCCACCACGGAACAGGTCCTGCGCCCGCAAGTACCGCTCGGTCAGCGCCACTTGTGCAGGTGGCCTGCCGGTGGTCCGCAGGAACCGCAGCGTCTCGTCGTCCACCGGGAAGAGCGCGGTGGTCGCTCCGTAGTCGGGCGCCATGTTGGCGACCGTCGCCCGGTCCGGCACGGTCAGCGCGGCGCAGCCGTCACCGAAGAACTCCACGAAGGCGCCCACCACTCCGTATCCGCGCAGCCGTTCGGTGAGCGTGAGGACCAGATCGGTCGCGGTGCTCCCGGCCGGCAGCCGGCCCGTCAGCCGGACGCCCACGACTCTCGGGGCGGGCAGCAGCACCGGCTCCCCGAGGAGCACGGAGGTCGCCTCGATCCCGCCGACGCCCCATCCGAGGACACCGAGCGCACCGACCATGGGGGTGTGCGAGTCCGTGCCGAGCACCGTGTCGGGGCGGGCGAGCCGCGGCCCCGGGCCGTCGGTCACGGTGACCACCTGGGCCAACCGCTCCAGGTTGACCTGATGGACGATGCCCGCACCCGGCGGGATCACACGGAACCCCTCGAAGGCCTGCTCGGCCCAGCGCAGCAGTGCGTAGCGCTCGTGGTTGCGGGCGAACTCCAGTTCCGCGTTGACCCGCAGGGCGTCGGCGGTGCCCGACCGGTCGACGCGTACCGAATGGTCCACGACGAGGTGGGCGGGTACGGCCGGCTGCACCGCCCGGGCCGGCAGGCCGCTGCGTACGGCGGGCCGCGCAGCGCGGCGAGGTCGAGGACCACGGGCACGCCCGAGAAGTCCTGGAGCACCACCCGGGCGGGTTGGAAGGACACGGTCCCTCCCTCGGTTCCCGGCGCTCCCGGCCGGGTGAGCGCGCGCAGCGTCTCGGGGCTCGCCTTGCCCGCCGCGACCAGGTGAGCGGCGTTCTCCAGCAGCAGCCGCACGGTGTAGGGCAGGGTGTCGAGGTCGACGCCCGCTGCCGCTGCCGTCTTCCGCAGCGGACGGTGCAGGACCTCGGGCCCGGTTGCGTCCAGCGGTTCCGGTCCGGCCACTGCCGGGAAACCGGTGGTGTCTTGCTCGTTCACGACAAAACCGTCTCCTCGGTCTCGGGTTGTGCTCTCACGGGCCGTCTCCGGTGCGCCTCCGCGAGCCGTGACCCCCGGCCGGCGCGCTCCCCGTACGGGGCGGTCACGAGCCGCCGCCAGGCAGGGCCTCGGCGCCCGCCTGTTCCAGCCAGGCGCCGAGGCTCAGCAGGGGGAAGACGAGGCCGGTCGCGCCGGTGTCGCCGTCGGTCACCTGCCGCAGCAGCCCCCGCAGTGCTTCGGAACGCAGTCCCACGGCGGTGAACAGCTCGTCCCGGTCGGCCAGTCGGCCGGTCGCCGCGGACCGGTGGCCTGCGATCAGCCAGTCGTCCACCGGGGCCCGGAAGGGCTTCTTGACCTCGGTCCGCCAGTGCGGCAGCTCGCGCGCGTACGCCTCCCGGAGCGGCACCTTCGTCTGGCCGCCCCGGAGCAGCCCGGCCATCGGATATGCCCGCCCGAGTGCGGGAAGGCCGCCGTGCAGGAACGGCGTGCGTCCCTCGACACCCTCCGCCATGAGCAGGTGGTCGGCGCGGCGCAGCAGCGGCTCGAGGCTGTGCTCGTACTCGAAGTCCCGTACC
This sequence comes from Streptomyces sp. R28, assembly GCF_041052385.1. Lineage (GTDB taxonomy): Bacteria > Actinomycetota > Actinomycetes > Streptomycetales > Streptomycetaceae > Streptomyces. The sequence goes on along the minus strand of NZ_CP163439.1, from coordinate 8,966,189 downwards.
ACCTCGGCCGTCGGCCGCCCGTCGGCCACGGGCAGTGCGGCCCGCAGCGCGTCCAACGCGCCCGCCACGGCCTCCTCCCCCAGCAGGGCCCGCACGAGTTCGACGCGGCGCGGTGCGACGTAGAACTCCTCGGCGCTGCCGAGCCGTTGGAGAGCGAGGTAGCTGCGGTAGCCGCCGAAGACCTCGTCGGCCCCTTCGCCCAGCAGCAGCACCACGATGCCCTCTTCCCGGGCCAGCCGGGCGAGTGCCGCGTACATCGGGACGCTGGTCATGGCCGTCGGCTCACCGAGGACGGCGGCCGCGTCGGCCACGCCCGCGAGCAGGTCCGCCGGGCCGAATCCGGTCCATCGGTGCCGCCAGCCGCGCCACGCCGTGCCCGGCAGCGACAGGTCGGCGACCTCCCGGACACCGTCACCGTTGCCCTCCGGGACGACGCTGACCGTGGCCAGGTCGTCGATGCCCCGGCGCGCCAGTTCCAGGGCGACGACGGTGGAGTCCAGCCCGCCGCTCAGGGCGAGCCCCAACGGCCGGTCGGACACCAGCACCCGGTCGACGGCCCGGGAGACCGCCGCCCGGATGCCGTCCGGGGTGGCCGGCCACCCGGGCGACCCGGCGACGGCGGACGGGGGCGGCGGCGCCCACACCGTCTCGGTGCGCCCCTCCTTCAGCAGCAGGCGGGTGCCCGGCGGGACCGGCTCGATGTCCTCGTACCAGCTGCCGCCGTCCACCACCCGCCCCAGCAGGAGGAACTGCGCGACGGCCGCGGCGCGGATCCGCGCCGGGCCGAACACGTCCAGCAGAGCCGGTATCTCCGAGGCCACCGCGACGCCGTCGCGGTGGCGCCGCAGGTAGAGCGGCTTGATTCCCAGCGGGTCGCGGGTGATCTCCACGGCGCCGCCCCGGGTCCGCCGGACCAGCGCGTACATGCCGTCCAGGGCGTGGCATCCGTGGTCGTGGACGGCCTGCGCCTCGTCGAGGCCGCCCCTCGGCACGGTCGCGTCGGCCGCGCCGGCGCCCGCCCCGGCGCCCACGGCGTACACCTCGCCGTTGTAGGCGTGGCAGGTGCCGTCGGGGCCGTCCGGGAAGGGGACCCGGTCCGCAGGCCGGCTGCGCACCCGCAGTCGGCACATGGCCACCGCGGACAGTGCGTCGCCCACCACCCCGAGCCCGTCGGGCCCGCGATGGGTCAGGCGCTCCACCACGCGGCGGGCCAGCCGGGCCGCGTCCGGACCCGGCCCGGCCCCGGTCGGGGCCAGGCTCACTGCGGCGACTCCGCACATGGGTCAGGCGTCCCGGCCGGAGCGGACGCCGGTGGCGGTGGCGGTGTACATCCGGGTCTTCGGCGCCTGGCCGAACTCCGTGTGCCGGGTGAGCTCCAGGCCACGGCCCTCGACATCGGCGGCGGCCAGCAGCGCGGTCACGTCCTCGTGGTCGAAGCGCTGCTCCCGCCCGCGCCCGCGGTACCACTGGAGCAGCAGCTCCGGGTCGATGTCGCCGTGCGGCAGCAGCGAGTCGGTGAGGACGTCACCGGCGGCGGCGAAGTCGATGACCTTCGCGTCGGCGTCGTAGAAGTTCTCCAGGGTGCCGCGCTCCCGACCGTTCGCGATCATGCGCTCGTCCATCGGGTACAGGCCGAGCTTGATCGAGGCGCGCACCTGTCCGCCGTCGGCGAGCAGGTCCAGCATGCCCTCCAGTCCCTTACGGGCCTCCGCCTCGCTGAACCGGTTGACCAGGCGGTCGTTCAGCACGAACTTCTGGGTGCCGCGCAGCTCCAACGGCGCGCGGCGGGTGATGTCGTGACGCTGGATGCGGCAGGAGCCTTCGGGCAGCGCGGCCCGCAGGTCGTCGCACATGCGCTGGGAGAAGTCGACGACCGTGACCTCGGCCCCGAGGTCGAGCAGCGCCTCGACGAGGTCCTTGGTGGACGCGCCGACGACGGTACAGGTGTCTCCCGCGGTGATCCCGTCGAGGAACAGGCCGATCTCCTCGTCGCTGGGCTTGGCCGTGGTCCGGCCCGACTCCCAGAACAGGGAGCCTATGAGGTCCCAGGCGGCGGCCTTGGTGTTCTCGGTCTGGATGGTCATCGGGTGCTCCCAAGGGGGTCGATCAGGCTGGAGTTGTACTCGCCCGCCAGGACGTGGTTGAGGTAGGTTCCGGCGCCGCCGACCACCCGGTAGCCGTGGGGGACGCCCGCGGGGATGAAGACGGACGCGGGGCTCTGCACGGGGAACACCCGCTCGCCCAGGGTCACTTCGACGGTCAGGCCGCTGTAGTCGGCCTCGTCCCCGAGGAACATGAAGAGGCTGTCGCAGTGATGGACGTGTGTGTCGACGTGGCCGGCGCCGTAGTCGTCCAGCAGCGGGATGCGCCGGGCTATGCAGTACTGGTCGGCGCCCGGGACGAAGCGGTTGTCGACCATCACGAAACGGTGGCCGGGACCGGCCCGGTGGTGGCGCAGCTCGGTGGCGGAGATGACCTGCGGGCTGACGATCCAGTCGGAGGGGTCGGCCGGCAGGCCGGGACGGGTGACGCTGCCGGTGCGGCCGACCTCGGCCGGGTCCAGCCACTCGTACGACCCGGGCTCCCGCTCGACGGCCTTCACGTGCAGCTGTGCGACGTGGTGGAAGACGTCACGGCCGACCACGGGCCGCCGGTGGTCCGGCATGGAGCGGGAGTAGGCGCCGACCCGGCGGCTGAGGTCGCCGAGCAGGGTGCCGTCCACCAGCGGGCGGGTGCCCCGGTGGTGCAGGTTGACCAGCAGCGTGGCCAGGTCGGTGATGCCGGCCCGCTCGCCGAGGCCGTTGACCGAGGTGGAGACCCAGTCGGCGCCGGCCTCTATCGCGGCCAGGGCGTTCGCGAGGGAGAGTCCCCGGTCGTCGTGCAGGTGCACCTCGATGTCGGTGCCCGGACAGCGCTTGCGCAGCGTCCTGATCCGCTCGGCGGTCTCCTGGGGCTCCAGAATGCCGAGGGTGTCCGCGAAGCAGATCCGTTCGGCGCCCGCCTCGACCGCGATGAGGTACGCCTCGACCAACTGGCCGGGATCGGTGCGGCTGCTGTCCTCCACCGTGAACCGCACCCGCAGTCCGAGCTCCCGGGCGTGGGCCACGGACTGCTGGATGGTCTCGTACAGGTGGGCCAGGGTGCGCCCCGGCAGCCGGAACTGACGGGAGGTCTCGTTGACGCCGAGGAAGATGCCGACCCAGGAGGCGCCGGCCTTGGCGACGGCCTCGATGTCCCCGGCGTGGGCACGGGCGTGGGCGAGCACGGGAGTGTCGCCGGCCGCCTCCACGACCGCCGCGACGCGCAGGAGTTCTTCTTCGTCGACGGCCGGGTGGCCGCACTCGATCATGTCGATCCCGGCGCGGGCCAGCAGGGTGGCGACCTCCACGCTTTGACCGAGGGTGAACCGGCCGTGGGCCGATTGCATGCCTTCGCGCAGTGTGCTGTCGATGATGCGGGTCATCTGTCCTCCACCGGCCGGAGGGGCCGCAGTGTGTTCGGTCATGTCAGCCGGCCCCGAGGGCCACCAGGTCCGCCAGCGGGAAGCTGTCCTTCGCCCGGAACTCGGGTGCGGAGGCGTCGGCGAAGACGACGACCATGCCGCGCCGGTCGTGCGGGGAGGTGTTGGCGGCGCTGCCGTGGGCGAAGTACCGGTCCCACATCACCCCGTCACCGGGGGCGAGTTGGAACTGGACGGGTTCCTCGAGACCGTCCTCGGCGGCGTCGAGGCTGTCGTGCCAGCGATAGGCCGGCCGGTCCTTGTGCGGGACGTGGCCGCCGCTGTGCGAACCGCGGCTGCCGAAGAGGCCCCCGTTGGCCGGTGAGACCTCGGTCAGCGCGCACCAGACGCTGAACGCCTTCGGGTACTCGTAGCTCCACAGCGCCTGGTCCTGGTGCAGGGCCACCTCGGTGCCCACGAGGGCGGGCTTGAGGAAGGCGGCGTGGAAGACCACCGCGGCGTCGTCGCCGACGACCTCACGGGCCAGGGCCGGGACGCCCGCGCGGTTGAGCAGCGGACCCCAGATCTGCGGGTCGTTCCACAGCAGGCGTCGCAGCTTGCGCAGCCGGCGGACGCCGTCGGCCTCGTCGTACTCGGCCTCGTAGGAGGGCGGCACCTCCGCTGCCCCGTCGAGACCGTCGAAGAAGGCCACGGCACGGCTTACGTCGGCCTCTGCGAGGAGGCCGGGGAGCAGCTGACATCCATCCCGATTGTAGAGGTCACGGTCGAAATTGGGCATGCAAATCTGCTTTCTCGTCATTGTCGGGCATCGTGGGATGACCTGTGCGAAAAAGGGGCAGCTCTGACCGACCGGCGAATACCGCCCGGCGGGAAACGGAAAGGGAGTCGGAGAGGCAATCGACGGCACGACGGAATTCGATGTGGCACCGACGGGAAATGAGCGGAACAATGGCTTCCGCTACTACGCTTCACGGCAGCCGGGCAGAAGTCGCATCGGACACAAAGGGAATATCCCGAGCCCACTCGGGACGCAATTACTTTTCTGCCGCCGTCGCCCCACGGCGGCAAGCGTGGGGGCCTGCGCGGCCGGCCCCCTCAGCCGAGTTCGCCGACCGGGCGGCCCAGGGTCTCGGGCAGGGACCCGGCCGGCCAGACGCCGCCCCGGTAGCTGCCCGCGGCCACCGCGCCGTACAGCGAGGCGAAGTGGTCGGGGAGTTCGGGGCTGGCGTCGAAGGCCAGCCACAGGCGCAGCAGCAGCCGTCCCCGACCGCCGCCGTCCTCGAAGGCGGACCGGGCGTGCAGCAGATGGAAGTTGTTGATGAGCTGCAGGTCGCCCCGGCGCAGCTCCATGTCGAGCGAGACGCCCGGCCGTTCGAGGATCGCGTCGAGGGCGTCCATCGCGGCGATCTGGCGCTCGGTGAGCCGCGGCGCGGTGTCATGGCGCTGCGAACCCTCGATGAACCGCCGTAGGTAGCGCGCCGCGAAGGAGTCACCGGTACGGCTGAACACCGGGATCCCCGACCACGGGGCCTCCCCGGGCTGCTCCTCGCCGCGCCGGTCGTTCGGATAGGGCTGATACAGCTCGGCCAGCAGGTCCTCGGACTCCGCCAGCAGCAGGTCGTGGACGGTCTTGGCGGACACGATGCGGCTCAGTCCCCCGGACGCCGCCGGCCGGACGCACAACAGGCCGATGACGTCGGTGCGGTCCACATGGAAGGGGAGCGCGGCGGAGCTTTCGTAGCCGCGCTGGACCGGGCTGCCGATGTCCGCCCCGCGGTCCTCGACCCGGCCGAGCAGGTCGCCCTTGCGGCTCTGCGACACCGGGCGGCCGAGGAGGAGACCCAGGAGCCAGTAGATCATCTCGGACTCCTGTGGATCCTCCGCTTCCACAGGAACGTCCGTGACGACCACGAATCCCGGATACCCGGCGAGTCTGCGCCGCAGTTCGGCGACGAACTCCTCGGTGCGACCGAGGCCGACGGGGCGAGGAGAAGCGAGATGCGGGCGTCCGCCCGCGGCCAAGGCGTCCCTGGCCGCGGCGTTCAGCTCCGCGGCCACCTCGCCCGGCATGGGGAGACGCCATTCTTCTTCCCGGGCGGCCAGGGAAGAGCCCAGCCATCCGTTTCCTGCATGAGCGGCCCGTGAATCTGGTGGAAGGGCCCCTGCTTGAACGGGAGAGTGCACGATTTGGCTCCCCAGTCGCGTGTTCCAGTCAGTAAGTCCGGTTCGCCATGGGTTTACTCGGCGACGACCGAACAAGATCAAACACTATGATGCAATGCCACGGCGGAAAGTCACTGTGACGTGGATCACATGCCTCACCCAGCTAAATTTGCACCCTCTTTGCATTGTATGACTCAGGTAAATTCGGAGCCTCGCGTTCCGCTCTTCTCCCGATTTTCCGGCCGCCGCGACATAGGGGCGCGGACATGAGACGTGCGTCACTCCAGCGACCTATTTGATCACTGTATGGTTCAGCGCAGGCGGGCCGACGCCCGGTGCGCACTCCCTGGTGCGCCCCGCTTCCCCCGGCTGTTCCCGCCAAGGCGGCCCACCGCCTGTCCCGTTCGGGTTCGCTCCGCCTGACCGGACGCTCCTTGCCCCACGCCCGTACGGCGCTCTCTCCGCCGAGCGTGCCGCTGAACGGCACCGAAGCGGAGCCGGCGCAACCGTCGCCGAACGGCGCGGCCACGCCTCCCGGGGAGACCGGATCCCCGGACACACCACGATGCACACGACGACCGACCCGCTGGACCACTGGTCCTGGACGGGTCCTTGTGATGACGGGGGATCCGATGACAACGGGGGATCTGATGACAGAGGAACGACCGCCGACCGCGGAGATCGGGATCATCGGCGGCAGCGGCTTCTACGAACTGCTCGAGGACGCCGAACGGATCGAGGTCGCCACACCGTACGGCGCTCCGTCGGACGCGATCTCGATCGGTACCACCGGCGGACGCCGGGTGGCCTTCCTGCCCCGGCACGGCGCCGACCACCGGTTCCCGCCGCACCGGATCAACTACCGCGCCAACCTGTGGGCCCTGCGCTCGCTCGGGGTCGGCCGGGTCCTGGCGCCCTGCGCCGTCGGTTCGCTCCGGCGGGAGTTGGGCCCGGGCTCCATCGTCGTACCGGACCAACTGGTGGACCGCACCAGCGGACGCGCGAGCACCTTCTACGACGAGGGAGCCGTCCATGTCTCCTTCGCCGACCCGTACTGCGTGCACGGCAGGGCCGCCGTCCTGCGGGCGGCCGCGGCCGGCGAGGAGGTGCACGACGGCGGCACGATGGTCGTGATCGAAGGCCCCCGCTTCTCCACCCGCGCCGAGTCCCAGTGGTTCGCCTCGGCCGGCTGGTCCCTGGTCAACATGACGGGCCAGCCGGAAGCGGCCCTCGCCCGCGAACTCGCCCTCTGCTACACCTCGGTGGCCCTCGTGACCGACGTGGACGCCGGGATCGATGCCGCCGAGAGCGTCGAACAGACCGAAGTCATGCGGGTGTTCGCGAAGAACGCCGAGCGGCTGCGCCGTCTGGTGCTGGAGACCGTGCGTCTGCTGCCGCGCGACCGCGACTGCGCCTGTCCCCGCGTGCTCGACGGCATCGGCGCCCACTGAACACACGAACTGGATCAGAGCTGGATCAGAGGTGGAAATGAACGCCACATCGACGGTGTCGGATTCGGAAGCGGAGCCGCGCCGCACGCTCGTCGACGTCTTCGCCGACAGTGCGGCCGGACATCCGGACGGCACCGCAGTCTCGGACGAGAGCAGTCGGGTCACCTACCGCGAACTCGACGTGTGGAGTCTGCGCATCGCCCAGCGGCTGCGGGAGCACGGCGTGGCCCCGGGCGACCGGGTCGCGCTGCGGATGGAGGCCGGCTGCGACGCGATCGCGGCGATCCTGGGCATCCTGCGCTCGGGAGCCGCGTACGTCCCGCTCGACCCGCGCAATCCCGCCGAGCGCAACGAGTTCATCGTCGGCGACAGCGGGGCCCGCCACCTCGTCGGCGAGGCGGACCCCGCCTGGGGTGGCGCGCTCACGCGTACCACCACGGACGAGCTGGCCTCCCTGCGGCACGGTCCGACGCCCGAGCCGCCCGAGGCCCGCTCCTCGGCAACGGCCGGCCTGCCCGGCGCGGACCACTGCGCCTACGTCATCTACACGTCCGGCACCACCGGGGTACCGAAGGGGGTCCCGGTCCGCCACGGCAGCGTCACCGCCCTGCTCGACGCCACCCGCGGGCTGTTCGACGTCTCCCCCTCGGACCGGTGGCTGCTGTTCCATTCGCTGGCCTTCGACTTCTCCGTGTGGGAGGTGTGGGGCGCCCTGTCCACGGCCGGCGCCGTCGTCGTGCCGCCCCAATGGGTCACCCGCGCTCCCGAGCAGTTCGTGGAGCTGCTCGCCGAGGAACGGATCACGGTCGTCAACCAGACGCCCACCGCGTTCGGCATGCTCGTCCGCGGCCACGCCGCCACCGGCCGCGACCTTCCGGACCTGCGTTACGTGATCTTCGGCGGCGAGAAGCTCACCCCCGCCGCCCTGCGCGACTGGGTGGACGCCCACGGTCTCGACCGGCCTCGGCTGGTGAACATGTACGGCATCACCGAGACCACCGTCCACGCCACGTTCCACCGCGTCACCCGCGCCGACGTCGACGGCAGCGCGTCCGTCATCGGTACCGCCCTGCCCGGCTTCGCGGTCCGCGTCGCCGGACCGGACGGCGAGGAGGTGACCGAACCCGGCGTACCCGGCGAACTGCTGCTGGGCGGCCCGCAGGTGACGCAGGGGTACCTCAACCGACCGGAACTGAACGCGGAGCGCTTCGTGTCCTTCCCGCCCGGGCCCGGAGGGACGCGTTACTACCGGTCGGGCGATCTGGTCAGCCGTACCGCCGACGGCGACCTCGTCTACCACGGCCGCGCCGACCTGCAGGTCAAACTCCGCGGTCACCGCGTGGAGTTGGGCGACATCGAGAACGCGGTGCGCTCCCACCCCTCGGTCGTCGAGGCGGTGGCGCTGCCCCGGGTGTCGGCCGACGGGACGCAACGGCTGTGCTGCGCCCTCCTCACCAGGGAAGGAGAGCTGCCGGACCTGCGCGAGCTGCGTCGGCACACGGCGGCGAAGCTGCCCTCGTACATGCAGCCGGCCCGGTACCGGGTGGTCGACGAACTGCCCCGCACGGTCAACGGGAAGGTCGACCGAAACGCCCTGGCCGCCGCGTGGGAGGAGAACCATGGCTGAGCCGGACTTCGTCCCGCCCTCCCCGTACCTGCGCTCCTTCGGCCAGGTGGCCCTGCTCGACCACGACGTGGTGCCCGGCCGGCCCGGCGTCCCGGGGGCGGGCGCCCCCCTCCTGCTGCTGCACGGGCTGGAGGACGACAGGAACCGGCTGCGTTTCCTGAGCGACGCCCTGTGCTCCGAGGGCCAGATCGCGCTGCTCCCCACCCTCCGGGACCATCCGCCGAGTCCCGCTCCCCCCTGGGGTTACTCGCCCCTGGACTACGCGGCCGACGTGCACCGCATCACCGACGTGCTGCCGTCACCCGCCCACGTGATCGGATACTCGTACGGCGCCCTCGTCGGGCTCGTCCACGCGGCCGTCATGGGACCGGCCCGGGTCCGCAGCCTCGTCCTGCTGGACCAGTCCCTGGAGCGGCGTCCGCAGCGGATCGAGGGCGGGGAGTGGGCGGAGTCGAGCTTCCTGAAGTGGGAGTACGACTACACCCACTTGCTGGACATGCTGACGGCCGCCGGAATCCCGGTGCTGATGGTCGTACCGCGCGACAGCCATGTGATCCCGGAATCCGAGCGGGCGGCCCTGCGCGCCCGCCGCCATCCCCTCTTCTCCTACGTCCTGATGGACGGTGCGCACGCGGACGTGGTGCGCCCCGACGGACCGGTCGCCTCGGTGATCGAGGAGTTCTACGCGCAGTTCTGTCCGCTCCCCCTGGAGGAGGAACGATGACTCCCGCAGCAGAAGCCGGTCATGCGGCCGTCCACGACGCCGTGCTCGGCATCCACCGTGCCGTACTGGAGGACGAGTCGGTCCTCGCCGAGGACAACTTCTACGACATGGGTGGGGACAGCATCCTCGCCCTCCAGGTCCTGGGCCGCATCGAACGCGAACTGGGCGTGAAGGTACCCCCGCAGGCATTCTTCACCGCCCGGAGCATCGCCGACGTGGCCGAGCAGGTCAGCGCGGAGCGGACCGTCGCCACCCGCGCGGACACCGACCGGGACGGCGGCCACCGCGGGCGCGCCTCCATGGCCCAGGAGTGGGCGCTGCTGTCCGCGCTGCGCGATCCGCAGGCTCCCATCCTGCAGTTCCACGCCCTGTACCGGGTCACGGGTCCGCTGGACACCGACCGGCTCGGCGCGGCCCTGAGCCGCGTCGCACAGCGCCACGAGTCGCTGCGGACCGCTTTCCGCGCGGAGGCGGACCGCGCGGTTCCGGTGGTGGAGTCCGAGCCCCGGGTGAGCCTGGAGACCATGGACTACCGCGGGGTGCCGGACGCGGAACTCGACGAGTTCCTGCGCGGGTACGTACGACAGCCCTTCGACCGCACCCGGGCTCCGCTGTGGCGTGTGCTGGCCGTGCGGCGCGGCGCCGCGGACCACATGCTGGTCCTGGTCTTCGACCACATGATCGCGGACGGCTGGTCGCTGGACGTCTTCGTCCGCGATCTGTCCGCCGCCTACGGGAGCGGTGATCTGCCCGCCCCGGACGGCGGCTGCGGCGCCTACGCGGAGTGGGCCGCCGGGCAGTGGCGGCGCTGGGAGGAGGGCCGGGACGAGGAGCTGACCGCCTACTGGCGCAGCCAACTGCCCGAGGACGCGGCGGACTTCGGGCTGCGGCTGCCCGGCTACCAGGGCACCGGGGAGCTGACGAAGCCCTCCTCGCTGGTGCTGGAGCTGCCACCGGAGACCGCCCGGGCCCTGCGGGAGGCCTCCCACGCGCTGCGCACCACGCCGTACTGCGTCTCGATGGCCGTGGTGAAGGCGCTGGTCGCGCACGTCACCGGGCGATCGCGGGTCACGCTGCTGACGACCAACGCGAACCGGCTCGACGGCGAGTACCAGGACACGGTCGGCTGGTTCGCCAACGGCGTCTTCCCGACCACGGACGTGGATCTGTCCGGGTCCTTCCGGGACCTGGTCGGCGCCGTGCAGCACAGCATCCTGGGCGCCACGGCGCACGGCGACATGCCCGCCATGTTCGTCCGGCGGCGGATCTGGCCCGATCTGCCCGCCGGGTTCCGCAAGGACCCGGGGGTGTACTTCATGTACAACGACGTGTGGGGGGCCGGCCTCCGCCTGGGCGAGGACACCGAAGTCCGGCCCCACCACCTCGTCGAGGACGCGGACTCTCCCGGCCTGCACATGTGGCTGCTGCGGGAGGGCGAGTCGCTGCGCCTGCAGGTCCTGCACTACGAGTCGGAATACCCGGCGTCGTACGTCCGGGAGTTCGCCGGCCGCCTGGTGAAGGCGCTGGGCCTGCTCACCGGGCAGCCGGACCGGCCGATGCCCGAACTGCTGCTCACTCTGTGACGGGCTGCGCCACCTCGACCTTCCCGGCGAACCACGCGGCCAGGTCACGCATCCGCTCGGCCACCTCGCGGTCGTCCCCCCCATGGACGACCGCGAGACCGGCCCGCAGATGGGAGGCGGCGGTGACATCGGGCATCACGTCGCCGGGCTCGACCTCGACCTGGGCGCGCACCACGCCCGGCCGGGCCAGCACCTGGTCCAGGGTGGGCACCGCCAGGACCTCGCCGGCCGGCGCGGGCAGGTTCATGCCTCCGTAGGCGCCCTCGGCGGTGTGCTCGGCGGGCCCGGTCAGCCGGGAGGGGCGGCCAAGGGTCAGGCGGGCCCACTCGTCGCGCAGGTCGACTCCGAAGGACAGTTCCACGACGTCGTCGGTGCGGCCCCCGCCCACCCGGGCCGCGCACTCGCCGAAGACGATCCGGCCGGTCGTACGCTCCTGGAACACCTCCAGATGGAATGGCCCGTCGTGGTGACCGAGCCCCTTGAAGGAGGCTTCCGCCACGGAGCGGACATCCGAGTAAAGCTTTGGATATTCCGCCGGAGGCAGCGCCACATGGGCCACGATTCCACCCTCGTGCACATCGATGAGATTCTGCAGATACCGGCACACCGAGAGGACCCTTATTTCACCGTCCCGGACGAATCCGTCCACCTGGAATTCGACTCCGTCGATGTACTCCTCCATGAGCCACGGCCCGTCACCCCCGGCGGCGGCGAGCTCAAGGTACGCGCGCGCGCTTTTCTCGTCGGTGAGCACATAGGTGTGCCTGGCGCCGCCTCCGTCGAGGGGTTTGAGCACCGCGGGGAAGGTGATCGCGCCCGGATCCACCGCCGCCAGTGACGGCAGCACCTCGCTCGCCGCGGTCGCCACCCCGGCGTCCCGCACCAGCCGCTTCTGGACGTGCTTGTCACGCATGGCCAGGGCGCGCTGTGCCGCGCCCGGCGACCGGCCGGCCAGCTCCCGCAGTACCGCGGCCGGGACCAGGCAGAACTCCAGAACACTGCAGATCACGTCGTAGTCCGTGAGGGTGCGGCCGTCCCGCGCCAGGCCGGCGAGGACGCCCTCCACGTCCGACGGCCGCGGGACCACGACCGTGGCCGCGCCGGCCGCCTCGGCCGCCGGGGCGTCGGCCGGGGTCACCGCACAGGTGACGTCCGCGCCCGCGCGCAGAAGCGCCGAGACCGCCCTCGGCATCCAGCCGACGTGGAGAACGGCGGTGGCGTCATGCATGGATTACCCCCAGGAGGAATTAATTCCGGAAAACTGGTCGAGAACCTATCAAGCGGCCTCGGCAAAGATCCATGTGACGTGGTTCACTTTTTATTTCATTGGCCCGTTCGAAGAGTTGCGGGTAACTTCACTTTCGATGATCATTTCCGATTCTCGCGCAACCCGTACTTCAAAAAGAGGAGGAGCACGTGTCCCCTGAATTCAACCCGGATTTCGGTCGCACCGCCGAGGACTACACCCGCCACCGGGCCGGCTTCCCTCCGGAAGTCGTCGGGCGGCTGGAGGGCGCGGGGATCCGGGTCCAGGACCGTGACGTGCTCGACGTCGGCACCGGGACGGGCAGCCTCGGCCGGCTCTTCGCCCTGGCGGGAGCGCGCGTCACCGGGATCGATCCGGCCGCCCCCTTGCTGGAGCAGGCGCGAGAGCTGGACCGGGAGGCCGGCGTCACGACCAGGTACGAGGTGGCCACCGCCGAGGACACCGCGCTTGCCGACGCGTCGTTCGACGTGGTGTCGGCGGGCCAGTGCTGGCACTGGTTCGACGCCCCCAGGGCCGCCGCCGAGGCATGGCGGCTGCTCCGCCCCGGCGGACACGTCGTCATCGCGCACTTCGACTGGCTGCCGCTGCCCGGCAACGTCGTCGACGAGACCGAGCGGCTGATCACCGCGTACAACCCCGCCTGGACGATGGGAGGGGGCACCGGTCTGTATCCGCGCTGGTTGACCGACCTGGCGACGGCCGGTTTCGGTGGCATCGAGACGTTCTCCTTCGACCTCGACGTGCCGTACACCCCGCAGGCGTGGACCGGGCGCATCCGGGCCAGCGCCGGAGTGGGCGCCAGCCTCACGCCCGAGCGCGTGGAGGCGTTCTCGGCCGAATTGGAGGGCATCCTGGGCGACCGGTTCCCCGGCGATGTCCTGCGTATCCCCCATCGCACCTGGGCCGTGGTCGCGGCCAAGCCGACCGAGGACGTACGGCGTTGACGACGGCGACCCGGTCCGGCGTCCCGGCGTCCGGCGCCGCGCCGGCGGGCCCCACGCTCGGGGAGGTGATCGGCTCGTTCCGTCCGGCCGGCCTCCCCGACACGCGGACCCGTGAGCACCGTCAGCGCCTCGCCGATTTCGTACGGCACCACGAGTCGCGCGTCCACCGCGCCCCCTCGGCCGAGCGGGAGGAGGTGCGCGCCCTGCTCGGCTGGGACGACGCCTCCCTGCACCGCTTCGTCAACACGCCGATGCTGGTGCACAGTTCGACCCATGTGAGCATGAACGCCTTCGCTCCCATGGTCAGCTTCCCCTGGTTCTGTCTGCGACTGCTGACGCTCACCGCGGGCAGCGCCGACGGCGGCGAGGGCTCGCACCTGCGGACCCAGCTCACCCACAACAACCTCAGCGACAACCGCTGGAAGCCGCACGTCTGGTGGCGGCTGAACGCGCAGGGGGAGCTCGCCCGCACCCAACTGTTCAGCAAGCAGCCGAGGTTCAAGCACCAGGTGCTGCTGACCCAGCGCGTACCGGACCTGACCGCCGGCCCGGACCGACCGACGGGCGGAGAACTCACGCCCGGCGACGCGCGGGCGGTACGCCTGGCGGGGCATGCGACCAACTTCGCCTACTTCGCGATGATGTACCGGATGGCCCTCGAACGGGCGGTGGGCCTGCACCTCCCGCACGGGACCGTCGAGATACCCGTCGACTTCATGAACGCCTTCTCCCTCCGGGAGGGCGAGTTCCCGGGCTGGCGGCGCGTCCTGTACGGGCAGGGCTTCGCCCTCCGCGAGATCGGCCGCGACCACCTGCTCAGGGAGCTGTCCGCCGAGGAGGCCGAAGGGCTTGACGCCCCTGATCCGCTGCGGCCCGAGGCCACCTTGATCTGCCCGAACTACATCAACGTCGGGCACGCGCACCGCATGGGCCCGTCCGTCGCGATCGGCGCCGACCGGATGGCCTCGTACGAGCAGGAGATGACGGGCGTGCTGTCCCGCTTCTTCGCCGGCCTCGGCGAGATCCACAGGGCCCCGCAGTTCCTCGGCGTGGCGGGCATCGGGCTCGACCGGCTGCTGCCGCTGCCCGAGCCCCTCGGCCGGGCCCTCGCCGAGCAGGGCGGCAAACCCTCCCTCCCCCTGTACGCCGCGCTGTACGGCGACCGGCTCGTGCCGGCCCTCGACGCGGCCCTGCACCAACCCATGGGCGAACTGGCCTCGATCGTCACCCGACATGTGCGCCGGCCCAGGTCCGCCCCTTCCGGGCCGGTCCATCCCTGAGAGGAACCGAGATGACCCGACACTCCGAGCACGGTGTGATCATCCGACGCAAGGAACTGAGCTTCGACAAGGAGGACGGCTGCCTGGTCACCCGCCCCGTGGGCCCACACGTCGGGGCGGAGCACGTCTGCGTCGACATCGTGCGCATCCCCCGGGAAGCCACCTGGCGGCCCGGCGACTACACCACCCAGGAGGTCACCGCCATCGTCTTCGAGGGCGAGGGCCGGGCCGAGGTGGGTGGCGAGAGCGCCGAGGTGAGCCTCGGATCCACCGCCTACGCCCCCACCGGCCACCCCATGTCCTGGACCGCCACGAGCGAGGAGCTGACCGTCTACTTCTGGCGCGCTCCGCTCCCCGAGGGCGCCAAGCGGGGCTCGGCCCCCAAGCTCTTCAACACGGTGCACGACACGACGTCGTCCATCCACAAGTTCGCGGGCACGGGTGAGATCGCCCCCGTCAACGACGAACGCCGCGCGTACATGAACTTCCCGCACTGGCCCGGCAACGGCTGTGCCCATCTGTGCGTGAACACCGGCGTGGCCGCGCCGGGGCACACGTTCAACATCCATGGCCACCCCGGCGCGGAGGACGCCCTGTTCGCGCTGGTCGGCCGGGGCCAGTTCTTCCTCGGCGACCAGTGGTACGACATGGAGCCCGGTGACGGCGTGTACGCCCGTTCCGGCGCCCTGCACGGCACCCGCAACCCCGACGGTCCCGACGACACCGCGCGGTTCATCTCCGTCGGCGGCCCGGTGCCGTACGACCCGAACCTCTACATCGCCGCGGGGCTGTCCCCCGAAGTCGTCTGATCCGATCCGGCCCCCAGGGAGGTCCTGCCATGCCCGTCGTCACCGTCGACTGGTGGAGTGGAAGCAAGCACGAACAACGCCGGGAGCTCGTCGAGGAGCTCACCGCGTCGGTGTCCCGGATCGCCGGCTGCCCGACCGAGGCGGTCACCGTGATCGTCCGCGATGTCGAGCGCAGCCATTGGGGCAAGGGCGGCCGTCTCGCGTCCGACGGGGACGCCGAGTGAGCGCCGACCGGCCGAAGGGGGCCATAGTCCGGGCGGATGAACTGCCGTTCCGCTCCGAGGCCGGATGCCAGGTGGCCACCGCCGTCGGTCCCGGTCTCGGGGCGCGGATCGTCCGCCTCGACGTGGTGCGCGTTCCCCCCGGCGTCCGCTGGGATCCGCCGGACGCCGCGGGCGAGGAGAACGTCGTGGTCGTCTTCGACGGGTCGGGCACCGCCTCGTCCGGTCCGTCCCGGGCGGACGTGACCCGGGCGAGTGCGGTCTACTCCCCCACGGGGGACGCCTACTCGCTCACCGCGCACACCGACGCCACCCTCACGGCGTACGTCTGGCGCAGCCGGCTTCTCGACGGACGGCGGCACGGGGCAAACCCCCGCCGCTTCAGCTCCCTGTGGAACGAGGAGACTCAGCTGCGCGGTTTCGGCGGGACCGGCCATGCGGCGGCCTCCGACCGCACCGCCGCCATGAACTTCCTCTTCTGGCCGGGCACCGGCACGCCCCAACTGTGCCTGCACTGCGGGGTCATGAGCCCGGGTGAGTACTTCAACGTGCACATCCACCCGGAGAGCGAGGAGGCGTTCATCGTCATCGAGGGCCGGGGTCAGCTCTACCTCGACGACCGCTGGCACGACGCGGGCCCCGGCGACATCCTCTACGCCGCTCCGGGCGTCCCGCACGGTACCCGGCACAACGGCGAGGACCCCGCGGGCCCCCGGTTCGCCACCTGCGGCGGACCGACCCCTTTCGATCCGATGCTCTACGAGCGGGCCCGTGTGTCCCCGGAGGTGAGGTGAGCCGCCATGTGCAGAATCTTCGGTCACTTCGACGCGCAGGTGTCCCGGCACGAGTTCCGGACGGTGGCGGCGCTCCAACGGCACGGCGGCCCGGACGCCCAGACCTGTGCCGTGGGAGAGGGCTGGGCGCTGGGCGCCAACCGGCTGGCGATCACCGACCCTTCCGGAGGCACCCAGCCGTACCGGCTCGGTGAGCACATCACCGTCGTCTTCAACGGTGAGCTCTACAACCACGCCGAGTTGCGCAAGCGGCTCGAGGCGCTCGGCCACCACTTCGACGACAGCTGCGACGGATCGGTGCTTCCCGCGCTCTACGCCGAGTACGGACCGGACTTCACCCGGCACCTCGACGGCATGTACGCGATCGCGGTCGTGGACCTGCGCGCGGAGCCCACCCTGCTGCTGGCCACCGACGAGGTGGGCATGAAGCCGCTGTACCACCACTGGGACGAGCGGACCGGCGAGCTGTGCTTCTCCTCCGAACTGCCCGCGCTGCTGGCCTTTCCGCAGGTCCGTGCGCACCGGTGGGAACCGGGGCTCGACGACTACCTGTCCACCAAGACGCCCTTCGGCGACCGCACCATGTTCGAGGGCGTCCGCGTCCTGCCGCCGGCCACGACGCTCACCGTCACGCGGTCGCGGGGGCTGCGTCTGACGCGCCGTGCGCCGCGCCCGGCCGCCGACGCCCCGGTCACACCCGCGGCGGCCGCGCACCGGGTACGGGAGCTGCTGGACACGGAGGTTCGGCGGCTGGTCCGCGCGGACGTGCCCGTCTCCGTCATCACCAGTGGCGGCCTGGACTCCAGCCTGGTGACGGCGCTCGCCGCCCGTTCCGCTCCGGGACTGCACAGCTTCAACATCGCCTACCGGGGCGAATGGCCGCACGACGAACGGCACTTCGCCCGGGAGGTGGCCCGGCGCAGTGGTACCGAGCACCACCAGGTGGAGCTGGACCCGGCGGACTTCCCGGCCCTGCTCGGCGATGTCGTCTGGCACCTCGGGCAGCCCAACGCCGACCCGATCACGCTCTCGACGTACGCCCTGTTCACCGCCGTACGGGACGCCGGCTTCCGGGTCGCGCTCACCGGCGACGCCGCGGACGAGCTCTTCGGGGGCTACGACCGGATCCGTACGGCCCTCGACGTGCCGGCCGGGGGCGACTGGGTGACGGGATACGTCGAGGCTCTGGCCGCCGTACCGCGGGTGCTGCGGGAGCGTCTGTACTCGCCCGCCTACCTGGAGTTCGTCCGCTCACGGCGGTCCGCGGCCGCCCGTGTCGCCGAGGCCCTCGGCTCGGCCGGCGAGAACCGGCTGGCGGCTCTCACGGACTTCGAGACCGGGACGCGGCTGCCCGCGTACCACCTGCGCAGGGTGGACCATCTGAGCATGGCGGCGTCGGTCGAGGCGCGGCTGCCGTTCTGCCAGCCCTCGGTCGTGAGGTACGCGACCGGGCTGCCGGCCGGTTTCAAGGTCGGCGACGGCCGGGTCAAGCGGGTGCTGTACGGGGCGGCCGAAGGGCTGTTGCCCGCTTCGGTGCTGGCCCGGCCGAAGCAGCCGTTCACCCTGCCCGTCGGCGCGATGCTGGTCCCCGGCAGCGCCCTGCACGCCTTCGCCCGGGACCTGCTGGCCCCGGTGCGGCTGCGCCGCCACGGCATGCTGGACCCGGCCGCCGTGGACGGGCTCTTCGCCGAGCAGGCGGCCCGTCCTTCCGACCGGTCGGCGCTGGCCCTGTGGTCGCTGCTCGTGCACGAGCTGTGGCTGGAGCAGTTCGCTCCCGCGGGCGGCTCCGGTACGGCGGAAGGCGCGGCGACGGCCGCCGTCGGCGGGCGGCTGGCGGCGTGATCGGCCAGCTGGCCCAGGCACCGGGTGCTCCGTGCCCCACCCTGGTGCTCGACGCCGACGGACTCCCCCTGACCGAGCAGCTGATCCGTCCGCTGCTGGCCCGGGCGCGCCGTCACCTGGTGGATGCGGGGCACGAGGACGTCTTGAAGATCGCCCTGATCTCAAGATCGGCCCACCCGCTGTTCGACCTGGACTACCTGTTCGTGCAGTGCCTGCCCGAGTCGCCCGACGCCTTCGACTTCCGCGGCAGCTGCGGGCACTCGATCCTGTGCTCGGTGCTGGTGGCCGGCGCCCGGCGGCTCGTGGCACAGCCGGCGCCGGGAGACCGCGTACGGCTGAGGGTGCTCAACAACGGGGACCACGCCGTCTGCGAGGTGGACGAAGCACGCCGCGGCAGCTGCGACTTCACGCTGCACTTCGTGCAGCAGCCGGGTACGACACTGGACCGCACGCTGATGACGGGCCGTCCGCTCGACCGGGTGACCACCGCCCGTTCGGCATACGACGTCTCCCTGGTCTCCCTCGGAAACCCGTACGTCTTCGTCGACGCGCGGGACCTGGGACTGCACACGCAGGCCGCGCTGTTCGGGGCCGGCGACGATGTCTTCGAGGAGATCCAGGAGATCCGGCGCGCCGCCTCCGCCGTGTTGGGCACGGACCCGTCCAGTGTCTTTCCCAAGATCGCGCTCGTCGGCTCGTACGACCGTGCCCGGCTGTCCGCCCGCGCGATCTCGGTTCCCTCGTGGCATCCCACCCTCGCGCTGACCGGGATCACCTGTCTGGCCACCGCGACGACCGTGCGGGGCACCGTGCCGGCCCGGCTCCTGGGCGGAGCCGCCGAGGAAATAACACGCGTCGGGATCGAGACCGCCGGTGGTTCCACGGTGGCGGAGGTCAGGTCCGACCACCGGCAGCCCGGAAAGCCGCTCCTGCAGTGGGTGAGCGTCAGCGGCAAGCGGGCGGGGCTGCTGTCCGGGCCCCTTGCCATCGGGTCCGCCACAAACCTCGTCGCCCCGTTCGCCCCTTCCCCCGACCCTGCTCTCGACAAGGAGGCCTCACCATGGGCGCCATCGACGGTGTGAACGCCCCTGCCGTTCCCGACCGGGCCTCGCTCGGCCGCACGTACGCGGCCCTGTACGACGTGCTGCGCGCGCACGCGGCCGAGGCCGATCGCGCCGGGCGGCTCCCGGAGGCCGTCCTGGCCGCCCTGCGTTCCTCCGGGATCCTCGCCACGGCCGTACCGCGTGAGTTCGGCGGCGAAGGCGGCGGCGCGCTCCTCGTGAACCGGATCGTCGAGCAGGTCGCCGGAATCGATCCGTCCGTCGCCATCATTCTCTTCCAGCACTTCGCCGTCACGGCCCGCATCGTGGAATGGGGCTCCGCGCAGCAGCGCGCGCACTGTCTGCCGCGGCTCGCCGACGGCCGGTGGCTGGCCGCCTCGGCATGGAGCGAGACGGGCGCGTCGGCGGACAAGCGGAACATCGCCACCACCGCGGTCCGCGGGCAGGACGGCTGGGTGCTCGACGGCGCCAAGAGCTTCACGACGGGGGCGGGCCTCGCGCAGGTGTATCTCGTGCTCGCCCGCACCTCCGAGCCGGGCGACGCGGACACCGTGTACGGAAGCGACGGCCAGAGCTTCTTCCTGGTGGAGGCGGACGCCCCGGGCCTGGTCGCCGACACCGGCATGGATCTGGTGGGCATGCGCGCCTCCGCGACCGGGTTCGTCGAACTGCACCACTGCCTCGTACCCGCCGGCGCCTTGCTCGGCCCGCTCGGCGAGGCCGCGGCCATCATCGCCGGAGTCCGTGAGTCGGGAGCGACCCTGGGAGCGGTCGCCGTCGGTGTCGCCGACACGGTCCACCGGCTGGCCGCGGCCCATGTGCACAAGCGCGGTGGCGACGGCCTCGCGCTGCGGCGGGTGGCCGAGTTGGCCGGCCGGGTGGAAGCCGCCCGCGCCGCGGTGGAGAGCGCGGCCCGCCGGGACAGCGCCCGCCCCGGGCTGACGACCCTGCACAGCAAGGTGATCGCGTCGACCACGGCGGAGGAGGTCTGCCTGCTGGCCCAGCGACTGCTGGGCAGCGCGGGCTTCCTGCGCGACCACCCGGTGAACCGGCTGTTCCGGGACGTGCGCGCGGTCGGCCTGATGGGCCCCACCAACGACCTCTGTCTGCAGCTTCTCTCCCTGGAGGACTCCCCGTCATGACGGACAACCACGAACCCGGCAGGATGGACCTGGTGCTCCACGGGGGACGGCTCGTCACCCCGCAGGGCGTGCGTACGGGCACGGTGACCGTCCGGGACGGACGGATCGCCGACGTCCTCCCCGCGTCCGCCCCCCTGCCGCGCGCCACGCGCGTGGTCGACGCCGCCGGCCGTCATGTCCTGCCGGGCCTGATCGACTCCCATGTGCACTTCCGCACACCGGGCCTCACGCACAAGGAGGACTGGGAGCACGGGAGCCGGGCGGCCGCCGCGGGCGGCGTGACCACGGTGATCGACATGCCCAACACCCTGCCGCCGCTGCACGACATGGCGGGCGCCACCCGCAAGGCAGCGCTCATCGAGGGCCGGTCGCTGGTCGACTTCCGCTTCCACATGGGCGTCCGCGCCGAGACCGTGGACGCGCTGGCCGACCTGGATCCCCGAGTGGCCACCTCCGTCAAGGTGTTCATGGCCGGCCACCACACGGCGCCGGACGTGATCCACGACCACGGCGTCCTGAGCAAGATCTTCTCGGTGGCCGCCGACCACGGCATCCGCGTCGTGCTGCACGGCGAGGACGGCGGTGTCTTCTCCCTCCTCGACACCTATCTGCCGCCGCCGGAGTCCTACGCGGCGTACGAGCCCGCCCGCCCGCGCAGCGGCGGAATCGTCGCGGCGGCCCGCATAGCCGAACTGGTCCGCCGCTACGGCACCGCCGCGCACATCCTGCACGTGTCGTCGGCCGAGGAGTGCGACCTGCTGGCGGCCGCGCGCCACTCCGGTCTGCCCCTCACCTTCGAGGCCACCCCGCACCATCTGTCGTTCACCCGGTCGGACACCCGGCGCCTGGGCGCCCGCATCCGGCTGAGCCCCGCCATCCGCGAGCCGCACGACCAGGACCGCCTCTGGGACGCGCTGCTCCACCAGGACCTGGCGACGCTGGGCAGCGACCACGCACCCCACACGCCCGAAGAGAAGGCGCTTCCCCCCGCGGACGCCCCGCCCGGCCTGCCGGGGACCCAGGAGCTGCTGCCGGCGGTCTTCACGGGCATGCGCCGCCGCTGGCCGCAGCGTTCGGCCGACGATCTCCTTCCCCTGATCGCGCGGCTCTGCGCGCAGCGCCCCGCGGAGCTGTTCGGCATGCAGACGCGCAAGGGCCGCATCGAGGCCGGATACGACGCGGACCTCGTGGTCTTCGACAGCGAGGCCACCTGGTTCATGACGGCCGATCAGGTCCAGTCCAAGTGCGGCTGGTCGGCCTACGAGGGGTGGACCTTCTCCGGCCGCCCGGACCTCACGATCAGGCGGGGCGAGACCATCTGGGACCGGGTGGCAGGGGTGTTCGGTGAGCCGTCGGGCACGTGGCTGGCCTGACCGTGGTCACCGCACTCACCGCACTCACCGGACCTGCCGGGCGAACGCCTCGTACGCCTGCTCGTCGAAGAGGACGAACCTGACCTCCTCGACCGAGGTCCGCGTCGCCCGCACCGTCGCCACCGCGATCCGGGCGGCGTCCTCCATCGGCCAGCCGTAGATGCCCGCGGAGACCGCCGGGAAGGCGACGGTACGGGCACCCAGCTCGTCCGCCACCCGCAACGATTCCCGGTAGCAGGAGGCCAGCAGCTCCGACCGGTCCTCCTCCCGGCTGTACCGCGGGCCCACCGTGTGAATCACCCACCGCGCATCCAACTCCCCCGCCGTCGTGGCGACCGCCCGCCCCGTGGACAGGCCCTTGCCGTACTGGGAGGCGCGCAGCCTGCGGCAGTCGTCGAGGATCGCGGGGCCGCCGCGGCGGTGGATCGCGCCGTCGACTCCTCCCCCGCCCAGGAGGGAGGAGTTCGCGGCGTTGACGATCGCGTCGGCGGTCTCCCGCGTGATGTCGCCCTGAACGAGCCTGATGGTGGTCATGACAGCCTCTATAGCAGCCCTGGCCACCGATGACCGGCAATTACCAGGCGACCGGCAACGAGCGCACCCCGTGGACCGTGCTGGCCGACAGGGCCAGCGAATCGAGCGGTGCCGTGATGCGCAGGGACGGGAGCCTGCGGAACAGCGTGGACAGGCCCAGGCGGAGTTCGGTGCGCGCCAGCGACTGGCCGAGGC
This sequence comes from Streptomyces sp. R28, assembly GCF_041052385.1. Lineage (GTDB taxonomy): Bacteria > Actinomycetota > Actinomycetes > Streptomycetales > Streptomycetaceae > Streptomyces. Next base: position 8,943,719 of record NZ_CP163439.1, on the reverse strand, counting down.
ACTGGTGCAGTCCGTGCCCGAAGGCGAGATGGCCGCCGGCGTCGCGGTGGACGTCGAGGGCGTCGGGGTCGGCGTACACGGACGGGTCGCGGTTGGCGGCCTGCAACGCCACCACCACGCCCTCCCCCGCGCTGATGCGGACGCCGGACACGTCGACGTCCTCCGTGGCGATCCGCCGTATCCCGGAGTGGATGACGGTCAGATGGCGCAGGAGTTCCTCCACCGCCCCCGGCCACCGGGAGTCGTCGGCCCGCAGGTCCTGTAGTCGGGCCGGGTTCTGCAGCAGGGCGATCACGGCCAGCGGGAACATGTTCGCCGTCGTCTCGTGGCCCGCCAGCAGGAGCAGGGAGACCATGCCCGTGGCCTCGTCGAGCGTGGCCTCGCCGGTCGCGACGCGCTCGGTGGCCAGGCGGGAGATGAGGTCGTCGGCGGGGTCGTGCGTGCGGCGATCGATCAGGGCGCGCAGATAGCCGTAGAGCGCCATGCGCGCCTGCATCGCCTCGGCCGGGTCACCCGCGACGCTGGTGAGGGCGTTGGACTTCTCGCGGAAGAAGCCGTGGTCCTCGTAGGGGACGCCGAGCAGTTCGCAGATGGCGAGGGTGGGCAGGGGCAGCGCGTACGACGCGACCAGGTCCGCCTGTGTCGCGTCCCCGTCCGTCATCGCGTCCAGCAGGTCGTCGCAGATCCGCTGGACGGCGCCCTCCATCTGCTCGATGCGCCGGAAGGTGAAGTCGGGGATCAGCATGCGGCGCAGCCGGGTGTGGTCCGGCGGGTCCATCTGGTGGAAGAGGCCCGGGGCTTGCGGCGGTGCTCCGGGGCGGGTGTGGGGGAAGCCGGGGTGGTTGGCGTCCGCGCTGAAGCGGGCGTCGGCGAGCACCGTACGGGCGTCCTCGTAACCGGTGATCAGCCAGGGGCTGTTGTCGCCCCAGATCGTCACCCGGCGGATCGGCTCCTCGGACTGCCACTTGGCGTACTCGGGGGCCGGGTCGAGCAGGGGGCGGACCGTGGGCAGGGGCGGGTGGATCGTCACTTCTGCGTGCCTTCCGTCGCATCGGGCGTCTCGTGCAGGCCTGCGAGGCCCAGCAGCAGGGACTTGACCTCGGTGGCCGCGTACGCCTCCTTCGCCCGCTCCGACTCCGGCCGCGAACACAGCAGTACGGGGCCGTGGTCGGGGTCGGCGGGCAGGCGGCCGTGGCTGCCGCGGACGCCGGACGGGTCGAGGGGGACGGTCTTGAGGCGGTAGCGGAAGCCGAGCTTCTTGCGGGCGACCTGGCCGACCGCGCGCAGCTTCACCGCGGGGACGGTCTCGTCGTAGAGGAGCTCGGCGGGGTCGTAGCCGGGCTTGCGGTGGATCTCGACCTGGCGGGCGAAGTCGGGGGCGCGCTCGTCGTCCAGCCAGTAGTAGTACGTGAACCAGGCGTCGGGGTCGGCGAGCGCGACGAGTTCGCCGGAGCGCTCGTGGTCCAGACCGTGGGCGGACTTGCCGTCGGCGTCCAGCACCTGCTCCACACCGTCGAGTTCGGCGACGAGCTCGGCGACGGTGTCGACGTCGGCCGGGTCGCGGACGTAGACGTGGGCGACCTGGTGGTCGGCGACCGCGAAGGCGCGCGAGGTCCACGGGTCCAGGTACTCCATGCCGTCCTGCGTGTACACCTCCAGCAGCCCTGCCCGGCGCAGGGCGCGGTTGATGTCGACGGGGCGGGAGACGGGCGTGATGCCGTACTCGCTGAGCGCGACGACGGTGGCGCCCTCGCTCAGGAAGTGGTCGATCAACGGGCGCAGGGCGTCGTCGAGTTGGCGGGCGGCGCGGAGGGTGGCGGCCGAGTCGGGGCCGGAGCGCTGGGGCTCGTAGTCCATCTGCGGGATGTAGACGAGCGTGAGGTCGGGGCGGTGCTCGTCGAAGACCTGGCGGGCGGCGGCCAGGATCCACTGGGTGGAGGGCATGCCCGCGTTCGGGCCCCAGTAGGTGAACAGGGGGAACGGGCCGAGCCGGTCGGTGAGTTCGTCGTGCAGGGACGGCGGCCAGGTGTAGCAGTCGGGTTCCTTGCGGCCGTCGGAGTAGTAGACGGGGCGGGGGGTGACCGTCCAGTCGACGTCGGCACCCATCGCGTACCACCAGCAGATGTTGGCGACCTTGTAGTCGGGGTTGGTCTTCCGGGCCGTCTCCCAGATCTTCTCGCCGCCGACGAGCGCGTTGTGCTGGCGCCACAGCATGACTTCGCCGAGGTCGCGGAAGTACCAGCCGTTCGCCACCGCACCGTGCGTGGACGGGGGTTCGCCGGTGAGGAGGGTGGACTGGACGGTGCAGGTCACGGCGGGCAGCACGGTGTCGAGCCGGGCCCGGAAGCCGCGTTCGCCGAGGGCGGCGACGGCCGGCATGTGCTGCAGAAGGTTCGGGGTGAGGCCGACGATGTCGAGGACGACAACGCGGTTCGCCGGGTCGGTCGTCATGACGGTTCCTCCTTGAGGCCGAGGCCGGTCAACCGGTCGCGGGCCCAGGCGAGTTCGGCGGCGATGCCGCCGGGCAGGTCGGTGGGCGGTTCGGGGAGGACGGACCAGGTGTAGGTCTCGACCTCGATGTGGTCGCAGCCGGCCGCGGCCCCGCCCAGCAGTCCGGCGAGGACCTGGTCGAGCTGGTCGGCCGTCGTACGCAGCGGGGGTTCGGGGTCGGTGTGCAGCGGGGCGTGGAAGTGGACGCGCCAGGGGCCACCGTCGGCGGGAAGGGCGCCGTCGAGGGCGTCGGGAAGGTCGTCCACGCCGAGGACGTCACCGTCGCTCGTCGTCCGGGTCTGGTGCAGGAACCGGGGTTCGGCCAGGCGGTGCAGGGCCGCGCGGGCGGCGGGGTCGGACGGGTTCGCGGCCTCCACGGCACAGGACGCCTGGAGCTTGACCACCGGCATCCCGGCCTCCGAGAGCCGCCGCAGGGCCTCGGCAGGCTGCTCGAACTGCACGGCGAGATGGCACGCGTCGAGGCAGATGCCGAGCCGGTCGGGGTCCAGTCCGCCCAGTTCCCGCACCGCCTGCGTGGTGGTCTCGACGACACATCCGGGTTCCGGTTCGAAGCCCACGCGGATACGGCGGCCCGTCCACGCCTCCAGCGCGGCGAGCCCGGTGGCCAGCCGGTCCAGGGCGTGTCGGGCCTCCTCGGCGCAGGCGGGCGTCCACGGGGTGCGCCACGCGAGCGGCAGCGTGGAGACGCTTCCGCGGTCGACGTCGTCCGGGAGGAGGGCGGCGAGGACGCGGGCGCAGTCCAGGGTGTACTTCAGCCGGGGCTCGTCGGCCCAGTCGGGTTCGTACACGTCCTTCTTGACGACCTCGCGGTGGAATCCTGCGTACGGGAAGGCGTTGAGGGTGACGGTCTCCAGGCCGCGTGCCCGCAGCTCGGACTTCAACCGCATCAACGCGCCCTCGTCGTCGGCGAGTTCGCTGACGACGGGTCGCGCCAGCCACAGGCCGATGCCGAGCCGGTCGGTCCCGAGCCGTTCGCGCACGGGCTCGGCGTAGTCGGCGAGCTGGGCGATCACGCCCCGGAGGTCCTCCGCCTGGTGGACGTTGCTGCAGTAGCCGAGGTGGACGGTGGTGCCGTCCGGGTGCAGAAAGCGCATGGGATGCTCACGCTCCCCCGCGACGTATGGAGTTGCCCCGGAAGGTGGCCTCCTCGTCGGGCTTGGGCTCCTCCAGCTCCAGCCGCCCGCTCTGGCCGTAGAAGGCGACCGGGTTGCGCCACAGCACCTCGTCCACGGCGTCGTCGCCGAACCCGGCGGCGAGCATGGCGTCGGCGGTCCTACGGGTCTTCAGCGGGTCCGAACGTCCCCAGTCGGCGGCGGAGTTGACGAGCACCCGCTCCGTCCCGTGCTCCTTGAGGATCTCCACCATCCGGTCCTCGCTCATCTTGGTCTTCGGGTAGATCGAGAAGCCGGCCCAGCAGCCGCTGTCGAGGACCATGCCGACGGTGAGCTCGTTGAGGTGGTCGAGGACGACGAGTCCGGGGGCGATGCCCGACTCCCGAACGACGTCCAGGGTGCGCCGGGTGCCGGCCGCCTTGTCGCGGTGCGGGGTGTGCACGAGGGCGGGCAGCTCGTGCTCGATCGCGAGCTGGAGCTGACGGGCGAGCGCCTCGTCCTCCTCCGGGGTCATCGAGTCGTAGCCGATCTCGCCGACGGCGACGACCCGGTCCTTGGCGAGATAGCGGTCCAGTTCGTCGAGGACGGGCAGGCAACGGGGGTCGTTGGCCTCCTTCGGGTTGAGCGCGATCGTGCAGAAGTGCTGGATGCCGAACTGGGCGGCGCGGTACGGCTCCCAGCCCAACAGCCCGTCGAAGTAGTCGTAGAAGCTCTCGGGCGAGGTCCGGGGCTGGCCCAGCCAGAAGGCGGGCTCGACGACGGCGCGCACCCCGGCGGCGTACATCGCCTCGTAGTCGTCGGTCGTCCGGGAGGTCATGTGGATATGGGGATCGAAGATGCGCACGGTCAGCCCTCTTCCTTGAGTACGTCCGTGAGTGGGTGCTGGAGTTTCTTGAGTTCTGCGCCGATGACGTCCGGGAAGGCGCGGACGAGGGGCAGGATGTCCTGCGGTACGTCCCGTCCCGCGACGATCCGCTCATGGGCGAAGTCGGCGAGCATTCGGGCCAGTTCGCGGTCGGTGCGGGTGTCGAGGCCGGTGACGCGGTCCAGCGGGATCTCGTAGAAGACGCACTTCAGTACGGCCTGGCGGTACTCGGCGTCCGGCAGGTGCGCGGCGGCGTACGGGCCGAGGGCGGCCTCGATCAGGCTGGTGTCGTTGCCGCGCAGGGTCTCCCGTACGAGGGGCAGGCCGCGGTCGCCCAGGTCGAGCAGCGGCAGGGTGCGCAGGACGGCGCGTTGTTCCGCCGGGTCGCCGTGGCGGTGGAGGAGGGCGACCTCGTCGGCGAGGGCCTGGCCGCGCAGGGGCAGTGCGGTGAGCAGGACGGCCCGGGCGGCCTCGTCGACGGTCCAGTAGCAGTCGAGGCGCCCGTGCCCGCAGCGCCTCCGGGCAGCGGGGAAGAGCCGCCGTAAGGTGGCGGGTTCGGCGGCGACCTTGGCGGCGCTCTCGTCCAGCCAGGTACGGGCCGTGGGGTCCAGGACGGCGATCAGGGCGGGGTGAGGGTCCGGCGGAGCCGAGGGGCAGGCAGTCGTGACAGCCATGAGGGGGCAACTTCCGCAGATGTGGGAGGAGTCGAGCCAGAAGGAAAGGGCCGGGCGGCGTCTATCGGCCCGCCGCGGTCCGTACGGCCGCACGCAGGAACTCGATCGAGCGGCGGGCCACGTCGGGCGCGTCGAGCGAGCCGCCCTGGATCTCGACGGAGACCAGGCCGCGATGCCCGAGGTCACGCAAGGCGGCCAGTACGGGCGGGAAGTCGATCTCGCCCGCGCCGAATTCGAGGTGCTGGTGGATGCCGCGCCGCATGTCCTCGATCTGCACGTTGCGCAGGAGCGGTGCCGCCCGGCTCACGCAGTCGAGCACGGAACGTTTCTCCACGCAGTGCGCGTGGCCGATGTCCAGGGTGATCCCGAACAGCTCGTGCCCGTCGACCAGTTGAGCGAGGTGCAGGCAGCGCTCCACGGTGTCGACGAACATGTACGGCTCCGGCTCGAAGGCCAGCGCCACCCCGTACTCCTGCGCCGTCTCCAGCACGGTCTCCACACCGGCCGCGAGCCGCTTCCACGCGTCCCGCTCCGGCAGCCCGTCCGGCGCCGGGCCGCTGCACAGGTGCACGGTGGGCGAGCCGAGGTCGGCCGCGATGCGCAGGGCGCGGCGCAGCAGGTCGATCCTGATCTCGGAGCCGTCCGACATCAGCGTGGGCAGGTGCTTGCCCCAGGGATCGAGGAAGTACGGCGCGCCGGTCTCCACCGTCACATCGAGCCCGTGCCGCGCGAGTTGCCGGGCAAGGGCGGTGACGCGCCGGGGCAGGTCGTCGGCGTACGGGTCGAGGTGGCCGTGGTCGAGGGTGAGGGCGACGCCGTCGTAGCCGAGATCGGCGAGGACGACCAGGACGTCGGTCAGCCGGTGGTGGGTGAAGCCGTTGGTGCCGTAACCGAAGGTGAGATCGGTGAGGGGAGGTCTCATGGTGCCGGTTCCTCACACGGAGGGTGTGGTGGGTCTCAGGTGGGCGAAATGCGCCGGGCCAGCCGTCGCGCGAGGGGGTGGACGACGCCGAGCGCCGCGGCGACGGCAGGTGCCCCGCCACGCGCGGTCAGCGCCGCCTGCAGGGGCATCAGCCCAAGGATCCCGGCCCCGACGGCCCGCTGTACGTTCTCCCCGGAGGGCTCCCTCACGGCACGGGCCTGGGCGGTGCCGTAGGTGCCGAGGTAGGCGAGGACACCGGCGGCGGTGAGGGCGGCGCGGAGCTTTGCGGAGGACGTGGTTCGGAGCTTCTCGGAGAGGAGGGTGCCGGCCACGCCCTCGAGGAGCGTGAGGCTGTGTCGGTTCGCGGCTCCGCCGCCGGGCGCGAGCGGCCACGACGGCGCCGCAGACGCTCGACGACATACCGCGGCGCTCTCGGCGGCGACCCGGGGGACGGGAACGGCCGTGGCGACCGCCGTCGCCGCCGACACGGCAAGAGTCACGGCCGGAACCCGCGCCGGCGCCCCGGCGACCTCGTGCCGGCTGAGGGCCATGAGCGTGCCGGTATGGACACCGACCAGCGCGGCAGGCACGGCGGCACGGCGCAGCGCGACGCCGACCGATGCGGCGCCGGCTCCGGGCACAACCGCTCCGGCCAGGACGTCCAGGATCCGGGCCCCCGCCATGGCGACTCCGGCCGCCGCAGTGGACTTGAGCTTCAGGTCGTACGCCCAGACCAACCCGGCCAAGGGCAGCGCGACGCCCACACTGCGGCGCCCACCCGCGGCCGCGGCGAGAGAGATCCCCGCCGCGGTGAGTCCACCGGCCACCGCAAGGGCGGTCCGCCGCGGAACACGCCCCGACGGCACAGGTCGGCCAGGCCTCTCGACGGCGTCCACCGTGGCGTCGGCGTAGTCGTTGAGGGCCATGCCGGCCCAGTAGAGGCACACGGAGGAACCGATCACTCCGAGGGTGCGGACGCCGAGCGGACGTCCGGCGGCGGCCGCTCCCGCGATCACGTCACCGGGGACACTCAACGCGGCCGGCGCTCTGACGAGCAGGGCGAGGTCGGTGAGGCGCACGGCAGACCGGGATCCGAAGCGGGCAACCGCTTTCCGATCTTTCATGGCCGCACCTTACTCGCGGGTGTTGGACAGTCAGATACCTACCCCCCGGTAAGGAGAGTGACAAAGAAGACACGGACTCCCCTTACCGTGCGGCCCGAACTACCGGTAAACGTGGGTCGTTTGAGCAGTCTCAGGGCTCCTGGTACTTACTGCACCAGGCACTTACTGCACCCGGTACTTACGGCTCCTGACGCAGCCGCCGCCACACCGCCTTGGCCGCGTTGTGCCCCGACATGCCGTGCACGCCCGGCCCGGGCGGGGTGGCCGACGAGCAGATGAAGACCGCCGGGTGCGGGGTGGTGTAGGGGAAGAGCGACAGCTTGGGGCGCAGCAGGAGTTGGAGCCCGGAGGCCGCGCCGGAGGCGATGTCTCCGCCGACGTAGTTGGCGTTGCGGGCGGCGAGTTCGGCCGGGCCGGCCGTGGCGCGGGCGAGGACGCGGTCACGGAACCCCGGGGCGAAGCGCTCCAGTTGGCGTTCGAGGGCGTCCGTGAGGTCTCCGGTCCAGCCGTTCGGCACATGCCCGTACGCCCAGAAGGCGTGCTTGCCGTCGGGAGCCCGGGTGGGGTCGACGACACTGGGCTGCACCGTGATCATGAACGGCTTGTCGGGCGCCCGGCCCTCCCCGGACGCGGCGCGCAGCGCGGTGTCGATCTCCGCGCTGTCCCCGCCGATCTGCACGGTGCCCGCGCGCCGGGCTTCCGGCGCGGTCCACGGCACCGGCCCGTCCAGCGCGTAGTCGATCTTGAAGGCGGCGGAGCCGTAGCGGTAGCCCTCGTAGTACCGGCCGAGACCGGCGATGCGGGCCAGCGCGGTGGGTGAGGTGTCGAAGATGTAGGCGCGCGCGGGCGGCAGGTCGTCGAGCCGCTTGACCTCGTAGTCGGTGTGGACGGCGCCGCCGAGGTCCTCGAGATAGGCGGTGAGGGCATCGGAGATGGACTGGGAGCCGCCGCGGGCCACGGGCCAGCCGCGCGCGTGGGCGGCGAGGGCGAAGACCAGGCCGACGGCGCCGGTGGCGAAGCCGCCCAGCGGCGCCATGACGTGGGCGACGAGGCCGGAGAACAGGGCCTTGGCCCGCTCGTCGCGGAAGCGGCGCATCAGCCACGTGGACGGGGGCAGCCCGACGAGGCCGAACCGGGCGAGGGTGACCGGGTCGCGTGGCAGCGCGGTCAGGGGCAGGGACATGAAGTCGCGGGCCAGGGTGTCCCACTTGGGCAGGAACGGCTCGACCAGCCTGCGGTACGTCCCCGCGTCGCGCGGGCCGAAGGAGGCGGCGGTCTCGGCGACGGAACGGGACAGCACGGCGGCGGTGCCGTCGGTGAAGGGGTGCGCCATGGGCAGCTCGGCGTGCAGCCACTGAAGGCCGTAGCGGTCGAGCGGCATGGTCCGGAACACGGGCGAGTTGATGCCGAGGGGGTGCGCGGCGGAGCACGGGTCGTGCCGGAAGCCGGGCAGGGTCAGCTCTTCCGTGCGGGCACCCCCGCCGACGGTGTCACGCGCCTCGAACACGGCCACGGAGAAGCCCCGCCGGGCCAGCTCCACGGCAGCGGTCAGCCCGTTCGGCCCCGCACCCACCACGACCGCATCGAGCATCGACGGCACCTCGGACTCCTTCGTCAGCCGACGGCCTTGAAGGATCAGGATATGCCGGGCCACTGACAGCGCGGGGGCGCGGGTAAAGTCCGCCGGGTGACGCGCCGCTTCCGATTCCCTGTGCCCGAGGACGACCTGTGGCACTGGTTCGAGGTCGGGGATGCCGGGCAGGTGGTGCGGCAGATCACCTTCCGGGGGCCGGATTCCGTACCCGTGGTGGCAGCCGAACCGGTCGAGGTGGCGCAGACACGGCAGGCATGCGGGGAGTGGGGCGTGCGGCTGTACGAGGTCGTGTACGGGGTGCCGGTGCCAGAACCTCTCGTGGAGCCGCCGGGCGCCCGGTCGGTCGAGCCGCGGGAGTTCGATGTGGCGTGGGGCCGGGCCCGGTCCTTCCGCCAGTGCGACGTCCGCCACGACACCGGTCCCCTGCCGGTCGGCACGCGCCTGACCGGGACGTTCACCGTCTCGCCCTGGGGTGCCGGTGTCACGGGCGTGTTCGTCGACGTCGGTCTGCCCGCCGCCGGCTTCGTGGACGCGTTGCTGCTTCTGCGGGCGGAATGCGAGTGGCCCGCGGACGGCACCCCCGCCGAGTTCGAGGTGATCGACCTCCGCGTCGGCGGGGGCAGCCCCCAGATCAGACTGCGGCCGACAGCAGCTCCCGCACCCGGCGAGCCGTGGCCGCGTCACGGGCCGTCGTGAACGGCAGGACATTGCCGCCGGTGATGCGGAACGGCTCGCCCGCGCGGGTCAGGTGGGCGCCGCCCGCCTCCTCGACCAGCAGCAGGCCCGCCGCGTGGTCCCAGGCGGCCTCCCAGGAGAACGCCGTGGCGTCCAACTCGCCCCGGGCGACGGCGAGATACTCCAGCCCCGCGGACCCGCAGGGACGGGGTCGCACGCCCTCGGTCCACAGGCCGAGCAGCGCGTGCTTCTCCTCGTCGGTCGTGTAGTCCGGGTGGGACGTGGCGACTTCCAGGTCGCGGCCGGGCTCCGGCGCGCCGGAGTGCAGCCGCTCGCCGTCGAGGAAGGCGCCCCGGCCCCGTACCGCTGTGGCCAGCTGGTCGCGGGCGGGGGCGTAGGTCCAGGAGGCGAGCAGGACGCCGCGCTGTGCGAGCGCGACCAGCGTGCAGAAGCCGGAGTCTCCGTGCACGAACTGGCGGGTGCCGTCGACGGGGTCGACGATCCAGACCGGGGCGTCGCCCTGGAGCGCGTCGTACGACGCCGGGTTGGCGTGCACCGCCTCCTCGCCGACCACGACCGAGCCGGGCAGGAGGGCGCCGAGCGCCTCGGTGAGGTACTGCTCGGCGAGCCGGTCGGCGTCGGTCACCAGGTCGTGCGGTCCGCTCTTCTGGTCGACCTCGTGCGCGGCGAGCTGCCGGAAACGGGGCATGATCTCGGCCGCGGCCGCCTTGCGGACCGCTTCCTCGACGTCGGCCGAGTGCTGTGCGAGAAACTCGTCGATGGTTTCGTTGTTTTCGATCACCCCTCCATGAGAGCACGCCCCACTGACAATCCCCGCCCGCCCGATGGCCGCCGGATGGCATCGACGTGAACATGAGGGGCGCGTATCGGCAGGTCAGAGGCCCGGCCTCGGCCGTCCGAGGCCCGTCCGAGGCCCGGCCGCAGCGCCCGAGACCAGCCCCCGAGACCAGTCCTCAGCGCCCGACCGCGTACCCCTGCATCCCCCGCGGATTCGCCGCCGCCGACAGGACGCCGGTCCGCGGGTCCCTCGCGACCGCACACAGCCGCCCCTCCGACCAGGCGTCACCGACGGTCACCTCATGACCGCGCCGCCGGAGCTCCTCCACCACCTCGGCGGCCGTGCGGGACTCCACGGTGACGCTCCCCGGCCGCATCCCGCGCGGGTAGAAGGAGCCCGGGAAGCTGTCGTTGTGCCAGTTCGGGGCGTCGATCGCGCCCTGGAGGTCGAGGCCGCCGCGGACCGGCTCCCGTAGGGCGACCGCGAGGAAGAAGTGCAGCTGCCACTGGTCCTGCTGGTCCCCGCCGGGCGTGCCGAAGGCCATGACGGGCACGCCGTCGCGCAGGGCGATCGAGGGCGTGAGTGTCGTACGCGGCCGCCGTCCCGGCGTCAGCGAGTTCGGCAGGCCCTCTTCCAGCCAGGTCATCTGCAGCCGGGTGCCGAGCGGGAAGCCCAGTTCGGGCACGACGGGGTTGGACTGCAGCCAGCCGCCGCTGGGGGTGGCCGCGATCATGTTGCCCCAGCGGTCGACGACGTCGAGGTGGCAGGTGTCGCCGCGGGTGCCCCCGTCGGCGGCCACGTCGGGCTCGCCCGGCACCGGGGACGTCGGGCGCCCCGCGACGGTCGGCTCGCCGACGCCCAGCACGTCGAAGCCGGGGTCGTCGCAGGCCACCACGCGCGCGTGCGCGCACAGCCGCGGGGCGCGTCCGCCCGGGCTGCCGGGCCGCAGCTCATGGGATGCCTTGTCGCCGATCAGCTCCCGCCGGGCCGCGTTGTACCGCGGGGACAGCAGCTCGGCGAGCGGTACCTCGGCCGCGTCGCCGTACCAGGCCTCCCGGTCGGCCATGGCCAGCTTGCAGCCCTCGATCAGCAGATGGACGTACTCGGCGGACCCGTACCGGGGCAGCTCCGGCGGGAGCAGCGCGAGCTGCTGGAGGAGGACCGGTCCCTGACTCCAGGGACCGGCCTTGCACACGGTCCAGCCGTGGAAGTCGTACGTCGCCGGCGCCTCGTAGGTCGCGGACCAGCCGGCGAGGTCGGCGGGCGTGAGCGTGCCGGAGTGCCGCTCGCCGCTGGTGTCCCTGGTGGGCCGCTGGGCCTGCCGTACCAGGGCCTCGGCGATGAACCCGGTGCGCCACACCTCCCGTGCGGCCTCGATCTGCGCGACCCGGTCCCCGGCCCCGGCGACCTCGTCGAGCAACCGCTTCCAGGTGGCGGCGAGGGCGGGGTTGCGGAACAGCTTCCCGGGCCGGGGTGCCTCCCCGTCCGGCAGATACACCTCGGCCGACGAGGTCCACTCCGTCTCGAACAGCTCCCGCACGGTCTCGACGGTCTCCCCGACGCGCTCCACGGGCGCGTGGCCGTGTTCGGCGTACCCGATGGCGTACTCGAGCACCTCGGCGAGCGTCCTGGTCCCGTGGTCCCGCAGCAGCAGCATCCAGGCGTCGAACGCCCCGGGCACGGCGGCGGCGAGCGGCCCCGTCCCCGGCACGAGCTCCAGGCCGAGTCCCCGGTAGTGCGCGACCGTCGCCCCGGCCGGCGCCACGCCCTGCCCGCACAGCACCCGCACCTCACCGCCCGCCGGCGCGAGCAGGATCGGCACCTCGCCGGCCGGCCCGTTGAGGTGCGGCTCGACGACGTGCAGCACGAACGCGCCGGCCACGGCCGCGTCGAAGGCGTTGCCGCCGCGCTCCAGCACGGCCATCGCCGACTGCGAGGCGAGCCAGTGGGTGCAGGACACCATGCCGAAGGTGCCCTGGAGGGTGGGTCGGGTGGTGAACACGGGCGGACTCCTCGATGGACGGCAGCCGATCTTGCGATCGTACGCACCTACGGCGACGGTCTGCCCGCGGTCAGCAGGTGCCCGCTGGTGCCGAGGAGGCTGGGCTCGGACTCGATGTGCCGACTCGCCGCCAGGACGGCCTCGCGGCGCGCCGGGTCGTCGAGCCAGTCCTCGACACCGCCCATGAGCCAGGCGACGCCCTCGATGCCGTACTGGCCCTCGACGCCGAGTCCGGCCTCGGCGAACTCCGTGGGCACCTCGCCGGGTTGGGCGAAGTGGGCGACGGTGAAGAACCCGTCCTCGTGATAAGGGTGCCGGCCGTCCGCGAGGACGGCATCGGTCCGTTCGCGGTGCAGCGGGATGAAGTAGCGCTCCTCACGCAGGAGGTCGTGCAACTGCGCGAAGCGGTTGATGGTGGCCGCGACCACCAGCCCGCCCGGCCGGACCGCCCGGTGGGCCTCGGTCAACGCCCGCACCCGGTCCGCCCGTTCAGGCAGATGGTAAAGCGGGCCCAGCATGAGCACCACGTCGTACGCGGCATCGGAGACGGGCAGCTCGCGCGCGTCCCCGGCGCGGGCGGTGACGCCGGGTATCCGGGCGGCCTGCTCGACATGGAGCGGCACGGGATCGATGAGGTCGACCTCGTACCCGTCCTCCGTGAGCCACTGCGCATGCACCCCGCTACCGCCTCCGACGTCCAGCACGCGCGCGGGCGCCGCGGGCAACAACCGGCGCAGCACGTCCTGCGTACGCCAGAACTCCAGCCGCCCGGCCGGGGCGCCGCCCTCTCTGAGCCGGTCGTCCTCCTTGCCTTGCGCGTAGTAGGCGAGGATCTCCTCGCGCACGGCAGGCTGTTCCGCGTCCGTCGTCTCGGTCATCACCTCAGGTTGCTGATCCCCGCCCGCCCGGCGCAACGGGTTACCCCCCGCGTGCCGTCACCAGCCCCGACTCATAGGCGAAGACGACCAGTTGGGCCCGGTCCCTTGCCCCCAGCTTCGTCATCGCCCTGCTGATGTGGGTCTTCGCCGTGAAGGGGCTGATCACCATGTGCGCGGCGATCTCCTCGTTCGTCAGCCCCCGCGCCGCCAGAGCCGTCACCTCGCGTTCGCGGCGCGTCAGGCACTCCAGGCCGGGCGCGGTGGCCCGGTCGGGTGGGCGGGAGACGAACTCTCCGATCAGAGTGCGGGTCACCGACGGGGACAGCAGCGCCTCGCCGCGTGCCACCACCTCGATCGCCTGGAGCAGGTCGGCCGGTTCGGTGTCCTTCAGGAGGAAGCCGCTGGCGCCGGCCCGCAGGGCCTCGAAGACGTACTCGTCGTGGCCGTAGTTCGTGAGGATGACCACGCGGACCGGCGCGAGGGCCGGGTCCGCGGCGATCCTGCGGGTCGCCTCGATGCCCGTCATCACCGGCATCTGCACGTCGATCAGCGCGATGTCGGGGACCTGCGCGCGGATGAGTTCCACGCCCCGCTCGCCGTCCGCGGCCTCGCCGACCACCTCGATGCCGTCCTCGGCGTCCAGCAGGGCCCGGAATCCCGCCCGCATCAGCGCCTGGTCGTCGACGAGCGCCACCCTGATCACGTCTTGCGTCACGCCGTCTCCCCCAGCGGCAGCCGTGCCCGCACGGCGAATCCGCCCTCCGCGCGCGGGGCGGCGTCCAGGGTGCCGCCGAGGGCGGTGACGCGTTCGCGCATGCCGGTCAGACCGATGCCGGGGGTGGGCGGGACGGCCGGGTCGGCGGTGCCGTCGTCCTCGACGCGGATCGTCAACTCGCCCTCGCCGTAGAGGAGGTGAACGGTGACCTTCGCGGGGCCCGCGTGCCGCGCCGCGTTCGTCAGCGCTTCCTGGACGATGCGGTACATCGCCCGGTCGACCGTCGCCGCCAGCGGCCGCTCCTCCCCCGTCACCGTCAGTTCGACTGCGAGACCCGCCGCCCGCGCCCGCTCCACGAGCAGCGCGGGTGTGCCGGTGGGCTCGTCCGTGCGCAGCACCTCCAGCGTGGCGCGCAGCTCGCGCATCGCCTCGCCGCTCGCCTCCTGGATGGCGAGCAGTGCGGGCGGCACCTCTTCGCCGCGCTTGCGGGCCAGGTGCGCGGCGACGCCCGCCTGGAGCTTGACGATGGAGATGCTGTGCGTGAGGGAGTCGTGCAACTCCCTTGCTATGCGCAGACGTTCCTCGCCCGCTCTGCGCAGCGCCGCCTCCTCCCGGGTGCGTTCGGCCTCCAGGGCGCGCTGCTCGGTCTGGCGCAGATACGCCTGCCAGTTGCGGTCGGCCAGGCCCGTCACCACCGCGCACAGGAACCAGCCGGTGAGCAGCAGCGCCTCCCGCGTGACGTCCGAGCCCGCCGAACCCGCCGCTACGTATCCGCCGAGGAAGACGGCGGCGGCCGCCGCGGCCGTGCCCCGGTGTCCGGTCCGCGACGCCGTGTGCACCGCGCCCACGACGGGGACGGCCAGGCTGCTCGCGGGCCCGGCGTGGACGACTGCGGCGAGCAGGCTGGCGGTGGTGAGCGCGAGCACCACGCGCGGAGCGGTGCGGTGCGCGGCCAGGGCCAGCGAACCGACCGCGATCAGCGCGCAGTCGACGGGGCCGGCGCGGCCGTCCGCCACGGCGGCGAGCACGACGATCACGCCGACGACGACCGCGACGGCCAGGTCGACGAGGTGCCCGCGTGTGATCCGAAGCCCGCTCATGCCCGCACACTAGACCGCCCCACCGACAGCGACGTCACCCCTGTGGACGGCTCCTGGACTACTCCCCACGCAGTAGTGCCCGGCACCGGCCCGCCCGGCCGGTGCAAGCCCGACTGCCTTCGGCGGTACGACGACCCGGCCCACCCCGGCAGCGCACGCTGCTGTCCATGTCCACACCCTTCCGTCACACCCAGCCCCTCCCCCCGAAGGCGGCCACCGGCACCGTCGCCGAGGTGTACGCCCAGATCGCCCTGGACTTCGGCATCGCCGAGCCCGTCACCTTCGTGGTCCTGTCCTCCGCACCCGAACTCCTCGCCCCCGCCTGGGCGTTGATGCGCGAGTCGCTCATCGCGGGGGCGGGCAGCCGGACCGGCAAGGAACTGGTGGCCCTCGGGGTGTCGCTCGCCAACAAGTGCCCGTTCTGCGTGGACGCGCACACCGTGCTGCTGCACGCCACCGGCGACCACGCGCTCGCCGAGCGCCTGGCCCGCGGGGAGCAACCGCGGAGCGAGGAGCATGCGCGCCTGCTCGCCTGGGGGCGGCACACACGCGTGCCCGGCGCCGACCTGGAGCCGTATCCCTTCCCGCGCGAGCACGCCCCCGCCTATCTCGGCACCGCGCTCACCTTCCACTTCATCAACCGGATCGCGTCGGCCCTGCTGACCGAGAACCTGCTCCCGGCCGGCACCCAGCGCTTCCGGGCGGTACGCAGCCTCACGGGCCGCACGCTCGCCCGGACCGTGCGCCGCCCCGCCCGGCCCGGCACCTCCCTCGCGCTGCTCGACGACGTCGATCCCGGCGAAGCCCCCGCGTGGGCGGGCGGCACACCCGTCGGTCTCGCGTACGCGGCGCTGCTCAGGGCGGCGATGAGGGGCGCGGGGCTGCTCGACACCGACGACCATCACCTCGTGGAGCAGACCCTCCAGGACTGGGACGGAACACATCCGCCGCTCAGCCCGGACCGGTTCCCGGACCGCCGGGAGCGTCCGGCGGCGCGCCTGGCCCTGCTGGCCGCCCTCGCGCCGTACCGCATCACGGCCGAGGACGTGGCGGGCTGGCGGCGGCCGGAGCATACCGACCACAGCCTGGTGCGTCTCGTCGCGTACGGCGCCTTCGTGGCCGTCGACCGCATCGAAAGCTCACTTTCCGCGCAAATCGTTCGGGAGGGCACGTAACTCACTCAGGGCATCACGTAATGACGCCCCTGCCGTAACGGCGTCAGCACGGAGCGAGTTGGCACTTTCGCCCCACAGGGAGTCATGTGACACTGGCGTCCCGTCCGCAGTGCGGACTCCCTCCGCACCGTCCCCCACGAAAAGTGCGCCGTGCGTTCTCTTCCCTTGCCGCTCGCCCTCACCGCGCGCCTGTCGCCCGTCGTCGTGCTCGCCGTGGCGGGCTGGGCACTGTCGTCCGGACCCGCGACGCAGGCCGCCGACCACCCGGCGGCGCAGAAGAGCAGCGGCGACTCGCCCTCGGCCCCCGCGACGGCGGCGGTCTCCAAGACGTACGCCGCCGCTCCCGCGCCGTGCGACAGCCTGAGTGCGAAAACGGTCAAGTCGCTCGTTCCGGGCACCAAGGCGGCCGGCAAGGAGATCCCGTCGACGGACTCCAAGCTGCGCCGCACCTGCTCGTGGAACGCGCTCAAGGGCTACGAATACCGGTGGCTGGACGTGTCCTTCGAGATCACGGCGTCGGACGACGCGGCGGAGAAGTCCTACAAGGAGCGCGTCGCGGACAAGAGCGGCGGCGGCGCCGTCCCCGGCGTGGGCGACGCCGGGTACTCCGTCGTGAACCTCACCACCGAGGACAAGCAAGAGACCCGAGAGGGCACAGTGATGATCCGCGCGTCCAACGCGCTGGTCTCCATCACCTACAGCGGAAGCGACTTCGAGTCGAAGAAGGCGCCCAGCACGGACGACATCAACAAGGGCGCCATCAAGGCGGCCAAGGAGGCGGTGGCCGCGCTGGAGGACGGCCAGAAGGGCTGACCGTCCTCCATACGCCCCTTCACTGCGGGTTCAGGCCTTGACGTGTTCCTTGTGTCCGGCCATCAGCACGACGTACAGCACCAGCGAGGCGCTCAGGCCCACCGCCCAGCCGTAGTCGGCGAGCGGCTTGAGGAACGGGATCAGTCCGTCGACCGGGAACGGTCCGGTCTTGGTGCCGTCGGCGCCGACACCCGAGTACGAGCCGCCGACCGCGAGCACGCCGCCGACGAGGAAGGCGGCGATCGCGCGCCAGTTCCAGCCGGACGAGTACCAGTAGCGCCCGCCGGGCGTGTACAGGTCCGCGAGGTGCAGGACCGTACGGCGGACGATCCAGTAGTCGGCGATCAGGATGCCCGCGACCGTGCCGAGCAGGCCGCCGACCAGGCCGAGCCAGGTGAAGATGTAGAACTCCGGGGTGGAGATCAGCTTCCAGGGGAAGATCAGCACGCCGATGACACCGGTGATCAACGCGCCCGTACGGAAGTTGATGAGCTTCGGCGCCAGGTTCGCCAGGTCGTACGCCGGGGAGACCACGTTCGCCGCGATGTTCACGGAGATCGTGGCGACCAGGACGACGATGAGGGCGAAGAGCAGGCCGAAGACGCTGTCCGTCTTGGCGGCGAGGGTGACCGGGTCCCAGATCGCCTCGCCGTAGACCACCTCGGAGCCTGAGGTGACCAGGACGGCGAGGACCGCGAAGAGGGTCATCGTGGTGGGCAGGCCGAGGGACTGGCCCCAGGTCTGCGCCTTCTGACTGGCGCCGAAGCGGGTGAAGTCAGGGATGTTCAGTGACAAAGTCGCCCAAAAACCAATCATCCCCATGAGGGACGGGAAGAAGACCGGCCAGAAGTCGGGTCCCCAGCCCAGCTTCGAGGGCTGGTCGAGCAGCGCGCCGAAGCCGTCCGCCTTGACCGCGATCCAGATCAGCAGCACGAGGGCGCCGACGATCACGAAGGGCGCGGCCCAGTTCTCGAAGTGCCGCAGGAAGTCCATGCCGCGGTAGATGATGGCGATCTGCGCGGCCCAGAAGAGGACGAAGCAGAGCCACAGCGGCCAGGGGTTGCCCGCGATCTTGCCCGCGTCCTCCCAGTGGCCGCCGGTGAGCTTGGAGCCGAGGGCGAAGATGCCGCTGCCGCCGATCCAGGTCTGGATGCCGAACCAGCCGCAGGCCACGGCCGCCCGGATCAGCGCCGGGATGTTGGCGCCGCGCAGCCCGAAGGAGGCCCGCGCCAGCACCGGGAACGGGATGCCGTACTTGGGTCCGGCATGCCCGGTGGCCAGCATCGGCAGCAGCACGATGATGTTGGCCAGGGCGATGGTGAACACGGCCTGCTTCCAGTCCATCCCGAGCGCGACCAGGCCGGAGGCCAGGGTCCAGCTCGGGATGCAGTGGGCCATGGAGATCCACAGGGCCGCGAAGTTGTACGTCGTCCACTTGCGCTCGGAGACCGGTACGGGACGCAGATCCTCGTTGGCGAAGGGGCTGTCGGCGGGGAATGCCTCGGGGGCGAGCTCGATGCGTCCGCCGGCGTCGGCGGACTGGGATATCGGCGACCCCGTGGGGACTGTGTCAGTCATGGGCAGGCCAATCGATCAGGGCGGGACGGGAAAGGCCGTGCGGGGGCCTCGGGCGGGGCCGGGAAGGGGCGAGCACGCCCTCCCCGGCCCCGCCTCCCTCCCCGGAGCGGAGGCGGGGAGGCCGGGACCGCGGGGAGGGAGACAAGGTGTGGGGGGTCGGATGGAGCGGGGGTGCTGGCGGCGTCCTGACGCGAAGGCGTCGGTCAGGAGTTGACCGCGGGGATGACCTTCGAACCGTACGCGTCGATGACGGCTTCCTGCGCGTCGTGCATGTCGTACACGGCGAACTGGTCGACGCCCAGCTCACGCAGCGCGTTCAGCTTCTCGATGTGCTTCTCGACCGGTCCGATGAGGCAGAACCGGTCGACGATCTCGTCGGGCACGAACTGGGTGTCCGGGTTGTCGGCGCGCCCGTGGTGGGAGTAGTCGTACCCCTCGCGCGCCTTGATGTAGTCGGTGAGTTCGTCGGGTACGGCGGCGGAGTGCTCGCCGTACTTGCTGACCAGGTCGGCGACGTGGTTGCCGACCATCCCGCCGAACCAGCGGCACTGTTCGCGCGCGTGGGCGAGCTTCTCGGGCGAGTCGTCCTCGGTGACGTACGCGGGGGCGGCGACGCAGATCTTGACGTCGTCGGGGTCGCGCCCGGCCGCGACGGCCGCGTCCTTCACGGCCTTGACCATGTATTCGGTGAGGTAGAGGTCGGCGAGCTGGAGGATGAAGCCGTCGGCCTCCTCACCGGTCATCTTCAGCGCCTTGGGCCCGTACGCCGCCATCCATACGGGGAGTTCGGCGCCCTCCTTGATCCACGGGAACCTGACGACCGTGCCGCCGCCGAGGTCGGCCTCGTCGCCCCGGCCCAGCGCCCGGATGACCTTCATGGCGTCGCTGATGCGGGCGAGCGTGTTGGGCTTGCGGCCGGCGACGCGCATCGCCGAGTCGCCGCGGCCGATGCCGCAGACCGTGCGGTTGCCGAACATGTCGTTGAGGGTGGCGAACGTGGAGGCGGTGACCTCCCAGGTGCGGGTGCCCGGGTTGGTCACCATCGGGCCGACCTTCAGCTTCTGCGTGTTCGCCAGGATCTGGCTGTAGATCACGAACGGTTCCTGCCAGAGCACGGCGGAGTCGAAGGTCCAGCCGTAGGTGAAGCCGCTGCGCTCGGCGCGCTTCATCAGGCTGACGACCTTGGAGGCCGGCGGGTCGGTCTGCAGGACGAGTCCGAAGTCCATGTACTCCGCTCCTAATTGAGGTACTGACAGGTGGAACGGGGGGTGTAGACGCCGTGCCCGGCGCGCCCGGTGTACTCCCGCTCGGTGATGACGAGTTCGCCGCGCGAGAGAACCGTCTCGACCCGGCCGGTGGTCCGCTTGCCCTCGTACGCCGAGTAGTCGACGTTCATGTGGTGCGTGACGGCGGACATGACCTGCTCGGCGTGCGGGTCGTAGATCACGACGTCGGCGTCCGCGCCCGGCGCGATCGTGCCCTTCTTCGGGTACATGCCGAACATCCGGGCCGGGGTCGCGCAGGCGATCTCGATCCAGCGCCGGCGTGAGATGTGGCCGTCGACGACGGCCTGGTGGAGCAGGTCCATCCGGTTCTCGACGCCGGGAAGGCCGTTGGGGATCTTCGAGAAGTCCCCTCGCCCCAGCTCCTTCTGACCCACGAAGCAGAACGGGCAGTGGTCGGTGGAGACGACCTGGAGGTCGTTAGTCCGCAGCCCCTTCCACAGCTGGGCCTGGTGCTCCTTGGGCCGCAGCGGCGTCGAGCACACGTACTTCGCGCCCTCGAAGTCCGGCTCGGCGAGGTTGTCGGTGGACAGGAACAGGTACTGCGGGCAGGTCTCGCCGAAGACGTTCAGCCCCTCGTCGCGCGCCCTGGCCAGCTCGGCGACCGCCTCCATCGCCGAGACGTGCACGACGTACAGGGGAGCTCCCGCGACCTGGGCGAGCCTGATGGCACGGTGGGTGGCCTCGGCCTCGAGGAGCGACTTGCGCACCTCCCCGTGGTAGCGCGGGTCGGTCTCCCCCCTCGCCAGCGCCTGCTCGACCAGCACGTCGATCGCGATGCCGTTCTCGGCGTGCATCATGATCAGGCCGCCGTTCTCGGCGGAGCGCTGCATGGCGCGCAGGATCTGGCCGTCGTCGGAGTAGAAGACGCCCGGGTAGGCCATGAACTGCTTGAAGGAGGTCACCCCCTCCTCCACCAGCAGGTCCATCTCCTTGAGCGTCTCCTGGTTCACATCGGAGACGATCATGTGGAAGCCGTAGTCGATCGCGCAGTTGCCCTCGGCCTTGGCGTGCCAGGCGTCGAGGCCCTCGCGCAGCGAGTGGCCCACGCTCTGCACGGCGAAGTCGATGATCGTGGTCGTGCCGCCCCAGGCGCCGGCCCGGGTGCCGGTCTCGAAGGTGTCGGAGGCGAAGGTGCCACCGAACGGCAGCTCCATGTGGGTGTGGGCGTCGACGCCGCCCGGGATCACGTACTTCCCGGTGGCGTCGATGGTCCGCTCGGCCGTCCAGGCCTCGGCGGCCGGGGTGCCGCTCGCGGCGAGGGCGACGATGCGGCCGTCCTCGATCAGGACGTCGGCGTGCATTTCGTCGGACGCGGTGATGACGAGACCACCGCGGATGACGGTACGGCTGCTCATGCTCCTTCTCCTACCGTGGTCGACACTGGGTTCGTGCAAGTCGGCCGGCACCTCCGGCCCGGCCCCCCGTGCACCGGGCCGGATGTGCGCGGATCCGCTACGGCGCGGTCAGCGGCTGGTACGCGTCGGGACGGCGGTCGCGGTAGAACTGCCAGCGGTCGCGGACCTCGCGCAGCTTGGCCATGTCCAGGTCGCGGACGACCAGTTCGGTCTCCTTGTCGCTGGCCACCTCGCCCACGAACTGGGCTTCCGGGTCGACGAAGTACGTCGTCCCGTAGAAGTCGTTGTCGCCCAGCTCCTCGACGCCGACCCGGTTGATCGCACCGACGAAGTACTCGTTGGCGACCGCGGCCGCCGGCTGCTCCAGCTGCCACAGGTACGCGGACAGACCCCGCGAGGTGGCCGACGGGTTGAACACGATCTCCGCACCCGCGAGCCCGAGCGCCCGCCAGCCCTCCGGGAAGTGCCGGTCGTAGCAGATGTAGACGCCGATCTTCCCGACGGCGGTGTCGAAGACCGGCCAGCCGACGTTGCCGGGGCGGAAGTAGAACTTCTCCCAGAAGCCCGGCACTTGGGGAATGTGGTGCTTGCGGTACTTGCCGAGGTACGAGCCGTCCGCGTCGATCACCGCGGCCGTGTTGTAGAGGACGCCGGGCTGCTCCTCCTCGTACATCGGCAGGATCAGGACGATGCCCAGTTCCTTGGCGAGCGCCTGGAACCGCTTGACGATCGGGCCGTTTGGGATCTGCTCGGCGTACTCGTAGAACGCCTTGTCCTGGACCTGGCAGAAGTAGGGCCCGTAGAACAGCTCCTGGAAGCACAGGACCTGAGCACCCTGCGCGGCCGCGTCGCGGGCCGCCTGCTCGTGTACCTGGATCATCGATTCCTTGTCGCCGGTCCAGGCGGTCTGGAAGAGGGCGGCACGGATCACTTGGCTCATCGGGACCTCCGGTCGCTGGGTGTGCGAGAAGGCTAGGAAGTCGACAAGCGGGCTTTGAGTTGCACGGTGTCACGTCTGCGGGCGTGCGGCGTGTCACGGTGTCACCCTTTGCAGGAACCATGTTTCACCGCCGTTTTCCCAGGTCGTCGTGTGTTTCTACGCGGTTTCCGCGGCGCCTTGTCAGCCCAGTTGCGCGTCGTGCGCGAGGAGCGCGATATGCACCGAGGCGGCCTGCTCGAAGTCGTCCAGGTCGACGCCGAGCCGTGTCTGTATCGCCTCGATGCGGCGGTAGAGCGCGGGCCGGGAGACGTGGTGGAGCTGGGCGGTGCGGGACTTGTTGCGGCCGGTGGCGAGGTACGTCCGCAGTACGGCGAGCAGGGCGCCCGCCTCGTCGTCCCGTCCGCACAGCAGCCCGTCCAGCTCGCGCTCCGCGAACGACTGCACCTGCGGATCGTCCCGCAACAGCCGGATCAGGCCCCGCAGATGGACGTCCTTGAGGCGTACGACGGCGGGGAGGTCGAGGGCGGTCGAGGAGTCGGCGACGGCATCGGCGACGTGCTGGGCCTCGCGCAGCCCGGCGGGTACGTCGTCCCAGGCGGCACGCGCATCGGCGGCCGCCACGACGGTCCGGGCGGCCCCCGACTCCGAGCGCAGCCGGGCGGCGAGGTTCGCGGTGAGCACGGCGGCGTCCTGGTCCCGGGCGAGGCTGAGCAGCACGGCGGTGGCCCCGTCGGCGAGCTCGGCGACGATCCCGGACAGCCCCAGCATCCGCAGCACACGCTCCAGTTGGGCCGGTTCACCGTCGCGCACGACGAGCGGTACGAAGGTGCGCCGGTTGACCGGCAGCCCGGCGGCACGCGCGCGTGGCAGCAGCTGCCGTGCCGGTACGACCCCGCTGACGAGGTCGGTCAGCAGGCTCTGCGCGGACTGCTCCTCCCAGGTGTGCGCGGAGTTGCCGCCGAGCATCCGGTGCAGGACGAGGGCCTCGGCGGCGCGTTCGGCGAGGAGCCGTCCGGTGGCGGTGTCGCCGCGGTGCCCGCACAGCATGATCTGGCCCCAGCGCTCGCCGCGTCCGGCCAGTTCGGCGCGGATCCAGCCGTCGCCCTCGGTGCCGCCGGCCTGGCGGGCGATGCGCTCCCAGTCGCGCAGCACGTCGTCCACCGCGGACCGCTCCCCCGCCGTGGCGAGGACCCGGTGGGCGAGGTTGGTGACGACGACGGGGCAGGCGCTGTGCGCGGCGACCTCGTCGAGGAGCCGCTGCAGCGGGGCGCCCGCGGTGATGAGTCCGGTGAGCGCGGTGCGTACGGCCTCCGAGAGGCTGACGGCGGCGAACTTCCGCCGTACGAGCCGGGACTGCACCTCCTCGGTCAGCTCGGCGAACGGGAAGGGCCGGTGCAGCACGACCATCGGCAGCCCGCACCGCTCGGCCGCCCGGCGCATCACGTCCGGCGGGGCGGGAAACGCCCGGCCCAGGCCCAGCACGACGGCCGCGGCCTCCGCCCGGTGCAGGGACCGGATGTACTCGGCCTGCTTCTCCTCGTCCCCGGCGAGCAGCACCCCGGTGGTCAGCACCATCTCGCCGCCACTGAGCATCACCCCGACGTCCGGCGCCTCGGCGACATGCACCCAGCGCACCGGACGGTCGAGCTGACCGGCGCCGGCCACCACCTCGGGCTCCCCGGCCAGCACCCGCTCCAGGGTGAGGACCTGCCGGACGGACAGGACCGGTTCCAGGCGCTCCCAGATCTCCGAGGTGGTGGTCATGGCGGCGTTTCCCTTGCTCAGTCGGGCCCTGCTAGATGCTCCTCAGAGCGTTCTCCAGGATCGCGGCGCCTTCCTCGGCCTCCGCGACGGTGAGGGACAGGGGCGGGGCGACGCGCAGGGAAGTGGTGTTGTGACCACCGCCCTTGCCGATGAGGAGGCCGCTTTCGCGGGCCGCCTCCAGCACGGCCGACGCCGCGGCCGGGTCGGCCTCGTCCGTGCCGGGCCTGGTGATCTCGATGCCCAGCATCAGGCCCCGCCCGCGCACCTCGCGTACGTGCGGCACGTGCGCCGCGACGGCCCGCAGCCGCTCGACGAGCAGTCCGCCGACCCGCCGGGCGTTGCCCTGCAGGTCGTGTTCCAGCAGGTAGTTGAGGTTGGCCAGGCCGGCCGCCATGGTGATCTGCGTGCCGCCGAAGGTGGAGATGCTGTTGGCGTCCAGGCAGTTCATGATCTCGGCGCGGGCGACGACACCACCGATGGACATGCCGTTGCCGATGCCCTTGGCGAAGGTCAGGATGTCCGGCGGGCCGTTCTGGGCGTGCGCCTGCCAGCCCCAGAAGTGCTCGCCGGTGCGGCCCCAGCCGGTCTGCACCTCGTCGGCGATCCACAGGATGCCGCGCTCGGCGAGCACCTCGCGGAACGCGGCGTACAGCCCGTCCGGCCCCGAGGTGAAGCCGCCGACACCCTGGATGGGCTCGGCGATGAGGGCCGCGGGCGGGCGGGTGTGGCCGAGGATGTCCTTCAGGTCCTCGACGCAGGCCGCGATGAAGTCGTCGTCGCTCAGCTGCGCGTACGGCCCGCGTGTGCGCACCCCGCCGTGGACGTACAGCGTCTGCAGCGGCGACAGCGAGGTCGGGGACCAGCCGCGGTTGCCGGTGATGCCGACCGCGCTGAACGAGCGGCCGTGATAGCTGTTGCGCATCGCGAGGATCGTGTTGCTCTGCCGGTAGGTCGTCGCGAGCAGCAGGGCGGTGTCGTTGGCCTCCGTACCGGAGGTGGTGAAGAAGACGCGGGCGTCCGGGATGCCGCTCAACTGGGCGACGCGCTCGGCGAGTTCGACCATGGGCCGGTTGAGGTACAGGGTGGAGGAGTGGATGATCCGCCCGGCCTGCTCGCTCACCGCCTTCGTCACCTCGGGCAGCGCGTGCGCGGTCATCGTCGTCAGGATGCCGCCGAAGAAGTCGAGGTACCGGTTGCCCTCGGAGTCCCACACGTGGCGTCCCTCGCCGTGGGTGATCTCCAGCGGCTCCTCGTAGTAGAGGGCGAGCCAGTCCGGCATGACGGCACGGTGGCGTCCCAGCAGGTCCTTGGTCACGGCTGCACCAGTCCTTCGTAGGCGTCGGGTCGACGATCACGATAGAAGGCCCACTGCTGCCGCACTTCCTCGATCAGGTCGAAGTCGAGGTCCCGGACGACGAGTTCCTCGCCCTTGTCGCTGGCGACCTCACCGACGAACCGGCCGCGCGGGTCGACGAAGTACGACGTCCCGTAGAAGTCGTTGTCCCCGTACGGCTCCTGCCCGACGCGGTTGATCGCGGCGACGAAGTACTCGTTGGCGACCGCGGCCGCCGGCTGCTCCAGCTGCCACAAGTACGCGGACAGCCCCCGCGAGGTGGCCGACGGATTGTACACCAACTGGGCGCCGTTCAGGCCGAGTTGCCGCCAGCCCTCCGGGAAGTGGCGGTCGTAGCAGATGTAGACGCCGACCTTGCCGACGGCGGTGTCGAAGACGGGCCAGCCGACGTTGCCCGGCTTGAAGTAGTACTTCTCCCAGAAGCCCTTGACCTGGGGGATGTGGTGCTTGCGGTACTTGCCGAGGAAGGTGCCGTCGGCGTCGATCACGGCCGCGGTGTTGTAGTAGAAGCCCGACTGCTCGACCTCGAAGACGGGGACGACGACCACCATGCCCGTCTCGCGGGCGAGCTCCCGCATACGGCGCACGGTCGGCCCGTCGGGTACCGGCTCGGCCCAGCGGTAGTGCTCCGGTTCCTGGACCTGACAGAAGTAGGGAGCGTTGAAGACTTCCTGGAACCCGATGATCTTGGCACCCTGCCGGGCCGCCTCGCGGGCGTACTCCTCGTGTTTCGCCACCATGGACTCGGTGTCGCCGGTCCAGGTGGCCTGGACCAGAGCGGCGCGGACGACGTTGGCCATGAGCTGCTCCTTCGACGGGACGTCAGAGCCTCTACGCCCGTAGAGGGGGCCGTAGAGGCTTGAAAGTAAGCCCCTGGAACAGCCTTGCCAAGACCATCGTCGTTAACCCGCTGAGTCGATCACGTTTCACACTCCAGTGGGTGACGGATGGGGCCGGTGGGAGGGGCGTCAGCCCACGGCTGGGGGCGTCACGCCGTGTAGCCCGCGACCCGCAGGGCGTGGACGAGATCCCAGTACCGCTCGTCCGAGACACCCCGGGCGGCCTCCAGCAGCAGCGGTACGAGCGTCTTCGGGTCGGGCTCGGCGCTGCGGGCGGCCTCCTCCGGGGTGCGGACGCGGACGTACGCGCCGAGCAGCGCGCGGACCTCGCGGTGCCGCCCCTCGCCGACCAGTCCCACCACGGCCTGCCCGATCTCGTGCGCGGGCCGCGCCACGCCCTGCCGCAGGATCTGCTCCCCGTCGTCGGCACGCCCCGCCCCGGTCAGCGCGTCGGCGGCGGCGACGAGCCGCTCGGCCGGCAGCGAGGCCGCCTCCCACAGCAGGCTCGCCCAGTCGGCGCCGAGTCCGGCGCGCTGCATCTCGGCGGCGAGCAGAGGGAAGCGGACGGCCGGCCAGTACGCGGCCTCCACGAGCAGCACGTGCGCCTCACCGGTACGCCCCTCACCACGCAGCCGCACCAGCGTCTGAACGGTCCCGACGACCTCCCGCCGATCCGCCGGGTCCATCGGCTCGCGCTGCGGCTTCGGGGCCGGATGCGCGGGCGTCTCGGCGGCGGCCCCGGCGAACCGGGCCCCGCGCGGGGTACGGCCGGTGGAGACGGGCCGCGCGGGAAAGGCGGGTTCGGCGGTCGGCGGTACGGCGACGGGGGCCGCCTCCTCCTCGACCATTCCGGCGAACCGGGCGCCGCCTCGGCGCCGCTTGCGTTGTTTGGGGGTGAGGTCGGGGGCAGGGGCAGGGGTGGGGTCGGGGTCGGGGTCGGTGGCGAACGAGGGGGCCCGGGCGTGGCCTTCGGGCGTCGGGTCGACGGAGTGCCGCGCGTCCGGCCAGTCGGACGACCCGGCGACGCCTCCCGGAGCGTAACGGTCCGCGGGACGCCCCTGGACGGCGCCATGGTCTTCCACCGACTCGGCCCCGGGGCGTCGCCGCGCCGCGCGCCACTCGGCCGCTTCGGCATCCGGGGTGGCGGCTCGGCGCCCGTCGTACGGGTCGGTGGCCGACCCGGCAGGGGCTGCCCCCAGCCCTTCGGGCCGACCCGCCGCCCGGGCCGTCGACTGCGCGTCGCGCTGATGCGGCATACCCGGGAATCCGCCGCCGTGTGAGCCGGTCGCACTCGACTGCCCACGGCCCGCCCCGGGTCCGTCGCCCCCGCCCCCGTCGCCCCCGAACCCCTCGGCGACGCGGAACACGGACCCCTCCCCGCCCCGGTCCCGCCGTATCGCCTGACCCCGTTCACTCGTCGCCCGTCGGTCCAGGTCGGCCATCCGGGCCCGGAGTTCGGCGCACCGCGCGGTCGCGCGTTCATGGTCGTCGCGGGCCCAGGCGAGGTCGAGGCGGATGGCGTCGGCCGCTTCCTGGCTGGTGGCGGAGGCGAGCGATCGGCCCAGGTCCGCCTGCCGTTCGGCGGCATACCGCTGCTCGCGGAGCATGACGTCGAGCCGGTCGCCGAGGGCGTCGCGGCCGCCGGGACGGGAGTCGTACGCGGCGAGGGCGGCGGCGTGCAGGGCGCGGGCGCGTTCCGTCTCGGGGCCGGCGCCGCCGGGTCCGTACTGGGTCGCGAGGTCGTGCAGGAGTGCCTCCACCACGTCCCAGGGCGGCAATTCCCGTCCGTCGAGGCAGGCCTGCATGCCCTCCGGGTCGCGCTGCCAGAACACCCCGCACCACCGCCGCCCTGGTCAAGGCGCGCCAGAAGATTGTCCAGGTAGTTCACGAACTCCCGCACCCGGGCCGGGAGTTGTTCCACTGACATCGCCCAACTCCCGCCAGACCGGAGTACTCCGGTCCGTTAGGCAACACCAGCCATGTTACGAACGCGCTACGGGAAGTTTTCCGGATGGACGCAGAGTACGCCGCACCTGTCGGAACGTGACGCGCACGCCCGTCAGGCGGCGACCTCGACCACCGGCGTGCAGCGCCCCGCCAGTTCGTCCATCGACAGACCGAGGGCCTGCGCAAGCGCGGCCACGGTGAAGAAGGCCGGGGTCGGCGCCCGGCCGGTCTCGATCTTGCGCAGCGTCTCGGCGGAGATGCCGGCACTCGCCGCGACCTCCACCATGCTGCGGCCGCCGCGCGCCTCGCGAAGCAGCCGGCCCAGCCGCTCGCCGCGTTCACGCTCTTCGGGGGTGAGAGGGGTGCGCACCATGACCCCCATTCTAATACCGCCCCCACCCCGCGACCACCTATTCAAATACCGGTATAGTAATTGGCATGGTAGAGCTGAAGACGGACACGTCGATCGATGCGATGTACAAGGCGGGGCAGGTCGTGGGGCAGGCCCTCACGGCCGTACGCAAGGCCGCCGACGTGGGGGTTTCCCTACTGGAGCTGGACGAGGTGGCGCGTGAGGTGCTGCGCGCGGCGGGCGCGACCTCGCCCTTCCTCGGCTACCGGCCCTCCTTCGCCCCCGTCCCCTTCCCCGCCGTCATCTGCGCCTCGGTGAACGACGCGATCGTGCACGGCATCCCGACCGGTTACCGCCTGCGCGACGGCGACCTGGTCTCCATCGACTGCGGCGCCGAACTGGGCGGCTGGGCGGGCGACTCGGCGATCAGCTTCACGGTCGGCACACCGCGCCCGGCCGACGCAACGCTCGTCGAAACGGCGGAACGGGCGCTGGCGGCGGGCATCGAGACGGCCGTGGTCGGCAACCGGCTCGGCGACATCGCGCATGCGATCGGCTCGGTGTGCCGGGCCGCCGGGTACGGCATCCCGGACGGTTTCGGCGGACACGGCATCGGCCGCAAGATGCACGAGGATCCGTCGGTGCCGAACGAGGGCCGCCCGGGCCGGGGCATGCCGCTGCGGCATGGCCTGGTCCTCGCCATCGAGCCGATGCTCATCGCGGGCGGTGAGGACGACTTCCACGCGGCCCCGGACGGCTGGACCCTGCGCACGAACGACGGCTCCCGGGCGGCGCACGTGGAGCACACAGTGGCGATCACTGACGCGGGACCGCGCATTCTCACCGCCCGGGAAGCCGTCTGACCACACCGCCCGCCGGGCCCTGCGCCCGCCGAACATGGTGCGCGGCGACGGCTGCGGAGTGCGCCCCGGCGGCTCCCCTCCCCGGTTTTCGTGCACGGCGCACGTGACCACGGCGAGCCACACCTGGGAACGTTTCTTCGCACATGCACACGCCGATCCGTCGACGGGCGCACCGCCTCACGCCGGGCACATGCGCCGATTCCAGGCCGGAGTCATCCGCCTTTTCATACCGTCACACTTTCGTGCCCCGCCTTGCCTCACCCTCGCGTTCCGCAGCTAGCTGGTGCTGCGTCCGGTCCCCGCCCGGGGACTGGGACACCACCGCAGTGAGGAGAAGTCATGAAGAAGGCATACGAAGCGCCGACGCTCGTCAGGCTCGGAACGTTCCGCAAGGAGACGGGGCTCCTTCAGCGCTCCGGCAACGACCGGCTGATCTTCAGCAAGAACTGACGGGCGACGGCACTGACCCGACGTCATGACTGAACTGCACGAAAGTGCGGGGACGGGCCCCGGCGACGCGCACTTCGCGGTCTTTCCGGACCGTGCGGACGCGGCCGCCGTGGCCCGCTCCTTCGCCCGCCCCGGTAGCCGGACCCTCGCACATGCGTCGGGCCGGCCCTGGCTGGTCGGCCACTGGCACGACGACGAGATCGTCACCGCGAGCGCCGGGAACGCCACCCTCGCCGTCATCGGCTGCTGCCCCGTCGAGGCGGTGCAACTGCGGCGTACGGCCGCACGGCTGAGGGATCTGACGGAGCTCGACGCGCCGGCCCGCACCCTCCCCGGCAGCTTCCACCTCATCGCCGCCCTCGACGGACAGGTCCGGGTCCAGGGCACCGCCTCCGGCCTGCGGCTGGTCTTCCACACGGAGATCGACGGCGTCCGGGTGGCCGCCACCCGCGCCGACACGCTCGCCGCCGTCCTCGGCCTCGACCCCGATCCGCAGGAGCTGGCCGTCCGGCTGCTGTGGCCGGCCCCCTTCCCCCTGTTCGAGACCTCCCTGTGGCGCCCGGTCACCGCTGTGCCGCCGCAGGACGCCGTGATCGTCGCCGCGGACGGGCGCACCGTACGGCACACCCGGTGGTGGACGCCGCCCGAGCCGGTGCGGCCACTCGCCGAGGCGGCTCCCCTGATCCGGACGGCGCTGGAGGAGGCCGTGGGCGCGCGGACCCGGCAGGGCGGTGTGGTGAGCTGCGATCTGTCCGGCGGCCTGGACTCGACCTCCATCTGCTTCCTGGCCGACCGTTCCCCCGCCCACGTGGTGGCCAGTACCTGGCCGGGCCGCGATCCGGCGGACACCGACCTGCACTGGGCTCAGCGGGCCATGGTGCACCTCCCGGACGTCGAGCACGTGGTGTGGGACGCCGACGCCTCGCCGCTGGTCTACGAGGATCTGCTCGGCATCGACGACCTCCTGGACGAGCCCACCATCGGCGTCATGGACCGCTCCCGGGTCCTGCACCACCTGCCGGGCCTCGCCGCACGCGGCAGCCGGGTGCACCTGACCGGCATCGGCGGCGACCACGTGGCATGGTGCTCCGACGCCTACTACCACCGGCTGCTGCGCACCCGTCCGCTGTTCGCCCTGCGCCAGTTGCGCGGGTACCGGGCCCTGTGGCAGTGGCCGCTCGGCGGCACCGTCCGCGCCCTCGCCGACTCCCGGCCGTACGCGAAGTGGCTCGCCGACGGAGCCGGCCGGCTGCGTGGCCCGTTGCCCTCGTCCGTCACGACGAGTCTCGGCTGGGGCATGGCCCCGCGCCTGTTCGACTGGGTGACCCCCGAGGCCGAGCGGATGGCCCGCCGGGCACTGCTCGACGCGGCGGCCACGGCCTCGCCGCTGCATCCGGACCGTGGACTGCACGCCGACCTGGAGCAGATCCGCTCGTGCACCCGCGTCATCCGGCAGTGGGATGGGATGGCGGCGCGCGCGGGCCTGCCGATGGCCTCCCCCTTCTTGGACGACCGCGTCATCGAGGCGTTTCTCGCCGTCCGTCCGAGCGAGCGCGTCACTCCCTGGCAGTACAAGCCCGTCCTGAGCGCCGCGATGCGCGGAATCGTGCCCGAGGACTGCCTGCGGCGGGCCAACAAGGCGACGGCCGCCATGGACGCCGCCAACGGACTGCGCCAGCACCGCGGCGACCTGCTGGCCCTGTGGGAGAGCTCACGGCTGGAGGCGCTGGGCCTGGTGGACGGCGTCGAGCTGCCCCGCCTCGCCCAGCGCCCCGCCTCACGGGGCCTCTCCGACGCCATCCTCTACTCCACCATCGCCGCCGAGGTATGGCTGCGGGGGCTGTCCCACAGCCGTGCCCGCACTCCCTGAGAACCCCGTCAGAAAGGCGAGCGCATGCCCTTGCGGTTCGACCCACACATCTCCACGGCCGAGACCGACTACGGCACCGTACTGCTGGACGAACGAGCCGGTACCTACTGGGAGTTGAACCCGACCGCCACCCTTGTGGTCCGTGCCCTGCTCGACGGCGGCGAGGAGGCGGACGCGACGGCCGCCCTGGTCCGCGAGTTCGACATCGAACGGGCCCAGGCCCAGCGGGACGTCGAGTCGCTCGTCGGTCAACTGCGCGAGGCGGGACTGGCCTCATGACGACACCCAGCGCACTGGAACGCCCCACCGGTGTGCCCCTCGGCCACCGCCTGGCCGCCCTCCTCGTCCTGCTCCCCGCCGTCGCCCTCGCCCTCCTGCCACCCCGCCGTATCCGCACCGTGCTGGGCGTGGTGCGGCGCGGTGCCGCACCCGCCACCACCGCGCAGGCCCAGGACGCCCGCGACGCCATGTGCGCCGCCAGCCTGCGCTGCGCCGGCCCGAAGGGGTGCCTGCCGCGCTCCCTGGGGGCCGCGCTGCTGTGCCGGCTGAGGGGGACGTGGCCTACCTGGTGCACCGGAGTCCGCGTCGTCCCGCCGTTCACCGCGCACGCCTGGATCGAAGCGGATGGCCGCCCCGTGGGCGAGGGCGTACCCGACGGCTATTTCGCCCGGCTGGTGGCCGTCGAGCCGGCAGACCTGTGAGCGGCGGGGCGGCTGCGGAAGCCGGGCCGGCGGCGGGCAGCACGGTCGCGGACCACAGGCCCCACGAGCCCGCCGACGAGGACCGGTCGACCCGCGCGGCCGTGGCCACGCTGTACGGGCTCACCGTCGGGCACCGGACCGCCGCCGCCGTGGCCACCGCACTGACCCTGGCCGGCTCCGCGCTGGGGCTGGCCCAGCCGCTGGTGGCCCGGCACGCCGTGGACGCGAGCGGCCGCGGCCAGATCGTCTGGCCGCTGCTGGCACTCCTCGGCGCACTGTTCCTCGTGGAAGCGGCGATCGGGTCGGCGGGGCGCTTCCTGCTGGAGCGCATGGGCGAGGGCGTCGTACGGCAGCTCCGACTCGACCTGGTGGGGCGGCTGCTCCGGCTGGAGATGCGGGAGTACGACCGCCACCGCAACGGCGACCTCATCTCCCGGGTCACCGCCGACACCACCCTGCTGCGCGAGGTCGTCTCGCAGGCCTTGGTCGACCTGGTGACCGGAAGCCTCGTCGCCGCCGGAGCGGTGATCCTGATGGCGTGGCTCGACCCGATGCTGTTGCTTCTGGTCGCGCTCACCGTGGCCGCCGCCGCGGCCGTGGTCACCTCGCTGCTCCAGGGCCTGCGGAAAGCGTCCGAGCGTATGCAGGACTCGGTCGGTGCCGTCGCCGCGGACCTGGAACGGGCGCTGGGCGCCCTGCCCATGGTCCGGGTTCACCGCGCCGAGGACCGCGAGGCCGCCCGCATCGGGCGCCGGGTCGAGGAGGCCTACGGCGCGGGGGTCCGGACCGCGAAGCTCGCCTCCGTCATGAGTCCCGCCGTCGAACTCGCCGTCCAGGGGTCCTTCCTCATCGTGCTCGTCGTCGGTGGCCTGCGGGTCAGCGGTCACGCCGGGTCCCTCGGGGACCTCGTCGCGTTCCTGCTGTACGCCTCGTACCTCGTCCTGCCGCTGTCCTGCGTTTTCCACGCGGTGGGGCTGATCCAGCGCGGCATGGGCGCATACCGGCGCGTCGACCAGGCGCTGCGCCTTCCCGTGGAACACACGGGGCCGTCGGTCGAGCCGGCCCGCCCCCGGCCCCGGCCCGTCCCGTCCGTCCCGGCCGACCGCCCCGCGCTCGCGCTGCACGACGTCCGGTTCGGCTACGCCCCGGGCCGGCCGGTGCTGTCCGGCGTCTCCTTCGCCGTCCCCCACCACCGGCACGTGGCCCTGGTGGGCCCTTCGGGGGCCGGCAAGAGCACCGTCTTCGCGCTGGTGGCGGGGTTCTACGAACCGGACGCGGGAGCCGTGCTGTTCGACGGGCGACCCGCCGCCGAACTCGGCCGTGACGCCTGCCGCCGGCGCATCGCCGTGGTGGACCAGAACACCCACGTCGTACACGGCACCCTGCGGGAGAACATCACCTACGCCGTGCCCGACGCCCCGGCGGCGGAGGTCCGGCGAGTCCTCGAGCTGGCCCGGCTGGAGGAGCTCGTCGACCGGCTGCCCGGCGGTCTGGACGCCGTCATCGGCGAACGCGGCGGCACCCTCTCGGGCGGCGAACGCCAACGCGTCGCCCTGGCCCGGGCCCTGCTCGCCCGCCCCGCGCTGCTCCTGCTGGACGAGCCCACCTCCCACCTGGACGCGATCAACGAAGCGGCGCTGACCACGGTGATGAAAGAGGTCGCCCAGGAATGCGCGCTGCTGGTCATCGCCCACCGCCTGTCCACCGTGCAGCACGCCGACCACATCGTCGTGCTGCACGAGGGCCGCAGCGCCGCCTGCGGACGCCACGAGGACCTGCTGACCCGCGACCCCCTCTACCGCGACCTGGCCACCAGCCAGATGCTGCGCCCCGGCGGGCCGTCGGTGGACCACGACGGCCGTCGGGCGAACGGCTGAGAGACCGCGCCGCAGCACCCCCCGCCACACGCACCCGACCGCCGCGCGCGGTGCGAAGCGGCTGAAGCCCGGGTGTTCCCGCACATGCCCCTCAGCTGTTCCTGCACATGCCCCCTGAGCCAGAACGTGCCATCGTGGCATGAGCGTGCCCGAACCCGGTTACCCGGCACCGGCACGTCGATCAGCGAGGGCGACCCTGCCCGCGCAGGGACGCCGGATGGGAACGCCATGACCAGCGGCTTCAATGGTGGTCCGGAAGACTACGACCCCTTCGGAGAATTCCTCGCCCGCTTCTTCGGCGGACCGCGCCCCGGCCCCCGGCAGATCGACATCGGCCGCCTGCTCAGTCAGCCGGCCCGGGAGCTGGTGCGGGGCGCCGCGCAGTACGCCGCCGAGCACGGCAGCCGCGACCTGGACACGCAGCATCTGCTGCGCGCCGCGCTGTCCGCCGAGCCGACCCGGAGTCTGCTCAGCCGGGCCGGCGCGGACCCGGATTCGCTGGCGACGGAGATCGACGAACGGTCGGGCCCCGTCCAGCACCCGCCGGGCGAGGCCCCGCCGCCGACGTCGCTCTCCCTCACGCCGGCCGCGAAACGCGCCCTGCTGGACGCGCACGACCTGGCCCGGGCGCGCGGCGCCGGTTACATCGGCCCGGAGCACGTGCTCAGCGCTCTCGCCGCGAACCCCGACTCCGCGGCGGGGCACATCCTGAACGCGGCCCGGTTCGCCCCCTCCGGCGGGCCGTCCGAGACCTCGGACGCCCCCGATTCCCGGCCCCGTATCGATCAGCGGCCGCGCGTCGACACCGGTACGCCCACCCTCGACAAGTACGGCCGCGACCTCACCGACCTCGCCCGCCGGGGCCGTATCGACCCGGTGATCGGCCGGGACGAGGAGATCGAGCAGACCATCGAGGTGCTCTCCCGGCGCGGCAAGAACAACCCGGTGCTGATCGGCGACGCGGGCGTCGGCAAGACCGCGATCGTGGAGGGCCTGGCCCAGCGGATCGCGGACGGCGACGTGCCCGACGTGCTCAGCGGCCGCCGGGTGATCGCGCTGGACCTGACGGGCGTGGTCGCGGGCACCCGCTACCGGGGCGACTTCGAGGAGCGGCTCAACAACATCGTGGGCGAGATCCGCTCGCACTCCGACCAACTGATCGTCTTCATCGACGAGTTGCACACGGTCGTGGGCGCCGGAGGTGGCGGCGAGGGCGGGTCCATGGACGCCGGGAACATCCTCAAGCCGGCCCTGGCCCGTGGCGAGCTGCACATCGTCGGCGCGACCACCCTGGAGGAGTACCGCAGGATCGAGAAGGACGCGGCCCTCTCCCGCCGCTTCCAGCCGATCCTCGTCCCCGAGCCGACCCCCGCCGACGCGATCGAGATCCTGCGCGGCCTGCGCGACCGCTACGAGGCCCACCACCAGGTCCGCTACACCGACGAGGCGCTCGTCGCCGCCGTCGAACTGTCGGACCGCTACCTCACCGACCGCCGCCTGCCGGACAAGGCGATCGACCTGATCGACCAAGCCGGCGCCCGGGTACGGCTGCGTGCGCGGACCAAGGGCACGGACGTACGGACCATGGAGCGCGAGGTCGAGCAGCTGTACCGGGACAAGGACCAGGCGGTCGCCGACGAGCAGTACGAACAGGCGACGCAACTGCGCGACCGTATCGTCGAGTTGAAGCAACGCATGGCGGAGGCGTCCGTCGACGAGGAGGTCGACGAGGGCCAGCACCTGGAGGTCACCACCGAGGCGATCGCGGAGGTCGTGTCCCGGCAGACCGGCATCCCGGTGAGCAGCCTCACCGAGGAGGAGAAGGACCGGCTGCTCGGCCTGGAGGAGCATCTGCACGAG
This sequence comes from Streptomyces sp. R28, assembly GCF_041052385.1. GTDB lineage: Bacteria > Actinomycetota > Actinomycetes > Streptomycetales > Streptomycetaceae > Streptomyces. The sequence continues at coordinate 8,907,724 of NZ_CP163439.1, read as the reverse complement.
CGGGTCGTCGGCCAGGACGAGGCGGTGCGCGTCGTCTCCGACGCGGTACTGCGCTCGCGGGCCGGACTGGCGAGCCCGGACCGGCCGATCGGCAGCTTCCTCTTCCTCGGCCCGACCGGCGTCGGCAAGACCGAGCTGGCCCGGGCGCTCGCCGAGGCGCTGTTCGGCAGCGAGGAGCGGATGGTCCGCCTGGACATGAGCGAGTACCAGGAGCGGCACACCGTCAGCCGTCTGATCGGCGCCCCGCCCGGATACGTGGGCCACGAGGAGGCCGGCCAGCTCACCGAGGTCGTGCGCCGGCACCCGTACTCGCTGCTCCTGCTCGACGAGGTGGAGAAGGCGCACCCCGACGTCTTCAACATCCTCCTGCAGGTGCTGGACGACGGTCGGCTGACCGACGCCCAGGGCCGGACCGTCGACTTCACCAACACGGTCATCGTGATGACCAGCAACCTCGGCTCCGAGGCGATCAGCCGGGGCGGCACCGGGATCGGGTTCGGCGCGGGTGACGCCGAGACCGACGAGGAGTCGCGGCGCGAGCGGATCCTGCGGCCGCTGCGCGAGCACTTCCGGCCCGAGTTCCTCAACCGCATCGACGAGATCGTCGTCTTCCGGCAGCTGACCCCCGACCAGCTGGAGCGGATCACCAACCTGCTGCTGGACAAGACCCGCGGTCTGCTCCGCGCGCAGGGCGTCTCGGTCGACTTCACCGGCACGGCCGTCGACTGGCTCTCCGAGCGCGGCTACCAGCCCGAGTACGGTGCCCGCCCGCTGCGTCGCACCATCCAGAAGGAGGTCGACAACCAGCTCTCCCGGCTGCTCCTGGACGGCCGGATCGGCGAGGGCGGCCGGGTGACGGTGGACGTGGAGGACGGGCGGCTCGCCTTCCGCACGGAAGAGCTGCCGCCCGCCCCCGAGTTGTGACCGTGGTGCGGCGCTACGACGCCGGCCGCACCACCATCGCCGAGCCGCCGCCCCGCCGTACCGTCTCGGCGGCGGCCAGCCACTTGCCGTTCGGCAGCCGCTGCACGCCCGTGGCCGCGCCGATCTCGGGGTTCTGCCGGAAGCCGTGACCGATGGCCTCCAGCTGGGCCCTCAACGGACTGCCGTACAGGCCCGGTTCGAGCTCGGTGGTGGTCTGGTTGCGTTGGCTGGCGCGCGGCGCGGCGATCGCGTCGACCAGCGGCAGCCCGCGGTCGAGGAAGCCGGTCAGCGTCTGCAGCACGGTCGTGATGATGGTGGCGCCACCGGGCGAACCGAGCGCCACGACGGGCTTGTTGTGCTGGTCGAGCACGATGGTCGGCGACATCGAGGAGCGCGGTCGCTTGCCCGGGCCCGGCAGGTTCGGGTCGTGGACGTTCGGGCCGGCCGGGGTGAAGGAGAAGTCCGTCAGCTCGTTGTTGAGGATGAAGCCGCGGCCGGGCACCGTGATGCCGCTGCCGCCGGTCTGCTCGATGGTGAGCGTGTACGAGACGACGTTGCCCCACTTGTCGGCCACCGTGAGGTGGGTGGTGCTGTCGCCCTCGTACGTGGTCGGCGCCGCCGTGCCACTCGCGTCGCACGCCGCCGGGTTGCGCGGGTCACCGGGCGCGACCGGGCTGGTCAGCACCGCGTCGTCCTTGATCAGGCACTCCCGCGAGTCGGCGTACTTCTGCGACAGCAGCTCCTTCGTCGGTACGTCCTCGAAGGCCGGGTCGCCGACCCAGCGCCCGCGATCCGCGAAGGCGATACGGCTGGCCTCGATGTAGCGGTGCAGGTACTGGACCTCGCTCGCCTTGGACAGGTCCGTGTTCTCCAGGATGTTGAGGGCCTCGCCGACCGTCGTGCCGCCGGAGGAGGAGGGCGCCATGGAGTAGACGCCGAGGCCGCGGTACGAGGTCCTGGTGGGCGCCTGGGACTTGGTGCGGTAGGTGGCCAGGTCCTTGGCGGTCAGGTCGCCGGGGCGGGCGTTCCAGCCCGAACTCGGGTCCACGGGCGGGTGGTTGACCGTGTCGACGATGTCGTCGGCGAGGTCGCCCCCGTAGAGCGCGCCAACGCCCTTTCTCGCCAACTCCGCGTAGGTGCGGGCGAGATCGGGGTTCTTGAAGGTGGCGCCTACCACCGGAAGCGCCCCGTTCGGCAGGAACAGCTCGGCGGTGTCCGGGAAGTAACGGAACCGGGTCTCGTTCGCGGCGGTCTGCGCGCGGAAGGTGTCGTCGACGACGAAGCCGTCGCGGGCCAGCCGCTCGGCGGGCTTCAGTACGGTGCCGAGCCCCTCGCTCCCCCACTTGTCCAGCGCCTTCTGCCAGGTGGCGGGCGTGCCGGGAGTGCCGACGCTCAGTCCGCTGCTGACGGCCTCGGCGAACGGGATCGCCGTGCCGTTCTCCACGAACAGGTCGGAGTCGGCGCTCAGCGGCGCGGTCTCACGACCGTCGATGGTCTGCACCGTGCGGGACTTGGCGTCGTAGTAGACGAAGTAGCCGCCTCCCCCGATCCCGGCGGAGTAGGGCTCGGTCACGCCGAGCGCGGCGGCCGTGGCCACGGCGGCGTCGACGGCGTTGCCGCCCTTCTTCAGGACCTCGATGCCGGCCGCGGAGGCGTCCGCGTCGACGCTCGACACCGCGCCGCCGTAACCGACGGCCACGGGGGCCTTCGTGGCGGGGCTGCTCTGCGCGGCGGGTGGCGCCGCCGCTCCCACCGACACCACGGCGGTCGAGACCGCCAGGACCGACAGTTTCCGCGCGACACGGCGACGCATCCGCACCTCCAGTCAGGGGCTGTCGGCGCAGCCTATTCGATCGGCATGCCCCCGTCAGCCCGCCCTCGGCAGGCACTCTTCGACCGGCTGTCCTCGAACACGGGTTTGCGTTCGCCCGCTAGCATGCGCGCCCATGAATGACGACGTGCGCAACATCGTGCTGGGCGTGGTCGCGGCGGCCATCAGTGCCGCGCTGGGCTGGCTCGCCCGTACGTACCTGTGGAAGCGGAAGCTCCGCCGCAAGCAGGCCTTCTTCGGGCTGCCCGACAACGCCGAGTCCTTGCTGGTGGTCAACCGCGGCGCCGGCGGACCCGAGCTGACGGTGATGCGCTACGACGTGTTCGCGCTCCTCGAACTCGCCGCCCTCATCAAGGACTGCAACGCCCACGCCCAGATCGTCCCGCACGACGCGGCACGCCAGGGCTTCGGCGAGCGCACCGAGTTCTGCGTCGGCGGCCCGGCGTCGAACCGCCGCATGATGGCGCACCTGGCCTCCCTGCTGCCCGGGGTGCGGGTGAACGTCGACGCCGAACCCGGCCCGGACCGGGGCGCCTTGCAGGTCGGTTCCGAGCGCTACCGGGTGGAGGTGGGCAAGGAGGAGTACGCGCTCCTCGCCCGGCTCACCGTCGACCAGAGCCACGGCACCCGCCCCGTCTTCCTCTTCTGCGGCCAGACCGCGATCACCAACCAGGCCGCCACCCGCTACCTCGCCCGCAATCAGGAGCGACTGTCCCGCAAGCACGGCAACAGCTCCTTCGTCCTGTTGCTGAAGGTGGTCAACTCTCAGGCGTACGGGCCGGATGTCGTGGAGCTGGTCGCGGACGTCACACGGGCGGCGCAGGCGCCCCTGCCGACACCAGCGGCTCCGCGCAATACCCACCGATCATCCTGAGGTTCATCACATTCCGGTAATCGTTACTGCCACGTAACTTACCGACGGGTTACTTGCGGTAAGCGGCCCCGGTTACCGTTCGGTCACTTTGCACTGACACGAGTGAGGAGTGACCCGTGGGACACCATCGCAAGGCCCTGCGCACGACCGCCGTGGGCGCCGTCTCCGCGACTCTGATCGCCGGTAGCGCCCTCGGGCTCGCCCCGGCCGCCCAAGCGGCCACGAACAGCGTCCGCTTCGTCGACATCAGCGGCGACGGGGGCACCACCCTCAAGGCGAACGTCATCACGCCGGCCGGCGCCGACGGCAGCCGCCGCTACCCGCTGCTCGTCCTGCCCACGAGCTGGGGCCTGCCCCAGGTCGAGTACTTCGCGCAGGCACAGAAGCTCGCGAACTCGGGCTACGTCGTGGTGAGTTACAACGTGCGCGGCTTCTGGCAGTCGGGCGGCGAGATAGAAGTGGCGGGCCCACCCGACATAGCCGACGCGTCCAGGGTCATCGACTGGGCGCTCGCCAACACCCCGGCCGACGCGGGGCACATCGGCATGGCGGGCGTCTCGTACGGCGCCGGCATCAGCCTGCTGACCGCCGCGCACGACAAGCGGGTCAAGGCGGTCGCCGCCCTCAGCGGCTGGGCCGACCTCATCGGCTCGATCTACTCCGGCCGCACCCAGCACGTCCAGGCCGGTGCGCTACTGGACGGCGCGAGCCTGGTCACCGGCCGCCAGAGCGTCGAACTCCGGCAGATCTTCGACGACTTCTACGCCTCCAACCTGTCCCATGAACAGGACATGATCGATTGGGGGAAGAAACGTTCGGCCGCTACATACGTGGATCAGCTGAACAAGAACGGCGCCGCGGTCATGATGGCCAACGGCTGGGGCGACACGGTCTTCCCGCCCAACCAGTACGCGGACTTCTACGAGAAGCTGACCGGCCCCAAGCGGCTGGAGTTCCGTCCCGGCGACCACGCCACCGCCGAGCTGACCGGCCTGTTCGGCCTGCCCAACGACGTATGGACGGACACCGAGCGCTGGTTCGACCACTATCTCAAGGGCGAGGACAACGGCATCAACCGCGAGCTGCCGGTCCAGCTCAAGTCCCGTTCCGCGGGCGGCTACGAGGGCTACCCGGACTGGAAGACGGTCGGCGCGACGAACAAGAAGATCGCCCTCGCCGGCACGACCACCATCCACACGAACGTCAACTCGGGAGCGGACGGCGGGATCGTCTTCCTGTCCAGCATCCTCGACCAGGTGGCCCAACTTCCCCCGGTGGCCTCGATCCCGCTGATCCCCCGGCTCTGGGCGGGCGTCTGGCAGTCCGAGAAGTACGCCACGCCCCAACGCGTACGCGGCACGGCGAAGTTGCACACGACTCTCACACCGACCAAGGAGAGCGGCACCCTCGTCGCCTACCTCTACGACGTGGGCCCGCTCGGCCTCGGCAAGCTGGTCAGCAACGCGCCGTACACCTTCCACGGGCGTACGCCCGGAAAGCCGTTCGCCGTCGACCTGGAGTTGTACTCCACGGCCTACGACGTCCCGGCAGGGCACCGTCTCGCCCTGGTCGTCGACACGGTCGACCCGCTCTACATCGAGCACAACCCGTCCGGCGCGCGGCTGACCTTCTCCTCACCGGCGAACGACCCGTCGTACGTGTCGATCCCACTGCGTGAGCAGTGATCTCCGGCCGGCGCCGGGCGGGTATGGCTCTGTGACTGCTGCCCCCTGCTGCCCCTGGTCTAGGGGCCGTGGGGGGATCCCCACCCGGCAGCAGCGTCCCTGGTCGCGGCCGGGGCCACCTCCACGGCCTTGGGGACGGACGAAACATCGTAGTCGACGTCGGACGCGGCGAGGATTCGGGCGTGGAAAAACGCCGTTCGTCTCGGCATGGGTGGTACTCCCCGCTCAGTGATGGAGGATCTTCGAGAGGAAGTCCCGGGCGCGCTCGCTGCTGGGGTTGGTGAAGAACTCGTCGGGGCTGCGGTCCTCGACGATGCGGCCGTCGGCCATGAACACGACGCGGTTGGCGGCCGAGCGGGCAAAGCCCATCTCATGGGTGACGACCATCATCGTCATGCCGTCGCGGGCGAGTTGGAGCATGACCTCGAGCACCTCGTTGATCATCTCGGGGTCGAGGGCGGAGGTGGGCTCGTCGAACAGCATCATCTTGGGTCCCATGGCGAGGGCCCGGGCGATGGCCACGCGCTGCTGCTGGCCGCCGGAGAGCTGCGCCGGGTACTTGTCCGCCTGGTCGGCCACGCCGACGCGTTCGAGGAGTTCACGGGAGCGCTTGTCGGCGTCCTCCTTCTTGCGCCCGCGGACCTTGACCTGGCCCAGCGAGACGTTCTGCAGGACCGTCTTGTGGGCGAAGAGGTTGAAGGACTGGAAGACCATGCCGACTTCGGCACGCAGCCGCGCGAGGGCCTTGCCCTCCTCGGGCAGCGACTGCCCGTCCAGCGTGATCGTGCCGGACTCGATGGTCTCCAGCCGGTTGATGGCCCGGCACAGCGTCGACTTCCCCGAGCCCGACGGGCCGATGACGACGACCACCTCTCCCTTGCCGACGGTGAGGTTGATGTCATGCAGCACATGCAGGTCCCCGAAGTGCTTGTTGACGTCACGCAGCTCGATCAACGGATCGACAGCCATGCCCAGCCCCAGTCCATGTCAGCTGTGTAGCGGTCATCGCAAACTATCCAGACGAAAGGTGACTTAATGCACGACACGCACTTTTCGGGCATAAGCCGTATTTACTCCAAACTTATGTCGAACTGTAGGCCGGGGTCTCACGCTTCCGCCATTTCCGCGTACAGCTGCGAAAGCTCGGGCACCCCGCTCGCCGCCCACTCCTGCCCCCACGCCACGACATCGAACTCACGGCCGGAGGCGAGCCGGACGACCGGCTGACCGTCCGGCCGGATCCTCCAGGCGGCTCCGGGCACGGTGCGCACGATGACGGTGCCGAGATACAGACCGGCGTCGTTGCCGAGCCAGGGCAGGACCTCCTCGTCGTCCCGCCAGCGCGGCACCAACTGGTCGACCGCCTCCAACGAGGCCGCGGTGTCGTCGAGTTGGACCCCCGCCCGGGACGCGTGGGAGCGCAGGAGTTCACACTCGGCAAGGAGTTCGGCGATGCCCTCGGGGTCGGGGGCCCCGCGCTTCTCGGGCCGGTTGCCCAGAAAAGGGATCTTCATACCCCCAGCGTGTCATTCGCACTGCCGAACGCACCACAGGCGCGCGGGCCGCCGATTCCGGTCGAGTTCACGCCGAGTTCAGGCATGGCTCGTTGACGAGTCACGGGTGCCTCTCTAGCTTCTCGGTGCGTCTTGCGTCGCGTCAGAATGTCTCGCCTGTACGTCCTACCTGAAGTGTCGCCCCGAGCTTGTCATGTGCAGTCATATGTAGTCCTGAGCGGTCGTGAACGGGAGGAGTCGGAGTTGCGCCGACATGTGTGGAGTTCCGCGGTCGTCCTCGCTCTCTTCGCGGTTCTGGTGCCGGGTGTCTCCGCGCAGGCGGCCACCGAGCGCAGAGGCGGGCCGCTCCCGCTGGAGCGGCTCTTCGGCAACACGGCGGTCAGCGACAACGCCCGGCCCGCCCAGGCGGACTTCGACGGGTCGGGCGCCTCGCTGTCGGCGCAGGACCTCGCGGCCGCGGGCTGGACACCCGGCCGCGCGCTCACCGTGCAGGGCGCCCGGCTGACCTGGCCGAACCGGCAGCCCGGCGAGCCGGACAACGTGCGGGCCGAAGGGCAGGACGTGCGGGTGCGCGGCCGAGGTGACGCGCTCGCCTTTCTGGTGGCGGGCACGGACGGCACCGACGTCGGCGGAACGGGGACGGTGGCGTACGCCGACGGCACCCGGTCCGGCTACAGCCTGACCGCCCCCGACTGGCGCACCGGCCCGCTCGCCACCAAGGCCGTGGCCCTGCCGCACATCAACACGCCCGGCGGCCAGATCGCCGAGCGGCCGCGGCTGTACGTCGTGACCGTACCGCTGATCATGGGGCGCGAGGTCGCCTCGGTACGGCTGCCGCTCGCGCGCGGGCTGCATGTGTTCGCGCTGGCGGTACGGGCCGCGGCCCCGGGCTGGACGGGGAGTTGGGCGGCCGCGACGGGCGGCTATCCGACCGTGGGGCCGTGGACCGACCGGACGTTGCGGCTGGTGGTGCACACCTCGGCGGGCGGGCCGCGGGTGCGGCTGCGGTTCGACAACACCTTCGCGGCGGCGCCGGTGCGGATCGGCAGCGCCACGGTGGCGGTGCAGGAGGCGGGCGCGGCGGCACGGGGGACGCCGGTTCCGGTGTCGTTCCGGGGCGCGGCGGGCGTCGAGATCCCGGCAGGGGCACAGGCGTACAGCGATCCGCTCAGTTTCCAGGTGCCCGCGGACACCAACCTGCTGGTGAGCTTCCACCTGCCCCGGACCGTGCCGGCCGCACCCGTGCACCGGCTCGCGCAGCAGCGGTCGTATGTGAGCGGGCCGGGCGACCATACGGCGGACGGCTCCGCGACGCCGTACGACACGGCCCTGACCAGCTGGCCGCTGCTGACGGGGGTCGACGTGGGCGGTGGACCGGGGTCCGTGGTGCTGCTGGGAGACTCGATCACCGACGGCGACAAGTCCACGATGGACGCCAACCGACGGTGGCCCAATGTGCTGGCCACACGGCTGCTGAACCAGCATGTGGTCCCGCGCTATGGGGTGCTCAACCAGGGGATTTCCGGCAACCGTGTGGTCAGCGACCGCTATCCCGGTGACGGGGTGTCCACGGACACGGCCGGGGTGAGCGCTCTGTACCGGTTCGACCGGGATGTCCTGGCCCAGACGTCGGCGCGTACGGTGGTGGTGTTCGAGGGCGTCAACGATGTGCGGTCGGGCACGACCGCGGAACAGGTGATCGCCGGGCTGCGCGCGATCGCGGACCGGGGGCACGCGCGGGGGCTGCGGATGCTGGCGGCGACGATCCTGCCGTGCGAGGGAGAGGTCCGGTGCACCGCGGCGGTCGACGCGGAGCGGGTCAGGGTGAACGAGTGGATCCGCTCCGGCCCCGCGTTCGACGGCGTACTCGACTTCGACGCCGTGGTGCGGGACCCGGCGCGGCCGTCCCGGATGCTGCCCGCGTACGACAGCGGGGACCATCTGCATCCGGGGGACGCGGGGCTCGCCGCGCTGGCCGAGTCGGTGGATCTGCGGGGGCTGGTGCGGTGACCCCGGACAGCGCCTACACGTCCAGGTCCACGACCACCGGCGCGTGGTCCGAGGCGCCCTTGCCCTTGCGCTCCTCGCGGTCCACGTAGGAGTCGGTGACCGCCTTGGCGAACGGCTCGTTGCCGTACACCAGGTCGATGCGCATGCCGCGGTTCTTGGGGAAGCAGAGCTGGCGGTAGTCCCAGTACGTGTACGGCTGGTCGTACTTCAGGGGGCGCGGGACGACGTCGGACAGGCCGGACTCGCGCAGGGAGGCGAGGGCGGCGCGCTCGGCGGGGGTGACGTGGGTGAGGCCCTCGAAAGCGGCCACGTCGTAGACGTCGTCGTCCGTCGGTGCCACGTTGTAGTCGCCCATCACCGCGAACGGGCGGCTGCCGCCCGCGTCACCGGCGACGGCCGCCTTGAGGGCCTCGAACCACTGGAGCTTGTAGGCGTAGTGCGGGTGATCCACCTCACGGCCGTTCGGCACGTACACCGACCAGACGCGGAGCGGGCCGCAGGTCGCGGAGATGGCGCGGGGCTCCTCGGCGCCGTCGTAGCCGGGGTCGCCGGGGAGTCCCTTGACGACCTCCTTGAGGCCTACGCGGGAGAGCACCGCCACGCCGTTCCACCGGCCGGTGGCGTTGACCGCCGCCTCGTAGCCGAGGTCGCGCAGCGGGTCGAACGGGAACTGCTCCTCGGCGACCTTGGCCTCCTGCAGGCACAGCACGTCGGTGCCGCTGCTCTCCAGCCAGGCCAGAAGCCTCGGCAGGCGGGCGGTGATCGAGTTCACGTTCCAGGTCGCGATGCGCATGCCTGACAACCTACCGGGCGGGACTGACAGCCCGGCCCCGCCCGGGGTGGGGCCGCTCACACCTGCGCCGAGTCCCCCGGCGTCAGACGCAGGTGCTCCGCGCCGCCAAGGCCGCCGATCTGACGGTCGTAGATCGGGCGGGCCAGGTCGGTGAGCAGGGCGTCGTGGATGTCGTAGGCGCGCTGCGGCTTGACCTCGCGGACGTAGTCGATGACCTCCGAGATCTTGCTCCAGGGCGCCATGACCGGGAGCATCAGCGTCTCGACGGGGTGGTCCGGCACGGTGAGGGCGTCACCGGGGTGGAACACCTTGCCGCCGTCGATGAGGTAGCCGACGTTCGTGATGCGCGGGATGTCCGGGTGGATGACGGCGTGCAGTTCGCCGTGGACCTGGACGTCGAAGCCGGCCGCGGTGAAGGTGTCGCCGTGTCCGACGGTGTGCACGCGGCCCGGGAAGGCCGACGAGATCTGCTCCGCCACGGACGCGAGCGTCCAGATCTCGGCGGCGGGGTTGGCCTCCATGGCCGCCCGCAGGTGCGCCTCGTCGAAGTGGTCGGGGTGCTCGTGCGTGACGAGGATCGCATCCGCGCCGACCGCGGCGTCCTCCTCGCTGAACCCTCCGGGGTCGAGAACGAGCGTGCGCCCGCCCTTCTCGAGGCGGACGCAGGCGTGCGACTTCTTCGTGAGCTTCATGGCACCATCCTGCCCCCGCCGCCCGGTCGAAGGGCGGCTCAGGGTGGTGCTTGCGGTACCTGGCAGGCGATCACTCCGTGGGAGTGGTCTCCTCCCTTATCACCTGCTGCGCCACCTTGAACGCGCTGTTCGCCGCAGGTACGCCGCAGTAGACGGCGGCCTGCAGCAGCACTTCCTTGATCTCGTTCGGGGTGAGGCCGTTGCGCAGGGCGGCGCGGGTGTGGAAGGCGAGTTCGTCCATGTGGCCGCCCGCGACCAGGGCGGTGAGGGTGACACAGCTGCGCGAGCGCCGGTCGAGGCCGGGTCTGTCCCAGATCTCGCCCCACGCGTACCGGGTGATGAACTCCTGGAAGTCCCCCGAGAACTCGTCCGCCTGCGCCAGCGCCTGGTCCACGTGCGCGTCACCGAGGACCTCGCGGCGGACCTTGATGCCGGCGTCGTACGGGTCGGGCCGCCCCGTCGTCTGCGGTTGTACGACGGCCGGGGCTATCTCGGCGATCGGTGCGGGCTGCGGGGGCTGCGGGGGCGCGGCCAGGACCGGCTTGACGGGGGCGGCCAGGATGGCGATCTGGCCGGTGGAGGAGTCGTAGGCGGGCTGCCAGGCGGTGGAGAAGTGCCGGACCAGCAGGTCGGTGACGGCGGCGGGCTGCTCCACCGGAACCAGGTGGGAGGCGCCGGGAACGACGGCGAGGCGGGCGTCCGGTATGCCGGCGACCAGGGTGCGGGCCTCGGCGGGGCCGGTGACCTGGTCGTCCGAGCCGACGAGGACGAGGGTGGGCACGGTGACGCCGGAGAGTTGTGACCGTACGTCGAAGGAGGCGAGTGCCTCACAGGCGGCGATGTAGCAGCCGGGGTCGGTGGTGCGCACCATCTGTACGGCCCACTCGGTGATCGCGGGCTGGGCGGCGGCGAAGCCGGAGGTGAACCAGCGGTCCGGCGAGGTACGGGCGATGGGGTCGAGGCCGTTCGTGCGCACGATCACCCCCCGCTGCCGGAACTCGTCGGCCGTGCCGAAGCGGGGCGAGGCGGCGATCAGGGCGAGCGAGGCGACGCGCTCCGGGTGGCGCAGGGCGAGTTCGATGCCGAGCGCACCGCCGAGCGCGCAGCCCGCGTAGCCGAAGCGGTGTACGCCGAGGCTGTCGAGGGTCGCGAGCAGCCGTCCGGCCAGGTCCGCGACGGAGCCCGCCGGGTACGCGGGCGCGCCGCCGTGACCCGGCATGTCGAACCGGAAGACGCGCCACTGCTGCGTCAGCTCGGGGACCTGCCGGTCCCACATGTGCCACGTCGTACCGAGCGAGGGGCCGAGGATGAGGACCGGGGCGTCTTCCGGGCCGTCGAAGCGGTACTGGAGGGCAGGGGTCTTCGTCTCACTCACCGCTCCACGCTAACCGCCTTTCCTGAACGCCGGACCCCTGGGCCCCACGTCCTCACACCTGGCTGCCGCACATCAGCGAGGAACTCTCACACGGCCTTCACTTCACGCCCCTACGACGCCTTCTGGGCCGTTCCGTACCGGACCCCGCCGATGACCGGCACCGTCAACAGGTACCGGCCGACCGCCTTGAGCGGGGCATGAAGCCGGGAGCGCAGGTGCGGCCGCAAGTGCGCAGGCGCGTGGATCAGGGCGAGGGTGGCGGCGGCGCCGAGCACCGTGCGGGCCACCTGGACGCGGGTCCACGGTGCGGTCCTCGATCCGGCCGTCGCCCTCCCGGACGAACAGCCGGGTGGCGACGCGGTGCGCGGAGCGGATGACGGCGCCGCGGGCGGCGGGCCGTACGGGTAAGGGTTCTATGGATATGGGTTCTGGGGGTACGGGGTCTGTGGGTACGGGGCCGCCCCAGCCCTGGCCGCCCGGTCCGTTGCCGTCGGGTGGTCCCGCGCCGGGATCCCGTCCCCCCGTTGCCATGTCGCTTCCCCCGTTCGCTTTCGGAAGTGGCTCGAATGGCGCCGTCCATCATGGCCGTTGCGGGCCACGGCATTTGAACCGGGTCAGCCTTCCGGTGAGGCTCCCATGCCCGTCAGGGCGCCGACCGGGTCGAGGTCCGGGGTGCCGCGCGGCCACCAGTCCTCATGGCCCGGTTCCGATTCGTACGGGTACCAGAGGCCGTCGCGGCCGAGGCGGAGTTGGACATGGCCGCGGGGGTGGGTGAGGTGGTTGTGCCAAGGGCGGAAGGCAGGGAGGTCGGCGGCGAGGAGGAGGGGGCGGGCACGGTCGAAGCGGCCGGCCGGCGGGTCCCAGGGCTCTTCGAGGACGGCGAGGCCTTCGAGGCCGCCCTGGCGCCAGGCGGCGACAGCACGCGCCAGCTCTGCCGGGGTGCGGTCGGCTGCGGAGGCCAGCGAGGCATACAGGGCACGGGTCGCCGCTGTGAGGCCGGAGCCCGGGCGGGCCGCGGCGAGTCGTACCGCGTCCTGCCACAGGGTCAGTTCGGCGACCGGATCTCGGCCGGTGCCGAGCAGGGCGTGCGCGCGGGCGGCCGCGTCGGTCGCCAGCTGGTCCAGTGCGAAGGGGTCCGGGCCGCCCGGTGCCGCCGGGTAGACGGGAGGCTGCTCGGGGTGCGGAGGCACGGGCAACGGGGCTGGGAGAGGAGGCAGTTGGCGGTCCACAGCCAGGGCGTCGGTGGCCCGTACGCCGGGCAGGGGCGACGGTTCCCGTTCCTGTGCGGCACGGGCCGCGCGGGCGGCGCTCAGGCGTGAGAGGGCGTCGAGCAGCTCGCGCTCACCGCGGCCGCGCAGCAGGAGCAGTACGAAGGGGTCGGCGTCCAGCAGGCGCGCGGTCTGGTAACAGAGGGCGGCGGCGTGCTTGCAGGGGTGGCCTCGGTCGGGGCAGCTGCAGTGGGGGTCGAGGTCATCGGGGCCCGGCAGCAGGGGCACCCCGCACTCGGCGAGGGAGTGCGGCATCTCCTTGTCGAGCAACGCCGCTATGTGTCCCGGCCGGTCGGCCGCGGCGTCCAGGAACCGCGCCCAGTCGCCGTCGCCGAGCGTCCGCAACCGCACCTGCACGCGGTACGGCCGCGGACGGCTGCCCCGCACATACGCCAGGACCAGCCCCGGCGTCACGGTGATGGCATCGACGTGCCCCTCCTGTGCGTAGCCGCGTCCGCGGGCGAGCCGCTTGGGATCGAGGGCGCCCTCTTCCAGGGCGGCCACCCAGGCATTGCCCCACCAGGTCTCGGCGAAGCGCGCGTCGCCCGACGAGCGGGGCCCGAACGCCGGGAAGGTACGGCGGAGTTCACCGTCCCGCCCCGGGGCGGCCATGGAACGGGGGACCTGGGGTGTGGCGGGAACGGAAGGCACTGGTCCAGCGTCGCCGCCGAGGGGCGCCGAGGGTACTTCGGGTGGGGGAGCGGGACGAGGGGCGGGCTCGGACGAGTCACCGGGCCCGGAGCGCGCCGAGGGCGTGGCAGGACGGCCAGCGGACTCGGACGGGATACCGGACCCTGAGCGCTGCGAGGATGCTGCGGGGTGTCGGCCCTGTGCTGAACGGGAGTCGGTGAGCGCTGGGGAGACAGAGGGGTCCGGCGCCGACGCGGAGGGGTCCGGGGCCGGCGTCGAGGGCGGGTCGGGGGCGTGGTCGGCCGGGCTGCTTCGGCGCCGCGTGTCCGGATCGAACGTCGCCGAGTCGTCCGTATACGGCTCGTCCATGGGGGGCATCCGGAACGCGTCGGCGAGCAACTCCCTCACCTCACGCGCGCGGAGAGCGGCAGCCCCGCCGACGGCACCACTGCGAACCCGGGGGTCGGTCGAGGCCGGACGTCGCGATCGACGCACGCGCTCCTTGTCCCCGCCCCCTTCTTCGTCCGCCGGGGCCTGCCGCCTCTCCCCGAGGGCCGCCCGCAATGCCTCACGGGCGGCATCACCAGGACGCGCCCCTCGCCGACCGGATGCGGGGTCGGGCACCGGCGGGGCGGGCCGTGCTTCGGTGCCGGGCGGGTCCGCTTCGGCACCAGGCGTTCCGGACCTGCCGGACGCATCGGACGCACCGGTCCCGGCGCCGGCACGGCGCAGTGCCGCTCGGGCCGCGTCACCCGGCCGAGCCCGTGGGCGCTCATCCCGCTCACCCCTGTCCGGAACCGGCTCCTCGCCGCCAGACTCCCCCTGCGGCAGACCCCGGCCCTCGGAGGAACCCTCCGGCACCCCCTCGCGCCGCTCCCGCGCGGCCCGGAGCGCTCGGCGTACCGCGTCGGCCGGGCGGGCCTCGGACGATCGGCCCGGCTGCTCCTGAACCGGCGTCCGATCCGCATCCCGCCCGGCGTCGAGCTCGGCGGCAGCCACGTCTTCGTCCTGCCAACTCGCCGGATCCGGACGGCCACCAGCACTCGAAGCAGCGTCACGGCTCCCCTCACCGGCGGCACGCGCAACACCGTCACGGCTCGCCCCACCTCCCGCGCTCCCCCGCTCCACCGGCCCCGTCATGACGTCCTCCGCAGCGACACGAGGTCCGAGAGTTCACGGCCCGTCAGTTCCGTGAGGGCCGATTCGCCGGAGCCGAGGATCGCGTCGGCCAGGGCCCGCTTGGACTCGAGCATCTCCGCGATGCGGTCCTCGACCGTGCCCTCGGTGATGAGGCGGTGGACCTGGACGGGCTGGGTCTGGCCGATGCGGTAGGCACGGTCGGTGGCCTGTTCCTCGACGGCCGGGTTCCACCAGCGGTCGAAGTGGACGACATGGCCCGCGCGGGTCAGGTTCAGGCCGGTGCCCGCCGCCTTGAGGGACAGGACCAGGACCGGCGTCGCGCCGCTCTGGAAGCGGTCCACCATGTGTTCGCGTTCCGGAACCGGCGTACCGCCGTGGAGCAGCTCCACCGGGACCGCCCGGGCGGCGAGGTGGGAGGCGATCATCCGGGCCATCCCCACGTACTGCGTGAAGACCAACGCCGACCCGTCCTCGGCCAGCAAGGTGTCCAGCAGTTCGTCCAGCAGGGTCAGCTTGCCCGAGCGCGCGGACAACCGCTCGGTCGCCGCGGCTTCGGCTTCCTTCAGGTACAGCGCCGGGTGGTCGCAGATCTGCTTCAGTGACGTCAGGAGCTTCAGCACCATGCCCCTGCGCGCCATGCCCTCGGCCGTCTCGATGGCGTACATCGACTCGCGCACCACCGCCTCGTAGAGCGCGGCCTGTTCCCGGGTGAGCGGGACCGGGTGGTCCGTCTCGGTCTTGGGTGGCAGCTCCGGGACGATACCGGGGTCGGACTTCTTGCGGCGCAGCAGGAAGGGCCGGACCAGGCGGGCCAGCCGGGCCACCGCCTCCTCGTCCTCGCCGTTCTCCACCGCGCGTGCGTGCCGGGCGCGGAAGGACTTCAGCGGGCCGAGCAGGCCCGGTGTCGTCCAGTCGAGCAGGGCCCAGAGTTCGGAGAGGTTGTTCTCGACCGGAGTGCCGGTCAGCGCCACGCGCGCGGGCGTCGGGATCGTGCGCAGGGCCTTCGCCGTCGCCGAGTACGGGTTCTTGACGTGCTGTGCCTCGTCGGCGACGACCATGCCCCAGGTGTGCTGGGCCAGCGTCGGTGCCGTCGACCGCATCGTGCCGTACGTGGTGAGGACGAAGCCGCCGTCCATGTCCTCCAAGGTGCGGTCCGGGCCGTGGAAGCGGCGGACGGGGACGCCGGGCGCGAAACGGGTGATCTCCCGCTGCCAGTTGCCCAGCAGGGATGCCGGACAGACCACGAGGGTCGGGGTCGTCCGGGCGCGCTTCAGGTGCAGGGCGATGACGGTGATCGTCTTGCCGAGTCCCATGTCGTCGGCCAGGCAACCGCCGAGCCCCAAGGACGTCATGAGGTCCAGCCAGGCCAGGCCCCGGAGTTGGTAGTCCCGCAACGTCGCCCGCAGTCCCGGCGGCGGTTCGGCCGGGCCCACCCCCGCCGTCAGCCGGTCGCGCAGGGCCGCCAGGGCGCCGGCCGGCACCGCCTCGACCGTCTCCCCGTCGACCTCCGCGCTGCCGGTGAGGGCGACGGACAGCGCGTCTACCGGGTCGAGCAGGCCCAGTTCGCGTTTGCGGGCTTTGCGGACGAGGGCAGGGTCGACCAGCACCCAGCGGTCCCGCAGCCGGACGACCGGGCGGTGCGCCTCGGCGAGCGCGTCCATCTCGCCCTCGGTGAGCGGGTCGCCGCCGATCGCCAACTGCCAGCGGAACTGGAGCAGTTCCTCGCTCTCGAAGAAGCCGGTGCCGTCGGTCGCGGAGCCCGGCGCCGGCCGTACGACCGCGGCCGCGCTCAGGTCGTGCGCCAGGTCCCGGGGCCAGTGCACCGCCACCCCGGCCGCCGCGAGCCGGGTCGCCGCGACGCCCAGCAGATCGCCCAACTCCTCGTCGGACAGGGCCAGCACATCGGGCGCGTCCTGCTCGGACAGCCGGTCGAGCGGGGCCCATACCCGGGCCGCGCGCCGCACCGCCAACGCCGCGTCCACCCGCGCGCGTGGCCCGAACGCCGCGTCCGCCTCGCCCGACCACAGGGCGGCCGCGTCGGCCACCAGGGTGGGGTCGGCGAGGCTGTGCACCTGGACGACGGCCGCGCCCGCGCTGCGCACGCCGGCACTCCCGGCGTCGAAGAGGTCGTACGCCGACAGGTCCAGGCGCAGCGAGATCCGCACGCCCGCGTCCATGCCGGCGGCGACCTCGGCCGCCCAGTCGTGGGCACCGGGCAGGCGCTGGGCCTCGCGCGCGGCGAAGGGCTTCCCCGAGACATGCGGTGCGGCGGGGGTGCGGGGCAGGGTGTCCGCGACCGCGTCCAGGAAGGAGCGCATCAGTGCCTCCGGCTCGGGCAGCCGCAGCGGACCCGGGCCGGTCAGGGGGACCGCGTGGCCTTCGTACGGCAGGGCCGCGGCGACCGCTCGCAGGTGCGCGATGTCGTCCGGGTCGAGCGGGCCGGCCCGCCAGGCGTCGTGGCCGGTGGGGGTCAGGCCGGGCAGCAGCCGACCGCGGGCGGTGAGCCGGAGCGCGTGCAGGGCGGCCGCGCCCCAGCAGGCGGTGGCGGGGTGGGCGGCGGGGTCGCGCCGGGCGCGCACGAGCAGCGGCAGCGCCTCGGTGAGCGGCAGGGACAGCGCGGGGGTGGTCCTGCGGCGGACTCCGGCTCCATGACGCCGTACGACAGTGAGTTCGGTGTCCTCGGCGGGCAGTGGGCCGTCCTCGGGATCCCAGAAGGCCATCCGCCCCTCGCGCGGGAGGGGGGCGGGCAGGAAGACGGCAGCGAGCCGGACGGGGACGGCCTCCCCCGCACGCTCGGCCACCGCGGCCCTGTCGCTCATATGCCCTGCCACCTCCCGCCCTCGAGTCGGATCAACCGTCTTCGACTCTACGGGCGGGGTCTGACAATCGGCCCCGGCGACCGGCGCGGGGCGCAAACCTCACGGGGTGATCAAGGAACCGTGCGCGAGACGACGTACACGAACGGGTTGGCCGGGTCGGACATGTTCATGACCACGTCCTGGGTGGGTGCCGGGTTCTTCTGCTTGTGGGTGAAGCCGTACCACGGGCCGGGGCCCGTGAAGTCCCAGCCGGTGACCTTCTGGTCACGGGCGCTGATGGTGACGGCGTCCCGCTTCAGTTCGTCCCGGCTGACGCCCATGGTCCTGAAGAACCAGTCCAGGTTCGCGTCGGCCGTCTGGAACTGGACATAGAGACGGCTGGTCTTCCAGTTGTTCGTCTCGTAGTACGCGACGTTGTACGACCAGTCCGGGACCGGGATCTGGTACAGGCGGCGCTGGACCTTCGACGGCCAGTGCGGGGTGAGCCCGGTCGCCGAGTACTTCTCCTCCTTGTCCTTGCCGCTGTCGCGACTCTGGTTGGCGGAGATCACCAGATAGCCGGCCGGTACGCCGATAAGCAGCCCGATGATGAGCAGGGTGATCGCCCTGCGGCGGATCATGTGGCGGCGGTCCTCGGCCGGCGGCTGCGGCTCGTCAGGAGAGTCGGCCTGGCGGGGTACGGTCACGGTCACGCCGACCCCTGCGATGCCCGGCGGGCCTCGGCGAACCGCGCATAGCGCTCGTAGCGCTCCACCCGGCGCCGGTTGGCGCGGCGGAAGCGGCGGGCGACCAGGCGGGCCAGGTCCGCGGCGCCGACCATGCCGGCCTCGGGGCCGAGCTGGGCCCGGGTGACACGGGCCTCGGGGCGGTAGCCGCGGCCCGTGAGGTGGCGCTTGAAGGCGTCCCGCGCGGGGCCGATCAGCAGGTCGTCGGCGGCCGACACACCGCCGCCGATCACGAAGCAGGACGGGTCCAGGGCGGCCGCGAGATTGGCGATGCCGACGCCGAGCCACTGCCCGATGTCCTGCAGCAGCTCGATGCACATCGCGTCACCCTCGCGGGCCAGCTCAGTGATCATAGGGCCGGTGATGTCGCCGATGTTGCCCTTGACGTGCTCGATGATCCCGTACGCCACCGGCGAGTCGGCGGCGGCCAGCTCGCGCGCCTCCCTGACCAGCGCGTTGCCGGAGCTGTACTGCTCCCAGCAGCCGCGGTTGCCGCACGGGCAACGGTGACCGCCGGGCACGACCTGCATATGGCCGAACTCGCCGGCGACGCCGTACTTGCCGCGCTTGACCTGTCCGTCCTCCAGGATCGCGCCGCCGATGCCGGTACCCAGCGTGATCATGACGAGGTGGTCCTCGCCACGGCCGGCACCGAAGCGCCACTCGGCCCAGGCGGCCGTGTTGGCGTCGTTGTCGACCAGGACGGGCACGGCGAGGCGGCCCGCGATGCGGTCGCGCAGCGGCTCGTTGCGCCAGGACAGGTGGGGCGCGAACAGGACGCGGTTGCGGTCGGCGTCGACCCAGCCGGCCGCGCCGATGCCGACGGCGTGCACATCGTGGCGGTCGGACAGGTCCAGGACCAGCTCGACGATCGTGTCCTCGACGACCTTCGGGCTCTTGGACTTGTCCGGGGTCTCCGTACGGAGCTTCTCCAGGATGTTGCCGTCGGCGTCCACGACGCCCGCCATCACCTTGGTGCCGCCGATGTCGATGCCCACGGTCGGCACCCGGGGCGCCGACAGGTGTGAGCGGCGCTCCCGGGGGCCGACCGTGCGGAGCGCTGGCGCGCGGCGGGAGCCGATGGGGGCGCTGCCCGTCCGGGCGGGGAAAGCGAGGTCGCGGTAGGTGCTCATCAAGGCCCGATTGTGCCTCACCGACGGGGCCGGTGCCGTGCGGGGGAACAATGGGATGGTTCACGACGTACGCCGTCTACAGGTCGTATGCGGCTGCTCGCGCCCGTGCGGCGGAGCCGCATATCGGCACAGCCCCGTGCCCCTTGAGAGGCGTTGCGGTTCAGGACGCCGCATTGTCCTGACATTGCTACGTACCAGGCGGTCTATCGCGCCTGGTCAGGGGCGTATGAGCCGCCGTTCATGACCGTACGAGCAGCTGGAACTCGAAGGAGTAGCGGCTCGGCCGGTACGTGTGTGTGCCGTACTCGACCGCCCGGCCCGTGTCGTCGAACGTGACGCGTTGCATCGTAAGAAGCGGGGCGCCCTCCTCCTCCGCGAGGCGCTCGGCCTCGACGGCGGTGGCCGCGCGGGCGCCGATGGTCTGGCGGGCGCTGTGCAGGGTGATGCCGGCGGCGCGCATCAGGCGGTACAGGCCCGTGGCCTCCAGCTGCGCGGTGCCCAGATCGATCAGTGCGGGCGGCAGGAAGTTGCACAGGTACGCCATCGGCTCGCCGTGCGCGAGGCGCAGCCGCTCGACCCGGTGCACGTCGCTGTCCTCGGCCACCCCGAGCGCCGCCGCGACCTCGGCGGACGCCGGGACGACGGTGTTGACGAGCACCTTGGTCGCCGGGCGCTGGCCGGCCGACTCCAGGTCGTCGTAGAGGCTGCTGAGCTCCAACGGGCGCTTGACCTGGCTGTGCACGACCTGGGTCCCGACGCCTCGGCGGCGCACCAGCAGACCCTTGTCGACCAGCGACTGGATGGCCTGGCGGACGGTCGGCCGGGACAGGCCGAGGCGTGCGGCGAGTTCGATCTCGTTGCCCAGCAGGCTGCCGGGCGTGAGCGCTCCGTGCTCGATCGCGGCTTCGAGCTGCTGGGAAAGCTGGAAGTACAAGGGCACCGGACTGCTCCGGTCCACACTGAGCTCGAGTTCCACGGTCGGATCCACTTCTGGTTTCGGCACGGGCCGAGCGTAGCTCTACGCGTTGTTGACGGGAAGTAGTGTAGTTCGATTGTCCTGACATATTCATTGACAGCGTGCACACTGAACCCGCACTTTGTTTCCATGCGCATCGGGGTCATCGGTACGGGCCGCATCGGCACGATCCACGCCAACACGCTGAGCCGCCACCGCGAGGTCGGCTCCCTGATCCTCACGGACGCGGACGGCGCGCGCGCCCAGGAGCTGGCGCGGCGCCTGGGTGAGACGGCGGCACCCGGAGTGGACGAGATCTTCAGGTGGGGCGTGGACGCGGTGGTGATCACCACGGCGACGTCGGCCCACGCCGAACTGATCGGTCGGGCAGCACGGGCGGGACTCCCGGTGTTCTGCGAGAAGCCCATAGCGCTCGATCTGCCGGGCACCCTGCACGCGATCGGGGAGGTGGAGACGGCCGGGACGATTCTCCAGATGGGTTTCCAGCGCCGCTTCGACCCGGGGTACGTGGGCGCGCGCGAGGCGGTGCGGTCCGGGCAGCTCGGGCGGTTGCACACCGTGCGGGCGCTCACCAGCGACCAGGAGCCGCCGCCGGCCGAGTGGCTGCCGCTGTCCGGCGGGCTGTACCGGGACACGCTGATCCATGACTTCGACGTACTGCGCTGGGTGACCGGGCGCGAGGTCGTCGAGGTGTACGCGGCCGGGTCGGACGCCGGGCCCGCGATGTTCCGTGAAGCGGGCGACGTGGACACGGCCGCGGTGGTGCTGACGCTGGACGACGGCACCCTCGCCACGGCCACGGCGACGCGGCTGAACGGCGCCGGGTACGACGTACGCATGGAGCTGGCCGGGGAGTTGGACCAGATCGTGGTCGGTCTCGACGACCGTACGCCGATCGCGTCCACCGAGCCGACCGGGCCGCCCGCGGCGGACAAGCCGTGGTCGGGGTTCCTGGAGCGGTTCGGGCCGGCGTACGAGGCGGAGCTGAACGCGTTCGTGGAGGTGGTGCGCGGGGAGCGGGCCAATCCCTGCGACGGGCGGGAGGCCTTGCAGGCGTTGCGGATCGCGGAGGCGTGCGAGTTGTCGCGGCGCGAGCGCAGACCGGTCGCGCTCGCGGAGATCGCGGGCGGGGCTCAGGCCACGGATCTGTGAAGGCCTACCCCGACGCGAGGGCCGGCCACGACGCCAAGCCCGGCCACGACGCAAGGGGCGACACCCGGCCGGTCTCCGCGGCTCTGCCGCTACCAACGCACCGGCAGACTCCGCACCCCACGCATCAGCACCCCCGGCAGCCACTCCCCCGGCGCCCCGTCCAGGGCCAGGTCCGGAGCGCGCTCCAGCAGGGACCGTATCGCCGTACGGGCCTCCAGGCGGGCCAGGGGTGCGCCCAGGCAGTAGTGGATGCCGTGACCGAACGCCAGGTGGCCGCGGGCGTCGCGGTGGATGTCGAAGCGGTCCGGAGCGGGGAAGCGGGCCCCGTCGCGGTCGGCGGCGGTGAGGCCGACCATCACCGACTCGCCTTGGGCGATGGGTACTCCGGCGATCTCCAGGGGCTCGGCGGCGAATCGGAACGTCCCGTTCTCCACCGGGCCCTCGTAGCGCAGTGCTTCCTCGATCGCGGCGTCGAGCAGGGTCATGTCGGCGCGCAGGGCGGCCAGTTGGTCCGGGTGGGTGAGCAGGGCGTGGACGGCGTTGGTGATGAGGTTGACCGTCGTCTCGTGGCCCGCAATCAGCAGGACGAAGGCCATGCCGCGCAGCTCCTGAGCGGAGAGCCGGTCGCCGTCCTCGGCGGTGGTACGGATCAGGTCGCCCAGCAGGTCGGCGCTCGGCCCGGCCCGGCGCTTGTCCTCGATCAGCTCGGTGAGGTACTCGGCGAGGCGTACGAAGGCGTCGTACTCGCTCTCCTCACTCGTCGGCGCGACGGCCTCCGTGGACAGCTTGCGGAACTCCGTGCGGTCCATCTCCGGCACGCCGAGCAGCTCGCAGATCACGGTGATCGGCAGCGGGTAGGCGAGCGACTCGACGAGGTCGGCCCGGCCGTGCGGCAGCGTCGCGTCGAGCAGGTCGTCGGTGATCTGCTGGACCCTCGGCCTGAGTTCCTCGACGCGGCGCATCGTGAACGCGCGCGTGATGAGGCCGCGCAGGCGGGTGTGCTGGGGCGGGTCGGCGACCAGTAGGTACTTTCCGATCAGCTGCTCGTCGAGGAACGTCACCCCGATCTTGCTGCCGTCCTTGGCCAGCCGTGGGTCGGCGAGCGCCGCGCGCGCCTCCTCGTACCCGACGATGAGCCAGGTCACGTGGTGAGCGTCCGGCGCCTGCAGCCGCACCCGATGTACCGCGCCACGCTCTCGCAGCCGCTCGTACACGGGGTGCGGGTCGCTGCGGAACTCGTCGCCGTACTCCCCCAGGTCGATCACTTCTGTCATGAGATCCCCCTCCCACCACACCGAGAACGCACAGCGGCCGCGTCTAGTGCCCGTCCTCCTCCAGTTCCTCCAGGAGTCCCGCGTCGTACGCCAACAGGGCGATCTGCACACGGTTGTTGAGGGCGAGCTTGGCCAGGACGCGGGAGACGTGGGTCTTGACGGTGGCGACGCTCATGAAGAGCTCCGCGGCGATGTCGGCGTTGGACAGGCCCCGGCCCACCGCGACGGCGACCTCGCGTTCGCGGTCGTTGAGGGCGGTGAGCCGCGCGCGTGCGCCTGCGCGGCGCGTGTCGGCCGCGGTGCCCGCCGCGCGGTCCATCAACTGGCGGGTCACCGTGGGCGACAGGACCGGGTCCCCGGCCGCGACCCGGCGCACCGCGTCGACGATCTCGGCGGGCGGTGTGTCCTTGAGTACGAACCCGGCGGCGCCGGCGCGCAGAGCGCGCAGCACCTGCTCGTCGGCGTGGAAGGTGGTCAGCAGCACGACCTGCGGGGCGTCCTTCCTGCCGCGCAGCCGCTCCGTGGCGGTGAGGCCGTCGACCGACGGCATCCTGATGTCCATCAGGACCACGTCCGGCCGGGTCCGGTCGACCAGCGTCTCGACCTCGCCGCCGTCGGCCGCCTCCCCGACGATCTCGATGTCGTCGGCGCCGCCCATCATGAAGGACAGGCCGGCTCTGACCAACGGGTCGTCGTCGACGAGGAGCAGTCTGATCGCAGTCATGTGCCTTACGTAATCACGGTTGTACGGCGTGCAGGTCCAGGACGGCGAGGACCGCCCCTCGACCGCGCGGGCGCACTCCGTGATGTGTGCCGCGCCGCACGCGCGCGTGGGGGCCAGGCGTCACCCCCCGCTTCCCCCGACTCACCCCCAGGGCAGCCAGGCCCGCACCTCGAACCCCCCGTCCGCCACCGGCCCGTGCTCCAGGCGGCCGCCCGTCAGCGTGGCCCGTTCCGTCAGCCCGATCAGGCCCTGCCCCGAGCCGGGAACATGGGGAACCTCGCCCTCGGGCACGGGGTTGCGCACCGCTACCGACAGGCCCTCGCCGGGTGCGCCGGTCACCGTCAGCGTGACCTCCGTACCGGGCGCGTGCTTGCGGGCGTTGGTCAGGCCCTCCTGGGCGATGCGGTAGGCGGTACGGCCCACGGAGGCGGGGACGCCGGCCGGTTCGGTGACGCGCTGGTCGAGGGTCACCTTCATGCCGGCCTCGCGGGACTCGGTGACCAACGCCTCCAGCGCCGCGAGGGTCGGCTGCGGCCGACCGGCGTCGTCCGGGTCACCCGCCCGCAGTACACCGATGATCTCCCGTAGGTCCTGGAGGGCTTCGTGGGCGCTCTCCCGGATGACGCCCGCCGCCCGCACGATCTCCTCACGGGGCGCGTCGGGCCGGAACTCCAGTGCGCCCGCGTGCACGCTGAGCAGCGTCAGCCGGTGGGCGAGGACGTCATGCATCTCGCGGGCGATCGCCTCCCGGGCGAGCCGCTGGGCCTGCTCGGCACGCAGCCGTGCCTCCGTCTCGGCACGCCGGGCGCGGTCGCGCAGGCTCAGCATGAGCTGCCGTTTGGACCGTACGAACATGCCCCAGCCGACCACCCCGCCGGTCAGCACCAGCCCGAGGGCGACCGCCAAGAGGTACGGCGTCCCGGGGTCGGGGCGCAGCCAGTAGAACAGCGGGTTCAGCAGCAGGGAAACCCCGCCCACCCAGGCCACATAGCGGAAGGGCCGGTGCACGGCCAGCGTGAACAGGGCGACGACGAACGCACCGCCCGCGGTGTTCGACACGAAGCTGACCGGGACCATCACCACGGCGAGCCCGACCGGCCAGCGGCGCCTCAGCCACACCGCGCCGCAGGAGAGCGCGCCGAGCAGTTGGTCGACGGTGGCGAGGCTCTTCGGGATGTCCTCGTCCAGCAGCGTCTCGGCGCTCGTCAGACCGATCAACACGGCCAGGAGGAAGCAGCAGAAGTCGACCACCCAGTCGCGTGCGGTACGCCGGGGCCGCCGACCGGAGCGTTCACCGTCGGGGTCGAGCTCCTTGACCAGGGCCGAGGGCAGCAGCCAGCGCTGCCTCACGAAGGCCTGCTGCGCGGGCTCCGGCTTGTCACCACTCACGGTCGACAAATTTACGCAGTACCGGGCCCTGGTGCGGCTCCTCGGGCACGATCGACGACCAAAGTCGCGGCACCGGAGACCTTGGTCGCGGCGGGCCGCCGTGCAGCGTGGACTTCCGTCGGGCATGGCTCGCCCCGCGGCCGATTGGCGTGGGGGGTCCGCGGGGCGAGAGTCATGGCATGAAGCAGTTGCTGGAGATCCTTGGATTCCTCGCCCTGGTGCAGGGCGTCGCGGGCCTGGTGCACGAGTTCACCGACTGGCATTGGGGACTCGTGCAGCGGATCGGCTTCCTCGACGGCTTCGAGATCTACGCGAGCGTCGCACTGCTGGTGCTGGCGTTCGCGCTGTTCGCCGCCGCCGAGAGCCGGAAGTCCGGTTGAGCACGGACCGGACTCCCGGCTGGTCGCACCGTTCCTCGGCGCCGACCGTGGACTACGGACTCAGCAGCTGTAGTTGATCAGGTCGAACGACTCGTAGTGGTCGGCCGTGTAGTAGTCCTCCTGGTTCTCCTCACCGGTGACGATCCGGCGAGCTCCGCGCGTAGACGAACCGGGCGTGATGACCGTGTACTCGTGGTAATACCCGGACGACTGGCTGGGCAGGATGCCTTCCCGGTTCGAGAAGACGGTGCCGTCCTGCGAGAACGGGTAGGGGCCGCCCTGTGCGATCAGGTCGAGCGTGTCGTGCGCCTGGGAGGGCAGGGCGCCGTAGCAGATGCTGCCGACCGCGGCGGCCGCCGGAGTTGCGGTGACGGTGCCGCCGACGAGGAGGGCGGACAGGACGGCGGCTGCGGCGCCGATGCGAGTGATTCGTGGGGGGAATCTCATGCCCTCATGATGACGCGCGTAGACAGTGGCATGTCAATGTCAAGGCCGGAGATTTTCCCGGCAAGTCCGATGAGTTTTCGGGAAGTTAACGTACGCCCCGGCGTTCTCACCCGATCTCCACGAGGTGGCCGGGCGAGAACGCCGCGGACGGGTCCTCACGGGTTCTCGGGGAGCTCGAACGAGCCGTATTCGGGGCGGCCCGCAAGGTCGTACGAATGGATGGCGACGCCCTTGCTCGTGGTACGCCCGGCGGTGTGCCTGAACGCGGTGGGCACGGCGCCCTCCCCGAACAGGCGGTGGCCCGTGCCCAGCACAACCGGGAAGGTCAGCAGGTGGAGGGTGTCGACGAGGTCGAGGGCCAGCAGGGACCTGACCAGGGCGCCGCTGCCGTGGACCTGGAGCTCGCCGTCGGTGCGCTCCTTGAGGGCGGTGACCTCCTTGGCGAGGTCCCCGCCGACCACCGTGGTGCCGGCCCACGCGGGGTCCGTCAGCGTCGAGGAGGCGACGTACTTCGGCAGGGCGTTGAGCCTGGAGGCGACCGGGTCGGCCGGGTCGGTCACCTTCGGCCAGAACGCGGCGAAGATGTCGTACGTACGGCGCCCGAGGAGGAAGGCGGCCGGGCGTGTGAAGACCTCGTTGATGAACTGACCGAAGTCGTCGTCGGCGTACGGAAAGCTCCAGCCGCCGTGCTCGAAGCCGCCGCGGGTGTCCTCCTGGGGGCCGCCGGGCGCCTGGTAGACGCCGTCGAGCGTGACGAAGAGGGTGGAGACGAGCTTGCCCATGAGGAGTGCCTCTTTTCCGGGGGTGGGATCTGCTGTCATCACCTCAGACCCCACCGGCACCCGCAACTCATCGGTCGGCCGGGTGCCGACTCAGCCCGCGTTCGTCGAGAACATCCCGCCCGTCGGGCCCTGCTTGTCGCCGCCCTGGGCCTTCTTCAGGGCGTTGGCCAGGCTCTCGATGGTCAGGGACTGCAGGATGACGCGGCCGTTGCCCTCGAGGGTGGCCAGGGAGAGGCCCTCGCCGCCGAAGACGGCGTTCATCAGGCCCTGCCGGTTCAGGCCGCCGACGCGCTGGACGCCGTACTGGATGCCCTCCTCGAAGGCGACGACGCAGCCCGTGTCGACCTCGATGCGGCCGCCGAAGTCGGCCGGGTTGAGGTCGATGAAGTTGCCCGCGCCGGCGATGATCACCGTGCCGTGCCCGGTGAACCTCTCCAGGACGAAGCCCTCGCCGCCCTTCATACCGGTCCTGCCGCCCTGGAAGGCGATGCCGAAGTCGACGGTGGACTCGGCCGCGACGAAGGCGTCCTTCTCGGCGAACCACGCGCGCGTGCCGTCGAGCTCCAGTGCGCGCATCTCGCCCGGGAGTACGCCCGCGAAGCCGACGGTGCCCTCGCCGCCCTGGGACGTGAAGTACTGGAACGCGATCGACTCGCCCGCCAGGACGCGCTGGCCGACCTGCATGGCGGTGCCCATGGCCTGGCGCAGCATGCCGCCCATGCCGCCGCCGGCACCGGCGCTCGGGCCGCCTTGGGGCTGTTGGCCGTTCGACGGGCCGGTCAGGCGGGTCTCCATGGTCACGTTCGTGGTCTTGAAGAGGAACTTGCCCGCCTCGCAGTACACGGTCTGACCGGGCCGCAGGCTGACGACCGCCATCTGCATGGCGTTGCCGACGATTTCTTGCTGAAGAGTCACGTGGAGGGAACGAGGGAACCGGAGCAAAGAGTTCCATCCTGTTCTGAATAGTTCCACCCTGTTATGAAAGGTTCCGGTGTGTTCTGACCGGTACCGCCGTGTTCCGAAGGGTCACGTCGGATTCCGCCCGGGTCCCGTTTCCCCCCGATCTCGGTGTCCGTTCGCCGCCAGCACTTCGGGCCGCGCGGCGCTGGGATGGACCCATGACAACCACTTACGGACCCATGACAACCACTCACGAAACCCTGCACGGCAAGGTCGCCCTGGTCACCGGCGGCAGCCGCGGCATCGGCGCGGCGACGGCCCTGCGGCTCGCGCGGGAGGGCGCGGACGTCGCCGTGACCTACGTCAGCGGCAAGGAGGCGGCCGAGGAGGTCGTACAGGCCGTTCAGGCGCTGGGACGGCGGGCCGTGGCCCTGCGGGCGGACTCCGCGGAGGCGACCGAGGCGGCGGACGCGGTGAGGCGTACGGCGGAGGCGCTGGGGGGCCTGGACGTGCTGGTGAACAACGCCGGGGTCGGCGTGCTGGGTCCCCTGGAGGGCCTGTCGCTCGCGGACGTGGACCGGGTCCTCGCCGTGAACGTCCGGGGCGTCTTCCTGGCCTCACAGGCAGCGGCCGCCCGCATGGCGGCAGGAGGTCGGATCATCACGATCGGCAGCTGCATGGCCCAGCGCGTGCCGGGCCCCGGCGGAACGCTCTACACGACCAGCAAGTCGGCCCTGATCGGCCTGACGAAAGCCCTGGCCCGTGAGCTGGGCCCGCGCGGCATCACGGCGAACATCGTCCACCCCGGTCCCATCGACACGGACATGAACCCCGCCGACGGCCCGTACGCGGCCGGCCAGGCGGCGATGACCGCCCTGGGGCGGTTCGGGGCGGTCGACGAGGTGGCGGCGACGGTGGCGTATCTGGCCGGGGCGGACTACGTCACGGGCGCCGAGTTCGCGGTGGACGGGGGCCACGCGGCGTGACGTGACGTGGGGCGCACCAGCGCTGTCCAGCCGGTGCGCCCCACGGGTTCAGCGGGCTCACGGGTTCAGCGGGCCCACGGAGTCAGCGGGCCCCGAAGTCAGCGGGCCCACGGGTCCTTCGGGCCCCAGGGGCGTTTCAGCCGCCCAGCTCCTGATGGCGAGCCGCCAGCCCCGTCGCCCCCTGTTCGGTCAGCGAGCCGTGCAGCCGCAGGCGGGAGATGCCGCCGTCCGGGAAGATGTCCACGCGCGCGTGCGTGCCGACGGCGGGGGTCGGCAGGACGAAGCGGTGGTTGGTGTCGGGCTGGAGGCGGGTGCGCGGGAGGATCTCGGTCCACTCGCCGGCCCCACTCTCATCGGCATCCTTCACCGAGACCGACGCCCAGCCCGCGCTGTTGCCCTTCAGGTACGCCGTGTCGATCTCGA
Organism: Streptomyces sp. R28; assembly: GCF_041052385.1. Taxonomy (GTDB): domain Bacteria; phylum Actinomycetota; class Actinomycetes; order Streptomycetales; family Streptomycetaceae; genus Streptomyces. The sequence goes on along the minus strand of NZ_CP163439.1, from coordinate 8,878,878 downwards.
TCGCCCGGATCTGGGACTGCGCCACCAGCCGGTAGCGGATCCAGTCGTTGCCCTGGTCGCGGCGTCGGCGCGTCTCCCAGCCGTCGTCCATCTTGCGGGAGCGGCCCGGCTGGATGGTGTTCGTGGCGGGCGAGTAGAAGAGGTTGGAGGCGTCCTCGGCCTGGCCGCCGTTCTCCAGGGCGACCACGTCGAAGGTGCCGAGCACCTCCAGCCACCGCGGGTCCGGTGCCACCTCGCCGTACACGCGCAGGCGCGCGATGCCGCCGTCGGGGTGCTGGTTGACCCGCAGGTGGGTGAAGCGCTGTTCGACGGCGATGGAGAAACCATTCTCCGCATGCCCGCCCACCGGCGTGCGCGGCACCAGCGGGGTCCACTTCACGTCGTCCGCCAGCAGTTCCTCGGGCGACGGAGAGCCCGGCACCGAGGCGCCCTCGATGGACACCGCCTGCGGGTAGTTGCCGCGGAAGTGGGCGGTGTCGACGACGATCCCGCGGATCACCCCGGGCGCGCCGAGGCGCACCAGCGCCCAGTCGTGGTCCTCGGCCGTCGGCCACGGGTGCTCGGCGGAGGCGCCGCGCCGCCGCCGGGTCTCCCAGCCGTCCATGATCTTGCCCTTGTGCCCGAAGTGCTCGGGGTCGAACTCGGCTCGCTCGGGCACCAGCAGGTTCTCGCGCTGGGCGAAGAACTCGTCGTTGGCGGCGACGACACCGGCGCCGAGCCGGCGGTCGGCGAGGTTGGCGTACTGGGTGAAGGGGAAGTCGGCGGTGCGGTAGTCCGCGTACGGGTCGCCGCCTCCGTAGGGGTTCGCGTCGCCAGTGAAGCTGGGTATCGCCGTCACGAGGTGTGCCTTTCAGGAATCGGCCGCTGCGGGTGCGGGAGAGTCGGTCAGAGGGCGCGGGTGAGCAGGTGGCCCTTCGGGTCGGTGAACTCGCCCTCGGCCACGATGCGTTCGCCGCGCAGCCAGGTGGACTTCACGACGCCGTACAGGGTCTTGCCCGCGTACGCCGTCACACGGTTGCGGTGCTGGAGGGCGGCCGGGTCCACGGTGAACGTCTCGTCGGGCGCGAGGACGGCGAAGTCGGCGTCGCGGCCCGCCTCGATGGCGCCCTTCTGATCCAGCCCGACGAGCTGCGCCGTCCGCGCGGACATCCAGCGGACCACGTCCTCCAGACCGTGCCCGCGCCTGCGGGCCTCGGTCCACACCGCCGCCAGGCTCAGCTGGAGTCCGGAGATACCGCCCCAGGCGGTCGCGAAGTCGTCCGTCTTCAGATCGGCCGTGGACGGCGAGTGGTCGGTCACCACGCAGTCGATCGTGCCGTCGGCCAGCGCCTGCCAGAGCAGGTCCTGGTTGGCGGACTCACGGATCGGCGGGCAGCACTTGAACTCGCTGGCGCCGTCCGGGACTTCCTCGGCCGTCAGGGTCAGGTAGTGCGGGCAGGTCTCGACGGTGATCCGTACGCCGTCCCGCTTGGCCTCGGCGATCAGCGGCAGCGCGTCGCTCGACGAGAGGTGGAGTACGTGCACGCGCGCGTGGAGACGCTTCGCCTGGTCGATCAGCTGGGCGATCGCCGTGTCCTCCGCGTCACGCGGGCGCGAGGCCAGGAAGTCGGCGTACTTGGGGCCGCCCTGCTGCGGGGCGACGTCGAGGTGGTGCGGGTCCTCGGCGTGCACGATCAGCAGGCCGCCGAAGGAGGCGATCTCGGCCAGCGACTGGGCGAGCCGGTCCTGGTCGAGGTGCGGGAACTCGTCGACGCCGGACGGCGACAGGAAGGCCTTGAAGCCGAAGACCCCGGCCTCGTGCAGCGGGCGCAGGTCCTTGACGTTGTCGGGCAGGGCGCCGCCCCAGAAGCCGACGTCGATGTGCGCCTTGTCGGCGGCGACGTCCTGCTTGGTGCGGAGGTTGTCGACCGTCGTGGTGGGCGGGAGGGAGTTGAGCGGCATGTCGACGAGGGTGGTGATGCCGCCGGCCGCCGCGGCGCGGGTGGCGGTCCAGAAGCCCTCCCACTCGGTGCGGCCGGGGTCGTTGACGTGCACGTGCGTGTCGACCAGGCCGGGCAGCAGGACGTCGTCGCCGAGGTCCTCCAGCCGGGCACCGGCCGGAACCTCGGCGTCGTACCCGAGTACGGCCGTGATCTTGCCGGCGGAGACCGCGACCGATGCGGCCCGCGTCCCCTCCGGGGTGATGACGCGCGTCGAGCGCAGCACCAGTTCGACGTCGGACACCCGAACCCCTCTCTGCCGCCGTTAACTTCCGCGTAACGGAATTCAACTTTCTGTTGAAGGAGTCTCCGCTCCCGTTTCCGTGCCGTCAAGAGCACACTTCTCCACAGTGCACCCGCCCCATACACTCTGGACGTTTCCACAAAGCGGAATTAGAATTCCAGCAAGCAGAACGTAGCTACGTACAAGCGGGGAGTCAACCGACTGGCGGGTAGGCTTGCGCCCTCCCACCGGTCCCGAAAGGAACGCGCCGTGCCGACGTCCAGCGCCAGCACCACCGACTCCGCCAGGCCCAACAGTGGCGGTGTCCAGTCCCTCGAGCGCGCTTTCGACCTGCTGGAGAGGATGGCCGACGCGGGCGGCGAGGTCGGCCTGAGCGAGCTGTCCGCGAGCAGCGGGCTGCCACTGCCCACCATCCACCGCCTCATGCGCACGCTCGTCGCGTGCGGATACGTACGCCAGCAGCCCAACCGCCGCTACGCCCTCGGCCCGCGCCTGATCCGCCTCGGCGAGTCCGCCGCCCGGCTCCTCGGCACCTGGGCCCGGCCCTACCTCGCCCGACTGGTCGAGGAGACCGGCGAGACGGCGAACATGGCCCTGCTCGACGGCGACGAGATCGTGTACGTCGCCCAGGTGCCGTCCAAGCACTCGATGCGCATGTTCACCGAGGTCGGCCGGCGCGTGCTGCCGCACTCCACGGGTGTCGGCAAGGCGCTGCTCGCCGGGTTCCCGCCGGAGGAGGTGCGTGCCCTGCTGTACCGCACCGGCATGCCCGCCGCCACGGAGAAGACGATCACCACCCCGGACGGCTTCCTGGCGGCCCTGGAGGACGTGCGGCGCAACGGCTACGCGGTCGACGACAACGAGCAGGAGGTCGGCGTCCGCTGCCTCGCGGTCTCGGTCCCCAACTCCCCCACCGCGGCCGCCATTTCGATCTCGGGCCCGGCGGGCCGCGTCACGGAGGCCGCGACGGACAAGATCGTGCCGATGCTGCAGCAGGTGGCCATAGAGCTGTCCGAGGCGCTGGCGACCTCGACTCCGACGGCGTAGATCCGCGGGCGCGCCTACCCTGGGGGCGGGGGACCATCGACACAGCGAGGTGGCCACCATGCTGCAGGAGAACAAGCACTGGTCCTCGGGACGGTGGCAGGTCAAAGAGGGCAGCGCCGACGAGGTCATCCAACGCTGGCGGGAATTCCTCACCTGGACCAAAGAAGCACACCAGGGGTTCCTCGGGGCCCGGCTGATCCGGGACCTCAGGAACCCGACGTCCTTCGTTTCCTTCGCCACCTGGCAGGACCTCGACTCGATGCGCGCCTGGCAGGGCGATCCCGAGTTCAAGGAGCGCTTCGACGCCGCCTACGTCCTGTGCGAGGACATGCAGAGCAGCGGCTACGAGACGGTCGTCGACATCTGAGCGCGGGGCATGCGGGCCGGCCACGGTTCAGCGGCGCGGCGGTTCCCCGAACAGGTCCACCGCGTCGCGTACGTCCGACAGGCCCCGGGACAGCGCGCTGACCGACCCGATCGCGCCGGCGATCAGCAGCAGCGACCTGCGCAGTCGCGGAATCTCCGGCGCCCCGTCGATCATCATCGCGGCCAGCGTGCCGAGTTCGTCCTCGGCGATGGCCCGGTCGGGGAACTCGGAGGGATGCGCGGCGAGTTCGCGGCGCAGACGGGACACCGCCGTCCGCAGTTCCGCCACCCTCGGGTCCTCGTCGCTGCCCGTCACCGGCCTCTGTCCCAAGCTCCGCAACACAGCACTCCCCCCTCGCACGCCGTTGTGCGCCCGTAGTCCCGCTCCCCCGTCGAGCCCCCTGGTATTGGTCGGGCGCCGGGGACGCGGGTCAGTAAACGCCACCCGTGCCGGGCGCGCCACCGTACGGACCGAAATTCAGCCCAACGAAACCCGGCGCACCCGCGGACGTCAGGTATGCAGGACGTATGACGGAGAAAGAAGCACCCCCGGTCGCCGGTCTGCTCCTCGCCGCGGGCGGTGGACGACGGCTCGGCGGACGGCCCAAGGCACTCCTGCGGCACCGCGGCCGGCCGCTCGTCGAGCATGCCGTCGGGGTGCTGCGCGCGGCCGGCTGTGCCCGCGTGCACGTGGTGCTGGGCGCACAGGCCGCCGCGGTGCGGGAGCGGGCGGAGTTCGGCGACTGTGTGCTGGTGGAGAACCCCGACTGGGCCGACGGGATGGGGTCCTCCCTGCGCGCCGGGCTCGACTCGCTCGCCGGCACGGGGGCGAGGGCGGCACTCGTCTCGCTCGTCGACCAGCCCGGCATCGGGGAGGAGGCGGTCGCGCGCGTGCTCGCCGCGTACGAGGACGAGACGTCTCTCGCCTCGGCCGCCTACGACGGCGTACGCGGGCATCCCGTTCTCTTCGGCGCCGCCCACTGGGCGGGCATCGCGGCGACTGCGACCGGCGATCGAGGGGCACGCGCCTATCTGAAGGAGCGTGAGGAGGCGATCCGTCTCGTCGAGTGCGGGGATGTGGCGCGGCCTTACGACATCGACACGGAGGCCGATCTCGCCCACCTTGAGTAAGGGAGGTGGCACCCAGAGCCACGTTCCCTCGACTCAGAGAATCTCGACATCAACAAACGATTGAACTTCCACCATGAGGAAACTAGTATCCACTGTTCAGAAGCGCCCGTCCGCTCCACGGGCGTTCCTCGTCGTATCCGGGAAGACTGGCACCCGGTGCCAAAGCTCGACCGCTCGTCTTCGTAGTTCGCTGAAGGAAGTGACAGCTCATGTCCGCACCAGCGCCGTCCCCGCTGGCCATCGTCGACGCCGAGCCCCTGCCCCGGCAGGAGGAGGTCCTCAACGAGGCGGCCCTCGCCTTCGTGGCCGAGCTGCACCGCCGGTTCACGCCCCGGCGTGACGAGCTCCTCGCCCGCCGTGCGGAGCGTCGCGCCGAGATCGCCCGTACGTCCACGCTCGACTTCCTCCCCGAGACGGCCGCGATCCGCGCGGACGACTCCTGGAGCGTGGGCCCGTGCCCGCCCGCGCTGCAGGACCGCCGGGTGGAGATCACCGGCCCGACCGACCGCAAGATGACCATCAACGCCCTCAACTCGGGCGCGAAGATCTGGCTCGCGGACTTCGAGGACGCCTCGGCGCCCACCTGGGAGAACGTGATCCTCGGCCAGGTGAACATGGCCGACGCCTACACCAGGAACATCGACTTCACGGACGAGCGCACCGGCAAGTCGTACGCCCTGCGCCCGAACGAGGAGCTGGCGACGGTCGTCATGCGCCCCCGCGGCTGGCACCTGAACGAGCGCCACCTCGTCGACGCGGACGGCACCCCGGTCCCCGGCGCGCTGGTCGACTTCGGCCTGTACTTCTTCCACAACGCCCAGCGCCTGCTGGACCTCGGCAAGGGCCCGTACTTCTACCTCCCGAAGACGGAGTCGCACCTGGAGGCCCGCCTCTGGAACGAGGTGTTCGTCTTCGCGCAGGACTACGTCGGCATCCCGCAGGGCACCATCCGCGCGACCGTGCTGATCGAGACGATCACGGCGGCGTACGAGATGGAGGAGATCCTCTACGAACTCCGCGACCACGCCGCCGGGTTGAACGCCGGCCGCTGGGACTACCTGTTCTCCATCGTCAAGAACTTCCGTGACGGCGGCGCCAAGTTCGTCCTGCCGGACCGCAACGCGGTGACGATGACGGCCCCGTTCATGCGGGCCTACACCGAACTCCTCGTCCGCACCTGCCACAAGCGCGGCGCGCACGCGATCGGCGGCATGGCGGCGTTCATCCCGTCCCGCCGGGACGCCGAGGTCAACAAGGTGGCCTTCGAGAAGGTCCGCGCCGACAAGGACCGCGAGGCCGGCGACGGCTTCGACGGCTCCTGGGTCGCCCACCCCGACCTGGTTCCGATCGCCATGGAGTCCTTCGACAAGGTCCTCGGCGACAAGCCGAACCAGAAGGACCGCCTGCGCGAGGACGTCCACGTCGAGGCGGCCGACCTGATCGCCGTCGACTCCCTGGAAGCCAAGCCGACGTACAACGGCCTGATCAACGCCGTGCAGGTCGGCATCCGTTACATCGAGGCGTGGCTGCGCGGCCTCGGCGCGGTCGCCATCTTCAACCTCATGGAGGACGCGGCCACCGCCGAGATCTCCCGCTCGCAGATCTGGCAGTGGATCAACGCGGGCGTCGAGTTCGAGAACGGCGAGAAGGCAACCCCGGAGCTGGCCCGCAAGGTCGCCGCCGAGGAACTGTCCGCCATCCGCGCCGAGATCGGCGAGGAGGCCTTCGCGGCCGGCCACTGGCAGCAGGCCCACGACCTGCTCCTGGAGGTCTCCCTCGACGAGAACTACGCGGACTTCCTGACGCTGCCGGCGTACGAGCAGCTGCGGGGCTGAGCCCTCAGGAAGCCGGTTTGTCCGAGTGGCCCAGGGACTTGCCCGGGGCCACTCGGTCGCGTACGGCCTGCTTCACGGCCGTGGGCTCCGGGAAGCCCTGTTCCTTGCGGTCCCATACGACCTCGTCGTCGACGCGGACGACGAAGACGCCGCCCGTGCCGGGCTTCAGCGCCAGCTCGGACAGCTCCGCCTCGAAGGTCGTCAGCAGCTCCTGTGCCAGCCATGCCGCGCGGGGCAGCCAGCGGCACTGGGTGCAGTACTCGATCTCGACGCGCTGAACGTCCGCCAGCTCGATGTCGATCCACTGTTCATCCGTCACCCGAGGTGCACCGACCAATCCTGTTCCGCGGCCGGCTTGCCGTGCAGGTCGGGGACCCGCTTCAGCCACTGCGGCCGGCCTTCCTGTGTCTTCGCCGCCCGTTGGGCCTCCTCGGCGGCGAGTTCCTCCCGGCTGGGGAAGTCCGTGGGCAGCCACCGCTGCGAGGCGCGCACGCGCGCGTGGAGGTAGGTCACGTAGGCCTCGCGTGCCTCGCCGGGGGTGGCGAAGCCGGTGAGCCAGGCGTCCGGCACCTCCGCGACGATCTCGCGCAGCAGTTCCTCCGTCACCCTGGGCCTCAGTTCCGCGTCCGCGGCGCGCACGTCGGGCCCGTAGTGGCCGAGGGCGTGGTGGCGGAAGTCGTACGCCTTCTCCGGGTCCGAGCCGTCCCAGCGGTGGTGGAAGACGAGGGCGGCGCCGTGGTCGATCAGCCACAGGCGGGGCGGCACGGTCCCGAGCGTCGGCCAGACCATCAGGTTCGAGCTGTGCACCGTACGGTCGACGTTGGTGGTCAGGGCGTCAAGCCAGACGATCCGGCCCGCCTGAAGAGGGTCGACGCGGAAGGCCTTGGCGACGTCCGGGGTGAAGTCCACCGCGCCCGGCAGGTAGTCCATGCCGAGGTTGACGCCCGCGCTGGCCGCGTGCAGCTCCCGCACCTCCTGGTGGGGCTCGCTGTCCGCGATCGCCGGGTCGAAGTGGACCAGGACCAGCTCGGGGAAGCGCAGGCCGAGTGCGCGGGCCAGTTCACCGACGATCACCTCGGCGACCAGCGCCTTGCGGCCCTGGGCGGAGCCGGTGAACTTCACGACGTACGTGCCCAGGTCGTCGGCCTCGACGATGCCGGGGACGGAGCCACCAGACGTCAGAGGCGCGATGTAGCGGGTTGCGGCAACCTCTCTCAGCATCTTCCAAGGCCCTGCGTCTTGTTTTCCTTATATTTCACGGCGAACTCCAAGGTGGCGCGATCCGGGAAAACCTCCCCGATCAGCCCTGGGGAGAATCTGGGGAGTTTCGGCTGGCATGCTCATCACCCTGCCTCCCCAGCAGTCCGTCGATGGCGGTGCGGCCCTTGCTTCCGGCCTCCGGCATGAAGTGAGCATTGTAACCAAGCGTGACAGCCGGGGACGAGTCCCCGAGCCATCGCGCCAGCGTCACCACGGACTCCCCCGCCTCCAACATGATCGAGGCGTAGGTGTGCCGCAACACGTGGAAGCCGTCCTTCGGCGCCGCCTCCCACTGCCAGTCCTTCGCACCCTTCGCGCGCGGCGGAATGATGCCGGCCTTGGCCAACGCCGGTTTCCAGGTGCAGGTGTTCCACGTGTTGACCGCCACGGCGTTGCCGAATCGCGTAGTGAGCAGGAGGGAGAACTTCTTCCGCTGCTTGTCCGCGTCCGGCTTTCCCCACGGAAGTTCCACCTCCACCGGGGGGAACGCGTCGACGTGACGCTTCAGCTCCTCAGCCACCGAGAGGGGCATGTCGACGATGCGTGTCTTGGCGCCCTTCGGCAGAGCGAAGTGCAACCTCCCGTTGATTGCCTGAACTTGGCGACGAACATGGAGGACACCTCGGGCATAGTCGATGTCCTCCGGGCTCAGTCCAAAGAATTCACCCTGCCGAAGTCCGCACCCCAGTCCGAGTACGACGGATATCCGGTGCCGAGGGCTGACCACGTCCCGGACATGGAGCGCCCTCTCCAGCAACCACGCTTCGCGTCGCTCCTTCGTCACCTTCGGCCACCGCACGGATTTCGCGTGCATGGGGTTCCTGGGGAGCCGCTGGTCATCGACGGCCGCCTCCAATGAACTCCGGTACGAGCCCGCGCCTTCGGGCCATCTCCAGCCCGGCCGCACCCGGCTTCGGCACCGGTGTCGTCCGTGACGGGCCGCGCCCGGCCGGAGCAGCCGGCACCGGCGGCGTACGAACCTCGCCGAACAGCTCCGCCCACCGAGCCCGAAGTGCCTCCGCCGCCGCCTGGATCTGCACGTCGTCCGCGTCCTCCTCGACCGTCGACAGCAGACGCTCCGCGTCCACCAGGTCATCGCCCGACGCGCCCAGCGCCACCAGAGCCGCACGGCGCAGCGCCGCCCGCTCCCGCCCGGCGGCCAACTCCTCACGGCGAGCCGCCTGCAACTCCCTCTCCTGGGCCGCTTGTTCGCGGCGCTCGACCTCGGACAGCGCTGCCTGCTCGACCTCACGCTGCTCGGTGACGAACTCCGTCAACGCCTTCGGTGTGTCGAATCCCAGCGTGGTCAACAGGCGCTTGATCGCGGCGCGTTCACCCTGCGCCTTCTCCCTCGTGAGCATCTTGCCCAACCGGTCCTGGGTGACCGTCACCTGCTGCTCCTGGCCCCCCGCCATCACCGGCGTCGTCCAGGTGGTCGTTCGTCTCGTCCTCCGACGAGGCACCGAGTATCGGGAAGATCGGCCGCCCGTCACGGCGGTGGCCGACAGGGCCGCTATTCGGCAGGGGCCGGACCATGCAACTCCTCCGGTGCGCGCCCCCGCGCTAACGATCAGTGTAGCCACCGGCGCCACCCGGAGCACCGCTGGAATACCTCAGCCCGTCCATCCGATCTCGCGTACCTCGATCGCCCCGGCGTGCGGCATGTACTGGATCCAGCAGCGCGGCCCGAATGCCTCGCGAATCTCCTCGACGCTGCCAGGGTCACGCACATCCGGACACGCCCGCGGATCAGCGCGCACCAGCTCAACCGAGGACTGAGTCGGTCCTGAGCTGGACCTTCGTCGCGTTGCGGGTCGTTCAGGTGTGGGCGGAAACTGGGATGGACGGCGGTTTACGGAGACCTGAGGGGCCTGGTGATGGGTGAAATCGTGGAGCTCCCCGGCGTCAGGACCTGGTACGAGGTCGATGGTGCGGGGGAGCCGTTGCTGCTTCTGCACGGTGGCTTCTGTACGAACGAGACGTGGGGTGCCCAGCGCGGTGACCTCGCGGCGCAGTACCGGGTCTTCCTTCCCGAGCGGCGTGCGCACGGGCACACCGCCGATGTCTCCGGGCCGCTCTCCTATCAGGACATGGCGGACGACACCGTCCAATTCCTCGTGTCGGTCGTGGGCGGGCCCGCCCATCTCGTCGGCTGGAGCGACGGCGGGATCGTCGCCCTGCTGGTCGCCGTCGCCCGGCCAGACCTGGTCCGCAAGGTCGTGGCCATCGGGGCCAACTTCCGCCCCGCCGCGGAGTGCTCGGCGTCGCCCGCGATGCTCGGGGAGATGACAGCCGACAGCCCCGAACTGGCGCCGTTCCGCGAGACGTACGCGGCCGTGTCGCCGGACGGCGCCGACCACTGGCCGGTCGTCGTGGCGAAGATGGCCGAGATGTTCGCCACGGAGCCGACCCTCACCACCGAGGACCTGGCCCGCATCACCGCGCCCACGCTCGTCCTCGTCGGCGACGACGACATGATGACCCTCGAGCACACCATCGCCCTGTACCGCGCGATCCCTCACTCCGAACTGGCCGTCTTCCCCGGCACCTCGCACGCACTGCCCATGGAGAAGCCCGCACAGGTCAACCGCGTCATCCTCGACTTCCTGACGAACGACCCGGTGCCGACGATGTTTCCGATCCGGCGGGCAGGCGCGACGGCGGGGAGCAGCGGGACGTAGGCGGACAGGACAGCGGACAGCGGCTGATCAGGGCCGTACTCCCCGCACGGCCCACGCCCGTGCAGTCAGCGCGATGGAACCGTCCCGCCCTACGGCAGCGCCGCGGCGAGCGCGTCGCGAAGGCGGCGGCGGGCGGAGGGGGCCAGCGCGGCGTCGTAGCCGGGGGGCGGCGGGGCCCTGGCCAAGCACCTCGCGCCGCGCTTCGTCCATCGGCAGCCCCGCCATCACCTCGGAGGCCAGCTCCTCCACCACCACGCCGTACCGCATTGCGCACCCCCTGCTCGTGATCAACCAGTAGCAGCACCGCACGGCCATCGCGACGACCGCGTTCGAGGCTGTGGATAACTCCGGAAACCGCAGGTCAGTCCAACCTGCTGAGCTCAGTTTTCGGCCGGCAGAAAGGGCACTCCTCAATGTTCGGGTCGAGCAACGCCGCCCGCGCGTCGTTTGCGGTGATCTGATGCTTCGCCCCGCCCTGGCCGCAGTCGTCCACATGGATACGCACCGGCTCGCGGCCGATCGCCCGAGGCTGCTGTTCCACGGCGAAGCCGGTTGACTGCCGATCCGCCCGGTTCGGGGCGATGGGCGGTGCCGTGGGAGGACGATGCCCGTTGCGTGACGGTGGGCCTCGGCCGGTTGGCTGCCATCGGCTCGGGCACGCGATCAGAAGCCCATGGCGCTGACTCCAGTTGCTTTTCAGGGAGAGAGGGCATGGCAGGGGCGCGCCGTCCCGCGGCGCCCCTGCCATGCGCCGTCACAGCGCGAGGACCTGCCACTCCTGGTTGGACCCGCCGGTGGAGGGCCACTGGATGACGTTGGCGCCGTCTGCGGTGGAGGCGTCCTTGACGTCGGCGCACCAGCCGGTGCGGACGTTGACGAGCCGGTAGTAGCCGCTGGTGGCCGAGGGGACCAGCTTCCACCACTGGTTGTCGCCGCCGTTGTCGGACAACTGGGTCAGGGTGGCGCCCTGGGTGCTGTTGGGGCTCTGCAGGAGCTTGCCGCTCTTGGCGTTGACCAGCCGGAACGATCCGTCGATGTTCGGCAGGAGGCTCCACTGCTGGTTGGTCCCGCCGCCGTAGGGCCACTGGATGAGCGTGGCGCCGTCGGCGGTCGAGGCGTCGGCGACGTCCAGCGCCTTGCCGCTCTTGCGGTTGATCACCTTGTAGGTGCCCAGGTCCGCGGTGAAGGGACGGTCGTAGACCTCCAGGTTGCGGATCGACGCGTACACCCCGGTGGGCAGCCCGGTGACGGTGACGCGGACGTACCGTGCCTGGGCCTGGAACACGGCCGTCTGGACCTGGCGCGTGCTGGGGGTGGCGGTGTTGTCGACGAGTGTGGTCCACGTGCTGTTGTCGGTGGAGCCCTCGATCTTGTACCGGTAGTTGGTCTTGTCCAGTTCCCAGGCGATCCGGGTGCCGGTCAGCGAGCGGGTCGAGCCGAGGTCGACCTTGAGCCAGTGGCCGGTGTTGCCGTTGTTCGCGCACCAGCGGGTGGCGGTGGAGCCGTCGACGGCCTTGGCCGCGGTGTTGCCCTTGGACGTCTCCTCGCTGTCGGCGGTCGCGGTCTTGCCGGTGGCGATGTCGGCCGGCTGCACGGAGCGGTCCAGTGTGACCCCGACGACGCTGTCCTCGGGGATGCGGGTGCGGTTGATGCCGGTGATCGTCACCCTGCCGTCCGTGCCGACGGTGTACGGGAGGTCGGTGCCCGCGGCGACGTCGAAGACGCGGGTGACCTGGGCGTCCCCGATCGACGGGGTGGTGAAGGAGGTTCCGCTGTAGCCGGGCAGCAGGTGGATGTAGAAGGTGTTGCCCTTGGACGTGAAGCCGTACTTGCCGTCCACGGGTTGCCAGGGTCCGCCGCGGGTGCCGTAGACGGCCTGGCCGCAGGAGGTCAGGAAGGAACCGACCCGGCGCACCACTGCGGCCTGGTCGGCGGGGATCGCCCCGGTCCGGTCGGGACCGACGTTGAGCAGGCAGACCATGTTGCGCACCCAGGAGTTGACCAGGATGTTCATGATGGTGCCGAAGCTCATCACGGGTGCGCCGGCCTTGTAGCCCCAGGTGCCGCAGATGGTGAAGTTCTTCTCCGACAGAAGCCCTGTGCGTATGGCGCCGGTGGGGATCGCGCCGCCTTCCTCGCTGATGTAGTCGCCCATCCAGCCGGAGCGCGGGTTGACCACGACGTCGGGTTGGTGCTTGCGCACCAGGCCCATCACACCGAGGGGGCTGCCGGTGGCGGAGTCGCTATCGCTGTAGGCAGCGTCCACCGGCCACTGATTGGCGCTGTCGCGAACCTTTCCGGGCTCCCAGAAGAAGGCGGCGTCCGCGTCCGGGCCTTGCTGGCCAAGCCACCCGCCGTCGAAGTAGATGTCGTCGATCTTGCCGTACTTGGTCATCAGCTCCTTGACCTGCTGGTACACCTCGTTCTTCATGATCCGCGCGTTCTCCTTGTGCGCGGGATCGGTGGTGTAACCCCACTTGTTCGGCAGGCAGTTGGTGCCGGTGACGTCGTAGTAGCCGGGGTAACGCCAGCTCATCGGGGAGAAGTACAGGCCCACCTTGAGCCCGGCGTCGCGTACGGCGGTGACGTACTCGCCGACCAGGTCCCGCTGCATCGGGGCCTGTCCGGCATGGAAGGCGTTCGGGTGGGCGGACGGCCACAGGGCGAAGCCCTCGTGGTGACGGGTCGTCAGAACGGTGTACTTCGCGCCCATGTCCTTGGCCAGCTGGGCCCAGTCGGCCGGCTTGTAGGCGCTCGCCGTGAACTGCTCGCCGGTCGCGTCGGTGAAGTACTTCTTGTAGTTCTCCGGCGTGACCGCCGAGTTCTCCATGTACCACTCGCCCTTGGCCGGGCCCGAGTACACACCCCAGTGGATGAACATGCCCAGCTTGGCGTCCTGCAGCCACTGGAGCTTCTCGTTGGACTGCTGCTCGATGCCCAGCTCCGACTTGGGGATCCGCAGAGGGAGAAGGGGCAGCGGCTGGGGGGAGGTGGCGGCGTGTGCGGGTGTCGCCAGCGTCGGTGAGACGGCGGCGGCAACGGTCATGGCAGCCATGCCGGACAGCACTCTGCGGCGACTGATCGGTTCGGACAAGGTTCTCTCCTGACTGTTCACAGAACAGCACGGACGGTCATGCGGCTCAGGTGTGGAGCGAGCACGTCGGGGGGATCGCGGTGGTGCGCCGTATGTCACTACTCACCAAGAAACATGGGATGGATTAGCAGGTATCAAGGGCGTTCCTGTCCATAGGCGAGACAAGCAAGAACTGAAATTGCAGGCTGCTTGACCGTCACCTCAGGACGACAGGCTTAGACATGGGATGTATTTACCTCGTCGCCCCCGAAGCCTGCTGTCCGATCTCGGCCAGAAGCCCCAGCTCGTGCAGCTCGCTGACGATGTCGGAGGCAGTGACCACCGACAGACCCGAGGCCGCCGCGATGTCGCGCCTGACGACGGGCGCCGAGGCGATGAGATGCCGCATCACCGCGAAACGGTTGGTCCGGCGAGTGTCCTGGTACGTCCGCTTCAACGACGTCGTCCTGTGCTCGATGGGGCTGGGGCGCCTGATCGTAACCACGGGGTGTGCGCCGTCGGAACTGCCGTGCACAGACTTTTTCTGACTTGTTGACGAAGGGGTGTAGCGCGCATAACCTGCGTCTCGATCCGCTCGCTGCAACCCCGTCAGCAGCAGGAATTGCCCCCCCTCCGAGTGCGCGCCCCTCACCCCGCGGGCTTCGCGTCGCGCTCACACCGGCCGCACTCCGCCCAGAACCGTCCTCATGATCGATAGAGATACGGCTTCCAAGAGGCCCTGACAGAAGCCGTTGACCATGTGACTGTCTGCTTGAGCGCCCGTTGGTCTTGGCGTGGGGAAGAGGGAGTCGCGACCGTGGATCGTCTCGGACGAACTGTGGTCGCTGATCGAGCTGTTGTTGCCCAAGCCGGGACCGAAGCTGGTTGAGGGCAGGCCGCGGGTACCGGACCGGCAGGCGTTGCGCGGGATCCTGTTCGTGCTGCACACCGGCATCCAGTGGGAGTACCTGCCCCAGGAGCTGGGCTTCGGCTCGGGCATGACCTGCTGGCGGCGCCTGGCCGCGTGGAACGAGGCCGGCGTGTGGGACGAACTGCATCTGGTCCTGCTGAAGAAGCTGCGGGCCGCGAAGAAGCTGGACTGGTCGCGGGCGGTGATCGACTCCTCCCACGTCAGGGCGGCCCGGCGCGGCCCAAAAGCGGACCCAGCCCCGTCGACCGCGCACGACCGGGCAGCAGGCACCACGTCCTCACAGACGGGCAGGGCATCCCGCTCGCGGTGTCGCTGACCGGCGGAAACCGTGGGCGACGTCACGCAGTTGCTGCCTCTGCCGGACAAGGTTCCGGCCGTGGCGGGCATAGTCGGCCGGCCCAGACACAGACCCGATGCTCTGCTCGCCGATCGCGGTTACGGCCACGACGAATACCGGCGCCTGCTGTGGCAGCGCGGCATCCGCCCGGTCATCGCCGAACGAGACGTGCAACACGGTTCTGGCCTGGGCGTCTTCCGGTGGGTGGTAGTGCGCACCATCGCCTGGCTGCACGGCTTCCGCCGACTGCGGATCCGCTGGGAGCGACGCGACGACGTCCACGAGGCCTTCCTCGACCTCGCTACCTGCCTCATCACCCACCGACACGTCCAACGCCTTTGTTAGGCCCCCTAAGCAACCACACCTCCGCCGTACGGGCCCGCTGCCGGTCAGGCGCTGATCATGTCTCGCGGGTCGGGGCGGTCTGTCGGCGACTCAGCGTGCGCCACCGGAGGCGTAGTTGCGCAAGCGCATCAAGTCCGACCATCCGTCTGAGCACACCAGGAGAGTGCTGGCCGGCGCCCCGCTGCGGTTGCCTGAGCGCTTCCGCTGCGAGATCACCAACCGCGGCGCGCCGATGGGGCATTTCGTGGCTTTTTCATATTAATGCCCTATAACTGCACGAAGTCGATCTCTCGCGGATCGCACCCACCTCACTCCCCCGGAGATGAAACATGCACAAGCTTCGCAAGGCGGCCGTCGTGGTCGTCACTCTCGGTAGCGTCGGGCTCCTGGGCGCCGGCACCGCCACTGCCGACCAGGGCGGTCACGGCGGCAAGGACGGCGGCAAGGACGGCGGCAAGTTCAGCGCCCTGCAGAGCTCCTCCTGCAAGTCGCACGACCTGAACCTCGACATCCTTGGCCAGGTCGGCATCCTCACCGGCCTGCTGGGCAACGCGCTCAACGGCGAGGGCAACGCCGGTGGGCAGGACACCCACCTCGGTTCGACCATGGGCTGCAACAACAGCGTCGGCGACTAGGTGTATTGATCACGAGCGTTGTTAACGCTGACCGGGCTTGATCATGGCGAAGACCTCCGGTGTGGTGGAGCTGTCTAGGACTGCACCGCACGGAGGTCTTCGTGTCCCACCGTACGGCCCGGCTGACCGTTCATGGCATACGGCTGCTGGTCGAACGTGTCTGCGCAGGCCGCCCAGGCCGCCCCGTTGCGCATGTCGCGGCCGATGGGCATCTCCCGGGCCACGGCCCACAAGTGGATCCGCCGCTGGCGATCCGAGGGCGATACCGGGCTCATCGACCGCTCCAGCCGCCCCCGCACGACACCGCATCGCACCCCGACGACGGTCGAGGCCCGGGTGTGTCGCCTACGCCAGGACCGCAAGCTCGGCCCACGGCAGTCACCGTTTCAGCTGGACGCTCCCGAACCCCCTCAGAGGAGGCGGCCGCGCTGATCGTCCTGAGCCTCGCCGCCTCGCTCACAGCCGTCCATTACCAGCGCAAGCTGCCCTACGCGGCCTCAAAGCCGCATACCGACGAGGCCCCGCCCGGACGGCACCGGGCGGCGGCGGGGCGCCTGATCGCGGCCCAAGCGGAGTGCATTGGGCGGCCCTGCCGACATCGATCAAAACCTGGAAGGAGCCAGAGGCCGCGACCGCCAATCTCGGCAGGTCACGGGGTTCACTTGGCCGGGACACCCTCCCCCGGCAGAGCGGGCCGACAAAGCGCACCGCCCAACTGAAAGACTCATCCGGCCAGGTCAGCCATGGGGTGCAGGCGAATCACCGCAGGTCCGCGCCCCTACGTGGACAACTTCACGACGTACGTGCCCAGGTCGTCGGCCTCGAAGACTCCGGGCACGGAGCCGCCGGACCGCAACGGGGTCACGTATCGAACAGCAGTCACGTCGCGCAGCACACCGGCCAGGGTACGACAGCACCCCACCGAACTGATCGGCAATTACGTCCCGGCCAGCGGGTTCGGCAGGGGCAGATAGCGGGCGTCCGCGCCGTCCGCGCCCGTCCAGCGCAGCAGCAGGTTCGTCTTGCCGGGGAGGGTGGGGGCGGACAGCAGGGCCCGGATCTCGGGCAGGTCGTGGCGGGCCAGCTCGCGGCGTACGGCGGGCCAGGGGTCCAGCGTCGGGTGGCGTGCGACGAGGGCACCGGCGATCTCGACGAGGTGGTTGACGACCAGGCAGTACACCAGCCGCTCCCAGCCCGCCGCCCGCTCCACCTCGGGCAGCAGCTTCACGCCCTCGGCGTCCCGGAACAGGGCCTGCACGGGGAGGCCGTCGGCGTCCACGGCGACCAGCGTGTTCTGCAGGTGCGCCTCGAGTACGACGCCGTGGTCGGCGAAGGCCGCGAGGGCGGGCGGGACGACCTGGGCCAGGTACGCCTCCCACCAGGCCGCCGGGTTCTCGGCGGCGTCGAGCGGGCTCCCCTCGAAGCCCTCGACGAGACCGGCGGCGAGCAGCGGCGTCGCGCCCGGCAGCAGGCTGCCGCGCAGTCCGTCGCGGACCAGGACGGCGAGTTCCTCGAAGGCGAAGTCGGCGGTGCGGTAGCCACGGTCGCCGAGCCAGCCGGCCGGGCCCTCGGACGCGGCGAGGGCGGTGGCCGCGGCCGTGTCGGTGCGGCGGAGCTTCAGCAGGTCGTGGCGCCACAGCCGGCGGATGTCGTTGGTGATGCGCACGTCCAGGCTGAACTTGAGGAAGAGGTCGCGCTCGGGGGCGTACAGCGTGCGGATCGCGGCCGTCGGCCAGGCGTCGAAGCCGGTCGTGCCCAGCCGCAGCAGCCTGCCGTCCGCGAACGCCTCCGTGAGCTCCCGGCCGACCAGGTCGAGCTGCCAGGGGTGCGCGGGCAGCAGCCGGTAGCCGGGCGGGGCCTCGCCGAGGGCGTCCAGGGCGCAGGTGTCGCCCTCCTGCACGACCACGTCCTCGCGCAGGCCGAGCAGCGTCAGCGGGAAACGGGCGTGCGCCTCGGGGGCGTACGGCAGCCAGGCCGCGACCGGCCCGCCGCCGCGCGCCTTGGGGGCGGGGTGGTAGGGGTGGCCGGTGAGGAGGGACTGCTCGGAACGCAGGTACGCGTCGTCCGGCGGCGTCACTCGCGCGCGTGCCGTGAGCAACGCGGCCACCGCGTCCCGGCTGTCGATCATCTCGGCGGGCAGTTCGTGGTTGGACAGACCGGTGTGGCGACGCAGTTCGTCGGCGACGAGTTTGACGAGCTCGGTGTGCCCGATGCGCTGCCACGCGCCGGCCGCGTCCACCTCGGGCTCGGCCGGCCGCCGCTCGCCGAGGACCCGCAGCAGGCGGCCGGTGCCGGGCAGCCGGTACACCTGCCGCTCGCCGGACCCACCGTGCGGTTCGGCCACCTCGCGCAGCAGGCAGTTGAGCAGGGGCGCGACCGCGTGGGCGTCGGCGCGTGCCGCGACGTCGGCGGCGGGTGGAGGGTTGAGGTGCACGCGATCCACTCGTTCTCTACGGTCCGTCCAGGACGGGTCTTACGTCCGTTCAGGACGGTCTCTACGGTCCGGTCAAGACGGTCTCTACGGTCCGTCCCGGCGGGAAGACGATCAGTATGTCTGTCGTCGGTGCCTGCCCCGACGCCCTACTCGTACCCGAGGAGCCCGCCCGTGCACCGTCCCCCCAGCGCCGAGGCCGAGGTCGCCGCCGAACTGGCCGATGTACGCCCCGACCTCGCGTCCAGGTACGCGGCCGAGCTACCCGGAGCCCGGGCGGCCGTGCTGACCCGGCTGTGGCGTGCCCTCACGCACGAGCCCCTGCCCTGGGTCGCCCACCGTGAGCCGGGCCGGGAGGGCCTCACCCTGCGCCTCTGCGACGGCCGTCGGCTGCACGGCCCGCACGCGGACCCGTACGCCACCGCCGCGTACGTCACCGCCGTGCGGCTGGACGAGACGTCGTACGACGATCCGGCCCGGCTGCTGACCGACCTCTCCGTACCGCACGGCACGTCCTTCGCCGCCGAACTCGGCCACAGCGTCGCCTCGTTGGCGCTGTCACGGGCCGGGCAGGGAGCCGGGCTAGGTGCCGGGCGGGACGCTCACTCGAAGGAGTGGCCGCTGCGCGACCGGGAGTGGGAGTGGGAGCAGCGGGTGGTCGACGGGCATCCGTTCCACCCCAACTGCCGTTCCCGGCCCGGCTTCTCGGTCGCCGAGCAGCTGGCGTACGGGCCCGAGCACCGGCCGGTGGTCACGCTGGGCCTGGTTCCGGTGCGGGCGGACGAGTGCCTGGTGACGGGCGAGTGGCCGCAGGGGATGCGGGACGGGGAGCGGCTGCTGATCCCGGTGCATCCGTGGCAGGCCGAGCATGTGCTCAAGCGCCCCTACGATCCCTACGGCGACGGTGTCACCGCGCATCCGCTGATGTCCCTGCGGACGCTCGCCCTCCCCGAGGGCCCGCACATCAAGACCGCGCTGAGTGCCCGGCTGACGTCCTCGGTGCGGGACATCTCGGTGTACTCGATCGCCCTGTCGGCCACGTTGTCGGACTTCGCGCAGGCGCTGGCGGCGCGGACGGACGGGCTGCTGCACATCACCCGCACGCTGGGGGCCGCCACGGCCGACTCCCCCGACCTCGCCGCGGTGTTTCGCGAGTCGCCGCAGGAGTACGCGGGGCGCGGAGAGCGGGTCGTGCCGGTGGCCGCGCTCGCCACCACCGAGTTGCCCGGGTCGGGGGCGTGGCTGGCCGAGTTCACGCGTCTCGCCCTCACCGTGGGGCTGCGGCTGCTGGAGTTGGGGGTCGCGCTGGAGGCGCACGGTCAGAATCTGCTGGTGGTGCTGTCCGCGAGCGGCTCCCCGGTACGCCTGGTCTACCGCGACCTCGCCGACATCCGCATCAGCCCGGCCCGGCTGGCCCGGCACGGCATCGCCATGCCGGAGCTGACCGGCCGGATCGTCACGGACGATGTGACGACCCTGCGCCGCAAGCTGTTCGGCTCGCTGGTGGCCGGGGCGCTGGCGGGTACGGCGGGTTCGGGCGCGGCGTTGCGCACGGCGCTGGAGAGGGCCGTACCGGATCTGCCGGGCACCGGGGATCTCGCCGCACTGCGCGAGGAGCCGCTGCCCACGAAGGCGTTGACGTTGATGCGGCTGTCGCCGGGGACTCCCGGGGATCAGTGGGCGGAGCTGCCCAATCCGCTGGTCACCGAGGTGTTCTGACCGTTGTTCCGGCAGGTGTTTCGGAGGGTGTTCCGGCAGGCGTTCCGGGAGGAGTTCCGACCTCGTTTTGAAGCGTGACACCTCTGATCAATAGGATCCGCCGATGATCAGAACACAACGGCTGGCGGCCGGGGTCTGTGCCCTGCTCGCCGCGCTCACGGCCGGGATAGCCTTCCCGGCCGGGGCGAACGCCGACGAGACCACCGCCACCGCTCCGAAGGTCGATCTCGTGATCGACGTCAGCGGCTCGATGCGGGCGAAGGACATCGACGGCCAGTCGCGGATGGCCGCGGCCAAACAGGCCTTCAACGAGGTGCTGGACGCGACGCCCGAGGAGGTCCGGCTCGGCATCCGCACCCTCGGCGCCAACTACCCGGGCGACGACCGCAAGACGGGCTGCAAGGACACCGCGCAGCTCTTCCCGGTCGGCCCGCTGGACCGCACCGAGGCCAAGACGGCGGTGGCGACCCTGACGCCCACCGGCTGGACGCCGATCGGCCCCGCGCTGCTGAAGGCGGCCGAGGACCTGGACGGCGGCGAGGGCTCCAAGCGCATCGTGCTGATCAGCGACGGCGAGGACACCTGCGCCCCGCTCGACCCGTGCGAGGTGGCCCGGGAGATCGCCGCCAAGGGCATCGGCCTGACCATCGACACGCTCGGCCTGGTCCCGAACACCAAGCTGCGGCAGCAGCTGAGCTGCATCGCCGAGGCCACCGGCGGGACGTTCACCTCGGTCGAGCACACCGACGAACTCGCCGACAAGGTCAACCAGTTGGTGGACCGGGCGGCCGACCCGGTGGTGACGCCGGTCGCGACGACGGGCGCGGACCAGTGCGCGAAGGCGCCCACGCTGAACTCCGGTCTGTACACCGACCGCGAGGAGTTCGGGCAGCAGCGCTGGTACCGCGTGAAGGTCCCGCACGGCTGGGAACTGCGCGCGTCGGTGAGCGCCGCCGCCGACCGTGAGCTGAACCCGGCGTACGGGCTGCTGCTGCGGGCGGTGACCGAGCGCGGCCGGGAGATCGTCCGCGGCGAGGCGGCCGGCAACGGCCGTACCGATGTGATCTCGACCGGGCTGCGCTACCCGAAGGCCGAGCAGGAGGACGTGGAGGGCGAGGTCGCACCCGAGACCGTCTGCCTCCAGGTCACGCACTCCTTCTCACCGGCCAGTGGTGTGAAGACCACCCCCGGTCTGCCGCTCGAAATGACCATCGACGTCGTGCACGGGCCGGACCGCTCGAGCGACGTGGCCTCCTTCGGCCTCGGGCGCGGCTGGTGGCTGCTCGGCGCACTGATCCTCACCGGCTTCCTCGCCGGTCTCGTCTGGGGCTGGCTGTCGCGCTGGCGGGTAGCGGTCTGGAGGACCAACTGATGCGGATCACACGTGTGTTGAGCGCCGCGACGCTGATGCTCGGGCTGGCGGTCACCCCGGCGGTCGCCGACTCCTCCCCGTCGCCGAGCGCGTCTCAGGACGGCGACGCGCCGACCCAGGCGGGTACCTCCTTCCGTACGGCGACCGAGATCGAGCAGGGGCAGACGGCCACCGCGAGCGCCTCCACGGGTGACTACCTGTACTGGTCGTTCCCCGCGGACGCCGGACAGCGCCCCACCGCCAAGGCGACCGTGAAGCTGCCGGACACACACGCCGCCGAGACCTGGCAGATCGACGTGTACGACGGTCTGCGGCGCCGCCAGGCCTGCCAGTCCGGGGCCCAGACACGCACCGCAGCGGCCGACGCGACGTCGGTCGAGCTCGCCTGCGTCCTGCGCACCGTCCACGCCTGGTCGGAGCCCTGGGCCAACGACCCGCTGCCGGGCACGTACTACATCCGGCTGACGGTCGTGGACGTACCCACCTCCGACCTCGGTCTGCCGATCGGTGCCGAGGTGCGGGTCGACTCCAAGGACATCGGCGGAGCGGCCGCGGTCGACGGCTCGCTGGCGGAGCCGCTGGTGCCGGGCATCGCCGTGAAGTCGCAGGAGGACGAGGAGAGTTCGTCCGCCTCGGCCGTGCTGTCCAGCATCGAGCCCGAGGACGGCTGGGCGTCCGGCTGGTGGTCCGACCGCTGGGTGTGGACGGCGATCGGCGGCGCGCTGGCCGCGCTCGCGGGTGTCGGCGGCTATGCGCTGACGCGCGGGGCGGGACGGCCGTCACGGATGCCGCCGGGCGCCTGACGCCTGACGCCTCGCCAAAGCGACTGAAAGGGCCCGCCGTACGTGATCGTACGGCGGGCCCCGCGCCGTTCAGACGTCGAGCAGGGCCTTGGCCACCGTCCCGTTCCCGGTCACCGTGATACGGCCGTCCCGTACGGCGTCCGTCACGCTCAACTCGCCCCGCGCGACCGCCTCGCACGTCCCCGAGTCCAGGACCAGTCGCGCATCGGGCTCCCCGAGAGCGGGCCCGTCCCCGTAGACCGGCCCGTCCTGCGCGCCGACGAACAGATGGAAGTCCCCTTCCTCCAGCCGGACTTCGACCAGCCCCTCCCCCTCCAGCGCCCGCATCAGCGGCAGCGCGAACCAGTGCGCCCGCACCGCGTCGGTGGGCCGCCGCTCGCCGAGCTCGGCCTGCCCCCACGTCCCCAGCGCCTGGAGGACAGGCAGCAACTCCCGCCCACGTGCGGTGAGTTCGTACACGTATGCCGCACCGGGGGGCGGCAGTCGGCGGCGTGTGCTGATGCCGTCCCGCTCCATGTCCTTCAGCCTCGACGCGAGTACGTCCGTGCTGACGCCCGGCAGGTCGGCGTGCAGATCGGTGTAGCGCCGCGGACCGGCCAGCAGCTCCCGGACGATCAGCAGGGTCCAGCGGTCACCGACGAGGTCGAGCGCCCGGGCGGCGGAACAGTACTGGTCGTAGCTTCGGCGAGGTGACATGCGACGCAGTCTAGACATGTTGTTGGACTTTCCAAGCTCGAACTTGGTAAAACCAAGTAACACACGAAACCGGAGGGGCGAGCGCGCATGGAGTTCCGGCAGTCGAGCAAGCTGAGCGAGGTCTGTTACGAGATCCGCGGCCCGGTGATCGAGCACGCGAACGCGCTGGAGGAGGCGGGCCACAGCGTGCTGCGCCTGAACACCGGCAACCCCGCGCTCTTCGGCTTCGAGGCGCCCGAGGAGATCATCCAGGACATGATCCGGATGCTCCCCCAGGCGCACGGCTACACCGACTCGCGCGGCATCCTCTCCGCCCGCCGGGCCGTGGCCCAGCGCTACCAGACGCTGGGCCTGGAGGTCGGCGTCGACGACGTCTTCCTCGGCAACGGCGTGTCCGAGCTGGTCTCCATGGCCGTACAGGCGCTGCTCGAGGACGGCGACGAAATCCTCATCCCCGCCCCGGACTTCCCGCTCTGGACGGCGGTGACGACCCTCGCCGGCGGCAAGGCGGTCCACTACCTCTGCGACGAGCAGGCCGACTGGTACCCGGACCTGGACGACATGGCGGCGAAGATCACGGACCGCACGCGCGCCGTGGTCATCATCAACCCGAACAACCCGACCGGCGCGGTCTACCCCAAGGAGATCCTGGAGGGCATCCTCGACCTCGCCCGCCGGCACGGCCTGATGGTGTTCGCCGACGAGATCTACGACCAGATCCTGTACGACGACGCGGTCCACCACACGGTCGCCACCCTCGCCCCCGACCTGGTGGTCCTCACCTTCTGCGGTCTGTCGAAGACGTACCGGGTGGCGGGCTTCCGCTCCGGCTGGCTCGTCGTGACCGGCCCGAAGCAGCACGCGAAGGACTACCTTGAGGGCCTGACGATGCTGGCCTCCATGCGGCTGTGCGCCAACGCGCCCGCCCAGTACGCCATCCAGGCCGCGCTCGGGGGCCGCCAGTCCATCCGCGACCTGACCGTGCCGGGCGGGCGGCTGTACGAACAGCGCAACGTGGCCTGGGAGAAGCTCAACGAGATCCCCGGGGTGTCGTGCGTGAAGCCGAAGGGCTCGCTGTACGCCTTCCCGCGCCTGGACCCCAAGGTGTACAAGATCCACGACGACGAGAAGTTCGTCCTGGACCTGCTGCTGCGGGAGAAGATCCAGGTCGTGCAGGGCACGGGCTTCAACTGGCCGACCCCCGATCACTTCCGGATCCTGACCCTGCCGTACGCGGACGACCTGGAGGCGGCCATCGGGCGGATCGGGCGATTCCTGAGCGGGTATCGACAGTCCTGAGCGGGGTCCGGCAGGCCTGAGCTGCTGCGGACGGGACTGAGCGGTCGCCGGCCGATGTGACCGCGCCGGGGTGGGTATGACCCGTCCATGAGCACCCGCCCCCTTCTGCTCCTCGACGTGGACGGCCCCCTCAACCCCTTCCGCGCCCCGTTCCTGCGACATCGCGGCTACGTGACCCGGCGGCTGCATCCGGCCAACTGGTCGGCCCGGCAGACACCGGGGTCCCGGCGGCTGCGCCGCGGGCTGCGAGTCCGGTTGCATCCGGGGCACGGGGCGCGGCTGCTGGCGCTGCCGTACGAGTTGGCGTGGGCGACCACCTGGCAGCACCAGGCCAACGAGATGATCGCGCCGGTGGTCGGGCTGCCCGGTGATCTGCCGGTCATCGAGTGGCCCGAGCTCTTCGTACCGGATCCCGAAGGCCTGTACTGGAAGACCCGGCACGTGCTGGCGTGGGCGGCGGGACGGCCCTTCGTCTGGGTCGACGACATGGTCACCGATCTCGACGTACGGCATGTCGCGGCCCACCACGACGCGGCCGCGCTGCTGCTGACGGTCGACGCGCGCAGGGGACTGCGTGAGCGTGATTTCGCGGAGTTGGAGCGCTGGGCTCATAGCCTGTGACGCATGGGTGATCTCTTTCTCGTCCGGCACGGGGAGACCGAGTGGTCGCGGTCCGGCCGGCACACGGGCTCGACGGACGTACCGCTCACCGAGCACGGGCGGGAAGAGGCGCGGCGGCTGGTGCCGTTGATCCGGTCCCATCGGATCGGGGCCGCGTTCGTCAGCCCGGCGCAGCGGGCGCGGGAGACGGCGGAACTGATCGGGGTGCGGGACGCCCGCGTCGACGCCGACCTGCGGGTGGGGGTGCCCCCTCTGGGGGAGGGACTACGGCGGGTACGAGGGCGTCACCACGGTGCAGATCCAGCGGGAGCGGCCCGGATGGTTCCTGTTCACGGACGGAGTCGCGCCCGGACCGCCGGCACACCCGGGGGAGAGCCCGGAGCAGGTCGGGGAGCGTGCCGACCGGGTGCTCGGCCGGGCGGACGCCGCCCTCGCCGACACGGAGGGCGTCGTCCTGCTGATCGCCCACGGGCACTTCCTGCGGGTGCTCACCGCCCGTCGCCTCGGGCCGGCCCCCGAGCACGGGGCCCTCTTCCAGCTGGCCACGGGCGCGCTGTGCCGGCTCGGCACCGAGCACGGGCGGCCGGTGATCGCCGGGTGGAATGTCAGACCCCCGGCGTAGCCTGCGAAGCGGGTGAGGCCCCACGCAGGAAGGAACACGCCGTGACCCGACCGCCGACCGCCGCGCAACGGCGTGTCATCGACGCCGCCGATCCCGTGACCGGGCGGCTCAGGGCTACGCAGGCGCAGCTCGCGGCGCTGGTGAAGCGAGGGCTCGCCTTCCGGCACCCGCGGCCGCCGCACGATCACTTTCTGACCCCGGCGGGGCATCGCATACGGGAGGCTGAGGCGACGACGGCGCCGCAGGAACCTCAGGAGGCTCCCGCGGCCACCGGTGTCTTCGCCGCGCGCATCGGCGGTGAGGAGGACGCGCCGAAGGCGGGGCCGCCCCGGGTGCGTGAGGTGCACAGCGCCTGGCAGGGGCTGCTGGAGCTGCGCCGGATGACCAATCGGGACGGGGCCGTGGACCGGCCGTGCGGCTGGGAGCGTACGCATCTGGTGCAGGCCGCCGCGCTCGCCCTGGAGGCGGCCGGGCATCGTCCGGCCGAGCGGGACTCCGAGGAGGGCTACCGGGTGCGAGCGACCGCGCAGCCGGAGGCCGTCGCGGTGCACGAGCCGGACGGCGCGCGGCTGCGGGCCTGCGCGGCCACCCTGGAAAAGGCGGGGTGGCAGGTCGGCGAGCACGCCGAGCCTCGTACCGGAGCGCGCTATCTGCTCGCATCCCCGCGCCGGGCATGACAGGCATGCCAAGATCGGTGCACAGGGCATCGAGCATGAGAAGGGGCAGCAGTGAGCGAGCCGTTTTCCGTCCGGGTCACCGTCCGCGGCTACGAGACGGATGTGCAAGGGCACGTCAACCAGAGCGTCTACATCAACTACGCGGAGCACGCTCGCTGGTCGTTGCTGCAAGCCGCGGGCATCAGCCAGACGGGCCTCGTGAGCAAGGGGGTGGGCCCCGTCGCCCTGGAGACGACCATCCGCTACAAGCGGGAACTCGTCGCCGGTGACGAGGTCGACGTGACGTGTGCCTTCGAGTGGTCGGGCGGCAAGACGTTCCGTATCCAGCAGACCATCCGCAAGGCGGACGGCACGGTGGCGGCCGAACTCACGGCGGTCGGTGGCCTGCTGGACCTCAAGGAGCGCAGGATGGTGGCCGATCCGCAGGACTACTTCAAGGAACTGGCCACGGACCCGAGCCTGTTCGGTCTCTAGTCAGACCAACTCCGGCTCGTGCTCCTCGTCGTAGGCCGCGCGCGATTCGGCGACGTAGACCCTGTTCCGCTCGGCCCAGTCGCTCAGCCGCTGCAGGGTCTCGTGCAACTCCCGGGCCACCGGCGTCAATTCGTACTCCACCTTCGGCGGCACCGTGGCATGGACCGTGCGGGTGACGAGGCCGTCGCGCTCCAGGTTGCGCAGCGTCAGGGTCAGCATCCGGCGGCTGATGCCCTCGATGCTGCGCTCCAGCTCCGTGAAGCGGATGGGTCCCTGGGCGGCCGCGACGAGGATCTGGACGCTCCATTTGCCGGAGACCCTGTCAAGAACCTCCCGGACGGGGCACGCGTGCGCGTTCACTGTCTGGACGGTAACACCGGTGTTCCTCTGGGACATTGAACTGCCTCCTTACGCCTACCTCCATGGTCACCCACGATGTTCCCCGTTACAAGTCGTGCACCATTGGAGAACCCGGAGGCACCGCCGCCATGACGGCCATCGTCGAGTCCCCGACGCGGACACCGCACCGAACGCAGCGCACGTACTCCCGCTGGGCGTCCCTCGTCGTCCTGTGCGCGGGAACGCTGATGACGATCCTGGACGGCAACATCGTCACGGTCGCCATGCCGGCCATCCAGAGCGACCTCGGCTTCTCGGGGCCGGGCCTCGCCTGGGTCGTCAACGCCTATCTGATCCCCTTCGGCGGACTGCTCCTCCTCGTCGGCCGGCTCGGCGACCTGATCGGCCGCAAGCGGATGTTCACGGCGGGGCTCGCCGTGTTCACCGCGGCCTCCGTGCTGTGCGGGGTGGCGACCGGCCAGGACATGCTCGTCGCGGCGCGTGCCCTGCAGGGCGTGGGCGGGGCGATGACCTCCGCCGTGGTGCTCGGCATGCTGGTCGGGCTCTTCCCCGAGCCGCGGGAACAGGCCCGCGCCATCGCGGTGTTCAGCGCGGTCGGCGCGGCGGGCGGAGCGCTCGGCACGTTTCTCGGCGGGGCGCTGACCGAGGCCCTGAACTGGCACTGGATCTTCCTGATCAACCTGCCGATCGGGGTCGTGGCCCTGCTCGCGGCCGTCCGGGTGCTGGAGCCGGACCGCGGCGCCGGGCTCGGCAAGGGCGCCGACTACCCGGGCGCGACTCTGGTCACCGGCGCGCTGATGCTCACGGTGTACGTCATCGTCGGCGCCGGCGACCGCGACCTCACCGCCACCCTGCTGCTGGCCGCCCTCTCCCTCGCCCTGCTCGTGACGTTCACGCTCCGCCAGGCGCGGGCCGCGCGCCCGCTGCTGCGGCTGCGGCTGTTCGGTTCCCGGCTGCTGAGCGGTGCGAACGCCGTGCAGATCCTGATGATCGCGACGATGTACGGCTTCCAGTTCATCGGCGCGCTCTACCTCCAACGCGTCCTGGGCTACGGCGAGTTGCTCACCGGAACGGCGTTCCTGCCGGCGCCGATCGCGATCGGGGTACTGATGCTGGGCCTGTCGGCCCGTACCGTCGGCCGGTTCGGTGCGTACCGGGTGCTGCTGGCCGGGCTGGTGCTCATCGTCGCGGGCATGGCGCTGCTGAGCCGTGCTCCGGTCGACGGCTCGTACGTCGGGGACGTACTTCCGTCCCTGCTCCTGCTTGCCACCGGCTTCGCCGCCGCGATGCCCGCACTGACCGGGCTCGCCATGTCGGGGGCCCGCGAGGAGGACGCGGGACTGGCGTCCGGGCTCTTCAACACCACGCAGGTGGTGGGGGGTTCGCTGGGGCTGGCGGTGTTGTCGGTGCTCGCGGCGAGCCACACCGACGGCCTGCTGGACCGGGGCACGGAGCTGGTCGCGGCCACGGCGGAGGGCTATCAGCTGGCGTTCCGGGTGGCGACGGTGATCGCGGCGGGGGCGCTGGTGCTGGCGGCGGCGGTGCTGCGGGAACGGCGCGCGTGATCCTGGGGGCATCCGGACGCGGTGGGGCGGCGGGGCCGGGCGCCCCGCCGCCCCACCCCGCCGCCCCGTCGGGCTCGTCAGGCCTCAGGCGAACAGCACTTTGGGCCTCAGGCGAACAGCTCCTGGTTGTCCCGCGCCCACTCCCGGTATGTCCGCGCCGGTCGCCCCAACAGCTGGGGCAGGTCCTCGGTGACGACGGCGTTGCCGCCCGCTTCGATGAAGCGGGCGCCCGCCATCAGGCTGTCCGCGTAGGCGGCGCCGAGGCCCGCGCCGAGCAGCTGTTCGCGGCGCTGGGACCCAGTCAGCTGGAGAAGTTCCACCGGGCGGCCCAGGATCTCTTTGAGGACCACGGCCTGGTCGCCGGCGCTGATGGTCTCGGGGCCGGTCAGGGTGTAGGTGCGCCCCGTGTGGCGTGGATCGAGCAGCGCCGTCACGGCGGCCTCGGACACGTCTCGCGGGTCGACGACGCCCTGCTCGCCGTCGCTCATCAGGTTGGGCGCCGGGGTGCCGTCCCGGACGGCCTGGGCCCAGGCCAGCGTGTTGGACGCGAAGGAGGAGGGGCGCAGGACGGTCCACTCCAGGCCGCTCGCCCGGACGGCCTCCTCGCCGGGCAGGTGCCAGGTGCCGAATCCGCCCAGCCGGGGGTCCCCGGTCCCGATCGAGGAGAGCTTCACGATCCGCCGGACACCGGCCGCCCGCGCCGCCTCGACCAGGCCCCGGTCGTGCTCGGCGTCGTCCGGGCCGAACACGCCGACCAGGAAGGCGGCGTCCGCGCCCGCCATCGCCTCCTCGACCGAGGCCCGGTCACGGTGGTGGCCGGGCGCGGTCTCCACACCCGAGGGCACCCGGGCCGCCGCCGGATCCCGGGTCAGGGCGCGCACCTTCTCGCCGCGCGCCGCCAGCTGTCGTACCACTTCACTGCCGATGGTGCCGGTGGCACCCGTTACGAGGATCATGTCCACCACAGTGGGCGGCGGACTGCGTCAGAATCTTGGAAAATCCGGCACGGTTCACGGGCCCGGACGACCGTGTGCCGGACGTACGGTGGGCGGGTGACGAACGCCGTGTACCGACAGGTCCTGCCGACCCCCGAGGCGCTGCGCCCGTGGGTCGCGGACATCGGGTCCGTGTCGGTGGACGACGAACCGGCACAGCCGTACGTCCAACTCCCGGACGCCACCACGAAGGTGGTCTTCCGGGTCGGGGCGGACGGTCGCCGCAGCACCCTGGTCGTCGGCCCTCGCACCCGCGCCTCGTACCACCGGGGCAAGCGGTTCGCCGCCTGCCTCGAACTGCGACTGGCGCCCGGTACGACCCGTCCCCTGCTCGGCGTCCCGGCGGTCGATCTCGTGGGCCACGCGCTGCCGCTGGACGAGCTGCCCGCCGCACCCGCCCGCCGACTGGCCCGCGAGCTGCGGGACATGGCGCCGGAGCAGGTGGTCCCGCATCTGGCGGAGGCGCTCCCGGACCGGCTGTCCGCCGTCGCGGACCGCTCCCGCACCGAGCTGTTGCGGGCCGGTGCCGACGCGCTGTCGATGCGGATCGGCCACCTGCCCGGGCAGGTGCGGGACGTGGCGCGCGAACTCGCCGTCAGCGAGCGGCAGTTGCGCAACCTCTTCGCCGAGGGCGTCGGTCTCTCCCCCAAGCACTACGCCCGTATCGACCGGGTGCACGCGGTACTGGCCCGGGCCGACGACGTCCCCTGGGCACAGCTCGCCGTCGCCTCCGGCTACTACGACCAGTCCCACATGACGTCCGACTTCCGCACCCTGATGGGCGTGCCACCCCGCTCGTACTTCAGCGGCCGCCTTCCCGACGCCCAGCCGTGCCAGGCCGCCGCCCGCCGTTGACGTACGACGACTTCTAGGCCGCCTCCCGCCAGATCGTCATGTTCGCGGTCACGAAGGCGATCTTGGGCAGCGCGGTCGATTGCGTCTGGATCACGAACAGCGCGATGTCCCCGGAGGAGTGCTTGATACAGATCTCGCTGCCGTTCGCCGTCGCGGCCAGCGGAAGGCGCCGGCCTTCGGGGTCGGAGAGGGCGATACGACACGAGTCGAGGGTGGCCCCGGGCTTCGTGTACAGCAGGGCGAACTCGCTGGTGTCGCTCTCCAGCGCGCAAGTCTGCCCGCACACGAGGCGGATGTCGCCCTTGCGGTCCTTGCGCATGTCTTCCGGGTCCTTGAAGCTCACCGAGCTCTTCCCGTCCAGCCAGACGAGGGGGTACGGGGTGGCTTGCGGTGACGTGGACACGGTCGGGGAAGGCTGTGCCGCGGCCGGCGTCCCGTCACCTGCCCCCGCCCCGTGCCCGGATGCCGAGGGCGACGCCGCCGACGAGTCCGGCGTCGACGACCCTTCGGACTCCTGCGGGCCGGACGTCGACGGTGCACCCGCGACCCAGTCACGGAACCTGTCCCCCGCGTCCGAGACCATCCACGCGAAACCCGACAGCACCAGCGCCCCCGCCGCCACGGCCGCGGTCGTGAACAGCGCGGTACGCCTTCCGCGCGTCCGCCGTGCGTCCGGCACCGTCGACTGCTGCTGCGGCCCCGTGACGACCAGCGGCACCGAGTGGAGCACCCGGGTGGGGTCGGGAACCGGCGACGGCAGCGACGAGGGCACCGGGGACGGAACCGTCACCTCCGGCCCCATGACCTCCCGCCATACGGCCGGGCCGGCGCCCGCGTCGGCATCCGTGCCCAATGCCTGCCGGCACCACTCCACGACCTCCGCCAGTGTGGCCCGCTGCTCCGGATCGGTGACCAGGCACCGGGCGATCAGCCGGCGGAGCTGCTCGGGCAGCGGGGACAGATCGGGTTCCTGGTGCACGATCCGGTAGAGCACGGTGGCCGCGGGACCGTCCCCGTACAGCGGCCGGCCCAGTGCCGCGAACGCCGCCGTCTGGCCGAGCGCGAAGACGTCGGTGGCCTCCGTGACCTCATCCGCGGTCGCCTGCTCGGGGGCCATGAACTGCGGTGTGCCGACGGCGAAGCCGGTCGCCGTGTGCGACGTGGCGTCCGCGGCCAGCGAGATGCCGAAGTCGATCACGCGCGGCCCGTCGGCGGCCAGCAGCACATTCGACGGCTTCAGGTCCCGGTGCACGATGCCCGCACCGTGGATGGCCTGCAGTGCCTCGGCCACCCCCGCCGCCAGCCACAGCACCGCGGGCACCGGCAGCGGACCACGCCGGGCCACCGCCTCCGCCAGGGACGGGCCGGGCACGTACAGCGTGGCCAGCCAGGGCGGTACGCCGTCCGCGTCGGCGTCGATCAGCTCGGCGGTGTACGCACCCCGGACCCGCCGGGCCGCCTCCACCTCGCGGCGGAACCGGCGCCTGAAGTCCGGGTCGTCGGCCAGCTCCGGCCGCACCACCTTGATCGCCACGGGCCGGCCGCCCTGCGTGTGCGACAGATAGACCCGGCCCATGCCACCCGCACCGAGCCGGGCGGCGAGGCGGTAGCCGGCCACGACGGGCGGATCGTCCGTCTTCAGTGGCTGGAACACCTCGGTCGCGTTGTTCATCGGCCCGCTTCCCCCTCATCCCCTGAACCCCGGGTCAACCATGAGTTGACCGAGGCAGAAGCCTAAGCGGAATTCGGATGCGGGAAGTCCCGATCTCCGTCGACATCGAGGCCGACGGCCCGGTCCCGGGTCCGCACTCGATGCGGAGCCTCGGCGCGGCGGTCGCCGGGATCCAGGACGCCGACGGATTCACGGCGGCCGACCCCGAGCAGCACCTTTCTACCGGGAACTCCGCCCGATCAGCGAGGAGTTCGTGCCCGAGGCGCCGGCCGTCAGCGGGCTCGACCGCGAGCGCCTGGGAAGGAGGGCCTCGACCCCGCCCTGGCCCTCGCGCAGTTCACGCGCCGGGTGCGCGAGGTCGGCGGCGACGCGCAGCCGGTGATGTGCGGCTACCCGGCGTCGTAGGACTGGACGTTCCTGTACTGGTACTTGATCCGCTTCACCGGCGCGAGCCCCTTCGGCCACTCGGGCTGCCTGGACATGAAGACGCTGTACGCCACCAAGGCCGGGCTGCCGCTACGGGCCGTGGCCAAGGGCACAATGCCGCGCGAGCTGCTGTCGAAGCACCATCACACGCTCCCCCAAGCTCTCGACTTCGCTCGAGCCCGGGGGGACCCCCATCGCGCGGGACTACGCCATCGAGCAGGCGGAGCTGTTCGCCAACCTCATGGGGTGGCCGGGGCCCGGGTCGCCCCGGTGATCTCCTCACCCGCCTCCATGGGGTGGGTGACGTCCTGGGCGTCGCGGCCCCGGCCGAGGTGGTTGAAGACGAGGTTCAGTGCCACCGCCGCCACACAGCCCGTCGAGATGCCCGAGTCGAGCACGATCCTCACCGTCTCCGGGAAGGCGTGGTAGAAGTCCGGCGCGCTGATGGGGACGATGCCGACGGCCAGCGAGACGGCGACGATCAGCACGTTGTTGTCCTTGTCCAGGCCCGCCCGGACGAGGGTCTGGATGCCGCTCGCGGCCACCGAGCCGAAGAGGACCACGCCCGCGCCGCCGAGCACCGGGCGCGGTACGACCGCGATGAGCGAGGCCGCCGTCGGGCACAGGCCCATCATGACGAGGAAGCCGCCGCCGACGGCGACGACGTACCGGCTGCGGATCTTCGTCATCGCCACCAGGCCGATGTTCTGCGCGAAGGCGCTGCACATGAAGCCGTTGAAGAGGGGGCTGATCGCGGAGCCGAGGGTGTCGGCGCGCAGTCCGGCCGCGATGGTCTTCTCGTCGGCCGGGCGCTCGACGATCTCGCCGAGCGCCAGCATGTCGGCCGTCGATTCGGTCATCGAGACCACCATGACCACGCACAGCGAGATGATCGCGGCGAGCTGGAACTGCGGGGCGCCGAAGTGGAACGGCGTCGGGAAGCCGATGACGTCCGCGTCCGCCACCGGCCCGAAGTCCGTGACGCCGAACGGGATCGCGATCAGTGTGCCGACGACCAGGCCGAGCAGTACGGCGATCTGCTTGACGAAGCCCGTGGTGAAGCGGCGCAGGAGCAGGACGATCAGCAGGGTCCCGCCCGCCAGGCCCAGGTTCGTCACCGAACCGTAGTCGTGCGCCGCGGGGTTGGGGCCCTGTGCCCAGCCGAAGGCGACCGGGAGGAGGGAGATGCCGATCAGGGTGATGACCGTCCCCGTCACCACCGGTGGGAAGAAGCGGACGGCCTTGCTGAAGAAGGGGGCCGCCAGGAAGCCGAGAAGGCCGGCGACGATGACCGCGCCGAAGATGACCGGCAGGGCGTCGGACTTGTCCTCGGTGGAGGCGACGATCGCGGTCATGGGGGCGACGCCGGCGAAGGTGACGCCGTTGACGAACGGCAGCCGGGCGCCGATCTTCCAGATGCCGAGGGTCTGCAGGAAGGTGGCGAGGCCCGCGGTGAACAGACAGGCGCCGGTGAGGAAGGTCAGGTCGGTGGCGGTCAGGCCTATGGCCGCGCCGACGATCAAGGGTGGGGCGACGACTCCCGCGTACATGGCGGCCACGTGTTGCAGACCGGTGGTCGCCATTTTCAGGGCGGGGAGTTTCTCGTCAACTGGGTGAACGGACTGAGCGGACACTGCGGCTCTCCTCCGGTCGGTTAAACGCGTCGGCTCTGACGCGGGTTCAAGGAGGTGGTGCGCGGTCGTGCGGGACCGGGGACGGGCCCGTTCTGGGGGAAACGGAGACCGTTCCGGGGCGCACGCGTCGACGCGCGCCCCGGAGACGGCCGCCATGGACCCCGCTCGGGTCCACGGCCACCGGTCGGGAGCCGTCCCTCTCGACCGGAGATCTTCAACTGGTCAGGCCTGCGTCAGGCCTGCGCGGCGATCCTCGCCAGGCGCTGTGCCTCTTCCCGCGTCGAGCGGGCGATGGCGTCCTCGTCGGCCGTGAGCAGCCGCCCGTCCTCCACGATCTGCCGGCCGTTCACGAACGACGCCGTGACCGGGGCCGCCGCGCCGAAGACCAGCGCGGTCACCGGGTCGGCGATGGAGGCGTGGGCGAGGGTGTCCAGCTTCCACAGCACGAGGTCGGCCAGCTTGCCCGGCTCCAGCGAGCCGATCTCGGCGGCGCGGCCGAGGACCTGGGCACCGCCGTACGTCCCGAGGCGCAGCGCCTGCCGGGCGTTCAGTGCGGCCTCGCGGTGGGCGCCGAGGCGGTTGATGAGCAGCGCGTTGCGCAGTTCGGTGTGCAGCTCGCCGGACTCGTTGGACGCCGTGCCGTCGACGCCGAGGCCGACCGGGACGCCGGCCGCGAGCATGTCGGGGACGCGGGCGATGCCGGCCGCGAGGCGGGCGTTGGAGGACGGGCAGTGGGCGACGCCCGTCTTCGTCCGGGCGAAGGCGGCGATGTCGGAGTCGTTCATGTGGACGCAGTGCGCCATCCACACGTCCTCGCCGAGCCAGCCGGTGGACTCGAAGTAGTCGGTGGGGCCCATGCCGAACAGTTCCTTGCAGAACTGCTCCTCCTCGACGGTCTCCGAACCGTGGGTGTGCAGCCGTACGCCGAGGCGACGGGCCAGCGCGGCGCCGTCCCGCATGAGTTCGGTGGAGACGGAGAAGGGAGAGCATGGGGCGACGGCGACC
This sequence comes from Streptomyces sp. R28, assembly GCF_041052385.1. Taxonomy (GTDB): domain Bacteria; phylum Actinomycetota; class Actinomycetes; order Streptomycetales; family Streptomycetaceae; genus Streptomyces. The sequence goes on along the minus strand of NZ_CP163439.1, from coordinate 8,843,788 downwards.
TGGGTCATCGCGTCGAAGGAGGCGTCGTGGTGCTGCTTGACGGTCTCCTCGGTGCCGGCCAGCGCGCCTTCGAGGGTCTCGACGGCGAAGTCCGGCGGGAGCCCGCCGTCCTTCTCGCTGCGGTCCATGGAGCCGCGGGCGAGGGTGAAACGGACACCCATGTCGCGGGCGGCGCCGATGATGGCGCCGGAGAGGTCGCCGGAGCCCTGCGGGTAGACGTAGTGGTGGTCCATGGCGGCGGTGACGCCACCGCGGGCCATCATCGCCAGCGAGCCCTGCGCGGCGGAGCGCACCATCTGCTCGTCGATGCGCGCCCACGTGGGGTAGAGGGCGACGAGCCAGTTGAAGAGGTTGTGGTCCGTGGCCAGGCCCCGGGTGATCCACTGGTAGAAGTGGTGATGGGTGTTGACCAGGCCGGGGGTGACCAGGTGCCCGGTGGCGTCGATGCGGCGTACGACGTTCCCCAGGCCCTCGGGCGCCTTGCCCGCGCCGAGCGACTCGATGCGGTTGTCCGCGATGACGACGTGGCCCGTGGCGTACTCGGTGTCGTTCGCGTCCACCGTCGCGATCGAACAGTTCTCGATGACGATGCGCTGGGCTGCTGCCATGATTCGCCCCTTTTTCACGGGAGTTGTGCTGAGTTCGGGAGGGCACGGCAGGACCCTGGGGGATTTGAGTACCGCGGCCGGAGAGCCTTCGAAGGCCTCCTCCTCCGGCCGCGGGTGCCGAAATGGAGTTGCTGGCTTACAGGTTGGTGAGGTCCATGGGGATCTTCGCCTCGCAGCCGTCCCGCAGGATGGTGGCCTCGATCAGGCCGTAGGGACGGTCGGCGGCGAAGTACACCTCGTTGTCGTTCTTCAGCCCGAACGGCTCCAGGTCCACCAGGAAGTGGTGCTTGTTCGGGAGGGAGAAGCGGACCTCGTCGATCTCGCTGCGGTTGTTGATGATGCGCGAGCCCATTTGGTACAGGGTCTGCTGGAGCGAGAGCGAGTAGGTCTCGGCGAAGGCCTGGAGCATGTGCTTCTTGGTCTGCTCGTAGGACTTCTCCCAGTTGGGCATCCGCTGCTCGTCGTCGGTCCAGTTGAACCGCCAGCGGCCGGAGACCTGGGTGGCCAGGATGCGGTCGTACGCCTCCTGGAGCGTCGTGTACTTGTCCTTGACGTAGCCCCAGAACTCGGAGTTGGTCGAGTTCATCACGACCAGGTCCTTGAGGCCGGAGACGACCTCCCACTTCTCACCGTCGTAGGTGATCTGCGTGACCCGCGTCTCCTGCCCCTTGCGGACGAAGGAGTGCTTGACCTCGTCGGCGCCGATGAACTGCGAGTTGGCGTCGGAGGCCTCGATCCGTTCCCAGGCGTACTCCTCGATACGGATCCGGGCCTGGTGGATCGGCTCCTGCGAGGTGACGAAGTGGCGGGCGAGGTGGATGCCGAACTGCTCGGCGGACTCGATGCCGTACTCCTTGGCGAACGCGTACACCGTGTTCTTGGTGGTGTCGGTCGGCAGGACGTTGGCGTTCGAGCCGGAGTAGTGGACCTCGTCCATGTCGCCGCTCAGCGCCACGGATACGTTCAGGTCCTTGATGTGATGGGTGGCGCCGTCCCGCGTGATCTTTACGACTCGGTTCTCGGCCTTGCCGTACTGGTTCTGTCCCAGGATCGTGGGCATGTCTGCTAGCTCCCTCGGTAAACGGAGTAGCCGAACGGGTTGAGCAGCAGCGGCACGTGGTAATGCTCCCCGGGCTTGACGGCGAAGGTGATCGCCACCTCGGGGAAGAACACGGCACCGCTGTCCCGATTCGCGGGGGCGTCCTGCTGCGCATCGGCTTGCTTCTTCTCGAAATACGGCTCCACCGCGAAGTCGAGCCGTACGTGTGTGGTCCCCTCCGGCAGCGCCGGGAGGTCCTTGCACCGCCCGTCCGCGTCGGTCGCGGAGCCGCCGAGCGCCTGCCAGTCCGCGACGCGGCCACTGCGGGCCGCGAGCTGGATGGCGACGCCCTCGGCGGGGCGGCCGATGCTGGTGTCCAGGATGTGCGTGGACACCGAGGCGGTGGTGCTGGTGCTCATGGCTTGGTCAGTCCTCTTCGACGAGTCGGGCGAGCCGGATACGGTTGATCTTGCCCAGCTCGGTGCGGACGATCTCCCGCTCCTGCTCCGGCGAGTTGCCGATCCGTTCCTTGACCGCGTCGCGCATCTGCTCGCCGGTCCGGCCGGTGGCGCAGATCAGGAAGACGTGGCCGAACTTGTCCTGGTAGGCCAGGTTGAGTTCGAGCAGCTCCGCCTTGAGCTCCTCGGAGGCGCCGGCCATGCCGCGCTGCTCCCGGGCGGAGGTCGGATCGCCCGGCTTGGGGCGGCCGATCGGCGGGTGCCCGGCCATCGCCTCGGCGAGATCCTCGGCGGTCAGCTCGACCATGGCGGCGTCATTGGCGGCGCAGAGGTCGTCGGCCGTGGCGTAGGGACGGGCGGCGAGCAGTCGCTTCGCCCACGCCGTGGAGGCACACGCCTCGAGGAGGGCGGCGTGGGCCGCGTGCTCCTCCAGGGCGTTGAACCGGGCCAGGCCCGAGGGCGTGGAATTCGACGTCACGGGAGCCTCCGTGGCCGCGAAGGGCCTTCGTACTGAACGGGCGTGCCGATAGCTAACGCCCTACGACGACGAGACGTCAACACTTTGTTGAAAATTCGCGGTAACGAAACCGGGTAGGACGCCTCAGGCGCCCTTCTCACGATTCAGGTAGTTGTAGACCGTGAAGCGGCTCACCCCGAGCGCGCTCGCCACGGTCTCCACGCCATGCCGCACGGAGAAGGCGCCGCGCGCCTCGAGTATCCGTACGACCTCCTGCTTGGCCTTGCGGTCCAGGTCGGCCAGCGGCTTGCCCTTCCTGCGCTCCATGGCGGCCAGGATGTGGTCCAGGGAGTCGGCCAGCTGAGGCAGGCGCACAGCGACGACGTCGGCACCCTCCCAGGAGAGCACGACATCCTCGGGGCCGGCCTCGTCCGGCGGGAGAATCTCGCCGCCCATGGCGTCGACCAGCGGCTTCACGGCCGCGATGAAGGGCTCGTCCCCGGTACCGGTCACTCCCCGTCCTCCCCGACCACATTGAGCTGGAGCGAGATCCGGGTGGCGCCGGCCTCCAGCGACTTGCGCAGCAGGGCACCCACGGCGGTGAGCACGGCGTCGGCGCCACCCTCGGCCGTGTTGCCGAAGGGGCCGACGTCCACCGCGTCGAGCTCCGCCGCCTCGATGACCTCGCGGGCCGCCAGCGCGTGCGCGGGTGCCTCGTCGAGGTCGAAGGGCTCGGTCGTGAACTCCACTCTCAATCGCACGCGCTCAACCTAACGCGCGGTGCCACCTTCCGCCGAGCCCTCTTGACAAGCCCGGACACACAACGGCAATCTTCCAATACGCAGAAACTAACTTCCGCCATACGGAATCTCGACAACGGAAGGGAGCGCCGACCCCCATGGGATTCACAGAGCAGCGCTTCAACGTCAACCTGTCGATCCTCTTCACGGAACTCCCGCTCCTGGAGCGCCCCGCGGCCGCCGCCGCGGCCGGCTTCACCGCGGTCGAGCTGTGGTGGCCCTGGATCGACTCCCCCACCCCCGAGCAGTCCGAGCTCGACGCCCTGAAGAAGGCGATCGAGGACGCGGGCGTCCAGCTCACCGGCCTGAACTTCTACGCCGGCCGGCTGCCCGGCCCCGACCGCGGCGCCCTGTCGATCCCGGGCGAGGAGTCGGACCGGTTCCGCGCCAACATCGACGTGGCCGCCGACTTCGCCCGGTCCCTGGGCTGCCGCGCGCTCAACGCCCTGTACGGCAACCGCGTCGAGGGCGTGGACCCGGCCGAACAGGACGCGCTCGCGCTGGAGAACCTGACCCTCGCGGCCCGGGCGGCCGACCGGATCGGCGCGATCCTGCTGATCGAGACCCTCAACAAGCCGGAGTCGCCGCTGTATCCGCTGGTGACCGCCCCGGCAGGCGTCGGCATCGTCGACAAGGTCAACGAGGCGACCGGGCTCGGCAACGCCAAGTTCCTGATGGACCTGTACCACCTGTCCATGAACGGCGAGGACCTGCCGTCAGTGATCGAGCAGTACGCCTCGAAGACCGGCCACGTGCAGATCGCCGACAACCCGGGCCGTGGCGCGCCGGGAACGGGCACGCTCCCGCTGGAGGAGTTGCTCGACCAGCTGGAGAAGGCGGGCTACGAGGGCTATGTCGGCCTCGAGTACAAGCCGGGCGACAAGCCCAGCGCCGAGGCCTTCGACTGGCTGCCCCGCCAAGCGCGCGCCGCCCGCTGAACACACCCCCGTATTTGAGAGGCACCCCATCATGAGCACCCTTCCCAAGATCGCCTGGATAGGCCTCGGCATCATGGGCTCCCCGATGTCCGAGAACCTGATCAAGGCGGGTTACGACGTCACCGGCTTCACCCTGGAGCAGGACAAGCTGGACCGCCTGACCGCCGCCGGCGGCACCGCCGCCGCTTCGATCGCCGAGGCCGTGCGGGACGCCGACGTCGTCATCACGATGGTGCCGGCCTCCCCGCAGGTCGAGGCCATCTGCTACGGCCCCGACGGCATCCTGGAGAACGCCAGGTCCGGCGCGCTGCTGATCGACATGTCCTCGATCACCCCGCAGACCTCGGTCGACCTGGCGAAGGCCGCCAAGGACAAGGGCATCCGCGTTCTGGACGCCCCCGTCTCAGGCGGTGAGGCCGGTGCCATCGAGGCCGTACTGTCGATCATGGTCGGCGGTGAGCAGGCCGACTTCGACGCCGCGAAGCCGATCCTCGAAGCCCTCGGCAAGACGATCGTGCTGTGCGGTCCGCACGGCTCGGGTCAGACCGTGAAGGCGGCCAACCAGCTGATCGTCGCCGTGAACATCCAGGCATGCGCCGAGGCCGTGGTCTTCCTGGAGAAGTCGGGCGTGGACCTGAAGGCGGCGCTGGACGTCCTGGGCGGCGGCCTGGCCGGCTCGACCGTGCTGACGCGGAAGAAGGACAACTTCCTGAACCGGGACTTCAAGCCCGGCTTCCGTATCGACCTGCACCACAAGGACATGGGCATCGTCACGGACGCCGCCCGCAACGTCGGCGCCGCCCTTCCGGTCGGTGCCGTGGTCGCCCAGCTGGTCGCGTCCCTGCGCACGCAGGGCGACGGCGGCCTGGACCACTCGGCCCTGCTGCGGGCCGTGGAGCGCCTCTCCGGCGCCCAGGTCTGACATCGGCGAGATCCGCCACAGAGACTTCCGGGCCGCGGCGCCGCTGACACTTGTCCTGTCGCGCCCAGGCGTCGCCGCGGCCCGGAATCACCTTCAACAAACCGTTGATTTCACTTCAACAAACTGTTGACGTCCGATCTCTCCCACTCCTACGCTCCACAAAGCGGAAACAGGTTTCCGCTGACACCCGCACGGAAGGTCCACGATGTCGAAGCGCGTGCTCACGACCGAGTCCGGCGCCCCGGTCGCCGACAACCAGAACTCAGCCTCCGCCGGCGTCGGCGGCCCGCTCCTGCTCCAGGACCAGCACCTCCTGGAGAAGCTGGCGCGCTTCAACCGCGAGCGCATTCCGGAGCGCGTGGTGCACGCCCGGGGCTCCGGCGCGTACGGCCACTTCGAGGTGACCGACGACGTCACCGGCTTCACCCACGCCGACTTCCTGAGCGCGGTGGGCAAGCGGACCGAGGTGTTCCTGCGCTTCTCGACCGTGGCCGACAGCCTGGGCGGTGCGGACGCGGTCCGCGACCCGCGCGGCTTCGCGGTCAAGTTCTATACGGAAGAGGGCAATTACGACCTCGTCGGGAACAACACCCCGGTGTTCTTCATCAAGGACCCGATCAAGTTCCCCGACTTCATCCACTCGCAGAAGCGCGACCCGTTCACGGGCCGTCAGGAGCCGGACAACGTCTGGGACTTCTGGGCGCACGCCCCCGAGGCCACGCACCAGGTGACCTGGCTCATGGGCGACCGCGGCATCCCGGCCTCGTACCGCCACATGAACGGCTACGGCTCGCACACCTACCAGTGGACGAACGCCGACGGCGAGGCCTTCTTCGTCAAGTACCACTTCAAGACGAACCAGGGCATCCGCTGCCTGAGCGCCGAGCAGGGCGCCGAGCTCGCCGGCAAGGACGCCAACTCCCACCAGACGGACCTGCTCCAGGCCATCGAGCGGGGCGTGCACCCGTCCTGGACCCTCTACGTCCAGCTCATGCCGGCGGCCGAGGCGGCCGACTACCGCTTCAACCCGTTCGACCTCACCAAGGTGTGGCCGCACAAGGACTACCCGCTGCAGCGCGTGGGCCGACTGGTCCTGGACCGCAACCCGGACAACGTCTTCGCCGAGGTCGAGCAGGCCGCGTTCTCCCCGAACAACTTCGTGCCCGGCATCGGCCCCTCCCCCGACAAGATGCTCCAGGGCCGCCTGTTCGCCTACGCGGACGCCCACCGCTACCGCCTGGGCGTCAACCACACCCAGCTGGCCGTCAACGCGCCCAAGGCGACCGTGGCCGTCAACTACGGCCGTGACGGCCTCATGGCGACCAACTCCCAGGGCCGCGCGGCGAAGAACTACGAGCCGAACTCCTACGACGGCCCGGTGGAGACCGGCCGCCCGCTGTCGGCCCCGCTGGCGGTGAACGGCCACACCGGCACCCACGAGGCTCCCCTCCACACCAAGGACGACCACTTCTTCCAGGCCGGCGAGCTGTACCGGCTGATGTCGGCCGAGGAGAAGTCCCGGCTGATCGCGAACATCGCCGGGGGCCTGTCCCAGGTCTCCCGTGACGACGTGATCGAGAAGAACCTGGCCCACTTCCACGCCGCCGACCCGGAGTACGGCAAGCGCGTGGAGGAGGCGGTCCGCGCCCTGCGCGAGGACTGAACCCCAAGGCGGCGTCCGTCTGCTGACGGTAAGTCATAAGACGGACGCACCGCCCGCGCCGCACGGCCGAGCGACCCGGATGAGGGGTGGTCGCCCGGACGGGGCGTGGGCAACGCGAGGACCGCGGCGGCGTGCGAGCCAGTGCGGTGGTAAAGGTCCCGGCCTCCTTCTTCGACCTGAGGGAAGGAGCCCCCGGAGCCGTCGCAACCGCCGCGGTCCCGAGCCCCGAAGACCCCGTCCGGCGGCGCGAACGTCCTGTCGCGCCCAGCCTCGCACCGTCGGACGGCCACAACCGAATACCTCACCGGCTGAAGAGCGCCGGATACGGACGGTCCCGTATCCGGCGCTCTTCGGCGTCTTCCGGGGGCCGACTCCGTGATCGGACAGGCCCGGTAGCCTGGCCGTATGCCTTCCGTACTTGTTGTCGGTTACGACCCGTCGGCGATACCCGGTGTCGACGCGCAGGCCCTTCGTGTCGCGTTGGACAAGGAGCTGGCCCGCTTCGGCGAGCACGGCATCGACGCGGCCATGACGCTGGTCGTCTTCGACGAGTCGGCCGAGTCCACCCTCGTCGCGTCCCTGGCCGATCGTCCGTGGGACGTGGTGGTCGTCGGCGGTGGCATCCGCAAGACGGAGCAGTTGCTGCCGCTCTTCGAGCAGATCGTGAACCTGATCCGACGCCATGCGCCCCAGGCCGCCATCGCGTTCAACACCAGTGGCGGGGACAGTGTCGAGGCGGCCCAGCGCCTGCTCTGAGGCAGGCCGGCGTACGCCACCGGTCGTACGCCGACTACGGAATCCTCAAATCAACCTCTGAACACACGTCGGGGGGCTTCAACCGACCCCTGCCGTGGGCACATTCTGTTCACGCGAGGCCCGCCGACACGGGGGCGGCGGGCCACGCGACGGGGGATCACGCAAGACGGGGGACACGAAAAGGGGCGGTCCAACCCTTCGGTTGGACCGCCCCTCGGTGCAGCGAGACGCGTCAGACCTTCAGCGTCTTGATCGACGTAGGCGCGTGCTCCGGCTCCGTCGCGATCTCCTCGAACTCCACCACGTTGCTGATGTCGTTCGTCGTCGACATGGAGATGTTGGTGACCCGCTCCAGGATCGCCTCGACGACGACCGGCACCTGGTGCTCGGCAGCGAGCTTCTTGGCCTGCTCCAGGGCGGCGCCCAGCTCGTTCGGGTCGGTCACCCGGATCGCCTTGCAGCCGAGACCCTCGGCGACCTTGACGTGGTCCACGCCGTAGACGCCCAGCTCCGGCGAGTTGATGTTCTCGAACTCCAGCTTGACCTGGAAGTCGATGTCGAACGCCCGCTGAGCCTGGCGGATCAGGCCCAGGTAGGAGTTGTTGACCAGGACATGGACGTACGGGATCTTGTGCTGCGCGCCGACCGCCAGCTCCTCGATCATGAACTGGAAGTCGTAGTCGCCGGACAGGGCGACGACCTGCGCCTCCGGGTCGGCCTTGGCGACGCCCAGTGCGGCCGGGATCGTCCAGCCGAGCGGGCCCGCCTGGCCGCAGTTGATCCAGTGCCGGGGCTTGAAGACGTGCAGCATCTGGGCGCCGGCGATCTGGGAGAGGCCGATGGTGGAGACGTACCGGGTCTCCGGGCCGAAGGCCTTGTTCATCTCCTCGTAGACGCGCTGCGGCTTGATCGGGATGTCGTCGAAGTGCGTACGGCGCTGGAGAGTCGCCTTCCTCTCCTGCGCGGAGGCCGCCCACGCCGAGCGGTCGGGCAGCTTGCCCGCCGCCTTCAACTCCCTTGCCACCTCGACGAACAGCTGCAGGGCCGCCTTCGCGTCCGATGCGATGCCGTAGTCCGGGGCGAAGATCTTGCCGATCTGGGTGGGCTCGACGTCGACGTGGACGAACTTCCGCCCGGCCGTGTAGACGTCCAGCTTGCCGGTGTGACGGTTGGCCCAGCGGTTGCCGATGCCGAGGACGAAGTCGGACTCCAGGAAGGTGGCGTTGCCGTAGCGGTGCGAGGTCTGCAGGCCGACCATGCCGGCGTTGAGCTCGTGGTCGTCGGGCAGCAGGCCCCAGCCCATCAGGGTCGGGACCACCGGGGTACCGGTCAACTCGGCGAACTCGACGAGGAGTTCGGCGGCGTCGGCGTTGATGACACCGCCGCCGGCGACGATCAGCGGGCGCTCGGACGCGTTCAGCATCCCGATCGCCTTCTCGATCTGGGCGCGGCTCGCGGCGGGCTTGTAGACCAGGAGCGGCTCGTACGTCTCCGGGTCGAACTCGATCTCCGTCAGCTGGACGTCAATCGGCAGGTCGATCAGGACCGGGCCGGGACGACCGGAGCGCATCAGGTGGAACGCCTGCTGGAAGACGCCGGGGACCTGCGCGGCCTCCAGGACGGTCACCGCCATTTTCGTGACCGGCTTGGCGATCGAGGCGATGTCGACGGCCTGGAAGTCCTCTTTGTGGATCACGGCGGTCGGCGCCTGGCCGGTGATGCACAGGATCGGGATGGAGTCACCGATCGCGGAGTACAGGCCGGTGATCATGTCGGTGCCGGCGGGGCCGGACGTGCCGATGCAGACGCCGATGTTGCCCGCGTGCGTGCGGGTGTAGCCCTCGGCCATGTGCGAGGCGCCCTCCACATGGCGGGCGAGGGTGTGGTGGATCCCGCCGGAGGCCTTGAGCGCCGCATAGAAGGGGTTGATCGCCGCGCCCGGCACGCCGAACGCGTTACTGACGCCCTCGCGCTTGAGGATCTCGACTGCCGCTCGGGCAGCGGTCATACGAGCCATTGAGTACTCCTGCTTCGGCTGTCGGATTCGCACTCCCGTCGCGCCCCGCGGTGAGCAATTCCGTGACGATGGCACTCCCGCGATCCGACTTATTCCGTATCGCGGAAATACTTTTCTACTATCTGGAAGCAATGTAGGTGGGCCGGTGAAGACCGTCAAGGGGCGGACAACCGGGCCCCGCCTGGAGGACGATGGGTGCGCTGTCCCGATGTGAGGTCGTCCTGGAGTGGGCCATGTCCGAGAGCGTGTCGGTGCGCTGCCCCGTCTGCCGGCGCGAGCATCTCTACGAGGCACCCGCCTACCCGTGTGCGTGCGGGACGCCCGTCGCGCCGGCGCTCGACCCGCACGGGATGGCGAGGGCCGTCACCCATCGCGCCTGGGACGACGAATGGATCGGCGTGCGCTGTACGGCCTGCGGCCTGGAGAACGAGTGGCCCCGCCCGGAGCTGGGCTGCCCCTGCGGGACGGTGCTGCGCGTGCCGGTGGCACGGACGGACACGGGCTCGGCGCAAGAGGCGGACACCGGCTCGGCGCAAGGGGCGGACACCGGCTCGGCGCCGCAGAAGGCGCCCGCTGCGCGCCGCGTCTTCCAGCCCGTCACGATCCGCACCGCGCGCGACGCGGTCACGGCAGCCGCCGTCTATCTGCGCTGGCTCGGCTACCGGGACATCCGCCGCGCCGACCAGCGGCCCCCGACCGGCATCGGCATCGCCGCCCACGGTCTGCTCGCCCACGTCGACCCGACCGTACGTCCGGCCTCGCTGCGGGACGTGGAGTGCCTGTGGCTGACGTCCATGACGGAGTCCGCCGCCTGCGTCTACTTCTCCCTCGCCGGATACGCCCCCGACGCCCGCGCACGCGCCGACACCCTCGGCGTCCCCCTGTTCGTCCTCGACCTCACGGGCACGCCCCAGCCGGTCAACAGCCTCGCCGACGAACTGGACGCGACGGGGGCCCGGTAATCCGCTCGCGCCCGGCGCGGTCACCGGCGGAGACTCGGCACATGCGCATCCGCCCCGCCACGCCCGACGAGCTCCCGGCCCTCCAGGACATCGAGCGCGCCGCAGGAGCCGCCTTCCGCGCCCTCGGCATGGTGGCGATCGCCGACGACGAGCCGCCCGCCCTGGACGTCCTGGAGCACTACCGCCGGGCCGACCGCGCCTGGGTCGCCTGCGACGACGGTGACCGCCCGGTCGGCTATCTGGTCTGCGAGCCCGTCGACGGCGCCCTGCACATCGAGCAGGTCTCGGTGCACCCGGACCACGCGCACCGCCGCCTGGGCCGGACCCTGCTCGCGTACGCCGCCGACCGCGCCCGCGAGGAGGGCCTGACCGCACTCACCCTGACCACCTTCACCGAGGTCCCGTGGAACGCGCCGTACTACGAGCGCCTCGGCTTCCGCATCCTGGACGAGGCCGAGCTCACCCCGGGGCTGCGGAAGATCCGCGCCCACGAGGCGGAACTCGGCCTCGACCGATGGCCACGCGTCTGCATGCGCCGCAGCTAGACATACGCCGCTGCCGCCTCAGCGGGCCCCGTACTTCTCCCGCAGCTCCACCTTCCGCACCTTCCCGGACACCGTCATCGGGAAGGAGTCGAGGACCTGCAACCGGCTCGGGATCTTGTAGTGCGCCAGCCGCCCGTCGCAGAAGGCCCGCAGTTCCTCCAGCGTCAGCGGATCGGCCGAGTCGCGCGCGATGACGCAGGCCAGCACCTCCTCGCCGTAGCGCTCGTGCGGCACTCCGACGACCTGGACGTCCGCGATCTTCGGGTGGGCGTACAGGAACTCCTCGATCTCGCGCGGGTAGATGTTCTCGCCACCCCGGATGATCATGTCCTTGATGCGGCCGACGATCTCGACGTAGCCGTCCTCCCGCATCGTCGCGAGGTCACCGGTGTGCATCCAGCGACCGGAGTCCACGGCCTCGGCGGTCTTCTCGGGCTCGTTCCAGTAGCCGAGCATCACGCTGTAGCCGCGGGTGCACAGCTCCCCCGCCCTGCCCCGCGGTTGGGTCACACCGGTCGCCGGGTCGACGACCTTCACCTCGATGTGCGGCAGCACGCGGCCCACCGTGCCGGTGCGGTGTTCCAGGTCGTCGTCGCGCCTGGTCTGCGTCGAGACCGGCGAGGTCTCGGTCATGCCGTAGCAGATCGACACCTCGGCCATGTGCATCTCGGTGACCACTCGCTTCATCACCTCCACCGGGCAGGGCGAGCCCGCCATGATCCCGGTGCGCAGGGAGGAGAGGTCGTAGGACGCGAAGTCGGGGTGGTTCAGCTCCGCGATGAACATGGTCGGTACGCCGTACAGGGAGGTGCAGCGCTCCTGCTGGACGGCCTCCAGCGTGGCCTTCGGGTCGAAGGAGGGGGCCGGGATCACCATGCAGGCGCCGTGGGAGGTGGCGGCCAGATTGCCCATGACCATGCCGAAGCAGTGGTAGAAGGGCACGGGGATGCACACCCGGTCCTGCTCGCTGTAGGCGATCGACTCCCCCACGAAATAACCGTTGTTGAGGATGTTGTGGTGGGAGAGGGTGGCCCCCTTTGGGAAGCCCGTCGTACCCGACGTGTACTGGATGTTGATCGGGTCGTCGCAGGACAGCTCCTCGTACGGAACCGGCGTTCCCCGCGCGATCAGCGCCTCCCAGCTCGGGTCCCCGATGAACACGGTCTCGCGCAGCCGCGGGCACCTGCCGCGCACCTGCTCGACCATCGCCCGGTAGTCGCTCGTCTTGTGGCTGAGGGACGCGAAGAGCAGCGAGATTCCGGCCTGGTTGAGGACGTACTCGACCTCGTGGGTGCGGTAGGCCGGGTTGATGTTCACCATGATCGCGCCGATGCGGGCCGTGGCGTACTGGACCAGCACCCACTCGGGACAGTTGATCGCCCAGATGCCCACCCGGTCACCCTTGGCGACCCCGCTCGCGAGCAGCGCGTACGCCAACTCGTCGACGTCGGCGGCGAACCGGGCGTACGTCCAGCGCCGCCCGGACTCCACGTCGACCAGCGCCTCCCGGTCCGGCCACGCGGCGACCGCCCGGTCCAGGTTGGCCCCGATCGTCTCGCCGAGCAGGACCGTCTCGCTCGTCCCGTGGGTGTACGACAGCTGTGCGGTCACCGGAAGTCCTCCTCACGGAACTCGGCGTCCGAGCCGGCGGCCGTGGCCTCGCGCAGCTCGATGCGGCGGATCTTGCCGGAGACGGTCTTGGGCAGCGGCGCGAACTCCAGGCGGCGGATGCGCTTGTACGGCGCCAGGACCTCCCGTGAGTGCTCGAAGAGCACCTTGGCCGTGTCGGGGCCCGGCTCCCAGCCCGCCGCCAGGACGACGTACGCCTTCGGCACCGCGAGCCGCACCTCGTCCGGCGCGGGCACGACGGCCGCCTCGGCCACCGCCTCGTGCTCCAGCAGGGCGCTCTCCAGCTCGAACGGGGAGATCTTGTAGTCGGACGCCTTGAAGACGTCGTCCGCGCGGCCGACGTAGGTGATGTAGCCGTCGGCGTCCCGGGAGCCGATGTCGCCGGTGCGGTAGTAGCCGCCGGCCATCGCCTCCGCCGTACGGTCGGCGTCGCCGTGGTAGCCGGTCATCACGCCGACGGGGCGGGCGGACAGGTCGAGGGCGATCTCGCCCTCCGCGGCGCCCGGCGCGCCGGAGACCGGGTCGAGGAGTTCGACGCTGAAGCCGGGGCTGGGGCGGCCCATCGAGCCGGTCTTCAGGGGCTGGCCGGGGCTGTTGGAGACCTGGACGGCCGTCTCGGTCTGCCCGAAGCCGTCCCGGATGGTGACGCCCCAGGCCTCGCGCACCCGCTCGATGACCTCGGGGTTGAGCGGCTCACCGGCGGCCACGGCCTCGCGGGGCGGGGTGCGCAGGGCGCTCAGGTCGGCCTGGATGAGCATGCGCCAGACGGTCGGCGGGGCGCAGAAGGTGGTGACGCCCGCGCGGTCCATCTCCGCCATCAGCCGGGCGGCGTCGAAGCGCGTGTAGTTGTGGATGAAGACCGTCGCCTCCGCGTTCCACGGGGCGAAGAGGTTGGACCAGGCGTGCTTGGCCCAGCCGGGCGAGGAGATGTTCAGGTGCACGTCGCCGGGCTTGAGACCGATCCAGTACATGGTGGCCAGGTGCCCGATCGGGTACGAGGCGTGGGTGTGCTCGACCAGCTTGGGGCGGGCGGTGGTGCCGGAGGTGAAGTACAGCATCAGCGGGTCGTCGGAGGCGGTCGGACCGTCGGGGGTGAAGTCGGCGGGGGCGGCGTACGCGTCCTCGTACGACTGCCACCCCTCGCGCACCCCGCCGACGGTGATGCGCGTGTAGCGGCCGGGCACCTCGTCGAACTTGCCGGTGTCCTCGGCCCGCACCAGCACATGCCGGACGCGTCCGCGCTCCACCCGGTCGCGCAGGTCGGCGGGGCCGAGCAGCGGGGTGGCCGGGATGACGACGGCGCGCAGCTTCATGGCCGCGAGGGCGATCTCCCAAAGCTCGGCCTGGTTGCCGAGCATGACGAGGACGCGGTCCTCGGGCCGGACGCCGCGCGCCCGCAGCCAGCCCGCGACGCGAGCGGACCGCTCGGCCATCTCGGCGAAGGACAGCCGGACCTCGCTGCCGTCCTCCTCCACGATGTGCAGCGCGGTGCGGTCGTTTCCGTCCGCGATGACGTCGAACCAGTCGAGCGCCCAGTTGAACCGGTCGGGCCGGGGCCAGGCGAAGCCCTCGTAGGCGGCCGCGTAGTCCTCGCGGTGGTCGAGCAGGAAGTCCCGCGCAGTGCGGAACAGCTCCGTCCCCGTCGTCATCTGTCCTCCTGGTTACCGGACCTTGCCGGGCGGCTCTCTGTCATCGTCTAATCCGTGACGTGGGTCTCACTACCCCCGAAAGGGGGTGTGCGCTCCGGGAAGCCGCACTGAAAGGGCGAGTACGTGGCAGTGGAAGCGGCCGCATCGGTGGACATAAGGGGCGCGCTGGCGCGCCTGCGCCGCTCGACCGGGCTCCCGGTCGCCTTCGGCGGCCTGGTGGAGTCCGGGCGCTCACGGATGCGCATCAGCGAACTGAACGGCACGGCCACCGAGTCCCTGAGCAGACTCGCGGTGACCGCCGGCAACGGCCTGGGGGGCAAGGCGGTCGCCCTCGCCCGCCCCTGCGCGGTCACGGACTACTCCGTCTCCCGGCAGATCACCCACGAGTACGACGCCGCGGTCGCCGCGGAGGGACTGCGTTCGGTGCTGGCGGTCCCGGTCGTCGTACGGCGCCGGGTACGCGGTGTCCTGTACGGCGCCCTGCGCACGGCCCAGCCCCTGGGCGACCGCACGCTGACGGCGGCCGTGGAGGCGGCGCGGGACGTGGAGCAGTCGCTGGTGGTGCGGGACGAGGTGCGGGGGTTGCTGGAGGCGGCGCGGCCGGAGACGGTGCGGCTCGAGACGGCGCCGTCCGACCGGGGCGCCGCGTGGGAGCAGGTCCGCGAGGCCCACGCGACGCTGCGGGCCCTGGCGCCGCGCATCGGCGACCCCGCCCTGCGTGCGGAGCTCCTGGAAGCCTGCGGCCTCCTGACGGAAGGGCCCGCGCCGAACGGCATGCGGCTGTCCCCCCGGGAACTGGACGTGCTGGCGTGCGTGGCCGCCGGCTCGACGAACGCGGTCGCCGCCGAGCGGGTGGGGCTGCGGGCGGAGACGGTCAAGGGCTACCTGCGGTCGGCCATGCGGAAGCTGGGCACGCACACCCGTGGTGAGGCGGTGGTGGCGGCCCGCCGGGCGGGTTTGCTGCCGTAGAGCCGGGGGGCCGTAGGGCTGCGGGACCGCAGGTCGACTGCCCTCGGCCGAGCCGGCCCGGACGACCCCCCATTCATTCCGCCGGGCTTTGAATTTCCCCATGCTCCTCCGCTGTTATTTGCCTCACCATGTCTTCGGTCCGAATTTCAAAGATCCGTTGCCTAATATTGGCCCGAACACGACACACGGAGGGGAGCGGTGACCGTGCGACGGGACTTCAAGGAGCCTGCCAGATGCCGCCCCGACCAGGTCATCGGCAGGGAGGAGCTGTTCACCGCGGCGCGTGAGCAGCTCGGGCGGGGCGGCAGCGTGCTGCTTCACGGGCCTGCCGGAATTGGGAAGTCTACGGTCCTGCGGGCATTGGCCGGGGAATACGGCGGGGCGGCACGCACCGTGTTGCGCTGCTCGCCCACGGAGTCCGAATCCCACCTCCCCTTCCTCGCCCTGGCCGACCTCCTCGGCCTGGTCCTGGACGATGTGTCCGAGCGGCTCCCCACCGCCCAGCGCATCGCCCTGGAGGCGGCTCTCACCGGTCGCGGCGAGTCCACCCTCCAGCGCGACGGCCTCGCCCTGCGGCTGGCCGTGCTGTCCACGCTGCGCGCCCTCGCCGACACCGGCCCCGTCCTCGTCGTCGCGGACGACCTCCAGTGGCTCGACCCGGCCAGCGCCGAACTCCTCGGCTTCGCCGCCCGCCGCCTCGGCGACACCCCGGTACGGATGCTCTGCGCGGTACGGACCGACGGCCAGGAGTACGACCGTCATCTACGCGCGTCCCCGCCGGACACCCTCGCCGTACGGCTGGGCCCACTCTCCAGCGCCCAGATGTCCGCCCTCCTCGACCACCGCGGCTACACCGGCCTGCCCCGCTCCACGGTCCGGGAGATCCACCGCACCAGCGGCGGCAACGCCCTGTTCGCGCTCGAACTGGGCCGCGCCCTCGCCGAGAACCCCACCCCGCCCCGGCCCGGCGAGCCCCTGCCGGTGCCCACCTCGCTGCGTGCCCTGGTGCTGAACCGCCTGGAGATGCTGTCGGAGGAGGCGCGCCGCACCCTCCTCGTCGCGAGCGCGGGCGCCCGCCCCACGCTGGCCCTGCTGCACGCGGCCGGCCGGGACAACGCCGAGGCCGAGACCGCCCAGGCCGCCGAACTCGGGCTGCTGGCGACCGAGCCCGAGGGTCCCGCCCTGCGGTTCGCGCACCCGATGGTCTCCGCCGCGCTCTACGCGGAGGCGCCCGCGCAGGAGCGCCGGGCCGCGCACGCCGCGCTGTCCACGGCGGCCTCCGACCCGATCGAGCGCGCCCGGCACCTGGCCCTGGCGACCACCGGCACCGACCCGGAGGTCGCGGCCCGACTCGCCGAGGCCGCCGCACTGGCCCGGGACCGGGGAGCGCCGTCGGTGGCCGCGCAGCTCTCCCTGCTCGCCGCCCGGCACACCCCGGTGGACGGCCCGCAGAGCCCGGAGGTGCTGCGGCTGGAGGCCGCCGAGGACGCGATCACCGCCGGCGAGCTGGATCTCGCCCGGGACATCGCCCGGGAGGTGCTCACCCGGGCGGTCGTCCCCGCGGACCGGGTGCGGGCCTGGATCGCGGTGATCGAGACGGCGGGCCATGCCATGGCGGAGGTCGACGCGATCTTCCCGCAGGCTCTGGCCGACGCGGGTGACGATCCGAAGCTGCTCGCCCTGGTCCACTACCAGCTGACGTGGCGCGCCCTGCTCGTGGAGGGCGACTTCGACGAGGCCCGGGGGGAGGCCGCGTACGTGGCGGAGCTGGCCGCGCGGGCCGGCGACCGGTACACCGAGCTGATGGCGCTCGCCTTCCAGGCCCAGATCGAGACCCTCATGGGCCACGCGGACGCCCCCGCGACCATTCGACGGGCGCTGGAGGAACCCCAGGACCCGAGGGTGGCCTGCCATCACAACGGGGCCGGTTACTCCCGCTTCCGCTGGCTGATCATGAGCGATCAGCTGCCCGAGGCCCGCGCGGCGGTCACCGCGCTGCTGCGCGAGGTGCGCCGGCACGGCTGGGTGGAGAGCGAGGTGCACTTCCTGCGCGGGGTCGCGGAGACCGAGTTGCACTCCGGGCACTGCGGACGCGCCCTCGACCTGGCCCGCGAGAGCCTGCGCCTGGCCCGCGACACCGGGATCGGCGAGGTGGCCTCCGCCGTGCTGACCTCGCTCGCGGAGGCGGCGGGCGGTGAGGTGGACCGGGCGCAGACCCTGGCCCGGGAAGCGGTGGAGCACGCGGAGGAGGACGGCGACCAGATGTACGTCTCCCGCGCCCTGGCCGCTCTCGGCCACGCCCAGCTGGTGGCCGGGGACGTGGAGGCGGCGGTCCGTTCGCTGCGCCGGGTGCGCGAGGTGGAGCAGAGCCTCGGCATCACCGACCCGGCACGCGGCCGCTGGCACGGCGACCTGGCCGAGGCCCTGGTGCGCAGCGGCGAGTTCACGGAGGCGCAGGACGTCATCGACGTCACGCGCGAGCAGGCGCTGCGGCTGGACCGCGGGAGCGTCCTGGCCGTCCTCGACCGTGCCGAGGCGCTGATCCGCGCGGCACGGGGGGAACAGGACGCCGCCATGGCCCAGTTGACGTCGGCACAGGACCGGCTCGGCAAACTGGGCTACAGCCTGGAGGAGGCCCGGGCCGCCTTCGCGCTGGCCCAGCTGCGCACCGGCACTCCGGGCCCCGCCTCGTACGACGAGGCGGCCAGGCTGTTCCGCCGCTGCCGGGCTCTGCCCTGGCTCGGGCAGGTCGAGGCGGCCGCTGCGGCACGCCCCGCGGAACCGGCCCCCCCGCTCGTCTCCGCACCGGACGGCCTCGAAGGCCTGGACGGGCTCGCCTCGATGGAGCGTCAGGTCGCCGCGCTCGTCATGGAGGGCGCGACCAACCGGGAGATCGCCGCGCGCCTGTTCATCAGTGTTAAAACGGTCGAAGCGACACTTACCCGCGTATATCGAAAGCTCGGGATCCGATCGAGGGTCGACATCGTCAGACTGGCGGCGGGGCGCCGCGCGAAGTGAGTTCGGGGCGCCATGCGCCGTGAGTTCGGGGTGCCCTGCGACGTGAGTTCACCCGTCCTTGTCGGTCCGCACAGGTTTAGCCGGACACGACCGAGGGTTTTCCCTGCCCAACTCCCTTAGGGGGTTCCCTCATTGGGAAGGGGAACTTGCGGGACCTACCTTGTGGGTGTGCCGCTCGCTCGGGCACACGGGGGTCGGTCCCGCGGCCCCCGTGCAGAACCCCCCACACCCGCGCGACCCCCCACCGGCAACACCCAATGAGGAGACTCATGTTCGGGCTCACCCGTGCCAGAAAGACCGCCGCCGTCGCGGCGACCGCTGCCGCCGCCGCGGCCGCACTGCTCAGCGCCCCCACCGCTGAGGCCGCGTCGACGCGCATCGTGGGCGGTACGACGACCACGACGACCGCGTACCCGTTCGTCATGCAGATCACGGACGCCTCGCAGAACCAGTTCTGCGGTGGCACGCTCGTCTCCGCGACCAAGGTGGTCACCGCCGCCCACTGCATGGTCGGCGAGACGACGAGCAGCGTCCGGGTCGTCGGCGGCCGCACCTACCTCAACGGCACGAACGGCACAGTCAGCCGGGTCAGCAACATCTGGGTCCACCCGGACTACACGGACGCCACCGACGGCAACGACGTGGCCGTGCTGACCCTGTCGACCTCGATGCCGTACACGACGGCCTCGTACGTCGACTCCTCGGACACCGGCGTGTACGCGGCCGGCACCACCGCCCGCATCCTCGGCTGGGGCACCACCTCCTCGAACGGCAGCTCCTCCAACCAGCTGCGGACGGCGACCGTGCCGATCGTCGCCAACTCCAGCTGCGCGAGCTCCTACAGTTCGGACTTCATCGCGTCCGACATGGTCTGCGCCGGATACACCTCCGGCGGCACTGACACCTGCCAGGGCGACAGCGGCGGTCCCCTGCTCATCGGGGGCGTCCTGGCAGGGATAACTTCCTGGGGCGAAGGCTGCGCCCAGGCCGGTTACCCGGGTGTCTACACCCGGCTGACCACCTTCTCGGACGAGGTGACCGAACAGGTCCAGTCGTAACCGGGAACAGCACCCAGAAGGTCTCCTGAGCACACCTCAGGTGCAAGACCAGGGGGCGTTGCGGGCCTCCACGAGCGGCCCGCAACGCCCCCTATCCATGTCCGTTGTCACAGGGGCCTGTTTCAATGGGCTGCGGATGGAGGTGACGGGCATGGTGTCCACAGATCGTTTCCTGGCCTTCGCGGCGGTGTCGCTGCTGGTGATCGTGATTCCGGGGCCGAGCGTGCTGTTCGTCATCGGCCGTGCGCTGGCCCACGGCCGGCGTACCGCCGTGGCCACGGCGATCGGCAATGTCTTCGGCTCGTATCTGCTGGTGGTGGCGGTCGCCATCGGGATCGGCTCACTGGTCGAACGCTCGGTGGCCCTCTACATGACGGTGAAGCTGGCGGGCGCGGCCTATCTGGTATACCTGGGCGTGCAGGCGTACCGGCACCGGGGGGAGCTGAAGGCGGCGGCGATCAGAGCGACCCCGGCCGCACCGAAGCGCGGCGATCTGCGAACCGTCCTCGACGGCGTCCTCGTCGGTGTCACCAACCCGAAGGGCGTGGTGTTCTTCGCCGCCGTACTCCCCCAGTTCGTGGATCACTCGGCGGGCCATGTCCCGCTGCAGATGCTGCTGTTGGGCCTGGTCCCGATCTCCATCGGCATGATCACGGACACCCTCTGGGGCCTGACCGCGTCGGCGGCCCGTACCTGGTTCGCCCGCTCCGAGCGCCGGCTGTCGCTGATAGGCGGAGCGGGCGGCTGCACGATGATCGGGCTCGGGGTGACGGTCGCGGTGACGGGGCGGGCGGAGTGACACCCGTCAGGGGATGACGGTCCCGAAACGGATGTCGTACGACGCCTGCGGATGCATCACCCTCAGCATCCGCTCCCCCTCCTCGGTCACCTCCGTGCACTGGGCCTTGGTGAGCTCGGTGAACTCCTCGATGACGAGGGCGTCGCCGAGGATCCGCCACACGCCCGCGAGGAAGCCGTCGACGAGAAGGGGGCAGTAGACCGTGTTCGCCTGCCAGGTGCGGCCGCGGTTGGCGGGCGGAATCACCCGGGTGCGGTCGGCGTGCGAGAGCAGGAGGTTGTCGAACTCGGGCAGGAACCGGGGCGGCGCCGGGGTGTCCGGGTCCGGGCGCGGGGCGTCGGGGAGGTCGAAGAGCTCGACGCCGCTTTCGTCCCGGAAGGTGACCAGCCGGGGGCGGAGCCGTTCGAAGGCGGGACGCATCCGGGTCAGACCGGACCAGGTCTGCATGTCCTTCACGGAGGCCGGCCCGAAGGCGGCCAGGTAGCGCAGGACCGTGCCGTCCGGGGAGGCGGCCGGCTCGGCGGGGCGGCCCAGCCAGTGCTCGGCGGTGGTGAGGGAGACCTGCGCGCTACGCCCCCACAGTCCGCGCGGGGTGACCTGGACGAGGGGCAGGGTGCAGCGGGCGGCGACGGCGAGGGACTGCGGATCGGCGTCCGGCCACTCGGCGCTGAGGGCCTCGCGCAGCTGTTTCATGGTGCGAGGCTCGGCCTCGACGAGTTCGCGGGCGAGTACGGCGAGGCGGTCCAGGTCGACGTCGACGAGGCCCTTGCGGAAGTAGTTGATCTCGCGGTCCCGGGCGGGCTGCACCAGCGGACGCAGGGTGAGACTGTCGTCGGCGGTGTGCAGGTGGATGGTCGAGCGCATGGTGACGATACGTACGGCCGCACGGTCGGCCAGCAGTCCGGACAGCTCCTCGGGCGTGAAGCCGTCGAGGCGGGCGGCCAGCGCGTAGTACGGCGGCTTGACCTCCTGGGCCTGCAGGCCGACCAGGTGCTCCACGGCCGCCGTCGCGGACAGCGGCGAGCGGCGCAGCAGCAGCTGCCGGTCCAGGGTGGCGCGGTTGAGGGCGCGGGCGCTGAGCACGGGGCCCGCCTCGACCGTCGCCGGTTTCGTGCGGCGCTTGGCGGCGGTCGGCGTGGTGGTGCTCCGCGTGGTGGTGCTCCGCTGGGTCGTGGTCCGCTTCGTCATGCTCAGCACGCTAGCGAGAGTTGCGGACACCTTCGGTCCGCAACTCTCACGGAGTCCCGGATCGACTCTCCCCACCCACGCTGTTCGCCCCGTATATCCTGCTCCGTGATCACGCACACGCACTCGTCGTCCCCGCCGGGAGGCAGCCGCGATGTCCGAGCGACGCGCACGCCCCGCCTCGAAGAACCCCATGAAGTCCGTCTGGCGCCGAGCCGTGACTCCACCGCAGCCACCGAAACCACAGCGGCCGGCACCCCCGGCGCACCCCGCGGCTCCTGACACCACCGAGGTGGCGAGCGTCGTGGAGGCGGCGCTGTACCAGGACGGCGTCCGGGTCTCCTCGCCCGCCACGCTCGCCGAGACCTTCCGCGAACTGCGCGACCAGCCGTCCGGGATCGCATGGATCGGCCTGGCGCGTCCCACGGAATCCGAACTCCTCTCCCTGGCCGCGGAGTTCGACCTGCACCCGCTCGCGGTCGAGGACGCGATGGAGGCGCACCAGCGGCCCAAACTGGAGCGCTACGGCGACACGCTCTTCGTGGTTCTGCGCGCCGCCCGCTACCTGGACGCGCCCGAGGAGGTCGCCTTCGGCGAACTGCACGTGTTCGTCGGCCCCGACTTCGTGATCACGGTCCGCCATGGCGCGGCCCCCGACCTCTCGGCGGTGCGCCGGCGCATGGAGGAGACGCCGGAGCTGCTCAAACTCGGCCCGGAGGCGGTGCTCTACGCGATACTGGACGCGGTGGTCGACGGCTATGAGCCGGTGGTGGTGGGCGTCCAGAACGACATCGACGAGATCGAGACCGAGGTCTTCCGCGGCGACCCCGAGGTCTCCCGCCGTATCTACGAACTCTCCCGCGAAATGGTCGAGTTCCAGCGCGCCACCCGCCCCCTGGTCGGCATGCTGCACGGCCTGATGGCCGGCTTCTCCAAGTACGGCACGGACGAGGAACTACAGCGCTACCTCCGCGACGTCGCCGACCACGTCACCCACACCAGCGAACGCGTCGACGGCTTCCGCCAGGCCCTCACCGAAATCCTCACGGTGAACGCGACGCTGGTCACGCAACAACAGAACGCGGAGATGCGGGCGTTGGCGGAGGCGGGGTTCGAGCAGAACGAGGAGATCAAGAAGATCTCGTCGTGGGCGGCCATTTTGTTTGCTCCGACGTTGGTCGGGACGATCTACGGGATGAACTTCAAGCACATGCCGGAGTTGCACTGGGTGCTCGGTTACCCCTTCGCGATCGCCCTGATGGGTGTTGTTTGCACCAGTTTGTACATCATCTTCAAACGGCGGGATTGGCTCTGAGTAATCGCCCTGGAGAGCTGGTGTCCTGAGCGTGGGCAGCTCCGATCGCAGACGCGGCCGACGCGCTTGGGGCCGCTGGGGAGAATCTGGGGAGAATGAGCCGCGCTCCGTTCGGGGCGGCCTCCTGCGATCGTGGACGTTGGCGTGCGAGGGCGTCGACGCTGTGGTGGCGTCTGGGAGCGCCGACGATCACGGAAGGTAGTGAGTCTTCCGGGCTGAAACGCCGAGACGGATGGGCACAGCGAGGTGCTGCGCCCATCCGTCTCGTGGGTTGTTGGAGGGTGGCCCTCTACGCGGCCGTGGCGACGGCGGCAGTCTGGCCGAGCAGGGCGTCGATGGCCCCGCGCCCCTTGCCGCCCGCCTCGGGCATGAAGTGCGCGTAGTAATCCAAGGTAATGGTCGGGCTCGAATGGCCGAGCCAGCGGGCCAAAGTAACGACGGACTCGCCCGCTTCGAGGATGACCGAGGCGTACGTGTGTCGGAGCACGTGGAAGCCGTCCTTGCGGGATGCCTTCCACCGCTCGTCCTTCTTCCGCACGGGGATGACACCGGCGGCGGCCAGGGCCGGCTTCCATACCTCGACGTTGAAGATGTTCGCGCGAATGGCGTTCCCGTACGTCGTGGTGACGACGAGCGGGAACTTCTTCGTCTCCAGGTCGGGGTCAGGGCCGCCCCACGGCAGCTCGACCTCGACTGCGGGGTACTCCATGAAGTACTGGGCCAGGGCCGCTGCGACCGTCGGAGGCATGTCGACGACGCGCGTCTTGCCGCCCTTCGGCAAGGTGAAGTACAAGCGACCGTGGAGGAGTTGCACCTGCCGGCGGATGCGCAGTACTCCGCGAGCGAAGTCGACGTCCTCCGGGGACAGACCGAACACTTCGCCCTGCCGCAGACCGCAGCCCAACGCGACCACGACCGCAATGCGGTAGCGCGCGTTAATCGCATCCCGCACGCGCTGCGCGGTCTCCAGCGGCCAGGCTTCCCGCTGGTCCTCCGGCACCTTCGGCCAGCGCACGGATTTGGCTCGCATTGGGTTGCGTGCCAGCCGCTTGTCGTCGATAGCGGTCTCGAAGATGTTCGAGAGCGAGGTGAGGATCTGCCGGGCGTAACGCGGCGAGCACTCGTTCTCCAGTGCAGCGATGTAGCCGCGCAGCACCGCCGGACTGATGTCCCGCAGGGCGACGGTGCCCAGCTGAGGCCGGATGTGGAGACGGACGCGTTCGTCGATGCGCTTGATCGTGCCGGGCGCTCCGCGAACTCCCGTCTGCCAGAAGCGTGTCACGTAGTCGTCCAGCGTGATGGAGCCGTCGCGGGGGTCGACGAACTCGCCTCGTTCACTGTCGGTGCCGGCCCTGCGCAGCCACGCCTTGGCGTCTTCGAGCGTGTCGAACGACTTGTCCCGGACACCTGGGATACCGGCGACTCGGTACCGGGAACCCTTGCCGTAGCGGGCAGTACGTTCCCGCTTGCCGGTGACGGGGTCTTTCTTCTTCTTGATCCAGCGGTCTTCTATATAGCCGGCCAAACACTTCCTTCAGCGGGAGGGTGCGTGGGGCGGGAGTCAGCCGGGAGTCAGGCGCTCGTGACGTAGTCCGAGCGGCTCTGCGGTGCCGCGTCCAATGGGCTCAGGGCTGTGTTGGAGCGCGAGTCGGCTTGCTCCTGCTCGCGAATCCAGGCGTCGAGGGCTTCAAGCCGGTACGTGACGCGGCCACGCGGCCCCATCCGGAAACTGGGCGGACCGTTTCGGCGATGTCGCCAGACATAGAGAGTGTGCGGGGACAGACCGAGGTACTGGGCAGCTTGTTTCACGCTCAGGAACGCCTGGCGCACTTCAGGGGCCTTGTCCGGGGCTGGAGTGGAGCTCGGGCACTGAGCAGAAAGCGGACTTGCAGGCACAGCTGACCTCCGTGGGTGTGGTTGGCGGGAACACCATCAATGGTGTGGAGAATCCCCGGTTTCGCTAACCGGGGATCCCGTGTTATGCACCGCAACGGGTACGGGCGGTTCGGCTCAAGGGTGAGCGGGGAGCAGCGAGGCATGGATGTGCAGAGCCTCGGCGATCACGACGAGGCCGTCGATGCGGCATCGGTGCTGGTCGCGCCCGATGCAGGGCAGCATGGTGTGGGACATCGGGTGGCCGCGCACGATCACGCGGTTGGCGAACTGGCGCTGTGACAAGCCGCGTTCGGTGCGGAGGATTTCGATGGTGCAGGCCGGCTGTGTCCCTGCGGGCCCGTTTTCCATTGAGGGTGCTGCCATGACTCCAGTTGTAGCTTCCATTCACCGGTTTCGGTAACCGGGGATCGTCGTCTATATTCCGCCCGGCGCACGGCCGCGCGGCACTTCTGGGTTGCATTCTGGGTGTCCGGTGAGCCTTGACCACGCTTACCCGATAGGGCGCTCTGGCATGGGGTGTTGTGTTGTAGCTTGCACTGCGGCGAGGGTCAACGGTTTCCCGACGTGATCCTTCTGGCTCTACCTGACGAGCCACTGATTTCGGCAACCGGGGATCAGCACTTACTGTTTTGGAGGTGCCGCGCAGGTGTGTTCGCCATGAGCTGTTTGCTTTCTCGGCAGAATGCTGGACTGTGCGGCATTGATGTGGCTGTCTTGTCCAGGCGCCCGGAACGCTGTTTCCAGGGCCCAGCGATCGGATTGCCACAGCAGTGGCGCCAAGGAGTCCTTGTGCACGCCCGCGCGGGCCTCGCCGGGAACTCCACGCCTCAGCCATCCCGAACCCCCGAAGCGGACGGTCCGCACCTGCCCCCTGACCTAGGAGCCGCCAACCGATGAGCAAAGACGCCCGCGAGTGGGTCTGGGAGAACAGTGCGAGCAGGGGCAACGCCCGGCTGGTGATGCTCTCCATCGCCGACCGGATCCCCGACGAGCAGTGTCTCGCCTGGGCGTCCCTCTCTTCGCTGATGAAGCGTACGAACGCCAGCCGCAACGCTGTTCGCGGCGCCTTGGTCGCGCTGGCCGAGGCCGGCGAACTGGAGGTGCTCGACGACCTCGACGGCCCGCAGCACAGCACGGTCTACCGGCTCCCGCGCGCCGCTGCGTGGCTGGCCAAGGTCGCGGCGGCGCGGGAGGACGACCCCGAGGCGTACGTCGAGCCCCTGGCCGAGTCCGATCCGGTGCCCGAGCTGGACGTCGAGCGACTGCGCAAGCACGGCATCTGGCCCAAGACCGGGTCGGAATCCGACCCCCGTCGCCAGAATCTGACCGGGTCGGATCCCGACCCTGCTCGTCAGAATCCGACCCCTCCCCGGGTCAGATCCGGACCCCTGCCCGGGTCTGATTCTGACCCCCAGAACCGTAGTGAACCGAAGGTGAACCGTAAGTACAGCAGCAGTGGTACTGCCGACCTCAGCTTGGCCGGGGACTGGCGGGTCGACGACGCGAGCCTGTCCTGGGCCCAGCAGCAGGGGCATCTCGCCCGCCTCGGCGAGCACGGCCTGCAGGCCGCAGACGCGAAGTGGCGCCACCACCGTGGCGCCTGGAGCGCTCGCCCCTCCGCAGCCTGGGCTGACGACTGGCGGGCTTGGATCGCCCGCGAGCACAGCCCCACACCCCAGCGTCCGAACCTCTACGCCCTGCCCGGCGGCACCCCCGTGCCGCAGGCCGGCATGACCCGCACCGACGCGCACATGGCCGCCCTGCTCGCCGCCCTCGAAGAACCGACCGAAACGGAGTAACTGCCCTGGATCGCCGTGAAATTGCCGCCATCCTCGCCTACATCGGCCGACTCGACCCCCGCACCGTCCGTACCGACACCGGCGAAGCCCGTGACCAAATCGCCCAGTGGCACGAGCTGCTCCACGACGTGCCCCTGACCACCAATCATGGCTGGGACGTCCGCCAAGCGATACGGGCCCACGTGCTCGCCTCCCCGTACCCCATCTTGCCCGTGGACGTCGGCCGCAGGTGGCACGCCTACTGCCGCGACCGTCTGGACAGGCACACCGACCCGACCCCGTCCGCCGACCCGGACGACCCAGGTGCGTGGCGTGCAGAACTCCTCGCCACCCGGCACGCGGTTGCAGCCGGTATGGCTGAGCCCTCGGCACACCGGAAAATCACCGCCGGTGGCCCCCATCCCGACATCGAGACCCGCCTCGCCGCCATCGGATCCTGCATCCCAGCGGCCGTCCGCGCCGAGCTCGCCCCCTACCGGCCGGCCCGAGCCGCACGCGAAGCCGCCGTCGCCGCCGGACAGCCCGACGCCCTCAGCGTCCCCTGTCAGTGGTGCCGCGCCGCCCGGGGAGAGCCCTGCCGCAGTCGGCGTATCGGCCCCGACGGTCGTGCCCGGGGCAACGCGCCCCGTGCGACGCCTCACCCGACCCGCGTGGACCTCGCCGCAGCCGGGCTCGCCGCCGCGTAACCCGCCCCAGCTTTCTCCCCCCTCGCTGCCCTCCGCCCTCGGGCCCCGGCTCGACGCCGCATGTCCGACGTGCCCTTCGAAGGACCCCATATGCCCACTACCGCAATGCCCCCTGCCCCGACGCGTCCCTCCTCTCCTCCCTGGACCCCTTCGTGGGCATGCACCACGACCGTCGCACTGGCCTCACTGGCCTTCCTGCTCGCGCTCGACCTCGTGTATCAACTCTCTGCCAAGACGTACGCATCCGCGCCACTGCCCTACGTGTTCCTCTGCGTACTCGACGGGTTCATCGCCCTGACGATTGCGGCCATAGTCCAGCTGCAGTCGGCTGATCCCCTGGACGAGGGCTACGCCTGGAAGGTCGTACTCGCCGCGATGGCTGCGCGCACCATCACGGTCGCCGTACTCGACAGCGTCGCCGATCGGCAGGGCCCGGGTGGCAGCTGGACGCTGGCTGACCTCATCGTCGTGGCCATGTCGTTCAGCGCACCCCTGATCCCCTTGTGCGCCGTCCAGCTCTACGTCCTGGCCACCGAACACGCCGCAACCATGGCCCGGCGGCGCGGAACGGACTCGAGTCAGGAACGGACTCGGGGCGGTGACGCCTGACAGTGCCCCGGCCGACCTGGGACAGCGCTCCCCTCATACTCGCCGCCCTGGCCCTCGTCGCCACCGGGGCACTGGCCACATACCTGACCATGCGCGGCCGGCACGGCAGCAACGGCCAACGGCAAGAGCAGCGAGGAACACTCGCACTCCGTCTTGCCGCGGTCGCCGCGACCGTGTGCACCATCTACAGCGCCGACACCAGCTGGCGGTTCGCCGCCCACCACCTCGGTATGTACAGCACGGCGGAGCGGATCGTGATGTTCGCCGCCGGCGAGCTCGCACTGCTGTCCACCGCCCTGCTGGCCAGGGCGAACCTCCACAGCGACAAGCGGGCACCTGGTATGCCCGGGGTCATGGTCTGGGTCATCACAACCTTTCAGATCATCCCCGCGTACGCCGAATCGGGTCTGGTCGGCGGCACCGTGAGGGCCGTCCTCGGGCCGGTCCTGGCCGCCGTACTGTGGCACCTCGCCTTGGGCATCGAGCTGCGCCACCGCATCGCCAAGGCCACCTCCAACAGCCTGGCCGCCCGCATCGGTCGCGAGGTCCGCGAGCGCCTCCTGTCTCGCCTCGGCATCGCCGACCGCAGCCGCGACGCCCAGGAAATCACCCGCGAACGCGCCACCACCAAGGCCGCCGCCCTGGCCGCACGCCTGCACGCCAAACCCACCGCATACCGCACGACCTGGCGAGGCCAGCACGCCATGCGTCGCCTGTCCGATGCACTGGACCGGGCCCAGGTGGCCACCGATCCACAACAGCGTGAACGCCTCCTGGCCCGGTTCGCGGCCCGCCGGAATGCCGCGGAACTGCTCGACGCCGACCTGGCCTTCCCCTGGGAAACCGGCACCCGCCGACATGCCGCATCTGCGCCCTCGGGACTACCAACTTCCGGTGACTCCACATCCGGTATTGCTCAGCGTTCCCATGACCACCCGCCCCCTGCGCGCGAGCGGGTACCGGAAGTCCCCACACCCAAGCGTCGGCAGAAGAGGGAAACCCCGCAAGCGAAGCGGGAACCCCCAGCGGAGCCGGAACCACCTCACCCTGTTCCGGAACGCGACACGCCCAAACCCCGGCCTCGCCGAACCGGGCGCCCGCCCGACACGTCCATCGACGAGCTGATCGCCATCGCCCGCGATCTCGAAGCCCGCACCGGATCCGCACCCCACACAGCCATGCGCACCGAGCTCGACAAGCTCGACCGCAAAGCCTCCAACAAACGGATCACCCAGGCACTCGATGCCCTGGAGGCCGAGCGCAACGGCGGCACATCGGACCTGGCAACGCCAGCGACGAGTAACGGCACGGGCACCAACGCCCAGCGGGCGTACCGGAATTAATTCCGGTACGCCCGCTGGGCGCCCCTCATCCGCCGAGCCGAAAGAGAAATGAGTGGCGAACCCCACAACTATCCCCCGACCATCCGCTGAAACGGAGACCCGTTGCACGACTCGCACCACGAAGACCCCACCACCCACGAGAATGCACTGACGAGTAACCCTGCCCCAGGCGGAGCAAGTTGTACCGGGAGCAATGCTCCCGGCCTTCCCGCCCCAGGGGTGGCGGGAACAGCCCTGCGCCAGGGGGCACCGGACCGTAAGGCTGCGACCGAGGGCGGACCGCAGCCGGGAGGGAACCGGCAGGCCGAGTCCCTCTCGAAGAGACGTCAGCGCGCGCGTCTGCCGCGAGAGCGCAAGCGCCTGAAGCAGCCCAGCTGCCGTATGAACGACGCAGAGTTCAAGCGATTCACCGACGCCGCCGCCTACTGCGACATGTCCAACGCCGCGTTCCTCGCCTACGCCGTCGACAAGGCAGCCCGCGACTTGACCCGTACCGCCGCCGAGATCGCCACCGAACGGGAAGTCATCGACGAGCTGTTCGCTGCCCGCCGCCACTTGGGTCGCATACACGGCCTGTTCAACCAGGTCGCCAAGGCCCTCAACTCCGGCGCCGATGCACCCCAACTCGGCGCTGCGGCGAAGGCCATACTCCGCGCGGCCAGCCGCATGGAGGATGCCGCCGATGCCCTGCTCGCCCACCGCGACGGCGGCGCCCCGGAGTGATCCCCAGCATCCACAAACGCGGCAGCAAGACGATCGGGCTGATCCGCTACCTCTACGGCCCCGGCACCGAAGAGGAACACATCGACCCGCACCTGGTGGCCGCCTTCGACCCGCTCATCCCCGACCCCGGCCGCAACCCGAAGGCCACCTACGAACAGCTTCAGCGCCTGCTCGACCAGCCCGTCAATGCCCTGCCCGCCAGCAAGCGTCCCGAGAAGCACGTATGGCATTTGTCCGTGCGGGCCGCCCCGGAGGATCCGCTCCTGTCCAACGAGGACTGGGCGACCATCGCCCGCCGTATGGTCGCCATCACCGGCATCGCCCCCGACGGCGACGAGCAAGCCTGCCGGTGGGCCGCCGTCCGCCACGCCGACGACCACATCCACATCATCGCCACCCTGGTCCGCGACGACGGCCGCCGGCCCCGCCTGCACAACGAGGCCCGACGCGCCCAGGCCGAGTGCCGCCGTATCGAGGCCGACTACGGGCTGCGCCGCGTCGCGTCCGGGGACGGCACCGCCGCCAAGCCACCCACAAGCGCCGAACGCCACAAGGCCGAACGCGAAGGCAGGGAGCAACCGGCACGCGAGGAGCTCCGGGAGACCGTGCGCCGCGCGGTCGCCGGGGCCACGAGCGAGGAGGAGTTCTTCGACCGGCTGGCCGCCGCCGGCCTGCTCATCCGCAAGCGCGTCGCGCCCTCCGGCGACCTGCTCGGCTACAAGGTCGCCCTACCGGACAACCGCAACGGGAACAGGGAGCCCGTCTATTACGCCGGCTCCACCCTCGCCCCTGACCTGTCCCTGCCCCGCATCCGGAAACGCTGGGCCGACAAGACCCACAGCGTCTCCGCCGAAGTGGCGGGTCCGGCATCAAGCGGACCGGCAACAGCACGGCGGCGGGCGGCCGGAGCCCTATGGCAGGCCATACTGGTCATCGACCATGGCGAGGACGCCCAAGTGGCTGCGCACATCGCGGCCGCCGGAGAGGTCCTGGACGCGCTCGCCAAGACCTCCGCCGCCCACACCCGTGCCCAACTGCGTGAGGCCGCCTTCGTGTTCGAGCGGGCCACCCGCTCCCACATCAAGGCCGAACGCGGGCACGACCGTGCCCTGCGTCAGGCCGCCCGCGACCTCGTCTACAGCGGACCCGCGCTCGGCCGCGGAGAGGACGGCGCGACGACCGCGATGGTGATCGACATGCTGTTCTTCCTTGTCACCGCCGCCGCCCACTGGCACGCGAAGAAGAACCACGCCCAGCAGGCGGTCGCCGCCCGCCGGGCCGCTGAGCACCTGCGTGCCGCCTACAAGGCCGCCGCCGACGTCCCGCTGACCATGCTGTACCAGCGGGGCCGGCACCTGTCCCAGCCCCTGCGCCACAGGCAGGCCGCCCATCTGCGTCAGGCGGTACCAGAGCTGGCAGAACAGGTCCTGGCCGAGCCGGGCTGGTATGCGCTGGCCGCCACACTCGCCGACGCCAAGGCCGCCGGACACGACCCGACCGCGCTCCTGACAGAGGCAGTCGGACGGCGGGAGCTGCAGACCGCGGACTCCGTCAGCGACGTACTGGCGTGGCGGATTCGCCGCATGGCCGACCTGCCCGCCGATACGACCGCGATGTCCGAACCCACCACAACCACGGCCAGGGGCAGCGGCAGTAGCGCCCAGCCCTCGCCCCGCCGAGACGACCGGCCCCGCATGTCACGGTGAAATCAGCGCATACACCGGTGCCCCTCTGCCAAGCCCAGGCAGAGGGGCACCGCGGTAGTAGAGGGTGGTCAGTCGACGGCCTGAACCTTGGCCAGCGCCTTCTTCAAGTTGGCATCCACGAGTCCCGGCGAACCGGAGACGACCACCACGACGTTGCCGGTGCGGACCGCCGTCTGCTTGACGACGCTGCGCTGCCCGCCAACCGAGTAGGTGAGCAGCTGACTCCACTGCTCGTCCCCCAGATCAGGAACCGTCGCCTCGTGAGTGCCCATGTCGATGACCGTGCTGCCCGACACCACCTGGTACGCGGGACAAGAGACCATCGCATCGAAGATCTCCCCGATGCCCTTGGACAGCTTCGCAGCAGTGTCGCTGTACAACTCCTCGGACACCTCGGAGTCGCCGCCGGCGGAGTAGGTGAAGGTCACCTTGGCCTTGCGGGAGAAGCCGAGGCCGGCACCGGTTGCCGCCTCGTCGCCAAGCTTCTCCAGCTCCGGGCAGCCGATCACGGTCACATCGTCGTGCGCTGCCGGTCGCTGCGGCAGGCGGGTGAAGCCCTCGTCAAGGTCGCCCTCGTCCAGAAGCCGCTTGGCCAGTGCAGCCGAGGACAACGGCGCCGGCGCCGAGGCGCTCTCGGACGGCGTGGTCGCGGAGGCCGCCTGGGTGGAGGAGGCCGTGCTGCCGGTCGAGCAGCCCGCCAGGGCCAGGACGGCGACGGCGACGGCGACGGCGCTCAGGCTGAGGACGGTCATGTTGTGAAGACGCAAGTGAACCCCTAGTGGCCTGCGATATGAACGGGTTGACCAGGCCGGCCCTCCGAATGCCAGCAGTGAGACGGGGTGAAGAGGGTCGGGGGTTCAGTGGCCGAGGTGGCGCAGCCCCTCTTCGAGAGTGGGGTGGAACCGGTCGGCCGGACCGGAGTGGCGGTTGTACCAGGCCACGTCCAAGCCGGCCTCCTGCGTCGTGTGGCCGGCCCGGCAGCGCAACCACACCGAGTCGTCGCGCATGCACAAGACGATCCAGTCCCGGTACGCGCCGCACTCGCGGCACGTCCGAACCTCGCCGTCTACGACTAGCGGCTGCAGCCAGCGCATCATCAGCCCGGCCACGTCCTGACGCGAGGGAACCCGCAGGTCCAGCGGCAGAAAGTCGGTAGTCGGCGTCTGTGGCGCTGCCGGTGTCCCGACACCGGGGGCGGGCTCCGGCAGGGGCCACTCAGCATGCATCTGCAGCAGCTCGTAGCCCGCACGCTGGGCCTCACGGAACGCGCGGTCCGCGCGAGCGCGTCGAAAGAACAAGGACTCTTCTCTGTCGTACAACAGACACGGGACCTGCCTCACACCCGTGACATGCAGCTCAGGGAAATCGGCGACGAGCACCGCCACAGGCCCCTTCGGACTGCGAGGTCCTCAGCCCCGCCGGACCACAGTGAGTCGGCCCTGTGCGCTCTCGGGCAAGGTGTGCCTGGGCACCGGGACCGGCGAGGCGAGCGAGGCGGCGAAAGCAGCGACCAGGTCATGCGGGACGCTGGCGCTGAAGCTCGCACACCACAGATACGGGGCGCCGACAACCGGCTCAGCCCACACCTGCCAGCCCATCAGGTCAGGGCGTGGATCGGCGTCCTCGATGAGCGGCGGCAGCATCCCCAAAGAGAGGCAGGCAGAGAGCCCGGGGTCCATCGCGGCCGTGTGAGGGCGGTCCACGTCACGGATCCAGCCCTGGCCAAGGGCCGCGTCGAGGACCGTCTCGGGCCTCTCAAAGCCCGTGTCTGGCGCCTCGCGGGCATCGAGCGCGATGAGGAGGTCGGAGAGCGCCTCGTGCGGAACGCCTACGGTGAAGTACGCGTTCCACTCCGCCATCGCGGAGGCCGCGTGCGAGCGCGCGCTCAGCTGCCAGGCAACAGGCAGATCACCCAGCTGGAACGGGTGGCTGGCGAGGATCCATTCGGCTCCCCGCAGTCCATCCGGGCTCACATGGAGCAGGGTGTGGCGCGCAGTGGGCCACATGCGCCAGCCGAGGCCAGCCAAGGTGTCGCCGATCCGCTCGGCGAGTACGCCATCGTCACCGGCCAGGTGCCGCGGGGTGACCCAGTACATCGGGTCCGAAGAATCGGGGTGGAGGTGGTCGCTGGAATGGTGCGGATGCAGGGGCGCCTCCGTGGGCTCGGGAGTGGGTTTTCCGGCAGAGCGTTGTACGTTGACATGCTTTGCCCCCACGCACCAGTCCTTGCACGCCCTTTCCTGTCTGCCCCCGGCGAACTTGTCCCTTGTCACCCAATCGAGTCGTTTGACAGCGAACCCAGTCGTTTCGGCTTCTTTGACAGTGAACTTAGTCGTGTGAGGTGAGCGATCCAGTAGCCGTCAATGAGACGGGGGTTGCTGGTGACGGGCCGGTGTTCCGAGTCTGCGCTATTGGGGGAGGGTGACCAGGATGCGGCC
The DNA here is from genome assembly GCF_041052385.1 of Streptomyces sp. R28. Taxonomy (GTDB): domain Bacteria; phylum Actinomycetota; class Actinomycetes; order Streptomycetales; family Streptomycetaceae; genus Streptomyces. Next base: position 8,809,801 of record NZ_CP163439.1, on the reverse strand, counting down.
GTGGACACCGCCGGTGTCGACGTGGTCGTGGGCCTTGGTGATTTGGTCCAGCGGGTAGCGGTCGCGGACGTCGACGGTGAGGGCGCCGACGGCGGCGGCGGCGGTGAGGTCGCGGACGGCCTGGCGCTTGGCCTCGGCGGGGAAGTCGTCGCTGCCGAGCAGCCGCAGGGTGACGTTGTTGAACAGCAGCGGCCAGAAAGGGATTTCGGTGCGGTCTGAGCGGGTGGCATAGGCGGCGATGACGGCATTGTTGGCGGCGACGGCGTTGTCGAGGTCGGCGTTGTCGGACAGCGCGACCTCGATGATCCGGTCGATGCCCTGCGGTGCGTACGAGCGGATGGCCGCGGCGGGGTCGCTGGTATCCAGGGCGACGGCGTGGGAGACGACGGCCGGGTCGATGTGGTCGAGGTCCGCGGTTCGGCGGACGGTGGCGATCACGGTGGCGCCGGCCCACTGGGCAAGCTGGGCGGCCAGGGAGCCGACGCCGCCAAGGACTCCGTGGACCAGGACCAGTTGGCCGTCGACCGGGCCGTCGGCGAAGACGGTGCGGTGGGCGGTGATGCCGGGGATGCCGAGGCTCGCCCCCAGCTCGTCACTGAGGTGGTCGGGCAGGGGTGGGGCTTGGTGGTCGGGTACGACGGTGTACTGGGCGGCGGTGCCGAAGGAGCGGTAGGACTGGGCGCCGTGTACCCAGACCCGTTGTCCGACGCGGTGGACGTCGACTCCGGCGCCCACGGCGTCGATGACTCCGGCGGCGTCGCTGTGCGGGATCACCCGCGGGAAGGGCATGGACGAGCCGAGCCAGCCGCGCCGTTTCTTGGTGTCGCCGGGGTTGACGCCCGAGACGGTGACGCGGACGCGGACCTCGCCAGGGCCGGGGACGGGATCAGGGAGTTCACCGACGTGCAGGACATCGGCGGCGGGGCCCTGGGCGTCGTACCAGGAAGCAAGCATGGGGGTACCTCCGTGGACAGTCAGCTCGCGGGAGCAGCGGGCGCATGCGGATCGCTGTCGGTGTATCCGGTGTCGAATACGGGCGGTTCCTCCCCGAGGGTCTCGCGCAGCCAGGTCCGTTCGGCGCGGCTGGTGGCGCGGGCGGTGAGCAGCATGCCCCTCCGGTAGGGGTCGGCGATCTCCTCGGCACGCAGGGGCCGCTCGTTGTCGTAGAAGAAACTCGCCGGTTCTTCCAGGAACTCCAGCCGTCTGCGCAGCACCGCGTGCTGTTCGGCCACGTCGGGCAGGTGGGAGAGGAATGCCAGGACGACGTAGAACCGCGTGAAGTCGGTGATCTCGTGGTCGGCGGGCTTGCGCAGGCGTTGAAGCATTTCGGCCCGTCCGGCCTCGGTCAGGCTGAGCACGTACCGGGCCGCCCCCGCAGCTGGGTCGGCGCGCCGCTCGATCAAGCCCGCCCTGGTCAGGCGATTGATCGCCGGATACAGGCTGCCGTCACTGACCGGCCGCGTATAGCCGGTCAGCTGTGAGACGCGGCGGCGCAGCTCGTGTCCAGGCAGGGGTCCCTCGGCGAGGAAGCCGAGTATCGCGAGTTCCAGCATGAGTCCATCTTCGCACGCGAACATCGAATCGATGTGAACATCGATTCGATGTTACGCTCGCTGGTACCCGCCCAAACGTCTCTGGAGAGGCACAGCAAGATGCCATCGCAGTCCACCGAGTCAGTGATGAACCGTTTCGTCGAGTTCATCAACACGGGCAACGAGGATCTCGCCCGCGAGGTCATTTCTCCGGACGCGGTGTTCCACGCGCCCAGCCACCCGGAACCACTGCGAGGGCCCGATGGGTACATGGAAGTCATCGGGATGATGCGCGGCGCCTTCCCCGACGTCCAGTGGACGCTGGAGGAGACGGTCGCCGAAGGCGACACCGTGGCCGCGCGGTTCACCATGCGGGGAACCCACGACGGTGAATTCTTCGGGATCCCGGCGAGCGGCAACAAGATCTCGGTGCAGGCCATGAACTTCTACTACCTGACCGACGGCCGGATCGTCGGCGAACGGGGCCAGCCCGATCTCCTCGGGGTGATGCAGCAGATCGGTGCCGTACCGGCGCCGTGAACCTCGTAGCGCCGCGTGAGCCCGCTATCGCGCGGAACTACCGCTGCCGGGAGGTACGTCGCCCCGGCAAAAGGGGAAGGCCCACACCGGCCCGCGGGCGGCCGACGCAGGTTCACTGCAAGAGGTTGGCCTTCCACATGACGCTCCTTGCCATCCAACCCAGTCGGCGCAGGCGGCCAGGGGGTCCGGGCCGAAAGAAGCGTCACGCGACTGCGTTGACAGCGAAGTTAGTCCGCGCAGGTCAGCGACTTCGGCCCGACTAACTTCGCTGTCAAAGGACAGAACTTGTTGTCCTTTGTCATCCAATCGAGGCGTTTGACAGCGAACCCAGTCGTTTCGGCTTTTCTGACAGTGAATCTAGTCGGAGGGGTGATCACGCTGGGGGTGTCGAATGTCGGTATCGACAGGGGTGGAGAGCACTGTTCCGTACGTCGAGGTGTCGTGTCGTGTGGACGACAAGCGCGGGAGTAAGCGGCGTCGTCCGTTGTTGGACTGCGCGACGGCCAGGTTCGAAGACGCGGTGCCGGTCAGGCCGTTTCGGTGGTCGTGGGGTGGGCGTCATTTCCCCGGGTGGTACTGGGCGGCGACGACGGGGCAGCACGTCGGTTTCGAGTCGTGGTTGGAGCGGGACCGGCTGGTTCTCATGGACTTCGATCCTGCTGTGGTGGGGATGGCGTCCCAGCCGTTCTGGCTGCACTGGCACGACGGGGAACGTGAGCGTCGGCATGCCCCGGACTTCTTCGTGCGTCGGGTGGATGGCTCGGCGGTGGTCGTCGATGTCCGGGCCGACGACTGGATCGCTCCGCGGGATGCCGAAGCGTTCGAATTGACGCGCAGGGCCTGCGCGGAAGTTGGGTGGAGGTTCGAGCGGGTGGGGACGCCGGAGGCAGTGCTACTGGCGAATGTCCGGTGGCTGTCGCGCTACCGGCACCCCCGCTGCCGACGGGAGCCGGTCACAGCTCGGCTGTTGGAGCTCTTCTCGCAGCCGGGGCCGCTGATGGCCGGGGCTGATGCGGCTGGCGACCGGCTCGCGACGCTGCCTGCGTTGTTCCACCTCTTGTGGAAGCACGAGTTGTCGGCCGAGCAGATGGACATCGAACTGCTCGGGCCGCGCACGGTCGTGCGCCGGGCTGGCGGGCGTGCCGGATGACGAGCGAGGAGCGTCGGGTCCCGCCGACGGCGCGGATCGCGGAGTTCCCTAAGAAGGCTGCTGAACAGGCCCATTGGTGGGAAGGACACATCCTGGAGGTGCTGCACGGATTGCCGCCGGATGCTCCCCACGGGGCAGTGCCGCGACCGGAGTTCGACCCTCGGCAACATTGCCTGGCCGAGCGGGAGCGGGCCAAGGCCGCCGAGCTGACAGCAGCGGGCCATCGGATGACGGCCAGTGGAATCAAGCAGCGGCGCCAGCGTTACCAGCGCGACGGGCTGGTCGGGCTGGCGGACGGCCGGTCGGCCAAGAAGCTGCCGGACTTCGGCCAGATTTCCCCGTTGGTGGTCGAGGCAATGAGGCAGGCGATCGCCGAGACCACCGATGCCTCCTCGAGGACGGTCCGGTTCATCATCTGGCGGACGAAGGAGATCCTGGAGTCCCGCGAGGACGCCGACGGCATCGAATTGCCTACGGAGCGCACGCTTTATCGGCTGTTCGACAAGTTGGCGGTCGGCACGCACGCGACCGGTTCGGCGAGGACACGCCGTTCGTTGCAGGCGCGTCCGGCCGGCCCGTTCGGGGAGGTCCCGGCTATCGCGCCGGGCGAGCTGATGCAGATCGACTCCACTCCGTTGGACGTTTTAGTACGGCTGGATGACGGCATCGCGGAGAAGGTCGAGCTGACCGCGCTGGTCGACATCGCGTCCAGGTCGATCACGGCGGCAGTGCTGCGTCCGACGACGAAGGCGGCCGACGCCTCCGCCCTCCTGGCCCGCAGCATCACACCGGAGACGATGCGGCCGGGCTGGCCACAGGCGCTGCGGATGTCCCGGTCGGTCCTGCCGCACCGGCGGCTGCTGGCCCTGGACGAGCGGCTGGAGCAGGCGGCGGCACGGCCGGTGATCGTTCCAGAGACGATCGTCTGCGACCACGGCAAGGTGTTCATCTCACACAACTTCCGTGCCTCCTGCCGCTTCTTGGGCGTCTCTCTGCAGCCGACGCACAAGGCGTCGCCCTTCGAGAAGGGCGTGATCGAGAAGACGCTGGGATCGGTGGCGACGCTGTTCGCGCAGTTCGTCGCGGGGTACACCGGCCGCTCGGTCGACCGCCGTGGCCGGCATGTGGAAGACGGACCATTGTGGTCCTTGCCCGAGCTGCAGGACCTGCTGGATGAATGGATCGTCACGGTCTGGCAGAACCGGCCACACGACGCGCTGCGCGATCCCAGCACGCCGAAGCGGGCGTTCTCGCCGAACGAGAAGTACGCGATGCTGCTGGAGTCGTGCGGCTACGTTCCGGCCCCGTTGAGCGGTGAGGACTACGTCGAGTTGTTGCCGGAGCGGTGGCACACGATCAACGCCTACGGCATCCGGATCAAACACCGAACCTACGACAGCCCAGAGTTGAACCCGCTGCGCCGTCAGCACTCCGGGGTCACGGAGAAGAAGGGCTTGTGGGAAGTCCACTACGACCCCTACGACATCTCGCGGATCTGGGTACGCGACCGCCGCGGCGAGAGAGACCGGTGGATCACCGTCTTCTGGCGACACCTGCACCGCGTCGGCGTCCCGTTCGGCGAGATGGCCTGGGACCACGCTCGCCGGCAGGTTCCGAACGACAGCGAAATCCAGATCGCGGAAGCGGCAGCCGCCCTGCTCAAGCGCGCCCACGACGGCCCTGCGGGCGAGAAGAGCCCTCCGGTCAAACGATCAAGGAAGGATCGCCGGGTCGCAGCCCGCACCCGAGCGACCGCCCCGAGCCGGGAGATTCCTGATCCACCGGCCGAGAGCGAGCCCATGGACGAGGACACGGCGGACTCCGCGCTGGCAGAGGTCATCCCGTTGGGCCTGTTTGACCCGCTGGCCGATCCTTGGAGGCGCACGTGACCATCTCCAAACCGGCGGCCCGACGCACCGTGCTGCAGGTGACCGACGCCGAGGCCGACCGGCAGCTGAACACGTTGCCTGGATGGCGCAGGTTCATCGACGGCCCACCCACTCCCCCGGTCTTGGCGTCGCGCAGTGCTTGGCAGCAGATGAACCCAGCCAAGCGGGATCTCTATGACGAGTCCCGCCTTGACCATCACGCTCGGATGCTCACCGTCGCCACCCCGTTCGTCGAACGGACGGCGATCTGCGGCCGTCGTCTGGTGCTGCTGAACCGGCACGCGATCAGCGCCCGCCGCGGGCTGATCGTTTCCGGCCCGGCGGGAACCGGAAAGACCATCGCCATCACGCAGTTGGGGCGCTCCCATGAACTCCTGGACCGGGCCCGGCACCCCCATTCCACAAACCGGATTCCGGTCGTCTATGTCACCGTCCCGCCCGCCGCGACTGCCCGCATGATCGCGACCGAGTTCGCACGCTTCCTGGGCCTGCCGGTGCGGGCCCGCTCGAACATGACCGACATCATCGAGGCTGTCGTCGGTGTCTGCACCGATACCCGCACCGCACTGGTGCTGGTCGACGAACTCCACAACATCTCACTCACCAGCCGCCATGGCGCCGAAGTCGCCGACACCCTCAAGTACTTCTCCGAACGCCTGCCCGCCACCTTCGTCTATGCCGGCATCGACATCGACGAATCCGGGCTGCTGTCCGGGACACGCGGCGCCCAGATCGCCGGCCGCTTCACCCTGATCCCCTCCCGCCCCTTCCCCTACAACACCGAATGGAAGGGCCTGGTCGCCACCATGGAGGACACTCTGCGGCTGCACGACCACCACCCTGGCACTCTCACGGGCCTGGACCGCTTCCTGCACGATCACACCGGCGGCATGATCGGATCCCTCTCCCACGCCATCCGCGGAGCCGCAGTCGACGCCATCCTCACCGGCACCGAGAAGATCACCAAGAAGAGCCTCCAGACCATCCCGCTCGACCACACCGCCCACACCATGGCGTCGCTGGCCACAAAGACCGCTACATACCGATGAACAGCGAACTACCGCCCCGATTTGCGCCCCTGCCGGTCCGACTCCGCCCCTGCCTTGGAGAATCCGCCAACTCCTACATCCGGCGCCTGGCTCGCGCCAACCATCTCAAGCCCAGCTTCCTGCACTGCTATCTCTGCGGCCCACCGCAGTGGTTCGGCAAGCCGCTCCTCGAAAACCTCGCCACGGCGGCAGGTCACCCGCCCGAAGTACTCGAACGTGCCCTCGCTGACGCCAATGCCTTGGGTGGCACGAACAGGTCGCGTCGGCGCCTCCCCAGGAAGGATCCCTTCTCCTGGCGCCGGGGCCTGGCCCACCGCATCGCCCAAGAGGCCCTCAAGGGCGCACAAATCCGCACGCTGGCAAAGCGCTACAACCTCCGCTGCTGGGACGTCCGCTTCGCCCTGGAGATCCCACGCCTGACCACCACGGAGACGGGTCCGCTGACCGACCCCATCACAGGCGAACTCGCCGACCTGATCGAAAGCATGGTCAGCAGAAAGCTCAACGGAAGGCAGATCTGGACAGAGCTCATGGACCACCACGACTACTTGGTCACCTACGACAGCATCCGCCACTACATCAGATACGCACGATCCCGGACGGCACGAGCCCGAGAGCGGGCGGTCAGGACACCGACAGGTCAATCACCCGTTGACACCCAATGAGACGAATTGCCCCTGCCGTATTGCCTCGGCCGCTGACGTCGCGAGGGTTTCACCTGCTTCATCCTGTCCCTGCCCCGTGAAAGTGGCGGCGCTGCCGTAGCCTGTGGCTCCCCATTCCAGGGCGCCTGCTGTCTGGCCGGGATGACTACGAAAGCTGGCCAACTCGGCATTTGATCGTTCAAGATGCTGCACAGCGCATGACCACGAACGGGGTGGAGAGATGGCTACGGATTCTGAGATCACGATCACGCCGGTGACCGACCGCTTCGACACTGACGATGAGCGGTGGCTGAAGCAGGTCGCCGATCTGATGGACGCCCTTCGCGAGGACGCCGGCCCAGTGTCGCAGCGAGAGATCCCTGAGCCGGACACCAAGGGAGCCTCCAGCGAAGTGATCTTGGCGCTAGGCTCTACCGCGACACTTACCGCCGCGGTGCAGTGCTTTCGGGCGTGGCTGAAGAGGGACAAGTCACGGTCGCTGACGGTGACTTGGACAGATGACACAGGAACCCAGCAGACGGCCACCGTCACGGGCGACAGAGTCGACGAGGCGTCGCTTCAGGCGCTGGCCGAGGCCATCGGGAAACGGTTGAGCAGTTAAGCATGGCAGAGCCGCGCTATCGGGCGCTACTGATCGGCAATGCGACCTTCCCACGGGATCCGCATGGGCTCACCGATTTGAAAGGGCCATTGGTCGACGTCGAGGTCCTGCGGCAGGTGTTAACGGACCGTGAGGTTGGGCTGTTCGACCCCAAGGATGTCGAGAAACTGCCCGACCGCGGCGTCCAGGAGTTGCGCGAACGGATTGACGATTTCTACTCCAGCGCGGACCGCGAAGACGTACTGCTGCTTTACTACAGCGGCCACGGCGAATTGGACATCCAGGGCACGCTCTACCTGTGCGCGAAGGACACCAAGTCCGGTAGCCTGCGGTCGACCGCGCTGAGCGCGCTCGAGATCAACAACATGATCAACAGCTCGGCCGCAGCGACCACGATCATCGTGCTCGACTGCTGCTATAGCGGTGCCTTCAAAGGCGGCCGATCAGCTCCCCTGGCCGCCGGCAAGGGTCGATACGTCCTGACCAGCAATCGGTCCACTCAAGTCACACCCGACGCCCGAGAGGGCGAGGCCAGCCCGTTCACCCGCCTACTCGTCCGTGGCCTGCGACATGCTCCGGCCGAGAGATATCTCACCGTCACCGAGTTGTACAAGCATGTACACATCTGGATGACCGCTTCCGGCCCCACCGTGACCCCGCAACTGAGGATCGCGGGGGAAGGCACGGTGATCATCTCGAGGCGGAACCCAGGGATAGAGGTGGGCAAACCCGCAGCGGCGGGCAGTTCGACCGAGGCGCGCGCGGCGCTGTTGACCAGGATGGCTGTGGCGATGAGGGCAGTGGTCGCCAAGCCGGAAGTACTCACCCGGGCCCTGTCCACCCAAAGGGTCCTCCGGTCACCACAGTCGTCTGCGAAGGCGTCAGCTCACACGCGTCCTCTGCCCAACCCCACCGGGCCGTTCGCGGCAGAATGGACCGGGGAGGAGCAACTGTCCACCTACACGGCCAGGCCGGACCTCTTCAGTGTGTGGTTGTGGGCAATGGGCATGTCGTTCGCATCGGCAGGACTCATCTATTTCCCGTACCGTACGGGGCTCATCCGGGCGGGATCTGAGACCGACACCCCGTGGTTTCTCCTCCTGCTGTTTGGGATCCTTATCGCTATCCTCGCGCTCCTCGTGATCGTCGCGGCAATCACGGACGCGTTCGGAGTAGTACGGCACGCGGGCATGCTGAAGAAGAAGGCCGGATGGGCGCTGCATGTCAGCCCACAAGGCATCGTGACGCACAGTGTCGCAGGAAGGCACGAGTTCGCCTGGGATCGGATCCAGCGCGTCGTCATCGAGGAGATCCAGGGCTCACCGCCGCTTCGGTACACCGGAGTTCACATCGACCTCGCGCCCGGAGCAGCGCGGTCGACAATGATGCGACCGGCAGGGTGGATTTACCCCCAGCCCGGCACGGTCAGGCTTCGTCCGAGCGGGAGAATCCCCATCTGCGTCCTGGGTCCGATGACGGAACGACAGCGGACGGACCTCATGGAAGCACTCGCCAGCTACGGCGGCCAGCGGTGGGTTCCCTCGGTCTCCTTCGCGTCGCTGCCTGTTGACCCTTGATTGCCCTGTCGCAGTGCAGTTGCGATTCGCGGGGCGCTGACCGCTGTGTTGCCGGAAGCATGCTGCTGGTAGGCAAGGACAACTCAGCTTCACTGCGACAGGACAGGTCTGTTGGAGGTGGAGCCCCCACCGATGCCCAGGCGGTTCAGCGTGACCGACGACGTTGACGAACCCGCCAACACCTCTTGACACCCAACCCAGTCGTGCCAGGTCAGCGCCTTCCATCGGACTAACTTCGCTGTCAACGGACACTTGTGTCCCTGGACAGCGAATCCAGTTGTCCGCCCCGCGCTGACTTGCGGCGACTAACTTGATTGGCAAGGGCGTTGGTGAGGCCGTCCCCGCTCACCAACGTCGTGACCAGCGACAACTGCGTTGGACGGCAAGGAACTCCCCGGACTCGGTGCGATGTCGGCGGACAACTTGTCCGCCGTCATCCCATCGAGGCTCGTTCCGTTTCGGAACACCGAGGCCATTCCGTAGCGGAACACCAAGGCCGTTCCGAAACGGAACATGCTCTGGCACAGAGATCGTTTCCGGGTTCCGGGCAGGACATCATGGCCCTGCGTAAGCTCGGCAGGGCCCCGGGGAGTCCCAGTGGCGGCTCGCCCTCCATCTACCTCGACGAGGAGAAGGACAGCTACCTCGTGCAGGGGTGGAAGGTGGAGGACGCAGAGCGCCTCGGGCAGATGGACATCCCCGGCCACGAGGCGATGGTGGAGATCCCCTGTCGCATGGTGCAGTTCTTCTTGGAGGTGAGGCAGGATGACAAGGCCCCCGACGTTTGAGGATCTGTTCCGCGACTGCCAGAGGACTGCGGTCCACCTGGAGATGCGCGACGCCTACATGAAGTCGGACCCGGCCTTCATCGACTGGAAGGCCGGCGTGGTCCTCGATCCCGCCGAGCGCTGGGCCGACTGGCACGCCATCGTCACAGAGGCGACCTCGCGCGGCGTCGGTCAGCAGGTCGCGGGCGGCGCCTCAGCCCAGGGCGAGCCATCGGATGCCGAGCTTTTCGATCTGCGCGGTTTCTGATTCGTCCAACGGCTCGCGGCCGGTGGCTTTGCGCAGGAAATGCGGCTGGCTCCAACCCAATTTGTCGGCGGCCGCCATGTGCTCTGCGCCGAGCAGCAGCTCCAGCACGGCGTCACCGGCCGACGAGGTGAGCCAGGGTTCGCGTCCGACTGCATCAGCCAGGTCGAGGCCGTGGACGGCGACTTCAACGACTCGGGTGAGCAGAAACTCCGACAGGAGCATGGCGTCACCGTGACGCGTCCGCACGGTACGGCTGGCCGGCTGGACCCGGCACAGCCGGTCGATTCGCCGCCAGATCGCGGCGAAATCGTCGGCAATGGCAGCACCGTCGGCCGACTCGTGCCTGTGACGCTACCAACCGGGCGCAATAAGACACCCGGTTGGCCATGCTGGTTCGGTTCAGTGCCTGGTACGACCTGTGGGGGCTGGCGGGGCACCCCGAACTCACCGGAGAGAGAAGCGAGCCGCTCCGGAGAGGTGTTTGATCATGCCGAGGCGTTTGTATGAGGCGATCGCCGGGGTGAGTGCATACCCCGGTCATGTACCCGCTGCCGATTGCTGACCACGCATCGGCCGCGACCGCCAAGGGCTCCGCGGCTGCGCCGCTTTCCAGGCTGCTGAGGATTCCGGCCCATCGGCGTACGCCGATGCGCCCCGGTTGTGCGTATGAGTCGGGAAGAGGCGATCGCATCGGTTCGGTCGCCCCGGCGTCCCGGGCCAGGCGGTGTCGGGCCCTGCCCGGTTCGCCCAGTGTGGTCTTGACGTCAGCTATTCACTGTGCCTGCGCGATAGCGTTGGAAGAGGGCCAGGGCTGCGATGGAGGGGGCGTCCTTGAAGTGGCCTTGGGCGATGAGCTGCCACACCTCCGCTTCGGAGAACCAACGGCTGACCAGGCCCGCTTCGGTCTCGTCGAGATTGGGTTCGCCGGCGGTGAGATCCGTTGCGAGAAGAACGTGGAAGCCCTGGTTGCAGTATCCGTATGCCGCGAACAGGTGCCCCAGCGCTGTCATGGCGCCAGCGGTCAGCCCCGTCTCCTCGGCGAGTTCACCGCGAGCGAGAGCGAGTGGGTCCGCGTCCGGCTTGTCCTCCCAGGAGCCTTGAGGGAACTCCCAGTAGCGACCTTTGACCGCATACCGGTACTGCTCGACAAGATGGAACCCACCCTCGGCGTACGGGATGACAAGCGCGAAGTCAGGCTTCTCCACCAAGCCGTAGACGCCCTCGGCACCGTCGTGTCGCAGGGTCTCGTCCTCGCGGACGGTCATCCAGCGGTTCGTGTAGACGACGGTGGTACTGGTGGCCACCAGTTCATGTTCGGGCAGCGCCGGCTGAGGTGTCTCCGTATGCATGCGCTGACGCTAGCCGATCACGGTCGCGCGCTGAGCCCCCGTCCCGCCGCCCGCGCTGCCTGTACTTCGAAGTACGGCATCGACGAAGCGCCCGCGCGGGGCGGCGTTGTCGGCGAACCACAGCCCGAGCCGGTGGTCGGCTTCTGGGTAGATGAGCCGGGCGAAGCTCGATCGGGATGCGCTCAGGGCGGCGGCGACGGCTTCGGTGACGGCTGGAGGGATCACCGCGTCGTTGGCCGGCGTGGCCAGCACCGCGCGGGCGGACAGGGATCGGAAGACCTCCAGAGCCGGCGACGTTCGCCAGCTCTCTGGAGCGCGGATGATCTCGGTGAAGCCCGCGCGGAACGGGACGGTCCAGGCGCGGGCGGCGTAGACCGCCGGTGCGCACAGCCCGATGGCGGCCACCCGGGGGCCGTAGTGGGCGACCAGGTCGGCGACGGTCTGTCCGCTCATGCTGAATCCGATCAGCACGAGGCCGACCTCGGCGGGAACGCAGTGGTCGATCACGGCACGGGCTTGCCGGAACCGGCGCTGCAGGCTGAGGGCTTCGAGGGTGCCGGAGCTGTCACCGTGCCCGGCGAAGTCGCAGGCCAAGGCGTGGTGTCCCCGGGTGGCGAAGTCCGTCATCAGGTCGGTGAGGCGTGTCTTGTCGCTGGTACCGGCGCCGTGCAGCAGGACGACCGTAGGCAGGGGGCACGGGCCCGCGGCCGTCCTCACGGCATCGACCCTTGCGCAGCTGAGGGATTCACCGTCGCCGTCCACCGTGAACGTACGGAGCGGGCTTGGGTGCGAGCTCACGTCGTGAGTGTTGGTCATACCGCCTCGGCCTCCAGGCGAGCGGGGGCCGGGTGCGGTTGCCGCAGGATGCCGGCGAGGCAGGCGGCGATGACACAGCACGCTACGGGGAGGAGGAACGTGAGGTTGAGCGGCAGGACGTGGGTCAGCGGTCCGATGACGGCGGGCCCGGCGAGCATACCGAGGTAACCGAGTCCGGCAACGCGGGAGACATTGACGCCGGCAGCGTCCTGGTCGGAATGGCCGGCGGCGCTGAGGAGTTGGGGAACGCAGCCGGACAGTCCTGCCCCGAACACGGCCCAACCGACCAGAGCCAGGGGGATCCAGGGCGAGAGAGCCGCCGCGGTCAGACCGAGTGCGGCGACGGATGCGCCGTAGCGGAGGACGGCCACGGGGCCGAGGCGCGCGGTGGCCCGGTCGGCGAGCAGTCGGCCGACGGTCATGGCGGTGGCGAACGCTCCGTAGGCAAGGGCGGCGGTGGCTGCGCTCGCGTCGAGGACCTGGCGCAGATGCAGGGTGCTCCAGTCGTTCGCCACGCCTTCGCACAGCATGATCATCAATGCCAGCGCGGCCAGCATCCAGATGCGCCGGGGCGTCCTTTGGCGGGTCTTCGTGGCAGGGGTGGCGTCGTCCGAGGGGTGGGTGACTTCGCGGCGCAGCAGGGCGGGGGCCGCGAGCGCGGCGACGACCAGGCCACCGAGCGCCACCACGCCGAGAGTCGCGGCGGGGCTCCAGCCCAGGCTGAGCGTGCGGGCTCCCGCCAGCGCGGCGAGCACACCACCGATGGAGAAGGCGGCGTGGAAGGCGGACATGACGGGCCGCCGGTAACCGCGCTCGATCTGGACGGCATGGGCGTTCATGCTGACGTCCAGGCAGCCGTTGCCGACGCCGAGCACCAGGAGCGCGGCCCCCAGCGTCCAGACATTCGCCGCCAGGCCGGGCAGGACCACGGCCGCGCTGCACAGTGCCGCGCTGAGCGGGACGACGGTGCGAGCCCCGAAGCGGTCGGTGAGCGGGCCGACGGCCTGCATGCCGGCGAAGGCGCCCGCGCCCAGGAGCAGCAGGAGCCAGCCGAGCACGGCATGGCCGATTCCTGCGCGGTGCTCGATGCCGGGGATGTGGACGACCCACATCCCCATGAGGAAGCCGTTCAGCGTGAAATAGGCGAAGGTGGCCAGCCGGCCGGCTCGCAGGTCTTGTTCCATGCTCCGAACATATAGAACACAATCTTCTTTCGAAAGATTGCCTTTCGAACAGAATTGATGTTCAATCTGGGCATGGCTGGTACAGATCGACTCAGGCAGATCACCGACGCCGTACGGGAAGCAGGCAGCATCGGCGTCGCAGAACTGGCCGGACTCACCGGCGCCTCGGAGATGACCGTCCGTCGCGACCTGGAAGTCCTGGCCGCGCAGGGGGTGCTCGAGCGCTATCGAGGGGGAGCCAGGAGCCTGCTGCTGCGCGGCGAGGAGCCGCCCTTCGCGCTGCGGGCCCAGGAGGGCCTTGAGGCCAAGCGGCGCATCGCCGCCGAGGCCGCCCGGCTGATCGCCGACGGCGAGTCCGTCGTCCTCGACAGCGGCACCACCTGCCTGGAGGTGGCCCGCGCCCTGGAGCACCGACGGCTCACTGTGCTGCCGCTGTCCCTGCACGCCGTGAACGCGCTGGCTGGAGCCCCGCAGCTGACTCTGCTGGTCCCCGGCGGCCGACCGCGACCGGGCGAACTGGCGCTGACCGGCCCGCTCACCGCAGCGTCACTGGCCGCCCTGCGTTTCGACACCGCGATCATCGGCTGCTGCGGACTGGACGCGGACAACGGCCTGACCGCCTATGACCTGGACGACGCTGCCGTCAAGCGTGCGGCGATCGCCTCCTCCCGCCGGGTCATCGCTGTCGCGGAAGGCGCCAAGTTCTCGCGTACCGCACTCGGCTTCGTCGCCCCGGCCTCCACCTTGCACGCCATCGTCACGGACGAGTCCGCTCCCGACGACCAGACCGACCGGCTGAGCGCGGCGGGCGTGGCCGTACGGAAGGTGTGACCTCATGACCGGCACCGTGCTTCTCTTCGATCTCTTCGGCGTCATCGCGCGCCTCCAGTCCGCCGAGGACAAGGACCGGATCGTCCGGACGGCGGGCATACCCGCGCCCGATTTCTGGGACACCTACTGGACGCTGCGTCCGCCGTACGACCGCGGCGAGGTGGCCGGCCCCGGCTACTGGCGCAGCGTGGCCAAGACACTGGGCACCCGCTTCGACGACCACCGGATCGAGCACCTCATCGCGGCCGACATCGCCAGTTGGAGCGGCGTCGACGACACCATGGTCGACCTCATCGAGGAACTCGCCGCACAAGACCGGCGGATCGCGCTTCTGTCCAACATCCCCGAAGAGTTGGCCGGCCACTACGAAGTACGCCACGCCTGGTTCAATCGCTTTGAGGTATGCGCCTTGTCCTGCCGCATCGGCCGGGCCAAACCCGACCCGGACGCCTACCGGTGGTGCCGAAATGCCCTGCGTGTGCCACCGGATCGCATCCTTTTCGTCGACGACCGTCAGGACAACATCCGGGCGGCCGAGGCCGTCGGCATGCGGGGGCACCTCTTCACCGCCCCGGCCCGGCTGCGCGAACACCTCGCCCAGAGCGACGCTGAGCCATCTCGACCATGACGCTCGGACCCGTCACCGGCACCCATCGCGCCAATGAACAGCGACACCCTCTTTCCCATCGGTGCACTGGCCCAGCGGACCGCCCTCATGGTCAAGGCGATCCGGTTCTACTCCAGTTCCGGGATCGTGACGCCGGCCGACCGCAGCCCCGCCGGATACCGGCTCTACGAAACGGTGCCGTCGCCCGGCTGGCTCTCGTGCGCACCCTGCGCGCACTCGGACTCGATCTGCCGACCATCCGCAAGGTCGTGGACCGGGAGATCTCCCTGCCCCTCGCCGCGGCGGCACTCACCGAGGCCCGGGACGTACAGACCTGGACGCTGCGCCTGCAGCGTTCGCTGCCCACCGTTGCCCAGGCACGGCTCCACTGCCCAGGGCCGGTCTCCGCGTCGGACAACGAACTTGCCGCGTCCCTCATAGGCCACTGGATGATCGGATTCCAAGCTGACCAGGACCTCGCCTGGGCCCTGCTACTCGAAGACGGCGGCTCGGGCGGAGGCGACGCAGGCTCTGTTGCCCGCGCCTTCCTGCAGAAGGCCCAGTAACGAGACCCCGAGCACGGCGCCGGCGCGGGCCGGACGGCGGCGGACCAGCCCTCGTATCACTGACCAGAAGGCCGAGAGGTACGCATATGCGGATCTACATCAGCGCCGACATGGAAGGCGTGACCGGACTCGTCGACGCCGCCGACGTCCAGCCCGACGGGCGGGACTACGAACGTGGGCGTCTGCTCATGGCCGAGGACGTCAACGCCGCAGTGCGCGGCGCACTCGCAGCCGGGGCAATCGACATCCTCGTCAACGACGCGCACGGTCCGATGCGCAACCTCCTCCCCGAGACCCTGCATCCGGCAGCACGCCTGGTAAGGGGCAAACCCAAGACCATGGGCATGCTGGCCGGCCTCGAACCCGGGCACAATGCCATGGTCTGCATTGGCTATCACTCCCGGGCCGGATCTCCTGGCGTGCTGAGCCACAGCTTCATGGGCCACGAGATCGAGGACATGTGGCTCAACAACCGGCTCGTGGGAGAAATCGGGCTCGCCCAGGCCACAGCGGCAGCACTCGGCGTCCCGCTGGTCGCGCTCACCGGTGATGACATCGCCTGCGCAGAAGCGGCGGCCTGGGACGACTCGATCACCACCGTGACCGTGAAGCACGCACACGGTCGCTTCGCGGCAGACCTACGCCCCATGGCACAAGCGCACCAGGAGATCGAAGCGGCCGTCGCCAACGTGCTCTCGACACGGCCGCGAGCAGCCGCAGCCACCATAGAGCAGTCCACCCTGGCCGTGCGATGGCAGTCGGCATCCGTGGCAACCACCCTGGCAGGAATCCCAGGGGTCACCACGACAGACAGCAGAACCACCCAGGCAACAGGCGAACTGCCCGCCCTGTACCGCCTCTTCGGTATATGGATGCGGGTAGCGGCGTCTCTCACCAATCAAGCGCCCTACTGCTGAAGCCCTCGGTGCAGCGCGACGACTTAGCACTCGCTGAGACACCTCCCTCGTGCAGGAAATGCCCCAACCGCGCATCCCCGAGGGCCAGCTGAACCGCCGCCCCTAGAGTGGTGGCTCGATCCAAGGAGCCGGGACAACGGATCTCATGAACGCACCCACACTGTCTGCCACGGAGATCACCACGGTCCGTCTCCAGCTGCGAAAAGCGCACGCTGCCGACATCGACGGACTCATCGAGCTCCAGACCGATCCACAGGTCCGTGCTCACCTCGGCGGCCCGCGGCCCCGTAGCATCGTCGAGCAGTACTTCGACGCGAATGGCACCAGCGCCATTGCCGCCAAGCCCGGTACCTACGTCATTGCCGACAAGGAAACCGACCAGTTCATCGGGACACTCGTACTCGACCGCCGTTCCGCCGACCTTCCCGGACACGTCACCCAGGAAGGCTCGGAGCTGGAGCTGACCTACCTGCTCCGGCGCGGCAGTTGGGGTGCGGGACTGGCATTCGAGGCTGCCACGGCTATGTTGCGCGCCGCCGCCGACGAGCTGCCCGACCAGCCGGTCCTGGTGGTGACCCAGACGGCCAACGAGCGTTCCCTCAAGCTCGCCATCCGCCTCGGCTTCCAGTGCGTGGGCACCTTCGAGGCGCATGACGCGGAGCAAACCCTCGCCGTAGCCGACCTGCACTCATTCAAGGCCCGGTCTCCTCTCTCTGACCCGCTCTGAAAAGTAGGGCGCGAACCTCCGCCATCCACGATGCGTTGGCAATCCGGGCCAGGCCGGACGCCGCCATGCCCTCGATCCGGTGCGGCACCACCGACCCCGCCACCGGCCTTGGCACTGGCCCCGCTGCCGCGGAGGTCGGCTCGGTCAGCACCACGGCCACCGCGACCCGGGCATCCACCCGACGCTGAAGTGCGCGTTCCGCCTCCCCGAGTGCGGCCTGCACCCGCTCGGCCTCCTCCCGCCGCCGTGCGCATCTTCTTCTCCCGGGCTTCCAGCAGATCGAGCACCCGACGGCATCAGCCACTTGCGCAAGCGACGTGAATGGACAAGTCCCGCCCATCTCTCCCGCCCACAGCCGGAGTTCATGTCAGCACAGCCCCACCAAAACCCCTCGCTGCAGTTTGAACTGGGTATATACGCCGTCAAGAACCGCTCCGGGTCTGATGGAGGCTTGCTGTCCGCTGAGAAAGCCGCACCGAACTACACGACGCCTTCGGCTCCCTGGCCTGCAATCTCATCTGCTGGCGGCAGCTTCGGAAGCCCAAGCACGACTGATCGGTTTCAAGGCAGCCAGGGCCCTCAGAGGGCTGCTTCAGAACCTTGGTACTCTCCGCACCCTTCGACAAGTCGACCCGGGGGTCTGACCAAATGGCCAGCGTGGTTTTGGTTCACGGCCTGTATCACCAGCCTGAGCACTTCATCCGGGTTGCTGAGGGCCTGCGAGCGGCGGGCGTGGACGTGGTCACTCCCGAACTGCACCGGGGCTCCTTGACTGCGGATACGGCGGTGGTGCAGGCCGTCGTTGACGTGCTGGCCGCGCCTCCCCTGGTTCTGGGCCACTCCTACGGGGGATCGGTGATCACCGGTCTGCGCGGAGTCGGGCGTCTGGTGTATCTGGCGGCCTTCGTGCCGGATGTGCATGAGAGTGCGGCGAGCTTGGGCGGTGCATCCGTCCAGTTGAAGTCCGCCATCGAGCCGCAGACAGACGGTTCTACGCACCTTGCCCCAAGCCGGGCCGTGGCTGCACTGTATGCAGACTGCCCTGAGCACCTGGCTGCTTGGGCAGTGGGACTGCTACGAGCCCAAGCGGCAGGCTGCGGGCGGGGAGTCCCGGAACGTCACGGCTGGAAACACACCCCTTCCGTCTACGTCGTCTGCACGGAGGACCGGGCTATCGACCCGGGTCTCCAACAGGTCATGGCCGCGCGCTGCGACTCCGTTCGCAAGTGGGAGACGGGCCACTCGCCGTTTGTCGGACAGCCGGAGCTGGTCATCGACCTGGTGCTGGAATTGCTCGATGCCTCCGATGCCCCCGACGCACTGGACGGAACAAACAGGGGGATTACAGCCACTCGTTGATGGCCGCGACGAGGACGGTCCCTCGTAGCGGACCGCGAGCTTGTAGTCCCGCGTGGCCACGGCCCGCTGCCTTTTGGGGTGATTGATGCCGCACTCGACCGCGTGGCGAGCCTTGCAGCCCTGCGGGTCGAACTTGGGCGGCCGGCCGCCACGGGAACCGCGTATCTTGCGATTGCGGGCCTGGTCGGCCCTGTCCGGGATAGTGCAGAGGATGCCTGGCTGTGTCAGTCTCCGCGGATGTCGTTTCGCGCTGACTCCGGGAGTCACTTGGCGTTCTTTTCCATGATCGTTGTCAGTGAGTTTTGATGTCGCTTTGGCGGCAACACGGGTTCGGTTCAGGGCTGTGTGAAGGGATGACCGGAAGCCATCTGCTGGGCAAGGCGATCCGCGTAGGGTTGGATCCGTGATCATCTGACTGAATGGCACCTTCGGTGCGGGCAAGACCACGACCGCGAAGGAACTGACCTGCTGGACACGGACCAAGACACGCTGGTTGAACGTATCGAGACTGACACCAAACCTGAGAGCATCAGTGCTCGCCAGTGGCGCCTTAATCACTTGGGCGAGTATCAGCGCGCCCTGTCCTGGCTCCGTCTGGAAGCCCAGGTGATCGACACCACTGATGTCGCGCCCTCCCGCGTCGCGGAGATCGTCATGGGGAAGGTTCAAGTCGGCTGACTGATCCGGCGAAGTATCGGACGGCTTGTTCTTTGGAAGCCTGGTTCAGCCAGTTTCCGCTCGTTCCGCCTGGGCTTTGGTGTGGGCGAGGCGGTAGGACTCGGTGCCGGTCTGGATGATGGCGCCTTTGAAGGTCAGCCGGTCGACGATGGCCGCGCAGGGCCGCGGGTCGGTGAACGTCTTCCTCCACCCGCTGAAACTTTCGTTCAAAGCGATGGCGACGCTGTTCTTCTCCTCGCGCTCGGTCAGAACCTGAAACAGCAGTTCAGCGACCCTGCGGTCCAGTTCCATGTAGCCGAGTTCGTCAATGCATAAAAGATCGACACGGCCGTAGCGGGCGATCGTCTTCGACAACTGCTTCTCATCGGCGGCTTCGACCAGCTCTGGCGCCAACCGCCAAATCACTGCAGAACGAGACCCGTTGGAGCCCACAGCGACCCGCAACTGCCCGCACTGCCAACAACCAGTAACCATCGTTGCCTTGCTCGCCGCTTCGGAAACCGCACGTCCAGCCACGCCCTCCCGGGGACCGGACATCGTTCCGCTTCGCCGCACACCATGACCGGAAACTCCAACGACGTCACCTGACCGTCACGGATCTACGGGGGCGCCGACCTGACAGTCGGCGCCCCCGAAGCACGTACGAGCCCTATTCCGGATCAGTGTCTTCGTTGAAATTGCCCAGATGCACAGGACGCCGGTCGAGATGAACGGTCGCCAGCACATCCGCCAGGAGAGAGGCCATCTTCTTCGGCCGAATGGTCTCCGCGGTGCTGGCCAGTTCCGTTATCGACCACCAGCGATGCCCATAAAGGGCCTCTTCCGTCCGGATGTTCATCCCGCGCGCCTCATCGGGCGTGACCCGGGCAAGACGGTACTCCTCATACTGGTCAAAGCCCCGGCCATCGACGCTGAAGATCGCCTGCCGGGTCCAGACAACGGGGCTCAAGCGCTCAACAGGAAGAGACAGCGCCGTCTCCTCCCAGACCTCACGCACAGCAGCCTGAAGGTAACCCTCGCCTTCCTCGACGCCACCACCGACGGTGAACCACCATCTCGCCCCCGGACTGCGTGGATCACGACCGCACAGCAGCAACAGGCGACCATCGTCGTCCACCAGGAGAACCCGGGAAGTCCACCGCTCCGTCAGCGTCATGAACAATGATGCTATCTACGACTGCCCCGTCGGCGGACGGCATCACGCTCTTGCTCCCCACTCTCTCCAGCAACGAATCAAGTGGAGAAGAGAAGCAGCTATCACCGATTCCAAGAATCGTCATCATCGCTGGTGCTGCAATCATCTGCTGGCGGCACCTCAAAAAACAGTGCTGATCTGAGCCCTCAGCCCGAACCGGCGACCAGCGCCTCGCCGAGCGGGGTGCGCCGGTAGAGCACCGACCGTCCCGACCGGGCGCGGACGAGCAGCCCCGCGCCTCGCAGGATGGCGAGGTGGTCTCCCACCGCGCCGGGTGCCATGGCGAGGCTTCGGGCGAGGTGGCTGGTACTGGCCGGGGCGTCCAGCGCCAACAGCAGCCGGGCCCGGGCCCGGCCGACCAGAGCGGTCAGCGCGTCCGGTTGGGGGACAGTCTCCTGCTCGCCCCACAGGGCGGCGGTGCCGCGGGCACGATAGACCAAGGTCCTGGGCCAGGGGTCTTCCAGGTGCGCGGCGATATTCCCGACGAAGACCGAAGGGATCAGCAATAGCCCGTCGCCGGCAAGGCGGACTGTTCCGACTTGAGGGAAGTGGCCGATCTCGATACCGCCGGCTTGCCAGGAGATGCTCGGGTGCAGGCTCTCGATGGTCGTGGCCCATCCGTGTTCGCCGATCACACCCACCCGGTGCACGACATCGCGCTCACAGATCGCGCGCAGTTGCGGCCAGTCCGTGGCGAGCAGCTCGTGCCACGCCTGGTCCATCGCCTCGGCGATCCTGGAGACGGCGTCCGTGGAGTCCAGCACCGCACGTACGCGGGGATCACGGGCGGACGGGCCGGTCGCGGTGGTGGCGATTTCGTGGCAGGCCGCTTCCAGCGGTGTGGCCCGGATCATGGCCAGGTCGTCTGCCCAGCTCTGGTTGAGGCCGCGCGGGGGCGGGGCGACGAAGCTCGGTCCGGATTGCGGGTTGTGCAGGGCGAGGGCGGCGTCCAGTTCGGTCTCGCGGCGAAGCCGTTCAAAGGCCGGCAGGAGCCGGGCGGCCCAGGCTCGCGGCAGCGGCCGGTCGTGGCCGGCGAGCGAGCGCAGCAGCAAGCAGAGGTCCAACGCGGGCGACAGTGCGAAGCGGCTGCGCAGCAGGTCCTCGACGGAGACTTCGAAGCGCAGCACCCTGCGATGCTACCGCCGGACGTCTGTTCAGATTCGTCCAGCGACGAATCATTGGTGAGTGGCGTGGGCGCACGGCGAGGCTGGGCGTCATGATCCCAACCGCCGAGCCCGCGCAGGGCAACCACCGTGCCACCTACCGGGAGGTGCTGGCCGAGCCGCGATTCCGGTTGCTCTTCTCGACCCGCGCCGTCGCGATCACTGCGGGCTCGCTGCGGATCACCACGTTCTCGGTGCTGGTCTTCGCGGCCACCGGCTCCGCGCTGTTGAGCGCACTGGCCTTCGGCATCGGCTTTCTCCCGCAGTTGTTCGGCTCGCTGCTGCTGGGCTCACTGGCCGACCGACTGCCGCCCCGTGCGCTCATCGCCGGCGGCTACGCCTTGGAGTGCGCCGCCGCCCTGCTGCTCGCCCTGGTGCGGATGCCGGTCGCGGCAAGCCTCGGTGTCGTGGCGCTGGTCGCCCTCGCCACACCGGTGTTCGGCGGCGTATCGAGTCGGCTGGTCGCGCAGTGGCTGAAGGGCGACGCCTATGTACTGGGCCGTTCACTGAACAACATCGCCTCCTCCGGCGCGCAATTGTTCGGTCTGGCGCTGGGAGGTGCGGTCGTCGCGGTACTCGGCCCGCAACGGGCGCTCGCGGTAAGCGCCGCCCTCTATCTCGGCTGCGCGCTCGCTGTCCGCATCCGGCTGCCCCGGCTGGAGCCGGGGGAGTTCGGCGGCACACCCGGCAGCGCTCGGGGCGACGGCGGGGCCGTCCGGGCAAGCCTGCACGGTGCCGGCCTGCTGCTGCGCGGACCCACGGTACGACGACTGATGCTGGCCCAGTGGCTACCGCCCGCGTTCGTAGCGGGCGCGGAAGGTCTGATCGTCGCCTACGCGGGAGGACGCCACTTCGCGCCCGGCTGGTACGCGGTGCTGATGGGCTGTCTGCCGGTCGGCATGCTTGTCGGTGACCTGCTGGTGGGTCGACTGCTACGGCCACCCACCCGGGAACGACTGGTAGTTCCGTTGATTGCGCTGACGGGACTGCCGCTGGTCGGCTTCGCCACCGAGCCCGGAGTGGGCGTCTCGTCCTGTCTGCTGCTGCTCTGCGGCTTCGGATTAGCCTACGGTCTGGGCCTGCAACGGCCGTTCCTGGACGCCCTGCCGCAGGACGGCCAGGGCCAGGCTTTCGGTCTGCTCG
Source organism: Streptomyces sp. R28 (assembly GCF_041052385.1). Classification (GTDB taxonomy): domain Bacteria; phylum Actinomycetota; class Actinomycetes; order Streptomycetales; family Streptomycetaceae; genus Streptomyces. The sequence goes on along the minus strand of NZ_CP163439.1, from coordinate 8,787,228 downwards.
GCTCCGGCAGCATGACGCTGCAGGGCGTCGGGCCGGCCTGCTTCGGCGCGGTGGCCGCAGGCATCGGAACAGGCGGCGCAATCGCCCTGGCAGGCGGCGCGGCGGTGCTGACCGCCGGCTGGATTCTCACCTGGCACCCGCCCACCTCCCCGGCCCCCGTCCCGAACTGCTCAACGGGACCAGAGAACTGCACCGAACAGCGTGCGTGTAGTTCTCCTGCGCGGTAGCCGTCGCAGATCGGGGCGGCCGCGAGCCAACACGCACCCCACCCCATCCCACGTCTCTCTGACAGACAGTCATTCCCGGTAGCTCATTGGGTGAGGAGTCCCAAGGCTCGGCTCTGCCAGCCGTTGCGGACCACGTACGGGATCTTGAGACCACGAACAGCCCATGGAAAGTTCATGCCGCATGATCGATGAATTCGCGAAGGACAACCTGCACGGGAGGCTGCGGCGGGACCGCAAGGCTCTGCTCTGGAAACTCGACGGCTTGTCCGAATACGACGCCCGCCGACCTTTGACGGCGACCGGGACCAACCTCCTCGGCCTGGTCAAGCATGTGGCCACCGTCGAGGCCAGGTACTTCGGCGAGGTCTTCGACCGCCCTTCCCCGGAACCGCTGTGCCGGTGGCAGGACTCCGACGGCAGCGATCAGTGGGCGACCGAGGACGAGACACGCGATCAGATCATCGGGTTCTACCGGCGCACGTGGGAACACTCGGACGCGACGATCAACGAGCTTCCCCTCGATGCCCCCGGCCACGTGCCATGGTGGGCGGAGCCTTCTCCCAACACGAACCTGTTCGCCGTCATGCTCCATGTCCTCAGCGAGACCGTCCGGCATGCCGGGCACGCCGATATCCTGCGCGAGGGCCTCGACGGCCGGACCGGGGTGCGCGCCGAACACGAGCAGCAGATCGACGAGGAAGCCCGTGCAGCCTACCGCGCGAAGATCGAGCAGGCCGCTAGGTCGGCCGCATCAATCAAGGCTTAGTCGGGCATATCCGGCAGCCTGACATCAGCTCCCGTACCGGCACTTGCGAGCAGGTAGCTGGCCGCCACGGCCCTCGGGCTGCTCCTCGGGTTCGCGCACCAACTCGTCCTGTTCATCGCCGGTGGCCGGTGGTCAGCCGCGCACGTGCAGCCCAAAACCGGTGCGGCCTGCGGGCTCCAGTCCCTTCTTCAGGTGCAGCGAGGGGATCTCGTAGTCACCGAAGTTCTGGGGCCGGAACGCGATCGGCTCGGTCGACTCCAGGGTGAGCAGGCGCTGCCTCCAAGCCTTGGCGACGTCCGGGTAGTCCTCGGCGGTCATCCGGTCGGTGCCGTAGAGCACGAACGGGGGCAGCACCTCGATGCCCGGGTAGTAGAGGATGCCGTGGTGGATCGGGAACAGCAGGTCGTCGATGGGGCCGTTGATCCCGCGAGAGGCGTAGTGCGACTCCGGGCCGCCGGCGGTCACCGACAGCAGGGCCTTCCTGCCCGCGAGGGTGCCTTCGCCGAAGCGCTCGCCGTACCGGGTGTCGCTGTGCTCACCGACGCCGTACGCGAAGTGGTAGGTGAACACCCGGTCCACCCAGCCCTTGAGGATCGCGGGCATGGTGTACCACCACATCGGGAACTGGAAGATGATCGTGTCGGCCCACAGCAGCTTCTCCTGCTCGGCGCGCACGTCCGGGGTGAGCGTCCCGGCGTCGAAGGCCCGGCCCGAGTCCGCCGCGACCTTCAGGGGGCTTGAGGCGTCGGGGCCGTAGTCCGCGGCGTCCACGACCGCCTTCCAGTTCATCGCGTACAGATCGCTCACCCGCACCTCATGCCCGGCGCTCTCCAGGGTGGACACCGCGAGGTCCTTCAGCGAGCTGTTGAGCGACTTCGGCTCCGGGTGTGCGTAGACGATCAGCGTCTTCATGGGTACTCCTGCTCCTTCGGGTCGGATGCCTTCGATCCTGGGCGCCGCGGCGCCCGGCGTTCAGGGGCTCCTCTTCCGTCGGACGAGACTTCCTGGTACCGGCAGGGCCACCCTCACGGGCGCCGGCGCGGCCATACTTCGATGCATGGACGACCTCGCGGGCTTCCTGCGGACCCGGCGTTCCCGGGTGGACCCGGCAGCCATCGGCATCCCCACCGACAGCCGCCGCCGGGTCGAAGGGCTGCGCCGCGAAGAGGTCGCGCACCTGTCCGGAGTCAGCGTCGACTACTACGTACGCCTGGAGCAGGGCCGCGCGACCCAGCCGTCCGAGCAGGTCCTCGACGCGCTCGCCCGCGTCCTCGGCCTCGACGAGACCGAACGCGGGCACCTCGACCGGCTCGCCCGGCAGCATCGCCGCCGCGCGAAGGCGCCGGTCGGGCGGGTCCGGCCGCAGCTGCTACGCATCCTCGACCTGGTCGCCGACGCACCCGCGCTGATCATGAACCACCGCTTGGACGTGCTCGCCGGGAACCGCCTCGCCGTGCTCCTCTTCGGCCGGCCGATGCCGGGCCTGAACATCGCCCGGCACATCTTCCTCCAGGAGGCCGAACGGGGCCTCTACGCGGACTGGGAGGCATGCACCCTCGACGTGGTCGGGCACCTGCGCCTGGCCGCAGGCAAATACCCCGAGGACCCCCAACTGGCTCTGCTCATCGGCGAGCTGTCGCTGGGCAGCGAGCGCTTCCCCCGCCTCTGGGCCCGCGCGGACGTACGCGCCCGCACACACGGACGCAAGGCGTACCGGCACCCGCTGGTCGGACTGCTGGAACTGCACCAGGAGAACTTCGCGCTACCGGACGAATCGAGCATGGAGCTGCTCGTATTCTCCGCGGCCCCTGGTACCCCCGCCGAGGACGGCCTGCGCCTGCTCGCGGGCCTGGGCACGGACAGCGGTGACACGCATCCCACAGTGAACGCTCAGATCCGCGAGTAACCCGACAACGCCCACCCACCGCCGGGAACGCCTCAGGGCTGACGGCTTTCCGCAGGGATGGCGCCGGCCGCTGTCGTGTCGGCTGGACAGTTCGACTTCTGTGTGCGGCGAGGTGCCTCCGGAAACGGTGTACATCTGCTGTCCGTTCTCGTGGACAAAGCCACACATACCGATCTCACGCCACCACACAGGCAATCGCCCATGCCCCACTCCGTCCGCCCCGAAGTCGTCGTCCTCGTCACCGAGGGGGAGTTCGACAGTCACGACGACCCGACGCGCCTGTACCGCTGCGACGGACGTCCGTTCACCGCCGTCGAGCACGCCCTGCTGGCCACCTGCTGACCGGCCGCACAGGAACGGCGGCCCACTCGATGGGCCGCCGTTGCGGCAGGACGGAAGCGTCTGCCAGCCGCGCCCGGCTCCGGCGCTCCATATCCGCCCGCCTGCCGGTCCCGCCTCATCGCCCCGTAGACCTGATCACCATGGCCTTGGCGACCGCCTTACGCAATTCGGCATCGATCAGGCCGGGGCTACCGGAGACCACGACGACCACCGTCCCAGTGCGGACGGCCGTCTGCTTGACGATGATGCTGCGCCCGCCAGCAACGAAGGTCAGCAGGTGGCTCGACTGCTCGTCGCCCAGCCGGGCGACGAGCACCTTCTGAGTCGTGACCGTGACGGGTGTGCTGCCGGTGACCAAAAGCTTGATCGTCGACATCCGCTATCGACGGGGAAACATCGCGGCTGAGATGTCAGAGGACCGCCTCAGGGGCGTCACGAGCAGGCAGACATCTGTTCGTCTCCCGGGGGAGACCATCGTGGGCAACGCGATAGCGGCGTCGCGGCACCAGGCTTCGCTCCGGCAAGGGAGTGTCGGAGGCTCATCGCTCCGTGTCTACATCAAACCGCCTCTCAGGACACGATCGAGCGCTGCCCGGCCTGCGGGTCCCCATGTCGGCTTGCCGCCAGGAAGGCCCCGGTCTCCGTTCTGGCCCATCAGCATGAGGAACAGGCTCTTCAGGGCGGCCAGCCCGCGGGCGCGCCGGATCGTCCCCTCGTCTGCCTGCGCGTATACGTCGAAGAAGCGTGAGGCGGCGCCCGCGGGAAGGATGACCCATGCGGCCGCGAGATCCCACGCGGGATCGCCGGCGAACATGGCATCGAAGTCGATCACGCCCGCGAGCGTCCCGTCCGAGACGACGACGTTCGCGGGATGCAGGTCGCCATGGACCCAGAGCGGCGGGCCCTCCCACTCGGGCGCCGCGACGGCGTCGTCCCAGACGGCCCGGACGTCGTTGGCGAGGTCGTCGGGGACGACGGCGTGAAAGAAGTGGTCGAAGCCGTCCGTGCACTTCTTGGGGTGGTCGCCGCGGTCTTCACTGATCGGCGCGTCAGCGGGCGCCTCCACATGGAGTGCCTTGAGGAAGCCCGCCAGGGCGTCGGCTGCATGGTCGCCGCGGCTGATCGACGTGTAGTCCAGCGGCTCGCCCGGAACCCACGTCATGATGGTCCAGAGCTTCGGGAAGCGCGCCGACGGTTCACCGATCCGCACCGGGTTCGGGACCGGAAGCGGCAGGCGCGGAGCCAGGACAGGCAGCCACCGGCGCTCCTTGCGCTGAAGGTCCGAGGCACCCTCTGTCCGCGGCATGCGCACCGCCAACTCGTCCCCAAGGCGCCACATTTGGTTGCCCCACCCGCCTGCTACCTCGCGAATGGCCAGCCCCGCAAGGTCCGGATGCTGCTCCCGCAGCAGGTCGTGGACCAGGTCTGCGGTTATCTCGATCTCGGAGTCGGTCATGCGAAGCCACAGTACTGGGACAGGCGGAGCGACTCTCGCTCTCCGGAAGATCTAGTTGTGATTCCTCTGCTACCACGGTCGGGTCACAAAGAGCTACGGACAGAGGTTGCGGCCCAGCTCAGGGGCTGACCGGCAGATCTCGTGACCGCTGCGGGTCCCGCCTCCGTCCGACTCTGGCTCCGCTCGTGATCCACGACAAGTCAGCTGCCCAAGCCGGTAGCCGCCAGCGGTACCTCGACAACAAAGAACAGGAAGTTGGGGCTGGTCGAAAGTTCCTGGAAGCCGTCCGGGAACAGCTCGCGGGCGGCCGGGTCGGGCTGCGGCTCGCTGATGGCGGCAAGGCGGAAGCCAGCAGTGGTGAAGGCATCGGTCATCGCGTGCAACGGCCTGCGCCAGAACCTCATCGGGACGGACTGCCCGTTGAACGTCCAGTCGAAGGTATAGCTGGTGGTCGCGAAATAGTCGGGCCGAGGATCGCGGTGTGCGTAGGACACGGCAGGGTGGCCCACCGACGCAATCAGCCGCCCGCCGGGCCTGAGCACGCGACGCAACTCGGCCAGCGTCGGCCCCCAGTCCTCCAGGTAGTGCAGCACCAGCGACGCGAGCACATCGTCGAACGCACCGTCGGCGAACGGCAGGGGGTCGCTCAGGTCGGCCACGTGCAGGGCTACATCGTCACCGAGCCGCCGCCTGGCCAGCGCCAGCATCCCGGCGCTGGCGTCGATGCCGGTGACGACGGCACCGCGGTCGCGCAGTGCAGCGGACAGGGGGCCTGAACCACAGCCGGCGTCCAGGATCCGACGTCCCGTCACGTCCCCGGCGAGAGCCAACATCGCGGGCCGCTCGTAGTACGCGTTCACGAGGCTGTTCTCGTTCTCCGCCGAGTACATTTCGGCGAAGCTGTCGTAGTCGTTCGACTGGTCCCGATCTGCAGACAGCATCGTCGCAGCCTAGCTGGGCGGCCACGGCCGCAGCGGACTGGTCGGTGTGTCGGGCAGCCTTCGGCTCCCGGATGCTCTTGGAGTCGACGTCAACCTTCTGTGGCCAGGAAACCGCGCCCATGTGTGGAGGTGGCCTTCGAGAGGGAACGCAGGCGGTGCTGCGGGCAGGAGTGTGGTCAGTTCGTACCCGCACTTCTGTGCGACGCGGCAGGACGCGGCGTTGTCCACCTGGTGCAGGAGTTCAAGTCGCTCCAGACCCTGTCCTTCGAAGGCGGTGATGGCCCACTTGGTCAACGCCTGCAGCGCCCTGGGCGCTACTCCCCGGCCCCGGGCGTGAGCCGCCGTCCAGTAGCCGACCTCGGCCGACGGAGCACCAGGAGCAGCACGCTTGAGCACCACGTGGCCGACCACCTCGTCAGACCGACCCGGAGTTTCGCTCTCCACAACGGCGAATGCGAAGCGGTTGCCGTCCTGCCATCCCTTTTGCTGATCCCGCACCCATCGCATGGCGCCCGCCTCGTCGTCGAGGGCCGCACTTGTCCAGCGGCGCAGGGAGCTGTCCTGGCACAGCTCAACCAGGTCGGCAGCGTCCGTATGGTTCCACTGGCGCAGGAGGAGAGCGGGCGCCGAGGGCGTGGCGGCTGCCTCCAGCGGGGTGGTGATCTTGTCTCTGGGCGGAGCGTATGCCGCGGCTGCGGCGGTGTCCGGGGCCGGTCCGTGCCGGACTGCTGCCTGGTGAAGGTGTCGTGTCATCGTGCTGCCCGTATGCGCAGCGCGGTGACGGACCAGTCGAGTGCGGGTGTCACAGGCTGCGGGGCCGGCCAGTCGTTAATGACGGCGAGCAGGTGGAGGTACCGGTCTCGGCGGGGATCGTTCGCGGCCTCCAAACGCGGCAGTAGCCATAGGTGGGGTTCGGTGTCGCTGGGGCGGCCTAGGGTGCGCGCACACCCGGCGGTGAACTCTCTGACGACAGGGTCGGCCTGGGGCGCTTCCGGGGTGATCCCCGAGTCGACGGCGGCTGCGGCGAGGCCATGGACGACCGCGACGACATCCGGGCGCGGTGGTGTGGATCCGCTTGCAGGGAGATCTGCCGCGTAATTTTCGGCCGCTCCTCGCATACGGTCGCGGAAGTCCGGGTCCAGCGCCAGTTCCGCCAGCTCCACCCATGCCTCGACCTGTGCGTCTGTGGGGTTGTCGGGTAGTTCCGGTGTCATGGAGCGCCGAGCCGCGGCGTGGCAGCCGGGACTGCCGTCCAGCCCCTCGAAGACGGTGTCGAGAAAGCCGTCGATCAGTCGTCGCCGTTCGGCTTGGGAGAGCTGGGCCAACCGGTGCATGCGTTCCATCTCCTCACGGGTGGGTCTGCGCCTAGCCGCGGCCACCAGCACCGCCCGCTGCAGCCGCAGGGTGGTGATCTGCACTTCCAGCGCGGCTGCGTGCTGCTCTGCGACGTCGCCGAGCGTCAGCTCTCGCTCCAGGACCTGCCGAATCACGTCGAGGCCGAGTCCTAGTTCGCGCAGCGTCCGCACCAGGGTCAGTCGGGCAACGGCGTCAGGACCATAGCGGCGATAGCCGGCGGGAGTGCGGTCGGCCGGCACCACGATGCCGCGATCGGAATAGAAGCGGATGGTCTTGACCGTCAGCCCCGTGCGTCGAGCCAGTTCACCGATTGAGCAGAGGGTGCCGTCGTCCATGACCTCACCTTCGCGTCTCCCCTTACGGGAGACTCAAGCCCGCTCTCGCGGCCCGTAGATCGCGTGCTCTGCGCCGGTGGCATGAGCCCAGTACCGGTCGCCGTACGACCAGTGCCACCACTCCGTCGGATAGTTGACCAAACCCGCAGCAGACAGAGCGTCTCCGAGCATCCGCCGGTTGTCGCGTGCCGCAGGCGCGACGTTGCGGGCGTCCGTGTAGCAGGTGCCGTCGCTCTCCTCCGGGCTGGCGTTCACCCGCGTCCCCATGTCGAGTTCCCGCCCGTCCGCGGACACGAGCGTGAGGTCGACGGCCGCGCCGGCACTGTGCGGAGCTATCTCGGGCGGCGACACGTAGCGGCTCGCGGCGTCGCGCACCTGGGCCGCCGACCAGCCCGGATTGCCGGCCCGCAGTTCGTCGGCGTAACGCTCGAAGTAGAGACGCTGCAGGGCGGGCGGCCGGTACCCCTCGACGAACAGCAGACGGACGCCATCCGGGAGCAACTTCTGGGCATCCAGAAGACGGGCCAGGACCCCCTCCCGCAGGTGCGCGAAAGCCCCCGATCGGTCTTCCTTACGTGGGTCGACGGCGACGGACTCCTGCAGCCGGACATCGCAGAGGTCTTCACCGCAGTCGACCACGGGGATCGCCGCGATCCTTGGATCCGACATCAGCACGATCTCGGTCATGCACTGATCATGACGCACGGCCAGGCTCAGCCCAACGTCAGCCAACGGACGCCCAGGCGGTCGACTTCCGCCGCTTCCTCCCTGGTGATCGGGTCACGTCCCGTTGCCTTGCGCAGGAAGTGAAGCCGGCTCCAGCCCAGCTTCTCCAGGGTTGCCGCACTGTCTTGACCAAGCAAAAGATCCTGCACCACATCCGCGGCCTGCGGGGTCATCCACGGCTCGCGCCCCAGGGCGTCGGCCAGGTCCAGACCGTGCACGGCAACCTCGACCACCCGCGTCAACAGGAACTCCGACAGGAGCATCGGATCGCCATGCCGGGTGCGCACCACACGCCCATCCGGCACGACACGGCACAGACGGTCCACCTCCTGCCAGGTGGCGTCGAATGCCTGGGCGAGCGCGGTCCCGCTGAGCTGTTCGGCTGCATGATCCTGAGCCAGCGCTATCCGGGCCGCGTTGGTCTCCGGGGCGAAACGCTCATCAGGCCGGTAGTACTCCACTGCAGACACCTCAGCGCGGATCGGCGCCGGTGCGGCCAGCATGCCGGGCAGCCAAGCGATCACCACCCGGACATGCGCCAACAACTCGCTTACCGTCCACGGCGCACACCGCGTGGGCAGGGACCACTCAGCCTGCGAGACCCCGCTCATCGCCCGAGCGAGCCGTCCGGCCTCGCAACGAAACGCTTCAACTACCCGCCCCTGGTCCATGTCGGTCAAGCTACCCGACCAGGACTGGCGCAGACGGCATGAGGTATCTGGAGTCGTAGGGCGCCGGTGTGCACGCGGTGGAAGCCCTCGGCACGGCACAGAGGCTCCGTTTCCTGCCAGGTGGCGTCGAATCCCTGGACGAGCGAGGCCCCACTGAGCGGCTCGGCCGCACGTTCCGGAGCCGCTGCTAGCCGGGATGTGTGGCACCTAGCGATCTACCTACGTCGTCTGTGGACAGGCCCGGGCCATCGACCGGGCCTGCAACGGAAGATGGCCTCGCACTGCACCGACTGACCGGGTGGCTCCGGACACCGAACAAGCGTCCCGAACCACCCGGCAAGGTCACGCCAGGACTGCACAGTTCGAGCTGGCCTGACGGTTCGAACAACATCCACGCACCGACATGACATCACCCTCTTCGAGCGTCCAGGAAGCCCGCAAGGCGCTCGGACAACGCCTGGCCGAGATCCGGAAAGCGGCCGGACTCACCAAGCGAGCGCTGGCCCAAAGCCTGGGCTGGCATGAGTCGAAGGCTTCGCGCTTCGAGAGCGGAATCTCGCGGGCAACGCAAGCAAGGCAGATAGGGCTAGGCTTCCTTGGCGTATTCGACGAATGCCGCCCAGCTGCTTCGCTGGACCGCCAGCATTCCCCGACCGCGCGCCTTCGTGTCCCGAACCAGCACGTGCTCAGGGGCGTTGTCGGCCACTTCGACGCAGTTCTGCGTCTCTGTGTAGGAGCTGGTTCGCCAGTTCGGAGTCGTAGGCTGCATAGGGCGCTCTCCTAGTCGCTCGGCATCTGATCGAAGTGCTGGATTGCTGTGGAGATGAGGTCTCGGACGGCGGTGCCGTAGACCGCTGACTGCTTCAAGAGGGCGAACGCCTTGGTGTACAGCTCGATTTCTCGGGGCTGCGTGACGGAGAGCTCCGCCGAGTAGGTCTCGACGAGGACGAGCCGGTCATCGAACATCGAGAACGCGTTGCCCGGCCATATGGAGGTTGGCGCCGACCTGGGAACAATGCCCAGGCTGAGGCGAGGGAGCCTCATCACGGCCAGGAGGCGGTCAAGCTGCCCTCTCATCACTTCCGGGCCGCCGAAGTTGGTGTACAGAGCCTGTTCGCCGAGCAGGACGTTGAAGATGCGATCCCCTTGGTACAGGTACTGCTGCCGCTCCAGGCGCTTCGCCACGGCCGCTTCGGCGTCGTTGGGAATCTCGTAGTAGCTGACGCCCTGTTGAAAGACCTCGGCAGCGTACTCGGAGGTCTGGAGAGTTCCCCAGACGACCGTGGGGTGCCAGATGCGGAAGACCTTGGTTCTGGCGTACACCGGAATGGCTTGGCGCTGCCGCTTCTCGACACCGGTCTGGAGTTGTCGGCGCCACTCGAGCCACAGCTCGTCGACGTGGCGGACGATCGCGACCAGGTCCCCTAGTTGGTCGCCCTGGCCAGTCATCTCGCACCAGACGCGGATGTCGTCCTCGCTGGGGCGCTGCTTGCCGTTCTCGATGCGGGAGACCTTCGACTCCTGCCAGGAGGTGGCACGCGCGAATGCCCGGCCGCTGGTGAAGCCGGCGTCCTTGCGGAAGCCGCGCAGCCGGGCACCGAGCGCTTGCAGTGCCTCTTCTACTTGCGTCGTCACGGGTCGGTCAGGGCTTGTACTCGGGGTGGGGGATGGCGGCGGCCCAGAGCAGGTCCCGCAGGCGCACGCACTCGGCTACGGTATCCGGGGCCTCGACGATCTCCGACCCGAGCACTCTGCCGTCGGAGTCGAAGTGGCCTACGGCGAGAAGGCGGTCGTCGTACAGCCACCAGTCGTTGCCTCCCACAGGGAAGGCGATGCCCTCCGGCACGCGGTGCCGGGGCAGCCAGCGAATCTCCTCGCCGGCCTCCTCGTTGAGGGCGGTGGTGGCGTACTCCCACTGGATGTAGGGAGTGTGCGGCTCCGTGACCACGCGGACGCGCCGGACGGTCTTCCCTTCCCCGGTGACGCGTCGCATGAGCTGCGTCCACGGTTCCATGTAGGAGTAGTCGACGGTCCCACCGCGCAGCCAGCTCGTGAACGGGCTGTCCTCGTCGGGGACGGAGTAGTCATCCCGCAGCTCCAGATGGAATGCGTCCTGCGCGAAGCTCTCAAAGAGCTGGTTGCGCTCGGCGCTGGAGATCAGCTCCACGCGGTTCCTCCAGTAGGGCGGTGATCGCGGCCTTGGGGACCTCGACCACGGTCTCGTAGTCCGGAATCTCCATCTGGGCCAGAGCCTCGGGGTCGGTCACCTCGCGGCCCTGAACGACGAACGTACCCCCCGGCGTCAGGATCATGATCGGGTCTTCGAGGCGCCTGATCTCCCCCGCCGGCAGGCCGTCTTTCGTGAGGTGCTCGAACAGCTCCGTGGGCACCTCCACCGCCGTCTCCCCCTCGGAGATGTCGAGTTGCATCAACAGTTCGTTCGCGAAGATCTTCCAGCCCTGGACGAGGTAGGTGTCCCGGTCTGTGGCGTACAGGGTCGGGCAGTCGCCGACCGTGGAGTTCTTACCAAGGAACCGTAGCTTCATGGTCGTTCTCCTGTCTGCTGCCTTGCTCGGGTTTGCGCGACACGATGATGGTCGAGGGAGGCGTTCGAGGCCGTCAATCGGCTTGCTGCAAACTCGCGCAATCTCCTTGGGACATGGGTGACGGCCGCTCTACGTTCGTCTGCGAACCGAGCAACCGAGGCAGCCGCCCCAGGTTGCAGTAAGGAGGGGAGAGGCGTGATGGCCACCGTGCCCGACGAACGCAAGGCTCCAGCCGTCGACTGCCTGCCCATCGACACGGAGCTGATCGGGGACAGTACCGACGCCGCACTGAAGATGGAGCTGAGCACCTCCACCCGCGAGGACATCAACGCCAGGACGACGGCCATCATCGAGCAGCTGGGCCTGCTTCTCGGCCGGGAGCTGGGCGCCGACGAGGACCCCGCCGTCAGGGACCTGTGCAGACAGGCATACAGGCTGCTGAAGCTGTCCGAGCGGCCCAAGAAGGAGACCCCGGCCTTCAGCGCGTTCTTCTTCATGCGGGACCTGGCCGGCCTGACCCGCCGCCTGCTGTGGGTGTACACGGAGGAAGACAGCCATGCACCCTGACCACCCCATGCTGCTTCACCGCCCGCCCGCGCGTGCGCGTGCCGCCTGCGCGCCCGAACCAGGCTTCTGGTGCGAGTGGCGTCACGCCGACGGCCGGCGCATCAGCTCCGCCGCACAGCAGACCCCCGCCTCAGCCGTCCGATGGGCCCGAATCCAGATCCGCATCATCGCCTCGGCCGTCGAACCGGCGTTCATCGACCCGCTCGTGGACCTACGTGACCAGGGATGGCGTGACGCCGCCTCCGCCCTGAAGCAGGGCACTGACTTCACGCTGCCACTCGCAGCAGAACCGCACTCCTTCGTGTGGCACGCCCGTCCCGTCACCTTTCTGCCCCTCGTCGGCGGCCACCCGAGGCCGCACCTCCCAGGAGGCGGTCCGCCATGGGTTTGAGACCGGACGAGTTGTGGGGCCGCTTCGACTGGCAGAACGGAAGCTGCTTCAGGTGCGAACAGGCCGGCGTTCCGGTAGCAGAGATCGGCGACATCACTATGGCAGATACGGCCTTTCCCCTCTTCGCCTGCCAGTGGTGCGTCTTCAGGCTCGAACAGCTCCACTGGACCATGAGCGAGCGAGCTATCCGCCGGCAACGCGCCCCCACCTCCACGCTCGCGCAGCCATACCCCGTCGGCCAGTGGCCCACCAGCGCGCCACTCGACAGACCGCCCGCCCACATCGCGTAGGAAGTCGGCCGCTCTCTGGGCGGGCCTTCAAACCCCGCTCCCGCTGCTCGAACTGGAGGCCCCCTGGCCTCAGAAGGACAGGTCGCAGCGGGAGCGGGCCAGCCGCATCGAACTACTCCAGCGCGGGGCGCCTGCCTAGCCTCCGCCCCTCGTAACGCCCGTCCTCACCCCCTCGGCGCACGCCGCCGAGAAGGAGAACGCTCATGGATGACGTCCCCAGCATGATGACCAGGAACCACGACAGTGCCCCTGTGCCCGACCAGCAACTGCGCGACGCGATGGTGCAGCGACTGATCGAACTGGGCGCCGCACGCAGCCCCCGCGTGGTGGCCGCGTTCCGCTCGGTCCCCCGGCACCTGGCCACTCCCGAGGTGGACATGGCCAGGACCTACGACGCCGAGTACGCCGCTGTGACGAAGACGGACGCCACAGGCGTGGACATCAGCTCGGTGTCCGCTCCGCGCATCCAGGCGATGCAGATCGAGCAGGCCGATATCCAGCCGGGGATGAACATCCTGGAGATCGGCTCCGGCGGCGTGAACGCGGCCTATCTCGCCGAGCTGGTGGGGGAGCACGGCCGCGTAATCACGATGGACATCGACCGCGATGTCACGCAGCGTGCGAAGGACTTCCTCAAGGCGACCGGTCACCGGAAAATCACCGTGATCACCGCCGACGGAGAGCACGGCGCGCCCGGCCATGCGCCGTACGACCGCATCCTCGTCACCGTGCAGGCAGCCGACATCCCACCGGCCTGGATCCACCAACTCAAGGAAGGCGGTCGGCTCGTCGTCCCGCTGCGGATGCGCGGCATGACGCGCACCATCGCCTTCGTCCGCGACGGCGAGCGTCTGGTCAGCGACGGGTTCGAGCTGTGCGGCTTCGTGCCGATGCAGGGGGCTGGCGAGAACCGCCTGCGCCTGGCCGTCCTCCACGACACGGAGGGCGAGGAGATCGCCCTGCGCCTGGACGGACACCCCGAACCCGACACCGAGGCCCTGCGTGCCGCGCTGCGCACCGCGCGCGCCGAGGCGTGGTCCGGCGTGACGCTCGCAGGCGATGAGTCCAACGAACATCTGGACCTGTGGCTGACGACCGCCCTGGACAACCTCCCCCTGATGGCGGCGAAGCCCTCCGCCCGGCAACACGGCCTTGTCGCTTCCGCCTCGCCGCTCGGCGTGCCGACCCTCGTGGATGGCGACAGCTTCGCCTACCGCACCGTCCGCGCCACCGACGACGCCGACCGGTTCGAGCTGGGCGCGGTCGGCCACGGGCCGCAGGGCAAGGCCGTCGCTGAGCGCCTGGTCGAGGAGATCCAGACCTGGGACCGCGAGCATCGCGGTCACCGTGCGCACATCGAGGTCCACCCGGCCGGAACGCCGGACGACCAACTCCCCGCAGGCCGCGTCATCGACCGGCTGCACACGCGGATCACCATCTCCTGGCCGTGACGCCGCCCGCGTCGCGATCAGGCCGTAAGGCAAATCCACCCACCTCTCCAGACGAGGAGAACGCGATGGCACCGCAGAACACAGGCACCACCCTGAAGGCCGCCACGGACTTCGGGGCCGACGCAGCGTTGGACTTCGACCTCCGTATCGAGACCGTCGCCTCCGCCCCGGTCCTCGGCTCGCTGCTGAACGACACCAGCGACAACTGCGGCTCCACCTGCCAGTCCGCCTGCTCCAACAGCACCTGCATCGGCGGCTGACCCGCCGCGCGGGGCCGGGCCGAGGCTCCTTGCCGGTCCGGCCCCGCACACCGTCGTAACGATGAAGGAGGCATGTCCCATGTATCGCGCTATTGATGCGGGAGTGATCAGAGCTTCGGTGTTCCCGTTGACGGCGACGCTGCCTCCCTGGCCAGATCTGTACGGCGACGCGTCCGCTGACGTGCACCGGTTGCAGGAGTGGATCGCCCAGGTCTGGACGGATGACACCGTGGCCGCTGCGATCGAGGTCGCCACCCCCCTCCTTGCCGACACTGTCCGCAAGGTGCTCGGCGGAGAACCCCGGCGACCAAGGATCGTCAGGCGCACAGCTGTCTCCCTGGCCCGCTACCTCCTGCGGATGCAGCACCGCGCCACGCCGTTCGGGCTGTTCGCCGGGCCCGCCCCTATACGTGTCGGGGGTACAGCCCGAGTCCAGTGGGGCGCCGAACACCGCGCCTTCGTGCACGCCGACGCGGTGTGGCTGAAGGACGTCATCACCGTCCTGGAACGCGACCTGGAGGTGCTGCGGCACCTGCATGTCATCGCCGACCCCACCTGCAGGGTGCGCGGGGGCAGCATCACTGTGCAGCATCAGCCGGGTGACGCTGACGGTCCCACCGATACGCGGCTACGGCGCACCCCAGCCGTCGAAGCGGTACTGGCTCTGGCCCGTACGCCCATCACGGTCGGCGACCTCACGGCCAAGCTGTCCAGCGACTATCCCGAGACCCCGCCTGCGGTGATCGAGGACGTGCTGCGCAGCCTTGTCGAGCACCGGGTGCTTCTGAGCAGCCTGCACGCCCCCATGACGTGCGACGACACACTCGGTCACCTGGTCGACCAGCTCGAAACAGCCGAAGCTGCCTCCGACACGGCCACGAAGTTGCGGCAGATTCGCACGCTCCTCATCGCCCACAACAGCGGCCCACTGGACAACCAAAAGTCTCTCCGCGCACAGGCCAGCGCAAGGATGACCGCCCTCACCGGCATCACGGACCGCACCCTGGTCGTCAACCTACGGCCCGACTGCAACATCGTCCTGCCGGAGATCGTGACCCGTGAGGCGGAGCGCGCCCTGGAGGTCATGGCCCGGATCACGCCATACCCGGACGGCTCCCCGGCCTGGAACGACTACCGGACGCGGTTTCTTGAGCGCTACAGCATGGGCGCCATCGTCCCCTTGCGTGACCTCACCGACCCAGACACCGGCCTCGGCTTTCCAGTCGGCTACCGCAGGACGGTCCTGAAGCGCCCGGTGCTGGCAACGAGCCGTCGCGACGAATACCTCCTCGCCCTCGCCCAGAACGCAGCCCTCAACGACCAGCGCGAGATCATCCTCAGCGAGGAGGACATCCAGGCGCTGTCCCTCGGCGAGCCCGACCAGGTTCCCGCGCACGTCGAACTGTGCTTCACCGTGCTGTCGCCCTCCCTGAAGGACCTGGAGCGCGGCCGGTTCGCCCTGAGCACGGCCGGGCTCTCCCTCGCGGCCGGCACGACTACCGGCCGCTTCCTGACCATGCTGGAGCGACCCGACCGGGAGCGGATGACCGCCGCGTACGCCGACCTGCCGACGCTCACCGCCGGCGCCGCCCGAGGCCAGGTCTCCAGCCCGCCGCTGCGGCTGCCGACGTACAACGTCGCCCGCGCCCCGGCCGTCGTGCCGAACGTGCTGTCCGTCAGCGAGCACAACCCGCACGCCACACTCGACCTGGACGACCTCGGCGTCGTCGCCGACTCCCAACGCCTGTACCTGGTGCAGTTGGCCACCGGTCGACCGATCGAACCGTCGGTCATGAACGCCGTGGAACTCGCCAACGCCACCCACCCACTTGTCCGCTTCGTGTGCGAACTGCACCGCTCGCACGCCGCGGTCCTCCTCCCCTTTGCCTGGGGCGCGGCGGCCCAACTGCTGTTCCTGCCCGAAGTGCGCGTCGGCCGCACCATCCTGTCCGCCGCGTGCTGGCGACTACGCGCCCGAGACCTTGGCGGAGACAACTGGGCCTTCCGCTTCACCGACTGGCGCATCCGTTACGGCGTACCGCGCACCGTCTACGTCGGCAGCGACGACCAACGGCTGCGCCTGGACCTCGACATCTCCGCCCACGTCCAGCTCCTTCAGGCCGAGCTGGACCGAAACGGAACAGTGGTGCTGCACGAGGCGCCTCCGGAGAGCGCGTTCGGCTGGGTGGGACGCACGCATGAGATCACAGTGCCCTTCGCCGCCCACCAGCCGCCCACCCCCACGCCCATCTCCCGGACGACGGCCGTGGTGAGCCGCGCCTCCGGCCGGATACCAGGCGCGAGCGAGTGGGCGTACCTCAAGCTGTACGGCAACTCCGACCGCGTGCCGGAGGTGCTGACCACCCGCCTGCCGCGGCTGCTGAGCAACTGGGGAGCCGAGGGGCCGAACTGGTGGTTCACCCGCTACGCCGACCCCGACGCCCACCTGCGACTGCGGCTCCGCCTGTCAGACCCGCACGCCTTCGGTGACGTCGCACAGCGCGTCGCCGCGTGGGCCGCAGAGCTACGCGCCGAGGGCCTGATCCAGCGCGTGCAGTGGGACACCGACGAGCCGGAGACTGGTCGCTACGGCACCGGCACCGTCCTGGAGGCCGCCGAAGGGTTCTTCGCCGCGGACTCCGCCGCCGCCCTCGCGCAGACGACCCTTCCCGTCCCCGATCGCCTGCGGCCTGCAGTCACCGCCGCCAGCTTCGTGGACATCGCCGACACTTTCCTCGGCTCACCCGCAGACAGCCGAACATGGCTCACGACCAACCTCCTGAAGAACGACGGCGACCCCGCACCCCGTGACGTACTCACCACGGCGATCCGTCTCATCACCCCGGACCCCGACCGCGCCTCCCTGCAGTCCCTGCCGGACAGCGCCTACGTCGCCACAACGTGGGCCCTGCGCCGAGACACCCTCACCGCCTACCACCAGGCCCTCAAAGCCAACGGTGCCGACCCAGCCGCCGTACTGCCATCCCTACTGCACATGCACCACAACCGCGTTGCCGGCATCGACCCCGACGGCGAAGCCACCTGCCGCCGCCTCGCCCGCGCCGCCGCCCTGTCCTGGACCGCCCGCAGCCAAGGAGCCCCACGGTGACCAATGCGCCCGAGGCGGGCCTGGCCACCCGGCAGTCCCTCGCGCACGGCCCCCTCGGCATCACCCTGCTCCACATCGAACCAGCCCGGCGCGGGCTCGCCCCCTGGCAGTCCGTACACCGGCAACTCGCCGCCATCGGCCCCCTCATCGATGGAGACGATGCCAGCCTGTACCTGGGCGCACCCGCGATGACTTACGTCCTGCACCTGGCCGCCGCCGACAGCGACCGCTATGCCGAAGCCCTGCACACACTGGACGACGTCGTCGCCGCACACACCCGCCGCCGTCTGGCTTCCGCCCACGCACGCATCGACCAGGGCTGCCATGCCGGCTTCGCCGAGTACGACCTGTTCCGTGGCCTGACAGGGCTCGGCGCCCTCCTGCTGCGCCGCCGGCCGGACAGTGACGAGCTGAAGGCTGTCCTGGAGTACTTGGTCCGGCTCACCGAACCAGTTGCCGGGCCCAAGGGCGAGCCGCTCCCCGGCTGGTGGGTCGGACACTCCCCGGCCAGCGATAAGTCGGCAACGCCGGGCGGTCATGCCAACGCCGGTCTCGCCCACGGCATCACCGGCCCGCTCGCCCTCCTCGCCCTCGCCAAGCGCCACGGCGTCACCGTGACCGACCACGACACCGCCATGACCCGCATCTGCGGCTGGCTCGACCGCATCCGCCACAGCGACCACCGCGGGACCCGCTGGCCGCGCTGGATCACTGAGACAGGCCACGCACCCGTACAGCCAACCGCACCGTCCTGGTGCTACGGGACTCCCGGCCTGGCTCGCGCACAGCAGCTTGCAGCAATGGCTCTTGCCGACGCCGACCGCAAGCGGATGGCTGAACGCGCCCTCCTCTGCTGCCTGGCCGACCCGCCTCAACTCAACCAACTCACCACCCGCGGCCTGTGCCACGGAGTCGGCGGCCTGCTACGCACCGTCCAACGCGTCGCCGAGGACGCCGAGACACCCACCGCGTTCACCGACCGACTCCCCGTACTCCGCGAACGCTTCCTCGCCCTCAGCCCTCCCAAGGAACCTGGCTTTCTCGAAGGAGCGGCAGGGGCAGCCCTGGCCTTCCAAGGCGCCGTACCGGGTTCCGAGCCCGCCACTGAATGGGACAGCTGCCTGCTCTTGTGCTGAGGAGTGAAGTGGACCACAAAGACCCCGGCGTGCTGGAGGACGCGGTGCTGTCCGTCCTCACCGGCACGCCTGTCAAAGAAGCAGCTGTCAGAGCCAGCACGACCCCTGCCCGACTGGCCGAGGCGGTCGAGCGCTACCGCGCCGCCGGCCGGGCCGCACTCGACACCCCACCCACGGACTGGCATCAGGTGAACATCGAGTTTGCCGACTATCCCAACGCAGATCGCGCCTTCCGCACCCATCTCCTGTCGGCCCTGAACACCGGGCCGGTCGCAGCATGGTGGTTCGTACGCAAGTACCCCTGCTGGCGCCTACGCGTCCAGCTGGCCCCGGGCGCGAGGACCGAGGACACCATCGAGCACGTCTCCAAAGCCCTCGACAACGCCCTGTCCTGCGGTGCGGCCACTTGGTGGTGGCCCTCCCTGTACGAACCGGAATCCGTCGCGTTCGGTGGCCCGCGCGGCATGAGGCTCGC
This sequence comes from Streptomyces sp. R28, assembly GCF_041052385.1. Classification (GTDB taxonomy): domain Bacteria; phylum Actinomycetota; class Actinomycetes; order Streptomycetales; family Streptomycetaceae; genus Streptomyces. The sequence continues at coordinate 8,768,277 of NZ_CP163439.1, read as the reverse complement.
CCATGCCCTGTTCCACGCCGACAGCGTCGGCGTGCTCCGCTACTACCAGCACGTCACCGACGCCCCTGGGGAGTTCCTCGGGCCCAAGGAGACTTCCTTCCTCGTCACCACGCTGTTCCTGCGCGCCGCTGGGCTGGAGTGGGGCGAACAGGGAGACGTGTGGGGGCAGGCCGAAGCCAGACGTCCCCTGCCCACAGACATGTCCCCCGACAAGGTCAGCGGCATGGTGGGAGCGCTACGCCGGCTCCTGATGCTCGACGCCGGCCCAGCACTCTGTGACGGGCCCCTGATGCTTCTGCGTGCCTGGGTCACCAGCATGGAGCACGGCGCACAAGCCCTCGGCGCAGCAGCACGTGCGGGCGACCTTCAGCTCGGGCTGCGCGGCATCCTGGCCAGACACATCCTCTTCCACTGGAACCGCATGGGCTTCACCACCCGCCAGCAGGCCGTCTGGGCACGCGCTGCCCGGGAGGCAACCCTGGGGCGCTGACCAAGCCTTGGCGCCGGCTTCACCAGCACCAGCATGTGGATCTCACCTAGGCCAGGACGGCAAGCCGTACTGCTGACTTACAAGCTCTACTGCACCCCGCGATCGCCAGCCTCTGACCGAAGTCCGCAACGCCCTCCACTGACTTGCCTCCAACTGAGGTAAGGACATTGGCAGATGCTGCCCGGATGCGGGCTTGCCCCGTAGTCCTCGCGAGTGCGTAGATTGACACCAGTTGATCAACACGGGGAGGCGAGGCGTGGCTGGGCGGGACCTTCGCACGCTGTTCAGCTCGAACGATCGGAGCATCTCCGCCGATTAGGCGTTCACGAACCGGCAGGCTCAATGGCAGGCGGTGACAGCCTGCCTCACAGAGCACTTACAGCACGTAGCCGGTGCGAGCTTCGACGTGGAGGACCTGGATTCATCCCAAGACAGCAACAGCCAAAGCCACTTCTGGTCTAGGCCGATCTCCTTGTGTCAGTTCGCCCTTCGTAGGCGGGACCACCTCCAGTTTAAGACCCCTTCGACGGTGCCCAACGGTTCGCCCCTGCGGCGAGGGGTCGACGGGTGCAACGCGCCGGAGCCGGAGGAACTGTTCAGCGAACCCCCCGCGGGTGCGGGTGCGGGGTCGACGACGGCCTGCCCGTGCTGGACGATCTGGGCGAGGGAGGATCCCCGCGGGTGTGGGGTCGACAGACGCACTTCGGAGACGAACTCCCACCGGCCCAGAGGATCCCGGCCCCCGAGGATTTGCGCCGTCGACGTGCAACGGAACTGGCACTAAGATCCGGACATCGACACCACGGGGAGTTCTTTCAGGTATCGGTCGGCGGTCGCCATAGTGTGCGGCGCGATCGTCAGTTCGGGCTTCGTCTTCGCGCTCGTGCTGTGGCACGACCCGATATCGAGAGCGATAGGTGCCGAACCGTACAAAGCCTTGCTCCAGTTCTTCCTGGTGGCGGTACTCGGGGGCGGAGTCTCACTCGTCTATCAGGCGTTGAATCGCGAGGCGGACCGCCGTGCGGAGCGGATCCGGCAGCAGGAGGAGCGCGCCGAGGCCCTTCGGGAGACCCGCCGGGATTATCTCCGTGATCTCGTCGCGCACTACAACACCGCGAAGCGTGCACGGCGGCTGCTGCGTGCCACCGCCCTGACCGGCGGTCCGGACGACGCGCACCGTCGGGTCCGGCTGGCCCGGTACGACGAGTTGCTGCAGGCGATCCTGGACGCGCAGCTGGCTCTGGAGACCATGTCCCGGATCATGGGCGCTCACAGCGGCGTCCTCGGTGCGGACCGCGGTCCCGCGGAGTCACTCGACACAGCCTCGGACTACCTGCGACTGCTGATCACGGAGTACGAGGACTGCATGCCGGTGGCGGCGGGCCCGGAAGCAGAGCTGAGCAGCTTGCCCGAACTGGCCGATTTCATCGGTCCCTATGCGGAGTCCAGCAGGTTTCGACACGAGTTCATCCACCCCATGAATGCAGCCATGTCCGCTCTGGAACAACTCGTCCTGGGGCCGTCCGTGAACTGAGAAGACGTCAACTCGTTCGACGACGGCCGTCACCATCGTCGGGCTCAACCTTCTCGTCGATCGGCATGCTGATCACCTGACCGTGTTCGTGACTCCGCAACGCGGACGGGGTGTTTCTCTCCGCGGTGGCGAAGAGGGCGATGGCCGTGTCGAGTTCATTCTCCAGGAAGCCGGCGAGCCTGCTCAATGACTCGAAGTACTCATAGGGAGAGTACGTGTCCCTGCCGTCGGCGAGTAGCCGGACGGCATCGGCTGCCCGGCGCACCGCTTTCACTTTCTTCACCAGGGCGTCGACCAGCGGGGCGGAGAACTGCCCCGTGAGCTCTTGCCGCATCCGCTCCACCCTGCGGACACACGACGGAATCTCCCGTTCGAGCGCCTCTATGTCCTCGGTCAGGTCACGTATCTCCTCAAGGGCACGTCGGGCACGCCCCAGGATGAGGGAGGCGGGTTCGGCCATGTCGCGACGGTTGTGCGGTCAGGAGGACAGACCAAGGATCCAAGTCCTGAGCAACTGTGCGTGTCGGCAGGCGGCTCGTACGTCCGTGTCCGTGGACCCGGCCTGGAACGCCTCCTCGAACGTGGTCCGCAACTCGCCGAGCAGATGCGCTGCTTCGCGGCCAGACCCCGACCCACCTCCGGGCGTGCCGTCCCCGAGCGTGCTCAGTGCCCGTTCCAGCCTTAAGCGCAGTGTCTCCGTGCGCGCTGCCAAGACGGCCGCGTCCGGCGCATCCAGTCGTACGGTGTGCAGTTCCGACAGAAACGCTTCCCATGGGCTGTCCCCGGCCGTGGTCTCCCGCACGACGGAGTTCGGGACGGTCGCTGTGGCGGCAGAGGCCGACTGGGTCTCCGCTCCGACCTCGTCCACCACGCCGACGACGGACGGCAGCTCCACCGACCGGACGGATCCTGTCGTCTCCCGGCCGCGGTGATCGTCGAGATGGATCACCGTGTTCTGAGGTATGAGCGTTGCGGGCAGGTCGAGCGGCTTTTCCTCAGGGCCGGGCCCGAACGGCACGAGTTGCGTGGCCGCCCGTGCCGCCAGCCAGAAGAACCAGGCGCGTTCCCACGGTTCAAGGAGATGGTCGCGGCCAGTGAGGACCAGGGAGACCGCGACGACGCAGAGCAGCCGCTGAGTTCGCCACGAGGCCGTGTTCGACCCATGGAGCGCCCACGCCTCACCCGCTCTGGTCGTCCCCACGCCGATCGCTCGCAGTGGCGCAGACCAGCTGCGCTCCTGGGGGCGGCCAGGGTCGACGGCCCACTGCTGAAGCGCGTCGAGGGTACGACGGTCCATGACAGACAGGGACTTGGCGATGGTGGTCAGCAGGAGATAGACGGGATCCCAGGCCAGCGGGCTGGAATCGCTGTGCCGGGCCAGGTCAACCAGGAAGAACGGAATCGTGTGGTCCCTCGCGGGGAGCAGCAGATTCCCCGGGTGCAGGTCGCCATGAACCTTGCCACGGGTAACGAACACAGAGTCCAACCGTTCACTGAGGGAGCCCTTCCCGACCAGCGCGAAGGGATTGATCCACAGTTGCCCTCCCTGGCTGATCCACCTCCGGGGAGTGGTCAGGAGTCCCTCGTGCGCGGCCGCCCACAGATGCAGGGTGCCCCGGGGGGCCAGGCGGTCTTCGAGCAGCTGTTCCAGGAGGTTGCCGATCCGCTCGGGCTTCGATGTGGACTTCGTGTTCCACTCAGTCAGCAAGGATGAGGTGATGTGTTGGCACGTGCCGACTGGGTCCAGAAGTTCGGGCAGTGCTTCGTGGATCTCCTTGGCTTCACGGAAGTCGCCTCCGGCCACGCTCTGGAAGGTGACGGACCCGCCGCTCTCCAGCTGAAGGCCCTCCACGATGCGGGCCAGGTGACGCTTGGCGAAATCGGGTGATTCACGGTACGCCTTGTTATGGGCCGTGAACTCCTTGTCCGGATCGCCCTTCGTGACGATTTTGATGATCACCCCCTGCACGTGCTCCTCACCCTTCTGGACGCGAGCACCGAGCACCTGAGCCTCCGTGAAGCCTCTGCCGGTCCAGTTGGCGTCGTAGAGGACCGCTTCGTGCCGTTTCGCCCATCGTCGCAGTGCCCGGGCCGCGTGCGGTGATCTCACCTTTGCCAGGAACTTCTCGGTGTGAGCAGCGTCCTCTGGTGTCACAGCGCCTCCTGGCGTCGATGTCGGCCACGGCTCTTCCAACGTAACGACGAACTGGACGATCGTCCTGAAAAACGCGCTCGATTCGCGAAGGCCCGACGCACCGTGCACAGGCCAACGAATTGCCCGTCCATGGCTTGGGTCATGCTGGTACCGCCGCGCGCACGGAAGGGCCGCTGACACATGTGCACGAGCAGGACTTGGCACGAACTGTTGGAGCAGGTGCTTCGGCGGGACGGGTACGGCGAGTGGAGGGACTTTCGAGAAGCACTGAGTGCGTTCGGGGCGGAGGGCCCCGGCTTTCGTGCGCTGCATCACGAGGCCGAGGGAATTATCTGCTCCGCGCAGGTCCAGGGAGTGCGGGCACCGCTGACGGTGGCCGAGTGGTGCGCAACGGTGAGCACACGGCGTGAGCAGCGTGACCGCGCGCCGGTCTGGTCGCATGTGGAACTGCTGGTACGGGTCTGGTCTGCCCACCACCGCCAGTACCACACCGACGCGCAGGTTCTCCTCGACCGGTGGGCGAGCGCCTACCGCGCCTGCGGCGGTACGACCACCTTGGAGTCAACCGAGCGGGCCGCACCCGGCCGACGCCGCACGCCCAGCGATCGGCCCGTGGCCGAAAACGTGGCAGGGGTCGATGACAGCAGTGATGTGACCTCAGTGGCGTCACCGAGGAGATACCGGTGGTTCGCGATCGTGTCGTGGCTCAGACCGCCCACGGCCACACGCTCAATGAGGCCATGGGCAGTGGGCGCAGGGCTCGTGATGCTGGCAGGTCTGACCGCCACAACATTGAAATTCTCGGACTGGCCTGCGACCGGCGACGACAAGGCGGTCACTGACAGCCGTACGACCACCTCTGCCTCCAGCAGCCCCCCGCCCCCTCCCCCCGACCACGACGACTCGTCCGTACCTTCCGCGTCCGTGCCATGCCTGCACACCTGCAGGGACATAAGACTGGGCGGCACCCGAAAGTTCGACATCGAGAGCTGGGGGAGTTCGGAGAGGAATCCGGACGTGGAAGCGGCAAGTCAGTCGGCGGACAACTACGAACTCCGCCCGCTCAACGGCGCTCGCCTGCAACCCATGCCCGGCGGGGGAGAGTTGGATGCCACGAAGTGCCCGCAGGGCGACCAAGGCTATTCCACCGCCCCGGTCGCGGCCCCACCCACGGTGAACGTGTGTCTGCTCACTGCTGAAGGCACTCGCGTCATGCTGACCCGGCAGGAAGCCAATCAGCGTTACCGTCTCTTTCACGCTTCGGTGTTGGAACGGCGCTCGCCGTGAGCATCGTCCATACCGATTGCTTGTGCTACAGCGAACCCAACATAACGCCTCTGGTTCAGGTGGCAAAGCCGACGTTGATCACGTAATCGCAGTTGGCCCCACTGCGAGGCCAGATCGACGCCCTGGTCCACCCCACGTTGTCCAGTCCCTGGTCGTGACTGGCTGCCAAGGCGACGCTACCTTCCCAGCGGTGCGTGTTGGGCATCCGGGATTCCACCACTCGTCGGCTGGGCCAACGGCTACGGACTCGGCGCTACCAAGCTGCACAACGGTCCCGGCAGGGAGCAGAACTGACGTGGCGTCACATGCGGATCCGTTCGCGAGATCCACCCGCGAGAGGCGGTGCGGCATCATCTTTTTCGTGGCCGTGACGGCTGCGTGACGTGTAGTTGTCGAGCCAGGCAAAATTGCGTCAGTGAAGTGGTCGTTCCTGCGTTGCCAACGTTGAATCAACCCGCCGACCCGGCAGTCAACGCGCCCCCGTAGCCGGATCGCTCCGCTCTAGGACCGCGCAAGCCTTGGCGACCTCCGCCTCCGCACAATCGCTGGCCTCCTGGGCGCGGTCCGCCGCTCTTCTACTCACGGCCAGGAAGCCAACAAGTGCTGCCACGAAACCAGCGACCACAGCGCTGTAGTGGGCCGTGCGGGCGACCAGACGTGCCTGTCGCAGGTTCAAACGGGCGGCGGTCTGTCGCCCCTCCCGTCCTCGTCTGCCCGCCGAACCGGCCGCGTTCGCCGCGCCTGCGGCACACAGTTCGGCGAGCACGGCGAGCGAGGACGCCAGGGGCACCAGACCGCCCAGGGCCAGACCAGCCGCCAGGGGGACCGAAATGACACGTTCCGACGTCGGATGCGTCGGCATGAACACGGTTGCCAGCCCGTAGCCAGCCATGCCGAACAGCATGAAGGCGCCGAACGCGTTCCCGACCAGCGACTTGAGCGGACCCGTCCTGCCTTCCTCGCCCGACGGCTCCTCATCGACAGGCGCCCTTCCGGCAGGGCCCGGGCCTCCGACCGACTCATGCTCCTCGATGCGCGGGGTCTGGTGGAAGGTTGGCCGGGACGAAGCATGGTGATGCACGTCCCCGATGACGTCACCCGCGATGAAGATTCCGGGACCGTGGTTGTGCTGATCCCCCGTGGTCGATGGTTCAGGTGTCTCTGCCATGCGCCGCACCGTGGTTGATGGTGAGCCCGCCGGCGACACTGCCGTTGATGAAGGTGCCCGAGCCGTGGTTGTGTTGGTTGATCACTGTGGTCGGTCCGCCCTTTTCAACAAGCGCCCGCAGTTCCTCGAAGGCCGCGCGGTCCGCGCGTACGAGCCCTTCCAAGCCCGGCGCCCACCCAGCGGCTGCCCGGCGTGCCGCCTCGCCCCGCTCGGGCGCGGAACACTCCATCACACTCGCACGATCCTGGTCGAGGCGCTCCAACTCGGCTGCGGTGTCCGGCTGGTCGCCGCGTCGCAGAAGGCGATGTACGATCTCCCGCGCCTTCGCGTAAGTGTCCTGTGATGCCTGGCTGAGAAGTGCCGCGAACACTGTCGTCACGGCGAAGGTCAGCTCGTCCACGTGTGTCTTCTCCCCCACTAGTCCCAGCACTGTATCCGCGCGCGCAGACGTCGGCAGCCGGAACGGTTCATCCCGGATCCCAATGGCCGTTAGGGCGTCATTCTTTTCAACCCACCCACGACGAAAGGGCGTTGGCAAGCGCCTGCCCGCCCAGTTGGACGGCAGTTCCGGCCACCAAAGCAGGGAGGGCTTGAGCGACCCCCCTCAAAGCGCCGACCTGCGCCCGGGGATCAGTCGCGGCCAGCGATGTGTCGACGGAATCCGTCAGGGCCCGCAACACTGCCGCATTGGCTAGACCTGCCTCGTTCTGCTCCACGTCGGTGCGGAAAGAGGCGAGGAGTTCACGTACGGTCTCGATGTCGACGGCGCCCTGCACGGAGGCGGACTGGTACACGTGGGAGATGTTCTGCCCCACGACGTTCTGGTTGGGGGCCTTGTTGGCGCCACCGATGCTGATGCCCGAACTCCGTCCTTGCTCGTCTTCGCGGCGTCCGCGTCCGAAGATCATCACTTGCCTCCCTGGGTGCCGTTGCTTTGGCCCACCCCGCGGATGTCGCTGCCCGCGACGTTCTGGATAGGCGCGTTGTTGTCGCCGTAGACCTGAATGTTGGTGATGACCGCGGCAACCTGGCGCTCGTACGGGGCGGTGTCGACGCCCACTTCTTCGAGGTACTCGGAGACGGTCCGGAAGATGCAGGTCTGCATCAGCACGACATGTCGCTTGGCATCGTCGCTCTGGTGCATGTCGGTGACTTCCTCGGTGGAGTACCGGTCGCGCAGGCTGACCGGGTCCTTCTCCTCGGCCCTGCCATCCTCACGCTGCCCACCGAGCCCGAGCCGAGTCACGAACCGCCAGAGCGCGACCGGGCCCGCGGCCGCGTCCAGTATCGATTGGGCCACGAGCCAGCCGAACAGACGGAGACCGCGCTTGGCGACCGGCGCGCCGGCGACCCGCAGTTCGTTGTACACGGGCGTGATCACCTGGGGCCGGACGGTCAGCCGCAGTTCCCCCGCTTCCAGCGCAGCGTGCACGAACACGCTGACCACCACCTGTCCGTCCCAGCTGACGCACTGCGCACGCAAGTACAACCGATCCGGCATGCTGGACGGGGACCGGCGCCCCCGTCCCCGCAGGTCTGGCATTTCCAACTTGGCCGCGCGGGTGCGCTGGAGCCACAGCGCTGCCGGCAGAGCCTGCACCTCTGTGACCGAGAACCCGGGAAGCGGATCGGTGATCTCCCGGGCCCCGCGTCCTAGTTCTCGGAGAGCTGCGCCTATCCTGCGCAGGAGTTCCCACTCACCGAACGACTTGACCGACTCCTCCGGGTCCTTGGGCTTGAGCGGGATACCAATGTCTGCGGCACCCCATACGTCGCGCCCGGCTCCGACAAAACGCTCCGGGTGGTCGTACGGCAGCTCCTGCCATGTCTGTTCCCGACCAATCTGTGCCATCCGACGCCCGCCCTTCGCAGCTGCCCAAGGCAACCGGCCGGACGCCACTCCTTCGCGGATGATCCCGATAAGGGCAGCCCGAGCCAAGAGCCGATCCCCGCCACACACGAACGCGGCCCCAGCCAACAACGCGAAGGGCAACAGCAGCAGGCCGACCCGCAGACCGACGGGCTCGTCGTCGGCCGGCTGAAACGGAACCACCGCGAGCACCCACGGCACGCACAGCACGAGGTACGCCGAGCGAGGAGAGGTCGCCAGCCGTGACTTCTTCACCTTCCGCTGCGCACGCAGCGCAGCCCACCGCATCGCCAGGGCCACCAGGGCCACCCCGCCCCATACGGCAGCTGCCCGAGGGGTCGCATAGGTCACGCCCACGGCCACGAGCAACAGGCCGACCCACCGGAGCCACCTTCGCCGTCGTGCACGCAGACTGTGTGCGACCACCGGCATGAGGTCGAATCCGTACGACGGCACGGGCACGGGCGGCCCGTGCAGGACATGATCCAAAACCCACTGCGCCATGAGCTCACCCAAGGGCGGGCAGTCGTCGCTGCCCTCCAGGTAGATGCGCCTGCGCGTGCTACGGCGGGGTTTGGCCGGCGCCTTGTCCTTGCCGCGGAGCCTTTGCCACCACGCCTTGGCAGACTTGACCCGGTCAGGCCGTGCGTAAACGGCCTGACACAGCAAGCCGGTCACCTCCGACGCGGTCGGATCCACCTCACCAGAGGCAGCAGGAGCGGGTTGAACTGGTACAGCCGGCCCCTGGACCACGTCCTCCGCCGCACGTGGCCGCACACGCAGGCCCCACCCGAATCCCATCCCGCCCCCCGTTCGCCGGTACGGCGGGCATCTTCACGACGAAATCCGGGAACCGCCAGATCGCAAACGCGACAATGCACGCAACTGACTTGGCGAGTAGGAGTTGACCGAATTCTGCCCCTCAGGCCACTCGGCAGCGGTGACGGGAAGCGGCCGCTTCTCTCGACCAGCCCCGTCTTGCGCTCCGAGGCGTCGCGTCCACGGGGTCAGTGCTGCGAGACTTCCACCAGTCACTCAGCGTGCTTACGCCAGCGCCTCCGTTGAGCCAGCCTCCCCTCCCCGCTACCTCACGGCGCGCGCCATCTCTGGGGAGAATCTGGGGAGTACGAACAGCTCTGGGGAGCGCGTGGGGAGAATCGACTGCGTTACCGGACAGGACGCTGAAAGATCCAGAAAGACGGATCAGCCCAGGTCAGCGAGAGTTTCGACAGCATCACCGCAGGTCAGGGCCTCCCGGTAGACAACTTCAAGAAGATCTCGTCGTGGGCGGCGATCCTGTTCGCTCCGACGCTGGTCGGGACGATCTACGGGATGAACTTCAGGCACATGCCGGAGTTGCGCTGGGTGTTCGGATACCCCTTTGCTATCGCCCTGATGGGGGTTGTCTGCACCAGTTTGTACGTCATCTTCAAACGGCGGGACTGGCTCTGAGTCATCACCCTGGAGGGCTGCTGTCCTGAGCGCGTGCGGCTGCCATCGCCAGCGTGGCCAACCCCCAGACGAACATTTGGAAAGCGTGCTGGGGCAACGCGACACGACACCATTCGACACCATCGCGGTAGTACGACAGCAGGGGGCCGTCGGCGACGTCGAGGTCGGGGCGCGCATGAGGGCGTTGACGACCTCCGCATGGGCAGGACCACGCGACGGTCCTACGGGCGCCCGGGCCTCCAGACGTCATTCCTGGGGCTCGTGGCGTTCCTCGCCGGTCCGAGGGTCCTCCGCGGGGATCGGGTGCGCCTGATGGGTGCCGGTGTCGATGAGGATCTGTGCGGCATGGGTGACGTTGTCGGCCCGGACGGCTCTGGCCATGGCGGCACGGGCGGCATCGGGTGTCGCGTGCGGCGGGACCACGAGAAGGGAGAAGTGGTCCTGGTCGCCCCGAGTGATCAGGACGGTGTCGTCACCGACCGGGAAGGAGTCGATATGGACGACCTGGTCGTCGATGACCAGGCGCGTGGGAAGTTCACCCCATGCGGTGGTGTCCAGGCCGACGCGCGTGATGGGGCCGAGGTGCCCGGTCAGCACGTGGATTAGCTCGGGCAACTCCGCGCCGATGTCGCGGGATCGCGGCCACCACGCGCCGTCGAGACTGCCTTCCCGGGAGGGTGTCGTCTCCAGCCGCAGAAGAACTGTCCCGGGTTTCGCGGCCCGGTGGATCGCGTCCGGCAGGAGCCCGGGCGCGCGAGGGATGTCGGATTCGGTCATGGTGTGTCCACCTGCCTGCGGGATTCGGTGTCGCCGCCGAACGCGGGATCTCGTCCTCTCAGTCGTCCTCTCAGTCGTCCTCTCAGCCGTCCTCTCACCGTAAGTCGTGCGCCGCCGCACCGGTTGCGCTCGCCGACGGTGCCGGACTCGCGGTCTCTCGGTAAAATGCCTGCTCACGAGCACGTCCCGGAGCCTCGGAGCGGCGTAGAGTGAAACGACCGGGAGTACTTCGCACACCGGCCGCCACGTCGGTGTCGTCCCCGGTGAGCAACAGCACCGGCCTCCAGGAGGAGGTCCGGGGACAGGTCCGTGTCATGACCGCGACCATCGAACCTACGATCATCAAAGAGCGCCTGCCTTCGGCCTCGGCCCGACTGCGCCTCGCCCCGACCGGCTCGGTTCGAGGTCTCCTGGACGGCGCCTGGTGGCCCCGCTCCCGTGATCTCCTCCGGGAGATCCCCACTCTGACGGACGCGCTGGACGCGTGCTGGGGTCGGATCACCCACGTCACCGTGAACCCGGCCCACTGGCCAGTCATCCCGCGTAAGGTCCCCGTCACGGGGCACACGGTGCGTGTGGGCTGGTTCGCCGACGAGCAGGACCCGAACAAAGCGATCCTCCTCTCCTACACGGTAGGCCGCCTGGACCTGCTGGTGATCCCTCCGGAGACGGAGTCGGCCGCTGCCGCCCGGCTGATGGCAGCAGCAACCGTTCCGGGAGGTGCCCGCACCGCCGGCGATCTGATGGCCGATGAGGCCATCGGTCACGACGCGGCGGAGACTCGGAGCCAGGAAGAGGAATGGGAGACCGACGGCGGAGCCGCTTCGGCGGGCGGAGCTCGATCGGGATCTTGAGTTCCGCCCTGTGGAGGTGAGGATGTGGAGATAGCCATCACCGTTGCCGCGATCATCTTCGTCATCATCGTGGGAATGTTCCTGATCCACCGGCTCAACGCGCAACATGACGAGAGGATCGGGGCGTTCCGCTACAGCGACGCCCTTCCGAGAATCAGTCGGCGGAACCGTAAGAGCCCACGTACGACCGCGCCGAAGGGTTCTCCTGCCGACGCCACCCGCCGTGAGCGTCGAGACGGGAGCCGCTGATGACGCAGACCGCTTCCAGCCGGGGGTGGGTATGGGGCGACGGCCGTCACGCCCACCGACACGCCGCCCCTGATGCAGGCCGTCCTGAATGAGCAAGGGGTCACCATGAAGGCACCGGAACTGCCGTCGGCCGGGCACGCGGAGGTTCGTATCGTCGCCACGGACCCGGAGGCGGCTCGCCATGTCGCGGAGATTCTCCGCCGTTGTTTCGCCGCCACCGAAGCGCGCAGCTACCCCGCAGGCGCCGACGGCGGAACACGCCTCCACCTCACCGTGGACACCACGCGCATGGCGGAGCCGGTGCGCTCCTGGCTGTTGACCAGCCAGTCCTCCCCAGACGATCACACACAGCCGGACGAAATCTGAGGAGATGTCCCTCGGCGGGGGAAGGTGGATACCGCCCCAGACCTACGGGTTTTCGTCGGTGCCGGCACGAGAGGCAGGCGACCATGGCGACACTGCACCAGCGGCGGCACTACCGCGAGGCGATCATGAAAAGCCTGTACGAGGCCTTGGAAGGCAATCGCCTCCTCGGCCTCACCGGGGCGCAGCTGCGCGAGGACGTCGCCATGCCCGAGGAGGACCTGGCCGCCGCCTGCACATACCTGGCGGCCGAGGGACTGATCCAGGTCGACTGGGCGCGAGGAAACACACCCGCGATGGTCACGCTGCTGCACAAGGGGATCCAGCTCATGGAGTCCGAGGAGAAATGACGGCCATGTCCTCCCATATGACGGAAATGGCGTCCCCGGCCTACCCTGGTGAGTGGGTCGGCGCACTCTCACGTGCAATGACCCGGAAGGGCGGCCCCGGTGTGTATACGCCGGGGCCGTTGCGTCACCGGCACATGACGTGGTGCTGCTTGTTCCGCTGCTCATCGTGGCGGTTGCGCTCGGCGTCATTGGGGCGCTCGGCAGGGACACGCTCCACCTGCTGATCATCGGGGTGATGGTATCCATCGCCGACCTTGCCCTCCTCAGAACGGGGAGAGGGCGTAGCCGCAGGTCCCACGTCCGGTAGGGCGGTCCGACCGGCCACCCGACCTGCCCTTCTGCGTGGGGTACCACTGCTGCCTCCTGGCGCAATGCCCGACATCGCTCGCATGCCATTTGCCCGAGCGAGGTCGGGCACTCGCCGTTAGCGTGAAAGGAAGGGGCACGACAGGCCGCCTGTTGCGTCGGAAAGTGGTGACCGAAGATGACGGATACCGGACTGCCGAACCAGCCCGAGACTCCTCGCGCGGGGTCATTGGGCGAGCGCGGCGGGAAGAGTGCGAGGGTGCCGCACGGAAGCGATCCGGGGTCGCGCGGCCATACGACAATCGCCGACGGTGTGGTGGCGAAGATCGCCGGGATGGCGGCCCGCGATGTGCCGGGCGTCCATTCGATGGGCGGTGGGTTCGCCCGTGGCATGGGGACGATGCGTGAACGTATACCCGGTGCCGGCGGGAAGTCCGTCACCAGCGGGGTGAAGGTCGAGGTCGGCGAGGTACAGACCGCGGTCGACCTGGAGATCGTCGTCGAGTACGGCGTCTCCATCATCGAGGTCGCGGGCGACGTCAGAGAGAACGTGATCGCTGCCATCGAGCGGATGACCGGTCTGGAAGTTGTCGAGGTCAACATCGCGGTCGGCGATGTGCATGTGCTCGACGAGGACGAGGAACAACCAGAGCGGCGGCTCGAGTAGTCGCTTGGCGGAGCCAAGGCGAGCAAGGAGCGCGCGCTGGGGATGGCAGCAGCGGTTGGCCTGTTCAATGGGATGGCGCCGGGCTTCGCCGGACACTTCGCCGACTTCGGCGCGTTCTTGCTGACGGGGAACTCTGCGACCTCTTCCACACCCGCGAGCACGGCAACCAGCGGCGGTGAGACCAGCCGCTCCTGGGAGGACGACCGCCGACGGAAGTGAGCCGACGTCCAGGAGCGGTCCGTTCGGCTTCTTCAAGGAGTAGCGTGAATTCATCGGGAGCACTTCGCACACCGGCTCCGATGCCGGTTTCGTTCCCGGTGAGCAACGACACCGGCCAACTGTCCACGCGCAGAGGTCCGGAGACGGGTTCGCGCGATGTCCGCGACCACCGACCATCCCCCGCTACGGGCCGTTCCCTTCAGGGCCCCGACCGCGCGCCTCGCGCTGAAACCCGTGAGTTCTTCACCAGGGCGCGCCGAACTGGACGGCGCCTGGTGGCCCCGTTCACGTGACCTGACACGCGAACTCTCCGCGTTGGCGGACGTGCTGGATCCGCTGTCGGGACGGATCACCCATGTCGCTGTCAACCCCCGCCACTGGCCGATCCTCCCGCGCAAGATCTTCGTCAACGGCCATGTGGTGAAGGTCGGTTGGTTCACGTCGGAGCAGGATCCCCAAAGAATCCTGCTGCTGTCCTATACAGCGGGCCGCTGGGACCTCCTGGTGATACCCCCGGAGACCGGCGCCCCCTCGGCCGCCCGGCTGATGGCCGCCGCGAGCGCGAACACCGGCCCGCCGACGACCGCGACCGCCCTCCTGACGACGGAACAGGCCGGCGACACTTCCTCGTCGTACGAGGCCACCACCGGCCGGCCCGGCCGACTGGTGGTGGGGATGTACCGGTCGTCGTCGCCGCTCTGGCCGTCGGTGGCCTGATCATTCGCGGGGCAGTCCGCGGTGGGCCGGATCAGACGTGACCACTTGCCGCGGCGGCCATGAGCGGTTTCGCGGCCTCCTCGGTCGTATCCGGAGGGACGACCACCAGGTCCCAGCGCCCCCGGCCGGGGGCGAGCAGGACGATGGTGTGCGGGGCGGATGCCGCCACGGTCCTGCGCAGTCGTACGACCTGGTTGAAGACGAGCATCCGGCCGGGCACCGCGGGCCACGCCGCCCCGTCGACGGTGACGCTGGTGATGTGGCCCCACGCGCGCGGCAACCCGGCGAGCAGCCGGGGGAGTTCGGCGAGCAGATCGTACGAACGGGGCCACCACGCTCCGTCGATGGGCTGGGGCATGCTCCCGTGGGGAGCCAGGCGCAGGCGGAGAAGGGGATGGGAGGGAGGCGGGGGTTGCAGCGCGGTGGTCATGAAAGCTCCTGTCAACTGCCGTACGGCGGAGGAGGTGAGTGACCGGTGTCAGGCGCGGCGGGCGGCCACGCGGTCCGGAGTGGGCCAGCGCACGTCGTGCACCCAGCCGAGGCGTTCGAGGAGGCGGATGACGGCGGCGGAGGGGTCGAGCTGGCCGCGGTCGACGCCGTGGCGGGCGCTGGTGGGGTCGGCGTGGTGGAGGTTGTGCCAGCTCTCGCCGAACGACAGCAGGGCCAGCGGCCACAGGTTGGTGGCCCGGTCGTGGCGCCGGGTGCGGAACGGGCGCTCACCGATCATGTGACAGAGGGAGTTCACGCTCCAGGTGACGTGGTGGAGCAGCGCGATGCGCACAAGTCCCGCCCACAGCAGGGCGGTTACGCCGTACAGCCACGTACCGCCGATGGCCCAGCCCACCGCGAACGGCAGGGCGAGCGTGAGGACGCACAGCGCCGGGAAGGCGCGGGCGACGGCACGGATGTCGCGGTCGGCCAGCAGGTCGGGTGCGTACCGGTCGGCGGGTGTGCGGTCGTTGCGGAACAGCCAGCCGACGTGCGCGTGCAGCAGTCCGCGCAACTGGGCGCGCAGGTGCGTGCCGTAGCGGTACGGGGAGTGCGGATCACCGGGCCGGTCGGTGAAGGCGTGATGGCGGCGGTGGGTGGCGACCCAGCCGATGACGTCGCCCTGGAAACTCATCGAACCGGCCACCGCGAGCGCGATCCGCACGGGACGGACGGCCCGGTAGCCGCCGTGGGTGAGGCCGCGGTGGAAGCCGACGGTGACGCCGAGACCTGTGATCGTGTAGAGGACGAGGGCGAGCACGATGTCGGCGGGATGGATGAGGCTCCCCCACAGCAACCAGCCGGCCAGGCCGAGCGCCACGAACGGCAGAACGACGATCACCGCCGTCACCGTGACATACAGCCGGTCACTGCCGCTACGCGCGGGCGCCGGGTCGTCCGGTGGGAAGGGAGACGTCCCGTCGTAGCCCTGGGGCGGCGGGACGGGGCCCGACGGTGTGAGCGTCCTGGACGTGGTCGGACTGCGTGGCATACGTGGCTCCTCGGCCTGGATGCGGATGGCGCGGCCGGGGTCACGGGCTGCCCATGGGATGGGAGTCGCGAGGACGGGACCGGTTCGGACACCGGCATTCGAAGAGCCCTCGCTTCCTCCACCGTACTCCCGCACGCTCCGGGACGAGGCGGGCCGGATCGCGTGGCCACCGCGTTGACACGGACCACTGCCGGACGTTGACTGGCAGCACGGTGCAGGGCCATGCCACCCCGGAACACACGGCGAAGCATTCCGCCTTCCGCCTCGCCCAGCCCCCGCGGGAACCCATCTACCGGACAACAGCGAGGCCGGCCATGACCGTTTCACGGACCATCAGGAACCAGGCGCAGACGATGAAGGGCAGGATCACGGAAGAGCTCGGCCGGGTCACCCGCAACAGGCGACTGCAACGCCGGGGCAGGGCCGACCGGGTCTCCGGAAGCCTGAAACAGGCCGTCGAGAAGACCAAGGTGGCCTTCAGGCGGAACGGAAGCGGCACCCGATGATGTACGACCAGACACGCGCCCAGCAGCCCGCGGGCCGAACTCCGGGTTCGGCCGGGCGCCGCACCCCGGGCCCGGAGCCGCTGCTCCCGTCGGACGAACAGGACAAGATCGCCCAGCGCCTCCGGCACGCCCTCAACACCTTCGCCGACACCCCGCTCGAGGCGCTGGAAGAGGCCGAGAGCGCCTATGACGAAGCCACCGCCCAGCTCGTGAACGCCCTCGCGGAACGACGGCGTGTCCTGCGCGCCAGCTGGCAGGACCGGGATCCCGGGACGCAGTCCGACGCACTGCGGCAAGCGCTGAGGCAGTACCGGGAGATCACCCAGCGGCTGCTCCAGCTCTAGGCGGCCGCATACTCCGCGCTGCGGCGGAGCGCGGAGTAGTGTGGACATTACCGAGAGCATTTCGCACACCGGCTTCCACGCCGGGTCGTTCTTGGCGAAAGATGAAACCCGGGCCGCCGAAGAGGCGGCCCGGAGACGGGTCCGCATCATGTCGGCGACCTTGCACCCATCCCCGCCGCACCACGAGCCCGTCGCAGCCCCGGCCGCGCGTCTCGCATGGAAGACCGACGGCACCTCCCGCGGACTCCTGGACGGTGCCTGGTGGCCCCGCTCCCGGGATCTGCTGAGCGAACTGCCAGCACTGACCGACGTGTTGGACCCCTTGTGGGGCCGCATCACCCGCATCGCCGTCAACCCGAAGCACTGGCCGGTCATCCCCCGCAAGGTTCCCGTGCACGGCCACATCGTCAAGGTCGGCTGGTTCACCCCGGAGATCGACCCGCACAAGCTGCTGCTGCTCTCCTACGGCACCGGCCGCTGGGACCTGCTGATCATCCCGCCCGAGACCGGCGCGGAGTCGGCGGCCCGACTGATGGCGGCCGCGTCCGACTACGACGGCCCTCCACTGACCGCGAGCGCGCTCATCGCCGCGGACGAGGCCCGGCACGGCGTCTCCGCGACCGACGAGCCACCGGACCCGGACGAGGCATGGGAGTACGAAGGCGGCGCCTCCGCCATGTCCGCGGCCATTCCGGAACAGACCGGTCCGCCCGGCCGGGCCAGCCGACTGACCATCGGTATGTGAGGTGGCCGCCATGAACATCTTCCTGACAGTCGCCGCCTTCGTGGTCCTCATCGCAGCAGCGGCATACGTGATCCAACGGCTCAACATCCAGCACGCCGACAGAATCGCCGTGCACCAGTACAGCGCCCCCCTGCCCGGCCGCCGCGGCCGCGGCACACCGCAACCCCCGGTGGAACCGGACCGGTCCGAGTCGCCGACCACCGACGAACGGCGGGACCACCGCGACGGGGGCCGCGGCCGCTTCCCGCCGCGCCGCAGCCGCAGCCGCAGCCGTACCACTCACCACAAGTGACCAGCCAGTTTCCCCCTCACCGGCCGCGCGTACGAACCGTCGGCTCGGCCCGTACCGACGCGTGTGCCCGAGCGCGTGCACCCGGGCCAGGGGACCGCGCGAGGAGCGGCCGGGCCCCATGAACCCAGGCATCTGAACCGAGGCGTCATGACTCTTCAGCAGCTGAACATCTACCGGCACGACCGGGGCAGGCGGGCACTGATCACCCTGGCCGGTGAGATCGACCCGGCCACCGCGCCCCAGGTGCGCGCCGCTCTGGAGCGGTGCCTGAGCGACGGCATCACCACCATCGACGTGGATCTGACCGCCGTCGGCCGCTGCGACAGCAGCGGTCTGCGCGTCTTCCTCGATGCGTCGCGGCACGCCGCCGGGACCCACGCGTCCCTGCGGCTGCACCACCCGTCCCCGCAGACCGCACGGCTCCTCGCGGACACCGGCCCCGGTCTTCTGCTCCTGTGACGGCTCCGGGAGAGGTGTCGTGCACAGCGGTACGGAGAGCCATCTTCTCTGATCATGTGTGACATGCCGTTCTCTGGCGTAATGGGCTGTTCGGAGTGACCGGCCGCGTCACTCTGTACGGGTTGATCGCGGTCGTGTCAGGAGCCCGTGTGTCGGTGCGGGCGCTGGACTCGCGGCACGAGGTGAACATGGGCACGGCGGCGGAAGCTTCGACGACGCCGATGGGGTGCGGTTGTGGCGGAAGGTGAGCGCCGACCCGACGAGGGCATGCTCGACCGGTCGGAAGGGTTCGGTGAGCGACTGCTTGGGGTGCTGCTGGACCGGGCACACGAGATGCCGCCGCAGCTGATCGCCCCGCTGATCGCGGAAGAGGTGGCCCGGGTCGGTGGCCGTGACGTCTCGATCCTGCTGCAGGACTATGGCCAGCTGGTGTTGGTGCCACTGCCGGGTCGGCGGCTGATGGTCGGCGAGCCCGAGCCGATCGATGACTCTCCCGCCGGCACGGCCTTTCTGCACGCGACCACGGTCGAGGTGCCGAGGGCCGACGGCGTCCGGATGTACCTGCCGTTGCTGGACGGCAGCGACCAGGTGGGCGTGATGGCCCTCACCCTGGACACCGTCGATGACGACGACCGGCGGCTGCTGCGCAGGCTCGCCGGTCTGGTCGCCGACATGCTGGTCACCAAGCACAGCTACACCGATCAGTTCTTCCGCGCCCGGCGCCGTGAACCGATGAGCGTGGCCGCGGAGATCCAGTGGTCCCTGCTGCCGCCGCTGGCGATGGCCGTCCCGCAGGTCGCGGTGGCCGGGATCCTGGAGCCCGCCTACGACGTCGCGGGCGACAGCTTCGACTACGCCCTCAACGAGGACATCCTGCACGTGGCCATGGTCGACGCGATGGGCCACGGCCTGGACGCCGCCACGATGGCGACCGTCGCCGTCGGGTCCTACCGGCACGCCAGACGTGCCGACATCGGCCTGTCCGAGATCTACGCGTTCATGGACCGGGCCATCGCCGAGCAGTTCGGGCCCGACCACTTCGTCACCGCCCAGATGATGCGTCTGAACATCGCGACGGGCCACCTGCAGTGGGTCAACGCGGGCCATCCCGCACCGCTGCTGATCCGTGACCACCGGGTCGTCCGGCAACTGGCAGGCCCGACCACCCTGCCCGTCGGCTTCGGCGGTGAAGAGCCCCGGATCAGCGGGCAGATGCTCCAACGCGGCGACCGAGTGCTGTGCTTCACCGACGGCCTGATCGAGGAGCACGAAGCCGGCGAAGAACAATTCGGCGAGGAACAACTCATCCACTGGGTCAACCGCATCGAACACACGGCAAAGGGAGTACGAGCGGTGGTGCGCTCACTCTCCCACGCCCTGAAGCAGCAACGGGGCGGCCGCACCACTGACGACGCGACCCTCTTCCTGATCGAATGGCGAGGGGGCGCCGCCGACCACCTCGTGCTCCTGTAGCGAGCCGACAGCCGCACAACCCACTGTCCATATCCTGGGATTGGGCTGCTTCGGACCGTCCGTCACACGACGCGAGGACTACTCTGCTGTGTAGACGTCCCAGACCCCGGCGGCATGCTGTTGCTGAACACAGATGGCTGCGGGGTGCGGACTCTTCGTCCGTCACCCGGCGCTTCCCTGGAGGGAACTGGGTGGGTCCTCTGTCCTGCTGCGCAGGCTGTCGGACCGGCCGCTGCTCTGCCTCCGCCGAAAATACGCCCCTGCCGGGAGCGCGCCCAGGGTGCCGGAACTCCGGCTCACCGTGCCGCTGCCGGATGGTCTTCCGAACCGAGGCGTCATGCCCCTCTCACAGCTCACCGTCTACCGCCATGACCAAAGGAAACTGGCGCTGATCACCCTGTCCGGTGAGATCGACCTCGAATCCGCGCCGTTGGTGCGCGAGTCCCTGGAGCAGTGCCTGCGGGACGGTATCCGCACCATCGACGTCGACCTCACCCCCGTCACCTTCTGCGACTGCAGCGGACTCAACGCATTTCTCCACGCTGCGCAGCAGACCACCGTGGCCGGTGGGACCCTGCGACTGCACCATCCGCCAACGATGCTGGTTCGGATGCACGACCTCGTCGGCTGCGGGTTCCTGCTCCTCGGCCTTCCGTTCGACCACCTGCCATCTCCTCTCGGCGACACCCCGGCCGCGCCCCGTCCAGCCCCGCCGCACGTGTCTGTCACGCTTGCGCCTGTTCTCTCAGGTGATGTGCGATGACGGCCGAACCCGGGCGGGGACAGTCACGGAAGCCGGGGGACGGCGAGCCGTCCGCCGTTGCTCCGGCGCGGTTGCGTCGGCTGAGCCGTTGGCTGGTGGAGGGCCTGCGTGAGGACCTGGCGGGGCTGTATGTGGAGTCCCGCGCAACGCCACCGGGTGATCCATACCGCCGTCCCAGCCGCCAGAACTTCCTGAACCGCCTCACCGTGGACATGCGCCGACCGGGATTCGCCATGGTGATCGCCGAGACGGACAGCCTGATGGGATGCGCCTTCGGATTCCCGGTAGGCGGCGACGGCTCCTGGTGGCTCGGCTTCGACGGAGCACTGCCGCGCAGCATCGAGCAACTCACCGTGTCCGGCAACGTCTTCGCGTTCGCCGACATCCTGATCCGGCCGCACCCCCAGGACCGGGAACTCGCCCGCCGTGTGCAGGAACGACTGCTGACCGACCATCAGGCAACGCTCGGCGCCACCCTGGTGGACCGGGCCGACCGCCAGGCCCTCGCTGCACTCCGCTCCTGGGGGTGGCTGGACATCGGAGAGCTTCCCAGGCCGGCGAGCGCCACCACGTTCCGCGCGCTGGTACTTCCCTTCGGGGAACGCATCACGGCGAGGCTGGAGGGCCTTGTCACGATGCCCGCAGACGGTGGCCCCCGTGGGGTCTGACAGCCGGTCGGCCCGCATTCAGATGCTGGTGGCCGAGCAGGCGGTCCGACGAGGTGCCCGGGTGAGTGTGGTGGACGTATGCACCGCGGCCGTGGCCGCGCTGCCGGTCAGCGGGCCGGGCTGTCGGCGATGTCCAAGGCCGCGGCGAGCCATCCGCTGTGCAGCACCGACGACATCAGCGAGCAACTGGAAGAGCTCCAGCTCACGCTGGGCGAGGGGCCCTGCGTGGACGCCTTCGTACGCGGCTCGGCCGTCCTGACACCCGATCTGCTCAACACCGGACTTCAGGATCACTGGGCCGTGTTCGCCGATGCGGCCCTGGAAGCCGGAGCCCGCGCGGTGTTCTCGCTCCCCCTGCAGAAGGGGGCGATCAGCCCGGGAGTTCTGGACCTGTACGCCAACATTCCGACCGTACTGGACACGGAGGAACTGGCCGACGCACTGGCGTTCGCCGATCTCGCGACACTGCTCCTGCTCGATACGAGGATCGACGAGGCGGGCGCGCCGACCGGCGGGCCGATGCCGGACCTCAGCTTCGAGGACCTGGGCGCATACCGAGCGGAGATCGACCAGGCCAGCGGGATGCTCACGGTTCAGCTCGGAGTCGGCATCGAAGAAGCCTTCGTCCGGCTCCGCGCCTACGCCTATGCGCAGGGACGCCGGCTCGCCGACGTGGTGGCCCGACGGCTTCGTTTCTCCCCGGACGCGGAGCCCGATCAGGCCGAGGAGGAAACCTGACGTTCGGTCCCGGCCAAGGAACGTGCCGTGCTTCCCGCCCCTTCGGGCAGGGACTAGTCTCAATCGAGGGTGCCCACGATGGACCAACAGCTTCTGGCCAAGACCTTCGTCGAGCTGGCCGACAATCTGGTCGCCGACTTCGACATCATCGACTTCCTGCGCCTGCTGACCGACCGCTGCGTCAGCATGCTCGACGCGAGCGCCGCCGGGGTGCTGCTCGCCGACCGGGACGGCAAACTCCGCGTCATGGCCGCCTCCGACGAACGGGTGCGCCTGCTGGAGCTCTTCCAGCTCCAGAACGACGAAGGCCCCTGCCTCGAATGCTTCCGCACCGGCGCACCGGTGATCGTCTCCGACCTCGGTACGGTGACCGCCCGCTGGCCGCGCTTCGCGGTGGCGGCCCAGCGCAGCGGGTTCGGGGCGGTCCAGGCCCTGCCCATGCGTTTGCGGGACGAGGTCGTCGGCGCCCTGAACCTCTTCCGCATCACCCCCGGCCCCTTCGACCCGGCCGCCGCACCCGTCGCTCAGGCCCTGGCCGACGTCGCCACCATCAGCCTGCTGCAACAACGCACCGCTCAGCGCAGCACGGTGCTCAACGAACAACTGCAGACGGCGCTGAACAGCCGGGTCCTGATAGAACAGGCCAAGGGGAAGCTCGCCGAACGCCAGGACATCGACATGGAGCAGGCGTTCACCGCACTGCGCGGTTACGCCCGCTCCCACAACCGGCGCCTGGCCGATGTGGCCCGCGCCCTCATCGACGGCTCGGAACCCCTCGCCGGTCTGGGGTCCTGACCCACGCCCTTGCCGGGGCCCGCTCCGGCGCCGCCCGTGCCCCCGGACATCGTCACACTGCCCTCCTGCGATCGAGGGCCTCGGCCATCACCTGGTCGCGCAGGCACGCACAGGTGCGGTTGATCAGCCGGGAGACGTGCATCTGCGAGAGACCGAGCTGCAGGGCGATGCCGTTCTGCGTCATCTCGCAGAAGAACCGCATGTAGAAGATCCGCCGTTCGCGTTCTGGCAGGGCCCTCAGCAGCGGGTGGAGCGCTTCACGGTTGACGATCATGTCGAAGCCGTGCTGCGTGCCACCGAGCGTGTCGGTCAGTGGGTGGCTGTGCTCGGAGCGGCCGGGTACGGCGTCCGGGAACAGGGAAGTGAAGCTCCGCATCGCCTCTTGGCTCGGGAAGGCGTCGCCAAGGCTCGGGGCGAAACGAGTCACCGCCTTGATCAGGCCGAGTTGGGCAACCTGCTCAAGGTCTTCGAACGACTCGCCGCGATGACGGAATCGCCGGGCGAGCCGTACGGCCATCGACGCCCAGGCGCACACCACCTCCTGCCGCAGGGCGGTCCTCTCCGGGCCGTCCGGCAGGGCGGCGATACGGCGGAACGCGGCATCGGTGTCCGGGGCATCGTCGTAGGGGTATGCGCCTCGTGGCCTCTGGGTACGTGCATACGGCATGGGCACGTGTCTCCTCATCGGTGGCGTCGCTCACCGTGGGAGCCGTCGGACCGCAGCGCACTGGGGAGCAGCGACAGCTGCTCCCACGGGCGTGCCTCCGGTCTGAAGCACATCGGACGAGTTCCCGGGCAGACCGCTTCAAACAGGGCGTCAGGAACGGACGAAGAACCGCACGACCGGTGTTGGAGATCCACGGCGCGGGTTACACAACACAGGCGTCCGACGGCCGTCCTGGACGAAGGCACCGGAGAGTTGAGTTCGCCGCTCCCGGTGCCGTCCGCCGGCCGCGTGCGCAAGTCATCTCGGGTCCGCCTCGTGGAGGCGCCTCAGCGCTCGGCGCAGCTCCCGCTGTATCGGTTCCGGGAGCGCCTCGTCCGTCGTCGTGGCGACCAGGGCGGCGGCCACGTCCCGGAGCTTGGTGTTGCAGTGCTGCGACACGTCCACCAGCAAGTCCCAGGCCCTGTCGCTGGTACACGGGGCCAGGGCCATCACCATGCCGCGTGCCTGGTCGATCGCCGCACGGCTCGCCATCGCCCGGCCCAACTGCTCGTTCCTGGCGCGTAGTTCGACGACCTCGGCCAGCAGATCCGCATCCCCCGCCCAAGGCACAGCCGTCAACAGCCGCTGTTCCTCACGGGGGCACCTGGTGCATGGTCCGTACCTCACAGGGCAGTCATTCCGTCCATAGGCGGTCAGCGGCGCGCCAATTGCCGTTCGCCGGCCGCACCGGGCTTGTAGGGCAGTCCGTAGTGCTTGAAGACCGCTTCCTCCTGCTCGGCGGGCAGCACGTCGTCGGTGCCGATCGAAGGGGCCTGCTTCACCAGCGTTCTGACATAGCCGACCCTGAGATATCCCGGCCCGACGATCGCGTCGCCGAGAGGGACGAAGACCAGACGGTGCCGGGTGGGCAGTCCGGTCCGTACCGTGGCCATGGCCGGCTCATCGGTGGTGGTGTCCACATAGACCGCCTCCAGGACACCGATCTTGTGCGACTCGGTGTCGACGACATCGCGGTTGCGCCATTCTCGGACGTCGGCTGCGTGAATCATGACCTCTCCCTACTTGGACGACCCGCCTGGCGGTTGTGGGTCGCGCCCCTGGTCCTCCACGTGAAATCGCCATAGCGCACGACGCCGCGCACGCTGCGTCCGCTCCGGGAGCGGCTTGCCCTCCCAGGCGGCGACCAGCGCCGCGGCCACCTCCATAAATTTGGCGTCGCACCGCCGAGAGACATCCCCCAGCAGGACCCTGGCCGCCCCCGGCGGGAGGGAGCCAGGACCATCCGCATGCCGCGGGCCAGGCCGATGACCGCACGGCCGGCCTGCGCCTGCCGCAGCTGGTCGTTCTCTGCGCGCAGTGCGGCGACATCCCGTCCCACAGGTGCGTTCCCCCACGTGGCCTCGGCCCGCAGATCCCACCACTCCTGTTGGATCGCGCTTGTGCGCTGCACGGCATACACCTCTCAACGATCAGAACGCGTCCGGCCGGGCTGAAGCCGTCCCGGAACCTCCGGCTCCCGGGCCACTCCACGGATCACTTGCGGTTTTCGCGGTCCCGACGGTCCTCGCGCCGCCAACGCGCCCGGTGCTGACGGCTGTAGCGGCGGTCCCAGCGGTCCTGGCGATCCCGGCGCTCCTGGTAGTCCCGGTAGTTCCCGAGATCGGAACCGTCGCCACGGATCCAGCCTCCTCCGCGTTCGCGGCCGTGCCGGGTGGCGCCGAAGACCAACACGGCCGCAGCCACCCACCAGATGGGACTGATGAAGCCGAGGCCGAACAAGACCGCGATGAGGATGAGGAGCAGCACGAACACGGTGGGCCTCCCCGGGAGCGGGACACAGCATCGATGCCGGGGACTGGGGCCTCACCCGACAGCGTAGTCCTGCCCGACGGTTGCGGATACCGTGCGACGTCAGCGCTCCTGCTTCTTCGAAGCTCGCAGGCTGGTGATCGTGGTGATGGTCAGGACCAGGACGATGAAGCCGAGGGAGAAGGGGATGCTGATCTCGGGGACGTGGACGCCGGACTCGTGCAGAGCGTGCAGGACGAGTTTGACGCCGATGAAGCCGAGGATGATCGAGAGGCCGTGGCTGAGGTGGACCAGCTTCCTCAGCAGGCCGCCGATGAGGAAGTAGAGCTGGCGCAGGCCCATCAGGGCGAAGGCGTTGGCGGTGAAGACGATGTACGGGTCCTGGGTGAGGCCGTAGATCGCGGGGATCGAGTCGAGGGCGAACAGCACGTCGGTGGAGCCGATCGCGAGCATCACGACCAGCATCGGGGTCATGACCCGCTTGCCGTTCTCCTCGATCCACAGCTCGGTGCCGTGGTAGCGGTCGGCCACGCCGAAACGCTTCTCCACCATCTTCAGCAGCTTGTTCTCCTCGTACTCCTCGTCATGTCCGTCCTAGCGGGCGTCCTGCATCGTCCAGAGGGATGGGTCGAACAGGGCGGATCCTGACCATCGGCGGCGGATTCGCCTACGCCGAGGCGGCCACCGCGACCCACGCGCCCGGAGTGTGCAGGACGACTCCCGTCCGGGAAGGATGCTGGCGGCCTACTGCCCCCAGAAGGCGTCCTCGGCCGCCTGGTCGCCGGAGAACAGCCACATCTCGACGATCTTGCCGTCCTTCAGACGCAGAACATCCACGCCCTCCATGCTCATGGACGTGTCCTCACGCCGCCCGGCAAAGTGGATCGAGGCGGCCACCATGTCGCCGTTGCCCATCAGAGCGTCGATCTTGTCGATGGCGAAGGAACCCTGACTGGCCTCCATCATCCCGCCGAGCATGGCGAAGACGGCGTCGCGCCCCTTGCGCTCACCGGAAAACTGGTTGCCACCCGGCTGATGCCAGACGATCTCCTCGTCCAGAAGCTCGCCCACCTTGGCCAGGTCACCCTTCTGGACGGCCTGGAAGTACTCACCCGCGATGTCTACGTTCTTGCTGGTCATGGCCACTTGCTCCTTACGCCCCCGAGATGGAGGCAGCACGACTACCGTTGCGGGTCGGATGCGAGGCGCGTGCGCGACTCGAGATGGATCAATGACGTGCGGTCAGTTTCGGAGACCTGCTCCTCGGGCACTGGCTCAGCATTCACCTTCGACCTGCCGGCCCACCGAGAAGAGCCGGCGGAACCCGCGCCGGTGCGGATCCGGATCTCCCCATGGCCGCTCGCGCTGCCGCCCGGGAGGACGCGGAGATCTTGCGCCGGCTCCGGGGACGGCCGCGAGACCCGTCACGCCAGGAGGCTGCGCCAGCGGTCGGCCGACAGAGTGCCGGCCCTCAGGACGTGGCTGCCGTCGGCAGGTCCGGCTGGTGCCGCGGCGGCCGCCGCTCCGGTGCCGTCCGTACGGCGAGCACCATGGTGAGGCCACCGCCGGGCGTGTCCTCGGCGTGCAGCGTGGCACCGATGGCCTCGGCGAAGCCGCGTGCGACGGCCAGCCCGAGGCCGACGCCGACACCGCGGGGTGAGTCGCCGTACCGCTGGAAGGGTTCGAAGATGCGGTCCTTGGCCTCGTCCGGGACACCTGGCCCGCGGTCGACGACCCGCACCTCGACCCGGTCGGCGAGGGCGCTCGCCGACACCAGGACCTTCTCCCCCGGCGGGCTGTACTTGACGGCGTTCTCGACGACGTTGGCCACGGCCCGCTCCAGCAGCCCCCGGTCGACGTGGACCATGGGCAGCGTCTCGGGGATGTCCAGGTCCACGCTGTCCTCGGGCACCCCGCCGAGCGCCATGGGCACGACCTCGTCGAGGTCGCTCTCGCGGATGATGGGGGTGACGGTGCCGGTCTGCAGGCGGGACATGTCGAGCAGGTTGCCGACGAGGTGGTCGAGGCGGTCGGCGCCCTCCTCGATGGCCTCCAGCAGTTCCGCCTGGTCCTCCTCGGACCACTCGACGTCGTCGGAGCGCAGCGAGGACACGGCAGCCTTGATTCCGGCGAGCGGGGTGCGCAGGTCGTGGCTGACGGCGGCGAGCAGCGCGGTGCGTATGCGGTTGCCCTCGGCCAACTCCTTGGCCCGGTCGGCCTCGTGCAGCAGCCGCTGGCGGTCCAGGACGACGGCGGCCTGCGCGGCGAACGCGGCCAGCACCCGGCGGTCGGCGGCGGGAAGCACCCGGCCGCGCAGGGACAGGGCCATGTGGTCGCCTACCGGTACGTCCACGTCCGCATCCTCGGGAATCTCGGCAGGCCGGGGCCCCACGCTGCCGGCGCAGGTCCATGGGTCCGTCTCGCCGTTCCGCTCCAACAGGGCCGCCGACTCCATGCCGAAGGTCTCGCGGACCCGCTCCAGCAACGCCTCCAGCGTGGTTTCCCCGCGCAGGACGTTCCCCGCGAGGAACGAGAGGATCTCCGACTCGGCGCGCAGCCGCGCCGCCTGGTGGGTGCGCCGGGCCGCCAGGTCCACCACCGAGGCGACGGACACGGCGACCCCGACGAAGATCGCGATGGCGACGATGTTCTTCGGGTCGGCGATCGTCAGGGTGTGGACGGGCGGGGTGAAGAACCAGTTGAGCAGCAGGGATCCCACCACCGCGGAGGCCAGTGCCGGAAAGAGCCCGCCCAGCAGCGCCGCCGCCACCGTCAGGGTGAGGAACAGCAGCATGTCGTTGGCGAGACCGACGTCCGGGCTGACGCCGGTGAGGAGCCAGGTGAGGAGGGCGGGGCCGAGTACGCCTACCACCCAGCCCCAGATGACCCGTTGCCGTCCGAGGCGTGTTCCGGGCGCCACCGGCAGTCCGCGGCCCTTGCCCGCCTCGTCGTGCGTGATGAGGTGCACGTCGAGGTCGGGGCCCGACGCGCGGGCGACCGTGGCGCCGACTCCCGGTCCGAACGCGTACTGCCAGCTCCTGCGCCGGGAGACGCCCAGCACGATCTGGGTGGCGTTCACGCCCCGGGAGAAGTCCAGCAGTGCGGCCGGTATGTCGTCGCCGACGACCTGGTGGAAGGAGCCGCCGAGGTCCTCGACCAGGGTTCGCTGGACGGCCAGTTCCTTCGGGGAGGCGGCGGTGAGGCCGTCGCTGCGGGAGATGTAGACGGCAAGCACCGCGCCGCCGGCGCCCTTCTCCGCCAGGCGCGCCGCCCGGCGGATCAGGGTGCGCCCCTCGGGACCGCCGGTCAGGCCGACGACGATCCGCTCGCGCGAGCCCCAGATGGTCGAGACCCGGTGCTCGCTGCGGTACTCGGTCAGGTACGCGTCGACCCGGTCGGCCACCCACAGCAGCGCCAGTTCGCGCAGGGCGGTGAGGTTGCCCGGCCGGAAGTAGTTGGAGAGCGCCGCGTCGACCTTGTCCGGCTTGTAGATGTTGCCGTGCGCCATACGGCGGCGCAGCGCCTGCGGTGACATGTCGACCAGCTCGATCTGGTCGGCACGCCGTACGACCTCGTCGGGGACGGTCTCGCGCTGCCGCACGCCGGTGATCGACTCGACCACGTCACCCAGCGACTCCAGGTGCTGGATGTTCACGGTGGAGATGACGTCGATCCCGGCGGCGAGCAGTTCCTCGACGTCCTGCCAGCGCTTGGTGTTGCGCGAGCCGGGGACGTTGGTGTGGGCGAGCTCGTCGACCAGGGCCACGGCGGGGGCACGCCGCAGGACGGCGTCCACGTCCATCTCGGTGAAGACGCCGTCCCGGTACTCGATCTCCCGGCGCGGCACCTGTTCCAGACCGTGCAGCATCACCTCGGTGCGCGGCCGGTGGTGGTGCTCCACGAAGGCGACCACGCAGTCGGTGCCCCGCTCGATACGGCGGTGTGCCTCCGACAGCATGGCGTAGGTCTTGCCGACGCCGGGTGCCGCGCCGAGGTAGATCCGGAGCTTGCCGCGTGCCATGTCGTCCCTCGGTCAGGCTTCGAAGCGGTAGCCCATGCCGGGCTCGGTGATCAGATAGCGGGGGTGGGAGGGGTCCCTCTCCAATTTGCGGCGCAGCTGGGCCATGTACACGCGCAGGTAGTTGGTCTTGTTGCTCTGCGAGACGCCCCAGACCTCCTGGAGGAGGTGCTTCTGTGTGATCAGCCGGCCGGGGTTGGTCACCAGGATCTCCAGCAGGTGCCACTCGGTCGGGGTCAGCCGTACGTCCCGCCCGTCCCGGACGACCTTCTTGGCGAGCAGGTCGATGCTGAAGTCCGCCGTATCGACCAGCGTCGTGTCGGGGACGAGCGGCGCGTCCTCGGTACGTCGGACGGCGGCCCGCAGGCGGGCCAGCAACTCGTCCATGCTGAACGGCTTGGTGATGTAGTCGTCGGCGCCGGCGTCGAGCGCGGCCACCTTCTCGTCGGACCCCTGCCGGGCGGACAGGACCAGGATCGGCACCCGGCTCCAGCCCCGTAGGCCCTTGATGACGTCGACGCCGTCCATGTCGGGCAGTCCGAGGTCGAGCAGGACCACGTCGGGCTGCCGCGCGGCAGCGAGGCGGAGGGCCGTGGCCCCGCCGGGGGCGGCGTCCACGCCGTAGTGACGTGCCTGCAGGTTGATGACGAGGGCCCGTACGAGCTGCGGGTCGTCCTCCACCACGAGCACCCGGGTCATGGGTGTGGCCTTTCCTGTCGTCTGGCCGGCCGGGGACGCCGGACGTGCCGCAACCGGCTTCATGACTACGGGAGTTGGCGGCATCGGGACGCCTCCCGGCCGCCAACTCCCGCTCGTGTCACGTAATCCCATCAGTGCTTCGCCGTAAGGTCCTTGAGCGCGATGTTGAGTTCGAGGACGTTCACGCGGGGCTCGCCGATGAAGCCGAGGGTGCGGCCCTCGGTGTGGTCCTTGACCAGCTTCTCCACCTGGGCGGCGGACAGGCCGTTCTTCGCGGCGACGCGGTGGGCCTGGAGTTCGGCGTAGGCCGGGGAGATGTCCGGGTCAAGGCCGGAGGCGGAGGAGGTCACCGCGTCCGCGGGGACGCCCGACGGCCTGACGGTGTGGCCGGACACGGAGTTGTCCTTCACGACCGCGGCCTTGGCGTCCTCGACCTGCTTGATCAGGTCCTTGTTGTCGGCGGACAGGTTGGTGGCGCCGGACAGCAGCAACTTGTACTGCGTGTTGATGCTGTTGGCGCCGAGCCCGTTCGCCGGACGGCCTTGGAACCACTTCAGGTCCGCGTCCGGGGTCTCCTGGCCCTTCTTCAGCGGCAGGTTGTACGACTGCCCGATCAGGGACGAGCCGACGACCTTGCCGTCCACCTCGATCTCGGAGCCGTTCGCCTTGTCGGTGAACAGCCCCTGGGCGATGCCGGTGACGACCAGCGGATAGATGACGCCGGTCACCAGGGTCAGCACCAGGAGGGCTCGCAGGGCCGCCCCCAGCAACCGGGCGGTGTTCGTAACCGAGTTGTTCATGATGGATCAACCGATCCCGGGGATGAGGGAGATGAGCAGGTCGATGATCTTGATGCCGATGAAGGGGGCGACGAGTCCGCCGATGCCGTAGATGGTGAGGTTGCGCCGCAGCATCCTGTCGGCGCTGACCGGCCGGTACTGCACGCCCTTCAGGGAGAGCGGCACCAGCGCGATGATGATCAGCGCGTTGAAGATGACGGCCGACAGGATCGCGGAGTCCGGCGAGGACAGGCCCATGATGTTGAGCTTGTCCAGGCCCGGGTAGACGGCCGCGAACAGCGCCGGGATGATCGCGAAGTACTTCGCGACGTCGTTGGCTATGGAGAACGTCGTGAGCGCGCCCCGGGTGATGAGGAGTTGCTTGCCGATCTCGACGATCTCGATGAGCTTGGTCGGGTTGGAGTCGAGGTCGACCATGTTGCCGGCCTCCTTGGCGGCCGACGTACCGGTGTTCATGGCCACACCGACGTCCGCCTGGGCCAGGGCCGGGGCGTCGTTGGTGCCGTCACCGGTCATCGCGACCAGCTTGCCGCCCGCCTGCTCCTGCTTGATGAGGGCCATCTTGTCCTCGGGAGTGGCCTCCGCCAGGAAGTCGTCGACGCCCGCCTCCTCGGCGATCGCCTTCGCGGTCAGCGGGTTGTCACCCGTGATCATGACGGTCTTGATGCCCATCCGGCGCAGTTCCTCGAACCGCTCCCGCATGCCGTCCTTGACGACGTCCTTCAGGTGGATGACACCCAGGATCCGGGCGCCCCGGTCGTCCTGGACGGCGACCAGCAGCGGAGTGCCGCCGGCCTCGGAGATGCGGTTGGCGACGGCGTCCGCGTCCTCGGCGACTTCGCCGCCCTGCTCCCTCACCCAGGCGACGACCGAGGCGGTGGCGCCCTTGCGGACCTTGCGTCCGTCGACGTCCACACCCGACATGCGGGTCTGGGCGGTGAAGGCGATCCACTCGGCGTGCGCCAGCTCGCCCTGGTGGCGCTCACGCAGTCCGTACTTCTCCTTCGCCAGGACGACGATGGAACGGCCCTCGGGAGTCTCGTCGGCCAGCGAGGAGAGCTGGGCGGCGTCCGCGACCTCGGCCTCCGTCGTGCCTGTCACCGGCACGAATTCGGACGCCTGGCGGTTGCCGAGCGTGATGGTGCCGGTCTTGTCGAGCAGCAGCGTGGAGACGTCACCGGCGGCCTCGACCGCCCTGCCGGACATGGCGAGTACGTTGCGCTGCACCAGCCGGTCCATGCCCGCGATGCCGATCGCCGACAGCAACGCGCCGATCGTCGTCGGGATGAGGCAGACCAGCAGGGCGACCAGCACCACCATCGTCAGGTGCGTACCGGCGTAGTCCGCGAAGGGCGGCAGCGTGGCCACCGCCAGCAGGAAGACGATCGTCAGCGAGGCCAGCAGGATGTTCAGCGCGATCTCGTTCGGCGTCTTCTGCCGGGCCGCGCCCTCGACCAGGTTGATCATCCGGTCGATGAAGGTCTCGCCCGGCTTCGTCGTGATCTTGATGACGATGCGGTCGGAGAGCACCTTCGTGCCACCGGTGACCGCCGAACGGTCGCCGCCGGACTCACGGATGACCGGAGCGGACTCACCGGTGATCGCCGACTCGTCGACGGACGCGACGCCCTCGACGACGTCACCGTCGCCGGGGATGACGTCACCGGCCTCGCAGACCACGAGGTCGCCGATCTTCAACTCGGTGCCGGGGACCCGCTCTTCAGAGCCGTCGGGGAGATGTCGGCGGGCGACCGTGTCGGTCTTGGCCTTGCGCAGGGTGTCGGCCTGCGCCTTGCCACGGCCCTCGGCGACGGCCTCCGCCAGGTTGGCGAAGATCACGGTCAGCCACAGCCAGGCGCTGATCGTCCAGCCGAACCAGTCGCCCGGGTCCTTGAAGGAGAAGACCGTGGTCAGCACGGAGCCGATCCACACCACGAACATCACGGGCGACTTGACCAGCATGCGCGGGTCGAGCTTGCGGAAGGCTTCCGGCAGCGACTTGACCAGCTGCTTCGGGTCGAAGAGGCCCGCTCCTACACGGCCCTCGGGGGACTTGTGCCCGGTGGGAACGTCGCTGTGCGGCGCCCGGGTCGGAGTCGCTGTGGACATCGAGTCCTCTTGCTTCTGAAGGTCGGTGGTCATCACGCCAGCCCCTCGGCCAGCGGCCCGAGCGCGAGGGCCGGGAAGTACGTCAGACCGGTGATGATCAGGATCGCGCCCACCAGCAGGCCGGTGAACAGCGGCTTCTCGGTGCGCAGCGTGCCCGCGGTGGCCGGGACCGGCGTCTGCCCGCCGAGCGAACCCGCCAGCGCCAGCACGAACACCATCGGCAGGAAGCGGCCCAGCAGCATCGCGAGTCCGGTCATGGTGTTGAACCAGTCGGTGTTCGCGTTCAGGCCGGCGAACGCCGAACCGTTGTTGTTCGAGGCCGACGTGAACGCGTACAGGACTTCCGAGAAGCCGTGCGCACCGGAGTTGAGCATCGAGTGCGGCGGTGTCGGCAGCGCCATGGAGGCCGCCGTGAAGACGAGCACCAGCGCCGGGGTGATCAGGATGTAGCAGGCCGCCAGCTTGATCTCGCGGGTGCCGATCTTCTTGCCCAGGTACTCGGGCGTACGGCCGACCATCAGACCGGCGATGAACACCGCGATCACGGCCATGATCAGCATGCCGTAGAGGCCGGAGCCGGTGCCGCCGGGCGCGATCTCGCCCAGCATCATGCCGAGCATGGTGATGCCGCCGCCGAGCCCGGTGAAGGAGGAGTGGAAGGAGTCCACCGCACCGGTCGACGTCAGCGTCGTGGACACCGCGAAGATCGACGAGGAGCCGACACCGAAGCGGACCTCCTTGCCCTCGTACGCCCCGCCCGCGGCCTGGAGCGCCGGGCCGTGGTGCGCGAACTCCGTCCACATCATCAGGGCGACGAAGCCCAGCCAGATCGTGAACATCGTGGCGAGGATCGCGTAACCCTGCTTCACCGAGCCGACCAGCACGCCGAAGGTGCGGGTCAGCGAGAACGGGATCACCAGGATCAGGAAGATCTCGAAGAGGTTGGTGAAGGGCGTCGGGTTCTCGAAGGGGTGGGCGCTGTTGGCGTTGAAGATGCCGCCGCCGTTCGTCCCGAGCTCCTTGATGGCCTCCTGCGAGGCGACCGCGCCACCGTTCCACTGCTGCGAGCCACCCATGAACTGCCCGACCTCGTGAATGCCGGAGAAGTTCTGGATCACACCACACGCCACCAGCACCACGGCCGCGATCGCCGCGCCCGGCACCAGGATCCGCAGAACGCCGCGCACCAGGTCGGACCAGAAGTTGCCGAGCTCACCGGTGCGCGAGCGCGCGAAGCCACGTACGAGGGCCACGGCGACGGCGATACCGACGGCCGCGGAGACGAAGTTCTGCACGGCGAGACCGGCGGTCTGCACGACGTGCCCCATGGTCTGTTCGCCGTAGTACGACTGCCAGTTGGTGTTGGTCACGAAGGACACGGCCGTGTTGAACGACTGCGCCGGGCTGACCGAGGAGAAGCCGAGCGAGCCGGGCAGGACGCCCTGGAGCCGCTGCAGCAGGTAGAGGAAGAGGACGCTGACGGCCGAGAAGGCGAGGACACCGCGCAGGTAGGCGGGCCAGGTCATCTCGGCGTCGGGGTTGCCACCGATGGCCTTGTAGGTCCACTTCTCGACGCGCCAGTGCTTGTCGGAGGAGTAGACCTTGGCCATGTAATTGCCGAGGGGGACGTAGGCGAGCGCCAGCGCGCCTACGAGGGCGAGCAGTTGGAGCACGCCGGCGAGTACGGGACCCACATCTCCCGCTGCGGTAGCAGCTGATGTCACCGTCAGAACCTCTCCGGGAAGATCAGGGCGAGGACGAGATAGCCCAGCAGGGCGACGGCCACGACGAGGCCGACAATGTTCTCGGCGGTCACAGCTTCGTCACCCCCTTGGCTACGAGAGCCACCAGCGCGAAGATCGCGACCGTGATGACGACGAAGGCCAGGTCGGCCATCGTGAACTCCTGGAGTGAGGTTCGGTGGACAGGGACGATTAGAGGAAAGCGCCTCTCCGGCCGGATCAGGTCGTCCGTTGACGGCTCCCTTACGGCGGCACCCACGGCTTTGACGGGACTCTTACGCCCTTGATCCATACCGGCGAGCATTGCGCTGTGGCGCTCGGTGGCCCGGGGCACAGCAGGTCGAGGACCGGCCCGTCGGCGGGACGAACCCGTAGTTCAGCAGCAGCAACCCCGTCCCCGAGGCGATCACCGCCGAGACGACCCCGCCCGGCGGCGCCTGGCAAGGCAGGGCAGCACCGCGGCCGGCGACGTACTCATGGCGCTCACCGCCGAATGACCAGCCGGTGAGGTTCTCGGGGCGAGTCCCTTGTTGCGGCACCACTTGGCGCCACTTGGCGCCACTTGGCGTCGAGTGGCGGCTTGACACCATCCGGCGCCACTCGGCGCCATCCGGTGCCACCCGGTGCCGCTCGCCTCCATTCCAGGACCCCAAAAGCAGACGGCACACATGGCGCCGCCGTGACTCCAGCCGCACTCTTCACGTTTTCGCAGGTAGCGCAGCAACTCGCGCCCTAGCCCGACGGCAGCATCACCCAGGCTTGCGGATGGCACCACAATGGTGCCATTATGGCGTCATGGACCTCACCCCGTATGTCGACACCCTCCGCCGCGAACTCGCGGTGGCCGCCGAAGCCGGCGGGGAAGATGCCCGCGAGCTGGCCGAGAGGCTCACCGCTCCCCTGGAGTCGGCGACCCGGCTGACGATGCTCAACGTGCTCTCCGCCGCGATGGACGAGATCACCCGCGAACTCGCCCCCGGCTCGGTCGACGTACGGCTGCGCGGGCTCGACCCCGACTTCGTGGTGACACCGCCGCCCACCTACGGCGACGCCCCCACGGAGCCGACCGCACCCGTCGAACCGCTCAAGGCACAACCGCCCGCCGACAGCGACGAGGGCGGCACCGCCCGCGTCAACCTGCGACTGCCGGCCCACCTCAAGGCCCGTGCCGAGGAGGCTGCGAGCCGCGAGGGCCTGTCGGTCAACGCGTGGCTGGTGCGCGCCGTGTCGGCCGCGGTCGACGGCGGCACGCAGCCGCGTACGGCGGAGAGGACCCGCACCGTCGGACAGAGCTTCACCGGCTGGGTGCGCTGACCGCGCCCGCCCCCAGAGAAAAGCGCTGCACTCACACCACGTCCCACCTGCGGGGACGACCCACGGACTCATGAGGACGGTACAGCCATGCCTTCTTTCGACACTCCCGAACCGATCTCGGTCAACGCCCACGTGGGCGCCGGTTCCATCCGGTTCACCGCGGCGGACCGCCTCGACACGGTCGTCGAGGTGCAGCCCCGCGACCCGAAGAGGGACAAGGACGTGCGGGCCGCCGAGCAGACCGAGGTCACCTACGCGAGCGGCGTCCTGACCGTCAGGACGAAGGAGCGACGCATGATCGGGCCCTCCGGCGTCGCCGACGTGACGGTCGAACTGCCCACCGGATCACGCGTCGAGACGACCGGCTCCTGGGCCCAGGTCCTCAGCGAGGGCCGGCTCGGCGAGGTCCGGGTGAAGACCTCGACCGGTGACGTCCGCCTCGACACGACCGGGCCGCTCCAACTGACCGTCTCCCACGGTTCGATCACCGTCGACCGGGTCGACGGCAAGGCCGAGATCACCACCAGCTCCGGCAGTGTGCGCGTCGGCCTCGTCGACGGTCCCGCCGTCCTGAAGAACTCGCACGGCACCACGACCGTCGGCGCCGTGACCGGTGAGCTGCGGGTGAACGGCGCCAACGGCGGCATCGACATCGCGCGCGCCGAGGCGTCGGTCATCGGCACCACGACCAACGCCTCCCTTCGCGTCGCCGAAGTCTCCAGCGGCGACGTCCAGTTGGAGACCTCCAACGGCTCCATCGAGGTCGGTGTCCGCGAGGGCACCGCCGCCTGGCTCGACGTCAGTTCCAACCGCGGGCAGGTACGCAACACGCTCGCCGCGTCCGAGGCCCCGGAGCAGACCGAGGGCACCGTCAAGGTCCGCGCACGGACCAACTGGGGCAACATCGACGTCTTCCGCGCCAAAGCCTGAGCGCCTCCCATCCCCGCACCAGCCTCCGTCGCCTTTCCGATCCCCCAGTCACTTCATCTTTCGAAGGGGAGGGCCCCGTGCCTTCATCTGTCATGCCCACATCCAGTCGAGGGGGCGGTCACGATCGCCCGTCGCCGACCGCTGTCTCCGCAGTCGGTCTGCGCAAGTCGTACGGCGACAAGACCGTCCTCGACGGCATCGATCTGCGTATTCCGGCCGGGTCCGTGTTCGCGCTGCTCGGGCCGAACGGCGCCGGCAAGACCACCGCCGTGAAGATCCTGTCCACGCTCATCGCTGCCGACGGCGGGCAGGCCCAGGTCGCGGGCCACGACATCGCCACGTCACCGGACGGGGTGCGCGCGGCGATCGGTGTCACCGGGCAGTTCTCCGCTGTGGACGGGCTGATCACCGGCGAGGAGAACATGCTCCTCATGGCCGACCTGCACCACCTCTCCAAGCGCGAGGGGCGGCGGGTCACCGCCGAACTGCTGGAGCGCTTCGACCTCGTGGAGGCAGCGCAGAAGCCCGCCTCCACCTACTCCGGCGGCATGAAACGCCGCCTCGACATCGCCATGACCCTGGTCGGCAACCCGCGGATCATCTTCCTCGACGAGCCGACCACCGGCCTCGACCCACGCTCCCGGCACACCATGTGGCAGATCATCCGCGCACTCGTCTCCGACGGCGTCACCGTCTTCCTCACCACCCAGTACCTGGAGGAGGCCGACGAACTCGCCGACCGCATCGCCGTGCTCAACGACGGCAAGATCGCCGCCGAGGGCACCGCCGAAGAACTGAAACGACTCGTCCCCGGCGGACACATCCACCTCCGCTTCACCGACCCGGCCGCGTACGAACGGGCGGCCGCCGCACTGCGCGAGACAACCCGCGACGACGAGCTGCTCGCCCTGCAGATACCCAGCGACGGAACCCAGCGCGAACTGCGCTCCCTCCTCGACCGGCTGGACGCCGCCGGCATCGAGGCCGACGAGCTGACCGTGCACACCCCCGACCTCGACGACGTCTTCTTCGCCCTGACCGGCGGAAGCGACCAGCCGAACCAGCCCAAGGAGGCTGTCCGATGAGCTCCCTCTCCCTCGCCCTACGCGACTCGACCACGATGCTGCGCCGCAACCTCCTGCACGCCCGGCGCTACCCGTCCCTCACCCTGAACCTGCTGCTCACGCCGGTCATGCTGCTCCTGCTCTTCGCCTACATCTTCGGAGACGTGATGAGCGCCGGCATCGGGGACGGCGGTGCCGACCGGTCCGAGTACCTCGCGTATCTCGTCCCGGGCATCCTGATGCTGACCATCGGCGGCACCACGATCGGCAGCGCGGTGTCCGTCTCCACCGACATGAGCGAGGGCATCATCGCCCGCTTCCGGACGATGGCGATCCACCGCGGTTCGGTGCTCGTCGGGCACGTCGTCGGCAGCGTGCTGCAGTGCGTGATGAGCGTGGTGCTCGTCGGGGCCGTCGCCGTGGCGATCGGGTTCCGGGCCACGGACGCCACCGTCCTTGAGTGGATCCTCGCAGTCGGGCTGCTGACGCTCGTCTCCCTGGCGCTCACCTGGATCGCGGTCGGCATGGGCCTGGTCAGCCCCAACGCCGAGGCGGCCAGCAACAACGCCATGCCGCTGATGGTCCTGCCGCTCCTCTCCAGCGCCTTCGTGCCGGTCGACGCGATGCCGGGCTGGTTCCAGCCGATCGCCGAGTACCAGCCCTTCACGCCCGCCATCGAGACCCTGCGCGGCCTGCTCCTCGGCACCGAGATCGGCAACAACGGATGGCTCGCCGTCGCCTGGTGCCTGGGGCTGGCCCTGCTCGGCCACGTCTGGTCCAAGTCACTGTTCGACCGCGACCCGAAGTAGAGGCCGGCCCGCCTGGGGAGAACTCGGCCTCAGGCGCGGCGGCCGTAGGTGTGCGGGTCGACGGGCTGCTGAGACTTGCGAAGACGGCCGACCACGAGACGGTAGGACTCGGTCACGAGCTCCTTGACCAGCTCCTCGTCGATCGCGTCCCCGCCCTCCAACGTGATCCAGTGCTTCTTGTTCATGTGGTAGCCGGGGGTGATGGCCGCGTTCTCCTCGCGCAGGGCCTGGGCCTCGGCCGGGTCCGACTTGAGGATCACGACGGGGCGGCCGGGAACCTCGGTCATCAGCATGAAGACCTTGCCGCGCACCTTGAAGACCTCCCAGTCGGGGCCGAAGGGGTGCTCCAGGCCGGCACCGGGCAGTTCCTCGGCGTGGTAGGCCGCGGTCTTCAGCAGCGTTGTTCCGTTCATGGTGGTGAGCTCCTCGGTCGATGTCGGTGGCCAGGGACTGTCACTCGGTCGACGCGACGCCCGGGGCGAGATCCGGCATGGAACGCCGCTCCCGCCGGGACGACCGCCGCGAAAGTCCCTCCGGCGGTGGCACGTTGTGATCGAGCCCCGGTGGAGCGAGCACCTTGATCAGCTGCGGATCGCTGCGCGGATCCGAGCGGAGATCCATCTCTGGGTGTCCGAGCCTGCCGGGGAGCTCGTTGCCGGTGAGAGGCACCGCGAAGTCCTTTCTTCAGCGGGAGGTGTCCCATCCTCTCCTTGAGATCGACAATTCGGACGGTAGGCTGCGGACACGTGATGGTCACCAGACGACACTCCCCGCGGCCCCGTTTCACCACCCACGCCGAGCCGACTGCCGTCCCGCTGTACGGCTTCCAGCCGCCGGTCGGTACCCCGTACGGCCTGGAAGTGACCACGGTCGAGGACTTCCACGCCCACCACGACGACTGGCCCTGGAATCCCCCACTCCCGGGCCGGGCCACCTTCCACTACCTCATCCTCGTCAGCGAGGGTGTGCTGCGGCACGATGTCGACCACGTCACCCGTACCGTCACTCCCGGCCAGTGGCTGTGGGTACGCGCCGGGCACGTGCAGTGCTGGCACGACCCCAGCACCGCCCGCGGGCCCTTCATCCTGTTCGAGCCGGAGGTGCTCCGGCCCGACACCGCCCGCCTGCTGACCCCCCTCACCTCGCACGATGCCCCCGCCGTCCTGGCCCCGCATCCTGACGACGTCCCCTGGCTGGAACAGACCGCGTTCCAACTCCTCGACGAACACCGTGCCCTGGGGCGTCGCCCGCTCCCGGCCCATCACGCGCTGCGGTGCAGCCTCCTGGAAACCCTGCTGCTCCGCCTCGCCCACTCCCCGGGCATCCCCGCCCCTCCGGCCGGCACCGGAACCGGCTCTCCAAACGGCACCGCCGGGCGCCACCACACCTACGAACGATTCCTGGACGCCCTGGAGTTGCACTTCCGTGAGCTGCACCGCGTGGACGACTACGCCCAGTTGCTCGGCTGCTCGGTGCGCACGCTCAGCCGCGCCGCCCAGGCCGCCACCAGCAAGGGAGCACGGGAGATCATCAACGACCGGCGGCTGCTCGAAGCGCGCCGACTCCTCGGCCACGCCCAGTGGACCGCCCACGCGGTCGCCGCCCACCTCGGCTTCACCGACGCCGCCAACTTCGGCCGCTTCTTCCGCCACCACACCGGCCTGACGCCCGCCGCGTACGCGGCTCGTCGGACGACTCCCGACACGTGACCTGCGACCGGACACGGCCGCTTTGCTCGTTGTTCGGCCGGCGTCAGCTCCTCGGTGACGTTCTTCGAGCCTCAAAGGCCCTCCGTTCCGCCTGCTGCGCGTAGTGAGGCGTCAGAGGAGTTCGAGCAGCTTCTCGGTGAACTCGTCGGTGGTCGCCGTACCGCCCAGGTCGCGGGTACGGACGTCCGACTTGGCCAGCACGGCGGCGATCGCGTCGTTGACGTTCTGCGCGGCCTCGGTGTGGCCGAGGTGGTCGAGCATCAGAGCCGCCGAGCCGATCGCGCCCAGCGGGTTGGCGATGCCCCGGCCGGCGATGTCGGGGGCGGAGCCGTGCACCGGCTCGAACATCGACGGGTAGGTGCCCTCGGGGTTGAGGCTCGCGGAGGGGGCGATCCCGATCGAGCCGGCCACGGCGGCCGCGAGGTCGCTGAGGATGTCGCCGAAGAGGTTGGAGGCGACGACCACGTCGAAGCGGGCAGGATCGAGGACGAACTTCGCGGCCAGCGCGTCGATGTGCTCCTGGTC
Organism: Streptomyces sp. R28; assembly: GCF_041052385.1. Lineage (GTDB taxonomy): Bacteria > Actinomycetota > Actinomycetes > Streptomycetales > Streptomycetaceae > Streptomyces. Next base: position 8,727,361 of record NZ_CP163439.1, on the reverse strand, counting down.
CCAGGCGACGCCGGGGTGCGCGGCGGCGCGCTCGGCGATCAGCTCGTCCCAGAACGGCATGGTGTGGATGATGCCGTTGGACTTGGTCGCGGAGGTCAGCCTCCCGCGGCGCCGGGCGGCGAGCGAGAAGGCGTAGTCGGCGATCCGGATGACCCCGGCCCGGGTGAACACCGCCTCCTGGACGGCCAGTTCCTCCGGGGTGCCCTGGTTCAGCCGGCCGCCGATCTCGCTGTACTCGCCCTCGACGTTCTCCCGTACGACGACGAGGTCGACCTCGCCCGCGACGGCGGCGCGCAGTGGACTGGCCACGCCTTCGAAGACCCGGATCGGCCGCAGGTTGACGTACTGGCGGAAGGTGCGGCGGATGGGGATCAGCAGTCCCCACAGGGAGATGTGGTCGGGGACGCCCGGGTAGCCGACGGCGCCCAGCAGGATCGCGTCCGCCTCGCGCAGCCGCTCCAGGCCGTCCTCGGGCATCATCGCGCCCTCGCGCAGGTAGCGCTCGCAGGACCAGTCGTAGGAGGTGTAGGAGAACGCGATGCCGTGGCGGCGGCCGACGGCGTCCAGGACTCGCTGGGCGGGCGGCAGGACCTCCGTCCCGATGCCGTCACCGGGGACGAGGGCGATGCGGTGGTTCTGGTTCGTCATGCGGCCGATTGCACCAGCGCGCCCGGGAACGCGTCCAAGACGCAATCCGGATCTCGCTTATAAGCCGGCCTGATAAGGGCGCTACCCGGAGGGCTTCTGTTCTGCCAGGGCGCAGTCCAGGAAGGCCCGGGCCGCCGGAGACAGCTGCCCCCTCCGGCTGATCAGGCCGATGCGCAGCACGGGGTTCGGCTCCAGGTCGAGCACCATCGCCCCCGCCCGCTCCGCCACGGCACGCCAGGAATCGGTCACCACCGCGAGGCCCACGCCCGCCAGGACGAGCGGCAGCAGCGACACCCGGTGCTCGGTCTCGGCGGCGACGGTGAACTCCACGCCGCTCTCGCGCAGGTCGTCCACGTAGGCGCGCGCGGCCGTGCCCCGCTGCACGGTGATCAGCCGCTGCCCGGACAACTCCTCGCGGGCCACCGGTCTGCCCGGCGGGAACGGGCCGTTCGGCGGGGTCAGCAGCGCGAGCCCCTGGGCGCCGACGGGGTGGGACACGACCTCCTTCTCCGGCAGTGGGCCAGGGGTGGTCAGCAACCCCAGCTCGCCGGTGCCCGTGCGCACCATGTCGATGACGTCCTGCGGGGTGAAGGCGGCACGGACGCACACCTGCACCCCGGGGTGGCGGCTGCTGAAGTCGCGGACCATCGAGGTGAGCGGTTCGACGGCCGGGGACGGCATCGCGGCGATGTCGAGCCTGCCGGTGCGCAGTTCCTGGACTGCGTCGACACTGGCCCGCGCGGTCTCCAAGCCGCGTACGGCCGCGCGGGCGGGTTCGATCAGCGCCGTCCCCGCTTCCGTGAGGACGGCCCGCTTGCCGATGCGATGGAACAGGGCGGCGCCCAGATCCCGTTCCAGCGACTGAACCGTCTGCGACAGCGCCGGTTGCGACACGTACAGGGCCGTGGCCGCGCGGTTGAAACCGCCGTGGTCCACGATCGCGAGAAAGTACTTCAGCTGCCGGATGTCCATGCCTGGATTCTTACCGGGCGCCAAGGTTCTGCGACGCCCCGACATCACTCCGCGGAGTCGCCGCCGTTCCCCCACTCGGTGCTCCCGGCTACACATGTTGACTCCGATTGCCGTCATTCGCATGGGAGTTGTTGCAGGTCACGACGTGAAAGGGGGGGGAGTTCCACCCGGTTCCGCTTGACCTGTCCCGACACCCCCGCCATGGTGATCCCGTAGTCGCGTGATTACGCAGAGTTTCGGGACTGGGGGGCTTAAGGATGTCGCGGGATTCGTACGGGACGGACGCGTTCGCGATCGTGGGTCTGGGGTGCCGGCTGCCCGGCGGCATCGTGGATCTGGCCGGGTTGTGGGAGGCGTTGGAGGCCGGGCGTGATGTGGTCGGGGCGGTTCCTGAGGATCGGTTCGAGAGTGCGCGGTTCGTCGACACCGCGATGACGCGGCCGGGGAAGTCGTACACCGCGCGCGGCGGGTTCCTGGCGGACATCGCCGGGTTCGACGCGGACTACTTCGGGATCTCGCCGCGGGAGGCGGCGCAGATGGACCCGCAGCACCGGCTGCTCCTGGAGACGGCCGTCGAGGCGCTGGACGACGCGGGGATCGACCCCGCGAGGTTGGCGGGCTCCGACACCTGTGTGTTCGTCGGTGTCTCGGACTTCTCCTACGGCGGGCTGCAGATGGTCAGGGTCCGGCGGATGAACGCCTATTCCATGGCGGGCACGGCCCATTCGATCGCGGCGAACAGGCTGTCGCACTTCTTCGACCTGCGTGGGCCCAGCATGGCCGTCGACACGGCCTGCTCGTCGTCGCTGGTGGCCGTGGAACGCGCCTGCCGGGAGCTCGCGTCGGGCGGCAGCCGTGTGGCGCTGGCGGGCGGGGTCAACGTGCTGCTCAACCCTGCGGGATTCGTCGGGTTCAGCCAGGCGTCGATGCTGTCGAGGCGTGGCCGGTGCGCGGCGTTCTCAGCGGACGCCGACGGGTTCGTCAGGGCCGAGGGCGCGGGCGTGGTGGTGCTGAAGCCGCTGTCCGACGCGCTGGCCGACGGAGACCGGATCCACGGGGTCATCGCCGGCGCCGGCAGCAACTGCGACGGGCACACGGCCGGGCTGGCCCTGCCCAGCGCGCGGGCACAGGAGGACCTGCTGCGGCGGGTGTACGAGCGGGCCGCGATCACGCCCGACGAGGTCGGGTACGTGGAGGCGCACGGCACCGGCACGCAGGCAGGCGATCCGGCCGAGTGCACGGCACTGGGCCAAGTGCTGGGCGTCGCACGGACGGTGGGCCCGCTGCCCATCGGGTCGGTGAAGTCCAACGTCGGGCACCTGGAGCCGGCGTCGGGCATGGCGGGGCTGTTCAAGGCCCTCGCGGTGCTGCGGTACGGCACGATCCCCGCCTCACTGCACCTGGAGCCGCTCAACCCCGGCATCGACTTCGCCGGGCTGGGGCTGGAGCCGGTCGACCGGGCGCGTCCGCTGGCCTCGGGGGGCCGGGGCCGAGGGCGCTTCGTGGGCGTCAACTCCTTCGGGTTCGGCGGGGCCAACGCCCATGTCGTCGTCGGGCCGCCGCCTTCTGCCACCCCGCCGCCCCCTGCTGCCCCACGTCCCCCTGCTGTCCCGCGGCCCCGCGCGGATGCGGTCGGCGAACTGCCGGTGATCGCCTCGGGACGTACTCCGCAGGCGGCCGAGGGAGCGGCACGGCGGCTGGCCGCCCGGCTGACCCGCACCACGCCGGAAAAACCGACAGAGCCCACAGGACCCACAGGACCCACAGCGTCGACCGAGTCTGCGGAGTTCTACGACATCGCCGCCACCACCAGCCTCCGCCGCGCCAAGCACCGCTACCGCCGCGTGGCGCTCGCCTCGTCCCCGTTCGAAGCCGCGCGGATCCTGACCGACGACGGCGTGACCGGTGAGGCGGTCGAGCACGGCCGGGTCGGGCTGGTCTTCGCCGGCAACGGCTCGCAGTGGGCGGGGATGGCCGCCGACCTGCTGGACGCCGACCCGGTGTTCCGCGCGGAGGTGGACGCGGTCGACGGCGCGCTGGAGCCCCGGATCGGCTGGTCGGTCGTCGCGCAGCTGCGCCGGCCGGTGGACGAGTGGGGGTTGGAGGCCACCGAGGTGGCGCAGCCGCTGCTGTTCGCGGTGCAGGCTGGCATCGTCGCGGTCCTGCGCGAGCGGGGCGTGAAGTGGACGGTCGCGCTCGGGCACAGCGTCGGCGAGGTGGCCGCCGCGTACGCCGTCGGCGCGCTGACGCTGCAGGAGGCGGCGCGGGTGGTCGCCGAGCGAGGCCGGGCCCAGGCAGCCACGGCCGGCCGGGGCCGGATGGCGGCGGTGGGACTGCCGTCGGCCGAGGCGGAGCGGGCCCTGTCGCCGTACCCGGGCCTGGTGGTGGCCGCCGTGAACAGCGCCAGGGACGTGACGGTCGCCGGCCCGGTCAACCAACTCAAGTCGCTGGGCGAGGAGTTGACGGCGCGCGAGGTGTTCTTCCGGCTCATGGACCTCGACTACGCCTTCCACAGCCCGGTCATGGAGCGGGTCCGCGCCCCGCTGGCCGTCGGCCTCGAAGGGCTGGACCCGAGCGGGAGCACCGAGGCGATGATCTCCACCGTCACCGGCGGCCCGGTGCCCGCGAGCGGTCTGGGCGCCGAATACTGGTGGCGCAACGTCCGCGAGCCGGTCCGGTTCGCCGCCGCCGTCGGCCACGCCCTGGACGCCGGCGTCGACGTCCTGCTGGAGGTCGGCCCCCATCCCGTCCTGCGCACCTACCTGCGCCGGATCACCGCCGGGCGCGACCGGGTGGCCGTACTCGACACCCTGCGCCGTGACACCGCCGGCCCGGCCGCGCTGCGCCGGTCGGTCGAGGCACTGATCGCCGCCGGGGCGCAGACGGACTGGACCCGCTGGTTCCCGCGCCCCGCCCGGGTGGCGGAGCTCCCCGCGTACCCGTGGCAGCGGGAACGGCACTGGAGCGGCACCCCGCAGCAGTGGATCGTCAGCAGCGGATCGGGACGGCTGGACCACCCCCTGCTGGGCGAGCGGCTGCCGACGGCGGAGCCCTCCTGGCACGGGCCGGTCGAACCGGTGCTGGTGCCCTGGCTGGCCGACCACAAGGTGGCCGGATCGGTGGTTCTCCCCGCGACCGGATACGTCGAGATGGCCCTGTCCGCCGGCCGGCGGGTACTGGACGGCCCGGTGGAACTGGCCTGGGTGGAGGTGAGCCGCCCGCTGGTCGTCCCGTGGGACCGGGCCGGGGACGTCCACTTGCAGCTCGGGTTCTCCCTCGACGACGGCATGGTGTCCATCACCAGCACCGAGGCCGCCGCCGACGGCGCCGATGCCGACGGCGCTCGGCCCCGTCCGCACGCCCGGTGCCGGGTCCGCGAGCTGATCGGCCGCCCGCCCGCCCGGGTCGACCTGACCGCGGTGCGTGCCCGCTGCGCTCGCCGGGGCGACGTCGACACCCTGTATCCCGAACTGGCCGCGACCGGCCTGGACTACGGGCCCGCGTTCCGGCAGCTCGCACGGCTGCACATCGGGGACGGGGATGTGCTGGCGGCCTACCGGCACACCACGGACCCGGCCGACTCCGCGCAGTACGTGGCGCATCCGGCACTGCTGGACGGCGCGCTCCAGGCATGTGTGCCGCTCGTGGCCGCCCGGGCCGGCGCCGGGCAGTGCTGGCTCCCGGCCGCGATCGGGGCCGTGCGCGTCTGGCGGAGCCCGTCCGCGACGGGGATGCTGCACGTCCGCGACCGCAGCCGCGGCACCGCCGAACTCTGCTTCGACGTCACCGTCACCGACCCGGACGGCAGCGTCACCGCCGAACTGGACGGCGTACGCATGCGGCGGGTGCCCGGCCCGGCCGACCGGGCGCCGCTGCGGTACGAGACCGTGCTGCGGGCCGCGCCGCATCTCGACGTGCCGGCGGCACCCTCGCCGCTGCCCGCCGACCATGACCTCGCCGCGGCCGCCGCAGGGAGCGTCGCCGCGCTGGAGGCCGGCTGGCGCTCCACGCGCTTCGCGGACTTCGCCGCCCGGCTGAAGCTGGTGACCGCCCATGTGGCCGCCGCCGCGTTCGGGGACCTGCTGCCCGCGAAGGTGGCCGAGTTCACGCCCGCCGACCTGATCCGGCACGGGATGCTCCCGGGATACGACCGGCTGGCGCGGGCCCTGCTCGACCTGATGGCCGGGCACGGTCTGGCCGCCACCGGCGAGGACGGACGGTGGCGGCTGACCGGCACCGCGGCCCCGGGCCCCCTCCTGGCCGCGCTGCCGTCGGACTTCCCGGCCTGCAGTGCCGAAGTGCAGCTGGCGGTCCGCCAGTTGTCGCACCTGCCGCAGGTGCTGCGCGGCGAACGCGACGCACTGCAGCTGCTGACCGGCCAGGGTTCCCAGGAAGCGCTGGAGCAGTTCTACGACGTGGCGCCGTCCTGCCGTCTCCACAACCGGGTCATCGCCTCGCTGGCTGCGGAGATCGCCCGGGCCTGGCCCGGGGACCGGCCGCTACGGATCCTGGAGGTCGGCGCGGGCACGGGTGGGACCGCCGCCGCTGTGCTGCCGCTGCTGCCGCCCGAGCGAGCCGTGTACCACTTCACCGACGTCTCCTCGGGCTTCTTCGCCCGCGCCCGGCGCCGTTTCGGCGACCACGACTTCGTCGACTACCGGCCGTTCGACCTGAACGCCGACCCGGCCGAGCAGGGCTTCACCGACGGAGCCTACGACCTGATCCTCGCGGCCAACTCCCTGCACACGGCGACGGACTTGGGGGCCGCCCTGCGCCGGGTGCGCAGGCTGCTGGCCCCTGGGGGCCGACTGCTGGCCTTCGAGACACACGACACGGACTATCTGTTGCCGCTCTTCGGCACGCTGGACAGCTTCTGGCGGCATGACGACGAACTGCGTCCGGGCTCGCCCCTGTTGGGCCGGGACCGGTGGCTCGAAGTGCTGAGCGCGTGCGGCCTCACCCACGTCGTCTGTCTCGGTGACAGCATCGAGGCACCGGCCCGGCAGACCGCGTCGGTGCTGCTGGCCTCCGCGCCCGTATACGAGACCGCCGAGCCCGCGCTGCCCCGGCCGGACGACGGCACCCGGTGGATCGTGGCCACCGAGAGCGAGTCGGAGAGCCCCTTGGCCGAGCGCCTCGCCGCGCTGCTGGCCGACGGCGGGACGCGGTCCGTCCCGGTGACGCCCGCTCCCGTCGACCCCGCGGCCTGGAGGGCGTCGCTCACCGGTGACGGCGACCCGGCCGTGGTGCTCCTGCTGGGCGAGTCCCCGACCGACTCCCCCGCCGACCCGCAGGCGATGCTCGACCAGGCCGTACGGCGCGCTGCCACGCTGCGCGCCCTGGCCGCGGCCTGCCAGAACCTCCCGGACGGCGCCCGGCCCGCCCTGTGGCTGGTGACCCGGCCCAGCGGCGCGCTGCCCGCGCCCGAACGCGCCGCCCACCCGCAGGACGCCGCCGCCTGGGGCGTGGCCCGCACCCTGGCCAACGAGCACCCCGACCTGCGGGTGACCCGGCTGTCGCTGGAACGCCTCGGCGACCCGGCCGCGGATGCGCACCGGCTGGCCCGCGAACTGCTGGCAGCCGACATGTCGTGCGGTGACGACGAGGGCCCGGCCGCAGCACGCGAGGACGAGATCGTCATCACCTCCGGCGGACGCTTCGTACCCCGAGAGCGCGAACTCCCGTCCGGCGAACACGTCGAGCAGAGCGGCGACGAACCCTTCGCCCTTCGGATCCGCACGCCCGGACTGTCGTACGAGCCAGTCTGGGCCCGGACCGAACCCATCACACCCGGGGCCGGTGAGGTGGTGGTCGCGGTGCGCGCCGCCGCGCTCAACTACCGCGACATCATGAAGGCGACCGGTCTGCTGCCCCCGGAAGCGGGCGAAGGCGGGTTCGGCGATGACGGCCCCGGCCTGGAATGCGCCGGGATCGTCACGGCCGTGGGCGAGGGCGTGAGCGAGCCGGCCGTCGGGGACCGGGTGTGCGCGACCGTCCCGGCCTGTCTGGCCTCGCACACGGTGGCTCCCGCGGCGGCCGTGGTGAAGATCCCCGACGGTCTCGGTTTCGCGGAGGCCGCGACCGTGCCGGTGGCCTTCCTGACGGTCCACTACGCCCTGCACGAGCTGGCGCGGCTCGCGGCCGGGGAGACCGTGCTGGTGCACGGGGCCGCCGGTGGGGTGGGGCTGGCCGCCGTCCGGTACGCCCGTCTGGTGGGAGCCACGGTGATCGCCACGGCGGGCAGCCCGGCCAAGCGGGACTTGCTGCGCGCGCTGGGCGTCGAGCACGTACTGGATTCCCGGAGCCTCGACTTCGCCGGTCAGGCGCTGCGGATCACCGGTGGGCGCGGGGTCGACGTGGTACTCAACTCGCTGGCGGGGCAGGCCATCGACCGTGGTCTGGAGACGCTGCGGCCGGGTGGCCGGTTCGTCGAACTCGGCAAGCGCGACATCTACGCCAACAAGCCGCTCCTCATGCGGCCGTTCAGCCGCAACATCGCCTTCTTCGGCGTCGATGTCACCGCCCTGCTGTCCGACGAGGCCGGGCTCGCACACGGTCGGCGTCTGCTGGCCGAGGTCGCCGAACGGGTGGCGGACGGCCGCTACCGGCCGCTGCCGCACACGGTGTACCCGGCCGCCCGGGTCGGTGAGGCGTTCGCGCTGCTGCAGCACTCGCGGCACATCGGCAAGGTCGTCGTGAGCCTCGATCCGCAGGACGGCCCGGTTCCCGTCCGCAACCGGCCCGAGCCGCCCCGGTTCGATCCCGACGGCACCTATCTGGTCACCGGTGGGCTGAGCGGATTCGGCGCCGCGACCGCCCGCCGGCTCGCCGACCGCGGCGCCCGTCATCTGGCCCTGGTCTCCCGGCGGGGCCCCGACGGTCCCGAGGCGGCCGACGTACTGTCCGACCTGGCCGCGCTGGGGGGGACGCCGTACCACGCCGGTTCCGCCGACGTCAACTGGCCGCAGCCCCATGGTGATCAGCCGTGTACACGGTGTACCCGGCCGCCCGGGTCGGTGAGGCGTTCGCGCTGCTGCAGCACTCGCGGCACATCGGCAAGGTCGTCGTGAGCCTCGATCCGCAGGACGGCCCGGTTCCCGTCCGCAACCGGCCCGAGCCGCCCCGGTTCGATCCCGACGGCACCTATCTGGTCACCGGTGGGCTGAGCGGATTCGGCGCCGCGACCGCCCGCCGGCTCGCCGACCGCGGCGCCCGTCATCTGGCCCTGGTCTCCCGGCGGGGCCCCGACGGTCCCGAGGCGGCCGACGTACTGTCCGACCTGGCCGCGCTGGGGGTGACCGCCACGCCGTACGCCGCCGACGTCACCGACTCCGCAGCCATGGCCGAGGTGATCAGCCGTGTCGACGCCTCCGGGCACCGGCTCACGGGGGTGGTCCACGCGGCCATGACGCTCGACGACGCCCCGCTCACCGAACTGACCGACGAACGGATCCGCGCGGTCCTCGCCCCCAAGATGGTCGGCGCGGAGGTCCTCGACGCGCTGACCCGCGAGCACGACCTGCGGCTGTTCTGGCTGTACTCCTCGTTCACCACGGCCGTCGGCAACGTCAAGCAGTCCGCCTACGTCGGCGGGAACCTGTTCACCGAAGCGCTGGCCCGCAGGCGGCACGGCACCGAACCGGCCCTCGCCGTCACCTGGGGTGCGCTCGGGGACTGCGGCCATGTCGCCCGCGAGGGCCTCGTACCGTCCATGCAAGCGCTCGGCACGTCCCCGCTCGGCTCGCGCGAGGCGCTGGACGCCCTGGAGTCCCTGGCGGCGTCCGGCACCGCGGTCGCCGGTATCGGCCGCTACGACTGGGCCCGAATGCGCGCCTTCCTGCCCGCCCTGACCACGCCCCGCTTCGCGGCGCTGCTGCCCGCCGACGGCGAGCTCGGCGGCCACACCCGCCAGGACCTCGTGGCGGCCCTGGCCGGCCTCACCGCCGAAGAGGCGCTGACGACCGTCGGCGGCACTCTCACCGAGTACCTGGCCCAGATCCTGCAGACCAACGCCGCCCGCCTCGATCCGAAGCTGCCGCTTCAGGACTACGGCGTCGACTCCCTGATGGCCGCCGAGCTGCTGACCACACTGCGCCAACGCCTCGATGTCGAGATCCCGCCCCTGGAACTCCTCCAGGGCGGCGTCACCGTCACCGACCTCGCCCGCCACGTGCTGCTGCGCCTGGGCGTGCGCACCACCGACACCGCCAACGGCTGAAAGGGAGGCCCTTCATGGTGACCTGTCAGGAACCCCAGACCCCGGCGGCCGACACCCCGGCGGCCGACACCCCGGCGCCCGATACCCCGGCGGCGGACCGCACCGAGGACTTTCCCAGCTTCGGTCCCCTCATCGGCGGCGCCACCGTCCCCGGCCCGACCGAGTGGGTCTACGCACTGCGCGCGAGCGCGCTGATCGACGACCCCATCGGCGCCACCTGCTACCGCAACGCGCTCAACGCCGGGCGGATGGGCCCCGACGCCCACCCGGAAACGATCCTGGGACGCTGCGCCGTCGCCGGACCCGACCTCATGCAGACCGCGCTGCGCACGGCACGGCACGCCGCGGACGAATGGGGCGCCAGCCCGCGAGCCCGACGCGCCGCCGTCGCCGAGGCGTTCCGCGCACGGCTGCTGGAACACGCGGACACGCTGACCCACCTCCTCGTCGAGGAAGGGCACCCGGTGCGGCTGGCCCGCATGGAGGTCGCCAACCTGGTCACCTTCTTCGCCCCTGAGACCACCGACTGGTGTCTGCGGCAGCTGGAGACACGGCACAGCGCCGGCGGACGGACGGTGTCGCTGCGCCGGGTGCCGGACGGCGTCGTCTGCGTGCAGCCGCCGCAGAACACCCCGGCGCTGAGCGTCGGCGCGGCCTTCCAGTCCGTGCTGGCGGGCAACGCGCTGGTGGTGCGGCTGTCACGGCAGGCGCCGATCGCCGCGATGTATCTGCTGGAGCGGATCGCCGTGCCGGCGCTGGCCGAGGCCGGTGCCCCGCCCGGTGTCCTGTCGGCGCTGTGCACCGACCCGGCCCAGGCGCTGGACGCCTGGCTGGACAGTCCGCTGGTGGACGACGTGCTGTACTTCGGCGACTCGATCCGCGGCGAACAGATCGAGAAGGCGTGCCTGGTCGCGGGCAAGAAGCCGATCCTGGAACTCGGCGGCAACGACATGGTCCTGGTGTGGCGTGACGCGCCCCTCGACCGGGCCGTGGACGCGCTGCTGGAGTCGTACCACGGCAGCGGCCAGATCTGCTGTGCGCCCAACATCGCGCTCGTCCACCCGGAGATCGCCGACCGGCTCACCGACCGACTCGCCGAACGCGTCGGGGCGTTGCGGCCCGGCTTCCCCGACGATCCCGAGGTGGTGCTGGCCGCCACACCCAACACCGCCGGATACGACGCCGCGCTCGCCGACGCCCGACGGGCGGGCGCCCGTGTGCTGACCGGCGGACGCCACCTGGACGTGGGCGGCCGGGAGAGCGACGTCGCCGCCTTCGCGGAGCCGGCGCTCATCCGCATCGACGGGCTCACCCGGGCGCGGGAGCTGCGGTCGGTCCGGCACGAGACGTTCTTCCCGATGCTGACCGTCGTCGTCCCCGAACCCGCCGGTGACGACGAACTCCTCGCCGAGACGGTGTCGTTCGTCGCCGCCGGCGCCTACGGCCTGCGCAACTCCCTGTGGGCGCAGGACCCACAGGTCATCGACCGGTTCGTCCGGGACGTCCGCTCGTGCGGCCAGATCCGGGTGAACGACTCACACCTCGCGGGCGTTCCCTACCTGTCCAACCATGGCGGCCCTGGGCTGAGCGGCGACCGGTCCGGGGAGCTCAACTACCCGATGCTGCGCACCAGCCGCCTCCAGGGCGTCTCCGTGGCGCAGTCCCCGCCCGCACCGTCCGACGGCGTCGCCCCGTACGTCCCGGCGCGACGCAGGCCCAGGGTCGAGGCGGTCCGGGAGTACCCGCCCGGCTGGCCGCCCGAGGAGCTGCCGGGCGGGCTGCCGGCCCCGTTCACCGAGGCGTTCCAGCACGACCCGTACCCGACGCTGCACTGGCTGCGCGAGCACCGGCCGGTGAGCCGGATCATGTCTCCGGACGGTCCGGGCTGGCTGCTGACCCGCTACGACGACGTCCGCCGGGCCCACACCGACCCGCGGGTGAGCTGCGACAGCAAGCGCCTCACCGCCGGCCGTATGTGGCTGCGGCATTGGCCGTCCGAGCTGCGGGAGCGGCTCTTCACCCACCTGCTGGACAGCGACGACCCGCGCCATGGCGAACTGCGCGCGATCATGCGGCCGTTCTTCACGCCTGCCCGCCAGGAACAGTGGCGCTCCCGGGTGCAGCGCGTCGTCGACACCCGGATCGACCAGATCGTGGACCGGGGCCGGGCCGACCTCATGGCGGCCGTCGCCTACCCGCTCGGTGGCAACGTCCTGTTCTCCGTCCTCGGCGCCACCCCGCCCCGGATGAACCATCTGCGGGCGATGATCTGGCGTACCGCCGAATGGAACAACGACGTCCCCTACGTGGCGGCGCTCGCCCACGAGATCGACGGGTTCGTCCGCAAGGCCGTCGCCGAGAAGCGCCGCGCCCCCGGCGACGACCTGATCTCGCTGCTGGTCCGGGCCCGCGACGAGGACGGCCTGATCGGCGAGGACGAACTGCACGGCCAGGTCATGATGATGCTGGTGGCGGGCCAGGACCCCAGCATCAACAGCGTCGGCAACAGCCTGCACGCCCTGCTCACCCACCCCGGCCGGCTCGCCGAACTCCGCGGCGAACCGGCGCTGCTGGAGACGGCCATCGGCGAACTCCTGCGCTACGAGAGCCCGTTGCCGTTCACGAGCTGGCGGGGCACCCTCGAAGCCGTCGAGTTCGGCGAGGTGACCGTCCCCGCGAACGAGTCCCTGTTCCTGTGCCTCGGCGCGGCCAACCGCGACCCCGCCCGCTTCCCCGACCCCGACCTGCTCGACCTGCGCCGCCCCACCCCCGGCCATCTGGCGTTCGGGCACGGCGCCCATTACTGCCTGGGCGCCCACATCGGCCGGATGACGGCCGAGGCCGCCGTCGCCGCCGTCCTGCGCCGGCTGCCCGGTATGCGGCTGGACGGCACGCCGCGGTGGCGTCCCAGCATGTTCGAGCGCGGGCTCAGTGTCCTGCCCGTCGCCTGGGACGTGCCATGCAAGACACGCAAGACGCAGAAGACGCAGAAGGTGCAGAAGACACAGAAGCTGCGGAAGCAGCAGCAGCCCCGGAAGGGGGCCGCTCGGTGAACCGCTCCGAGATCCTGGCCGAGCTGAAGGCGATGCTCGCCGAGTTCGGCGACGTCGACCCCGAACAGGTCGACGAACAGACCGCGTTCATCGCGGACCTCGCCCTCGATTCGCTCGTCCTGGTGCGGATGACCGTCGTCGCCGAGGAGCGGTTCGGGGTGCGCATCCCCGACGAGGTCGCCTGGGAGCTGCACACGGTCGGCGCCGTGGTCGGCTACGTGGAGGAGGCCCTGGCCGCACGGATCGGAACCGGCGGTGAGTGAACTCGTCCGGTTCCTGCGCGAGAAGATGTGGCTCCTCGGCGACACCCGCTGGTACGCGCGCGTGGACAGCGTCCGGGACGAGCTCGTCGAGGTGGAACGGCTCGGGTACGCCCAACTCGACGCGCGGGCCCGAGCGGTGGGGGCATGGCTGGCCGACCGGACACCGCCCGGCGCGCGCGTCCTGCTGATGTACCCGGCGGGTCTGGAGTTCCTCACGGTCTTCCTCGGCTGCCTGTACGCCGGGCGGGTCGCCATCCCCGCCCCGCTGCCGGCCACCGACCGGCGGGCCCTGGAACGCGCCGAGGGCATCATCCGCGACGCGGACGTCGGGCTGGTCCTCAGCGATGCCGCTCACCAGCCCGGGCTCGGCTCCTGGCTGGCAGGCCTGGACCTCACCGCGCGGACGGAGTGCGTCGCGACCGACGGGACCGACAGGGCCGACGGGACCGTACCGCCCGACCCCGGCACCTGGTCTCCTGCAGCCCTGGAGCTCTCCGCGACCGCCTACATCCAGTACACCTCCGGGTCGACGAGCGAGCCGCGCGGTGTCGTCGTCACCCACCGGAACCTGCTGCACAACCTGCTGTCGATCAGGGAGAAGCTCCTCCCCGAGCACGTCCTGGACGAACTGCGCCACGACCCGTCGCAGTCCGGCGCCGGATGGCTCCCGCACTACCACGACATGGGCCTGGTCGGCATGCTGCTCAGCCCGCTCGCGAGCTGCGGCAACCTCGTCTTCTGCTCCCCGGTGTCCTTCATCGCCCACCCGCTGCTGTGGCTCCGGATGATCAGCCGATACCGGTCCTTCTACACCTTCGCCCCGAATTTCGGCTACGACTGGCTGCTGAGGAGCCTCAACGACAGCCAACTGGCCGATCTGGAACCGGACTTGAGTTTGGACTGCCTGCGCTTCGCACTGAGCGGCGCCGAGCCCGTCCGCGCCGACGTCCTGAACGCGGTCGCCCGCCGACTCGCCCCCATCGGCTTCCGTCCGGCCATCTGGGCGCCCAGCTACGGCCTGGCCGAGGCCACGCTCATGGTGACCGGCACGTCCTGCGGCAGCGGGCCGACCGTGGGGCGCTTCGACCGGGACGCACTGGAGGCCGGCCGGGCCGTACCCGCCCCGGACGGCGTTGACCTGGTCGGCTGCGGCCGTCCCGTCGGCGCCGACGTCCGGATCGTCGACTCCGCGACCTCATGTCCCCTGGAGGGCGGGCGGGTCGGCGAGATCTGGGTACGCGGCGACAGCGTCGCCGACGGCTACCTCAACGACCCGCAGGGCACCGCCGAGCACTTCGCCGCTGTCACCGCCGACGGCGACGGCCCGTACCTGCGCACCGGAGACCTCGGTTTCCTCCAGGACGGGGAGCTCTACGTCACCGGTCGCGCCAAGGACCTGATCATCGCCAACGGGCGCAACATCCACCCCCAGGACATCGAGCGCATCAGCGAAACAGCCGACCCCGCGACCGGCCCCTGCGCCGCCTTCGCCCTGCCCGACGCCTCCGGCCACGAGCGGATCGTCCTGGTCCAGGAAATCCGCCCGCTCCACCTCAACGGCCGCGCTCCCGCGGCCCTCGCCGACCTCATCAGAAGGCGCCTGGCCCGCGAACTGCGGCTGGCCGTCCAGGTCGTCATCGTCGGACCGATGAGCGTGCCCCGGACCACCAGCGGCAAGATCCAGCGCTCACGAACCCGCGACGAGCTCCGCTCCACGGGCCTCGATCCCCTGTACTCCGACCTGCTCACCCCGAAGGGGGAGAGGCCGGTGCGCGAGGGCGGTCCGTGCGGGACCGGACGGGGGCAGTCGTCCACCCTCGGAGAGGCTGCCCGCACCCACCCGGCACAGCAGTGATAATTGCACACCAATGGGCATGTAGGCGAGTCGCGCCGATCACGTTTCCCTACGGTGTCGCTGATCTCGGTCCCGTACGACCGGGGCTCCCCCGTCAGCCGCCGCCCCGCAGCACCCGAGACAGCCCCAGCGCCGCGGTGCGCACAGCGGGGGCCAGGTGGGCGGGGCTGAAACGTGAGCGGGGCACGGCCACCGAGAGGGCGGCCACCGCGGTGCCGCCGACGAAGACGGGGGCCGCGATGCAGCGCGGCAAGGCGATCATCGTCCTCAACCCGGCCGAACCCCCGCTGGTCATGCGGGACCCCGTGCACTGCCTGGTCTCCGACTGCGCCACCGAGGCCGTCGTCGCGTCGGTCGAGGAGATGGCCGGCCGGGTCCAGGCGTACGTGCCCGGCTACCGGCTCAAGCAGCAAGTGCAGTTCGACCGGGTGAGGGCGGACGACCCGCCGCGCACCCTCGCCCCCGACGCGGACGAGGCGCTCAAGGTGTCCGTCTTCCTCGAGGTCGAGGGCGCCGCCCACTACCTCCCGGCCTATGCCGGAAACCTCGACATCATGACCTCGGCCGCGCTGCGCACCGCGGAACGCATGGCCGCCGTCCCCCACTCCCGGCTTCGCTCGAGCGAGGGGACCCCCATCGCCACGGAGGTGGCCTCCCGATGACCCGCCTGTACGTCCAGGACGTCACCCTGCGGGACGGCATGCACGCCGTCCGCCACCGCTACACCGTCGACCAGGCCCGTGCCATCGCCGCCGCCTGGACGCGGCCGGTGTGACCGCCGTCGAGATCGCCCACGGGGACGGACTGGCCGGCTCCAGCATCAACTACGGCGTCGGCGCCCACACCGACTGGGAGTGGATCGAGGCCGTCACCGACGTCACGCGGCACGCGGTGCCCACGCCACTGCTGCTGCCCGGCATCGGCACCCTGCACGACCTCCGGCAGGCTCACCGGCTGGGCATCCGGTCGGTCCGTGTCGCCACGCACTGCACCGAGGCCGACATCGCCGCCCAGCACATCGCCGCGGCACGCGACCTGGGCATGGACGTCGCCGGTTTCCTGATGATGTCCCACATGGCCGAACCGGCCGAACTCGCCCGCCAGGCCCAGCTGATGGAGTCGTACGGCGCGCACTGCGTGTACGTCACCGACTCCGGCGGCCGCCTGACGATGGACGGGGTCCGCGACCGCTTCCGCGCCTACCGCGACGTCCTCGACCCGGCCACCGAGCTCGGCATCCACGCCCACCACAACCTCTCCCTGGGCGTCGCCAACACCGTCGTCGCCGTCGAGAGCGGCGCCGTACGGGTCGACGCCTCGCTCGCCGGGCAGGGCGCGGGCGCCGGCAACTGTCCCCTCGAAGCCTTCGTCGCGGTCGCCGACCTGATGGGCTGGGAGCACGCCTGCGACCTCTTCCCGCTGATGGACGCCGCCGACGATCTCGTACGTCCGCTGCAGGACCGCGAGGTGCGGGTGGACCGCGAGACCCTCAGCCTCGGCCACGCGGGCGTCTACTCCAGCTTCCTGCGCCACGCCGAGACCGCCCCGCCCGGTACGGCCTCGACACCCGCAGCATCCTCGTCGAGGTCGGACGGCGGGGGATGGTCGGCGGCCAGGAGGACATGATCACCGACATCGCCCTGGACCTGGTGGCCCGCGCGCGGGCGACGGCCTGACCCGGACGCCCTTCCTGTACGAGTTCACGGCCACGGAGATGCCGTCGTATCCGGCCGGCACCGCCGGCCCGCTGTTCTCAGTCGTCGGGGATGCCGGTGCCGCTGAGCGCGGGGACGGTGTTCTCCCGGCGGGTCAGGGAGCGTGCGGCGAGGCGGAACTGGTCGAGTTTGTCGACGATGGTCCGGCCGACCGGGGTGTGGCCCCAGATGCTGATGCCCTGGTGGGTGCTGGGCTGCCAGGTGTTCTCGTCGACGACGACGGGGTTCCAGCCGACCTCCCACTCGAAGCCGGACGGGGTCCGGGCGTAGTAGGAGAGCTCCTTGTCGTTGGTGTGCCGGCCCACCGACAGGGCCATCTCGAAGCCGAGTTCGTGCACGCGCTGGTAGCTCCGCGCCACGTCGTCGAGGGTGGCAGTCTGGATGTTGAGGTGCTGGACGCGGGTGCGGACCGGGTCGACGGGCAGACCACGGACAGCCGCGATCGCGATGGAGTGATGGCGTTCGTTGACCCGCAGGAAGCGGATCTTGAGCTTGACGCCGCTGATGGTCTCGTCGATGTAGTCGGTGAGCCGGGCGTCGAAGACGGTGTTGAAGTACCCGCGCAGCTGGGTGGGCCTGGTCGACGTGATGGCCACGTGGCCCATGCCGGAATCACCGGTCACGAAGCCGGAGGCCGCCATGCGCAGGGGTTCCGCCGACTTCACCGGGGTCGTGTAGATCTCCTGGGTGATGCCCTTGGGCCCCGGGAAGCGCAACAGCCGCTCGACTCCCCGGAGTTGGGCCTCCTCGACGGTGCCTACGACGAGAGGGACGCCGTGGGCCCGTATGCGCGCCTCGATCTGCTCGAAGGAGGCGTGGTCGTCGATGTGCCAGCCCAGGGCGACGACGTCCTCCGCCGGGCCCTTCCGCACCAGAAAGCGGCACTCCTGGTCGTCCAGCCTGAAGCGCATCAGGTCGTGGGAGACGTCGTCGTGATGCATCCCGATGGCGTCGGCGCCGAAGCGCCGCCAGTCGCTGAGACGATTGGTCTCGATGACGATGTAGCCGAGGTGCACGGCACCGAAGACACAGGACGTGGTGCTCATCGGCGGCCGGCCAGGAAGTCGGCCGACAGGCGGTTGAAGAGCTCGGCACGTTCGAACTGCACCCAGTGGCCCGTGTTGGCGACCAGGTACAGGTCGCAGTCGGGCAGACGGTCGGCCAGCAGGGGGCCGCCGGAGGGCCGGTTGACCTTGTCGACCTGGTGGCCATGTTCGAACTCCACGCCGACCTGGTCCACGCCGCGGCCACCCGCATGGCGGGCAAGGACTAGCCCCGCTCAGTCGTCGGCAGCGGCCTCCGCCGCCGTAGTCACCGTGGTCACCGTCGAGGCGACGGCGTCGACCGCGGCGCGCGCCTTCTGCTCCGGTACACCGGCCGCGATGAGCGTGGCGACGGCGGTGTGGGTGCCGTCGTCCTCCAGTGCCCCGGTGTTGACCTCCTCCAGCAGGGCGACCGTCATAGCCTCCAGACCGGCGCTCAGCACGGCCGGCGGCAGGTGCCCGTGGAAGACGCCGTCCCGCTGGCCTCGTTCGAGGATGGCCGTGGTCTCGGCGCGGGCCGGTGCCAGGACCTCGGCCACGCGTTCGACGCCCAGGTCGCGGCGGGCCAGCGCCAGCAGGAGCCGGTAGCGGTCCCCCACGGGCCAGATCGAGAACACGAAGTACGCGAGCGCCCGCTCGGCCGGCTCGCCCGGCCCGAAGTGCGCGGCACCGGCCGCCAGCATGCTCCGAAGGGATTCGGAAGCCTCCTCGGCGAGCGCCTCCAGCAGCGCCGCGCGCCCGGGGAAGTGACCGAAGAGGGTGCGCCGTACGACACCGGAGGCCCGCGCCAGTTCCTCCAGCGTGATGTCCGGGTTGCGGCCGAGCTCCTTGCGCGCCGTGGCCAGGATGCGTGCCCGGTTGGAGCGCGCGTTGCGCCGTTGGGGAACGCGGGCCATGGGCTTGGTCACGGAAGAACCTCGAACATCGGGGGCGGATACGACGGGCGGACCTGCGCAGACTGTACCGCCACCGAGATCTCCGAGGTCACAGCCATCTACTCCGAGCTCGGCAGCCGTACGCGCGGCGAACCGGCGGCTCGGTTCGGGGGTGACCGGCGCGCGGTCACGGTTGTGGCCGCCGGGCTGGTCCGGGCGAAGTCCTGGCCGTTCATGTACTCCGGCTTTACATGAGCAGCGGTAGCGTTATGTACGAAACCGTTTCGTTCATCATCGGCGGCCCGACTGCACCAGGGAGATGACAGGCATGGTCTCCGCACTTGTCGTCAACGACCAATACCTCCACCGACTCGCCCTGCGTATGCTCCTGGCGGCCGAGCCCGACCTGACGGTCGTCGGCGAAGCGACGGACGCGCAGGGGGCGGTCCGGGCGAGTACCGAACTCCGCCCCGACATCGTCCTGATGGACAGCGACCTGTCCGGGACGGACAGCATCGACACGATCCGACGCCTCACACAACCCCCACGCGTCCACGGCACCGCCGACTCCGGCCGTGCGGCAGGACACGCTCCCCGCGTACTGGTTCTGACCCCCGCCGGCCAGGAGAGATACGCGTACGCCGCCCTGCGCGCCGGAGCCGGCGGATTCCTCCTCAACGACGCCGCCCCGGACGAAGTGACAGCGGCCGTCCGCATCGTGGCCGCCGGCGATGCCGTCATCACCCCCGGCCTGACCCGCGAACTGATCGAGGCCGTCCGGCAGCAGCGCAGTCCCCGGCTCCGCCCTCACACGAGCCGCCTCGAGACCCTCACCGGACGCGAACGCGATGTCCTGGTCGCCGTCGCCTCGGGCTGGTCCAACGCCGAGATCGCCGAACGCCTGTCCATCGCCCCGACCACCGTCAAGACGCACGTCAGCAACATCCTCACCAAGATCGGCGCCCGCGCCCGCGTCCAGGCGGTGACCTATGCCTACGAGTCCGGCCTGGTGCAGCCGGCCGCCTGACACCTGCCGCGCCTCAGCCCCGGGAGCGACTCCCTGCCCCTGTCGCGAGCAGTCCGTTGACCACCAGCGCCGCCAACTGTTCCGCCGTGGCGGTGAGTCGATCCGGCGAGGCGGCCTCGGCTCTGCCCAGGCGCCGGGCCAGAGGCGTGCCCACCATGGCCGAGACGGGAGGGACGACGGCGAAGAACAGCACGTCCAGGGGGACGGGCGCCATGCGCCCCGCGGCGACGAGCCGCTCGATGCTGGGCGCCATCAGCTGCAGGGTCGGAGCGACGTAGCGCTCGTAGAGGTAGTCCAGCCGCTCGGTCTCCTGGGAGAACTCGACGACGAAGACCCGTCCGATGAGGGGCGTGTCCACTGCGGACCGGTAGAACCCGGCGATGATCCGCCGCAGGCACTCGGCATCGTCGACCGAGGGATCCGGATCCCCCTGCGGCAGGCGCGCCAACTGCGCCCCGAGGGCGGCGTCCATCACCGCGCGCCAGAACGCCGCCTTGGACCCGTACCGGTCGTTGATGAAGTTGTGGCTGACGCCCAGTCGGCGGGCGAGCTCGCGGGCGGAAGCGCGGTCGTAGCCCAGCTCCGCGAAGGCCTCCAGCCCGCGCAGCAGGATGCTCTCCTCCTCGGGCACCGCGGGCGTGTCCGCACCGGGACGCCCCGGCCGTCGAGGGGATTCGGCTCTTGCTCCCACCCTTGCCTCCATACCTACTCGCAGGGCACCTGACCTACCCCCAGGGCACCGGCCCGTTCTCTGCGGCGCGCACTGATTCGACGCCATCCTAGGAGCCCACGACAGTATTACTTGACACCCGTCAGAATAATCGTAATCTGACAAGTGTCAGACGACTTCGGCCAGGTGCGCCGAGCACGTCGCACGACGCCGTGCGACGCCGGCCACCGGCGATCACGACCGACCGGCCCGCACGAAGGACCCCGGGGCCGCGGCCTCCCGTCTTTCCCGCGCCTCTCGCCTCCCCTCGTCCACTCCTTTCGCCTTCCGCTGTCCGCTGTCCGCTGCCCATTTCCCGAACCATCCGGAGCTTTCGTCATGCCCGAAACACCCGCCGACGCTCCCGTCGACGCGACCGTCTCTTCCCTGCCGTCGAGCCAAGCGTCGCCGCCTCGGCGCCGCTGGGGGGTCCTCGCCGTCATCGGCGTGGCCCAGCTGATGGTGGTGCTGGACGCCACGATCGTGAACATCGCCCCGCCCTCCGCGCAGAAGGACCTGGGCTTCTCCGACGGAGACCGGCTGGGGGTACCCCCTCTGGGGGAGGGTGGTCACCGCCTACGCGCTCGCCTTCGGCAGCCTGCTGCTGCTCGGCGGCCGCATATCCGATCTCTTCGGCCGCAAGATGACGTTCCTGGTCGGCCTGGTCGGCTTCGCCGTCACCTCCGCCGTCGCCGGCGCCGCGACCAGCTTTGAGATGCTCATCGTCGCGCGAGCCAGGCAGGGCCTGTTCGGTGCGCTGCTCGCCCCGGCCGCCCTGTCCCTGCTCACCGTGACCTTCACCGACCCCAGGGAACGCGCCAAGGCCTTCGGCGTGTTCGGCGCCATCGCCGGC
Source organism: Streptomyces sp. R28 (assembly GCF_041052385.1). Taxonomy (GTDB): domain Bacteria; phylum Actinomycetota; class Actinomycetes; order Streptomycetales; family Streptomycetaceae; genus Streptomyces. The sequence continues at coordinate 8,706,130 of NZ_CP163439.1, read as the reverse complement.
GCCGGCGGTGCCATCGGCCTGCTCCTCGGCGGTGTACTGACCGAGTACCTCGACTGGCGCTGGACCCTCTACGTCAACCTCGTCTTCGCCTTCGCCGCCTTCGCCGGAGGCGCCCTCCTGCTGCAGCGCGCCACCCGCGACAGGTCCGCCACCATCGACGTCCCCGGCGCCGTCCTCGTCGGCGGGGGTCTGTTCTGCCTGGTCTACGGCTTCTCCAACGCCGAGAGCCACGACTGGAGCTCCGCCGCCACCTGGGGCTTCCTGCTCGCCGGCGGTGCCCTGCTCGCCGTGTTCACGTGGTGGCAGACCCGTTCGCCGCACCCGCTGCTTCCGCTGCGGATCCTGCTCGACCGGAGCCGCGGTGCCTCGTTCATCTCGGTCCTGATCACCGGCGCCGGCCTGTTCGGCGTCTTCCTGTTCCTGACCTACTACCTGCAGCAGAGCCTCGGCTACACGCCCATCAAGACCGGACTGGCCTTCCTGCCGATGGTCGCGGGGCTCATGCTCGCCTCCACCCTCGCTCCACGGTGCTCATCCCCCGCCTCGGCCCGAAGCCGGTGGTGCCGCTGGGCATGGGCCTCGCCGCGGCCGCCATGGCCTGGCTGACCGGCCTCGACCTCACCAGCTCCTACGCCACCGACATCATGCCTCCGCTCGCCGTGGCGGGCCTCGGCCTGGTCATGGCCCCGGGCATGAGCCTGGCCACGGCCGGCGTGCGGGCCGAGGACTCCGGCGTCGCCTCCGCCGCCGTCAACACTATGCAGCAGGTGGGCGGCTCTCTCGGCACGGCGCTGCTCAACACCCTCTCCACCAGCGCCGCCACCGACTACCTGGCCGACAAGAACCCCAAGGACCCCGCCGTACTCGCCCAGGCCGGCCTGGAGGCCTACTCCACCGCGCACTGGTGGTCAGCCGTGTTCTTCGTCGCCGGGCTGGTCGCGAGCGCCCTCCTCTACCGCCGTGGCGTACCGGCCACCGATCCCGACGCGGCACCCGTCGTACACATGTGAGGCGCCAGGTTCTGGTTCCGACACACCGCGACGGCCCATCGGACGCCGGTGGGCCGTTTCGGGCGGCTGGCACCTCACGGCAGTTGGCCCACCGCACGGGCCAACTGGTGTGCCGCGCTACACCATCCGGTGGCTAATGGCCGTCGCAATGTTATTCATATCTACCGATTTCCTATCCATCCACTGTCCGGCTCTTGGTGCTGACCAACCGTCACGAGGCCCTGACCCAAGTCGAGGAGAGTGGAGAAGATGACGACATCGCCGAGATGGCGATCCGTTCTGGCGTCGGCCGCCATGGCTGGCGCGCTCGCCGCAGCCGCGCTGACGAGCGCGGGTACTGCCTACGCCAACGACGACCACAAGACCCCGCATCCGCCGTACCCGGCGAAGCCCGCCCACCCGGCACACGGGAGCAAGCCCGCCTACCCGGTGCACCCGGTCAAGCCCGAGCACCCGGCCAAGCCCGCCTACCCCGTGCACCCGGCGAAGCCGGAACACCCGGTCAAACCCGCCTACCCGGTACACCCGGTCAAGCCCGAGCACCCGGCCAAGCCCGCCTACCCCGTGCACCCGGCGAAGCCGGAACACCCGGCCAAGCCCGCCTACACCCGGTCAAGCCCGAGCACCCGGCCAAGCCCGCCTACCCCGTGCACCCGGCGAAGCCGGAACACCCGGCCAAGCCCGCCTACCCGGTACACCCGGTCAAGCCCGAGCACCCGGCCAAGCCCGCCTACCCCGTGCACCCGGCGAAGCCGGAACACCCGGCCAAGCCCGCCTACCCGGTACACCCGGTCAAGCCCGAGCACCCGGCCAAGCCCGCCTACCCCGTGCACCCGGCGAAGCCGGAACACCCGGCCAAGCCCGCCCTCCCGGCGAAGCCAGCGCTCCCGGCGAAGCCTGCACTCCCGGCCAAGCCGGAGCTCCCCGCGAAGCCCGCACTTCCGGCCAAGCCGGCACTCCCCGCCAAACCGGCACTCCCCGCCAAACCGGCGCTCCCGGCCAAGCCCGCACTCCCCGCGAAGCCAGCCCTACCGGCCAAGCCCCAGCTCCCGGCCAAGCCCGCCCTCCCGGCGAAGCCCGCACTCCCGGCCAAGCCCAAGCTCCCCGCCAAGCCAGCGCTCCCGGCCAAGCCCGCACTGCCGGCCAAGCCCAAGCTCCCCGCCAAGCCCGCCCTCCCGGCGAAGCCCGCACTCCCGGCCAAGCCCAAGCTCCCCGCCAAACCGGCGCTCCCGGCCAAGCCAGCGCTCCCCGCGAAGCCAGCCCTACCGGCCAAGCCCCAGCTTCCGGCGAAGCCCGCACTCCCGGCCAAGCCCAAGCTCCCCGCCAAACCGGCGCTCCCGGCCAAGCCAGCGCTCCCCGCGAAGCCAGCCCTACCGGCCAAGCCCCAGCTTCCGGCGAAGCCCGCACTCCCGGCCAAGCCCAAGCTCCCGGCCAAGCCCGCGCTCCCCGCGAAGCCCGCGCTCCCGGCGAAGCCCAAGCTCCCCGCCAAGCCCGCCCTTCCGGCGAAGCCAGCCCTACCGGCCAAGCCAGCACTCCCCGCCAAACCAGCACTGCCAGCGAAGCCCGCACTCCCGGCCAAGCCCAAGCTCCCCGCGAAGCCCGCGCTCCCGGCGAAGCCCAAGCTCCCCGCCAAGCCCGCCCTTCCGGCGAAGCCCGCACTGCCGGCCAAGCCAGCACTCCCCGCCAAACCAGCACTGCCAGCGAAGCCCGCACTCCCGGCCAAGCCCAAGCTCCCGGCCAAGCCCGCGCTCCCCGCGAAGCCCGCGCTCCCGGCGAAGCCCAAGCTCCCCGCCAAGCCCGCCCTTCCGGCGAAGCCCGCACTGCCGGCCAAGCCAGCACTCCCGGCCAAGCCCGCAATGCCCGCCAAGCCCAAGCTCCCGGCCAAGCCCGCAATCCCCGCGAAACCCGCGCTCCCGGCCAAGCCAGCAATCCCCGCCAAGCCCAAGCTCCCGGCCAAGCCAGCAATCCCCGCGAAGCCCGCGCTCCCGGCGAAGCCCGCACTGCCGGCCAAGCCAGCACTCCCGGCCAAGCCCGCAATCCCGGCCAAGCCCGCAATCCCCGCCAAGCCCAAGCTCCCGGCCAAGCCGGCCTACCCGGCCAAGCCCAAGCTCCCGAGCAAGCCCGCCCACCCCGCACACCCCAAGAAGCCAGAGCACCCCAAGCACTCGAAGAAGAAGCAATGGTGACCAGGACAAAGAGGAGCTGAGGAGCTGACCCCGAGGGGCAGCCACAATGCCGGGCCCGGGAAACACCCGGGCCCGGCATACCCGTGCGGTCAGTCGTGGAGCGCCCGCTGCAGGGCGTCCCGGCAGGCCCGGATGGCGGGATGCCCGCCTCGGCCGCGGCGTACGACGGTGAAGACGCGGCGGGTGCGCTCGCCGCGTGGAAGCTGCCGTAGTGGGACCGTCGGGGGCCGTCCGTTCCAGACGAGGTCGGGGAGGAACGCCGCGGCGTGTTTCTGCTCGACGAGGCGGAGGTGGAGCAGGAGGTCGGTGGTCTCGAACCGTACGTCGGGTTCGAAACCGGCGTTGCGGCACAGGGTCATCGCCCAGTGCCGGGCGGCTGTGCCTTCGGGTTCCATCACCCAGGGGTGATCGGCGAGTGAGCGCAGCGCCGCCGTCGGGGTCTCGGTGCCGAGGCCGTCGGCGGGGTGGGGCAAAGCGAGGTGAAGGGGGTCGTCGAGCAGGTCTTCCTGCTCGAGTTCGGCGGGGCGCGGGTTGGGGTTGCCGGGGTACTCCTCGGCGAGGACCAGGTCGAAGTCGCGTGCCTGCAGGGCGGGCAGGGCCCTTTCCGGTTCCGACTGCGTGACGTGGACGCGCAGACGCGGATGCCGGTCGCGCAGCAGGCCGAGCGCGGTCGGGACCAGCACCAGCGCGGCCGTCTGGAACGAGGCGATGCGCAGCGTGCCGGTCAGGTCGGCCAGGGACGCGGCGATGTCCGCCTCCGCACGCTCCAGTCGCTCCAGGACCGCTTCGGTGTGGGCGACGAGGATCTCCGCCTGCGCGGTCAGCCTCACCCGCCGTCCGACCGGCTCGAGGAGCGGGACGCCGACTTCGGCTTCCAGCTGGGAGAGCTGCTGGGAGAGGGGCACCGACGGAACGCGCTGGCCAGGGCATACATGGGTGCCGTTAGAGATCGTTTCCCACGCTGTGTCGCCGGTTTTCCCACAGACCAGGCCAGAGGACTCGTCAGGGGCGGCGGCGGATCCGCGATGCGCTTCCCGCGCCGCCAGAGCCTGCACCCAGTCACCTATTACCGATTACGGGTGAATCATCCATATTTCGTTGATCAAGGCATGAGCCCATGGTCGAATCAGCCCCCAAAGGGCAGCACAGCCGACTCCCCCTGCCTCAAGCGCCGTATAGCCGAGCATAAGGAAACTCTTTGCCCACCTTCACCAGCACCGCGGTCTGCTCGGCCGTGGCCACAGGCATGCTTCTGGTACCCGCGGTCGTCACACCCGCCTCAGCGCGTACGACGCCACCGAGCGGAAAGGACCTGCGGGTGATGTCCGACGAGGGGTACGCGCAGGTCTTCGGCACGGCCCGCGCCGAAGTGGAGGGGCTGGTCGTGAATCCGCCCCGGGTGAGTCCGCCTTCGCCAAGTGCCGGCACTGGCCCGTCGGTCAGCCACTGGAGCGTGGTCAAGTTCGTCAGCAAGGACGGCGAGGGGAAGAACATCCCGACCCGGGAAGGCAACAGCAAGTTCGGCTGGCGGCACTTCTCAGGACCGCACAACATTCACGATCCCAAAGTGATCAAGATCGTCACCAGTGAACGCCCCGAAGAGAAGGAAGGAGCACGTCGGGTCTACGGAGGCGTGCTGACCAACCGTCTCGGCGCGATCCTCGCCCGGATCAAGGTGATCGCCCAGTACAGCTACAGGACCGCGGACGGCGACTACGAGCTCGCCGACCACAGCCACAAGATCGGCACCATCACTGCATACTGTGAGCGGGTTGCTCGCAACAAGTGCCCCGATGCGGTGAACGAGACATGACGACTCCACTCACCGGCGGCAGTCAGGAGTCCGCGCCGATGCAGCGGTGGGAGAACGAAGGGCTGGCCCGGCTGCAAACCGCTCTCGTCCGGGGCATGCTCCGGTTCACGGCGGCACCCCTGGGTGACGGCCCTGTCGTCCGGGGCGTGCTTCCCGTCCCGTCGAAACGAGGCGTGGGGAGAGTGGCCGTCTGGGACGGCCACGACATTGGGACCTCGGTGGCATACGACCTGCCTCTGGTGGACCACCACGGCGACAACATCCCCGCCTCCGCACTGGCAGCGGCTCTGCGGCAGGCCGTACGGCAGGCGTCCGACGATCCACGGACCGCAGCGGGCCACGACCGTGAGGGGCACGGCATCCCCGTCGTGGCCGCGGAGAACGTGGGGCGGCTCCTGGAGGACGGTCCGGAGTTCGACCTCACGGACGCTCTCCACGCGGCAGCCGCAGGAATCACCCCGCCCGGGGGTCACGAGCGCGCCGGGAAGCTGTGTCTGCTCGGCTTCCTCCTCCTCGACCAGCACAGCGCGCGTCTCTACGTGACCGGCGAGGGGCTGTCCGACACGGTGGGTCTCGACGTGTCACTTCGCGACGAAGAAGGAGCCGTGGCCGTGGGCATCACGGGCCTGGCCGCTGCCCTGCCCTCGCTCATCGCCGGCGACCAGTTGCAGTACAACCCCTCGGACGCCGTGGACCCCTATTGCTCGGAAGTATTCGACCTGACCCACTGGTAGCGCTCGGGCACGTCCTGCCCGGGCTCACAGGAAGGACGTGCGGGCTGGAGCGAGTTACCAAAGATCACGTTCGACGAGGCATCCTCGGACCGGATGGACCGGACCGGGTGGGGCGCCGCAAAGGTGTGAGGCTTGCCATGGCGTCGTCGCTTGGTCCTTCGACGGCTGTCGTCGGCTCGGTGGAGGCGGTGGAAACCGTGAGGGCGGCGCCGGACTGTGGGTGTCCTGCCGGGGCGGCATTGTGAACCATGCTCAGTCCGGGGCGCGGCGCTGCCGAGTGCCTGCCTTCGCCGGGGACGCTGATGGGCACGAGTCCGAAGACGTAGTCATTCAGGTCGTCGGAGTGGATTCCCATCTGGACCGCGACATCAGCAGGCGTCATCCTCTTGGTACGCAGGGCGTCGAAAACCTTGGCCAGGAGCTGGCTGTTCTCCCGGGCCAGCAGGGAACCTGGCTCGCCGGTGCGGTATCCCAACTGGGCGAGTTTCTTGACGGTCTGGGTGTGGCGCCATTCGGACAGCAGGTCAAGAGCGCGGAGCCGGTAGGCCAGGGCCATGGCGGAGACACCCCACCGGCGCTTGGCACTGAGGATCCGCTCCACCGAGGCGTCGTTCAGGCGCTGGGCGACGATGCCTGCCCGGGGCATGAGGAAAGCGGAGGCGAAGGCATTGGCCTCTGGCTCTCCTTCCTGGCCGCCGGGGATACGGTGCTCGGAGTGCAGGACCAGGTGGCCGGGTTCGTGGGCGGCGTCGAACCGGCCGCGCTCGCCAGTCTTGCGGGTAAAGAGCGTAGTTTCCCTGTGCGCAAACGGCCTGCTTGAGCGGTCAAATGGTGCCGCTAGGCCCCCTTCTGCCGCTGCAGTTCCGCCGCCAGTTCTGCGATGTACGTGTTCCTTAGGGCCTTGGGACAAGAGGCCTCAATGCGTTCCAACAGCCCGAGGGAAGCCTCCCGAACTGCTGAGGAAATCTGTGCATAACTAGCCGTGATCGTCCCGTCTGTAAAGTCGGCAGTAACCTCGACCAGCTGATCTGAACGGATCTTCATCAACAGGCTTCCCTCCCCTTCGGTGAAGTCGTACTCTGCTTCTCCGTCCTTCCCCAGATCCCCCAGGGCGTACAGCATTCCTCTGGTGAAATCGAATACGGTCACCTCCTCGACGGAGAAGACGGCGCCACTCCCCTCAAGCGTGACTGTTCCGAGCGGGAACCGATAAGTCAGGTCCGTCAAACTGGCCTCGGGAATCCGCTTGGCAGCTCGGTCCAGCGTCCCTGCTGCCACCTCTATACGACAGCTGATGACTGTTGATGTCATAGTCGCTTCTCTTTCGGGGGGTGAACTCGCGAAAATGCGGGAGGGAGCTGTTGTTGCCCCCTCCCGCATTTCCTCTAGAAGGGATACGCCGTGATTACCCGCCCACGGATCACGACGACCCGAACGCGGTACTTATTTCTTCTCCCTTGCTGGCCTACCGGGTCATTTTATCTCTTCTCATACAGGTGGCCCGGTCGACCATTTTTCGCCTTGCTCCGTGTGCCCGTTCTTACGGTGTCCTTGATCAAACCCCGAACGTGATGACGGCTTCCGTAGAACTTGGTCTTCTTCTTGAACGAGTTCCTCGAAATATGTCTCGGGTAGATGTGGCCGGACCAGTCGCGGCTGGATATTCGGCAGCTACTGTTGTGGACCAGGACATCGGCGGCTGCCACGTGCACTACGTAGGTGTGCGTGTTGCCGACGTTGAGGTTGAAGACCAGCTGGTCGGGCAGCTGTCCGCGATTGATTACCGTGGTGGCCTCGTGCGTGCTCCCGTCAGGAGACTTCAGGGAGTCTCCGGCCTTCACGTCGGCGGCTTTCACCCAGCCCTTGCCGACGACCCACAGCGGATGATCCGCCGTCGCCTGGAGCGGCAGAGTCGACGGGTCGAGGTCGGTGTCGATCTCGATCAGGTGCTTGGTGCCGTAGCCCTCGATGACGTCCAGGACCGGTTCGGCGTAGGTCTCGCCGGTCTCGGGGTCGGTGGCGGCGACGTAGTCGCCGATCTCGATGGCATCGATGGGCAGGTAGCTGCCGTCGGCCATCAGGACCGGTGTGTCCGGGGCGAAGGAGTTGCACCGGGAGCGCCGGAAGACCGACCGGGCTCTGGAGAACGAGCGCCGGACGCGGCTCGCCTTGCGGAGGGCGCGGGCGGCCTTGAAGCCCTTGACCGCGAGGCGGCCTGCGGAGCCGAAGGCGACGCCGACGCCCATTTCGGCGGCCTTGCGCCAGTTGCCGGTGGCCGCATACGAGATGGCGCCGACGGCGGAGGCGATGTTGCCGATCGGGCCGGGGATGTAGGAGGCGACCTCCGCGACCCGGGCGACCCGTCGGAACGCCTTCTTCCAGCTGAAGCCCCAGTGCCCGTCGAGGTCGACGCAGTTGACGGGGTCGCCGGTGCAGTAGTCGTAGGCGTTGGCGTTGCCGCCGGCGTCGGGGTCGGTCTGCAGGAACCGGCCCAGCTCGGGGCTGTAGAGGCGGGCGCCCATGAGGATGACGCCGTCCAGGGCCTCGCCGGAACGCTGTTTGGCGCCGAGCCAGCCGTAGCGCTGCGATGCCTGGCCGTCGGTAGGGACGCCGAACTCGTCGTAGAGCAGCACCTTCGGCGCGGTCATCGCCGTGTCGAGGGTGACGGACACGTCGCCGTGCAGGTTGGCGAACTGCAGCTGCACGTCGCCGGTGGCGGACGTGGTCGCGGTCAGGTCGCCGTCGGGGCCGGAGACATTACGGGTGAGCGTGCCCTGGGTGGTGTCCTCGATGATCCAGCGGGGCTCGTCGGAGTCGTCCCCGTAGTGGTTGAGCTTGCTGGTGGCGTTCGCCCAGGTGCCGTCCGCCTGCTTCTTCTCGGTGGTGAACGCCTCGAAGCGCAGGGCGGGATCGAGCGTCCAGGACTGGCGGGTGTCGCCCGCGGTCTGGCTCGCGACCAGGTCGTTGGCCCAGTAGGTGTTGGCCGAGCCGGTGCCGGTGGCCGTGGTACGGCCGAAGGCGTCGTAGGTGTAGCCCGCGGTCAGCAGCCGGTCGGCGCTGTCGTAGGAGCTGGTGGTGACCGCGGCGCCGGTGGTGGCGCAGGAGCCGTCTTCGGCGGCCGGGGTGACCGTCTTGGAGGTGCGGTTCATACGGCCGGCGATGCTGCGGCCGGACTCGTCGAAGCCGTAGCTGCGGGTGACGCAGCCCTGGGCGGTGGTGGACTGGACGGCCTTGGTCAGGCGGCCGAGCCGGTCGTAGGAGTACTCCTTGCTGTCGGTGGAGGCGGTGTCGGAGGCGATGGCGCCCTGGGTGGTCAGCTCGATGTGCTGGCCGTAGACGACCGCGCCGTCCGAGGTGCGGGTGTAGGTACGGCCCGTGGCCTCGCCCACTGCGTTGTAGGTGTCCTTGCGGACGTAGCCGCCCGGGTAGGTCTGCTCGACCATCTGGCCGTCGGGACCGTACTTCGCGGTGAAAGTGCCCGCGACGCTGTCGGTGACCGAGGTCACGAACCCGCGGGGTTCCAGGGTGCGGTCGTAGGCGTAGGTGGTCGAGCCGGTGTTGTCGCCGACCTTGACCGGCTTGCCGTACTTGTCGAACTCGGTGGTGGTGGTGCCGCCGTCAGCGTCCGAGTAGGACAGCAGCCGGTCCAGGAGATCGAAGACGCGGGTGACGGTCTTGCCGTCGGCCATGGTCTTCACGGCGTTGCCGGTGACCGGGTCGTACTCGGTGGTCACCTGCGGCAACGCCTTGCCGACGTCGGAGGTGATCTCGGTGGACAGGATCCGGTCGGCCGCGTCATAGGCGGTCACCGTCTTGCGGGACTTGCCCGCGTTGGTCTCGGTGGTCTCCTCGATGTCTCCGAAGCGCGAGTAGCGGGTGATCCGCTTGATGGGCAGGGTGTCGGGCATACGGGCGGTGTCCGCGCCGGTGACCTTGCCGCCGGGCAGCGTGACGCACGGGTTGCCCGCCCATTCGGGCCGGTTGCCGCAGGACGCGTCGTCCGGGTTGGCGCCCGCCGTGCAGAAGACGGTCTTCACCGTGCCGGCGTCCGCGCCGTCGGAGCCCGGTCTGCGCGACTCGACCGCTCGGCCTGCCGCGTCGTACTTGATCGTCGAGGTCAGGTTCGCCCCGCCAGTCACCGCGTCAGTGGTGACGGACGTCTCGGCGCGCAGCGTCCAGCCGGAGGTGCCTCCGATGGGCGCACCGTAGCCGGTCTTGGTGACCCGGACCTCGACGTCCGCCGTGTAGCCCTCGATGCGGGCGCCCTCACGGGTGGTCGTCTCCAGGTGGTAGGCCGCCCCGTCCGGCTTGCCCTCGTCGTAGACGTGGACCGTGTGGGAGCGGACGACCACCGACTCCCCGGCCTTCACCGTCGGCATCGGCGGGTCGGACTGGGCCGGGACGTCCTCCTCCAGTTGGGCCCGGTAGACGGGGCCGAGCTCTTCGAGCAGGTCCAGGCCGTCACGGCTGTAGACACTGCGGCTGTCGAGCATCGCTGCACGGGCCGCGGAATCGTCGGGCAGTTCCAGCTCGGCCGCCGCACCGTCGGCGCCGTCGCCCTTGCCCAGGGCCAGCATGCGGCCCGACGCGTCCAGCGTGCGGACGGCGTTGCCGAACCGGTCGTATTCCGTGGTGTCGATGTCACCTACGCTGGTCGGCGACCAGGTGGCCGAGTTCACCTCCTGTGCCGAGGCGTTGAGGTAGTGGACGGCGGCCTGCTGGTAGCCGTCCTTGCCCGGCGTGGTGGCGGTGGCGGTGTGGGTGCCCGGGTCCGACTCGACGTCGAAGACGGCGGTCGCGTCCGTGGGTGCGTCCGACTGGCCCCAGGTGGCCGCGGTGGCGCCGTCCATGTCGTACGGGCCGCCCGCGCCGCGGGTGAGCGGCACCTCGTAGACCACCTTGGAGGCGGTCTCGCCCTCGACGACGTCCTTGCTGCCCGGCTTGAGCGCGGGGCGACGGACCTTCAGCAGACGGCCCGGGTCCTGGTCGGCACCGGCCGGACCGTAGTCGAAGTACCACGGCAGCTCGCCGGTGGTGTCGATGGAGGCAAAAAGTTACTGGCCTTCGGCAGCAAGGTCCCGCATCCGGCGGATCGGGCTGAGCAGCAGGACCACCGGTGCGATGGCGATGACCAGGCAGGTCAGCCACAGCGCACCGCGCGGGCCGACGGCGGTGGCTGTGATGCCTGCGGCCAGAGCACCGAAGGGGATGGCACCCCAGGAGATGAAGCGCACCGTCGCCATGACGCGGGGCAGGAGGTCCGGCGGGGTCACGGTCTGACGGTGCGTCCGTGTGAGGACACTGAACACGACCACGCCGGTGGTAGATCCCGCGTTGCCCAGAGCGAAGAGGACGACGGACCACCCACTGCCGGCCAAAGGCATCAGGACGGTGGCAGCGGCGGCGGTGAAGCTCGCGAAGATCACGGCCTGGGCACTACCCAGGCGTTTGCTGACGAGCGGGGTCCAGACCGCGCCGATCAGACTGCCTAGGCCCCCAGAGGCCATCAGGAGGCCGACGACTGCCGCGGGGGCGTCCAAAGTCCGGACCAGGAAGACCGGAGTGAGCGCCATCTGGGCGCCCGCGACGAAGTTGATAAGGGTGGCCGCCGCCACGCATGGCGCCATGACGCGGTGCCGCACGACGTAGCGGACCCCGTCCTTGAGTAGCGTCGCAAACGAGATACCGGTCTTCGCGGGCGGCGTCGGGGCCGGCCGGGGCAGGCTCCAGAGCAGCACTGCGGAGATCACATAGCTGACGGCGTCGACGATCAGGCTGGTGGCCGCTCCGAAGAACTGGACAAGGAAGCCACCAAGTGACGGTCCGCCGAGGTCGGTTGCCGCGCCGGAAGCCGAGGTAAGGCTGTTGCGTGACGTGAGCTCCTCCTTACTGACAATCGAGGGCAGGAAGGAGGAGTTACCGACGTCGAAGACGACATTAGCCAGCCCGATCACAAGGGCCACCGTGACCAGCTGGACTATGGAGAGGACGCCGAGAGCGGCTGTCACTGGAATCGAAAGGATGGCCGCTGCGCGCAGGAGGTCCATCGCCACCTGCGTGCCGCGCAGTGGCAGACGCTGGACGATGACTCCGGCCGGCAGTCCGATGATGAGCCAGGCCGCATAGCTTGCAGCAGCAATGAGGCTTACTTCGAAGTTCGAGACGTTCAGCGTCTCCACCGCGACGAGAGGCAGCGCCACCGCTGTGACCGCGCTGCCAACGCTGCTGGCGGTGGAGGCCGTCCAGAAACGCCAGAAGACGCTGGCGTTCGTCGCCTTTGTCGACGTTTCCCGCTCCGAAGTAAGGTCAGTCATTTCCCCTCCGAGGTCAGTTCCACAAGGAGATCACTTTACTGACGTTCATGGTGGCCACAAGGCTTGCATCTAAGTAAATTCTGTAGAAATGTCCACTATTGGACACTTGGCAAGCATTACAGTGAGTTCTGGATATGCGAAGTACGGAATGAGACATTCAGTGGCTGGAAATTAACCCAGCTTGATGGGATTAATCGGACCCGGAGCAGGCCAGCCTGTGGGTCTCCTCCGAGATTGCCTCCGGGTCTTGACTGGCGGGGATGGCGAATGATCCACTGACGTCAACAAGCGGGGCTGTAACGGGGAAGTGGCGCCAATAAAGGCGTGACGGGGGATTTACCGGAGCTGGTACTGCCATTTATGTGTGCTGACTCCACGCTTTCGTCCAAAGATCTTGCTGCGCTCTGCGCGGTGGTCTCTTTATTGGTCTGCCTATGCCAAAAATTGGCGCTTCGCGGGACGCTTCAGCGTGTCTCAGAAGGAGGTGGAACCCATGCGTAAGTACACCAAGCCGGTGGCCAAGAAGGTCGTCTTCGGCACCGTTCTCACGAACGTCGCCTGATGTCTGAATGTGCCGCACCCATACGGGTGCGGCACATTCGCAGCATTGTTTCAATAGTTGAAAATGTCAGTGCAGGTGGGGGACCTATGTGCGGTTTGGCTGGAGTTGCCAGGTGCGGAGGCGGCTCGCTCGGTGGCGAGGCGGATGATCTGCTCCGGCGTATGACCGGGATGGTCGCGCACCGCGGGCCCGACGGCGAGGCTTTCCACCGGTCCGGGCCTGTCGGTCTGGGTTTCGTGCGGCTTTCCCTGGTGGACCCGGTCGGCGGTGGCCAGCCCCTCAGCACCGAAGACGGTTCCCTCGTACTGATCGCCAACGGAGAGATCTACAACCACCGGGAGCTGGCTGCGGGACTACCGAGGGGCGCTCGACTCAGGACTGGATCCGACTGCGAGGTTCTGCTCCACCTGTACCAGCGGGACGGTCTGGCGTTCCTGGACAACGTCCGCGGCATGTTCTCCCTCGTCCTGTGGGACCGGGACCGCAACCGTCTGGTGTTCGCCCGGGACCGGTTCGGTATCAAGCCGTTGTTCTACCACCGCAACAGCGAGCGCATTGTCTTTTCCTCGGAGATAAAGGCCCTGTTCGAGGACTCGGCCTGTCCACGCAGGATCGACTGGGCTGGTGCTCTCTCCGACCAGTTGATGACTGGCGCCATGGTCTTCGACGACAGCCCGCCTCGGACCTGGTACGAGGAAATTGAACTCGCGCCGGCGGGCTCCATTGTCACCTTTGATCTGAACAACGGCGAGACGCGAACCCACAGATACTGGGATTTCCCCGAATTCGACGGGTCGTCCACAGGCTCCGAAACCGACCTCATACGTTCCTACGGCGAGACGCTAGCCAGTTCGGTCGCAGAATGTGGAATGGCCGACGTTGAAATCGGACTCTTCTTGAGCGGCGGTATCGACTCGGCCGCCGTCGGCGCCCTTTCGGATGTGAAGCCGCGTACGTTCACTGCTCTTAACGGCAGTACCCTTGTGAATTCCGATGCCGAATACGGTCATCGCATTGCGGGTTGGCTCGGCCTGGATAATGATCAGGTCCTTTTCGATACTTCGGCAGTACCCGGAGTCGAAGAGTGGAAGCAGTTCCTGTGGCTGCTTGAAACGCCGCTCGCCGGCCCGGAGGCGTTCTACAAGTACGAGCTGTACCGGTACGTCGGAGCGCACGCGCCCGAGATCAAGGCCATGTTGCTCGGCGGAGGCGCCGACGAGTTCAACGGCGGCTACTCGGTGTCCTTCGCGGGCGGTGGCGAGTGGCCCGACTTCGTTGCGAACATGAATCGCATGGGAATTCGCGGTGACCAGCATCGGAAGCCGGATCTGGGCGCCTGGTGGGACCAGTCCGACCTGCCGCTGGTCAGGGCATCAGCACTGCGCACGGCTGCCGCCGGCGATAGCCGCGACCCATACGAGATGCTGCATCGCTGGAAGTACCGCGACGTGCAGCAGTACAACTGCTGGCACGAGGACCGGACGGCCGCGGGGAACGGCATTGAGGCCCGGGTCCCGTTCCTTGATCACCGCCTGGTGGAGATCGTCGCCGCTATACCCGAACACCTTCGTCCCAGCCTCGTGTGGGACAAGCAGATCCTCCGCCGGGCCATGGTCGGTGTTCTTCCCGAGGAAGCGATCGCCCGACCGAAGGTGCCCTTCTTCTACGGAGAGGGCGTCCAGCACACCTACCGGACGTTCACCCGCATGCTGGCGCAGCACGGTGACCGGCTTCTTGATGAGGCGCTGAGCGGCCCCGGGGCCCGGGAACACCTTGACGCCGACAACATTCGGGCTACGCTGCGCCGGCTGGAGCAGGACCCGACCGCCGGGCACGTGGAGTTCCTGCTCCGCGTGGTCAACCTCGGCCTGATGGAGCAGCTCACCGAGAGCATCCCGGCTACCCCGCTTGCGCAGGCTGCGAAGGCCTCCGTCCCGTCCTCCGTGCTGGTGACCGACTGGGACGCCCAGCAGGAGAAAATCGCGGCCACCGTGCTGCGCCGCCCACCGGTGGACTTCGAGGCGGTGGCCGAGCTCGACGACAGTGTCATGCTGTTGCACTCTCCGGACGACGCCACGAGCTGGTACGTCGTGATCAACGGCACGGTGGAGTTCGTGATCGACGAGACGGAGGCCCCCGAGTGGTTGGGCATGCTGCGCGCGCTGGACGGCGTACGAAGCCTGGACCAGGTGTTGGAATCCCTCGGCCATGCTCGCGAGAGTGTTGAGCCGCTGATCGCCGACGCCTTCGAACTGGGCATACTTACCCACCCGTCGACGGTGCTGTGATGGCGGACATCATCGAGACTGGCAGGGAGAGCGACACGTTCGCAGGGGACAAGCCGAAAGCCGTGAAGCGGCCCTACGCGTCCGCCTTCGACCGGGCGAGTTACGTTTTCGATGTCCGGCGTCTGACCGCCATCTGCTGTGTCGTCGCCTTCGCCATCGGCCTGTGGAGCATGGACTCCACGACCACCCGAGTGTTGGCAGTCCTGCTGGTGCTGGAAATCGCCCTGATGATCCTGCCGTGGCGGGTGCCCCGAACGATGCGCAGTGGGCTCAGCTTCTGGAGCGAGACGTTGGTGGGCCTGGTCGCTCCATTAGGTGCACTCGTACTGACTGCCGTCACTCGTCCGGACTGGCTGTCCAAGGGCGCCGACTGGTGGTGGTTCGTCCTGGCCGTCGCCACGACCGCAGGTCTCATCACCCTCAGCAACATGCGGATGAAGTCTCTGCTCTCGGGTGAACTGGCATTCGTCTTCGGGCCCACCCCACGGGCACACGGCGCGGCTCGGGCCTTTGCCAGCGCGGTCTGCCCCGCCGGTGAGGAGGCAGTGTTCCGCGCTCCGGTCCTGTTGATCGGTGCCACGACTCCGCTGGGCCTGCTCGGTGCCATCGCATTCGTTGCACGACATCACATTCAACCGGGCACCAACCGGCGCGGCACGACTCGTTCGACGGCCGTAGAGATCAGCGCCCCCGCCGCGCTGCTGCTGCTGACGATGGCATCGGGGTCCATCTATCCCGCGTTGCTGGCGCACGTACTCAACAACATTCCGACGATCGTGCTGGAACTGCAGCGCGATGACGATGACAGAGGCTGGTCATGAAGCTCGACCTCACCGGGTGTGTCGGCGAACTGCGGCGCCGGGGCCTCGTGCCCGAGGACACTCTGGCGCTGTTCAACGTCGGCTCCGTGGCCCGCGGCTGGGCGAACCCCAGCAGCGACTTCGATTTCTACCTGGTCTCCCGCACGGTGCCCACGATTGAGGGCGCCCGTACCGTGCCGGTCCCGCTTTCCCACGAGACGATCAGCACCTTTGACTTCCAGGCTGAGGAACGCCGCTGGGAGGTCTCGTACTGGCTGGACTCGCAGGTGGACCAGATGCTCGCCAAGGTGTCCTGGGCCGAGTTCGACGCCGGCGTCTCCTCTCTGAAGGTCATGGTCGACACCGAGGAGCTGTTCCTGGAGCGGATTACGACAGGCCTACCGCTGCTCGGTGAGGGATGGGTGAAGGAACGCCGGGAGGAGCTCTACGGCACGGCGTACAAAGCCTTCGTCACCACCAGGTCGCTTGCAGAAGCGGACGGCAACGTCGAGGACGCCCTTGGCATGTTGGACGTCGGGGACATCGAGAGCGCCGTGATGGCGGCACGCAAGGCGCTCGGTCACGCCACGGACGCGGTACTGGAAGGTTCGGGCAACTACGGTTCACGCACGCCGAAATGGCGGGCGCGCCGGGTCAAGGAAGCGCGCCTTGATGCGCTGCCCTTCGAGAAGTTCTGGGCCCTGGAGACGATGGCCGATTATGACGCGGGCGACCCGGGTGCCTGGGTTCGCCGGGTCGTGACGCTCTGCAAGGACCTTTCGATCGAGGTGGAGATCTGATGTCGACCCCCCAGCCGTTCAGCCCCGATTTTGTCCCACGCCGCAAGCTCGAGGCGCGCGTACGCAAGTTCCGGGGGAAGCTGTTCGTTGCGAATGCCTCACTGGCCTTCGAGCTTGACGAGGTTGCCGAGTTCATCTTCAAGCAGGTCAACGGCACGGCCACCGTGCAGCAGATCGGCGAGAAGGTAGCCGGCGAGTACGACATTTCCTCGGATGAGGCGGTCGCCGACAGCCTGGAACTCCTGACCGAGCTCGCCGCCAACGGCATGGTCGAGTAGTCGATGTGCGGCATAGTCGGCATGTTCGTCGGGTGCACGGCTCTGTCCTACTGTCCCAAGCAGTTGCTCATGCGCTCGGGCCCGGAGGCGGGCGAAGCACAGCCCAAGGACTTGGTGGAGACCGCCGACACCGAGTATCGAAGCCCGTTTGGCAACTGGTACGAGCGGGCCGGGGTGCGGCAGGCGCCGCGGCGGGTGTTGGAAGGCGACGAGCAGGAGCGCTACTACTTCTCGCCCGACCTCGTCCCCATCGCGCACCACCCATTGGTGAAGGGGCTCCCGGCCGGCTGTTTCGAGGAAGTGCTCGTCCAGCATCTCTACCGCTATCTCGATTTCACTGCACGTCTGGAATACGTAGTGGTCAACCGCACCGTGCTCGGGATCGCACAAGGTTCCGTCGGCGTGGAGCTCCCGGAGGAAATGCGGTTCGACGCCTACAAGATCTACTGTGACGAGGCCTACCACACCCTCTTCTCGGCCGATCTGTCCCGGCAGGTGCAGCAGCGGACGCGGGTTGTTCCGCGGCTGCCCGACGAGCCGTATTTCCTGGTGCGGCTGCGTGAAATCCTGGAGGAACTCCCCTCCCAGGACCGGGCGCTCGCCGAAATGCTCTTCGTCATCGTCTCGGAGACCCTGATCTCCGCGAGCCTCGCCGAAGTCCCCGAGCGGTCCGACGTCGTCGCGGCGGTCCGCAGTACCGTCCGCGACCACGCGTCGGACGAAGGACGGCACCACGCGTACTTCGCCGCCTTCCTGCGATACCTGTGGGGACAGCTGTCCGCCTCGGAGCGCCGCAGGTCAGGCCTGCTGGTCCCGCGACTGATCGAGACCTTCCTGCAGCCCGACCTGCCGGCCGTCCGGGAGGAGCTCGCCGGGTACGGCCTGAGCCGGGACGAGGCGGAGCACGTCGTCGCGGAGACCTACACACGGGAGGCGGTCGGAGACCACCTGGCAGCCACGTCGCGGCAGACCGTCAGGTACTTCGAAGCACTCGGTGCATTCGACGATCCGGAGGCAGCGGAAGAGATGCGACGCCTCGGGATCGTCGCGTAACAGAGAGAGAAGGCCTGCAATGGGCAACGTTATTGTGGAAGATCGGCGCGAGGGCCTGGGGCTTCCGGTCGAAGTGCACTGCCATGGATTCGGCGAGGTGGATTTCTCGGAATTCGGTGCACTCGACCTCCTGCTGCTCGACAGGAAATGTGCCGAGGAGAATGTCGCCTGCATTCCCACGCTCTACCTCCGGCAGTCCAAGCTGGCAGATTTCGAGCAGTTCATGCGGCGTTACCACGCCATGCGTACGGCCGGACGGATCCCGCACATCGTGGGCATCGCGCTGGAAGGGCCGCTGCTAGCCAGCCACGGCGGCACGCCCGCCGCGACGGTGTGGGCCCCGACACGGCACGAGTGGGAGCGCCTAGCGAACCTCGGCGAGCTCGGCCTGGTCTACACGGTGGTGAGCCCAGACGCCTTCACTGCCGCGTCAGGGCTCCACGACAACCTGGACGACCGGCACCCCCGTTTCGAATGGATCGTGCCGCTGCTCATGGCGCACGGGATCAGGCCCGCACTGGGCCATTTCACCCGTGACGAGCCCAAGGGCGCCGCCGAACTGGTCCACGACATCGTGGACTTGGCCTGGGGGAGCGAGTGGAACGGCTCGGGAACCCGGGTCATCACCGACCACCTCTTCAATGACATGCCGCTGAACATCCGGCACGCCTTCCGGACCTCCGCCGCCCGCGCCAAGAGGGAGAGCACCCTCGCCGCGTACGACCTCCCGGGCTGGACACTGGCCGACATGGACCGGATCGCCGGGCCGGTACCCGCCGCCATCATGCAGGAAGCGGCGGCCGGCCGGATCGCGGCCTGCATCAACTTCGACGGTGAGCACGTGGATCTCGAGATCGCGGGCAGGGCGGTCGAACTCATGGGTTACGGCAACTCCATGATGATGACCGACCGCTGCGACTCGGCTCGGATCGGCGGGCAGGCCCTCCACCAGACCGAGGACAACGGCCTCTGGTATCAGGACGGCGGCATCGTCGCCGCAGGCTCGCAACCGTTGGCGCGTCAGATGCGCAACGCGCGCGAGATCGGCGTCACGGACGCGCCGCTGTGGCAGCTGGTGGCCGGGACTGCCCACCGCGCCTTCGGCACCAGCGCCCCGACGGAACTGACCGTGGGAGCAGAATCCGCCGCCGGCTGATCCGGCGAAGGCCGACCGGGTGCCTTGCCCCGCCCCATTCCGAACGTGAACGCAAGTAAGGAGTACTACATGTTGGACGCACTTGACCGCCTCACGGTGGACTGGTCGGACCTCCAGAAGGCGCGTGCCCAGACCAAAGAAATCCTGCTCGCCCTGTCGGAGGACAAGGATGCCCTGCGCGAGCTCCTGGAGCGGTCCCGCGAGGAGGAGGACCTCTTCGACAAGTGTGAGCACCACCGGCTGCTGGACAAGCTGGTCATCTACGACGCCCTGGAGCGGGGATTCCGGATCCGCGTGCACGTGTCCACCGAAGACCACCGCGATCGCCCGCACGACCACCGCTTCTCGTTCACGTCGCTGATCATGCGAGGCGGATACCGACACGTGCGCCATCAGCTGGTCGGCCGCCCCGAGGACATCCCCGACAACGTTCAGGATGACTTCCACGCCCGCGACAGCGACCTGCGCGTCGAACCCCGTTTCGTCACCAACGAGATGGCGGGCAACTGCTACACGCTGCACCACAGCGAGATCCACACGACCTACACCACGCCGGACACTGTCTCGTTGTTCCTCCGCGGCCCGGCGGAGAAGGAGCGCTCGCTGATCACCGAGCGGGAGACCGGCCAGGTCTGGTGGCGCTTCGGCGAGGACAAGGAGAAAGCCGAACGCCGGGGCAGCAAGCGCATCAGCAAGCAGTACTTCGACGAGCTGACCCAGCGACTGCAGGGGATGGAGGTTCTCTGATGACCGAGACGATGACCGCGACCACAGCGATCGGCGAGGACGTGACCGAGGCCGCCGCTGTCGCCTTCATGGACTCCCTGCCCGCCGTGCGCTGGGACGACCTAGAGGCGGCCGCCGAGGTCACCGAGCGCATCGCCCGCCGGATCGGCGACGACCGCGCTCTGCTGCGCACGCTCGTCGACCGGGTGCGCCGGACTCCCGAGCTGCGCGAGAAATGCGAATGCCACGCGCTCGACGACAAGATCGTGATCTGGGACGCTCCTGACAAGGGGCTGCGGATCCGACTGCGACTGGCCAACACCGACCAGTACGAGCGCGTACACAACCACCGGTTCAGTTTCACCGCCTACATCCTCAGCGGCGCGTACGAGCACACGCTGTACGCGACGGACCAGCCGCTGGATGAGACAGCGGACGTGAGCCGCTTCTGGCCCTACTTCGTACGCGAGGAGCCCGCCGGACGCAGCATCACGTTGCACCACGAGCAGCTGCACACCACCATCACCGAGCCTGAGACCATCTCGCTGATGATCCAGAGCCCGGCACAGAAGCGCCGCGCCTTCATGATTCGCAAGGACGATGGCCAGGTTTGGTGGCGCGAGGGCGCCGCGGACGAGTCCGCGGAGCGCCGCGCCGAAGTACGGATGAGTGACGAGCGCTTCGAGCACTGGATCACACGGCTGGAAGCGATCGGAGTGCTGTGAGCATCGTCGAGAGTGTCCTGCGCTACGGGCCGTCCCCCTGGCACCGCATCGACCTGTACAACCCGCGGGGCACGTCGGCGGATTCTCGCATCGTGCTGTTCCACGGTGGCTTCTGGCGCCACGACCGCATCGCCCGCGACCTCGAACCGCTGGCGATCGCATTGGTACGTCGCCATCGCGCCGTCGCCGTCGTCGAGTACCGGCCCGTGTGGGACGGCGGCAGCTGGCCCGGCGCGGCCGAGGACGGGGCGCTCGCACTGGAGGCACTCTCGGCGCAGGACCCGGCATGGAACGAGGCAGTACTCGCCGGCCACTCGGCCGGCGCCCACCTGGCGATGGCGGCGGTGACAGGCCGGGCCGCAGGGCGCGAGCTCGTGCTCCTCGCCCCCGTGGTGCACCTGGAGCACGCCGCGTCCCTCGGCGTCGGCGTCGGGGCCGTGGGCCACTTCACGGGCGCGCACCTCGCGGCGGGCGGCACCCTCGCCGAGGCCACGCCCCGTCCGGACCGCGCGGACGTGGCAGGGCTGAGCGTCGTACGGGCGGGCAGCGACCAGACCGTGCCTGACGCGCTGACGGACGTCCAGCTCGGCGGCTGGCGGGCCGACGGCCTCGCACCCGAGGAGCACGTGGTTCCGGAAGCCCGCCACATGCACCTGGTCAACCCTGAACGACCGGGCTGCTCGGTCACGCTGGAGCTGCTCACCGCATCCGCAGGAGCACGGGCGTGAGCGCTGCACAGCACCGGATCACCCCGCTGGGACCGGTCCGGCCGTCCGGGCCGCTGCGGATCGGCGTCCTGGTCTCCGCGACCGGCGCGAACCTGGGCACCCTGCTTGGCATGCGGGACCGGGAGCCGGACACCTTCGACGTGTGTCTGGTCGCCTCCCACGGCAGCACGGCCAAGGCTCTGGACGTGGCTCGGGACGCGGGCGTGGAGACCTGGACCGGCGACTTTGACGCGCACTGCGGGTTCGTCTCCCAAGCCGTCGGGCGGGAGGGTCTCCTTCGGTACCGGCAGCGCGCCCGGGCCTGGCACGACGCCCTCGACGCACGGATCGAGGCCTGGGAAGCGGAGCACGGCGCGCTGGATCTGATCGTGCTCGCGTACCACCGCTGGATCGAGGGCAACCTGCTCGACCGCTTCCGCGGCCGCATGATCAACCAGCATCCCGCGGACCTCTCGGTACTCGACGCTGCCGGTCGGCGGCTGCTGGTGGGCAAGGACCCGGTACGGCTTGCCATGGCAGCGGGCCACACCGCGACCCGCACGTCCTGCTTCGTGGTGGACGGTACCCAGGACGGAGGGGCGGTCCTCTGCATGGGCCCGCCGGTGGACGTCGAGGCACGCCGGGCCACGCCGGAAGACGCCTGGGAGCAGGAGCTGCGCCAGAAGACCCTGAGTGACCGGCCATGCCTGGAATGGACCGTGCGCGCCTTCGCGGCCGGGCGACTGGCGCTCGGCGCGGACACGCATGCGGACGGCAGCCGGGCCGTCATGGTCGACGGCCGGCCCACACCCCTCGGTGGAAGAAGGCTCGGATGAGGACGGCATCGGTGGCGCCCGGATCAGCGGTGGCCGCAACCGCACTGAACACCCTGACGGCGGATCCCGCCAAACGCGAGGTCTACCGCTACGACACTTATGCACGGGAGGGCCTGCGCAGCTTCGCCGACGTGGCCGAGCTACGCCGCAGCCACGACTTCACCTTCGTCGTGCTGAAGCCGGACGCCATCGCCGGCCGGCGATGCGAGCTGATCCTCGGTATCCTCCGCGACGAGGGATGGCTGCCGGCTGCGGCCACGACCATCCGGTTCGACCCCCTGCTCACCCGTGAGTTGTGGCGCTACCAGTTCAATGCGGCCTCCGCGCAACGCATCGACGTGGTCGACCACCTGCTCGGCTCCGGCCCTGCGCTGCTGGTACTGCTGTACGACACCCGAAGGCCTGCCTGGATGCCGGCCAGCGTGCGGCTGACTGCGGCCAAGGGCTCCGCCGACCCCGAAGCCGCCCAACACTCGGACCTGCGGACCAGGATCGGGCGGGTCAATGGCCTGCTCAACTTCATCCACACCGCCGACGATCCGGCGGACGTCATTCGCGAACTCCAGCTCTTCTCATACCAGACGGGCTGGGACTGGTGCCGTGGCGCGCTCTCCGGGAGCGGGCCACAGGCTGCCGACTGGTCGCAGCAGACCGACCCCGCCCACGCGCTGCTGGACACCGTGCACGCTGCGGTTCCCGCGCATGATCTGGACGTGTACGCGGCCTTGAGCCGACTGTCCGAAGGCACCGGACGATGGGCCTCCCTGGCCCAGCGCGCAGGCACCTCGGCGCAGGTCGGTGAATGGCTCGCGGAGCTGCGGCAGGGGGCGATGCCGGACGGAGCCGCCCGGTGGGACGTCCTCACCGTGGCCACCCAGTGGATCGATTGCAATGAACACGATGTCGCCCCGATCCTGCCCACCTCCTCGGCTGCGGCATGGCGTGCGGACACCGATGAACGGCTCCTTACGGAGCAGGAGGTAGAAAGTTGTCGAGTGTGATGGGCGGTTCTGCGGTGCCGCCGTTCGTGGGCGCGGGGAACCTGATCTACCGGTCAGCTGTGGTGCCCCGCTTCGTACGAGGCTCCGGCTGCTTCCTGGAGGCCGACGACGGCCGCCGCTATCTGGACGCCGAGGCCGCGAACGGGACGGTGGCCTGGGGTTACGACGCGTCGATACTGCAAGAGGCCGCCCGCCGCTGCCTCGACCTGCCAGCCCTGCCGTCATTCTGTGAGTCCCCCCTGCGGCTGGGTGTGCTGGAGCGCCTTGAGCGGCTGTTCTCGGAGGTGCTGGGGGCGCCGGGACGCATCGAGTTGGACCTCGGCGGAGCCCAGGGCATGGAGACCGCTCTGCGGATCGCCTTCAGCGCCAACGGGCCGGGCACCGTCGTCGTGTTCGAAGGCGCCTTCCACGGCCGGTCCGGTGTGACCAGCATGCTCAGCTCCAGTCCGCGCTACCGCGAGCTACTGGCCGCCTGGGGACTGGAGGTCGTACGGCTGCCCAGCCCCGACTGCCGGACCTGCCCGCACACGGCCGCGTCCTCAGACGGCTGCCGGACCGGCTGCATCAGCGCGGTGACCCGCTGGGGCTCCGAACTGTCGGGTGTCGGCGGTGCCGGTTTCGGGCGCAAGGTCTCGGCGTTCATCTTTGAGTCTGTCCAGAATGTGGGCGGCATGGTGGTCCCCGACCCGAACCTGCTCCGGGCAGCCGTCGACCACGCGCGCCGCCAGGGCGCTGTGGTCATCGCTGACGAGATCTTCACCGGTATGTACCGGGTGGGTCCGCGGTGGGGCTTCCAGCTGGCAGGTGTCCAGCCCGACGTGGTCGTGACCAGTAAGGGACTGAGTAACGGCGGCGCGGCACTGAGCGCGGTCTGGGCACGAGAGCCGCTGGCCGATGCCGCCCACTACCCGCCCGGCAGCCACTCGTCGACGTACGTCGGGATCCCGCACGCACTAGCCGTGGTCGACACTGTGCTGGACCGCTGGGAGGCATGGAAGGACGTCGAGTCGGACGTTGCCGCGCTGGCCGACGGCATGACCACACGACTGACCGCCATCGCCGAGGCCCACACCACTCTCATCGACCGCGTGGACGCCACAGGCGGCACTGCGCGCATCGTGCTCCGGGGAGCGCACGCCCCTCGCCTGAGGCAGCTGTGCGCCACCGCCCATCGCAGCCTGGGTCTGCTGGTCGCCTCGACCGGCATGGCGCCCGATGTGATCAACATTCATCCCCCGTTGGTGATCACCCCAGGTGAGCTGGACCAGATGGCCGAGGTCCTGGACCTCGCCTTCCGCGCTCTGGCAGCGGAGCAGTCGCATGCATGACATGGGCGACCCGATGGTCTGTATCTGTATGGAGGTTACCGAGGGGGAGCTTCTCTCGGCCGTGGAGCTGGGCCACCGCGATCTGCCGGCGCTACGCGAGGCAACCGGCGCGAATACCGGGTGCGGGGACTGCGCGGTCGATATCGAGGAGCTCCTGGAGTTCGCCACCCCGGACGGGCGGATGAGTCCCCGATGAGCCCGGTCGAATTGATCATCTTCGACAACGACGGAGTGCTGGTCGACTCCGAGCGTCTGGCCAATGGACTCCTGGCGGAGATGCTCACCGAGGCGGGCCTGCCCACCACGCTGGAGGAGAGCATCCAAACGTACATGGGCGGCTCGTTCGCCCGGGTCCGGAAGCTGGCCGAGGAACGGGCCGGCCGCCCACTGCCCGCGGACTTCCAAGAGCGCTACCAGCAGCGCCTGCTGGCGTCGCTGAGCACACGGCTGCGGCCGGTAGCAGGGGCCCGCGAACTCCTGGAGTCGCTGGCGGCCAGCGGCATACGCTTCTGTGTGGCCTCCAGCTCCAACCGTGAACGGCTCGCGCTGACGCTGAGGGTGACCGGTCTGTCGCCGCTGCTCGGAGACCGGGTGTTCAGCGTGGACGACGTCACTGCGGGGAAACCGGCCCCCGACCTGTTCCTGCACGCGGCGGCCAGGATGGGGGCCGATCCTGCGAGAGCGCTCGTGCTAGAGGACAGCCCGCTGGGTGTGGAGGCAGCGCGGGCCGCCGGGATGCGGGTCGTCGGATTCGCCGCGACGACGCCGGCTGACCGACTGGCCAAGGCCGACCACGTCATTGCGTCGCTGGCACTGCTGCCCGGGTTGGTCGGCATACCGGCACTTGAATGAGAAGGCGTGATCCATGTTTCTGGTGATACCTGCCGAGGACGACCTGACGGTCACCCTTGTCCTACCGACCGGAGTGCGTGACCGCGACGAGGCCGCGGCCGCGGCTCTCGACCCGCTGGCCCGCGGTGTGCTGACCGCTGCAGTGGGCCTGGACGGCACGCCTCTGGGGGCCTTTCTGGCCTCCCGTGACGCCGTGGCCGAAGCTCTCGTCGGGTACGAGACGCTCACTTTCCGGTGCTGTCTGCCCCCTGGCGCGGTCGCGGATTGCCTGCCGGTCTTCTTGGAGGCCGTGGCCCGGCCTTCGCTGACCGTTGTCAACGAGCAGCCGTACGATGCACGCGGCTCGGCCCGTTCGAAGCTGAGGGAGATGCTCTTCGCAGGGCACCCTCTGGCGCGTCCGATCCCCAGCCATTCCGGGACACCGGAGCTTTCGAAGGTGCACCAGGACGTACTGGCGAGCGGCACTCCCGTCGTCGTGGTGGCCGCTCCAGAGACGCTCGTGCCCGGGGCGCTGGAGGCGCTGAAGAGCGCTCTGCCGCAGGCATCCGAACCGGCCTGCGGCGTGAAGCGTGAGGCGCCCCCCACGGAAGTCTTTTCGATCGGCGGCCTCAACCTGCGCGCCGCCGCCGAATCAGCCCGCGCCCGGGTGGCGGCCGGAGGCATCGCCGCAGCCCGGACGGAACCGGCCGCACTCGCCCTTGCGGTGCTCACTGAACTGTTCGGCGACGGGGAGGCCTCGGTCCTCTGGCACACCCTGAACACCGATTTCGGTATCCGCTGTGTCCTCGAGGCCACGTACGAGGGCTACCAGGACTGTGGGTTGTTTCAGGTGGAGTTGGACCTCGACACCGAGTGGGTCGCCACGGCGGAATCCCTGATCCGCGAGCTGCTGGAACTTACCGCGGCGGGCCGCCTCGGCGAAGCGGCATTCCTGACGGCCCGGACAGCCGCGTGCGAGCGGGCCTCAGCCGAGGCATCCGACGTGCCGCTCGCCTCATACCGAGCCGCCATCGAAGCTCTCGACGGCAGTGTGCCCGGCGACCGGGCGCAGCGCTTGGAGCAGGTGACCCCGGAAGGGCTTGCATCGGCAGCCGCCAGGGTGCTCCGCACCTACTCGGTCGCGGTCGTCTGAATGGCCCCCTGACCGACGGAAACTTGGAGAGTTGAGAGATGGATCGTGATTTGACCCGGCTGCAGAGGCTCGACTGGTCACGGATCGAGGTGGCCGAGCACGTAGCCGGCCAGGTGACTCACATGATCGGATCCCCAGGCGCCCTGCGGGAGCTGATCGACAACGCCCTGGACGACACCCAGTTGCTGGGCTTGTCGGAACAACAGTGGTGGGGCGACCGGATCGTGCTGTTCGACGACCCCGACAGTATGCTCCGCATCCGTCTCCACCGCTTCGATCAGGGAACTCACTTCCCGCACAGCCACCGCTGGCCCTTCCACACCCGGATTCTCAAGGGCCGGTACCTGCACCGCCTGTACGGGCCCGAGTCGTATGTGAAGGCCCAGCTTGACGTCGAGCATCCCAAGCCGTTGGTACCCAGCACCATCCGGACCGAGGGCGAGGGCTCTTCGTACGCCATCGACCAGCACATGGTGCACTCAGTCACCTCGGCGACGAATACCTTCTCCCTGGTGATTCAGGGGCCGCGGCTGAAGGCGGAGTCGCTGCGCACCGCGCAGAACGGGGCGATCATTTGGAAGGGCGGCCGAGCGACCGAGAACAAGGTCGCTGTTGAACAGGTCGAAATGCCGAAGGACCGCCTGCTGGAAGTGCGCGAACTTGCCCTGCGTTCCGGCGTGATCGACCGCTGAGAGGTACGTCCGGGGTGTCGGCCGGCCGACACCCCGGACGTACTGAGCCTCAGCCGACGGTCGCCACGAAGAGAGTCGCTTCACCCATGACGGTCACCGCCGCGTCCGCGGCCGACAGGAAACACGACTCGCCGCGGCCGAGCTTGACCTCGGAGCCACCGGCATCTCGCAGCACCGCGTCGCCCTCCACACACAGCACAATCCGTGGCCCGCCGTCCAGGACATCGACCAGCTCGCCACGGAGGCTGAACTGGTACAGCCGGAACTCCGGTGCCGTGGAGTCGTACACCGCCACGGCCGACGATCCAGGCAACACCCGCGGCTGCAACACCGGCACATCGACCGTCGGATCGACGATGCGGAGCAGTTCGGGGATGTTCATGTGCTTCGGGGTCAGACCGGCGCGCAGTACATTGTCCGAGTTGGCCAGCAGCTCTACGCCAACACCTTTGATGTAGGCATGCAGTCCCCCGGCAGGCATGAAGAGCGCCTCCCCCGGATTCAATATCAGGTGCCGGAACAGCAGCGACGCGAGCAGCCCGATGTCACCTGGGTGATCGACAGCCATCCGTACGACCGCGTCATACGCGGCCATGTGCGCACCGCTTTCCTCAGCGAGCCGCGCGCAGGCCGACACGACCGCGTCAAGCAGTCCGGGCCTCTCCTGTTCGGGCCAGGTCAGCACCAACCGCAACGCTTCCGTCACGCGCTCCGGTCCGCCACCGTCACGTAGTGCCTCGCTCACCGGCCGCAGTTCTGCCAGCCCAAGCCCGCCGAGTATGTCAGCAGCCTCGCGGACATCCCGGAACCCGGCCAGCACTTCGAACGGCGTCAGTGCGCACAGGATCTCCGGCTTCGGCCAGTCATCCACGTAGGTCCGCGTACCCCCCTGCCCCTGTTCCGCGGCGAACCCGGCCTCGGCCTGAGCCCGGTTGGGGTGCACCTGTATCGACAGTGCGGTCTCAGCAGCGAGAATCTTCAGAAGGAAGGGCAGCCGCCCCCCGAAACGCCCCTGGCACTCCGCCCCGAGCTCCAGCCCGGGATCCGCGGCCACAACGGCATCGAGCGTTGTCTCCCTTCCGCCCCGGATGACCCCGGAGGGGGCCGACGGATGCGCCCCCATCCACAACTCGGCCTCTGGCCCCGCAGACGGTGTCGGACGCCCTTGGATATCGGCGATGACATGCCTGGAGCCCCAGGCGTACGGCTGGACGACAGGTTGAAGAAGATCCATTAGAACAACGTACTGTGATTGCACAGGTGGCACGAGGGGCAGGGCTCCCACGGACCAGTTCCAGCCGCAGGCCCGCCGGCCCACCCACCTGGGCATCTCCTTGGCCGTTGACAACAGGATCCAGCGAGCGTCGGCCGCCTCGCGTGGGGCAGCACGAGTGCGACAAGATCGGCCAACTCCTTCGCCATACCCTTGTCCAGCTCGAATGGATGCCGCAACGGATCCGCTTCCGCCCAGGTCAAGGTGTGTGCCCATAGCTCAGCTACCGCGCCACTCTGCCGTGCGCAGCCACTCGAACTCCACCCAATACTGGCTGGACACGCCACAACACCGGGAAACGATCTCCGGTCGAATGGGAAGCGATCTTCATCCACTTCTGTCATGGCTGGTCAGCGGTACTCGTGAACACCCCATCTGAACAGCAACTCCCGTGCAACGGGGGGAACCTCTCACGACGACGGCTGCGTTCAGCCAGCGCCGACAACCTGACCAGGGGTAGATCTCGGCGACGCCTGCAGCCGCCGCCACATAACGCTCTGCCCTCCTGCTCGGGTTGGCCCAGCGCTGGGAATGCCCCCTGGTGCGGGCGACGTGGACGTCCGAGCCCGCGCAAGGTGCACCGATTCGTACACGCCGCATCCGGTCCGGCAGCCGATGCGTCCCGCTGGAGGGGCCATGAGACCACTATTCCTCGCGGCTCCCGTACGGTCCGTCCGGCGGGCAGCCAGGCGGTCGGATCCGCCGCGCTGCCGCCGCTGTGATCTCCTCAGGAGTGAACGTGCTGAGCAGGGTGCTGAGTTGACAGTCCAGCCTCGACCGGCGTGTGGACCGGTCTCGGGCGAGGGCCTGGGCGACGGCCTCCCGCAGGTGGTCCTCCGGACTCTGTCCCGCGGTAGCGGCCTGAGCGCGGATCTGTTGCCATGCCTGTTCGGTCATCGGAATGCTCATGCGGTACTGCCCGTCAGAGCTGGGGAACAGGCTGCAGAGCACGTCGATGGGCAGTGTGTCGTCCAGCCGTTGCCAGATCTTCCTCATCGCCTTGTGTTCGTTCTTCGCCGACACGAGAACCACCAGGCGTGTGTGGTCCTTGCAAGCCGCCAGAGGCAGACGACTTCCCTGTTGCGCCGCCTTCAGCTCGACGGTCCCAACGGCTCGGGTCAGGGTGATCTCAATGGCGTGCAGCGTCACTTTCCGCTCTCCCTCATCGCGATAGGCACAGAGGAACTCACTCGAGTGAGACCTCTCCGTCGGGCAGCCATCCCTCCCAGTAGCCGTCCATGAGCAGCGGCAGCGTGTCGGGTTCCACCCGCACGCCTGCGTCACGCAGTTGGGCCGTGCTCCACCAGCGCGCGCCCTCCCCTAGCAGGGCAGGTGCGTTCTGCGGCCAGGCTCCGGTGACCGGTCGGGCCAGGACGACGTATGCGATGCGGCGCCGCGCGCCGGTGGCCGGAAGCACGCCGACGACCGGCGCGATCAGCAGACCGGGCAGGCCGGTCAGCGACCGCAGGTAGCGCACCGCGGCCCGGCAGTAGGGCTCGCCTGCACGCACCGGCACGACGGGCACCGACCAGCACTTGGCGTCCCGGTGCCTGACGGGCAGCAGCAGGAAGCGGCGGACGGCCGGGTCGATGACGACGGGGCGGACCACGACGGCCGCGGCGGAGCGGGCCCGGGGTCCTTTCCTGGTGGAGAGTCACGATGGACGCGATCGAGCGCTACCGGCCCAATCTGCCCGGCCCCGTCTGGGGCCGTGTCGGCCCCGACTGCCGCCGCGCAGTGGCCCAGGCCAAGCCGGCCACGCCGAAGGAGGCCCGCGACTGGCTCGGCGCTCTGGCACACGCCGCGGCACACGCCGACGCCGGCGGACGTCCCACGAAGGCCGAGCACCTGCTCGCCCCGGAGGCGATCGAGTGGTACCTGGCCACCGGCTGCCTGCACCTGGAGGAGTCCTCCCGCTCCAACCGCCGAGGCCGCCTACACAAGCTCCGCCGCGCCCTGCTCGGCCCCGACCTGATCACCGGCAACCCTGCCGCCTACTCCGGCTCGGACTCCTCCCGCCCCTACACGCGGCCCGAGCAGGCCCAGTTGTACGCGAACGCCCGCGCCCAGCCCACCGACGAGCTCCGCTACGGCCTGCTCACCCTGCTCTCACTCGGCTTCGGTTGCGCCCTGGACTCACCCGAGATCATCCCGCTGCGCACCCACGACATCCGCGAAGCACCCAATGGCGCTGTGGCCGTCGCCGTCCGCGGACAGCGCGCCCGCGTGATGCTGTGCCGCACTGCCTGGGCCCCGGTCCTGACCGAGGCCACCTCCTGGGCCTCCCGCCCCGGTGAAGCCCGTTACCTCTTCCGGCCCTCCAGCCACGCCCGCGGCACGAACACTGTCACCAACTTTCTCGCCCGCACCAAGAAACCACCAGGCAGTCCACCCCTGGTCATGGGGCGGACCCGAGCCACCTGGCTCGTCGACGCCATTGAGGCCCGCATGCACCTGCCCACCCTGATGGCCGCCGCAGGCCTGACCACCCTGCGCTCGATCGACCGAGTCCTGCCCTACGTCCGCAACCTCACGCCCGAACAGGCCGCCGCCGCGCTGAAGGAGTTCTGACAGGTGAACCGCAGTCTCGCCCGCCACGCCCACATCGCCCGCCTGCGCTCCCAGCGCGTCCCCGTCCCCGACCGCGAGGTCATGAAAATCATCGACCAAGTGGCCGGCTCCGGCCTGGTCAAGGAGATCGAACCGCTCGTCTCCCGCCGGACGGGCAGCCCCTGCACCCTCCCGGTCAAGGCCCTCCTCGTCGGCATGTGCCTGACCGCTGCCCGCGATCGCGGCGTCATCCTCTTCACCCGTGTCACCAACCTGCTGTACTTCGCGCTCTCCGACGAGATGCGCCAACAGCTCGGCCTGCGCCACTATCCCGACCACGACCGCGGCTTCGAGTCCGCCTACGCCGTCGTCCCCCGCCGCATCCACAGCGTCCTCGACGCCATCGACCCGTCACCGCTGCCCAAGAACCACCGCCTGGCACGCCGCCACGCCGAGAAACTCCTGGCGCAGGCCGACCCGGCCGAGCTCGCCCGTCGGCGCACGCTCATGCTCCGCGTGACCAACATGATCCTGGCCATGTCCCTGCGCGAGGCCCTGCCCCTCCTCGAAGGCCACTGGGACGGCTCGGTCTGCGTGGACGCAATCGTCATCGGCACATACGCCAAGGGCCTCGCCTCCGACAGCCTGGTCACCTCCACCGACCCCGACGCCGCCTGGTACGTCCGCACCACCAAGCACAAGGACCCCCTCGCGCTCGACGACCTCGCCCCCGCCCAGCAGGACAAGAACGGCGCCAAGCTCCAGAAGAAGGCGGACCGCATCAAGAAGCGCCTGTACGGCTACGACGCCTCCCTCGTCATCGCCCGCGACCCCGACCACGACGGCGTCCCGCTGCCCGACGGCTCGGCGAACCCCGACGTCGTCCCCGCCCTGGTCATCGCCTTCTCCGTCGAAAAGCCCAGCCACCGGCCTGGGCAGGTGGCCGTCGAAGCCCTCCAGCAGATCGACGACAGCCTCCCGCGCGGCTACCTGGCCGGCGACCGCGCCTACAACGGCCAGAAACCGGAGAGCTTCCAGCTCCCCATCCGCGCCATGGGCTACGAGCCCGTCTACGACTACGCCAAGGACCAGCTCGGCGTGCAGGCCGGCTTCGCTGGCGCCGAACTCGTCGAGGGCAACTGGTACTGCCCCTCCATGCCCGACGAGCTCAAGAACGCCACCAAGGACCTGATCAACGAGAAGATCGACAAGCAGACCTGGATCAACCGCATCCGCGCCCGTGCCGCCTACCTCTTCACGCCCAAGCAGCGCCCCGACGCCGAGGGCCACCGTCGCGTGATGTGCCCCGCCCAAGCAGGCCGCGCCCAGTGCCCCCTCAAGAAGCACACCCTCGGACGCGGCATCCACCTGCCCCTCATCGACCCCGCCCCCAGCCCCGCGGGCTCACCCCCATGCTGCAGCCAGAAGACCGTCACAGTCCCGCCAGAATCCGGCGCCAACCTCTGGCAACCCCTCCAGTACGGCTCCGCAGCCTGGCAGCGCGTCTACTTCCGCCTTCGTAACAGCGTCGAAGGGATCAACGGTTACGCCAAGGACCGCCTCTACGAACGCCTCGAAGACGCCGGGACCCGCCGCATCCGCGGCATCGCCGCCCAGACCCTCCTGCTGGCCTTCCAACTCGCCCACGCCAACCGCCGCAAACTCACCGCCTGGGCGAACGCCATCGCCCTCCACGGCGACCGACCCCATCGTCGGCCCACCCGCCGCCGCAAGACCAAGCCACTGGGCACCTGGACCCCCAAGGGCTACGTCACTGGGCCAGAAAAGACCGAGCCCGATGAGTGAGACTGCCCACACTTCAATAGCCCGCTAAAGATCAACAACCACAAAGGTCGACTGCCCGGCGGCTCGCCAGCCGCCGGGCAGTCATGCGTGTAAGCACCATCACACGGCGCCTGGCCTGCCCAGGCACACCAAAACGGGCTCATCGTGATCACGATGAGCCCGTTTCGTCGGTGCTGCTAGGACACTTTCGTCGGTGTCCCGGCTACTCACCCACTCCGCTCACCGAACTCCCGCCCCTCGCAGCGGATTTGGAGGTCGGCCGAGTCTTCGTCAAGGACGAGTCGTGCCGTCTGGGGCTGCCCGCGTTCAAGGCGCTGGGTGCGTCCTGGGCGGTGCACCGCGCTCTTGCCCAGCGGGCCACGAGCGGCCAGGGGCCGGGCCCGGTCACCCTGGTGACCGCCACCGACGGCAACCACGGCCGGGCGGTGGCCCGCATGGCCCGCATGCTCGGGCAGCGCGCCCGTGTCTTCGTCCCGCAGGGTGTGCATCGGCGGGCCGTCGCGGCCATCGCCGCCGAACAGGCGGAGGTGATCGAGGTCTCGGGGCCGTACGACGAGGCCGTACGCCGGGCGGCCCGGGCGGCTGCGGCGCCCGACACGGTCCTGGTCCAGGACACCTCCTGGCCGGGCTATGAGCAGATCCCGGGGTGGATCGTCGAGGGCTACTCCACGCTCTGCGCCGAGATCGACGAGCAGTTGGCGGCCGTGGGGGCCGGCAAGGGGCCCGGCCTCGTCGCCGTACCGGTGGGCGTGGGCTCGCTGGCCCAGGCCGTCGTCACGCACTACCGCAGCCGCCCCGCCGGGCGGGCTCCGGCGCTGTTGTCGGTGGAACCGGCGGCCGCGGCCTGCGTCCTCCAAAGCCTCACCCGCGGCGAGCCCGTCAGCGTCACCACCGGCGAGACCACCATGGCCGGCCTGAACTGCGGTACCCCCTCCAGCATCGCCTGGCCCTATCTGCGCGGCGGGCTGGACGCGGCCGTTGCCGTCACGGACGACGACAGCGCCCGTGCGGCCGCCCGCCTCGCCGAGCTCGGGGTCTCCTCGGGTCCCTGCGGGGCGGCCGCACTCGCCGGTCTGCGGGCGGTGCTGAGCGGCCCGGGCTCCGAAGAGCGCCGTACGGCAATGGGGCTCGACGCCACCTCGGTGGTCGTCCTGCTGAGCACCGAGGGCACGAACGCCGACCCGCGCCCCGCCGCATGCTGACCCATCTCGCGGCCGCGGTCGGTGTGCTCGGCCTGCTGACCGTCGCGCCCGGGCCGGACATGGCCGTGGTGACCCGCCGTGCCCTCATGGCCGGTCCCGGGGACGCGCTGCGTACCGTGGGCGGGATCGCGGCCGGGCTGATCGTCTGGGGCGCGACGAGCGTGGCCGGACTCGCGGCCATGACGGCAGCCTCGCCGAGGGCGTACCTGGTGCTCAAGCTCCTGGGCGCCTGCTATCTCGTACTCCTCGGGGCGCAGGCACTGTGGCAGAACCGCCCCGCCGCACCCACGCACCGGACCGACACCGGGCCCTCCGGCGTCGGGAGCGTCGGGAGTCCCTGGCGGACCGGCCTGATCAGCAACGTCCTCAATCCGAAGATCGCCGTCTTCTACACCGGACTGCTCCCCACGCCGGCCCCGCCCCACGTGCCCCCTGCCGTGGCCATGACGCTCCTCGTCCTCCTCCACACCGCTCTCACCCTCACCTGGCTGGGCGGCTACGTCCTCCTGCTGTCCAAGGCCGGTCCCGTCCTGCACAAGCCACGGGTCCACCGTGCGCTCAGGCGGACCACAGGCGTCGTACTGCTCGGCTTCGGCATCGCCGTGTCGACCGCCTCCGGCTGATCCGCGCTCCGACTGCCTGGCAGCAGCCCTCCCCCATCCGTTCTCCCCCCGTCAGCTCTCCTCCAGCAACGTCGCCCCGACCTCCGCCGCCTTCTGCCGCAGCCAGATATGTGCCGCGTCCTGCGCGTGCAGCGGGTGCCACCACAGCGCCACCTGTACCGGCACGGCCTCGAAAGGACAGGGCAGAACACGCACCGCCGCCGAGCGCACCGCCCTGCGGGCGAGCCGCTCCTGGATCATCGCGACCCGACGGGTGCCCTCGATCATGAACGGCAGCAGTTGGAAGGTCTGGACGGAGACCTCCACATGAGGGCTGATGCCGAGCATGCTCAACTGGCGGGCGGCCGGGGCGTCGTAGGGCCGCTGGTAGACGACCCAGGGCAGGCGGGCCAGGTGGTCGAGGGTGAGTGCGTCGCCCACCTCGGGGTGGTCGTCGGCGATCATGCACAGCCAGCGGTCCTGGTAGAGGTCGACGGCGGGGAAGCCGTCGATGACGCCGTGCGGCATCAGCAGTCCGTCGACGGTGCTCAGCAGGGCGGCGGTGTTCTCCTGGACGGAGGGCGCCGGGTGCTGGAAGGTGAGCCGGATGCCGGGCGCCTCGTGGTGCACGGCGCGGGCGAGCGCGGCGCCGAACACGGCCGCGCCGTAGTCCGAGGCGAGCAGCGTGAACTCGCGGGTCTCGGCGGCGGGGTCGAACTCGGCCTGGCTGGCGAAGACGCGCTCCAGCAGGTCGCACGCGGTGGCGCTGCGGTCCCGCAACGCGACGCCGAGCGGCGTCAGTTCGTAGGAGTTCCCGCTCCGGGCGAGCAATTCGTCGTCGAAATGCCGGCGTAGCCGGGACAGCGCCGCGCTCATGGCGGGCTGGCTCAGACCGATGCGCTCGCCGGCGCGGGTGACGTTGCGCTCCTCCAGCAGCGCGCGCAGCGCGACGACCAGGTTGAGGTCGAGTCGGGACAGGTTCACCGGGCACCACCTAGCAAGCGAAAGCCATCCATGTCGTGGATTCGACGCATCCACAGGATTGATTTCCGTGATTCGCCGATCGAGGTCAGAGTAGACCGCACCCCAGCAGGAGGAAATCTGATGGTCACACTCGTGCAACCTGCCGGCCCGTTCGCGCTCGGCACGTTCTCCACCCCGGACGGGGATCCGTTCCCCGGTCTCCTGGCCGAGGACCGGGTGCTCGACCTGAGCGGCGCCCTGGACCCGGCACCGTCCGACGTGCGTGCCGTACTGGAGCGGTGGGAGGACACGCTCCCCCTGCTGCGCGCCCTGGCGGACGACGACTCCCGGGAGTGGCGGCCGCTGGCGGGCCTGCGGGTGCACGCCCCGGTCGACCCCCGGCAGATCTTCCAGTCCGGCGCCAACTACCGGCAGCACGTGATCGACCTGGAGGTCGCCCACCGCTCCCCCGACGACCCGCGCACGGTCGAGGAGGCGCGGGCCGAGATCGCCGCGGTCATGGACCGGCGGGCCGCCGAGGACCTGCCGTATGTCTTCATCGGCCTACCGAGCACCATCGCCGGACCGTACGACGACGTCGCACTCCCTTCCTGGGCCGAACAGCCGGACTGGGAGCTGGAGTTGGCGGCCGTCATCGCCAAGCCCGCTTACCGGGTCTCCGTCGAGGAGGCCATGGAGTACGTCGCCGGGTACACGATCGCCAACGACCTCACCGATCGCGCCACCGTCTTCCGCCGGGACATGAAGGCCATCGGCACCGACTGGCTGCGCTGCAAGAACGCCCCGGGCTTCACCCCGCTCGGCCCGTGGCTGGTACCGGCCGAGTCGATCGCCGATCCCGGTGATCTGCGGGTCACCCTCAAGCTCAACGGCGACACCATGCAGGACGAGTCCACCAAGGACATGCTCTTCGGCATCGCGCGGCTGGTGTCGTACATCTCGCAGACCGCCCGGCTCCTGCCCGGAGACCTGGTGTTGACCGGCAGCCCGGCCGGCAACGGCATCCACTGGGGGCGGCTGCTGCGCGACGGCGACGTCATGGAGGGGGCGATCACCGGTCTGGGCGCGCAGCGCACGCGCTGTGTGGAGGAGACGTCATGAGCCTGGACCGGCACGACCCGGAGGGCGCGATCGCCGAGGCCGCCAAGGCGTACTCCAACTGGGGGCGCTGGGGCGAGGACGACGTGCTCGGCACCCTCAACTTCCTCGACGAGGCCAAGCGCCGGGCGGGCGCCGCCCTCGTACGGCGGGGCGTGAGCTTCTCGCTGTCGCAGCGGTTCGACATGAACGGGCCGCAGAAGGGCTGGCGCCGGCGCACCAACCCCGTGCACACGATGCTCGACACCGGCACCGACGCGGCCCTCGGCAACCAGGGCTTCCCGCACGGCATCGGCGGCGCCGACGACGTGATCGCGATGCCGTTGCAGTGCTCCACGCAGTGGGACGGGCTCGGGCACATCTTCGACCACGGCAACGCCTGGAACGGGCGAGCGGCCGAGAAGGTCGTCACCTCCGACGGCGACCTCGTCACCGGCATCGAGCACATGGCGCCGTACGTCGCCGGGCGTGGCGTGCTGCTGGACGTGGGCCGGGTCGTCGGGGAGGCCGGTGAGCTGCCCGACGGGTTCGCCGTCACCGAGGAGCATCTGACCGCGACCGCCGAAGCCCACGGGGTGGCCGTCGGACGCGGTGACATCGTCGTCGTACGGACCGGGCAGCTGGCCCGGGTACGCCGCGACGGCTGGGGCGAGTACGCCGGCGGGGCCGCGCCGGGGCTGTCTTTCACCACGGCGGGCTGGCTGCACCGTACCGAGATCGCCGCGGTCGCCACCGACACGTGGGGGTTCGAGGTGCGGCCCAACGAGTTCGAGCACGCGTTCCAGCCGTTGCACCAGGTCGTCATCCCCAACATGGGGCTGCTGATCGGCGAGATGTGGGACCCGGAGTCGCTCGCCGAGGACTGCGCGGCGGACGGCGTGTACGAGTTCTGGCTGACCGCCGCGCCGCTGCCCATCACCGGAGCCGTCGGCTCCCCCGTCAACCCCGTCGCCGTCAAGTAGCCGCCCGGCCGCCGGACACACCGACCTCTCCCTCCCCCCGACAGCCGACGACAACGGCAACGGCAACGGCAACGGCACATCCGGCCCGCACCCCGCCCCCGCCCCCGCCCCCGCACTCGCACCCGCACCCGCACCCGCACCCGCCCTCGTCCCCACCCCCGTCCCCACCTCTGGCCCGCACTCCCCGCGGGCGAGCCGCACCCCGCCGCCCGAAGTCGCGCGGCCCGAGATCGGGAGGTACCCCCGACATGGCTGACCGCCCCACCAGTTCCGTCCTCGTCATAGGCGGGGGCGCCTCCGGCAACGCCGTCACCCTCCTGCTGCGCCGCGCCGGCCTCACCGTCGACCTGATCGAGGCCAGGCCCGACTGGAACGCCACCACCGGCTCCGGCATCACCCTCCAGGGCAACGCCCTGCGGGTGCTGCGTGAACTGGGCCTGTGGGAACAGGCGGAGGCCTCCGGATTCTCCTTCGGCACGCTCGGTATCACCGCCCCCGACGGCACGGTGCTGCACATCGCCGAGGACATCAGGACCGGCGGCGACGACCTGCCCGCCACCCTCGGCATGCAGCGGCCCCGGCTCCAGCAGATCCTCATCGACGCGGTCCGCGCCTGCGGCGCCACGGTGCGCCTGGGCACCACCGCCGAGTCCCTGGAACAGGACGCCGAGGGCGTCCGTGTCCGCTTCAGCGACGGCACCGAGAGCCGCTACGACCTGGTCGTCGCCGCCGACGGCCTCAACTCCGCCACCCGCGCCGCGATCGGCATCACCGACAAGCCCGAACCGACCGGCATGGGCATCTGGCGCATCGCCGCCCCACGGCCCGAGAGCGTGACGCGCTCCGACCTCGCCTACGGCGGACCGGCCTACATCGCGGGCTACACCCCCACCGGCGAGGACACCCTCTACGCGTTCCTCGTCGAAGGGTGCCGCGACCGCGCCTCCGTCGACCCGGCCGGCCACGCCGACGAGATGCGCCGCCTGGCGCAGGCGTACGGCGGGGCCTGGCCGGAGATCACCCAGCACATCACCGACCCGAAGCAGGTCAACTACACCTGGTTCACCCGGATGCTGGTCGAGGGTTCCTGGCACCGCGGCCGGGTCGTCCTCGTCGGCGACGCCGCCCACTGCTGCCCGCCCACGCTCGCCCAGGGCGCGGCCATGTCCCTGGAGGACGCGCTCGTGCTCGCCGAGCTGCTCACGAGCGGCCGGGACTGGGACGACGAGCTGTTCCAGGCCTACTACGAGCGCCGCATCCCCCGGGTGCGGGCCGTCGTCGAGGCGTCCGTGCAGATCGGCCGGTGGCAGCTGGACGGCGTGCGCGACGCCGACGTCCCCGGGCTGATCGGCCGCACCATGAACCTGCTCAAGGAGCACCCGTGAAGGCACCCACCGTGGACGTGCACGCGCACCTCCTGCTCCCGGAGATCGAGGAGGCCGTCGCCGGTCGCCCCGGACTGGCCGAGGCCCGCAACCTCGACGCCCGCCGCAACGGGCCGGCGGCCCTCGCGGTGAACGGGCCCATGGTGGGCGCGCGGGTGCCGAAGCTGACGAACGTCGACGTGCGCCTGGCGGCGATGGACGAGTCCGAGGTGGACGTACAGCTGGTGAGCCCCTCGCCCGGCCACTACCACTACTGGGCCGATCCTCAACTGGCCGACCGGATCTGCCGGTTGGCCAACGAGGGCACCGCCGCGCACTGCGCCAAGGCCCCCGACCGACTGCACGGCCTCGGCATGGTCCCCCTCCAGCACCCCGACCTCGCCGTCACCCTGCTCGACCACGCGCTGCAACAGGGGCTGAGGGGGGTGGAGATGTCCTCGCACGCCCCCGGGCCGGGCGGCGCACGGGAAGTGGAGCTGTCCGACCCGCGGCTCGCGCCCTTCTGGGCACGCGCGGAGGAGACCGGCGCCGTCGTCTTCCTGCACCCGTTCGGCTGCACGCTCGACGAGCGCCTGGACCGGTGGTACCTGTCCAACACGGTCGGCCAGCCCACCGAGAACGCCGTCGCCCTCTCCCACCTGATCTTCTCCGGCGCCCTGGACCGCCATCCGGGCCTGAAGCTGCTGGCCGCGCACGGTGGCGGCTACCTCCCCACCCACATCGGCCGCTCCGACCACGCCTGGCGGGCCCGCCCCGACGCCCGGGCCTGCTCCCGGGAGCCGAGCAGCTATCTGAAGCAGCTGTACTTCGACTCCCTCGTCCACGACCCGCACGTCCTGCGGGAGTTGGTCCGCGTCGCCGGCGCCGACCGCGTCCTGCTCGGCTCCGACTTCCCCTTCGACATGGGCACCGACGACCCGCTGGACGCCCTGCGCGCAGCCGACCTGCCCGACCACGACTTCCACGCGGTGCGGGGCGGCAACGCCGCCGCCCTGCTCAACCTCGCCTGAGGAGGAACCCCCATGAGCAACCGCCTGCTCACCCACCTGCGCCACGTCGACCTCGCCGTACCCGACTACGACAAGCAGCTCGACTTCTACTCCGGCGTCTGGGGCCTGACCAAGGTCGCCGAGGACTCCGGCATCTCCTTCCTGGCCGCCGAGGGCAGCCCCGAGCAGTACGTCGTACGGCTGCGCAAGGCCGACGAGAAGCGCCTCGACCTGGTCTCCTACGGCGCCGGGAGCGCGGCGGACGTGGACGCCCTCGCCGAGC
Organism: Streptomyces sp. R28; assembly: GCF_041052385.1. Classification (GTDB taxonomy): domain Bacteria; phylum Actinomycetota; class Actinomycetes; order Streptomycetales; family Streptomycetaceae; genus Streptomyces. The sequence goes on along the minus strand of NZ_CP163439.1, from coordinate 8,666,003 downwards.
AACTCCTCGCCCAGGGCGTGCAGTTGATCTCCCAGCCGGGCAAGGTCGACACCCCCGGCGGCGGCTACGGCTTCCGCTTCTTCGACGTCGACGGCCGCACCATCGAGGTCTCGGCGGACGTCGAGGTGCGCCGGCACCGCAAGATCGAGGAGAAGGAGTCGATCCCGGTCAAGCTGTCGCACGTCGTCCTCAACTCACCGGACCTGGACAAGACCCGCGAGTGGTACGAGACCCACCTCGGCTTCCGCCTCTCCGACACGCTCGGCCATCCGCACATCGGCGACGTCATGCACTTCATGCGGATCAGCAACCAGCACCACTCCATGGCCATCGCCAAGGGCCCGCACACCTCCCTGCACCACATCTCCTTCGAGATGCGCGGGATCGACGAGTACATGCGCGGCTCCGGCCGGGTGATGCGCGCCGGCTTCAAGAAGATCTGGGGCCCGGGCCGGCACATGGCGGGCGACAACACCTTCACCTACTTCCTCGACCCGCACGGCAACACCGTCGAATACACCACCGAGCTGGAACTCCTCGACGAGGACACCTGGCACCCCCACGTCTACGACTTCTCCAAGCCCGAGGTCACCGACCAGTGGGGCACCGCCAACCCCATGAACGAACTGGTCACCAAGGAGTCCTTCAACGACCCCGACCGGGGCGTCTTCGTCGCCCCGCCGGTGTAAGGGGCGCCGACCATTGCGCATCGCCACTTACCTGTACGAGGGACGCCGTCGGTGCGGAGTCGTGGAGGGCACCGTCGTCCGGGCTCTGCCGGACGGCACCTCACCCCTGAACGCCGTCGGCACCCGCCCGGTGGGGGACGCCGTCCCGCTGTCGGACGTACGCCTGCTGCCGCCGCTGGAGCCGCCGACCGTCCGGGACTTCGTCACCTTCGAGGAGCACGTGGAGGGCGTACGGCGCTCCGTGGACGGGGCCGCCGGGGTGCCGGAGCGGTGGTACGCCGCCCCGACCTTCTACTTCGCCAACCCCTACGCGGTGTACGGCCCGCACGACGACATCCCGATGCCGCCGGGGTCGGCCGTGCTCGACTTCGAGCTGGAGGTCGCCGCCGTGATCGGCCGAGCGGGCCGCGACCTCACGCCCGAGCAGGCCCGCGACCACATCGTCGGCTACACGGTCTTCAACGACTGGTCCGCCCGCGATCTGCAGTCGGCGGAGATGAAGGTGGGCCTCGGCCCCTGCAAGGGCAAGGACACCGCCACCACCCTCGGCCCGTACCTCGTGACCGCCGACGAGCTGGAGCCGTACCGGGACGCCGACGGTTTCCTGCGTCTGGCGCTCACCGCCTCGGTGAACGGCGAGGTGGTCGGCGAGGACCTGCTGTCCAACATGAGCTGGACCTTCGAGGAGATGGTGGCCTACGCCTCGCGCGGCACATGGGTACGTCCCGGGGACGTGCTCGGCTCCGGCACCTGCGGCAACGGCGGCTGTCTGGCCGAGCTGTGGGGCGTGCGCGGCCGGCAGGACCCGGCGCCGCTGAAGCCCGGCGACACGGTCACGCTCACCGTGGAGGGCATCGGTTCCGTGTCCAACACCGTGGTGGCGGGCGCTGATCCGGTGCCGGTGCCGGTCGCCCGACGTCGGCCCCGGGAGCGGCCGTGAGCGACCTGCATCCCAAGAGGCTCCTCGGCAAGGTCGTCGTGGTCACGGGTGCGGCGCGCGGCCAGGGCGCCGCCGAGGCCGCGGCGCTGACCCGCGAGGGCGCCCGGGTGATCGCCACCGACGTGACGGACACCCCCGGCTGCCGCCGCCTCGACGTCACCAGCGACAAGGAGTGGTCCGAACTCGCCGCGGAGCTACGGGAGTCGTACGGCGGTGTCCACGGCCTGGTCAACAACGCGGGCATCACCTGGCGCGCCCGCCTCGGCGACGTGCGCCCGGAGGACTTCGACCGCGTCCACTCCGTCAACGTCACCGGCCCGCTGCTCGGCATCCAGCACCTCGCCCCGCTGATGACGCCGGGCTCGTCCATCGTCAACGTCGGCTCGACGGCCGCGCTCACCGGCCACTACCCCGTGGCCTACACGGCCAGCAAGTGGGCGCTGCGGGGCCTGTCGAAGGCGGCGGCGACCGAACTCGGCCCGCGCGGCATCCGCGTCAACACCATCCACCCCGGCTACATCGAGACGGAGATGACCGCCTCGGCGGCCCCCGCCTTCCGTGAGGCGAACATCCGCGAGACGCCGCTCGGCCGCACCGGCACCGTCGACGAGATCACCCCGCTCGTGGTGTTCCTGCTCTGCGCCGAGGCGTCCTTCATCACCGGCGCCGACATCCCCGTGGACGGAGGTCTCACCGCGCACGGAGGCGTCAAGTCCCTCTCGGACGCGGTGCGTTCGTGAGCCGTCACCCCGTCACACCCAGAAAGGCACGTGTGTGAACAAGGTCTGTGAGAGCGCCGCCGAGGCGGTCGCCGACATCCCCGACGGCGCGTCGCTGGCCGTCGGCGGCTTCGGCCTCAGCGGCATCCCGGCGGTCCTCGTCGAGGCGTTGCACGCACAGGGCGCGACCGGCCTGAAGGTCGTGTCGAACAACTGCGGCGTGGACGGGCGAGGCCTGGGCGTGCTGCTCGCGGCGGGCCGGATCGCCCGGGTCACCGGCTCCTACGTGGGCGAGAACAAGGAGTTCGCCCGCCAGTACCTGTCCGGGGAACTGGAGGTGGAACTCGTGCCGCAGGGCACGCTGGCCGAGCGACTGCGCGCGGGCGGCGCGGGCATTCCGGCGTTCTTCACACCGGCCGGGGTCGGCACCCAGGTCGCGAACGGGGGGCTGCCGTGGCGGTACGCGCCCGACGGATCGGTGGCGGTGGCGTCCCCGGCCAAGGAGATCCGCGCCTTCGACGGCCGCCCGCACGTCCTGGAGCACGCCATCACCGCGGACTTCGCGCTCGTCCGGGCCTGGCGCGGCGACCGCCACGGCAACCTGCTGTTCCGCAAGGCGTCGGCCAACTTCAACCCGCTCGCGGCGATGGCCGGACGGGTCACCGTCGCCGAGGTGGAGGAGCTGGTGGAGCCGGGTGAACTCGGCCCCGACGAGGTTCATCTGCCCGGGATCTTCGTCCAGCGAATCGTGCGGCTGACGCCCGAAGAGGCAGCCGACAAGCACATCGAGAAGGAAACGGTACGTTCCTGATGACCTGGACCCGCGACCAGATGGCCGCCCGCGCGGCCGCCGAACTCACCGACGGCTCCTACGTCAACCTCGGCATCGGCCTGCCCACACTCATCCCGGACCACCTGCCACCCGGCGTCCATGTCGTCCTGCACTCCGAGAACGGCATCCTCGGCACCGGCCCCTACCCGATGGCCGACCAGGTCGACCCGGACCTCATCAACGCCGGCAAGGAGACCGTCACCGTCCTGCCGGGGGCCTCCTTCTTCGACTCGGCCCTTTCCTTCGGCATGATCCGCGGCGGGCACATCGACACCGCCGTGCTCGGCGCCATGCAGGTGTCGGCACGCGGCGACCTGGCCAACTGGATGATCCCCGGGAAGATGGTCAAGGGGATGGGCGGCGCGATGGACCTGGTCCACGGCGCCCGCCGCGTCGTCGTGCTGATGGAGCACACCGCCAAGGACGGCTCCGCCAAGCTCGTCGAGGAGTGCACCCTGCCGCTCACCGGCGAACGCTGCGTCCACCGCGTCATCACCGACCTCGGCGTCCTCGATGTCACGCCGGACGGTCTGGCACTGGTCGAGACCGCTCCCGGGGTCACCGTGGACGAGATCGCGGCGCGGACCGGGGCACCGCTCCTGCCGAACCGGAATTCGGCATGGTGATGTCCTCCTCGTCCGAGGCGATCAGTGCGCCTACGGGATCTCCTGCTCGGCCCAGATGATCTTTCCGTCGGCCGTGTAGCGGGCGCCCCAGCGATGGGTGAGCTGGGCCACCAGGAACAGGCCGCGGCCGCCCTCGTCCATGCTCCGGGCGTGCCGCAGCCGCGGGGCGGTGCTGCTCGCGTCGGAGACCTCGCAGGTCAGGCGGGAGTCGCGGAGCAGTCGTAGGCGGATGGGAGGGTCGGCGTAGCGGATCGCGTTGGTGACCAGCTCGCTCACGATCAGCTCCGTCGTCATGGCCAGTTCCCCGAAGCCCCAGGCCTCCACCTGGCGGGTCGCCCGGGCCCGGATGTCGGCGACGGCGGCCGGGTCCACGGGCACCTCCCAGGAGACGACGTGCTCGGGGCCCAGGGCGTGCGTGCGCGTCAGGAGAAGGGCGATGTCGTCGGGTTGCGGCACGGGTACGAGCCGGCGCACCGCGGACGAGCACAGGGCGTCGAGGTCGAGGTCGTACCGGGACAGCAGGTCGCCGAGCCGGGCCATGCCCCGTTCCATGTCGCGGTCGGCAGCCTCGACGAGGCCGTCGGTGTAAAGGCCGAGCAGGCTGTTCTCGGCGAGCTCGATCTCGCAGGACTCGAACGCGATCCCGCCCAGCCCGAGCGGCGGCCCGGCCGGGGGCTCCGGGAAGGAGACCTGCCCGTCGGGTGCGACGACGACCGGGGGCGGGTGTCCGGCGCGGGCCATCGTGCAGCGTCTGGTGACCGGGTCGTAGACGGCGTACAGACAGGTCGCGCCGAGGAAGGCGGAGGTGCTCCGGTGGGCCGTCTCGGCCGCACCGGCCGCCTCGCCGTCGGGATGCTCCTCGCTCAGGCGCAGCACGAGGTCGTCGAGGTGGGCCAGCAGTTCGTCGGGCGGCATCTCCATGTCGGCGAGGGTCTGTACGGCGGTGCGCAGCCGGCCCATGGTCGCCGCCGCGGTGATGCCGTGGCCGACCACGTCGCCGACGACGAGGCCCACCCGGGCGCCGGACAGCGGGATCACGTCGAACCAGTCGCCGCCGACTCCGCCCGACGGGTCCGCCGGCAGATAGGAGGAGGCCACCTCCAGCGCCGTACCGCCCGTCAGGGCCTGCGGCAGCAGACTGCGCTGCAGGGTGACCGCCGCCGTGTGTTCCCGGGTGTAGCGGCGGGCGTTGTCGACGCACAGCGCCGCTCGGGCCACCAGCTCCCGGGCGACCAGGACGTCGTCGGGCTGGAAGGAGACGGGATTGAGCGACCGTATGAACGTGGTGAGGCCCAGGGCGGCGTTCCGCGCCCGCATCGGCACGGAGATGAGGGAGTGCAGGCCGAACTCGCGCATGCTGGCGGCCCGCTCGGGCTGTTCGGTGGCCCACAGCTCGTCCGACGGGTCGAGGACCGGGATGAGGATCGGATCGCCGTCGACGATCAGATGCGCGTCGTGCGGCGGGGGCACGAAGTCGACCCGGTCCCCGATCTGCGCCACCGCCTCGGGGCAGCCCTCGCGCACCGAGTTCATTCCGGCCCGGCGCATGACCGGCTTGGCGGGTGCCGGCCCCGCGTCGGTGAGCCACGCCCCGTGCCCCTCGGTGCTGAGCACCGGCTCCAGCAGGTCCACGACGACGAAGTCCGCGAACCGGGGCACGGCGAAGTCGGCGAGCTCCTGAGCCGTCCGCAGTACGTCCAGCGTCGTACCGATGCGCGTGCCGGCCTCGTTGACCAGCGACAACAGCTGGCGGGCGGTCCACCGCTCGGTGACGTCCGAGACCATGTAGCAGACCCCGGTGACCGAGTCGGCAGCGTCCACGAGGGGGAAGAAGGAGGTGGAGTAGGCGTGCCGGCGGTGCGGATCGGCCCAACTCCAGCCCACGTACTCGTAGTCGGTGACCGGGACGCCGGTGTCGAGGACCTTGCGCATCAGCGCCTCGATGGTCTCCGCCTGCAGCCCGGGCAGCAGTTCGCTCAGCCGACGGCCGAGCCGCTGCTCACGGGGCACACCGCCGAAACGTTCCAGGGTGTCGTTCAGCCAGACGTAGCGCAGCTGCGTGTCCATCACGGCCATGCCGACCGGCGAGCGGGTCAGGAAGCCGTCGAGGACGGACTGGCCCACCTCCCACTGCTGCCGCCGCTCCCGCGCCGAGAGCAGAAAGCACTCGTCCGCGCCGATCCGGAAGGACGCGGAGACGCGCAGGTCCACTTCGATACGGCGGCCGTCGCGCCGCCGTACGGGGATGAGGCCGCTCCACCCCATGCCGGCCCGGCAGCGTGCCACGACACCGGCCACCCGCACCGGATCACCGGGCATCGCCAGCAGTCGTGCGGCCGGGCCGCCGACGATCTCTGCCGCCGGGTGGCCGAGGAGTTCCTCCGCGGCCCGGGTCCAGCCGAGCACGACACCGCGTCCGGACACCACCGCCGCCGCGTCGGAGGACGCGTCGAGGAGGGCGCGCGCTCCCGTGGACGTGCGCGCGTCCGGTTCTTCTCGCGGAGCATCCATGGGTCCTCACGCAGCGTCCATGGGTCCCGTCCTCACACGACCATGTTCCTGCTTGTCCGCCCGATGTGCACGGGGCGACGGCACCCGGTCCGGTGCCGAGAGCCTGCCGGCGCGCCCGGGCTGGGCATGACGGCGGGGTGGAGGGAGCATGGAGGTGCCGGCCGGCTCAGTCGTGGTACCCGGCTGTGACGGAGGCCGGCAGTCTCTGCCGGCCTGTGGCGGAGGAGCTGGGATGAGCGCCGAATCCTTCGAGTCCGACGGTGGCGGGTACGGCCCCGAGCCGCCCCGGCCGACCGGCCTGCTGGATGTCCTGAGCGTGGCCGCGGTGGTGGTCGACGCCGACGGGCGCATCGTGTTCTGGACCCCGCAGGCCGAGGATCTCTTCGGCTACACCTCCGAGGAGGCTCTCGGCACCTACGCGGCGCGGCTGTTCATCCACCCCGAGCACCTGCCGGCCGTCGCGAAACTGTTCGCCGAGGTGCTGAAGACCGGCCGGAGCTGGGCCGGCGCCTTCCCCGTGCGGCACAAGGACGGCAGCACCGTCCTCACGGAGTTCCGCAACATGCGGCTCCTGGACGATCTCGGGGACGTGTACGCCCTGGGGATCGCGGCCGACCACTCGCTGCTCCAGCGCGTGGAGACCGACCTGGCGCTGTGCGAGCGGCTGATCAACCAGTCCCCGATCGGGATCGCGCTCCTCGACCCCGACCTGCACTACCTGCTGGTCAACCCGGCACTGGAGCGCATCGACGCCACGCCGGCCGAGGACCACGTCGGCCGTCGGCTGCGCGAGACCCTGCCGCTGCCCGACATCGACACCATCGAGTCCGCCCTGCGTCAGGTGCTCACCACGGGCACCCCGCTGCTCGACCAGTACCACGTGGGCCGGCCTCCGGCCGACCCCGACCACGAGCACGCCTGGTCCCTGTCCTTCTACCGGCTGGACGACTCCAGCGGGCGGGTCCTGGGCGCGGCCATCTCGTTCGTCGACGTCACCGAGCGGCACCGCGCGGCCGCCGAGGCCGACCGGGCCCGGCGGCGTCTGGCCCTGGTCGCCGACGCCTCCACCCGGGTCGGCACCACCCTGGAGGTGGAACGGACGGCCCGCGAACTGGCCGACATCGCCGCCCCCGAGCTGGCCGACGTGGTCGCCGTGGACGTCCTGGACTCCGCCCTGGCCTGCCGCCGGATGCGCAAACCGGACAACGGTCCCGAACTCTTCCGTGCCCTCGCCCTGAAGGCGGCCTACCCCAGCGTGGCCCTGCGTGCCGCCGACCCGCCCGGTGACCTCGCCGCCTACGACGGCGACCGCCTCGTCACCCTGTGCGTCCACACCGCCCGGCCGGTGCTGGTGCGCCATGTCGGCGAGCACGACCTGCGGCGCATCGCCCGGGACGACGAGGCCACCTCCCTGCTGGCCCGCGCCGGCGTCCACTCGTATCTCGCCGTGCCGTTGATCGCCCACGGGGAGGTGCTGGGCGCCCTCGATCTCAAGCGCACCCGCAACCCGGTGCCGTTCGACCAGGACGACGTCGTCCTCGCCGGTGAGCTGGCCAGCCGGGCCGCCGTGGCCATCGACAACGCCCGCTGGTTCCAGAGCGTGCGCAACACCGCGCTCACCCTCCAGCGCAGCCTGCTGCCCGACCATCCGCCGCACCACACCGGCCTGGAGCTCGCCTCCCGCTACCAGCCCGCCCAGGCCACCAGCGAGGTCGGCGGCGACTGGTACGACGTCATCCCGCTGACCGACGACAAGACCGCCCTGGTCGTCGGCGACGTCATGGGCAACGGCATCGACGCCGCCGCCACCATGGGCCGGCTGCGCACCGCCACCTGCGCCTACGCGGACCTCGACCTCGATCCCGGCGCCGTGCTCCAGCACCTGGACAAGATCACCTGCGATCTGGAGCACTACATCGTCACCTGTCTCTATGCGGTGTACGACCCCCGCACGAAGCAGTGCCAGATCGCCAACGCGGGACACATGCCGCCCGCGCTGGCCCGCCCCGGCCGCGCCCCCGAACTGCTGGAACTGCCCACGGGAGCCCCCCTGGGCGTCGGCGGCATCCCCTTCGAGGCGACCACGGTCGACCTCGACCCCGGCGATCTGCTGGTCCTGTACACCGACGGCCTCGTCGAGACCCGGCTCCACCCCATCGACGAGCGTCTGAACGTCCTGCTCGGTTTCCTCGACGAACCTCACCGGCCCCTTGAGGAGACCTGCGACCTCCTGCTGTACGGCCTGCGCCATCCCGACGACCACGACGACGTCGCCCTTCTCGTCGCGCGGGTGCTGTAGAGCCGGCGCCCCGGGTCCCGTCGCTCACGCCCGCCTTGCCCGCGCGGTAAGCCCGGCGCACCCTGTTCGTATGGGTGCTCATGACGGCCCGACGCTGATCAACTCCGTCCAGCGGGCCTTCCGCCTGCTGGAGGCGGTCAGCGCGCACGAGAACGGCGCGCCGGCGAAGCAGCTGGCACGCGAGACGGGCCTGCCCCTGGCCACCGCCTACCACCTGCTGCGGACGCTGGTCCACGACGGGTACGTCCGCAAGCTCGACGACGGCGGGTTCATCCTGGGCGAGCGGCTCCAGATGCTGCACACGACGGGCCGGGCGCAGGCGCTGCTCAGCCGGATCCGCCCCACGCTCGCCGCGCTGCGGGACGAGCTGTCGACCGCCGCCTACCTCACCTTCTACGAGGAAGGGGAGATCCGGGTCGCCGAGATCGTCGACGGCCCCCGCACTCCCCGCGTCGATCTGTGGGTGGGGTTCGAGGACGCCGGACACGCCACCGCGCTGGGCAAGTCCGTCCTGCGCGAGCTGGACGACGAGGCGCGCAAGGACTACCTGTCCCGGCATTCGCTCGCCGACCTCACCCCCAGGACGATCACCGACAGACCGGAACTGCTCCGGCGGCTCGACTCCTCGCCGATGGCTCCGGCGGTCACGGACCTGGAGGAGTACGCCCTCGGCACGGTCTGCGTCGCGGTGCCGGTGTACAGCGGGAACACCCTCGGCTCACTCGGTGTCTCGCTGCGGGCCGATCGGCGCTCCCGTCTGGAGGAGATCACTGCGCGGCTGCTCCCGGCTGCGAGCCGCGTGACGAGAGGCCTCTCGCTCACTATCTGAAAATGCTGTCCTTGTCCCGCCCGCGCCGAACCTATTTCCTAGACGAAACGGACATTTCCTGGGCGGATACCCGCACACACGGGTGCATGCCCGCGCACACAGGTGAGGACAGCCGACAAGACATGAGCAAGGCCCCGCACCACGCTCGTGACCACGCGCCGAGGCGACTGGTCGCCGCCACGCCCGTACTGCCGATCCTGATCGTCTTCGCCATCGTGATCGTCGATCTCATCTGCGGGTCGGGGATGACCTCGGTGCCGCTGCTCGCCGTGGGTCCGGCGCTCGCCGCGACCACGAACGGGCCGCGCGGAGTCCTCTGCATCGGGCTGCTCGCCGCCGCCCTGGGCGCGACCCTCGGGATCCGTGACGGCGGACAGGCCCGCGAGCTGGCGGTCGTGCTGGCCGCCCTGATGGCCGTCACCCTGGCGAGTGGTCTGGCCAGTGCGCTGCGCGGGCGGCGCGAGCGGGTGCTGGCGGCCGTCCGCTCCGTCGCCGAGGCCGCCCAGCACGCCCTGCTGCAGCCCGTACCGGCGACGGTGGGACCGTTCCAGGTGGCCGTCCGCTACAGCGCGGCCGCGGCGGAGGCCCGGATCGGCGGTGACCTCTACGCGCTCGTGTCCACGCCCTACGGGGTCAGGCTGATCGTCGGCGACGTACGCGGCAAGGGGCTGCCGGCCGTGGGGACGGCCGCTCTGGTGCTCGGTGTCTTCCGCGAGGCCGCCTACGACGAGCCCGATCTCCTCGCCGTCGTCGCACGGATCGAGCGGAGCCTGGCCCGCAACCTGGGCAGCGACGACTTCGTCACCGCCGTGGTCGCCGGGTACCCGCGGGCGGGCCAGCTGGAAGTGGTCAACTGCGGTCACGCGCCGCCGCTGCTGGTCCGCGACGGTGTCGTCGTGCCGGTCGAGCCGGACCTCCCGGCACCGCCCCTCGGGCTGCGCACCCTCTCCGGCGAGACCCCCGCACTGCAGGTGCTGCCCTTCGCCGACGGGGACCAGCTGCTGCTCTACACCGACGGCGTCACCGAGGCCCGCAACCACGTCCGTGACTTCTACCCGCTCGCCGAGGGGCTGGCACGGCACACGTCCGAGGAGCCGGCACGCACGGTCACCGCACTCCACGACGAACTGCTGGCCCACGTGGGCGGCCGACTGCACGACGACGCGGCCCTGCTGCTGCTCCGCATCCCTGTCGCCCCCGAGCCGCCGGCGGTCCCGGCGACGTCCGACGCCGGGCGCATCGAATCGTGCCGCCATTAGAGATACCCGAGGGACACGAGGCTCTGTCGATATGCGGCTCCGCCGCGCGGGCGCGACCAGCCACGACGGCGCGGCAGACGAACGACGGCAGGAACCCGGCACCACCTCACGGCTCTCCCGGCGGAGCGCCCCGTGTTAGAAAAGAGGCATGGCCGGAAACCTCGGCCGCCTGCGCTCCCTGTTGAGCGCGCGCACCGTCGCCCGGCAGGTCTTCGTGCTGCAGGCGGCGATCGTGCTGCTCCTCATCGCCGCCGCGGTGGCGGCCCTGGTGCTGCAGGTCCGCAACGACACCGAGCGGGAGGCCCGCAACAGGTCCCTCGCCGTGGCCGAGGCCTTCGCGAACGCACCGGGCGTCGTCGAGGCCCTGGCCGATCCTGATCCGACCGCGCTGCTCCAGCCGCGTGCCGAGGCGGCGCGCGAGGCGACCGGCGTGGACTTCATCGTCGTGATGACCAAGGACGGGATCCGCTACACGCACCCCAACCCCGACCGGATCGGCAAGCACTTCGTCGGCACCATCGCACCGGCCGCGGCGGGCGGGGTCGTCCGGGAGACGTACACCGGAACCCTGGGCCCGTCCGTGCGGGCCGTGGTCCCCGTGACCGACGGCGACGGCGAGGTCGTCGGCCTGGTGGCCGCCGGGGTGACGCTGGCCAGCGTGGGCGGGGTCGTGGACCACCAGCTCCCGGTGCTGCTCGGCTCGGCGGTGGCCGCGTTCGCCCTCGCCACCGGCGGGACCGCGCTGGTCAGCCGGCGGCTGCTGCGGCAGACGCACGGGCTGGGGCCCGCCGAGATGACGCGGATGTACGAGCATCACGACGCCGTCCTGCACTCCGTACGGGAGGGTGTGCTGATCCTGGACGGCCGGCGGCGGCTGGCGCTGGCGAACGACGAGGCGCGCCGGCTGCTCGGGCTGGCCGCCGACGCGGAAGGGCGGCTCTGCCTCGACCTCGGCATCGGAAGCGACCTGGCCGCACTGTTCGCCTCCGGGCGGGACGCCACCGACGAGGTGCACCTGGCGCGGGGCCGGCTGCTGGCCGTCAGCCAGCGGTCGACCGACCGGGCCGGCGGGCCGCCCGGCAGCGTGGCCACGCTGCGGGACACCACCGAGCTGCGGACGATGACCGGCAGGGCGGACGTGGCGCAGGAGCGGCTGAAGCTGCTGTACGACGCGGGGCTGGAGATCGGCACCACCCTCGACGTCACGCGCACCTCGCAGGAGCTGGCCGACTTCGCGGTGCCGCGGTTCGCCGACTTCGTCAGCATCGACCTGGCGGATCCGGTGCTGCGCGGCGGGGAGCCGAAGCTGGGCCGCACCGACATGCGCCGGGTCGCGTTCAGCGGCGTGCGGGAGGGCAGCCCGCTCTATCCGATCGGGAAGCTGATCCACTTCGCCCCGGCCACCCCGCAGGCCTTCGGCTTCGGCACCGGCCAGACCGTGCTGGAGGCGGACATGCCCGCCTTCTCCGGCTGGCAGGAGCAGGATCCCGAGAACGCCCGCGGTCTCGTGGATTTCGGGATCCACGCGATGCTCACGGTCCCGTTGCGCGCCCGCGGCGTCATCATGGGCATGGCCACCTTCTGGCGCGCCGACCGGCCCGAGCCCTTCGAGCAGGACGATGTCTCGGTGGCCGAGGAGCTGGTGGCCCGCGCCGCCGTCAGCATCGACAACGCCCGCCGCTACACCCGCGAGCACACCCTGTCGGTCACGCTCCAGCGCAGCCTGCTGCCCCGGGCCCTGCCCGCCCAGAGCGGCCTCGACGTCGCCTACCGCTATCTGCCCGCGCACGCGGCGCAGGGCGGGGTCGGCGGGGACTGGTTCGACGTCATCCCGCTGCCGGGCGCGAGGGTGGCGCTGGTCGTCGGGGACGTCGTGGGACACGGGCTGCACGCGGCGGCCACGATGGGACGGCTGCGTACGGCGGTCCACAACTTCTCCACCCTGGACCTGCCGCCCGACGAACTCCTCGGCCATCTGGACGAGCTGGTGGCCCGTATCGACCAGGACGAGGGCGACGGCGAGGCCGCGCCGGTCACCGGGGCCACCTGCCTGTACGCCGTGTACGACCCGACCTCCGGGCTGTGCACCCTCTCCCGCGCCGGCCACCTCGAACCGGCCCTCGTCCACCCCGACGGCCGCGTCGAGTTCCCCGCCGTCCCGGGCGGGCCCCCGCTGGGCCTGGGCGGCAGCCTGCCCTTCGAGGCGACCGAGCTGCGCCTGTCCGAGGGCAGCGGTCTCGTGCTGTACACGGACGGGCTGGTCGAGGACCAGAGGCGGGACATCGACGAGGGGCTGGAGCTGCTGCGCGGGGCGCTCGCCGCGGCGCCGCCGACGCACGGCCGGACGCCGGAGGACACGTGCAAGGCGGTACTGGAGACCCTGCTGCCCGAGCGGCCGCGCGACGACGTCGCCCTCGTCGTCGCGCGGACGCGGATGCTCGCCGCCGACCGCACCGCGTCCTGGGACGTCCCGGACGACCCCGCGGCCGTGGCCCGGGTCCGGGCGGCGGCCACCAGGACGCTGGACGACTGGGGGCTGGCGGAGGAGGCGTTCACGACGGAGCTGATCCTCAGCGAGCTGGTCACGAACGCCCTGCGTCACGCCACCGGCCCCATCCACGTCCGCCTGATCCGCGACCGCGCCCTGATCTGCGAGGTCGCCGACGGCAGCAGCACCGCCCCGCATCTGCGCAGCGCGGCCACGACGGACGAGGGCGGCCGGGGCCTGTTCCTGGTGGCGCAGTTCGCCGAACGGTGGGGCACGCGGTACACCGCGGAGGGCAAGGTGATCTGGACGGAACAGCCACTGGCTCAGGGACCGGCACCCACCTGACCCAGGGCTCAGGACTCGGGGGCGCTCAGGTGTGCGTCCGCACGCGGTTTGCAAAGCGCGTGTGACGAAACCGTTGACGCAGGCATGGCGCACTCTTATCTTCTGTCCCAATCACGATCGGAATCACGAACTCCGTTCGAAATTACGGACATGGACGGTCTCGTATGCCCCGGATGTCTCACCTACCGCTCAGGAAGCGCCGCAAATCGCTGATCCTCTGCGTACTCGCGGCCCTCCTCGCCCTGGTGGCGACCACCCAGCCGGCATCCGCGGCCGACGGCCGCCCGTATACAAATCCGCTGAAGTCGTTCAAGGGCGCCGACCCCTGGCTGCAGTACCACGACGGCAACTACTACCTGATCACCACGACGTTCACCGGCATCCTCGGCATCCGCAAGTCGCCGACTCTCGCGGGCCTCGCCACCGCGCCCAACGTGCAGGTGTACGCGGACACCACTTCGACGCGCAACACCAACTTCTGGGCGCCGGAGATGCACCTGTTCAACGGCCACTGGTACGTCTACTACTCGGCCGGGCAGAGCGGCGTCGCCTGCTGCGACTCGCAGCGGACCCATGTCCTGGAGAGCGCCGGCACCGACCCCATGGGCCCGTACACCTACAAGGGCTCGCTCACCGGCTCCAATCTCACGCCGGGCGGCTGGCTGATCGACGCGAGCGTGCTGCAGGCGAACAACAAGCTGTACCTGATGGGCAGCGGGTTCATCAACGGCAGCACGCAGAGCCTGGTCATCGCGCCGCTGAGCAATCCCTACACCCTCGCCGGCAACACCTTCACGATCATCTCCAGCCCGACCCTGGACTGGGAGCGCTCCGGCAACCCCGTCAATGAGGGCCCCGAGCCGCTCTACCACAACGGCCGCACCTTCCTGACGTACTCCGCGAGCTCCTGCCAGACCGCCGACTACAAGCTCGGCCAGCTGGAGCTGACCGGCTCCGACCCGCTGAACCCGGCCTCCTGGACCAAGAAGCAGACGCCCGTCTTCCAGCGCAGTGACGCGGGCAGCGTCTACGGCCCCGGTCACAACGGCTTCTTCTCCTCGCCCGACGGCACCGAGAACTGGATCGTCTACCACGCCAACTCCGCGTCCAACGGTGGCTGCGGCAACGGACGCACCACCCGCGCCCAGGAGTTCACCTGGAACGCCGACGGCACCCCGAACTTCGGCACCCCCGTCGCCCTCGGCACCACGCTGCCCGGCCCGTCCGGCGAGACGGCGGCGACGCCGACGTCGTACACGCTCGTCAACCGCAACAGCGGCAAGTGCCTCGACGTGAACGGCGGCAACACGGCCGACGGCACCAACATCTTCCAGTGGAGCTGCACCGGCGGCGCCAACCAGAAGTGGAAGCTCGAGGACCTGGGCGACGACACCAACCGGCTGGTCAACGTGGCGACCGGCAAGGTGATGGACACCGCCGAATGCTCCGCCTCCGACGGCGCCGACATCCGGCAGTGGTCCTGGCTGAACAACAAGTGCCAGCGCTCCCGCCTCGTCTTCACCGCGAGCGGCGACTACGTGCGGATCGTCAACGAGTCCACCGGCAAGGTCGCCGACGTGGCCGACTGCGGCACCGCGAACGGCGCCGACGTACGGCAGTGGACGTGGCTGAACAACAACTGCCAGCAGTGGCGACTCGTACCCACGACCTGATTCCCCGACTCCCGCACTGGAGAAGCACCTTGAGACGCAACGCCGTACGGCTGCTCACGGCCGTCCTGATGGCCCTCGCGGCCTGCCTCGCCGGGCCCGGTCCCGCCGCCCAGGCGGCCGTGCCCGCCTCCCCCGCCGTGACCTTCACCAACCCGATCGCGCTGCAGCGCGCCGATCCGCACATCTTCAAGCACACCGACGGCTTCTACTACTTCACGGCGACCGTTCCGGCGTACGACAAGATCGTCATGCGCCGGCCCACCACTCTTCAGGGGCTCTCCACCGCCCCGGAGACCACGATCTGGACCAAGCACGCGAGCGGTGAGATGGGCGCCCACATCTGGGCCCCGGAGATCCACTTCATCGACGGCAAGTGGTACGTCTACTTCACCGCCGGCTGGTCCACCGACAAGTGGAAGATCCGGCCGTACGTCCTGGAGTCCAGCTCCGCCAACCCGCTCACCGGCACCTGGACCGAGAAGGGCCGCATCTCCCTGCCGCTGGACACCTTCTCGCTAGACGCCACGACGTTCGTGCACAACGGCACCCGCTACCTCAGCTGGGCCCAGAACGACCCCGCCGTCGGCGCGGGCACCAACATCTACCTGGCCCGGATGTCCAACCCCTGGACCATCACCGGCAGCCCGGTGATGATCTCCCGGCCCACCAACGCCTGGGAGAAGGTCGGAGCGACCGTCAACGAGGGCCCCGCCTTCATCCAGCACGGCAGCAAGGTCTTCATGACCTTCTCCGCCAGCGCCACCGACGCCAACTACTGCCTCGGCCTGCTGACCGCCGACGCCACCGCCGACCTGATGAACCCGGCGTCCTGGACCAAGAACCCCCAGCCGGTCTTCAAGAGCAACGACGCCACCGGCCAGTACGGTCCCGGGCACAACAGCTTCACCACGTCCGAGGACGGCAAGTCCGACATCCTCGTCTACCACGACCGCAGCTACAAGGACATCACCGGCGACCCGCTCAACGACCCCAACCGCCGCACCCGCGTGCAGAAGGTGTACTGGAAGGCCGACGGCACGCCCGACTTCGGCATCCCGGTGGCCGACGGGGTCACGCCGCAGCGCCTGTCGTCGTACAACTTCGCGGACCGGTTCATCCGGCACTGGGAGTACCGCGCCAAGATCGAGGCCAACGTCTCCCCGCTCGCGGACTCGCAGTTCCGCGTCGTGACCGGCCTGACCGGCAGCGGCACGGTCTCGCTGGAGTCGGCCAACTTCCCCGGCTACTACCTGCGGCACAAGAACTTCGAGGTGTGGCTGGAGAAGAACGACGGCACGGCGCAGTTCGCGTCCGACGCCACGTTCTACAAGCGGGCGGGGCTCGCCGACTCGGCCGGGGTCTCCTACGAGTCGTACAACAATGCCGGGCGCTACATCAGGCACTACGACTACCTGCTGTACGTCCAGACGCCGAGCACGGCGACGGACAGGGGGGACGCCACGTTCTACGCCCAGTGAAAAGCGGGGGCCGGGCCGCGTGCTGCCGCCATACCGGCGGCGGCCGCTGCCCTGCTCCTGACGCGCACGGGGCGCACATAAGATCACCGCGTGGCCGAATTCCTGCTCGAACGCACGGTTGCGCTCCCCCTCGACGAGGCGTGGCGCCGTGTGACGGTGTGGCCCCGCCATGCCCGGGCCGTTCCCCTGACCCGCATCACGGTCACGCCCGCCGGACCAACCCACGAGGGCACGCTCGTCGTCGCCCGCTCCGGAATCGGCCCGCTCTCCTTCGCCGACCCGATGGAGGTGACGGTGTGGCAGCCTCCCGAGGACGACTCACCGGGCCTGTGCCGGCTGGAGAAGCGGGGCCGGGTGGTCACGGGCTGGGCCGAGATCGAGGTACGGCCGGGGCCCGGCGGGCGTGCGCGGGTGGTGTGGCGGGAGGAGCTGGGGGTGCGGTTCCTGCCGGGGGGCTTGGACGGGGTCGTGCAGCGGGTGGGGCGTTATGTGTTCGGGCGGGCTGTGAATCGGTTGCTTCGGGGGACGTGACGGGTGGCGACGACTCCTACGCGGATGCCGCCCTGCGCGCCGTCCACGACGGCTGGGGCGAGCTGTACCAGCTGATGGGCGGCAGCGCGGGGATCGGCCTCGGGGCCCTCCTGCTCGGGCGGGACGCAGGAGTGTTCCGTGTCAGTCGGTCAGCGGCTGGGCGACGGTGGCCAGGTGGTCCCTGGTCTCGGGGTCGACGGAGAAGATGACCAGCCCTTGGGAGGGGCGGGTGAACAGACAGCGGTAGGCGTTGCGGACGAGTTCGTCGCCTGCGCCACGCTCGCTCAGTTCGGGCTTTCCCCGCAGGTCGAGGTTGGCGCCCGGGTCGATCACCCAGGTGTCGTCCCGCCACACCATGTCCGTCCCCATGATGACGCCGCACCAGTCGTATTCCAGGCCGTCCACGTCATGGACGGACGCCACATGGCGCCAGGTCTCCGCCTCCGTCGGCCGGAACACGGACTGACCGCCTGCGTGGAGCCAGGGACGTTGCCAGTCACCGATCCGCAGCGGCTGCCCTTCGAAGTGACCCGCGGCCAGGACCACCTCCATGCCCTCCGTCCAGCGCCGTGCGAGGAAGGCTTCCAGCGCTTCGACGGTGGGCGCGATGTGGACACCCTCAGCGCGGGAGACCCCGCGGCCGCCCCTCCGGGTGGACCGCCCGCCGAGGACCTGCGTCACCCAGTCGCCGTGCCGCGTGCCGAAGCGGAAACGTAGGGGGTTGTCCAGTTGCAGGCTCCGGTCGGCATTGCTCGGGAACAGCCCTCCGAGATCTCCGGGAAGCAGCGCACGGGACTCGTCGACGAACAGGACCAGCCGCGTGCAGTAGTCCATCAGGGTGTTCAGCGCAGAGAAGCCGCCTCCGACCGTCTCTCGCTGCAGCCCCCGGACCCCCAGTAGCTGGGCGTCGTCGCAGATGATCACCGGGAGCCTGCCACGGGCCAAGAGCATTTTCATGTCGGTGATCTCGTCGTGTGGCTGCGGTTGGCCCGTCGGACTGGACGCGGCTGCGCGCGGTGTCGGAGTCACTCAAGTCGGAGGTGTACGTGTCCCTCGCGGGCGCGGGACGGTACCGGACCGCGCCCTCCGAGGCCGAGGCCAGGCTCCGGCAGCGGCTGATCGAGCTCGAACTGCAGGCCTCCGGCCTGGCCCGCCACCTGCACGGCGTCGAACCAGTGGCGCGCGACCTGCCCCCTGTCCGCGGCTTCGACGACTATGTCGACGCACGCGTCATCCAGCAGGTCGAGGGCTACTACCGGCCCCAGTCGCTCATGATGCGCTCCCGCACCACGCTGCTCCGTCGCCTGGAGGTGACGCTCGCGCTTGCGGGCACGTTGCAGGGTGCGCTGGCCGGCGGCTTCGGGATCGCACAGCTCGGCGTGTGGATCGCGGTCGTCACCACCGTCGGTACCGCCGTGACCGCGCACGCCGCGGCCGGCCGCTACGCCTACCAGGAGATCGAGTACTCCCGTACCGCCCAGGAACTCCAGGCGCTCCGGCTGGCCGGCCCGTCCAGCGCATCCGACATCGCTGAACAGGACCGGTTCATCGCCCGCTGCGAGGACGTCATCTCGGTGCAGAACGACGCCTGGATGGTCAAGTGGGCGGGGGCGTGAGGCGGCACCCGCGCGATGGTCTCGATCTTCATCAGTCACAGTTCACGGAACGACCCGCTCGCCGACGAGGTCCGCGAGAGCGTGGCGCTGGCACTGCGGGACGCCGGGCACACGGTCGAGGTGGACCGGGACTCCCTGCGGGAGGGACAGGAGTGGTGCCCGGCGTTGTTCCGCATGATGGCCGAGTGCGACGCGGCGCTCGTGCTGCTCGGCCGGGCGGCGCTCGATTCGGCGTGGGTACGCAAAGAGGCGAGCATCCTGATGTGGCGCCGGTCCCTCAACCCGTCCCTGTACGTGCTTCCGGTACTGGTCGGCGATGTCGACACGGCGATGCTGAAGGACAAGGGGTTCGACGACCTGCGCCCGCTGCTCGCCGCGCGCACCACGTACGACGGGACAGAGGAGGACGACGAGGACGAGCAGCCGGAGCGGGACGACGGGGAATACGTCGCGGCGCTCACGGCGGCCGTGACCGCGCAGTTCTCCGACCTGCCCGACCTGAGCGGCCTCAGTGATCCGATGCGGGCCTGGCTGAAGGTCATCGCCGAGTATCTGAGGAAGGTGAAGGACCCGCGGGCCCTGGTGAAGTTCGGGATCGACGTGGGCATCGACCCCGCCGACCAGCATCAGTTGGAGGCTCAGCAGGGCGCGTGCCATTACGTCGCCCACCATCTGCTCGGGCCCGTGCCCCGGGACCAACTCCCGTACGCCGTGGACAGGTTGGCGCCCTATCTCGAGGAGGATCCGCTGCGTCGGCTCGTGGTCCAGCTCGTCCCTACGTGGATCGACGGGGACGCGGCCCGGATGCTGCTGCCGTCACCGGTGCTGGCCACCAAGCACGTCGTCGCACTCAACGCGCACGCGCCGGACATAGCCGTGCAGTACGTGGACCGGGCGATGTGCCTGCAGTTCTCGCGGTACAACCAACGCGAGGTGGGCGCGCTGCCGACCGGGGAGCACACCGTGGAGGAGTTGTTCGCCATGTGCGTGGAGCCTGTACGCCAGGTGTCGCGCAACCCCAAGTGGCTCGCGCCCGAGCGCTACCGCGCCCACGCGGAGAACTATCTGCACTGCCTCGTCCTCGACGTCCAGGGCAGGCGTCCGGCGCTCGTCGGCGAACTGGTGTACCGGCTCCACCGGACCTTCCCCTGGCTGCTCGTGGTGCTGCTGACCGGCGACACGGCGGCGGACGGGCTGAATGGGCATGTGGCTGGGCTCTCCGTGCTGCCCGCTCTGACCGTGGACGAGGAGATACGCGTGCACCAGCTGACCGAGGATCTCAAGGAGCTCCCCGACCGTCACACCGGCGCCCGGAAAGGGTAGGAAGACATGAGCGGCAACGACACCGTCCCGAAGCGGCGACCGGACCCCGACCGGGAGGCGCCGGACCGACGCGACGGGCGGGTGTACATCATGCAGGACGACCTGGACCTCGCCGTCGACGTCGCGCTGGCGGCCAACCGTCCGCTGCTGCTGCGCGGCGAACCCGGCTCGGGCAAGTCCTCGGTGGCCGCGTACGTGGCGCGCAAGCGCAAGTGGCGTTACTACGAGCAGGTGGTGACCTGCCGTACGGAGGGCAAGGACCTGCTGTGGACGTATGACCACGTGCGCCGGATCGGCGACGCCCAGGCACTGCCGGCGGGCGGCCAACTGGACAATGCCCGCTATGTGCTGCCGGGGCCCCTGTGGTGGGCGTTCGACCCGGTCTCGGCGGGTCGTGCGGCGCGGCGCGGCAAGGGCGCCCAGTCGCATCCCTGGGCCGCGGCCAACCAGGGGCGGGCCCACCACAGTGCGGTGATCCTCATCGACGAGATCGACAAAGCCGATCCGGACATGCCCAACAGTCTTCTGGTACCGCTGGGTTCGCACCGGTTCACCGTCACCGAGACCGGGAGTCGAGTGGCCCGGAACCGCGTGCCGAAGTCGTGCGGGGGGAGCGAACAGGGCCAACTGCTCATCATCATCACCACGAACGAGGAACGGGAATTGCCGCAGGCGTTCCTGCGGCGCTGTGTCGTGCACACGCTGCGGGCGCCCAAACCTCACCGACTCGTCATGATCGCCGAGGCGCACTTCCTCGACGAGTACGGTGAATTCACCGATGCCGAACGGGAGTTGGCCACACAGCTGGCGCACACGGTGGACGCGCGGCGACCGGAGGCACGGGACAAGGGGTTGCGGCCGCCGAGCACCGCCGAGTACCTGGACGCGCTGCGCGCCTGCCACGAGCTGGACATCACCCCGGACGACGACCGATGGGAGGCGGTGCAGGACCTCACCCTCCTCAAACCGCAGCAGTGGGGCGACCCACAATGAGCAGCGAGGTCTGGCTCGGTGATCTGCTGCGCGCGGCGGCCGCGCAAGAGCCGGAGTCGTTCGCCGCGGTGGCGCGGCTTCTCGGGTTCGAGCGGGTCGCTCGTGCCGTTCCGCAGGCGGAGCCCGGCCGGGCAAAGGGCACGAGCGTGACGCAGGCCGCCTCCGATCCCCGCGCCCGGCCGGGCGGCTCGGAGCTCACGCCCGTGGAGCCACCGCGTCCCTCTCCCCCGCCCGAACCTCGCCCCGAGACGCCTGCGCCGATCTCCTCCGCGCCCCCGCTGCTCACACCGGTGTACCGGGAACCGCCCCGCCCTGTGGTGTGGTCGGCCGAGCCGCTGCCGCGTCATCCGCCGGCCTCCTCCGGGCCACTGCCGCACCAGCCCCTGTTGGCACCGCGTTCCGCGTCAGCGGTCACCCAGACGGGGGCCGCGCGCCGCGCGCCGGGACGTGAGATCGACATCCCGGCGGTGGTGGCGGACCTATCGCTCGGCCGTCCGCTGCTCCGGCTACCCGCACGTCCCGAACCAACCCTGCGTTTCGGGGTGCAGCTCCTGGTCGACTGGGGCGTCGGCATGCAGCCCTTCCACCGGGACGCTCAGGAATTGGTGCGACAGGTCCGAGCCACCGTCGGGCGCGACCTCACCGAGGTCCTCTACTTCGAGGACTGCCCCTCGCGCGGCGCGGGCCCCGCCGACGGCCGGGCGTGGCCGTCGTACGCCCCGCCCGCCCCCGGTACGCCCGTGCTGCTCGTCACCGATCTCGGCATCGGCGGCCACACCTTCGCCACGCGCCGCGCTGGCCGGCAGGAGTGGGAACACTGGGCGGGTCCCCTTCGCCGTACCAACCGGGTGGTGGCGTTCGTGCCGTACCCGCGACGCCGCTGGCCGAAGTGGGCGACCAGCCTGGTACGGATGGTGCCGTGGGACCGGGGCACGACGGTGGGCTGGGTGCGGGCCCACGTCGGCTGACCGAGGCCGCACCAACCGCTCAGGCCACCGACCCGATCCGCCCCGCCGGCGTGGACGTGGACGCCGCGTCGTGATGGATCGGCGTGTGCGCGCCCGTCAGTGAGACCCCGCTGCCGCCCCGCCGGTGGGCGACGATCTCCGAGGCGATCGACAGGGCCGTCTCCTCGGGTGTACGGGCGCCGAGGTCCAGCCCGATGGGAGAGCGCAGCCGCGCCAACTCCAGCTCGGTGACGCCGACTTCGCGCAGCCTGTCGTTGCGGTCCAGGTGGGTGCGGCGGGAGCCCATCGCGCCGACGTACGCCACCGGCAGGCTCAGCGCGAGCTGGAGCAGCGGTACGTCGAACTTGGCGTCGTGGGTGAGGACGCACAGGACGGTGCGGGCGTCCACGGAGGTCCGTTCCAGGTACTTGTGCGGCCACTCCACGACGATCTCGTCGGCCTCCGGGAAGCGGGCCTTCGTCGCGAAGACGGGGCGGGCGTCGCACACCGTCACGTGGTAGTTGAGGAACTTGCCGATCCGTACCAGCGCCGACGCGAAGTCGATCGCGCCGAAGACGATCATGCGGGGCGGCGGGACCGAGGACTCGACCAGCACCGTGAGCGGGGCTCCGCAGCGCGAGCCCTGCTCGCCGATCTCCAGGGTGCCGGTACGGCCCGCGTCGAGGAACGCGCCCGCCTCGGCCGCGACGGTGCGGTCCAGTTCGGGGTGGGCGCCGAAGCCGCCCTCCCAGGAGCCGTCGGGGCGGACCAGCAGGGCGCGGCCCGTCAGCTCGTCCGGCCCCGACACGATCCGTGCCACCGCCGCCGCCTCGCCGCCCGCGGCCGCCCGCAGCGCGGCCGCGACCACCGGGCGGGCCGGATCCGCGGCCCGTACCGGCGTGACGAGGATGTCGATGATGCCCCCGCAGGTCAGGCCGACCGCGAAGGCGTCCTCGTCGCTGTAGCCGAAGCGTTCCAGGACCGTCTCGCCGTCCTGCAGCGCCTGCCCGCACAGCTCGTACACCGCGCCCTCCACACAGCCGCCGGAGACCGAGCCGATCGCCGTGCCGTCGGCGTCCACCGCGAGCGCGGCGCCGGGTTGGCGGGGTGCGCTGCCGCCGACCGCCACCACGGTGGCCACGGCGAAGTCGCGTCCCTGCTCGACCCACCGGTGCAACTCCTCGGCGATGTCCAACATCTCTCGGTCTCCTTGACAGCGGTTGTGCGGAGGGCGGTTCACCGATCGGTCAGTGCACGCCCATCCAGCTCTCAATGGGATTGAGGGCGAAATAGACCAGGAAGATACCTGTCAGGGCCCACATGAACGCCCCGATCTCCCGGGCCTTGCCCTGAGCGCCCTTGATGGCAACGTACGAGATGACACCGGCGGCGACACCGGCCGTGATCGAGTACGTGAACGGCATGATCACGACGGTGAGAAACACCGGGATCGCGGTGGCCCGGTCCGACCAGTCCACGTGCCGCGCGTTCATCATCATCATGGCGCCGATGACCACCAGGGCCGCCGCCGCGACCTCGCCCGGCACGATCGCCGTCAGCGGGGTGAAGAAGAGGCAGGCCGCGAAGAACAGTCCGGTGACGACCGAGGAGAGGCCCGTACGGGCACCCTCGCCCACGCCGGTCGCCGATTCGACGAACACCGTCTGGCCGGACGCGCCGGCGACGCCGCCGATCGCACCGCCCGCACCGTCGATGAACAGCGCCTTGGACAGGCCCGGCATCCGGCCCTTGTCGTCGGCGAGCTTGGCCTCGGTGCCGACGCCGATGATCGTCGCCATCGCGTCGAAGAACCCGGCGAGCACGAGGGTGAAGACGATCATGCCGACGGTCATCGCGCCGACCTCGCCCCAGCCGCCGAACTCGACGTTGCCGAAGATCGAGAAGTCCGGCATGGAGACGGCGCTGCCGTGCAGTTCGGGAGCGCCGCTGGCCCACTGCTTGGGGTCGATGACGTCGAGCGCGTTGAGGGCGACGGCGAGGATGGTGCCGCCGACGATGCCGATCAGGATCGCGCCGGGGATGCCGCGCGCCTGGAGCATGAAGATCGCGAGGAGGGTGATCGCGAAGAGCAGCACCGGCCAGCCGGCGAGTTCACCGGCCGGGCCGAGGGTGACCGGGGTCGCCTTGCCCTGGTGCACGAAGCCGGCCTTGACCAGGCCGATCAGGGCGACGAACAGGCCGATGCCCATGGTGATCGCGTGCTTCAGCGCGAGCGGGATCGCGTTCATGATCATCTCGCGCAGGCCGGTGACGACCAGCAGCATGATGACCACGCCGTACATCACACACATGCCCATGGCCTGCGGCCAGGTCATCTGCGGGGCGACCTGCGAGGAGAGGACGCCGGAGACGGAGAGGCCGGCGGCGAGGGCCAGCGGCACCTTGCCGAAGAAGCCCATCAGCAGCGTGGTGAAGGCCGCCGCGAACGCGGTCGCGGTGATCAGGGCCTTCTGGGCGAGGGTGTCCCCCGCCGCGTCCTTGCCGGACAGGATCAGCGGGTTGAGCAGGAGGATGTACGCCATCGCCATGAAGGTGGTGATGCCGCCGCGCACCTCGCGCGCGATCGTGGATTCTCTCTTGGTTATGTGAAAGTACCGGTCGAGCCAGGACCTGCCGGCCGGGACGCGGGTGCCTTCTCCCGCGTCTTCGGCTGTGGTCGCCGGCTCCAGGGACTGCTGGGTCATGTGGGCCTACTCCCAAGGTTCATAGGGACACCCGCGGGTTGCCTTCGGCGGTTTGGCGGGATTTGGGAAGGTGCTTCGGCCGCACGACCCGGGGGACGGCCCGAGACGAACGAACTGGATCTGTGGTGCTGGTACGTGCTGGTACGTCAAGTTCCGCGAGCGGTGCGGTACTTGGTTCCTCCGGGCGGCGCGGCGAAGTGTGACGTTCCCGGCGCCGCCCGGAGAGCCTTGCTGGATTCCTTCCGGATTCCTCGCTGTTTTCCCTACGCGGTGCCGGTGAGGTGTTCCGGCCGTACCGGCGTCCGGTTCAGCTCCAGTCCCGTCGCGTTCCGGATCGCCGCGAGGACGGCCGGGGTCGACGACAGGGTGGGGGCCTCGCCGATGCCCCGCAGCCCGTACGGGGCGTGGTCGTCGGCGAGTTCGAGCACGTCGACGGGGATGGTCGGCGTGTCGAGGATCGTGGGGATGAGGTAGTCCGTGAAGGAGGGGTTGCGCACCTTCGCGGTCTTGGGGTCGACGATGATCTCCTCCATGACCGCCACGCCGAGACCCTGGGTCGTACCGCCCTGGATCTGGCCGATGACGGACAGCGGGTTGAGCGCCTTGCCGACGTCCTGGGCGCAGGCCAGCTCGATGACCTTCACCAGGCCGAGCTCGGTGTCCACCTCGACGACGGCGCGGTGCGCGGCGAAGGAGTACTGGACGTGGCCGAAGCCCTGGCCGGTGCGCAGGTCGAAGGCCTCGGTCGGACGGTGCCGCCACTCGGCCTCGACCTCGACGGCCTCGCCTTCGAGTACGTCGACCAGGTCGGCGAGGACCTCGCCGCCGTCGGTGACGACCTTGCCGCCCTCGAGCAGCAGCTCCGCCGTCGCCCAAGCCGGGTGGTAGGAGCCGAACTTGCGGCGCCCGATCTCCAGGACCTTCTCGCGGACCAGCTCGCAGGAGTTCTTGACGGCGCCACCGGTGACGTACGTCTGTCGCGACGCGGACGTCGAACCGGCGCTGCCCACCTGTGTGTCCGCCGGGTGGATCGTCACCTGCGTGACGCCCAGCTCGGTGCGGGCGATCTGCGCGTGGACGGTGACACCGCCCTGGCCGACCTCCGCCATGGCCGTGTGCACGGTCGCGACGGGCTCGCCGCCGACGACCTCCATGCGCACCTTGGCGGTGGAGTAGTCGTCGAAGCCCTCGGAGAAGCCGACGTTCTTGATGCCGACCGCGTAGCCGATGCCGCGTACGACGCCTTCGCCGTGCGTGGTGTTGGACAGACCGCCCGGCAGCTGCCGTACGTCCGCGCCCTCGCTGCTCTCCCACTGGCGCTCCGGCGGGAGCGGCATCGCCTTGACGCGGCGCAGGAGTTCGGCGACCGGCGCCGGGGAGTCGACCGGCTGCCCGGTCGGCATGATGGTCCCCTGTTCCATGGCGTTCAGCTGCCGGAACTTGATCGGGTCCATGCCGAGCTGCTTGGCCACCTTGTCCATCTGCGCCTCGTAGGCGAAGCACGCCTGGACCGCGCCGAAGCCGCGCATCGCGCCGCAGGGGGGGTTGTTGGTGTAGAGGGCGATGGCCTCGATGTCGACGTCCTCGACGACGTACGGGCCGATGCTGAGCGAGGAGGCGTTGCCGACGACCGCGGGGGACGCGGAGGCGTACGCGCCGCCGTCCAGCACGATCCGGCACTTGACGTGGGTGAGCTTGCCGTCCTTCGTGGCGCCGTGCTCGTAGTAGAGCTTGGCGGGGTGGCGGTGGACGTGCCCGAAGAAGGACTCGAACCGGTTGTAGACGATCTTGACGGGCTTCCCGGTCCGCAGCGCCAGCAGGCAGGCGTGGATCTGCATCGACAGGTCCTCGCGGCCGCCGAAGGCCCCGCCGACGCCGGACAGCGTCATGCGGACCTTGCTCTCGGGCAGGCCGAGGACGGGCGCGATCTGGCGCAGGTCGGAGTGCAGCCACTGGGTGGCGATGTAGAGGTGGACGCCGCCGTCCTCGTCCGGCACGGCGAGGCCGGACTCCGGGCCGAGGAAGGCCTGGTCCTGCATGCCGAAGGTGTACTCGCCCTTGACGATGACGTCGGCCCGCTTCGCGGCCTCCGCCGCGTCGCCGCGGAGGATCGGCTGGCGGTGCACGATGTTCGGGTGCGGGACGTGGCCGCTGTGGTGGTCGTCGCGGCCCTCGTGGACGAGGATCGCGTCCGGGGCGGTCGCGGAGGCCTCGTCGGTGATGACGGGCAGCTCGCGGTACTCGACCTTGATCTTGGCGGCGGCGCGGCGCGCGGTCTCCGGGTGGTCGGCGGCAACGATCGCGACCGGCTCACCGTGGTGGCGGACCTTGCCGTGCGCGAGGACCGGGGTGTCCTGGATCTCCAGGCCGTAGTTCTTCACCTCGGTCGGCAGGTCGTCGTACGTCATGACGGCGTAGACGCCCGCCATGGCGAGGGCCTCGCTCGTGTCGATGGACACGATCTCGGCGTGCGCGACGGTGGAGCGCAGGATCTGACCCCAGAGCATGTCCTCGTGCCACATGTCGGACGAGTACGCGAACTCGCCCGTGACCTTGAGGGTGCCGTCCGGGCGGAGAGTGGACTCACCGATGCCGCCCTTGGTCTGGGAACCCTGGGTGATCTTCGTAGGAGCGCCGTTGGTGGGCATGTCGCTCAGACCGCCTCTCCCTGCCGGGCGGCCGCGAGGCGGACCGCGTCCATGATCTTCTCGTAGCCGGTGCAGCGGCACAGGTTGCCCGACAGGGCCTCGCGGATGTCCGCGTCGGTCGGGTTCGGGTTCTGCTCCAGCATCTCGTCGGCGGCGACCAGCAGACCCGGCGTGCAGAAGCCGCACTGGACGGCACCGGCGTCGATGAACGCCTGCTGGATCGGGGAGAGTTCGGTGCCCTCACCGGTCTGCGAGTCCTGCCCCTTGGCCGCCCACTGCTGGGCGTCCTGCAGCGAGGTACCCGCTTTCCCGTCCGTACCGCAGGCACCGGTCGCACAACCACCGCGCTCGGCACGCTGCTTGGCGAAGTCGGCGAGCCCCTCGACGGTCACGACCTCGCGGCCCTCGACCTGGCCGGCGGCGACCAGACACGAACACACCGGCACACCGTCCAGCCGGACCGTGCAGGACCCGCATTCGCCCTGCTCACAGGCGTTCTTCGACCCCGGCAGACCGAGCCGCTCGCGCAGCACGTACAGAAGGCTCTCGCCCTCCCAGACGTCGTCGGCTTCCTGCGGACGTCCGTTGACAGTGAAGTTGACGCGCATCAGGCGACACTCCCCTTCTGATTGGCACGGCCGTCAGTGCCGCGGTACGACTCCCAGGTCCAGGTCAGCGTGCGGCGGGCCATGATGCCGACCGCGTGGCGGCGGTAGCTCGCCGTGCCCCGGACGTCGTCGATCGGGTTGCAGGCGCCGGAGCACAGCTCCGCGAACTGCTTGGCGACCGACGGGGTGATGATCTTGCCGTTGTCCCAGAAGCCGCCCTCTTCGAGCGCCGCGTTCAGGAACTCCTCGGCGGCCTTGGCCCGCACGGGCGTGGGAGCGGCCGAGCCGATTCCGGTACGGACGGTCCGCGTCTCGGGGTGCAGCGCGAGCCCGAAGGCGCACACGGCGATGACCATGGCGTTGCGCGTGCCGACCTTGGAGTACTGCTGCGGTCCGTCGGCCTTCTTGATGTGTACGGCCCTGATGAGCTCGTCGGCGGCGAGCGCGTTGCGCTTCACGCCGGTGTAGAACTCGTCGATCGGGATACGGCGGCTGCCGCGCACCGACTCGACCTCGACCTCGGCGCCTGCCGCGAGGAGGGCGGGGTGGGCGTCGCCGGCCGGGGAGGCGGTGCCGAGGTTGCCACCGACGCCGCCGCGGTTGCGGATCTGCGGGGAGGCGACCGTGTGCGAGGCGAGGGCGAGGCCCGGCAGCTCGGCGCGCAGGTTCTCCATGACGCGGGTGTACGGGACGGAGGCGCCGAGCCGCACACTCTCCTCGCCGACCTCCCACTCGTAGAGGTCGCCGATGCGGTTCAGGTCGAGGAGGTACTCGGGCCGGCGGTGGTCGAAGTTGATCTCGACCATCACATCGGTGCCACCCGCAATCGGCACAGCGGTGGGGTGCTCGGCCTTTGCGGCGAGCGCCTCCTCCCAGCTGGCGGGGCGAAGGAAGTCCATGACCGGCTCTCTTCTTCGTCTCGTGGGTCGTACGGTTTGAGCCAGATCAGGTGCGGCAGTCCCGGCTCGTTCATGTGCTGTTAACGCGCATTGACGTCAGTACACAGCGCCGTGCTCCACCGGGGTCAGTCACGGAAACCATGAAGGAGTTGGCTGGCCAGGGCGGGCATCTTGTAGATTCGTATGAACGGAGGGCACCTGTAACCTCCTGGTTTTTCCGTGGAAACGTGAGACACAGCCCTTGTGACCAGGGACACAGCCGGGACACAGCTCCGAAGACGGCGGTCACCATGGACCGGCCCGCCGGACGGGCCGCTCACCACACGAGCCTCCTGGATCCATCGTAGATTTCGAGACAAAGAACGGCGGCGACGAGAATGCGGCTGCGCGCACTGCTGGACACCGACGCGCTGGGCCTCAAGCTGCTCGGCGGCGAGGAAGAGCTGGACCGCACCGTGCGCGGTGTGATGACCACCGACCTCAGGGACCCCAGCCGCTATCTCTCGGGCGGTGAGCTGGTGCTCACCGGGCTGGCCTGGCGCAGGAACGCCGCGGACTCCGAGCCTTTCGTCCGCCTCCTGGTGCAGGCCGGCGTGGCCGCCCTGGCGGCCGGTGAGGCCGAGATGGGCGACATCCCCGAGGACCTGGTGCTGGCCTGTACCCGGCACCGTCTGCCGCTCTTCGCGGTGCACGAGTCGGTGGCGTTCGCGACGATCACCGAGCATGTCGTACGGCAGGTCAGCGGCGAGCGGGCCGGGGACCTCGCGGCCGTCGTCGACCGCCACCGCCGGATGATGACGTCGGGCCCGGCGGGCGGCGGCCCGGACGTCGTCCTCGACCTCCTGGGCTCGGACCTGGACCTGCGGGCGTGGGTGCTGTCGCCGACCGGGCGGCTCATCGCGGGCTCGATGGAGGGTGGCCCGGCGCTGCCCGCGGACATGTGCGCGAAGCTGGCGGCGGAGCACCTGTCGGCCGCCCGCACGGGCCGTCGCGGCCCCCACCGCATGGCCATGGGCAGCACGCCGTACTCCCTCTTCCCGATCCGCAGCAGCGGCCGCTCCCCGCGGGCCTCGCGGGACGTGCGCGAGACGGTGCTGTCGGACTGGCTGCTGGCCGTGGAGGCGGACGCCAGCGACTGGCCCGAGGAGCGGCTCGACCTGCTCCAGGGCGTCACCCAGCTGATCGCGGTGGAACGGGACCGCAGGGACGCGGCCCGCACGGTCCGCCGCCGCCTCGCCCAGGAGGTCCTGGAGCTGGTCCAGACGGGCGCGGCGCCCGCCGAGATCGCCGCGCGGCTGCGGGTGGCGGGGCCGGTGCTGCTGCCCGGCCTGGGCGCGGCCCCCCACTGGCAGGTGGTGGTGGCCCGCGTCGAGTGGGAGGGCGGGGAGACCGAGCCCGGCCCGATCGCCCAGTCCCTGCTGGAGGAGATCCTGGTCGACCCGCTCGCGACCGGCCCCGAGCCGTCCGACCGCATCGCTGTGGCCCACACCGGCGACGAGGCCATCGCCCTCGTGCCCCTCCCGGCGGTCTCGTCGGAGCACGACGGCTCCGAAGCGGGGATCCACGCGGACGCCCTCCTCGAATCGATCCGGGACGCGCTGTCGGCGGGCCTGGACGGCGACGGCCGGGTCACCCTCGGCGTCAGCGCGGCGGTGCACTCCGCGGAGGGCCTGCGCGGCGCCCTGGAGGAGGCCCGGCACGCCCGCCGGGTGGCGGCGGCCCGCACGGGCCGGGTCTGCGCGGCCGGCCACCAGGAGCTGGCCTCCCACGTCCTCCTGCTCCCCTTCGTGCCGGACGACGTACGCCGAGCCTTCACCGCCCGCCTCCTGGACCCCCTGCGCGACTACGACCGCCGCCACCGCGCCGAACTGATCCCCACCCTGGAAGCGTTCCTCGACTGCGACGGCTCCTGGACCCGCTGCGCGACCCGGCTGCACCTGCACGTCAACACACTGCGCTACCGAGTGGGGCGGATCGAGCAGTTGACGAGCCGGGACCTCTCCCGGCTGGAGGACAAGCTGGATTTCTTCTTGGCATTGCGGATGAGTTGAGCCCTCCCGAGCGCGTTTGGAGCCCGCGCTCGGATGGCACCAAGTGCCGCCGCTGTCCCACGACTTTGTGAAATCCTTCACCCACCCTCTTGGCCGGGCGCGCGGATTCGTGCTGAGATGCCGCCACCACTCAACAGCTCGATGGCGTGCTCGGGGAGGGCGAGGTGGCGTATACCGCCATGTCTGGTAACGGAACGACCGCCGGTGACGATCCACTCCAGACCGCGGTATGGCGGCTGCGCTCACGCGCTTGCTGGGCGGACGCGGCGGCCCTGCTACAGCCGGTGACCGCGCAGACCGCGCTGCAGCGGGCGTCGCTGCTGGTGGAGCGCTGTCTCTACACCGAGCAGGGCTGGGAGGAGGCCGAGGACGCGTTGCGCACGGCCGAGGCGCTCGCGCACGGTGACGACGAGCGGGGCGCGGCCGCTTGTGAACGCGGGCAACTTGCCTACGCGTCGACTCTGCACGCAGTGCGCGACCGGGCCGACGAGGCGCGGGCCGCGTTGGGGCGGGCGGCGGCGCTGATCCCGCCGGGGGCGGCGGGCAGGGCTCTGCTCGACTTCCGCCGGGGGCTCCTGGCGGAGAACCTCGCGCGCTCCCCGCAGGCGGCGCGGGCGGCCTACCGCCGCGCACACGCGGGCGCGACAGCACACGCCGACCCGCTCCTGCTCTCCTTCACCTGGCGCCACCTGGCCGGACTCGCCCTGCGGGACGGCGAGTTGGCGGAGGCGCGGCACGGCTTCGCCGAATCCCTCCGCATCCGTGAGGAGTTGGGCTACCTCGTGGGCACGGCCCCCGCCCTGGCGTCCCTCGCCGACGCGGAGACCGAACCGGAGGCCACACGGCTGCGCGAGGAGGCCCGCCGGCTGTTCCGCCTCCTGGGCGGCGTACCGACCTGGCTGGCCCGCCAGTTGGCCCCGACCCCACCGGCGACGGGAGCGGCCACGGCGTGACGTACGCCCCGCCGGCAACCCCGGACGGGCGGAAAGATCGGCGGACGCTACCCCGCGAAGTGCTCCCCCACCAGCGACCGCACCACATCCAGATCCCCGGCGATCAACGCGTCCAGCAGCGCCGTGTGTTCCGCCGCGTCGGCGATGAGGTCGGCGTGGCCCCGGCCGGCGGAGAGGACGGCGCTCACCAAGGGCCACTGGGCGCGCCGGTGGAGGTCGTCGGCGATCTGCACGAGCTGTTCGTTGCCGCAGAGGGAGAGCACGGCACGGTGGAAGGTGCGGTCGGTCTCCGCGTACGTGGCCCGGCAGCCGGTCGACGCCGCCCGGACCGTCGCCTCCGCCAACGGGCGTAGTTCCGCCCAGCGTTCGGCGGGGACGGTGCGCGCGAGCCGGAGCATCACCGGGACCTCGATCAGCGCCCGGACCTCGGCCAGCTCGGCCAGTCCCCGGACGCCGCGTTCGACCACCCGGAACCCCCGGTTGGGGACGACCTCGACGGCACCCTCCAACGCGAGCTGCTGCATGGCCTCGCGCACCGGCGTGGCGGAGACACCGAAGCGTTCGCCGAGTGCGGGGGCCGAGTAGACCACGCCGGGAGCCAGCTCACCGGTGACGAGCGCGGTACGCAGGGCGTCCACGATCTGCCCCCGCACCGAGGCCCGCTGGACGACCGGACGCGGCCGCGGGATCGGCTGCTCACTGTGGGTGTGCTCACCACGAGCCGTCGGCGCCGAGTGACCGGCACCCCGCTCCCGATCCAGGTCCACGCCCAGGTCCACGCCCACACCCGCGGCCCGGCCCTGCGGCGGTACCCGCGGCGCTCCTGAGCTCCCCGGCACCTCCGGGACCTGCGGAATTCCCGTGGCCGCGGAGCCCTGCGCGCCCTGCTTCACGGGTCCTCCTCCGGACGTGTCAGTACTTGGGGTCATTACGGCGGGTTGTTACTCGCCCGTCAAGCACCATAGGCGCAGAACTCGACACGGGGGTAATGGGGGTGTCCCCCATAGGGCAGGGTAAACCGCAGCGATCTTGAGTAAGGTAAGCCTTACCTTTAAAGTCTCACGGATCGGCGGTCCCCATGTCCGTGCCCCCCATAGCCCTCGCACACGCCTACACCCGTCTCACCGAGGTCTTCCCGGGGCTCGACATCTCCCAGCCGTCCGCCGACGAACAGCTCCCCGGCCATGGCGGCTGGATCACCGCCGCCTCGCTCGCGGACGCCGGCACCGGCCTCGACGCGTTCCTGGCCCGGGACGACGCGCAGATACGGCGCGACTACGGACAGCCCGCACGCCCCGACGTCGTCGCAAGCTTCGGCCTGCACCGCTACGCCTGGCCCGTCTGCCTGCTGATCACCGTGCCCTGGTTCCTGCTCCGCCGCGTCCCCCGCTTCCCCGTGACGCATGTCTCGTACGACCGCACGGCCCCCGGCCTCGCCCTGGGCCGCCTCGCCGCCCGCCCCACCACCTTCGCCTGCCTGCCCGGCGACCCGGCGGCCACCCTGCCCGGCGCCCGGGTCGCCCCCGACGAGGAGGCGCTGCGCGTGGAGGTACGGGCCGCCGTCGCCGAGCACCTGGAACCCGTGCTCACCGGCTTCGGACCGCGCATGCGGCGGCGTGGACGCGCACTGTGGGGCATGGCGACCGATGAGCTGGTCGAGGGCCTGTGGTACGTCGCCCACCTGTTCGGCGACGGCGAGCAGGAGCGGGCACGGCGCGAGCTGGAGCTGCTGCTGCCGGGCGCGACGCAGCCGTACGTCGGCTCGGCCGCCTTCCGTGAACTCGCCGGACCGGACGGCGCGTCACTGGCCACCCGGGACCGGGCGAGCTGCTGCATGTTCTACACACTGCGCCCCGAGGAGACCTGCACCACCTGCCCTCGCACCTGCGACGCGGACCGGGTCACCAAGCTTGTGGCCACCGCCAGTTGAGGCACCCTCAGGAATGGGTGTAAGCCACCGTGCCGTAAGATCACCCGTGAGCAGGACAGTCGTTACGGTTACAGGCGTTTCACAAATTCCTCACTCAGCACAGGAACTTTCCGTGGAACCACCCGTACGGGTAGTGTTGTTCGAACTCAACTCCCGCCCCTCAAGCGGCAGTTCGAGCAGAACGCCGCCCTGGGCATCCCCTTGCACTTCCTTGGCGGCCTCTTGCCCCGAAACCCCCTGAGGGCCGTTGGGATTGGGCCACTATGGCGGGCGTTACGCCCTATCCCAATGCAAGGGACCCCAGATGAGATTGACCGACATATCGCTGAACTGGTTGCTTCCGGGCGCCGTCCTGCTCCTGGGCCTGCTGGCGGCGATAGCGGTGCTTCGGCGCGGGAAGACCCCGGGGAAGGACGCAGGAGCGGACGACTCGTGGGAGCGCAGCGAAGAGCGCCGTAGGCGCAAGGAGGCCATATACGGCACCGCCTCCTATGTGCTGCTGTTCTGCTGCGCGGCCGTGGCCGCCGCCCTCTCCTTCCACGGCCTGGTCGGCTTCGGCGAACAGAACCTCGGCCTCCACAACGGCTGGCAGTACCTCGTGCCGTTCGGTCTGGACGGCGCCGCGATGTTCTGTTCCGTCCTCGCGGTCCGCGAGGCCAGCCACGGTGACGCGGCGCTCGGCTCCCGGATACTCGTATGGACGTTCGCGGCCGCGGCTGCCTGGTTCAACTGGGTGCACGCGCCCAGGGGCATCGGCCACGACGGCGCCCCGCACTTCTTCGCCGGCATGTCCCTGTCCGCGGCCGTGCTGTTCGACCGGGCACTGAAGCAGACCCGCCGGGCCGCCCTGCGCGAGCAGGGCCTGGTGCCGAGGCCTCTCCCGCAGATCCGGATCGTGCGCTGGCTGCGGGCTCCCCGTGAGACGTACAGGGCCTGGTCGCTGATGCTCCTGGAGGGCGTGCGCAGCCTGGACGAGGCGGTCGACGAGGTCCGTGACGACAAGCGGAAGAAGGACGAGACCCGGCTGCGCCGGCGCGAGCAGCAGCGCATGGAGCGTGCCCAGCTGAAGGCCATCAGCCGGGGCCACCGCGGCTTCGTCGGCCGCGGCGGCGGACGGCAGGGGGAGCCGCAGGCGGCGCTGGAGCGTGCCTCGGCTCAAGTCTCCGCGGAGCCTGCCATATCCACGCCCGAGCAACTGCCCGTGCGCACGCGTCCCTCACTGCAGCCCGTCCGCACCGGTTCTGACCCGGTGACCGTCGACCTCACCGCGGAGGACGACACCATGGCGCTGCCGCGACTCGACTCCCTGGAGCGCAAGCTCAAGGATCTTGAGCAGCAGTTCGGCTGAGAACACCCCTCGTCGACGGGAAGGGGCGCGACCCGAAGCTCGGGTCGCGCCCCTTCCCGTTGTCCTACGGCAGCCGTCGTCATACGGCGCCCGCGTCGAGTTCGAACCACACCGCCTTCCCCACGCCGTGTGACCGCACACCCCAGGCGTCCGCGAGGGACTGCACCAGGATCATGCCCCTGCCGTTCGTACCGGTGTCGGCGTTCGGTACGCGCAGTCTGGGCCTGCGGGCCACGAAGTCCCTCACCTCCACTCTGAGTCCGCCCGGTCCGACGGTCGCCGTCAGGACCGCTTCACGGTCGGTGTGGACGAGCGCGTTGGTCACGAGCTCGCTGGTGAGCAGTTCGGCTATGTCCGATCGGCCGGGCCTGCCCCAGTGCCGTAACAGCTCGCGCAGAGCCCTACGTGCCTCCGGTACGGCCCGCAGGTCCGCCCTCCCGAGTCTGCGCCTGAGCTGAGGCGTCTGCGCGTGTTCCCCGGCGCTCGCGGCCCTGTCCTCCAGTGCCTCCGCCGAGGAGGCCCCTACCGTGATGGGACCGCCTCCCCGTGCCTGCCTCTTCATGACCCCCGCCCGCGTGCCGATGTCGGTTCCCCTCCTGGCTCGAACACGTTCACGGGAACCATTTCCCAGTCGGACCGGCGGCAGTCATGTCGAATCGGCAACGACCAGGTGTTCGGCCACGGTTACGGCAGCCCGGGCCGGTGTGTGGAACCCGGAACGCCACCCGTCGGCCGTCCGGAAGCCACCTTGCGCGAGGACCGAACCGGGTCGGCCACCGGCGGCCGGCCCGGCTTCCGGGCCGGAGGCGCGGTTCGGGAGGGAGGGGACGAGGCGGTTCGATCCGCTCCTGGAGGGGCGGCCGACCAGGGCAGTCCTGCACGACCGCGTGCCGACTGCCCCGGGGGCGTGCGGACCGCGGGGGATCGGCCCATCTACCGATAGCGCCCTGCGGTTCCGGCCGTAGCCGAGGCAGACGTGCGACTGTCGGGGCTCGACTTCGAGGCGCCGCCGGAGCCGATGTCCACAGTCGGCGAAACTGGCCGGAATTCGCTGCCTCGGCTGCCCTCCACGCCCTTGGCTGCGGTGTGGAGGATCTTGCGGGGCCGCCCGCCCGACCCCCGTCCGGGAGGGCGGCCCCGCTGTTGTGGTGGTCCGGCGGTCAGGTGGTACGTCGACCGGCGTCGGTCAGTAGAGCTTGTTGACCGCCGTGGTGGTCGTCTTCTTGAAGGCCTTCACCGGCGCGCTCGCGAAGTCGCCCATCTGCCCCCACCCCACGACGGTGACGGTGCCGCCGTCGCGGCCGACGGAGAGGAGGTGGATGTCCATGGCGCCCCACGAGGCACGGGTGTGCACACCGTGCACGCGGGCACCCTCCTCGACCGGCAGGCTGCCGTAACTCCTGTACTCGGCCTCGATCTCCGGGTCGGCGTCGCTGCGCAGGGCGCAGGACCGGATCTCCATGTTGAGGAGGGTGGCGAGGGCCTTGGCCTTGGCGTTGTCGCCGACGACGACGTTGAGCTGCTGGGCAGAGGTCTCGAGTTCCGTGCGGAAGGTGCGGTAGCTGGAGTCGTAGGCGAGCAGGGCGTCGCCGAGGCAGCCCTGCATCTCCTCCGGGACGCCGTCGGTGACCTTGTCCGCGGTCCAGGCGGAGGAGGGGTGCGGCGGAAGTTCGGACGCCGACAGGAACTTCGGTGCGGGCGCCTTCGTCGCCGCGCCGGCCGGTGCCGCGTTGAGTGCGGAGCCTGCGGCGAGGCCCGCGACGGCGAGTGCGGCGAGCACGCCGGCTCGGATGCGCTTGGGCATGGGTGTCCCCCGTGTGAGATGAGAGCGTGAGCGATCAGAAGTCGGCCGTCACCGACACCGGATGGTCCGTCCGGCCCCCTAGGCCAGTGGCCTGGTCGGTGCGACACCAAGAGCATCAGCCGTCACAGCCGTCGGGCACAACCGCTGAGGCCCGATCCGCGACGGTGGAACCATCCCAGCCCTTCTGACGTGCAGGTATATGGAGTGCCTGGGATGCCGTCCCGGGACGGGGAGGACGCGGGGGAACAGTGTCGGAAGTACAGGACGACGTCCAGGAGTTCGCGGCGTTACTCAGACGCCTGAAGGAGCGCACCGACCGCAGCTACGGTCAGCTGGCCCGCCGCCTGAACATGAACACCTCCACGCTGCACCGCTACTGCGCCGGCGACGCGGTCCCCCTCGACTTCGCGCCCGTGGAGCGCTTCGCCGCGCTGTGCCAGGCGACGCCGGAGGAGCGGCTGGAGCTGCACCGGCGGTGGATCCAGGCGGTGGCGGCACGACAGCGGGCGCGGACGGCAAGTCCGCCGGCGGCGCCGAGCGCCCCCTCCTCTGCGGACACTTCCCCGGACGACTCCCCCTCGGAGACGCCCGAAGAGCCGGCACCGGCCAAGCCTGCCCACCTCCCCTGGTACCGCCGTCGGCGCCTCCTGGTCTCCGCGGCCGTGGCCACGGCACTCCTCGCCACGCTCGGCAGCCTCTCCGCCCTGCCGGACGACAACCACCCGCGGGCGAGCGACTCCGTCCAGGGCGCCGACCCGACCCGTACGACCGGCGCGGGCACTCCGCGCCCGAAGTCGACCAAGTCGCCGAGCCCCACTCCCACCACCACGTCACCCTCGGCCGGCGCGTCGAAGAAGTCCTCCGCCAAGCCCACCGAATCCGCCGCCAAGCCCCCCGAGGGAGCCGGCCGGCAGGAGCCCCCGGTCGGCGTCCCCCTCACCTGGAGCGCCGACTCCCACGTCTGGCAGTCCGGCTGCGGCCACGACTACGTCATCACCAAGCCCTCGGAGCAGGTGCCCCCGCCTCCGGCCCCGCAGGACGCCGAAACCTGGGCGGCGACCCAGAACGCGGTGCACGGGCAGCAGACCATGGTGGAGATCGCCGTACAGGGGCGGACGTCGACCGCGGTCGTCCTGGACGCGCTCCGTGTGCGCGTCGTCGGCCGCTCGGCACCCGTCGAGGGCATCTCGTACGCCATGGACCACGGCTGCGGCGGTGCGCTGACGCCCCGCTACTTCGATGTCGACCTGGACAAGGACCGGCCCATCGCCCGCCCGGTCGACGGCAACGACACGGGCACCCCGATCCCTGCGATGAAGCTGCCGTACCGCGTGTCGGCCGAGGACCCGGAGGTGCTGCTGGTCGACGCGCAGACGGAGAGCTGCGACTGCAGCTGGTACCTCGAACTGGACTGGTCCTCCCAGGGCCGCACCGGCACGATCCGCATCGACGACCACGGCCGCCCGTTCCGTACGACGAGCATCAAGGGGCTGCCGAACTACGCGTACGACACCTCGGCCCGCAAGTGGGTGCCGTACAGCTGAGCCGCACCGCCTGGGTCAGGGCTACGCCTCCCACACGCCGGCGGCCGTACGGTCGTCGGCGTACCCCTTGACCCGGACCTGGGTGTCGGCGAGGAAGGCGGCGAGGCCGGGCGGCTCGGGGCCGGACCAGCGCGCGGTCAGGTGGGCGGCGAGTTCGGGTTCGCCGCGCAGCGGGTCGGCGAGGCCGCCGGTGCACATCAGGAGCGTGTCTCCCGGGCGGGCCACCGAGGCGCGGAAGCGGAAGGGTTCGCGGGGCGGCTCGGGGGCCGGGTCGTAGGGGCTCGGGGGTGTGGTGATGCCGAGGTCCATGGTGAGACGGTCGCCCTCGGGCGTCTCGGCCGGCAACGAGCCGAAGCCGACGACGGGTTCACCGGCGGGGTCGGTGACGCGGGGCTCGATGTCCTGCCATTCGCCGTCCCGCAGCCGGAAGAGTCCGCCCCCGCCGACGCCGAAGAAGACACGTGTACGGCACTCGGGGTCGGCGGGCAGGAGGAGGCAGCGCAGGGTCGCCGCGTACTCCTCCGGTTCGATGCCCTGTTCCGCGGCGCTGGCGCGGAGTTTGCCGAGGCTGCGGTCGGTGAGGCGGTGCAGGCCGGACTTCAGGTCACCGCGCCGTGCGGCCCTTATGTCCTCCGCCAGCCTTGGATGACTGCGGCCGACGGCCCGGCCGATCCAGTGACAGGCCTCGGCGGCGGCGCGGTGGGCATTGGGCGTGGCCCGGGCGCCGGTCGCCATCGCCACGAGGACCAGGGCGTGGTCGCCGGTGCCGAAGCGGGCGGTGAGGAGGGAGTCTCGGCGCGGTTCACCCCGGTAGCGGGCGGAGTCCCCGCGCAGGGAGACGGCCCGCAGGGTGCAGGCGCCGTAGTGGGCGCCGTCGAGGACGGTGTCGGCGACCAGGTCGTCAAGGTCGTCGGGGTCCGCGGGCGGGAGGGCGGTGGGGTCGGGGGCGTAGGTCGGAGGGCCGTTGCCCACGTAGTCGAGGGGGTCCGGGGGCGGGGTGGGGAGGTCCACGTGGGTCGCCGGCCGGGGCTCGTCGTCACTCGTCGGCGTCGTGCGCTCCTCGGGTGCCGCCACGGTGAATCCCGGCGGCTTGGGCAAGCCCGCCGGGAAGGTCGACGGACCCGGCGCGGCATCCGCGTCGTGCGCACCGGCCCTCGGCGGTAAAACCGTGGCGCCCGTCCCGGAGACCCCGGTCCCTGTCGCCCCCGCCCCCGAGCCCGACCGCTTGTTCACCGCCCCCGAGGCCGAGGCGAACCGGTCGTCCAGTGAGTCGGGCGCCGCTGTGGGGCCCGTGTCCTCGGTGGCGTCACCGTACAGCTGCCCCCACCAGTCGTCCTCGTGACCGGTGGGCCTTCCCCCCTGCTGGCTCATGCCCTCAATTGTCCACCGCACGGGCCGGATGAAAACGGGGCATCCGGAAAATCCGACCCGGTGAGGCGGCTCGAAAAGGCGTTGTCGGGTGAGGTGTTGAACAGTCTTGCGATATCCAGGCGCGACAAGAGGCCAAAGACGTCGCCGGGCGGTCCCACCCCCCACGGGAGGACCGCCCGGCGACTGCCGAGTGACCCGGGCCCGGATCCCCTACGCGCGCGTCAGCGCACGTCGCGAGCCCGGGTCACGATCTGGGTGACCGAGACGCCGATCGCGTCGGTCAGGACGGCGTCGTTCAGGACGGCCTTGAGTGTGACGTGCTCTCCTGTCGTTCCGCTGTGGTTCACGACCACCTTCCCGTCCCGGCCGCCCTGCGGCGACGTGTACCGCGGGAACCGCATTGGTATGCCCCGCGCGTGCGCGTTCTCGGCCCGTCGGTGGACGTGCGCGGGTGCGGCATCCGGTCGCCGCGCCCGGGGCCGTACGCGTATCGCCCTCCCCAAGATCACCCTTCCCGTGCTGCCGCTCGCCCTTCGGACGCGAAAGCGCAGGCCAAGACGGTCCAACTAGGGCAAAGCGGGCGATGGTTGATGCTGCGGTGGCGACACCTTGGCAGAGTGACGGGTGGTGCGGCGATGATGTGCCGAGGCGGTTTCACGCCGTGGCCGTTTTCCGCCACGGACCGAACACCGGTGGTCATTTGGGGAGGGGCGCGGCCCGATGCTGGGAGTGATTGGTCTCGACGAGACGCACGAGTCGGCATACCGGGCCCTGGTGTCCGTGGGCGCAGCCGACGTACCCGATCTCGCTCGGCGGCTGACGCTCGGCGAGTACGACACCGAGCTCGCCCTGCGCCGTCTGGAGCGGCACGGGCTCGCGGCGCAGTCCTCGGCCCGGCCCGGCCGCTGGGTCGCCGCGCCGCCCGGGGTGGCGCTCGGCGCGCTGCTCACCCAGCAGCGGCATGAGCTGGAGAAGGCGGAGCTGGCGGCCGCGATGCTCGCCGAGGAGTACCGGGCGGGGACCGCCGAGCCCGCCGTGCACGACCTGGTCGAGGTGGTGATCGGCGCGGCCGCGGTCTCGCAGCGCTTCCTGCAGCTCCAGCTCGGGGCGAGCAAGGAGGTGTGCGCCCTGGTCACCGGCAGTCCCGTCGCGGTCACCGGCGTGGAGAACGACGCGGAGGAGCAGGCCGCCGACCGAGGCGTCCGTTACCGGGTGGTCCTGGAGCGCTCGGTCCTCGACCAGCCGCACGGCATCACCGAGCTGTCCGCCGCGCTCGGCCGCGAGGAACAGGTGCGGATCGTGGACCGGGTCCCGACCAAGCTGGTGATCGCCGACCGGACCCTCGCCCTGGTGCCGCTCACCTCGCACACGTCGGAGCCGGCCGCCCTGGTCGTCCACGCGAGCGGGCTGCTGGAGCTGCTCTCCGGCCTGTTCGAGTCGGTGTGGCGGGAGGCGCTGCCGGTACGCCTCGGCCCGTCCGGCGTCACCGAGCAGCAGCCGGACGGGCCCGACGACACCGACCTGGAGGTGCTCTCCCTGCTGCTGGCCGGCCTGACCGACGCGAGCGTGGCCAAGCAGCTGGACCTGGGACTGCGGACCGTGCAGCGCCGGGTGAAGCGACTGATGGAGCTCA
Organism: Streptomyces sp. R28; assembly: GCF_041052385.1. GTDB lineage: Bacteria > Actinomycetota > Actinomycetes > Streptomycetales > Streptomycetaceae > Streptomyces. The sequence goes on along the minus strand of NZ_CP163439.1, from coordinate 8,624,411 downwards.
CCGGGGTGACCACACGGCTACAGCTGGGGTGGCACGCGTATGAGCGGGGGTGGGTGGCGCGGGAACGGCAGGGGTGACCGTGGCGCACCCGCGGCGACAAGGCTGATCTGCGGATTCTCGCGAGCTCCGGCACTCTGGTCAGATGGGAGTGTGGGACCTAGTGCTGGTCGGCCTGGTCCTCCTGCTCGGCCTCTGCGGAGTGCTGGTGCCCGGGGTGCCGGGGTCCTGGCTGGTGTGGGCCGCGGTCATGTGGTGGGCGCTGAAGGACCCCCAGCCGGTCGCGTGGTGGGTGCTCGTCGGGGCCACCGTCGCGCTGTTCCTCTCCCAGGTGGCGCGCTGGGCACTGCCGCCCCGCCGGCTGCGCCCGAACTGGGCGAGCCTACGCATGACCGTGTACGCCGGCGTGGGCTCGTTCCTGGGCTTCTTCCTGATCCCCGTGGTCGGCTCGATCCCCGGCTTCATGGCCGGCGCCTACCTGGAGGCCCGGCTGCGGCTCGGCCGTCACGGTGAGGCGAGGGCCGCGCTGCGGACGGCGATGCGGGCCGGCGGGTCGAGCGTGCTGGCGGAGCTGTTCACATGCCAGCTGATCGCGGGGGCGTGGCTGGGTGCGGTCATCTGGGGCTGATACGGCGGACCTCTCCCACCTCGACGACGCCGACCTCGTCCAGCAGCGGATGCCAACGACCTGGTACGAGGGCCCCTTCCTCGGCAACGGCTTCCTCGGTTGCGGCATCTACGCCGAGCCGGGCACCGGCGCTACCGGGGCAATCCACCCGCCGAGATCTCCGGGACGGCCGCTGCGGTACTCCGACGCGGGCGACGGGGCGATCCGCATCGCCCTGCGCAAGCGTGACTCGGCGCTGATCACGGCCCGGGACGACCGTCCGGACCTGACGATCGCGCCGGTACGGCCGAACGAGGACGCCCCTCACTGGGGGCTCCCGGCCCCGTGGGGACTGGACGACCGCTAGAGCCTGCCCTCCAGCGTGAGCAGCCGCACCTTGCGGTCGAGGCCGCCCGCGTACCCGGTCAGCGACCCGTCGGCCCCGATCACGCGATGGCACGGACGGACGACCAGCAACGGATTGGCGCCGATCGCACCGCCGACGGCCCGAACGGCGGCCCGCGATGCGCCGATCCGCGCGGCGATCTCGCCGTACGTCGCCGTAGCCCCGTAGGGAACATCGTCGAGTGCGGCCCAGACCTTCTCCCGGAACTCGCTGCCGGATGTGCTCAACTCCAGCTGGAACTCCTTGAGTTCGCCCGCGAAGTAGGCGGCGAGCTGCTCCTCGGCCGCACGGAAGAGCGCGGGGTCGCGCCGCCACCCCTCCTGGACGGTGCGGCCGCCCTTCTGGCCGGGCACGGAGAGGGAGGTCAGGGCGCGGGTGGCGGGGTCGGCGGTGAGGAGGAGCGGGCCGAGCGGACTGTCGAGCTCGGTCCAGTGGGTCGGGGTGACGGTCGGGGTCGGGATGGTCATGGTTACTCCAACTCCCCTGCTGCACGCAGGTGTTGCGCGGCGTAAGAGCGCCAGGGGCGCCAGCTGTCGGGGGCGTCGACGCCGGGCGGGGCGACGTCCGGGTCGCCGAGGGCGCGGCTGCGGATGACGGCGACGGTACGGGCGTCCAGGCCGGGCAGGCCGAACAGCGCGTCGTACGCCTCGTCCCGGTCGGCACCCGGGTCCAGCCGTACGGCACCGTCGGCGAGGGCGGCGGTGAGCGTGCCGAGGGGGCCGTCGGGCTCGGCCTCGGCGAGGACGGCCGCCTCGGGGAACAGGTGGGTGAGGCTGCCGCAGGGCGCGTCGAGCGCCTTGCCGTACCGCCGTACCAGCCGCTCGGCCTGCACCGGCCCGACCAGTGCCCGCACCGCCAGCTCGTCCGCGTCGGCGGCACCGGGCGACCGCAGCCCCGGCCGGGCGGCGACCAGGGGACCGAGCCGGGGATCGGCGCCGAGCCGCTCGTCGACGGCGTACGGATCGGCGTCGAGGTCGAACAGCCGCCGCAGCCGCTGCACGGCCGTGGTCAGGTCGCGCGGGTCGGTGAGGTGGAGGCGGGCGTCGAGCCAGCCGCCGGGGTGGGTGGCGGAGGCGGGGGCGGGGGCGGCGACGGTCACCGACGCCAGGGACGCCGCCCCCGAGTCCGCGGCCACCGCCGACGCCATCGCCGGCGCACCTCGGCGGGTCGCGGCTGCCCGCCTCCCGGCGCCGCCCAGCCGCTCCTGCACCGCCACGATGGCGGTACCGTGCGGCAGGCGGAGGGTGCGCCGGTACGTCCGGCGCCCGGGCGGGCCGGCGAGCTCCTCGACACCGGGCACGGCCTCGCGCGCCAGCAGGTCGAAGACGAGGCCGGCCTGGTACGGCCCGCGGTAGGCGAGCCGCAGCGGTATGCCGGCCGACGGAGTGCCCGCACGCCGGGCGCCACGCCCGCCCCTCGGTGCGGCGGCGGCCCGCAGCTCGCTCGGCGTGGACGCGTACACCTCCCGCATCGTGCCGTTGAACTGCCGCACGCTGGCGAACCCGGCCGCGAACGCGATCGCCGTGACCGGCAGCTCGGTGGTCTGCAGGAGCACCCGCGCGGTGTGCGCCCGCTGGGCCCGGGCCAGCGCGACCGGGCCGGCGCCGAGCTCGGCGGTGAGCTGCCGCTGGACCTGCCGCGCGCTGTATCCCAGCCGCGCGGCGAGCCCGGCGACACCCTCCCGGTCGACGACGCCGTCGCCGATGAGCCGCATGGCCCGCCCGACGACATCGGCCCGCACGTTCCACTCGGCGGAGCCCGGAACGGCGTCCGGGCGGCACCGTCGGCAGGCCCGGAAGCCCGAGCCCTGCGCGGCGGCGGCCGTCGCGAAGAACCGCACGTTGCGCCGCTTCGGCGTGACGGCCGGGCAACTGGGGCGGCAATAGATGCCGGTGGTCTCGACGGCGAAGAAGAACTCGCCGTCGAACCGGGCGTCCCTACTGCGGACCGCTTCGTACCTGGTGTCTTCGTCCATCACGCCCTCCAGTCTCCGCCAGTGCGCAAGGCGCGGCTGGCGGAAATCGGACATGACGCTGCGCTACCCCCAACGGCCCCGCTTCGCGTCCATGGCCGCCCTTCCCTCGGCCCCCTTGCGCTTCCAGTCCTTGCGGATCTCGGCGCGAAGCCGCGCATCGGTCTTGGCCACGATCCGCTGGTTCTCGCGCAGCAGCTTCCGATAGCTCTCCAGCCGCCGCTGCGCCAGCTCACCGGTGTCGATGGCATCGAGCACCGCGCACCCCGGCTCGCTCTCGTGCGCGCAGTCATGGAAACGGCACCGCTCGGCCAGCGCCTCGATCTCGGAGAAGACCTGCCCGACCCCGGTCCCGGCGTCCCAGAGGCCGACGCCCCGCAGCCCCGGTGTGTCGATCAGTACGCCGCCGCCCGGCAGGACGAGGAGGTTGCGTGTGGTGGTCGTGTGGCGGCCCTTGCCGTCGATGTCGCGCGCGGCCTGGACCTCCATCACCTCCTCGCCGAGCAACGCGTTCGCGAGCGTCGACTTGCCCGCGCCGGACTGCCCGAGCAGCACGGACGTGCCACCGCCCACGACCGCGGCGAGGACGTCGAGCCCCTCCCCCAGCGTCGCGCTGACGGTGAGCACCGCCACCCCCGGCGCCGTCGTCTCCACGTCCTCGACGAGATGCGAGAGCGTCACCGGGTCCGGCACGAGGTCGGCCTTGGTGAGGATCACGACCGGCTGGGCGCCCGACTCCCACGCCAGGGCGAGGAAGCGCTCGATACGGCCGAGGTCGAGCTCGACGGCCAGCGAGACGGCGACGATGGCGTGGTCGATGTTGGCGGCGAGGATCTGCCCCTCGGACCGCTCGGAGGAGGTGGAGCGTACAAAGGCGGTACGGCGCGGCAGATACGCGCGGACGTACTGCGGGTGTCGGTGTCCGGCCGGTTCGACGGCGACCCAGTCGCCCGTGCACACGACCCGCATCGGATCGTGCGGGGTGACGAACGCCGTGTCGGCCCGTACGACCCCGTCGGCGGTGACGACGTCGCACTGCCCGCGGTCGACCCGGATCACACGTCCGGGAAGGAGCCCCTCGGGCTCGTAGGGGGCGAACTCGTCCGCCCATGCCTCGTCCCAGCCGTAGGGAGCGAGAGCGGAGAAAACAGATGAAGCAGCGGAGCTGGAAGTCAAGGGTGACCCTTCACAAGGGCGGCCCCGGCCGTCGCGCGCACGGGCGCGCAAGGAGTGGGTGTGTCAGCCGGTGGCCACGGAGGTGGACTTGATGGATTCCTGAATGCGGGCAACGCACATCGCAAAGACAGCCATCGGTCGACACCTCCTCGTTCACGTCCGCTCGACGGCGGCGGCCACCGGCCACCGCCCTGATCCACCGTCACTCTAGCCCGGCCCCACGAAGTACCGTCAACCGGTTTTTCAGGCGCAGTCGTGCCCGTTCAGCGTGAAGTCGTACCCCCGCGAGTTCTTGCTCTCCCACGACGCGAGGAACCCGAAGGCGAGCTCGCCGTCGGCGGGAACCGTCTTGTTGTAGTCGGCGGCCTTGGCCGTGACCCGGGAGCCGTTCTGGGCGAAGCTCGCGTCCCACATCTGGCCGACCTTCTGGCCGTCCCGGAAGGACCAGGCGACGCGCCAGTCGTCGAGGGCCCGTTCGGTGCTGACGGTGACGGTGGCCTGGAAGCCGTCGGGCCATTCGTTGACGAGGTCGTAGTCGACACTGCAGGTCGCCGCTTCGCTCGCGGAGGGGTCCGGGTCGTCCTCGCCGGCCGTGGAGGACGTGGTGCCCTGCGGTCCCGGGGCGGGGTTCTTCGGCCCGGCCGAGTCCTCGCCCTTCGTGCCGCTCTCCGACGGCTGCGGGGAGCGCGAGGAGGGGCGGGTGGCGGCTGTGACCGGTGCGGAGAAGCCGGGGTCGGCCACCGGCTGGCGGTCGGACGGGTCGCCGCCGGCGGTGGCTCCGTCGCCGGTGGGGCCGGCGGGCATCATCGACACCGCGAGGGCGAGCGCGGAGACGAGGACGGCGGCGACGAGGAGGCCGTTGCGCACGACGCGCGCCTTGTGCGCACCGGAGTTCGGCGGGCCGGCGTCCGCGTCCACCGGGTCGGGGCGTCCGGCACCGAGGCGCACCTCGGCGGCTCGGCGGCGCCGCTCCAGATAGGCGAGACCGCCCCAGCCGATCACTCCCCCGGCGAGGGCCCCGGGCAGCCCGCCGCCGTGCAGCCGCAGACAGGCGGGCGCCTCGGCGCACCGCACGCACGTCGCGAGGTGGCGGGAGAGGTCCTCCGGGGTGTCGGCCGCGGTGGAGCGGGTGACCGCGTCGAGGAGGCGCGCGTAGCTGCGGCACTGCGCGTCCATCGGCGTATCGAGGTGGTTGCGGTGGCAGCGGTCCCTGAACAGGCCCCGGACCTGGATGAGTTCCTCGGAGACGGCGGCCGGGTCGAGGCCGAGCCGGCGGGCCACCACGTGCAGCGGCAGCGCCTCCACCTCGGCCAGCCACAGCAGGGCCGCGTCCGGTTCCTGCATGTCACGCAGTCCGCGCAGCGCGATCGGGCGCTGCAGCGGGGGGCCGGTGTAGCGGGCGGCCTTGTCGGAGTTGAGCCACAGGCGCAGATCGGGGTCGAGCTTGTGGCCCTGCCCGCTCTCCTCCCAGCCGGCCGCAGTGGTGCGTACGGCGGTCAGCAGCAGGGGGATTCGGGGCAGGCGGGCCGGGCGGCGGCCCATACTTCTGAAGGTACCGGTCTCGGCCTCGCGGGCCTCGCGTATGCCGGTCGAAAACGCCTCGGCCGCCAGCCGGTTGGCAGCGGCGGAGCCGGCCGTGCACAGGTCGGCGTACGACAGCACGGCGTCCCAGCACTCGGAGAACAGCGCTGCCTCGGTGGCGTCCTGAGGGGTCGGCAGGTCGGGCATGGGTCTCCTGCATCCACATGCGAGGTCAACTCGCCATATTGGCAGTGGAGTTGGGGGGAACCTCGCGGCAGGACAGGAGCCTTTCACGTATTCAACACAACTGACAAGCGCCGTATTCAAATGTCATGACAGGCCGCGCGTCCCTACAACTCCAGCCACTTGTACGGACGCGGGCCCCGTCTGTCTCACCTACACCATCGGGGAATCCTCCACCACGGGCTCCTGCTCCGGAAGGCTGTCCATGAAGGAGCTCACCGAGAACACCGCGCGGCCGGGTCCGGGCGGGCCGTAGCCGGGGGGTGAGGACAGGCCGAAGTCGTCCATGGTGGCGCGGTAGGCCTCCAGCAGGCGGATGTGGTACTCCAGCGGCGCGCCCTGCGGGTTGGCCTTGCCGAGCGGGGTCGTCGGCTCGGGGCACCAGGTGGTGAAGCGGGGCGTGATGCCGTGCGACATGAAGAAGCGCAGGCCCTCGGTGGTGGACGCGATGGCCTCGTCGACGGTGGTGAAGCCGAAGGGCTCCGCCATCTCGACGCCGGCCACGAAGTTGGGGATGACGTTGCGGGCGCCGAAGATGTCGGCCGAGTCGAGGATGCGCTTGTGCCACTCGTCGCGGCCGACATAGCGCTCCTTGCCCGGGCAGTACATCTTGAAGAGGTACTCGTCCCACACCTCGTAGTTGGGGTGGTAGATCTGCACGCCGTAGTCCTTGAACCGCTGCACGTCGTCCTTCGGCAGCGCCTGCGCGACGACCTTGCCGATCCAGCGGCCCGGGAAGTGCTCCTCGATGGCCTTCGCGTACATGCCGTAGAAGTCGGCCTCGTCGCGCCCCTGGAGCTTCGAGGTGATCGCGCCGCCGGTGAGCGTGTAGGCGGTGGACGCCTTGGCGGTGTCGTACCGGTTGATGATGTCGAGCGCCTCAAGGACCTCGTCGACGTCCTTCACACCCGTGTACGGCCGCCCGGCCGCCTTGTGCTGGCGCCAGTTGTGGTTGATGTCGCAGTACTGGCACTCCTCCTTGGCGCCGAAGTACTGGCAGACCCGGAAGACGGTGAGGTAGATCAGGTAGCCCCACTGGATGGTCGGGGCGACCTCCATCACCGACTTCCCGCTGGCGAGGGTGTGCCGGTAGTACTCCGGCATCGGCGGCACGCCGACGTCGGCGATCCGCTTGCCGTCGAGGTAGAGCCCGAGCACGCCCTCCTCGTCGGCGGCGACCCGGTACGGCGAGGTCGGGTTCACGCGCACCGAGACGACGGTGCGCCTCAGGTCGTACGGCCCGCCGGTCAGGATGATCTCCTCCGGCGGGCGGCGCAGCGCGGCCTCGCCGAGCTCGGGCAGGGTGCCGTGGTCGAACGAGAAGATGAAGTACGACTTCGGCTTGACCTCGCCGCCCTCGTTGTCGCTCAGGGCGGAGGGGTCGAAGGCCACCCCGCCCCGGAGCAGATCCTCCTTGAAGACGGCTTCCCGCGGAACGTGCGGGAATCGCTCCATCAGATCCTCGACCAGTGCGGTGCGGCTGCCCATCCGTCATCTCCTCGCGGTTCAGGCGTACGACTCCTCACGGTATGCCCCTGCCTGATCCCGGGCTGCATCGGGTCCCCTCCGGGACGAACGTGTCAGGCGTCCTCGGCCGCCCAGTACGAGGTGAGCGTGTCGGTACCGGCAAACCCGCGCAGGGAGCCCCCTCGCCGACGCCTACGCCTCCCGCTCCAGTGCCTCCGGGTCGACCCGGTACGCCAACCCTCCACCCGCCACCAGGCGTTCGGCCTCCTCCGCCACCGCCAGGCCCAGGCGAGCTGCCTCGTTGCCCTGGGAACCCGCCAGGTGCGGGGTGATGAAGGCGTTCGGCAGGTCGTACAGGGGGGAGTCGGCGGGCAGGGGCTCGGGGTCGGTGACGTCGAGGATCGCGCAGAGGCGGCCGGCGCGGAGTTCGGCGGTCAGGGCGTCGTGGTCGAGCAGGGCGCCGCGCGCGGTGTTGATCAGGACCGCCCCGTCGGGCATCAGGGCCAGCTCGCGGGGGCCGATGAGGTGGCGGGTCTCCGGGGTCTCGGGGGCGTGCACGGTGACGATGTCCGACGTGCGCAGGAGGTCGTCCAGCGGCAGCAGCGGTATGCCGAGCGCGGCGGCGTCGGCCTCGTCGACGTACGGGTCGGTGAGGCTGGGGGCCAGGTCGAAGGGGCGCAGCAGCTCGATCACCTTGCGGCCGATGCGCGACGCCCCGATGACGCCGACGCGGCGGCCGTGGTTGCCGATGCCGGGGACGAGCCCCCAGCCGGGGAAGGCGCGTTCGCTGCGCAGGCGGTCGCGGGCGGCGAAGAGGTCCTTCCCCGCGAGCAGGATCATGGCCAGCGTGTATTCGGCGACCGGCACGGCGTTCGCCACCGCCGCCGAGCTCACCGCGACGCCTCGCCGCCACAGCTCGGGCGTGGCGAGGCTCTTGACCGAGCCGGCCGAGTGCAGCACCGCGCGCAACTGCGGCGCGGCGTCGAGTACGGCCGCGTCGAGGCGGGGGCAGCCCCAGCCGGTGACGAGGATCTCGGCGCGGGCCAGCGCGGCCTTGAAGCGCGGGTCCGTGAAGTGCCCGTAGTCCTCGGCCACCAGGGCCGGATCGATGTCCACCGACTCCCGCAGCCGCGCCAGCACCTCCGGCGGGAAGACCTGCGGCACGTTCTCGGCGGACATGGCGAACATGGCGTACGGCCGCTGGGTCAAGGACGTGGCCTCCGGCTCGGCGAGGTGGTGCTGGAAAACGTTCTCTACCGTAGGCACCCGCGAATGAGAGGGTCAACGCACACGCACTCACCTTGAAGGACGGCAAGGATGACAGAGACGATCACCAACTGGGCGGGCAACATCACCTACACCGCCAAGGAGCTGCACCGGCCGTACTCGATCGACGCGATCAGCGCCCTGGTGGCGGGAAGCGAGAGGGTGCGGGTGCTGGGCAGCGGGCACTCCTTCAACGAGATCGCCGAGCCGGGCCCCGAGGGCGTCCTGCTGTCGATCGCCGGTCTGCCGCCGGTGATCGACGTGGACCGTGCGGCCCGTACGGTCCGGGTCTCGGGCGGCGTACGGTACGCCGAGCTCGCCCGCGCGGTGGACGCGCACGGTCTCGCGCTGGCCAACATGGCGTCCCTGCCGCACATCTCGGTGGCCGGCTCGGTCGCCACCGGCACGCACGGGTCGGGGGTCGGCAACGGTGCGCTGGCCACGTCCGTGCGGGAGGTGGAGCTGGTCACGGCGGACGGGTCGGTGGTGACCGTCGGGCGGGGCGACGAGCGGTTCGGCGGTGCCGTCACCTCGCTGGGCGCCCTCGGTGTCGTCACGGCGCTCACCCTCGATCTGGAGCCGTCCTTCGACGTCGAGCAGCACGTGTTCACGGAACTGCCGCTGGACGGGCTGGACTCGGCGGCGTTCGAGACGGTGATGGCGGCGGCCTACAGCGTGAGCCTGTTCACGGACTGGCGCGAGCCGGGCTTTCGGCAGGTGTGGCTCAAGCGGCGCACCGACCAGCCGCTGCCCGACTTCCTGTCCGGCTTCCCGTCCGGCTTCCCTTGGGCCGCGCCCGCCCCCGAGAAGATGCACCCGGTGCCGGGGATGCCCGCCGTGAACTGCACGGACCAGTTCGGGGTGCCGGGGCCCTGGCACCAGCGGCTGCCTCACTTCCGGGCGGAGTTCACGCCGAGCAGCGGGGCCGAGCTGCAGTCGGAGTATCTGCTGCCGCGCCGGTACGCCGTCGACGCGCTGCACGCGCTCGACGGGATACGGGAGACGCTCGCGCCCGTGCTGCAGACCTGCGAGGTGCGGACCGTCGCCGCCGACGACCAGTGGCTCAGCCCCTCCTACGGACGGGACACCGTCGCCCTGCACTTCACCTGGATCGAGGACACGGCCACCGTGCTGCCGGTGGTGCGGCGGCTGGAGGAGGCGCTGGACGCCTTCGCGCCGCGGCCGCACTGGGGGAAGGTGTTCGCGGTGCCGGCCCAGGTGCTGCGCGGGCGGTATCCGCGCCTCGACGACTTCCGGGCCCTGTCGAGGGAACTGGACCCCGGTCGGAAATTCGCCAACGCCTTCGTGCAGGACATACTGGGTGACTGACTCCGGGGGGGACTTCGTAAACCCCCTTTCCTAACCCCTTGTCGAAAGGCGCCGCACGTCATAGCCTTGCGCCGCGCCGGTGCCGACGACGACCCGGCATGAGCGAAGGGACGGGGGCACGCCCGGTGCTGCGTCTTCCCGGGGGACAACGCCAGGGCCCCCGCCGCCCGGACCGGAACGGCGCTTGTCTGTGAGGGGAGTTCGATGAAGCGCGGCACATCACGCGACATCCGCACCGCGAACCGCTATGAGGTGTTGCGCCAGATCATCGCCGCGTCGCCCACCTCCCGGCAGGAGCTGGCGGCCGCCACCGGTCTCAGTCTCGCCACGGTCGCCACCCTCGTGGGCGAGCTGCTCGACCTCCGGATGATCACGGAGGTCGGCTTCGAGGACTCGGCCGGCGGCCGCCCCCGCGGGCTCGTGGCCGTCAACGCGTCCGGCGGGGCCCTGATCGGCGTCGACATCGCCGAGACGTACGTCCGGGTCGAGCTCTTCGATCTCGCCCTGAACGTGCTGGCCCGCGCGGATGAGGACATGCGCCCCGGCGAGAGCCGCCCCGAGCAGGTCGTCGGCCATGTCGCCGCGGCCGTCGGCTCGGTGGTCGCGCAGGCCGGCGTGGAGGGCGCGCGGGTGCTCGGCGTCGGGGTGAGCGTGCCGGGGCAGGTGGACCGGGACACCGGCGTCTCCGAGTACGCGCCCAACTGGGACTGGCACGACGTCCCCCTGCTCGACCTGCTCTCCGAGCAGATCGCCTACCCCCTGTACATGGACAACCCGTTGCGCGCCTGCGCGGTGGCCGAGCTCTGGTTCGGTGCCGCGCGCGGCAGCGGGGACGCCGTGGTGGTCAACCTCGGGACCGGCGTGGGCGCCGGGCTCGTGCTCGGCGGCGGGCTGCACCGGGGCGTGAGCAACAGCGCCGGCGAGTGGGGCCATACGACGCTCGTGCTGGACGGACGGCTGTGCCACTGCGGCAACCACGGCTGCGTGGAGACCTACGTCGGCGCGCCCGGGATCATGGTGAACCTGCGGGAGCTGGCCGCCGACAGCGCGCTGCTCCACCCCGAGGACCAGACGGCCACGATCGACGCGCTCGCCCGTGGGGTCGGTGCGCACGATCCGGTGGCGCTCAAGGTGGTCCGCGACACCGCCCGCTATCTGGGCGCCGGGATCGCCGACCTGGTGAACCTCTTCAACCCCGAAGTCGTCGTGCTCAGCAGCTGGGTCGCCGCCACCCTGGGCGAGCCGCTGCTGCACGAGGTGCGCGAGGCCGTGGCCCGGCACGCGCTGCGGCGACCCCTGGCCGCCACCGAGATCGTCCTCTCCCCCATCCCCACCGACCCGGTGTGCCTGGGCGCGGCGACGTTCGCACTCGAGGGTGCGCTGCAGTCGGCCCCGCAGAAGAGGACGCAGCCCGCCACGAAACGCCTCACACCGGTAAGGAGCCGTACCGTACCGCCGTCATGACGGACGTGATTCCCCTGTCCTGAAAGGGAGTTGCCGGTCGCTGGTGCGGCGCCCCGCAACCCCCTCACGTCCGGTATTCCGAACGTTGCACAACGCTTCGTGCAGACTTCGTCCAACCCCTTGCCGAAGCCTTAGCCGAAGGTTAACGTCCCGCACCGCAACCCCATTTGAGCCAACTGGCGCTGAGCCGCACCAGCCACAGGCACAGGCACAGGGCCGCAGCCGTACTCGAGACAAGGACGTCAGCATGTCGGCATTGAGCAACACCAACTGGGACCGCCGAAACGTACTGCGGGCCGCGATGGGCCTGGCCGCCGCCGGCGGACTGGCCGCGTGCGGCAGCAACACCGGGCGCGGCAGCGCGGGCTCGGGCGACGGCCTCGTGCAGTACTTCCACGCGTACGGCGAGGCGGGTGTCGAGCAGGCCGTCAAGAAGTACGCGAAGGCGTACGACAAGGCCGACGTGACCACGCAGTGGATCACCGGCAACAACTTCGAGCAGAAGCTGTTCGCCGCGCTGCTCACCAAGAACGCGCCCGACGTCTTCGAGTTCCACCCGCAGATCCAGCTCGTCAAGAGCGGTCAGGTGGCGGACCTGACCGACATCATCGAGCCGGTCAAGGACGACTTCAACGCGGCCGACATCAAGTCGCACACGGTCGACGGCAAGATATACGGCGTCCGGATGATCGACGACCCGCAGTTCCTCTTCTACCGGCCCTCGCTGTTCGAGAAGGCGAAGATCGAGGTCCCGACCACGCTGGAAGAGCTGATCGAGGCCGCCGACAAGCTGACCACCAGCAAGGTCAAGGGCATCTTCCTCGGCAACGACCTGACCTCGATCGACCGCCCGCTGATCTGGTCGGCCGGCGCCGACACCCTCACCGCGGACAACAAGCCCGCCTTCAACACCGACGCCGTCGCCGACGGCCTCAAGCAGCTGCGTGGCCTCTTCACCAGCGGCAACCTGCTCCTCGACGCCCCCGCCGACTCGTGGGACCCCTCCGCCCTGATCCAGGGCCTGACCGCGATCCAGTGGTGCGGCATGTGGGCCATGCCGGCCATGCAGCAGGCGCTCGGCGACGACATCGGCATCTTCCCCTTCCCGAAGGTCGGATCCAGCGGCAAGCAGTCGGTCTACAACGGCGGCTGGTCGATGTTCGTCAACGCCAAGGGCAAGAACGTCGAGGCGGCCAAGGAATACGTGAAGTGGCTGTGGATCGAGCAGAAGAAGTACCAGGAGGACTTCGCCACCTCCTACGGCTTCCACATCCCGCCGCGCACCTCCCTCGCCGCGTCCGCGACCAAGCTGAAGTCCGGCCTGCCGGCCGAGGGCGTCAAGCTCTTCAACGAGTTCGGTCACTTCGACAACATCGGCTGGACCCAGGCCATGATCGCCGCGTTCTGGGACGTGATCGCCAACACCGTCCGCAAGGACGGTGACCCCAAGGCCCAGCTCGACGCCTGTGAGAAGAAGGTCGACGCCGAGCTCAAGAAGCTCTTCGGATAGACCGCCGGACGGATCTCGACATGTCGACCACCACCACACGCGGGGTCGCCGAGAACCCCGCCCCGGCCAAGGTCTCCAAGGGCCGGCCGCGGCGGGGCCTCAGGGCGAACAGCACCTTCAACTTCTGGCTCTTCACCGGTCCGTTCCTGATCGGCCTGGTGATCTTCGTCTTCGTGCCCATCGGCTGGAGCATCTATCTCAGCTTCTTCGAGGCACGCTTCACGGTCACGCCGAGCGAGTTCGTCGGCTTCGAGAACTACAAGCAGATCCTGACGGACACGAACTTCAGGAACTCCCTCGTCACCTTCACCGTGTTCGCCGCGTTCATCGTGCCGGCCACCTGGGCCCTCTCGCTGGGCCTGGCGCTGCTGGTGAACCGGCTGCGGTTCATGCGGGCGTTCTTCCGGTCGGTGTTCTTCCTGCCCACCGCGGTCAGTTATGTCGCCGCCGCGCTGATCTGGAAGATGTCCATCTTCAACGGCGTCCGCTTCGGCCTGATGAACACGGTCATCGGCTGGTTCGGCATCGACAACATCGCCTGGCTGGCCAACCCCGATCCGCCCTGGTACTGGCTGGTCATCGTGACCGTCCGGCTGTGGCTCCAGTCGGGCTTCTACATGATCCTGTTCCTCGCTGCGCTCCAGAACATCCCGCAGGAGCTGTACGAGGCGGCCGCCCTCGACGGCGCCAAGCCGGGCTGGCAGACCTTCCGGCACATCACGCTGCCGCAGCTGCGGGCGACCTCCACCGCGGTGATCCTGCTGCTGCTCGTGGCCGCCTACCAGGCCTTCGACGAGTTCTGGAACCTGCTCCCCAAGGCCACCTGGGGCCAGCCCCCGCTGGTCGAGTTGTACAAGGTGGCCCTCGGCCAGAACCAGAACTACGGCGCGGGCAGCGCGGGCGCGGTCGTGCTGACCCTGCTCATCTGCGTCGTGACGCTGCTCCAGGGCAAGATCATGGGCTTCGGAAGGGGTGAGGAGTCCAAGTGACCACCACAGCACCCGACATCAGCAAGTCGACGAAGCCGGCCAAGGCCAAGCGCGGCGGCGGCGTCATGGGCAACACCGGTCTGTACATCGCGACCGGCATCGCGGCCCTCCTCTTCCTGGTCCCGTTCTATCTGATCGTCCGCAACGCGCTGATGACGGACCCGGAGATCACGGGCGAGAACTGGAAGTGGTTCCCCACTTCCATCCAGTGGAGCAACATCACCGAGCCGTTCGACGACGTCACCGTCGACTTCGCGCAGGCCCTGTGGAACTCCGTGGTCGTCGCCGTCCTCCACACGGCGGGCATCCTGCTGATCTGCTCGATGGCCGGATACGGCCTCGCCCGCATCCCGTACAAGCACGCCAACAAGGTGTTCTACGCCGTTCTGGTGACCCTGATGGTTCCCACGGCCGTCACCTTCGTGCCGAGCTTCGTGCTCGTCTCGTCCCTCGGCTGGGTGGACAGTTACCGAGGTCTCATCATTCCGGGCCTGTTCAGTGGTTTCACCTGCTTCCTCTTCCGGCAGTACTTCCTCGGGTTCCCGAAAGAACTGGAGGAGGCGGCGCGCGTGGACGGGCTCGGCTACTGGGGCGCGTACTGGCGTGTCGTCGTGCCGAACTCGCTGAACTTCTTCGCGGCGATCGCCACGATCACCTTCATCAACGGCTGGAACGCCTTCTTGTGGCCGCTGGTCATCGGCCAGGACCCGAGTGCCTGGACGGTTCAGGTCGCGCTGTCGTCGTACATGACGAACCAGACCGTCAACTACCACCTGATCTTCATGGCCACGGCCATTTCCATCCTGCCCCTGGTGTTCGTGTTCCTCTTCCTCCAGCGCTGGCTGGTCCAGGGGATCGCGCAGACCGGCATCAAGGGCTGAGCTAGGAGACCGATGTCTTTCCGCACGACCACGGACGTCGCCTACGTCGAGGACGTCTCACCGGGCAGCGGGGCTCTGCCGCCCCGCGCCTGGTACGCCTCCTCGGACGCGAAGTCCCTGACGCTGAACGGCAGCTGGCGCCTGCGCGTGTCGCCGACCGCCGACGCCGAGGACGACTCGTTCGCCGAGGAGGGGTACGACGCCGGGGACTGGGCCGAGGTCACGGTCCCCGGGCACTGGGTGCTCCAGGGCGACGGCGCTTTCGGGTCGCCCATCTACACCAACCACCTGTACCCCTTCCCGGTGGACCCGCCGCACGTCCCGACGGAGAACCCGACCGGCGACCACCTGCGGGTCTTCGACCTGCCGGCGGACTGGCCGGCCGACGGCGGCGCCGTCCTGCGCTTCGACGGCGTCGAGTCCTGCGCCCGGGTCTGGCTGAACGGCACGGACATCGGCGAGTTCAAGGGCTCCCGGCTGCCGCACGAGTTCGCGGTCGGGCAGCTGTTGAAGCCGACGGGCAACGTCCTCGCGGTCCGCGTCCACCAGTGGTCGGCGGGCTCGTACCTGGAGGACCAGGACCAGTGGTGGCTGCCCGGCATCTTCCGTGACGTCACCCTGCTGCACCGCCCGGCGGGCAGCGTGGGCGACTTCTTCGTGCACGCCTCCTTCGACCACACCACCGGCGAAGGCACCCTGCGCGTCGACTCCGACGTCGACGGGCGGGTTTCCGTGCCCGCCCTGGACATCGATGTCGCGACCGGCGAGTCGGTGACGGTGGCGGCCGAGCCGTGGTCCGCGGAGACGCCGAAGCTGTACGACGGCGAGCTGGTCACGGCGGGCGAGCGTGTACCGCTGCGCATCGGCTTCCGTACCGTCGTCCTCGAAGACGGTCTGATCAAGGTCAACGGCAAGGCGATCCTCTTCAAGGGCGTCAACCGGCACGAATGGCACCCTACGATGGGCCGCGCCCTGGACCTTGCGACCATGCGCGAGGACGTGCTGCTGATGAAGCGGCACAACCTCAACGCGGTGCGCACCTCGCACTACCCGCCGCACCCCGCCTTCCTCGACCTGTGCGACGAGTACGGCCTGTGGGTCATCGACGAGTGCGACCTCGAGACGCACGGCTTCACCGAGCAGGCCTGGCGCGACAACCCCGTCGACGACGACCGCTGGACCCCGGCCCTCCTGGACCGCGCCGCCCGTATGGTCGAGCGCGACAAGAACCACCCGTCGATCGTGTTCTGGTCCCTCGGCAACGAGGCGGGCACCGGACGCGGTCTGACCGCGATGGCCGAGTGGATCCACGGCCGGGACCCGGAACGCCTCGTGCACTACGAGGGCGACTGGGACTGCCGGGACACCGACGTGTACTCGCGGATGTACGCCTTCCACGACGAGGTCGACAAGATCGGGGAGCACCTCGACGGCGGTACCCACAAGCGTCGCGGACTGCCCTTCATCCAGTGCGAGTACGGGCACGCCATGGGCAACGGCCCCGGCGGACTCGCCGACTACCAGGAGCTGTTCGAGAAGCACGACCGGCTCCAGGGCGGCTTCATCTGGGAGTGGATCGACCACGGCATCAAGCACGCCGAGCTGGGCTACGCCTACGGCGGTGACTTCGGCGAGGAGCTGCACGACGGCAACTTCGTCTGCGACGGCCTGATCTTCCCGGACCGCACGCCCTCCCCGGGGCTCGTCGAGTACAAGAAGGTCATCGAGCCGGTCCGCATCGAGGCCGACGGCGCCGACGGCACCGTGCGCGTGACGAACAAGTACGACTTCGCCGATCTGTCGGGGCTCGCCTTCGAGTGGTCGTACCAGGTGGACGGCGAGACGGTCGAGGCGGGCGCCCTGTCGGTGCCGGCCCTCGCCGCCGGGGAGTCGGCGGACGTGAAGCTGCCGGAGCCGCCCGCGCACGAGAGCGCCGGCGAGACCCAGCGGACCGTACGGGCGCTGCTGGCGGCCGACACGGCGTGGGCGCCGAAGGACCATGTGGTCGCGTGGGGCCAGTTCCCGGTGTCCGCACGGCCGTTGCCGGCGGTCGCGGCGAGCGATGGGCCCACCGCGAGCGAGCGGCTGATCACCCTCGGCCCGGCCTCCTTCGACGCCCGCACCGGCGCGCTGAGGACCATCGGCGGCGTCGAGGTGACGGCTCCGCGGCTGGACGTGTGGCGGGCGCCCACCGACAACGACGACGGCGCCGAGTGGCAGACCGACACCCGCTACGGGATGCTGTGGCGCAAGTACGGCCTGCACCGCATGCGGCACCGGCTGGACGCCGTGGAACTGGGCGACGACGCGCTGACGGTACGGACCCGGGTGGCGCCCGCCGCCTGGGAGGTGGGCCTCGCCACGGTGTACCGGTGGACCTCCGACGGCACCCGGCTGAAGCTGACCGTGTCCGTGACGCCCGAGGGCGACTGGAAGGTGCCGCTGCCCCGGCTCGGCATCCGGTTCGGTCTCCCGCAGGCGGACGCCGTGCGGTGGTTCGGCGGCGGCCCCGGTGAGGCGTACCCGGACACCAAGGCGGCGTCGATGGTCGGCCGCTGGCACTCCACCGTCGACGAGCTGCAGACGCCGTACCTCCGCCCGCAGGAGAACGGCGCCCGTGCCGACGTCCGCTGGCTGGAGCTCGGCGGGCTGCGGATCGACGGCGATCCGGAGTTCTGGTTCAGCGCCCGCCGCTGGACCAACGAGCAGCTGGAGGCCGCCCGGCATCTGACCGACCTCGCGGCGGGCGACACGGTCTGGGTCAACCTCGACCACGGCCAGCACGGCATCGGCTCGCAGTCCTGCGGCCCGGGCCCGCTGCCGCAGTACTACCTGCGGGCCGAGCCGACGGAGTTCTCCTTCGTCTTCTCGACCGCTGAGTAAGAAGACCGTTAATCGATTGACCGATTGATCGACTTTCCGACAGTGTCGGAAGGTCGCCGGCGGCCGGTCGGCGTTCATGCCGACCGGCCGCAACTTGTTTTCACGTCAAGGGAGTTGATGTCGGTTGAATGGCAGCATCGAGGTTCGTGGCCTGTCCCGAACCTTCCACACCACCGTCCGCCGCCCCGGTTTCGCGGGCGCACTCCGGTCTTTGGTCAACCCGCAGAAGGTCGCCAAGCACGCCGTCACCGACGTGAGCTTCTCCGTCGCCGCCGGCGAACTCCTCGCCCTGCTGGGCCCGAACGGCGCCGGCAAGTCCACCACCATCAAGATGCTCACCGGCATCCTCACCCCCACCGCGGGCGAGGCCCGCGTCGCCGGCGTGGTGCCGTACGAGGAGCGGGAGCGCAACGCCCGTAACATCGGCACGGTGTTCGGGCAGCGCACCCAGCTGTGGTGGGACCTGCCGGTGCGCGAGTCGTTCGCGATCCTGCGCGACATCTACGAGGTGCCGAAGGCCGAACACGCGGTGCGGCTGAAGGAGTTCGACGAGCTCCTGGACCTGTCCTCCTTCTGGGACACCCGGGTCCGCCATCTCTCCCTCGGCCAGCGCGTCCGCTCCGACCTGGCCGCCGCCCTGCTGCACGACCCGCCGGTGGTCTTCCTCGACGAGCCCACCATCGGCATGGACGTGGTGGTGAAGGAGCAGGTGCGGGAGTTCCTGCGGCACCAGGTGGAGGAGCGCGGCCGTACGGTCCTGCTCACCACGCACGACATGACGGAGGTCGAGCGGCTCGCCGAGCGGGTCGTCCTGATCAACCACGGGCGGCTCGTCCTGGACGGCACCCTCGACGAGATCCGCCGCAAGTTCGGCTCGACCTGGCAGGTGCGGGTGACGCTCGCCGACCCGCACACCGAGGTCGGCTCCCTGCCGGGCATCGCCCTGCTGCGGCACGAGGGTCCGCAGGCGGTCTTCGGCCCGGACGGCCCCGACGCGCCGACCGTGCACCAGGCCCTGAAGCAGGTCATCGAGCGGTACGAGGTGACGGACCTGGCCCTCGACGAGGCGGACCTCGAGGACGTGATGCGGGCCGCGTACGTGCATGCCGAGTCCGTCGCAGAAGGAGCCTGAGATGGCCGCCGTACTGCACGGCTGGCGCGCCGCCCGCGTCACCCCGCTCGGCGAACTGCACACGCCGCCCCGGATGACCGCCGTCCTGCTCCGGCTGACCGTGCAGGTGGTCCTGGTGGCGTCGCTGTGGCGCGGCCTGTACGCGCAGACGGGCACCACCGCCGGGCTCAGCCGCGACCAGGCGGTCACCTACGCCGTCCTGGCCGTACTCGCCTCCCGGCTGCGGGAGTTGGACCAGTCCGCGGGCCGGGACATGGTGCTGCAGCACATGCACTTCGGCACGATCGTCTACTGGTACCTGCGTCCGCTGCCGCCCCAGCGCTACTACGCCCTGCGTGCCCTCGGCGAGCAGCTGTACGGGCTGGCGTGGGCTCTCGGCGGATACGTGGCCTGCCTCGCCGCGGGGGTCGTGGAACCCCCCGAGTCGGCGGCCGTGGCAGGGGTGTTCGTGGTGAGCATGCTGCTCGGCCAGTGGGTCCTGTACTACGTGATGCTCGTCCTCGACCAGCTGTGCTTCTTCACCATCCGCAACAACTCCGCGATGCTGATCCTGATCTTCGCGCAGAACCTGCTGTCCGGGGTGTACGCCCCCCTGTGGTTCTTCCCGGACTGGTTCATCACGCTGAGCGGCTTCCTGCCGTTCCAGGCGACGCTGAGCGTGCCGCTGTCGATCTACGTCGGCCGGATCGAACTGTCCGACGCGGGAGCGCAGTTGGCCGTCCAGGCCGCCTGGGTCGTCGTGCTGGCGCTGTTCACCCGGTGGGTGTGGCGGCGGGCCGCGCGGCGCGTGATCTCGCAGGGAGGCTGAGGTGTCGGTGAAGGCTGTGAAGTCCCTGCGCATCGCCTGGCGCATCACGCTGCTCAACATCCGGGCCGCGATGGAGTACCGCACCGAGTTCCTGCTGAACATCGCGATCGGTGCGATCTGGCAGGTGTCGGTGATCGTGTTCGCGACGGTGCTGCTGACGCGGTTCACCGGGATGGGCGGCTGGGACAGCTCGGACGTGCTGCTGATCCCGGCGATCCGGATGCTCGCGCACGGGTTGTTCGTGCTCCTGCTGGGGCGGATGCACTTCATCGGCCGGCAGATCCAGGAGGGAAGGATCGACATCTATCTGCTGCGCCCCATGCCGGTGCACCGCCAGGTCCAGCTCTCCTTCTTCCCGACCAACGCGATCGGCGACCTCACGGTCGCGGCGGGCCTGATGGTGGGCGCGCTCGGCCGCAGCGACCTGGACTGGACGGCGGGCCGGGTGTCGTACCTGATCGCCGCGATCATCGGCGGCATGCTGCTGGAGGCGGCCCTGTTCACGGTGGTGGCCGGTGCCTGCCTGCGCTTCCCGGCCGCGGACTACTGGAGCCGCTGGCTGGAGGAACTGCTCGGCACGTTCGGCAACTACCCGCTGAACGTCCTCCCGCGAGCGGTGGGCGGCTTCCTGACGTACGCTCTGCCGCTCGCGTTCGTCGCCTACCTCCCGACGGCCGTCCTGACCGGCCACGACGACGACATCGGGGTGCCGTACTGGCTTGCGGCGGCCTCTCCGCTGCTCGGGATCGCCGGGTATCTGGCGGCGCGGCTGGTGTGGCGGTGGAGCCTGAAGCGGTACACCGGGGTGAACGGATGACGGCCGTGCGCCACCCGGCTGGCTGTGCCGGGTGGCGCACGAGTGGCGAGTGGAGGTGTCGGCCTGTCGGGGCTACGGGCAGCTGATCCGTGTGTCCCCGGTGTCCGTCGTGCAGGTGTCCGTGCCCGTGCCGCCGTTGGCGGTGTCGTTGCCGGAGACGTTGTCGACGGTGTTGAGGCTGTCGTTGCCGGAGTTGCCGATCAGGTTGTCGTTGCCGGGGCCGCCGTTGAGGGTGTCGTTGTTCAGGCCGCCGTCGGCGCGGTCGTTGCCGAAGTTGCCGTACACCGTGTCGTTGCCGGCGCCGGCGTTGATCGAGTCGTCGCCGCCGAGGCCGCAGATGACGTCGGTGCCGCTGGTGCCGGTCATGGTGTCGTTGCCGCTGGTGCCGATGCGGGTGCACAGGCGGGAGTTGTTGACCGTGGTGGTGACCGTGGCGGTGTTGTTGGCCGTGGCCGGGTCGGTCTGGGTGGCGCTCACGGTGGCCCGCTCGGTGAGGGTGCCGGTGGCCCGGGGTTCGACGACGACCCTGACGGTCGTGCTCGCGCCGGTGGCGAGGGTCCCGAGGGCGCAGGTCGCGCCGGTTGCGGAGGTGGTGCAGGTGCCCTGATCCGGTGTTGCCGAGACGACGGTGGCGGCGGGTCCGGTGAGGGTGTCGGTGAGGCTGACGCCGGTGGCCGCGATCGTGGCGCTGTTGTTGGTGACCGTCAGGGTGTAGGTGGCTCGGTCGCCGATGCTGACGGTGCCGGGGCCGGACTTGGCGACCGACAGGTCGACCTCGGTGGGCGGCGGAGGTGGCGGCGGGGTGCCGACCCCGCCGAGGTAGCGGGCCAGGGCGCGCAGGCCGTCGCTGTTGCTGCCGAAGGCGACGATCTTCCCGTCGGACTGGACGGCGACGCTGTTCACGCGGTCGCCGACGCCGAAGTCGGTGGTGGTGCGGCCGCCCGTGCCGAACCCGGTGTCAAGAGTGCCGTCGGCGTTGAAGCGGGCGAGGAGGAAGTCGCCGGCCGTCCCGCCGCCGCCGGCGACGATCCGGTCGTCGGGCTGGAGCACGAGGTCGCTCACGCCGGCTGTGCTGCCGAAGTCGGCGGTCGCGACACCGCCGGTGCCGAAGCCGGTGTCGCGGCTGCCGTCCACGTTGTAGCGCACGAGCGTGAAACGGCCGCCGCTCGATCCGGAGGCGACGATCTTGCCGCTGGACTGCACGACCACGGTCTCACCCCAGTTGTATCCGCCCAGGTCCGTGGTGACCCGGCCGTCGCCGCTGAAGGTGGTGTCCAGGCTTCCGTCGGAGTTGTAGCGGGCCACGGCGAAGTCGAAGTTGGTCTCGCCCGAGTAGCCGACCAGGACGATCTTCCCGTCGGGCTGGAGGGCCATGTCCTGCGCGGTGGCGCCGCCCACGTCGGAGAACGAGGTGATGGTCACGCCGTCACCGCCTCCGAAGGCGCCGTCCGGGCTCCCGTCGGGCAGGTACCGCACGACCGCGAACGAGCCGCCGGCCCGGGCTCCGGCGACGATCTTCCCGTCGGGCTGCACCGCGACGCCGGCCGCGTCCTCGGCCCCGCCGGCCAGGCCGGGGCTGACCCAGCCGTCACCGCCCCCGAAGGAGGTGTCGACGCTGCCGTCGGCGTCGTAACGGGCCACCGTGAACCAGCAGCAGCCCGCGAACTCGTCGTCGGTCTCCTGGTGACGGCCGACCACGACGATCTTCCCGTCGGGCTGGACCGCCACCCCCTGGGCCACGTCCTCGCCGTTCTCGAAGTCGGTCAGCACCTCGCCGTCGCCACCGCCGAAGGAGGTGTCGACGCTGCCGTCGGAGTTGTGCCGCGTGAGGGCGAACTCGGAGTCGAGGAACTCCGGGTCCTGCTCCCACCCGACCGAGATGATCCTGCCGTCGGGCTGGATGGCCATGTCCTGGCCCTCGGCGAAGGTGTCGGTGGTGATGCTGACCTTTCCGCCGGTGCCGAACGTGGTGTCCAGGTCACCGGGTGCGGCGAACGCGCCGTGCGGCACGGCGACGACGAACGCCAGCGCCGCGACCAGCGCGGTCACGGCGCGCAGAGATCCCCGTAGGGAAGGAAGGATGGGCATGGTGGCAGACTCCCGATGCGCCCGCGACCCAGCGCGACGGCTGGCCGGCGAATCGGCTTACTGGGCCGCAGAGTTCCACCCTGCGGGGTGACCGGTCCGACGATAGTGACAGCCGGGTTTTGAGCCGTCCGTGACACCGGTCAGCACCCGCCCGCCACCCGGCCCACCGGGGCCTGCGGCGCAACCGGGCACGAACAGGGCGCCAGTGACCATGCCGAGCACCCCCGAGAACCGGCCGTAGCCTCCGGCAGGGCCGAAGATGCCATCTCAGTGGTCCGCACAACACGGCGTCGGATCCGGCACCTCGAAGGGAACGAGGGTGCCGCCCACGGCCGGCATGGTGGTGAGGACGAGTTCGTCGTCCTGCCAGAGCGGGCGTATGTGCTCCCACGTGACCAGCGGTGTGTTCAGGGCCGGTCGAGTCGGGGAGCCCAGGACCGTCACGCGGTCGATCGCGGAGCGCGTGAGTACGTCCGCGATCGTCAGCGTGCCGGTGATGGAGGCGGCCCCGGGGTAGAGCACCGCCCGGCCCGTCGTGTCCGGCGTGCCGCGCGACACCGTGTGTCCCCGGGCGGTGAGCCGCTCCTGGGCGGTACGCAGGAGCGGCTCGGACGGGAGGGTGAGGGAGACGGCCACGTGTGGGCGGTCTCCCCGCACCAGGTGGGTGCAGCCGAACGTGCCGTCGGGCAGGGCGAGTTCGGTGGCGAAGGTGTGGAGCAGGTGGTCGGCCGCGCGGAGGTCCCGGACGTCTGCGTCCACGGTCAGAGCGTAGGGGGTCACGAGGGCAGGACCCACACCGGGTTGGAGTAGAACCACAGGTCGCGCCACGGGTCGGCGTCGCCGACGACGTCGATGGCCGGGCCGGCCGGGTCGACGGCGGCACCCATCGCGCCGACGGCGGTGCGGTTGCCGTCGGTGCCGCGCAGGCGGACGTAGACGGGGTGGTCGACCTTGCCGAGGTCGTAGGTGAGGCGGACCATGCCGGTCGACTTGTTCACCTCGTAGGACTTGACCACCTTCGCCGTCGGCGCGGTGAAGGTGTCCTTGTCCGCGACCGGGCCGGTCACATCGCCCTGGATGACGTCCACGCGGGCCAATGTGGGGACGAAGCCTGCCCAGTTGGGGCCGCCCGCCGGCGCCACGTCGACCGTCAGTGTGACGTTCGTTCCCTTCCTGACATGCAGGGCGCCGCCCAGTGTGGCCCAGCGGCGGCCGCCCGTCACGCGGACATCGAGGGCGCTGACGAGCCGGCCGTGGTCGACCCAGATGCGGCCCGCGCGGATGCCGTCCATGACGGCGGCGTAGGAGAAGCCGTCGGCACCGACGTGCGTACGGCTGTACTGGCCGGGCCAGTAGTCGCCCTGGGTGATGTCGATCCGGCCGCCGTAGACCGGGTCCGGGTGGCGGCCGTCGGTGGTGAAGTCGCCGCCGGTGCCGCGCACCGCCGTGTCCGCGTACACCTGGTGGGAGTCGGAGTTGGCGGTGATCCACCACGGCCTGCCCTCGGCGAGGAGGCTGTCCCAAAGGCCGCCGACCGTGGCCGTCATCCAGTCGAAGCCGCCCCAGGTGCGGTAGCTCTCCAGCGGGTAGCCGGCGAAGGAGTTGGCGCTGGGGCTGTTGTCGTAGATGCCGCGGGCGCGGGCCATGCCGAGGGGGGCGGGGAGGCCGGCCGCCTGATGGCCCGGGGCGCCCTCGAAGCCCACGGCGATCTGGCGCGAAGCGGTCGCGTCCCGCCAGCCGCGGATCTCGTGCGGGGAGTCGACACCGCGCCGAGCCGGGTGGTTGGCGAGCATCAGCGCGTCCTTGACCTTGCGCCGTTCCACCTGCTCCGCAAGGAAGTTGAGGCCCGCGACTGCGAGCGCCTCGTTGGCGGGCGTGGAGTCGCCGGCGCCCTTCACGCTGCCGTCGTAGTCGGTCTCGAACTGCTTGAGGACGGAGACCTCGTTCCTGCCGGGGTGCACGAAGACGGTGCCGTGCTCGGCGGCCGGGATGTTCCACTCCAGGCCCTGGAAGACGAGCGTGTCCTCGTGGGCGGCCCGGGCGGCCTGGATGTCCGGGTTGACCTTCTCGACGCCGATCCTGGCGTGGGTCTCGCTGCCGTGGTCGGTGATGACCAGCCAGTCCATGCCGTGCCTGGCACCCTGGCGGACCTGGTCGACGACGCGGTACTTGCCGTCGCTGCTGTACTGCGTGTGGATGTGGTGGTCACCGGCCAGCCACAGGAAGCCGTTCGTCCTGCGGCCACCGGAAGCGGCGGACGCGGCCGGTACGGAGGCGGCGGCCGGAGTCGGGGCGACGACACTGCCGGCGGCCAGTCCGGCGCCCAGCAGACCCGCCCGGCGCAGCAGCGTGCGGCGCGACTGCTGCTCGGGGCTCAGGGCCTCGTCGGGCACGGAGGTGTCGAAGGCGGCGGGCAGGGCGGACACCGCCGCATCGTGCGAGTGGCCATGGTCGTGGTCGTGTCCGTGGTGGTGATGATGACCGTGCGCGTGCCCGTGTCCCATGTGCCCCTCCTGATGCCGCTGCCTTCTGCGGCTGCCTCCTACGGCGCTGCTGCGCCATGTGTGGAGGATCAAGGCGAAACATGAACGTTGAACGAGCGGGGAGTGGCGGCCGGGCGCCCTGGACGCGGCGGAACGCCCCGTCCCTCACTGTTTCCCCAACCGCCCTTGTACGTCACCCTGGTTGACACCGAACCTGAGCAGCGCTCACCTTCCTTTCCCCCTACCTCACCCACCTCACCCGCCTCACCCACTCACCCACCTCACCCCTCGGAGACACCCCCACATGAGAAGACTGATCGGCACGCTCGCGGCCGCAGCCCTGGCCCTCACCGGCCTCGCCACCACCGGCTCGACCCCCGCGGTGGCCGCCACCACCGGCACCTTCAACGTCCTGACCTACAACGTCGCGGGCCTTCCGGAAGGCCTGAGCTCCGGCAACCCGGAGAAGAACACCCCGTTGATCTCGCCGCGGCTGGCGGCGTACGACATCGTGAACGTCCAGGAGGACTTCAACTACCACGCGGCCCTCTACGCGGGCGACAACCACCCGTACCGCACCGCGACCAGCGGCGGCGTGCCGTTCGGCGACGGCCTCAACACCCTCTCGGACTACGCCTTCGAGGACTTCGAGCGGGTGAAGTGGAACAAATGCACCGGCACCAACTGCCTGACCCCCAAGGGCTTCTCGCTCGCCCGGGTCCGGCTCGCCGAGGGCGTCTTCGTGGACCTCTACAACGTCCACACCAATGCCGACGACACGGACGACGCGCTGGCCGCCCGCCGCGCCAACGTCGAGCAGCTGTCGGACTTCATCCAGGCGAACTCGTCCGGCAACGCGGTCGTCGTCATGGGTGACACCAACACCCGGTACACCCGCAGCGGCGACAACATCCGCACCCTCGCCGACAAGAACGGTCTGACGGACGCGTGGGTGCAGCTGGCCAAGGGCGGTGTCCGGCCGACGCAGGGCGCGGACGCGCTGGTGTGCCCGACGACGGCGCCGCCGAACGGCTGCGAGGTCGTCGACAAGGTCCTCTACCGCGGCAGCAAGCTCCTGACGCTCAATGCCACCCGCTACAACAACGAGTGGGCGTCCTTCCTGGACTCCGCGGGCGGCAACCTCTCCGACCACTTCCCGCACACGGTCGACTTCTCCTACACCCTCAACTCCTCCCTGAGGGCCGGCGACTTCATCGGCGGCCCGCACGGCACCGCCTTCAACGACGCGGACGACCTGCCGACGTCGGTGTCGCCGCGCACCCTGACCCTGCGCGGCAGCTCCCGCCTGGACGCGGTGTCCCTGACGCACGACGGCGGCACGGCCCTCACCCACGGCGGCACGGGCGGCACGGCGACGTCCCTGACCCTGGCTTCGGGCGAGCACCTCACCGCCGTAAAGCTGACGCAGGGCCAGAAGGACGGGCGTACGCGGATCTTCTCGGCGTCGTTCACCACGGACAAGGGACGTTCGCTGTCCGCCGGTACGGCGATGTCGGACTCCAAGACGTTCACGGCACCGTCCGGTTGGCAGATCGTCGGGTTCACGGGGCGGGCGGGCGACGAGATCGACAAGTTGGGAGTGCTGTACGCGCCGATCGGCTGACGGCTCGCACGACGGCCGCCCACCCCCGCAGCCGCAGGCGGGTGGGCGGCACTGCACAATGTGAACGGCCGCCGTCCGACCGGCCCTTGTCCGCCCGCTCGTCCCCTCTCGGAAGAACCTCATGCACCGCGACCCGTCCTGGGACCCCCTGCCCACTCGCGGCACCACTCGGCTGACGTGCCAGTTCCTGCTCACCACCGTGTACGCACCGGTGCACTGGATGTTGTGCACGGCGCTCCTGCTGGCGCTCCTGGCCTTCGGCCTCGTGATCGAACTGCTCAGCTTGATTCCCGGCGTGGAGCGGGGATACGAGAAGTTCATCGACGCCGTGTTCCGGGTCTTCCCGTGGTGGCCCCTCTGGTTCGTGACGCTGCCCGAGCTCCGTCACGAAGGGGATGTCGCCTTCTACCAGGCGCGCGTCGAGGCCAAGCTCGCCAAGCTGGTCAAGTGGAAGCAGCCGCAGGCGACGATCCCCCTGCGTACGTACCGTGCCGTGGGCGCGGGTTATGTGGCGCAGCGCCTCGGTCAGTACGGGTGGCGGCTTCAGGACCAGGTGTCCCAGAGGCCGTTGACCGGGCTGCAGCTGAGCCGTGTGGCACCGGCACAGGCAGCCTCACCCGCCTAGCGGCGGCCCGTCGCGGTGAGGCGGCGCAGTGCGGCCTGGCCGGGTGGGCCCCAGGTGGCCTTGCCTCCGGGCCGGCCCCGGACACCCGCCTCTCCGATGAGGATGCCGCCGAGGGCGCGCATCACCGCCCAGCCGCGGGCCCGGCGCAGGGTCGCGGCATCGGGGGCCGGCTGGTAGGCGGCGTGGAAGCGGTCGGCGGCGCCGTCCGGCAGCAGGATCCAAGGGGCGGCGAGGTCGCAGGCCGGATCGCCCGCGCAGAGGTCGCCGAAGTCGATCACGCCGCAGAAGGAGGCGTCCTCGGTGAGGATGTTGGCCGGGTGCAGGTCGCCGTGGAGCCACAGCGCCGGGCCGGTCCACTCGGGCGCGGCGACGGCGTCCTCCCAGACCGCGCGGACGGCGTCCGGGTCGGGGATCAGCCCCATCTCGGTGGCCGAGGCCAAGCCTTCGGCCACCCCCTCGGCGTGGTCGGCCAGCGGCCCCCCGCGGCCACGGCCGGCCGGCGCCCCGTCGGGGGCGGGGCGGTGAAGAGCCGTCAGGAAGGCGGCCAGGGTGTCGGCCGCCTCGGCTGCGCGCGTGGCGGGCGCCTGATCGGCAGGCGAGCCCGGTACCCAGGTGGTGACGATCCAGGGCCGCGGAAACCGCTCGGACGGCTCGCCGAGGCGCTGCGGGACCGGGACCGGCAAGGGCAGATGAGGGGCGAGGGCGGGAAGCCAGGCGTGCTCCTTGCGCAGCAGCGCGTCCGCGGCCTGCGTCGCCCAGGGCAACCGGACGGCGAGGTCGTCGCCGAGCCGCCACAGCTGGTTGTCCCAGCCCCGCGCGCCGAGCTTCACGGGGCGGTCGGCGAGGTCGGGGTGCTGGTCCTGCAGGAGGTCCCGGACCAGCTCCGCGGTGATTTCGATCTCTGTGGTGGTCATACGGAGCAACGGTAGTCAGGGCGCCGCCGCCCGCTCCCGCACGGCCGCCGCTCCCGCTCACTCGCTCCGCAACACCTCCGCGATGGTCAGCCGCCCAGCCCTGCGCGCCGGAACGAACGCCCCCAGCACCGCGATCACCAGCCCCGCCAGGGCGAGTGCGGCCAGCGCCGGGGCCTGCCAGACGTCCGTCATGGAGGCGGGCAGGGTGATGTCCACGGCGGCCGTCATGGCGGGACGACCAGGTCGTAGCCCGCCACGCCCAGGGGGATGCCAAGCAGGGAACCGATCGCGCCGAGAACCGCCATCGACGTCACCGTCATCACCGTCACCTGCCTCGGCGTCATGCCGATCGACTTCGGCATGCCCAAGTCGCGCCGCCGGTCACGGGTGTTGAGAACGACCGTGTTGAAGACGCCGAGCGACGCGACGACGGCCGGCATCAGGGTGAGGGCCGAGGCCGAGCCCATGACGGTCTGCGTGATGGCGTTGGAGCCCCGCACGTCCGGTGTGATCCCTGGGTCGGCGGCCCGGGCCGCGCGGGCGTAGGCGGCCGGGTCGCTGCCGTCGCGGAGTCCGACGTGGTAGCTGATGGGCTTCTCGTGCGGGGCCAGTGCCGTCAGCGTCGACCAGCCGGCTGCGACGACCCGGGCATTGCTCTGCATGAACTCCCCCACGACCAGCACCGCTTCGGTCCGGCCGCCCTTCTCCAGGCTGACCCGGTCGCCGACCCGTACGCCGTTCTGGCGCAGGAAGGCCGAGCCGGCCACGATCCAGCCTCGGCGGTGTGCTGGCCTACCTGCTGGCGGCCGGCCATCCCGAGCGCGTCGCTCGCCTGGTCCTGGAGGAGACCCCTCCCCGGCGCCACAGCGCCCGCCGGGGCCGCTCGACTTCGACTGGGCGGCCCGGCCCGCGATCGTCCGACAGCTCAACGCCCCGGATCCGGCGTGGTGGGACGCTCCGCCGGGGATCAAGGTCCCGACGCTCGTCGTCGCGGGCGGTCCCGAGAGCCATCTGCCGCAGAAGGTGATCGCCGAGATGGCGGGGCGCTTCCCGGCGGGGCGGCTCGTCACGATCCCGGCCGGGCACAGTGTCCATGGGCCCCGTCCGAGGGAGTTCCGCTCCGCGGTGCGGAAGTTCCTCGCAGGAGGCTGACCTCACTAGGATGCCCCCTAGGGCCTCTAGGTCTCGAAGGGTCCAGGGGTCCAGGGCCCCAGGCCAGGTCACGCATCCGGAGGTCACCCACCCCATGGCCCGCGCAGGACTCACCGCCGACCGTCTCGCCGCGGCGGCGGCCGATCTCGCCGACGAGGTCGGGTTCGAGAAGGTCAGCCTGTCCGCGCTGGCCCGGCACTTCGGGGTGAAGGACGCGAGCCTGTACTCGCACGTCAGGAACCTCCAGGACCTGCGGACTCGGGTCGCGCTGCTGGCCGGCGGCGAGATGATCGACCGGATCGCCGCCGCCGTCGCCGGACGCGCCGGCAAGGACGCGCTCGCGGCCTTCGCGGACGCGTATCGGGAGTACGCCCTTCAGCACCCGGGCCGATACGCCGCGACCCAGATCCGGGTCGACCAGGCCCTCGCCGCCGACTCCCCCGCCATGCGCCGCACCGCCGAGATCACCTACGGCATGCTCCGCGCCTACGGCCTGGAGGAACCCGACCTCACCGACGCCGTCCGCCTGCTGCGCAGCACCTTCCACGGCTACTGCTCTCTGGAGTCCACCGGCGCCTTCGGCGCTCCCCGTGAGGTACGGAAGTCATGGGAGCGCGCCGTCGACGCCCTGCACGTGGCACTCGTGAACTGGCCACGCGGCGAGCACGACCGGCAGCCGCCCCAGTTGTCACCCTGACCACTTAGACTGGAAGCTTCGCGGAGGTCACACGCCGCCGCCACGGGGGAGGGAGCGTGTCTTGTCCCAACAGCAGCTCGGACGCGGCCCCCTGAGGTCCCGGCAGACCCGTCCCACGCCGCGCGTTCCCGACGAGGAACCCCCGCACGGCTCACCCCCGGCACGTTTCGTCGGCTGGCTCGGCGGCCTCGGCTGCGTGGCCGCCGGCTACGGCGTCTTCCAGTTCCTGTTCAGCGTGCTGCCCGGCTCCATCGACGGTTCGGCCGCCCGCTATCTGATCGCCGGCATCAGCGGGCTCGGCACCTCCGTCGCGGCCTGGCTGGCGGCGGCGCTGCTGCGGGCCCGGGCAGCGGCCGGCGAGCGGGCACCGGGCACCGCCGTGGGGCCCGCTGCCATGGCGCCGGGGGCGTCCGGCCCGCTCCCCCATGCCTTCGCCTCCGCCTACGACAGCCTCGTCGAGCAGGTGTCCGTCATGGACGACCCGGAGCTCGGACGGCTCACCGGCTGGCCGCACTCCCTCGGCGAGGACTCGCCCTCCCGCCCCACCCCCGTCGGCACCGCGTACGGCCTGCACATCATGCTCGACCTCGGCGTGCCCGAAGGACGGCTGAGCACCGGCGACCTGGTGGACACGCTGTGGCGGCTGCGGCTCCCGGACGGCGGCTGGTCGGCGCGCTCGCAAGGGTCCGAGGCGCGTCCGGAGGTCACCGCGCTGGTGCTGGGCGCGCTGGCCCGGGCCGGCGCCTCCGCCGAGCGGCTGACCGCGGAGGTGGACCGGTGCACCAGCGGTTTCACGCGCCAACTCGACCGCGCCGGGCGGGAGTCGACCCATGTCGTGACGACCGTGCTGCGCGGGCTGCTGCGTGCCGCGCCCCGCTCCGAGGTCCTTCCCGTGCTGCGCGAGGCCCTCGCGGACGGCGCGATCAGTGACGCGCGCCGCGACCATCTGCGCTGCTGGGGCTACCGCCTCGACCCGCCGCACGGCTGGCCGTCGCCGCTGCACACCGCACAGGCGGTCGTCGCCCTCGACCGGGCCGCCCGGGTCCTCGGCGAGAACGCCGGTGCGCGCGCCGCCCGCGAGGACGGCGTCCGCTGGCTGCTGACCTGCCCGGAGGCGTCGCACGACACCTGCGCGGACCTCAGGAGCCTGCACGAGGAGGTACGCCGGCCGCGCACGGACGACCCCTCACGCCACGAGGTGCTGAACGTACGGCACTTCACCGCCTCCTGGGTGGCCCGCGCCCTGCTCTCACCGGGCGCCGTGGAGATCGCCCGCGCCGACGGGCTGGAGGAGGAGTGGCGGGTACGGCTGGACGGGGCCGTCGCCGCGGTGTGGGCGGGGCAGACGGACGGTGTCTGGTTCTGGGGGCGGGGCGACAGCACCGAGCTGCGGCGGCCCATGTGGATGACCTATCAAGGTCTTTCGACGCTGCGCGCGCATGCCGTATGGATGTATCAGCCGGGTGGCTGAACTCGGATGTCACAAGCGGTCGTTGGAGGATGAGTGCATGGGCGGTCGGCAGGTCCTGGCGACGCGGCGGCTGCTGGCCGGGGCACTGGACGGTGAACTGCCCGAGCACCGGCTGGCGTCCGCTGCCCGCTCCGTCGTCACCGAACTGGGCTCCCCCGACCGGCTGCCCGAGCTGATCGCCGAACTCGCCTCCGGGGAGGGTGATCCGGAGGGCTGCGCACGGCTGTCGTACCGCCATGTCCTCGGCTTCGACAAGCTGCTGCTGATCGACGGCGGCCCGCGCCACATGCTGCGCGCGCACGTGTGGCATCCGGGCGCGGGCGGGATCGGCGAGGAGGACATCCACAACCACCGTTCACCGCTGGCCTCCTATGTCGTACAGGGCCGGCTGGCCATGGAGCTGTACGAGGTCTGCGACGAGATCCGCGAAGAGGGAGGCGATGACGCCGATGCCGGAGTCGGCGGTATCGCGGCGGCCCGGTACGAGGAGTCGCTGGCGCAGCGGTCGGCGGACTGGGTGCTGGAGCCGGCCGGTGCGGCGCGGCTGCGGCTGACGCATGTGGGGCAGTACGCGGCGGGCAGCTCGTACGCCCTGCCCGCGCACACCCTGCACCGGGCCTGGTGCGACACGGACGCACCGACGGTGACGCTGTTCCTGGAGACGGGTGCGGGGCGGCGGCGGCACACGGATGTGTTCACGGCGGCGGGCCCGCATCCGGGTGCGGTGGAGAAGGTGCCGTTGGATGTGCGGGACTATCTGGGCGCGTTGAGCGATCTGGCGGAACGGCTCAGGGCCTTGTGACGGGCGCTTGTGGCGGGGCTTCGTGAGGGGGCCACGTGACGGCTTGCGGCACCCGCCCGGTTCACGGGAGTTTCACGAACGGCGACAAGAAGGCTCGGGCGCCCGGGGTGTCCAGGCGGCACGTCACGTTCGTCGCGTAGCACGGGGTGTCCCCGGTGATCGTGGTGGCGGCCAGGACGTTCTTGCCGCCGATCACCGCGAAGTCGGGGCCGCCCGAGTCGCCGTAGCAGGCACCGCCGTTGCCCTGCGGCGCGGTCATGGCCAGGCGCGCCCAGGAGTCGTTGAGGGCGTCGAAGGTGACGGGCGCCTTCAGCCGGACGCCGCCGCCGGGGTGGGTCTGCCCGGCCGGGCCGTTGGCGGCCTCCTGGGTGCCGTATCCGGCCACGAACCAGTCGGCTGGGGGCAGCTGCGACAAGAGCGTGCCCGCTCCCGCAGGGCTTTCCCCATGTGTTGCCCATGTGCTCACTGTGTGCAGCTCGCCGTGCGGAAGTGCCCCTACGGGCTCAGGACTCGGTGAAGGCCTGGTGCACGATGTCGAGGTTGTACGCGTCGACCTCCACGCTGGTCAGCTCGGACCGGCCGAGCCACCGCGCGTCCTGATCAGGCTCGGGGAGGGTGAGGCTCGCAGACAATGGCCTGACCAGGAAGTTCTCCTGCCAGTTCTTGATCTCGTGCCCCCGGTAGTCGCTGAGGAAGGACGACTCGCCGACCTTGCGGACGATTTCGCCGAGCAGTCCGGTCTCTTCCTTCAGCTCCCGCAGGGCGCCGTCCTGGGCACTCTCACCGGGCTCCAGCTTCCCGCAGGGGACACCCCACACCCGCGGCAGGAACCGCTCCTTCTCGCTGCGGCGCACCAGAAGCACCCGCTGCTTGTCGTCCATCACGACGGCGGCCGCAAGGCGCCTGTCGCCGGGGATGTCCATGGTCATGGTTCCTCGGTCCCTCGCCGGTGATGAGTCCAAAGGGTCTGATACCCGGAAAAGAGTCAAGGCTAACAGGAAGCTACGGCCCGGCGCTGTGAGGCAGGTCGCCCCGGCGGCTGAGCGCGTCCACCGCACCGTACGACGGAAGGGCCCCCTGCGGTGTCCGCCCCTCCCTGATGTCCACGGCCGCTTCCAGTGCCGCGCCGAGTGCCCGCCGGTAGAGCAGCGAGCCGAGGCTGACGCGACGGACGCCGAGGTCGGCGAGGTGGGGGACGGTGGGGCCGGTCGGGGTGTAGAGGATGTTGAGGGGAACGTCGAGGCGCCTCACCAGGGCGGCGATCCGGCGGGGTTCGGTGAGTCCCGGCACGAACACGCCGTCGGCACCCGCCTGTTGATAGGCGTCGAGGCGCTCGTCGGTCTCCGTTCCGTCACCCAGCCAGTACGTGTCGGTGCGGGCGTTGACGAAGAGGCCGGGTGCCGCCGACTTGACCGCGGCGATCTTCGCGGCGTGCAGCGCGACGGAGCCGAGCCGGTCCTCCAGGTTGATTCCGACGGCCCCGACGGCCTGGAGCTGACGGGCGAACTCCCCCACCCGGCCGGGGTCTTCGCTGTATCCGTCCTCCGCGTCCATCGAGACGAGATACGGATCCGAGCCGAGGTCGAGGGCGAGCCGGAGTGTCTCGTCACGGGTGGCCGATGTCCCGTCGGGCAGGCCTGCGGCCGCGGCGGCACCGAGGCTCGTCGTACCGATCGCGGGAAAGCCCTCGGCGGCGAGCCCCCTCGCCGAGGCGTGGTCCCAGGCGTTGGGGAGCAGCAGGGGCTCGTCACCGTGGTGGAGTTCGGCGAAGGCGGTCATGCGAGGTCCTCCGAGTCGGCGGCGGTCACGACAGGTCTCCTACGGCGTCGGCGTAGTAGGTCGACCCTTCCAGGTGGTGGGCGAGTTCGCGGAAGCTCCAGCCTTCGCCGGGCGAGTGGTCGAGCTGGTCGTCGCTGAGGGCGTCCAGCCGGTTCGCCCAGATGCGGGCGAGGCGGGTCAGCCGGCTGCGGGCCTCGTCCAGGTCCTGCGGGGTGAAGGGGGCGAGGTCGGCCTCGGTGGTGACGGTGGAGGCGTGCCAGTGGTCGGGCTGGGGCTCCTCGCCGGCCAGCCGGGCCTCCAGCTCGGCCAGATGGTCGATGAGGTGGTCGGCGACCCGGCGGATCGCCTTGTGCGGGGTGTAGACGCGGTCGTCGACGTGGGTGGGCTCGCCGTCCCAGTTCGGCCAGGTCGCGGCGAGGGTGAGGACGTGGCCGACCATGGCGGTGACGGCGTCGGCGGGGGTCGGAGGGACGATTTCGCTCATGCTCCGAACGCTAGGCGTGCGTCGTTTCGGTGCCGGCCGAAGTGAGCCGGCCACGGTCTGTGAAACTTCAGCAACTTTGTCGGCCTCGGCGGCGACCGGGATACATGACTTCCGCAAGACGCACGACGTCCGCCTCCGCATCCGGCGCATCCGGCGCGCCCGGCCATCGCCGGGCCCACGCCGCCCGGGGGCCGCTCATCGCGGGCCTCGCCGCCACCGCCGCCCTGGTGGGCGCCTGGTACGCCACCGCCGGCGCCGCCCCGAGCGCCGCCCCCAGCCTCACCCCACGACCACCACGGTGCACCTGCCGGCCAAGTTCCCCTATCTGTCGGCCGGTTACAACAACACCCGCGAGTGGACGCGCACGGCGACGGCGGCGGCCCCGAACGGCACCCTGCGGGTGGCCTGGCCCGCCTCGGACGGCATCCACGTCACGCCGCTGACCGCCGCCGGGAAGCGCTCGGGCGCCGACACGATCGTCAAGGGAACCAAGGAGGTCGGCGGTCTGGTCGCGCACAATGACGGCTTCGCGCTGCTGACCCGGGTCGCCGACACCAACAAGTGGAAGGAGACGGCGGCCGCGCTGATCCGCTACACGAACGGCAAGCAGATCTTCCGCACCAAGCTGATCGGCACTTCCTCCCACGACACGGCACCGACCCTCGACGGCCAGCTCACCTGGAACGGCACCAAGTACGGCGCGTACTTCGTCGTGCACGGTGCGGGCGGCTTCGCCGACGGGCACTTCGGCGACAAGCTGTCATACGTCGGCGCCAAGGGTGCCAAGCTCAGCGGGGGCTGGAGCTGGGGGTGCAGCCACAACGAGGGCATCGCCCTCGCTGCCGAGAAGACCGGCGCCTTCACCTCCCTCTGCTTCGACGACTGGCGCTCGGGGCTGTTCGTGTCGACAGGGATCGGCGCGCCCGACAACGCCCCGGTCGTGCAGCGCGAGCAGTGCTGGGCGGGCTACTGCGGCGGCACGTTCGCGGGCCGTACCGGTGACCTCGTGAAGTCGGCCACCGGCCGCTACGCCACGGCCTTCGCCTCCCGCGGCGCCGCCTCGGCCAAGAAGAACTCCGACGACTCCAGCGGGCGCGGCTGGACGGTCACCCCGAAGACCAGCACCCACCAGGTGGCCGTCGCCTTCCTCAAGAACCGCAACACGCCTGCGGGCAAAGCGATCCAGTTGTCCGGCACCAAGGGCGTCGAGCACGTCAACGTCCGCCTCGCCCCGTACGGCAAGGACCGCCTCCTGCTGTCCTGGGAGTCCCTGAAGAACGCCAAGTGCGCGAACGGCACCTGCACCGGCACCTTCGCAGGCACGTCCTTCCGGCTCATCGACTGGAACGGCACGTTCCAGAGCGCCACGAAGGGCGTCGGCACCCGGATCACCGGCGACATCGCGGTCCAGAAGGACACCACGCTGACCTGGGCGTCCGTGCCCGTCAAGCCGTCGTACGCGACGCCCCTGACCGGCGCGTCGCCGACCACGACGACTCTGCAGATCGCTCGTCTGAAGCCCTGAGGTCCCTGGGACCCCGAGGTTCCGAACGTCGTACTGTTGCGGCGATCATCATCGCGACGCGAACACGACGAGAACACACGGGGGCTCGCATGACCATTCATCGACCGGGTCGGCCGGAGGACCTTCCGTCGGGCGAGGAGCTGTGGGCGCGGTGGGCGCTGCTCGCCGCCGTGGAGGCGAATTCGGAGCGGGAGCAGTGTCCGAGCGTGCACCGGACCGGCCACTGGATCGACGAGGAGGGCCTGCACTGGGACGACGCCGGGTGCACCTGGTGGATCCTGTCCAGGAGGGGCGAGGGCCGGTTCGTGCTCTACGGCGAGGACGAGTCGAGCGGCGTGAAGTGGCACGAGCCGCCGATCGACATACTGGCGGGCGGGCCCGACTGGCTGCCCTACGAGGAGCTGCACGACCGGCTGGAAGGGTACGAACTCGGCTGTGTCTACTGGTACGAGAACGGGACGTGGAGCCGGGCGCCCTACCCCGAGAGCCTCGAGGACGACGGTCTGGACTGCGGGATGAGCAGCCTCGTCGACCGCGGTGACCTGCTGCGGGAGCTGGCGCTCCACTACGACGACACGGCCGGCGGCCCGGGCGTTGACAGCATCCTGGCCGACGCCGAGGCGTACCGGCTGGACGCACGGCTGCTGCTGGAGCGCCTGCGCACCCATCCCGACGGTGACCCGCCGGAGCCGCCCGCCGTCGCCAGGGCACTGGACCGGGCGGGCATCACGGCCCAGGAGGTCAGCCGCTAGCCGTATCGACCCGCACGCAGCCGGCGTCACCGTCGCCGTCCGTCAACCGCACGCGGACGGCACGGCCGTCGTTCCAGCGGACGTGAATCCCGCCGTCGTCATCCAGGCGCACGGTCACCGACTCGTCGAGCGGCGCGGGTTCCGGTTCGGCCGTGAGCCGGGCGAGGGCGACGAAGAGGGTGGGTTCGGCGTCGGTGACGCCGGCGAGGTCGTCGTCGAGCCGGGCGACGGGGCGGAGTTCGGCGCGGACCCCGTCCCGCGCGGCCCAGCCGGTGATGCGAACGGGCGTCCCCGGCGCCGCACCCGCCACCAGATGGGCCCGTACCTCCACGGCCCCCCGCGCGAGCACCACGCTCGTCACCCGCGTCCCGTCACCGACCGAGTGCCGCGAGGCCACCCAGCCGCCGCCCACGCCCTCCCCCGCACCCAGCGGCACGATGTCGCTGCGGCTCGGATCGTCGCCGACGATCACGCTGTTGTCGTACGACGACGAAGGCTCCGTCACCGTCGAGTAGGCGAGGCGCGTGTAGTACGGGTCGTAGCGGACGTCCTCGCTGCCGTGGTTGTGGAGGCGGACCAGGCCGTCGGAACGCGTGGACTGCAGCAGCCAGTTGGGAGCGGCGACGGCGGTGACCGCGTCCGCGCGCTCGACGGGGGCGGGTTCCTCCACCGCCGTCCACACCTCGTGGTCGGCGGGGAGAAGCAGGCCGAGGAAGGCCTTGCTCGCCCAGTACGGGGACGCCGGGCCCGAATAGCCTTGCAGGACCGCCTCGTCGGGGCCGTGCCAGCCGAGGGTCAGCAGGCCCTGCTCGTCCACGGCGCCCCGCTCCAGGAAGTACTTCAGCGCGCCGGAGGCCAGCCGCCTCGTCTCCCCGGGCGCGAGCGGCGTACGGCCCGTCAGGGCGCCGAGCCACAGCGGGGCCGTGGTCGCGAAACGGTAGGTCAGGGAGCGGCCCTGGTGCATGGGGGCGCCGTCGGCGCCGAACAGGCGGGCGTAGTCCTCCAGATGCCGTGAGAGCCG
This sequence comes from Streptomyces sp. R28, assembly GCF_041052385.1. Classification (GTDB taxonomy): domain Bacteria; phylum Actinomycetota; class Actinomycetes; order Streptomycetales; family Streptomycetaceae; genus Streptomyces. The sequence goes on along the minus strand of NZ_CP163439.1, from coordinate 8,586,526 downwards.
ACCCCCGTACAGCTCCGACAGCCGCTCGTCCTGCGCCAGCCAGGCGTGCAGCACCGGGTACAGGTGCATGGCCCAGCCGTTGTAGTAGTCGAACTTGCGGCCGTCGCCGTCGGTGTACCAGCCGCCGCCGACGTACCAGTCCTCGATGCGCTCCAGCCCCCGGTCGATCGCCTTGCGCGACTCCTCGGCCTCGTGGCCGACCTCCTGGAGGAAGCCGCCCACCGTCACCGGGAACAACTCCCAGTTGCAGGGCCAGGCCTCGGCCGTCACCGCGTCCCCGAGCCAGGCCGCCGCCCGCTGCCGCACCCCGTCGTCCAACCGGTCCCACAGCAGCGGCCGCGTCAGCCGCAGCGCGAGGGCGATCGACGCCGCCTCGACCAGGGGCTGGCTGCGGTCCTCGACGCGGGGCCAGACCCCCGAGACGCCGGCCGCGAGTCCGTCGGCGTAGCGCTCCAACGCCGTCTCGTCCCGGCGGAAGGCCGCGAGGAGCAGCGTACGGGCGTAGCCCTCCAGGCCGTCGGAGAGGCGGCCCGACCAGCTCTGGCGGTCGCCGGGGAAGTGGTAGAGGGCGCGGTCCTCGGTGGCGTACGGCTCCGTCGCCGCGAGCAGGGCGTCGGCGGCCGCCTCCCAGTGGGCGCGGGTGTAGCCGGTGTGCGGGCTGCGGGTGCGGTCGTCGGGGGGCAGGTGCATCGGTCCTCTTTCTCGCCGGCTCGGTTCAGACCTGGGGCGCCCCGGTTCCGGTCAGGGCGCCCCAGGGGTTCATCCCACCCGCACCAGGCCCTGCGGCACCAGATGCAGGGCGGCGAGTTCGTCGCGGACCAGATCCGCGTACACCGTGGCGCCGTGCACCGAGGTGTGGGTGTTGTCCCGCTTCTCGTTGTAGAGGTACAGCGCCTTGGATGCCTCGACGCCCAGGGACTCCACCAGCGCCTTCGTCTTCGCCGTCAGGTCGATCAGGGGGACATCCTCGGCGGCGGCGACCGAGCGGATGACGGCCGGGTGGTCCACGCCGAGGCCGTTCACCAGCAGGGCCGTGCCGTTGTTCAGCGTGCCGTCGGCGTTGAACCAGCGGCGCACGATCGGGGTGACGAGAACGGGCCGGCCGCCCTTCTCCCGTACGCCCGCCACCAGCGTTTCGAGGTTGGCGCGGTAGGTCGCCTCGTCGGTCGTCTTGTCGTTGTGGGCGAGCTGGATCAGGACCAGGTCGCCGGGGCGGATCTGCGGCTGGACGGTGGCCCACAGGCGGGAGTCGGCGAGGTAGGTGACCGTGCTCTCGCCGGAGTCGGCGTAGTTGGCGACGGACACGCCCTTGCGGAGGTACTGCGGCAGCTGCTGGCCCCAGCCGGAGTACGGGTCGCCCGGCTGGTCGCAGACCGTGGAGTCGCCGACGAGGAAGATCTGGCGGGCGTGCCGGGCCGGGGTGACCTTGATGTCGGCGAGCGCGGGTGCCGACCCGCCGAGGACCAGGTCCAGGCCGGGAGTCCCTGTGGGGCCCGTCGGCTCACCCTCGGGCGTGCGGACGTTCACGGTGAAGCTGCGGGCGACGCGCTCGCCGGCCGGGGCGGCCGTCTCGGGGAGCAGGGCGCGGCGGGTCTCACCGGTGACGCTCGTGCTCGACGCGGCCTCGCCGCCGAGGAGGACCTTCACGTCGTACGTGCCGGCCGGGACGTCGAAGTGGCAGGCGGTGGCGGTGCAGTTCCCGATGCCGAGGGGACGCTGGGCGCCGTACGCCTGGGCCGGTACGGCCGACAGGGCGGACAGGCCGGTGCTCAGCGTCACCGCCGCCAGGACGGCGCGGTTGAAACGTCTCATTCGTCGGCTCCTCCACAGGACGACAAGGCCTGGCGCTGGGACCGTACCGCGTGGAGCAAGCGCTTTCTAGCCCTTGGACTCATTTCACAAGATTGCCAATCTCCTGCCATCGAAAGCCCTTTCGCGAAATCGATTCAACTGTCACCCTCGCTCTCACCGCACCACCCCCCACACCTCTCGAACCACCTCGCGAACCACCTCTCGGATCACCTCTCGAAGGAGGCACCCCCCCCATGTCCGGATCCGCCAACAGACCGGTCCGACGCCGCACCTTCGTGCTCGGCACCGCGGCCGCCGCAGGCACAGCCGCGCTGAGCGGCACCGCTTCCGCCGCGGCCTTCGGCTGGAGCGACGACGGCTCGAACTACGTCGTCGACACCGGCGCCAACCTCGTCTTCAAGGTCAGCAAGTCCAACGGCGACCTGACCTCGCTGGTCTACCGCGGCACGGAGTACCAGGGCTACGGCGGCATGAACTCGCACATCGAGTCCGGCCTCGGCTCGTCCACCGTGTCCATCAAGCAGTCGGGTTCGACGATCCTGATCTCCGTGGCGTACGGCACGCTGCGGCACTACTACGCGGCCCGCAGCGGCGAGAACAACATCTACCTGTGGACCAACAAGGCCGACACCTCGGTCTCCGCGACCCGCTACATCCTGCGCGTGAAGAAGGGCCTGTTCCTCAACGACGAGCCCGACTCCTACACGTACACGAACAGCACCATCGAGGCCTCGGACGTCTTCGCGAAATCCGACGGCCAGACCCGCTCGAAGCACTACTCCAAGCTCCGGGTGATGGACTACGACTACATCGGCTGGAAGACCGGCAGCGTCGGGCTGTGGATGGTGCGCAGCAACCACGAGAAGGCGTCCGGCGGCCCGTTCTACCGCTCGCTGCTGCGGCACCAGAGCGCGGACGGCGGTGGGCTGTACGAGATCCTGTACTACGGCCAGAACCAGACCGAGGCCCAGCGCTTCGGCCTCCAGGGCCCGTACGTCATCGCTTTCACGGACGGCGGGGCGCCCTCCTCGTCACTGTTCCCGGGCACGCTCACCACCTCGTGGGCGGACTCGCTCGGCATGTCCGGGTACGTCGGCGCGAGCGGGCGCGGCAAGGTGGCCGGGGTCGGGATATCCGGGCGGAACACGGCGTACCCGTACACCGTCGGGATCGCCAACTCGTCGGCGCAGTACTGGGGTTCGGCACGGTCGTCGGACGGGTTCTTCTCGATCGGGGGTGTGCTGCCGGGGACGTACACCCTCACCGTCTTCAAGGGCGAACTCGCCGTGTACACGGGCTCGGTGACGGTCACGGCCGGTGGCACGACCACCCTCAACACGATCGCGATTCCGTCCTCGAACGACCCGAGCAACGCGAGCGCGATCTGGCGGATCGGCGACTGGAACGGCACGCCGAGCGGCTTCAAGAACGCCGACCTGATGACGTACGCGCACCCCTCGGACGTCCGGGCGGCCTCCTGGACCGGCAACGTGGTGATCGGCAACAACGAGACGGCGTCCTTCCCCTGCTACCTCTGGAAGGACGTCAACAGCGGGATCCTGGTGTACTTCCGGCTGACGGCGGCGCAGGCGGGGGCCGCGCACACGCTGCGCATCGGGGTGACGACGGCGTACGCCAACGGCCGCCCCCAGGTGTCGGTCAACGGCGCCTGGACGTCCGCCGTCCCCTCCCCGCCCAGCCAGCCGGACACCCGGTCGCTGACCAACGGTTCGTACCGCGGCAACAACCACACGTTCACGTACAGCGTGCCGGCGTCCGCCTGGCAGACGGACACCGGCCAGTACAACGTGCTGAAGATCGACGTGGTGAGCGGTTCGGGGCTGACCGGCTATCTCAGCGCGGGCACGGCGATCGACGCGATCGACCTGCTCGCCTGAGGGCACCTCATGTCCCGCGCGTCCACTGCTGGTTCGTCGCGCCGTTGCACGTGTACGTGATGATCGCGGCGGCGTTGGCGGTGGACGCGCCGTTCACGTCCAGGCACTCCCCGCTCGCGCGGGACTTGATGTTCACATAGGAGCCGGTGGTGGTCACCGACCACTGCTGGCCGGTCGAGGAGGCGTTGCAGTTCTCCTGGGTGACCGTGCTCGCGTTCTCCTGCACGCACAGGGAGCTGTTCCTGACCAGCAGCTGGTAGTAGCCGCTGCCCACCGACTTGAACCAGTACTTCTGGTTGTTGCCGCCGTTGCAGTCGTACTGCTTGATCTGGGCGCCCTGCCACAGCGACTGGCTGGTCACGTCGGCGCACTTGGATGAGTTCCGGGCGATCAGCGTGTTGTACGTGGCGCTCGTCCCGCTGATCGAGCCGGTGGCCGTGTCGATGGTGACCTCCGGCGTCCAGGACATGGACATCGAGGTCGTGGAGGGGAAGGTCAGCGGCAGCCAAACGTAGCGGGAGTCGTTGACGGTGCCGCCGAAGGAGTTGCCCCAGCGGTCGCCCAGGTAGAGGTACGAGGTGGTCGAGGTGCCCTGCACAGGGAGGACGTACGCGGTCTGCGAGCCGTAGGTCGTGGAGTCGCCGATGTTCGTCATGGCGGTCCACGGGCCGGCGATGCTGGTGGCCGTGGCGTACTGCTGCTGGTTGGGGTTCCAGCCGGTCGCGCCCGACGTCAGCATGAAGTAGACGCCGTTCCGCTTGAACAGGGCCGGGGCCTCGCGGTGGCCGCCGTGCCAGGGGTCGGCGACGAGGGCGGCGATGCCCGTGTAGTCGCTGGTCAGGCGGTAGATCTGCAGGTCGTAGTTCTCGCGGGCTGCGGAGGCCATGTACCCGGTGCCGTCGGTGTCGACGAAGACCGTGATGTCACGGGACATGTGCTGGCCGAGCGGGCGGAAGCTGCCCTGCCAGGTGTAGTTGCCGTCGACGGTGTCGGAGACGGCGACGGCGGCGCGGGCCTCGCTGTAGTCGGTGCCGTTCTCCTTGTGCATCCACATGACGAACTTGCCGGTGGAGGCGTTGTACATGACCTTCGGGCGCTCGATGTTGGCGGTGGCCAGCTCGGAGGCGCTCGACTGGGTCAGGACGTGGTTCCTGAACTCCCAGTTCTTCAGGTCGGTGGAGCGGTAGGCGTCCACGTACCGGAAGGTGTTGTCGGCGTTGCGGTGCTCGCCGAACCAGTAGTAGTAGGAGCCGACCTTGATGACACCGCCGCCGTGCGCGTGCACGGGGCTGCCCGAAGTGTCGGTGAACTGGGTGCCGTTGGTGAGGGTCTGGGGTGCCGCCTGGGCGGGGCCGGCGGTGGCCAGGGCGCCGGCCAGGGCCAGACAGAAGGCGAGCAGAACCGCGTACGCACGTCTCGTCATCACGCACTCTCCTTCACGGTCGCGGCGGTCGTCCCGGCAGTCGTGCCCGTCGCCGTGTCGGCCACGGGTATGCCGAAGTCCGGGGTGCCGTCGGCGTTCCAGCCGAGCTTCTGGACGCGGGTGTGGCGGTTGGGGTCGTTCAGTGGGTCGCCGACGATCTCCTTGTACTGGCGGGCGTGGTAGACGAGGACGTCGCTGCGGCCGTCCTCGGCAACGGTGAAGCAGTTGTGGCCGGGGCCGTACTGCTTGGTGGTGTCGTTGCTGGTGAAGACCGGGGTGGGGGACTTCGACCAGCTGGCCGGGTCCATGAGTTCGCTGTCGGCGTCGGCGGTGAGCATGCCGACGCAGTAGTGGTAGTCGGTGGCGGACGCCGAGTAGGTGAGGAAGATCCGGCCGTTGCGCTTGAGGGCGTACGGCCCTTCGTTCACCTTGTAGCCGACGCACTCCCAGTCGTACTCGGGTGTGGACAGCCGCACTTGAGGCCCCGTCAGGGTCCACGGGTTCGCCATCTCGGAGAGGAACAGACCGGTGTTGTTGTCCATCCCGGGTTCGTGCTGTGCCCAGCACAGGTAGCGGGTGCCACGGTGGGTGAAGGTGGTGGCGTCGAGGGAGAAGGTCTCCCAGGCCGTCTTGACCTGGCCCTTCTCCACCCAGGTGCCCTTGAAGGGGTTGGGGTGGGAGTTCTCCAGGACCCAGATGCGGATCTTCCACACGTCCTCGGCGGGCGCGGAGGCGAAGTAGATGTACCACTTGCCGCCGATGCGATGCAGCTCCGGCGCCCAGATGTGCGCGCCCATGTCACCGGTGGCGTGGGCCCGCCAGATGACCGACTCGGCGGCCGTGGACAGGCCGTTCAGGGTGCGGGAGCGGCGCAGGATGATGCGGTCGTACTCGGGGGCGGTGGCCGTGAAGTAGTAGAAGCCGTCGGTGTGCCGATGGATGTGCGGGTCGGCGCGCTGGGAGACGAGGGGATTCACGTAGGGGGCTGCCTTGGGAGGTGCGGCGTGGGCGACGCCGGGAAGGGCAGAGGCTGCGGTCAGGGCACCGGCGGCTGCGGCGCCCTTCAGCAGCAGTCTGCGACTGGGGGACGGGGGTATGTGGGGGACCTGGGGCAGATCGGGGTCGCGGCTCATGCGGACTGCCTCTCCGTGGGGGGGCCGATCAAGACTGTTCGGGATGGCGAACAACATCTGTGATTACGAACGGCTGAAAGGTAAGGGCGTGAAACGGAGAGGTCAACGGGTCGGACGGGACTGGCACATCGCGCCCGTCGTGCTGAACGAGGACCGGCACGCGGAGATCCTCAGGACGGACGTTCTGCCGACCTGGACCAGGGACACCGTCGCCCAGGAGAACCCCGTCGCGGTCTTCGTCGCCGGGCAGCCCGGCAGCGGCAAGTCCCGCCTCGCGGACCTGCTGCAGGCGTCCTTGAACCGGAGGGGCGGTGCGGTGCGTGTCGACGGCGACCGGTACAAGGCGCTCCATCCGTCGTACGCCGTGCTGCTGGCCGAGGACGAGCGGACCGCGGGCCTGAAAGTGCGGCCGGACGTGCGACGGTGGCAGGCCGAGGTCGAGGAGTACGTACGCGCCCACAGGCTGGACGCGGTGATCGAGGCGGCGCTCACCGACCCGGAGGAGTTCCGGATCGCATCCCGTGCCTTCCGGACGGCCGGCCACCGCATCGACGTGACGGTTCTGGCCGCGCCGGGGGCGCTGAGCCAACTGGGCGTGCTGGACCGCTACATACGGCAGGTTCACGCCGCCCGCACAGGCCGGTTCGTCTCCTGGGAGGACCACGACGCATGTGTGAACGGCCTGCTCGCCACCCTTCGGGTCATCGAGGACGAGCGACTGGCCGACCGCGTCACGGTGTTCCGGCGCGATGGGGAAGTGCTCTACCGCAACGAACTGACCGCGGGCGCGTGGAGACGGCCGTCGGCCGCTGCGCCGGTGGTCACGGCGGAGCACGTGAGGCCATGGAGCGCCGAGCAGACCTGGCGGCTCGGTCGGGAGCTCTTCGGTACCGAGGAGCGGCTGGCCGACCTGCGAGTCTCGGCCGACCAGCGCCTGGCGGTACGCGGCTGTGTGGAGCGGGTCATCGCGCTGTCCGAGCCGGTGCGCCGCATCGCGCAGCCACTGAGCCGACCGCCCGGTGTCGACTACCACCGACTGTCGGCCGGTGAACATCGCCGGATCTTACGTGAGTTGATCGTGCCCGCCCTCGGCGAGATCACCGCCCACGACGCCCCGCTCGCGGTGTACGTGATGGCCCAACCGGGTGCGGGCAAGTCCCGGCCGGCCCGTCTGGTCCGGCAAGCCCTGCGCCTGAGGCGGCCGACCGCGGTCGTGGGCGACGACTTCAAGGCGGCCCACCCCGACTATCTGCGGCTGCTCGAGGTGGATCCGCGAACGGCCGGCGCCCGGATCCGTGCCGACTACCAGGCCTGGCAGGAAGAGGCCGAGGCGTACGTGCGCGCCCGGCGCGGCGACGTGGTGGTGGAAATCGCTCCCGGCAGCGCCGGGCAGTTGCTGGCCGGCGCCGCGCGCTACCACGAGGCGGGGTACCGGGTGGAGCTGGTCGCCCTGGGCGTTCGGGCCGCGGACAGCCGGCAGGGCACCGCGGTGCGATACGCCGAGATGCGCCGCAAGAACCTTCCGGCCCGCTTCACCACCGCGTCCGGTCACGACGTGTGCTTCGCGGCCGTCGCGGATGCCGTCCGGGCCGCCGAGCACTCGCGGACGGTCGACTCCGTGGCCGTCATGCGACGCGACGGCAGCGCGGCCCACCGCACCGAACGGGACGCCGACCAGCCCTGGATCCACCTGGCCGGCGCCGTTCCGGCCCTGGTCGGGGAGCAGCAACGCCCGTACGGCGAGGAGGAGGCCGCGAGGTTCCTCACCGTGCAGCGGCGGCTGCGCGCGGCGTTGCCGCAGTACCGGGCCGAGATCGCGCAGATCACCCGACTGGCGTGGCCGCTGATGCCGGGGCACCTGCGGCCGCCTCGTCTGACCGGCCCAGGAGCGCCCTCCGCGCTGCCCGCCCGGTACGAGGGGGCGCCCGGGCCCACGTCCGAGGCCGGCGCAGCCGGATGAAGCGCTCCTCTCCATCGGCCGGCCCATCGATATACTGCGGGGATCTCATGGGGGGATGCCGTGGCCGGTCGGGATTTACGGGCGCTGTTCAGCTCGAACGATCGAGGCTTGGACGCCGACGAGGCGTTCACGGACCGTCAGGCGCAGTGGTCGGCGCTGACAGCCGCGCTCATGGCTCATCTGCACAACGTCACGGTCCCGGGCTTCGACGTCGAGGACCTGGAGGCGCCCCGTACCAACATGCTCGTCTTCCACGGTGCGGGTGGGATCGGCAAGACGACGTTGTCCCGCAAGATCGAATCATCGCTCGCCAGAGGTGAGGACCGGCCCGCACAGTGGGACGAGCCCGACTTCCCCGAGCGGCTTCTTCCCGTGCGCATCGACCTCGCACGCTCGGCCGGCACGGACTTCGAGCGGGTCGTGCTGGCGATTCGGCTCGCGCTCGCCCGGCTCGGCCGCCCGCTTCCCGCCTTCGACCTGGCGCTGCGCCGTTACTGGGAACAGGCGCACCCCGGCGAGCCACTGGAGGAGTACCTGCGCCGCGGCGGGCTCGCCGCCCAGGTCGGTCAGACCCTGCCGAAACAGCTGCAGTCCGCTCTGACGGATGTCGCCGCCGCGCTTCTGCTGCCCGGCACGGTCGGCTCGGTCGCCGGCGAGGTGACCGGGGCACTCGTCCGTGCCCTGCGCGAACGTCGGCAGACCGTACGCGCGCTCGCCGGATGCGCCCGCCTGGCCGACCTGCTGGACGCCGAACCCGACCTGGACACGCTCTCGTACTACCCCCACCTGCTGGCCTGGGAACTCGCCCGGCTTCCCGCCGCCGCCCGCATCGTGCCGGTGATCCTGCTGGACACCTTCGAAGACATCGGCGATCGCGTCCACCGCGACTTCGAACGACTGCTGCAGCGCCTGGTGTGGCTCATGCCGAACGCGTTCTTCGTCATCACCGGCCGCAGCCGTCTACAGTGGGCCGACGAAGCGCTTCAGGGACAGCTCGACTTCACCGGCCCGCACGCCTGGCCGACCCTCGTCTCCCCCGACGCCCCGTCGTCCCGCGCGCTGCCGGGCGCAGGGCAAGTGCTGATCGGGGACTTCACCCCCGAGGACTGCCACGACTACCTCACCCGCCGCCTGTCCCGCGACGGCCGGCCGCTCATCGACTCAGCCACCCGCCAGGTGATCACCACCCGCTCCCACGGCTTCCCCCTCTTCCTCGACCTCGCCGTCCTGCGCTTCCTGGAGATACGACGCGTCCGTGCACCGCGTCCGGCGGACTTCGACGTCGCCTTCCCCGCCCTGATCGCCCGTACCGTCCGGGACCTCACCCCCGACGAACGACACGTGCTGCGCTCCGTGGCACTGCTCGACAGCTTTGACATCACCCTGGCGACCGAGGCCGCCGGCATGGCCCACGAGGCGGCCGCCCTGCGCCTGATCGAGCGGCCGTTCGTCCTCGAGCACGGACACGGCACCCCGCTGTGGCCCTACCACCTGCACGGGGTGATCCGCTCCGCCATCCGCAGTGCCGACGACCAGACTGACGACCGCTGGTCACCCCGTGACTGGGAACAAGCGGCCGGGCGTGCCTTCGAGGCGCTCGGCGAGCGCTGGCGGACCGCCCCCGCCGGGGACCGGCTGCTGCTGGTCGGCTGCCTGCGCCAAGGACTGCGCCTCGCCGGCGACTTCCACCTCGAACCCAGGTGGCTCGTGGATGCCGCCTGGAGCTACGTCAGCGACTCCGTCTGGGAACCACTCGCCCCGCCAACCGTGCCGGAGCCGACCGCGCCCCCGCTCCGGACACCGGCGGACGCCCTGGTGGAGTTGCTCGGCGCGCTGGCTCGCCGCCGGTACGAACACCGCGAGCACACCGTCACCCGGCTCTCCGCAGTCGCGGACACCGGCCTGCTGCCCGCCGAGCTCGCGGAAATGGCCCTCTACTACCGGGCCAAGGCCGAGCGGGACCTCGGCCGCACCGCCGCCTCCCGCCAGATCCTGCAGCCGATCGCCGCGGGCGATGGCCGCCTCGCCTTCGCCGCCCGGCGACAACTTGCCCATATCGCCCGTACCGCCGGTCACTTCCTCACCGCCCTGGCTGCCGCGCACGCACTCGGCTGGCCGGGCCGCCATCACCGCATCCGGGGCGACGTCCTGTGGGCGCAGGGGGACATGCCACGCGCGGCCGCCGCGTACGAAGCCCACCGCACCGAGGCCGAGGAGTTCGGTTTCGCCGGGGAACGCGCCATCGCCCAAGCTCACCGGGCCCTGGCGATGGCGTTCACCGATCCTGGCGTCGCCGACGACGAACTCGACCTCGCTCGAAGGCTGCTGACCGGACACGACGAACGCGCCACCACCCTCGCCGCCCAGATCGCCGTTCTCGTCCGCGCCGCCGGATCGCGTCGCACGGACATCGAGGACTATGCCCGGCTGCTGCGCACACAGGTCGACACCGCCGGCATCAACGCCGCCCGGACCTCCCTCGAGCTAGCCCTCGGCTTCCATCACGCCGTCTGCGGCGACCGCGGCCAGGTGGACGCCGTCCTCGCCCGGCTCCAGCGGCTCACTCTCGGTGGCGACTACGCGTACTACATCGAGATCGTGTCCTTCATGGCCGACCTTCCGCTCCCCTCCGGCCGATCCGGCATGACCCTCTGGCTCGACGGAGAGCCGAGCACGCGCGCCCGCTGGCACTCGCTGGTCACCGCACGCCGTGACTGGCACAGCACCAGGTAGTCGCGCAGCGCCCGGGGCCAGAGATTCCGGGCCCCGATTTCTGTTATCGGCCCTCCCCCGCCCCGTCTCCCATGATGTGCGCAGCCATATCCCCATGACAGCAGCGGCCCTCGGCACCCTCGCCGTGGTCACCGCCCTCACCGTCACCGCTCCTCCTCTTCCCGGCTCGTTCTCACTCGCGGCCGCGGTGGCCGCCGGCCCCCGAGACGTCACCGCCGACGTCCTCGGGGGCCGGGACGTGACGCTCAGCGGCGACACGGTCGTCACCGTGCCGTCCGGGACGACGACGTACGACGGTGTCTTCCGCGGCGAGGGCACGCTCACCGTGCGCGGCAGCGGGACGCTGATCCTGACCAAGGACAGCGACTTCACGCTGCCGAAGTCCCGGCAGCGGCAGAAGGTGAGCGTCCTCGGCGGCAATCACCCGTATGTCACGACGGCCACCCCCGACCCGCCCGCGGTCACCGTCGCACGCGGCGCGACCCTGCAGTACGGCAACGGCGGTACGACCGGGCTGGTCGGCCACTTCCCGTACAACACCCCGGCGTTCCGGCTCAACCAGGACAACATCCGGGTCGACGGCACCCTGCGGCTGTCATTGACGAGCGCCTACAACCTGGGCACGATCAGCGGCTCCGGGCTGATCACCCAGCCGCGCTTCCTGTGGGGCACCTGGGACCTGTCGGGCGTTCACTCCTTCTCCGGGGTGATCGACAACGGCACTCAGATGAACGCCGGACGGCCGGAGTTCGCGACGTCGCTGCCGAACGTGCGCAAGGTCCTCAATCAGGGCACGTACACCGTGGACACCCCGCTGGGACAGACCGTCACCATGGGCATGGACTTCTACCAGCGCGAGTACGGCAGCGACATCAACTTCCAGTCCCGGCCGGGCAGCAAGGTCGTCCTGACCGGCCAGTACAGCTGGTCCGACCAGGGCGGGGACACCAACCCCTCGCTCAGCGATCCGGCCCTGAACTGGTCGCCGGCGCGTAAGAACGTCAACAAGCGCGGCACCAACATCAAGGGCGCGAACGTCCAGTGGGGCAACGGGACGACCAGCAAGATCTTCATGCCCGGGACCGCCGAGACCGTCTACATCAACCTCCTGGCGGCGCGCTCCCGTTCGCTCCTCACCTTCGACTACAACGGCCCGGTGACGCTGGGCGCCCCCATCGGCGGCGGCAGGTTCCACGACACGCTGGCCGCGCCCGGGGCCGGGGACATCGTCATCAAGGGGACGAAGGGCAACGACGTCACCTTCGCCGCCGTGCAGTACTACGACGGCTCGACCACCGTCGAGAAGGGCGCCGTGCTGCGGCTGGGCAGCGGCAGGTCCGGCGGGGACGGTGGGCTCTACACGCGGGGTGGGCTCTACAAGGTCGTCAACAACGGCGCGCTCGTGCTCAACAACACGAGCAAGGCCCTGTCCCTGTCCCGGATCAGCGGCAGCGGGTCGCTCACCCAGTCGGGATCGGCGACGACGACCCTGACGGGGAGCGCGGTGGCCTACACCGGCACGACGACGGTCAAGAAGGGCACCCTCGCCCTGCGCGGCGGCGCGACGCTCGCCCACAGCAAGGCGATCCGGCTGACCTCGGCCAAGTCGCGTCTGGACGCGGCGACTTCGGGACTGCGCGTGGGCGACGCGAAGACACTGACCGGCAAGGGCACCGTGAAGGCGGCGGTGACGAACGACGGCGTGGTCGCGAGCGGCCTGACCGTCTCCGGCGACTACACCCAGTCGGCGAAGGGCGAACTCGTCCTGCGCGACGGCCCGTTGAAGGTGACCGGCGCGGTCCGCCTGGCCGGTGACCTGGACCTCGCGGCCGCCGCCACCTCGACGAAGCCCGCACGGGACCGGGCACGCGGGAAGATCACCGTCCTCGACCACGGAGGCCGCGCGAAGACGACCGGCGCCTTCACCGACCTCGAAGAGGGCAAGAAGCTCCAGCTCGACGACACCACCTACCGGATCAGCTACCGGGGCGGCGACGGCAACGACGTGGTCCTCACCGCCGTCACCACCACCCCCTCCCCCAGCGCCGACAGCCCCCGCACCGGAGTCGACACGGTCGCCTCCCCCGGCACCCGCACGGCGAGCGCCGCGAGCAACGGCCTCGGCTGGTGGCCGTACCTCCTGGCCGCGGGGCTGCTCGTCGGGCTCGCGATACCGGCGACGCGGTTCGGGCGGAGCGGCGGACGACGCCGGGGCGGGCGGCACGCGGCCCAGGGCTAGCCAGTGCCGGGGGTCGTCCGAGGCCGCCCAGTGACCGGCGGCTTCCTTGTTTCGGGTGAGCACCTTCAGTACGGCCGGTCCCCGGCGCGGAGCGGTCTCAGGCATGCGCCAAGGCTGGATTCCCCGCCTGTGTCCCACATGCCGGACACTCGCCCGCCTCGACTACCGTCGTCACCATGACCAGCACCATCACCCTCGCCGAAGCCCTCGCCGCCGGGACCGTCGTGCTCGACGGCGGCATGTCCAACCAGCTCGAGTCCGCCGGGCACGATCTGAGCGACGAGCTGTGGTCGGCGCGGCTGCTCGCGGAGCGGCCCGAGGCGATCACCGAGGCGCATCTCGCCTATTTCGAGGCGGGGGCGGACGTGGCGATCACGTCCAGCTACCAGGCCACGTTCGAGGGCTTCGCGAAGCGCGGGATCGGACCGGAGCGGGCGGCCGAACTCCTCGCGCTGAGCGTGGAGTTGGCGCGCGAGGCGGCCCGGAAGGCGGCAGCCGGGGGGGTCACGCGTCCGCTCTGGGTGGCCGCGTCCGTGGGGCCCTACGGTGCGATGCTGGCGGACGGCTCCGAGTACCGGGGGCGGTACGGGCTGAGCGTGGACGAGCTGGAGCGCTTCCACCGGCCCCGGCTGGAGGTGCTGGCCGGTGCCCGGCCCGACGTGCTGGCGCTGGAGACCGTCCCGGACGCCGACGAGGCCGAGGCGCTGCTGCGGGCGGTGCGCGGGCTGGGCGTCCCGGCCTGGCTGTCGTACTCCGTCGCCGGTGACCGCACCCGCGCCGGCCAGCCGCTGGAGGAGGCGTTCGCGCCGGCCGCCGACGCCGACGAGGTGATCGCGGTCGGCGTGAACTGCTGCGTGCCGGAGGATGTCGCGGGCGCCGTCGAGACCGCCGCCCGCGTCACGGGCAAGCCTGTCGTCGTCTACCCCAACAGCGGCGAGGCCTGGAACGCCGAGTCCCGCACCTGGGTCGGCCGCTCCACCTTCGCGCCGGAGCAGGTGCGGGGGTGGCGGGAGTCCGGGGCGCGGCTGATCGGCGGGTGCTGCCGGGTGGGCCCGGAGGCGATCGACTCCATCGCGCGCACGCTGGCCGCGGCGAGGTAGCCATCGCGGCGACGTGGCCGGCTGTCACGCACGCCCCGGCACCCCGACGCCCAGGCACCCGATGCCCCGCACAGGACTCGTCCCCGCCCTCGCCCCGCTGCTAGCCTCCGCATGGGAACCGGTTGCCATCGTGTTGCCGCAAGTTCCCCAGGGGGTGGGCGAGGGTGCCCGGGAGAGGGGCGAGGCAGGGATGACCAGGAAGAGCGAGGACGCGGGGCGCAGCACCATCCGGGACGTGGCGGCCCGCGCGGGAGTGTCCGCGTCGACCGTGTCGCGGGTGCTGGGCGGGGTGTATCCGGTGAGCTCGGCGACGCGGACGCGCGTGATGCGGGCGGTCCGTGACCTGGACTACGTCGCCGACGCGCGCGCCAAGGCGGTCGCGGGGGTCGCCACGCCCACGCTGGCGTTCGTGCTGGAGGACATCACCGGGCCGTCGTTCGCGCACATGGCGTACGGGGTGGAGCGGGAGGCCAGACGGCTCGGGCATCTGTGCCTGGTGTGCACGACGGAGGGCGACGTCCAGCACGAGGTGGAGTTCGTCGAGATGATGCGCGCCCAGCGCGCCGCCGCCGTGATCCTGGTCGGCGGCTCCGCCGACACGCCCGAGTACCGCGTACGCACCCGCCGTATGGCCGACTCGCTGGCGTCGGCGGGCTCCCGGCTGGTGCTGTGCGGTCGGCCGCCGCTCGGCCCCGGGGCGCCCGTGACCGTCATCGAGTACGACAACGAAGGCGGCGCCTACGCCCTCGTCGCCCATGTCCTCGCCCAGGGCCATCAGCGGGTTCTGTTCCTCGGCGGCGCGTCCGACCACACCACCGCGCAGGGCCGGGAGCGCGGCTATCTCGCCGCCCACCGCGCCCGCGGCCTGGACCCCGACCCGGCGCTGCTCCTGCACGGCGACTTCACCCGTGACGCAGGGCACCGGCTGATGCGCGAGGCCCTGGGGCAGGGGCTGGAGTTCACGGCCGTGGTCGCCGCCACCGACATGGTCGCCGCCGGCGCGCTCACCGCCCTGCACGAGGCCGGCCTGGACGTACCCGGCGACGTCTCACTGGCCGGCTACGACGACATCCCCTTCGCCCGTGACCTGCACCCGGCCCTGACGACGGTCCACGTCCCCTACGAGGAGCTGGGCCGCCTCGCCGTACGCACCGCGCTCGGCCGGACTCCGGAGAACCCCAACGAGCATCTGCTGCTGGGCACGCATGTGGTGGTACGGGATTCGGTCGCGCCGCTCGTCGTCTAGCGGGGCGCACTTCCTGGCCGCGTCCAGCAGGGCAGCACTGCAGCAGGACGGCAGGGCAGTAGGCCAAACAAGGCAGTAGGCCAGCGAGACAGCACCCTTGTCGCGAAAGCGCTTTCTGCCTAGGCTCGCGATGATCACCACCGGTTCGATCCTCGGGGAGCCGCCAGCATGAGCGCCGGACCCATCCGTCTCACCGCCGACGCGCACACCGCCCTCCGCCCGGCGGACGCCGCCCGCATCACCGACGGATTCTGGGCCGCCCGCCGCAGAACCAACGCCGAGGTCAGCATCCCGCAGGGCCCAGGGAAGCTGGAGGAGGCCGGAAACCTGGCCAACCTCCGGGCCGCCGCCCAGGACACCGGGGCGTTCGCCGGAGACTTCCCCTTCCAGGACTCGGACGTGCACAAGTGGCTGGAGGCGGCGTCCTGGCAGCTCGCCGACCGGCCCGACGACGCCGAACTCGCCGCGCGCATCGAGGAGTTGACCGCCCTGCTGGCCTTGGCCCAGGGGGCCGACGGCTATCTCCAGACGTACTACCAGGTCGCCCACCCCGACCGCCGCTGGCAGGAGCTCGGCTGGGGCCACGAGCTGTACTGCGCGGGCCATCTGATCCAGGCGGCCGTGGCCCACCACCGGGCCACCGGACGACGTGAACTCCTCGACGTGGCCGAGCGGTTCGCCGTACACATCGACTCCGTCTTCGGTCCGGACGAGCGGATCGACGGCGTCTGCGGGCACCCCGAGATCGAGACCGCGCTGGTCGAGCTGTACCGGGAGACCGGGGAGCGGCGCTGGCTGGACCTCGCCGGGTACTTCGTCGACCGGCGCGGGCACGGCCTGCTCGACGCCGACGTCAATCCCCACCTGGGCCGGGCCTACTGGCAGGACCACACCCCGGTGCGCGAGGCCACGTCCGTCGCCGGGCACGCCGTACGGCAGCTCTACCTGCTGGCCGGGGTCGCGGATCTGGCCGCCGAGACCGGCGACGCGGAGCTGCGGGCCACGGCCGAGCGGCTGTGGGAGGTGATGGTGGCCCGCAAGACGTACCTGACCGGCGGGGTCGGTGCCCGGCACGAGGGCGAGGCCTTCGGGGAACCGTACGAACTGCCGCCGGACCGGGCCTATGCCGAGACGTGCGCGGCGATCGCGTCGATCCAGTGGTCCTGGCGCATGGCCCTGCTGACCGGCGAGGCGAAGTACTCCGACCTGGTCGAGCGCACCCTCTACAACGGTTTCCTGTCCGGCGTCGGCCTCGACGGCGACAGCTGGCTGTACGTGAATCCGCTCCAGGTGCGCGAGGGGTACGAGGGCGCGAACGAGGCCGACAAGGCGGCCCGCCGCACCCCGTGGTTCCGCTGCGCCTGCTGCCCGCCGAACGTGATGCGGCTGCTGGCCTCACTCCCCCACTACGTGGCGAGCGGGGATGCCGACGGTCTGCAGCTGCACCAGTACGCGACCGGCGGGTACGAGGCCGGCGGTGGCCGCGTCCGGGTGGCGAGGGGCTACCCGTGGGACGGACGGATCGCCGTCACGGTCGAGGAAGCCCCGGACGCCGACTGGACGCTGTCGCTGCGCGTCCCGTCCTGGTGCACCGGCTTCACCGCGACAGCCCCGGACGGCTCCGCCCCGGCCGCCACCGGCCCCGGCTGGCTCCGCCTGCGCCGCCGATGGTCCCCCGGCGACACCCTCACCCTCGACCTCGACCTGACCGCCCGGCTGACCCGCCCCGACCCCCGCGTGGACGCGGTACGGGGCTGTGTGGCGATCGAGCGCGGGCCTCTGGTGCACTGTCTGGAGGGCGTGGACCAGCGGCCCGGCATCCCCTTCGACGACCTCACCCTCCCCGACGGTGCCGAGCTGACCGTCCGGCACGAGCCGGACCTGCTGGGCGGGGTGACGGTCGTCAGTGCCGACGGACGGCGCCGGGAAGGCGCAGCCGCCGTACCACTGACCGCAGTTCCGTACTACGCGTGGGCGAACCGTCGGCAAGGGCCGATGCGGGTGTGGATTCCGCAGGCGTGACGGCGGCGGCCCACAGGGCGAGTTCGGCGTCGCGCGGGCCGTACGCGGTGTGGGTCTCGCCGTCGCCGAAGACGCGCACCGGATGCGAGTCGTCCCACGCCTGCCAGCCCGGGTCGCCGTCCACCGCGAACCGCAGCCACGCCCCGTGCATCTCGTCCGCCAGCTCCTGCGGGGCGCCCTCGCCGGCCAGCTTGCGGGACTCGGGGACGTCCCCGGTGTCGAAGACGAAGCCCAGCTCCAGCGCGGGGCAGGCGCCGAGGTAGGGGAGGCTGGAGGGCCAGGCGAACTCGTACACGTACGACGACCCGGGGCGGGCGTCGGCCAGGCGGTACAGGGGAACGCGCAACAGGTGGTCGGTGACCATCTGGCCGACGATCTCCGCGGTGCCGGCCTCCGGGTGCAGGGCACGGTAGCCGCGGGGCACCTCGGCGCCCACGTGGCAGCGGGCCATGGCCCCGGCCAGGGCGACCCCGCCGAGCCGGTCGAGGCGCTCCAGGAGGCCGCCGGGCACCAGCCACAGCCGGTACTCGTCGCGGGTCCAGCCGGCCAGCAGGTCGACGCCGGCCGCGGCGTCGCCCTCCGTCAGCGCCTCCAAGGGGTCGCGGGGGACGATGTCGCCGTCGACGACGATCCCGAAGGCGGGCCCGCCCACCACGGGGCTGCTCAGTCTGCCCACCTCGGCCTGGGTGCGCAGGAGCAGCTCGCGGTCGACCTCGGCGAAGGCGGCGGCCGTGGCGGGGATCTTCAGCCGGGTGGCCATCCGGCGCACCATCCGCCGTACCTTGTCCCGCTCGGCGGCCTCGGGCGGCCCGCTCTGCAGGACGGCCCGCCGGACCAGGCCCTGGGCCTGCGGCGCGGCGAGCAGCGCGCCGATGCTGATGGCGCCGGCGGACTGGCCGCACAGGGTGATGCGGCCGGGGTCGCCGCCGAAGGCCTCGATGGACTCGTGCACCCACTTCAGGGCGGCGAGCTGGTCGCGCAGACCGGCGTTGGCGGGGGCGTCCGGGAAGTAGCCGTAGCCCTCGACGCCCAGCCGGTAGTTGACCGAGACGAGGACGACACCGTCGCGTGCGAAGGGCCGGCCGTCGTACACGGGCACATTCGAGGAACCGCGGGTCAGGGCGCCGCCGTGCACCCACACCATGACCGGCAGCCGGGCGCCCGGGCCGGGCTCGGGGGTCCAGACGTTGAGGTTGAGGCAGTCGTCGCCGGGCACGACGGGGTCGGACAGGTACTGCGCGAAGACCTCGGAGTACGGCGGTTTCGGCGGGGTCGGCCCGAAGGCGCCGGCGTCGCGCACGCCGTCCCAGGGTTCGGGCGGCTCGGGCGGCCGGAACCGGCGCGGGCCGAACGGAGGCGCCGCGTAGGGGATGCCCCGGAACACCGCGACGCCGCTTTCGTACCGGCCCCGTACGGCACCGTAGGGCGTGCTCACCACGGGGTCTGTCCGGACTGCTGTCATACGTCCACCAGCCTCCTCACCGCGCTCGTGCACCGTGAAGATCAGAGCAACTCATTGTGGCCCGATATTCCGGTGCACGAGCGGGTGAGAGGGCTATTCGGCGTACCCGGCTACTTGGCGTACATCAGCGTGCCGAAGCCGAGCTGGTCGAAGCCTCCGCTGTCGGTGCCGTAGTCACCGCCGCCGCCCTCGGGGGCCACCGAGAAGCACATCTGGGAGATGTACGTGTCGTCGAGGAGAAGGCGTCGGCCGTAGTGGTAGTGGAGCATGGCCCAGACCGGGCGGACCTGGCCCCGGGAGGCCGACGAGATGACGGTCTGTGACTGCGGGGCGCAGCTCTGGCCGGTGCCCCAGTTGTAGGTGGTGAACGGGACACTGCTGCCCAGGTTGTACTTGGCGACGTACTGGGCGGCCTTCATGAAGCGGCGGCCGTCGTAGGAGTACAGGTCGTCGCCCTGGTTCCAGGCCATTTCGCAGAGGGCACCCATCTGGCCCATGCCCATCATGGTGTGGCCCTGGTCGCGGCCGGACTCCTGCCACTGGCCGAGGTCGTAGCCCTCGACGTTCGAGTGCAGGAATGGCACCGCGTTCTGGATGGCGCCGTTTCCGGCGCCGTTCTTGAAGTAGTCGACGGCCTGGTCGTACTTGGCGGCGTTGTCGGTGAGGATTGCGATGGCCATGACCGAGGCCATGTTGCACAGGTCCCAGTTGGCCCAGTAGTTGGTGATGCAGGCGTCGTTGTGGCCGGTGAGGAACTGGTTGTTGAGCGGGTAGAAGACCCGGACCATCATCTCCTGGGCGGCGGCGAGGTCGAACCCGCTGTAGCCGCGCATGAGTTCGCAGGCGTTGGCGAACTGCCAGCCGTAGAGGCCGGCGGCGAGGAACCGGTCTGCGTTGCCGGTGACCGTCGTCAGGGTCCTCGACCACGCGTTGAGGATGTCGGCCGCGCACCGGCCGTTGGCCTCGCTGCCGCCGACCTGCCAGCGCAGGGCGTTCTGGTAGGCGGCGGCGATGTCGTTGTAGAGCAGGCCGTAGTTCTGTCCGGTGCCTCCGCGGATGATCGTGGCTGTGGCCCGGTTGGTCCAGGTGGACTGGGAGTGGGAGTTGGCGGTCAGCCGGTTCCAGCCGGACAGCCAGGGGTCGTCGCCCGCGGCGACCCTGACCTTGGCCCGGTTGATGTCACCGGCGTTGTGCAGCATGCCGGGGTGGGTGAAGGTCGCGGGGGCCGCGTCCGCCGTGGGGGCGACGACCGCCGTGGTGACGGCAGACGCAGCACCCAGTGCGACGGCGGCGGTGAGACCGCCGGCGGTCTTCAGCAGACCGCGACGGCTCAACTCACCGGTGTGGTGGTGCTGGTGGGGGGAAGTGCGGCTCATTGTCGTGCACTCCAATCCGTGGGGGGATCAGTCGGTGGTGATGCTCACCTCGTCGAACTCGGTGATGCAGCGGGCCAGGGGGTCGCGGGAGCAGACCACGAGGCCCACGTAGTAGGGGGCGTCACCGAACCCGGGGATCTCGCCGGTGGCGAGGGTGGTCCAGGTGGCGCCGTCATCGGTGGACAGCGTTGCGGTGAAGGCGGTCCCGACGCGCTTCAGCCGCAGCAGGGAGGGCAGGGCGGCCGTGCCGCTCCCGGTGAAGGCCGACTTTCCGGCCACGGTCGTGCGCAGCATGAGCTGCGCGCTCGTCCCGCCGGAGACGATCGCTGCGGCGGCCTGGTCGAAGGGTGACAGTGACTTGGTCATGAGCAGGCCCACCCGGTCGGCACTCGCGCCCGTGCGGGAGACGAGCCGGGCGGTGATCTGGCAGTCGCCGGTGACGGGCCGTCGTACGAACTGGCCTGTCATCCCTTGGTTGTTGGCGGTCAGGTCGACGCCCGCACCGCGCACGGTGAAGGTGCCGTCGTCGTACGACGTGCTGCCCGGGGTGCGGATGGCGACCACGCCGAGCGTCCCGAAGGCGCGGTCGTCGAGCACGGGGTCGCCGAGGTCGTCGTACGTCCAGGGGCCGGGCGGGGGTGTGCCGACGGTGAGGGTGAGCGTGCCGGTGCCGTCGCCGGACGCGTTGCCGGCGGTGGTGGCGACCTCGAACTCGCCGCTCTCGGTGGGCGTTCCGGAGACCAGGCCGGTGCGCTTGTCGAGGCGGAGTCCGTCGGGCAGTCCGTCCGCGGTGAAGCGGATGGGCTCGTGGGAGGCCCGCAGCAGATGGCGGAAGGGAACGCCTTTGTTGGCGAAGGCGATGATGGCGGAGGTGAGTTGGGGCACCTTGGGCGTCGGCATCTGCGCGGCGGCGGGGTCCGAGAGCGGTCCCCGGCCGCCGTAGCCCGTTTTGGCGACGGCGTAGTGGTACGTCGTCCCGGGCGTGCCCGTGGCGTCGGCGTACCGTACGCGGGCACCGAAGCCGACCGGGCCGACGCCGGTCGCGATCGTCTCGAACGGGCCGTCGGCGCTCGTGGCGCGCAGCACCTTGTAGCGGGCGCAGAGGTCCGGGTCGGTCCAGGCCAGTTGCACGGCGTCGGCGCCGGCGGTCGCGCTCAGGCCGCTGGCGGTGCGGGCCGGACGCGGCACGGACCAGACCTCGCCCGCCGTCGCGGAGACGACGCTGACGTTGTCGAAGGCGCCGGTGCCGGTCTCGGCGTACTCCTCGTCGACACCGAGACAGGAGGTGAGGACCAGTCC
The DNA here is from genome assembly GCF_041052385.1 of Streptomyces sp. R28. Lineage (GTDB taxonomy): Bacteria > Actinomycetota > Actinomycetes > Streptomycetales > Streptomycetaceae > Streptomyces. Next base: position 8,564,823 of record NZ_CP163439.1, on the reverse strand, counting down.
GGCGTACGCCGTGTGCCCCAAGTCGACCTCGGTGGAGCCGACTTGGGTCCAGCGGATGCCGTCCGGGGAGATGGCGCCGGTGCAGCGGCGGCCCTTGCGGGTCACACGTACCCAGTAGGGCGCCCGCAGCCGGTAGCCGTCACCCGCGCCCTCGACGTACGGGGCCTGAAGCGGGGTCGCCGACTCGGGAAGGGTGCCGAGGCTGGAGATCGGGAAGGCGGCGGAGGTGGTGATCGTCTGCTGCTGGGTGGGCGGCACGGGGGTGCTGCCGATCGCCGAGATCTCGGCGCCCGCCCGGGGACGTACGCTCCACACACCGCTCCAGGTGTGCAGGGGCAGGCCCTGGATCAGCATCGAGGCCTGCGCGGCGCCCGCGTCGAGGGAGTCGCGCAGCGTGACGCCGATCTTGGCGTACTGGGAGCTGAGCGGGAACACGATCCGCGCCGTGACCACGCCGTCGCCGGGCAGCGGGAGGTGGACGAGCCGGTAGGTGTCGGCGGTGCCGGACGCCTCGAGCACGAACCGTTCGCCGTCGAAGGCGGCCAGGCCGGGGATCTTCACCTCGCCGATGTCCTGGGTGGCCCAGGGCTCAGGGAGGCCGGCGGAGGCGGCGGCGAGGCTCGATTCGGCGCCGGTCCCCTGGGAGCCCGCGGCGGTGACGGTGTAGTAGTAGGTCCGCCCGCCACGCGCGTCGTCGTCCGTGCACGTCGTGCCGTCGACGTCCTTCGCGATCTCCTCGTACGGACCCTCGGGTCGGGTCGCCCGTCGGACGGCGTACGTCGTCGCCCACGCGGACGGCAGCCACGCCACGGTGACCTTCGTGCCGTCGCCGACCGCGGTGACGCCCGCCGGGGCCGTCGGCACGGTCGGCGAGGGGGCCTTCGTGCCGGCGTAGGTGAAGGTGCCGAAGCCGGGCAGGTCGTCGTTGCTGCCCTCGACGACGCGGGCGCCGCCGGTGCCGCGGAAGACGGCCGCCTTGGTGTGCGGGGTGTCGAGACCGCGGACGCCGCTGTAGTGGGCGTAGTACATCTCGTAGATCGGCGGCAGGTTGCCGCGCCCGACGGCCGAGACCGTCTTCTTGATGTACTTGCCGGTGCGGTCGAGGTCGGGGGTGAAGGGGACGTCGCCGCCGAGGTTGTACTCGGCCGCGTACTCGGCGGCTGCGAGGATGCGGTGTCCGTCGAAGCCCCACAGGTCGACGCCCTGGTTCCAGGCGACCTGCGCGGCGTCGCCCATCAGGCCGACGGCGAGCTGCTCGTGGCCCTGGTCGCGGCCGGACTCCTGCCCCTGTCCCCCGTCGGTGACGATGCGGCCCCGGACGCTGCCGTTGCCCGCGCCGGCCGCGACGAACCGCAGCGCGTCCTCGAAGAGCGTGCGCTCCTCGCAGAAGACGCCGATGGCCAGGATCGACTGAATGGACGTCAGGTCCCAGTTGCCGTTGGCGTAGAGCATGTAGCCGGAGATCGCCGGATACCAGACGTTCAGGAACGACTGCTCGCAGCGGGCGATATCGGCGTCCGCCCAGCCGTCGTAGCCGCTGTGCCGCAGCAGTTCGGCAGCGTTGACGAACTTGAAGGCCTGCAGACCAGCGCCGAGCGGGCCGTCGGCACCCGTGACCATCGTCAGGGACGCCGACCAGGCGCCCAGGATGTCGCGGGCCTTGTCGGCGTGGGCGCGGTTGCCGGTGACGCACCACATCAGGGCGTTCTGGTAGGCGGCGGCCGAATCGGCGACGGCCTGGTTCTGGAAGTTGGTGGGACCGCGGCCCCAGGACGTGATCTGGCCGGTGTTCTGGATCGTGTACGTCGACTGCGAGCGGGCGTGGGCGGAAAACGCCAGGTAACCGTCGTGGACCGGCGACTCCTGGGCGGCGACCGCGGCCTTCATGCGGGCGAGGTCGGCGGCGCTGTGCAGCAGTCCGGGGTGGGTGAAGGCGCGGGACGCGGTGGTGCCGTCCTGGGCCCGGGCCGCCGCGGCGGAGGCGGACAGCAGTCCGCCGCCGGCCGCGGCCACCAGGCCCGCCGCGCCGAGGAAGGACCGTCGGCTGAGAGGAAACACGGGTGACTCCATGGTTCTACGGGTGCCGCGTCACGCGTGCTCGACGGTGAACGTGACGGTCTGCGTCGCGGTGCCCACGCTGTTGGTGGCCGAGACGGTGGCGGTGAAGCTGCCGACGTTGTCCTTGACGTTGCCGGAGACCAGACCGGTGGCGGTGTCGATGTCGAGGCCCTTCGGCAGGCCCTCCGCGGCGAACGAGATGGGCAACTCGCTTGCGGTGATCAGGTAGTTGAAGACCTGGTTCTTCGTGGCCGTCGCCTTGTCCGGGCTGGTGATCGCGGGCTTGGCGGTGGACGTGGCCTCGGTGGAGTTCAGGAACCGGGGGTTGATCACGTGCTCGTTGGCGTACGCAGGCATCAGGTCCGTGAACTTGTACCAGCCCGGCTTCTTCATCCCGTTGCCGATGAACTTGCCGTTGATGACGAGGTTCTGGAACGTCACGTTCTTGATGGCGTGGTCCGCGTCGTAGCCGACCATGACGGACGGGTTGGCGTGCGTGCCGGTGTACGTCAGGTTCCGTATGAACACGCCGTCGATGCCCCGCCCGACGGAGGTGTTGTACGACTTGTTGTACATGACGCGCATGTTGATCAGCTGGCCCCAGCGGAAGTCCTCCACCCGGATGTCCTGGGCGCGGACGTTGCTCAGCAGGTTGCTGTCGCCGGGGTTGAGGGCGATGCAGCCCTGGTAGTCCATCTGCGGTTCGCGGTGGTCGAGGATGTCGATGTTGCTGAAGACGAGGTTCTCGATCGTCTCCGGCTTGTCGGTGTTGCCGTGGGTGCCGACGTTGACGGGGTGCGCGACGTCCGCCCACAGGGTGGAGTCGCGGACGGTGATGTTGCGGCAGTCGCCGTAGTAGTCCCAGCGGTGGGCGTAGATCGCGATGCAGTCGTCGGAGTTGCGCATCCAGACGCCCTCGATGAGGACGTCCTCGCTGGAGAAGACGTCGATGCCGTCGCCCCACTGGCCGTGGCTGTAGGAGTGCAGGTTGCGGACGGTGACCTGCTTGGACTGGCCGACGGTGACCGAGTAGCCGCTGCTCGGGTTGAGCACCAGGATGCCGTCGATCTCGATGTTCCTGGAGTACTGGAGCAGGACGCCGCTCGGCGAGTTGTACAGCACGCCGCGGCCGATCAGCCGGGCGTTCTCCACGCCCACGAACTCCACCCGGGACGTCAGCACCGCACCGCCGGCCAGGTAGAGCGTCTTGCCGCTGGGCACCTTCACCACGTCGTCGGTGGTCTTGTGCAGGCCGGGGCCGAAGTAGATGACGTCGGGGTCGTCCGGGTCGGGTGCGTGCCTCTCGAGCGGGTTGGCGTGCAGCTGGAGGTTGTTGAAGATCTCGCCGTCGATCTCGATGGAGAGGTTGCGCGGCTCGGTGAGGGTGAAGCTCACCGTGGCGCCGTCCACCGTGAACTCGGTGTCGTACGACAGGGGGCGGATCCGCGCGGAGCCGATGGCGCCCTTGGCCGAGGTGACGGCGACCTCCACGGTGCCGCTGAAGTCGAACGTGGCGACGGAGGAGTTGAAGACCGGGCCGCTGCCCGTGTTCGCGTCGATCTGCTTCGCCCGGGCGCGGTAGACGGGCACCGTCTGCCATGCGCCGCCCGGCGTACGCGCCTTGACGGCGAAGCTGGAGTTGGTCGGGACCCCGGTCGGGATGGGGTATACGACCAGCTTGTCGGCGGATGCGGGCGCGTCGTCCGCTCTCGCGGTACCGGCCGCGGCGCCGATCAGCGAGTACGCGGCGGCGGTGGCACCCGCGGCCTGGAGAAGGGTTCGCCGGGACAGGCCGGTGCTCTGGGTGTCGTTCATGGAGCAGTTCCTTCAGTAAAGGGGAGATGAGAGATACGGAAGGTCAAGGGGGGGCAGATCACTTGAGACCGGAGGTCGACATCCCGGCGACGAAGCCGCGCTGGGCGATCAGGAAGATCAGCAGGATCGGGACGACGTACATCACGGAGGCGGCGGCCTGAAGCTCGGGGACGGGGGTGCCCGCCTCACTGACGTAGGTCGTCATCACCGCGACCGCGAGCGTGGTGCGGTCGGTGGACAGCAGCAGCTGCGGGGCGATGTAGTCGCCCCAGGTCCAGGTGAAGGCGATGATGAAGCTCGCGGACAGCACGGGCCAGGACTGCGGCAGGAAGATCCGCCAGAAGATCGACGAGTATCCGCAGCCGTCGACGATCGCCGCCTCCTCCAGCTCGCGCGGCAGACCCGCGAAGAACTGCCGGAAGAGGAACACCAGATACGGGGCGGCGGACAGACCCCACAGCACCCACGGCCAGTACGTGTCGACCATGCCGACCTTGGCGAAGATCAGGTAGGTGGGCAGCAGGGTGACCATCTGGGGCAGCATCATCGAGCCGAGCAGGACGCCGAACAGCACCTTCTTGCCGGGCGCGTCGAGCCGGGCGAAGCCGAAGCCGACCCAGGCTGAGCTGAGGGTGACGAGCGAGGCGTACAGGAGGGCGATGATCAGGGAGTTGCGGGCGTAGCCGAGGAAGTCGATCTGGTGGAAGGCGTCGGCGAAGTTGTGCCACTGGAAGGCCTCGGGCAGCCAGTGCACGGGCGAGGCGGCCAGTTCGCCCTGGGTCTTCAGGCCGGAGAGGATCAGCCAGCCGAAGGGGCCCAGGAACAGCCCGGTGACGGAGACGAGGACCGTGTAGAGGACGAGGCGCTTGCCACGCACCCGCACGCGCACGTCGGCCATCGACGACTTGGGCGGCGGGCTGGTGGCGGTCGTGGCGGTCACTTCTTCGCCTCCGGGTCGACGTTGTAGAACACCGCGCCGGACGTGAACTTGAAGATGAGTCCGGTCACGACGAGGATCAGGACGAAGAGCACCCACAGCAGCGCGGAGGCGTAGCCGTAGCGGCCGAGCGCGAAGTACTGCGCGAACACGTGCATCATGTAGAGGTAGTTGGACTGCGGGACCGTGGTGATGCCGCTCGTGTCGCCGAGGGGGGCCAGCAGCAGCGGCATGATGGTCTGGACCGAGGCGATCATTCCGGTCACCGTCTGGAAGAGCAGGACCGGCGACAGCAGCGGCACGGTGACGCTGCGGAAGGTGCGCCAGGCGCTCGCCCCGTCGATGCGGGCCGCCTCGTGGAGTTCCCGGGGTATGTCCTGGAGCCCCGCCAGCGAGATGATCATGACGTTTCCGGCGGCCCAGAGCACCGTCATCAGCAGCACATAGCGGGCGTAGGGGTCGGCGAGCCAGGCCACCGCGTCGATGCCGAAGAAGGTCAGGGCACCGTTGGTGGCACCGGAGTTCTGGTCGAAGAGCAGCTTGAAGGCGAGGCCCGCTCCCACCGGCGGCACCACGGCGGGCAGGTACAGCAGTGTGCGGAACAGGCCGCGCGCCTTGATCGGCCGGTTGACCAGGACGGCGAGGGCGAGACCCGCGACGATCGACAGCGGCACCGACGTCACCGCGAACAGGCCGGCCCGGCCCAGCGCGTCCCAGGTGACCGGGTCGTTCAGCAGCTCACGGTAGTTGCCGAGCCCGACGTACTTCCAGTTGGGCGAGATGCCGTCGAACGTGGTGAAGCTCAGCCACAGCGCGTACACCATCGGCGTGACGGTCAGCAGCAGGAAACCGATGATCCAGGGCGAGGTGAACATGTAGAACGCCCGGTGCCTGCGCGCCGTCATGGAGAGCCCTGGCCTGCCGGCGGCCGGTGCGCGTCCGGCACTCGCGGCGGCGCCGGGCCGGTCCGCGACCGAGGGGATCTGGTCGACCGTCATCCCACCTGCTCCTTACCGCGCTTCAGCTGCTCGTTGATGGCCGAGTTCAGGCGCCCGGCGAGGGTGTCGACGGAGATCCGGCCGTTCATCGCGGCGGGGGCGATCTGGTTGAAGAGGGCGTCGAGCGCGTCGGCGCGTGTGTAGGGGGTGAAGGAGACGACCGAGAAGTGCTTGAGCTCGTTCCCCTGCACCTCCAACACCCGCTTCTGGTAGTCCTCCTCGGCCGGCATCAGCGACCGCAGCGACTTCAGCGTGGGGATGCCCCAGCCGCCGGAGGCGCGCGCCTTGGCCGGCTCCTCGCCGAAGAACCACTCGAAGACCCGCCATGCGGCGTCCTTGTTCTTCGCCCCGCGCGGCATCCACAGGCCGGTGCCGCCCTGGCAGGCGCTGATCCGCTCACCGCCCGCGAACATCGGGGCGGCCGCCAGGCGGGACACCTTCGCCAGCTTCTTGTCGGCGCCGATCATGCCGCCCATCCAGTAGCCGGAGTTCGACATGGCCATCCGCCCGGCCTGGTAGGTGGGGCCGTCCCAGCCATTGGGGTCGGGCTGGATGAGGCTCGGCCCGACCTTGGTCTTGGCGTAGTCCACGTACCAGGCCAGGGCCTTGCGGGCCTCGGGGGTGGTGAAGTCGACCCGGGAGAAGTCGTCGTTGAAGAGACTCCCTCCGGCGGAGGCCGTCATGGTCGCCAGCAGCGTGGCCCGGGTCAGCCCGTTGAAACTGCCGCCGAAGACGGTGGTCTGGCCGCTCTTGCGCTGCACGAGGCGCTTGGCGTTGTCGAGCCACTCCTCGTACGTGACCGGTTCGGTCTCCGGCGGGTAGTCGACACCGCCCTTGTCGAAGGCCGCGGTGTTGTACCAGTACATGGAGTCCTGGGAGAAGTCCTTGGCCATGCCGTAGCGCGGGCCCTTGCCCTGGGTACGGCCGTCGTAGCGCCACAGGTCGTTGACGGGGTCCAGATCGGCCGGCTGCAGGACGCTGCTCCGGGCGAAGTAGGGGTCCAGTTCCTCGGCCACGTCCCGCGCCGCGAAGAACGGCAGGTCCACGGCACCGACGCCGCGCACCAGATCGGGCGGGCTGCCGCTGGTGAGCATCGCGATCAGCTTGGTGATGTCGTACTTCACCAGGACGATCTTGATGCCGAGGGCCTTTTTGGCCTGCTGGACCTGCTCCGGGAGGATGTCGCCGGAGTTGACCATCACCGTGACGGTCTCACCCGATCCGCCGACCCCAGTGGACACCTGGAGCGCGCAGCCGCTCAGCGCCACCGCGCCGCCCACCGCGCCGCCCACGGCTCCGCCTGCGGAGAGGCCGAGAAAACGGCGGCGGCTCAGTGATGCACCGGCATGTGGGCGCATGAACGCACCACCTCCTGCTCTTCTCGTTCGAGATATCGACCATGGAGCGATCCGACGGTCGGGAACCGGCCAAAATGGCAACCGGTTGTCGTGCGTTGGGGCAGAGCTTCTTCTGGTCCGTAAACGGCGTCAAGAGCCTGGGCGAACTTTCGAAAAGACTGTGTAACCTCGGCTTCATGGTCGCCGAGGGCCGACGAGGCCTCGGAAACATGGCCTGATCAGCGCAGTCGGCGGGGATGCGAGCAGAGGGGCCGACTGGGATGGCGGGAACCGGTTGTCGGCAGTTGCGCCCCTCGACGAGGTGGGAAGTGCGGTCGGGTCGGCCCGCTCGGCCCGCTCGACCGGATGCACCGGAGCACTCGGGGACCCTCGTGGACGCGGGAACGCACACGGAAACGCACAGGAACACGGGAACGCCAGGAAACCGATTTCGGTGTGAGTCGCTCCTGACAGGGGCAGACCCAGCACGCCACCCGCACGCTCTCCGGAACTCCGCTCCTCATCCGGGTGATTGACCGGCCCTTCCGCCAGATCTACGGTAGAAGACGCTTTCTGAAAATGTTTCCGTCCAGTGTCTCAGGAGAGCCATGCCCAGCCCGCTCCCACCGAGGGCCGTGTTCGCGATGGATCCGGTGCACCTCCCCCTGCTCTTCCCGCCGCCGCTCATGGCCCGGCTGAAGCAGGCATCCGCACTCGACCCGGCGCTCGTCGTGCAGGACTTCACCGACCCGGCAGCGGCCGAGGTCCTCGCCCGGACCGAGGTGCTGATCACCGGCTGGGGCTGCCCCCGGCTCGACGCCGACGTCCTCGCGGCCGCGCCCGGGCTGCGCGCCGTGCTGCACGCCGCCGGCTCGGTCCGCTCACTGGTCGGCGACGCGCTGTGGAAGGCCGGGGTCACCGTCTCCAGCGCGGTCACCGCCAACGCGCTGCCGGTCGCCGAGTACACGCTCGCCATGATCCTGCTCGCCGGGAAGGACACCTTCTCCTTCCGGGAGCGCTTCCGTGCCACGCACGCCTACCCGACTCACGGCGAGACCGCCCCGATCGGCAACGTCGGCCGCCGGGTCGGCGTCATCGGCGCCTCGCGGGTCGGCAGACGGCTGCTGGACCTGCTGCGGCCGTTCGACTTCACGGTGCTGTTGCACGACCCGTACGTCAGCCCCGCCGAGGCCGCCGAACTCGGCGCCGAACTGCTGTCGCTGGAGGACCTCCTGCGGCACAGCGACATCGTCAGCCTGCACGCGCCGGACATCCCCGAGACGTACCGGATGCTCGATGGGGAGCGCCTCGGCCTGATCCGGGACGGGGGTGTGCTGATCAACACCTCGCGGGGTGCGCTCGTCGATCCCGTGGCGCTCACGGACGAGCTCGTCTCCGGGCGGCTGCACGCCATCCTCGACGTGACCGAGCCGGAGCCGTTGCCCGCGGGGTCGCCGCTGTATCACCTGCCGAACGTCTTCCTCACGCCTCATGTCGCAGGGTCGCTCGGGAACGAGCTGGAGCGGCTCGGGCGGATCGTGGTGGAGGAGTTGGAGCGGGTGGTGGCAGGCGAGCCGCTGGTGCATGAGGTGCGGCATGCCGATCTGGCTCGGGTGGCGTGAGGGGTGGGGCGGCGCCGGGTGCCGGCACGCCACCGGCAGACCCGTTACGCGGCTCGCGGCACGTCACCGACCGGGCCGTTGCCGCACGCGACGCGGGCACAGTGGGCCGAAAGACACCATGGGATACGGTTTCCGTGAGGCAGGCGCGACGGTGAAGGAGCCGCAAGGGTGAGTCAGCGCAAGGTGGCCGGTGATGCCGGTCGGGCGACCATCCGGGACGTCGCGGAGCGCGCGGGCGTCTCCGTCGCCAGCGTGTCGCGCGTCCTGTCCGGCAACTACCCGGTGTCGGATGATCTGCGCCGCCGGGTGATGAAGGTCGTTGGGGACCTGGACTACGTCACCAACGCCCACGCCCGCTCCCTGGCCGGCGGCGGTACGCCCACCGTGGCCATCCTCATCAACAACATCACCGGCGCCGCGTTCGCCCATGTGGCGAAGGGCGTGGAGGGTGCTGCCACGCTGCGTGGCTGGCTTTCGCTGGTGGGGACCACGGGTGACGATCCCGAGCGGGAGCTCGCGCTGGTCAACCTGATGCGCCAGCAGGGCGTCGCCGCGGTGGTGCTGCTGGGCGGGGCCTACGACTACGACGAGTACCAGCTGCGCATGGCCAGGTTCGCCCGTTCCCTCGACGCCGCCGGATCGCATCTGGTGCTGGTGGGCAGACCGCCGCTGGAGGGTGATGTGCCGGCGACGACGGTGGACTACGACAACGAAGGCGGCGCCTATGCCATGGCCAGCCATCTGCTGTCGGCCGGGCACCGTCGGGTTCTCGTGCTGCCGGGGCACGCCGAACTCACCACCGCCCAGGGCCGTTTGAGAGGCGCCGAGCGCGCCTTCGAGGCGTACGGAGTGCCGTTCGAGCCGCGGCTGGTTCGGCATGGCCCGTACGACTACGAGCACGGGTACGAGGCCGTCGAGACCGCCCTGGAGGAGACGCCGGACTTCACCGCCGTCCTCGCCGGGACGGATGTGGTCGCCGCCGGGGCTATGCAGGCGCTGCGCGCGGCGGGGCTGCGGGTGCCCGAGGACGTGTCGATCGTCGGCTACGACGACATTCCGCTCGCCTCCCAGCTCACCCCCCAACTCACCACCGTGCACGTGCCGTACGAGGAGATGGGCCGGGTCGCGCTGCGTGCCGTGGCCGACCGGCGGGAGGGCACCGCGGGGCGCCGCAAGGGCAGTGACGGCGACCATCTGGTGCTGGGCACCCATGTCGTCGTACGCAACTCCGTACGGCCGCCGACCCGGAAGGGCTGACCGGCGGGACTGGCCTGCGGGACTGGCCTGCGGGGCTGACCGGCGCGCGGTGCAGCGCCGAGGCCGATCGCGCCCCCACCCGCGCATCCCTTTGAAGCGCGACTGAGCATGCGTTACGTAATCGGTTTCTTCAAGTTTTTCGCACCTTCTCCGCGCTGCCGAGAGCCTCGCCCCCGGTCTGCACAGCTCTCGGCCAGACGTGCGTGACCTGCGGATATGCGGCAGCAGCCGCGAGCCGCCGCCGTGTCACCACGGGGTGATCCCACTGACAAACCGAAGTAACAAATTGCCGCGCACCTCTTGCTATGACCGAAGGCGTCGGCCTACCGTCCCTGCAACCGCTTACTACAGCTTCTGCTTGGCCGACCCCCCGCAACCGCGAGCCGATGATTTCCGGCCGCCGTTCCTGGCCGGCACCACCGAGCCGCCGCCGTTCCGATAGAACGCTCTCATTCCGAAGGATCACGGTCAGATGAACTTCACCAGCCCCCGGAGAAGGTTCGCCTCCGCCGCCGTTGCGGGAATCGCTCTGACAGGTCTGCTCGCCGCCTGTGGCGGATCCGGCTCCACGGACTCGGACTCCGGTTCCAACGCCTCCGGCCCCGTCACCCTCGACTTCTGGGGCTGGGCCAACGGCCAGGAGGCCGTCGTCAAGGCGTTCAACGCCGGCCACAAGGACGTTCAGCTCAAGTACACGAAGGTCACCGACCAGCTGACCATGCAGAAGCAGCTGACCAACGCCGTCAAGGCGGGCAACGCGCCCTGTCTGCTGCAGAACACCGGTGAGTACGTGACCAGCTGGGTCGCGCAGGGTGCGCTCGCCGACATCACCAAGTACGTCGAGGCCGACAAGGACAAGTTCAACACCGGCTCGTGGGCCACCGGCCAGGTCCAGGGCAAGGTCTACGGCGTCCCCACCGCCTCGGCACCGGCCTTCACCATCTACCGCACCGACATCTTCAAGAAGTACGGCCTGAAGGCCCCGACGACCTGGGACGACTTCATCGCCGCCGGCAAGGAACTGAAGAAGCACGACATCAAGGTCACCAACTACGCCGGTGAGGACCCGAGCACCCTGGAGGTGCTGGCCATGCAGGCCGGGGCGAACTGGTACAGCATCGACGGCGACTCCTGGAAGATCGACTTCCAGGACGAGGGCACCCTGAAGGCCGCCGAGGTGATCCAGGAGATCATCGACAACGACCTGAACGCCAAGCTGTCCTTCGCCGACTACGCGGCCGTGCAGCGCAGCTTCGACACAGGCGCCACCGCGACCCGGCAGATCTCCACCTGGCAGATGTCCGGCATGGTGCAGAACTTCACCAAGTCCTTCGGCGACTGGGCGCTCGCCCCGTGGCCGGCCTTCGCGGGCGAGGCTGCCCAGACGCCGGCCGGTACCAACCAGAGCGGCAACCTGACCCTGGTCAGCGAGCAGTGCAAGTACCAGGAGCAGGCGGCCCAGGCGGCGTTGTGGATGTCCACGGACACCGGAGCGGTCAAGACCATGGCGAGCCCGGAGACCGGCAGCGGTGTGATGCCGGCGCTCGCGGACAGCGAGTCGTACGTCTCCGAAGCGATCTCCGAGAAGCTGCTCGGCAAGAACTACGAGCCGGCGAAGAAGGTCGTCACGGACAGCCTGGGCACCGTCCGGACCGGCTGGACCTTCGGTCCGAACTGGACCGCGATGTTCACCGAGATGCAGGCCGAGTGGGCCAAGGTCGTCAGCAAGAAGCAGAAGGTCACCGACCTCCTGGCGCACATGCAGGAGTGGACGGTCAACGACCTCAAGCAGCGCGGCATCAGCGTCAAGGGCTGAGGCAGACTCGATGATTCGCTCCCAGCGCTGGAAGGGCGCCGCGTTCACGGTGCCCTTCCAGCTCGGCTTCGTCTTCCTCTATCTGCTCCCGATCGGTTACGCGGTTTACCAGTCACTGTTCCTGGAGAAGTCGTCCGGGCTGGGACTCGGCGGCGCGACCACGGAGTTCGTCGGGCTCGAGAACTACGGCAAGGGCCTGACCGACCCGGCGTTCATGACCTCCATCCTGCGGGTGGTGCTGTTCGCCTGCGTCCAGATCCCGTTCATGCTGCTCATCAGCCTGCTGCTGGCGCTCTTCCTGGACGCGGTCACGGCGAAGGTGGCCGGCCGGTTCCGGATCCTGCTGCTGGTGCCGTACATGATCCCCGGCGTGGTCGCTGCCCTCGTGTGGGTCAACCTGTACAGCCCGCAGGTGGGCCCGCTGACCCCGCTCGGCGAGCTGTTCGGGTTCGACTGGAACTTCTTCGCGCCGTCGATGGTGTGGCCGGCCATCGGCAACCTGCTGACCTGGCACGGCATCGGCTACAACATGGTGATCATCTACGCCGCCCTCCAGGGCGTGCCCCGCGAACTGTTCGAGGCCGCGCGCCTTGACGGCGCCTCGGAGCTGCGGATCGCACTGAGCATCAAGATCCCGTTCGTGCGCGGGGCGCTGGTGCTGACCGCTCTGCTGTCGATCATCCAGATGCTGCAGATCTTCAACGAGCCCGCACTGTTCAGGAACGTGACTCCGGAGACAGTCAGCGACAGCTTCACCCCGATCATGATCATCTACAACCAGGCGTTCAACGCCGCCAACTACCACTACGCCGCGGCCCTGTCGGTGCTGCTCGCCCTGATCCTCGGTGTGGCGTCCTTCCTCTTCTACCGGCTGACCTCGAGGGAGGCGGACTGATGGCGCTGACGGAGAACGTCAAGGAAAACGGCACGGAAGCAGCCGCCGTGCCACCTCGCGGGCGTAGCGTCCGCCGGCTCACCAGCCCGGATGCGGCCTCGCGTTCCAAGGGCGGCCAGCGCTTCGTGCTGCTCGGGCTGGTCCTGGCCGGCGCCTACAGCCTGTTCCCCGTGTACTGGCTGATGATCGCCGCGACGAAGGACCGCGTGGGGCTGTACCAGAGCAACGGGCTGTGGTTCTCGGGCTGGCATCTGTGGGACAACGTCCAGCAGGTCTTCACCTACGAGGACGGCATCTTCCTGCGCTGGACCGCCAACTCGTTCCTGTACGCCGGTGTCGGCTCCCTCGGCGGCACGCTCATCGCCCTCGCCACGGGCTACGGCCTCGCCCGCTTCGACTTCCCCGGGCGGGGGGCGGTGTTCGCCTGCGTGGTCGGTTCGTTCCTGATCCCGATCGCCCTGCTCACGCTCCCGCTGTACCTGCTGTTCTCGGCGATCGGCATGGTCGACACCCCCTGGGCGATGCTGATCCCCTGTCTGATCAACCCGTTCAGCGTGTATCTGGCCAAGGTCTACACCGAGGCCACGATCCCGTTCGAGCTGCTGGAGGCGGCGCGTATCGACGGCGCCGGTGAGCTGCGGATCTTCTTCAGCATCGTGCTGCGGATGATGACGACGGGGGGCGCGACGGTGTTCCTGCTGGCCTTCGTCAACACCTGGAACGCGTTCTTCCTCCCGCTGACCGTGCTGCGCGGCGAGGAGAACTGGACGCTCAACCTGGGCCTGTACAACTGGTCGGGCAAGCGCCTGGAGTCGGGCATCGACGTGACCAGCCTCGTCCTGACGGGCGCGCTGCTGTCCATCGTCCCGATGGCGATCATGATGGTCGCGATGCGGCGCTACTGGCGGACCGGCGTGACGTTGGGTGCCCTCAAGTGACCGTCGCCCTGGGAGAGTTCGAGTGACCCTGCTGCACAATCCCGTCCTGCGCGGTTTCGCCCCGGACCCCTCCCTGGTCCGGGTCGGCGACTGGTACTACGTGGCCACGAGCTCCTTCGAGTGGTTCCCGACGATCCCGATCCACCGCTCCCGGGACCTGGCCCACTGGGAGTACGCGGGCCACGTCCGGGGCGCGGTCCCCGGCGACTCACTGGCCGGCGTCCCCGACTCGGGCGGCGTCTGGGCGCCCTCGCTGAGCTGGGACGGGGAGCGGTTCTGGATGGTGTACTCCATCGTGCGCTCGGTCGGGACGCCGTACTTCGATCTGGACACGTATGTGTCCACGGCCACGGACGTCGACGGCAAGTGGAGCGCGCCGCGTCGCCTCGCGAGCCACGGCTTCGACCCCGCGCTCTTCCACCACGAGGGCCGGCTGTGGCTGCTCAACATGCAGAGCGACCCTCGCCCGAGCGGGCAGCGTTTCGCCGGGATCGTCCTCACCGAGCTGGACCGCGAGACCCTGGCCCCGGTCGGTGACACGCACCTGCTGCTCCAGCACGAACGGCTCATCGAGGGGCCGAAGCTGCTGAAGCGCGACGGCTGGTTCTACCTCGTGCTCGCGGAAGGCGGCACGGGGGTCGAGCACGGCGTGCTGGTGGCACGCAGTCGTGCGATCACCGGCCCCTACGAGCTCGACAGCCAACCCCTGTTGACGACACGCGACGATCCGTCGGTGCCGTTGCAGAAGGCCGGGCACGCGGAGCTGGTCGAGACGCCGGACGGCGCGTGGGTGATGAGCCACCTCACGGCACGGCCGCTGCGGACGCCGGACGGCCCCCGCTGCCCCCTCGGCCGGGAGACCGCGATCCAGGTGCTGAGCTGGGACAAGACGGGCTGGCCCCGACTGCGGCACGGCGGCTGGCACCCGGCGGTCGAGGTCGACGTACCGACACCTCCCGCCGAGCCGGAGCCCCGACTCACCGACACCGACGACCCGTTGGGCTGGCCCTGGAGCACGCTGCGCGGCTACGCCGACGCGAGCTGGGCCGACGCGACCGCCCGCCCCGGCTGGATCCGGCTGCGCGGTCGGCACGGTCCCGAGTCGCGGTGGGCGCACAGTCTGCTGGCCCAGCGCATCACCGAGCACCGCGCGGAGGCCGAGGTCACCGTTCAGGCGCGGCCGCGCACGTTCACGCATGCCGCCGGGCTGGTCCTGCGGTACAACACGGAGGCGTATCTGAGCCTCGACCTCACCTGGGCGGAGCCCGAGGGCGAGGGGCAGCACGGACAGCAGTGGCGAGGTGAGGGCCGTACGGTGCTCAGCCTCGTGGAGCGTGAGGAGTTCGGCACCCGGCAGGCGGCCGTCGTGGAGGTGGACGCGAGCGCGCCGTTGACCTTGGGCGTGACCGTGGACGACGGCCGGGCACGGTTCTGGTACGTCCGCGGGGGCGTCCGCACGCCGGTCGGCCCGCCGCTGGACTTCACCAAGCTCTCCGACGACTACGGCTCCAAGTTGCGCTTCACCGGGGCGATGGCCGGCGTCCACGCCATGGACTTGGTCGACTCGGCTTTCACGGCCGACTTCACGGGGTTCCGTCTGACCTGCTGGTAGCCCTGGGCCGCCCTTGAGCCTGTTCGAAGTTTCGAAAGTCGTGACCCGCGAATTCCTGCGAACTCCGGCCTCTTCCGGACTCATCGCGGTGAACCTAGGGTAGGAAGCGCTTACTGTTTCCGGCTGGTCGAAACTTTTCAAGGCCCTCGGGCGGGCCTGAGAGGCGGTTCTCGATGGTCCGTACGGGCAGTGCGAGCGTAGCGGCCGGGCCGACCCTGGCCGTCGTGGCCCGCGAGGCCGGGGTGTCCGTGCCGACCGCGTCCAAGGTGGTCAACGGCCGGGAGGACGTCGCCCCCGAGACCCGCCGCCGGGTCACCGAGGCACTGGACCGGCTCGGCTACGTCCGCAGACCCCGCTTCGACGCGGCGAAGACGCCGGGACTGGTCGACCTCGTCGTGCACTCCCTGGAAACCTCGTGGTCGGGTGCGGTGCTGCACGGCGTGGAGGCGGCGGCCCACGACGCGGGCCTGGAGGTGGTGGTCTCGGCCGGGCTGACCCGGACGCGGGGCGGGCGACCGGAGCGCGGCTGGCTGGACAAGCTCATCGCGCGCGGCTCGTCCGGGGTGCTGTTCAACCTGGCCGAGCTGACGCCGTCGCAGTACGCGTGGCTGGATCAGCACCGCATCCCGTTCGTGATGATCGACCCGGTGCTGGAGCCGCCGTCGGGCGTGGTGTCGGTGGGCGCGGCGAACTGGCACGGCGGCGTCATCGCGACCGAGCACCTCCTGGCGCTCGGCCACGAACGCATCGCCATCATCGCCGGTCACCAGCGCAAGATGTGCAGCACCGCCCGGGTGGCCGGCTACCGCTCCGCGCTCGCGTCCGCCGGGGTGCGGCACCGTCGCGAGTACGTCCGGCACGCGGGCTTCGACGAGGGGGTCGCCCGCCGCCGCATGCTGGACCTCCTCGACCTGCCCGAACCGCCGACGGCCGTCTTCGTCTGCTCGGACCGGATGGCCCTCGGGGTCTACGAGGCGCTGGCGGAACGGGGGTTGAGCGTGCCGGACGACGTGAGCGTCGTGGGCTTCGACGACCTGCCGGAGTCCCGCTGGATCGCCCCGTCCCTCACCACGGTCCGCCAGCCGCTGTCGGAGATGGCGGCGACGGCGCTGCGGCTGCTGGTGCGGATGATGGACGGGGACCGGCCGGAGAGTACGCGGACGGAGCTGTCTACGCGGTTGGTGGAGCGGTCGAGCACGGCGGGGCCGCGCGAACGATCACTTTGCTGAGTCCGTGGGGCCGTGGGGCCGTGGGGCCGTGGGTCCGTGAGTCCGTGAGTTCGGCTGGTGCGGCTTGTCGTGTACGACCGTCCGGGTCGTCGACGGCAAGGGGTCAGCGTCGGCCGGCTCGGGCCGGTGCGTCCTCGGCCCGTGCCCGCCGCCGGCACCGGAAACGGGCGCCGCCAGGTCCACGACGGGCACGAACGGCAAGTGTGGACCGCCCCTGCCTGGGCGCTGCGACACACCGTGTCGACGAACGGGCACCTCTTCGCTGACGTCTCCCCCACGTTGGACCGACAGGGTGGGTCGATGCGCCGCTCGGCTCGTCTGCCCTGGTGGCGGCCGTGATGGCTGCTAGCTTCGCGAGCTGTCGAGGGGTCCCGGGTGCGTCGAGCAGAGCGGGGCCGTAGCCATAAGCTGAGGCGAGGGTGACGGGTATGGGCCAAGAGCCGGACGAGTCGGCAGTTTCTCCGTTCAAGCGCAGGACTTTCCTGGCGACGGCTGCTGTGGCGGCAGGCGCACCGGCCGCGGTCGCCGGTCCCGCGCAGGCTGCCGCGCTGCCGGAGGCCGCGCCACCTGCCGCGCTGCCGGAGGCCGCGCCACCTGTCGCGCCCGGCCTCGGATCCGTGGCGCGTCTGCTGGCCGTTCCCCACGAGGGCCGCGGAGTCGCCTGGATCAGGTCGGCCCTTCAGGTAGCCGTGGGACTCGAACTCTCCACCATCCCGCCCTACTTGTGCGGCTGGTGGTCCGTCAAGGACCGCCGCAGTGAGGTCGCACGAATGATCAAGCGCATCGTCGGCGACGAGATGTACCACCTGGGCATCGTCTGCAACCTGCTGGTGGCAGTGGGCGGCAGGCCGCAGATCAAGGCTTCCGCGCCCGCCTCCCCCGGCCCGCTGCCCGGCGGTGTGCGTGCCGGTGTGACCGTCTACCTGTCGGGCCTGACCAAGTCCTTCGTGCGCGACGTGATGATGGCGATCGAGGCTCCCGAGGAATCGCTCGTGCGGAGCGCGGGCTCCTCGCCCACCGTCGGCGAGTTCTACGCCGAGATGATGCGGGCGTTCCGGACGGTGCAGCCGGAGCTGTCGGCGCGCGGGCAGCTGTCCCAGTACGTCTTCTCCGACGAACTGCATCCGGTCGAGACCCTCGACGACGTCGAGCGCGCCATCGAGATCATCAGGGAGCAGGGCGAGGGCACCGCCAGCTCCCCGTCCGATTCGTTCGAGGACGACTATCCGGCGCACTACTACGCCTTCGGCGAGATCTACCACGGTCGGGAGCTGCGTCAGACCGACGACGGCTGGCGGTACGTCGGCCCGCCCGTACCCTTCCCCGACGTGCGCCCCATGGCCCCGGTCCCGGTCGGCGGCTGGCCCAGGCCCCCGGTCCATGTCGGGCAGCTCCTGTTCCGTTTCGACGCCACCTACAGCACCGTGCTGGACGGCCTCGACGCGGCCTGGGCGGGTGGCGGCGAGCGCACCCTGAACGCGGCCATGCACGCCATGCGTGCGCTGGAGGATCCCGCCGTGGAACTGATGGAGACCGGGCTCCGCTACGCCCCGGGCACCTACGGCCCCCAGTTCCGCGCGCTCCGCAGGCCGCGTCGTCCGTCGTGACGCCGTAACGGCAGGTCGAACCCCGGCGCGAGACGAACGCGCCGGGGTTCGACGTGCGAGATCAAAGCCGAGCAGCACAAGGAGTTCAGCGGCGCGCGCGGGCGAGCAACGCCGCATGCGGCAACGTCAGCACACCGGATTCGTCCGCGAACTTGGCACTGAAGAGATCGAAGTGGCGTTTGATCTCGGCCCGGATCCCCGGGGTCTGGCTCTGCACGATCTGACCGCCGAAGGCCACGCCGGCCGCAGGACCGCTCCACCACTCCTCGGCGTCGGCCCGGTGGTCCCAGCGCAGGGTCTCGCAGACCGCCTCACACAGCCCTGCCGCGTGCATCAGGCCGGTCAGTCCGCTCTCGCCACGGGGAAAGTCGTCCTCGGGGGCCAGTCCCGCGGGCGGATGCACGGGACGCACCGCACCCGCGGCCTGGATCGCGCGGCCGAGCAGAGCCTGGCCCGGTGCCGGTGGCGCCGCCCAGATCGTCAGCGCGACCCAGCCGTTCGGCCGGACGACGCGGCGCAGCTCAGCGAGGGCGAGCCCGGGCCGGCCGACATGGTTCAGCACGAAGTTGGCCACGACGGCATCGAACTCCCCGTCGCTGAAGGGAAGCTCGGGAAGGGCAGCCACTCGTACGTCTGCCTCAGGCGCGGCCCGCATGGCCAGCTGGACCATGGTCGGTTCGGCATCCACGGCCGTCACCCTCGCGCCCCGCGCACATGCGGCAGCGGCGACGGTCCCCGGCCCGGTTCCCACATCCAGTATCCGCAGGCCGGGCCGGACTTCAGCGGCATCGAGCAGCCGCGGCACCGGATGGCCGCACAGCCTGGCGAAGCTTCCGGCGTAGGCGGTCGCCCGGCCCGCCCACATCAGCCGCTCACTCGTATCGAAGCTCGTCATCGACACCTGCGCCTCCCGGCGTATCGGACTTCCTGGACGAGTGGCCCGCCGCGCTACCTCGTCTCCTTCCCACTCAGTCTCGCCGCCCAGTTGATCCCGCCGAGCAGGTGCGCGCGGAAGTCCGGGTCCTCATACGCCTCGCAGGCGTGTCCGAGCGCCGTGTAGAAGACGCGTCCGGATCCCTGCTCGCGGCACCACACCAGCGGATGGTCCTCGCCCATGCCGCCGCCGTCGTACGACGACTCGTCGGCGCGGGCCAACACCCGTACCGCGCCCCGGGGGTTGGTGCGGAAGTCGTACCACTCGTCGACGAAGTCCCATACGGCGGACAGGTGCCGGGTGGCCGGATGGTCGCGGTCCTCCACGACCACCTTGCCGGGCTGGTACTCGGGGTGCCGGTCGAACCGCGCGCCCAACAGCTCGCCGTAGTACGGCCAGTCGTACTCGGTGCAGGCCGCAGCGTGCACGCCGACGAAGCCGCCGCCCGACGAGGCGTACGCGGCGAGCCGCTCGCGCCCGGCGGGGGTGAGCACCTCGCCGCTGGTGGAGAGGAAGACGACGGCCGCGTAATCGTCGAGGGGTTTCTCGAAGGCCGCGGGGTCCTCGGTGTGGTCCACCTCGAAGTCGCCGATGGTGCGGACGGCCTCGACGCCGGCCGGGATGGAGTCGTGCCGGTAGGCGGTGGTGCGGGTGTGGACGAGGAGTCGTGCGGCCATGCGGGCGAGCCTAGGGGAGCCGGCTGTTC
The DNA here is from genome assembly GCF_041052385.1 of Streptomyces sp. R28. Classification (GTDB taxonomy): domain Bacteria; phylum Actinomycetota; class Actinomycetes; order Streptomycetales; family Streptomycetaceae; genus Streptomyces. The sequence goes on along the minus strand of NZ_CP163439.1, from coordinate 8,545,062 downwards.
GGTCCCACCGCTGCCGGTGATCCGAGAATTTCGGGTCACCGGGGCACCTCAACAACCCGGGTTGTTGGGTCGCTTCACCCCCGCGTGCGCACCCGCCCCGGAAACAATGCGTGCATGACCCATGACTGGCAGCAACAGATCCACGCCCTCCACGACGAGTTGATCCGCCGTGACGACCCCGCCGCGTGGGTGCGGGAGGCCGACGCGGTGGACGCCTCTCTGCTCTATCCCGGGTTCGCCCTGCGTGGGCCGGTGTTCGGGGTCGCCGTGCAGGATCCGGCGGTGGGGCCCGAGTGGCGGGTGCTGAAGCCGGTCGTGAACGGGATGCCGCAGATGTGCCGGGACTCGCTCAACACACATCTGTGGTTCCGCGCGAAGGACGACACCGACGATCCCGCCGTACGGCGTGAACTGCTCGCCGCCGTGGAGGTGTTGGAACGGGAGCCGGTGAACGAGGTCGAGGCGTGCGGGGTCCGGTACCGGATCGTGCGCGGGGACGAGTTCACGCGCTGCGACGGCAACAACCGGCTGGAGCCGCCTCGCCCCACCGACCCGGAGCCCGCGGAGCGGACCTGGGACCGGCGCGCCGACCACACCCCCTCCCCCGACCTGGACTTCGCCCTCGACCCGGACCGTGTGGAGGGCGGCCCGATGACGGGCGCCCTGCTGGCCGCGCTGCGGGACTTCGCGTACCGGGGCGTGCGGTTCCCCCTCGACCTGCGCAGGGAGTCGGAGCAGGCGGTGCACTCGCACCCGCAGGTCGTGCTGTTGCCCACCTGTTTCGCCGTGGTCGAGCGCGAACGGACCGGCTGGGAGCCGGCCCTCGCCCTCCAGTCCACCCCGCACGACGCCAGACGCGTGCTCTACGACGCGATGAGCGAGATGTGGCCCATGCTCTACAAGTTCGACGACGAGAAGAAGGCCGTGTACGAGAAGGCGGCCGAGGAGTTCCGGGCGCTCGAGCGCGCCGACGAGGCCCATGTGGCGGGCCGGGTCTTCCGGATCTGCCGTACCGAGCGCCTGCTGCGCATGGGCCCCGACGGTCCGGAGACGCCGCGCCCGTCGGACATCGACGAGTACGGCCCGATGAAGATCCATCCGACGCTGCTGGAGGACGGCACCGTCGTGTTCGAGGAGTGAGGCCACCGGCCCGTCCTGGCGCACAGGTGTTCCATAACGCAGGCCGCTCTGCGTAGCCTCGGCTGCGATGAACGCCATCCCCGCGCTCCTGGACCATCTCGTCCTCGCGACCCCGGACCTGGCCGCCACGGTCGCCGACTTCACCCGACGCACCGGCGTGCCCCCGGCCCCGGGCGGCGTGCACGTCGGGCTCGGCACCCGCAACTGTCTGGTGTCCCTGGGCGGCGCCAGCTACCTGGAGATCATCGGGCCGGACACCGAGCAGTCCGCGCCCGGGCAGCCCCGACCCTTCGAGGTCGACGGGCTCACCGCCCCGCGCACGGTCACCTGGGCGATCAGCCCGCCCGACCTGGACGCGGCGATCGCGGCCGCCCGGGCCCAGGGGTACGACCCCGGCCCGGCGCAGGCGATGAGGCGCCGCAGACCCGACGGCACCCTGCTGGAATGGCGGCTCACCGACGGCGACGACGCCCACCCCTCCGGCCTGGTCCCCTTCCTCATCGACTGGAGCGCCACGGTCCACCCCACCGCCTCGGACCTGCCCACCACACCCCTGCTGTCCCTGTCCGCGAGCGCCCCCGAGCCGGACGAGATCCGTCCCCTGCTGGCAGCCCTCGGCACGGACCTCGACCTCACGACGGGCCCGGTGGGGATGTCGTTCACGGTGGACACGCCGCTGGGACCGGTGACCTTCCACTAGGCGCCCGACGGGACGCCCGACAGGCTGTCCGACGGGGTGTCCGACGGGGTGTCCGACGGGGTGTCCGATTCCTTCAAGACCCGGCCGTCACCGGCTGCCTACGGTGGCCGCATGACTCCACGATTCGATGCCATCGGCCTCGTCGTCTCCGACATGGCCGCCTCCGTCGTCTTCTACCGCCGCCTCGGCTTCGCCTTCCCCGACGGCGCCGAGAACGAGCCGCACGCCGAGGCGGAACTGCCGGGCGGGCTGCGGTTGTTGCTCGACACGGAGGCGACCGTGCGCTCCTTCCTCCCGGAGTGGCAGCCACCCACGGGGAGCGGCCGGCACTCGTTGGCGCTGCGGTGCGCGGATCCGAGTGAGGTGGACGCGGTGTACGAAGAGCTGGTGGGCGCCGGCTGCCACGGGGAGCTCAAGCCGTGGGACGCCTTCTGGGGCCAGCGGTACGCCTCCGTCCAGGACCCGGACGGAAACGGCGTCGACCTGTTCGCGCCGCTAGCCGCCGCGCCGGCCGAGTAGCTCACCGAGCGGCATGCCCGCCAACTCCCTGACGTCCCGCGCCAGATGAGCCTGGTCGGCGAACCCGGCCCGCACGGCCGTGTCCGCGAAGGTCACGCCGCCCCGCGCCAGGGCGAGGGCCCGTCGCAGCCGCAGGATCCGGGCCAGCGTCTTGGGGCCGTAGCCGAAGGCGGTCAGGCAGCGGCGGTGCAACTGCCGGGCGCCGAGGCCGAGTTCGTCGGCGGTGGTCGCGACAGGCCGCCCCGCGTCGAGGGCGGTCACCACCCCTCGTAGCAGCGGGTCGGGCGGCTCGGCACCGGCGGCCCGCTCCAGCGCCACGTCTTCGAGCGCGGTCACGGGGTCGGCCGCGGCCCCGATTCGCCCCCGCAGTCGCCGTACCTCCGAGGCCGGCCACAGATCCGCGAGGTCGACGCGCCGATCGCGTAGCTCGTGCGCGGGCACGCCGAGGAGGCCGGGCGCGGTGCCGGGGTAGAAACGGACGCCGACCCACGTACTGGGCGCGCCTGCGGTGACGTACGCACGGGTGTCGGGCCCCGCGACGAGCAGCCGCCCCTCGTTCCAGAGCAGATCCATGCACCCGTCCGGCAGAACAGGCCCGACGCCCGCGCCGGACGGAGTGTTCGTCCAGACGACGGCGCCCAGGAGCCGGCACGCCCGTTCCGTATACACACACGCCAGCCTACGACGCGCCCAAGGGGCGCCGGGCTGTGTCGATGTGCGGTTCCGCCGCGTGGGCGCGAGCAACCACAGACAACCCGCAGCCCACAGTCCGCTAAGCACCGACACACCCCACGGCGAACCCGCCCTACCCCACCACCACCCGCCCCCGATACTCCTGCGGGCTCACCCCATGAACCCGCTTGAACGCACTGGACAGAGCAAACGCGCTCCCATAACCCACCTGCCGGGCAATGGCATCCAGCGTGTCGTCGGTGTCGCGCAGCGCATCCGCCGCCAGCGCGAGCCGCCACCCCGTGAGGTACGTCATCGGCGGCTCCCCCACCAGTTCCGTGAAGCGGCGGCCCAGCGCGGCCCGGGACACCCCCGCCTTGGCGGCCAGCGAGGCCACCGTCCAGGGGTGTGCGGGGTTGTCCTGGAGCAGGCGCAGGACACGGCCGACGACCGGGTCCGCCAGCGCGCGGTACCAGGCCGGGGCCTCCGCCTCCGGGCGGGAGAACCAGGCCCTGAGCGCGGCGATGACCAGCAGGTCGAGCAGGCGGTCCAGGACGACCTCCTGGCCGGGTTCGTCGCGGGCGACCTCCTCCATCAGGTAGGGCGTGAGGGGGCAGTTCCACACGTCGGCCGTGAGCGACAGCAGAGGCGGCAACGCGTTCAGCAGCCGCCCGCTGATCTCGCCCTGCCACAGGTACGTGCCGATCAGCATCACCGCCGAGCCGTCGAGCCGGTCGCCCCAGGTGCGCACGCCCAGGTCCATCGAGCCGTTGAGGGAGCGGCCGTCGGGGTAGCGGCACTCGGCGCCCGGCAGGATCAGGGCCTGGGGCGCGGTGGTGGGGTCGTCGGCGCAGGTGTAGGGGTCGGGGCCGCGGGCGATGGCGAGGTCGCCGGGGCGCAGCCGGATCGGCTCGCCCTGGTCCGGGATGACCCAGGCGTCGCCGCGGACCATGACCATGACGGTGAGTGGAGCGCGGTCCTCGACGCGGATGGACCACGGCGGCTCGAAACACGCGCGGATCATGAAGGCGCCCCGCGCGCGTGGGCCCTCCAACAGGCCGGCAAGGGCGTCCATGCCGTCAGCGTAGACGTCCGCGTATGGGAATGAGCCGTTCAGCGATGGGTTGTTGGGGCGTGCGACCGTTGACTGGGCGCATGACGGAAAACGCGGCCGACACGGCGAACACGGCGAACACGGCGAACACGCAGCGGATGACGGTAGTGGTGACCGGGGCCTCGGGGCGTACGGGGAGCCGGGTGGCGGAAGCGGCGCGCGGGGCGGGGCTCACGGTGCGGGCCGCGTCCCGGGCGCAGGGCTTCGACTGGGAGGACCCGACCACCTGGGCGGAGATTCTGCGCGACGCGGACGCGGCGTATCTGATGTACCCGTCCGACATCGGCTCCCCTGCGGCGGCCGAAGGCATCGGCGCGCTCGCCCGGGAGGCGGTGGGGCTCGGCGTGCGGCGGCTGGTGCTGCTGTCGGCCCGCGGCGAGGACCAGGCACGGCCGGCCGAGGAGGCGCTGAAGTCGTCCGGCGCGGACTGGACGATCGTACGGGCGGCGTGGTTCTCGCAGAACTTCAGCGAGGGGCCGCTGGTGGAGGGGATGGTCCACGGGGAGCTGGTGTTTCCGGCGGGTGAGGTGACGGAGCCGTTCGTCGACGTGCGGGACATCGCGGACGTCGTGGTGGCCGTGCTGACGGCCGGGGACCGGTATGCGGGGCGGACGCTGGAGCTGACCGGGCCGCGGCTGCTGTCCTGGCGGGAGGCGGTCGCGGAGATCACCGAGGCGACGGGCAGCACGATCACGTACACGCCCGTCCCGGTGCGTGCCTACGGCGAGGCGCTGACCGGCTTCGGCGTCCCGCCCGAGGAGGTGGACCTCTTGATGGAGGTCTTCGAAGCCCTCATGGACGGCCGCAACGCCCACATCACGGACGACGTCCGCGAGGTGCTGGGCCGGGAGCCACGGGACTTCGGGGACTTCGCGAGGCAGGCCGCGGCGGCGGGGGCATGGAAGGCGTGAACGGTCGGCCGCTGTCGCCCGGTGTCGGCCGAGCCCTGCCGCCCGTGGGCTGCGCCGCCCACTGCTGGCAACACGGCTCCGCGGCGAGTGCGCTCAGGTACGACGGCGTTCAGCCTCGACGGCGTTGACCGCGACGCCCCTCAGCCCCAGCGGCCGTCAGCGCCCTCAGTCGCTGCCGTGGTCCTCCGGCTTGTGCGGCGGATGCGTGTGCGTGCTCTTCACATGGGTCCGCAGCCGGGACGACACGTCCTCCGGCGGCAGGAAGCGGGACCACCGCTCGGGGAACTCCGACGGCATGTCGGGGTCGTCGGGGTCGTCGAGCCCGGGCTCGCGGCCGGCGGCGTGACGGGCCACGTACTCGGCGGCCTGGGCCTCGCGCATCCGCTCGTTGGCCGCACGGGCCGCAGCCGTCGCGGCGGCCGGCCAGACCCGGTCGATCGCGGCGTTGACCGCGGCCCCGACGAGCACGGCGAACGCGGACACACCGATCCACAGCATCACGGCGACGGCGGCGGCGAGGGAGCCGTAGATCGACGCGCCCTCGATCGTGTTCGTCAGGTAGATGCGGAGCAGGAAGCTGCCCAGCACCCACATGCCGAGGGCGACCAGCGCCCCGGGCACGTCCTCGATCCAGGGCGAGCGGACCGGCACGGACACGTGGTAGAGCGTCGTCAGGAACGCGATCGACAGGACGATCACGACCGGCCAGTACAGGACCTGCACCACGGTCTCCGACCACGGCACGATCCGCACCACCGCGTCCGGCCCCGCCACCATCAGCGGCAGCGCCACCGAACCGATCAGCAGGGCGGCGATGAACAGCAGGAACGCCACCAGCCGGGTCTTGACGATCCCCCGGACGCCGTCGAGGCCGTACATCACGGTGATCGTGTCTATGAAGACGTTCACCGCGCGCGACCCCGACCACAGGGCGAACAGGAAGCCGACGGAGATGACGTCGGGGCGGCCGCCGTGCATCACGTCGTCCAGGATCGGCTGGGCGATCTGGCGCACGCCCTTGTCGGACAGGACGGTGCGCGAGGCCTCGATGAGGTTGGTCTCCAGGCTGCTGATGGTGTCGGTGCCGGTCCAGTCGTCGACGTAGCCGAGGAGGCCGATCATGCTGAGCAGCAGCGGCGGCACGGACAGCAGCGTGAAGAACGCGGCCTCGGCGGCGAGGCCCAGGATGCGGTACTCGATGCAGGAATTGACGGTGTCCTTGAGCAACAGCCAGGCGGTCCTGCGCTTGGAGACGTTCCGGTAGAGGACACGCACCCGGTGGAGACGACCGGAGGTCCGCTGAGGGGATTCACTTGCTGGCTGCACGACCTAAAGGTATCCGCCGTACGGGGGCGCACTCATCGCGGCGCCGGGTGCGCGCCCCCGCGACCTGCCCGCTCCCCCGCGCCGGTGCCGTGTCAGGCTGGAGAGCAGCGCCCCACGGAGGGATAGGTTCACAGGTATGGCAGGCAGCACGCACACCGTGACCAACCAGCCCCCGCCCCTGGTCGGATACGACGTCTACACCGCCGACCGGGCCCTGACCGCAGCCGTCGAACGTCACCTGGCCCCGGAGCTGCTGGACGACGTCCGAAGCGAGCTGGCGGCGCTCGGGCGGACCTGTGGATCGGCACAGGTCCAGGAGTGGGGGACGCTGGCGAACGCGCATCCGCCGCGGCTGCGCACGCACGACCGCTACGGCCACCGTATCGACGAGGTCGAGTTCCATCCGTCCTGGCACCGGCTGCTCGGCAAGGGCGTCGCGGCGGGGCTGACCGCGGCCTGGGTACGGCCGGGCGGGCATGTGCGGCGGGCCGCGGCCTTCCTCATGTGGACACAGGTCGAGGCCGGCAACGTCTGCCCGCTGTCCATGACCCACGCGGCGGTACCCGCCCTGCGCACGGAACCCGATCTCGCCGCCGAGTGGGAGCCGCGGCTGACGTCCGTGATCTACGACCTCGAGCTGCGGCCCGCCCGGCTCAAGGCCGGGGCCCTGTTCGGGATGGGCATGACGGAGAAGCAGGGCGGCAGCGACGTACGCGCCAACGCGACGGTCGCGCGCCCGCTCCCCGACGGCGAGTCGTACGAGCTGACCGGGCACAAGTGGTTCTGCTCGGCACCCATGTCGGACGGGTTCCTGGTGCTGGCGCAGGCGCCGGGCGGGCTCTCCTGTTTCCTGGTGCCGCGGGTGCTGGAGGACGGCACCCGCAACGTGTTCCTGATCCAGCGGCTCAAGGACAAGCTGGGCAACCGCTCGAACGCCTCCGGCGAGGTCGAGTTCGACGGGACGTGGGCGCGCCGGGTCGGCGACGAGGGGCGCGGGGTGCACACCATCATCGAGATGGTGGCGGCGACCCGGCTGGACTGCGTTCTGGGCTCTGCGGGGCTGATGCGGCAGGCGGTCGCGCAGGCGGTCCACCACTGTGACCACCGCGAGGCGTTCGGCGGGAAGCTCGTCGACAAGCCGCTCATGCGCAACGTACTGGCCGACCTGGCCGTCGAGTCCGAGGCGGCGACCACTCTCGCGCTGCGGCTCGCGGCCGCCTACGACGACGGCGGCGAGCAGGAGCGGGCGCTGCTGCGGATCGCGGTGCCGGCCGCCAAGTACTGGGTGACCAAGCGGTGTACGCCGCTGACGGTGGAGGCATCCGAGTGCCTGGGCGGCAACGGGTACGTCGAGGAGTCCGGGATGCCCCGGCTGGTGCGCGAGTCGCCGCTGAACTCGATCTGGGAGGGCGCGGGCAACGTCCAGGCGCTGGACGTGCTGCGGGTGCTGCAGCGGGAGCCCCTGGCCCTCAACGCCTATCTTCAGGAGGTCGGCCAGGCACGCGGCGCCGACCACCGCCTGGACGCGGCGATCAAGGGCCTGCTGACAGAACTGGCCGACTTGGAGGGCATCGAGGGCCGGGCCCGCCGACTGACCGAGCGACTGGCACTGGTCCTCCAGGGCTCACTCCTGGTCCGCTTCGCGCCGCCCGAGGTCGCGGACGCCTTCTGCGCCTCCCGGCTGGGCGGCGACGGAGGCGCGGCCTTCGGCACGCTGCCCCACAGCCTGAACCTGGCGTCGATCGTGGACCGGGCCCGCCCGGTGGCCTGACCCGTCCAGCAAACCGGCCAAGGGCACGGGCACCCACCTCAGGGGCGCGGGGAACTGCGCGACCAGCCACAACCGGCCGGCAGACGCCAACGAGACATCAAGCCGCACCCCCCGAGGCGCAACGGCCCAACCGCCGGAGGCAGGGGGTGGTGCTGCGCCGACACGGCACCACCCCCGCCATGGCCTGTTCGAGGCCGCGAACGCCGCTCGGGACGGCGTTGCTCAAGTTTCAATCAGGTCAGGGCGGACCACCAGGGTTGCAAGGGGTTGCAACTTGTTGGCTTCTGGGCGCGGAGTGGGTCCCTCCGCGACCGGCGGACGGCACTATGAGAGGCACGGTCTGTACGAGTCGAACCGGGAGGGACCCGTGGCGCTCTCGCCGACGGACGTGACGCAGCTCGCCGCCGTGGACTCGGCTCGGGCGGCGCGCGTACTCAGCGACGTCCGCTCCGCCACGCTCTCCGGCCGGCGCGCGCCCGTCGCGCCGCGCCCGGTGATCGAGCAGTCCTGGTCACGCATGCTGCGCAGCGGTGTCGATCCCGACCGCGACTTCCGGTCCGGGCTGCTGTCCCGCGAGGAGGTGCAGCGGCGCCGGGAGACCACCACGCTCAGACATGTCCTGCCGGTGCTGCGCGAGGGGCTGCTGTCGGTCGCCGACATCGCCCACCACATCATGGTCGTCGCCGACGACGAGGGCCGGGTGCTGTGGCGGGAGGGCAACTCCTCCGTGCTGCGCAAGGCCGACGGCCTCGGCTTCGAACTCGGCGCCGACTGGCGCGAAAGCGTCGTCGGCACCAACGGGGTGGGCACTCCTGCGGTGGTGCGCCGACCCGTGCAGGTCTTCGCCTCCGAGCACTTCCAGCGCTCGCAGACCGCCTGGACCTGTACCGGCGCCCCCATCACGGACCCGCGGGACGGCCGGCTGATCGGCGTGGTGGACATCAGCGGACCGCTGGAGACCATGCACCCGGCCACGCTCGCCTGGGTCGACTCGGTGGCCAAGCTCGCCGAGGCCCGGCTGCGCGAGGTGCATCTGACCTCGCTGGAGCGGCTGCGCGCGGTGGCGGCGCCGGTGCTGGCCCGGCTGGCCGGGCGGGCCCTGGTGGTGGACCGGGACGGCTGGACCGCCGCGGTGACCGGGATGCCGTACGCGCACCGGATCGCGCTGCCCAAATCCCTGTCGCCGGGCCGACGGTGGCTGCCGCCGCTCGGCCTGTGCTCGGTGGAACCGCTGGCCGGCGGCTGGCTGCTGCGGGCCGCCGACGAGCCGGTGCCGCCCGGGGCGACGCGGATCGCCCTGAACCTGACGCAGGCGCGCCGCTGGTCGGTGACGGTCTCCGGCAGCGCGGGTTCCTGGAGCCATGAACTGAGCCCCCGGCACGCCGAGTTGCTGTACCTGCTGGCCCTGCACCGCGCCGGGCGCAGCGCGGCGGGGCTGGCCGAGGACATGTTCGGCGACGCGGGCCGTACGGTGACGGTGCGCGCCGAGATGTCGCGGGTGCGGCGCTATCTCGGGGGGTTCCTGGAGCATCGGCCGTACCGCTTCCGCGAGGACGCGGAGATCGAGGTGCTGCTGCCGGACGACCCGCGCGATCTGCTGCCGCACTCGACGGCACCGGCGGTGGTGCGGGGGCGGATCTCGGCCGATCTGGCCTGAGTCCGGCCTGCCCGAGTGCATCTTCCGCATATTTGCAAGGTCTTCGTCCGCAAGTGTGCCTCACTGCCGTAGCATCCCCCTACGAGCCACCCCACCTGCTCTTTTGGTCAACACCCAGACCAATAGCCGCAGTTGGCTCGCCTCGGGAGGTTTGATGAAGCACCGCGGCAGACACCGTCGACGCAAGCAGGGCCGCGCCGTGCGCGCGTTCCTGGCCGGCACCGCCCTCGCGCTCACCGCCGCCGCCACGATGATCAGTGCCTCGCAGGCCACGGTCGGCGACAACCCCGGGGCACTGGAGCCTCTCACCAGGGCCGCCGACACCGGCGCCCTCAGCCTCCACGAGCAGCTGGTCCCGCAGGCCACGCTCGACGAACTCGCCTCCCGGATGGGCGAGCCGGTCGGTGTCCGTGCCGTCCTGGAGAGCGCCGACCGCAGCCTGCGCGGCGCGGCCGGCTGTACGGCCACCGAACGCGCCGCGCTGCCGGTCGCACCGGCCGCCACGCGCGCGTACTGCTGGGACGCCGCCGACACCCGGACCTGGCGGGCGGGGGCGCTCACCACCTCGGGGGACGCCGACGACGACGGCTGGTGGAACGACAACCGGGTACTCCTGGCCGGCTGGAGCCAGGGCACCGCCGACCGGGGCCTCGCCCGGGTCGCCTTCGTCGACGCGGGCGACCTGGCCCGCCTCAGGTACGCCTCGGCCCTCCTCGTCGTCCCGGTGGACGGCGGACGCGACTACCGCGCTCTGCCCTCCCGCCTCTCCGGCATGGTCTGGTACCAGGACAAGCTGCTGGTCACCACCGCCGACGGCCTGTACGTCTACGACATGGACCGCGTCCAGCGCGCCACCGTCGACAGCGCCGCGGTGGGCCGCGTCGAGGGCGGCTGGTCGGCGCACGGCAACCGCTTCGTCCTGCCGGCCGTCGGCTCGTACCGTCTGACCGGCGGGAGCGCCGCTCCCCGTCTCGGCGCCATCTCCCTCGACCGCAGCACGGCACCCGACAGCCTGGTGGCGGGCGAACGGACCGCGGCCGACAGCGACCGGCACGCCCGGCTGTGGCGCTACGACTTCAGCACCGACCCGGCCCGCCCCGGCCTGCTGGCCACCGACGCCACCGCCGCCGCGCACGCCGTCGAGGCGTACGAGACGGAGGCGTCCGGCATCAGGGGCCTGCTGTCGCACCGGGCGACCGGGACGGACCGCTCCCACTGGTACCTGGGCCGAGCCCCGGGCGCCACGGACCGGCACGGCAGCCTCTGGCGCCAGGACACCGACGGCGCCGAGGCGACCCGCTGCGGCTCCGAGGAAGCCCCTCGCTGCTGGGGCGTCCAGGCCGGGCCCCTGTCGTACTGGGAGGCGACCGGCGAGGTCTGGTCCCAGTCGGGCGGGGTGCTGTTCGCCGTGCCCCTGGACTCGATCGACCGGGCGCTGGCCTAGCGGTCGCGGACGCCGATCGACAGATCGGTCACTCGGATGATTCCCTGGCCGCCATGACCAACATCCCCGTGACCACCTGGTCCCTGGAGCAGACCTCCCCTACGGACCTCCTGCCGGCCGCCGCCCCGGAGGGGGACCTGCGGATCGTGCGGGCCGAGGTGCCCTCGCCCGAGTTCAGCCGGTTTCTGTACGCGTCGGTCGGCGGGGACATCCTCTGGCTGGACCGGCTCGGCTGGACGTACGCGCAGTGGCAGGAGTATGTGGCGCGTCCGGGTGTCGAGACGTGGGTCGCCTACGACCGGGGGACGCCCGCGGGGTATGTGGAGCTGGAGCCGCAGGACGACGGGGACGTGGAGATCGTCTACTTCGGCCTGATCCCGGCCTTCCGCGGACGCCGGTTCGGCGGGCACCTGCTGGCGTACGGCGCCGCCCGCGCCTGGGATCTCGCGGAGCGCTGGCCGGGGCTGGCCCCAACGAAGCGGGTGTGGCTGCATACGTGCAGCAAGGACGGGGAGCACGCCATGGACAACTATCTGCGCCGTGGCTTCAAGCTCTTCGACACCAAGGTCGAGGAGGAGGCCGAGGCGGCACCGACCGGCCCATGGCCGGGGGCGTACCCTGTCTGACCTGGACAGAAACGGCCTATATGGGCCATGTGACCGACACCACCCTTGTCTTGCTCTACGAGACAAGGGTGTCCGCATAATGGACGAAGCTGGACTGTGTCCAGATCGCCGTGACACGCTTCCGTCATGTCTGGAACTGGGATCGCCTTGGTGAGTCGACGGCACGTCGACCTCGGCCGCATGTCCAGCGCCATCTGTCCGGCGCGCTGACGGCCCCGCAGCGCCCGACATCCCCCTCTTTTCGCTTCCCTTCCCGCGCAATGCCGCGCACGCATGCCCATGCGCCCGTACGCGCAGGTCAGAGCCTCCCACCCGCCGCCCGACCACCGCCCCTCATCGAGGCGCTACGCGCCGCCCCCACCAATTGCCTGTCCCGAAGGACGTAACAACCATGGCCGCCACCCCGCAGAAACCTGCCGCCACGACTCCCCGCCGCAAGGTGAGCCGTCACCGCGGTGAGGGTCAGTGGGCCGCGGGGCACTACACCCCGCTCAACGGCAACGAACAGTTCAAGAAGGACGACGACGGTCTCAATGTGCGGACACGCATTGAGACGATCTACTCCAAGCGCGGCTTCGACTCGATCGACCCCAACGACCTGCGCGGCCGTATGCGCTGGTGGGGCCTCTACACCCAGCGCAAGCCCGGGATCGACGGCGGCAAGACCGCGATCCTGGAGCCGGAGGAGCTGGACGACAAGTACTTCATGCTGCGGGTGCGGATCGACGGCGGACGCCTCACCACCCAGCAGCTGCGGGTGATCGGTGAGATCTCGCAGGAGTTCGCGCGCGGCAGCGCGGACATCACCGACCGGCAGAACATCCAGCTGCACTGGATCCGCATCGAGGACGTGCCGGAGATCTGGGAGCGCCTGGAGGCCGTCGGGCTGTCCACGACCGAGGCCTGCGGCGACTGCCCGCGCGTCGTCATCGGCTCGCCGGTCGCCGGTATCGCCGAGGACGAGATCATCGACGGCACCTGGGCCATCGACGAGATCCACGAGCGCTACATCGGCAGCAAGGAGTTCTCCAACCTGCCGCGCAAGTTCAAGACGGCGATCTCCGGCTCCCCGCTGCTCGACGTGGTCCACGAGATCAACGACGTCGCGTTCGTCGGCGTCGAGCACCCCGAGCACGGCCCCGGCTTCGACGTGTGGGTCGGCGGGGGCCTCTCCACCAACCCGAAGATCGGCGTCCGGCTCGGCGCCTGGGTCCCGCTGGACGAGGTCCCGGACGTCTGGGCGGGCGTGATCGGCATCTTCCGCGACTACGGCTACCGGCGGCTGCGTACGAAGGCCCGCCTGAAGTTCCTGGTCGCGGACTGGGGCCCGGAGAAGTTCCGCCAGATCCTGGAGGACGAGTACCTCAAGCGGAAGCTGGCCGACGGCCCCGCGCCCGCCGAGCCCACCGAGCGCTGGCGCGACCACGTCGGTGTGCACCGGCAGAAGGACGGCCGTTTCTACGTCGGTTTCGCGCCGCGCGTCGGCCGTGTCGACGGCGCCACGCTCACGAAGATCGCCGAGGTCGCCGAGGCCCACGGCTCGGGCCGGGTCCGGACCACCGTCGAGCAGAAGATGATCGTCCTCGACGTCGAGGAGGCGCAGGTCGAGCCGCTGGTCGAGGCCCTGGAGGCACTGGACCTGACCGCCAAGCCCTCCCCGTTCCGGCGCGGCACCATGGCCTGCACCGGCATCGAGTACTGCAAGCTCGCCATCGTCGAGACCAAGGCGCGCGGCGCCGCGCTGATCGACGAGCTGGAGCGCCGCATCCCGGACTTCGACGAGCCGCTCACCATCAACCTCAACGGCTGCCCGAACGCCTGCGCCCGTATCCAGGTGGCGGACATCGGTCTCAAGGGCCAGCTGGTCCTGAACGACCAGGGCGAGCAGGTCGAGGGCTACCAGGTGCACCTGGGTGGCGCGCTCGGCCTGGAGGCCGGGTTCGGGCGCAAGGTGCGTGGCCTGAAGGTCACCTCCGACGAGCTGCCCGACTACGTCGAGCGGGTCCTCAAGCGCTTCCAGGACGAGCGTGAGGACGGCGAGCGGTTCGCCACCTGGGCCGCGCGCGCCTCCGAGGAGGCCCTCTCATGAGCGAGCGGGCCGCCCCTTTCTACTGCCCCTACTGCGGCGACGAGGATCTCCGGCCGAGTGAGGCATTGGCAGACCGCCACGGCGCGTGGGAATGCGCGGCGTGCAACCGCGCATTCCAGTTGAAGTTCCTCGGGCTGCTCGCCCGGGGCCTTCAGCGCAACGACGTGGGGGGAGACGGAATATGACCGCGATTCAGGAAGAGCGCACGACCGAGGATCTGAAGGCGCTCGCCGAGCAGGCGGGCCGTGACCTGGAGGACGCCTCCGCACTGGAGATCCTCCAGTGGGCGACCGACACGTTCGGCAAGCGCTTCTGCGTGACCTCGTCGATGGAGGACGCGGTGGTCGCCCACCTCGCCTCCCGCGCGATGCCCGGCGTGGACGTCGTGTTCCTCGACACCGGCTACCACTTCGAGGAAACCATCGGCACCCGCGACGCGGTCGAGGCCGTGATGGACGTCAACGTCATCACCCTCACCCCGCGCCAGACGGTCGCCGAGCAGGACGCCGAGTACGGCCCGAAGCTGCACGACCGCGACCCCGACCTGTGCTGCAAGCTGCGCAAGGTCGAGCCGCTGGAGCGGGGCCTGAAGGGCTACGTGGCCTGGGCGACCGGGCTGCGCCGCGACGAGTCCCCGACCCGGGCGAACACCCCGGTCGTCGGCTGGGACGAGAAGCGCCGGAAGGTCAAGATCTCCCCGATCGCCCGCTGGACCCAGGACGACGTGGACGCCTACGTCACCGAGCACGGCGTCCTCACCAATCCGCTGCTGATGGACGGCTACGCCTCCGTCGGCTGCGCGCCCTGCACCCGCCGGGTCCTGGCGGGCGAGGACGCGCGCGCCGGCCGCTGGGCGGGCAACGCCAAGACCGAGTGCGGGCTGCACGGCTGACCATGACCGAGTTTTCTGCGAATTTGGAGAACCACGTGACGAGCGGAGCCACCGTCTGGCTCACCGGTCTGCCGAGCGCCGGCAAGACCACCATCGCCTACGAGCTGGCCGGCCGGCTCCGCGAAGAGGGCCACCGCGTCGAGGTGCTCGACGGCGACGAGATCCGCGAGTTCATCTCGGCGGGCCTCGGCTTCAGCCGCGAGGACCGGCACACCAACGTGCAGCGCATCGGCTTCCTCGCCGAACTGCTCGCCCGTAACGGCGTCAAGGCGCTCGTCCCGGTGATCGCGCCCTACGCCGACAGCCGTGACGCGGTGCGCAAGCGCCACCAGGAGGGCGGGGCACCGTACCTGGAGATCCACGTGGCGACTCCGGTCGAGGTGTGCTCCGTACGCGATGTGAAGGGTCTGTACGCCAAGCAGGCCGCGGGCGAGCTGAGCGGGCTGACCGGGGTCGACGACCCGTACGAGCAGCCCGAGTCGCCCGACCTGCGCATCGAGTCCCAGAACCAGACCGTGCAGGAGTCCGCGGCGTCGGTGTACGCCCTGCTCAGCGAAAGGGGACTGGCATGACGACGACCGTCGCCACGGTGAAGGGGGGCGAGGATGGCACGGCCTCCCCGTACGCCCTCTCGCACCTGGACGCGCTGGAGTCCGAGGCGGTGCACATCTTCCGCGAGGTGGCGGGCGAGTTCGAGCGGCCGGTGATCCTGTTCTCCGGCGGCAAGGACTCCATCGTCATGCTGCACCTCGCGCTGAAGGCGTTCGCCCCGGCCGCGATCCCCTTCTCGCTGCTGCACGTGGACACCGGGCACAACTTCCCCGAGGTCCTCGAGTACCGGGACCGTGTGGTGGCCGCACATGGGCTGCGGCTCCATGTGGCCTCCGTACAGGACTACATCGACCGGGGTGTGCTCAAGGAGCGCCCGGACGGCACCCGTAACCCGCTGCAGACGCTGCCGCTGACGGAGAAGATCCAGAGCGAGAAGTTCGACGCGGTGTTCGGCGGCGGGCGCCGGGACGAGGAGAAGGCGCGGGCCAAGGAGCGCGTCTTCTCGCTGCGGGACGAGTTCTCGCAGTGGGACCCGCGCCGGCAGCGGCCGGAGCTGTGGAACCTCTACAACGGCCGCCACGCCCCCGGCGAGCACGTCCGCGTGTTCCCGCTGTCCAACTGGACCGAGCTGGACGTCTGGCAGTACATCGCCCGCGAGGGCATCGAGCTGCCGGAGATCTACTTCGCGCACGAGCGCGAGGTCTTCAAGCGGGCCGGCATGTGGCTGACCGCCGGTGAGTGGGGCGGGCCGAAGGACGGCGAGACGGTCGAGAAGCGGCTCGTCCGCTACCGGACCGTGGGCGACATGTCCTGCACCGGTGCCGTCGACTCGGACGCGGTGAGCCTGGAGCAGGTCATCACCGAGATCGCCGCGTCCCGGCTCACCGAGCGGGGCGCGACCCGCGCCGACGACAAGATGTCCGAGGCCGCGATGGAAGACCGTAAGCGCGAGGGGTACTTCTAAGCATGAGCACGACCACGACCGAGGAGCTCTCGGCCACGACCCTGCTGCGGTTCGCCACCGCGGGCTCCGTCGACGACGGCAAGTCCACCCTCGTCGGCCGGCTGCTGCACGACTCCAAGTCGATCCTCACCGACCAGCTGGAGGCCGTCGAGCGCGCCTCCGCGAGCCGCGGCCAGGAGGCCCCGGACCTCGCGCTGCTGACGGACGGCCTGCGCGCCGAGCGCGAGCAGGGCATCACGATCGACGTGGCGTACCGTTACTTCGCCACGCCCCGGCGCCGGTTCATCCTCGCCGACACGCCCGGACATGTGCAGTACACGCGCAACATGGTCACGGGCGCTTCGACGGCCGAGCTGACGGTGATCCTGGTCGACGCCCGCAACGGCGTCGTCGAGCAGACCCGCCGGCATGCCGCCATCGCCGCTCTCCTGCGCGTGCCGCACGTGGTGCTGGCCGTGAACAAGATGGACCTGGTCGACTACCAGGAGTCCATCTTCGCCGCGATCGCCGAGGAGTTCACGGCGTACGCGCTGGAGCTGGGCGTCCCGGAGATCACCGCGATCCCGATCTCGGCGCTGGCCGGCGACAACGTGGTGGACCCGTCCGCGAACATGGACTGGTACGGCGGGCCGACCTTCCTGGAGCACCTGGAGACGGTCCCGGTCACCCACGACCTGAGCCACTGCCACGCCCGGCTGCCCGTGCAGTACGTGATCCGCCCGCAGACCGCCGAGCACCCCGACTACCGGGGGTACGCCGGCCAGATCGCCGCCGGTTCCTTCCGCGTCGGCGAGTCGGTCACCGTGCTGCCGTCGGGCCGGAAGTCGAAGATCTCCGGCATCGACCTGCTGGGCGAGCCGGTCGACATCGCGTGGACCACCCAGTCGGTGACCGTCCTGCTGGAGGACGACATCGACATCTCGCGCGGCGACCTGCTCGTGCCGACCAAGGACGCGCCCCCGACCACGCAGGACATCGAGGCCACCGTCTGCCACGTCGCCGATGCCCCGCTGACCGTCAACCACCGCGTGCTGCTCAAGCACGGCACCCGCACGGTCAAGGCGATCGTCAAGGACATCCCGTCCCGGCTCACGCTCGACGACCTGTCCCTGCACCCGCACCCGGGACAGCTCGTCGCCAACGACATCGGCCGGGTGAAGATCCGCACCGCCGAGCCGCTGCCGGTCGACTCCTACGCCGACTCGCGCCGCACGGGCTCCTTCATCCTGATCGACCCGAACGACGGCACCACGCTCACCGCGGGCATGGTCGGCGAGTCGTTCGCCTCGCCCGAGCCGGTCAAGGACGAGGCCGAGGACGACGGGTGGGACTTCTGACATGAAGCCCCACGACTACTACTCCACGTTCGCGAAGGAGGGCGGCCGCGTCGGCAGCGGTGCCCTCGGAAGCGGGCAGGGCGGAGTGTCGCGATGTGTGCGCTGACCTGCGCGCACCGCATGCGCGCCGATCCGCACGAACCCGCCGACTCCCCGGCCACGGCCTGACACGGGCGTGAGCGCCGGGCCACCGAGAGGAACCCCTCCCGTGCCTGCCACCCCCGCCCTGCGCCGGACCCTCGCCGTCCTGGCCGCGCTGCCGCTGCTGGCCCTCGCGGCCTGCGGCTACGGCTCGCAGGCCAAGGAGAACACCGAGCAGGCCATAGCCGGGGCGCCCAAGGTCGACGGCCTGGACTCGGTGAAGATCGGCTACTTCGGGAACCTCACCCACGCCACCCCGCTGGTCGGCCGGCAGGAGGGGCTGTTCCAGAAGGAGCTGGGCGGCACGACGGCGCAGTACGTCCCGTTCAACGCCGGTCCCTCGGAGATCGAGGCGCTGAACTCCAAGTCCATCGACATCGGCTGGATCGGCCCCTCCCCCGCCGTCAACGGCTACATCAAGGCGGGCGGCAAGAACCTGCGCATCATCTCCGGTTCGGCGTCGGGCGGTGTGAAGCTCGTCGTCGACCCGGAGAAGATCAAGTCCCTGAAGGACGTCAAGGGCAAGAGGATCGCCACGCCGCAGCTCGGCAACACCCAGGACGTGGCGTTCCTCAACTGGGTCTCCGAGCAGGGCTGGAAGGTCGACGCGCAGAGCGGCGCGGGTGACGTCTCCGTCGTCCGCACCGACAACAAGGTCGTCCCGGACGCCTACCGGTCCGGCTCGATCGACGGTGCCTGGGTGCCCGAGCCGACCGCGTCCAAGCTGGTCGCCGAGGGCGGCAAGGTGCTCCTCGACGAGGCCGACCTGTGGCCGGACAAGAAGTTCGTGATCACGAACGTCATCGTGTCGCAGAGCTTCCTGAAGGATCACCCGAAGGCCGTGGAGGCCGTACTGCGCGCCTCCGTGAAGATCAACCAGTGGATCGACGACAACCCGGAGAAGGCGAAGGCCGCGGCGAACGCGCAGCTGAAGGCCGACACCGGCAAGGCGCTGCCGGCCGACGTGCTCGACCCGGCGTGGCAGTCCATCCACGTCACGGACGACCCGCTGGCGGCCACGCTCGGCACCGAGGCCGAGCACGCGGTCAAGGCGGGGCTGCTGCAGAAGCCGGACCTGACCGGCATCTACGACCTGACGCCGCTGAACAAGGTCCTCAAGGCCGAGGGTGAACCCGAGGTCGACGACGCCGGTCTCGGCACGAAGTCGTGAGTCCCGCAGTCGTGAGTCCCGCAGTCGTGAAGTCGTGAGCAAGGCACTGATCCCGATGAGTTCCCAGGAGGTGACGACCATGGCAACCGCCCTCGCCAAGGCCGCCGACACGGATGTGTCGGTGGAGCACGCCGCGCGTATCGACCACGTCTCGAAGTCGTTCGCCGGCCCCGCCGGGCAGCAGCTCGTCCTCGACGACATCACGCTCGATGTCGCGCCCGGCGAGTTCGTCACCCTCCTCGGGGCGTCCGGCTGCGGCAAGTCGACGCTGCTGAACCTGGTGGCGGGGCTGGACAAACCGAGCGCGGGCAGCATCACGACCGACGGCCGGCCGGCGCTGATGTTCCAGGAGCACGCCCTCTTCCCGTGGCTGACCGCGGGCAAGAACATCGAACTCGCCCTCAAGCTCAGGGGCGTCGCCAAGGACGAGCGGCGCGAGCGGGCCGAGGAGCTCCTCGAACTCGTCCGGCTGAAGGGCGCGTACGGCAAGCGGGTGCACGAGCTGTCCGGCGGTATGCGCCAGCGCGTCGCCCTGGCGCGGGCGCTCGCCCAGGACAGCAAGCTGCTGCTGATGGACGAGCCGTTCGCCGCGCTCGACGCCATCACCCGTGACGTGCTGCACGACGAGCTGACCCGCATCTGGCGCGAGACGCAGCTGTCGGTCCTCTTCGTCACGCACAACGTGCGTGAGGCGGTGCGCCTCGCCCAGCGCGTCGTGCTGCTGTCCTCCCGCCCGGGCCGCATCGCGCGCGAGTGGACGGTCGGCATCCCGCAGCCGCGCCGCATCGAGGACACCGCCGTGGCGGAGCTGTCCCGGGAGATCACCGAAGAACTGCGTGGGGAGATCCGCCGCCATGGCCAGCACTGAGTCGACCGCCGTCAAGGACGGCAACGATCTCGACGGAGTCGAAGCGGGCCTGGACGCCCTGGAGGCGGTCCAGACGAGCCGTACGCCGCTGCGCGAGACCCTCATCCGCAAGGTGCTGCCGCCCGTCACCGCGATCGCGCTGGTGCTGGTGGTCTGGCAGCTGCTGGTGTGGGCCGAGGTCGCGCCCGAGTTCAAGCTGCCCTCACCGTCCGACGTATGGGGCGAGGTCCGCAAATCCTGGCTCCAGGGAACCCTCCTCGACTACATCTGGACGTCCGTCTCACGCGGTCTGCTCGGCTTCCTCATGGCGCTCGCCATCGGCACGCCGCTCGGTTTGCTGGTCGCCCGGGTGAGGTTCGTCCGCGCGGCCATCGGCCCCATCCTGTCCGGCCTGCAGTCGCTGCCGTCGGTGGCCTGGGTGGCGCCCGCCGTGCTCTGGCTCGGCCTGAACAACTCGATGATGTACGCCGTCATCCTGCTCGGCGCGGTCCCCTCCATCGCCAACGGCCTGGTGTCCGGCGTCGACCAGGTGCCGCCGCTGTTCCTGCGAGCGGGCCGCACGCTGGGCGCGACGGGCCTGAAGGGCACCTGGCACATCGTGATGCCGGCCGCGCTGCCCGGCTATCTGGCGGGCCTGAAGCAGGGCTGGGCCTTCTCCTGGCGGTCGCTGATGGCCGCCGAGATCATCGCCTCCCACCCCGATCTGGGCGTGGGCCTGGGCCAGTTGCTGGAGAACGGGCGCAACAACAGTTCCATGTCCATGGTCTTCTTCGCGATCCTTCTCATCCTGGTCGTCGGCATCGCCATCGAGCTGCTGATCTTCAGCCCGCTGGAGCGGTGGGTGCTGCGCAGCCGCGGTCTGCTGGCAAGGAGCTGAAGTCCTGTGTTCACGAAGCCGGTTCTTCTCGTCATCGCCCACGGCAGCCGCGACCCGCGGCACGCCGCGACGGTGCATGCCCTGGTACGCCGGGTGCGCTCGCTGCGCCCGGACCTGCGGGTGGAGACCGGCTTCCTGGACTTCAACATCCCGTCGGTGCAGGGAGTGCTGGAGTCCTTGGCGGCGGAGGGCGTCCGTGACGTCGTAGCGCTGCCCCTGCTCCTGACCAGGGCGTTCCACGCGAAGGCCGACATCCCGACGGTCCTGCGGGACGCCCCGCCGCAGCTGCGGATCCGGCAGGCCGAGGTGCTGGGGCCGTCGCCGCTGCTCCTGGCGGCGCTGGAGCGGCGGCTGTACGAGGCGGGACTGACGCCCGCCGACAAGTCCTCGACCGGGGTCGTGCTGGCCTCGGCGGGGTCCACCGACCCGGAGGCGATCGCAGTGATCGCAGAAATCGCGCGGGAGTGGCGGCACACCGGTTGGTGCGCCGTGCGACCTGCGTTCGCCTCCGCTGGTTCTCCCGCGGGGTTCCCTCGCACCGAGGACGCGGTCGCCGAACTGCGCGCGCTCGGCTGCGCACGCGTGGCCGTGGCCCCGTACGTCCTGGCCCCGGGCTTCCTCCCGGACCGCATCGCACGGGGCGCGGCCGAGGCGGACGTACTGGCGGATGTGCTCGGGGCCGCGCCCGAGGTGGCGCGACTGCTGTCGGAGCGGTACGACGCGGCCCGGGCGCCGGTCCTGGCGGCCGTGGGCGCCTGAGCGCGACGGCCCGCCTCTACGCGGCGTCCGCGGGGCCGCCGGCCTCGTCGGCCAGCCGCAGCAGCTCCCCCAGCGGCATCGAGCCCGCCGCCCGACGCTCTCGCGCGAAGGTGTTGGCGAGGCTCTGCAGGAGCTCGTTCAGCGGGGTCGGGACGCCGTGCAGGCGGCCGAGGAGGACGATCTCGCCGTTGAGGTAGTCGGCCTCGATGGTGCCGGTGCCGCGGGTGAGAGACTGCCAGGAGGAGCCGCCGCCGCGCGGGGTTCCGTCGACGGGTACGAGGGTGACCTTGTCGCCCCGTACGGCCTGCTGCTCCTCGGCGCTCGCGTACGCGATCCCGGCGGCGTCCAGCACGGCCGCGCCCTCGGCCCGCACGCGCCCGAACAGCGCCGCGGCCTCCGCACTGTCGATGGGCCCGGTCACCGCCTCCAGGGAGTTGCCCAGGTTGCCCAGCAGTTTGGCGTACTGCCAGCGCGCCACGTCCGCCACGACCGGCGCCTCGAAGTGCGACTTCTCCAGGTCGGCGGCGATGAGGCGGGCGGTCTCGTCGGTGCCGTGCGGGTGGCGGCCGAGATGCAGGATGCCGGTGAGGGGGCGGCCGGCCGCGGAGACGACGCCGGGTTCGACGTACGTCGACGGCAGCCAGACGCAGACGCCGTACACCCGTCGGAAGAGCCGCAGGGCGAGGCGCTGGCTCTCGACGCCGTTCTGGGCGCAGACCAGCGGCAACCGCTCGGCCGCCGTACCGCCGCCCGTGACCGGAACCGGGCCCCACGTCTGCAGCGCGGCCGTGCTGTCCTGTGTCTTGACGGCGAGGACGAGGACGTCGTCGGGGCGGAGTTCCCCGAGCGCGGCCGGCCCGTCGACGACCGGCAGCCGATGGGTCAGCTCGCCCTCCGGCACCCTGAGCCGCAGTCCGTGGTCCCGGAGGGACTCGAAGTGCGCACCCCGCGCGACCAGAACGACCTCGTGTCCCGAGCCCGCGAGCCGTCCGCCGACGACACCGCCGACCGCCCCTGCCCCGATGATGATGTAGCGCATGAGGTGAGCCTCGCACAGCGGTTCCGCCGGGTTGACCTTGCCCCTGGGGCAGGCGATCCGGGGGACCTGGACGTCAGTGGGCTGCCGAGCGATCCGGATCAACTCGCCCATCTTGTACGGGATGTGATCACCCATCAAGGAGACGGGCAGCGTCTGGGGTACGCCATCCCCGAGCAACGGTGACGCCCGCCCGGGTCCGGGGCGGTTTCGGCACCTACTTCGTCGACGGCTTCCACGAGGACCACTGGATCACCGAGTACCTTCTGCCGGACGGGAGTTGGCGGCTGGTCGACCCGCAGGTCCTGCATCCGGCCTACGGCGACCTGGGCTTCGACCCGCTGGACGTGCCGCGCGACCGGTTCCTCGTGGCGGGCGAGGCCTGGCGGGCGTGCCGGGCCGGGGCGGCGGACCCGCAGACGTTCGGGCTCTGGTCCGTCGAGAGCCTGCGCGGGATGTGGTTCGTCCGGGACAGCCTCGTTCTCGACCTGGCCTGCCGGGGCGGCGTCGAGACGCTGCCGCGCGGCCGTCGGCGTCTGTACACCGAGCCACGGCTGGCTCCGCCTCGCGAGATCCTCGCCCGGTCGCCCGGTCTCGGCCCGCGCAGGGTCACTCTTGCGCAGCGCTGAACAAGCTTCCCTGATGGAAGTACATCTGCCATCCGTCGTCCGTCCGCCGCCACAGCGAACTGCGGTGCGCCCGGCGGCCGTTGTTCTCCGTGTCGAAGGTGAGGTGGACCACGTCGGGGGCGAGCTGGACGCCCTCCATCCGCGAGACGACGACGGGCCGGGGCCCCGGATCGGTGCCCGCGAGGAGGGACTCGATGATCGACGTCCGGTCCCAGTCCCGCCCGGACGCGCCGAACTCACGGAACTCGGGGTGCAGCAGCTCCTCGAGCAGCTCCGGCGAGGACCGGACCTCCGGCCTGAGCAGGCGCAGTTCGCCCTCGATGGCGGCTTCCACGGCAGTGGAGCGTACGTCAGTCACCTGTCATCTCCACTAGTTTCAGGACGGTGTTCCAGTTACGGCTGGTCGCGATCAAACCCTTGTTGAGCCGGGGACGCGACAGGATTTCGCCGAGCTTGGAGCGCCCGAGGCCGTTCGGGGCGTACAGGTACAGCGCCCGGTCGCCGAGCCGGAACTCCTCCGGGAGGTGGGCGGCCTGGTCGATCTCCGCGAAGCGCTCGGCGTCGACCGGGGCGGAGAAGTAGGTGACATGGAGCTGCTTGGGCTCCAACTCGGCTGCGGGGAACGGGCAGTTGTCGGCGACGGCCTTGAGGTAGGCGTGGTCGCGCACGATCACGTCCACAGCGAAGCCGAAGCGCTTCTCGATCGCCGACGCGAGTTCCGCGGCGAGGGACTCCTGATCGCCGTGGTCGGCGGCGAACACCGCCTGACCGCTCTGCAGGTAGGTGCGCACACCGTCGTGACCGAGGCCGGTCATCAGGGTGCGCAGGTCTGCCATCGGGACTTTTCTGCTGCCGCCCACGTTGATTCCACGCAGCAGCGCCGCATACGTCGTCGTCATCCGGCCACCATAAGGCGACCTGCTGACACTCACGCGGCCGTCGTGCCCCGTGGGGGTGGGCACGACGGCCGGACCCGTAAGTTACTTACCGGTCAGCATGAAGCACAAGCTCATCCCGCTGTTTTCTCAAGCCTCGACCCCGAGCCACGCCCCCGACCCGCTCGGATAGATGTAAGGGACCCCCATCCTCCCCAGTGGGGAGAGCCCGGGGGCCGAGCGGATGAGTTCCGGCCGCCGTACTTCACCGGGCAGCACGACGAGATGGCTTTATCCGCCCCATACCTTCGAAACGAAAGGGGGCGGCAGGGGGCCGCCACCGCAATCAAGGGGGCAAGCCCATCATGGGGAACGGAGACACACGTGTGCGGGGACTCGCCGCCCGCGCCGGCGGCTGGAGCGCCCGCCATCGATGGGCCGCCGTCGGCATCTGGGTGCTGTTCGTCGTCCTGGCGATGGGGCTCGGCTCGGCGGCGGGCCGGGTCGACGTCAAGGACAGCGACCAGCTGAAGGGCGAGACACACACCGCAGCCAAGATCATCGAGGACGCGGGGATCGAGGAGCCGGCCGGTGAGACCGTCCTGATCCAGGGGAAGGACGGCAGCCTCAAGGCCACGGACGCCGAGTTCAGGTCGGCGGTCACCGCGGTCGTGAAGGCGGTCGAGGGCACCGGCAAGGTCACGGACGTGACGTCGCCGTACGACACGCAGACGATCTCGAAGGACGGCCGCAGCGCGCTCGTGCAGTTCGACATGCGCGGCGAGTCGGACACCGCGGGCGAGCGTGTGGAGCCCGTGCTGAAGGCCGTCGAGGACGTCCAGAAGGACCATGCGTCGCTGCGGATCGAGGAGATCGGCGGCGCGAGCATGATGAAGACGTTCGACGACGCGTTCGGGGACGACTTCCAGAAGGCCGAGTACTCCGCGGTGCCGGTGGCCCTCGGCATTCTGCTCATCGCCTTCGGCGCCCTGGTGGCGGCCCTGCTGCCGGTGCTGCTGGCGGTCACCGCGATCATGGCGACGATGGGCCTGATGGGCATCGTCAGCCACGTCATGCCGATGAGCGACACCGCCAACTCCGTGATGCTGCTGGTCGGCCTGGCCGTCGGCGTCGACTACTGCCTGTTCTACCTGCGACGTGAGCGCGAGGAGCGCGAGGCCGGCCGGGACGCGCAGACGGCCCTGAGGGTCGCCGCCGCCACCAGTGGCCGCGCGATCATCGTCTCCGGTGTCACCGTGTGCGTGGCGATGGCGGGCATGCTGTTCACCGGGCTCGCCGAGTTCGAGGCGATGGGCCTGGCCTCGCTGATGGTGGTGGCGGTCGCCATGGTCGGGTCGGTGACGGTGCTGCCGGCCCTGCTGTCGCTGCTGGGCGAGCGGGTGGAGAAGGGCAAGATCCCGTTCCTGCACCCGCAGAGCCGCCTGCGTCGCAACCGTGGGCGCGGCAACCGCGAGAGCCGGTTCTGGACGGCCGTGCTCAAGGCGGTGCTCGCGCGGCCGGTCATCTCGGTCGCCGTCGCGGCCGGTGCGCTGCTCGCCATCGCGGCTCCCGCGCTCGGCATGAAGACCCAGCAGCTCACCCTGGACAAGGAGTTCGGCGACTCACTGCCCATCGTGCAGACGTACAACCGGCTCAACGAGGCCTTCCCGGGCGGTTCCGAGCCGGCCGAGGTGGTCGTCAAGGCGAAGGACATCAACGCTCCCGAGGTGAAGTCCGCGCTCGCCGACTTCCGTGAGCGGGCGGTCAGTTCGGGCGCCTCGCGCGGCCCGGTCGAGATCAAGCTGCACGACGACCAGAACGTGGCCTTCGTGTACGTCCCGCTGGTCGGCGGCTCCGACCTCGACAAGGCGGGCGCGAGCCTGGACAAGCTGCGCGACGAGGTGCGCCCGGCCACGCTCGGCAAGGTGGACGGGGTCGAGGCGCCGATCACCGGACAGGTCGCGGGCTCGAAGGACTTCAACGACCAGCTGGCCGGAGCCGTCATCCCGGTCTTCGCCTTCGTCGTGGTCTTCGCCTTCGCGCTGATGCTGCTGTCGTTCCGCTCACTGACGGTCGCGATCACGTCGATCGTGCTGAACCTGCTGTCGGTGGGCGCGGCGTACGGCATCCTCGTCGCTGTCTTCCAGCACGGCTGGGGGGCGTCCGTGGTGGGCGCGGAGGGCGTCGGCGCCATCATCACCTGGCTGCCGCTGTTCCTGTTCGTGATCCTGTTCGGCCTGTCGATGGACTACCACGTGTTCGTGGTCTCGCGGATCCGCGAGGCGCGCCTGCGCGGCCGTTCGACGAAGGACGCGATCCAGCACGGCGTGGTCACCACGGCCGGGGTCGTCACCAGCGCCGCGGTCATCATGGTCGCCGTGTTCGCGATCTTCGGCACGCTGTCCATGCAGTCCATGAAGCAGATGGGCGTCGGCCTGGCGGCCGCGGTCCTCATCGACGCGACGATCATCCGGGGTGTGCTGCTCCCGGCGGTGATGGCACTGCTGGGCGAGCGCAACTGGTACCTGCCGAAGTGGCTGAACCGGCTGCCGGACCTGACGCACGACGAGGCGCCCGAGGCCGTGACGCGGAGCGCGGCTCGGGACGACGAGGGCGAGCGGGTGTCCGTCTGACCCCACCCGCCCGACAAGCAGGGCCCGTTGACCCCCGGGGGAGTCAACGGGCCCTGCTCTTTCACGTGTTCTCCGGTAGCCCCTACGCCTGCTCTCGCGTGTCGCGTACGGCGGCCAGCTCAGCCTCGATCAGGTCGGCGGCCCGCACGGTGCCACCCTCCTGGGCCATCTGCGCCTGGATGTCCTTCAGGCGCCGGGCGACCTCGGGGTCGTCGACGAGGGCCAGGGCAGCCGTGCGCAGGGTCTCGGCGGTGGCCTCCTGCGTGGGGATGTGGCGGGCGACGCCGAGCCCCTGGAGCATGTCCGCGTTGCCGAACTGGTCCACGGCCTGCGGTACGGCGATCATCGGGGTGGCGGTGGCCAGGCCCTCCTGACTGCCGCCCGCCCCGGCATGGGTGACGAACAGGTCGGCCTGCTTGAGGATCGCCAACTGCGGTACCCAGGACCGCACTTCGACGTTGTCGGGTACGTCCCCCAGCTCGCCCGGGTCGACGTGCCTGCCGACCTGCAGCACCAGGTGCCAGCCCGGCAGGTCACCGAAGGCCTTGACGCACTCCCGGTAGAACGCCGGCTGCTTGGTGAAGGAGGACCCCAGCGACACGAGGGCGACCTTCTCGGCACCGGCCGGCGGCTGCCAGTCCCCCTGTGCGGAACGGTCGCCCTGGCAGGCGCCGACGAAGGTGTGCACGCTCTCGTCCACCCGGTCGGCGTTCGGCTGCAATGCCCTCGGGATCAGCACGAGGGAGCGGTCGGGGTGGCTCGCGAACGCGTCCGGGTGCAGGGTGATGCCGTTCTTCTCCAGCCAGGCCTGGAAGCGGGCGTAGTAGGCCCGGCCACGCTCGGTCTTCTTCGGCTCGGCCCACATCGCTTCGGCGACCTCCTCCTCGTAGCCTCTCCAGGCGACGAGGTTCGGCGACAGGGAGATCGCGGGGACACCCCAGCGGTGAGCCAGGACTCGGGCCGGGTAGGCGGTGATGTCGTGCAGCACGAGGTCGGGTTCGTCACCGTCGTAAGCCTCGATCAGCTGCGGCAGGGCCTGGATCGCGTCCGCCAGGAAGGGCTCCACGTTGTCCAGGAGGGTGGTGCCCCAGGCCGCCGCGTCGTCGTCGGGTCCGGGCAGCGTCGAGTTCCAGAGCTTCGGCTCGGCCCCGGCCTCGGCGACCTTCTCGGCGAACAGGGGCGGAATCGCGTACGTGACCCGGTGCCCGCGCACCACGAGCTCGCGGATCACTTCGAGGCTGGGGTTCACGTGGCCGTGGGCGGCGATGGAGAACATGGCGATGTGGGCGGGGCGACTGGTCATGGAGCCCAACGTAAGCAAGACGAAACGTCTCGTACAACTTGATTATCTGTCTCACGGGACTTGGCTGCCATGGGACTTTGCCGCCATGGGACTTGCCTGCCACGGAATTCGCCTGCCGCGCAGTCGGTGCGCCCGGCGTGGTCCCCAACGCCTCGCTCTACACGCCCGAGACCAGCGCCAGCGCCTCGTTCAAGTGGTGCTCAGCGATTCCCCGCATGAAGGCGCGGTCGGGAAAGTCTCCGTCGAGCAGGCGGAGCGGGCCCGCCGTCAGGGACAGCCGCTGGGTGAGCGTATAGAGCGCGAGCCGGTCCTCGTCGAGGCCCTCCGCCGCCAACGGCCGATAGTGGCCCTCGGGATGGCGGAGCCGCAGGAACACGTGCTCCCACTCGACGTCGAAGTACATCAGATCCTCGATGTCGATCAGAACGGGGTTGCCGTCCCGGTCCACCAACACGTGGTCCAGCCCCAACTCGCCATGGACGACCGAGTACTCGGCACGCGGCCGCACCGCTGCGGCGAGCTCTCGCAGCCGCACCTCCAGCCGGTCGCGGGCGTCCGCGATCCTCCGGTCACGCGAAGCCGCCTCGGCGAGGCAGCGCAGCGCGAAGTCGAGCGCGGCCTTCTCGCACGACGTCGCCCGCGAGGTTCCTCCCGCGTCGATCAGGGCCACCTTGCCGAAAGACGGCGCCCGATGACGTCGCATCGCCGCCAGGGCATCGGCGAGACGCGCCATCGTCGGTTCCGCCGCGCGCGGGTCGCGGTTGAACAGGTCCATCAGGTCCTCGCCGGGAAAGTCCTCCACGATCGCGAGGTCGGCCCGGTAGTGGGTGCGCTCGCGGTCGACCAGGTAGACCTGAGGCATCCGCAGGCCCAGCGAGTCCAGCCGCGCGTGGGCGGCCTCGAACAGGTCGAGGCCGACACCGGGCGAGAACGGGTCCATGAGGTCGTCATCGCCCTCGGCCGCCGGCCAGTAGTTCTCCGACCCGTCCCACAGATAGGCGATCGCCGTCGTGGCGTCGCCCATCAGCAGGCGGTACACGCCCTTCCTGCTGCCGCCCGCGAGCCGCTCGACCGCCTCCAGCCGCCGCCCGTCACCCAGGGCGGCCCGCGCCGCACCCCTCAACTGCTCTCGCGTCGCTTTCCGAGGTGCCACGTCCACAACCCGCCTTTCCGGCCCGGCAACCGGGGCACCCTACGCGGGCCGACGCTCCATACCGAACGAGTTTGTTCGGGGCCTCAAGCCTCGACCCCCCGCTTCCACAACACCTACTTCAGCGCTGGTAGCGGGCGAGCACCAAGTTGCCGTTCTCCTCAAGGCGTTCGCGCAGTTCACCGAGGCCGATGGCGCCGCTGTAGTACTCCTGGAACGCGGGGGTGGCGACCTTGTCCTTCCACTCCGGGTAGCCGCGCACCGACTGCGCGGGCGCCGAACGCAGGTGCGCGGCGAGGGCGGTCCCGGTCGCCCAGCCGTCCTTCGGGGTGTGCAGGGCGGGGTCCTTCAGCGCCTGGGTGCCCGTGGGCAGCATCCAGTCGCCCAGGGCGAGCCGCACCATGTTCGGGGGCCGGAGCAGGAAGTCGATGAACTCGGCGGCCTCCTTCTTGTGCGGGCTGTCCTCGGCGATGGACAGGGTCTGCGGGCTGACGCCCTGAGTGAGCCCGTCGGCGCCGGCCGGGGCGGGCAGCACCTGCCACTGGAAGCCCTTCGGCGCCTGCTGGACGATCTGCTGACGGTAGGAGAAGCCGAGCGGCACCATCGCGTACTTACCGCCGAAGAAGCCGGGCAGGGTGTCCGAGCCGCCGCTGCCGAGGGTGGTGGGCGAGGCGCTGCGATCGGTGCCGGCCTGGTCGTGGATCGTGCGGGGCACGACCTCGTCCGCCTTGTCGAACCGGATGGTGACACGGCCGTCCGCGCCCCGGTGGAAGAGCTGTCCGCCCGCCGACAGCGACAGGTTGAGCGTGGCGGAGACGGGCTCCTTCAGCGGCCATGCGACCCCGTACTTGCCGTCACCGCTGAGCTCTTCGGTGATGCTGCGGAACTCCGGCCAGCTCCAAGGGCGTTGGGGGCTGGGGATCCGTACGCCGGACTCCTTCAGCCACTTGGCGTTGGCGATGAGGACGCGCGGCTCCTGGAGGAAGGGGACGCCGTAGATCCCGTCGCCGAAGGTCGCCGTGTCCCAACTGCGCTGCGGGATATCGGACTTGAGCCGCTCGGGCAGCAGGTCGGTGAGATCGGCGAGGTAGCCGCCGTACGCGAAGTCCGCGAGGTCGTCCGAGGCGTCGTGGATGATGTCGGGCGCCTCCCCGCCCTCGAAGGAGGTCAGGAGCTGGTCGTGGACGCTGTCCCAACTCCCCTGTACGTACTCGACCTTGACGTCGGGATGAGCGGCGTTCCACTCCTTCACCAGCTCCTTGTTGGCCGCGACGGACTGCTCCTGCCAGGCCAGGGACTGGAAGCGCAGGGTGACACGGCCGCCGGGGCCGCCCCCGTCGTCGCCGCTGCATCCGGCGAGCAGCAGAGCAAGGACGACCAGGGGCAACAGCACTTTCGTACGCATCAGTTCTTCACCGCCCCGGCGAGCATGCCGCCCGTGATGCGGCGTTGGATGATCGCGAAGACGAGCAGTGAGGGCAGGGTCGCCAGGAAGGCGGCCGCCGCGAGCGGGCCGAGGTCCGCGACGCCCTCAGCTCCGATGAAGTGGGTGAGGACGACCGGCAGGGTCTGCTTCTCCGGGGTCTTCAGCAGAACGAGCGCGAAGAAGAACTCGTTCCACGCCGTGACGAACGCGAACAGCCCCGTCGCCACGATCCCCGGCGCCAGCAGCGGCGCGGTCACCGACACCAGCGTCCGCACCCGCCCGGCCCCGTCGACCGCGGCCGCCTCCTCCAGCTCGGGCGGCACCGCGCGGACGTACCCGACGAGCATCCACAGCGCGAACGGCAGCGCCCACACCACGTACACCATGACCAGCCCCGGCACCGAGTTGATCAACCGCAGGTTCTTCAGCACCAGGAACAGCGGGATGATCACGAGCACGAGCGGGAACGCCTGGCTGACGACCACCCAGCCGGTCGCCGCGCGCGCGAGCGGGGTGCGGCGGCGGGCCATGACGTAGGCCATCGGGGTCGCGAGCAGTACGGCGATCAGGGCGGCGCCGAGCGCGGCGATCAGGGAGTTGAGGGCGGCGTGCAGCAGGGGCTGTTCGTCGAAGGCCTGGCGGAAGTTGGCGAGGGTGGGGTCCTTCGGGATCCAGGTGGGGTGCAGGCTGCCCAGCTCGCGCGGGGGCTTGAAGGCGGTGGAGACCAGCCAGAGGAAGGGGAAGGCGAGGAAGACGAGGTAGGCGAGCAGGGCGACGTACTGCCCGGCGCGGCCGGTTCGGCTGGTCCTCATGCTTCGGCTGGTCGCGTTTCGACTGGTCCATGTCTTTCGACTGGTCCACGCCTTTCGACTGGTCCTCACGCGTCGTCACCTCCCCTGAGCCGGCCGACCAGGAAGACGGCGAGGAGTATCGAGATCACCGCGACCATCACGCATCCCATCGCCGCCGCGTAGCCGAACTGCCCGTAGCGGAAGGCCTCTTCGTAGGCGAACAGCATGGGCAGCCGGGTGCGGCCGCCGGGGCCGCCGCTGGTGAGTACGTAGACCAGCGCGAAGGAGTTGAAGTTCCAGATCAGGTTGAGTGCCGTGATGGACAGGGCGACGGGCCTGAGGGCGGGCCAGGTGACCGTGCGGAAGCGGCGCCAGGCGCCGGCGCCGTCCACGGCCGCCGCCTCGTGCAGTTCGCGTGGGGTGTTCTGCAGGCCGGCGAGCAGGGCGACCGTCGTGGTCGGCATGCCCGCCCAGATGCCCACCACGATCACCGCGGGCAGGGCGGTGCCGAGCCCGCTGAGCCAGTCGCGGCCGTCACCGAGGCCCAGGTCTCGGAGCGTCTCGTTGAGGATGCCCGCGTCGGGGTTGTAGACCAGCCGCCACATGACGCCGACGACGACCTCGGGCATGGCCCACGGGACGATCGCGAGGGCGCGGGCCAGCCAGCGCAGGCGCAGGTCCTGGTTGAGGAGGAGGGCGAGGCCGAGCGCCAGCAGGAACTGCGGCACCGTGACGCCCACGGCCCAGACCAGGCCGATCCGGAACGACTCCCAGAACAGGGTGTCGTGCAGCAGATCCCGGAAGTTGAGACCGCCGATCCACTGGGTGGGCTGGGTCCGTCCGGACTGGGCGTCGGTGAAGGACAGCAGGATGCCGTAGAGCAGCGGGCCGACGCTCAGGATCAGGATGGGGATCAGCGCGGGGAGTACGAGAAACCAGGCGCCGTGATCCGTGACGCGCCGCCGCCTCGGGCCGCCCGGCGCGCGTCTCACCGGCCTCTCCGCCTCCGTCACCGTTGTCACGGAATCAGCCCCTTTGCGCCGCTCGGGATGGGCCCCGTCATGGTCGTGAAGGCGCTCTGCCCCGTCAAGGCCGTGCGCACGCGGTCCGACCTGTGCGAATGCGAGACTGAGCGGTGGATGGCGGGAATCCGACGCCGTTCATGGAGGCGTACGACCACACGGAGGCGGGCGATGGACGAGGCACGGGCGCGGGACGTACTGGCCGCGGCGGGCGTGGTGCCCGTCCCGGCACGGGACGCGCGACTGCTCGCCCTGGGCGAGAACGCGGTGTTCGCCGCCGGTGACCTGGTCGTCAAGGTGGGCCGTGACGCCGAACTCCTGGACCGGGCGCGGCGCGAACTGGACATCGCGGTCTGGCTGGCCGAGGCGGACGTGCCGGCGGTGCGGGCGGCCGAGACCAAGGCGCTGCTGGTGGAGGGGCACCCGGTGACCGTGTGGCACCGGCTGCCCGATCCGGTACGGCCCGCCGAGCCACGGGATTTGGCCGAACTGCTACGGGTCGTGCACGCGTTGCCGACGCCTTCCATCGAGCTGCCGCCCCGTGAGTTGCTGGGCGGCGTGGAGCGGTGGCTGCGGCTGGCGGGCGATGCGATCGATCCGGCCGACGCGGCGTATCTGCGGGAGCGGCGGGACGGGTTCAGCGCTGCTGCCGCGGGGTTGACGCCGCGGTTGACGCCGGGGCCGATCCATGGCGATGCGTTGCCGCGCAATGTGCATGTGAGTGCGGACGGTCCGGTGCTGGTTGATCTGGAGACCTTCTCGGCCGATCTGCGTGAGCATGACTTGGTGGTCATGGCACTCTCGCGGGATCGGTACGGGTTGCCTGCGGCGGCTTACGACTCGTTCGTCGAGGCGTACGGCTGGGATGTGCGGGAGTGGGAGGGCTGCTCGGTGCTGCGGGGGGCTCGGGAGACGGCCAGTTGTGCGTGGGTGGCTCAGCATGCCCCCAGCAATCCGAAGGCGTTGGTGGAGTTCGAACGGCGGGTGACGTCGTTGCGGGAGGGGGACGAGACGGTGCGGTGGCATTCGTTCTGACGCCTGCTGTCCGGGGACTGCTCGATGTCGCGCGACTGCGGGTCTGACGTGGCTGGTCACGTCCGCGCGGCGGAGCCGCACGTCATTCGCGGCCACGCGCCCCTTCGGGGCGCGTCTCCCCACCGCCGGCTCCGCTGTGCTGAATGGTCCGCGTGGCCCGGCGCAGTTCGGCCAGGACCGTGCGGACAGCTGCTCTGGCCGTGCGCTCGGGGCGGTACAGGGCGTCGATGTGCCGTCGCGCCTGCACTCCGCTGAGCGGCCGCAGGACCAACGCCGGATGCGGGCGCATCGTCCAGCGCGGCATCAGGGCCACGCCCCCGCCGGCCGCGACGGCCTCGGCCACCACCGCGAACTCGTTGATGCGGTGGGCCAGATGGAGTCGCCGTCCGGCCGCGGCGGCGATGGCTTCGATGACCGCCAGGACCGGGAAGCCGTCGTGCACGGTGATCCACTGCTCCTCTGCCACGTCGCGTGGGGTGACGCGGCGCTTGGCGGCGAGCGGGTGATCGATGGGCATCGCCACGTCCAGCGGCTCGCGCAGCAATGTCGTCGCGGTCACCGTGTCCGGCCACGGCGGGGCGTGGTCCAGACGGTGGGCCAGGACGATGTCGTACTCCCGGGTGAGCCGGGGGAAGTCCTCCTGCGGTACGTCCTCGTCGGCCAGCATCGGCACCGGCTTGCCCGGCCCGGCCAGCGCGCGGATCAGCAGCGGGAAGAACGCCGAGGCCGCGCTGTGGAACGCCGCCACCGACACCTCGCCGTCCGGCCGCTCGACGAACTCCTCGACCGTGCGCCGCGCCCGCGCGAGCGCCGTCTCCACCTCGACGGCCGCTCCCGCCAGCGCCTGTCCGGCGTCGGTGAGCACCAGCCGGCGCCCCTGGCGTTCGGTGAGCGGGACCGGGATCGCGCGCTGCAGCAGCCGTAGCTGCTGGGAGATCGCCGACGGCGTCACCAGCAGCGCCTCGGCGACCGCCGTGACACTGCCGAGTTCGCCGAGCTCCCGCAGGATCCTCAGCTGCCGTTCGTCCATTGCCTCAGTGTAGGGACGATGTAGTTCTGCTAAATGATCGTTTTAGAAGGTGGTACTGGGCTTCAGGGACGCCTCCGGTGCACCGTAGGCGCGTGTCCGACGTCCGCCGTACCGATGCGGTACTCCTCCTTGTCGCCCTCGTCTGGGGCTCCAGCTATCTGTCGGCCCAGACGGCCACTGCCGCGCTCCCCGTCCTGCTGGTGCTGTTCGCCCGCTACGCTCTCTCCGCGCTCACCTGCCTCGGCGCCGTCGCCTCCCGCGGGCGCGGGGCGCGCCGGTGGACACGTGACGAACTGCGGGCCGGTGTGCCCCTGGGCGTGACCCAGGCCGCGGTCCTGCTCGTGGAGACGTACGGCGTCGCCCACACCAGCGCCGCCAACGCCGGGCTCATCATCAGCCTGACCATCGTCCTCACCCCGCTCCTCGACCGCGGCGGCCGCCGCGGCGCGCTGCCCGGCTCCTTCTTCGCCGCGACCGGCGTGTGCGTCCTGGCCGTCGGGCTGCTGATGTCCGGCAACGGCTTCCACGCGCCCCGCCTCGGCGACCTGCTGATGCTCGGCGCCGCACTGATCCGGGCCGGGCATGTCGCGCTGGTCGGCCGCTTCACCACCGGGCGGGCGATCCGCCCCCTGCACCTGACCACCGTGCAGACCCTGGTCGGCACGGCCCTGTTCCTGCCGGCCGCCGCCCACGACCTGCCGACGCTTGCTCACGCGGCCCCGGCCACCTGGGCCCAGCTGGTCTATCTCGCCCTGTTCTGCAGCGTGTTCGCCTTTCTCGCCCAGACCTGGGCCGTACAGCGCACCTCCGCCAGCCGGGCCAGCCTGCTGCTGGGCACGGAGCCGGTCTGGGCCGTCGCGGTGGGCATCGCGCTCGGGGGTGAGCACCTCACCGCGCTCACCGGTCTCGGGGCCGCACTGATGCTCGCCGGCACGTACTGGGGGCAGGCGGTGGAACGGGCGCACCGCAGCGCACCGGAAACCCGATGCCCCTCACCCCACGCCTCACCCCACGCCTCGCCCCACCCCCTCGACGGGGACCCCGCAGACAGAGCCCCCGCAGACAAGGACTCCGCATGCCCGACCACACCTACGACGTCGGCACCCACGACGCCGGCACCCACGACGACCGCACCCGGCACGACACTTACGACCACCTGATCTCCCTGCTCGACGCATCCTCCGTCGACCACCGCCTCATCGACCACGAGCCCGAGGGCGCCACCGAGGCCGTCTGTGCGCTGCGCGGGCACCCGGCGTCCGAGGCCGCGAAGTGCATCGTGCTGCGGGTCAAGGTGGACCGCCGCACCACGCGTCACGTCCTCGCGGTCGTCCCCGGAGACCGACGGGTGGACCTGGACGCCGTCCGGGCGCTGTTCGCCGCGCGCTATGTCGGCTTCAGCGAGCCGGAGACCGCCGAGCGGCTGGCCCGGGCCGTCCCCGGCACCGTCCTGCCGTTCAGCTTCGATCCCGACCTCGAACTGGTCGCCGATCCGGATGTCGTGGCCCAGCCGAAGCTGTACTTCAACGCGGCCCGGCTCGACCGCTCGCTGCTCATCTCGGGAGCGGACTACGAACGGCTGGCCAAGCCCCGCATCGAGCGCATCGCAGCGCCGACGACACAGGCGGTCGTGTCGCCACAGCTGTGACGGAGGGCGCCAAAGACCTCAGGACAGCACGCGGCGCCCCGATCTCAGACCGTCTCCCCCGCCGGCTCCCTGAGCGGCCACGTCCCGTCGACCACCGCTGTCGCATCGCCCTTGCGGCGCAGGAAGTTCTGGAAGTCCGCCGCCCACTCGGCGTACCACTCGATCTGGCGGTGGTGCAGCTCCGCCGGGCCGAGGGCCGCGATCTTGGGGTGGCGGGTGGCTATCGCACCAGCCAGCCGGGCCGCGGCGAGCGCGTCGGCGGAGGCGTCGTGCGCGGAGTCGAGCGAGATGCCGTACTCCCGGCAGACCGCTTCGAGGTTGCGCTTGCCGCGGCGGTAGCGGTCGGCCCAGCGGTCGATGGTGTACGGGTCGATGACCGGGGCGGGATCCACGCCGCCCAGACGGTCGCGCAGGGACGGCAGTGCGTACCGCCGCAGTTCGGCGGAGAGCAGGCTCAGGTCGAAGGCCGCGTTGTAGGCGACGACCGGCACGCCCGTCTTCCAGTACGTCACGAGGACGTCGGCGATGGCGTCCGCCACCTGGTCGGCCGGGCGGCCCTCGGCGGTCGCGCGCTCATTGCTGATGCCGTGCACCGCGACCGCATCCGCCGGGATCTCCACGCCCGGATCAGCCAGCCACTCCCTGTGCCCTAGGGCCTGCCCGTCCCTGACCTCGATCACGGCCCCCGTGACGATGCGCGCCTCGCGCGGATCGGTCCCGGTCGTCTCCAGGTCGAAGCCGATCAGCAGCTCCCGGTGCCAGCCCATGGGCGGTCCCCCTTCTTGGTGGTGCTTTCCCCCAGTGGTCTCCACCCTCCCATGCGCCACTGACAATCAGAGGACCGCATTCCGCTTCCGTGGTGAGGCAGCGTTCCCACAAGGGGACAGTTCAGGACACTGGACGCGAATCCGCCCACATGAGCTCGAACTCCTCGCGGTACGTCGGGAAAAGCCCACTTGGGTCGATCTCTTCCGACTTGACCACCCTGCTGCCGTTGCGCAGCACCAGGGCCGGCGCCTCCAGCCCCCGGGTGCGCCGCAGATAGGACTGCACGATCGCGATGCCGTCGGAGCCGTCGCCGTCCACGAGGTACGCCGTGAAGCGGGGCGTCTCGTCGAAGACCTGGATCTCGAAGGCACCCGGGTCCCGCAGTCGGGACCGCACCCGGCGCATGTGCAGGATGTTCATCTCGACCGCGCGGCTCAACTCGCCCCGCTTGATGCCGAGTTCGCGCTCGCGCCGTTTCACTGCGCTGGAGGCCGGGTTCAGGAACAGCAGCCGCACCCGGCAGCCGGACTCGGCGAGGCGCACCAGACGCCGTCCGGAGAAGTTCTGCACGAGCAGGTTGAGGCCGATACCGATGGCGTCGAGCCGACGGGCGCCGCCGAAGATGTCCTCGGCCGGGAACTGGCGCAGCAGCCGTACCCGGTCGGGGTGCACGGCGACCACGTCGGCGTACCGGTCTCCGACCAGGTCCTCGACCGCGTCCACGGGCAGCCGGCGCGCGGAGGGTACGTCGCCGCCCGCGCCGAGGATCTCGAGCAGGCGCGCCGAGGCCCGCTCGGCCTGGTTCAGGACCGCCTCGGACAGGGCGCGGTTGCGCGAGACGACGTTCCGGGTCACTTCGAGTTCGTCCAGGGCGAGTTCGACGTCCCGACGGTCGTCGATGTACGGCTCGAAGCACGGCCAGTGCTGCACCATCAGCTCGCGCAGCTGCGGCAGCGTGAGGAAGATGAGGACGTTGTCGTCGGCCGGGTCGAGCAAGTAGCCCTTGCGGCGGCTGACTTCGCGTACGGCGACCGCGCGCTGGACCCATTCCTGGCCGGCCGGTCCGGCCGCCGCGACGACCCAGTCGTCACCGTGGACGGGTTCGTAGATGGGACGCAGAACAGCGGCCACGACCGCGCGCAGCCGCTGTTCGACGAGGTTCAGCCAGATGTAGGCCCGGCCGGCGCGCTGGGCGCGTGTACGCACCTCGCGCCAGGCGTCGGTGTCCCAGTCCAGCTCCGGACCGATGGAGTTGGTCTCCATCGGTCTGGCCAGGGACACCGCGCCGGGCGGGACGTCTGTGGAGTTCCCCTCGTGACCCTCGTCACCAGGGGGCAACTCCAGCCCTCCCGAGCCCACCCGCGCACCGCCTTCCGCTCCCCCGAGCACTCCCCGTCCCAACGATCAAGGAAGGGTACTCCGGGAGCGGCGGGCGGTGCAGCCGGATGGACAGGGTCGTTTCTCAACTACGGGGCCGCCAGTGCCCGTTCTGCCAGGCGAGCTCGCTCGGAGTGAGCGGATTCATAGCCGTCACGTCGCGCGGGACGATGGAGAATCCCTGCCAGTGGACCGGCATGGGCTGCTGGTCCTCGTCCCGGGCGATGTGGTGGAAGCCCACGTTCATCCAGGCGATCGGGTGCGTGAGGTTCTGGCCGCCGACCCACTTGTCGACCGTCTTGGCGTGGCCGTTGCCGCAACCGGGGTTGTTCGTGGCGAACTTCTCGCACTTGTCGTACTCGGTGAAGTACACGTCGTGCTTGGTGAAGCTGCGGCCCGGGTACTTGGTGGTGGCGCCGGGGACGATCTCGTACGAGCGCGCGTGGCCGTCCTTGTTCTTGCCGGTCGCGCTGACCATGCGCCACCAGCGGTAGGCCTTGGCGTCGCCGGCGAGCTCCTTGGTGACCTTGGTGACGGTGGTCTTGGTCTTCGGGGCCTGATCACCGGCGGCGGGCGCGGTCACGGCGGAGTCGTACTGCTCGACACGGTTCTTGGTGGAGCCGTCCAGAGCGAAGTCGAGCCGCCAGAAGACGTTGTGGCTGTGGCTGGTGGCCTTGGCCTGGTCGCCCTTGCCTATCGGCCAGCCGCGGCCGTCGCCGGCGTCGTAGTCGTCGAAGGACAGGCTGCCGGTCGCGCCCACGTTCATGGTGACCGTGCCGTCGTCCTGGAAGCGCCACTCGGTCATGTACTCGTACCAGCCGACCTGGTTGACCGTGTAGACGAGCAGGTCCTTGCCCTGCGCCTGGTAGACCTTGTTCGCCGTGTCGCCCTGCATACGGTAGGCGTGTCCCCGCGCGCGGGTCGTGGTGCACAGACCCTTGACGTTCGGGTCCTGCCAGGCCTCCGGGACCTTGACGGTCTTGATGGTGCCGCCGGGGCACTCGCCGGGCGCCAGGTTCATCAGGCCCTGGGCGAAGCCGAAGCCCGTCAGGTCGTCGTACTCGACGCTGCCGTCGTCGTACGGGACGTGGATCTGGCCGAGCCTCGCGCTGTTGAGGACCTTGATCGGCTTGGGCTCACCCTTGGGCTGGTAGGAGATGTTCTCCAGAACGAGCCCGGCCTTGCCGTCGTAGCGCCAGCACATACGCCAGGTCGTGCCGCTGGTGAGCTTCTGCTCGATGCGGTAGGCGGCGCTGCACTCGGCGGCCGGCGCCGCGGCGCTCTTCGGCTGGGCGGAGGCTGGCCCCGCGCCGGTCGTCGCGCCGGCGGCCAAGGCGGCCACGGACAGGCCCACGGCCGCGCCCTTGCGGGCACGGCTCATTCTGTTCACGCGCATGAAGAAGTGACTCCCTTACAGGAGGTGCAAGTACATGAGGTGCACGGATGAGCCGTGCGAGTTGGAAAACTGAACGGAGAGAGGTTCAGCCGATGTCGAGCTTGGCGACCTTGCGGGCGCTGAGGTCGATCACGAAGGACCGGGCGTCGATCCAGGGCCCGTTCTTGACCTTCGGGAACAGCCGCACGCACCGGTGCTCGCCGCACTGGTCGAGCACGGCGGGCTGCGCGCCCGGAGCTGCCCGGTACACGGCGCCGTTGAGCAGCAGCTGGTCCGGGGAGGTGAGCTCCTTGTCGGTGGCGTCCTTGTAGTCCGCCTTCATGCCCGCGCCCAGCGGGTCGGCGATCAGGATCTTCGCCGCCTCGGCGTACTCGGCCCGGCTCAGCGGCGGCTGGACGCCGTGCTCGGTGGTGGTCTGCTCGACCTTCCCGGTGTCGAGGTTGACGGTCCTCGTGACGAGCGCGTCGGTCTTGTAGTCGTAGAACGTCACCTCGGCCCGGCGCGGAGCGTTCGCCCTGGCCGACTCGTCGGCCTCCGGCTCGGCGAAGTCGACGCCGACTCGCTGCGGGCCGCGCTCGCCCTCGACGTTCTCGCCGGCGCTGCGCAGCTGCGGGCTCGCCGCGAGCTTGGCGGCCCGGTCCATCTCGTCGTCGGTCAGCGGGTCGTTGCCCGTGCCCTTGTCACCCTCGCTCGGCGCCTGTTCGACGACGCCCGGCGGCACCGCGCCGGCCCCCTGCCCCTGGGCCGCCTGCTGGGCGCTCTGACCGCTGTCGGTCCCTCCGGTTTCGTCGGCCCCCGCCGTCCCCGGCAGGGTGATTCCGACCATCACGGCCGTTCCGGCCACCGCGATGGCCGCACCTGCCACCACCTTGCCCAGATGGCGGTGCACTATCTTGCGCACATCTTCCCCCTACTCCCCGTATGTCCCCGGGAGTACGTGTTGGCCCCACTGGTTCGGCATACCGTGTATGCACTGGTCGACCGGTAAGAGGGACGTAAGTCATAGGTGGTTCCATCACTTTCGGGGAGACTCGACGTCAAGGCGCCCCCGACGGCGCGCTCCAGCTGAAAGAGTCGTGTCCATGCAGGTCTGGCCTGGAGAGGCATATCCACTCGGTGCCACCTACGACGGCGCCGGCACCAACTTCGCGGTCTTCACGGAGGCCGCGGACCGAGTAGAGCTGTGTCTGCTGCACGACGACGGCTCGGAGACGGCGGTGGAACTGCGGGAGAGCGACGCGTTCGTGCGGCACGCGTATGTGCCGGGCGTCATGCCGGGTCAGCGGTACGGGTTCCGCGTGCACGGCCCGTACGCCCCGGAGCACGGTCTGCGCTGCAACTCCGCGAAGCTGCTGCTCGACCCGTACGCCAAGGCGGTCAGCGGCTCGATCCGCTGGGGCGAGGAGGTGTACGGCTACCACTTCGACAAACCCGACCGGCGCAACGACCTGGACTCGGCGCCGCACACGATGTCGTCTGTCGTGGTCAACCCCTACTTCGACTGGGGCGACGACCGGCGGCCGCGCACCGAGTACCACCACACGGTGATCTACGAGGCCCATGTGAAGGGCCTCACGATGCGCCACCCGGGGCTGCCCGAGGAACTGCGCGGCACCTACGCCGCCCTCGCGCACCCGGCGGTCATCGAGCACCTGACCGAGCTGGGCGTGACGGCGCTGGAGCTGATGCCGGTCCACCAGTTCGTGAACGACCACCGTCTGGTCGACATGGGTCTGAACAACTACTGGGGCTACAACACGATCGGCTTCTTCGCCCCGCACAACGCGTACGCCTCCTGGGGCGACCGCGGCCAGCAGGTCCTGGAGTTCAAGTCGGCGGTGCGGGCGCTGCACGAGGCCGGTATCGAGGTCATCCTCGACGTGGTCTACAACCACACCGCCGAGGGCAACCACCTGGGCCCCACGCTGTCCTTCCGGGGCCTGGACAACCCGCAGTACTACCGCCTGACGGACGACCCGCGCTACTACATGGACACCACGGGCACCGGAAACTCCCTGCTCATGCGGTCCCCGCACGTCCTGCAGATGATCATGGACTCGCTGCGCTACTGGGTCACCGAGATGCACGTCGACGGATTCCGCTTCGACCTCGCGGCCACCCTGGCGAGGCAGTTCCACGAGGTGGACCGGCTGTCGTCGTTCTTCGACCTGGTGCAGCAGGACCCGGTGGTCTCCCAGGTCAAGCTGATCGCCGAGCCGTGGGACGTGGGCGAGGGCGGCTACCAGGTGGGGAACTTCCCGCCCCTGTGGACCGAGTGGAACGGCAAGTACCGCGACACCGTACGAGACCTGTGGCGCGGTGAGCCGCGGGCGCTGGCGGAGTTCGCGTCCCGGCTGACGGGCTCCTCCGATCTCTACCAGGACGACGGTCGGCGCCCGCTGGCCTCCATCAACTTCGTGACCTGCCACGACGGGTTCACGCTGCACGACCTCGTCTCGTACAACGACAAGCACAACCACGCCAACGGCGAGGACAACCGGGACGGCGAGAGCCACAACCGGTCCTGGAACTGCGGGGCGGAGGGCGAGACCGACGACCCGGCCGTCCTGGAGCTGCGCGCCCGCCAGATGCGGAACTTCATCGCCACGCTGATGCTCTCCCAGGGTGTGCCGATGCTCAGCCACGGCGACGAGTTCGCGCGCACACAGCGCGGGAACAACAACGCCTACTGCCAGGACAGCGAGCTGGCGTGGATCGAGTGGCCGCAGGAGGGCGCCGAGGACGCGGAGGACGGCTCGGCCCCAGAGGGCACGAACGGGCTGCCCCGCGAGCTGCTCGCCTTCACACGCGCGATGGTGTGGCTGCGGCGGGACCATCCGGTCTTCCGCAGGCGTCGCTTCTTCCACGGACGGGCCGTGGAAGGCACCCACGACGACCTGTCGGACATCGCCTGGTTCACACCGCAGGGCAAGGAGATGGCCCAGCGGGACTGGGACCGGGCGCAGGCGTCGACACTGACGGTGTTCCTCAACGGCAACGCGATCTCGGAGCCGGGGGCGCGCGGGGAGCGCATCACCGACGACTCGTTCCTGCTGATGTTCAACGCCTCTCCCAAGACCCTCGACTTCGTCGTGCCGGTCAACCACGGCCGCCAGTGGCAGGTCGTCGTCGACACCGCCCGCACGGACGGGGTGCCGCCGGGGACCGGAGCGAAGGTGCAGGCCGGGGACCGGTTGACGCTGGTGGACCGCAGTCTGACGGTGTTGCAGCGGCCGGTCTAGGACGGTGTGCCGGCGCGCGCCGCCCCGGTCCCGGTCCGGTCCCGGTCTCGTCGGGCACGCGCGCGTGGAGGTGGCTTTCGGCGGCGCGTCCGGTGTACGACGCCGGGCGCGCCCTCAGCGCCCTCAGCGCCGTCGCGCAAGCGGGCGCGGCAGTGAGGCCCGCCGCCCCGAAGGCCGCCTCCACGCGCTCGGTGAGCCCGAACACCGTGATGAGGTGCGGGGTGTAGGCGATGCCGAGGACGGTGACGACGGCGTGAATGGAGCGGAGGATGGGCGTCGGGACGGGGCTGGAGCGTCGTGCCGAGCGCGTCGGGGCAGCGCTGGAGCGTCGTTCCGCCGACGTCGCGACGGGCCCGGACCGTGTCGCCGCCGTCCGACGCGGCGCGAAGCCGCTGCCGCACAGGGCCACCAGCACCGCGGCGCCGGCCAGCGCATACCTGGGATGTGCCGTCACGGCCGCCAGACCGACCAGCGCCGGTCCCAGGACGAAGGAGATCTCATCCACCGCCCCGAGCACGGCGAGCCGCAGGCCGCCTGCCCGATGGCGAGCGCGCCCCCGGTCAGCCCCGCCGCGGTCAGGGAACCGCTCGTCCGCGCGACCAGCAGCACGCTGCCGAACCGGATGGTGGCGGTCGGCAGCCGTGCCACGAAGGACATGACCGGCAGCAGCGGCCCGGTCAGGCGGATCACCGCTCGGTAGGTCGTCGGCGTACCGCCTCGTCCGCTCGTCCCCGTCTCTCCCCTCGCTCGAAGCCAGGCACGCGCGTGGGCCCACGTGGAGGGGACGATGACACGAAGGGCGGCAGGGCGGGTACGTAGCTCTCCATGACACCTGAGCGACCTGACCCGATGGTGCCGACCGCAACCTACCGGCTGCAGCTACAGCCCTCGT
Organism: Streptomyces sp. R28; assembly: GCF_041052385.1. Taxonomy (GTDB): domain Bacteria; phylum Actinomycetota; class Actinomycetes; order Streptomycetales; family Streptomycetaceae; genus Streptomyces. The sequence goes on along the minus strand of NZ_CP163439.1, from coordinate 8,501,279 downwards.
TCCCGTTCGAGGCCGCGGCGACGGCCGTGCCGTACCTGGCCTCGCTCGGCGTCTCGCATCTGCACCTGTCCCCGGTCCTGGAGGCGGTTCCGGGGTCGGGGCACGGCTATGACGTCGTGGACCACGCGCGCGTGCGCGAGGAACTGGGCGGCGAGGAAGGGCTGCGCGCGCTGGCGCGTACCGCGCGCGAGCACGGCCTGGGCCTGGTGGTGGACATCGTGCCGAACCACATGGCCATGGCCCCGCGGCACAACCGCGCCCTGTGGGAGGTGCTGCGCGAGGGCCCCAAGTCGCCGTACGCGCGCTGGTTCGACATCGACTGGGAGGCGCAGGGCGGCCAGGTGCTGCTGCCGGTGCTGGGGCACCCGCTGGGCGAGGAGCTCGGCCGCATGGAAGTGGACGGCGACGTCCTGCGCTACTACGACCAGGTGTTCCCGCTGCGCGAGGGCACCGAGGAGCTGCCGTTGCCGCAGCTCCTGGACGCCCAGTGGTACCGGCCCGTGTGGTGGCGGCTGGCCCGGACCGAGCTCAACTACCGGCGGTTCTTCAGCATCTCGGAGCTGATCGGGGTGCGGGTCGAGGACCCGGAGGTGTTCGAGGCCACGCACGCCAAGATCCTCCAGCTCCTGCGCGAGGGCGTGATCGACGGGCTGCGCATCGACCATCCCGACGGACTCGCCGACCCCGACGGGTATCTGCAGCGCCTGCACGAGGCGACCGGCGGGCGCTGGACGGTCGTGGAGAAGATCCTGTCGGACGGGGAGCGCCTGCCGGCCTCTTGGCCCGTCGCGGGCACCACCGGCTACGACGCCCTGCGGCAGGTCGACGGCCTGTTCACCGACCCGGCGGGGTTCGGGGAACTCCTCGGCCGGTACCGGCGGTTCGCGGCCCCGCAGACGGACCGGGGCGGCGACTGGGAGGCGACGGTGCGGCGGGCGGCGTACAAGGTGCTCACGCACGAGCTGGCCACCGAGATCGACCGACTGACGCGAGTGGCGCACCGCGTGTGTGTCACATCCACGGAGCCCGCGCTGCGCGACCGCGCGCCCTGGGCGCTGCGCACCGCGCTGCAGGAACTCCTCGCCCGGCTGGAGGTCTACCGGCCGTACTCCTTGGCTGACGCGGCCCGCGTGGTCACCGAGGAGGCCGCGGCCGAGGCCCGGCTCGCCTTCGTCGTGCCCGAGGAGGCCGGTGCGGTCGATGTCGTGCGCGAGCTGGTGCTCGGGCGGGCCGGGGACGGGCCGGAGCACGTGGAGTTCCGGACGCGGTTCGCGCAGACGGCGTCGGCGCTACGGGCCAAGTCCGTGGAGGACACGGCGTTCTACCGCTATGTGCCGCTGCTGTCGGCGACCGAGGTGGGCGGGAACCCGGGGAGCCCTGCCGTCTCACCCGACGCGTTCCACGCCTACTGCGCGCGCGTGCAGCGCGACTGGCCCCTCACCGGGACGGTCGCGTCGACGCACGACACCAAGCGCAGTGCCGACGTACGGGCCGCCCTGGCCGTGCTCACCGAGTGCCCGGAGAAATGGGGGGACGTTCTGACCGAGGTGACGCGCGACGGCGAGGGCGTGCCGGACGCGCAACTGGCGTGGGCGGCCTGGCAGACGGTGTTCGGGCTGGGCGATGCGGACGTCGACCGCGTTCAGGGCGCCCTGTTGAAGCATGTGCGCGAGGCGGGGCTGTTCACGAGCTGGACGGAGCAGGAGCCGCCGTACGAGGAGGCGATGGCGGAGTTCGTCGCGGCGGGGCCGTGCGGGGCGCCGTACGCGCGCGTGGCCGCTTTCCGAGGCCGCCTGGAGCCGCACATCCGGGCCAACATGCTGGGCATGGCCCTGACCCAGCTGACGATGCCGGGCGTCCCCGACGTCTACCAGGGCACCGAGGGCGAGTACCGGGCGCTGGTCGACCCCGACAACCGGCGGGCCGTACGGTTCCCGCACGAGGATCCCGGCGAGAAGGGCGCCGTGACTGCGGCGGCGCTACGGCTGCGCGGGCGGCGCCCCGAGGTGTTCGGTGACTCGGCGTCGTACGCGCCGTTGGCCGCCGAGGGGCCGTCGGCCGCGCACTGTGCGGCCTTCGTGCGCTCCGGTGAGGTGGTCACCGCCGTGACGCGACTGTCGCTGGGCCTGGCACGGTCCGGCGGCTGGCGTGACACGCTGCTGCCGCTCCCGCCGGGGCGGTGGGCCGACGTGCTGGCCCCGGAGCGGGAGTTCAGCGGGCACGCGCGCCTGGAGGAGCTGTTCGAGCGGCTGCCGGTGGCGTTGCTGGAGCGGGTCGGCGGGGAGGAGTCGGTGTGAGCAGGCCGATCGGTACTGCCGTACGGCGTGCCCAGGGAGCACCCTCTCGGGCGCGTACGGCTGCCCCGCGCGCCGTGACGTCCTGCCGGCGACCGGCTCGGGCCCGCGCACGCTCCCGGAGCTCGTACACGACGGGCGGCGCGTGGTGACGAGCGACGTCGCCCTCTTCGTGCCCGGGCTACCGACGGCCGTACGGGCACTCGGAAGTGGTGCGAACGGGGCGAAACCGATCCCTCCACCCCGCCGGGACGGGCCTCGCGCTCCCGCTGACGCCCACCGCCCTGCACCTGCTGGCGGCAAATGCAACTGGGCGCCCCCTGGAGGCTCCCCCGTGAACTCCTTGACACGTAAACCAGACCATGGGGTACTGCGGATTGCGAAGCCGGGCGGAAGTGACGGGGGTGAGTCTCCTGCCGGAGCTGCGCTACCCCACGCTGACCGAGCTGATCCGGTCCGTCCGAGCGCTGGCCGCTCACCGGCCCGACCTGTGCGTACTCAGACAGGTGGGGTCCTCCCGGGCGGGTAGACCCCTGCTTCTGCTGTCCATCGGGCACGCCCGACGCGCCGTACTGGTGGTCGCGGGGGCGCACTCCAACGAACCGACGGGGAGCTCCACCCTTCTCGCGGTCGCCGAACGGGTCCTGCACGAGCGGGAGCTGCGGGCCGACACCTCCTGGCACTTCCTGCTGTGCGCGGATCCCGACGGGGCCAGCCTGCACATCACGCCGGCGCCCCGCAGCCTGTTCGACTACCACCTCGGCTTCTTCCGGCCCGCGGCCCCGGAGCAGCCGGAGTGGGCACCGGCCGCGCTGCCGCCCGACCGGCTGCCGCCCGAGACGCGCGCGCTGACCCGGGTCATCGACGAGCTGCGCCCCTACCTCCAGGTGACCCTGCACGGCACCGATCTGGGCGGCAGCTGGGTGCAGTTGACGAAGGACATCCCCGGGCTCGCCGAGCCGTTCGCGAAGTCCGCGGCCCAGCTGCACATCCCGGTGGAGACCGGCGCCTCGGACGCGGCGGGCTGGCCCGCGGCCGGACCCGGGGTGCATGTGATGCCGGCGCCGGGCGCGGGCGCCGCGTATCCGAGCATGCCGGACGACGCGCGCAGCAGCACCTGGTATCACGTGCACCGGTACGGCGGCCTGACCGCGGTCGTCGAGGTGCCGATGTGGGCGAGCGACCTGGTGGACGACCCTGCGCCGCATCCGGCCCCGGCCAGGGCGATGCGGCGGCTGGCGTCCCGGCTGCTGCGGGACGCGCTGGAGGTGGAGCGGGTGCTCGGCGAGGCGCTCCCCCGCCTGGAAGGCGTCGACGGTCCCCTGTTGCGGGCCGCCAAGTGGTCGCTGGAGCTGGTGCCGGGGCTGGCGGCCGACTGGATGCACACGCCGCCCGCCGACGACACCATGGCGTACGTCGGGAGCGTGGACGCCTTCGGGCGGCGGCTGCCGCTGCGGGCGGCGGCCATGCTGTTGCGTGTCCTGCAGGAGAGCGGCGACCGTGCGGCACCGCCGCTCGAACGCCTCGTGGCGACTTGGAGCGACGCCTTCGCCGAACGTTTCCGCGCCCGCTGGGTGCCTCTGGAGCACCAGGTCGAGCACCAGTCCCGGACGGTCGTCGCGGCAGCGCTGCACGCGCGTGACCGAGCGGCGTGAGCCACGCCGCCGGCACGCGCGCGTGCAGCGCCGTGCGGTGGAGCGTCAGCCGTCCAGGGCGAAGACCGCGCCCGTCCGGGCCGACATGCCGCATCCGTTCGAGAACGTCTCCCGGTACTCGACCGGGCGGCCGTTCCACACTCCGCGCGCGTGGGCGGTCACCGGCGCGTAGATCATCGGGCAGAAGGCGTCCTTCCGCTGGAGCCGGCCGATGTCACCGCCCACCCTGTCGAGCTGTTCGCAGGCCTCGGCCGCCTTGCCGTGGCCCTGCGGCGGATCGCACAGCAGCAGCCTGCCGGGCGCCTCACCGTGCGGGGTGTCGCCACGGGTGACCGTGACGAAGAGCCAGTTGCCGGAGTCGGAGTCCTGGGCCGTCGCCTGGGGCGCGGCGGCGCCGAGGGCGAGGGCGGCGGCTGTGGTGAGCAGCGCGCCACGTACGGCTGTGATGCATCGCGTCATTCCCGATGCATCGGCACGGCCGCCCCGGCATTCCACCCCGACTCACCCGAACGGGAGCACGCGGGCGCGTGCCGCGTGGCGAGTTCGAACGCGGCGAGGACCACCCGCGACTGGTACTCCACCTGGCGCGCGACCGGTATCCAGCGCGCTCCGCAGCCGTCGCGGTAGTCCTCGCACCACTCGTCGAGGAGCCGGTCCAGTTCCGGCAGCACCCCGGCCGGGTCGCGCCCGGCGCCCGTCACGAGCTGGTGCAGCAGCCCGGCCGTCCGCAGGGCGAGGCGCCGCCCGGCGATGCGCAGGGCGGCCAGGTGCGCGGTGCTGAGCGGGGGCAGGGGGCGTGCGCCGACGGGATCCTCGACGTCGGGGTCCCAGGTGTCGGCGAGCCCGGGGCAGACCAGTAAATAGTCGTCGACCGGGGCGAGCAGCCGGGCCGTTTCCGGTCCGGCGGGAAGGTGCGGCCGCAGCCGCTCCAGCAGCCGCTCCAGGACGTGGGTGTCGTGGCGCAGGGTGTGGCTCACCATGCGCAGGACCGTTTCCTCATCGGCGTGCGGGGCACCGTCCTCCACGGCGGCCACGCCCCACATGGGGGCCTCGACGACCGCCGTGACGGTGCCGTGCCGGTGCGGGTGGAACCACGTCGACTCGACGGCCGCCTCGGTGATGGCTGCGGCCAGATCGCCCCGGCGGGGCCTGGGGATCCGGTAGACGGCGGGTCCCAGTGCCGGCCAGTACAGGGTGTCGTAGGGGCCGAGCTCGCGGGGGATGCCGAGGCGGGCGGCGGTGTGCGCGACGCGCTGGGCGAGGCCGGGCAGGTCGTGGGTCAGCTCGACGAAGCCGCCGCCGACGTCGACGCCGTGCAGGGAGCACTGGAGGAAGGGCCTCAGTTCGTCCTGGAGGTCGAGCAGCGTGCGGGTCTCGGGCAGCGTGACGGCGGCCGCACCGTCGGGCAGCCATTCGGGCTGCTCCAGGAAGCCGGGCCGGAAGAAGTGCCGGAAGTAGCCGTCGAGGGCGTACGGGCCGTGCAGCCAGCCCTCGTTGCGGCGCAGGCCGTCGGGGTCCAGGCACAGCAGCAGGTTCCACGTGGCGTCGGCGCCCTCGTGCAGGCGGGGGTCGGCGAGCACCCGTTCGGCCAGCCGCAGCACGGTGGCACCGCCCACCGGTTCGTTGGCGTGCGGGCCGGCCACGACGAGGGCCTGGCGGCTGCCGTGGCCGACGGACAGCAGCAAAAGGGGCGTGCCCGCGCGGGACGTCCCCACGCGGCGCAGCCGCGCGTCACGTGGGCGGCGGGCGACGAGCGCGGCCGCCCGTGCGCCCAGCTCGTCGACGGTCGGGTAGCGGAGGAGTGGCGGCAGGGCACACCTCCACATGTGGTGCCGTCGATTCACCTGGTGTGCACGGTGTACGCACAGTCAGTCACGAGTTGACGACCACGTCAACACCACAGAGGGCAAAGGGACTTGAGTCAACGCTTCAAGTAAGGCCAAGGCCGGAGTCGAGGTTCGGCTCAGTTCGCGGCGAGCCGGAACGACATCCGGCCGAACCCGACCTGGTCGCCCTCGCGGACCACGACGGCGCCGATGACCCGTCGGCCGTTCACCGTGGTGCCGTTGGTGGAGCCGAGGTCGCGCAGGACCCAGAAGCCGGCCTGGTGGCTCAGTTCGGCGTGCACCCGGGACACCGTCTCGTGGGTCAGCCGCAGTCCGTTGGCGGGGTCGCGGCCGATGCGCAGCGGATGGCCGGTCGCGGGGTGGGGCAGCAGCAGCTTGGGCAGCCGCTCGGCCTGCCAGGCCCTGCGCAGACGCACGGTGAAGCCGGAGATCGCCTCGACCGAGCCGAACACCAGGCGCGAGACGCGGCTCTCGACGGGCAGGTCGGCGGTGAGGACGGCGAGCTCGTCCGCGCGGCGGGCGACGAGAGCCAGTTCCATGCGCCGTACGAACGTGTCGTGCGACAGCCGGCCCATGGCGACGCCGTCACGGAGCACCTTCAGCGCCTTGTCGCGCTCCGCGTCGGAGAGCCGCGCGGGGTAGGTATTGAACTCGAAAGACGACGTCACGGAGCTGATTGTCGGTCAGTGGCTCCCACGTGTCCAGAAAACGGGGAAACGGCCACCCCGCACGCATGATCGACCGCCCCGGCCACGACACCTGCCGCAAAAGGGAAGATTCAAAAGCGGATTGATCTCGTTTGAAGCACCATGGACGGGCTACATCACGGTGAGCAGACGAAGGGGAACCGTCCGTGCAGTTCGAGGTGTGGGCACCGCAGGCCGACCGTGTGACGCTGCATTGCGAGGGCGCCACGCGCGCGTTGGAGCGCGATCCCGATCGCGCGGGATGGTGGCGGGGGGAGGCGGAGGCGCGGGACGGCACGCGGTACGGCTTCGCGCTCGACGACGGCCCCGTGCTGCCCGATCCGCGCTCGCGCCGGCAGCCGGACGGCCCGGACGGGCTGAGCGCGGTCGTCGACCACGGGCGGTACGAGTGGCGTACCGAGTGGGCGGGACGGCCCCTGCCCGGTGCGGTGCTGTACGAGCTGCACGTGGGCACGTACACACGTGAGGGCACCCTGGACGCGGCCGCCGAGCGGCTCGGGCATCTCGTCGAACTGGGCGTCACACACGTCGAGTTGATGCCACTGTGCCCCTTCCCGGGGCGAAACGGCTGGGGATACGAGGGGGTCTCCCTCTGGGCCGTGCACGAGCCGTACGGCGGCCCCGAGGCACTGAGGCGCTTCGTCGACCGGGCACACGAACTGGGCCTGGGCGTGGTCCTCGACGTCGTACACAACCACTTCGGCCCGTCCGGTAACTACCTGCCCGCCTTCGGGCCCTACCTCACGGACAAGCACCACACCCCCTGGGGTTCCGCCGTCAACCTGGACGCGCCCGGCTCGGACGAGGTGCGCGCGTTTCTCCTGGAGAGCGCGCTGGCCTGGCTGCGGGACTACCGGATCGACGGGCTGCGCCTGGACGCGGTGCACGCGCTGAAGGACACGCGCGCGTGCCACTTCCTGGAGGAGCTGTCGACAGCCGTCGACGCCCTGGCCGCCGACCTCGCCCGGCCGCTGTACCTGATCGCCGAGACCGACCTCAACGACCCTCGGCTCATCACCGCGCGCGAGGAGGGCGGCGTCGGTCTGCACGCGCAGTGGAACGACGACTTCCATCACACCCTGCACGCCGCGCTGACCGGCGAGTCCCAGGGCTACTACGCCGACTTCGCCCGCGCCCCCATGGCAGGCCTCGCCAAGACCCTCACCGGCGGCTACTTCCACGACGGGACGTACTCGAGCTTCCGGGGCCGCCGCCACGGGCGCCCGCTGGACCGTACGCGCGTGGCGGCGCACCGCCTCCTCGGCTACAGCCAGACCCACGACCAGGTCGGCAATCGCGCCCAGGGCGACCGGCTCGCGGCCTCCCTCTCCCCCGGCCTGCTGGCCTGCGCGGCCACGCTGACGCTGACCGCGCCGTTCACGCCGATGCTGTTCATGGGCGAGGAGTGGGCCGCGGGCACGCCCTGGCAGTTCTTCACCGACCACACCGATCCGGAGCTGGCCGAAGCCGTACGGCGCGGACGGCGGCGCGAGTTCGCGGAGCACGGCTGGGCCGAGGAGGACGTGCCCGACCCGCAGGACCCGGCGACCCGGGACCGCTCCTGTCTCGACTGGTCCGAGCTCGACGTCGAGCACCACGCGCGCGTGCTGGCCTGGTACCGCCGTCTCATCGCCCTGCGCCACGAGCAGCCCGACCTCACGGATCCCGACCTGGCCGACACCAAGGTGGCCTACGACGAGCAGGAGCGCTGGCTCGCCTTCCGGCGCGGCGACGTACGCGTGGCCGTCAACCTCGCCAAGGAACCGGCGGCGATCCCCCTGGGGCCCCGCCAGGCGGACGTACTGGCCGCGTGGGAGCCCGTGCGGGCGCCGGGTGCGGACGGGGTACTGCATGTGCCCGCGGAGTCGGGCGTGGTGCTGTTGCAGGGGTGAGCGGGAGACGGGGGACGGAACCCGGGGGCGGTAGAGCGTCCGCGCAGGCACCTCTGCGTCGGCGCATGCGACTCTGCGCCCGCCCTACAGCTCCTCGTCCCCGTCGTCCTCCCTGAACTCCGTCACGCGCTCCAGCAGGATCGTCTCCCACGCGTGCCGCAGCTGCACCCTCAGCAGCGGGAGCGGCGTCTCGCCCTTGCCGTCGAGGCGGGCCGCGAGGCGGACGATCGCGTCGCAGCGGGCGAGCCAGAGGCCGCGCAGGCAGGGGCGGGCGCCGTAGCCGGCGAGGGTGGCGGCGCGGACGGCGGCCGGGGAGCCGACGGCGTGGGCGAGACCGGCGATGTCTTCCGCGGGGTCGCCGAGGACGGTGTCGGCCCAGCCGAGGACGCCGCGTACCCGGCCGTCGGCGCTGACGACGAGATGGTCGCCGGTGAGGGCGTGGTGGACGAGGACGGCGGTGCCGGGCTGGGCCGCGAGCTGGACGGCGGCCGGCTGGGTGAGCTGGCGCAGGCGGGCGGCGTCGAACTCGTCGGCGTCGGCGAGGCGCGCGGCGGCGCGTTCGGCGGCGCGGCGCAGGGCCTCCAGGGAACGCGGCGCCGCACGCGGCACGCCGAGCGTCTCGGCCTGCCGCACCGGGACCTCGCGCAGCCCCGTGAGCAGCCCGGCCAGGTCGGCCTCCCCGAGGGCGGACACGTCGTGCTCCCCGCCCGCCCCGCCGGGCACCTTGGTGTCCAGGGTGTAGGTCAGCCCGGACGCCCACTCCCCGAACGCGACGCTCGTCGGCACCGCGACCGGGACGTGCCGGCGGACGAGGTCGCGCAGGCGCAGTTCGCGGCGCTGGCGGGCGGCGGCGTCGCGGTCGGGGGCGAGGCGCAGGACATGGCGGGTGCCGACCCACCAGGTGGCGGGCTCGGCGCCCGCGGCGGCGGGCCGGACCTCGGGTCCGGCCGAGTCGTCCACGCCGTTCTTGAGCAGGGAACGAACCAGTCGGCGGACGGTGTCCGCGGTGGGTGTCGGTGCCTGGGTCATGGTCGCGCCGTTGTCGCTCGGGGGTCTACGGGGGCTCCTCGCGCCGGGATCGGTCGCCGGATCAGTCCACTATGACCATCTCGCGGGTCGTGTCGTTGAGGCGCCGGCCGCCGTCCTCGGTGACCGTCACGATGTCCTCGATACGCACCCCGAAGCGGCCGGGCAGATAGACACCGGGCTCCACGGAGAAGCACATACCGGGCACCAGGGTCTGCTCCTCACCCTCGATCATGTACGGCGGCTCGTGCGTGGTGACGCCGATGCCGTGCCCGGTGCGGTGGATGAAGTACTCGCCGTACCCGGCGTCCGCGATGACCGCGCGGGCGGCCCGGTCGACCTCCTGGCAGGCGACGCCGGGCCGTACGGCGCGGTAGCCCGCCTCCTGGGCCTCGCGCACGAGGTCGTGGACGCGGCGCTCCTCGTCGGTGGGTTCGCCGACGTGGACCGTGCGGGAGGTGTCGGAGCCGTAGCCGTCCTTCAGGCCGCCGAAGTCGAGAACGACCATGTCGCCGCGTTGGATCACGCGGTCGCCCACCTCGTGGTGCGGGTTGGCCCCGTTCGGGCCGGAGGCCACGATGGTGAAGTCGACCTGGGAGTGTCCGAAGCGGCGCAGCAGGTGGGCGAGGTCGGCGGCGACCTCGGACTCGCGCCGGCCACCGAAGGGAACCTTCCGGATCTCCTCGAACGTTGCGTCAGCGGCCGCACCCGCGGCCGCCAACAGCTCCAGCTCGGCCGTGTCCTTGACCGCCCGCAGCATCGGCAGGGCGTCGGTGAGGGAGGCGTAGGAGGTGCCGGGCAGCGCCTTCTGCAGGGCCAGCAGATGCATCGCCCAGGCGTTGTCGCTGATGCCGAACCGGCCGCTCACGTCGAGGAGGGCGGCGGTCGCGGCGTAGGGGTCCTTGCCGTCGGTCCAGTCGCGCAGTGCCGGGCCGGGCACGCCGACGGCCTTCGCGGCGTCCGGGGCCTCCAGGGCGGGGACGACGAGGACGGGGTCCTGGCCGGGGACCAGGACCAGCAGGGTGAGCCGCTCGGTCTCCGCGGTGGGCGCGTAGCCGGTGAGCCACACCATGTCGGGGCCGGGTGCCACCAGGAGGCCGGCCAGTCCGGCGTCCGCGGCCGCCCGCGCGGCACGGTCCCTGCGGGCCCGGTAGTCGTCGGCGGTGAAGGGCGCGGGTGCGGTGCCGGTCATCCGGGCCTCCCTGGGCGCGTGAAAGGACTACGGTCAGCATCCTGCCCGGACGCAGGGGGCGGCGCGAGCCGGTCGGCAGGGCTTTCGTACGGCTCCTCGGGCATGGCCTCAGCCGTCCAGTGCCATGCGGACGCCCAGGAGCAGCATCACGCCTCCGGAGACCTGCTCCAGGCGCCGGCGCACACCCGCGCGGGAGAGCACGGTCTTCATCCGGCCGACGAACCACACGTACAGACCGTAGTAGCCGACCTCGTAGACCGCCCAGAGCGCGGCGAGGCCGATCATGGCCGGCAGATGCGGGGCTCCCTGCGGCACGAACTGCGGGAGGAAGGACATCGCGAAGACGGCCGCCTTGGGGTTGGCGAGGTTGAGCAGCAGCCCGCCGCGGTAGGAGGCCCAGCCGCTCTTCCGCGTGCCCGTCCATGCGTCCTGGGCATCCTCTGCGTCCTCCTCGGGCCCCTTGGCTCGGCGCGCCTGCCGCAGCGCCTGGACGCCGAAGCCGACGAGCACGACCGCGCCGACGATCCGCATCACGTCGTACACCACCTCGGAGGCCGTCAGCAGCGCGGTCAGGCCGAACGCGGCGACCACGCCCCAGACGAAGACGCCGGTCTCGTTGCCGAGCACGGTCAGGAATCCGGAGCGTCTGCTGTACAGCGACTGCTTGATGATCAGCACGGTGCTGGGGCCGGGCGAGGCGGCGACGAGGGTGCACGCCCCCAGGAAGGCGATGAGGGTGGTCGGCATGGGGCCATCGTGGCCCGGTCGGCGGAAGGTGACCAGTGGTTTTCGCGTACTCCGCCAAGGAATACGGGGTGGTCAGGTGACGACGCCCGGGACCACCGTCAGCTGCTGGTAGCCGCCGCTGCGGTGGCGCACCGTCAGGGTGACCTCGCTGCCCGGGCGGGCTTCGGCGACGGCTCGCGCGAGGTCGGCGGCCGAGTCGACCCGGGTCCGGTCGAACGCGAGGACCAGGTCGCCCCTGATCAGGCCGGCCGCGTATCCCGGGCCGGGCACGTGGACGCCGACGATCAAGGCACCCACCTTCTCGGCGTCCACGGCCTCCACGCCGAGGGTCGCGACGGCTGGTTGCGCCGCGGCGGGAGCCTGCGACGCGGTCGGTGTCCGGGGCGACGCGGCCGAGGCACCGGGGCCTGCCGAGGGGACCCGGCTTCCCGGGGCGACCTGCCCCGCCTGCCGCTGCAGCTCGGCGAGCTTGCTCATGCCGATCACCGTGGCCCCCACGGTGCCGAGCCCGACCCCCGACAGGACCAGGACCGTCGCGATGAGCAAGGCGACCAGGAGGGTCGTGAGCCGTCGGCCGCATCGGCGGGGCACGGCGTGCGGGCGCCGTGCCCCGGCGTCGGACTTGGCACCGTCGCCGGGCCCCTGACCTGGCATGGGCTTCGGTCGCAACGCAGTCTGTTCCATCGGATCGCCTCCGGCTGGTGACTACCCTGCACACCGGCGCGCGACGAGCCACGATCGAGTGAGACTGACCGGTGGTCAAGAACGGGAAGCCACACGGGAAGCCATGAGCTGCGCCTCACGCCCGTTCGGCCAGCGCCGCCGCGACCGCCGCCGCAGCTCCCCCGAGCGCCCCCGTATGCACCAGCTCTGTCCGGTGCACGACACGAGGTTCCGTGACGGGGACGGCGACAGTGCCGGGCACCCCGGTGGCCGCCGGGCGTGGCAGCAGCGTCAGGCCGTGACCGGCCGCGGCCAGCGCGATGAGGGCGCGGACGTCGGTGCCCTCGAAGCGCAGGGCGGACCGGAAGCCGTGGCCGCCGTTCGCGGCACGGAGGTGGGCGAGCGGCAGGCCCGCGTCGGGGGCGTCCAGCCAGCGGGCGTCGGCGAGGTCGCCCAGGCGCAGGCAGGTGCGCCGGGCGAGCGGATGGGTGTCGGGCAGGAGGACACAGACCGACTCCTCGCCGACGCCGTACGTGGTCAGCGGTGCCACGTCGGGCAGGGGCAGCGGGTCGCTGGGGGCGGCCAGGCCGTCCACGAGGCCGAGGTCGGCCGTACCGGTCGCGACCGCCGCGGGGATCTCGTCGCGAGGCAGTACGCGCAGGGTCACCCCGGAGGCCGGGAGCGTGGCGAGGACGCGTGGTCCGAGCGCGGTCGACGAGGCCGCGAGGGTCAGCCCGTGGGCGGGTGCGGTCGCCATGCGTACGACATCCGCGCGGGCCGCCTCCAGACGCAGCAGCAGCGGGCCCGCGTGTTCCAGGAGCCGCTCACCGGCCGCCGTGGGCGCGACGGGACGGCGGGTGAGCAGCGAGGCGCCGAGGTCCTGTTCGAGCGCGGCGATGTGCTGGGACACCGCGGACTGGGTGTAGCCCAGCTCACGGGCTGCCTCGGAGAACGAGGCGAGGCGGGCGACGGTGACGTAGGTGCGCAGCAGGTGCGGGTCCATGTCCGACAGCATCCCGTACGGCATCAGCCGTGCTTATCGAGCGTGCAGAAATCATCGTTGGACGTGAACTCGGGGCCGCGCCCAGGATGAGCTCATGACGAACACCGCCGCTCGGACGGCCAAGCTCGCTCTGGTCGGGGACCGCTCCCCCAATGTCGCCTCTCACATGCGCGTGCCCCTCCTGCTGGACGCCCTCGCCGCACGCGACCGGCTCGTCCTCGACGCGTACTGGGTCCCGTCGCAGGACGCGGCGGCCGACGACGCGGTGCGCGGCTTCGACGCCGTGTGGGTGCTCCCGGGCAGCCCGTACCGCAGCGAGGCGGGCGTGCTGTCCGCGATCCGCACGGCGCGCGAGGAGGGCATCCCGTTCCTCGGCACGTGCGGCGGCTTCCAGCACGCGCTCCTCGAGTACGCCCGTGACGTATGCGGACTGACCCGTGTCGCGCACGCCGAGAACGACCCCGACGCCGACGACTTCCTCATCGAACCCCTGGCCTGCTCGCTGGTCGGCCATGAGGCGGCGGTCCGGATCGAGCCCGGCTCGCTCGCCCAGTCGGTGGTCGGCTCGGAGCGGACCGTAGAAAGGTACTTCTGCGCGTACGGCCCAGCCCGCCACCTCGACACCCTGAGCGCGCACGGGCTGCGCTTCTCCGGGCACGACGAGGACGGTCACGTCCGGATCGCCGAACTGCCCGGCCACCCCTTCTTCCTGGCCACGCTCTTCCAGCCGGAGCTGTCCGGGGACGGCTCGCGCCCGCACCCGATCGTCCGGGCACTGGCGCGAGCCGCGGTCGAGCACGCCGCGCGGAAGCTCACCGTCACCACGCGCGCGTGACGCGCCACCCGCAAGGGACGCGCCACGCGCGCCCAGGTCAGCCCGTGTGACCCTCCCCGTGACCGCCGTGCCCGCCGCCGTGGTCGAACTTCAGCGCCTCCGCGGGCATGACGACGAAGGGCCGCATCATGCCCATGTCCTCGTGCTCGAGGAGGTGGCAGTGGTACATGAACCGGCCGTACGCCCCGTCGAACCTGCCCATGACGCGCAGCATCTGGTTGCCCGGCACCCGGAAGACATCCTTGTGGCCGAGTTCGTTGGGCGCCACCGGGATCCGCGTACCGGCGTCGTGCCGGATCGGGCTGCGGGTTCCGCCCACTGCCGGGTCGAAGCCCGAGACGTCGTACGCGTCCCGGCCCATGAGCTGGAAGTCGGCCAGATGGATGTGCATGGGGTGCACGATGGGTGCGAGGTTGAGGAAGCTCCACTGCTCGTGACTGCCCTCGGCGATGGTGAAGCCAAGGCCGTCGTTGAACGTCCGGGCCGTGCGCCGGTAGGTCTTGGTCTTCCCGTCCGGGCCGGTGACCTGGATGACGCCGTCGGTGGGGACCTGGATCTCGCCCGGGTTCTCGACCTCGGTCATCTCCCAGATCTCCGGGTGGCCGCCGGCCCCCTTGGTGGCGGGCGGGGTGAGCACGATCAGCCGGTGGCCGTGCTCGATGTCGTGCGTGAGCCGGCGGAAGGAGCCGGAGAGCACCTCGGGCAGTTCGAAGGTGTCCGTCTCACAGCTCTCCCGGACCCGGAACTCCATGACCGCCGGATAGCGCACGTCGCCCGCCGGGTCGGGCACGCCCGGCGGCTGGTTGCGGCCCTTGTTGACCAGGCGGAGCTTCCTGCCCGCGAGCGAGCGGAAGTCGACGAGCAGGTCGAAGCGCTCGGCCGGCGCCGCGGTCAGGGTGGGCAGGGCGCCGTCGAAGTCGATCGGGACGGGGCGCGGCAGCAGTCCGCCGTCGCTGCCGATCTGGTGGACGATGCCCGGGACCGGGTTGTCGTCCTCGTCGACGAGCACGAGGTCGTAGATGCGGGCGTTGGACGCGTTGACCAGCCGGAAGCGGTACCAGGCGTCGTCCACCTCGGCGTACGGCCAGATACGGCCGTTGACCGTGGTGTACGGGCCGCTGAACGGGATGGAGACCGGCTTGCCCGTCTCCGGGTTCTTCTCCTGGACGATCACCGTCTTGTGCAGCAGCCGGCCGTTGAGACGGCCGTCCTCGTCGGTGTCGAGGTTGCGGTCGGCCAGCAGCAGCGGGATCTCCCGCTCCCCGCAGGGGAGACGGAGGGCGTCCTCCTCGTCGTCACGGACGAGGTAGGTGCCGTACAGCCCCGTCATCACGTTCCACCGTGTGATGTTCATGGCGTGGTCGTGGTACCACCACTGCACCGCCTGGTGGTCGTTCGGATACTCGGACAGCTGGGCGTCGCCGAAGCCGACGGCGTTGTCCGCCCAGCCGTCGTTGCCGCCGCCCGTCTGGGCGCCGTGCAGATGGGTCACCGACCAGGCGGGCAGGGCCGCGACGTCCTTGTCGGGCTCGACGCCCTCGCGGCCGGGCTCGGTGGTGGCCTGCGGGCGGCCGTCCCTGCGCAGCGGCACCTCGACGGAGGTGACCGGGTACTCGCCGTCCTTGGGGATGCGGTTGGTCCAGGCGATGCGGACTCGCTGTCCGCGTCGCACCTCGATGGTCGGGCCCGGCACCTGGCCGTCGTACCCCCACATCAGGGTCGGCGGCAGCTGCGGGTGCAGGCGCACCCAGGCCGGGCGCAGGGCGATCTCGGTCTCCTGTAAGACGTCCTCGGACGACGGCCGCAGGACGGGAGGGACGGGCAGCGGGGCCACGTACGGCGTGAGCTCGCCGATGTCGAGCGGCCGCTTCCCCGTGCCGGTCTCTCCTTCGGCCCCCGTGTCGCTGTCCGTGAACCTCTCGATGATGTCGGTCAAGGTCGCACACCCCCGTGTGTTCTCGTTGTCTGTTCCCCTCACCCCGCAAGACTCGCGGGGCACCGCCGAGGTTCCCGGAATATCCCGTTCCGCGCGAAAAGTTTCGAAAACCGCATCCGGAGGCCAGAAGTCCGTTGTCAGTGGGGGCTGTTACGTTCTGTGACATGACCGATCACGCGCTGCGGCTGCTCCGGCAGGATCCCCGCCTGGCAGAACTGGCCGCCTTCCCCTTCGGCTTCGGCCTGGCCCGCGCGGCCCATGGCCACGTCGAGGAGGTCCGCCTCGCCTCGGGCGGCCCGCTGCAGACAGTGGCAGGGGACGAGACCGGCGGTACGTACTTCGTGTGCGCGGACGGCTCCATGCTGTACGCCGACTCGGAGGGCTCGGCCGGGATCATCGGCTCCGGTGTCGACGAGGCGCTGGAGATCGTGATCGGGCTGGCCGACTGGGGCACTTTCCTGGACCTGGACCTGGAGGACGGCGAGGAGAAGATCCTCACGCGGGTCGCGGAGGTCGAGGAGGGCCTGCGCGAGTCCTGCGACGTCGACGAGGCACGGGCCGAACTGCGCGCCGGGCTGGGTTTCGCGGACCGTTCCCCGGTGGATCTGGTGCGCCTGCTGCAGGCCGCACTGCTGCGCACCGAACCCGAGTTCCTGCTGCTCAACGCGGAGGAGCACGGCGCCTACGACCTGTTGGACGCGTATCCGCGCCGGCCCCTGTGGGAGTCGGTGCTCGCGAGCGGCCGCACCGACCTCGCCCTACTGCGGTCGGGTGACCGTGCGGCCTGGGACGCGGTGGCCGAG
The DNA here is from genome assembly GCF_041052385.1 of Streptomyces sp. R28. GTDB lineage: Bacteria > Actinomycetota > Actinomycetes > Streptomycetales > Streptomycetaceae > Streptomyces. Next base: position 8,484,679 of record NZ_CP163439.1, on the reverse strand, counting down.
GATCCCGTCCGGCGTCGACTCACCCTGCGGGCCGCGCAGTTCGACCGCGCCGAGGGCGACCTGGAGCTGCTGCGGCATCTGCTGCGGCACGAGGCGCGGTCGTCGATGACGGACGAACTGCGGCTCGCCGCCGTGCTGGTGGGGCTGCGCGGAGACATCGGGGACCTTCCGCTGCTGCACGAGGTGCGCGAGACGGACTTCGACACCGCGTGCGGACTCGGCGGGATACCCGAACCCGGAGCGGGTGCGGACGAGTTGGTGCAGTGGGCCCAGGAGCTCGACGACTCGCTGCTCGGTCCGGATCCCGCGGACGAGCCGGTGTCCACCTGGACCGACCTGGCCCGCGACCAGGGCATGACCGAGCTCGCCCGGGTCGCCCTGATCCGCGAACTCGACGAGATCGTCATGGACCAGAGCAGACTCCGCCGACCCGACGCGCCGCGGGCGCTGACCACGGCACCGCTGCGCGCGCTCGCCCGCGACTTCGAGGAGCTCGGCGACCACGTCCAGGCACTGCGCGCCCAGCGCCTGAACGCCGCCTTGCAGGAGGAGGCGTGGGACCGGGTCTCGGCCCATCTCGACCAGGCCCGCCTGGAGCGTTCCGTCGGCCAACTGCCGCAGGCCGTACGGACCTTGGAGGCTCTGCGCGACACCCTGGCAACGGGTGGGGCGGACCCCGGCGACGACTCCCTGCGCGACTGGCAGCGGGTGTACTTCGGCCGCTTCATCGCCGAGGAGCACTACCGGCTCTCCCTCGCCCTGGCCGACGCGGACCTCCCGGAGGAGGCCCGCGCGCTCCTCGCGGCCGCCGACGCGATACTCGGCGAGCTCTCGGAGAACGCCGCGCACGGCGTACGAGAGCTCGCCGACGAGACCGCCGCGCGAGTGGCGGAGGTCAGCTGAGGACGGGCACGGCCGGCGCGCGGTCCGGCAGGAAGCCGTGCGCGCGGCGGGCGAGGTACTCGGCCTTGTAGCGGTCGACCTCGCGGTGCCAGTTCAGGATGCCCGCCAGCCAGTTCTGGAGGTCGACCACGTAGTTCCCCATGGCCTCCCGCGCCTCCTTCGAGAGCCCGAAGTCGTCGTAAACGATGGGAAGTTCGTGCGCGGCCACATGCTCGAACTGCTGCATGCGCTGGGTCATCAGGTCGTGGACGACGGAGAGCGCGGTCGGGTAGTCGATGCCGAAGAAGTTCTGCACGACGAGGATCGCGTTGTGGATCTCGCCCTCGTACTCGATCTCCTTCTGATACGAGAAGACGTCGTTGAGGAGGCACGCGTAGTCGACGGCGGCGTTCTCCAGCGAGCGGACGGGGCCGCTGCGGTACACCTCCGGCGGGACGGCGGGGCCGTTGCCCATCCGGCAGAGGCTGAGGGTGAGGTCGGCGCCGAAGGTGGCGCGGCGCATCTCCAGGTAGTCGACCGGGTCGGGAACGCGGTTCTGGAGCTGGTTGGACAGCTCCCACACCCAGCTCTCGGTCATGACGTTCACCGCGTCCTTGAGGACACGCCGCGCCTCGGGGGTCATGTCCGCCGTCGTGCGCGCCCAGAGGTCGACGAGTCCGCGCTCCATGCCGTTGAGCGGGACGATGGCCTCCTCGCCGGCGAGGGGCATACAGGCCGACAGGCGTTGCGTGGTCAGCCTGGCGGCCGCCAGGTCGCGGCGGTGGCCGAAGACGAGGGGGTAGTAGTCGTCGCCGTAGGTGCCCCAGGCGAGCCAGTGGGCGCTGAGGTCGAGGGCCTCGGGCGTGGCGTCCGGGTCGAGGCCCGCCGAGCACAGCGGGAGGTCGTAGGCGGCGAGCTTGTCCTCGTCCCAGACGCCCTCCTGGAGCATGCCCATGCGGTGCATCCACTCGGTGAGGCGGGTGCGGGTGGCGCCCAGATGCGGGCTGAGCTCCACCTGGAAGGGCATGTAGAAGTCGGGCAGCCGGGACGGGCCGACCTTCTGGAACGGCACGTGCGTGTAGGCACGCAGGCGTTCGGCGCCGGCCGCCGCGAGCAGCGCACCGATGTCGGCGGCGGAGGTGCCGGGACCGGTCAAAGCCTTCCAGGGCGCGGTGGATTCGGCGCGCTCGTTCATGTACCGGCTGGAGCGCATGTGCCATTCGTGGCCGCCGGACTGCCAGTCCTGCAGGCCCTGGGTGTACGCCGCGACCGCGGCGACGTCCTGAGGGGTGAGCCCCTTCTCCAGTGCCAGGGCGGGGACTTCGGTCAGGGCGGTGTGCTCGAACTGGTGGAGCCGGGAGGTGAGGACGTCGTTGACGGTGTCGGCGGCTTCCTGGGTGGTGCAGCCGAAGAAGGTCTCCAGCACCAGGACGCCGTTGCTGAGTTCGCCCTCGTCCTCGACCTCGCGCTGGTAGGAGAACAGGTCGTTGCGCAGGTGCACGGCGTCCGAGAAGGTCTCCATCAGAACCCTCAGCGGCCTCGACTCGGCGACGGACGCGGGCACTTCGGACGTCGCGTACTCCACCAGACCCGAGGACCAGGGGGCGCCGCCCACCTTGCGGCGCATCTCGATGTACTCGACCGGGTTGGCGACCCGGCCCTCGTTGATGTTGGACAGCTCCCACAGGGACTCGTTGAGAAGGTGCTCGGTCGCGACGGCGAAACGGCGGCGCCAGTCCGCCGACATCGAGGGCACCGTCCGTGTCCACAGGTCGGCGAGGCCCGCCTCGACCGGGTTCTGCGGCTCGGGCATCGGGGTCGACAGGTCCATCGGCATGAACAGGGGAAGCCGGTCCAGATAGGCCTTGCCGCCGGCGCGGTCCTGGGTGCGCTTGAAGATCTCCAGGAAGTGGTCGTCGAAGAAGAAGACCCACACGTACCAGTCGGTGATCAGGGAAAGAGCGGGGCCGTCGCATTCGGGGTGGGTGTAGGCGCAGAGCAGGCCGTAGTCGTGGGCGTCCAGGTCGGCCTGCTCCCAGATCCCGGATCCCTCCAGCATGCCCATCTCGCGCGCCCACTCGGACGAATGGGCGCGGGCCTCGTCGATATGTGGGTTCAGCCGCGCGGGGTACGGCATGTAGAAGTGCGGGAGTTCGAAGGGCTGCTGCGTCATGGCCGGGCCCTACCCCCGGGCCCCGACAGGCATCCGCCGCGAGGGACATGATCACACCATCGCGTGAATCGCGGGTGAATCCGGGAGTTCTCGGCGGACCTTGTGGCGTTCACCTCTACGCGCGCAGACTTTTCGAGCCCCACGTGTTCCCCCGTGTCCTCTCCCCCTCTCCCCTCTCCCCTCTCCCCTCTCCGGAGCCTCGATGAACCACACCGGATCTCTCTCCCGCCGCACGGCGCTCGCCTCTCTCGCCGGTGCGGCACTGGCCACGACCGCGGCGTTCCCGGCCTCGGCGGCCGAGCGGCACGGCCGCCGGTCCGTACGGTTCGCCACGTTCAACGCCTCCCTGAACCGCTCCACCCAGGGTGCGCTGATCACCGACCTGTCCACGCCGGACAACGCCCAGGCGCGCAACGCCGCCGAGACCATCCAGCGGGTCGACCCGGACATCCTCCTGATCAACGAGTTCGACTACGACGACCGGGGCGAGGCGGTCCGTCTGTTCCTGCGCAACTACCTGTCCGTCGGCCAGGGCGGAGCGAAGCCGATCCGCTTCCCGTACCACTTCACCGGCCCGGTGAACACGGGCGTCGCCACGGGTGTGGACCTCGACGGCAAGAACGGCGCGGTCACGACACCCGGTTCGGACGCGTACGGGCAGGACGCGTACGGCTACGGCTGGTTCCCCGGGCAGTACGGCATGGTCGTCCTGTCGAAGTACCCGATCGACACGCGCGCGGTGCGGACCTTCCAGCGCTTCCTGTGGAAGGACATGCCGGGCCACGTCATGCCCTCGGGCTACTACAGCGACGAGGCCCGCGCGATCCTCCGGCTGTCGTCGAAGAGCCACTGGGACGTGCCCGTGTGCATCGGACACTCCACCGTGCACTTCCTGGTCTCCCACCCGACCCCGCCCACCTTCGACGGCACCGAGGACCGCAACGGCCGCCGCAACCACGACGAGATCCGGCTGTGGGCCGACTACATCGGCGGGCGCGGCCGCAGCTCCTACCTCTACGACGACCAGGGCGTGCGCGGCGGGCTGCGGTCCGGGGCGCGGTTCGTGATCGCGGGCGACAACAACGCCGATCCGTACGACGGCGACAGCTACCACCACGCCATACGGCAGCTGCTCGACCACCCGGCGGTGAACCTCCCGGCCACTCCCCCGGCCAGCGCGGGCGCCGTGGAGGCCGCGAAGCTCCAGGGCGGCGCCAACGCCTCGCACACCGGCGACCCGGCGTACGACACCGGCGACTTCGGCGACACCGCTCCCGGGAACCTGCGCGTCGACTACGTCCTGCCGTCCAAGGGCCTGATACCGGGCGCGAACGGCGTGTTCTGGCCGACGTCCGACGACCCGCTGTACCGGCTGGTCGGGAACGGCACGACGGTGCCGACATCCGATCACCGGATGGTGTGGCAGGACGTGCGCCTGGGCTGAGGGCGGAGCCGAGCGTCGGGGCCGAGTGTCAGGGCCGGGTGTCGGGGGGGGGGAGCCGCTGCGGGCGCGTTACCTGTTGCGAACCGCCCGCCCCACCTCCGACCTCAGGGCCACGAACTCCGCGAGGCCCCGGGTCGTGATCTGGTCCCGGGTGCCGGGGAGTTCGACCGGCAGATCCTGGACGACCTTGGCGCCGGGCCCCGGGGAGAGGACGACGACGCGGTCGCCCAGGTACACGCTCTCGTCGATGTCGTGGGTGACGAAGACGATCGTCGCGCCGTCCGTGCGGTGGACCTCCAGGAGGAGGTCCTCCAGGTCCTCGCGGGTCTGGGCGTCCAGGGAACCGAAGGGCTCGTCCATGAGCAGGAGGGAGGGGCGGCAGACCAGGGCGCGGGCGATCGCCACACGTTGCTGCATGCCGCCCGAGAGCTGCCAGGGGTGGCGCCGGGCCGTGTCGGTGAGGCCGACCCGGGCCAGGATGCGGTCGGCCTCGGCCCGGCGTTCCGCTCTCGGCAGGCCCCGTCGGCGCAGTGGGAGCGCCACGTTCTCGCGGACCGTGAGCCAGGGGTAGAGGGAGCGGGCGTAGTCCTGGAAGACGACGGCCAGGTTGTCGGGGACGCCGCGCACGGGTGTGCCGTCCAGGGTGATCGTGCCGTCGTACGCCGGTAACAGGCCCGCGACGGTGCGCAGGAGCGTGGATTTGCCGCAGCCGGACGGGCCCACGACGCACAGGAGTTGGCCGTCCGGCACGGTGAGCGTGATGTCGTGCAGGACCTGGTGGTCGCCGTAGCGCTGGCCGACCGCGTCTATGCGGAGCATGGGTGTCCCTGGGCGAAGGTGGCGGCGGGCGTACGGGTCATGCGGTCGTCGTCCTCCCCCTGCCGACGAGCCGCTTCTCGACCGCCAGCAGACCGGTGTTGAGCAGGTAGCCGAGGGCGCCGAGCAGGGCCAGCGCCGCCCAGACGGTGAGCAGGTCGGAGCGGGACTGGGCGTCGGTGAGCGTGAAGCCGATGCCGTTGGCGGTGCCCGGCAGCAGTTCCGAGAAGACCATCAGGATGAGCGAGAGGGAGAGGCTCAGGCGCAGGCCGGCGAAGATGCGGGGCAGTGCGGAGGGCAGGATCAGGAAGCGGAGTCGTTCGGTCGGGGTGAGGCGCAGGACGGCGGCGACCTCGATGCGCAGCGGGTCGGTGTCGCGGGCGCCCTCGGCCGTGTTGATCAGCACCGGCCACACGGCGCTGAAGGCGATCGACGCAATCTGCATCGGCGCACCGAAGTCGAGGATCACGACGAAGACGGGGACCAGGGCGGGCGGCGGGACGGCGCGCGCGAACTGCAGGACGGGGTTGCACAGGGCGTACACGCGCCGCGAGCGGCCGACCGCGATACCGAGTGCGACCCCGGCGACGGCGGCGATCCCGAACCCGGCGGCCATCCGGCCGAGGCTCGGCAGGATGTCGGCCACGGCGTCCTCGGTGAGGAAGACGTGCCGGGCGGGACCGGAGAACCAGAGGGCGCGCGCGTGCCGGGCGATCTCGGCGGGCGGTGGGAAGTAGACACTGCCGTGGGCGCGGGCGGCCAACTGCCAGACGGCCACGGCGAGCGCGAGGACGAGCCAGCGGAGCAGAGCGTGGCGTACGGGGGCGGGAGCGAGGGTGCGGCGTATGCCGGGCGGGAGCTGGGAAGGGCGTTCGGCGGTCGGCCTTCGGTGGGGTGGCCCGGCGGATTCGGATGCGGTGGTGCGAGGCTGGTTCATTCGGCGTTCCTCGCGGCGTGATGTGGGGAGCGCCGGGGATGCTCGGTGCGCATCGCCCTGGGAGTCGGCGGGCGGGTCACGGGCTGGACTCCGGGACAGCTCACGGGCACAGCGGCCGCCAGGGACGGTGCAGGCCGGGCGGCCACTTCGCGCAACGCGCCCGGCGACGAAGGCCGAGCGCCCAAGTCATGGGCCTGGCGCGTCACCGCACGCCGCGCGCCCGCGCCAAGTGCTCCACCCCGCCCGCCCAGCCCACCCGCCCCACCCCGCTCATGTCACCCACGCCCCTTCTGCACCGCTCCCACTGCCGCGCCCCGCGCCTGCCGGAGCACCGCCCCTCCGTACCGAGCCTCCGTACCGCCCTTCCACGCCACCCCACACAGGGGCCCCGTCAATCACCCCACAGCGCCCCCACGCACAGGCGCGCCGACCCCGCTCACCCACACCGCACCGCACCGCACCACCACCCCGCCCCCACTCACCCGACACCCCGCCGCCCCGGCGTCCACGGAAACAACCGCCGCTCCCCCCACACCAGCACCCCGTTGATGACCAGCCCCAGCACCCCCGCCCACACCACCCCCGCCAGCACGTCCCGCGTCCCGTCCGTGGCCAGACCCGCCTGGGCGATGAAGATGCCGAGGCCCTCTCCGAAGCCCGAGAGGATCTCCGTGGCCACGGCCAGGATGAGGGCGACCGCCGCCGAGATGCGCAGGCCGGCCGCGATGAAGGGGGCCGTGCCCGGCAGTTCGACGCGGAGGAGGACGGCGAGGCGGCCGAAGCCGAAGGCGCGGAGGGTGTCCTTGGCCAAGGGGTCGGTCTCGCCGAGGCCGTAGATGGTGTTGAAGAGGATCGGCCAGACCGACGCGTACGTCACCAGTGCGACCTTGGTCTCGGTGCCCGAGCCGAGGAGGAGGGAGACCAGGGGAATCAGCGCGACGGACGGAAGCGGCCGCAGGAACTCGACGATCGCGCGGACGGCGGCGTCGACGACCGGCACACTGCCGAGGACCAGGCCGACCGGAACGGCGATGGCGCAGGCCAGGGCGAGACCGAGCGCCCAGGCGCGCAGTGTGGCGGCGATGCCGTCCAGGAAGACCACGTCGCCCGCCAACTCCACGGCGCGGGCGAGGACTTCGGAGGCGGGCGGGAGATGGCTACGCCGTACGAGACCCGCGCGGGAGACGGCCTCGCAGGCGCCGAAGGCAAGAAGCACACCCAAAGCGCCCAGTGCGAACCGCTCCTGACGGGCCTTCACGTCACCACGTCACTTGACCATCAGCGTCGCCGGGTCGATCGGCTTCTTCAGCATCCCCTGCTTTTCCATGAGGTCGGTGAGCCGGGTGAGCTGCGCGGCGTCCATGGCGGGCGGAAAGACGGGCAGATCGATCGACTCGGCCTGCTTCTCGGTCACCTTGGTGTAGGTCGGCAGGATGTCGCGTACGGCGGACGGGTCCTCTTCCGCGATCCGCACGGCCGCTTTGACGGCCCGCTGGAACGCGGCGAGGGTCTTGCCGTTCTCGTCGGCGTACTTGCTCGTGCTGATGTACCCGCTGAGGGGAATGGCCTCCACGGGCGCGGACGAGCCGTCGACGAGGACCCTGGCCTTCAACTCGTCCTGGATGGCGCTGTCGTAGGGCTCGACCGCGTGCACGGCGTCCACCTGCCCCTTGTCCAGGGCAACCCCCATCTGTGGGAAGGGAATCGCCCGGTAGACGGGGCGGCCGACGCCCTGTTTGTCCAGGATCTCGTTCAAGGTGAGCGACTGGACGTTGTTGAGGACGTTGACGGCGATCTTCTTGCCCTCGAGGTCGGCGACGGTCTTGATGTCCGAGTCCTCGGGCACCAGGACTTCCATCATGCGCGGCGCCGCCCTGATCGCCTCGGCGACGATACGGACGTCGAGGGTGCCCTGCTCGTGGGCCTGCAGATAGGTGACGTAGTTGGCGCTCGCGACCATGTCGATCTGGCCCTTGGCCAGGGCGGGCAGCGCCTGGAGGCTCTGCTGGACCTGCTGGATACGGACGTCGAGCCCCTCCTTCTCGAACAGTCCGCGGTCCCGTGCGATGTAGAGGGCGGCGCAGTCGATCAGGGGCAGAGCGGCCACCGTGACGGTCTGGTGCCCGTCGGTCCCGGACGAGGAATCCCCGTCGTCTCCGCAGGCGGTGAGCGCCAGCAGCATGAAGGTGACGGCTGCGGCCGCCACTTTCCCCGTTCCCGAGCGCAATTGACGTAACGCCATGTCGACATGACTACCAAGTTTTTGTCATGATCACCACATACATCACCACATACAGCATGCGAACAACGTCACGTCAATCTGCCGGTCTTCGCCGATATGCGCCACCTTGGTCGTATGACCTCCTTCACACTCCCGCACGAGCTGCACGGCGACGGCACCCACAAGGTGTTCGCCGTGCACGGCTGGTTCGCCGATCGGTCCGCCTACGCACCCCTCCTCCCGGACCTCGACCGAACGGCCTTCACCTATGCCCTGGTCGACCTGCGGGGCTACGGCGGCGCCAAGGACGCCGTCGGTTCGTGCACGACCGCCGAGGCCGCCCTCGACCTGGTGGAACTCGCCGACCGGCTCGGCTGGGAGCGCTTCTCGGTGGTCGGGCACTCGATGGGCGGCGCGGTAGGGCAGCGCCTCCTCACCGTCGCCCCGCACCGGCTGCGCAGGCTGGTCGGAGTGTCGCCGGTGCCGGCCTCGGGGCTGGCGCTGCCGCCGGAGCAGTGGAAGCTGTTCGCGGACGCGGCGCACAAGCCGGAGAACCGGCGCGGGATCATCGACATCACCACCGGTGGCCGGCGCCCCGCCGCCTGGCTCGACCGTATGGTCGCCCGGTCCCTCGCCGTCAGCGACCAGAAGGCGTTCCGCGCCTGGCTGGACTCCTGGGCCGCAGAGGACTTCCACACGCAGGTCGAGGGCTCCCCGGTGCCCGCGCTCGCCGTGGCCGGCGCCCTCGACCCGGCCCTGTCCGCCGACCTGCTGCGGCAGACCTGGATGACCTGGTATCCCCGCGCCGAACTGCACGAACTCCCCTCCGCGGGCCACTACCCGATGGACGAGACCCCGCTGGAACTGATCCGGGTGGTCGAGGACTTCCTGCGCGCGGACCCGGAGCTCCCCGGCCATGATGAAGAGGACGGGCAGGCGTGACCGTCCACCACGCTCCCCCGGTCCCCGACGTCTTCGACCCCCGGCAGTACGCCACCGGCGTGCCCCACGAGGCCTATCGCGTCCTGCGCGACCACCACCCGGTGGCCCGACAGGATGAGCCCGAGGTGCTGGGCTGGCCGGCCGGGCCCGGGTTCTGGGCCGTGACCCGGCACGCGGACGTGGTGCGCGTGCTGAAGGACTCGGCGACGTACTCCTCGTACATCGGCGCGACCCAGATCCGCGATCCGGACCCGGACGACCTGCCGTTCATCCGCCGCATGATGCTCAATCAGGATCCGCCGGGACACGGGCGGTTGAGGCGGCTGGTCAGCCGCGCCTTCACTCCCGGCCGCCTCGACCGTTTCGCCGGGATCGCGGAGACACGGGCCCGCACTCTCCTCGCGCACGCCCTGGAGACGGCCCACGCGACGGACGGCACCGTCGATCTGGTCACCGCCGTGACCGACGACTACGCCCTGCTCAACCTCGCCGACCTGCTCGGTGTGCCGGAGGCCGACCGCAAGCTGCTGCTGCACTGGACGCAGCGGGTGATCGGCTACCAGGACCCGGACGAGGCGGCTGCCCCGGTGCTGGACGCGGCGGGCAGGCCGGTCAATCCGCGCTCGCCCGCGATGCTGGCGGACATGTTCGGGTACGCCCAGCAACTGGCCGCCCACAAGCGGCGCTACCCCGACGACGACGTCATGACCACCCTCGCCGACGACGTCGAACTCTCCCGCGCGGAACTGGAGATGTTCTTCTTCCTGCTCACCGTCGCCGGCAACGACACCGTTCGCAGCGCGGCGCCCGGAGGCCTGCTGGCGCTGGCGGAGCACCCGGAGGCGTACGAGCGCCTACGGAGCGGACGCGCCGAACTCCCCTCGGCCGTGGACGAGTTGCTTCGCTGGCACCCGCCCGTCCTCACCTTCCGCCGCACCGCCGCCCAGGACACCGAACTGGCGGGCCGGCGCATCCGTGCGGGCGACAAGGTGGTCGTCTTCCACGCCTCCGCCAACCGCGACGAACGGGTCTTCGCCGACCCGGACGGACTGGATCTGTCCCGCGCTCCGAACTCACATGTCTCGTTCGGCGACGGCCCGCACGTCTGCCTGGGCGCGCACTTCGCGCGGCTGCAGCTGCGCGTGCTCTACCGGGAGGCTCTGCGGGTACTGCCGGTCCTGCGGACGGCGGGGCCGCCGAAGCGGCTGGTGTCGAACTTCATCAACGGGATCAAGTCGCTGCCCGTCCAGATCACTTGAGCGTCACGCCGGCGAACCGGTGCGGTTGTCACGTCCGTACCTGGATCAGCGCGTGCGTCCCCCCGGTCCGCCACTTCTGCCCCTCCGCCGCCACCAGCGCCGCCTCCGTGCGGGCGTCCAGGCCGGTGATCACGTCGGACTTCAGGGTGCGCAGGGCCGCGACCGGGCCGGGGAAGTGGGCGGTCAGGTCGGTGAACGGTGTCGTCGGCGGCCAGAGCCGGTCGCCGACGAGACGCCGGTAGTTGAGGTCGCCCTTGACGAGGGTGAGCGTGGCCGTGGCGAGCTCCTCGCGGAGGTCGGCGGGCATCTGCGCGTACGGCAGTGGGGCGGCGGCGAAGGGGTGGGCGCGCACGGTGAGGCGGCCGTCCGTCAGCGCCGACCAGAGCACGCGGCCGTACGTCGCGGCCGCGCCCGGTGCCTGCGTCAGCCGGCGCAGGGCATCGAGCACGTCGGCGTGCGTGGCGTCGGAGACGTAGTAGGGGTACGGCTTGACGTGCAGGACCGCCCGTGCGACACGCCCCTGGGTGAGGAGGTGGGCGACGAGGAGCAGGTCGGGGACGAGTTCGCGGCCCGCGTTGTCGGCGATCAGGCACAGGGTGGCCGAGCCCGAGGGCGGCAGGAGGGACCAGAGGGTCTCGCTGTCGTCGGCGACCAGGGGCGGGGTGTCCGAGGAGGTCTCGTCCCGCACGGCCGACATACGGAATCCGAGGTCCGCGCGGTTGCCCCACAGCGACCCGTGCAGCAGCGCCCGGTCCTGCTCGTGGGCAGGCCGGTCCGCGAGGGCGTCGAGGGCTGCTAGTTCCTCGTCCGTCTCGGGGGCGTCGAGTTCGGCCAGCTTGGAGGGCCGGAAGGGGTCGATGCCCTGCCAGGGGCCCGGGGTGAAGTAGCCGACGGCTTCGAGGAGTTGACGGTAGAAGTAGCTCTCCGACCACAGCCACGGCACGTCGAACCAGGACCGGCGGGTGCAGGCCTCGGCGCCCCATGACGTCCAGCGCTCCGCGTCGTGCGCGTCGGCGGGGAGCGGTTCGATCACGCCCTTGGTGCAGCTCGCGAGGAGCGCGTCCAGCGCGCGGTGCCGCTCGGGGCCGTACGGGAAGGACTCCCGTACCTGCCGGATGATCGCGGGATGCCGCTCGGCGAGCACGCTGTGCGGGAACGAGCCGGGTTCGTTGCCGAGGAGCACGGGCGCGAGCGGGGTGGCGGACCTGTCGGGCATACGGCTCACGGTATCGCGCCTGTCATACGGCTCTGATCTCCCGCTCCAGCTGTGTCGCGAGCGCGAGATAGCGGGCCCGGCGGGGTACCGGGACCAGGCCGCGGATCATGAGGTACCACATCTCGGCCACCCTGCGGGGCTGGCGTGCGACGGGTTCGAGGGAGCGGCCGACGACGCGGGTGCCGACGAAGAAGCAGACGAGGGAGTGGGCCGCGGCCTCGACGTCGACGTCCGGGTGGATGTCGGACTCCTTGGCGGCGCCGAGGAGTTTGCGGGTGGTGATGTCCAGCAGCTCGGTGTAGGGGTGCCGCAGGGGCGGTCGTATCAGCACTCCCCCCGTGGCGAGGCGCAGTCCGGCCCGGGGTATCGGCCCTTCGACGGACAGGCGTGTGATGCCGAACGTCGTGCGTATCAGGGCCTCCAGACAGGAGTAGCCCCGGCCGTCCATCTCGCTCGCCATCTGCCGGGAGGCTCTGGACTGGAGCTCCATGATGGCCTGGGCGAGGTCCTCCTTCGCGGCGAAGTGGAAGTACAGGGCGCCCTTGGTGACTTGGGCGTGCTCGACGATGTCGCTGAGGCTGGTCGATTCATAGCCGTGCCGGTCGAAGAGTTCGGCGGCGGCGGTGAGGATCGTGGTGCGGGTCTGCTCGGCGCGTAATTGCCTCGCCATCGGCTGGACACTCCTGAGAAGGAAAAGAACGGGTCGTGCCGTTTGTTTTGATCTCTACGCACACGATATCTCACCGCCCCTCGGTCCCCACCTCGCACTCGAAAACCGTCGACTCCCCCTGCCGTCCCAGGACTTGGACGCCGGTGCCGTTCACGCCCTCCCCGTCGACCACGTCTATCCAGGTGAGCTGGTCGAGTTCGGCGTACTGATGGAAGACGGCGAGGAACGAAACGGGCCGCCGCCGGCGGTTCCGTGTGCGGGTCCGTGCGGCCTGCCGGGCGGCCTCCAGCAGCAGCATTCCGGGCACGTGATCCAGGGGATGGTCGAAGAAAACAGCATGCCCGGTATCAACTCGCAGCCGCCAACGGCCGTGGTGGTCGGCCGGGGCGAGGACGACGTCCGCGGGCAGGGCGCGGTCCACCTCGGCAGGCGCCAGACCGGGCGGCACGGGCAGGGCGGACACGGTGGTCGCGGTGCGGCCCCCGCGCAGTCGGCGGTAGACGGCTTCGTTCGTCCAGGTGACGGCTATGTGCCCGGTCGCGACGCGTTCACCGCCGAGCCGTACGTCCGCGTCGTAGCGGAATCCGGCCGGACGGCCGCCGCGCTGGTCGATGTCGGAGACGGTGATGTGGAGGACGGGTTCGGCGGGCACGGCACCGACGGCCAGCTGCCCGGGGCGGGTGTTGATCCGCAGTTCCCTGAGCACGAACTGGTGGCCCAGCGGCACGCCGTAGGCGGTGTGCGCGAGGAGTGCGCCGGCCTGGCGGACGGTCTCCGCGACCAGCAGCGGTTCGTACGTCGACCGGTCCGACGACACGTGTAACTGATGAGCGCGCGGCCATTGGGCGAAGACGGTGAAGCGGTCGGTTCCGGTGCGGTTCGCCCCGGTGAGAAACGTTTCAGCGACGGAGGCTCGGTGGACGAGCTCACGAGGTACCGTGGCGGTCAGGCCGTCCGGCACCGCCGGGGTCTCGGCGAGCGGGATCGTGACGAATTGCCGCGGGTAAGGCATGTCCCCTCCTTGGGTCCCCCCGTATGTACCTGGACAGACGGCGAGGAGCCGGTGCCGCGAGCGTTTAGAGTACGAGGCGACCGGTTTGTTTTCAATGCGGCCTTGGGTCGCCCGACCGTGCCCGAACCCGCTCCGGCGCACGCCGGGCGCAGAGGCCAACTCGGCGCAGCGGAGGGGCTGTTATGGCGAGGCAGGAGCGCGCCATCCGAACGCGGAAGGTCATCCTGGAGGCCGCGGGCGCGGTCTTCGACGAGCACGGGTACACCGCGACGACGATCACGATGGTCCTGGAGCGGGCCGAGGTGACCAAGGGTGCCCTGTATTTCCACTTTCCCTCGAAGGAATCCCTCGCCCAGGCCGTGCTGGACGAGCAGTTGTCGCTCGGCGCGGTGCCGCCGCAGCCGTGCAAGCTGCAGGAACTCGTCGACATCACCTTCGTGTTCGGACAGCGACTGCTCAGCAACTCGCTGCTCAAGGGCAGCGTGCGACTGGCGGTGGACCAGTGCGCGCCGCCCGGCGTGGATCACTCCGGGCCGTTCAGGCAGTGGGCCGACCATCTGGTCGGGATACTCGAACGGGCCCGCGACCAGGGCGAGTTGCTGCCGACCGTGCAGCCCAGGCAGACGGTGGAGCTGCTGGTCGGTGCGTTCGCGGGCATCCAGCTGATGTCCCGGGCACTGAACGACCGCGACGATCTGGCGGAGCGGATCTCGGTCCTGTGGGGACACCTCCTGCCGAGCATCGCGCTGCCGGGCCTGCTGACCGGTATCGACCGGGAACCCGATCGCGGGGTGCGCGTGCTGGCCGCCCTCGATGCCGCGGACGTCGAACCGGCCGCCATGGACCTGTCCGCACACTGAGTACACGACACCGACCGGACCGACGGTTTCCGTCGGCCCGGTCGGTGCTCGAAACGCCCTCGACGTACGACGGGCCGGCCGATGCCCCATCCGCACCGGCCGGCCCGCCCGCTTGTGGTACGCACCCGTGCAGGGCGCGCGTTCAGTTGTCGGTCGCGGCGGCTGTCGTCCGCGTCCGCTTCAGCAGGTCATCCTCTGCTCAGAAGGTGAGCTTCCAGCTGTTGAGCGTGCCCGTGTCCTGGGCCGCGGTGTCCTGGACACGCAGCTTCCAGGTGCCGTTGGCGGTCTCGCTGGAGGCGTTGACCGTGTAGGTGGTGTTGACGTTGTCCGCGGAGTCCGAGGAACTGGCGGACTTCAGGCGGTACGTCGAACCGTCCGGCGCCACCAGGTCGATGACCAGGTCACCGCGGAAGGTGTGGGTGATGTCCACGCCGACCTGGAGGGCCGACGGGGCGTTGCCGCTGCGGCCGCTGACGGCGATGGAGGACTCGATCGCGGAGCCGTTGTCCGGGACGGAGACCGCGGAGCTGCTGGTGAAGGTGGTGCCCCCCGTGGAGCCGCCGGAGCTGCCGCTCACCGCCTGCACCGTCTTGGCCGCGTCCGCGAGGCCGGCGCCGCAGCCGCCCGAGCAAGTACCGGGCAGGGCACGCGAGTTGGTCTTGATCGCGGACTCGATCTGCGCCGGGGTCAGTGACGCGTTCGCCGACTTCATCAGCGCGGCCAGGCCCGCGATGTGCGGGGCGGCCATGCTGGTGCCCTGGTAGTACTTGTACGTCTCGCTCGACGGGCCCTGGGTGCCGGTGTTCAGCGTGGACAGGATCCCGTTGGCCGTAGTGGTACGGGTCTCGCCGCCGGGGGCCGCGATGTCCACGGTCGAGCCGAAGTTGGAGTAGGAGGCCTTGGCGCCGGAGCGGCCCAGCGCGGCCACCGAGATGACGTTGTTGCAGTTCGCCGGGGAGGAGTTGGAGGCGTTCTGGTTCTCGTTGCCCGCCGCGACGACCACCGTGGTACCGCGGTTCACCGCGGCGTTGATGGCGCTCTGGGTCGCCGAGGAGCAGGCGCCGCCACCGCCGAGGCTCATGTTGATGACCTTGGCGACATTGGTGTTCGCGGGGACGCCGGAGACCGTACCGCCGGACGCCCAGGTGATGGCGTCGATGATGTCCGAGTCGAAGCCGCCGCACTGGCCGAGGACGCGCAGCGGGGAGACCTTCGCGCCGTACGCGATGCCGGCGACGCCCTTGCTGTTGTTGGTGACGGCGGCGATGGTGCCCGCGACGTGGGTGCCGTGCCAGGAGGAGGTGGTGGCCGTCCAGTCGGTGGCGCACTGGCCGTCGGTGGTCCAGTCGCCCGTGTCGGCCGGGTTGCTGTCGCGTCCGTTGCCGTCGTTGGAGACCGCGGTGTCGGAGATGAAGTCGTAGCCGCCGACGATGTTGGCGCCGAGGTCGGAGTGGGTGACGTAGCCGGTGTCGATGACGGCGACGGTCACCCCGCTGCCGGTGGTGACGTCCCACGCGCCCGGCACGTTCATGCCCGCGGTGGTCTCGAACAGGTCCCACTGCTTGCTGTACTCGGTGTCGTTGGGGGTGGCCAGCGCCTTGTTCAGCCGGTCCGGTACGACGTAGGCGACCTGCGGGTCCGCCCGGTACTCGGCGACGACGTCGGCGACGTCGGTCCGGGTCAGGTTCTCGCCCAGGTCGACGAGGGCGGCGCCGGAGCCGAGGCGGCGCTGGAAGTCGAGGTCCTCGCCGGCTTCCTTGCCCTTGGCTGCGGCGTCGGCCTCGGCGGCCTTGTTCGACTTGGCCTCGGCGGCGCCGGACTTGTAGCCGACGATGAGGCGCTCGGCCGGGGTACCGGGGGCGGCCTCCGTCTGGGCCGCCGGGACGGGGGCGGCGGCCTGCGGGGCGGCGGTGTCCTGGGCCACGGCGACGGTGGTGCCGACCGTGAACAGCGCGGCGGAGACCGCGGCGACGGATATCAGCTTCCGTCTGGTGGATGCAGAGGTGCGCAAGGGATTGCCTTTCGTGGCCGGCCGTACTCCGGGCAGCGCGGAGCGGCGGTCGATTCGCTTCGTCCTCGAAGCGGCGGGGGGTACGCCGAGAAGGCGGTGGGAGCGGTGCGAAGTGCGGGGCGCGCGGCGGCCGGCCTGGCGCGAGCTACGACCCGTTCGGGGTTACCTGTGGGTCGGCTGTGGTCGAACGATAGGCAAAGAAAAGGTCATCGGGATACAGGGGAAACCCTCGATCCGGCCGGAAAGCCACCCTCTACGTCGGATGGTTGACCGGTATTGACGGGCTTTGCCCGGCTCGTCGCGCAGTGAACGCGCCGGACCGGATTCCCGTACTGGACGAGGACCCTTCCCGTGCCGGCCGAGGAGACGTTCCGGATGTCCCGGATGCCCTGGATGAAATCGCACCGCACTGCCCTGGCGGCCACCGCCGTCACGCCTTTGCTGCTCACGGTGTGGGTGGCGGGCCCGGCCCGTGCGCACGGTGCGCCGACGGATCCGGTCAGCCGGGTGTACGGCTGCTCCCCCGACGGCGGCAGCGCGTCCCGGTCGGCGGCCTGCCGGGCGGCGGTCGCGTCGAACGGTGCGCCCTTCACCGCCTGGGACAACCTTCGGATCGCGAATGTGAACGGCCGGGACCGGCAGGTGGTCCCCGACGGGCAGCTGTGCAGCGGCGGACTGCCGGCCTACCGGGGCCTCGACCTCGCCCGCGCCGACTGGCCGTCGACCAGGCTGACGCCCGGCTCCACCCTGACGATGCGGTACGTCTCGACGATCCCGCACACCGGCACCTTCAAGCTCTACCTCACCAAGCCCGGCTACGACCCGACGAAGCCGCTGACCTGGTCCGACCTGCCGGAGAAGCCGTTCGCGCAAGTGACGGACCCGGCGCTGACGGACGGGGCGTACCGGATCAGGGCGACGCTGCCGTCCGACCGGGCCGGGCGTCATGTGCTGTACACGATCTGGCAGAACAGCAGTACGCCGGACACGTACTACTCGTGCTCGGACGTGGTGTTCCCGGCCGAGCAGGACAGCGACGCCGAGGCGAGCGGCGGCGGCGGCGACGGCACGGCTTCCGCCGCCGCGAACGCGAACCGCGGCAACGGCCGTACGAATTCCGGCCCTTCGCCGGCGACCGAGCCGACGGGCGAGCCACGTACGACCGCCTCCCCGACGGCTTCCGCACCGCCCGGCCCTGCGGCCCCGGGTGCCCAGGAGGGCGCCGCGCCCGACAGCACGCCGGTGGCGGCCACCGGCGGTACCGGTTCGGGGCCCTCGACGCCCCTACTGACGGGCGGCGCCGCCGCGGTGCTGGTGCTCACCGGGGGCGCCGCCCTGGCGCTGCGATTGCGCCGGAGGTGAACTCCCGCCCGGCAGGCGTCAGTTGACGTACACCGCCGCGCCGCTTCCGGTCACCGGGGCGTACTTGGCGGTGAAGTAGCCGTTGGCGAAGCAGAGGGACGAGCCGGAGACCTTGGTGAACTGCGCGCGGTTGAAGTTGATGGTGTTGTCGACGTTGCTCGCCGTGCCGGACAGGCTGGGGGCCTGGTAGACGCAGTTGATGCTGCCCAGCAGGGTCCGCAGGACGCCCGTCGTCTGGATGACGGAGCCCTCGGCCGGGGTGACGGTGACGGTGCCGTCGGAGGCCACGGCGGCGCTGTACGGCAGGTTGTTGACCGTGATGCCGGTGACGCCGAGCACGCCGACCACGTTGGTGGTGCAGCTGGCGGCGTCGAAGGTGTGTGCGGAGACCGACTCCGTCGCGGTGCCCGGTGCGCCGGGGTTGTCCGCCACGGTGGCCGTGAACTGCGACGACGTGCAGGAGATGCCGCTCGTACCGGTCGCGCTGGAGTAGAACGTGGCGGCGGAGCCGCTCGCCAGCGGCGCGGTGAGAACCTCGCCGACCGCGACGGCCGTACCGCCGACCGAGCCGGTGGTCAGAACGGTGCCGTCGGCCGCGGAGGCGGGGACAGCCATGGGGAGGGTGAGGGCGGCGACGGTGCCGGCGAGGGTGAGGAGGGTGCGCGTACGCATGCGGGTGTACCTCGGCTTTCGTTGCGGGGGTGTGCCCTGAGGGCAGCTGAGCGGCTCAGGGGTTCGGGGGTGTTCCGGGGGGTGGGGGGCGCTCGAGTCGGTGAGCGCCGTTGCCGGTCCGTGACGCCTTCTCCGTACATCACGGACCGGCAGCGGCAGCCCGACCGGTGACCGGCCGGAGACCGTGGGAAGGGCTCCGGCCGGTCCGGGCGGGGGGGGCGTCCGGCACGGGCCGAGGGGGAAGCGACCGTGACGGCGCCGTGGAGTGATCTCGAGAAAATGTGAAGGACATCAGGTCCGGGAACGCGGGCCAAGGCCACGCGACGGCGGATCCGGCGCCACGGATCCAGGGGGGAGCCAGGGCAAGTTGTAGACCTGATGGTCAGTCAACGTCAAGGAGTGTCAAGGGAGTTGATGCTGCCGTTCGAGCTTTCGTGAGGCCCGGAAGCCTCCGCGGCCCACAGGTGACACACAATCAACACTCTTTTTCCATAACCGCCTTGACCCTCGCCTGTAACCACCGGTAACTTCCCGGCTGGCTACTGCGGAGTACGAGAAAGCCCTTGCACCCGCCGGGAGTTGCAAGGGGCGTGCGCCGTGGGCGCTGTCCGCGCCAGGACAACGTGCCGCTGATGCCCTACCCGCACTTTCATGCACCTGGGAGCAGTTATGGCCTCGTCCTCGGACGTCACCTCGTCCGCCGAGAACTTCCCCGAGAACCCGGAAAGCGGTTCCGGGTCCGAAGCGTCCGACACCACCGACGGCCCCGCGAGACGCGGGCGGGTCCGGGCACGCCGGGCCGCCGTGATGGCGGTGCCGGCCACCCTCGTCGCCGGCGCCCTCGCGGTCCTCACCGCCGAAGGCGCGCTGGGCGTGCAGTTCGCCATCTCCGGCATGCCCTTCACGGTCACCGCGACCGAGCTCAACGGCACCGGGTTCGAGCAGTTCGGCGGCCTCGACGAGATGGCGCCGGGCAGCCCCAACGCGGGGGACACCGGCGGCCAGGTACTGGTCGTCACGTCCGCGATCAAGAACGCGACGCTCACGAAGCTGTGCCAGAGCGTCGACCTCGGCGGCACCAACCTGCTCATCACCGCGGGTGGAGGGTCGGAGAAGGTGCAGGCCAGCGATCTGACCACCGACTCGACCGAGCTGACGGGTGACGCGGCGTTCACCAACATCGAGATCGGCAACGACGCGAGTACGTTGACCAAGGCCGGAGTGAAGGGGCCGATCGGCGTCTTCAGCCAGCAGGCGGACACCGTGCGCATCGCCAATCTGCGGCAGACCAACTATGCGACGACTGCGGGCGTGTTCAAGCTGCCGGGTCTGAAGCTCCGCTTCAGCAGCACGGGTTGCTGATGAGTGAGGGCGCGGGATCGCGGTCGGCCTTCCGTCGCTGGCGGGCCGACCGGCCGTTCTGGGGCGGGCTGCTGCTCGCGCTGGGCGGGGCGGAGATCCTGCTCACGATGAAGGCGTCGATGAAGGTTGTTCTGCATGTCGGGATGCAGGGGCTGGCGGGGTATCTGCTGCCGGCCCTGATGGTGCTGCTCGGCCTGCTGATCCTGTTCAATCCGGCGCAGCGGCTCTTCTATTCGATCACCGGGGTCCTGGTCGCCCTCGGTACCTGGCCCACGTCGAACCTGGGCGGGTTCTTCGTGGGCCTTGTGCTGGGTGTGGTCGGTAGTTCCCTTGCGTTCGGGTGGCTTCCGGACCAGGCGCCGCGGGTGCGCCGGCGGCAGCGGGGCCGGAAGGAGAGGGCTGCTGCGGCGGCCGCTCAGCAGGCTGGGGAGCCCGCCTGAACCGGGCTCCCCGGCCTGTCCGGTTGCCCGGTGGCTTTGTGTCGCCGGAGCGCCGTAGGAGGTCGCGGAGTTCGGCGGGTGCGGGTGCGTGGGGCCGGCCGCGCCCACGCGGCGGAGCCACACATCGATACAGCATGAGATCGCCAGTTCGGTCGCCCCCGAGTCCCGGGTCGTGTACGCCGACAACGACCCGCTCGTACTCGCGCTGTGCCAGGGGCTGGTGTCGAGCACGCCCGAGGGGAGGACCGCGTACATCGAGGCCGACATGCTCGATCCGGCGGCCTTTCTCGACGCCCCGGCGTTCCGCGAGACGCTCGATCTCGGCGAACCGGTCGCGCTCACCGTCATCGCGATCGTGCACTTCCTGCTGGACGAGCACGATGCGGTGGGGATCGTGCGGCGGCTGATCGAGCCCTTGCCCGCGGGCAGTTGCCTCGCGATGTCCATCGGCACCGCCGAGTTCGCGCCGGACGAGGTCGGCCGGGTCGCCCGGGAGTACACGGCCCGAGGCATGCCGATGCGGCTGCGCGCCCTTGCCGAGGCCGAGGAATTCTTCACCGGTCTGGACCTCGTCGAGCCGGGCATCGTGCAGGTCCACACGTGGCGTCCGGACGGGACGGGCACCGAGGTGATCCGGGACGAGGACATCGCGATGTACGGGGCCGTGGCTCGCAAGCCGAGTTGACCCGGTTTGCGAGCGCAAGCAGTGGAGGCCCGGGCGGTGGTCGGCCCGCCCTCCCGCCAGCGGTTCATCACGATGTGGCAGCAACGGCTCACGCCAAGTTGTTGCATACTTGACTACCAGTGGTCACACGCGATTGGCTCCGGATCAGCGAGAGTTCACCAGGTCGGCGCAGTCCCCGTGCCGGCGGGCTGTACTCTCGTTCGTTCCGCCGGCTCGGCCGCACAGCGAGGTGCCCCACCCTCATGAAGACTCCACCCCCCTCCCCCGCTCTCACTCGCCTCGCGGCCCTCACGGCCGCGACCTGTCTCCTGCTGGCCGGCTGCTCCGCCGTCGGCGGGACCGACGACGCATCGGATGCGGCCGCTGCGGCCGGCAGCCCGCGGCTGAAGATCTCCCTGATCACCCACGGCGGCGAGGGGGACGACTTCTGGGAGTTGGTGCAGAAGGGCGCCCAGGCAGCGGCCGCCAAGGACAACATCGACCTGACCTACGCGAACGACTCCGACCCTGCCGGGCAGGCCGAGCTGGTGCAGGACGCGATCCGGCAGAAGGCCGACGGCATCGCGGTGACCCTGGCCAAGCCGTCGGCGATGACGAGCCCGGTCACCAAGGCGCGGGCGGCCGGCATACCCGTGGTCGGCATCAACTCCGGTATAGACGAATGGCAGTCCGCGGGACTGCTCGAGTACTTCGGCCAGGACGAGAGCGTCGCGGGCCGCGCCGTCGGCGACAAGCTCGACGACCTGAAGGCCAAGCACGCCCTGTGTGTCATCCACGAGCGCGGCAACGTCGCCCTGGAGGCGCGCTGCGCGGGTGTGAAGAAGGCGTTCGGCGGCGAGACCGAGAACCTCTACGTGGACGGCACCGACATGGACGCGGCGACCGCCACCATCGCCTCCCGGTTGACGCAGGACCCGACCATCGACGAAGTGGTCACGCTCGGCGCGCAGTTCGCGCTCGCCGCGGTCAAGTCGGCCCAGGAGGCGGACAGCAAGGCCCACGTCGCGACCTTCGACCTCAACAAGGACCTGGTCGAAGCGGTCCAGGACGGGGACGTGCAGTTCGCGGTGGACCAGCAGCCGTATCTGCAGGGCTATCTCGCCGTGGACTCGCTCTGGCTGTACCGGACCAACGGCAACACCCTCGGCGGTGGCGAGGCCCCCGTCCTCACCGGGCCGGCGTTCGTCACCAGGGCGAACGTCGCCGCGGTCGCGAAGTTCGCCGACAACGGAACACGCTGAGCCGACACTTCTGCCGACGGTCTCGCCGAAGATTGGGGCACGCGTGACGCGTACGCTCACTTGTACGGATAACATCCCGCGCACCCCCCTGTGACGTATCGGACACGCGTCCCCCCTTCGCGCTCCGCGCTCGTCCCCCTTCCTTCTCCCCCTCCCCCCTGCCCCTCCCCCCTCCGCTGATCGCCCTAGGACGACAATGTCTCCACGGACAGGTCCCCGGCGCCGCCGCCTCGGTTCCATACGTCTCTCCCTGATCCTCCTGGCGCTGGTGCCCAGCGTCACGCTCGCCGCCGTCTGGAGCGTGACGACGATTCAGATGTTCTCGGAGGGCCTGACGCTGCGTGCGCAGACCGGGCTGAGCAAGTCGACCGGCGCCATGGGCACCGAGGCCACCCTCGCTCTGCAGCGGGAGCGCAGCTTCTCGGCCGTATGGCTGGCCACGCACCAGGACGCGGCCCGCAGCGCGCTGGACGAGCAGCGCCGCAAGACCGACAAGGCGGTCGCGCAACTCCTCGGCCAGTCGGACGAGATCCAGCAGGCGCCGCCCCGGGTCAAGGACCGGCTGTACTCGGTCGTCGCGTCGGTGAGCAGCCTGGAGTACTACCGGGACCAGGTGGACAACCCCACGGACATCAAGGCCGTGCAGGCGCTGGGTCAGTACACGTCGATCATCGACGACCAGATCCACGCCTTCCAGGAACTCTCCCAGGTCGACGACGGCGACCTCACCTCGCAGGCCGGTCCGCTGGTCTCGCTGGAGCACGCGGCGGAGCTGGTGTCCCGGGAGGACGCGCTGCTGACCCTGGCCGGGCCGGCGGGGAAGATGGACGACGAGACGTGGGCCGAGTTCGCGGAGCTGGTGATCACCCGCCGCTGGCTCGTCGAGGACCAGATCCTCCCCTTGCTGACCGGGAGCGCGAAGGCGGACACCGAGCGGATCCTCGGGAGTGCGCAGTGGCGGACCCTGGAGTCCGTCGAGGACCGGGTGTTCGCGGCCCGGGCCGCCGCGCGCGGTGACGGGGACATCGCGATTCCGGACGTGCGCAAGGAGTGGCGGGCCGCGCTGATCAAGGTCTCCGACGAGTACTCGGCCCTGATCCAGCAGCAGACGACCGGACTGCTGCAACGCAGCGCCGACGACGCGCGCAGCCTGCTGATCAAGGCCGCGTCCCTGAGCGCGGGCGGTCTGGTCGCCCTGCTGCTGTGCGTCTGGATGTCGTGGCGGATCACCCGCTCGCTGTCCCGGCGCCTGCGCGGGCTGCGCGAGGCCACCCTGAGCCTCGCCCAGGAGCGGCTGCCGGACGTGGTGGCCCGGCTGGAGCGGGGCGAGACGGTGGATGTGGAGCTGGCGACCCCACCGCTGGACTACGGTCATGACGAACTCGGCCAGGTGGCCAAGGCGTTCAACACCGCGCAGCGCACCGCGGTGCACACCGCCGTCGAACTCGCCGACACCCGGCGCGGCTTCCAGAAGATCATCCTGGGCATCGCCCGGCAGAGCCAGAACCTGGTCAACCTGCAGCTCACCAAGCTCGACGCGCTGGAGCGCGCACACCAGGACCCCGAGGTCCTCAAGGGCCTGTACGAACTGGACTCCACCGCCAGCCAGTTGCGCCGCTATGAGGAGAACCTCGTCATCATCAGCGGCGAGCGGCCCGGCCGCAGCTGGAGCGAGCCAGTCGCGCTGATCGACATCCTGCGCAGTGCCGTCGGCGAGGTCGCCGAGTACCAGCGGGTGGAGGTGCACACCGAGGAGGAGGCGCACCTCGCGCCGCCCGCGGTGGCGGACGTGATCCATCTGCTGGCCGAGCTGATCGAGAACGCCACTCTGTACTCCCCCGCGCCGGCCCCGGTCGAGGTGCGGGCCGCGCTGGTGGCCAAGGGTCTGGCCGTGGAGGTCGAGGACCGCGGGCTCGGCATGTCCGAGGAGGACTACGACTCCTTCAACGCCCAGTTGGCCGACCTCCCGCAGTTCGACGTGGTGGCGCTCGCCGACGACCTGCGGCTCGGCATGTTCGTGATCTCTCGACTCGCCCACCGGCACGGCATCACCGTCACCCTGCGCTCCTCGCCGTACGGCGGCACGACGGCGATCGTGCTGATCCCGCACGACATCGTGGTGCGGGACGTGCCCGCGCCGGACCGGGACGAGGTGCGGCACACCGGGGCCGCCGAGCCGCAGGAGCCCGTACGGGAGTCCCGTCCGCTCGTCGCGGCCCGCACCGCGCCCGCCCCGGCCCCCGCGCCCCCGGCACGCCCTGGCCTGTCCCCGCTCCCCCGCCGGGTACCGCAGACCAGCCTGGCCGCGGAGCTGCGCGAGGAGGCCCCGTCCGCCGAAGAGGACGGGTGCGCCGACGACTTCACCGCGGAACGAGCCGCCTCCTCGCTCGCCTGCTTCCAGCGGGGGACGCTCCAGGCCCGCGACGAAAGCGACCACGAGGCCCCGAACGCGCCCGAGGCCGAGGACCAGCGGGTCCCGGCCACTCGGGGGGCGCGTGAGGACGGTGCCCGAGCGGAGCCGCCCACGGCCGGCTCGGCCCGTTCCGCCTCCTCCCCCACGTCCTCCACTCCGCCCGCCGACCGTTCATGAAGGACATCGCCATGACACGCCCCAACCCCGCCACGGACACCCTGCTCGACCAGTTGCTCACCGGACTCGTGGAGCGGGTCGCCGACGTCAACCACGCCGTCGTGCTCTCCGAGGACGGTCTGGTGGTCAGCAAGTCCACCGGCTTCCTGCGCGACGACGCCGAGCGGCTGGCGGCGACCGCGTCCGGGCTGATGAGCCTCAGCAAGGGCGTCAGCATGGACTTCAGAGGCGGGCCGGTGCGCCAGGCGCTGATCGAGATGGCCCACAGCTATCTGATCCTGACCTCCGCCGGGCCCGGCGCCCACCTGGTCGTGCTCACCAACCAGGGAGCGGACGTCGGTGTGGTGGCGTACCAGATGAACATGCTGGTGAAGAAGATCGGCGAGCATCTGTCGGCGGCACCGCGGGCCCATGTCGGCCCTGGTGCGTGAGGTGGGCTCAGACGATCCGGCGGGCCGGCTGGTACGGCTCTTCACGCTGACCGGCGGTCGGACGCGGCCCAGCCGCACCGACTTCACGCTGATCACGACGGTGACGGCGGTGGATCCGCCGCCGGAGCGGGCGCCCCGTCCGCAGCCCGAGCAGGCACGGATCCTGCGGCGCTGCGCCCGGCCGCTCGCCGTCGCGGAGCTCGCGGCCCATCTCGACCTCCCGGTGAGCGTGGTCGCCATCATGCTCTGCGATCTGCTGGAGGCGGGCCTGATCACCGTTCACCCGCCGCACCCCGTCACCCCCCGCACCCCGGACCTGGACCTGCTGCAGAAAGTGAGGGACGGCCTTGGCCGGCTCTGACACCACCGTGGAATCGGTCGCACCGCCCGACACGGTCAAGATCCTCATCGCCGGCGGTTTCGGCGTCGGCAAGACCACCTTGGTCGGGTCGGTCAGCGAGATCACCCCGCTGCGCACCGAGGAGCCCCTGACCACGGCGGGTCTGGGCATCGACGACCTCAGTGGCATCGAGGAGAAACGGGCCACCACCGTGGCCCTGGACTTCGGCCGGATCACCATCAGCCAGGAGCTGGTGCTGTATCTGTTCGGTACGCCCGGGCAGCAGCGTTTCTGGTTCATGTGGACGACCTGGCGCTCGGCGCGCTGGGGGCGGTGGTCCTGGTCGACGTCCGCCGGCCGGATTCCAGCTTCGCGGCGCTCGACTTCTTCGAGCGCCGGGGCATCCCCTTCGTGGTCGGCGTCAACGGCTTCCACGGCGAACATCCCTACCCCGCCGAGGACATCCGGGACGCCCTCGCGCTCCCGGACCATGTGCGGGTGCTGCTGTGCGACGCGCGGGAGCGCGAGTCGTGCCGGGACGTCCTGATCGCCCTGATCGACCAGCTGATCGCCGATGCCCGCAAGGCGAGCTGAGCCGGAGTCGGTCGCACGCGTCGAACGAGGCCGTCTCACTCCTCGGGGCCGGTGAGCGGCCGGTTCGCAGGCGCGACGAGCCGGGCCGTGAGGTCCGGATCGGGCATGCCGGGGGCGAAGGGGAACATCGGCCGGCGGATGCGGTGGTGGCCGAGGCGGGGCGGGTCCTGGTCGACGCCGCCCGGGGTGAGCGCCATCTTCCAGTCGGCGGCCATGGCGAAGAGTTCGGGCTCCAGGTAGCCGATCTTGACGATCACGATGTCGGCCGTGCGCGGGTCCAACTCCAGGTCGGTGAAGTCGCGTTCGAGGTGGCTTCGGTGACCTGGCCTGTACCTGCGGCGGGCGCGGGCATCTGGAGACCCTGGCCTCCGGCCGTGCGATCGCGGCCCGTTACGCCGAGCGCACCGGCCGCGTGCGCACGGCCCGGGAGATCGCCGAGGCGGCGGAGGCGGGCGTCGTGGACGCGGTCGCCGTGTACGAGGCGGCAGGCACCGCGGTGGCCCGTGCGCTGCTCGTCACGGCAGGCCTGCTGGACGTCACCACCGTGGTCATCGGCGGTGGCCTGAGCCACTCGTGGGCGCTGATGGAGCCCCCGATCCGCGCCGCCCTGACCGCCGAACCACCCGTCAGCGGCCACCCCGTCCGCGTCCGGCCCGCCGGCCTCGGCGCCGACGCGGTGGCGATCGGGGCGGCGGCACGCGCGGGGGCGGCACTCGGGCTCCCGCCCGGCCGAGTGGCGGGAATCCGCCAAGGATGACCTGGTGATTGACGCGGACCCAACACTCTCCTACCTTCTGGTCGATCAACCGAACTCCGTTCGATATATCGACAGTTGCGATCGTTCGGCATCTCGACCAGAAGGTCCGCACCCCCCTGGAGAGCACATGGCCCACCCCTCCCGCAGGCAGATCCTCGGCATGGCCGCGACCGTCCCGCTCGCCGCGACCGGCGCCCTGACCCTCGGCGCGGGAACCGCCCACGCCGCCGACTCGGCGTACGCGATGGTCTACTTCACCGAGTCCAACACCATGCTGGAGGCGGACTACAACCTCCATCTGGCCGTCAGCACCGACGGCCTGCGGTGGACGCCGCTCAACCAGAACGCCCCCGTCGCCACCCCCACCCTCGGCGCCGGCGGTCTGCGCGACCCGTTCCTGCTGCGCAAGCAGGACGGCACGTTCGTCGTCCTCGCGACCGACCTGAGCGGCACGGACTGGACCCGCACCAGCGTCAACATCCACGTCTGGGACTCCACCGACCTGCGCACCTTCACCGGCTACCGGCTGCTGAAGCTGCACGACATGACGGGCACGCACAGCTGGGCGCCGGAGGCGTTCTGGGACGCCTCACGCGGCCAGTACGGCATCCTCTACTCGTCGGTGAACAGCAGCGGCCACAACGTCATCATGGTCAGCTACACGACCGACTTCCGCACGACGACCAGCCCCCAGGTCTTCTTCGACCCCGGCTACGACGTCATCGACGGCAACCTCACCGTCGGCGTGAACGGCGTCAACTACCTCTACTTCAAGCGCGAGGGCACCCTGGTCGGCGCCCGCTCGACGAGCCTGAACCCCGGCAGCTTCACCCCGTTCAGCACGGCCGTGAACCACGGGGGCACCGAGGCCCCCACGGTGGTCAAGTCCCTGACGAGCAACACGTGGTACCTGTGGGGCGACACGTACACGCCGAACGGCGTCTTCTACGTCTGGCAGACGAGCAACCTGGCCGCCGGGACCTGGACCGCGCTGGACCAGAAGCTCTACACCCAGCCGCTCAACTCCAAGCACTGCGGCATCCACCCGATCACTTCGACCGAGTACAACAACCTGATCGCCAAGTGGGGTGCCCCCGCCTGGAACCGGCTCAAGTCGTACACCTTCCCCGCGCGTTACGTCCGGCACAGCGGCTTCGCCGGCCGGATCGACGAGTACCCCTTCGACCCGTTCCCCGACTCCCAGTGGAAGCTGGTGCCGGGCCTCGCGGACGCCTCCGGCGTGTCCTTCCAGTCGGTCAACTACCCGACCCGCTATCTGCGGCACTACAACTACGCCCTGCGCCTTGACGTGAACGACGGCACGTCGACGTTCGCCGGGGACGCGACCTTCTACCGGACGGCCGGCCTCGCCGACTCCTCCTGGGCGTCGTTCCGCTCGTACAACAACCCGACCCGCTACATCCGGCACGCGGACTACGCGCTGCGCATCGACCCGGTCTCCACGGCGACCGAGCGCCAGGACGCCACCTTCTACGTCGGCTACTGAGCAGCACAGCGGGGTTGTGACGAGAGCCCGTCACAACCCCGCGAGAGTCTGCCGGCGGTCAGGCCGGAGCAGGTCGGGCCAGATGCAGGTCAGGCCAGGCCGGCCGACTTCAGCCAGGCCTTCGCCACGTCCAGCGGGTCCTTGTTCCCCAGCTGGACCTGGGAGTCCAGGTCGAGGAGCGTCTTGGTGTCCAGCTTGGCCGAGACCGCGTTGAGCGCGTCGACGCCCTCCTGGGAGACGCCGCTCTTGTAGACCAGCGGGGTCACGTTGGCGAAGCCGAAGAGGTTCTTCGGGTCCTTCAGGACGACGAAGCCCTCCTTGGTGATGGTCGGGTCCGTGGTGAAGATGTCCGCGGCCTGCACGGTGTTCTTCGTCAGCGCCGCCTGGGTCAGCGGGCCGCCCGCGTCCAGCGCCTTGAAGGACTTGAACTTCAGGCCGTACACGGACTCCAGGCCCTTCAGGCCCTGCGCCCGGGTCTGGAACTCGGGCGAACCGCCGATCACCAGCTCCGGGGCGATGTCCTTGAGGTCCTCGAGGCTGGACTCGCCCGTCAGCTTGTACTTCTTCGCCGTCTCGGCGTTGATGCTGACGGAGTCCTTGTTCTCGGCCGGCGAGGACTCCAGCAGCGTCAGCTTCGAGTCCAGCTTGCTCTTCGCCGCGGCGTTCGCGGCGTCGGCCGACTTCTGCTCCGCCTTCGGGTCGAGGTAGGCGAGGAGCGAGCCGTTGTACTCCGGCAGGACCGTGACGGAGCCGTTCTTCAGCAGGCCGTAGGTCGTCTCGCGGCTGCCGATGTTGGGCTTGTAGGTGACCTTGATGCCCTTCGCCTTCAGTGCCTCGCCGTAGATGTCGGCGAGCAGGATGCTCTCGGCGAAGTTGTTCGAGCCGACGACCACGGTGTCGCCGCTCGCTCCGTCCCCGGCGAGCGGGTCGGACTTGTCGTCGGAGGAGGAACATCCCGCCAGCAGCGCCGCCGTGGCGGCGAGCGCGACGGCGGCCGCGCCGGGATGGTTCCTGAGGGACCTGCTGCGTGCGGTGAGAGTCACGATTCCCGTTCCGGATTCAGGGGATTGTGGTGAGCAGAGAACGCTCTCCACTGATCCAATCCAGCCAGTTCTCCTTCAGTCAAGAGATATCTGGTCACCGATTGGCCTCGAAGAATGGTCACTTGTGACCCGATGTGCAGGGGAAGGCCAGGAGGGACGGTTGGGGCGGAGGGTGTTGTAACGGATTCTTGACGTACAGTTCCGGTCACGAACGGCAAGAGGCGGTAGTCTCCCCGACATTGACGGGGGTGACGTGCGCAAACAGCCGATCCTCAGTCGATCGACAACGGTCACGTGAGACTTCGCGCGCCGTGTGACGCCCACGAAGGAGGCAAGTCGGTGTCCACGAACGCGGTGGGCGCGCTCCGCCCGCGTAGTCTGCGCGGTTTCGCCGTCCGCTGGCCCTTCAGGCGCAAGCTCAACCTTCTGGTCGGTGTGCCGCTGACCATGGTCGCGGCTCTCCTCGCCTACCTCATCGCCGACCAGAGCGCGCAGTCGCGCAACGCCGCGGACGCCGCCCGGCTGGTCCGGGAGAGCGTCGAGGTCGCGACCCTCGTCGACCGGCTGGCCGCCGAGCACCAGCAGGCCGTCCTGCTCTCCGTACGGCACGAGGCCGCCGAGGGCAGCGCGCCTTCGTCCGCCGCCTACCGTACGGCGCAGTCCATGGTGAACGCCCAGGTCGAGCGGGTGCGCGAGGCGTTCGGGGACCAGCTTCCGGAGACCGAGGCGCAGGCCCTGAAGACGGTCGAGGGCCTGAGCAGCCTGCGCGAGACCGTCGAGCAGAAGTATCTGCCCGCCGACAACATCGACCCCGCGTACACCCATGCCGCGCAGGGGCTGATCGACGGCCTCGGGCTGGACCGCAATCCCGATCTCGCGACCACCTTCACCGGCAACCTGCTCGACGCTCTGCTGCGCGCGGGCGCGGCGCACAGCGCCTTCGAAACCGGCGTGTTCTCCGCGTCGACCGGTGACTCCAACGCGCTCATCGAGTTCATCGGTGCGATCGGCGCCTACGACGAGTACACCCACCAGGCGGAACGCTTCGCCCGGTTCGCCACCGAGGCACAGGCGCGCACGCTCGACGGGATCAAGTACACCCAGGCGCAGACCACCATCAGCCGGCAGTACGCCGAGCTGCAGATCGACCCGGGCGCGGTGCAGGCCGAGTCGCCCGCCGAGGTCCGCAAGTCGCTCGCGGAGGCGCTCGACTCCTACGGCGCCTACCGCGACCAGGCCAAGACCCGGCTGGCGATCACCACCTCGCTCATCGACCAGATCGCCGACCAGGCGGACAGCGCCTCCGAGACGGCGGCATTGCGCGCGCTCCTGCTGCTGGGGCTCGCCCTGTTCGGCTTCGCCCTCTGGCTGGTCCTCGCGATGCTGGTGCGCCGCTCGGTGGTCCGCCCGGTGCAGGCCCTCACGGGTGCGGCGCGGCAGGTCGCCCGCGTCGCGGAGCGCGAGCTGGCCCGGGTGGCCGACGACGACGCCGAGGACGACGGTCCGCCGCGGCTGGGCGAGCTGCCGGTCATGGCGCGCGACGAGATCGGCGAACTCGCCCACGCGTTCAACCAGGTGCAGACCACGGCGGTCGCGCTGCTGGAGCGGCAGGTGCTCAGCCGGCGCAACACGGCGGAGATGTTCGGCAACGTGGGCCGCAGGGTCAGCAACCTGACGACACGTCAGCTGTCGTTGATCGACGCGGTGGAGCGGGGCGAGACGGACCCCGCGCTCCTGGAGCGCCTCTACTCCATCGACCACATCGCGGTCCGGCTGCGCCGCAACGCCGACAGTCTGATGCTGCTCGCCGGCATCCACGAAGCGGTCCTCGACACCGGGCCCCTCGCCCTCACCAACGTCGTACGCGCCTCGCTCGGCCAGATCGAGGGTTACCAGCGGGTGGAGCTGCGCGCGCGGACCGAGGTCGTGGTGGAGCCGGAGGTCATCGGCGACCTGACGCTGATGCTGGCCGAACTCCTGGAGAACGCGGTGTCGTTCTCGCCGGAGGGCCGCCCGGTCGAGGTGACGGTGGCGGACGGCGAGCACGGCAGCGCGGTGATCGTCGTGTCCGACCACGGCCTGGGCATGAGCCCCGAACGCCTCGACGAGGAGAACGCCCGCCTCATCCGCCGCGAGCGACTGGACCTCGTACCGACCAAGGTGCTGGGCCTGTTCGTGGTCGGCACGCTGGCCCGCCGCTGGGAGATCGCGGTCGCCCTGTCGCGTACACCGGGTGGCGGCCTGACGGCCGAGGTGACGGTGCCGTCGTCGCTGCTCGTGACGGGAAGCACGACGGGGTCCTTGGCCACGGCAGCGCTGGCGGCGATCGCCGGCGGTACCGGGGCGGGGGCAACCGCGCAGGCCACGTCCGGCGAAACGAAGGCGGACGGTCCCGGCCAAGTGGCCGCGGCCACCAGCCCCGTGCCCGTCGCCGCCACGCCGTCGTCCCCTGCCTCCGGGCCCCGGCGGCCGGCCGCCCCACAGGCAGACGCGGCACAGGCAGACACCGCCCCGGCCGGCGACGGCGCGGACGGCGACGGGCTGCGGCCTCTCCCCCGCCGGGTCTCCCAGCGGAGTGCCGCCCCGGGCGGTACGGCGCAGTCGGCGACCCCGCCGGCAGAGAACACGGCGGCCCCCTTCGGGGCCCAGCCGGACGAGACCCCGTCCGTCCCCGAGCCCCGCACCGAGGAGCCCCCCGCAGCGGGCCGGTCCCGGACCGGCGACGGTGCGGGGGCACCCGCGGATCACGCCCGGGCCGACCAGCCCGACCCGTCCCTCGCCACGGCCCGGCCAGGCACGCCGCCCGCGGCTCCCCCGGCCGCCGGCGAAGCCGCCGCCTCCCGCCCCCTGCGTCGCCGCGTCCGCGGGGCGACCCTGCGGACGACCGTCGCCTCCACCCCGCAGGCGGCGCCGCGGCAGGCCGTGCGTACCGTGGACGCCGAGGCCGTGCGGGCCGCACTCGACGAGTTCGAGGACGCTGTGGAGCGCGCGCACCGCGACAGCCGACGCGGCGACACCACCGGTACCACCAGGACCGCCGGCACCGGAGAACACTCCGCCGCAGTCCCCCACCCAACCCCCCCTACGCAAGACCAGAACGACCCCCCGGAAGGAGCGGAGCAGTGAGCACGTCGACAGGTGGCACCCCGGCGGGAGGCACCACACAGGCCGAACTGCAAGCCGCCGCAGCCGACTTCACGTGGCTGCTGAATCGCTTCGCGAAGGAGACGGCCGGTGTCGTGGACGCCATCGCCGTCTCGTCCGACGGCCTGCTCATCGCCGTCTCCGACCTGCGTGAGCACGCCGACTCCGAGCGGCTCGCCGCGATCGTCTCCGGCATCACCAGCCTGGCCGCCGGCGCCTCCGGCAACTACGGCCTCGGCGGCCTCAACAAGGTCATCATCGACCTGGAGGGCGGGCACGTCCTGGTCTCCGCGATCGGCAGCGGCGCCGTGCTCGGCGTGGTCACCGACAAGGAGGCCAAGCTGGGCAACATCGCCTACGAGATGACCGTGTTCGCCAACCGGGCCGGGTCCGCCCTCAGCCCGCAGCTCGTGCTGGAGCTGAAGAACAGCGTCGGCGCCGCGTCGGCCCGCTGACCGGGCCGGGAAGAGAGCCGGTAAGGACAAGGCACCCGGTCGAGGAGGACGGACAAGCCCATGGCGGACGGCATCCCACCGCCGGACCCTGACGGCCAGGAGCCTGACGGACCGGGCCCTGACGGCCAGGAGCCTGATGGTCCGGCCCCGGTCGGCCCCGCCCCCGCCGTACGGCCGTTCCTGGTCACCGCCGGCCGGGTGGCGGCCGACGCCGACGGCCGGTCGATGCCCGTCGAGACCCAGGTGGTGGCCACCACCGAGGGGCTCGACGCGCTCGACCGGCTCGCCTTCGAGCAGCACGACATCGTCGCCGTATGCCGACTGCCGCAGTCCATCGCGGAGATCGCGGCCCGGCTGCGGCTGCACCTCAACGTGGTGCGCGTCCTCGCCGAGGACCTGCGCGCCGCGGGGCAGTTGACGGTGCACGTGCCCGACTCCGGCATCGTCCACGACGCATCCGTACTGCGCAGGGTCATCGACGGCCTGCGCGCCATCCCCGACTCACGAGGGGTCACTCCGTGACGACGACTGAACCGGCCTCCCCCAGCCTCCGGCCGGGGGGACCCCCAGGCGCGCCAGCCGCGCAGGCGGCCACCGTACGACCGCCGCTGCCGGTCAAGATGGTGATCGCGGGCGGCTTCGGCGTGGGCAAGACCACCACCGTGGGCTCGATATCCGAGATCGAGCCGCTGACCACCGAGGCGGCCATCACGGAGGTCGCGGCGGGCGTGGACGACCTCAGTCACACCCCGCACAAGACCACCACCACCGTGGCCATGGACTTCGGCTGCATCACCCTCGACCCCACCCTGAAGCTGTATCTGTTCGGCACACCGGGCCAGGAGCGGTTCGGCTTCATGTGGGACGACATCGTCGAGGGCGCGGTCGGCGGGCTGGTCATCGTCGACACCCGCCGCCTCGACGACTGCTACGCCGCCGTCGACTACTTCGAGCACCGGGCCATCCCCTTCGCGGTCGCCGTCAACGCCTTCGACGGCAAGGTCGAGCACACCCTGGAGGAGATCCGCTGGGCGCTCGACGTCACCGACGGTGTCCCGGTCGTCGTCTTCGACGCCCGCGAGCGCGGCTCGGTCAGGGACGCCCTGCTCGTCGTCCTGGAACTGGCACTGGCACGCACGCAGGGATGACGGCGGACGCGGAATGCCCGTGGGCGCACGGCTGTTGGCACCTGCCATGAGCCTCGACGAGCGCACCATCACCAACCCGCCCGCCCTGCACGACCCGACCCCGTTCGGCTACAGCCACGCCGTCTCGGCGCCCGGCGAACTCGTCTTCATCGGCGGCCAGTACGCCTCCGACGCCACCGGCGCGCCCGTCCCCGGCGACTTCGCGGCCCAGGTGGACCTGGCCTTCGACCGGTTGCGCTCGGCCCTTGCGGGCGTCGGGCTCGGCTATGAACACGTGGTCCGTCTCGGCACGTTCATCGTCGACCACGACCTCGGCAAGCTGGAGACCCTCGGCAAGGCCCTGCACGCCTGCTTCGGCGACCGGCTCCCCGCCCAGACGCTGAGCGGGGTCGCCTCACTCGCGCTGCCGGGCATGCTCTTCGAGGTCGACGCGGTCGCCGTACGGCCGGCTCCGGCGCGTCAGTGACGCCGGCGCACCCCCGGTGACACCGCGAGCCGTCCCAGCGCCCAGAACACCGCGAGCGTGGTCATCGCCACGGCGGCGACGAGCGTGGCGCCGCCCACCACCTTCTCGTAGTTCCGCTGGTAGAGGCCGTCGATGATGTAGCGGCCGAGACCGCCGAAGCTGACGTACGCGGCGATGGTGGCCGTCGAGACGATCTGGATCGCCGCCGAGCGCAGGCCGCTGAGGATCAGCGGGAGGGCGACGGGCAGTTCGACCCGGAACAGGACCGCGGGCTCGGCCATGCCCATGCCACGAGCGGCGTCCACCGGCGCGGGGTCGACGGAGCGCATCGCCTCGTAGGTGGTGACGAGGATGGGCGGGATGGCGAGCACGACCAGCGGGATCATGACGGGGGCCATGCCCAGGCCCAGCAGGATGAACATCAGCACCATCAGGCCGAAGCTGGGCAGCGCCCGGGCCGAGGTGGCGATGAGCGCGAGCGCGTTGCCGCCGCGCCCGGTGTGGCCCGTGAGCAGCCCGATCGGCAGGCCGACCGCGGCGGCGATGCCGAGGGCCGTCAGCGTGTACTCGATGTGCTCCCCGAGTCGCGCCGGGATGCCGTCGTAGCCCTGCCAGTGGGCGTGGTCGCTGAAGAAGGAGTTGATGAAGTTCAGTACGTTCACCGGGCGGCCTCCTTCACTGCGAGCGGGCGCGGGTTCTTACGGGTGGCGCGCGGCATCCAGGGCGTCAGCAGCACACGGAGGCCGATCAGCGCGGCGTCCACGAGCAGGGCGAGGACGGCCGTTCCCACCACGGAGAGCCAGATCAGGCGTGGCTGGTTGTAGATCAGGCCGCTGTTGAGCAGGTTGCCGAGGGCGCCCTCGTTGCCGATCAGCATGCCGACGCTGACGAGGGAGACGCTCGACACGGACGCCACCCGCAGTCCGGCGATGATGGCCGGCGCCGCGATCGGCAACTGCACCTGGACATAGCGTCGTACGGGCCCGAAGCCCATGGCGGTGGCGGCGGCCAGCGTCTCCTGGGGCACCGAGCGCACACCGTCCACGATCGCCGGGACCAGTACCACCAGGCTGTAGACGGCCAACGGGATCATCACCGTGAGCTCGCTCAGGCCGGTGTAGTCGATGAGGATGACGAAGAAGGCGAGCGAGGGGATCGCGTAGAGCACGGTCGTCACCCACAGCACGGGCGCGTACAGCCAGCGCACCCGCACACACAGCTGGGCGACGGGCAGAGCCACGAGGAGCCCGGCGAGCACCGGGATCAGGGCCTCGCGCAAGTGCAGGGCGACCAGTCCGAAGTAGCTGTTCTGGAGGTCGCTGGGCAGGTCGAAGAATTCACTCATGGCGCGACCTTCTGGACCTTGTCGTCCGCACCGGGATCCGCGTCCGCACTGTCCTCCACGGCCGCGCCGCGCTCCACGGCAGCACCGCCCTCCGCGTGCGCGCCCCGGATGGCCTCGCCGATGACCTGCTGCGAGACGACTCCGGTGGCCCGGCCCCCGGCGTCCACGGCGACGGCCCAACCGGTCGGCGAGAGCACCGCGCAGTCGAGCGCGGCCCGCAGCGAGTCGGTGCCGGCCACGAACGGGCGGCCGTACGACAGCAGTCGGCCGGCCTTGATCTCCCCGGCGGTGAGCTCCTGCGGCTCGCTCCAGCCGAGGGGCTTGCCATCCGGGTCAGTGACGAGGAGATAGGGAGTGCCGCCGGCGCCGGCCGCGGCGATCTGCTCGGCGGTGGCGTCGACGGCGACGATCGGGGCGGTCAGCAACTCCAGGCCCGCCGAGGGGAAGAAGGACAGCCGCCGGATGCCGCGGTCGGCGCCGAGGAAGTCCTCCACGAAGGCGTCGGCGGGGTGGGACAGCAGCTCGGCGGGCGGCGCGAACTGGGCGAGATGGCCGCCGGTACGCATCACGGCGACCATCGTGCCGAGCTTGACGGCCTCGTCGATGTCGTGCGTGACGAAGACGATGGTCTTGCCCAACTCATCCTGGATGCGCAGGAGTTCGTCCTGCAGCCCCTTGCGCACCACGGGGTCGACGGCCGAGAACGGCTCGTCCATCAGCAGCACCGGCGGATCCGCGGCGAGCGCCCGCGCCACGCCGACGCGCTGCTGCTGGCCCCCGGAGAGCTGGTACGGGTACCGCTTGGCGAGCGCCCCGTCGAGCCCCACCCGCTCCATCAGCTCGCGCGCCCGCGCCCGGGACTTCTCCTTGCCCCAGCCGAGCATGCGGGGCACGGTGGCGATGTTGTCGAGGATCGTGC
Source organism: Streptomyces sp. R28 (assembly GCF_041052385.1). Lineage (GTDB taxonomy): Bacteria > Actinomycetota > Actinomycetes > Streptomycetales > Streptomycetaceae > Streptomyces. The sequence goes on along the minus strand of NZ_CP163439.1, from coordinate 8,447,735 downwards.
GGTGCTGGAAGAGACCGGCGTTCTGGATGACGTAACCCATGGACCGGCGCAGCGTGTTCACCGGTTGCTGCTGGATGTCCTTGCCGTCGAGGAGGATGGTGCCCTCGCTGGGCTCGACCATCCGGTTGATCATGCGCAGGGTGGTGGTCTTGCCACAGCCCGACGGTCCGACGAGGACGGTGATCGAGCGGTCGGGGATCTCCAGCGAGAGGTGGTCGACCGCCACCGTGCCGTCCGGGTATCGCTTGGTGACTGAATCTATCCGTATCAAAACGCCGAATACCCTTCGGGTTGGGCGGAATTCGCCCGCTTTCGGTCACAGTCGTGCAGGCTGTTGCGGGTCGAGTCTAAACCGCTCGTGTTTCCGCACTTCGGCCGCGGTGTGAAGCCAGGAGGGACGCAGCCGGAGCGGACGCGGCGGAATCCTTGGCGCCCGGCATCGCCCCGCTGTGCGCACCCTGTGAGTCCGCTGATTCTCACCCGTCCCTCAGAACGGCCTCAGTGATCCCCCAGAAGCGGCCCCGATCGTCAGCGGCATGAACGAAAAGAACGTGGGAGGCGTCCGGCGGCGGTCGGTCGAGATCGTGGTGCCGGTCCACAACGAGGCGCATGTCCTCGCCGACAGCATCGGCCGTCTCCACGCATACCTCGAAACGTCCTTCCCGTTCCCGTTCCGGATCACGATCGCGGACAACGCGAGCACGGACGGCACCTGGCAGGCCGCCGCCGAACTCACCGAGCGGCTGCCGCATGTGCACGCCGTCCATCTTCAGGCCAAGGGGCGCGGGCGGGCGCTGAAGCAGGTGCGGAGCCGCTCCGCCGCGGACGTCGTCGCCTCCATGGACGTCGACCTGTCCACGGGGCTCGAGGGCTTTCTGCCCCTGGTCGCCCCGCTCCTGTCCGGCCACAGCGACCTCGCCGTCGGCAGCCGCCTGCACCGGCAGGCTGACGTCGTGCGCGGCCCCAAGCGGGAGTTCGTCTCCCGGTCCTACAACCTGCTGCTCAAGCTCGGTCTCGCGGCCCGCTTCTCGGACGCGCAGTGCGGCTTCAAGGCCGTACGCACCGATGTCTTCAGGGCGCTCGCGCCGCACATCGAGGACACCGCCTGGTTCTTCGACACCGAGCTGCTGGTCCTGGCCCAACGCAACAAGCTCCGCATCCACGAGGTGCCGGTCGACTGGGTCGACGACCCCGACAGCCGGGTCGACATCGTCCGCACCGCCGTCGACGGCCTCAAGGGCATCGGCCGGATGCTGCGCAGCACCGTCACCGGCCGCGCCCGCCTCCCCGCCGTACCGCGCCGGACCCGCACCCCGCAGGTGCCGGCCGCCCGTACCACCGCCGCTGTCCTGCCCGTCGGGGCGAACACCCACCTGGAGTACGCGTCATGACGATCCTCGCCCCACCCCCCGCGCACGTCCAGGACGGCGTGCCCCGGCACCGCGCCGAACCGCCGGCCGGCAACCTCGCCGACCGTGCGCGCGGGCTGCTGACCGGCGCCCCCGAGGACCCGCGCTGGGCCCGCCCCGCCCTGTGGGCGATCCTGGTGCTGGCCACCGCCCTGTACGCCTGGAACCTCTCCTCCGTCACCGGCAACACCTTCTACAACGCGGCCGTCTACAGCGGCACCAAGAGCTGGAAGGCGTTCTTCTTCGGCGCGCTGGACGCGGGCAGCTTCATCACCGTCGACAAACCGCCGTTCGCGCTGTGGGTGATGGGCCTGTCGGCCCGGCTCTTCGGTTACGGCACCTGGCAGCTGACGCTGCCGATGGTCGCGGTGGGCGTCGGCTCGGTGGCCCTGCTGTACCGGATGGTCAAGCGGGACTTCGGGGTCGTCGCGGCGACGATCGCCGCGCTGGCCCTGACCCTCACCCCGATCACCGTAGCCATCACCCGGGACACCAACCCCGACCCGATCCTGGTCTTCCTGATGCTGCTCGGCGCCGCCGCGCTGACGAAGGCCGTGCGCACCGGGCGGCTGATGCCGCTGGTGTGGTCGGGTGTCGCGATCGGCTTCGCGTTCAACACGAAGATGATGCAGGCGTACGTCGTCCTGCCGGTGTTCTTCCTGGTGTACCTGTGGGCCGCGAACGCCTCCCTGGGCCGGCGGATCCGCAATCTCGCCGTCGGCACGGTCGCGTTGGTGGTGAGCAGCGCCTGGTGGATGGTGATCGTCGATCTGATCCCCGCCTCGTCGCGCCCGTACATCGGCGGTTCCACCGACAACACCGTCTGGGATCTCGTCATCGGCTACAACGGCTTCGGCCGTATCTTCGGGGCGAGTTCGTCGGTGGGCTCGCAGGGCAACGGGGCGAGCTTCGGCGGCGAGGCCGGCCTGTACCGGATGTTCAACGAGATCATGGGCGGGCAGATCTCCTGGCTGATCCCGTTCGCGCTGGTCGCTCTCGTCGGCGGGCTGGTGCTGCGCCGGCGGGCGCCCCGGACCGACGGCAAGCGTGCGGCGCTCCTGCTGTGGGGCGGCTGGTTCGTGCTGCACTACCTGACGTTCGCCCTCGCCGAGGGCACCTTCCACCCGTACTACGTCACCGCGATGGCGCCGGGGATCGCGGCCCTGGCCGGTGTCGGTGCCGTGATGCTGTACCGGGCGTTCGTCGAGGGTTCGGCGGCGAGGTGGGGGTGGGTGCTGCCGGCGGCGGTCGCGGCGAGCGCGGTCTGGGCGGTCGTGCTGCTGCAGCGGGTCTCCGGCTCCGGGACGCTGTACACCGTCGCCGAGGTCGTGGTCGGTGTGGCGGGCGTGCTCGGGCTGCTGGTCGGACGGTTCACCCAGCGGCGGCGGCTGATCGGGCTCGCGGCGCTGGCGGGGGTCGTGGCCCTGCTGGCCGGTCCCGCCGCGTACTCGGTGTCGGCGGGGACGACCGCGAGCGGCAACGGCACCAACCCGACGGCCGGGCCGAACACCGGTGGCGGCATGGGCGGTGGCGGCGGCACGGGTGGCGGCCAGCGTCCGAACGGCGGCGCGCCGAGCGGGTCCAACAGCTCCAACAGCCAGGCCACGGGGCAGCCGCCGACCGGCACCGCGGGCACCCAGAGCACCGGTGACACCGAAAACGCCGGCCAGTCGCAAACCGGTCGAACCGCCGGAGGCATGGGCGGCACCGAGGTCACCTCCGAGATGATCACGTACCTGAAGAAGAACCAGGACGGCGCCACCTGGCTGGTCGCGGTGGCCACCGACCAGACCGCCTCCTCGATCATCCTGGAGTCCGGTGAGCCGGTGATCTCCATGGGCGGCTGGTCCGGCACGGACGACGCGATGACCCTCGCCAAGCTCAAGAGCCTGGTGAAGGCGGGCAAGTTGCACTACATCGTGATCAGCGACAGCGGGCAGGGCTCCTCGAACTCCGAGATCTCGGCCTGGGTCAAGAAGAACGGCACGGCGGTCAGCGACCACAGCGGGCTGTACCGCCTGGACGCCGCCGACGTCGGCTGACCCACCGGCCTTCCGTACGACGCCCCCGGCATGCTCGACGCCGGGGGCGTCATTCGGGCACCGCGTCCAGGAGTTCCGCCAGCCTCGGGGAGACCTCGGTGCTCGTCGCCACCCGCACGGCCTCGCCGTCCTTCCACCAGTGCACGCCGGTGATGGTGGTGAAAGAGGTGTCGTTCTCGTTGTCCGCGCACATGTTCCGCATTCCTGCCACCACGGCCTGGGCCCACAGGCGCCGAACGATCCGGTGATACATGAACAGGCCGGGGTCTCCGAGGATCCCCACCAGCACCCCGTGTTGTGCCGGCCCTCCGGCCCGCTCGGCGAGCCGGTGCAGCGACCATCGGGTCAGTTCGTCGATCCGCAGCAGGTGGCCCAGTCCGAAGCGGTCCTCCCCGCCGGCATAGGTGACTTCCGGTACGCCGTCCGCCGCCGCGGTGGTGGTCAGGTGGATGGGTTCGTCGCGCACGTTGCGCAGGGCGGCCTCCCACCACACGTCGGGATCCGCGCCGACCGCGCTCGCCTCGCTCGCGGCGACCGCTCGCGTGCCTTGCGGTGCCCGTACACAGAGAACGGCGACCACCCCGTCCGACCACCTTCGCGCGAGGGCGTCGCTGAGGTCCCTGTCCTCCTCGGCGGGTATGAGGAGCGGCATCAGGAGCGGGCGCAGCCGCTCCTCCTCCGTCCTGGCGCGCAGGACCTCGGGGATGCGCCGGGCCTGGAACTCGAATTCCCGCCTGATGCCCTTGACCCAGGTCTTGTATTCCCAGGTGCAGGTGTCACGCAGCAAGGGGCCGATGTGGAGGTCGATCCGAGGTCGGGTGAAGGTCCCGGTCAGCGGGATACGGCCGGTCCGGTGCCAGAGGGCGTACTCGCCGCGGCCGTACTCCCGCAGCACCCGTTCCAGACAGCGGACGCCGAGCTGGAACTCCTCGTTGGTCATACTGCCCAGCTCCGCGTACCACTGTGGTGCCCGCCCCCGCCCGAACCACTTCATGTACCGCTCCCCCAGCTGCGCGGCCCCATGAGGCCGGCGACGGCACTCGTATGTCCCTTCGAGACATGATGCCGTCGCCGATCGAGTCGCGTCAGCCGGTGGAACCGGCCCCTTTCAGGCCGCTTTACGCCGCCCGCGCCTCCGTCACCGCCGGAGCCACCGGGAACCCCTCCGTCCGGGAGACCCGTCGCTCGGCGTCCACCGCGAACACCTCGCAGCCCTCCCGCGAGGCGGCCCACTCGACGCCCTCCGCGCCCATGGCGAAGGCCGCCGTGGCCACCGTGTCCGCGACGGTCAGGGAGGACGCCACGACGGTGAGGGACAGCAGCCCGGTCGCCGGACGCCCGGTGCGGCCGTCGATGATGTGGTCGCCGCGCTCGTAGCGGGCGGACGTCGCGATCGCCCCGTCGGTGAGCTCGGCCACCGTGCACACCTTGTCTGCCTGCTCGGGGTGGCGTACCCCTACCCGCCAGGGCCCGCCGGAGGCGACCACGTCACCACCGGCGTTGAGGACGAAGCGCCGCGCTCCCGCCGCCGTCAGCAGCTCGGCCGCCCGCTGCACGGACCAGCCCTTCACCACCGCACACGGATCCAGCCCACGCCCCGGCAGCCGTACGTCGAAGGCGCCGCCGGTGGCGATTCGGTACTCCTCGCACAGCCCCAGCACCTCGTCGAGGTCCGCGCTGACGTCACCCCGCGCGATCTCGCCCCGGTCCAGCCGGCACACCTCGCTGTCGGCCTTGAACGGGCTGAACCGGGCGTCGACCTCACGCAGCCAGGCGAACACGGCGTCGGCGGCCTGCGCACATCGTTCGTCGAAGCCCTCCTCGTCGACCCGCAGCGAGACCGGGAACCCCATGACGTGTTCGACTCGGTGCATGATCAGCCCTTCGCGTCGATGGCGGCCTGGAGGGACTCCCTGTAGCCGTCACTGGTGATCGTGGCACCGGAGACGGTGTCGATGTCCGCGCTCTGCGCCTCCAAGGTCTCCGCGATCAGCTTCGGCACGGCCGCCGTCGTCTGCGGGTGGTTCGGCTGCTGGAGCATCTTCACCGACGCGATCCTGTCGCCCTCGAAGGCCACCTGGACCTGCACGGGGCCCTTGTCGGTGTTCACCGTCGAGCCGTCGACCGTCTGCGACTGCGCGGCGGCGGACGCCGAGGCCGAGGGGGAGGCGGCGGAGGAGGACACGGACTCCGTGTTCGCGTCGATGGCGGCCTGGAGGGACTCCTTGTAGCCGTCACTGGTGATCGTGGCACCGGAGACGGTGTCGATGTCCGCGCTCTGCGCCTGCAGCGTCTCCGCGATCAGCTTCGGTACCGCGGCCGTCGTCTGCGGATGGTTCGGCTGCTGGAGCATCTTCACAGCCGTGATCTTGGAACCCTGGAAGGTCACCTGGACCTGCACGGGGCCCTTGTCGGTCTGCACGGTCGAGCCCTTGACGACCGTGCTGGCGGAACCCGAACCCGACGCGGCGGAGGACTCCGAGGGCGTCGAGGCCGGGGTGGCGGCTTCCGTGGAGGCCGTGCCGAGGGACGGCTCGTAGCGCCAGACCGGGATCAGGCCCGCGATGCTGAGGACCAGGACAGGTATTGCTCGCTTCACGATGTCTTTCCCGTCCTTCTCAGCCGGCCAGGCTGAAACGCTCGAAGTGGACCTGCTGCTTGGGCACGCCCAGCTCGCGCAGGCTGCCGATCACCGCGTTCATCATGGGCGGCGGGCCGCACAGGAAGACGTCCCGGTCGGTGATGTCCGGAACCAGCCGGGTCAGCTCGGCGGGGGCCAGCTTGTCGGGGACGGGCGGGCCGGTCACCAGGTGCAGCTCGGCGCCCTTGGCCTGGGCGAGCTCGACCAGCTCGCCGTAGAGGACCGCGTCCTGGTCCGTGGCGACCCGGTAGATCACGACCGCGTGGCCGTGCAGCTCCTCCAGCAGCGCCCGGATCGGGGTGACGCCGACGCCGCCCGCGATGAGCACGGCCTCCGGCCGGGTGCGGTGCATCGTGGTGAACGCGCCGTAGGGGCCCTCGGCGAAGACGCGCGTGCCGACCTTGAGGTGCCTGAGGCCCGCCGAGCCGGCGCCGGCCGCCTTGGCGGTGAGCCGCAGCTGGTTGCCGTCGGGTGCGGCCGACAGCGAGAACGGGTTGGCCTGCCACCAGCGGTCCTTCGTCAGGAACCGCCACAGGAAGAACTGGCCGGCCCGCGCGGGCAGCTTGTCCAGGTCACGGCCGGTGACGTAGACGGAGACCACGTTGTCGGACTCGGCGACGACGGCGGAGACGCGCAGCTGGTGGCGCCGGTTCCGCCACAGCGGCAGGACCAGCCGGCCGACGAACACCGAGGCGAGGGCGACGCCCCACACCCCGTACCAGTACGCCGTGGCGGACGAGGAGGAGGTGAAGGACGTACCGACCGCGACCTGGTGCGTGAACGCCAGGACCACCGCGACGTAGGTGTACAGGTGGATGAAGTGCCACGTCTCGTACGCCAGCCTGCGTCGCGCGAACCGGGCCGAGACGACGCCGATCACGATGATGATCCCCAGCGCGACGACGGCGCGCAGCACGCCCTCGACCGTCTCGGCGAGGTCGATCAGCTGGTTGACCGGGTCCAGGGAGGACGACTCGGCGTAGCCGAAGGTGATGAACACGACGTGCGCGAGGAGGACCCACAGGACGCTGAAGCCGGTCCAGCGGTGCCAGGAGGTCAGCCGGTCCATCCCGATCCGGTGGTCGAGCCAGGGCAGCCGGGCCACCAGCAGCAGCTGGAAGGCCATGAGGAGGGCGCCGAACAGGCCGGTCAGTCGGCCGAGCACGATGAGCGTGTTCGAGGCGAAGCCCGCGGCGAAGAAGAAGTAGAGGACCACGGCCACGTTCGCGGCCAGCACCGCGTACAGGCCCGTTCGGGCGACCACCCTGGGGCGTATCGCCGTGGGGGGCGCAGGGGGCGATTGGACGGTCGTCACGGGCGACAGCTCCTTGATCTCGTCTGTGGATACCGAGCTTGTCCGGCTACAGCTGTCGAAAAGCTGTCGTACTTCTTTCAACTGGTTATCGATATGGTCGCGGCGCCCGCCCCGCCCCCGGGGACCGGTGCCGGGTGCCGCACTATGAACGGGTGGAGAAAGTACGCCTTCTCGTCGTGGACGACGACCCGCCCATCGCCGACCTCGTCGCGACGGTCGCACGCTACGAGGGCTGGGAGGCGGTCACCGCGAACTCCGGTGAGGAGGCGCTGCGGCTGGCCGCCGAGTTCCACCCTGACATCGTGGTACTGGACCTGATGCTGCCCGACGTGGACGGTTTCGGCGTCCTGGACCGGCTGCGCGGCGCCGGGACGATGGTGCCCGTGGTGTTCCTGACCGCCCGGGACGGGGTCGCCGACCGGGTGGCCGGACTGACCCGGGGCGGTGACGACTACCTGGTGAAACCGTTCGCGGTGGAGGAGCTGATGGCCCGGCTGCGGACCGTGCTGCGGCGCAGCTCCGGACCCGGCTTCCAGCGTTCCGTCCTTCGGGTGGCCGACCTGACGATGGACGAGGACACCCGCGAGGTGCGCCGCGGCGACAAGCTGCTCACGCTCACGCCGACCGAGTACGAGGTGCTGCGCTATCTGATGCGCAAGTCGCCGACCGTGCTGACCAAGGCGCAGATCCTCGACCATGTGTGGGAGTACGGCTTCGGCGGGCGCTCCAACGTCGTCGAGCTGGTCGTCAGCCGGCTGCGCCGCAAGCTCGACGAGCCCGACGACGGCGAGGGCGACGACGGCAGGGCGCCGCTGATCCACACCGTGCGCGGCTTCGGGTACGTCATCCGGCAGGCGGCCGAGTGATCGGGCGGCTGCGGCGAGGGTACCGCGGGATGCGGCTCGGGACCCGGCTGGCGCTGGGTCTCGGCGTGCTGTCCCTGATCGTGTTCGGCGTCGTCGGCACCGCCCTGACGACGTACATGCGGGACTACCTGTCGGCCCAGCTGGACACGCAGCTCGCGCAGGGCCAGATCGCCCAGTCCAAGAGCATCGCGGACTACGGCACGCTGACCGGCAAGAAGTACTACAGCTGGTTCTACGCCGTGTACGACGTGGCGGACGGCACGCCCGAGCTCCGCAAGCCCGAGGACCCCGCCGACCTGCCGGAGGACGTCGACGACTTCACCTCCCTCGCCCAGGCACAGACCACCGCTCGCACGGAGCTCCTGCGCACCGAGCACCTGCGGGACGAGGGCGAGTACCGGCTGCGCGCCTGCGAGGTCGAGCCCGGTGTGGTGCTGGTCAGCGCCGCGCCCATGGAGGACATCGAGGACACCGTGGGCCAGCTGATCACCATCCAGGTGGTCACCTTCGGGCTGGCGCTGCTCGCCCTCGTCGTCTTCGGGCGGGGGATGCTGCGGCGGGGCCTGAAGCCGCTGAGCGACATGGCGCACACCGCCCGCGGCATCACCTCGCACGATCTGACGGACTCGGCACGGCTGCCGGTGCGGCACGACGGGCGCAGCGGCGGACCCGAGGTCGAGGAGCTGCGTACCGCGTTCAACACGATGCTGGAGCACATCGACGACTCCCTCGCGGTACGTGCGGAGGCGGAACAGCGCCTGCGCCGCTTCGTGGCGGACGCCTCGCACGAGCTGCGCACCCCGCTGATGTCGGTGCGGGGCTACGCCGACCTCTTCCAGTACGCGGCCGCCAACGCCCCCGAGGAGCGGGACAAGCACCTGGCCCGGCTGCGCGCCGAGGCCGCCCGCATGGGCTTCCTGCTCGACGACCTGCTGCTGCTCGCCCGGCTGGACGCCGCGGAGGTCGAGACGCCGCTGCGCCCGCAGGAGGCGGACCTGGTGGAGCTGGTCGAGCAGGCGGCGGACGCGTTCCGGGTCACCCACGCCGACCACCCGCTGACGGTGGCCCCGGGCCCCGGTTCCCTGAGGCTCCGCCTGGACCCCCAACGTGTCCGCCAGGTCCTGGACAACCTCCTCACCAACGCGGCGACGCACACCCCGCCCGGCACCCCGGTCTCCGTGGCGGTCTCGATGGCGAACGGCACGGCCCAGGTCCGCGTCGCCGACGCCGGTCCCGGCATCCCGCCCGCCGACCAGGAACGCGTCTTCGACCGCTTCTACCGCGTCGACAAGGCCCGCAGCCGCGACCGCGGCGGCAGCGGCCTGGGCCTGGCGGTGGCCCGGTCCCTGATCCACGCCCACGGCGGCCGCATCGACCTGACCAGCGAGCCGGGGGCGACGGTGTTCACGATGACGATCCCGCTCACGCACGGACGTCTTACGGACCTGTGACATGCCCGGCGCCCAACGGCCGAAGCGCCCCTCGCCGCCCTAGCGTGAGCGCATGCGTGTACTGGTCACCGGCGGTGCCGGGTTCATCGGATCCCATGTCGTCGAGGCGCTCACCGCGCACGGGCACGAGCCCGTCGTGTACGACGTCCGCGCCGCCCCCGAAGCGGACGTACGGAACCCGTACACCGTCCGCGACGCCCTGAGCGGCGTGGACGCGGTGTGCCACCAGGCCGCGATGGTCGGCCTCGGCGTCGGCTTCTCCGACGCCGCGGAGTACGTCTCCCGCAACGACCTCGGCACGGCCGTACTGCTCACCGCCATGGCCGACGCGGGCGTACGGCGGCTGGTGCTGGCCGGGTCGATGGTGGTGTACGGGGAGGGTCGGTACGAGTGCGCACGGCACGGTGTCGTGCGGCCGGGTCCGCGTGCCGTCGCCGGCCTGGACGCGGGGCGCTTCGAGCCGCCCTGCCCGGTGTGCGGCGCCGACCTCGCGCCCGGCCTGGTCGCGGAGGACGCCCCGGTCGATCCCCGCAACGTGTACGCGACGACCAAGCTCGCCCAGGAGCACCTGGCGGCGGCGTGGGCGCGCGCGACGGACGGTACGGCGGTGTCGCTGCGCTACCACAACGTCTACGGCCCGGGCATGCCGCGCGACACCCCCTATGCCGGGGTCGCCTCCTTCTTCCGCTCGGCGCTCGCGCGCGGTGAGGCCCCGCGGGTCTTCGAGGACGGCCGCCAGCGCCGCGACTTCGTCCACGTACGGGATGTGGCCGCCGCCAATGTGGTCGCGCTGGAGGCGAGTTCGGCAGCCCTGCCGCAGGGTGCGCTCACGGCGTACAACACCGGCAGCGGCGACCCGCACACCGTCGGCGAGATGGCACGGGCGCTCGCGGCGGCATACGGCGGGCCCGAACCGGTGGTGACCGGGGAATACCGGCTGGGCGACGTACGGCACATCACGGCGGACTCCGCACGGCTGCGGGCGGAGTTGGGGTGGAAGCCCGAGATGGAGTTCGCGGAAGGGATGCGGGAGTTCGCGGAAGCCGGACTGCGGGGGGCGTAGTCTGCCTCGGAGTCTTCCTCGGACCGGTGGTGCTGCCCGCATTCAGGAAGCGGCAGCGGGCAGCACCACCTCGAAGCGGCAGCCGCCGGGGACGTTCCGGACCATGGCCCGCCCGTCGTGGGCCTCGACGATGCCCCGCACGATGGCGAGGCCGAGCCCCGCGCCGGCCGGGGGTGTGCGGGCGTGGGTGCCGCGCCAGCCGGTGTCGAAGACGCGGGGCAGGTCCTCCTCGGGGATCCCGCCGCAGCTGTCGGTGACGGACAGCACCACGCCCTCGGGGACGCGTTCGGCGGCGACGGCGACCGTGCCGTCGGCCGGGGTGCGCCGGATGGCGTTGATCAGCAGGTTGCCCAGCACCCGGCTCATCTCCTTGCCGTCCACCCGCACCGGCACCGGTTCGACCCGCTCGCCGACGAGCCGGACCCCGTGTTCGCGGGCCAGCGCGTCCGCGCCCGAGAGGGCGTCGCCGACGAGGTCGTACAGGGACATCCGGGCGAGCGAGAGCGTCAGGGCGCCGGCGTGGATACGGGACAGCTCGAAGAGGTCGCCGACCATCCCGTTGAGGCGCTCGACCTCCATCCGGATCTGCTTCAGGTAGCGGTCGGGGTCGGCGGCCACCCCGTCCTCCAGGGCCTCCGCCATCGCGCGCAGGCCGGCCAGCGGGGTACGCAGGTCGTGGGAGATCCAGGCGACGAGTTCGCGCCGCGAGGACTCCAGGGCCCGCTCGCGCTCGCGGGACTCGGCGAGCCTGACGCTGGTCGCCTCCAACTCGCGGCTCAGCGCGGCGAGTTCGGCGGTGGCGGGGCCGTCGGGCGAGGTGAAGTCGCCGCCGTCGCCGAAGGAGCGGGCGGCGAGCGCGAGGGCGTGGCTGCGGGCGGCGACCCAGCGGCCGAGCAGCAGGGCGGTGGCCAGGGAGACGACCGCGGCCATGGCGACGACGGTGGTGACGACGCTCAGGTCGTGCCCGGACAGGAACATGGCCTGCGCGACGGCGAGGGTGCCGGCGAGCATGGCGGTGATGCCGACGCCGGCGACCACGGCGAGGTGCGCGATGAGCGAGCGGCGCCGGATCAGCAGGAGCACACAGGCACCGAACAGGCCGGCCGCGGCGGCGCCGAGGAAGGCGAAGAGGGCGATCAGGAGGGTGTCGCGCACGGTCACGCCTCTCCGTCGGGAGCGGCACCGGTGGCGTCGAAGCGGTAGCCGACGCCCCACACGGTCTGGACGAGCCGGGGCCTGGCCGGGTCGTCCTCCACCTTGCCGCGCAGGCGGCGGACGTGGACGGTGACGGTCGACAGGTCGCCGAAGTCCCAGCCCCACACCTCGCGCATCAGGTCCTCCCGGCTGTAGACCCGGCCGGGGTGGCGCAGGAAGAAGGCGAGGAGGTCGAACTCGCGGATGGTGAGGGCGAGTTCGCTGCCGTCCTTGACGGCGCGGCGGGCCGCCGGATCGACCGAGAGGCCCGCGGCGCGCAAGGTCCTGGACGGCTCGGCGGGCCGGGTGCGACGCAGCACGGACTCGACGCGCAGGACGAGTTCGCGGGGGCTGAAGGGCTTGGTGACGTAGTCGTCGGCGCCGACCTCCAGGCCGAGGATGCGGTCGTCCTCGTCGCCGCGCGCGGTGAGCATGATGACCGGCACGGGTCCCTGGCCGCGCATCCGGCGGCACACCTCCAGACCGTCCATGCCGGGCAGCATCAGGTCGAGGACGACGAGGTCGGGCCAGTGCGCGGCGGCCCGGGCGAGGGCGTCGGGGCCGTCGCCGGCGCGGTCCACGACGTATCCGGCGCGGTCGAGGTACCCGGAGACGATCTCGGCGACGGTGGGGTCGTCGTCGACCACGAGAACCCTGGCCCCTGCCTGCGGGTACGGCTGCTGCTGCTCCATGCCGCCAGCCTCGCACCCCGCGCGCGCATGCGGCGCCGTCGGCGCCCGACGTCCTTGTTTCGTAAGGAGCGGTAGTCCGATATGCACTATTCGCGCTCGTAGGGTGAAAGCCGTGACGACCCCCTCCGCAACAGCGAGTGAACCCTGCGCGGCCTCCGTCGACGTCGTGCTTCCCTGTCTGGACGAAGCCGGGGCGCTGCCCTGGGTCCTTCAGCGCATCCCGCCCGGCTGGCGGGCCCTCGTCGTGGACAACGGCTCCACGGACGGCTCGGCCTCCGTCGCCCGCGAGCTCGGCGCGAGCGTCGTGCGCGAGGAGCGGCGCGGTTTCGGCGCCGCCTGCCACGCGGGGCTGAGCGCCGCCACGGCCGACATCGTCTGCTTCTGCGACTGCGACGCCTCGCTCGACCCGGGCGACCTGGTGCCCTTCGTACGGCGGATCGCGGCGGGCGAGGCCGACCTCGTCCTGGGCCGGCGCCGCCCCCGGGCCCGCGGGGCCTGGCCGGCGCACGCCCGCGTCGGCAACTTCGCCCTCGCCTGTCTCCTCCGCCGCCGCACCGGCCTGCGCCTGCACGACCTGGGGCCCCTGCGCGCCGCCCGCCGAGAGCAGTTGCTCGCCCTGGACCTGACGGACCGGCGCAGCGGCTACCCGCTCCAGATGGTCGTCCGCGCCGCCGACGCGGGCTGGCGGATCGCCGAGTACGACGTGCCGTACCTGCCGCGCACGGGGGCGTCGAAGGTGACGGGGACCTGGCGGGGGACGTGGCAGGCGGTGCGGGACATGAGCCGGGTGCTGGCGGAGGACGAAGGGCGCGCCGGGGCCGGTGCCGGGCCGGAACCTGAACACGAACCCACCGACCGCCCCGACGCCCGGCAGGACACCCCCGCACAGAAGGGAACCCGCCCGTGACCACGCTCCTCGTCATCGCCAAGGAGCCCCGGCCGGGCCGGGTGAAGACCAGGCTGACGCCGCCCTTCACGCCGGAGGAGGCGGCCGCGCTCGCGGAGGCCGCCCTCGCGGACACCCTGGACGTCGTGGCGCGCACGCCCGCGCGGCGCCGGGTGCTGGTCCTGGACGGGGCGCCGGGCCCCTGGCTGCCGCCCGGCTTCGAGGTCGTACGGCAGTGCGCGGGCGGTCTCGACGAACGGCTGGCCGCCGCCTTCGCGGGCTGCGACGGCCCGGCGCTGCTCATCGGCATGGACACCCCGCAGGTGACGCCGGAGCTGCTGACGGTGGACTGGGACGGCTGCGACGCCTGCTTCGGCCCCGCCGTGGACGGCGGCTTCTGGGCCCTGGGCCTGGCCGAACCGGACCCGGCACGGCTGCGGGGCGTACCGATGTCGACGCCGCGGACCGGCGCCGTGCAGCGCTCCCGCCTCGCGGACCTGCGGGTGCGCGACCTGCCGTGCCTACGGGACGTCGACACGGCGTACGACGCCGACCTGGTCGCCGAGGCGGCCCCGGGCAGCCGCTTCGCGACGACGCTGGCGCGTCTCGCCCCGGTGGCGGACCGATGAGTGGCCTGCGGGAGGCGACGGCGGCGCGGATCGCCCGCCAGACCGACCCGACCGACTCCGGCATCGACGGCACCGACAGCACCGCTGAGTGGCCCGCCGACCGCACATGGTCCGCCGACCCGTACTCCCACGCCCTGCGCACCGGCCACGGTCCCCTCTTCCTGCGCCGCCCCGACGGCTGGCTGCTGCCGCTCGACGTGGAGCGGTGGTGCGCGGACGCCGACGCGGCGGACCTGGAGGTGCTGCGGCGCTGTGAGGGCGCGGTGCTGGACGTCGGCTGCGGGCCGGGCAGGCTGGTCGCGGCGTTGGGCCGGCAGGGGCGCCGGGTGCTCGGTATCGACGTCAGCGAGGCCGCCGTCACCCGCACCGTGCGGCTCGGTGGCCCGGCGTTGCGCCGCTCCGTCTTCGACCCGCTGCCCGGCGAGGGCCGCTGGGGCACCGTCCTCCTCATCGACGGCAACGTCGGCATCGGCGGCGACCCGGCCGCCCTGCTCGCCCGGACGGCACAACTCCTCTCCCCGGGCGGCCTGTTGATCGCCGAGACATTGCCGGACCTGGACCTCGACGAACGGGTCCAGGTCCACGTCACCGATGCCCGCGGCGCCACCGGCACCGCCTTCCCCTGGGCCCGGCTCGGCACCCCCGCCCTGCTGCGGCACGCGGAGCGCGCCGGCTGGCGGGCCGTCGGTCAGTGGACGGCCGGCGGCCGCTCCTTCGCCGCCCTGCGCAGCCGTCGCCACCGCAGCGCGAGCAGCACCGCCGAGCCGCCGAAGAGCGCGGCGGTGATCAGCAGCCAGCGGGCCGCGAAGCCGTCCGCGGACAGGCCGGTCGCGGAGGCGTAGCGGTCCGCGACCCGGCCGCTGATCAGCGGGAACCAGACCAGCAGGAGCAGCAGGGAGAGCGCGGCGGGGACACGGACGTACGACACCCATCGCCGGTGTCCGGCCGCCTCGAACCCGCGTAGCAGGACCTGGTCCGCCGCACCGTACAGCGGCAGCAACACGAGGTCGTGGAGGATCGCCGCCCCCACGAACCACAGCGCGATCCCGAACCAGTCCCCCTCCAGCAGCCGCACTCCCGCATATCCGGTGAGTGCGAACGAGCCGGTCAGCAGGAGGAGTTGGAGAGGGCTGCCCAGCGTGGGCCTCGGTCGTCGCATCACAGGTCTCCGAACGTCAGCCGCGCCACCCACTTGGTGTTCAGCACACCGGGCGCGGCGGGCACGATGATCCGCGCCGGGTAGCCGTGGTCGGGGGTCAGGTCCTCGCCGTTGACGAACAGGGCGAGCAGGGAACGGGAGTCGGCGACCTGGTTGGCGCGCAGGGCGGCCCGCCGGAAGGCACCGCGCCGCTGCAGCGACTCCACGAGGACGTCGGGCGGGTCCCCGTCGTGGCCGACCAGCGCCGCGAGGTCCCGCAGCCGTACCCCGCGCCACCACTGGTCGGACGTGGACCAGCCCTCCACGCAGGCGATGGGCAGCGCCGCGCTGTGCAGCGGCATGGCGAGCAGGTCGGCCCGGCCGAGGCGGACGGTCCGCCCGTCCCGCCCCACGACCACCAGCCGCCACGCCTCCTCGTTCGTGTCGGCGTCGCGGATCCCCGCGTACGCGGCCGTCTTGTTGATCTGGAAGCCGCCCGGCCCGCTGCCCGGTTCGGCGCCGCCGTGCGGGGCGAGGAGGGCGGTCCGGCGCAGGGCCCCGTCGAAGTTCTGCCCGACGGTCGTGACGAAGAGCAGCAGGGAGCCGCCCCCGACGAACCACAGCGCACCGCGCCGGGAGACGGTTGGCTCGGCGGGAGCCGGAGAGACCAACTCACTCTCCTCCTCCCGCAGTTGACGCAGATTCCGCAGCGCCATGGGTGTCTTCAGCACGGCGTGCACGACGAACGCGGCGAAGAACACCCACGCCCCGTAGAAGTGCAGGGTGTAGAAGGAGCCGGGGAAGATGTAGTCCAGCTGGATGTTGAGCACGCCCGTCACGAACTCGAACAGGGCGCCCCCGACCAGGAGCAGCAGCGAGATCCGCTCCAGGGCGTGTGCGAGCGACCGCGCGGGCGGCAGCGTGAAGAGCTTCGGCGCGACCGACCACAGCTTGGCCAGGAGCACGGGGATCAGTGTGATGCCGAGCGTGACGTGGACGCCCTGGTTGAGGCGGTACAGCCAGTGCGGGCTGGTGGGCCAGGAGAAGAGGTAGAAGCCCAGGATCCCCTTGTCCGGGGTCTTGTCGTTCACCGGCGCCAGGTCGGGGTTGTAGGCGGCGTAGGACACCAGCCCGGTCACGAACAGGACCGTGATGCCGCCGAGCAGCACGACGCCGAGCACCGAGGTCAGCCACGGGCCGCGCAGCGGACTGCGCCAGAAGGCGGGGGAGAAGGGAGAGAGAGGAGACCGTGCCATGCCCCGACCGTAGGCCGCGGCGGGGCCCGGGAAGCCGCCGCGAACCATGACGAATCTCTGACGTCCGCGCCTGTCAGCCGTCCGGCGGAGGACGCCCGTCCTAACGTGCTGGCGTGAACCGCGACCTGCCCGAGACCCCTGACCGCCACCTGCCCGGGGCCCCTGACCGTGACCTTGGCCGCGACCTGTACGCGGCCGCGGCGGCCGCGTTGCTCGTCGCGGTCGCCGCCGTGCTCGGCACGGTGATCCAGCACCGGCACGGCACGCTCCGGGTCAACTGGCCGCCGCTGCTGGCGGACTGGGACCCGCATCTCGGGCCCGGCACACCGGCCGCGCTCGCCGTCGCCGCGGCCGTGGTGGCGTACGGCCCCTCACTCGCGGTCCGGATGCCGTGGCGCTCCTTGCTCCTGGCCACCTGGGCCACCGGCATGGCCTGGACCTGGTCGCTGGCCCTGGTCGACGGCTGGTGGCAGGGCGTCGCGGGGCAACTGACGACCGCGCACGAGTATCTCCGGGTCATCGACCGCTTCCAGGACATCCCCGCCACCCTCCGGGACTTCTCCGGCCACATCCTGCTCGAGTCACCGGACAACTGGCCCGCCCATGTCGCCGGGCACCCTCCGGGCGCCACCCTCACCTTCGTCCTCCTCGACCGGATCGGCCTGGGCGGCGGTGGCTGGGCGGGCGCGTGGTGCATCACCGTCGGTACGACGGCGGCGGTCGCCGTCCTGGTCGCCGTACGCGCCCTGACCGGCGAGCGGCTCGCCCGCCGCGCCGCACCCTTCCTCGCCCTTGCCCCGGCCGCGGTGTGGGTGGGCACCTCGGCCGACGGGTACTTCGCGGCGGTCGCCGCGTGGGCGGTCGCATTCCTGGCTTTGGCGGTGACGGGTCACCGCCCGGGGTGGACGGGTCTGACCTCGGGCCTCCTCTTCGGCTGGGCCGCCTACCTCTCCTACGGCCTGACGCTCTTCGCCGTGATCGCGGCCGTCGTCCTGCTGCTGGGCTCACGCCGCGCCCGCCCCCTCCCCTTCCTGCTGGCCGGCTTCCTGGTCGCCCCCGTCGCCTTCACGGTCATGGGCTTCAACTGGTGGGAGGCGTACCGTCTGCTCGTCACCCGCTACTACCAGGGCGTCGGCGGTGTACGGCCCTACGGCTACTGGGTGTGGGCCAACTTGGCGTGCACGGTCGTCATCGTGGGCCTGGCGACGGCGGCGGGGCTGCGGCGGGCGGGCGCGGCGCTCGTCCGGCGCGCGGAAGCAACCCAGGTCCGGCTGGCACTCCTCGTACTCGGTGCGCTGGTCGCGATGCTGGTCGCCGATCTGTCCGGGATGAGCAAGGCGGAGACGGAGCGGATCTGGCTGCCGTTCGCATTGTGGCTGCTGCCCGCCTGCGCGTTCCTGAGGGGGCCGCGTGGCTGGCTCGCGGCGCAGGCGGTGCTCGCCCTGCTCGTCAATCACCTGCTGCTGACGGGTTGGTGACCACCGAGCAGGTGTAGATAGGTTAGGCATACCTAACTTAACCTCGCCGGATCGGAAGGCCCCATGTCTGCTGCCCCCTGCCCTGAGCCGACGCCCGCCGAGCATGCCCGCTCGGTGCTGGCGGCGGCCGGCTCGCTGACCGTCACCACGCACGGCCATCACATGGAGCTGATCGGCCGGCACACCGTCGACGCCGCCGCGCGGCTGCTCCTGCACGACGAGCCGGACGGCCATCTGGCCGCCGAGCTCGCCATGGCACCGCACGGCGACCTGGCCGCGCTCGTGGAGTTCACCGACATCGCCCCCGTCGCGGTGCGCGAGCGGGTGCGCGCCCGGCTGACGCTGGGCGGCTGGCTCAGCGCCCTCGGCCCGAAGACCCTGGTGTTCCACCCGGCCCGGGCCGTGCTCACCGAGGACGACGGGACGACCACCATCGGCCTCGACGAACTGACGCTCGCCGCCCCCGACCCTCCCCCACCCTTCGGCCGGGGGGACCCCCAGCCACCCACGAGGCGGAGATGCTGGCCCGGCTGGACGCGGCCCACACCGACACCGTGGCCCCGCTCGCCCGCCTGCTCCCGGCCCGGGAGCAGGTCGGCGCATCCGGCGTACGGCCGCTGCGGCTCGACCGGCACGGCCTGGTGCTGCGCCTGGAGACGGCGGACTCCCACCGCGACCTCCGCCTGCCCTTCGCTGCCCCGGCCACCCACCCGGGAGACGCGGTGCGGGGGATCCACGCTTTGCTCGCCGGGGCCACCGCCCGGCCGCGCCGCCGACGCCTGCCGACCAGGTCGTAGGTGAGGCGCGCGACCCGAAGCCGCCGACCTCCGGGCCACTCGCGGAGGCCTTCCCGTCTCCTCCGCGAAGGCGCCCGGAGGTCGGCTCATCTGCGGATCCCCGCCCCGGCCCCCGCCTCCAGACGCTCCGTCGTCTCCATGAGAGAGATCGTGAACGGATGCCGGGGCTTCGTCAGGACCCGTTGCGCCGCCCCCTGTTCGACCAACTCGCCCGCGTCCAGTACGGCGATGCGGTGCGCCAGGCGTGCCGTGTCCAGGTCGTGGGTGATGAGCACGAGGGACAGCTCGTCGCCCTCGCCGACCAGGCCCGCGAGGACGTCGAGGATGCCGCGCCGGGTGACCGTGTCCAGACCGGAGGTGACCTCGTCGCAGATCAGCACCCGGGGACGGGCGAGCAGGGCACGGGCGAGGGCGGCGCGCTGGAGTTCGCCGCCGGAGAGTTCGTCGGGGCGGCGGCGGGTCAGGTCCGCCGCCAGGCCGAGGCGGGTCAGGGTGGCCGACGCCTCGTCCGTGGCCGCCCGTTCACCGGCGCCGCGCAGGCGTACCGCGGTACGGGCCACCTGGTGCAGCACGGGCCGGTGCTCGTCGAAGGCAGCGCGGGCGTCCTGGAAGACGTACTGCACGGCGGCCAGTTGGGCGCGGTCACGGTGGCGCAGGCTGCGCGGCAGCGGAGTGCCGTCGAGCAGGATCTCGCCGTCGTGATCGCGGTGGAGTCCGGCGAGACAGCGGGCGAGCGTGGTCTTGCCGCTGCCGGAGCGGCCGACCACGGCCAGGCACTCGCCGGGGTGCAGAGCGAGGTGCGGGGCGTGCAGGACGATGGTCCGGTGATCGTGCACGGCGGTCAAGTCCCGTACCTCCAGGACGGGTTGACGGGCGGCGTCGGTGCTCTTCGTACCCTGCGGCGCCGCACGCTGTTCGTCGAGCAGGCGACGCGTCCACTCGTGCCGGGGCGCCGTCCACAGCCGCTGCACCGGACCCGACTCGACGACCCTGCCCGCGCGCATGACGAGGACCTCGTCGGCGAGGGCGCGTACGACGTCCAGGTCGTGGCTGAGCAGGACGACCGCGATGCCGCGTGCCGCCACCGCCGCCAGCTGCTCGACGATACGGCTCTTGGTCAACGCGTCCTGGCCGGTGGTGGGTTCGTCGGCGACGATGACGCGGGCGCCGAGCAGCAGGGCCTGGGCGAGGACGACGCGTTGCTGCTGGCCGCCGGAGAGCTGGTGGGGGTGGCGACGCAACAGGGGTGCGCCGCCCGGGAGTTGGGCGTCGGACAGGGCGCGCAGGACCAGTTCGCGGGCTGCCGCGCGGCGTTCGGCGCGGGGCAGGTGGCGGACCTGGGGGCGGGCGATGTCGTGCAGCAGCGCGCCGACCCGGCGGGCCGGGTTGAGGACGGCGGCGGGGTGCTGGGGGACGTAACCCACCGGGCCGTCCCCGGTGCTCCGTATCTCGCCCGTGACGCGGGCGCCGGGCGGGTACTCCCCCAGCAGTGCGAGGCCCGTCGTGGTCTTGCCGCTGCCGGAGGCGCCGACCAGGGCGGTCACCTTCCCGGGCCGCACGCGCAGGTGCACGCCGTCGACGATCGCGCGGCCGTCGATCTCGACGCGGAGGTCGCGGATCTCGGCCACCACTGGTTCCTCTGCTCGGCTCACCGGCGTCGTCCCTTCTTCCCGAGGGAGGCCTTCTTCGTGAAAGAGGTCTCCTCCTGCGGAACGGCCTTCTTCTCCAGGGCGGCGTCGAAGAGCAGGTTGGTGCCCATAGTCAGCGCCACGATCAGCAGCGCGGGCACCACCACGGCCCAGGGCTGCACGAGCAGGCCTGTGCGGTTGCGGTCGACCATGACCGCCCAGTCGGCGGCGTCCGGCGCGACACCGACACCGAGGAACGCGGCCGTCGACACGAGGTACAGCACGCCGGTCAGCCGGATGCCCGCGTCGGCGGCGAGGGTGCGCAGCGCCGACCGGCCGACGTAGCCGACGGCGATCCGCCACCAGGTCTCCCCCTGCATACGCAGCGCCTCGACGGCGGGGCGCGCCGCGGCCTCCCCCGCCGCCGCCCGCACGATCCGGGCCGCGTCCGGCACGTTCACCAGGGCCACGAGCAGCGCCAGCCCGGCAGCTCCCGGCGAGAGCACGGAGGCCACCAGCAGGATCAGCAGCAGCGACGGTACGGCCAGCAGCACGTCCAGCGGCCGCATCAGCAGCTCCTCCAGCCACCGCAGGCGGGTGAGCGCGCTGCCGAGCGCGACCGGGACGGCGACGAGGTAGGCGAGCGCGGTGGCGGCGAGGGCGGTGAGTACGACCGTACGGCCGCCCAGCAGGACCTGTCGCCAGACGTCGCGGCCCACGAAGTCGGTGCCGAGCCAGTGGTCGCCGCCGAGGGTGAAGGACGTGCCGCGGGGGCCCGGGTCACCGGTGAACAGCGGTCCGAGGAGGGCGAGTACGAGGGGAACGGCGATGACGGCGGAGCCCAGCGCGAAGCGGCGATGCGTCGTCATGCGGCCACCCCCGCGCGGGGAGTGAGCCGGTGGGCCACCAGATCGGCCCCGAGGTTCAGCAGGACCGTCAGCACCCCGAACACCACGGCCAGCCCCTGCACCACCGGTACGTCACGTTCGGCCACGGCGTTGAGGAGGACCGTGCCAAGGCCGGGGATCACGAAGAGGGCCTCCACCACGATCACGCCGCACAGCAACCAGTCGACGGTGCGGGCGAGTTGCTGCGCGGCCGGGGCGAGGGCGTTCGGCAGGGCGTGGGTGTAGCGGACGCGGGCGCCGGGGACGCCGTAACGGCGGGCGTGGGCGGCGTAGGGGGAGGCGAGGGCGTCGACCATGCCGGCCCGCACCAGGCGGGACAGGGAGCACACCGGGCGGGACAGCAGCACCAGCACCGGCAGGACCAGCGCCGCCGGATGGCCGAGCAGGTCGGTGCCGTAGCCGACCGCCGTCGGCGGCAGCCAGGCCAGCTTCAGGGCGAGGACCGTCACCAGCAGCACCCCGAGGGCGAACTCGGGGACCGCGTACACGGCCAGCGTCACCGAGCTGACCAGCCGGTCGATCAGCCGTCCCTCGTGGCGGGCGGCGAGCACGCCGAGACCGAAGCCGAGGGGGACGAGGAGGGCGAGGGTGAGCGCGGCCAGGAGCAGGGTCGGTCCGAATCCGTCGGCGATGTACTGGGTGACGGGGCGGCCGGATGCCAAGGACGTGCCGAAGTCGCCGTGCAGCAGGCCGGTGGCCCAGTCGGCCAGCCGCTCGTACGCCGGCCGGTCCAGGTCCATCGCCTCGCGGATCGCGGCGATGCGCGCCGGATCCGGCTGGTCGCCCGCGAGGGCCACCGCCGCGTCGCCCGGCAGCGCCTCGGTCAGCGCGAAGACCAGCAGCACGACGGCCACGGTCTGCAGGGCGCCGAGAAGCAGCCGCCGGGCGGCGAAGGAGCGCAGAGGGCTCATCCTCACGCGAGCCACACCTTGTCGAAGCGGGCCCAGTCCAGGGTGTTGGCGGGGGCCTTCGTCTCCACTCCCTTCACCGTCCGCGCCGTTCCGATGATCCAGTCGGCGAACCCCCAGATGAGGAAGCCGCCCTCGGCGTACAGACGGCGCTGCATCCGCTCGTAGACGGCGGCCCGCCCGGTCTTGTCACGGGTGGACTGGGCCTGCTGGTAGAGGGCGTCGAAGTCCTTGTGCCGCCACTTGGTGGCGTTGGTGGTGGAGTCCGTGAGCAGCCGCTGCGAGAGGTGGGCCTCGATGGGCATGGCGCCGGAGCGGTAGCAGCACAGGGTGCCGTTGTCGAGGATGTCGCTCCAGTAGGAGTCCTTGCTGCCCATCTTCACGTCGATCGTGACGCCCGCCTTGGCGGCCTGGTCGCGGAAGATGCCGGCGGCCTCGGTGAACCCGGCCGCGACGGCCGAGGTGTCCAGGGTGACCTTCAGCTTCTCGGCGCCGGCCTTCTTCAGCAGGGCGCGTGCGCGGTCGAGGTCCTGCTCGCGCTGCGGCAGGTCGGCGGCGTAGTACTCGTACCCCTTGCCGAACAGGTCGTTGCCGACCTCGCCCGCGCCGGACAGCGCGCCGTCGACGAGTTCCTGGCGGTCGGCGATCAGGAAGAAGGCCTCGCGGACCCGCTTGTCGTCGAACGGCGCCCGGTCGGTCTTCATGCAGAAGGCCTGCATGGCGCTGCCCCGCAGCCGCACGATCTCGATCTGGCCCCGGCCCTCGTGGGCGCGGGCAGTGGTCGGGTTGAGCTCGTGGGCGTACTCGACCTGGCCGCCGAGGAGGGCGCCCACGCGGGCGGACTCCTCGTTGGCGACGACGAACTCGACCTCGTCGAGGAGCGGGGCGCCCTCCCAGTAGTCGTCGTTGCGGCGGAAGACGGCGGAGCGGCCGGGGGCGAAGGAGACGAACCGGAAGGGTCCGGAGCCAACGGGTTTCCTGTCGAACTCGGTGGCGTTCTCCGGGACGATGTAGGCGCCGAACGCGGCCAGAATGTTGGGGAATTCGGCGGTCGGCCGCTTCAGCACGAACTCGATGCCGTGCTCGCCGGTGGCACGGCTGGCGTCCAGGTCGATGGGCTCCAGGGATGCCTTGGCGCGGAACGCCTGCTTGGGGTCGGCGATACGGCGGTAGCTGTAGAGGACGTCCTTGGCGGTGACCGGCTTCCCGTCGTGGAAAGTGGCCTGACGCAGCGTCACCCGCCAGCGGTCCAAGGTCTTGTTGGACTCCCACTTCTCGGCGAGGCGGGGCTGGGCGGAGAGGTCGGCGCCGTAGTCGGCGAGCTTGTCGAAGAGCGCCTTGGCGCGGGCGACGTCGGCGAAGAGGTTGGCCAGGTGCGGGTCGAGGGTCTCGCTCGCACCGCCGCCGGCGAACGCGGCGCGCAGCCGTCCGCCGCGCTTCGGGGTGCCGGAGCCGCCGGCCGCCTTGTCGTCCGTGCCGCCGCCGCAGCCGACGAGGGCGAGGGCGGCGGCGCCCGAGGTGGCGGCGAGGAAGCCGCGGCGGCGCAGGCCGGGGAAACGTTCGTCGTACATGACTGGTCCTTACTGGTACTTACTAGTGCTTCGGGTCAGTTGGTGTGCAGCCGCGCGACGACGTGCAGTCGGTCCGCGTCGGTCGTGACGCCGGGCAACTCGCCCTGCCGCCAGGGCGGTTCGGTCCGTGGTCCGGGACCGTCGTGCAGTTCGAGCACCTCGAAGCCGTGCGCGGCGAGGAAGTGCCGCAGCTCCTGCGGGAACAGCAGCCGCCAGGCGGAGCGCTGTTCGACGGGCGGTGCCCCGTCGGCACCGTCGGCGGCCGTCCATACCCGGGTACGGCGCAGGAGTTGGGCGGTTCGGTCGACGCTCAGGGTGGTGGTGGACCGGTAGGCAGTGCCCTGCCGGCTGAAGGCGTTGACGGACGGGGTGTCGAGGAGGTCCGTACGGCCCAGGAAGTACGCCCCGTTGCGCATCTCCGCGACCAGCAGCCCGCCCGGTGCGAGGGCGCGGCGGCAGGAGGCGAGGAAGCCGTCGAGCTGATCGTTGGTGTGGCAGTACAGCAGCGAGCTGTCCAGGCAGACGACCGCGTCGAAGGCACCCCTGCCCAGGTCGAAGCCGTGCAGGTCGGCCCGGACGTACGCCGGCCCCGGGTGGTGGACGCGGGCGTGCGCCAGCATCGCCTCGGAGAGGTCGGCGCCGGTCACCGTACGGCCGACGGAATGCAGGTGCCCGGCGTCGCGACCGGTGCCGCAGCCCATGTCGAGGACCCGCGGCCCGGCGCCGTGGCGGCGCAGGCAGTCCTCGGCCCAGCGTCCGGCGAGCCGGTCGGGGTCGGGGAAGCGGGCCTCGTACAGGGCGGGGTTGTCGGTGAGGAGGTTGCGACTGCCGGCCGGGGCACCGGTGTCGAGGCTGCCTTCCGCCGCGGCGGACACCACGCGCTCGTCCGCGCCCGGCTCCCGCGCGCCCGAGCCGACGCCGCCAACACCCTGGCCACCGCCCGCCGACTCATCGCCCCCGCCACGCACCGCCTCACCCGGCCGCAAGCCGTCCGAGGCAGCCGACACCCCACGCTCCGCCGCACCCGGCTCCCGGGCACCCGAGTCGTCCGCCGGAGCACATCGACCACCGCTCACCCGGCCACGGCCCTCGCCCCGCTCCGCCCCGCCTCCCGCGCGCACCGCGCTCACGCCGTGCTCCTCTCTGCGGCCTGCGCGGGAGCCGCCGGGACCGGATCCCCGGGCAGTGCCCCGCGCCGGTGCAGCCAGGCCACACCTGCCGCCGACGCCAGCCCGAACACGGCGCAGCACACCCACGGAAGCCACGCATGGCCCCCGCTCTTCCCCGCGTCCATCTCTGCGGCCTGCGCGGGAGCCGCCGGGACCGGATCCCCGGGCAGTGCCCCGCGCCGGTGCAGCCAGGCCACACCTGCCGCCGACGCCAGCCCGAACACGGCGCAGCACACCCACGGAAGCCACGCATGGCCCCCGCTCTTCCCCGCGTCCATGGCCCAGCCGACGACGGTGTTGCCCACGGCCGCGGCGATCCCGGAGACGACGTAGAAGATCCCGAAGTAGGTGCCGGTCAGCTCGGGCCGCCCGAAGCGCGGGATCAGCTCCATCACGAACGGCGAGGCGACCATGACGCCGAGGTAGAGCAGCAGCGCGCCGAGCAGCACGGGCCCGGCGTCGAGCCGGCCGGGGGACCCGCCCGCCACCAGGGCCGGCGGCAGGAAGGCCAGACCCATCACCGCGAGGCCGAGAGCAATCCAACGCGCCCTGTTCCCACGGGACTTGAGGCGCCTGGTGATCCTCAGCTGAAGTGCCAGGTTGGCCACCGTGCCGACGAGGAAGACGATGCCCGCCGCGCCCTCCCAGCCGGTGGCCTCGCGGGCCCCGTCGGGCAGCAGCAGGTAGAGCTGGTTCTCCAGGGTGAACATGCCGACCATGGCGAGCGCGAACGCCAGGAAGGCCCGGTTGCCGAGCACCTCGCGCCAGTCCCCGAGGACACCGGTGCCGCTCGGCTCGACCTTCCGCGCGGGCAGGACGAGGGCCTGCGCCACGGTGAGCACCGCGAAGATCCCGGCGGCGGTCAGCGCGGAGGTACGGAAGTCGACGAGCAGCAGCGCGCTGCCCAGCAGCGGCCCGATGAGCGCACCGGTGGTCGCGAAGACGTTGAACAGCGCGAACACCTCTGCCTTCCGCTCCCCCGCCTCCTGCGCGAGATACGCCCGCACGGCCGGGTTGAACAGCGCCCCCGCGAGCCCGCTGAGCACGGACGCGGCGAGCAGCACCGGCAGTCCGTCGCCGAGCGCGAACAGCCCGAAGCCGACGGTCCGCAGGGCGCACCCGGCGATGATGACGCCGCGCGCCCCGAGCCGGTCCGATGCCGAGCCGCCGATGATGAACAGGCCCTGCTGGCTGAGGTTGCGCACGCCGAGGACGATCCCGACGACCCCCGCCGACATGCCCAGGTTCTCGCCGAGATGGGTGGCGAGGTACGGGATGAGCAGGTAGAAGCCGGTGTTGACGCCGAGCTGGTTGACGAGCAGGAGCTGGACGGCGACCGGGAAGCCGCGCATCTCACGCCACGTCTTCATACGCCGTCACCTCCTCGACTCCCAGTCCGGGAAGGTCACTTGTACGTACGGTGCCGTCCGCGCCGCCGATCCCCGTCCACGGGTCGTGGGCGAGCAGCAGATGCCCGTCCAGGTCGACCCAGCGGGCGCGGTCGGCCAGGTGGACGGCGGGCGCGATGCCGAGGCTGCTGGCGGTGAGGCAGCCGAGCATCAGCTCCGTCCCGCTGCCCTCGATCAACTCCGCGATCCGCAGGGCCGCCCGGACTCCCCCGCACTTGGCGAGCTTGACGTTGACGCCGTGGACGCGCCCGGCCAGCCGCCGTACGTCCTCCACGCTCACCGCGTCCTCGTCGGCGATGACGGGCAGCGGCGACTTCTCGGCGAGGGCGCCCAGCGCGTCCGGGTCACCGGGCGGCAGCGGCTGTTCGACGGCCTCGACGCCGAGCGCGGCGAAACGGGGCAGCAGTCGCTCGGCCCGAGCGACGCTCCAGGCACCGTTCGGGTCCAGCAGCAGCCGTACATGAGGAGCCGCGTCCCGGATGACCCGTACGCGCTCCACGTCGTCCTCGGGATCGGACGAGCCCGCCTTCACCTTGACGATCTCGAATCCGCTCGCGGCGAGGCGCCGGGCCTCGGCGGCCGCGTGCGCGAGCGAGGTGATGCCGATGGTGCGTGCGGTGGCGACACCGAACGGCGTCTTTGTACCCAGCAGACGGCGGACCGGCACACCGTCCCGCTTGCCGACGAGGTCCAGCAGCGCGGACTCGACGGCCGCGGTGACGGCAGGCGGTACGGCCGGAACGGCACCCGAGGGCAGGGCCTGCGAGGACAGGGCCTCCAGGGCGCTCTCGGGATCGACGAACCGTTCCAGACCGACCGCCGAGATCAGCCGTAGGAGCGTGTCGGCGTCCAGCCCGTAGTACACGCTGCTGACGGCCTCGCCGTATCCGGTCACGCCGTCGTGCTCGACGCCCAGCCACACGGCGTCGCGGGCGGTCATGGTGGAGCGGGAGATGCGCAGCGGCTCGGCGAGTTCGAGACGTACGGTGCGCAGGCGGGCCTTCATATCGTCCTTCCGGAAGAGAGCGGATCGGCGACCCGCGTGCACCGCCCCCACCCGCTCGCCTCGGCGGCATACGGGTGCGGTATCTCCACGGGCCGGGTGGCGGCGCCGGCGGGGTCGAGGCCGTGGGCGGCGAGGAAGTCGTCGTCGTAGACGGTGCCGAGGTAGCGGTGCGGCCCGTCCGGGAACACGGTGGCGACGACCGCCCCCGGGTGCACGCAGGCCGCCCAGGCGGCGACCCGCGCGACGGCGCCGGTGCTCCAGCCGCCGCTGACGAAGCTGCCCCGGGCGAGCCGTCGGCAGCTGTCCACGGCCTCGGCGGGGCCGATCCAGTGGACCTCGTCGAAGGCGTCGTAGGCGACGTTGCGCGGGTGGATGCTGCTGCCGAGGCCACGCATCAGACGGGGGCGGGCGGGCTGGCCGAAGATCGTGGAGCCGGTGGCGTCGACGCCGATGAGCCGGAGCGCGGGCCAGTGCCGGCGCAGCGGGCCGATGAGGCCGGCGCTGTGACCCCCGGTGCCGACGCTGCACACCAGGACGTCCAAGTGGTCGAGCTGGGCGCCGAGTTCGGCGGCCAGGGAGGCGTAGCCCGCCGTGTTGTCGGGGTTGTTGTACTGGTCGGGCCAGTAGGCGCCGGGCAGTTCGGCGAGCAGTTCGCGCAGCCGGCCTAGGCGGGCCGCCTGCCAGCCACCCTGGGGCGCCGGGCGGTCGACGAGCTCCAGCCGAACACCGTGCGCGCGAAGCAACTGCCGCATGGACGGCTCCAGTTCGCTGTCGCCGACGAGCACGACGGGATGGCCGAGCGCCTGCCCGGCGAAGGCGAGCCCGATGCCGAGGGTGCCGGACGTGGACTCCACCACCGGGGCGCCGGGCCGCAGCTCACCTCGCTCACGTGCCCCGAGCAGCATCGACACGGCGGCCCGCGCCTTCATACCGCCCGCCGCGAGCCCTTCGAGCTTGGCCCAGAAACCGGGGTGGGCGTGCGGCAGGTCGGTGGTGACCCGGACGACCGGGGTACGGCCGAGCAGGGCGAGCAACTCCGGGCGGGCGGTGGGGCGCAGGGCGGTGGCGGTCATCGCGCACCCCCGGCCCAGCGGTACCGGTGGACGACCCCGGGCCCGCCGTCGAGCCAGAAGAAGGGGTACGGCTCCGCGCACACCGCGCTCACGCCGTGCCCGAGGAAACGGGGCAGGACCGCGCTGCCGGTCTGCGCGAACATCACCAACTGCTTGCCGTGCCGCAGCGCGTGCTCGCGCAGCGGCTCGAAGGTGCCGTTGCCCAGGGTCATCCCGGACACCAGCAGCGCGTCACAGCCACCGGCCGCGGCGAGCGCGTCGGTGACGACCGGTTCGCCCCACTCCGTCACCCCGCCCTTGAGGTCGCACGCCACATAGCCGATGCCTCGCGAACGCAGCGCCTCCAGAAGGGAGTTGACGACACCGACCACCAGCACCGTGCCCCCGGCCGGCAGGTCCAGCAGCTCGGCCACGGCCCTCGCCCTGGCCTTGGACTTCTCCAGCGAGGACCCGGCGGGCAGGGCGACGGGCAGCGCCCCGTGGTCCGGCGTGTGCGGGGTGACGTGCATCAGATAGGCGTCCAGGGCGGCCACCCGCACCGCGGCCAGCGGGTGCTCCAGCAGCCGTGCCACGTCGGCGCCGACGCAGTCGTCGAGGGCGCTGTCGGGCAGTTCCCCGGGTTCGACGGCGCACGAGCCGACGGCCTCGGCGAGGCGCAGGCTGAGAACCTCGTTGCGGTAGCCGGTGCCCCGCCCGTCGTGCCGTACGGCCTGCCGGGTGGTGAAGGCGACGGCGATCCGCCGGGTGCGGGGATCGGGGCCGAGGGCGCCGGCGCGAACGCGGGCGACCAGGTCGTCGTACGTCCGGCAGGGCGCCGTCGGCGTCGCGCTGACGGCGGTCATCGGATCACCAGCCCCGCGCGCAGTCCGGTCAGCAGCATCTCCACGCGGTCGCGGGCGCCGGGCCCGTCCGGGTCGCCGGCCATGACGTGGCCCAGGTACTCGTTGTTGCTGCCCGCCGCCTTCACGACCTTGCCGGGCTCGGCGAGCTGCACCTCCAACACGCCCCTTTCGTCGGCCAGTCGTCCGGCGTCGAGCTCTTCGAGCCTGCCCGCGCGGTCCGGGACGAGGAAGCCGATGGCGGCACTGCGCAGCCCGGTGTCCGTGCGCCTGAGGTCGGGTTCGCGACCGAGGGCGACGTCCACGCAGGCGGCGGCGAGGTCGATGCCGGTGACATGGCGGACGAGTTCGGTGATGCGGTTACCGGCGGGCCGGGGGTTGACCTCGACCACGCGCGGACCGGCGGAGGTCAGCTTGATCTCGGTGTGCGCCACGACCCCGTCCGTCAGTCCGAGCGCCTTGAGCGCGCCGAGCGTGGTCTGCTCGGCGGCGTCGATGTCGGCGAACGGCAGGGCGGCCGGGAACATGTGACCGGTCTCGATGAAGGCGGGCGCCCCGCCGATGCTCTTGTCAGTGACGCCGATCAGGTGCACCGCGCCTGCGTACGACACGGTCTCGACGCTCACTTCGGGGCCGTCGAGAAGCTCCTCCAGGAGCACGGCGGAGGTGCGCCGCTGTCCGCGGGCGTTGACCGGGAAGTCGGCCAAGGCCCTGAAGGCGTCCGCGAGTTGGGATTCGTCGTCGACGCGCCGCACATACATGCCCGCGCACAGGTCGACCGGCTTGACGACCAGCGGGTAGCCGATCTCCTTCGCGGCCCGCGCGAGGTCGGCCCACTCCTCGTGGACGGCGAAGCGCGGTCCGGGCAGGCCGGCGTCGGCGAGGATGCGGCGGGTGGCGTCCTTGCGGCAGGCGCTGCGCACCGCCTCGGGGCCGGGGCCGGGCAGGCCGAGGTGCCCGGCGATCCGGGCCACCGTCGGCAGGTAGTAGTCACAGGAGGTGACCACCCCGTCGAAGCCCAGTACCGAGTGCAGCCGCTCCACCTCGGGCAGCAGGGCGTCGATGTCGTTGGTGTCGGTCGTGATCACGTTGCGGGCCCCGAGCAGCGGGTGCGCCGTGCCCTCGGGCGCCGAGCGCAGGTAGTGATGCAGGTCCCGGGTGAGGAAGGTGAACTCGTGTCCGCCCTCCCGGATCGCCCGTGGCAGCAGCCTGCTCATCGACCCGACCCAGCTCTCTACCACCAGCAGATGAGCCACAACTCCCCTTTTCGTGCCGTGAGTTCATACGTCAAGGCAGCCCGGGGCGCCCCTCGGTCGGAGGGGCGCCGGACTTGACGCGCACACGTTAGCGATAATCATTTTCATTTACCACCCCGTTCTTACCCATCCTTCGGAGAGTCGGAGAGACCTTGTCCGTCCTGCCCCGCCCCACTGCCCTGCTGTGCGCCCTCGCGGCCGCGGCCGCCCTGCTCCCCACCGCCGCCCCCGCCCGGGCGTCGGCCTCCCTCACCTTCGGCGCCTGCCCGGACTCCGTACCGAAGCCGCCCGCACCGGACGGCGTGGAATGCGGCCGCCTCACCGTCCCGCTCGACTGGAAGCACCCCTCCGGTCCGCGCGTCGAGATCGCCGTCTCCCGCGTCCCCGCCTCCGGCACCCCGGCCGAGCGGCGCGGCATCCTGCTGGTGAACCCGGGTGGGCCGGGCGGCTCCGGGCTCCCCTACGCGGTGACCAAGCGGGCCAAACTCCCCGCGAGCGTGCGGCGTTCGTACGACGTCATCGGCTTCGACCCGCGCGGCGTCGGCCACAGCACACCGGTGGACTGCGGTGCGATGGGCGGCCTGTTCGCCGCTCCGGGAGCGGACCCGGTGCCGACGACCCCGCGCGCCGAGCGGACGTACCTCACGTCACAACGGGACATGGCCGACGACTGCGCGGCGGGCGCGGGCACGAAGGTGCTGCCGTATCTGTCCACCGAGCAGACGGCCTACGACATGGACGCGATCCGCGCCGCGCTGGGCGAGCCGCGGACGAGCTTCCTCGGTATCTCGTACGGCAGTTACCTGGGCGCGGCCTACGCCGCACGCTTTCCGCACCGGGTCGGCCGCATGGTGCTGGACAGCGTGGTCGGCCCATGGGACTGGTACGAGTTCGACGTGATCCAGAGCCGTGCGATGCTGCGCGCCCGTGCCACCTTCTTCGCCTGGAGCGCCGAGCACGCGGAGCGCTTCGGGCTGGGCGCCGGCGCGGCCGCCGTACGGCGGTCGTATCTGCGCGTACGCCAAGGTCTCGCCGTCCGGCCGGTGAACGGCTTCGGCCCGGCGGAGTTCGACCGCGCCGTCTACCGCGCCCTGGGCCGCACCGAGCGCTGGGCGGGCCTGGCCGACGGGCTGCGCACCTATCTCACCGACGGCAGCCCGGACGCCCTGCGCCCCGCGTCCGCCTTCGACAGCCCGCAATCGCGCAACTACGAGGCGGCCAACCGGATCGTGAAGTGCGCGGACGGTCCGGGGCCGACGCCCCGGCAGGTCGTGGCGGACATACGGCGCATACGACGGGCCGACCCGCAGCCGGTCCTCACCGGTCTGGAGGCGTCGGCCTGCGCGTACTGGCACCACCGCCCGGACCACCGCACCCCCCTGGGCAGCCCGGCCGCTCCGCCCGTCCTGCTGGTCGCGTCGGCGCACGACCCGGTGACCCCGATCGAAGGCGCCCGCCGGCTGCGGGAGGTGCTGCCCGGCTCCCGGCTGGTCACCCTCGACGACGACTACTCGCACGGCGTGTTCGCCAGCCGCGGCAACGCGTGCGTGGACGGGGCCGTCGCCGCCTATCTCGTGGACGGGACGGTGCCCGCGGCCGATGTGCGCTGCTCCGGTCCGGGGCTGCCGGTCACGGCAGCGGCTGCTCCGTCCAAATGATCTTGCCGTTGGGCGTGTAGCGCGTTCCCCAGCGCTCGGTGAGCTGGGCGACGAGGAACAGGCCGCGGCCGCCCTCGTCCGTGCTGCGGGCCCGGCGCAGGCGCGGCGAGGTGCTGCTGCCGTCGGAGACCTCGCAGAGCAGGGCGCGGTCGCGGAGCAGGCGGAGCTGGACGGGGCCGACGGCGTGGCGGATGGCGTTGGTGACCAGTTCGCTGGCGATCAGTTCGGTGCTGAAGGCCAGGTCGTCCAGGCCCCACGCGGCGAGCCGGTCGGTGACCGCGACACGCGCACGGGAGACGACCGCCGGGTCGCTGGGCAGGTCCCACTGGGCCACGCGGTCGGCGCCCAGCGTGTGGGTGCGGGCGACGAGCAGGGCGACGTCGTCGCTGGGCCGGGCCGGGAGCAGGGCGTCGAGAACGGCCTCGCAGGTCTCCTCCGGCGGGCGGCCGACGCCGGCCAGCACGGTGCGCAACTGGTCCAGACCGGCGTCGATGTCGCGATGCCGGTCCTCGACCAGACCGTCGGTGTAGAGCACGAGTTGGCTGCCCTCGGCCAGCTCCAGCTCGATCGTCTCGAAGGGCATGCCGCCGAGCCCCAGGGGAGGCGCGGAGGGCAGGTCGACGAACTCGACCGTGCCGTCGGGGGCGACGACCGCGGGCAGGGGGTGCCCGGCGCGGGTGAGGGTGCAGCGCCGGGACACCGGGTCGTAGACGGCGTACAGACAGGTCGCGCCGACGATGCCGGAGTCGGGGGTGTTCTCGGCCGCCCAGCCCTCGCCGCGGTCGAGCCGGCCGACGAGGTCGTCGAGGTGGGTGAGAAGGTCTTCGGGGGGCATGTCGAGCGCGCAGAAGTTGTGGACCGCCGTGCGCAGCCGGCCCATCGTGGCGGCGGCGTGCAGGCCGTGCCCGACGACGTCGCCGACGACCAGTGCGACGCGGGCGCCGGACAGCGGGATCACGTCGAACCAGTCGCCGCCGACGCCGGCCTGCGCGGGCAGGTAGCGGTAGGCGACCTCGACGGCGCTCTGCTCGGAACGGCCCCGGGGCAGCAGGCTGCGCTGCAGGGTGAGGGCGGTGTTGTGCTCGCGGGTGTAGCGGCGGGCGTTGTCGATGCAGATCGCCGCCCGGCCGGACAGCTCCTGGGCCAGGGACAGGTCGTCGTCCTCGAAGGCGGCGGGCCGCAGCGAGCGGTAGAAGCTGACCACGCCGAGGGTCGTGCCCCGCGCCCGCAGCGGCACGGTGATCAGGGAGTGGATGCCCGCCGCCAGCACCCGTTCCAGCCGTGCCGGGTCCTGCGCGATCCAGCCGGCCGCGTCGGCCAGGACGGGTTCGAGCACGGACTGGCGGGTCTCCAGACAGCGGGCCTGCGGCGTGGACGGGACGTACTCGACCAGATCGCCGACGTCGTACAGCTTGTGGGGCTCCTTGCGTACGGCGCGGATGGCCACCCGGCGCAGCGCCGTCTCACCGCCGAGAGCTTCCGGTTCCTCGCCTCTCAGCACGGAGTCGGGCAGGTCCACGGCGACGAAGTCGGCGAACCGGGGGACGGTGACCTCGGCGAGCTCCTCCGCGGTGCGGGCGACATCCAGGGTGGTGCCGATCCGCACGCTCGCGTCGTGCAGCAGCTCCAGCCGTCGCCGCGCCAGCACGGCCAGCCGGCCGACCCCGGGCTCACCGACGAGAAGCAGCCACCCTTCGGCACCGCCGCCGTCTCCGTCGGGTTCGGGGTGGGTGGGGGGCTGGGGTGCGGGGGTGAGGGCGGGGGCGGCGCCGGTACCGTCACGCTCGCCGTCCGGTGCGGGCCGGGCGGGCGGCTGCGGCGGGGATACGACCCTGTGGGCGAGGCCGCCCCCGCTCATGCCGGTGTCCGCGTCCGGTCCGGCGGGGGTGGGGACGACGGTGCGCGTCGTGGCGGGCGGTGCTGCGGCTGATTGCGGCTTGTGCCGGGGCCGGGGCGGTGGCGGTGCGGGCTCGTCGGACATCGGTGGCGCGACCGGCACGACCGGCACGGTCTGCGCGGCCTGGACAGCCTGGAGGGCCGACTCGAGCGTGCTCGGTACGGCCGATGGGGCCGGCGGCTGCGCGACCGACGGCGCCGGGCGGACGTGACGCAGCTGTGGGCCCCCCAGGACGCGGGCCTCGACGGCGACGCCGGTCTCCCCCGCCGCTCCCCTGACCTGTAGGCGCAACAGGGTGGCGGTCCGCCCGCTGGGCAGGGTGACATCGGTGAAGGTGCGCTGCGGTGAGGCGATGAGTTCCTCGGCCCTCTCGCGCAGCACCGCCAGATCGATCCGGCCGAGAGAGTCGAGGGAATCGACGTCGCGGCCGAACGGCAGCGCGGCGGGCTGCTTCGGCCAGCCCCGCGCCTGGCCGTCGGCCCGCCGGTACGCGGCGAGGAGGGCACGTTCGCGCTGGGTGGCCTGCTCCAGCAGCCGGCCCTCGATGTGCCGGGCGGTGTCGCGGACCAACCGCACCATGGCCGGGTCGCCCTGGTCGCGCAGGCAGGTGAGGTCGAGGACGGCCTCGATGCGCCCGCTGAGCGGGTCCCGGACGGGCGCGCCCGCGCAGGCGAAGGGCAGCAGGCAGTCGGCGAAGTGCTCCCGGCCGGTGACATAGACCGGGCCGCGCTCGGCGAGGGCGGTGCCGACGCCGTTGGTGCCCACGGCGGCTTCCGAGGCGTCGAACCCGGGCGCGAACTGCACCTCGTCGAGACGCCGGCACAGCTGCCGGCCACCCCCGAGCCGCTGGACCATCCGGCCCTGTCCGTCGCACAGGGCGATGGTCGTCCCCAGGTCGGCGAGCGAGGCGGCCAGGTCCTTCAGAACCGGGTCGACGGCGCGCAGCAACCGGTCGTCCAGTGCCACGTCCGCGGTGTAGCGGACCAGCAGACGGTGCGGTTCGAGCCCGACGGAGCGGCATCGCTTCCACGAATCGAGCACCGAGTCCCGGACGTCCGACTCCACCAGTGAGCCGGCGAGGAAACGTTCGTGGGCATCGACGAGCCCGCCGATGTCGTCCCAGGCCACGGTCAAAGGGATCACTTCCCTCACCTGGGGCCGGCCCGGTCACGCGCGCCGCCACTCGACCCGCGGCCCGTTGGGCTTCTCCAGGCGCTATCACCCTAGCCCTCCTGTGACGCGCATCACAACGGATCCCTTTGGTGAGGGGGCCGAGGACCCACGCGGGCGAGGGGCACACCTTCGGATCGTGCCGGCCGGATTCCACGGACGCCACGATGGCCTTCTTCGAGCGCCACCTGCGCCAAGACCCCGCATGTGACGCACGACGCACAGCGGGCCCCCATCTTTTTGCCTGCAGTGGTGATTGTTTCGCGCTTTCCCTACGTACCTCCTGGGGACCGAGCAGCTCACGTCAGGAGGCAAGGCACGATGCCCATCTCGCGCCGCATGGTAGGAACCGTCTTCGTGGGAGGCGCGCTCATCCTCACCCTGTCCGCTCTCGCCTACCCGGCCATGCTGGGCGTGGAGACCACCTCCGCCAGCCAGGACCGCGTCATCACCAACACGCAGTACGGTCCACTGACCGAGGCCGACCGGGACTTCGTGGTCAAGGTCCGCGCGGCAGGCCTGTGGGAGCACCCGCTGGGCATGTTGGCGATGCAGCGGGGCACGACCCCGGAGATGAAGGAGGCCGGCAAGCACCTGGTGGTCGGGCACGCCCGGCTCGACCTCGCCTGCCGCAAGATCGCGTCCGAGCTGAACATCACGCTCCCCAACCAGGCCAGCCCGCAGCAGCAGCAGTTCGTAGCGACCGTGGACTCCAAGACGGGGAAGGAGTTCGACGCCACCGGTGTCGCGATCATGCGGGTGACGCACGGGCAGATCTTCCCGGTCATCGCGAAGATCCGGGGCACCACCCAGAACACCTTGGTCCGTCAGCTGGCCGACCTGGCGAACGACACCGTGCTCGACCACATGACGGTCCTGGAGAAGACCGGCATGGTGAACTTCGACGCGAACAACTTCCAGCAGACCACACCGCCGAAGCTCCCCAAGGACCAGCTCACCCCGCCCGCGCCCCAGCCGGGCTCACCGGTTCTCACGCTCGCCATCCCCAAGGGCCTGGAGGACCTGAACACCGCGTCCCCGACGGCATTGCCGAGCGCGGACGTCAAGTGACAGCAGCGGCGCCCCGGATCGCGTCCGGGGCGCCGCCCTGCGCGTAGGGCGTCGCATCAGCCCGTCTTGCGCCCCCACGGCGTGTCCATCCGCTCCCACTCCGCGGCCCACTGCTCCAGCCGCCGCCGCTCCATCCCCAGCCGTACCACCCAGGTGGACCCCAGCACGATGCCGGCGGTGGCCGCCCCGGCCAGGACGCCTCCGGCGATCGAGTGCAGCACCAGCTCGCCCTCGGACAGCGGCTCGTTGGCGAGGGCGCCGTTGCGGTCCGTCCACACCTCGACCTTGCTGCCCGCCTGCGCCTTCGGCGGTACGCGTGCCTCGTCGGTGCGGGTCGAGCCGTCCGGTTCGGTCCAGCGGACGGTGGCCCACACGAGATGGTCGGTGGTGACGCGCGAGGGCCCCGGATCCTCGGCGTCCTTCACGAGTACGGCCGTGACCTTGTGGTTCTCGGCCCGTTGCTCCTGCGCCGAGTGCACCACCGCGTCCGACGCCGCCAAGCCCCCGAACACCGCGGCGACCAGCGCGAACACCCATCCGCACAGCACGACCCAGGCCTCGATGAGGTCACTGCGCCGCCGCAGCGGACTCCGCCGCCACCGCCACAGCCGCACCCTCGTGTACTCCGACGCCGCCATGTCGACACCCCCTTGAGCACCGACAGCACCCTTCCAGTGTGCGCCCATGTGCGCCCGACTGCTCCGCGGCGTATGTCCAGGCCCCATTGAATGAAACATTCAGCATCCATAGCATCTCCCGGTGGATACATTCACCCAGGGAGGACCCGTGCTTCCACCCCCTCGTGTCAGACGTCCACGGCGCCCGGTCATATCGGTCACCGCCGCCCTGCTGCTGACCCTCGGCCTGTGCGCACCGGCCGTACCGGCCGCGGCCGCCGCCCCCGAGCCCCCCACCCGAACCCCGGAGGTATGGCCGACCCCCAAGAGCATGCACACCGGCTCGGCCCAACTCACCGTTCCGAACAGGGTCGTCGAAGTCGTCGGTCCGGGCACCGATCCCGCCGCCCGACGCCTCGTCACATCCGTGCTGCGCGATGCCGGCGCCGAGCGCATCGTCACTGTGAACGCGGGCGAGCAGCCGCCCGCCGCCGGCCTCACGGTCTATGTCGGCGGCCCCGGCGAGAACACCGCCACCGGGCCGGCGTTGCAAAAACTCCACGCCAAGTCGCCCACGGGCCTGCCCTCGGGCGGTTATGTCCTCGCCTCCGGACGCTCCCACGGCCGCGCCCTCGTCGCCCTCTCCGGCGTCGACCCGACGGGCACCTTCTACGCGGCCCAGACCCTGCGCCAACTCGTCACCAGGGGCCGGGTTCCCGCGGTG
This sequence comes from Streptomyces sp. R28, assembly GCF_041052385.1. Classification (GTDB taxonomy): domain Bacteria; phylum Actinomycetota; class Actinomycetes; order Streptomycetales; family Streptomycetaceae; genus Streptomyces. Next base: position 8,409,974 of record NZ_CP163439.1, on the reverse strand, counting down.
ACCGTCCGCGACTGGCCCACCGCCGCACTGCGCGGCGTCATCGAGGGCTTCTACGGCACCCCGTGGTCGCACGCCGAACGCCTCGCCCAACTGGACTTCTACGGCCGGACGAAACAGAACGTCTACGTCTACTCCCCCAAGGACGACGACTACCTCCGCGCCCGCTGGCGCGACGAGTACCCGCCCGCCGAGCTGGCGAAGCTGAAGGAACTGGTCGACCGGGCCCGCGCCAACCACGTCCGTTTCACCTACGCGCTCTCCCCCGGGCTCTCCGTCTGCTACTCCTCCGGCGCCGACATCGAGGCACTGACCGCCAAGTTCGACTCGCTGTACGACATCGGCGTCCGCTCCTTCGCGATCCCGCTCGACGACATCAGCTACACCAAGTGGAACTGCGCCGCCGACGAGGAGAAGTTCGGGACGGGCGGGGGCGCGGCGGGTGCTGCGCAGGCGCATCTGCTCAACACCGTGTGGCGGAAGTTCGCCGCCGAGCACAGCGGCCTTCAACCCCTGGAGATGGTCCCCACCGAGTACTCCGACCTCGCCGACTCCCCGTACAAGAAGGCGCTGCGGGAGCAGCTCGACCCGTCCGTGGTCGTCGAGTGGACCGGCGTCGGGGTGATCGCGCCGACCATCACCGCGGAGCAGGTGGCACAGGCGCGCGAGGTGTACGGCCACCCGATCCTGATCTGGGACAACTACCCGGTCAACGACTACGTCACCAGCCGTCTCCTGCTCGGCCCCTACACCGGCCGCGCGCCCGCGGTGGCAAGCGCGTCGAGGGGCGTGACCGCCAACCCGATGGTCCAGGGCGAGGCCAGCCGGATCGCGCTGTTCACCTCCGCCGCCTATCTGTGGAACCCGGACGCGTACGACCCGCGGGCCGCCTTCCTCGCGTCCGTACGGGATCTCGCGGGGCCCGCCGCCGCATGGCTGCGGATCTTCGCCGAGAACAACTACTCCTCCCAGCTCGACACGACCGAATCCCCGACCCTCACCCGGCTGATCACCGCCTTCCGCAAGGCCTACGAGAACGACAGCGGCCTCGATCGAGCCGCCGCCACGCTCAAGAGCTACTTCACCGACATGGCCGCCACCCCGGCCCGGTTGCGCGCCGGCCTCGACAACCCCGGCTTCCTGGACGAGACCTCCGCCTGGCTCGACAAGCTCGGCCGCTACGGCGGGGCGGGCGAAACCGCCGTAGACCTGCTGCTGGCTCACAAGGACGGGGACACCGAAGCCGTCACCAGGTACTGGAACGAGCTGAGGGGCGAGCGCAAGGAACTGGACGCCGTGCCCGAGCAGGTCTCCCCTGGCGTGATGGACCAGTTCCTCTACACGACGATGCTGGAGAACGCACCCGCCCCCGGCGTCGACGCCTCCTTCACCCCCAGCTCGGTGTCGCTCGCCCCCGGGGCCTCCGCCACGGTCACCCTCGACCTGTCCGACGCACAGGCCAAGACCGTCACCTGGAAGCTCGATGTGCCCGACGGCGTCACCGCCACGCCCTCCGAGGGCACGGCGACCACCCCGGCATCGGTCACCGTCACCCTCACCGGGAAGACGCAGGGCGTCCACTCCGTCGTCGTCTCCGGCACCGGCCTCCTCGATCGCGCACTCCCCGTGCGGGTCAGCGACGGCACCGGCACTCCCCGCGCCCTGACCGCCAACTTCAGTGGCGCGTCGGTGAGTTCCATCGACCTCGCCACCGGCACGACCAAGGACATCGCGGTCGGCGACAACCCCGGCGAGGTCGTCGTGAGCGCGGACGGGCGTACCGCGTACGCCGCCAACCAGGGCTCGAACACGGTCAGCGTGATCGACGTGGCCGACGGCGCGGTCACCGCCACGGTCGCCGTCGGCAAGGTCCCCGCCGGTCTCGCGCTCACTCCGGACGGCGGCACGCTGTGGGTCGCCAACTACACGGACGGCACAGTGCAGTCGATCGACACCGGCACACTGAAAGCCGGCCCGCCCGTCCCGGTCGGTGACGGACCCGAGAACATGGCGATCACCCCCGACGGCAAGACCCTGTACGTGGCCAACATCCACGACAACACGGTCAGCCCCGTCGACCTCACCACCGGACGGGCCGGCAAGGCCATTCCCGTCGGTCCCCGCCCCTTCAACGTCGTCGCCGCGCCGGACGGGAGGACGGTGTACGTGTCCAACTCCGGCGGCTCGACGGTGACTCCGATCGACACGGCGTCGAACGACACCGAGCCGACGCTGCTGGTCACGGGCCAGGCCTACGGGCTGGGTCTGTCACCGGACGGGCGGACGCTGTGGGTCAGCCCCAGTACCGGGGAGTACGTCACGCCGGTCGACACGGTGACCGGCGCCCCCGGCACCAAGGTCACGGTCGGGAGGTCCGCGTTCGACGTCGGCCTGGACTGGAACGGCGGTACGGCCTACGTCACCACCGCGGACGGCAACACCCTGGTACCGGTCGACACCGCGTCGGGCAGCACCAGGGCGCCCCTGAAGACGGGCGCCTATCCGCTGGCGGTGGCGCTGACGCCGGTCCCCGTGGAGTGATCAGCTCGCGGTGCGCCGGATCCGTCCGGCGTACCGCTTCTCCAGCTCCAGGTTGCCCTCGAAGCCGCCCGGCACATTGGCGGAGACGTACACCGGCGGCCGCTCCCCGGCGGCCAGGAGCTGCGCGGAGGCCTCGGCCACGGCCATCTGGACGAGCATCACGCCGGTCAGCGTGGACAGGGCGCACACCGCGCCGCCGCCCGGAAGCTCCAGCAGCGCGTCGCCGCGCGGGGCCGCGTTGTCGAGGACGACGTCGGCGAGGTCGACGAGCTTCTTGCCGCTGGGGTGTCCGGCGGGGACGGCGCGGGTGTGGGTGAGGGAGGTGAGGGCGAGGACGCGGTGGCCGTGTTCCTTGGCCCGCAGGGCCATCTCCACGATGACGTTGTTGACGCCGGAGTTGGAGATCACGACGAAGAGGTCCTGGGGGCGGGGTGCGGCGAGGTCGTAGAGCCGGGCCGCCACCCCGGCCCGGCGCTCCAGGAGCGGGTCGTCGAGAACGCTCGGGGAGTCGCCGCCGTACAGGACGAGGTCGGCGATGCTCAACCGGTTCGTGGGCACCAACCCGCCCGCCCGTCCGGCGAGTTCGAGGACGATGGCCTGGGAGTGGCCGGTGCCGAAGGCCTGGATCACGCCGTCCGCGCGCACACAGTCGGCGATCAGCTCGGCGGCGCGCGCCACGTCGTCGCGGGCGGACTCGGCAATGCGGTCGAGGACGGCCAGGCTCTCGCGCGCGAAGCGCTGGGCGCTCACAGAGTCGTCGGACACGCGGTCACTCCCCACTGGTGGATTGAACCACCCCATACGACTACATCGATGAATCAATAAATCACATACCGGATGGCACGGGCAATGAGCGCATGCATGAGAAGGCCGCGTTCCCGGTCCTGGTATTCATCCTGCGGTGCGAACGGTGGCTGGTACCTTCTCCCCATGCCCCCGACGGACGTCACCACACTGATCCGCACCGAACTGCCGCGGCTGGCCGGCTCCCTGCGGAAGGTCGGCGAGCTGATCCTGGAGGATCCGGCCGCCGTCACCCACTGCTCGGCCGCCGAACTGGGCCGCCGCACCGGCACCTCCCAGGCGACGGTGACCCGCTTCTGCCGGGCCATCGGGCTCGACTCCTACCAGCATCTGCTGATCGAGCTGGCCCAGGAGCGCGGCCGCGGCGAGGTCTCCGACTGGGGCACCGCCGAGATCGGGCCCGACATCTCCCCCGACGACAGCCTCGAACGGGTCGTGCAGGTCGTCGGCGGCGCGGACCTGCGCGCCATCCAGCAGACCATCGACCGGATCGACCTCGACGCACTGGAACGCGCGGCCCAGGCCCTGGCCCGCGCCCGCCGTATCGACGTGTACGGCGTCGGCGGCAGCGGCGCGGTGGCCCAGGAGACGGAGACACGGCTGTTCCGCATCGGCTGTCAGGTGCGCGGCTGGACCGAGGTGCACGGAGCGGCCACGTCAGCGGCCCTGCTCACCCCGGCCGACGTGGCCATCGGCATCTCCCACTCGGGAGCCACCCGCGAGACCCTCGAACCGTTCGAGATGGCCAAGGAGCGGGGCGCCACCACCATCGCCATCACCACCGACCCGCGTTCACCGCTGGCCAAGGCCGCCGACATCCGGCTCATCTCGGCCACCTCGGAGACCAGCTTCCGCACCGGCAGCATCGGCGGCCGGCACTCCGTGCTGATGATCGTCGACTGTCTCTACGTCCGGGTCGGCCAGGTCTCCTACCAGCGTGCCAGCGCCTCGCTCGCGCTGACGGACCACATCACCCCGCAGCACGCGGTGAAGAACCGCCGGACCCGCTGAGCCCGATCGCCATGTATGGCTCAACCACCTGAGAAACATGAAGGTGGTTGTTTGAATCATCCTCTCGATGCCAGGATGGGGCTCCCCACGAGCACTCGTAGGAGCCCCATGCGCGTCATCTCTGTGGAGTCGACCGACCTTTTCGTCGGTACCGAGGACCGGCCGCACCAGGTGGTGGCCGTCGAGATCGGACATTCCCCCGGCCGGGCGGTCCGGCTCTCCGTCGAGGGGCCGGGCGTCCACGGCTCCGCCGAAGCGACCGCGGGGGACGACGGCACCGTACGCGCCGAGATACCGGTGACGACCGACCTGCCCCCCGGCGACCGTACGCATGTCAAGGTCACGGCCGAGGACACCGACGACCCAGGGCTGACCGCGGAGCACTCCGCCGCGTTCACGGCCGCCGAACCCGGCTGGACGATGTTCATGGTCAGCCACTTCCACTACGACCCCGTCTGGTGGAACACCCAGGGCGCCTACACCGAGACCTGGGACATGGCCGACGACCCCGCCGGCACCGGACTGCCCGCCCGCACCTTCGACTCGCGCGGCCAGTCCGGCATGAGCCTGGTGCGGGCGCACTGCGACCTGGCCCGGCGCGACCCGGCGTACACCTTCGTGCTCGCGGAGGTCGACTACCTCAAGCCCTACTGGGACGCCTTCCCGGAGGAGCGCGCCTTCCTGCGCCAGCTGATCCGCACGGGCCGCGTCGAGATCATGGGCGGCACCTACAACGAGCCGAACACCAACCTCACCGGCGCCGAGGCGACCGTACGCAACGCCCTGTACGGCGACGGCTTCCAGCGCGGGATCATCGGGGCGTCCCCTCAGACGGCCTGGCAGCTGGACGCGTTCGGGCACGATCCGCAGTTCCCGGGGCTGATGGCGGACGCGGGGGTCACGTCGAGTTCGTGGGCGCGCGGGCCCTTCCACCAGTGGGGCCCCACCCTCTCCGTCTTCGGTGAGGAGCCGCGGGATCCGCAGCGGATGCAGTTCCCGGCGGAGTTCGACTGGATCGCTCCCTCGGGGCGCGGCATCCTCACCGCGTACATGGTCAACCACTACGGCGCCGGCTGGGCGATCGACAACGCGCCGACCCTGCCGGAGGCGGAGGCGGCCGCGCTCAAGCTGTTCAAGGGGCTCAAGCAGGTCGCGCTCACCCGCAACGTGCTGCTCCCGGTCGGCGGTGACTACGCGCCGCCGTGCCGCTGGGTGATGGACATCCACCGGGACTGGAACGCCCGCTACGTCTGGCCGCGCTTCATCAGCGGCATCCCCCGGGACTTCTTCGCGGCCGTGCGCGCGGAGCTGGCGGCCGAGGGCCGCAAGGCCTCCCCGCAGACGCGCGACATGAACCCGATCTACACCGGCAAGGACGTCTCCTACATCGACACCAAGCAGGCCCAGCGGTACGGCGAGACGCTGCTCGCCGACGCGGAGGCCTGGGCGACGCTCGCCTCGCTGGTGACCGGGCACCCGTACCCGGACGCGGCGCTCGACAAGGCCTGGCGGCAGCTGATCTACGGCGCCCATCACGACGCCGTCACCGGCTCGGAGTCCGACCAGGTCTACATCGACCTGCTCACCGGCTGGCGGGAGTTGTACGACCTCGCCGAGGCCGTGCACGCCGACGCGACCGACGCCCTGGCCGGCAGGGTCGCCCAACTGCCGGGCGGCGCACCGGACTTGGTGGTGTTCAACGCGGCGACCTGGGAGCGGCGGGACGTGCTGGCCGTCGAGGACCCGGGGCTCGTGCCGCTGGACGACACCGGGCTGCCGCTGCCCGCCGTACGGGAGGACGGCGAACTCCGTGTCGTCGTACCGCAGGTGCCGGGCATGGGCCTCAAGGCGCTCCCGCTCGCCGAGGGGGCCGTCCCCGAGTGGACGCGCGACGAGGGCACCACCATCCGCAACGAGTTCTACGAGGTGACGGTCGACCCCGCGCGCGGCGGCGCCGTCAGCAGTCTGCGGGCCCTGTCCGAAGGCGGCCGGGAACTGCTGCGCCCCGGCGACATCGGCAACGAGCTGGTCGTACAGGAGGAATACGCACGGCACCCGCGCTTCGGGGAGGGCCCCTGGCACCTCACGCCCACCGGCACGACCGCCGCCCGCAGCCGGGACGTCACAGCCGACATCGATGTCGAGCACTCCCCCGCCGGATCACGCCTCACGGTCCGCGCCGACCTCGGCCTGTTCCGCTACACCCAGCGGCTGACCCTGTGGAAGGGCGTCGACCGCCTCGACCTCACGACCACCCTCGACGGCTATGACGGCGCCGACCGCCTCATCCGGGTCCGCTGGCCGTCCGACGTGCGGGGCGGGCTGCCGGTGCACGAGGTGGCCGACGCGGTGATCGGGCGCGGTTTCGGGTTCGTGGAGGTGGACAGCGAGCGGTTCCCGTGGACGCTGGACAACCCGGCCAACACCTGGTTCGGGCTGGGGTCCACCGCGCGGGTCGCCGTCGCCGACGGCTCCGGCATGCCGCTGGGTGAACGGTCCATCGGTGTCGCCGAGTTGGTGTACCCGTCCTGGGACGACGCCGGTGAGCTGGGCAGCGCGCTCGCGGCGGCGCTGGTGCGCGTGGGCGTGACGGCGACCTCGACGATCGCCGGGGGCCCGCGCTACGGCGACCTGGAGGTCGACTCCAACCTGCCCGACATCCGGATCGCGGTCGGCGCCCCCGAGCGCAACTCCGTGGTCGCCGAGGCCCTCGGCTGGGACCCGGCGGCCGGACGGGAGCTCCGCCGACAACTCGCCGAGCAGGGCGTGGCCGCCGTCTGGGTCGCGCCGCGCGCCTCACTGCGGGAGGAGTGGGTGCCCGGCGCCGACCTGCGCGACCTGGAGCGACTGCCGCTGCTGGTGGTGGCGGGCGCCCGCCCGGAGGACGACGCCAAGGCCGTGGACGCGCTGATCGCCGACCTGGGCGACGCGGTCCTGCGGGCCACGGCGGCGGGCGGCGGGGAGGCGCTGCCGCCCGGGGACGCGTGGGACGGCCGCAGCTTCGCGGTCCTGAACCGGGGGACGCCCGGCTGCGTGGTGACCTCCTCGGGCGACCTCTACATGTCCCTGATGCGCTCCTGCACGGGCTGGCCGTCCGGCATCTGGGTGGACCCACCCCGGCGTACGGCACCCGACGGTTCGGCCTTCCAGCTCCAGCGCTGGTCCCACACGTTCGAGTACGCCGTGGTCGCGGGCGCGGGCGACTGGCGGGAGCTGCGGCTGCCGCAGGCCGGGCATGCGTTCAACCATCCGCTGACGGGGCGGGTGCGGCGGACGGCGACCGAGGGTGCCGCACTGCCGAGGAGGACCGCACTGCTGAGCCTGGAGCCCGCCGGCGAGGTGCTGCTCGACGCGCTCAAGCCGGCCGGGTCGCCGCTCGCGCGGGGCAGCGTGGCGGCGCCCGATCCGGGGCGCGGGCTCGTCGTACGGGTGCATGAGGTGAACGGGCGGCCGGTGCGGGCGCGGGTGCGCGGGCCGCGGGAGTGGACGGACGGCGCCCGGGCGGACGTACTGGAGCGGCGTGGGGAGCCGCTGGCGCCCGACGCTCAGGGGGCACTCGACCTCGACCTGACCGGCTTCGAGGTGGCCACCGTCCTCGCCTCCCCCGGCGCCACGGCCGAAGCGGCCCTCTCCCCCGGCTCCGGCATCGCCGCCCACGAGCCCGCGCAGCCCGTCCCCACCCGCTACTGGCTCCACAACTCCGGCCCCGCCCCGCGCGGCAACATGCCGGTCGCGGTGTACGTCTCGCCGACCACGCTCACCGTCGCCGACGGCCCGGTCACGGCCACGGTCCGGGTCAGCTCGGAACTGACCGACGCGCCGGTGTCGGGGTCGGTCGGCCTGCACGTCCCGCCCGGCTGGTCCGTCGAGCCGGCCGAACTGCCGTACGCCCTGGGCCCCGGCGGGTTCACGGTGGCCGAGGTCACGGTGACACCACCGGCCGGCGCCGGGCCTGGGCGGCACTGGCTCGCCGCTCGGTTGCGGTACGGCGGACAGACGTACGAGGACGTGGTGGCGCTGGACGTGCCGGAGGGGCACACCGGTCCAACGCTCCTGACTGAGCTGGGAGTCGAGCGGGTCACCGTTCGCCGGGGCGAACGGGCGCGAGTCCCGGTGACCCTGCGCAACCCGACCCAGGGCCCGGTCAGCGGCTCACTGTGGGCCGTGTCCTCGTGGGGAACCTGGGCGGGTGTGACGCCCGGCTGCCAGGGCTTCACGGTGGCCGGCGGCGAGCAGCTGGAGTCCGTGATCGAGGTGGACGGCGGGGCGATACCGCCGGGGTCGTACTGGCTGATGGTCAAGGCCGGCTGGCACGGCTGTGTCGCCTATACGCGGGCCGTTGAGCTGGAGGTGACGCCGTGAGCTGGGAACACGTGGCTCTCGTGCACGGTGAGGCGATCCCGGAGGAACGCGTGGCCGCCTTCCTGGACGACGGTTCGAAGACGCCCCCCATGGGCGCGGAGCGCACCGCCAGGGCCGAACGCCAACGCCGTCGATGGGCGACCCAGGTCGTGGTGATCGACGAACTGGCCCGGCGAACCTGCGCGGAGCGCGGATTGGCGCCCCCGGCGGAGGTGTCCCCCTCCCGCATGCTCACCGTGGCCGAAGCCGATGTCGCCGATCTAGGCAGCATCGTCGCGGCAGCCCTCGCCCACTCCCCCGCCGCGCGCCTGCTGCTCGCCGAGCTGGAGAGCGAGCAGCGCATCCCCGAAGAGGCCGTACGGGACTACTACGAGCGCAACCGGGACCGCTATCTGACCCCGCAGGCACTCAGGCACGGCGTCGACCCCTACGGCACGGCGGCCGGACCGGCGGATTTCCACCCCTACGAACAGGCCCGCGACGGCATCGAACGCGAACTGCGGCGGGCAGCCGGGCTGCGGGCCTTCTTCGGCTGGCTGGACCAGGCGCGCACCGGCGTGGAGTTCGCCCCGGGGCACGAGCACCCGGGCGACCCGTCCCACCCGGACCACGAGCATCGTCACTGACCGGAACGTAAAAGCAACACGGCAACCCATTGACCTCCGATGAATTCTGGTCCACCTTTTCATCAATCAGCGTCCAAGTTGGTGATTTGAACCAGCGAAACCCAGCCGTCTAAGTCGGCCGCAGGAGGGCACCCATGCGCGCAAGCAGACTTCCCGGATCCCTGGCATGTTTCCTCGCCCTGGCACTCGCGGCCGCCGGCTGCGGCCTCTCCGGCGGCTCCGACAACGGCGACGCCACGGCCGGCGGCTGCAAGGTCGACAAGGCGAACGTCGGCTCCGGTGCGCTCTCCGGGGACGTCAAGGGCGACATCACCTTCCAGACGACCAACCTGAAGAAGGACTTCGGCGACTACTTCAACGGCGTCATCGCCGCCTTCGAGAAGCAGCACCCGGACACGAAGGTCAAGTGGATCGACGACCCCGGCGACGCCACGTTCACCCAGCGCCTGGTCGCCGACGCGCAGGGCTGCACGCTGCCGGACGTGGTGAACATCAACGTCAACACGGCGGTGGCGCTGACGAAGAACGGCTATCTGCTGAACCTCGACGACAAGGCGCCGGACGCGGGCAAGCCGTTCACCGAGTCGATGTGGAAGTCGAGCACCTACCCCCAGGCCGACGGCACCGAGGTGCACAGCGTGCTGCCCTGGTACTCCGGCGGCATCGTGCAGACCTTCAACACCGACCTGCTGAAGAAGGCGGGCCTGGATCCGGCCAAACCTCCGACGACCGTCCTCGGGCTGTTCGACGACGCCGAGAAGGTAGCCAAGGCCTCCGACGGCAAGTACTTCGCCTTCCTGGCCAACCCCCAACTCCGCATTCCCGCCGACTGGCAGCAGATGGACATCAAGGTGCTGTCCGAGGACGGCAAGAAGTTCACCTTCGCCGACGACCCGAAGACCGCGCAGTGGGTCGAGGGCATGACGAGGCTCTACAAGGCGGGTGCGATGCCGAGGGACTCCCTCTCCTCCACCCAGGACCCGGCCAACGTCTACGGACAGGGCAAGCTGGTCTACGGCCCGACCAACCCCAACTTCCTGCGCTTCATCCAGCAGAACAACCCGACCGTCTACAAGAAGACGGGCGTGGCCCCCTTCACGCTGGACACCCTCGGCCACACCGTCGGTGCCCCGCAGTACATCGGCGTCGCCTCCACGAGCAAGCACGCGACGACCGCGCTGGCCTTCGCACAGTTCCTGACGAACGCCGAGAACCAGCTGGCGTGGGCGAAGGACCCGAACGTCGTCATCTTCCCCTCCACCACCGCCTCGCTCAACGACCCGTTCTTCCAGTCGGTCAAGGGCACCGACCCCTTCGCCGAGGCCCGCAAGATCGTCGCCAGTGACCGCAAGACCGCGACCGCCGACGAAATCGCCCTCACCCCGGGCGAGTTGAATGCGATCGTCGCCCAGATCCAGCTGGCCATGCAGGGCAAGAAGAGCGCCCAGGACGCCCTGGACGAAGCCCAGTCCAAGGCCAACAAGCTGATCGAGCAGGGCAGCTGACGATGGCTCAGCACTCCGCACCGGCCAAGGCGCCCGTCCCCGCTCCCCCGGGGGCGGGCGCCCCGCGCCCCGGCGTCTCCCCCGCACCGCCTCCGCCGGGTCTGCTGCGCCGCGTCCTGCGCTCCGTGACGCCCGGCCCGACGGTGGACGCGGGGGGCGCGGCGCTCTACCGCCGCTGGTGGCTGCCCTGGCTGTGGATGCTCCCGGCGATCGTCGGCACGACCGTGTTCGGGGTGTTCCCGTTCCTCAACACGATCCTGGTGTCCTTCACCGACGCCAAGCCGCTGGGCGGCGCGTACAACCTGGTGGGCCTGGACAACTACCGGCGGATGCTCTCCGACTCCGACTTCTGGCTGGCCACCCGCAACAGCCTGCTGTACGCGCTGATCGTGGTCCCGCTGATGGTGCTGCTGCCGCTGCTGCTCGCGATCCTGGTCGAGAAGAACCTCCCGGGCATCGGCTTCTTCCGTTCCGCCTTCTACACCCCCGTCCTCGCCTCCAGCGTGGTCGTGGGCCTGAGCTGGCAGTGGCTGCTGAGCGACCAGGGGCTGGTCAACACCTGGCTGCAGAAGGCGCACATCATCCAGGGCGCCATCCCCTTCCTGTCCGACTCCTGGCTGATCCTGCTGTCGGCGATGGGCCTGACGCTGTGGAAGGGCCTCGGCTGGTACATGATCTTCTACCTGGCCGCGCTCGGGAACGTCCCCAAGGAGCTGCACGAGGCCGCCTCCGTGGACGGCGCCGGCGCGGTCCGCCGCTTCTGGCACGTCACCGTGCCCGGCGTACGCACGTCGATGATGCTGGTCGGCACCCTCACCGGTATCGGCTCGCTGCGCGTCTTCACCGAGATCTACATGCTCGGCGGTGCCACCGGCGGACCCGGCGGCGCCGACCGCACGCTCCCCTTCTACATCCGGGACGTCGGCCTCGACCCGCTCACCGGCAACGCCGGTTACGGCGCGGCGGTCAGCGTCGCCCTGTTCGCACTCACCCTGGGCCTCACCCTGCTCGCCCAGCGCCTGACGAAGGAGGACGAGGCATGACGACCGCTTCCGAGGGCATGACGACCGCGCCGCCCGAGGCGCGGCGCCGGCGCCTGCTGCCGCGCTGGCGCGACTACGGCCGCCCCCGTGAACTCGTCGTCCGCTACGTGCTGTTGGTCTTCGTCCTGTTCATCACCGTCGGCCCTCTGATCTGGCAGGTGCTGTCGTCGCTCAAGGGTGCCGGCGAGGACGTCTTCGGCGCGGGCGCCTCCCTGATCCCGCACCACCCGACCCTGCGCGCCTACGAGCAGGTCTTCGACCAGGTCCCGGTGTGGACGTACATCAGGAACAGCCTGTTCGTCGCGGTCATCTCCATCGCCAGCCAGCTCGCCTTCTCCACCATGGCCGGCTACATGCTCTCCAAGCCCGGCTGGAAGGGCCGCAAGCTGGTCTGGGTGCTGCTGATGGCCTCCATGATGTTCCCCTTCGAGTCGATCATGGTGTCGCTGTTCCTCAGCGTCCGGGACATGGGCCTGGTCGACAACCTCGTCGGCGTCTGGCTGCCCGGCTTCGTCGCCGCGATCAACGTCCTCATCATGCGGGCGGCGTTCCTGTCCGTCCCGCGCGAGATCGAGGACGCCGCGATGCTGGACGGGGCGGGCGAGTGGAAGCGATTCCGCCACCTCTACCTGCCCTCCGCCTACGGCGCGATCCTGGTCGTCACCATCAACACCTTCATCAGCGCCTGGGACGACTTCCTCTGGCCGCTGATCGTGCTGCGCTCCGAGGAGCACTTCACGCTGACGCTGGGTCTGGCCCGGCTGCAGACGTCGTCGTTCGGGTACGACCAGCGGATGGTGATGGCGGGGTCGGTGATCTCGGTGATTCCGGTGCTGGTGCTCTTCGTGATCACGCAGCGGTGGTTCTACCGGGGGGTGTCCTCGGGGGCCGTGAAGCTCTGAGTCGGTACGGCGGTCAGGGCCGCCCGCGCCGACTCCGCGACCCGGAACTCGACCACCGTGCCTGTGCCGAGCCGGTCGGCGCCGAGCGAGAACGTGACCGTGCGGGTCTCGCCCGGCGCCAGGTCGACGGCCCGGAAGCCGTGCAGTTCCAGCGTGCGCGGCCACACGGGGGTCCGCAGACGGCGCAGGTACAGCTGGGCGACGGAACGGCCCGGGCGCTGACCGGTGTTGGTGACGTCGGCCTCGACTCTCTGCCCGGACAGCCGCGGCGGGCCGTACGCGAAGGTCGTGTAGGAGAGCCCGTGCCCGAAGGAGTAGAGCGGCTCGGCGTCCTCGTCCGCGTAGCCGCCGTACTCGGTGTCCTTGCGGTTGTAGTAGACGGGGAGCTGGGCCGCGGAGCGCGGCACCGAGACCGGCAGCCGGCCGACGGGTTCGGCCAGCCCGAGCAGTACCTCGGCGATCGCCTCGCCGCCCCACGGACCGGGGTACCAGGCGGTGAGCAGGGCGGCTCCGGTGGCGGGGACGACATGCGGTCGGCCCTGGATCAGTACGACCACGGTCGGCGTCCCGGTCGCGGTGACGGCCTCCAGCAGGGCGTTCTGGGCGTTCCCCAGCCGCAGTCCGGCCAGATCGACGCCCTCGCCGCAGGTCATCTCGGAGACGACGGTCCGCGCGGCCCCGTTGGCGTCGAACTCCGTGCCGGGAGTACGTGCGCTGCTGCCGCCCAGCACCAGCACGGCCAGGTCGGAGGCGGCGGCCGCCGCGACCGCCTCGGGGACGCCGGAGAGGTCGTCGCCGGTGAGGGCGCAGCCGCGGGCGTGGCGAACGTCGAGGCCGGGCGGGGCAAGACGCCGTAGCCCGTCGAGCACGCTGACGCCCGTGCCGGGGCGTTGCGGCGCGGTGTAGTCACCCAACTGGTGGGCGACGGTGGCGCAGTGGGGGCCCAGTACGGCGACACGGGAGACGGCCGCCGGGATGGGCAGGACCTGGCCGTCGTTGTGGAGGAGAGTGACCACGCCTCGGGCGACGAGGGTGCTCACCTCCCGGCCACGAGCCGGGGAGGGAGTCGTGGCGCCCTGCGGGTCGAACAGTCCCAGCCGGTACTTGAGCCGCAGGACGCGGGCGACCGCGGTGTCGAGGGCCTCCTCGGCCACCAGGCCCCGCTCGACCGCCTCCTCCAGTTGTGTGAAGCCCTCGTCCCAAAGGCTCAGATCCACACCGGCGTTGAGCGCGAGGGCGCCCGCGGACATCGTGTCGCCGGTGATACGGGCCAGCCGGTCCACCGCGAGACCGTCGGCCATGACCAGTCCCTCGAACCCCCAGCGCCCTCTGAGGAGTTCGGTGAGCAGGGCCCTGTTCCCGGCGCACGGCATCCCGTCGACCTCGTTGTAGGCGGCCATGACGGCGGCGGCCCCGGCGCGGATGCCGGCGCGGGCGGCGGGGAGGTGGATCTCGTGCAGTTCCCGCAGGCCCAGTTCGGACTCGGCGGAGTTGCGGCCGCCGACGGTGGCGCCCTGTCCGGCGAAGTGCTTGAGGACGACGGGGGTCTTGTCGGCGGCGAAGAACTCGGCGGGCTCGCCCTGCATGCCGCGTACGACGGCCTCCGTGAAGCGGGCGGCGAGGTACGGGTCCTCCCCGAAGCACTCCTCGGTGCGGCCCCAGCGCGGGTCGCGGGCGATGTCGAGCGCCGAGACCAGGGCGACATGCCCGCCGCGGGCCCGCAGTTCGGCGGCGGCATGGGCGGCCGCCCGCTCGTACAGCTCGGGATCCCAGGTGGCGCCGACGGCCAGATTGACCGGGAGGACCGTGCCGTCCAGGGCCATCAGCCCGTGCGGCACCTCCTCGACGAACAGCGCCGGAATGCCGAGCCGGCTGCGCTCGACCACATGCCGCTGCACCAGGTCGGCGAGGGCCGCGCCGTCCTCGGCGCCGGGTCCGTCGGTGTGGTCGACGCCGGACCAGGCGTCGGCGCGCTGGAGTCCGTACAGGGCGCCGAGTCCCTCGAAGCGGTCGGTCTCGGCGTACAGGGCCTCGGTGAGTTCGAAGGTGCCGTCGGGGGTGCGGCGGTAGGCGTTCCAGCCGTACATCCGCTGGTTGAGCTGGCCGGCCTTCTCGCGCAGGGTCATGCGGGAGAGAAGGTCGCGGACCCGGGCGTCCACGGGGGCGGCCGGGTCGCGGTAGAGCGGGGTGGGCGGGAGGTCGGCGCGGTGCCGCTGCGCGGCGAAGCCGCTCATCCGTCGTACCCCAGTCGGGCGAGGGCCACGGCGCCTCGGGAGCCGTCCGCCACCCAGTCGAGGGTGAGGCCGAGAGGCCGGAGCCGGGCGGTGAGGGGGTCGGTGAGCGGGCCGTCCGGTCCGAGCAGGCCGCCGGTCGCGACGATGCGCTCACCGGGGCGGGGGGCGAGGGCGCGGACCGTGTCGATGAGGTGGTCGGCGGCCGCGGCGAGGATCCCCTCGGCGACGGCGTCCTCGTGCCCGGCGGCCTCGGCGACCAACGGGGCGAGCTGCGCCAGTCGGACCGGCGGGCGGTCCATGACGGCGGGGAGCAGGTGCATGCGGTAGGCCTCGCGCCGGGCCCTGGTCCAGGCGGCCGTGTCGTACGGGCCCGGAGCATCCGGCGGCCGGACATCCTCCGGCACCCCCAGCGCCCGCCCCACCGACGCCCCCAGCGCCGTCGGCCCGCCCCGCCCGTCCGCCATGCGCAGCGCCACCCGCACCGCCTCCCGCCCGATCCAGAAGCCGCCGCCGTCGTCGCCGAGCAGCCAGCCGTCCCCGCCGACGGTCTCGGCGCACTCGCGTCCGGCGATGCGCACGGCCACCGCGCCGGTGCCGGCCACCAGGGCGAGCCCGTCGGCGGGGTTGCCGGGCGCGGCGGCGAACGCGGCTTCGATGTCGCTGTGGATCTCGACCGATCCGGCGTCGATGCCCAGCCGGCTCAGCGCGACGGTGAGGGCGGCGTGCGCCTTGATGCGGCCCGGCTCGTCCGGCGCCGTCCGCGAGGCGCCCGCGAACCCTCCCGCCACGGCCGCCACATGGCCGCGCAGCTCTTCCGGCACCGCCAGCGCGAGGGCCTCGGCGAGGTGCTCGATGAGCTGCGGTCCCGGGACGGTCAGCGCGTTGCCGGGGCCGGAGACGCCCTCACCCTCGGGATCGCCCCCGTGCGCGGGCGCCAGGACGGCGCGCGTGCGGGTGCCGCCGGCGTCGAGGCCGACGACGTACTCCGGAGCCCTACCGGACGAGGTTTGGTTCAAATCACTATTCATTGCCGACCATGGTGGTTGATACATTCGCAAGGAACAAGAGCCAAGCCCTGCCCCATGAGCCAAGCCCGGAACCCGCGGGCGGGCCCGGCCCGAGGAGGATCCCATCCACACGCTCCGCTTCGGCGTCAACTACACGCCCCGCCACGGCTGGTTCCACTCCTGGCACGACTTCGACCCGGCACGCGCGCGTGAGGACCTGGACCGGATCGCCGGTCTCGGCCTCGACCACGTCCGCGTGTTCCACCTCTGGCCGCTGCTCCAGCCGAACCGCACCCTCGTCCGCACCGCGGCGGTCGACCAGTTGGCGCACCTCGTGGACCTGGCCGGCGAGGCCGGTCTCGACGTCATGGTGGACGGCGTCCAGGGCCACCTGTCGAGCTTCGACTTCTACCCGGAGTGGACCCGCAGCTGGCACCACCGCAACGTGTTCACAGACCCGGAGGCCATCGAGGCCCAGGCCACCCTCCTGCGCACCCTCGGCCGCGCCCTGACCGGCCGCCCGAACCTCATCGGCCTCCAGCTCGGCAACGAGCTCAACAACCTGGTCGAGCACAACCCGGTGACGGCGGACGAGGTCGACCACTACCTCGACACCCTGCTGGCCGCCGCCCGGGACGGACTCGGCGCGAACGGCGGCCTGGTCACGCACTCCGCGTACGACGCCGCCTGGTACGGCGACGACCACCCCTTCACCCCCGAGGCCTCCGCCCGCAAGGGCGACCTGACCACCGTCCACCCCTGGGTGTTCTCCGGCGACTGCGCCCGCCGCTACGGCCCCCGCTCCCCGCAGGTCCGCCACCTCGCCGAGTACGGCACCGAGCTGGCCAAGGCGTACGCCACCGACCCCGCCCGCCCCGTCTGGGTCCAGGAGACGGGCGCGCCCGAGCCGCACATCCCGGCCGCCGACGCGCCGGAGTTCGCGCGGGCGACCGTACGGAACGCGGCCGAGTGCGCGGGGCTGTGGGGGGTCACCTGGTGGTGCTCGCACGACGTGGACCGGTCACTGGCCGACTTCCCGGAGCTGGAGTACACCCTGGGCCTGTTCGACTCCTCCGGCCGCCCCAAGCCGATCGCCGAGGCACTCGCCCAGGCCATCGCCGAACTGCGCCAAGACCCTCAGCCCGCACAGCCGCGCCCCACGGCCCTGGTTCTGGACTGCACGCCGGGCACTCGGTCGGTGTCCGGTCCGGGCGGCGCGTACTTCGAGGCGTGGATGCGGATGCGGACGGAAGGCGTTCGCCCGGCGGTGGTCCTGGCCGCGCGGGCGCAGGACGCCCAGTACCTGGCGGCGCGGGGGATCAAGGAGGTCGTACGGCCGTCCTGAGCGACGTGTGACCGGCGGGCGCGCCTCAGCCGTCGGCGAGGCCCGCCAACACCTCGGCGACCGCCCTCAGGTTCGCCCGCCCGCGCCCGTACGAGCACAGCGCGCCGCCCTCCGGCAACCCCGTGTCCACCCGTACCGCGTCCGGCCGCCGGGCCAACAGGGCGTCCCGCAACCGCAGTTGCCAGGGATGCAGCCCGGCGTCGCAGGTGGCGACGACCAGGGGCGCGTCTCCGCAGCGGCGCAGCATCCCGTCGACGAGCTCGGCCGGATCCGCCGGTTCACCGGTGACCGAGGTGCCCGTCGCCGTGGGGTCGGCGGCGCGCACCTCGGTCAGCAGGTCCTCGCCGCCCCAGTTGAGCGCGGGGTGCGGCGGCGGGAAGAGGTCGACGACATGGGCCCCGCGTACGGCGGGCGGTACGCCCCGGCCGCGTACGGCCCGGCGCGCGGCCGCGAGACCGGCCTCCGCGTCCCAGCCGGCGACCACGAGGGGCGGGGTCGCATAACGCGCGGCGAGCCGCCGCACCCGCCCCGAGGCCTCCAGGACGCGTTCCTCGGCCAGCACGCCGGTCCGCAGCGCGTCCAGCACCGCGTCCCGACAGGCCAGGGTGACAACCAGGTCCCCCACGGCGACGACGACCTGGTCCGCGCCCGCCGCGAGCGCGATGCGCGCGCCGGCCGCCTCGCCGTACTCCTCGGCGATCGCCTTCATCTCCAGCGCGTCGCTGACGAGGACGCCGTCGAAGCCGAGGTCATGGCGGAGCAGGTCGCCCAGGATGCGCCGGCTGAGCGTGGCGGGGCGGTTGGGGTCCAGCTCCGGGAAGACGACATGGGCGCTCATCAGCATCGGCACGCCCGCGGCGACGGCCGCGCGGAACGGTTCGAGGTCGGCGCGGAGTTCGTCGTACGGCCTCGGGTCGACCGCCATGCCGTGGTGGCTGTCGGTGACGGTGCCGCCGTGGCCCGGGAAGTGCTTGGCGCAGGAGGCTATGCCGCGCGCCTCGGTGGCGGTGATCCAGGCGCGCAGATGGCGGGCGGCGAGTTCGGGGTCGGCGCCGAAGGAGCGGGTGCGCACGATCGGGTTGTCCGGCCGGTGCTGGAGGTCGGCCACGGGGGCGTAGGAGGCGGTGATGCCGAGGGTGGCCAGGTGCGCGGCCAGCGCGTCGGCGCAGCGGGCGGTCAGGGCGGTGTCGTCGGCGACGCCGAGGGCGTAGGAGCCGGGGACGTCGGGGGCGCCGGCGCTCACCAGGTGGCCGATCCCGCCGCCCTCGTTGTCGATGGCGACGAGGAGGTCCGGGCGGATGGCCCGCAGCTCGTCCGTGAGGCGGCGGACCTGCTGTGCGTCGCGGATGTTGCGGGTGAAGAGGATGACCCCGCCGAGGCCGCGGTCGACGAGCTCCTTGAGCGTGTCCGGCACGCTCGTGGCCCCGTCGAACCCGGCGACGAGGCAGCGGTGGGCGGCTTCGTCCAGGGCGGCGGGGAGTGCGCTCGACCTGGGCGATATGTGCTCGAAGTGGCTCACCCCGGTAATGCTCTGGCTCGGTCAGCCGAAAGTCAACCTTCCCATGGCTGGCTGATTCAACAGCGGTCTACCAGGGGTCGGGCGCCGGGAACGCGACGAGGCCGCCGAGAATGCGGTTGTACGGTGATCGCCCCGGCGTCTAACCTCGGCCTCCATCGGCGTGTAGCTCAGTAGCAGAGCACCGGGCTGTAAACCCGGAGGGCGCAGGGGCGGAACCTGCCACGCCGGCTATGAACGACAACGCTGAGCAGCAGCCCCTCACCGCGGCCCCGCCCTATGTGGCAGCCCAGCTGGCCAAGGCCTTCACGACCGCGCTGACCCACGAGGACCCCGGCACCCGGCGCCGCGCCGAGGTGCGCGGGCAGCGCTGGCGTGCGGTCCTCGCGGGGATGGCCGCGGGCCGGCTGACGGTGGGGTCGCGCACCCCGGTGGCCGGGCTGCCGGCCTGGGTGACACCCGAGGTGGTGCGGGGCGGCTTCGCCACGGGAACCCCGAGCGCGGGCGGCCCGCTCCAGCCGTACGAGACCGAGGCGGGGGAGCGTTTCGGGGTACCGGCCGAGCGGCGCGCGCTCTTCGCCCACTGCCTCACCGAGGCGGGACTCATCTGGCTGTGGGCCCGGCTGGACAGCGGCGACTACGAGGTCGGCGTGCCCGAGGAGGCCGCGCTGCTCACCATGGCCTGGCTGGTGCGGCACGGGGCGACGGACGCGGCGCTGGATCTCGCGGCCGAACTGGAGCCGTTCGCCGACCGGCTGCGCCTGCTGCCCCGGCCGGCGGAGGGTCCGGCAGCGGAGACCGGCCCGGCGGACGCCGCCGCGGCCGTCCACCGCCACACCGTCTCCGACGCCGTCGACACCCTGGTGCGGCGGCGCCCGAACGCGGCCGTCGAGACCCAGCGCGAGGCACTCGCCGTATGGCAGCCGTTCGGCGACGAGCTGCTCCTGCACTGGCTGGAGACAGGAGAGGACGGCCGGGCGCTCGAACTCGCCCCGGACGCCGACTGGTTGGCGCGCGGCGGCGCCCTGCTGGCCCGCTACCGACGCCTGGCCGCGGAACACACCCGCTGCACCAAGCACCGCGACCCCAAGGAGAACCTGGGCATTCTGCGGGGCGCGCTGGAGGAGACCGTCGCCGGACGGCCGTTGGACGCGCGCCGGCTCGGTCTGCTGCGGCACGCGGTGCGGTCCATGGTGCGGCGACGCGGCCTGCCCGGCTCCGCCCCGCACACGGCCCTGCGCCGACGCCAGGCCGAGCAGGCGGCGCTCCCCTCCCACCACGCCCTGGCCCAACTGGTGCTGCGCCGGCTCTCCGTACTGCCCCAGGAGACGGGCGTACCCGACGTCGCCCCGCTCGTCCGCGCCGTGACGGAGGAGGAGAGCCGGGAGACCGGCCTGCCCGCCGGGGCGGCCGTACCGCCGACGATCCGGCAGGTGGCCGAGTCCGCGCTGAGCGCGCCGATCGGCACGCTCGTGGAGCAGGGCGTCGTCCCGTCCGCCGAGGTACTGGCCGAGCTGGTACCGCAGTTGGTGGCCGCCACCACCGCGCAGGCGTACCGCGACGCGACACTGCGGGCGCTGATGGCCGCGAACTACCGGGCGTTCCGGGGCCGCCGTTCCCTGCTCCTGCTCAACCTGGAAGGGCAGGTGCGTGTCGAGGAACTGCCCTGGGTGCGGGCGGTGTCCGGGCAGCGCGCCGCGGTGATCGGCAAGCCGGACGGAGAAGGCGCGCTCGACGTGCTGCGGCAGCTGGGCGAGCTGGCCGTGCAGGCCTTCCCGGGCACGATCCTGCCCAACCCGCTCGTCCGCGAGCTCGTCGTGCTGGCCCGCCAGTGCGATCTGGGCGCCCCGTTCGTGGAGGAGCTGGCCGCCGACATCTTCATGGACACGTTCAGCCCGAAGTTCCTCACGGCGGCACGGATCGCGGGTGAGCTGCTGGGCGGCACGCTGTACGAGCGCTACTACGGCATCGACTACGGGGCGATCCGCAACCTGGCGATCACCGAGACGGGCGCGGCACTGAGCCGTTCGTACGGCGCCCGTACGTCTCCCGGTTTCGCGCGCCTGTGCACCGAGCGCGCCGGAACCGCGTCCGGGGCCGCATCCGGGGCCGCATCCGGGGCCGGGGCCTGGTCGGTTGCGGCGAACGGCATGGTGATCGAGCAGGCGCAGATCCTCACCACGCACAACCTGGCCACGCTGGTCCACCGGGTGGGCATCGCCCCGCAGCCCGGCTGGGCCGACCTGGCGCACCGCAGCTTCGTCACCGTGTGCCGCCTGACCGCCCGCGTGCACGACAACCGGCGTCCACTGCCGACCATCAAGGACGCGGCGTACGCCTGGCGCCAGATGCTGTTCCACCTGTCCCTGTGCCCGCCCGACGCACAGCGGCGGTTCCTCGCCGGCCTGGACGAGGAGACGGCCCGCCACCCCGCCCACGTCAGGACCCGACTGGCCCCCGCCCTGGCAGGCCTGCTCCTGGTCGCCGAGGGCGGCGCCTTCGACCCGGCCGGCACGTCCGACAGCGGCCGCGCCCGCCGCTTCCTGGGGTGGAGCACCGGGGGGCACTGGATGCGGTGAGAGCGGGCGCAGGGGCGGGCCGGTGCGGGCGACGCCGGACAGCCACCCCTGCGCCCCAGCAGCATCACGGGCACCTCGGCGCAGGCGACGGCAGGGCAACCTCCCCGGTCGCGTCGCTCACCCGCCGACGTCGCTTCGGCTGCCGGACACCACGGCGTCACACCGGGCGGGCACGTTTTCGGCGTCCCCTCCTGCCTCGCCCTCTAGCCGTCGCCCCGCGTCCGCGCGGCGGTGACGCGGAAGGACGACCGCGCCGTGTCCTCGCTCCCGCTCAGCGATCTCCCCGGACCGCTGCCCGCCTGTCCCGCCCCCGCTCCCGCTCCCGCTCCCGCCTGCGCCCCCACCCGCTCCCCCTTCTCCCCCGCACGCCTCACCCGCCACGCGCTGACCCTGCTCCCGCTCCTGCTGATCGGAGCGTGGGCGGTGGCCGACTGGCGCACCTTCGCCGACGGCGCCACCCGGCTCGCCTCCGCCGACCCCTGGTGGCTGCTCGCCGGCCTCTTCTTCACCTGCATGGGCTGGGTGGCCGCCGCGTGCGTCCGCCAAGGGGCCCTACCGGAACGGCTCCCGCCCGGCCTGCTGCTCGCATCGCAGTTCGCGGCCGGCGCCGCGAACCACGTACTGCCGGCGAGCATCGGCGCCCATGCCGTCACCCTGCGCTTCCTGCAGAACCGCGGCATCCCCCTGGCCCGGGCCACCGCCTCACTCGCCCTGTACTCACTGGTCAAGCCGATCGCGAAGACAGCGGTGCTGCTCGGCTTCCTCGTGGCCTTCCCCGAACTGCTGCACCTGGGCGCACTCGTCCCGGACGAACGGACGTTGCTCCTGGTGGCCGCAGGTGTGACGGTCACCCTCGCCACCGCGGGCACCCTCGCCGCAGCGGTCCGGCCACTGCGCCGCCCCCTCGTCTGCTGCGTACGCGCCGCCCTGACCGACGCGCGGATCCTGCACACCCGGCCCAGCCGCGTCCTCGCCCTGTGGGTCGGGGCCGCCGCCACCCCGCTGCTCCAGGCGAGCGTGATCGCCTCGGTCGGCTTCGCGCTCGGCCTGCCGCTGTCCTGGACGCAGGCGACCCTCGCCCTCCTGCTCGCCAGCACCGCGGTGGGCGCCGTGCCCGCACCGGGCGGCATCGGCCCCGTCGACGCGGCGCTGGTGTTCACGATGGTCACCTTCGGCGCACCGATGAGCCTCGCCGCGGCCACGGTCATCGGCTACCGCGTCCTGACGGTCTGGATACCCCTGCTGCCGGGCGCACTCGTGCTCTCGATCCTGGTCCAGCGCAAGGTCCTCTGAGCCGCCGGCACCCTCGCAGCGCGAACGCGACGTGGCCGGCGGGCGCGAACTCCTCGCCCGCGATGCCGACCGCACCGTCGACGCCCGGCCCCTCGACCACCCGGGCCCGCGCGCTACTCCTCCTGGACCCGCACCACGGCCACGGTGATGTTGTCGGGCCCGCCCGCCTCGATGGCGGCCTTCCACAGCTCGAAGGCCGCCCGGCCGTCGTCGTGCTCCCGCAGGACCTCCTCCAGTACGTCCTCCTTCACCGGGTCCGTCAGCCCGTCCGAGCAGACGAGGTAGCGAACGCCGGGGGTGAGGGACTCGGCCATGACATGGGGCTGGACGGCGCGATAGGCCGGCGAGCCGCCGAGGCACTGGGTGACGAGGGAGGTGGTGTGCCCGGCCGGGTGCGGTGGGCTGTCGTCGACGCTCACCTGGCGCAGCCCGTCGCCGGAGACCGCGAAGACCCGGCTGTCGCCCACGTTGAACGCCAGCACCGAGTCGGGCTGTACGACAACTCCGGCGACCGTCGACCCCATGCCGGACAGCGCGCCCGCCTCGTCGCCCCCGGCCGCCTGGTACACGGCGCGGTTGCAGGTGTTCAGGGCGTCACGGACGGCGACCTCGCTGCTCAGGGCGGGACCGAGCGAGGCGATCCGGCGGACGACCAGGGCACTGGCCACGTCGCCGCCGGGATGCCCGCCCAGCCCGTCGGCGACGGCCACGACCAAGGGCGTCCCGAGCGGGAAGATCAGGGTCTGCGGATTCTCGGTGACGGTGGCGCACAGCGTCCACGGCCCGACGACGAGGCTGTCCTCGTTGCGCTCGCGCAACAGCCCGGGATGGCTGATCACACTCACCGCGACGTACGACATACAGCGCCACCGCCTTCCCGCACCGGGCCGGACTGACCACCGGGGCCGGGCGTCGACGTCCCTTACGAGTCTACGAACACCGGCATCCGGCGTGCCAGCGCGACCAGCGGCCGCACCCCTCCCGGGTCAGCCCTCGTCCGGCGTCAGCCGCAGCGAGATGCTGTTGATGCAGTACCGCTGGTCCGTCGGGGTCGGATACCCCTCACCCTCGAAGACATGCCCGAGATGCGACCCGCACCGGGCGCACCGGACCTCGGTCCGCGCCATCCCGTGCGAGCGGTCCTCGATGAGCTCCACCGCGTCGGTGTCCTTCGGGTCGTAGAAGGACGGCCAGCCGCAGTGGGACTCGAACTTGGTGGTGGAGGTGAAGAGTTCGGCGCCGCAGGCGCGGCAGGAGTAGACGCCCGTCGTCTTGGTGTTGGTGTACTCACCCGTGAAGGCGGGCTCCGTGCCGGCTTGGCGCAGGACGGCGTACTCGGCCGGGGTCAGCTCCGTGCGCCACTGCTCGTCCGGCTTTTCGACGTCGTACGACATGAGTGCTTGCCCCTCACTTCGACAGGCGGTCCAGGATGAGCGGGCCGAGGTCGGTGACATCGCCCGCGCCCATGGTGAGAACGAGATCACCGGGCTTCGCCATTCCCGCGATCAGCGCGGGCACCTCGCCCTTGTCGCGCACCGCCGTCACCTCGGCGTCCGCCGCCCGGGCCGCCTCGATGATCAGGTCGCTGGTGACACCGGGGATCGGGTCCTCGCGGGCCGGATAGATGTCCAGGACCAGGGAGGAGTCCGCGAGGGCGAGGGCATCGCCCATCTCCTTGCCGAGCTCCTGCGTCCGGGAGAAGAGGTGGGGCTGGTAGACGACCAGGATGCGGGCGTCACCGGCGGCCGCGCGCATCGCTTCCAGGTCGGCCGTCATCTCGGTCGGGTGATGGGCGTAGGAGTCGATGACCTGGACGCCCGCGGCCTCGCCCTTCAGCTGGAGACGCCGCTTGACGCCCGTGTAGGCCGCCAGCGCGGGGGCCAGCTCGGCGGCCGGGACACCGAGCGCCGCGCCCGCCGCCAGCGCGGCCACGGCGTTGAGCGCGTAGTGGCGGCCGGGGACGGAGACCGTGAAGGTGAGCTCCTGGCCGCCCAGGAGGACGGTGACCTGGCTCTTCAGCCCCTGCGCCAGCACGGACAGGACCCGTACGTCGGCGTCCTCCGCCTCGCCGTACGTCACCACCCGCACGTCGTGCGCGGCGACCCGCCGGGTCAGCTCCCGCGCCCCGTCCTGGTCCGCCGAGATCACCAGCGTGCCGCCGTCGGTGATGCGGTCCGCGAACGTCTCGAAGGACTCGTAGATCTCGTCCATCGACGCGTAGTTGGCGTGGTGGTCGAGCTCGACGTTCAGGACGATCGCGACGTCGGGCGCGTACTTGTGGAAGCTGCGGTCCGATTCATCCGCCTCGGCGACGAAGATGTCGCCGTCGCCGTGCAGGGCGTTCGAGCCGGGGGCGTCGAGGTCGCCGCCGATGGCGTAGGACGGCTTGAGGCCCAGCTCGCTCAGGGAGACCGCCAGCATCGACGTCGTGGTCGTCTTGCCGTGCGTACCGGCGACGGCGATCGGGCGCATCCCGTCCATCAGCGAGGCGAGCGCGTCGGAGCGGTGCACCACCGGGATGCCCAGCTCGGCGGCGCGGGCCAGCTCGGGGTTGTCCTGCCGGATCGCCGACGACACGACGACACAGCTGGCGTCGTCGGCGATGTGCTCCGCCGCATGCCCGATGTGCACGGTCACGCCCAGCGCCCGAAGCGCCTCGGCCGTCCCGGACTCCTTGGCATCACTGCCCGCCACCTTGGCCCCACGCTGCGCGAGAATCTTCGCGATCCCCGACATACCGGCCCCACCGATGCCGATGAAGTGCGGTCGGTCCATGGCGGTGGGAAGGCCGGGTGCCATGCGTGTTCTCCCAAGATTGCGGTACGACGATGAGGCCCCAGCCTATTGGGTGGTGAGACAGGCCTCGCGCATGGGACGCGGGGCCCTACGGCGCCCCGCCGTCATTCCCTTACACCTTGCTGTGCGAGAAGAGCTTCAGCACCGGCACCCCCACCTTGTGCCGAGCCCTCGACGCCCAGTCCCGGTGGAAGAACTCCTCCACGTAGTGCGGGTCGGTCAACACGATCACCTCGTCCGCACCGACCTCGTCCACCACGGCCTTGAGCGCATCCAGCGGATGGTCCTCCAACAGCCGCCCGTCGGCCTCCGCCCCGGTCCCGCGCAGGGCCGTGAGCGACACCTCCAGCGCCCGTTCCCCGGTGCTCAGCGCCTCCTCACCCTCCGGCGCCTGCCCCTCCCGGACCGCCTCGTCCAGCTCGCCGAGCGCGATGTCGTCGATGGCGCGCAACAACCTGTCGGCCTGCTCACCGCGCGGCTGGAGCAACACGTGGAAGGCGACCTGCTCGTCCCCGTGCAAGGTGGTGACGAACTCCACGTCGGCGGACGTCAGGGCCTTCTCGATCATCAAAACGCTTGTGAACACCGGGCGCCCCTTCTGCGGAAACCATCCTGCCCCGCGCTCGCACGGGGACTGCGACTTTCAGTGTGCCCGGCGGAAGCTAAACGGAACGGTAGATTCCGCCGTTTTCAGGGCCACGACACCGATAGAACCCTTTTCCGAACCGCTCAAACCGCCCTCACGTCCGCCGGTACCGGCCGAACAGGAACCCCTCCTCCTCCAGCAGCGACACCAGCTCGAACCGCTTCGGCACCGCCACCGAGGGCCCTCCGGCGATGCGCTGTGCGTCACCGGCGGTGAGCATCGGGGAGATCGTCAGACAGAGCTCGTCGAGCACCCCGGCGGCCACCAGCTGCCCGAGCAGCCGTGGGCCGCCCTCGGTCAGCAGCCGGGTGTGGCCGAGCTCGGCGAGGGCCTGGACGGCACGTACGGGGTCGACACCGACCCCGTCACCGGCGATCACCACCCGGGCGCCCGCCTTCTCGGCGGCCGCGATGCGGTCCGGGGCCGCGGCGGCACCGGTGAGGACGAGGGTCGGCACCGAGGGCGAGGTGAAGAGCGGAAGGCTGTAGTCGAGGTCCAGGCTCGCGCTGACCACCGCGATGGCCGGGGCAGGCCCTTGCCCGGCCGCCTCACGCGCGTCAGCGAACTCCGCACGCGCGCGTGCCGGACGGTACCCCTCCAGACGTACCGTTTCGGCGCCGACGATCACGACGTCGGCGAGACCTCGCAGCGTGCCGAAGATCCGCATGTCGGTCGCGGTGGAGATGGGCTGCGAGCGGCCGTCGTGCTGGGCGGCCCCGTCCAGCGTGGACACCATGTTGGCCCGCAGCCAGGGCTGCGCCCCGCCGGGCCCCGGCTCCGGATAGGCATACGCGGCGGCGATCTCGGCGAGACTCCACTCGCCCTCGGTCAGGTCCCCCGCGGGAAGGCCATCCCCGGCATCGACAGCTCCAACCCCCTCCTCCCCGGCCGGACCGCCGGAGGCCCTCGCTGCTGTTTCATCGGTCACAGGGAACAGGCGTCGCATGTCAAGGAGTGTGGCACGGCGATTAGCATGGTGAACCGTGTCGTCCTCCTCCGCCGCCTCCGGTCCGCATCCGATAGCCGAAGCGAGCCCGCTGTCCCTGTGCGCCCGCGCGCCGCACGTCCCCGCGGACCGGCTGGTCGCGGAGATGGTGCCGCCGCCGCGCTTCGACTCGGTCCGGTTCAGCACCTACATACCGGACCCGAACCAGGCCAGCCAGACCGAGGCGGTCGGTGTCCTGGAGGGCTTCGCCGCCGGGCTCGGCGGGGCGCACGCCAGCGGCGCCGGCAAGGCCAGGCGCGGCTTCCTCGGCTTCGGCAGGCCCAAGGCGCCCAAGACCCCCGCGGGACCCCGCGGCGTCTACCTCGACGGCGGCTACGGCGTCGGCAAGACCCACCTGCTCGCCTCCCTCTGGCACGCCACCCCGGCCGAGCCGTCCCTCAAGGCCTTCGGCACCTTCGTGGAACTGACGAACCTCGTCGGCGCCCTCGGCTTCCAGCAGACGGTCCAGACCCTCTCCGGCCACCGACTCCTCTGCATCGACGAGTTCGAGCTCGACGACCCCGGCGACACCGTCCTCGTCTCGACCCTGCTCGGCAAGCTCGTCGACGCGGGCGTCGCGCTCGCCGCCACCTCCAACACCCTCCCCGGCAAGCTCGGCGAGGGCCGCTTCGCGGCGGCCGACTTCCTGCGGGAGATCCAGGGCCTGTCGGCGCACTTCCGCGCGCTGCGCATCGACGGCGAGGACTACCGCCACCGCGGCCTGCCCGAGGCGCCGGCGCCGTACTCCGAAGAGCAGGTGACGAAGGCGGCGTACGCCACCGAGGGCGCCTCGCTCGACGACTTCCCGCATCTGCTGGACCACCTCGCCCGCGTCCACCCCAGTCGTTACGGCGCTCTGACCGATGGTCTGAACGCCGTGTGCCTCACCGACGTCCAGCCGATTGAGGACCAGTCCACCGCGCTGCGGCTCGTCGTCCTCGCGGACCGGCTCTACGACCGTGAGGTCCCGGTCCTGGCCTCCGGGCTGCCGTTCGACAAGCTGTTCAGCGAGGACATGCTCAAGGGCGGCTACCGCAAGAAGTACTTCCGCGCCATCTCGCGCCTCACCGCCCTGGCGCGTGACGCGCAGGGCCTCGTCACCGCCTGACGCCTTCCAATCGGCCAACTCCCCCAGGTCAAGGGGGAGTTCAAGCCATGCCACCGTCACGTTTCAGGCTCTCTTCAGCTGGAAACGTTAAGTTAACCCTGCAAACGACTTTGCCGGGCTAAGGTATTTCTTGACCAACGGTTGACCAAGTGTTGGCGCGTTCAAGAGGCGTGGATTTACGAGAGGGGGGGCGCATGTTTCGAGGTGTGACGGTTCGGACCGCGGTTTCGATCCTCGCCGCCGTCCTGCTCACCCTCCAGTTCTTCGCACCCGCCACATCCTTCGCACACGCGCACACAGTCAGTCAGGCAAAGGCCAAAGCCCAGCCCGGAATCAAGCTCTCCGGGAAGGCGCTGCGCGACGAAACCCTCACGTCCCGCCACTGCGTGCCATCGGGTGATGGGGACCCGACCGGTCCGCTGCGCACCCGTGACCATCCGCGCTTCGCCGACTCCGGGCCCCAGGCGCCCGACCGACCGTTGATCGCCCGGGACCCCGCGTCCGCGCACCAGCCGGCCAGAGCCGGCACCGCGCACCAGCGCACGTCGAGATCCTCGACGTCCCACACTCCGGCGGGACTTCAGGTCTTCCGCTGCTGAGGAGCAGAGCAGTTCCCCCCCCCCACCTCTGTCATGTAAACCCCGACGCGCAACTGCAGCGCGCCAGGAGGAGTCACCACATATGCAGCCCCTCATCGACAACGCCCGTACGTTCGGACAGCGCCCTGAGGAGTTCGCCAAGCTGGCCGAAGGGCAGTCCCCGCAGGTTCTCTTCATCACCTGCTCCGACTCTCGCGTCGTACCCGCCCTCATCACGGGCGCCCGCCCCGGCGAGCTCTTCGAGCTGCGCACCGCGGGCAACATCGTCCCGCCGTACATCTCCGAGCACCCCACCAGCGAGGCGGCCACCATCGAGTACGCCGTGGAGGTCCTCGGCGTCAGCGACATCGTGGTCTGCGGCCACTCGCACTGCGGTGCCGTCGGCGCGCTCGTGCGCGGCGACGACCTGGACGCCGTACCGGCCGTGCGCGACTGGCTCTCGCACGCCACCCCGCGCCCTTCGGGCGCCGTGGAGGATCCGGAGGTCGCCGAAGGCGTCCAGGCCCATGTGCTGACGCAGCTGCTGCGGCTGCGCTCGTACCCGTTCATCGAGAAGAAGGTGAAGGAGCGTCAACTGAGCCTGCACGCCTGGTACTACGAGGTGCACAAGGGCGCCGTGCGCGCCCACAGCGCCGAGACCGACGCGTTCGAGGCGCTGTGATCGCCATGATGACCAAATTCCCCCACCTGCGGCGGGACTTCGCCGCCTCGTTGGTCGTCTTCCTGGTCGCACTGCCGCTGTGCGTCGGCGTCGCCGTCGCCTCCGGAGTGCCCGCCGAGCTCGGACTCGTCACCGGCATAGTCGGCGGCATCGTCACCGGCATGATGCGCGGCAGCAGCCTTCAGGTCTCCGGACCCGCCGCCGGTCTGACCGTGCTGGTCTTCGAGGCCGTCCAGGAGTTCGGGCTGCCGGTCCTCGGTGTGCTCGTGCTCGCCACCGGCCTGCTCCAGCTCCTCATGGGCGCCCTGAAGCTGGGGCGCTGGTTCCGGGCCATCTCGGTCTCCGTCGTCGAAGGCATGCTGGCCGGTATCGGCCTTGTGCTCATCGCCGGGCAGCTCTACGCGGTCGCGGACGCCAAGGCGCCCGCCTCCGGCCTGGAGAAAATAGCCGGGCTTCCCGGCGCGCTCGCCGAGGCCGTCGGGAACACCGGGGCGCTGGCCTCGATCGGACTGGGCGCCGGCACCATCGCCGTCCTGGTGCTGTGGAAGCGGATGCCGAGCAAGGTGCGCACCGTTCCGGGTCCGCTCGCCGCGGTCGGTCTGGCGACAGCGGCGGCCGCCGTGTTCTCGCTGCCGGTCGCCACCGTCGAGGTCAAGGGCCTGCTGGGCTCCATCCAGCCGCCCTCCCTGAGCGCCTTCGGCGAGCTCGCCAACGTCGGTGTGCTCGCCACGATCGTCGCCTTCACGCTCATCGCGTCGGCCGAGTCGCTGTTCAGCGCCGCGGCCGTGGACCGGCTGCACGACGGGCCGCGCACCGAGTACGACAAGGAGCTGATGGCGCAGGGCGCGGGCAACACCGTCTGCGGTGTGCTCGGCGCGCTGCCGATGACGGCGGTCATCGTGCGCAGCTCCGCCAACGTTCAGGCGGGCGCGAAGACCAAGGCGTCCCGTGTCATGCACGGCGTGTGGCTGCTGCTGTTCGCGGCGCTGCTGCCCGCCACGCTGGCGCTGATCCCGATCCCCGCGCTGGCGGGCATCCTGGTCCACGCGGGCTTCAAGCTCATCCCCTTCCGCGGGATCGTCTCCCTGTGGCGGGGCCACCGGGGCGAGGCGCTGATCCTCGTCGTCACCGCCGTCTCGATCGTCGCGGTGAACATGTTCGAGGGCGTGCTCATCGGTCTGGCCCTGTCGGTCGCCAAGACCGCCTGGGAAGCCTCGCACGTGAAGCTGGAGGTCATCGACAAGGGCGCCGGACCGATCCAGGCGCACCTGTCGGGCAACGCGACCTTCCTCAGGCTGCCGAAGATCCTCGACAGCCTGGAGGCCCTGCCCCAGGACCGCCCGGTGGAGCTGGACCTGTCCGGCCTGCACCACCTCGACCACGCCTGCCGTACGGCCCTGGAGACCTGGGCCGAGCGACACAGCGCGGCAGGGACGGAACCGGTGCGGGTCACGGCGCCCTGACCGGCGTATGACCCCTTGCCCGGTGTCCGGTCCGGGGGCGTCCATGGCCCCGGACCAGACACCGGGCATATCGTTACAGGAGCATACGGAACGGGCCTCTCAGTGAGGAGGTCGCCATGGTCGAGGAGCTGCTGGGCGCGGCCGTA
This sequence comes from Streptomyces sp. R28, assembly GCF_041052385.1. Taxonomy (GTDB): domain Bacteria; phylum Actinomycetota; class Actinomycetes; order Streptomycetales; family Streptomycetaceae; genus Streptomyces. Next base: position 8,378,805 of record NZ_CP163439.1, on the reverse strand, counting down.
GGTGTCGGCGTGGCGGGACTGGTGTACCTCGCGGCTGCCGCGCGGGTCGTCAAGCAGTACGAACGCGGGGTGATCCTGCGGCTCGGACGCCTGCGAGGCACCGTACGCGATCCGGGATTCACGCTGATCGTCCCCGCCGTGGACCGGCTCCACAAGGTCAACATGCAGATCGTGACGATGCCCGTGCCCGCACAGGAGGGCATCACCCGCGACAACGTCACCGTGCGGGTCGACGCGGTCGTGTACTTCAAGGTCGTGGACGCGTCGGCCGCGATCATCAACGTCGAGGACTACCGCTTCGCCGTCTCCCAGATGGCGCAGACGTCGCTGCGCTCGATCATCGGCAAGAGCGACCTGGACGATCTGCTGTCCAACCGCGAGAAGCTCAACCAGGGCCTGGAGCTGATGATCGACAGCCCGGCGATCGGCTGGGGCGTGCAGATCGACCGTGTCGAGATCAAGGACGTGTCCCTCCCGGACACGATGAAGCGCTCCATGGCCCGGCAGGCCGAGGCCGACCGCGAGCGGCGGGCCCGGGTCATCAACGCCGACGCCGAACTCCAGGCCTCCAAGAAACTGGCCGAGGCCGCGCACCAGATGGCCGACGCGCCCTCCGCCCTCCAGCTGCGGCTGCTGCAGACGGTGATGGCGGTGGCGGCGGAGAAGAACTCCACGCTGGTGCTGCCGATCCCGGTGGAGTTGCTGCGGTTCCTGGAGAGGGGTGCGCAGCGGCCGCCGGACCACGAGGCCATCGAGGAATCCGAGCCGGACACCACGCCCGGGCAGCCCCCTCAGAAGTGACACACGCTACGCGCGTGGTTCCCGGGACTCGCACCAGGTGATAGACACGGCGGGGTCACAGTTCCTGTCCGCCAGCAGGAAGGTTGCCCCATGCCCGAAAACACCACCGCCGGTCGTACGACACGCCGTCAGCTCCTCGCCCGCACCGGCGCGTTGGGCGTCTCGATCGCCTTCGCCGGAGAACTCACCGAACTCTTCGCGGGCACCGCCGCCGCACAGAACCTGGGTCACACCGGATACGGCCCGCTGGTCCCCGACCCGAAGGGCCTGCTCGACCTGCCGGAAGGTTTCTCCTACCAGGTCCTCTCCCGCGAGGGCGACCGGCTCCGCTCCGGCGAGGGCCTGGTCCCGTCCAACCACGACGGCATGACGGCCCTGCCCGGCCGGCACGGCCGCGTCCACCTGGTGCGCAACCACGAGAACCGCGTCACCGCGAAGATCCCCGTCCCGACCGTCGAGGGCCTCACCTACGACCCGGCGGGCAAGGGCGGCTGCACGGCGCTGACGCTGGACGCGCAGGGCCGGGTCCTGTCCGAGCGCGTCGCCATCGCCGGTACGGCCGTCAACTGCGCGGGCGGGCCCACGCCTTGGGGCACCTGGCTGACCTGCGAGGAGACCGAGGACAGGGCGGGCACCAACGGCTACACCAAGGACCACGGCTTCATCTTCGAGGTCGACCCGGCCACCCCGCACCGCTCCGGCGCGGTCCCGCTGACCGCGATGGGCCGCTTCCAGCACGAGGCGATCGCGGTGGACCCGCGGCGCGGCATCGTCTACGAGACCGAGGACGCCTTCGAGAAGCCCTTCGGCCTCTTCTACCGCTTCCTGCCCCACCAGACGCACGGCAGCCTGGGCACCCTGCGCGCGGGCGGCCGCCTCCAGGCGATGCGCGTGCCGGGGGTCCGCGACCTCTCCTCGATCCAGGAGACGGGCGCGAGCTTCGAGAAGATCGAGTGGGTCGACGTACCGGACCCGCTCGCCGCCCAAACCCCCATCCGCCACCAGGACTTCGGCCCCAAGGGCATCACCCACGCGCAGAAGCTGGAGGGTTGCTACTGGGGCGGCCGCAACGTCTACTTCGTCTCCTCCTTCGCCCGCAGAGCGGAGGGCTCGGCGGCGGACCACTACGGCCAGGTCTGGCGCTACGACCCCACGGCGCGCCGCCTCACCCTGGTGATCGTCTTCGGTCCCGACACGAACCTGCAGCTCCCCGGCGAGTCCCCGGACAACATCTGCCTCGCCCCCAGCGGCGGCCTGATGGTGTGCGAGGACGGCAACGGCGCCCAGCACGTCTTCGGCGTGACGCGACAGGGCGAGGTGTACGCGATGGCGCGCAACGCCCAGAACATTGGGACCCCCGCGGAACCGGAGTGGGGCGAGTTCGCCGGGGTCACCTTCTCGCCCGACGGCCGGACGATGTACGTCAACTGCTACACGCCGGGTACGACGTTCGCGGTGACGGGGCCCTGGCGCAGGTAGCCTCCCCCCGCGTCACGCCTCCCCAAGCGGAGGTCGCCTCTCCGGCGTCCTCTAACCTGTGCCGCATGAACGCTCCGGGGGATGTCGTCGACGGCCGGTTCGAGCTGGTGGAGCGGCTCGGCAGTGGCGGAATGGGCACCGTGTGGCGGGCTCGTGACACGGTGCTGCACCGCGAGGTCGCGCTCAAGGCGGTCCGGTCCGACGCGGACACGGTCGGCCTGGTGCGCGAGCGGGTGATGCGGGAGGCGCGGGCGCTGGCCCGGCTCAACCATCCGCATGTGGTGACGGTTCATCAGATCGTGGCCGCCGATCCGCATCCGTGGATCGTGATGGAGCTGGTGCCCGGCATCTCGCTCCAACGTCGGCTGGACGACGGCCCGTTGACCCCGGTGGAGGCGGCCCGCCTCGGCCGCCAGGTGCTCGCCGCGCTGCGGGCCGCGCACGCGGCGGGCATCCAGCACCGGGACGTCAAACCCGCCAACATCCTCCTGCGGCCCGACGGCGACGCCGTCCTCACCGACTTCGGCATCGCCGCCCTGCAGGGCACGACGGCCCTCACGGCCACCGGCGAGCTCGTCGGTTCGCCCGAGTACATGGCCCCGGAGCGGATCCGGGGGCACGACGACGACCCGGCCGCCGACCTGTGGTCGCTGGGCGTGGTCCTGTACGTGTGCGTGGAGGGCGTCAGTCCCTTGCGCCGCCCCACCACCCTCGCCACCCTGGCCGCCGTACTCGACGCCCCGCTCCCGGCACCGACCCGCTCGGGCCCGCTGACGCCGGTGCTCGACGCCCTGCTGGTGCGCGACCCGGCGGCCCGCCCCGAGGCCGCCCGGCTGGACGCGATGCTGGCGGAGGTGGAGGCGGGGGCGGCAGCGCGCTGGGTTCGACCGACACTGAACGCCGGTGCCCCGCAGCACCGGACGCCGACCGCGCAGCCTGTCCCCACCCGGCCGGACATCACGCACCCGACGCTTGCGCAGCGGTCGCGGGGCCCTCGACGCCGTACACCACTGGTGGTGGCCGCGAGCGCGGCGCTGGTGATCGCCACGGCGACGGCTCTGGCCTTCGCGCTGCGCCCCGGCGACGGCGAGGGTGACGACAAGGCCGGCAGCACCACGACACCGGCGGCCACGAGTTCCACCCCGAGCCCGACGCCGCGGCAGCCGTCCCCCGCACCGACTCCCAGCCCGACGGCCTCCGGCGGCACCCCCGTCGGTGCGCCGGAAGGCCGCTGGATCGCCCAGCTCCACTCCGAACCCATCGCCTCGGGCACCGCCGCCCGCGACCGGCGACTCGCCACCATCCGCCGATCCGTGCCGGAGGCGACCGTCGTGCGCAGCGACGACTACGCCTCCCTGCACGGCGGTTACTGGGTGATCTACGCCCCCGGCCCCTTCACCGACGGCCGCGCCGCCCTGACCTTCTGCGCCGAGCGCGGCCGAACGACGGTGAACACCTGCCTCGGCCGCTACCTGAGCACGGACGCGGCCGACTCCACCCTCCAGTGCCGCCCTCCGGTGACCGCACCGACGGGCTCCTGCACCCGCACCGACTGAGACGACCGGCCCGCCGGGCGAGTGACACGGTCCCGGCGGGGGCCGTCGATGCACCGATATGACCAGTTGATCCTCATATCTTCATGCGGTGATCACTCTTGTACGACGCGTCACGGCCGTCTGCGCCCTGGGCGCGGCGCTGGGCGCACTCGCCTCGTGTGCGCCCGAGGCGACGCGCGCTCCCCTCCCGGCACCCAGCGCCACCGCCGCCTCCTCCTCCGCGGCCAAGCCCCCGACCCTCGCGCCCGGCCCCGCCGGCCTGACGCCCGTCTTCGAGCATGGCCCCCGTGCGAGGGACAAGACCGTCGCGCTCACCTTCGATGCAGACATGACCTCCGATCAGGGACCGCGGGCGGTGAGCGGCGAGCGGTTCGACAATCCGGGGCTCGTCGCGGCCCTGCGGGAGCTGAAGGTGCCGGCGACCGTGTTCATGACGGGCCGGTGGGCCGAGCAGTATCCGGGGCAGGCCCGGGCCATCGGGCGGGACCCGCTCTTCGAGGTCGCCAACCACTCGTACAGCCACCACGCCTTCACCGACGACTGCTACGGGCTGCCGACCGTCGACGAGGAGCGGATGCGGGCGGATGTGGAGCGGGCGTACGCCGCGTTCCGGAAGGTGGGGGTACGGGACGCGATGCCGTACTTCCGGTTTCCCGGCGGCTGTTACGACCGGCGTGCTCTGAAGGCGCTGACCCCTGCGGGTGTCACCGCCGTGCAGTGGGACGTGGTGAGCGGGGACGCGTTCGCGACGGACGCCCGCGCGGTCGCCCAGGACGTGCTGGACGGGGTGCGGCCCGGGTCCGTGGTCGTCCTGCACTGCACGCTCAGTGCCGCTCCGACGACCGAGCGGGTGGTCCGCAGGGTCGTGCCCGAGCTGCGCGGGAAGGGCTTCCGGTTCGTCAAGGTTTCCGAGCTGATCGGGGCTGCCCGCGGGCGGCGGTGACGCCGGTTCGCCTCGGACATGAGCCTCGTACGCTGGAGACATGAGCGAGGAACAGCCCACGACCGACTACTGCCTGATCGACGCGACCAGGCCACCCAAGGCCGACGGGCCGCCCTATGCGGAGTGCGTGCTGTGCCGGGAGCCGACGGAGTACCCGGAGTCCTACAAGGGGATCACGCTCTGCCCGGTGTGCGAGTGGCAGGAGGCGCAGCGCACGGCCTGCTCAGGGTGATCTGCGGGAGGTGAGCACGCAGGCCGTGGCGATCGCCGCCGCCGTGAGCAGGGCCGCCGCGGCCAGGGGCAGCAGGGGCAGCGGAACCGTGCCCGAGCGGGAGCCGGTGACCAGGCCGCTGACCGCCGCGTGGGCCGGGGAACCGGTCACCACCACCGACAGCAGGGCCGCGAGCAGCATCGTGGGCACCGCGCGGCCGGTCGAGCGCAGCAGCGGCCAGGCGGTGAGGGCGCCGACGGCGGTGCCGAGCAGGGCGCAGGCCAGCGCGGCGAGCAGCCCGGCGGCGCCCGCGGGCCACCGCGGCACACGGGTCTGCTGGTCGGCACTGACCGGGTCGCTGATCAGGGTGACGACGACGATCGCCACCGTGCCGAGGGCCGCCGCCGCGGCCAGTGCCACCAGCAGCGCGGCGAGGTGCGCCCGCCCCGGGCCGACGGCCGCGGCGACACAACTGCGGGCGGCGGGCGGCTCGTTGGTGACGCAGATCCGCACCAGCCAGGCGGCGACGGGCAGCAGGGCGGCGGCCGCGTAGCCGAGCGAGTCGAGCACGGGCTGCCCGCTCTGCACACCGACGCCGAGGAAGACGGCGTACAGGATGAACGGCGGCAGCCAGCGCTGCGAGCGGGCCAGCAGGGCGGCCTGGTAGCGGAGGAGGGCGTTCATCGGCGGCTCTCGGTGTCGGTTCGGGCAGGTCTCTCCTGACTCACGCTCACCACGTGCCATGGCGGGCGGGCGGTCAGCAGGGTGCGCAGGAGGACGTCCGAGTGGGACGCGGGGACGGTGAGGCGATGGGTGCCCGGCGTGGCTTCCTCGACCGAGGTGACGGTGCGGGGCACGTCGGTGGGGAGTTGTCCGCCGCGCGGGCCCTGGACGACGACGATCACGTGCGGGCCGGCGGGATCCGAAGGAACCTGTTCCGTACGGCGGTCCAGGGCCGCGTCGCGCACGGTGTACGTCGCGTCGGGCGCGCCCGCCAGGCGGCTCGGGTCGTGGTCCACGAAGACCACGGCGGTGCCGCCCGCCGTGCGTTCGGCGACGGCACGCTCCAGCTCCGCGCGGGCGTCGGCGTCGAGGCCGGTCCACGCCTCGTCCAGGACGAGCAGCTCCGGTTCGGCGAGGAGGGCCTGTACGACGGCGACCTTCTGGCTGCTGCCCTTCGACAGCTGGGCCATCGGCGTACGGGCGTACGAGGCGGCGCCGAAGCGGTCGAGCCACTCCAGGGCGGAGCGGGTGGCCGCCGGCCGGGACAGGCCGTGGACCGTGCCGAGGTGGGTCAGGTAGCCGAGGGCGGTGAAGGGGAGGGCCGTGGGGAAGCGCTCGGGGACGTACGCGGTGCGGGGGCGGCCGGTGACGCGGCCTTCGGAGGGGGCGTCCAAGCGGGCCAGGAGGCGCAGGAGGGTGGACTTGCCGGTGCCGTTGGGGCCGTCGATGCGGATGAGGGTGCCGGGGGGCACGGTGAGGTGGACGCCGCGTAAGACCCATGGGCCGCGTATGCCGTAGCGGCGGCCTACGTTGTCCAGTCGAAGATCGCGTTGCATGGGGCCCATCCTCTCCCGCCGGGGAACGGATCTTCCGCCTGGCAGACTGGAGGACGTGACCAGTGATCCGTCCGTTCCCGGCGACAGCCCCTTTCGCACCGAGCCTTCGACGCGCGACGAGGGACCTCAGTTCGTCCTGCCCCTCGTCGTCCGCATCGAGCGGGCCGCTCCCCCGCCCCGTACGGACGCCCTGGAAACCGCCGCCCGCGCCGTGCTGGTCATGCTGAGCGACGAGCGGTCCCTCGGCGAAGGCGAGTGGGCCGAGGCCGTCCGGGACTGGCAGGACGCCCGTATCCGCAAGGTGGTGCGGCGGGCTCGCGGCGCCGAATGGCGGCGGGCCGAAGGGCTGCCGGGCATCACTGTCACCGGCAAGTCGGCCGAGGTGCGGGTGTTCCCGCCCGTGCCCCTGGACGGGTGGCCCAAGGAACTGGCGAAGCTCCAGGTGTCCGGGACCGACCTCGACGATCCGGAGCGGCCCGTGGACGCCGATCCGTCGGCGCCGGTGCTCTGGCTGAACCCCGAACTCGACATGTCGGCCGGCAAGACGATGGCTCAGGCGGGGCACGCGGCGCAGCTCGCCTGGTGGGAGCTGTCGGACGAGGAGCGCGGCGCCTGGCGCGAGGCGGGGTTCCCGCTCGCCGTACGGACCGCGCAGCCGGGGCGCTGGGCCGGGCTGACGACCAGTGGACTGCCGTTGGTGCGGGACGCGGGGTTCACGGAGATCGCGCCCGGGTCGTGCACGGTCGTCGCCGATCACCCGGCGCTGCGGTAGGCGCCCAGCCGCTGGAGCCGGATGAGCACACGGCGTGCCGCGTCGGGCGCCTCGCACCGACAGTTCACCGTGCGGGAGCCAGTACGCGCGGATCTTGTCGAGGATGTCCCACAGGCTGAGCGGGCCCGGCACTGCGATGCCGGGCAGGAAGCCGGCCCGTCCTGGGTCGGCGTGCTCTGTCAGCCGGTTTCCGGCAGGAGGAAGCGGTGCCGCTCCTGCGCTGTGAGGCTGCGGGAAACACGGCTGTGGGCAATGGCGAGCAGCGCCGCCTTGTCCCGCACCGCGGGCCACACCCGCGCCGTCCCGTCCCCCGAGGCCGTCGCCAGCTGTGCCCCGTCCGCGGACCAGCCGACGCCCTCGACCCAGGCCTCATGGCCACGCAGCACAGCCAGTTCGACCTCTTCCGCGAGGTGCCATATCCGGGCAGTGCAGTCGTCGTAGGCGAGGGCGAGCCGCGTGCCGCACGGTGACCAGGCGAGATCACGGACGACGTCTTCCTGCTGCAGCAGGTGCACGAGCTCGGGCGGTTGCGCCCACTGCTCCGGAAGACGCCATACGCGCACCGTGCGATCCCGGGACGCCGTGGTCATGAGGCGGCCGTCGGGCGACCAGCCCACTGCGTTCACCGCGTCGTCGTGCGCGTCGAGGGTGGCGATCCGCGTTCCGTCCTCGACCCGCCACACCCTGGCCGTCGCATCGTTCGAGCCACTGAGCAGATGGCGTCCGTCGGGCGACCACACCAGGGAACGCACCATCGCCTCGTGCCCTTCGAGGACCATGAGCGGTTCGCCCGAGCCGAGATCCCACACCCGCACCGTGTCGTCCCGGCCGCAGCTGGCGATGCGGCCACCGTCGGGACTGAACAGAGCTCTGCGCACCCCCTCCTGATGTCCCGTCAGTATGAGCCGAACGGCTCCGGTGCCCACGTCCCAGACCCGCACGGTGTGGTCGTACGAGCTGGTGACGAGGAGCCCCCCGTCGGGCGACCAGTGGCAGCCACGCACCTCACCTTCGTGGTGCAACAGCTGTGTCTGCACACCGGTGCGGGCGTCCCAGATCCGGGCGGTCGCATCACGGGAACCAGTAGCCAGCGCGGTGGAGTCCGGAGACCAGGACACGGTGCGCACCCACCCGGTGTGATCCGACAGGAGCAGCCGTTCGGAGCTGGGCCGGGCGTCCCACAACCGGATGGTCGCGTCCCGGGAAGCAGTGGCGATGCGACCACTGTCCGGAGACCACCCGGCTGCCGTCACCCAATCCTTGTGTCCGCGCAGCACCAGACGGGCGGCGCCGTCGTCGGCGCTCCACAATCGGGCGGTGGCATCCCGCGAAGCGGTGGCGAGGCGGTTCCCGTCCGGCGACCACGTCACAGCGGTGAGGTCTCGTCGATGGCCGTGCATGACCAGCCGCTGTTGACCGTCGGCCGCGTCCCACATCCGTGCGGTGCGGTCGCGGGATCCAGTCACCAGGCGGGTCCCGTCAGGTGACCAGTCCACCGCGTCGATCCAGCCGCGATGTCCGGTCAGCTCGGTGGCCACCGCGTCCGAACCAAGCGCCGACAGGTCCCACAGGCGCACCGTGCGGTCGCCCGAAGCCGTGGCGAGGCGGGTGCCGTCGGGGGAGAAACGCACCGACGTCACCCAGTCCTGATGCCCGGCCAGCAGTGCCGCGCACTCCCCGGTGCGCGGGTCCCAAAGACGCACCGTGTGATCGCGTGCGCCGGTGGCCACGGCATCACCGGCGGGTGACCAGGCCACCGAGGTCAGACGGTGCTCGTGGCCGAGGAGTACGGCGAGTTCCTCGCCCGTGGTGGCGTCCCAGACGCGGGCGGTTCCGTCCTGACTCGCCGTCACGACCGCGCTGCCGTCCGGTGCCCAGGCCGCGGCCTCGACCTGCCGCGAGTGCCCCTGGAGCACGCGTGTCTGCTCACCCCGCTCCACGTCCCACACCCGTGCGGTGTGGTCGTGAGACACGGAGAGCAGCCGACGCCCGTCCGGAGACCAGACGACGTCCCACACCCACCCGGTGTGCCCGGTGAGGACAGCACGCTGCCGGGACGCCTCCAGCGCCGCATGGAGCGCCTCGAACGCGGCGGCCCGCGGGGCGCACTCCTCCACGGCGGCGACGGCCAGCAGCAGCGCCAGCTCCGGGTCGACCTCCGTGGTGAGGCGCGCCTGCTGCGCCACCGCGTCGGACAACCGTTCCAGCCAGGCATTGTCGTTGCGGCGCGAGGTCTCCAGGAACTCGTACGCCAGTGAGCCCTCCTCCCACAGCCCGGGCTGCTCGTCCAGCCAGCGCATCACGGCTCGCAGACGCTCGTCCCGCAACAGATGGCTGCGGTCGCGCCGGCTGCGATCCCACTCCTGGGCCCAGCGCTCCACCTGGGACCGTCTGCGCAGTTGGTCGGTCCGCGCTTCGAGGTCCTGACGCAGCGGGGCCCAGTGGCGAAACAGCGCTTCGTGGGCGACATCCACGACGACCCCGCCGTCACCGGGCCGGGTGGTGAGCAGCCTCGCCTCCACAAAGGCGTCCACGACTTCCAGTTCGGCCGGGCCGAAGGCCTCGCGCCGCACACGACGCCGGGTGGGTTCACTGCCGTCGAGGGTCACGAACCGGGAGACGACACCCAGGATGTCGGGTTCGTCGATCCCTCGGGCGCCCAGTTCCGCACACACGTTCTCGGCCTGCCGGACGAGCGCGCCGCTGACCCCGCCGAGCCGGTCGTAGTCCTCGCGCCTTACGACGCCGCTGTCGCGCACGCGCAGAAAGAGCTGCTGGAGCGTGAAGGCGAGCAGTGGCAGAGCATCACCGCTGCCGGTGTCATCGACGATCCGGGCCACTACCCCGGGGGAGAAGCGCAGGCCGGCGAGCGCGGCCGGCTCCTCGACGATCTGCCCGAGCGCGTCCCTGCCCAGGACGCCCACCATCACCGGCCGCTGTACGAAGGGGGCGAAGGACGACGCCAGCAGCGGAGTCAGGAACTCCGACCGCAAAGTGGCCACTACCCAGAGAGCGGGATCGCGTTCCAACGTGGCCTGCAGCAGACTGAGGAACCCCTCGCGCGCTGCTGGGGCGGTCTGGGTGAACAGCTCCTCGAACTGGTCCACGACCAGGAGGACAGCTGCGGCACCCCGTCGGCGGCCGGACACCCGCAACTCGTCCACCAACCGCACAAGCTCCTCGGCACCTCCGTCTCGCAGCTGTTCTTCGACTGCCGAGGGCCTGGCGCCTGCAGAGGCGGCTAAGGATGAGGCGGCGAGCGCCTGGGCCAGACTGCGCAGAGGGTGGCCACCCGGCCTCAGCGGCGGAAGCACCAGCCAGGCGGTACGGCGCCGGGAAAGGGCCGGGACGAGACCGGCCTGCACGAGGGACGACTTGCCGCTGCCCGAGGGGCCGACGACGGCGACGAACTGCCGCCTGGACCCGCGAACGGCGGGATGGAGCCGGTCGGTCAACTCGTCGGTCTCGGCGCCGCGGCCGAAGAACACGGCGGCGTCGTCGTCGGTGAACGCCTCCAGGCCCGGATAGGGCGGCCGGTGTCCCGTCCAAACCGGCTGGTTCCCGGCGCTGTTCCTGTTGTCGACCAGCACCTGGGCGACGAGCCCCGCGATCGACAGGGCGAGCCCGGGCACGACCGCGATCCACAGCGAGCCCGCCCCGGTGGCCAAGGCGGACAGCGCGGTGGCTCCGGTGAGCACGATCACCGCGGCCGTCCAGCGGGTGAGCCCTGCCCAAGTACGGTGCAGCGGTCTTCGAGTCAACTCGCTCGCCCCCCTGATCGGGGGAATACCCATACTGCGGGCCCGCTATCCCGCGCACCGAACCAACCCGGGCAACCGCGCGGAAGTCGGGGGCCGCGTCACAGCCGGGCAGCTCAGACACGCCTCCGATCCGCACCGCAGGCGCCGGGCGTTTGAACGGCCGCGGCGCCCTGCGCGTAGGACCTTGCAGCGGCCGTTCGCGGGGCACGGGGTGCGGGGCGCGGTTTCCCAACCTCAAATGTTGCTCTGAAGGTGCCGCCCGCGAGGTTCGGGCGGGACCCGCGGGGCCATACCCCCGTCACATCCGGCACGTCCGAGGAGACGGGGCAGCGGGTACGGAAGAGGCCGAGGAGGGGACGATGAAGCGACTGGGCACGGGGATCGGATGGCGTCCGGAGATCGCGGACGCCGTGGAGCGAATGCCGGGCATCGACTGGGTCGAGACGGTCGCCGAGAACGTCTGCCCCGGGCATCTGCCCGAGTCTCTGGTACGGCTGCGGGAGCGCGGGGTGACGGTGATCCCGCACGGCGTCTCGCTGGGCCTCGGCGGCGCGGACCGGCCCGACGCCGAGCGGCTCGCCGCGCTCGCCGAGCGGGTGGAGGCACTGGGGTCACCGCTGGTCACCGAGCACATCGCGTTCGTACGGGCGGGCGGTCCGCTGACGGCGTCCCCGCGCCTGGAGGCGGGGCACCTCCTGCCGGTCCCCCGCACCCGGGACGCCCTCGACGTGCTGTGCGAGAACGTCCGTATCGCCCAGGACGCGCTGCCCGTACCGCTGGCCGTGGAGAACATCGCCGCGCTGATCGCGTGGCCGGGCGAGGAGATGACCGAGGGGCAGTTCCTGTACGAACTCGCCGACCGCACGGGCGTACGCCTCCTCATCGACGTCGCCAACCTGCACACCAACCACGTCAACCGGGGCGAGGACCCCGCCAAGGCGCTCGCCGAACTTCCGCTGGAGGCCATCGCGTACGTCCATGTCGCGGGCGGCTTCGAACGCGACGGCGTCTGGCACGACAGCCACGCCCACCCCGTCCCGGAGCCGGTCCTCGACATCCTCACCGACCTCGCGTCCCGTGTCTCCCCGCCGGGCGTCCTGCTGGAACGAGACGAGAACTTCCCCGAACCGGCAGAGCTGGAGCGGGAGTTGGGGGCGATTCGGAGCGCTTTGGAGAAGGGGGGCGCCGAGCGGGGGGCGGCTGCCGCGGGGCCGTACGCGGAGGGGCCGGTTGCGGGAAGGCCGCCCATGGTGGAGCCGACTGCGGGAGCGCCGCGCGCGGAGGGACCGACCGCGGGAGCGCCGTCCGGGAGGAGGGCATTCGCGGAGGTGCGTCGCTCGGAAGAGGCGTCCGGGATGGGGGCGCCCGCGGGCGGGGCGGCGTCGACGGAGGCCTCTCCTGGTCCGGCGCCTGTGGAGGGAACCTCGCAGCAGGCGGTACGTGAGCCGGAGGGGGCGGGGGCGGCCGGGTCGTGCGCCGATCCCGCTCGGCAGCGGTTGTCTCTCGCGCAGGCCGCGCTGTTGTCCGCGCTCGTCGCCGGGACGCCCGTGCCGGAGGGGTTCGACCGGGTGCGGCTCGGCGTGCAGGCGCGGGCGCTCGCCGGGAAGCGGGCGGACGTCGTGGCCAAGGTCGCGCCCGAGTTGCCGGTGATTCTCGGGGACGGGTATCGGCGGGCGTTCCTCGCATACAGCCACGGGCACCCGATGACCGACGGCTATCGACGCGACGCGCTGGGCTTCGCCGGGTATCTGCTGGCCGAGGGTCGGCTCGAGGACGCACGGGTGCGGGCGGAGTTGCGGGAGTGGTGGCTGGAGCGGTCGGGCCCGAAGCCACGATCGCGGCGGCCGGGGGTGCGGCTGCCCGCGCCACACGGCGAGTGCTGCTGCGCCGGTGAGCGGGCTACGGCCCGGCGTGCGACGGGGGTAGGCGGAGTGGCCGGGGTGAGCGGGATGGCTGAGGGACCAATGGCCGAGGGCCGACGTGGCCAAGGTGAGCGCGATGACCAAGGCGACCGGGACGGCCCGGATGGCCGAGGGGCCAGGGTGGCCAAGGTGACCGAGGGACCAACGTGACCGGGACGGCCGGGAGACCGACGTGACCGGGGCGACCGGGGCCGCCGGAGCTGCCAAGGCCGCCAGGGCTGGTCCACGGGGGCGGCCCGACGTCCGCCGTTGGCGTCGGAGTGGCACGGGAGTTGTTGCGCGGTGGGGCGGATCGCGTCGGCAACCGTCTCACGCCCCATCGGCTCCGCACCCACAGCCTGACGGACCCCGCCTACGCCAACTCCCGCTCCCCCACTGGACGCCCCCGCCCCTCAGAGTGTGCCGGGGTTAACAGCCCAATCCGCGACATGGCCGGGGGACCCGTTTCACCCACCTTTGCCACCGTAAGCCACCCACCCCTCCTCCCCCATTCGCCCGTATCCACCCCCGTTGCAACCATTCGCTCCGGTACGGCAGTTGGCGTAGACCCTGAGGTACCCCGCAGTAATATGCCAATCCAACCCCCGAAGCGCACTAACGTGCGGTGCCGCAACAGGAGGCACCATGCGACCGCGACCCCCCATCAACGGCAGAGGCATCTTCAGCGGCACCGGGCTCATCATCACGGGCCTGACGGCGACACTGCTGGCGATGATCTTCCCGATCTGGTCGTACGCCGACCGGTCCGGGACCGGTCTGGACGTACTCAACGCCGGGACCGTCTCGACCGGGTACGGACCGCTGTCCGCCCTCGACCGCGACTTCATCACGAAGGTCCGGCTGGCCGGGCTGTGGGAGCTGCCCGCCGGCCGGCAGGCGCAGCAGAAGGGCATGACGCCGGCCGTACGGACCGCGGGGCGGCACCTGATCGAGGGGCACGCGTTCCTGGACGAGCGGGTGCGTGACGTCGCCGCCAAGCTCAGCCTGCAGCTGCCCAACGAACCCACCGAGCAGCAGCAGGAGTGGCTGGCCACCCTGAACTCGGCCCAAGGCGTCGAGTACGACCGGCAGTTCGCCAACATTCTGCGGCTGGCGCACGGCAAGGTGTTCTCCGTCGTCGCCCAGGTGCGGGCCGGCACACGCAACTCCCTCGTGCGCAAGCTGGCCGACGACGCCAACACCACGGTGCTGGACCACATCACGGTCCTGGAGGCCACCGGTTACGTCGACTACGACGCCCTGGCCCGGGACATGGTCGCCGACAGCACCCCTCCGCTCACCCCGCCCCCCGCCCCGCCGGGCCCGACCGCCGACCCCGCGCCGGCCACGCCGATGACACCGCCCCCGTCCCCGACGTACACCCTCCCACCAGCCGCGACCAGCCCACGCGCAGCGGACACCGAGGGCTCCTGAATCCCTGAAGTCCCCGATCCGGAACGTCACATACCGGCAACTCTCCGTCCGCATTGTGAACAAGGCATGGCGTTCCACGGAGCCTTTGGCATAGAAACACGGCATGTTCTGGGTGCTTCTCCTGCTGCTGGCCTGGGCCGTCGCCGGCACCGCGTGCACGCGGCTGTGTCTGGCTGCCGTGCACGCCGCAGCCACGGAAACAAAAGAGGCGACCGCAGGCCGGGGGCATGATCTGACGTTGTACGAGGCCGCGTTCCTGTCCGGCGGCCCCCGGCGGGTCGCCGATCTGACCCTCGTCTCCATGGCGCGGCAGCGGCGGCTGCTGCTCGCGCGCACCGGCTGGGCGACGGTCGTCGACCCGCGGGGCCGGGACGAGATGGAACGCTCGGTGATAGGGGCGATCGGGCCGCAGGGCCAGTCCCGGATCGAGCCGGTACGGGACGCCGCGGCCGCCGCCGACGCGGTCGGCAGCCTCGCCGACCGGCTGGTCAGCGCGGGACTCGCCGTGCCCGACGGAACGCGCAGCGGGATCGCGGCCGGGGTCCGGCAGGTGCAGCTCGCCGCGGTGGTCGTCCTGGCGCTGGGGGCGGTCGCCCTGCTGGCGCCGGCCCAGTCGGACATGCCGGCGCATCTGGTCGCCCTCTGGTTCGCGCTCCCCTTCGTGCTCACCCTGAGCTGCCTCGCCATCGCCCGGGTCGAGATCCACCCGTACGCGCAATGGGCCTCCCCCGCGGGGCAGCGGCTGCTCAGTGGCCTGATCCGGCGGTCCCGAGGCGGGGACGACCGTACGTGCCTGACCGCCGTCGCCGTACGGGGCGTACGTGCGATCGGCGAGCCGGACCTGCGCGCGGCGTTCGCGCACCGCGAGCCGCACCATGAGACATCGCACCGGAGCGAGTGACAGTTCGGGGGCTCGGTGACGCATAGGGGGCATTGACGCCGACACCGGCAGGGTGGTGCTTGCCTTCACCAACAGACAAACGAAATATCCCTTTTGTTGCTGCCGTGCTGCGAAGGGATACGCGATGAGAGCTCCCGCCCTCTATTCGGCCGCCGGGGCCATGCTCCTGACGACCCTCTCCGCCGCCCCGGCCGGCAGCACCGGGGCCGTCGCCCCGGGCGCCGACGAGCGGCACGGCACGACGGTGGCCGTGGCGCGTGCCGAGGCGGCCGGTCTCACCTTCGGCAACTGCCCGAAGAAGCACGGACTGCCGGACAGCGTGAAGTGCGGCACGGTGTCCGTCCCGCTCGACTACGCGCATCCCGACGGCAAGCAGATCAAGCTCACCGTCAGCCGGATGCGGGCCACCCACAAGGACCCGCACAACAGCAAGCGCCGGGTGCCGAGCCAGGGTGCCCTGGTCTACAACCCGGGCGGACCGGGCGCCTCCAGCCTGTACTTCCCGCTGATCGGTGTCCTGCCCGCGTGGAAGCGGCTGGCGGGCGCGTACGACCTCGTCGGCTACGCCCCGCGCGGAGTGGGACCTTCGGCGCCGCTGTCCTGCCAGGACCCCAAGCAGCTCGCCAAGGGGCCCTCGCATGCGCCGACGTACCCCTCGGAGTCGTACAAGAAGGAGCGCATCGCCCGCGCGAAGGCCTACGCCCGCGGCTGCGCCCAGCGCACGGGCAGCGCCCTGCGGCACTACAACTCCCTCAACAACGCCCGTGACCTGGACGTCCTGCGCGCCGCACTGGGCCAGGAGAAGCTGACGTTCATGGGCGCGTCGTACGGCACCTACTTCGGCGCGGTGTACGCGACTCTCTTCCCCTCACACGTGCGGCGGATGGTGTTCGACTCGGCGGTGAACCCCGACCCCGCGCAGGTCTGGTACCGCAACAACCTCGCCCAGTCGGCCGCGTTCGAAGGGCGGTGGGAGGACTTCCGGGAGTGGGTCGCCAAGCACCACGACGTCTACGGGCTCGGTGACACCTCCGACGAGGTGCTGCGCAACTACGAGAAGGCGCGGGCGCGGCTGGCCGTGAAGCCGGCGGGCGGGAAGGTCGGGACCGGGCAGTTGCAGGAGGCGTTCCTGCAGACCGGTTACTACGACGACTACTGGCCCGCGCGGGCGCAGGCGCTGTCGGCGTATCTGAAGGGTGATGCGAAGCCGCTGGTCGAGCTGGCCGCACCGGCGACGGAGGCAGCGGCGGCGGGCGAGGACGAGAACTCGAGCGCGGTGTACACGGCCGTGGAGTGCAACGACGCGCCCTGGCCGACGGACTGGGCGGTCTGGGACCGGGACAACACGCGGCTCGCGCGCGTGGCGCCGTTCGAGACCTGGGACAACGTGTGGATGACCCTGCCGTGCGCCTACTGGCAGGCACCCCGGCAGGAGCCCGTCGACGTGCGGACGGGGCCGGGTGAGCTGCCGCCGATTCTGATCCTGGCCGCCGAGCGGGACGCGGCCACGCCGTACGACGGGGCACTGGAGATGCACCGGCGCCTGGCGGGCTCGGTCCTGGTGACCGAGCGGGACGCCGGCACGCACGGCATCGCGTACGGCCCGAACACCTGCGTCAACGGCCACCTCGACGCCTACCTGCTGGAGGGCCGCCTCCCGGCGCGACGCGCGGCGTGCGAGGGGCACCCCGAGCCGAAGCCGGAGCGCCCGGGCGACCCCGAGGCGAAGAAGCTGCGCCGGCAGACCGACACGAACCCGGGCGGCCGGCCCCAGGAGACCGCGGCCGCCCGGCTACCGCACTGATCAGGCAAGCCCCGCAACCAACTCCGCCACGGACTTCCGGCGCCCGGTACCGCATCATCCGGGGGACAACCCCCGGCCCCCCGGCCGACCTCGCCTCACCGCAATTGATCAGGCAAGCCCCGCAACCAACTCCGCCACGGACTTCCGGCGCCCGGTGTAGAACGGCACCTCTTCGCGGACGTGCATCCGGGCCTCGGAAGCCCGCAGGTGGCGCATGAGGTCGACGATGCGGTAGAGCTCATCGGCCTCGAAGGCGAGGAGCCACTCGTAGTCGCCCAGCGAGAACGAGGCGACCGTGTTGGCGCGCACGTCCGGGTAGCCGCGGGCCATCTTGCCGTGGTCGGCGAGCATACGGCGGCGGTCCTCGTCGGGCAGCAGGTACCAGTCGTAGGAGCGCACGAAGGGGTAGACGCTGACATAGTCGCGCGGCGTCTCGTCGGCGAGGAACGCCGGGATGTGCGAGCGGTTGAACTCGGCGGGGCGGTGCAGCGCCATGTTCGACCAGACCGGCTCCAGGGCGCGGCCCAGCCTGGTGCGGCGGAAGAGGTTGTACGCCTCCTGCAGCTGGTCGCTGGTCTCGGCGTGCCACCAGATCATGACGTCGGCGTCGGCGCGCAGGCCGGACACGTCGTACGTGCCGCGGATCGTCACGTCCTTGGCGGCGAGCTGGTCGAACAGCTCCTGGACCTCGTCGGCGTAGCCCGCGCGGTCCTCGGGGAGCACGTCCTTCAGCTTGAAGACGGACCAGAGGGTGTAGCGGATGACCTCGTTGAGGTCCTTGGCCAGCTTGCCCTTGTTCGGGATCCTGCCGGACTCGGTGGTGGGGGCGTCGTCACTCATGTCCCTTATTCTCCCGCTCCTCCGTGCAGACTCTGCACCGGGTGGGCGGTGAGCTCCTCCACACCGCGCAGATCGCCGGCCAGCTGGTCGACGGCGGCGTACGCGCTCGCGATGCACGCCGGGATGCCCACGCCGTCGTACTGCGCGCCGCACACGGCGAGGCCCGGCACCTCGGCGACGTGCTCGCGGATGCGGGCCACGCGCGCGTGGTGGCCGACCGGGTACTGGGGCAGGCCGTCGGTCCAGCGGGTGACGCGGGTTTCGAGGGGGGCCGCGTCGAGGCCGGTGGCTTCCCCGAGGTCGCGCCGGGAGACCTCGACGAGGTGGTCGTCGGCGTGTCGGAGGATCTCCGTCTCGCCGTACCGCCCGACGGACGTGCGCAGGACGACCACGTCCGGGTTCTCGTCGGCGATCCAGCCCCACTTCTGGGAGGCGAACGTCGACGCCTTGATGGTGCGCCCGTCGACCGGCGGCACGAGGAAGCCGCTGCCGGCGGGCAGGTCGGTGTCGGAGCGGCGGTAGGCGAGGGTGACCAGGGCCATGGAGGCGTACTCGATGCCGGCCAGCTCGGTGGCGGCCTCGGGGGCCTCGGCGCGCAGGAGGGTCGCGGCGGCCGGGGCGGGTACGGCGACGACGACCGCGTCGGCGTGCAGCACACGGTCACCGGCGACGACTCGCCAGCCGGCGGGCGCCTCGCGGCGCAGCTCCGTCACCGGCGCCCCGGTCACGATCTCGCCGCCCCGCGCGCGCACCGACCGCGCGACCGCGAGCGGGAGCTGGCCCACGCCGCCCTCGAGGCCCATGAACACCGGCCCGGTCTGCTGGTTTGCGGCGGCCTTGGCCTGGATCTCGCGGACCGCCTCCGTCAGGGAGTCGTGCGTCCGCGCGGCCTGGTAGAGCTGCGGGACGGCCGAGCGCATCGAGATGCGGTACGCGTCGCCCGCGTAGACGCCGCCCAGCAGGGGCTCGACCAGGCGGTCGACGACCTCGCGGCCGAGGCGGGCCGCCACGTACTCGCCGACCGCCACGTCGTCCCCGACCTCGGTGCGGGGCAGGTCGGCGTCGCGCTCGATGCGGGCCAGGCCCTCGTCGGACAGGACGCCAAAGAGGGCGGACGCGGTGCCGGGGACGCCCATCACATGCCCCTTGGGCATGGGGCGCAGGGCACCGCGGGTCCAGATCGAGGCGGTCGCGGTGGCGGGCGGCTGGAGGTGCTCGTCGAGGCCCACCTCGCGGGCGAGGGCGACGGCCTCGGGGCGGCGGGCCAGCATCGACTCGGCGCCGAAGTCCACGCGCGCACCGGCGATCTCGCCGGGCAGCAGCTTGCCGCCGACCCGGTCCGACGCCTCCAGGACGGTGACCTGCCGTCCGGCGTCCAGCAGCCGGTGGGCCGCCGCGAGCCCCGCGATGCCGCCTCCGATGACAACGACCCGGCCCGTGCCCGTACGAGTCTCCACTTCGCGCATGTCCACAGCCTCTCAGACCCCACTGACATCCCGTCCGCGCCCCGGTGTCCTTCACGAGTCCCGACCGTGACCGCATCGGGACCGTTTCCCGCCAACGTTCCGCCGGACCCCGGCGTCGAAGAAGCATCAGTCGTCACGACGACCCCCGGGGGGACGCCCACATGCGCGCACGACGCTCCGCACGATCCGTACGACCAGTCCAGGCCCTGGCCGGCCTCCTGCTGGCCGCGACCCTCGCGCTCACCGGCTGCAGCGGCGCTGCGGACGACTCGGCCTCCGGCAGCAACGCCGGGGGCGAGGCCGCCCTGGCGGACTCCAAGGCAGGTGCGCAGGAGGGCGCCCCGGGCAGCGGCTCCCGCGCCGCCGAGGCGAGCGCGGCGCCCAAGGTCACCGCGAGCCACATCATCCGTACGGCCTCGCTGACCGTGCAGGTCAAGGACGTACCGAAGGCCCTGGACGAGGCCCGCGCCACCACCGAGAACGCGGGCGGCTACGTCGGCAACGAGACCACCACACGGGACGAGGAGGGCCACGAGCACACCCGCGTCGTCCTGCGCGTGCCCGTGGACCGGTACGCGGAGGTCCTCACGGACCTGGAGGGCGCCGGCAAGCTGATCGAGCGCAGCGCGAAGGCGCAGGACGTCACCGATCAGGTCGTCGACGTGGAGAGCCGCATCAAGTCGCAGCGCGCCAGCGTGGCCCGGATCCGCGAGCTGATGGACCAGGCGACCAAGCTCAGCGACGTGGTCACGCTGGAGGGCGAACTGAGCTCCCGTCAGGCCGACCTGGAGTCGCTGCTCGCCCAGCAGGCGTCCCTGAAGGACCGCACCAGCCTCGCCACCATCACCCTCTCCCTGTCCGAGACGCCGGTGAAGAAGAAGGCCGCGAAGGACGACGACCCGGGCTTCCTGGACGCGCTCGGGGGCGGGTGGGGCGCGTTCGTGACGATGCTGCGCTGGCTCGCGGTGGCGTTCGGCGCCGTGCTGCCCTTCGCCGCGGTGGCCGCGCTGATCGTGCTGGTGTGGCTGAAGGTCCTGCGCCCCCGGCTGCCCCGCCGGCCGGCCGCCGCGCCCGCGACGACCGCGCTGGGCCCGCTGCCGACGGCCCGCCCGGCACCGACGCCCACGCGCGCGGGGGACGGGCGTGGCGCCGAACAGGGCGGCGAGCAGGACTGAAATGCCCGGCACTCGTAGCGTGTTCGCATGAACATGAGCGCTTTGAGGGGTGTGTCGGGTACGCGGGAGCGACTGGTCGTGATCGGAGGCGACGCCGCGGGAATGTCCGCGGCGTCGCAGGCACGGCGCCTCAAGAGCGCCGAGGAGCTGGAGATCGTGGCGTTCGAACGCGGCCACTTCACCTCCTACTCGGCCTGCGGGATCCCGTACTGGGTGGGCGGCGACGTCCCCGACCGCGACCAGCTGATCGCCCGTACGGCCGAGGAGCACCGCGCGCGGGACATCGACCTGCGCATGCGGACGGAGGTCACGGAGATCGACGTGGCCGACGGCCGGGTACGCGCGCGTGACGTCGATTCCGGGGCCGAGTCCTGGACGTCGTACGACAAGCTCGTGATCGCGACCGGCGCCCGCCCGATCCGCCCCGACATGCCGGGCGCGGACGCCCCCGGCGTGCACGGCGTGCAGACCCTCGACGACGGCCAGGCCCTCATCGACACACTGGCACGCACGCGTGGGCGCCGAGCGGTCGTCGTGGGCGCCGGCTACATCGGCGTGGAGATGGCCGAGGCGCTCATCAACCGCGGCTACGAGGTGACGGTCGTCAACCGCGGCAGCGAGCCCATGTCGACGCTCGACCCGGACATGGGCCGCCTGGTGCACGAGGCCATGGAGGGCCTGGGCATCACGATGGTCAACGACGCCGAGGTGACCAAGATCCTCACGGGCGGGGACGGCCGCGTCCGCGCGGTGGTCACGGAGGCCGCCGAGTACCCCGCGGACGTGGTCGTCCTCGGCATCGGCGTACGCCCGGAGACCACGCTCGCGCGAGCCGCCGGCCTCCCCCTCGGCAACCACGGCGGCCTCCTGACCGACCTGGCCATGCGCGTGCGCGGCCACGAGAACATCTGGGCGGGCGGCGACTGCGTCGAGGTCCTCGACCTGGTCTCCGGCCAGGAACGCCACATCGCCCTCGGCACCCACGCCAACAAACACGGCCAGGTCATCGGCACGAACGCCGCCGGCGACTACGCCACCTTCCCCGGCGTAGTCGGCACGGCCGTCAGCAAGGTCTGCGACCTGGAGATCGCCCGCACGGGCCTGCGCGAGAAGGACGCGCGCAGGGCGGGCCTGCAGTACGTCACGGCGACGATCGAGTCCACCAGCAGGGCGGGCTACTACCCGAGCGCGTCGATGATGACGGTCAAGATGCTCGCCGAACGCCGCACGGGCCGCCTGCTGGGTGTGCAGATCGTGGGGAGGGAGGGCGCGGGCAAGCGGGTGGACATCGCGGCGGTCGCACTGACAGCGGGGATGACGGTGGAACAGATGGTGTCCCTGGACCTGGGTTACGCGCCTCCGTTCTCACCGGTGTGGGACCCGGTGCTGGTGGCAGCCAGGAAGGCGGCGAAGGCAGTGAACGCCGGCCCCTCATAACAGGCGGCGCGAGCAACGCCCCGAGGGGCGCGGGGCTGTGTCCATATGCGGGCTCCGCCGCGTGGGCGCGACCAGCCACGACAAACCCGCGGCCGCCGAACCACCCGCACCCCTGCGGCGCTCAAGCGGATCCGTTGATCCTCTCGATGGCCTGCCGAGCCTGCTCCGCCGGCGGCCGCGAAGGCAACGACGACACCGACGCACTCACACTCGGCGGCATGGCGGCAGCCGGCTGCTCCCCCGCCGGCTTCGCATGCGCGGCCCCCGGCCGAGCCGACCGCAACCGATGACTCACCGCCTCGTCCAGCGTCACGGGCCGCTGCATCTGCGAAGCAAGCCGTCCCGCCTCCTGCCCCAGCCGGGCCACGTCCTCCCACGGCAGCCGCACCACCACGGCGATCTCGGCCTCCCCGTCGGGCAACGCGTGCATCGCAGGAGTAACTCGGTCGTTCATCGCCTGTTCCTCACGTAGTCCCCGCGACCCGCCTTCCCTGTGCCGCGGGCGGTTGCCGAGTCATACGCACACGGCGCCCACCACGTTCACCTGCGCGCCGCACGTATTCGCCGCACCTGTCCTGGGCAGATATCTGTCGTGGTCATCCCCGTCCATGACGTGAACCCGGTGCGCCGCACCCCTTGGGTGACATACGCGCTGATCGCCGCGAACGTCCTCGTGTTCCTGTCCACGCCCGGCATAGCCGGCTCCGTGGCCGGTGAGAGCAGTCTGGCGCAGCTGTGCCATCTGCACGCGTTCCTGGACCATTACGCGGCGGTGCCAAGGGAGTTGATCCACGACCAGCTGCCGAGAGTGGTCCCCACGGGCGAGGTCGCCATGGGCACCCAGGGCCCCGGCTGTGTCATCGGCGCGCCGGAGTACGACAAGTCCCCGGTGCTGTCCGTCGTCACCGCGATATTCCTGCACGGCAGCTGGCTGCACCTGCTGGGCAACATGCTCTTCCTGCTGATCTTCGGCAACAACATCGAGGACCGCATGGGCCATGTGCGGTACGTGCTCTTCTACGTCGTCTGCGGCTACGCGGCGTCGTACGGCTTCGCGATCCTCAACGACGACTCCGCCGAGCCGTTGATCGGCGCGTCCGGGGCCATCGCGGGCGTACTGGGCGCCTATCTCGTGCTGTATCCGAAGGCGAGGGTGTGGGTCCTCGTGCCGTTCCTGATCTTCCTGCCGCTGCGGCTGCCGGCCTGGCTGGTGCTCGGCTTCTGGTTCGTGCTGCAGGCGGTGTACTCGTCCGGCGAGGGCGTCTCCGACGCGGGCACCGTGGCGTACGCGGCGCACATCGTGGGCTTCCTCGCGGGCATGGCGCTCGCCTGGCCGCTCAAACCGGGAACACCGCCGCCACCGGAACCACGCGGCCTGCTGTTCGGCAGGCGGGCGCGGCCCCGGCAGACATGGTGAGCGCTTCTTACCGGGCCGTCCGCGTGTGGACGTACTCGACGAGCCGGGTCAGCGCGTCCGGGTCGGTGGACGGCATGACGCCGTGGCCGAGGTTGAAGACGTGGCCCTCCAGGCCGGCCGCGGCGTCGAGCACCTCGCGGGTCTTGGTCTCGACCGCCTCGGGGGTGGCGAACAGAACGGTCGGGTCGAGATTGCCCTGGAGCGCCTTGCCGGGGCCGACGCGGCGGGCGGCCTCGTCCAGCGGGACACGCCAGTCGACGCCGACTACGTCCGCGCCGGCCTCGCCCATGAGCTTCAGCAGCTCACCGGTGCCGACGCCGAAGTGGATGCGCGGGACGCCGTACCCGGCGACCGCCTGGAAGACCTTGGCCGAGTGGGGCATCACCGAGCGCCGGTAGTCGGCGGGGGCGAGGGAGCCGACCCAGGAGTCGAAGAGCTGGACCGCGGAGGCGCCGGCCTCGATCTGGACCTTGAGGAAGGCGGCCGTGATGTCGGCGAGGCGGTCGAGCAGGTCGGCCCAGAGCTCGGGGTCGCCGTACATCATCGCCTTGGCGTTCTCGTACGTGCGGGACGGGCCGCCCTCGACGAGGTAGCTCGCAAGGGTGAAAGGTGCGCCGGCGAAACCGATGAGCGGGGTGGCGCCGAGCTCGCGGGTGAGCAGGCCGATGGCCTCCGTGACGTACGAGACGTCCTCGGGGGTGAGATCGCGCAGCTGGGCCAGGTCGGCGCGGGTGCGGATCGGGTTCTCGACGACCGGGCCGACGCCGGGCTTGATGTCGAGGTCGATACCGATGGCCTTGAGCGGGACGACGATGTCGCTGAAGTAGATCGCCGCGTCCACGTCGTGCCTGCGCACGGGCTGCAGGGTGATCTCGGTGACCAGCTCGGGCCGCATGCACGACTCGAGCATCGGGATGCCCTCGCGCACCTTGCGGTACTCCGGCAGGGAGCGCCCGGCCTGCCGCATGAACCACACGGGCGTGTGCGGCACGGGTTCGCGCCTGCACGCCTTGAGGAAGGCGGAGTCGTACGTGGCTGTCGGCGGCGTCTGGTTGGCACTCACGGGGGCAAGTCTCGCACGGCCGCGCGGGGCCCGGCGTTGGGGTTGCCGTGTTGTCCGGGTGTCTCTCCCTGCACGAAGCCCCCGTTCCCCTTAATCTTCCCGGCATGGCTGCGGCTCAGGAACGACTGTCGGACGGCGCTGGCGGAATGGACGACGCAAAGGACGCCAAGGAGGGCGACTTGGACGGGAGCAGTACGGTTCCGCCGCCCTTCCGGGCTGCCGTCGACGCGCTCAGGGCCGCGCGGCTGCGGCCGCAGATCGAGGTCGAGCAGACCAAGGCGCCCCAGCGCCTGGCTCCGTACGCGTACGCGCTGGAGGCCGCCGTCGTCGACGGTGACCAGGACCTGGCCGACGGCCGCCTGGTGCTGCTGCACGACCCGGCGGGGCACGACGCCTGGCGGGGTTCCTTCCGGCTGGTGACCCTGGTGCGCGCGGAGCTGGAGCCGGAGATGGCCGCCGACCCGCTGCTGCCCGAGGTGTGCTGGTCCTGGCTGACCGGTGCGCTCCAGGCGCGCGGGCTGTCGTACGGCGAGCCGAGCGGCACCGTCACGCGCGCGAGCTCGCACTACTTCGGCGGCCTGTCCGAGCGCCCGGCGGCCTCGCAGATCGAGATCCGCGCCTCCTGGACGCCCCGCGAGGGCCTGGGCGGCGTTCCGGACACGGGGGCCCATCTGGCGTCCTGGTGCGACCTGCTGGCCCAGGTCGCGGGCCTGCCCCCGGCGGGGCCGGGAGACGCGTCGGTGGTGACGCTGCCGCAGCGCCGCGATCCGCAGTCCCGCTGACCGGCCCTTGCTCGATCCCCGCCCGCTCGAACCGCCACACGCTTGACCATCACTTTGTCGATACGGCCACTTTCGGTCAGCGAAGGCTCTAGATCGAGCCAATTCGCTCTACGAACGATCGACCGTGTGTCTGAATTGCCCCGATTGTTACTCACTAAATCGTGATCTTTCTCTAAAGGGCCATGGGTTTGGTGCCGAAGACGACTGTGACCTTGAAAGCCGTCCCCGCACCCAGGAGGCCTGGTGTCCGTTCTCCTCGAGCAGCCCGCAAGCCTGGTCGCCTACCGCCCGAACAAGCCGACCGCCATGGTGGTCGTGGCCGATCCCCGCGTTCGCTCCACCGTGACCCGACATCTCTGGGCCCTCGGTGTGCGCGACGTCATCGAGGCCTCGTCCATCGCGGAGGCTCGTCCCCGCATCGGCAACCCCCGCGACATCTGTGTCGCCGACGTCCACCTGCCCGACGGTTCCGGCCTCACCCTCCTGTCGGAGACCCGCGCCGCGGGCTGGCCCAACGGCCTCGCCCTCTCCGCCGCCGACGACATCGGCGCTGTGCGCAACGCCCTCGCCGGCGGCGTGAAGGGTTACGTCGTCACCGGCACCCGCACCAACGTCGGGCTCCCCACCCGGCCTGGTGCCGCCCCCATCGGCGCCGCCGCCGCCCGTATGCACCGTCGCCACCCGGGTGCCCCGAGCCACCCGGGCGGCTACCGCGAGCTGTCCGGTCGCGAGGTCGAGGTGCTGCGGCTGGTGGCGGAGGGCCAGTCGAACAAGGCGATCGGCGTCTCGATGGGCCTGTCCGCCCTGACCGTCAAGAGCCACCTCGCCCGTATCGCCCGCAAGCTGGGCACCGGTGACCGCGCCGGCATGGTCGCCGTGGCCCTGCGAACCGGAATCATCCACTGACATCCGCCCACGACATCCGCCGCAACCCTTCGAGTCCCGCCGCACTCCCTTGAGCTCTTGATCATTCACTGACGTGAACGGGATCGGCCGCTGATCCCGCCCGCGTCCCCTCTCTGTCGTGGACCGGACTTTCAGCTGGCTGACTGGTTTACGACCCTCAGGCGCCCGCCGACGGAACGTTCCGTCGGCGGGCGCTGTCCATGCGCGGAAGCCCTTGATCCGGCCGGCCGAGACGGAAGGCGAGTGAAGATCACTCGCGGGCCCGAGCGGGAGGATGTGAAGATCCGTCAGGCGGGCAGTCCGGGCTGATAGACAGTCGCACCGACGAGCGTCATTTTCCGACCCTCGTGGTCCTCTCGCCCCGAACGGAGCCCGTTATGCCCAAGTCCTCCTCTTCCTTGGCCTCCTGGAGCCTCGCCGCCGCGGCCGCCGCCGCGCTGCTGGTGGGCTGCTCCGCGGAGGCCAAGCTGCCCAAGGAGGAGGTGGCGGACGCGGTGGCCGAGAAGCTCGCCGCGCAGACAGGCCAGCCGAAGCCGGACGTCACCTGCCCCGAGGACCTCGTCGGCAAGGTCGGTACCTCGTTGCGCTGCAAGCTCACCGCGAGCGACGGCACCAGCATCGGCGTGACCACCAAGGTCACCTCCGTCGACGGCAGCACGATCAACTACGACATCAAGGTCGACGAGAAGGCCTCCTGAGCCAGGCCGGGCCCCGCTTCCCGGGCCGCCGTTCTCGGCGATCACACGTGCGCCGGCAAGGGGACCACCGGCATCGAACTCCGCGTCCCCCGGCCCGCGCTCCGGGTGTACTCCTGCTTCCCCCCGTGGACGAGCCAGGGCACGCCGACGAAGAACCCGCCCACCACCAGCAGCACCCCGCGCATGACAAGCGCCTCGACCCATCCGTCAAAACGTCCCCACTTCGGCGATGTGACACCTTCACCCGCACGACCACCTGCCGGGCCGGCGACTTCGGCTCGGTACAGCCCAAGGAAGCCAGGGGCTGCCGTTCCGGCGCGCGCGGGGGAAATGTGTGACCGCGAGGTGCGGATTGTGATGGAGCACCAGGGGGGTGGGCCCGCAGTGGGGCCTCGGGGGATGCTGGCACCATGAGTGGAGCGGAAGCAGTCCTGGTCCTGGTGTGGTGGAGCGGCGTCGCGGCGCTCGCGGTGTGGGCGGTCCGGCGCAAGGCCCGCAAGAAACGTACGGAACAGGAGGGGTACGCCCGGCTCCAGTCGTTCGCCGAGAGCCGCGGGTGGACCTACGAGGAGGGCGTGCCGAGCCTCGTCGACGCCTACCAGGGGGCCGAGCCGCTCCCGGACAAGGCCAGCAACGTCATGGGGGACAACGTCGTCAGCGGCATTTACCGCGGATTCGGCTTCCGCGCCTTCGAGTACCGCTATTACAACAAGGACATCGACTCGGAGACGACGCAAGTCATCGCCCACTCCGTCTGGGCCCTGAATCTGGGCATGGAGGTTCCGGACCTGCGGATCTACCGCGACGGCTGGTTCGACACCTTCTATCGAGGAAGGGCCATGGAGGTGGGAATCCCCCAGCTCGACAAGGACTTCCACATCGTCTCCCGCGACGAGGAGCGCGCCCGGCCCGTCCTGCTCGACGGCCTGGCGGAGTTCCTCACCTCCGACCCTCGCGCCCTGGAGATGCCGCTCCGGCTCCACGACGGTCAGCTGATCACCTCGCGTTCGCGGACCAAGCTGAGCAGTGAGACGTTCGACGAGCCCCTTGAGTATCTCGTCGATGCCGCGGGCCACTTGGGATCCCTGTCACCCGCCCAGCCTCCGCAGGCGCCGTAAGGCCGTCCCGAGGCACCGGATGCGGTCGCGCTATGAAGCTTCCCGGTAGGAATCATGTGAGGTCCGGGGCCGGTGTCGCCGCGTCTTTGCCTTTGGTAGACCCTCTTTACGTTCTCAACAATCAGGGTGCGGACGCGCGTTCGCGCCCTCTTGGACGTAGAGGGGGGAGCGGATGGGCCAGTTCGATGTCGAGCCGTCCGAGCTGCGGTCGGCTTCCAAGAAGATCAAGGACTCCGTGGGCCGGAGCGACAAGGTGAAGCTCGACGAACTCGGGGACTCCGGCGGCGACTTCGGCCACGGCGACGCGGCCAAGGAGTTCGGCCAGCTGATGGCCACCTGGACGGAGGCCATCAAGAGCCCGATGAAGGAGGACGGGGAGAACTCGGCGGCCAAGCTGGACGAGAACGCCGCGTCCTACGAGCGCGCCGAGCAGGAGTCCCAGAACCACTTCACCGGGCCCGCGGTCGCCGGCCCGAGCTACTGACGGGGAAGCAATGGCACAACTTGGCTCCACTCGGGACCCACGCGCACTCATCCCGGGAAACCCGTCGAAGCTCACAGGCGACGCGGACAAGCTCGACGGTCATGCGAAGACCCTCGACGGCATCGGGGACGAACTCGGCTCCGTCCGTATTCCCAGCTGGCACGGACAGGCCAGCGATGCCTTCTGGGAGGACTTCTCGGGCCAGAAGCAGAAGTGGTACCGCGGCTCGGACGCGCTGGGCGCGGCCGCCGGGGCGCTGCGGGACTACGCCAGGGCCCTCCAGTGGGCCCAGGGGCAGGCGGAAGAGGCCATCCGGCTGTACGACGGGGGCGACGAGAGCGGCGGCGAGCAGCTGCTGGAGTCGGCGCGCGCCCATGTCGAGGCGGAGGGCGACGCGGCGGCCAAGAAGTTCAAGGCGCAGGGCGGCGAGGGCGACAACGCGCCCGACTGGCTCTTCTGGGCCTCCGAAGCGGCGCAGGACGACACAGGCGCGACGTCCAAGCAACTCTTCGAGCTGGAACGGGCACGCGACCCACGGACCATCAGGACCTGGGGCGACCACAAGAACATGACGCAGCAGGAGAGGGAGGCCCTGCGCGAGGGCAAGGGTCCGGGCGTCACCGTGGCCGGCCCGTCCGTCACCGCCGACGCCAAGGTCTGGGGCGCCGAGGCCAAGGGCCGCGGTGAGTTCGCGGGCGGCGAGGTCTCCGGCAAGGCCGGCGTCAACCTCCTCGGTGTCGACGCCTCCGCCGGTGTGGGCCTCGTGGACGGGAACGCCACCGCACAGGCATCCGGCAAGGCCTACCTCGCCCAGGCCACCGCCGAGGGCAAGTACGGGGTCGGTTATTTCGAGGCCTCCGGCAAGGGCGAGGCGTACGTGGGCGCCGAGGCCGGCGTCAAGGGCTCCATCGGCACGGACGGTGTCCACGTCGGCGCCGAGGCCTTCGCCGGTGCCAAGGCCACCGCGGAGGGACATGCCTCCGTCGCCGGTGTCGGCGTCGGTGGCACGGCGGAGGCGTGGGCCGGCGCCGGTGCCGAGGCCCACTTCGACGCGGGCATGAAGGACGGCAAGATCGTCATCGGCGGCGACGTCGGCGTAGCCCTCGGTGTCGGTGGCAAGCTCGGTGGCCAGATCGAGATCGACCCGGGCAAGGTCACCGACGCGGCCGGCGACGCGGTCGATGCGATCGGGGACTGGTTCGACTGACCGCCACGGGGCGGCCCCGCCCGGGCCTCCCCGCCGCCGCCCCTTCCCCGTCCCCCTCCCGTCCCCTCTCCCCGTCGCTTCCCGTACCGTCGGAAGCCGTACCGCAAGGAGTTGATCCACCATGCCGGGCACACTTCCGGTGCCGCTCGAAATCGAGCTCCCGCAGGGCTGGCAGTCCGCGCCCCCGGACGAGGTCGGCGCCCCGCACGCCGCCTTCGTCGCACTGCACATGGCCTCCAAGGGCCAGGGCTTCATGCCGAACATCACGGTCACCGGCCACACCCTCGAAGGCTCGTCCAGCCTGCACGGACTCGCCGAGGAGTCGGTGCGGCGGCTGCGCCAGAACGTCGGCGCCGTCGACGTCGTCAAGCGCACCGAGGTGGGCACCTCGCCGGCGCCGGGCCTCATCGACGCCCCGGGCATCGTGCAGAACCTGCGCATCCAGGCCACCGTCAACGGACAGCCGATGGAGCTCGCGCAGAGCCAGTTCATCCTGGTGCTGGAGAACGAGCAGCGGCGCGGTGAACGCGCCGAGATCGAGATCGCGCTGACGGCGAGGACGAGCCAGCTCCAGGACGTCCTGGAGGACTACCAGGCCTTCATCTCCGCCCTCCGCCCGGCCACCCCCACCCCGGAGGGCTAGAGGCGGGCCTGACGCCGGGACACGGACCGACCCCGGTCCCCCGTCGTCCATGTCGCGGGCGGTGTCGAGCGGACGGATGCCGCCTGCGAGTCCTCGAACGGACGGCAGGTGCCATGCGGAGCCTGCTGAGGCCGTTGAGCAGCAAGCCGGGCCCGCGGCGGCACGGGGCGTCACGTGGAGTCGAAAGCCCCCCATGCCGAGAGCCCCTGCATGTCGAGAGCCCCTGCATGTCGAGGGCCCCTGCATATCTTCTTCGGGGTGGTGATGGGCTGCTTTCGGAGGATTCCGGCTGTCCGCAGGGCACATCAAAGCCACACGTGGCCGAGAAGCACCGGTGAGCCGTGAGAAACGACGAGACGTGTTTCCGCAGGTCAGCGCCAACGTGTCCAGAACGCGCAGGTCAGACGCTCATCCTTACAGATACCCTTGACATGTGACCGACGCCCAAGAGACCGCAGCAGACAGTTCACTGCGAACCACCGGAGGCGCCCCTCCGGACGACGGCGGATCTTCTGTTACGGAGGCGCCGATCCCTTTGCTGGAGCCCCGCGAGGGCATTCCGCCCGTGATCGCCGACGAGGCCGCGCTCGCCGAGGCGATCGCCGCCTTCGCCGCGGGCTCCGGCCCCGTGGCCGTCGACGCCGAACGCGCGTCCGGCTACCGCTACGGCCAGCGCGCCTATCTGGTGCAGCTGCGCCGCGAGGGCGCGGGGTCCGCGCTGATCGACCCCACGGCCTGCCCCGATTTGTCCGGGCTGGGTGAGGCGCTCTCCGGCGTCGAGTGGGTGCTGCACGCGGCCACCCAGGATCTGCCCTGTCTGCGCGAAATAGGCATGGTGCCGAGTCGGCTGTTCGACACCGAGCTGGCCGGGCGGCTCGCCGGGTTCCCCCGGGTCGGCCTCGGCGCGATGGTCGAGGGCGTGCTCGGGTTCGTGCTGGAGAAGGGACACTCGGCCGTCGACTGGTCGACCCGGCCACTGCCCGAGCCGTGGCTGCGGTACGCGACGCTCGACGTCGAGCTCCTCGTCGATCTGCGCGACGCGCTGGAGAAGGAGCTGGACCGGCAGGGGAAGCTGGAGTGGGCGCTGCAGGAGTTCGACGCGATCGCGGCCGCGCCGCCGGCTGAGCCGCGCAAGGATCCGTGGCGGCGTACGTCCGGGATGCACAAGGTGCGGCGGCGTCGGCAGCTGGCCGTGGTGCGGGAGCTGTGGGAGACGCGGGACCGTATCGCTCAGCGGCGGGATGTGTCGCCGGGCAAGGTGCTCGGTGACGCGGCCATCGTCGAGGCCGCGCTCTCCCTGCCGGGTAACGTGCACGCCCTCGCCGCGCTGAGCGGATTCGGGCAGCGGATGGGGCGACGGCAGCTGGAGCAGTGGCAGGCCGCGGTGGATCGGGCGAAGACTTTGAACGACGCTCAGCTGCCGGCGCCTGGGCAGCCCTTGACCGGGCCTCCGCCGCCGCGGGCTTGGGCCGACAAGGATCCGGTTGCCGCGGCTCGGCTTTCTGCGGCTCGGGCCGCGGTGTCGGCGCTGGCCGAGCAGCTCAACATGCCTCAGGAGAACTTGATTACGCCGGATACCGTGCGGCGGGTTTGCTGGGAGCCGCCGAAGGTTGTCGATGCCGAGTCGGTTGCGGAGGCGTTGGCTGGTTACGGGGCTCGGGCGTGGCAGGTTGAGCAGGTCACGCCGGTGTTGGTTGCTGCCTTGTCCGCCTAGGGCGGCTGTCCCGTAACTGACCTCCGGCATGAGGGTGGTTGGTCGGGTCCTCACTCGGGAGAAGTCTTCTCCGTAGGTGCGGGACCCGATTCGACAGGCTCAGCATCGACGTGGGCCCTCTCTCTCTCCCCCCCCGTCAAGATGCGGATTTCTACCGGGAGATGAGCGGCAAAGACCCCCTGCTATGGTGCGCCGATGTCATCGATCAAACAGTTCCAAGTCACCTTCGACTGCGCAGAACCCGAGCGCCTCGCTCGCTTTTGGTGCGAGGTGCTCGGGTACGTCGTATCGCCGCCGAAGGGATTTGCCACTTGGGACGATTTCGATCGCTCGCGGCCGCCTGAGGATCAGGGTTCGTGGTGGGCATGCACTGATCCCTCAGGTGCGGGCCCGCGCCTGTTCTTTCAGCGCGTTCCCGAAGGCAAGGTCGTCAAGAATCGGGTGCATCTCGACGTGCGGGTCGGCACCGGGCTCGTGGGTGAGGAGCGCCTGGCCGCACTTGAGGCCGAATGCACACGACTGGTCGCGCTCGGCGCGGTACGCGTGCGGCTGCTGGCTGACGACTACGACTCGTGCATCGTGATGCAGGACATCGAGGGCAACGAGTTCTGTCTCGACTGAGCATCCTGCGAGACGGCGAGGTGGGGAGCCGTCTGCCGTCTGCCGTCTGCCGTCTGCCGTCTGCCGTCTGCCGTCTGCCGTCTGCCGTCTGCCTGGAGCCTCTCAGGTTGTCCCACCACACCGAGTCGGGCCCGAGCGGGTAGCCGTACGCCTACGGCGACTGCGGCTTCGTTGTGACTGATCGCGCGATTCCCCGCGAACCGCGCCCCTAAAAGCACCTCACCTGGTCGCGCCTTTCATGAAGCCGTTGTAGATGAACCGCTGCAGCAGCAAGAAGACGATCAGCGTCGGCAGGATCACCAGGACCGCTCCCGCCGAGATCGTTTCCCAGTGGGCACCGAACGGGCCCTTGAAGCGGAACAGGGACGTCGAGATCACGCCAAGATCCTCTGAGGGCATGTACAGGAACGGGATGTAGAAGTCGTTGTAGGTGGTG
Source organism: Streptomyces sp. R28 (assembly GCF_041052385.1). GTDB lineage: Bacteria > Actinomycetota > Actinomycetes > Streptomycetales > Streptomycetaceae > Streptomyces. Next base: position 8,345,676 of record NZ_CP163439.1, on the reverse strand, counting down.
ATGCCCTTGACGATCACCACCGTCGCGATCGCCGGTTTCAGCAGCGGGAAGATGATCTTGCGGTAGATCGTGAAGGCGTTGGCGCCGTCCAGGCGGGCCGCCTCGTCCAGTGAGGTCGGGATGGAGCGGACGAACTGCAGGAAGATGTAGATCGAGACGATGTCCGTGCCCATGTAGAGGGCGATCGGCGCCCAGAGGCTGTCGAACATGCCGAAGCTGTTGACGATCTGGAAGGTCGCCACCTGGGTCGTGACGCCGGGGACCAGGGCGGCGACCAGGAACAGGGCCACCACCAGCTTCTTGAAGCGGAAGGTGAAGCGGTCGATGGCGTACGCCGTCATCGAGCCGATGAGGACCGTCCCGCCGATGGCGAAGAGCAGGATGATCGCCGTGTTGGCGAAGGCCGAGAGCATCCGGCCGTCCTCGAACGCCGTCGCGTAGTTGTGGAAGTTCAGCAGGTCGTCGGGGAGGGCGAGGGCTCCGCTGTCGTCCGCCATTTCCGACTCGGACTTGAGGGACGTCAGCACCACGGCTGCCAACGGGAGCAGGACCACCACCGTCGCGGCGACCAGAGACAGGTACATCAGCGTGCGGGCCACTGCGCGGCGGGTCATGCGAGGTCCACCTTGTCGTCGGGGACGAGGCGCCGCTGTACCCAGGTCACCGCCAGGACGATCAGCAGCAGGACGACCGCGGCCGCCGAGGCGAGCCCCGTCTTGTTGAACTGGAAGGCCAGCTTCACGGTCTGGATCACGAAGGTCTCGGTGCCGGTCGCGCCGCCGGTCATGATGTACGGGATCTCGAAGACCGACAGGGAGCCCGAGATCGAGAGGATCACGGTGAGGGACAGGACCGGCTTGATGCCGGGCGCGATGATGTAGCGGAACTGGTGCCAGCGGTTCGCGCCGTCCAGTTCGGCCGCCTCGTACAGCTCCCCGGGGATCGACTGGATCGCGCCGAGGAAGAGGACGAAGTTCAGGCCCAGGTAGCGCCAGATGGAGACGGCGGCGAGGGAGGTGTTCGCCGACTCCGGTGTGCCGAGCCAGGCACGGTCCGTCTCCACGCCGAACAGACCGAGGACGGAGTCCAGGGTGCCGCCGTCCTGGAAGAAGTAGAGGAAGACGAAGCCGATCGCGACCCCGTTGATCAGATACGGGAAGAACAGCACGCCCTTGAAGAAGTTCCGGAAGCGGACGTTGAAGCTCAGGATCGTCGCGAAGTAGAGGGCGGCGACTATCTGGAAGACGGACGCGGCCAGGTAGTACCCGCTGACCCAGAAGACCTCGAACAGGTCGGAGCGGGTGAAGAGTTCGGCGTAGTTCTCGGTGCCCGTGTAGTGCAGCTCGGGGCTGACGCCGTCCCAGTCGGTGAAGCTGTACGCGACCATGTTGGCGATCGGCGCGTAGGTGAAGACGATCAGCAGGGCCAGCGGGGCGAGCAGGAAGAGCCAGGGGGTGGCCCCGCGCCACAGGCGTGCCGTGCGCGGGGCGGGGGCCGGTTCGGGGGCGGTGGGTGCCGCTCCCGCGGTGGCCTTGACGGCCGCCTTCTCCGTCGTGTCCGTCATCAGGACCCCAGGGACTTCTGGGTCTCGGTCCACTTCTTGCCGAGGCCGTTCAGGAAGTCGTCCAGGCTGCCCTTCGTGGCGCTGCGGGCGAGGTCGACGAGGTCCTGGCGGTAGTCGGGCTTGTAGATGCCGATCTCGGACTGGTTGTCGATGGACTTCACCACGGCGCCCTTGGTGTCGTCGAGGTCGAGGATCTTGACCCCCGCCTCCTCGTACGGCTTCATGACCGCGGGCAGCGGGGCGGACTTGAGCGGGGACAGCGCGAGGTTGTCCGCCGCGTAGCCGGACTTGTCGGTGAACCAGTCGAGCCAGGCGCGGGCCGCCTCCTTGTGCTCGGAGTGGATGTTGACGGCCTGGTTGTAGTCGGGCTGCGCCACCGCGCAGAACGTCCCGTCCTTCTGGGCGGGGAAGGGCATGAGCCCGATGTCGTCCGGATCGGCGCCGGCCTGCTTGGCCGCGCCCTGCATCTGGATGACCGCCCAGGAGCCGAGCCACATCGTGGCGATCTCGCCCTTGGCCAACTTCGGCTTGGACGCCTCCCAGTTGGTGGTCGTCGGGTCCTTCTCGACGAGTCCCGATTTCACGATGTCGTACAGCATCGTGTCCGCGGTCCGCACATCGGCGCCCTGCGCCCACGGGTCGCCCTCGGCGAGCCGGGTGGTGGCCTGGTCGTCGCAGCTGACCGAGCCGTTGACCTGCGTCCACTGGGTGAGCGGCCACATGTCCTTGAAGTTGGTGTAGTACGGGATCGCGTCGGTCTTCGCCTTGACCGCTTTCAGGTCGTCGAGGAACTCGGCCGGTGTGGTGGGCCAGTCGGTGATCCCGGCCTCCTGCCAGACCTTCTTGTTGTAGATGAAGCCGGGCACGGCACCCAGCGGGCTCTGGCCGTAGACCTTGCCGTCCACGGTGGTGTAGTCGGTGAAGCGGTACGTCTTGCTCCGCTCGGCCTGAGTGCCCAGCGAGGCGAAGAACCTGGGGTAGTCCTTCTTCTCGATCACGGCCGGGATCATGAGGACGTCACCGTAGTTCTCCGTGTTCATACGGATCTTGACTTCGCCCTCGTAGTCGGTGATGGCGTCGAACTCGACCTTCACCTTGGGATACGTCTTGTTGAACTCGGCGGCGTACTTCTTCATCGTCCCGTCCTGCACGAGGTCGGTCCGATGGGTGAGCACCGTGATGGTGCCGCTCACCTTCGACGGGTCGTCGGCGGCCTTGGCTTCGGCGCCCTTCGAGCTTCCTCCGGTGCCGGTACACGCCGAAAGCAGCAGGGCACCCGTGACCATGGCGAGGACTGTACGGCGGTTCATGTGCGTCAGCTCCGTTCTTGGGACGGACGAGCACGAGCGGGTTGGCTGGTTCCGAACTCTGACAACGTTTTCTTAACCGGTAAAGTCCGTATCTCGCCAACGATGCCAAAATGTGTCCCAGCACTGGGATGGATCGGTTTAGGAGTGCGCGCATGCTTCAGGCCACACCGCTCACCGACGGATGGATCGTGCGGCACGAGTCAGCCGCGCTGCCGGCCACCGTGCCCGGCTGTGTGCACACCGATCTGCTGGCCGCGGGGGTGATCCCGGATCCCTTTCTCGGGCGGAACGAGGCCGAGGTGGCCTGGGTGGGGCGGCGGGACTGGACCTACGAGACCGACCTGACGGCGGCCTCGGCGCACGAACAGCACCTACCGCACCTACCGCACGAACAGACCGACCTGGTCTTCGACGGGCTCGACACCGTCGCCGAGATCCTGCTCGACGGCCAACTCCTGGGCCGGGTACGGAACATGCACCGCTCGTACCGTTTCGACGTGACGGGGCTGAGCGGGCGGCTCTCGGTGCGTTTCGCCTCCGCCTACGCCGAGGCCGAGGCCGTGCGCGGCAAGCTGGGCGAACGGCCCGCCGCGTACACCGAGCCCTACCAGTACATCCGCAAGATGGCCTGCTCCTTCGGCTGGGACTGGGGGCCGACCCTGGTGACGGCCGGGATCTGGCGGCCGGTGCGGCTAGAGCAGTGGTCGACGGCCCGAATCGCCCGCGTGCGACCCCTGGTGACCGTCGAACAGGGCACCGGGCACGTCGAGTTGGCGGTCGATGTGGAGCGGACCCGGGTCGAGGCACCGCTCACCGTGGAGGCGACGGTCGGCGGGGTGCGGGCGCGGGCCGAGATCGACGGGACGGGTGGGGTCGTACGGCTGACGCTGCCGGACGTGGAGCTGTGGTGGCCCCGCGGGTACGGTGAACAGCCGCTGTACGACGTCGAGTTGACGCTTCTGCAGGGCGGGGACGCGCTGGATGTGTGGCGTCGGCGGATCGGCTTCCGGACCGTGGAGCTGGACCGGCGGCCCGATGAGCACGGCGCCGGATTCACCCTCGCCGTCAACGGCGAGCGGCTGTTCGCGCGGGGCGTCAACTGGATCCCGGACGACGTGTTCCCGTCCCGGATCACCCGCGAGCGGTACCGGCAGCGGCTGCGGCAGGCGGCCGACGCGGGCGTGGACCTCGTACGGATCTGGGGCGGCGGGATCTACGAGAGCGAGGACTTCTACGACGCCTGCGACGAGCTGGGGCTGCTGGTCTGGCAGGACTTCCCGTTCGCCTGCGCGGCCTATCCGGAGGAGCAGCCGCTGCGCGGGGAGGTGGAGGCCGAGGCGCGGGAGAACGTCGTACGGCTGATGCCGCACCCCTCGCTCGTGCTGTGGAACGGCAACAACGAGAACCTGTGGGGGTTCCGGGACTGGGGGTGGGAGCCGCGGCTGGCCGGGGACTCCTGGGGCGAGGGGTACTACCTGGGCGTACTGCCGCGGGTGGTGGCCGAGCTGGATCCGACGCGGCCGTACACGGCGGGCAGTCCCTGGTCCGGGTCGTGGGACCGGCATCCGAACGACCCGGCGCACGGCACGCACCACTCCTGGGAGGTGTGGAACCGGGAGGACTACGCCGACTACCGGCTGAGCGTGCCGCGGTTCGTGGCCGAGTTCGGCTGGCAGGCGCCGCCCGCGTACGCCACACTGCGGCGCGCGCTGCCGGGCGAGGAGCTCGCGGCGGACTCGCCCGGCATGCTGCACCACCAGAAGGCGGACGACGGTAACGGGAAGCTGCGGCGGGGGCTCGAGCGGCATTTCGCCTTCCCCGAGGGGGATTTCGACCGCTGGCACTACCTCACGCAGGTCAATCAGGCGCGGGCGGTGGCGGCCGGGATCGAGCACTGGCGGTCGCACTGGCCGGTGTGCGCGGGCACGGTCGTATGGCAGCTCAACGACTGCTGGCCCGTGACGTCCTGGGCGGCGATCGACGGGGACGGGCGGGAGAAGCCGCTGTACCACGAGCTGCGGCGACTGTACGCGGATCGGCTGCTGACGCTGCAAGTGCGGGAGAAAGGGCTGGAGTTGGCCGTCGTCAATCAGGCGGCCAAGGGCTGGGCGGGGGCGGTGCGGCTGCGGCGGATGTCCGTCGACGGGGTGGTGGTCGGCGAGGCGAGTGTGGGGTTCGGTGCCGAGGGGCGGGCGGTGGCCCGGGTCGGCGTACCCGGGGAGCTGGAGCCGGTCGGGCCGAAGGAGTTCCTCGTGGCGGACGCGGACGGTGTACGTGCGGTGTACTTCCCCGCGCCGGATTGTGAAGTCCCCTTTCCCCGGCCGGAGTTCGAGGTCGCGCTCGCGCCGGGTGGGGTGGTGGTGACGGCTCGTACCCTCGTACGGGACCTGCTGCTCCAGGCCGATCGGCTGCATCCGGACGCCCGGGCCGACCGGGGGCTCGTCACGCTGCTGCCCGGCGAAGAGGTGACCATCGGGGTGCGCGGCTGGGAGACTCCCGACGCGGAGGCCGCTCGTTCCGCCCTGTACTGCATGGAGCCCAGCCGATGACGGTAACGCCGAACCCCCGCGTCACCATCAAGGACGTCGCCGCGCGCGCCGGCGTGTCCAAGGGCGCCGTGTCCCTCGCCTTCAACCACAAGCCGGGGCTCTCGGAGGCGACCCGGGACCGGATCTTCCGGGCCGCGCGGGAGCTGGGCTGGGCGCCGAACCTCACGGCGCGGACGCTGGCCGGGTCACGGGTGGACGTGGTGGGCCTCGCGATCTGCCGGCCGGCCCGGCTGCTCGGCCTCGAACCCTTCTACATGGAGTTCATCTCGGGCGTGGAGAGCGTCCTGACCGAGCACTCCTGCTCCCTGCTGCTCAGGCTGGTACGGAATCTGGACGAGGAGGTCGGGCTCCAGGAGTCGTGGTGGCGGGGGCGGCAGATCGGCGGGTCGATCCTGGTCGACTTCCGCGCGGACGACCCGAGAGTGGCGGCGGCGCAGCGGCTCGGGATGCCGGTGGTCGCGGTCGGGCACCCGTCGCTGACGGGCGGGCTGACGTCGGTGTGGACCGACGACGCCACCGCCGTGACGGAGGCCGTGCGGTATCTGGCCGCGCTGGGGCACCGACGGATCGCCCGGGTGGGCGGGGCGGCGGCTCTGGGGCACACCTCCATCCGGACGGCCGCGTTCGACGAGGCGGCGGGAGCGCTGGGGCTGGCCGGGGCGTGGCAGGTCGCGACGGACTTCTCGGGCGATGCGGGGGCGCGGGCGACGAGGTCGCTGCTCATGGCGTCGGCACCGGACCGGCCGACGGCGATCGTGTACGACAACGACATCATGGCGGTGGCGGGGTTGTCGGTGGCGGCCGAGATGGGGCTGCGGGTGCCGGCGGACATCTCCCTGCTGGCCTGGGACGACTCGCAGCTGTGCAGGCTGACGCATCCGACGCTGTCCGCGATGAGTCATGACGTGCACGGGTTCGGGGCGGAGGTGGCGCGGACGCTGTTCGGGGTGATCACGGGGGACGGGGCCGGGTCGCATCCCGTACCCACTCCGGTACTGACTCCTCGGGGGTCGACGGCACCTCCCGGAGCGCTCTCGTCGGTGTGACCTTCGCCGCTCCCGCCCCCAGGGGTGTGCAGCTACGTTACCCGTAAGTAGCATGGGTCCTGAGCGCGCGCTCAGCGCTTGCGCAGCGCAGCAGTGCAGATCCCGCACCTCTGGAGGAGAGCCATCGTGCCTCGTACCGTCAGGGACGTCGTCTTCGTCGACGGCGTCCGCACCCCGTTCGGCAAGGCGGGCCCGAAGGGCATCTACCACGAGACCCGCGCCGACGACCTCGTCGTGAAGGCGATCCGGGAGCTGCTGCGTCGCAACCCCGGTCTCGACCCGAAGCAGATCGACGAGGTCGCCATCGCCGCGACCACGCAGATCGGTGACCAGGGCCTGACCCTGGGCCGCACGGCCGGCATCCTCGCGGGCCTGCCGCAGTCGGTGCCCGGCTACTCCATCGACCGCATGTGCGCCGGCGCCCTGACCGCCGTGACGTCCGTCGCCGGTTCGATCGCGTTCGGCGCCTACGACGCCGTCATCGCCGGTGGTGTCGAGCACATGGGCCGCCACCCGATGGGCGAGGGCGTGGACCCGAACCCGCGGTTCGTCAGCGAGAAGCTGGTCGACGAGTCGGCGCTGTTCATGGGCATGACCGCCGAGAACCTGCACGACCGCTACCCGACGATCACCAAGCAGCGCGCCGACGAGTACGCGGTGCGCTCGCAGGAGAAGGCCGCGAAGGCGTACGCCAACGGCAAGATCCAGCAGGACCTGGTGCCGATCTCCGTACGCCGGACGAACGCCGAGGCCGGTGAGACGGGCTGGGGCCTGGTCACGGCGGACGAGCCGATGCGTCCCGGCACCACTCTGGAGAGCCTGGCCGGTCTCAAGACGCCGTTCCGCGTCCACGGCCGGGTCACCGCAGGCAATGCGGCCGGTCTGAACGACGGCGCCACCGCCTCGATCATCGCCTCCGAGGACTTCGCCCGCGAGAACAACCTCCCGGTGAAGATGCGCCTCGTCTCCTACGCCTTCGCGGGCGTCGAGCCGGAGGTCATGGGCTACGGCCCGATCCCGGCCACGGAGAAGGCCCTCGCCAAGGCCGGTCTGTCGATCGAGGACATCAACCTCTTCGAGATCAACGAGGCCTTCGCCGTCCAGGTGCTCGCGTTCCTGGAGCACTACGGCATCGCCGACGACGACGCGCGCGTGAACCAGTACGGCGGCGCCATCGCGTACGGCCACCCGCTGGCCTCCTCCGGCGTCCGTCTGATGACGCAGCTGGCCCGCCAGTTCGAGGAGCAGCCGAACGTCCGCTACGGCCTGACCACCATGTGCGTCGGCTTCGGCATGGGCGCGACGGTCATCTGGGAGAACCCGCACTTCGACGGAGGCAACAAGTGAGCACCACCGCTGAGCTCCTGAAGGGCGCGGCCGAGCTGTTCCCGGACGAGGTCGTCACCCAGGCGCACGTACGCCACCTCGACCTGCCGTACGGCGCCGGGCGCTTCGCGCTCATCACGCTGGACAACGGCTTCGACCACACCAAGCCGACCACCTTCGGCCCGCAGTCGCTGGCGAACCTCGACACCGCCATCGACCAGGTCGAGGCGGAGGCCGCGGCCGGTGACATCGTCGGCGTCGGCATCACCGGCAAGCCGTTCATCTTCGCGGTCGGCGCGGACCTCAAGGGCGTCGAGCTCCTCAAGGAGCACAAGGACGCGCTCGCCATCGGCAAGGGCGGCCACGAGGTCTTCAAGCGTCTGTCGGGGATCGCCGTCCCCACCTTCGCGTACTACAACGGTGCCGCGATGGGCGGTGGCGTCGAGGTCGGTCTGCACTGCAAGTACCGGACCGTGTCGAAGGCGCTGCCCGCCTTCTCCCTCCCCGAGGTCTTCCTCGGCCTGGTGCCCGGCTGGGGCGGCTGCACGATCCTGCCGAACCTGATCGGTGCCGACAAGGCCGTCTCGGTGATCATCGAGAACAGCCTCAACCAGAACAAGCAGCTCAAGGGCCAGCAGGTCTTCGACCTCGGTATCGCCGACGCCATCTTCGAGGGCGCCGACTTCCTGGAGCAGTCCCTGATCTGGACCGCCCAGGTGCTGAAGGGCGACATCGAGGTCGAGCGCCCGGTGATCGACCGCGGTGAGGCCTGGGACCAGGCCGTCGCCAAGGGCCGCTTCATCGCGGACTCGAAGGTGCACGGGGCCGCTCCGGCCGCCTACCGTGCGCTGGACATCATCGCCGCCGCCAAGAACGGCGACCTCCAGCAGGGTTACGACGCCGAGGACAAGGCCCTCGCCGACCTGATCATGGGTGGCGAACTGCGCTCCGGCATCTACGCCTTCAACCTGGTCCAGAAGCGCGGCAAGCGCCCCGCCGGTGCGCCGGACAAGTCGCTCGCGCGCCCGGTCACCAAGGTCGGTGTCGTCGGCGCCGGTCTGATGGCCTCGCAGCTCGCCCTGCTGTTCCTGCGCCGCCTGGAGGTGCCGGTCGTGCTGACCGACATCGACCAGGAGCGCGTCGACAAGGGTGTGGGCTACGTCCACGCCGAGATCGAGAAGCTGCTCGGCAAGGGCCGTATCAACCAGGACAAGGCCAACCGCCTCAAGGCCCTGGTCACCGGTGTGCTGGACAAGGCCGAGGGCTTCGCGGACGCGGACTTCATCATCGAGGCCGTGTTCGAGGAGATCGGCGTCAAGCAGCAGGTGTTCGCGGAGGTCGAGGCGGTCGCCCCGGCGCACGCGGTCCTCGCGACGAACACCTCCTCCCTCTCCGTCTCGGAGATGGCGTCGAAGCTCAAGAACCCCGAGCGGGTCGTGGGCTTCCACTTCTTCAACCCGGTCGCGATCCTGCCGCTGCTGGAGATCGTCCGCGGCGAGAAGACGGACGACGCGTCGCTGGCCACGGCCTTCGCCGTCGCCAAGAAGCTGAAGAAGACCGCGGTTCTGACGAAGGACGCCCCGGCGTTCGTCGTGAACCGCATCCTCACCCGCTTCATGGGCGAGATCCAGAACGTCATCGACGAGGGCACGCCGGTCGAGGTCGCCGAGAAGGCGGTCGAGCCGCTCGGTCTGCCGATGTCGCCGCTGGTGCTGCTGGAGCTGGTCGGTCCCGCGATCGGCCTGCACGTCTCGGAGACCCTCAACCGGGCCTTCCCGGACCGCTTCACGGTCTCCCCGAACCTCGCGGCCGTCGTCAAGGCGGGCAAGCGCGGCTTCTACGTCTACGACTCCGGCAAGCCGGAGCTGGACCCCGAGGTCGCCGCGCTGCTGAAGCAGGGCGATGTCGTCCTGACCGAGGAGCAGGTGCGGGACCGCGTCCTGGACGCCGTCGCCCAGGAGATCGGGCTCATGCTCGACGAGGGTGTCGTCGCCGAGGCCCAGGACATCGACCTCTGCCTGATCACGGGCGCCGGCTGGCCCTTCCACCTGGGCGGCATCACGCCGTACCTGGACCGCGAGGGTGTCTCCGAGCGCGTGAACGGCAAGAAGTTCCTGGCCCCGGGCGTGGCGAGCGTCCCCGCGTAGGCGCTCCGCTGTGAACGCCGGTGCCCCGCATGCCTGCTTGGCGTGCGGGGCACCGGCGTTTCAGTCGGTGCTCGGGCGTCGGTCCTCGACGTGGACGACGCACAGTGCCGTCCCGTCCTGGCGACGCTTGATGCGGCCGTGGATGCCGACAGCCAGGTGCGAGGGGTCGGCGGGCTCGTCGAGGGCGACGTAGGTGACGACGTCCGGATGGTGGCCGGTGACCAGCCAGCCGGTGCCGTCCTTGAGCTGGAGCACGTTGAAGTCACCGGCCGGGCCGCCCGCGCGCACCGGGCCGAAGTCGCCGAGGATTTCCACCGCCTGTCCGGCGAGTTCGCCCTCGGGCTCCTTCAGCAACACGCACGTGCCGTTCTCGAACAGCACCCATGAGATCCCGGAGGGCGCCAGGATCCGCCGCCAGATTTCGACAAACTCCTCGGTGTCCACGGCGGTCATCCTCTCGCACCGACCCCCGAACAGTCTTGCGAATAAGGAGCGGTCAGACCTCGCGCCACGCCTCCAGCGCCAGCCCCGGCTCCTCCTTGCGTCGGGCGATGAGCAGTTGCCCCGTCGACGGCGACAACGTGGCCGCCACCACGCGGCCCTCCTCGTCCACCGCCAGCGCCACCGCCGCGTCCACCGGCAGCTGCGGCCCCGACTCGGTCCACCACGCCCCCGCCGACTCCTGCTCCGTCGGATACGCGGCGAAGGCGACGCGGCCGCTCGCCGAGCGCTGGGCGAGCAACGTGCAGTCGTGGCCGTCGAGTTCGCAGCGGATCGCGGAGACCGGACCGGGGCCGGCGGACGCCAGCAGGGTCACCGGCTTGGTGCCCGGGCGCCAGGCGCACAGGTCGCCGGAGTCGTCCGCGTAGAAGAGGGTGGTGTGGTCCGCGGAGGTGGCGAGGGCGTGCAGGGTGCCCGGGCGGACCGGCGTCTCCATCGCCTCCTCCAGGACGGGGACGCTGCCCGGCTTCTCCTGCTGCCAGTGCAGGATGGCGCCGGGGACGGCCGCGTACAGCTCGACGAGCCCGGACTCCCCCGTCACGGCGGCGAGCCGGTCGTGGACCTCACGTCCCTTGAGGTCACGCCACGGGCCCCAGCCGCCCACCTCCTTCTGACCGCGCATGCTCACGCCGCCGCCCTTGTTGCGCACGAAGACATGGGCCCGCCCCTGCGCGTCGACCGTGACGGCGGGCGTGCCGGTGCCGTCCCCGGCCTGGTTCGGGTGGCCGATGGAGATCCAGTCCAGCGCGGCCAGGTGCGGGCGGAAGTGCGTGGAGTGGACGAGGCCCGCCTCACCCGCCTTGGTGGGACGCCAAGCGGCGAGATGGGCGTAGGCGTCGGCGCCCTGCCCGACGGCGGAACCGGGGCGCAGCTTCTGGTCGCCGCCGACCCGGCGCGGGGGTTCCCAGGGGCCGCCGGGTCCGAGTTCCGCCCGGCACAGGACGCCGTCGTCGGTCGGCAGATAGACGCTGAGGCGGCCGTCGCGGCCGCGGATGAGCCAGTCGCCGTTCACCGGTTCACTCTATTCGGGTCCGTTCCGCCGGCCCGCCCCGCCCCCGGGCAAGCTGGACCCCAGCAACCTCCGTACGAGAACAGGAAGTCGACGTCATGACCGACAAGCTCACCGTGAGCGTCCTGGGCACCGGCATCATGGGCGCCGCGATGGCCCGCAACCTCGCCAGGGCCGGACACACCGTCCGCGCCTGGAACCGCACCCGCGCCAAGGCCGAGCCCCTCTCCGCCGACGGCGCGTTCGTCGCCGACACCCCCGCCGAGGCGGTCCAAGGCGCCGACGTCGTCCTGACCATGCTCTACGACGGCCCCGCCGCCCTGGACGTCATGCGTGCGGCGGCGCCCGCGCTGCGCTCCGGTGCCACCTGGGCGCAGTCGACAACCGCCGGCATCGAGGCCATCGCCGACCTGGCCGCCTTCGCCCGCGACCACGACCTCGTCTTCTACGACGCCCCCGTGCTCGGTACCCGCCAGCCCGCCGAGGCCGGTCAGCTCACCGTGCTGGCGGCGGGGCCGGTCGAGGGGCGGCAGGCGGTGACGCCGGTGTTCGACGCCGTCGGCGCCCGTACGGTGTGGACCGGCGAGGACGGCGGGGCGGGCACGGCCACCAGGCTGAAGCTGGTCGCCAACAGCTGGGTGCTCGCGGTGACCAACGCGGCCAGTGAGGTGCTGGCACTCTCCAAGGCCCTGGACGTGGATCCGCAGCGCTTCTTCGAGGTGATCGACGGCGGCCCGCTCGACATGGGGTATCTGCGGGCCAAGACCGGGCTGGTGCTGAACGACGGGCTCACTCCGGCCCAGTTCGCGGTGACCACGGCGGCGAAGGACGCCCGGCTCATCGTGGCGGCGGGCGAGCGCTACGGCGTACGCCTGGACGTGGCCGCGGCGAGCGCGGAGCGCTTCGAGCGGGCGGCCGCGCAGGGGCACGGGGACGAGGACATGGCGGCGGCGTACTTCGCCAGCTTCGAGGAGGAGGCGGCAGAGGAGGAGAGGAAGGCCGCGGAGTGAGCCGTGCGACCCTTGCCCCATGACTGAGGACGACCCCCTGCTCGTGATCGTGGACGCCGCGAATGTCGTCGGGTCGGTGCCCGACGGCTGGTGGCGGGATCGGCGGGGGGCCGCGGAGCGGTTGCGGGACCGGCTGGCTGCTGACGGGGTGCCGGGGCATGCGGGGCCGGTCGAGATCGTGCTCGTGGTGGAGGGGGCCGCTCGCGGCGTGGAGACCGTGCCGGGCGTGCGGGTGGAGTCCGCCGCCGGGAGCGGGGACGATCACATGGTCGAGCTCGTCGCGCGGGCGAGTGGGCGGCCCTGTCTGGTGGTGACCGCGGACCGGGAACTGCGCCGGAGGGTGACGGAGTTGGGCGCGGAGGTGGCGGGGCCGCGTACGGTACGGCCATAGCCGATCCAAGCCGGGCCGTACGGTACGGCCGAAGGCGGCTGCCGTACGTCGGCCAGGTACGGGGGCTCCCTGACTAGGTGCGGTTCCGTACGTACAGCACCGCCCCGTCCACCACCCCCGCCTCCTCGTACCGCGCCGACAGCAGCCGCCGCAGACCGGGCACCCTCTGGGGTCCGTACGGCTTCCCCCGCGAGTCGTCGACGACCAGCGTCGGCGCCCGCTCGGTCATCTCCTCGTCGAAGACCGCCCACGCCCCGTCAACCGCGTACCGCTCGCCGACCTGTGGGCCGTCGCGTCCGCCGCTGTAGTTGGTCAGGAGCCCCGCCGTCAGGTAACGGCTCGCGGGTCTGCGGTCGGCCAGCCAGTAGGTCTCGGGGTGTATGCCCCAGACGAGGACCCGATCCTGCGGCTCGGTCCGGATCGCCACCTCGTCCGCCAGCCTCGTCGCGTGGTCGAGCTCGGGGCGGGGCGCGAGCAGCCCCCAGGTGAGGAACAGAGCGCAGCAGCAGGCCGAGGTCAGGACCGCGTGGGTCATCCGCTCGCGCGGCAGGATCTGCAGCGCGGCCGTCGCCAACAGGGTGAGGGGCGGGAGGAGTTGGAGGTAGTAGTGGCCGAAGAAGTGGAAGCCGAGCATGACCGCGCCGGCCGACGCGGCCGCCCACATCCACAGGTCCGCGGCGCCCGTGCGGGCCAGCCGCAGGACTCGTAGCACCGGCGGGATCAGTCCGGCGCACGCCAGCGTCAGGATCGCCGCGTTCGTCAGCCCCCGTGCGAGGACGTGGATCTCGGAGCCGGTGAAGGAGGCGTACGCCCCCGACCCCGTGACCGTCCAGAACAGGAACCCCGCCGGGTCGGTCACCGCGGCCACGCCCAGCACCGGCACCACCACCCCGGCGCCCAACCGCGCCAGTCGCCCGGCCCGGACCTCCCTGGAGGGTGCCTGCTGGATGAGGCCGGCGTCGCGGGCTCGCAGTTGCACGCTCCCCCATCGCCCCCGGCTCGGCCTGGCCGCGAGGATCCGTTTCCTGCAGCCGACCTGCTCCAGCGGACACCCCCTGGCCGACACGCACAGCCACATCACCGGCACCAGCACCGCCCCGCCGGTCTGTTTGGCGAGGAAGGCGCCCGCGACCGCCAGGCCCGCCGCACCCCACCGGCGCCGGTCCGCGCACCACATCGCCGCCGCCGTGCAGGGCAGCATGAACACCTCGAAGGTCGCGGCCTGGGCGTCCTCCGGGTTGAGCCCGACCGAGACCAGCAGATACAGCACTCCGGCCGTCCCACCCGCCGTATCGCCCCAGCGACGGCGGGCCAGCGAGGCCAGCAGCACGGCGGTCAGCAGCTGGGCCGCGACCGCCAGGACCCGCACCGACGTGAGCGATCCGGACCCGGCCACCGCGAACGCGGCCTGGTACAGCCACGGCACCAGCGGCGGCTTGCGGTCGACGACCGTGTCGTAGAGCTCCCCGCCCTGCGCGAGCAACCGTGCCTGTACGGCGAGATAGCCCTCGTCGGGGTTCCACAGCGGGCGGGTGAAGGAGGGGGCGCGGGTGACGCAGGCCAGCAGGGTCAGGGTGGGCAGCAGTCGTCTCCAGTAGCCGCGTTCCGCGCTCGGTTCGGACACGGAGCGTGGCGGTGCGAGGAGCTCGGCGAGCATGGGGTGAACGCTATCCGGCCCCGCAGTCCCTGCCGAAGCAGGACATACGGGGCCGGTGAGCAGCGGGTTGACCACGCGTCACCCGCTGGTTTCGCCTACGGGGTGTCTCCTCTCGGCGGCTTCGCGACGTCGCCGACGGCCGTCTCCTCGCGCAGTCCGAGGCGGCTGTGGGAGCGGCCGTAGAGGAAGTACACGACGAACCCGACCACCATCCAGATGGCGAACCGCACCCATGTCTCGGCAGGCAGGTTGATCATCAGCCACAGCGAGGCGCACACCGACAGGATCGGGATGACCGGCACCCACGGGGTGCGGAAGGCCCGGTGCAGGTCGGGGCGGGTCCTGCGGAGGATGATCACGCCGATGGCCACGACCACGAACGCGAACAGGGTGCCGATGTTCACCAGGGCGGCGAGTTCGGTCAGGGGGGTGAAGCCGGCGAGGACCGCGATGATCACGCCGAGCAGGATGGTCGGCCGGTGCGGGGTCTTGAACCGCGGGTGGACGTGGGAGAAGAAGCGGGGCAGCAGTCCGTCGCGGCTCATCGCGAAGAAGACACGCGTCTGGCCGAGGAGCAGGATCATGCACACGGTCGTCAGGCCGATGGCGGCGCCGAAGCTGATGAAGCCCGCGTACCAGGGATGCCCGGTGGCCTTGAAGGCGTCGGCGAGCGGGGCGTCCACGGACAGCTTGCTGTAGTGCTGCATGCCGGTGACGACGATCGACACGGCGACGTACAGCGTGGTGCAGATGAGGAGGGAGCCGAGGATGCCGCGCGGCATGTCGCGCTGCGGGTTCTTGGTCTCCTCGGCGGCGGTGGCCACGACGTCGAAGCCGATGAAGGCGAAGAACACGACCGAGGCGGCGGTGAAGATGCCCATCACGCCGAAGTTGGAGGGCGCCCAGCCGAACATCAGCTGGATCAGTGGCGCCTGGAGACTCTCCCCCGCCTCCACGGCCTTCTGCTTCGGGATGAAGGGGTCGTAGTTGTTGCCGTCGATGAGGAACGCGCCCGCGATGATCACGACGAGGACGACGGTCACCTTGATGGCCACGACCAGGGTGGTGATCCGCGCCGACAGCTTCATGCCGACCACGAGGATGCAGGTGAGGACGAGGACGAGCGCGGCGGCGAGGATGTCGAAGCCGAAGGTGTCGGCGCCCTCTCTGCTGCCCAGGGCCGCGGGCATCTCCCAGCCCGCGTTGTCCATGAGCGACTGGATGTAGCCGGACCAGCCGACGGCCACCACCGCCGTGCCGAGCGCGAACTCCAAGACCAGGTCCCAGCCGATGATCCAGGCGGGCAGTTCGCCGAGGGAGGCGTACGAGAACGTGTAGGCGGACCCGGCGACCGGGACCGTGGAGGCGAATTCGGCATAACAGAGCGCGGCCAGCGCACAGGCGACGCCGGACGCGACGAACGCCAGGGCCACCGCGGGTCCGGCGTTGTTCTTGGCGACCGTACCGGTCAGGACGAAGATGCCGGTGCCGATGATGACACCGACACCGAAGACGGTCAGATCCAGCGCGGACAAGGACTTCTTGAGCGCGTGCTCTGGCTCCTCGGTGTCGAGAATGGACTGCTCGACTCTCTTCGTCCGGAAGAGACTGCTGCTCACGGGTTTACCTCCCACGCTTGTCGTCCTCGACATGATCGAGAGGGGGCGTGGTACGCATGCCCCGGCGCGGACGGATTCACACAGATGGGCCGGTTTCGCCACCGTCACGGGTGGAGAAACCGGCCCATCCGGCCGCATGAAGATGTCAGTCGCGCGCGGGCTCCACCGAGTCGACCTCGGCCGCCGTGCGGTCGAACCGGCCGTCCAGCTTGGAGACCAGCCCGGTCACCTGGCGGGCGATGTCGGGGGCGGTGAGCCCGATCTCGGCCATCACCTCGGCGCGGGAGGCGTGGTCGAGGAAGCGCGGCGGGATGCCGAAGTCACGCAGCGGGACGTCGACACCCGCGTCCCGCAGGGCCTGCGCGATCGCCGAGCCGACGCCACCGACGCGGGAGTTGTCCTCGACGGTGACGACCACGCGGTGCCGCTCGGCGAGCGGGGCCATGGCCTCGTCGACGGGCTTGACCCAGCGCGGGTCGACGACGGTGGTGGAGATGCCCTGCTTGTCGAGCAGGCCGGCGATCTCCAGGCACATGGGGGCGAGGGCGCCCACGGAGACCAGCAGCACGTCGGGGGTGTCGGTGCCGGGCTCGCGCAGTACGTCCATGCCGCCGACGCGGCCGACGGCGGCGACGGCGGGGCCGACGGCGCCCTTGGAGAAGCGGACCACGGTCGGGGCGTCCTTGACCTCGACGGCCTCGCGCAGCTGCGCCCGCACCTGGTCGGCGTCGCGCGGGGCGGCCAGCCGCAGGCCGGGCACGACCTGGAGGATCGACATGTCCCACATGCCGTTGTGGGAGGCGCCGTCGGTGCCGGTGACGCCGGCCCGGTCGAGCACGAAGGTGACACCGCACTTGTGCAGCGCCACGTCCATGAGGACCTGGTCGAAGGCGCGGTTGAGGAAGGTGGCGTAGACGGCGAAGACGGGGTGGACACCGCCCGTCGCCAGACCCGCGGCCGACACGGCGGCGTGCTGCTCGGCGATGCCGACGTCGTAGATCCGGTCCGGGAAGGCGTCCGCGAACTTCTTCAGGCCGACCGGCTGCAGCATGGCCGCGGTGATCGCGACGATGTCCTCGCGCTCCTTGCCGAGCCGCACCATCTCGTCGCCGAAGACGGAGGTCCAGTCGGCACCCGAGGCCTTGATCGGCAGGCCCGTGTCGGGGTGGATGGGGCCGATGCCGTGGAAGCGGTCGGCCTCGTCCTGGAGGGCGGGCTGGTAGCCGCGGCCCTTCTCGGTGAGGCAGTGCACGATGACCGGCCCGCCGAACCGCTTGGCGCGCGCGAGGGCCGACTCCAGGGCCTCGATGTCGTGCCCGTCGATGGGGCCGACGTACTTCAGGCCGAGGTCCTCGAACATGCCCTGGGGCGCGATGAAGTCCTTGAGCCCCTTCTTGGCGCCGTGCAGGGTCTCGTAGAGCGGCTTGCCGACGACCGGGGTGCGGTCGAGGATCTCCTTGGTGCGGGTGAGGAAGCGCTCGTAGCCGTCGGTCGTGCGCAGCGTCGCCAGGTGGTTCGCGAGACCGCCGATGGTGGGCGCGTACGACCGCTCGTTGTCGTTGACGACGATGACGAGCGGGCGGTCCTTGGCCTCGGCGATGTTGTTCAGCGCCTCCCAGGCCATACCGCCGGTCAGCGCGCCGTCACCGATGACGGCGACGACATGGTCGCCGCGTTTGCGTAGCTGGTTGGCTTTGGCGAGGCCGTCGGCCCAGCCGAGGACGGTCGAGGCGTGCGAGTTCTCGATGACGTCGTGCTCGGACTCGGCCTGCGAGGGGTAGCCGGACAGGCCGCCCTTCATCTTCAGCTTGCTGAAGTCCTGGCGGCCGGTGAGCAGCTTGTGGACGTAGGACTGGTGGCCGGTGTCCCAGAGCACCTTGTCCTTGGGCGAGTCGAAGACCCGGTGCAGGGCGATGGTCAGCTCCACCACACCGAGGTTGGGGCCGAGGTGGCCGCCGGTCTTGGACACCGCTTCGACGAGGAAGGTCCGGATCTCCTCTGCCAGCTGGTCCAGCTGCTCAGGGCTGAGCCGGTCCAGATCGCGCGGTCCCGTGATGCGGGTCAGCAGCGGCACCCGTGCCTCCTTGCAGTAGAGCTGTTCGAGCTGTTGCCGGGCTTGTCGAGTCTAATGTTCCGCTCAGGCGGAAGGTTCCCGGCCCGGGAGTCGTACATCACGCATTCGGCTCTACCCATCAACGCCCTGTACTACAACGCCGCGAAGGGGCGCGGGGAACTGCGCGACCAGCCCCAACGGACCGGCACCCGCCAGCTCACCCACGCCCCTACGGCGCTACTGCGTTCCGCGCTACGCGCGCCCCGCGGTCTTCTGCGTCTTACGGGTGATGGAGTCGATGACCACCGTGGTCAGCAGCACACCCGCGGTGATCATGTACTTCACCGGCTCGGCGATGGACTCCAGCTGGAGCCCGTACTGGATCGAGACGATCACCAGCACACCGAGCAGCGCGTTCCACGTACGCCCGCGACCGCCGAACAGGGACGTGCCACCGATGACGGCCGCGGCGATGGCGTTCATCAGCAGGTCACCCGTGCCGGCACTCTGGTTGGCGGACGCGATCTTCGAGGCCAGGAACAGACCACCGATCGCCGCGAACCCGCCCGAGATCGCGAACACGGAGATCCGCACCGCGGTGACGTTGATACCCGCACGACGCGACGCCTCGACGCTGCCACCGAGCGCGAAGATCTTCCGGCCGTACGAGGTACGCCGCAGCAGGAAGTCCGTGCCGACCAGGAACACCAGGAAGATCACCGTGGCCAGCGGCAGGCCCTTGTACTGGTTGTACATGATCGCCGCGGCGAAGGAGACCACGCCCAGCAGCACCGTCCGCAGGATGGTGTCGCTCAGCGGCCGGGACGGAATCCCCGCGGCGTCACGGCGGCGGTTGCTCAGCAACGAGGTGATGAAGAACACCGCGGTCATCGCGGCCGCCAGGCCGTACGCCGCCGCGACATCCGTGAAGAAGTACGTCGTCAGCTTGCCGATCAGGCCGTCGCTGTCGAGGTTGATCGTGCCGTTCTCGCCCAGCGTCTGGAGCATGAAGCCGAGCCAGAAGAGCAGACCGGCCAGCGTGACGGCGAAGGCCGGCGCGCCCAGCACCGCGAAGAAGAAGCCGTGCGCCGCGCCGATGACGACACCCGCCGCGACGGCGAAGAGCACGGCCGCCCACTCGGGCCAGCCCTGGTTGACCGCGAGGACGGCCGCGATGGCGCTGGACGCGCCGCTGACCGAGCCGACGGACAGGTCGATCTCGCCGAGCAGCAGCACGAAGACGATGCCGACGGAGATCATGCCCGTGCCGACCATCGTGACGGTGATGTCGCTGATGTTCTGCGCGGACAGGAAGGCGGAGTTCAGGCTCTGGAAGATGACGCAGATGGCGACCAGGCCGAGGACGACCGGCAGGGAGCCCAGCTCACCGGCCTTCATCTTGCGCTTGAACTCGCCGATGTAACCGGCCAGGCCCTGCTCCTGCACCAGCAGGCGCGGGTCGACCGCGGTCACCGCGGCCGCGGCGGCCTCGGTGTTGACGACATCGTGGTCCTGAGCCGTCGCGGAGGTCTTTTCGATGCTCACTTGGAAACCTCCCCGGTCGTGCGCGCCGCACGGCGGGTCACGGCGTTGTCGGTGGCGCCGGTGATGGCGGAGATGATCTCCTCCTGCGAGGTCGTCTTGACCTCGAAGACGCCGTTGTTGCGGCCGAGGCGCAGCACGGCGACCTTGTCGGCGACGGCCTTCACATCGGCCATGTTGTGGCTGATGAGGATGACCGCGTGGCCCCGCTCGCGCAGCCGCTCGACCAGGTCGAGGACCTGCGCGGTCTGCTCGACACCGAGGGCGGCGGTGGGCTCGTCGAGGATGACCAGCTTGGGCTCGCCGAGCATGGAGCGCGCGATGGCCACGGTCTGGCGCTGACCGCCGGAGAGCGAGGCGATCGGGATGCGCACGCTGGGGATGCGGATCGACAGGGTCTGGAGCAGCTCGCGTGAGCGGCGCTCCATCTCGACCTCGTCGAGCACACCCCATTTGCGGACCTCACGGCCCAGATACAGGTTGCCGACGACATCGATGTTGTCGCACAGCGCGAGGTCCTGGTAGACCGTCGCGATGCCCAGGCTCTGGGCGTCGTGCGGCCGGTTGATCGAAACGGCCTTGCCCTCCCATTCGATGACGCCCTCATCGATGGGGTGCACGCCGGCGATCGTCTTGACCAGCGTGGACTTTCCGGCGCCGTTGTCGCCCACCAGGGCGACCACTTCACCGCCGTGGACCTCAAGCTCTACATCGGTGAGCGCCTGGACGGCACCGAATCGCTTGGAGACCCCGCGCAACGCCAGCACGGGCGTAGCGGACACGTGAACCATCTCCTTCGCCGCCTGACCCGGCGGAAGGGTTGTGCAGAGAATGCAGGGTGGGTGGGCGGGGGATACCCGCGGGATTCCGTCCGGCGCCCCGCACCGAGCTTGCGGGGCTGACGTATGCGCGGGGCGCCGGAGGAGTCATGTCCCGTGCGGAGATTCAAGGACGAATTCCCGCACCTGGAAAGGGACCTGATGCTGCTTAGCTGAGGCCGATCTTGTCGCAGGCGCTCTTGTACTTCGCCGTGCAGATCTCGGGGACCGTGTAGAAGCCCTCCTTGATGACCGTGTCGTTGATGTTGTCCGTGGTCAGCGACACGACCGGGATCAGCGCGGACGGGACGTCCTTCGCGCTGCCACTGGAGACCTTGTCCTTGGCGATGGAGTCCAGCTTCTCGCCCTTGGCCAGCGCGACGGCCATCTCGGCGACGGCGTTGGCCTCCTGCGGGTACGACTTGAAGACGCTCATGTACTGGTCACCGGCGACGATGCGCTGCACGGCGGCGAGCTCGGCGTCCTGGCCGGTGACCGGGACCTTGATGCCGGCGGCGTTGAGGGCGGTGATGATACCGCCGGCCATGCCGTCGTTCGCGGAGTAGACGCCGGCGATGTCGTTCTTGCCGACCGCCGAGATCGCCGCCTCCATCTCGGAGTTGGCGTTCTCCGGCTTCCACTCCTTGGTGTCGTACTCCTTGGCGATGGTGACCTTGCCGTCGAGGGCGGAGTGGGCGCCCTTCTTGAACTGGGCGGCGTTCGGGTCGGTGACCGAGCCGTTGATCATGACGATCTTGGAGTCCTTGGTGGCCTTGTCACCCAGGGCCTTCAGCAGGGCCTCGCCCTGGGTCCTGCCGACCTCCTCGTTGTCGAACGAGGTGTAACCGCTGATCGGGCCCTCGGCCAGGCGGTCGTAGGCGACGACCTTGATGCCCTGATCCACGGCCTTCTGGACGGAGTTCTTGATCGCCTTGGCGTCGACCGCGTCCAGGATCAGGACGTCCACCTTGTTGGTGATCATGGTGTCGACCTGCTGCGCCTGCAGGTTGGCGTCCTGCTTGGCGTTGTTGTAGTCGATCGTCGCCTTGCCGTTCGTCAGCTCCTTGATCTTCTTCTCGATCAGAGGCCGGTCGAACTTCTCGTAGCGCGCGGTCTGGTTCTCCGGGAGCAGGAGACCGACCTTGATGTCATCGCCCTTGGCGGCGGAGGCGGTGGAGTCGTTGTTTCCACCGGCTTCCTCGGCGCTGCCACAGGCAGCCAGCGAGACGGCCATCGCACCAGCGGCAACGGCGACGGCGGCACGACGCATACGCGTGTTCACTTCAGAAACCTCCCTGACGAGGCCGCGACATTGCGGCCGAGGTGGCTGGAAGTCAACTCGGCCACACGTGCGACGTCAAGAAGTAAATCCTTAACGGGTTGGCAACGGTGCCATCCGTTCTCTAAGTGAAGACAGGAGTGGCCGCGTGCAGCGTGCCGTCCAAAAGGGTTGAATCGCCCATCTCGCTGAGCGCGAGCGCCAGCGCGCCGAGCACCTCCGCACGACCACCAAGTGCCCCGGGGAGAACGGACAGTTGACGCGCCGCGCTGGGGATGGCGTAGCGGCCGACGGACTCCCGGATCGGCCCGAGCACCAGCTCACCGGCCTCGGCGAGATCACCGCCCAGGACCACGCGGCTCGGGTTCAGGAGATTGCAGAGATTGGCGACTCCACTGCCGATGTGACGGCCGACGTCGGCGATCACCCGACGGCAGCCCGGGTCTCCGTCCCTGGCCAGCCGTACGACGCCTTCCATCGTCAGATCGGTGCCATGACTGGACTGGAGCAGCGGGAGCACATAGCGCGCGGCCGCGAAGGTCTCCAGGCAGCCCCGGTTTCCACAGCGGCAGACCGGGCCGGATTCATCAAGAGTAATATGCCCGATTTCTCCCGCAGTGCCACCCGGGCCCCGGTAGATCTTGCCGTTGATGACCAGACCGGCGCCGACACCGCTGGCGACCTTGATGTACGCCAGGTCCCGCACGCCCCGCCCGCTGCCCCACACCATCTCCCCCAGGGCACCCAGGTTGGCGTCGTTGTCCACGTGCACGGGCACGCCCAGCCGACCGCGCAGCTCCTCGGCGGGCTTGGTGCCAATCCAGCCCGGGAGGATCGCGGAGGAGCCCAGGGTGCCGGACTCGACGTCGATCGGGCCGGGCACACCCAGACCCACTCCGGCGATCTTGGACCGGTCGACGCCGGTCGCCTCGATCAGCCGGTTGACCAGCTGTTCGGCCCGGTCGAAGCCCTGCGCCGAGGAGGCGTCGACATCCAACGGCTCGGACTCCTCGGCCAGTACCTGGTGGGCGAGGTTCCCGACCGCGACGCGCAGATGCGTATGGCCGAAGTCGACCCCTATGACGATCCCGGCGTCCCCGCTCAGCGAGACGCTGCGGGCCCGGCGGCCACCCGCCGAAGTGGGCGTGACCTCGACTGTTCCGCCGTCCTTGAGCTCCCGGACGATGTTGGAGACGGTCGCCGCGGACAGACCCGTCGTCCTCGCGATCTCCGCCTGGGTGAGGGATCCGGCCAGCCGGACGGCCCGGACCACCCGTTCCAGGTTGGCTCGGTGCAGCGACGACTGCGACCCCGGAGTCTCCACGACGACCTCCTGCGCGCGGGACCGCTTCGACGAGGCCCCGTTACGTGTCCAACTAGTGAACTCTAAGCTGAGCCGTTCGGGTTGCCTCCCGTCAAGAGGTTGAACCGGATCCGGGAGTGTGCGCACGCGCGCGTGAGCCGTCCCCGTGTGGGGCGGCTCACGCGTGACGTGGGGTGATGTGGTGCTTACGGTGGAGCGAACAGAGAGCGTTTACTTCAGCGCACCGGCCGTCAGACCCGCCTGCACCTGCCGTTGGAAGATGAAGTAGACGATCAGCACCGGCAGCATCGCGATCATCATGCCGGCCATCAGGGCGCCCCAGTCGTTCTCGTAGCCCTGCTGCAGGGCGATCATCGCCAGGCCCTGGGTGAGCACGTACTTGTCCTCGTTCTGGTTGAGGACCATCGGCAGCAGGTACTGGTTCCACTGCCCCAGGAAGTTGAAGATGCCGATGCTGATCAGACCCGGCTTGGCCATCGGCAGCATCACCTGGAAGAACGTACGCGTGTGCGAAGCGCCGTCGATCAGCGCCGCCTCCGCGACCGACGTCGGCAGGGTGCGGAAGAACGCGGTCATGAAGAAGACCGTGAAGGGCAGCGAATAGGCGATGTAGACGAGGATCAGTCCCTGGTACGTCGCGAGGAGCGAACTGCCCGGGAAGTCCCGCAGGACGAAGAACAGCGGGATGACCAGCATGAACACCGGGAAGGACATGCCGGCCACGAACATGAAGTAGATGAACCGGTTGCCCGGGAAGGTGAACCGGGCCAGCACGTACGCGGCCATGGAGCCCAGCACCATCGTGCCGGTCACCGAACCGCCCACCACGATCGCGGTGTTGAGGAAGTACTGGCCCATGTTCGCCTTGTTCCAGGCGTTGGCCCAGTTCTCGAAGTGCAGCGAGGTCGGCAGCCCCCAGGGGTCGGAGAGGATGCCGTTGCTCGTCTTGAAGGAGCTCCACAGCACCCACAGCAGCGGCACGCCGACCATCAGCGCCCACACGACGAGCATGCCGTGCGAGAAGACATGGAGGACGCCGCCCTCGGAGCTGCGGCCGTCGGTCGCGCCCAGTTTCTTGGTGACGCTCGGACGGGGTTCGTCCGCCTTGGTGACCGTTTCGGTGTTCGTGTCCGTCGTCATGTCGCCCCGTACCCCTAGAACTCGATCCGCTCACGCCGCGCGAAGCGCATCGTGAGCACTGCGAACGTCATGGTGACGATGAGCATCGCGACGCCCATCGCGGACGCGTAGCCGAACTGGCTGTCGCGGAACGCCGTCAGATACAGGCGCAGCGGCATGACGTCCGTGGCGCCGTCGGGGCCGCCCATGTTGACCGACATGATCTGCACCAGGGCGAAGCCGTCCAGGGCGATGATGCCCATGTACACCCAGCCGGTCTGCACGGTGTCCCACAGCAGCGGCAGGGTGATCCTGAAGAAGGTGGGGAAGCGGCCCGCGCCGTCCAGCAGCGCCGCCTCGTAGATGTCCCGCGGGATGGAGGCCATCGCCGCCGAGAACAGCACGACGTAGAAGCCGACGTGGGACCAGATCATCACCGCCATGATGCACAGCAGGGCCATGCTCTTCTCGCCCAGCCAGGCGTTCTGGAGGCTGTCCAGACCGACCGCGCCCAGCAGGGAATTGAGCATGCCGTCCTGCGGGTCCGGGTTGTAGATGTTGAACCAGATGACGGCGATGATGGTGATGGAGATGACCTGCGGGAAGAAGAAGACGAAACGGTAGAACTTAGAACCCGCGACCCCGGTGATGACTTCGTTCTTGCGTCGCTTTCCGCCGACATTGAGCATGAAGGCGAAGAACAGGCCGAGCCCCAGCGTCACGATCGGCACCGCGACCAGCATGTAGACGTTGTGCCACAGCGCGTTCCAGAAGTCCTCGTTGTGCCACAGCTTTTCGAAGTTCTCGAATCCGACGAACTTCGCCGTGCCGACGAGCCCCGACCAGTCGGTCAGCGAGATCTGGAAGGCCTGGACGAACGGCGAGATCACGAAGACCGCGTAGACGATGACGGGCAGGGCCAGGAAGCCCACGATGAATCGGTATTTGCCGTGCTGCATGGTGCTTCCCGGCCCTTCCCCTTGAGTGCCGTTGTGTCTGACCGGGCTCTTACTTCTCGCGCTTGAACTTCTTCACGGAGTCGTCCTTCGCCACGGCGTCGGCGT
The DNA here is from genome assembly GCF_041052385.1 of Streptomyces sp. R28. Lineage (GTDB taxonomy): Bacteria > Actinomycetota > Actinomycetes > Streptomycetales > Streptomycetaceae > Streptomyces. The sequence continues at coordinate 8,320,348 of NZ_CP163439.1, read as the reverse complement.
ATGCCTGCGTCTTCTTGATCCAGTCGGCCGCGTTCATCTCACCGGTGAGCAGCTGCCCGGTGAGACCGCCGATCTTCTCGTCCGTGAGCGCGGGGTACCACTCCTGGAGCTGGAGGCTGATGATGTTGTCGCCGGCGTCCTTGAACGACTTGCTCGCCGAGGCGAGGCCCGGCGAGAGGCTCATGCCCTCGGTGGCGTCGACGACACAGGTGAGGGACTTCACCAGCTTGGCGAAGTTCTGCGCGTGCTTCTTGGACAGCATGAGGCGCAGCAGTTCCATGCCGCCGGCCGGGTTCTTGCCCTTGCTGGCCACGATGTACGGCTCGCTGGGCTCGGCGCGCAGGGTGCCGTGCGGCATCTTGTCGCCGCTGGAGCCGTCGAACAGGGCACCGACGGACATCTGGAAGTCCTTGGGCGTGGTCGGGGCCGCCTCGTTCTCCACCCAGGAGCCGTTGGGGATGAAGATGGCCTTGCCCTTGTTCCAGGCGGTCTGCGACTGAATGTGCGTCAGGCCCTGGCTGCCCTGAAGGAAGTACTTCTTGGCCGCCAGCTCCTCGTAGTGCTCGACGACCGTCTTCACCGCGTCATTGCTGGTCCAGGCATTGGGCTCAAGGTTGTCGATGGCGATCCAGCCGTCCATGCCGCCGATCTTGGCGATCTGGGCGAACAGGTTGAAGTGGACGTAGTACGGATACTTTCCGGCGTACGTCCAGGGCGCGATGCCCTTCTTCTTGATCTCGCCGCAGAGCTTGACCATCTCGTCGAAGCTCTTGGGGTATTCCCAGCCGTTGTCATCGAGGGCCTTCTGCGAATACCAGGTGCCGTAGATGGTGAAAGCGTAGTAGAGCACGTCGAAGGTGTCGCCGTGCTTGCCCTTCTCGATGGTGCTCGGGTGGATGACGTCCGAGATCTTCTTGCTCGCGTCGTCCATCGAGGGGGCGTCGAGCAGCGCCTGGAGGTCCTGGAGCTGGCCCTGGGTGGACAGCTTGTTCATGTCCAGGTGGTCGGCGCCGGAGTTGTCGATGACGTCCGGCGGGTTGCCGCCCGCGAAACGCGGGGTCAGCTTCGGGCCGACCTGCTGGGTGCCGGTGTGCTTGACCGAGGCGCCGTACGTGGCCTTGTAGTCGGCCTCCGCGTCCTTGGCGTACTGGTCGCCCAGGCCGCCCTTGAAGATGAACGCCTCCAGGGCGACGCCCTTCTCGACGCCGAGCGGGTTGGTGGCGGACTTCGCGCCGCCGGGCGCCTTGCTCTCCTTCTCCTCGCCGCCGCCACCGCCGGTGGCACACGCGGACAGGAAACTCATCGTCGGTACGGCGATCAGACCCAGTGCGGCGGACCGCTTGATCAGATCGCGGCGCGCCACACCTGCGGAGCCGTGCTTCTCAGTGTTCTCGGCGGAAGTGGATCCCATGCTCAAGTCCTCGCCTTCTCCAGGACTCAGGCGGTGAACCGGATCCTCGCCGGCACCGCGATCGGGTCAAGCTGGGGTAGTGCAGGAAGTGCGGAATCTTATGAAGTGCCGACAGGTATAGTCCACTTCCCGTCAGCGGAGCAAGATCGAATGCAAGTTTGGCCGATGGTCTTTTCCGAGTTGAGACCTCACGGAAATATGAACGCCCCGTGGGCGGCTTGCCGGAAAAATCCGCTACATAGGCCCCGAATGCCGCAGCCAACACCCTTGACAATACCTGGCACTTGAGCCACAACTGATCCTTGCGCAGCGAAGTTGACAACGTTGTCCCGTGCGCAGGGAGGGTACCCGTTGATGCAGCAGAGAGCTCGGCACAGATGGGGTACGGCGGTCGTGTCGACGGCCGCCTTTTGTTTGGCCGTGGGTTCGCAGGGCGCGGCGGTCGCCCTGCCCGAGGCGCCCGCGACGGCCGACCGGGAGTTCGTGTCCTCGTTCGAGGCGGGCGATCCGGCACCCGACTGGCTCAATACCGTCGACACCGCGCCGGACGGCGGCAAGCGGGCCTCGGGTGTCGACGGCGGCTACAGCAGCGGCATTCCGGGCAATGTGACCGACCACGTCACGGACGTACGGGCGAGCGGCGAGAACACCGGCGGCGGGGAGGTGAAGGAGAACCTCGCCGACGGGGAGCCGAGCAGCAAATGGCTGGTCTTCGAACCCACCGGGTGGGTGGAGTTCGACCTGGACAAACAGGTGAAGGTAGCTGAATACGCGCTCACCTCGGCCAATGACCATACCGAGCGCGACCCGCAGGACTGGACACTGAAGGGCTCCACGGACGGCAAGGAGTGGAAAACCCTCGACACCCGCTCCGGCGAGATGTTCACCGAACGGTTCCAGACAAAGTCGTACGATATAGCGGAACCGGCTGAGTACCAGCACTTCCGGCTGGAAATCACCAGGAACAACGGCGCCGCCGACATCCTCCAGCTCGCCGACGTCCAGTTCTCGACGGGCGGCGATGACGGCCCGCTCCCGCAGGACATGCTCTCCCTCGTCGACCGCGGCCCGAGCGGCTCGCCGACCGCGAAGGCGGGCGCGGGCTTCACCGGCAAGCGGGCACTCAGGTACGCCGGACGGCATACGGCGGACGGGCGGGCGTACTCGTACAACAAGGTCTACGACGTGAACGTGGCCGTCGGCCGCGACACCCGGCTGTCCTACCGCGTCTTCCCGTCGATGGCGGACGGCGACCTCGACTACGACGCCACGAACGTCTCGGTCGACCTGGCCTTCACCGACGGCACCCACCTGAGCGACCTGGGCGCCACCGACCAGCACGGCTTCCCGCTGTCGCCGCGCGGGCAGGGCGCCGCCAAGGTGCTGTACGTCAACCAGTGGAACAACGTCGCCTCGCACATCGGGGCGGTCGCGGCCGGCAGGACCGTCGACCGGATCCTGGTGGCGTACGACTCCCCCAAGGGCCCGGCGAAGTTCCGGGGCTGGCTGGACGACATCTCATTGAAGTCCGTCGCGCCCGAGAAGCCCAAGGCCCATCTGTCCGACTACGCGCTCACCACCCGCGGCACCCTCTCCAGCGGCGGATTCTCACGCGGCAACAACTTCCCGGCGACGGCCGTGCCGCACGGCTTCAACTTCTGGACGCCGGTGACGAACGCCGGCTCGCTGAGCTGGCTGTACGACTACGCACGCGCGAACAACGCCGACAACCTGCCGACGATCCAGGCGTTCAGCGCCAGCCACGAGCCCAGCCCCTGGATGGGCGACCGGCAGACCTTCCAGGTGATGCCCTCGGCCGCCTCCGGCACCCCGGACACCGGCCGTGAGACGCGCGAGCTGGCCTTCCGGCACGAGAACGAGACCGCGCGGCCGTACTACTACGGGGTGCGGTTCGAGAACGGGCTGCGGGCGGAGATGGCCCCGACCGACCACGCGGCGGCACTGCGCTTCACCTACCCGGGCGACGACGCGAGCGTCCTCTTCGACAACGTGACCGACCAGGCGGGCCTCACGCTCGACCAGGAGAACGGGATCGTCACCGGCTACTCGGACGTGAAGTCCGGGCTGTCGACGGGTGCGACACGGTTGTTCGTGTACGGCGTCTTCGACAAGCCGGTGACGGACGGAGCGGCGAGCGGAGTCAAGGGATACCTGCGGTTCAAGGCCGACGACCGGACCGTCACGCTGCGCCTCGCGACCTCGCTCATCAGCGTCGACCAGGCGAAGGACAACCTGCGTCAGGAGATCCCCGACGGCACCTCCTTCGACACCGTCAAGTCGCGCGCCCAGCGCCAGTGGGACCGGCTGCTCGGCAAGGTCGAGGTCGAGGGCGCGACGCCGGACCAGCTGACGACGCTGTACTCCAGCCTGTACCGGCTGTACCTGTACCCCAACTCCGGCTTCGAGAAGGTCGGTTCGAAGGACCAGTACGCGTCCCCGTTCTCCCCGATGCCGGGTCCCGACACCCCGACGCACACCGGGGCGAAGATCGTGGACGGCAAGGTGTACGTGAACAACGGCTTCTGGGACACCTACCGGACCACGTGGCCGGCGTACTCGCTGCTGACGCCCGGCCAGGCGGGCGAGATGGTCGACGGCTTCGTGCAGCAGTACAAGGACGGCGGCTGGACCTCCCGCTGGTCCTCCCCCGGTTACGCCGACCTCATGACCGGCACGTCCTCGGACGTCGCTTTCGCGGACGCGTACGTCAAGGGCGTGGACTTCGACGCGAAGTCGGCGTACGACGCGGCCATGAAGAACGCGACCGTGGTGCCCCCGTCGTCGGGCGTGGGCCGCAAGGGCATGGCGACCTCGCCCTTCCTCGGCTATACGAGCACCGAGACGCACGAGGGCCTGTCCTGGGCGCTGGAGGGCTACCTCAACGACTACGGCATCGCCCGGATGGGCCGGGCCCTGTACCGGGAGACGGGCGAGAAGCGCTACAGGGAGGAGTCGGAGTACTTCCTCAACCGCGCCCAGGACTACGTCAACCTCTTCGACACCAAGGCCGGCTTCTTCCAGGGCCGCGGCGAGAAGGGCGACTGGCGCGTCGAGTCCTCGAAGTACGACCCGCGCGTGTGGGGGTACGACTACACCGAGACGAACGGTTACGGATACGCGTTCACCGCCCCGCAGGACAGCCGGGGCCTGGCCAACCTCTACGGCGGCCGCGACGGCCTCGGGGACAAACTCGACGAGTACTTCGCCACCCCGGAGACGGCCTCGCCCGACTTCGTAGGCTCCTACGGCGGTGTCATCCACGAGATGACGGAGGCGCGGGACGTGCGGATGGGCATGTACGGCCACTCCAACCAGGTCGCCCACCACGCCATCTACATGTACGACGCGGCCGGGCAGCCCTGGAAGGCGCAGAGGAACGTCCGCGAGGTGCTGTCGCGGCTGTACGTCGGCAGCGAGATCGGGCAGGGCTACCACGGCGACGAGGACAACGGCGAGCAGTCGGCCTGGTTCCTGTTCTCCGCGCTCGGCTTCTATCCGCTGGTGATGGGCAGTGGCGAGTACGCCATCGGGTCACCCCTGTTCACCAAGGCGACGGTCCATCTGGAGAACGGCCGCGAACTGGTCGTCAGGGCGCCGAAGAACAGCGCGCGCAATGTGTATGTGCAGGGCCTGAGGGTCAACGGCGTTCCCTGGAGGTCGACTTCACTCCCCCACTCGCTGATCGCGAAGGGCGGCGTCCTGGACTTCGACATGGGGCCGCGGCCCTCGTCGTGGGGCACCGGCAAGAACGCGGCGCCGGTGTCGATCACCCAGGACGACGAGGTGCCCGTGCCGCGGGCGGATGTGCTGAAGGGTGACGGGGCGCTGTTCGACAACACGTCGGCGACCGAGGCGAGTGTCTCCTCGCTGGATCTTCCGGCGTCCGGGCGCACCAAGGCCGTGCAGTACACGCTGACATCGCCGTCGGACCGGACGAAGGCGCCGACCGGCTGGACGCTCCAGGGGTCGGACGACGGGACCACGTGGCGGACCCTCGACAAGCGCGCCGGGGAGTCCTTCGCCTGGGACCGGCAGACACGGGCGTTCTCCGTGGGGTCTCCGGGTACGTACGGGAAGTACCGCCTGGTGCTCGACGGTGAGGCGGTGGTGTCGGAAGTCGAACTGCTCGCCTGAGCAGGTGCATTGGGGGTCTCATGCAGGGTGTCGATCCGGCCTGGCTGCCGGACGAGGTGTTCCGGCCGATCGGCACCCGGCGGACGCTGATCCGCGGCTCGGGTCCGCTGGTGGACACGGTGCGGGGGGAAGTGGCGCAGGCCTGCGCACGGTTCGGGGGAAGCGTCTCGCGCGACGCGTCCCCCGAACCGTACGACCTGCTGCTGGAACTGACCGGCGGCGACAGCGGCGAGGCGTTCACTGTCGAGCGCGGTGACGGCCGTACGACCGTCACCGCGTCCGGGGGGTCCGGGCTGCTGTACGGCCTGTTCCACGTCGTACGGCTCGCAGACGCGGCGTTCGAGGGTTCGTACGAACGTGAGGAGCACCGGCCCGAGTCGGCGCTGCGCATGCTCGATCACTGGGACAACGTGGCCGTGCATCCGGTCATGGGCCAGGTGGAGCGCGGATACGCCGGCGGGTCGCTGTTCTGGGAGGACGGGCGGGCACGCGGGGAGCTACTGGGGCGGGTGCGGGCGTACGGCAGGCTGCTGGCGGCCTGCGGGATCAATGCCGTGGCCGTGAACAACGTCAACGTGCACACGGCCGAGGCGCACCTGCTGACCGACCGGCTCGGTGAGGTGGCGGACATCGCGGGCGCGTTGCGGCCGTACGGCCTCCGTACCCATCTGTCGGTCACCTTCGCCGCGCCGATCGTGCTGGGCGGGCTGTCCACGGCCGATCCGCTGGACGAGGACGTGCGCGGCTGGTGGGCCGAGGCGACCGCGCGGGTGTACGAGGCGATCCCCGACTTCGGCGGGTACGTGGTGAAGGCCGACTCGGAGGGGCAGCCGGGGCCGTTCGCCTACGGCCGCAGCCACGCGGACGGTGCCAACATGCTGGCCGCGGCGCTCGCACCGCACGGCGGCACGGTGCACTGGCGGGCGTTCGTCTACGACCACCGGCAGGACTGGCGGGACCGGACGACGGATCGGGCGCGTGCCGCGTACGACCATTTCGTGCCGCTGGACGGGGAGTTCGCCGCCGACGCCGTGCTCCAGGTGAAGCACGGGCCGATGGACTTCCAGGTGCGCGAGCCCGTCTCGCCGCTGATCGGCGCGATGCCGCGCACCCGGCTGGCGGTGGAGCTGCAGGCCACGCAGGAGTACACCGGGCAGCAGCGGCATGTGTGCTGGCTGGGACCGATGTGGAGCGAGGTGCTGCGGTTCCGGGCCGACGGGGAGTCCTCTGTCGGGGAGGTGGCGCGCGGCGGGATCGTCGCCGTGTCCAACGTCGGTGACGACCCGTTCTGGACCGGGCACCCGCTGGCCCAGGCGAACCTGTACACCTTCGGCCGACTGGCCTGGCAGCCGCACGCGGATCCGCATCAGATCCTCGACGAATGGATCCGGCTCACCTTCGGCACCGGTCCGGCGGCGGGGCTGCGCGCGATCCTGGACGGCTCGTGGCGGACGTACGAGAAGTACACCGCTCCCCTCGGCGTGGGCTGGATGGTGCAGCCGGGGCACCACTACGGGCCGAGCGTCGACGGCTATGAGTACAGCCCCTGGGGCACCTACCACTTCGCCGACCGTCACGGCCTGGGCGTCGACCGGAGCGCGGCGACCGGAACCGGGTTCGCGGGGCAGTACGCCAAGCCGTGGGCCGAGAGGTACGAGTCGCCGGACACCTGCCCCGACGAGCTGCTGCTGTTCTTCCACCACATGTCGTACGGGCACATGCTGCACAGCGGCAAGACGGTGATCCAGCACATCTACGACACGCACTTCGAGGGCGTGGAGGAGGTGGAGGCCGCCCGGGATGTGTGGGCATCACTGGTGGAACTCGTGGACCCGGCGCGCCACGCGCGGGTGACGGAGCGGTTCGAGGAGCAGCTCCGGAGCGCCCGCGAGTGGCGTGACCAGGTGAACAGCTACTTCCTCCGCAAGTCGGGTGTGCCCGACGCACATGGGCGCCGCATCTACTGACTGCGGAGGATCACTGGGCTCAGCGGGTCGAGGGTCAGTGGCTCGCCCTCCTCGACCCGCTTGCCGGTCAGCAGGTCGGTGGCGGTGGTGTGGGCCGTCAGGTGGGCCGGTTCGGTGGCGTGGTTGAGGAGGAAGAGGAGACGGGTGCCGTCGGGGGCGACCCGGGTCGCGGTCTCCAGGGCGGGGTGGTCGGCGTACGGGCCGAGCAGGTCGTGGCGAGCCAGGATCCGGCGGACGATCCAGTTCACGCCGGGCTGGTCGAGGGCGGTGGCCACGTACCAGCCCTCGCCCTCGCTCTCACCGAAGCGGTTGCGGGTCACGGCCGGGGTGCCCGCGTAGAAGTCGGCGCCGTACGTGCCGACCGGCTCGGCGCCGCGCGGCAGCACGATCTCGAAGACCAGACGCGCCTCGCAGGTCAGCTGCCCCAGCTGGACGGGCTGTACGACGTCCGGCGGCCGCGCGTCCCCTTCGTCGACGCGGACGCCCATGAGCGGCGCGAGCGGGCCGGGGACGTCGGTGAGGAAGGCGCGGTCGTGTGCGTCGACGCGGCCGGAGAGGAAGCTCGTCAGGACGGTGCCGCCGCGTGCGGCGACGGCTTCCAGGCGCTCCGCGAGGTCACCTTTCACCATGTGCAGCACAGGGGCGAGGACCACGTCGTACGCCGTGAGGTCGGCCGTGACCGGGACGACGTCCACGTCCGCGCCGGCCTCGCGAGCGGCGCGGTAGTAGGCGTGGACCACCTCCTGGTACTTGACCAGCCGAGACGGGCCGTCGGAGATCTCCAGGGCCCACCAGCTGTCCCAGTCGAAGAGCAGGGCGGTGCGGGCCGGGGTGCGGGAGCCGAGGGTCGCGTCGCCGAGGGCCGCCAACTCCCGCCCCAGATCGGCCACCTCACGGAACACGCGGGTGTCGTCTCGCCCCGCGTGCCCGATGACCGCGCCGTGGTACTTCTCGCAGGCGCCGCGGGAGGCGCGCATCTGGAAGTAGAGGGCGGCGTCGGCGCCGTGGGCGATGGCCTGGAAGGTGGCGAGGCGGAGTTCGCCGGGGCGGCGCAGGGGGTTGACGTCACGGCAGGCCGTCGTGGACGGGGTCTGCTCCATCAGCCAGAAGGGGGCGCCGTCCTTGAGGCCGCGCATCAGGTCGTGGGCGAGGGCGGGCCAGGTGGGCGGGGCGTCGAGGGGCGGGTAGCTGTCCCAGGAGGCGAAGTCGAGGTGGGGCGCCCAGCGGTGGTAGTCGAGGGGGCGAAACATGCCCATGAAGTTGGTGGTGACGGGGGTGTCGGAGTCGTGGGCGCGGATCACCTCCTTCTCGGCGAGGAAGCAGCCGAGGAGGGCGTCGGTGGTGAAGCGGGAGTAGTCGAGGGTGATGCCCTGGAAGGCGGTGTGGTCGGGGCCGCGCCAGTGCTCGGTGAGGGCGTTCGGGGGCTCGATCTCGCCCCAGTCGGTGTAGTGGTGGGACCAGAAGGTGGTCCACCAGGCGTCGTTGAGGGCGTCGAGGGTGCCGTACCTGTCTTGGAGCCAGGTGCGGAAGGCGGCCGCGCACAGGTCGCAGTAACACACTCCGCCGTACTCGTTGTTGATGTGCCAGGCGAGCAACGCCGGGTGACCCCCGTAGCGTTCGGCGAGGCGGGCGGCCATCGCCGTGGCGTGGCTGCGGTACGCCGGTGAGCTGGGGCAGAAGTTGTGGCGCTGGCCGTAGCGGTGGCGGCGGCCCTCGAAGTCGGTGCGGTTGACCTCGGGGTGCCGCTTCGCGAGCCAGGGCGGGAGGGCCGCGGTGCCGGTGGCCAGGCAGATCCGGCGGCTCTCGGCGGCGGCGCGGTCGAGGATGCGGTCGAGGATCGTGAAGTCGTAGGTGTCCGGGGCGGGTTGGGTGAGGGACCAGGAGAAGACGCCGACGGTCAGGGTGTCGATGCGGGCCCGTGTGAACAGGCGGTGGTCGTCGTCCCAGGCGGGCTCCGGCCACTGCTCGGGGTTGTAGTCGCCGCCGTACGGGATCCTCGGGGTGCGCGGCGCGGTCATCCGGTGAAGTCCTCCTGGGTCTCGGTGATCACCGGGCGGCTGCTGTGCAGCAGGGAGAGCAGCAGCGGGGCGGCCAGCAGGGCGGGCAGGGCCTCGGTCAGCAGGGCGGTCGACGCGGCCACGAGTACGAGCAGGGAGGCGGCGCCCAGGGTGGCGCGGCCGTGCCGGAACAGGAAGTACGCGGCGAGGCGGGCCGTGTCACGGCTGCGGAAGGCGAACAGCGAGGTGAGGACCAGCGCGTGCGCACCCCACAGCAGGAAGCCGGCACCGATCGCCCCGAGCAGCACCGCCCACCAGCCGGGCAGGCCGGTGGCGGAGAAGTGGGTGAGGGTGAACGCGATGACGGTCAGCCAGGCGAGCAGGGGCGTCCAGAGTTTCAGCGCCGGGAGGGCGTTGAGCCGCCAGCCGCGCGCATAGGTCCGGGCCGGGTGCAGGTCGGTGAGGTCGCGGCTGCGGTGGTGCAGGGCGTACAGCGCGGCGGCCAGGGCCGGGCCGAGCGGCAGCAGGCATACGGCGGCCAGGGGCAGGTTGGCGGGGTCGGGGCCGAGGAGGAGCAGGCCGGCGAGACCGGGCGCGGCGGCCAGGAGCAGCAGGGCCTGCACGGTGACGAGGGTGTGGATCAGGGCGACGGCGCGGGAGAGGACTCCGGCGCCGAAGTCGGCCGTGTGTACGCCGCTGCTCACCCGTTCTCCTTCTTGAAGCGTTCGTGCGCCTTGTTGTGCAGGTCGACGAGCTGGTCCATGTTCTTGGCCTTCAACTCGCTGACGTAGGCGTCCCATTCGGACATGGGCCGCTTGCCGAGCACGAACTGGAGGGTGTTCTGGATGGCGTGGTCCTTGAGCGGGGTGTCCCAGAGGGTCGCCTGCTCCTGCTCGAAGGACTGCAGCGGGTGGGCCGGGTCGACGGGCAGTTCCCTGCGCTGGGACATGACGTCCTGGAACTTCTTCTCGTCGGGGCTGAAGTTGGAGGAGACCAGCTCCCAGCTGCCGCCGTAGGTGAACACGCCGTTGAAGAAGCCGTAGTCCTTCTGGAGGTCCTTCGGGGCGTCCGGGTCGGAGCCCATCAGTGAGATCCCGGGCTCCAGCGTGTACGTGCCGCCGGACTCGGTGTACGTGACGCCCTTGACGCCCCACTTGCAGAACTTCTGGCCCTCGTCGGAGTACCAGAGCCAGTCCACGAACTGCATCATCGCGACGAAGTCGGAACTCTTGAGGGCCTTGCTGGAGATCATGACGCCGTTCTCCAGCCGGATGCCGCTCAGCAGGATCGGTCCGGCCGGGCCGAGCGGCACCGGGATCATCTCGATCTTCGAGCCCTTGACCTGCTTGCCCAGGTTGTAGCGGTAGTTCTGCACCAACTCCTGCGGATTGGCGCTGATCACATAGGACTTCTCGGCCAGCAGCTTCTGCATGGCCTGGTCGTCCTGCTGGGTGAAGCTCTCGGGGTCGAGGAGCTTCTCGGCGACGATCTTCCTCAGGTACTCGATCATCTGCCGGTAGGCGTCCTGGGCCGCGGTGAAGACGAACTGCTGCGCCTTGGTGTCGAAGCTGATGTTGTCGTACGTCCAACCGGCCTTCACCCCGTAGGCCTGGCCGAGGTACTGGAACAACGCCCCGCACGGGAAGGGGGTGTTGGTGCTCCAGCGGTCGGTCCAGGGGTATTTGTCGGGGTACTCCGCCTTGAGCGCCTTGAGGACGTCGTACACCTCGTCCCATGTCGTGGGCAGGGTCAGTCCGTGCTTGTCGAGGATGTCCGTGCGGAAGGACAGCGAGTAGCCGGACTTCGGCTTCTCGTGCAGACCGGGCAGCAGGTAGTACTTGCCGTCGGACTGGCGGATGGAGTCGAGCTCGGGCTCGAGCTTCCACTTCTTCACCTTGGCCTGGAAGTTGGGCATCAGGTGCACGTACTCGCTGACCGGGAGGATCGCCCCCGAGGACACGAAGGCGACCTCGCCGGGGTGGTACGTCTTCGGGATGATGAAGGGTGCATCACCCGCGCCGATGAGGACGCTGCGCTTCTTCTCGTAGTCGGCCAGGGGGACGTCGAGGGGCTTGATGGTGATCCCGGTGCGCTTGGTGACCTCCTTCCAGAACAGCCAGCTGTTCTTGAGGGGGTAGACCGGGTTGTCGTTGTGCAGCATCGAGAAGGACAGCGCCTTGGTGGCCTTGAACTGCTGGCCGGCCCGGTACTCCTTCATCGCGCCGTTCTGCTTCTTGGAAAGGTCCTTGGAGTCGCCTCCGTCCTCACCGCCGCCGCAGCCGGTGAGGGGGGCGAGGCCGACAAAGCCTGCGGCGGCGAGAACTTGGCGCCGTGACAGTTGTCCAGCGTTCATCACTCAGATCCTCCTGGTCTTGGGGACACGGTTGTGGTTGGTGCCGACCGGGCTGCCTGCGCCGTCGCACCGGCATCGGGTGGGCCGGCCGTGCGGTCCCGCCGCCTGCGCCCGACGGGTCACCGCCGGGAGGGTGCGCACGGCCGAGACGGAGCAGGACACTCCGGCGTCGCGCCGGTGGGCAGACACGCCGTCAGCCCTTGACCGCGCCGAGCATCACGCCCGAGACGAAGAAGCGCTGGACGAACGGGTACACGCAGATGATCGGCAGCGCGGTGAGCACGATCGTGACGGCCTGGATGCTCGCGCCGACCTGGCTGAGCTCCGCGGTGTCCGCGCCCGCGTTGCCGCCGCCGGTGGCACCCGCGATGAGGTTGCGCAGATAGACGGTGACCGGCATCAGGTCGGAGTGGTCCATGTAGAGGAACGCGCTGAACCAGGAGTTCCAGAAGGACACCGTGTAGAAGAGCACCATGGTCGCGACGACCGCCTTGGACAGCGGCAGCACGATCCTGAGCAGGATGCCGTAGGTGCTCAGGCCGTCGATCTGCGCGGCCTCCTCCAGCTCGGTCGGCAGGCTCTCGAAGAAGGCCTTCATCACCAGCAGGTTGAAGACACTGATCGCGTTGGGCAGCGCGATCGCCCAGACGCTGTTCTTCAGTCCGAGCTCGGTGACCAGGATGTAGTTGGGGATCAGTCCGCCGGTGAAGAACATCGTGAACACGGCGATGCCGACGAGCACCCCGCGGCCCTTGAGGTTCTTCTTCGACAGAACGTAGGCGTAACAGGTCGTCAGGGCCATGGCCACGGCGGTCGATACGACCGTGTAGAACACGGTGTTGCCGTAGTTCCGCCAGAACATCGCGTCCTGGAACACGATCTTGTACGTGGTGAGGTTGAACCCCTTGGGCCACAGGGTCACTTCACCGGCCCGGATCTGGCGCTCCCCGCTGAAGGACCTCGCGACGATGTTGACGAAGGGATACAGGGTCACCAGCACGACGAGGGTGAGGACCACCCCGTTGACGCCCTGGAAGACCCGGTAGGAACGGCTCGGCTTCACCACAGGCTGGTCCCCACTGTGCGGCGCGAGAGCGTGTTGGCGGACGTGATCAGGACCAGGCCGATGATCGCCTCGAACAGCCCGATGGCGGCCGCGTAGCTGAAGCTGTTGGACTCGACGCCCGCCCGGTACACGTACGTCGAGATCACGTCGGCGGTCGGGTAGGTCAGCGGGTTGTACAGCAGCAGGACCTTCTCGAAGCCGACCGCCATGAAAGTGCCGACGTTGAGGATCAACAGCGTGATCATGGTGGGGCGGATGCCGGGCAGGGTGACGTGCCAGATCTGCTGCCAGCGGTTGGCGCCGTCGAGGCGGGCGGCCTCGTACAGGTCCTCGTCGATGGTGGTGAGCGCGGCCAGGTAGAGGATCGTGCCCCAGCCCGCGGTCTGCCAGATCTCGGAGCCGACGTAGACAGTGCGGAACCACTCGGGTTCCTGGATGAACCGGATCGGGTCGTGCCCGAACCACCCCAGGGCGTGGTTGACCGGCCCGTCCGTGGCGAGCATCTGCAGGGTGAGGCCCGCGACGATCACGATCGACAGGAAGTGCGGGAGGTACGACACCGACTGCACGAACCGCTTCAGGGAGCGCCGGCGCACCTCGTTCAGCAGGAGAGCGAGGACGAGCGGGATCGGGAAGCAGAACACGAGCGTGAGCCCGCCGAGCCACAGGGTGTTGCGGAACACCTGCCAGAAGGTCGGGTCGCTGAGGAACATGCGCACATAGCGCAGGCCCACCCAGTCCGCGCCGAACATCGATCCGCCGGGCTCGAAGCGCCGGAAGGCGATCACGTTCCCGATCATCGGCAGATAGCGGAAGACCAGGAAGAACAGCAGCGGCAGGACGGCCAGCGAGTACAGCTGCCAGTCCCGGCGCAGCGCCCGCCGCCAGCCGGTGCGCGTCGGTCGCCGCCCGCGACGGGGTGGGGCTTTCGTCGGCGGCGGCGCCTGTGTGCCGGGCGGTGGAGCCGACGTGGTGGAGGTGCTGCTCATGCGGTGGCCTCCCGGTGGCACCGAAAGTTTCGGAGTCGTACCGGCAACTTTGCGGCGAGGTTAGGGGCGGGTGTAATGGCTGTCAATGGGGCTGACAGGGAAGGCCAGTTGAGGAGAGTGCGACTGAGGCGAGCCACCGAGAGCGAAACATTCTGATGTAGAACCGCAACGATCGGAGGCAGCTGGTGCCCGTGTTCGACCTGCCGTTCGAGGACCTGGAGCGCTACCGCCCGGATCCCCAGGAGCCCGCCGACTTCGACGAGTTCTGGCACGACACCCTCAAGGAGGCCGCGCAGCCGGAGGTGTTGGTGTCGGCGCACCCGGTGGAGACCGGCCTGCGGCTGACGGAGACCTGGGACGTGACCTTCCGGGGGTTCGGCGGCGATCCGGTGCGGGCGTGGTTCAGCAGACCGGCCGGGGTGCACCGCCCACTGCCCGCCGTCGTCGAGTACGCCGGTTACGGCCGCGGTCGCGGCCTCCCACACGAGCGGCTGACCTGGGTGAACGCCGGATACGCGCATCTGCTGATGGACAACAGGGGCCAGGGCGACCAGTACGGCAACGGCGGCGCCACCCCGGACCCGCACGCCACGGCGCCGGGCGGCCCGGGCCCTGCGGTGCGCGGCCTGCTGTCCCCGCGGGACCACCACTACCGCCGCCTGATCACGGACGCGGTACGTGCGGTCGCGGCACTGCGCGCACTGCCGGGCGTGGACGCCGCACACATCGCCGCCGTCGGCAACAGCCAGGGCGGCGGGCTCGCCCTGGCCGTCGCGGGACTCGTCCCCGACCTCGCCGCCCTCCTGGTCACCGCCCCGTTCCTGTGCGGCATCCGGCGCGCACTCGACCTCACCGACGCCTCGCCCTACGGCGAGATCACCGCGTACCTCTCCGTGCACCGGGGCGCCGAGCGGGCCGCGCACGAGACGCTGTCCTACCTGGAGGGGATCTCCTTCGCCCGGCGCGCCCACGCCCCGGCCCACTTCGGGGTCGGCCTGCGCGACACGGTGTGCCCGCCGAGCGGGGCGTACGGCGCCTTCAACCGCTATGCGGAGCTGTCGGGCGCCGATCCGCGCAAGGAGATCCACCCCTATCCGTTCAACGGCCACGAAGGCGGCGACGCGGTGCACGTGCGCCGCCAACTGGACTGGCTGCCCGCCGTGTTGGACGTCAGCGCACCGCCGGCGTGAACACGTGCAGGTCGGTGTCGTCCGGCAGCCGCACGCTCGCGAACTCCTTGCCGGTCGTCACGGACTCCCAACCGGCTTGACATCGTTGTCCGTTGAGGCGATAGAGTCATGGACAGATCATTCGACAACGTTGTCGCCCGGCGGCCTCGCACAAGCCACTCCCCCACCGGACGGACCTCTTCCCCCTCAGGCCCGTCCGGCTCGCGGACCCGGTGGACGACCACTCGACGCCCACCGGGTCCGCCCGAGAGCGGACATCACGCCGTCGCGGCCGCCACCTCCACGGAGAGGTCGTTGTCGACCGTGAAGTAGGGCCGCACGGTGGCATCGCCGACCGCTGCGGTCGGATAGACGAAGATCTCCTTGCGGTCCGCCACGTCGTCGAGCAGACGGCCGACCCGGATCGCAGGGGCCTCCACAGCGGGGCGGGGCTGGACGAAGACGTCCCAGACCCGGGCTCCGGCGCCGGTGCGTGGACCGTGATCGGCGGCCAACTCCTCGTAGTCCACGGTGAAGCGGAACGCCCGGCCGTCGCTCTCGGCCTGCGGCGCCAGCGTCCGTACGACGCCGTCAGCGCCCCGCAGACGCAGCCGTACGGCGGCTCCCTCGGTGAGCGTGGTGCCGTGCAGCCGGGCCCTGACCGTCATCGACCGGTCCGTGACGTCGATGCCCTCGACCTCCGCGTGGGCGGTGCGCAGCCAGGCCCGCACCGCGAGGTAGCCGTCCTTGGTGGCGTACGGGACGCGCACGGCCACCGGTGACGGGCGGTCACGGGTGTGTCCGTCGACGAGGGCGCGCAGGTCGCGCAGCCCGGGGCGCATGCGCTGCCGTTGCGCTCCGGGTTCGGGGAGCAAGTAGAGGTCCCACCGTCCCTCGGCGAGGGCGGGCTGCGGTTCCAGGACGGCACGCAGGCGGCTGTCGTCCACGGGCTCCAGATCCAGCGCGTGCAGGACCTTTTCGGGTTGGCCCTTCTTGGGACGCAGCCTCAGCAGCAACTGGGGCGACTGGAGGGCGGCGGTCGCCGGTTGCTGAAGGACGAAGGTGATCCGCCCGTCCGAATCGGCCGTGCAGTGGACCCGAAGGTGCGTGTCACGGGTTGTGTCGGGGGCCGTGCCTGGTGTCGTCTCTGGTGCCGTGTCCGGTGTCGTGTCTGGTCGGGCGTTCATCGACGTCCCCTCCGTACTGTGCGCAGGGCGCCGGAGGCCGCTGCGTACGCGGCGTCGCGTGCCGCGAAGCCCTGGCTGACCAGGGCGCGGTGTATTCGGCCGCTTTGCGGGGCGAGAGGTTGCCCGGTCCTGCGGGCCGAGGCCGCCTCGCCGATCAGGCGCTCCGCCTGCTCCACGACCGGAACCGGGGCGAAGCGTCGCGCGTTCTCCATCGCCGTACGGCCCATCCGCCGGCGTCGCTCGTCGTCGCGGACCAGCTCCAGCAGCGCGGCGCCGAGCGCCTCCCGGTTCCCGACCGGCACCAGGCGGCCGTCGACGCCGTCCTCGATGATCTCGCCGGGTCCGTACGGGCAGTCGGTGCTCACCACGGGCAGTCCGCAGCGCATCGCCTCGACGATGGTCATGCCGAACGGCTCGAAGTTGGAGGCGGCCGCGCCGATCGAGCCCTTGACCCACTCCGCCTCCATGGGGGCGGCCGCGCCCATCAGGAAGACGTTCTCGCTCAGGCCGAGGCGGTGGACGAGCTGCCGCAGCCGGGCGTGCTCCTCCCCCTTGCCGTAGATGCGCAAGTGCCAGTCCGGGTGTTCGGCGGCGACCAGGGCGAAGGCCTCGACGAGCAGGTCGTAGCGCTTCACCGGGACCAGTCGGCCGGCCGCGACCACCACCTTCGCGGTGCCGTCCGCTGCGGGCAGCACGGGATCGGGGACGCTGTTGGGGAGAGCCGCCACCCGGACGCCGGGCAGCCGCATCTTGCGCCGGTAGGCGGCGGCATCCGCCTCGGTGACCGTGGTGAGCACGTCGAGCCGACGGTAGGCCCGGCGCAGTGCGGTGCGCAGCCGGGGCGGATGGTTGTCGAGGGTGAGGTGCTCCTGCCCGATGCGGACGACATGCTCCGGCGCCTGAAGCGCGAGGTGCACGTTCAGGCCCGGCCGGGTGCCGATGACGACGTCGGAGTCGATCGCCGCCAGACACTCCCCGATCCGCTGGTCGGTCAGCTCGCTGTACTGCTGGTAGCGGTACTCGGCAACAGGAAACACTCCTGCCGGTCTCAGATGCAGGGGATGTTCCTTCTCGTGGCGCAGATCCACCAAGGGCCGTAACGACACTCGCGGGTCCAGGGTGAAGTTCGGGCGTTCCCGGTGGCGCAGCACGGAGACGATCTCCACGTCGTGCCGCTCGGCCAGCGCCTGGGCCAGATTGAAAGTGGTGGTGATCGTGCCTCCGATCCCATAGGCGTTGTGCAGCAGGAAAGAGATCTTCATGGCGGACTAGACCAAGCCGAACCCCCTTGGGTTGCTTGCCGTTACCGGTTTGTTTTCCTGTCAAACACTTCTGCGACATGCCTCGGGCTCCGCCGTGCGCGCGGATGGAGGACGGATCCGGCGGGCGACGGCTCGACGCCCACCGGGTCCGCACCGAGCGGCGGTTCAGCCCACCCGGCAGGGCAGGGTCGTCGTACTGTCCGAGCCGGGTCCGGAGACGACGTAACCGAACGTCGTGCTCTGACCGGGACTCAGGGAGCCGTTCCAGTCGGCGTTGTGGACCATCACGTTCTGGCCGTTGTAGGTCGCGTTGCCGCTCCAGAGGCTTTCGACCTTCTGGCCGGCAGGCAGCGTCCAGTCCACCATCCAGCCGAGCATCGGGACGTCGCCGGAGTTGGTGACGGTCACCTCGGACTGGTAGCCGCCGGACCAACTGCCGGTCGTTCGGCGGGTGGCGGAGCACTCGCCGGGCACCGGGTCGGTCGGGTTGCCGGGCTCCTTGATGCCGGTCACCTCGCCGTTGCCGCCGTCGAAGACGATGTCGGAGCAGGAGTAGAAGGTTTCCTGACTGTCGGAGCGCTGCCAGACCATGTAGACGATGTGGCGGCCCGACTTGTTGTCAGGAAGCTTTCCTGTCCAGGAGTAGTTGGCCTCGACCGTGCCCGGGGAGCCGTTGAGCGGCGGGTGGTCGACCGACAGGAAGGGCTGCGCCTCCATGTCGTCCCAGGTCAGGGTCTTCTTCGGGTCGAAGCCGTCCTTGGTGATGTAGACATGGAACCAACCGGGGTGCGCGGCCCAGGCGTTGTAGGAGAAGTCGACCGTCGCGCCCGAGGTGAGGTGGGTGAGCGGCCAGTCGTCGCGCGGCGCGTTGAAGCCGGTGAAGTTGGTGTTGCCGCCGCTGCACAGCTCGCCGTCGGGCACGAAACCGCGGGTGCGGCCGGCGCCGTCGGAGCGGAGCACCGAGAACCAGTTGTAGAACGGCGTTGTACCGCTGACCTGTTGGGCCGACTTGCAGGCCGGGTTGACCGGCTTGATCTCACCGGTGTCGGTGAGGCCGTCCTGCCAGCACAGGAAGGTGCGGCTGCCCGGCTTCATGGGGGTTCCGTGGGCCTCCGCCTCGCCGCCGGCACTCATGACGAGGGCCACGGCCGGGATGGTCGCGAGCAGGGAGACCAGGACGAGGAAGAGGGCTCTGGCGCGGGTGGGGAGAGTTAATCGGCGGGGCGGCGGCGCGGTCGCCCCTGAGTTTGTCAGGATCATGACACTCAGTCCGTTCCTTCAGGCACGGGCCGTGCGGATGCGTGTGTGGAGGTGCGTGCGGAACGCGGGGCGGGAGCGGGCCCGGGCGGCGGGTTCCGGTCCACCGCCATGGGAGCGCTCCCACCCCGTCTGCTGCGGAAGGTAGCGCCACGTGGCGCAGATGTAAACGCCTGGCGCACAAGGACCGCACCGGGGCCGGTGCGGTCCTGCGAACCCGTCAGGGATTACGGGCGAACATCCGCGTGGACACCACCGGGGCCGGAGCCGACGGGCCCGACACCGCGTCCAGGAGCGGCGGTTCGGCTCCCACCGGCGGCAGTTCGACGGTGAACTCCGTACGGCCCGGCTCGCTCCGCACATCGATCCGCCCGCCGTGCGCGGAGACGATCGCCGCCACGACGGCGAGGCCGAGACCGGATCCGCCGTCGCGCGGACCCCTGCGCACCCGGGAGGTGTCCGCGCGGGTGAAGCGGTCGAAGACCTCTGGGAGGAGTGCGGGCGGGATGCCGGGGCCGTCGTCCCGTACCCGGATCAAGCAGCGGTCGGGGTCGGCCTCGACGGAGGCGACCACGGTCGTGCCCACGGGGGTATGGGCCCGGGCGTTGGCCAGCAGGTTGGCCACCACCTGGTGGAGCCGGGCATCGTCACCGAGGACCAGCGCCGGGGCGTCCGGGCGGAGTTCGAGCTGCCAGTCGTGCCCGTCCCCGGCGGCCCGCACGTCCCACACCGCCTCCGCGACCAGCGCCGCGAGGTCGACCTCGGCGGAGTGCAGCGGCCTGCCGTCGTCGAGCCGGGCCAGCAGGAGCAGGTCCTCGACCAGGCCGGTCATCCGGGCCGACTCGGCGGAGACCCGGCGCCAGGCGAGCACCGGCTCGATCCGGTCGGTGCCGCGGTTCATGAGTTCGGCGTAGCCGGCGATCGAGGCGAGCGGGGTGCGCAGTTCGTGGCTGGCGTCGGCGAGGAAGCGGCGCATGCGTTCCTCGGTGTGCTGACGGGCGGTGAGGGAGGATTCGACGTGGTCGATCATGCGGTTGAGCGCGGCGCCGACCTGCCCGGCCTCGCTGGCGGGGTCGGTGTCCTGGGCCGGGACGCGGGTGAGGCCGGTGACCGCGCCGCGGTCGAGCGGTGCGCGGGAGACCTCGGCGGCGGTGGCGGCGACCCGGCCGAGGGGGCGCAGCTGGCGTCGTACGACCACGGCGCACACGCAGCCCGCGACGGTGAGTCCGGCGGCCGCGACGACCGACTCCACCACGACCAGGCCACTGATCATGTCCTGCACATCGTCCATCGGCAGCCCGGTCAGCACCCGCACGCCGCCGCTGTGGAGCGCGGTGATCCGGTAGGTGCCGAGGCCGGGGACGGTACGGGTGTGCTTACGCCCGTCGGCCGCGATGCCCGTGAGGGCCGCGCGCTGGGCGTCGGTCAGGTTCCGCGGGGCGGCGTCCTGGCTGACGACCTCGGCTGAGAGGATGTCCCCGTCGTCGTCGGGCCGGGCGGCGAGCAGGCCGGCCGGATGCCCGTTCTCGTTGAGGAAGCCCAGGTCGTCCGTGAGCTCCGGGTGGAGCTGGGCCCCGCCCAGGCTGCGCTCGGCGGCGTTGGTGACCCGGTTGTCCAAATTGCCCAGCAGATAGGCACGTTGGACGAACACGGTGGTGAGCGCCATCGCGGCGCACACGGTGACGAGGGTGGCGCCGATGAAGAGGAGCAGCCGGGTGCGCATCGACCTGGCGCGCAGCCCCGGCCACGGCTTCCGGGAGGTGACGGTGCTCATCTTGCGTCCTCCACCGGCCTGATGGCGTACCCGAGCCCGCGCACCGTGTGGATCACCGGCGCCCGGCCTCTGTCGATCTTGCGGCGCAGGCTGGAGATGTAGACCTCGACCAGGTTGCCGCCGCCGTCGAAGGAGCTGCTCCGGACGTGGTCGAGGATCTGAATCTTGCTGAGCACCTGCCGCGGATGGCTCATCATCAGGCCGAGCAGGTCGAACTCCTTGGCGGTGAGCTGGACCGGTACGCCCGCCCGGTGCACCTCGCGGGTCTCCTCGCTCAGGACCAGGTCGCCGAGGACCCGCACGGAGTCGTCGGTCCGGGCCCGCCCGGATGCGGACCGGCGCAGCCCGTCGAGCCGGTGCTCCAGGGCGTCGCGGGCGGTGAGCATGAGGACGGGTCGCTTCGGGTTCTCGTACCTCAGGCGGCGCAGCACCTGGAGGCCGTCCAGGTCGGGCAGCATCCCGTCCAGCACGACGGCGTGCGGCGGGCAGCCACGCGCGATCTTCAGCGCGCTCTGCCCGTCCAGCGCCGGACAGGCGCGCCGGCCCGCCTCTTCGACGGCCACGGAGAGCACGTCGGTGAGCGCGGGCTCGTCGTCGACTATGAGCACACGGACGCGGCCGTTTCTGAACCCCGGGGTGGCGGACATGTCTCGATCCTGTCCCCGTCCGCTGAGGGAATCCTGTGTTCCACCTGAGGGTGGGTGATGACCTGGGGTTTCCCCGTGTGGGCACGGCGAAGGGCGCACCCCCGTCACCGGGGATGCGGCCCTCGACTGCCGTGCCGTACCGCTTACTCGACCACTCAGTTGCGGATCAGGCTGCGCAGCACGTACTGCATGATGCCGCCGTTGCGGTAGTAGTCGGCCTCACCGGGGGTGTCGATGCGGACGACCGCGTCGAACTCGACGCCCGTGTCGGTGGTGACCTTGACCGTGCGCGGCGTGGTGCCGTTGTTGAGCTCCTCGACGCCGGTGAAGGAGAAGGTCTCCTCGCCGGTCAGGCCGAGGGACTCGGCGCTCTGGCCCTCCGGGAACTGGAGCGGGAGCACGCCCATGCCGATGAGGTTCGAGCGGTGGATGCGCTCGTACGACTCGGCGATGACGGCCTTGACGCCGAGGAGCGCGGTGCCCTTGGCGGCCCAGTCGCGGGACGAGCCGGAGCCGTACTCCTTGCCGGCCAGGATGGCCAGCGGGATGCCCTGCTCGATGTAGTTGCGGGAGGCGTCGTAGATGAACGACACCGGACCGTCGGCCTGGGTGAAGTCGCGGGTGTAGCCGCCTTCCGTCCCCGGCGCGATCTGGTTGCGCAGGCGGATGTTGGCGAACGTACCGCGGATCATGACCTCGTGGTTACCACGGCGGGAGCCGTAGGAGTTGAAGTCACGACGCTCCACACCGTGCTCGGTGAGGTACTTGCCGGCCGGGGTGTCGGCCTTGATGGCACCGGCGGGCGAGATGTGGTCCGTCGTCACCGAGTCGCCCAGCTTGGCGAGCACACGGGCGCCGGTGATGTCGGAGACCGGGGTGGTCTCCATCGTCATGCCCTCGAAGTACGGGGGCTTGCGGACGTAGGTCGACTCGGCATCCCACTCGAAGGTGTTGCCGGTCGGGATCGGCAGCGCCTGCCACTGGGCGTCGCCCGCGAAGACGTCCTGGTAGGACTTGTTGAACATGTCCTCGCCGATGGCGTTGGCCACGACGTCGTTGACCTCGGCCTCGGAGGGCCAGATGTCGGCGAGGTAGACCGGCTTGCCTTCCTGGTCGACACCCAGGGCGTCCTTGGTGATGTCCACCTTCATGGACCCCGCGAGGGCGTACGCCACGACCAGCGGCGGGGAGGCCAGGTAGTTCATCTTGACGTCGGGGTTGATACGGCCCTCGAAGTTCCGGTTGCCGGAGAGGACCGAAGTCACCGCGAGGTCGTGGTCGTTGACGGCCTTGGAGACCTCCTCCGGCAGCGGGCCGGAGTTGCCGATGCAGGTGGTGCAGCCGTAGCCGACGAGGTTGAAGCCGACCTTGTCGAGGTACGGGGTCAGGCCCGCCTTGTCGAAGTAGTCGGTGACGACCTTGGAGCCCGGGGCGAGGGTGGTCTTGACCCACGGCTTGCGGGTCAGGCCCTTCTCCACGGCCTTCTTCGCGACGAGCGCGGCGGCGACCATGACGTACGGGTTCGACGTGTTGGTGCAGGAGGTGATGGCCGCGACCGTCACCGCACCGTGGTCGATCTCGTACGTCGAACCGTCGGGGGCGGTCACGGTGACCGGGTTGGACGGGGCGCCGTTCGGGTGGATGGCCGGGGCGTCGGAGGCCGGGAAGGACTCCTGGCCCGCCTCGTCCACCGTGTCGACGTAGTTGCGGACGTCCTGCTTGAACTGCTCGGCGGCGTTGGCGAGGACGATGCGGTCCTGCGGGCGCTTCGGGCCGGCGATGGACGGGACGACCGTAGACAGGTCCAGCTCGAGCTTCTCGGAGAAGTCGGGCTCGGCCTTCGGGTCCAGCCAGAGGCCCTGCTCCTTGGCGTACGTCTCGACGAGCGCGAGCTGCTGCTCGGAGCGGCCGGTGAGCTTCAGGTACTTGATGGTCTCGTCATCGATCGGGAAGATCGCGGCGGTGGAGCCGAACTCCGGCGACATGTTGCCGATGGTGGCGCGGTTCGCGAGGGAGGTGGCGGGGACGCCCTCGCCGTAGAACTCGACGAACTTGCCGACGACGCCGTGCTTGCGGAGCATCTCGGTGATGGTCAGCACGAGGTCGGTGGCGGTGGTGCCGGGCTTGAGCTCACCGGTCAGCTTGAAGCCGACGACGCGCGGGATGAGCATGGAGACCGGCTGGCCGAGCATCGCGGCCTCGGCCTCGATGCCGCCGACGCCCCAGCCCAGCACACCGAGGCCGTTGACCATGGTGGTGTGGGAGTCGGTGCCGACCAGGGTGTCGGGGTAGGCCTGGCCGCCTCGGACCATGACCGTGCGGGCCAGGTGCTCGATGTTCACCTGGTGGACGATGCCGGTGCCCGGCGGGACGACCTTGAAGTCGTCGAACGCGGTCTGGCCCCAGCGCAGGAACTGGTAGCGCTCGCGGTTGCGGCCGTACTCCAGCTCGACGTTCTGCGCGAAGGCCTCGTTGGTGCCGAACTTGTCGGCGATGACGGAGTGGTCGATGACCAGCTCGGCCGGGGAGAGCGGGTTGACCTTCGCCGGGTCGCCGCCGAGCTCCTTGACGGCCTCACGCATGGTGGCGAGGTCGACGACACAGGGCACGCCGGTGAAGTCCTGCATGATCACGCGGGCCGGCGTGAACTGGATCTCCTGCGACGGCTGGGCCTGGGAGTCCCAGCCGCCGAGGGCGCGGATGTGGTCGGCGGTGATGTTCGCGCCGTCCTCGGTGCGGAGGAGGTTCTCCAGCAGCACCTTCAGGCTGTAAGGGAGGCGCGCGGCGCCCTCGACCTTGTCCAGCCGGAAGATCTCGTACGACTCGTCGCCCACCTGCAGCGTGCTGCGGGCGTCGAAGCTGTTCGCCGACACGACAGTCTCCTTCATTGATGTGCGCGTACCACCACGATCCTGCCGCCACGGCCACTTGGCCGATCCGCTAAGGTAAGGCTAAGTTAGGTAACCCTTACCGGGGTGGCGGCTGCGGTGCACCTCGGGCAGATATCTCGATGTCGAGATAACTCTAGTACATGGGGCCGGGATGGTCATGCCCAGCCTCCCCTGCCGCTGCAATCCAATCGAGGCGTTTGACAACGAACCCAGTCGTTTCGGCTTGCGTCGAGCTGTCGTACCCGGTTGCCGTACGCGAGTGTCGGCGGCGTCCGCCGCTGGACTGCGCGACGGCACGGTTCGAGGACGTCGCCGCGGTGCGGCCGTTTGGCTGGTCTCGTGGTGAGCGTCACTTCTGGCCGCACCGGCACGACGGCGAGTGTGAGCGCCGGTATGCCCCGGGCTACTTCGTACGCCGCGCGGACGGCTCGGCCGTGGTCGTCGACGTCCGCGCCTGAAGTGACGCACCCTGGCCGGTCGGGGCGCGCCGTCCGTTGGCAGAGGCGGCGGACGGCGCGTTTCGACGGCGCGCGGGAACCGGTCGTCACACGATGGAGCGCGCGATGCGGAACCCTACGTCGTCGACCTGGAATGTCGGGTGGCTGCGGCGCCGCGCAGAGGCCCGGCAACTCCAGTGCTCATCAAACCAACCACCACCACGGAGCACCCGGTAGGTGCCGTAGACCTCGGCGTCGTAGACGTCCCAGCACCAGTCCCAGACGTTGCCGAGCATGTCGTAAAGACCCCACGAGTTGGGGTGTTTGCCGCCCACGGCGTGGATACGCTCGTCCGAGTTGCCGCGATACCAGGCGATCTCGTCGAGCGGCGCGTACTGCGGCCCGGTCGTACCGGCACGGCAGGCGTGCTCCCACTCGGCTTCGGTCGGCAGTCGGTACCCGTCGGCGGACGCGTCCCACTCGACGTCCCACTCGACACCCTCGCCGTCGCCACGGAGGTGGTACGCGGGCGTGAACCCGTCACGCTCGGACAGGGCGTTACAGAACCGCACCGCCTCCCACCAGGAGACGCACTCAACGGGCAACTGGTCCCCACGGGCGGCACTCGGACGCCGGCCCGTGACCTGCGCGTACAACGCCTGGGTGACCGGGAATGCCGCGAGCCGGTACGCCGCAAGCTCGACCGACCAACTGCGCCGCGTCCGCCGGTCCGACAGCGTCACCTGCCCTGGCGGGATGACGATCATCTCGTTCCCCGTAGTCACGTCCATGATCAGGACACCCTAACGAGATCTGCCGGTGCGAGGACGGGCCGAACCAGATCGACTTTCGTCGCCCCCCCTCGCCCCCACGCGCGCGGCCCGAGAGGCCCTCACAAAGAGAGGCCTTCCACACACCCCTTTGCATGACCATGCGCCATCATGCATACTCTTCCTATGTCCAAGGTCCTCACCTCCCTCCCCACCGGCGAGCGCGTCGGCATCGCCTTCTCCGGCGGACTCGACACCTCGGTCGCGGTCGCCTGGATGCGCGACAAGGGCGCCGTCCCGTGCACCTACACCGCCGACATCGGCCAGTACGACGAGCCCGACATCGCCTCGGTCCCCGGCCGCGCGAAGACCTACGGCGCCGAGGTCGCGCGTCTGGTCGACTGCCGGGCGGCGCTGGTCGAGGAAGGGCTGGCCGCGCTCACCTGCGGGGCGTTCCACATCCGCTCGGGCGGGCGGGCGTACTTCAACACCACGCCGCTCGGCCGCGCCGTCACCGGCACCCTCCTGGTGCGGGCGATGCTCGAGGACGACGTACAGATCTGGGGCGACGGCTCGACCTTCAAGGGCAACGACATCGAGCGGTTCTACCGGTACGGCCTGCTGGCCAACCCGAAGCTGCGGATCTACAAGCCCTGGCTGGACGCGGACTTCGTGACCGAGCTCGGCGGCCGCAAGGAGATGTCGGAGTGGCTGGTCGCCCACGACCTGCCCTACCGGGACTCGACGGAGAAGGCGTACTCCACCGACGCCAACATCTGGGGCGCCACCCACGAGGCCAAGACCCTGGAGCACCTGGACACCGGCGTCGAGACCGTCGAGCCGATCATGGGTGTCCGGTTCTGGGACCCGTCGGTCGAGATCGCCGCCGAGGACGTCACGGTCGGCTTCGAGCAGGGCCGTCCGGTCACCATCAACGGCAAGGAGTTCGCCTCCCCCGTCGACCTGGTGATGGAGGCCAACGCCATCGGCGGGCGCCACGGCCTGGGCATGTCCGACCAGATCGAGAACCGGATCATCGAGGCCAAGAGCCGCGGCATCTACGAGGCACCGGGCATGGCCCTGCTGCACACCGCCTACGAGCGCCTGGTCAACGCGATCCACAACGAGGACACGCTCGCCCAGTACCACAACGAGGGCCGGCGCCTGGGTCGCCTCATGTACGAGGGCCGCTGGCTGGACCCGCAGGCGCTGATGATCCGTGAGTCGCTGCAGCGGTGGGTCGGCGCGGCGATCACCGGTGAGGTCACCCTGCGCCTGCGGCGCGGCGAGGACTACTCGATCCTCGACACCACCGGCCCGGCGTTCAGCTACCACCCGGACAAGCTCTCGATGGAGCGCACCGAGGACTCGGCGTTCGGCCCGGTGGACCGGATCGGCCAGCTCACCATGCGCAACCTCGACATCGCCGACTCGCGCGCCAAGCTGGAGCAGTACGTCGGCCTCGGCCTGATCGGCACCGGCAGCCCCGCCGTGGGCGCCTCCCAGGCGGCCGCGACCGGGCTGATCGGCACGATGCCGGAGATGCCCGAGGGCGGCGCCGAGGCCATCGCCTCCCGCGGCGAGGTCTCCGAGCAGGACGCCCTGCTGGACCGCGCCGCGATGGAGTCGGGCACGGACTGACCGGCGGCGAGGGGACGGACCACGGGAAAGGCCGGCTCGGCGCCGCGTGCGCCGAGCCGGCCTTTTCACGCCGTCCCCCGCCCGCCCCGGGGCCCCACGGCTACGCTCACCCGGTGATCATCTGGCTGAACGGAACCTTCGGAGCGGGCAAGACCACCACCGCCAACGAGTTGATCGGCCTTGTCCCGGACGCGACGATCTTTGACGCCGAGTACGTCGGCTACATGCTGGGGCACGTCGAGAAGCTCCCGAAACTGGGTGACTTCCAGCACTGGCCACCATGGCGCCACCTGGTGGTGGAAACCGCCGCGCAATTGCTCGGCTACATCGGCGGGCCGCTGGTCATCCCCCAGACAGTGCTCGTCGAGCAGTACTGGACGGAGATCCGCACCGGCCTGCAGAAGTACGGCATCCCGGTCCAGCACTACGTGCTCCACTCCGACCCGGACACGCTGACCGAGCGGATCGAGACGGACAGCGCGACCAACGCCCAGTTCCCGAAAGCCCGCCAATGGCGCCTCGACCATCGCGCCGTCTACCGGGACGCGCTGCCCTGGCTGACCCGAGAGGGCGAGGTCGTCGACACCGCCCGGCTGTCCCCGTCACAGGTCGCCCGGCTGGTCGCGGACGCCGTTTCCGCAGCCTCTCCGTGACGAGTTGCCATCAGTTCGCCAAGTCGGGGTAACCGAGGGACACGTACCACAACCCCGCAGGGAGGCATCCATGCCCCTCACATTCCGTAAGAGCTTTCGGATCCTGCCCGGAGTGCGGCTGAACATCAACCGGCACTCCTGGTCCATCACCACCGGCGGTAGGCACGGTCCTCGGCGTACACACAGCAGTACCGGACGTCGTACGACATCGATGGATTTGCCCGGTCCTTTCGGGTGGCGTCGCACCCGTGCCGCCAGGCGACGTTGACGGCCCGTCACCCGAATGGCCCCCTTGGGATGTGCCATCTCATATCTGAGATAACCTCGACCTCATGGCAGACGACTACCTCGTACGCATCGGCAAGCTCATCCGTGACGCCCGGCAGCACCGAGGCTGGACACAGACACAGCTGGCCGAGGCGCTCGGCACCTCCCAGAGCGCCGTCAATCGCATCGAGCGCGGCAACCAGAACATCAGCCTTGAGATGATTGCCCGAATCGGTGAGGCCCTGGACAGCGAGATCGTGTCCCTGGGATACGCCGGTCCGATGCATCTGAGGGTCGTCGGCGGACGTCGGCTGTCCGGTTCCATCGACGTCAAGACCAGCAAGAACGCATGCGTGGCCCTGCTGTGCGCCTCACTGCTCAACAAGGGCCGCACGGTGCTGCGCCGCGTCGCCCGCATCGAGGAGGTATACCGCCTTCTCGAGGTCCTCAACTCCATCGGCGTGCGCACCCGTTGGATCAACGACGGCGTCGACCTGGAGATCGTGCCGCCGGCCGAGCTGAACATGGCGGCGATCGACGCCGAGGCCGCCGTACGCACGCGGTCCATCATCATGTTTCTCGGCCCGCTGCTGCACCGTATGACCCACTTCAAGCTGCCGTACGCCGGCGGCTGCGACCTCGGTACGCGGACCATCGAGCCGCACATGATCGCGCTGCGCCGGTTCGGCCTGGACGTGGCGGCGACCGAGGGCCAGTACCACGCCGTGGTCGACCGTGGCGTACGCCCCGACCGGCCGATCGTGCTGACCGAGCGCGGCGACACCGTGACCGAGAACGCGCTGCTGGCCGCCGCGCGGCACGACGGCGTGACGGTCATCCGCAACGCGTCCTCCAACTACATGGTCCAGGACCTCTGCTTCTTCCTGGAGGCACTCGGCGTCCGGGTCGAGGGCATCGGCACCACCACGCTCACCGTGCACGGCGTGCCGAACATCGACGCGGACGTCGACTACTCCCCGTCCGAGGACCCGGTCGAGGCGATGAGCCTGCTGGCCGCCGCCGTGGTCACCGAGTCGGAACTGACGGTGTGCCGGGTACCGATCGAGTTCCTGGAGATCGAGCTGGCGGTCTTGGAGGAGATGGGCCTCGACCACGACCGTACGCCCGAGTACTTCGCGGACAACGGCCGTACGCGACTGGTGGACCTCACCGTCCGGCCCTCCAAGCTGGAGGCGCCGATCGACAAGATCCACCCGATGCCGTTCCCGGGTCTGAACATCGACAACGTCCCCTTCTTCGCGGCCATCGCGGCCGCCGCGCAGGGCAAGACGCTGATCCACGACTGGGTCTACGACAACCGCGCGATCTATCTGACCGACCTCAACCGCCTCGGCGGCAGGCTGCAGTTGCTGGACCCGCACCGCGTCCTGGTCGAGGGCCCGACCCGCTGGCGCGCCGCCGAGATGATGTGCCCGCCCGCGCTGCGGCCCGCCGTGGTCGTCCTGCTGGCGATGATGGCGGCGGAGGGCACGTCCGTACTGCGGAACGTGTATGTCATCAACCGCGGTTACGAGGACCTCGCCGAGCGCCTGAACTCCATCGGGGCGCAGATCGAGATCTTCCGGGACATTTGATAAGCGAATGCCGCCGCACCCCGTCTGACCTGCTGCTTAGCGGGTCAGGGAGGGGTGCGGCGGCATCTCTGGGACTTCTCTGGGACTTTGGGCCTGCGGCGGGCTACGCGCCGCGCTCCACAGGCTCTGCCGACTAGCCGCGGCTACGCGAAGATCGCGTCGATGGCGGCACTGCCTCGTGCGCCGATGCGGGGCAGGAAGTGGGAGTACTTCCGCAGCGTGAACCCGGGGTCGGAGTGCCCCAGCCAGCGTGCCAGGGAGACGACCGATTCGCCAGCCTCCAGTTCCTCGGAGGCGTAGAAGTGGCGCAGGGCGTGGAAGCCGTGCTCCCGGGATGGCTCCCACACGCGAGCGCCGTTTGTGTTGCCCTCCTCCAGCGGAGCGATCACGCCGGCCTCAGCCGGAGCGGGCTTCCACACGTAGGAGTTGAAGTAGTTCCGGTTGATGGCCTTCCGTTCGCGTCCTGTCACCAAGAGGCTGTAGGTCCTCGGCCGCCGGTTGTCCGCACTGCCGGACTGCCGGACTGGATGTTCTTGCCGAGTTGCGCGGCGCGGATCGCGGCGACGTACCCGCTCGAGCCGGCACCGAGGACGATGACGTCGTAGTGCGCGCTCATGACGTGCCCCTTTCCAAGGTGTTCGATGGTTGGCTCGTGGAGCGAGTGGTCATGCCGCGCGGTGGTGGGGCGTCAGGGTGGCGTGGATCTGGTCGCGGATGTCGGCGAGGACGGCTTCGTCACTCCGGTGCAGGTACAGAGTGGCGGTGGTGCTGATGTGGATGATCGCGGTGATCACCCGCGCCAGCGTCGCCGCGTCGGCGGCATCGATGTACTCGTTGTGGGTGAGCAGGCCGGTGATGCCGTCCTCGAGGCGGCCGGCAAGGGCTAGACCCGCTTGCCGGTAGGGCTCGGCCGGGTCGCCGAAGACGAGTTCGTGCAGGTATGTGCGGCCGTTCTCGGTGTGCTCCCTCAGGCACTCCACCACGGGACGGAGGAGAGCGATGACCGGCTCCAGTACGCCCTGTCCGACGGCGGCATTGGCGGCGGCGAGGCCGACGTCGATGGCGGCGGCAAACTTCTCGTTCTGCACCATGATCAGCAACTCGGCCTTCGTGGACGCGTACAGGTAGAGGGTGCCGATCGCGACGTCGGCCCGGTGGGCGATCTGCTGTGTCGTGACCCCGCTGACGCCGTGTTCGGCGAACAGTTCGCGGGCTGCGGTCATGATGCGTTCGCGCTTGGCCTGTTTGGCCCGCTCGCGGCGCCCGATCGGCATGTGACCGCGTCCCATGGGACCTCCCTTGACAATAATTCTGAGCGGACTCATAGTTGAGTGTACTCGGGTTGATGGAGTGAGGCGAGGCCCCAGATGTCACGCCGAATTGGCTGATCTGGCCTCATGCCTGGATAAATAGGACGAAGACAAGGAGTGGCGCCCCATGCGAGCGTTCGTCGTCACCAAGTACAAGGAGCCGCTGCAGGAGGCGGACGTCCCCGAACCCACCGTGGGGGAGCACGACGTGCTCGTCCGGGTGGAGGCCGCCGGACTGAACCCGCTGGATGAGAAGATCCGCGCCGGTGAGTTCAAGCAGATCCTGCCCTACAAGCTGCCGCTGATCCTGGGCAACGACGTCGCGGGCACCGTCATCAGCGTCGGGACAGCGGTTCGCGGCTTCAAGCCCGGAGACGAGGTCTACGCCCGGCCCCACCAGGACCGCATCGGCACGTTCGCCGAGCGCATCGCCGTCGCGGAGGGCGACCTGGCGCTCAAGCCCGCATCGATCAGCATGGAAGAGGCGGGCTCGCTGCCGCTGGCGGCGCTCACGGCGTGGCAGGCGCTGGTGGAGCGCGGGAAGGTGCGGCCCGGGCAGAAGGTTCTCATCCACGCCGGGGCCGGCGGGGTCGGTTCGATCGCGATCCAGCTCGCCGCGCACCTCGGTGCGAGCGTCGCCACGACCGCCAGCGGTTCCAACGCGGACTTCGTGCGCGCGCTCGGCGCGGACACGGTGATCGATTACCGCAACCAGGACTTCGAGCAGCTCCTGACCGGCTACGACCTGGTGCTGGACAGCCTTGGTGGGGAGACTCTCGAGAAGTCCCTGCGGGTGCTCAAGCCCGGCGGCAAGGCCATCGGGATCGCCGGTCCCCCGGACCCCGCGTTCGCCCGCGAGGCCGGCCTGAACCCGCTGCTGCGCCTGGCGGTCACAGCCCTGAGCCGCAAGATCCGCAAGCAGGCCAAGAAGCTCGGCGTGACGTATGAGTTCCTGTTCATGCGCGCCAGCGGCGACCAGCTCCGCCAGATCACCACCCTCATCGACCAGGGCGTGGTGCGTCCGGTCGTGGGAAAGGTGGTCGGCTTCGACCAGACCCCGCAGGCACTGCAGTCCCTGTCCCAGGGTGGCACCCGCGGCAAGGCCGTCATCGGCAACAGCTGACCCGCCGCAACCGCGACGGGCGACACAGAACGCACAGCGACACAGAACGCACGAGGAGAATCCGTCATGAGCAGCACCGACACCCCGAACGAAGCCGTCATCACCTCCTATGCGAAGGCCCCGGCCCGCACCGTCACCGCCGGCGGCGTCACCTACGCCTACCGCGAGCTGGGGCCGAAGGGCGGCATCCCCGTCGTCTTCTTCGTCCACCTCGCCGCGACCCTGGACAACTGGGACCCCCGCATCATCGACCCCGTCGCGAAGGGCCGTCACGTCATCGCCTTCGACAACCGCGGTGTCGGGGCGTCCACCGGCCAGGTGCCGGACAGTGTCGAGGCGATGGCCGACGACGCCTACACCTTCATCAAGGCGCTCGGGTACGACAAGATCGACGTCTTCTCCTTCTCCCTCGGCGGCATGGTCGCCCAGGCCCTGGTGGTCAAGCACCCCGAGCTCGTCCGCAAGCTGGTCCTCACCGGCACCGGGCCCAAGGGCGGCAAGGACATGGACAAGGTCGCCAGAATCACCTACTGGGACATCCTGCGCGCCACCTTGACCCGCTCGGACCCCAAGGAGTTCCTCTTCTTCAACCGCAACGCCACCGGCAAGGCCGCCGCGCGCGCGTTCGTCAACCGGCTCAAGGAGCGCACTGTCGACCGCGACGCGGACATCAAGACCAAGGCGTTCCAGACGCAGCTGAAGGCGATCAAGAAGGGGGGGCGCTCCGCCCCCGACGACCTGTCGTCGATCACGCAGCCCACCCTGATCGCCAACGGCGACAACGACCGCATGGTGCCGTCGGTCCTGTCGGAGGACCTGCACCGGCGTATCAAGGGCAGCGAGCTGATCATCTACCCCGACTCCGGGCACGGCGGCATCTTCCAGTACCACCAGGAATTCGCCCCCGTAGCGGTCGAGTTCCTGGCCCGATGACCACCGCCTGACCAGGAAAAAAGGGCAACATCATGAGCACGTCACCGGCCGCCGCGCCCCTGGAAGTGAAGAAGCGCCTCACCTCCTCGATCCTGCTGTGGGTGCGCACCGACCAGCCCCGCCAGACCGGCATGGACCACTGGAAGGGCCCGCACTCGGGGATCATCTCCGCCACCCCGGGCCTGGAGGAGTACCGGCAGATCCACCTCGCCGAGCACAACAAGGGCCTGTGGCCGGCCATCGACGGGGTCCAGACCGCGATCCCCGCCGACCGGAAGATCGACGGCGTCGCGGAAGTCACCTTCCAATCGGTGCTTGCACCCCTGAAAGGGCGCGAGCAGACGAAGCTGGCCTACGCCGACGAGATCAACGTGTTCCGCCGCACCCTTCTCTACGCCGGCCCGCCGAACTCCTCTCGGTGGTACGACGTCGCAGGCCCCGGACAGCCGGTCGGTGCCCGCGCTCTGATCTACCTGCGCCGCAGGGACGGGGTCGGCACCGGCGCCTTCCGGAAGTTCGTCAACGAGCAGCTCGCTCCCGCGCTCGCCGCCTCCGGAGTGCTGAAGGAGCTGCGCACGCAGACGTTCCTGCCCTGGATCGAAAAGCTCTGGGACACCCCGGACGTAGCCCACGACAACCCCCACGACCAGCACTTCCACGCCTCGGTCAGCCTCGGGTTCGCCGACACCGCGGCACGGGACGCCTTCTTCACCGGCCACGTGATCGAGGACCTGTCCGACCGGCTGGCGCCGCAAGTCTCCGCGATCCACGCCTACGACGTCACCGCCACCCTCACCTACGTCAAGAACGGCGAGATCCTCCCGCGCTACCAGGAGTGAGCAGCGCAGACGGGAAGCGGGACCGCCGGATCTGCTCAGCAATCCATCCGCCCCGGCTTCCTGGCCCTCCTCACGCCCCCGTCGCCATCTGTTACCCACCACGCATCCGGAGCCAGCCATGAGCGAGCAGCAGAGCACCATCCACTACGAACGCACCTCACCGCAGATCGCGAAGATCACCTTCGCCAACCCACCCGTCAACCTCATCGTCGGCGAGACGGTCCTGCGCCTCATCGAGATCGTCACCGAACTGGCCACGGACCCGGACATCCAGGTCGTGGTGTTCGACAGCGCCACCCCCGACTTCTTCTACAACCACTTCGACCTGGCCGCCGCCGCCGACTTCCCCGCCCCCGAGGACCCGGACGCGGTGCCGGCGTGGACGAATCTGGTCCTGGAACTCTCCAGAGCGCCGTACATCACGATCGCGGCCATCCGTGGACGCACCCGCGGCGGCGGGAACGAGCTCGCCCTCGCCCTCGATCTGCGCTACGCCAGTCGTGAGAAGGCGATCTTCGGACAGCCCGAGGTCGGCAGCGGACTGCTGCCCGGCGGTGGTGGCAGCGAACGCCTGCCCCGGGCCATCGGACGCGACCGCGCCCTGGAAGCCATCCTCACGAGCGACGACTACGACGCCGACACCGCCGAGCGTTGGGGCTGGGTCACCCGCGCCCTCCCCGACAGCGAACTCGACGCCTTCGTCGGCACCGTCGCCGCCCGGCTCGCCTCCTTCGACCGCACCTCACTCGCCTCGGCCAAAGCCCAGATCAACCGGGCATCCCTGCCCCCGGACGCGGACCTGGTCGCCGCGTACGGCGAGTTCACCCACTCCCTCACCCTCCCCGGGTTCCTCACCCGGGCCGCAGGCACGCAGGCCGTCGTCGAACAGGCCGGCATCGACTTCGAGTACCGTCTCGGGCACTACATCGGCATCGCCAACCAGCAACGCTGACACCCATCAGAAAACGAGCACGGACGCAGCCGATGCCGCGTCCGTCCTCTTTTTTTCCGACGTCTTCGGCACCGTGGTCGACGGCACCAACGTCGCGGGCGAATGCGAACGCGTCGGCGCCCGCGTCGCGGCACAGGCCGATTGGCCAGGACTCACCAGTGGCGCAGCCTGTACCCGCCGACACCGCTGCGAGTGGCGGCGGGGGAAGTGCCTCGGCGGTCGCTGGACGAACTACACCGGATGATGCGCGGACGAGTGCGCGCCGAGCATGGCCTGACCGAGCTTCACCGACACAGCCCGGGCCGACCTCGCGGTGCCTGGCACCGCCTGAGCCCGTGGCCCGACAGCCGCGATGGTCTGTCACCACGGTGGTGCCCCGCTGCTGATCGGGCTGCTGCCGGATCGACCGCCGATGTCATCCACCGCTCGACGGCCGCGACGGTGCACCCCTTCTCGACACCGGCCGGCCAAGAACGCCATGGATCACGAGGGCCCGGCGTGAAGAGATCACGTCGGGACCGAAGAACAAACTCAGGCGTCCGTGCTGTGCAGGTCCGGGTAAAGCGCCTCGACCGGGCCGCTCAGAGCCGCCTTGACCCCCTTGGTCAACTCGTCGGCCAGGACCTCGTATTCTCCGGCCTCGACGGCGTCGTAGACCGTCCTCACCAGCTGCGTCGGCAGCATCTTGGGTCCGTCAGCGTGCGCGGCCATACCGGTGTCGACGTAGCCCATGTGCACACCCGTCACGTGGACGCCCATGGGTGCGAACTCGATGCGCAGCGAGTTGGTGGCCGACCACAGTGCGGCCTTGGACGCGCTGTAGGCGCCGCCGAAGGCATACCAGCTGGCAACGGAGTGCACGTCGATGAGGATGGACCCCTTCTTGGCGGCGAGGACCGGTGCGAAGGCGCGGGCGAGGAAGACCGGCCCGAAGAAGTTCGTCTCCATGTTCGCCCGGATGTCCGCCTCGGTGACGTCCAGCAGGCTCGCGCTCGGCGGGATGGCGCCCGCGTTGTTGACGAGCACAGTGACATCCGCCGCGGCGGCGACGGCCGCGGCGATCGACGCGCGGTCGGTGACGTCCAGGGTCAGGGGGACGATGCGTTCATCGTCCCAGGCGCGGGGGGAACGGGCGGTGGCGTAGACCTTGGCGGCGCCGCGTGCCAGGGCGTCGTGGACGAAGTGGGTGCCGAGACCGCCATTGGCGCCGGTGACGAGGACGACTGCTCCATCGAGAGAGGGCATTGGTTCCTTCTTGCCAAGGGGATGTGAGGTGCGTGGCGGTGCACAGATGGAGCAATGACTCCTCGCCCGGCCGTGGGAGAATGAGCGGAGCCACATTCGAGCCCACGCGATAGCGACTGCAATCATAACTGATTGCAGTCAGAATCTATCCCTGGAGGACACCGCCCATGTCTGTCGCCTCCCAGTCGGTCGGACGGCGCGAGCGGAACAAGCAGGAAAAGCTCGACCGCATCGTCGCTGCCGCCAGTGAACTGTTCGCCGAACACGGCGTCGATGAGGTCACGACCCAGCAGATCGCCGACCAGGCCGACATCGGCACCGGGACCCTGTTCCTTTATGCCAAGACCAAGGGCGAACTCCTCCTCCTTGTCCAGAACGCCAAGTACGCCGAAGCACTTGAGCAGGGCCGGGCGGACGCCGAGGCCATCCCAGGCGTGCTGGACGCGGTGCTGGCGATCGTCCGGCCGATCGTCGAGTGCAACCGCACCCAGATCGACAACGGACGCACCTACCTGCGAGAGATGGCCTTCGGCGACCCCGAGGAGCCCCGGCACGGCGAAGCACTTGCCATCGTCGCGCAGACCGAGGAGGCCATCGCCGCCGTGCTGCGCCGAGACCAGCGGGTCACAGAGGGCGACGCCGCGACACTGGCACACATCGTGTCCGCCGTGATGTTCCTCAGCATGGCGGCGAGCGTGAACATCGCCTTGAGCGTCGAGGAGATCATGCAGGACATCCGCAGGCAGGTCGACGTCCTGCTGCCTCGCTGAAGCACGGCCCCAGCCTCAGGCCCAGGCGACCATCCGGGTGGTCCTCGGCTGCGTCATGACCCGAATCCCTAAATGGCTGGTCATCCGGCCGTTACTGCCCATTCCGACATGGCCGGAGGGGTGGGGCGGGCGGCCGGAGGGCTAACGCCACCGCGTGCTGCTGGGATTTCGGAGATTGCCTGCCTACGTGGCGTCGAGTCCCCGTCGCACAGCCCCTTACCCCAGGATTCCGGGTCGAGGCCCCTGTGGTGCGGTCAGGGCTTTGTGGGTCGATTCCAGGATCTCCTCCGACAGTTCTGTGCCCGCCGTGGCGCGGGCTAGCAGGATCGCGCCGACCAGGGTGGCCACCGTGGGGAGGCCGTCGTTGGCGTCGGTGGACATCCACGCGGCGAATTCCTGGACTCCGGCCGCGTACGTTTCGCGTATCTCCCCGGCTGTGGGCTCGCGAGCCATGTCCCCTGCGAATCCGGCGGTGGGGCAACCGGTGCCGGGCTGGTCACGGTGCTCGGCCGACAGGTAGAAGTCGACGAGGGCGCCGCGCGCGGTGGCGTGATCGCCGTGCGCCGTGTCGAACGACGCCAGAAGTAGGTCAAGGTCCCCGAAACGGCGCCACCGACTCCGCGTGGCTCCACCCGTCACTGCACCGGCTGATGTGTCCGCGCCACCAACAAGCCACTCCCGACCTGCGACTCACCTCCGCCGTCCACACCCAAGGCGTGTCCGAACTCGCCGCCGCGCACCACACCCACCAGCGCCTGCTACAACACCCCCGAGCCGCCACCGCCTGGACCACAGCACGCGCCATCACCCGCCCGACTGGCTCCGAGCCCTGTGGAACGCGCTGCCACGGCCCTGGGAGTAGCCAGCGCGGCCAGGCAGGACCACCCTGCCCGGCCGCTGCCGCCGCCCGGACGTCATGCGGCGTGGAACTCGTGGGCGTGGCCGCCGCGCCACTCCACCCACTGAGTGGTGTGCATCGTGAAGTCGCAGGTCGCGGCTCTGGTGTGAGTGACGAGTGGGGTAATCGCGCCGGTCGGCGGCCGATGACCATGGCGTAGATCATCGGGCCGGTCCGGTTCTGGCGGGATGCCGGGTTCGGCTGCGCCTGCCTCCGACCCCCGCCTACGATCCGTCAGCAGGTCGGCACGCCTTGAGAACGCGGGAGGGTGCGGGGATGCAGGAGCGGCAGTGGATCACCGCCCGCCGGAGCGAACTGGACGCCCTCGCCGAGCAGTTGACCAAGCAGCTTCAGGAGGTCGAGGTCAAGCGGGACAAACTGGCCATCGCCGAGCGGGTGTTGAACTGCCTGGCCGAGCAGGCCCAACGCCGACGCCGAGGCGGCCGATTCTGTCGCTCCGGTACCGGTGAAGGTGGCCGGGCGGGCGGTCCTGCACTGCGCGGGCAGGCCGTAACGGGCGGGCCTCCGACGGCAGTTGAGTTTGGTGTGAAGAAAAACAACGGTCTCACCGAGGGCTCTGACGGCCTTGTCCACACCGCCCGCCTGCCGCTGTCGAGCGCGACCTTGAACTATTCTCGCCGGCCTGATACGCGGCCGCCTGAAGAAGATCGCCTCGCGGTGGCGGGCGCTGCCCGCCGGGAAGATCGCCGGCATCATGCTGGCGGTGCTGCGCTGTGACCAGCGGCCCGGCGATCTGGCCGGCGGGAACGGGGTGCACCGCACCACCGTGAGCCGGCGGGTGCGCGAGGTCGTGGGCCTGCTGGCCACCCGCGCCCCGCGCCTGGACCGCGCGTTGAAGAAGGTCGCCCGAAAGGGCGGCGGGGTGGTCCTGCCGGTGTTCGTACTGAGGCGACTGGGAGCCGGCCTCGTGCTGCTCATGGTACTGAGCTGGGCTTGCGTCGGTCGGCTGCGGTCAGGTTTCTGGACTCCTTGCCGCCGGCTGGTCGCTGTTGCCCTGCGCCAGTGACGCGAGAATTTCCTTGCGGCATACATCGAGGATTTCGTCCGCCAGCGGAGAACCGTCCGGGCATGCCCGCGACAACATGACCGCTCCGACCGAATGGGCGAGCATGTCGATCACCATCATGCGGGCCGCGCGCTGGTCCGCATCCCCCGGCGTATCGCTTTGGGACTGAAGGGCCGTCAGTAGGTTCTCGATCCCGGCTGCGAACTCTGTTTTGATGTCCGCCGGCTGACGTGCGGCGTCGCCGCCGAGGGCCGCGATGGTGCAGCCGTCGCCGCGCCCGTCGCGATGCTCCCGCGAGACGTAGCGCTCGACGAACTCGGCGGGGTCCACACCTTCTGTCCGTGCCACGGTCTGCGAGAGCCCGCTTGCGGACGCTTCGGCCATCAGGTCGGCCTTGGAGCGAAAGTGCTTGTAGAACCCGCCATGGGTGAACCCGGCGGCTGCCATCAGTTCTGCCACGCCGACACCGTCATAGCCGCGCTCACGGAACAGCCTGGCGGCTGTCGCGACGATGTGGGCACGGTTCTGCTCTGCCTGTGCCTTGGTGACCCGCATGTCCAGCCGTCCCTTCCTCGGTCGACGCTCGACGGTCCAGCATACATAGATGTCGATCGACATCAAAGTGCTTGACTTTTTAGATGACGATCGTCATCGTATTGCTCACCCGCCACAGAAAGGGCCAGGCCATGAGTGACACACACCTGACTGCACCGACTCAGTACATCGAGGTCGACGGCGACCGATTCGCCTACCGACGCTGGGGCAAGCCCTCCGGCGTCCCGATCTTCCTGGTCCAGCACTTCCGCGGAGGGATGGACCACTGGGACCCCCTGCTCACCGACGGCCTGGCCGAAGGCCGCGAGGTCATCCTGTTCAACGGGCGCGGCATCGCCTCGTCATCCGGCACGCCGCGTAACCGGATCGAGGACATGGCCGACGACATCGCCGCGGTCATCCGGGCGCTGGGGCTGGAGCAGGTCGATCTGCTCGGCTTCTCGATCGGCGGTTTCCAGGTACAGGAGGTCACGCTGCGCCACCCTCAGCTGGTGCGCAAGCTCCTCCTGCTCGGCACCGGCCTCCGAGGCGGGGACCCGACGAGTGACCCCCAGGTGCCTGACCACGCGCTGAATCCGGTCCACGTCCTGGAGAACTTCCTCTTCCTGTTCTTCGGCCGCTCGGAAGCCGCGATCGAAGCCGGCCGGGCCTTCTGGGAGCGGCGTCACCAGCGGGCCGACCAGGACACGCCGGCCTCGCCCGCAGTCGCGCAGGCGCAGGTCGAAGCGGTGATCGCCTATGCGGAACCGCTGCCGGGCGAGAATCCCTACACCCACCTGAATGCGATCACCCAGCCGACGCTGGTCCTCAACGGCGAGAACGACGTGATGATCGCCTCGATCAACTCCTGGCACCTCGCCCAGAACATCCCCAACGCTCAACTGCTGATCTACCCCGATGCCGGGCATGGAGCGCAGTTCCAGTACCCCGAGCGGTTCCTGAAGCACGCCCTTCAGTTCCTCGACGAGTAACGCCTGCAGGGCTTCGGTGCAGTCGCTGACGCCTGGTCCGTGATGACGGGCCGCAGGCTCACCGCATCCCCGGAATGCGACACGCACACCTTCCCAGGCCATGGAGTCCTCTACGCCCCCGTGGTCGAAACGGAAGACAGTCCGGCCAACGGATCGTCGCCGATTCCGCCGGCTTGACCAGCTGCGCGAGAATCCGGCAGGCCGGACCCCGGCCGCCGGAGCGGCTGGCTGAGGTAGGCGCATCCTTCGTGATCGAGGCGGGGTGCGCCATCGCCCGGCTGCCGTGCCCGCTCCCACGGTGTCCACCACTGCGACCTTCCGGCAGGCCGGGACGGCTGATACGTGCCGCACGGGCGTGGAAGACGTGGGCGCCGGCCGCGCCGTCGGTGACCACGACGAAGAGCGCCTGAGTTCCAGCCACTGGGCGGCGATCCGCTCGATCGTGGGGTCCGGGTAGAGCCACTCGACGTCCTCGCTGCCGGCCTTGACGACGTGGGCGACGCCGCTCCTTCCAGCGTGCCCCGGGCCGGTCTGCTGGGCGAGTCGGCCCGGGGGCGGCAGGGAGAGTCGCCGGACCAGTCCCAGAGGCTCCGCTCGCCGAGACGAGGGTCGTACAGGGCCCGACCGCCCTCGCCGAGCTGCCCGAGCTCGGTCATCAGCGCAACGCCGGTCTGGATCTCGTCCGCTGTCCAGCCGGTGATTCCTTGATCATCGGTAGTCGGCTGCGCGCCACGCCCAGCGTCCTTTCCGCCGGCATGGCTGCGCGCGGACCGCAAGCCCCACCGGCTCGACTTCGCGCAGGTCCCGCACGCTCACCGGGAACCCGCGCCTTGGCATCTCCTTCGAGTCGAAGCCGCACAGCCCGACATTGCGCCAAAGCCGATACGACTTCGGTGGCAGCCACTTCACCTCGCGTCGTGGCCCCGTGCGACGTCTCGGCTGGCACTTGCCACACCATCGTGCCGCCAGCCCCGCCCCGCCACGGCGACCACACCGAAGCCGCGCGCTGACGGATGGGATTGGCCCTGACGAGGTCCTGCTCGATCGCCCACAAACAGGTTGACCGTGGACACCTCCCGGTCCCAACTCGTGTCCTCCAAACGAGGTCCACGCTCATCACGACGCCGCCACCACTCGAACGCCGCCCGGTCGTCCATGGACGCATCACGCCAGTCCCGCCTGCCTCGCGCGAACCACAGGAAGTCGAAGTACGTGCGCAGGTCCCGGGCATGGGCGGCCTGGGTGTTCCACGGCGAAGACGCCGGCCACACCGAGAAATACCGGTTCAGCGCCACGTCGTACACGCCCGCCGGACTGATCAGGAACGGCTGCCCCTCGGGCACCCCCAGATCGTCCAACCCCTCACCGAGATCGGCGAACAGGGAGCTGAACTCCCACATGAACGGGCCTTTTCGCGCGGCCACGCCAGGTCTCGACGGGTGAAATGCGCTCGCCAACCGGTGATCGACATGACGCTGGACGATAGTCCGTGGACAGCTCAACAGCGCATAACCGAAGGTCGATGGCCACCGGACCGTGCTGTGGCGGACCGAGGACAGTGTCCGGCTGCAGTCGCGGACCGGCCGCGACGTCACCGCGCTCTGGATGGATCTGGCCGTGGCCGCCATGCACCTGCCGCCCGGCGTGATCCTGGACGGCGAGGCAGTGGTGTACCAATCGGACGCCGACTGCAACGCGCGGATCAGCTTCGAGGCAGCGCAGTCCCGCGCGCTCTCCAGACCGCGCCGAGCCCGGGAGCTCGCCGACCGGCACCCCGCGACGTACGTGGCGTTCGACATCCTGGCCCATCCTGCGGCAGGCAAACCTGACCTGCACCCACGTCCGTACGTGGAGCGCCGCCAGGTCCTCTTGGACGTGCTCTCCGATGCCGGTCCTCCCGTCGTGCCGGTGTGGTCGACCACCGACCTGGACGAGGCGCTGCTCTGGTACGAGGCGCTCGAAGGAACGGGTGTGGAGGGGATCGTGGCGAAGCCGCTGCGGGGTGCCTACAAGGCGGGTCGCGTGTGGGTGAAGATCAGGCACGCGGACACGGTCGACGCAGCCGTGGTCGGGTTCACCGGCACAGCCCGGCACCCGAAGGCACTCGCCGTGCGGCTGCCCGACGGACGCGTAGCGCTGTCCCAGCAACTGACCACGGCGCTCTCCTCCGTCGTCGCCCCGCGCCTGGTCCCCCAACCCGGGCGCGCGTTCACGAAGGCCGGCGACGCCTACACACCCGCCGGGGGCGACACTGTGGTGGAGGTCGTGGCGGGCACGACCCGGCACGCGGTCGTCACCGTGGCCCGCCTGCGCTGACCCGTGGCAGGGCCATGTAGTCACACCGCCCACGAACCCATGCTGGGTGGCACGTGATCGCTCCCATGCATTCGGCCGTGAACAAGTCGGTCGTGATCTCATCAGGGCCCCCATGCAGTCGACCTTGTGACAAGCACATGGAGACGGCTGACTGACCGTCTGGCGGGGAAGACCGAGCCGGAGCCCCTGTGGGCAGAGGGTGTGCCGGACCGCATCGACGTGCCCATCCGTGACTGGCTGTACGAGGTTCTGCGCAACTACGACATGGCCAGCCCGTGGCGGTGCGGCTGAAGCTGCCGTCCAGGATCCTCAAGAGCCGCGACCCGTACAACGAGCCGGCCAATCTGGATGACCGGATGAACCCGATGCTGCGCCTGGAGGTCATCGACGCCACCCTGGGCTGCGTACAGCAAGCACTGCAGGGGGCACACTGGCAGCACCGCCAAAAGGCCCTCTCATATGCCCGCCAGCTGGAAGGCATCCTTCGCGAAGGGGACTCGGCGTTCACGGTCGCTCCGGGCGAGTTCGCCGACGCGCCCGGTCAGGCTCCCGGCGCCGAGGGCATCGAGTTGCTCCCCCATCCGGTGCAGGACAGCCTGCCGCACCCGGACTCCGACTTCTCACAAGGCACGGACCTGCTGCCTGACGAATTCGAGCTCCGCGCACAACGCGACGGTGGTACCGCGGGCATGGACGGGGACGGGATGGCAGGGTTCTGGCCTTGCTGAACGGCCTGAACATGTCCGCGGATACCATCGGCATACGGGAGCCACTCACAGACACCGGCTGCCCGGGCGACCACAGCGTGGGCGATCCTCCTGCCCCAGCAGCAGTTGGCCACTCTGCGGCATGACCACACCGTGTTGGTGAGCATGCGACAGGCACTCGGCGTCGCGGCAACGGCCCCGACGCCACCGGAGCCGGGCCAGGCACGGCCATTGGAGGAACGCCTGGCCTACCACTCGCAGTTCGTCACCGTGCGCACCCCGGCCATCGAGACCCTGGCACGCCAGGTACACACGCTGATGATTCTGGGACGGCACCAGCACGCCACCGCCCGGCCGTCGCCGATCGTCACCGGGCCGGCCACCACCGGCAAGACCACCGCGCTGCTGCAGGTCGGCCGGACCTGCCACCTCGCCCACACCCGCCGCGCCGCCCCGGGACGGCGGCTCCGCCGGATCCGGCGAAGCCGCTGAAGGTCTGCCGCTGCGCGTATCTCGCCCGTCTCGCTAGACGCAGGTCTACACGCCGGGATGACTTATGGCTTGGGCTCGGAAGACCAGGAGGACCATCTCTCCGACGTCGAGCTTAGAGAAGGCGCTCGTCTGCTCAAGCATCCAGCCGTGACGTTCAACATGCTGGATTACGTCCGACAGGTCTTCCTGCTCCTTTGCCCCACTGCTGCTCATGAAGACGGGATTCAGCTTGAGGGTTACCGAGAACATGGAGCGCCCTAATGCGCGCTGCAGACGAGCAAGCTCCGCAACCTCACTGACCACCTCAGACTGTGCACCCATTTCCCGTCCCACCTCTCAAGTTGACCTACGAGAACTGTGTCAGAGCGGCACTTGGCGTGGAGAAGGAGGGGCGGCGCTCACAGCGAGGGCGCAGACGTGCTCGGGGCGGGCTAGGGAGTGAGGTCCAGTACGCGGACCGGCTCTCCTGCCCACCGGTGCGGGCCGGTGGTGGCGATGATCGCGCCGTCGGGACGAGCGCCCCTCGTACAGAACGGCCTCGAGGGCGGCGACGGCCGGGGACTTCTTGAGGTCGTACTTCTGCCGGACCGTCTCCCAGTAGCGGGTGAGCTGCCGCAGGGGGGCGTCGGCCCGGTCGATCACGACCATCAGGCGCGGCACGTCGTCGAGGTCACCGTCGAGGGCGGTGCGGCGCTTCAGCTCGGAGGCGAGGCCGACCAGGGCGTCGTGGATGCCGGCGACGTTGCCGCGGTGCGTGACCGGGGGATGGTGTCCAGGCCGGTGGGGGAGAATCTGCGTCCTTGACGAGGGGCACGAGACCTCGATGGAGGAACCGCGCTGGGGGCACAACAGCGACGGCCAGTCCATCGCGTGGGTGGGCAGCGCTCCTGATGACTGGTGAGTGCCCCGAGCCATACCGCCCGGGCCGCGTACTTGTACCGGCCCG
Source organism: Streptomyces sp. R28 (assembly GCF_041052385.1). GTDB lineage: Bacteria > Actinomycetota > Actinomycetes > Streptomycetales > Streptomycetaceae > Streptomyces. Next base: position 8,275,776 of record NZ_CP163439.1, on the reverse strand, counting down.
GGTACCGGGGCGTCGTCTTCCTGACGCCCGAGCGGTGGCCGGCCTTTTCTGTGGGGAGACCAGTGCGAGGCCGTGCACTTGAGCAAGATGGTTCCCGTTGGGCGCAGTTGAGGCTGGAGAGGGGATCGAATGCCTACAGGAGTGGCTGTCGTGTGCGACACCGACGACTGCTGCGCCGTCTATCTGGCGGTGGAGACCGGCGACGACGCGCGCTCCGCCTCCGAGGTCTCGCAGCTGGCGCGTGATACCGCCCAGGGCGAGGGGTGGGTGGTCAGCTTCGGCTTCCGGCAGCCGGTGATGACCTGTCCGGGTTGCGCGGACGGCCAGGGGCCGGTGCGTGAACGCGGGGACTGCCGTCAGTGCATGGGCCGCGTCGACTCGGCTTCCAGGTGCGTGTACTGCCTGCGCCAGGTGGACCCTTGACAGCCCGAGGCGTGACGAGGGCGTCGCGCCGTCGTTGAACAGCACGACTCCATACACCGGGCCCCGGGGAGGTCGTCTCCCCGGGGCCCGTGGTGTGTCCGGACGCAGTCAGCAGACGCCGGTAGCCCGCGCGAGGGCTTCGGGGCCGGTCAGGTTCAGCACCTGCGTCTGGCGGACGGTGTCGCCGCCCTGTACGACGTGGACGCGGCCCCGGTTCAGGCGCCCGCGGTCCTTGAGGGCAGGGCCGGCCGCCGGAGCGAACCTGCGCCAGGTGACGGTGGGAACCCACCCGAGGATGACGGTGGAGAACTGCTCGCGGCCTTCCAGCCCGGGGACGCTGAGGGTGGGGTCGCCGTCGAAGAACACGTGCATGCGGACCATGCCGCCGGCGAACAGGACGTCGGTCAGCGCGGTGAAAGCCGGAGACACCCTCAGCTCGCCCGGCTGGCGGACCGTCTCCCAGTGGCGGGCCGGCTGCCGCAGGGTGGCGTTGACCTCTTCCAGGAGGATCAGCAGCCGGCCGATGTCGTCCGGGTCGGCGTCGATGCCGAGTTCGTCGGCGACGCGTGTTCGGCGCCGGCCTTCCCAGCCGAGTTGGACCAGGGCGTCGTGGATGTCGGCGATGTCGGCGCAGTAGGTGACGCCGGGTATGCCGCGCGCCCAGGGGTGGGAGATCCGCTTGTAGTCGAGGATGAAGGCCTGCGAGCCATGGTGGAGCATCTGGCAGGTGATGCAGCGCAGGGTCACCGACTTGCCGCCGCCCGTGCTCGCGTTGACGAGGATGTGCGGTGATTCGGCGTCCAGGTCGACGGCGACGGTCTTGCCTCCGGTGCCGATGCCGATGAGGGGCGCGGACTCCGGGGCCTTGGCCACCAGCTCAAGCACCTTGGGGTCCTTGAAGGCGGCCTTCTTCGGGGGCTTGCGGGTCTTCTTCACCAGCACATACGGCTTGCGTCCGGCCGGGTGCCAGGAGAACGTCACGCCCTCCAGGGCGAGTTTCTGGGTGATGAGGTCGGCGACCAGGTCGCGGGAGAACCGCAAGGACACCGGCAGGTCGACGCGTATCTGAGCGTCAACGTCGCTGAAGTTGCGCGGGACGTGGAGGTAGCGGCGCGGGTCGGTCTGCTCCGCGATCCCCAGCGGCACGGCGAGCGCCTGGTGCAGCGGCGTCACCCACTCGCGCATCAGCTCGCGGCGCTCACGGGTCAGCAGCCCGTACGCGAGTCCGCCGGCGGCCGCGGCGGAGGCCACGCTGATCCCGCCGGTCTGAAATGCCGCGAGGGGGACAGCGTCCGGGTTCTCCCACCAGGTGCGGACCGCCTCCTGGTGCTCCCACAGCCCCCAGCCGCCACCGGCCGCCGTACCAAGACCGCTGATGCGGAAGGTGAGCCGCTGCCACCCGGCCCCGGTACGACGACCGGCCAACGCGGCCTTCGACCTTGGGCAGGACGCGTGTGCCGGGGCGCCAGAACGTGGCGTCGGTCCGCTTGATGCCGTCCATGTCCCGGCCTGCCAGGAAGCGGCCGATGCCGAACATCACGGCTTCGGCGGTCTCCTCTACCTGCTTGTCGAACTTCGTCTGCGCCATGCCGTCCAACGGCCTTCGTACACGGGTGTGCGTGGGCGCGACGGTGCCGCCAAAAGCGGACACCTAGGCCCGGAAAGGACGCCAAAACGATCAGCCTGTGGACAGATTCCGACGCCGAAGCGGAAGCACTCGCTGGTGAGCCGAATGTGACAACGCAGCACAGGAGGCAAATCAGCACGCTTATCGGCAAACGCCGCCGATGTTGCTCTGCGGTCACTCTGCGGAGCGATCAGTTGTGATCATCTGCTGCGGGCTGCCCTGGGAGCTGGTGATCCGTGCGATGGTCCTCGCCCGGCGCGCAATACCGGTGAGTGCGCCCCGATCTCCGGCGCGCACTGCGCTCCGCTCCGCCCATCCCCTCGTCACAAGCATCTTCCTGTGACGGCCGGTCCCGCCTTGCCACGTTTCTTTGCGGCCGTTGGTTCGTTGGCAGTTGTGGGACATCCATCTGGCCTACAGCGGGGCCGAGGGAGGGGGGCGTTGATGGAGGCAGAGGGAGTCCATCATTCCTACGGCGTTCGGAGGGTACTGCGCGGTATCGACGTGGCGCTGCCCGCGGGGTCGGTGGTGGGCATCGTCGGCGAGAACGGGGCGGGCAAGTCGACGCTGCTGAAGATCCTTTCGGGGGAGCTGCGACCGGACCGGGGCACGGTCCGGCACGGTGGGCGGTTCGGGTACTGCCCTCAGCAGGTGGTGCTCAACGACGCGTTCACGGTGCGCCAGCACCTGGACTTCTTCGCTGCGGCCTATGACGTTGCGGATCTGCGGCGGGCCGAGGAGGTCATGGAGATCCTGGGTTTCGACCAGTACGCCGGCGTCCTGGTGGGGACGCTCAGTGGCGGCACGCGGCAGAAGCTGAACCTGACGCTCGCGGTGATGCACGACCCGCAGGTGCTGCTGCTGGACGAGCCGTACCAGGGCTTCGACTGGGAGACGTACCTGCGCTTTTGGGATCTGGTCGGAGACCTGCGTGTGGCCGGCCGATCGGTCCTCGTCGTCTCGCATCTGGCCTACGACACCGATCGGCTCGATCAGGTGTGGCGGTTGCGGGACGGTGTGCTGCACGGACGGCAGGAGGACGTGCGGTGAGGCGCGGGATGCGGCTGTTCAAGATCGCCACGCGTTATGGCCTGGTGGAGCACGCCAGGAACCGGTTCGCCATGTTGCTCGTGGCGGTGTTTCTGCCGGTGTGGGTCATGATGACTGGCTGGGCCATCGCCAAGGAGCCGGTGCAGTTCCGGCTGCACGGCACCGGTCACGTGCTGACCGCCGGAGGTGACAAGATCACCCAGATCACCGGGGCGCTGAACGGGGTCACGCTGATCATCGGGTTCATGATGTTCGCGGCGACCTTCAGCAATGGGGCCTTCGACCGGCGTCTGTCCATGGCCGGGTTCCCCCGGGTTCCGCTGGGGCTGGCGAAGGTCGCCTGCCTGGTCATCGCGTCAGTGGTGGTCTGTTCCTACGCCACCGCGGTCATCTGCTGCTTCTGGTCGCCCAGGCAGCCCGTGCTGCTCGGCGCGGCGCTGTTTTGCACGGCGATGACCTACGGCGCGCTGGGCGTCGCCCTCGGCACGCTCCTGCGCCGGGAGGTGGAGGGCATGTTCGCCGTTGTGATGATCAGTGTCGTGGACCTGGGCTTGCAGAATCCCCTCGCCAGCGGAGGGGCGGGCAGCGACATGGTGCGCTGGCTGCCCTCCTACGGTGCCATGCAGGCCGCGACAGCCGCGGGCTTCTCCTCCACCGCGCCGGCGGTGGACTTCGCCGTCCAGCTGGCCTGGTTCACCGCCATCGGCCTCATCGGCCTGCTGGCCTTCCACCGGCGTACCCGGTCCGCTCTGACAGCCGCTGTACGGATCGGCCGACAGGCGGATGCCGGCACGGTGCCGTTCGGGAGGGCGGCGAATCGATGAGGATGGTGTCCCTGCACCAGCAGCCCGCGCGCGGACACCGTGTTCCTCTAGTGCCGCGGCAGGCAACGTTTGTCCGTGAAGGAGCGGCGTCCGGTGCGTGCTCTCGGCGTGCCGGCCGGAAGCCCTCGTACTGGGCGTACTTGGGTTTCCGGCCGGTGCGGCGAGTGGGGGCACCTCCCACGCCCTTGAGGCAGTGGGGGAGCGTGCCGGGCGTCGCGACGGGGCGAACGTTGCCTGTCGCGGCACTAGTTCCCGGGGCTAGCGCGTGGACGGGGCCGGGGCGGCGGGCCGGCTGATCTCACGGCGCAGGCGCTCCAGGTCTGGGCCGTCCGCTGCGGTATCGGGCTGGTACCTTTCGGACTCTTCCTGCCGCATGTCAAGGAAAAGCTTCAACATGTCGTAGATCGCCGCATACCGGTTTCCCTTGCCGGAGAGGCCGGGCAACGTGCGGAAGAGTACAGGTACATACGTGAATACCGCGTTGAACTGGGCACGTTTCTCCGCCACCTGGCGCTCCACACGCTCGATGGCTTCCGCGCGGCTGCACCCCATCTCGTGACGGATCGCCCGGACGAGGTTGTAGGGGACCTGGTCTGCCTCGTCCTGGTCCACTCCCACCATGTCGTTCTCAGCGAAGACGACGAAGAAGCCGAGGTCCTCAAGGCGTCGGACCATGCGGTGGCTGCGCACCGCCGGCGGCATCTCCCGGTCCTGCACGATCTCCGAGCACGCCATGCCGACCTCGAATCCACCGGTCGACCTCCGCAACGACAGCCAGTCCGCCGGTGAGGGGATGTAACCGCTGATGCGGTGGTGCGTCTCACGCTCGCAGGCGTGGAGCCAGTCCTCGATGTTGTCGAGCAATGCCTCCTGCCATCGCACTGTCCTGCCTTTGCACAGGCGCGGCCACAACTGGGCCCAGGACGCCGGGATCGCGCCGGGTGTCCAGGGTTTGCCCGGATCCTGGCGCAGTGTCGCCACCAGTCCTTCCCTCAGTGCGGTGACGGCTTGTGGGTCTGTCAGCTGCGGATCCTCGAACAGGTCGTCCCACACACCGAACACCGTGCCCAAGGCTGCACTGGTCCGCTTCCTCTCGAGGAGGCCATCGTCGCTGCCATCGGCGTTGGTGGCTCCCTCCGCCACCCGGGGAAGGACCCGCTCGATCATCGACAGAGAGCCCGTCAGCCGGTGGTGATCGGCCTCGGCCGGGGTGGCGGGGATGCCGGTGTCCACGAGCCAGCCCTTCACCCACTGCGTGACCTGCTGAGCCTGCGTGCTGTCCTGCGGCTGGGGTGCCTGCCGGACCTGGCGGGGAACGGTCACGGGGCGGGAAGCAGCCGGCCGGTCGAGTACGGCCTGCGCGTAGGCCGTCAGCCCATCGAGCGCATGGGCGCGATCGGCAAAGCGGGAGAGCTCATCAATGGCCCTGGCCATGTGCGCCTCGGCCACCGCCTGTGCCTCCTGCACAGCCCCCGAGGCGAGAACGAGGTCCCGGGCGCGTGCGGCCTCCTCCTGTGTCAGCTCCTTGCCCAGAAGGCGGCCGAGGTCGCGGTCGCGGTCGCGGGAAGCCGCGCGGATCACCGGCAGGGTGTAGACGCCCTCGGACAGATCCGTGTTGACGGGCTTGCCCAACTCCTCGGCGGTGGAGGTCAGATCGAGGATGTCATCGCGCAGCTGATAGGCGCGCCCGAACTGCCAGCCGAACCCGGCCAGCGCCTCCTCCCGGTCCTCCTGCCGGCCGTCCTGTCGGCCACTCTCCCTGTTCGCCTGCATTGCTCCCACCCGGCAGGCCAGGGCGAACAGTTGCGCCGTCTTGCCGTCGATCGCGTCGAAGTATGCCTGCTCGCTGCGCGAGGCCGAATGCAGGTCGGCCGCCTCCATCACCATGCCGGCGCACATCCGCTCGTTCGCCATCGTCCCGGCGATGACTTCACGCTGACCGAGCTGCGCCAGCATGTTGAGGCCGGTGAGCATCACGCAGTCCCCGGCGAGGATGGCGAGGTGCTCACCCCACACCGCGTTGGCGCTGGGGCGGCCCCGGCGCTCGTGAGCATGGTCCACGACGTCATCGTGATAGAGCGCGCCCAGGTGCAGCAGTTCGACGGCCGCAGCGGCACGCACGGCCCGGTCATCGGCCGGCGCCGAAGGATCCGTAAGAACGTAGTACGAGAGCAGAGCAAGGGTGGGACGGACCAGGCCACGGGACGTACCGGGCCCTTCCTGAGTGAGCGCGTCGAGTTCGGGCCGGCCCTGGATACGCACCGGCCCCAGAGCGTCACGGACCCTGTCCAAGTCCGCCTCCAGACACGGAAAAACGGCCGGGTCAATCCCAGAGGGTGGCATTCTGCGCTCCTGACACTGGTCGGTGTTCAACGAGCGGGAGGACAGCCGACACGCAGCAGCAGGACGTCGCAGTATCCGCTCCCTGTTGTGACCACCCCCGCGTCTCGCCACCAGGAAACAGAAACCTGTGGCAGTGTGCGCACAGTCCTGACGTAAACCACCTAATCGCATGAACTGGCCGAATCTACTGATCTGTGACTTTGGCCAGTGAGCCCTTCTCCAACCTCTCCGCGTAGCGCGGCCACTTCCCCCTGCGGAACCGGCCGGCCGCCGAACATGGCGCGTCTCCAGTCCGTCTCCGCCGCCGCCCGCTTCCATGAGCGTCAGAGCCTGTGTCTGAACCTCAAGATTCGGGGCAGGTCTGTCCAGCCGAAGACCGTACAGACCCGCGGGCACAAGAGTGTCAGCGGCTGTAGAGGATGCGGTTGGGCGTTCCGGTGAGGCCGAGGCTGATCATGTGGCCGGTGGTGGCGGAGCTGATGAGCTGAGTCGCGACAGCGCCCGGGTTCGGCCCGGTAAGGAGGCGGCTAGCTGCGGTGCCGGCGACAAGGGCGGCGGCGACGCCGGTGCCGCTCCGCTTCTGGGTGGCGGTGTCGGAGCCGATCCACGCGCTGGGCATGTCCGCGCCGGGGGCGAAGAGGTCGAGGGACTTCCCGTTGTTGGAGGAGAGGGTCTTGGTCTCCGCGTTGTTGAGGATGCCGTGGGCGAGGGCGCCCACCGTGATGGCCAGTGGCTCCGATGCGGGGCTGAAGCTGCTGGCGTCGCTGTTGCTGTTGCCCGCTGGGACGACCACGACGACACCGGCATTGACCGCAGCAGCCACGGCTTTGTTCACCGCAGGGCTGAGGCCACTCGAGCTGCTGCTGATGAGGACGACGGATCGATTCGTGCTCCCACCGCGCACCGCGCGGCGGACCGCCCACTGGATACCGTCGATGAGGTCCGTGTCGGTGCCGCTTCCGTTGTCGCCCAACACTTTGACGGCGATGAGCGTGGCCCTCTTGGCGACGCCATAGCGCGTGCCGCCGACCAGTCCCGCCAGGTGGGTTCCCTCCCCGTTTTTATCGGCGTTCGCGCTGCCATGCACGGCGTTGTAACCCCAGATGGCTCGGCCGCTGAACTCTTGGTGGGTGACCTTGATCCCGGTGCCGAGGACGTAGACGTCGGTGCCCAGGCCGGCCCAGCGGTCGTAGGTGTACAAGTCGTCGAGTGGCAGGTCCCGCTGGTCGATCCGGTCCAGTCCCCAGGAGGGGTTGTGCTGGGTATTGTCGGCGTGGGCGGGAACGGCGAGGGCGACCTGTGCCAGCAGCAGCGGTGTCAGGACCAGCGACCGGCGAAAATGGCGCGAAAGCTTCATGAATGGACTCCAGGTGGGAAAGGGGACTTGCGTCTGACCCACCTCACGACACCGAAGCGCGGGGGCAGGGGAAGGCGGAAGCCGAGCCGCACAGCACGGTGCCCCGGACCATGACGACCGGGGCACTGCTGTGCACTTCGACTATCCGCGTGCTTCAACGACGCGGGCATGTGTCGGTCACCGGCCGGCAGCTCAGACTGTCGCGTTCCCGAACGGTCGAGCAGGCGTCATCGTGGTGGAGCCGGGAGAGAGGAGCCCGGAGGTCTACCTGCAGCGCGACTTCACCATCAGGGACTTAGCCGAACACGGCGAGCGGCGGCGCTGGCGGTCCCGCCGCGGCTGACCATCTGGTGTCTGCCTGGTGGTCACCGGATGAGGTCGTGCAGGGCGGGGGATGCTGCTGCCGGCGCTGGTGAAGCCGTGGCGACTGCCCGTCGAAGCCCCCTACGACGGCACCTCGGTGACCACTGGCCCGGCGATCGCGAGTCCGTGAGAGCTTGCCCCGAAAGGCCGTCAACTAAGCGCTTGGCCGCAGGTTCGAGTCCTGCCGTGGGCGCCACTGACGCTCTGTCAGATTGGTGACGTTTTCGCAGTTCAGACGGCGTCTGACTGATCGCCGAGACGAATCGGACTCCTACCCTCCACTCGGCGCGGAGTCCGGCCAGCACCGGCCAAAACCGGGTTTCTGCGGGTGTCCGTCCCACACACGCCCCACAAAATCGGGGCCCGAGAAGGCCCTCCAGCCCCTCCCGGCACACAGCAGAGCGGCCTCGGAGCCCGCCCTTCGCAGGGTTCCGAGGCCGCTCTTCACGCCGCCACCTTTGGGAGGTCTTGGATGCCTTCGATCTGTTTGAGGTAGTCGTCTAGCCGGCCGACGATGCAGCGTGCGTAGATGGCCAACAGGACCGGCACGCTGTTGCCAGCCCATTCGGCGACCTGGGCCGGCGGGATGCCGCTGTTGAGCCACGTCGTCAGGCAGGTGTGGCGCAGATCAGGCCCAGGGGCTGACCGCCGTGAAGGAACTGTCGGCGCGGAAGGTGGCGTTGTCCTGGTAGGGGTCGATACGCAGCGCGTAGTTGTAGTGGCGGAGGTAGCGGCCGGGGTAGTTGTACGACTCCAGGCTGACCGAGCCAGTGGCCGAACCGGGCCGGGCGCAGTACGTGGCGTCCTTGTTGAAGGTCGCCGTGCCGTTGCTCGCGTCGAAGCGGACCCGGTAGTCGAAGTGGCGCAGGTAGCGGCCGGACGAGTCACGGAACGAGTAGCAGCTGCCGTCGGCCAGTCCGGGGACGACGGTGAAGGTGGCGCTCTGCTTGACCGCCGCGGTGCTGGAGGACGTCACCGGGTCGAGGTAGCCGAGGCTGTCGGACCGCACGACGGCGTAGCGGCCGGGGAAGTTGACCGACCGGAGTGAGCGGGTGGTGTTGGCCGGCAGGACCGTGCCGCCGGAGACCGGGGCGATGCTGCTCAGGGTGGGGACGACCTTCTTGATCAGGCCGTCGGCGTCGAACTCCATCCTGTCGATGGTGGTTTCGCGGTGGGTGCCGTCACCGCCGGGGATGGCGAAGCGGTGGTAGGCGATGTACCAGTCGTCGGTGTTCGGGACCTGCACCACGGAGTGGTGGCCGGGTCCCTTGATGCCGAGGGAGAGGTCCTTCTCCAGGATCACGCCCCGCTTGGTCCAGGGCCCGGTGGGCGAGGAGCCGGTGGCGTAGGCGACCCGGTAGTTCTCGTCCCGGGTGTCGTTCTCCGACCACATCAAGTAGTAGGTGCCCTTGCGCTTGATGACGAAGGAGCCCTCGCGGAAGCCGCTGGGGGTGATGTCGGTGACCTTGGAGGCGTCGAAGGAGACCATGTCGTCGTTCAGGGGGACGACGTACGCCTGGCCATTGCCCCAGTAGAGGTACGACTGACCGTCGTCGTCGGTGAAGACCGCCGGGTCGATCATCTGGCCGGAGTAGGCGCCGCGGGCGATCAGCGGCTTGCCCAGGGGGTCCTTGAACGGGCCGGTGGGCGAGTCGGAGACCGCGACACCGATGTTCGTGTCGGCGGAGTAGTAGAAGTAGTACTTCCCGTTCTTCGCGGTCGCCGTCGGGGCCCAGGCACGGCTGTTGGCCCAGCTGATGTCAGGACCGAGGTCGAGGATGACGCCGTGGTCCGTCCAGTGGACCAGGTCCTTGGAGGAGTAGGCCTTGAACTGCGTACCGCTCCAGTTCGCGAAGCCGTCGATGGTCGGGTAGAGGTAGTAGGTGTCGCCGAACCGGACGATGTTCGGGTCGGCGTTGAGCCCCGGCAGGACCGGACTCCTCATGATCAGTGCCTCGACCGTCCAGGTGCGACGCGCGCCGTCGGGGCCGGTGACCTCGTACGTCACGGGCTTGGTGAAGTCGCGCGGGGTGCCGGAGGGCGGGCTGATGGAGGCGCCCTGGACGAGGGTGAACTGCGGGGCGAGCGCGGTGAGGTCCGTGCCCTCCTTCAGCGGCAGCGTGATCCTGCTGCCCGCGTCGTCGATGATGGCGTCGATCTTCAGCGCGGAGTGGGTGGCCGCGGTGATACCCGTGGTGTTCCCGCTGAGTTCGAAGACCTCGGCGGGCGTCAGCGCGCGGTTGTAGACGCGGAAGTCGCGCATCTTGCCCTTGAAGAGCTTGTCACTGCTGTAGAGCGACTTGCCGACGTAGTTGGCCGTGGTGGTGCCCGACCCGATGGAACCGGGGGTGGCGGTGACCGAGGTGTTGCGGGCCACCTCCACGCCGTCCTGGTAGAGGACGCCCGTGGTGCCGGTCTGGGTGTAGGTGACGTGCTTCCAGACCGAGCGCGGCAGCGCGGCGGAGGTCCGGGTGTTCTGCTCGGTGGCGAAGCCCCCGGAGGCGATGGCGGTCCGGAAAGTGTTGCCGGTGGTGAACAGGTACCCGTTGCCGGCGCCGTTGCTGGTGTTGCCGAAGCCGTAGAGGAAGTACGGCGTGGACTGGGCGGCGTCGATCTGCACGTCCATCGAGACGGTGATCGCGTTCATCCCGCTCATGATGTCGTCCGGCACCTTGATGTAGGTGTCGGAACCGTTGAACGTCAGTCCCTCCCCTGTGCCCGACCAGCCCGCGGTGCCGTTGACGGTTCCGTTGCGGCCGTTGCCCGAGGAGTCCACCGCCACGGTGCCCGACGTCGCGTCGAGTTTGTACCAGAGAGCCAGACCGTCGGTGATCTCCGCCGCCTGGGCGGGGGCCGACAGACCGAGGACACCGGCCAGGAGCGCGGCGGCGGTCACGGCTGCGGCGGCGCCCGGCCACAATCTTCGGCGGCGCTGAGGTCTCACGCTGTGCATGGGTTCACATCCCGTGATGAAGACATGCCTGAGGAGGGGGCCCGAGACCTCGGCCGAGGTGCTGACGTGCCGCCCGTATGACATCGCGATGCGTGAGTGTGAAGTGAACCGCGAGTCGACGTCAATACTTTACGAACAATGTCCGATACGTCGAACAATTTCCTTCAGGGCAGGGCCGGTTCAGCGTCAGGTCCAGGGCGCCACGAGGACGAAGGAGCGGCTGGCCCGGTACGCGGCCGTGTTCTCCGAAGGGTCGAGCCACAACTGCCGGTTGTCCCGATGGCGGAGGTAACGGCCCGGATAGTTGTACGACTCCAGGGAGACCGAACCGGCCGTGGAACCGGAACGGGGGCAGAAGGTGGCGTCCTTCCGGAAGATGGCGGACCGGTCGTCGGGGTCCAGCCGGATACGGAAGGCGTAGTGCCGCAGGTACCTGCCCGAGGCGTCCCTGAGTGAGTAGCAGCGGGGGTCGGCCAGGCCGGGAACGAAGGTGAAGGTGGCCGCCTGCCGGGTGGCCGCGGAACTGGTGACGCCGGCCTGAGCCAGGATGCCGAGCCGGCCGGCCTGGCTCACGTATGCGCCGGGGTTGTCGACCGACCGCAGGGCATGCCGCCCGGAAACCCGCGCCTCAGCCGTCGTCGCCGGGGATGCTGTCGGCGTCGGTTTCGGTGTCGGTGTCGGTGAGACCGACGTCCTCGGGGGCGGCGGCACGGACGAGACGGCGGGCGACAGCGGGGCACCGACGGCGGGCCGCGCGGCCGGCTCGTGCGACCCCGTGGAGGCGTACCAGGCCACTCCGGCAGCCGCGAGCGTGACAGCACCTGCGGCTGCCGCCGCCGCGGGCTTGGCGGCCAGCCTGCCGATCGTCCGCGCCGCACGGCTCGCACCGCTCACCGTATGCGTGCCCGTACCCGTGCCCGCGCCGACGGTCGCCCCGGCCGATTCCGCCCCCAGCACCCTGGCCAGTACCAGGCCGGCCAGGCCGGCCGGCACCGGCACCAGCGCGAGGCCGGCCAGCAACCCCTCCGCCGGTATCAGGTCGGACGAGCTCGACAGGCACTGCGGACAGTCGCGGACATGGCGTGCCAGCCGCTTGCGCCACAGCGCGGACGGCCGCCCGTCCCACGAGGCGAGCACGGCGGCCAGGTCCGGGCAGCGCGGCGAGGCCGTCACGGCTCGTACGACAGTGCGCGCCGTCTCCAGCCTTTCCTTGACCCGCTGGACTCGGACCGCCGCGTGCTGCGGTGTGAGGCCGCAGGCCGCCGAGAGCTCACCGCGGGTCAGTTCACCGGCGCTCTCCATCCACCACAGCGCGAGTACCTCGCGTTCCTCGTCCTCCAGCCAGCGGGTCGCCTCCACCGCTTCACGCCGCTGGCCCGACAGCGCGAGCCGGAGAATCGCCAGGTCGGAGAAGTCGGCCTGCGGCTCTGTGTCCTGGGTGTGCTCCTCCAGGGGTTCCGCAGTGAGCCAGGTGCGCCCTCTGCGCCACCGGTCACGGATCTGTCGCACGGTGATGGCGACGAGCCAGGACCGGAACCGATCCGGCTGCTCCAGTCCGGGCAACCCGTCCAGGACCCGCACCATCGTCTCCTGGACCACGTCGTCGACGTCGCTGTGCCCGTCCAGCGCCCGCCCGACGATGTTGTAGACCAACGGCAGACAGTCCCGTACCAGCTGTTCCGAGGCCTGCCGGTCCCCCGCCCGCGCCGCCATGACGACGGCGACGTCCGGCCGCTCCTGCCTGTCCTTCGAGCGCACCCCGCCCCACCCGTCCCGTCGCCGTGCCGATGTGCCGAGGCGACAGTGTGCCAGGAGCGAATCCGGAGGACGGGTGTGGGTCGCTTCTCAGGTGCCGCCCCGGGCCTTCGTCCGTTCCGTGTTTTCCGTTATGCGCGACGCGCCGGTGCGTCTCCTGTGCGTACGCCCCATCCCGAGGACAGACGGAGGCCACGCTGTTTCTGCTCCTTCATCCCTCTTGACACTCGCTTTTACCTCCCTCTAACTTTTCGCCGAATTCACGAACAATGTCCGACATATCGAACATCCTGCCCGCTCGCCGATCCCTCGGCCCCCACCCCGGCTTGAGCGGGGCCCGCCGCAGCGGCAAGCGCATCAACGCCGTCTGCGCCTCGACCGCGGACCTGGCGTCCGTCACCCCACTTCCACCCCGGCCCGGCACCCGCAGAAAGACAGGACATGCGCACATCAAGATCGCTCACCCGGCTCGCGGCGATATTCGTCGCCGTCGGCCTCTTCTTCACCTCCCAATCCCTGGCCACACCTCAGCGGGCGGCCGCCGCCGATCCCGGCTACCTGATGGTGCATTTCACCGGGGAGGGGTCGACCAATCAGCAGATGTACCTCTCGCACAGCACGGACGGCGTGCACTGGAACGACCTCAACGGCGGCGGCATGGTCCTGCGCTCCACCGTCGGTACGAAGGGGGTGCGTGACCCCGCGTTCGTGAGATCCCCCGACGGCAGCAAGTACTGGATCATCGCGACGGACCTGTGCATCAGCTGCGGGCAGACGTGGAGTCAGTCCATCAACGACGGCAGCCGCAACCTGGTGGTGTGGGAGTCGACGGACCTGGTCACCTGGTCGCAGCCGCGGCTGCTGAACGTCGCCGGCGCCATCCCCGACGGACGCAACGCGTGGGCGCCGGAGGCGATCTGGGACCCGGCCAGCAACGACTACATCCTGTACTGGGCGACGAACGTGCCCCTCAACGGCGTTACGAAGCACCGCATCTACTACTCCCACACGAGCGACTTCCGCACCATCAGCACCCCGCAGACCTACATCGAGCGCCCCGGCACCCAGGAAATCATCGACACCCAGATCATCGAGGTCCCGGCCGGTGTCGGTAACTACCGCTACGTGCGGGCCTCCGGCGACGGTCAGATCACCCTTGAGGGCAGCAACTCGATCCTCGGGACGTGGACCAACCTCGGCAACCTCTCCGGCATCGGCCTGACCGGGTCGATGGTCGAGGGCCCGATGTGGATGAAGTTCAACGGCACCAACAAGTGGGCCCTCTACCTCGACCAGTACGCCTCCGGCGGCGGTTACATGCCGGTCCTGACGACCGACCCGTCCAACCCCGCCTCCTACCAGAAGCAGGCGTCGACCAGCTACAACATGGGCGGCACGAAGAAGCGCCACGGCTGGATCATGAACCTGACGGCCGCCGAGGAGAGCCGCGTGCTCGCCCGCTGGCCCAACACCACGGCGCAGCGGCTCCAGTCGTACAACTTCCAGGACCGGTACGTCCGGCAAACCAACTTCGACGTGCGCATCGACCCGAACGTCAGCCCCATCGAGGACTCCAAGTTCCGGCTGCGGACCGGCCTCACGGGCACCGGCACCGTCTCCTTCGAGTCGGTGAACAACCCCGGGTACTTCCTGCGGCACGCCAACTTCGACTTCCAACTGGTCCGCAACGACGGCAGCAGCCAGTTCGCCCAGGACGCGACCTTCCGGCAGGTAGCCGGGCTCGCCGACTCCACGTGGTCGTCGTTCCAGTCGATCAACTATCCGGACCGGTACATCCGCCACTACGCGTACGAGCTGAAGCTCGACCCGATCACCACCGCGACGGGACGCGACGACGCCACCTTCCGCGTGACGAACTGACCTGAAACCGGGATGCCGGAGCCGGCGCCTCCCTGGGAGAGCGCCGGCGTCGCGATCGAGCAACTCACCGAACGGCATCCGACATGGCGAACATGTGGAAAGGAAGTACCGTGCCCCTTCCCCGTCTCAGGCCGTGGCTGGCCAGCGCCGTGGCGTTGTTCACGGCGCTGGTCTGTGCGCAGGGACCCGCGTCCGCGGCCGACGGCCGACCGTACGCGAACCCGCTCAAGTCGGTGAAGGGCGCCGACCCCTGGCTCGAGTACTACGACGGCAACTACTACCTCGTCACCACCACGTTCACCGGCATCCTGGGCATGCGCAAGTCGCCCACCCTCGCCGGCCTCGCCACCGCTCCCAGCGTGCAGATCTGGTCGGACACCACTCCCACCCGCAACTCCAACATCTGGGCCCCGGAGATCCACTTCTCCGACGGCCACTGGTACCTCTACTACAGCGCCGGACAGAGCGGCACGCCGTGCTGCGGGGCGAACGGCACGCAGCGCACGCATGTCCTGGAAAGCGCAGGTACGGACCCGATGGGCCCGTACACGTACAAGTCGATGATCACGGGTGCCAACCTCTACCCGACCAACTGGCTGATCGACGCGAGCGTCCTTCGGGTGAACGGTCAGAGCTACATGGTCGGCAGCGGACGAACGAACAGCAGCACGCCGCCCAGCCTGGTCATCGCCCCGATGACCAACCCGTACACCGTCAGCGGGAACTGGACCGTCATCTCCACGCCCACCTTCAGCTGGGAGACCCTGGGCTCACCCGTCAACGAGGGCCCGGAACCGCTGCAACACGACGGCCGCACCTTCCTCATCTACTCCGCGAGCTCCTGCGCCACCCCCGACTACCAGCTCGGCCAGCTGGAACTGACCGGTTCCGACCCGCTGAACCCCGCCGCCTGGACGAAGAAGCCGTCACCGGTCTTCCGCCGCGATGACGCGGCCGGCGTGTACGGTTCCGGCCACAACGGCTTCTTCACCTCCCCCGACGGCACCGAGAACTGGATCGTCTACCACGCCAACGACTCCACCACCGACCGCTGTGGCAACGAACGCACCACCCGCGCCCAGAAGTTCACCTGGAACGCCGACGGCACACCGCACTTCGGCACCCCCGTGGGCCTCGGCACCACCCTGCCGGGTCCCTCCGGGGAGACGGCGGCCACCCCGACCGCGTACACGCTCGTGAACCGCAACAGCGGCAAGTGCCTGGACGTGTCGGGCGGCAACACCGCCGACGGCACCAACATCCTCCAGTGGACCTGCAACGGCGGCGCCAACCAGAAGTGGCGGATCGAGGACCTGGGCAACGACACCAACCGGCTGGTCAGCGTCGCGACCGGCAAGGTCATGGACACCGCCAACTGCGGGACGGCCGACGGCACGGACATCCGTCAGTGGTCCTGGCTGAACAACAACTGCCAGAAGTTCCGCCTGGTGTACACGGCCACCGGTGACCACGTGCGGATCGTGAACGAGAACAGCGGCAAGGTCGCCGACGTCGCCAACTGCGGTACCGCCAACGGCACCGACGTCCGCCAGTGGACCTGGCTGAACAACAACTGCCAGCTGTGGAGGCTGGTACCAAGCACCTGACCACCACAAGAAGGCCGGCCTGAGGATCGGTGCTCGCGCCCGTCCACTCTGGCGAGTCACCAGGCCCTTGGCGGTCGGCCGACAGCCCCCCGTCGGACGGGGGACGGCCCGCGCACGGCAAGGACATCGTCCGCTCCCACGGCGACCGCCCGTGCGCGGAACCGTCCAAGCCGCCGCTGTGCCACCTCAGTCAGGGCCTGTTCGGGCGCCCGGCCCCGCGGACGGCCCTGGTACGCCGGGTGCCGGACAGGCCCTATCCGAGGTATCGCACGGTCACCGGCGCCGTGTTGTTGACCTGGTTCGGATCGATGCGCGGGTCCGAGTGCGCCGTGACCCTGCCCCGTGCGCCGTCTACACGCTTGTCGATGCGCACGCGCATCACCGTGCCGGGGGGTTGCGGACCCGGGCACGCGGCTCGGTGCTCCTGCTGCGGGTCGGGGTAGCAGTAGGGGGTGTCACCCGAGTGCGGCTCAGGAGGCACATCGATCAGCGTGACACCTTCGGGGAGCGTCACCCGGATCTCCCCCGTCCCGTCGGGCCTGCTCCAGCCGTTGCCCCTCGGGTAGGGCACGGTGATGTCGGTCACCTGGCCGACCCTGCCCGTGATGGCGAAGCCGACGGCCTCCACGTCGTACAGCTGGGTGGTCTCGAAAGCCAGCCCCCCGCGGGCCGACTCGCTCGGCCCTATGTCGATGCCGGTGAAGCCGCTGCCGTCGACGGGCCGCAGCCTCAGGGAGCCGCCGCTGCCGTGCGGGGCAGACGCGGGCAGCCGCGACAGATAGTCGGCGTCGACCGTGCGCCACACGGTGAAGGACACGTTGCCGTTGCCGCTGCGCGCCGTCCGGTCGGCCACTGCGGTCACCGGGGCGTCCGTCTGGTACGCCGCTCCGGCGGACAGCGGTCCCGGGAAGTCGCACCACGCGAAGGTCGCGCCGGTCGCCTTGTTGTAACGGCAGTTACGGTACCGGGGCAGCAGGGTGGCGGCCACGATCGGATGAGGAGAAGTCAGCCGTGTAGGAGCCGGAACCACCGAGGCGTCGCCCCTCTGCTTCCGGCTCCGTGCGTTGGGATGCGGTCCCTCTGCGAGATACAGCTCCAACCCACCTGCGCCGAAGCGGACCTTCTCGATACGCTCGCCCGGAGGCTCCAGGCCGTGCTGCTTCGCATAGCCGATGACCTCCCGCCACTCGGCGATCTGGCCGTCATCGGGGGATACGAACACGCCCTCGGTGAGCAGCCGCTCGACCAACTCGGTCGCCTTGGCTCGTCGCGCACGAGCGACGGGCCGTTCGGTGGAGGGCACGGAGCTGCCCCTGCACCCAGCAAGTCCGCCGGATGCCGCCTGCCCCCCCCCGCCGCCGAACGCCATTCCCCCGGCGCCCGGGCTGCGGGATGCTCCTCACCGGCCGCGAGCCGTTCGAGGAGCGAGCGTTGCCGTTCATTCGGGGCAGACCGTCGATCCACGATCACCAGCCCACAGTGCACCCGCACGCCCTACACAGAGCCGAAAGAGCGGATCCTGGCAGTGGGAGTCCTCTGGGACTTTCCTGGGACTTCCGGCTGCATAAGCCAGTACGAGCGTGAAACAGCCGAAAGGGCATTCATGCAGGTCAACGGCCTGCGATGGCTGGACGCCGCAGGTCACGGCGTTGGCTGGTCCCTTCCGGGACATTTGATTCACGAATGCCGCCACCCCGTCCGGCCTTCGATGAAGCTGGTCAGCGCGGGACGAGGGGTGGCGGCGTCGTCGCGGTGTTGAAGATCACGTGGGTGTCCGGCGACGCGCCTGAGAGCATCAACAGGCCGATGGCGCAGACCACGACGACGATGAGGAGCACCAGCACGGCGACGAAGCAGCGGCGCCGGTATTCGCGGCGGCGCCAGCGGATCTGCACCTTGCGGTAGGACGTCGCCGACGCGTCCGGTACCGACGAGGCCACGTTCGCAAGGGCGGCGCGCAGCACCTCTTCGGTATCGGGCTTCACTGGACCGCTCCCGTCATAGCGGTCGCCAGCTTCGCCATGCCTCGGGCCGAGTGCGACTTCACGGCACCCGCGGAGATCTTCAGCGTCTCGGCGATCTCGGCTTCCTTGAGGTCCAGCCAGTACCTCAGCACCAGAACCTGGCGTTGGCGGGCGGTCAACGTGCGCAGCGCGGCAACCAGGGCCCGCTGGTCGTCATTGAGCAAGACCTGCTGCTCGGCCGAGCAGACGATGTCGTCCGGCTCCTGGTAGGTGTGCCGGCGGACGAGCTTGATACGGCGTATCCGCATCCGGGTCAGGTTGCACACGATGGAGCGGAGGTATCCGGCGGCCGCCTCAGGCGTGTTCAACTTCGCCCAACGGTGGTGGAGTTGGCAGAACGCCTCGGAGACTATGTCCTCCGCGTCCTGCTCGGCCCCGAGCAGGACCGCCAGCCGTAGCAGCCGGGCGTACTGCTGGTCGAAGAGGTAGGCGATCGCCACCTCGCGGTCGGCTTCCCGCAGATCGAGCCGGGCGTCGGCGCCGTCCTCGGGTGCCTGCACGGTGGCGGCTTGCGGGGCGGGCGGGTCCGGGCGCAGGGGTATGCGGGGCGTGGTGGCCTGGGGCGAGCCGGTGTGTCCTGACCGGAGCGACTTCACGGTGGGCGGTCCTCACTCAGTGGACTACGAAGGTGTATTTCGAACCGCGGCGTTCCCACGCGCCGTCATCGGCGGTGCAGTCCCGGCCGCGGGGGACGCCGAGCGCGTCGAGGACGGGCGTGAGCGCCGCGGCCACGACAAGGTTGAGCGCGAGGGCCGTCACGGCGACATAGACGGGAGCGTGCACGGGGCCGATGCCGATGTCGACGACCGAGGAGAAGCCGTGCATACCGAGCAGAGCGGTGCCGGCCAGCATGCCCACGGCCCAGCCGGTGAACAGGGCGCGCTGGTGGAACCAGCGGGTGAACAAGGACACCGCGACCGAGGGGAAGGTCTGCAGAATCCAGACGCCGCCCAGGAGATGGAGGTTGATGGCGTCCTGGGGCTTCATGAACAGGGCGAAGGCCACGGCACCCGCCATGATGGCGAGCGCGGGGCCTCGGGCGGCGCGGACCTCGTGCGCGGGCGTGGCGGTGGGGTTGAGGTACTCGACGTAGATGTTCCGTATGAACAGCATCGACATGCTCATCGCCATGACGACTGCCGGGAGCAGGCCCGCCACCGCCAGCGCCCCGAAGACCGGACCGGCCAGCCAGTCGGGGGCGATCCTGCCGACCAGCGCGGGGACGGCGAGTTCCCCGTGCCCGGCCGGAGTCCGCACCCCGGCGGCGAGCGCGGCGACCCCGAAGAAGGCCCACAGCCCCAGCGACATGCTCCAGGCCGGAAGGAAGTTGGTCGCCGCGCGCAGCGACTGCTTCGATCGGCTGGCCGTGGCCACCAGGAGGACCTGCGGATACACGAGTTGGGCCAGTGCCGAACCCACGGCGAGTGTGGCGTACGCGGTGAAGCTGTGGGCCGGGATGTCGAAGGGCTGCCCCATGGCGTCGCTGCGGCGGTCGGCCAGGTCGAAGACATGCCCCGGTGGGCCCAGCCGGGCCACGGTCAGGATGAGCACGACAACGACCGCGCCGCCGATCAGCAGCGCCTTGACCACCGACATCCGCACGCAGGCGCGCAGGCCTCCGGGGTGGGTTGCCACGGCGAAGACGAGGAAGAGCAGGGTGAGTACCACACAGCCCGCCAGACCGTCGGGGGCCAGCCCCAAGGAGCGCAACACCGCGGTCATGCCGACTACTTGGAGTCCCAGGTAGGGCATCGTCGCCAGGATGCCGGTCAGGGCCGTCGCCAGCGCCAGCGGATGTGAGCCGTGCCGGGCGCGCACGTAGTCCGCCGCGGTGATCAGACCGTGCTTGGCGGCCACGTCCCGCAACCGGGGAAGGAAGATCATGATCAGCGGCGAGAGCAGCATGGTGTACACGAGGGCGTACAGCGCCAGCCCGCCGGTGCCGAACATGAGGCCGGGCACGGCGAGATAGGTGTACGACGTGTAGATGGTTCCGCCCAGCAGCAGACAGGTGGCGGCAGTGCCGAGGCTGCGGCCGCCCAGCGCCCAGCGGGCGGGATGGGGCAGTTCTTCGCGAGGCGGCCGGCGCAGGCCGGCTAAGAGCGCACAGCAGATGGCGAGCGTGAAGCCGACGCCGATCGTCGCGCTGATGATGCCCCCCTCGGTATGGGGTGAGGGGGTGCAGGGTGGCCGTGCCCATGGGCATGCTGCCCGAACTGCCCCCCGCTCCGCTTGAAGACCTCACCTCTGAATTTCGTGATGCGGAATCCAAATTCCACGAAGCGATACCTTAGGCGGCGCACCACAGGGCGTCAAGGCTTGACATCCATGCGTAGGCGCGGGCGTTTATGTTCGTTTGCGTTCGACTTCACAGGCACCCTATGCCGCTGTGCCCCTCCGTCGAGTGACCCATGCCACTCTGCGGTCTTTTGACGTAAACCCATCGCACGGGTCGCGCAACCAACACCCGAAGCCGACGACGGACCCGCGTCGACCGCGCCCGTCGCAAGCCATACGAAGGGCCTGGCCCGCCAGGCAGGTGCAGCCATCTGCCGTCGCCGCCGATCGTGGCCCAGGGTGCCGACTTTCCCAAGATGCGGATGGCGTCGATTTTGAGACATCGATTCGAGAAGGGGAGACTATGGCTGAAAAGGATGAACCGGGCGGGAGGGTGCGTATACCACCCAGGCGCAGGGCCTGGCGCGCCCTGCTCCTCGTGCAGCTTGCGGCGCCCGCATTGACGATCGCCATACCGTTCGACCGGCCGCGATTACTCGGCATCCCGCTCTTCTACGTGCTGCACTTCGCCATCTGCCTGCTGAGCGTGGCGGTCACGACCTTGATGCAGCGCCCGGCCGGGGACTGCGACGAACCGCCGACCCGCCCGCACTGAGGAGCGGGAGGAAGTGCCGCACGACGGCAGTGTGGTTCAGGTCACACGAAGTTCTCGGCAGTGCATGTAAACCGAATGTGTCCGCCGGGCAACTGTTGTTACGAGAACGCCGCCGAGGGTGGCCGGTAATTTTCGGATGTACTGAACGGGGTGGGGGATGCGCGCGGTGGAAATCCCGCGGAGTGGTGATGGGGTGACGGCAGCATTTTCGCCGAATCCCTTCTTGAGGGCTGGGAGCGCCCTTCAATGACACGTTGACGGATCCGTGCGGCCGTCATACGGCGCCGCCGCATGCGTCTGACCAAAATTCGGGGGAATCTACTGCAGCGATTTGCAGTTCTTTGGCATGCCCTCTGGAATTCATCAGGCGGCATCCGAGAGCTTCGGAAAATACTGCCGGGCGCCTATTGACCGCGATGATCGAGCCGCCTAGGTTTCTCTGCGGCGAAATTGAAGGCCACATTTAGTGTTCTGCGAGCCGGAGCAGGTTCGCCCCATGGCAGTGAGGCCGTATTCGAGTACTCCTGCCCCTCTCACTCTGAGGAGTCCTTTCGTGAGCACTACTACGCATGTCGTCAAGTCCCTGACGAACGACGTTGCCGACGAACTCACCACGGAGACGCTGCTCAAGCTGGCCAACCGGGAAATCGGCGCCATTCATGTCCGGGGCTACTACCCGGTAGACATCGCCGAGAAAGTCGCGCAGAAGGCGATCAACCACCAGGCGCTCGGCCATTACCACAAGCAGCACACCAGCAGCGTCGGCCGCGTCTACATGCCGCACATCGACACCAAGTGGAACCCGGAACTCACGGACAAGTATCACGAGCAGGCCCTGCCGGCCATCGCGGACGTGCGCTCCATGTTCCACCCCTACCTGTCGCCCGTGGACCGCGTACGCCTCGAACTGCAGGAGCTGTGGCCGGCGGGCGCGAACCTGATGCGGCTGCGCGGGCGTGCCTGCTTCGTCGGTGCCTTCCGCGTCTTCCAGCCGCAGACCTCCGAGTTCTACCCGCACAACGACGCGATCGACCAGGAGACGGATGCCCCTGAGATCGAGGGCGTCCTCAACCAGCTGGTCGCCAACATCTACCTCCAGGTGCCGGGCGAGGGCGGCAATCTCCAGCTGTGGCTGCGCGAGCCCACCGAGGATGAGACCAAGACCATCCTCGATGTCGAGGGACTGGAGCGGGACACCGTCGAGCCGCCGGTGGTCGAGATCCACCCCGAGGCCGGAGACCTCATCATCTTCAGCCCCCGCATGCTGCACGCGGTGACGGCCGGGCAGGGCAAGCACCGGGTCGGCGCGGCCGCGTTCATCGCCACCAAGGGCCCGCAGGAACCGCTCGTCTTCTGGAGCTGATCCCGGCTCACCGGCAGATCACTTCGACCGCCCGCCCACACGCAGAGGACAACGGCATGCTCCCGGCGCTGGTGCACTCGCACGCGCAGACTCACCCGAACCGCACGGCTGTCGCCGTGGGTCAGGAACGGCTGACCTACGCCGCGCTCGACGACCAGGTGTCCCGGCTGACTCACCGGTTGCGAGGCCGGGGCATCGGCTGTGGTTCTCTCGTGGGCATCCACCTCGACCGCACCCCGGACGCGGTGGTGGCGCTGCTGGCCGTGCTCGCAGCCGGCGGGGCCTACACCGTCGTAGAGCCCACCGACCCGGTGCGAGAGGGGGCGAACCGGCTGCGCGCGGCCGGACCGTGCCTCGTGCTCACGTCGGGGCGCTATCGCGACGAGCTGCAAGGCCTGGGCCTGGACGTCCTGGACCTGCACGAGGAGGACCCGCAGGGCACCGGATGTGCGCAGCCGGCCGAGGCCGCGCCGGACAACATCGCCTACGTCGTCCACACCTCGGGCTCGACCGGCGTCCCCAAGGGCGTCATGGTCACCCACGCCAACATCGCGCACTACACCACATCCCTGCTCGCCCGGCTCGACATCACCGAGCCGCTCGGGTACGCCCATGTGACCACCCTCGCCGCGGACCTCGGCAACACCTGCCTCTTCCTCGCCCTGTGGACGGGTGGCACCCTGCACCTCGTCGACGACGCCACCCGTCGCGACCCGGTGGGGCTGCTGCGCTATCTGCAGACCGAGCGCGTCGACGTGCTCAAGACGACACCGTCGCACTGGAGCGTGCTGTTCCGGGCCTTCGGCCACGACGGGACGACCCGGCCCGAGCTGCGCTTCCTGTTGCTCGGCGGCGAGGTCATGGCCCTGCCCCTGGCCCGTCGAGTCCTGGACTCAGGGGTCACCCGCACCCTGGTGAACCACTACGGCCCCACCGAGACGACGGTGGGAATCGCCGCGCAGGTACTGCGCGGCGCGGCCGACCTGGACGCGTTCGGCGACGCCGCGTCGGTCCCTGTCGGCACCGCGTTCGGCGCGACCCGCCTCTTCGTCCGCGCCGAGGACGGCCGTTTCCACGAGCGGGACGCCACGGGCGAGCTGTACGTCACCGGCCCCTCCGTCACGCCGGGCTACCGGGGCGACGCCGAGGCCACCTCGAAGGCCTTCACAGGTGAAGTCGACCAGCAGTTCCCCGGAGTCGGCCCGGCCTACCGCACCGGCGACAAGGTGCGAGCCGACGCCCGGGGTGTCCTGGAATTCCTGGGCCGCGGCGACCGCCAGGTCAAGATCGGCGGCTACCGGGTCGAACTCGGGCACGTCGAGGCGGGTCTGCGCAAGCTGCCCGCGGTGACCGACGCGATCGCCGTCCACCTCGTCCGGGAGCGGCCGATGCTGGTCGCGGCCGTACGGACCACCGGGGACTCCGCGGACTCGCAACCGGCCGCGCTGCGGGAGCAGTTGCGCGGCGTCCTGCCGCCGTACATGGTCCCGGACCGGGTCGAGACCTTCGACGACTTCCCGCGCAACGACAACGGCAAGACCGACCAGCGCGCGGTCCGCCGGCTGATCGAGGAGAGACTGGGCAGCGACACCGGGCGCGCCCGCACCCACGACGTGGACGACCCCGTCCTGGAGGAGGTGTGCGCGGTATGGCGCCGCCACCTGGGCCACGGCGACTTCGGCGTCCACGACCACTTCACGGCGGTCGGCGGCAGCTCCATCGACGCGATCCAGGTCATCGCGGACCTCCAGGCCAAGGGCTACCAGGTGTCGGCCGCGGCGTTCCTCGCCGAGCCCACGGCTGCGGCGCTCGCGGCTCGGATCACCGCGGGCGCGGACGCCGACCGGTCACCGCGGGCCAACCCTGACGAGGCCGCGGACGACACGGCGCTGTCCCCGGCCCAGCAGTGGTTCTTCCGCCAGGAGTTCGCCCAGCCCGACCAGTGGAACCAGGCCCTGCTCCTGGACATCGACGGCGCGGTGCGGCCGGCCGAACTCGCCACGGCCGTAGCCGACGTGGTGGCCCTGCACCCCATGCTGCGCACCGCGTTTCGGGACTCCGGGACGCACCGTCGGCGCGGCGTCGTAGAGCCCGGCCCCGCTCTCACCACCTCCCGGCTCCCCGACGGCGACGAGGACGCGGCCCGGCACATCCAAGACGTGGCGGCCGCCCGCCAGGCGGAGCTGTCCCTCGCGGACGGCACAGTGTTCAAGGCGCACCTCTTCCACGGCGCCGCCCAGGCCCACCTGCTGCTGGTCTGCCACCACCTGTCGATCGACGCCGTGTCCTGGCGGATCGTCGTGAGCGACCTCAGCCGCCGCTACACCGAGCGGCTGCGCGGCCGGCAGCCCGCCCCGGCCGCCGTGACCACCGGCTTCGGCGCATGGGCCACGCATCTCAGGGATCACGCCCCCGCACTGCGGGCCGATCTCGCCCACTGGGACGACCTCGCCCGCTTCCCCGCCCTGCCGGACGGCCCTTCGGCCGCCGACGACAACCGTGAGGGCGACGCTCAGGCCGTATGGTTCAGCCTCAGCCGTACCCAGACCGAGGCGTTGGCCCGCGCGGGCGCGGCCACCACCGGCACACCGCCACACGCCGCCCTGCTCGCCGCCTTCGCCCAGGCGCTCGGCGAGTCGGAGGGGACGACCGAGCTCGTCATCGATGTCGAGAGCCACGGCCGCGCGGAGTTCGACGACACCCTGGAAGTCTCCCGCGCCGTCGGCTGGTTCACCTCGACCTACCCCGTCCGCGTCGACATCGTCGAGGGCGACGCGGCGGCCACCGGTAAGGCGGTGGCCGCCGCCCTGGGCGAAGTGCCCCGCCTCGGCATCGCCTACGGACTCCACGCTCAGCCGCGCCGCGCCGACGTGTGCTTCAACTACCTCGGCTCGTTCGCGCTGCCGTACGGCGACGACCTGTGCCCCACGCTCTCGCGGCATGCGGTGGGCCCGGTGCGCGGCGCGGACAACGACCGCGGCTACGGCCTCAAGCTGACGGCCCGCATCCACGACGGGCAGCTCGTCGCCGACCTCTCCTACACTCCGCTGCGCCACGCCCCCGAGCGGATGCTCCAAGTGGCCCGCGCCACCCGCGCCAGTCTCTTGGAGACGGCCGGACTCGCCGCCGACGACGGGCAATTCGTGGTGGAGCAGGGATCCAGCACCGGGCTGCTCGCCCAGGTGCCGGCCGCCCTGCACTGCGAGCCACCGGCCGCGGCCACCCGGGAGTACGGTGCCGTGGTGCTCACCGGGGCCACCGGATTCATCGGTGCCCATCTGCTGCGCCTTCTGCTGACCCGTACCAGCGGGCACATCCACTGCCTTGTTCGCGAGCACCCGACGCGGTCGGCTTGGCAGCGTCTGCGGGAGACCTACGGCTGGTACCGCCCGGACGACGACCTCGACCGCCATAGCGACCGCATCACCGTGTACGCCGCGGACCTGGCCGAACCCGGTTTCGGGCTTGCGGACGAGGACTACGCGGTGCTCACTCGCGAGGTCGAGGCGATCTACCATCTCGCCAGCGATACCCGGCTGTTCGGGGACCGGGGCTCCTTCGACCGGAACAACACCGAACCGGTGCGAGCCCTGATCGGCCTGGCGACCGAAGGCCGCCCGAAGGACCTGCACCACGTCTCCACCCTCGCGGTCTGCGGCACCGGCCCGGACGGCGAGTCCGCCGTCTTCTCCGAGGACAGTCTGAACATCGGCCAGAGCTTCCTGAACGAGTACGAGCGCAGCAAGTACGAAGCGGAACGCCTGGTCCGCGACTTCGCCGCACACGGGGGCGGCGGGTTCATCTACCGCTCCGGGAACGTCACGGGCCACTCGCAGTCGGGCCGCTTCCAGCGCAACGGCAGCGACAACCGGCTCGTCCAGCTGTTGCGCGCCTGCATACGACTCGGCCGGGTGCCCCGGGTCGGCGCCGAGACGCTCGCGCTGAGCCCGGTGGACACCGTAGCGGAGGGCATCCTCGAGATCTCCCGCAGCGCTCGGGTGCGGGGCGGCACGTTCCATGTCGACACCCCCCACCAGGTGTCGTACGAGGAGATATTCGAGGTGCTGCGTGGGCTGGGCTGCGCCGTCGAGGACGACCCGGCGCCCGATTTCGCCACGTTGTTCGCCCGCTTCATCGGAGGCGGCGACGAGCAGATCTCACTCGCGCACTTCTGGGCGAGCCGCCCGGAACGCAACGTGCGGTACGACCACGCACGCACCCGGCGCCTTCTCTCCCACCTCGGCGTGGAGTTCGAGCCGCTGGACCGCGACTGGTTGCGCGCCTACTTCACCGAATTGATCCAGCAGGGCGAGATCTCTCTCACCGACGAAAAGTAAGGGTTCGACATGACCGAAGGACGCATCGCCGTCGTCACCGGAGCCTCCTCGGGCATCGGCCGGGCCGTCGCTTCCGCCTTCACCCGGCAGGGCATCCATGTGCTGGCCGCCGGCCGCAGCGGCGACCGGCTCGCCGCCGTCCAGGCGGAACTGGCCGGCCGGCCGGGCACCGTCGTGCCGCACTCCGGGGACATGACCCACGCCGCGTACACGGAGGAGTTGCTGGCGGCGGCCGAGCGGGAGTGGGGCCCGGCGACCATCTTCGTGGCGTCGGCCGGCCAGGGTCTGCCGGGCACCGTCCTGGGCTCGGACGCGAACCGGTGGGAGGAGCTGATCGAGGCCAACTACCTGGCCATCCTTCGCCAACTGCGTGCCACCGCATCGGAGTTCAAGAAGCACGCCGAGGCGGACGGCGGGCGCCAGGTCCGGGACATCGTCGTCATCGGTTCCACCGTAGGGCGCCAGATATCGGCCGCCAACCCGGTCTACGGGTCGACCAAGTTCGCCGTGCACTCGCTGGTGGAGGCGCTGCGTCAGGAGGTCTGCACCCACAACATCCGGGTGACGCTCATCGAGCCCGGGTTCGTCCGCTCCGGATTCCAGGAGGCGGCCGGCTACGACATGGAGTGGTTCGAGGCCGTGGCTGAGCAGAGTGGGCCGTTGCTGGTACCCGAGGACGTCGCGTCGGTCATCGATTTCGTGGTCAGCCGGCCCACTCATGTGCACCTCGACGACATCCGGCTGCGTCCGACCCGCCAGAAGGTCTGAGGAGCAGTTCATGAACGGCTTCCTCGACAGGTTGTTCACCCTGCAGGGCCGCACGGCCGTGGTGACCGGGGGCAGCTCAGGCATCGGCAGGGAGATCGCCATGGCGCTGAGCCGGGCCGGCGCCGAGGTGGTGATCGTCGCGCGCCGGCCCGAGCCGTTGCAGGAGACGGCGGCCCAGCTGCGGGACGCCGGTGGCACCGTGTCCTGGCTCAGCGCCGACCTCGGCGACCGCACGGAGGTGCACCGCCTCGCCGACGAACTGCAGGAGCGCCACGGTACGACGGACATCCTGGTCAACTCGGCCGGGATCAACCTCCGGGCGCCGCTGGACGAGCTGAGCGAGGAGTACTGGGACCGCACGCTGCGCACCAACCTCGACGCCCCCTTCGTGCTCGGCCAGCGGCTGGGCCCGAAGATGGCGGCGAACGGATGGGGCCGCATCATCCATATCGCCTCCCAGCAGTCCGTCAGAGCCTTCGGCAACAGCGGTGCCTACGGCGTCTCGAAAGCGGGACTCGCGGCACTGACGCGGTCCCAGGCGGAGGCCTGGTCGGCGCGCGGGGTGTGCGTCAACGCCATCGCCCCGGGCTTTGTGCACACGCCGCTGAACGAGGCCGTGTTCCGGGACCCGGTGCGCGTCGATGCCATGGCCCGCCGCACCATGACCGGCCGCAACGGCGAGCTGGCCGACTTCACCGGCATCGCAGTCTTCCTGGCCGGCGACGCCTCGTCATACGTGACCGGCCAGACGATCTTCGTCGACGGCGGCTTCTCCGTCACCTGACCACCCCGAGCGGCCGCGCCAGCGGCACCGACATCGTGAGGAGCCCTCTTGCCGCACAACAGACCGGTGGTAGTGCTGGTCGACGCGTACACGTCCGGAAAGTACCTGCCCCCGGAGTTCTCCGCCCTGGGTGCGGACCTGGTGCACGTCCAGAGCACGCCCGAGTTCATGCCGTCGATGCCCGCCCCGGATCTGAGCGTCTATCAGGCCGCCCTCGTGCACGACGACGTCGACAAGACGCTCGCCCAACTGGAGGAGTACGCGCCGGTCTGCGTCATGGCCGGGCAGGAGCCGGGCGTGCTGCTGGCCGACCTGCTCTCCGAGCGGCTCGGGCTGCCGACGAACGGCACCGCACTGTCCGAGGCCCGGCGCGACAAGTACCGGATGGGGGAGGTCCTGAGCGCCGCCGGCCTGCACTGCGCCCGCCAGTTCAAGAGCGGTGACACGCAGGCCCTGGTGCACTGGGCGGAGCGCGCCGCCGACTACCCGGTGGTGGTGAAGCCGCTCAACTCCGCAGCCAGCGACGGCGTGTTCATCTGCGGCAGCGCCGCTGAGGTACGGGCCGCGGCCGACGAGATCCTCGGCGCGCGCACCATCTACGGCGACACCAACACCGAGGTGCTCGTCCAGTCGTACCTCCAGGGCACCGAGTACGTGGTCGACATGGTGTCGTACGGGCGGCAGCGCTACGTCTGCGGCGTCTGGCAGTACCACAAGCGGCTGCTGCCGGGCGGCCGTAACATCTACGACCGGGAGCACCTGCTCGCTGCCGACGAACAGCCGGCGCCAGAGCTGATCTCCTATGTGGACAAGGCCCTCGACGCTCTCGGCGTCCGCTTCGGGCCGACCCACGCCGAGGTCATCGTCACCCCTGAGGGGCCGGCGCTGGTCGAGGTCGGCACCCGGATCGCCGGCAACATGCACCCCGGGTTCCACGACCGGTGCACGGGCGGTAACCAGGCGGCTCTTACCGCGCTCGCCTATCTCGCACCCGGACATTTCATCCGTGACCACGCGGGACGCCGCTACGACAAGCAGCGAGAGGCCGTCTGCTGCACCACCTCGACGGCTCTCTCCGGTGTCGTCGAGAGCATCGACCGCAGCGCCGTCGACGAGATCTCCGCGCTGGAGACCGTGGCCAGATTCGACCTCAAGATCGAGCCCGGCGGGATCCTTCGGCCGACCGTCGACCTGTATTCGAGCACGCTCCGGATCTTTATGGCCGCGTCCTCGATGGACGACATCGAACGCGACTACCGGCACATCGAAGAGGTCAAGGACCGCGTGTACCGGATCCGTGAAACAGGTGGTGGATAAAAAATGAGCAAGGTCATTGTCTCGGTAGTGCCCAACTCGGCCGTACGGCCCGCGGACATCGCCGAAGCGGCGCGGCTGTGCGGCCACGAGCCGGTCTACGTGGCGATCGGCGGCGCCCTGGACCCGCGGGAGCGGGACGAGTACGCCTCCTTCGGACCCGTGGTCGAAGCGGATGAGGCCGAACTCGCCGCAGCCGTGGAGCAGTTGCTGCCTCTCGCGGCGGAGGGCGTGACGACGTTCAGCGAAGGCATGGTGCCGTTCACCGCCCGTCTCGCCCACGGTCTTGGGCTCCCGTACCACGACCGGGAGACGGCCGCCCGGCTCACCGACAAGCGCGCCCAGCGGAGCCGCCTCGCCGAGCAGGGCGTGGACTCCGTCTGGTCGGTCGCCGTGACCAGCCGCTACGAGGCCCTCGTGCTGATCGAGAGCCGGCCCGGCCCTGTCGTCGTCAAACCCGTGCGCGGCCAGAGCAGCATCGACACCCACTTCGTGGCGAGCGTCGACGACCTCCCCCGCGATCTGCACCCCAGCGTCGAACGGCCCTTCCTCGTCGAGGAGTTCCTGCAGGGTCGGGACGAGGGCGACTTCGGCGACTACGTCTCGGTGGAGTCCCTCGTGGTGGACGGCAGGGCTCACACCCTCGGCGTCACCGGCAAGTTCCCGCTTATGCCGCCGTTCCGTGAGCACGGCCAGTTCGTCCCGGCACATCTGCCGGCCGCCGAACGAGCCGACGTCGCGCGACTCGCCTCGGACGCGGCGATCGCCCTCGGCGTCCGCCAGGGCCTGGTGCACACGGAGATCAAGCTGACCCCCGACGGCCCCAGGATCATCGAGGTCAACGGGCGGCTCGGCGGTTTCATGCCCTGGATGTACGAGCGGGCGACCGGCCTGAACCTGTTGGAGCTGGGTATCCGCGCGGCCTGCGGGCAGCGCGTCGACCTGCCCGAACCCACCGTGGACAAGGTCGAGTTCCAGTACTGGGGCCTGTCCCCCATGCCCGGTGGCGTGCTGCTGCGGGTGGACGGCACGGACGTCCTGCGGAAGGAACCGGGCGTCGTCGGGTACGAGCAGCGCCTGCCCGACAACGCGGCCCTGCCGGCGCAGTCGACTTCCTTCTTCCTGGATGTGCTGCACGGCAGCGCGCCCGACCACCGGGCCATGCTCGACACGATCGACCGGAGCCTGGCCCACGTGCGCTTCACCTTCGAAGCACCGGACGGCACCACCAGCGTCTGGCAGGCGCGGCGCGGCGCGATGGTCCGGGTCGACCGGACGCCGAGCGACTCCGCCTGAAGAACACGCATCCGTACCCAACCAGGAGTAAGCCATGAAGGGCTCCCCCAGTCTCAACAACCCGCGCATCCGTGCCCTGACCAACTGGGTGTTCCTGCGCAAGGCAGGCGGCAAGAACCGTCGCCGCATCATTCCGTCGAACGCCGTCTTCCCCGAAGTCTGGGAGCTGGAGCGCCGGTTCCCCGCGCTCCAGGCCGAGGTGGACGCACTCCTCGCGAGCCGCAGCATCCCGACGTACGACACCTTCG
This sequence comes from Streptomyces sp. R28, assembly GCF_041052385.1. GTDB lineage: Bacteria > Actinomycetota > Actinomycetes > Streptomycetales > Streptomycetaceae > Streptomyces. The sequence goes on along the minus strand of NZ_CP163439.1, from coordinate 8,244,566 downwards.
ACCCGCAGCGCGCGGCGCAGGTGTCGGAGGAATGGAAGCTCTACTACGCGTACATGTTCGGCAACACCAATGAGCTGGCCAAGAAGGACTGCCCCACCCTGCTGTCCTTCGCCCAGTCCACGCCGCGTGTGGTGAACGCCTTCATCTCCGTCCTGGAACCGGGCGTCGAGCTGCCCTCGCACCAGGACCCGTACGCCGGCATCCTGCGCTATCACCTCGGCATCCGGATCCCCTCGAAGAACACGCCCCGGATCCGCCTCGCGGACGAGTACTACCAGTGGAAGGAGGGCGAGGGCACCGTCCTCGACGTCTCTCTCGAGCACGAGGTGACCAACGAGAGCGATGAGCCGCGCGTGATCGTGATCATCGATTTCCGCCGCCCCATGGGCCCGCTCGCCGATCTGCTGAACCGCTTCTGCCTGTGGCAGAAGCGCAAGTACGCTCCGCAGTTCGTCGAGGCGGCGAAGTACGACGTCATGCACTGATCCGCACGACAGGCCGGGCGCGCCGGTGCGCCCGGCCCGGCTCGCCGGCTGTGCCGGGCCATCGATTCCACCACCCATCCAGCGACAAGAGGAGGGCGCGCCAGTGCTCACCGGGACGACGACAGTACAGCTGCCCGACGGGGTGCGCGCGGTGCGGCGGGCCGCGGACCTGCCCAGGGCGGGCTGGGACGCGTTGACCGGCCCGTACGACGTCTTCCTCACCTGCCGCTGGCTCGACGTCGTGGAGGCGACCGCGGGGGTCCCCATGGTCTACCTGTGGATCGAACGCGCCGGCCGCCCGGTCGCGGGCCTGGCCACGGCGACCGCCACCACCTCCGTGCCCTGGGCCCTCGGCCGGCCGGACGTGGTCCTGCGCAAGAGCGCCGAGGCCGAACTGCCGGGCGCCGCCGAGATGTTGACCGGTATGGGCGAAGATCCGTCGGCGAAGCTGATGCCGGCGCTCGTGGCCGGCGGCCGCCATGTCGGCAGCACCCGCATGCTGCTGTCCCCCGAAGCCACCGAAGGGGACGCCGAGGCGCTGGTCGCCGCTGCCGAGACGCTCGCCCGTGAGGAGGGCCTCGCCTCGGTCGCCTTCCTCTACGTCGACGAACAGGACGCACATCTCGCCCGGGTGCTGGCCTCACGGGGCTACCACAGCTGTACGACGGGCCAGTACAGCGTCCTGCAGGTACCGCAGGCCGGGTTCGACGGCTACCTTCAGTCGCTGCCACGCAAGCGCCGGGTGTCCGTCGCGGCCGAGCGGCGCCGGATCCGCGAGTCGGACGTGCGGGTCAACGCCGAATCCCTCGACACAGCCGACCTGCCGCGGCTGGCCGAGCTGGAGTCGGGGTTGCTCGCCAAATACTCCATCGACATCCGCCCCGACCAGTTGCTGCCACTGATGCACCAGACCCGCGAGTGCTTCGGCGACGACGCCTTCGCCATGGTGGCCCACGCGGAGGGCGAGGTCCGCGGCTTCGGCCTGATCCTGCGCCACGGCGACCAGTGGTACGCCCGGCAGACCGGCTACGACTACGCCTACCAGGAGCGCACCGGACTGCCTCTGTACTTCGAAGTCCTGTACTACCGCCTGCTCGAAGAAGCGGCGGACGCCGGGGTACGCGCCCTGCACTACGGCCTCGGCAGCGTGCAGGCCAAGCGATCCCGGGGCTGCACCGCGACCGAACAGCGCTGCCACCTGCTCCTGCTGTGAAAGGCCCTCAGAGATGACATCGGCTGCTGTGAAAGACGCGAGCACACCGTCTTCGGCGCTTCCGCGGGGACCGGGCGTGGCGTGGTTCGGCCTGTCGGGGCTCGTCAACGCCCTGGGCACGGGCTTCTTCTATCCCTTCTCCCTGCTGTTCTTCACCGAACTGTCGGGGGTGTCGCTGCGCTCGGTCGGCCTGGTGCTCACACTCACGGTGCTCGTGGTGCTGCCGTGGCTCTTCGCGGTGGGCCGCCTGGTGGACCGGATCGGACCACGGCCCGTGCTCATCGCGGGCGCGGCGGTGCGGGCGGCGGGCTTCGCGAGCTTCGTCGCGGTGCGGGACATGACGACACTGGTGGTGTGCTGCCTGTTCCTCGCGCTCGGCAACCGGCTGGAGCAGACCGCGACCCCGCTGCTGGCGATACGGCTGGCCCCCGACGGGCAGAGCGGCCAGTGGCTCGCCCTGACCCGGGCCGTCTTCAACGCGGGGATCGGCGCCGGTGCCCTGCTCGCCAGCCTGTTCGTCGTCGACACGGCATCGGGGTTCGTGGTCCTCGGCGTGGTCAACGCGGCCAGCTTCGTCCTGACCGCCCTGCTCTACCTGGGCATTCCCGCGGAACGTCAGACCGAGGACGCCCCGCCCCAAGGCCGCAGGAGCCGACCCGCCGCGCCCTGGCGCCACACCGCCTATCTGCGCGTCGCGATGTCCAACGCCCTGCTCCTGACCGCCGCACTGGCGGTGGAGAGCGCCCTGCCGGTGTTCATCCTGCGGGAGCTGAGGATGCCGCCGTGGACCGTGGGTGTGCTCTTCGCGACCAACACCGTGCTGCTCACCGTGCTCCAACTGCCCCTGAGCCGACTGCTGGAACGGTTCCGCCCCACGGTCGTGCTGGCGCTCGGCGGAATCTCGTACGCGGCGCTCTACGCGGCCGTGCTACTGGCCGGGGACATGCCCCGACGAGTGCAGATTGCCCTGCTGGTCACGGGAATGGTGGTGTACACGCTCGGTGAGCTGGCCGTCTCTCAAGCCGCCATGGCGTTGCTGACCAGCCTTCCGCCGAAGCAGGAACAGGGCGCCTACCTGGCGTTCAACCAGCTCTTTGCCGGTGGAGCCACTGCCCTCGCGCCCCTGTTGGTTGCCATGCTCCTCGCCAGTGCTCCCTTGTCGCTGTGGTGGGTCCTCGCGGGCGGGAGCATAGGAGCGGCGCTTCTGGTCTCGTTTCTCCGCCAAGGACACGCAACGTCCCGCGCCGACGCCGGATGACCGCCTCTACCCATCCGTGAGTGACCGCCTCCCGGCGGCGGAGCACAGGCGGCATCACCAACCGCTCAGCTGATCGCCCTGTGCTCGCGGCACGTCTTCGGGGCGCTCAACCGCGCCGAAGAGGACGGTGGGCGACGGGGCGATCCAGTGCGCGCGCGGCCGTGGCGTTCGGAACGAGGGGGACGCCGAGACCGCAGGCCACCCTCGCCGGTTGCGTCGGGATCGAGTGGGCGAGGTGGCGGGCGTCGGACCGTCGGCGGCGTGGGGCCGGGCCCGAGGGCCCGGCCCGGCCGCGGTGATGTCGGGTCCCTGCCGGTGCGAGCCCGGCAGGGACGTCGGGTTCAGCTCTTGGTCAGGGTGATGTCCTGCTTGTCCTGCACGGCGTGGAAGCGGGGCAGGGGCAGGCCGCCCACGGGGTGGAGTTCGACGATGGTGGCCTCGACATACGCCTTGCCTGCCTCGAGGGGAGCCGAGGCCGTGCCCGTCTGTGGCCTGCCCATGTTCTGCCAGCTGTGCTTCTTGCCGTCGCACACGGCGAGGGTGCCGCCGATGCCGTGCCGGACGCCGGAGGCCTGCTGGCCGATCGTGGAGCTCACGAACGCGGGCCCCGAGGCGTCGGCGCAGCGGTAGGTGCCGGACAGGGTGACGGTGCCGTCCGAGGCGATACGGCCCGTGCCGTCGATGGTCACGGTCTCCTTGGGGTCGGCGGCGGCCGCGGAGTCGGCGGGTGCCGACGGGGCGGCGACCAGCAGGAGCAGGACAGCTCCGGCAGCGGTGGCGAGAGCGGGGCGCAGGGACATGGGATGACCTCCCGGATAATCGGAGTGGGGCCTCCCACTGGTACCTGGCGGGCGCACCCATGGACGTGACCGTCACCCCTTCGGTGGCGAGTCCGCCCCGACCTTTGTGGATCCGTCAGAGTGTTGTCCGCGTGTTGTCACGGTTCACGTCGGGCCGTTCCGATGAGTTCGCAACGAGAGCATGGTCTACCCATATGGACGACCCACACGGCTCGTCCGCCCGATGTGGAGGTGCGCCATGTGTTCCCACCAGCCTTCATGCCCTTCCCTCAATGGCCAGGCCCCCCATGTGGTCGCCGCACACCCCGAGCAGGGCTGGAGCCTGCTGTGCAACGGCGCGATCATGTTCGACGACAGCGGTGAGCTGCTGCCCGACGGCCGCGTCGTCGCACCGCACCGGGTGCCGGCCGTCCGCCTCGCCAAGGCCGCGTGAGCGAGACCTACGACGCGTGAGCAGGAACCACCTCGGTACGGCGAAGCCCTACGGCAGCACGGCGAAGCCGTCGAGCTCCACCATCGCCTCCTCGTCCCAGAGGCGCACGACCTCGACCACCGCCATCGCCGGATAGTCCCGGCCCGCCAACTGCCGCCAGATGCGGCCGAGTTCGGCGACCTGGGCGCGGTACGCGGCGACGTCCGTGGCGTAGACCGTGACCCGGGCGAGGTCGGCGGCGGTGCCGCCGGCTGCGTCGAGCGCGGCCAGCAGATTGGCCAGGGCCCGCTCGAACTGCTCGGGCAGGGTGTCGCCCCTCACCTTGCCGTCCGTGTCGAGGGCGGTCTGACCGGCCAGGAAGACGACCCGTGAGCCGGTGGCGACGACCGCGTGGGAGAAACCGGTGGGCGGGGAGAGGTCGGGCGGGTTGACGCGCTCGGTGCTCACTGGCCGGCCTCCATGTTCGCGAACAACTCCTTGGCGATGATGCCGCGTTGGACCTCGCTGGCGCCCTCGTAGATGCGCGGGGCCCGCACCTCACGGTAGAGGTGTTCGAGCAGGTGGCCACGGCGCAGGGCACGGGCGCCGTGCAGTTGGACGGCCTGGTCGACGACGTACTGCGCGGTCTCGGTGGCGAGCAGCTTGGCCATCGCGGCGCGCTTCGGGACGTCCGGGGCGCCTTCGTCGTACGCCGTCGCCGCCGCGTACACCATGAGACGAGCCGCCTCCGTGCGCAGGGCCATCTCGGCGACCTGGTGGGCGACCGCCTGAAGGTCCTTCAACTTGCCGCCGAACGCGTCCCGTTGGGCGGTGTGGGCGAGGGTCGCGTCCAGGGCCGCCTGGGCCATGCCGACGGCGAAGGCGCCGACGCTGGGCCGGAACAGGTTCAGAGTCCCCATCGCCACCCGGAAGCCTCGGTCGGCCTCGCCGAGCATGTCGTCGGCGGTGACGGGGACGGCGTCGAAGGTGAGGCTGCCGAGGGGGTGCGGGGACAACATGTCGAGGCCCGCCCCGGTGAGGCCGGGACGGTCGGCGGGGACCAGGAAGGCGGTGACGCCACGGGCCCCGGCGCCGGGGGTGGTGCGGGCGAACACCGTGTAGAAGTCGGCCTCGGGGGCGTTGGAGATCCAGCACTTCTCGCCGGTGAGCCGCCAGCGGTCGGGACCGTCGGGCTCGGCGGCAAGCGAGGCGCCCGGCGATTCCCCCGGCTCTCCCTGCCCTTCCGGTTCGCCCGGCCCTCCCGACGATTCCGGCCCTCCCGGCGCTCCCGGCCCTCCCGGCGCTCCCAGCGCTCCCGGCATTCCCGGTCCTCCCTGCCGCGAGGCCTCCCGCTCCGCCCGCAGCCCCAGCGCCGCCGCGTCCGATCCGGCCCCCGGCTCGCTCAGCGCGAAGGCCGCCACCGCGCTCCCCTCGGCCACCCGCGGCAGCCAGCGCTCCCGTTGGGCCGCGGTGCCGTGGGCATGGACCGGATGGGCGCCCAGGCCCTGCAGGGCGAGGGCCGTTTCCGCCTCCGTGCAGGCGTAGGCGAGAGACTCCCGCATCAGGCACAGGTCGACGGCTCCCGAGGTGAACAGCCGTGCCAGCAGCCCCAGTTGGCCGAGTTCGGCGACCAGCGAGCGGTTGACGTGCCCGGCTTCGCCCTTCTCCGCGAGCGGGCGCAGCCGTTCGGCGGCCAGGGTGCGCAGTTCGGCACACCATGCGGTTTGCGGCGGATCGAGTGAGAATGCGGGCATTGCCGACCTCCCTGCGGAGCCGTCCGCGACGGACGCTCTCGACGGACCTCCTCGACGATATCGCGCACCATTGACTGTCGTCACCAACACGATACGCTCCCTGTGCGAGCCCACCACGACGCCCACAAGGCAGCCCGATACGGCAAGGGGGCGAACCGCCATGGCCGGTCTGCACCGCTCCGCCCACGTCGACACCTTCGCCCGCGAGCACCTGCCACCGCCCGACCAGTGGCCCGAGCTCCGCTTCGACCTTCCGCGGCTGCGCTACTCCGATCGGCTCAACGCAGCCGCCGAGTTGCTCGACGGCCCCGCCGACGAGCGGCCCGTGTTCCACACCCCGTCCGGCGCCACATGGACGTACGGCACACTGCGCGCCCGCGTCGACCGGCTGGCACATCTGCTCACCGGCGACCTCGGCGTCGTCCCGGGCAACCGGGTGCTGCTGCGCGGTCCGACCACACCCTGGCTGGCCGCCTGCTGGCTGGCGGTGCTGAAGGCCGGCGCGGTCGCCGTCACGGTGCTGGCCCAGCAGCGGCCGCACGAGCTGCGGACCATCTGCGAGATCGCCCAGGTGCGGCACGCGCTGTGCGACATCCGGGCCGTCGACGACCTCGCCAAGGCGGAGATACCGGGGCTGCGGATCGCGACGTACGGCGGTGACGCCCCCGACGACCTGCTGCGCCGCCCGGCGCCCGACGCGTCGTATCCCGCCGCCGACACGGCGGCCGACGACGTCGCGCTCATCGCCTTCACCTCCGGCACCACCGGACGGCCCAAGGGCTGTATGCACTTCCACCGGGATGTGCTCGCGATAGCGGACACCTTCGCGGAGCATGTGCTGCGCCCCCATGTGGGCGATGTCTTCACCGGCAGTCCCCCGCTCGGCTTCACCTTCGGCCTCGGCGGGCTCGTCATCTTCCCGATGCGGGCCGGCGCCAGCGCCCTGCTGCTCGAACAGGCCGGTCCCAAGCAGCTGTTGCCGGCGATCGCCGAACACCGGGTGTCCGTGCTGTTCACCGCGCCGACGGCCTACCGCGCGATGCTCGACGAGCTCGACTCGCACGACATCTCCTCACTGCGCCGCTGCGTCTCGGCGGGCGAGAACCTGCCCGCCGCCACCTGGCGGGCCTGGCACGAGCGGACCGGTCTGCGCATCATCAACGGCATCGGCGCCACCGAGCTGCTGCACATCTTCATCTCGGCGGCCGACGAGCACATCAGGCCCGGCACGACCGGGGTGCCGGTACCGGGGTGGCACGCGCGCGTGGTCGACGCGGACGGGCAGGAGATGCCCGACGGGGAGCCCGGGCTGCTCGCCGTGCGCGGGCCGGTCGGCTGCCGCTATCTCACCGACCCCCGGCAGCGCGAGTACGTGCGCGACGGCTGGAACATCACGGGCGACACCTACGTCCGGGAGAGTGACGGCTACTTCCGCTATGTCGCCCGCGCGGACGACATGATCATCTCGGCCGGTTACAACATCGCGGGCCCGGAGGTCGAGGAGGCCCTGCTGCGCCACCCGGACGTGCTGGAGACGGCGGTGGTGGGCCGGCCCGATGAGGCACGCGGCCAGGTCGTGGTGGCGTACACGGTGCTCAGGGAAGGTGCCCGACGGGACACGGAGGCGCTGCGCACCTTCGTCAAGGGCGAGCTGGCGCCGTACAAGTGTCCGCGCGAGATCGTCTTCCTGGACGCGCTGCCGCGCACCGCGACCGGCAAGCTCCAGCGTTTTCGGCTGCGCGCGAGTGGTGACCCGCAAAGTGACCGGCAGTGATCCGTACGACCTAAGATGATCAACGTGTCCGACCAGCATGCACCACGGTCTCTCATCGTCACGCTCTACGGCGCCTACGGCCGTCATATGCCCGGCCCGGTGCCGGTCGCCGAGCTGATCAGACTGCTGGCCGCGGTCGGCGTGGACGCCCCTTCAGTGCGTTCCTCGGTGTCGCGGCTGAAGCGGCGCGGGCTGCTGCTGCCGGCCCGTACGGCCCAGGGCGCGGCCGGGTACGAACTGTCGCCGGACGCCCGCCAGTTGCTGGACGACGGCGACCGGCGCATCTACACCACCGCCCCGCCCGAGGACGAGGGCTGGGTGCTCGCCGTGTTCTCGGTGCCGGAGTCGGAGCGGCAGAAGCGGCACGTACTGCGCTCCCGGCTGGCCGGGCTCGGCTTCGGGACGGCGGCTCCGGGCGTGTGGGTCGCGCCGGCGCGGCTCTACGAGGAGGCCCGGCACACCCTGCAGCGGCTGCGGCTGGAGGGATACGTCGACTTCTTCCGCGGCGAGCACCTCGGCTTCGCGCCGACCGCCGAGGCCGTATCCCGCTGGTGGGACCTGGCCGCGATCGCCAAGGAGCACGAGGCGTTCCTGGACCGCCACGCGCGCGTGCTGCACGACTGGGAGCGCCGGCGGGACACCCCGCCCGAGGAGGCCTACCGCGACTACCTCCTCGCCCTGGACTCCTGGCGCCACCTCCCCTACACCGACCCCGGCCTGCCCGCCCGGCTGCTGCCCGAGGACTGGCCGGGCGCCCGCTCGGCGGCCGTCTTCCGGGGACTGCACGAGCGTCTGCGGGACGCGGGAGCCACGTACGCCGGCCTGTGACCTCAGGCACACCATGTGCCCCCAACGGACCCTCAGGCTCCTCTGCGCCTCTTCTCAAGTTTCTTACCTAGCGTCCGTCGGGTCGTCGCCAGGTAAGAGATGAGGACCGTTGCGATGACCACCATCGCCCGCCTGCTCGGTGACCGTCTGAAGGCCGAGGGACACCGCGTGGAGGTCCTGGACGGCTACGAGATCCGCCGTTTCCTCTCCGCGGGTCTGGGCTTCTCCCGGGAGGACCGCAGCACCACCGTGACCGAGTTCGTCCTGTCGCACCTGGACGCGCTGGAGTCCGAGGCGGTGCACATCTTCCGCGAGGCGGCGGGCGAGTTCGAGCGGCCGGTGATCCTTTTCTCCGGCGGCAAGGACTCCATCGTCATGCTGCACCTACAGCGGCCCGGTGCGCCGGGAGAGCCGGACCTGGCGGGCGCGGCCGAGCTGACCGCGAACGACCTCGGCCGGGTCGCCCTGCGCACCGCCGAGCCACTCGCGCTCGACGACTACGCGCTCTCCCGGCGCACCGGCGCGCTCCTGCTGATCGACCCCGCCGACGGTGCGACGCTGACCGCGGGAATGGTCGAGCTGTAGAAGGCCTCCCTCACGGGCAGGACGTACGCCCTCAGGTTCCGAGCGTCAGGCGGGGCTTGGGGGCGTCCGTGCGTCCGGTCTGCGGGCGGCGGCTGCCCGCCCGGTACGGGGCCGGCCACAGGACGCCCGGCCCCTCGTAGCCCTGCTCGGCCGCGGCGTGCAGAGTCCAGTGCGGGTCGTAGAGATGGGGGCGGGCGAGGGCGCACAGGTCCGTACGGCCCGCCAGGATCAGGGAGTTGACGTCGTCCCAGGAGGAGATCGCGCCGACGGCGATCACCGGGAGGCCGGTGGCGTGGCGGATCCGGTCCGCGTACGGCGTCTGGTACGACCGCCCGTACTCCGGCTGCTCGTCGGCCACGACCTGCCCGGTCGACACGTCGATCGCGTCGGCACCGTGCGCGGCGAAGGCGCGGGCGATCTCGACGGCGTCCTCGGCCGTCGTCCCGCCCTCGGCCCAGTCGGTGGCGGAGATACGGACGGTCATGGGCCGCTCCTCGGGCCATACGCCCCGTACGGCGTCGAAGACCTCCAGCGGGAAGCGCAGCCGTCTGTCGAGGGAGCCGCCGTAGGCGTCCGTGCGGCGGTTGGTCAGCGGGGAGAGGAACCCGGAGAGCAGGTAGCCGTGCGCGCAGTGCAGTTCGAGGAGGTCGAAGCCGGCCCGGGCGGCACGCCATGCGGCTGCCGTGAACTGCTCGCGGATGTCGGTGAGTTGGGCGCGGGTCAGCTCGCGCGGGGTCTGGCTGTACGGCTTGTAGGGGATCGGGGACGGGGCCACGAGGGGCCAGTTGCCGTCCTCCAGGGGCTCGTCGATGCCCTCCCACATCAGCTTGGTCGAGCCCTTGCGTCCGCTGTGGCCGAGCTGCACGCCGATCGCGGTGCCGGGTGCCCGGGTGTGCACGAACTGGACGATCCGCCGCCAGGACTCGGCCTGCTTACCGGTGTAGAGGCCGGTGCAGCCGGGGGTGATGCGTCCCTCCGGGCTGACGCACACCATCTCGGTCATCACCAGGCCGGCGCCGCCGAGGGCGCGGGCACCGAGGTGGACCAGGTGGAAGTCGCCGGGGACGCCGTCCGTGGCCGAGTACATGTCCATCGGGGACACGACGACACGGTTGCGCAGGGTCAGGCCGCGCAGCCGGAACGGCGTGAACATCGGGGGTGTGCCGGGTGGGCAGCCGAAGTCGCGCTCCACGGCCTCGGTGAAATGGGCGTCGCGCAGGCGCAGGTTGTCGTGGGTGACGCGGCGGCTGCGGGTGAGGAGGTTGAAGGCGAACTGGCGGGGCCGCTGGTCGAGGTAGAGGCCGAGGTTCTCGAACCACTGCAGGCTGGCACGGGCGGCGCGCTGCGTGGAGGCGACGACGGGCTTGCGCTCCTCCTCGTACGCGCTGAGCGCGCCGGCGATGTCCGGCTGTTCCTCCAGGCAGGCGGCGAGCGCGAGGGCGTCCTCGACGGCGAGCTTGGTGCCGGAGCCGATGGAGAAGTGGGCGGTGTGGGCGGCGTCGCCGAGCAGGACGATGTTCTCGTGCGACCAGCGCTCGTTGACGACGGTGCGGAAGGTGGTCCACGCCGACTTGTTGGACTTCAGGGGCCGGCCGCGGAGCGCTTCCGCGAAGATCTTGGCGCAGCGCTCGACGGACTCCTGCTCGTCGAGTTCCGCGAACCCGGCCGCCTGCCAGACCTCTTCCCGCATCTCGACGATCACCGTGGAGGCGTCGGCCGCGTACTGGTAGCCGTGCAGTTGCATCACGCCGTGTTCGGTCTCGGCGATCTCGAAGCGGAAGGCGTCGAAGGCGAAGTCTGCGGCCAGCCAGATGTAGCGGCAGTGGTGGGCGACCACATGGGGGCGGAACACATGGGGGTAGGCCTCGCGGGTGGTGCTGTGCACACCGTCTGCGGCGATGACCAGGTCGTATGTTTCCGCGAGCCAGGCCGGGTACGGAGCCTCGGAGCGGAAGCGGAGCTCTACGCCGAGGTCACGGCAGCGGTGGTGAAGGATCTCCAGGAGGCGTTTCCTGCCCAGGGCCGCGAAGCCGTGTCCTGATGACGTGTGGCGGGTGTTGCGGTGGACGATGTCGATGTCGTCCCATCGGGTGAAGTGCTGCTGCAGGGCCGCGTAGACCACGGGGTCGGCGTGTTCGATGCCGCCGAGGGTTTCGTCGGAGAGGACGACACCGAAGCCGAAGGTGTCGTCGGGGGCGTTGCGTTCCCAGACGGTGACCTCGCGGGTGGGGTCCAGGCGTTTGAGGAGGGCGGCGGCGTAGAGGCCCCCGGGGCCGCCGCCGATGATGGCGACTCGTAGGGGGTGGCCGGTCGTCGCGGGCGGCTGCGAGTTGTCTGTGGCTGGTCGCGCCCCCGCGGCGGTAGCCGCACATTCGATACGGCCCCGCGCCCCTGGCGGCGTTGCGGTCCCCTCGGGCGAGAGCATTCGCTACCTCCCCTGCCATTTCGGCGGGCGCTTCTCCGTGAAAGCCGCGTGGAATTCGGCGTAGTCCTCACCGTTCATCAGCAATGCCTGCGTCGAGGCGTCCATCTCCACCGCTGCCGCCAGTGGCATGTCCAGCTCGGCCGTGAGCAGGGCCTTCGTCTGGGCGTACGCCAGGGCCGGGCCGTCGGCCAGGCGGCGGGCGAGCGCCTGCGCGGCATCGTCCGCTTGGCCCTCGTCCGTCAGCTCGCTGATCAGGCCGATCCGCTCGGCCTCCGGGGCCCGTACCGGCTCGCCCAGCATGAGCAGGCGGGTCGCGTGACCGAGGCCGACGACCCTCGGCAGCAGATACGCGGCACCCATGTCACCGCCCGACAGGCCCACCCGGGTGAAGAGGAAGGCGAAACGGGCGGTGGGGTCGACGACCCGGAAGTCGGCGGCGAGTGCCAGTACCGCTCCGGCCCCGGCGGCCACCCCGTGCACCGCCGCGATCACCGGGAACGGGCACTCCCGTACGGCCCGCACGACCTGCCCGGTCATCCGGTTGAAGTCGAGGAGCTGGGCCGTGTCCATGGACAGGGTCGCGCCGATGATCTCGTCGACGTCGCCGCCGGAGCAGAAGCCGCGGCCCTCGCCGGCCAGCACCAGGGCCCGTACCGCCCTCTCCCGGGACAGCTCGGCGAGCAGATCGCGCAGGTCGGCGTAGGCGCCGAAGGTGAGCGCGTTGAGTTTCTCGGGACGGGCGAGGGTGACGGTGGCGACCCCGTCGGCGTGCTCGACCCGCAGATGCTTCCAGTCGGAGGTGCGGGCGGCGGAGCCGGTGAAGGGACTCATGACGTGCGGCCTCCTCGGGCGGACGGCGGGCACTGGCTCACTGAGCTCTACCCCTTGAGCTCTACCCCTTGAGCTCTACCCTTCGAAGCTATCACTCAACTTTGACTGTCGTCACGGTCGCGCAATAACCCGTTCGGGTGTGGACGCGGCCGGGCCTGACGGATGTGACCTGACCCCGTCACATCCGTCACGGCTCGGCGACACCCCCGTAACGGCGGGATCAGCCGTGCGAGGCCGGCCGTTCACCCGGGTAAGCCGCCCAGCAGTCGGGGCCGAAGGTCCCGAACGGTGTCCTCCGGATGCGTCTGCCGGGTGGCGCCGTACCATTCATAAGGTTGAAAGCAGGACAGCCTGCTCATGAACGGACCCACCTTGCAAGATCGCCCCGCAGCCTCCGCCTCCTGGCGCATCGCACTGCCGCACACCGTCGCGGCCGTGCCCGTCGCACGCGCACTGGTCCGCACGGCGCTGGCCGAGCTGGAGCATTCCGCCGACTGCGACACCGCGGAGCTGCTCACTGCGGAGCTGGTCGCGAACGCCGTGGAGCACACCGCGGGGAACGGCCCGATAGAGCTGGTGCTGGAGCTGCTGCCGTCCGGCTGCCAGGTCGAGGTGCACGATCCGGACCCGGCACCGCCCGGCAATCTGACCCGGCCCGCCGCCGGCGAGCCCGACCCCTGGCAGGAGCACGGCCGCGGCCTGCTGCTGATCCGCGCCCTGAGCTCGTCCTGCGGCCACCGGCCGACGGACTCAGGCAAGGCGGTGTGGTTCAGGCTGCCGGTCGTACCCGCTCAGCGCCGTCCGGCGTAAACCCGCTGAGGGGCGCGCGGAACTGCGCGATCAACCCCACACGGCCGCCAGTCGGCAGTCGGCGGCGGCAATCGGCAATCGGCAACAGACGCACAACCCCTACGGCGCGACCCCCGCCACTCAAGCCAGCGTCGCGACCAGAACCGCCTTGATCGTGTGCATCCGGTTCTCCGCCTCGTCGAAGACCACCGAGTGCTCGGACTCGAAGACCTCGTCCGTGACCTCCAGCGACTCCAGCCCGTGGCTCTCGAAGATCTCGCGCCCGACCTGCGTACCGAGGTCATGGAACGCCGGTAGGCAGTGCAGGAACTTGACGTCCGGGTTCCCGGTGGCGCGCAGCACGTCCATGGTCACGGCGTACGGAGCGAGCGCGGTGATCCGCTCGTCCCAGACCTCCTTGGGCTCCCCCATGGAGACCCAGACGTCGGTGGCGACGAAGTCGGCGCCGCGGACACCCTCGGCGACGTCCTGGGTGAGCGTGATGGTGGCGCCGCTGCCCTCCGCCAGCTTGCGGGCCCGGGCCACGACCTCGTCACCGGGCCAGTACTCCTCGGGCGCCACGATCCGTACGTCCATGCCGAGCAGGGCGCCGGTGATCAGGTAGGAGTTGCCCATGTTGAAGCGGGCGTCGCCCAGGTAGGCGAAGGTGATCTCCTTGAGGGGCTTGCCGCTGTGCTCCGTCATCGTCAGCACGTCCGCCAGCATCTGGGTGGGGTGCCAGTCGTCGGTCAGGCCGTTGTAGACGGGCACGCCTGCGTACGCGGCCAGCTCCTCCACCTTCGCCTGGCTGTCCCCGCGGTACTCGATCCCGTCGTACATCCGCCCGAGCACGCGCGCGGTGTCCTTCACGGACTCCTTGTGGCCGATCTGTGAGCCGGACGGGTCGAGGTACGTCGTCGAGGCGCCCTGGTCGGCGGCCGCGACCTCGAACGCGCAGCGCGTGCGCGTCGAGGTCTTCGCGAAGATCAGCGCGATGTTCCTGCCCCGGAGGTACTGCGTCTCGGTCCCGGCCTTCTTGGCGGCCTTCAGCTCGGCGGCCAGCTCGATCAGGCCACGGAACTCCTGCTCGGTGAAGTCGAGCTCCTTGAGGAAGTGGCGGCCGGCGAGGGCGGTCGGGACAGTCGCCATGGGGGCGCTCCAGAGGTACGAGTACAAGGACATTGGAAGTCTATACGACCTTCGGCATTTCTATACGGCTGCACGTTCGACCGGACAGCTCATGCAGCGCGGCCCGCCCCTCCCCCGCCCCAGCTCGCTGCCCGGGATCTCGATCACCTCGATGCCCTGCTTGCGCAGATGCGTGTTGGTGGTGGAGTTCCGCTCATAGGCGACGACGACGCCCGGCTCGACGGCCAGCACATTGCAGCCGTCGTCCCACTGCTCGCGCTCGGCCGCGTGGACGTCCTGGGTCGCGGTCAGGACGCGGATCTCGCTGAGGCCCAGGGCGGCGGCGATCGCGCGGTGCATGTGCTCCGGCGGATGGTCGGTGACCTTCAGCTCCTTGTCACCGGCGCCCGGTTCGATGGTGTACGACCGGAGCATGCCGAGCCCGGCGTACTGGGTGAAGACGTCGCCGTCGACCATGGTCATCACGGTGTCGAGATGCATGAGGGCACGCCGCTTGGGCATGTCGAGGGCCACGATCGTCTCGGCCGACCCGGCGGCGAACAGCTTGTGCGCGAGCATCTCGACGGCCTGGGGCGTGGTGCGCTCGCTCATCCCGATGAGGACCGCGCCGCCGCCGATCACCAGGACGTCCCCGCCCTCGATGGTGGAGGGGTAGTCGGCCTGCCCCTCGGACCAGACGTGGAACGTTTCGTCACGGAACAGCGGGTGGTGCCGGTAGATCGCCTCGAAGTGCACGGTCTCGCGCTGGCGGGCGGGCCAGCGCATGGCGTTGACGGAGACGCCGTCGTAGATCCAGGCGGAGGTGTCGCGGGTGAAGAGGTGGTTGGGGAGCGGCGCGAGGAGGAAGTCGTCGAGGTCCATGACATGGAAGCGCACGGAGATCGGCTCGGGGTGCGCCTCCAGGAACTCCCGCTTGGTCATGCCGCCGACGAGGGCCTCGGCGAGCTCTGCCGACGGCAGGCTCTCGAAGGCCGCGCGGAGGTGGTCCGTGGCCAGGACCCCGTACTCCTTCTCGTCGAAGACCCGGTCCAGGACGAGCTTCCTGGCCGCCGGGATCTCCAGGGCCTCGGTGAGCAGGTCGCCGAAGAGGTGGACGATGACGCCGCGGTCGCGCAGGACGTCGGCGAACCCGTCGTGCTCGGCGCGCGCCCGGCGCACCCACAGCACGTCGTCGAAGAGCAGCGCGTCCTTGTTGCTGGGGGTGAGCCTTTTGAGCTCGAGATCCGGCCGGTGCAGGATGACGCGGCGCAGGCGCCCGGCCTCGGAGTCGACATGGAATCCCATGTCTCCATCCTGACCATCGACGCCCGGGTTCACCCCCCGCTTGACCGTTTCTGTTTTCGTCCCCTTGACGACAAGAAGGTCTCACGGTTATCGTCTTACTGACGAAAATCGAGGGGGTCTCATGGCCGACATCACCCGGCGCCTGGGATGGCGCCATCTCCGGGGCGCTCCGACGGCGCACATTCGCCACCACCGCTCCGGCCGGCTGGTGCACGACGGCCCGGGACTGAGCTTCTGGTTCCGTTCCCTGACCGCCACGCTCTCCGAAGTACCGGTCGACGACCGGGAGTTGGCGATGACGTTCCATGCCCGTACGTCCGACTTCCAGGACGTGTCCGTACAGGCGACGGTCACCTACCGGATCAGCGACCCTGCCGTGGCGGCCGCGCGCCTGGACTTCTCCGTCGACCCGGACACGGGCGCCTGGCGGGGCACCCCGCTGGAGCAGCTCGGGGCACTCCTGACGGAGACGGCCCAGCAGCACGCGCTGGACGTGCTGGCCCGCACGCCACTGGCGGCGGCGCTGGTCGACGGCGTGACGGCGGTGCGGGAGCGGATCGCGGCGGGCCTGGCCGGGGAGCCCCGTCTCCCGGCGACCGGCATCGAGGTCGTCGCCGTACGCGTCATGGCGCTGCGCCCCGAACCCGAGGTGGAGCGGGCGCTGCGCACGCCGGCCCGCGAGCAGATCCAGCAGGAGGCGGACCGGGCGACCTACGAGCGGCGGGCGGTGGCCGTCGAGCGGGAGCGCGCGATCGCCGAGAACGAACTGGCCAGCCAGATCGAACTCGCCCGCCGCGAGGAGCAGTTGGTGGACCAGCGCGGCACGAACGCGCGGCGCGAGGCCGAGGAGCACGCCGCCGCGGACGCGGTCAGGGCCGAGGCCGAGGCGGCCCGGACCGTACGTCTCGCAGAGGCGGAGGCGGTACGGACGGTGCGCCTCGCGGAGGCGGAGGCCACGCGGTCCGTACGGCTGGCCCGGGCGGAGGCCGAGGGTGCCCGCGAGGTCGGTGCGGCGCGGGCGCAGGCGCAGGCGGCCTGGCTGCGGGTGCACGCGGAGGTGGACGTGGCGACGCTGCACGCGCTCACCGGGACGCGGCTGGCGGAGAACCTGCCGCGGATCGACAGCGTGACGGTGTCGCCGGACGTGCTGACGGGCCTGCTCGCCAGGCTCGGAGCACAGGGGCAGGCGTGAGCCTCGCGCCCCGGGTCGTCCTCGTCCATCGCACCACGGAGTACGAGGAGTTGGTGGCCCGGCACGGTACGCACGGCCAGGCCGCCTTCTTCCTCGCCTCCCGTGGCCGCGACCTGGAGGAGGTCGCCCAACGCCACCGCCGGACGCGACAGGCGCTGACGGAGGTCACCTCGGCGATTCCTCTGACCTGGCGTCAGACCCGGGTCGAGCGGGCCGACCTGGACCGCTTCCTGTTCGCCCCCGAGGACGTCGTGGTCGTGGTCGGACAGGACGGCCTGGTGGCGAACGTCGCCAAGTACCTCGCCGGACAGCCGGTGCTGGGCATCGACACCGACCCGGGCCGCAACCCGGGCGTCCTGGTGCGCCACCGCCCCGAGGACGCCGGCCCGTTGCTCGCCGCCACGCAATCCGGAAGGGGGCACTTCGACGAACTCACCATGGTCGAGGCCGTCGCCGACGACACACAGCGTCTCGTGGCCCTGAACGAGATCTACCTGGGCGCCGCCGGACACCGGACGGCCCGATACCGCCTGGGCCTGGAGGACGACGGGGGTGTCGTCGAGGCCCAGGCCTCGTCCGGGGTGATCGTCGGCACCGGGACGGGGGCGACCGGCTGGGTCCGGTCGGTGTGGCAGGAGCGGGGCAGCACTCTTGCGCTGCCCCGCCCCGCCGAGGACCGGCTGCTGTGGTTCGTACGGGAGGCCTGGCCGTCCCCGGCCACCGGTACGTCACTGGTCGCCGGGGAACTCGCGGCCGCGGCCCGTCTGCGGCTCACCGTCGAATCCGAGCGGCTCGTCGCCTTCGGGGACGGGATGGAGACGGACGCGGTCGAGCTGACCTGGGGGCAGACGATCCGGGTGGGCGTGTGCCGGGAGCGGCTGCGGCTGGTCGGCTGATCAGCGGCAGCCGCTCCCCGACGGCACCCTCACAGCCGCGGGTCCACCGGCTCCGACTCCAGCGCCAGCACCCCGAACACCGCCTCGTGCACCCGCCACAGCGGCTCGCCGTCCGCCAGCCGGTCCAGGGCCTCCAGGCCCAGCGCGTACTCGCGGATGGCGAGCGACCGCTTGTGGTTGAGGAACCGCTGCCGCAGCCGGGCCAGGTTGTCCGGGCGCGTGTACTCGGGACCGTAGATGATCCGCAGGTACTCGCGGCCCCGGCACTTGATGCCGGGCTGCACCAGCCGCCCCTGTTCGCTGCGGACGACAGCACCGAGCGGCTTGACGACCATGCCCTCGCCGCCGCGTCCGGTCATCTCCAGCCACCAGTCGACGCCGGCCCGCACCGACTCCGGGTCGCCGGTGTCGACGTACAGGCGTCGGGTCGTCTGGAGCAGCCCCGTGCTGTCGTGCTCCACCAGCCGGTCGAGGAGCGCGAGCTGCTCGTCGTGCGGGAGCGCGGCGAGGCTGCGGCCCTGGACCGCCAGGATCTGGAACGGGGCCAGGCGTACGCCGTCCAGGCCGTCCGTCGGCCAGCAGTAGCGGCGGTACGCCTCCGTGAACGCGGCGGCGTCCGAGGCCCGTTCGCGCTGGCGTGCCAGCAGGTCGGACACGTCGACACCGCGCGCCCCGGCACCCTCCAACGCGGCCAGCGCACCCGGGAACACCGCCCCGGAGGCGGCGCCGACCGCCGCGTACTGCGAGCGCAGCAGGCCCTGCGCCTTCAGCGACCACGGCATCAGCTCGGCGTCGAGCAGCAGCCAGTCGCCCGCGCCGGAGGCGCTGTCGGACGCGGCGAGGTCGTCCCAGAGGCCGGCCTCGCCGATCGCCGTCCGCAGCCGGTCGAGGATCGTCTCCGTCACCGACTCGTCGTCGAAGAACGGGCGGCCTGTGCGGGTGTAGAGCGATCCGGTCGGACCGTCCACGCCGAAGCGCTTGCGGGCCGCCTCCGCGTCCCGGCACACCAGGGCCACCGCGCGCGAACCCATGTGCTTCTCCTCGCACACGACCCGCTCGACGCCGTCCTCCTTGTACTGCGCGAAGGCCTCCGCGGGGTGTTCGAGGTAGCCCTCGATGTGACTGGTCGCCGTCGGTGCCATGGTCGGCGGGAGGTACGGCAGCAGGCGCGGGTCGACCGCGAAGCGGCTCATGACCTCCAGGGCCGCCGCCGCGTTCTCCTCACGGACGGACACCCGGCCGGCGTGCCGCGTCTCCACGACCCTGCGCCCGTGCACGTCCGCCAGGTCGAGCGGCGCCCGTCGTGCCCGCCGGGCGCCTCCGTCCGCAGCGGCTTCGTCGGCTCGTACCAGACCTGCTCGGCCGGTACGTCGACCAGTTCCCGCTCCGGCCAGCGCAGCGCGGTCAGCTTGCCGCCGAAGACGGCGCCGGTGTCCAGGCAGATGGTGTTGTTCAGCCATGTGGCTTCCGGGACCGGAGTGTGGCCGTACACCACAGCCGCGCGCCCTCGGTAGTCCTCCGCCCACGGGTAGCGCACCGGCAGGCCGAACTCGTCGGTCTCCCCGGTGGTGTCGCCGTACAGCGCGTGCGAGCGGACCCGGCCGGACGTACGGCCGTGGTACTTCTCGGGCAGACCGGCGTGGCAGACCACCAGCCGCCCCCCGTCGAGGACGTAGTGGCTGACCAGCCCGTCGATGAACTCCCGTACCTCGGCCCGGAACTCCTCGCTCTCGCCCTCCATCTGCTCGACGGTCTCGGCGAGCCCGTGTGTGTGCTGGACCTTGCGGCCCTTGAGGTAACGCCCGTACTTGTTCTCGTGGTTGCCCGGCACGCACAGCGCGTGGCCCGACTTCACCATCGACATCACGCGGCGCAGCACGCCCGGACTGTCCGGCCCGCGGTCGACGAGGTCGCCGACGAAGACGGCGGTACGGCCGTCCGGGTGCGCGCCGTCGACGTAGCCCAGCTTGCCCAGCAGCGACTCCAGCTCGAAGGCGCAGCCGTGGATGTCGCCGATGATGTCGAAGGGGCCGGTGAGGTGGGTGAGGTCGTTGAAGCGCTTCTCGGTGACGACGGTGGCGTTCTCGACGTCCGTCACGCCCCGCAGGACGTGCACCTTGCGAAAGCCCTCGCGCTCCAGGTGCCGCAGGGACCGGCGGAGTTCGCGGGTGTGCCGCTGGATGACGCGGCGCGGCATGTCGGCCCGGTCGGTGCGGGCCGCGTTGCGCTCGGCGCACACCTCCTCCGGCACGTCGAGCACGATGGCTATCGGCAGCACGTCGTACTGCCTGGCCAGCTCGATCAGCTGCCGCCGGGCGTCCTGCTGCACGCTGGTGGCGTCGACGACCGTACGGCGGCCGGCGGCCAGGCGCTTGCCCGCGATGTAGTGCAGGACGTCGAAGGCGTCCCGGGTCGCGCTCTGGTCGTTCTCGTCGTCGGACACCAGACCGCGGCAGAAGTCCGAGGAGATGACCTCGGTGGGCTTGAAGTTCCGGTGGGCGAAGGTGGACTTGCCGGAGCCGGAGGCGCCGATGAGCACGACGAGGGAGAGGTCGGTGACGGGCAGGACCCGTCCCTGGGGTGTCTGGGTGGTCTCGCTCATGCGACCTTCGCCTCCCTCTTGTTCGCGCCGTTGGCGCCGTTCGCGCCATTCACGTTGTTCTCATTGTTCGGACTGTTCGCATTGTTCGCGTCATTCTTCGTGGCGGCTGTGCCCATTTCGACTGTGTTCATCTCAAACACGGCCATCTGGGTGGGCGGCCCCACCTCCGGGTCGTCCGGCCCCACGGGCACGAACTCCACGCCGTACCCGTGCCGTTCGGCCACCGCCCGTGCCCACGCCCGGAACTCCTCGCGGGTCCACTCGAAGCGGTGGTCGCCGTGCCGGACGTGGCCGGCCGGGAGGCTCTCCCAGCGGACGTTGTACTCCACGTTCGGGGTCGTCACGAGGACGGTCCGCGGGCGGGCGGAGCCGAACACCGCGTACTCCAGCGCGGGCAGCCGCGGCAGGTCGAGGTGCTCGATGACCTCGCTGAGCACTGCGGCGTCGTAGCCCTTGAGTCGGCTGTCGGTGTAGGCGAGGGAGCTCTGGAAGAGCTTCACGCGCGAGGCCTGCCGCTCCCCCATCCGGTCCAGCTTCAGCCGCCGCCCCGCGATGGTCAGCGCCCGCATCGACACGTCCACGCCCACGATCTCGGTGAAC
Organism: Streptomyces sp. R28; assembly: GCF_041052385.1. Lineage (GTDB taxonomy): Bacteria > Actinomycetota > Actinomycetes > Streptomycetales > Streptomycetaceae > Streptomyces. The sequence continues at coordinate 8,223,689 of NZ_CP163439.1, read as the reverse complement.
GCCGCATCCTTGAGCAGCGCCTGCACCAACTGCCCCTGCCCGCACCCGAGATCGAGCACGCGGCCGGCGCCGGACGCCTTGAGCGCGGCGATGATCGCGTCCCGGCGCTGCACGGCGAGCGGCGTGGGCTTCTCCTCGGCCTCGCTCTCCGCCTCGACGGCGTTGTCGATGTCCTCGACCTCGCTGTCGTCGGCCTCCGCGAGCCGCACGAGCTCCAGCCGCTCCATCGCCTCCCGGGTCAGCGACCAACGGCGCGACAGATACCGGCTGGTGATCACCTTCTGCTCCGGGTGGTCCGGCAGCCAGCCCTCACCGGCCCGCAGCAGCTTGTCGACCTCGTCGGGGGCGACCCAGTAGTGCTTGGCGTCGTCGAGGACGGGGAGCAGGACGTAGAGGTGGCGCAGGGCCTCGGCGAGGGTCAGCGCCTCCGACTCCAGTACGAGCCGCACGTAGCGCGAGTCGCCCCACTGGGGGAACCGCACGTCCAGCGGCACCGGTTCGGCGGTCACCGCCCAGCCGAGCGGTTCGAAGAGCTGTCGTACGAGCCCGGGGCCGCCTCGGGCCGGCAGCGCGGGCACCTCGATGCGCAGGGGCAGGGGCTGCGCGACGCGCTCGGGCCGGGCGTTGCACACGCCCCGCATCGCGCTGGAGAAGACGGCGCTCAGCGCCACGGCCAGCAGCGAGGAGGCGGCGTACGGGCGGTCGTTGACGTACTGCGCGAGCGCCGCGTCGGGTGCTCCGCCCCGGCCCTTGCCCTTGCCGCGCCGGACCAGCGCCACCGCGTCAACCTCCAGCAGCAGCGCCGCCGTGCAGCGCTCGGCGTCCGCCTCCGGGTAGAGGACGTGGGCCTTGCCGTAGGAGGTGGAGAACGCCTGCGATTTCTCGGGGTGCTTGTGCAGCAGGTAGCCGAGATCGGTGGCCGGGCGTTCCGGCGTGCCGGTGGTACTGATCGTCAGGAACACGGTGGTTGCCTCGAATGCGGTCTGAACTGCGGACACCACAACGTACAGCCCGCAGTCCGGCCGTACGCAGGCATTTTCCACTGCACCCCGCCGCCGCGAGCTGTGCGGAAATAGACAACTGCTGTGCAGTGCGACGCCTGCACTCCGGTGCAGCGGCATCCGCACGGCGTACGGCTGTATTTGATGCCTTCGCTGGACAGGCACCGGACCGCACTCCCGGGCGGACATCGGCCACCGGCACGAGCGTGAACTGTCCGCCCTGCACCCATGCGGCGCCGACGCCACGGCCTTCGTTTCGGTGTTCCACATTCAGCAGCAAGCGAGAAAACACCGCTGAAGCCCCCCCTCTCCCCCCTCCGGGTTTCTTGCACCTTGTGAAACGCGGTAACTAGACGATCAACCCATCCTTCCGCTGAGGTCGACCCGTCTCCTTGACAACGCCTCACCCAATGCAGGAACTCCGGAATTCCGGGGGGGGAAGCCGTATGCGGCCGGATCTGTACAGCGTGGCCTACGACAGCTGCGACTGGACCTGGGAGGAGATCAGCTCCAGGTGGTCCAGGTCGGCCAGGTCGAGGACCTGCAGGTAGATCCGCCGCGACCCGATCTCCTGGTACCGGCCGATCTTCTCGACGACCTCGTCCGGGGAGCCGGCGAGCCCGTTGAGCTTCAGCTCGTCCACCTCACGTCCGATCGCGGCGGCACGACGGGCGACCTCCTGGTCGTCCTTGCCGACGCACACGACAAGGGCGTTGGAGTAGACGAGCTCGTCCCCCGTGCGACCGGCCTCCGCGGCGGCGGCCCGCACGCGCCCGAACTGCCGCTCGCTGTCCTCGATCGAGGCGAACGGCATGTTGAACTCGTCGGCGTACTTGGCGGCCAGTCGCGGAGTACGGGTGGTGCCGTGCCCGCCGATCAGCACCGGGACCCTGCCCTGGGCGGGCTTGGGCAGGGCAGGCGAGTCACTGAGGTCGTAGTACTTCCCGTGGAAGTCGAAGGTCTCACCGGTCTCGGTCGCCCACAGCCCCGTGACGATGGCGAGCTGCTCCTCCAGCCGCCCGAACTTCTCCTTCGGGAACGGGATGCCGTACGCCTGGTGCTCCTCCTCGAACCACCCTGCCCCCAGGCCGAGTTCGACCCGGCCGCCGGACATCTGGTCGACCTGGGCGACCTGGATGGCGAGCACGCCGGGCAGCCGGAAGGTGCCGGCGGTCATGAGGGTCCCGAGGCGAATCCGCTTGGTCTCCCGCGCGAGGCCGGCGAGCGTGATCCAGGCGTCGGTGGGGCCGGGAAGGCCGTCCCCGGAACCCATCTTCAGATAGTGGTCCGACCGGAAGAAGGCATCGAAGCCGAGGTCCTCGGTGGCCTTCGCCACGGTGAGGAGGGTGTCGTACGTGGCGCCCTGCTGGGGCTCGGTGAAGATGCGAAGATCCATACCTCCATCCTGCACGCCCGGGCACCTGTCGACCGAACCGGTCCCCCTGCCCTGCGCATCCCCGGTCGGGTGAATTCCGTCCCCGGCGTTGCCGCCCCTCGCCCGGGCCAGTGACCGCCCCCGACGATGATCGTTGGCTCGATCGGAGCCGGACCGCCCGGCCCCTGCCCCGGACGTCGACCGCCGGGGCGTCACCGTGTCGGCCCACTTCCATTTGAGGGCCGGAGGCCGAGGAGGCCGTCATGTCCGAGAACTTCCCGCCCCAACAGGGCGGCGGCACCGGCCAGCCGAGAGGACTCCTACAGCAGATGGAGGAGCTGATGGCGGCCCTGAACGCGGACCTGTCGGCCCTCGACGCGGACCTGCAGTCGTCCGGGGGCCCCGGACGCGGGCAGCTGCAGGACGGGGAGACCGGCTGACGGCCCGTCTGCTTGCTGCTGGGCGGGGGGTGGGTCGCGCGGGGTGACTGCGTCGGCCGGGCCGAGTCACAGGTACCGCCCGCCTGCTGATCCGCCCGGCGTGCGGGCTGGGCTGGGGGTGGGGCGCACAGCCCGGCGCTGACGGGGTGCCGCCCGCGCCCACCCGTGCCGCCCCAGCGGCACGACTGCCCGCGGGTCGGGCGAACAGGCTGGATCAGGCCGACCGGCATCGCGGAGCAGGGACGACCGCGGGAATGGGCCAGTGGCCCCACGGAGCCGCAGTCGCGTACGGCGGGCAGGGGACGTGCCGGGGGCGTCCGCCCGCAGGGGCCGGTGGCCGATGGCCGGCGTCAACGCACGGCACCTTCTGAGTGACCGAGCCGCCGGCCGAGGACGGACACCCCCGGCACGACCCCGACCCACCCACCCACCGAACCGCAGGCGCTACACGCACCCCACCCCACCCCACCCCACCCCACCCGCACAGGCCGCCGCAGGCGTCCACGCCCACCCACACCCACCCCACCCCACCCGCACAGGCGCCGCAGGCACCCCCCGCCCAACCGCCGGACGCTACCCCGCCTCCCTCTCCGGTAACACCTGATCCCGATCCGCCAGTCTTCGCAGCATCTCCAGCACCCGGTCCCGAGACTCGTCCGCCGCGTCGATCGCCTCCATGCACTGCCAGTACGTCGCCTCGTCATCCGCGGAACTGGCCATACCGACGAGCGCGATCCCGACCTCCCCCAAGAGACTTCCCAGATGCATCAACGCCTGCCGCGCATCGCCCAGCTCCGTGAGCTGGGCCGCGCGTAAGGCCCCGTCCGCCAGTTCCGGCGCCTGAAGGACCCCGCAGCCACGCCCCGCCAGCTCCGTCAGCCCCAGCGCCTCGCCTCGTAGTTCAGGTGGCCCGAACACCGCGAGCCGACTCCCTATCGCCTGAGCCAGGGCCTGTGCCTGCCACACCTCGGTCATGATCTCCGGCGCGGCCCTGCTCCCCGCCAGCGCCCGCCTGCTCGTCACGATCAGCCGCACCGCGTCCATCCGCAGTCCCCGTCTGTCCCGACGCGCTGCCCACGCGTCCGCCTGAACTCCCTTATCCACTACCCAGAGTGAAGGCCCTTGAGGCGAAAAGCCAGAGGAAGACGGAAATCTGCGGACAACTTTTCGGCTACAGGCCGCCCAATGAACACAGAGAGTAAAAACGGACGGCGTCCTTCCCTACGGCGCCGGAAACCTCCGCTCGTTCCGGTCGATCTTCGCGTCCAACGCCGCCAACGGATCGATCCCGAGCACCTCGCACAGCTGCAACAGATACGCCAGCACATCCGCGACCTCATCGGTCACCCGCGCCGAGCTGGCCGGGTCGTCCATGACCCGCGCCGACTCCTCCGGCGTCAACCACTGGAAGATCTCCACGAGTTCGGACGCCTCGACGCTGAGCGCGGCGACGAGGTTCTTCGGCGTGTGATACGGCTGCCAGTTGCGCGCGGCGGCGAACTCGGCCAGCCTGCGCTGCAACTTGGCCACATCAAGAGGTTCGTTCACGGCTCCAGGTGTACCACCGTGACGCCATCCACCTCCGCCACGCCCGCCGCACCCGCACCCGCACCCGCACCCGCACCCGCACGCTCCGGGCCCGCCGTCCCTAGAACCCCCGCCACGTCGCTCACCGCCCCGACCACCCGAATATGCCCCCGCTCACACATCCGCGCCGCCAGCCGCACCAACTCCCCGCGCTGCACCGGATCCAGCCCCCGGTCGAGTCCGTCCGCAAGCACGGTCAGCGTCTGCATCGCCGCGGGCACCTCACCGACCGAGTCGACCTCCAGCACCCCGGGCCCGGTCAACAGCACCAACGACAGCGCGAGATAGCGCAGCTCACCATCGCCGAGCCGCCCGAGGTCCGTCCGCACCCCGTCCCCCCGGTCGAGCACCCCCCGCACCGTCCCGCCCCCCAGCACCTCGGCGACCACATCCGTCACCGCCCCGGCGCACCCCGCCCCCACCGCGGCCACGAACTGCGCATGCCGCCGCCCGCACTCGGCGCGGGTCCGCCACAGCACATCGGCGAGGTTGTCGCAGCCCCCGAGCAGCCGGCCGGAACCGATCGGCGCGGGAGTCCGCATCCGATCGGGCCGGGGATCGCAGGCGAAGACCGACCGCAACGCCACCACCATCTGCTCCGCGGCGGCGAGCACCCGCCGCTGTCCGTCCGTCTTGCCAGCCACCCGCAGCGGCAGCAGAGCGGTACCGAGCCGGTCGTCGGGCAACGGCGCCCGTGTCACCGGCGACTGACCGGCCGTATGCCAGGCGGCCTGGACGTAGGGCCGGCTCGGATCACGCAGGGCCGTCTCCAGCAGGACCACACCGGCCGTGCTCAACCGCTCCCCCACGATGCGCAGTTCCGGCTCGGCCTGCACGGCGACATCGAGCCGGACCGGCCCCTCGGGACCGTCGGCCGTGCAGCCGATACGGAAACCGCGTCGCCGTTGGGCATCGGGCCGGGCCCGCTCGGGCACGCAGGCCACCGGATCGGCGAACACCTCACCGACCCCGGCACCCCCACCGAGCCGTGCCAGCGCCTCGTACGCCCGCAGCGCGGTCGTCTTCCCGCACCCGCTCGGCCCGGCGAAGAGCGTGAACGCCCCGAGCGCGAGCGCGGCCCGCCGGTGCCCGGCGAAGGCGGACAGCCGCAGCTCGGTGACGCGAGGCCGGGCGGTATGCGCCTCGCCCACGGACTGCACGGAAGGCGGCAGGGAAGCGACACCTGTCACGGACGACTCAGACGACATGACCATGTCCGGACCGTAGGACCCCTGCCGTCAGGCGAACCGTTCCACCCCCGCACGCTTCCTACGATCGAGGGACCGCCCCCCTGCCCCCTCACCAGCCAGAAACCGCAGCCCCCCTCACGTGCCGGGAACTCCCGCGCCCTCCATCAAGCCGCTCACCTCGGTCCCCGGCGGCGTCAGCAGGAACACATTCCGGTCCACCCGGTGCATCCCGCTCGCCAGCCCGAAGACGACGCCCGTGCTGAAGTCGAGGACCCGCTTGGCGACCTCGGTCTCCGCCCCTGTCAGATCCAGCAGCACCGGAATCCCCGCCATCAGCGTCTCGGCGACGTCGCGGGCGTCCGCGAACACGTTGACCCTCAGGACGACGAACCGGCGACGCGGCTCCGTCACCGCCTCCGGGGACACTCGATGGTCCACCGCGGACGGCCAGGCGTCTCGGCCGCGCAACGGCACGACCTGGGCGAGCCCCTCCCACTGTTCATCGGTGACGTCGTGGCTGTTCACCGGCTCCCCCCGCCTTGACTCGCCTTCAATGCCTGCACCAGCCAATTCTTACGCCAAGTCACCCGTTCGGCCCAACAGCGACACGATGCGCGACCGCATCGCGCCGCCCCGCACCCTCACATAGCCCTCACATCGGGCCATCGGCGACTGTGTGGCCGACGTAACTCCTCATGATCAAGGGATGTGACATCGACGTAACGGGCAATTCGTACGCTTCATGCACCACCCCGACCGCCGGAGAAGGGCAGCGTGTGACCGAGACCACCTCCACGACTCAGGTCCGGACGGTCTGCACGTACTGCGGGGTCGGCTGCGGGATCCTGCTGGACGTCGGGATGGGGCCGGACGGGCGGCGTACGGTCCTGAAGGCCTCCGGCGACAAGGCGCACCCGGCGAACGCCGGCCGGCTGTGCACCAAGGGCGCGACCACGGCCGAGATGCTCGCCGCGCCCGGGCGGCTCACGAACGCGCTGGTCAGGGACGACCGGGGTGAGGAGCCGGTGCCCTCCCCCACGGCCGACGCGATCGCCGAGACGGCGCGGCGGCTGCGCGCGATCGTCGACGAGCACGGGCCGGACGCGGTCGCCTTCTACGTGTCCGGGCAGATGAGCCTGGAGGCCCAGTACCTGGCGAACAAGCTGGCCAAGGGGTTCGTACGGACGAACCAGATCGAGTCGAACTCGCGGCTCTGCATGGCCAGCGCGGGCATGGGATACAAGCTGTCCCTGGGCGCCGACGGGCCGCCCGGGTCGTACGAGGACTTCGAGAGGGCGGACGTCTTCCTGGTCATCGGTTCGAACATGGCCGACTGCCACCCCATCCTCTTCCTGCGGATGATGGAGCGGGTCAAGGCGGGCGCGAAACTCATCGTGGTCGATCCCCGACGCACCGCCACCGCCGCCAAGGCCGACCTGTTCCTCCAGGTCAAGCCGGGCACGGACCTCGCCCTGCTCAACGGCCTGCTGCACCTGCTGGTCGAGAACGGTCACACCGACCCCGACTTCATCGCCGCCCACACCGAGGGCTGGGAGGCGATGCCCGCCTTCCTCGCCGACTACGCGCCGGGCGCCGTCGCCGAGATCACCGGACTCGCCGAGGACGACCTGCGCACCGCCGCCCGGCTGATCGGTGAGGCCGGCGAGTGGATGAGCTGCTGGACGATGGGGCTGAACCAGTCCACGCACGGCACTTGGAACACGAACGCCCTGGTCAACCTGCATCTGGCCACCGGGGCCATCTGCCGCCCGGGCTCCGGGCCCTTCTCGCTCACCGGGCAGCCCAACGCCATGGGCGGGCGCGAGATGGGGTACATGGGGCCGGGGCTGCCGGGGCAGCGGTCCGTCCTCGTGGATGCCGAGCGGGCTTTCGTCGAGGAGCTGTGGGAGCTGCCGCCGGGCAGTCTGCGCGCCGACGGGGTGGGCAAGGGCACCGTCGAGATGTTCCAGAAGATGGCCGACGGGGAGATCAAGGCCTGCTGGATCATCTGCACCAACCCCGTCGCCTCGGTCGCCAATCGCCGTACCGTCATCGAGGGGCTGGAGGCCGCCGAGTTCGTCGTCACGCAGGACGTCTTCGGTGAGACCGAGACCAACGCGTACGCCGATGTCGTGCTGCCCGGCGCCATGTGGACCGAGGGCGAGGGCGTCTTCGTCAACAGTGAGCGCAATCTGACGCTGACCCGGTCGGCGGCCGACCCGCCCGGGGAGGCGATGGCGGACTGGCGGATCATCGCATCCGTCGCGCGGGCGATGGGGTACGAGAAGGGGTTCTCGTACGACAGTGCCGAGGACGTCTTCGAGGAGATACGGCGGGCCTGGAACCCGGTGACCGGCTGGGATGTGCGCGGGGTGACGTACGAGCGGCTGCGCACCACGCCCGTGCAGTGGCCGGCCGCCGACGTGGACGGGCCGGAGCGCAACCCGATCCGGTACGTCGACGCGGACGGCGAGCTGCGGTTCCCGACCGCGAGCGGGCGGGGTGTCTTCCACGCGCGGCCGCACATGCCGGCCGCCGAGATGCCGGACGACGACTACCCCTTCGTGCTGAACACGGGGCGGGTGCAGCACCAGTGGCACACGCTGACCAAGACCGGAAGGGTCGCCAAGCTCAACAAGCTCAACTCAGGGCCGTTCGTCGAGGTGCACCCGCAGGACGCGCGAGCGCTGGAGGTCGCCGACGGGGACCGGGTGGAGGTCGCCTCGCGGCGGGGGCGGGCGGTGCTGCCGGCGGTGGTGACCGATCGGGTGCGGCCCGGGGGCTGTTTCGCTCCGTTCCACTGGAACGACCTGTTCGGGGAGTATCTGAGCGTCAACGCGGTGACGAGCGACGCGGTGGATCCGATCTCCTTCCAGCCCGAGTTCAAGGTGTGCGCCGTGTCGCTGGCCAAGGTCAACGAGCCGGCCCTGCCTCCGGCCGCGGTGCCGGCCTCGATGCGGCCCGCCGAGGTCATCGTCCCGACCTCCGTCACCCCGGGCGCCGACCCGTTCGGGCTCGACCCCACCCCGCCGCCCGTCCTGACCGCCCAGGAACGCCTCTATCTGACCGGCTTCCTCGCCGGCATCGAGACCGGCGCGCCCGGCGTCCCCGTCCTGCCGCCGGACGCACCCTTCAGCCCCGAGCACGCGATGTGGGTCAACGGCGTTCTCGCCGGCATGTACTCACGGTCGGCGGCCGAGCCCCCCGTCGTGCGGCAGCCCGGCCGCGAGGTCGTCGTGCTGTGGGCCTCGCAGACCGGGAACGCCGAGGAGTTCGCCGGATCCGTGGCCGAACGGCTCTCCGCAGACGGGCACCGGGCGACCCTCGTCGGCATGGACGACACCGACCCGGGCACGCTGCCGTCCGGAGCCGACCTGCTGCTGATCACCAGCACGTTCGGCGACGGCGACGCGCCCGACAACGGGTCGGGCTTCTGGGACACGCTGGCCGAGGAGGGGGCTCCACGGCTGGACGGAGTGCGGTACGCCGTGCTCGCCTTCGGCGACTCCTCGTACGACGACTTCTGCGGGCACGGGCGGCGGCTCGACGCGCGGCTGGACGAGCTGGGCGCGGTGCGCCTGGCCCCTCGTACGGATTGCGAACCGGACTACGAGCCGTCCGCCGGTGCGTGGCTCGACCACGTCCTCACAGCACTGGGTGGCACGGACGTACCCACGGTCGAGAAGCCGCAAGCCCCGAAGGCCCCGAAGGCCAGTGCCAAGCCCGCCCCCGCCGGCGCCCGCCTCGTCGGCAACCGGCTGCTCAGCCTGCCAGGCGCGGGCAAGGAGGTGCGGCGCTTCACCTTCGACACGAGCGGGACCTCGCTGACGTACGAGGCGGGCGACGCGCTCGGCGTCCGTCCGGTCAACTCGACCGCGCTGGTGGAGGAGTGGCTCGCGGTGACGGGCGTCGACGGCTCAACCGCCGTGCAGCTGGACGGCGTCGGCGAGGTCTCCTTCGCCGAGGCACTGCACCGGCATCTCGACATCACGAAGATCACCTCCGACCTGCTCCGCTTCGTCGCCGAACGCGTCCGTGACGACCGGGAGTTGCGTCGGCTGCTGCGGCCGGACAACAAGGACCGTCTGGCGCAGTGGAGTTGGGGGCGGCAGGCGGTGGACGTCATCGCCGAACACCCCGTGCGGGCGGGCGCCGCGGAGTGGGCCGGGGTGCTCAGGAAGCTCCAGCCGCGTCTGTACTCCATATCGTCCAGCCCGCTCGTCGACCCGCACAGCGTCTCGCTCACGGTCTCCGTCGTGCGGTACGAGAACCTGCACGGCCGGCCGCGCGGCGGGGTCTGCTCGCCCTTCCTCGCCGACGCCGAGCCGGACACCGAGGTGCCGGTCTTCGTGCAGCGTTCCCCGCACTTCCGGCCGCCCGCGGACGCCGCCACGCCGATGGTCATGGTCGGCCCCGGTACGGGTGTCGCGCCCTTCGTCGGCTTCCTGCAGGAGCGGCACGCGCTCGGGCACAAGGCGCCCAACTGGCTGTTCTTCGGGGAGCAGCACCGGGCCAGCGACTTCTACTACGAGGACGAGCTGACGGCGCTGCTCGACGGGGGCGCCCTCGCCCGGCTCGACACCGCCTTCTCGCGCGACCAGCGCAACAAGGTGTACGTCCAGGACCGGATGCGTGAACACGGCCCGGAGCTGTGGCGCTGGCTCCAGGACGGCGCCCACTTCTACGTCTGCGGCGACGCCTCGCGCATGGCCAAGGACGTGGACCAGGCGCTCAGGGACATCGCGGTCGCGCACGGCGGGCTGACGGAGGCCGAGGCGTCGGCGTACGTGAAGCAGCTGGCGGCGGCCAAGCGGTACGTCCGGGACGTCTACTGACCTTCGCCGGGGCGGCCCCAGCGGGCCCCGGGGATCTCTCACCTGCCTCACACCGGACTCTTCACCTCCCTCGGCGCCCCGCTCACCAGGCCTGATTACCGTCCGGTGCCGTGCAGTTGGCAGAACAGCAGCTGGTGACGCCCGGCCGACGGACGCAGTGGTCGGTGCCCGCCACGATCCTCGAACCCCCCGCCCAGTGGCACCGGGTCCTGACGCTCCTCGCGGACGTCAGCCTCTTCATAGGCACGCGCGCGATCTGGACGCAGGCGGCCGGTCACCGTCTCGTCGTGGCCGCGGCCATCTCGATGTGCTACGCCTCGATCCTGGTCTGTGGCGTGCTGGCACTGGTCGTCCGGCGGGCGAGGTCACTGGCCCGCCTCGACCTGTGTGTCCTGGTGACCGCCGTGACGCTGACGCTCTGCGCGTGGGCGATGAACCACGCGGGCAGCGACGAGGCGATCCTCACCACCCAGGCCGCCCGGGAACTGGTCGCCGGGCACCCCGTCTACGGGCAGCCGTGGCCCTGGCTGTTCGGCCACGGCGTCGCGCTCACCCCGACGGTGACGGGCGGCTACGACTTCACGTACGGCTATCCGCCGCTGGCCCCGCTGCTGACGGCACCGCTGCTGTGGCTGGGGCACGGGGGCATGCCCGCCACCGCGGTGAGCACGGCCGCCCTCGTCGCCGGCGCCGTCGCGCTGTGGCGGATGCTGCCCACGCCGTGGCGGTCGGCGGCGACCATGGGGTACCTGGGCTTCGGCTTCCTGCCCTCGTACGGCCGCCTCGGCTATCCGGCGATCGTGGCGCTGGCCCTGCTGGTGCCGGTGGTGGTGCGGTGGCCGCGGATCGGGCGGGGCGGGCGGCTCGGGGCCGGGGGGCTGGCGCGGGCGGCGTGTCTCGGGGCGGCGTGTGCGGCGCAGCAACTGCCGTGGTTCGTCGCGCCGTTTCTGCTGGCCGGGATCTACGCCGTGCGGCGCGGGGAGCTGGGCGCACGCGCGGCGGGGCTGGTGGTGGCGCGGTTCGCCGGGGCCGCCGGGGTCGTATGGCTGTTGCTCAACACGTACTTCGTCGTGAGTGAGCCGGGCACCTGGATCCGGGGCATCGCGCTGCCGCTGACGCAGGGTGCGGTGATCCACGGGCAGGGGGTGGTCGGCATCTCGCTGTACTTCACCGACGGCAGCGACCGGCTCGACTGGTACGCGCACGCGAGCATGCTGCTGGCGGCGGGGCTGCTCGTCCTCTTCGTGCTGTTCGTGCGGCGGCTTGGGCCCGCGGCGACCGTCCTGCCGTGGTGCGCGTTCTTTCTGGCGACCCGGTCGCAGGACGGCTACTACCTGATGATGACGCCGCTGTGGCTGGCGGCGGCGGTCACCGCGCCCGCTTCGGAATTCGCCACCGCCTGGCATCCGCGCCCCAGAGTGCTCCGCCGGCGTCCGGCGCGGATCGCGGCGGCCGCGCTGCTGCTCACCCCGGCCCTGGCGAGCGCGGCATGGGCGGCGACCGGGACGCCGCCGCTGGGCATGCGGGTGACGTCGGCACGTTGGGCGACGTCGACCACCGTGACCCGTCTGGACGTCGAGGTCACCAACACGGAAGCCGCCGCCCTGACCCCGCACTTCACGCTCACCACGGGCCAGGGCATGGACCAGTACTGGACGGTCATACGAGGACCTGCCGCGCTGCCCGCTCACACGACGGCGAGCTATGAACTCCGGCCGCCCGCAGGGAGGTTCGCCCTCCCCCGGCCGGGCGTACGGATCCGGCTGCGGGCCTTCACGGCCGTACCGCAGACGCTGTCGAGCGCCGACGTCAGGCTGCCGCGGTCCGGGTGAAGCGGAGCGTGCCGGCGACCGTGGTCAGGCCGCGGATCATGCCGAGCTGGTTCCAGCCCATGCCGAACTGGGCGCGGTCGACGGTGAACTCGGTGTCCAGGGTGAGCGCGTCGGCGTCCGCGCCGACGAGGCGGGCGGTGAAGGACTTGGGGCGGCTGATGCCGCGGACGGTGAGCTGACCGACGACGTGCACGGTGTCGTCGGCGCGGAGGTCGGCGCTGCGGACCGAGAAGGTGATCTCGGGGTGGTGGGCGGCGTCGAAGAAGTCGGCGCCGCGCAGGTGCTCGTCACGCTTGGCGTTGCGGGTGTCCAGGGAGGCGGCGTCCAGGGTGATCGTGCCGATGGCGGAGCCGTCGGGGCGCACCTCGCCGTTGCCGGTGACGGCGGTGAAGGTGCCCTTCACGGTGACCAGGCCCCAGAAGGTCTTGTGCCGGAGGGCGACGGTGGAGGCGGCGGGGTCGAGCTGCCAGGTTCCGGTTCCGACGGCGACGGTCATGATCTTTCACTCCTGAGCATCGGGGGGATCATCAGGGGATGTAGTCCAAATTTGGATGACCACACGCTAGCCGATACTCCAATTTTGAACAACAGCTACACTCGAAATCATGGCCGACCTCCCCGCATGCCCCTCCGCCTCCGGCGACGGACTCCTGCCCGTCGAACTGCACGCCTGGATGCTGATGCTGGCCGCGACAGGAGCCGTCGAGCAGGAGCTGCGCAACGTCGTCAAGGAACGGCTGGACGTCTCGCACGACGAGTTCCTGGTCCTGTGCCTGCTCGCCGCGGACCCCGGCCAGGCGCTGCGCATGACGCGGATCGCCGAGCTCCTGGGCCGCCCCAAGACCCGGCTCACCTACCAGATCGCCTGCCTCCAGCACGCCGGCCTGGTCACCCGCAGGTCGGTGTGCGGCGACAAGCGGGGCGTCGAGGTCGCGCTCACCGAGAAGGCACGGGGCCTGATCAAGGAGGCCTCCGGGGTCCTCGCCGAGACGGTCAAGGAGGCGCTCGCACGGTTCATGGGTCCCGCCCAGCGCCAGGCGATGTGCGCGCTGATGCCCGACTTCGCCGGGGAGGCGACGCCGGAGTAGTCGCCGGTGCGGTTGCGGGTACCCGGGTGGCCCCCGCACCGACACCGAGGAGGGGTTCATGGGCATCGCGGACCTGCCCGCTCCCGTCGTACGACACGACACGGCACCCCCACCCGACCCGTCCGCCCTGGAGGCGGCACTGCGGGAGCGCGTCGACGGGGAGGTCCGTTTCGACGCCGGAAGCCGGGCCGCGTACTCCACCGACGCCTCGAACTTCCGCCAGACGCCGATCGGCGTGGTCGTGCCGCACACCCCCGAGGCGGCCGCGGAGGCGGTGGCCGTCGCCCGGGAGCAGGGCGCGCCCGTGCTGTCGCGGGGCGGCGGGACCAGTCTGGCCGGACAGTGCACCAACACGGCCGTCGTCATCGACTGGTCGAAGTACTGCACGGGCCTGGAGTCGGTCGACGTCGAGGCCCGTACATGTGTCGTCCAGCCGGGCATCGTCCTCGACGAGCTCAACCGGCAACTCGCCCCGAAGGGCCTGCGCTTCGGCCCCGAGCCCGCCACCCACGCCAACTGCACGATCGGCGGCATGATCGGCAACAACTCGTGCGGTGCCACCGCGCAGGCGCACGGCAAGGTCGTCGACAACATCGCCCGCCTGGAGGTGCTGCTCTACGACGGCACCCGCTTCTGGTGCGGGCGGACGAGCGACGAGGAGTACGCCGGGATCGAGGGACAGGGCGATCTGCGAGCCGCCGTGTACCGGCAGCTGCGCGCCCTGCGCGAAACCCACGCCGACGACATCCGCCGCCGCTTCCCGCAGATCCCTCGCCGGGTCTCCGGCTACAACCTCGACTCCCTCCTCCCCGAGCACGGCTTCGACGTCGCCGGGCTGCTGGTCGGCAGCGAGTCGACGCTGGTCACCGTCCTGCGGGCGGAGCTGAAGCTGGTGCCGGTGGTGAAGGAACGCACACTGGTGGTGCTGGGGTTCTCGGACATCGCCCTCGCCGCGGACGCCGTACCGGCGATCCTGCCGTACGAGCCGATCGCGCTGGAGGGGGTCGACCGTCAGCTGATCTACGACGAGCGGCTCAAGCACCTCAATGAGCAGGCCCTCGGCCAAATGCCCGAAGGTAACGCCTTCTTGATGGTGCAGTTCGGCGGCGAGACCGTCGAGGAGGCCGACGAGCACGCGCACCGGATGCTGGACGCACTGCACGAGTCCGAGCACGACGCGGAGGTCGCCTTCCTGGACGACCCCGCCCACGAGGAGCAGCTCTGGCAGGTCCGCGAGGCCGGTCTCGGCGCCACGGCGCACATCCCCGACCACCCGGACACGTGGGAGGGCTGGGAGGACTCGGCGGTGCCACCCGAGCGGCTCGGCGAGTACCTGCGGCGGCTGCACGCCCTGTTCGAGGAGTTCGGGTACCTGAGCGACACCGGGCCCAGCCTCTACGGCCACTTCGGGCAGGGGTGCGTGCACACCCGGATTCCCTTCGATCTGTACAGCGCCGAGGGCGTGGCCGCCTACCGGCGGTTCATGGAGCGGGCGGCCGATCTCGTGGTCGGGTTCGGTGGGTCCCTCTCCGGCGAGCACGGGGACGGGCAGAGCCGGGGTGAGCTGCTGCCGCGGATGTTCGGGCAGGAGCTGGTGGAGGCGTTCGGGCGGCTCAAGGGCATCTTCGACCCGGCCGACCGGATGAACCCCGGGAAAGTCGTGGCGCCGTACGGGCTCGATGAGCACCTGCGGCTGGGCGGCGACTGGGAGCCGCAGGACCCCCGCGACCTGCACTTCCGCTTCCCCCACGACGGCGGGTCCTTCGCCGAGGCCGCCAACCGGTGTGTGGGCGTGGGCAAATGCCGTCGCCTCGAAACCGAGGGCGGCACGGTGATGTGCCCGTCCTACCAGGTCACGCTGGAGGAGGAGCACTCCACGCGAGGCCGGGCCCGGCTGCTGTTCGAGATGCTCGACGGGCATGGCGACAGCGCGATCCGGGACGGCTGGCGTTCGGCGGCGGTCAAGGACGCGCTCGATCTGTGCCTGGCCTGCAAGGGGTGCAAGAGCGACTGTCCGGCCGATGTCGACATGGCGACGTACAAGGCGGAGTTCCTGTCCCACCACTACGCGGGGCGGCCCTGGCTCAGGCCCCGCTCCGATCTGTCGATGGGCTGGCTGCCGGTCCTCGCCCAGGCCGTGGGCCGCGGCGGGCTCGGCCCGGTGGTCAACGCGTTCACGCACACCCCGCCGCTGTCCCGGGCGGCGGTCGCGGTGGCCGGGGTCGAGGACCGGGAAGTGCCGCTGTTCGCGCGGCAGTCGCTGCAGCGGTGGTTCGCCCGCCGTGACCGGGACGACTCCCACGGCTCCTCCTCCGCCGGGGAGCGCGGGTCGGTGCTGCTATGGCCGGACACGTTCACCAACTTCTTCCAGCCGCACGTCGGACAGGCGGCGGTGGAGTTGCTGGAGCACGCGGGCTGGCGCGTGAGCATGCCCAGCGAGCCGCTGTGCTGCGGGCTGACATGGATCTCCACCGGTCAACTCGGGGTCGCCGAACGCGTTCTGAGCCGGACCGTGCGCCACCTGGCCGGTCATCTGCGGGAGGGCGGGCTGGTGGTCGGCCTGGAGCCGAGCTGTACCGCCGTGTTCCGGTCGGACGCGGGCGAGCTGTTCCCCGGCGACCGGGACGTGCGCAGGCTGGCGGAACAGACGGTGACACTGGCGGAGTTGCTCACCGGGCACAGCCCGGGATACGAGCCCCCGCGGGTACCCGACCGCACCGCCCGCGCGCTGGCCCAGGTGCACTGCCACCAGCACGCCGTACTGGGCTGGGAGGCCGACGGGAAGCTGCTGCGCCAGGCCGGGGTCGAGGCGGAGCGACTGGATTCCGGCTGCTGCGGCCTCGCCGGCAACTTCGGCTTCGAGCAGGGCCACCTGGAGGTCAGCCGGGCCTGCGCGGAACGCGTCCTGCTGCCGCGGCTGCGGGAGGAGGACGCCGGCACCGTGGTCCTCGCGGACGGCTTCAGCTGCCGTACGCAGATCCACGAGCTCGACAGCGGCGGCCACGAGGCGGTCCACCTGGCGGAACTGCTGGCGTCGGCGCTGCCCTCGTCCGAGGTGGCGGGGAGCGCGTACGGGGTTGCCCCGGGCGCCCGGCCGGCGCCCGCGGGGCGTGGCGCGCGGGCCCTGGCACTCGCTTCGGCGGGGGTCGCGGTGGGCGGGGCGGCCGCGGGGGTGGCTCGGGCGGTTCGTGGGATGCGGAGGGGATGACCGGCCGTCCCCAGAGCGGCCGGTCATCCCGCATCAGGCGGAGGGCGCTCCGGTGAGGACCTCCACCCGGCCGGTGTCGAGCGAGTAGTAGGCGCTGACGACGGCCAGGTCGCCCTTCTTCACGAGCGGGGCGAGATCGGCGTTGCTCCGCAGATCGGCGGCGGTCTGCTTGACGTGGACGCGGGTCATGGCGTCGACCGGGTCCGCGTGCTTCTGCTGGGAGATCGCCTCGTACGCCGGGCGCAGGGCTTCGGCGATGGACTGCAGGGTGCCCGGCAGCGGCTTGTTGTCCTTCAGGGCCTTGTACGACGCCTTGACCGCGCCGCAGCGCTGGTGCCCGAGGACGACGATCAGCGGGGTCCCCGAGGTCATGGGCCCGTACTCGACGGAACCGGTGACCACCGGTGCCACGACCTGCCCGCCGGTGCGCATCACGAACAGGTCGCCGAGCCCGGTGTCGAAGAGGAGCTCCGGCGGCACCCGGGAGTCGATGCAGGAGAGGATGACGCCGTACGGGTCCTGCTCCGGGGCGACGAACGCGCGCCGGTCGAGATCCCGGTTGGGGTGCTGGAGCGTCCCGTCCACCCAGCGCTTGTTGCCGTCCATCAGCCGCGCGAACGCCGCCCATGGCGAGTCCGGGGCTGCGATCGGCGAGGGTGAGGGGGTCGCCGCCGCTCCGACGGCCGCCGTCCTGTCCGCTGCCGTGCCGGTGTCCGTCTTCGACGAACAGCCGGTTATCACGGCCGCGGTGGCGATTATCCCTCCCGTGAGAAAGGCTCTCCGCTGCGGTTGCGAGGCGCTGCCCATGGCACTCGTCCCTTCTGTTCTCCCTGGTGACGCGGGTGATTCCACTGTTGCGAAACAGCGGTTAACGCCCGTACAGGCCAGATGCAGGGGACGGGAAGCGCGCGTCCAAATCACGCGGAGTGGTGGCCTGTTCGGCGGTCCCGAGGCGTAGTGGCCCGCGCTCCGCCGAACGTTCCCGGGGCGAGCCGCGTCATAGCGGTAACCGTCTTCGAGGGGGCCTCCGCCATGACCGTCGTACCGCTCGCTGCCCGTCCCGTGTCCCAGGTCGCGCTGATCGGAGGGATGTTCTGCGCGCTCGCCGCCTGCGGCACCGAGACCTCGGCGTCATCGGCGACTGAGGCGCCGACGCGGGCCACGTGGCAGGAGCCCGCCTCGTACACGTACACGCTCCGCTCGAGCGAAGGGGAGCGGAGCCTGCTCGGCATCTTCCGGATCACCGTGCGCGACGGCGCCGTGGCCGAGGCGGTGGGCCTCGACGACAGCGGCCGGCGCGTGGTCGAGGACGTCCCCGACGCGGTGCCCACCATCGGGGCGCTCCTCGACGAACTGGACCAGGCCCGACGGGACGACGCGGACACCGCCGAGGCGGACTACGCCGCCGACGGGCATCCCGTGCGGATCTCCCTGGACTGGGAGGAGAACGCGATCGACGACGAGGCCCTCTACGTCATCAGCGCCTACGAGCCGACCGACGGCCGGAGCGCCGGCCGCTGAACGGGTCA
Source organism: Streptomyces sp. R28 (assembly GCF_041052385.1). GTDB lineage: Bacteria > Actinomycetota > Actinomycetes > Streptomycetales > Streptomycetaceae > Streptomyces. The sequence continues at coordinate 8,205,604 of NZ_CP163439.1, read as the reverse complement.
GCCGTCGAAGCGCCGCCGCGACTCCTCGATGTGGCCCAGGTACGTGTGGGTCCAGTCGCACATGCCGTCGATCGTCACGCGCAGGGCCTGACCGGATTCGGTGAGGGTGTACTCGACCTTCGGCGGCACGGTGGCGTGAACGGTGCGGTCGACGAGGCCATTGCGCTCCAGCATGCGCAGGTTCTGGGTGAGCATCTTGTGGCTGATGCCCTCGATCCCGGCCCGCACCTCGCTGAAGCGCAGGGTGCGCTCACCGAGGGATTCGATGATCAGAAGCGCCCACTTGTTGGCGATGTCGGAGAAGATCTCCCGCGCCAGGGAGTCCGCCCGCGTCAGGTCCGCTTCGTCCGCCGAGCCGTTGAACTGCTTGGTCACCATCTGGTTCCCCAGTCACCGAAAAGTGCGTTCTTCCATGTCAGCCCACACTCTCCTATGGTTCCCGAGTAACCACAAGAGACCAGGAGACCTGGTCCGGAAGATCCGAAGAATCCGGAGAACCCGGAGAAGGAGAATGAGCAGCATGGCCATCACCCTGGTGAATCCCACCGGACTGCCGAAGATCGACGCCTACCGGCAGGTGTCGGTCGCATCCGGTTCGAAGCTGGTCTTCCTGGCCGGACAGGTCTCCTGGGACGCCGACGGCGTCACGGTCGGCGAAGGGGATCTCGCCGCTCAGGTCGAGCAGTCCTACGTCAACGTCGCCACCGCTCTGGCCGAGGTCGGCGCCTCCTTCGCCGACGTGGCGAAGCTGACCGTCTACGTCGTCGACTGGACCCCCGACAAGATGCCCCGGCTCATGGACGGCATTGCCCGCGCGGGCAAGCGACTGGGAGACACGCCGGTACCGCCCGCCACGCTGATCGGCGTCGCGGCGCTGGACGTACCGGAGCATCTGGTCGAGGTGGAGGCCACCGCGGTCCTGGACTGACGGCGTCCGACTCCTCCGTGTTCGTTGCGTTCACTTCGCCGGCCTCGACCGGGTCAGGCCCGCGTAGCGGTGTGCGACTCCGCCCGGAAGCAGGTACTCGGCCAGCAGGTTGCCGGCGCGCAGGGACGGCAACCCCATGTCGTGCAGGAGTTCGTCCGCGCAGTGGATGTCGTAGGGGCCGAAGTCGTAGCCGCCGGAGCCCGGCAGCACCTGCTCCTGCCAATCCAGGCGAGCGTCGATGGCGTCCCGCATCTCCTGCTCGCCCGGGGTGGAACGCAGGGTCGCCCGGAAATGACTGGTCAGCCAGTGCGCGGTGAGTTCCACGCCCATGATGTTGTTGAAGACCTGCCGGAAACCGACGAACCCCAGCCGGTCGGCGCCGGGCGGCACGATGCCTCGGTAGAGCCGCAGCCGCCCGGTGGAGTCGTGCACTCGGACGCCCGGATCCAGGAACGGGAACACTTTGTGGTGGCCCGTGGCGAACACGATGACATCCGCCGCCACTTCCTCGCCGGTCGCCAGGCGCAGCCCCTTGTCGGTGTACGCCTCGACGGCACTGACCTTGGGGGCGATCAGGCCGCGGCGGACGGCTCGCACGTAGCCGCGTGGCATCACTCCCGCGTGGGCCAGGTGGAAGGGGAGCGGGTGAGCGGGCCGCAGCTGCCTCGGCAGCCGGTACAGCCCCGTGGAGAACAGCATGTCGCGGGTGATGAGCCACCACAGAGCCCGCTTGACCCGCTCGTCGATACGGTCGATCGGACGGACACAGGCCGGATCGTGGTAGCGGGGCAGGAGCGCCTCACCGAACCGGCTGAACAGGATCCACTTGTAGCCGACCAGCCCGAGCAGGAGCCGCTCCGGGACCATCCAGTTCACCTTGCGCTGCACGAGGGTGGCCGAGGCCGCCTCGCGCGCCGCGCGGGTCGCCAGGTCCAACGCGGACTTGCCGCCCCCCACGACGACCACACGCCGGCCGGAGAACGTCCCGGCCCGCACCTCGTTGGAGTGCAGCACGGTCCCGCCGAACGACTCACGCCCGGGCAGCTCGGGCAGGTGGGCATGATGATGAGCCCCGCTGGCGACGACGACGTAGTCGAAGCTTTCGCGCTGCACCTCCGCCGCCTTGTCACCGGCGGGCCGGGAGTCGATCACCCAGCCGGAGGCGCCCAGCCGCCCAGGCCCTTCCACCGCCCGGATGGAGATCACCTCGGTGCCGGGTCGGACGCGGTCCAGCACACCGAAGGTCTCGGCGTACTTCTCCAGATAGCGCTGCGTGTCCACCGCGCCGGCGAAGTGCAGGCGGTTGGGCAGGTCCGCGAATTCGAAGAGGCGCAGCGCGGCCTGGTTGGCCAGCCCGACGTAGCAGCCTTCCGCTGACCAGATCCCGCCGACCTGCTGGTACTTGTCGAGGACCGTGACGTCGAAGCCGTTCTCCAGCAGGACCTTGGCGGTGACGATTCCCCCGGGGCCGGCCCCGACCACACACGCTCTCATCCGCTGTCACTCTCCTTGGGTGATCGGTGTCAACTTCCCGGTGGCGGTACCAGAGTTGCGGGTGCGGGGCCGTCGGGCCGGACGGTGATGCCGTACTTCGCCCCCGCCGGGGTGGAGGAGAAGGCCGGGGTGTGGAACGGCAGCAGGTGTTCGAGCAGGACCGTCGATTCGCGGAGCGCGAATTGCAGACCGAGGCAGGCTCGGGGGCCGATACCGAAGGGGAAGTAGGCACCCGGGTGGGCGGGCCGGCCGTCCGGGGCGGTGAAGCGCCGGGGGTCGAAGTGCTCCGGCTCCGGCCACAGTTCGGGGTCGCGGTGGGTGAGGTACGGGCATACGAGGATGTCGGTGCCCGCCTCGATGGTGTGGCCGGCGAGAGTGTCGGCTTCGGCGGCGTGGCGGGGCAGGAGCCAGGCGGAGGGGTAGAGCCGGAGCGTCTCGTGGACCAGCGCTTGGATGGCCTGGCGGCGTTGCGGTGTGCCTTCCGCGCCGGCGGCGAGGGCTTGTTCGCGGGCGGCGGGGTGCCGGTCCAGGAGCAGGTAGAGCCAGCTCAGGGTGGTCGCGGTGGTCTCGTGCCCGGCGGCGAGCAGCGTGACCAGTTCGTCGCGGATCAGCCGGTCGGTGTATTCGGGGCGTTCGGTGGCGGCGTCGGTCAGGACGTGCACCAGGCCCGGGCCGTCGGGACCGGCCGCCCCGCTGCGGGCGGCCTCGATGGCACGCCGGGCGACGGCGTCGATCCGGGCGAGGTCGGCGGCGACGGCGTCCTGGGCCTCGGAGATGTCGGCGGGCAAGGTCGGAATGGCGCTCGCCACGGCCTCCACGGCGGTCAGTTCGCGCTCGGTCCGGTCGTCGAGGGGGTGCCCGGTGAGGGAGCGCCAGATGGCGTCGAGGGCGAAGCGGTGCATCTCCCGCCCCACGTCGAAGGTCTCCCCGGTCCGGGCGTACCCGTCCCAGCGCTCGGCGGTGGTCCGGGCGGCCGCGGTGATCCGCTGCTCGTAGCGGCGCATCCCGGTGCCGGTGAACTGGGACTGCAACAGGCGGCGTTGCCGCTTCCACGCCTCACCGGTGGCGGCCATGACGCCGTCGCCGATCAGCAGGCGGGCGCGGTGGGAGCGCTTGACGTACCGCTCCGGGTGCCGGGCGAGGACGTGCTGGACGGCCGTCGGATCGGTGACGAGAACGGTGGGAGCCGGCCCGATCCGGAACGCGGCGACGCCACCGACCCGCTCGCGCACCTGCGCCAGCAGCTCGACCAGTTCGCCTCCCCCCGAACGCCACCCCGCCACGAGCCCCGGCTCGGCTTCGGGGACCGGCCGCCCGGTTCCTGGAACGCCTGAAACACCGGGAACACCGGGAACACCGGGAACACCGGGAACGGGGGCGAGACCGGCTTCGGTTTCCATGCTTCTTCTCCTGGTCAACCGCTGGGCTTGGCCGTGGACTTGGCCGCACCGGAGTACTGGCATCACGGACTGTACGGGAGCAGGCACATCCGGTGGCAGTCCGCGTCAACGTGGCCGCGCGCCGCCGACCAGTACGAAGGCTGCAACTGGACAGCGGACGGCAGGAGACCTGGGAGGCTCCCCCCTCCCCCTCCCCCGGCACCGGCACCGGCACCGGCAGCTCAGGCTGTGTCTCGTGAACCGGGAGCCCGACGGCCGTCTCGCACTGTCGGGTCCCAGAGGCCGCCGGCCTCGTCGCGGGCGAGGTGCTCGGCGTAGACGCCGACCTTCCAGGCGATGACGGAACGGCACTCCTCCAGTGCCTCTATCTGCTCCTCGACGCGCTGCTGGTGGGCGTCGAGGAGCTGCAGGCGCTCGGCCTCGTTGCCCGGACCCTGCCGTACCAGCTCGGCGAACTGCTTGAGATCGGCGAGCGGCATGCCGGATTCCCGCAGTTTGACGCAGATCAGCAGCCAGTCGACGTCGGCGGTGGTGTATCGCCGTCGGCCGCCCGCGGTGCGCCGGACCGGTCCGACCAGCAGGCCCTCGCGCTCGTAGAAGCGCAGTGCGTGCACGCTGAGCCCGGTCCGCTCGGCTGCTTGGCCGATGCTCAGTGGATCCGCGGGGGTCTCGGTGGTCGTCATGCCGACCAGCCTAGGACTTGATCTAGACCTCGCTCCAGATCGTAGCGTCGTCGACATGACCACCACTGATCAGCGGCCGCTCGGCTCGCCCTTCTCCGCCACCAGCAGCGCCGAGGACGTCATGGCCGGCCTCGACCTCTCGGGCACCACCGCCGTCGTGACCGGGGGTTACTCCGGACTCGGTCTGGAGACCACCCGGGGCCTGGCCGCCGCCGGGGCCCGAGTCATCGTTCCGGCACGCCGGCCCGGCATCGCCCGCGCCGCGCTCAAGGATGTGGACGGCTGCGACGTCGTCCCCATGGACCTGGCCGACCTCGACAGCGTGCGCAGCGCCGCCGCGCAGATCAACGAATCCCTCGACCGGCTCGACCTCCTCATGGCCGTCGCCGGCGTCATGGCCACCCCTGAGTGGCGCGTCGGACCGGGCTGGGAAGGCCAGTTCGCCGTCAACCACTTCGGGCACTTCGCGCTCGTCTGCGAGCTCTACCCGCTCCTCGCCGCCGGTGGCGGTGCGCGCGTCGTCGTCAACAGCTCCGCGGGGCACACCCTGACCGACATCCGCCGGCACGACCCGCACTTTCGCACCGGGTACGACAAGTGGCTGGCCTACGGCCAGTCCAAGACCGCCAACTCCCTGTTCGCCGTGCGGCTCGACACCCTCGGGCGCGACGACGGCATCCAGGCGTTCGCTCTCCACCCGGGCAAGATCATTACCGGCCTCCAGCGAGAGATGACGCTCCAGGAGCAGATCGACCGCGGATGGGTGGACGAGCAGGGCAACGTGATCGGCGCCGGCTTCAAGACACCTTCCCAAGGCGCCGCCACCGGTCTGTGGGCGGCCACGTCCGCACTCCTCGACGACCGCGGCGGGCTCTACCTCGAAGACTGCGACGTCGCCCGCGTCTCCGCCCCCGCCGAGCCCATGGATGACGGCGGCGTCCGCGAGTATGCCATCGCCCCGGACGCGGCCGCGCGGCTGTGGGACCTGTCCGTCGCGGCGACCGGCGCCGCCGTCCCGATCACTCGATGAACAGAGCCACCGCCTGTGCCGCGGCCCGAAGATCACGGCCCGTACGCTCGTGCACATGGTTCAGCATCGAATGGTCGACGTGAACGGGGTCCGACTGCACATAGCGGAGGAAGGCGAAGGCCCACTCGTCGTGCTCCTGCACGGCTTCCCCGAGTCATGGCACTCCTGACGCCACCAGTTCGGCCCGCTGGCCGCCGCGGGCTTCCGCGTGGTCACCCCCGACCAGCGTGGCTACGGACGCAGCGACCATCCCGACGACGTCGACGCGTACACCATCCTCCACCTGGTCGGCGACGTCGTCGGGCTGATCCAGGCCCTCGGCGAGGAGAAGGTGTACGTCGTCGGGCACGACTGGGGCGCGCCGGTCGCCTGGCACACCGCACTCCTGCGGCCGGACATGGTGCGCGCGGTGGCCGGCCTGAGCGTGCCGCCGCCCTCCCGGGGGACGGAGCCTCCGCTGACCGTCATGGACGAGAGGTTCGGCGGGCGCTTCTACTGGAACTACTTCAACCGCCCCGGTGTCGCCGACGCCGAGTTCGCCAAGGACACGCGCACCGCGTTGCGGAAGTTCCTCTACTCGGCCTCCGGCGACGTGCCCGGCGATGTCAAGCAGCCGCTGGTCGACCCCGAACGGGGCTGGCTCGCGGCCATGCCGGACCCTGAAGTACTGCCGTCGTGGCTCACCGAGGACGATCTCGACGTGCTGACCGAGAGCTTCTCCAAGGGCTTCACCGGCGCTCTCAACTGGTACCGCAACCTCGACCGCAACTGGGAACTGACCGCACCGTGGGACGGCGCCGTCGTCACCCCGCCCGCCCTGTACATCTACGGCGACCGCGACCCCGTTCCCGCCTTCCCCGGCACCCCCGAATTCATCGAAAGCCTCCCCGCCCGCATGCCCGGCCTGCGGCGCGCGCCCCTCGTGCTGGCGGGCTGCGGACACTGGACCCAGCAGGAACGCCCGGACGAGGTGAACGCGGCGCTCATCGAATTCCTCACGCTCACCTGACACGACGCCGTGGTGGAAGCAGTGGAACCTCCCTCAGTGGTGGTGGCCGTGCCGGCCCAGGGTCTGCACGGGCGTCGCGCCGGGGCGGGTCCACTGCGGTACGGGGCGCCCGGTCGGGCCCCAGGTGGGGTTCCCGTCCGCGTCCGAGCGCCAGGACCAACACGCATCGCGTCCTTCGGGCCAGCCCTCGGGGTTGTCCTCCCACGCCTCGCCGCGGCCGTAGGGCGTCATGTCGAGCAGGCCGAGGGAACCGTTGACCCGCTCGTTGCCACGGCCCGTCGTGGAGTAGGTGAGGAACACGCGGTCGCCGTCGCGCAGGAAGGAGGTGAGGTAACCCATGTCGCCGCCGACCGGCGCGTCCACGTCGCGCACCGAGTACCAGGGCTGGGTGTAGCCCATGAACTCGACGTACGAGGCCACCTCGTCCCACGGCCCCGTGGTCAGGACGGCGAACGACACACCGCGGGCGTTGAGGTAGACGGCGTCCTTCAGGTGCCAGGCCGTGGTGGTGCAGCCCTCGCACTGACCCTGGTGCGGCGCGCCGTCGTACCACATGTGCTGGTAGACCACGAGCTCGTCGCGCCCCTGGAACAGGTCCAGGAACGGGACCGGGCCGTCGGGTCCGACGACCTCGACCGTCCCGTCGAACTCCACCATCGGCAGCCGGCGGCGGGCCGCGGCGATGGCGTCGCCCTCGTGGGTGTGGGCCTTCTCGCGGACCAGCAGCTCGTCACGGGCTGCCTGCCAGGGGGCCAGGTCAACGACGGGCGGGCGGCCGGGCAGCGCGGGGGTCGGGTCATCCGGCGTGGTCGTCATCATGTCCTCCGTGGTGGATCGTGCCGGGCAGTGTCGTACCGCGTTCTACGACGTCACCGGAACAGACTCCCGACCCGGCCGAAACTCATCGCAGCGGGCGGCCTCAGCCGACCCGAACGGACCACGTCGGGCCGGCAACGGCTACCAGACGTATACCTCGGGGGCCTCCCCGCCGGGGCCGGGCCAGATCTCGTCGAGCTTGCGCAGCGTGTCCTGCGACAGGGGCGCGCACCGAACAAAGTCGTGGGCGGCGACGGTGCTGCCGACGTTCTCTGCGCACTTCCCGGAGTGCGATCAGGCAGCCGGGGTGGGTGGGGCCGGCCTTCCATCACCACGTCGCCTCGCTCCTGCGGGAAGCGGGAGTCGAGGGTGATTCCGACATGCTCGGGTGACAGGTCGGGTCCGGCATGCAGAAGGTCTCGCCGGTTTCGCCAGGCGGGTGGCATCGACGACGAAACCGGCGAGAGTCTGGTTTCCGGACGCCGCCGCTGGAGCGGTCAGACGCCGGAAGGCCGATCGTTCACGAGCGCGGTGACGGTCTGGTGGAGTTCGTTGAGGACCTCGAGGAATCCCGTCCTGCCCCACAGCTCCAGGCCCAGGACGGCGGCGCCCACGGCCGTCATGTGCACGGCCCCTGGGAGGTCCTGGCCGGACAGCGCGCGCATCGCCGACTGGTCTCCGCGGGCCCAGGCACGCGTCGCCTCGGCAACGGCGAACTCGTGGTGGGGCGGGGCCGCGGCGGCGACCTCGTCGGAACGCCGGACCAACTGGCCGAGCTCACACCGCTTGCCGCTCAGCTCCATGATGCTGATGGTGGAGCGCAACAAACCGCTCAGGACCGCGTACACCTCTGTCCAGTTGCCCGCATCCAGACCGTCGAGTGCCTCTTGGACCGCGATGGCGTCCTGGTTCGCGTAACCCCGGACGACGTCCACCGCCCGGTCGCGGGAGGTCTTGTGCGCCGCATCCCTCATGCGGCGCACACTAGGGTCGCCCGGCCGGGCGGGAATCGGTCTCTTGGCGCAGCGCGCCTCGGAAGAAAGCACTAGGACCCACGACCGCTCCTCCGCCGAACCGCGTCACGCCGACCGAGGCGAACGTCGTCAGCGCAGGTGCTGGTTCAGGAAGGAGATGACGGTGTTCCAGGTCGGGGTCACCGGACGGACGGGTGTGGAGTGCCCGCCCCGTGCGGCCTCCTCATAGGCGCCCTCGCGGGTCGCGTCGTCGGTGAGCATTTCGAAGAGCGTGCCGTGGGCCGCCTTCGGGAAGGAGATCATGCGCGCGTCGTGTCCCGTGGCGGCCAGCTTCTCGTACAGCAGCCGGCCCTGGTGGTACGGCACGAGGGCGTCCGGCTCACCGTGGAGGATCAGCGTCGGCGGGACGGGCCGCTTGCCGATGTAGGTGAGGGGGTTGGCGGCGGCGACCTTGGCGGGCGGGCACTCCGTGATGGTGCAGCCGAGCAGCCTCGACTCGGGGGAGCGCGGGTCGTTGTGGCAGCCGGTGATCCCCATGATGGCGTTGAACTCCTCGCAGTTGTCCGGCATGTGCGCGTCCATCTGAAGGAAGTCGGTCGGCGGGTAGAAGGGGACGGCGGCCTGCACGGCACTGGAGGGGCCGCTGACGCCGACGTCGCCTTCCAGCTCGGGGTTGTTGCTGGTGACGGCGGCCATCGCGGAGGTCCAGCCGCCGGAGGAGTCGCCCATGATCGCGAAGCGCTCGGGGTCGAGGTTGTACGTCCTCGCGTGGGCGCGCAGCCAGCGGATGGCGGCCTTGATGTCATGGAGCTGGGACGGGAATTGGGCCTGGGAGCTGGAGCGGATGGACACACCGGCGACGGCGTACCCGGCCGGGTTGAGTTCGGCGGCCACCTTGTCGGCGTCCCGGCGTCCGTTGTCCGCCAGCCAGGCGGAACCGCGCGTCGAGATCACCAGCGGGACGGGCTTCTTGGACCGGGGCACATACAGGTCGAGCAGATGGCCCTCGGTGCCGACGGGCTGAGCGGGCGCGTAGGCGAGGTCCTTGGTGACCTGCACCTTGGGAACGGGGGCCGCAGCCCCTGCGGGGGCCGGGGTGGCGGCCCCCGCAGCCGTGACGAGGGTCGCCGCCGCGGCCACCGCCGCACCTGCCGCCGCCACCGACCGCGCCAGGGGAACGCGCCCTGAGCGCGACCGTCCTGATTTTGATCGCGTGCCCAGAACCATCGTGCGGTCTCCTCTTCGAGCGGGGGTCGGAGTCAGGGAAGGGAAAGGAGATCGAGCAGCTGAGCGTCAGGCGTCCGGGGCGCCCGCGCCCGCCGTGGCCGCGACGGGGACCGCGGCCGGTGCGTCGCTCCGGCCGATCCGCCGGGCGAGGGGCACGAGGGCGATCGCCACCGCGCCCACGAGCCCGGCCAGGGCGAACGTGGTGAAGCCCCAGCTCTGGTTGCCGCTCGTGGCGAGCACGCCGATCAGCCAGGGACCGACGACGGCGCCGGTACGGCCAACTCCGGTGACCCAGCCGAGACCTGCGGCCCGCTCGCTGTCGCGGTAGACGGTGTTGGTGGCGGCGTAGACCATGACCTGCGCGCTGAACAGCCAGACGCCGGTGAGGGCGACGACCGCGTAAGTCGCACCGAGCGGAAGGTGGTTGCTGAGGAGCAGGGCCCCTGCGGCGGTCAGCACGAACCAGATCGCCGACACCCGCACCGGACCGAACTTGTCGGCGGTACGGCCCGCGATGAGCAGGCCGACGATGCCGCCCGCGTTGATCACCATCAGGAAGCTGACCGAGGAGGACAGCCCGTATCCCTCGGCGCGCATCATCTGCGGCAGCCAGGTGCTCACGCCGTAGACGAGGAGCAGACCGCAGAAGGAGGCCAGCCACAGCAGCGGGGTGGCCCAGCGCGACTCGGGGCGGAAGAGTTCGCGTACGGCGGCCAGGCGGCCCGCCGCGCCGGCGGCCGGGGCGGCGACCGCGGTGGGCCGGGGCAGCCCGTAGCGGTCGGCGACCGCGTCCGCCTTCTCACGCTCGCCGCGCGCCAGCAGCACGCCCGGCGACTCCGGCAGCAGCTTCACCAGCAGCGGTACGGCGATCACGGCCGGCAGGACGCCCGCCCAGAACACCCAGCGCCAGCCGGCAGCCGGGGCCAGCGTCAGCCCGAGCCCGGTCGCCGCCATGCCGCCGAAGTGGTACGAGGTCATGAGCAGGCCGGTGGTGAGGGCGGCCCGGCGCGGCGGCGCGAACTCCATGACCATGGCCAGACACAGCGGCATCAGACCGCCGAGGCCCAGTCCGGAGACGAAGCGGCCGAAGCCGAACAGGCCGATGCCGCCGGCCACTGCGCAGACCGCCGAGCCGACCGAGAACAGGGTCACGCTGGCCACGAGCATCAGCCGCCGGCCCAGCCAGTCGGTGAGGTTTCCGGCGGTGAGCGCGCCGATGAGCATGCCGAAGGTGGTCCAGCTGCCGATCGTGCCCGCACTGGCCGGGGTCAGCCCGAGCCCTGAGTCGTCGAGCATGTGCGGCATGACGGCGCCGTAGATGTTGACGTCCATGCCGTCGAAGAAGACGGCCAGCCAGCACAGGGCCAGGACCGGGAACACGGTGCGGAACGTCTGTGAGGGACGGGGTGCGCCGGACGCGGGGGTGGAGTTCATCTTCGTCCTTGAAGCTGAGGGGGGAGCCTCGAACACAGAGGCAGCAGCGGCAAGACGGGCAGCGGGGGCGCCCTTCTTCACCTAGCAGTCCACCTGCCATCGTTCGCCTGGTGAAACTTGGTTCACCCTTGCCTGGCCAAGAGTGTCGAGGCAGGACGGGCGAGTGTCAATGGCGGTGACGGGGGTGCGCTGCCGGCACACCCGTCAGGTCCGTTTCTCGGCCGCCGAGGCGCGAGCGGTTCACGCCAGGGCGCGTGGTCCCACCCGCGGCAGTCGTGCGACAACGCCCGTCGGCTCAGGACAGCACGCGGTAGGTCACGTGCGTGACCCTGCTCGCCGACCGCGACCTCACCTGCTCCAGTTTCAGCGGCGGAACGCCTTCGAACAGCCGCGTGCCGGCGCCGAGCGTGAGCGGCACGATGTGCAGCCGCAGCTCGTCGATCAGGCCGGCGGCGAGGTACTGGTTGATGGTGGTCGCGCCGCCATGGACCGAGACATCGCCGTCACCGGCCGCCGCGCGCGCCTGTGCCAGTGCCGACGCGATTCCGTCGGTGACGAAGTAGTACGTGGTGCCGCCGTCCATCGGCTCCGGCTCGCGCGCGTGGTGAGTGAGCACGAACACCGGCGCATGGAACGGCGGATCGTCGCCCCACCAGCCGTTCCACTCCCGGTCCCACTCGCCGCGCACGGGGCCGAACATGTTGCGCCCCATGATGAACGCATGGGCGGCGGTCATCCCCTCGACCTCGGCCCGGTTCTCGTCGGGAGTGTCGAACATCCAGGCGTGCAGCTTGTCGCCCGAGCCGTCACCGCCGTCGTCGCCGAACGGGCGCTCCTCGGTCTGGTTGAGCCCGGCCGAGTAGCCGTCCGCCGAGATCGTGATGTCGCAGATCACCCTGCCCGTGCGCTTGGTCATTACCCTCTCCTCTTCCTAGCGGCCTCCGCCTGCTTCGCGGTGACCTTCCTGTCAAGCGTCGGCACGAAACAGACAATGCATGACGCAGAGCCGATCCTGCACTCATCGGCGCGAGCCGGCACAGGGTGAGGACGAGACCGATGGCCCCACTCGTCCGCCCGGTCGGCCAGGAGCCGGATCGTGCGGTGGACGTTTCCTCGTGCAGGTGGTGCCCGGCGTCCGCATGGGCGATGACGCGGTCCGGCGTGCCCAGCAGGGTGCGGACGTGGGCCGTGCGCAGTCCCGGCGGGGGCGTCTCCCGCCAGGTCTCGGCCATCTCCGCCCGGCGTGTCGCCCTCGTCGGCACCGGCGACCGGCCGTACCCCCGCAGATCCGGTACGACGACCCGGAACCGGAACCGCCCGGCCAAGGCCCCCGCGTGCGGGGACCGCTCCCGCCGCGAGAGAGCCAAGGGGGGCACGGGTGACCACGCCGGTGCCGGCGCCCCCTCCAGGACCGCCAGCGGGCGGGGCGCCCGTTCCCGCGCAGGACGTGTCAGCGGGCGGGGCAGAGGCCTTGCCGCTGGGGCGGTCGCGCTGGTCGTCCGCGGATCGCGGGCTGCTTCGATCAGGAACATCCAGCCCTCGGCCTGACGCTGCGCCAGAACGCGATGATGAGAGGTCTTTCAGCCGTTTATGGATTCGACGCCAGAACCTGTGAGGGCCGTCAGAGCCCTCCTCGGCGGGTTGTGCCGCGGCCCCGCCGAGCGTCGGCCTGCTCAGCGGCCCGGCAGCTTTTGATGCCGCCGCCCACCGACACGATCAAGTCGTTCGCCTCGTCGTCCGGGTCGATCACCCCGCCCGCCTCGAGCACCCGCGGCGGCACGCCGTAGTGCACGAACGGCGGGCGATCGTTGCCGAACTGGGCGCTGCAGAAGGCCCGTTGAAGCTTGTCTTCCACTACCGCGCACAAGCCGCGGCGTGGGCCGGGTGAGCTGCTGGAGAGCGCGGCGGAGTCAAGGCCTCCGCCGGCGGTGACCGATTGATGGATCAAGTCTCAAAGCTTGAACACAAATTCCACACATCCTCTCTTCATACCGGCCCCGATGGTCTAGATTGACCGTGCTTCAGCTGTTCGGACACGAGGCGACCAGTAAGGATCCATAGGTCCGACGCTACGAAACGCCTGCAGTCGCATCCCCGACGCAAGACGTTGGGGTGATCAATTCTTGGAGCCCGAGAGGAGGCCTTGGGTACGGGGAGAACCCGAGGTTTCGACGGGTTGCCACGCACCTCGAGGGTCTGGCAGGACTTGCGAGTCCGCTGCCGCCAGGGCGGGTTGTTCAAGTAGCTCTGAAATAGCCGGATGTCATGAGCGGGAGGCGGGGGCCTCCCGCGGGGAGGAACAGCGCGGCGCGGGAGGCGGGGGCCTCCCAAGGGGCGGGACAGTACGGGGGGCGGGGGTCTCCCGGGGGGAGGAATCGTGTTGGGCGAACACGTCGAGCCACTGGGGACCTGGGGGGTTCTGTGCGGCAAGGGGGAATAGTCAGCCCGTTTCCGTCGGCGGGCGGGCGTCTGGCGAACGGGGCGATCAGACAGCCTGCGATCGACTGGGAACAGCGGTACCGCCGTACCGTGATCATCAGCGACACCGTGGTCACCGCCTTCGTGGTGGCGGCGATCGGCGAGTTCTTCGGGGCCCGGGACGCGGCCAACTGGCATGAGAAATGGGGCATCCTCGCGTTCGGCACCGAGCTGCTGGTGCTGGGGGCGCTTGCGGTGAGCCGGGCGTGGGCTCCGGCCGTGCTCGGCCAGGGTGCCGAGGAATTCCGCCGGCTCGGGCGCTCACTGTTCACGGCGACCGTCGTACTGGCACTCGGCGGGATCGCCCTCACCTCGCGCAACATCAAGCTCTGGATCTTCGTCGCGATACCCGCGATCGCGCTCGTCACCATGACCGCGCGGTATCTGCTCCGCCTCGGGCTGCACAAACAGCGCAAGGAAGGACGGTGCCTGAGACCGGTGCTCGCCGCCGGGAGCCCGGCGACCGTGCGCGACCTGATCATCCGAACCCGCAAGTTCCCGCACATCGGCTGGCGGGTGGAGGCGGTGTGCACGACGGACGGTCGGGGGCTCGACGGTGACCAACTGGACGGAGTGCCGGTCGTCGGCCGGCTGACGGACGTCGCCAAGCACGTCCACCACGAGGGCTACCGTGTCGTCGCGGTCACTCCGGACCCGCACTGGTCACCTGACCGGCTGCAGCGGCTGGCCTGGAACCTCGAAGGCAGCGACGCCGAGATGGTCGTGGCCCCCGTGCTGATGGAGGTGGCCGGCCCGCGGCTGCACGTCGACGCGGTGCTGGGGATCCCGCTGCTGCGGGTCAGCATGCCGACCTTCACCGGGGGCCGCCGCGCGGTCAAAGGGGTCGTCGACCGGATGGGCGCGGCGATCCTGCTGATCCTCTTCGCGCCGCTGATGGTGCTCGTCGGGCTGCTCGTGCTGATGGACAGTCGGGGTGGGGCGTTCTACCGCCAGCGCAGGGTCGGCAAGGACGGCCGCGAGTTCACCATTCTCAAGTTCCGCACCATGGTCGCCGGGGCCCACGGGGCACGTGCCGAGCTGGCCGACCGCAACGAGGGTGCTGGGCTGCTGTTCAAGCTCCGCCGGGATCCGCGGGTGACCCGGGTGGGAGCAGTGCTGCGCCGGTACTCGCTCGACGAGCTCCCGCAGCTTTTCAACGTGCTCACCGGATCGATGTCGCTCGTCGGTCCGCGGCCTCCGTTACCGGAGGAGTCCGCTGCGTACGGCCCCGACATCCGGCGGCGGCTGCTGGTCAAGCCCGGACTCACCGGCCTGTGGCAGATCAGCGGACGCAGCGACCTGTCGTGGGAGGAGGCGGTCCGGCTGGATCTGCGGTACGTGGAGGACTGGTCGCTCGCCCTGGACACAGTGATCTTGTGGAAGACGCTGCGTGCGGTGCTCTACGGCCAGGGGGCCTACTGATGCGCGGGGGTCTGCAACTGGACGGTCCCGCCGACGCGCGGACCGCAGGCCGCAAGGGCCTGCCTGGGGGGAGGAACGAGTCATGAGAGTCAGCGTTTTCGGGCTCGGCTACGTGGGCTGTGTGTCGGCCGCGTGCCTGGCCAGCATGGGCCACGAGGTCATCGGGGTGGACGTCAACCAGGTGAAGGTCGACCTGGTCAACGACGGCAAGGCCCCGGTGGTCGAGGAGCGGATCGGCGAGCTCATCGCCGACGTCGTGCGGACCGGAGCATTGCGCGCCACCAAGGACGTCCGCGAGGCGATCATGGACAGCGAGGTGTCGCTGATCTGTGTGGGTACGCCGTCGGAGCCCAACGGCAGCCTGTGCACCACCTACTTGGAGCGGGTCACCGAGGAGATCGGCGCCGCGCTGGCCGAGCGGGGCGGGCGGCACACCGTCGTGTTCCGCAGCACCATGCTCCCGGGCACCTGTCTGAACCTGTTGGTGCCGATCCTGGAGAAGTACGTCGGCGGCACGGCCGGGGTGGACATCGGGGTCGCGGTCAACCCGGAGTTCCTGCGCGAGGGCACGAGCGTGCGGGACTTCTTCGACCCGCCCAAGACCGTCATCGGCGAACTCGATTCGGCAAGCGGCGACGCGGTGCTGGCGCTGTACGACGGCTTGCCCGGCGAGGTGTTCCGGGTGCCGGTCCCGACGGCCGAGGCCATCAAGTACGCGGACAACGCGTTCCACGGCCTCAAGATCGGCTTCGCGAACGAGCTGGGCGCGGTGTGCCAGGCGCTCGGGGTGGACTCGCACCAGGTGATGGACGTGTTCCTGGCCGACCGCAAGCTGAACATCAGCCCCGCCTACCTGCGGCCCGGCTTCGCCTTCGGTGGCTCCTGCCTGCCCAAGGACCTGCGCAGCCTGGTGTACGCGGCGCAGCGGGCCGATGTCTCGGTGCCCATCCTCTCCCACGTGCTGCCCTCCAACGCCGACCATCTGCAGCGTGCGGTGGAGCTGGTCGAGCGCACCGGCAAGCGCCGGGTGGGAATGTTCGGGCTGTCCTTCAAACCCGGCACCGACGACCTCCGCGAGAGCCCGCTCGTCGAGCTGGCGGAGAGGCTCCACGGCAAGGGGTACGACCTGCGGATCCACGACGCCAACGTGAGCCTCTCCCGGCTGATCGGCGCGAACCGCGAGTACATCGAAACCCGGCTGCCGCACCTCGCGCAGCTGCTCGCGGAGTCCGTCGACGAGGTGCTCGAGCACGCCGAGGTGTGCCTGGTCGGAACCAGGGATCCAGCCGTGCTGTCGGCGCTGCCCCATGGCGACGGCCCGGTGATCGTCGACCTCATACGCCTTCCCGACGCCGAGACGCGTCGGGCCGAACCGGGGTACGTGGGCCTTGCTTGGTAATGCGACCAGCGGCGGGGGGTCGAACCGCCGCGCGCTGATTCTGGTGGAGAACCTGTCGGTGCCGTTCGACCGGCGGGTGTGGCAGGAGTGCACGACGCTGCGCGACGCGGGCTGGGAAGTGCACGTCATCTGTCCCCGGGGGGAGAAGCGCGACACGGAGCCGGAGGCGGTGATCGACGGGGTGCGGATCCACCGCTACCCGTTGCGCGCGGCCACCGGAGGCCCGGCCGGCTACCTGAAGGAGTACGGAACGGCGTTGTGGCACACGGCCCGGCTGGCCCGCAAGGTCGGCCCGGTCCACGTGGTTCACGCCTGCAACCCGCCCGACCTGCTGTTCCTGGCGGCACGGTGGCTCAGGCGGCGCGGCGCGCGGTTCGTCTTCGACCAGCACGACCTGGTACCCGAGCTGTACCTCTCCCGGTTCGACCGCGGCAAGGACCTGCTCTACCGCGCCGTGTGCGCGCTGGAACGGCGGACCTACCGGGCCGCGGACATCGTGCTCGCCACGAACGAGAGCTACCGGGACGTCGCGGTGAGCCGTGGCGGCCGGCGCCCTGAGGACGTCTTCGTGGTGCGCAGCGCGCCCCAGATCGAGCGGTTCCAACCGGTGCCGCCCGAGCCGGAGTTGAAGCGTGGCAAGCCTCATCTGCTGTGCTATCTGGGCGTCATGGGCCCACAGGACGGCGTCGACTACGCCTTGCGGGCCCTCGCGAAGCTGCGCGACGAGTTCGGGCGGACCGACTGGCATGCGGTGTTCGTCGGCTCCGGCGACGCCTTCGACGCGATGGTGGAGCTGTCCCGGCAGCTCGGGCTATCCGAGCAGGTGCAGTTCACCGGCCGCATTCCGGACGCCGACCTGGTGCGCTACCTGTCCACCGCCGACGTGTGCCTCTCCCCCGACCCGCGCAATCCGCTCAACGACGTGTCGACCATGAACAAGGTCCTGGAGTACATGGCGATGGGCCGGCCGATCGTCTCGTTCGACCTGAAGGAGGCACGCGTCTCCGCCGGTGACGCCGCCGTCTACGCGCCCGCCAACGACGAGGCCCAGTTCGCCAAGCTCATCACGGTGTTGCTGGACGATCCGGAGAAGCGGGACCGGATGGGCGAGATCGGCCAGGAGCGGATCAGCGGGCAGCTTTCCTGGCGGAACTCGCAGGCGTCGCTGCTCGCCGCCTATGCCGCCGCGTGCGGGGACCGCGGTGCGGTGCCGGCGAGCGGTCCGGTGCGCACAGGGAAGAAGAGGCAGCGCAGTTGAACGAAGACACCATCCGCCTCGTCACGATCGGGCGGATACTCCGTCGGCGGTGGCGGCTTCTGACCGTCCTCGCCGTGGTGGGCGCACTATTCGGCTACGGCACCTCGGTGCTGGTGTTCCCGCCGCGATACACCGCGTCGGCACCGGTACTGCTGCCAGGCATCTGGGAGGAGCGCGAGCTGCTCACCCAGGTGGACATCGCCACCAGTTCGGCGGTGGTCGGCCGTGCGGCCGCCGCTCTGCACTGGACCGACGTCAGCGACGCCGAGCTGCGGGACAACGTGAGCGCCAAGGCCCGCCGACGGGAACATCATCACGATCTCCGGTACGGCCGACACCCCAGAGCGCGCGCAGCGGCTCGCCGACCGAGTGGCCCAGCAGTTCGTGCAGTACGCCGCGCAGATCGCGGGCAGCGGCACCGACTCCGCGGCGGCCGCGGAGACCGAGGCGCTGCGGAAGCAGGTCGCGGACACCAACCGCCGCATCAGCGACCTGGCCAAGGCTGCCGATCCGGGACAGACCGTGGAGAGCGTGCAGGCCCGCACCGCGCTCGAGAACCTGCGCACCTCGCTGGAGGCGGCCATGAAGAAGCTCGACGAGGCCGGCCCGGCGAGCAGCAAGGCAGGCATGGTGGTCATGGGGCCGGCCACCCGGCCGACCGGCGAGGCGCCGCCGACGAGGATTCAGCTCATCGTCGGCGGGGCGCTGCTGTTCTTCCTGCTCGCGGTCATCGGCCATCTCGTCGCCGCACGGATGAACCGCCGACTGCGCACCGAACCGGAGATCGCCGCGGCGCTGGGCTCGACGCTTCTCGGCACCGTCGACGTGCCCGGTGAAAGGCGCGCGCAGGGGCCGCAGGACGGGGGCCCACGAGCCCGGATCCGCCGGCTCCTCGGCATCGACACCCGGTGGGACGTACCGGCTCCGGAGAAGTCCGGCGACGAGGCCGGCAGACGGCTCCGCTACCGGCGGGTGTGCGCTCGCCTGAGGAACCAGCTGCCGGCTCCCCGGCGGCTGCTGGTCGTCGTACCGGACGGGGACGAGACCGCCCGCCGGGCCGCCGGGCAGCTCGTCGCCGAGGCCAAGGGCGATCCGCTGCTGCGAGTGGTGGAGGTGTCGGTGGACCGGCCGATGGTGCCGGACCGCGACACCGAGAACGGTGCCCTGGTGGTCCTCAGCGCGGGCAGCTGGACCGCGGAGGAGCTCACGGGCGTCGCCGAGGCGTGCGCGGACGGCAGGCACGAGGTCGTCGGCGTCGTCCTCGCCGGCACGGTCGAGGCCCGCCCCGCGCGGTCCGCCGACCAGCTTCCGGACGACGCCACTCTGACGTTCGCGGTGCCCGGCCGCGCGACGGGAGGTTCGGCGTGAGCACGAGCACGACTTCCAAGTCGCCGGCCGCCGCTCCGCTCCTCGACCTGCAGGCGCTGGTGGTGGCGGTGCGCAGGCGCCGCCGCCTGTGGTGCACCATGGCGCTTCTGGGCTTCCTGGCCGGTGCGGCCGTGGCGGTCCTGATGCCACCGCCGCCGAGCGCGATGACCAAGGTGCTGGTCGCGCACGCGGAGGACCAGCCGAACGACACCGGAACGCTGATCCGTACCGACGTCGCGGTGCTGCAGACCACACGGGTCGCCGACATGGCCCTGAAGTCCCTCAAGTCCCCGGAGAAGCCCGAGGACTTCATGAAGGACTACCGAGGCACCGGCCTGACCAACAACCTGCTGCAGATCGATGTGACCGCCGATACCGAAACGGAAGCGGTGGCCCGGGCCAAGGCGCTGGCCGACGCGTTCGTCACGGACCATGTGACGCGGATGCAGGAAATCGCGAAGGCCGAGGCGAAGGCCCTGCTCGACCAGCGTGACCGCACGCGGCACGAGCTCGCCCAGGTCAACGAGGCGATCGGGGACCAGCCCCCGGACAGCGACCCGAAAGCGTCGGCGAGCATCGAGTCGCTCTTCGCCCGCCGGGCCGAACTCAACTCGCGGATCGCCGACTTCGACCAGCGCGCCGCGGATGCGCGTACCGGCACGCCCAGCGTCATCGCCGGCACACAGATCGTGGACGCACCGCGCGCGGTGCGACACTCCCTGCCCAAGGCCGCCGTCACCGACGCCGCGATCGGGCTCGTCCTCGGGCTCGTCGTCGGGCTCGCGCTGGCCGCGGTCGGCACGGTGGTGGCGGACCGCCCCGTGCTGCGCCGGGACATCGCGGCGAACCTGGGCGCCTCGGTCATCGCGGAGCTGCCCCACAGGTCGGGCAGGCTGTGGCAGCGCCGACGGACCCGGGTGGCACGCGAACGGCTCACCGCGTCCCTGGCGCGCACCGTCCGCGGCTCCGCGGAACCGGTGTCGCTGCTGGAACTGGGCTGTGCGCGCAGCACGAGCGTGATCGCGCTGAACGTCGCCAGGGCACTGTCGGCCGAGGGGCCCGTGGCCGTCATCGACGGTCTGCCCGGCTCGCAGCTCTCCGGCCGCCGCCAGAAACCAGGAGACCCCACCGTAGTCAGCGGCGAGCAGGCCACGGCCGTACCGGGTCAGGGGCATCTGATCGGCGTCGGCTCGGTCGCACCCGGCACCGCGTGGACCGACCTCCAGTACCTCGGCACCCAGACCGTGCTCGTGGTGCGTGCCGGGCACGGCAGCGCCGCATGGCTGCACACCGTGGCGCGGCAACTCGCCGACCAGCGCATTCCGGTGATCGGGGTGGTGCTGATCGACCCCGATCCGCGGGACCGGACCGACGGCACGCTGTGGGACGGGCTGCAGACCGCGCTGCGCGGCCGCAGCGAGCGGCCGGACCGGCAGAACCTGACGGGCCGGCGGCAGACCGAGCGGCTGCCGGCGTGGGCCGCGCAGGGCGCGGACAACGACCAGGAGGCGCGGTAGCACATGTGTGGCATCGCAGGTACTTACCGATGGCCGGACGGGAAAGCCGTGACCGACCGGCTCACCGACACCCTCGCCCACCGCGGTCCGGACGGGGCGGGCCGGTACGGCCACCCCGTCGGTGACGGCGAAGTGCAGCTCGGGCACCGCCGGCTGGCCATCATCGACCTGTCCGAGACCGGCGCCCAGCCGATGGTCTCGGACGGCCTCGCCCTGACATACAACGGCGAGCTGTACAACGCGCCCGAGCTGCGTGCCGAGCTGGCGGCCGCCGGGGTGCGCTTCCGCGGTACCTCCGACACCGAGGTGCTCCTGGAGGCCTGGCGGCGCTGGGGCACGGACTGCCTGCCCCGGCTGCGCGGCATGTTCGCGTTCGCCGTCTTCGACGAGCGAACCGGTGACCTGGTGCTCGCCCGCGACCAGCTCGGCATCAAGCCGCTGTTCCTGCTCCGGCGCGGCGAGGGTCTGGTGTTCGCCTCCGAGCTCAAGGCGCTCGCCGCCGCGACCGGCGGATCGCTGGAGGTGGACCATGCGGCGCTGGTGGCCTCGCTGCTGTACTACTGGGTGCCGGACTCGCGGTGCGCGTACCGCGAAGCGGAGAAACTGCCGCCGGGGAGCTGGCTGAGGTGCCGGCCCGACGGCCGGGTGGAGCGCGGCCGGTACTGGCACCTGAAGGACGTCGCCGCCGAGGGCCGGGAGCGGGCCCGGGCCGGCGAACAGCCGGACCTCGCTGCCGTCGTCGAGGAGTCGACCCGTCAGCACCTGCTCTCCGACGTACCCGTGGCGACCTTCCTCTCCGGCGGTCTCGACTCCAGCTACCTGACCGCGCTGGCGGCCCGCGACCGGCCCGGGATCTCCGCGTACACGATCGGGTTCCGCGCCGAGGACGCCAGGTTCGAGGCGATGCCGGACGACCTGCGCTATGCCCGGCAGGTGGCCGAGCGGTTCGGCGTCGACCTGCACGAGATCGAGATCGCCCCGAACGTGCTCGACCTGCTGCCGCAGATGACGTACCACCTGGACGAGCCGATCGGCGACCCCGCCGCGATCAACACGTTCCTGATCTGCTCGGCGGCCCGGGAGGCCGGGGTCAAGGTGATGCTCTCGGGGATGGGCGCCGACGAGCTGTTCGCCGGGTACCGCAAGCACCTGGCCAACCTGCTCGCGCTGCGCTACCAGCGCGTCCCGCGGCCCCTGCGGCGCGGGGTGTCCGCGGCCGTGGACCGGCTGCCGGTCGCAACGAGCCGCCGGGGGTACCGGTCGGTGCGCTTCGCGAAGCGGTTCCTCTCCTTCGCCGATCTGCCGGAGGAGACCGCGTTCCGGCGCAGCTACACCATGTACGACCAGGACGAGCTGCTTGCCCTCATCGATCCGGACCTGGCCGGGACGGTCGACGACGTGCTGACCGAGCATGCGGACACCTATCAGGACAACGACCTCGACGACTTCGTCAACCGCATGTGCCTGGGCGACGCCCGGATGTTCCTGCCGGGCCTGAACCTCGCCTACACGGACCGGTCGAGCATGGCCGCGTCGACCGAGGTGCGGGTGCCGTACGTGGACGTCGAGGTGGTCAAGGCGGCGTTCGCCGTGCCAGGTGATCGCAAGATCGTCGGACGGCAGGGCAAGGCCGTCCTCAAGGAGGCGGCCACCTCGATCCTGCCGCGGGAGATCGTGTACCGGCCCAAGGGTCTGTTCAGCGCCCCGCTGCGCGCCTGGATGAGCCGGGATCTGGCACCGCTGGTTCGCGAGGTGGTGAACGACGGCGTGCTCGTCAATTCAGGGCTCCTGCGCCGCGACGCGCTGGCGCGGATGGTCGCCGAGGACGCCGCCGGGCAGCGGGACTTCTCCAAGCATCTGTGGCATGTGCTGACCCTCGAGTACTGGTATCGCGACGCGACCTCTGGGTCCGGCCAGAGCACTCGGCAAACGGCTTAGGAATCAGAGGAGTTCGGGTGAAGCAGGTCGTACAGAACTACAAGAGCGGCGAGCTGGCGGTGCTCGACGTGCCGGTGCCGGGGTGCAAGCCGGGCGGTGTACTGGTCCGCACCGCCTACTCGCTGATCTCCACCGGCACCGAGATGATGAAGGTGTCCGAGGCCGGCATGTCGATGCTGGGCAAGGCCCGTTCCCGGCCGGACCAGGTGGCCAAGGTCATGCAGAGCGTGGCCACCAACGGGGTGCCCGCCACCTACCGCAAGGTGATGGGAAAGCTGGACTCCTACACGCCGCTGGGCTACTCGCTGTGCGGGGGGGTCGAGCAGGTCGGCGCCGGGATCGACGACGTGAAGGTCGGCGACCTCGTGGCCTGCGCCGGCAACGAGCACGCGTTGCACGCCGAGCTGAACTGGGTGCCGAAGAACCTCTACGCCCCGGTGCCGGACGGCCTCGCGCCACGGCACGCGGCCTTCGGCACCGTCGGGTCGATCGCGATGCAGGGCGTCCGCCAAGGCGAGCCGCAGCTCGGCGAAGTGGCACTGGTCATCGGCCTCGGGCTGATCGGGCAGCTGGTGGTGCAGCTCCTCGCCGCCTCGGGAGTCCGCGTCGTCGGCGTCGACCCCGACCCGGTGCGCTGCGAGCTCGCCGAGCGCCTGGGCGCCGTGGCCTGCGGCGATCCCGAGTCCGCGGCGGTGGAGGCTTCCGTCGCCGAACTCACCGGCGGTCACGGCGTGGACCAGGTGTACCTGGCCGCCGGCGGCGGCAGCAATCAGCCCGTCGAGCTGGCCGCCCGGCTCTGCCGGGACCGTGGCCGGGTCGTCGACATCGGCAAGTGCCGCCTGGACCTGCCATGGAACGCGTACTACGAGAAAGAGCTCGACGTCCGGTTCTCCCGCAGTTACGGCCCCGGGCGCTACGACCCGGAGTACGAGCTCGAGGGGCGCGACTACCCGATCGGCTACGTGCGCTGGACCGAGCGCCGCAACCTGGCGTGCTTCCTCGATCTCCTCGCCCGCGGCAGCGTCGACGTGGAACCCCTGGTCTCCCACGTCGCCGACTTCGATGACGCGGTCGAGACGTACCAGCGCCTGAAGGACGGC
Organism: Streptomyces sp. R28; assembly: GCF_041052385.1. Lineage (GTDB taxonomy): Bacteria > Actinomycetota > Actinomycetes > Streptomycetales > Streptomycetaceae > Streptomyces. Next base: position 8,182,129 of record NZ_CP163439.1, on the reverse strand, counting down.
GACCTGAAGGCCGTGGCCGTACTGTTCCGGTACCCCGAACCCACGGGGGAAGCGGAGGAAACGGCGGCCCCGGCGGTGGCCGTGCCCGAGGTGAAGCGACCCAGCGGCGGAGCGTCCGCCCCTGCCCGGGCCGCCAATTCGCCGGTGCGCCTTGCGTTCGTCGGCGCGGGGAACTACGCGACGTCGATGCTGCTGCCGCACCTGGCACAGCGCGACGGCGTCGAGTTGTCGACCGTCGTCACCACGACGGCGCTGTCCGCGGCCAACGCGCAGCGGAAGTTCGGCTTCGCCGAGGCGACCACCGATCTCGACGCCGTGCTCGGCGACAAGTCCATCGACGCGGTGTTCGTGGTCACCCGGCACAGCTCGCACGCCGAACTGACCCGAAGAGCACTGATGGCCGGCAAGACCGTGTTCGTGGAGAAGCCGCTGGCGCTCACCGAGGACGAGCTGGCCGGAGTGCTCGCGGCGGTGGAGGAGTCCGGCAACGACCGGCTGCAGGTGGGCTTCAACCGCCGGTTCGCGCCGCTGCTCCAGGAGGCCAAGAACAGGTTCGGCGCCCGGACCGGTCCGGCGAACCTCCGCTACCTGGTCAACGCGGGCCGGCTGCAGCACGGCAGCTGGTACCTCCAACAGGGCACCGAGGGGTCGCGGTTCGCCGGCGAGGGCGGACACTTCATCGACACGGCTAGCTGGCTGCTCGACGCGGACCCGGTCTCGGTCTACGCGACCGCCACGTCCGGCCACGAGGACCTGCAGGTCGTGCTGCGCTACCCGGACGGGTCCACCGCCACCATCAGCTACGTCACCACCGGCCCGTCCGGTTTCCCCAAGGAGACCCTGGACCTGGTCGCGGACGGCCGTGCGCTGCGGCTCGACGACTTCGTGCGTGCCTCGGTGTACGGCCGTAAGAAGTGGGTCAGTTCGCGGCTGCCCAAGGCCCGGGACAAGGGCCAGAACGCCGAGCTGGCCGCGTTCATCAAGGCGGTTCGGACCGGCGGGCCGATGCCGGTGCCGCTTCAGTCGCTGGTCGCCACCACGGCGGCCACCCTCGCCGTGCAGGCCGGCCTGGCCGGCGGTGCGCCGGTGACGTTGGCGAGCGCGCGATGACCATGAGCGCGGGCTGGTACCTGCGGCGGCTGTCCCGGATGGGACCGCAGGAGGTCGCGGGCCGGGTGGGCGACGCGGTGCGCAGGCGGCGGTGGCGGTCGGCGCGGCCGGACTGCCCGAGCGTGACCGGCGCCCGGTTCACCGCGGTCCTGCCCGCGGGCACGATCGCCGCCGTAGCTCCGGACGCCGCGAAGCGTCTCGTCGCCGAGGCGGACCGGCTGATGGACGGGCACGCCGAGTACTTCGGAGTGGTCCGCGACGACCTGGCCGACCCGGACTGGTGGTGCGACCCGAGGACCGGGCGCCGGGCTCCCTCGGGCTACGCCTTCGACGTGCCGTACCGGAGCGAGGACGCGGTCGGGGACATCAAGCAGATCTGGGAGCCGTCCCGGCACCAGTACCTCACCCAGCTCGCCGCCGCCTACGCGATCACCGGGGACGAGCGGTACGCCGAGCGCGTGGCCGAGCACCTGCGGTCGTGGTGGGCGGCCAACCCGCCGCTGTGCGGCGTCCATTGGATCAGCGGCATCGAGCTGGGCATCCGGCTGCTGTCCTGGGTGTGGATCCGCCGGCTGCTCGAGGGCTGGCCGGGCGCGTCCGGGCTGTTCGAGGACAACCCGGTGGCGCTGAACCAGATCTGGCACCACCAGCGCTGGCTGGCCGCCTTCCCCAGCCGGGGCTCTTCGGCGAACAACCACGTCATCGCAGAGGCCGCCGGGCAGTTGGCAGCGGCCTGCGCGTTCGACTGGTTCCCCTCGTCGGAGCGTTGGCGGACCGGCGCGCTGCGGTCGCTGGAGCGGCACCTGCGCGGCAACACCTACCTCTCCGGCCTCAACCGCGAGCTGGCCACCGAGTATCACGGACTGGTGCTGGAGCTCGGTCTGGCCGCGGTGGCCGAGGCGGATGCCGCAGGCGTGCCGGTCCCCGCGACCGTCCGGCTGGTGCTGCTGCGGATGACCGACGCGCTCGCGGCCGTCGTGGACAACCGGCTCCGGCCGCCGCGCCAGGGGGACGCGGACGACGGGCACGGTCTGATCGTGGACGGCGCGGGCACCGACCGCTGGGCCTCGCTGCTGGCCACCGGGGACGCCGTGTTCGGCCGGCTCGCCTGGTGGCCGGCGGTGACCGGCACCGACGTGCGCACCCCGCTGCTGGCCGCGCTCATCCGGCCGTACCCGAACAAGGGAACCGCACCGGCCGTGACCCGCCCGGCAAGCCGACCGGCCCAATTCGCCGACGCGGGCATGACCATCCTGCGCGGTCCGCAAGAGATCTGGTGCCGCTGCGACGGTGGTCCGCACGGCTTCCTGTCCATCGCCGCGCATGCCCACGCGGACGCGCTGTCCGTGGAGGTCCGGCACGACGGCGTCGACGTGCTCGCCGACCCGGGGACGTACTGCTACCACGGGCAGCCCGAGTGGCGGCAGTACTTCCGGTCGACCCTCGGCCACAACACCCTGCAGCTGGACGGCGGCGACCAGTCCGTTTCCGGCGGCCCGTTCCTGTGGACCCGGCATGCCCGCAGCCGTGTCCTGGTCTCGGACACATCCGGCGAGGGGGTGGCCCGCTGGTGTGCCGAGCACGACGGCTACGAGGGCTCCGTGCACCGCCGCCGGGTGGAGCTGGCGGCCGAGAGCCAGGAGCTGAGGGTGGTGGACGAGGTGCGCGGCCCGCGCCGGGCCGTACGCCTGGCGTTCCACCTCGGCCCGGCGATCGCCGCGGACCTGGTGGACAACCGGGCACAGCTCACCTGGACCCGGGACGGCGAGGACCGCTCCGCGGTGCTCGACCTGCCAGGACAGCTGTCCTGGCAGGCACATCGCGGCGAGACCGACCCGCCCCTGGGCTGGTACTCCGCCGGATTCGGACGCAAGGAACCCACCACCACGCTGGTCGGCACCGGCTTCAGCGACGGCGCGGAGGGCTTCACCACCGTGCTCAGGTTCCGCGGCTAGGGAGGGAGGAGGACACGTGGGGATCAAATGGCGGGACTGGGCGGTGCCGGCGGCGGCGCTGGCCCTGCTGGCGGCGACCGGCTGTACGAGCATGCCGGGCGCCCGCGCGGCGGAGCCGACCGTTGCGCCATCCACGTCCACTTCCGCGGCCAAGGCCGTGGCCCGGGTGTGTGCCAAGCCCGCGGCCGGGCCGGCGAAGGCACCGGCGGGCGCGGTGACGGTCGACCCCGCGGTGGTCGGTGACTTGGCAGCGAAGACCAAGAGCAGCCCCCCGAACACCACGTTCTGGCTTCGACCGGGCAAGCACAGGCTCGATCCGGACCGCTACGCCCAGGTCATCCCCAAGCGGGGGAACCGCTACCTCGGTGCGCCGGGCGCGGTGCTCGACGGCGGGAAGAAGAACCAGTACGCGTTCAGCGGCAGCGCCCGCGACGTCGCCATCCGCTATCTGACCGTCCAGCATTTCGTGGCCCCGATGGACGAAGGCGTGGTCAACCATGACTCGGCCGACGGGTGGGTGATCGAGCACGCGACGATCCGGGACAACTCCGGCGCCGGGCTGATGGCCGGTGCCCGCCAGCAGGTCCGCGCCAGCTGCCTGCGCGACAACGGCCAGTACGGCATGAACGCGTACAAGGGCAAAGGCCGTATCAGCGGCCTGGTGGTCGAGGGCAACGAGATCGTGGGCAACAACACCGGCGACTGGGAGCGGCGGCGGGAGGGCTGCGGCTGCACCGGAGGCATCAAGTTCTGGGCCGTCGACGGCGCCGACGTGCGCGGCAACTGGGTGCACGACAACCGCGGAACAGGGTTGTGGGCGGACACCAACAACAATGACTTCCGCATCGAGAACAACGTGATCGAGGCCAACGACGGTGCCGCGCTGATCTACGAGATCAGCTACAACGCGGTCATCCGGAACAACACGATCCGCCGGAACAACTGGGTCGAGGGCCGCAGGGCGGCCGACCACGGCGACAACTTCCCGTTCGCGACCGTCTACTTGTCCGAGTCCGGCGGCGAACCACGGATCGAGGCCCGCACCGACAAGATCGAGATCTACCGGAACGTGCTGGAGGACAACTGGTCCGGGATCACCCTGTGGGAGAACGCCGACCGGTTCTGCAACAGCCCGGCCAACACCTCGTCCGGTGACTGCACGTTGCTGGTGAAGAAGACCGCCGGCTGCGCGAAGTCGGCGATCGCGAAGGCACCCCTCTACGCCGACTGCCGGTGGAAGACCCAGTGGGTGGACATCCACGACAACCGCTTCGTGCTGGACAAGTCCGTCGTCAAGTGCACGGCGAAGTGCGACCGCATGGCGGTGCTGTCCAACTACGGCACCTATCCGGACTGGTCGCCGTACAAGGGCGAGAAGGTCGCCGACGCGATCACGCGCAAGCAGCACAACCGCTGGCACGACAACGTCTACGTCGGACCGTGGAAGTTCGTCGCCCACGACCCGAGCCGGGTGCTCGACTTCGAGAGCTGGCAGGGCATGCCCTACCAGCAGGACACGGGCAGCGCCCTCGACCCACGGGCCGGTGGTTGAGATGGAGGCGGAGCGCACGCCGAAGATCGTCGGAGTGGTCTGGGGGCTGCTGGTCCTCAACACGCTCGGCTCGGCCGGGGCGAAGACCATCGTCCCGCTGCCTCGTTCCCTCATCCAGCTGGTCACCATGGGGGCGCTGGTCGCCGCGTTCACGCTGGCGCTCGCGGTCAATCTCCGGCTGCGCATCCGAGCCAGTGCGTACGTGCTCCTGCTCACCCTGCTGCTGGTGACGAGCCTGATCTCCAGCGTGCAACTGGAGTCCGGGTTCGGTGCGCTGTTCCGCTGCTTCCGGCTGACTCTCTTCGTCTGCACGCTGTGGCTGCTCAGCCGCTGGTGGGACGGCAGCCTGACGTTCGTACGGCACCACATCCGGATGTACTTCGCGGTGCTCGGGTCGGTGGCCGCCGGCCTGGTCGTCTCACCGGGCGCGGCCCTGCCCGACCTCTACGGCGGGCGCCTCGTCGGCGCGTTGTGGCCGCTCACCCCGCCGCAGATCGGCCAGTACGCCGCGGTGATCACCGGGCTCACCGTGCTGCTGCTCCTGGGCCGCCGGACCGACAGGACCAGTGCGGCGGTGGTCATCGTGCCGTCACTCGTCCTCCTCGGGCTGACCCATACCCGGACGGCCACGCTCGGCCTGATGCTCGGGCTGGTGTTGGCGATCGGCTCGCTCCTGCTCACCAGTGCCGCGGCCCGCCGCTTCTTCACCTGGGCGGTGGTGTGCGCCACGGTGGCCGCAGTGGGGTTCGCCTCCATGCTGCAGGCGTGGTTCCTGCGCGGACAGAGCAAGGAGAACTTCTCCAGCCTCACCGGTCGGGCCAAGGTCTGGGACGCCCTGCTGGCCGCGCCCCGGTCGACCGGGGAGAAGTTGTTCGGCGTGGGGCTGGGCGACAAGTCGTTCGGCGGGCTGCCGATCGACAACAGCTGGCTGGCCGTCTACAACGAGCAGGGCCTGATCGGCGTCGCCCTCGTCGCGGCGATCATCATCGTGCTGGGCGGCGTCGCGTTGCTGCGGCCACCGTCGCTGCAGCGGGCCTGCGCGATCTTCCTGATCAGCTACTGCGCGATCGCGTCGTACACCGAGGCCGGACTGGGCGACGCCTCGCCGTATCTGCTGCACCTGGCCCTGGCCGCCTCGCTGTTGGCGGCGCCCGCCGCGGCCACTGCCCTCGCGACGCCCGAAGTCCCTCGACAACGCATCCCGCGATGGGCCCAGAGATCGGAGGTGAGGTGAGCATGCGCATCCTCGTGGTGCACAACCGCTACGCCTCGGCACAGCCGAGCGGCGAGAACAAGGTCGTCGACCAGGAGGTGGAGCTGCTGCGCGCGGCCGGCCATCAGGTCGAGGTGTTCGAGCGGCGCAGCGACGACATCGCCGGCCGGTCCCTGCTGGGCAAGGTCGCGGTGCCGCTGCTCGTGCCGTGGAACCCGGCGGTCCGCACGGAACTCGCCACCCGGCTCCGCGCCGAGCGGCCGGACGTGGTGCACGTCCACAACGTCTTCCCGCTCCTGTCGCCGGCGGTGCTGGCCGCCTGCGCCGACGCCGGCGTGCCCGCCGTCGCCACGCTGCACAACTACACCCAGGTCTGCCCGCCCGGCACGCTGCAGCGGGACGGCCGGCCGTGCACCGAGTGCGTCGGGTCGTCGGCGCCGCTGCCCGCGGTCCGGCACGGCTGCTACCGGAACTCCCGGCTTGCGACGGTGCCGCTCGCGGTCAGTCTGTCGGTCAACCGGCGGCGGTGGTGGTCCGGCGTGGACCGGTTCTTCTGTATCTCCGCGGCGCAGCGCGACGTCCTGGTGCAGGCCGGCATGCCGGCCGAGCGACTGGCGGTCAAGCACAACTTCGTGCCCGACCCCGATGCCCGCCGATCGGGCGCCGGGGAGCATCTGCTCTATCTCGGCCGGCTCGCGGAGGCCAAGGGCGTTCGGCTGCTCATGGCCGCGTGGGACGAGATCGCCGCGAACGGCGGTGTGGGCGTGCCGCTCGTCATCGCCGGCACGGGGCCGCTGGAGCGAGAGGTGACCGCCTGGGCCGCGGGCCGGGACGACGTCCGCTACGTCGGCCTGTACGACCCGGCTCAGTGCCGTCAGGCCATCGCGCGGTCGGTCGCCGTGGTGGCTCCCTCGACGTGGCTGGAGGCGTTCGGCCTGGTGGTCGTGGAGGCGATGGCGGCCGGGGTCCCGACCGTCGCCGCCGGGCACGGCGCCTTCGTCGAACTCGTCGAGGACGGTGTGACCGGGCTGCTGCACCGGCCGGGCGAGGCCGCCTCGCTCGCGTCCTGCATACGCCGGATCGCGGCCGAACCGGGCCGCAACCGGGAGATGGGCCAGGCGGCCCGGCGCCGATACGAGCAGGGCTTCAGCCCGGCCGTCGGCCTGGAGCGCCTGGTGGAGGGGTACCGCACCGCGATCGCGGGTCGGTCCGGCGGCGGGGACAGCCCGCCGCCACTAGGAAACGGAAACGCTGACTCGCGGCGGGGGGCCCGCGCGAGCAGGGGGGATGGGGACAGTAGATGACACGATGCCGACTCTGCGGCTCGGAAGCCATGGCGAGCGTCGTCGACCTCGGGGCGACGCCACCATGTGAGAGCTTTCTCGCCGCGGACCAACTGGACCGGGCGGAACCGGCGTACCCGCTGCACCTGCGGGTCTGCACCGACTGCTGGCTGGCGCAGATCCCGCCGCTGATCACGCCGGAGGAGACGTTCAGCGAGTACGCGTACTTCTCCTCCTTCTCGACCTCCTGGGTGGAGCACGCGCGCACGTTCGTCGCCGACGCCGCGGCGCGGGTGGGTCTCGGCCCCGACGCCTTCGTGGTCGAGGTCGCGAGCAACGACGGGTACCTGCTGCGGCATGTGGTGGACCGCGGGATCCGGTGCCTCGGCATCGAGCCGTCGGTGAACGTCGGTGCCACGGCGCGGGACGCGGGTGTGCCCACGCTCACGGAGTTCCTGAGCCCGGACACCGGCTCGGCCGTCCGCGCCGAGCACGGCCCGGCGGATCTGGTCGTGGCCAACAACGTGTACGCGCACATCCCCGACGTGGTCGGGTTCACCCAGGGGCTGCGCGCCCTCGTCGCCGACGACGGCTGGGTCTCCATCGAGGTGCAGCACCTGCTGACCCTGATCGAGGAGAACCAGTACGACACGATCTACCACGAGCACTTCCAGTACTACACGGTCGCGTCCGCGATCCGCGCGCTGGCCAGCGGCGGACTCACGCTCGTGGACGTCGAGTTGCTGCCCACGCACGGCGGCTCCATCCGGCTGTGGGCCCGGCCCACCGAGGTGGCCGGCGAGCCTGGCCATCGGGTGGCCGACGTGCTGGACCGGGAGAAGGCCGCCGGGCTGCAGGATCTGTCCGGGTACACCGAGTTCTCCGCCCGGGTGGCCAAGGTGCGCCGGGACCTCCTCAAGTTCCTCATCGAGGCGGCCGAGCGCGGCGAGACGGTCGTCGGTTACGGCGCCCCGGGCAAGGGCAACACTCTGCTCAACCACTGCGGCATCCGGCCCGACCTGCTCCCGTACACGGTCGACCGCAACCCCTACAAGCACGGCAGGTTCACCCCGGGGACCCGTATCCCGGTCCTGCCGCCCGAGCAGATAGCCGCCGACAAGCCGGACTACGTGCTCGTCCTCCCGTGGAACCTGCGGGCCGAGCTGGTCGAGCAGCTGTCCTTCGTGCACGACTGGGGCGGTCGGCTGGTCTTCCCCATCCCGGAACTGAGCATCGTCGAGGTCGCGTCGCGAAAGGTCACAGCATGAAGGTCGTTCTGTTCTGCGGCGGTTACGGGATGCGGATGCGCAGCGGTGCCGCGGACGACGTGCCCAAGCCGATGGCGATGGTCGGCCCCAGGCCGCTGATCTGGCACGTCATGCGGTACTACGCGCACTTCGGGCACACGGAGTTCATCCTGTGCCTCGGCTACGGCGCCCACCACATCAAGGACTTCTTCCTCAACTACGAGGAGACGACGTCCAACGACTTCGTGCTGCGGGGCGGGCAGACCGAGCTGCTGTCCACCGACATCTCGGACTGGACGATCACGTTCGCGCAGACCGGCATCGAGTCACCGATCGGGGAGCGGCTGCGCCGGGTGCGCCACCACCTGGACGGCGACGAGATGTTCCTCGCCAACTACGCCGACGTCCTCACCGACGCCCCGCTGCCGGAGATGATCGAGAAGTTCGCCGCGCGCGACGCGGGTGCGTCGATGATGGTGGTGCCGCCGCAGTCGTCGTTCCACTGCGTGGAGTTGGGCGAGGACGGACTGGTGGGCGGCATCACCGCGGTGAGCGAACTGCCGCTGTGGGAGAACGGCGGCTACTTCGTGCTCCGCCAGGAGGTCTTCGACCACATACCGGAGGGCGGGGACCTGGTCGCCGACGGATGCGCCCAACTGGCCAAGCGCGGGCGGCTGGTGGCGCACCAGCACCGCGGCTTCTGGAAGCCGACCGACACCGTGAAGGAGCGGGCCGCGCTCGATCACGCCTACGCCCGCGGCGACCGCCCGTGGGCCGTGTGGGAACGGGACAACGCCGGGGTGAGCGCGTGATCCGGCTCGGGGCCGGGCGCCCGGACCGGATCGTCGCGGTGGGCGCGCACTGCGACGACATCGCCATCGGCGCCGGCGGCACGCTGCTGACGCTGTGCCACGCGCGGCCGGGTATCCGTATCGACGCGCTGGTGCTCTCCGGCGGTGGCAGCGAGCGGGAGCAGGAGGAGCAGGCCGCGCTCGCCGCCTTCTGCCCGGGCGCCGACCTGCGGCTGACCGTGCACAAGCTGCCGGACGGCCGGCTGCCCGTGCACTGGGAGGAGGCCAAGGCGGCGGTCGAGGAACTGCGAGGGCAGACCGAGCCGGACCTGATCCTGGCCCCGCGTACCGACGACGCGCACCAGGACCACCGCGGCCTGGCGCAGCTGATACCCACCGCCTTCCGCGACCACCTCGTGCTCGGCTACGAGATCGTCAAGTGGGACGGCGATCTCGGCCGTATGGCGGCGTATCAGCCGCTGTCGCCGGAGATCGCCGAACAGAAGGTGCGCCTGCTGCAGGAGCACTACCCCTCGCAGCGGCACCGGCCCTGGTACGACCGGGAGGCCTTCCTCGGCCTCGCGCGGATCCGCGGCATCGAATGCCACGAGCGATACGCCGAAGCGTTCGCCGTCACCAAACTCACGCTCAACCTGGGGGGTTGAACCTTGCGCGTACTACTGACCGGACACCAGGGCTATCTGGGCACCGTGATGGCCCCGGTGCTCACGGCCGCCGGGCACGAGGTCGTCGGTCTTGACGCCGGCCTGTTCGCCGACTGTGTGCTGGGCCCGACACCCGCCGACCCGCCGGGTCATCGGGTGGACCTGCGCGACGTCACGGCCGAACACGTGGCCGGGGTCGACGCCGTGATCCACCTGGCCGCGCTCTCCAACGACCCGCTGGGCTCGCTGGCGCCGGAGCTCACCTACGACATCAACCACCACGCGTCCGTACGCCTTGCCCAACTGGCCCGCGATGCCGGAGTGCGGCGCTTCCTGTACGCGTCGACCTGCTCCGTCTACGGCGCCGCCGGCGGCGACGACCTGGTGGCCGAGGACGCCCCGCTGCGCCCGGTGACGCCGTACGCGGAGTCCAAGGTGCGGGTGGAGGACGACCTGCACGAGCTCGCCGACGGCGACTTCACCCCGGTGTTCATGCGCAACGCCACCGCCTTCGGCTACTCACCCCGGCTGCGCGCCGACATCGTGCTGAACAACCTGGTGGGCCACGCGCTCCTGACCGGCGAGGTGCTGGTGCTCTCCGACGGCACCCCCTGGCGCCCGCTGGTGCACGCCGCCGACATCGCACGGGCCTTCACGGCCGCGCTGACCGCGCCGCGGGAAGCGGTGCACGACCAGGCGTTCAACATCGGCAGCGAGATCAACAACGTAACGGTCGCCGAGATCGCCGAGCAGGTCGCCGAGGCGGTGGCCGGCGCGAAGGTGAACATCACCGGGGAGAACGGCGCCGACCCGCGGTCCTACCGGGTGGACTTCTCCCGGTTCCGCGCGGCGATCCCCGGCTTCGACTGCGAGTGGACGGTGAAGCAGGGCGCCCTCGACCTCGCCGACGCCTACCGGCAACACGGGCTGACCCGCGAGGCGTTCGAGCAGCGCTTCACCCGCCTCGCCGTGCTGCGCGCGGCGTCCGAGGCCGGCGCCGTCGACGACACCCTGCGGTGGCGCCCGTGACCACGACCGGCGAAGAGATGTACGCACTGGTGGAGCGGCTGTACCCGCTCTGCCGGAGCATCACCGGCGACGGTGTGCGCGCCACCCTCGACATCGTCGGCGAGTACATCCCGCTGCAGGTGCACGAGGTGCCGACCGGGACGCAGGTGCTCGACTGGACGGTGCCGCAGGAGTGGAACATCCGGGACGCGTACATCGCCGACTCCACCGGACGCCGGGTCGTCGACTTCGCCGAGTCCAGCCTGCACGTGCTCGGCTACAGCCTGCCGGTGTCGGCGACGATGCCGCTCGCCGAGCTGCGCGAACACCTGCACACCCTGCCGGACCACCCGTCCTGGGTGCCGTACCGCACCAGCTACTACAAGCCGGAGTGGGGGTTCTGCCTGGCCCAGGACACCTTGGACGCGATGCCGGACGGCGAGTACGAGGTGCGCATCGACTCCACCCTCGCCGACGGCCACCTCACCTACGCCGAGCACGTCGTCCCCGGGCAGGTCGCCGACGAGGTGATCGTCTCCTGTCACGTCTGCCACCCGTCGCTGGCCAACGACAACATGGCCGGCGTCGCGGTGGCGACGTTCCTGGCCAAGGCGCTGGCCGAGCAGACGCCGTACTACACCTACCGGTTCATCTTCGCGCCCGGCACCATCGGGGCGATCACCTGGCTGGCCCGCAACGCGGAGCGGGTGGAACGGGTCAAGCACGGCGTCGTGCTGGCCTGCGCCGGCGACCCGGGGCAACTGACGTACAAACAGAGCAGACGCGGCGACGCCGAGATCGACCGGGTGATGCGGCACGTGCTGACCGCCTCCGAACGCCCGCACCGGGTCGCCGAGTTCACTCCGTACGGCTACGACGAGCGGCAGTTCTGCTCACCCGGGTTCGACCTCGGCGTGGGCTCGCTCAGCCGGACCCCGTACGCCGGCTACCCCGAGTACCACACCTCGGCGGACAACCTGGACTTCGTCTCCACGGAGGCGATGGCGGACACGCTCGCCGTCTGCCGCGAGGCATTCGCCGTGCTTGACCGCAACCGCCAGTACGTCAACCTCAGCCCGTACGGCGAACCACAGCTGGGCCGACGCGGGTTGTACGACGCGCTCGGCGGCCGCAGCGACACCAAGCAGGCCCAGATGGCCATGCTCTGGGTGCTCAGCCTCTCCGACGGTGAGCACAGTCTGCTGGACGTCGCCGAGCGGTCCGGGCTGCCGTTCGACGCCGTCGCCGTCGCGGCCGGCGCCCTGCACGACGCCGGGTTGCTCAAGGCATGAAGCGGATGACCACCGAGGGGGAGAGAACGACGACACCGGCCGGATCCGCCAAGCGGGCCCTCGTCGGCCGGCTGTCCTGGGGACTGGCCGACCAGGCGGCCTCCAGCATGACCAACTTCGCGGTGGGCATCTACGTGGCCCGCTCGCTGGGGGTGACCGCGTTCGGCGTGTTCAGCCTCGCCTGGGTGACCTACGGCGTGGTGCTCAACGTCTCCCGCGGGCTGGCCACCGATCCGCTCGTGGTGCGCTTCAGCGGCGTGTCGGACGCGTCCTGGCGCGGGGCGGTGGCCCGGTCGTCGGGTACGGCGCTCGGCGTCGGTGCCGCCCTCGGCGCGGCGTGTCTGGTGGTCGGGCTCGGTCTCGGCGGCCGCGTGGGGCCCGCGTTCGCCGCCCTTGGCGTCATGCTGCCGGGGCTGCTGCTGCAGGACGCCTGGCGGTTCGCGTTCTTCGCCGCCGGCACCGGGCGGAAGGCGTTCGTCAACGACGTCGTGTGGGGCGTCGCGCTCGTCCCGGCCATGATCATGGCGGCCCGGGTGGGCAGCGTGGCCGCTTTCGTGCTCGCCTGGGGCGCGTCCGCCACGGTGGCGGCGGGGTACGGCTACATCCAGTCCGGTATCCGGCCCCTGGTGACCGGGGCGCGCGGGTGGCTTCGCGAGCAGCGCGATCTCGGCTACCGGTACCTGGTCGAGAACGTCAGCCTCAGTGGCGCGAGCCAGCTGCGGGCGTACGGGCTCGGCGCGATCGTCGGGGTCGGCGCGGTGGGTGCGGTCCGGGGCGCCGAGCTCCTGCTCGGCCCGTTCCTCGCCGTGCTGATGGGCCTTTCGCTGGTCACCGTCCCGGAGGCGGCACGGGTGCTGCGACGGGCCCCGCACCGCCTCGGCTCGTTCTGCCTCCTGCTGGGCGGCGGGCAGGCCGCCGCCGCACTCCTCTGGGGCGGGTCGCTGCTGCTGATGCCGGACCGGCTCGGCGAGTTCGTGCTCGGCGGCGTCTGGCACTCCGCCGCACAGCTCATCGTGCCGGTCACCCTCGGCGTCGCCGGCGCCGGCCTCGGCACCGGCGCGGCGGCCGGGCTGCGCGCGCTCGGCGCGGCCCGGCGCAGCCTGCGCTCCCAGCTGTTCGCCTCCGCCTGCTATGTCAGCGGCGGGCTCGGCGGGGCGGCCGTCGCCGGCACGGTCGGCTCGGCCTGGGGCGTCGCCGCCGCGACCGTCAGCGGCTCGGCCGTGTGGTGGCTGCACCTGCGGTCCGCCCTGCGCGAGCGCCACCAAGACCCCATTCGCGAAGTGAGGACGCCATGACCGCCCATCCCCGGCTGAGTATCGGCCTGCCCGTGTACAACGGCGAGGAGTACCTGGCCGAGTCGCTCGACGCCCTGCTCGGCCAGACCTACGAGGACTTCGAACTGGTCATCTCCGACAACGCCTCGGCCGACGGGACCCAGGACATCTGCCGCGAGTACGCCGCGCAGGACTCGCGCATCCGGTACATCCGGCTGACCCGGAACATCGGCGCCGCGCCCAACCACAACTACGTGTTCACCGAGTGCCGCGGCGAGTTGTTCAAGTGGGCCTCGCACGACGACCTGTACGCCAGGGACCTGTTGCTGCGCTGCGTCGAGGCGCTGGACGAGCGGCCGGACGTGGTCCTCGCGCACTCCGACCAGGCGGTCATCGACGGCGACGGCCAGGTGAAGGTCCCGTACGAGTACGGGATCGCCACCGACTCGCCGCACGCGCCGGAGCGCTTTCGCAGTTTCCTGTTCGAGCCCGGTGGCGACGACTTCTACGGGGTGATGCGGGCCGACGTGCTGCGCCGGGTGAAGCCGCACGACAGCTACCACCACGCGGACCGCACGTTCGTCGGCGAGATCACCCTGCACGGGCCCTTCCACCAGGTGCCGGAGCTGCTGTACTTCCGCCGCGACCACCCCACCCGCGCCGAGCGGGCGAACCCTTCCAAGCGCTCCCGGTGCGTCAACCTGGACCCGCGCCGGGCGGGCCCGCTGCACCCGACGCCCCGGCTGCTCGCCGAGTACGTCTGGGGCTTCGTCTCGGCGATCCGGCGGGCGCCGCTGTCCCCGGCCGACCGGCGCGCGTGCTACCGCCACCTGGCCGCATGGATGACCAGCCGGGCTCGGCCGGGCGCCGGCGAGCGGGTCGAGGACCGCGCCCCGGTCGACCCGGACGGGCTCACCGTCTCCGTCGACGCCCTCGTCGCCGGCCGTGAGGGGAGGCGCGCATGACGGCTGCGGACGAAACTCCGGTGCGTGTCGGGGTGTTCGGCCTGCTCGGCTCCGGCAACCTCGGCAACGACGGGTCACTCGAGGCCATCCTCGGGTACCTCCGCGCCGAGCACCCGGAGGCGGTCGTGGACGCGCTGTGCGGCGGACCCGAGGTGGTCACGAGCCGGTTCGGGATCCCCGCGACACGGCTGCACTGGTACCGCGGGGAGTACCGGACCGCGTCGCGGGCGGGCGCGATCGTGGGCAAGGGTCTGGGCAAACTCGTCGACGTATTCCGCACCGCCGCCTGGGTGCGCCGGCACGACGTGGTGATCGTGCCGGGCATGGGCGTCCTGGAGGCCACGCTGCCGCTGCGGCCGTGGGGCTTCCCGTACTCGCTGTTCCTGCTCTGCGCGTCCGGCCGGCTGCTTCGCACCCGGGTCGCGCTGGTCAGCGTCGGCGCCGCCGAGATCGGCAACCGGCCGACCCGGGCCCTGGTGCGCTGGTCGGCTCGGCTGGCCGCGTACCGCTCGTACCGGGACGCCCCGTCCCGCGACGCGATGCGGGCGATGGGCGTGGACACCACGCGCGACGAGGTCTACCCGGACCTCGCGTTCGCCCTGCCTACGCTGCCGGCGAGTGCGCCCCGGGGCCCGTCGGGCACGGTCTGCGTCGGTGTCATGGACTTCCACGGCAGCGACGACGACCGCGCCCGGGCCGATGAGATATACCGGCGCTACCTCGACGGGACGATCCGGTTCGTCCGCGCGCTGGTCGAGGAGGGCAGGCCGGTCCGGCTCCTCACCGGCGACGAGTGCGACGCGTCGGTGGTCGCCGCGATCCTCGACGCGGTCGACTCACCGCTGGTCACCGCGGCCGAACCGGCCTCACTGGCCGACCTGATGAACGAGATGGCGGCCGCCGACACCGTGGTGGCCGTCCGCTACCACAACCTGATCTGCGCGCTGAAGACCGCAACGCCCGTGCTCGCCCTCTGCTATGCGACGAAGAGCGACGCGCTCATGGACGGGATGGGCCTCGGCGCGTTCTGCCACCCGGCGCGCGAGGTCGACGCCGACCGGCTGCTCGAACAGTTCCGGGAGCTGGAGAAGCGCTCGGCGGAGCTGCGGCAGACCCTCACCGAGCGGAACCTGGCCGCCGCCCGGCAACTGGAGCACCAGTTCACCGCCTTGACCGAGGCCCTGTTCCCGGCGACCGACCCCACCCACACCCTGCGGAAGGCTCCATGAAAGCGACCGAAGTCCCGGAGATCGCCGGCGCGTACCTCTTCGAGCCGACACCGTACGCCGACGAGCGCGGCTTCTTCTGCCGCACCTTCGACGCCGCCGTGGTCCGCTCGGTGGGCCTCGACCCGCACGCCTTCGTCCAGGACAGCGTGTCCCGCTCGGCCCGGGGCGTGCTGCGAGGCCTGCACCTGCGCTCCGGCGCCGGCGAGGCCAAGCTGGTGCGATGCTCGTACGGCAGGATCTTCGACGTCGTCGTGGACCTGCGGCCGGACTCGCCGACGTACCTGGGCCAGGCCTTCTTCGAGCTGTCCGACGAGACGCAGGCGACCCTGTACATCCCGGCGGGGTGTGCGCACGGCTTCCAGGCGCTGACCGAAACCGCCGACACCTCGTACCGGATCGACCGCCTGCACGATCCGGCCGAGGACGTGACGATCGCCTTCGACGATCCGGAGCTCGCCATTGACTGGCCGCTGCCGGTCGCATCGATGTCCCAGCGGGACCGGGAGGCGCCGAGTCTCGCCGAGGTCCTGAAGCACAAGGAGAGTTGAGGTCGGCGTGGACACCGAAGACACCGGAGAGTTCCTCCTGCCCCGGTCGCGGATGGCGAACAAGCGGCTGCACGCCCTGATCCCCGGGGGCGCGCACACGTACGCCAAGGGCGACGACCAGTACCCCGAGGACCTGGCCCCGGTCATCAGCCACGGCCACGGCGCCCACGTGTGGGACATCGACGGCAACCGCTACATCGAGTACGGCTCCGGCCTGCGGTCGGTCAGCCTCGGCCACGCCCACCCACGCGTGACCGAGGCGGTGCGGCGCGAAATCGACCGCGGCAGCAACTTCGTGCGGCCGTCCATCGTGGAGGTCGAGGCCGCGGAACGCTTCCTGGCCACGGTGCCGACCGCCGAGATGGTGAAGTTCGCGAAGAACGGCTCCGACGCCACCACCGCCGCGGTGCGCCTGGCCCGCGCCGCCACCGGGCGCCCGCGGGTCGCCCTCTGTGCCGACCATCCGTTCTTCTCCGTCGACGACTGGTTCATCGGCACCACGCCGATGTCCGCCGGCATTCCGGCGACGACCAACGAGCTCACCGTGGCGTTCCCCTACGGGGACCTGGCCGCCACGGAGGAGTTGCTCACCCGGTACCAGGACGAGGTCGCCTGCCTGATCCTCGAACCCGCCACCCACACCGAGCCACCACCCGGGTACCTCGCGGGCCTGCGCGAGCTGGCCGACCGGCACGGCTGCGTACTGATCTTCGACGAGATGATCACCGGTTTCCGCTGGTCCGAGGCGGGCGCCCAGGGCCTGTACGGCGTCGTCCCCGACCTCTCCACGTTCGGCAAGGCGCTGGGCAACGGGTTCGCCGTCTCCGCGCTGGCAGGGCGCCGCGACCTGATGGAGCGGGGAGGACTACGCCACTCCGGCGAGCGGGTGTTCCTGCTGTCCACCACGCACGGTGCGGAAACGCACTCACTGGCCGCCGCGATGGCCGTGCAGACCACCTACGTCGAGGAGGGCATCACCGCCCGGCTGCACGCCCTCGGCGAGCGGTTGGCCGCCAGTGTCCGCGACGCCGCGGCCGGCATGGGCGTCGGCGACCACATCGTCGTCCGGGGCCGGGCCAGCAACCTTGTCTACGCCACCCTCGACGAGAACGGGCAGCCGTCGCAGGAGTACCGCACGCTGTTCCTTCGCCAACTCCTCGCGGGCGGGGTGCTGGCCCCGTCGTTCGTGGTGAGCAGCGCGCTCAGCGACGCCGACATCGATCACACCGTCGACGTGGTGGCCCAGGCATGTGCGGTGTACCGCAAGGCACTGGACGCCGCCGACCCCACCCCCTGGCTGGCCGGGCGACCGGTGAAGCCGGTATTCCGCCGCTTGGCGTGACGTCACCTGCGTGACGTCACCGGCGTGACATGACGTGACGTGACGTCAGCGACGCTCGCGCCGACCGGCGTCGGCCGTCCGATCGGCCATGCGGTCGGCCATGCGGTCGGCCATGCGGTCGGCCATGCGGTCGACCAGCCACGCGGTCGCCGGTATCACCGCCAGCGCGGTGCACCAGCCGCCGAGGGCGTCAGTCGGGTAGTGGGCGCCCAGGGCGACCTGCGCCCAGCCCATGGCGGCGCCGGCAACCAGCGCCGCGGCGAGCACGAGTGACGTGCCGGCCGTCCTGCCGAGGCCGAGCCGGCCGGTCACGAGCAGCGCCAGCACGAGGGCCAGCGCGGTGAGGAAGGCGGTGTGCCCGCTCGGGTAGGACAGGTTGTCGTCGCCGTGGATGGTGCGTCCCACCAGGGACTTGAGCAGCGTCGCCGTCCCCACGGTCAGGGCGGCGCCGGCGACGACGAGCACCGCTGCGCGAGGACGCCGAAGCAGCAGGCAGCCCGTCACGGTGGCCACGACCAGCGTCGCCGCTCCGGCGGGCTCCCCCAAGAAATCCGTGGCCAGCGCGACGTACCGCCACGGCGGCCGCACACTGTCCGCCGTCGGCTGGACGATCCACGCGTCCACCCTGCCCGGCTCGCTGTGGCCGGCGTACAAGACTCCGAGCACGACGACCACCAGCGCGGCGAGGGCCGCGATCAGCCCGAGCCACGCGCGCAGCGACGGGGCCAGCACGGCGGGCGCCGACCGGCCGTTCACACGCCCACCGCGTCCGGTCGGCCCGCGGTGCTTCGCGGTGATCGGCAGATGGTGTTCCGGATCTTGACTCCTTGAGGCAGGCTGAGGGTGCGGCCCTTCATCCGACCGGTGCACAGCCATGAATCAGCGGCTCCCTCGTCTGCCACGCGCAGCACATCGCACACACGTCAAGCGCGAACTGGGCCGGGCCGACTTCCAGGCCCGCTCCGGCGAAGCGATCCAACCCCACTGACGCCGGTCGACCTGGCCTTCGGCTCCCGATGGCACCAACTCCCCACCAACAAGCCCCTACTTGCCACCCTAACCAACGATGCGGTCGCGGCAAACGCCGTCGAGATGTCCGCGTGTCACCGAAAACGCGATCGTGAGGAAGATCCCAGGTCAGGGACCAGCAGCGCCCTGTCCCTGCGAGCGGCACCACACCGACCGGAGCCGTGGAACCCGGCGCCCACCCGACGCGGCAGGCGGGCATGCTCACCGCCTGAAACAACACCCAACAGGCCGGAACGCCCGCCAGTTGGACGGACGAGCCGTCATGAAATGCCGAGGCCAACACAGCGATAACCGGCAACTGAAAGTTGCCAGATGCACCCACCGACGTCTGACCGCGTTTTCGCGACCACCCCTATGTCGAATTGTGCAATCTCTCCAACACCCCCTACAACTCAGGGGTTGTGCCCGTTCGCCACAGCCCGGCAGGCTGGCTCGCGTATTCCATTTGCCGTGCGGGCAGGCGCGACCGCTCTTCTCGACCGGCAGCACGAAAGGACATCGGGTGACCGCGAACCTCACCGACACCAGCCTGTGGATCCGCAGATTCCACCCGGCCCAAGACGCGCCGGCGAGGCTCCTGTGCCTGCCGCACGCCGGAGGCTCCGCGCCGTTCTACTTCCCGGTCTCGCAGGCGCTCTCGCCCGGGATCGACGTGCTCGCCGTCCAGTACCCCGGCCGTCAGGACCGCCGCACCGAGCCGTGCATCGAGTCCCTCCCCGAACTTGCCGATGCGCTGGTCGAGCAGGTCCTGCCGTGGACCGACCGGCCGCTCGCGCTCTTCGGCCACAGCATGGGCGCCTCGCTCGCCTTCGAGCTCGCCCTGCGCCTGGAGCAGCGGGGAACGGTGCCGCTGGTGGTGTTCGCCTCCGGCCGGCGCGCGCCGTCCCGGAGTCGGGACGAGACCGTCCACCTGCGCGACGACGACGGCATGGTCGCCGAACTGCGCGCGCTCAGCGGCACCGACGCCCAGGTGTTCGGCGACGAGGAGCTGCTGCGCATGGTGCTGCCCGCGATCCGCAGCGACTACAAGGCGGCTGAGACCTACCGGCACACGGCCCGCGCCCGCCTCGCCGCCCCCATTCACGTGCACGTGGGCACCGACGACCCGAAGGCGACCCTCGACGAGGCGCGCGCATGGGGTGAGCACACGGAGAGCGAATTCGAGATGCACACCTATCCGGGCGGGCACTTCTATCTGAACAACCATGCACCCCGTGTCATATCCGCGATTTCTCAGCAGATTTCTTCGCTGCTTCCTCAACAGGGGTGAACCTGGGTGAAGCTCGGGGCCGGAACGGGAGCGGGTGCACCGCCGTACGGCGGTGCACCCGCTCCCGTTCCGGCCCCGAGGATCCGTCGGCCGCGAACCGTGTCACTCGGCGAGCTTGGCGCCCCCCACCCAGACGAAGACCCGCAGCTGCACGCCGTCGCGGGTCTCGCTCTCGGGGGTCGGCTCGAAGTGTTCGTAGCGGTTGCCCCGCAGCAGCTTCAGCTTTTCGTCCGGGTCCTCCACGTAACGGATGCGCTGATCATCCGTCAGATAGGGCGAGATGCCACCCCGGAGAATCACATTCGGTTCGGCGGTATTCATACGGTTTCCCATCCTTAAAGGCCGCTGTCAACAGACGAGCCGCTCGCAACCGACAACGCGATCGCTGTCACCACGAGACCGTTTCCGGTAATCCACCGCCCCGTGATCTCCCGGGGGAAATCCTGTGCACTCCGCACATGAGAGAGCAGCCGCGCGGAGAACGTGCCGCCCACCGGATCGAAGTCGATCACCGCGTCCTCGAATTCCAGCGGCCGACGAGTGAGGGGGTACCAGGTCTTGTAGACGCTCTCCTTGGCGCTGAAGAGCGCTTTGTCCCAGCGCACTTCGGGAACATCACCGAGCAGTTCCTTGATCGTGACCTGCTCCTCGGGGAGCGCCACCGCCTCCAGGACGCCGTCCGGCAGCGGCAGGTTTGGCTCCGCGTCGATGCCCACCGAGGCCAGCTCGGAGATCCTGCCGACGGCCGCGGCACGGTAGCCGCGACAGTGGGTGATGCTGCCCCTGACCGAGCGTGGCCAGACAGGAGCCCCTCTGGATCCTTGGAGAACGGGCTGTGGGACGGAGTGTCCGAGGCGTGCCATCGCCTGGCGCGCACAGTACCTTCCGGAGGTGAATTCACGGCGTCGTGATTCCACCGAGTCACATATGAGAGCCTCTTCCTCAGGGAAAAGCGTGGCCTCCGCCGGATCCTCGAACGTTTCGTACGAAGCGACCTGAGTCGGCAGTATCTTCCCAAGCATTGACTCAAGCATTGGATTTCCTTAGGGAGCGATTTCGAGCAGCGTATTTGTCGCCCCATCGAGGGCGGTACCCCTATGCCACCCCTGCATTCCCCGATACCTGTTCTGTCCTACTCGCCCATGCTGCATGCTCGGCGGAGGCGATCCGCCGACGCGGCCGACCAGGAGGAGTTGTCAAGTGACCATGACCCACAGGCGGATCGAGGTCGCGCTCGGCGAACGCTCGTACGCCGTCCGCATCGGCCCGGGGGTACGCCACACGCTCCCCGAGGTCGTCGCCGAACTCGGCGCCAGGCGGGTCGCCGTGGTGTCCGCGCGACCGGCGGACTGGGTGCCCGATCCCGGCGTGCCCGCCCTGATGCTCGCGGCCAGGGACGGCGAGGAGGACAAGACGCTGGCGACGGTGGAGGAACTGTGCCGCCGCTTCGCCGACTTCGGCCTGACGCGGTCGGACGCCGTCGTCTCCTGCGGCGGTGGCACGACGACCGACTCGGTCGGTCTCGCCGCCGCGCTCTACCACCGCGGCGTCCCAGTGATCCATCTGCCGACGTCGCTGCTGGCGCAGGTGGACGCGAGCGTCGGCGGCAAGACCGCAGTGAACCTGCCCGAGGGGAAGAACCTGGTCGGCGCGTACTGGCAGCCCAAGGCCGTGCTGTGCGACACCGACTATCTGGAGACGCTGCCGGACCGGGAACGGGTCAACGGCTACGGCGAGATCGCCCGCTGTCACTTCATCGGCGCGGGCGATCTGCGGTCGCTGCCACTGCACGAACAGATCGCCGCGAGCGTGGCGCTCAAGGCGTCGGTCGTGACCGCCGACGAGCGGGACTCGGGCCGCCGCCACATCCTCAACTACGGCCACACACTGGGCCATGCGCTGGAGCGGGCGACGGACTACGCGCTGCGGCACGGCGAGGGCGTCGCCATCGGCACGGTCTTCGCGGGCCGGCTCGCGGGAGCGCTCGGCCGGATCGACGCGGCGCGCGTCGCCGAGCACCTGGACGTCGTACGCGGCTACGCGCTGCCCACCGAGATTCCCGCCGGACTCGACCCGGCCCGGCTGATCGCTCTGATGCGGCTCGACAAGAAGGCCACGAGCGGTCTGTCGTTCGTCCTGGACGGCGCCCGCGGCCCCGAGCTGGTGCACGACGTCCCGGAGGCGACCGTCGCCGAGACCCTGGCCTCGGTGACCCCCTAAGTCCCCCCTGGACACCCCACACTTGGCGACGCGCGGACCTGTGCCGCCCTTCGGCAGGGCACGGTGTGACCACTAGGGAACACTGCCGGCCCCTGCTGGGCGCCGGTCCGAGCACGCGGGGTGCATCGTGAGCAGACTGCTTCTCCTCAACGGGCCCAACCTGGGCATCCTCGGCCACCGCGAGCCCGAGGTGTACGGGAAGGCGACTCTGGCCGACATCGAGGCGGCCGTCGCGGAGGAGGTGAAGGAGAACGGCTGGGACGTGGTGTCCGTCCAGCGCGAGTCGGAGGGCGAGCTGATCCAGGCCATCCAGAGCAACTACGACACCGTGGGCGCGATCGTGAACCCCGGCGCCCTGATGATCGCCGGCTGGAGCCTGCGGGACGCGCTCGCAAGCTACCCGCGCCCCTGGATCGAGGTCCATCTGTCCAACGTGTGGGCGCGGGAGCAGTTCCGGCACGAGTCGGTGATAGCGCCACTGGCCAGCGGGATCGTCGTGGGGCTCGGGGCGTACGGGTACGAACTGGCGGCCCGCGCCCTGCTGAGCCTGACGAAGGACTGACCCGTCCGGGCGGCACCACATGAGTACGGGGGTGGACTCACAGTGGTGAAGGGGCGCCCGGACGGGAGTGCGGGGGATGCTCCGCGAGGTCCGCGGAACTTCAGAGGGAGCTCGGCCTGCCGAGCCGTGCGGTGAGCCGCTTGGCGTACGCCTTGCTGAACTGCACGACCGCGATCAGCATCCCGACCAGCAGTCCCGTGCCCAGCAGCGGCACGCTGTCGACCGGCAGCGTGTACGCCATCACCACGCGGGCCACGGCGTCGATCAGGAACGCGGCTCCCCATGCGGCGGTCATCAGGCGCATGGCCTTGCGGAACTCCGGCGAGTTCTCCCAGTCCTCGCGCCAGGACCGCGCGGTGGCTTCCGGGAGGATCTGGATGGTCGCCGCGTAGAGGAAGGGCCGCTTGGCCAGCAGGGTGCTGAGCATCCAGAGGCCGACGAGCGCGGTGAAGTAGCTCTCCCTGGCCAGCACCAGTCGGGGGTCTCCGGTGAGCAGCGACACCAGCGTGCTGGTGACGATGATGCTCAGGGAGAAGAGCGTCGGCCGCTCCACCCTGCGCTCTCTCACCACCTGGTACACGAGGCGGGCCAGGGGCAGGGCGCCGCTGATCACCAGGGCGAGCCACTGGTTCATGCCCAGCATCCGCAGGCCGTAGTAGAGAAGGAGCGGCAGCGTGATGTCCAGGGCGGCGACCTTGATCAGCATGGCGCGCGGGCTGCGTTCCTTGCCCTGCGGTGCGGCTGGGGGCGCGGTCTTCTCCGCCCGCGGCTCCGTGCCGGCCTGCGTCGCGCCGTCCGTCCGCCGTGGCCGTTGCGGCAGTTCTGTCGCCACTGTGACCTCCTTCCCTGTCGTGCCCTGCCGTTCCGTGCTTGCTTCGTTCCTCAAGCTATGTGCGGGGTGGGGCCGTCCGGAATGCAGTCACGAGCACAGTGGGGGTGCAGAAAACTGCACCCCCACCGGCGCTTCCCGGGCCGTGCCAGACTGGGGATCCCTGCGGACTGCGGAGGTGCGGTGACCGGCGACGTCAGACCTGCCGTCGGCTCCTGGCCCCACCGGCACGGACCCGCGCCGGCCCGCGGGGCGGCACTGGCCGCCCTCTCCGTCGTGGGGCTGCTGTGTTTCCTGCCGATGGCCGTGGCGGCCGCGCTCGGCGCCGGCGGCATCGTGCTGCGCCTGCGCCGGCTGCCGCTGCTGCGCCGCCGTCTTGCCGGCGCCTGGTCCGGGGTGGAGATCCCCGCGCCGTACGCACCGTCGGTGTCGGCCCCGCAGCCCCGCGAGGGCGGCTGGTACCGCCAAGGCAGGCGGCTGTACGCGTCCGACAGGACCGCCCTGCGCAAGCGGCAGGCCCGGCAGATCACCCGGGACCGGGCCACGCTGCGGGATCTGGTGTGGCTGCTGGTCGACCCCCTGCTGGGTGCGCCGGTGGCGCTGCTGCCCGCCGCTCTGATGGGCTGCGGACTGGTGGGGCTCATGGCTCCGCTGTGGTGGCAGGTGTCCTGGCCGGCGCTCGGCGCGGCGGTACTCGGTGTGCCGCTGGTGCTCCTGGGCTTTGCCGCGGGGCCTCGGGCGCTGCGGACGCACGGCCGCCTGACGAAGTTCCTGTTGTCGCCCGGCGGCGTGCCGGATGGTCCCGGGGCGGGCTGGTGGACGCGGCGAGCCGCTCAGGGCCTGGGGGCGGCCGTTTTGCTGTGTCTGCTCGCGCTGTGCGGATTCCTGCTGGCCCTGCTCCAGCTGATGGCGCTGGTCCTGTCGGTGCCCATGGGGCTCGTGCCCGTCTTCGCCTGGGCGGTCGAGCCGAGCCGGAGGCTGACCGGCGTGTGGCGGGGGCTGTTGCGCGAGTGGGCCGGGGTGGACATCCCCGCGCCGTACCGGCCGAGGCCCGACCCGCCGGCCCAGCGGGCGGACGGTCATTACGCGTACGGCCGTCACCTGCACAGCAATCCGACCCTGCCGAGGTGGCTGACCACGCGCCGTCGGCTGCTCGGCGACCCCGCGACCTGGCGGGACCTGCTGTGGCTGCTCCTCAACCCGTTCGTGTGCGCGGTGCTGCTGCTCGGGCCCGCGGCCGTGGTCGCGCTGGTGGTGGCGTGGGGTGCCGGCGGGCCGGGCCTCGTGCTCGCTGTGCCGCCCGCGGTGCTCGCCCTGTGGGTGACCCCGTACGCCCTGCGCGGCCAGGCCGCGTGGAGTGCGCTGCTGCTCACACCGACCAGGAAGTCCCAGCTCGCCCTCCGCGTCGAGCAGTTGACCGCGACGCGGGCGGAGGCCTCCGGCGTCCAGGCCGCCGAGCTGCGCAGGATCGAGCGGGATCTGCACGACGGTGCCCAGACGCGGCTGGTCGCCATCGGCATGACCCTGCGGGCCATCGAGCGGCGTCTGAACGGGCAGTCGCCCGAGCTGCTCGACATGGTGGCCGAGGCCCGTGAGAACTCGGCCGCGGCCCTCGCCGATCTGCGCGCGCTGGTGCGCGGGGTGCACCCGCCGGTGCTGGCCGAGCGGGGACTCGCGGACGCCGTGCGCGCCCTGGCGCTCGCGCATCCGCTGACGGTGGACGTGAGCGTCGATCTGCCGGGCAGGCCGGCGCCGCCCGTGGCGGCGTGCGCGTACTTCTCGGTCAGCGAGGCGCTGGCCAACGCCGCCAAGCACTCGGGCGCCGAGCGTGTTCGGGTCGTCCTGCGCCATACGGCGGGCGCGCTGTGGATCACCGTGACCGACGACGGCAGCGGTGGCGCGGATCCGACGCGGGGCAGTGGGCTGCGGGGGGTCCAGCGGCGGCTCGCTACCTTTGATGGTCTGCTGGACGTGACCTCCCCTCCCGGTGGCCCCACCACCTTGACCATGGAGTTGCCGTGCGTGTTGTCCTCGGCGAGGACCAGTACCTCCTCAGAAAAGGACTGACCCATCTACTGCAGGACCACGGCTTCGAGATGACCGCCGTGGTCGACAACGGCCCTGATCTGCTGGCGGCGTTGCTCGAGCACCGGCCCGATGTGGCGCTGGTCGACGTGCGGCTGCCGCCGACCTTCACCGACGAAGGGCTGCGGGCGGCGCTCGCGGCCCGCAAGGAGCTGCCCGGACTGCCGGTCCTGGTGCTTTCGCAGTACGTGGAGCAGCTGTACGCGCGCGAGCTGCTCGCGGACGGCCGGGGCGGGATCGGCTATCTGCTCAAGGACCGTGTCTTCGACGACGACGAGTTCATCGGCTCGGTGCGCCGGGTGGCGGCCGGCGGCACGGCCATGGATCCCGAGGTGGTGGCCCAGCTGGTCCGCCCCGGCGGACCGCGCAGCCCGCTGTCGGCGCTGACGGAGCGGGAGCGGGAAGTGCTCACGCTCATGGCGGAGGGCCGGTCCAACAGCGCGATCTCGGAACGGCTGTTCCTCAGCGACAGCGCGGTGAGCAAGCACACGGCCAGCATCTTCGCCAAGCTGGACCTGCCGCAGTCCAACCATGACAACCGGCGAGTGCTGGCCGTGATCGCCTATCTCAACAACACCCATGACGCGCAGGAGTAGAGCGCGGTGACACGGGCATAAGGGCAGATGGGAGAAACCTGTCCGTACACCATCAAGCCGATGAAGCGGCGTGGAATTCCAGCTCGACGGGCAGGTCGGTTCTGCGCTTGACCTTCAACTTCCGGAATATCTTGGTGAGATGCTGTTCCACCGTACTGACGGTGATGTGCAGCTTCCCGGATATCTCCCGGTTGGTGTAGCCGAGCGAGGCCAGCGCAGCGACCTTCCGCTCGGAGAGCGTGAGTATGTCGGCCGCCTGCCGTGCCGTGGTGCCGGGCTGCTTCCATGTCTCACCCTCGTCCGGTACGAGCATCAGCGGCTGCTCGTGGCTCGGGGCGAGTTGATCCTGCATCCGCTCGACCCGGCACTCCTTGGCGAGACGTCCGGCCCGGCGCGAGATCATCCGCGCCTTGCCGAAGTCGCCGAGCACCTGATGCGCCCTGCTGAGGTCGTACAGCGCCTGGGTGAGCGTCAGCCGGTCCCCGCTCGCCTGGAGGACCTCGACCGACTCCTTGAGGAGCCGTAGCCGCCCGCGGTGACCGATGGTCGCGGCCAGCACCCGCAGCGAGGCCCCGTGGGTCCGCGACTTGGGTGATCCGGCGAGGGCCATCTGTTCCTGGGCCAGCTGCTGGGCCCGCTCGTGGTCGCCGAGCCGGAGGTGGACCTCCGCGGAATCGCTGCGCCACGGGACGAGCGCGGGGGCGTCCAGGCCCCACGTCGTCATCAGCTCTCCGCAGTAGCGGAAGTCGGCGAGCGCGGCCTGCAGCCGGTCGGTCGCCAGGTAGTAGCGCCCTCGGGCCCGCTGGTAGGACAACCCGTACCGGGTCTGGAACATGGCCGAAGGGACCGGTTCTTTAAGGTACTTGCGAGCGCTCTCGAAGTCCCCCATGGCGGTGGCCGTGTAGAGGAGGGCCCCGAGGGGCACGCCGACGGCGACTCCCCAGCCCTGGGGGCCGATCAGATCCAGGGCACGGGCCGCGTGTCTCTCCGCGTCTGCCAGCTCGCCGTTGCGTATGGCGATCTCGGCCCGGCATGCGGAGAAGACCGCCTGCCACCAGGTGACGCCGCGGGCCTCCGCCTCGGCGAGCAGCATGTCGCACCAGCGCGCCGCCATGGGCAGCCGTTCGCCGTAGATGAGTGTCTGGAGGGCCGAGGTGATGGCCTCGAGGGAGTTGTCGGTGAGGGGGGTTCCCTGCAGGATCTGCTCGGCCACGCGGGTACACCGCCCGTCGCCGTCCCCCTGTCTGAGGACCGCGCTGAGTACGGACGCGGCCTGGTCCTGCTGGGCCGGCGGAGCGGTGGCGCCGTCGACCGACGGTGCGGGGGCGCCGTCGGTGCCGCCGGGCAGGAACTGCGGGTAGGCGTGGCTGAGCCAGTCCTTGGTGCTGCTCAGGAGGGAACCGAGAGGCTCGTTCACCGTCGGGTGCGGCCCCACCAGTTGGTCCATGGCCTCGGTGGCGTCCTCGGTCCGCCCGTGCCACATGCCGTAGCGCACGAGCATGGCCGTCTGGTCGGCGTCGAGGTGTCCGTCCCGCTGCTCCTGGAACAACGTCGTCAGATGACGGGCCGCCGCCACGGGGTCCTTGCGCCACTCGGCGCGCATCAACAGCATCCTCAGCTGGGCGCGTTGGCATGCCTCGGTGCAGACAGAGAGCGCGAACTCGATGTACCTGACGGCGGACTCTTCGTCGTCGACGGCCATCGCCTCCTCGGCCGCCCGCCGCAGGTCGGTGATGGCCCAGTCGGCCCGCACGCTCTTCGCGGCCACCAGGTGTTCTGCGACCTCGGTGGCGTCTCCGGCTCCCTGGCGCAGCAACTGTGCGGCACCTGTGTGCAGTTGGGCCAGTTCCCTGCCGGACAGGTCCGCGTACACGGCGGCACGGCCGAGCGGGTGCCGGAAGCAGTCGCCGTCCAGCAACCCCAAGGCATGCAGGGCGTGCAGCAGGCGGGTGACCTCGTCCGGGTCCCGTCCGATCAGCTTCGCGACCCGGTCCGTCGATGCCGCGGTGTCGAGCACGGCAAGGCCCTTGGCCACTTCGAGCGCGTCCGGGCCGCTGCGCTGCAGGCAGGTGAGCACGGCCTGCCGGAAGCTCTCGCCGGCCACGTGGGAGTCCTGCTCGAAGGACTCCACCGCGTCGTCGTGGTCCTCGATGAGGGCGCGAACAAGCAGTTGGTTACCGCCCGTTGCCTCATGAACCTCGGTGGCGAGGCCCCGCGCAGTCTCCCGTCCGAGGTGCTGCGTCAGCATCTCGGAGACCCCGTTCATGGACAGCGGCGAGAGCCGGATCCTACGGAAGTGCGTCTGCCGGACGAGCTCGATCCGGTACGAGGGGTGCATCGACCAGTCGTACGCCGACTCCGCGAGCAGGAGCATGGTGCGGGTCGAGCGGCTGCGGTTGGTGAGGCGCAACAGGCAGTCCATCGACGGCTCGTCGGTGTGATGCACGTCGTCGACGATCACGGCCAGGGGGGTCGTCCCGGACAGTTCGATCAGCGCGGCTGTGGCCCGGCGAACGGTCTCCAGCTCACTCTGGGCAGTGAGTATTTCCGCGATGCGTTCGGTGGAAAGGGGCGTGCAGTCGAGTAGTTGGCGCAGTACGCCGAAGGGAACCTCCCGGTCGGCGACTGTTGCGGTGGCCGAGAGGAATAAACTTCCACCGTCGGCGTTCCGGTCGACAAAGGATCGAAAAAGTTCCGTCTTACCGCTCGCGACAGCTCCGCTGACCAGCACGATCCTTCCCCGCCCCGTGGCGGTCTCCGCAAATAGCCCATCCAACATTTCGAGCTCGCGCTCGCGTTCAATCAGCACTATCTAAACGCCTTTCCCCCGTGCGCATTCCATGACATCAGGAATGAAAGTGGATTACCGTCATCGAAGGCGTGAATGATGACTCATATCCCGGAATTGCATGACTCTCATCTGATGTCAAGTCAATTACCGCCGGGCCCGGCCCCTGTATCAGTCTCATACCGGCGGACCCGTTCTCTCTTCGAACACTAGCCCCCCTCTGCGCCCCCTGTAAACCCTTACCGGAAGCTACCGGTCAGTCGAACAGCGGATTCCCCAACCATACGCCTGGCCTGCATCTGAACTCCCTTGACCGCAACTCATCGTCACTTTGAAGGCCAGAAGCTCAAATCCAGCTCAAATCAAAGTAAACTTGCAAACAGGGGCAACCCCGGCTCCACTGGCGCACCTTAGGGGCTCCAGGAGCCCGGCTAGGGGTTGACAAGGCGGACAGCAGGTCACAGGTGCCGCGAACGCCAAGATGCCGGGAGCGCTTAAGTCGCCCAGACATGGGGCGATCAGGGAATTGAGATCCCAGAACGGAAAAAACTTGCAAATCAGCCGCGAAGCGTCTCGGCAATGAGAAACGCCAGCTCCATGGCCGCATTCTCATCCGTAAGGTCGAGACGTATCCCGCCCGGGTACGTTCCAAGGCGCCGGTGAACTTCGAAGAAGCCACGCACCTCTGCGGCAACATGGAAAAGGGGGGAGTTTTCCCGCATGGGGTCGCACTGCCACACGACCTGATGACCGGACGCGGTCACCTTCTCGACGATGGGCGGCAATACGTCCCGCACTCTTCCGCTGCCCATGCCACTCATCAAGGTGACCCGGCCGGGCTGGAAATGTGGATCCAGCCGTCGAACGCACTCGACGGCTTCCTCCGGAAGAGTGTCGGGGCCGATCTCGAGGCCGAGCGGGTTGGCGACGGATTCGGCGATCGCGATGTGAGGGCCGTTCATGTTCCGGGTGCCCTCTCCCAGCCAGAGGAAATGGGACGACAGGTCCCAGGGAACGCCATCGTCGTCCTTCTCGCGGCACAGTTGCGGGCACTCGTAGTCGTGGAGCGGCAACTGACGGCCCGCGAAGATCGCCGTGGTCCGCAGCCGGGTGTCGTCGAAGTCCCAGGCGGCCATGAAGCGCATCACGCGGTCGATCCGCCGGGCGAGCTCCGCGTACCGGGCGCCCACCGCCGTGGTACGGACGAACTGCTGGTTCCACTGATGCACTTGGCGCACGTCGGCGACGGACGCCTCACGGGTCATCGCCCGCACCGTGTTCAGCATCGTCGCCGAGCCGGCATGAGTCCGCGGCAGCCCGCACGGGGCGGGGGCGTCGTCGAGGTGGGCGGGCAGCCGGCAGATCTTGGTCACCGGAACCTGGGTGCCGTAGGTCAGCACAAGCGCCGCCTGCAGGAGCGTGCGGACACCGGTCACGACGCGGGGCCCGGTGTCCCCTGCGGCCTCCGCCGCGCAGTCGCCCGCCTGCAGCACGAATGCCTCACCCCGCGCGGCTGCCGCCATCTGCTCGCAGAGCCGACGGATCTCGCCCGGCAGGACGAGCTCCGCCCACCCCTCCCGCCGGCCGCCCCGGCCGGGACCTTGCACGGATGCGGGCGTCATTGCGGAGGGTTGCCGTGCTTACGCGAAGGCAGGTCGGCGTGCTTGGTCCGGAGCATCGCCAGAGACTTGATCAGTACCTCGCGGGTCTCGGCCGGGTCGATCACGTCGTCGACCAGGCCGCGCTCGGCGGCGTAGTAGGGGTGCATCAGCTCGGCCTTGTACTCCTTGACCATGCGCGCACGCATCGCCTCGGGGTCCTCGGCGGCCGCGATCTGCTTGCGGAAGATCACGTTGGCCGCGCCCTCGGCGCCCATCACCGCGATCTCGTTCGTCGGCCAGGCATAGGTCAGGTCCGCACCGATGGACTGACTGTCCATCACGATGTACGCGCCTCCGTAGGCCTTGCGCAGGATCAGCGAAATCCTCGGCACGGTCGCGTTGCAGTACGCGTACAGCAGCTTGGCGCCGTGCCGGATGATCCCACCGTGCTCCTGGTCGACGCCCGGCAGGAATCCGGGGACATCCAGCAGGGTGACGATCGGGATGCTGAACGCGTCGCAGAACTGCACGAAGCGCGCGGCCTTCTCGGAGGCCTCGATGTCCAGGACACCGGCCAGCGACTGCGGCTGGTTGGCGACGATGCCGACGGTGTGTCCGTCCAGGCGGGCCAGCGCGCAGATGATGTTCCGCGCCCAGCGCTCGTGGACCTCCAGGTACTCGCCGTCGTCGACGAGTTCCTCGATGACCTTGGTCATGTCGTAGGGGCGGTTACCGTCGACGGGCACGAGGTCGAGCAGCGCGTCGCAGCTCCGGTCGACGGCGTCCGGGCTCGCGACGGCCGGGGGCATCTCGCGGTTGTTGGACGGCAGCAGCGAGAGCAGGTACCGGACCTCGTCGAGGCAGCTCTCCTCGTCGTCGTACGCGAAATGGCACACCCCGGAGGTCTCGGCATGCACGTCGGCGCCGCCCAGACCGTTCTGGGAGATCTCCTCGCCCGTCACCGCGCGGACCACGTCCGGCCCCGTGATGAACATCTGCGAGGTCTCTCGCACCATGAACACGAAATCCGTCAGCGCCGGCGAGTACGCCGCACCGCCCGCGCACGGGCCCAGCATCACACTGATCTGCGGGATCACACCCGAGGCCTTGGTGTTGCGCTGGAAGATGCCGCCGTAACCGGCCAGCGCCGAGACGCCCTCCTGGATACGGGCGCCCGCGCCGTCGTTCAACGAGACCAGGGGGGCACCGGCCGCCATGGCCATGTCCATGATCTTGTGGATCTTGGTCGCGTGCGCCTCGCCCAGCGCACCGCCGAAGATCCGGAAGTCATGCGCGTACACGAAGACCGTCCGGCCCTCCACCGTCCCCCAACCGGTGATCACACCGTCCGTGTACGGCTTCTTCGCCTCCAGACCGAAACCCGTGGCCCGGTGCCGGCGCAACTGCTCGACCTCGCTGAACGACCCCGGGTCGAGAAGCAGCTCGATCCGTTCGCGTGCCGTCAGCTTGCCTTTGGCGTGCTGCGCCTCGGTCGCCTTCTCGCCGGGCCCGTTGATGGCCTGCTCCCGCATCCCCATCAGTTCGGCCACACGGCCGCGGGCATCGGACGCCGACAGGCCGGCGGGGCGCTCGTGCAGGACGGTCATCTCACACCACTCCAACTCTGTGGGGGTTCGCTGAGCAGCCTCAAGTCATGCAGGGGGTGTCACACGGGAACGGCCGCCGGCAGGACCGGCACCAGTCGGCCGGGCTCGCCCGGACGGCGACGCCACTCACGGGGATAGCCGAGAGAGACCTCCTGGTGCGGTACGCCGTCGCACCGGATCACCCGCGGAATGTGCAGATGTCCGTAGACCACGGCCCTGGCACGGAAGCGCCGGTGCCAGTCGTGCGTGGCCGTCGTCCCGCACCACAGCGCGAACTCCTGGCGCCACAGGATCCGGGTGGGTTCGCGCACCAGAGGGAAGTGGTTGACAAGGACGGTGGGCAGATCCGCCGGCAGCGCCTCCAGCCGGGCCTCGGTCGCCCGCACCCGGGCGCGGCACCACGCCTCCCTGCTCGGGTAGGGGTCGGGGTGCAGCAGGAACTCGTCGCTGCAGACCACTCCGGCCCGCTCTGCCAGTTCCAGCGCCGCCGCCTTGGAGTACGTCCCGGCGGGCCGGAAGGTGTAGTCGTACAGCAGGAACAGTGGGGCGACCGCGGCCGGGCCGCCCTCTCCCTGCCAGATCGGATAGGGGTCCTCGGGTGTGGCCACGCCGAGTCCGCGGCAGAGGTCGACGAGGTGGAGATAGCGCTGCTCCCCGCGGAGTTGGACCGGATCGTCGGGTGCCGTCCACAGTTCGTGGTTGCCCGGTGCCCACACCACTTTGGCGAACCGGTCGCGCAAGGTGCGCAGCGCCCACTCGATATCGGAGACGCGCTCGCCGATGTCGCCCGCGACGATCAGCCAGTCCTGGTCGGATCCGGGCCGCAGGGCGTCGACGATCGCCCTGTTCTCGTCGTAGCGGATGTGGAGGTCGCTGATCGCGACCAGGCTGCCCGGTCGTGGGTCAGGCACCGCCCACCCCGCTGTCCGCGCGCGCCTGTTCGGCCAGTTCTGCCACCCTGGCCAGGGTGGGGCCTGCGATGATCTCCGGCAGCCGGGCCATGAAGTCCTTCTCCCGCTCGATGCCCACGACGTCCGCGCTGACTGCGGCCAGCATCGCGAGGAGCGTGGCGGAGTTGCCGCCGAGCCGGTGGAAGTCCGCGTCCGCGCCGAGCAGGTCGACGTCCACCGCAAGGACCCGGGCCCAGATCTTGGCCACCGCGTCCTCGGCCTCGCTGCGCGTCGTGGGACCCGCCGTCGCGGAGGCGGCCGCCGGTCCCTCGAAGGGCACGGGCAGCGCCGAGACCTCGACCTTCTCGTTGACGGTGCGGGGCAGGTCGGGGACGACGAACGTCGCGGTGGGCACCATGTAGCGCGGCAGGCGCTCCCTGACGTGTGCGGTGAGCTCCTCGACGGTCGCCTCGCCGCGCAGCACGACGTAGGCGCACAGGACCTTGTCCCGCGTGCCCGGCTTGACCAGGCCGGTCACGAACGCCGTGGCCACCGCGGGGTGTTCCTCCAGGGTCCGGGCGATCTCGGCGGGTTCGATGCGGTAGCCGAGCACCTTCACCTGCTCGTCGTTGCGACCTACGGACTCCAGCTCGCCCGACGGGAGCATGCGGGCCAGGTCGCCGCTGCGGTAGACGCGGGTGCCGTCGGCCAGGGCCGTGAACCGTTCGCGGTCGAGGTCGGGGCGGCCGCGGTAGCCCCGCGCCAGCTGGTCGCCGGCCAGGTGCATCTCCCCCACCTCGCCCGGGGCGACGAAGCCGCCGTCGCCGTCGAGCAGATGGATCCGGGTGTTGTCGGTGGGCACGCCGATGGGCACGGAGGGCCGTCCGGCGTCGCGCTCCGCGTCGTAGCGCCGCGTCATGCAGCCGATGGTCGTCTCGGTGGGCCCGTACTCGTTGAAGATCCCGCAGTCCGGCCCGAAGAGCCGCTGGGCGCGGTCCGCGACCGAGGTCCGCAGCAGCTCGCCGCCCGCGATGACGGAGCGGAATCCGCTCGGGGCGAGATCGAAGCGGCTGATGAGGTCGAGGTGGGTGGGGGTGAGCTTGAGCGCGTTGGCACCCGAGTTCTCCAGCATGTCCCGCAGGACCACATGGTTGGGCTCGTCCGGCACCAGCGCGATCGAACCGCCCGCGAGGAGCGGCAGGAAGAGCGCCGTGTTGGACAGGTCGAAGGCGAGCGAGGTGAACAGCGGGAACCGGGAGGTCGCGTCCACGCCGTAGACCCGGGTCGCCCAGCTGACGAAGGTGGTCAGCTGGCGGTGCTCGATCTCGACGCCCTTGGGGCGGCCGGTCGACCCCGATGTGTAGATCACGTACGCGAGGTCCTCGGGCCGCACGTCGACGCCGGACGGCCTGCGCGTGGACTCCGCGAGGTCCTCGAGCAGCACCGTCTGCGCTCCGGCCGGCCCGGTGAACTCCCGGTCGGCGTAGACGCGTTCGGTCAGGCAGACCGTCACCCCGGCGTCCGTCACCAGGTCGGCGAGCCGGTGGTCGGGCTGCTGCGGGTCGAGCGGCAGATACGCCGCGCCGGCCTTGAGCACGCCCCAGATGGCGGCCATGCCCGCGACCGTGCGGCCCGCGAGGAGTCCCACGAGGGTGTCGCGGCCGACACCGCGGTCGAGCAGCTCGGCCGCGACGGCGTCCGCCCGCGCGCTCAACTGACGGAACGTCACATCCCCTTCGGGGCCGGTCAGCGCGATCGCCTCCGGGGCCCGGTCGGCCTGCTCCTGGAACTGCTGGACCACCGTGCCGGGGTGGGCGAGGGGACGTGCGGTGTCGTTGGCGCCCCACTCGCGGCGGTCGCGCGGGGACAGGGCTTCCTCGATCCGGTCGAGCAGCGCCTCGGCCCGCTCGGGGGTCTGCGGGCCGTCGTACCAGCCGATGGTGATCTCCGTTCGCCCGCCGCACTCCACCGCGTTGATCTCGGGCGGGCCGAGAGGCCCGGCGTTGGGCAGCGAGTACACCGTCGTGGCGTGGAACGTGTCCGTGCTGAAGCCGGCCAGGTCCACCTTGCCGACGTGTGACAGCGTTGCCAGGCTGCTGTAGCGGTCGTGCTGTGCGGAGAACGCGTCGAGTCCCATGATCTGCCGGCTCAGCACGGTCAGGTCCTGGGTGGGCAGCGTCGGGTCGACACGGGCCGCGAGGTCCTGGCGACCGGCGAGGATCGACAGGAGCTGCTCGTGCGCCTGCTCCCAACTGGAGCCCGCGCGCACCTCGTACAGCGGGTTGTTGGTGAGGTTGCCGGTCGAGCGGACGCCGGGCAGGTACCTGCGCAGGTCGACCGGGACGAGGAAGCGTCCGGTGCTCAGCCCGCAGGCCTGGGTGACGGCCAGCGCGATCTTCGCCACCAGCGCCGGGTGCGTGCCGTCGACGGTGCGCCGCCGCCAGAAGAAGGCGTGCTGTCCCTGAGGGCGGGAGCCGAGCGACGACGGCCAGTCGAGATCGGGCTCGATGTCGCGGCTCTCGGGGGCGCCGACCTGCTCGATCAGCTCGGACTCCGTGATGCGCGAGGGGGCGCCGAGCGGTTCCTCGCCGCGCAGCACGCGGAAGACGTCGTCGGCCCAGGCGCGCACGCCCTGGCCGTCCATGACGGCGTGGAAGGCCCGCAGGACCAGCGTGTCCGACGTGTCACCCGGCTGCAGCAGGATCTCGCAGGTGGGGCCTCCGTCGCGGCCCATGAGCGGGCTGTGCAGCCGCTCGGTGCCCGCGAAGGTGCGCGGGTCGAGGGAGTTGTCGGGCAGCACCCGAACGGCCGGGGCCGTGCCGCTGTCCACCCATGTCATGCCCTGCCGGGTCAACCGCGCCCCGGGACAGGCCCGGGACGCGATCTCCACCGCGCGGGTCAGCCCGTCGGGATCGATGTGTCCCGCGCCCTCGATCACGATCTGGATGACGCCGGGAACCGAGTCGGGGTAGACCAGGAACCATGTCTCCGTGGGTGAGACAGGTCGGCTGTAGGTGCTGTCGTCCTCACCCGCGGACATGGGGTACCTCGATTCGATTCGATCGGTCGTTGGTGCGTTCGCGCGCGGTCGGGGCGGTGGTCAGGCGGCGCCGAGGACCTGACCGTCCCGTTGCCGCATGGCGCGGGACCTGCGGAAGTCCAGGTGCACGAAGACGCGTTGCAGCCAGCGGTCCCGGCCGTCGTACCGCGGCTGGAAGGCATTGCGCCCGTGCAGGGCGAGTCGGTTGTCCACGAACGCGAGGTCACCGGGGCGCATGATCAGCGTGTGGGCAATCTGCTCGATGACCGACTCGAGTTGCGCCATCGCCTCGCCGGCCTCGTCGTCGACCGGGAGCGTGCTGCTGAAGTCCACCTTCAGATTGGGGTCCTCGACACTTCCGCTGAGGATTCCGTGCGGCTCCTGCATTTCGTCCTCCAGCTCGAAGGACGCGGGCGCGACGGTGACGAAGCGGGGCTGGTGGAGGATTTCCCTGACGCGGTCGGACAGCAGCGGGATCGCGTTGCGCACGGAGGCCACCCGTAGCCCCGCGATGTTCTCGTGGTCGTTGCGCAGGCACATCAGGCCGACCAGGTCGGGCTTGTGCTCGTGAAACGCGTTCTCCGTATGCATGTTGAGCTTGATGGAGCCCGCGTTTCCCTGGAACTCCTCCATTCCGGGAACCGGCACCACGTCCTGGACGAGCGCGCCCGACTTCTCCTTGTCGAACGCGACCACCTCACCCATCGCCATGGCGATGAGGACGAGCGCGGCGGCCGACGTGCTGCTCTCGCGCTGCACCGACCCGCGGACCGCCGGGGTGTCGGGCACCGTCTCGGGGTCCACCGGCAGATTGCGGACCAGCAGCATGGCCTCGCGACCGGAATTCCAGGTGAATTGGCGCAACGCCTGCCGCAGACGCGGCGGCACCATGCAGGAGAGACCTCTGGCTTTCGCTATCCAGCGTGGGTCGTCGACCAGTTGGGGTTCGGTGTCCCGCAACTGGACGGAAAGGGCCGTGAGTTCATCCCTTTCCGGGCCGTCGAGGGAGATCTGGGCATCATCGCCGATTTTCGGCCTTGCTTCGACAGGCATAGTCAACCATTCGTTTGCAGAGTTGATGCGAACTACGGGTCCGCCAAGTCGACTCCAGTCCGGAGACTATGAATCGAGCCAAACTCGCGGCAACCCCTAACCACCGCCGCCGACCCCTGTACGGGGTGCGGCGGCGGGCCCGCTCAGCAGCCCTCGCTCCTGAGCCATTCCTGCATCTGCCGGGCGACGTCCGCCGCGTGGTCGCCGATCAGGGTGAAGTGGTCACCCGGTGCGTCGACGGCCGTGTGCGGCAGGGGCCAGAAAGCGCGCCAGTCGCCCTCCCCCGTCCACTCGCGCAGGGGGGTACTCGCCCGCATGAGGAGCGTGGGCACCTCGACCGGCTGCGGCGCCACGCCGTGCAGGAGCGGCAGATACGCAGCCCACGCGGTGGTGCGGAAGTCGTCCATCGGCGTGTAGGCGCTGTCCCGTTCGAGCATTCCGTCCAGGAGCTCGGGGACCCACTGCGCCATCACTTCGCTCTCCGTGGGATAGCTGTCCAGGAGCACGACGGCGGCGGGCGGGCGGCCCTGCCCGGCCAGCTCGTGTGCGAGGGAGTTGGCCAGCTGTGCGCCGCCCGAGTGGCCGGTCAGGACGAACGGCCCGTCCCCCGCGGTGCGCAGGACCGAGGCGGCGTGCGTACGCATCAGGACGTCGAAGGAAGCGGGCAGCGTCTCGCCGTCGGCGAAGCCCGGGTGCGGCAGCGCGTACACACTGCGCGACCCGCGGAATCCGGCCGCGAGCCTCGCGTACTCGTGCGCTCCGGAGAGCATCGACATCGTGCAGCAGCAGAAGAGCGGGGGCAGTTCCTCGCCGGACCCGCCCCGCCGGCCGCCGGACGCATCCCGTCCCCTGCCCGACGCCAGGCGGACGACGGAGGCGGGCCGGGGCAGCTCGGCCGGGTCCGTGTAGACCGGGCGGAACTCGGCGAGTCGCAGCAGGGCCTTCGCGTACTCCGTGGACTCCCCCAGGGAGCGGGTGTGTCGGAACAGCGGACCAAGGATGCCGCCGCTGTTCCCGGCCGCCGGGCCGGCGGTGGCCGGGGGGACGGTGGGCGATGTGCCCGCGGCCCCGCCGTCGCCCCCGGTGTTGCCGTCGGCGAGCAGGGCCGACAGGTGCCGGGCCAGCTCGGACGGCGTGGGGTGGTCGAAGAGAAGCGTGCCGGAGAGGCCGTCGAGGCCGATCCCCGCCTGCAGGCTGTCGCGCAGCTCCAGCGCCGTCAGCGAATCGAAACCCTGCTCAAGGAAGTCCCGGTCGAGGTCGACGGAGCCGGCCGACGCATGACCGAGCACCGACGCCGCACGGCCACGCACCAGTTCGAGCAGCAGCTGATAACGGTCGGGCGCCGAGCAGCTCTCCAACCGGGCGGCCAGGGCGGCCGGAGACTCACCCGGCTGGGCCTCCGCCACGGGGGCGGCGAGCACCGCGCGCGCCTCGGGGATTCCGGTCAGCAGCGCGCTGCGCCGGGCGATGGTGAAGGCGGGCGTGAACCGCGCCCAGTCGATGTCGGCGATGGCCACGCAGGTGTCGTCGTGGTCCAGCGCCTGCTGGAGGGCGAGCACGGCCCGGCCGGGGCGCAACGGCCGGACGCCGCGGCGGCGCAACTGCTCGTCGCCGGCCCCCGGGACCGCGCCGGCCCACGGCACCCAGGCGATGGAGGTGCCGGGCAGGCCTCGCTGCCTGCGCGCCTCCACGATCGCGTCCATGGCGGCACCGACCGCCGCGTGGACGGCGAAGCCGCCGCTGCCCCAGGTGGCCGCGGTGGAGGAGAACACCACGAAGGCCTCGAGCTCCGGAGCGGTGAGCGCCCCGTCGAGAATCCGGGCCAGTCCGGTCTCCGCGCGCACGGCCCGCGCCAGCTCGGCGGGCTCGGTCTCGGCCAGCGGGACGCCCACCGCCGTCGGCTGCGCGATGTGCACGAGGGCGGTGACATGGCTCAGACGCGCGAGCTGGCCGATCCGGACGGCCAGGTCGGGGCAGTCCGCCACGTGGTCGGGCAGCACGGTCACCTTGGCGCCCGCGGCGGTCACCCGCTCCTGAACGACCGCCGCCTGCTCGGCGTCGGCACCGGCGAGGACCACGTGGTCGGCGCCCTCCTCGGCCAGCCAGCCGGCCACGTGTGCGCCGCGTTCGCCCACCGCGCCGGTCAGCAGGACGGTGCCGTGCGGGGTCCAGCGGCGCACCGGCTCCCGGTCCTCGGGGCGGGCGCGGACCAGACGGCGCCCCAGGACGCCCGAGGCGCGTACGGCGAGCTGGTCCTCGTGGTCCCCGGCGCCGAGCACCCGCACGAGGCGGGTCAGGGCGCTCTCGTCGAGGGTGCCGGGCAGGTCGACGACGCCGCCCCACCGTTCGGGGTGCTCCAGCGCCACGACCCGTGCCAGGCCCCAGAGTTGAGCGGCCACCGGGTCCGGGGCGGGGTCGGCGTCCTCGGCGTGCACGGCACCCGAGGTCAGGCACCACAGGGGCGCGGAGATGCCGTTGTCACCCAGTGCCTGCAACAGGGCGGCCGTCGCCGCCAGCGCGCCGTCGGAGCAGTTCCCGTCCGCGGGGGCGGCCAGCGCCTCCAGGGACAGCACGCCCGCCATCGGCGGCAGCGCGGGGTCCGGCCACAGCCGGTTCACCGCGTCGGCGAGGGTATCCCGGTCCGCGCCCGCGAGGGGGACGCGCAGCACCGTGGCCCCGTGTGCGCGCAGCGTCCGCGCCACCTCGGCGGCGGCGATCGTGTCCGGGCCGACGACCAGCCAACTGCCCGACACCGACGGGGAGTCGGGGGGCGTGACCGGCTCCCAGGTCGTCCGGTAGCGCCAGTCGCCGATCAGGGTGTCGCGCGTGTAGCGCTTGCGGTACGCGGCCAGGGCCGGAAGGACCGTGCGCAGCGCGGCCTCGTCCTCCTCCGGCGCGTCCAGGAGCCGCGCCACCGCGGCGGTCCCGCCGTGTTCCACCGCGCTCCAGAAGCCGCCGTCCTCGGCAGCGGGTTCCGGCGCGTCGGCGCGGGCCGCGGGGGGCGCAGGCCAGTACCGCTGCCGCTGGAAGGCGTACGTCGGCAGGTCGATGCGGTGCGCGCCCCGGCCCGCGAACACCGCGTCCCAGTCGAGGGGCCGGCCCTGCACATGGAGCTCGGCGAGCAGGTGGAAGAGCGCCTGTGCCGCCGGCCGGTCGCGTCGCTGCGCGGCGGCGAGCAGCGGCTGGCGGACATCGGTCCGGTCGGCGAGGCAGCCCCGGGCGAGTGCGGTCAGCACCCCGTCGGGCCCGAGCTCCACGAACGTGGAGACGTTGTCGTCGCTCAGCCGCCGGACGGCGTCGGCGAAGCGGACGGTCTCCCTGACCTGCCGGGTCCAGTGGTCGGCGGAGACCGCCTGCTCCTCGGTGAGCCGTTCGCCGGTCAGCGCGCTGACGACGTCGATCTGCGGCCGACGGAACGTCAGGCCGTCGGCGACGGACCTGAACTCGTCCAGCATCGCGTCCATGTGGGCCGAGTGGAAGGCGTGGCTGGTCCGCAGCTCCTTGTGCCTGCGGCCGCGCGCCGCCCACAGTGCCGCGACCTCGTCGACCGACTCGCGGTCGCCGGAGACGACGACGGCCGCGGGGCCGTTGACCGCGGCGATCGACAGGGCGGCGTCGGGGCGGCCCGCCAGCGAGCCCCGCACCCGCTCCAGCGACTCCCGCACCTCCTGCTCCGACGCCTCGACGGAGACCATGCGGCCGCCCGCGGGCATCGCCTGCATCAGCCGGCCACGCGCCGCGACCAGCGTGCAGGCGTCCTCCAGGGTCAGGACGCCCGCGACGTGCGCGGCGGCGAGCTCTCCCACCGAGTGACCGGCCACCGCGTCCGGGCGCACCCCCCATGACTCCAGGAGCCGGTGGAGGGCCACTTCGAAGGCGAACAGCGCGGGCTGGGCGTACTCGGTCCGGTCCAGCAGGTCCGCGTCGGTGCCGGACATCACCGCGCGCAGCGGCGTCCGCAGATGCGGGTCGAACCGGGCGCAGGCGGCGTCCAGGGCGTCTGCGAAGGCGGGGAACAGCGCGTGGAGTTCCTCGCCCATGCCGAGGCGCTGGCTGCCCTGCCCGGTGAACAGGAAGGCGGTACCGCCCGCGACGCGCACCGCGCCGCGGACCACACCCGAGCCCGGCTCGTCCGCGGCCAGCGCCGTGAGCCCCCGCAGCAGGCCGACGTGGTCGCCCGCCAGGAGCACCGCGCGGCGGTCCAGGGCCGCGCGGGACACGGCGAGCGTCCGCCCGAGATCCGTCAGCGGCACGTCCGGGGTGTCGCGCAGCCGGTCGAGGAGCCGGGCGGCCTGTCCGCGCAGCGCCTCGTCCGTGCGTCCGGAGACCAGGAGCGGCACGACGGGCAGCGGGGCGCCCGTGGCCCCGGCGTCGACCGGGTCCGTCGTGGGCTCGGCGTGCGGGGCCTGTTCGAGAATCAGGTGAGCGTTGGTGCCGCTCAGCCCGAAGGCGGAGACCCCGGCCCGCCGCGGCCGCCCGGTGTCCGGCCAGGCGACGGCCTCGGTCAGCAGTGACACGGCGCCGCTCGACCAGTCGACGTGCGGGGTCGGCTCGTCGACGTGCAGGGTGCGCGGCAGCACGCCGTGGCCGAGTGCGAGGACCGTCTTGATCGCGCCGATCACCCCGGCCGCGGCCTGTGTGTGGCCGATGTTCGACTTGACCGTGCCGAGCAGCAACGGCTGCCCGGCGGACCGCTGGCGACCGTACGTCGCAAGGAGCGCCTGGGCCTCGATCGGGTCGCCCAGCGTCGTGCCCGTGCCGTGCGCCTCCACCGCGTCGACGTCGGCGGGTGTCAGCCCGGCGTCGGCGAGGGCCTGGCCGATCACCCTGCGCTGGGCCGGGCCGCTGGGCGCGGTGAGGCCGTTGCTCGCGCCGTCCTGGTTGACGGCGCTGCCCCGCACCACGGCCAGGACCTGGTGGCCGTTGCGTCGCGCGTCGGACAGCCGCTCCAGCAGCAGTACGCCCACGCCCTCGCCCCAGCCGGTGCCGTCGGCGGCAGCCGCGAACGACTTGCACCTGCCGTTGCCGGCCAGCCCTCCCTGCTTGCTGAACTCGACGAACGCGCCGGGGGACGCCATGACCGTCACGCCGCCCGCGAGCGCCAGCGAGCACTCGCCGCCGCGCAGCGAGCGGACGGCCATGTGGAGCGCCACCAGCGACGAGGAGCAGGCGGTGTCCACGGTCACCGCCGGTCCCTCCAGGCCGAAGCTGTAGGAGAGCCGGCCCGACAGGACGCTGCCCGCGCTGCCGGTGAGCAGGAAGCTCTCGCTGCCCTCGGCATCGCCGTACATGCCCGCGCTGTATCCCGACGAGGAGGCGCCCACGAACACCCCTGTGTCGGTGCCCCGTACGGACGTGGGGTCGACCCCGGCCCTTTCGAGCACCTCCCAGGCGGCTTCGAGGAGGAGCCGCTGCTGCGGGTCCATCGCCAGCGCCTCGCGGGGGCTGATGCCGAAGAGCACCGGGTCGAAGGCGTCGGCGTGGTGGACGAAGCCGCCCTCCGGGGTGATGCCCGAATCCCCGAGGCCGCGCAGCCCGCCCATGTCCCAGCCGCGCCCGTCGGGGAAGCCCGACATGGCGTCCTCGCCGTCCAGGACGAGCCGCCAGAGGTCCTCCGGTGACCGGACGCCGCCCGGCAGGCGGCAGCTCATCGCCACGACGGCGATGGGCTCGGTGCGTTCGTCGACGAGGCGCTGGTGCTGTTGACGCAGCCGCTCGTTCTCCACGAGAGACGTCCTCAGTGCCTGGACGATCTCTTCGACCTGCGTCCCCATCATGTGCTCCACACTGGTCGTCGCATCAGCAGTTCTCGCATCAGGCGTCCTTCGTCCCTCTCGCCATCCGGACGAGGTCGGCGATGTCCATGGCGTTGATCTCGTCCACCCGGTCCCCGGACCCGGACGCCGCCGGGCCTGCCCCGGCCTCATCCCCGTCAGCGGTCCCGGCGAGGCGCAGCAGCTGGTCAAGCAGGCCTGCCGCGCGGATCCTGGCAATCGGCACCGCGGCGAGGACGGCACGCGCCTCGGCATCCTGCGAGGTCTCGGTGCCCGCGGCCGGTCCGGCGTCCCCGCCGGTGTCCGCCGGCAGCAGTTCGCGGCACAGCCGGTCGCGCAGCGCCACCGGGGACGGCTCGTCGAAGACCACGGTGGTCTCAAGACGCACACCGGTGGCCGCGGTCAGCCGGTTACGCAGGTCGACCGCCATGACCGAGTCGAACCCCATGTCCTTGAAGGCCCGTTGGGGCTCCACCGCGTCGGCGGAGGGGTGCCCCAGCGCAGCGGCGGCCTCGGAGCGAACGAGCTCCAGGAGTGTCCTGTCGCGCT
The DNA here is from genome assembly GCF_041052385.1 of Streptomyces sp. R28. Classification (GTDB taxonomy): domain Bacteria; phylum Actinomycetota; class Actinomycetes; order Streptomycetales; family Streptomycetaceae; genus Streptomyces. Next base: position 8,138,762 of record NZ_CP163439.1, on the reverse strand, counting down.
CCGACTCCGACACCGCGGCGAGCCGCTCCCGCAGGCCGGTGGCCGGGGAGGCGGCCGTGTCCTCGGCCGGCTGGTCGGTCCTGAGCGCGGCGGCGGCCTCCGGGATGTCCTCGATCAACGGCCGGGCCCTGGAGATGGTGAAGGCCGGCGCGAACCGCGCCCAGTCGATGTCGGCGACGGTCAGGCAGATCTCGTCCCGCTCCACCGCCTGGACCAGGGCCCGCACGGCAGACTCGGCCGCCATCGGCCGCAGTCCGCGGCGGACGAGAGTGTCCTCGGCGGCGCCGTCCACCATGCCGCCGCCCGCCCAGCCGCCCCAGGCGACCGAGGTCGCGGGCAGCCCCCTGGACCTGCGGTACTCCGCCAGGGCGTCGAGGGAGCAGTTGCCGACGGCGTACGCGCCCTGCGCGGCGCCGCCCCAGACGGCCGCTCCCGAGGAGAACAGGACGAAGGCGTCCAGCGAGGCATCGGCAAACAGTTCGTCGAGATGTGCCGCGCCGGCCGCCTTCGCCGCCATGACGCGGGCGAACTGCGCCGGATCGGACTCCCTGAGGCCCATCTGCAGGGTCTCCCCCGCGGCGTGCACCACCGAGCGGATGGGCGCGCCGTCGGCCGCCTCCACCTCCTTGACCAGGGCGGCCAGAGCCGTGCGGTCCGCGACGTCGCAGGCCGCCAGGGTCACCCGCACTCCCAATGCGGTGAGTTCGGCCTCCAGCGCGGCCGCGCCGGGAGTGTCGGCGCCCCTGCGCCCGGTCAGCACCAGGTGCCCCGCGCCGTGGCCGGCGAGCCAGCGGGCCACGTGCCCACCGAGGGCTCCCATGCCGCCGGTGACCAGCGCGGTGCCGCGCGGCCGCCAGGGCTTCGTGGCCTTCGTACGGTCGGCGGGCGCCCGCACCAGCCTGCGTACGACCACGCCCTGGGAACGCACGGCCAGCTGGTCCTCGTCCCCGGCCCCGGCCCCGGCCAGCAGTCCGCAGACCCGCGCGGCCGTCTGCTCGTCGAGCCCGGCCGGCAGGTCGATGAGACCGCCCCAGCGCTCGGGGTGCTCGAGACCGATCACCCGGCCGAGCCCCCAGGTCTGCGCCTGGACCGGGCGGGCGAGCGGCTCGGCGCGGCTCACCGCGACCGCTCCTCGCGTCAGGCACCACAGGGGTGCGGTGACGTCCAGGTCCGTCATGGCCTGGACGAGCGAGGTGAGTGCCGCGACGCCCGCGGGAACCACCGGGTGGAACGGGTCGGGGCGTTCGTCCTGCGCGAGGAAGGAGAGGACGCCGTCGACAGGCCCGTCGGCGAGCGCGTCGCCGAGCCACTGGAGGGCCATGGCCCGTCCTGTGTCGTCGGCCTCCAAGGGCACGCGCACCGTGCGCACCCCTCGCCGAACCAGCTCCCGCTCGATCGCCCGGGCGGGCTCGTCGTCCGTCGTGCCCTGCGAAGTGACGATCAGCCAGGTCCCGGCCGGCACGGCGCCGCCCGGCACGGCGGGCCGCTCCAGCGGCTTCCAGACGACGCGGTACCGCCAGCCGTCCACGACGGACTGCTCGCGCTGCTGCCGCCGCCACGAGGACAGCGTCGGAAGCACGTCCGACCAGGAGTCCCGGCCGTCCGTGCCGATCCCCAGGGTGTCGGCGAGCGTCCCGAAGTCCTCGTTCTCCACGGCCTCCCAGAACACCGTGTCCATCGGGTCGCCGCCGTCCGCCGCCCGGGCGGCGAGGGCCATGGGCTTCGGCCAGTAGCGCTGACGTTGGAAGGGGTAGGTGGGCAGGTCCACGTGGCTGTCCTGCTGCCCCGCGAACAGGGCCTGCCAGTCCAGCTCGACACCGTGGACGTGAGCCTCGACCAGCGAGGTCATGAAGCGGCGGGCCTCGTCCTCGTCACGGCGCAGAGTGCCCAGCGCCACGGCATCGCTGCCGGCCGCCTCGAAGGTCTCCTGCAGGCCGAGGTTGAGCACCGGGTGCGGACTCACCTCGACGAACACGGCAAGACCATCGGCCTCCGCCGCACGCACCGCCCGCTCGAACTCCACCGTGGAACGCAGGTTGCGATACCAATACCCGCCGTCCAGACCGACCGTGTCCTCCAGCAGAGTGCCAGTGAGCGTGGAGTAGAACGGCACCCGCCCCGAGACCGGCGCCACACCCGCCAACAAGTCTGCCAACTCGCTCTCGATCAGCTCGACTTGAGCCGAATGCGAGGCATAATCCACGGCAATCTTCTTCGCCCGAACATCCTGCTCGACGCAGGAGGCCACCAGCTCCTCCAACGCCTGCGGCTCACCAGAGACCACCACCGAGGAAGGACCATTGACCGCCGCCACCGAGATACGACCATCCCAGGCCGTCAGGCGCTCACGCACCTCCACCACCGGCAACGACACCGAGACCATCCCACCGCCACCGGACAACGCCAGCAGCGCACGTGACCTCAGCGCCACGACCTGCGCACCGTCCTCCAGCGACAGACCACCCGCGACGACCGCCGCCGCGATCTCCCCCTGGGAATGACCGATCACCGCAGCGGGCTCCACACCACACGCCCGCCACAACTCCGCAAGCGACACCATCACCGCCCACAGAACCGGCTGCACCACATCCACCCGGTCAAAACCGGGAGCATCCGGCTCCTGCCGTACGACGTCCAGCAGGCGCCAATCCGTGAACGGCTCCAACGCCGCCCCACACTCCGCCATCCGCGCCGCGAACACCGGCGAGGACTCCAGAAGCCCCGCCGCCATGCCCTGCCACTGCGCACCCTGACCGGGAAACACGAACACCGGACGGGCCGAGGGGCCGACGACACCGCGCAGCACGCCGACGGCCGAGCCGCCGCCCAGCGCGACCGTCTCCAGACCCGACCGCAGCTCCTCCAGCCCACCCGCCAGCACCACCGCACGGTGCTCGAACCGCGACCGACCCAACGCCAACGCCCGCCCCACAGCAGGCAGTTCCGGCAACCCGCCGCCCTCGACGACCAGCCGCAACCGCTCCGCCTGAGCCCGCAGCGCCCCCTCCGACTTCCCCGACAACACGAACGGCACGCCCGCACCCACGACCGGAGCAGCCCCACCGGACGGTTCCACCGCTACGGACTCCGCCTCCGGCGCCTGTTCGATGACGGTGTGGGCGTTGGTGCCGCTGACGCCGAAGGACGACACCGCCGCGCGGCGCGGTCGGCCGGTCTCCGGCCATGCCACCGGCTCCCCCAGCAGTTCGACGGCCCCGGCGGACCAGTCCACGTGCGAGGACGGCGCGTCCACGTGCAGCGTCCGGGGCAGGACGCCGTGCCGCATCGCCATGACCATCTTGATGACGCCCGCCACACCGGCGCCCGCCTGCGTGTGCCCGATGTTGGACTTGATCGAGCCGAGCAGCAGCGGCCGGTCCGCGGGCCGGTTCTGTCCGTACGTCGCGAGCAGTGCCTGCGCCTCGATCGGGTCACCCAGCGTCGTACCCGTACCGTGTGCCTCCACCGCGTCGACGTCGGCTGCCGTCAGGCCCGCGCTCGCCAGTGCCTGGCGGATGACGCGCTGCTGGGCGGGCCCGTTGGGGGCGGTCAGGCCGTTGCTCGCGCCGTCCTGGTTCACCGCGGAGCCGCGGACGACCGCGAGGACCTGGTGACCATTGCGGCGGGCGTCGGACAGGCGCTCCACCAGGAGCATGCCGACGCCCTCGCCCCAGCCGGTGCCGTCCGCCGCGTCCGCGAACGCCTTGCAGCGGCCGTCCGTGGCCAGGCCGCGCTGGCGGCTGAACTCTATGAACGCCGACGGGGTCGACATCACGGTCACGCCGCCGGCCAGAGCCATGGTGCACTCACCCGACCGCAGCGCCTGGACCGCCAGGTGCAGGGCGACCAGCGACGAGGAGCACGCCGTGTCCACCGTGACCGCGGGCCCTTGGAGTCCCAGCGTGTACGAGACACGTCCCGAGACGACGCTCGCCGCGTTACCGGTGCCCACCAGCCCCTCCGCGCTCTCGGCGGAGCCCAGCAACAGACCCGTGTAGTCCTGGCTGTTGGTGCCCGCGAAGACGCCGACGCGTGCGCCCCGCACCGACTCGGGGTCGATCCCGGCCCGCTCGAAGGCCTCCCAGGACGTTTCGAGGAGCAGGCGCTGCTGCGGGTCCATCGCCAGCGCCTCACGCGGTGCGATGCCGAAGAACGCGGCGTCGAACTCCGCCGCGCCTGCCAGGAACCCGCCTTCGCGGACGTACGAGGTGCCCTGCTGTTCCGGGTCCTCGCTGTAGAGCCGGTCGATGTCCCAGCCCCGGTCGGCGGGCAGCGGGGAGACGGCGTCGGTGCCCGACTCCAGGAGCCGCCACAGCTCCTCCGGCGACTGGGCGCCGCCGGGGAAACGGCAGCCCATGCCGACGATCGCGATCGGGTCGTCGTCGAGGGCGGCCGGGGCCGCCGGGGGCTGGTCCTGTACGGGGTCGGCGCCGGAGCCCGCCAGTTCGTCGCGCAGGTGCCGGGCGAGGACGAGTGGGGTCGGATAGTCGAAGACCAGCGTGGCGGGCAGGGCGAGGCCCGTGCTGCTGCCGAGCAGGTTGCGCAGTTCCACGGCGGTGAGCGAGTCGAAGCCCAGGTCGCGGAAGGCGCGCGAGGGCTGCACCGCGTCCGCGGACGTGTGCCCGAGCACGGCTGCGGCCTGGCCGCTGACCAGGGCCAGCAGGATCTGGTCGCGCTCCCTCGACAAGGCTCCCGACAGCCGGGCGCGCAGCGCGGCCGTGCCCTGCTCGGCCGCCTTCGGCGCGTCGTCGGAGGCCGGCAGGGCGCGTACCTCGGGCAGTTCGCCGATGAACGCGGCGCGGCCGCCGGCCAGGAGGGTGGGGGCGAAGCGCGCCCAGTCCACGTCGGCGACGACGGTGTGGGCGGCGCCGTGTTCGACGGCCTGGCGCAGCGCGGCCATGGCCCGCTCGGGCGGCAGCGGTGGCATGCCGCCGCGGCGGACGCGTTCGGCGACCACCGGGTCGGCGGCCATGCCGGCCCCCGCCCAGGCGCTCCAGCCGATGGACGTGGCGGGCAGGCCGTGGGCGCGGCGGTCGGCCGCCAGCGCGTCGAGGAAGGCGTTGCCCGCCGCGTAGGCCCCCTGGCCCGCGTTACCGAAGGTGGCGGCCAGCGAGGAGAAGAGGACGAACGCGGACAGGTCCAGGTCGCGGGTCAGTTCGTGGAGGTTGAGCGCGGCGTCGACCTTCGGCCGCAGGACCTTCTCGACCTGCTCCGGGGTCATCGAGGCGAGCATGCCGTCGTCGAGCACTCCGGCCGTGTGCACCACGGCGGTCAGCGGCTCGTCGGCGGGCAGCGACGCCAGCAGGGCGGCCAGCGCGTCGCGGTCGGCTGCGTCGCACGCGGCGACGGTGACCGCCGTGCCGAGCCCGGTCAGCTCGGCGACCAGCTCGGCGGCGCCGGGGGCGTCGTTTCCGCTGCGGCTGACGAGGAGGAGACGGGAGGCTCCGTTGCGTGCCAGCCAGCGCGCGGCTACGGCGCCGAGCGCGCCCGTCCCGCCGGTGACGAGGACCGTGCCGGAGGGCTGCCACTTCGTGCGGGTGGCCGACGGGCCGGGTGCGGGCCTGGTCAGCCTGCGGGCGTGAACTCCCGAGGAGCGGAGCGCCAGTTGGTCCTCGCCGTCGCGCGCGGCGAGGACGGCGCACAGGCGGCGTCCCGTGCGGGCGTCCAGCCTGTCGGGCAGGTCGACGAGGCCGCCCCAGCGTGCCGGTTCCTCGGCCGCCACGACCTGGCCGAGGCCCCAGAGCATCGCCTGTTCCGGGTGGGTCAGCGGGTCGGAGGCGCCCACGGAGACCGCTCCGCGGGTGGCCAGCCACAGGGGCGCGCCGACCTGGGCGTCGCCCAGCGCCTGCACCAGCGCGAGGGTGCGGAGCAGGGCTTCGGTGCCGTCCTTGCCGTCGCTGGTCGGGCCCGTCAGGGACAGGACTCCGGCGACCGGCAGGGCCCGGTCCGACTCGTCCGGTCCGCGCAGGGCGTCCCGGAGCCGCTCGGCGAGCGCGGCCCGCTCGTCCGCCCCGGCCGGGTCGCCGGGCGTCCGCAGCCGAACGACGGTGGCGCCCCGCCCGGTCAGGGCGTCGGTGGCCGCGTCGGTGGTGTCGTCGTCGGGGCCCACGACGAGCCAGGTGCCGGTGGGCGCGGCGTCCTCGGGTTCCGGCACGCTCCGCCAACGGACCTCGTAGCGCAGGGAGTCGAGGGCGGACTGCTCCCGCCGGGCGCGCCGCCAGTCGGCCAGCACGGGCAGCACGACGCTCAGCGGCTGGTCCCCTTCCAGGGCCAGCGTGCCGGTCACGGCGTCCAGGTCCGCGCGCTCAACGGCGGCCCAGAATCCGGCCTCGGCGGGGTCCTCGCCGACGGCGGCGTCGGGGGCCGCCGTCCAGATGAGGGACTCGGGCCAGTACCGACTGCGCTGGAACGCGTAGGTGGGCAGGGGGACTTGGCCGGCGTCGGGAAGGAGGGCGGGCCAGTCCGGGGTGCGGCCGCGCACGTGCAGGCGGGCCAGTGCGGTCAGTGCGGCCCTGGTCTCCGGGCGGTCGCCGCGCAGTACGGGGAAGGCGACGGCGGGTTCGGCCGCCTGGTCGGTGGTGCGGCCCGCCAGGCTGTCCGCCACGAGGGCGGAGAGCACGCCGTCGGGGCCGAGTTCGACGAACGTGGTGACCCCGTGCTCGGCCAGGGCACGGACGCTGTCGTCGAAGCGCACGGCCTGGCGGACGTGGCGCACCCAGTGCTCTGCCGTGCAGATCTCCTCGGCGGGGGCTATCGCGCCGGTGACGTTGGAGACGATCGGGATCCGCGGCGGATGGAACGTCAGCCCTTGGGCGACCGCGCGGAAGTCGTCCAGCATGGCGTCCATGCGCGGCGAGTGGAAGGCGTGGCTGACCCGCAGGCGCTTGGTCTTGCGGCCCTGGCCCTGGAAGTGTGCGGCGATCCGGAGGGCGGCGTCCTCGTCGCCCGAGATCACCGTGGCGTCGGGCGCGTTGAGCGCGGCGATCGACACACCGTCGACCAGGAGCGGCAGGACCTCGTCCTCCGTCGCCTGGAGCGAGACCATCGCGCCGCCCTCGGGAAGGGCCTGCATCAGGCGGCCCCGGGCGGCGACCAGGGTGCTCGCGTCCTCTAGGGAGAGGACGCCCGCGACATGGGCGGCGGCCAGCTCGCCGATGGAGTGGCCCGCGAGCAGGTCGGGGGCGATGCCCCAGTGGTCGAGGAGCCGGAACAGCGCGACCTCGACGGCGAACAGGGCGGCCTGGGTGTGGGCCGTCCGGTGCAGCAGGCCGGCGTCGTCGCTCGTCTCGTCGGCGTACAGGACGTCGCGCAGCGGGCGGTCGAGGTGCGGGTCCAGCTGTGCGCAGACCTCGTCGAACGCCTCGCGGAAGGCGGGGAAGCGGGCGGCGAGTTCGCGTCCCGTGCCGAGCCGCTGGCTGCCCTGCCCGCTGAAGAGGAACGCCAGCCGTCCCTCCGTCACGGTGCCGCACACCGGCCCCGCCTCGTTCTCCACGAGGGCATCGAGGCCGCGCAGCAGTTCGTCACGGTTCGCGCCGACGACCACCGCACGGTCCTCGAACGCGGTGCGCGTCGTCGCCAGTGAGTGGGCCACGTCGACGGGGTCGTACTCGGGGTGCGCGGCCAGCAGGGCCCGCAGCCTGGCTGCCTGGCCGGCCAGCGCCGCCTGTCCGCGCGCGGAGATCACCCAGGGGACGAGGCCGGGACGTACGACCGCCTCGGGGTGTTCTTCCGCCTGCTCGCCGACCGACTCGACAGCCGAATCGACGGCCTGCTCGACTGACTGCTCGATGATGACGTGGGCATTGGTCCCGCTGATGCCGAACGACGAGACGCCCACGCGGCGCGGCTCGCCCGTCTCGGGCCAGTCGGTCGGCTCCGTCAGGAGGCGCACGTGGCCGGCCGTCCAGTCCACGTGCGGTGTCGGGGCGTCGACGTGGAGGGTGGGCGGCAGCACTCCCTGCCGCATCGCCATGACCATCTTGATGATCCCGGCGACGCCCGCGGCGGCCTGCGTGTGCCCGATGTTCGACTTCACCGAGCCCAGCCACAGCGGACGCTCCGCCGAGCGCTCCTGTCCGTAGGCGGCCAGGAGCGCCTGTGCCTCGATCGGGTCGCCGAGGACCGTGCCGGTGCCGTGCGCCTCGACCGCGTCGACCTGCCCGGGGGCCAGACGCGCGTCGGCGAGCGCCTGCTCGATGACGCGCTGCTGGGAGGGGCCGTTGGGCGCGGTGAGGCCGTTGCTCGCGCCGTCCTGGTTGACCGCGGAGCCGCGCAGCACGGCGAGGACCCGGTGACCGTTGCGCCGGGCGTCGGAGAGCCGCTCCACCAGAAGCAGCCCGACGCCCTCGGCGAAGCCGGTGCCGTCGGCGGCCGCGGCGAACGCCTTGCAGCGACCGTCGAGGGCGAGTCCGCGCTGTGCGCTGAAACTGCTGAACATGCCCGGGGTCGCCATGACGGTGACCCCGCCCGCGAGCGCCAGCGAACACTCGCCCTCGCGCAGGGCCTGGGCCGCCAGGTGCAGCGCCACCAGCGACGAGGAACACGCGGTGTCGACCGTGATCGCGGGCCCTTCGAGGCCGAGCGTGTACGAGACCCGGCCGGACACCACGGCCGCGGCACTGCCCGTGCCCATGTACCCCTCGAGCCCGGCCTCGGCCCCCATCAGCAGATACGGGTAGTCCTGGCCGTTCGTGCCGGCGAAGACACCGGTGCGGCTGCCGCGCAGCGACTCGGGGTCGATGCCCGCCCGCTCCACGGCTTCCCACGCCGTCTCCAGGAGCAGCCGCTGCTGCGGGTCCGTGGCCAGGGCCTCGCGCGGGCTGATGCCGAAGAACGCCGCGTCGAATTCGCCCGCGTCCTGGACGAAGCCGCCCTCGCCCGCGTACGTCGCCCCGTCGGGCGCGGGCTGGAACACGCCGTCCAGGTTCCAGCCGCGGTCCGAAGGGAAGGGCGACAGGCCGTCGGTGCCTGCGGCGACCAGATCCCACAGGTCCTCCGGCGACCGCACGCCGCCCGGGTAGCGACAGCTCATACCGATGATGGCGATCGGCTCGGTGTCACGCTCCTCCATCTCGCGGATCCGCTCGTGCGCCACTTCGAGATCGGTGCTGACCCGCTTCAGGAAGTACCGGAGCTTGTCTTCGTTCGCCATCGGGCGACCCCTCTGTCAGGAACTGTGGTGATCGTGGTGGGTGCCACTGAGGGCGTTCAGGAGATGCCGAACTTCTTGCCGAGGAGCTCGAACATCTCGTCGTCGGAGGCGGATTCGATCTCCTCGCCGACGGGGGCGTCGCCGACGGATCCGTCCTGCAGTCGGGTGAGCAGCGCCTGCACGCGCCGCACCACCCGGGTCCGGCCCGCGTCGTCCGGCGCGACCCCGGCCAGTGCCTCCTCGATCCGGTCCAGTTCCTCCAGCGCGGTCACGGCCACGGTCTCCCCGTCGCGTACGAGCTGCTCGCGCAGGAACCCGGCGAGGCGCTGCGGCGTCGGGTAGTCGAACGCCAGGGTGACCGGAAGCTTGAGGCCGGTCTTGGCGCCGATGCGGTTGCGCAGTTCGACGGCGGTGACGGAGTCGAAGCCCACCTCGCGGAAGGCGCGCTTGACTCCCACGGCCTCGGGTCCGGTGAGTCCGAGCACCGCCGCGACCTGCTCGCGCACGGTCTCCAGGAGCAGCGCGTCCTGCTCCGGCTCGGAGAGCCCGGCGAGCCGCTGCACCAGCGCGGACGGCTCCTCACCGCCGGATCCCGCCTGTCCCGTGCCGTCCTGCGCGATACGGCGTACCTCGGGCACGTCGGCGAGGAGCGGGCTGGGCCGGGTCGCGGTGAAGGCGACGAAGAACCGCTCCCAGTCGATGTCCGCGATCAACAGGCAGGTGACGTCGTGCTCCACGGCCTGCCGCAGCGCGCCCGCGGCCGCCTCGGGCGCCATCTCGCGCAGCCCGTGCCGGTTGAGGGTCTCACCGAACTCGCCGTCCGCCATGCCGCCGCCGCCCCAGGCGCCCCAGGCGATCGAGGTGGCCACCAGGCCCGCGGCCCTGCGCTCCTGGGCCAGCGCGTCGAGGTAGGCGTTGCCCGGTGCGTAGTTGCCCTGGCCGGGGGTGCCGACGATGCCGCCGAACGAGGAGAACAGCACGAAGGCGGACAGGTCGTGGTCGCGTGTCAGCTCGTCCAGGTTCCGCGCGGCGCTGGCCTTGGCGTGCAGGGAGTTGGCGAGCTGGTCCGGGGTGAGCGTGTCGAGCAGGCCGTCGTCGAGCGCGGCCGCGGTGTGCACGACGGCGGTCAGCGGATGCTCGGCGGGCACGGCGGCGACGACCTCCGCCAGCGCGTCCCGGTCCCCGGCGTCGCACGCGGCGACGGTCACGCGGGCGCCCAGTGCGGTCAGTTCGTCCCGCAGGTCCTGGGCGCCGGGTGCGTCCGGGCCGCGGCGGCTGACCAGCAGCAGGTGCTCGGCGCCCTCGCGGGCCAGCGAGCGCGCGACGTGTCCGCCGAGCGCGCCGGTTCCGCCGGTGATCAGCGTCGTGCCCTTCGGGTCCCAGCGCCGACTGCCGGGAGCGGCGCCGATCCGGGCGCGGTTGAGGCGGCGTACGAAGGTACCGGAGGGCCGCACGGCCAGCTGGTCCTCGTCACCGGCCCCGCCGAGCGCGCCGCTCAGCATCGCGGCCGTCCGCTCGTCGAGGGCCGGCGGGAGGTCGATCAACCCACCCCACCGGTCGGGGTGTTCGAGCGCGGCGACGCGCCCCATGCCCCAGGCCATGGCCTGCTCGGGTCCGGCGATCGGGTCGGCGGGTCCCACCGACACCGCGCCCCGCGTGGCGCACCAGAGCGGCGCGGACACCCCGGCCTCGCCGAGCGCCTGCAGCAGGGCGACTGTGGCGGTGTAGCCCCTCGGCACGTCCGGGAGGTCGGGGTGCGGCACGTGGTCGAGCTGGAGCAGCGACAGCACGCCCGCGAGGTCCGCGGGCAGGTCGTGGCCGGCGAACAGGTCGCGCCGCAGCTTGCCCCCGTCGACCGTCACGGGCAGCACCTGGGCGCCGTGGTGGGCCAGCGCCGCGAGGCACCCGGCGGTCAGCGCGTCCTCGGCGTGGGTCTCGGGCACGACGACGAGCCAGTGGCCGGACAGCCGGGCGGCGGACGCCTCGGGCAGCGGACGCCAGGCCACCTCGTACCGCCAGTCGTCGACGGTGGACAGCTCGCGGGTACGGCGGCGCCACGAGGACAGTGCGGGCAGCATCGCGCCCAGGGCCGAGCGGGCGTCCTCGCCCCCCTCGATGTCGAGCGTGTCCGCAAGGCCCTCGAAGTCCTCCTGCTCGACTGCGGCCCAGAACTGGGCGTCGGCCAGGGAGAGTTCGGCCGCCTCACCGACGGGCGCCTGCATGACCGGACGCAGGTCGTCGATCCAGTAGCGCTGCCGCTGGAAGGGGTAGGTGGGCAGTTCCACGCGAGTGACCTGCTGCCCGGCGAACAGGGCCTGCCAGTCCAGCTCCACGCCATGGACGTGAGCCTCGGCCAGGGAGGTGCTGAACCGCCGTGCCTCGTCCTCGTCGCGGCGCAGGGTGCCCAGGGCCACTGCCTCGCTGTCGGCGGAATCAAAGATCTCCTGCAGGCCGAGGTTGAGCACCGGGTGCGGGCTCACCTCAATGAACACGGCAAGACCATCGGCCTCCGCCGCACGCACCGCCTGCTCGAACTCCACCGTGGAGCGCAGGTTGCGATACCAGTACCCGCCGTCCACACCGGCCGTGTCATCCAGCAGAGTGCCAGTGAGCGTGGAGTAGAACGGCACCCGCCCCGAGACCGGCGCCACACCCGCCAACAAGTCTGCCAACTCGGCCTCGATCAGCTCGACTTGAGCCGAATGCGAGGCATAATCCACGGCAATCTTCTTCGCCCGAACATCCTGCTCGGCACAGGAGGCAACCAGCTCCTCCAACGCCTGCGGCTCACCAGAGACCACCACCGAGGAAGGCCCGTTGACCGCCGCCACCGAGATACGACCATCCCAGGCCGTCAGGCGCTCACGCACCTCCACCACCGGCAACGACACCGAGACCATGCCCCCGCCACCGGACAACGCCAGCAGAGCCTTGGAGCGCAGCGCCACCACCCGCGCACCGTCCTCCAGCGACAGACCACCCGCGACCACCGCCGCCGCGATCTCCCCCTGGGAATGACCGATCACCGCAGCCGGCTCCACACCACACGCCCGCCACAACTCCGCAAGCGACACCATCACCGCCCACAGAACCGGCTGCACCACATCCACCCGATCAAAGCCCGGTGCACCCGGCTCCTGCCGCACAACATCCAGCAGACGCCAGTCCGTGAAGGGCTCCAACGCCGCCCCACACTCCGCCATCCGCCCCGCGAACACCGGCGACGACTCCAACAACCCCGCCGCCATGCCCGTCCACTGCGCACCCTGACCGGGAAACACGAACACCGGACGCACAGCCCGGCCCGCCACACCCCGCACCACAGCCCCGACAGAACGCCCCTCGACCACCGCCGACAACGCACCCGCCAACGAACCCGCATCATCCGCAAGCACCACCGCACGGTGGCTGAACTTCGTCCGGCCCGTGGCGAGCGAGTGTCCGAGGTCGGCGATCCCGATCTCCGGATGGGTCGCCATGTGTGCCTGCAGACGGCGGAGTTGGTCTTCCAGGGCCTGTTCCGTGCGGGCGGACACGACAACCGGGAGCGGCACGCCGTCCAGCGGTGCCCTGCGGTCCGTGTCCTGCCCCTCGCTGTCCTGCCCCTCGCCCTGAGGGCCGTCGTCCGTGGGCCCGTCCTCCTCCGGCGGCGCCTGCTCGATGATGGCGTGGGCGTTGGTGCCGCTGACGCCGAAGGAGGAGATGCCCGCACGGCGCGGCTGGCCGGTCTCCGGCCAGGGCGTGGCGTCGGCCACCAGGGCCATGCGCCCGTCGGACCAGTCGATGTGCGTCGTGGGGTTCTCGACGTGCAGGGTGGGCGGCAGCGTGCCGCGCTGCACGGCCATGACCATCTTGATCAGTCCCGCCGCTCCCGCGGCGGCCTGGGTGTGACCGATGTTGGACTTGACCGAGCCGAGCCACACTGGGCGGCCCGCCGGCCGGTCCTTCCCGTACGTGGCGGCCAGCGCCTGGACCTCGATCGGGTCACCCAGCGTCGTGCCCGTGCCGTGCGCCTCGACGAGGTCGACCTGGGCCGGGGAGAGGCGTGCGTCGGCCAGGGCCTGGCGGATGACCCGCTGCTGCGCGGGACCGTTCGGCGCGGTCAGGCCGTTGCTCGCACCGTCCTGGTTGATCGCCGAGCCGCGGACGACGGCCAGCACCTGATGCCCGTGGCGCCGCGCGTCGGAGAGCCGCTCAACGAGGAACATTCCGATGCCCTCGCCCCAGCCCGTGCCGTCCGCGTCGGCGGAGAACGCCTTGCAGCGGCCACTGCTCGACAGACCGCGCTGCCGGCTGAACTCGGTGAACGCGCCGGGGCTCGACATCAGCGTGACCCCGCCGGCCAGGGCCATGGAGCACTCGTTCCTGCGCAGCGACTGGCAGGCCATGTGCAGTGCCACGAGCGACGACGAGCAGGCGGTGTCGACGGTGACGGCGGGGCCGTTGAAACCGAAGGTGTAGGCGACCCGACCGGAGGCGACGCTGCTGGTGTTGCCGACGCCGAGATAGATCTCGGTGCCCTCCGGCGGCACGAACACCGTGCTGCCGTACCCCTGGTAGGAGGTACCGACGAACACGCCGGTCTGGCTGCCGCGCAGGGTCGACATGTCGATGCCGGCCCGCTCCACGGCCTCCCACGACGCCTCGAGGACGAGCCGCTGCTGCGGGTCCATGGCCAGCGCCTCGCGCGGCGAGATCCCGAAGAACTCGGGGTCGAAGTCCGGGATGTCGTAGACGAATCCGCCTTCGAGCGTGTAGCTGCGGGCGGGCTCGTCGGGGTCCCGGAAGAACAGCCCCTCGAAGTCCCAGCCGCGGTCCTCGGGGAACGGGGAGAGCGCGTCGACCTTCGACATCATGATCTGCCACAGGTCTTCGGGGGCGCGCACGCCGCCCGGGAAGCGGCAGCTCATCGCGGTGATCGCGATGGGCTCGTTGTCCTTGGTCTCGGCGGCGTGCAGCCTGCTGCGGGTCTCTTGCAGGTCGGCGGTAACCCGCCGCAGAAAATAGCGGAGCTTGTCGTTGTCGGTCATGGCCTGGGTCCCCCCTCGGAGCGGTTCGGTCGGATGGTGCGGTGTGTTCACGAGATGCCGAACTCCTTGCCGAGGAAGTCGAAGATCTCTTCGTCGCTCGCGGCCTCCAGGTCCTTCGGCGCGGCGGCCGGTTCCGCGGCGACCCGGACGTCGCCCCACTTCGCGAGCATGTCGTTGAGCCGCAGGGTGATCCGTGTGCGCTGCTCGTCGTCGGAGCCGACGGCCGCGAGCAGGTTCTCCAGGCGGTCGATGCCCGCGAGCACCGGCGCGTCGGAGGCGCCCGCCGCGTCCGGGACGACCTCGGAGCGCAGATACGCGGCCAGTTCGGCCGGGGTCGGGTAGTCGAAGACGAGCGTCGCGGGCAGCCGGAGACCGGAGGCCGCGTTGAGCCGGTTGCGCATGTCGACGGCGATGAGCGAGTCGAAGCCCAGCTTCTTGAAGGCCATGTCCGGCTCGACGGCCCGCCGCCGAGGCGTGGCCGAGCACGGCCGCGGCGTGGGTGCGGACCAGGTCGAGCACCACACGGTCGCGGTCCTCCTCGGAGAGCCCGGCCAGGCGCTGCGCCAGGCCGACTCCGCCGGTGCCCGTGGCGTCGTCGCCCGCGGCGGCGCGCGGTGCCGCGGCACGGACGAGCTTGCGCATCAGCGGCGGCAGCGTGCCGGCCGTCGCCTGGGCGCGCAGGGCCGTGAGGTCCAGGCGCACGGGCAGCAGCAGCGGTTCGCCGGCCGCCGTGGCGAGGTCGAACAGGGTGAGGCCCGCCTCGGTGCTGAGGCCGGTGACCCCGCCGCCGCTCATGCGGCGCACCTCCGCGTCGCTGAGGTGTCCCGTCATGCCGCTGGCCTGCGCCCAGAACCCCCAGGCGAGGGTGGTGGCCGGGAGTCCCGCCGCCCGACGGTGGTGGGCGAGCGCGTCCTGGAAGGCGTTGGCCGCGGCGTAGTTGCCCTGGCCCGAGCTGCCGAGGGTGCCCGCGGCCGAGGAGAACATCACGAAGGCCTTCAGCGCGCTGTCCCGTGTCAGCTCGTGCAGGTGCGCGGCGGCGTCGACCTTGGGGCGCAGGACCGCGTCGAGGCGCTCGTCGGTGAGCGAGGTGATGACACCGTCGTCCAGGACGCCTGCGGCGTGCACCACGGCGGTCAGCGGGTGTGCGTCGTCGATGTCCGCGAGGACGTGCGCCAGCTGGTCCCGGTCCGCCGTGTCACAGGCGACGGCGTGTGCGTCGGCGCCCGCCTCCCGCAGCTCGGCGAGGAGTTCGGCGGCGCCGTCGGCGTCGGCGCCCTGCCTGCTGACGAGCAGCAGGTGGCGTACGCCGTGCCGTTCGACGAGGTGGCGGGCGAGGGAGCTTCCCAGTGTGCCGGTGCCACCGGTGATCAGTACGGTGCCTCGGTCGTCGAAGGCGGTGTCGGGCGCGGGGTCGGCCGCCGGTCCGGTGCGGACCAGGCGGGGCACCAGCACGGTGCCGTCGCGCAGGGCGAACTGCGGCTCGGGCAGGGTGAGTGCCGCGGGCAGGGTCTGCCACGAGGCCTCGCTGTCGTCCGCGTCCACCAGGACGAACTGGTCGGGGTGTTCGGCCTGCGCCGAGCGGACGAGCCCCCAGGCCGGCGCGGCGGCGAGGCCGTCGACGCCCTCGCCCGCGGTGGCGGCCACCGCGCCCGAGGTGCGGATCACCAGCCGCGCCGCGGTGAGGCGTTCGTCGGCCAGCCAAAGCTGGAGCAGGGCGAGCGTGGCGCGGGCGACCGTGCGGGCGTCCTGCGCGATGTCGCCCGTCGCGTCTGCCGCGGTGCCGCCTGTGCCGAGGGTGCCGAGGGAGACGACCACGGTGTCGGGCACCGGGCCGCCGCTCTCGACCGCCGCGAGGAGTGCGGCCAGGTCCGGGTGGGTGTCCGTGCGCACGCCCGCAGCTGTGAGGGGCGCGGGGTCGACGCCCAGGACCGCCCAGTGCAGGCCCTCGGGCACGGCGGCCGCGGGGGCCTTGGCCCACTCCAGCTGGAACAGCGAGTCGTGGTCGCCGTGTCCGGCGGTCCTGAGCTGCCGGGGGTCGACGGGCCGCATGTCCAGGGCGTCGACCGTGGCCACGGGGGCGCCGGTGCCGTCGGCCACCTGGAAGGCGATGCCGTTGGCGCCGCTCGGGGAGAGCCGCACGCGCAGCACCGACGCGCCGGTCGCATACACGCGCACCCCGCGCCACGCGAACGGCAGCCGCGGCTTGCCCGCGTCCTCGCCACGGCCCTGGCCCGGGCCGAAGGTGCCCAGACCCATCGCCTGCAGGGCGGCGTCGAACAGCGCCGGGTGCAGCCCGAAGTCGGCGGCTTCGGCGCGGCCGTCCTCGGGCAGGGCCACCTCGGCGTAGATGTCCTCGCCCGACTGCCAGGCGGAGCGCAGGCCTTGGAACATCGGGCCGTAGTCGAAGCCGAGGAGCGCGGCCTGTTCGTAGACGCCTTCGAGTTCCAGCGCGGTGGCCTCGGCGGGCGGCCAGGCGGTGAAGTCGAAGCCGGGGTCGGGCGCGCCGTCGCGGACGGCGAGGACACCGGTGGCGTGCCGCAGCCAGGGGCGTTCGCCGGGGCCTTCCGCGGCGGAGTCGGCCGGGCGGGAGTGGACGGTCAGCGGGCGGTGTCCGGTCCCGTCCGGCGCCCCCACCACGAGCTGCACCTGGATGGCGCCCCGTTCGGGCAGCACCAGCGGGGCTTCCAGGGTGAGTTCCTCGACGAGGTCGCAGCCGACCTGCGCGGCCGCGCGCAGGGCCATCTCCACGAAGCCGGTGCCCGGCAACAGGATGGTCTCCATGACGACGTGGTCGGCGGTCCAGCGCTGGGTCTGGGCCGACAGCCGGCCGGTGAACAGATGGCTGTCGGTGTCGGCGAGCGTCACCGCGGCGGCGAGCATCGGGTGGTCGGTCGCGCCGAGCCCGATGGAGGCCGCGTCCCCCTGGCCGCCGGTCCTGATGGGCAGCCAGTAACGGCGGTTCTGGAAGGCGTACGTGGGCAGGTCGGTCCGGCGGGCGCCGCGGCCGGCGAACAGCGCCGTCCAGTCGGGGGCGGCCCCGTGGACGTACGCGGTGGCCAGCGAGGTCAGGAACCGCGCGGGGCCGCCCTCGTCGCGGCGCAGCGAACCGAGCACGGCGCCGTTGACGTGCGCGTCGTCCAGGGTCTCCTGGAGTCCGACGGCCAGGACGGGGTGGGGACTGATCTCGACGAAGACGGTGTGGCCGGAGCGGAGCAGTCCGCGGGTGGCCTCTTCGAGCCGGACGGTCTGGCGGAGGTTGGTGTACCAGTACTCGGCGTCCATGACCGTGGTGTCCAGGAGCTCACCCGTCACCGTGGAGTGCAGCGGCACGTCCGCGGCGCGGGGCGTGATGCCGGACAGGACCTCGCTCAGCCGCTCGTGGATGCGCTCCACGTGGGCGCTGTGCGAGGCGTAGTCGACGTCGATCCGCTTGGCCCGTACGCCCTCGGCGGCGCAGGTGCCGAGCAGGTCGTCCAGTGCGTCGGCGTCGCCGGAGACCACGACGGACGAGGGTCCGTTGACGGCCGCGACGGACAGCCTGCCGTCCCAGCGGGCGATCCGCTCCCGCACCCGGTCGACCGGTTCCGGCACCGATGCCATGCCGCCGAGGCCGGAGAGTTCGAGGATCGCCTTGCTGCGCAGCGCCACCACGCGGGCGGCGTCGTCCAGGGACAGCGCGCCGGCGACGCAGGCGGCGGCGATCTCGCCCTGCGAGTGGCCGACGACCGCAGCGGGCTCGACGCCGCCCGCCCGCCACAGCTCGGCGAGCGACACCATCACCGCCCACAGCGCGGGCTGTACGACGTCGACCCGGTCGAAGCCCGCTGCGCCGGGCTCGCCGCGCAGCACGTCGAGCAGCGACCAGTCGGTGTGCGCCGAAAGGGCCGTCGCACACTCCCGCAGCCGCTCGGCGAACACCGGTGAGGTGTCGAGGAGTTCGAGCGCCATGCCCGCCCACTGGGCGCCCTGGCCGGGGAAGGCGAAGACGACCTTGGGCGGCTCCGCGGGGGCGCTGCCCTGGACGAGCCCGGGGGCTCCGGTGCCGTCCGCGAGGGCGGCGAGGCCGTGCAGCAGCTCGTCCCGGTCGGCGGCGACGAGCGCGGCCCGGTGGGTGAGCCGGGCCCGGCCGGTGGCCAGCGACCAGGCGACGTCGGCGAGGGCGGCGCCCTCGTGGGCCGGCAGGTGCGAGCGGAGCCGGGCGGCCTGCTCGCGCAGGGCGTCCTCGGTGCCGGCGGACAGCACGAACGGCAGCGCCGGCGTGCCGAGGAGGGGTTCGTCCGCGGCCGTGGACGGTGCGTCGGCCGCCGGGCCTGCGGCGGGCTCCGTACCCGCGTCGTCATCGCCCTGTTCGAGGACGACGTGTGCGTTGGTGCCGCTGATGCCGAAGGAGGACACGGCCGCGCGGCGCGGCCTGCCGGTCTCGGGCCAGGGCACGGCTTCCTGGAGCAGGGACACCGCGCCCGCCGTCCAGTCGACGTGGGAGGTGGGCTCGTCCAGGTGGAGGCTGCGCGGCGCCGTTCCGTGCCGCATCGCCATGACCATCTTGATGATCCCGGTGACGCCCGCCGCCGCCTGGGCGTGGCCGATGTTGGACTTGATGGAGCCGAGCAGCAGCGGCCGGTCGGCGGGGCGGTTCTGGCCGTAGGTGGCGAGGACGGCCTGGGCCTCGATGGGGTCGCCGAGCTTGGTGCCGGTGCCGTGCGCCTCGACGACGTCGACGTCAGCGGTACCGAGCCCCGCGTTGGCCAGGGCCTGGCGGATGACGCGCTGCTGGGAGGGGCCGTTGGGCGCGGTGAGGCCGTTGCTCGCGCCGTCCTGGTTGATCGCGGAGCCGCGGAGCACCGCGAGCACGGGGTGGCCGTTGGCGCGGGCGTCGGACAGCCGCTCGACGAGCAGCACACCGACGCCCTCGCTCCAGCCGGTGCCGTCGGCGGACTCGGCGAAGGCGCGGCAGCGCCCGTCCGAGGCGAAGCCGCCCTGCCCGCTGAGCCCCGCGAAGCCGGCCGGGGTGGCCATGACCATGACGCCGCCGGCCAGGGCCAGCGAGCACTCGTCCTGCCGCAGGGCCTGGGCCGCCAGGTGCAGCGCCACCAGGGACGAGGAGCAGGCGGTGTCGACGGTGACCGCCGGGCCCTCCAGGCCGAACGTGTAGGAGACGCGGCCGGAGATGACGCTGGCGGTGGTGCCGGTCAGGATGTACCCGGCGTTGCTGTCCTCCGCCTGCTGCAGCAGGCCGGTGTAGTCCTGGCCGCTGGAGCCCACGAAGACGCCGGTGCGGGAGCCGCGCAGCGAGGTCGGGTCGATGCCCGCCGCCTCGACGGCCTCCCAGGCGGACTCCATCATCAGCCGCTGCTGCGGGTCCATGGCGATCGCCTCGCGCGGCGATATCCCGAAGAACGCGGGGTCGAAGTCGCCCGGGGCGGCGAGGAATCCGCCGCTGAGCCCCTCGATGTCCCAGCCGCGCTCCGCGGGTACGTCGGTGATGGCGTCCACCCCGTCGGCCACCAGGCGCCACAGGTCCTCGGGTGTCTCCACGTTCCCCGGCAGCCGGCAGCTCATGCCGACGATGGCGATGGGTTCGTCGCTGTCGACGGCCCTGACCGGGCCGGGGGTGCTGGCGGGTGCGGCCGGCCCCGCGAGCAGCGAGGCCACGTGCGCGGCCAGCGCGGCGGGGGTCGGGTAGTCGAAGACGAGGGTGGAGGGCAGCCGCAGCCCGGTGACGAGGTTCATGCGGTTGCGCATCTCGATCGCGGTGAGCGAGTCGAAGCCCAGGTCGTTGAAGGCGCGCCCGGCGCCGATCTCTTCCTGTGCGGCGTATCCGAGGACGGCGGCGGCCTGGGCCCGCACCAGGTCGAGGACCGCTGCCGCGCGGTCGTCCTCGTCGAGGGCGGCCAGTCGCTGCGCGAGCGGTTCCTCGCCGGATCCGCCGCTGTGCGCGGCGGGCCTGGCCGGCAGCCGCACCAGGCCGCGCAGCAGCGGCGGCACGGCGTCGGCCGTCGCGGCGCCGCGCAGCCCGGACACATCCAGGGGTGCGGGCACCAGGGTCGCGTCGTCCAGGGTGCGCGTGACGTCGAACAGGGCCAGGCCGTCCGCCGACTCCAACGAGCCGACACCGGACCTGCCGATCCGGCTCAGCTGGGTGTCGTCGAGGCTCGCGGCCATGCCGCTGCGCTCGGCCCACAGGCCCCAGGCGAGCGAGGTCGCGGCGAGGCCGCGGGCCCGACGGTGCTGGGCGAGGGAGTCCAGGAAGACGTTGGCCGCGGCGTAGTTGCCCTGCCCCGCGCCGCCGAGGGTGGCGGCGACCGAGGAGAACAGGATGAACGCGGACAGGTCCAGGTCCTCGGTGAGTTCGTGCAGCGCGATCGCGGCGTCCACCTTGGGCCGCAACACCGCGGTGACGCGCGCCGGCGTCAGCGCGCTGAGCACACCGTCGTCGGTGATGCCCGCGGCGTGCACGACGGCGGTCAGCGGATGCTCGGCGGGGACAGCCGCGAGGAGCTCGGCGAGCCGGGCGCGGTCGGCGACGTCGCAGGCCGCGACGGTCACCGTGGCACCGAGGTCGGTGAGTTCGGCCTCCAGTTCGGCCACGCCCGGTGCCTGCGGTCCGCTCCTGCTGACGAGCAGCAGCCGCTCGACTCCGTGCGCGGTGACCAGGTGCCGGGCGAACAGCTTGCCGAGCGTGCCGGTGGCGCCGGTCATCAGGACGGTGCCGCCGGGCCTGCCGAGGAGCGGCGCGGCGGCGGATGCCTCGGGCGCCGCCGCCCGGGCGAGCCTGGGCACCCGCACCTGTCCCGCCCTGATGGCGCACTGCGGTTCGCCGGAGGCCAGTGCCTGCGGGAGCGCCCGGTGCGAGGCGGGCAGTCCGTCGAGGTCGACCAGGGTGAACCGGCCGGGGTTCTCCGACTGCGCCGAGCGGATCAGGCCCCACACGGTGGCCTGTGCGACGTCCTCGACCTCGTCGTCGGCCGTGGCGCCGACCGCGCCGCGGGTGACGAAGACGAGGCGCGTGTACGCGAACCGGTCGTCCTCGACGAGGATCTGGGCGAGCGCCAGGACGCGGGCGGCGCCGCCGTGCGCCGACTCGACGGTGTCCATGCCGGGTTCGGAGACGCAGGGGACGAAGAGGACGTCGGGGACGGGTCCGCCCGCCTCGACGGACTCGCTGAGCTCCACCAGGTCCGGGTGGCGCAGGTTCACCGGCAGCCCGAAGGCGGTGTCGCCGAGGACGGCCCAGCCGCTGGTGTCCGGCGTCGTGCCGGTCTCCGTGAGCACCGGCCACTCGACGCGGAAGAGACGGTCGTGGTGGGGGCTGCGGGCGACGTCGAGTTGCTCGGCGGAGACCGGGCGCAGCGCCGTCGCTTCGACGGAGGCGACGGGCGCCCCGGTGTCGTCGGCCAGCGCGACCGACACGGTGTGGCTGCCCGTCGGGGTGAGCCGCACCCGCAGCGCCGAGGCGCCCGCGGCGTACAGGGAGACGCCGGTCCAGGAGAAGGGCAGCCGTTCCTGGCCGGACTCCGCGTCGTCGCCGGAGCCCAGCATGGCCCGCGAGTGCATCGCGGCGTCGAACAGGGCGGGGTGCAGGCCGAACCGGCGGGCCTCGGTCGCCGGCTCCTCCGGCAGGCGGACCTCCGCGAAGACGTCTTCGCCGCGCCGCCACACCGACCGCAGGCCCTGGAAGGCGGGGCCGTAGCCGTAGTTGGCGGCGTCGAGACGGTCGTAGAAGTCGTCCATGGGGATCTGGACGGCCTCCGGGGGCGGCCAGGCGGTGAAGTCGCTCCAGTCGGGTCCGGCGGCCTGGCCGGGGGCGAGCACGCCGCTGGCGTTTCGGGTCCAGACGTCGTCGCTCTGTTCGTCGTCGGCCCGCGAGTACACGTACAGCTCGCGCTGTCCGCTCTCGTCGGGGGTGCCGACGCTCATCTGTACGGCGATGCCGCCCTCGGCGGGCAGGATGAGCGGCGCCTCGAGGTTGAGCTCCACGACCTGGCCGCAGCCGAGCTGGTCGCCGGCGTGGACGGCCAGCTCGACGAACGCGGTGCCGGGCAGCAGGACGGTGCCGAGGACGGTGTGGTCGGCGAGCCAGGGGTGGGTCTGCAGGGAGAGCCTGCCGGTGAAGAGCATGCCGTCGTCGCCGGCCAGGGCGACCGCGGCGCTGAGCAGCGGGTGCTCGGCCGAGCGCAGCCCCATGGCGGTGGCGTCGCCGGCCCAGGCCGCGGACAGCTTCGGCCAGTACGACGTGCGCTGGAAGGCGTACGTGGGCAGCGCGGTCACGTGTGCGCCGGTGCCTGCGAAGAGGGCCTTCCAGTCCGGGCCGCTGCCGTGCACGTGCAGTTCGGTGAGGGCGGTGACGAGCGCCTGGCCCTCGGGCCTGTCGGTGCGCAGCGCGGGGACGAAGGCGGGCTCCGCGGCTCCCGCGGGGACGTCGGTGAGGCAGTCCTGGCCCAGGGCGGTCAGGACACCGCCGGGGCCGAGTTCCAGGAACGCGGTGACGCCGTGGTCCACGAGCGTCCGGATCCCGTCGTGGAAGCGGACGGCCGCTCGGACGTGGCGCACCCAGTAGTCGGGGTCGGCGAGTTCCCTGGCGGCGATGACTCCGCCGGTCACGTTCGAGACGACGGGCAGTTCGGGCGCGTGGAACTCAAGGGTCCCGGCGAACTTCCCGAACTCTTCGAGCATGGCGTCCATGTGCGGGGAGTGGAAGGCGTGGCTGACCCGCAGCCGCTTGGTCTTACGGCCCTCACCCGCAAAGTGCGCGGCGATCCGCAGAACCTCTGCCTCGTCGCCCGAAATCACCGTGGCGTTGGGCCCGTTGAGCGCGGCGATGGACACGCCGTCGCCCAGCAGCGGCAGGACCTCGTCCTCCGCCGCCTGCAGCGACACCATCGCCCCGTCCGACGGGAGCGCCTGCATCAGACGACCCCGCGCGGCCACGAGAGCAGCAGCGTCTTCGAGCGACAGCACCCCGGCCACGTACGCAGCCGACAGCTCACCGATCGAGTGGCCGAGCAGATAGTCCGGCTTCACGCCCCACGACGTCACCAGCTCAAACAGCGCGACTTCGAGAGCGAACAGACCGGCCTGCGTGAACTGCGTCTGATCCAGCAGCTCACCACCGTCGAAGACGACCTCACGCAGCGGCCGCTCCAGGTGCCGGTCCAGCTCGGCGCAGACCGCGTCGAAGGCCTCGGCGAACACCGGGAAGGCCGCGTGGAGTTCACGCCCCATGCCGGCGCGCTGCGAGCCCTGACCGGAGAAGAGGAAGCCGAGCAGTCCGCTCTCCGGGGCGGTGCCGCGGGTCACGCCCGCGGTCGGCTCCCCGGAGACCAGCGCCCGCAGCCCGCGCAGCAGGCTCTCGCGGTCCGTGCCGACGACGGCGGCCCGGTGGTCGAGGGGCGCCCGGCTCGTGGCGAGCGAGAAGGCCACGTCCAGTGGCGTCGCGTCGGTGGTCTCCGCGTACGAGAGGACCTGCGCGGCCTGTTCCAGCAGGGCCTGTTCGG
Source organism: Streptomyces sp. R28 (assembly GCF_041052385.1). Lineage (GTDB taxonomy): Bacteria > Actinomycetota > Actinomycetes > Streptomycetales > Streptomycetaceae > Streptomyces. The sequence goes on along the minus strand of NZ_CP163439.1, from coordinate 8,115,087 downwards.
TCTTGCCCGACACCGTCCACGGCAGCACGGGAAGCTCAGCCGCCGGGCCGGTGTCCTCCGGCGCGGGGCCTTCCGCGGCGGGCGCCTCCTCGATGACCGTGTGGGCGTTCGTCCCGCTCATGCCGAACGAGGAGACGCCGAACCGCTTCGGCCGGTCCGTCTCGGGCCAGGGCGTCGCCTCGGTCAGCAGCCGCACCGCACCGGTCGACCAGTCGACGTGCGGGGTGGGCTCGTCGATGTGCAGCGAGCGGGGCAGCGTCCCGTGCCGCATCGCCTCGACCATCTTGATGATGCCCGCGACGCCGGCGGCGGCCTGGGTGTGCCCAATGTTCGACTTGACCGAACCGAGCAGCAGCGGCCGGTCCGCGGGCCGGTTCTGCCCGTACGTCGCGAGCAGCGCCTGTGCCTCGATCGGGTCGCCCAGCGTGGTGCCGGTGCCGTGCGCCTCCACCGCGTCGACGTCCGCCGGGGACAACCCGGCGTTGGCCAGGGCCTCTTGGATGACGCGCTGCTGCGAGGGCCCGTTCGGGGCGGTCAGACCGTTGCTCGCGCCGTCCTGGTTCACCGCGGAACCGCGCACGACCGCGAGGACCTGATGGCCGTTGCGGCGGGCGTCGGAGAGGCGCTCCAGGAGCAGCAGGCCCGCGCCCTCGGCCCAGCCGGTGCCGTCGGCGGCCTTCGCGAAAGCCTTGCAGCGGCCGTCCGTCGCAAGCCCGCGCTGCCGGCTGAACTCGATGAACGCACCGGGAGTCGACATGATCGTCACGCCGCCGGCCAGCGCCAGGGAGCACTCGCCCTGCCGCAGTGCGTGCGCGGCCAGGTGCAGCGCGACCAGCGACGACGAACAGGCCGTGTCGACGGTGACCGCGGGGCCCTCCAGGCCGAACGTATAGGACAGCCGACCTGACACCACGCTGGCCGCCGTGCCCGTCAGGCCGTAGCCCTCGACGCTGTCCGGTGAGAACTGCAGCAGCGACGCGTAGTCCTGGCCGCTGGACCCGGCGAACACACCGACGCGCTCACCCGACAGCGACAGCGGGTCGATGCCCGCCCGCTCGAACGCCTCCCAGGCGGTCTCCAGGAGCAGCCGCTGCTGCGGGTCCATCGACAGCGCCTCGCGGGGGCTGATGCCGAACAGGCCCGGGTCGAACTCCGTCGCCCCGTCGAGGAATCCGCCCGACTGCACATAGGACGTGCCCGACGCGTCGGGGTCGGCGTCGTAGAGCCGTGCTGTGTCCCAGCCGCGGTCGTCCGGGAAGGGCGACATCGCGTCGCCGTCCCCCGCGACGAGCCGCCACAGGTCCTCGGGGCTCGCGACCCCGCCGGGGAAGCGGCAGCTCGTCGCGACGATCGCGATGGGCTGCTGCTCCTGCGACTCCACCTCGCGCAGACGCTGCCGGGTCTGGTGGAGGTCGGCCGTCACCCGCTTGAGGTACCCGAGGAGCTTTTCGTCAGCCACCATTACCGCTAACCCCTTTGTATAGAACCGAAGTACGGTGCCGCCGCATCAGGAGGCCCCAAATTCGTTGTCGATGAAGGCCAGGACCTCGTCGGCCGACGCCGACTGCAGCTTCTCGGCGACGGCGGCCCCGTCGCCCCCGGCGGGCTCCTCGTCCCAGCCGGCGAGGATGTCCCTCAGCCGTGTCGCGATCCGATGCCGCGCGGTGCGGTCCGCGGAGAGCGTCGCGAGGCTCGCCTCGAGCCGGTCGAGCTCCGCGAGGACGGGCACGGCCTGCGGCTCCGCGTCGCGGCCCGCCTCGCCCTTGAGGAAGGCGGCGAGGAGGACCGGCGTGGGATGGTCGAACGCCAGCGTCACCGGCAGCCGCAGCCCCGTGCGGGTGCTGAGCCGGTTGCGCAGCTCCACGGCGGTCAGCGACTCGAAGCCGAGCTCCCGGAAGGGCCGCTTGGGTCCGATGGCCTCGATGTCGGTGTAGCCCAGCGCCCCGGCCGCCTCGGTGCGCACCAACTCCAGGAGCATCTGGCCGAGTTCCACGTCGGAGAGTTCGGCGACGGCACGCCGGAACTCCGCTGTCTCGTCCGCACCGGTGTCCCCCGCCTGCTCGGCCGTCCTCGCGATCTCCCGCATCTGCGGCAGGTCACCGATCAGCGGGCTGGGCCGTGCCGCCGTGAGCGTGGGACCGAAGCGGTCCCAGACGATGTCCGCCACCAGCTGCGCGGGACCGTCCTGTGCCACCGCCCGGCGCAGCGCCGTGAGCGCGGACTCGGTCGGCAGCGCGGCCAGACCACGACGGCTCGTCCGCTCCAGGAACGTGTCGTCGTCGAGGGCGGGACCGCCCTCGGCCCACGGGCCCCATGAGATCGACGTGGCGGCGAGGCCCAGGTCCCTGCGGTACTCGGCGAACGCGTCCAGGTAGGCACCGGCCGCGGCGAAGGCTCCCTGCCCCGCGCCGCCGACCGTGCCCGCGACCCCGGAGAACAGCACGAACGCCGTGAGGTCGAGTTCCCGCGTCACCTCGTGCAGGTTCCGCACACCGGCGACCTTGGCCCGCAGGGCGCGGGCGAGACGCTCGGTGGTCAGCGCGTCGACGACCCCGTCGTCCAATTCGCCCGCGGCGTGCAGCACCGCGGTGATCCGCTCCCCATCGGCCGTCAACTTCCCGACCAGGGCGGCCAGTTCCTCCCGGTCCGCCACATCGCATGCGGCGACCGTGACCCGCACGCCCGTCTCCGCGAGCTCGTCGCGCAGCAGCTCCGCGCCCGGTGCCCGTAGCCCACGCCGGCCGATCAGGACGATGTGGTCGACGCCGCTGCCGCCGAGCCGGCGGGCCGCCCGCACCCCGATCGCCCCGGTGCCGCCGGTGAGCAGTACCGTGCCTTCGGGCTCCCAGGCCCGGGCCGATGCCGTCGCCGGCGCGGGCAGCAGCCGCCGGGCGAACACGCCCGCCGACCGCACCGCCAGCTGGTCCTCGTCGCCGCCCGCGGCGAGCAGTGCGCCCACGCGGGCCACCGCGCGCTCGTCGAGCACCTCGGGCAGGTCGACCAACCCACCCCAGCGGTCCGGGTGTTCGAGCGCCACCACCCGACCGAGACCCCACACCTGCGCCTGCGCCGGGCGCGCGGGACCGTCCGCAGGACCCGTGGACACCGCACCCCGCGTCAGGCACCACAGCGGCGCCGTCACGTCCGCGTCGCCCAGCGCCTGCGTCAGGGCGAGCGTGGCGGCCAGGCCGGCCGTCGCCTCCGGCAGCCCGGGGACCGGCTCCTCGTCCAGGGCGCACAGCGAGAGGACGCCCTCGACGGCGGTGCGGTCGCCCAGCGCTTCGGTCAGCTCCCGGGACAGCGTCGTACGGTCGAGCACATCGCCCGGCACACACCGCACGACGTCGACCCCCAGCCCACGCAGTCCTTCCGCGACGGCCTCGGCGGCGTCGCCGCCCGCGCCGGTCCCCGGCGACACGACCAGCCAAGTCCCCGACAGGGACGCCGTGTTCTCGGTGAGCGGCTTCCAGCTGATGCGGTACCGCCAGGAATCCGCGGCGACCGTCTCGCGCCGCTGCCGTCGCCACGACGAGAGGACCGGAAGCACCTCGCCCAGCGGGGAGCCCAGCGCCTCCTCCAGGTCGAGCGTCGCGGCCAGCGCCGCGAGATCGCCCTGCTCGACGGCCTCCCAGAACTGGGCGTCCACCGGATCCACCGTGCCTGCGACCGGGAGGGCCATGGCCTCGGGCCAGTAGCGCTGACGTTGGAAGGGGTAGGTGGGCAGGTCCACGTGGGTGGCCTGCTGCCCGGCGAAGAGGGCCTGCCAGTCCAGCTCCACGCCGTGGACGTGAGCCTCGGCCAGGGAGGTCATGAAGCGGCGGGCCTCGTCCTCGTCGCGGCGCAGAGTGCCCAGGGCCACCGCGTCAGTGCCGGCCGCCTCGAAGGTCTCCTGCAGACCGAGGTTGAGCACCGGGTGCGGACTCACCTCAATGAACACAGCCAGGCCGTCACCGGCCGCCGCACGCACCGCTTCCTCGAACTCCACCGTGGAACGCAGGTTGCGATACCAATACCCGCCGTCCAGACCGGCCGTGTCCTCCAGCAGAGTGCCAGTGAGCGTGGAGTAGAACGGCACCCGGCCCGAGACCGGCGCCACCTCCGCCAGTAGCCCGGCCAACTCGGCCTCGATCAGCTCGACTTGAGCCGAATGCGAGGCATAATCCACGGCAATCTTCTTCGCCCGAACACCCTGCTCGACGCAGGAGGCCACCAGCTCCTCCAACGCCTGCGGCTCACCGGAGACCACCACCGAGGACGGACCGTTGACCGCCGCCACCGAGATACGACCCTCCCAGGCCGTCAGGCGCTCACGCACCTCCCCCACCGGCAACGACACCGAGACCATCCCACCGCCACCCGAAAGAGCCAGCAGGGCACGTGACCTCAGCGCCACCACCCGCGCACCGTCCTCCAGCGACAGACCACCCGCGACGACCGCCGCCGCGATCTCCCCCTGGGAATGACCGATCACCGCAGCCGGCTCCACACCACACGCCCGCCACAACTCCGCAAGCGACACCATCACCGCCCACAGAACCGGCTGCACCACATCCACCCGCTCAAAGCCCGGTGCACCCGGCTCCTGCCGCACAACATCCAGCAGACGCCAGTCCGTGAACGGCTCCAACGCCGCCCCACACTCCGCCATCCGCCCCGCGAACACCGGCGACGACTCCAACAACCCCGCCGCCATGCCCCGCCACTGCGCACCCTGACCGGGAAACACGAACACCGGACGAGCCGAGGAACCCACGACACCGCGCACCACACCGGCAGCCGAACCGCCGCCCAGCGCGACCGCCTCCAGACCCGACCGCAGCTCCTCCAGCTCACCCGCCAGCACCACCGCACGGTGCTCGAACCGCGACCGACCCAACGCCAGGGCGTTGCCGAGGTTCTTGAGCGAGACGCCCGGAGTGTCGGCCAACGCCGTCCGGATTCCCTCCGCTTGGGCCCGCAGCGCCTCGGGCGACCGGCCGGACAGGACGAACGGCAGCACTGCGTCCCCGAAGGGAGGCGTGGTGTCGCCCGGCGCGGCGGCCTCGGTGGCCGGGGTCTCCTCGGCCGGGGCCTGCTCCAGAATCACGTGCGCGTTCGTGCCGCTGATGCCGAACGAGGAGACGCCCGCACGGCGCGGCTCGCCCGTCTCCGGCCAGGACGTCTGCTCCGTCAGGAGCTCGACCGTCCCTGTCGACCAGTCCACATGGGTGGAAGGCTGGTCGACGTGCAGCGTCTGCGGGAGCACTCCATGGCGCATCGCCTGCACCATCTTGATCACACCGGCGACGCCCGCCGCGGACTGCGAGTGACCGATGTTCGACTTGACCGAGCCGAGCAGCAGCGGCCGGTCCTCCGGACGCTCCTGGCCGTAGGTGGCGATGAGCGCCTGCGCCTCGATCGGGTCACCCAGGGTCGTACCCGTGCCGTGTGCCTCCACCGCGTCCACCTGCGACGCGGACAGACCCGCACTCGCCAAGGCCGCCCGGATCACTCGCTGTTGGGAGGGGCCGTTGGGAGCCGTCAGACCATTCGACGCGCCGTCCTGGTTCACCGCGGAGCCGCGGACGACCGCCAGGACCCGGTGACCGTTGCGGCGGGCGTCCGAGAGGCGCTCCACCAGCACCATGCCGACGCCCTCGGACCAGCCCGTGCCGTCCGCCGCGTCCGCGAAGGCCTTGCAGCGGCCGTCGGCCGCGAGGCCCCTCTGCCGCGAGAACTCCGCGAAGATGCCGGGGTTCGTCAGGACGGTGACACCGCCGGCCAGCGCCATGGTGCACTCGCCCGAACGCAGCGCCTGCGTCGCCAGGTGCAGGGCGACCAGGGACGACGAGCACGCCGTGTCCACGGTCACCGCGGGACCCTCGAAGCCGAACGTGTACGAGACGCGGCCGGAGATGACGCTGGTCGCGTTGCCGGTCAGCAGATGCCCCTCGGCACCCTCGGGCAGTCGCATCCCGACCCCGTAGCTGGAGGAGGCGGTACCGGCGAAGACGCCGATGTGGTGGCCGCGTACGGAGTCGGGGTCGATGCCCGCGTGCTCGAAGGCCTCCCAGGAGGTCTCCAGGAGCAGTCGCTGCTGCGGGTCCATGGCGACGGCCTCGCGCGGCGAGATCCCGAAGAACGCCGGATCGAACTCCGCCGCACCGTAGAGGAATCCGCCCTCCAGCGTCGCCGACGTGCCGCCGTCGGCCACCTCGGTGTAGAGGCCTTCCAGGTCCCAGCCGCGGTCGGTGGGGAAGGCCGAGATGCCGTCGGCTCCGGTGGCCACGAGGCGCCAGAGGTCGTCGGCGTTCTCCACCCCGCCCGCGTAACGGCAGCTCATGCCGACGATCGCGATGGGCTCGTCGTCCGCGAGTCGCGTCACCGGATCGGCCGCCGCGGCCGCCGGCTGCGTACCCAGGACCTCCCCGAGGACGTAGTCCGCCAGCGCCTCGGGCGTGGGGTAGTCGAAAATCAGGGTCGCGGGCAGTCGCAGGCCCGTGGCCCGGTCGAGCCGGTTGCGCAGTTCGACGGCGGTCAGCGAGTCGAAGCCGAGGTCCTTGAACGGCCGGGCGACGCCCACTCCTTCGACGCCGGTGTGGCCGAGGACCGCGGCCGCCTGACCGCGCACCAGGTCGAGCAGGGCCTTGCCGCGTTCCGCGCGGGAGAGGCCCGCGAGGCGCTGCAGCAGCTTCACCGAACCGGCGAGCGCTCCTGCCCTGCGCCGCGAGCTCGTGCGGACGAGCCCGCGGAACACGCCCGCGAGCGCGCCGACACCGGCCTGGGCGCGCAGGACGGCCAGGTCCAGGTGGACGGGGAGCAGCGCCGGGCGGTCGAGGGCGAGTGCCGCGTCGAACAGCTCCAGACCTTCGTCGGAGGTCAGCGGAACCACTCCGGACCGGGACATCCGGCTCGTGTCGCCGTCGTGCAGCCGTCCGACCATGCCGTCCGCGATGCCCCACGGACCCCAGGCCAGCGACGTGGCCGCGAGGCCGCGGCCCGCGCGGTGCTGGGCCAGCGCGTCGAGGAACGCGTTGGCGGCCGCGTAGTTGCCCTGCCCCAGCGAGCCGAAGGTTCCGGCGACGGAGGAGAACAGGACGAACATCGACAGGTCGAGGTGCTCGGTGAGCTCGTGCAGATGCACCGCGGCGTCGACCTTGGGCCGCAGCACGACGTCGAGTCGGTCGGCGGTCAGCGAGGACACGATGCCGTCGTCGACTACACCGGCGGCGTGCACCACTCCGGTCAGCGGCCGCTCCTCGGGAATCGCCCCGAGCACCGCGGCCAGCGCGTCCCGGTCGGCGACGTCACAGGCCGCCAGGGTCACTTCGGCGCCGGCCTGGGTCAGCTCGGCGGCGAGTTCCGCCGCGCCCGGCGCCTCGGCGCCCCTACGGCTGGTCAGCACCAGGCTGCGTACGCCGTGCCGGGCGACGAGGTGCCGGGCGACCAGGGCACCGAGGGCGCCGGTCGCGCCGGTCACCAGGACGGTGCCGTGCCGCTCGGACGCCGGCTCGGGCTCCTCGAGGGCCTCCTGGAGCGCGGGCCGGGCGAGACGCGGGACGAGGACGCGGCCCTCGCGGACCGACACCTGCGGTTCCCCGCCGGCCAGGATCTCGGCGAGGACGTCCACCGGGGTGTCGTGCAGGTCCAGGTCGACGAGGAGCAGCCGGCCCGGGTTCTCGGACTGGGCGGACCGTACAAGACCCCAGGCGGCGGCGCCCGCGAGGTCGACCGGACCGTAGCCGTCGCCCGCGGCGACCGCGCCCCGGGTCACGACGACCAGGAGCGCGTCGCCGTGCCGTTCGTCGGCCAGCCACTCCTGCACCGTCGCGAGGACTTCGTGCGCGGTGTCCCGCACGGAGGCGGCCAGGCCGTCACCCGTACCTGCGGGAGCGTAGAAGACGACGTCCGGCACTCGGTCCAGGGAGGCGAGGTCCTCGTACGACGGGATTCCGAGCACGTCGAACGCGGCCGACTCCCCCAGCAGCGCCCAGTCCCTTGCTCCCTCCTTCGCGGGCGCCGACGCGGATGCCGACGCCGGTGCCGGTGCCGTCTGCGGCGACCACTCCAGGGTGAACAGAGCGTCCTTGCTGCCGGTCTCGCTCCGCAGCAGCTCGGGCGAGACCGGGGCGAGCGTCACGCGGTCCACCACCGCGACCAGTCCGCCGGTCTCGTCGGCCACGGCCACGGAGACGCCCTCGCGTGCGGGACGGACCCGTACGCGCAGCGCGGTCGCGCCCACCGCCGCCAAGAACACTCCGGACCACGCGGACGGCACGCCGCCCGCTGCCGCGTGCAGGGCGGCGTCGAGGAGCGCCGGGTGCAGGCCGAAGCCGTCGACGTCCGTGCCCTCGGGCAGCGCCACCTCGGCGTACAGCTCGTCACCGCGCCGCCACAGCGACCGCAGCCCGCGGAACGCGGTGCCGTGGTCGTAGCCCTCGTCGGCGAGGTCGTCGTACACACTCTGCGCCGACACCTCGACGGCGTCCCGCGGCGGCCAGACAGCGAAGTCCGTCGTGTCCGCCAACTGCGCCTGGACAGGCGCCAGTTCGCCGGTGGCGTGCAGGTTCCACTCCGCCTCGGGGCCGTCGGCCTCGGCGCGCGCGTACACCTCCACCGCGCGGCGCCCCTCCGCGTCCGGCGCCGCCACGGTCAGCTGGACGGCGACACCCGTCCGCTCCGGAAGCACCAGCGGAGCCCGTACGTTCAGCGTGGCCAGCGACTCGCAGCCGAACCGCTCCCCCGCGTGCAGCGCCAGCTCGACGAAGACCGTGCTCGGCACGACGACCGTGCCATACACCAGATGGTCGCCGAGCCACGGGTGCGTCTCGACCGAGAGCCGCCCCGTGAACAGGAACCCGTCCGAACCAGCCAGCCGCACCCCGGCCGCCAGCAGCGGATGTCCGGCACCGCCCAGACCGGCCGCCGTGATGTCGCCCACGGGGGCGGCCGGAGCGGAGAGCCAGTAGCGGTCGTGCTGGAAGGCGTAGGTGGGCAGGTCGACGCGGCGGGCGCCGGTGCCGGCGAAGTACGCCGACCAGTCAACTGCCTTGCCGTGTACGTGGAGTTCGGCGAGGGCGGTGAGAAGCGCGTCGGGCTCGTCACGGTTCTTGCGGAGGGCGGGTACGAAGGTGAGCTGCTGCTCGGCGCCGGAGCCGGATGTGACGCAGTCCTGGGCCATCGCGGAGAGGACTCCGTCGGGGCCGAGCTCCAGGAACGCGGTCACGCCTTCCGCTTCCAGGGTGCGGATGCCGTCCAGGAAGCGGACGGCTTCGCGGACGTGGCGGACCCAGTACTCCGGGTCCTGGATCTCCTCCGCCGACAGAACCTCGCCCGTCACGTCCGAGACGATCGACAGCTGCGGGGCGTTGAAGGTCAGCCCCTGCGCCACAGCACGGAAGTCGTCGAGCATCCCGTCCATACGCGGCGAGTGGAAGGCATGGCTCACCCGCAACCGCTTGGTCTTACGACCCTCGGCCTCGAAGTGCGCGGCGATCCGGAGGACCTCCGCCTCTTCGCCCGAAATCACCGTGGCGTTGGGCCCGTTGAGGGCTGCGATGGACACGCCGTCGACCAGGAACGGCAGGACCTCGTCCTCCGCCGCCTGCAACGACACCATCGCCCCGTCCGTCGGGAGCGCCTGCATCAGACGACCCCGCGCCGCCACGAGAGCAGCAGCGTCCTCCAGGGACAACACGCCGGCCACGTACGCCGCCGACAGCTCACCAATGGAGTGGCCCAGCAGGAAGTCGGGCTTCACGCCCCACGACGTCACCAGGTCAAACAGTGCGACTTCCAGGGCGAACAGCCCGGCCTGCGTGAACTGCGTCTGATCCAGCAGCTCACCACCGCCAAAGACGACCTCACGCAGCGGCTGGTCGAGGTGACGGTCCAGCTCCGCACACACCGCATCAAACGCATCCGCGAACACCGGGAAGGCCGCGTGGAGTTCACGCCCCATACCGACCCGCTGCGAACCCTGCCCCGAGAACAGCACACCCGTCTTACCGGGCGACACCGAACCCTCCACGACCCGCTCGCCGATCAGCACCGCCCGGTGCTCCAGCACCGCACGCGTCGTCACCAACGAGAAACCCACATCCACCGGCGACAACTCAGCCCCGCCCGGACGCTCGGCGACGAACGACCTCAGCCGCTCCACCTGCCCCGCCAGCCCCGCCTCCGACTTCGCCGACACCACCCACGGCACCACCGGCAACGCCACCGGATCCACAACCGGCTCCGGCTCCTCCACCTCCGGCGCCTGCTCCAGGACCACATGCGCGTTCGTGCCGCTGATGCCGAACGAGGAGACGGCGGCGCGGCGCGGCGCACCCGTCTCGGGCCAGGCGGCCGGCTCGGTCAGGAGCTCGACCGTTCCCGCGGACCAGTCCACGTGCGAGGACGGCTCGTCCACGTGCAACGTGCGCGGCAGCATGCCGTGGCGCATCGCCTGCACCATCTTGATCACGCCCGCGACGCCCGCGGCGGCCTGCGTGTGGCCGATGTTCGACTTGATCGAGCCGAGCAGCAGCGGCCGGTCCTCCGGACGCTGCTGGCCGTACGTCGCGATCAGGGCCTGGGCCTCGATCGGGTCGCCGAGGCGGGTGCCCGTGCCGTGCGCGTCCACGGCGTCGATCTCGTCGGCGGTGACGCCGGCGTTGGCGAGGGCCTGGCGGATGACGCGCTGCTGGGACGGGCCGTTCGGAGCGGTCAGGCCGTTGGACGCGCCGTCCTGGTTCACGGCGGAGCCGCGGACCACCGCGAGGACCTCGTGGCCGTTGCGGCGGGCGTCCGAGAGGCGCTCCACCAGGACCATGCCGACGCCCTCGGACCAGCCCGTGCCGTCGGCGGCCTCCGCGAACGGCTTGCAGCGGCCGTCGGGTGCCAGGCCGCGCTGGCGGCTGAACTCGATGAAGATGCCCGGGTCGGCCATGACGGTGACGCCGCCGGCCAGGGCCATCGTGCACTCGCCCGACCGCAGCGCCTGCACCGCGAGGTGCAGGGCGACCAGCGAGGAGGAGCACGCGGTGTCCACCGTCACGGCCGGGCCTTCCAGGCCGAACGTGTAGGCCACCCGGCCCGACACGACGCTGGTCGCGCTGCCGGTCAGGGCGTTGCCCTCGAAGCCTTCTGGCAGCTGGGCCCCGGCTCCGTAGGCGGAGGAGGACGCGCCCGCGAACACGCCGGTCGCACTCCCCCGCACGGTGGCCGGGTCGATGCCCGCGTGCTCGAATGCCTCCCAGGCGGTTTCGAGGAGGAGGCGCTGCTGCGGGTCCATGCCCAGGGCCTCGCGGGGCGAGATCCCGAAGAAGCCCGGGTCGAAGGCGCCCGCTCCGGCCAGGAAGCCGCCTTCGCGTACGACGGTCATGCCGGTGTCCGCCGATTCGGCGGGGTTCAGCCGGGCGGCGTGCCAGCCTCGGTCCTCGGGGAACGCCGTGATCGCGTCTGAGCCGTCGAGCAGCAGCCGCCACAGCTCGTCGGGCGACCGTACGTCGCCGGGGAACCGGCAGCTCATGCCGACGATGACGATGGGGTCGCCGTCCACGGCGACCGCGTCGGGCAGCGTGCTCGCGGTCTCCGGGACGACGCCCAGGACCTCGGTCAGGAGGAAGGCCGCCAGCGCGGCGGGGGTGGGGTAGTCGAAGACGAGGGTCGCGGGCAGTCGCAGGCCCGGGACGCTCAGCGCGGCGTTCAGACGGTTGCGCAGCTCGACGGCGGTCAGCGAGTCGACGCCCAGTTCCTTGAACTGCTTCTCCGCGCCCACCGTTTCGGGCCCGGCGTGGCCGAGCACGGCGGCCGCCTGGGTGCGGACGAGTTCCAGCATCTCGCGGTCGCGCTCCTCCGGGGCGAGCCCCGTGAGTCGCTGTCCGAGCGTCGAGTTGCCCGCCGCGGCGGCCAGGGCCTTGCGCCGACCGGGGGCGCGGACGAGCCCGCGGAACAATCCGGGTAGCACGCCCGCGGTGGCCTGTGCCTGGAGGGCGGTGAGTTCCAGGGCGACGGGCAGCACGGCGGCCCGTGCACCGTCCAGGGCCGCGTCGAAGAGAGCGAGGCCCTGCTCGTCGGTGAGCGGCAGGATGCCGGAGCGGGTCATGCGCTCCACGTCGGCCGTGTCGAGCCGGCCGAGCATGCCGTCCGCGGCGGCCCACGGGCCCCAGGCCAGTGAGGTCGCCGTCAGACCGCGGGCCCTGCGCTGCTGGGCCAGGCCGTCGAGGAAGGCGTTGGCCGCCGCGTAGTTGGCCTGGCCGGGGCCGCCGAGGACGCCTGCCGTGGAGGAGAAGGTGACGAACAGGGACAGGTCGCGGCCGGCGGTCAGGTCGTGCAGGTGGACCGCGCCGTCGATCTTGGGACGCAGTACCGCGTCGAGCCGCTCGGGAGTCATCGACGAGACCACACCGTCGTCGAGCACACCGGCGGCGTGCACCACGCCGGTGAGCGGCCGCTCCTCGGGGATCGCGTCGAGGATGGCCGAGAGCGCCTCGCGGTCGGCGACGTCGCAGGCGGCGAGCACCACGTCGGCGCCGGCCGACGTCAGTTCGTCCGCGAGCTCCCGCATACCGGGCGCGGCCGCACCGCGACGGCCCACGAGCACCAGGCCGCGTACGCCGTGCTCGATCACGAGGTGGCGTGCCACCAGGGCGCCGAGCGCGCCGGTGGCGCCGGTGACGAGCACCGTCCCGTGCCGCTTTGCGGGCTCGGGCACGGTCAGGACGACCTTGCCGACATGACGGGCCTTGGCGAGGAAACGGAACGCCTCCGGTGCGTGGCGCACGTCCCACGTACGGATCGGGAGCGGCTGGAGCGCGCCGCTCTCGAAGAGCGCGAGGACCTCGGTCAACAGCTGGCCGATCCGCTCGGGTCCGGCCTCGATCAGGTCGAACGCCTGGTAGGCGACGCCGGGGAACGTCTCGGCCACCGTGTGCGCGTCACGGATGTCGGTCTTGCCCATCTCCATGAACCGGCCGCCGCGCGGCAACAGGCGCAGCGAGGCGTCCACGAACTCCCGGGCAAGGGAGTCCAGGACGACGTCGACGCCGCGTCCATCGGTGGCGTCGAGGAACTGGCCCTCGAAGTCGAGGGTGCGGGAAGAGGCGATGTGCGTGTCGTCGAGCCCGAGGGAACGCAGCACGTCCCATTTGCCGGTGCTCGCCGTGCCGTACACCTCGGCCCCCAGGTGCCGGGCGAGCTGCACGGCGGCCATGCCGACGCCGCCGGCCGCGGCGTGCACGAGAACGGACTCCCCGGGCCGCAGCCCCGCCAGGTCGACCAGCGCGTAGTAGGCGGTCATGAAGACGACCGGGGCCGATGCCGCTTCGGTGAAGGACCAGCTGTCCGGTATCCGCGCCAGGGTGCGGCGGTCGGTCACCGCCACCGGGCCGAACCCGCCGGAGAAGAGCCCCATGACGCGGTCCCCGGGCGCGAGTCCGGTGACGCCGGGGCCGACCTCCAGGACGACACCGGCGCCCTCAATGCCCATGGTGGCGTCGCCGGGGTACACGCCGAGCGCGATCAGTACGTCACGGAAGTTGACGCCCGCGGCGCGCACGCCGACCCGGACCGCGCCGGGGGCGAGCGGCCCTGCGGCGTCGGGGCACGGGGTCAGGGCGAGGTTCTCCAGAGTGCCCTTCTCGGTGATGTCGAGCCGCCACGGGCCGTCGCCGGACGGGGGCACCAGGGCGCCGTCGGACGCGACGCGGCCGAGCCGTGGCACGAGGACGTCGCCCGCCCGCAGGGCCAGTTGGGGCTCGCCCGTGGCCAGCGCCGCGGTCAGCACGGCGTACGAGTCGTCGTGTCCGTCGAGGTCGACCAGGACCAGGCGGCCGGGGTTCTCGGACTGTGCCGAGCGGATCAGACCCCAGGCCGCGGCACCCGCCAGGTCGGACAGTTCGTCCTCGCCGCTCGCCGCGACGGCGCCGCGGGTCGCGACGACGAGCGGGGCGTGGGTGAAGCGCGTGTCGGCCAGCCACTCCTGGATCAGCGCGAGCAGCTTCTGGACGTCGCGACGCACGCCGCTCGCCAGGTCGGCCGTCGCCTCGGAAGCGTGCAGGACGACGACGGCGTCGACATCCGGGGCCACGGACGCCAGGTCCCGGGCCGGTTCGGCACCGTGGGGCACCGCCCAGGGCGCATCGCCGAGCACCGCCCACCGCCGGGCGGGCTCGTCCGCGGGCGGCGGCGACACGGCCAGCGGCGACCATACGAGGTGGAACAGCTCGTCCGGCTCGGTGCCGGGCGCGGCCAACTGCTCGGCGGACACCGGGCGCAGCACCAGGGAGTCCACGCGGGCCACGGGTGCCCCGGTGCCGTCGGCGACCTCCAGGCCGACGCCCGACGCCGTGGGGGTGATCCGCACCCGCAGCGCGGCGGCACCCACCGCGTACAGCGACACTCCGGACCAGGCGAAGGGCAGACCGACACCGCCGGCCGCCGCGCTCCGTCCGTCGTTCCCCCCTGCCGTCTCCTCGCCGCCGTGCAGACCCAGCGCGTGCAGGGCGGAGTCGAGCAGCGCGGGGTGGAGCCCGAACCGGTCGGCGTCCGTGCCGTCGGGCAGCGCGACCTCGGCGAAGATCTCCTCACCGCGCCGCCATGCCGCGCGCAGCCCCTGGAACACCGGCCCGTAGCCGTAGCCGCGCTCCGCCAGGTCCTCGTAGTGCCCCTCGACGGCGACGGGAACGGCGTCCCGCGGCGGCCACACGGCCGGCTCGCCGCCGGCAGTGGGTTCGGCGGCGGCATCGGCCGACGCCAGCATGCCGGCCGCGTGCTGCTGCCACGGCGCCTCGTCGTCCCCTTCGGCGGGCCGCGAGTGCAGGGTGACGGAGCGTCGCCCGTCCGCGTCCTCCGCACCGACCGTCACCTGAACCGCGACTCCACCGCGTTCGGGCAGCACCAGGGGCGCTTGCAGCGTCAGCTCTTCCAGGAAACCGCAGCCGAGCCGCTCGCCGGCCTGCAAGGCCAGCTCCACATAAGCCGTGCCGGGCAGGAGGACCGAGCCCAGGACGACGTGATCGCCGAGCCACGGATGGGACTGGAGCGACAGCCGCCCCGTCATCATCAGACCGTCCGCCTCGGCAAGCGTCATCACCGCGCCGAGCATCGGGTGTCCCACGGACCGCAGCCCGAAAGCGGTCGCGTCACCGGCCCACACCGCGGCGGTGGGCCAGAAGTGGTCGTGCTGGAAGGCGTAGGTGGGCAGGTCGACACGGCGGGCGCCGGTGCCTGAGAAGTACGCCGGCCAGTCAACTGCCTTGCCGTGTACGTGCAGTTCGGCGAGGGAGGTGAGGAGCGCGTCGGGCTCGTCACGGTTCTTGCGGAGGGCGGGTACGAAGGTGAGCTGCTGCTCGTCGGAGCCGGACGTCACGCAGTCCTGGGCCATGGCGGAGAGGACTCCGTCGGGGCCGAGCTCCAGGAACGCGGTCACGCCCGCGGACTCCAGGGTGCGGATGCCGTCCAGGAAGCGGACGGCTTCACGGACGTGGCGGACCCAGTACTCCGGGTCCTGGACCTCGTCGGCCGACAGGACCTCGCCGGTCACGTCCGAGACGATCGACAGCTGCGGGGCGTTGAAGGTCAGCCCCTGCGCCACAGCACGGAAGTCGTCGAGCATCCCGTCCATACGCGGCGAGTGGAACGCGTGGCTCACCCGCAGGCGCTTGGTCTTGCGACCCTCGGCCTGGAAGTGCGCGGCGATC
The DNA here is from genome assembly GCF_041052385.1 of Streptomyces sp. R28. Taxonomy (GTDB): domain Bacteria; phylum Actinomycetota; class Actinomycetes; order Streptomycetales; family Streptomycetaceae; genus Streptomyces. The sequence continues at coordinate 8,099,419 of NZ_CP163439.1, read as the reverse complement.
CGGATGACCTCCGCCTCGTCGCCCGAAATCACCGTGGAGCGCGGGCCGTTGAGCGCGGCGATGGACACGCCGTCGACCAGGAGCGGCAGGACCTCGTCCTCCGCCGCCTGCAACGACACCATCGCGCCACCAGTCGGGAGCGCCTGCATCAGACGACCCCGCGCCGCCACCAGCTCCGCCGCATCCTCCAGCGACAGCACACCGGCGACGTACGCAGCCGACAACTCACCGATCGAGTGGCCCAGCAAGAAGTCCGGCTTCACACCCCACGACGTCACCAGCTCAAACAGCGCCACCTCAAGCGCGAACAGACCCGCCTGCGTGAACTGCGTCTGATCCAGCAGCTCACCACCGTCGAAGACGACCTCGCGGAGGGGCTGGTCGAGGTGACGGTCCAGCTCCGCGCAGACCGCGTCGAACGCGTCCGCGAAGACGGGATACGCCTCGTACAACTCCCGTCCCATAGCGGCCCGTTGTGACCCTTGGCCCGAGAACAGCACACCCGTCTTGCCGGGCGTCAGCGAGCCTTCCACGGTCCGCTCACCAATCAGGACCGCCCGGTGCTCCAGCACCGCACGCGTCGTCACCAACGAGAAACCCACATCCACCGGCGACAACTCCGAGCCGCCGGGACGCTCGGCGACGAACGACCGCAGTCGCCCCACCTGCCCCGCCAAAGCCTCCTCGGACTTCGCCGACACCACCCACGGCACCACCGGCAACGCCACCGGATCCGCAACCGGCTCCGGCTGCTCAACCTCCGGCGCCTGCTCCAGCAGCACATGTGCGTTCGTGCCGCTGATGCCGAACGACGAGACGCCCGCACGACGCGGCGCACCCGTCTCCGGCCACGCCATCGACTCCGTCAGGAGCTCGACGGCCCCGGCCGACCAGTCCACATGGGTGGACGGCTGGTCGACGTGCAGGGTCTGGGGCAGAACTCCCGCCCGCATCGCCATGACCATCTTGATGATCCCGGCGACGCCCGCGGCCGCCTGCGTGTGACCGATGTTCGACTTCACCGAGCCGAGCCACAACGGACGCCCCTCGGGGCGCTCCTGGCCGTACGTCGCGAGCAGCGCCTGCGCCTCGATCGGGTCACCCAGCGTCGTACCCGTACCGTGCGCCTCGACGGCGTCGATGTCCGCCGCCGACAGGCCGGCACCGGCGAGGGCCTGGCGGATGACGCGCTGCTGGGACGGGCCGTTCGGAGCGGTCAGGCCGTTGGAGGCGCCGTCCTGGTTGATCGCGGAACCGCGGACGACCGCGAGGACCTCGTGGCCGTTGCGGCGGGCGTCCGAGAGACGCTCGACCAGGAGCACGCCCACGCCCTCGCCCCAGGCGGTGCCGTCCGCCGCCTCGGCGAACGCCTTGCAGCGGCCGTCGGGAGCCAGGCCGCCCTGCCGGGAGAACTCCACGAACGTACCCGGCATCGACATGACGGTGACACCGCCGGCCAACGCCATCGAGCACTCGCCGTCGCGCAGGGCCTGCGCCGCGAGGTGCAGGGCGACCAGGGACGACGAGCACGCCGTGTCCACCGTCACCGCGGGGCCCTCAAGGCCCAGCGTGTAGGAGACGCGGCCGGACAGGACGCTGGCCGAGCTGCCCGTGGCACCGTAGCCCACGACCTCGTCGCCCGCGCCGCCCAGCACATAGCCGTAGTCCTGGCCGTTGGTGCCGGTGAACACGCCGATCCGGTCGCCCTTGAGCGACGTCGGGTCGATGCCCGCCCGCTCGAAGACCTCCCAGGAGGTCTCCAGGAGCAGCCGCTGCTGCGGGTCCATCGCCAGCGCCTCACGCGGCGAGATCCCGAAGAACGCCGGGTCGAAGTCCGCCGCGTCGTGCAGGAAGCAGCCCTCGGCGACGTAGGAGGTGCCGACGCCGTCGGGGTCCGGGTCGTACAGCGAACCCAGGTCCCAGCCGCGGTTCTCCGGGAAGCCCGATATGCCGTCGGCTCCGGCCGTGAGCAGCTCCCACAGCGCTTCCGGGGACTCCGCACCGCCGGGGAAACGGCAGCTCATGCCCACGATGACGATCGGGTCGTCGGCACGGTCCAACACCACCGGCGCGCTGTCCACCGCGACGACCCCGTCGCCGAACACCTCGGTCCTGAGATGTCTGCCGAGTACCACCGGGGTCGGGTAGTCGAAGATCAGGGTGGCGGGCAGGGAGAGCCCGGACTCCTTGGTCAGCCGGTTGCGCAGCTCGACCGCCGTGAGCGAGTCGAAGCCCAGCTGCTGGAAGGCCCGGTCGGACGGGACCGCGTCGGCACTGCGGTGCCCGAGTACGGCCGCGGTCTCGCGGCGGACCAGTTCGAGCAGTTCGGCGTCGCGCTCGGCGGTGGAGAGGCCGGCGAGCTGTCGTCGCAGCGCCGACTCCTCATCGCCGTGTGCGCCTTCGGAACGCTCGGCGAGGTCGCGCACCTCGGGCAGGCCCGTGAGGAGCGGGCTCGGGCGCAGCGCGGTGAACGCGGGCGCGAACCGCTCCCAGTCGACGTCGGCGACGGCGACATGGGCGTCGTCCTCCGTCAGGGCCTGCTGGAGCGCGATGACCGCCGACTCCGGTGCCATCGTGGGCAGTCCGCGCCTGCGCAGCTCGGCCTCCCCGACGTCCTCGATCATGCCGCCCTCGCCCCAGGGCCCCCAGCTGACGGAGGTCGCGGTCAGGCCACGGGCCCGCCGGTCCTGGGCGAGGGCGTCGAGGTGGGCGTTGGCCGCGGCATAGGCGGCGTGACCGCCGCTGCCCCAGACGGCGGAGATCGAGGAGAACAGCACGAAGGCGTCCAGGTCCCCGCCGTCGCTCGCGTCACCGAACAGGGCGTCGAGGTGGGTGGCGCCTTCCACCTTCGCCCGCAGCACCTCGGCGAACTCCTCGGCGCCCATGTCGGAAAGCGCCGTCACCTGTCCGAGGCCGGCGGTGTGGAAGACGGAGCGGACGGGGGTGCCGGCCTCCTTCAGCCCCTCCACCAGCGCTTCCAGCGCCTTCCGGTCGCTCACGTCGCATACGACGACCTCGACCGCCGCACCCAACGCCTCCAGCTCGGCCACCAACTCGACCGCACCCGGAGCCCCCAGGCCACGACGACTGGTAAGCACAAGCCGCTCAGCACCACTACCAGCCGCCCAGCGAGCAACATGCCCACCCAACGCACCAGTACCACCCGTCACCAACACCGTCCCACGCAGCGACCAACCACCCGCCACCACACGGCTGTTGACAGACGCACGCACCAGACGCCGCCCATACACACCCGACGCACGCACCGCCAGCTGATCCTCACCAGCCGCACCGAGACCGGTACCGGACAGGACACCGCACACCCGGCCCACCGCACGCTCATCCAACGACTGCGGCAGATCGACCAACCCACCCCAACGGCCCGGCCGCTCCAACGCAGCAACCCGACCCAGACCCCACACCTGAGCCTGCACCGCATCCACCGCACCATCGGAACGACCCACCGACACCGCACCCCGCGTCAAGCACCACAACGGCACCGACCACTCCGCGTCACCCAACGCCTGAACCAGGGACAACGTCCCCAGCGCCATGTCCTCCCGGCCACCCAGAGCCAGCAACGACACCACACCGGCGAACTCGCCACCCTGCCCGGCCAGCCGTGCGGCGAGCGCCCCACGGCTCACCTCACCACCATCGACCAGCCACTCCACAACCTCCCCGCCACACGCACGCATCCCCGCAACCACCGGATGACCCGCACACGCCGACGGCGCCACCACCAACCAGGCCCCCTCCAGCCCAGCACGATCGACACCCGAAACCGGCTGCCACGTCACCCGGTAACGCCACGCGTCAGCGACCGCCACCTCACGGGACTGCCGACGCCACGACGACAAGACCGGCAACGCCGCGCCCAACGACTCCAGCTCGTCCGAGCCCAGAGCCGCCGCGAACGCACCCACGTCCTCCTGCTCCACCGCGGCCCAGAACGCACCGTCCACCGAGGAGGCGAGGGAGGCGGACCCGTCCGCCGTGAACGGCGAGCCGGCCTCGGGCCAGTAGTGCTCGTGCTGGAAGGCGTAGGTGGGCAGATCGACACGACGGGCACCGACACCGCCTCCGGCTCCGGAGAAGTACGCCGACCAGTCAACTGCCTTGCCGCGTACGTGGAGTTGAGCGAGAGCGGTGAGCAGGGTCTCCGGCTCCTCGCGGTTCTTACGCAGAACGGGCACGAAGGCGAGCTCACCGCCCTCGGAACCGGACGTCACGCAGTCCTGCGCCATCGCGGACAGCACGCCATCCGGACCCAGCTCCAGGAACGCGGTCACGCCCGCAGACTCCAGCGTGCGGACGCCGTCCAGGAAACGGACGGCTTCACGGACGTGGCGAACCCAGTACTCCGGGTCCTGCACCGCCTCGGCCGACAGGACCTCGCCCGTCACGTCCGAGACGATCGACAGCTGCGGGGCATTGAAAGTCAACCCCTGTGCGACCGCGCGGAAATCGTCGAGCATCCCGTCCATACGCGGCGAGTGGAACGCATGGCTCACCCGCAGGCGCTTGGTCTTACGACCCTCACCCTCAAAGTGCGCGGCGATCCGGAGGACCTCCGCCTCGTCGCCCGAAATCACCGTGGAGCGCGGGCCGTTGAGCGCGGCGATCGAGACACCCTCGACCAGCAACGGGACGACCTCGTCCTCCGCCGCCTGCAACGACACCATCGCACCGTCCATCGGGAGCGCCTGCATCAGACGACCCCGCGCCGCCACCAGCTCCGCCGCATCCTCCAGCGACAGCACCCCAGCGACGTACGCAGCCGACAACTCACCAATCGAGTGGCCCAGCAGATAGTCGGGCTTCACACCCCACGACGTCACCAGCTCAAACAGCGCGACTTCCAGAGCGAACAGACCCGCCTGCGTGAACTGCGTCTGATCCAACAGCTCACCCTCACCGAACACCACCTCACGAAGAGGCCGCTCCAGATGACGGTCCAACTCCGCACACACCGCATCAAACACATCCGCGAAGACGGGATACGCCTCATACAACTCCCGGCCCATACCCGCCCGTTGCGAGCCCTGCCCCGAGAACAGCACGCCCACCCGACCCGGCGACACCGACCCCTCGGCCACCTGCTCGCCGCCGATCAGGACCGCCCGGTGTTCCAGCGCCGCACGCGTCGTAGCCAGCGAGAAGCCGACGTCCACCGGCGACAGCTCAGAGCCGACGGGACGCCCGGCGACGAACGACTTCAGCCGCTTCACCTGGTCCGCCAGCGCCGCCTCGGAGCGTCCCGAGACCACCCACGGCACCACCGGCAGCGCCAGCGGATCCCCGGCCGCCTCCGCCTGCTCCGCCTCGGGTGACTGCTCCACGATCACGTGCGCGTTCGTGCCGCTGATACCGAACGACGAGACACCCGCACGACGCGGCTCGCCCGTCTCCGGCCAGGCCATCGGCTCGCTGACCAGTTCGACCGACCCGGCGGACCAGTCCACATGGGAGGACGGCGCGTCCACGTGCAAGGTCCGGGGCACCACCCCGTGGCGCATCGCCATGACCATCTTGATGACGCCCGCGACACCGGCCGCGGACTGCGTGTGGCCGATGTTCGACTTGATCGAACCCAGCAGCAGCGGCCGGCCCTCGGGGCGGTCCTGGCCGTATGTGGCCAGCAGTGCCTGCGCCTCGATCGGGTCGCCCAGCGTCGTACCCGTACCGTGCCCCTCGACGACGTCGACCTGCGTCGGGGAGAGCCGGGCCCCGGCCAGCGCCTGGCTGATGACGCGCTGCTGGGACGGGCCGTTCGGGGCGGTCAGGCCGTTGGAAGCGCCGTCCTGGTTGACGGCGGAACCGCGGATGACCGCGAGAACCTCGTGTCCGTTGCGGCGGGCGTCCGAGAGGCGCTCCAGGAGCAGCAGGCCCACGCCCTCGCCCCAGCCCGTGCCGTCCGCCGCCTCGGCGAACGCCTTGCACCGGCCGTTCATGGCAAGGCCGCGCTGACGGGAGAACTCCACGAAGACACCGGGGTTGGACATGACGGTGACGCCACCGGCGACGGCCTGGGTGCACTCGCCCGAGCGCAGGGCCTGGATCGCCCAGTGCAGGGCGACCAGCGACGAAGAGCACGCCGTGTCCACCGTCACCGCCGGGCCTTCCAGACCCAGCGTGTAGGAGACGCGACCGGAGAGGACGGATGCCGCGTCGCCGGTCAGGGCGTGCGCGTCCGCGCCGGGGGCGACCCCGGCACCGATGCCGTAACCCTGGGTGGAGGCTCCGATGAAGACGCCGGTGCGGCTGCCGCGCACGGAGAGCGGGTCGATGCCGGCGCGCTCCAGCACCTCCCAGGTGGTCTCCAGGAGGAGCCGCTGCTGCGGGTCCATCGCCAGCGCCTCACGCGGGCTGATCCCGAAGAGACCCGGGTCGAACTCGGCGGCGTCGTAGAGGAATCCGCCCTGGTTCGCGTAGGAGGTTCCCACGTGCTCCGGGTCGGGGTCGTACAGCTTCTCGAGGTCCCAGCCGCGGTCCGTGGGGAACTCCGCGATGGCGTCGCCACCGGACGCCACCAGTTCCCACAGCTGCTCCGGGGAGCGCACGTCACCGGGGTAGCGGCAGCTCATCGCGACGATGGCGACGGGCTCCGACTCCTCCGACTCGGCATGGCGAAGCCGCTGGCGCGTCTGCTGGAGTTCGGCGACCACCCGTGCCAGGTACTCGCGCAGCTTCTCTTCATCCGCCATCAGTGCATCGCTCCCGTGAGTCGTGCAGGAAAGTTCGTGCTTGTCACGTCAAGAGATCCCGAGGTCGTTGTCGATCAGGTCGAACAGCTCCTCGTTCGTCGCGGACTCGAACCGCTCCGCGGTGGCCGTCCGGTCCTGCGGCCCGTGGGTCTCGTTGAGCCTGGACAGGAGGGACTCCAGGCGCATGACCACCCGTACGCGCCCGATGTCGTCGTGTGCGCGGGCGGCGAGGACCTGTTCGAGGCGGTCGAGTTCGGTGCCGGGCGGCAGATCGCCCTCCGTCTCCTGCAGGATCTCCGCCTGCAGGTGGCGGGCGAGCGCGGCCGGCGTCGGATGGTCGAACACGGAGGTCGCGGGCAGCCGCAGGCCGGTCGCGGCGTCGAGCCGGTTGCGCAGTTCGACGGCGGTGAGCGAGTCGAAGCCGAGTTCGCGGAACGCCCGGCCCGGTTCGACGCCGTCCGGCCTCGCGTGCCCGAGCACCGTCGCCGCGTGCTCCCGCACCAGGTCGAGGAGCAGCCGCTCCCGGTCGGGCTCGGCCAGCACGGTCAGTTCCGCGCGGAGCGTGTGGGCCTCGCCCCTCTCCTCGGCCCGGCCCGCGTCCGGGGCCGTCACCGCGGCCCTCACCTGGGGGATGTCACCGATCAGGGGGCGTTCGCGGGCCATGGTGAAGACGGGCGCGAAACGCTCCCAGTCGACGTCGGCCACCACCACGGACGTGTCGTCGTTCTCCAGGGCCTGCCGGAGCGCGGTCATGCCCGTCTCCGGCTGGATGAGGCGCACGCCCTGGCGGTCCAGGAGGATCTTCGCGTCGTCGCTGACCATGCCGCCGCCGGCCCACGGGCCCCACGCCACCGACAGGGCAGGCACGCCCTCGGCCCGGCGCTGCTCGGCGAGGGCGTCCGTGTAGGCGTTGGCCGCCGCGTAGGCGCCGTGGTCGCCGACGCCCCAGATCGCCGAGACGGACGAGAAGTAGACGACCGCGTCGAGGCTCTCCCGGTCGAGGAGCTCGTCCAGGTGCCTGGCTCCGGCGACCTTCGCGGACGCGATGTCCGCGAAGAGGACGTCGTCCGTCACCGCCAGGGGCGCGAGCACGCCGACTCCGGCGGCGTGCACGACGGTGCGCACCACGTCCCCGTCCGCGGCGAGCTTCGCCAGGAGCGCGGCGACCGCCGCACGGTCGGTCACGTCGCATGCCGCGACGGTGACCCTGGCGCCCGACTTCTCGATGTCCACGACCAGTTCGTCGATTCCGGCGGCCTTGCCGCCGCTACGGCTGGTGAGGACGACGTGCTCGGCTCCGTTGCCGGCGAGCCACCGTGCGACATGGCCGCCGAGCGCGCCCGTGCCTCCGGTGATGATCGCCGTGCCCGACGGCTTCCAGGGCTTGACGGGCACCGACCCGTCGAGCGGAGCGGGCACCACGCGCCGAGTCAGCACACCGGCCTCGCGCACGGCCACCTGGTCCTCGTGGTCGGTTCGCGCGAGAACCGACACCAGGCAGTTCAGCGCGGTCGCGTCCACGTGCTCCGGCAGGTCGACCAGACCGCCCCACAGCTTCGGGTGCTCCAGCGAGGCGACCCGTCCGAGCCCCCACGTCTGAGCCTGCGCCGGCCGCGCGAGGACGTCGGAGCGGCGTACGGAGACAGCGGTCCGCGTGGCACACCACAGGGGCGCCTCAAGGCCCAGCTCGGTCATCGCGCGCAGCAGGGCCAGCACGGCGAACGAACCGACCGGCAGCACCGCGTGCACGGGGTGCGGTCGCTCGTCGAAGCTGAGCAGCGACAGCACTCCGGAGAGCGTCCCGGGCTCGGCGACCGCTGTGCCGAGCCGCTCGGCGAGGTCCTTCACGGTGTCCCGCCCGCCGTCCACGGGCAGCACGATCACGTTCGCACCGTGCTCGCGCAGTGCCGTCGCGCAGTCGGTCACGGCAGGGCTCGCGGCATCCGTCTCGGGCACCGCGAGCACCCAAGTCCCATTGAGCAAGGGAGTGTTCGGCGTGGCCGTGGCGCCCGGGGTGCCCGCATCCGTGAGCGGCTGCCACGTCACGCGGTACCGCCATGCGGCGACGGCCGAGTCCTCGCTGCGCTTCCGGTGCCAGCTGGAGAGGGCGGGCAGCACGCTCGCCAGAGAAGACCCCCCGCTGTCGGCGAGGTCAAGGGTCCTGGCCAGCTCGTCCACGTCGCCGCGCTCGACCACGCCCCAGAACTCGGCGTCCACCGAGTGCTGTCCACCGTCCGCCCGGACGGACACCGGGGCAGGCGCGCTCGGCCAGTAGCGGTCGTGCTGGAAGGCGTAGGTGGGCAGGTCGACGCGGCGGGCGCCGGTGCCTGAGAAGTACGCCGGCCAGTCAACTGCCTTGCCGTGTACGTGGAGTTCGGCGAGGGAGGTGAGGAGCGCGTCGGGCTCGTCACGGTTCTTGCGGAGGGCGGGTACGAAGGTGAGCTGCTGCTCGTCGGAGCCGGACGTCACGCAGTCCTGGGCCATGGCGGAGAGGACTCCGTCGGGGCCGAGCTCCAGGAACGCGGTCACGCCTTCCGCTTCCAGGGTGCGGACCCCGTCCAGGAAACGGACGGCCTCACGGACGTGGCGAACCCAGTACTCCGGGTCCTGGATCTCCTCCGCCGACAGGACCTCGCCCGTCACATCCGAGACGATCGACAGCTGCGGGGCATTGAAGGTCAGGCCTTCGGCCACGGCACGGAAGTCGTCGAGCATCCCGTCCATACGCGGCGAGTGGAACGCATGGCTCACCCGCAACCGCTTGGTCTTACGACCCTCACCCTCAAAATGCGCGGCGATCCGCAGGACCTCTGCCTCGTCGCCCGAAATCACCGTGGCGTTGGGCCCGTTGAGCGCGGCGACGGACACACCCTCGACCAGCAACGGGACGACCTCATCCTCCGCCGCCTGCAACGACACCATCGCCCCACCAGCCGGAAGCGCCTGCATCAGCCGACCCCGCGCCGCCACCAGCTCCGCCGCATCCTCCAGCGACAGCACCCCAGCGACGTACGCAGCCGACAACTCACCAATCGAGTGGCCCAGCAGGAAATCGGGCCGCACGCCCCACGCCTCGACGAGACGGAAGAGTGACACCTCCAGCGCGAACAGCCCGGCCTGCGTGAACTGCGTCTGATCCAGCAGCTCGCCACCGTCGAAGACGACCTCACGCAGCGGCCGCTCCAGATGACGGTCCAGCTCCACGCACACCGCATCGAACGCATCCGCGAAGGCGGGATACGCCTCGTACAACTCCCGCCCCATAGCGGGCCGTTGCGAGCCCTGACCCGAGAACAGCACACCCGTCTTACCGGGCGACACCGAACCCTGTACCGTCCGCTCACCGATCAGCACCGCCCGGTGCTCCAGCACCGCACGCGTCGTAGCCAGCGAGAACCCCACATCCACCGGAGACAACTCAGAGCCGCCGGGCCGCTCGGCGACGAACGACCTCAGCCGCCCCACCTGCGCGGACAAAGCTCCCGAGGAACGACCCGACACCACCCACGGCACCACCGGCACCACCGGCACCATTGGCAACGTCACCGAAGCAGCCGTCTCCGGCTCCTCGGCCTCCGGTGCCTGCTCCAGCACTACATGTGCGTTCGTGCCGCTGACGCCGAAGGACGACACCGCCGCGCGGCGCGGCTCACCCGTCTCCGGCCAGTCGACCGGCTCCGTCAGGAGCTCGACGGCGCCCGCCGACCAGTCCACGTGCGAGGACGGCTCGTCCACATGCAGGGTCTGCGGCAGTAGCCCTTCGCGCATCGCCATGACCATCTTGATGACACCCGCGACGCCGGCGGCGGCCTGCGTGTGACCGATGTTCGACTTCAGCGAACCGAGCCACAGCGGACGGCCCTCCGGACGGCCCTGGCCATACGTCGCGATGAGTGCCTGCGCCTCGATCGGGTCGCCCAGCGTCGTACCCGTACCGTGGCCCTCCACGGCGTCGATGTCCGCCGTCGACAGCCCGGCCGAGGCGAGGGCCTGGCGTATGACGCGCTGCTGGGACGGGCCGTTCGGGGCGGTAAGGCCGTTGGACGCGCCGTCCTGGTTGACGGCGGAACCGCGGACGACCCCCAGCACCTGGTGGCCGTTGCGGCGGGCGTCCGAGAGCCGCTCCAGGAGCAGCAGGCCCACGCCCTCGCCCCAGCCCGTGCCGTCCGCCGCCTCCGCGAAGGACTTGCACCGGCCGTCCGTGGCCAGCGCCCCCTGCCTGCTGAACTCCATGAACGCCGCGGGGGTCGACATCACGGTGGCACCGCCGGCCAGGGCCATCGAGCACTCCCCCGACCGCAGCGCCTGCGCCGCGAGGTGCAGGGCGACCAGGGACGACGAGCACGCCGTGTCCACCGTCACCGCCGGGCCTTCGAGGCCGAACGTGTACGAGAGGCGGCCCGACACGACGCTGGCCGCGTTGCTCGTGGCGAGGGAACCCGCACCGGCGTCGGCCGAGCCGAGCAGGACCGTCGCGTAGTCCTGGCCGTTGGTGCCGGTGAACACGCCGGTGCGGCTTCCGCGCAGCGAGGCCGGGCTGATCCCGGCCCGCTCGAAGGTCTCCCAGGCGGTCTCCAGGAGCAGCCGCTGCTGCGGGTCCATGCCGAGGGCCTCGCGGGGCGAGATACCGAAGAGGGAGGCGTCGAACTCCGCGACATCGTGGACGAATCCGCCCTCGTGGGCCTGGGTGGTGACGGGCTGTCCGTTGTCGCCGCGGTACAGCTGGTCCATGTCCCAGCCGCGGTCGTACGGGAACTCGCTCATCCCGTCGCCGCCCGACGCCACCAGGCGCCACAGGTCCTCCGGCGTCCGAACGCCGCCCGGGTACCGGCAGCCCATGGAGACGATCGCGATGGGCTCGTCGTCGGCATGCGCCGACGGCCGGGCCGCCGTGTCCCCGGCCGGTTCCGCGGTCGGCTCGGCGGCGCCGAGCTGAGGTGCGAGGAGGCGCAGGGCGATGTCGGCCGACGTGGGGTGGTCGAAGACGAGAGTGGTGGGCAGGGTCAGGCCGGTGGCGGCGTTCAGGCGGTTGCGCAGTTCGACCGCGGTGAGCGAGTCGAAGCCCAGCTCGCTGAAGGCCCGGTCCGGGGCGACGGCGTCGGGCGACGGATGGCCGAGCACGGCCGCGGCCTCCGCCCTGACCAGGTCGAGCAGCGTCCTGTCGCGTTCGGCCCGCGGCAGCGCGCCCAGCCGCTCACGCAGCGCCTCGGCGACGTCCCGTCCGCTCGTGCCGTCGGCCTCGGCGCGCGCAGGGCCTCCGCGACCTCGGGGATGTCACCGATGAGGGGCCTTGGGCGGGCCATGGTGAAGGCGGGTGCGAACAAGGCCCAGTCGACGTCCGCGACGGTCAGGCAGGTCGCCCCCGAGCCGACCGCCCGGACCAGGGCGCCGACCGCAAGCTCCGGGTCCATTCCGTTGAGTCCACGGCGGGCGAGCATCTCCTGTGCCGTGCCCACGGCCATGCCGCCTCCGGACCAGCCGCCCCAGGAGATCGACGTGGCCGTGAGGCCGCGGGCCCGCCGGTGTTCGGCGAGGCCGTCGAGGTAGGCGTTGCCGGTGGCGTAGGCGCCCTGGCTCGCGCCGCCCCACACCCCGGCGCCCGAGGCGAAGAGGACAAAGGCATCCAGCGAGTCACGGGTGTCGGCGCCGAAGAGCACATCGAGGTTGGCGGCACCGGTCGCCTTCGCGGCGAGGGCGTCGGCAAAGGCGGCCGGGTCCGCGTCGGCGAGCCCCGCCTGGGTGGTGACGCCCGCGGCGTGGACCACCGCGCGGATGGGCCTGCCGTCCTCCTCCTGCACCCGGGCGACGAGCTCGGCCAGCGCCTCGCGGTCGGCGACGTCGCAGGCCGCGATCGTCACCCGCGCGCCCGACGCGGTCAGTTCGGCCTCGAGTTCGGCGGCACCGGCAGTCTCCGCGCCTCGCCGGCTGGTGAGCACCAGATGCTCCACGCCGGCGCGGGCGAGCCACCGCGCGGTGTGGGCGCCGAGGGCACCCACACCCCCGGTGATCAGGGCCGTGCCCTGCGGGCGCCAGGGCTCGGACGTCCGCTCGTCGCCCTCCGGGGCCCGGACGAGACGGCGTCCGAACACGCCGCCCGACCGCAGTGCCACCTGGTCCTCGCCGGCCGGGTCCGCCAGGACGCCCGGCAGCCTCGACCAGGCACGTGCGTCCAGCGTGTCCAGCTCCACAGGAAGGTCGATCAGCCCGCCCCAACGGTTGGGGTGCTCCAGGCCGAAGACCCGGCCGAGGCCCCAGGTCTGTGCCTGCACCGCGCCCGAGACCGATTCGGACCGGCCGATGGACACGGCGCCGCGCGTCACGCACCACAGCGGAGCGTCCACGCCCTGCTCCACCAGGACCTGCATCAGGGCCAGCAGGGCGGCGACACCGCCCGGGAGCGTCGGGTGCGCGCGGTCGGGCTCCTCGTCGAGCGCGGTCAGCGACACGATGCCGCCGACCGGCCGACCCTCGGGCAGCGCTTCGCGCAGCGCCCGGGCGAGCTCCTCGCGGTCGGTACCGCCCGCCGCGACGGGCACCGTCACGACCTCGGCGCCACCGGCGGCGAGCGCCCGCCCGACGGCGTCCGCCGTCTCAACGGCCCCGGCATCGGGCACGACCAGCAGCCAGGGCCCGCCGAGTCCGGTGTCCGCCTGAAGCGTCAGCGGCTTCCAGGTGATGCGGTAGCGCCAGCCGTCGACCTTCGACGCGTCGCGCCGCTGCCGCCGCCACGCGGACAGCACGGGCAGCAGGTCGCCGAGAGCCGCCAGCGTCTCGTCCTCGACACCGAGCGTGCCTACCAGCGCCGCCAGGTCCCCCTGCTCGACGGCCTCCCAGAACCTGGCGTCCACCGGATCGGCCGCGGCGACGACCGACGCGGCCTGCCCCTGCGGCCAGAACTGCTGGTGCTGGAAGGCGTAGGTGGGCAGGTCGACGCGGCGGGCGTCGGTACCGGCGAAGTACGCGGACCAGTCAACTGCCTTGCCGTGTACGTGGAGTTCAGCGAGGGAGGTGAGCAGGCTCTTCGGCTCGTCACGGTTCTTGCGGAAGGCGGGTACGAAGGTGAGCTGCTGCTCGGCGCCGGAGCCGGACGTCACGCAGTCCTGTGCCATCGCGGAGAGGACTCCGTCGGGGCCGAGCTCCAGGAACGCGGTCACGCCTTCCGCTTCCAGGGTGCGGACCCCGTCCAGGAAACGGACGGCCTCACGGACGTGGCGAACCCAGTACTCCGGGTCCTGGATCTCCTCCGCCGACAGGACCTCGCCCGTCACATCCGAGACGATCGACAGCTGCGGGGCATTGAAGGTCAGGCCTTCGGCCACGGCACGGAAGTCGTCGAGCATCCCGTCCATACGCGGCGAGTGGAAGGCATGGCTCACCCGCAACCGCTTGGTCTTACGACCCTCACCCTCAAAATGCGCGGCGATCCGCAGGACCTCTGCCTCGTCGCCCGAAATCACCGTGGCGTTGGGCCCGTTGAGCGCGGCGACGGACACACCCTCGACCAGCAACGGGACGACCTCGTCCTCCGCCGCCTGCAACGACACCATCGCCCCGCCGGCCGGAAGCGCCTGCATCAGGCGACCCCGCGCCGCCACGAGAGCAGCAGCGTCTTCGAGCGACAGCACCCCGGCCACGTACGCAGCCGACAACTCACCGATCGAGTGCCCGAGCAGGTAGTCCGGCTTCACACCCCACGCCTCGACGAGACGGAAGAGGGACACCTCCAGCGCGAAGAGACCCGCCTGCGTGAACTGCGTCTGATCCAGTAGCTCACCACCCTCGAAGACGACCTCACGCAGGGACTGGTCCAAGTGACGGTCCAGCTCCGCACACACCGCGTCGAACGCGTCCGCGAAAACGGGATACGCCTCGTACAACTCCCGGCCCATACCGGCCCGTTGCGAACCTTGGCCCGAGAACAGCACACCCACCCGACCCGGCGACACCGAACCCTCGGCCACCTGCTCGCCGCCGATCAGCACCGCCCGGTGCTCCAGCACCGCACGCGTCGTAGCCAGCGAGAAACCCACATCCACCGGCGACAACTCGGAGCCGCCGGGACGCTCGGCGACGAACGACCGCAGTCGCCCCACCTGCCCCGCCAGAGCCTCCTCGGACTTCGCCGACACCACCCACGGCACCAACGGCAACGCCACCGGATTCCCGGCCGCCTCCGGCTCCTCAACCTCCGGCGCCTGCTCCAGCACCACATGCGCATTCGTGCCGCTGACGCCGAACGACGAGACACCCACGCGGCGCGGCTCACCCGTCTCCGGCCACTCCACCGGCTCCGCCAGCAGCTCAACAGCCCCCGCCGACCAGTCGACCTGAGGCGTCGGCTCGTCCACGTGCAGGGTCTGCGGCAGCACACCGTGCCGCATCGCCATGACCATCTTGATGATCCCGGCGACGCCCGCGGCCGCCTGCGTGTGACCGATGTTCGACTTCAGTGAACCGAGCCACAGCGGACGGCCCTCCGGACGGCCCTGGCCATACGTCGCGATCAGCGCCTGCGCCTCGATCGGGTCACCCAACGTCGTACCCGTACCGTGCGCCTCCACCGCGTCGATCTGTTCGGGGGCGAGCCTCGCACCGGCCAGGGCCTGGCGGATGACACGCTGCTGCGCGGGGCCGTTGGGGGCCGTGAGGCCACTGCTCGCGCCGTCCTGGTTGACCGCCGAACCCCGTACGACGGCCAGCACCTGGTGTCCGAGGCGGCGCGCGTCGGAGAGACGCTCCACCACGAGCACGCCCGCGCCCTCGGCCCATCCCGTGCCGTCCGCGCCGGCGGCGAAGGATTTGCAGCGGCCGTCGAACGACAGGCCGCGCTGGCGGCTGAAGTCCACGAACGGGCCGGGAGTCGCCATGACCGTCACACCGCCGGCCAGCGCCATCGAGCATTCGCCCGACCGCAGCGCCTGCACCGCGAAGTGGAGGGCGACCAGCGACGACGAGCACGCCGTGTCCACCGTCACCGCCGGGCCCTCAAGGCCCAGCGTGTAGGAGACGCGGCCGGAGAGGACGCTGCCGGAGTTGCCCGTGCCCAAGTAGCCTTCCACACCGTCCGGTACGGACTGCAGCTGGCTGATGTAGTCGTGGTACATCAGGCCCGCGAACACTCCGGTCCTGCTCCCCTTGAGCGAGGTCGGGTCGATGCCGGCGCGCTCGAAGGCCTCCCAGGACACCTCGAGGAGCAGCCGCTGCTGCGGGTCCATCGCCAGCGCCTCACGCGGCGAGATCCCGAAGAATCCCGGGTCGAAGGCGCCGGCCTCGTGCAGGAAGCCGCCCTCTTGCACGTACGACGTACCGGACTCGCCCGGGTCGGAGCTGAAGAGCCCTTCCACGTCCCAGCCGCGGTCGGTGGGGAACGGGGAGATCCCGTCCCCGCCCGCGGCGACGAGCTCCCACAGTTGCTCGGGGCTCGTGACACCGCCGGGGTAGCGGCAGCTCATGCCCACGATCGCGATCGGCTCGCGCTCCCGGTCCTCCATCTCGCGCAGCCGATGGCGAGTCTCGCGCAGGTCCGCCGTGGCCCGCTTGAGGTAGGCGAGGAACTTCTCCTCGTTCGCCATGGGGTGTCACTCCTTGAAGAGGTGATCGACGTGATCGGGATGTTCGAGGTGAGCGGGATGTTCGAGGTGAGCGGGACGTTCGAGGTGAGCGGAGGAAGAAACGGAGACGGAGAGCGAAAGGGAGGTGGAAGGGGTCATGCGGGGGGGAGGGGGGAACGCTCAGGACGTTTCGAGCTCCTCGTCCAGCAGGTCGAAGAGCTCGTCGGCCGTGGCCGATTCGAGGTCCTGGCCGCCCGGCGCATCGGCGTCGGTTCCACCGCCGTTCCACGCGGACATGAGCCCCCGCAGCCGGTCGGTCACCGCGGCCCGGTCGGAGTCGTCCGACGGCACTCCGGCCAATGCCCTCTCCAGCCGGTCGAGTTCGGCGAGGAGGGACAGCGCCGAGGTCGTGCCGTCCTCGACGAGTTCGTCCCGCAGGTGAGCGGCCAGCGCCTCCGGGGACGGGTGGTCGAAGACGAGCGTCGAGGGGAGCCGTAGGCCGGTCTCGGCGTTGAGCCGGTTGCGCAGTTCCACCGCTGTGAGCGAGTCGAAGCCGATCTCCAGGAAGCCGCGGGTGACTTCCACGGCCGCGGGAGAACCATGGCCGAGCACATCGGCGATCGCGGTGCGCAGGGTGTCGAGGAGGATCCGATCGCGCTCCGCGGCGTCCGCGGCGGCCAGTCGCTGCTTGAGGTCCGCGGCCGACGCGCCCGTCGGACCGCTCTTCCCCGCCGTCGGGCGGACCGGTCCGCGGATCAGGCCGCGCAGCAGCGGCGGGATCGCGTCGGGCCGCACCTGCGGGGAACCCGTGGTGAGCCGCGTCGGCATGATCACCGCGTGCCCCGCTGCCCGGCCCGTGTCGAAGAGCTCGAGGCCCTGTTCCTGCGTGAGGGGTGCCAGCCCCGCGCGGGCCATGCGGGCGATGTCGGCCTCGTCCATCCGGCCCGCCATGCCGCTCTCCGCCCAGGGACCCCAGGCGAGGGAGACAGCGGGGAGGCCGTGGGCGCTCCGGTGCTGGGCCAGTCCGTCGAGGAAGGCGTTGGCCGCCGCGTAGTTGGCCTGTCCCGGGCCGCCGAAAGTGCCGGCGGGCGAGGAGAACAGCACGAACTCCCCTACCGCCAGTTCCTTGGTCAGCTCGTGCAGGTGCCAGGCCGCGTCGACCTTGGGACGGAGCACGTCCGCGAGCCGCTGCGGGGTCAGGGACGCGACGACGCCGTCGTCCACGATGCCCGCGGCATGCACCACGGTGGTCAGCGGGTGCGCTGCGGGGATGTCCGCGAGCACCGCAGCGAGCGCCGAACGGTCGGACGTGTCGCAGGCGGCGAAGGTGACCTTCGCGCCCGACGCGGCCAGTTCCTCGGCGAGTTGCGCCGCGTTCGGCGCGTCGCCGCCCCGGCGGCTGACCAGCAACAGATGGGGCGTGCCTCGCTCGGCGAGGCGGCGGGCGACCAGTCCGCCGAGGAAGCCGCTGGCGCCGGTGATCAGCGCGGTGCCCGACTGACCGGCCGCGTCCTCCTGGTCGGTGGCGCCGGGGTCGGCGACCGGCTCAGCGGCCGCGACCCGGTCGAGGCGCGGGACGAGGATCTCGCCGGCCCGGACGGCGAGCTGCGGCTCGCCGCAGGCGACGGCCGTCGCGAGGCTCTGCGCGGACACGTCCGTGTCGTCGATGTCGACGAGGACGAACCTGCCGGGGGCCTCGGACTGCGCGGAACGCAGCAGCCCCCATACGGCCGCCTGTGCCAGGTCGGTCACGTCTTCCCCGTCGACCGCCACCGCTCCCCGCGTCGCGACGACCATGAGGACGTCGTTGAACCGCTCGTCGGCCAGCCACGCCTGGACGACTTCCAGGGCTTCGGCCGTACGCTCATGAGCTGCCTCGGAGGCGGCCGTGTCCGTGGCGGCCGGGGCGAAGGCGAGCAGGACGGCGGGCGGCGGAGTGGGCGCGGCCGCCAGGTCGTCGAGGCCCACGAAGGCGTCGACGTCGACACCGGACTCCGCGAGACCGAGGTGATCCGCCCCGAGCACGGCCCAACGGGCGTCCGGGAAGGTGCGGTCGACTGCGGCGGGCGACCAGCCGAGGCGGAACAGCGAGTCGTGGTGCGTGGACTGCCGCACCCCGTCGAGCTGTGCCGAGGTTACGGTGCGCAGCACCAGGGACTCGATGACGGCGACCAGCGCGCCCTTCGGGTCCGCGAGGGTCAGCGAGACGCCGTCCGGGCCCTTGGCGCCCTTGGGGTCCTTGGCGCCCGTGGCGCCCTGGGAGTGCTGCGATTCCTGGGCGTTCTTGGGAGTGATCCGCACCCGCAGGGCGTCGGCGCCCGCCGCGTACAGCGTCACGCCGTTCCAGGCGAACGGCAGACGGTTGCGGCCCCCGCCGTCGCCGTCGGCGTCGTGTGCCGTGCTCAGGCCCATTGCGTGCAGCGCCGAGTCGAGGAGCGCCGGGTGCAGTCCGAACCGCGCCGCCTCGGTCTCCGTACGGTCGGGCAGGGCGACTTCGGCGAAGACCTCCTCGCCCAGCCGCCATGCCGCGCACAGGCCCTGGAACACCGGGCCGTAGCCGTAGCCGATGGCAGTGAGGTACTCGTAGAGCCCGTCGACGGGAACCTCGGTGGCGCCTTCCGGAGGCCAGACCGTGAGGTCGCCCACGCCCGGCCGGTCGCCGCCCGCCGTGAGGGCGCCGCTCGCGTGACGCGTCCAGGCCGCCTCCGGTTGGCCGAGGTCGCGGGAGTGGATCTCCACGGCCCGGCGGCCGGCCTCGTCGGCGGGCCCCACCCACAGCTGGAGGCCGACGGCCCCTCCGGGGGACAGGACGAGCGGCGCCTCGATGGTCAGCTCTTCGAGGTGATCGCAGCCGACGTCGTCACCGGCCTTGACGGCCAGCTCGACGAACGCGGTGCCGGGCATCAGCACTGTGCCCATCACCGCGTGGTCGGCGAGCCAGGGGTGGCTGTCCAGCGACAGCCGGCCGGTGAACACGTACTCGTCGGAGTGGCCGAGCTCGACCGCGGCACCCAGCAGCGGGTGATCGGCCGTCCCGAGCCCCGCCGCCCGGACGTCCCCCACCGCCGCGCCGCCCTCGAGCCAGTAGTGGCCGTGCTGGAAGGCGTAGGTGGGCAGGTCGACGCGGCGGGCGCCGGTGCCTGAGAAGTACGTCGACCAGTCAACTGCCTTGCCGCGTACGTGGAGTTCAGCGAGGGCGGCGAGCAGGGTCTCCGGCTCCTCGCGGTTCTTGCGCAGGGCGGGTACGAAGGTGAGCTCCCCGCCCTCGGAACCGGAGCCGGACGTCACGCAGTCCTGCGCCATCGCGGAAAGGACGCCGTCCGGGCCCAGCTCCAGGAACGCGGTCACGCCCGCGGACTCCAGCGTGCGGACGCCGTCCAGGAAACGCACCGCCTCACGGACATGGCGCACCCAGTACTCCGGGTCCTGGACCTCCTCGGCCGACAGGACCTCACCGGTCACATCCGAGACGATCGACAGCTGCGGGGCATTGAAAGTCAACCCCTGTGCGACCGCGCGGAAATCGTCGAGCATCGCGTCCATACGCGGCGAGTGGAACGCATGACTCACCCGCAACCGCTTGGTCTTACGCCCCTCACCCTCAAAGTGCGCGGCAATCCGCAGGACCTCCGCCTCATCACCCGAAATCACCGTGGACCGCGGGCCGTTGAGCGCAGCGATCGAGACACCCTCGACCAGCAACGGGACGACCTCGTCCTCCCCCGCCTGCAACGACACCATCGCCCCACCGGCCGGAAGCGCCTGCATCAGACGACCCCGCGCCGCCACCAGCTCCGCCGCATCCTCCAGCGACAGCACCCCAGCCACGTACGCAGCCGACAACTCACCAATCGAGTGGCCCAGCAGGAAATCGGGCCGTACGCCCCACGACTTCACCAGCTCAAACAGCGCGACTTCGAGAGCGAACAGCCCGGCCTGCGTGAACTGCGTCTGATCCAGCAGCTCACCCTCACCGAACACCACCTCACGAAGAGGCCGCTCCAGATGACGGTCCAACTCCGCACACACCGCATCAAACGCATCCGCGAAGACGGGATACGCCTCATACAACTCCCGACCCATGCCCGCCCGTTGCGAGCCCTGCCCCGAGAACAGCACACCCACCCGGCCACGCGCTCCCGCGTCCCGTACCAGTCCTGGGGCGGTGCCCTGGTCGGCGAGGGCGGTGAGCGCTGTGAGGAAGGCGTCGCGGTCGGCCGCGACCACCACGGCGCGACGCTCGTGGACGGATCGGGTCGTGGCCAGCGAGTACGCGACGTCCAGCGGATCGAGGCCGGGGTCCGCGGCGACCGTCGTGCGCAGGCGTTCCGCCTGGCCGCGCAGTGCTTCCTCGTCCCGGGCGGACAGCACCCACGGCAGTGCCGCGGGCCCACCCGGCGTGCGGGGGGCGGTGGCGTCGGGGGTGTGCTCCGGAGCCTGTTCCAGGATGACGTGGGCGTTCGTGCCGCTCACGCCGAACGAGGAGATGCCGCACCTGCGGGGGTGGCCGGTCTCCGGCCAGTCCCGGCGCTCGGTCAGGAGTTCAACGGCGCCTTCCGTCCAGTCCACGTGGGTGGAGGGCTCGTCGACGTGCAGTGTCTTCGGGAGCACTCCGTGCCGGAGTGCCATCACCATCTTGATGATTCCCGCGACGCCCGCGGCGGCCTGGGTGTGGCCGATGTTCGACTTCAACGAGCCGAGCAGCAGCGGCAGTCGGCCGTCCCGGTCCCTGCCGTACGTCGTGAGGACGGCCTGCGCCTCGATGGGGTCGCCCAGCGTGGTGCCGGTGCCGTGTGCCTCCACGGCGTCGACCTGGTCCGCGGTGAGGCCCGCATTGACCAGGGCCTGGCGGATGACGCGCTGTTGTGAGGGGCCGTTGGGGGCGCTGATGCCGTTGCTGGCGCCGTCCTGGTTGATGGCGCTGCCCTTGACGACGGCCAGCACCCGGTGGCCGTTGCGCTCGGCGTCGGACATGCGCTCCAGGAGCAGGACGCCGACGCCCTCGCCCCAGCCGGTGCCGTCGGCGGCTTCGGCAAACGCCTTGCAGCGACCGTCGGAGGACAGGCCGCCCTGGCGGCTGAACTCGGCGAACACCGCCGGCGTCGCCATGATCGCGGCGCCGCCCGCCAATGCCATCGAGCACTCGCCCTGGCGCAGCGCCTGCGCGGCCAGGTGCAGGGCGACCAGCGACGACGAGCACGCGGTGTCGATGGTGACGGCCGGGCCCTCGAGGCCGAGCGCGTAGGCGATGCGGCCGGAGATCACGGCGGTGGCCGTGCCGGTGAGGAGGTAGCCCTCGACGCCCTCCGGCGGCTGGTGGACGTCGCTGGCGTACCCCTGCGACGAGGCGCCGATGAACACGCCCGTGCTGCTTCCCCGCACGGCCGCGGGGACGATCCCGGAGCGCTCGAAGGCCTCCCAGGAGGTCTCCAGGAGCAGGCGCTGCTGCGGGTCCATCGCCAGCGCCTCGCGCGGCGAGATACCGAAGAACCCGGCGTCGAAGGCGGCCGCGCCGTCGAGGAAGCCGCCCATGGGGGTGAAGCCCGGTCCGCTGCCGTCGTCGGCGAAGGCGCGTTCCCAGCCGCGGTCCGCGGGGAACCCGGAGATGGCGTCGGTGCCGGCGGCGGCGAGGTCCCACAGCTGTTCCGGGGTCCGTACGTCACCGGGGAAGCGGCAGCCCATGCCGACGATGACGATCGGGTCGTCGTCGTCGGCGGCGCCGGCCGTCGGGGCGGGCGCGGTCGTGTCGTGCTCGTGCCCGAGGGACTCGGCGAGCAGGTGCTCGGCCAGGACGCTGGCGGTCGGGTAGTCGAAGACCAGGGTGGTGGAGAGCCGCAGGCCGGTGGCCGCCTTCAGGCGGTTGCGCACCTCCACGGCGGTCAGCGAGTCGAAGCCGAGCTCGCGGAAGGCCCGGTTCGCCTCCAGCGCCGCGGCGTCGGCCAGGCCGAGCACGGCGGCGGCCTCGGTGCGTACGAGGTCGAGGACCGCGGCAGGACGCTCGTTCTCCGGCAGTTCGGCGAGGCTCTGCTGGAACGCGGAGAGGTCGCCCGTCTCGGCGGCCTCGAGTGCCGCCGCGTCGTCGAGGACCCGGCGCACTTCCGGCAGGTCCGCGAGCAGCGGGCTGGGGCGGGCCACGGTGAACGTCGGCACGAACCGCTCCCACCGCACGTCCGCGACCGTCAGCATGGTCTCTTCGTGCCCCACCGCGTCCTGCATCGCGTCGATGGCGAGCTCGGGGTCCATCACGGGCAGGCCGCGCCTGCTCAGGATCTCCTCGGCCGAGCCCTTGGCCATGCCGGCGCCGCCCCAGGCGCCCCAGGACATGGCGGTGGCGGCCAGGCCGTCGGTGCGGCGCTGCTGTGCGAGCGCGTCGAGGTACGCGTTGGCCGCGCCGTAGGCACCCTGGCCACCGCTGCCCCAGATGCCGGAGATCGAGGAGAACAGGATGAAGGCGTCCAACTCCTCCTCGCCGAAGGCCTCGTGGAGATGGGCGGCGCCCAGGACCTTCGCCCGCAGGACGTCGGCGTACTCCGCGCGACTCGTCTCGTCGATCACACTGAGCTGGCCGACACCGGCGGCGTGCACGACCGCCGTGATGCGGTCGCCCGCGTCGCGCAGCCCCTGGACCGTCGCGGTCAGCGCGTCGCGGTCCGCCACGTCGCACGCGGCGAGGGTGACTCGGGCGCCCAGCGCGGTCAGCCGCTCCTCGAGCTCCCGCGCGCCGGGGGCGTCGGCGCCCCTGCGGCTGGTGAGCACGACGTGCTCGGCGCCCTGGTCGATCAGGCGGCGTGCGATGAACGATCCCAGGGCACCCGTACCGCCGGTGATCAGTACGGTGCCGCGTGGCGTCCACCGGGTCCCGGCGGAGCCCTGACCGGACCTGGCACGCTGCAGGCGACGTCCGAAGACACCGGACGCGCGTACGGCCACCTGGTCCTCGGCCTCCTCGCCGCTGAGCACGCCGCAGATCCGGGTCCACGCACGGTCGTCGAGGATCTCGGGCAGGTCGATCAACCCGCCCCAGCGCTCCGGGTGTTCGAGGGCGACGACACGGCCGAACCCCCAGTTCATGGCCTGCTCGGTGCGGACAGGACCGTCCGAGCGGCCCACCGAGACCGCGCTCCGGGTCAGACACCACAGCGAGGCCTGACGCCCCGCGTCGCCCAGGGCCTTGACCAGCTCGACGTTGGCCGCGAGGCCCGCCGGGATCACCGGGTGCTCCGGGTCCGGTCCCTGGAGCAGCGCCAGCAGGGACACGACCCCGGCCGGCTCCGGCCCGTCGGCCAGCCGGGCGGCGAGGATCCCGCGGTCCACCTCGGTGCCGGAGACGGTGAACACCGTGACTTCGGCGCCGTGCCGCGTCAGTCCGCGCACGGTCTCGCGCACCGTCTCGTGGTCGGCCTCGGCGGCCGGGACGACGAGCAGCCAGCTGCCGGACAGGGCCGGTGCGGCCGCCGTCACGGGCTTCCACGTCACCCGGTAGCGCCACGCCTCCACCGTCGACTCGTCCCGCCGCTGCCGCCGCCACGACGAGAGCACCGGGAGCACCTCGCCGAGCGAGTCCCGGATGGCGCCGCCGAGTTCGAGGGTCTCGGCGAGCGCTTCCAGGTCGCCACGCTCCACCACGTCCCAGAACTCGGCGTCCACGGGGTCCGCCGCCGCGGCCACGGAGACCTCTCGGGCCTCCGGCCAGAACTGCTGGTGTTGGAAGGGGTAGGTGGGCAGGTCCACGTGGGTGGCCTGCTGCCCGGCGAAGAGGGCCTGCCAGTCCAGCTCCACGCCGTGGACGTGAGCCTCGGCCAGGGAGGTCATGAAGCGGCGGGCCTCGTCCTCGTCACGGCGCAGAGTGCCCAGCGCCACCGCGTCAGTGCCCGCCGCCTCGAAGGTCTCCTGCAGGCCGAGGTTGAGCACCGGGTGCGGACTCACCTCGACGAACACGGCAAGACCATCGGCCTCCGCCGCACGCACCGCCCGCTCGAACTCCACCGTGGAGCGCAGGTTGCGATACCAGTACCCGCCGTCCAGACCGGCCGTGTCCTCCAGCAGAGTGCCAGTGAGCGTGGAGTAGAACGGCACCCGCCCCGAGACCGGCGCCACACCCGCCAACAAGTCTGCCAACTCGGCCTCGATCAGCTCGACTTGAGCCGAATGCGAGGCATAATCCACGGCAATCTTCTTCGCCCGAACATCCTGCTCGGCACAGGAGGCAACCAGCTCCTCCAACGCCTGCGGCTCACCAGAGACCACCACCGAGGAAGGCCCGTTGACCGCCGCCACCGAGATACGACCATCCCAGGCCGTCAGGCGCTCACGCACCTCCACCACCGGCAACGACACCGAGACCATGCCCCCGCCACCGGACAACGCCAGCAGAGCCTTGGAGCGCAGCGCCACCACCCGCGCACCGTCCTCCAGCGACAGACCACCCGCGACCACCGCCGCCGCGATCTCCCCCTGGGAATGACCGATCACCGCAGCCGGCTCCACACCACACGCCCGCCACAACTCCGCAAGCGACACCATCACCGCCCACAGAACCGGCTGCACCACATCCACCCGATCAAAGCCCGGTGCACCCGGCTCCTGCCGTACAACATCCAGCAGACGCCAATCCGTGAACGGCTCCAACGCCGCCCCACACTCCGCCATCCGCCCCGCGAACACCGGCGACGACTCCAACAACCCCGCCGCCATGCCCCGCCACTGCGCACCCTGACCCGGGAACACGAACACCGGACGCACAGCCCGGCCCGCCACACCCCGCACCACAGCCCCGACAGAACGCCCCTCGACCACCGCCGACAACGCACCCGCCAACGAACCCGCATCACCGGCCAACACCACCGCACGGTGCTCGAACCGGGACCGACCCAACGCCAACGCCCGCCCCACAACAGGCAGTTCCGGAAGCCCGCCGCCCTCGACGGCCAGCCGCAACCGCTCCGCCTGAGCCCGCAGTGCGTCCTCCGACTTCCCCGACAGCACGAACGGCACGCCCGCACCCACGACCGGAGCAGCCCCACCGGACGGTTCCACCGCTACGGGCTCCACCTCCGGCGCCTGCTCCACGATCACGTGCGCGTTCGTGCCGCTCATGCCGAACGACGAGACGCCCGCACGCCGCGGTGCGCCCGTCTCCGGCCAGGCCCGCTGCTCGGTGACCAGCTCGACGGCACCGGCGGACCAGTCCACGTGCGAGGACGGCTCGTCCACGTGCAGGGTCCGGGGCAGCACTCCATGGCGTACCGCTTGGACCATCTTGATCACACCGGCGACGCCCGCGGCGGCCTGGGTGTGACCTATGTTCGACTTCAGCGCACCGAGGAGCAGGGGCCGTTCGGCGGGCCTGCCCTGGCCGTACGTGGCCATGAGCGCCTCGGCCTCGATCGGGTCGCCGAGACGCGTGCCCGTGCCGTGTGCCTCCACCGCGTCGACGTCCTGGGCCGAGAGGCGGGCGTTGGCGAGGGCCTGCAGGATGACGCGCTGCTGGGACGGGCCGTTCGGCGCCGTCAGGCCGTTGCTCGCGCCGTCCTGATTGACAGCCGAACCCCGTACGACCGCGAGGACTTCGCGGCCGTTGCGGCGGGCGTCCGAGAGGCGCTCCAGGAGCAGCACGCCCACGCCCTCGGACCACGACGTGCCGTCGGCCGTCGAGGCGAACGACTTGCACCGGCCGTCGGCGGCGAGCCCGCCCTGGTCGCTGAAGCCGTAGAACGCCGCAGGGGTGGACATGACGGTCGCACCGCCGGCGAGCGCCAGGGAGCACTCGCCGGACCGCAGGGCCTGCACGGCGAGATGCAGCGTCACGAGCGAGGTGGAGCAGGCCGTGTCGACCGTCACGGCGGGCCCTTCGAGGCCGAGCGTGTAGGCGATGCGGCCGGAGACGACGCTCGCGGACGTGCCGGTGAGGACATAGCCGCCGGTGCCTTCCGGGGGCGGCTGGAGGAGCGTCGAGTAGTCCTGACCGGTCGTGCCGGCGAACACGCCGGTGCGGCTGCCCTTCAGCGCGTCGACCGTGATCCCGGCCCGTTCGAAGGCCTCCCAGGACGTTTCGAGGAGCAGGCGCTGCTGCGGGTCCATCGCCAGCGCCTCACGCGGCGAGATCCCGAAGAACGCCGGGTCGAAGCCGCCGACGCCGTTCAGGAAGCCGCCCTCCATGGCGAACGAGGGGCCCGCGGAGTCGGTGGCGTCGCCGAGGCTCTCCCAGCCGCGGTCGAGCGGGAACGCCGAGATGGCGTCGACGCCCGAAGCCGTCAGCTGCCAGAGGTCCTCGGGGCTGCGCACGCCGCCCGGGTAGCGGCAGCTCATGCCGACGATCGCGATGGGCTCGGGGTCGGCCGTCTCGAGCTCCTGCAGACGCTGACGGGTCTGGTGCAGATCCGCGGTGACCCACTTGAGGTAATCCCGCAGCGTCTCTTCGTTCGCCATTCAATCCCACCCTGAGCAGACAGCACTTAATAGCGATGGAGGACCGGGAACTGGGTGGAAAGTCGTTCGACGTCCCCACTACCGAAGGAGGAATTCCCCGGCACCAATTGTCCGGGGCCACACAACCCTTGACCCAAAGCCTTCACATTGCGCATCCTCGAACGCCGACACGCCCCTTTAATTGCATCGGCATTCCAGCAGATCAACTCGCAATGCGAAGCTATTCGACCCCCCTTGGCCGCACAACCCCTATGGGTTCGGCCCGTCCCCCTAGCCAACCGCCCCTGTCGGCCCAGGGGTCGACGGCCGGGGCGGTGCCCCGGAGCCGGGCCTCGCCGCCCATTTCAGGCCGGTTCCGGGGCACGGGTCCGCAGGGGGCAGGGGGGCGGCGGCGGCCCGCTCGGCCGCCGCCGCATGGCCTGCCGCCCCGCCCCACCGGCGGGCGGGGCGGGTGCGGAGCCGTCAATTCGAGCGGCCGAGCTCCTGGTTGATGAAATCGAAGATCTCATCGTCCGAAGCCGATTCGAGCTTCTGGCTCACATCGGCCTGTTCGGTCTCGGCACGCCCCTCCGACCACTTGGCGAGGAATGCCTGCAGCCGCATGGCGACCCTCGTCCTCGTCAGGTTGTCGGGCTCCTTTCCTGACATGGCGGCCTCCAGCTTGTCCAGCTCCGCGAGGAGCGAGGCGCCCGACGTTTCTGAGTCGAACCGGAGTTCCGTGTGCAGGAATGCGGCCGCCGCTGCCGCCGTCGGATGGTCGAAGACCAGGCCGGCCGGCAGCCGGAGTCCGGTGGCCCGCGTCAGCCGGTTGCGGAGTTCCACGGCCGTCAGGGAGTCGAATCCGAGCTCCCGGAAGACCCGGTCGGCTCCGACCTCGTCCACCGGGTAGCCGAGGACCGCAGCCGCGTGGGTGCTCACCAGCCGCACCAGTTCGGCCTCCCGCTCCGGCTCGGACATGGCCGCGAGCCTTCGGCGCAGCTCGTCGGCGGCATCGTCGTCGACGTCGGTCTGCTCGGCGCCGCCCGCCAGGGCGTCCGCGGCCTCCGGCAGTTCCGCCAGGAGCGCGCTGGGCCGCAGGGCCGTGAACGACGGCGCGAACCGCGCCCAGTCCACGTCGGCGACGGTGAGCAACGGGTCGGTCTCGGCGACCGCCTGGCGCAGCGCGGTGAGAGCCAGCTCCGGCGCCATCGGGGGCAGGCCCCGTCGGCGCAGCAGCTCCGCTTCCTCGGCCTGCCCGGCCTCCCCGTCCCGCACGGTGCCTTCCACCGTGTCGCCGTCGGCCCACGGACCCCAGGCCACCGATGTCGCGGCGAGGCCGCGCGCCCGGCGGTTCAGCGCCAGGGCGTCCAGGTAGGCGCCGGCCGCCGCGTACACGCCTTGGCCGCCACCGCCCCAGACACCGGCGATGGTGGAGAACAGGACGAAGGCGTCCAGTTCCGTGTCGGCGAGGACCGCGTCGAGATGCGCCGCACCGACCACCTTGGCGGCCAGTCGTGCGTCGGCCTCCTCCATGCGGATGGTGTCGAGCGGGGCGAGGTGGTTGCCGCCGACGGTGTGCACCACCGCCCGCACGGGCCCGCCCTCGTCGGCGAGCCGCCGGACCAGCGCCTCGAGCGCGGCACGGTCGGTCACGTCGCAGTGCTCGACGACCGCGCGCTCGCCGAGCGCCGTCACCGCGGCCGGTTCCTGTCCTTCGGGCGTCATCAGGACCACCCGGTCGGCCTCGGTGCCGGCCAGCCAGTGCGCGACGTACGAGCCGAACGGCGTCGTGGCATCGGTGACCAGCACCGTGCCGCGGGGGGCCCACTCGCCGCCCGTGGTGTTCGCCGACGCCCGCAGGAGCCGGGGCACGAACACTCCGGCCGAGCGCACCGCGGCCTGGTCCTGGCCGCTGCCGCCGCCGATGAGGGCGAGGACCCGGTCCACCGCCCGCTCGTCCGGCGTCAGCGGCAGGTCGATCAACCCGCCCCAGCTCTGCGGCTGTTCCAGAGCGGCGACCCGGCCGAGGCCCCACAGCTGCGCCTGTGCCGGTTCCGGTGCGGCGTCGGAGCGGCCCGTGCTCACGGCCCCGCGGGTCAGGCACCACAGGGGCGCCCGTACACCCGCGTCGCCCAGTGCCTGCACCAGGTCCAGCGTGGCCGCCATGGGCTCCTGGCCCAGCGCCAGCAGGGAGACGACGCCCGCGATGCCCTCGGGGCCCGCGGCCTCGCCGGCTCCGGCCAACTGCTCGGCCAGTCCGGTCCGGTCGCGCGTCCCCGGGTCGACGGACAGGCGGACGGCCGCGGCGCCCTGTGCCTCGATCCCGGCGACGACCGGGTGGCCGAGGTGCTCGTCGGCCGCCACGACCAGCCAGGTGCCGGACAGCGGCGCGGCGGCGTCGTCCGCGACCGGCTTCCACGCAACCCGGTAGCGCCAGGCGTCGACCGTGGACTGCTCGCGGGACTGGCGGCGCCACGACGACAGCAGCGGCAGCACCTCGCCCAGCGGCTGGTCCGCGGTGAGTGCGGCGCCCTCGACGAGTCCGGACAGGTCCTCCTGCTCCACCGCGGCCCAGAACCGTGCGTCCATGGACGACACGGCACCCGTCTCCGGGGCGGCGGGACCGCCCGGCTTCGGCCAGTAGCGCTGCCGCTGGAAGGCGTAGGTGGGCAGGTCGACGCGTCGGGCGCCGACACCGGTGCCGGAGAAGTACGTCGCCCAGTCGACCGCCTTGCCGCGTACGTGCAGTTCGGCGAGGGCGGTAAGCAGGGCCTGCGGCTCGTCGCGGTCCTTGCGCAGGGCCGGTACGAAGCCGAACTTCTCGGGGTCGACGGCGGTGTCGGTGAGGCAGTCCTGGGCCATGGCGGAGAGGACTCCGTCGGGGCCCAGCTCCAGGAACGCGGTCACGCCTTCCCCTTCCAGGGTGCGGATGCCGTCCAGGAAACGGACGGCCTCGCGGACGTGACGGACCCAGTACTCCGGGTCCTGGAGCTCGGCCGATGTCAGGACCGTGCCGGTCACGTCGGAGACGATCGCGACCTCGGGCGCGTTGAAGGTGAGTCCCTGCGCGACCTTGCGGAAGTCGTCGAGCATCGCGTCCATACGCGGCGAGTGGAACGCATGACTCACCCGCAACCGCTTGGTCTTACGACCCTCACCCTCGAAGTGCGCGGCGATCCGAAGGACCGCGTCCTCGTCGCCCGAAATCACCGTGGAGCGCGGCCCGTTGAGCGCGGCGATGGACACGCCCTCGACCAGCAGCGGCAGGACCTCACTCTCGGCCACCTGCACGGACACCATGGCGCCGTCCGTCGGGAGCGCCTGCATCAGACGACCCCGCGCCGCCACAAGAACAGCAGCGTCTTCGAGCGACAGCACACCGGCGACGTACGCAGCCGACAGCTCACCGATCGAGTGCCCGAGCAGATAGTCGGGCCGCACGCCCCACGCCTCGACCAGACGGAAGAGCGCGACTTCGAGCGCGAACAGCCCGGCCTGCGTGAACTGCGTCTGATCCAGCAGCTCGCCACCGTCGAAGACGACCTCACGCAGCGGCCGCTCCAGGTGACGGTCCAGCTCCGCGCAGACCGCGTCGAACGCGTCCGCGAAGACGGGATGGGTCTCGTACAACTCCCGGCCCATGCCCGCCCGTTGCGAGCCCTGACCGGAGAACAGCACCGCGAACTGTCCGGACGTGATCGAGTCCACGATCACGTTCGAGTCCGTGCCGCCCTCGGCCAGCGCCTCGATGCCGCGCAGCAGCGCGTCCCTGTCCTTTCCGACGACGACGGCCCGGTGGGCCAGCGCGGCACGGCTCGTGGCGAGGGAGAACGCCACGTCCGACGTGTCGAGTCCGGGCCGGCGCAGCAGGTGCGACCGCAGGAGGCGGGCCTGCGCCGTGAGGGCGCGTGCCGACTTCGCGGACAGCATCCACGGCAGGACCGGGGACGACGAGGCGGTCGGGGCGGCCGGCCGCGGCTCCACGGCGACTTCGGGCTCGGGAGCCTGCTCGATGATCGTGTGGGCGTTGGTGCCGCTGATGCCGAACGACGAGACCGCGGCGCGCCGCGGCTCACCCGTCTGCGGCCACGCCACCGATTCCGTCAGGAGCTCGACGGCCCCCGCCGACCAGTCCACCTGCGTGGACGGCTCGTCGACGTGCAGCGTCCGGGGCAGTACGCCGTGCCGCATCGCCATGACCATCTTGATGACGCCGGCGACACCTGCGGCGGCCTGCGTGTGACCGATGTTCGACTTGACCGAGCCGAGCAGCAACGCCTGTTCCCGCGTCCGCTCCTGGCCGTACGTCGCGATCAGCGCCTGTGCCTCGATCGGGTCACCGAGCCTGGTGCCCGTGCCGTGCGCCTCCACCACGTCGACCTGCGACGCCGACAGGCCGGCCGAGGCGAGGGCCTGGCGGATGACGCGCTGCTGCGCGGGCCCGTTGGGGGCGGTCAGACCGTTGCTGGCGCCGTCCTGGTTCACCGCGGAACCGCGGACGACCGCAAGGACTTCATGGCCGTTGCGGCGGGCGTCCGAGAGACGCTCCACCAGCAGCATGCCGACGCCCTCGCCCCAGGCCGTGCCGTCCGCCGCGTCGGCGAACGCCTTGCAGCGGCCGTCCTCCGACAGACCACGCTGGCGGGAGAACTCGATGAACGCGCCGGGCGTCGACATCACCGTGGCACCGCCGGCCAGGGCCAGCGAGCACTCCCCCGACCGCAGTGCCTGGATCGCCAGGTGCAGCGCCACCAGGGACGACGAGCAGGCCGTGTCCACGGTGATCGCGGGTCCTTCGAGGCCGAACGTGTACGACAGCCTGCCCGACACGGCGCTGGCTCCGTTGCCGGTGCCCATGTGGCCCTCGGCGCTGTCGGCGGACATGAACAACAGGGCCGAGTAGTCCTGGCCGTTGGTGCCGGTGAAGACTCCGGTCCGGCTGCCGCGCAGCGACTCCGGATCGATGCCCGCCCGCTCGAACGCCTCCCACGACGTCTCCAGGAGCAGTCGCTGCTGCGGGTCCATTCCGGTGGCCTCGCGCGGCGAGATCCCGAAGAAGACGGGGTCGAAGTCCCCCACGTCACGCAGGAATCCGCCCTCCGTCACATACGAGGTGCCCACGTGGTCGGGGTCCGGGTCGTACAGCGAATCGAGGTCCCAGCCCCGGTCCACCGGGAATCCGGTCACCCCGTCCGTGCCGGCCGCCAGCAGTTCCCACAGCTCTTCCGGCGTACGGACACCTCCCGGGAAGCGGCAGCTCATGCCGACGATCGCGATCGGGTCGTCCGGGTCGGTCACCGCCGTCACCGTCGCCTCCAGGGCGCCGGCCCGGTCGGCCTCGCCGCCGAACAGCTCGGCCCGCAGGTGCTCGGCCAGAACCGTCGGAGTCGGGTGGTCGAACACCATGGTGGCGGGGAGCTTCAGCCCGGTCTCCTTGGCCAGGCGGTTACGGAGCTCCACCGCGGTCAGCGAGTCGAAGCCGAGCTCCCGGAAGGTGCTCGCCGCGGTGACCGAGTCCGCGCTTCCGTGCGCGAGGACGACCGCCGCCTGGTTCCGCACCAGGTCGAGCAGTGCCCGGTTCCGCTCCGCTCCGGTGGCCGCGGCCAGCCGGTCCCGCAGGGCCGAGGCCCCGCCGTCCGCCGTCGCGGTCTCCTCCTCCTGGAGGTCGCGCACCTCGGGCAGGCCCGTGAGGAGCGGGCTCGGGCGCAGCGCGGTGAACGCGGGTGCGAACCGCGTCCAGTCGACGTCGGCCACGGTGATGTGCGTGTCGCCCGCGGCGAGCGCCTGCTGCAGGGCCGCGACGGCCCGCTCAGGAGCCATGGCAGGCAGACCCCGGCGCAGCAGCTCCGCCTCGGCCTCGCCCGCCGCCATGCCGCCGTCGGCCCACGGCCCCCAACTGATCGACGTCGCGGTCAGGCCACGGGCCCGCCGGTCCTGGGCGAGGGCGTCGAGGTGGGCGTTGGCCGCGGCGTAGGCGGCCTGACCGCCACTGCCCCACACGCCGGCGATCGACGAGAACAGTACGAACGCGTCGAGTACGTCGGGTCCGTCGGGTCCGTCGAGCGCATCCGGGGCGTCGGAGGTGCCCGGGGTGCCGACCTCGAACACGGCGTCGAGGTTCATCGCGCCGGTCACCTTGGCGGACAGGACGGCCACCAGGGCGTCGTCGTCCAGCGTGTCCAGCGGGTGCGAAGCAGCCACACCGGCGGTGTGGAAGACGGAGCGGACCGGCGTACCGGCCTCCTTCAGCCCCTCCACCAGCGCTTCCAGCGCCTTCCGGTCGCTCACGTCGCATACGACGACCTCGACCGCCACACCCAACGCCTCCAGCTCGGCCACCAACTCGACCGCACCCGGAGCCGCCAGCCCACGACGACTGGTAAGCACAAGCCGCTCAGCACCACTACCAGCCGCCCAGCGAGCAACATGCCCACCCAACGCACCAGTACCACCCGTCACCAACACCGTCCCACGAGGCGACCAACCACCCGCCACCACACGGCTGTTGACAGACGCACGCACCAGACGCCGCCCATACACACCCGACGCACGCACCGCCAGCTGATCCTCACCAGCCGCACTGACACCGGTACCGGACAGGACACCGCACACCCGGCCCACCGCACGCTCATCCAACGACTGCGGCAGATCGACCAACCCACCCCAACGGCCCGGCCGCTCCAACGCAGCAACCCGACCCAGACCCCACACCTGAGCCTGCACCGCATCCACCGCACCATCGGAACGACCCACCGACACCGCACCCCGCGTCAAGCACCACAACGGCACCGACCACTCCGCGTCACCCAGCGCCTGAACCAGGGACAACGTCCCCAGCGCCATGTCCTGCCGGCCACCCAGAGCCAGCAGCGACACCACACCGGCGAACTCGCCACCCTGCTCGGCCAGCCGTGCGGCGAGCGCCTCACGGCTCACCTCACCACCATCGACCAGCCACTCCACAACCTCCCCGCCACACGCACGCATCCCCGCAACCACCGGATGACCCGCACACGCCGACGGCGCCACCACCAACCAGGCCCCCTCCAGCCCAGCACGATCGACACCCGAAACCGGCTGCCACGTCACCTCGTAGCGCCAGGAGTCCACGGTCGACAGATCGCTCGACCTGCGCCTCCAGGAGGAGAGCACGGGCAACGCCGCGCCCAACGACTCCAGCTCGTCCGAGCCCAGAGCCGCCGCGAACGCACCCACGTCCTCCTGCTCCACCGCGGCCCAGAACGCACCGTCCAGGTCCGACGCCGGGGAAGCGGAAGCCGCTCCGGCACCGCCCATCAGCAGCGCCCCGCCCTCCGGCCAGAAGCGCTCGCGCTGGAAGGCGTAGGTGGGCAGATCCACGCGGCGGGCACCCGTGCCGGCGTAGTACGACGACCAGTCAACTGCCTTGCCGCGTACGTGGAGTTCAGCGAGGGCGGTGAGCAGGCTCTCCGGCTCCTCGCGGTTCTTGCGCAGGGCGGGTACGAAGGCGAGCTCATCGCTATCGGAGCCGGAGCCGGTCACGCAGTCCTGCGCCATCGCGGACAGCACGCCATCCGGACCCAGCTCCAGGAACGCGGTCACCCCCGCGGACTCCAGGGTGCGGATGCCGTCCAGGAAGCGGACGGCTTCGCGGACGTGACGGACCCAGTACTCCGGGTCCTGAAGTTCAGCCGATGTCAGGACCATGCCGGTCACGTCCGAGACGATCGACAGCTGCGGGGCGTTGAAGGTCAGGCCTTCGGCCACGGCACGGAAGTCGTCGAGCATCGCGTCCATACGCGGCGAGTGGAACGCATGGCTCACACGCAAGCGCTTGGTCTTACGACCCTCACCCTCGAAGTACGCGGCAATGGCAAGCACCGCGTCCTCATCGCCCGAAATCACCGTGGAGAGCGGGCCGTTGAGCGCGGCGATGGACACGCCGTCGCCCAGCAGCGGAACGACCTCGTCCTCAGCCGCCTGCAACGACACCATCGCCCCGCCGGCCGGGAGCGCCTGCATCAGACGACCCCGCCCCGCCACGAGAGCAGCAGCGTCCTCCAGGGACAACACGCCGGCCACGTACGCAGCCGACAACTCACCGATCGAGTGGCCCAGCAGATAGTCCGGCTTCACACCCCACGACGTCACCAGCTCAAACAGAGCCACCTCAAGCGCGAACAGACCCGCCTGCGTGAACTGCGTCTGATCCAGCAGCTCATGTCCCTCGAAGACGACCTCACGAAGAGGCGTCTCCAAGTGCCGGTCCAGCTCGGCGCAGACCGCGTCGAAGGCGTCCGCGAACACCGGGAAGGCCGCGTGGAGTTCACGCCCCATACCGACCCGCTGCGAACCCTGACCCGAGAACAGCACACCCGTCTTACCGGGCGACACCGAACCCTCCACGACCCGCTCGCCGATCAGCACCGCACGGTGCTCCAGCACCGCACGCGTCGTAGCCAGCGAGAAACCGACATCCACCGGCGACAGCTCAGAGCCGACGGAACGCTCGGCGACGAACGACCTCAGCCGCTCCACCTGCCCCGCCAGCCCCGCCTCCGACTTCGCCGACACCACCCACGGCACCACCGGCAACGCCACCGGATCCACAACCGGCTCCGGCTCCTCCACCTCCGGCGCCTGCTCCACGATCACGTGCGCATTCGTGCCGCTGATGCCGAACGACGAGACACCCGCACGCCGCGGCGCACCCGTCTCCGGCCAGTCCCGCTGCCCGGTGACCAGCTCCACCGCTCCGGCCGACCAGTCGACCTGCGGCGTCGGCTCATCCACATGCAGCGTCTCGGGCACGATCCCGTGCCGCATCGCCTGCACCATCTTGATCACACCCGCCACACCGGCAGCCGCCTGCGTGTGACCGATGTTCGACTTGATCGAACCCAGCAACAGCGGCCGGTCCTCCGAACGCTGCTGACCGTAGGTCGCCAGCAGCGCCTGCGCCTCGATCGGGTCACCCAGCGTCGTACCCGTACCATGCGCCTCGACCACGTCGACATCGATGGCGTCGAGTCCGGCGTTGGCCAACGCCGCCCGGATCACGCGCTGTTGAGACGGACCGTTCGGAGCGGTCAGACCATTCGACGCACCGTCCTGGTTCACCGCCGATCCACGGACCACCGCCAGGACCCGGTGACCATTGCGCCGCGCGTCCGAGAGCCGCTCCAGGAGCAGCATGCCGACGCCCTCGCCCCAGCCGGTGCCGTCGGCCCCGGCCGCGAAGGACTTGCAGCGACCGTCCGCCGCGAGACCACGCTGACGGCTGAACTCGATGAAGCTGCCGGGCGTGGCCATGATGCTCGCGCCGCCGGCCAGCGCCATCGAGCATTCGCCCGACCGCAGTGCCTGCGCCGCGAGGTGCAGGGCGACCAGGGACGACGAGCACGCCGTATCCACCGTCACCGCCGGGCCCTCAAGGCCCAGCGTGTAGGAGACGCGACCGGAGACGACACTGCCCGAGGTACCTGTCGCAAGGTATCCCTCGACTCCTTCGGGCACGTTGGCCAGCTGCGCCACGTAGTCGTGGTACATCAGGCCCGCGAAGACGCCGGTGCTGCTGCCGCGCAGCGAGGCCGGGTCGATCCCCGCGGACTCGATGGCCTCCCACGACCCTTCGAGCAGGAGCCGCTGCTGCGGGTCCATCGCCAGCGCCTCACGCGGGCTGATCCCGAAGAAGCCCGGGTCGAACTCGGCGGCGTCGTGCAGGAATCCGCCCTCGCGGGTGAACGACGTGCCCGGGCGGTCCGGGTCGGGGTCGTACAGCGCGTCCACGTCCCAGTTTCGGTCCGTGGGCAGTCCGGTAATTCCCTCGCCACCGGTGGCCACCAGGTCCCAGAGCTTGTCCGGCGATTCGGCGCCGCCGGGGAACCGGCAGCTCATGCCGACGATGACGACCGGGTCGTCCGCCGTGCCGACGGCCATGGGGGCCGACGGCACGGCTGCCGCCGCCTGGTCGCCGACGATCTCGGTGCGGATGTGGTCGGCCATCGCGATCGGCGTCGGATAGTCGAACACGAGGGTGGCCGGCAGGCGCAGCCCGGAGGCCCCGCTCATCCGGTTGCGGAGTTCGATCGCCGTGAGCGAGTCGAAGCCCAGCTCGGTGAAGGCCCGCTGGGGCTGCACCGCGTCGCCCGAGGCATGGCCGAGCACGGCGGCAGCCTCCGCACGTACGAGATCCAGCACGAGTTCGCGCTGTTCGGCTTCGGGGAGTGCAAGGAGAGTGCGGGCAAAGGACGCGGACTGATCCGCACCCGACTGCGCCACCCGCCGACTCGGCACCCGCACCAACCCACGCAACAACAACGGCGTCAACTCCGGACGCGCCCGCAACGCCGCCAAGTCCACCCGGACCGGCACCACCACCGACGCCTCCACACCCCCCGCCACATCGAACAACCCAAGACCCTGACCCGACGACAACGGCACCAGACCACCCCGCGCCAACCGCCGCAGATCAGCCTCACCCAACTGCCCCGTCATCCCACTCGCCTGCGCCCACAACCCCCACGCCAACGACTGACCCACAAGCCCCGCACCACGCCGCACCTCAGCCAGCGCATCCAGGAACGCGTTCGCCGCCGCGTAGTTCGCCTGACCCGCACCACCGAACACACCCGCCGCCGACGAGAACAACACAAACAGCGACAGATCCAAATCACGCGTCAACTCGTGCAGATGCCAGGCCGCATCCACCTTCGGACGCAACACCACATCCAAACGCTCCGGAGTCAGCGAGGACAGCACACCGTCATCCAGGACACCGGCGGTGTGTACGACACCCACCAGCGGATGCTCGGCGGGCACAGCGTCCAGCACCGCCGCCAGAGCGTCACGGTCAGCCACATCACACGCGGCCACCCGCACCCCGGCACCCAGCTCCTCCAACTCCGCCACCAACTCAGTGGCATTAGGCGCCTGTTCACCGCGCCGGGACAGCAAGAGCAGATGGCGCACGCCGCGCTCGGCCACCAGGTGCCGGGCCACCAAACCACCCAGAACACCACTCGCACCCGTCACCAGGACCGTGCCCTGACCATCGAGATCGCCCACCGGCCGCTCGGCGGAAACAACCACCCGCGCCAGCCGCGGCACGAACACCTCACCACGCCGGACCGCCAACTGCGGCTCACCCGAAGCCACCGCCGCGGACAACACCGCCCGCGACGGCTCACCCTCATCCGCATCGAGGTCGGCGAGGACGAACCGGTCGGGGTTCTCCGACTGCGCCGAACGCAGCAGACCCCACACCACCGCCTGCACCGGATCCGGCACCTCAGCCCCGTCACAGGCCACCGCACCCCGCGTCACCACCACCAGCCGCGCCTGACCAGCCGACTCATCCGCCAGCCACCCCTGCACCAACTCCAGCGCCCGCACAGCCACTTCATGCGCCCGCGCAACCACATCACCCGCGACGCCCGCGACGCCCGCACTCAGATCCTCGACCCGCACCTCAGACTCATCCTCAGCCGCATCCGCAGGCACAGCCAGCGCCGACCACTCCACCCGGAACAACGCGTCCCGAGCCACATCACCGCTACCCGCACCCCGCAACTGCTCAGCAGTCACCGGACGCAACGCCAGCGACTCCACCGACGCCACCGCAGCGCCCGTGCCGTCGGCCAGCAGCAACGAGACACCCGAACCCGACCGAGCGATCCGCACCCGCAACACCCGCGCACCCACCGCGGACAGCGACACCCCCGACCACGCGAACGGCAGACCCACACCGCCCTCGACCGCATCCGGGTCACCGTCGGCGGCGAGCCCGATCGCGTGCAGCGCCGAGTCCAGCAGCGCCGGATGCAACCCGAAGCCCTCGGCGTCGGGCCCTTCGGGCAGCACCACCTCGGCGAAGACGTCACCGCCCTGTCGCCAGGCCGATCGCAGGCCCTGGAACAGCGGACCGTACTCGTAGCCCGCATCGGCGAGTTCCTCGTACAGGGCGTCGATCGTTACCGCCTGGGCGCCCGTCGGCGGCCACTGGGCCAGCTCTTCCGTCACCGGCGCGGCAGTCGTGGCCAACACGCCGCTCGCGTGCCGCGTCCAGACTCCGTCCGCGGACTCGGCGGGACGCGAGTGCACCGTCAGTTCGCGCCGTCCCGACTCGTCGGCCGAGGCGACCGCGACCTGGACGGCGACCGCGCCCTGGTCGGCGAAGACCAGCGGAGCCTCGATGGTGAGCTCTTCCACCAGGCCGCATCCGACCTGGTCGGCGGCGTGCAGTGCCAGTTCCACGAATGCGGTGCCCGGCAGCAGCACCGAACCCCACACCGCGTGATCCGCCAGCCACGGATGCGTCTCGACCGACAGTCGGCCGGTCAACAGGACACCATCGGTACCCGCGAGCCCGACCGCACCCGACAGCAGCGCATGGTCGACCGAGTCCAGTCCCGCGGACGAGACGTCCAGGTTCCCCTGCCCGGGAGAGCCACTCAGCCAGTAGCGCTCGTGCTGGAAGGGGTAGGTGGGCAGGTCCACGTGGGTGGCCTGCTGCCCGGCGAAGAGGGCTTGCCAGTCCAGTTCGACGCCGTGGACGTGAGCCTCTGCGAGGGAGGTCATGAAGCGGTACGCCTCATCCTCGTTCCGGCGCAACGTACCCAACGCCACGGCATCGCTGCCGGCCGCCTCGAAGGTCTCCTGCAGGCCGAGGTTGAGCACCGGGTGCGGGCTCACCTCAATGAACACAGCCAGGCCGTCCCCGGCCGCCGCGCGTACGGCTTCCTCGAACTCCACCGTGGAACGCAGGTTGCGATACCAATACCCGCCGTCCAGACCGGCCGTATCGTCCAGCAAGGCCCCCGTCAGCGTGGAGTAGAACGGCACCCGGCCCGAGACCGGCGACACCTCCACCAACAAGTCTGCCAACTCGGCCTCGATCAGCTCGACTTGAGCCGAATGCGAGGCATAGTCCACCGCGATCTTCTTCGCCCGAACACCCTGCTCGACGCAGGAGGCAACCAGCTCCTCCAACGCCTGCGGCTCACCAGAGACCACCACCGAGGAAGGCCCGTTGACCGCCGCCACCGAGATACGACCCTCCCAGGCCGTCAGGCGCTCACGCACCTCCACCACCGGCAACGACACCGAGACCATCCCACCGCCACCGGACAACGCCAGCAGAGCCTTGGAGCGCAGCGCCACCACCCGCGCACCGTCCTCCAGCGACAGACCACCCGCGACGACCGCCGCCGCGATCTCCCCCTGGGAATGACCGATCACCGCAGCCGGCTCCACACCACACGCCCGCCACAACTCCGCAAGCGACACCATCACCGCCCACAGAACCGGCTGCACCACATCCACCCGGCCAAAGCCCGGTGCACCCGCCTCCTGCCGTACGACGTCCAGCAGGCGCCAGTCCGTGAACGGCTCCAACGCCGCCCCACACTCCGCCATCCGCGCCGCGAACACCGGCGAGGACTCCAGAAGCCCCGCCGCCATGCCCTGCCACTGCGCACCCTGACCGGGAAACACGAACACCGGACGAGCCGAGGAACCCACGACACCACGCACCACACCAGCGGCCGAACCGCCGCCCAGCGCGACCGCCTCCAGACCCGACCGCAGCTCCTCCAGCCCACCCGCCAGCACCACCGCACGGTGCTCGAACCGCGACCGACCCAACGCCAACGCCCGCCCCACAGCAGGCAGTTCCGGCAGCCCGCCGCCCTCGACGACCAGCCGCAACCGCTCCGCCTGAGCCCGCAGCGCCCCCTCCGACTTCCCCGACAGCACCAGCGGCACACTCGCGCCCACGACCGGCGCGGACTCGGCCAAGGACTCCGTCACCACAGGCTCCGCGTCCGGCGCCTGCTCCACGATCACGTGCGCGTTCGTGCCGCTGATGCCGAACGACGACACCGCAGCACGCCGCGGCTCGCCCGTCTCCGGCCAGGCCACCGACTCGGTCAGGAGCTCGACGGCCCCCGCCGACCAGTCGACGTGCGAGGAGGGCGCGTCCACGTGCAGCGTCTGGGGCAGCACTCCATGACGTACGGCCTGGACCATCTTGATGATTCCGGCGACGCCCGCGGCGGCCTGCGTGTGGCCGATGTTCGACTTGATCGAACCCAGCAACAGCGGCCGGTCCTCCGGACGCTCCTGCCCGTACGTCGCGATGAGCGCCTGGGCTTCGATCGGGTCGCCGAGACGCGTTCCCGTGCCATGCGCCTCCACCGCATCCACCTGCGACGCCGACAGCCCCGCATTCGCCAGAGCCTGACGGATCACACGCTGCTGCGACGGACCGTTCGGCGCCGTCAGACCATTCGACGCACCGTCCTGGTTCACCGCCGAACCTCGCACGACCGCAAGGACCCGGTGACCATTGCGGCGCGCGTCGGACAGGCGCTCCACCAGGAGCATGCCGACGCCCTCGGACCAGCCGGTGCCGTCCGCCGCGTCGGCGAACGCCTTGCAACGGCCGTCGGCCGCGAGGCCCCTCTGCCGCGAGAACTCCACGAACGTCGCCGGGGTCGCCATGACGGTGACACCGCCGGCCAGCGCCATCGAGCACTCGCCCGACCGCAGCGACTGGATCGCCCAGTGCAGCGCGACCAGGGACGACGAGCACGCCGTGTCCACGGTCACCGCGGGACCCTCGAAGCCGAACGTGTACGAGACACGGCCGGACGCCACGCTGCCCGAGTTGCCCGTGCCGATGAACGCCTCGACGCCATCGGGCACGGAGCCGAGCCGGGCCGCGTAGTCGTGGTACATCAAGCCCGCGAAGACACCGGTGCGGCTGCCGCGCAGCGAGGCCGGGTCGATGCCCGCCCGCTCGACGGCCTCCCAGGAGGTCTCCAGGAGGAGCCGCTGCTGCGGGTCCATCGCCAGCGCCTCACGCGGCGAGATCCCGAAGAACGCCGGGTCGAACTTCCCTGCCTCGTAGAGGAATCCGCCCTCGATGGTGCGGGACTTGCCTTCCCGGTCGGCATCCGGTTCGTAGAGGCC
Organism: Streptomyces sp. R28; assembly: GCF_041052385.1. Classification (GTDB taxonomy): domain Bacteria; phylum Actinomycetota; class Actinomycetes; order Streptomycetales; family Streptomycetaceae; genus Streptomyces. The sequence continues at coordinate 8,057,802 of NZ_CP163439.1, read as the reverse complement.
GTCCAGGTTCCAGCCGCGGTCGGTCGGGAATCCCGCGATTCCCTCTCCTGCCGTGGCGACCAGCCGCCAGAGGTCCTCGGGGTCGGTCACCCCGCCGGGGTAGCGGCAGGCCATGCCGACGATCGCGATCGGCTCGTCGTCCGCGAGCCGCGGCGCCGGAGCGGCCGTGGCCGCCTCGGGCTCCGTGCCCAGCGCCTCGCCGACCAGGAACTCCGCCAGTTCGCCGGGGGTCGGGTAGTCGAAGACGAGGGTCGCCGGCAGGCGGAGGCCCGTCGCCGTGTTGAGCCGGTTGCGCAGTTCGACGGCGGTCAGCGAGTCGAAGCCGAGCTCCTTGAACGCGCTCCGGGACTTGATCGCGTCGCCGGAGCCGTAGCCGAGCAGCACCGCGACCTGGCCACGGACCAGGCCGTCGACGTAGCGGATCCGCTCGTCGGGCGACAGGCCGGACAGGCGTACGGCGAAGCCCGATCCGGACTCACCCGACGTGGCCGCACGGCGGCCCGGGACACGGACCAGCCCGCGGAAGAGATGCGGCGCCCCCTCGGTGGCGGCGCGCTTGCGCCACACCGGGAGGTCGAGCCGCACCGGCACCAGCGCCGCGCGGTCCACGCCTTCGGCGGCGTCGAAGAGTTCGATGCCCTGCTCGGCCGAGAGCGGCGGAACACCGGACCTGGCCATGCGCTGTGCCTCGGCGTCATCGAGGCGCCCGAGCATGCCACTCTCCGCCCACGGACCCCAGGCCAGCGACTGACCCACAAGCCCCGCACCACGCCGCACCTCAGCCAACGCGTCCAGGAACGCATTCGCCGCCGCATAGTTCGCCTGACCCGCACCACCGAACACACCCGCCGCCGACGAGAACAGCACAAACAGCGGCAGATCCAAATCACGCGTCAACTCGTGCAGATGCCAGGCCGCATCCACCTTCGGACGCAACACCACATCCAAACGCTCCGGAGTCAGCGAGGACAGCACACCGTCATCCAAGACACCGGCGGTGTGTACGACACCCACGAGCGGATGCTCGGCGGGCACGGCGTCCAGCACCGCCGCCAGAGCGTCACGGTCAGCCACATCACACGCGGCCACCCGCACCCCGGCACCCAGCTCCTCCAACTCCGCCACCAACTCAGCGCTGCCTGGGGCCTGTTCACCGCGCCGGGACAGCAAGAGCAGGTGGCGTACGCCGCGCTCCGTTACCAGATGCCGGGCCACCAGACCACCCAGCGCACCACTGGCACCCGTCACCAGGACCGTGCCCTGACCGTCGAGATCGCGCACCGGCCGCTCGGCGGAAACAACGGCCCGCGCCAGCCGCGGCACGAACACCTCACCGCGCCGGATCGCCAACTGCGGCTCACCCGACGCCACCGCCGCGGACAGCACCGCCCGTGATGCCGCATCGCCTTCGAGCTCCACGGCCAGGTCCGGGGCGAGATCGGCGAGGACGAAACGGTCGGGGTTCTCCGACTGCGCCGAACGCAGCAGACCCCACACCGCCGCCTGCACCGGATCCGGCACCTCGGCGTCGTTGCAGGCCACCGCACCTCGCGTCACGACCACCAGCCGCGCCTGCCCGAACTGCTCGTCCGCCAGCCAGCCCTGCACCAACTCCAGGGCGCGACCGGACACTTCATGCGTACGGGCAACGACGTCACCGGCGTCACCGATGTCGTCGACCGTGCCCGCACCCGCGAACGACACCGCCACCACGCCCGGCACCGACTCGCCCACACCCAGTGCGGCGGCGAGCGCCTCCAGATCGGCGTAGCGCACACCCGGTACGGCAACCGCGTCGTCGAGCACCGCCCAGCGCGCCTCGACCCGCTCCTCCGCCACCGCGTGCCCGACCCAGTCCACCTGGAACAGCGCGTCGCGGGTCGCGTTGTGGCCTGCCTCGGCAACCTGCTCCTGCGACACCGCGCGCAGCGCGAGCGAGTCGACGTGGGCGACCGGGGCACCGACGCTGTCGGCCACGGTCAGGGACACACCGGAACCCGCCGGGCTGATCCGGACCCGCAGGACCGTCGCGCCCACAGCGGAGACCGAGACCCCGCTCCACGCGAACGGCAGCCCCGCCGCACCGGCCCGGCCGTCCGCTCCGGCGTCGCCGCCACCCGGCAGGCCCAGGGAGTGCAGCGCGGCGTCGAGCAGCGCCGGGTGCACACCGAACCCGGTGGCATCCACCCCTTCGGGGAGGGCCACTTCGGCGTACAGGTCGTCGCCGTTCCGCCAGGCGGCCCGAAGTCCCTGGAACGCAGGGCCGTATCCCAGGCCCAGTTCGGCCAGGTCGTCGTACAGACCCGACACCTCTACGGCGATCGCGTCGCGCGGCGGCCACTGCTCCAACGCGTCACTCGCGGCGATCGGACCCGCGGACAGCGTTCCGACCGCATGCTGCGTCCACTCCGCGTCAGCGTCCTCCGCCGGCCGTGAATGCACCGTCAACGCACGGCTGCCGTCACTTTCGACAGCACCCACGGCCACCTGGACGGCCACCGCACCGTGCTCGGGCAGCACCAACGGCGCCTGGAGCGTCAGATCGCCCAACACCCGACAGCCGACGGCTTCTCCCACGTGCAGCGCCATGTCCACGAACGCCGTGCCCGGCAGCAGCACCGAGCCCATCACCACGTGATCGGCCAGCCAGGCATGCGAGTCCACCGACAACCGGCTCGTGAACAGGAACTCGTCCCCCTGAGCCGGCACCACCTTCGCACCCAGCAACGGATGCTCCCCCGCGCTCTGCCCCAGCGCCCTCGCGTCGCTCAACCCAACCGGCGACGAGACCAGCCAGAACTGCTCATGCTGGAAGGCGTAGGTGGGCAGGTCGACGCGGCGGGCACCCGTGCCGGCGTAGTACGACGACCAGTCAACTGCCTTGCCGTGTACGTGGAGTTCAGCGAGGGCGGTGAGCAGGCTCTCCGGCTCGTCACGGTTCTTGCGGAGGGCGGTTACGAAGGTGAGCTCCTCGACGCCGGAGCCGGATGTCACGCAGTCCTGGGCCATCGCGGAGAGGACTCCGTCGGGGCCCAGCTCCAGGAACGCGGTCACGCCCGCGGATTCCAGCGTGCGGATGCCGTCCAGGAAACGGACGGCCTCGCGGACGTGGCGGACCCAGTACTCCGGGTCCTGGACCTCCTCGGCCGACAGAACCTCGCCCGTCACGTCCGAGACGATCGACAGCTGCGGGGCGTTGAAGGTCAGCCCCTGTGCGACCGCGCGGAAGTCGTCGAGCATCGCGTCCATACGCGGCGAGTGGAACGCATGACTCACCCGCAACCGCTTGGTCTTACGCCCCTCACCCTCAAAGCGCGCGGCAATCTCAAGAACCGCCGCCTCGTCACCCGAAATCACCGTGGCGCTAGGCCCGTTGAGGGCTGCGATGGACACACCCTCAACCAGCAACGGGAGGACCTCATCCTCCGCCGCCTGCAACGACACCATCGCCCCGCCAGCCGGAAGCGCCTGCATCAGACGACCCCGCCCCGCCACGAGAGCAGCAGCGTCTTCAAGGGACAGCACGCCGGCGACGTACGCAGCCGACAACTCACCAACCGAGTGCCCGAGCAGGAAGTCGGGCTTCACACCCCACGACGTCACCAGCTCAAACAGCGCGACTTCCAGAGCGAACAGACCCGCCTGCGTGAACTGCGTCTGATCCAACAGCTCACCACCGTCGAAGAGGACCTCACGCAGGGGCTGGTCCAGGTGACGGTCCAGCTCCGCGCAGACCGCGTCGAACGCGCCCGCGAAGACGGGATACGCCTCGTACAACTCCCGGCTCATGCCCGCCCGTTGCGAGCCCTGCCCCGAGAACAGCACACCCGTCTTCCCGGGCGACACCGAACCCTGTACCGTCCGCTCACCGATCAGCACCGCCCGGTGCTCCAGCACCGCACGCGTCGTAGCCAGCGAGAAACCGACATCCACGGGAGACAGTTCGGGACGCTCGGCGACGAACGACCTCAGCCGCTCCACCTGCCCCGCCAAAGCCTCCTCGGACTTCGCCGACACCACCCACGGCACCACCGGCAACACCACCGGCCCCACAACCGGCCTCGGCCGCTCAACCTCCGGCGCCTGCTCCAGCAGCACATGCGCATTCGTACCGCTGACGCCGAACGACGAGACACCCGCACGACGCGCGTCCCCTGTCTCCGGCCACGCCACGGCCTCCGTCAGGAGCTCAACAGCCCCCGCCGACCAGTCGACCTGAGGCGTCGGCTCATCCACGTGCAGCGTCCGCGGCAACACACCGTGCCGCATCGCCATGACCATCTTGATGATCCCAGCGACACCCGCAGCCGCCTGCGTGTGACCGATGTTCGACTTAAGCGAACCGAGCCACAGCGGACGCCCCTCCGGACGGCCCTGGCCATACGTCGCGATCAGCGCCTGCGCCTCGATCGGGTCACCCAGCGTCGTACCCGTACCATGCGCCTCCACCGCGTCCACCTGTGAGGCCTGCAGACCGGAGTCGGCCAGGGCCTGGCGGATGACACGCTGCTGGGACGGACCGTTCGGGGCGGTAAGGCCGTTGGACGCGCCGTCCTGGTTCACCGCGGAACCGCGGACGACCGCCAGTACCTCGTGCCCCAGGCGCCGCGCGTCGGAAAGGCGCTCCACCAGGAGCATGCCGACGCCCTCGGACCAGCCCGTGCCGTCCGCTCCCGCCGCGAACGACTTGCAGCGGCCGTCCGCCGCGAGGCCGCCCTGGCGGGAGAACTCGATGAACGCCCCGGGAGTGGACATCACCGTCACACCACCGGCCAGCGCCATCGTGCACTCGCCCTTGCGCAGGGCCTGGACGGCCAGATGCAGGGCGACCAGCGAGGACGAGCACGCCGTGTCGATCGTCATCGTCGGCCCCTCAAGACCGAAGGTGTACGCCACTCGGCCGGACAGGACGCTGCCCGACGTGCCGATCCCGAGGAAGCCCTCGACGCCTTCCGGCACGGAGGCGACCTGCGAGGCGTAGTCGTGGTACATCATTCCGGCGAACACGCCGGTGCGGCTGCCGCGCAGCGAGGCCGGGTCGATGCCGGCGCGCTCGATGGCCTCCCACGTCGCTTCGAGGAGGAGCCGCTGCTGCGGGTCCATCGCCAGCGCCTCGTTCGGCGAGATACCGAAGAACGCCGGGTCGAACTTCCCAGCGTCGTAGAGGAATCCGCCCTCAGCCGTGTACGACGTGTCGCGGCTCTCCGGGTCGGGGTCGTACAGGCCGCTCACGTCCCAGCCGCGGTCGGTCGGGAAGGGTGCGATGCCGTCGCCGCCGGTCACCGCCAGCCGCCACAGGTCCTCCGGGCTGAGCACCCCGCCGGGGTAGCGGCAGCTCATGCCGACGATGGCGATGGGCTCGTCCGTCGCACCCAGCACCGTGGGAAGCCCGTGGTCCAGGTCGGCCTCGCGGGGCGCGACCTCGTCCAGGATGAACTGGGCCAGCGCTTCAGGCGTGGGGTAGTCGAAAACGAGCGTCGCGGGCAGCCGCAGACCGGTCTCGGTGTTGAGCCTGTTGCGCAGCTCCACCGCCGTGAGCGAGTCGAAGCCCAGCTCCTTGAACGCCTGCGCCGGCACTACGGCGTCCCGCGACGCGTGACCGAGGACGAGGGCGACCTCACCGCGCACGAGGTCCATGACCATCGCGGTGCGGTCCGCCTCGCCGAGGCCGCCCAGCCGGTCGGCGAGCGCCGACTCGGCCGCGGCCGACTTCGCGGTACGGCGCTTCGGGACGCGTACGAGGCCGCGCAGCAGCGGCGTCACACCGTTGGACGCGGCGCCACGGCGGAGCACCGCGAGGTCGAGCCGGAGCGGAAGCACCGCTCCCCAGCCCGTGTGCTCGGCGGCGTCGAAGAGGGCGAGACCCTGCTCTGCCGTGAGAGCGGGCAGACCGGCACGTGCCATGCGCTGCAGGTCGGCGTCATCGAGCCGGCCCAGCATGCCGCCCTCGGCCCACGGACCCCAGGCCAGCGACTGACCCGCAAGCCCTTCACCACACCGGACCTCCGCCAGCGCGTCCAGGAACGCGTTCGCCGCCGCGTAGTTCGCCTGCCCCGCCGAACCCAGCGTCGCCGCCGCCGACGAGAACAACACGAACAGCGACAGATCCAAGTCACGCGTCAACTCGTGCAGATGCCAGGCCGCATCCACCTTCGGACGCAACACCGCGTCCAGGCGTTGCGGGGTGAGGGAGGAGAGGATGCCGTCGTCCAGGACACCCGCCGTGTGTACGACACCCACCAGCGGATGCTCGGCGGGCACGGCGTCCAGCACCGCCGCCAGGGCGTCGCGGTCGGCTACGTCACACGCGGCCACCCGCACCGCGGCTCCCAGCTCCTCCAGCTCCGCCACCAACTCACGGCTACCTGGAGCCTGTTCACCGCGCCGAGACACGAGGAGCAAGCTGCGTGCGCCCCGCTCGGCCACCAGGTGCCGGGCCACCAGACCACCCAGCGCACCACTCGCACCGGTCACCAGCACCGTGCCCTGGCCATCCAGCACACCCACCGGCTGCTCATCGGCAACAACGGCCCGCGCCAGCCGCGGCACGAACACCTCACCGCGCCGGATCGCCAACTGCGGCTCACCCGAAGCCACCGCCGCGGACAGCACCGCTTGCGACGCCTCATCCCCGTCCAGATCCACCAGGACGAAACGGTCGGGGTTCTCCGTCTGCGCCGAACGCAGCAGACCCCACACCGCCGCCTGCACCGGATCCGGCACCTCAGCCCCGTCACGGGCCACCGCACCCCGCGTCACGACCACCAGCCGCGCCTGACCAGCCGACTCATCCGCCAGCCAGCCCTGCACCAACTCCAAGGCACGACCAGTCACTTCATGCGTCCGCGCAACAACACCCTCTGCACCGGAACCGAGCCCACTCAGGTCCTCGACCCGCACCTCGGACTCGCCCGCGTCCGCAGGCACAGCCAGCGCCGACCACTCCACCCGGAACAACGCATCCCGAGCCACACCACCACTGCCCGCACCCTGCAACTGCTCAGCAGTCACCGGACGCAACGCCAACGACTCCACCGACGCCACATGCGCACCCGAGCCGTCAGCCAACAGCAACGACACACCCGAACCCGAGCGCACGATCCGCACCCGCAACACCCGCGCACCCACCGCGGACAGCGATACCCCCGACCACGCGAACGGCAGACCAGGCGAACCACCCTCGATCGTCTCGCCGTCCCCGGACGTCAGGCCCATCGCGTGCAGTGCGGCGTCCAGCAAGGCGGGGTGTACGCCGAACCCGTCGGCGTCTGCGCCCTCGGGAAGGGACACCTCCGCGAACACCTCGTCGTCGCGCTTCCAGACGGACTGCAGCCCCTGGAAGACGGGGCCGTACCCGTAACCCAGTCCGGCGAGTCCCTCGTAGAAGCCCTCGACATCCACGGCCACCGCGTCGCGCGGGGGCCACACCTCAAGCCCCTCACCCACGCCCACGGCCCCGGCCTCGGCCGACAGCACACCCCGGGCATGACACACCCACTCGCCCTCGGCATCATCAGCCGGCCGCGAATGCACACTCACCCCACGACGACCATCCACACCCGCCGCCACCACCGACAACTGAACCGACACCCCACCACGCTCAGGCACCACCAACGGCGCCTCCAGCGTCAGCTCCTCAAGCCCCCCACAACCAACCCTCTCCCCCGCGAACAACGCCAGATCCACAAACGCCGTACCCGGCAACAACACCGAACCCAACACCACATGATCCGCAAGCCACGCATGCGACTGAAGAGAAAGGCGCCCCGTCAACACGAGTCCATCGCCCTCGGCGAGCGATATCGCCGCGCCCAGAAGCGGGTGCTCCGTGGAGTGCTGACCGACGCCGGTCATGTCACCGAGAAGCGTCGTCGGCGCCGCGGCCCAGTACCACTGCCTCTGGAAGGCATACGTCGGCAATCCGACCCGTCGCGCACCGCTGCCGGCGTAGTACGCCGACCAGTCAACTCCCATGCCCCGTACGTACAGTTCGGCCAGCGCCGCGACCAGCGAACCCGGCTCCTCACGGTCCTTCCGAAGCACGGGCACAAAGGCAAGCCCCTCACCGGAGTCAGACGTGACGCAGTCCTGTGCCATCGCGGACAGCACTCCGTCCGGACCCAGCTCCAGGAACCTGGTCACACCCTCCGCTTCCAAGGCCCGGACGCCGTCCAGGAAACGAACGGCTTCGCGGACGTGGCGCACCCAGTACTCCGGGTCCCGCACATCCTCGGCCGACAGGACCTCGCCCGTCACATCCGAGACGATCGACAGCTGAGGGGCATTGAAAGTCAGCCCCTGAGCGACCGCGCGGAAGTCGTCGAGCATCCCGTCCATACGCGGCGAGTGGAACGCATGACTCACCCGCAACCGCTTGGTCTTACGACCCTCACCCTCAAAGCGCGCGGCAATCTCAAGAACCGCCGCCTCGTCACCCGAAATCACCGTGGCGTTGGGCCCGTTGAGGGCTGCGATGGACACACCCTCAACCAGCAACGGGAGGACCTCATCCTCCGCCGCCTGCAACGACACCATCGCCCCGCCAGCCGGAAGCGCCTGCATCAGACGACCCCGCGCCGCCACGAGAGCAGCAGCGTCTTCAAGGGACAGCACGCCGGCGACGTACGCAGCCGACAACTCACCAACCGAGTGCCCGAGCAGGAAGTCGGGCTTCACACCCCACGACGTCACCAACTCAAACAGCGCCACCTCAAGCGCGAACAGACCCGCCTGCGTGAACTGCGTCTGCCCCAGCAGCTCACCACCCTCGAACACCACCTCACGAAGAGGCCGCTCCAGATGACGGTCCAACTCCGCACACACCGCATCAAACGCATCCGCGAAGACGGGATACGCCTCATACAACTCCCGACCCATGCCCGCCCGTTGCGAGCCCTGCCCCGAGAACAGCACACCCGTCTTCCCGGGCGACACCGAACCCTGAACCGTCCGCTCACCGATCAACACCGCCCGATGCCCCAGCACCGCACGCGTCGTCACCAGCGAGAACCCGACATCCACCGGCGACAACTCAGACCCGCCCGGCCGCTCGGCGACGAACGACCGCAGCCGATCCACCTGCCCCGCCAGCCCCGCCTCCGACTTCGCCGACACCACCCACGGCACCACCGGCAACGCCACCGGACCCGCAACCGCCTCCGGCTCCTCCACCTCCGGCGCCTGCTCCAGCACCACATGCGCATTCGTGCCGCTGATGCCGAACGACGAGACACCGGCCCGCCGCGGCTCGCCCGTCTCCGGCCACGCAACCGACTCCGCCAGGAGCTCAACCGCCCCCGCCGACCAGTCCACGTGCGAGGACGGCTCATCCACGTGCAGCGTCTGCGGCAGCACACCCTCCCGCATCGCCATGACCATCTTGATGATGCCGCCCACGCCGGCCGCCGCCGCGGCGTGACCGATGTTGGACTTGATCGAGCCCAGCCACAGCGGGCGGCCGTCGGCGCGTTCCTGGCCGTAGGTCGCGATGAGCGCCTGGGCCTCGATCGGGTCACCGAGACGGGTGCCCGTGCCGTGCGCCTCCACCGCGTCCACCTGCGATGCCGACAGGCCCGCGTTCGCCAGGGCCTGACGGATCACACGCTGCTGCGACGGGCCGTTCGGGGCGGTCAGGCCGTTGGACGCGCCGTCCTGGTTGATCGCGCTGCCCCGCACCACCGCGAGGACCTCGTGGCCCAGGCGCCGCGCGTCGGACAGGCGCTCCACCAGGAGCACGCCCACGCCCTCGGACCAGCCCGTGCCGTCCGCCGCCTCCGCGAAGGGCTTGCAGCGGCCGTCCGCAGCGAGGCCGCGCTGGCGGGAGAACTCCACGAACGCGGCCGGGGTGGCGAGGAGGGCGACGCCGCCCGCGAGCGCCATGCTGCACTCGCCCTGGCGCAGGGCCTGCGCGGCGAGGTGCAGGGCGACCAGGGACGACGAGCACGCGGTGTCGACCGTCACGGCCGGGCCCTCCAGGCCCATCATGTAGGCGATGCGGCCGGAGACCACGCTCGTCGCGGTGCCCGTGATGAGGTGGCCTTCGCCTCCCTCGGGGGTCTGGGCGGCGCCGGCGCCGTATCCGGACGAGGAGGCTCCGGCGAAGACGCCGATCTGCTCGCCGCGCACCGACGTCGGGTCGATGCCCGCACGCTCGAAGACCTCCCAGGAGGCTTCGAGGAGGAGCCGCTGCTGCGGGTCCATCGCCAGCGCCTCACGCGGCGAGATCCCGAAGAACCCGGCGTCGAAGGCGCCCGCCCCGTGCAGGAAGCCGCCCTGGAGGGTGTAGCTCGTCCCGGGGTTGGCCGGGTCGGGGTCGTAGATGCCTTCCAGGTCCCAGCCACGGGTCGTGGGGAAGCCGGTGATGCCGTCGCCGCCGGTGGCGAGGAGCCGCCACAGGTCCTCGGGGCTCTCGACCTCGCCGGGGTAGCGGCAGCTCATGCCGACGATGGCGATCAGGTCGTCGTCCTCGGCGGCCGCGGTGCCGCCGGCCGGGGCGCGCGTGCCCGTGGCGGACGCCTGGTGAGTGTCGGAGGTCCCGTACCTGCCGCCGAGTTCGGAGGCGAGTTCGGCGTCGAGGAACCGGGCGAGGACGGCCGGCGTCGGGTGGTCGAAGACCATGGTGGTCGGGAGGCTCAGGCCCGTCTCGGCGGTGAGCCTGTTGCGCAGTTCGACGGCGGTGAGCGAGTCGAAGCCGAGCTCACGGAAGGCCCGGTCGGGATCGACTCCGTCCATCGAGCCGTGTCCCAGTACGACGGCGGCCTGGCGCCTGACCAGTTCGGTCAGTGCCTCGGTGCGCTCGGTGGCGCTCAGGTGCCCGAGCCGTTCGCCCAGGGGAGACGGGCCCTCTGCCGGGCCGGTCGTCCCGTCGGGTCCTGCGGGGGTCGTCAGCGCCTCGCGCGCCTCGGCGAGGTCGCCGATCAGCGGGCGGGGGCGTGCCGCGGCGAAGACCGGCACGAAGCGCGTCCAGTCCATGTCCGCGACGGTTACCAGGGTGTCGTCGCAGTCCAGTGCCCGCTGCAGCGCGGCGATCGCGGGGGCGGGCTCCATGGAGCGGATGCCCAGGCGCAGCAGCTGCTCGCCTTCCTCGCCGTCGGCCATGCCGCCGCCGGCCCAGGCCCCCCAGGCGACCGCGGTCGCGGGGACGCCGCGTGCCCTGCGGCGCTGGACCAGTCCGTCGAGGTAGGCGTTGGCGGCGGCGTAGCCGCTCTGGCCGCCGCTGCCCCAGACTCCGGCGACGGAGGAGAAGACGACGAAGGCGTCGAGGTCGTGGCCTTCGAGCAGTTCGTCCAGGTGGACGGCGCCCGCGACCTTGGCGGACAGCTCCGCGGCGAGCGTCTCGGTGGTGGCCTCGGACAGCAGTGTGGCCGTGCCCACGCCCGCGGCGTGCACGACGGTCCGCAGGGCGCTTTGCTCGCCGTCCGGCGTGGCGGTGGTCTGCTCGATCAGGGCGGCGACGGCTGCGCGGTCGGCGATGTCGCAGGCGACGATGGTCACCTGGGTGCCGAACTCCTGGAGTTCGTCGACGAGTTCGGCGACTCCGGGTGCGTCGGGGCCGCGGCGGCTGGTGAGGATCAGGCGCTCCGCGCCGCCCTTGGCCAGCCAGCGGGCCACATGCCGACCGAGCGCACCGGTACCGCCCGTGATGAGCGCGGTGCCTCGCGGCGTCCACGTCGAGCCGTCGGTGCTCTCTCCTCGGGGGTCGCGGACGAGTCGACGTACGAAGGTTCCGGAGGAGCGCACGGCCACCTGGTCCTCGCCGGCGTCGGCGAGGACCGCGCACAGCCGGCCGGCCGCGCGCTCGTCCAGCGTGGCGGGCAGGTCGACCAGCCCGCCCCAGCGGTGGGCGCACTCCAGGCCGACGACCCTGCCGAGTCCCCACAGCGCGGCCTGGGCGGCGCTGGTCAGCGGGTCGGAGCGGCCGACGGAGACGGCTCCGCGCGTGCCGAGCCAGAGCGGCGCGTCTATCTCCGCGTCGCCGAGCGCCTGGACCAGCGCGAGCGTGCCGGCCATGCCCGCGACCACCACGGGGTGGTCGGGGTGCGGCTCCTCGTCCAGGGCCAGGAGGGAGAGCACGCCGGTCGGCTGCCCGGCGTCCTGTCCGGAGTCCTGGAGGGCTTGGGCTAGGTCGTGCGCGAGTGTCGTGCGGTCGGCGGCGAAGGCGTCGACGTGCAGCGGCAGCGCCGTGGCGCCGTGCGCGGAGAGGGCGTCGATCGTGCTGCGCACCAAGGGGTCGTCAGCGGCGCCGTGGGGGATGGCGACGAGCCAGCTGCCCGTCAGCGCGCTGCCCGACGGCTGTGCCGCGGGGCCGGCCGTGGCGGGCTTCCAGCTGATGCCGTAACGCCATTCGTCGGCCGTGGAGTTGTCGCGGCTCTGCCGTCGCCAGGCGGCGAGCGCCGGGAGCGCGTCGGCCAGCGGGGCGGAGTCGTCGGGGCGTACGGCGTCGACGAGCGACTGCAGGTCCTCGCGTTCTACGGCGTCCCAGAACCGGGCCTCTTCGGGGGTGTTGCCGCCCTCGCCGCCCACGACGGCATGGTCCTCGGGGACATGCGGCCAGTAGCGCTGCCCTTGGAAGGCGTAGGTGGGCAGGTCGACGCGGCGGGCACCGGTACCGGAGAAGTACGTCGCCCAGTCGACCGCCTTGCCGCGCACGTGCAGTTCGGCGAGTGCGGCGGCGGACGTGCGTGCCTCGTCGCGTCCCTTGCGGAGCGCGGGGACGAAAAGGGTGTCCTCGGTGCCGTCGGTGAGGCAGTCCTGTGCCATGGCGGAGAGCACTCCGTCGGGGCCCAGTTCCAGGTACGCGGTCACGCCCTGGTTCTGCAGGGTGCGGATGCCGTCGAGGAAGCGGACGGCCTCGCGGACGTGGCGCACCCAGTACTCCGCCGTACGGATCTCCCGTGCGGGAATCACCGCGCCGGTGACGTTGGAGACGATCGCGATCTCGGGGGCGTTGAAGGTGAGGCTCTGCGCGACGGCGCGGAAGTCGTCGAGCATGGCGTCCATGCGCGGCGAGTGGAAGGCATGGCTGACCCGCAGGCGCTTGGTCTTGCGCCCCTCGGCCTCGAAGTGTGCGGCGATCCGGAGGACCTCTTCCTCGTCGCCCGAAATCACCGTGGAGCGGGGGCCGTTGAGGGCGGCGACGGATACGCCGTCGACCAGCAGCGGGAGGACCTCGTCCTCCGTCGCCTGGAGCGAGACCATCGCCCCGCCGGTCGGGAGAGCCTGCATCAGGCGGCCGCGGGCAGCCACGAGAGCGGCAGCGTCTTCCAGGGACAGCACGCCGGCGACGTACGCAGCCGACAGCTCGCCGATCGAGTGGCCCAGCAGGAAGTCGGGCTTCACACCCCACGACGTCACCAGCTCAAACAGCGCCACCTCAAGCGCGAACAGACCCGCCTGCGTGAACTGTGTCTGGTCCAGCAGCTCACCACCCTCGAAGACCACGTCACGCAGCGGCCGGTCCAGGTGACGGTCCAGCTCCGTGCACACCGCGTCGAACGCCTCCGCGAAGGCGGGGTATGTCTCGTACAACTCCCGGCCCATTCCGGACCGTTGTGAGCCCTGGCCCGAGAACAGCACCGCCAGACGTCCGGGCGCGGCCACGCCGCGCCCCACCGCCGGGCCGTCGCCGGCGGCGCTCAACTCCCGGATGCCGTCGACGAGTCCGGCATGTCCGTCGGCGAGGACCACGGCTCGGTGTTCCAGAGCGGCGCGTCCCGTGGCGAGCGAGAAGCCGACGTCCAGGGCGTGGGATTCGTGTGCGGTGGCGTTCTCCAGGTGGGCGAGGAGTTCGCCGGCCTGTGCCTTGAGTGCCTCGCCGGTCGCGCCCGAGACGAGCCAGGGGACGATCGGCAGGGTCCGGTCCTGCCCGGATCCGTCGGTGGACGGCTTTTCCTCGCGCGCGGGGGCCTGCTCGACGATGACGTGTGCGTTCGTGCCGCTCACGCCGAAGGAGGAGACGCCGGCACGGCGCGGTTGCCCGGTCCGCGGCCACTCCACCGGCTCCGTCAGGAGCTCGACGGACCCGGCGGACCAGTCCACGTGCGGCGTCGGCTCGTCGACGTGGAGGGTCCGGGGCAGGGCGGCGTGCCGCAGCGCCATCACCATCTTGATCACACCGGCGACGCCCGAAGCGGCCTGTGCGTGACCGAAGTTGGACTTCATCGAGCCGAGGAACAGCGGCCTGCCCTCCGGCCTGTCCTGGCCGTACGTCTCCACGAGGGCCTGCGCCTCGATGGGGTCGCCGAGGACGGTGCCGGTGCCGTGCGCCTCGACGGCGTCGATCTGCGCGGGCGAGAGGCCGGCGTTGGCCAGCGCGGCGCGGATGACACGGCGCTGCGAGGGGCCGTTCGGCGCGGTCAGGCCGTTGCTGGCGCCGTCCTGGTTCACGGCGGAGCCGCGGATCACCGCGAGGACCTCGCGCCCGTTGCGGAGCGCGTCGGAAAGCCGCTCCACCACCAGGACGCCCACGCCCTCGGCCCAGCCGGTGCCATCGGCGGCGGCCGCGAAGGACTTGCAGCGGCCGTCCGCCGCGAGACCGCCCTGCTGGCTGAACTCGGCGAACGCGCCGGGGTTGTTCATCACGGTCACACCCGCGGCCAGCGCGAGGGAGCACTCGCGCTGGCGCAGTGCCTGCACCGCCTGGTGGAGGGCCACGAGCGACGACGAGCACGCGGTGTCGATCGTCACGGCCGGGCCCTCCAGGCCCAGGGAGTAGGAGACGCGCCCGGAGACGACGCTTCCGGCGGTGCCGGTGACGTAGTAGCCCGCGACGTTCTCGTTCGACTGCCGCAGGCTCGTCTCGTACCCGGACGACTGGGCTCCGACGAAGACGCCGGTCGCGGTTCCGCGCAGCGACGAGGGGTCGACTCCCGCCCGTTCCAGGGCCTTCCAGGACTCCTCGAGGAGCACGCGCTGCTGCGGGTCCATCGCCAGCGCCTCGCGCGGGGAGATCCCGAAGAAGCCCGCGTCGAAGTCCGTGACCCCGTCGACGAAGCCTCCCTCGAAGGTGACCGCGTTGTCGTGGGCCTCCTCGTAGAGCCGCTCCAGGTCCCAGCCGCGGTCGGTCGGGAACCCGGTGACCGCGTCGGTCCCGGACGCGACCAGGTTCCACAGGCCCTCGGGGCTCGTCACACCTCCCGGGTAGCGGCAGCTCATCCCGGTGATCGCGATCGGTTCCCGCGCCGCATCGGTGAGCTGGGTGTTCTCCCGCCGCAACCGGTCTACCTCTTTGAGCGACGCGCGCAGCGCTTCGAGAACCTTGTCAGCCGAACTAGCCATCATGCACTCCACACTTCACGCGTCATCAGGATTCGCCGTCGCCCAACGCCATCTTGATCAGGCTCTCGGCGTCCATCTCGTCGATCGACTCGGTCTCGTCGCCCGCGGGCGGAGAGGCATGCGCCCCACCGCGCCGGTCCGCGAGCTTCAGCAGGGTGTCCAGCACTCCGGCGGCCCTGAGTTGGTCAAGCGGCACTGTCGCCAGTGCGTCACGGACAGCGGCCTCGTCCACGTCGTCCTGGCTGCCGGGGCCGCCCTCGGTGGAGGCCCCGTCCCCCTCGGGGAGCAGCTTGCTCCGCAGGTACGTGACGAGCGCCGTGGGCGTCGGGTGGTCGAAGACCAGCGCGGCCGGCAGCCGCAGGCCCGTCGCCTCCCTCAGTTGGTTACGCAGCTCCACCGCGGTCAGGGAGTCGAATCCGAGGGTGCGGAACGCCCGGTCGGACCGTACGTCGGTGGGTGCGGCGAGCCGCAGCACGGTGGCCGCCCGTTCCTGCACGAGTTCCAGGAGCAGGTGCTCCTGCTCGAGCCCGGACAGTTCGAGGAGGTTCTGCCGCAGCGTCTCGGCGCGGTCGGCGCCGGTGGACGCGGACGTGCCGTCCGCCGTGTCCTCTTCGGCCGCGAGCGCCGCCCGCACCTCGGGCAGGTCGCCGATCAGCGGGCTCGGCCGCAGCGTCGTGAAGGCCGTGGCGAACCGCGGCCAGTCCACGTCCACCGCGACCACCGGCGTCTCGTCGTGCTCGATGGCCTGCTGCAGCGCGGTGATCGCGAGGGCGGGCGCCATCGGCGCCAGGCCCAGACGGGTCAACTGTTCGCCGGTGTCGCCTGCGGCCATGCCGCCGTCGGCCCACTGGCCCCACGCCACGGATGTGGCGGCCCAGCCGCGGGCCCGGCGGCGCAGGGCGAGCGCGTCCAGGGCCGCGTTCGCCGCCGCGTACCCGGCCTGCCGGGCGCTGCCCCACACTCCGGCGATGGAGGAGAACACCACGAAGGCGTCCACCGTCCCGCCCAGCAGCTCGTCGAGGTGGGCGGCGCCCGCCGTCTTGCCCGCCAGGACGTCGGCGAACGCGGCAGGTTCGGTGTCGGACAGGGCGGCGCTGTCGCTGACGCCCGCCGTGTGCACGACCGCGCGCACCGGGTCGCCCTCGGCACTCAACCGCTCGATCAGCGCGGCCACTTGGTCGCGGTCGGCGACGTCGCAGGCCTCCACGGTCACCTGGGCGCCGAGCCCGGTGAGCTCCGCCTCCAGCTCGGCCGCTCCGGGAGCCGCGGTGCCCCTGCGGCTGGTCAGGACGAGCCGTTGCGCTCCCCGTCCCGCCAGCCAACGCGCGACGTGGCCGCCCAGAGCGCCGGTGCCGCCGGTGATCAGTACGGTGCCCTCGGGCTGCCACGGGTGCACGGCGGGCGCTCCGTTCAGCGGCGCGCGCACGAGGCGGCGGCCGAACGCACCGGCCGAACGCACCGCGATCTGGTCCTCGCCCGCGCCACCGGCGTCACCGGCGCCCGGTCCGGATGCCTCGGCCGTCCGCCCCGCCAGGATTGCGCACAGGCTGTCGGCGATCCTGGAGTCGACCCCGTCGGCGGGCAGGTCGACGAGACCGCCCCAGTTGCCGGGCCGCTCCAGGCAGACGACCCTACCCACGCCCCATACCTGGGCCTGCGCCACGCTCACCGTGCGGTCCGCGGCACCGACCTGGACCGCGCCCATGGTGGCGCACCACAAGGGCGCCTGAAGCTCCACGTCGTCGAGGGCCTGTACCAGCGCGAGTGTCGACGTCACACCGGTGGGAACCGCGGCGTGCACGGGGTCGGGTGCCTCGTCCGCACCGAGGAACGACAGCACGCCGCCGATGCCGGACGGATCCACCTTGCCGTTCTCCGCGCCGATCTCCGCGCCGTTCTGCGTGCCGATCTCCTCCAGGAGTTCACCGAGAAGCCCGGAGAGCGCCTTGCGTTCGGCGTCGGCGGAGGACACCACCAAGGTCACCACGTGGGCGCCGTGCCCGGCCAGGGCGCGGCCGCAGGCGGAGACCGAGACGTCGTCCCGCAGCACCTCGGGGACCAGGACGATCCATGTGCCGGACAGTTCGGCGGGCTTGGCCTTCGACAGGGGCTTCCAGTCGACGCGGTAGCGCCAGGCGTCGACGGTGGAGCTGTCGCGGCTGTTGCGCCGCCAGGAGGCGAGGGCCGGCAGCACGGCGCGCAACGGCTCCGCCTCGGCCTTGTCCAGGGTGCCCATCAGGGCGTCCAGGTCCTCGCTCTCGACTGCCTGCCAGAACTCCACCTCGTCCGGAGACATCGCGCTCTGCTCGGGTGCGGGGGTGCCCGTGGCCTCGGGCCAGTAGCGCTCGTGTTGGAAGGGGTAGGTGGGCAGGTCCACGTGGGTGGCCTGCTGCCCGGCGAAGAGGGCCTGCCAGTCCAGCTCCACGCCGTGGACGTGAGCCTCGGCCAGGGAGGTCATGAAGCGGCGGGCCTCGTCCTCGTCACGGCGCAGAGTGCCCAGGGCCACCGCGTCAGTGCCCGCCGCCTCGAAGGTCTCCTGCAGGCCGAGGTTGAGCACCGGGTGCGGACTCACCTCAATGAACACAGCCAGGCCGTCACCGGCCGCCGCACGCACCGCTTCCTCGAACTCCACCGTGGAACGCAGGTTGCGATACCAGTACCCGCCGTCCAGACCGACCGTATCGTCCAGCAAGGCCCCCGTCAGCGTGGAGTAGAACGGCACCCGGCCCGAGACCGGCGCCACCTCCGCCAAAAGCTCAGCCAACTCGGCCTCGATCAGCTCGACTTGAGCCGAATGCGAGGCATAATCCACGGCAATCTTCTTCGCCCGAACACCCCGCTCGACGCAGGAGGCCACCAACTCCTCCAACGCCTGCGGCTCACCAGAGACCACCACCGAGGAAGGACCATTCACCGCCGCCACCGAGATACGACCCTCCCAGGCCGTCAGGCGCTCACGCACCTCCACCACCGGCAACGACACCGAGACCATCCCACCGCCACCCGAAAGAGCCAGCAGGGCACGTGACCTCAGCGCCACCACCCGCGCACCGTCCTCCAGCGACAGACCACCCGCGACGACCGCCGCCGCGATCTCCCCCTGGGAATGGCCGATCACCGCAGCCGGCTCCACACCACACGCCCGCCACAGCTCCGCCAGCGACACCATCACCGCCCACAGAACCGGCTGCACCACATCCACCCGCTCAAAGCCCGGTGCACCCGCCTCCTGCCGTACGACGTCCAGCAGGCGCCAGTCCGTGAACGGCTCCAACGCCGCCCCACACTCCGCCATCCGCGCCGCGAACACCGGCGAGGACTCCAGAAGCCCCGCCGCCATGCCCGTCCACTGCGCACCCTGACCGGGAAACACGAACACCGGACGGGCCGAGGAACCCACGACACCGCGCACCACACCGGCGGCCGAACCGCCGCCCAGCGCGACCGTCTCCAGACCCGACCGCAGCTCCTCCAGCCCACCCGCCAGCACCACCGCACGGTGCTCGAACCGCGACCGACCCAACGCCAACGCCCGCCCCACAGCAGGCAGTTCCGGCAGCCCGCCGCCCTCGACGACCAGCCGCAACCGCTCCGCCTGAGCCCGCAGCGCCCCCTCCGACTTCCCCGACAGCACCAGCGGCACACTCGCACCCACGACCGGCGCGGACTCGGCCAAGGACTCCGTCACCACAGGCTCCGCGTCCGGCGCCTGCTCCACGATCACGTGCGCGTTCGTGCCGCTGATGCCGAACGACGAGACACCCGCACGCCGCGGCGCACCCGTCTCCGGCCAGTCCCGCTGCCCGGTGACCAGCTCCACCGCTCCGGCCGACCAGTCGACCTGCGGCGTCGGCTCATCCACATGCAGCGTCTCGGGCACGATCCCGTGCCGCATCGCCTGCACCATCTTGATCACACCCGCCACACCGGCAGCCGCCTGCGTGTGACCGATGTTCGACTTGATCGAACCCAGCAACAGCGGCCGGTCCACCGAACGCTCCTGCCCGTACGTCGCGATGAGCGCCTGGGCCTCGATCGGGTCGCCGAGACGCGTTCCCGTACCATGCGCCTCGACCACGTCGACATCGATGGCGTCGAGTCCGGCGTTGGCCAACGCCGCCCGGATCACACGCTGTTGAGACGGACCGTTCGGAGCGGTCAGACCATTCGACGCACCATCCTGGTTCACCGCCGAACCTCGCACGACCGCAAGGACCCGGTGACCATTGCGGCGCGCGTCGGACAGGCGCTCCACCAGGAGCATGCCGACGCCCTCGCCCCAGCCGGTGCCGTCGGCCCCGGCCGCGAAGGACTTGCAGCGACCGTCGGGGGCGAGGCCACGCTGGCGGGAGAACTCCACGAAAGTGCCGGGCGTCGCCATCACCGCAACGCCGCCGGCCAGCGCCATCGAGCACTCGCCCGACCTCAGCGACTGGATCGCCCAGTGCAGCGCGACCAGGGACGACGAGCACGCCGTGTCGACGGTGATCGCCGGGCCCTCAAGGCCCAGCGTGTACGAGACACGTCCCGACATCACGCTGCCCGCGGTGCCGGTGCTGAGGTACCCCTCCAGGCCCTCTCCGACCGTGCTCGCGTGCGCCGCGTAGTCGTGGTACATGAGGCCGGCGAACACGCCCGTGTCGCTGCCCCGCAGGGCTAGCGGGTCGATGCCCGCGGACTCGACCGCCTCCCACGACGCCTCGAGGAGCAGGCGCTGCTGCGGGTCCATCGCCAGCGCCTCACGCGGCGAGATCCCGAAGAACGCGGCGTCGAAGTGCGTGGCATCGTGCAGGAACCCGCCCTCGCGGGTGTATGAGGTCCCGGGGCGGTCGGGGTCCGGGTCGAAGAGCCGGTCCACATCCCAGCCGCGGTCGGACGGCAGACCCGATATGGCGTCCCCGGAGGTGGAGAGCAGCTTCCACAGGTCCTCCGGGCCGGCGACCCCGCCGGGGTAGCGGCAGCTCATGCCGACGATCGCGATCGGGTCGTCGTGCGCCGCGGCGACCGTTCCCCGTACCTCGGCCCGTCCCTGGTGGGTACCGAGCGCCTCCGCCAGCATGAAGTCGGCCAGCGCGGCCGAGCTGGGGTAGTCGAAGACCAGCGTCGCGGGCAGTCGTAGGCCGGTGACGATGCTGAGCCGGTTGCGCAGCTCCACCGCGGTCAGCGAGTCGAACCCGAGGTCGTTGAAGGCGTGCTGGGGTGCGATCGCGTCGCCGGAGGTGTGCCCCAGCGCTTGGGCGACCTCGTCACGTACCAACTTCAGTACGCGTTGGCGCTGTTCGGCTTCGGGGAGTGCAAGGAGAGTGCGGGCAAAGGACGCGGACTGATCCACACCCGACTCCGCCACCCGCCGACTCGGCACCCGCACCAACCCACGCAACAACAACGGCGTCAACTCCGGACGCGCCCGCAACGCCGCCAAGTCCACCCGGACCGGCACCACCACCGACGCCTCCACACCCCCCGCCACATCGAACAACCCAAGACCCTGACCCGACGACAACGGCACCAGACCACCCCGCGCCAACCGCCGCAGATCAGCCTCACCCAACTGCCCCGTCATCCCACTCGCCTGCGCCCACAACCCCCACGCCAACGACTGACCCACAAGCCCCGCACCACGCCGCACCTCAGCCAACGCGTCCAGGAACGCATTCCCCGCCGCATAGTTCGCCTGACCCGCACCACCGAACACACCCGCCGCCGACGAGAACAACACGAACAGCGACAGATCCAAGTCGCGCGTCAACTCGTGCAGATGCCAGGCCGCATCCACCTTCGGACGCAACACCACGTCCAAACGCTCCGGAGTCAGCGAGGACAGCACGCCGTCATCCAGGACACCGGCGGTGTGTACGACACCCACCAGCGGATGCTCGGCGGGCACGCCTTCCAGCACCGCAGCCAGAGCGTCACGGTCAGCCACATCACACGCGGCCACCCGCACCCCGGCACCCAGCTCCTCCAACTCCGCCACCAACTCAGCGCTGCCTGGGGCCTGTTCACCGCGCCGGGACAGCAGGAGCAGATGGCGCACGCCCCGCTCGGCCACCAGGTGCCGGGCCACCAAACCACCCAGAACACCACTCGCACCCGTCACCAGGACCGTGCCCTGACCATCGAGATCGCCCACCGGCCGCTCGGCGGAAACAACCACCCGCGCCAGCCGCGGCACGAACACCTCACCACGCCGGACCGCCAACTGCGGCTCACCCGACGCCACCGCCGCGGACAACACCGCCCGCGACGCCTCACCCTCATCCGCATCGAGGTCGGCGAGGACGAAACGGTCGGGGTTCTCCGACTGCGCCGAACGCAGCAGACCCCACACCACCGCCTGCACCGGATCCGGCACCTCAGCCCCGTCACAGGCCACCGCACCCCGCGTCACCACCACCAACCGCGCCTGACCAGCCGACTCATCCGCCAGCCACCCCTGCACCAACTCCAACGCCCGCACAGCCACTTCATGCGCCCGCGCAACCACATCACCCGCGACGCCCGCGACACCCGCACTCAGATCCTCGACCCGCACCTCAGGCTCATCCTCAGCCGCATCCGCAGGCACAGCCAGCGCCGACCACTCCACCCGGAACAACGCGTCCCGAGCCACACCACCGCTACCCGCACCCCCCAACTGCTCGGCAGTCACCGGACGCAACGCCAGCGACTCCACCGACGCCACCGCAGCGCCCGTGCCATCGGCCAGCAGCAGGGAGACCTCTGCCCCGTGGCGGCGGAGCCGGACGCGCAGGGCGCGGGCGCCGACCGCGTGCAGGGAGACGCCGGACCATGCGAACGGCAGCTCGACGGCGCCGTCTTCGTCTTCGGTACGGCCCTGCGCGCCCAGGCCGATCGTGTGCAGCGCGGCGTCCAGCAGGGCGGGGTGCAAGCCGAACCCGTCGACGTCGGTGCCGTCGGGCAGCGCGACCTCGGCGTAGAGGTCCTCGCCGTGCCGCCATGCCGACCGCAGGCCCTGGAAGAGCGGGCCGTAGGCGTAGCCGGTCTCGGCGAGGGTCTCGTAGTGGGTGTCGACCGCGATGGCCTGGGCCCCGGTCGGCGGCCACTGGGCGAGGGTCTCCGCGGCGGCGGGGGCGGTGGACTGGTTCTGCCGGGTCACCGTTGCGGTGGCGTGGCGGGTCCAGCCGTCTTCCTGGGTGTCGGCGGGGGCGGAGTGGACGTGTACCGTGCTGCGGCCCGAGGGGTCCGGAAGCGTCGCGGTCACCTGGATCGCGACGGCTCCGGCGTCCGGCAGGACCAACGGCGCCTCGATCGTGAGCTCTTCGAGCAGGTCGCAGCCGATCTGGTCGGCGGCGTGCAGCGCGAGGTCGACGAACGCCGTACCGGGCAGCAGGACCGAGTCGAGCACGGTGTGGTCGGTGAGCCAGGGGTGTGTGTCGGCCGACAGCCGTCCGGTCAGCACCACTCCGTCGGTGTCCGCCAGGGTCATCGCCCCGGACAGCAGGGCGTGGCCTGCCGGGCGCATGCCCGCCGAGGAGACGTCGAGTCCCGCCCCGCCGGCCGGGGCGAGCCAGTAGCGCCGACGCTGGAAGGGGTAGGTGGGCAGGTCCACGTGGCTGTCCTGCTGCCCCGCGAAGACGGCCTGCCAGTCCAGCTCGACGCCATGGACGTGAGCCTCGGCCGCCGAGGTCATGAAACGGTGCGCCTCGTCCTCGTCGCGGCGCAGGGTGCCCAGGGCCACCGCGTCGTCCTGGCCGGCTGCCTCGAAGGTCTCCTGCAGGCCCAGGTTGAGCACCGGGTGCGGGCTCACCTCGACGAAGACGGTGTGTCCGGCGTCGAGTGCCGCGTGCGCGGCCGATGTGAACTGGACCGTGGAGCGCAGGTTGCGGTACCAGTAGCCGTCGTTGAGCTCGGCCGTGTCCAGCAGTCCGCCCGTCACCGTGGAGAAGAAGGGCACGGTGCTCGAACGCGGGGAGACGCCCTTCAGCGCGTCGGCCACCTGGTCCGCGATCGACTCGACCTGGGCCGAGTGCGAGGCGTAGTCCACGGCGACGTGCTTGGCGCGTACGCCGACGGCCTTGCAGGACTCGACCAGTTCGGCCAGCGCGTCCGACTCGCCGGAGACGACCACCGAGGACGGGCCGTTGACGGCGGCCACCGAGATGCGGCCGTCCCAGACGGTCAGGCGTTCACGCACCTCGTCCAGGGGCAGCGACACGAACACCATGCCGCCCTTGCCGGCGAGTTCCAGCAGCGCCCGGCCGCGCAGTGCCACCATCCGTGCGCCGTCCTCCAGCGACAGGCCGCCGGCGACGCAGGCCGCCGCGATCTCGCCCTGGGAGTGGCCGATGACCGCCGCGGGCTGCACGCCGCACGCCCGCCACAGCTCGGCGAGCGAGACCATCACCGCCCACAGGACCGGCTGAACCACGTCGGCCCGGTCGTAGTCCGGGGCGTCCTCCCCGCCGCGTACGACGTCCAGCAGACGCCAGTCCGTGAACGGCTCCAACGCCGCCGCGCACTCCGCCATCCGCGCCGCGAACACCGGCGAGGACTCCAGGAGTCCGGCCGCCATGCCCGTCCACTGCGCGCCCTGGCCGGGGAACACGAACACCGGACGCGTGGGGCCGTCCGCCGCGCCGCGTACCAGGTTGGGGGCCGCGCCGCCCGCCGCGAGGGCCGCAAGGCCGGAGCGGAAGCCGTCCGCGTCCTGTGCCACGACCGCCGCGCGATGGGTGAACCGCGCCCGGGTCGTCGCCAACGCCCGGCCGATCAGGGCAGGTTCGGGTGCCTGTGTGCCGTCGATGAGTTCCCGCAACCGCTCGGCCTGGGCCCGCAGTGCGTCCTGCGACCTGGCGGACAGCACCAGGGGCACGTCCCCGCTCACGACGGGGGCGACGGCGGGGGTGACGACCACTTCGCCGGGTGTGGTCGTCGCGGGTGGCTGCTCCGGGGCCTGCTCCACAATGACGTGGGCGTTGGTGCCGCTGATGCCGAACGAGGAGACTCCGGCCCGCCGCGGCTCGCCGGTCTCCGGCCAGGCGGCCGGCTCGGTCAGGAGCTCGACCGTCCCCGCGGACCAGTCGACTTGGGGCGTCGGCTCGTCCACATGGAGGGTGCGCGGCAGCACGCCGTGGCGCATCGCCATGACCATCTTGATGACACCGGCGACGCCCGAAGCGGCCTGTGCGTGGCCGATGTTGGACTTCAGCGAGCCGAGCAGCAACGGCCGGCCCTCCGGACGCTCTTGGCCATACGTCGCGATGAGCGCCTGGGCCTCGATCGGGTCACCGAGACGCGTTCCCGTACCGTGCGCCTCCACCGCGTCCACCTGCGACGCCGACAGACCCGCATTCGCCAGAGCCTGACGGATGACACGCTGCTGCGACGGGCCGTTCGGCGCCGTCAGACCATTCGACGCACCGTCCTGGTTCACCGCCGAACCACGGACCACCGCGAGAACCTGGTGACCATTGCGGCGCGCGTCCGAGAGCCGCTCCACCAGGAGCACGCCCACGCCCTCGGACCAGGCGGTGCCGTCGGCGCCCGCGGCGAATGCCTTGCAGCGGGCGTTGACGGCGAGGCCGCCGTGCCCGCTGAACTCCGTGAAGACTCCGGAATCGGCCATGATCATGGCGCCGGAGGCCAGCGCCATCGAGCACTCGCCCGACCGCAGCGCCTGGATCGCGAGGTGCAGCGCCACCAGCGAGGAGGAGCAAGCCGTGTCCACCGACACCGCGGGCCCTTCCAGGCCGAAGGTGTAGGCGACGCGCCCGGACACGACGCTGCCCGCCGTCCCGGTCAGCACGTGCCCGGCGACGCCTTCCGGCAGGTGCGCGAGCGATGTGGCGTACCCGGAGGACGAGGTGCCGGTGAAGACGCCGGTCCGGCTGCCGCGCACCGTGGCGGGGTCGATGCCCGCCCGTTCGAAGACCTCCCAGGAGGCTTCGAGGAGCAGGCGCTGCTGCGGGTCCATCGCCAGCGCCTCACGCGGCGAGATCCCGAAGAAGCCGGCGTCGAACTCCGCGGCGTCGTAGACGAATCCGCCCTCCTGGGGGAGGCCGTCGGCGCCGCCGTCCGCCGTGGTCGGCAGCCGCCAGCCGCGGTCCGTGGGGAAGGCCGCTATGCCGTCCGTCCCCGCGGCGACGAGCTGCCACAGGTCCTCCGGGGAGCTGACGCCGCCGGGGTAGCGGCAGCTCATCGCCACGATGGCGATGGGGTCGTCGCTGTCCGCCGTGCCGGCGCGCACCGCGGTCGCCGGCGTCCCGTCCGTGCCGGGCGCCTCGACCAGTTCGGTGTGCAGATGGGCGGCCATCACGGTCGGTGTCGGGTAGTCGAAGATCAGTGAGGCGGGCAGCCGCAGGCCGGTGGCCGCGCCCAGGCGGTTGCGCAGTTCGACGGCCGTGAGCGAGTCGAATCCGAGGTCCTTGAAGGCCCGGTCCGGGCGCACGGCGCCCGCCGACGCGTGCCCGAGGACCGCGGCGGCCTGGCCGCTCACCAGCTCCACGAGCGTCTGCCGCCGCTCGGCCTCGTCGAGTCCGCGCAGCCGCTGGACGAGCGTGGACGCGGCCTGGCCCGCGGAGGCCGCGCCGCGCCGCCTGCCCTGCCCGCGTGCTGCGGCGAGCCCCTCGAAGAGGGAGGGCCGTGCGCTACGGCCGCGCAGGGCGGCCAGGTCCGGCTTCATGGGCACGAGGAGCGCGTCGTCCACGGCCAGGGCGGCGTCGAAGAGCGCGAGGCCCTCCTCCGCCGACAGTGCGCGCAGCAGCCCGGCGCGCGGGGTGCGTCCCGGGTTCGTCCCGCGCAGCTGGTCGATCATGCCGCCGGCCTGTTCCCACGGGCCCCAGGCCAGGGAGGTCGCGGCGAGACCCTGGGCCCGCCTGGCCTGGGCCAGGGAGTCGAGGAAGGCGTTCGCGGCCGCGTAGTTGCCCTGTCCCGGCGCACCGAGCAGTCCGGACGTCGAGGAGAAGAGGGCGAACACGCGGAGGTCGAGGCCGCGGGTGAGCCGGTGCAGGTGCCAGGCCGCGTCGAGCTTGGGCCGTAGCACCGCCTCCAGACGGTCGCCGGTGAGCGAGGAGATGACGCCGTCGTCGAGGACTCCGGCGGCATGGACCACCCCGGTCAGCGGGTGCTCGGCGGGGATGCCGGCGACCAGCTCGGCGAGCGCGTCGGCGTCGGCGGCGTCGCAGGCCGCCAGGGTGACGTCGGCGCCGAGTCCGGTGAGTTCGGCGGCGAGTTCCGGCGCGCCCGCCGCGGCGCCGCCGTTCCGGCTGGTCAGCAGCAGGTGCCGGACGCCGTGCTCGACGACGAGGTGCCGCGCGAGGACGGCCCCGAGCGCTCCGGTGCCGCCGGTCACCAGGACGGTCCCCGTGCCGTCGAGCGGCTGCGGGACGGTCAGGACCACCTTGCCGATGTGGCGCGCCTGGCTGAGGAACCGGAAGGCCTCCGGTGCCCGGCGCACGTCCCAGTCGCGCACCGGCAGCGGGCGCAGCGCCCCGCTTTCGAAGAGCGCGACCACCTCGGCCAGCATCTCCCCGATCCGTTCGGGCCCCGCCTCGATGACGTCGAAGGCCCGGTAGGCGACGCCGGGGTGTGCGGCGGCGACCGCTTCCGGGTCGCGGACGTCGGCCTTGCCCATCTCCACGAACCGGCCGCCGCGCGGCAGCAGGCGCAGCGAGGCGTCCACGAAGGGCCCGGCGAGGGAGTCCAGGACGACGTCGACGCCGTGCCCTTCGGTACCGGACCGGAACTGGTCCTCGAACTCCAGCGTGCGCGAGGACGCGATGCGTTCGTCACTCAGCCCCAGTTCCCTGAGGGTGTCCCACTTGCCCTGGGAGGCCGTGCCGTAGACCTCGGCGCCCAGGTGCCGCGCCAGCTGGACGGCCGCCATGCCCACGCCGCCCGCGGCGGCGTGCACGAGCACCGACTCGCCGGGACGCAGCGCGGCCAGGTCGACCAGGCCGTAGTAGGCGGTGAGGAACACGATGGGGACCGAGGCCGCCTGGGTGAACGACCAGCCGTCGGGGATCCTGGCGACCATCCGGTGGTCGGTCACCGCGGTCGGCCCGAAGCCTCCGCTGAGCAGGCCCATGACGCGGTCGCCGAGCGCGATCCCGGTGACGTCGGGGCCGACCTCGACCACGACACCCGCGCCCTCGATGCCCATCGTGGCGCGCCCCGGGTACATGTCGAGCGCGATCAGTACGTCGCGGAAGTTCAGCCCCGCGGCGTGCACGGCGACGCGTATCTGGCCGCTCTCCAGGCCGTCGAGTGCCTGCGGATGGGGCAGCAGGCCCAGGCCGTCGAGGGTGCCCTTGTTCGCGCTGTCGAGCCGCCAGGCCGGGACACCGGGGGGCGGCAGCAGTATGCCGTCACGCCCTGCCCGCACGAATCGGGGGGCGTGCAACGTCCGTCCCCGCAGGGCGAGTTGAGGCTCACCACTGGAGAGGGCCGACCGCAGGGCCGGGGCGTCGAGTGCGTACGGCTCGTCGGCGTCGAGCAGGACGAAGCGGTCCGGGTTCTCCGACTGGGCCGAACGCAGCAGGCCCCACACTGGGGCGGCGGCCAGGTCGGGTCCCGCGGCCACATCACCGTCGGGCCCGACGGCACCGCTGGTCA
The DNA here is from genome assembly GCF_041052385.1 of Streptomyces sp. R28. Classification (GTDB taxonomy): domain Bacteria; phylum Actinomycetota; class Actinomycetes; order Streptomycetales; family Streptomycetaceae; genus Streptomyces. The sequence continues at coordinate 8,029,950 of NZ_CP163439.1, read as the reverse complement.
GCACCATCAGCCGGGCCGCGTCGAACCGCGGGTCGGCGAGCCACTGCTGCACCAGGGCGAGGGCGCGGTGGGCGGCCCGGTGCGCGGCAGTCGCGTCGTCCACCCCTGAGGGGCGTTGGGTGAAGTCCACGAGGACGACGTCGGGCACATCGGCGCCGCCGTCGACGGCGTCACCCAGCGCGGCGAGGTCCACGAAGGTGTCGAACGCCTCGAAGGCCGCGGGATGCCCGTCCTCGTCGGCCGCGAGCGCGACGGCCCACCGCACTTCGCCCGACGGCTGCTCCGACGGCTGCTCCGACCGCGGCGCGGCTTCGCCGACCTCGGTCCAGCCCAGCTGGAACAGCCCGTCCAGGGCGGCCGTGGCAGGGGTCCCGAACTGTTCGGCTGACACCTCGCGCAGCACCAGCGACTCGACGGCCGCGACGAGTTGTCCCGCGCCGTCCGCCAGGTGCAGCGACACCGCGTCCCGTCCCGCCGGGCTGATCCGCATCCGCAGCGTGGTGGCGCCGGTGGCCCGCAGACAGACCCCGCCCCAGGAGAACGGCAGCCAGCCACGCCCGTCGGGGTCCGCCGCTCCCCGCTCCGCCGCGCCGCCGAGCAGGCCGCTCACCGCGAGTGCATGCAGCCCGGAGTCGAGTAGCGCAGGGTGCACGCCGAAGCCGGCCACGTCGAGGTCGGCCACCGCCACCTCGGCGAGCACCTCGTCACCCCTGCGCCAGGCCCGGCGCAGCCCCTGGAAGGCCGGGCCGTAGCCGAACCCCCGCACGGAGAGCTGCCCGTACACGTCATCGACACCGATCGGGGCGGCATCCTGTGGCGGCCATACCCGCAGCGTGTCCCGTACGAGCGACGCGGCGGCGTCCTCCGCGGCCGCGTCGGCCGGCGCGAGCAGACCCGTGGCGTGCTGGGTCCAGTCGCTCTCGTCCTCGCCGTCGGCCCTGGAGTGCACGCCGATGGACCGGCGGCCGTCCTCCTCCGGAGCGCCCACCACCACCTGCACCTGGACCCCGCCGGAAGCGGGGAGCGCCAACGGCGCCTGCAGGGTCAGCTCCTCCACCACTTCACAGCCGACGTGCTCACCCGCGTGCAGCGCGAGGTCGACGAAGGCGGTGCCGGGCAGCAGCACCGCACCCATGACGGCGTGATCGGCGAGCCACGGCTGCCGCTGCACGGACAGGGAGCCGGTGAACAGGAACTCGTCGGTGTGCGCGAGCCCCACCGCGGCACCGAGCAGCGGATGCTCCCCCGTGCGCAGCCCGAGCCCGGACACGTCGCGGGGCGCGGCCCAGCCGCTCTTCGGCCAGAAGCGCTCACGCTGGAAGGCGTAGGTGGGCAGGTCGACGCGGCGGGCGTCGGTACCGGCGAAGTACGCGGACCAGTCAACTTCCTTGCCGTGTACGTGGAGTTCAGCGAGGGCGGTGAGCAGGGTCTCCGGCTCGTGACGGTTCTTGCGCAGAGCGGGTACGAAGGTGAGCTCCTCGGCGCCGGAGCCGGACGTCACGCAGTCCTGGGCCATCGCGGAGAGGACTCCGTCGGGACCGAGCTCCAGGAACGCGGTCACGCCTTCCGCTTCCAGGGTGCGGATGCCGTCCAGGAAACGGACGGCCTCACGGACGTGGCGGACCCAGTACTCCGGGTCCTGGATCTCCTCCGCCGACAGGACCTCGCCCGTCACATCCGAGACGATCGACAGCTGCGGGGCGTTGAAGGTCAGCCCCTGAGCGACCGCGCGGAAGTCGTCGAGCATCGCGTCCATACGCGGCGAGTGGAACGCATGACTCACCCGCAGGCGCTTGGTCTTACGACCCTCACCCTCAAAATGCGCGGCAACCCGCAGGACCTCCGCCTCATCACCCGAAATCACCGTGGAGCGCGGCCCGTTGAGCGCGGCGATCGAGACACCCTCGACCAGCAACGGGACGACCTCGTCCTCCGCCGCCTGCAACGACACCATCGCCCCACCGGCCGGAAGCGCCTGCATCAGACGACCCCGCGCCGCCACCAGCTCCGCCGCATCCTCCAGCGACAGCACCCCAGCCACGTACGCAGCCGACAACTCACCAATGGAGTGGCCCAGCAAGAAGTCGGGCTTCACACCCCACGACGTCACCAGCTCAAACAGCGCCACCTCAAGCGCGAACAGCCCGGCCTGCGTGAACTGCGTCTGGTCCAACAGCTCACCGCCGTCGAAGACGACCTCACGCAGCGGCTGGTCGAGGTGACGGTCCAGCTCGGCGCAGACCGCGTCGAACGCATCCGCGAACACCGGGAAGGCCGCGTGGAGTTCACGCCCCATACCGACCCGCTGCGACCCCTGCCCCGAGAACAGCAGCGCCACCGGCTCGTCCTCGCCCGTGGTGGAGCCCATCGCGTCGGCGGTGCCGGGGTCCTCCGCCAGCGCGGCGGCGCGACGCAGCAGGGTCTCCGTGTCCTTGCCGATGAGGACGGCCCGGGTCTCCAGCGCGGTCCGGGTCCGCGCCAGCGAGTAGCCGATGTCCACGGCGTCGAGGCCCGCGCCGTCGGCGTGCGCCAGCAGGCGCCCGGCCTGGGCGGCGAGGGCCGGCAGTGACTTGGCCGAGAGCAGCCACGGCACGACCGGCAGGGACACCGTCGCCGGCTCGGTGGCCTGCTCGGTCTCCGGCGCCTGTTCCAGGATCAGGTGCGCGTTGGTCCCGCTCATGCCGAACGAGGAGACGGCGGCGCGGCGCGGCTCGCCCGTCTCCGGCCACGCCACCGGCTCCGTGAGCAGCTCGACGGCCCCGGCCGACCAGTCCACGTGCGAGGACGGCTCGTCCACATGCAGGGTGCGCGGGAGCACGCCTTCGCGCATCGCCATGACCATCTTGATGACGCCCGCCACACCGGCGGCGCCCGCCGTGTGACCGATGTTCGACTTCAGCGAGCCCAGCCACAGCGGACGCCCCTCGGGGCGCTCCTGGCCGTACGTCGCGATCAGGGACCCCGCCTCGATCGGGTCGCCGAGCCTGGTGCCGGTGCCGTGCGCCTCCACGGCGTCGACCTGCGCGGCGGAGAGGCCCGCGTTGGCGAGGGCGTCCCGGATCACGCGCTGCTGCGAGGGGCCGTGCGGGACGGTGAGCCCGCTGCTCGCGCCGTCCTGGTTGATCGCCGATCCGCGGATGACGCCGAGTACGCGGTGGCCGTTGCGGCGGGCGTCCGAGAGGCGCTCCACCAGGAGCATGCCGACGCCCTCGCCCCAGCCGGTGCCGTCCGCCGCCTCGGCGAACGCCTTGCACCGGCCGTCCTCGGCGAGGCCCCGTTGCCGGGAGAACTCCAGGAACGCGCCCGGGGTGGCCATGACCGCCACCCCGCCGGCGAGCGCCATGGTGCATTCGCCCTGGCGCAGCGCCTGGGCGGCCCAGTGGAGTGCCACCAGCGACGACGAGCACGCGGTGTCCACGGTGGCGGCGGGGCCCTCGAAGCCGAGGGTGTAGGCGATGCGGCCCGACATGACGCTGGCGGCGCTGCCGATGGCCAGGTAGCCGCCGAGCTCGGCCGTGTCGTTGTGCAGGAGCGAGGCGTAGTCCTGCGCGTTGGACCCGATGAACACCCCGGTCCGGCTGCCGTGCAGGGAGACAGGGTCGATGCCCGCCTGCTCGAAGGCCTCCCAGGAGGTTTCGAGGAGGAGGCGCTGTTGTGGGTCCATCGCCAGTGCCTCACGCGGCGAGACCCCGAAGAACTCGGCGTCGAAGTCCCCGACGGAGCTGAGGAACCCACCCTGATTGGCATAGGACGTGTCCGGGTTGTCCGGGTCGGGGTCGTAGAGCCCCTCGACGTCCCAGCCGCGGTCGTCGGGGAAGTCCGATATCGCGTCGACGCCGTCGGCGACCAGCCGCCACAGTTGCTCGGGCGAACGGACGTCACCGGGAAAGCGGCAGCTCATGCCGACGATGGCAATCGGCTCCTGCTCCTCGGACTCCACCTCGTGGAGCCGCTGCTTCGTCTGGCGAAGCTCAGCGGTCATCCACTTCAGGTGGTCCAGGAGTTTCTCTTCACTCGCCATCGAAACAGCACCGCCCCTTGAGAAAAGCTTGGTTTGCACACGCGTTCACGGGTTCCGGTCAGAACTTCCCGAACTCGCGTTGGATGAGGTCGAACATCTCGTCCGATGTCGCCGACTCGAGGTCGGAGTCCATCGCCGCGGCCGCGGGCTCGCCCGCTTCGGGCAGCGGCGACGTCATGCGGACCTGTGCGCCGCTCCACGTCGTCAGCAGGCCCTGCAGCCGCTCTGTGATGTCCACGCCGTCGACGTCATCCGTGGACAGGCCGGAGAGCATCCGCTCCAGTTCGTTGAGTACGGCGGCGACCGAGGTCGATGCCTCCGCCGAGAGGTCCTGCGCGAGCTCGGCACGCAGGTGCTGCGCCAGCGCGGCAGGGGAAGGGAAGTCGAAGAGCAGGGTGGTGGACAGTCGCAACCCGGTGTGCCGCGCCAGCCGGTTGCGCACCTCGACCGCCATGAGCGAGTCGAAGCCCAGCTCGACGAAGCCACGCCGCGGCCGGACCGCGTCCGCCGTCGCGTGCCCCAGCACGTCCGCCGCCTCCGTGCGCACCAGCTCCAGGAGGATACGGTTCTGCTGCGACTCGTTGGCCTGCGCGAGCCGTGCGCGCAGCTCGGCCGCCGCGTCGCCGCCACGGCCGCCGTCCGCGTCGTCGTGGTCCCGCTCCAGAACCTTTTGTACGTCGGCCAGTTCGCCGAGGAGCGGACTGGGCCGGCGTACCGTGAAGGCGGGGGCGAACCGCTGCCAATCCACGTCCGCGACCGTGAGGAGCGTCGCGTCGTCCGCCAACGCCTGGTGGAGCGCGCCGATGGCCGCCTCCGGTGCCATCACGGAGAGACCACGCCTGCTCAGTTCTCCGCTGGTCCCTTCAGCCATGCCGCCGTCGGCCCAGGGCCCCCAGCTGACGGAGGTCGCGGTCAGGCCACGAGCTCGCCGGTCCTGGGCGAGGGCGTCGAGGTGGGCGTTGGCCGCGGCATAGGCGGCCTGGCCGCCGCTGCCCCAGACGGCGGAGATCGAGGAGAACAGCACGAAGGCGTCCAGGTCCCCGCCATCGCTCGCGTCACCGAACAGGGCGTCGAGGTGGGTGGCGCCTTCCACCTTCGCCCGCAGCACCTCGGCGAACTCCTCGGCGCCCATGTCGGAAAGCGCCGTCACCTGTCCGAGGCCGGCGGTGTGAACGACGGAGCGGACCGGCGTACCGGCCTCCTTCAGCCCCTCCACCAGCGCTTCCAGCGCCTTCCGGTCGCTCACGTCGCATACGACGACCTCGACCGCCGCACCCAACGCCTCCAGCTCGGCCACCAACTCGACCGCACCCGGAGCCGCCAGCCCACGACGACTGGTAAGCACAAGCCGCTCAGCACCACTACCAGCCGCCCAGCGAGCAACATGCCCACCCAACGCACCAGTACCACCCGTCACCAACACCGTCCCACGCAGCGCCCAACCACCCGCCACCACACGGCTGTTGACAGACGCACGCACCAGACGCCGCCCATACACACCCGACGCACGCACCGCCAGCTGATCCTCACCAGCCGCACCGAGACCGGTACCGGACAGGACACCGCACAGCAGCCCAAGCGCCGCCTCGTCCACCGCCACAGGCAGATCGACCAACCCACCCCACCGATCCGGATGTTCCAGCGCGGCCACCCGACCCAGACCCCACACCTGAGCCTGCACCGCATCCACCAGACCGTCCTCCGGCCCCACCACCACGGCACCCCGCGTCACACACCACAACGGCCCCGACACCGCCAAGTCGTCCAACGCCTGCACCAGCGACAGCACCGCCAGCCCTGGCTCGGTCTCCCCCGGCCCCAGCAGCGATACCACGCGGACCTCACCGGAGAGCCCCGCCACCCGCGCGCCCAATGCCTCGCGGTCGACCACGTCGCCGGCGCCCACCGGCACGACCACCACGTCGGCGCCGCGTGACAGCAGAGCGGAGACCACCAGGTGATCGACATCGGCGTCCCGGCACACCACGACCCACTGCCCGGGCACGGCCTCGGCCGCGCCGTGTTCCGTCGGCTTCCACGTCACCTGGTAGCGCCAGGAGTCCACGCCTCCCGCACGGAGCGAGGACGGCTCCTTGAGCCAGTAGTGCTCGCGTTGGAAGGCGTAGGTGGGCAGATCCACGCGGCGGGCACGCGTGCCGGAGTAGTACGCCGACCAGTCAACTTGCTTGCCGCGTACGTGGAGTTCAGCGAGGGCGGTGAGCAGGCTCTCCGGCTCCTCGCGGTTCTTGCGCAGGGCGGGTACGAAGGTGAGCTCATCGTCATCGGGACCGGAGCCGGACGTGACGCAGTCCTGGGCCATCGCGGAAAGGACGCCGTCCGGGCCGAGCTCCAGGAACGCGGTCACGCCCGCGGACTCCAGGGTGCGGACGCCGTCCAGGAAACGGACGGCTTCACGGACATGGCGGACCCAGTACTCCGGGTCCTGGATCTCCTCGGCCGACAGGACCTCGCCCGTCACGTCCGAGACGATCGACAGCTGCGGAGCGTTGAAAGTCAACCCCTGCGCCACAGCACGGAAGTCGTCGAGCATCGCGTCCATACGCGGCGAGTGGAAGGCGTGGCTGACCCGCAGCCGCTTGGTCTTGCGACCCTCGGCCTGGAAGTGCGCGGCGATCCGGAGGACCTCCGCCTCGTCGCCCGAAATCACCGTGGAGCGCAGGCCGTTGAGGGCAGCAACGGACACACCCTCGACCAGCAGCGGCAGGACCTCGTCCTCCGACGCCTGCAGCGACACCATCGCCCCGTCCGTCGGGAGCGCCTGCATCAGACGACCCCGCGCCGCCACGAGAGCAGCAGCGCCTTCGAGAGACAGCACGCCGGCGACGTACGCAGCCGACAGCTCACCGATCGAGTGCCCGAGCAGGAAGTCCGGCTTCACACCCCACGACGTCACCAACTCAAACAGCGCCACCTCAAGCGCGAAGAGACCCGCCTGCGTGAACTGCGTCTGATCGAGTAGCTCACCCCCCTCGAAGACGACCTCGCGAAGGGACTGGTCCAAGTGACGGTCCAGCTCCGCACACACCGCATCAAATGCATCCGCGAACACCGGGAAGGCCGCGTGGAGTTCACGCCCCATACCGACCCGCTGCGACCCCTGCCCCGAGAACAGCACACCGGTCCTGCCCTCGGAGGCAACGCCCCGCACTGTCCGCTCGCCGATCAGCACCGCACGCTGCTCCAGCGCCGCACGCGTCGTCGCCAGCGAGAAGCCGACATCCACCGGGGTCGCCTCGGGGTGCTCGGCGACGAACGTCCGCAGCCGCTCCACCTGCACCGACAGGGCCTCATCGGACTTCGCCGACACCACCCAGGGCACCACCGGCAACGTAACCGAAGCCTCGGCCGGCTGCGGCTCTTCCGCCTCCGGCGCCTGCTCCACGATCACGTGGGCGTTCGTGCCGCTGACGCCGAACGACGAGACGCCCGCACGGCGCGGCTCGCCCGTCTCCGGCCACGCCACCAGCTCCGTGAGCAGCTCGACGGCCCCGGCCGACCAGTCCACGTGCGAGGACGGCTCGTCCACATGCAGCGTTCGCGGCAATACGCCCTCGCGCATCGCCATGACCATCTTGATGATCCCGGCGACGCCGGCGGCAGCCTGGGTGTGCCCGATGTTCGACTTCAGCGAACCCAGCCACAGCGGGTGTTCGCCGGTCCGTTCCTGGCCGTAGGTCGCCAGCAGCGCCTGCGCCTCGATCGGGTCGCCCAGTGCGGTGCCCGTGCCGTGCGCCTCCACGGCATCGACGTCAGCCACCGACAGGCCGGCGTTCGCGAGGGCCTGACGGATGACGCGCTGCTGCGCGGGCCCGTTGGGGGCGGTCAGGCCGTTGGACGCGCCGTCCTGGTTCACCGCGGAACCGCGGACGACCGCCAGTACCTCGTGCCCCAGGCGCCGCGCGTCGGAAAGGCGCTCCACCAGGAGCATGCCGACGCCCTCGGACCAGCCCGTGCCGTCCGCCGCCTCCGCGAAGGACTTGCAGCGGCCGTCTCCGGCCAGGCCGCCCTGCCGGGAGAATTCGGAGAACGTCACGGGGGTGGCCATCACCGTCACGCCGCCGACCAGCGCCATGGAGCACTCCCCCGCGCGCAGGGCCTGAGCTGCGAGGTGCAGGGCGACCAGGGACGACGAGCACGCCGTGTCCACCGTCATCGCCGGGCCTTCGAGGCCGAAGGCGTACGAGATCCGGCCCGAGAGCACGCTCGTCGCGTTGCCGGTCAGCAGGTGGCCGCCCAGACCCTCCTCTTCACCGGAGTTCGGGCCGGACGCGTAGCCCTGGCTCGCCGCTCCCGCGAAGACCGCGACCTGGCTCCCGCGCACCGACGTCGGGTCGATGCCGGCGCGCTCGAACGCCTGCCACGCCGTTTCGAGGAGCAGGCGCTGCTGCGGGTCCATCGCCAGCGCCTCACGCGGCGAGATCCCGAAGAAGTCGGCGTCGAACTCTCCCGCGTCATGCAGGAATCCGCCCGAGCGAACGAACGAGGCCGCTGGGTCCGTCACCCAGCCGCGGTCGACCGGGAACCCGGTGATCCCGTCGTTCCCGGCTGCCAGGAGCGACCAGAGGTCCTCCGGGGAGCGGACGCCGCCGGGCAGGCGGCAGCTCATGCCGACGATCGCGATCGGGTCGTTCGGCTGGGTCACCGTGGCCGCGGGGAGCACCTCCCCGACAGGCGCCGCGCTGTCCCCGAAGATCCGCGAACGAAGATGGTCTGCAAGGGCCTTGGGGTTCGGGCAGTCGAAGACGAGGGTGGTGGCGAGTTCGAGGCCGGTCTCCTTGCGCAGGCCGTTCCTCAGCTCCACGGCGGTCAGGGAGTCGAACCCCAGCTCCTTGAAAGCCCGGTCCGCGGACACCTTGGCTGTGTTCGCGTGCCCCAGTACGGCCGCGACCTGCCGCCGGACGAGGTCGAGCAGGACCGTGTCCCGTTCGGCGCCCGTCACGCCGAGGAGCCTCGTCCGCAGCGCGGACTGCTCGGCGTCGGCATACGTACCGCCGGCCGCATCTCGGTCGCGGTCGTGGTCACGGTCGTGGTCGTGGTCGTCGGCCAGATCGCCGAGGAGAGTACTCGGGCGGAGTGCGGTGAACGCCGCCACGAACCGCGTCCAGTCGACATCGGCCACCGTGACGTGGGTGTCGCCCTCGGCGAGCGCCCGCCGCAGGCCGTCGATCGCCCTGACCGGAGACATCGCGGACAGGCCACGGCGGTTCAGGTGCTCCGCAGCCTCCCCCTCGACCATGCCGCCGTCGGCCCACGGCCCCCAGCTGACGGAGGTCGCGGTCAGACCACGAGCTCGCCGGTCCTGGGCGAGGGCGTCGAGGGGGGCGTTGGCCGCGGCATAGGCGGCCTGGCCACCGCTCCCCCACACACCGGCGATCGACGAGAACAGCACGAAGGCGTCCAGCTCCTCGCCATCGTCCGAGTCTCCGAACAGAGCGTCGAGGTGGGCGGCCCCTGCCACCTTCGCCCGCAGCACCTCGGCGTAGTCGTCCGCTCCCGTCTCGTCGAGAGCGATGAGCTTGTTGACACCGGCGGTGTGGACGACGGAGCGGACGGGGGTGCCAGCCTCCTTCAGCCCCTCCACCAGCGCTTCCAGCGCCTTCCGGTCGCTCACGTCGCATACGACGACCTCGACCGCCACACCCAACGCCTCCAGCTCGGCCACCAACTCGACCGCACCCGGAGCCCCCAGCCCACGACGACTGGTAAGCACAAGCCGCTCAGCACCACTACCAGCCGCCCAGCGAGCAACATGCCCACCCAACGCACCAGTACCACCCGTCACCAACACCGTCCCACGCAGCGACCAACCACCCGCCACCACACGGCTGTTGACAGACGCACGCACCAGACGCCGCCCATACACACCCGACGCACGCACCGCCAGCTGATCCTCACCAGCCGCACTGACACCGGTACCGGACAGGACACCGCACAGCAGCCCAAGCGCCGCCTCGTCCACCGCCACAGGCAGATCGACCAACCCACCCCACCGATCCGGATGTTCCAGCGCGGCCACCCGACCCAGACCCCACACCTGAGCCTGCACCGCATCCACCGAACCGTCCTCCGGCCCCACCACCACGGCACCCCGCGTCAGGCACCACAGCGGCACCGACCAGTCCGCGTCACCCAACGCCTGAACCAGGGACAACGTCCCCAGCGCCATGTCCTCCCGGCCACCCAGAGCCAGCAACGACACCACACCGGCAAAGTCGCCACCCTGCCCGGCCAGCCGCGCAGCGAGCGCCTCACGGCTCACCTCACCACCATCAACCAGCCACTCCACAACCTCCCCGCCACACGCACGTATCCCCGCAACCACCGGATGACCCGGACACGCCGACGGCGCCACCACCAGCCACCGCCCGGACAGTCCTTCGCCGCCCAAGCCCGGCACCGGCTCCCACTCCGTCCGGTAACGCCAGGCGTCGGCAGAAGACGACATCGACAGCGCCACGCTCTCCGGCCAGAAGCGCTCGCGCTGGAAGGCGTAGGTGGGCAGGTCGACACGACGGGCACCGACACCGGCTCCGGCTCCGGCTCCGGCTCCGGCTCCGGAGAAGTAGGCCGACCAGTCAACTGCCTTGCCGCGTACGTGGAGTTGAGCGAGGGCGGTGAGCAGGGTCTCCGGCTCCTCGCGGTTCTTACGCAGAACGGGCACGAAGGCGAGCTCACCGCTATCGGAGCCGGAGCCGGACGTGACGCAGTCCTGCGCCATCGCGGACAGCACGCCATCCGGACCCAGCTCCAAGAACGCGGTCACGCCTTCCGCTTCCAGGGTGCGGATGCCGTCCAGGAAACGGACGGCTTCGCGGACGTGGCGGACCCAGTACTCCGGGTCCTGGATCTCCTCCGCCGACAGGACCTCGCCCGTCACATCCGAGACGATCGACAGCTGCGGAGCGTTGAAGGTCAACCCCTGCGCCACCGCACGGAAGTCGTCGAGCATCGCGTCCATACGCGGCGAGTGGAACGCGTGGCTCACGCGCAGGCGCTTGGTCTTACGGCCCGCGGCCTCGAAGTGGGCGGCAATGGCAAGCACCGCGTCCTCGTCGCCCGAAATCACCGTGGAGCGCGGGCCGTTGAGCGCGGCGATGGACACGCCGTCGCCCAGCAGCGGAACGACCTCGTCCTCCGCCGCCTGCAACGACACCATCGCCCCGCCGGCCGGAAGCGCCTGCATCAGACGACCCCGCGCCGCCACCAGCTCCGCCGCATCCTCCAGCGACAGCACACCGGCGACGTACGCAGCCGACAACTCACCGATCGAGTGGCCCAGCAGATAGTCCGGCTTCACACCCCACGACGTCACCAGCTCAAACAGCGCCACCTCAAGCGCGAACAGACCCGCCTGCGTGAACTGCGTCTGATCCAACAGCTCACCACCGTCGAAGACGACCTCACGCAGGGACTGGTCCAAGTGACGGTCCAGCTCCGCACACACCGCGTCGAACGCGTCCGCGAAGACGGGATACGCCTCGTACAACTCCCGCCCCATACCGGCCCGTTGTGATCCTTGGCCTGAGAACAGCACACCCGCCTTGCCTGGCGACACCGAACCCTCGGCCACCTGCTCGCCGCCGATCAGCACCGCCCGGTGCTCCAGCACCGCACGCGTCGTAGCCAGCGAGAAACCGACATCCACGGGAGACAGTTCGGGACGCTCGGCGACGAACGACCTCAGCCGCTCCACCTGCCCCGCCAAAGCCTCCTCGGACTTCGCCGACACCACCCACGGCACCACCGGCAACGCCACCGGATCCACAACCGGCTCCGGCTCCTCCACCTCCGGCGCCTGCTCCACGATCACGTGCGCGTTCGTACCGCTGATACCGAACGACGAGACACCCGCACGCCGCGGCTCACCCGTCTCCGGCCACGCCACCGACTCCGCCAGCAGCTCAACCGCCCCCGCCGACCAGTCGACCTGAGGCGTCGGCTCGTCCACATGCAGCGTCCGCGGCAACACACCGTGCCGCATCGCCATGACCATCTTGATGATCCCGGCGACACCCGCAGCCGCCTGCGTGTGACCAATGTTCGACTTCACCGAACCCAGCCACAGCGGACGCCCCTCCGGACGGCCCTGGCCATACGTCGCGAGCAACGCCTGCGCCTCGATCGGGTCACCCAGCGTCGTACCCGTACCATGCGCCTCCACCGCGTCCACCTGCGACGCCTGCAGACCCGCACTAGCCAACGCCGCCCGGATGACACGCTGCTGCGACGGACCATTCGGAGCCGTCAGACCATTCGACGCGCCATCCTGATTCACCGCACTGCCCCGCACCACGGCAAGCACCCCATGCCCAAGGCGCCGCGCATCGGACAGGCGCTCCACCAGGAGCACGCCCACGCCCTCGCCCCAGGCCGTGCCGTCCGCCGACTCGGCGAACGCCTTGCAACGGCCGTCGGGAGCCAGGCCGCCCTGGCGGGAGAACTCGATGAACGCTCCGGGGGTGGACATCACCGTCACACCACCGGCCAGCGCCATCGTGCACTCGCCCGAGCGCAGCGCCTGGATCGCCCAGTGCAGCGCGACCAGCGACGACGAGCACGCCGTATCCACCGTCACCGCCGGGCCCTCAAGGCCCAACGCGTACGACACGCGGCCGGACAGGACGCTGGCCGAGCTGCCCGTGGCGCCGTAGCCGGCGGTGGACTCGCTCGCGGTGTCCATCAGGTGGGCGTAGTCCTGGCCGTTGGTGCCGGCGAAGACTCCCGTACGGCTGCCGCGCAGCGACGTCGGGTCGATGCCGGCCCGTTCGATGGCCTCCCAGGTCGCTTCGAGGAACAGGCGCTGCTGGGGGTCCATGGCCAGGGCTTCGCGTGGCGAGATACCGAAGAACTCGGCGTCGAAGTCCGTGGCGTCGTGGAGGAATCCGCCCTCGCGCGTGTACGACGTGCCCACGCCTTCGGGGTTCGGGTCGTAGAGGGACGCGAGGTCCCAGCCGCGGTTCTCGGGGAGTCCGGTGACTCCGTCCGCTCCGGTGGCCAGCAGCTCCCACAGCTCTTCCGCCGATCCCACGCCGCCGGGGAACCGGCAGCTCATGCCGACGACGACGATCGGGTCGCCATGCGAACCGTCTGAACCAGCTGAACCGCCCGCGCCTTCCGAACCGTACGGAGAAGGCCTGTTGTCGCCGTTCTCCGTCAGTTCCGACCAGAGGTGGCGCGCCAGCGACTCCGGGGACGGGTGGTCGTACACGAGAGTCGTCGGCAGGCTCAGCTCGGACACCGCGTCGAGCCGGTTGCGCAGTTCCACCGCGCTCACGGAGCTGAATCCGAGGTCCAGGAACGCCCTGTCCGGTGGCACTCCTTCCCGGGACGCGTGGCCGAGGAGCGCCGCGGCCTCGCTGCGGACCACGTCCAGGACGAGGCGCAGGCCGTCCTGGTCGGACATGCCGTGCAGTCTGGAGGAGAGCGCCGAGTGGCGGTCGGTCTCCGCCTCGGGCCGGCCGGGGGCGGTGTCCTGGGCGGTGTCGCGGAGTTCCGGCAGTTCGCGCAGGAGGGGGTTGGGCCGTCGTGTCCTGCCTCGTTCGGCCGGCCGTTCCCAGCGGACGTCCGCGACGGCGAGGGTGGTCTCGTCGTCCTGGAGCGCCTGCCGCAATGCCATGAGGGCGAGTTCGGGGTCCATCGCGCCAACCCCGGTGCGCGCGAACCGCTCCTCCTGGCCCTCGCCGAGGCCGCTGCCCCGCCAGTGGCCCCACTGGAGCGAGGTGGCCGTCAGGCCGTGGGCCCTGCGGTGCTGGGCCAGGGCGTCGAGGAACGCGTTGGCCGGGGCGTAGTTCCCCTGGCCCGCGCCGCCGAGTACACCGGCGACGGAGGAGAAGAGGACGAAGGCGGAGAGGTCGGTGCCGAGGTCACGGGTGAGTTCGTGCAGGTTCACGGCGGCCCGAACCTTGGCCCGCAGGGCACGGTCGAGTTGGCCGGTGGTCAGCGTGTCGAGCAGTCCGTCGTCCAGGAGCGCCGCGCTGTGGAAGACCGCTGTCAGGGGCAGCTCGGCCGGGACCGACGCGAGCAGTTCGGCCAGCGCGTTCCGGTCGCCCGCGTCGCAGGCGGCCAGGGTGACCTTGCTGCCCTTGGCGCCCAGTTCCGTCGCGAGGGCCTGGGCCCCGGGGGCGTCCTGGCCGCGCCTGCTGACGAGCAGGAGGTGCTCGCAGCCCTGGTCGGCGAGCCAGCGGGCGACATGGGCGCCGAGCGCGCCGGTCCCGCCGGTGATCAGTGCGGTGCCGCGCGGCGGTGTCCACGCCGTGGCCGTGGGGTCCGCCGCGTCCGGGCCCGGCTGGGCGGGGCCGAGTCCGGGGCGGTGCGGGGCGTGCACCAGTCGGCGGGCGTGCAGGCCTGTGGTGCGGACGGCCAGCTGGTCCTCGCCGTCGGCTGCGGCGAGGACCCGGCGCAGGCGGTGCGCCGCCCGCCGGTCCAGTTCGGCCGGGAGGTCGACCAGGCCGCCCCAGAGCTGGGGGTGTTCGGCACTGATCACGCCGCCCAGGCCCCAGAGCAGGGCCTGCGTCGGATCGGTCACCTGGTCGGTGCGCCCGACCGAGGCGGCTCCGCGGGTCGCGATCCACAGTGGGGCCTTCTGGAGGGCCTCGTGGAGGGCCTTCTCCTCAGTGTGGCCGAGGGCCTTCACGAGGGTGAGGGTGCTCGCGAAGCCGGCGGGTACCGCGTCCGCGTCGGGGTGGGCGCTTGTGTCCAGGGCGAGCAACGACAAGATGCCGGCCACCGCTGCCCCGTCGTCGGCGGTGCCGAGCGTGCCGTCGCTGCCGTCGGCGTCCGCGAGCGCGTTGCGTATCCGTGCGGCGAGCGCCTCGCTGTCGTGTCCGGGCCCGACCCGCACGACTCGGACGTCGGCAGGGGCGAGCGCGCTGACGCACTGCTGTACGTATTGCTCGATGCCCGCGGCGTACCCAGCGACGTGCTCCGCGGCGTGCTCCTCCTCGCCCGAGCCGTCGGGCTCCGGAGCGATCACAAGGCAGGTCCCGGAGAGGACCGCTGCCCCGGCGGACTCGGCGATCCGCTGCCACGTCACTCGGTAGCGCCAGGCGTCGATCGTGGCGAGGGCCGTGCGCTGCTGCCGCCACGCGGCGAGGGCGGGCAGCGCGGCGGCGAAGGACTGTTCCGTGTCCACCGCCAGCGTCCGGGTGAGCGCCTCCAGGTCCTCGCTCTCGACCGCCGCCCAGAACGTGCCGTCCTCGGGGGCCGCGCCTGCCGTTGCTCGTCCGGCGGGCTCGGCGGGGTCGGTGCTGTGCGGTCTGCTCACCGCGTCGAGCCAGTAGCGGCGGTGCTGGAAGGCGTACGTGGGCAGGTCCACGACACGGCGCGGCCCTGTCCCCGCGAGCACGGCGCGCCAGTCGACCTCCACGCCGTGCGCCCATGCCTCGGCGAGGGAGACGAGCAGCCTGCGGGTCTCGTCCTCGCCCCGGCGCAACGTACCCAGCGCCACGGCGTCACTGCCCAGCGCGTCGAACGTCTCCTGCAGCCCGAAGCCGAGGACGGCGTGCGGGCTCACCTCGACGAACACCCGGTGCCCCGCCGCGAGCGCGGCGCGCGTAGCCGCCTCGAACTCGACTCTCGACCGCAGGTTCCTGAACCAGTAGTCCGCGCCGAGCTCCACCGTGTCCAGCGGCCCGCCCGTCAGCGTCGAGTAGAACGGCACCGTCGCGGACCGGGGAGCGAGCCCCGTCAGCGCCTGCGCCAACTCCTCCCGCACGCCGTCGATCTGCGCCGAGTGGGAGGCGTAGTCCATGGGGATGCGCCGCGTCCGCACGCCGGCCGCCGCGCACTCGCCCTCCCACTCCTCCAGGGCGTCCAGGTCGCCGGAGACCACCGCCGAGCCCGGCCCGTTCACCGCAGCCACGGACAGCCGCGACCCGTACCGTGCCACGCGCTCGGCGACCCAGTCCGCGTCCCGTGCCACCGACGTCATCCCGCCACGGCCCGACAGCGGCAGCGTCACCCGGCGCCGCAGCGCCACCAGCCGCGCCCCGTCCTCCAGCGACAGGCCGCCCGCCACCACGGCGGCCGCGATCTCGCCCTGCGAATGGCCCAGCACAGCGCCCGGCAGCACACCCACCGACCGCCATACCTCGGCCAGCGACACCATGATCGCCCACAGCACCGGCTGCATGACGTCCACGCGGTCCGACGACGGCGCGCCCTGCGCCCCCCGCACCACGTCCAGCAACGACCAGTCCACGTACGGAGCCAGCGCCGCACCGCACTCGGTCAGCCGCGCCGCGAACACCGGCGAGGACTCGAGGAGACCGGCCGCCATGCCCGTCCACTGCGCGCCCTGGCCAGGGAACACGAACACAGGCCGGGTCTCCCGGCCCGCCACTGCGCGCACCACACCGGGAGCCGAGCCGCCCTGCGCCAAGGCCATCAGGCCGGCCCGGAAGTCCGCCTGCCGCTCCGCGATCACGGCCACGCGGTGCTCCAGCTGAGCCCGCGTCGTCGACAGGGACCAGGCCACGTCGGCGGGTGCCGCCGGTTCGGACTCCGGACGGTCCTCCAGGTACGCCAGCATCCGCGAGGCCTGGCCGGCGACGGCCTCCGGCGACTTGCCGGACAGCACCCACGGCAGGACGTCGCTCGTCACCGGCGCCAGGGGGCCCGCTTCCCGGGCGGTCCCGCCTCCGTTCGCCGCGCGCTCCTCGGTGGCGCTCTCCGCGGGCGCCTGCTCAAGGATCACGTGGGCGTTGGTGCCGCTGATGCCGAACGACGAGACGCCCGCACGACGCGGCGCACCCGTCTTCGGCCACGCCACCGACTCCTTCAGCAGCTCAACAGCCCCCGCTGACCAGTCCACGTGCGAGGACGGCTCATCCACATGCAGGGTCCGCGGCAGTACACCGTGCCGCATCGCCATGACCATCTTGATCACACCCGCCACGCCCGCGGCGGCCTGGGTGTGGCCGATGTTCGACTTCAACGAGCCCAGCCACAGAGGGCGTTCGCCGGTCCGTTCCTGGCCGTAGGTCGCCAGCAGCGCCTGCGCCTCGATCGGGTCACCGAGCGTCGTACCCGTACCGTGCGCCTCCACGGCATCGACGTCCGCCGCCGACAGACCGGCGTTGGCCAATGCCTGTCGGATGACGCGCTGTTGCGAGGGACCGTTGGGGGCGGTCAGGCCGTTGCTCGCGCCGTCCTGGTTCGCGGCCGAACCACGGACGACCGCGAGCACTTGGTGGCCGTTGCGGCGGGCGTCCGAGAGGCGCTCCAGGAGCAGCATCCCGACGCCCTCTCCCCAGCCGGTGCCGTCCGCCGCGTCCGCGAACGCCTTGCAGCGGCCGTTCGCGGCGAGACCTCGCTGCTTGCTGAAGTCGATGAACGTCGCCGGCGTCGTCATCACCGTGACCCCGCCCGCGAGCGCCATGGCGCATTCGCCCGACCGCAGCGACTGCATCGCCAGGTGCAGGGAGACCAGGGACGACGAGCACGCCGTGTCCACCGTCACCGCGGGACCCTCAAGGCCCAGCGTGTACGCCACCCGGCCGGTCACCACGCTGCTCGCGGTGCCGGTGCCCAGGAAGCCGTCCACGCCCTCGGGCACCGCCCCGAGGCTCGCCGCGTGATTGTGGTACATCACCCCGGCGAACACGCCCGTCCGGCTGCCGCGCAGCGACAGCGGGTCGATCCCGCCCCGCTCGATGGCCTCCCAGGTCGCTTCGAGGAGCAGCCGCTGCTGCGGGTCCATCGCCAGCGCCTCGCGCGGCGAGATCTTGAACAGCTCGGCGTCGAAGTCGCCCGCGTCGTGCAGGAACCCGCCCTCTCGGGTGTACGACGTGTTGGGGCGCCGCATCTCCGGGTCGTAAAGGGAGTCGACGTCCCAACCGCGGTCCGCGGGGAACTCCGTGATCCCGTCCCGGCCCGCAGCCGCCAGCTCCCACAGCTCCTCGGGGGAACTGACGTCGCCGGGGTAGCGGCAGCTCATCGCCACGATCGCGATCGGCTCGCGGTCCTTCTCCTCCACGGCACGCAGTCGCTCGCTCGTCTCGTGGAGCTCGGCGGTCACCCGCCGGAGGTAGTCGCGGAGCTTGTCCTCGTTCGCCATCAGCGAGTCACCTGCCGAACCTGTTGTCGATGAAGTCGAACAGCTCGTCGTCTGAGGCTGTGTCGAGGGTGTTGCTCACGTCGTCCGTCGTCACCGCTTGTCCGCGCGCCTCGTTCCACTTGGCCACGAGCGCGTTCAGCCGGGCGGTGACCTCGGCCAGCGGCTCATCGTCGGCCGTGTCCAGGGAGGTGAACGCAGCCTCCAGCTGGTCGAGTTCGGCGAGCACCGAGCGGGTCGCGGCCTTCGCCGGAGCGGCCTCGCCCAGGATGTGCTCGGCGAGCACCATCGGGGTGGGGTAGTCGAAGACCAGCGTCGCGGGCAGCCGCAGGCCGGTCTCGGCGTTGAGCCGGTTGCGCAGTTCGACGGCGGTGAGCGAGTCGAAGCCCATCTCCGTGAAGGCGTCATGGGGTTTGACGTCTGCGCCCCGAGCGTGGCCCAGCACCTCGGCCACTCGGTCGCACACCAACTGGAGGGTGAGCCGCTCTCGTTCGGCGTCGGGCAGCGGACGCAGCCGGTCGACGAATGATCCGCCGCCGCCCTCGGAACCGGAGCGCCCGTCGGCCGCGCGCGGGGCCGACCTGCGGATCAGCGAGCGGAACATGACCGGCAGCGGCTTGCCCGCCGACTGCCGCCGCAGCGCGGCGAAGTCCAGCCGGACGGGGACGAGCACGGCTTCCGGCAGCGCACCGGCGGCGTCGAAGAGTTCGATGCCCTGCTCGGCCGAGAGCGGCGGAACACCGGACCTGGCCATGCGCTGTGCCTCGGCGTCATCGAGGCGCCCGAGCATGCCACTCTCCGCCCACGGACCCCAGGCCAGCGACTGACCCACAAGCCCTTCACCACGCCGCACCTCCGCCAGCGCGTCCAGGAACGCGTTCGCCGCCGCGTAGTTCGCCTGACCCGCACCACCGAACACACCCGCCGCCGACGAGAACAGCACAAACAGCGACAGGTCCAAGTCGCGCGTCAACTCGTGCAGATGCCAGGCCGCATCCACCTTCGGACGCAACACCGCGTCCAGGCGTTGCGGGGTGAGGGAGGAGAGGATGCCGTCGTCCAGGACACCCGCCGTGTGTACGACACCCACCAGCGGGTGCTCGGCGGGCACGGCGTCCAGCACCGCCGCCAGAGCGTCACGATCGGCCACATCACACGCGGCCACCCGCACCCCGGCACCCAGCTCCTCCAACTCCGCCACCAACTCAGCGCTGCCTGGGGCCTGTTCACCGCGCCGGGACAGCAAGAGCAGGTGGCGTACGCCGCGCTCCGTCACCAGATGCCGGGCCACCAGACCACCCAGCGCACCACTGGCACCCGTCACCAGGACCGTGCCCTGACCGTCGAGATCGCGCACCGGCCGCTCGGCGGAAACAACGGCCCGCGCCAGCCGCGGCACGAACACCTCACCGCGCCGGATCGCCAACTGCGGCTCACCCGAAGCCACCGCCGCGGACAGCACCGCCCGTGATGCCGCATCGCCTTCGAGCTCCACGGCCAGGTCCGGGGCGAGATCGGCGAGGACGAAACGGTCGGGGTTCTCCGTCTGCGCCGAACGCAGCAGACCCCACACCGCCGCCTGCACCGGATCCGGCACCTCGGCGTCGTTGCAGGCCACCGCACCCCGCGTCACGACCACCAGCCGCGCCTGCCCGAACTGCTCGTCCGCCAGCCAGCCCTGCACCAACTCCAAGGCACGACCAGCCACTTCATGCGTCCGTGCAACCACGTCGCCCGCGACATCCGCACTCAGATACTCGACCCGCACCCCAGACTCGCCCGAGCCCGAGCGCGAGCCCGCATCCGCATCCGCATCCGCAGGCACAGCCAGCGCCGACCACTCCACCCGGAACAACGCATCCCGAGCCACACCACCGCTACCCGCACCCTGCAACTGCTCAGCAGTCACCGGACGCAACGCCAACGACTCCACCGACGCCACATGCGCACCCGAGCCATCAGCCAACAGCAACGACACACCCGAACCCGAGCGCACGATCCGCACCCGCAACACCCGCGCACCCACCGCGGACAACGACACCCCCGACCACGCGAACGGCAGACCCGGCGAACCACCCTCGTCAGCCTGGAATCCCGCATCCGAGACGGCCATCGTGTGCAAGGCAGCGTCAAAGAGCGCCGGGTGCAGACCGAATCCGCCAGTCTCAAGGCCGTCGGGGAGGGACACCTCCGTGAACAGCTCATCGCCGCGCCTCCATGCAGCGCGCAGCCCCTGGAACGCCGGCCCGTAGTCGAGCCCTTGAGCCGCCAGGCGGTCGTACACATCGGCCGTCTCCAACTCGACGGCATCACGCGGGGGCCACACCTCAAGCCCCTCACCCGCGCCCACGGCCCCGGCCTCGACCGAAAGCACACCTTCCGCGTGCCGCGTCCATTCGGCACGCGGGTCGTCGGAGGGGCGCGAGTACACGGTCAGCGCCCGGCGTCCGCTCTCGTCACCGGGAGCGCCCACCACGAGTTGCACCTGAGTGTCGATCCGCTCCGACAGCACCAGCGGCGCTTCCAACGTCAGCTCGTCCAGCGATCCGCACTCGACGTACTCGCCGGCGTGCAGCGCCAGATCCACAAGTGCCGTACCGGGCAACAAGATCGAGCCCTTGACAAGGTGATCGGCGAGCCACGGGTACCTGGCGGGCGACAGGAGCCCGGTGAACACCACACCCGCGCCCCCGGCCAGCGGAACCGCCGCACCCAGCAGCGGATGCTCGTCCGGACTCTGCCCAAGACCACTTGCGTCGCCGTCGTACGTACGGTCATCCGTCAGCCAGTAGCCCTGATGCTGGAAGGCGTATGTGGGCAGGTCGACGCGGCGGGCGCCGGTGCCTGCGTAGTAGGCCGTCCAGTCAACTGCTTTGCCGCGTACGTGCAGTTGAGCGAGGGCGGTGAGCAGGGTCTCCGGCTCCTCGCGGTTCTTGCGGAGGGCGGGTACGAAGGTGAGCTCCTCGGCGCCGGAGCCGGATGTGACGCAGTCCTGGGCCATCGCGGAGAGGACTCCGTCGGGGCCCAGCTCCAGGAACCTGGTCACGCCTTCCGCTTCCAGGGTGCGGATGCCGTCCAGGAAACGGACGGCCTTACGGACATGACGGACCCAGTACTCCGGGTCCTGGAGTTCAGCCGATGTCAGGACCGTGCCGGTCACGTCGGAGACGATGGCGACCTCGGGCGCGTTGAAGGTCAGTCCCTGCGCCACGGCACGGAAGTCGTCGAGCATCGCGTCCATACGCGGCGAGTGGAACGCATGGCTCACACGCAAGCGCTTGGTCTTACGACCCTCACCCTCGAAGTACGCGGCAATGGCAAGCACCGCGTCCTCATCGCCCGAAATCACCGTGGAACGCGGGCCGTTGAGCGCGGCGATGGACACGCCGTCGCCCAGCAGCGGCAGGACCTCGTCCTCCGCCGCCTGCAACGACACCATCGCCCCGCCGGCCGGAAGCGCCTGCATCAGACGACCCCGCGCCGCCACGAGAGCAGCAGCGTCCTCCAGGGACAGCACGCCGGCCACGTACGCAGCCGACAACTCACCAATCGAGTGGCCCAGCAGGAAGTCGGGCTTCACACCCCACGACGTCACCAGCTCAAACAGCGCGACTTCCAGAGCGAACAGACCCGCCTGCGTGAACTGCGTCTGATCCAACAGCTCACCACCGTCGAAGACGACCTCACGCAGGGACTGGTCCAAGTGGCGGTCCAGCTCCGCACACACCGCGTCGAACGCGTCCGCGAAGACGGGATACGCCTTGTACAACTCCCGTCCCATACCGGCCCGTTGTGATCCTTGGCCTGAGAACAGCACACCCGCCTTGCCGGGCGACACCGAACCCACGGCCACCTGCTCGCCGCCGATCAGCACCGCCCGGTGCTCCAGCACCGCACGCGTCGTAGCCAGCGAGAAACCGACATCCACGGGAGACAGTTCGGGACGCTCGGCGACGAACGACCTCAGCCGCTCCACCTGCCCCGCCAGCCCCGCCTCCGACTTCGCCGACACCACCCACGGCACCACCGGCAACACCACCGGCCCCACAACCGGCTCCGGCTCCTCAACCTCCGGCGCCTGCTCCAGCAGCACATGCGCATTCGTACCGCTGATACCGAACGACGAGACACCCGCACGACGCGGCTCACCCGTCTCCGGCCACTCCACCGGCTCCGTCAAGAGCTCAACCGCCCCCGCCGACCAGTCGACCTGAGGCGTCGGCTCATCCACGTGCAGCGTCCGCGGCAACACACCGTGCCGCATCGCCATGACCATCTTGATGATCCCGGCGACACCCGCAGCCGCCTGCGTGTGACCAATGTTCGACTTCACCGAACCCAGCCACAGCGGACGCCCCTCAGAACGACCCTGACCGTACGTCGCGAGCAACGCCTGCGCCTCGATCGGGTCACCCAGCGTCGTACCCGTACCATGCGCCTCCACCGCGTCCACCTGCGACGCCTGCAGACCCGCACTAGCCAACGCCGCCCGGATGACACGCTGCTGCGACGGACCATTCGGAGCCGTCAGGCCATTCGACGCGCCATCCTGATTCACCGCACTGCCCCGCACCACCGCGAGGACCCGGTGACCCTTGGCGCGCGCGTCCGAGAGCCGCTCCACCAGGAGCATGCCGACGCCCTCGCCCCAGCCGGTGCCGTCGGCTCCGGCCGCGAACGACTTGCAGCGACCGTCCGCCGCGAGACCACGCTGACGCGAGAACTCCACAAAGGTGCCTGGCGTCGCCATGACCGTCACGCCGCCCGCGAGCGCCATCGTGCATTCGCCCTTGCGCAGCGCCTGGATCGCCCAGTGCAGCGCGACCAGCGACGACGAGCACGCCGTATCCACCGTCACCGCCGGACCCTCAAGGCCCAGCGTGTAGGAGACGCGGCCCGAGACGACACTGCCGGAGTTCCCGATGCCGAGGTACCCCTCGACGTCGTCCGGTGCCGTCCTCAGCCTGGACGCGTAGTCGTGGTACATCACGCCGGCGAACACTCCGGTGCTGCTGCCGCGCAGCGAGGCCGGGTCGATCCCCGCGGACTCGATGGCCTCCCACGACCCTTCGAGCAGGAGCCGCTGCTGCGGGTCCATCGCCAGCGCCTCACGCGGGCTGATCCCGAAGAAGCCCGCATCGAACTGCGGGGCGTCGTACAGGAACCCGCCCTCGGTGGCGTACGACGTGCCCACCTGGCTCGGATCGCTGTCGAACAGCCCTGAGACGTCCCATCCCCGGTCGGTCGGGAATCCGGAGATCCCGTCCCCTCCCGAGGCCACCAGCCGCCAGAGGTCATCCGGGCCGGCTGTCGCTCCCGGGTAGCGGCAGCTCATGCCCACGATCGCGATCGGCTCGTCGTCCGCTGCCGCCACCGCCGCACCGACAGCCGTCTCGCCGGCGGTTCCCAGCGCCTCGGCCAGCACGAAGTCAGCCAGCGCCGCAGGGGTCGGGTAGTCGAAGACCAACGTGGCCGGCAGGCGCAGGCCGGTCGCCGACACGAGCCTGTTCCGCAGTTCGAGCGCCGTGAGCGAGTCGAAGCCCAGCTCCTTGAACGCCTGCCCCGCCGCGATCACGTCCCCGGACACATGGCCGAGCACGGTCGCGACCTGCGCCCTCACCATCTCGTCGACCAAGTCGGCCCGTTCGCTCGGGTGCACCGCCGCGAGACGCTCCGCAAGCGTCGATCCGCTGCCACCGGCACTGGCCGTGCGCCGCCGGTTGCCCTGCGCGAGGCTCCGCAACAGTGCGGGCAACGTGCCCGTGCCGGCGCGCCGACGCAGTGCAGGGACGTCCAGCTTGACGGTCAGGAGGGCCGCCTGCTCCATTCCGTGGGTCGCGTCGAACAGGGCGAGGCCGTCTGCGGGGACCAGCGGCACCACGCCGTCCCGTGCCATGCGCTGCAGGTCGGCGTCATCGAGCCGGCCCAGCATGCCGCCCTCGGCCCACGGACCCCAGGCCAGCGACTGACCCGCAAGCCCTTCACCACACCGGACCTCAGCCAGCGCATCCAGGAACGCGTTCGCCGCCGCGTAGTTCGCCTGACCCGCACCACCGAACACACCCGCCGCAGAGGAGAACAACACGAACAGCGACAGATCCAAGTCGCGCGTCAACTCGTGCAGATGCCAGGCCGCATCCACCTTCGGACGCAACACCGCGTCCAGGCGTTGCGGGGTGAGGGAGGAGAGGATGCCGTCGTCCAGGACACCCGCCGTGTGTACGACACCCACCAGCGGATGCTCGGCGGGCACGGCGTCCAGCACCGCCGCCAGGGCGTCGCGGTCGGCTACGTCACACGCGGCCACCCGCACCGCGGCTCCCAGCTCCTCCAGCTCCGCCACCAACTCACGGCTACCTGGAGCCTGTTCACCGCGCCGAGACACCAGCAGCAGGTGACCTACGCCGCGCTCCGTCACCAGATGCCGAGCCACCAGACCACCCAGCGCACCACCCGCACCCGTCACCAGGACCGTGCCCTGACCGTCGAGATCGCGCACCGGCCGCTCGGCGGAAACAACCACCCGCGCCAGCCGCGGCACGAACACCTCACCGCGCCGGATCGCCAACTGCGGCTCACCCGAAGCCACCGCCGCGGACAGCACCGCCCGCGACGGCTCACCCTCATCCGCATCGAGGTCGGCGAGGACGAAACGGTCGGGGTTCTCCGTCTGCGCCGGACGCAGCAGACCCCACACCGCCGCCTGCACCGGATCCGGCACCTCAGCCCCGTCACAGGCCACCGCACCCCGCGTCACCACCACCAGCCGCGCCTGACCAGCCGACTCATCCGCCAGCCAGCCCTGCACCAACTCCAAGGCACGACCAGCCACTTCATGCGCCCGCGCAACCACATCACCCGCGACATCCGCACTCAGATACTCGACCCGCACCCCAGACTCGCCCGAGCCCGAGCGCGAACCCGCATCCGCATCCGCATCCGCAGGCACAGCCAGCGCCGACCACTCCACCCGGAACAACGCATCCCGAGCCACACCACCGCTACCCGCACCCTGCAACTGCTCAGCAGTCACCGGACGCAACGCCAACGACTCCACCGACGCCACATGCGCACCCGAGCCATCAGCCAACAGCAACGACACACCCGAACCCGAGCGCACGATCCGCACCCGCAACACCCGCGCACCCACCGCGGACAACGACACCCCCGACCACGCGAACGGCAGACCCGGCGAACCACCCTCGACCGCATCCGGTCCGCCATCGACGGCGAGCCCGATCGCATGCAACGCCGAGTCCAACAGCGCCGGGTGCACACCGAACCCGTCTACGTCCGTCCCCTCGGGCAGAGCGACCTCGGCATAGACGTCGTCACCCTGCCGCCACACCGACCGCAGCCCCTGGAACAGCGGCCCATAGCCGAGACCTTGATCCGCCAGACGGTCGTACACATCAGCCGTCTCCAACTCGACGGCATCACGCGGGGGCCACACCTCAAGCCCCTCACCCACGCCCACGGCCCCGGCCGACAGCACACCCCGGGCATGACACACCCACTCGCCCTCGGCATCATCAGCCGGCCGCGAATGCACACTCACCCCACGACGACCATCCACACCCGCCGCCGCCACCGACAACTGAACCGACACCCCGCCACGCTCAGGCACCACCAACGGCGCCTCCAGCGTCAGCTCCTCAAGCCCCCCACAACCAACCCTCTCCCCCGCAAACAACGCCAGATCCACAAACGCCGTACCCGGCAACAACACCGAACCCAACACCACATGATCCGCAAGCCACGCATGCGACTGAAGAGAGAGCTGACCGGCGAACAGCCAGCCGTCCCCGTCCGCGAGCGAGACCACCGCGTCCAGCAGCGCGTGCTCCACAAGCCGCGCCCCGAACCCCGTACCGTCAACGGCATCCGCAGGAAGGGACTTCAGCCAGTAGCGCTCATGCTGGAAGGCGTAAGTAGGCAGGTCGACCCGTTGCGCACCGCTGCCGGCGTAGTACGCCGACCAGTCAACTCCCATGCCCCGTACGTACAGTTCGGCCAGCGCCGCGACCAGCGAACCCGGCTCCTCACGGTCCTTCCGGAGCACGGGCACAAAAGCAAGCCCCTCACCGGAATCGGAAGTGACACACTCCTGCCCCATCGCAGACAGCACGCCATCCGGACCCAGCTCCAGGAACGCGGTCACGCCCGCGGACTCCAGCGTGCGGATGCCGTCCAGGAAACGGACGGCCTCGCGGACGTGGCGGACCCAGTACTCCGGGTCCTGGATCTCCTCCGCCGACAGGACCTCGCCGGTCACGTCCGAGACGATCGACAGCTGCGGGGCGTTGAAGGTCAGGCCTTCGGCCACGGCACGGAAGTCGTCGAGCATCCCGTCCATACGCGGCGAGTGGAACGCATGGCTCACGCGCAGGCGCATGGTCTTACGACCCTCGGCCTGGAAGTGCGCGGCGATCCGGAGGACCTCCGCCTCGTCGCCCGAAATCACCGTGGAGCGCAGGCCGTTGAGCGCGGCGATGGACACGCCATCGACCAGGAGCGGCAGGACCTCGTCCTCCGCCGCCTGCAACGACACCATCGCCCCGTCCGTCGGGAGCGCCTGCATCAGACGACCCCGCGCCGCCACGAGAGCAGCAGCGTCTTCAAGGGACAGCACACCGGCGACGTACGCAGCCGACAACTCACCAATCGAGTGCCCGAGCAGGAAGTCCGGCTTCGCACCCCACGACGTCACCAGCTCAAACAGCGCAACCTCAAGCGCGAACAGCCCGGCCTGCGTGAACTGCGTCTGATCCAGCAGCTCACCCTCACCGAACACCACCTCACGAAGAGGCCGCTCCAGATGACGGTCCAACTCCGCACACACCGCATCAAACGCATCCGCGAAGACGGGATACGCCTCATACAACTCCCGACCCATGCCCGCCCGTTGCGAACCCTGCCCCGAGAACAGCACACCCGTCTTACCGGGCGACACCGACCCCTCCACGACCCGCTCGCCGATCAGCACCGCACGGTGCTCCAGCACCGCACGCGTCGTCACCAGCGAGAACCCGACATCCACCGGCGACAACTCAGCCCCGCCCGGACGCTCGGCGACGAACGACCGCAGCCGATCCACCTGCCCCGCCAGCCCCGCCTCCGACTTCGCCGACACCACCCACGGCACCACCGGCACCACCACCGGACCCGCAACCGCCTCCGGCTCCTCAACCTCCGGCGCCTGCTCCAGCACCACATGCGCATTCGTGCCGCTGACGCCGAACGACGAGACGCCCGCACGACGCGGCGCACCCGTCTCCGGCCACGCCATCGACTCCGTCAGGAGCTCGACGGCCCCGGCAGACCAGTCGACCTGAGGCGTCGGCTGGTCAACGTGCAGGGTCTGGGGCAGAACTCCCGCCCGCATCGCCATGACCATCTTGATGACGCCCGCGACACCCGCGGCCGCCTGCGTGTGACCGATGTTCGACTTCACCGAGCCGAGCCACAACGGACGCCCCTCGGGGCGCTCCTGGCCGTACGTCGCGAGCAGCGCCTGCGCCTCGATCGGGTCACCCAGCGTCGTACCCGTACCGTGCGCCTCCACCGCATCGACGTCCGCCGCCGACAGACCCGCACTCGCCAACGCCGCCCGGATGACACGCTGCTGCGACGGACCATTCGGAGCCGTCAGACCATTCGACGCACCATCCTGATTCACCGCACTGCCCCGCACCACCGCAAGAACCCGGTGACCCTTGGCACGCGCGTCCGAGAGCCGCTCCACCAGGAGCACGCCCACGCCCTCGGACCAGCCCGTGCCGTCCGCCGCCTCCGCGAACGACTTGCAGCGGCCGTCCGAGGCGAGGCCGCGCTGGCGGCTGAAGTCCACGAACGTGCCGGGGGTGGCCATCACCGTCACGCCGCCGGCCAGCGCCATCGTGCATTCGCCCTTGCGCAGCGACTGCACCGCCAGGTGCAGGCTCACCAGGGACGACGAGCACGCCGTGTCGACCGTCACGGCGGGGCCCTCGAGCCCGAAGGCGTAGGCCACGCGGCCGGAGACGACACTGCCCGAGTTGCCCACGCCGATGAACGCCTCGACGCCGTCGGGCACGGAACCGAGCCGGGCCGCGTAGTCGTGGTACATCAAGCCCGCGAAGACGCCCGTACGGCTGCCGCGCAGCGACGTCGGGTCGATGCCCGCACGCTCGAACGCCTCCCAGGACGCCTCCAGGAGCAGCCGCTGCTGCGGGTCCATGGCCAGGGCTTCGCGCGGCGAGATGCCGAAGAAGCCGGCGTCGAAGTCGCCTGCCCCATAGAGGAATCCGCCTTCTTCGGTGGCCGACTTGCCGTCCTGGCCCGCGTCGGCCTCGTAGAGACCGCCGAGGTTCCAGCCGCGGTCGTCCGGGAATCCGGAGACGCCGTCGGTGCCGGTGGAGACGAGCTGCCAGAGGTCCTCGGGGCTGGTCACGCCTCCCGGGTAGCGGCAGCTCATCCCCACGATGGCGATGGGCTGCTGTTGCTCGGCCTCCATGTCGCGCAGGCGCTGTCGCGCGCGGCGCAGATCCGCGGTCGTCCTCTTCAGGTAATCACGGAGCTTCTCTTCTTTGTCCACTCAACCCAACCCGTCGCGGCGGTCAGCAGGTGAATATCGGCCCACCATCAAACGGTCCGTCAACGAGCCTCAATTCGTCATCGATGGGCACCAATGAGCGTCATTGAGCTCGGTCCCGTGAAGTGGCACAACTGGCGAGTTCCGACCGGAATACCTGAGTGGTTTCTTCGGTGAATTCGCAGCACCGCGCACTCCGAAATGATCCTCCCTACTCGGGGAATCTACGGGTGGCGCATCGAACCGGACAACCCCTAGGGGGTTGCCGCAGCCCCCTAGCCGGGAACCCCGAACCCGGAGTGCGTACCCCGGGCCAGGAGGAGTGCGCCGCGCAGGGACGAGAGCCCGCCAAGGGCGGCGGCGCGTACGGGGGCGAGCTGGTGGCCGGGCCTGGTGAGGGCGGTCGCGGCGGCTGCCACCCGGTCGGTGAATCCGGGCAGGCCGTCGGCGAATCCGCCGCCGATCAGGGCCAGGGAGGGGTGCGCGAGTTCGTTGAGGTTGACGACGGCGACGGCCAGGGCGGCACAGGATTCCTGTACCGCGGCGGCGGCCCAGGGTTCGTCGTCGCGCAGGCCCTGCCTGAGGTCGTCGAAGGTCGTGGCGGTGCCGCGCAGTCGGGCCGCTCTGCGCAGGGTGGCCGGGCCGGAGGCGATGGCCTGTACGCAGCCTCGGCGGCCGCAGTCGCAGCGCGGTCCCGCGCTGTCGACGATCATGTGGCCGACTTCGCAGGAGCCGCGGTCCGGGCCGGGGCAGGGCCGGCCGCCGACGACCATGCCGCCGCCGATGCCGGTGCCGACGCCGAGGTAGACGAGGTCCCGGCAGCCGGCCGCGTCGGCCTCGGCGAGGGCGGCGAGGTCCCCGTCGTCGGCCCAGGTGACCCTGCTCCCGGGGAACAGGGGGTGGAGCGCGCCGCGCAGGTCGAGTCCCGTCCAGGAGGGGCGGTTCGGCCAGGTGGTGACCCGGCCGGTTCCGTCGACGGTGGCGGGCATGGCGATGCCGACGGAGGCGACCGGCCCGTGTGTGCTGGCGAGGAGTGCGCGGACCTGCGTGGCGAGGGCGTCCAGGTCGTCGTGCGCGGTGCTTCCGGGGCGCGGCCAGGGGAACACGGCTTCCTGGGATTGCGTGCCGTTCTCGGCGCGCAGGGCGACTTTGGTGCCGCCGATGTCGATTCCCAGATATGTCATCGTGTTCTCCATGGCCCGCTTCCCTCGGCCGCTATTCGCCGGAGGTGTTTCCGACGGCGGGTACGGCGAGAATGTCGAGAGAAAGGGTGAGGTGACGGGCGGTCATGCCCTTGTCGACGGTTATGCCGAATGCGTACCTGTCGATTCGGGTGGTGGCGCGGAACCGGATTCCTTCGGCTCCGCATTCCGGCTGTTCTACGGCGAGTTCGACGGGTTGGGTCGTGGCCTTGACGGTCAGTTCTCCGCGCAGGACGTATCCGCTGCCCGTGTCCTGGACGGCGTTCGAGGCGAAGGTGATGTGGGGGTGCTTCGCGGTGTCCAGGTACTTGGGTGAGCGCACGACCTTGTCGCGGGTTCCACTGCCGGTCGTGAAGCTGTCGGCGTCGATGACGGCCGTGGCCGACGACAGGGTGGGCTCGGCATCGACGTGCACCTGGCCCGAGGCGAGGGCGAACGTTCCGGGTACGGCGCCCAGGCCGAAGAAGTGGCGTGTGGTGAAGGCGATCGTGCTGCGTCCGGCGTCGATGGTGTAGGTGCCGGGTGCGGGGGTGGTCGGCTGGTCGTCCGGGGTGTGCGGCACGTGAATCCTTTTTTTGGGGGGGGGCGGTTCGGGGTGCGATCGGTCAGCGGCGTCCGAGGGGCGTCCGCTCGGTCGTGGCTCCGTCGTTGCGCAGGTCCACGGGAAGGTCCTTTCGCCGCTTGACGTTGAGCTTCCGGTACACGCGGGTCAGGTGCTGCTCCACCGTACTTGCGGTGATGTGCAGTTTCCCGGCGATCTCGCGGTTCGTGCAGCCCATCACGGCCAGTGCGGCGACCCGCCGTTCGGAGCCGGTGAGGGAGGTGATGCCGTCGGCGCCCACGGGTGCCGTCTCGAATCCGCCGACGCCGCCGGAGGCCGCCATGAGTTCCTTGTTCAGCGGGCCTGCATTGCACAGCTTCGCCACGTGCCAGGCCCGGCGGAAGACCATGCGGGCCCGCCGGTGTTCGTCGAGTGCGTGATAGCTGCGGCAGAGATCGACCAGCACCCTGGCCTGTTCGTAGCCGTCGCCGCAGTCCTCCAGCAGGTCCAGTGCCTCCGTGAGCAGTTCGGGCTGTCTGCTGACGGGGCCGAGCGCGGCGAGGAGGCGCAGCGCCGAGCCACGGGCGCGTGGGTCGTCGGCGCCGGCCCTGGTCAGCTCGTCGTAGACGAGGCGCTTGGCCTGGTCCGGGTTGCCGAGGCGCAGCCAGGCCTCGGCGGTGCCGGTGCGCCAGGGGATGAGCGCCGACGCGTCCAGGCCCCAGGCGCGCATGAGTTCGCCGCAGGACAGGAAGTCGGCGAGGGCGGCGTGCGGGTGGTTGGTGGCGAGGTGGTAGTGGCCGCGGGCGTGGAGGTAGTGCAGTCCGTAGCGGCTGCGGAACATGGCGTCGGTCGCGGAGTGCGTGAGGCACTTCGCCGCTTCCTCGTAGTGGCCGGTTCTGGTGGTGGCGAGGACGAGGCTGCCCAGCGGCAGGCCGACGGCGACTCCCCATGCCTTGGGCGCGAGGTGGGTGAGTGCCTGTCGGGCGTGGTCGGCGCCTGCCGTCAAGTCGCCCTGTCTGATGGCTGCTTCGGCGCGCATCGCGGCCAGGATGGCGGTGCGCGCCGGGGTCTGCCGGGGGGCGGCGGGGTCGCTCAGCCGGTCGCACCAGTCGGCGGCGCTGGCGGGGCGTCCGGCGCAGATCAGTACGGACAGGGCCAGTTGGACGGCCTCTTCGGTCCAGGGGCTGCGGCGGCCGACGCCGGTCTCCGCGAGGATCTGCTCGGCGCGGTCGGCGGCGTGCTGGTCGGGGCCGCGGGTGATCAGGTCACCGAGGTCGGCGGCCGAGCGCCACCACGGGTCGCTGAGCGGGGTGAGCAGGTGGCCGATGTCGCTGCCGTGGGTGAGGGGGTGGCGGCTTCTGCGGACGAGTGGGGGGTGGGTGGCGGCCAGCCATCTTTCGATGTCGCGGGGTTCGTCGCGGGATTCGGGCCGTTGGTCGCCCGCGGTGCCCCTGAGGTGTCTGAGGACGGTCTCGGCCTCGTCGGTCCTGCCGTGCCAGAGCAGGTGCCGCAGGAGGACGAGGCGGTCGCCGTGGCCGAGCCGGCCGCTGCGGACGGCGGAGACGAGCGGGGTGAGGTGGCGTGCCGCGGCGGAGGGGCTGAGCTCCCATTCGGCCTGGGCGAGCCGTGCTCTGATGGCCGGCCTGTCCTGTTCGTCGGAGCTGGAGCGGTGGGCGAGTTTGAGGCACTCGGTGGCCAGTCGCGGGTCCTCGCCGAGCATCGCCTGCTCGGCCGCTTCCAGGAGGACGTGCACCACCCAGGGGCCGTGGGTGTGCCTGGCCTCCACGAGATGACGGGCGACGGTCATCGTGGGTGCGCCCCGGTCGTGCATCAGCTGGGCGGCGCGGCGGTGCAGGGCGAGGCGGTCCTGCGGGGAGATGTCGTCGGCGACCGCGGAGCGGGCCACGGGGTGGCGGAAGGAGCACTTGTCGATGAGGCCGGCGGCGTCCATGTCGTGCAGGGCCCGGCTGACGGTTTCCGTGTCGAGCCCCGCCAGCTGGCTCAGTTCGTCGACGCCGCCCTCTTCACCGAGCACGGCGAGGGCGCGGGCCACTTGGAGCACGGCGGGCCTGTCGCGGTACAGGCAGTTCAGCAGGGCGAGTCCGTATCCCTGGGGGCGGGGCGCGCCGGCGATGTGCTGGTCCTCGATGAGGGCGTGCAGGAGCAGGGGATTGCCGCCGCTGGCGCGGAAGAAGGCGTCGGTCTCCCCGGGCGTCGCGTCGTCCGTGTGGGCGTCGGAGGGAGGTGTCCCGGCCCTGCCGTGGAGCACCGCTGCGACGCCTTCGCGGGTGAGGGGTGCGAGGCGCAGCTGGTGGAAGTGCGGCTGGCGGCGCAGTTCGGCGCGGAACAGCGAGTGCTGCGTCTCGAAGTCCGCCTCGTCGGTGAGGACCACCAGGACGCGGGCCGAGCCGAGTCGGCGCGCGATGTAGAGGAGGCAGTGCAGGGAGGGGACGTCGGCGTGCTGGACGTCGTCGACGGCGATCAGCAGGGGTGTCTCGGCGGCGAGGTCGAGGACGGCCACGCCGAGGCCGTGGACGATGCGCACGACCGCCGCTTCGACGGCGTCGTGGTCCGGTCGGGATGGGGCGTTCGCGGTCGCCCCGTCCCTCAGCAACCGGTCCACGTGGGCGGCGAGTTCGCTCGGCAGGGCATTGCTGCGCAGCAGTTGGCTGAGTACCCCGAAGGGCAGGGACTGCTCCGCGCGCGAGCAGGTCGCGCGGAGCACGCGGACGTCCTCGGGCGCCCGGTCCGCGCACACTCTCAGGAGTTCGGTCTTGCCCGTCGTCGCCGGGCCGTTCAGGAGGACGATCTGTCCCTTCCGTCCGCGGCACTCGTCCACCAGGCGGTCCAGGTACCGCACCTGTTCGTCCCGCTCGACCAAACGCACCCGTTCACCCCTGCCACCACTGTGTGCACCGCCGGTTGTAGCTGCCCGTCACTCCGCCGGCTTGTGCGCGACGGCCATGACGTAGTCGATGCCTGCGAGTTCCTTCTTCAGCAGGTCCTGGTCGCTCCAGTTGCGGACCATTCCCTTGTAGCTGGTGGAGCTGACCTTGGCCTTGTACGAGGGGCTGGCGAGCCTGTTGACCATGAACCGGCGGTACTGCTCCCACACCCGGTCGCGGATGGAGTCGACGCGTGCCTGCTCGAAGCCGACCTCGCCGAGCTGCTTGGTGTAGGTGTCGGCGGTGTACCAGTTGGCCTCGTCATAGCTGAGGAGGATCCAGCTCAGGGCGCGTGACTTGAGTTCCTTGCGCACCACGTCGTCGTGCATGGGCAGGACGTCGGCGACGGCGAGGACGCCGCCGGGCCGCAGCACACGGAACGCCTCCTTGAAGAAGTCGCTGCGCGGGTAGAAGTGGAAGGCGGATTCGAGGGCCACCACGCGGTCGAAGGTGTTGTCGGGGAAGGGGATGTCGGTGGCGGATCCCTGCTGGAAGTCGAGCTGGTCCGCCACTCCTTCCTCGGTGGCCCTGCGGCGCGCGTGCTCGATCTGGTGGGGCGTGATGTTCAGGCCGTGGATCTTCTTGGGCCGGCGTTCACGCAGCCAGGAGAAGTCCTGGTCGCCGTAGCCGAATCCGAGGTCGAGGACGGTGTCGCCGCTCTGTATCCCGGCTGCGTCGGCCAGCTTGGTGGCCATCACCTCGGCCGCTTCGTCGAGGCTGGTGCAGCCGTCGTTCCAGTAGCCGAAGTTGCAGTACGTCGTGGTGCGCTCGACGAACTCGAAGCTCGGCGGCATGAACTGGTAGAGACGGCGGGTCCGTTCGACGGGGTCGCCCGTCGTGATCATCCGGACGAGCTTGCCGAACTGCTTCACTGCTTCCAACATCTGCGGAGCTGCCTTTCCCATGCTGTGTGGCAAGAGGGGTGATCAGGGCTGCGTGGGCCCGAGTCGGCCACGCAGATCTTCGATGAGCGCGACCAGGTCGTCGCGGTCGTGGGCGGTGCCGAAGAGGTAGAAGTCGGGGCGCACGAGCATGCCGGTCGCGGTGCCGGCGGCCGCTCCGGCGAGGTAGGGGAGGTAGACGTCGTCGAGGTCGACGACGTCGTGCTCCCCGGCCTTCTCCGGCGCCGTGCCCGCGGGCAGCACCCGCACCAGATGGGTGTCCAGGGCGTCGAGGAACGCCAGGTCCTCGGGGTCGAGGAGGAGCCGCGGATCCTCGGTGCAGAGCAGGGTGAATCCGGTGCCGACGACGTCGTCGAACAGGCCGGTCCTGCCGCCCCGTGCCACCCGTGCCTGCGGGACGAGGTTGCCGGCGCCCGGCTGGGGTGCGTGGCCGACGCCGGTGCGCAGCAGTCCGCCGGTGAGGGACTGGGCGAGGGCGGGGCCGCCCGGTGCTGCCTGGTCGCGGCCGCCGCGGGCGCGGGCCCGGGCGGCCAGCAGGAAGGCGTCGCGTCCGGCCGCCGCGGCCCGGTCGGTCTGGCAGATCACCTCGCCCAGGGCGATCGACGTCTCGATGGCCGGCCGCACGTGGGAGCTGCGTTCGACCGTGTACGTGTCGAGGAGCTGCGCGTCGGCCAGTCCGTCGAGGACGAGGTGGAGCTTCCAGGCGAGGTTGATGGCGTCGCGGAAGCCCGAGCACATGCCCTGTCCGACGAAGGGCGGCATGACGTGTGCGGCGTCGCCCGCGATGAGGAGCCGGCCCGAGCGCCACTGGTCGGCGCAGCGGGCCTGGGTGGTGTAGACGGCGTGCCGTTCCAGGGTGGCGTTGTCCGGGTTGAGGCCGAAGAGCCCGAGGGCATTCCAGACGTTGTCGATGTCGCCGAGTTCTTCGACGGTCTCGCCGGGCACGCGCATGAACTCCCAGCGTCGGTGCCCGGGGCCTGCCGAGACGGCCGTCCTGGGTCGGGCCGGGTCGCAGATCTGCAGGTTGTTGGGCTTGTACTCGCGCTTGTCGTGCGTGACGACGTCGCAGATCAGCCAGTCGTGGGCGAAGGAGTAGTCGGTCACCGTGGAGCCGATGCAGCCGCTGACGAAGCTGTTGGCGCCGTCGCAGCCGATCACCCAGCGGGCGGAGTACGTGTGCCTGGCACCGTCGGCGTCCTCGGCGACGACCTCGACCCGGTCCTCGTGCTCGGTCAGTTCCACGGCGACCTGGCCGCGGTGCACGGTGACGCCGGGGAGTTCCGCGCCGCGTGCGGCGAGCTCGGCCTCCAGTCCGGGCTGGTACATGGACGTCGACTCGGGCCAGCCCGAGGGGCTCTGTCCGGGCACGTCCATGTGGATCAGGGTCTGGCCGCGGGCGTTCTCCCACACGTACTCGCCGGTGGGTTCGCGGATGCCGTCCAGGCGGTCGGCGACGCCCGCGGCGGCGAGGATGCGGGCCGCCTCGCCGTCGTACGCGACGGCCCGGGGCATGCTGTACGGCTGCGGCCAGCGTTCGACGACCGTGACGGTGTGGCCGTGCTGGGCCAGCAGGATCGTAGCCAGCTGGCCGACGGGACCGTAACCGACGATCAGCACATCGGGGTTCACCACGTCTGTTCTCCCTGAGCGTTCACGCGAAGGGCCCGGACCCATGTTCAGGACCCCAGTTCGTTGTCGATGAGATCGAAGATCTCGTCGTCGGTGGCCGAGTCGAAGTCGAAGTCGTCGTCCTCGGCGCCGAGTTCGTCGGCTTCGCCGCCCAGGGACCACCACTTGGCGGTCAGTGCCTCCAGACGGGCCACGACATGCGCGTGCAGCTCGTCGTCCGCGCCCGCCGTGGCGAACGCCTCTTCCAGCCGGTCGAGTTCGGTGAGGACGGCGGGCCTGGCCGCGGGGACCGTGCCGAGCCTGCCGCCGAGGTGGGCCGCGAGGACGGTGGGGGTGGGGTAGTCGAAGATCAGCGTGGCGGGCAGCCGCACGCCGGTGGCGGCGGTGAGGCGGTTGCGCAGGTCCACGGCCGTCAGCGAGTCGAAGCCGATGCCGCTGAACGCCTGGTCGGCCCCGATCGACGCGGCGGTGTCGTGGCCGAGTGCGATCGCCGCCTCGGTGCGCACCAGATCGAGGAGTGCCTCGGCCCGTTCGGCGTCGGGCAGTGCGGTCAGGCGCTGGGTGAGCGAGGGGCCGTCGGTTGCCGCGGTGTCGCGTGCGGTTCTGCGCGGGGTGCGGATCAGGCCGCGCAGCAGGGGCGGGACGTCCGCCGGGGCCGTGTCGCCGAGTGCGGCGAGGTTCAGTCGGGCGGGCATCAGCTGGGCGTGGCCCGACCGCAGGGCGGCGTCGAGGAGTCGCAGGCCCTCGTCGCTGCTCAGTGCGTCCATGCCGGCGCGGCCGCCGCGCCGCAGTTCGCCGGTGCCGAGCTGTCGTGTCATACCGCTTGCCTGTGCCCACAGCCCCCAGGCGAGGGAGGTCGCGGGCAGGCCGAGCGCCTGGCGGTGCTGTGCCAGGGCGTCCAGGAAGGCGTTGGCGGCGGCGTAGTTGGCCTGGCCCGGTGTGCCGAGGAGGCCGGACGCGGAGGAGAACAGGACGAATGCGGCCAGGTCGGTGTCCCTGGTCAGTTCGTGCAGGTGCCAGGCGGCGTCCGCCTTGGCGCGCAGCACGGGGTCGAAGCGTTCTGGGCTGAGCGAGGCGAGCACGCCGTCGTCGAGGACGCCGGCGGCGTGCACGACCGCGGTCAGCGGGTGTGGGGCGGGAATCGCGGCGAGGACGGCGGCCAGGGCGTCGCGGTCGCCCACGTCGCAGGCGGCGAAGGTGACCTGGGCGCCCTCCTCGGCCAGTTCGGCGCGCAGGGCGTGGGCGGATTCGGAGGCGAGGCCGGTCCTGCTGACGAGCAGCAGGTTGCGTACGCCATGTGTGGCGGCCAGGTGCCGGGCGACCAGGCCGCCCAGGGTGCCGGTGCCTCCGGTGATCAGTACGGTCCCCTCGGTGTCCAGGGGACGGCCCTGGTCGGGGGCGGGGGCGGTGGCGGGCAGACGGGCCAGCCGGGGCACGAGTGCGCGGCCCTCTCGGATCGCGAGTTGCGGTTCCCCGGACGCGACGGCGGCCAGGGCGGCCTGCCGCGAGGCTTCGTGTCCGTCGAGGTCGGCCACGGCGATGCGGCCCGGGTGCTCGGACTGCGCGGCTCGCACCAGGCCCCACACGGCGGCCATCGCGGGGTCGGGGGCCTCGGTGGTCCCGGCCCCGTCGGGCGGGCAGGCGCCGCGGGTGAGGATCAGGACGCCGGGTCCTTCGGGCCGGCCGCCGGTCGTGCCGGGTTCGGCCGTGCCTTCGTCCCCTTCGCCCCCTTCATCCAGGTGGTCCTGGACGGCCCGCAGCACGCGGGCGCACAGTTCGCGGGTCCGCTCGGGGCCCTCGGCCGCCGTGGTGTCGGTGAGGTCGACGAGCAGCGGGGCCGGGGACTGCGGTGTGCGGTCGGGCAGGGGCAGCGGGGTCCAGGTCAGGTGGTGGAGGAGGTCGTGCGGGGTTTGGTGGCCGCGCAGCTGGTCGGCGGAGACCGGCCGGAACACCAGCGAGGCGAGCGAGAGGACCGGAGCCCCCGTCGGGTCGGTGGCCTCCAGGGAGAAGGCGTCGGGTCCCGCCGGGGCGAGCGTGACGCGCAGTGCGGTGGCTCCGGAGGCGTGCAGGGTGAGGCCGTTCCAGGCGAACGGCAACATCAGCCGGTCCTTGCCGATGCCGGACAGGGCGCCGAAGCTCGCCGCATGCAGGGCGGCGTCGAGGAGGCCGGGGTGCAGGCCGAACTCCCGGGCGTCGGCTTCCCGTTCGTCGGGCAGGGCGACCTCGGCGTACACCTCGTCGCCGTGGGTCCAGACGCTGTGCAGTCCGCGGAAGAGCGGTCCGTACGCGTAGCCGGCCTCGCGCATGGCCGGGTAGAAGCCGTCGGCGTCGGCACGTTCCGCGGCCGGCGGCGGCCATGCTCCGGCGGTGGGGAGCGGGGCGTCGGCCGTGGCCGGGGCGAGCAGGCCGTCCGCGTGCCGGGTCCAGGGCGTGTCGGGGGCGGCGTCGGCCGGGCGGGAGTGGACGGTCACGGGTCGGCGGCCCGTGCCGTCCGGGGCGGCGACGGCTATCTGCAGCTGGACGGCGCCCTGTTCGGGCAGGACGAGTGGGGCGGCGATGACCAGTTCGTCGAGGTGGGGGCAGCCGGTTTCGTCGCCGGCCCGTACGACGGCGTCGACGAGTGCGGTGCCGGGCACCAGCGCGGCGCCGCCCACGATGTGGTCGGCGAGCCAGGCGTGGGTGGACAGGGAGAGCCTGCCGGTGCAGAGCACTCCGTCGCTGTCCGGCAGGGTGACGAGTCCGCGCAGCATCGGGTGTGCCGTGTAGGTGAGTCCGGCCGCGTCGGCGTCACCCGCCGCCGTGACGGAGTCCAGCCAGTAGCGGCGGCGTTGGAAGGCGTAGGTGGGCAGGTCGACGCGGCGGGCGTCGCTGCCGGTGAACAGCGGGGTCCAGTCCACGGGGACGCCGCGGACGTGCAGCCGTGCGAGGGCGGAGAGGACGGCCCGCGGTTCGCTCTGGTCGCGCCGCAGTGTGGGCACGGCGGCGACGGCTTCGCCCGCTTCGGCGAGGCAGTCCTGGACCATCGCGGTCAGCACTCCGCCCGGGCCCAGTTCGAGGAACGTACGGACTCCCTGGTCGTGGAGGGTGCGTACGGCGTCGTGGAAGCGGACGGACTGGCGCACCTGGTCGGTCCAGTAGCCGGGCGAGCACAGCGTCTCGGCGTCCGCGGACGTTCCGGTGCTGGTGGAGACGACGGGAACGGTGGGCGGCCGGAAGGTGAGCCGTTCCACGACGGCGCGGAAGTCGTCGAGCATCGGCTCCATGAGCGGCGAGTGGAAGGCGTGGCTGACGTGCAGCCGCTTGGTGACGTGACCGCGTGCGGCGAGTTCCTCGGCCAGTCTCAGAACCTCGGCCTCGTCGCCGGAGAGGACCACGGACGAGGGGCCGTTGACGGCGGCCACGCTCACCCGGCTCTCGAGGCCGGCGAGCAGCGGCAGCACATCGTTCTCGGACGCGTCCACCGCGACCATGGAGCCGCCGTGCGGGAGCGCCTGCAT
Organism: Streptomyces sp. R28; assembly: GCF_041052385.1. Taxonomy (GTDB): domain Bacteria; phylum Actinomycetota; class Actinomycetes; order Streptomycetales; family Streptomycetaceae; genus Streptomyces. The sequence continues at coordinate 7,990,566 of NZ_CP163439.1, read as the reverse complement.
GAGTCTGCCGCGCGCGGCGACCAGGGCGCAGGCGTCGGTCAGCGAGAGCACTCCGCTGACGTGCGCGGCGGCCAGTTCACCGACCGAGTGTCCGGCGACGGCGTCGGGCCGTACTCCCCAGGACTCCATGAGCCGGTACAGCGCCACTTCCACGGCGAACAGCGCGGCCTGGGCCATCGCGGTCTGCTCCAGGAGTGCCGCGTCGTCCCCGAAGACCACGTCCCGCAGGGGGCGGGGCAGCCGTGGGTCCAGCTCCGCGCACACCTCGTCGAAGGCCTCGGCGAACACCGGTTGGGTGGCGTCCAGTTCACGGCCCATGCCGATGCGCTGGGCGCCCTGTCCGGTGAAGAGCACCGCGCAGCGCCCGGTGGCCGGGGCGCCCTGGGTGAGCGTCGCGGCCTGCTCGCCGCGCGCAAGGGCCCGCAGTCCGGAGAGGAGCCCGTCCCTGTCGTCGGCGACGACGACGGCCCGGTGCTCCAGCGCGGAGCGGGACGTGAGGGAGTACGCGATGTCGACGGCGTCGGGCGCCTCGGGCCGGTCGGCGAAGTCCACGAGGCGTTCGGCCTGGGCACGCAGCGCCTGCGGGGTGCGGCCGGAAAGCAGCCACGGCACCGCGGGCAGCTGCCGGGATCCGGTCGGGTCGTCGGCGCGCTCCGGGTCCGCCGCGGGTCGGGGGCCGTCCTCGGCAACGGCCTGTTCGAGGATGACGTGGGCGTTGGTGCCGCTGATGCCGAACGACGACACTCCGGCCCGCCGTGCCCGGTCGTCGACGGACCAGTCGCGGGACTCGGTGAGCAGTTCGACGGCGCCGGTGGTCCAGTCGATGTGCGGGGAGGGCTCGTCGACGTGCAGCGTGCGGGGCAGGACGCCGTGCCGCATCGCCATCACCATCTTGATCACGCCCGCCACCCCGGCGGCGGCCTGGGTGTGCCCGATGTTGGACTTCAGGGACCCCAGCCACAGCGGGTGGTCCGCCGGCCTGTCCTGGCCGTAGGTCGCGAGGAGGGCGTGCGCCTCGATGGGGTCGCCCAGGGTGGTGCCGGTGCCGTGTGCCTCCACCACGTCCACGTCGGCGGCGGTCAGCCCGGCGTCGACGAGCGCCTGCCGGATGACGCGCTGCTGCGATGTGCCGTTGGGGGCGGTCAGTCCGTTGCTCGCGCCGTCCTGGTTGATGGCCGTACCGCGTACGACGGCGAGGACCGGGTGCCCGTTGCGGCGGGCGTCGGACAGCCGCTCGACCAGCAGCAGGCCCGCTCCCTCGGACCAGCCGGTGCCGTCGGCCGAGGCGGCGAAGGCACGGCACCTGCCGTCGGTGGACAGCCCCTGCTGCCGGGAGAACTCGACGAATCCGTCCGGTGTCGCCATCACCGTCACACCGCCGGCCATGGCCAGGTCGCACTCGCCCGACCGCAGGGCCTGGCAGGCCAGGTGCAGGGAGACGAGGGACGACGAGCAGGCCGTGTCCACGGTGACGGCGGGGCCTTCGAGGCCGAACGTGTACGCCACGCGTCCGGAGAGCACGCTCGCCGCGTTGCCGGTGACGAAGTACCCCTCGACGCCGCGCCGGTCGGGGCTCTGTCCCGCGCCGTAGTCCTGGTGCATGGCGCCGACGAACACGCCGGTCCTGCTGCCGCGCAGGGACTGCGGGTCGATGCCCGCCCGCTCCAGGACCTCCCACGCCGTCTCCAGGAGCAGCCGCTGCTGGGGGTCCATCGCCAGCGCCTCACGCGGCGAGATCCCGAAGAAGGCGGCGTCGAAATCGCCCGCATCGTAGAGGAAACTCCCGTGCCGCACATACGACTTGCCGGTCTTGGCGGGGTCGGGGTCGTAGAGGTCGTCGACGTTCCAGCCGCGGTCGGCGGGGAAGGCGGCCACCGCGTCGCCGCCGGCGTCGACCAGCTTCCACAGGTCCTCCGGGGAGGCGACGCCGCCCGGCAGCCTGGCACTCATGCCGACGATGACGATCGGGTCGTCGTCGGGACCCGTGGCGGCCCGACCCGGCACGGGCGTCTGCTCCGGCCCGGTCCCGAGCAGCAGGCCGCGCAGCCGGTCCGCGAGGGCCGTCGGCGTCGGGTGGTCGAAGACCAGCGTCGACGGCAGTGTCAGACCGGCCGCCGCGGCCAGACGGTTGCGCAGTTCGACGGCGGTCATGGAGTCGAAGCCCTGGTCGCGGAAGGCGCGGGTGGCGTCGACGGCGTCCGCGCCGGTGTGGCCGAGCACAGCGGCGGCTTCGGCGCGGACCAGGTCGAGCACGGCCCGGTCGCGCTCGGGCCCGGTCAGCGCGGCGAGTCGGGCCGACAGGCCCGTGGCGGGCCGCGGTTCGTCGCCGTCGGGCGTCGCCGCCGCGGCCTGTGCGCCGCGTACGTCGGGCAGGTCCTGGAGGAGGGGGCTGGGTCGGGTCACGGTGAACGCGGCGTGGAACCGCGCCCAGTCCATGTCCGCCACGGCCACGCAGGTGTCGTCGTGCTCGACGGCGCGCACCAGTGCGGCGAGGGCGGCCCGCGGGGGCATGCCGCGCAGGCCGAGCCGCCTCAGGCGTTCGGCGGCGCCCGCCACTGCGCCGAGTCCGATGCCGCCTCCCCACGAGCCCCAGGCCACGGCCGTCGCGGTCCGGCCGGCCGCGCGACGCCGCTCGGCGAGGGCGTCGAGGTAGGCGTTGGCCGCGGCGTAGGCGCCCTGACGGCCTGCTCCCCACACTCCGGCGCCGGACGACATGAGGACGAAGGCGTCGAGGGGGGTGTCGCCGAGGAGTTCGTCGAGCAGGGCCGCGCCCGCGGCCTTGCCGACGAGGACCCGGGTGAACTCCTGGGCGTCGGTGGCGTCGAGGGGGCTGTCCTGGCCCACGCCCGCGGCGTGCACCACCGCGGTGAGGGGATGCTCGCCGGGGGCGTTCGTCAGGAGTTCCGCGAGCGTCTCGCGGTCGGTCGCCTCGCATGCGGCGACCGTCACGCGCGTTCCACCGGCGCGGAGTTCGGCGGCCAGTTCCTCGGCGCCCGGCGCGTACGGGCCGCGCCTGCTGGTCAGGATCAGGTGGTCGGCGCCGGCCTCGGCGAGCCAACGTGCCGCCTCGGCACCGATGCCGCCGGTACCGCCGGTGACCAGAACGGTGCCGTGCGGCTCCCATCGGCGGGCGGGGGACGCGTCACCGAGGGGGGCGGGCATCAGGCGCCGTGCGAAGACCCCGGTCGGCCGCACGGCCAGCTGGTCCTCGCCGTCGCGTCGGCCGAGCGCTCCGGCCAGCCGGCTCAGGGCCCGCTCGTCGAGGGTCTGCGGCAGGTCCACGAGACCGCCCCAGACGTGCGGCCGCTCCAGCGCGGCGACCCTGCCCAGGCCCCACACCATGGCCTGTGCCGGGCTGCCGGCCGGGCCGCCGGGGCCGGTGGTGACGGCGCCCCGGGTGAGCGACCACAGGGGGGCGCCGCTGCCCGTGTCGGCGAGGGCCCGCACCAGCGCGGCCGTTCCCGCCAGGCCCGCAGTCTGGCCGGGGGCCCCGGGCACGGCGCGTTCGTCGAGTGCGATCAGGGACAGTACGCCGTCGAAGTCACCCTGGTCGGGGGCGAGTTCGCGGATGAGGTCGGCGAGTTCACCGGCTCCGGCGCGGAGCGGGTCCACGTCGATCCGCTCGAACTGCGCACCCCGCGCCCCCAGTCCGTCGAGCAGCGTGTCCATGTCGCCCTGCCCGCCGGGGGCGGCGTCGACGGCGTCGTCGCCGCTGGTGGGGACGATGGCGAGCCAACGGCCCGTGAGTGTCCCCGCGGTGTCGCCGGCCAGCCGCAGCCAGGTCACTCGGTAGCGCCAGGCTTCGGCGGCGGACCGCTCCCGGTGCCGTCTGCGCCAGTCGGAGAGCACCGGCAGCGCGGCGGCGACCGCGCTCAGGTCGGTGCTTGCGTCCTGGCCGTCCGCCCGCAGGGTTGCGGGAAGGGCCTGCGGGTCCGCCCTGTCGACGGCTTCCCAGAACGCCGCTTCGGCGGGATCGGCCGCTGCCGTGGCGCCGGATCGGGGTGCCGCTTCGAGCCAGTAACGGCGGCGCTGGAACGCGTAGGTGGGCAGTTCCACGCGGCATGCGCCGGTGCCGCGCGGGGACGGCGACCAGTGCACCGGGAGGCCGCGCACCCAGGTGTCGGCGAGCGAGGTGAGGAAGCGCCGCATGCCGCCCTCGTCGCGGCGCAGCGTGCCGCCGGCCAGTGCGTCGGCCCCGGTGCGCTCGACGGTCTCCTGGACCGCGGGGGTCAGCACCGGATGCGAGCTGACTTCCAGGAAGAACCCGAAGCCCTGCTCCAGGAGGGCGCGGGTGGCGTCCTCGAAGCGGACGGTCTGGCGGAGGTTGCGGTACCAGTACCGCCCGTCGAGTTCGCGGGTGTCCAGCCAGCGGTTGTCGACGGTGGAGTAGAAGGGGATGTCCGAGGGGCGCGGGGCGATCGGCCGCAGGACCCGGGCGAGTTCGTCCTCGATCTGTTCGACGTGCGCCGAGTGCGAGGCGTAGTCCACGGCGATGCGGCGCGCCCGCACCCCGTCCTCGGCCAGTTCGGCGGCAAGGGCGTCCAGGGCGTCGGGGGCGCCGGCGAGGACGACCGAGGAGGGGCCGTTGACCGCGGCCGTGGCGATCTGCTCTCCGTACGCGGTGGCGGCCAGTCGCCGGGCGGCCTCCTCGGGTGTGAGCGCGACCGACATCATGCCGCCGCGGCCCGCCAGGTGCTGGGCGATGGCCCTGCTGCGCAGCGCCACCACTCGTGCCGCGTCCGGCAGGGACAGCGCCCCCGCCACGCAGGCGGCGGCGATCTCGCCCTGGGAGTGGCCGAGGACCGCGTCCGGCTCGACGCCGTGGGAGCGCCACATCCGGGCGAGGGAGACCATGACGGCGAACGACGCGGGCTGGACCACGTCGCAGCGGTCGAGCGTGGGCGCTCCCGGCACCTGCCGGACGACGTCGAGGAGCGACCAGTCGACGTGCGGTGCGAGCGCGTCGGCGCACTCCGTCATCGCCTGGGCGAACACCGGTGAGGAATCGAGGAGTTCGGCGCCCATGCCGGCCCACTGGGAGCCCTGGCCCGGCAGGACGAACACCACCTTGCCGTCGAGGTCCGCGCTGCCGGTGACCACGCTCGGCGCGGGACTGCCCTCGGCCAGGGCGCCGAGGCCGAGCCGTGCCTCTTCCCGGTCCGCGGCCACGACGACGGCCCGCTGCTCCAGGGCGGCGCGGGAGCTCGCCAACGCCTGGGCCACATCGGCGAGTTCCTGCTCAGGCCGGGCCGTCAGATGGGCGTCGAGGCGGGCCGCCTGTGCCTGGAGTGCCTGGTGTCCACGCGCGGACACCAGCAGCGGCAGAGGGCCTTCGCCGCCCGCCCGCTCGCTGTCGCTCTCGCCGTCCGGGGCCGGCGCGGGGACGTGCTCGAGGATGACGTGGGCGTTGGTGCCGCTCACTCCGAAGGACGAGACGGCGGCCCTGCGGGGCCGTCCCGTCTCCGGCCAGGCGCGCGCCTCGGTGAGCAGTTCGACGGCGCCCGCCGTCCAGTCGACGTACGAGGAGGGCTCGTCGACGTGCAGGGTCTGCGGCAGCACGCCGTGCCGCATCGCCTGCACCATCTTGATCACGCCTGCCACGCCCGCGGCGGCCTGAGTGTGCCCGATGTTGGACTTCAGCGATCCGAGCCACAGCGGACGGTCCGCGGGCCGGCCCTGGCCGTAGGTGGCGAGGAGCGCCTGGGCCTCGATGGGGTCGCCCAGGGTGGTGCCCGTGCCGTGCGCCTCGACGGCGTCGACCTGGTCGGACGTGAGCCGCGCCTGGGCCAACGCCTGTCGGATCACGCGCTGTTGGGCAGGTCCGCTGGGCGCGGTCAGGCCGTTGCTGGCGCCGTCCTGGTTGATGGCCGTACCGCGTACGACGGCGAGGACCGGGTGGCCGTTGCGCCGTGCGTCCGACAGCCGTTCCAGGAGCAGCACGCCGACGCCCTCGGACCAGGAGGTGCCGTCCGCGGCCTCGGCGAACGCCTTGCACCTGCTGTCCGGGGCGAGCGCGCGCTGCCGGGAGAACTCGACGAACGAGCCGGGCTCGGCCATGACCGCCGCGCCGCCGGCCAGTGCCATGGTGCACTCGCCCGAGCGCAGCGCCTGCGCCGCCAGGTGCAGGGCCACCAGCGAGGAGGAGCACGCGGTGTCGACGGTGATCGCGGGGCCTTCGAGGCCCAGGGTGTAGGCGACACGGCCGGACACGACACTGCCCGCGGTGCCGATCCCGAGGTAGCCCTCGGTGCCCTGCGGGGCGTGCTCGGCGCTGGTTCCGTAGTCGTGGTGCATCAGGCCGGAGAAAACGCCGACGTGCCGGCCGCGCAGCGACGTCGGATCGATGCCGGCCCGCTCGAAGACCTCCCACGAGGTCTCCAGGAGCAGCCGCTGCTGCGGGTCCATGGCGAGCGCCTCACGCGGCGAGATCCCGAAGAAGGCGGCGTCGAAGTCGCCCGCGTCGTGGAGGAATCCGCCCTCACGAACGTAGGTCGTGCCCTGCCGGTCCGGGTCGGGGTCGTAGAGGGACGCGATGTCCCAGCCGCGGTCGGCGGGGAACTCGGTGACGCCGTCCAGTCCCTGCTCCACGAGCTGCCACAGCTGTTCGGGAGAGGTGACGCCGCCCGGCAGCCGGCAGCCCATGGCCACGATGGCGACCGGGTCGTCGTCGGCCGCCGCCGTGAGCACCGGGACGGGGGCCGGTACGGCGGTGTCGTCCAGGAGGACGTCGCGCAGATGGCGGGCGAGCGCGGCCGGGGTGGGGTGGTCGAAGGCAATGGTGGCCGCCAGGCGCAGGCCGGTCGCCTCGGACAGCCTGCCGCGCAGCTGGACGGCGCCCACGGAGGTGCAGCCGTGCTCCTTGAACGCCCGGTCGGCGCCGATGGACTGACCGCCGGGCAGGTCGAGCACCTGCGCGGCGTGGGTACGCACGAGGTCGAGGAGCACGCGGTCGCGTTCGGCCGCCGGCAGGGCGGTGAGCTCCTGGCGCAGGGCGGCGCCGTCGGCGCTGCTGCGGGGGGCCGAGCGCTCGGTCACCTCGATGACGTCGCGGAGCAGCGCGGGGATCTCGTCGGCGCGCAGCGCCTCGGGTACCGTGCGCAGCGCCACCAGCACGGCGTGGTCGGCGGTCATGGCCGCGTCGAGCATGGCCCGGCAGTCGTGCGCGGAGAGCCTGCCGACGCCCGCGCCGGTCGCCGGGGCCCCGTCGGCGCCGAGTCCGTCGCCGGGGCCCCACGCCAGGGAGAGCGCCGGGTGGCCGACTGCGCGGCGGTGCTGCGCCAGGGCGTCGAAGTAGGCGGCCGCTGCGCCGTGTTCGGCCTGCCCCGCTGCTCCGAGCAGCCCGGCCGCCGAGGAGAGGAGCACGAAGGCGGCGGGGTGGTCGCCGACGGACAGCTCGTGCAGGTTGAGGGCACCGGCCGCGGCGGAGCGCAGAAAGCCGGTGGCCCCCGGTTCCTGGCGGCCCCAGGTGTGGAACACCGCGGTGAGGGGCCGCTTGTTGCGTGCCAGTACGTCCGCGAGGGCGGCGCGGTCGGTGAGGTCGCAGGCCTCCAGGGTGACCCGGGCGCCGGCCCGGGTCAGCTGGGCCTTGAGGTCGGCGGCGGCACTGTCCGCCTCCCCTCCCCTGCTGACCAGCAGCACATGGCGTACGCCGTGGCCGATGACCAGGTGGCGGCCGGCCTCGGCGGCGGCCGCGCCGTCGGCCTCGCTGATCAGCACGGTGCCCCGGGGGTCGAGGGACGGTTCGCGCTCGCCCGCCGCGAGGGTCGCCGCGCGGGCGAGCCGGGGCAGCAGGACGACGCCGGAGCGCACTGCGAACTGCGGCTCGTCGTGGGAGAGGGCGAGCGGCAGCGCGGCGGCCGTCCGGTCGTCGGCACCGTCCAGGTCGGCCAGAACGAGACGGCCGGGGTGTTCCGTCTGGAGGCAGCGCGCATGGCCCCACAGGGCGCTCTGCCAGAGGTCGGCGATGTCCTCGTCGGGCGCGGCGGCCACTGCCCGGCGGGTCGTCAGAAGCAGCCTGCCGTCGGCGAACCGTTCGTCGCGGAGCCAGTCATCGACGTCATGGGCGTGCCGCCGCACTCCGTCGTCCCCGGCGTCCCGCGCCGCGGCGAGCACGGTGACGTCCGGGGCGGGTGCCCCGCCCGTCACCGCGGTACGCAGGGCCGTCGCGTCGGGGTACGTGGTCACCTCCAGGCCGCGGGAGAGGAGTTCGGCCGTGAGGTGCCCGGTGTCCCGGCCGACCAGCGCCCAGCGGCCGACGGGCACGGCCGGCGGCGGGACGGAGGGCAGCGGGATCCAGTCGAGGCGGAACAGCGACTCGTAGTGGCTGGTACCGGACGCGCGCAGCCTGGCCGGCTGTTCGAGCAGGACATGCCGGGTGATCTTGCCGGATGCGGTGCGCGGCACCTCGGCGATCTCGTAGAGCTCCTCGGGCACCTTGAAGTACGACAGCTGCTCCCGGCAGGCGGCGAACAGGGCCTGCGGGTCGATCCCTTCGGGGCCGGGCACGATGCAGGCCACCGGCACCTCGCCGAGCGTCTCGTGCAGTTTGCCGACGACGGCGACGTCGGCCACGCCCGGCACCCGCCGCAGCACCGCCTCGACCTCGCCGGGGTGGATGTTCTCGCCGCCCCGGATGATCAGCTCCTTGATGCGGCCGGTCACCGTGAAGTACCCGGCGGCGTCGCGGCGGGCCAGGTCACCGGTGCGGTACCAGCCGTCCTGGATCGCCTGGGCGGTGGCCTCGGGCTGGTTGTGGTACCCGGCCATCACGCTGGGGCCGCTCACCCAGACCTCGCCCTCGGTCCCGCTGCCCACGTCCCGACCCGTCTCCGGGTCCACCAGGCGCACTCCGAGGCCGGGTACGGGCAGGCCGCAGGAGCCCTCGACGCGGGCGCCGCTGGGCCAGTTGATCGTGATCGAGCCGCAGGTCTCCGTGCTGCCGTACGCGTCGAGCAGCGGGGCGCCGAAGGCCTCCTCGAACGAACGGCGCAGCTCCGCCGTGGTGATCGCACCGCCGACCAGGCACATACGCAGCTCGGGTGCGGTGAAGCCCTGTTTGCGGGCGGCCCGGACCAAGTAGTGGTACATGGTGGGCACTCCGGCGAGGAAGGTGGCGGAGTCCTCCCGGATCGCGTCGAGGACCTCTTCGGCCTCGAACCCGTCGACGATCCTGGCGCTCGCACCGACCGCCGTGACGCCCAGTACGCAGGCGATGTGGGACAGGCTGTGGAAGAGCGGCAGCGGCCACAGCACGCGGTCGTCGGCGGACAGTCCGGGGACCGGGGCATAGCAGGCGGCCACGGACCAAAGGCAGTTGCGCTGTGTGGACAGCACACCCTTGGGCCGGCCGGTCGTGCCCGAGGTGTAGAGCATCCAGGCCAGGTCGTCGAGTCCGAGGTCGTCCCGCGGGCCGGTGGCGGGTTCGTTGGTGGCCAGTGCCTCGAAGGCGAGGGTTCCTGCGGGGGCGTCGTCCGGTACGCCGCGGCCGCCGATGACGACGACGCGCAGGTCGCCGCGGTCCTCCAGGACACGGGCGAGCTGCGGGAGGTGGGCGGCGTCCGTGATGATGACGCGGGCACCGCTGTCATCGAGGAGATGGGCGAGCTCGGCGTCGGTGGCGCGGGGGTTGAACGGCGAGCCGATCGCGCTGGCGCGAGTGATGGCGAGGTAACTCTCCACCATCTCCACGCAGTTGCCGAGGTAGATGGCCGCGCGGTCCCCGGGCTGCAGCCGCAGTCCGGCGAGGTGGCCCGCGAGCCGTCCGGTGCGCCGTTCCAGCTCGGCGTAGGTCACACTCCGGCGGGCGTCCCGGAAGGCGACCTTGCCCCCGAACCGATCGGCGTGTGCCCGCAGGAGTTCGGGCAGCGGCCGGATCAGTTCAGTACGCAGCATGTCACCACATCCGTCGGTTGAGCGGGATACCTCGCGCGGCCCATATCCGCCGCCGACTCACGGCACAGGGGCGGTCGTCGATCAGTGTCGCGGCACAGCGCGTTGTTCTGTACCCCTGTCCTCCCCCTAGGTCATCCCTATGCTTCTGTCGCACCGCGCCGATGGAGTTCTCCGAGCCGCGGCGGGAAGCACTTCTCCGCACGGTGCATTCCCTTTTCTCCGCGCATTCGGAACGCCGCGGGAAACGCATTCCGGAATGCTGCCGCATTATGCGTGCGTGAACATTCCGAGGGCCCGGCCGTCGTGGACGGGCGGGCCCTGGTGTCGGTGCGGTGTGGTGCAGCACGGCCGACGGGAACGGGAGGCCCCGCTCCCTTCGTCGCGTCAGTCGACGACGACCGCCGGGCACAGAGCCAGCAGATCGCCGGGCTCGCGCAGCACGGCGTCAGGTCCGGCGGCCAGCAGGGCGGCGGTGTCGCCCTCACCCCACAGGGCAGCGATGGCCGTCACGTCGGCGCCACGGGCGCTGGCCAGGTCGGTCACCGCGTCCCCGACCATCACCGCGCTGTGCGCCTCGGCACCGAGCAGGTCGAGGGCGTGCAGCACGATGTCCGGTGCGGGCTTGGGGCGGGCGATCTCGTCGGAGCCGATGACGTGCTCGAACAGGTCGAGGACGCCGAGCTGTTCGAGCAGCGAACGGGCCCGGGGGCCGCTCTTGCCGGTGGCCACGGCGAGCCGGAAGCCCCGCTCGCGCAGGGTGTGCAGCATCTCCGGCACGCCGTCGAACATCGGGACCAGGTGGGCCATGCGGTAGCTCTCCCGGACGAAGGGCTCCTCCATCTCCAGCGGGAGATCCATGATCCGCATGATGTCGGGGAAGTAGCGCCCCAGGTGACGGTTGTACTCCTCGAACGGCGCGGGACCGTCGCCCACCACCTCCGCGTACGCGATCGAGAACGCCTTGCGCATCACCTCTGTGCTGTCCACGATGACACCGTCGAGGTCGAAGACCACGACGCTCTTGGGGGGCGCGAAGGGGGCGGTGGTCGCAGCCGGCGCGTCCTGGGTGAGGCCGGTGATGCGCGGGTCCATGTCGTACTCCCTCGTCGTGGCGTGCCGCTGGGCGGCGCGTCCGCGGGCCGAAGCGTAGAGACGCTCGATGACCCCGATGGTCCTGCGGGCTTCAGCGACGGCCCGGCCTCTGCTGTCCGGATCGGCCAGCTCGGCCGGGAGCGCGTCGAGTTGCCGGTCGTACTCGGCGCCGATCGGATCCTGCGCGACGGGCACCTCGGTGCTCTCCCCGTCACGGGTATGCGTGAGGACCGATCCGCCGTGACGGTTCGGGCTGAACCCGAAGGTGCAGCGCAGCGTCGTGGTGCCCGCGCTGCCCTCCACATGGATGAGCGTGACGTCGCGCGGCTCGTGCGAGGCCCAGCTCGCACGCAGCGAGACGGAGACGCCGTCCTCCGTGACCAGGAATCCGCGCACGGTGTCCTCGACGTCGGCGGCCGCTGCGAGTGCCGGTGCGCCGACGGGTGCCTCGTCGTTCCGCCAACGGGCCCGCGCGGAGCCACTGTTGACGAAGTCGCTGGAGACCATGCCGGCGACCTGCTCGACCTCGGTGGAATCGAGCAGGGGTGCGACGGTGTCGAGCAGGTGCCACCCTAGGTCCACCAGCGCGCCGCCGCCCGAGAGCTGCGCCTGGGTGAACCAGCCGCCGGCGTCCGGAACTCCGCGCGCCCTGACCCAGGACGCGTCGATGTGGCGGATGCGCCCCACGGAGCGGGCCTGTTCGAACAGTGCGCCGATGTCGGCACGGAAGCGGGCCGCGCTGCCTGCCAGCAGGACGGCACCACCCTCACGTTCGGCGGCGGCCAGCCGGTCCGCCTCGTCGGAGGTGAGACACACCGGCTTCTCCACGAAGACGGATATGCCCTTGGCCAGCAGCCTCTCGGCGATCTCGGCATGCAGATGGTTCGGCACCGCGACGACCGCGAGGTCCACGGAGTCGGGGGCGATCTCCACGATGTCCGCGTACAACGGGACCCCTTGGTGCACGGGGCCCTCGACTGCCGGGTCCACGACGGCGGTGACCTCGAAGGACGGGTGCCCGAGGAGCCGCGGCAGCCAGATCGACCGGCCGGCCCAGCCGAGACCGACCACCACCGTGCGCACGGGCCCCCCGCCCGTCGGCCCACTGGTCGGCCGCTTGCTCATGCCGTGGCCAGGGTCTCGGCGATCACGGACGCGATGTCGTGCATCTGCTGTTCGGTGCCGAGCAGAGTGCGGTGGTGCAGCCAGATGGAATCCCGCGTCAGCGCCTCGGAGTTCGGGCACCGGCGGGCCAGCTCGTCCAGCGAGAGATCCGGGGCGCAGGTCTCCCAGAACCCGTCGCTGCGGTAGACGGCACGAAAGCCGACAAAGGCCGGCAGGCCCCGCTCGATCAGGGCGTCCACGAGGGCATTGCGTCGCTCCTCACCGAGCTCGGGGACCCTGAACATGGCCATGTAGTGCGGGTTGCGGTCGTTGCGCTCGTCCCTGGACTGCGGCACGACGCCCGGTATCTCGGCGAGAAGGCTGGCGAGCAGCGGCCACCGCTGCTCGCGCGTGTCGATCTGGCCGCCCAGGCGCCCCAGCTGGGCGCGGAGGACCGAGGCCGAGAACTCGTTCAGGCGGAAGTTCGACCCGGACGTGCCGTGGAAGTACTTCCGGTCCGTACGCGGCCGCCCGCAGCTGTGCCGCAGGAACGCGGCGTCGTACTGCTCGGCGTCGGGGAAGAGCACCGCGCCGCCCTCGCCCGCGGTCATCAGCTTGCCGTTCTGGAAGCTGAAGGCGGCGATGGAGCCCAGTTCGCCGACCTTCTGGCCACGCCACTGCGCACCGTGGGCATGCGCGGCGTCCTGGATCAGCGGCACTCCGGAGTCGGCCGACAGCTTCTGCAGGGCGTCCATGTCGGCGAAGTGCCCTGCCATGTGCACGGGCATGATGGCCCGGGTCCGCGGGGTGATGGCCGCCGCGACGGCGGCCGGGTCGAGGCAGTAGGTGTGCAGGTCGACGTCGACGGGGACAGCGATGGCCCCCAGCCGCTGTGCCGCCTGCGATGACGAGATGAAGGTGAAGGCGGGGACGATGACTTCGGTCCCCGGGCCGGCTCCGAGCACCTGCAGCGCGACCTCCAGGGCGTGCGTCCCGTTGGTCACCGCGAGCGCGTACGGAGCGCCGTGATACTCGGCGAACTCCCGCTCGAAGGAATCGACCTCGCTCCCTCCCATCCGCCACCACTGGCCCTGTTCCAGCGCACGCTGCAGGCCCGTCCGCTCGGTGTCGTCGAACTGGGGCCAGGTGGGAAATTCAAAAGTCTGCGGCGAACGACCGGTCATGATCTCCACACTTCCTCACGGATTCAGTCCACTTGAGCCCGAAGCTACCGCAGGAAGAGAAACGCCCACCCCCCTCAATGACCCCCTAGTCCCCCCTTGTTGAAAGGTCGCGGCGAAAATCGACCGCACTTCCCAAAACGGCCCCCTGTTCTGTATTCGGAAGACAGGGGGCGCACCGTATTTCATAGGGGTTCTCATCCATGAGAACCGCCCTAGCATTTCACTTGAGTCGCCGCTGCGCGCTTCCCCCGGCGCGCTTCGGCGCCCCGTCGAACGGCCCGGTCCCCCTCGTGGTCCGGGCCGTTTCCTCGTGGCCCTCAGCGCGGGCGCGAACCTGCAAGGCCCTCAAATCACGAGGTGCATGCCGAACCTGGGAAAGCCTTCGGGAGACCAGGTCCGCCGGGCTCAGCCGACGGGGCGGTGGCGGCCGGCGGGGGTGGGAGCCACGCCGAGGCTTTCGAGCAGTAGCCCTTCCCGGGTGGACCAGGGGCAGATCTCGACGCTCTTGGCCCCGCAGGCTTCCATGAGGGCCTGGGCGATCAAGGCTCCGGCCAGGGACTGCTCGGCGCGGTGTCGGGAGATGCCCGGCAGCTTGGCACGTCGGGACGGTGCCGCGTCGGCCAGCAGGGAGACTGCCGTGTGCAGTTGAGGCAGCGTCAGCCGCCGTCTTGTGCGCGGTGTCCTGCTCTGGGCGGCGGCGAGCCGGGCGAGCTGTTCGAAGGTCTTGGAAGAGGCCAGCACCCGCCCGTCCGGCTCGGCCTGCGGCAGGTCGGGGACTGCTTCCAGGGACCGGCGGAGGTGCCGCAGGATCTCTGCCAGGCAACGTCGGGACGGAACTGTGCCGCCGGGAAGCCAGTCCCGGGTGATCCTGCGGGCGCCCAGCGGCAGCGAGTGGACGACGCGGGGTTGGTCTCCGGTGCCGGAGGCGATCTCCACGGTGCCGCCGCCGATGTCCAGGACCAGCAACCGCCGAGCCGTCGGGCCGGCCCACTGGCGGGCGGCCACGTAGGCCAACCGCGCCTCCTCCTCGCCGGTGAGCACGCGCAGGCGGGTGCCGGTAGTGCGTGCCACTCGCGCGATGATCTCGTCACGGTTGGGCGCGTCCCGGATGACGGAGGTCGCGAACGCGAACACTTCCGGTCCGGGCAGAGGCGGACCGGCGGCGACGGCCTCGGCCACAGCCCGCTCGACACTCTTCATGCCGACCTTGTCCAGACGCCCCTTGCGGTCGAGGGTCTCGTGCAGACTCAGCCGAACCTTGCGGGAGAACACCGGCTCCAGCACCGTACCCGGTCGCCGCCGCACCACCGTCAGCAGAGCGCTGTGACACCCGACATCGAGCACACCTGCCTGCCGCATCCCATCGCCTCCCCTTGGCCCACGCGCTCCCAACCGGCTCCTTCTCCCATCCTCCGACACCCCTCGACGACGGCACGCCGGGGATTCCGGGCCAGCAGGTAAGCATATCGTCACCCCCCGTGCGGCCTCCGCCCCGTCCACGGGGGCCGGATGTGGAGATACATGCGCTCCGAAATGAGGACCAGGCACGAACCGAGCAGCCCGTCAGAGCCAGCCCTTGACCTTCTCCACCCAAGGAGAAGCAAGGGGGGACAAAACTCTCCCTGCCATGAGTAGCGACCGCGGTGCAAGACTTCCCGCGTGATCAGCCGCCCTGTCGAGGCGAGCGGTCGCCCAGTTTCCCGCGGTGGCGTCGATCGGTTGAGCGAACGCAGGTCGCCGCGGACGCGCTGGGGCCGACCATGCGCACGGTGCCCTTCCGGCTCGGCGACTCCCTGTCTCCGCCGACGTCGCCGCACGGCGGCTCGGCGACCATGGCCGGCGTCGGCTCGGCCGTCGTCGACGCCTGCAACAAGGTGCGGCAGCAGGCGATCAAGCTGGTCGTCGAGGAGGAGGAGTCGCCGCTGTACAGGGTGAACACGGACGACGTGGTCGTGCGCAATGGCCGACCGCACGGGCAGGGCACGCCGACGCGCGGGGAGACGTACAAGAGCCGGCCGCTTCCTCGGCTCTCACGTCACCGTGTGCGACGCCCGGCCCGGCTTCGCCACCCAGACCCGCTCCCCGCACGCCGACGAGGTGGTGGTGGTCGACTGGCTCCCCTGACCGGTGCCGCGCGCCCACACCCTCAGGCCACCGCGTTCAACAGATCGGCCAGCACGTCGGGCCGTTCCAGGGCGATGAAGTGGCCTGCCTTGGGGACCTGCGTGAAGTCGGCGGCCGCAAGCAGTTGCTTGTTGGCCTCCCGGTCGGAGGGCCGGGACCAGTCCTTCTCGCCGTAGACGAGGTGGACGGGGGCCTTGACCTCGGGGTAGCGCGAGCGGGCGGCGATGAGGCTGGGCAGGGCCTGGTACACGCCCCGGGCGACGGTCGGGTAGCCGGGGCGCCGCCCACCTGGAGGAGCTCGTCCACGTAGTCCTCCCGCAGCGCGCTCTTGTCGGCGAGTCCGCCCTGCAGGATCTTGCTGAGGGCGGGCCTGGGCTCCACCCCGGCGATCACCGGGCCCACCACCGGGGCGAGCACACCGCTGACCACCACGCGGGCGAGGAGGCTGGACCGGGCGATTCCACCGCGGAAGTCGTAGGTGTTGACCGCGACGACGCGCCGGACCCGCTCCGGGAGATCGGCCGCGGTGGTCAGGGCGAGCACCGCCCCCATGGACTCCCCCACCAACGTCACGTCGTGCAGGTCGAGTTCGGTCAGGAGCCGCTCGACGCCCGCGCGCATGGCCGGCTCGTCGTACGACACCCCGGGCACGATCTCGGAGTAGCCCATCCCCGGCAGGTCGAGGGCGTGGACGGTGTACCGGTCCGCGATCAGCGGGATGAGGTGGCGGAAGTGCTCGGCCTGGGTGCGCACGGTGTGCAGCAGGACCAGGGGGGCGCCGGTGCCCGCCTTGAGGTAGCGCAGGGTTCCCTCGCGGCCGTCGGATCCCGCTCGCGGGGCGATGGTGTGGCTGGTGGTCCCTTGAACGTGAATCGTGGGACGTGACTCGTGGACGGACATCTCGCCGACTCCTCGTACGGGGTGGTTACTTGACCAACTGGGGGTACAGCCCCGCCAGGTCGCCGGCCAGGCCGGCCTTGACCTGCCGCGAGATGTCGTCGGCGAGCACTTCGTACGCGCCGGTCTCGATGCCGTCGAGGGCGAGTGCGGCGACGTCACGCGGGTCGGACTTGGGCGCCTCGACGCCGGCCGCGAGGTCCGTGTCGACGTAGCCGACGTGCAGTCCGGTGACGGCGATGCCGCGCGGCTGGAGTTCCAGGCGCAGGGAGTTGGTCTGCGACCACAGGGCGGCCTTGGAGGCGCTGTAGGAGCCGCCGAGCGCGATCCATGAGAGCACGGAGTGCACGTTGAGGAGGTGGCCGCCACCGTTGCGCTCGATGACCGGTACGAAGGCACGGGCGACCAGCAGCGGGCCGTAGAAGTTGGTCTCGAACTCCCGGCGTACGTCGTCGACCGGGGAGTCGAGGAAGGACGCGCCGACCGACGCACCGGCGTTGTTGATCAGCACGGTGACGTCTTCCGCCTGCCCGGCGGCCGCCGCCACGGAGGCCGGGTCGGTGACCTCCAGCGCCACCGGGATGGCGTCCGGGTGCGTGACGGAGCGCGGGTCGCGGGCCGTGGCGTAGACCTTGCCGGCACCGCGCGCGTACAGCTCCTCCACCAGCGCCTTGCCGATGCCCCGGCTGCCGCCGGTGACGAAGACGTTTGCGCCCTTCAAAGCAGTCATGACTCTCTCCACAGAATGAGAAACTGATCGGTTTCCACAAAGGTAAACCGATCGGTTTCTAAGCGCAAGCCCGGCAGGGCCCCCGGCTTCACCGGGGCGTTCCGTACCCGTGGACCCCCGGGATGACGAGCTATGCGGGCGGGGGGGACCAGCCGGCGAAGTGAGTCCCGGCGGGGTACCGACGGATCACCGGCACCCCGCTCGCAGGACTCAGTCCACGGCGACGGGTACCGGCCTGGCGGCGGGGTCGTCGGCCGGCATGCCGGATTCCTTGATGCCGAACCGGCCGTAGAAGCGGGCGGGTGGGCTCGGAGCCCACCAGGCCGCTCTTCCCAGCAGTCTCATGACGGCCGTTTCCAGCAGGATGCGCACCACCAGCACGTCCACCAGGACCGCGAACACCATGCCGACACCGAAGAGCTCGACGGTCAGCACATCGCTCATCCCGATCGCCGCGACTTCCATGCCGTCGCCGTGCTTGTCGCACTGATCCCGCATCCGGGACCCCAGGAACACAGGTTGCACAGACGGCCCTCCTGCGGCAGCAGCGCCGAGCCGAGCCCGTCCAGGGTGTCGCCGTAGACCGCCGACCCACCGACCAAGTACGCCCGGGCGCCCTGCGGTCTCGGCGGTGCGGTGCGGTGCGGCACCAGGTGTCGACGCCGACACGGATGCCCCGTCGGCAGAACAGCCGTGCCACGACGCCGAGCAACCAGTCACCTGCCGAGCCAGCGCCATCGACCTACGCGGGCTTCGCCCATGTCGGGTCACTCCCGGGCCAGAAGCGACCCGTTCACTCGCACCGAGGAAACCGATCTGTTTTCCCAGGTGGAAACAGATCGGTTTCCCATCGACGTGAAGCCCATGACCAGCGACCGAGGGGAAAAGTGAGTACCACCTTCGACCGCGGGGCACCCGCCTCCGGGAAAACAGACTCGGGCCGCCGCGGCTCACATGCCGTGCGCTGGTGGGTGCTCGTCGTGCTGGGCGTGGCACAGCTCATGGTCACGCTCGATGCGACCGTCGTGAACATCGCACTGCCCGAAGCGCAGCATGACCTCGGTTTCAGTGACGGCAGCCGGCAGTGGGTCATCACGGGGTACGCCTTGGCGTTCGGCAGCCTGCTGCTGCTGGGCGGCCGACTCGGTGACCTGTTCGGCCGACGTACGACCTTCGTGACCGGCCTGATCGGTTTCGCGGCCGCATCCGTCGTCGGCGGTGCGGCCGGCAGCTTCGAAATACTCGTCGCGGCACGCGTGGCCCAAGGCCTGTTCGCCGCGCTGCTCGCGCCCGCGGCGCTCTCACTGCTCAGCGTGACCTTCACCCGGCCCACCGAAAGGCCGAAAGCCTTCGGCATCTTCAGTGCGCTGTCCGGCGCGGGCGCCGCGGTCGGACTCCTGCTCGGCGGCATGCTCACCGAATGGGCGTCGTGGCGCTGGGCGATGTACGTGAACGTCATTTTCGCGGGCGTCGCGCTGGCCGGTGCGCTGCTGTTGCTGGCCAAGCCCGTGGTCACCGAACGGCCCAAAATCGATATCCCCGGCACCGTCGTAGTGAGCGCCGGGCTGTTCGGCATCGTCTACGGATTCGCGCACGTCGAATCCACCAGCTGGACCGACCCGGTCGCCCTCGGCTCCATGAACAGCGGCGTGGTGCTGCTCGCGGTGTTCGCCTGGCTGGAGCTCAGGGTCGCGCATCCACTGCTGCCGCTGCGAGTCGTGCTGGACCGGACCCGAGGTGGTTCGTTCCTGGCCGTGTTCGTCCTGGGCATGGGGATGTTCTCGATCTTCCTGTTCCTGACCTATTACCTGGAGGCCGGCATCGGCTACTCGCCGATCGAGGTCGGCCTGGCATTCCTGCCGATGGTCGGCGGCATCGTCGCCTCGTCCACCACGGTGCCTTCACTGCTGCTGCCAAGGGTCGGCCCGAAGGTCGTGGTCGGCACCAGCTTCCTGGTCGCCGCATCCGGTATGGCCCTGCTGGCCCAGCTGGCACTGGACAGCACCTACGTCGCCCACATCATGCCCGGCATGATCCTGCTGGGTCTCGGCATCGGCGGGGTGATGACCACCGCGTTCCAGGGTGCGACCGCAGGCGTGCACCACGAGGACGCGGGCGTCGCCTCGGCGCTGATCAACACCAGCCAGCAGGTGGGCGGTTCGATCAGCACGGCGCTACTGACCACCGTTGCCTCATCGGCCACGACCGACTATCTGTCCTCGCACAAGCCCGGCGCGCTGACCGCGGCGCAGGCCGGGGTCGAGGGCTACACGGCCACCCTGCAGTGGGGCGCCGGGATCTTCGTGGTCGGTGCGGTGCTCGCGGCGTTCCTGATTCCGAATCGGGCTCTGGCGCCGTCGGAGGGCGAGCTCGTGATCGCCCACTGAGCCTGAATCCACCGTGGTGAGAAATGCCCTGCGCTGATTGGTGCTCTCAAGGCACCAATCAGCGCAGGAAGACAGGGGAGACAGGGGAGACAGGGGAGACAGGGGAGACAGGGGAGACAGGGGAGACAGGGGAGACAGGGGCATCTACGAGATGGTGCCCACCTCCACCCGCACGTTCGAGCGATGCCGGGCGCGTCGAACACGGCAAGGAGGGTGAGCGCACAGATCCTGGAGGCCGCGATGGCAAAGCCGACGTCCGGCCGCCACCCCCACCAAGGCGCCGCCACCCCCATCAAGGCGCCGCCCGACTTGTACCGCCTCCTCGCAGGGTCGCAGGGGTTCGGGCCGCTGCGACAGATCACCAGCGGTCTCCGCTCGCCCCTCTCCTGCGCATCCGAGACGACGCGGCCCTGGCCCGGTGCTGGATGAACGAAGCCCGAGAAGCCCGAGCCCGATAAACCGATCGGTTTCCAACCGGCCGGAATCGAGTTAACCTCACAATATGACCACCGAAGCAAAGCCAAGCTCCCGAGAGCGACTGTTGGAGGCAGCGGCCACGCTCACCTACCGAGACGGCGTCAACATCGGCGTCGACGCGCTGTGCAAGGCGGCGGGGGTGTCGAAACGCTCCATGTACCAGCTGTTCGAGAGCAAAGGCGAACTCCTGGCGGCGAGCCTGGAGGAACGCACCTCCACCTACGTGACGGCGCTCCTCCCCGCGGCGGACGACAACCGTCCACCCCGCGAGCGGATCATGCACGTCTTCGAACAGGCGGAATCACAAGCGAGTGCACCCGACTTCCAAGGCTGCCGGTACCTCGTCGCGCAGATCGAGCTCAAAGACCCGAACCACCCCGCGAGCCGGGTGGCCCACCGGGTCAAGGAGAACCTGACAGCCTTCTTCCGCGCCGAGGCCGAACGGGGCGGGGCGAGCGACCCGGACCTGCTGGCCCGGCAACTGATCCTGGTCTTCGACGGCGCCAGCGCCCGCGCGGGAATCAAAGCCGACACACCGACAGGGCTCCTCGCTCCCACCGTGACCGTCCTACTCGATGCGGCGGACATGCGCTGACGCATCGCGTCACGAGCAGTCGCGGCGGCCGATGCACGCGGCGAAGTGTCGATGAGCATGCCGTGCCCCAGGGAGAGGCGCGACCTCGTCACCCTCAGCCGCCAGCAGGCTCACGGCCTCACAGGCATCCAGCACTCCGGACCAACTCACGGGGCAGAGCCCTGATCGCCAGGCGATCGATCACCAACGCCTGCGAGGAACTTGATCGAGCCCGAAGGAGAGGCTCACCGCTTGGGGTTGCACGCAGAAACCGATCGGTTTACGGTGGTGAAACCGATCGGTTTCTCGCCGTGAGGGCGAGTCTCGAACCCGAATCCCCAGGAGTACGGATGACCGCCGCGCGCAACGCCGAGGGGCAACGGACGACCCCGCCTCCCAGGCTTCCGGCGAAGCTTGCCGCCCACCCCTCCGTACAGGCCGTACTCGCCCGGCGCGAGGCCGGTGACGCGGCGAGCCCGCCGCCGGTGATCGACGCGGCCTGGCTGCGCGAGCTGTGTCTGGCGGCCGGCGCCGACGACGCCGCTGCGGTCACCCTGGACCACCCCGACCTGGCCGGCGAGCGCGCGCATGCGCAGTCCGCACTGCCCGGCACCCGTACCCTGATCGCGATGGCGGTCCGGATGAACCGCGACAACTGCCGCTCCCCCGCCCGCAGTGTGGCCAACCAGGAATTCCACCAGACCGACGAACAGGCCAACCACGCCGCCCGCAGCGTCACCCAGGCACTACAGGACGCCGGCTACCGCGCGCTCAATCCATCCGTCGGCTTCCCCCAGGAGATGGACCGCTTCCCCAAGGAGCGGATCTGGGTCGTGGCGCACAAGACGGTCGCGGTGGCCGCCGGGCTCGGCGTGATGGGCCTGCACCGCAACGTCATCCACCCGAAGTTCGGCAGCTTCGTCCTGCTGGCCACCGTCCTGGTGGATGCCGAGGTGAGCGAGTACGGACAGGCGCTGGACTACAACCCCTGCATCGACTGCAAGTTGTGCGTCGCCGCCTGCCCGGTCGGCGCCATCGCCAAGGACGGCGCCTTCGACGCGCTGGCCTGCACCACGCACAACTACCGCGAGTTCATGAGCGGGTTCACCGACTGGGCGCAGACCGTGGCCGACAGCGAGGACGCCGCCGACTACCGCTCCCGCGTCACCGATTCCGAGAACGCCTCCCTGTGGCAGAGCCTGTCCTCGCCGCCCGGCTACAAGTCCGGCTACTGCCTGGCCGTTTGCCCCGCCGGCGAGGACGTCCTGGGCCCGTACCTGGACGACCGCAAGACCTTCATGGACACCGTGCTGCGACCACTGCAGGACAAGAAAGAAACCCTGTACGTCCTGCCGGGCTCCGACGCACAGGAGTACGCCCGGCGCCGCTTCCCCCACAAGCCCGTCAAGGAAGTCACCGGCGGCTGGCAGCCCCCGGCGAAGCGCTCCGCGTCCACCGACCGAGAGACACGTACGTCATGAGTGGCACCCACCCCTTCCGCGTCCTGCGTGCCAGGCCGCTGTGGATCGCGAACGGCGTCATCACGGGCGTACTCGCGCTGCTGTTCGCCGTGTTCTACGTCGGCGCCAACGTCGACCCGGCCGGCCACATGAAGGAGTTGCCGGTTGGCCTGGTCAACGCCGACAAGGGAGCCGCTGTCGGCGGCAAGCAGCTCAACCTCGGGGCTCGGATAACCGAGTCGGTCAAGAAGTCCACCGCGAGCGGGGACAAGATCGACTGGAAGGTGATGGACGAGAGGGAGATGAGGGAGGAGCTCGGCAAGGGCAAGCTGTTCGGCGCGCTCGTCGTCCCCGCCGCCTTCACCTCCTCCGCCACCGCGCTGACCGGCACAGCACCCACCGGACCCCCGGCCCGCCCCACACTGACGGTGCTGACCAACCAGTCCGCCGGCAGCCTGGGCTCCGGCCTGGCCCGGACGGCGACGACCCAGGCGGCCGAGAACGCCTCGCTCCAGGTCGGCAAGGAGCTGACCGCCCGGATCGGGACCGCGCAGGCGAAGCTGCCCGCAGCGGCACACGTCCTGCTCGCCGACCCGGCCGCCGTCACGGTGAAGGACGGCCACCCCCTCGACTCGCACAGCGGCCTGGGCCTCACGGCGTTCTACTACGCGCTCACCCTCGTGGTCGTCGGCATGCTCTCCGCCAACGTCCTCAGCGGCCAGGTCGACCACGCCCTCGGCTACACCCACAACGACATGGGCCCCCTGCGCCGGCACCGCCCACTGATCCGGGCGACCCGGATCCAAACCCTCGCCATCAGCAGCACCCTCATGACCGGCCTGTCCCTGCTGATGGGCACCCTGGTCATGGCCGGCGCGGTCGGCATCATGGGCATGGACGCCGCCCATCTGCCCCTGCTGTGGCTGTACTCGGTGTGCGCCATCGCCGTCACCGGGATCGGCGCGCTCACCCTCCTCGCCGTCTTCGGCACGCCCGGCATGCTGGTGGTCACGCTGGTCTTCATCGGGATGGCGGTGCCCACGTCCGGCGCCACCACCCCCATCGAGGCACTGCCCGGCTTCTACCGCTTCCTCGCGGAGTTCGAGCCCCTGCGGCAGATCACCGGCGGAATCCGCTCGATCCTCTACTACGACGCCCAGGGCGACGCGGGTCTGACGCGGGGCTGGCTCATGATGGCGGCCGGACTCACGGCGGCCGCACTGTTCGGCTTCGGCGTACTGGGGTGGTACGACCGCAAGGGACTGCACCGCATCCCGGCGGAGACGAAGCCCGAGAAGACCGCCGTCCCGGCGTAACGGCAGGACACCCAAGACGGGCCATTGCTCGGAGTGTCCCCGGCGCGTGTCGCCCTGCCGGGGACGACAGGCGCGCACACCATCATGGCTCAGCGACGGCCCTTTCCCCCCAGGACATCGCCGAGCCTCTGCCCGGCACCCCCGGAAACCGATCGGTTTTCATTTCGTCCACTTCAGGTTAACCTCACGGCATGACCACGGAAGTGAAGCTGAGCCCCAGGGAGCGACTGCTGGAGGCGGCGGCCACGCTCACCTACCGAGACGGCGTCAACATCGGCGTCGACGCGCTGTGCAAGGCGGCGGGGGTATCGAAGCGCTCCATGTACCAGCTGTTCGAGAGTAAGGACGAACTCCTGGCAGCGAGCCTGAAGGAACGCGCCTCCGCCCATGTGGCGACTCTCCTGCCCGCGGCGGACGACAACCGTCCACCCCGCGAGCGGATCCTGCACGTCTTCGAACAGGCGGAATCACAGGCAGGTGCACCCGACTTCCAAGGCTGCCGGTACCTGGCCGTACAGATCGAACTCAAGGACCAGAGCCACCCCGCGAGCCGGGTCGCCCATCAGGTCAAGGCGAACCTGACCGCCTTCTTCCGCACCGAGGCCGAACAGGGCGGCGCGGCCGATCCCGATCTGCTGGCCCGTCAGCTCACCTTGATCTTCGACGGCGCCAGCGCCCGCGCGGGAATCCAGGCCGACAACCTCACCGGGCTCATCG
The DNA here is from genome assembly GCF_041052385.1 of Streptomyces sp. R28. GTDB lineage: Bacteria > Actinomycetota > Actinomycetes > Streptomycetales > Streptomycetaceae > Streptomyces. The sequence goes on along the minus strand of NZ_CP163439.1, from coordinate 7,966,613 downwards.
CGCCCACGGTGACCACCCTGCTCGACGCGGCAGGCGTGCGCTGACGCATCACCCGCCCGGAACGCTCCCCCATCTCCCGGCACCCGAGGGAAGCCCGATGGCCGTCAGCGTGTTGCCGAGCATGCCGCACGCGAAGAAGCCCGCGGTCGCGTCGGCATCGACATCGGCGCCCAGCGACAGGTGCACGGTCTCCCAGATCCTCATCCAGCCGGCCCGGACGACCTCGCCGATCAGGTCGTCACCCTGCGCCTCGGCGGCCGCCACGGCGGCGTATCCCTGCATCTGCATCAGGAGCGTTTCGGGGCGCGTCGAGATCAGCTGCGCGTAAGCGTTCGCCATGGCCTGAAGAGCCCGCTCGCCGCCCCCCACTCCATCGGCCGCCCCCTCGAAAGCCAGACGGGTGTCGTCCATGCTCCGCACCAGCGCGGCGAGGAAGATCGCCCTCTTGTCCGGGAAGAGCCGGAAGAGATACGGCTGCGTGACTCCGACCCGCCGGGCGATCGCCGCCGTGGACGTGCCGCGGTAGCCCGTGCGCGCGAACTCGGCGACCGCCGCGCGGATGACGCTCTCCCGCCTCTCCTGCGCGCCGATCCTGCCCATGGCGTCACTCCCCTGCTTGAACTTGCACACGGAAACCGATCGGTTTACTCTATCGGAAACCGATCGGTTTCGAGCGAGCACGGGAGTCCATGATGACGACAGATCGACCAGTGGCACTCGTGACGGGTGCATCGTCCGGCATCGGCAAGGAAACCGCGCTCGCGCTGGTGGCGGCGGGTTTCGACGTCGTCGGAACGGGCCGTGACACCTCACGCGTCACCCCGCTCGGCGGTGTGACGCTCCTCGACCTCGACGTGGTCAGCGACGCCTCGGTCGCCGCCGCGGTCCAGGAGGTGAGCGAGCGGTTCGGGCGGATCGACGTGCTGGTCAACAACGCCGGCGTCGGCTCGATGGGTGCGGCGGAGGAGACCTCCGTCGAGCAGGCCCGGTCCGTCTTCGACACCAACGTCTTCGGGGTCATGCGCATGGTGAACGAGGTCCTGCCGCACATGCGCGCTCAGCGACGCGGGCGCGTCATCAACATCTCGTCCGTGCTCGGGTTCCTGCCTCAGCCCTACATGGCCGCCTACGCCGCCTCCAAGCACGCGATCGAGGGCTACACCGAGTCCCTGGACCACGAGGTCCGGGACCACGGCGTCCGGGCGCTCATCGTCGAACCCGCCTACACCAGGACCGGGTTCGAGGCCAACAGCGCGAAGCCCGACACCCCCCTGCACGCGTACGCGAAACAGCGGCAGACGATCGACCGCGTCATGGCGGAGGCCGTCAGGGACGGCGACGCCCCCGCGGTCGTCGCCAAGGCGATCGTCACGGCGGCGACCGCCCCGAAGCCGAAGCCGCGCTACACCGCCGGCCCTCTGGCCGGACGCGCACGCGTACTGCGCCGCCTCGCCCCCGCCCGGGTCTTCGACAAGCAGATCCGCAAGATGAACCAGCTGTCCGGCTGACGCCCAGCCGCTGCCTGGGCTTTCGGAACAGCCGTCCCACCTCCACCAGACAGAGGACACCTTGATGCCAGAGCGCAATCCCATCCTGATCACCGGTGCCGCCGGCGAAATCGGTGGTGTGAGCCGGACGATGGTCGACATGCTGCTCGAACAAGGGCACCCGGTACGGGCCTTCGTCCGCCAGGACGACGAGCGCGCGCACTCGCTCCGCCGGGCCGGCGCCGAGGTCTTCGTCGGTGACCTGCTCACCATCGCCGACGTGACCGCCGCACTGAAGGGCGTCCGGCGCATCTACTTCAGCATGAGCCTCTCGCCGTACTACACCGACGCCGTGAGCCTGATGGTCGCGGCGGCGCGAGACCGGGGCGACATCGAGGTGTTCGTCAACATCTCCGAGTACGAGCAGTCGTTCATGACGTTCGAGAAGATGACCGCGCCGGAGGAAGAACGACGCGCGTGGCTCGGCGGACTCATCGCCGACTGGTCGCCGCAGCAGCGGGCCCACTGGGTCGCCGAGCAGGTGCTGGACTGGTCCGGCCTCCCGACCGTCAACATCCGCGGAGCCATGTTCGTCGAGAACCCGCTGATGACCTGGCTGGCCCTGGAGCCGCTGAGCAGAGGTGAACTGCGCCTGCCCTTCGGCGACCACCGGCTCGCGCCCATCGCGGGTTACGACGTGGCGGAACTGTGCGTGAAGATCCTGACCGACCCGGCACCGCACATCGCGAAGTCCTACGCCCTCAACGGCCCGGAGCTGAAGGACATGCATGGCTTCGCGGAGGACTACGCCGCCGTACTGGGCCGCCCGGTCACTTACGTTCCCGAAGACGTCGAGACCTGGAACGAGACCTACGTCGACACCGCCCTGGCCGCGCTCCCGCACACCGCGGAGCACCTGAAGACCCTGACCAGACTGATGGGCGGCGGCGGGTACCGCGGCACCACCGACCAGCTCGAAACCCTGCTCGGACGCCCGCCGAAGACGGTGCGCTGGGCACTGGAGAACCACCCGCGCATTCGGAACCTGACGGCTTCCTAATGGCCCAGATCACGTCGACGCGTCAGCGGGCTGGTCTCGCGCTTTCATGAAGCGGGCTGTACGGCAGGCGGCCAGGAAAAGCAGAAAGCGGACTGCCTCGCGGACGTCGCGATGCTCCGGTGCGAGCCGACCGTCTTGGGCCCGGCCACCTCCGACCCGACCATCTCCCACCTGATCGACACCCTCGCCTCCTCCAGTGAGAAGCCCTACGGGCCAGCCGGTCCGCACGGCCCGAAGTCCGCAACCGTGCGTGGTCGTTGGCCGGCGAGAACACCCCCGACGCCGACGGCCAGGTCATCGTCGATCTCGACCGCGTCCTCGTGACCGCAGACCCCGACAAGGAGGAGACGGCCGCGACCTGGAAGAAGACCTACGGCCACCACCCCCTGGAAAAGCGGCCGTAACGCCCGCACCGCACATCATGCGCACGCACAAAACCGCAGGTCAGGAGCCCTTAGCAGCAGGCTCCAGAATCGCCACACACTCCACATGATGAGTCATCGGAAACACGTCAGGACGGGGGAGGTGAGAAAACGAGCAGGTCAGTGACGGTTCTTCGGTATCCATGGAGGGCCGTCAGAGGCGCGGAGCGTCAAATGAGCGTCACGACAGAGATGCGGGAACTCTGCCAGACGGCCTGCGGCAAGGCCGTATGCCTGCCGCCGCGCCAACTGTGATCGGCATCGGTAGAGCACTCGCACGGGAGACCAACAGTCGTCGCGGTGAGCGGACCCACCCCATGTTGGCTATCCGCCCGCATCCCGACGCGTGGAGCCCAGGGTCGTGAAGTACGCGCTGACGGAGCCACGGGCCGCCGTGCTCCGCGAGATCGCCGCTGCTTCCAGTGCCTTGCCATCCCACCCACGCGTACACAGACGGCCTAGGCTCTGGAGCAGCGGAGGCAGATCAAGAGAGGCTAACGCGGCAGCGAAATCTCCATCTAGCCTCGTCGCTCACCCGAGCATGCTCCGGGCGCGGGCAACTCGCGTTGGCTCGTGCGCGAAGCTGCGCCGACGTCAACACACCGGCGATGAGCAGCGCCGCAATCACTCAACCCGAGCTGGGAGCGCGAGCTCGATTCTCGGCACCCGCTCCAGATTCAAGCTCCGCCTACGAATCTGTCTGTCCAAACCTGTCACCCCAGCTCGTGAGACTGCCCATACAGTTCGACGGCTGTCGCCTGCGTGTGAGGATGTCCCGGTCCGAGTACCAGAGTTCGGAGTTCCAGCACTTTGGACAGCATGTGACGCGCCTCTTCAAGCCTGCCGGCCCGGTAGTAGGCACGCGCCAGGAGATCCATGGTGAAGAGAGTATGAGGGTGCTCGGGTTCGAGGATGTCACGCTGGGCACGGACGATCTCTTTGATCGAATCTGCGAGGCACAGGCCGTACAACGCTCGGGCACGGAGCAGCATGTCGAAGGAAGCGATACGAAGCGCCAGCTTCCGGTCCGGAAGGCTCTGGGCAAGTCGATGCAGTTCCACGAGCCAGTCCTGGCGGCCAGCGGCCAGCGCCCAATGCGCGGCACCGGAGAGAGCTGCCGGGTCGAGTCTCCACCGATCGCTCTCCCAACGACGAGCCCGAAACGCGATTTCGCCATACCGGCACGCCGAACGGACATCACCGAGTTCGTAAGATGCCCGCCCCAGCAGGTCGAGAGCCATCAACCGAAGGGCCAAAGGCACGTTCTTCGCCCGCCTCCACACATCACGGAGCATGAGCAGTCGCTCACGCGCCTCGGCAACGTGCCCCTGCTCGATGAGGAAGTCACATGCCGCCAGCAGGGCCCGACAGCCGACCTCCGTGGTCATGCACCCAGGGTCGATGGCGTTGAGGGCGGAAGCACTCGCCTTCCAAGAGGCCCAATACCTCCACTCCGCATGACCTTTGCTGTCGGGTACCAAGCCGAGCAGCATCACCTCGGCCAACTGCCTGGCCCGTTCGAGGTCCGTCGACGACAGCACATGCCGCACCAACTGGCAGGTGAGCCAGACGAGATGGACCTCCCCATTCACCACTCGGACGAGCCCGCTGCGCTCCAAGTCCGGCACCACCGTGGTGGAAAGGCCGTACAGGGGCACTTGTCGATCGGACGGCAGACCTGTCACAGCCGAACGCCATTGCTGCCAGCGCGAAGGCCCGTCCAGGAGGGACATGGGGTATGGCGCGCCGTCCATCAAGGCGAGGGCTCCCAGGACAATGCGCGGGGCGAGCCCTCCACTGTCGGACAAGGCCTCCACGGCTCTGCGGACCTCGGCCACCAGCGAAGACCTGCACCCACCGGGGCGCGCGTCGCCGACCAGCACATGGGCCTGGAGTCTCGCTCTCTCGAGGAACTCGTCGACGGTCGTATCCGGCGTGAACCAGCGGACCGCGCCGCCAAGGGCAAGAGGCAGATCTCCTAGGTGCTCCGCCAGCCGGTCGGCCTCCGAATCGGCCATGCCCTCAAGGTTGGCGGTGAGAAACCGTACAGACTCCTCGCGGTCGAAGGGTCCGACCTCCACCACAGCCGGAAAGTTCGGCAAGTGCCGCCACCTATCTGCAGGTGCACGCGAAACGACGATGAGTTGAAGAGCGTGGTTCAACAGCATGTCAGGCAATGATTCGGGGCCGGCGACATCGTCGGCCAACAGCAGAACCGGTGGGCCCCAGTTCGGGACGAACTCCCCGCTGCGTGAGGCCACGTACTCCTGAAGGTCATGCGACCACCTGACCACGGCCCCGAACTCGGGCTGCGCCGAGCATTGCGTGTACACACCGTGCTCGATCACATGGGTCTTGCCGACTCCGGCACCGCCGACCACTACCACGGTCCCGTACCGGTTCAGTTCCCCCGCGATTCTGCTCGTCAACGCGCGCCGACCGACGGGGACAAGGCCACTGGCACGGGAACCCGCCGCCCCACGGGCTGCATCCTCCGGAAGAGTCACGCGACTCGCCTCTCATGGACTCGGCTGCGTGGCCGAGAAGTCAACCGGTCGGTAGCTGCACGCATTACTGGCTTTCCTGTCAAACGACACGCCGTCGACGGCGGTTACGTCACCGCACATCCGCGTACCAGTGCTCGGTGGTGCTCAGATGATCGAAGCCGACCCATTCCTGTGCCAGCCGTTCACCGCCCAACAGGAGGTCGCGCACGCGGTCGCGGTGGCTGGGGTCGAGCCAGGAGACCAGCTCCTGGACCTCTTCCGGCGTGGTCCACGCCTCCCTGGGTAGACAGCGGCTCGGTCTGCCGAGTTGCAGCAGAGCGTCGTACAACTCGACGGCCGGGCGCACCGGCACGCCACGTACGTAATTGCCAGCACGGATAGGGAAAGCCAGTCCGCTGGGATCCAGGTCTCCGAAATAGGCGATCTCGGTGATCTGGTCCCGCGCGGTGAGGCTTCCGATGGACCGCTGGAAAGTACCGCCACTGCCCCACGCAATATGACCGATCCGGTGATCGATGTGTCCGAGCATGTGAGAGATCGACCAGTAGGTGGTGGAGTTCTCGATGACGAGAAGCTTGTGGCCCTCACCCACCTGGTGATGGCCGCCGAGGTTCTTGGCCAGCCTCTTTGAGCTAAAATCCTTGCTGAGCAGAGGGGGGTCGACATTAAACGCGTTGATCAGATCCAGCAGCCGCTTCGTGTCGGAGAAGAGCGGTTTCGCCGCCAACGTGTCGAATAGCTTCTCAGCCGGGTGATCAGGCCGCCAGAAGAACGGATGATGACCGAAGATCTGCAGTGCCCTCTCACGCAGGGGGATACGCATGCCTCTGTCTCCGCGGTGCAGCCAGGTATTCAACGCCTCATAGGCGGCGCGGATCCTGTCCGTGGTCCTGGCCAGGATCCAATATTCCTCGATGTCGGCCAGTTCAGTGACCCAGGGCGGCATCGGTGGAACGCTCTTGACCGCAGAATGGACGGGCTTCAATCTGATACTGACAGGCAGCGGTGTTCGTCGTTCTCGGTCCGTCTTCGGTGAGGGCTTGATGTGACCCGCTTCAGCCAATTCTCCGAGATACTCCCAGAGAATCCGATTCGGGAGTTCCCCACTTCTTCCGGGAGGCCGTGGCATACTCAAGAAAATTGCCTTCACGTCAGTTATTTCGATGTTTGACTCGGTTTTCCCCTTCCAGCCGTGCTCGAATTTCCACTCATGCAGCCTGGAAAGGAGCTCAAGTGCTCCTTCATTCGTCGCCATCGACGGCGTCTTCCTTGGTGAAGTAACGGGACGCAGAGATCTGCGAACCGTTTCCCGCCAACGACTCATCCAGATAGCGCCCGAAGGTTCCCTCCACAGACAAGTACTTACGCCGGGCGCGCAGGTCGGCGTCGTTGCGCAACCTCACCACCAAGGGGAAGGTGTCCAGCGCATTGGTGTCGAACAAGCCTGTGGTGTAAATGAGCTGGACCCCAAGTGCCTGAGCGACCGACTGCTGGAGGCGCAACAGGTACGTGGTGGAAGCCCTACCGATCGGGTTGTCGAGGAAGAGCACACCGGAGTGCTGATGCCCAACCCGGCCGCGGTCGTTGGCACGCAAGGCCGCCATGGTGCAGTACAGGATGATCGCCGTGGTGAGGAGCTGTCCTCCGGAGAACACGGCACGGATGTCGGACACAGGCACCCTTTGGGCGAGCAACACGGAGTCGGGTTTGATGATCGTCACCCTGAAGCCTCTCGGCGCCCCGGCGGCCACTCCCTTAAGGATCAGGGAAAGACCGTCGCGCTTGGGCTCTCGCCCCGCTTCGAGAGTCGTGATCGTGCTCTTCGCCATGTCATCCACAAGCTGCCCCATGCGATCGAGCAAGGCCGCTTCAGGGATGCTTTTGAATCGGATCCTCAGGAAGTTCTGGCCGGACCAGTCGCCGAGCCCTTTGGGCAGCCGCGAGAATCGCTCAGCCCGCCGTAGGGTCTCAAGTGCTTCCGTGACTTGTTGAGACAGTTGCTGGACGATTGCGTTCCGGTGGCGGCCGATCGTATCCAGATCATCGGTGAGCGAGCGGAGGCGTCTACGCATGGCTCCGGTCCACTCGGCTGCCCGCTTGGGCAGTTCGGCCCGATCGATCTCGAGGATGATCTTACGACTGCTGGTCTCCAGTGGCAGGAACCGGCCCCGGTTCGCATGCCGGACCAACTGATCAGCCAATCGGCGTTCTTCGTCCTCCGCCACCGATTCCCGCTTCCGGCACTCGTCATGGGCGGTACGGGCCGCCCGGTGCTCCGCTGCGGCAGCGGTCGTGTCGCCCTGGAACGGTTCGGGACCGGACAAGCCTGTGATGGGCGCGAACTCCGAGAACTCCTCGCCGCCCAAAAGGAGCTGCCCGAATCCTTTGCGAGAGGATTCGGCCTGCTCCAGGGACTCCACCAGATACTGCCCATGCCGAGTCAGCTCCGACACGACCCGGAACGCCTCGTCCCGTGTCTGCTTCGCCATTTCCACCAGCCGTAGGCCGTGGACGACATGGCGCGGCCTCTCGAACGGAGTCAGGTCGAGCTGTGAATTCGGAGTGATGAACTTCTCGAACTCCTCCTTACGGCGCGCCGAGTGCGCACTTGACTCGGCCGCTCGACGGCGCAGTTCTGGGGCGGCCTGTTCGGCCAGTCGGCGCGCCAGTTCGCGGGAGGCGCCGTCCGCTCCGTACGGGCCGTTCAACAGGTTGTGCGCGACCCCGACCACGCTGTCCGCGTGATCCTCGAGTTCAGCCGCGATCAGTGACGTGTCGTTTTCGGCCTGGCGCAGATCATTGAGCAATCGGTCACCGGCGGACGCGCGCAGATACGTCTCGACCGTACGTGCATAGTCTCGCCGGAGCACTTCCAGCGGTGCGCTTGCGCATTCTGTCGTTGCCGACGGTTCGACATCCAGGGGAAGTGCTGTCAGTTCTTCCGAGAGCCTGCTGGCGGAGGCTCGCATGCCGTCCACCTCACGCAGCAGCCCGGCAGCCTGTTCACGACCCCGCCGGGCCTTCTCATCGGCATTCCTGGCCGCTTCCCGCTCCCGTTCGCCCGCCTCCCTGTGCAGGGCTGCCGTGCTTTCCCAGCCTGGAACGCGCGCCTCCTGATCGGCGAGGCTCGTCAGATGATGTGCTCGCTCGTCGAGTCCCCGCTGGGCGACCCGCACTGGCTCGGTCTCCTCCAGCGCCGTGTCACGGGCTTCACCCAACTCGTCGTGGGCCACGCGCAGTTCCTCGACCTCCTGTTCCCCGGCCTCGACGAGCCGACGCCGTTCCTCCGCCTGCTGCTGGAGTTCGGCCAGACGGCCAGGCGGGAAGTCCCTGCGCCATTCCTCGATCCTGGCCACCAGAGTGGCCGCTGTTCCACGCCGTTCGGCGAGTTCGGCGAGCCGCTCCACACGCCGATCGTGGCGCTGTCGTACCAGACGGCGTTCCACATCCGCGGCCCGCTCGTCGTAGAGCGCCGGATGCGCGTCCACAACGAAGCCGACCCCACCGATCTCAGAATGTGTCCGGGTCACGGCCTCCGTCGTACCAACCGCGAGGAACACGCTCGGGTGAGGCTCTTGGCTGTTGACGAGTTCTTCCGCCGCCGAGAGCTGGGCAGGGTTGTTCAGCAGAACGCCGCTTGCCAGCTGCGGTACTTGCCCGACGAGGGTTCGTCGGCGCTCGACATCCGGGATCGCCGCCAAGTATTCCCATCCGGTCCAGGCGGTGATACCGCCCTCCGCGAGGATCTCCTTGACCCGCGTTGCCTCTGGGGAAGCGGGCAGCAGTTCGGTGCTCTCCAATGCGATGCGGGCCCTCTCGTCCCGGGCCTCGGCGACATGAAGATCCGTGATCTCGGCAACTGCCTTGTCCTGAACCTCGGCCAGCCGGCTCCGCAGCGCCTCCGCGTCAGTCTCCAGGTCCTGGGGGCGTTGCCCCAGGAGATCGGGAAAGGCGGGGTCTGCACCCAGCGCATCCTTGCGAGCCGCGGCCGCATTCCACTCCTGGTCGGCGGTGTCGAGGGCCCGGTGCAGCACGGCAAGTCGTCTCTCCGACACGCGGACAGTCTGCGCTGCCGCCTGCTGCTCGACTTCGAGCCTTTTGACCTCTTTCTCCAGTGCCTTGAGCCGACTGGCGTTGTCCGCCGCGGCCGCCTTGGCCTGCTCCAGCGCCGCGGCCGCAGAGACGCCGGGGGCGAGCAGACCGCCACGCATCGCGTCCGCGATCAGGTCACGTACTTCACCCACGCGCTGCTCGGCCGTCTCGGCTTCCTTCACCTGACTGATCGCGCGGGCGAGCGCGTCATTGTGTGCCTTTTGGTCCACCTCGGCCTGAGCAGCAGCGGCCGTGGCCTCCGCCTCGATCCTGTCCGCCTTGTCACGAAGTTCCTTGACTCCGTCGCGGAGTGCCCGGATCAACAGGGCCGCCGCCTTGTCCCGGGCAACCAGCGCGGGACGCGCAGCCTCCTCGGCGGCCGCCACCAACGCTCGGAGGTCGCTCACCCGTTGCTCCGCGCTGAGCTGCCGCAACACAGTGGGGACGACGTTCCAGGCCGCCGATTCCGCCTCGGCACGAAGGGCTTCTGTTTCCGCCTTCTCGGCTTCCGACTGGGCGTCATTGAAGCGGAGTTCAGCCAGCAGCCTTTCCAACTCAACAGTGACTGCTTGAAGTCGAAGATGCTCAGTGTTCGCCGACGCGCTCTCGGCAGCGAGTTGCTCCGCCTCCTTCTGGATCCGGCGAACAGCTTTGGCCTCCTCTTCCGCCCGGACCTTCAGCCTCCCCAGCAGGTTGGCCATGTCCTGCGCCGCAGTCCTCCGCCGGTCGCGAGCCTCGTCGGCACTCGCCCGCGCGTCGGCAAGGGGCCGGAGGATGTCCAACGCGCCTTGGGCGAAATCCCGTTCGAGCAGCAGCTCGGTGCGCAAATGGAGGCGTCCTGCATAGGTGTCCAGCAGGTCCGCGAGTTCCTTGGCCGGGTCGGTGGGTAGGACAGCTCCGAGCAAAAAGTTCACGAAGGCGATGTCACTGGTGAAGGAGAACGCCTCGGCTGCCTCCCCCTCGTCGGCGTTCATGCTGCGCTGATACTTGAAGAGCTCGGGGTCCAGATTCAGATCCGCCAGCCGCTCGGACCACTCGCCTTGCCGCTCGAACTCGTCGTACTCGAGGGTGGGGTCGGCGGCCTGCGCCTTCTGCAGTTCGAGCAAGTAGTCAGCCCGGGTCCGATAGTAGTTGTTTGCCGAGAAGGGGAGGTTGTCGAGGCTTAGAGCGGAGGTGGGGCGGAAGTGGTACCAGCGTTCGATCAGGTTCCGCGGATCGGAGGACTCCCGCCGATCCTTCCACTCCATCACCTTGCCGGTGATCAATCGACGGCCGCTGCGTGCGTGCGTCCATTCCAGGACCACATGGGCGGTGTCCTTGGGCAGGACGAAGCGTTCCAGGACGCCTCCGCCACTTGTGCCGACGACCTGCCGACGACCGGGAAGCACCACCGAGAAGATCAGCTTGATCAGAACGGACTTTCCACCTCCGTTCTCCAGGAAGAGAACAGTCGCGGGTGAAGGGCGGCGCACCGACTCACCAGCGCCGAACAAGGACATACGACGGTCGGAGACCTGGCGACCGACGGCACTGAAGTCGAGGAGAACGTTCTGGTAGCGGGCTCCGGCCGGCCCGACGGACTGGAGCATCACCCGGGACAGCTCATACATCGGCGCCGGCCTTCGTCACGTCGTGCGGCTCGGAGGCCCTCGCGCCCGGCACGCCGGTACGAAGTGTTCCGCTCGGCTCGGTGATGTCGGAGATCGCGCCGAGGCGAAGCAGTTCCTCGAATGCTGCCGTGGAGGCCAGTTCACGCACCTGCACCTGGTAGCGAGGTGTGGTGCGGAAGACGTTCTCCTCCGTTTCGTCGTCCTCGACCATCACCAGGAGTCCCTGTTCCATGAGAAAACGCAGGGCGCGGGAAGTCATCCCCCGGGTGGAATTGGGGGCGACACGCTCGTCCTTGGTCTCCGAGACCTCAGGGCGGCGTGCGTAGGCCCGCCAGGCCCGCTCCAACTCCGGGGCGTCTGTGGGGGCATCCTCCGTACTCTCGGCCTCCGCCGCCCGGCGCCCCAGCTTCCGGCAGATCTCCCGTACGGTCTCATCGACGACGCTCGCCTTGACCCGGCCGATGTAGCCGTCGTCGGCGAGGTCTGCGGGGCGGGGAAATGCCAGCGCCGCCACCGCGAGATGGATGATGCCGTGCAACGCTCTCTCCCCCTCGTTCCGATGATGTGACGTGCGGGCGTAGTCCTCGATCCTGGTCTCGAAGACCGAACCGGTGACGGCGGCCAGGACCATTCCCGTGCCATGGCCGACGTCGACCACATGGAGGCCGAGGCTGAAGGCGATCCGTTCGGTCAGAAAGCGGAACGCGTCGTCCTCGCGATAGCGGCGGACGAGACTGTCGTACTCACGATCCTGCGTAGGATGCAGGCGCGGACGCATGCCGAAGGCCACCAGTTGGGCGGCGCCCTCCGCGTCGGAGACCGTGAAGGTGTCGCTCATTCGAAAGTGTCCTCGGGAAGGGGCGAGTCGGGATCGGTACCGTCGGGCGGGCGGGTGATCGGGACGGAACAGAGCAGCAGGTCGTCGCCGCCGAAGTGGGGCACGTCGAACCGGTCGCCTGTGCCCACCCCGACAAGGACCCGGGAGTCGCCTCGCGCGATGCGCTCGCCGACCTGCGGGTCCAGTGCGTGGAACGCGCGATGCAGAAGCAAGGTCGCGGTACTGCGCGCCGTGTGCTCGGCCTCCGCCAGTAGATCGCTCAACTGCCGCGGCGTGTCGCAGAAATCGAGCAGTTCATCGGTGGCGGCCCAGTCGCCCAAGGTGAAGGCGGGCTTCTCCGTCGTCTCGGCCAAGTCGAGTTCCGGAATCGCCTCGCCCAGCCGCTCGCGCTCCGGTGCCGTTCTGAGAAGTCTCGTGACCAAGGACGACAGGTCCATCACGGCAGGGGGTTCGGGGCCGACGGCATCACTGAAGAACCCCTCACCGACGGTGAGCGCATCGCGGAGAGACAGATCCAGTACGGGGTTGAGTACCTGCCCGTAGAGGTCCAGTACGGCTCGCAGCGGCAGTTCTGCGAACTGCTGTCGGTCCTGTTCCTCACGGAACACGGAGCGGGCCGTCAACAGCCGTTTCTGCAGCTGCATATGTCGGCGGATGCAGTCACGCACAATGGTGACCAGCTCCGCGGCCCGCTGTTTGTGAAGCGGTTCGTCGGACTTGTCCCGCGCCGCGCTGATGTTGCTCAGAATGCGATGCTCGAAGTCGTAGCGCTCCTCGATGTGGGCCAACGCGTGCGCGAGGAGTTCCGGCACCTCGCGCTCCCAGTCGACCGCGCGGATGTCCCGTGCCGTGGCATCGAGCAGTTGGCGCAGCATCTCCCCGTACTGGACAGTGCGGTAACGGGCTTGTTCAGCTGCGAGTTTGGCCTCAGCGAGCCTGCCTCGCTTGATCAGGCTGTCGAGCTTCACCTCCGCCGCGATCTGCGCCGACTCCACATCCGTGTCGAGCGCGCCGACCAAGACGTTGATCGCCTCATCGGAAGCGCGAAGGTAGATTTTCCCATCCCGACCTGCCCTCTCGACCAGCAGATTGAACTGGAAGCCGAAGCGACGATAGACACCGCTCCGGTCCACCGCACCGATGGTCTCGTTGAAACTCCGCTCCACGGTACCGACGTTGATCAGCCGCTGGAGCACGTGCCGTGCCACACTGCGGTGTTCCTCGGTCGTACGTTCCGGGGCTTGGAGGGCGACGAACCGCTTCACTTGGTCGACGACCTTCTCCTGGTTGGCCCCGGAGTCGAAGTCCATGGAAATGGTGACCTGGTCGATGGTGTGCAGCGCGATCTCCGCCAGCTGGTAGACGTCCGCCTTCACCCAGCGCAGGCTCCCCTTGTTCTCGTCCAACGCCTGCAGGGGAGCCGTACAGGCGAGAGCCTTGGCCCTACGGGCCAATCCGTCATCCGAAAAGTCAACGGCGGTCGGCTCGCGGCTGGCGTTCATGCCGCAGAACGCTAGTCAACCTGCCGGGCCCGTGGGGAGGAATGACCCAACTGCATCCGTGAGGTGAAGAACGGTAGCTAAACCCGGCATCGCACCCGAGTTCATCGACTACGGTCTGCGCCCCCGCCGTTGACTGCCGAAGCCCTCTGGGAATCGGTCCGGGGGCGCGGCACACCAAAATGCGGTTGCCCAGGGGCTTGCCCAGTCGGAGAGGCCGACTTGGCCGTAGAGGAAGGGCAGGGGCGGCGACGGACGAAGAGCCGCAGGAGCGGCTGGCATAGGCACGCGAGCAACTCGGCAGATGGGCGTGCTCGAACTACCCGAAGAGCTGCGCTGGGCCACTGCCCACAGTCTCGCGCTGTTCGTCTGGCGCAACGGCACCGCCAAAGACGCGCAGGCGTCTCGACCGCCTATGCGGCGCAAGAGCACGTACCACGAGACCGGCGGCGCCAACCAGCGCTGGCGCATCACGCCGACCAGCTACACCACGCACGAGGTTGGCCGCTGAACCACATCGTCAGCACGCAGAGCGGCAGGTGCCTCAATGTGGACGAGAGATAGCCCTCCTCGGGCGGAGAGCATTGCTGCTGAAGCAGATCACCCTGACCGTCACTGACCCGCGGCGGCCACCAGTACATTCGGCACCATCGTCGCGGTCGGCGCGGCATCGTCCCTGCTGGCACCGCCGATCCTGGGCCCGCTCAGTGACCGCACCCCCTCACGCCTGCTCGGCCGCCGCAATGTCTGGGGCGCCGGATCGTCGGTCCTCGGGGTCCTCTGCCTGCCGGCGCTGGCGCAGCTGACCAGCCCACTCACGATCCGCATCGCCCGGCCACTGGTGATGTGGTCGCTCCCTCCTCTTTCGGGCGGAACAGGCTGCCACGGCCAGCTCACCTGCACGAGTTCGCTGCCCCCCCCCCGGGACACATCTCGCGCATCATGCCCCCGCCACTTCTTCGGCCGCCATAATGGGGCCATGCCCTCCAGCCCACAGCACCCCGCACCCACGCCGAGCGACCTGTCGGACGCGATCGCCGAGGACCTCGCGCTGTACCGGGAGAAGTTCCGGCGCCGTCTGCCGGAATCGTTGGAAGAGCTGCACGGCCCGGCCCAAGGGGTGGTGGAACTACCTCTGCACCTGGCCTGGTCCGGGATGACCTCATACGACCTGGGCAAGCCTCGCCAGCGCATGGGCCTGTACCGCACCGTCCTGCACGAGGGCCTGCACGACGACCTGCCCCGCTACCTCAACCAGGACCTGCTCCTCCAGCTATGGCCAGTGCTCCGCACCCTCGTCGGCCGTACCGTCCGCGCCGTGTGGGAGGACGCCTTCCCCCAGCTCGCCTCCCGCACCCGGGCAGCCGCGTGACGGACATGCCGGAGCTGCACACACGGCTCCTGGCGGATGTGATCTCGCTCGGCGCCCCGTACCCCCTGGTCCTCACCGGCGGGTACGCCGTGCGAGCGCACCACCTCGCCCACCGCCCGAGTCAGGACCTCGACGTCGCCACCGAGAACCCGGCGCCCATGGCCGACATCGCCGCCACGCTCCGCGCCGGCCTGGAATCGCGGGGCTGGCAGGTGCAAGCGCTGGAAACCGCCCCGCTGTCCGCCCGCTTCACCGTGTCCGACCCGGTCACCGGGCAGGACTGCGAGGTCGACATCCTCAAAGAGATCTTCTGGCGGCCGGTCGTGCAGAGCTCGTACGGGCCAGTCCTCGCGGAGGAGGACGTGATCGGGACCAAAGTCCGCGCCCTCGCCGATCGCGGAGCGCCCCGCGATCTGATCGACGTCTTCGCGGCCTCCCGCCGCTGGAGCACGGCCGACCTCGAAGAGTTCGGCCGTCGGCACGCCCGTGGCCGCTTCGAGCGGGAAGACCTGCAGGCCAGCCTCACAGGGGCCGAGTGGACCGACGACGAGGCTTTCGCCGCCTACGGCCTCGATGACTCGACGATCAGCGCACTGCGCGCCTGGGCCGTGGATTGGGCCGACGCTCTTGCAGCCTTGCTTCTTGAGGAGTCCGAAGAGCCGGACGCCGACTGATCGGGACGCGCTTCGACACGGCGTCAACGCTCGCTCGGACTGATCTTCCTGCGAGCCCGACACTCCCTCAGAGCGAGCGTCGTTTGAGCGTCAACGTTCCTGGGCGACAGGCTGGTCCCGCTGCCACCCTGGTCACCGGTACTGTGCAAAACCGCAGCTCAAAGCACCTAAGGCAAGCAGTCGACCCACTCCACCTGATGGCTGACCGGAAACAGATCGAACCGCCCAGCCATCGACGAAACAACAGGTCAGGACCCCTTAGCCGCAGGCTCCAGAATCGCCACGCACTCCACGTGATGAGTCATCGGAAACAGATCGAACGCCCGCAACATCCGCACCCGATACCCCCCCTCCCGGAAGTACCCCAGATCCCGCGCCAACGCCGCCGGATCGCACGCCACATACGCGATCCGTCGCGCCCCCAGCGACGCGAGATGCGCGACCGTCTTCCGTCCCGCCCCGGCCCTCGGCGGGTCCAGCACGATCAGGTCCACCTCGGTGATACCCGTGCGCGGCAGGACCGATTCGACCTTGCCCTGCTCGATCCGCACCCGCTCGAAGTCGGCGAGGTTGTGCCGGGCGTCCTCCACCGCGCGCTTGCCGGACTCGATGCCGAGCACCGCGCCCTTGTCGCCGAGCCGGTCGGCCAGGGCGCCCGCGAACAGGCCGACGCCGCAGTACAGGTCCAGAGCCATCTCGCCCTTGCGGGGCAGCAGGCCCTGCATGACCGCCGTCACGAGGGTGTCCGCGGCCTTCGGGTGGACCTGCCAGAAGCCGCCGCTGCCGACGCGGTGGGTACGGCCGTCCGCGCGTTCGCGGACGAAGGGGCGGCCGTGGACGCGGTGGGTCCCGCCGTCCTTCTCGCCGACCCGCATCACGGAGACCGGCTTGTCCAGCTCCACGATCGGCAGCCGCGCCCCCGGCTTCGGGGTGAGGATCACCTGCCGGTCCTGCGACCCCGTCGCCGCGATCGCCTCCACCGACGCCATGCCGGTCCAGTCGCGCTTCTCGATGCCCAGCTCGCTGACGCCCTCGGCGGCGATCATGCAGTGGTCGATCGGCTCCACCTCGTGCGAGCGGTGCCGGCGCAGTCCGGCGTGCCCGTCGGCGTCCACGGCGTACTGCACCCGCGTCCGCCACTGCGGCACCTGCCCGGCGGGCAGCTTGTCGCCCTCGGCCGGCATCACGGTGCCGTCCCAGCCGACGTCCTCCGGCGTCAGTCCCGCGAGCCGCTGCAACTGCTCGGTGATGACCTCGCCCTTCAACCGGCGCTGTGCCCCCGGCTTGGCGTGCTGCCAGTCGCAGCCGCCGCAGCGGCCGGGGCCGGCGAAGGGGCAGGGCGCCTCGACGCGGTCCTTGGACGCGTCCAGGACCTCGACCGCGTCCGCGCGCAGGAAACGGTCGCCCTCCTCGCCCTCGGTCACCCGGGCCACGACCCGCTCGCCGGGCAGCGTGTGCCGGACGAACAGCACCTGGCCGGCGTCGGTGCGGGCGATGCAGTGCCCGCCGTGGGCGACGGGGCCGATCTCGACCTCGTACTCCTCCCCCACCAGCGACTTCTTCGGTTCTGCCTGCATGGTGGGGTAACTCCAGATCGAGAAGGGGTACGGCCCTGAACTGCGGTGGACGAGTGGGCAGGAACGCGGTCCGACCGGCGGTCCGTCAGGGCCCGACAACAGCCCACCAGTCTACGTGCTCCCCGCCGCGCCCCGAGCCTTCCGTCAGCGCTGTGCGTCCTGCTCCTTCGCCCGCTCCTGGGCCGGCCCGCGCCGCACCGAACCCGGCGCGTTCCACTCCTGCCGCTTGCGGGCCCGGAGCTTGGCCGCCTCGGAGGACTGGAGCTGGTACGGCACCGAGGTCACCATGATGCCGGGCGTGAACAGCAACCGGCCCTTCAGCCGCAGCGCGCTCTGGTTGTGCAGCAGATGCTCGTACCAGTGGCCGACCACGTACTCGGGGATGATGACCGAGACGGCGTCGCGCGGGGATTCCTTGCGCAGGCTCTTCACGTACTCGATGATCGGCCGCGTGATCTCGCGGTACGGCGAGTCGAGCACCTTCAGCGGTACGTCGATGCCGCGCCGCTCCCACTCCTCGCGCAGCGCCTTCGTCTCCGCCGGGTCCACGTTGACGCTGAGCGCCTCGAGGGTGTCCGAGCGCAGCAGCTTGGCGTAGGCCAGCGCGCGCAGGGCCGGGCGGTGGATCTTGGAGATCAGGACGACGGAGTGCACGCGGGACGGCCGTACGCTGTCGTCGCTCGGGCCCTCGGGGGCGGCGAGTTCCTCGGAGACGTGGTCGTAGTGGCGGCGGATCGCCGTCATCGTGCCGTAGAAGATCACCATGCCCAGCAGGGCCACCCAGGCACCGTGCGTGAACTTCGTGACGAGCACGACGATCAGCACCAGGCCGGTGAAGAAGGCGCCGAAGGTGTTGATCGTGCGGGAGCGCATCATGTGGCGGCGCTTGGCCTGGTCGGTCTCCGTCGACAGGAGGCGGTTCCAGTGGCGGACCATGCCGGTCTGGCTGAGCGTGAAGGACACGAACACGCCGACGATGTACAGCTGGATCAGCCGGGTGGAGTCGGCGCCGTAGATCCACACCAGGAGGATGGCCGCGCCCGCCAGGAGCACGATGCCGTTGGAGAAGGCGAGCCGGTCGCCGCGGGTGTGCAGCTGGCGCGGCAGATAGCGGTCCTGGGCCAGGATCGAGCCGAGCACCGGGAAGCCGTTGTAGGCGGTGTTGGCCGCGAGGAACAGCACCAGTGCGGTGGCCGCGGCGAGCACGATGAAGAAGAAGGTGTCCTTGCCGAAGACGGCCTCGGCGACCTGGGTGATCACCGGGTTCTGGACGTAGCCGGCGCCGACCGCGACACCGTCCTTCAGCAGGTCGACGGCCGGGTTCTCGGCCATACGGACCTTGGTCACCATGGCGAGCACGATGATGCCGCAGAACATGGTGACGGCCAGCAGGCCCATCGCCGCGAGCGTGGTCGCGGCGTTCTTCGACTTGGGCTTGCGGAAGGCCGGGACACCGTTGGAGATCGCCTCGACGCCGGTGAGCGCGGCACAGCCGGAGGAGAAGGCGCGCAGCAGCAGGAAGACCAGCGCGAAGCCCGCGAGTCCCTGGTGCTCCGGCTTGATCTCGTACGACGACGTGGGCGCCCGCATGGTGTCGTCGAGGACCAGCCCGCGGAACGCGCCCCACGCGATCATGATGAAGACGCCCGCGACGAACACGTACGTCGGGATCGCGAAGAGGTTGCCGGACTCCTTGACGCCACGCAGGTTCATCAGCGTCAGCAGCACGATCACACCGACCGCGCACTCGACCTTGTGCTCGACGACGAAGGGGACCGCGGAGCCCAGGTTCTCGATGCCGGAGGAGATCGAGACGGCGACGGTCAGGACGTAGTCGACGAGCAGGGCGCTCGCGACCGTCAGACCGGCCTTGGGACCGAGGTTGGTGGTGGCCACCTCGTAGTCGCCGCCGCCGCTGGGGTAGGCGTGCACGTTCTGCCGGTAGGAGGCGACCACGGTGAACATCAGCACCACGACCGCGACCGCGATCCAGGGGCTGAAGTGGTACGCCGACACGCCCGCGATGGAGAGGACCAGCAGCACTTCTCCAGGCGCGTACGCCACGGAGGACAGCGGGTCGGAGGCGAAGACGGGCAGCGCGATGCGCTTCGGCAGGAGCGTTTCCGCCAGCCGGTCGCTGCGCAGCGCGCGCCCGATCAGAATCCGCTTGGGCACGTCGGTCAGTTTGGACACAACAGAGAATCGTAGGCCCCCGGCCTGGGACGGAGCACATCCGGGTGAAATCGCGCGCGGCGCCGGGGTGAATTCCGTGCCGCGTACGCGCCGGGCGAGGGCCTCGCGGGCGTCCCCATGCCTCCATGACCTGCGTCGGTACGCTCATCACATCCGGGAGGCCTCATGTCGCAGACGACCGCTCAGCTCGTCGGTGCCCTCGTCTCGCTCGCCGGACTGGCCGCCCTGGCACTGGCCAGCCTCCGCAGCTTCAACCGCCGCTGAGGGATCGTTCGTCGGAGGATCGGCCGCGCGGAACCCACGCTCCCGCACCGACCGCACCGCCGGCTTTCGCCCCGCACCGGACGCACTGGCCGGTGTGTCCGACCCGGACGTTACGGTGGACTGAGGCGCACGCGAGCCTGCGATCCGTCCCGCCCTCCCGCAAGGGGTCATCGACGGGACTCCCCGGCATGATGTTGCCCAGCGGTCCGCATCCGGCCCGCGCCTGTTTCCCGGCAAACCGAGAGAAGGATATGAGCGCCACGTTCATGCAAGTCAGACGCCTAACGAGGAGTGCGGGGTAAGCGCCGTGCACATCGTCATCATGGGCTGCGGAAGGGTGGGCTCCGCTCTGGCCCAGACCCTGGAGCAACAGGGGCACACGGTCGCCGTGATCGACCAGGACCCCACCGCCTTCCGGCGGCTGGGTCCCGGGTTCGGAGGCCGCCGGGTCACCGGTGTCGGCTTCGACCAGGACACCCTGCGCGAGGCGGGCATCGAGGAGGCCGGCGCCTTCGCCGCCGTCTCCAGCGGTGACAACTCGAACATCATCTCCGCCCGCGTGGCCCGCGAGATGTTCGGCGTGGAGAACGTCGCGGCCCGTATCTACGACCCCCGTCGCGCCGAGGTCTACCAGCGCCTGGGCATCCCCACCGTGGCCACGGTCCGCTGGACGGCCGACCAGATGCTGCGCCGTCTGCTGCCCTCGGGCGCCGAGCCGCTGTGGCGGGACCCCACCGGCGGTGTCCAGCTCGCCGAGGTGCACGCCTCCGCGGCCTGGGTCGGCCACAAGATCAGCAAGCTGCAGGAGGAGACCGGCGTCCGTGTCGCGTTCCTCACCCGGCTCGGCGAGGCGATCCTGCCCACGTCGCAGACGGTGCTGCAGGAGGGCGACCTGGTGCACGTGATGATGCGCACCGACGAGGTCGACAAGGTCGAGGCGGCGTTCGCCAAGGGTCCCGAAGAGGAGGGCGGTCACTGATGAGGGTCGCCATTGCCGGTGCCGGCGCGGTGGGTCGCTCCATCGCGGGCGAACTGCTGGAGAACGGCCACGAGGTCCTGCTCGTCGACAAGGCGCCGACCGCCATCTCGGTCGAGCGCGTCCCGCAGGCGGAGTGGCTGCTCGCCGACGCCTGTGAGATCACGTCGCTGGACGAAGCGGCCCTGCAGCGCTGCAACGTGGTGATCGCCGCGACGGGCGACGACAAGGTCAACCTGGTCGTGTCCCTGCTGGCGAAGACCGAGTACGGCGTCCCGCGCGTCGTGGCCCGGGTGAACAACCCCAAGAACGAGTGGCTGTTCAACGAGTCCTGGGGCGTGGACGTGGCGGTCTCCACCCCGCGCCTGATGTCGGCCCTGGTCGAGGAAGCGGTCTCGGTCGGCGACCTGGTCCGCCTCCTGCGCTTCAGCCACGGCGACGCCAACCTCGTCGAACTGACCCTCCCGGAGGAGTCGGCCCTGGCCGGCACCCGGGTCGGCGACGTGGAGTGGCCCCAGGACACGTCCCTGGTCACCATCATCCGCGGCAACCGGGTCCTGACCCCCTCCCGCGAGGACTCCCTGGAGGCAGGCGACGAACTCCTCTTCGTGGCGGCCCAGGCCCGCGAGGAGCAGCTGGAGGACCTGCTGTCGGTCCGCCGCGAGAACACGTCGAGCTGAGCCATTCGCGGATACGACAAGCAAGGGCGCCCCGAATGCTCGGGGCGCCCTTGCTTTCCAGCCTGTCCGGCGTTTGAGGACGAGGCCCGTTCAGGGCCGAAGCGGGGGTCTGGGGGCGGCAGCCCCCAGGGACGGTCACACCAACGCCGGGTACCTACTCGGCCCGGCCGGCGGCAGCCTTGCGCTCCTCCTCGGCCTTCTCGGCCGCTTCCATCTCCGCGAACACATCGATCGGCGCCGGCGCCTTCGCCAGGAACACCCACGTCAGCCACACAGCGAGCAGGAACGGCGGGATCTTCAGCGCGACCAGCACCCACCCCAGCTGCGTCGTGTCCGCCCACCAGTACAGCGGGAAGAGGATCGCGCACTTGGCGAGCAGGATCAGCCCCCACGCCCAACTGGCCTTCGCATACGCCTTCTTGCGCCCGGGGTTGCGCTTGCGCCAGGAGAGGTTCTCCTTGAACACCGGCCCGAGGATCAGCCCGATCAGCGGCACGCCGCACAAGGTCGTGATGATGTACGCGAGTCCCAGCCCCAGCGTGTACAGCATGCCGGGGAGATAGAAGTCCTTCGCGTTGCCGGTCATCATCGCGAACACGACACCGAAGGCGACGCCGAAGACGCCACTGAACGCGTGCTTGACGGTGTCCCGCATCACCAGGCGCACCACCACGAGCGCCAGGGACACCCCGAGCGCGGCGATGGCCGACAGGTGGAGGTCCTTGTTGATCGTGTAGATGGTGACGAAGAGCAGGCCGGGCAGCACCGTCTCGATCATGCCGCGCATGCCGCCGAAGGCCTCGAACAGCGCGGCCTCGGTCACCGCCCGGGCGTCGTGCTCGGCGTCTGCGGTGGTGTCTTCAGTCGGCTTGTCGAGCGACGTCACCGGCTACTCCCGTCCGAGGGGTCTCAGTTCGTATTTCGGGTTGAACAGCACCCGGCGGCCTCGGCTCATGGAGATCCGGCCCGATGCGATCAGCCGGCGCCCCGGCTCTATCCCGACTATGGAGCGCCTGCCGAGCCACACCACGTCGAGGGCGGCGGAGCCGTCGAACAGCTCGGCCTCCAGGGCCGGGACTCCCGCTCGCGGCCGCAGGGTGACCGTGCGCAAGGTACCAGTAACCGTCACTATCTGTCGGTCATGGCAGTCACAGATCCTGACGCATCCGGCCGTCTCGGCGTCCTCGCGCAGCTCCTCGGACTCCAGGTCCTCCTGCGACGAGGAGAGCCGGTCGAGCATGCGCCGGAACCGGCCCACCGACTTTTCGGAACGAGGAACAGCACTCATGTCTTGAAGCCTACCGGGGTGCACCGACACTCTCGTACCCCTGGTGCCGCGCCCCGAACCAGCCCTCTGTGACCAGCTCATTTCTCGAATCGGTACCCCATCCCCGGTTCCGTGACGAAGTGCCTGGGATGCGAAGGATCGGCCTCCAGCTTCCGGCGCAGCTGGGCCATGTACACCCGCAGATAGTTCGTCTCCGTCCCGTACGACGGCCCCCAGACCTCCTGCAGCAGCTGCTTCTGGCCGACGAGCCGCCCGGAGTTGCGGACCAGCACCTCCAGCAGATGCCATTCCGTGGGGGTCAGCCGTACGTCCTTCCCGCCCCGGTTGACCTTCTTCGCGGCCAGGTCGACGGTGAACTCCTCGGTCTCCACCATCACGTCGTCCTCGCCGCCCCCGGTCGGTTCGGCCCGGCGGACGGCGGCCCGCAGCCGGGCCAGCAGCTCGTCCATGCCGAAGGGCTTGGTGACGTAGTCGTCGGCGCCCGCGTCCAGCGCCTCGACCTTCTCGTCGGAGGAGTGCCGGGCGGACAGCACCAGGATCGGCACCCGGGTCCAGCCGCGCAGCCCCCTGATCACCTCGACGCCGTCCATGTCGGGCAGACCGAGGTCGAGGACGACCACGTCGGGGTGGCGGGTGGCGGCGAGTTCGAGGGCGGTGGCCCCGTCGTGGGCCGCGTCGACCTCGTACTTGCGGGCCTTGAGGTTGATCACGAGGGCGCGCACGATCTGCGGCTCGTCGTCGATGACCAGCACCCTCGTGGGGGTCTGGGGGGTCCCCCCGGTCGGGCTCAGCATGTGGCCTGCCTTTCAGGTTCCGCGGGGCGCTCCACGGACGCGGCCCCCTGTTCGAGAAGCTCCGCGCGCGCTCCCGCCGCCCGGAGGGTGAGCACCATTGTGAGGCCGCCGCCGGGCGTGTCCTCGGCGTTGAGGGTGCCGTTCATGGCCTCGGCGAAGCCGCGCGCGACCGCGAGCCCGAGGCCCACTCCGGCACCGCGCGGGGCGTCGCCGTAGCGCTGGAAGGGCGCGAAGATGCGCTCCTTGACCTCGTCGGGGACGCCCGGGCCGCGGTCGACGACGCGTACCTCGACCCGTTCGGCGATGGCGCTCGCGGAGACCAGCACCGGCTCGTCCTGCCGGCTGTACTTGACGGCGTTCTCGACCAGGTTGGCCACCGACCGCTCCAGCAGCCCGGGGTCGACGGCGACCATCGGCAGCGTCTCCGGAATGTCCAGCTCCACGCTGTCCTCCGGCACCCCGCCGAGCGCCATCGGCACCACCTCGTCGAGGTCGATCTCCCGGATCAACGGCGTCACCGTGCCCGTCTGCAACCGCGACATGTCCAGCAGATTCCCCACCAGATGATCGAGCCGGTCCGCACCCTCCTCGATCCCCTCCAGCAGCTCCGCCTCGTCCTCCTCCGACCACGCCACATCATCGGAGCGCAGCGAGGACACCGCCGCCTTGATACCCGCGAGAGGCGTACGCAGGTCATGGCTCACGGCGGCCAGCAGCGCCGTACGGATCCGGTTGCCCTCCCCCAGCTCCTTGGCCTGATCGGCCTCGCGCTGCAGACGCTGACGGTCCAGCACCACCGCCGCCTGCGCGGCGAAGGCGGCAAGCACCCGGCGGTCCTCGGCGGGCAGCACCCGGCCGGCCATCGCGAGCGCCATGTGATCGCCGACCGGCACGTCCACGTCCGCCTCCTCGGGCCGCTCCGGCGCCCGCCCCGAGCCCACCCGGCCCGCACACGTCCACGGATCGACATCGCTCTGCCGCTCCAGCAGCGCCGCCGACTCCATGCCGAACGTCTCGCGCACCCGTTCCAGCAACTCCTCCAGGCCGGTCTCGCCCCGCAGCACGTTCCCGGCGAGGAAGGAGAGGATCTCCGACTCGGCGCGCAGACGAGCCGCCTGCTGGGTGCGGCGGGCGGCGAGGTCGACCACGGAGGCCACCGACACCGCCACGAAGACGAAGATCACGAGCGCGAGCAGGTTCTTCGGGTCGGCGATCGAGATGCGGTGCAGCGGTGGGGTGAAGAACCAGTTGAGCAGCAGCGATCCGACCGCGGCCGAGGCCAGGGCGGGGTAGAGCCCGCCGAGCAGGGCCGCTGCCACCGTCAGGGTGAGGAACAACAGCATGTCGTTGGCGAGACCGAGGTCGGAGTTGACGTGGGTCAGCAGCAGGGTGAGCAGCACCGGACCGCCGACGCCGGTGAGCCAGCCCCACACGATTCGGGACCGGCCAAGTCTCGTTCCGCGGGCCACGGGCAGTCCGCGTCCCTTGGCGGCCTCCTCGTGCGTGACGATGTGGACGTCGAGGTCGGGGCCCGAGTCCCGGGCGACCGTGGCGCCGACGCCCGGTCCGAGGACGTACTGCCAGCTCTTGCGGCGCGAGGAGCCGAGGACGATCTGAGTGGCGTTCACCCCGCGCGCGAAGTCCAGCAGCGCCGCCGGGATGTCGTCGCCGACGACGTGGTGGAAGGTGCCGCCCAGGTCCTCGACGAGGGTGCGCTGGACGGCCAGTTCCTTCGGCGAGGCGGACGTCAGGCCGTCGCTGCGGGCGATGTAGACGGCCAGCACCTCACCGCCGGCGCCCTTCTCCGCGAGCCGCGCGGCCCGGCGGATCAGCGTCCGGCCCTCCGGACCGCCGGTCAGTCCGACCACGATCCGCTCCCGCGAGCCCCAGATCGTCGACACCTGGTGATCACTGCGGTACTGCTTCAGGTATGCGTCGACCCGGTCCGCCACCCACAGCAACGCCAGCTCCCGCAGGGCGGTCAGGTTCCCGGGCCGGAAGTAGTTCGACAGGGCCGCGTCGACCTTGTCCGGCCGGTAGATGTTGCCGTGCGCCATCCGCCGCCGCAGCGCCTGCGGCGACATGTCGACCAGCTCGACCTGGTCGGCCCGGCGCACCACCTCGTCCGGCACGGTCTCCTGCTGCCGTACGCCGGTGATCGACTCCACCACATCACCCAGCGACTCCAGGTGCTGGATGTTGACGGTCGATATCACGTCGATCCCGGCCGCCAGCAGCTCCTCGACGTCCTGCCAGCGCTTGGCGTTGCGCGAGCCGGGGATGTTGGTGTGGGCCAGCTCGTCGACGAGCGCCACCTGCGGACGCCGCTCCAGTACGGCGTCGACGTCCATCTCGGTGAAGACGGCCCCTCGGTATCCCAGCTCGTTACGGGTGATCTGCTCCAGCCCGTGCAGCATCACCTCGGTGCGGGCCCGCTCGTGGTGTTCCACGAACGCGACCACGCAGTCGGTGCCGCGTTCGATCCGCCGGTGCGCCTCGGACAGCATCGCGTACGTCTTGCCGACGCCCGGTGCCGCACCGAGGTAGATCCGAAGCTTGCCGCGTCCCATGGCCCTATTGTCTTCCGGTCCCACTGCCAACTGCGCAGCGTCGACCTTACGGCCAATAATCGCGACAAATGGGGCCGGGTGCGGCGACGGGAGCGTCTTTGACGCAACTCTGACGCCCCCGCCGCCCCGCCTCACCCCGGATTGTCGCCGTGAGTGAGGGTCTCCCAGGCCACGAAGAGGTTGTTGCTGCCGGCCGGGCGGTTGCGCTCGGTCAGCGTCTCGGTGTTGGTCATGGCATGGCCGAGACGGTTGACCAGGGCGTTGTGCCCGACCTCGGTGACCGGCCCGAGTCCGAGCTTCAGCGAGCCGCCGCAGAGCCAGCCGGGCACGGTCGTACCGAGCTCGTACTTGGCCTGGAACCCGAGCGCCTGCCGCAGCCGCTCACCGACGTCGGTGCCGTACAGGTCCTGCCCCTGGATCCGGCTGGTCTCCGCCACGTGCGAGACGGCCGAGATGCCGTACCCGGTGTGGGTGAGGTCGCGGCAGGTCTCCTGGGTGAGGCCGGTGACGAAGGTGGACTGCCCCTGCCAGTACTTGACGATCTTGTCCCGTGTGTCGAGGTTCTGGCTCGGCACGGTCTTCGGCAGGTCGCCGTCGGAGGACAGGTAGACGTAGGCGGCGGCGCGGGCACGGAACTTCGCCATGGCCTTGTCGTACGACGCCTTGTCCTCGAGGAAGACGGAGATGCCGACGGCGGCCTCCGTCATCGACAGCTCCCAGTTCCCGTTGGAGTTCGAGCCGTTGATGATCTCGGGCAGATAGACGTTGCGGAGCATGGTGGCGAACCGGCCGGAATTGGCCCAGTTCCCGCTGTACGTGTACTTGATGATCTCGGCGGCCCTGGGCCACGAGGAGCCGGCCCAGCCCGTCTGCAGAGGCGCGTTGCTGTTGGTGTGGTCCCTGATCACCGCGGACCAGGCGTCCATCAGCTCGATGGCCTTCTTCGCGTACCGCTCGTCGCGGGTGATGTACCAGGCGAGCGCCTGGGTGTACGCGGCCATCGCGTCCTCGCGCTCGTCGCTGCAGCCGTAGTCGGGGTTCGAGTACGAGCCGCACTCGACGACCGCGCGGGGCTTGGGCGTGCGGTTCAGATCGGCGTACTTGCTCGCCGTCATCCGGTCGAAGGCACCCTTCCAGGGCTGGGCGCCGGCGTTCACCTTGGAGCGGGTGAAGTCCAACTGGCCCCGGGAGACGGCGACTCCGGGGTGGACGAAGGTGCTGGGAGCGGCGTCGGCGGGCCAGGCGAGGGCGCCGGCGACGAGGGCGGCCGCGGCCGCGAAGAGTGCGGTTCTGCGCATGCGTGGGGGGCCTTCCGTTCTTGTATGTGAACGCGAAGCGCCTTTATGAACAGACGCGTTTGGCCGGAGACGGTAGGTACAGACCAATGCGCCGTCAAGAGTTCACGCATGAGAAAGGGCCGCACCCCGTGTGGGATACGGCCCTGATGTTTCTACGTTGCTCAGCGAACCTCGGTGATCTCCGGTCCGCGCTGGAGCTGGCCCATGCCGCCGGAGAAGCGCGAACCCGCCTCCTCCTGCTGGACGCCCTCGGGGACCATCTGGGCGTCGTTCGGCAGCTTCAGGACGATCGGGTCACGGGGGGCCATCGGGCCTTCGCCGCGGACCACGACCGTGTCCCGGAAGATCTGCTCGAGCAGACCGCCCGCCTGCGGCTGCACCGCGCCCTGACCCGAGATCACACCGCGCAGGAACCAGCGCGGACCGTCCACACCGACGAACCGCACGACCTGGAAACCGCCCGTGCCGTCCGGCAGCTGAACCGGCACCTGGGCCCGCAGCTCCCAGCCCAGGGGGCCCTCGACCTCGTCGATGATGCCACCCTGCTGGGTGATGCCGGAGCCGATCTCCTCGCGCACCTCGCCCCAGATGCCCTCGCGCTTGGGTGCGGCGAAGGCCTGCAGCTGGATGGCGCTGTCGCGCAGCACGACGGTCGCCGCGACGATCGCGTCACCGGCGACCTCCACGCGCAGCTCCATGCCGTCGACGCCCGGCACCAACAGGCCGCCCAGGTCCACCCGGCCCTCGCCGGGCTCACGGACCTCAGTGCTGTCCCAGGGCCCGTCGGGCCGCGGTTCCGGCTCGAGCCGAACGCGCTCGCGCGTGCCGTCGTCGTCCGCCTCACTGTCGATGTCGACGACCTGCTCGGGCTCGCCGGCCGCGTCCTCGGCGGCACCCTTCTTCTTGCGACGTCCGAACACGTCACTGTCCTTCCCGGTCGGATACGACCGAAGCGTATCGATTCCCACCCGTTGCACCGCCATCGGCGGCCTGATCGCTTGTATCGCTTGTGCCGCCCACCGCGGCATGGCCGCCGGTGGACCCGAAGCCCCCCTCGGCCCGTGCCGAATCGGGAAGCTCCGCGACCTCTTGGAAGCGAACCCTCTCGACCTGCTGGACGACCAGTTGGGCAATCCGGTCGAAGCGCTCGAACCGCACGGTCTCATGCGGGTCGAGATTCACCACGATCACCTTGATCTCCCCACGGTACCCGGCATCAACCGTCCCCGGGGCATTCACGAGGGCGACACCGAGGCGGGCGGCGAGACCGGAACGGGGGTGCACGAAGGCCGCGTACCCCTCCGGCAGCGCTACAGACACCCCGGTGGGCAGTACGGCCCGCTCCCCCGGCTTCAGTTCGCAGCTGACGGTGGTGCGCAGATCGGCTCCCGCGTCACCAGGGTGCGCGTACGTCGGAAGCGGTACGTCGGGGTCGACGCGCCGGATCAGCACGTCGAGTTCTCGACGGGGCTCACGGCTCACGGGTTCACCTCGAAGGCACGGGCACGGCGGACCTGGTCCGGGTCGCTCATGGCGGCCCGGATCTCCGCCGGGCGGCCGTTGTCGATGAAGTGGTCGACCTTCACCTCGATGAAGAGGGCGTCGGCACGGACGGCGACGGGCCCGTCGGGACCGCCGATCCGTCCGGTGGCGGTCGAGTAGATCTTGCGGCCCGCCACCGCCGTCACCTCGGCCTCCAGATACAGCACCGTGCCCACCGGAACGGGCCGCACGAAGTCGGTCTCCAGCCGCCCGGTCACGGCGATGGTGCGCAGCAGCCAGTTGAGCGAGCCGAGGGTCTCGTCGAGCGCGGTCGCGAGCACACCGCCGTGCGCGAGCCCGGGCGCCCCCTGATGGGCGGGCTGCACGGTGAACTCGGCGCTGATGCGGACGCCGTCACCGGCGCGCGCCTCCAGGTGCAGCCCGTGGGCCTGCTCGCCACCGCAGCCGAAACACTCGCCGTAGTGCGCACCGAGAAGCTCACCGGGTGCGGGAGCGTCGGGGTGACGGGCGGGTTTCACGGCGTCGGCCGGAGGCTTGAGAGTTGCGGAAGTACCACTCACAGCCGCAGACCTTACCCGCCCGCCCGTCTCCCACCGCCGCCCCACCTGGCGGCGCTTCGCGTCGGCCCCCCTGACAACGGCCATACCCGGACACCGTGCCAAGCTTGGCTCCATGCAGCTCTCCGCCGCCCCGTACGAAGAACGCCTCACCGCCCCCCGCACCTGGTGGCTGATCTCGTTCCTGGTCGGGGTCTCCCTGGCCCTGATCCTCCTGCCCTTCGGCACGCTGCCCATGCTCGCCGGGCTCGTCGGCGGCACCGCCGCGGCGTCCGTCATGGCGAGCTCGTACGGCTCGGTCCGCATCCGCCTGGTGGGCGACTCGCTGATCGCGGGCGAGGCGAAGATCCCGGTGCGGGCCCTGGGCGAGGCACACGTCCTGGACCCTGAGGAGGCCCGCGCCTGGCGCACCCACAAGGCCGACACCCGGGCCTTCCTCCTCCTGCGCGCCTACATCCCGACGGCTCTGCGGGTGGAGGTCACGGACCCCGAGGACCCGACCCCGTACCTGTACCTGTCGACTCGCGAGCCGGAACGCCTCGCGGAGGCGATCAAGGCGGCGAAGGCCTCGGTCTAGCACACCCGAGCGGGCCTTCACCGGCCTGGTCAAGATTTGCGCTAGCCGCGGCAAAAACTTCGCCGCGGCCCGCCGCACGGCCTCCGGGCGGCCGCCGTGCCCGTACCGCTCCCGCTGCCGCGATGTCAGCTGCCGCCGAGCTTCTTGAACCTGTGCACGCGTCCGAGGTCACCCATCTCCAGTGGCTTCGCCGGGCGCTCCAGCGGGGGCAGTTCCGGCAGCTCGTCCCACGGCACATGGATCTTCCGCAGGTCCGCCCGAATCCGTGCCGCGAGCCTCTTGGTGTCCCGGCGGTTCATGACCGCGCCCACCGCGGCTCCCACCATGAAGGGCATGAGGTTCGGCAGATTCCGGACCATCCGCTTCATGATCTGCTGTCGCAGTTCCCGCTTCATCTGCCCACCGAGCGCGGCGTTGATCGTCGCCGGCTTCATCGGGTCGATGCCGCGCTCCTCGGACCACGAGGACAGATACGCGGTACTGCGGTCCTTCAGATTGCCGGGCGGGCGTACGCCGTACACCTCGTACAGCTCGGCGATGAGTTTCAGTTCGATCGCCGCCACACCGGTGATCTCGGCGGCCAGTTCCGTCGGCATCGCGGGTGGCACCGGCAGCATCGCCGCCGCACCGACTCCCGCGCCGACCGTCGAGCTCGCGTTCGCCGCGCCTGTCACGAGCTTGTCCGCGATCTGCTCGGGCCCCAGACCCGGGAACTGCCGACGAAGGGTCGCGAGGTCCCGTACGGGGATCCGCGGGGCGTTCTCGATGATCCGGTCGGCCAGGTACCCGAGGCCCGCTCTGGCGCGGCTGCCGCCCTTACGGACGCCTTCCCGGGCCTTCTCGCGGATCACCGCGCCCCTCCGCTTGGCGGCGGGCGCGGCGACCTCCCCGTGCGCCGGGAGGTCAGCCCCGGACACGGGTTCGAGCGAGGCCCCCGTACTGGATGAGCCCCGCTCGTCGTCACGCGCGCCGTACGGGCCGTCGGACGGCCCTTCGTCCGCTCCCGACTGTCGGGAGCGGCGCTTCCAGGGTGGGGTCGAGCCAGTCATGCCCGACCCGACCTCAGTCGCAGTCGCGGCAGATCGGCTGACCGTTCTTCTCCCGGGCCAGCTGGCTGCGGTGGTGCACCAGGAAGCAGCTCATGCATGTGAACTCGTCCTGCTGCTTCGGCAGCACCCGGACGGCCAACTCCTCATTCGAGAGGTCCGCGCCGGGCAGCTCCAGGCCTTCGGCAGCCTCGAACTCGTCGACGTCCACAGCGGACGTCGACTTGTCGTTCCGCCTGGCCTTCAGCTCTTCAAGGCTGTCCGAGTCGACGTCGTCGTCGGTCTTGCGTGGGGTGTCGTAATCCGTTGCCATGTCGCTCTCCCCCTCTGGGTGTCTGCGGTGTCTCCAGCGCACGTAACGCGTGAGAGGCCGGACTTGTGCCCGACCCGAGGCGGAGATTTTGCCTCACATCAAGGTCTGTTACT
The DNA here is from genome assembly GCF_041052385.1 of Streptomyces sp. R28. GTDB lineage: Bacteria > Actinomycetota > Actinomycetes > Streptomycetales > Streptomycetaceae > Streptomyces. Next base: position 7,935,303 of record NZ_CP163439.1, on the reverse strand, counting down.
CAATCGACACCCAACCGGACTCCTCAAGAGTGATCGGCTTGGATGGCGAACGGGACCGTACACGGTCCTAATGCCGCAGTTCAAAGGCGTCTCACCGTGTACTTCCCGTGATCAAGACCCCCGAAAACCCGGATTTTCCCGGCTTTCCAACGGGCCGCATGATCACTGAGAGTAGATGGCCGGAAAATCGCCCTTGTGATCGATCACACACGGGACTGCTCGACGAGTGCCCAGAAAATTCCGCGCAAAGCGAACATCCCCGTTGTGTCGGTCAGGTGTCGGCGCACATGGTCTCAGATCGGCAGGGTTACCCGCATCACGAGTCCTCCGCCCTCTCGTGGTTGCGCCGAGATGTGCCCGCCGTGCGCCCGGGCCACGGACCGCACGATGGACAGCCCCAGGCCTACACCCTTGTCGCTGCCTGTGCGCTCCGTGCGCAGCCGTCTGAACGGCTCGAAGAGATTGTCGATCTCGTACGCCGGCACCACCGGCCCGGTGTTCGACACGACCAGAACCGCCTGCCCGTGCTGGACCTCGGTGGTGACCTCGACCCAGCCGCCCTCCGGGATGTTGTACCGGACGGCGTTCTGCACCAGGTTCAGCGCAATGCGCTCCAGCAGCACGCCGTTGCCCTGCACGACCGCGGCCTTCTGCTCGCCGCGGATCACCACGCCCTTGGTCTCGGCCTCCGCATGCACCTGGTCGACGGCCTGCTCGGCCACCTCCGCGAGGTCCACCGGTTTGCGCTCGACGATCTGGTTGTCGCTGCGGGCGAGCAGCAGCAGGCCCTCGACCAGCTGCTCGCTGCGCTCGTTGGTGGCCAGCAGCGTCTTGCCGAGCTGCTGGAGCTCCATCGGCGCGTTCGGATCCGACAGGTGCACCTCCAGGAGTGTGCGGTTGATCGCGAGCGGCGTACGCAGCTCGTGCGAGGCGTTGCCGACGAAGCGCTGCTGGGCGGTGAACGCCCGCTGCAGCCGCTCCAGCATCTCGTCGAAGGTGTCGGCCAGTTCCTTCAGCTCGTCGTCCGGCCCGTCCAGCTCGATACGGCGGGACAGGTCCGAGCCCGCCACCGCGCGGGCGGTGCGGGTGATCCGGCCCAGCGGTGACAGGACGCGGCCGGCCATGGCGTAGCCGAACGCGAAGGCGATGACGGCGAGGCCGAGGAGGGCCAGCAGGGAGCGGCTGAGGAGATCATCCAGCGCGACATGGCGCTGGTCGTCGATGCAGGCGCTGATCGCCTCGTTGAACTGGGAGAACGTGAGGTTGTCGGACTTGATCGCGGGGCAGTTGTCGCTCGTGACCTGGAGCTGGGTGGCGTCCACGATCTTGAACAGGGGTTCGTTGCCCGTGTTGATCGCCTGTGCGGCCAGCAGGTAGATGATCGACAGCAGCAGGATGCCGGCGATCAGGAACATGCCGCCGTACAGCAGCGTGAGCCTTATCCGGATGGTGGGGCGCAGCCACGGGAAGGGGGGCTCCACCCTCCGGGGGTCCCAGGTGGGCTTGGGAGGCGCCTGGGGAGGCGCGGGAGTCGCGGCCATGGTCGATCAGATCCGGTAGCCGGAGCCGGGCACGGTGACGATCACCGGTGGCTCCCCTAGCTTGCGGCGCAATGTCATGACGGTCACCCGCACCACGTTCGTGAACGGGTCGGTGTTCTCGTCCCAGGCCTTCTCCAGGAGCTGCTCGGCGGAGACGACCGCGCCCTCGCTGCGCATCAGCACCTCCAGCACGGCGAACTCCTTCGGCGCGAGCTGCACCTCCTTGCCGTCCCGGAACACCTCGCGGCGGTTCGGGTCCAGCTTGATGCCGGCGCGCTCCAGGACGGGGGGCAGCGGCACGCTCGTACGGCGGCCGAGGGCGCGCACGCGTGCCGTCAGCTCGCTGAAGGCGAAGGGCTTGGGCAGATAGTCGTCGGCGCCGATCTCCAGCCCCTCGACACGGTCGCTGACGTCGCCGGAGGCCGTGAGCATCAGCACGCGTGTGGGCATGCCGAGTTCGACGATCTTGCGGCAGACGTCGTCGCCGTGCACCAGCGGGAGGTCGCGGTCGAGGACGACCACGTCGTAGTCGTTGACGCCGATGCGCTCCAGGGCGGCCGCACCGTCGTACACGACGTCGACGGCCATGGCCTCCCGGCGAAGTCCGGTGGCCACCGCATCGGCGAGCAGTTGCTCGTCCTCGACGACGAGTACGCGCACGTCGCTTGTCCTTCCTGTGTCCACCCGCGTAGCGCTTGACTCGCACGCGGGCAGGGGTCCTGGTCGGGTGTCTTGGCCTCCATCCTGCCCTTTTCCGCCATAAGTCGGCGGTAAGACGGGTGCGCGGGCCATGCAGGACGGGGGTGCGGCCCGGGAATGCGAGATTTTCTCTTCCGGTTGAGGTTTCCGCGGAAGGGAGCGGGGGGAGGACGGCTTTACACCCCGCGATCACGCTCTGCTCGTGCCGCACCACCATGCGGTACGACTCGATCCGCTTCCCGCAGAGCGGGCGTGGGTGTCCGGCACCGTCGCCGCCCGGCAGGGCAGCGCTGGGCACCTACCGGAGACGTGATCGCCCCTTCCTAACGGCACACCCCCGTGCCACCGACCCACGACCCAGGACGAGGGGGCGCAGCATGGACGCATTCACCGCAGGACTTCTGCAGCGCATAAGGGCGACCGAGTCCGACCTGACGCGGGCTCGTGACGAGGGCGACGACTTCCTCGTCGAGGTGGAGCAGGGCGAGCTCGACGACCTGCGCCGCCTCGCCGCCGAGCACGGTGTGGAAGTCGGCGCGTCACGCGTCTGACGAGCACGACGACGGGGCCCCGGCGAATCCAGCGCCGGGGCCCCGTCGCGTGCTCCCGCGGCCGCGTTCACGCCCTGCCGGGCGGGAGGACGGCCGGCGTTGCGGCCCGTCAGTCGTGCCAGGCGCCGAAGTCCTCCAGGAGCCGCTGGAGGGGCTCGAAGACTCCCGGGGTGGCCGCCACCACGAGATCACGTGACGGGCGCTCTCCGGGGCGTCCACCGGTCAGGGCGCCCGCTTCTCGTGCGATCAGGTCGCCCGCGGCGACGTCCCAGGCGTTCAGGCCACGCTCGTAGTAGCCGTCGAGGCGGCCCGCGGCCAGGTCGCACAGGTCGATCGCGGCCGAGCCGCCGCGGCGGATGTCACGCAGGAGGGGGATCAGCTTCCGCGCGACGTCGGCCTGGTGGGTGCGCACCTCGGTGACGTAGTTGAAGCCGGTCGAGACCAGGGCCTGGTCCAGGGGCGCCGTGGGCCGGCAGCCGAGCCTTCGCTCGCCTTCCCAGGAGCCCGTGGCCCAGGCGCCTGTGCCGCGCACCGCGTGGTACGTCTCGCCGCGCATCGGGGCCGCCACGACCCCGACGACCGTCTCGCCGTCCTGCTCGGCGGCGATGGAGACGGACCAAGTCGGCAGCCCGTACAGGTAGTTGACCGTGCCGTCGAGCGGGTCGATCACCCAGCGGATGCCGCTCGTGCCCTCGGTGGAGGCGCCCTCCTCGCCGAGGAAGCCGTCGTCCGGGCGGTGCTCGGAGATCACGTCGGTGATCAGCTTCTCCGCCGCGATGTCCATCTCGGTGACCACGTCGATCGGGCTCGACTTGGTCGCGGCGACCGCGAGGTCGGCCGGGCGGCCGTCGCGCAGCAGCTCGCCCGCGCGGCGGGCGGCCTCCCGGGCCAGCCGGAGCAGTTCCGAGTGCAGGGGGTCGGTCACGGGGCTCCTCACGCGTACGGGCTGTCGGCGCCCGCGGCGGCGGGCCTGGGGGCGCGGGCCGGGCAGCAGCCGATCGGACAGAGGTTGTGGTCGGCGCCGAGCGCGCCCAGGGCGCAGGGCGTGACGTCCTGGCCGCGCTCCACGGCGGCGCGCTCCAGGACGAGGTCGCGGATCGCGGCGGCGAAGCGCGGGTCGTCTCCGACGGTGGCCGAGCGGCGCATCGGCAGGCCCAGCTCCTCGGCCTTGGCCTTGGCCTCCGTGTCGAGGTCGTAGAGGACCTCCATGTGGTCGGAGACGAAGCCGATGGGGGCGATCACGACCGCCGGGACCCCGGCCTCGTGCCGCTCCTCGATGTGGTCGCAGATGTCCGGCTCCAGCCAGGGGATGTGCGGAGCGCCGGAGCGGGACTGGTAGACGAGCTGCCAGGGGTGGTCGACGCCGGTGCGCTCGCGTACGGCGTCGGCGATCAGCTGCGCGACGTCCAGGTGTTGCTCGACGTACGCACCGCCGTCGCCCTGCTCCTCGACCGGGCCGGAGCTGTCCGCGGACGCGGTCGGGATCGAGTGGGTCGAGAAGGCGATGTGCGCGCCGTCCCGGACGTCCTCGGGAAGGTCGGCGAGGGACTCGACGACACCGTCGATCATCGGCTCCAGGAAGCCCGGGTGGTTGAAGTAGTGCCGCAGCTTGTCGACCTTCGGCAGCTCCAGGCCCTCGGCCTCAAGGGCGGCGAGCGAGTCGGCGAGGTTCTCGCGGTACTGGCGGCAGCCCGAGTAGGAGGCGTAGGCGCTGGTGGCGAGGACGATGATGCGGCGGCGGCCGTCCGCGACCATCTCGCGCAGGGTGTCCGTCAGGTACGGCGCCCAGTTGCGGTTGCCCCAGTAGACCGGCAGGTCCAGGCCGTGCTCGGCGAAGTCCTTGCGCAGGGCGTCGAGCAGGGCGCGGTTCTGGTCGTTGATGGGGCTGACGCCGCCGAACAGGAAGTAGTGTTCGCCGACTTCCTTGAGGCGTTCCTTGGGGATGCCCCGCCCGCGGGTGACGTTCTCCAGGAACGGGATCACGTCGTCCGGGCCCTCGGGGCCGCCGAAGGAGAGCAGGAGCAGGGCGTCGTAGGGGGTGGCATCGCGCGCGTCTGGCATGGATCGATCCTGTCATCCGGTACTGACAGCCGGGAAACGGCGGGGTGACCACCCGGGTTCCCGATTCGTCCGGCCAGGTGTGTCAGGGTCACCTGACTCGTAAGCTGTACCGGCTGCCCACGCGCCTTACCGAGTAGCCCTGGGCCACCCTGAGTCGCCCCGAGCCGCTCAGTCCCGCCACTTCCGTCTGACCGGAGACCCCTGTGCCGAGCCCCTACCGCGCCCTGTTCGCCGCCCCCGGCACCAAGGGCTTCACCGCCGCGGGCTTCCTCGGCCGGATGCCGCTGTCGATGATGGGCATCGGCGTGGTCACGATGGTCTCCCAGCTGACCGGCCGCTACGGCCTCGCCGGCGCCCTGTCGGCCACGATCGCGCTCTCCGCGGCGGTGGCGGGCCCGCAGGTCTCCCGCCTGGTCGACCAGCACGGGCAGCGGCGGGTGCTGCGTCCGGCGACGCTGATCGCGCTGGCGGCGGGCGCCGGGCTGCTGCTCGCCGCCCACTACGGGTGGCCGGACTGGGTGCTGTTCGTGGCCTGCGTCGGTATCGGCTGCGTGCCCAGCGTCGGGGCGATGACCCGGGCCCGCTGGGCCGCGCTGTACCGGGAGACGCCGCAGTTGCACACCGCGTACTCCTTCGAGTCCGTGATCGACGAGGTGTGCTTCATCTTCGGGCCGATCATCTCCATCGGACTGTCCACGGCGTGGTTCCCGGAGGCCGGGCCGCTGCTCGCCGGCTGCTTCCTGGCCGTCGGTGTCTTCTGGCTGACCGCCCAGCGGGCCACCGAGCCCGCGCCGCACCCGCGCGAGCACCGGGGTGGCAGCTCGGCTCTGCGCTCCCCCGGACTGCAGGTCCTGGTGGCCACCTTCGTGGCGACCGGGGCGATCTTCGGGTCCGTGGACGTGGTCACGGTGGCCTTCGCGGACGAGCAGGGACACAAGGGCGCCGCGAGCCTGGTCCTCGCGCTGTACGCGGGGGGCTCCTGCGCGGCGGGACTCGTCTTCGGGCTGTTGCGCTTCAAGGGGGCGCCCGAACCTCGCTGGCTGCTGGGCATATGCGCGATGGCCGTGAGTATGATCCCCCTCCTACTGGTCGGAAACTTGCCGTTTCTGGCCGTGGCACTGTTCGTCTCGGGCATGGCGGTCGCTCCCACGATGATCACCACCATGTCCCTGATCGAAGAGCACGTACCACGCGCGCAACTGACCGAGGGCATGACCTGGGTGAGCACCGGGCTCGCGGTCGGGGTCGCGCTCGGCTCCTCCGCGGCCGGCTGGGTGATCGACGCCGCCGGTGCGGACGCCGGGTACGGGGTTCCGGCGGTGGCCGGGACCGTCGCGGTCGTGGTGGGTTTCCTGGGGTATCGCCGGCTCAGCAGGCCGGCTCCGCGTCGGGGAGGCACCGTTGAGCAGCACAGCGAGCGGCAGGAACGGCACGTGGCGTAACTGGGGCGGCAATGTCCCCGCCCGCCCCGCGCGAGAGGTCACTCCGGCCTCCGTCGAGGAGCTGTCCGCGGCCATACGCCGGGCCGCCGAGGACGGCCTGAAGGTGAAGGCGGTCGGCAGCGGCCACTCCTTCACGTCCATAGCCGCCACCGACGGCGTGTTGATCCGCCCTCAACTGTTGACCGGGATCCGCTCCATCGACCGGGATGCCATGACGGTCACGGTCGAGGCCGGCACCCCGCTCAAGAGGCTCAACCTGGCCCTGGCGCGCGAGGGCCTGTCGCTCACGAACATGGGCGACATCATGGAGCAGACGGTCTCGGGCGCCACCAGCACCGGCACCCACGGCACGGGCCGTGAGTCGGCCTCGATCGCCGCTCAGATCAAGGGCCTGGAACTGGTCACGGCCGACGGTTCGGTGCTCACCTGCTCCGAGAAGGAGAACCCGGAGGTCTTCGCGGCCGCCCGCATCGGCCTCGGCGCCCTGGGCATCGTCACCGCGATCACCTTCGCCGTGGAGCCGATCTTCCTGCTCTCCGCGCGCGAGGAGCCGATGCCGTTGGACAAGGTCCTGGCGGACTTCGACGAACTGTGGACCGAGAACGAGCACTTCGAGTTCTACTGGTTCCCGCACACCGGCAGCACCAACACCAAGCGCAACAACCGCAGCGCGGGCCCGGAGAAGCCGGTGGGGCAGGTCGCCGGCTGGTTCGAGGACGAGTTCCTCTCCAACGGCGTCTTCCAGGCGGCGCAGTGGGCCGGCCGCGCGGTACCCGCCACGATCCCGGCGATCGCCCGGATCTCCAGCAAGGCGCTGTCCGCGCGGACCTACACGGACATCCCCTACAAGGTCTTCACATCACCGCGCCGGGTGCGCTTCGTGGAGATGGAGTACGCCGTTTCGCGCGAGGCCGTCGTCGAGACGGTGCGCGAACTGAAGGCCATGATCGAGCGCTCCGGCCTCAGGGTCAGCTTCCCGGTCGAGGTGCGCACCGCCCCGGCCGACGACATCACGCTGTCCACCGCCTCGGGCCGCGACAGCGCGTACATCGCCGTCCACATGGCCAAGGGCACGCCGTACCAGCGGTACTTCACCGCCGCCGAGCGGATCTTCACCGCGCACGAGGGGCGGCCGCACTGGGGCAAGGTGCACACGCGGGACGCCGAGTACTTCGCCCAGGTGTACCCGCGCTTCGGCGAGTTCACGGCGCTGCGGGACCGGCTGGATCCGGACCGCCGGTTCCAGAACGACTACCTGCGCAGGGTGTTGGGGGCGTAGCACTCGATCGGCTCGATCCACCCGGTCGGCCAACTGCGCAGCCAGGAGAGCCGCGGGCGAAAGTACTGGTTCCGTTTCCGGCGTTTGCGTGAAGTACGCCACGTTCAAGATCGGGGAACCGCTCAACGGACGGCCAAGTCCCACCCCTTGCCAGAAGTTGAGCGGCGCGCCAATCCACGCACGTGGCCCAAATGGAGTACTGTTGCGAGCCCTGGGTCCGGTCTCCCGCCAGGGCGTCCGTGGCCTTCAAGGACCGCCGGGAGGGGGCTAGTTGCACAGGGTGACGGAGTTGGTCACTTAGCGTTGCGAACAGGTAACCGTGCCATAACGGCGATCCAGGGCCCGTGCCCGACACGCCGGGCAACTCGGCAAGGTTGTGGCAGGCTGCACCCGGGCAGGCCACACTCGACTAGCGGAAGCAGCGACGCACGTGACGTCGGCAGGCACCACCCGGGAGGTCCCCATGCCCGAACTGCGTGTCGTGGCCGTCTCAAATGACGGCACACGGCTGGTGCTGAAGGCTGCCGACGCGACGGAGTACACGCTTCCGATCGACGAACGCCTGCGCGCAGCCGTGCGCGGCGACCGTCCCCGCCTCGGCCAGATCGAGATCGAGGTGGAGAGCCATCTCCGCCCCCGTGACATCCAGGCGCGTATACGCGCTGGTGCGACCGCGGAAGAGGTCGCCCAGCTCGCCGGCATCCCCGTCGACCGCGTACGGCGCTTCGAGGGCCCCGTGCTCGCCGAGCGCGCCTTCATGGCCGAACGGGCCCGCAAGACTCCCGTCCGCCGCCCCGGTGAGAACGCCGCCGGCCCGCAGCTCGGCGAGGCCGTCCAGGAGCGGCTGCTGCTGCGCGGCGCCGACAAGGACACCGTGCAGTGGGACTCGTGGCGCCGCGACGACGGCACCTGGGAAGTGCTGCTGGTCTACATGGTGGCGGGCGAACCGCACTCGGCGAGCTGGACGTACGACCCGCCCCGGCGGCTCGTACAGGCCGTCGACGAGGAGGCGCGCTCGCTGATCGGCGAGTCCGAGGACCTCGCCGCGCCGGAGCCCAGCTTCCCGTTCGTACCGCGTATCGCCCGGCTTCCGCGCGAGCGGGGGATGGACCGCGCCCTCGAGACCGCGCGGCCGAGCCTGCCGGCCCAGGCCTCCGAGCCCGTCGAGGAGACCACGGAGGAACGGGACTCGCTGACCAGCCTGCTGGAGGCGGTGCCCAGCTTCCGGGGCGACCTGGTGGTCCCGGAGCGCCCGCCGGAGCCGGACGCGGAGGAACCTCCCGCCGAACCGGCCACGGAGGAGCCTCCGGCCCCCGCCGCCTCGGCAGGTTCCGCCTACGCGGACGTCCTCATGCCCCGCTCCGTCGGCAGTCACCGTGACCGCCTCATCGGCGCCACGGACCGTCAGGCCGAAGCGGACGGCGTCCGCCCCGGCCGCCGGGCCGCCGTCCCGAGCTGGGACGAGATCGTGTTCGGGACGCGCAGGAAGAAGCAGGAGTAGCAGGAGCAGGCAAGCAGGAGCAGTCGGTCGTACGGCTGTGGATGCGGCCGTACGAGCACGAGGGCCGCGTGGGTTGCCACGCGGCCCTCGTGCTGCGTCCGTCTACTGCGGATCCGGCCCGACAGCCACCGGCCGCGACGAATCCGACGACCACTCCGACCACGAACCGACGTACAGGGCCGCCGGAACGCCGGCTACCGCCAGCGCCAGCACCTGGTGTGCGGCGGAGACGCCCGAGCCGCAGTACACGCCGACCTCCGCGCCCTCGGAGGCGCCCAGCGCCTTGAAGCGGGCCCCGAGTTCCTCGGCGGGCAGGAAGCGGCCGTCCGCGCCGACGTTCTCGTTCGTGGGGGCGGACACCGCGCCCGGGATGTGGCCGCCGACCGGATCGATCGGCTCGACCTCTCCGCGGTACCGCTCCCCCGCTCGCGCGTCCAGAAGTACGCCCGATCGAGCGAGCGCCGCGGCACCGTCGGCGTCGAGCAGCCCCGTCGCCCCCGGCACCGGCTCGAAGTCACCCTCCGCCGGAGTCGGGACCGAGGTCTCCAGCGACCCCTGCCAGGTCGGCAACCCGCCGTCGAGGACCCGCACATCCGGGTGACCCGTCCAGCGCAGCAGCCACCACGCGCGGGCCGCTGCCCAGCCCTGCCCGCCGTCGTACACGACCACCGACGCCGACGACGACACGCCCGACCTGCGCATCGCCGCGCCGAATTCGGCCAAGTCCGGCAGCGGGTGACGGCCGCGCGAACCGGGCGCGGAGGCCAGTTCCCGGTCCAGGTCGACGTAGACCGCGCCGGGGATGTGCCCGGCCCGGTACGCGGTCCGGCCGTCGAACGGCGGCTCGCCGGCCGCCTTGGCCACGGTCAGCTGCCAGCGGACGTCGAGCAGCACCGGCGAGTTCTCGCCCGTCAGTTCGCTCGCGAGTTCGGATGCGGAAATGATGACGTTCATGGCCCCCATCCTTGCGCACGGGGTGGCCGCATCGCCCGGCTCCGGCTACTCTGCCCGCCGGACAGACTCGATCACGAGGCGTACGGGATCGAGCACATGCTGTACAGCCGATCGACCTCCCTCGGCAATCGCACGGAAACGGGCGGTAAATCGCACACCGGGCATCCTCCGGGCACCGGCCGTCGTGCGGCGGCGTGCCCGCAGCGCGCGCGGCCACGGGTGGTGCGAGCATCGGCTCGGGGGTCCGGACCACGGACGCGACACGGCCACCACGAGAGGCCGAGGAGAGAGTGACGATGACCGAGGCACGGGGGTCGGCCGGCCCGAACGGCGCGACGCACGCCCGGCACACGCCCGGCACGCCCTGCTGGGTGAGCCTGATGGTGCACGGGCCGGCCGCGACCCAGGAGTTCTACGGAGCGCTGTTCGGCTGGGAGTTCCAGCCCGGCCCCCAGCAACTCGGCCCCTATGTGCGGGCCCTGCTCGACGGCAATGAGGTGGCCGGCATCGGCCAGCTGCCGCCCGACCGCCACCTCCCCATCGCCTGGACGCCCTACCTCGCCTCGAACGACGTGGACCTGACCGCCGAGACGGTACGGCTGTGCGGCGGCACCGTCGGGGTGGGCCCGCTGGACGCCGCCGAGGCCGGCCGGATGGCGATCTGCTCCGACCCCGCCGGCGCCGTCTTCGGCATCTGGCAGACGGCGGCCCACCTCGGCACCGCCGTCACGGGCGTGCCCGGCACCCCCGCCTGGAACGAGCTGCTGACCTTCGAGTCCGTCAACGTCGCCAAGTTCTACGAGAGCGTGTTCGCCTACGAGGAGGAGCCGGTGGTCTCCGCCGACTTCGACTACGTCACCCTGCACATCGACGGCCGCCCGGTCGCCGGCATCCACGGCGTCGGCAACGCCCTGCCGCGCGACCGGGGCCCGCACTGGATGACGTACTTCGAAGTCGCCGACACGGACGAGGCACTGGAGCGGATCGGCGAGCTCGGCGGCCATGTCCTCAAAGCGGCCCACGACAGCGCGCACGGCCGCGTGGCGACGGTGGCGGATCCGGAGGGGGCCCGGTTCTCCCTGATCCAGAATCCGCGCTGACGGCACTCAGGGGTGGCGCGGGGCGGCTTGGGGCCCGGACTCCGATCGGGGCAGCGGCTCAGGCCGGCTGCACCGGCAGGACGTCCGGGGACAGCGCCGCCGCCCGGGCGCTGGCCGCCGTCATACGGCGGCGGTGATGGCGGCGGCACAGGACCTCGTAGCCGACGGCGTCCGCCTGGTTGACGTCGCCGACGACCACCTGGGCGCCCTCGACGACCATCTCGCCGCCTATCGTGCGGGCGTTGTGCGTGGCGCGGGCGCCGCACCAGCACAGGGCCTCGACCTGGAGCACCTCGACCCGGTCGGCGAGTTCCACCAGGCGCTGGGAGCCCGGGAACAGCTTGGAGCGGAAGTCGGTGGTGATGCCGAAGGCGTAGACGTCGAGGCCCAGGTCGTCGACCACACGCGCGAGTTGGTCGATCTGGTTCGGTGCGAGGAACTGGGCCTCGTCGGCGATGACGGAGTCCGCGCGGCGTCCCCGGGAGAGGGGGTCGACGAGGTACGCGTACAGGTCCGTGCCGTCCTCGACCTCCACCGCGTCCGTGACCAGGCCGAGCCGCGAGGACAGCTTGCCTTCACCCGCACGGTCGTCGCGCGTGAAGATCATGCCCACGAGACCACGCGCCGAACGGTTGTGCTCGATCTGCAGAGCCAGCGTCGACTTCCCGCAGTCCATCGTTCCGGAGAAGAACACCAGCTCGGGCATGGCGGGTTGAGCACCTTTCGGTGAGGAGATCGGTCGGGAGGTGACGACGTCGGCGATGACGTGCAGGGCGTCAGGAGCGTACTTCGAGCAGGGGGACCAACTGCTCGGCGGGGGTCATCGAGCCGTGGTTGCCGACCATCGCCGACTCCTTCGGCTCCCGCTCGGACGCGATGATCAGGACGTCGTCCCGCGCGGCCGCGACCACGTCACCGATACGGTCGTGGACACGCTCGTCGATCCGTGGCCCGAACCAGCCCGCGGCGATCGCCTCGTCCCGGGAGGCCACCCAGAACTGTTCGCCGAGCACCTCGCGCCAGCAGGTCAGGACGTCGTTCGCGGCGCCGGGCACCGCGTAGACGTGGCGCGCCCGGCCCTCGCCGCCCAGCAGGGCGACACCGGCACGCAGCTCCCAGTCCTCGTCGAAGTCGATGCGGTGCTGCTCGTCGAAGGGCACATCGATCATGCCGTGGTCGGCGGTGACGTAGAGCGCGCTGCGCGGCGGCAGCTGCTCGGCGAGGCGCTGGACGAGCCGGTCGACGTACATGAGCTGGCCGCGCCAGGTGTCCGAGTCGACGCCGAAGCGGTGGCCGGCGCCGTCCAGTTCGGCGTAGTACGTGTAGACCAGGGAGCGGTCGCCCGCGGCCAGTTGCTCGGCCGCCAGGTCCATACGGTCCTCGCCGGTCAGCCGCCCGTGGAACGTGCCGCCGCTGAGCGCGACCTTGGTCAGCGGAGTGTTCTGGAAGGTGGGCGACGACACCTGGGCCGCGTGCACGCCCGCCTGGTGCGCCAGCTGGAAGACCGTGGGGTAGGGCTGCCAGACGCGCGGCGACGTCCACGGGTTCCAGCGCAGCTGGTTCATCAGCTCGCCGGTTTCGGGGTTGCGCACGGTGTACCCGGGCAGGCCGTGCGCGCCCGGCGGCAGGCCGGTGCCGACGGAGGCGAGGGAGGTCGCGGTGGTCGCCGGGTAGCCGGCGGTGATCGGGCGTCCGGTGCCGCCGCGCGAGCTGCTCAGGAGCGAGGTCATGAACGGCGCCTCATCGGGGTGCGCCTTGAGCTGCTCCCAGCCGAGGCCGTCCACCAGGAACACGCAGTTGCGGTCGGTGGCGGTCAGCTCGGGGATCGCGGCGGTCATCTCCGGTACGGCCATGCCTGCGGCCAGTGTGGGCAGCAGATCGGCGAGCGAGCCGCTGCCGTACTCGGGGACGGGCGCGGATTCGACGGCGAGAGGTTCCGGGTGGGAGTCCCAGGCGGTGGACTGGATCATCTCAGCGGGTGACGTCCGCCGTCGCCTCGGAGAGCGACTGCGCGAAGACGAGCGCCTGGCGCACCGTCTCCGGGCCGTCACCGGCCTCGCTGACCCGCAGGCTGAGGTCGTCCGCCGTGGAGTTGCCCGTGTAGCCGTGGTCGGCCTCGCAGTTGGGGTCGCCGCAGGCGGCGGGCTCCAGGTCGATACGGGAGACGGCACCCCAGCCGATGGTCAGCACGACCTCGCGGGGCAGCGTGCCCGGCTGGTACTGCTCCGGATTGGCGACCACACGGCTGACCACCACCGACGAGATCCGGCCGAGCTTCACGGACTCCGTGGACGTCGTGGCGTACGGCGTCGGGGAGGTGCTGTCGGCGGCCTGCTCGTCGGTGTGGCTGACGATGAAGCGGTTGCCGGTGAGGACGAGCACGGTCACATGCCGCCGCACCTCGTTCTGGTCGAACGTCGTCTCCTGATGGACCAGGTACGACCGGATCGGCTCGCCGCCCACAGCGGCCTCCACCGCCTCGGCCACGAGGGCCGGGTAGTAGCCGCTGCGCTCGATCGCCGCTCGCAGCCCCTGGGTCGTCGTACTGGTCTTGGCCATGACGCCCATCCTACGGGGGCCCACTGACTGCGAGGCACCGCTCACGGCGGTCTCAGTAGGTCGGGAGGGTCCTCGGCCCAAGGTCGTCGCGGGCAGGCGGTGGCGCGAGGCGTACCGAGGCGCCGAGCACGCTCAGGCCGTGGGTGGCGACGACGACCGGCTCCAGGGTGACCGCGACGACCTCCGGGTGGTCGTCGACCAGCCTCGACACCCTCAGCAGCAGCTCCTCCAGGGCAGGTGTGTCGACGGGCGTGGAGCCACGCCAGCCGAACAGGAGCGGTGCCGTCCGGATCGAGCGGACGATCGAGGTCGCGTCGCGGTCGGTGACCGGGATCAGCCGGTGCGCGGTGTCGCCGAGCAACTGTGAGGCGGCCCCGGCGAGGCCGAAGGACAGCACGGCGCCGGCCGCCGGGTCGATCACGGCCCGTACGACGGTGTCGACGCCGCGCGGCGCCATGCTCTGCACGACCGGCCGCAGCTCCTCCGGCCTGCCGAACAGCTCGGACAACTCGGCGTACGCCCGCCGCAGTTGCTCCTCGTCCGCCAGATCGAGCCGTACGCCGCCGAGGTCGGCGCGGTGGCGCAGATGCGGGGCGGTGGCCTTGAGGGCGACGGGGTAGCCGAGGGTGTGGGCGGCGTCGGCGGCGGCGTCGGGGGTGGGCGCGTGCAGGGCGCGGTGCGCATGGATGCCGTACTTGCCGAGCAGGTCGCAGGTCTCGTCCATGCCGAGCGTGAGCCCTTGCCCGCGCGCGAGCAGGCCGCCGATCAGCTGGGCGGCGCCCTTCTCGTCGATGTCCTCGTACTCCGGCACCTTCCCGGGGTCGGCCGCCTCGCGCCGCCACTGGGAGTACTTGACGGCTTCAGCGAGGGCGCGGACGGCGCGTTCGGCCGCGGGGTAGGCGGGGATGAGTCGGGGGGCCTTCTCCGAGGTGTCCGACTGCTCGGGCGGTGTCTCGGCAGGGAAGTCCAGGGGGCGGAACGGGTGGGTGGCACGCAGTGAGGTGCCGGGCGCCGTCCTGCCCGCCTGTGGTGCGGTGCTCGCCGCGGCCGACAGGGCCTCCGCCAGGCCGCCCAGCTCCACGTGCACCACCAGCACCGGCTTCCCCGGCACTCCCTCGGCCGCCGACCGCAGCGCCTCCGCCAGTTCCGCGTCCCCCGGCGACACCTCCCCGATCGCCGGGATCGCCGTCACCACCACCGCGTCGCAGGTGTCGTCCGCCAACGCGCGCGCCAGTGCCGCCCGGAAGTCCGCGGCCGACGCCCCCGTCGTCAGATCCAGCGGCGGCAGCGGCCGCAGCCCCTCGGACAGGCACGCGTCGTACGTCAGCAGCCCCAGCGACTCGGAGTTCCCGAGGATCGCCACGCGCGGCCCGGCCGGCAGTGGCTGACGCGCGAGCAGCAGCCCCGCGTCCACCAGCTCGGTGATCGTGTCCACCCGGATCACCCCGGCCTGCCGCAGCAGCGCGGACACCGTGGTGTGCGGCAACCGCGTGGCCCGGACCGCATGCCCCTGCGGCGCCGCGCCGCCGTGCCGCGCCCCCTGCACCACGACCAACGGTTTCGCCGCAGCCGTACGCCGCGCGAGGCGGGTGAACTTGCGCGGGTTGCCGATGGACTCCAGGTACATCAGTACGACGTCGGTGTCCGGGTCGTCGTACCAGTACTGCAGGACATCGTTGCCGGACACGTCGGCCCGGTTGCCCGACGAGACCAGGGTCGACACGCCCGTGACCCCGGTGACCCCGCCGCCGCGCCGGTGCAGCCGGGACAGCAGCGCGATCCCGATGGCACCGGACTGGGCGAACAACCCGATCCGGCCGGGACGGGGCATCTCGGGTGCCAGTGAGGCGTTCAGTCGTACGTCGGCGGAGGTGTTGATGATCCCGAAGGCGTTCGGCCCGATGATGCGCATGCCGTACGCGCGCGCGTGCCGGACGAGTTCGCGCTGCCGCTCGCGCCCGTCGGGCCCGCTCTCGGCGTATCCGGAGGAGACCACGACCAGCCCCTGCACGCCGTGCTCGCCGCACTCGGTGACCACGTCGGGGACGTACTCGGCCGGCACGGCGACCACCGCGAGGTCGACGGGCCCGTCGATGTCCCGCACGGACCGGTGCGCGGGCACGCCGTCGAGCTCCTTGAGGTCCTCCGGGAACGCCTTGTTCACGGCGTACAGCCGCCCGGTGAACCCGGCGTCCCTGATGTTGCCCAGGACGCTGCGGCCCACCCCGCCGGGCGTGCGGCCGGTGCCGATGACGGCGACGGAGCCGGGCACCAGCAGCCGCCGCACGGACCGCGCCTCGGCGCGCTGCTCGCGCGCGTACTGCACGGCGAGCGAGCGGTCCGTCGGCTCCAGGTCGAACTCCAGGCGTACGACGCCGTCCTCGAAGCTGCGCTTCTGGGTGTACCCAGCGTCCGTGAACACCTTGATCATCTTTGAGTTGGCGGGCAGCACCTCGGCGGCGAACCGGCGGATCCCGCGCTCGCGCGCGACCGCGCCGACGTGTTCGAGGAGGGCGGAGGCGACGCCGCGCCCCTGGTGGGCGTCCTGGACGAGGAAGGCGACCTCGGCCTCGTCGGCAGGTGCGGACGCGGGCATTCCGTCGGCGCCGATCCGGTCGTAGCGTACGGTTGCGATGAACTCGCCGCCCACTGTGGCCGCGAGTCCCACCCGGTCCACAAAGTCGTGGTGCGTGAAGCGGTGGACGTCCTTTGCGGACAGACGCGGGTAGGGCGCGAAGAAGCGGTAGTACTTCGACTCGTCCGAGACCTGCTCGTAGAAGCTGACCAAGCGCTCGGCGTCATCAACGGTGATGGGGCGGATGCGTGCGGTGCCGCCGTCGCGCAGCACCACGTCGGCTTCCCAGTGGGCGGGGTACTCGTGCCGGTCCGAGGCGCTCTGCATGGGGCCCAGGGTACGGCTCGCGTACGACAACGGCGCGAGGCAGTCTGTGGAGGACGTATGTCGGGTCGAGGCCGCGACCCGACGGCCACCTGAGGAGGGGCGGTTTGTCCCTCCCGGCATGCTTCACGGGTGTGGGAAACTGGTCTAGACAACCCTGAACACCGAAGGGCAGCATCACATGGCTGAGCGCCGCGTCAACGTCGGCTGGGCCGAGGGCCTTCACGCCCGCCCCGCTTCCATCTTCGTCCGGGCCGCCACGGCCGCAGGTATCCCGGTGACGATCGCCAAGGCCGACGGCAACCCCGTCAACGCGGCCTCCATGCTGGCCGTTCTGGGCCTGGGCGCCCAGGGTGGCGAGGAGATCGTCCTCGCCTCCGAGGCCGAGGGCGCGGACGCTGCCCTCGACCGTCTGGCGAAGCTGGTCTCCGAGGGCCTCGAGGAGCTTCCCGAGACGGTCTGAATGACCTGAGCGGGCTTCCGCTGCACACGGTGAAGCCGCGTCTGCCTTTCCGGCCGACGCGGCTTCGCTGTTTTTCGGCAGGCGGCCATGGAATTCACGCACAACCTGAAAAAGGGCAGCGGAAATTACCCGCCGCCAAATATCTCCTCTTTGTATACGGCGCCCGTGTTAATGTCGCAGGCTCGGCATGTTTACGGGATGTTGCGAATTCCTCACACGCTCCGCGCGGTCACCGCCGGAGCCGAACCGCAGGCGGTGCGCGGAGATCGCGCGCTCGGTGTGCAGCGCCGTGATCGCGCGGGCGCGGTCACTGTCGCCGCGCGCCACCGCGTCCACGATCGCGCCGTGCTCGGTCCAGGACTCCACGGGGTCGACCGGCGACTCCACCGCGTACATCCAGGCGATCTTGTGGCGCAGCTGGGTCAGCATCGAGGTCAGAGCGGGGCTGCCGCAGGCCTGGGCCAGCGTCTCGTGGAACCAGCCCCCCAGGGAGCGCAGATCCTCGCTGTTGCCCCGCCTGGCCCGCTCCTGGCCCAGCCTGACGAGGCCGCGCAGGACCTTCAGATGGGCCTCGGTGCGCCGCTGGGCGGCCCGGGAGGCGCCGAGCGGTTCCAGGAGGGTGCGCATCTCCAGCAGGTCGGCGGCCTCCTGCTCGGTCGGTTCGGCGACGCACGCGCCCGCGTGCCGCCGGGTCACCACGAAGCCCTCCGCCTCCAAGGTGCGCAGGGCCTCCCGCACGGGGACGCGGGAGACGCCGTAGCGGCGCGCGAGGAGTTCCTCGGTGAGCCGGCTGCCGCGCTCGTAGACACCGGCGACGATGTCGTCCCGGATCGCGGTGCATACCGAGTGCGCCGGAATACGCATGACCGACCTCCGCTTTAATCCCCGTGAAACGTCGACGAATGACGTGTGTTCAGTGACTCTATTGCAACCGGCTGGAATTTCCGATGGCGGGTCGGAATCCATGGATATTTTTTGGACAGCCGGTCGCCCGAAACGCCGAAAACCCCGGCTCGGGGAGCCGGGGCTTCGGGGAGGGGAGGCGCGGTGGAGGCGTCAGACGTTCACGCCGTGCGCGCGGAGGTAGGCGACGGGGTCCATGTCGGAGCCGTACTCTGCCGTCGTGCGGGCCTCGAAGTGCAGGTGCGGTCCGGTGACGTTGCCGGTGGCGCCGGACAGGCCGATCTGCTGGCCGGGGGTGACGGCCTGGCCCACCGAGACGCCTATGGACGACAGGTGGCCGTACTGGGTGTAAGTACCGTCGTTCATCTTGATCACGATGTTGTTGCCGTACGACCCGCCCCAGCCGGCCTCCACGACGGTGCCGGAGCCGACCGCGTGGACGGAGGTGCCGCTGGCGGCGTGGAAGTCGACGCCCGTGTGGCTGCCGGAGGACCAGACGGCACCGCCGGCCTTGTAGCCGGTGGAGATGTACGAGCCGGAGATCGGGGCCACGTAGGACAGCAGGCGCTTGCGCTCGGCCTCGCGGGCGGCGCGCTCCTTGGCCTCGCGCTCCTGCTTGGCCTTCTCGGCCGCCTTCTTGCGCGCGGCCTCCTCGGCAGCCTTCTTCAGGGCCGCGGCCTCCTGGGCGGCCTGCTCCTGGGCGGCTGCCTGGGCGTCGATCTGGTCGGCTATCGAGTCCTCGATGGTGACGACGGGTATGAGGCCGGTCTGCTCGACGGCGGGTTCGGCGGCGAGTGCCGGGGCGGCGAGGGTGCCTATGACGCCGGTGGCGGTGAGGGCGGCGACGCCCGCCGCGCGGGCGGTGGTGCGCTCGAACCGGCTGGGGCGACGGTGCTTCCCGGCGGGGCGGTTCTTCCCGGTGGCGCAGGTGAACGCCATGTAGTGGCTGGTCCTTTCCTTCCTTCTCGCCTACCGGGTTAGCTGACGGGTTCGGAGCAGGAAGGTCTCCTACGGACCCCCTCGCGGCTGCGCGGGCGTCCGATTCACCCCAGGGACTTCGATGGGTCCCCGGCTCCCCTGGCTCGCGCCGTACGGGGACTCGGCGATGACTGTCCGGTGCCGCGGGCGCGGCGCAGTGCCTGACGGACAGCCCGCAAGACGCTAAGCGGCACAACTTTCAATCCCCAAACGGATCGCGACTTTTGTAGCGCATCCCACAGGCCAGACAGGCAACCTCTCCCTCAATTCGGGCATAAAGGGGCCCTGGTGACTCTTTCGTCACCAGGGCCCCTGTGCGCGCGTGCCGCCGGCCGGCGCTGTGCCTGTCTCTACTCGGCTGCCGGGTGTCTCTACTCGGCTGCCACGACGGTGACTTCGCCGATGCCGAGGGCCTCGACGGGCTCCCGGATCTCGGCCGCGTCGCCGACGAGGATCGTCACCAGCCGGTCCACCGGGAAGGCGCTCACGGCCGCCGCGGTGGCCTCGACGGTGCCGGTCGCGGCGAGCCGCTGGTACAGCGTCGCCTGGTAGTCGTCGGGCAGGTTCTGCTCGACCTGGTCGGCCAGCGTGTTCGCCACGGAGGCGGCGGTCTCGTACTTCAGCGGCGCCACCCCGACGAGGTTCTGCACGGCGAAGTCCCGCTCGGCGTCGGTGAGCCCTTCGCCGGCGACCCCGCGCAGGACCTTCCAGAGGTCGTCCAGAGCCGGACCGGTGTTCGGGGTGTCGACGGAGCCGCTGATGGCGAGCATGGCCGCACCCGTGCCGTCCGGGGCGGAACGCAGGACCTGCCCGAACGCGCGCACACCGTAGGTGTAGCCCTTCTCCTCGCGCAGGACCTTGTCCAGGCGGGAGGTGAGGGTGCCGCCGAGGCAGTAGGTGCCGAGCACCTGCGCGGGCCACACGCGGTCGTGCCGGTCGGGGCCGATGCGGCCGATCAGCAGCTGCGTCTGGACCGCGCCGGGGCGGTCCACGATGACGACGCGCCCGGTGTCGTCCGCGGTCACCGGCGGGACGGGCCGGGGCTGGGCCGGGGAGCCGGTCCAGGCGCCGAGGCTGTCGCCGAGCAGGTCGTCGAGGTCGACGCCGGTGAGGTCGCCGACGACCACGACGGTGGAGGTGGCGGGGCGCACATGCCGCTCGTAGAAGGCGCGTACGCCCGCGGAGTCGATGCCCGCGACCGTGTCCTCGGTGCCCTGGCGCGGGCGGGACATGCGCGAGGTCGCCGGGAACAGCTGCTTGGAGAGCTCCTTGGCGGCGCGGCGCGAGGGGTTGGCCAGCTCGTGCGGGATCTCGTCGAGCCGGTTGCGCACCAGGCGCTCGACCTCGGCGTCCTCGAAGGCGGGCGCCCTGAGGGCGTCGGCGAGCAGACCGAGCGCCTTGGGCAGACGGGAGACCGGCACTTCGAGGCTGACGCGGATGCCGGGGTGGTCGGCGTACGCGTCGAGCGTGGCGCCGCAGCGCTCCAGCTCGGCGGCGAACTCCTCGGCGGTGTGCTTGTCGGTGCCCTCGGACAGGGCGCGCGCCATGATCGTGGCGATGCCGTCCAGGCCCTTCGGCTCGGCGTCCAGGGGCGTGTCCAGGAGCACCTCGACGGCGATGACCTGCTGGCCGGGGCGGTGGCAGCGCAGGACCGTCAGGCCGTTGTCCAGCTTGCCCCGCTCGGGCGCCGGGAACGCCCAGGGCCGGGCCTCACCGGCCTGGGGCTGCGGGTGGAACTCCATGCTGGCGAGCTCGGTCACTGCGCCGACTCCTCGTTCTCGTCGGTGGTCTCGGCGGCCTCGAGGTCGTCGGCCTCGGCTGCGGTCGGCTCGTACACGAGCACCGCTCGGTTGTCGGGGCGCAGGCGGGCCTTGGCGACCGCCTGGACCTCCTCGGCGGTGACGTCGAGGACACGCTGTACGGCGGTGAAGGCGAGCTGCGGGTCGCCGAACAGGACGGCGTACCGGCACAGTTCGTCGGCGCGGCCCGCGACGGTGCCGAGCCGGTCCAGCCATTCGCGCTCCAGCTGGGCCTGCGCGCGCTCCATCTCCTCGGCGGTGGGGCCCTCCGCCGCGAAGCGGGCGAGCTCCTCGTCCACGGCCGTCTCGATGACCGGCACCTCGACGTCGCCGGAGGTCTTCACGTCCAGCCAGCCCAGGGAGGGCGCCCCGGCCAGGCGCAGCAGGCCGAACCCGGCCGCCACAGCCGTACGGTCGCGGCGGACCAGCCTGTTGTAGAGGCGGGAGGACTCGCCGCCGCCGAGGACGGTCAGCGCGAGGTCGGCAGCGTCGCACTCGCGCGTGCCGTCCTTCGGGAGCCGGTAGGCGGCCATCATCGCGCGCGCGGGGACATTCTCCTCGACGACCTCGCGCAGCTGCTCGCCGATGATCTCGGGCAGCGAGCCGTCGCGCGGCTCGGGCTTGCCGTCGTGGGCCGGGATGGTGCCGAAGTACTTCTCGACCCAGGCGAGCGTCTGCTCCGGGTCGATGTCGCCGACGATGGACAGGACGGCGTTGTTGGGCGCGTAGTAGGTGCGGAAGAACGCGCGGGCGTCCTCCAGGCTGGCCGCGTCCAGGTCGGCCATCGAGCCGATCGGCGTGTGGTGGTAGGGGTGTCCGTCCGGGTACGACAGGGCGGTGAGCTTCTCGAAGGCCGTGCCGTACGGGACGTTGTCGTAGCGCTGGCGGCGCTCGTTCTTGACGACGTCCCGCTGGTTGTCCAGGCCCTCCAGGTCGAGCGCCACCAGCAGGCTGCCCATGCGGTCGGCCTCCAGCCACAGCGCGAGCTCCAGCTGGTGGGCGGGCATGGTCTCGAAGTAGTTGGTGCGCTCGAAGCTGGTGGTGCCGTTCGGCGAGCCGCCCGCGCCCTGGACGAGCTCGAAGTGGCCCGTGCCCTTCACGCTGCTCGAGCCCTGGAACATCAGGTGCTCGAAGAGGTGGGCGAGTCCGGTACGGCCCTTGACCTCGTGACGGGAGCCGACGTCGTACCAGAGACAGACCGCGGCGACCGGCGTGAGGTGGTCCTCGGAGAGCACCACGCGCAGGCCGTTGGCCAGGCGGTGCTCCGTCGCGGTGAGGCCGCCGGATTGTGCCTCCGGTGTGGCCGTGTGACCCATGGGCAAGGTGTCCTTCCGGTCGCGTGCAATGCGTTGTGCCGAGCAGTTCGTATTCAGCTCCTGCCACTGTATGCAGCGTCCGAAGGGTCGGCGAAGTTCCCGGTCAGAACGCCGTGTCCGTACGGCGGTGAACGCGAGCCGGGGGCGCCGGACAGGACAGCGCGCGGGCACGGCTCGCCGTCCCCTCCCACCTGCCTGCTGCCTCACGACCTCGGACGGTGCCCGCCGATCACTCCGGCGAGTGAACGGTCTCGCCGCGCTCGTTTGCCCTCCCGCAAGCGTGGCCCCGGCCAGGGCGGTTGGCAGTCAGTCCCGACCCTCGGTCGCAGGCACAGCCGGGCGTCGGCGACACTTCTCGGACGCCGGGCGGGAGCCCAACATCGGATCCTGGTCGGTGGTTGTCAGTGGCGCGGTCCACAATGGTCCGCGTCAGATCCCGCAAACGCTCGAGCGACGAGAACCAGAGGAGCCGGCAGCGATGGCCCGCCGCAGCACGAAGACCCCGCCGCCCGACGACTCGTACGAGGAGAAGATCCTCGACATCGACGTCGTCGACGAGATGCAGGGCTCCTTCCTCGAGTACGCGTACTCGGTCATCTACTCGCGCGCCCTGCCGGACGCCCGCGACGGCCTCAAGCCGGTGCACCGCCGCATCGTCTACCAGATGAACGAGATGGGCCTGCGCCCCGACCGCGGCTATGTGAAGTGCGCCCGCGTCGTCGGCGAGGTCATGGGTAAGTTGCACCCGCACGGCGACGCGTCGATCTACGACGCGCTGGTGCGCATGGCCCAGCCCTTCTCGATGCGCGTCCCGCTGGTCGACGGTCACGGCAACTTCGGCTCGCTGGGCAACGACGACCCGCCGGCCGCCATGCGGTACACCGAGTGCCGCGCCGCCGAGCCCGCGAGCCTGATGACGGAGTCCATCGACGAGGACACGGTCGACTTCACCCCCAACTACGACGGCCAGGAGCGGGAGCCGGTGGCGCTGCCCGCCGCCTTCCCGAACCTCCTGGTGAACGGCTCGTCGGGCATCGCGGTCGGCATGGCCACCAACATGCCGCCGCACAACCTCGCCGAGGTCATCGCGGCCGCCCGCCACCTGATCCGCTACCCGAGCGCGGATCTGGACGCCCTGATGAAGTACGTCCCGGGCCCCGACCTGCCCACCGGCGGCCGTATCGTCGGCCTCTCCGGCATCCGGGACGCCTACGAGACGGGCCGCGGCACGTTCAAGATCCGTGCCACGGTGTCGGTGGAGACCGTGACGGCGCGCCGCAAGGGCATCGTCATCACCGAGCTGCCCTTCGCGGTCGGCCCGGAGAAGGTCATCGCCAAGATCAAGGACCTGGTCGGATCGAAGAAGATCCAGGGCATCGCCGACGTCAAGGACCTCACCGACCGCGAGCACGGCCTGCGCCTGGTCATCGAGATCAAGAACGGCTTCGTGCCCGAGGCGGTCCTGGAGCAGCTCTACAAGCTGACGCCGATGGAGGAGTCCTTCGGCATCAACAACGTCGCGCTGGTCGACGGCCAGCCCCTCACCCTGGGCCTCAAGGAGCTCCTGGAGGTCTACCTCGACCACCGCTTCGAGGTCGTACGGCGGCGCAGCGAGTTCCGCCGCAGCAAGAAGCGCGATCGACTGCACCTGGTCGAGGGCCTGCTGACGGCGCTGCTGGACATCGACGAGGTCATCCGGCTGATCCGGTCCAGCGACAACTCCGCGCAGGCCAAGGAGCGCCTGATGGAGCGCTTCTCGCTGAGCGAGGTGCAGACGCAGTACATCCTGGACACCCCGCTGCGCCGCCTCACCAGGTTCGACCGTATCGAGCTGGAGGCGGAGAAGGACAAGCTGAACGCGGAGATCGCGGAGCTGAGCCGGATCCTCGACTCGGACGCGGAGCTGCGCAAGCTGGTCTCCTCCGAACTGGCCGCGGTGGCCAAGAAGTTCGGCACCGAGCGGCGTACGGTCCTGCTGGAGTCGGCGGGCACCACGGTCTCGGCGGTATCGCTCCAGGTGGCGGACGACCCGTGCCGGGTGCTGCTGTCCTCGACGGGGCTGCTGGCCCGTACGGCGAACGGCGACCCCTTCGCGGAGGACGGCGACGCGAAGCGCTCCAAGCACGACGTAATCATCTCGGCGGTGCCGGCCACGGCCCGCGGCGAGGTGGGCGCGGTGACGTCCACGGGCCGTCTGCTGCGCATCAACGTCATCGACCTGCCGCAGCTGCCGGAGACGGCGGCGCGGCCGAACCTCGCGGGCGGCGCGCCGCTGTCGGAGTTCGTCTCGCTGGAAGGCGACGAGACCCTGATCTGTCTGACCACGCTCGACGAGTCCTCCCCCGGCCTGGCGATCGGCACGGAACAGGGCGTCGTCAAGCGTGTGGTGCCCGACTACCCGACCAACAAGGACGAGCTGGAGGTCATCACCCTCAAGGAGGGCGACCGGATCGTCGGCGCGGTCGAGCTGCGCACCGGGGAGGAGGACCTGGTCTTCATCACGGACGACGCACAGCTGCTGCGCTACCAGGCCTCGCAGGTCCGCCCGCAGGGCCGCGCCGCCGGCGGTATGGCCGGCATCAAGCTCACGGAGGGCGCGAAGGTCATCTCCTTCACGGCGGTGGACCCGGCGGCCGACGCGGTCGTCTTCACGGTCGCGGGCTCGCGCGGCACGCTGGACGACTCGGTGCAGACGACGGCCAAGCTGACCCCGTTCGACCAGTACCCCCGCAAGGGTCGCGCCACCGGCGGCGTCCGCTGCCAGCGGTTCCTGAAGGGCGAGGACTGCCTGTCCGTGGCCTGGGCGGGCGTCGCCCCGGCACGGGCCGCGCAGAAGAACGGCACTCCGGCCGACCTCCCGGAGATGGACCCGCGCCGCGACGGCTCCGGCGTGTCGCTGCCGAAGACGGTGGCGGTGGTGGCCGGTCCGGTCTAGGCCTCCTGGAAGTCCTCTTCCTCCGGGTCCTGTACGTAGCGCAGAACGCCCCACATGCCGTGCTCGTCGGCGTGTGGGGCGTCGCTCTTGCACGACTCGAGTTCCTTGGCCAGGGAGGCGGTATCGATGGCGGAGCCGATGAGGACGAGCTGGGTCAGACGCGCGTCCCCGGCAGCCCACGGCTCCGGGTAGAAGCGCAGGAACCGTCCGACGGCGTGCACGGCGTAGCGGTTCGCGGCGTCGTACGGGCCGAAGTCGACATATCCCTTGATCCGGTACAGGCCCTCCGGCCTGCTGTCCAGGAACCTCATCAACTGGCGTGGGTCGAGGGGGACTTCGCAGACGAAGGACATGCTGTCGTAGCCGGCGTGCAGGTGGTCGCTGTGATCCTCGTCGTGCTCGTGCAGGTCGTCGAAGGACAGCTGTCCGATGCGCTCCTCGCTGGGCCTGCAGTCGAAGAGGAACTCGGGGTCGATACGGCCGTAGGTGGCGGGGACGACGGCGGCGCGGTCGGTGAGGTCGCGGACCAGGCCGAGGACGCGCTCCCCGTCCGCCGCCCGGTCGAGCTTGTTGACCACGACGAGGTCGGCGAGGGCGAGGTGCCGGTCGATCTCGGGGTGCTTCGCGCGGGTGTCGTCGAACTCGGCGGCGTCGACGACCTCGACGAGCCCGCCGTACACGATGCCCGGATGTTCGCTGGCGAGCACCATGCGCACGAGCTCCTGGGGCTCGGCGAGTCCGCTGGCCTCGATGACGATGACGTCGATGCCGGTGGACGGCCGGGCGAGCCGCTCCAGGTAGACGTCCAGCTCACTGGCGTCGACCGCGCAGCACAGGCAGCCGTTGCCGAGGGAGACGGTGGAGTCGCCGAGCGCGCCGGCGACGGCCATGGCATCGATCTCGATGGCGCCGAAGTCGTTGACGAGGGCGCCGATGCGGGTGCCTTGGCTGCGATGGAGGAGGTGGTTGAGCAGAGTCGTCTTGCCGGAACCGAGGAATCCGGCGAGTACGACGACCGGGATCTGGTGCGGACCGGGGCTCGGCTGACGCAACGTGCGACCTCTCTCACGCCGACGGGTGCACCGGCTCGCGGGGCGGCGCACGTACGAGGATTGAATGCCGACCCAGGATACGAGCCGGAAGAAACACCGCGAAGTGAACGATTGTTAGCAGCACTTGCCGGGCAGACGTTGGGCATGGTGCCGGAGTGTGCGACCCTCGCTTCCCTCCGTGCGCCTCCTCTCCGCCTCCCCGCCGATCAGAGCCGCTCGGCACTCTGGGAGACGGCAAGCGCCGCCCACCGCTCGCCGGTCCCCTCCAGTCGACCCGCACCCCGACGACCGGCGGACGGCCGCCTGATCGGGGGTAGTTGACATGGCCACACGGAAATACTCTGCGGGGAGGCTGGCCTCCGCCGCGCTGACTCTCCTCGCTGCCACCGCGAGCGCGGTGATGGCAGCGCGACAACGGCGGTCGGAGGAAGTACGTCTGCAAGAGAGGCAGCTGGAACTCGAGGAGTTGGCGATCCGCCGCAAGGCCTTGGCGCATCAGCAGCGCATGCAGTGGGAGCTCCTGGCCCGGGCGATCGACGATCCCTCCCTCGCCGCGGTGATCGACACCTACGACAAGAGCATCCCGGCCGAGCGGCGCCGCCAGTTCTTCTACGCCAACGCCTGGTACGTCCACCTGTTCCACCTCTACCGGGCCGGAATCCTGGACCGGGAGGAGCTGTACCGGCATCTGCGGGAGTTCTTCCAGAGCCCGATCTTCCGTGAGTACTGGGAGGCGTCGCAGCACATGCGCGGCTCCCTGAACGAGGCATCCGAAGAAGCCCAGCTGGGGCACATGGTCGACGGTCTCGTCAGGGACCTCGACGAAGCCGACACGGACGAGTGGTGGGTCGTGGGTGATCCGCCGACCGACTGACTGGGTGACATTTTCGCCATCCGGTCACGGGGGAATCAGAAACACCAGTAACGTGCTCCCCCGTACAATGCCCAGCCCTTTGTTCGTAAGGACCCGTACCTTTGAAGATCGTGCGCCGCATCGGTGTGCCTCCAAGCGCCCGTGGCAGTAACTCAGGAGCTACCTGCCCGGACGTGTTCGAACTCAGCGACGGCAACTTCGCCGTCATCGGCACCGAGGCCACCGAGGCGCTTGACCCGGAACTGCCCGCCGATGCCGCCCGCGCCGACTACGAGCGCATCGTCATCGTCAGCCGGGAGACTCTCATCCGCGCCAAGGCAGACATCCCCGACGCCTGAGACCACCGCACGAGCACGCGTCCACCCCAGACCCGTACCGTCACGCTCCCCGGCCGCGCGCAACCGTTGAGCGAGCCGGGCAACCGACCCGGCGAGCAGCCGGCACCCCGTCACTGCTCGATCTCCACCCGATGAGGCCTGGCGCCAGAACGGCACCAGGCCACACGTATGTCCGGGCCTGCGCCACGCGGCCGTCGGCACCTTCACCGGCGCCCCCGGCTCCCCTCCCCCCATACCGCGCCGTCGGCTGATGATCTTCGAGTGGGGTGCCTGGAGCCGGTCAGCCGCCTGCCACGGTCCCGTGCGTGCGTGCGTGATAAGATCAACTCATGGGTTCTCTGTGATAGATCCACAGCACGTGTGACGGTGTCGAGTTCCGCTCCGCCGTCGCACGTTCCGCGCACCTCCGCCGTGACCTGGACCGGTGTTCTCGCCCGTTCCGGCGTTTTTCGCAAGGCGTCCCTGGCAGGTGTGGTGTGCGCGGAGACGGTATCCCCGTATCTGCTGTGATCAGGAGGACACCCGCGTGCTTTCCGCCCAGTTCGCTCTGCATGACATCACCAAGCGCTACCAGGACCGCCTCGTACTCGACCGCGTCGACTGCACCTTCAAGCCCGGCGAGAAGGTCGGCATCGTCGGCGACAACGGATCGGGCAAATCCACCCTTCTCAGGCTGATGGCCGGGCGGGACACCGCCGACAACGGGACGGTGACCGTGACCGCCCCCGGTGGAGTGGGGTATCTGCCGCAGTCCCTCGACCTGCCGCAGGATGTCGTCGTCCAGGACGCCGTCGACCTCGCGCTGGCCGAACTCCGGGAGATGGAGACGCTCTTACGCAAGGCCGAGGCCGAACTGGCCGCCCACGCCGACCAAGCACGGCCGGACCAGGAACTGGCCCGGCTGCTCGACGGATACGCCGAACTGGTCGAGCGCTACGAGGCCCGCGACGGGTACGAGGCCGACTCCCGGGTGGACGTCATGCTGCACCACCTCGGTCTGCCGGGGCTGGAGCGGAGCCGGCCGCTGGCGACCCTCTCCGGGGGTGAGCGCTCGCGTCTGGCACTGGCCGGGACGCTGGCGTCGGCGCCCGAACTGCTGCTGCTGGACGAGCCGACCAACGACCTCGACGAGCATGCCGTGAGCTGGCTCGAGGACCATCTGAGCCGACACCCGGGCACCGTCGTCGCGGTCACCCATGACCGGGTGTTCCTGGAGCAGCTCACCACCACCATCCTGGAGGTCGACTCCGGACGGGTCACCCGCTACGGGGACGGCTACGACGGCTACCTGTCCGCGAAGGCGGCGGAACGACGCCGACGGCTGCGCGCGTACGAACAGTGGCGTGAGGAGCTGGAGCGCAACGAGCAGTTGGTGACCAGGCATGCGGGGCGGATGGACGCCATCCCGCGCAAACTCCCCCGCGCCGGCTTCGGAGCCGGCCAGTTCCGGGCCCGGGGACGCACGCACGGCGCGGCGTCCCGGATCCGCAACGCCAAGGAGCGGGTGACCCGCCTGACCGAGAGCGCCGTTGCCCGCCCCGCCGATCCGCTCGCCTTCACCGCCGGCATCGCCACCGCGGACCAGGGGACGGAGAAGGAAACGGTGGCCCGCCTCGACGGTGTGCTGGTCGGCAGCCGCCTGCGGGTCGGTTCGCTGAGCATTCGGCCCGGTGAGCGGCTGTTGGTCACCGGACCCAACGGGGCGGGCAAGACCACCCTCCTGCGAGTACTGGCCGGGGAGCTTGCGCCCGACGAGGGCTCGGTCGCGGTGTCCGGCCGGGTCAGCCACCTGCGGCAGGAACCTACGCCGTGGCCGCCCGGCCTCACCGTGCTGCAGGCCTTTGGCCAAGGGCGGGGCGGGCATCCCGACGACCACCTCGAGACGCTGCTGTCCCTCGGGCTGTTCAGCCCCGACGATCTGCGGCGACGGCTGGGAGAGCTGTCGTACGGGCAGCGCCGCAGGATCGAACTCGCCCGACTGGTGAGCAGCCCGGTGGACCTTTTGCTGCTGGACGAGCCCACCAACCATCTGTCGCCCGTCCTCGTCGAGGAGCTGGAGCAGTCACTGACGGGCTATCAGGGCGCCGTGGTCGTCGTCACGCACGACCGGCGGATGCGGCGCCGGTTCGCGGGATCCTGGTTGACGCTGCGTGGCGGGCGGGTCGCCGCCTTCGCGACGAGGTGCCCGGGACCGTTGGACGGCGGTGCGGCGGGGGCTCCGTGATGCCGGTCAGACCTGCCTGAGGACGGCCTCGACGGCCCCGCACAGCTCGGTCCACTCCACGCGTGCGGCCTTGAGCTGAGCCTGCTGCAGCTCGCGGCCGAGAGCATGCAGGTCCACCCCGTGATGGTGCAGGGTGGACAGCACCTGCCGCGCGTGCGTCTCCGTACCGCTGACGGTGTCGCCCCGCAGCTCGGCCCGGCTGCACACGGCGTGCAGGGTGCTGAGCCCGGCCGAGAAGGCGCTGTTCCAGGCCACCAGCTCCTCCATGTAATGGACCGCTTCGCGCACCGGCGCCTCACGGGAGGACCAGACGAAGTACAGGGGGCGGGCGCCCGCGCGCACCAGGGACCGCCAGCGGGCGCCGTCCATCAGCTGCTCGCGGCGGTGGTGCAGCAGCCGGGCGATCGCCACCGCCCAGTCCTCGCACCGCGCCACCAGGCCGAGCCGGGCGGCGATCGACTCGTCCAGCAGCCGCAGCGGGACGGAGGCGGCGAAGTGGATCCCGGACAGATCACAGCCGGCGGCGCGGGCCCGCTCCAGTCCGGTGAGGAACTCCTCGAAGAGCAGGTCGAACTGCTCGAGCGAGAACAGCGAGCAGACGTCGACGCTGATGCCCCGCGCCAGCAGATCACCGACCAGCGCCACCGCGCCGAAGGCCAGGTGCACGGAGACCACCGCGTTGGGCCGGTCCACCGTCCAGCGCATCGCCGCGGCCTCCGCGACCGCCCTGCGGCCGTCGGCGTACGGGTCCAGCGGTATGAAGACGCAGGCGCACAGCCCGCCGCTCCTGAAGTAGGGCAGCAGCGTGTCGCAGGCGGTGCGCGCGTCCTCACACAACAGGCTGTGCACCGCCTCGCCGATCGACACCCGACGGGACGCGAGGTCGGCCAGGTGCGCACGGTAGGCGTCGCTGCTGTGGAGGACCTCGGAGACCGCGGCGGGCTGGGCCGCGAGGCCACACGCGCCGAGCTCCTTGAGCAACTGGGCGAGTCGGCCGGTGCGTTGCGACTCGCGGGTCACGCCCTCCAGGCGCAGACAGACACCCTCCGCCGACAGCTTGACCGCCTGCCGGGTTCGCGCCTGCACGTCGGCGCGATCAGTCGTTGACGGAGGGATCGGCGTGGTACGCACGCAGGCAGTCCTCGTAGGTGGGAAGTAGGCCGACGGCCTCGGCGAGGGACGGGGCGGCCGCGTCCCGGGCGGACCGGATCGGGGGTTCGGACAGGTTCCAGGGAAGGCCCAGGGCGGGGTCCAGGGCGTCGACGTCGATGATGGTGCCGTGGACGTACTCCTGTGTGCACAGGTAGTTCATGCAGGTGTCGTCGGCGAGCGCGACGTAGGCCAGTCCCATTCCGTCGGGCAGGTACACGGCGGTCGCGGAGTGCGGGTCCTGCCGGACGACGTCATGGTGGCCGAAGGTCGGTGAGCCCACCCGGATGTCGACGACCATGGTGAGCGCGGCGCCCCGCACACAGGTGACGATCTTGCCCTGGCCGGGCGGCAGTGTGGTGCCGTGGATGCCGCGCAGCACGTTCCGGTGGGAGACGGTGAAGTTGACCTGCCGCACCTCGAAGGCGTGCCCGGTGGCCGCTCGCAGCGACTCATGACGCAGTGCCTCGTAGAACCGGCCCCGTTGGTCGGGGATGGGTTCCGGCTGGATGCGGTAGGCATCGCGGACGGCTGTTTCCGTGATGAGCATGCGTTTCCACTGTCGAGAGGATGGGCGCTCGGCGCGCGGACGGAGAGGTTCAGCTGTGGGCCGGCAGCAGCTCTTCGATGACGGTGGCCGCGGCCGCGGCGCCGCCGGCCGCGTGGATCAGCGTGCGCATCTGGCGCAGCCGGTCCCGGATCCCTTCGTCGGTGAGCACCCTGAGCGCGGTGTCGCGCAGGTTCGCCGCCGTCACGTCCTGGTCGAGCAGCTGGGCGCCCAGGCCGAGTTCGGTGATCCGGAGCGCGGTGGCCCTCGGCTCGGTCATCACCGGCACGGCCACCACGGGGACGCCGTGCGAGAAGGCCTCCATGGCCGTGCTCATCCCACCGTGGTTCACCAGCAGGCTCGTGTGCGGGAACACGTCGGCGAGCGGTACGAAGTCCCGTACTTCTACGTGGTCGGGCAAAGGGCCGAGCTCCTCGGGAGCCAGGCCGCCACCGAGGACCAGGAGGACGTTCCAGGGCTCGTCCCGGAAGGCCTCGACGCAGGCGCGGAAGAACTCGGGGCGCTGGTTGTACAGGGTACCCAGGCTCACCATGACCAGCGGCCTGCCGTCGAGCGGCGGTTTCCAGGTGCCGTGGATGGGGGTCCGGGGCGCGCAGGGCCCGACGAAGTGGTGCTGATCGTCGAAGGTCTCCCCGGCGAACTGGAAGTGACGGGGCATGTAGAGCAGGGCGGGTCCGCTGTGGACGCGCCCGACGAAGGTGTTCGCGTCGCCCTCGAGGCCCTGGTCGCGCAGCAACCGGTCGATACCGCTGACGAGTTCGTGCAGGCCGGGATCATCGGGAGGGCCGGCCGCCTCCGCGCCGGGTTGCATCGACCAGTGCTCGTTGGCGGCGTAGGTGGGGGTGCTGCGGATGGCGGGGATGTCCCAGCGATCCGCGAGGATGCGCCCGGTCCAGAACGACGACGGGTCGTTCACGATCACATCGGGACGATCGTCCGAGAAATGCCCCTCCAGTGGCGCCAGGGTGCGGCCGGTCATGTCGAGGAGCCATTCCAACACCCGGAGTATCTCGCCCTTGTCGGTGTACTCGTCGGAATTCTGCTGCGGCACCATATGGGTACGGAACCGCTCCTTGTCCAGGGGATAGGTGACGACCGCGGCGCCGATATCAAGGGCGCGCTCCGCAATGTCCTCGGGAAGTGCGTAGGTCACCCGGTGACCGCGCGCCACGAGTTCCTCGGCCACTCCCAGTGTCGGATTCACATGTCCGGGAACAGGGAGGATGAAGAATGCGATGTGAGCCACGCGGAACCCTTCTGCGGGAGTACGGCGCCACAGATTAGGAGAGCTGTCCGGCCGAGGCAATACCGAGGTGACATAGTGCAGTTTCCGGCGGGTCCGTCCGGGCCATGCCTGTTTCCCCGCGATGTGACAAAGTGCCGGTCGATCCATTGGTCACCCGCCCGCGCGGCGGGAGGATCCGGTAATGATCACCACTGCGTGCCGCATCTGCGGCAACCGCGAGCTAGTACCGGTGCTGGACCTCGGGGAACAGGCGTTGACCGGGGTGTTCCCGACCAGCCGCGACCAGGTCGTTCCCGCGGTCCCGCTGGAACTGGTCGTCTGTTCTCCCGCGGGGTGCGGGCTGGTCCAGTTGCGCCACACTCCGGATCCCGAGCTCATGTACGGCGACGGGTACGGCTACCGCTCGGGCATCCGGCCCTTCATGGTCAATCATCTCCACAGCAAGGTGGCGGCCATCCGGGAACTGGTCGAACTGGGCCCGAAGGACCTGGTCGTGGACATCGGCAGCAATGACGCCACCCTGTTGCGAGGCTATCCCGAGGACGGCCCCCGACTGGTCGGCATCGACCCGACCGGTGGAAAGTTCCTGGACCGGTATCCGGAAAATGCGGAACTGATCGTCGACTACTTCTCACGCGAGACATTCGAGAACCGTTTCGGCACGGAACGGGCGAAAGTCGTCACCTCCATCGCGATGTTCTACGACCTACCTGATCCGCTGCGCTTCATGCGGGACGTCCACGACATTCTCGCCGAAGACGGTATCTGGGTCATGGAGCAGAGCTATATGCCCTCCATGCTGGCCGCCGACGCGTACGACATCGTGTGCCACGAGCATCTCGAGTACTACGCCCTGAGGCAGATCGAGTGGATGGCGGAGCGGGTCGGCCTGAGCGTGATCAGGGCTGAGCTGACCGACGTCTACGGCGGCAGCCTGTGCGTCACCCTGGCCAAGAGCCCTGGACGGTACCCCCGGGACGAGGCCGCACTGGCGCGGATCCGCGCGGCGGAGAGGGATGCCGGCCTCGACACGACCGCTCCGTTCGAGGCGTTCACCCGTCGCGTGGACAGGCAGCGGGAAGCCCTGCTCGAGTTCCTCGCGCGGTCGCGGGAGTCGGGGCGGGTGACCCTCGGGTACGGCGCCTCCACCAAGGGAAACGTGATCCTGCAGTACTGCGGGCTGACCGAGCGGGACCTGCCCTGCATCGGCGAGGTCAGCCCGGAGAAGGCCGGCCGTTTCACACCCGGCACGAAGATCCCCATCGTGTCCGAGGAAGAGGCCAAGCAGCGCAAGCCGGACCAGCTGCTGGTCCTGCCGTGGATCTATCGGGACGGCTTCATCGAGCGGGAACAGCGGTTCCTCGCCGACGGCGGCAAGCTGGTCTTCCCGCTGCCGGCGCTCAGCGTCGTGTGACGGCGGCATCGGTCGGCGCAGGCCGGCCGATGCACCCACCGGGCTGCCAATGCACCCACCGGGCTTACCCGGCCCCGGTCCCGGCCCCCGGTGGCAGCGCGACGTCGCCCGGGACGGGGAAGAGAGCGTCCAGCTCGGCCAGTTCGGCGTCGCCGAGGACCAGGTCGAGGGCGCGCAGTGCCGAGTCCAGCTGCTCGACGGTGCGCGGCCCGATCACCGCGCCACTGATCCCGGGCCGGGACAGCACCCAGGACAGGCCGACCTCCGCGGGCTTCTCCCCGATGCGGTCGCAGAACCTCTCGTACGCCTCGATGTTGGCCCGCAGCGTGGGCAACAGCTCCTGCGCCCGGCCCTGGGCCGACTTGACGGCCGTGCCCTGCGCCAGCTTGCGCAGTGCCCCGCTCAGCAGACCGCCGTGCAGGGGTGACCAGGCGAACACCCCCACTCCGTAGGCCTGGGCGGCGGGTATCAGCTCCGCATCGGCCCGGCGGACCGCCAGGTTGTAGATGCTCTGCTCGGACACCAGCCCCATGGAGTGGCGGCGCATGGCGGTCTCCTGGGCGGCGGCGATGTTCCAGCCCGCGAAGTTGGACGATCCGACATAGCAGACCTTTCCGCTGGTCACGAGGCGATCCATGGCCTGCCAGATCTCGTCCCAGGGCGCGGCCCGGTCCAGCCTGTGCATCTGGTAAAGGTCGATGTGGTCCACGTCGAGGCGGCGCAGCGACTGCTCGCAGGCCGCGACGATGTGCCGGGCCGACAGGCCTCCGTCATTGACGCCGTCGCTCATGTCCTCGCCGACCTTGGTCGCGAGAAGGACGTCCTCGCGTCGGACACCGCTCTTCGACAGCCAGCGGCCCACGAGTTCCTCGGTGTGGCCCTTGTGGACGCGCCAGCCGTAGATGTCGGCCATGTCGATGCAGTTGATGCCGCGGCCGAGCGCTTCGCTCAGCAGCCGCGAGGCGTCGGCGTCCTCGACCCGTCCGCTGAAGTTCACCGTGCCCAGCCAGAGCCGGCTCACCAGAGTCGCGCTGCGTCCGAGCCGTGTGTACGGTGTCCGCTTCCGATCCTCGCTCACGCTCGGCCACTTCCCTTCAACTCGGCCATCAGGGCTCGCAGAGCCGGTGCCCCCGTCACCGGTCGCGCGATGTGCTCGCTTCCGCGGCCACCACGGCGGCCACCAGCTCTTCCAGTCCCTCGGGCAGGGGCACGGCGGGGGACCATCCCGTCACCGCGCTGAAGGCCGCGGGGTCGCATTGCGGAGTGTGGAAGTCGCCCGCTTCGGCGAAGTCGGGCGGCTCCACGGAGAGGACCGGGACGGGCGGCCGTCCCGTCCGTTCGGCGACGGTGGCCGCGAGGGAGCGGAACACCTCGTCGAGGCGGGCCCGGTGGCCGCTGCCCACGGACCAGTCGCCGCCCTGGAGTCGCGGCAGGTGGTCCAGCGCCGTGACGAAGGCGTGGGCCGCGTCCCGCACATGGAGGAAGTCACGTTCGACGGACCCGTCGTGCCACATGGTGAGCGGATCACCGGCGAGGGCACGCCGGGTCATCGCCGCGAGCACGCCTCGCCCGGGTGAACCGGAGAGCGGGGAGCGGCCGTAGACGGTCGACAGCCGCAGCACGACACCCCGCACCGTGCCCCGTGCGCTGCCCTCGCGCAGCAGTTCCTCGGCGGCGATCTTCTGCCGTGCGTAGGCGGCGCGGGGGTGGCCCCCGGACGAGCCGGCCTGAGCCGTGCTGGCGAAGACCACGGCGGGCGCGGGGGTGTTACGGGCCTCGAACGCCTCGACGAGGTCGCTCATCAGGCCGACGTTCACCCGCTCGGACCGTTCGTCGGCCGCGCGCCAGGACCGGTCGCCGTCCACCTGCGCGGCGAGGTGGATGACGGCATCGGCTCCCTCGACGACGCCGGCGAGCACGCCGGGCCGGGCGAGGTCCACCTGACATCCCTCGATGTCCGCGACGGCCTCGGCGGGGGCGGGACTGACGCCCCTGGCCACCGCGCGAACCGTCACCGGCAGGGCGGCCAGTCGTTCGACGACGGCGGAACCCACGAACCCGGACGCACCGAGCACGACGACCAGCGGTTTAGGGGTGTTTTTCGACTGGTTGAGCAACTCGGCAGCGAGCTTCACATGCCTCCTCATTCGCTCATCCCTCGTGAGCCGAACGTATCAGAGGGGTGATCGCCCGGACGAGGGTTGACGTGCCAATTCACCGTCCGCGGAGGCGAATTGGCGAAGGTTTGTCATGTCGCCACACCTCGTGCGCCCGTCGGCGGTCGCGAGGCCCCCGGTCGCGTCCCGCACCACGACGGCACGGTTGCCGGAGCACCGTTCACACCGGGCCGGACGGGACAAACGGAATCTGCCGCGGTGCCCGGGCCACCCCTGTCCGTTCACTCTGGGGGCGCCGCACGCCCTCGCGGTGAACGGGCAACCACCACCGTCGGCGAAGTGGGTCACCTGCGGACCTGGGACAGCGCGGACCGGCCGACAAGGCTGAGGGCACGACGAGCCCGTCCTTCGAGCGCTGTGCACCCCTTATCTCCGAGGAGTTTCATGGGGACCCTGACCACCGCCCCGATGACACACCATGATCCGGCCCTCTCCTTCGAGTCGCACCTCACCCAGGAGATGTGCGACTCGGTACTGGCCTCACTGCGCCGCCGCGACCAGCGGCACAAGGGACAGCTGTATGTGCGGGGCCTGCTGACCGCGCAGGGCCGCAAGACGATGCGGAACCTCGCCACCAGCACCCGCGAGCCCGCCGCCGCGCAGAGCCTCCACCACTTCATCAGCGTCTCCACCTGGGACTGGTCCGAGGTACGTACCTCGCTCGCCCGGCGGTTGGAACGCGCCCTGACGCCGCACGCCTGGGTGGTGCAGCCCATGGTGACCCCGAAGAGCGGCGTGCATTCGGTGGGGGTCCAGCGGCGTTTCATCCGCCAGCTGGGACAGGCGGTGACCAGTCAGCACAGCCACGGGCTGTGGCTCGCCGGCCAGAGCGCCGCGGCTCCCGTGAACTGGCAGCTGTCCGTGGGCGAGGGCCGGTCCCAGGACCTGGCACGCGGTGCGCGCGACGGCGTACCGGAGACGTCGGGCGGCACCTGGTCCGGTTTCGGTGACGACACGGCCATCTCCGTGGTCCTGGAGGCCGCTTCCTGGGGACTCACCCCACGGCCCGTGGTGATCGACGCGCGGGATGTGCCGCCGGCCCCGCTCATCGAGGCGTTCACCGCCGCCGACCTGCCCTTCCTGCTGCGCGTGAGCGGCAACACCCCGCTGCTGGCCCCGGATCTGTCCGGCGGACAGCGCCGGGTGCTCACGGCGCCCGCGGAGCACCTCGCCACGCTCGCCAGATCACAGCAACGGCCCGTCGAATGGGTCGACCCGGCCATGCCCCATGTCCTGCGTACCGGCCTTGCCGCCGTGCTGCCGGTGCTGTGGCCCGGGATCACCGTTCCCCGTCGGCCCCGTCCGCACGGCATGTCCGCCGTTGATCCGCGGCGGTCCGGCGGAGCGGAGCTGCTGCTGATGGGGCAATGGCACCCGAACCGACGCCGGGTGGCGGAGCTGTGGCTCACCAACATGACGCGCGCGGGCCGCGGCACCCTGTTGCGCCTGAGCAAGCTCACCCGTCGGACCGACACCGACTTCACGCGCATCTGTCTCGACGTCGGGGCCCAGGACTTCGAGGGGCGTTCCTACCACGGCTGGCACCGCCACATGACGATGGTCTCCCTGGCGCACGCCGTGCGGGTGCTGGTGCGGGAGGACCGCGAACACGCCGACCTCGAACGGTCCGGATGACCGATCACCGATCCCGGGGCGCGTAGGGAGCGGCGTCCGGCGCCTGTGACGTGTGACGCGTCCGGTGCAGTCGCAGCGCCAGCTGCAACTCCAGGGCCTGGTCCGGTTCCTGCCAGTCACGGCCCAGCAGCTGGGTGATGCGTTCCAGGCGGCGCGAGACGGTGTTCGGGTGGACGTACAGCAGCTCGGCCGCACGGGTGGGACTGCATGCCGCCTGGAAGTACGCCTCGAGTGTGTCGAGGAGGACGGTGAAGCGCTGGGTGTCGTACTCGATCACCGGGCCGATGGTCTTGTTGACGAATTCGGTGACGTCGTAGTCCTCGGCGAACAGCAGGCCGAGGAAGCCCAGGTCCCGCGCACAGGCCGCCCGCCCCCCGCCGCCCATCGCGATGAGAGCCTCCACGCATCGCATCGCCTCCTGATAGAAGCGCCGGATGCTCTCGGGCCCGTCCGCGGGGCCGGCGGCGCCCACCGTCACCGGGATCTCGAGCGCGGCATTGAACCTGGCCGACACCTCATGCGCCATGGCCGCCGGATCGTCCCCGGGCAGCAGCAGCACGATGCAGTCCTCCCGGGTCATCTTCAGGCCCCTCCGGCGTTCCGTCCAGGCGGTGACCCAGGCCATGGCCTGCTCGGCGACCGGGCCGTCGGGGCGGGCGATGACCACGACGTGAGGGCGGTCCAGCATCACCTGAAGCCGGCGGGCGCGGGCGACCGCGACCTCCGCCGGGTGGTCGACGCCGATCAGGTCCTCCAGCAGGTCGTCCCTCCACCGGTGGTCGGCGGGGGCGGAGCGCCGCAGTGCCATCACCATACTGATCACGTTGGCCACCGGGAGGAGCAGCTCCGGAGGGCCGGGATGCCCCGTCTCATCCGGGCGGTACAGGAGCCAGCCGGGATCGGAGCGGGCCGTCAGCGTCGCCATCCACGTGCCGCCGGTGAGGGCGACCGGCCGCCCGGACGTCTGGACGTCGACGTACGCCCGTTCCAGTTCCGCCTCGTGGGGCCGGCTCACGTGTCCGGACGCACCGACGATGACGCCGTACCGGTCGTAGACCGCGAGCGCACCCCCCAGCTCACGGGTGCACTGGTGGAGCACCTCGTCCAAGTCGGCGCCCTCGAAGGCGAGTTGCAGAAGGCGTCGCTGGGTGCGGGCCGATCGCGGCTCGTCGGGAGGTGCGGGCCTGCCGCCGGGCCGCTGGTCGCGGTCGGACTCGTTCAGCCGCGTGTGCATCCGGCCCGACTTGACCGCGACGGCCGCTATGTCGGCGAGTGACTGCAGCAGAGCCACATCGTCCGGCAGGAACTCGTGCGCGCTGCGGTCCGCCACATAGAGGACGCCCAGTTGCTCGTTGTCCGCGTACAACGGCACCGACAGCACGGCACGCAGCCCTTCGGCCTGCACCGTGTGGTCGACGACCGGGTCGTGGGTGATGCGCTCCTCGGTGAGGTAGTCGACCGCCCAGAGCGGCCCCTGGTGTTTGACGACGGCCCCGCCGATCCCCCGCATGACCGGCACCCGCATACCGAGGAACTGTGCGGTGACGGCACCGTCCACGGCGCTGATCACGGCGTCTCCGCCGGGCTGGTCCAGCAGTGCGATACAGGCCAGGTCGCTGCGCATCAACAGCCGGGTGCGCCGGACGATCTGATCGAGCGCCGCCGCCGGGTGGGGAGAACGGGTCAGCTCCCGCATGACATCGATGAGCCCCGTCAGCTCGGCTTCCCGCCGTCTCCCACGGCTGATGCGGTCCTCGATCTGCAGTGCGAGGCGCTTGGCACGGGCAAGGTGTTCGACGGTCTCGGAGTCGGCGCCCGCGGCGCTCGCCTGCTGCACCAGCTCTTCGTACCGCCATGCCGACGCGTCCGCCGTGAGGAATTCCAGGAAGCGCAGCGCCTCCGTCATGCCTTCTAAGCGCTCTTCTCCCATAGGCGTCCCCCGCGTTCCTGGTCATCTGTGCCGGGATCGGAGATCCCGGGGCCCACGCCTTATGTGCGGAGGGGAACGGTCGTCGGGCGATGACTGGTCGGGGTCATCCGTGCCCTCCGCTCACTGCCGCGCCGCCGATCGAAAATGATCTCCGGACGCACAGCAATGGTAAAGGCCTTTACAAGGTTTCCTACAGCTACGATTAAATGATCACCCTGCTCCATCGTCAAGGCAGTTCTGCCTGCCGAAAGCGGTTGATGGCGTCGATGTACTTGGCACGCATCTTATGATCGCGAACGCCGAGGCCTTCCTCGGGGGCCAGGCAGAGGACGCCGACCTTGCCCTGGTGGAGGTTGCGGTGCACGTCGTAGGCGGCCTGGCCGGTGTCCTCCAGGGAGTAGACCTTCGACAGCGTCGGGTGGATCTTGCCCTTCGCGATGAGCCGGTTGGCCTCCCAGGCCTCGCGGTAGTTGGCGAAGTGCGAGCCGATGATCCGCTTCAGCGACATCCACAGGTAGCGGTTGTCGTACTCGTGCATGTAGCCCGAGGTCGAGGCGCAGGTGGTGATCGTGCCGCCCTTGCGGGTGACGAAGACGGAGGCGCCGAAGGTCTCACGGCCGGGGTGCTCGAAGACGATGTCGATGTCCTCGCCGCCGGTGAATTCGCGGATGCGCTTGCCGAAGCGCTTCCACTCCTTGGGGTCCTGGGTCCGCTCGTCCTTCCAGAACTTGTAGCCCTCGGCGCTGCGGTCGATGATCGCCTCGGCGCCCATCGAGCGGCAGATGTCCGCCTTCTGGTCACTGGAGACGACGCAGATCGGGTTGGCGCCGCCGGCCAGCGCGAACTGCGTGGCGTAGGAGCCGAGTCCGCCGCTCGCGCCCCAGATCAGGACGTTGTCGCCCTGCTTCATGCCGGCGCCGTTGCGGGAGACCAGCTGGCGGTAGGCGGTCGAGTTGACCAGGCCGGGGGCCGCGGCCTCCTCCCAGCTGAGGTGGCCCGGCTTGGGCATGAGCTGGTTGGACTTGACCAGCGCGATCTCGGCGAGGCCGCCGAAGTTGGTCTCGAAGCCCCAGATGCGCTGCTCGGGGTCGAGCATCGTGTCGTTGTGGCCGTCCGAGGACTCCATCTCGACGGACAGACAGTGCGCGACGACCTCGTCACCGGGCTTCCAGGCGTTGACGCCCGGGCCGGTGCGCAGGACGACGCCCGCGAGGTCGGAGCCGATGACGTGGTACGGCAGGTCATGGCGCTTGGTGAGCTCGCTGAGCTTGCCGTAGCGCTCCAGGAACCCGAACGTCGACAGCGGCTCGAAGATCGACGACCACACCGAGTTGTAGTTGACCGAGGAGGCCATGACGGCCACCAGGGCCTCGCCCGGCCCGAGTTCCGGCACCGGAACCTCGTCCAGGTGGATCGACTTGCGGGGATCCTTGTCGGCGCTCGCCATCCCCGCGAACATCTCCGTCTCCTCCTTCCGGAGTGTCACGGCCCGGTACGACTCGGGCAGCGCGAGCGCGGCGAAGTCGGCGGAGACGGCCGAAGCCGAACCGCCCGACGAGGTGAGCGAGTGGATCGCATCGAGAATGTGCCGCACCAGGTCCCCCTCAGTCCCGGACGCCGATGAAGAGCCCGCGGTCGGTGGCGACCCGCGGGAGGTACTCGACCGACAGCCCCGCCCGCGCGAAGGCCGCCTCGTACTGCGCCTGTTCGAAGAGCGTGATCCGATGGCTCTCCCGCAGGTGCTCCACGCCCTGCCCGGGCACGCCGACGAGGTAGTCCACGTCGATCCGGGTGGCACCGTCCTCGAACACCGAGTGGGAGAAGCGCGCGATCGTACGGCCCTCCGCCTCGACGAGACTCGCGCCGACGTATCCCGGCGTGAAGTCCTCCGGAAACCACCAGGGATCGACGATCACGACCCCGCCGGGGGTGAGGTGTACGGCGAACCGGCCGATCGCCGCGTCCAGCTCCTGCTGGTCCCGCATATGTCCGATCGAGCTGAACATGCAGATCACCGCGTCGAAGCGGCGGCCGAGGGCGAAGTCCCGCATGTCTCCCCGGTGGAGACGGGCGTCCGGATTGCGCCGTCCCGCGATGGCCAGCATGTCGGGGGACACGTCCACGCCGTCCACCTCGTCGAAGAGGTCGCCGAGGTGCCGCAGATGCATCCCGGTGCCGCAGGCCACGTCCAGCAGGGTGCGGGCCCCGGGATTCCGGGACATCACGAGCGCGGCCAGTTCCTTGGCCTCCGCCGGGTAGTCCTTGCCTTTGCCCTGGTGCACCAGGTCGTACAACTGGGCGATGTCGCCGCTGTATTCGAGGTTCATGTGAGGGCTCCTTGCACGAGGTCAGCCGCGGCGGTGTACGGACGTGAGGTCTTCGAGCCGGGGGACGAGCGCGGCCGGAGTGGGCGCGGCGCGCATCTCCTCGCTGAGGCGTCGCGCGTGCGCGGCCATCTCGCGGTTCTCCAGCGCGTGCACGACGGCGTCCCGCAGCGTGTCCACGCCGAGCTTCTCGGGGGCCAGGGCGATACCGGCGCCGGCCTCGGCGAGCTGATGCGCCTTCAGCGGCGCGTCCCACAGCGAGGCGACGACGATCTGTGGAACGCCGTGCAGGGTGGCCGTGAAGCAGGTGCCCGCGCCCCCGTGGTGGACGATCGCGGCGCAGCTCGGCAGCAGGGCGTCCAAGGGGACGAAGTCGACGACGCGCACGTTCGCGGGAACGTCCGCGGCCTGCGGGAGCTGACCGGTGTCCAGGGTGGCGACGATCTCGGCGTCCACGTCGGCCAGCCCGGCGAGCAGTTCGTGGAAGGGGACGTCGTCACTGCCGTACGTCTCCCGGGTGGAGACCCCGAGCGTCAGGCAGACCCGGGGGCGGGCGGGCGGCTCCGACAGCCAGCCGGGAAGGACCGAGGGGCCGTTGTACGGCACGAACCGCATCGGCACGACCTCGCCGCGCACGGGCAGCCGCAGGCTCCGCGCGCTGGGGTCGACCGTCCACTGCCCGGCGACCAGTTCCTCGACGGTTTCCTCGGAGGCGGCCAGTCCGTGCCGTTCCAGGGTCCACGTCAGCCACTCGCCGACCGGGTCCTCGCGCTCGTCGGCAGGCCGCTGTGCGAGCAGCCGGGTGAACTGCTGCCGCGCGTTGAGGACGACGTCGGGGCCCCACAGCAGCCGGGCGTGGGCGGCACCGCAGGCCTGCGCGGCGATGGGGCCGGCGTACGTGAACGGCTCCCACAGGACGAGATCCGGTCGCCACGAGCGCGCCAGTGCCACCATGTCGTCGATCGTGCTGTCGCCGTTGAGCGGCGCGAAGCACATGGCCGACATGATCGTCTGCTGGCCCAGGGCGTGCTCCCAGGACCGCGGGCCGTCCCGGGTGTCGACGAAGTCCAGGCCCTGCTGGTAGCGGACGATGTCGTCGCCGATCTCCGTGATCAGCTCGATGATGGCCCCGTCGTCTCCCACGGGTACGGCGGTGAGTCCGGAGCCGGTGATGGTGTCGGTCAGCGACGGCTGGCTGGCGACCCGTACCTCGTGCCCGGCGGCGCGCAGCGCCCAGCCGAGGGGGACGAGGTTGTAGTAGTGCGTGTTGTGCGCGAACGAAGTCAGCAGAATACGCATCGAGGCGCTCCCTCCTCAGGTGCTACGGGCGGCGGACAGGTCACGGGCAGCCCGGACGGCGGCGACGGGGAAGCGGGCGTACCCGTGCAGCACGGGCGAGCGGCGGCGCCGGACGGCCGGACCTGCGGCGTACAGGCCGGGCAGCCGTGCGGCGAGCGCACCGAGCGCTGCTTCGGCGACGGCACCGATCAGCGGTCCGGCGAGGCGGAAGTGCAGATCGTCGGGGAGCCCGAACGGGCCGGGCGTGGGCCGGGCGAGGTCGAAGGGGGCCGGGTCGGCGGTGCGGTTGACGGCGGCGACGAGGATGACGAGCCTGCCACCGGCGGGAATGCGCTCCCCCGCGACCTCGGTGACCTCCCTGGCCACCCGGTGCTCCAGGCGCACGGGCGGGGCGACGCGCAGGGTCTCCGTCACCGCGGCGGCCGCGAGGC
Source organism: Streptomyces sp. R28 (assembly GCF_041052385.1). Taxonomy (GTDB): domain Bacteria; phylum Actinomycetota; class Actinomycetes; order Streptomycetales; family Streptomycetaceae; genus Streptomyces. The sequence continues at coordinate 7,891,662 of NZ_CP163439.1, read as the reverse complement.
CGGGGTCCCGGGCGAGCGCGGCCCACTGTCCGGGCCGCTCCAGCAGCGTCCGTACGGCGTTGCCGACGAGGGTGGCGGTGGGCTCGGCGGCACCGACGGCCAGGGCGCGGGCGGCGGCGACCGCCTCGGGGTCGTGGCCAGCTCTCGACTCCCGTAGGGCGGCGGTCAGTTCGGCCTCCGACCGCGCCAAGGCGACGGCGTCCGGGACGAGTTGCGGGCACAGCGCGCTGTCCAGGGTGCGGCGGCAGCCGGCCAGCGCGTGGCCGAAGGGATCCGCCAGTGGCCCCGGCACACCGAGCTGTTCGCGGATCACCAGGGCGGGCAGCCGGCGCGCGTACGCGTCGAGGAGGTCGACCGCGTCACCGGAGGCGAGGGCGTCCGCCACCGCGTCGAGGAGTGGGCGGGCGTGCCGCTCGGCCGACTCGCGCAACGCCCGCCGGTGCGGCGCCGGCATCAGCGGCCCGCCCCAGGCGGTGTGGGCGGCCAGTCGTTCGAAGGTCGCGCGGTCCGCGTCGAGCGCGGTGCCGGAGAGCGGCAGCTCCCGCTGTCCGGGGCGCCGGCCGTCGCTGGTGAGGCCGTCGAACGCCGGTGCGGCGATCACTTCGTCGGCGACGGCCCGGCTCGCCGTCACCCAGGTGTCCAGGCGCTCGCTGCGAAAGAGCGGTCCCAGGGCCCGTACGCGTTCTTCGTGAGGGCTGGGATCGGCGGCTTCGGCGCGCAGGATCAGCGCGTAAGGGTCGCCCTCGGTGCCCGCGAACCACTGGGCGGCACGGGTCAGTTGCAGTCGGCGGCCGGCGGCGGCCGGGTCGTCCGTGGTCGGTGCGGGGCTCACTCGTCCCTCCTGTCGTCGGTGGATTCGGTCGCCGTACGGCCCTGCGTGGCCGTCGGAGGCAGGCCGTCGAGCCAATCGAGCACGGCTTGGGCGGTGGCGGGCGCGTGTTCGCCCATCAGCGTGAAGTGCGTGCCGGGCAGTTCGGCGGCGGTGTGGGCGTACTCCCAGCGGGACTTCCAGCCGTCCGGTTCGCCCTCCCACGCGCCGAGCGGCTCGCAGGCGCGCAGATGCAGGACCGGTGCGCGCGTGGGCCGCGGCGACCAGTCCAGGAGCATCCGGTGGTAGGCGCCCATCGCGCACAGCCGGGTGTCGTCGAACGGAACGGCGGCGCGGCGTGCCACCCAGTCGAGCATCTCGTGCCGCCATACGCCCATCGCGCCGGGGTCGCGCGGTGTGTAGACGTCCACGAGGACGAGGGCGGCCGGGCCGGTGCCGCGGGCTTCGAGGTGGCGGGTGAGGGCGTGGGCGATGTTGGCGCCCGCCGAGTGGCCCAGCAGGGCGAAGGGCCGGCCGGCGGTGTGGCGGGCCAGAGCGGCGGCCTGTGCCTCGAGGAGCACCTCGAACGAGGCCGGCAGCTTCTCGCCCGCCTCGAAGCCGGGTTGGGGCAGTGCGGCGAAGTCGCACCGGCCGTCGAGCGCCCGGGCGAGGGCCACGAACTCGTGCGGGCCCGACCCGACCGAGGTACCGGCGCAGCCGACGAGCAGCGGCCGTCCCGGGCCGGTGGTGAGGGTGGCGCCGCTCATGACGACCGGGGTCAGAGGCTGCTCGTCGGCGGTGCGGAAGGCGGGGCGGAAGCCGGCGGCCGCGGCGAGCACGTCGACGGCCTCGCCGACCCTGCGGGTCCGTACGGCTTCCTCGTACAGGGCGGTGAAGCTGCTCCGTACGACGGGCTGCGCGGCGTCGCTGCCGGCGCCCGCGGGCGGCCGGCCCGTGGCACCGGCGGGATTGTCCCCCCGCCCGCCGGTGAGCAGTCCGGCCAGGTGACCGGCGAGCGCGCGGGGGGTGTCGTGGTCGAAGAGCAGGCCGGCGGGGAGCTCGACGTCGAGTGCCGCGCCGAGACGCCGGCGGAGCCGGACCGTGGCCAGGGAGTCGAATCCGAGCTGGAGGAACCGCTCGTCGGGGACGACGTCCTCGGGACCGGCGTGTCCGAGGAGGTCGGCGGCCTCGTCCCGGATCAGCGCCAGCAGGACGGCCAGGCGGTCGTCGGGGCCCAGCTGTTCGATACGTGACCGGGCGACGGGGGTGGCCCGGGGAGCGGTCGCCGTCGGCGCCGGGGGCGCGTCCGGGAGGCCGGGGGCGGAGTGTGTCTCCGGCAGCTCGGAGATCAGCGGGCTGGGCCGGAAGGCGGTGAAGCCGTCGGCGAACCGGGGCCAGTCCATGTCCGTGACGGTGAGACAGGGCTCCTCATCGCCGATGGAGCGGGCCAGGACCTCGAGCGCCGTCGTCGGTGCCATGGCGCGCACGCCGCGCCGGCGGAGGTACTCGGCACCCCCCTGGCCTCCCATGCCCTCGCCCGCCCACACCCCCCAGGCGACGGAGGTGGCGGGAAGGCCGTCGGCACGACGGCGCTGGGCGAGGGCGTCCAGTTCGGCGTTGGCGGCCGCGTACGCGCTCTGACCGGCGCTGCCCCACACTCCGGCGCCGGAGGCGAAGAGCACGAACGCGTCCAGGTCGTGGGAGCGCGTCAGCTCGTCCAGGTTGCGGGCGCCGGCGACCTTGCCGGAGCAGACCTCGGCGAAGAGGCCGGCGTCGGTCTCGCCGAGGGCGCTCACCTGCGGGACGCCCGCGGCATGGAACACCGCGGTGAGCGGGGTGTCCGCCGGTACGGCGGCCAGCACCCCGGCCAGCGCGTCCCGGTGCGCGACGTCACACACGGCGAAGGTGACCTTGACGCCCAGCTCCAGCAGCTCGGCCTCGAGCCCGGCGGCCGTGGGTCCGCGGTGGCCACGTCGGCTCACGAGCACCAGGTGCTCGGCGCCGTTGCGGGCCAGCCAACGGGCGAGATGGCCGCCGAGGGCACCGGTGCCGCCGGTGACCAGGACCGTGCCGCGCGGCCGGTAGCGAGGGCCGCCCGGGTCCGCCGGGGCACGGACCAGCCGGCGTCCGTGGACACCGTGGTCGCGTACCGCGATCTGGTCCTCGGGGCCTTCGAGCAGCCGGACCGCCGAGGACCAGTGGGCGTCCTGTGCGGAGCCGGGCAGATCGAGCAGCCCGCCCCAGCGCGCGGGCATTTCCAGCGCGGCCGTCCGGCCGAGTCCCCACAGCTGGGCGCCGACGGCTGTGGGCCGCTCCGCGCGGTCCACGGCCACCGCGTCCTGGGTCACGCACCACAGGCGAGCGGACACGGCCTCATCCTCCATCGCCTGAGCCAGGAACAGGGTCGCCACCACCCCGATGGCCACCGGACCGTGCCGGGGGTGTTCCCGATCATCGGCGCCCAGCAGCGACAGCACGCCCGGCACGGGGGCGACTGTGTCACCTCGGGGCGTGCCCGGCAGGCACCGGGCGAGAGCGGCGGCGAGCGAGGACCGGTCGGCTGAGGCCACGTCGACGGCGAGGCGGGTGACCACGGCGCCGGTGCCGCTCAGCGCCCGCTCGGCGGCGTCGGCGAGCCCGGCGCCGCGGCCCTGGTCGGGATGGACCACGAGCCAGTGCCGCGGGGCGGCCGGACGGGCCGTGGCCGCGTCGCCCGGGTCCCGGTCCCCGGCCGGGGGAAGCGGCCGCCAGGCGGTGCGGTAACGCCAGTCGGACAGCGCATGCGCGGCCGGGGTGGCGGGTTCGATCCAGTACCGGCGGTGCTGGAAGGCGTACACCGGCAACGCGACGCGCCGGGCGTCGGAGCCCGCGAACAGCGCGGCCCAGTCGACGGCTGCGCCCCTGGTGTGCGCGGTGGCCACCGCCCGCAACAGGGTGACGGCTCCGGCGGGCGGCGCGGACACCGGGTCGGTGCCGCCCGCCGGAGGCCGGCGCAGTACGGGCACCAGTGTCACCTCGGGGTCGGCGGGGTCGCCGGGGTCGGCGAACTCGGCGGCGAGGCACTCCTCGGCCATCGCGCACAGCGACGCGTCCGGGCCGAGCTCCACGAAGGTGGTGACGCCCTGCGCGCGTGCCGTCCGCACGGCGTCGTCGAAACGCACGGTCCGCCGGACGTGCCGCACCCAGTAGTCGGCGCTGCACAGCTCGTCCGCGGCGACGGCCCGCTCGCCCGTCACGTGGGCGACGATCGGGATGCGCGGGGCGTGGTAGCGCAGCCCCTCGGCGATCCGGCGGAAGTCGGCCAGCATGCCGTCCATGAGGGGCGAGTGGAAGGCATGGCTCACCCGGAGCCGCTTGGTGGCACGGCCTTGGCCGGCGAACCGCGCCGCCAGTGCGGTCACCGCCTCCTCGGCACCGGATATCACCACGGACCGCGGGCCGTTGACGGCCGCGACGCTCACCTGGTCCGCGGTGTCGGCCAGCACGTCGAGGACCTCTGTCTCCGTCGCCCGCACGGACACCATGGCCCCGCCGGCCGGCAGCCCCGCCATGAGCCGGCCGCGCGCGGCGACCAGGGTGCAGGCGTCGTCCAGGTCGAGAATCCCGGCGACGTGGGCGGCGGCGATCTCACCGACCGAGTGACCGAGAAGCCGGTCCGGCCGCATGCCCCAGCTCTCCAGCAGCCGGAACAGCGCCACCTCGACGGCGAACAGCGCCGCCTGCGTGTACTGCGTGCGATGCAGCAGCTCCGCGTCGGGGGTGCCGGGCCCGGCTTCCAGTACGGCGGACAGCGGCCGGTCCAGGCGGGCATCGAGCCGTCGGGTGATCTCGTCCAGCGCGGCGGCGAACACCGGGAAGGCGGCGCGCAGTTCGCCGGACATCCCGGCGCGCTGGCTGCCCTGCCCGGTGAACATGAACGCGACCTTGCCGTCGCGTCGGCGTACGCCGCTGACCACGGCCGGGGCACGACCGCCGTCCGCGAACTCCCGCAAGGTCTCCATCAGTTCGGTGTGGGAGGAGCCGAGGAGCACGGCCCGGTGCTCGAACGCGGTGCGGGTGGCCGCCAGCGAGTATCCGATGTCGAGCGGACGGCAGTCCGGTGTCTCGCGCAGATGACTGTGGAGACGGTCGGCCTGGTCGCGCAGGGCGGCCTGCCCGCGTCCCGAAACGACCCACACCACGGGGACGGAGGCGTCCGGTGACACGGCTCGGGGGCCGGCGGCCACGATGCCGCCGTGTGCGGGGCCCGGCGGACCCGGCGCGTCGGGCGGCGGGGGCGCCTCCTCCAGGATGATGTGCGCGTTGGTCCCGCCGACACCGAAGGCCGAGACGCCGGCCCGCCTGGGGCCGGCCGCCCGCTCCCAGCGGACGGCCTCCGTCAACAGCCGCACGGAACCCGCCGACCAGTTCACGTGGGGGGTCGGGTCATCGGCGTGCAGGGTGCGCGGCAGCAGGCCGTGGCGCATGGCCTGCACCATCTTGATGACACCGCCGACGCCCGCGGCCGCTTGGGCGTGCCCGATGTTGGACTTCAGCGACCCCAGCCACAAGGGCCGGCCGGGCGGCCGCTCCTGACCGTACGTGTCGATGAGCGCGCCCGCCTCGATGGGATCGCCGAGCCGGGTGCCGGTGCCGTGCGCCTCGACTGCGTCGACCTGGTCCGCAGTCAGACGGGCGTCGGCGAGCGCCTGGCGGATGACCCGCTGCTGGGCGGGGCCGGTGGGCGCGGTCAGGCCGTTGCTCGCGCCGTCCTGGTTGACCGCCGAGCCCCGTACGAGGCCCAGGACCCGCCTGCCTTCGCGCCGCGCGTCGGCCAGCCGCTGGAGCACCAGCACTCCGACGCCCTCCGCCCACCCGGTACCGTCCGCGTCCGCCGAGAACGCCTTGCAGCGCCCGTCGGCCGCCAGCCCCTTCTGACGGGAGAACTCGACGAACGCGGCCGGGTCCGGCATGACCGCCACCCCCGCGGCCAGCGCCAGCCCGCACTCACCCCGCCGCAGCGCCGCGACCGCCACATGCAGGGCCACCAGCGAGGACGAGCAGGCCGTCTCGACGGTCATCGAGGGGCCTTCCAGCCCGAGGGCGTACGACACGCGCCCCGACAGCACCGCGTCCGCGCTGCCCGCCAGCAGGTGCCCCTCCGAACCCTCCGGGACCCGGCCGGGGTCGGAGACGTAGTCGGCATGTGCCGCTCCGACGTACACCCCTGTCCGGCTGCCGCGCAGCGTCTCGGGAGCGAGTTCGGCCCGTTCGAGAGCCTCCCAGCAGACTTCGAGGAGCTGGCGCTGCTGCGGGTCCATCACCACGGCCTCCCGCGGCGAGATACCGAAGAAGGACGCGTCGAAATCGGCGGCGCCGGCCAGAAACCCGCCCTCACGGCAGTAGGTGGTCCCCCGGGCGTCCGGATCGGGGTCGTACACGCCGTCGACGTCCCAGCCCCGGTCCGTGGGAAACGGTCCGATCGCGTCCGTCTCGGTGGCGACCAGCTCCCACAGCGCCTCGGGCGAGTCGACGCCGGCGGGATAGCGGCAGGCCATACCGACGATGGCGATGGGCTCGTGGGCGGCGTCCTCGAGTTCACGATTGCGCTGCCGGAGCCTCTCGACCTCTTTGACGGAGGTGCGCAGGGCCTCTACCAGCTTCTCGGTGGAGTTCTGGGGGGAGGACAGGGCCATGAGCTGGTGTTCCTCTCGGAGCGGAGCTGTCCGGTGCGGTGTTCGCCGGTGTGGCTGGCCGGGCATGATCCGGGGCCGGGCACGATCCGGGGTGGGGGGCGGGGGCGGCGGTCGTGGTCGGGAGCGGGTGCGGTCGGGAGCCGGGTGCGGTCGGGAGCTGGGGGCGGTCAGGTGCCGGGTGCGGTCAGGAGCTGGTGCGGTCAGGAGCTGGTGCGGTCAGGAGCCGGACTCGCCCAGCGCGAGGGCGATCAGCGCGTCGCTGTCCAACTCATCGATCGCGTCGAGGGAGTCGGCGGTGCCGGGGGTGTCGGGGGTGCTGGTCGTGCCGGAGGCGCTGGAATGCCCGGAGGCCCCTGCTTCGCCGGCCGAGGCGAGCGCGATCAGTTCGTCCAGGAGGCCTGCTTCCCGCAACGTGGCCAGCGGCAGCGACGCCAGCACCGCCCTGATCCGCTGCTCTTCGTCCCGCTCCCCCGCCTCTCGGCCACGGGCTTCCCACAACCCGGCCAGGTGGACGCCCACCGCCTCCGCCGTCGGGTGGTCGAACACCAGGGTCGGCGGGACCCGGGTGCCCAGCGCCCGGCCCAGCCGGGTGGCCACCTCGACGGCCGTCAGCGAGCTGAACCCGAGGTCCCTGAAGGCCTGATCGGCCGGTATGTCCTCGGGCCCGGCATGGCCCAGCACGACGGCCACCTGGCGGCGGACCAGGTCGAGCAGCAGTTCCTGCCGCTCGACCGGGCCGACCGCGGTGAGCCGTGCCAAGAACCCCTGCTCGTCGCCCTTCCCGTCCTGGTGTCGCTCCTCCGACAGTCCCGTGCCGGGCAGGTCCGCGATCAGCGGGCTGGGCCGGAACGCGGTGAAGGACCGGGCGAACCGGGACAGGTCCAGATCCGCCACGACCACACAGGTGTCGTCGCGGCCCATGGCCACGCCGAGGGCTTCCAGGGCCCGTTCGGGAGCCATAGCGCGCAGACCGCGTTCCCTGAGGAACTCCTCGCCCTCTCCCTCGCCCATGCCTCCCTCACCCCACAGGCCCCAGGCGATCGCGGTGGCCGGCAGACCGTCGGCACGCCGCCGCTCGGCCAGGGCGTCGAGCGCCGCGTTCGCCGCGCCGTACGCGCTCTGTCCGCCACTGCCCCAGACGCCGGCGCCCGACGTGTACAGCACGAAGGCGTCGAGGTCCCGGTCGCGGGTGAGCTGATCAAGGTGGTGCGCTCCGGCCACCTTTCCGCCGTACACGTCAGCCATGCCGTCGACCCGCAGGGACTGGAACTCGCCCGAGTGCGGAACGCCCGCGGTGTGGAAGACCGCGGTGGGCGGATGTTCCCGCAGCAGAGCGGACAACTCCTCACGCTCGGCCACATCACACGCCGCCACCGTGACCCGCGCACCCAGAGCACCCAGCTCCGCCACCAACTCCGCGGCACCGGGCGCCTGCTGACCCCGACGGCTGGTGAGCACCACATGCTCGGCCCCGCTCGCCGCCAACCACCGCGCCACATGCCCACCGAGCGCACCCGTACCCCCGGTCACCAGCACCGTCCCCCGCGGGGTGTACGCCCGGCCGTCATCGGCCGCTCCGCCGGCGGGCGCCAGCCTGCGCCCGTAGACACCGGAGGCGCGTACGGCCACCTGGTCCTCGGACGCCGCTCCGGACAGCACCCATGCCAGCCGACGCAGACACGCGGTGTCCGGCGCGTCGGGAAGGTCGACCAAGCCTCCCCACAGGCTGGGCAGTTCCAGCGCGATGCCACGACCGATCCCCCATACCTGCGCGCCGGCCGTGGACGGCCTTTCCCGGGCCGAAACGGCTACTGCCTGACGCGTGAGGGCCCACAACCGCGCTTCGGTACCCGCGTCGGACGCTGCCTGCGCCAGGAGCGCCGTGCCGACGGTGGCACGGTTGAGTGCGGGATGGTCCGGGTGCGGTCGCTCGTCCATCCCGAGCAAGGAGACAATGCCGTCCCACGGACCGGAAAGCCGCGCGGCAAGACCCTCACGCCCCAGCACCACGGGGTCGGCCACCAACCGGTCGGCGGTGGCGCCGTGGTGGGTGAGTACGTCGGCGATGTCATCCACCGGACCTGAAGGCATGCCCTCCGGCACGACCAGCAGCCAGCGCCCCGACAGCCGGGGCACGTCCCCCGCCGACAGCCCCTTCCACACCACCCGATAACGCCACGCCTCTATGCCCGCGGGCTGGACATGAGGGGTCCGATCCAGGCTTCGGGGGCTGGGTTCGAGCCAGTAGTGGTGGCGTTGGAAGGGGTAGGTGGGCAGGTCGATGCGGCGGGTGGTGAGGTGGTGGGTGGTGTAGGCGGCCTTCCAGTCGACGGTCACGCCTGACACGAAGGCTTCCGCCATCGACGTCCACAACCGGCGCAGGCCGCCCTCGTCCCGCCGCAGCGTGCCTACCGCGATGATGTCGTCACGGCCCGCCTCATCAGCGAGCTCCTGGATCCCGATCGTCAACACCGGATGCGCACTGGCCTCGACGAACACCCCGAAGCCATCCGCCAGGAGAAGCTCGACGGTCTCGGCGAACCGCACCCGCTTGCGCAGATTGCGATACCAATACCCGCCATCAGTGGAAACCTGCTGACCCGGCTCGACCGTCGAATACAGAGGGATGACCGGTTCGCGAGCAACCACCGGTGCCAACAGCCCGGCCAGCTCCGCCTCGATCGCCTCGACCTGCTCGGAATGCGAGGCGTAATCGACCGGGATACGACGCGCCCGCACCCCCTGCTCTTCACAAGCGGCAACGAACTCGGCCACCGCCTCTGCCTCGCCCGAGACGACCGTGATCGCCGGACCATTCACCGCCGCAATGCCCAACCGGCCCGACCAACCCGCCAGGCGCTCCTCAACCGTCTCGGCCGGGAGCGCGATGGAAGCCATACCGCCCGCGCCGGCCAGCACCCGCCCGATCACCTGCGAACGCAACGCCACCACACGCGCCCCGTCCTCCAAGCTCAACGCACCCGCCACCACCGCCGCGGCGATCTCACCCTGCGAATGCCCGACGACCGCATCCGCCACCACACCCGCACGCGACCACACCTCAGCCAGCGACACCATCACCGCCCAGGTGACCGGCTGCACCACATCCACCCGCTCCAACCCCACACCCGAACGCACCACTTCAAGCAGATCCCAGTCCACGAACGGGCCCAGCGCCTGCGCACACTCCCCCAACCGCGCCGCGAACACCGGCGAAGAATCCAGCAGTTCAGCACCCATCCCGGCCCACTGCGTGCCCTGACCGGGAAACACCAACACCGTCCGGCCCACCCGACGGGCCACCCCGGAAATGACCGGAGACGCAAGCCCCTCCAGCAGAACCTGCCGGTCGGAGGCCACGACCACGGCACGATGGTCGAACACCGACCGATGCGCCGCCGACCACCCCACCTCACCCACACCAAGCTCACCGTCCTGTTCCACCAAGGCAGCCAAGCGCCCAAGTGCGGCCTCCAGAGCCGCCGCCGAGACACCGGAAACAACCACCGGCACAGCACACGACCCCGGCCCCGCCTCAACCACAGCCTCGACCTCGGCTTCGGCCTCATCCGGCGCCTGCTCCAGCACCACATGCGCGTTGGTCCCGCTCACCCCGAACGCCGACACCCCCGCCCGCCGCGCACGACCCACCACCGGCCACTGACGCGCCCGGTCCAACACCTCCACCCCACCCGAAGACCAGTCCACATGCGACGACGGCACACCCACATGCAACGACCTCGGCAACACCCCATGCCGCATCGCCATCACCATCTTGATGACACCCGCCACACCCGCAGCCGCCTGCGCATGCCCGATATTCGACTTCAACGACCCCACAAACAACGGCTGCTCACGATCACGGCCATACGTGGCCAGCAACGCCTGCGCCTCGATCGGATCCCCCAGACGGGTCCCCGTCCCATGCGCCTCGACCACATCCACATCAGCCGGACCAAGCCCCGCATCCGCCAACGCCCGCCGAATGACCCGCTCCTGCGACGGACCATGCGGCGCCGTCAGGCCATTGGACGCACCGTCCTGATTTACGGCGGAACCCCGCACCACCCCCAACACCCGATGCCCACGCCGCCGCGCATCCGACAACCGCTCCACCAACAACATCCCCGCACCCTCGGCGGGGCCGAAGCCGTCCGCCGCGTCCGAGAACGCCTTGCACCGGCCGTCCGGGGAGACGCCTCGCTGCCGTGAGAACTGCACGAAGACCGCGGGGGTCGCCATCACGGTGACTCCGCCGGCCAGCGCCAAGTCGCACTCGCCCTGCCGCAACGCCTGCACCGCCAGATGCAACGCCACCAACGACGACGAACACGCCGTATCCACCGACACCGCAGGACCCTCAAGCCCCAGCACATACGAAATCCGGCCCGAGCTGAAGCTCATGACTCCGCCGGTCAGCAGGTCGCCTTCCAGTTCGGCCGAGGAGACGTCAACGTCCCTGGTGTAGCCGCCGTCCCAGGCGCCGACGTACACGCCGGTGCGGCTGCCGCGCAGGGTGCGGGGGTCGATGCCTGCCCCCTCCAACGCCTCCCACGACGTCTCCAACAGCAGTCGCTGCTGCGGATCCATCGCGACCGCCTCACGCGGTGAAATACCGAAGAAGCCGGCGTCGAACTCCCCCGCCCCGTGCAGGAAACCACCCTCGCGGCAGTAGGTCCTGCCCACCGCGTCCGGATCGGGGTCGTACAGACCCGCGACATCCCACCCCCGGTCCACCGGGAACCCGGACACCGCATCCGCCCCCGACTCCACCAGATCCCACAGGCCCTCCGCAGAACCCACCCCACCCGGAAAACGGCACGCCATCCCCACGATCGCAATCGGCTCGTGGGCCCGCTCCTCCGCCTTCTTCAGTCGCTTGGTGGCGCGGTGGAGTTCGATGGTGGTCCGCTTCAGATAGGCGCGGAGCTCCTGCTCGTCAGCCATGGTTTCGTCACCCCGTGGTTCGGATGGTCGGTGTGGGTGGTGGGGGGCGCGGTTCAGAACCGCTCGTCGATGAATGCGAAGAGCTCTTCGTCGTCGGCGGCGTCGAGCGCTCCGCTCACCTCGTCGTCGGCCTCGGGGACGGCCGCGCCGCCCGTCGCACCGCTGAGCCGGTCCCACAGGCCGGACAGGGCGGCGAGCCGGTCCGTGATCTCGTGCCGTGCCGTGCCGTCGGGCAGGGCGGTGTCGGGTCCGCCCTGTTCGGTGAGATGGATGAAGAGCTTTTCCAGGCGGTCCAGTTCGGTCGTGAGAGAGACGTCGCCGCCCTGGGGTCGGGTGTCCGGGGTGAGACGGGCGTGCAGATGCCCGGCGAGTGCGGCGGGGCTGGGGTGGTCGAACACCAGGGTGGCGTTGAGCCGTAGCCCCGTCGCGGCGGTGAGGCGGTTGCGCAGTTCCACCGCGGTCAGGGAGTCGAAGCCCAGCTCGCGGAAGTTGCGGTCGACGACGACGTCGTCCTTCTCCTCGTAGCCGAGCACCGCGGCCGCATGGGTGCGTACGGCGGCCAGTACCGTCTCCAGCTGTTCGGCGGCCGGCAGGTCGGCGATCCGGTCAACGAGTGTCGTGCTCGCCGTGACCGTGTCCGGTTGCGCCGACGGTGCGACCGGGTGCGGGCCGCGCCGGTCCCGTACCAGACCGCTGAGGAAGGACGGCACGTTGCCCTGGGCCTGCAGCGCGGGCTGGTTGATGCGGATCGGGACCTGGAGTGCCTCGTCCCAGCGCTGTGCCTCGTCGAAGAGGGCCACGCCCTCGGCGTCGGTCAGAGGCAGGATGCCGCCACGGGCGAGCCGGCGGCGCATGTCGTCCTGGTCCAGGTGTTCCGCCATACGACTGTTGCGGGCCCACAGGCCCCAGGCGAGGGAGAGGCCGGGCAGTCCCTCGTCGCGCCGGTACTGGGCGAAGGCGTCGACGAAGGCGTTGGCAGCGGCGTAGCTGCCCTGTCCCGGGCTGCCGAGCAGCGCGGAGGAGGACGAGTAGAGGACGAAGGCGGTCAGGTCCAGGTCCCGGGTCAGTTCGTGGAGGTTCAGGACCGCGTCGACCTTGGGCCGGAGCACGGCGTCCATCCGCTCGGGGGTGAGTGAGGGCAGGGTTCCGTCGTCGAGGACGCCGGCGGTGTGCACGACGGCACGCAGCGGGTGTGCGGCCGGGATCGCGCCGATCAGGGCGGCGAGCTGGTCGCGGTCAGCGGCGTCACAGGCCCGTACGGTCACCTCGGCGCCGAGTTCGGCGAGTTCGCGTGCGAGGTCGGCGACGCCTTCGGCCTCCTCGCCTCGGCGCCCGGCGATGAGGAGGTGACGTACGCCGTGTGCGCCGGCCAGGTGGCGGGCGACCGCGCTGCCGAGGGTTCCCGCCCCGCCGGTGACGAGCACGGTGCCGTGGGCGTCGAAGGCGGGCGGCATGGTGAGCACGAGCTTGCCGGTGTGCTTGCCCTGGCTGAGCGTGCGGAAGGCCCGCCGGGCCTGTCGTACGTCGTGGACGGTGAGCGGCAGCGGTCGCAGGACTCCGGCCTCGAACAGGTCCAGCAGTTCGGTCAGCATCTCGCCGACGACCTCCGGACCCGCCTCGACGAGGTCGAACGGCCGGTAGGTGGTGCCGGGGTGGCTGTCGGCGACGGAACGGGGATCGCGGACGTCGGCCTTGCCGAGTTCCAGGAAGTGACCGCCCCGGGGCAACAGGCGCAGTGAGGCGTCCACGAAGTCCCCGGCGAGGGAGTTGAGGACGATGTCGACCCCTTCGCCCTCGGTCGCCTCCAGGAACTGGTCGGCGAAGTCCAGGGTGCGGGAGTTCGCGAGGTGGCGGTCGGACAGGCCGAGCGCGCGCAGGGTGTCCCACTTCGGTTCGCTGGCCGTCGCGTACACCGTCAGGCCGAGGTGCCGGGCGAGCTGCTGGGCCGCCATGCCGACGCCTCCGGCCGCCGCGTGGATCAGCAGGGACTGGCCGGGCTTGGCCCGGGCGAGCCGGTTGAGGGCGTAGTGCGCGGTGAGGAAGACGGCCGGGACGGAGGCGGCCTGGGCGTAGGACCAGCCGTCCGGGATGTGGGCGACCATGCGGTGGTCGGCGACGGCGTACGGGCCGAAGCCGCCGGTCCACATGCCCAGCACCCGGTCTCCGGGCGCGAAGCCGGTGACATCGGGGGCGACCTCGGTCACCACACCGGCGCCTTCGGCGCCCATGACGCCGTGGCCGGGGTACATGCCGAGCGCGATGAGCGTGTCGCGGAAGTTGAGCCCGGCGGCCCGTACGCCGACGCGTATCTGGCCGGGCAGCAGCGGCGCCAGGGTGTCGGGCGCCGGTTCGAGGCGCAGTCCCTCCAGGGTGCCGTCGCCGCCGGTGCCGAGCCGCCAGCCGGCGCGGTCCGGGGCGGCAGCGGTGGCATCGGGGGCGTCGGAGGCGACGGGCAGCTCCAGGGTGTCCTGGGTGGCCGCGTCCATGGCGGTGAGGCGGGGGGTGTGGACGTTCTCGCCGCGGACCGCGAGTTGCGGCTCTCCAGAAGTGAGTGCGCAGGCGAGGGCGTCGCCGCTGACGGTGGCGTCGTCCGGGCCGAGGTCGAGCAGCACCATCCGGTCGGGCTCCTCGGACTGGGCGGAACGCACCAGACCCCAGGCGGCGGCGGCCGCGGTGTCCCGCACCGTCTCGCCGGGAGTGACGGCGAGGGCGCCGCGGGTGACGAGGACCAGCTTGGACGGCAGCCGTTCGGCGCCCTTCAGCCAGTTCTGGACCGTTTCCAGGGTCTTGTGCAGGGTGGCACGCACGGCACGCGGGTCCGGGGCGTCGGTGTGCTGGGGGAGCGGAACAGCCACGACGTCCGGGGTGGCGCCGCCCGTGGCGTGGTCCTCGAACAGCGACGCCAGGTCGGGGTGGGCGTCGCAGGCGACGCCCGCGCCGATGAGCGCGCCGGCCAGTCCGCTGTGATCGTCACCGACGACGGCCCAGCGTCGGCCGAGCGCGGAGCCGGCCGCGGAGCCGGCCGTGGGCCGCCGCTCCCACCGGACGCGGTACAGGCTTCCGCCGCCCGTGCCGCCACGCCTTCCGGAGCCACGCCCGCCGGCCCGCCCGGTGAGCTGTTCGGCAGGGACCGGGCGTACGACGAGTTCGTCGATCGTCAGTACGGGCTCGCCCTCACCGTCGGTGCAGACCAGGCGTACGGCCTCCGTGCCGGCGGGTGAGACGGCGACGCGCAGCCGGTCCGCGCCGGTGGCATACAGGCGTACGCCGCGCAGTGCGAACGGCATACGGGCCTGGTCGTCGTCCGGGAAGAACGTGCCCAGGCTCATGGCCTGGAGGGCGGCGTCCAGCAGGGCCGGGTGGATGTCGTGGGCGCGCGCCTCGCCGGCGGCCGGTCCGGGCAGTGCGACCTCCGCGTACACGGTGTCGCCGGCGCGCCAGCCGGTCCTGAATCCCCTGAAGGCGGTGCCGTAGTCGTAGCCGCGCTCGGCGAAGGCTTCGTAGAAGGCGGCGGGGTCCGGGATGCCGACTGCCTGCGCCCCGGCCGGCGGCCATGGCGCCCCGGCCGTCGGCAGGGTGTCCGGTCCGTCGGCTCCCGCAGTGTCGGCGACGGCCGGGGTGACCGTGGCCTGGGCGTGCAGGATCCAGGGTGACCGCGGCGGGACGCCGGCCTCCTGGGAGTGCACGGTGACCGTACGGCGGCCTTCCTCGTCGGCGGGGCCGACCAGGAGGCGCAGTTCCACCGGGTCGGTGTCGGGGAGCACGAGCGGTGTCTGGAGGGCGAGTTCGTCGATCTGTCCGCAGCCGGACTGGGCACCGGCCCACAGGACGAGGTCGACGAAGCCGGTGGCGGGCAGCAGTACCGTGCCCAGCAGGGCGTGTTCGGCCAGCCAGGGCCGGGTGTCCGCGTCGAGCCGGGCCGTGTAGACGTAGCCCGCGGAGTCGGGCAGTTCGACACCCGCGCCGAGCAGGGCGTGGCCGGCGTCGGCCAGTCCGACCGAGGCAGCGTCACCGCGCCGGGCAGGCGGGTGGTACCAGTAGGGCTGCCGCTGGAAGGGATACGTGGGCAGGTCGACTCGCCGGGCCCGCGGGCCGTACAGAGCCCTGGCGTCGATGTCGACGCCCTGGCCGCACGCGGCGGCGAGCGCGAGGGCGAAGCCGTGTGTTCCGCCCTTGTCCCTGCGCAGGGTGTGCAGGATGACGGCCGGGACACCGGTGTCGGCGACGGTCTGCTCCAGGGACACGGCGAGCATGGGGTGCGGGTTGGACTCCAGGAACGCGTGGTGGCCGTCGGCGAGCAGCGCACGAGTGGCCTGCTCGAACTCGACCGGCTCCCGCATGTTGCGGTACCAGTAGCCGGCGTTCAGCTCGGCGGTGTCGAGCAGGCCGCCGGTGACGGTGGAGTAGAACGGGATGGCGCAGGACCGGGGTGCGACCGGGGCCAGTTCCCGCAGGAGCCGCTCCCGCAGTACGTCCACCTGTGCGGAGTGCCCGGCCGTGTCCACGCCGGGGATCGCCCGGGCGTGGACGCCGTCGTCGGCCAGCTCCGCCAGCAGGTCGCGCAGCGCGTCCGGGTCACCCGCCACCGCCGCGGTCCCCGGGCTGTTGACGGCCGCGACCGACAGCCGGTCGCCGAAGCGCGCCAGCCGGGCGCGTACCTGTTCGGCGGGCAGCGACACGGCGATCATGCCGCCCTTGCCGGCCAGGGTCAGCCACGCCTGGCTGCGCAGCGCCACGATCCTGGCGGCGTCCTCGATGCTGAGCCCGCCCGCGACGCAGGCGGCGGCGATCTCACCCTGGGAGTGACCGATGACCGCCGACGGCCGTACCCCCGCGGCGCGCCAGCAGGCGGCCAGCGACACCATCATGGTGAAGAGCACGGGCTGGACGACGTCGACCCGGCTGAGCGACGGCGCCCCCGGTACCTGCCGGAGCACGTCCAGGACCGACCAGTCGAGGAACTCGGCCAGGGCCGCGTCGCACGCTTCGGCGGACTCACGGAAGGCCGCCGACTCCTCCAGCAGCCCTTGGGCCATGGCAGGCCACTGGGAACCCTGGCCGGGGAAGACGAACACCGTGCCGTCCCCGGGAGCGGCGTGGAAACGGGCGACGCGGGGATGCTCCCGGCCTTGGGCCAGGGCGTGCAGGGCGGCCAGCAGTTCCTCGCGGTCCTCCCCGCCGACCACGGCCCGCTGCTCGAAACGGGCCCGGGCGGTGAGCAGGGTGAGTCCGGCGTCCGCCGGGTGTATGCCGGGATCGTCGAGGAGGGCGGCGCGCAGTCGGTCCGCGTGCGCGCGCAGTCCCTCTTCGGTACGGGCGGAGAGCACCAGGGGGGCGATGGCGTCCGGTTCGGGGTGGGGTCGCGGCGCGTGGGAGCGGGGCTCGTGGGAGCGGAGCGCGTGGGACTGCGGCTCGTGCGGCTGGTGCGGCTCGGAAGACACCGGTTCGGGCGCCGAGGACGGGCGGGGGGCCTCCTCGATGAGTACGTGCGCGTTGGTGCCGCTGATACCGAAGGCGGACACCCCGGCGCGGCGCGGTGCGTCGCCCTGCGGCCACTGCACCGGCTCGGTGAGGAGGGCGACCGTGCCGGACGACCAGTCGACGCGCGGGCTCGGCTCGTCGACGTGCAGGGTTCGTGGCAGGACACCGTTGCGCAGGGCGAGGACCGTCTTCATCACCCCGGCGACCCCCGCCGCGGCCTGTGCGTGCCCGATGTTGGACTTCACCGAGCCCAGCCACAGCGGCGTGTCGGGCGTCCGGGCCGTGCCGTACGTCGCCTGCAGTGCCTGGGCCTCGATGGGGTCACCGAGCGGTGTGCCGGTGCCGTGCGCCTCCACCACGTCGACATCCTCGGCGCGCAGGCCGGCGTCGGCGAGCGCCGCGCGGATGACCCGCTGCTGGGAGGGACCGTTGGGCGCGGTCAGGCCGTTGCTGGCGCCGTCCTGGTTGACGGCCGACCCCCGGACCACGGCCAGTACGGGATGACCGAGCCGTTCGGCGTCCGACAGCCGCTCCAGGAGCAGTACGCCGGCGCCCTCGCCGAGCACCACGCCGTCGGCCGCGCCGGCGAAGGCCCTCGACCGGCTGCCGGGCGACAGAACGCGCTGCCGCGAGAACTCCACCAGCATGTCGGGGGTGGACATGACCGTCGCACCGCCGGCCAACGCCATCGAGCACTCCCCGCGGCGCAGGGCCTGCACGGCGAGGTGGAGCGCGACCAACGACGCCGAGCACGCCGTGTCCACGGTCATGGCCGGGCCTTCGAGGCCGAAGACGTACGAGAGGCGACCGGACATCACGCTCGCCGAGTTGCCGGTGCCGAGGTAGCCGTCGAAGCTCTCCTCGCCGTTCTGGAGCAGGCCCAGGTAGTGCTGGCCGTTGGTGCCGACGAACACACCGGCACGGCTGCCGCGCAGCGCGGCCGGGTCGATCCCGGCCCGCTCGAACGCCTCCCACGAGGTTTCCAGCATCAACCGCTGCTGCGGGTCCATCGCCAGCGCCTCACGCGGCGAGATCCCGAAGAACGCGGGGTCGAAGTCCGGCGCCCCGTGCAGGAACCCGCCCTCCCGGGCGTAGGTGCGGCCGCCCGCGTCCGGGTCCGCGTCGTACAGCTCCGCCAGGTTCCAGCCCCGGTCGTCCGGGAACCCGCTGATCGCGTCTCCCCCGTCCGCGAGCAGCTTCCATAGCTCCTCGGGACTGGACACACCACCCGGGAAGCGGCACGCCATCGACACGATGGCGACGGGTTCGCGGTCGCGGGCGGACGAAGCGACGGATGCTGAGGAGCCGTAGGACACGACGGAACCGGCGGTGTCCGGGCTTTGTACGGAGGTGCCGTGGTCGGCGCCTTCGCCCTCCACGTGCGGCAGGGCCTGCTCCCGCAGATGGCGGGCGAGCGCGGTCGGGTCGGGATGGTCGAAGACGAGGGACGCGGAGAGAGTGAGACCGGTGGCCTCCCTCAGCCGGTTGCGCAGTTCGACGGCGGTCACGGAGTTGAAGCCGAGTGCCTTGAACGGCTGCCCGGCATCGATCGCCTCGGGCGAGGACTGGCCCAGTACGGTCGCGGCGTGGCCGCGCACCAACCGCAGCAGGACCCTCAGTTGCTCCTCGGCGGACCTGCCCGCCAGCAACCGCGCGATCTCGGTGCCTCCGGCGCCGTCGGCAGGGGAAGCGCCCGGCCCCGTTGCCACCTCGGTGCCGACGCCCGCCGCGGCTGCCCGCAAGCGGCGCGAGTCGGACAGCTCGGCGAAGAGCTTCGACGGCCGTACGGCCTCACGGGAGGCGGCGAACCGCTCCCAGTCGACCTCGGCGACGGCCACGGTGCTCACGCCCCGGCCCACGGCGCGGGACAGCTCCTTGACCGCACGCTCGGGGTCGAGCGGGGCGAGCCCTGCCCGCCGCATCCCGGCGACAACCGTGGACTCCTCCGACCCCGTCCCCGTCTCCGTGCCCTTCTCCGTCTCCGTCTCCGGCCCGTGCCACGGCGTCCAGGCGACAGACGTGAAGGGCAGACCACGGACACGGCGCTGCTCGGCGAGCGCATCGAGATGGGCCGTACCCGCCGCGTAGCCGCACTGCCCCGTCCCGCCCCACACACCGGCAACGGACGAGAAGATGACGAACGCGTCGAGCTCGTCGCTGTCCGGGTCGGCGGCCACGACGGCGGCCAGGCGGGTCACCAGGTCCGTCTTGGCGCGCACCGCTCGGGCGAAGGCCGCCGGAGAGGTCTCGGACACGGTGCTCAGCGGAGCCGCCGGCGGTACGGCCAGCACGGCGGTCGGCGCCTGATCGCTGATCAGCGTACGCAGCGCGGCGTCGTCCTCCACGTCGCAGGGCACCACGCTGAGGCGCCCGTCCCGCTCGGCGTCCTTGGCAGGCGCGGGGAGGGCAGCGAGGGAAGCAGGGGGACCGGCGAGGACGACTCGCTCGGCACCGTCGTCGAGGAGGCGTCGGCTCAGCGGCTCCGCCACGGCCGCGATCTCCCCGACCACCAGGACCGTGCCGCGGGGCCGCCAGTCGGCCCCGGGCGTACCGGCCGTGGCACGCACCAGCCTGCGGCCGTACGCTCCGGCGCTGCGGATCGCCAGCTCGTCCTCCCCTCCGCCGGAAGCGGCCAGCACGCCGACGGCCCGCCGGAACGACCGCGAGTCGGGCCCGGAACCCGGACGCTCCTCCGGGGCGGCGCGGAAGTCGATCAGGCCACCCCAGAGGTGGGGGAACTCCAGGGCCGCCACGCGGCCGAGGCCCCAGATCTCGGCCTGTTCGCCGGACGGCTCTTCCCGGGGCAGTACGCTCACCGCATTCCGCGTGACCGTCCAGAGCCGGGCACCGGCGACCGAGTCACCCACCGCCTGAACCAGCGTCAACGACGCGGCCACGCCGAGCGCTGGAGCGGGATGGCCCGGGTGCACTCCTTCGGCCAGCGGAAGGAGGGAGACGATGCCCCGGAGCGGGCCCCCGTCGCGCGCGTCGGCCACCTCGGCGAGCAGGGCACTCATACGGGAGCGGTCGCAGGCAGGATCCACGGCGAGCGTCACGACCTCGGCGCCACGGTCGGCCAGAGCGCGAGCCATGCCGTCCGCGACGTGCGCCGCGAACGAAGACTCGGCGGACGTCTCGCCCTTGAGCAGCAGCCAACGTCCCGACAGCCGCGCCCCGCTCTCGTCCTCGTGCAGCGCCTTCCAGGACACGCGGTAGGCGAGATTGTCGGTGCTGTCGCGCGGGCTGGGGTCGAGCCAGTAGTGCTGGCGTTGGAAGGGGTAGGTGGGCAGGTCGATGCGGCGGGTGGTGAGGTGGTGGGTGGTGTAGGCGGCCTTCCAGTCGACGGGCACGCCTGACACGAATGCTTCCGCCATCGACGTCCACAACCGGCGCAGGCCGCCCTCGTCCCGCCGCAGCGTGCCTACCGCGATGATGTCGTCGCGGCCCGCCTCATCGGCGAGCTCCTGGATCCCGATCGTCAACACCGGATGCGCACTGGCCTCGACGAACACCCCGAAGCCATCCGCGAGAAGGAGCTCGACGGTCTCGGCGAACCGCACCCGCTTGCGCAGATTGCGATACCAATACCCGCCATCAGTGGAGACCGGCTGGCCCGGCTCGACCGTCGAATACAGGGGGACGACCGGCTCGCGAGCGACAACCGGTGCCAGCATCTCGGCCAGCTCCGCCTCGATCGCCTCGACCTGCTCGGAATGCGAGGCGTAATCGACGGGGATACGACGTGCCCGCACTCCCTGCTCTTCGCACGCGGCGACGAACTCGGCCACCGCCTCTGCCTCGCCCGAGACGACCGTGATGGCGGGACCATTCACCGCCGCGATGCCAAGACGGCCCTGCCAGCCTTCCAGTCGCTCCTCTACCGTCTCGGCCGGGAGCGCGATGGAAGCCATACCGCCCGCGCCGGCCAGCACCCGCCCGATCACCTGTGAACGCAACGCCACCACCCGCGCCCCGTCCTCCAAGCTCAACGCACCCGCCACGACGGCCGCGGCGATCTCACCCTGCGAATGCCCGACGACCGCATCCGCCACCACACCCGCACGCGACCACACCTCAGCCAGCGACACCATCACCGCCCAGGTGACGGGCTGCACCACCTCCACCCGCTCCAACCCCACACCAGAACGCACCACGTCGAGCAGATCCCAGTCCACGAACGGGCCCAGCGCCTGCGCACACTCCCCCAACCGGGCTGCGAACACCGGCGAAGAATCCAGCAGTTCAGCACCCATCCCGGCCCACTGCGTGCCCTGACCGGGAAACACCAACACCGTCCGGCCCACCCGACGGGCCACCCCGGAAATGACCGGAGACGCAAGCCCCTCCAGCAGATCGTCCCGGGTCGAGGCGACGACCACGGCACGATGCTCGAACACCGACCGATGCGCCGCCGACCACCCCACCTCACCCACACCAAGCTCACCATCGGCCTCAACAGCCGAAGCCAGGCGCCCAAGTGCGGCCTCCAGAGCTGGCGCCGAGGCACCGGAAACAACCACCGGCACAGCACACGACCCCGGCCCCGCCTCAACCACAGCCTCGACCTCGGCTTCGGCCTCGGCCTGATCCGGTGCCTGCTCCAGCACCACATGCGCGTTCGTCCCGCTCACCCCGAACGCCGACACCCCCGCCCGCCGCGCACGACCCACCACCGGCCACTGACGCGCCCGGTCCAACACCTCCACCCCACCCGAAGACCAGTCCACATGCGACGACGGCACACCCACATGCAACGACCTCGGCAACACCCCATGCCGCATCGCCATCACCATCTTGATGACACCCGCCACACCCGCAGCCGCCTGCGCATGCCCGATATTCGACTTCAACGACCCCACATACAGGGGCTGTTCACGATCACGGCCATACGTGGCCAGCAACGCCTGCGCCTCGATCGGATCCCCCAGACGGGTCCCCGTCCCATGCGCCTCGACCACATCCACATCAGCCGGACCAAGCCCCGCATTCGCCAACGCGTGCCGAATGACCCGCTCCTGCGACGGACCATGCGGCGCCGTCAGGCCATTGGACGCACCGTCCTGATTGACGGCGGAACCCCGCACCACCCCCAACACCCGATGCCCACGCCGCCGCGCATCCGACAACCGCTCCACCAACAACATCCCCGCACCCTCGGCCCAAGCGGTCCCATCAGCCGCATCCGAGAACGCCTTGCACCGGCCATCAGCCGCCAACCCCCGCTGCCGCGAGAACTCGACGAAGACCGAGGGAGTCGCCATGACGGTCACTCCGCCGGCCAGCGCCAAGTCGCACTCGCCCTGCCGCAACGCCTGCACCGCCAGATGCAATGCCACCAACGACGACGAACACGCCGTATCCACCGATACCGCAGGACCCTCAAGCCCCAACACATACGAAATCCGGCCGGACGCAACGCTTCCGGAGGTCCCCGTGCCGAAGTACCCGCCCATGTCGTCGCTGAGGGCAGCGGGCGCGTGACCGCTGCCGTAGTCGTGGTACATCACGCCCGCATAGACGCCGGTGCGGCTGCCGCGCAGGGTGTGGGGGTCGATGCCCGCCCCCTCCAACGCCTCCCACGACGTCTCCAACAACAACCGCTGCTGCGGATCCATCGCCACCGCCTCACGCGGCGAAATACCGAAGAAGCCCGCGTCGAACTCCCCCGCCCCATGCAGGAAACCCCCCTCCCGCACATACGACTTCCCCACCGCATCCGGATCCGGGTCATACAGACCCGCAACATCCCACCCCCGGTCCACCGGGAATCCGGACACCGCATCCGCCCCCGACTCCACCAGATCCCACAAACCCTCCGCAGAACCCACCCCACCCGGAAAACGGCACCCCATCCCCACGATCGCAATCGGCTCGTGGGCCCGCTCCTCCGCCTCGCGCAGCTTCTCCTGGGTTTCGTGGAGCTCCGCCATGGCGCGGCGCAGGTAGTCGCGCAGCTTCGTCTCGGTGGAGGTGGATCCGGTCGCGGAATCGGAGTCGTTCGTGGACACAGCTCTCCTGAGAAGGGGTCGTAGTGCGGTCGTCGCCTCAGGCCGAGTGCATCGGCCGGGTGGTCACTGCCGGAAGCCGTTGTCGAGCAGGTCGAACAGCTCGTCGTCGGATGCCGTCCGCAGGCGGTCGCCGACGGTGCCCGTGGAGCCGGTGTCGGCGGAATCCGCCGGGCGCCCGGTTCCGGTGAATGCGGCGAGCAGCGATTCCAGTCGTTGGGTGACGCGGGTCCTCAGGTCGTCATCGTCGACGTCGACGTCGTCATTGACGTTGGCGTTGGCGTTGGCGTTGGCGTCTGCCCTGAGTGCGTCGTCGAGTTGGTCGTGCAGGCGGTCCAGAGCATCGAGTACGGCGGTCTCGGGACCGGGAAGTGCGCGGTCGAGGTGCGCGGCGAGTGCCTGGGGGGTGGGATGGTCGAACACCACCGTGGCCGACAGGCGCAGTCCGGTGGCGGCGGCGAGCCGGTTGCGCAGCTCCACCGCGGTCAGGGAGTCGAAGCCCAGCTCGCGGAAGCTGCGGTCGGGGGTGATGGCCGTGGTGTCCGTGTGCCCCAGCACGGCGGCGACGTCGTCGCGTACCGCCGCGGTCAGGGCAGCCGCCCGGTCGGAGCGGGACGCGCCGGCCAGGCGTTCGGCGAGTGTGACCGTGGCCTGCCGAGCCGTGCCGGGCTCGTGCGTCGCGGCGGTGGCGCGGGCGGGTACCGGCGTGGGTGCGGCGAGGGAGCGCAGCACCTCGGGTATGCGCTCGGGGGTGTCGTGGTCGCGCAGGGCGGCCGGGTCGACCCGTATCGGCAGGATCACGGCCGTGTCCCCGGCCCCGCCGACCGCGGCGTCGAGTGCGGCGAGGCCCTCGGCACGGTGCAGCGGGACGATCCCGGTACGCCGCAAGCGGGCGTTGTCCACGTCGGTGAGCGTCTCGGCCATTGCGCTGCCGTGCCACGGCCCCCAGGCCAGGGACACCGCCGGCAACCCCTCGGCCCGGCGCCGTACGGCGAGCGCGTCGAGGTAGGCGTTGGCCGCCGCGTATCCGGACTGGCCGGCGCTGCCGAGGGTGGCGGCGGCGGAGGAGTAGACGACGAACGCGGAGAGGGGCAGCTCCCGGGTCAGTTCGTGCAGGTTCCAGGCCGCGTCGGCCTTGGGGCGCAGCACCCCGGCCAGGCGCTCGGCGTTCTGCGCGGTGACGACGCCGTCGTCCAGGACTCCGGCGGTGTGGACGACAGCGGTCAGCGGCCGGTCGCCGGGGATGCCGTCGAGTGCGGTGCGCAGCGCGTCACGGTCTGCCGCGTCGCAGGCCACGACGTCGGCACGGGCTCCCAGCGCGGTCAGTTCGGCGACGAGTTCCCCGGCGCCGGGCGCCGCGGCTCCGCGCCTGCTGAGCAGGAGGAGGTTCCGTACGCCGTGAACGGCCGCGAGGTGCTTCGCCGCCATGGCGCCCAGGCTTCCGGTGCCGCCGGTGACGAGGACGGTGCCGGCGTCCGTGGGCCAGGCCGGTGCGGTGCCGGCGGGGGTGGCCCGTACGAGGGCGGGGCGGAGCAGGACGCCGTCGCGGACGGCGAGTTGGCCGCCGAGGGTGGCGGCCTCCGCCAGGGCGTGCCGTGACATGGGGGTGCCGTCGGTGTCCAGCAGGGCGATGCGTTCGGGGTGTTCGGCCCGCGCGGAGCACAGCAGGCCCCAGGCGGCGGCGGACGCGGGATCGATGTGGCCGTCCCCCGTGGCCACGGCCCGGTGGGTGACGAAGGTGAGCCGCGTCCCGCTGTGTCGTTCGTCGGTGACCCATCGCTGGACGAGGGTGAGCGCCCGCAGGACGGTGTCGCGCGCGGCGTACGGTTCGGGGCCCGGCGTGCCGCCGAGTTCGACGAGGAGGGGAAGCCCGTCCCGGCCGCTCTCTTCGGCCGCCTTGTCGAAGAGGGCCTCGTCGGTGGTGTCGGCCCAGCGGACGCGGGTCTCCTCCTCGGGTCCGGCCGGGGTCGTGGCGGGCTGTTCCGAGAGGGCGGTCCAGTGCTGCCGGTGGAGCGGCAGGTGTGCGGCTCCCGCGGCGGCGAGCCGCTCGGTGTCGGTACGGCGCAGGGCGAGCGAGTCCACCGTGAACACGAGGTGCCCGTCCGGGTCGACGGCCGTGAGGGTGACGGTCTCGGGTCCCGCGGCGCCGGGTGCGGGTGCGATACGGACGCGCAGGGTGTCGGCGCTCGAGCCGCTCAGCCGGGCGCCGCTCCACGAGAAGGGCACGAGTCCGTGCTCCAGGCCGAGACCGCGGGCGGTGGCGTGGAGTGCGGCATCCAGCAGCGCCGGGTGGACGGCGTAGCGGCCGGTCCCGTCGGCGTGTGCACCGGGCAGCCGCACTTCGGCGAAGACTTCGCTGCCGCGCCGCCAGGCGGCACACAGGCCGCGGAACGCGGGGCCGTAGCCGATCCCGGCGTCGGCGAAGCGCTCGTACTCGGTCGCGACATCGAGCGGCTCGGCGTCTTCCGGCGGCCACGTGGAGTCGGGTCCGGGCCGGGCGGTGGACGGTTCGGCCAGGCCCACGGTGCCGGAGGCGTGACGGACCCAGCCGTCGTCGCCTGCGGCGTCCGCGTGGGCCTGGTCCGAGTGGATCCGCAGGGCACGGTTGCCGTGCTCGTCCGGCGTGCCGAGTACGACGCGCAGGCGTACCGCCGCGTCCGGCGGGAGCACCATCGGGGCCTCCAGCGTCAGTTCGACGACGGTGTTGCCGGTGCTGTCGGTGCTGTCGGCGGGCGCTGGAACGGGTGAGGTGTCGGCGGCGTACTGGGCGAGTTCCAGCAGGGCCGTCGCGGGGACGACGACCTGGCCGCGCACCGTGTGTTCGGCGAGCCACGGGTGGCTGCGCGTGGACAGGCGTCCGGTCCACACCGTGCCCCGGCCCTCGGGCAGGACCGCGGCGGCGGACAGCAGCGGATGAGGGCTCTCGTCGAGTCCCATGGACCTCGGGTCCGGGACCGCCGAGGAGTCGAGCCAGTAACGCTGCCGCTGGAAGGGGTAGGTGGGCAGGCCCGCCGCCACGCGGTCGACCACGCCGCCGGGGCGGTCGTCCGCGGCGGCCAGGGTGACGGGCACGCCGTGCACGTACGCCTCGGCCACCGCGCGCGTCAGGCTGTCCGTCTCGGCGTGGCCGCGCCGCAACACCGGCACGGTGAGCGGGGCGGTCGTGGTCGGTGTGCCTTCTTCGTCCAGGCAGGTACGGGCCATGGCGGTGAGCACCGCGTCGGGGCCCAGTTCGAGGAAGGTGTCGATGCCGTCGGCGCGCAGGGCGCGCATGCCATCGAGAAACCGCACGGGCTCGCGTACATGGCGCACCCAGTGGTCCGGCGTGCACGGATCGGCGGCGGTGCCATTCTCCATGGTCAGGTTCGACATGACAGGAAGGGTCGGTCGCCGGTAGCTCAGTGCGCGAGCAACTTGTTCGAACTGTGTCAGCATGCCGTCCATGTGCGGTGAGTGGAACGCGTGACTGACGGTGAGTCGTTTGGTGTCCCGGCCGCGCGAGCGCCACAGTTCGACCAGCTCCAGGACGGCACGCTCGTCGCCCGAGACGACGACCGAGCCGGGGCCGTTGACGGCGGCCAGTGCGAGCTGGGCGTCCCGGCCCGCCAGGCAGGGCGTCATCTCCGCCTCGCTCGCCGCTACGGCGGCCATCGCGCCCCCCTGCGGCAGCCGCTGCATCAGACGGCCGCGCGCGGCGACCAGGGCACAGGCGTCGGTGAGGTCGAGGATTCCGGCCACATGGGCGGCGGCGATCTCGCCGACGGAGTGCCCCATGACGGCGTCGGGCCGTACACCCCATGTCTCGGTCAGCAGCCGGAAGAGGGCGACCTCCAGAGCGAAGAGCGCGGGCTGGGTGTATTCGGTGCGGTCCAGCAGACCGGCTTCCCCGACGCCACGATCCAGTCCCGACACGGCCTCGGTACCGAGCTCGGTATCGGCCTCCGTACCGACCTCGGTACCGGTACCGGTACCGACCTCCGTATCGACCTCGGTCTCCGTCTCGGTCACGGCGTCGAGCCGAGGTACCGGCCCGGGCTCGCCGAACATCACGGCCCGCAGCGGCCGTTCGAGATGGCGGTCCATCTCGGCGCAGATGTCGTCCAGGGCACGGGCGAAGGCCG
This sequence comes from Streptomyces sp. R28, assembly GCF_041052385.1. Classification (GTDB taxonomy): domain Bacteria; phylum Actinomycetota; class Actinomycetes; order Streptomycetales; family Streptomycetaceae; genus Streptomyces. The sequence continues at coordinate 7,864,625 of NZ_CP163439.1, read as the reverse complement.
GGAAGCGGGCGTAGAGCTCGCGCCCCATCCCCGGACGCTGGCTGCCCTGGCCGGAGAAGAGGAACGCCGTGCGGCACTCCCCGCCCGCCTCGCCGACGACGAGACGGACACCCGGCTCCGTCGGCCCGTCGGCGAGCGCCCGCAGTCCGTGCAGGAGGGTCGCGCGGTCCTCGCCGACGACGACCGCCCGGTGCCGGAAGGCGGTCCTGCGGTGGGCCAGGGCGCTCGCCACGGCGTCCGGAGCGGCGGCCGCAAGACCGCTGAGGTGGGTGTGCAGGCGGGCGGCCTGGTCCCGTAAGGCATCGCGGGTGCGACCCGACAGCGTCCACATCACGGGTGCCGTGCGGAAGTCCGCGGGGCGCGCCGCCAGTGCATCGGCCGGCTCCGGGGCACTCTCCAGGATCAGGTGCGCGTTGGTGCCGCTCGCCCCGAAGGACGAGACGCCGGCCCGCAGCGGCTCGCCGTCGGCCCGCCGGGGCCAGGGCCTGCGGCCGGTCAGCAGCTCGACCGCGCCCGACGACCAGTCCACGTGCGACGACGGCGCGTCCACATGGAGCGTCTGCGGCAGCACCGCGTGCCGCATCGCCATCACCGTCTTGATGACACCCGCCACGCCCGCCGCCGCCTGCGTATGACCGATGTTCGACTTCAGCGAACCCAGCCACAGGGGCCGGTCGGCGGGCCTGCCACGGCCGTACGTGGCGAGCAGGGCCTGGGCCTCGATCGGGTCGCCCAGACGGGTCCCCGTACCGTGCGCCTCGACCACGTCGACCTGGTCGGGCCCGAGGCCGGCATTGTCGAGCGCGGCCCGGACGACCCGTTGCTGTGCCAGGCCGTTCGGGGCGGTCAGGCCGTTGCCCGCCCCGTCCTGGTTGACCGCCGAGCCGCGGATGACGGCCAGTACGGGCCTGCCGTCGCGGCGCGCGTCGGAGAGGCGCTGCAGCAGCACCATCCCGGCGCCCTCGCCGAAGCCCGTGCCGTCGGCGGCGTCGGCGAAGGCCTTGCAGCGTCCGTCCGCCGCGAGTCCACGCTGCCGGGAGAAGTCGATGAACATCGTCGGTGTCGACAGCACGGTCGCTCCGCCCGCCAGCGCGAGGTCGCACTCCCGCAGCCGCAGCGCCTGCGCGGCCAGATGCAGGGCGACCAACGACGACGAACAGGCCGTGTCGATCGTGACGGCCGGGCCGCGCAGCCCGAGGGCGTACGAGAGCCGGCCCGACGCGACACTGCCCGCACTGCCGTTGACCAGGTAGCCCTCCAGGTCCGCCGGGGCACCGGACCGGGGCTGGTGGAGCAGCCGCGCGCCGTAGTCGTCGTACATCACACCCGCGTACACGCCGGTACGGCTGTCCCGCACGGTCGTGGGGTCGATGCCGGCCCTCTCCAGGGCCTCCCACGACGTTTCCAGCAGCAGGCGCTGCTGCGGGTCCATGGCGAGCGCCTCGCGCGGCGAGATCCCGAAGAACTCGGGGTCGAAGCCGGCACAGTCGTCGAGGAACCCTCCCTCCCGTGCGTAACTGGTGCCCGTGGAGGCGGGGTCCGGGTCGTAGAGCGCCTCCAGGTCCCAGCCACGGTCGTCGGGCAGGCCGGACACCGCGTCCGTGCCCGATTCGAGGAGCCGCCACAGGTCCTCGGGACTGGTCACCCCGCCGGGGAACCGGCAGCCCATCGAGACGATCGCGATGGGTTCACGGGCGGCGTCCTCGACCGCCTTGAGCCGCTCCCGGGTGCCGACCAGCTCGGCGGTGAGACGTTTGAGGTACTCCCGCGCCTTGTCGTCCCGGGTCGCACCGGTCCGATCCACGCCGGTCCGATCCACGCCAGTGCGGTCCGCGCCGGTCCGGTGGCCGGAACCGCGGGCGCCGACGTCCTGGGGGTCGTCGCGTCGGCTGTCGTTGCTCACAGTTGCTCCTCGATGAAGGCGAAGAGGTCGTCGTCGTCCGCGGAGTCGAGCCGCTCCTCGACCGCCGCTCGGCTGTCGGCGGGGGGTCGGTGCTCCCCGGAACGCCCGTCGGGTCCGGTGGCCACGGCAGGTACCGGTCCGGCGCCGCCCACGTCCGCGAGCGCGGCCTCCAGCTGCCGGCGGACCACATCACGCCTGATGTCGTCCGCCGCCATGTCGGCCACGGCGGACAGCAGGGCCTCCAGGCTCACCAGGGCGGCCGCCCCCGCCTCCTCGGCTCCCGGGCCCAGGCCGAGTTCCGCACCGATGTGCTGTGCGAGGGCCCTTGGCGTCGGGTGGTCGAACACGACCGTGACGGGGAGCCGCAGCCCGGTGCCGGCGTTCAACTGGTTGCGCAGCTCCACGGACATCAGCGAGTCGAACCCGCTCTCACGGAACGGCCGCCCGGGGTCCACCGCGTCGGGACCTGGGTAGCCGAGCACCCTCGCCACCTGGGTCCTGACCACCTCAAGCAGTTCACGGCCACGGGCGGATTCGTCGAGGGCGGCCAGCCGCTCGGCGAGTTCCCGAGGCCTCGCCGCTGCCGAGGCCTCGCCGCCCTCGGGGACGTATGCCTCCTGTCCCTCCGGCGTCCGCCGCGCCGCAGCCGCCGGAACCAGTGCGCGCAGCAGTACGGGTACGGCATCGAGGCCGCTCATGGCCCGCTCCCTGGCCAGTGCCGTCTGGTCCAGCCTCATCGGTACGAGCAGGGCGTGACTTGGCGCCAGAGTGAGCGCGCGGTCGAAGAACGCGAGGCCCTGCTCGCTTGGCATCGGAGCAATGCCCGAGCGCCGCATGCGCCGCAGGTCCCGCTCCGCGAGGTGCTCGGTCATCCCGCTCGCACCGCCCCACAGACCCCAGGCCAGGGACAACGCGGGCAGCCCGAGGGCACGCCGGTGGTGCGCCAACGCGTCGACGAAGGTGTTCGCGGCGGCGTAGTTGCCCTGCCCGGGCCGGCCGAGGAGCCCCGCCGCCCCGGAGAACAGCACGAACGCCGCCAACCGCCGGTCCGCGGTGAACTCGTGCAGGTGCGTCGCGGCGTCGGCCTTGGCATGCAGTACCGCGTCGATACGCCCCGGATCGAGCGCCGTGAGCGGCCCGTCGTCCAGGATTCCGGCCGCGTGCACCACGCCGGTGAGCGGACGCGCATCCGGGATGCGGGAGAGCACCGAGAACAGCGCGTCGCGGTCACCCGCGTCGCAGGCGACGACCTCCGGTTCGGCGCCCCGCGCCCGCAGTTCCGCCACCAACTCGTCCGCGCCCCGCGCATCGGGCCCGCTGCGGCTCAGCAGCAGAAGGTGGCGTACGGCGTGGCGCTCCACCAGGTGCCGTGCGAAGAGCCTGCCCAGAGTGCCAGTCGCCCCGGTGATCACCACCGTGCCGTCCCCCAGCCGAGGACCGCCTGCCGACGCACCGGCCTCGCCGGCGAGCGCTCCGACGGCGCCGGTGGTCGCCGGGGTGCCGTCCGTGGTCGCCTCGGTGTCCCCGAACGGCACATCAGCGCGGTCGGCCGGTGTTTCCGTACGGATGAGCGTCGGTGCGTACATCTCCCCCCTGCGGAGCGCCAGTTGGGGCGTCCCCTCGGAGATCACTCGCAGGGCGGCCGGGATCGCCGACACCGACGCGTCGTGCGCGTCCATGTCGAGAAGGCCGAAACGCCCCGGGTGCTCGGACTGCGCCGACCGCAGCAGTCCCCACACGCCCGAGCCCGGCAGATCCGTCACGTCCTCGTCGGCGCCGGTCGCGACCGCGCGCCGGGTCAGCACGACGAGCCGGACCTCCGACAGCCGCTCGTCGGCCAGCCACTCCTGTACGAGGGCGAGCGCCTCGCGCACGCTCGCCCGCGCCTCCTCGACGACGGGCTGCCCCGCCCGGGGACCCCGCCCGCAGGCGACGACCACCGTCTCCGGCGCCGTACCACCGGCGTCGAGCTCGCGGCGCAGGTCGCCCAGGCCCGGATAGGCGGTGAACGGGGTGGACTGGGCGGATGGGGCGGATGGGGTGGACGGGGTGTACTGCGCGGACATGGTGGACTGCGTGGACGAGGTGGACGGGGTGGACGGGGTGGACGGGGTGGACTCCACCAGATCGAAACGGTCGCCGCCGACCAACGCCCAGCGCGGTGGCGCGCCGACGGCCGCCTGGTGGGCACGCCACGCCACCTCGTAGAGAGGAGCCGTGACTGCGGAGGCACCGAGCAGAGCCGGCAGTCGGTCACGTTCGACGGGACGCATGACCAGCGCGTCGAGGGAGAACACCGGAGCACCGGAGAGGTCCACGGCCCGGCACGACAGCGCTCCGGCGGCGTCCGAGGTCAGACGGACGCGCACGGTGTCCGCACCCGCGGCCTGCACGGACATGCCCCGCCAGGCGAACGGCAGCAGGAGGCCGTCCTCCGGTATGTCGAACAGGCCGCCTGCGATCCAGGGCTGGAGCGCGGCGTCCAGGAGCGCGGGATGCGTCCTGTAGCGGGTGGCGTCGGCCGCGACGCGTCCCGGGAGCCGCACCTCCGCGAAGACCTCTCCGTCCCGGCGCCACACCGACCGCACGCCGGCGAACACCTCGCCGTACTCGTACCCGAGCGCCGAGAACCGGTCGTACAGCTCCGCCGGGTCCACCGGCACGGCATCGGCGGGCGGCCATGCCGTGCCGCCCCACGCCCCCTCACCTGCCTCCGGCTGCACCAGGTTCGCCGGGGCCAGCACGCCGACGGCGTGCAGGGTCCAGGGCGTCTCGTCCGCGCCCGTCCCGAGATCACCGTCGCCGGTCGCGGCGGGGTGGTCGGGCCGCGCGTGCACGGAGAGACGCCGCCTGCCCGAGGCGTCGCCGTCCCCGACGCGCACCTGAATCCCCACACCGCCGCGCTCCGGAAGAACCAGCGGAGCCCGCACCTCAAGCTCCTCGACCACGGCACACCCAGCGACCGAAGCGGCGTGCAGCGCGAGCTCGACGAAGGCGGTACCGGGCAACAGCGCGGTGCCGGACACCGCGTGATCGGCCATCCATGCGTGCGCGGCGAGCGAAAGCCGCCCCGCGATCAGCAACTCGTCGGAGTCGGCCATCCGCAACGCACCGCCAACAAGCGGATGTTCCTGCCAAGTCATGCCGAACCGCGCGGCTGCGAGATCGCCGACGCCTGCGGGGGAGGTTTCGGCCCAGTAGTGGTGGCGTTGGAAGGGGTAGGTGGGTAGGTCGATGCGGCGGGTGGTGAGGTGATGGGCGGTGTAAACGGCCCTCCAGTCGACCGCCACGCCTGACACGAAGGCTTCCGCCAACGACGTCCACAACCGGCGCAGACCGCCCTCGTCCCGCCGCAACGTGCCCACCGCGATGATGTCGTCACGGCCCACCTCATCGGCGAGCTCCTGGATCCCGATCGTCAACACCGGATGCGCACTGGCCTCGACGAACACCCCGAAGCCATCCGCGAGAAGGAGCTCGACGGTCTCGGCGAACCGCACCCGCTTGCGCAGATTGCGATACCAATACCCGCCATCAGTCGAGACCGGCTGGCCCGGCTCGACCGTCGAATACAGAGGGATGACCGGTTCGCGGGCGACAACCGGTGCCAGCAGCCCGGCCAGCTCCGCCTCGATGGCCTCGACCTGCTCGGAATGCGAGGCGTAATCGACGGGGATACGACGTGCCCGCACTCCCTGCTCTTCACAAGTGGCAACGAACTCGGTCACCGCCTCTGCCTCGCCCGAGACGACCGTGATCGCCGGACCATTCACCGCCGCCACCCCAAGACGGCCCGACCAGCCTTCCAGTCGCTCCTCGACCGTCTCGGCCGGGAGCGCGATGGAAGCCATACCGCCCGCGCCGGCCAGCACCCGCCCGATCACCTGCGAACGCAACGCCACCACACGCGCCCCGTCCTCCAAGCTCAACGCACCCGCCACGACGGCCGCGGCGATCTCACCCTGCGAATGCCCGACGACCGCATCCGCCACCACACCCGCACGCGACCACACCTCAGCCAGCGACACCATCACCGCCCAGGTGACCGGCTGCACCACATCCACCCGCTCCAACCCCACACCCGAACGCACCACGTCGAGCAGATCCCAGTCCACGAACGGGCCCAGCGCCTGCGCACACTCCCCCAACCGGGCCGCGAACACCGGTGAGGAGTCGAGGAGTTCAGCACCCATCCCGGCCCACTGCGTGCCCTGACCGGGAAACACCAGCACTGTCCGGCCCACCCGACGGGCCACCCCGGAAATGACCGGAGACGCAAGCCCCTCCAGCAGAACCTGCCGGTCGGAGGCGACGACCACGGCACGATGCTCGAACACCGACCGATGCGCCGCCGACCACCCCACCTCACCCACACCAAGCTCACCATCAGCCTCAACAGCCGAAGCCAGGCGCCGCAGACCGGCTTCCAGCGCCCCTTCCGAGGCACCCGACACGACCACCGGCACAGCACACGACCCCGGCCCCGCCTCAACCACAGCTTCGACCTCGGCTTCGGCCTCATCCGGTGCCTGCTCCAGCACCACATGCGCGTTCGTCCCGCTCACCCCGAACGCCGACACCCCCGCCCGCCGCGCACGACCCACCACCGGCCACTGACGCGCCCGGTCCAACACCTCCACCCCACCCGAAGACCAGTCCACATGCGACGACGGCACACCCACATGCAACGACCTCGGCAACACCCCATGCCGCATCGCCATCACCATCTTGATGACACCCGCCACACCCGCAGCCGCCTGCGCATGCCCGATATTCGACTTCAACGACCCCACAAACAACGGCTGCTCACGATCACGCCCATACGTGGCCAGCAACGCCTGCGCCTCGATCGGATCCCCCAGCCGGGTCCCCGTCCCATGCGCCTCCACCACATCCACATCAGCCGGACCAAGCCCCGCATTCGCCAACGCGTGCCGAATGACCCGCTCCTGCGACGGACCATGCGGCGCCGTCAGGCCATTGGACGCACCGTCCTGATTGACAGCCGAACCCCGCACCACCCCCAACACCCGATGCCCACGCCGCCGCGCATCCGACAACCGCTCCACCAACAGCATCCCCGCACCCTCGGCCCAGCCCGTCCCATCAGCCGCATCCGAGAACGCCTTGCACCGGCCATCAGCCGCCAACCCCCGCTGCCGCGAGAACTCGACGAACAGACCAGGTGCGGCCATGACCGTCACACCGCCGGCCAGCGCCAAGTCGCACTCGCCCTGCCGCAACGCCTGCACCGCCAGATGCAACGCCACCAACGACGACGAACACGCCGTATCCACCGACACCGCAGGACCCTCAAGCCCCAACACATACGAAATCCGGCCGGACGCAACGCTCGCCGACTTGCCCGTCAGCAGATAGCCCTCGTGCGCTTGGGAAGCTTCGTGCAGACGTGCCGCGTACTCCTGGTGGGTGAGTCCCGTGTAGACGCCGGTGCGGCTGCCGCGCAGGGTGTGGGGGTCGATGCCCGCCCCCTCCAAGGCCTCCCACGACGTCTCCAACAGCAGTCGCTGCTGCGGATCCATCGCGACCGCCTCACGCGGTGAAATACCGAAGAAGCCGGCGTCGAACTCCCCCGCCCCATGCAGGAAACCCCCCTCCCGGGCGTACGTTTTTCCGGGAGTTCCGGGCTCCGGGGAGTAGATCGCGTCGAAGTCCCAGCCACGATCCGTGGGGGGTGCTCCGATGACGTCCCGTTCACCCAGCACCAGGTTCCACAGTGCTTCGGGGCTCTCGACGTCACCCGGGAAGCGGCAGGCCATGCCGACGATCGCGATCAGTTCGTCGTCCGTGGAGGCCGTGAACCGCTCGGGGAGATGCCCGTCCACCTTCGGTCCCCCGTCGCCGGTCAGCCGGCCGAGGATGAAGCCGGCGAGGGCTGTGGGGTTCGGGTAGTCGAAGGTGATGGTCGTGGGGAGGGACAACCCGGTGGTGGCGTTGACGCGATTCCTCAGTTCCAGCGCGGTGAGCGAGTCGAAGCCGACCTCCTTGAACGCCCTCTGCGCGCCGATGGCGTCCGTGGTGCTGTGCCGCAGTACCGCCGCGGCTTCCCCTCGTATCAACTCGACGAGCCGGTGCAGTTGCTCGGCTTCGGTACGGCCGTCCAGGAGTTCCGCCAACGCTGCCGCTCCTGGGGCGGCCGTGCGCCGCTGCCGGACGGCTTCCAGCGCTTGGCGCGCCTCCGGCACCGTCGAGAAGAGGAGTGTGGGCCGTATCGCGTCGGTGTTCGGCGCGAACCGCTCCCAGTCGACGGCGGCGACGGTCACGCACGTGTCGTCCCGGTCCAAGGCCTGTTGAAGGGCTTCGATGGCCTGTACGGGGTCCATGGCGTCGATACCCCGTCGGACCAGGCTTTCTTCGCCCGCGCCCGCTGCCATGCCACCGCCGGACCACAGACCCCAGGCGATCGCGGAGGCCGGCAGACCATCGGCACGGCGCCGCTCGGCAAGGGCGTCGAGGGCGGCGTTGGCGGCAGCGTAGGCGGCCTGGCCGCCGTTGCCCCACACACCTGTGATGGAGGAGAACAGCACGAACGCGTCCAAGTCGTGGTCCGCGGTCAGCTCGTGCAGCAACTCCGCGGCGTCGGCCTTGGGACGGCTGACGAGAGTGAGGCTGTCGGCCGACAGACCGTCGATCACGCCGTCGTCGAGCACGCCCGCGGTGTGGAAGACCGCGGTGGGCGGATGTTCCCGCAGCAGAGCGGACAACTCCTCACGCTCGGCCGCATCACACGCCGCCACCGTGACCCGCGCACCCAGAGCACCCAGCTCCGCCACCAACTCCGCGGCACCGGGCGCCTGCTGACCCCGACGGCTGGTGAGCACCACATGCTCGGCCCCGCTCGCCGCCAACCACCGCGCCACATGCCCACCGAGCGCACCCGTACCCCCGGTCACCAGCACCGTCCCCCGCGGTCGCCAGTGCGACTGCGTCCGGGCCGAACCCGGTGCGCGTACCACCCGACGCCCGTACACCCCGGCGCTCCGGATCGCCACCTCGTCCTCGATGCCGTCGGCCGTCCTGGCCCTCCCGAGAACGGTGGCCATACGCTCCAGCAAGCGACGGTCCAGCGAGGACGTCGGCAGATCGACCAGACCGCCCCACACCTCGGGGAGTTCCAGTGCAGCGACCCGGCCGAACGCCCAGAGCCGTGCTCCGGTGTTGTCGGGCACCTCACCCGGCAGAGCAGCCACAGCGCCCAAGGTGACGGCCCAGACTCGGGCACCCAGCCCCACGTCGTTCACCGCCTGGACGAGAGAGACGGTGGCCGGCACGGAAGCAGACACGTCCGAGAGTCCGAGAAGCGACAGCACGCCCTGGACGGCCGGTGCCTCGTCGTCATCCGTCCGTCGTGCCGTGAACAGATCCGTGAAGTGGGCACGAGCGGCGTCCACCGGCGCGGATACGCATTCAACGGTGGCGCCGTGGTGGGTGAGTACGTCGGCGATGTCATCCACCGGACCTGAAGGCATGCCCTCCGGCACGACCAGCAGCCAGCGCCCCGACAGCCGGGGCACATCCCCCGCCGACAGCCCCTTCCACACCACCCGATAGAGCCAGGCGCCCGTCCCGGAGAGCGTGACTTCATCCGATGCCTGTCCTGACCGGCTGAGTTCGAGCCAGTAGTGCTGGCGCTGGAAGGGGTAGGTGGGCAGGTCGACGCGGCGGGTGGTGAGGTGATGGGTGGTGTAGGCGGCCTTCCAGTCGACGGTCACGCCTGACACGAAGGCTTCCGCCATCGACGTCCACAACCGGCGCAGACCGCCCTCGTCCCGCCGCAACGTGCCCACCGCGATGATGTCGTCACGGCCCGCCTCATCAGCGAGCTCCTGGATCCCGATCGTCAACACCGGATGCGCACTGGCCTCGACGAACACCCCGAAACCGTCCGCCAGGAGAAGCTCGACGGTCTCGGCGAACCGCACCCGCTTGCGCAGATTGCGATACCAATACCCGCCATCAGTCGAGACCGGCTGGCCCGGCTCGACCGTCGAATACAGGGGAATGACCGGTTCGCGAGCAACCACCGGTGCCAACAGCCCGGCCAGCTCCGCCTCGATCGCCTCGACCTGCTCGGAATGCGAGGCGTAATCGACCGGGATACGACGCGCCCGCACCCCCTGCTCTTCGCACGCGGCAACGAACTCGGCCACCGCCTCGGCCTCGCCCGAGACGACCGTGATGGCGGGACCATTCACCGCCGCGATGCCAAGACGGCCCTGCCAGCCTTCCAGTCGCTCCTCGACCGTCTCGGCGGGCAGGGCGATGGAGGCCATACCTCCGGCGCCGGCCAGCACCCGCCCGATCACCTGTGAACGCAACGCCACCACACGCGCCCCGTCCTCCAAGCTCAACGCACCCGCTACGACGGCGGCGGCGATCTCACCCTGCGAATGCCCGATGACCGCATCCGCCACCACACCCACGCGGGACCACACCTCGGCCAGGGAGACCATCACCGCCCAGGTGACGGGCTGCACCACCTCCACCCGCTCCAACCCCACACCAGAGCGCACCACTTCAAGCAGATCCCAGTCCACGAACGGGCCCAGCGCCTGCGCACACTCCCCCAACCGGGCCGCGAACACCGGCGAGGAGTCGAGCAGTTCAGCACCCATCCCGGCCCACTGCGTGCCCTGACCGGGAAACACCAGCACTGTCCGGCCCACCCGACGGGCCACCCCGGAAATGACCGGAGACGCAAGCCCCTCCAGCAGATCGTCCCGGGTCGAGGCGACGACCACGGCACGATGGTCGAACACCGAACGGTGCGCCGCCGACCACCCCACCTCACCCACACCAAGCTCACCATCAGCCTCAACAGCCGAAGCCAGGCGCCCAAGTGCGGCCTCCAGAGCCGCCGTTGAGGCACCGGAAACGATCACCGGCACAGCACAAGACCCCGGCCCCGCCTCAACCACAGCCTCGACCTCGGCTTCGGCTTCCACTTCATCCGGCGCCTGCTCCAGCACCACATGCGCGTTCGTCCCGCTCACCCCGAACGCCGACACCCCCGCCCGCCGCGCACGACCCACCACCGGCCACTGACGCGCCCGGTCCAACACCTCCACCCCACCCGAAGACCAGTCCACATGCGACGACGGCACACCCACATGCAACGACCTCGGCAACACCCCATGCCGCATCGCCATCACCATCTTGATGACACCCGCCACACCCGCAGCCGCCTGCGCATGCCCGATATTCGACTTCAACGACCCCACATACAGGGGCTGTTCACGATCACGGCCATACGTGGCCAGCAACGCCTGCGCCTCGATCGGATCCCCCAGCCGGGTCCCCGTCCCATGCGCCTCGACCACATCCACATCAGCCGGACCAAGCCCCGCATTCGCCAACGCGTGCCGAATGACCCGCTCCTGCGACGGACCATGCGGCGCCGTCAGGCCATTGGACGCACCGTCCTGATTGACAGCCGAACCCCGCACCACCCCCAACACCCGATGCCCACGCCGCCGCGCATCCGACAACCGCTCCACCAACAACATCCCCGCACCCTCGGCCCAAGCGGTCCCATCAGCCGCATCCGAGAACGCCTTGCACCGGCCATCAGCCGCCAACCCCCGCTGCCGCGAGAACTCGACAAACATGCCCGGGGACGCCATCACGGTGACTCCGCCGGCCAGCGCCAGATCGCACTCGCCCTGCCGCAACGCCTGCACCGCCAGATGCAACGCCACCAACGACGACGAACACGCCGTATCCACCGACACCGCAGGACCCTCAAGCCCCAACACATACGAAATCCGGCCCGAGGCCACACTCGCCGTGTTGCCCGTCAGCAGATAGCCCTCGTGCCCCTCGGCTTGCTCGTAGAGCCGGGGACCGTACTCCTGAGACATGGCACCGACATAAACGCCGGTCTGTGACCCGCGCAGGGTGTGGGGGTCGATGCCCGCCCCCTCCAACGCCTCCCACGACGTCTCCAACAACAACCGCTGCTGCGGATCCATCGCCACCGCCTCACGCGGCGAAATACCGAAGAAGCCCGCGTCGAACTCCCCCGCCCCATGCAGGAAACCCCCCTCCCGCACATACGACTTCCCCACCGCATCCGGATCCGGGTCATACAGACCCGCAACATCCCACCCCCGGTCCACCGGGAACCCGGACACCGCATCCGCCCCCGACTCCACCAGATCCCACAAACCCTCCGCAGAACCCACCCCACCCGGAAAACGGCACCCCATCCCCACGATCGCAATCGGCTCGGCATCGGCATCTGCAACCGCAGAGGCGGGGCGCATGGGCTTGGGCGTCGAAGTGGTCCCGTCCTCGCCATTGAGCCGGGCACGGACATGGCGGGCGAGGGCGAGCGGGGTCGGATGGTCGTACGCCACAGAGCTCGCCAGCCGAAGGCCGGTGGCAGCGTTCAGACGATTGCGCAGCGCGACACTCGTGACCGACTCAAAGCCCAGTTGCTTGAAGGTTCGCTGTGCGTGGATGTCGCCGGCCGTCCCCCGGCCGAGAGCCACAGCCGCGTGCGCCCGCACAGCCTCCAGCAGAAGCCTCTCCTGCTCGCTCGCGCTCAGCCCGTCGACCTCGCGGCGCAGAGGTGCGTCAGGAACGCGCGCCACCTCAGCAACCGGACCCGCAACGTTCTCCGCGGAATCGAACCAGTAGTGGTGGCGCTGGAAGGGATAGGTGGGTAGGTCGACGCGGCGGGTGGTGAGCTGATGGGCGGTGTACGCGGCCTTCCAGTCGACCGGCACACCCGCCACGAAGGCTTCCGCCAACGACGTCCACAACCGGCGCAGACCGCCCTCGTCCCGCCGCAGCGTGCCCACCGCGATGATGTCGTCACGGCCCGCCTCATCAGCGAGCTCCTGGATCCCGATCGTCAACACCGGATGCGCACTGGCCTCGACGAACACCCCGAAGCCATCCGCCAGGAGAAGCTCGACGGTCTCGGCGAACCGCACCCGCTTGCGCAGATTGCGATACCAATACCCGCCATCAGTCGAGACCGGCTGGCCCGGCTCGACGGTGGAGTACAGGGGGATGACCGGTTCGCGGGCCACTACGGGTGCCAGCAGTCCTGCCAGCTCCGTCTCGATGGCCTCGACCTGCTCGGAATGCGAGGCGTAATCGACGGGGATACGACGTGCCCGCACTCCCTGCTCTTCGCACGCGGCGACGAACTCGGTCACCGCCTCGGCCTCGCCCGAGACGACCGTGATCGCCGGACCATTCACCGCCGCAATGCCCAACCGGCCCGACCAACCCGCCAGGCGCTCCTCAACCGTCTCGGCCGGGAGCGCGATGGAAGCCATACCGCCCGCGCCGGCCAGCACCCGCCCGATCACCTGCGAACGCAACGCCACCACACGCGCCCCGTCCTCCAAGCTCAACGCACCCGCCACCACCGCCGCGGCGATCTCACCCTGCGAATGCCCGACGACCGCATCCGCCACCACACCCGCACGCGACCACACCTCGGCCAGCGACACCATCACCGCCCAGGTGACCGGCTGCACCACATCCACCCGCTCCAACCCCACACCCGAACGCACCACATCGAGCAGATCCCAGTCCACGAACGGGCCCAGCGCCTGCGCACACTCCCCCAACCGGGCCGCGAACACCGGCGAGGAGTCGAGCAGTTCAGCACCCATCCCGGCCCACTGCGTGCCCTGACCGGGAAACACGAACACCGTCCGGCCCACCGAACCCACAGCACCCAAGACGACCGGCGCCCTCAGCCCCTCAACCAGCTCACCCCGGGTCGACGCCACGACCACGGCACGATGGTCGAACACCGACCGATGCGCCGCCGACCACCCCACCTCACCCACACCAAACTCACCGTCCTGTTCCACGAAGGCAGCCAAGCGCCCAAGGCCGGCCTCCAGAGCCCCCGTCGAGGCACCGGAAACAACCACCGGAACAGCACACGACCCCGGCCCAGCCTCAACCACAGCTTCGGCCTCGGCTTCGGCTTCCACTTCATCCGGTGCCTGCTCCACCACCACATGCGCGTTCGTCCCACCCATCCCAAAGGACGACACCCCGGCAACCCGTCGCGTCCCCGGCTCTTCCGTCCATGGCTCCAAGGCCGTCTGCACACCCAGGTGCAGTTGCTGAAGGGGGATGTCGGGGTTGGGTGTGCGGTAGTTGAGGCTGGGCGGCAACATTCCTTCGCGTAGGCACAGCGCGGTCTTGAGCAGACCGGTGATGCCGGCCGCGCCTTCCAGATGACCGATGTTGGTCTTGACGGAGCCCACCGAGAGGGGGGCGGCGCCGGCCTGGGCGCGGGCGGTGCCCAGGACCGCGCCCAGCGCGGCGGCCTCGACCGGGTCGCCGGCCCTGGTTCCGGTGCCGTGCAGTTCGATGTACCGGACCGACTCGGGTGGGGTGCCCGTGCGGGCGTACGCCGCGCGGAGCAGCTCTTCCTGTGCTTCGCGATGCGGTGTGGTCAGGCTGTCGCCGCCACCGTCGTTGTTGACGGCGGAGCCCTTGATGACGCAGTGGACGCGGTCTCCGTCCTCGACGGCTTTGTGCAGGGGCTTGAGGACGAGGGCGGCACCGCCCTCACCCCTGACATATCCGTTGGCCCGGGCGTCGAAGGTGTGGCACTGCCCGTCCGGGGAGAGGGCCCCCATCGTCTCCATGGCGGTGGTGCTCTCGTCGGCCAGGACGAGGTGTACCCCGCCGACGACGGCGATCGTGCTCTCCCCGCGGCGCAGGCTCTCGCAGGCCAGATGTACCGCGACCAGGGATGACGACTGGGCCGTGTCGACCGCGATGCTGGGGCCGCGCAGGCCCATGAAGTAGGACAGGCGGTTGGGCGCGAGGGCGCGGTGCAGCCCGGTCGCGGTGTGGACGCCGGATTCCCGGCCGGAGCGGTGCACCAGGGTCGCGAAGTCGTCGGACGCGATGCCGACGAAGACGCCGGCGTCGGTGCCGGCGAGCCGGTCGGGGCGGATGCCGGCGTTCTCCAGTGCCTCCCAGCCGAGTTCGAGCATGAGGCGGTGCTGGGGGTCGGTCGTGGCCGCCTGGTCCGGGGACATGCCGAAGAAGGCGGCGTCGAAGCCGCCGTGGTCTGTCAGGGCGGCCCGCCAGGTGCCGTCCGGTCGACGGGTGACTTGGTTGCGGCCGGTGCGCAGCAGTTCCCAGAACTCGTCCACGGTGTCGGCGCCGGGGAGACGGCAGGACATACCGATGACAGCGATGGCGTCGTTGCGCTTCACACCGAATTCCGAGTTCATCAAGTCTCCGTACTGGAGGTGGGGAAGAGGTACGGGGGGGCACGGAACTGACCGTCGACTCCGTCAGCCAACCTCCGGTTGGGACGGCGACTCGATATTTGTCCGGCAACTGTGTCAGGTCACCCGCGGGACTTGGAGATGCCCATCGCTGCTGGTGGGACGCGCCCCGGGCACTATGTCAGGTCCCGCCTTGCGGACCGAGAAGGCTGCCGTCTAGCTTTCTCGGCATTGCATCGCATTGCACGGCAATTCTCAGCGCCCCTATGGCGTTGACTGGTCACCGCATTGCCTTGCCCGCGCGGAAATGCGAGGTGCAGGACCAGATCACCCTCCGCCATACGCCGATCTCAGGCATACACCGATCTCAGGCATACACCAATGTCAGGCATACCCCCCTCAGGCATTCACCGCTCTCGCACATTCACCACATTGACTTTCGTAATGGACAGCCGTAAGACCCAGCCTCCTACGAGAGACACAGCCCCCACGAGAGAGTCGAGATGACGACGCAGACCAGGGACACCGCAGACGGTTCGGGGACGGAGACAGACATGTCCGTCCATCCGCTCGCCCAGCCGACGGACGCCGACGCGCGGCAACTGCTGGCGTGGTTCGCCCGGTGCCGGGCGGAGGCGCCGGTGTTCTGGGACGAGTCCCGTCAGGCGTGGCAGGTTTTCCGCTACGAGGACTACCTCACCGTTTCCACCAACCCCCAGTTGTTCTCGTCGGACTTCTCTCCGGTGTTCCCGGTGCCCGAGGAGCTGGCCCTCCTGATGGGCCCGGGTACGTTCGGCGGCATCGATCCCCCCCGGCACGGGCCGTTGCGCAAGCTGGTGTCGCAGGCGTTCACGCCTCGCCGCATCGCCCGGCTGGAGGGGCGGATCGAGGAGATCAGCCGCGAGTTGCTGGGGAATCTGCGCGACAGGGACCGGCTGGACGTGGTGAGCGACATGGCGTACCCGCTGCCGGTCATCGTCATCGCCGAACTGCTGGGGATTCCGGCCGAGGACCGGGATCTGTTCCGGGAGTGGGTGGATGTCATCCTCAACAACGAGGGACTGGAATACCCGAATCTGCCCGACGACTTCGCGGAGACGATGGGGCCGGCCATCAAGGAGTGGTCGGACTATCTGTACGCGCAGATCGCGAAGAAGCGCGCGGAGCCGGCCGACGATCTGATGAGCGGGCTGATCGAGGCGGAGGCCGAGGGGCAGCGGCTGACGGACGAGCAGATCGTGAACATCGTGGCGCTGCTGCTGACCGCCGGTCATATTTCGAGTGCCACTCTGCTGGGGAATCTCTTCCTGGTCCTGGACGAGCATCCGCAGGCTCAGGAGGAACTGCGGGCCGACCGGTCCCTGATTCCCGGTGCGATCGAGGAGACGCTGCGCTACCGCAGTCCTTTCAACAACATCTTCCGGTTGCTGAAGGAGGACACGGAGATACTCGGTCACCCCATGAAGGCGCATCAGATGGTGATCGCCTGGAGCGCCTCGGCCAATCGTGACGGTTCCCATTTCCCGGAGCCGGACCGGTTCGACCTTCGTCGGAGCGCCAACAAACACATGGCGTTCGGACACGGTATCCACCACTGTCTTGGGGCGTTTCTCGCCAGGCAGGAGGCCAAGGTGTTCCTGGACCTCGTCCTGGACGAGTTCACCGGCTACCGCCTCGACCACGAGCGGGTGGAGTTCTACGACGCGGATCAGCTCACGCCTCGTCACCTTCCCGTTCTGGTGACGCGCTCCTGATCCGGGCGGCCCATTCCATGACGAGGATTCCCGCGGGCCGACGGCCCATGAAAGGCATCATTCTGGCCGGCGGCAGGGGCACCCGGCTGCGTCCCCTGACCGGGGCGCTGTCCAAACAGCTGCTGCCCGTCTACGACAAGCCCATGATCTACTACCCGCTCTCCGTGCTCATGCTGGCGGGGATCCGGGACATCCAGATCATCACCTCGAAGGCGCATCTGGAGATGTTCCGTGTGCTGCTGGGCGACGGCAGCCGTATCGGAATCAGCGTCGAGTACGCCGAGCAGGAGGAGCCCAGAGGCATAGCCGAGGCGCTGCTCATCGGCGAAGAGCACATCGGTGACGATCCGGTGGCACTCATCCTGGGCGACAACGTCTTCCACGGGCCGGGTTTCTCCTCCGTGCTCGCCGCGAGCGCGGCGCGGCTGGACGGCTGCGAGCTGTTCGGCTATCCGGTGAAGGACCCCCGGCGCTACGGCGTCGGCGAGGTCGACGCCGAAGGCCGGCTGGTGTCCCTGGAGGAGAAGCCGGCGAAGCCCCGTTCCCATCTCGCGGTGACCGGCCTGTACTTCTACGACAGCGGCGTCGTGGACATCGCCCGGCGACTGACTCCCTCGGCGCGGGGTGAGCTGGAGATCACCGACGTCAACAAGGTGTATCTGGAGCAGGGCCGGGCCCGGATGACCGAACTCGGCCGGGGCTTCGCCTGGCTGGACATGGGCACGCACGGCTCGTTGCTCCAGGCCGGACAGTACGTCCAGCTCCTGGAACAGCGTCAGGGTGTGCGGATCTCCTGTATCGAGGAGATCGCGCTGCGGATGGGGTTCATCGATCCCCAGCAGTGTCATGAGCTCGGTCGTGAGCTGGAAAGCTCCAGCTACGGCGAGTACTTGATGGACGTCGCCGAGGCGCACATGACCGGCCCGGCCGCCTAGCCCGCTTCCCCTCGTAGAAAGGTCCGTGCTCCCATGCGCCTGCTGGTCACCGGCGGGGCGGGCTTCATCGGCTCGCACTTCGTCAGACAACTGCTGACCGGGGCGTATCCGGACCTCGCGGGGGCGCGGACGGTGGTGGTGGACAAGCTGACCTACGCCGGCCATCTGGCCAACCTGGACCCGGTCGCGGACGATCCGTCGCTGGAGTTCGTGCACGCCGACATCCGGGACGCGGACGTGATGGCCCGGGTCATGCGCGGTGCGGACATCGTCGTCCACTTCGCGGCGGAATCACATGTGGACCGCTCCATCGCCGACGCGTCGGCGTTCGTCGAGACGAATGTCGACGGTACCCGCACGCTCCTGCAGGCCGCGGTGGAAGCGCGGGTGGGCCGGTTCGTCCACGTCTCCACGGACGAGGTGTACGGTTCGATCGCCCGCGGGACGTGGCGCGAGGACCAGCCACTGGCGCCCAACTCGCCGTACGCCGCTTCCAAGGCGGCGTCGGACCTCCTCGCCCTGGCCTACCACCGCACGTACGGACTGCCGGTCGTCGTCACCCGCTGCTCCAACAACTACGGGCCGTACCAGCACCCCGAGAAGGTCATACCGCTCTTCGCCACCCACCTGATGGACGGCCTGACGGTGCCGCTGTACGGCGACGGCGGCAACAGCCGGGACTGGCTGCACGTGGACGACCACTGCCAGGGGATCCGGCTGGTGGCGACCGGTGGCCGCGCCGGCGAGGTGTACCACATCGGCGGGGGCACCGAGCTGACCAACCGGCAGCTGACGGAGCGGCTGTTGCGGTTGTGCGGTGCCGACGCCTCGTCGGTGCGCCGGGTCACCGATCGGCCGGGGCACGATCTGCGGTACGCGCTGGACATCGGCAAGATCGCGGGTGAGCTGGGATACGCCCCGCGCACGGACTTCGCGACGGGGCTGGCCGACACCGTGCGCTGGTACGCGGAGAACCGCTCGTGGTGGGAGCCGCTGAAGAAGGCCGCGCAGGAGGTCCGGAGCCCGCACTGACCGCGATCCCCACCCCGACGCCCACCACCCGACGCGCCGTCCCGGACAGCGGTCCACCGACCGCGAGGAGCTGCATCCGCCGTGAGTACCCGTCCCGCACCACCCGTTTCCGGAGCCCTGTCCCCGGCCGGTCACCCGGACGAGGGCCTGTGGGTCCGCCGTTACCACCCGGTGCGGGATCCGCAGCTGCGCCTGGTGTGCTTTCCGCACGCCGGCGGGGCGGCCACCGCCTTTGTGTCCCTGGCACGGGGCCTGGGCGAGACGGTGGAGGTGCTGGCGGTGCAGTACCCGGGCCGCCAGGACCGCAGGCACGAGCCGTTCATCCCCTCCGTCGCCGGACTGGTGGAGCAGGTGCTGCCGGAGCTCGGACGCTGGACCGACCGTCCGCTGGCGCTGTTCGGGCACAGCATGGGCGCCACGGTCGCCTTCGAGGTCGCGCGCCGGCTGCGGGACCTCGATGCGGGCCTCCCGGTCCACCTGCTGGTGTCGGGTCGCCGTGCGCCGACGGTACGCCGCCGGGACGTCGCGCACCTCCTCGACGACGAAGCGCTGATCGCCGAGGTCGCCGGGCTCGAGGGCACCGACGCCGCCGTGCTGCAGGACGAGGAACTGCTGCGGATGGCGCTGCCCGCGATCCGCAACGACTACCGTGCGGCCGGCACGTACGAGTACGTTCCCGGCCGTGCCCTGGACTGCCCGGTGACCGTGCTCACCGGCGACCGGGATCCGAATGTTCCGCTGGAGGAGGCGCGCGCCTGGCAGACGCTGACCACGGGCCCCTTCGCGCTGCATGCCTTCCCCGGCGGCCACTTCTATCTGAACGACCGGATCGACGACGTGTGCCGGACCGTCACCCGGGCGCTCACCGACACGGTGGCCGGGCGCACGGCGGCCGTTCGCTCCGCGGCTCAGCGCCCCGCGGCTCAGCGCCCGACGGGGCGCCCTGAGCACGCGGCCAGTCCCGCCGACGCTGCGGAGACCGCTCGCCGCATTCGGGGCTCGGCACGGGCCGACGACAGTCCGGTCACGTCGTTCGAGGGGGTCACCGACTGGCTGGCCGAACGACTGCGCGCGGGACACTTCGACGTCTCCCGTATCCCCTTCGGGGAGTTGCGGGGCTGGAGTTCCCACCCCGGTACCGGCAACCTCCAGCACGCCTCGGGCCGCTTCTTCACCGTGGAGGGGCTGCATGTGCGCACGGACCGGATGCCCGAGCGGGGCTGGGCGCAGCCGATCATCGTGCAGCCGGAGGTGGGGTTGCTCGGCATCGTGGCCCGGGAGATCGACGGCGTGCTGCACTTCCTGATGCAGGCCAAGATGGAACCGGGCAACGTCAACGTCCTGCAGGTCTCGCCGACCGTGCAGGCCACCCGCAGCAACTTCACCGGGGTGCACCGGGGGCGCCACATCCGGTTCCTGGACCTGTTCATGGGACCGGGCAAGGCACGCGTCCTGGTCGACTCCATCCAGTCGGAGCAGGCCGACTGGTTCCTGGCCAAGCGCAACCGCAACATGATCGTCGAGTTGGCGCCGGACGACGACCTGGACATCGGTGAGGACTTTCGCTGGCTGACCCTGGGTCAGATCCGTCGGCTGCTACGGCTGGACAACGTGGTCAACATGGACGCCCGGTCGATCCTGGCCTGTCTGCCCACGGCCGGTGCCGACGCCGAGGCGTCGGACCCGGTGCACCGGTCCTGGTTCGGTTCGCCGGCGCATGCGCGGCACACTGCGGCCGAGTTCCTCACCTGGTTCACGGGTGTGCGAGCCATGCGGGAACTGGTGCAGAACAGGGTGCCGCTCGACTCGGTGAAGGAGCACGGCTGGTACCGCGCGCCGGACGAGATCGCTCACGAGAGCGGACGCCACTTCCGGGTCATGGCCGCAGAGGTCACCGCGAGCAATCGGGAGGTCGCCTCCTGGACCCAGCCGCTCATCGAGCCGCGGGTGCCGGGCCTGATGGCGCTGCTGGTCAAGCCCATCGACGGCGTCCTGCACGCGCTGGTCCAGGCACGGGTGGACGTCGGGCACCTGAACGTCGCCGAGCTGGCCCCCACGGTCCAGTGCCGGCCGCTGGAGCACACCGGCCCGGGCGGGGCGCCGTACCCGCCGTATCTGGAGCAGGTGGAGTCCGCGCCCGCGGACCGCTTCCGCTACGACGCGGTCCAGTCCGAGGAGGGCGGGCGCTTCTTCCACGCGCAGAACCGCTACGCGATCGTGGAGGTCCCGCCGGACTTCCCCGAGGACGCGCCGGACGACTTCGCCTGGCTGACACTGGGTCAGCTTTCGGGCCTGCTGGCGCACGGCAACTACCTCAACATCGAACTGCGCACCCTGCTGGCCTGCGCGCACACGCTGTACTGACCCGCGTCCGACGGACGGCCCCTGAGCGGCACCTGCGTGCGCATTGCTTAGGCTTGGCTTCGGCTACGACAACAGCGGCACCGGGGGACACCATGCGGAACGATGCGATTCGATACCTTCGGTGTCCTCACTGCTCCGCCACGATGACGATGGTCAACAGCACGCTGCTCTGTTCCCAGAAGCACAGCTTCGACGTGGCGAAGCAGGGCTATGTGAACCTGTTGCGCGGCGCCGCCAAGTTCAGCGCGGACACCGCCGACATGGTCGCGGACCGCGCGGACTTCCTGGCCTGCGGCCACTACGCCCCGATCGCGGAGGCACTGGCCACGCTGGCGCGCGAGACGGCGCCGGCCACGGTGTCCGGGGACCCCGGCTGCGTCGTCGACATCGGCGGCGGCACGGGTTACTACCACGCTCGGGTGGTGTCGGAGTTCCCGGACCGTGAGGGCATCCTGCTCGACATCTCCAAGTTCGCCGCCCGCAGGGCCGCACGGGCGCATCCCCGGATCAGCGCGGTCGTGGCCGACGCCTGGGACAGGCTGCCGTTCGGCGACGAGGCAGCGTCAGTGATCCTCAACGTCTTCGCGCCGCGCAACCCGGTCGAGCTGCGGCGGATCCTGCGTCGGGACGGGGTTCTCCTGGTGGTGACGCCCCAGCCCGGCCACCTGCGTGAGCTGGTGGACGCCCTCGGGCTGATGCGGGTGGACGACCAGAAGGACGAGCGGCTGGCCGACCGGTTCGCCGGACACTTCACCGAGGTGGCCAGGCAGCGGCTGCGCAGCACCATGACGTTGGACCACAAGGCCCTGCCTCAGCTGGTGGGGATGGGTCCCAACGCCTGGCATCAGGACAGCATGCGGCTTGCGGAGCGCGTCTCGCTGCTGCCGGAGCCCTGCGACGTCACGCTCTCCGTCACGCTGACCGCGTACCGGCCGTCGGCGTGACCGCCCCGGGGGCGCCCCGATACACCTGACATACCGCCCAGCCGTTGATCGACATCGAAAAGAACGGGCTGACAGGCTGTCGGAGACCAGGTCGCCGCATCCTGTATCGGGGGTATGGAATGACCGCACTGACACGCGGTAAGGGCGCCCGCAAGAATTCCTCATTACCGAGACTCGGTCTCCGGGACAATGTGTCGGGGATTCTGGCCGCACGCCGTAATCAATTGGGTTTCATCCAGCACGCCGCTGCCCAGGGGGACATCGTCCGCATGCGGTTGGGCGGGATTCCCATGGTCCTGATCAACCACCCTGATTATTTCCAGCATGTACTGGTGGACGATCACGCCAACTACGACAAGGACAATTTCCTCTACCGCGCGGTACAGACCGTGTTCCGGGGTGGGCTGGTGTCCAATCCGGGCGGAGAGTCCTGGCGTGTACGGCGCCGGATGATGCAGCCTTCCTTCAACCGGGGCAGCATCGTCGACTTCACGTCCGGCATGACCGAGCTGACCGGGGATCTGCTGCGCAGGTGGGCGGACCGGAGCGAACCCGGTGCGGTCGTGGACGTCTCCGGCGACATCGGGGATCTCGCCCTGCAGATCGTCCTGCGCTCGCTCTTCGGCGTGGAGTCCACAGCGGACGTCAAAGCGTTCGAGCGGAACTTCCTCGAACTGAACACGATCGTCGGCAACTTCTTCCGGATGCCCTTCCCGCCGCTGGACCGGCGCCCTCGGCTGCGCGCGCTCATCCGGGAGATGGACGACTTCGTCGATCGGCTGATCCGGGACCGGCGGACCGAGACGGACGAGCGGCGTGACCTGTTCGCCGCGCTGCTGAACGCGACGCACGGCCACGACGGTGCGGGCTTCACCCAGCAGGAACTGCTCGGTGAGATTCTCTCCACCATCGTGTCGGGTTACGAGACATCCAGCCATTCGATCGCCTGGGTGTTCTACCGGCTGGCCAGGCATCCGGAAATCCAGAGCCGCGTACAACAGGAAGTCGACGAGGTTCTGCAGGGGCAGTCACCGACCTTCGATTCCCTGACGGAACTGCCCTACACCCGTATGGTCATCGACGAGACCCTGCGGTTGCACACCCCCGCCTGGCAGACGATGCGACGGGCTCTGCGCGACGACGAGATCGGCGGATATCACATCCCCCGGGGGTCGAGCGTCTATCTCAACTTCCTCACCTACCACCGCCATCCGGAGTTCTGGCCCGACCCGGAGCGTTTCGACCCGGAGCGTTTCACCCCCGAGAACACGGCGAAGCGGCCCCGCAATGTGTACCAACCTTTCGGCAGCGGGCCCCGCCACTGCATCGGCAAGTACTTCGCGCTGACCGAGATTCACATCATCACGGCGATGCTCGCGCAGTCCTTCACCGTCACGGTGCCCGCGGGGCAGCCGCCGGTCGGGTTCTCTCCTCTCGTGACCCTGCATCCCCGGGGCGGGATACACCTGCACCTCACCCCCCGGTGACCGACCGCGACCGCGGCGGCACCGCTCGGACCAAAGCCCAGACCACATCGACGAACGGGGAGCCGATGTCCTCACACCCGACCGCGCCCGCCGTGGGCCGGCCGCCCGGTACCCGGGAAGTCCCGACGATCCGGCGCAGGGACGGCATCGGCGGGGTGCTGGCCTTCCGCAAGGACCAACTCGGCTTCCTGAGAGCCGGTCTCGACCGGTACGGCGACATCCTCCGGTTCCGGCCGCTGGGCATTCCCATCGTGCTGGTCAACCACCCGGAGCACATCCGGCACATC
The DNA here is from genome assembly GCF_041052385.1 of Streptomyces sp. R28. Lineage (GTDB taxonomy): Bacteria > Actinomycetota > Actinomycetes > Streptomycetales > Streptomycetaceae > Streptomyces. The sequence goes on along the minus strand of NZ_CP163439.1, from coordinate 7,840,675 downwards.
CTGGTCGAGAACGGCGAGAACTACGACAAGGACGCGGTGCTCTTCCGGGTGGTCCGGCCGGTGCTTCGGCAGGGACTGATAGCCAACGCCGACATGGACCTGTGGCGCCGACAGCGGCGCATGATGGCTCCGCACTTCACCCCGCGCACGGTCGCCAACTTCGCGCGCAACATGACCGACGAGACCGTGCGGATGCTCCAGGGCTGGGAGCGGCGTACCGCCGAGGTCCTGGACGTCACCGACGAGATCGGCCAGCTCGCGCTGCGGATCGTCAACCGCTCGCTGTTCAGCGCCGAGGTCGGTGCGACGGCGCAGGCGTTCGAGCGGGCTTTCGGGACGGCCAACGCCATCCTGGGCGCGTTCTTCCGCTTCCCGTTCCCGCCGCTGAGCGTCCCGACGCGCCGCAACCGGAAGCTGCACCGGGCGATCGACGAGATGGACACCTTCGTGTCCACCTTCGTCCGGGCGCGGCTGGCGGGCGACGCGCCCACGGGTGAGGACGCCGACCTCCTGACCCTGCTGCTCCACTCGGTGGACGAGGAGGACGGCGAGGGCATGGAGCTGGAGCAGCTGCACCACGAGGTGCTGAACATCTGCATCGGCGCCTACGAGACCACGACCAACACCCTGTCCTGGGCGTTCTATCTGCTCGCCCGGCACCCGGAGGTCGAGGCCCGGCTGCACGCCGAGGTCGACGCCGCCCTGGGCGACCGGTCGGTTCCGTCCTTCGAGGACCTGCCCCGGCTGCCGTACACCCGGATGGTGATCGACGAGACACTGCGGATCTACTCGCCGGCCTACCAGTTCATGCGCAGGGCGCGTGAGGAGGACACCGTCGGCGGATACCGGATCCCGGCCCACACCAACCTCCTGATCAACAGCTACTTCCTGCACCGGCACCCGGACTTCTGGCCGGACCCAGAGCGCTTCGTGCCCGAGCGGTTCACCCCCGAGGCGATCGCGGCCCGCCCCAAGCACGTCTACACGCCGTTCGGGGCCGGGCACCGGATCTGCATCGGCAAGCACTTCGCGCTCACCGAACTGATCCTGGTCCTGGCGACGGTGGCCCGCCGGTACCGGCTGACCCTGCCCCATGCCACGACCGAGGTGGTGCCCGAGGCGCTGATCACGCTGCACCCAAAGGGCGGTATCCACTTACGACTGGAGGAGCGCCGATGACCGGCGAAGCGCCCGACGCCGTCACGCAGGCGGACATACCCGAGCTCTTCTGTCCCTTCCCGCACCGGGTGAACCCGCACGCCGAGCAGGCCCGTCGGCATCTGAGCCACTGGGTGGGCACGGTCGGACTGATCCAGCGGGAATCGGCCAGGCGGCGGTTCGAGCACGCGGACTTCGGCTGGTTCGCGTCGGTGGTCTACCCGACGGCCGACGAGGACCGGATCGCGCTGATGGCGGACTGGTTCGCCTGGCTGTTCCTGGTCGACGACCAGCTCGACGACGGTGACTTCGGCCGCGACACCGAGCACGCGGCACGGGTGGTCGCCGGGATGCGCGCCGTCCTGGAGAGCGCCGACCACGGTGCTGCCGCTGCCCGCCGGACGGATCTGCCGACGGCGGTCTCCTCGCTCGCGGACCTGTGGCGGCGCACCGCGCCCGGGATGCCGGCACCGTGGCGGCACCGCTTCGTGCGGCACCTGGAGGAATGCCTCACCGCGGCGGCGGTCTGGGAGGCGGGCAACCGGGTGCGAGGCGTCGTCCCCGAGGAGGACGACTACATCGCGAACCGGCGTCACACCGGCGCGATCTACGTGTGCATGGACCTCGTCGAGGTCGTGGAGCGCCTCGAGGTGCCGGTGGGTGTGTACGACAGCGAGGAGTTCCAGGAGGCACTGGACGCGGCCTGCAACGTCGTGTGCTGGACCAACGACATCTACTCACTGGAGAAGGAACGTTCCCTCGGGGAGGTGCACAACCTGGTGTACGTCGTGCTGCACCACCGCGGGCTGGACGGCCGGCGAGCCATGTCCCATGTCTGCGAGGTCACATCGGCCGAGACCCGGCGCTTCCTGGCGCTCGAGGAGCGGTTGTTGCGTCGGCACCCGGAGCACTCCGGCGTGCTCGTCCCGTACGTCCGCGGCATGCGCACCTGGATCCGCGGCAACCTGGACTGGTCGAGCCGTACGAAGCGGTACCGCGCGCAGCCGGGCGCGTCCGTGCCGCAGCCCGCGTCGTACCTGGAGCAGGACCTGGTGGTGGCCGAGCGATGACCACGGCTGCCGGCACGACGCACACGACGGACCCATGGCAGATACTGCGCCAGGCCGGTGAGCTCACCGAGCCACGGATCCGCGCGGCACTCGACCGGCTGGGCGAGCCGGTCCGCACGGTCGCCCGGTATCACTTCGGATGGTGCGACGCCGAGGGCCGACCCACCGACGCCGGGTGGGGCAAAGGACTGAGGGGCGCGCTGGCGCTGGGCGGGGCGGAGGCCCTCGGCGGTTCCGTCGAGGCGGCGCTGCCGGCGGCCGCCGCGCTGGAGCTGGTGCACAACTTCTCGGTGCTCCACGACGACGTCATGGACCAGGACGCCACCCGGCGGGGCCGCCCGGCCACCTGGACCGTGTTCGGCAGCGCCCAGGCCGTGCTGACCGGGGACGCACTATGGGTCCTGGCGATGCGGGAGTTGGCCGCCGCCCCGCCTCCCGCACGGTGCGCGGCCGCTGTCGATGAGCTGTGCCGGGCGCTGCTGGAGCTGGTCTCCGGCCAGGGGTCCGACCTCGCGTTCGAGGAGCGGACCGATGTGGGGCTGGAGGAGTGCCTCGCCATGGCGGCGGGCAAGACCGGGGCCCTGTTCGCCGCCGCGTGCGGGCTCGGCGCGCTGGCTGCCGACGGCACCGCCTCCCAGGTGGAGGCCCTTCGGGGCTTCGGTCACCATCTGGGCCTGGCGTTCCAGCTCGTGGACGATCTGCTGGGCATCTGGGGCGACAGCCTGACGACCGGCAAGCCGGTGGGGGCCGACCTGCGTCGGCGCAAGAAGTCCCTGCCGGTCGTCGCGGCGCTGTCCAGCGGCACGCCGGCCGGCCGGCGGCTGGCCGAGCTGTATCACCACGAGCGTCCGATGCGGTCCGCCGATGTGGTGCGGGCGACCGCGCTGGTCGAGGAGGCCGGCGGACGCAGGTGGGCCGAGCGGGAAGCGGCCCGTCAGCAGTCCATGGCCCTGGACCGACTGGCCGAGGTGGCCCTCGACGCGCGGGCGGCACAGGGCCTGCGGTCGCTGGTGGACCTCGTCACGCACCGCAGCAGCTGACCTGCGGCCGGCCGGGGCGCCGCCCCGGCGCCGGCGCGGGTCGAACTCACGAGAGAGGGACTTCACCGATGCGCGTGCTGTTCGCCACGGTCTCCGAGAAATCGCACATGTACAGCATGGTTCCACTGGCGTGGGCGATGAGCACGGCGGGGCACGAGGTGCGGATGGCGAGCAGTCCGTCGCTGACCGGCGCGATCACCCGCACCGGCCTCACCGCGGTGCCCGTGGGCTCCGACCACCGGCTGTACGAGGGGTTCGCCGCGCACCAGGACCTGGTCGCGCGGATCTACGACGCCCGCAAGCGGGACGACCGGGCGCAGGCGCGGGAGCTGTACCGCACGCTGCACGCGCTGCTGGAGAACGAGGTCGCCGACTGGTCCGAACCGAGTGCGGAACGGCAGACGTGGCAGAGCGTGCTGACCAAGTACCAGGCCAACGTCGAGCACCTGTACCGGGTCTACAACGACGGCATGGTCGACGAACTGGTGGAGCTGGCCCGTGCCTGGCGGCCGGATCTGGTGATCTGGTCGCCGCTGACGTACGCCGCGCCGGTGGCGGCCCGGTTGGTGGGCGCGGCCCACGCCCGGCTGCTGTGGTCCGTGGACATCTACGCGACGATGCGCGAGGTCTTCCTCGACCTGCGCGAACAGCAGCCTCCGGAGCGGCGTGCGGATCCGCTCGGCGCATGGCTGGCCGGTCACCTCGGGCGTCATGGCGGTGACTTCGCCGAGGAGGTGACGACCGGTCAGTGGACGATCGACCCGAATCCGGCGAGCGTCCAGCTGCCCTCGCACGTCCAGCGCGTCCCGGTGCGCCACGTGCCCTACAACGGCCCGTCGGTGGAGCCGGACTGGGTACGGCGGCCCTCCGGCCTGCCGCGGGTGTTCTTCACGCCCGGACACTCGTCGGCCGCGGTCATCGGTGCTTCGTTCATGCCGGTGCAGGAGGTCCTGGACGCCGTGGCGGATCTCGACATCGAGTTCGTCGCCGCGCTCCCCGCGCGCGAGACGGAGGCCGTGCTGCGGGTGCCGGACAACACCAGGGTCGTCGACTTCGTGCCGCTGCACACACTGCTGCCGAGTTGTTCCGCGATCGTCCACCACGGAGGATTCGGCGGCTGGTCGGCGGCGCTGCTGCACGGCGTCCCCCAGTTCCTGCTCCCGGTCCGCTTCTCCGACCTGTGGACGAAGGCCACGCTGCTCGACGCGCAGGGCGGTGGCGCGTATCTGCATGCCTCCGAGGTGACCGCGCAGACTCTGCGCACGGGACTCGCCCGGCTCCTGTCGGAGCCGTCCTACCGGACATCGGCCGCCCGACTGCGCCAGGAAATGCTCGACGCGCCCACCCCCAACGCCCTGGTCCCGACGCTGGAGAAGCTGACGGAGGAACGGCGCGGCACACGTCCCTGACGCCGACGGCAACCTACGAGACGACAGGCCCGAGCCCGGTCGCCGGAGAGCGGCCCAGCGGCGAGCGGTCGCGGCCCATCCCGGCAGCCGAGCCGACGCGGCCGACCGACGACGCCACCGACGACCGGGCCGGGTGGCGGCCGGCGGAGCCCTGCGCGCCATCACGGCACCGGCCATCACGGCACGGTCGTCGTAGCGGACGGCGGAACGCTCCCCCCGGGCCCCGCGGCAGCCGGGCCGCCGAACACCTCGGCCGGTCAGGCCGCCGTACGCCGCAGCCGGACAGACCGACAGCGCACCTCGGCCGCCGCATCGGGGCCGCCGGCCGCCAACGCCCCAGTCGGACATGGCGATCCGACGAGACGGCCGGACACGCTCCCGTCCCCGAGGGCTCTCAGCCGGCGCTCGACGCCCTGTTTCCCTTGGCCGTGGCCCATTCCTCGATGACCGTGCACGCGGTGTCGACTCCGCGTTCGGCCGACACGACGCGCCCGAGCCGCCGGGCGCGCGCGGCCATGGCCGGGTCGGTCGCCGCCCGCAGCACGCTCGTGGCGAGCTCCCGCCGGTTCATCCGGCGCATGGGCACCGGCCGGCCGGCCAGCCCCGCCCGGTGCAGCCGGGCCGCCCAGAAGGGATGGTCCGCGAACACCGGCACGACGACATGGGGCACGCCCGCGCGCAGCACGTCGGCCGTGGTGCCGAATCCGCCGTGATGGATCACCGCGGCCGTACGCGGAAACAGCCAGGAGTAGTCGGCACCGGCCAGCCGGAAGACGTCGTCGGGCAGCGCCCCGTCCGGGCCGCCGACCACCAGGAGCCGGCGCCCGGCACCCCGCGCCGCGGCGATCGCGTACTCAAGGGTCTCGTCCTGCCGGTGCACGGGCCAGGTGCTGCCCAGCGTGAGCGCGACCGGCGGCGTCCCGGCGGCCAGGAAGTCCTCCAGTCCCGCGGGCGGCTGCCACCCGGGCTCGTCCCAGAACCAGTACCCGGTGACATGGCAGCGTGCGGGCCAGTCCGCGGGCTTCGGCAGAACGCTCGGGCTGAACGGGTACAGGTGGGGCTGGTCACGACCCAGCCGGCGCAGCGGTGAGTCCGCCCCGAAGGGCGGCAGGCCGCGCCGTGCGCGGTACTCGTCGATCTCGGGGCCGCGCCACGTCCAGTCCTCGGTGGCCGCCCGCACGTGGGTGAAGTGGTTGTACAGCCCGGTGAACGGCCCCATCAGACGCTGCCCCGACTCGATCGCCGGGAAAGCGGTCGTCTCCGTGTTGGGCCACCAGCAGGCGGAGAGCCACGGCGCCCGGGACGTCCCGAACGCGGCGGCCACCGTCAGCGGTGAGTGCAGCACGAGGTCCACGCCCTCGGCGGCGGCCTCGATCTCGTCGAGCACCTGCTGGTCATAGCCCTCGGGGGCCTTGGGAAGGGCCTTGACGAGGTTCCGCATGGAGGGCGCCCGGCGCAACGCCTCCCTCACCTCCGGCATGGTGAAGAAGCCGTCCGGATCACCCGGGGTGGTGCGGTGCTCCAGGCCGGCCTTCTCGACCAGGGGACGCAGGGCCTCGGGCGCACCGAGCACGACCTGGTGGCCGCGGTCACGCAGGCCGCTGCCCAGTGCGACGAAGGGCTGCACGTCGCCGCGCGAGCCCATGGTGAGCAGTGCTATGCGCATGCCGCCCTCCGGGTCCCGGCGCCGGAGGGGCGTAGGTGGTCCGTGGGGCGGTGGTGCTGCCGGGTCATGCGGCGCCGCCCGAGGAGGCGGCCACCAGGGAGTCGAAGTCGCGCGGGATCCAGGGCGGGATGCCGCCTTCGGCGTTGGCGCCCTTCTCGACGAAAGCCAGGTTGTGGTAGACGTGCAGGCCCGTCACATGACCGTCCGCGTAGCTGGGGGTACGGCCGGGCTCGGGCGGCAGTTCCTCGTGCTGGAGGCTGTCGATGAGGGACTTCACCAGACCGAGGCTGGTCGCGCCGCTGCGCGCCGGGTCCTCGTTCCCGCCGAAGCCGGGCCAGTAGGCGGTCCACAGGTCCTCGATGACGTACAGGCCGCCGTTGCGCACGTACGGGAACAGGGCGTGGAACGACGTGCGCACATGCTCGTTGATGTGGCTGCCGTCGTCGATGACGATGTCGAACGGCCCGTACTTCTCGGCGATCTCCGCGAGGCGGTCCGGGTCGCTCTGATCGCCGATCAGCGTGGTGATGCGCTGCTCGTCGGCGTGTGACTTGTCGACGATGTCGAGACCGTGGATCAGCCCCCGGTGGAAGAAGTGCTTCCACATCCGCAGGGAGCCGCCGCCCCACTCGGGGTGCTGGTACCCGCCGATGCCGATCTCCAGCACCCGTACCTCCTCGTCGCGGTACGGGCTGAAGTGGCGGTCGTAGTGCGGGGTGAACCAGTGCAGCGAGCCCCACTTGGGGGTGAGGTAGCGGGAGGTCAGCTCGTTCAGGTCCGGCTTGGCGGACGTGCAGCCGGCCAGCACGGTCGCGGTCGCCTGCTGGGCGGCGAGGATGTAGGGGCCGATCTTGTCGGCGCCGTCGGAGCCGGCGTAGGGGAACAGCGTGGTCTCCCGGGCGCCGGAGGGGTGTGCGCGGGCCGGCCCGAACAACTCCCGTACCAGGTCGTCCAGTTCGTACTCGATGCGCATGACCACGAAGTCCTCGCCCCGCGCCACGGCACGTACGGGTGCGTCCTTGACGGAGCTGAGCCAGTGGGACAGCTGTCCGCCGGGCGTGCGCACGACGAACTCGACGAGTACCGGCTCCTCGTTGACCGGGGGCGGGCAGCGGGAGCAGATCTCGTCGATGAGCACCGCGGCGACGGCGTCCGTCCGGTGGCGCTGCGTCAGTTCACGCAGGGACGCGGCGTGCCCCCCTGCTGCCCGGATGATGTCCTGCACGAGGGAGAGGTCGGTGTTCTCTGCCACGGGGAGCCTTCCAGATCGTGGGTTGGTGACTACGGTTGTGGGCGTTCGTTGCGGCGGTACCAGCGCACGGTGTCCTCCAGCCCCGCCCGTAGCGACCGGGGCTCGAAATCGATCACCTCGCGCATCCTGGCGAGTTCCAGCCTGCGGACCGCCGCGCCCGCGGGGCGGTCCGGATCGGTCCGGACGCGGGAGGGCACCCCCAGGGCCTCGGCCACCAGCCGGGCCAGCTCCAGAATCGAGACCTCCTCCGCCGAACCGACGTTCACCACCTCGTACTTGCCCGTCCCGACCACTTGGAGGGCGCAGCGCACCAGGTCGGCGACGTGGATGAAGGACCGGGTCTGGCTGCCGTCACCCCAGATCTCGATCTCCTCGCCGGCCGCGGCACGGGCCACCATGCTCGGGATGACCCGGTTGTGGGCGCCGGCGGCGCTGTCCCGTGGGCCGTACACATTGCCCGGCCGTATCCGAAAGGCGCGGGTGGCGAACTGCCGCTGGTGGTGGTCGGCGAGGATCTCCCCGAAGATCTTGGAGAGTACGTACCCGTTCTGGGTGTACTGGGGGCTGCGGCGGACGTCCTCGTCCTCGGACGCCGGGGAGGTGCCCGGTACGCAGTACACCTCGGAGGAGCTCAGCAGCAGGACGTCGTCCACCTCGAACTCGCGGGCGCAGTTGAGGAGATGGGCCGTGGTGCGCACGTTGGCGTCCAGGATCTCGGCCGAGTGCTCGCGCTTGTACTGGGCGTTGCCGTCCAGGGCCGCGCAGTGGAAGACGGCGTCGATGTGCGGGGCCAGGTAGCGGAAGGCGGCCCGGGTCTCGTGCTGGTCGCCGAGGTCGACCCGGACGAGCCGCAGCCGGTCCCCCGCCAGGGCGGTGAGTTCGGTGCGGATCAGGGGCCGGTCGGTACGGTGCAGGCCGATCACGGTCGCGCCCTCGGCGGCGAGCCGCTCGACGAAGTGGGAGCCGATGAAGCCCAGCGCGCCCGTGACCAGCACGGTCCGCCCGGCCCAGGTGCCGATCGTCAAGGCGTCTCCCACGGGTCGCGCCGGGCGTCCGGGTCGTCGGCCACCAGGACCGCGCGGACCGGGCAGAGGCTCGCGGCCTCGCGCACCGAGGGCCTCTGTTCGGCCGCCGGTGCCTCGGTGAGGGCCCGGCTCAGCCCGCTGTCGTCCTGGGCGAAGACGTCCGGGGCCGACCGTTCGCACTGGCCCGCGCCGACGCACAGGTCCCTGGCGATGCGTACACGCATGTCATGCGTCCTTCGTCTCGCGGTGACTTCCCCGGGCCCCGTCACCAGGTGACGGGCAGCTCGTGGAGCCCGAAGATGGCGGAGTCCTCCTTCACCCGCAGGGCGTCCACGTCCGTGGCGAGGCGCAGCCCGGGCAGTCGGCGAAGCACCGCGCCGAGGGTGACCTCCAGTTCGAGCCGGGCCAGGTTCTGGCCGAGGCACTGGTGGGGCCCGTAGCCGAAGGCGACGTGCTGTCGCGCGGGGCGGTGGATGTCGAAGAGGTCCGCGGAGGGGAAGACGGACTCGTCCCGGTTGCCGGAGGCCAGCAGGAAGATCAGCCCGTCGCCGGCCCGGATGGTGTGACCGTCGAGCTCGATGTCCTCGGCGGCGGAGCGGCGCAGCCCGTCGGCGACGGTGAGGTAGCGCAGCAGTTCCTCGACCGCGCCCGGCAACAGGCCCGGGTCCGCGCTCAGTTCCCGCCAGGCCTGCGGATGCTGCAGGAGGGTCAGCACACTGAGCGCGGTCATGGCGGCGCTCGTCTCGTGTCCGGCGGCCAGCAGCAGTACGGCGTTGTCGAGGACGTCCGCGTGGGTCAGTTCGCCGGTGCGCAGCCCCTGTGCCACGAGGGTGCCGATCACTCCGTCGTCGGACGTCTGCGCCCGGGCCTTCTCGGTGATCAGCCGGTCCAGGTAGTCCCGCAGCTCCAGCAGCGCGGTCACGGACTCGTCGTCCCCCATGAGCCTGGTGGCGCGTTCGCTGCGGCTCTGGAAGAACTCGTGGTCCTCGTAGGGCACTCCGAGCAGCTCGCAGATGACCAGAGTGGACATGGGCAGGGCTAGTTCGGCCACCAGGTCCGCGGGGCGCTCGAGGGTGTCGAAACGGTCCAGCAGCCCGTCCACGATGCGTTCGATGCCGGGCCGCATCGCGCGGACCCGCCGTACGGTGAACTCGGGGATGAAGACGCGGCGCAGCGTGCCGTGGTCGGGGGCGTCGAGGGTGAGCAACGAGCGGGTCGCCTCCGCCTCTCCGTCGGCCGGCGAGAGCCTCGGCAGCCTGGCGGGATCGATCCTGACCCGGGGGTCCGCGAGCAGGGCGCGCATGTGCTCCTGTCTGGTGATGAGCCACGTGCGCGAGCCGTCCCAGACACGGGCCGGTGCGATCGGAGTGGTGGCGCGCAGTTCGGCGTACCGGCCGGGAGGCTGGAACGGGCAGGTGCGGGCCATCGGCCAGGAGATCTCCTGCTGCGCCTCGGCATCGGCGGCACGTGCAGTGGGCAACGGATTCCCCTTACGTCATCGGCAACCGGTACGGCGCACAACCCGCCGCGTCCCGCTCAACGAAGCACGCGGCCGAGACGACCGGCAAGGAACGTCGGGCGATCTTCGTCAGGTCGACGCGAGGGGCGGGGCGTCGACCGCTCGGCGTCGCCGGGGCTGGTCAGCGGCGATGGCCGACCTGACATACGGATCTGTCGGGGAGTGGCGTTCCACCGTCCGCTGTCCTTAGCGTCGGAGCTCTCATGGGCACCTCGTCAGGCGCCGGTGCTCCCCTTTCGGTTGGAGGATTCTTTGACAGTCGCCACCGCCGACGGACGAGATCTCTATCTCGGGCTCCTGAAGAAGGCCGTCACCAACATGATCTACGAGGACCCGACGCACGCGGCGGGCCTCGTCACGGACCCCCGCTTCGACCGGGAGGCCCGCGAGGGCGGTGAGGACTACCCGACGGTCGCCCACACGATGATCGGCATGAAGCGCCTGGACAATCTGCACCGCTGTCTCGAGGACGTGCTGCGCGACGGTGTGCCGGGGGACTTCATCGAGACGGGTGTGTGGCGCGGCGGCGCGTGCATCTTCGCCCGCGGGGTGCTGAAGGCGCATGGCGTGACCGACCGCACGGTGTGGGTGGCCGACTCCTTCCAGGGGTTCCCCAAGACGGAGACGGACGACCATCCGATGGACGTCGAGATGGACCTGCACCAGTACAACGAGGCGGTGAGCCTGCCCACGAGCCTGGAGAGCGTGCGGGAGAACTTCGCCCGCTACGAGCTGCTGGACGACCAGGTCCGGTTCCTGCCCGGGTGGTTCAAGGACACGATGCCGACCGCTCCGGTCGAACGGCTGGCCGTCATGCGCCTCGACGGCGATTCGTACGGGGCCACCATGGACGTACTGACGCACCTGTACGGGAAGGTGTCGCCCGGTGGGTACGTCATCGTCGACGACTACTGCATCCCTGCCTGCCGACAGGCCGTGCACGACTTCCGGGACGGCCTGGGCATCGAGGACGAGATCCACCAGGTGGACCGGCAGGGTGCCTACTGGCGCCTCAGTGGCTGAGGGCGGGGGCGGCATGCGCCCGCTCGGCATCGAGGGTGCCTGGGTGGTGGAGCCGGAGGTGCACCCCGACCGCCGCGGCGAGTTCCACGAGTGGTTCCAGAGCGAGAGGTTCCGGCGTGCCGCCGGGTACACGATGCCTCTGGCACAGGCGAACGTCGCGGTGAACCGGCGCGGTGCGCTGCGCGGCGTCCACTTCACCCAACTGCCGCCCGGACAGGCGAAGTACAGCGCGTGCGTGCAGGGCGCGGGAATCGAGGTGGTCGTCGACATCCGTACCGGCTCGCCCACGTTCGGGCAGTGGGAGGCGGTGTCCGTCGACGAGCACAACCGCACCGCCGTGTATGTGTCGGCGGGGCTGGGACGGGCGTTCTTCGCGTTGACCGACCGCACCACCCTGATCTACCTGTGCTCCTCGGGGTACGCCCCACGGCTCGACCACGCGGTCAATCCTCTCGACCGTGACCTGGGGATCGCCTGGCCCGAGGGGATCGAACCGGTGCTGTCCGCGCAGGACGCCGCCGCACCCACCCTCGCCGAGGCGGAGCGGCTCGGGCTCCTCCCCACCTACCGCGCCTACCGCGAGCACCACGCCCGGCTGTGCGGCGCGGGCACCGCACCCGGGCCGGGGTGAGGGCGGGGCCGGAGCACGCGCGCAGGACCAGTACCGCCGATGGCAGGAAGGCTCATGACGTCCGACAGCTCCACCTCCGAGGTGACCCCCAGGGCCGATGCCCCGGCCGAGGCCGGCGCGACCGTATGGCCGTATCCGTTCAGCACCGCCACGGGACTGGGCATGGACCCCTTGTACGGGGCACTGCGCGAACGCGAGCGGGTCTCGCGGGTCCGTATGCCCTACGGCGGCGAGGCCTGGATGGTGACCCGCCACGCCGACGCCAAACTGGTGCTCAGCGATCCGCGGTTCAGCATGGCGGCGGGCGCGGGCAAGGACGTCCCCCGCCCCACCGAGCAGCTGCTGCAACCCGGCGGACTGGTCGCGATGGATCCGCCCGAGCACACGCGGCTGCGCCGGCTGGCGGGCAGCGCGTTCACCCACCGCAGAGTGGAGGCCATGCGGCCCTCGGTCACCGCGTTCGCCCACCGGCTGGTGGACGCGATGACCGCCCAGGGCCCGTCCGCCGATCTGCTCGACGCGCTGGCGCTGCCCCTGTCGATCAGCGTCATCTGTCAGCTGCTCGGCGTGGACTATGAGGACCGCCACGTCTTCCAGCAGTTCTCCGACGCGCTGCTGTCGACGTCACTGCCGCCCGACGAGGTCAACCGGGCCGGCGAGGAGTTCGTCGGCTACCTGGCCCGGTTGGTCGCCGAGCGGCGCGAGTCCCCCACCGACGATCTGCTGGGGGCGATGGTCCAGGCCCGTGACGACGAGGACCGCCTGTCCGAGAACGAGCTGTACATGCTGGGGGCGGGGCTCCTGGTCGGCGGGTACGAGACGACGGCCACCCAGATCGCCAACTTCGCGTATCTGCTGCTGCGCGACCGCCGGCTGTACGAGTCGCTGGTCGCCTCCCCCGGGCTGATCCGCGACGCCGTGGAGGAACTGCTCCGTTTCACCCCGCTGACCACGGTGGACGGCTATGCGCGGATCGCGCTGGAGGACGTCGTGGTCGGGGACACCCTCATCCGTGCCGGGGAGGCGGTGTTCACCTCCGTGGCCGCCGCCAACCTGGATCCGGAGGTCTTCGCCGAGCCCGACCGCATCGACTTCGCCAGGGAGCGAAACCCGCACCTCGGCTTCGGCCACGGCATCCACTACTGCATGGGCGCTCCCCTGGCCCGGCTGGAGATCCAGGTGGTGCTGGAGGTCCTCACCCAGCGGCTGCCCGGGCTGCGCCTGGCCGTCCCCGCGACGGACATCCGGTGGCGGCCGGGCCTGCTGCTGCGGGTGCCGGCGCGACTGCCCGTCACATGGTGAAGGGCCCGGTGTCCCAGCGCGGGCCCCGCCCCGGTGAACGTGCGTCCGCCCGGGTCGCGGCCACCCCCTCGCACGGCAGCGTCATCGTGCTGGGCGGTGCCGGCTATGTCGGGCGCCATGTGTGCGCCGCCTTCGCCGCGCGGGGCCGCGACGTCGTGTGGGTGGGCCGCCGCGCCCCCGAGCGGCCGATGCCGTACCGGTGCGTCACCCTCGACCTGGCCGGTACGGACGCGGGAAAGCTGGCCGAGGTGCTGGACGCCGAGCGTCCGGACACGGTCGTCAACTGCGTCGGCAGCATCTGGGGCCGGACCGATGCCCAGATGTGGTCCGCCACCGCGGTCCCCACGCTGCGGCTGCTGGACGCACTGGCGCTGATGGCCGCGAGACCGCGACTCGTGCATCTCGGCTCGGTCCTCGAGTACGGCCCGGTGCCGCCCGACACCTCGGTGGGCGCCGACGCGACGCCCCTCCCCGACACGGCGTACGGCAGGAGCAAGCTCGCCGCCAGCGATGCGGTGCTGCGAGGCACCGCCGACGGGCGGGTCGACGGCATCGTGCTCAGGGTCTCGAACGTGTCGGGGCCCGGCACCCCCCGGATCAGCCTGCTGGGTCAGGTCGCCGAGCGCCTGCTGGCGGCGGCCGGGACCGGTACGGAGGCGGTCGTGGAGCTCTCCCGGCTGCGCGCGCACCGGGACTACGTCGACGTACGGGACGTGGCCGATGCCGTCGTCGCCGCCGCCCGCGCACCGGCCGTCGCGGTGCCCGTCGGCATCGGGCGGGGCGAGGCGGTCGCCGTCCGCGCTCTGGTCGACCTGTTCATCGAGGTGAGCGGGGTTCCGGCCCGGGTGGTGGAACGCCCGGCTCCGGGCCGAAAGCCCGGTGCCCGGGAGGACTGGCTGCGGGTCGACATTGGCGCGGCACGCGCCCTGCTGGGTTGGGAGCCGCGCCGTTCGCTGCGGGAGTCGGTCCATGACTGCTGGCAGGACATGGTCCGCACGCACCGGTTCCCCACCACCCCATCGAAACACTCTGGAGGTTGAGCTCTCCGTGACTACCTACGTCTGGGACTACCTGGCGGAATACCAGAACGAACGCACGGACCTCCTCGACGCCGTCGAGACCGTCTTCAGCTCCGGGCAGTTGGTACTCGGCCCCAGCGTGGAAGGCTTCGAGAGGGAGTTCGCGGACTACCACGGCCTGCGTCACTGCGCCGGTGTCGACAACGGCACCAACGCCGTCAAGCTGGGTCTCCAGGCGCTCGGCATCGGCCCGGGGGACGAGGTCATCACCGTCTCCAACACCGCCGCGCCGACGGTGGTGGCCATCGACGGCACCGGTGCCACCCCCGTCTTCGTCGATGTCCGCGCCGACGACTACCTCATGGACACCGACCAGGTGGCGGACGCCATCACCCCGCGCACCAAGGCGCTGCTGCCCGTCCATCTGTACGGGCAGTGCGTCGACATGGCTCCCTTGCGCGCGCTGGCCGAGGAACACGGTCTGGTGGTGCTGGAGGACTGTGCCCAGGCCCACGGCGCCCGCCACCACGGCGCGTTGGCCGGCACGCTGGGTGACGCCGCCGCCTTCTCGTTCTACCCCACGAAGGTCCTCGGTGCGTACGGCGACGGCGGAGCCGTCCTCACCGCCGACGAAACCGTCGACCGTGCGCTGCGCAGACTGCGCTACTACGGCATGGAGGACGTCTACTACGTCGTTCAAACGCCCGGCCACAACAGCCGGCTCGACGAGGTACAGGCCGAGATCCTGCGTCGCAGGCTCACCCGGCTCCCCCGGTATGTCGAGGACCGACGCGCGGTCGCCCGGCGCTACGCCGAAGGGCTGGCCGACCTGACGGGGGCCGGCGGCCTCGTGCTCCCGTCCATCGCGGAGGGGAACGACCACGTGTACTACGTGTACGTCGTCCGTCATCCCCGCCGCGACGACATCATCGAGGCCCTGAAGGGATACGGCATCTCCCTGAACATCAGCTACCCGTGGCCGGTGCACACCATGACCGGCTTCGCGCACCTGGGCTACGCCAAGGGATCGCTGCCCGTCACGGAGCACCTGGCGGACGAGATCTTCTCGTTGCCGATGTATCCGACGCTGCCCACCGATGTCCAGGACAAAGTGATCGCTGCCCTGCACGAGGTGCTGGGCACGCTCTGAGAGATGCGGGCGAGGGGTCCGGACAGACTCCGTCCCCTCGCCCGGCGACTGCGGACGGGCCCGTCCGCGATCCCCTCGGAAAGCCACCCCGGCTCAAGTCAGGTTAGGCTCACCTCTGTGAGTACGTGCTCAACCGTCTCGCAGGACCTCGACGAGCCCATCGCGGGGACCGCGGCGACCGCGACGACCTGGCTGCTGCTGGAGCAGTCCGGTCCGTGGGGTGCCAAGGCACTCACGCAGAGCCACCTGGATCCCGTGCTGGGCCGCGCCCTGGAGGCGGCCGCGAAGGGCACGGGCGTGCGTGTGGCGCTGATCCGCCGCCCCGGCCGCCACGCCGACTGCGGAACTTCCGCCGAGCGCCGGGTCTACGCGGCCCACACCGTGCCCGGAAACGTCTGGCTGCACGCCGCCACGACTCACGACCCGGAGCAGTTGCTCGACCTGGACTTCGCCGCCCTCGGCAGGGGTGACCACCACACCTTCGACTCGGCCCTCCAGGGGCGGCCCCACACCGGCGACCCGCTCGCCCTCGTCTGCACCAACGGCAAGCGGGACCGCTGCTGCGCACTGCTCGGCCGCCCTCTGGCCGCCGAGCTCGCCGCCTCCGGCGTGCAGGGTGTCTGGGAGGTCACCCATCTGGGCGGACATCGGTTCTCACCGACGTTGCTGGTGCTGCCGTACGGCTACGCCTACGGCCGGGCGCAGGCCCACGCCGTCAAGGAGGTCCTGCACAGCGTCCAGGAGGGACGGATCGTCGTCGAGGGGTGCCGCGGGAACTCGGCGTGGGAGCGGCCGGGCCAGGCAGCCGAGCTGGCCGTGCGCTCGGCTGCGGGCGAGTACGCCGCGGAAGCACTGAGCGTCGTAGGGACCGTCGTACGGACGGACGGCGCGGCCCCCCGGTGGGAAGTGACGGTCGCCCACGCGGACGGGCGCCACTGGAGGGTCGTCGTGGCACAGGGCGCGTCCCTGCCACCTCGCCCGGAGAGCTGTGGAGCGTCGGTGCTCGGCTCGCCCGCGCGCATGGATGTGACGGCCGTACGCGAACTGACGGCGGCGACGGCACTCGCAAGCTGATCAGGTACACCGCCCCGCCCCCCATGAACCAGCTACCCCGACATTGATCAAGAGATCCACCTCACACCCCTCTACGGGACTTCCCGCCCGTCCACGTACCGTCATGGGTATGAGCCCCACTCCCCCCGCACGTCGCCGGCGCCTCGGTCTGCCCCGGCGGATGTTCGCGCAGATGCTGCTGATGCAGGTGGCGATCGCCGCGGGAGTCGCGGTGCTCGCGACCGGACTGTTCCTCGCTCCGCTCAGCGACCAGCTGGACGATCAGGCGATGCGCCGTGCGCTGTCGATCGCGCAGACCACCGCGGCCCAGCCGCGGATCGCCGAGGATCTGGTGAGCACGCGCGCTACGGCCGGCGGGCCGGTCCAGCGGGAGGCGGAGCGGATCCGCAAGGCGACCAAGGCCGAGTACGTCGTCGTGATGAACCGGCAGGGGGTGCGCTGGTCCCACCCCACGCCGAGCGAGATCGGCAGGATCGTCTCGACCGACCCGGGCCAGGCCCTCGCCGGCCACGAGGTCATGCAGATCGACGACGGCACCCTGGGCCGCACCGCCCGCGGCAAGGTGCCGCTGCGCGACGGCGACGGCGGGATCGTCGGGGCGGTCTCGGTCGGTATCGCGTACGACAGCGTGCGGGCCCGGCTGCTGCACGCGATCCCCGGGCTGCTCGCATACGCGGGCGGGGCCCTGGCGGTCGGCGCGCTGGCCGCCTGGCTCATCTCCCGCCGGGTCCAGCGGCAGACCCGGGACCTGGCCTTCTCGGACATCTCGGCGCTGCTCGCGGAGCGCGAGGCGATGCTGCACGGCATCCGGGAGGGCGTCGTCGCCCTGGACCGCGGCGGCCGTATCCGCCTGCTGAACGACGAGGCGCAGCGCCTGCTGGGCATCGGTGACGAGGCCGTCGGCCGGTCCCTCGACGAGGCGCTCGGCGAGGGCCGTACGACCGATGTGCTGGCCGGCCGGGTGACGGGCACCGACCTGCTCACGGTCCGCGGCCAGCGCGTCCTGGTCGCCAACCGCATGCCCACCGACGACGGCGCCGTCGCGACCTTGCGCGACCGCACCGAGCTGGAGCAGCTCGGCCGGGAGCTCGACTCCACGCGCGGCCTGATCGACGCCCTGCGCGCCCAGGACCACGAGCACGCCAACCGTATGCACACCCTCCTCGGGCTGCTTGAGCTGGAGATGTACGACGACGCCGTGGAGTTCGTCGGCGAGGTGGTCGGCGATCACCGGGCCACCGCGGAGCAGGTCGCCGAGAAGATCCAGGACCCGCTGCTCGCCGCCCTCCTGGTCGGCAAGGCGACCGTGGCGGCCGAGCGCGGCGTCGCGCTGCACCTGTCGGACGGTACCCGGCTGCCGGACCGGCTGGTCGACCCCCGAGGGCTCGTCACGATCGTCGGCAACCTGGTGGACAACGCGCTGGACGCCGTCGCGGGCACGCCGCACGCGCGCGTGGAGGTCGAATCGCGTGCCGAGGGGCGCACCGCGATCCTCAGGGTGCGCGACACGGGGCCGGGAATCCCCGCGGAGCACCGCGAGTTGATCTTCACCGAGGGGTGGTCCACCAAGAAGCCGCCGGCCCACCGCGAACGCGGCATCGGGCTCTCCCTGGTGCGCAGGCTCGCCGAACGGCAGGGCGGCACCGCGACCGTGGGCGAAGCGGCGGGCGGCGGCGCGGAGTTCACCGTGGTCCTGCCCGAGGCGCTGGCCGAGCCCGACCTGGAACCCGCCCTCAGCCTGCCGTCAGCCGCGCGGAGCACCGCCGAGGAGGAGTCGCGATGATCGAGGTCCTGGTCGTGGACGACGACATACGCGTCGCGCGGGTCAACGCCGCCTACGTCGAGAAGGTGCCGGGCTTCCATGTCGCCGGCGAGGCACACAGCGCGGCCGAGGCACTTCGCCAGGTGGAGGAGCTGCCCCGGCTGGACCTCGTCCTCATGGATCACTATCTGCCCGACGGGACCGGCCTGTCGGTCGTCCAGGAGATGCGCCGACGCGGCCTGCAGACCGACGTGATCATGGTGACGGCGGCCCGGGACGTGTCGACGGTGCAGGCGGCGATGCGGCAGGGGGCGCTGCAGTACCTGGTCAAGCCGTTCGCCTTCGCCGGCCTGCGCGCCAAGCTGGAGGCGTACGCGGAGCTGCGCCGCACCCTCGACGGCGGCGGCGAGGCGGAACAGGCCGAGGTGGACCGCATCTTCGGCGCCCTGTCCGCGTCGTCGGAGCCCGTCCTGCCCAAGGGCCACTCCCCCACCACCGCGGAACTCGTCCGCCAGTCCCTGATGAACGCCGAAGGCCCTCTGTCGGCCCAGGAGATCGCCGAGCGGACCGGGGTGAGCCGCCAGACCGCCCAGCGCTATCTCAAGCTCCTGGAACGCACGGGACGGGCCCGCCTCACCCTCAAGTACGGCGACGCGGGCCGCCCGGAACACCGTTACGTGTGGGCGACCCGCGCCTGAGGCACGGCCCGTGGGGGCGGGGGAAGGAACCGTGCCACTCCTTCATACGGATGCCGGCCGCGCAAATATCAGCCGACCGCCCGGCGCTTCGCGCGGTGGGGGGCGGTGGGGGCTTCACCGCCCTAAACCGCCCCCGCCCCCGTCAGCGACCGCACCTCGGCCTCCGCGTGCTTGGCCTCGTCCGGCATCTCGGCCGAGGCGAGCGTGCCGAGCCAGCCCGCGACGAACCCCAGCGGGATGGAGACGAGGCCGGGGTTCTGCAGGGGGAAGTACTGGAAGTCGACGTCGGGGAACAGCGATTCGGGGCTGCCCGACACCACCGGCGAGAGCACCACGAGCACCACGGCCGGGATCAGGCCGCCGTACACGGCCCATACGGCGCCGCGCGTGGTGAAGTCCCGCCAGAACAGCGAGTAGAGCAGCACCGGCAGATTGGCGGACGCGGCGACGGCGAAGGCGAGGCCGACCAGGAAGGCGACGTTGAGGTCGCGGGCCAGCAGGCCGAGGGCGATCGCGACCACGCCGACACCGACCGCGGCGACGCGCGCCACGGCCACCTCGCTGCGGGGCTCGCCGTGCCGGCGGCGCAGTGAGGCATACAGGTCGTGGGCCACGGACGCCGAGGAGGACAGGGTGATGCCGGCGACCACCGCGAGGATCGTGGCGAAGGCGATGGCGGCGACCACGGCGAAGAGAACCGTTCCTCCCGTGGAGTCCGCGCCGCCGCCGAGGTCGAGCGCGAGCAGCGGAACCGCGGTGTTCCCGGCCGCGTTCGAACCGCGCACGGCTTCGGGCCCGACGATCGCGGCGGCGCCGAAACCCAGGACGATCGTCATCAGGTAGAAGCCACCGATGAGACCGATCGCCCAGACCACCGACCGCCGGGCGGCGCGAGCGGTCGGCACGGTGTAGAAGCGGGACAGGATGTGCGGCAGCCCGGCGGTCCCCAGCACCAGCGCGAGTCCGAGGCTGATGAAGTCGAGCCGGGCCGTCCAGTCCCCGCCGTACTTCAGCCCGGGCGCCAGGAACGCGTCGCCGTGACCACTGCGCTCGGCCGCCGTGAGCAGCAGCCGGTCGAAGTCGCCGTGGAAGCGCACCAGGACGAGCACGGTCAACGCGATGGTGCCACCGAGCAGCAGCACCGACTTGACGATCTGGATCCAGGTGGTGGCCCGCATCCCTCCCCACGACACATAGATCACCATGAGCGCGCCGACGCCGATGACGGTCCAGGACTGCGCCGCCTCGCCCCTGCCCCCGAGCAGCAGCGCGACCAGGGTGCCCGCGCCCACCATCTGCGCCACCAGATACAGAACGGACACGGTGACCGAGGAAGTTCCCAGTGCGATCCGCACAGGGCGCTCACGCGTGCGTGCGGCGACCACGTCGGCGAGCGTGAACCGCCCGCAGTTGCGCACCAGTTCGGCGACGAGGAACAGCACCACCAGCCAGGCCACGAGGAAGCCCACCGAGTACAGCATCCCGTCGTAGCCGAAGAGGGCGATGAGCCCCGAGATGCCGAGGAAGGAGGCTGCCGACATGTAGTCACCGGCGATGGCAAAACCATTCTCCATGGGCGAGAAGAGCCGGCCGCCCGCGTAGAACTCCTCCGCCGAACCACGCCGGTTGCGACTCACCCACGTCGTGATCGCCAGTGTGATCGCGACGAACACGCTGAACAGGCACAGCGCCAGAGTCTGTTGGTCACCCGTCACGACGCACCACCCCTTGCGACGCGGGACAACTCCTGGGTGTCCCAGCGCAGTTCGAGCGCCGCCCGGTCCCGGCGCAGCCGCGCATGACGGGCGTAGGCCCAGGTGAGCAGGAAAGTGGTGAGGAACTGTCCGAGCCCGGCGAGCATCGCCACGTTCACCGCGCCCGCCACGGGCCGCGCCATCAGCCCCGGCGCGGTCGTGGCGGCCACGACGTACGCCACGTACCAGGAGAGGAACACGGCGACCGCCGGCACCACGAACCTCCGGTAGCGGCTGCGGACTTCCTGGAAGGCCGCGCTGCGCTGCACCTCGAGGTACACGTCGGCGGCTGCCGGCGGAGCGGCGTCGGGAGCGTCCGTGACGTCGGACTCGCCCCACCCGGAGGCGAGCGCGTCGTACCAGGGATCGTCGTACCGCTCACTTCTGGCATCGCGCGGACGACCGTCGCTTGAGCACATGCCCAAGCATGGACAGAACGGAAAGACCCCCGGCTCTTCTTCTCCGCGCTCTTCACCCCATCAGGTGATTCACCCACCGAAGCCGCATAGCGCGTACCAGCCGCAAACCACCGACGGCGAGCACGCCCCGCAGGGGCCACCCGCACCGCCCGACGGCGAAAGCCGGACGGGCGGTGCGGGTGGGAAGCCACATGAGGGCCGAAGGCCAAGCCGAGGCCGAGAAGACGGCCCAAGCCGAGCGCAGCGGCTACGCGTCGATACGAGACCGATCCAACGTCGCCGCCGAGCTGGAGATGAACTCCTTGCGCGGTGCCACGTCATTGCCCATCAGCAGATCGAAGACCCGCTCGGCGGCCTCCAGGTCGGTGAGGCTGATCCGGCGCAGGGTCCGGTGCCGCGGATCCATCGTCGTCTCGGCCAGCTGGTCGGCGTCCATCTCACCAAGACCCTTGTACCGCTGGATGGAGTCCTTGTACCGGATGCCCTTGCTCTGGAACTCCATGAGCTTGTCGCGCAGCTCGCGGTCCGAGTACGTGTAGACGTACTTGTCCTGCCCCTTCTTGGGCTGGATGAGCTCGATGCGGTGCAGCGGCGGCACCGCCGCGAACACCCGGCCCGCCTCGATCATCGGCCGCATGTAGCGCTGGAAGAGCGTCAGCAGCAGGGTCCGGATGTGGGAGCCGTCCACATCGGCGTCGGTCATCATGATGATCTTGCCGTAGCGCGCCGCGTCGATGTCGAAGGTCCGGCCGGACCCTGCCCCTATGACCTGGATGATCGCCCCGCACTCGGCGTTCTTCAGCATGTCGGTCACGGACGACTTCTGGACGTTGAGGATCTTGCCGCGGATCGGCAGCAGCGCCTGGAACTCGGAGTTCCGGGCGAGCTTGGCGGTGCCGAGCGCGGAGTCTCCCTCGACGATGAACAGCTCGCTGCGGTCGACGTCGTCGCTGCGGCAGTCGGCGAGCTTGGCAGGCAGCGACGAGGACTCCAGGGCCGTCTTCCGGCGCTGCGCGTCCTTGTGCTGGCGGGCCGCGATGCGCGTACGGGCGGCGGCGACGGCCTTCTCCATGACGACCCGGGCCTGGGCCGCGGCGTCCCGCTTCGTGGACGTCAGGAACGCCTTGAGCTCCCTGGCGATCACGGTGTTCACGATGCGACGGGCCGCCGAGGTGCCCAGGACCTCCTTGGTCTGGCCCTCGAACTGCGGCTCGGCGAGACGGACGGTGACGACCGCGGTGAGGCCCTCCAGGGCGTCGTCCTTGACGATGTCGTCCTCGGCGACGCGCAGCAGCTTCTTGGCGCGCAGCACCTCGTTCATGGTGCTGGACACGGCGGTCTCGAAGCCCGCGACGTGGGTGCCGCCCTTGGGGGTGGCGATGATGTTCACGAACGACTTCAGGGTCGTGTCGTACCCGGTGCCCCACCGCATGGCGACGTCGACATCGAGCTCACGGGTGACCTGGGTGGGGGTCATCTGGCCGTGCTCGTCCAGGACCGGGACCGTCTCCTTGAAGGTGCCCTGGCCGTTGAAGCGGAGGACGTCGCAGACCGGCTTGTCGGTGGCGAGGTACTCGCAGAACTCGCTGATGCCGCCGTCGAAGCGGAAGGACTCCTCGCCCTTGCTGCCGCCCTCGCCGAGGCCGAACTCGTCACGGACGACGAGGGTCAGGCCGGGCACCAGGAACGCGGTCTGGCGGGCGCGCTGGTGCAGGTTCTCCAGGGAGAGCTTGGCGTCCTTGAGGAAGATCTGGCGATCGGCCCAGTACCGCACGCGCGTGCCGTTGCGGGTCTTGGGGATCTTCTTGGTCTTGCGCAGACCGCCCGTGGACTCGAACTTGGCGTTCGGTCCGTCGGCGGCGAAGGCCCCGGGAACGCCACGCCGGAAGCTGATGGCGTGGGTGTGACCGCTCCGGTCCACCTCGACGTCCAGCCGCGCGGACAGGGCGTTCACCACGGAGGCGCCCACGCCGTGCAGACCGCCGGACGCGGCGTACGAACCGCCGCCGAACTTTCCGCCGGCGTGCAGCTTGGTCATGACGACCTCGACGCCGGACAGGCCGGTCTTGGGCTCGACGTCGACCGGGATGCCCCGGCCGTTGTCCCGGACCTCCACGGACCCGTCGTCGTGGAGGATCACCTCGATGTGGTCGCAGTACCCGCCGAGGGCCTCGTCGACGGAGTTGTCGATGATCTCCCACAGGCAGTGCATCAGACCGCGGCTGTCGGTCGACCCGATATACATGCCCGGGCGCTTGCGTACGGCCTCGAGCCCCTCGAGGACGAGCAGGTGCCGCGCGGTGTAGTTGGACCCGTCCCGGTCTGCTCCTGCCAGCAGCGCTGTGGACGGCACGGACGTCTCGGCGGTCACGCGGTTCGCTCCTCGCTGAATTTCATATGGGGCCCCAGTGGGTAAGGGCGCGGCTTGGGTTGCCGTCAAGAGGGTACCGAGGCCTGGTAGAGCCGTTGTAACGCCACCCTCGTGCGAAACACAGACTAGTCCAGGGTCGCATGCGTGTTCGATCCCTCGATGGGGTGAAGTACATATCACGTTCCCTTCCAGGCATGAACCATTTAGGCTCCGGGCACGTCCTCATGAACGAACCGGCAAGCCAGCCGGGAGGACCGACCTTGACCGACAGCGCGAAACCGTAAGCCGACAGACACGCGATACGGCACATTCGCCGCCAAACCGGCAGCAGCCAGCCGCCCCCGAAAAAAATTTCTCTCTGGGAGAAGCCGCGAGCGGGAACGTTTTGGGGCTGGTTGGATGTTGACCCTGGTACGACAGCTCGTCGAGCTAGAGAAGAGGCGACGTGACTACTGTTCTGACCCCCGCGAGCCCGCTGACGGCCGCTGACCGCTGCGACCGCTGCGGCGCACAGGCGTACGTGCGCGTTGTCCTGCTCAGCGGCGGAGAACTGCTCTTCTGCGCCCACCACGGCCGCAAGTTCGAGCCGGAACTCAAGAAGATCGCCGCTGAGATACAGGACGAGACGGAGCGGCTGACGTCCGCTCCCGCATCGGCGTCCGAAGAAGAGCGCTGACACCTCGCATCACGACGAGCCAGCTTCCGGCACAGGCCGGTCGACGGGCGGCCGCCCCTGACAGCAGGGGCGGCCGCCCGCGCTCATATCCTGCGGGCCCTCCGCAGGCGCCGAGGGCGGCCCCGTCAGCCGCCCCTACGGTGGTCGCGGACCCCGGCCGCGCGCCACCCCAGGGACCGCACGGCGTCGGACACCCGCGTGTAGACGCCAGGCGTGCCCGCACGACCGCAGCCGCTCCCCCAGGAAACGAGCCCGATCAGCTTCCCCTGAGCGACCAGCGGCCCTCCGCTGTCCCCCTGACAGGCGTCCCGGCCTCCTACCTGTTCCCCGGCGCAGACCATGCTGTCGGCCAGGTACCTTCCGTTGCCCCCGCCCGGATACGCCGCCCTGCACTGGGCATCGGACATCACATGCACGCGCGCCGCCCGCAGACTGCGCGCGTAGTCACCCGCGCCCGTGACGTCCCCCCACCCGTAGACCAGGGCCGACGTGCCCGGCACATAGGCGGGATCACCGGTGCGCGCCATCCTGATGACCGAGCTCGGCGAAAGCGGCTGGGCGAGGGTGACCACGGCGTAGTCCCCCGCGTTGGTCACACTGTCGTAAGCCGGGTTCACCCAGGTGTCGCGGACGCGGATCTCCTGCCCCCGGTTCGACAGCAGATCCGTACGGCCGGCGATGACGCTGAGGTCACGCACCCCGTCCGGCGACGAGCCCAGGACCTCCTCACGCATACAGTGGGCCGCGGTGAGCACGGTGGAGCGACTGACCGCCACACCGACGCAGAACTGACCCGCCCGCGTACCACCGAACCGGTCACGACTGGACAGCGCCACGGTCCACGGACTCTGGGACACATCGACCGGAAACCCGCCGACGACGACACTGTCGGCAGCCACAGGGGCAGCGGACACCAGCGGTATGGCAGCTGCCACAGCCGCCAGAGCAAGCGGCCGGGTCAGCGCCCGGGTAAAGGGACGGCGCATGACGCTCCTCACTCTTGGGTGGTCATGGGAAACCCAGAGTGATCCAGCCCGCCGCACCCCGCACCCGCGCGACAGCGCGAAGGCCCGGTCCCCACACGGGAGACCGGGCCTTTCGCATCGTACGGAGGCGACTAGTCGAGGTAGTCGCGCAGCACCTGGGACCGCGACGGGTGGCGCAGCTTCGACATCGTCTTCGACTCGATCTGGCGGATGCGCTCACGCGTCACGCCGTACACCTTGCCGATCTCGTCGAGGGTCTTCGGCTGACCGTCAGTGAGACCGAAGCGCATGGAGACGACGCCCGCCTCGCGCTCGGACAGGGTGTCGAGGACGGAGTGCAGCTGCTCCTGCAGGAGCGTGAAGCTGACCGCGTCGGCCGGGACGACGGCCTCGGAGTCCTCGATGAGGTCACCGAACTCGCTGTCGCCGTCCTCGCCCAGGGGGGTGTGCAGCGAAATGGGCTCGCGGCCGTACTTCTGGACCTCGATGACCTTCTCCGGGGTCATGTCGAGTTCCTTGGCCAGCTCCTCCGGGGTGGGCTCGCGGCCCAGGTCCTGGAGCATCTGGCGCTGCACGCGCGCGAGCTTGTTGATGACCTCGACCATGTGCACCGGGATACGGATGGTGCGGGCCTGGTCGGCCATGGCGCGGGTGATCGCCTGACGGATCCACCAGGTGGCGTACGTGGAGAACTTGTAGCCCTTGGTGTAGTCGAACTTCTCGACCGCGCGGATCAGACCGAGGTTGCCCTCCTGGATGAGGTCCAGGAAGAGCATGCCGCGGCCCGTGTAGCGCTTGGCCAGGGAGACCACCAGACGGAGGTTGGCCTCCAAGAGGTGGTTCTTGGCGCGGCGGCCGTCCTCGGCGATGATCTCCAGCTCGCGCTTGAGCTTCGGGGCGAGCTTGTCGGCGTTGGACAGCTTGTCCTCGGCGAAGAGGCCCGCCTCGATGCGCTTGGCGAGCTCGACCTCCTGCTCGGCGTTGAGCAGGGGGACCTTGCCGATCTGCTTCAGGTAGTCCTTGACCGGGTCGGCGGTGGCACCGGCGGCGGCGACCTGCTGCGCGGGCGCGTCGTCCTCGTCCTCGTCGGAGAGAACGAAGCCGGCGCTCTCGGCGCCCTCGGGCTCGTCGCCGGGCTTGGTGTCCTCGAGGACCTCGTCCTCGACCAGCTCGGCGTCGTCCTTCTTGGCGGTGGTCTTCTTCGCCGCCGTCTTCTTGGCGACGGTCTTCTTCGCGGCCGCCTTCTTGGCGGTCGTCTTCTTGGCGGCGGCCTTCTTTGCGGAGGACTCGTCCTCGACGGCGGAGTCGGCGGCGGGCGCCGTCGGCGTGGCGGTGGCGGTGGCCTTCTTGGCGGTCACCGTCTTCGCCGCGACCGTCTTGGTGGCGGTGCGCTTGGCCGGACTCTTCGCTGCGACGCTCTTTCGGGTGCGCTTGGGCTCCGCGGCACTGACCATCAGCGTCACACCCTCTTCCTCGAGGATCTGGTTGAGGCTGCGCAGTACGTTCTTCCACTGAGTGGCCGGGATCTGGTCAGCTTCGAAGGCCCGACGCACATCGTCGCCGGCGATCTGCCCCTCAGCCTTTCCCCGCTCAATGAGAGCCATGACAGAGACGGACTCGGCGATCTCCGGCGGGAGCGTACGGGATGTGCTGGCCGACACGAACAACCTCTCGGAACGTTGGAAAACGGCTTCCGGCCCCGTCCATGACGGACAGGAGCCGACCACCGACCTGGGGGATTGGGCCGACGGTGCGGGCGGGGCCGGGAAGAATCACAGCGCCTTGAGCGGCGTCCGTATTCCCTCCTCGGCTGTCACCTCTTAGGTCATCGCGCTGCTCCGCCGAGCGTTACGCCCAATCTGCGTGGCCCGAGTCACATCCCGTAACGGATCAAAAGCGGGCAGATGATGACATAAGAGGTCGCCCACAGCTTGAACAATGCACTGTACGGCGATTCGGCCGCCTCATTGCACCGTCGGACCCGCAGGATCCGTGCTGGATCCTGCGGGTCCGACGGGAGGGGGTGCGCAGACCGAGAGCTGCCACAGGAGGGGGAGGCATCCTCAGCCGCGCACCCCAGGTGTGCGGTCAGTGCTCGCGGGGTGCGGGCACCACGCGCTCCACCTCGGGGTGGACGGTGAGGAGGTGACGCATGGCCGTTTCGGCGGCCGCGCCGTCGCCGGTGGCGAGGGCGTCGACGATCCTGCTGTGCTGTGTCAGCGACGTCTCGTTCGGCCGGTCACAGCCCGTGACGGGGCCACCGGAGACCTGGAGGGCGGCCGAGACGATCCCCGACAGGTGCTCCAGCATGCGGTTGCCCGCGAGCTGGATGAGCAACATGTGGAACTCGGCGTCGGCGCGGGAGAAGGTGAGGACGTCGCCCTGTCCCATCGCGTGGCTCATGATCTCGACCATGTCGCCGAGCCGCTGCTGGACGTCGTCGCGCCCATGCCCGGCGGCGAGGCGGGCGGCGAGCGGCTCGATCGTCCAGCGCAGCTCGCTCAGCTCCCGGCGCTGGTCGTCACGCTGCGGGCCGAAGGCCCGCCACTCGATGATGTCCGGGTCGAGGAGGTTCCAGTCACTGACAGGGCGCACGCGCGTGCCGACGTTCGGGCGGGCACTGACCAGGCCCTTGGCCTCCAGGACGCGGAGCGACTCGCGGACGACGGTGCGGGAGACCTCGAAGCGCTGGCCGATCTCCTCGGGCACGAGCGGGCGGTCGGCGCCGAGGTCGCCGGAGACGATCATCTGGCCGAGCTGTTGGACGAGTTGGCCGTGCAGCCCGCGTCCGCGGTTGCCCGCGGCGCGCCGGCCGACCCGGCCCAGCTCCGGGTCCGTGCCGTCCCAGGCAGGGGCTCCGAGGCGGTCGGTGACGGGGGCCTCGGCGTAGGGGTAGCGGTCGAGTTCGCCCGGGCCGACGAGACCGGAGTCGGTGGCGCGGGCGGCGGTCATCATGGTGTGCGCAAGGGTACTCACGGATCCTTTGTCGGCGCCGTCCCCAACTCCCTTGAGGTCTTTGGTGAAAAGCACACGAAAGGGTGATCGCTCACCCCGTCGCAATTGACGCCTTATCGGAAAGAAATGGGCTCTCCTCGGGGAGTTGTGCACATGGCGGGACCCGGAAGCTCAGGGACGGTGGTCATCGGACCCTGCCCCGCAGGGTCGTGAGCAGATAGGCGCAGAGCAGCGCGGTCAGCGACAACGTCAGTGCGCCGCCGACGGGTTGGGCGATCACACGCGCGACGGCGGCCACATAGCGCTCCCCCCCGAACGGCCACTGCGACAGGAGCACCTCACGCAGCCGCAGGGGAAAACCGGCCGCCGTCCGCACAGACGGCCCCTCCAGCGCCTTGTGTACGAGGGGTACGACGAGGATGGGTACGGCCACCACCGCCGCGAGCCCTGCCGTGGTCGACCGGAAGAGGCCCGCGGCCAGCACGCCGGCCCAGGCGCACCCGACCACCAGCCCGGCCCAACTCGCGCTCAGCGAAAGCCAGTCGGCGGGAACTTCCGCGAGCTCCCGTCCGTAGACGAGATAGAGCACTTCGGCATTGCAGCCCACGGTGAGGAAGGCCAGCACCAGCGCGGTGGCGGAGGCGACGAGGAGTTTCGCGACCAGCAGCCCCAGCCGGCGGGGGACGGTGCCGCGATCCGCGGCCAGGGCGGGGTGGCGGAACTCGTCGCCGAACGCGATCGCGCCGAGCAGCCCGGCACCGAGCGCTGCGGGCGGCAGCGGGAGCTCCTGCGGCCACGCGACCAGCAGGCGCGGCTGCGGAGTGTGTCCGACACGAGCCAGCAGTACGGCGGCGAGGGCGGACACCACCAGCACGGCGGCGCCGGTGAGGAACCCCGTGCCGACGCCGGCGGCGCGACGGAGTTCGTAGCGGAGGGGACGCAGGGGGCTGGGGGCGGGGCGGACGGAGATGGGGGGCGGGAGATCGGGGAGGGCGTCGACAGCGGAGGTCGCCGCCCGCGAACCGGAGGCCTGGGACGCAGGCCGATCGTCTGCGCGTACGTCGGCGAGCCGCGGCTCGCCCATGAGCGCCTGTGGAGCCTCTGCTGATGCCTCGTCCTCTGCGGCCGTGCCCGGCCCTCCGTCCGGCGTCAGCGGCTCCTCGGGGGCCGCTGCGCGAGCGCAGGCCGGGGCCGCCCCGCCGTCCGCCTCCGACGGCGTCGCGCCTGCCTTCTCAGGACCACCAGGGGCTGCGCCCAACTCACCGTCCGGCGTCTGCCGCACGTGATCGGATCGCAGCTCCGCCGTGAGGCCTTCCTCGGCGCCGGGTCCCATGTCGCCGATCTCGTCGGCGAGTTGGTGCACGAGGATGCCGTGGCGGTACGCGGTCTCGCCGACGTCGGCACATGTACTGCCGTACACCGAGAGGCGGTTGCCGTTCTCGCGCACGACCTCGATGGAGCGCTGTGCCGTGCGCGCCTCCTTGGTGAGCAGGGCGGCGAGGCGGGAGGCGTGCGGAGTGCGCACGGCGACCCGGGGGCGCAGCCGGGTGCGAGAGAAGTCGGCGGCCTCCAGGTCGGCGACGAGTCTGCCCTGCTCCAGGGTGACGACCCGGTCGGCGGTGCGCGCGGCCTCCTTGGGATCAGCCGTGGTCAGCAGGACCGTGCCGCCCTGGGCCGCGTGCGCGCGCAGCATGCCGTGGAGCCAACGGCACTCGCGGGTCGAGAGCCCGTCCGCGGGATCGTCGAGCACGAGTGTGTGCGGGTCGGCCAGCAGCACGCAGGCCAGACCGAGGCGGCGGTCCATGCCGCGCGAGAGGCTGTCCAGGCGCTCATCGCGCAGGCTGACGAGGCCGACCACCTCCAGCACCTCGTCCGCGCGCCGTGCCGGAACGCCTGCGGCAGCGCACAGCATGCGCAGATGACCGCGGACGGTGCGGGCGGGGTGCCCGGGAACATCGCCGAGGAGCACACCGATCTCGCGCGACGGATGGGCGATGCGGTGCAGGGGACGGCCTCTGAAGTAGGTGATCCCACGGCCCTGTTGGAGTTCGAGCATGAGTCTGAGCGCCGTCGTCTTGCCTGCTCCCGGCGCCCCGAGCAGCGCGGTGACGCGTCCTGCGCACGCCTCGAAGGAAACGTCGTCGACGGCGGGAGGAAGCTCCTTGCGAGGGTTGCTGGTCAGTCCGATGGCCTGGATCACTCGAAGCAAGATAGCGCGCTATGTCCGTTTTTTCGGGCAGCGCACGGCCCTCTCCCGGCACAGATCGGCCCGCTCGGCCCCCTGTTCGCCCTTCGCCCCCGATCAAGGTCGCACCGTCCGGCCATGCCCGGCATCTCGGCACGGCATCCCGGCCGGGACTCTCGCGTCACACCTCCGGGCGCAGCATCGGGGGGTTGAGCAGCGTGGCTCCGCCGGCCCGGAAGAGCTGGGCGGGGCGGCCGCCCTGGCGTGTGGTGGTGCCGCCGGTGGGGACGAGGAAGCCCGGCGTGCCCGTGACCTTGCGGTGGAAGTTGCGGGGGTCGAGCGCCACGCCCCACACCGCCTCATAGACCCGGCGCAGCTCGCCGACGGTGAACTCGGTGGGGCAGAACGCCGTGGCCAGCGACGAGTACTCGATCTTGGAGCGGGCGCGCTCCACCCCGTCGGCCAGGATCTGCGCGTGATCGAAGGCGAGCGGCGCGACCGGTTCGCCGTCCCGGCCGTAACCGCTTTGCTGCAGCAACTCATCGACCGGCGCCCAGCGCGCGTTGCTGGCATCGCCACCCGCGCGGGGTGCGGGCAGATCGGGAGCCAGCGCGAGGTGAGCGACGCTGACCACGCGCATCCGAGGGTCACGCTTGGGGTCGCCGTATGTCGCGAGCTGCTCCAGGTGTGCGCCGTTGTCCTGTGCGGGAACGGCGGGGTCGTGGGCGCGCAGCCCGGTCTCCTCGGCCAGCTCACGCGCGGCGGCCTGCGCCAGGTCCTCGTCGGCCCGTACGAACCCACCGGGCAGCGCCCAGCGCCCCTGGAACGGCGGTTCGCCCCTGCGCACCGCCAGCGCGCACAGGGCATGGCGTCGCACGGTCAGCACGACCAGGTCCACGGTGACGGCAAAGGGCGGAAAGGCTGACGGGTCGTAGGGCATGCGGCGATCATAGTCGTCTGCTTGACGATAAACACTCCCTTCGTCAGCTCCACCGATGGCTGATCCAATTCGGCCCAATATCAGCCTCACCACCCCGCTCCGTCGTCGTGCCGTGTGGCGTCGTACGAGGTCACGCCCGCAATTGCAGGCCGTCGGCCGCCTCCTCGACCATGGCGAGACCCAGTCGGCTGACGCGTACGGAGAAGGGGGCGCCGGCGACTCTGAGGCCCGTCAGGACGATCTCGCCGAGCGGTGCACTACGCACGGGCCGCAGTGTGACCGTCCCCGCGGGGGCGTCCGGGCGGATACCCGCGAGCGTGGTCAACATCAGCACCCCGGCTGCCGCTGCCGTGGCCGCGGGGCGACAGGCCGCCGGATGCGGGAGAGGGGCGCTTCCGTCGGTGCGCCGCTCCCCCGCGTACATCTCGGGCAACCGGTGGCCGAACGCCTCTGCCGCCCCCAGTAGGCCCCGCAGCAGCGCACTTGCCTCCTTCTCGTAGTCGGCCGTGGCCAGGCCCGCGACAGCCAGCGCCGTCTCGTGGACCCGCACGGCACCACTGCGGTGGCCGAAGGGGTTGTGCCCCGCTTCCTTCGCGCTCAGCCCGCGAAGTCCCCACCCCGAGTCCATGGCCGGCCCGCCGAGCAGCCGGGCGAGTTGTGCGGTCTGCACCTTGTCGAGCAGACCTGGGGCCTGCTCTCCCCCACCCAGCAGGCCGGTGTCGAGGAGATGGACGGCGGCGGCGCCCAGATGCGGCACGTGTCGTCCGTCCGGGGCTCGGGCAGCCGCGGGTCGGCCGCCGCCCACGTCGTCGATCCAGAAGTCCGCCCGGAACGTCGTCCGCAGCGCCCCGGCCCACTGCCGCAGTTCGCCGCCGCCCGGTCTGCCGCAGGCATCGAGGAGATCGGCGCCGAGCAGTGCCGCACGATGGGCATGGGCCTGGGTCTCGCAGCGGACCGGCCCACCGGGGTGCGGGTCGCGCAGATACGTGCCGTCGCCCGCAGTGGCCCGCAGCCAGGTCAGACACCGCTCGGCCGCCGGGAGGAGTTCCTCGGTCTCGGGTCCGGGCAGCCCCCAGAGTCGGGCCTCCGCGAGCAGCGCGGGAAAGAGCAGCGTGGCCTCCGTGCCTGTGCAACCCGGCGGCAGATGCGGGCCCGCGTCCCGTATCGGCCCGGGGATCATGCCGGACTGCGGTCCCTGGCCCCGAAGTTGGGTGCGGGCGAGGGTGCGCAGCGTACCCACGGCGAGCCGGGTACCCAGGGGCAGGGTCATCCGGGCCGCGGCGAGGGCCTCGGCCGGGGCCAGGCCGCAGCGCCAGGGAACCCCGGCGGCCAGGTGTGTGTCGGCGGGGTGCGCGTGGTCCCGCAGCAGGAGGGCCTGGAGGTCCTCGACGCTCGTCCGCAGCAGGGCCTCCACTCTGGGATCGTCACCGGCCGCCCGCGCGGGAGCCAGCGGGCTCGTAGCCGCTCGGCCAACGGCCCGCACGGGTCCCGCCCCGTCCAGACGCACCCGCAGCTCGATGCTCACGCTGCCGCCCGGGGGCAGTGCGAACTCCCAGCGCAGCAGCCCCGCGGAGGCCAGCGCGTCGGCAGGCGACGGGTCGGCCGTCACTGTCGAGTTCCCATGGGCGGACGACCAGCGCAGGCCCGAATCGTGGACCGTGGCGGGCACTTCCTGCCCCGAGTTGCCGCACGCGATCGCACCGAGGTCGGCCAAGTCCGTACCCAGCGCGACCTCGACCGGCACAAGCAGCGGGCGCACGGCCGCACTGTGCAGCGTGATCCGCTCGGTCCCGTCGGCGTGACGGGTTCGCACGACGACGACGTCCGGGTCCGGGCCCGCCTGCGGGGAGGTGCGCAGCGTGCCCACGAAACGAGCACAGTCGGCCGCCGTCATCCGAGCTTGGACCGGCAGCGGTTCGCGTCCGGCCACACGGACCTGGCAGCGCGAGAGCACGCGCCGGCCCGCGCGGTAGAACCCCTCGAGGCCCCGGCCCGTCAACTGCCCCTGGTTCGTGGAGACGGCGAGACCCGGGAGGGCCACGCAGATCATGGCGTCGTGAGTAGGGGGCAGGTCGGCCGACCGACGAGCGGTCGATGACTGAGCCGACGGGGTGTCTTTGGGCGGGTTGGAGCGTCGTGCGTGGTCGGCGAGTGACGACATCGGGCCCGGACTCGCGGGCGACAAGGGCGAGGGGCTGTGCCTTGTGGGTCTCGTCGGCTGAACGGGAAGCCCGGCCTGTCCTTCCCACCGGTAGGGGCGAGCGTCCTGGCCTGCCGTCGGCCGCCAGACAGGAGACGGGCCCTGGTCCGCCGATCGGGCGGAGACCCACCCCTGGTCCGCCGAAGCCGGCAGGGACCAGCCGTCGCCGGCCTGCGGGGAACTGCCGGTGGCATCGCTCGGAATCCCGGATGTGTGCCGCCCTGCACCGGCGCCGACGGGAGACAGCTCCGTATCCAGCCTGGGAGACGGCACCGGCCGACCGGCTGTCGCGCGGTCGTCGGCGGCCGGGGATGCGGGGGGCGGCTGTGGCATGGGGCGGCTTCCTCTGCGCTCGTTGCGCCTCGGGCGTGTGCGGCGCCGGCTGGGGGACCCGGGGTGACAGGGGCGGTGCGGCGGCACAGCCAGTCCAGGCGTTCCGCCACTCAGGTGAACGGGGAGGGACTCCTCCAAGTCACGCCCGTGATGGGGTAACCGCGCGGAATGGTCACCGCGTTCACCGAGTTCGCCAGGCCGGCTGAGGGCCTCCGGGACACGGAGGCGGCCACGAGGTCGGTGCCGTCCCAGGGACAAGTCATCGGCCGACCTCTGCTGTTTGTGGCGACTGGGATCACGGAGCTGATCGCGTAGACCCGGATCGCGGAACTGATGGTGCAGACCCGGCTCACGGACGCCGTTCCCTGGTTGGCGCCCGCGCCTCGCGCCGTGACTACCTTCACCTCCACGGCCTCGATCAGTGCGCTGCCCGCGACGGCCATCGCTTCGACACCATCGGTCAGTGCTCTGCCCGTAACGGCTCACGCGTCCCCCTCGGCGCCCGCTTTTCCGGGACGCACACCGTCCGGACGGGGCCCGCTCCGACGCGCGGTTCCCTTCTTCGAGGTGCGCGCGGCCGTGCTGTTCGAGGTGGGCGGAGCCGTGCTCTTGGGCGTGCGCGCAGCCGTGCGCTTCGAGGTACGCGCAGACGTGCCGCCCGGCCGCGGGGCACCGGGATGTGTCCCCGCCGTAGTACGCGGGCGCGAGCCGCTCGCAGCCCGCTCTCGCCCGGCGCCCCGTGCGGAGCGCAGGAAACTGCCGGCCGCACCCGCATCGTGCCGAGACCGGCGGCGATGACTCGCGTCCGACATCGGCTTGGACTCAACTGCCGCGCCCCGCAACGGCTCTTCGGCATCCTCCGGCCTGTCGAGGCGCCCGGCGTCCGTCCGCTCGCGACCCACGCGTTCCGCGCGCAGGCAACGGCGGATCGACTCGGGGTCCAGACCCTCGTTGCAGGCCTGGTGCAGGAGGCGCGCGAAGAGGTAGTCGGTGTCGGCGCCGAGTGCCATGGCAAGGGCTTCTCGG
This sequence comes from Streptomyces sp. R28, assembly GCF_041052385.1. GTDB lineage: Bacteria > Actinomycetota > Actinomycetes > Streptomycetales > Streptomycetaceae > Streptomyces. The sequence goes on along the minus strand of NZ_CP163439.1, from coordinate 7,806,032 downwards.
GCCTCCAGATCGTCACCGGTGGACCAGGCGACCCAGCCGGCGAGGGTGAGGGGCGGCGCGGCGTACTCGCGGTACGGTCCGACGCAGCGGCGGGCCAGCGCTCGCCAGAGCCGGAGGGCGGGACCGGCCTCGTCGCCCTCCATCCACTCGGCCACGCGGTCGCGGGTCGAGCGGTCCTGCAGGCCCAGAATGAGCCTCGCGGCTTCGTCGTGTCCGAGCAGTTCGTCGTCGCGGAGATCCGCAGTGAGCGTTCCGGACGCGGGCGGGGCCGCGGCGAAGCGGCTCAGGAGCCGCTCGGCGAGCTCCAGCGTCTCCTCTGCCACGCCCGAGCGTGTCGCGTCGTCGAGGATCCTGGGGACGAGCGCCATGCCGACGGTGTCCAGGGCGATCTCCTGTTCCAGGGCTGCGGCGGTCTCCCAGGGCAACAGCCTGGCCTGCAACTCGCGCAGCGTTCCGCGCACCTGCAGTCCGGCGTACGTGGCCGCGGCAGCCAGCACGGACGTACCGGGCAAACCCATCGGCCGCCCCTCGGGCGGACAGCAATCCTCCTTGTCGCAGCAGTACGACCAGAAGCGACCGTCGGAGATGCACAGGGCCTCGATCACCGGGACGTCCAGACCGCCGCAGGCGAGACGCATCTTCTGGGCCAGCGGGCGCAGCCGTTCCATGACCTGTTGGCCGGTCTCGCCCTGTGCCGGTTCCTGGCAGAGGAAGGCGACCATCTGCTCGGCCCGGGCTCCCCTGCGCTCGCTGCCCCTCACCAGTCCGTGGGTCAGCTGCCTGGCCGCGGAGTCCCAGTCGTCCGTACTCGCGGGAATGCCGAGCCGTGCCCGGCCACCGAACCGGCCGCGGCCACCCCTGTCGTGCAGGGCGACGAGCACGATGCTGTCCTCGGGGCGGTATCCGAGGAGATACGGCAACGCATCGGCCAGTTCGGCCGGGGTGCGCAGGGTGACCTGCTGGTCGGCCGGCTGCCCTTCGTATGCGGTGCGGTCGGATTGGTCCGCTTGTTGCGCGAGCCCTGGGTGGGTGCCATGCCCAGCCTGCACGTCATGCCCACGCTGCACATCGTGTCCCTCATGCACATCGTGCATGTCATGCACGCCAGACACGTCAGGTACGTCGGTCGGGCCGCCGGCCCGCGGGGCGAGGTGCTGTTCGCTGCCTGCGGTGCCGTCGTTTTCGGAAGATCCAGTCGCTTCGCTGTGGTTCGTCATGCGCAGACGATCTCGCGGATCGCGAGGCTCCGCTTTGCCCTGTGGATAACTCCGACCAGGGACACGACAACGCGTCGTATGTCGAGGGCCGACCCCTCTCCTGCCCCGGCCCGGCAGTGGTCAGCTGCCACACCGCGATGGCTGGGCCCGGCGCCCCGCACACCCCCGGCCCCGAAACCGCACATCCGCCCCACACCGCCCGGCCCAAAATCGGCGTCCCGCCCCGCCCGGCTCCCCTCTGTCAGTGCCGTCCTGTTGTATGGGACGCATGGAGCACACGAGCAACGCGGATCTCCGGGCGGCCGCCGACGCGGTCCTCGCACGCCTCGTCGGAGACGCCACCGGCGCGGCCCGGCTGCGTGAGGACCAGTGGCGGGCGATCGAGGCACTGGTCGCCGACAGACGCCGAGCCCTGGTCGTGCAGCGCACGGGGTGGGGCAAGTCCGCGGTCTACTTCGTGGCCACCTCGCTGCTGCGGGCCCGCGGCAGCGGCCCGACGGTGATCGTCTCCCCGTTGCTCGCGCTGATGCGCAACCAGGTCGAGGCCGCGGCCCGCGCCGGGATCCACGCGCGGACCATCAACTCCTCCAACACCGAGGAATGGGACACCATTCAGCACGAGATCGCCGCGGGCGACGTCGATGTACTGCTGGTCTCCCCGGAACGCCTCAACAACCCGGACTTCCGCGATCAGGTCCTGCCCAAGCTGGCCGCGGCGACCGGCCTTCTCGTGGTGGACGAGGCGCACTGCATCTCGGACTGGGGCCACGACTTCCGGCCGGACTACCGGCGGCTGCGCACCATGCTCTCCGATCTCCCGCCCGGAGTGCCCGTGCTCGCGACGACCGCCACCGCCAACGCGCGCGTGACCGCCGATGTCGCCGAACAACTCGGTACCGGGGGCACTTCGGACGCCCTGGTGCTGCGTGGCCCATTGGACCGGGACAGCCTGAGCCTGAGTGTGCTCCGCCTGCCGGACGCCGCGCACCGGATGGCGTGGCTCGCCGACCACCTCGATGACCTGCCGGGTTCGGGGATCATCTACACGCTCACGGTGGCCGCCGCCGAGGAGGTCACGGCCTTCCTCCGGCATCGCGGTCACACGGTCGCCTCCTACACCGGCAAGACGGAGAACGCCGACCGTCAGCAGGCCGAGGACGACCTGCTCGGTAACAAGGTCAAGGCCCTGATCGCCACCTCCGCGCTCGGCATGGGCTTCGACAAGCCCGACCTCGGCTTCGTGGTGCACCTCGGCTCGCCCTCCTCCCCCATCGCCTACTACCAGCAGGTCGGTCGTGCCGGCCGCGGCGTGGAGCACGCCGAGGTGCTCCTCCTTCCAGGCCAGGAGGACGAGGCGATCTGGCAGTACTTCGCCTCGCTCGCCTTCCCTTCGGAGGACCTGGTGCGCCGCACTCTCGACGTCCTCGCGCGGGCGGACAGGCCACTGTCGCTGCCCGCCCTGGAGCCCTTGGTGGAGCTTCGCCGCTCCCGTTTGGAGACCATGCTCAAGGTCCTCGACGTGGACGGGGCGGTCCGGCGGGTCAAGGGTGGCTGGATCGCGACCGGACAGCCATGGACGTACGAGTCCGAGCGCTACGACTGGGTCGCCAAGCAGCGCAAGGCCGAGCAGCAGGCGATGCGCGAGTACGCCTCGACTACGGGCTGCCGGATGGAGTTCCTGCAGCGTCAGCTCGACGACGAGGAGGCCAAGCCCTGCGGTCGCTGCGACAACTGCGCGGGCGCGCGCTTCACTGCCGATACGTCCACGGTCGCACTGGACGCCGCACGCGTCGACCTCGTTCGGGCGGGAGTCGAGGTGGAGCCGCGCCGTATGTGGCCGACCGGTCTGCCCGCCATCGGCGTCGACCTCAAGGGGCGTATCCCGGCCGGTGAACAGGCCGCACCGGGGCGGGCTTTGGGACGACTGTCGGACATCGGCTGGGGCAACCGGCTGCGACCGATGCTCGCACCCCACGCCCCGGACGGGCCCGTGCCCGACGACGTGGCCAAGGCGGTCGTGGGTGTACTGGTCGACTGGGCCAAGGGACCGGGCGGTTGGGCCTCCGGAGCTCAGGACGCCCCACCGCGCCCGGTCGGCGTCGTCACGGTCGCCTCACGCACACGTCCGCAACTGATCAACTCACTGGGCGCACGCATCGCAGAGGTCGGCAGACTCCCGCTGCTTGGTTCCCTGCAGTACACCGGCGAGGCACCCCAGCTCTCCCGGAGCAACAGCGCCCAGCGCCTCAAGGCACTCGACGGCGCACTCACCCTGCCGCCCACCCTGGCTTCGGCTCTCGCCGAGACCCCGGGCCCAGTGCTGCTGGTGGACGACTTCACCGAGACAGGCTGGACCCTGGCGGTCGCGGCCCGGATTCTCCGACGTGCCGGTGCACAGGGGGTGATGCCGCTGGTCCTCGCCATGCAGGGTTGACGAGCCTGGCCGTGCAAGGTCGATCGCATGCTCGTCGCGTGCGTGCCACACGAGACACCCGTCCGCGACATCCGCGCCGCACGAATCCCCGCCCACACCGGTCCGTGCTCGGGACCCCTCCCATGCGTCTACGCCGTGCGACCTGGTTGTGCACGGTCGTCGCATGCGTCGCACAGTGACGCAGTGGGTAGGGATATAACCCGCGCACCACCAGATATCGGTCGGTGGCGCCAATTGCTCGTTGCCGCATCCAGGTTCGACAGGAAGAATTGAAGTCCGCTCCCCGCACGGCTCGTCCGTGATCCGGTAGGGCTCTGCTGCGGTGTGCGCTCCCCCGAATCCGACCTCGCCCGCAGTGTGGGCGCGTAGCCGAAGGGAGGACCGTGACCTTCGGATTCGCTCCGTCCTCCGCGGCATCCATGTCGACGTCAGCCGACCTGTCCGCCGCATCCGCCAACCCCCTGGCCCGCATGCTCGAACCCGCGGAGTGGGCTGCCGCGGGAATCCCGCTGCTGCGCAACCCCCGCGAGGTCGTCAGCGGTCTGCACTCACGGCACCGGCCAGGGCCGGCGACCGCGATCGTGGCCGTGCTCGACGCGGAAGAGCGGCTGCGTGCGAGCGCCTCCTTCACCCGCCGCCCCGCTCCGGCCGACGGCTGGATGTTCCGCAACGCGCTGCTCGCCCAGTTGCGCCGCGTCATCCCGCACGACCTGCGGCGCCGCACTCCGGTACGTACCGCGGTACTGCTCTACTGCCGCGAGGGCAACGCTCGTTGGACGGAGGAGGACGGCGCGTGGATGTGGGGCCTGCGTGACGCCTGCACCCTGCACGGCCTGCGCTGCGGGGCGTACATCACGCTGACCCGTGACGGCTGGCAGGTCCTCGGCGAGGGTCGCGGCGGCCGCCGGCCCAACGCCGACTCGACGCCGGAGCCCTTCGCCACGTCCGAGTCACCGCTCCCGTTGCCCCGCACCGGCGGCGCGGCCTCGGAGGTCCTCCGGCGCGCGGCGGCGCGCTGAGGACACCGACAGGAGTGTTCGGCCGACGGCACGGCGGCGCCGTACTGCGTGCGCGATACGGCGGGCCGAGTACGACGACCAAGCCCGCGAGCCCAGGTCCACCCCGAGCACCACTGAGCCGCCGCCGGCGGGGACGGGCCACGGGGATGGGAGCGCGGGACGGATCAGCTCACGCGATGAACCGGTCCGGGTGCTCCCTCACGGACACCTTCGCAGCGGCGTGTGCCAGGCAAGTCGCGCTGCCCGCGCGTCTGGGCGCCCCCACGACGACGCATCCGTAAGGCGCGCGGACCTGCACCCCGAACCAACGCGGCCTGCGCACGGCGAGCGCTCCACGCGTCCGCGCACACCGAAAGCCTCGCCGTGCGGACGCCACCTCAGCGGCGCCCTGACCCCCGTGTCGTGCGGAGTGTCCCCCGGACGAGCCGGAACCGGCTCAGACGCCCGCGCCCAGCACCGAGTTGATCTGCTGCGGGTCGCCGCAGACGATCAACAGGGCACCTGCCTGGCCGAGGGCCAGAGGGAGGGCGGTGGCGGCCGCGGTGTCGGAACCGCCGTTGACGGCGACCACGACCACGGGACGCGCCGCGGCACGGCCCGCAACGGAGGCATCGGCGTAGAAGACGTCGTCACCCGCGTCGTGCTGCGCCCAGTAGGAGCCTTCGCCGAAGGACAGCTCATGGGCGGCCCACGGGTGCTGCTCACCCGTGGTGAGCACCAGCACGTCGCCGGGGGCACGGCCCGACTCCAGGAGCAGGTCGACGGCTTCCTCGGCAGCGTCGAGCGCTCCCTCGGGCGAGGCCGGGATCAGCTGGATCTGCGGGGTCGCCGCAGCCTGGGCGGAGGCGGCAGGGGCAGGCGGGCCCGACGGCGCGGGCTTGGCCACGGCCACGTCACGTGGCGCACGTTGCACCGGCGGCGCGGGCCGCGGGGGTCCGGGGCGGCCGGGACGCGACGGAGCCGCGGGGCGGGGGCCGGGTACGGGGCGGGGGGTCGACGCGGTGCGGCCGCTGGCCGGAGTCGCGCTGGGACCCTGGGCACTCTCGTAAATCTGAGGCTCCTCGGGAATGAGAGGCATGAGCTGATTTTTATCAAACGCTGGTACGGCTCGCATCGGCGGGTGGCACACAAGTGCGAGCGGAATCGTCAGAAATCGAAGCCGAGCTGCCCTTCGACCTCCGGAACGCTTCCTTCCACCCAAGTGCGGACCTTCTTGAGGTGCCGCCACTGGGGCAGCGCATCAAGATACGCCCACGACAACCGGTGGTACGGGGTGGGTCCCCGCTCCGCCAGTGCGGCCTTGTGCACGGGCGACGGATACCCGGCGTTGTCCGCAAAACCGAAGTCTGCATGGTCGATACCCAGTTCGGCCATCATTTTGTCGCGCTGAACCTTGGCGATCACCGAGGCCGCTGCGACCGCCACGCACGACCGGTCGCCCTTGATCACCGTACGGACCCTCCAGGGAGTCCCGAGATAGTCGTGCTTCCCGTCGAGGATCACGGCGTCCGGGCGGACCGGCAGGGTCTCCAGGGCGCGCCCCGCCGCGAGCCGCAGCGCGGCCGTCATCCCCAGGTCGTCGATCTCCTCCGGAGAGGCGTGCCCGAGGGCGTACGACGTCACCCACGTCTGCAGCTTCTCGGCGAGCTCGGTGCGCCGTTTGACGGTGAGCAGCTTGGAGTCGGTGAGACCTGTGGGGGGCCGGCGCAGTCCGGTGACAGCCGCGCAGACGGTGACAGGGCCAGCCCACGCACCGCGCCCCACCTCGTCGACACCGGCAATGATCTTCGCTCCGGTCGTGGCTCGAAGGGAGCGCTCGACGGTGTGAGTAGGCGGTTCGTACGGCATGGCGCCCTTAGCCTACGCCGCCCGGAACCCGCTTCGACACCCCGGTTCACCGAAGCAGCCTCCAGGCCGGCGAAGCGACGACTCAGAGGCCTGTCGGACGGAGCAGGGGAAGCATCAACTGGTCGACCATCTCCTCCAGATCCCGGTCATTCCATTCGCTCGCGCACACCTTTGATCGGTACATCATCATCGCCGGAATAGCGTCGAAGACATAGCCGTTCGCTGCGTCGGCCCGCACTTCTCCCCGCTCAATCCCACGGGTGACGACCTCGCGGAGCAATCTGATGGTCGGCTCCACGACGCCTTCGAAGATCACTCCATGGAAGCGTTCGGCCTGGAGGCTGTCGCATTCGTGAATCACTGAACGCAAGGCGAAACCGGGGCGCGAGAACATCGCCTCCCGCGCCTGTCGGCACAGCTCGAGCAGATCCTCGCGCACGCTCCCCAGGTCGGGAACCGACTCGAAGCGCGGCAGTCCGGCACGCAGCGCATCGGCGACGAGGTCCTCTTTGGACGGCCAGCGTCGATAGACGGCGGCCTTGCCGGTCTGGGCGCCGGCGGCGACGCCCTCCATGGTGAGGCCGTTCCAGCCGACCGTACTGAGCTGTTCCAGCGCGGCATCGAGGATCGCGCGATCGAGCACGGCGCCGCGCCGGCGCAGGGAGGCCGTCTGAGCGGGGGCGGCCGTCCAGCGCGAGGTAACCATCTGGGCGTCTCCAACGAACAAGGGAAGCAGGGATTCCGGGGACACGGGGCATCGCGCGGCAACTGCGGGGAATACAACGCGCGATGACGACATCAGTGAACGCTTGCGTTCACTACTGGGGACTCACTACGGTTGACGCGACAGTGAACGCGAGCGTTCACTAAGGCACTTGTGGGGGACCTATAGTGACAACCTCTCAGTTGATCAAGGACCAGAAACCAGGTGCGGCCCGCCGGGAAGGACATCCCGGCATCGCACTCACCGTCATCGCGGCCTGCCAACTCATGGTGGTACTCGACGCGACGATTGTGAACATTGCACTCCCGCACATTCAAGACGCGCTCAAGTTCAGCACCACCGACCTCACCTGGGTCGTCAGCGCCTACACACTCACCTTCGGCGGTCTGCTGCTGCTCGGCGGCCGGGCCGGTGACATCCTGGGCCGCCGCCGTGTGTTCATGGCCGGCATCCTGCTGTTCACTCTCGCCTCGCTCCTCGGCGGACTCGCCCAGGAACCCTGGCAGTTGCTGGCCGCGCGCGTACTCCAAGGCGTCGGTGGCGCGATCGCTTCGCCCACTTCGCTGGCGCTCATCACCACCACGTTCCCCGAAGGCCCGGAACGCAACCGCGCGTTCGGTGTCTTCGCCGCCGTCTCCGCAGGCGGTGGCGCCATCGGTCTGCTCGCGGGCGGCATGCTCACCGAGTGGCTCGACTGGCGGTGGGTGCTCTTCGTCAACGTACCGATCGGCATCGTGATCGCCGTGCTCACGCCGCTGTACATCAGCGAGTCCGAACGGCACAGCGGCCGCTTCGACATCGCTGGCGCACTGACCTCGACGGCAGGCATGGCGTCCCTGGTCTACGGCTTCATCCGCGCGGCGGACGAGGGCTGGCGGGACAACCTGACGATCGGGTCCTTCGGCGCCGCAGTGGCCCTTCTGCTGACCTTCGCGTTCATCGAGTCGCGGGCCAAGGAACCCATAACCCCGCTCAGGATGTTCGCCGACCGCAACCGCTCGGGCACGTATGTGATCATGCTGAGCCTCGCTGCGGCGATGTTCGGGATGTTCTTCTACATCGTGCTCTTCGTGCAGAACGTGCTGCAGTACAGCCCGATCGAGGCCGGTCTCGCCTTCCTGCCGGTGACGGTCGTGATCGCGCTGGGCGCGGGCCTGTCGCAGCGCTTCCTGCCGGTGCTCGGCCCCAAGCCGTTCATGCTCGCGGGCTCGGCACTGACGGCGATCGGGCTTGCCTGGCAGACCCTGATCAGCGCCGACAGCTCGTACGTGGGCGGAGTGCTCGGGCCGATGCTGGCCTTCGGCTTCGGCATGGGCCTGAACTTCGTGACGCTGACGCTCACCGCGGTCTCCGGCGTCGCCCAGCACGAGGCCGGTGCCGCGTCCGGGCTGCTCAACGCCACGCAGCAGGTGGGTGGTTCGCTCGGCCTGTCCATCCTGACGACGGTGTTCGGATCGGCCAGCAAGGACGAGGCCGAGAAGCAGTTGCCGAAGTTCATGGCGGAGGGGTCTGCCGAGCAGAAGGCGGAGTTCGCCAAAACCCAGCAACTGCCCGGCCCGTGGGGTCACGAGGTGCTCACACAGGGCATCTCGACGGGCTTTGTGGCGGCCGCTGCGATGGCCGTACTCGCCCTGGCTACCGCTTGGCTGGTGATCCGGGTCCGCAAGAGCGACCTGGATGCCCTCGCCGGGACGTCGGGTCCGATGGCCGGCTGAACCGGCCGGGCCCGCGAAGGGCCGCGGGTGGCCGGATCCCGTCAGGGGGACCGATGACGGGGACGACGAGCCGATCACCCGCACCACCCTCACGGAGACCGCCGCCGGGCAGGCTCCGGCAGCACAGGAAAGCCGGAGCCTGCCCGACGCCGCAGCGGCCGCCGCGAACAGCAGGCCCAGCACCGACATGAGCTCCATGGCTCCACCCCCTGTGCCCCTCGCGTGTCACCTGTGTGTGCGGCCCCGGCGCTCGCACACCAACTGCCACGACAACGGACCTGCGGTCACGCAGAGTTCCCGGCATGCACAGAAAGTTATTTGAGATTCCGACAAGGCTCGGATTCGCTCAGGGCCGAGGAACTGCGCTACGCCGACGTCGGAACCCACTCCGGCAAGGCCTCGGTACGCGCCACCCACTCGGTCGGCACCGACCCCGCCTTCCCGGAGCCGATCACTCCGCCCACGATGGCGCACGTGGTGTCCACGTCTCCGCCGACCTGCGCGGTCGTCCAGAAGGCCTGCTCGTAGTCACCGAGAGCACGCGCGGCCGACCAGAGCGCGAAGGGCACCGTGTCGTGGGCCGTCGTACGCCGCCCGCAGCCCAGAACGGCCGCGACCGTGGCCGCGTCGCCGTAGTCGAGCATGTCCCGGGCGCGCCGTAGTCCCGCGCCGACCGCACTCTTCGGGACGAGAGCGACGACATCGTCGAGGAGCGATTCAGGGCTCGGCGGACCACCGGGCGCAGCAGCCAGCGCGGCAGCCGCGGCGACGGCCATGGCGCCGACGACGGCTTCGCGGTGCTGATGCGTGGGGTAGGCCGAGATCTCGGCCTGGTGGGTCGCCTGCTCCGGGTCGTCCGCGTACCAAGCCCCCAGGGGAGCGATCCGCATCGCGGCGCCGTTGCCCCAGGACCCCTGTCCGTTGAAGAGCGCGGCCGAGAGCTCCCGCCAGTCCCCACCCTCCCGGACCAAACGCAGCAGCCGGTTGACCGCAGGGCCGTAGCCACGGTCGAAGTCGTGGTGCTCGGCGAAAGAGCGAGCCAGAACGTCCTGGTCGATGCAGTGGTCGACGGCCAGGACCGCGACCACGGAACAGGCCATCTCCGTGTCGTCCGTCCACTGCCAGGGGCCGGATGGCAGTTCGCGACGCTTCAGCAGCGGATAGTTCGCCGGCACGAAGAACTGCGAGCCCAGCGCGTCCCCCACCGCGAGTCCGCGCAGGCTGGCGAGGGCGCGGTCCAGGCGCCCTTCGGGAGAGGAGTCAGCGGTCATCGCTCTGCCACTCTATCCGGTGATCCCGTACGGTTCCGGATCTCGCCAACGTTCGAAAGGCCGGTCAAGTGTGTACTTGCCGTCGTCCCCGAGAACGAGCATCCGCATCTCCGCGTTCCCCGGATTCGACAGCGATTCGAATTCCGCGACCGTCCAGTGGAACCAGCGCATGCAGAACAGCCGCATCGCCAGGCCATGTGTCACCAGCAGCACGTTCGGCGGGTGATCGGGCGCCTCGAAACTGCGGTACAGGCTCTCCAGGAAGCCACCGACCCGGTCGTACACGTCGGCGCCGGACTCGCCCTGGGCGAAGCGGTAGAAGAAGTGGCCGTAGGCGTCCCGGTAGGACTTCTGGAGGCGTACGTCGTCGCAGTCCTGCCAGTTCCCCCAGTCCTGCTCACGCAGCCGGGGCTCCTCACGCACCCGTATGAGCTCGGGATCCAGGTGGAAGGCGCGCAGTGTTTCGTGCGTACGACGGTAGGGCGAGACGTACACGCTGACGCGCTCGCGTCCGAACACCTCCCGCAGCCGTTTACCCGTCTCCTCGGCCTGCCGCCAGCCCTGCTCGGTCAGGGCCAGGGCATGGTCGGGTTCACGCTCGTACACAGTGTCATCAACATTGCCCGTTGACTCGCCGTGCCGGACAAGGACGATGCGCCGTGGTCGTGCCATGCCGAAACCCTAGATCGAGTGACGACTGATCGAGCACTCGTACGGGCTCCATACGGCGTAGGTCACACATTTCCTGCGCCACGAGTCACATAAAGGCGCACGTCTAACGGGTCCGGAATTCAAACCGTCCAGGTCGGTTCGAGCTCCACGATGTCACCCGTAAGGGCCGCGACGTCCGCCTCCGTCTGGGCTCGCAGGGCCAACCGCTCCACACGCTCCGTGCGGTACTTGCCGTGCTCCGCGGCCGACCGCCACATCGACAGCACCAGGAACTCATGGCCGGGCGCCTCACCGAACAGTCCGCGGATCATGCCCGGGGAACCGGCCATCGCGGGGTTCCAGACCTTCTCCTGCATGAGCGTGAAGTGTTCGGCGCGCTCCTCGTGGACACGGCAGTGTGCCACTCGGACGAGGTCCGCGTCGGTGAAGCGCGGCTCGAAGCCGGTCTTCACGTCGAAGCGGTAGTCGAAGAGTTTGACCTGTATGTCCTTGTAGGTGCCCGACTGGGCCGCCGCCAGCCTGTCGTGGGAACGGGCCATGAAGGAGTCGTAGAAGGAACGGCTCTCCCAGAACGAGAAGACGTGCACCACCCCCTGCCGCCCCCGGCTCCAGCCACCCCCCTGTCCCCGAAACCCCGGCTCCCCCAGAAGCCCCGCCCATTTTCGCTGCCCCCGCTCGAAGCCGCGGCGGTCCACCACGGTGCAGCGAATCCACTTGACCAGCACCGCGCCATGGTAAGGCCACGGAGCGTGGCGTCGGTCACGCTCGACAGGAGAGCTCCCCGGCGCGCGCTCCCGCGCGCGTGGCAGGATGGACAATCGGCCTTGCCTGCTGGGCAGTTCGGGCAGAGGGCATACGCGGAACGGGGAAGGGGAAGCCTGGTGAACGCCATCAACAAGGGGATCCAGAAAGTCGAAATCTCTGTCAAGTGGGACCCGAGTCCCGCTGGGCAGCCGCCCACCGACCTGGACCTCGTCGCCGCGACGTACCTGGCGAGCGATCCGTACGGCGATCCCGCCTATGTGGTGCACTTCGACAGCCGCTCTCCCGACGGCACCATCTATCTCAACCGGGACAGCAGGGACGGCAAGGGCTTCGGCTGGGACGAGGTCATGACCGTGGAGCTCGACCGGCTCGACAGCCGGTACGCGCGCGTGCTGGTCGGAGTCGTGATCCAGCAGCGCCCCGCGACGCGCACCTTCGTCAGCGTCATCAAGCCGGCCCTGCGCATCCGCGAGGGCTACACCGTCATGGCCGAGGACGACTTCGGCGGTGTCCTCGGCTCGACGGCGGCCACGGTCGCGGAGTTCGTACGTCAAGGGTCGAGCTCGTGGGACTTCCACGCCGGCATCCACGGTTTCGAGGACGACCCGGCGACGTTCACGGCGACCATGGGCAGGACCCGCCAGTCCTGACAGTCGGTTCGCGGGCTCGCGGGGATACTACGACGAAGAGGGGCGCCGACACATGGTCGGCGCCCCTCTCGTGTGACTTGCGTCAGGGCCACTCAAGGGCTACCCGACGTTCGGGGCCAGGCCCCGCGGCGTCAGCTGCAGCCGCTGGTCGACCCGCAGCCCTCGCAGATGTAGCAGGAACCGGCCCGCTGCATCTTCGTACCGCAGGAGAAGCACAGCGGAGCGTCGGCCTGGATACCCAGCTGCATCTCCACCAGCTCGGCGCTGGTGTGCGCCTGCTGCGGAGCGGGCTTGGCCGTCTCGGCGTCGGCCTTCGGGGTGGCGACGGCCTTCAGCTCCTGGGCGCGCGGCGCCGACTGGGCCAGGCCCTCGACGTCGACCTCGTCCTCGGACGGCTCGTACGAACCCGTCTCCAGGTGGCGCTGACGCTCCTCGGCGGAGTGGATGCCGAGCGCGGAACGCGTCTCGAAGGGCAGGAAGTCGAGCGCCAGGCGGCGGAAGATGTAGTCGACGATCGACTGCGCCATCCGCACGTCCGGGTCGTCCGTCATGCCGGCCGGCTCGAAGCGCATGTTGGTGAACTTCGAGACGTACGTCTCAAGCGGCACGCCGTACTGCAGACCCACAGAGACGGCGATCGAGAACGCGTCCATCATGCCCGCGAGCGTCGAGCCCTGCTTGGACATCTTCAGGAAGACCTCGCCGAGACCGTCGTCCGGGTAGGAGTTGGCCGTCATGTAACCCTCGGCCCCGCCGACCGTGAAGGACGTCGTGATGCCGGGACGACCCTTGGGAAGGCGCTTGCGGACAGGGCGGTACTCGACGACCTTCTCGACCGTCTCGCGGATGGTGGCTTCGGCCTTCTCCGTGATCTCGGTCTTCTCCTTCTCCTTGGTTTTGGCGGAGAGGGGCTGGCCGACCTTGCAGTTGTCGCGGTAGATGGCGAGCGCCTTGACGCCCAGCTTCCAGGCCTCGAAGTAGATCTCCTCGACCTCCTCGACGGTCGCCGACTCCGGCATGTTGACCGTCTTGGACAGGGCGCCGGAGATCCACGGCTGGATCGCGGCCATCATGCGGACATGGCCCATCGCGGAGATGGAGCGCTCGCCCATGGCGCAGTCGAACACCTCGTAGTGCTCGTGCTTGAGGCCGGGGGCGTCGACGACATTGCCGTGATCGGCGATGTGGGCGACGATCGCCTCGATCTGCTCCTCCTGGTAGCCCAGGCGGCGCAGGGCCTGCGGGACGGTGCCGTTGACGATCTGCATCGAGCCGCCGCCGACCAGCTTCTTGAACTTGACCAGCGCGAGGTCGGGCTCAAGACCGGTGGTGTCGCAGGACATAGCCAGACCGATGGTGCCGGTCGGGGCGATGACGGACGCCTGAGAGTTACGGAAACCGTTCTTCTCACCGAGGCGCAGCACGTCCTGCCAGGCCTCCGTGGCGGCGGCCCACACCGGCGTGTCCAGGTCGTCCATGCGGACGGCCACGGCGTTGGCGTCGGAGTGCTGCTTCATGACGCGCTGGTGCGGCTGGGCGTTGCGGGCGTAACCGTCGTACGGGCCGACGACCGCGGCAAGTTCGGCGGAGCGCTTGTACGACGTGCCGGTCATCAGGGAGGTGATGGCCCCGGCGAGGGCGCGGCCGCCGTCGGAGTCGTACGCGTGGCCGGTCGCCATCAGCAGGGCGCCGAGGTTGGCGTAGCCGATGCCGAGCTGGCGGAACGCGCGCGTGTTCTCACCGATCTTCTGCGTCGGGAAGTCCGCGAAGCAGATGGAGATGTCCATCGCGGTGATGACGAGCTCGACGACCTTGGCGAAGCGCTCGACCTCGAAGGACTGGTTGCCCTTGCCGTCGTCCTTCAGGAACTTCATCAGGTTCAGCGAGGCGAGGTTGCAGGACGTGTTGTCCAGGTGCATGTACTCGCTGCAGGGGTTCGAGCCGTTGATACGGCCGGACTCCGGGCAGGTGTGCCAGTGGTTGATGGTGTCGTCGTACTGGATGCCCGGGTCGGCGCAGGCCCAGGCGGCTTCCGCCATCTTGCGGAACAGCACCTTGGCGTCGACCTCTTCGATGACCTCGCCGGTCATGCGGGACGTGAGGCCGAACTTGCCGCCCGACTCCACGGCCTTCATGAACGTGTCGTTCACCCGGACCGAGTTGTTGGCGTTCTGGTACTGGACGGACGTAATGTCGTCGCCGCCCAGGTCCATGTCGAAGCCCGCGTCACGCAGCGCGCGGATCTTCTCCTCTTCCTTCACCTTGGTCTCGATGAAGTCCTCGATGTCGGGGTGGTCGACGTCGAGGATGACCATCTTGGCGGCGCGGCGGGTGGCACCACCCGACTTGATCGTTCCTGCGGAGGCGTCGGCACCGCGCATGAAGGAGACCGGACCGGAGGCGTTGCCGCCCGAGGACAGCAGCTCCTTGGAGGAGCGGATGCGGGAGAGGTTCAGGCCGGCGCCGGAGCCGCCCTTGAAGATCATGCCCTCTTCCTTGTACCAGTCGAGGATCGACTCCATGGAGTCGTCGACGGACAGGATGAAGCAGGCGGAGACCTGCTGCGGCTGGGGCGTGCCGACGTTGAACCAAACCGGGCTGTTGAAGCTGAAGATCTGGTGCAGGAGGGCGTAGGCCAGCTCGTGCTCGAAGATCTCGGCGTCGGCGGGCGAGGCGAAGTACTTGTAGTCCTCGCCGGCCTTCCGATACGTCTTCACGATGCGGTCGATGAGCTGCTTCAGGCTCACCTCGCGCTGCGGGGTGCCGACGGCGCCCCGGAAGTACTTGCTGGTGACGATGTTGACCGCGTTCACCGACCAGAAGTCGGGGAACTCGACGCCGCGCTGCTCGAAGTTGACCGAGCCGTCGCGCCAGTTGGTCATGACGACGTCACGGCGCTCCCAGGCCACCTCGTCGTACGGGTGCACGCCAGGGGTGGTGTGGATGCGCTCGATACGCAGTCCCTTGGTCGCCTTGGTGCCCTTGGCGCGGGAACTCCGTGCCGGACCGCTCGCCGTCTCTGTCATGCCGCCTCCCTGTACGGGCTAAAACGCCCTGAAGTGCCCCGATGTTCCCCGTGGCACGGTGTTCTGTCTGGTGCTGCGGGCACCCTCTGCTTGCCGCCCGCAACAGGTCTTTCGTCGCCGCCTGTCGACCGGATCCGAAGTCCGAACCGGATCCGGCCCGCCCTCAGTCGGCGGCGGTGGCGGGCACGGGGACCTGTGCAGCCCCTCCGGACCCGCGCTCGTCTTCCTGGCTCCCCGCGACAGTGCCTGCGCCGTCTTCGCGGTCGTCGTCGTCCGCGGCCGGGCGTCCCGTCGCCTCCCTGAGCTCCGCGATCGCAGCCTCGAAGTCCTCGAGCGAGTCGAACGCCCGGTAGACGGAGGCGAATCGCAGATAGGCGACGAGGTCGAGCTCCTGCAACGGGCCGAGTATGGCCAGCCCTACGTCATGGGTGGTCAGCTCGGCGCTTCCGGTGGCCCGCACCGCCTCCTCGACCCGCTGGCCGAGCTGCGCGAGCGCGTCCTCGGTGACAGGTCGCCCCTGGCATGCCTTGCGCACGCCGTTGATGACCTTGGTACGGCTGAATGGCTCGGTTACTCCGGACCGCTTGATCACCATCAGTGAGCATGTCTCCACGGTCGTGAAACGACGGGAGCAATCAGGACACTGGCGGCGCCTACGGATCGACGTGCCGTCGTCGGTCGTACGGCTGTCGACGACGCGACTGTCGGGGTGCCTGCAGAAGGGGCAGTGCATACTTCCCAACCCTCCTCACAGCAGACTCAATAGCCTCGCTGGGCCTCATGGGCCCCTCGAAGCAGCCCCAAGCATAGGCGATCTCCGAGCGTCCGAAGACCGGGGGGACCACAACTTCTGGGCTGCTGCCGCAATCCAACCACTACATGTGGGGATTGGCTCATACACGCACGCTGCACGCGCGTGTCGCGCCCGGATGGACACGCGCCGTACGGCCACGCCGGCGCACCGCGCGCACCGGAACGCACAGACGTATCGCTGCGGCACATACGGAGATACCGTGAGCGCCACACGGAGGGGACGTGGGACTCCCGCACAGATGGGGGTCGGTCACGGCTTGAACTGATGCCGGATGGCAGACTGGGGCGACAACCCACGAGGTCGTCACCCTGGCGGTGAAGAGTACAACAATGGGCCCTTTTGCCCGCCGGACAGCGCGTTAGCCATACACCCAGACACATGATCGCGTCTGGGGATTCGCGATTTTTCACTCGAACGTGTGTTTGGCGCAACCTTTCGAAAGCAACTACCGTTGTGCAGCAGGGAGACCATCGAGAGGGGCCGACGTGACCACCACCGCAGACAGTGCCACCATCACTGCCCAGGACCGCTCCCAGGGCCGACTCGAGCCGGTGCATGCGATGAACGAAGCCATGAATCCCGAGGGACACAAGCGATCCCTCCCTGGCCGACCTCCGGGCATCCGGGCGGACAGCTCGGGGCTCACCGACCGGCAGCGCCGCGTGATCGAGGTCATCAGGGATTCAGTGCAGCGGCGTGGCTATCCGCCGTCGATGCGGGAGATCGGCCAGGCGGTCGGCCTGTCGAGCACGTCCTCGGTCGCACACCAGCTGATGGCACTGGAGCGCAAGGGCTTCCTCCGCCGCGACCCGCACCGACCGCGCGCATACGAGGTGCGCGGCTCCGACCAGGCCGCCGTGCAGCCCACGGACACCGCCGGCAAGCCCGCCGCGTCGTACGTCCCGCTGGTCGGCCGTATCGCCGCCGGTGGCCCGATCCTCGCGGAGGAGTCGGTCGAGGACGTCTTCCCGCTTCCCCGGCAGCTGGTCGGCGACGGTGAGCTGTTCGTACTGAAGGTCGTCGGTGACTCGATGATCGAGGCCGCGATCTGCGACGGCGACTGGGTCACGGTCCGGCGCCAGCCGGTCGCCGAGAACGGCGACATCGTGGCCGCGATGCTCGACGGCGAGGCCACGGTCAAGCGCTTCAAGCGCGAGGACGGCCACGTCTGGCTGCTCCCGCACAACTCCGCGTACGAGCCGATCCCCGGCGACGACGCAACCATCCTGGGCAAGGTGGTGGCAGTGCTGCGGCGCGTGTGACGGCCGCGGCGGGCGAAGCCGAAGGCGTCGCCCCCTGACCGGGCCCCGGGACCCCTGCGCCGGTTCCGGGGCCCTGTGCTGTTCCGGGCCCCGTGCCGTTCCAGGCGCTGTGCTGTGCAGGGCCCGACACCACCGAATTTCCTGATCGGGGGGTGGGCTGTCGCAGCGCTGCGACAGGCCACCCCCCGATCACTGTGGCTGTTCCGCCTCCGCCTCCGCCTTCTGCGCCGCCGCATCGATCGTGGCCAGGGACTTCCGGACCTGATTACGGTCCGTCGTGTACCAGAAGTCGGGCAGTGACGCCTTCAGATAGCTCCCGTACCGGGCAGTGGCCAGCCGCTGGTCCAGGATGGCGACCACGCCGCGGTCCCCTGACGCCCGCACGAGGCGGCCGGCGCCCTGGGCCATGAGCAGCGCCGCGTGGGTGGCGGCGACCGCCATGAAGCCGTTGCCGCCGGCGTCCTCCACGGCCTTCTGGCGGGCGCTCATCAGGGGGTCGTCGGGGCGCGGGAAGGGGATCTTGTCCATGACGACCAGCTGGCAGCTGGGGCCGGGCACGTCGACGCCCTGCCACAGGGACAGCGTGCCGAAGAGGCAGGTCCTCGGGTCGGCCGCGAAGTTCTTGATCAGTTCGCCGAGCGTCTCCTCGCCCTGAAGGAGGATCGGGAACTCTGGGATGCGGGAGCGAAGTTCCTCGGCGGCCAGCTGGGCGGCCCGCATCGAAGAGAACAGGCCGAGCGTGCGGCCGCC
This sequence comes from Streptomyces sp. R28, assembly GCF_041052385.1. Lineage (GTDB taxonomy): Bacteria > Actinomycetota > Actinomycetes > Streptomycetales > Streptomycetaceae > Streptomyces. The sequence continues at coordinate 7,787,865 of NZ_CP163439.1, read as the reverse complement.
GGCCGCCTGGATCAGTTCGGTCAGCTCATCGAGCATGTCCACGCGGTCGCCGTCGCGCGCGGGGCGTGACAGGTGCTTGGCGACATACAGGATGCCCTGCTTGCGGTAGTCGAAGGGCGAACCTACGTCCACGCCCTTCCACTGCGGGAGCTCGTCACCCTCCGTGCCCTCGGGGGCGAGGCCCAGGGATGCGCCGACGCCGTTGAAGTCGCCGCCCAGCTTCAAGGTCGCGGAGGTCAGGACTACCGAGCGGTCCGCGAAGAGCTTCTCCCTCAGGAGGCCCGAAACGGACATGGGGGCCACGCGCAGGGACGCTCCGAAGCGGTCGTGACGCTCGTACCAGACGACGTCCCACTCCGAACCGTTGGTGATCCGCTCCGCCACGTCGTGCACGGTCTCGACGGAGGCCAGCGCCTGTTTGCGGACCGCGTCCTCGTCCTGCACGGACTTGTCGCGGGTGGCGCCGATCCCGGAGATGACGGTGCGGCAGGCATCACGCAGCGCCATGAGCGCGTAGGCGAGGTCCTCGGGAATCTCCTCCAGGCGTCCAGGCAGGGCCAGCTCCATCAGCCGCTCGAAGCCCTCGGCGGCGGTCTGGAGCTGGTCGGCGGCCTTCTCGTTGACGAGTTTCGCGGCGCGGCGTACCGCACGGTTGACCTGGCCGGGAGTGAGTTCGCCGGTGGCGACTCCGGTGACCCGGGAGACCAGTTCGTGCGCCTCGTCGACGATCAGAACCTCGTGCTGTGGGAGGACCGGGGCGCCTTCGATGGCGTCGATCGCGAGCAGCGCGTGGTTGGTGACGACGACCTCCGCGAGCTTGGCGCGCTCACGGGCCATCTCGGCGAAGCACTCGGCACCGTACGCGCACTTCGACGCGCCCAGGCACTCCCGGGACGACACCGACACCTGCGCCCAGGCCCGGTCGGACACGCCGGGAGTCAGGTTGTCACGATCGCCCGTCTCCGTCTCGTCCGCCCAGTCACGCAGCCGCAGCAGGTCCTGCCCCAACTTGCTGGTGGGTGCGGCCGCCTCGAACTGGTCGAAGAGGCCCTCCTCCTCGTCCTGGGGGACGCCCTCGTGCAGACGGTGCAGGCACAGGTAGTTCGACCTGCCCTTGAGCATCGCGAACTCGGGCCGACGCCGCAGCAGTGGATGCAGCGCCTCGACGGTGCGCGGCAGGTCCCGCTCCACGAGCTGGCGCTGCAGAGCCAGGGTGGCCGTCGCGACGACGACGCGCTCCCCGTGCGCGAGCGCTGGCACGAGGTAGCCCAGCGACTTTCCGGTGCCGGTGCCGGCCTGGACCAGCAGATGGGAGCTGCCGTCGATCGCCTCCGCGACGGATTCGGCCATGGTCACCTGGCCGGGGCGCTCCGTGCCGCCGACGGCAGTGACGGCAGCATGCAGGAGTTCGGGGAGTGAGGGCTTTGTCATAGCGCGACCACCCTACGGCCCGGCACTGACAAACGGGCGAGCGCGGTGGAGGAGGGGAGCGGGATCAAGACCGGGAGTTCCTCAGGTGGAGATCGGATCGGTTCGGGTGTGGGTGGGGTCGGTTCGGGTGTGGGTGGGATCGGTTCGATCGAGGTCAGGGACGGTTCGTGTGTGGTCGAGGTCGGTTCGGATGTGGCTGGCGCGATTCGTGATTGTTCGGGATCGGCCGGCCCTGGTGAGGCGCCGGGCGCCTCGTGGGTTGATCGGCTTGTTCGACTGCAGTGGTGGTTCGGCCTGCGATGGGGATCAGGATCGGTTGCGAGGGGGGAGCCAGGGCGGCTGCCGGCAGGAGCCAGGTCGACTGTCGTGGGGCGGCGGGGTCGGCCCCGTGCACCGTGCGCCGCGGGGAATGACGGCGGTCAGGGGAAACCGGCTCGGCCTGAATTCGGTTCGTCGAGAGTGGGAACCGGATCGGCGCGAGCGGTGTACCAAAAGTGATGACGTCGCGACATGGCGTCACAGCAGATGGCGCAGGCTCCGGTCTCTGACCATGAGGGCGGCCCGCTTGGTGGGCAGGTCGACCTCGACGGAGAACCGGAATCCGGCGCTCAGGAAAGCAGCGACGGAAGGGGTGTTGCGAATGTCGGGTTCAGCGACGATGCGAGCGCAGGCGGGCCGCTTGTCGAGCATGAGGTCGACGACGGCTCGAAGCAGAGTTCCGCCGAGTCCGCAGCCGCGATCGCCAACAGCACCGATGAGGAGATGGACGCCGGTGTCATGGGGCCGAGCCGCGTAGTACCGGGCCAGCGGGTCGAGGTCGGCTCGGTAGATCTCCCAGTAGCTCATCGGCGTGCCGTCCAGCATGCCCAGGCACGGGACGCTGCGTCCATCACCGGAAAGCTGAGACCGCAGGTGCTCTTCAATCGCGTTCCGGGGTCCCTCAAGCCCCCAGAACGCTGCGACGGCGGGGTCGTTCATCCACCGGCTGATGATCGAAAGATCCCGTTCGATCCGCACGGGGACAAGGTGAAGGGCTCCTGCAGGTGTACTGATCGGCCCCCAGTCGGCAACGCGGTCGAGTAGATCCTCGCCGGTAGCGAGGAGCGAGGGAGGTGTGGCCGTGCCTGTTGTGCCTGGCTTTCGCTCCCCAGCGGCTGCGGCGCCCTCCGCGAAGAGCGCGACGAGTTCGTCGGGCAGGTGCAGGTCCAGCGTGTCCTCACTGTCTGCGCCCGCGCCGGTTGCCGGGGCGATACGGCACTCACGAGCCCCCGGGCTCGCGGCGGTGCAGAGATCGGTGACAGGGACGGTACCGGCATTGGCGCTTGCGTCGGTGGAAGGCACGGCGACGCTCCTCTCAAGAGGCGGGATGGGTCATGTTCCTCAGGGATGAAGGGAATTGGCGAAAGCCGGAGGCGGTGATCAGGAGCGCAGGAGGCGACCGGTGGTGGTCGACCATGGTCAGAAGTGCGGGGCGGCATGACTAGGAGGGGACCGTGATGGTCAGGAATGCAGGGGGTTGGCGATGGTGACGTAGACGGACTGGGTGTCGACCGGACCGACGAGTTCGTCGAGGCCGTGCAGCCGGGTCAACAGGTTGGCCTTGCAGCGCAGGACAGGTGAGTCGAGCAGGTGGGCGGGCAGTGATGTGCGCAGCCGGGCTGCTCCGGAGGCCACCTCGCCAAGGAAGCGGCGGAAGGCTGCGAGCAGCAGCTGTTCGTCCGCGAGACGCTGCGAGCCGAACGCTCCAATGAGACCGAGCACGTTGTTGATCGCGAGGTAGTAGGCGAAGCGTTCGTCGGCGACCTCGTCCGAGACGAAGGTGTCGCTTTGCTCGCCGATGCCGGGCATCCGGGCGTCGAGTGCCGCGCGCCGGGACTCACGGAAGTAGTAGCCCTGGTTGTCTCGGTAACGACCCCCCGAAGGCCAGCCGTCACCGTCCAGCAGGACCAGCGTGTTCTGCTGGTGTGCTTCCAGAGCGATTCCCGCCTCGGCATCGAGCCACAACACGGGGCGGACGACCTGCTCGAGGTAGCGCAGGAACCACTCGGCGACAACCGCCCTGAGTGGGCGACCTGTTCGATGGGCGAGGCGAGTGACGAGCTCGGCCAGACGGGACCGCGGGGGCACCGTGTCCCACGGGTTAGGGCCCGCGAGGGCATCGGCCTGTGCGTGAGGTCGGGGTGATCGGGGTGAAACGAGTCCGGCTACGCAGGCCACGTCGTCGGATGACCTGAACGGGTTGTGCCGGATCATCACGTCGAAGCCGGTTACGGGGACGCCGTCCGGCCCGTCCACGGCGAGCCATGCCGGATCGCGAACGATGTCGAATCCCGGGTGCGCGGCCTGCCACCGCGTCGAGAGGCCGCTGCGCAGGAGTCGGTGGACCTCGACGCCACGGTGCAGTTCCTTCCGGAGGTTCTCACGGCGGGAGTTGGTGATGCGCAGGCCCAGCGAGAGTTTGAGCATGGCGGTGGCATCAGATCTGTGGACGGTTCTTACGGAGGAGGTGGGATGCCAAGGGGCGCCGTGGGCGCCGAGGTCCCGGAGCAGTCCGGCATCGAGCAGGGCCTCAGTCTCGGGGCGGTGCTGGATCTCGCGCAGTTGCCAGGGGTGCATGGGCAGGGCCACGCACCCGTCCGGCAACGGCAACTCAGGCCCGGCGAGGCGGACCATGAGCTGGGCCGCCGGGACGATACGGCCACGCTCGGTCCATGCCGAGTCAGTGGCGAGCAGGGCAGGGGCGACAGCCATCCAGTGCAATGGGAAGGAGCCGCGCAACTCGGGCGAATACAGCGGCGCTTCGGCCTCGGACAGACCCTCGCGGCTCTTCGGCGTCGGGTGGAGAGGGTGTCCGAACGTGAGCGCCTGCTCGGCCGCGAGGAAGATGTCAGGGCCGTCGGCGGGGTGAGCACGGCGCTCGCTGATGAAGGTGGCGGTTCGTCGGACGGAGTCGGCGACGCGGGCAACGAGGTCGGTGTCCGTGGAGATTACGGGGACGGTCAGGGCTGCGGGCCTCGGAGCGGCGGGGGTTGGGGATACGGCGGCGAGCGCGGAGACGGAGGGTCCAGGGACGCAGGAGGACGACGGGCCAGAGCTGGAGGAGGCGGCGGCAGCGGAGCCAGGCACCGTGGAGGAGACGGGGCCAGAACCAGTGGAGGAAAGGTCGGAGCAGGAAGGGTCGGAGCAGGAAGGGTCGGAGCAGGAAGGGTCGGAGCAGGAAGCCCCGGGGACAGAGGAGACAGCGGGCACGGACTTTGCGGGTGTCCCTGGGAGAGGAGCAGTCGCGGCTCGGAAAGGTCGCGTCGCATCCGTCGCCTCAGTCGCATCCGTCGCGTCAGTCGCATCCGTCGCGTCAGTCGCCCTATCGGACGCCGGCGAAGGGCGAACGCTCGCGGAAATCGGGCGAGCTGATACACGCCCAGCGCTCGTCGAAATGCTGCTCCCAGCCGACGGGTCGGCGACCGTAGCCATGGCGGCAGGGTTGCTTCCCCCCAGCGCCTCCCTGATGAGTAGGGCAGCAAGGGTGACCGCGTCGGTCGGTGGGGACTGAGCCGGGGCGTCCGCCAGGTGTGGGAGGCCGAAGCGGTGCCAGCCCGCCTGGGACCAGTAGTGGACCGGGATCAGCAGGGCCGTACCGGTGGCGGGCAAGGGGATACGGAGGGTCCCGTTGTCGGGTGCCGGGACGTTGGTCTCGCGGACCCAGCAGCGGAGCAGGTTCTCCACGGCGGCGGCCTGGGCTGCGATGTGTGGGTCGGGGTGCTCCAGGAGGTCTGAGGCGGCGGCACCCGGCGGCCGCTCAATGTCCGGGGCGCCTCCCTGCCTCGGCGCACGGGCCGAGGCCTGTGCGCCGGCAGCTTCCTGCGCCGACGCCGGTTCCTGCGGCGCGTCCCGTCCTGGAGGAGCGTCGCCTCCCTGAGATGCGTCTCCGCCCTGTCGCGTGCCTCCCTTCTGCCGGGAAGTGCCTGGCTGGGCGGGGGCAGGCCCCTGCCCCTGAGGAGCCACCGCGCTCCGAGACGCAAGCGGCTCCTGCTGGGACAGGTCTGGGTCGGCGGAGCATCGCGCGCGAGTGTCGGGGCGGCCGTCGGGTGCGGGGGTCGTGGTCAAGGCTGGTCCTCGTGAACTGGTTCTGACGCGCGGCGACGGCCGCCGTACTGCGGTGAGGGTGGGCGTGGGCTTGAGGGACCCTCGCTTCGAATGGGGGTTGGAGGAGGGCAGTTGGAAGCGGTCTCGGTTGGCGGTGTTTTCGGTCGGCGGTGGTTTCGATGAGGGGCGAGGTTCCGATGGGGCGTGATGTGTCGTTCGAAGGCGAGCTGTGGCCCGGGAGTGGGGCGGTCGGCGGACGCCGATGCGACGGCTCCGGGCGGGGTGCGTACTGGCGCACCCCATCGGGCGCAGCGTTACCCCGCCCGGTCGGTGCGGTCGCCCTGTCGCCGGGGGCCCGGGGTCGGCTGGTGCATCCGGTCCGCACCGAACGCGTCGTGATGGGTGTGGCTGTGGGACACCGCGGCCACCGCGTCGGACAGTCGGTCCAGCACTGCGGCCGCCTGCTCGTCGCTGATGGTCAGGGGCGGAAGCAGACGTACTACGCTGGCGTGGCGGCCGCCGAGTTCGACGATCAGGCCACGTCGCAGGCACTCCCGCTGGATGGCGGCCGCGAGTTCGGGGGCGGCGGGGCGAGGGTGGCGATCCGAGTGCAGCGCTGCCGCCGCAGTTGCTCCTCGACCAGTGGGGTTGGCGTCCGCCGAGGAGCCGCCCGTGCTCCGGGCAGGGTCGAGGCCCACCAGGGCGCCCGACCCACCGCCTCCGGGCAGGCCGATGTCGAACGAAGCATCCGACTCGGCCTGCTCAAGGGCACGTCCAACCTCGTTCCCTCCCAGAGCAGTCAGAAGCTCCGATCCGCCGCCAGCCCCGTCAATCGCCGCCAGTGGCACCGATCGTCCCTCGCCGTGCTCGGAATCGTGCTCTGGGTCAACCACCTCGACCCCGATCATCAAGCCCCTCCCCCGCACATCTCCTATGCACGCGAACTCCCCTGCGAGTTGCTGGAGTTGCAGCATCATTCGCGAGCCGAGTTCGCCCGCCCGCGCGGCGAGGCCGTTCTCGCGGACGTAGGCGAGCGTCGCCGTGCCGGCGGCCATGGCGAGCTGGTTGCCGCGGAACGTGCCGGCGTGGGCGCCGGGTTGCCAAGCGTCGAGGTCGTCGCGATAGACGATGACCGCCAGGGGCAGGCTCCCTCCGATGGCCTTGGAGAGGACCATTACGTCGGGGGTGACGCCACTGTGCTCCACCGCCCAGAAGGAGCCGGTGCGGCCGACCCCCGTCTGGACCTCGTCAGCGATCAGTGGGATGGCACGGTCGGCGGTGATCTGCCGCATGCGCCGCATCCACCCCTCCGGCGCGGGGATCACTCCGCCCTCGCCCTGGACGGGTTCGAGGATCATCCCAGCGGGGTGCGGCACGCCCGACTTGGGGTCGTCGAGGACGGACTCGGTCCAGCGGGCGGCGAGTTCGGCGCCGCGTTCGCCGCCGATACCGAAGGGGCAGCGGTAGTCCTGCGGGTAGGGCAGGCGGGCGACCCGTACATCGAAGGCACCCCCGGATGCTTCGAGCGCTCCGGCGGTCATCCCGTGGTAGGCGCCGCTGAAAGCGAGGATTCCGGTACGTCCGGTCGCGGCCCGGACGAGCTTGAAGGCGGCCTCCACCGCGTCGGTGCCGGCCGGTCCGCAGAACTGCACGCGCGCGCGGTCGGCGAGACCGGGCGGAAGAGTGTGGAAGAGCTCGGTGATGAAGGCGTCCTTGACGGGGGTCGCCAGGTCGAGGACGTGCAGGGGTGCGCCCGAGTCGAGAACCTTGCGGATGGCCTCCAGGACCACGGGGTGATTGTGTCCGAGGGCCAGCGTCCCGGCGCCGGAGAGGCAGTCCAAGTAGCGGCGGCCGTCCGCCCCCTCGATGGTCAGCCCACGTGCCCGTACGGGCACGATCGGCAGTGCACGCGCGTAGGTCCGCGCCGCCGACTCACGCGCCGACTGGCGCCGCAGGATGCCCTCGTGCACGGCACGCGCCCCCGTCGGCTCGGATGTCCCCCCGCGCAAAGATTCGGTCACGGCCATGGCTCCCTGTCCTCCCGCTGTCCAGGGGCGAGCAGGTCTCTCGCATCCTCGCCCCACCCGACATACGAAGCCCCGCGAGCGTCGACTCGAAGCTCCGGGGAACTGGGCACTGGGGACCGCACACAGGCAGCTGGCCCCCCACCGCTACCAACCCCGGACCGTTCACCGGGTTACGGGTTGCTTCAAGATCCTTGCGGTGGCGGAAGCGTCGCTCGCGGACGTCCGTCATGGTGCAAGCAAACTGTGCGCAGGGCGGCCGAACCGACCGGCCGACGCCCGCCCGCCCCCGCCCGCCCGCCCACAGGCCGACGCCGGTAGTGGACACGGCCACGTTCGATCCAGCGGACGGCGCGCTGCACACCGCCGCCCGCTCGAGCGACCTGGGCGAGAGCCAGTCCAGGGCCGGAGACCCAGAGGGATGGACTGGTCGGGTCGATGGTGTGGAGCCGATGCGGTGTCGGGATCCGCTGGGCGGAGCGGATCCCGAGCACCTTGGGGCGGCCTCAGAGGCGGACTGTCGTCCAGCCCCTCAGGTCGTTGTCGTAGTAGTCGTTGGGGCGGGTGTACTTCCCGCTGGGAAGGTGGCTGAATTCCGTCGAGTACGCCTTGAAGGCTCCCACCGAACGGGTCAGGCAGTTGTCCGTCGTCAGCGAATAGGCGCGGTAGGTGCTGAGGTTGAAGACCTTGACCGCGTTGTTCGCGTCGCCGTGCCGGGAGTACCGGCAGCGCATCTTCGCGTAGCCGCCCCGCTTGGACTTGAAGGTGTCGATGATGGCGCGGTAGGTGCCACGGGCGGACCAGCTGCCGCCCGCCGCACGGTCGGGGGTGGCACCGGGCTGTGCCCTGCGGCCGTCTTCGGTGGCGCCGCCCACCCAGCGGTTGCGGGCAGTGTCCTGAACCATCCAGCCGACGTGACCCACACCCGCGAAGCTCGGGTCGATGACCAGGCAGACTCGGGCCCGGGGCGCTGCGGACGCGGCCTCGCCACTGATCGACCCCGGCCGGTCGATCCGGTGAGGCGTGCTGACGGCCTTGGTGGACTGCGGTGCCGACGTTTCCGTTTGCGTGGCACTGGCGGTGCCGCCGGCCGGGACGAGCAGAGCCAGTGTTGCCGTGCTCGCGACCACGGCGGCGTGAAGGGTGCTGTGATGCATCCCGTTTCTCCTCACATCTGTGGTGAGGCGGGCTGTGGCGCCCGCCGCGACAGATGTTTCGGCCGACCGTCCGGCAGGCGGAAGGAGTTGCCGGTTTCTCAGTCGAGGAAGAATCAGGAAACGCCAGCGAACCGAGGAAATTCACGGGTCCGGGAGGGATGAGAGGGATTCGGAGAGAATCTCGTGGAAGCGGAAGCGGAAGCGGAAGTGGAAATGGCAGGGGAAGTTACAGGGGAAAGGGAAGGGGAAGTTCTGTTATTCGTTCCGGCAGGGGGTTGCTTGCAGTACCTCTGATCGGCTCACATCGGGAAGGAGGCGCTGCCACTCCTGCGGGTCCGGTGCCGAGGCGGTCCGGCAGGCGTGCCTCCGGGCCCAGGCCGTGTCCAGGGTCCACCAGCGGGCTGATCCAGGTTCTCCGACGATGGCGATGCGGTCGCCTTGAGGCGTGAAGTGCAAGGCGCGCACGGCGCCTTCGTGGGTGGTCAGCGTGAGGGTCCGTCTACGGGTGTGGACGTCCCAGAGCTCCACGGTGCCGTCCTTGGTCCCGATGGCCAGGGTCCTGCCCCCGTCGCCGTAGGCGAGCGCGGTCACCGGTGCGGAGAGGGACGCGAACCTTTGAACATTTCCCCTGTCGCCGGGACTGGCGAGGTCGACCACACGGTCAGCTCCGATGGCGAGCGTGCGGTTGTCGGGGCTGAAGGTGAGTGCCCAGACGGTCCCGATCGCCTTCCAGCGCTGTAGGGGGGCGGGCCCGTCGGCGGTCATGGTCCAGGCTCGAATCGTGTTGCTGTAGCCGCCCACGGCGACAAGGGTGCCGTCCGGGCTGACAGCCGCCCCGTACTGGTATCGATAGCTCTCGGGAGCGTCGTCGGGGTCGAGCTTGTGGGGTTTGTCGGGGCGACGTCGCAGGTCCCAGACCCGGAACGTGCCGGCGTCGCCGCCCGCGGCGATGAGCTGTCCGCCGCGGGCCAGGCCGCGTACCGGTCCTGGCTCCATGTGGAGGGTGCGGCACTGGCCGGAGCTGCGATACGTGATGGTGCCGCCGCCCGCGACGGCCAGGCCTCCGGTGCCGTAAGCCGCTGCCTGGGGTGGCTCGGCGCCGGTCCCGCAACCGTCACCCACCCAGCCGGTGGTGTCCCACAGGGCCGCGGTCCGGTCGCTTCCTCCGCTGGCCAGCAGCCCGTCGCGGGAGAAGGACACCGAGTGCACGGAGGCGCTGTGACCGCCCAGAGAGGCAAGGCGCCGGCGGGCCTGGACGTCCCAGAGCAGAACCTGCTGGTCCTCTCCGGCCGAGGCGAGCACCCTCCCGTCCGCGCGAAAGGCGAGCCGCCAGACCTCGCCGCTGTGCCCCTCGAGAACCCCTGCGGGCTGCCAGTCGGAGGTGCGCCAGAGCCGGACGACGCCGTCCCTGCCCGCGGCGGCCAGCAGTGCGCCGTCCGGACTGAAGTCGACGTCGAACACGTCCTCCGATCCTCCGTCGAGGCTGAGCGGAGCGGTGATGAATCCGTCGTCCGACCGTTGCCACACATGGACCTTGCCGTCCCACCCGGCGCCGGCGATCGTGTTGCGGTCGGGATGCAGGGCCAGTCCGACCAGGCCGGTGGTCGAGGCGGGGGAATCGGTCTTCTTGAGCCCGTCCACCAGGCGGAGTTGGACTCCGGCGCCGGCCACGGCCACGATGCTGCCGTCCCTGCTGAACTCCAGCGCCCCCCAGCCGGGTGTGCCGGGGGGCGCGGCGGCCGTGCGCGCCAGTTGTCGTCCGGATCGGGCGTCCCACAGCCGCAGTGTGCCGTCCTCGCTGATCCCAGCGACCCTGGTGCCGTCCGGGCTGATGGCGACAGCGCGGAGCTTGCTGGGGAGGCCGTCGATCACGTGCATCGGCTTGTGGCGGCGTACGTCCCAGATCAGTGCGCGTCCGCTGCCGTCGCTGCCGGCGAGGACGCGGCCGTCGTCGCTGAGGCCGGCCGACCACAGCATGTCCTTGTACCGGGGGTCGGACAGCCGCCCCACGAATCCCTGGGCCTGTGTGCTGAGCAGCGTCCCCCGTGACTGTGCGGTCTGTTCGTGCTCGTACGCTGCGACTGCGAGAAGTGCGGAGAGCTCCGGCCGGGCGTGGGCGAGCCGCCGTGCCTCGCTGGACAGGAGAGCGGCCAGCGCCCGGTGCTTCTGTTGCTCGGCCTCGCCGGTGCGCCGTTGGGCCTCGCCGGACTTCTGCGCCGCGAGCAGCCCGCTCGTCAGGGCGATGACCAGGAGCACGGCGAGTCCTGCGACCAGTTGCCACAATCTGCGGTTGCGGCGGCGTTCGGCTTCCCGCTCGGCTTCCTCGTACGTCCGGCAGGCGCGCAGGAACTCGCGTTCCACCGGCCGCAGCACGGGATGCGCGCCGGTGTGTTCGTCCAGCCAGTCCGACACCGTGGCCAGACGGGCACCGCGCAGCAGGAGTGCGACGTCCCTGCCCTCCTCGTGCCAGATACGGGCCGCCTCCGCGAGCCGCTGATGGAGCCTGAGCCGGGCACGGTCGCCGTCGATCCACTCGCGCAGTCGCGGCCACGCCCACAGCAGAGCCTCATGGCTGATCTCCACGTGGTCGGCGTCGGCTGTCAGCAGCCGGGCCCCGGTGAACGCCTCCACGACGGCGGCGACATCCTCGGCCCGCGCGCCCGGCACGCCGGCCGCGGTCAGCTCGATCAGCTCGGCCCGGCCGGTCCGGTTGCGGGTGTCGTCCCCGGCGTCCCCCACACGCACCAGGTTCAGCAGGAGCGGGCGCGCGATGTCCTGGTGCTCCGGGGGCAGCAGCCCGTGAACACGCTCGGCCGTCGCGGCCACCGCCCCGTGCACGCCCCCGGTCCGTTCGTACCCGGCCACCGTCAGGGTGTCGTCCACTCGCTGCTGCCAGGTGGTGCGCAGCGCGTGGGACAGCAGGGGCAGGCTCGCGGCTTCGCATGTGCCTGTGCCGCCGACGGCCCCGAGGTCACGCAGCAGCACCTCCACCAGGCCTGGCTCCAGTACCAGTCCCGCTGTGGCGGCCGGTTCGGTGATCGCCTGCCGGAGTTCTTCGGGGCTCATCGGGCCAAGCGGCAGCGTGCGCGTCCGCAGCGCGGCGAGCAGCGGTGGATGGGCGAGACAGTGGCCGTAGAAGTCGGCCCGCAGACCGATGGCGACGGACAGCCCGTCGGCGGCTCGCGCGCACAGTTCGCCGATGAACCGCACGCGTTCGGCCTCGTCGAGGCAGAGAGCGAACAGCTCTTCGAACTGGTCCACGATGACCAAGGCATACGACTCCAGCGGCCGCTGTTCGACCTGGGAGCGCAGTTCCTCCCACGGCCGTGCGGTGGGCGTCATGTACAGCACCGTGGGCGCGCCGGGCTGCCGCTCGGGCAGCGCACCACGGGCGACCGCCACGGCCAGTCCCGCTCGTAGCAGCGACGACTTTCCGATGCCGGACGGGCCGATCAGCACGGCCGGGAGCCCTGCGGTACGGGGGTCGGCCAGCAGCCCGAGCAGATCGGCGACCGCGCGCTCCCGGCCGAAGAACCAGCGCGCGTCCTCCGTCCGGAACGAGGTCAGTCCCGGAAACGGGCAGCGGCCCACGCCCGGTCCCACCGCCAGCGCGAGCAGGGCACCGTCCGCGCCGAGCGCCTGATCACAAGCCCGTGCGAACGCCTCGCTGGGCCGCTGCAACCCGCGCTCCAGGCGGCTCAGATATCCCTTGCCCGTCCTCAGCTTCTCCGCGAGCCCCGCCAGGGCCAGCCCCTTCGCCTGACGCCGTCGGCGCAGCTCCGTACCGAACGTGCTGTCACCGGGCGCAATTTCACGGGGAGTGTCGTCAGGGGGCGTGTTGTCACGGGGCGTGTTGTCACCGGGCACCCCGTCGTTTCCCTCGGATTCCACGCACACCCTCCCAGCTGCCAGGCCGAGTCGCCCTCGCGCCCCCTTCTACGACGCCGGGACGGGGCGGTAACGCCGCGCCACGGATCAGCCATCAGAAGTGATGAATTCCAGGGTCAGAGTGGGTTTCCTGGTATCCGGGCCGACAGGAAACCGGCAACCCCTTTCCCTCCTGAAGCCGGCCGCCGAAGCATCGATCGCAGCGGGCGCGCCGAATCCCGACGCTCTCATCACGGCTCAGCCCAGTGCCCCCCTCAGGAGGACCACGTGACGCACGCCCACACCCTCAGGCCCCGCCGAACGCCGACCACCACCGTGCACGTCACCGCGCACGGCGCCGCGTCCATCGCCGTGCACATCGCCATTCGCCGCCGTCGGCCACGGCTGGACGGTTGGGGGCGCGTGGACGCGTTGCTCGGCCACGGCCTGCCCCGGAGCGCCGGGTGAACGTGCAGAAGGTCGGAGGGTGCCGACGTGTGGATGGAGACATGGTCGTCAGCATGATCAGAAAGCTACGGATGTTGCTGCTGCCGCTGGTGCTGGCCCTGGCCGTGGTGGCACCGGTACAGGCTGCGGCGCCCGCCGATCTGCCGGGCGGAAAGTCGAACTTCGTCGTGTCCACCGGGTTCCTCACGGGTGCATCTCCGCGGAACTGGGTGCGTCTTGGCTGGTACCGGTTCGATGCCGGCTCCGGCACGGTGTCGGCGCGGAGCTACTTCTGGAACCAGCGGAACCCGGCCAGGCGGGTCTCCTCGGGCACCACCCCGGGCACGGACTGCGCTCCCGGTGAGAAGGCGAGCCCCCCAGGGGTGCGGCGGTGTCCGGTCATGACCGTCGAGGGCTTCGGCGGCAGCGCACCCGAGCAGCGAGCGGGCGTCTATCGGCTGGCCACCGACCAGGTCAACGGTGAGCAGGCCCGCACAGTGTGGATCAAGTGGGGCACGGATGCGCCGTGGACGGAGAAGTGGAGGGTGTGGTCGGGGCCGGGAATCGCGCGCCTGGAGTTCCTGTACTCGACGAAGGCGACGGCGGGATATGGCTACGGGAGCAATGCCCCGCTCACCGAGCGCCGGGCGATGGAGACGGTACGGAACCACGGGCGGTCGATCCGGCTCGAGTTGGACTCCTGGGAACACGGCAAGCCCCAGCCCAGGAAAGAGGGACCGTTCGAGCAGCGGCTCTTCACCCTGTGCGGTGGCAGTGCCACGTACTGCATGACGTACCTGCAGCCTCCGAAGGAGGGCGCCTGCGGACGCGGGTGCGGGCAGGCCTCGGGGGACACGTCCATCCAGTACTACCTGACGCGGGTGGGCGTCCACGATCGCCGCGACACGTACTGGCACTGGTGCACGTGCCTGGCTCCCAGCGAGCCCTCCGCGTGCTACCGGGGCAACTCGCATGTGAAGCCGATGCTGCAGGTCCTCGACGACTCGGGAGCCTTCCGGGGATGGGTCGGCGTGGAGGCGTCCTTCTCGGCGGCGGGCAAACGGGATGACGACATGCTGGGTGTCTTCCGGATGACGGACTGGCCGGAACGCCGTCGCTGAGGAAGCCGGCCGCGTGGCCCCGGTACCGGGGATGCATACCGGGGGATGCCCGGGGCCACGTTGATCCGGGGCAGGCGGAGCAAGGCGTTCCCGCAGGCGCGGATGCCAGGGCAGCACCTTGCCCAGACGCTGTGTGTCGGCGCGTGGCAGGTGCGTGACGGAGAGAGCCGCAGGGTCAGCGGGGGACGTCGATCTCCCGTTTGAGGATCTTGCCGCTGGGGCCCTTGGGCAGGGTGTCGAGGTAGTGGATGTGGCGCGGGTACTTGTACGGCGCCACGCGGTCCTTGACGAACCGGCGGAGTTCGTCGGGCCGTTGCTCGGCGCCGGGCCGGAGCACGACGGCGACGGCGACGTCCTCGCCGAGGGTGTCGTGCGGGATGCCCAGGACTGCGGCCTCCAGCACGTCGGGGTGTTCGTAGAGGACTTCTTCGATCTCTCGGGGGTAGATGTTGTAGCCGCCCCGGATGATCATGTCCTTCTTGCGGTCGACGACGAAGAGATAGCCGTCCTCGTCCTCCCGGACGAGGTCGCCGGTGCGCAGCCAGCCGTCCGGGACGGTCTCCGCCGTGGCGTCGGGACGGTTCCAGTAGCCCTTCATCACGTTGTGGCCGCGTACGGCGAGTTCCCCGGTCTCGCCACGGGGCACCGGTGTGCCGTCGGGGGCGAGGACGCGGACCTCGACGCCTTCGACGGGTGTGCCGACCGAGCCGGGCTTGCGGGGCCGGTCGGGGTGGTTGAAGGAGACGACCGGGGAGCACTCGGACATGCCGAAGCCTTCCAGGACCGCGCAGTCGAACCGCTTCTCGAAGCCGTGCAGCACCGGAACGGGCAGCGAGGCGCCGCCGGAGACGCACAGCCGCAGGGACGAGGTGTCCGTGTCCTCCGGGTGCGCCAGCAGGGCGGCGTACATGGTCGGGACGCCTTCGAAGACCGTCACCCGGTGCCGGGCGACCGCGCGCAGCACCTCGCCCGGGTCGAAGCGGGGGATCAGTACGAGGCAGGCGCCCTGTTTGAGGGCGGTGTTCATCGCGCAGCCCTGGCCGAAGATGTGGAAGAGCGGCAGACAGCCCAGCACCACGTCCCGTTCGGTGAGGTCGAAGAGCCGGGTGACGACGTCGACGTTGCGGATGAGGTTGTGGTGGGTGAGCTCGGCGCCCTTGGGGCGGCCGGTGGTGCCCGAGGTGTAGAAGATGGCGGCGGTCGCGCCGTCGTCCCGGTCGCAGACCGTCGGCAGCGGTTCGTGTGCTCCCGCCACCGTGGTCACGTCCGTCGGGTCGACACGGACGAGGCGGGCGCCGGTGGCGCGCGCTGCGGGTTCGGCCGCCTCCATGGCCTGGTCCACCACGAACAGGCGGTCGGCGCCGGAGTCGGCGAGGTAGTACTCCACTTCGCGGGCCTTGAACAGCGGGTTGATCGGCACGACGGTGCCTCCGGCGCGCAGGATGCCGTAGTAGAGGACGACGAAGGCGGGCACGTTCGGCAGCATCAGCCCCACCCGGTCGCCGGGGCGCAGCCCGTCGGCGGTCAGCGCCGCCGCGACCCGCGCGGACAGCACGTCCACCTCGCGGTACGTCCAGATCCGCTCGCCCAGGCGCAGGGCCGGGCGGTGGGGGTGCCGGGCAGCGGCCAGTACGACGTTGTGCGCCAGGTTCGGCATGACCACACTTCCTGGGTGGGGCGGCCCGGGATGTCGCGGGCCGCGGTTCAACGGGTCGGTTCTTGCGTGCGGTGTCGTACCCACGCCCCGCCGGGCCGTACTCGTGCCCGCGCCCGCGCCCGCGCAGGTCGTACTCGTACTCGCGCCCGGGCAGGTCGTTACTCGTGCCCGCGGTCGGCCCGGTGCCGGGATCAGTGGTCGTGCCGGGCGATCGCGCGCAGGAAGGCGAGGGTCTCCACCTCGCGGTTGGTGGACTCCTCGCTGGAGGTCCCGTACCGGCGGTTGGCGGACAGCTTCACGATGGTGGTGCGGGCGGCCGGGTCGACGTAGACGAACTGGTTGTACACGCCGATCGCGGTGAACTCCCCGCAGTCCCCGTCGGGGATCCACCACTGGTAGCCGTAGCCCAGGCCGAGGTGGTGCCCGCCGACCACGGGCCGACCGGGCTTCAGGTGGGGCGCGGTCACCGTGACCGAGTCGCGCACCCACTCGGCCGGCACGATCTGCCGGCCCAGCCACTTGCCACCGCGCCGGTACAGCTCGCCGATCCTGGCGTAGTCGCGGGCGGTCAGATTGAGCCCGCCGAAGGCGAACTCCGTCCCGGCGGGGTCGAGCAGCCAGTAGCCCGCCGACGTCATGCCGAGCGGCTCGCACAGCTTCTCCCGCATGTACTCGGCGACCGAGCGGCCGGTCGCCCGGGCCACCAGGGCACCCAGCGCCTGGGTCTCGCCGGAGTTGTAACGGCAGACGGTGGCGGGCTCGCTCTCGCGCACCATGCGGGCGACGAAGTCGTCGAGGGTGCCGCCGATGCCCATCGTGGCGGCGCTGAGCTGGAAGACGTCGGAGGACATGTCGCTGTAGTCCTCGTTCCAGCGGGCGCCGGAGGACATCTGGAGTACGTCCTTGATGGAGACGCCGTCGTACGCGGAGCCGGGCTGCACCGGCACGTAGGAGCTGATCGGCTCGTCGATGCCGGCGATGTGCCCCTCAGCGACCGCGATGCCGACGAGCGCGGAGACGAAGCTCTTGGCCACCGACATGGACAGCCACTGCACATCCGGTCCGCCGGTCAGGAAGTAGCTCTCGTGCCGGACGACTCCGTCGACGAGCACGAGCAGTGCCGCGGTGTCCGTGTCGGCCAGGAACTCCTTGCTCGACCGTGGGACGCCGTCGAAGACGTACGTCTCCGGCAGGTCGATCGCCTCCCCCTCCGGCCAGACGTACGGCTGCGCGGCCGGGGCCATCTCTCGGGCGCTGAGGAGGTCCTGCATCCGGCAGAAGTGGTCATGCTGCGGCGCGCCGGTGAACAGGCCGAGGTCAGCCATGGTCAAGCCCTGCTGATCAGTCATGGTCGTCCTTCAGTCGAAGCGGGCGATCCTGCCTCGGTCGCCGGGCGGCACCGGCGGTTGATGCTGGGAGGCCCCGGGGGATGAAGGCCCCAGGTGGGGTACTGGAAAAGTAGCAGTACCAGTCGGTTAGGACAACCAAGTGGTACGCTTAATTTTCCGTTCGCGCAGAGCGAGAGAAGGTCGCGATGAGTTCTCCCCGCGTCGACGGACGCAGCCTGCGTTTCCAGCACCGGCGCCCGGAGCTGCTGGCCGCGGCGACCGAGTACGTCCTGGAGCACGGCGTCACCGACCTGTCCTTGCGGCCGGTGGCCCAGGCGCTCGGGGTCACGCATGCGACGCTGCTGCGGCACTTCTCCTCGAAGGACGAGCTGATCATGGCCGTCCTGGAGAACATCCGGACGGATCTGGCCGCGCAGCTGACCTCGGACGCTGAGTCCGGCGAAGCGCACTCGACGGCCGAACTCGTCAAAACCGTGTGGAAGCAGCTGTGCGAGCCGAAGCAGCAGCGGCAGTTCCTGCTGCTCTTCGAACTCGTCGGCCACCACGGCTGGAAGCCCGACGGGCACCGGGATCTCGCGCAGTCGATCGTCGAGGACTGGATCGCCGTCCTGACCGACCGCCTCGCGCGGGACGGTTGGCCTGCCGAGGACAGCGCCGCCCTGGCCACACTCCTGCTCGCCCAGGTGCGAGGCCTCCAGCTCGACCTCCTCGTCTCCGGGGACCGGGAGCGGGCCGACCGCGCGCTCGACTTCGCCATCCGCCTCCTTGACCGCCCTTCCGCCTGACCGCCTGACCGGCTGACCGGCTGACAGGCTGACCGGCTGACCCGATGGCCCGATGGCCCGACGGCCCGACGGCCCACTGACCGAGCCGGGCTTCAGGTACTGCTGACCCGGCCGAGTTTGAGCATGTCGGTCATGGCAGAGCCACCCGTGAACGCGGTCTGGCCGCCGTCCACGGTCAGGCAGCTGCCGGTGGTGTTCTTGGAGGCATCGCTCGCCAGGTAGACGGCGGCGCCGACGATCTCGTCGGGTTCGCCCCAGCGTCCGGTCGGGATCTGCCGGACGATTCCCTCCGAGATGTCCGGGTCGTCGAGGAACTTGCTGGTCAGCTCCGTGGCGTGCCAGCCCGGCGTGAGGGCGTTGACCCGTACGCCGGAGCGGGCCCACTCGGCGGCCAGCGACCGGGTGAAGGAGATCATGGCCGCCTTCGTCGCCCCGTAGAAGGACAGGAACGGGAAGCCCGAGGTGCCGGCGATGGAGGCGACGTTGATCAACGAGCCGCTGCCCTGCCGGATCAACTGGGGGCCCAGGGCGTAGCAGACGTGCAGCATGGATTCGAGGTTGACGCGGCTGGTGTGGACCCAGTCCTGGAACGTGAGGTCCAGGAAGGGCCCGGCGCAGTCGACGGTGGCCGCGTTGTTGACGACGATGTCCACGTGCCCGAACTCGGCGAGGGCGTCGCTCGCCGCGCGGGCGATCTGCCCGGCGTTGGACACGTCGCAGGACAGCACGAGGGCGTTACGGCCCAGGGTCTCGATCTCGGCCGCGACCTTCTCCAGGTCGTCGGTGCCGCGGGCGAGAAGCGCGACGTCGGCGCCGGCCTCCGCGTAAGCCAGGGCGATCTCCCGGCCGAAGCCGCGCGAGGCGCCGGTCACGAAGGCGGTCTTGTTCTCGAGGCTGAACAGAGCGGCCGGGGAGGTACGGGTGGTCGGGGAGGTACGGGTGGTCGGGGAGGTCTCCTCATCGATGGGCCGGACAGTGCTCGTCCGGGTCGGTTCCGGTCCGCCTCTCGGTCCCGCGGGGACGAGGGCGGCGATGTAGTCCCGTTCGGCCATGGGTGCGTGCAAGCGGGCCGGGGGGACGGCCAGTGCCTCGACCAGGGCCGGGGCATGGCGGTGCACACGCGTTACGGCCGCTTCCCGTGCGGTGTGGATGCGGGCCGCGTCGGCGGCGGTGAGCGTGCCGGACTCCAGGTGCCAGGCCAGGTCCCGCTCCAGCACGTCAAGGCCGTACAGGGTCTGGAGCGCGCGCAGCGGCTCGGCCGTCCTGCTGTCCCGGGCGCTGCGCACGGCCTCCTCGAACGCGTCGAGCACGAGGCTCGTCAGGTGGGCGTCGGCAAGGCTCGCGGCCCGGTCGAGCAGCGGGTTCCACACCTCCAGCGGGGTCGCGGCCCCGGTGTCGCGTTCAGCCAGCCGCCCGCGCAGCGCGATCAGCAGACCGGCCTCCCGGGCGGCGGCCAATTCCCGCACCGTCGCCGCGTCCTCGGGGTCCGCGCGCGAGCTCCCGCGGCCGGTACGCCCCGCCTGCGGCCGGTGATCGGCATCCTGGGCCAGGGACTTGCCGGCGTCCATGCGGATGAGCAGGTTGTCCCCGGCGGCGGCCTGATAGACCTGCGCGAGGCCCTCGTACTCCACCACCCGGTTCCCGGTGAGCAGCCCCTGCGCTCCACTGCGCGTCCGGCAGGTCGAGCCCGCCTCTTCCAGGGCCCGCGTGGCGGCCACCTTGGCCAGTGCGAGCCCGCGGTGGACCGAGGCCCAGGGGGCCCAGGTCGGCGCGGCGGTGGCTTCCGTGACATCGGGGGAGGAAGTCCGCTCCAGGTACCAGGACTTGGCGCGTTCCACCAGGAAGCCGGCCGCGTAGGTGTGGGCCAGGGCCGAGTACAGGGCGCTCTGCTGTGAGCTGTAGCCGAGGACGCCGATGCCCGGGGCGAGCCGGCCCGCGGTGACCCTCTGCCCGGCGTACCGCAGGGCCGCGGTCATACAGGCCGAGGCGGCCGAGACGCACCCCACGGCCGCACCCATCGAGGCGTTAGCGGAGAAGACCGTCGAGCGTACGAGCCGCCGGTCACGATCGGCGAGCGGATCCACGAACCGTCCGCTGTCGGTGATGCTCGCGCTGTCGCGCAGCCAGCCGTCGTACGGCACCGGCGCGCCGTCGAAGGTGACCAGGGCGTAGTCCAGCGGTACCGCCCGTACGCCGGGGAGTGCCCGGATCCGTATACCCCGGCCCGGACCGGCCGTCGTGCGCACCCGCACAGCGAACGGGAAGACACCGCACGGGCGATCGCCGACGAGGAGCTCGGCGTAGACGATCGCGGTCTTGGGGACGCCGGGCGCCGCGACGTTCGCCATGATCTTCGCGGCGCCGGGCTCGGGGGTGTGCAGGGTGAAGGACCGGGACCCGGGGTGGAAGCGCGCCTGGGTGCCCGGGGCGAGGTGGCTGTTGCCGCGGCCGAGTTCGGTGATCAGGATCGTGCCGAACGCCTGTCCCCGGTCCAACTCGCCCAGCAGATCGGTGAGATACGGGCCGGGAGGGCCGAGTTCCACGACGGTCGCGGTACACACACCGAAGTGCACGGCCGCGGCGTGGAACAGCGCCGGGTCGGCGGCCGCGGCCCACGCCAGCACGGACTGCAACCGGGCGGGATCGCCGGCGAGCGACAGCGCCCCGCCCTCGTGCCGTCCGAGGGCGCCCAGCCTGTCGTACGTCCGCTGGTACCGCTCGGCAGCGGTGGCGGGCTCGTCGCCGGTGAACTCCGGCTGGTTCAGGAGCGTGTCGAGTTCGGCGAGATGGGTGAGTCGCGTGCCGTGCAGATGCTTTTGGAGGGCGGTCGGCTTGTCGTGCGGGGACGAGTGGGACATCGGCGGCTCCTGGGCGGGGGGGGGCGGCGGCTCATCGGGTGACGGGGCCGGGCTGAGGTGTGCGCCCCATTCGAGGGGGGGTGGCGCTGGCGCGGGTGGCTGCCGACCGGCGCGGTCGACGCGTCGCGGGAGGGCGTGGCCGGGTACGAGGGCTGCCGACCCGGCGCGAGACGACCGTCAGCCCAGCGCGTGCCCGACTGCCGGCCCGGCGCGTGACGACTGCCGGCCCGGCGCAATCCACGCGTCGCCGCCACGCAGGCCCTCAGCAGCAGGGCGGGCGCCGTGAGTTGTGCGAGCACGGGCAGCGGGGCTCCGACGGTGCTCCGTCGGCCACCACGCCCCGCATCGTGTGATCGTGGGCCCGCACGGTCGAGTTCCTCGGCCTCACCCGGCCGACGAGGCCTGGGCGGCGCCCTGCCAGCGCAGGATGGCCGTGCCCCAGGTCATGCCCGCGCCGATGGAGGTCAGCAGGACGCACGCGCCGTCGTGCAACCGGCCTGCGGCGTGTGCCGCGTCCAGGGTGATGGGGACCGATGCGGCGCCGGTGTTGCCGTAGTCCTGACCGGTCATGAAGATCTGCCCGGCGGCGGCTCCGGCTTCCGTCAGTACCCGCCTGACCAGGTGGACGTTGGCCTGGTGGGGGACGATGAGGTCGATGTCGCCGAGCGACAACCCCGTGGCGGCCAGGGCCTCGTCCAGGGTCCGGGGCAACCGTTCCTCAATGAAGGCCCGGGTCGAGCGTCCGTCCATGACGACGGTGTACGGATCCCGGGAACGGCCCTCGTGCAGCACGATCCTGACGTAGTCCGCCTTGCTGCCGTCGGAGCCGATGGCGGAGTGCAGGAAGCCGTAGGAGGAGGGGACCGCGTCCATCACCACCGCGCCGGCGCCGTCACCGAAGAGCGCTGCGGTACGGCGGTCCGTGTAGTCCAGGTGCGTCGAGTACCGTTCGGCGGCCACCACCAGAACGGGCCCCCGGGTCAGATCGCCGGAAAGGAAGGCCAGTGCGGTGTGGGCGGCCGTGGAGAAGCCGGCGCAGGCCGCGTTCACGTCCATGGCGGTGGCGCGTACGGCGCCGAGTACGCCCTGGACGCCGCAGGCGATGCCGGGCGCGAACTGGCCCGGAGTGGAGGAGGTCGCCAGGATGAGGGCGACGCGGTCCGCGGGGACACCGGCGGCGGCCAGCGCCTTTTCGGCTGCCGCCGCGGCCATCTGCGTCACCGTCTCGCCCGGAGCGGCGACACGTCGGCCGGCGATGCCCGTCCTGTCGTGAACCCATTGACCGGGCTTGCCGAAGTGAACGGCGACCTCGTCGTTGGTGAGCGTGTGCGCGGGCAGGTAGGCCCCGGTTCCGATGATGCCGAAGGGTAAGTGGCGGGTCATGGCATGACCTCCGAAACGTGACTGAGGGTGTGCGAGGTTGCCGCGGTCAGCGCCGCGGCCGCTTGCCGGGCCTCGGCGGCGAAGACGGTCGCGGGCCGAAACGCTCGGTACCGCCAGTGCGCGCGAGCGCAGGTCTTCGCGCCCTGGACGATGTCGATCGTCACCTCGAACGGCATCCGGTCGCAGTCGGCTCCTGCGTCGCGCCCGTCATGTCCCGTGTCGCGACCGTCATGTCCTGTGCCGCGGCTGTCATGCCGTGCGCCGCGACCGTCATGACCTGCCGATTCGTCGCCGTACGCGTCGATGGACAGCACCAGTTCGGCGGAGAGCGGGAACACGAATCGGCGGAAGTCGATGTCGAAGTGCTGCATGACCGCGTAGTGCTCGTGCCCGTGGCCGACGAGGAACCGCCGCGTCACCGCGATGATCATCTGGCAGCACGCCTCCATCAGCAGCAGCCCGGGCAGGTGCTGACGCTCCGCCGTGTGGTCCAGGATCATCTCGGTGCCGTCGGTGACGACCAGATCCGCGGCGTAGCGCAGAGGCCCATCCTCCCGTACCTCCGACAGCAGTACGTTCGGCCGGCGAAGCTTCAACACCTCTGCGGGATCCGCCGGTTCGGCGGGGCCGGAAGTCAGGTGAGGCCCCTGGGGCAGTCCTCGCCGCCGGACTTGTGCCGTGAGCTCCGCCCACTGTCGCGCGTCGATGCCCTGGCCGGGAGCCAGCACGGCGGGGACCCGGCCCCTGGACTCGGCGAACTCCGCGGACGCCAGCGCTCGCCGCAGCGCGCCGAGTGTGATCACGTCGGCGTTGCCGGCGAAGCCGCCGAAACGGTCGGCGACCACGTGCACGACGTCGCCCGCGACGCTCTCCCCCGCGCTCATTCGGCGATCACCGTGCCGTACGACCAGCGGAAGAGCGGCACCTCGCCGTCCGCCAGACGGCGGGTCTCCCCTGTCCGTGCGAAGTGCTCGTTACGACCGCAGTACGCGATCACCACCCGCTCGCGATCGGCGAGCACCGCGTCCTCGACCCTGCACACACTCGGCAGCCCTTCGGGTCCGCCTTCCAGCGCGACTAACGGTCCGTTATCCACGTCGTTCCCCTTTGTCAGCAGCCCTTTTCGGGCAGTCGTGTGTCGGGCGGCCTGTGTCAGGCAGCCCTGTGTCAGGCAGCCCTCCGCCAGTCAGTCCTCCTGCACCAGCCGGCGCGAGGACAGGCCCGCGATGCGGCAGTCAAAC
Organism: Streptomyces sp. R28; assembly: GCF_041052385.1. Taxonomy (GTDB): domain Bacteria; phylum Actinomycetota; class Actinomycetes; order Streptomycetales; family Streptomycetaceae; genus Streptomyces. The sequence continues at coordinate 7,764,462 of NZ_CP163439.1, read as the reverse complement.
AGCAGCCGCCGACCGCGAGAAAGGGAACGCAAGCGGCATATGCTTGCGCCGAGTTCACACAGTTCCGCCCTCTCGCACACCCCCGCACAGAAGCGCGCACGGGGCTGTACGGAAACGACGTCGGACGGATCCGGGAGCGTGAACGCTGCTCAGGTGCACCGCACGGAGGGGCGATCACCGCGGTGGCACCGAGAGGGAAGCCGTGTGCGTCAGGCGCATCAGCCACCTCTGGCGTCACTCAGTACCTGACGCGACAGCGGGCCCGCGCGCTACCAGAACCCCTCTTGACCCCGCGGCCGATGAACCGGAGGCTGATTTGAACCTGCTGCTCGTCGAGGACGACAGCCGCCAAGTCGCCACTCTCGCCCCGGTCCTTGCACGGCACGGCTTCCGCGTCACGTACGCACGAAGTGGCGGGGAGGCTCTGGACGCGCTCGCTTCGAGAGATGCCGGCTTCGACCTCGTCCTCCTCGACCTGGGGTTGCCCGACATGGACGGCTACGAGGTCTGCGGCGAGATCCGCAAGCGCATCACCACCCCGATCATCATGGTCAGCACACGCGGAGAGGTACGTTCCCGCATCCACGGCCTCAACCTCGGTGCCGCCGACTACGTGGTGAAGCCGTACGACACAGGAGAGCTGCTCGCACGCATCCACGCCGTCATCCGACGCACCGCCTCCGCGGACGCCGTGGAGCGGGTCAGGACCGTGCTGTATCTCGGCTCGGTGATCATCGATCTGCCCACGCGTCAGGTCAGCGTGGACAACTCGTTCATCCAGCTGACTCCCAAGGAATTCGATCTCCTGGCCCTGCTGGCACGGCGCCCCGGCGTGGTCGTCACCCGAGAACAGATCATGGGCGAAGTGTGGCGCGCCGGCGGGGAGGGGACCGGGAACACCCTGGGAACGCACATCGCGTCCCTGCGCGCCAAGCTCCGCATGCCCGCGCTCATCGAGACCGTGCGCGGGGTCGGCTACCGAGCGGTCACCCCCGCCGAGTAGTTCGGAACCAGTGCACACACGCCGCCGCCACGCACCCCCCCCGATCTGGATGATTCGCCAGGTCAGACAGCCCGTAGCGAAACCGTTGCCGTTCCGTCGGCGCTCCCCCGCAGCGACCGCATAGTGTGTGATGCCGTTCCAACGCGCTGTGCCCTCACGCCCGATCCGCAAGCGATCAGCAAGCAATCAGCGGGAGTTCACGGCCACAGCACCAAGCACCGTCACCCCAGGGGAGTCAGATCATGCGATCGATACGGCCGTCGTTCACCGCTCGCCGGGGAGGGAGCGCGCGCCGCAGAACCTCCCCGCTGCCCGTGGTCGCGCTTGCCGCGGCGCTGGCCCTCACCGCCACGGCCTGCGAGTCGGGCGACGCCGATGCGGACGCCCAGGCCACCGCGTCCGCGGCGGCCGGAGGTGAAGGCAAGATCACGATCCCGGACGACATCAAGGACAAGCTCAAAGAGCACGGGATCGACATCGACAAGTGGAAGGGCGGCGACTGGAAGAACTGGGACAAGGACGACTGGCTCCGCGAGGCGAAGGACTACATCAATCCGATCATTGAGGGCCTGTGGGACCCGGACCGGATGCGGGAGGCCGAGGACCCGGACCGGGGTGTCGACGACAGCGACCTCTCCGGTGACCAGGGCGTGACCGACCCGACGCCGGAGCCGGTGGACGCACAGGCCGTGGCGCCCGCGTACCACGCCAACGCCCCCGAGGCGGGCAAGGTGTTCTTCGACTCCCCCGAGGGCACGATGGTCTGTTCGGCGACGGTCGTGCAGGACCCGGCCAACCCCGGCAAGTCCAACATGGTGTGGACGGCGGGCCACTGTGTGCACGCGGGCAAGAGCGGCGGCTGGTACCGCAACATCGCGTTCGTGCCGTCGTACAACGACAAGGCCATGGGATCGGCCGAGTTGGAGGGCGCGACCAGGGAACAGGTCGCTCCGTACGGCGTGTGGTGGGCCGACTGGGCGCAGACGTCGGACCAGTGGATCGCGCAGGGCGGGCCGACGGGCGGGGACGGCGCCCCGTACGACTTCGCCGTGCTGCATGTGAAGCCGGAGGAGGGCAGCAACGGCAAGTCCCTGGAGGAGATGGTCGGTTCGGCGCTCCCCGTGGACTTCAACGCCCCCGCGGTCCCCGAGGTGGCCGGCCTCAAGGCGATCGGCTACCCGGCCGCCGCGCCGTTCGACGGCCAGAAGCTGTTCCAGTGCCAGGACAAGCCTGGCCGACTGTCGATCAACACGTCGGCCCCGACGATGTACCGCATCGGCTGCACCATGACCGGCGGTTCGTCCGGTGGTGGCTGGGTCACGACGGGCTCGGACGGCAAGCCGGCGCTGGTGTCCAACACCTCGATCGGCCCGGTGGATTCGGGCTGGCTTGCGGGTCCGCGGCTGGGTGAGGAAGCCAAGGACGTGTTCGACGGGGTGAGCGAGAAGTTCGCCGGTCAGTGACGTTCACGGGGCGCCGGACAGTGACGTTCACCGGACGCTGGTCGGTGACGGCACCGTAGGCACCGGCTGCGGTGTGGCGGTGGGGGGTGAGGGAGAAACCTTCACCGCCTCACCGCCGTTCGGCCTCAACTCCACGGGCATAGTGGGGTGTCGCCCCCGAGGGGCTCGCGCCCATGAGCGCAGAGCCCCTCCGCGACACGCACCTGCCATCAAGGCGCCACAGCATCAGCACGCTTCAACGGGGGTCATCGCACCATGCGTTCCACACCTGTGCCCGCAGCTCCACGCCGCGGGCGGCGCTCCGTCCTCGCCGCCACCGGGCTCGTCGCCGCGCTGGCGCTGACCGCGACCGCCTGTGGCGGCTCGACCGGGGACTCGGCGAGCGACCGGGCCGAGACCGCCGCCTCGCAGGCCGCCGACGCCGCCGACGCCGCCGGTGACGGAAAGATCCAGATCCCGGCCGAGCTCGCGGACAAGCTCAAGGAACACGGGATCGACATCGACAAGTGGAAGGACGGGGCCTGGAAGGACTGGGACAAGGACAAGTGGCTCAGCGAGGCCAAGGACTTCGTCAACCCGGTGATCGAGGGCCTGTGGAAGCCTGACCGGATGCAGTCCGCGAAGGAGGCCAACAAGACGGTCACCACGCAGGACGCCTCGGCCGGCCAGGGCGTGAGCGACCCGGAGCCGGCCCCCGTGCAGGCCACAGCCGAGAAGACGCCGTACCACGACAACGCGGCACCCGTCGGCAAGGTCTTCTTCGACACCTCCGACGGCCCGGCCGTGTGCTCCGGCACGGTCGTCAAGGACGTCAACCACCCCGGCAAGTCCAACCTCGTCTGGACGGCCGGCCACTGCGTGCACGCCGGCCGGAGCGGCGGCTGGTACCGCAACATCCTCTTCGTCCCGGCCTACAACGACCTCGGCAAGTCCGAGGCGCAGCTGGGCAACGCGACGGCCACCGAGATCGCTCCCTACGGCAACTGGTGGGCCGACTGGGTCTCGACGTCGAACGAGTGGATCCAGGGCGGCTCGGACACGGGCGGTGCGGGTGCCGCGTACGACTACGCCGTGCTGCATGTGAAGCCGGAGGCCGGCGCGAAGTCCCTGGAGGAGACCACGGGCGCCCTGGACGTCGACTTCTCCGCTCCGTCCGCGAGCGAGGTCGCCACGATGGGCGCCTGGGGCTACCCGGCGGCACCGCCGTACAACGGTCTGCAGATGTTCAAGTGCCTCGACCGTCCGGGCCGCCTGGCGCTGAGCCCGGCTCTGCCGACGATGTACCGCATCGGCTGCACCATGACCGGCGGTTCGTCGGGCGGCGGCTGGTTCCGGGTAATGAACGGCGAGACCACGCTCGTGTCGAACACATCGATCGGCCCGCAGGACAACACCTGGCTCGCGGGCCCGCAGCTGGGCGCGGATGCCGAGACGGTGTACCAGTACATGAGCAGGACGTACGGCGGCCGATGATCCCCGCACACTGACCCATACGAAAGGCCCGCCCCCTGCGACAGGGGGCGGGCCTTTCGGCAGTTCTACGGCCACACGAGCCGCCGCGCTGCGACGACTCAGGCGGTCGCCGCCGGAACGTACGGCACGAGATCCGCCGCCAGCTCCTCGTGCACCCGCACCTTGAGCAGCGTGCCCTCCGGGGTGTGCTCCTCGGAGATCACCTCGCCCTCGGTGTGGGCGCGCGCGACCAGCTTTCCGTGCGTGTACGGCACGAGCGCCTCGACCTCGACGGACGGGCGGGGCAGCTCGTTGTCGATCAGCGCGAGCAGCTCGTCGATGCCCATGCCGGTGCGGGCCGAGACGGCGATGGAACGCTTCTCGATCCGCATGAGCCGCTGCAGCGTCAGCGGGTCGGCCGCGTCCGCCTTGTTGATCACGACGATCTCCGGTACGTCGGTCGCGCCGACGTCCCTGATCACCTCGCGCACGGCGGCCAGCTGCTCCTCCGGGGCCGGGTGCGAGCCGTCCACCACGTGCAGGATCAGGTCGGACTCGCCGACCTCCTCCATGGTGGAGCGGAACGCCTCGACCAGGTGGTGCGGCAGGTGCCGTACGAAGCCGACCGTGTCGGCCAGCGTGTACAGCCGTCCGCCCGGGGTCTCGGCCCGGCGCACGGTCGGGTCGAGGGTCGCGAACAGGGCGTTCTCGACCAGCACGCCCGCGCCGGTGAGGCGGTTGAGCAGCGAGGACTTGCCGGCGTTGGTGTAGCCCGCGATGGCGACCGACGGCACCTTGTGGCGCTTGCGCTCCTGGCGCTTGATCTCGCGGCCTGTCTTCATGTCCGCGATCTCCCGGCGCATCTTCGCCATCTTCTCGCGGATCCGTCGCCGGTCCGTCTCGATCTTGGTCTCACCGGGACCACGGGTGGCGAGGCCGCCGCCCTTGCCGCCGCCCATCTGCCGGGACAGCGACTGACCCCAGCCCCGCAGCCTCGGCAGCATGTACTGCATCTGCGCGAGCGCGACCTGCGCCTTGCCCTCTCGGGACTTGGCGTGCTGGGCGAAGATGTCGAGAATCAGGGCCGTACGGTCGATGACCTTGACCTTGACGACGTCTTCGAGGGCGATGAGCTGGCCGGGGCTGAGCTCGCCGTCGCAGATGACGGTGTCGGCGCCGGACTCGACGACGATGTCGCGCAGCTCCAGGGCCTTGCCGGAACCGATGAAGGTGGCCGCGTCCGGCTTGTCGCGGCGCTGGATCACGCCGTCGAGCACGAGCGCGCCCGCGGTCTCCGCGAGGGCGGCGAGCTCGGCCAGGGAGTTGTCCGCGTCCTGCGCGGTCCCCGTGGTCCAGACGCCGACGAGCACGACCCGCTCCAGGCGGAGCTGGCGGTACTCGACCTCGGTGACGTCCTCGAGCTCGGTGGAGAGGCCTGCCACACGGCGCAGAGCCGCGCGCTCGGAGCGGTCGAACTGGTCGCCGTCCCGCTCTCCGTCGATCTCGTGGCTCCAGGCGACGTCCTCTTCCATCAGGGCATCGGCCCGAAGACCCTCGGGATTGGTGTGCGCGAAGCGCTGCGTGTCCTGGGAAAAGGAAGAAGAGGAGGTCATTGGGTCCTTACGTCGATGGGGAATCCGTCTGCGGCGCCGTCACTGGTCTCAACGCACGAGTGCCCCGGGAGATTCCCGCGAACCCGTGCCGCGCCGACCCGAAAATGGTCGCACGGCACGGCCGTCTCGTCACCGCCTTATTTCGCGGTGGCGTTCTTCACGGTGCTCTTCTTCACGGACGCCTTCTTCACGGTGGCGTGCTTCACGGTGCTCTTCTTGGCAGTCGCGTTCTTGGCAGTCGCCTTCTTGACGGTGCTCTTCTTCGCGGTGGCCTTCTTCGCGGCGGCGTTCTTCGCGGGCGCCTTGTCGGGGTCCACGGACTTCCACTCCGGCTGACCGGGCATCGGCGGGGTCTTCTTCCCGTACAGCCAGGCATGCAGGAACCCGTCGAGGTGGCGTCCGGAGATCTCCTCCGCGAGCGCGACGAAGTCCGCGGTCGTGGCGGCACCGTCCTGGTGGCGGCTCACCCAGGCGCGTTCCAGACGCTCGAAGGCCGGGGCGCCGATCTCCTGGCGGAGGGCGTACAGGACCAGTGCAGCGCCGTCATAGACGTTCGGCCGGAAGATGCTGTTCTTCTTGCCGGGAGGGCCCGCCTTGGGGGCGGCGGGCGGTCCGCCGGCCACCCGCCAGCGGTCGGAGGCGGCGTACGCGGCCTTCATCCGCGCCTCCATCGGCCGGCCCGCCTTCTCCGCCGCGTACAGAGCCTCGTACCAGGTGGCGTGCCCCTCGCTGAGCCACAGGTCGGACCAGGTGCGCGGGCTGACGCTGTCGCCGAACCACTGGTGCGCCAGCTCGTGCACCATGATCGACTCGATGTACCACTTCGGGAAGGCCGACTCGGTGAAGAGCTCTTTCTCGAAGAGAGAGAGCGTCTGGGTCTCGAGTTCGAAGCCGGTGGCGGCCTCCGCCATCAGCAGGCCGTACGTCTCGAAGGGGTACCGCCCGACCTTCCGCTCCATCCAGGCGATCTGGCCGGGGGTCTTCTTCAGCCACGGTTCGAGTTGCTCACGGTCCTTGGCGGGCACGACGTCCCGTACGGGCAGGTCGTGCGGGCCGGTGCGGTGCAGCACCGTGGAACGGCCGATGGACACCTGGGCGAGCTCGGTGGCCATGGGGTGCCGCGTGCGGTACGTCCAGGTCGTCGCCTTGCCCGCGCGGTCCACGTCGGTCCGCAGGCCGTTGGCGACGGCGGTGTAGCCGTTGGGCGCGGTGACCCGGATGGTGAACATCGCCTTGTCGGAGGGGTGGTCGTTGCACGGGAACACGACGTGGGCGGCGTCGGCCTGGTTGGCCATGGCGAGGCCGTCAGCCGTCCGCACCCAGCCACCGTCCCGGCTCTCGCCGTACTTGGGGTCGCTGGTGTGCCGCACGGTGACCTGCATCCAGCTGCCCTCGGGCAACGACTCCTCGGGCGTGACCACGAGGTCCTCACCGGCGCTCCTGAACGACGCGGGCTCCCCGTCGACCTCGACGGACTCGACCTTGCCGTGGGCGAAGTCCAGATTGAAGCGTTCCAGGTCCGTGGTGGCCCAGGCGTTGATCGTGGTGACGGCCTTGAGGGGCTTGGTGTTGGTGCCGGCATAGGTGAAGGAGAGGTCGTACGACGCCACGTCGTAGCCGGGGTTGCCCAGGTGCGGGAAGAGGCGGTCGCCGACACCCAGGGGTTCGGCAGGGGCGCTCGCGGCGAGCAGGCAGGACGAGAGGGCGAGGGCGAACAGCGCGGGGGCCTTGAGACGCCGACGGGTTCGGGGACGTGGGCGAGGAGCGCCAGGGACTGGTCGCTGGGCCTCGGTGCGGGGGGTGAGCAGCATGCACCACGGCTATCAGCGCGCGCGTGCGCGGTGTCGACGACGCGCGACCGGCACACTCGAACGAGGGTGTCGGGTGGGTGGTGGAAGGGTGCAGTCGTTTGGGGGACGGGGTGAGGGTGAGGGCTGACGCGTCGATACTCGCCCGCGCTCGAGTGTGCCCTGCCTCGCTGGCACCGGCGCCCCGGACCAGCACGTCTCCCGCAGGCCACGCCCTTCCGACTCCCCCCGGGGCGGGCTCGCGTGCGCGCATCCGGCGCCCGTCACCCGTGCCGGACCCGCCCTGCGCGGCTCGTTTCACGTACCGCGCGCCCCGCGCATAACGCATCTCACGCGCCCAGCCACGCACCCACGCGCCCACGCACCCGGCGCGAAACCCCGCGCCCCCGCATCGCCACCACCGGCCGCGCCGAGGGCGAGTCCGGCGTCGTAGGCGACGCCGCCTCACGCCCCCTGCGTCTGCGGCTGCGCCCTGCTCACGTCATACACGCCGGCCACGTTCCGCATCGCCCGCATCAGCCCCGGGAGCAATGCCGCGTCCGGGAGTTGGACCGTGTAGGTGTGGCGCACGCGCTGCTGGGTCGGGGGCTCGACCGTCGCCGAGACGATTTCGGCGCCCTCCAGGGCCATCGCTTCCGTCAGGTCGGCCAGCAGGTGCGGGCGGACGAACGATTCGGCGACCAGGGTGACCCGGCACTCGGTGGTGTCCCCCCAGCGCACGCCGATCTCCGCGCGCCCCGCGCTCTTCATACGCGCCACCGCGGCGCACTCGGCGCGGTGGACGGTCACCACTCCCCCGCGCACGGAGAACCCGGTTACCTCGTCGGGCGGTACGGGGGTGCAGCAGCCGGCGAGGCGTACGGTCGCGCCCGGCCGGTCGACGAGGACGTCGGCGGTGGCGGGGCGGCCGGCCGGCCCCTCGACGACAGGGCGGACGCCCTGTCCATCCGCGAGGGCCTCCTGGCCCGCCGAACCGTCCACTGTGGGCCGGAAGAGCACCCCGGTCTCCTCGGCCCCGGCCGCGTCGCCCTGCGCGGGATGGGCGGCCAGCCACCGCTGGATGGCGATCCGGGCGGCGGCCGTGTGGGCGTGCTCCAGCCACTCCCTGGAGGGCTCCGAGGCCGGGTCCTGGCCCATGAGGAGCTGGACGGTGTCCCCGTCCCGCAGAACTGTGCTGAGCGTCGCCAGGCGGCCGTTGACGCGGGCGCCGATGCACGCGTGCGCGTCCTCGCCGTACTGCGCGTACGCCGCGTCCACACAGGTCGCGCCCTCGGGCAGGCCCAGGGTGCCGCCGTCGGGCCGGAAGACGGTGATCTCGCGGTCCTGGGCGAGGTCCTCGCGCAGCGTGGACCAGAAGGTGTCCGGGTCGGGCGCGGCCTCCTGCCAGTCGAGGAGCCGGGACAGCCAGCCGGGGCGCGTGGGGTCGGCGCGCTCGCCGTCACTCGAAGCGGCCTGCTCCTCCGAAGGAGGAGCGTAGGGATTGCCGAGCGCGACGACACCGGCCTCGGCGACCTTGTGCATCTGGTGGGTACGGATGAGGACTTCGGTGACCTGGCCGTCCTCGCGGGCGACGGCGGTGTGCAGTGACTGGTACAGGTTGAACTTGGGGACGGCGATGAAGTCCTTGAACTCCGAGACGACGGGCGTCATACAGGTGTGCAGTTCGCCGAGGACGCCGTAACAGTCCGCGTCCTCGTTCACCAGCACCAGCAGACGTCCGAAGTCGGCACCGCGCAGCCGGCCGCGCTTGCGGGACACACGGTGCACGGACACGAAGTGCCGTGGCCGGATGAGGACTTCGGCCTGGATGTCGGCTTCGCGCAGGACCTTGCGCGTCGCGTCGGCCATCTCGGCGAGCGGATCGTCGGCGCGGGAGGCGTTGTCGACGATCAACTCCCGTGTGTGCTCGTACTCGTCCGGGTGCAGGATCGCGAAGACCAGGTCTTCCAGCTCGGTCTTGAGCGCCTGGACGCCGAGCCGTTCGGCGAGCGGGATGAGGACGTCGCGGGTCACCTTGGCGATGCGGGCCTGTTTCTCGGGGCGCATCACCCCGAGGGTGCGCATGTTGTGCAGCCGGTCGGCGAGTTTGATCGACATCACACGGACGTCGTTGCCGGTGGCCACGAGCATCTTGCGGAAGGTCTCCGGCTCGGCGGCGGCGCCGTAGTCGACCTTCTCCAGCTTCGTCACGCCGTCGACGAGGAAGCGGACCTCCGCGCCGAACTGGTCGCCGACCTGATCGAGCGTCACATCGGTGTCCTCGACCGTGTCGTGGAGCAGAGATGCCGTCAAGGTCGTAGTCTCCGCGCCGAGTTCGGCGAGGATCAGGGTCACCGCCAGCGGATGCGTGATGTACGGCTCGCCGCTCTTGCGCATCTGGCCGCGGTGCGAGGACTCGGCCAGCACATAGGCGCGGCGCAGCGGTTCGAGGTCGGCGTCGGGATGGTGGGCACGGTGGGCGTCGACGACATGGCTGATGGCATCGGGCAGCCGGCCGCGTGAGGCGGGGCCGAGCAGCGCGGCCCGGCCGAGGCGGCGCAGATCGATCCGGGCGCGGGCCTTCCTGCGGGACACCGTGGGCGTCACAGGGCCTGCTACCGGGCCTGGCGTCGCGGAATTCGTTGCCTCCGCACTCATGGGCACCTCCGGCTGCGTGGACCGGCGGACGGGGTGCCCCATGGCGGACACGGCTCAGGGGATGGCGACATCTCCCCCGTCCGGGCCGGTGCTTGATGCTACCGAGCCCATCACGTGCGACTGACCGCCTCTCGCCGAGCGTGAAACGGATCACCCATTCGAGCGAGGGTTCACAGGTTTACGATTTTGCGCCACCTGACAGGCGACCGGTCATGATTTCGAACGCGTCCCTACCCCTGGAAGGGGCCGGTGACAGGCAGCGGAGCGATCGAGGCTGGGATACCAAGACGCCCCGTCCCTCAACGGACCGCGTTTTCCAGCCAGTCCGCGTCGATCTCGCCTTCGGCGACGATCACCGCGGGGCCGGTCATCTCGATCTCGCCGTCCGCCCGCTCGGTGATCACCAGGGTGCCGCCCGGCACATCGACGGTGTACGTCGCGGGGGTACCGGTGACCGTCGGATCGGCGCCGTCCCGCCGCGCGGCGGCCACGGCGACGGCGCACGCGCCCGTGCCGCACGAACGGGTCTCGCCGGCACCACGCTCGTGCACACGCAGGGCGACATGCCGGGGCCCGCGGTCGACCACGAACTCGACGTTGACCCCGTCCGGGTAGGCGGAGGCAGGGCTGAACGGCGGCGGGGAGTGCAGGTCACCGGCGTGTGCGAGTTCGTCCACGAAGGCGACGGCGTGCGGGTTGCCCATGTTCACGTTGCGCGCGGGCCAGCTGCGCTCGCCGACGCTGACCGTGACATCCCCTTCGGGGAGCAGCGCCTTGCCCATGCCGACCGTGACGTCACCCGCGGCGGATCCGCTGTCGGATGCGGTCTTGGCGATGTGCACGGTCTTCACGCCCCCGCGCGTGGCGACCGCGAGGTCGCCCTCGGCGGCGTGTCCGGCCCGCTGGAGGTAGCGCGCGAACACGCGCACGCCGTTGCCGCACATCTCCGCGACCGAGCCGTCGCCGTTGCGGTAGTCCATGAACCACTCGGCCTCGGCCGCCATGTCCTTGGCCTCGGGGTGCGCCGCGGACCGCACCACATGCAGCAGTCCGTCACCGCCGATGCCCGCGCGGCGGTCGCACAGGGCGGCGACGGCGGCCGGGGGCAGGTCGATGGTGTTCTCGGGGTCCGGGACGATCACGAAGTCGTTCTCGGTGCCGTGACCCTTGAGGAAGGCGATCCGCGTGCTCATACCTCGATCGTAAGGGGTCGGTACGACAAGCCATGCGTGTGCGGAGTCGTACGACAGCGCACGCGCGCGTGGCCGACAAGCCGACTCCACGCGCGCGGGAAGGTCAGCGCAGCCGGGCCACGCGCCACACGGCGAGCACGACCACCGCGGCCACGAGCAGGGCGTAGGCCACCACGACCCGCCAGTCCGCTCTGCGCCCGGCGCCCCGCGGCGGCAGGCCGGGCCAGGTGTAGCCCACCCGGCGGGCGGCCATCATGCCCCAGCCGGCCGCGCAGGAGCAGATCAGGAGCCCCAGCATGGCGATCACGGCCCCGCTGTCGCCGAAGTCGAAGGCCAGCGGGAACGCGAACATCAGGGAGCCGACCGCGGCCAGCGACACGATGGGCGCGAGCTGCCAGATGCGCAGTCGGCGCTGCGGACGCAGCTCGACCTCGACCTCCGGGCCGCTCGCGTACATCTCCTCGGGCTCGGGGCCGTCGTCGGTGACGCCGCCTTCCGCTTCGTCGGGCCCGTCGGGGCTCAGACGGTCGCCGTCCTGCTCCCCTTCGCCCCGGTCGGTGGTGGCGTTCTCGGTACCTTGTGCGGTGTCGCGAGGGCCGGCCTCCATCGCCACGCGCCCTCCCAACTCGGACTCCACTTGGTCGATCGAAGCTCGATGATGGCATGGCGTCGGAGGCCCGGACGGCGGCCGGAGCGTCCCGATGCCATCACGTGATCAGGCTGTAACCGGTCGTTCGACCAACGCCAGTGCGAGATGCGGAAGTTCTGTGAGATCCGCCGCAGCCCCACTCAGCCAGTGCACCCGCGGGTCGCGCCTGAACCATGAATCCTGGCGGCGCGCGAAGCGCTTGGTGGCACGTACGGTCTCGGCGCGCGCCTCTGCGAGGGTGCACTCCCCGGCGAGCGCCCCGAGCACCTGCTGGTACCCGAGCGCCCGCGAGGCCGTACGCCCCTCGCGCAACCCTTGCGACTCCAGCGCGCGGACCTCTTCCACGAGCCCGGCGTCCCACATCCGGTCGACCCGGCGCGCGATGCGCTCATCCAGCTCGGGACGGGCCACGTCGACGCCGATCTGGACGGTGTCGTAGACCGAGTCGTGGCCGGGGAGGTTGGCGGTGAAAGGCTGGCCGGTGATCTCGATCACCTCGAGGGCCCGGACGATACGGCGCCCGTTGCTGGGCAGGATCGCCCGCGCGGCCTCGGGGTCGGCGGCGGCCAGGCGGGCGTGCAGCGCCCCGGAGCCGCGCAGCGCGAGCTCCTCCTCCAGCCGGGCCCTGACCTCGGGGTCGGTGCCGGGGAACTCCAGGTTGTCGACGGCCCCTCGGACGTACAGCCCCGAGCCGCCGACCAGGATCGGCCAGCGCCCCTCGGCCAGCAGTGCGTCGATCCGCTCCCGCGCGAGCCGCTGGTACTCGGCGACGGACGCCGTGACCGTCACGTCCCAGATGTCCAGCAGGTGGTGCGGGACACCGGCGCGCTCCTCGGGCGTCAGCTTGGCGGTGCCGATGTCCATCCCTCGGTAGAGCTGCATGGAGTCGGCGTTGACGACCTCGCCGCCGAGCCGCTGGGCCAGGAACACGCCCAGATCGGACTTTCCGGCTGCGGTCGGTCCGACGACGGCGATGACTCGGGGGGTGGAACGTGCGCTACTCACCGCCCCAGTCTCGCAAACCTCACAGGGTGGCCTCGAACGAGTTACGTGACGGCACGCGCGCGGGGTCGTTGCCAGTTGCGAGGTTTTCGCCGCCGGTTTCGCAGGGGCGGCGACGGGGCGACGCAAACGGACGCACCGGACGACGCGGGATTTCGCCCGCACGAGTAACGTATGGAGTGGATATGGGCGTTTTCGCACGACTTCTCCGGAGGTCGAAGGCTACGGAGGAGGCGTCAACCGCCGAGGCGCAGGCCGACACACCAACGGCCGAGCCCGCGGCGGAGGAGGCGGCAGAGGCGAAGGGGTCGGCCGAGGCCCAGGTTGAGGACGAGGCCCAGCCGACGGCGGCGGGACCCGTCGAGGCCGATACCGACGAGGGCGTCGAGATCCCCAAGCAGCAGTCCGCCGACGAGGCGGCCGACCGTGAGGCCGATGAAGGCGCCCGCACGTAACTGCCCCGCGCGGGAAGGTGAAGCATGGGTCTGATGCACAATTTGAAGGTCAAACTCGCCCCGGCCAAGGACAAGGTCTTCGACTTCGCGCAGCGGCACGAGGACAAGGTGCAACACGGCCTCGACAAGGCTGAGAAGTTCGTCGACGAGAAGACCAAGGGCAAGTACAGCAACAAGATCCACACGGGTACGGGCAAGGCCAAGGGCGCCATGGACCGGCTCGCGCACAAGGGCGACCACACGGCGACGGGCAGCAGCACACCGCCGCCGAACGCACCCCCGCCGACGACCTGAACGGCACATCGACGGTCGGCCGCGGAGCTTGACGGCTCCCGGCCGTCCGCCGTTTCCGGGTGGTCGCGACCTGCCCTACGACCAGGTCGCGACCAGGTACCCCACCCCGTACGGCGCGTCCTCGTACAGCAGGGCACCCGAAAGGCCCGCCTCCTCGGCGGCTCCCGCGAGGACCTGCCACGGGGCCCGGCCCGAGGCCTTCAGGTCACGCGCCCGCTCGGTGTCCAGCGCCTTGAGGGCGGCCACGTCCGCCTTGCCCAGCGCACGCGCGACGGAGGCGTCGAAAGGCGCCGCCCGCTCGTCGAGGTAGCCGGGAGCCTTGAGCGTGCGGCAGGCGCTGGCGTCGCCCATCACCAGCAGTGCCACCCGCTCGGCCCGGGCGGCGATGTGCCTTCCGACTTCGATACACCGCTCGGCCTCCCAGGGTTCCCCCACACCGAGTCCCTGGATCGGGGCGTCCGACCACCCGGTCCGCTCCAGCAGCCACGCGGCGACGGCCAGCGAGGGCGGAAGCCGCCGTTCCGACGGCGCCGGGACGGCCGTGCCGGCCTCGGCCCGGCCCAGCCGTACGTCGATGTCCACGCCGAAGCCGCGGAACGAGCCCGGCGTACCTTCCGCATGCGTCCCGTGCGCGCTCTCCTCGGCGGGGCCGACGACCACGAGAAGGTCGGGCCGGGCGGCGGCGAGCACGCCGAGCGTGTCCGTGCAGGCGGCTCGCGCGGCGTCCAGCTCGGGCGCGGCAGCCGCGGCGAGCTCGGGCACGAGGAGCGGCGGGCAAGGGCAGACTGCGGCGGCGACAAGCATGATCGGCAGCCTACTGCGCGGCCCAGGGGGCACCCGGGACGCGTCCTTTGGTCACGGCGTCGGCCGGCGTGGTCCAGTCGCTCGTATTCCGCTCTCAGGCCTCTCCCGGTCCGGTCTGTCGCGGCCATGACGGGCCGCGACGGACCAGGCCACGACTCACATGGCGACCCGGTCAGTCGGCCCGGTCAGTCGACGGCGCAGCCTCCGGTGACCGCCGGCAGCGGCTCCGGTACGCCCACCTTGGGCAGGCCGAGCAGCACACCGGCCGGCTTGGCCTGCTCGGCGGCGTTCCGCTTCTCCCAGGCGTCGCCCGCGCGCGTGCGGCGGACGTCGAGGACGGCGCCCTCGGCGAGGAGGTGGTGCGGGGCGGCGTACGTGACCTCGACGGTCACCACGTCGCCGGGTCGGACCTCCTGCTCCGGCTTGGTGAAGTGGACCAGGCGGTTGTCGGGGGCGCGGCCGGACAGGCGGTGGGTGGCGCCGTCCTTGCGGCCCTCGCCTTCGGCGACCATGAGCTCGAAGGTGCGGCCGACCTGCTTCTTGTTCTCCTCCCAGGAGATCTCCTCCTGGAGGGCGACGAGACGCTCGTAGCGCGCCTGGACGACCTGCTTGGGGATCTGGTTCTCCATGGTGGCCGCCGGGGTTCCGGGGCGCTTGGAGTACTGGAACGTGAATGCCTGCGCGAAGCGGGCCTCGCGGACCACATGCAGCGTCTGCTCGAAGTCCTCCTCGGTCTCGCCGGGGAAGCCCACGATGATGTCGGTGGTGATCGCGGCGTGCGGGATGGCGGCGCGGACGTTCTCGATGATCCCCAGGTAGCGCTCTTGGCGGTAGGAGCGGCGCATTGCCTTCAGGACCGTGTCCGAGCCTGACTGGAGCGGCATGTGGAGCTGGGGCATCACGTTCGGCGTCTCGGCCATGGCGGCGATGACGTCGTCGGTGAAGTCGCGCGGATGCGGGGAGGTGAAGCGGACCCGCTCCAGGCCCTCGATGTTCCCGCAGGCCCGCAGCAGCTTGCTGAACGCCTCGCGGTCGCCGATGTCGGAGCCGTACGCGTTGACGTTCTGGCCCAGCAGCGTGATCTCGCTGACGCCCTCGGCGACCAGGGCCTCGATCTCGGCGAGGATGTCGCCGGTGCGGCGGTCCTTCTCCTTGCCGCGCAGGGCCGGGACGATGCAGAAGGTGCAGGTGTTGTTGCAGCCGACGGAGATCGACACCCAGGCCGCGTAGGCGCTCTCGCGCCGGGTCGGCAGCGTCGACGGGAACGCCTCCAGCGACTCGGCGATCTCGACCTGCGCCTCCTCCTGCACGCGCGCGCGTTCCAGCAGGACGGGCAGCTTGCCGATGTTGTGCGTGCCGAAGACGACGTCCACCCAGGGCGCCCGCTTCACGATGGTGTCGCGGTCCTTCTGCGCGAGACAGCCGCCGACCGCGATCTGCATGCCGGGCCGCTTGGTCTTCATCGGCGCGAGGTGACCGAGGTTGCCGTACAGCTTGTTGTCGGCGTTCTCGCGGACCGCGCAGGTGTTGAAGACGACGACGTCCGCGTCACCGTTCGCGTCCTCGGGCGCGCGTACGTAACCGGCGTCTTCGAGCAGCCCGGACAATCGCTCGGAATCGTGGACGTTCATCTGGCACCCGTAGGTGCGCACCTCGTATGTCTTCACGCCCACTGCCTGGCTCCGGTCGCTGCTGGTCATGGGACAAGGGTATGCGGTCGCCGGAGCCGCCGGCCCCGGCGTTCGGTGGCGGCAGCGGTGGGCGAGGGCTACCGCGCGGGGCCGGCTTCGCTGTTCTGGATGCGGTGGGTCACCTCGGTCAGGCCGTCGGCGAATGTCGCGAGCTGCTGTGGTGTGAGGACGTCGATGAGCAGCTTGCGGACCTGTGCGACATGGCCCGGGGCCGCCCGCTCCAGCATCTGCCTGCCCGCCTCGGTGAGGACGGCGTAGACCGCGCGCGGGTCGCCGGCGCAGGGGCGGCGGGTCACCAGCCCGGCCTTTTCCAGCCGGGTGATCTGGTAGGTCAGCCCGCTCTTGGAGTTGAGGAGCGCGTCGGCGAGCGCGCTCATGCGCATCTCCCGGTCCGGGGCCGCGTTGAGGCGCACGAGGATCTCGTACTGAAGGTGTGTGATCCCCACGTCGTCCTTGAGCTGTTGATCCAGACGGCGATTGATGAGCGCACCGGCGGCCACGAAGGCGTACCAGGCGCGCAGCTCTTCCTCGTTCAACCACTGTGGTGCCGTCATGCGTCCACGCTATCGCGACGGTTCAAATTCGAACCTGAGCCGCGTGCGGCGGCTCGTGGCGGCGCGCGGCCCCGCATCGGGGCGATGTGACGGGCGCAACACGGGAGAGGGTTGTTCAAAATTTGAAACTTCGCGCTATCGTCGATACGTCGGGGTTCAAATTTGAACTCTTCGGTTCGTTCAGCCCTCGAAGGAGTGCTCATGGACGTCGCCAGTTCCGCGGATCACACGGGTCACGCAGCTCGCGCGGGTCACACGGGTCTCGTCGGCGCTTCGGTGCGCACCCGCGTGACCATCCCGCTGCGCTTCGCCGACGGTTACGAGGTGACCGCCGAGACAGTCACGTTCCACGGCCTGGCCGACGGCAAGGAGCCTGTGGCGCTCGTCCTCGGTGATCCCACGGCGACACCGGCACCGCTGGTGCGGCTGCACTCCGAGTGCCTGACCGCGGACGTGTTCGGCTCGGCGCGCTGCGACTGCGGTCAGCAGCTGCGCGAGGCCGTGGAGCGCATCGCCACCACCGGCGGCGTCCTGCTCTACCTCCGCCAGGAGGGCCGCGGCATCGGCCTCTACAACAAGCTGGACGCCTACGCGCTGCAGGACGCGGGCCTGGACACGTACGAAGCCAACACCGCGCTCGGCCTGCCCGAGGACGGCCGCGACTACACCGCCGCCGCCCAGATGCTGACCGCCCTCGGCGTCGGCGAGCTGGATCTGCTCACCCACAACCCCGACAAGGCCGGGCAGTTGCGCGACCTGGGCATCCCCGTGCGCTTCGTCCGGCCCACCGGGGTCTTCGCCACCGACAGCAACGTCCGCTACCCGCATGCCAAGGCCCAGCACACCCACCACACCATCGCCCTGCCCGAATCGGCCGCTCTGGCCGCGCTGGTCGGCTGACACACCCCGACGGCACCTCATCGGCATCCCGGATCCACCCGGCACCCATCCGGCACCCATCCCCTGGAGTTCTCCCGTGCCTTCCTCCCGCGCCCACGTCACCACCGACGCCGCCCCCCGCTTCGCCAAGCAGCTCGCCTCGCACTTCGGCCGCAAGATCCCCGTCGAGGAGACACCCGACGGCGCGCACCGCCTGACCTTCCAGCACACCGACGTCGTCCTGGAAGCCCTGGACGACCACCTGCTGATCCGGGTCACCGCGCCCGACGCGACCGCGCTCGCCGCCATCCAGGACGTCGTGGGCAGCCACCTCGAACGCTTCGGCCGGCGCAACGAACTGACCGTCACCTGGGACGAGCCCGCTCAGGCCTGACGACACACCCGGGAGACAGGAGAAAGGCATCGCCATGAAGGCCGTCATCATCACCGACTTCGGGGCCGAGCCGCTCGTCACCGACCTGCCCGTGCCGGAACCGGGCCCGGGTGAGCTGCTGGTCCGCCTGCACGCCGCCTCGCTCAACCCTTTCGACTGGAAGGTCGCCGACGGAGCCCTCAAGGGCATCGTCGCGCACGACTTTCCCCTCGTCATGGGCTCGGACGGCGCCGGCGTGGTCGAACGCATCGGCCCCGGCGTGAACCGCTTCCGGCCCGGCGACACCGTCTACGGCCAGTTCATGAGCCTCCCGTACGGCCGGGGCTCCTACGCCGAGTACGTCCTGGCCGCCGAGGACGGCACGATCGCCCACATGCCCGACGACCTGCCGTTCGCTGTCGCGGCCGCGCTGCCCACCGCCGGTGTCACCGCCTACCAGGCCATCGAGGCCGCCCGCCTCGACACCGGCCAGGTGATCCTCATCAACGGGGCATCCGGCGGTGTGGGCCAGTCCGCGATCCAGTTCGCCGCCCTCCAGGGAGCCCACGTGCTGGCCACCGGCACCGGCGACACAGCGGGCCACCTCCGCGAGCTCGGCGCCGACCGGGTCGTCGACTTCGCCGCCGCACCCACCGCCGAGCAGGTCCTCGCCGCCCACCCCGACGGCATCGACGCCATCCTGGACCTGGTGACCCAGCCCGGCGGTGACATCGACGCCCTGGCCGGCCTGCTCAAGCCCGGCGGCAGGCTCATCAGCACCAACCGGGCCGCCGACCCCGACGCGCTGGCCGCCCGCGAGATCCACGGCATCAACCTCGTCAACGACCCCAGCCGGGCAGAGCTGCAGTCCCTCGCCGCCCTCGCCGGCGCCGGGAAGCTCCGTATCACGATCGAAGCCGAGGTCCCCTTGGCCGACGCCCCCACGGCCGTGGCCCGCGCCCGCGCCGGCGGCTCCCGCGGCAAGACGGTCATCCTGCCCTGACGCACACCGGCGAGGAGGCCGACTCGTCCGAGAACTCCGCCCGGCGCCCTCTGGCCCTCACCTCTCCCGGCCGGTCACGCCCCGTCGGCCGCCCACCCCTGCCGACGCAGCACGCCCGACACGTCCGGTGCCTCGTAGTGGGCGCCCTTGAGCACCTTGCCGTCGGCCCGCCGGGCGACCTGACCGTCGGGGCCCAGCTTGGTCATGTTGGAGCGGTGGATCTCGGCCAGCACGGCGTCGAGGTCGATGCCGTGCACCAGGGCCGTGCCGTACGCGACGTAGACGACGTCCGCCAGCTCGTGCGCGAGTCTGTCGAGCGGGCCGGTGACGGAGACCTCTGCGACCTCCGCGGCCTCCTCGGCGAGCAGCTCTCCACGGTGTGCGGCGAGTTCAGGCGGGACCTCGGTCGGTGTACTGCGGGCGTCGAGCCCGAAGGCGAGATGGAAGGCACGGACCAGGTCAGCGGGCGACGAACTCATACGGCGACTGTAGCGGCCGGGTCCGACAGTCCTTTCCGTGCGGATGCGGCCGGCTCCGACAGGCCTCCCCGCTGATGCGCCCGGCCCCGGCAGCCGCCTCCCCCGCTCCCCCTGTGACCCCCCGCCCTGGTCAGGACCGCATGGCGGCTGGCAGGATCGCGGCCATGTCCAAGGCACTCTCCCGCATCAGCAGGCGCCGGGCCCTGGAGGGCGCGGCCGCCGGGTTCGTCGCCCTCGGATTGCTGCTGTGGTGGCTGCTGCCCCTGGGCGAGGAGCCGCCGAGCGGGACGATCACGTTCAGTACGGGCACGCGCGCGGGGGTCTACCAGGAGTACGGCGAGCTCCTGCGCAACGAGCTGGCCAAGGACATGCCACAGCTGAAGGTGCGGCTGCTGACGAGCGACGGGTCGCAGGAGAACGTCGAGCGTGTGGCGACGGGGCAGGCCGACTTCACGATCGCCGCCGCCGATGCGGTGGACACGTTCAAGATCGACGACAAGCCCGTGACCGAGCGGCTGCGCAGTGTCGCCCGCCTGTACGACGACTACGTACAGCTCGTCGTCCCGCCGGACTCGGACATCCGCTCCGTGGCGGACCTGAAGGGCAAGCGGGTGGCCATAGGGCTGCCCGACTCCGGTGTGCGGCTGATCGCCACGCGCGTGCTCGAGGCCGCCGGCATCGACCCGGAGAAGGACATCACTCCCCGGTCGGACGGCATCGACACCGGACCCAAGCGGCTGGGGCACGAGCTCGACGCGTTCTTCTGGTCGAGCGGGGTGCCCACGGACGGGCTGGAGAAGATCGCCGAGACCTCCGGGTTCCGGTTCGTGCCGATCGACGCCTCCCTCGTCGCCAAGGTGCACGCGCAGGGCGACGCGGCCCACTTCTACCGCGCGACCAATATGCCGGAGTCGGCCTACCCCACCGTCCAGAACGGGGACACGGTGCCGACGATCGCCGTCTCCAACCTGCTGATCACCCGCAAGGACATGGACCCCCGCCTCACCGAATGGTTCACCCGTACGGTGATCAAGAGCCGCGACGGCATCGGCGCGCACGTCCACTCCGCGCAACTGGTCGACCTGCGCACGGCGATCTACACGGACCCCCTGACCTTGCACGACGGCGCCCGGAACTACTACCGCTCGGTCAAACCGTAGGAACCCTGCCGGACGGCGCTAGGACGTCGGCCCCGACCTGGGCACCGTCACCGTCACCCGCAAGCCGTGCGGCTCATGACGGCCGTACGAGATGGAGCCCCCGGCCGCCGCGAGCAGCACGCGCGAGATCGACAGCCCCAGGCCCGAGCCCTTGACGTTCTGGTGCCGGCCGCTGCGCCAGAAGCGGTCGCCGATGCGGGCGAGTTCCTCGTCGGTGAGGCCGGGGCCGTTGTCGGTCACGACGATCGTCGACGTACTGCCGTTGGAGGCGACGGTCACCTCGACCCGCTCGCCCTCCGGGGTGAACTTGACCGCGTTGTCGATCACCGCGTCCAGCGCGCTGGACAGCGCGATCGGGTCGGCCCACGCGGTGGTGGGCGGGCAGTCCCCCACCAGCCGTACGCCCTTGGCCTCGGCCGTCGGCGACCAGGCCGCGACACGCTCGGTGGCCAGCGCGCCGACGTCGGTGAGCCGGAGATCGGCCTCGGCGTGCTCGGCCAGGGCCAGGTCGAGCAGGTCGTCCAGGACCTGCGCCAGGCGCTTGCCCTCGCCCTGTACCGAAGCGATCTCCTCATTGCCCTCGGGAAGTTCGAAGGCGAGCAGCTCGATGCGCAGCAGCAGCGCCGCGAGGGGGTTACGCAGCTGGTGCGAGGCGTCGGCGACGAAGGCGCGCTGCTGCTCCAGCACGTCCTCGACGTTGTCCGCCATCTCGTTGAACGACCGGGCCAGCCGCCGAAGTTCCGGCGGACCGCTGGCCACAGCGACGCGTGATTTCAGGCGGCCGCTGGCGATGGCGTGCGTGGTGGCGTCGAGCACCCGAACCGGCCTGAGTACCCAGCCGGTGAGCCGGAGCGCGGCGCCGACGGCCACCAGCATCGCGGCCGTCAGCCCCGCGCCGATGATCAGCCAGCCGTGCAGGATCCGCGAACGCATCTGCCCGGTGGGCGAGTCCGTGACGACGACCGCGACGACGTCGCCGTCCCGGATGACCGGCGAGGCGATGACGAGGCGGCCGCGCTGCCAGGGCCAGACCTGCTTGGGGTCGTGGCTGCGCCGGCTGAGCAGCGACTCCTCGAAGGCGTCGCGCACTTCGCCGGTCTCGGGCAGGAACCAGGTCGTCGGCCCGTTGGCCAGGGGCGTGTCGTTGGGCAGGAAGACGCCGGCCCGGATGCCGTAGACGTCGTAGTACCTCTCGAGTTCCCGGCTCAGGATGCGGAGCTCGTCGCGGGGCCCGGAGGTGGTGTCGGCGCCGGGCCGTGCGATGGCCGCGAAGTACGCCGTGTCGTCGATCCGGTCGACGACGACCTTCTGCTGCTGGGCCGCGGCCAGGCTGACGGCGAGCGGTACGCCGAGCGCGAGCAGCACGGCCGCCATCAGGACGATGAGCAGCGGGAGGAGACGAGTGCGCACCCTTGCCCGCTACGAGGCCGGGGAGACGAGTCGGTAACCGACGCCGCGTACG
Source organism: Streptomyces sp. R28 (assembly GCF_041052385.1). Taxonomy (GTDB): domain Bacteria; phylum Actinomycetota; class Actinomycetes; order Streptomycetales; family Streptomycetaceae; genus Streptomyces. The sequence continues at coordinate 7,742,488 of NZ_CP163439.1, read as the reverse complement.
GTCTCGATCAGCGCCGGCATGCGCAGCTTGGCGCGCAGGGACGCCACATGCACCTCAAGGGTGCGCCCCGTCCCCTCCCAACTCGTGCGCCACACCTCGCTGATGATCTGCTCCCGGCGGAAGACCACTCCGGGGCGCTGGGCGAGCAGGGCGAGGAGATCGAACTCCTTGCGGGTCAGTTGGACAACCGAACCGTCGACGCTGACCTGGCGGGTGGGCAGTTCGATGTGTACGGCGCCCAGACGCAGCACACCGTCGCCACCCGTTTCGGCGTCCTCCTGCACGGTGCGCCGGCTGACGGCGTGGATCCGGGCGAGCAGTTCTCCGGTGTCGTACGGCTTCACCACGTAGTCGTCGGCCCCGAGGTTGAGGCCGTGGATGCGGGAGCGGACGTCGGAGCGCGCGGTGACCATGATCACCGGGGTGCTGGTGCGCTTGCGGATCTTGCCGCAGACCTCGTATCCGTCCTGGTCGGGCAGGCCGAGGTCAAGGAGGACGACACCGAAGCCGTTGCCCTCGGGGACGAGTGCCTGGAGGGCCTCCTCGCCGCTACGCGCGTGCGTGACCTCGAAACCGTGTCGTGCCAGGACCGCGGACAACGCGGCGGCGACATGGTTGTCGTCCTCTACGAGGAGCAGTCTCATCCCGGCCTCCTTCGGTTCATCGGCCGTACGATTCAGGTAGCTAAACAGTGCGTGCACACGCGCGCGTGCATCATGGCAGTCACGCTGATGGACGACGACGCCGTCAAGTGGGTTCCGGTTGCTCGCAGCTTCCGTTATCCAGCCGGTACGCGCGCAGGTCTCAAGTGCTACGACACGTGTCCGATTGCTATCGGATCGTGATGCTCAGATTCCCCTCAGAACTAATGACGCAGGTCGGATACGGTTATTACTGTCCTCCGAAACCGAGGAGGACGGAGCCTGAGAGCGATGACCGAAGTATCGGTGGCCAAGGAAGATGTGGCCGCGACCGGCGAGCTGGTCGTCCTGAAGAACGTGAACAAGCACTTCGGCGCGTTGCACGTGCTCCAGGACGTCGACCTGACGATCGCCCGCGGCGAGGTCGTCGTGGTCATCGGACCCTCTGGGTCCGGGAAGTCCACCCTGTGCCGCACCATCAACCGCCTGGAGACGATCGACTCCGGCGCGATCGCGATCGACGGCAAGCCCCTGCCCGCTGAGGGCAAGGCGCTGGCCAAACTGCGTGCCGACGTCGGAATGGTCTTCCAGTCCTTCAACCTTTTCGCGCACAAGACCGTGCTCGAGAACGTGATGCTGGGCCAGATCAAGGTCCGCAAGACCGACAAGAAGAAGGCCGAGGAGAAGGCCCGCTCCCTGCTCGACCGGGTGGGCGTGGGCAGCCAGGCGGACAAGTACCCCGCCCAGCTCTCCGGCGGCCAGCAGCAGCGTGTGGCCATCGCCCGTGCGCTGGCCATGGACCCCAAGGTCATGCTCTTCGACGAGCCGACGTCGGCTCTCGACCCGGAGATGATCAACGAGGTCCTGGAGGTCATGCAGCAGCTCGCCCGCGATGGCATGACCATGATCGTCGTCACCCACGAGATGGGCTTCGCCCGTTCGGCCGCCAACCGGGTGGTGTTCATGGCGGACGGCAAGATCGTCGAAGAAGCTGTGCCCGACCAGTTCTTCAGCAACCCGCGCAGCGACCGCGCGAAGGACTTCCTGTCCAAGATCCTGCATCACTGACGGGGTGGGATTCCGCCCCACTGACGGGGTGCGAACCCGCACCACTGAACGGACTGCTTCACGCACCCGACGACCTGCGTCACCCGCCGTTTCTGACGGCACGCATCTCTTCTCCACGCAAAGGATGTTCACCATGAAGCTCCGCAAGGCCTCCGCCGCGGCCGCCGCTGCACTCGTGCTCTCGCTGACCGCCACCGCCTGTGGTGGTGACAACGGCGACAGCAACAGCGGCTCGGGTTCCGATGGCGGCAAGAAGATCAAGATCGGCATCAAGTACGACCAGCCCGGTCTCGGCCTGAAGGAGCCCGACGGTTCCTTCTCCGGCTTCGACGTGGACGTGGCGACGTACGTGGCCAAGCAGCTCGGTTACAACGCCGACCAGATCGACTTCGTCGAGACCAAGAGCGCCGACCGCGAGAACGCGCTCGCCCGTGGCGACGTGAAGTTCATCGCGGCGACCTACTCGATCACCGACGAGCGCAAGGAGAAGGTCGACTTCGCCGGCCCGTACCTGCTGGCCCACCAGGACCTGCTGATCAAGTCCGACTCGGACATCTCCGAGGCCACCGACCTCAACGGCAAGAACCTGTGTTCCGTGACCGGCTCCACCTCGGCGCAGAACATCCACGACAAGATCGCCCCGAAGGCCAACCTCAAGGAGTACAGCGGCTACTCGGAGTGCATCGCCGCCCTCCAGAGCGGTGCCGTGGACGCGGTGACCACGGACGACTCGATCCTCGCAGGCTTCGCGGCACAGGAGCAGTACAAGGGCCAGTTCAAGCTCGCCGGCCTCAAGCTGAGCAACGAGAACTACGGCATCGGTGTGAAGAAGGGCGACACCGAGACCGTCAACAAGATCAACGCCGCCCTCGAGAAGATGGTGAGCGACAAGGCCTGGGACAAGGCCGTCACCGACAACTTCGGTCCGGCCAACTACAAGAACGAGCCCGCGCCGAAGATCGGCGTCATCGTCAAGTAGCGCAAGGATCCACCGGCGCGCCGCCGTCCACCGCGATCAGGGCGGCGGCGCGCCGCGCTATCCACGTACGCCACCCACCCGGAAGCGCGGGAGATCGTGTTCGACTTTCTTTCTGACTATGACAACCCGACCCTGTTGGGCGCCTTCTGGATGACGGTGAAACTCACCTTCTTCTCCGGCATCGGCTCCCTTATCTGGGGAACCCTCCTGGCCGCGATGCGAGTCAGCCCAGTCCCGCTGATGCGCGGGTTCGGCACGGCCTATGTGAACATCATCCGGAACATCCCCCTGACGGTCATCATCATCTTCACCTCGCTCGGCCTTGCCAACATCTTCCGCGTGACGATGGGCAGCGACGACTTCAAGGTCCAGGACTTCCGCCTGGCGATCCTCGGTTTCGTCACCTACACCGCCGCCTTTGTCTGTGAGGCGCTCCGTTCCGGCATCAACACTGTGCCGCTCGGACAGGCCGAGGCGGCCCGAGCCATCGGATTGACCTTCAGCCAGACCCTCCGGCTCATCGTGCTGCCACAGGCCTTCCGCTCGGTCATCGGTCCGCTGGCCAACGTGCTGATCGCGTTGACCAAGAACACCACCGTGGCGGCCGCGATCGGCGTGGCCGAGGCCGCCTATCTGATGAAGGGCATGATCGAGAACGAAGCCGAAGTCCTGCTCATCGGCGCGATCTTCGCCTTCGGTTTCGTGGTACTGACTCTGCCCACCGGCCTCATCCTCGGCTGGCTGAGCAAGCGACTGGCGGTGAAGCGATGACCTCCGTTCTCTACGACGCTCCGGGCCCCCGCGCCAAGCGGCGCAATGTGATCATCTCGGTGGTCTTCTTCGCCCTGCTCGCCCTGGCCGCATGGTTCATCTGGTACAAGATGGACGAGAAGAACCAGTGGGCGTGGGCCCTGTGGAAACCGTTCACCCAGTCGGAAGCCTGGACGACCTATCTGCTGCCAGGTCTCGGCAACACGCTGAAGGCCGCGGCGCTGGCCATGGTGATCGGCCTTCCGCTGGGCGCGTTCTTCGGTATCGCACGCCTCTCCGACCACGTGTGGGTGCGTCTTCCGGCCGCCTGGGTGGTCGAGTTCTTCCGGGCGATCCCGGTCCTGCTGCTGATGCTGTTCGCCAACGAGTTCTACAACAGCTACACGGGCGTCTCCAGCGAACAGCGGCCCCTCTACGCGGTCGTCACCGGTCTGGTGCTCTACAACGCGTCCGTCCTCGCCGAGGTCGTAAAGGCGGGCATCCTCTCCCTGCCAAAGGGGCAGTCGGAGGCTGCCATGGCGATCGGCCTGCGCAAGAACCAGACGATGCGGAGCATCCTGCTGCCGCAGGCCGTCACCGCCATGCTGCCGGCCATCGTCAGCCAGCTCGTGGTCATCGTGAAGGACACCGCGCTGGGCGGCGTGATGATCGGGTTCACCGAACTGCTCAATGCACGCCAGACGATGTCGGCCTTCTACGCCACCGTCATCCCCAGCTTCATCGTGGTGGGGCTCATCTACATCGTGCTCAACTTCATCCTCACCAGCTTCGCGAGCTGGCTGGAGAAGAGGCTGCGGCGCAGCAAGAAGAGCACAGGCGCGGTCCTCAGCGCCGAGGACATGGAGGAGCTCAACCCGGCTGCGGTTGGTGGCTCCTTCGGAACGGGCGGCGAAGGCGGGGGGCTCCCGGGCTCCAGGACCTATACCTGACGAACAATCAAATAGCATGAACGACCCGGAGGGCAGTGGCATGATCGCCACTGCCCTCCGTCACTTGACGCAAGCACCGGCAATGGGTTGCATACGTTCTGTGATCGTGCACCCTGCTCCAGCTTTCTGTTCACTTGCGTCCCTCGGGACACCGCTGCGGGCAGGGGGCGGCGCGCCGTGGACCCGGTGATCATCGTCGGAGCGGGGCCGGTCGGGCTCACGCTCGCCCTGGCCCTGGCCCGTCAGGAGGTGCCGTCCGTCGTCCTCGACGAGGGCCCCGGCAAGGACGAACCTCGCCTCGCGCGCACCGCCGTCCTGCGCGAGGACACCACCGCTCTCATGGAACGCCTGACGGGTGTGCCGGTCGCCGAGGCCGGGGCCCGCTGGGCCGGATGGCGGGCGATGCGGCGCAAGCAGGTGATGCGCGAGGTCACGTTCGGCGCCGCCGCAGACGGGGGCGGGGGCGTCATGAGCCCTGGGGGCGTCACGAAGCCTGGGGGTGTGACGAGCCCTGAAGGCGCCACGAACCCCGCCCCTCTGCACATCGCCCAGCACCTGCTGACCGACGCCCTACGCGCGGCCCTCGCCGGCGAACGGCTCGTCAAGGTCGTCGTGGACAGCCGCCTGGACGCGATCGAGCAGGAACCCTCGGGCGTCACCGCCCACACCCGCGGCCCCAAGGGCACCTGGTGGCGGGGCAGTTACCTGGTGGGCTGCGACGGTCAGCGCTCGACCGTACGAAAGCTGGAGGACATCCGTTTTCCGGGCCGTACGGCGGTGGAGCGACACGCCGTGGCCGCGCTGCGCGCGGAACTTCCGTGGGACGGCAAGGCGTTGCTCCATCGGATGCCGCCGTGGCGGACGTCCGGTCCTTCGGGCGGGGAGGTGACCGGACGGCCGCTCCCGGACGGGGTGTGGCGCCTCGACTGGCTGCTGCCGCCGGGCAAGGACCTGGTCACCCCCGACATGCTGGTGGCCCGCGTCCGGGAGACGCTCGCCGGGTGGACCGGCGGGCCGACACCGCCGTACGAGCTCCTCGACACCGGGGTTCACACGGTCCACCACCGCCTGGCCCGGCGCTGGCGTGTGGGCCGCGTCTTTCTCGCCGGGGACGCGGCGCACTGCCTCGGCACGCTCGGCACGCACGGCCTGGACGAGGGGCTGCGGGACGCCGACAACCTCGCCTGGAAGCTGGCACCGGCCTGGCACCACGGGCCGCACGAAGCGCTGCTCGACAGCTACCAGGCGGAGCGGCGCGCGGCCGTCGCCGCCCGGCTGCGCGCCGCCGACCAGGCGCTGCCGCTGCTGCGCGGCGGCGGAGGGCTGCGCGCGGTCGTCCCCGGCTCGGCCCGGGGTCATGACGCGCTGCTGATGGACGGCCACCTGGGGCACGGAGCGATCGGTGCGCCGGGGACGTACGCCGACTCCCCACTCGCGCCCCCGCCCCTGGAGGGCGAGGTCCCCGTGGACACACCGCGCGGTGCGCCGGTCACGGACGTGCGGGTCACCGCGGAGGACGGGTCCTTCGTACAGCTGCGGGACCGGCTCGGGCGCGGCGCGCTGCTGGTCGTACTGATCGCGCCGGGCACGGGCGTGTGGGACCGCAAGCACTGGGCCACCGCCGGGATCATGCCCCGGCTGGCCGCCGCGGTGACGGCACTGCCGTATCCGGCCGAGCTGCTGGTCGCGGAGAGCTATCCGGGGGCGGCCGCGCATTCGGTCCTGCTGGTGCGGCCCGACGGGCACCTGGTGACGGCGTTGAGCGGGGTGCGGCCGGCCGATCTGTACGCGGCGGCCGAGGCGGCGCTGGGCGGCCCGGTCAAGGCACAGGCCGAGGCGGCGGAGGAGGCGGGGGCCGCGGTCGTCTCGCGCTGATGCCGTCGTCTCGCGCTGATGCCGTCGTCTCGCGCTTATGCTGCCGTGTGGCGCTGATGCCGTCGTTCGGAGGTCGTACTCACCTGGGAGCAGCACTCACCGTCACTGTCCGGTCCGCATAGCGACAGTGAGTTGACCGGTTCGCACCGTCATGGTGTACTCCCGACCATGACCGACACCTGTGTGCGCCTGTGGCGGAGGGTCCATATGGACCTCGTCCGCTATGTGGGCTGCGTGTGTCGCCCGTCCTGCTGAATTCGCATCCCCTGTCTTCCGCGCGCGGCACGCCTGCCGCCTTCTCGCCTCTGCTGTCGCGCGCTCTTGGCGAACTCTCACCAGGACGGTGCCCGTGTCTGTATCCCCTGCCGCCGCTGCCGCTTCTCAGCAGGTTTCCGCGGCGGTCTCCGCGCCGGTTTCCACACCGACGCAGGCGGACCTTCTCGACTTCGTACGGCGTACTGCCGCCGACGCCGACTTGATCGCCTCGCTGCCGCTCGATCCCGAGGGTCGTACCTGGGTACGGCTCGAGGGCCCCGGCGGCAGCGAGGCCTGGTTGATCGGCTGGCCGCCCGGGACGGGCACCGGCTGGCACGACCACGCCGACTCGGTCGGGGCCTTCGTGACGGCGGCCGGTGAGCTCAAGGAGAACTCGCTCGCGGTCCGGCTGCCCGCCGACGGCTGGAAGACGCTGGAACTCACGGACGACGTGGACCGGGAACGCCGGCTGCCGGCCGGAAAGGGCCGCTCCTTCGGCCATCACCATGTGCACGAGGTCCTCAACGACTCCGCCGACCAGCATGCGATCTCCGTCCACGCCTACTACCCGCCCCTGCCACAGATCCGCCGCTTCAGCCGCAGCGGGCCCATCCTGCGCCTGGAGCAGGTGGAACGTCCGGAGGACTGGCAGTGAGCGGGGCGGTTGTCGGGTCTGCAGCGCGTGATACGGGCGAACGGCCGGTTGTCGGGGGGAGTCGAAAGTGAGCGGCGTGAGTGAGCGGCCCGTCGGCGGGGACCCCGTCGGCGGGCAGCAGTCGAAGGTGGGCGTGGGCAGCGTGGATGAACGGCCGGTCGGCATCGACGAGTTGCTGGAGCGGGTGCGCGCGGGCTACACGCGGATCGAGCCCAGGGAGGCGCACGAGGCCGCCCGGGCCGGCGAAGCTCTGCTGGTCGACATCCGGTACGCGGCCCTGCGCGAGCGGGACGGTCTGATACCCGGCGCCCTGGTCGTCGAGCGCAACGAACTCGAGTGGCGGCTCGATCCGCAGGGCAGCCATCGCGCCTCCGAGGCCACCAGCCATGAGCTGCGGGTCGTGGTGATCTGCAACGAGGGGTATGCGTCGAGCCTGGCCGCGGAGTCACTGCAGCGACTGGGACTGCGCCGGGCCACCGATCTGGTCGGGGGGTTCCAGGCTTGGCGGGCGGAGGGACTTCCGGTGAGGTCGGGGGCGGAGGCCTAAGCGCTGCCTAACGGCGGCGGCCCCGGCCCCGAACGCGATGGGCGCCCCCGCGCGTTCACCGTGTCCGGGGCCGGAATCCTGCCGTCCCGGCCCTTCACCCACCTCATGCACCCACCCCCAGCGCCCATACGGTGCCGTGGCCGTGGGCCGTCGGAATCAGAACCCCTCGTCCTCGAGGAACTCCGTGTCCTCCCCCTCTTCCTCCAAGGCCTGTCGGACCACCCGAAGGGCCATGCCCTCGGGGTAGCCCTTGCGGGCGAGCATGCCCGCGAGGCGGCGCAGGCGTTTGTCGCGGTCGAGGCCGCGGGTGGAGCGCAGTTTGCGGGCGACGAGTTCGCGTGCGGTCGCCTCCTCCTGCTCGGAATCGAGCTGGGCGACGGCCGCGTCGATCAGTGTGGAGTCGACGCCCTTGGTGCGCAGTTCCTGGACAAGCGCACGTCGAGCCAGTCCACGGCCGTGGTGCCGGGACTCCACCCAGGCGTCCGCGAACGCGCTGTCGTTGATGAGACCGACCTCCTCGAACCGCGACAGCACCTCCTCGGCGGCCTCGTCCGGGATCTCCCGCTTGCGCAGGGCGTCCGCGAGCTGCTTGCGCGTGCGCGGGGTCCCGGTGAGCAGGCGCAGACAGATCGCCCGTGCCTGCTCCACCGGGTCCCCCGGGGGCGCCCCCTTCTCGGCCCTCGACGAGGAAGAGGCGCCTCCGTCCTCACCGGACGACTCTGTGCGGCCGCGCCGGCGACGCCCGCGTGAGCCACCCGAGCCATCCGTACCCCGGGCCCCACCGCGGCTTCGGCGCGAGCGGCCTCCGAGCACTCCTGCGTCATCCGCCGAGCCGCCCTCCGGCCACACTTCGCTGTCCGCCCCGCCGTGGCCCGGATCATTGCCGTACGCCAGGCCCGGCCCATCGCCGTACGTCGGGCCTGACTCAGTGCCGTGCCCCCCGTAGTTCCCGTACGACCCGCTCGTGCCGTGCGGCGTCGTGCCGTCGTGTCCCCCGTCCGTGTCATGGGCCGTGTCTCCGCGGGCGTAGCCGCCCGTCCCGGAGGAGGCCCTTTCGCCGCCTCTCGCCCGCTCATGCGGAGCGTCCGGGTAGGCGGCGTACTCGGCCCAGTCCGTGCGTCGTGTCACGGGTCAGCTCTTGGCTGCCGCGGCCTTGGTCTTGGCCGCCTTGGCCGCCGCCGGCACCGTCTTCGCGGCGTCGTCCGCAGTGGCGGAGACTGCGGCGTCCGCGCCCGGCTCGGCGGCCGGTTCCTCCGGACGCACGCCGACGCCCAGCTTCTCCTTGATCTTCTTCTCGATCTCGTTGGCCAGGTCGGGGTTGTCCTTCAGGAAGTTGCGCGCGTTCTCCTTGCCCTGGCCGAGCTGGTCGCCCTCGTACGTGTACCAGGCGCCGGCCTTGCGGACGAAACCGTGCTCCACGCCCATGTCGATCAGACCGCCCTCGCGGCTGATGCCCTGGCCGTAGAGGATGTCGAACTCGGCCTGCTTGAAGGGCGGCGCGACCTTGTTCTTGACGACCTTGACGCGGGTGCGGTTACCGACCGCATCCGTGCCGTCCTTCAGTGTCTCGATGCGGCGGATGTCGAGTCGCACCGAGGCGTAGAACTTCAGCGCCCGGCCACCGGTCGTGGTCTCCGGGGAGCCGAACATCACACCGATCTTCTCGCGGAGCTGGTTGATGAAGATCGCGGTGGTCTTGGACTGGTTGAGCGCGCTGGTGATCTTCCGCAGGGCCTGGCTCATCAGACGGGCCTGCAGACCGACGTGGCTGTCGCCCATCTCGCCCTCGATCTCCGCGCGCGGAACGAGCGCGGCGACGGAGTCGATGACGATGAGGTCGAGGGCGCCGGAGCGGACCAGCATGTCCACGATCTCCAGAGCCTGCTCGCCGTTGTCCGGCTGGGACAGGATCAGGTTGTCGATGTCGACGCCGAGCTTCTTCGCGTACTCGGGGTCGAGGGCGTGCTCCGCGTCCACGAAGGCGACCTGGCCACCGGCCTTCTGGGCGTTCGCCACCGCGTGCAGGGTCAGGGTCGTCTTACCGGAGGACTCCGGGCCGTACACCTCCACCACACGGCCACGCGGCAGGCCGCCTACACCGAGGGCGACGTCGAGTGCGGTCGACCCGGTGGGGATGACCTCGATGGGCTCGTTCGGCCGCTCGCCGAGGCGCATCACGGCACCCTTGCCGAACTGCCGTTCAATCTGTGCGAGCGCGGCGTCGAGCGCCTTCTCGCGGTCGGTTCCTGCCATGGGTTCCACCCGGTTTGCTTGAGTCGATCGCTTCACGTCAAAGACGCTAACGCCTGCCACTGACAATGCGCCCCGACGCCCGTCCGGCCTGTGGATAACTCGGGCGCATCTCCATCAAAACCGTGGCGAACTGCCCGCCGAGCGTCTCGCCGGAGCCTCCATGAGAATGGATGTTCGATTTTCGTGTCAAGCGCACCACACGACACCTTCGAGGCTACGTGTCGTCCTCGAAGGTGGGGTGAAGGTTGTGACTGAGCGCGGTGTTCGCGCACGAGACGACGACGCTCACAGCGCCGGGCAGCCCCGCGAGCACACCCAGTACCGAGCCCCGGCTACAGGACGAGCAGGAGCGCTGCGGCCACGACGAGCCGGGACAGGGCGGCCACCACCAGATCCGCCCAGGCCGGAACCCGAAGCCGACCACGGTCGCCGGATTCCCGTCGCGCGCAGCTGGGGCTCAGGCGGAGTTCCCGCCGGAGCTCCCCGTCTCTGCCCGGGACTGCTTCCCCGGCCGTGGTGCCCACAGGTCACGTGCGCGTGCGAACAGGCTGCCGCCTGCGCCCCGTCCGCGGTGCCCATGGACGCGCGGATCGTCCGTGACGTCGTACCGCTTCACGTAGGCCCCGAGGAACGCCTGCAGCGTGGCGATCGCCGGGATGGCGATCAGTGCGCCCACCGCGCCGAGAAGGGCGGTGCCCGCGACGACCGAACCGAAGGCGACCGCGGGGTGGATGTCGACGGTCTTCGCGGTCAGCTTGGGCTGCAGCACATAGTTCTCGAACTGCTGGTAGACCACGACGAAGACCAGCACCCACAGTGCGTACCAGGGATCGACCGTGAAGGCGATCAGCATGGGCAGGGCGCCCGCCAGATACGTGCCGATGGTGGGGATGAACTGCGACACCAGGCCGACCCACACGGCGAGCACGGGCGCATACGGCACGTCCAGACTCGCCAGCAGGATGTAGTGGGCTATGCCGGAGATCAGCGCCATCAGGCCGCGCGAGTACAGGTAGCCACCGGTCTTGTTGACGGCGATCTCCCACGCGCGCAGCACCTCGGCCTGCCTGGCCGGTGGCAGTACGGAGCACAGTGCGCGGCGCAGTCGCGGGCCGTCCGCGGCGAAGTAGAACGAGAAAAGCGTGATCGTCAGCAGCTGGAAGAGACCGCCGAGGACCTGGGCTGACACGTCCAGGACGCCGGTGGCGCTGTTCTGCACGTAGTTGCGCAGCCAGTCGGAGCGCAGCAGGCCCTCCTGGACGTCCACGCGGCGCAGTTCGGTGTGGAAGTGCGTGTTGATCCAGTTGATGAGGGAGTCGAGGTAGTTCGGGAAGTCCTCGACGATCTTGATGATCTGGCCCGCGAGCATGGACCCGAGCAGCGTCACGAATCCGGCGGACACGATGATCACGGCGAGGAAGACGATGCCGGTGGCCAGTCCCCGACGCATGCCGCGCGAGGCCATCCAGCTCACCGCCGGCTCGATGGCCAGGGCCAGGAAGAACGCGATGAGGATGTTGATCAGCAGCCCGGTGAGCTGGTGAAAGGCCCAGCTGCCCAACTGGAACGCACCGACGAGCGCCAGCGCGAGCACCATGGCCCGCGGCAGCCAGCGAGGCATGCGGCTGTCCGACCCGGCGGCGCCCTCGCCCGGAGGCCGGCTGGGCGGCGTCGTGCCGAACGGGGATCCGTGCCGGGCGAGCTGCCCGGTCTCGTCAGTACGTGCCACGGAGCAAGTGTCGCCCACGCCACCGACAACCGGCTGCCGTCCTGCGATCCACGTGACCGGTCAGTGCTTCTCTCCCGGAACGTTCATGACGGCGCAGACCACACGCCACACGTCCTTGGCCGCCCAGCCGGCGTCCAGCGCCTCGTGCACCGTGCGCCCGCCGAGCTCCGCCATCACGTGGTCGCGCGCGAAGGTGTCGGCGTATCCCGGACCGAAGTGATCCACCATCCGCTCCCAGAAGACCGTCAACCGCATGAATTTCGCTCCATACACACCTTGACCTGCATGTTTCCCACCTTTCACGCCCGCGCACGACCGTCAGGGGGTTTTCAGGGAGTTCACCTCCCCGCTGAACCAAGCATCCATGGCGGCGCGACCTGGCCTGGCTGCGTCGGACGTGAAGTGCGTGTATGTACGCAGAGTAAAGCCAGGGTCGGCGTGCCCGAGCCGGCGGGCGGGAGACGATCGACTCGACGGCTTCGAGCTGGACGCCGGCGTAGGTGTGACGCGGGGCGGGGAAGCCGAACTCGCGTGACGGTTCCCACTTGCTCCCCGTCGGAATCGGGATCGGAATCGGGCTGCTGCCCACCCTCGTACCTCTCAGGTTCACGCCCGTCCACCGGTGTTCTTGACTGAGTTCCCGCAACAGCGAACAGACCACGACTTCTCCGGCAGCGGTCGGCTCGGACGAGGACCGGAGGGGCTGCTGCGAGAAACGGGGGAGCACGTGAGGAACGCGTCCATACTGCGGTTGGGGCCCGTGGCCAGTCTGAAGGTTTCCGTGTGCCGTCAGCCTCTGCCGACGGTGCTGTCACTGCTGGCCGATGCCCTCGGCGCGGCCGTCCAGGGAGTACCGCCCGAGTGGCGGTCCGCGGCTCGCCGAGCGTGTCCGCGCGCCGCGGCCCAGGCACTGAGTCCCGCATGCGGCAGCGACCGGTTGTGGCTGCCGGACTGTCTGTCCCCGTCGCCGCTCGACACGGACGACGTCCCCGCACAACTCGACCGGGCGGCCGCGGTCACCACGGAGCGACTCGCCGACGAACTGACCGAGCGGTTCCCGGCCGGCATCCCCGACGCGTGGCAGCGCGTACTCGAACGTCCGGCGCCGTTCATCGACGGCTACGTCCATGCGGCGGCGGGTATCTGGTCGGCGTTCGCGCCGGTATGGCATCGGTCGCGGCACCTTCTCGAACGTGAGGTGGAGCGCATCGGAATCGCCGCGGTCACCGAAACGCTGGACACCGCCCTGACGGGTCTCGGGCCTCGCGTCCACCGAACCCCGGAGGGGCTGGGGCTGCCGGGGCGCGCCACGGGCACGCTGGACCTGCCCGACCGCAGGCTCCTGCTCGTTCCCCTGGTGTCCGGTAACACCGCGGCGGTGCTCGGCGTCGGTGGGAAGGGCCCGTCCTGGATCGGCTACCCGGTGCCGGGGCTGCGGGAGCTGGCGGACGGTGCGGCCACCACGAACCACCGTGTCCTCGACCCTCTGGAGGCGGTCCTCGGCGATATGCGGGCCCGGGTCATGCGTCACGCGCACCGGGGGTTGACCATGGGAGAGGTGAGCGCGCTGCTCCAGTGCGCGCCCGGAGCCGCGACGCACCACTGCAAGCTGCTGGAGGCGGCCGGACTCGTCCGGCGCAAGCGTCAGGGTCAGCAGGTGCGGCTGCTGCTGACCTGGCGCGGCGAACGGTTGCTGGGTGCCCTCGTCCCCTGAGCCGCCGCCGACCGGGCGCTCTCAGGGCAGCGCGGCGACAGCGGCCGTTCCGTCGGCCGGCCCTTTGCGGCGCTGCCCGCGCCGACCGCGCTGGTACGCCTCGGCCTGAAGCCTGAACAGTCGGGCGTAGGTGCCGTCGGCCGCGGTCAGTTCGTCGTGACTGCCCTGCTCGATGACCCGGCCGGACTCCATGACGTAGATCCGGTCGGCGTCCCGGACGTTGGAGAACCGGTGGGAGATCACCAGAACCGTCCGGCCCGCGAACAGGGTGCGGATGCGGCCGAAGAGATCGGCCTCCGCCTGCGGGTCGAGGGAGGCCGTCGGCTCGTCCAGGATGACGAAGGGCGAGTCCCGGTAGAAGGCGCGGGCCAGGGCCAGCCGCTGCCACTGGCCCAGCGACAGGTCGGCGCCGTTGCTGAACTCCTTGCTCAGAACCGTGTCGTAGCCCAGCGGGAGCCCCTCGATGACGCCGCGAGCCCCCGCGTCGGCCGCCGCACCGGCGACGGCGTCCACATCCGCGGGCTCCTCGGGACGGCCGAAGGCGATGTTGTCCCGGGCGGGAAGCTTGAAGCGGACGAAGTCCTGGAAGACCATCGCCGTCGCGGCCCGCCGCAGCTCGGGGCGGGACTCGCCGAGCCCGTTCCACAGCAGGCGTCCGCCGTCGGGCTCGTACAGGCCGGCGAGGATCTTCGCCAGTGTCGTCTTGCCCGAGCCGTTCGCTCCGACGACGGCGATCAGTTCGCCGGCCCCCAGCTCCACCGACACGTCGTGCAGCGCGGCCCCGGCGGATCCCGGATAGGTGAAGGAGAGCCTGTCGGCGCGCAGGGAGGAGAAAGCCGGCCGCGCGGGCGGGGAGGCCGGAGAGCGGCTGCCGTCCAGCACCGCGGCAGCGCGCCCGCGATCCGTGCCGTCGCCGTCCCGTGTGAAGGAGCGGATGTCCTTCACGTACGCGGCGGAGGCGCCGATGTTGTTGAAGAGGTAGCCGAGCATCTGCACGCGGGTGGCGAGCATCAGCAACGCCGCCAGCGCCGCCAGCGCCGTGGGAAGGGCGACGCCACCACTGCGTACCGTCCACCACATACCGCCGATGACGGCGACGAAGAGGACATCACCGATCAGCCGCGCGAGCACCTTCCGGCGGGTGTGCCGGCGCTGCATCGCGGCCGTACTGGCGATTTCCCGGGCGTAGCCGCTGTTCCAGCGGTCGCGCAGGGTGTCGCCCAGGTTCAGGGCGCGGATCTCCTTGGCCGCGTCCTGCCCGGCCAGGAGGTGCTCGAGGTACTCGCGCGCCCGGCGACCCTCCGCCAGTTGCCCGTGCAGACGGTAGTCGGCGTCCCTCTCGTCGCGGGCCGCCTTGAGCACGGGCAGCACGGCCAGCAGCGTGAACGGCAGCAGCCACCAGGTCATGACGGCGAACGCGGCTCCCACCGCGGCCATGCTCAACAGCGCCTGGAGCGCGCCGATCAGGGCCGTCACCACCATCACCGGCTGGGACCTCGAGGCGAACACGGCCTGCTGGAGCCGGTCGTGGAACGCCGGGTCCTCGAAGCGGGCGAGGTCCGACCGTGCCGCGCTCCGCAGCACCGCGGCCATGATGTGCCGGTCGGTCTTCATGGTCAGCATCCGCTGCCAGCCGCTCGCGACCGTACGCAGCATGCCGCCCGCGGACGTGAGCACCACCAGCCCGCACAGCGCGAGGAGCAGCCCGTCCCCCGACGGGCGGTCCGCGCCGCCGGGCGAGAACGCCGTTCCCAGCGTGTCCCGCAGCACCAGCACCAGCGCGGCCAGGCCCGCCGCCGTCAGCAACTGCACCGCGACGATGCCCGCCAGCCGCGAACGGTCCGCCTGCCACGCCATACGCACCATGTACGCGCTGGCCCGCATCAGGTCGGCGGTGCTGATCCGTGCCTCCTCACCGGTCTCGTCCGTGGTTTCGGCCATGGTCGCGTCCAGGCCGTCAGGGCGCTCCGCATCGGCTCGTGCCATTGGTCAGGTCCTTTCCGGGCTCTCCGCCCGGTGGTCGCAGAGTGCGGCGCAGGCCGTCAGCCATGCGTCGTGCTCCCGCGCCACGGTCTCCAGGCTTTCGCGGTGGCGGAAGTTGTGTCCCTCGTACGGCAGGAGAACGAGCCGGCCCCGTCCACCAGTGGCCACGACGGCGCGGTACAGGGCCACCGCCTGGTCCGGCGGGGTGGCCACGTTGGTGTCGTCGAGGCCGTGGACGAGCAGCACCGGGCGGGTCAGGCGGTCGGCGAAGTCGAGGGCGCTGAAGGCCCGGTAGAGCTCGGGGACCTGCCAGTAGCTACGCCGCTCGTACTGGAAACCCTCCGGCGTCAGCGTCCGGTTGTAGCACCCGCTGTGCGCTATCGCGCCCGCCAGTGACGGGCAGTGGGCAAGGGCGTGGAGGGCGACGGTGGCGGCGAAACTGTGGCCGCCGACCACGACGGGGCCGCCCCGCGAGGGCCGTTCCCGCAGGATCGCCACGGCTTGATCGACCGCATGGACGATCTGCTGCCGGACAGCGTCCGGCCGGGCGTCGGCCGTCCACACGAGAGGGAGATCGAGCAGCCAGGTGCGCGACCGCAGGCCGGAGAGATGGACGGGGGCGCCCCCGTCCGCTGCCGCGCCCTGCGTCGGTGCGCCGGTGCTGCGGCGCACCTGGATCCACAGCAGCTGCGCCGCTGTGTGCGCTCCTCGGGCCGGGCCGTCGACGTGGGTCAGCCGGGCGCTCTCCCCTCCCGGCGGCGGGGCCAGGACGAGCGCCGGTGGCACGGCTCGACCCCGGGTGCGGGACGGTGCCGTACCCACCGGCGGGGGGACGGTCCCATGCACCCGCTCCAGGCGACGGCCGCGCAGCTCGTGGCGGTCGAAGCGGCCCGCACGACGCGTGACGAGGCGGGGGACACCGTCCTCGACCGTGGCCCAGCTGGATTCGAGGGGGCTGTCGCCCTCTTCCCGCGGTGGTTCGAGCGCGATGCGTGCGACCGGCTCGCCGCGGTCCAGCCGGAGGAACCCGGCCCGGCCGTCCTGCACACAGGAGATGACGACCCCGGCCTCGTCGTGACCGGCCGCCTGCGGGCCGAGTCTGCCCAGTGCCGGCGGCAGCGCCACTCGGAGGTCGTCGTCACCGGCGCGCAGGCGAAGCGACGCGCGGTGGCGGCTCACGACGGCCGGCTCGCCGCCCACCGTCAGGCAGTGCCACCACACGGGCGGATCGTCGACGTCATGAGTGACCGTCAGTCCGGAAGCCGAGGCCCGCTCCTGGGCCGCGGGAGGACCTGCGCCGTCGGACAGCGTGCGCAGCTCGATGGCCGTGCCGCCCGCGACGACCGTGCTCGAAGCGGTCGTGTCCGCGTCGTGGCCCGTGGCCCAGCGGGTGGTTGCCCGTACGGCCGTCCATGAGCCGTTGTCGGTCCGCAGTACGGCGCGAGACCAGACGAGCCCGTCGCCGGATCCCGTCGGCCGCCGCGCCGAGCCGCTGTCGGCCGCGGTGCTGTGCTCGACGAGGAGACGCCGTCCACTCGGAGAGGCTTCCAGTCCTCCCACGAGCAACGGCGGGGTCAGCGTGCGCAGGGCTCCAGTGGCCGGGTCGACCACGGACACCGAGGCGCCGGCCAGGCGCAGGAGTTCGGCGTGACCGGGAACGAAGGCGACATGACCCGGTCCGGCGGCCTCGTACACCATCGGACTCCACGCCCGGCCCCGGCCGCCCTCGTCCGTCAGGTCGGTCGCCACGAGAGCGGGCAGCGCGAGAAGGGCCGACTGCCCGTCCGCGCACCATGCGAGGGCCGATCGGCCCGGGCGGCGGGAGACCAGGGACAGCGCGGCCCGCACCCCTTGGTGGACGGTCAGTCGGCGGGTCGCGTAGTCGGCGCTCCACGGGTGCAGGCCGTCGCCCTGCTGGACGAGGCCCGCGACGAGGGGGAGCCGGGGATGCCAGGCGAGCCCCGCGGACAGGACCGTCCGCAGCGGCAGCCGCCAGGGAGGCGATCCGGGCATGCCGCCGATCTCCACGTCGGCGTGCCGGGCACGTGTCGGCGCGACACCGGCCAGGCCGGGATCCACCGGCAGGTCCCGCCAGTGGACGGTCCGGGGGTTGTGGTCGGCCACGGAAGACCGTGCGGCGGAGCCGAGTACGGCCCAGACGGACAGATCCGGCCGGAAGAGCACGGTCCGCGAGCGCACGGTGTCGTATGCGGCTCCGCCGGGCCGGGCGAGGACGGCGGACCCCAGGGGTTCAGGCGGCATGCGGCGCGTCCGCCCCGGCGATGACGATGGTGTCGATCAGGGCCTTGACCGCCCCGATCCCGGAAACCGGCGAGCAGACGGGGTCGCCCGCCGCGTCGACCGGCAGGGCGCACGGCACCGACATGTCCGCCATCTCCGGCGGCAGTTCGCTGCCGCTGCCGACCACCGTCAGGGTGACGCGGTCCTGGCGCACCGGCTCCATCGCACCGAGCAGCTGCTTGAGCGCCCGGCACGCGGGGCAGTTGTCCGAGACGTACAGCCGTACGGCGGCCACCGCCTGCTCGCAGCGTTCCACCGCATCCGCCGCACCTTGTGCCCTTTGCCGGTCGGCGAAGAGTACGGCGGCCGCCGTCACGGTGGCGGCCAGCGCGGCGGTCGCCCCGCGCAGCCGGGGCCGGGCAGGCAGCTCGCAGGCGAGCAGAGTGGCCGCCAGGGCGCTGCCCAGGGCATTGGCACCGATGTGCGCTCGGCCCACGGTCGCCAGGCGGGCGGCTCCGAAGCACGCGCAGCGCTGTCCGTCCAGGGACTGCGCCACGGCGGTCAGCGTGCCGTAG
The DNA here is from genome assembly GCF_041052385.1 of Streptomyces sp. R28. Lineage (GTDB taxonomy): Bacteria > Actinomycetota > Actinomycetes > Streptomycetales > Streptomycetaceae > Streptomyces. The sequence continues at coordinate 7,724,273 of NZ_CP163439.1, read as the reverse complement.
GTGACCACGGCGGTGGCCGGAGCCGCGCGGCCGGGCAGCAGGACGAGCGAGGCCGCCGCGGCCAGTTCCGCACCGCCCGCCAGACGGGGCCCGAGCGGCGCGCGCAGGGGTCCTTTGCGGTACGGCCACGCCAGCCGGGACGCGGGGGTGAGGAGTTTCGCGGCACCGCCGACGAGCAGCGGTCCGGCCAGTGCGGCCAGTGCCGCCTGCGGAAGTCGGGATGGCATGGGACCTCACTTCGCTTCGTCGGTGACGACGAGCCACTGGGATGTCAACAGGTCGCGGACCACTCGCCGTACGTCCGGGTCGCCGGGGTCGGGCCGTTCGCCCGCCAACAGGCGCCCCATCACCGCGGCGTCCTCCTCGACGCATTCGGCAAGGGCGAGGGTCTTCTCGTTCAGCAGGACCGCGCCCCCGAAGGGCAGCCACGTCAGCCGTACTCGGGGTCCGAGGACGAAGCGCCCGGAGGGGTTCCTTGCGGGAGCGGTCATGGCGGTCAGCCCTTCAGCCATCGGTCGATCCAGAGCAGTCGGAGCAGCGGCAGGGCGTGGTCCGCGCGGCCGGGGCCGCTCCTCAGCAGACCGGCCACCGCCCCCGGGTCGATCACCCCCATGTCCGCCAGGGCGCTCTCCCGCTCCAGCTCATCGATGATCTTGGCGCGTTCGCGATGCAGATACGCGGCTGCCGCGAGCCTGAGGTCGAACGACGACGAGGCGCGTCGCAGCCCACGCACCCGGTGCCGGGCGACCGCCGCGACCAGCGGCCCGTTGTTGCGGAACAGCCCCCGGGAGACGCGGCCGAGCCGTTCGGGGGGCAGGACCTCCAGTGCCCCCAGCACCGACGGATCGAGGGCCGGAAGGACCAGGCTGTCCCGGGGCACCCGTTCGGTCACCCCGGCGTCGGCACGGCCCAGCAGCGGGCCCAGGAAATCCAGATGGTCCTTCCAGACGGACAGGGATGCCTGCTGGGTCGTCTGCAGGGCGACGCGGCCCTGCGGCGTCATCACCGGCAGGTCGCGCCTGCCGAGCGGGGGAGGCGGAGGAGGCCCGTCGAGAGGCTGGGCGTCCTCAGGGGCGCCCGCGTCGGGCCGATCGCTGCGCACCACACCCTGCGCCAGCAGGTCGGCGGCCTCCCGCAGGGAGGGCAGCACACCGGAGAGGTGGAACGGTTCGCAGGTCAGGAGCCGCCAGTCGCGGTGTCCCATGTCGAGGTCGGACAGTTTGGCGGCGGACAGGTCCTCCAGGAGGGCGGCCGAAGCCAGCGGCCGTCCTGTCGCGGAGGACAGCGCGGCGGCCAGCCTGCGCGGGAACTCCACGTCGGGCAGGGTCGGCGTCAGCCCGCCGAGGGGGGCCCGGTGGTGGTCGAGCAGGTCGAACACGTCGATCGGTACCCGCCGGACGTCCAGCCCGCGAACGGCGGCCGGGGCCGGGCGGAAGCCGGGCAGACCCAGGTCGGCGTGGACCAGTTGCGGTCGGTGGCCGACGGCCAGCGCGGCAACCGCGAGGAAGGCGGACGACAGTCCACCGCCGTAGGCGATGGCATAGCCCTCGGGCGCGGCGGCCAGGACGTCGGCGACCGCCCCCAGGAGACTGCCCGACTCGGCCGGCAGGGGCGGGCGTCGGCGGGAGACGGTGACCCCACCGGGTCCCACGTGCACCGCTGTGCCCAGCGCCAGACGGCGGACCCCCGGCAGTGGTGTGGCGTCCGGGGGCGGAGCCAGACCGTGGACCAGGGCAAGCAGGGTGCCCGGTGCGGGAAGGTGCCTGTCGGGCAGCTGCCCGTCACTTCCACCGGCGAGGTCCGCGGGGTCCTCGCTCCACTCCAGCCGCCCGGGACCGACGCGGTAGTACACGTCTTTCTCGCCGATCCCCCGCCGTTCCAGCGCCAAGCCCCGGGTCCCCACGGGCGCGGTCTCGGCGTCGTGCCGGTCCGTGGTCACGACCTTCAGCACGATGCTCCCTCCCCTGCGCACAGCACCTCGGTGTACTCCTCCCGGACGGGCAGCGATGTGCTCACCACGGCGCCGGCGCACTGCACCCAGGCGTAGAAGCCCCCCGGTGCCACGACGGGGGCCGTTTCCCGGCCGATATGAAAGGAGGCCGGATATCCGAGCGAAATCAGGCCCGCGGCCACGAACAATGCATCCTCGACCGGGTCGAGGAAACCCATGAGTATTCTTTCGGCCATTCGCAGACGGGCCACCGCGGACGGCGCGCCGCGCGCTGCCGCACCGAAGTTCCGCTGCGCGTGCGGCCATTCCAGTTCGTATGTACCGCCGTCACGCCGGGCGGACAACACGAACTCCCGTGCCGTCCGCGCCGCTTTCCACAGTCTCAGCATTCCGCTGCCCCCAGGCTGCCGCGGTGGTGGAGTGGGGCCGTCGTGCCCCCCTCACGGTCGTCCCGACCCCGCCGGGGCGGCGGACCTGTTCCGGGTCCGCCTCCCCGACGGGGGCACTCATCCGCCGGCTGTCAGCCCTGCAGGTAGCAGTGGAACCACTCGCAGATCAGGCCGTGGCAGCACTGAGAGTCCCAGGCGCACGACTCATAGCGCGGAATGCAGCCCTCTTCCACAGCCGTCGCCTCCGCGTGCAGATGCTGCTGCAGTCCATTGCCGGCGAGTCGCTCGGACAGTGACGTCACAGACATGACATCTCCCAACTCGGGATTAACGGATGACCGGTCGGCCAACCTCTTGAATCCGACAGAACCACATTCATCAGTGGCCTTCAAGGCTCTTTCGGATATTCACCGATGCCGCATAAAGAATCTATTTACTCAAGCATTTCAAGGAATTTGGAACCGTGAAAGAACAGGCCCTGCACGCCCCCTGCCAGGGCCTGTTTTCCGCGCATTCGATGATGTTTGCCGTGCAGTCGCCGGAGGGCGTCCTCGGTGCGCTCCGCTTCCGCATGCAGTTGCCTGTCCGTTCGGGAGTGAAGCACGGTGTCCATGACTGCTGGCCCGGGATACGTCAGCATGGTGTGCCGACGTGGATGACTGAGCCTGTCCGGGACGCCTGCGGGCGGTCGGGCCAGGGAGCGATCGAGTCGTATGGGGGGCGCGTGGACCGGAGTGAGGACCAGATCCTGGCTGATGAGCTTGGGGCTCTGGGTGCTGTGAGTGGGGGCAGCGGTCGCCTGGTCCGGTGGGTGGCCATGCTCATGAAGAAGAACGTCCATGAGATCGACCTCGTCATCCCGTTGCCGTTCGACGACGCCGTGGAGCGCGTCTCGAGCATGCTCCATCAGGTGGGGCGAGCGGTCGAGAACATGCACGTCGCCCCTGGCAGGGACGAAGAGACCATCCGTGTCGTCGCGCGCGGCGGTGTCGGCGGCATGAATCCTGTAGTGGTGACGGCGCTGGTGTCGAAAGGCGGGCAGAACAGCTCGGAGGTCCGGATTCGCGCCGCTGCCAAGGAAGGTCTGATCAAGCAGCGAGCAGGCGAGAAAACCGCCGCCCTCGTCGCGGCCCTGCTGCACAAGGCGAGATAGGCCTGCCGGACGAGCGGCGCGGTCGGCGGCGTCCCACCATCACCTCGAAGTGACTCCGGCTTGGAGAGGTGATGCCGGCGGTGCGAAGGCGCACGGTTCATCGAAGAAGCTGAAGAAGCTGCCGGGTCCGCAGGCAATGGTGGAGTCGGCCGAGGCAGCGGTTCAGCAGCTGGCGCCGTGCGGCAGCGTGCCGGTCTCCGTGTCCGCAACGGCGGCCGACGTGGCGTTTCCTGCCGGAGGCGCGGGTGATCGGAGCGGAGCCGGCGTAGGACTTCGATGCTCTGGCGTCGGTGAAGCGGCTGCGGTCGTCGCCGGTCCCGGCGGGCACCCGAGCACCGAGCAGGGGCCCAGGCCAAGGAAGCCGGGCAGGCGGCGCCCGGCTGCTCCGGTCCGCCGGATCGGCTGAGCCGACGCGTTGTCATGGGGCACTGGCGGAAGTCGCAACCAGCGCGTATCTCGCGCTGGAGAAGATCGTTTCCGGCGATGAACCAATGGGCCGACCGCACGCCTGCCTCATCCCGAGCCCACAACCCCCCACCGTGTCCCTCCTGCTGACCGTCAACCGCATGCGTCCAGGATCCCGCCCCTGAGAGTGGGCCTGCGCCGGGACCGCTTGCCGAGACCGCTTTCCGCCCTACGGTCTGACGCATGGCCGAAACAGGAGCTTCCCCACTCCCCCCGACGCCCCCGGCGCACTCCCCGCTCTTCCGCGCCGAGCAGTTCGTCTGGCTCACCGCGCGCGTGCTGGAACAGCGCCTCTTCGCGTACCACTTCCTGAACGGCGCCGCCGACGCGGTGGAGACCGCGCTGGACGCCTACCGCAACGAGGACGGCGGGTACGGCCACGCGCTGGAGCCCGATCTGCGCGGCCCGGTCAGCCAGCCACTGCACACCGGCCACGCACTGCACGTCCTGGACGCCATCGAGCGCTGCGGCGGGCAGCGCATGGATCGCGTATGCCGCTACCTCACCTCGGTCTCCACCATGGACGGCGCCCTCCCGGCGATCCATCCCAGCCAGCGCGGCTACCCCGCGGCCCCCTTCATCCCGATCGTGGACGACCCGCCCAGCTCACTCCTGGCCACCGGACCGGTGGTCGGTCTGCTGCACCGCAACGAGGTGTGGCACGCCTGGCTGTTCCGGGCCACGGACTTCTGCTGGCAGGCGGTCGAATCCCTGGAGAAGTCCCATCCGTACGAGATCGAGGCCGCCGTGGCCTTCCTGGACTCCGCTCCCGATCGCACGCGCGCGGAGGCAGCCGCCGGCCGCCTGGGCCGCCTGGTGCGCGAACAGCGCCTGGCGGCGCTGGAACCGGACGACCTCGCCGCGTACCCGGTCCCACCCGGCTACGCCCCCGGCGAGCACCACTTCCCGCACGACTACGCACGGACCCCGCGCTCCCTCGCGCGCGCGTGGTTCACCGACGACGAGATGAGCCGCTCCCTCGACCACCTCGCCGGCGAACAGCACGAGGACGGAGGCTGGCCGGTCAACTGGCGCCAGTGGGCGCCGGGCACCGCTCTGGAGGCACGCCCCCTGGTGACGATCAGGGCGCTGCGCACGCTCAGGGCATACGGCCGCCACATCGGCTGACCCGCCTCAGCCGCCCATGGCCCGCACGCCGGCCGTCACCACCACGGCCGCCGCGACGACGAGCAGGAACGGGGCCCGCAGGACGAGCGCCACCGCAGCGGCAGCGACTCCGGCCGCTCTCGCGTCCAGCGTCAGTGCGTGCCCGGCGCCGAACGTCTGCTGGGCCGTGAGGGCGGCGAGGAGGGCCACCGGCAACAGGGCGGCAAGCCGCCGGACGACCGGCTTCTCAAGAGTGCCCGCCGGCACCAGCAGCCCGACGAGCTTGACGGCGTAACAGCCCAGCGCGGTGACTGCGATGGCGACCCAGATGCTCACCGCTCCCCCTCCCGCACGTCCCCCCTGCGACGCCCTTCCGCCCACAGCACGACCGGCGCCGCAAGGGCGGCCACCAGAACAGGCACACCGGCGGGGAGCACCGGCAACAAGCCCAACCCCAGCAGCACGGCGAGACCGGCGACAGCACGCTCGGCCGCGGATTTCAGCATCGGCGCGAGCAACGCCAGGAACACGGCGGGCCCGGCCACATCGAGCCCCCAGGCATCGGTGTCACCGATTGCCTCTGCCCCGAGCGCACCGAGCAACGTGGTGAGGTTCCACAGCACGTACAAACTGAGCCCTGTCACCACGAACCCGATCCGCGCGCTGCGCCGCGTCGGCTGGGCCAGCGCGACGGCCGCCGTCTCGTCGATCACCCAGTGCGCGGCGAACGGCCGCACCGCGCGCGGGAGGCTCAGCAACTGCGACAGCCGCAGCCCGTAGAAGGCGTTGCGCACCCCCAGGAAGAAGGCACCCGCGGCCGCGGTCAGCGGGGTACCGCCGGCCGCGAGCGCCCCCACGAGCGCGAACTGCGACGCTCCCGTGAACACCAGCAGGCTGAGCGCACACGTCTGCACGAGCGTGAACCCGCCGCCCGCCGACGTCACCCCGAAGGCGAACCCGGACAGCCCGACGGCGACTCCGACGCCCAGGGCATCCCGTATGACGACGGCATCGGGCTTGCCTCCGTCCGCGCGGAGGTCTGCGAGAGTTCTCTGTTCTGCCACGCCCGCGACGCTAGGACAGCTGTCACCTGGCGTCTTGTACGTTCTTGCGCTCCCGCTGGTAGGCCCCTGGAGGAACGCCGACGACGCGGTTGAAGTGCCGGTTCAGATGCGGTTGATCGGTGAACCCCACGGCGAGGGCCGCCTCCGCCGGCGAGACACCCGCGTCCAACAGCCGCCGAGCCCGCCGTATCCGCGCATCCGTCAGCCAGGCATGCGGCGGCATCCCATACAGATCCCGAAACGCCCGCAGCAACGCGAACGGACCGGTGCCGAGATCGGAGGCCAGCTTCTCCAGACTCGGCGGCTCGGTCATCCGTCCTTCCAGCACCTCACGCGCGCGTACCGCGATTCGGGCCCCCGCAGTCCGCACCTCCCGCTTCGGCAGAGCCCCACCGTTCAACCGCAGCAGCCGAGTCACGGCGACCCGAAGCAAGGTGTCGGCGGCCAGTGCGTTGCCCTCGTCAGCGGCTCGCAGCACCTGATGAACCAGCCCCACGGTGTACGGATCCTCCAGCACCGGCCTGACGAACCCCGGCGTCCCCCGGATCACGGTGGTCTCGGCCGCGATCTCCGCCACCACCTCCGGAGACGGGTAGAGAGCCCCGTACCGCCACCCCTCAGGGCCCCCCGCCCGCCCCGTATGCGGCGTATCCGGGTTGACCAGGGCCAGGGCACCGGCCCCCGCGTACTGATCGGCACCCCGGCAGTGAAAGACCTCCACACCATCGGCGATGGCAGCGATCACAAAGTCCTCATGGGTGTGCCGCACGAACGTCTTCCGGATGTACCGGGCCCGCAGCAGATCGACTCCGGGCATCCCGGCGTACCGCCAGTGCCGCGCCCGCTCGCCTGAACCTGCCATGCACCCATTCTCCTGGCGACGGCCGCAGGCTGCTGCGGCGGTGCACCCAGCCAACCGCGACCGGCCCGGCCGAGGCCCCGGCACGACCCCGACCCCGACCCCGACCCACAACGGCACCATCGGGCGCCACGCGAACCCCACCCCACCCGCGCAGGCCGCCGCAGGCATCCGCCACACACCCCACCCGCCCCCAAGCCGACGACATTTCCCCAGCTCAGGCCCATTGTCAGTCCCCGGGTGCAGGATGGACGCATGGTCAGCTCAGCACACCGAGCCCTGCAAGGCTTCTCCCCCGCGACCCGCGGCTGGTTCACGGGGGCGTTCTCCGCGCCCACCGCAGCCCAGGCAGGCGCGTGGCAGGCCATCCGCGAGGGCTCGGACGTGCTGGTGGTCGCCCCCACCGGCTCCGGCAAGACCCTGGCCGCCTTCCTCGCCGCCCTGGACCAGCTCGCCTCCACGCCCCCACCCGCCGACCCCAAGAAGCGCTGCCGAGTCCTGTACGTCTCCCCCCTGAAGGCCCTGGCCGTCGACGTGGAGCGCAACCTGCGCAGCCCGCTGACCGGCATCCGCCAGGAATCCGTACGCCTGGGCCTGCCCGAGCCCGAGGTGAAGGTCGGCATCCGCTCGGGCGACACCCCGCCCGCCGAGCGCCGAGCCTTGTCGACCCGCCCCCCGGACATCCTGATCACCACCCCGGAATCCCTCTTCCTGATGCTGACGTCAGCGACACGCGACGCCCTGACCGGCATCGAGACGGTGATCCTGGACGAGGTCCACGCGGTGGCGGGCACCAAGCGCGGCGCCCACCTCGCACTCTCCTTGGAGCGCCTTGACGAGCTCCTCGCGAAGCCGGCCCGCCGCATCGGCCTCTCCGCGACCGTCCGCCCGGTCGACGAGGTGGCCCGCTATCTCTCCCCCCGCCGCAAGGCGGAGATCGTCCAGCCGAAGTCGGGCAAGGAGTTCGACCTCTCGGTCGTGGTCCCCGTCGAGGATCTCGCCGAACTCGGCGGCTCCCCGGTCGCCGACGGCTCCGAAGGCGCGGAACGCCCCTCGATCTGGCCGCACGTGGAGGAGCGGATCGCCGACCTCGTCCAGGCCCACCGCTCCACGATCGTCTTCGCGAACTCCCGCCGTCTCGCGGAGCGCCTCTGCAACCGCCTGAACGAGATCGCCTACGAGCGGGCCACCGGCGAACCCCTGGACGAGCACCACGCCCCGGCCGAGCTCATGGGAGGCTCGGGCGCGGCCCAGGGCGCACCCCCGGTCATCGCCCGCGCCCATCACGGCTCGGTCTCCAAGGAACAGCGCGCCCTGGTCGAGGAGGACCTCAAAGCGGGCCGCCTCCCCGCAGTGGTGGCCACGTCCAGCCTCGAGCTGGGCATCGACATGGGCGCGGTCGACCTCGTCGTCCAGGTCGAATCACCCCCCTCCGTCGCCTCCGGCCTCCAACGCGTGGGCCGCGCGGGCCACCAGGTCGGCGCCGTCTCCACCGGCGTGGTCTTCCCGAAGTACCGCGGCGACCTCGTCCAGGCAGCAGTGGTCACCGAGCGGATGCGCACCGGCTCCATCGAGTCCCTCAAGGTCCCGGCCAACCCCCTGGACGTCCTCGCCCAGCAGATCGTCGCCATGACGGCGTTGGACACCTGGCAGTTCGACGACCTCCTCGCCACCGTCCGCCGAGCCGCCCCCTTCGCGTCCCTCCCCGAATCCGCCTTCACCGCGGTCCTCGACATGCTGGCCGGCCGCTACCCGTCCGACGCCTTCGCGGAGCTTCGCCCGCGCGTGGTGTGGGGCCGCGTCGCCGGCACGATCACCGGCCGCCCCGGCGCACAGCGACTGGCCGTCACCTCCGGGGGCACGATCCCCGACCGTGGCCTCTTCGGGGTCTTCCTCGCCGGAGCCGACCCCAAGAAGGGCGGCGGCAGGGTCGGCGAACTCGACGAGGAGATGGTCTACGAGTCCCGCGTCGGCGACGTCTTCACGCTCGGCACCAGTTCCTGGCGTATCGAGGACATCACGCGCGACCGCGTCCTGGTCTCCCCCGCCCCGGGCGTACCGGGCAGGCTTCCCTTCTGGAAGGGCGACCAGCTGGGCCGCCCGCTCGAACTGGGCCGCGCGGTGGGCGCGTTCCTGCGCGAGGTCGGCTCGCTGTCCAAGGAGGACGCCCGCCTCCGCCTCCTGACCGCCGGCCTGGACGCCTGGGCGGCCGACAACGTGCTGTCCTACCTCGACGAGCAGCGCGCGGCCTGCGGCCACGTCCCGGACGACCGCACCATCGTCGTCGAGCGCTTCCGCGACGAACTCGGCGACTGGCGCGTCGTCGTGCACTCCCCCTTCGGCGCCCAGGTCCACGCCCCCTGGGCACTCGCCCTCGGCGCGAAGCTCTCCGAGCGGTACGGCATGGACGCGCAGGTCATGCACGCCGACGACGGCATCGTGCTGCGCCTGCCCGACGCCGACCTCATGGGCCTGGACCTCCTCGACCAGGAACCGACCAAGGCCGGCACGGAGTACGACGCCGACCAGGCGCCCGTCGGTGCGGCGGACGTCGTCTTCGACAAGGGCGACGTCGACCAGCTCGTCACCGACCAGGTGGGCAGCTCGGCGCTGTTCGCGTCCCGGTTCCGCGAGTGCGCCGCCCGCGCGTTGCTGCTGCCGCGCCGCAACCCCGGCAAGCGCACCCCCCTGTGGCAGCAGCGCCAGCGCGCCTCCCAACTGCTGCAGGTGGCCAGCGAGTTCGGCTCCTTCCCGATCGTCCTGGAGGCAGTGCGCGAATGCCTCCAGGACGTCTTCGACGTCCCCGGACTGACCGAGCTCATGGGCGACCTCGAGTCCCGCAAGGTGCGCCTCGTCGAGGTCACCACCCCTGAGCCGTCGCCCTTCGCGCGCTCCCTCCTCTTCGGGTACGTCGCCCAGTTCCTGTACGAGGGGGACTCCCCGCTCGCCGAGCGCCGCGCCGCCGCGCTGTCACTGGACTCGCGGCTGCTGGCCGAGCTGCTCGGCCAGGCGGAGCTGCGCGAGCTGCTCGACGCCGAGGTGCTGACCGAGCTGGAACAGGAGCTCCAGTGGCTCACCGAGGACCGCCGCGTCAAGGACATCGAAGGCGTCGCCGACATCCTCCGTCTCCTCGGCCCGCTCACCGACGCCGAGCTGGCCGAGCGGGGCGCCGAACCGCACTGGGCCCAGGAGTTGGCCGCCGCCCGCCGCGCGATCAGGGTCCGCCTCGCGGGCACCGACCACTGGGCGGCGATCGAGGACGCGGGCCGCCTGCGCGACGCTCTCGGCACGGCCCTGCCGGTCGGCGTCCCCGAGGCCTTCACCGAGCCGGTCAAGGACCCGCTCGGCGACCTCCTCGCGCGCTATGCCCGCACCCACGGTCCGTTCACGTCGGCCACGGCTTCGGCCCGCTTCGGCCTGGGCGCGGCCATCACGGAGGGCGCCCTCCAGCGGCTGGCGGCGAACGGACGGGTCGTACAAGGCGAGTTCCACCCGGCCGGCATCGGCCAGGAGTGGTGCGACGCGGCGGTGCTGCGCCGCCTCCGCCGCCGGTCCCTCGCCGCTCTGCGTCATGAACTGGAGCCGGTGCCACCGGCCGCACTCGCGCAGTTCCTGCCCCAGTGGCAGCACATCGGCAAGGGCCACGGGCTGCGCGGCATCGACGGACTGGTCCGCGCCATCGAGCAGTTGCAGGGCGCGTCCGTGCCCGCGTCCGCCCTGGAGAAGCTCGTCCTGCCGTCCCGCGTCGCGAACTACACCCCCGCGATGCTCGACGAACTCACCGCAGCCGGCGAGATCGTCTGGGCCGGCGCGGGCTCGCTCCCCGGCAAGGACGGCTGGGTCTCCCTCTACACGGCGGACGCGGCGCCCCTGCTCCTGCCGCAGCCCCACCCCCTGGAGCTGACGGCACTGCACCAGTCCGTCCTGGACGCCCTGTCCGGTGGCTACGGCCTGTTCTTCCGCCAGATCACCGACCAGGTCCGCGCCACCACCCACCCCGACGTCACCGACCCCCAACTCGCCGACGCCCTCTGGGACCTGGCCTGGTCGGGCCGCCTGACCAACGACACGCTCGCACCGATGCGTTCCCTGCTGGGCTCGGGCCGCACCGCGGGCTCCACCGCCCACCGCGCCAAGCGCACGGTCCCGCGCGGCCGCTACGGCTCCCTCACGGCCGCGGCACGCCCCGCGTCCCGCACCGGCCCGCCGACCGTCGTCGGCCGCTGGTCCCTGCTCCCGGCGCACGAACCCGACCCCACCGTGCGCGCCCACGCCCTGGCCCGCACGCTCCTCGACCGACACGGTGTGGTGACCCGGGGAGCGGTTTCCGCGGAAGGCGTCGAGGGCGGCTTCTCGGCGACGTACCGCATCCTGTCCGCCTTCGAGGAGAGCGGCCAGGCACGCCGCGGCTACGTGGTCGAAGGGCTCGGCGCCGCCCAGTTCGCGATGGACGGCGCGGTCGACCGCCTCCGCGCGGTGGCCAACGCCCGCGACCGAGGCGAAGGCCTGCCCGGCCCGGGCACCCTCGACCCCAGTGGCGCCCCCGACGGCTTCGGCGCACCGGACGAGTACAGCGCCCTGGGCAGCTTCGGCACCACTGGCGCCGACAAGACCACCCACCCCACGGCCGACCAGGGCAACACCGCCACGTACGACAACCCGGACGGCACCCCCGCCTACGACATCCCCGACCTCGACCACGACTTCCTGGACGCCCACCTCGGCCCCGGCGACTACGTCTCCCCCCGCGACCCGGCCCCCCAGCACGGCCCACGCACCCCCCAAGGCCCCGCCTGGCACAACGGCGGCCCCCCGTACAGCCCCGGCCCCGGCTCAAGCCCCGGATTCGCCTCCCGCCGTACCCGCCCCGCCGCCGACACCCGAGCCGTCGTCCTCGCCGCCGCCGACCCGGCGAACGCGTACGGCGCCGCCCTCGCCTGGCCGGAGCCTCCTACCGGCGCCGGTCACAAGCCAGGCCGCAAGGCGGGCTCCCTCGTAGTGCTCGTCGACGGCGAGCTGACCCTCTACATGGAGCGCGGCGGCAAGACGCTGCTGGCCTGGCCCTCGGCCCCGGACACCGAACCCACCGAAGACCCCCGCCTGCTCGCGGCAGCGCAGGCCCTCGCCGCAGCCGCCCGCGCGGGCTCCCTCGGCACGGTCACGGTAGAGCGCGTGAACGGCGCCTCGGCCCTGACCTCCCCCACAGGCACCCTCCTGGAAGGAGCAGGCTTCATCGCGACGCCCCGAGGCCTACGCCTACGCGCCTGATCCCAAACCGCAGCCCAGCCACCCTGGCCCGCACCCCACCCCCACCTCGCCCCACCCCATGCCACCCTTGACCCATGCCCGAAGGCGACACGGTCTGGCAGACCGCGAGACGGCTCCACACCGCGCTCGCGGGCAAGACGCTGACCCGCACCGACTTCCGGGTACCGAAGTACGCCACGGTCGACCTCACGGGCCGCACCGTCCTGGACGTCACCCCACGCGGCAAACATCTCCTCACCCGCATCGAGGGCGGCCTCACCGTGCACTCGCACCTCGGCATGGAAGGCTCCTGGAAGGTCTACGCCGACCAGCAGCGCTGGACAGGCGGCCCCGCCCACCAGATCCGCGTGATCCTCGCCGCCGCCCCCGCCTCCGCAGCCGACACCGACCCCGCAAGCGCGACCGCACCCCACCCCGCCCGCACGGCCGTCGGCTACCGCCTCCCCGTCCTGGACCTCCTGCGCACCACCGAAGAGCACCGTGCCGTCGGCCACCTCGGCCCCGACCTCCTGGGCCCGGACTGGGACCCCGACCACGCCCTCGCCAACCTCCTCACGGACCCCGCCCGCCCCCTCGGTGAGGCCCTGCTGGACCAGCGCAACCTCGCCGGCATCGGCAATGTCTACAAGAGCGAGCTCTGCTTCCTGCTCCGCGTCACCCCCTGGCTCCCCCTAGCCGCACTCCCCGCCGAACACACCGCCCAACTGCCCGTACTCGCCAAGAAGCTCCTGGAAGCCAACCGCGACCGCCCGATCCGCAGTACGACGGGCCGCCGCGGCCAGGACCTCTTCGTGTACGGCCGCGCCAACCGCCCCTGCCTGCGCTGCAACACCCCGATCCGTGTGGCCGACCAGGGCGACGGCACCCGCGAGCGCCCCACCTACTGGTGCCCGAACTGCCAGGCGGGCCCGGCCCCGAGCGCAACACATGCCGCGGCCTCGTCGCATAGAACTCAGCACCGCCCGACTAATTGACGCCCCGTCAGAAATTCTCGTACCGTCCCTTCATGCCCGTGAAGGCGTACGACCTCACCGGACGCACCGCATTCGTCACCGGTGCCGCCAGCGGCATCGGCCGCGCCTCGGCCGTCCTGCTCGCCGAAGCCGGCGCCGCGGTGCACTGCGCCGACCGCGACGCACAGGGCCTGCACGACACGGCGACCCTGATCAAGGCGAGCGGCGGCACCGCCCGCACCCACCACCTGGACGTGACCGACCGGGAACAGCTCCGCCGAGCCGTCGCCGCCTGCGAGCGGCTCGACGTGATGGCCGCGGTCGCCGGGATCATGCACAGCAGCCCCGTCCTGGAGACCCGAGACGAGGATCTCGACCGGGTACTGAACGTCAACTTCAAGGGCGTGCTGTACGCCTGCCAGGAGGCCGCCCGCGCGATGCTCGCGCAGCACACGAAGGGCAGCATCGTCACCATGACCTCCGGCGCCGTCGACACCGGCGGCCCCGGCCTGCTCTGCTACGGCGCGGCCAAGGCAGCGGTGGTGCAGCTGACGAAGACACTGGCGACGGAGATGGGCCCACACGGCATCCGCGTCAACGCGGTCGCCCCGGGCTGGATCCGCACCCCCATGACCGACCGCCACGACACCGCGGCGCAGAAACAGACCGAGGCGTTCATGGCCCGGATGTCGCCATTGGGCCGGGTCGGCGAACCGGAGGACATAGCCCACGCCGTGCTGCACCTGGCATCCGACGCCTCGGCCTTCACGACGGGGCAGATCCTGCGTCCGAACGGCGGTGTGGCGATGCCGTGGTAGCCCGCCCCGCCCGCCAGGCTTCCTTCCACCGCCGCGGGTCGACGGCACCCGCGGCCCGCGCCTTCGGCACACAGTGCACCGGCAACAGGCTCAGCCCCCACCCTCCGGTGGCGACGGCCCCCTCCAGCAGCCCTGCGTCCGGCGCCAGCGCGAGCCGCAGCACGGCCCACCACCACAGCGCCCCGAGCCCGAGGGCCGCCCCCCAGCGCGCTATCGGCCGTGCCATCCACTCACCTCCAGCCCGAGGCTAGGCCGCCCGTTCACCCGCCGGGAGGGCGCACCAACGGCACACGGATGCAGCGCGGGCCAACGTCGTCACAGCGCGTCAGGCGCCGTCACACCCTCCACCATGACCGCCGCCTCACATACCGGCAAACGGACTCCGAAAGAGCCCGTACAGCACGAAACCCCGACCGCACTCCCCCAGGTCTCCCTGGAGAAGCCCTGGCCGGGGCCTCACACAACTCCTTCAGCGCGTGGTCACACGCGCGTCGGCGTCACCGTCACGCGGCGACCACGTCCACCGCCTCGGAAGGCGCCTTGATGGTCACCCGTTCCGGTGGCACACCGGTCACCGACACGGAACCCAGCATCGGTCGCACCGACGTGGGTACAGGCTCGCTGGGGGTGGCCGCTGCAGACTGGGCCAGTTCGGCGAGGGCGAGTTCGTCGCTCACTTCGCGCATGAGCTCGGACATCCGTACGTCCAGCGCGTCGCAGATCGCGGCGAGCAGCTCGGAGGAAGCCTCCTTCTGCCCCCGCTCCACCTCGGAGAGATAGCCGAGTGAGACTCGGGCGGACGAGGAGACTTCGCGCAGAGTACGGCCCTGGCGCTGGCGCTGCCGACGCAGCACGTCACCCAGCAGGCGACGGAGCAGAATCATCGGTGGCTCCCTCCTCGGACCGCGTAGCCGCATCCTTCACGCCCCACCGTACCGCCTTGCGCCGCGGCCGTGCGGGGAGCGATGTCGTGTTCACTAAGGGCTGCAAACATCAAAACCCCCCGTTCTGTTCCGTATCCTGTGCCCGCTCATTCCCAGTGTGTTCGCTGGCAAGCTCCGTCAGGAGCAGTGCGAGTACGCTCCGTACACTCTCCATACGAATTTCCGCGCGGTCGCCGTTCAACCGCAGGGCCTCCACTTTTCCGCCACCGGCAGAACCGGAACCAGGGCCGACGGGCCCGTCCACGGCCACGAAAACCGTCCCTACGGGCTGTCCGTCCTGCGCCTCGGGCCCCGCGACGCCAGTCGTCGCGATGCCCCAGTCGGCCCCCAGGGCCTTCCGTACGCCGGCCGCCATCTCTACCGCGACCTGCGGATTCACCGCGCCGTGCTGCTCCAGCAAGGTGGCGTCGACGTCGAGCAGACGGTGCTTCAGCTCGGTGGCGTAGGCGGTCACCGACCCCCGAAAGGCCTGAGAGGCTCCAGGGACGGCTGTGATCTCCGCTGCGACCAGTCCGCCCGTCAGTGACTCGGCGACAGCGAGCGTCTCACCCTTCACTGTGAGTAGTCGCACGACGTCGGCGGCCCGGGAACTCACGCTTCCGTCTCCTCCAACGCGGCCTGGCGCTCGGCGATTCCCTGCCTGCGCAGCACAATGGCTTGTCTCACATAGTCGAGTCCGGTCACCACGGTCAGAACGACCGCCGCAGCCATCACCCAGAACCTCAGAGTGGCCAGCCACCCCGTCAGCGCCAGGATGTACATCCCTACGGCCACGCCCTGCGTGAGGGTCTTGAGCTTGCCGCCGCGGCTCGCGGGGATGACGCCGTACCGGATGACGATGAAACGCAGCAGCGTGATCCCGAGTTCCCGGCCGAGGATGATGCCCGTCACCCACCACGGCAGATCGCCCAGAGCGGACAGACAGATCAGCGCCGCGCCCATGATCGCCTTGTCGGCGATGGGATCGGCGATCTTCCCGAAGTCGGTGACGAGGTCGTACGTCCGGGCCAGATGGCCATCGAACAGGTCGGTGATCATGGCGATGGCGAAGGCCGCCCAGGCGAGCGAGCGCCACGCCGGGTCGTATCCGCCGTCAGTCAGCATCAGTGCGACGAACGCGGGCACGAGGACCAGCCGGAGCATGGTCAGGAGGTTGGCGATGTTCCAGACGCTGGCCTGGTTGACGGCCGCGGCCGCGATCTTCCCGCCGCGCGCGGGCTTCGTATCGCCCGAGGTACCGGCTTCGGCGCCGCCGGTCTTCGAACCGGCGGCCTTGTTCGAGCCGGCGGCCTTGGACGAACCCACCGCGCTCGCCTTGCCCGCCGCGCCCGCCTGCGAGGAACCACCCGCGGCGGACGCCGGAACTCCGGTCATCTGCCCGCCTCCTCACTACACGCGAGCGTGCCCTGCAGCGGCTCGGCCACCAGGTCGACACCTTCCGTACCGACCACCTTCGCCTCGACCATACGACCGATGCTCAGCCCTTCGCCGCTCGTGAGCAGCACCTGGCCGTCCGTCTCCGGCGCCTGGTGCGCGCCGCGGCCGTACGCGCCGTCCGCCGAGTCCTCGGAGCCGACCGCCTCGACGAGCACGTGCACGGTCTCCCCGACGCGCTCCTCGGCCCGCTGCGAGACGAGTTCCTCCGCCAGCCGGGAGACACGTGCCAGACGCTCGGCGACGACGTCCTCGTCGAGCTTGTCGTCGTACGTCGCGGCCTCCGTGCCGTCCTCGTCGGAGTACCCGAAGACACCGATGGCATCCAGCCGAGCGCCGTTCAGGAACCGCTCCAGCTCGGCCAGGTCCGCCTCGGTCTCGCCGGGGAAGCCCACGATGAAGTTGGAGCGCACGCCCGCCTGGGGAGCCTTGCCCCGGATGGTGTCGAGCAGCTCCAGGAAGCGGTCGGTGTCGCCGAAGCGGCGCATCGCGCGCAGCACGTCGGGCGCGGAGTGCTGGAAGGACAGGTCGAAGTACGGGGCGATCTTCGGCGTCGAGGTCAGCACATCGATGAGGCCGGGCCGCATCTCGGCGGGCTGGAGGTAGCTGACGCGGACACGCTCGATCCCGTCGACCTCCGCCAGCTCCGGCAGGAGCGACTCCAGCAGGCGGATGTCGCCCAGGTCCTTGCCGTAGGACGTGTTGTTCTCGGAGACCAGCATGATCTCCTTGACGCCCTGCTCGGCGAGCCACCGCGTCTCGTTCAGCACGTCGCTCGGGCGGCGCGAGATGAAGGAGCCACGGAAGGACGGGATGGCGCAGAAGGAGCACCGCCGGTCGCAGCCGGAGGCGAGCTTCACCGAGGCGACCGGCGCACCGTCGAGACGGCGGCGCAGCGGCGCGCGGGGGCCGGAGGCCGGAGCGAGCCCTTCCGGAAGATCCACGGGCGCGTGCCCGGGGAGCGCGACCGCGCCGGCGGACTCCTGCCGCTCGGCCGGACTGATCGGCAGCAGCTTGCGCCGGTCGCGCGGGGTGTGGGAGGCGTGGATGCCGCCGTTCAGGATGGTCTGCAGGCGGTCCGAGATGTCGGCGTAGTCGTCGAAGCCGAGCACGCCGTCGGCCTCGGGGAGGGCCTCGGCGAGCTCCTTGCCGTACCGCTCGGCCATGCAGCCCACCGCCACCACGGCCTGGGTTCTCCCATGCCCCTTGAGGTCGTTGGCCTCCAGGAGGGCGTCGACGGAGTCCTTCTTGGCGGCGTCGACGAAGCCGCACGTGTTGACGACGGCGACATCCGCGTCCCCGGCGTCCCCCACGAGGTCCCAGCCGTCCGCCTCCAAGCGGCCTGCGAGCTCCTCCGAGTCCACCTCGTTACGGGCGCAGCCAAGAGTGACGAGTGCGACGGTACGGCGTTCAGACATGCGCTCAAGACTACTTTGTCTCACTGACAGCCCACGTCGACGGGGTTGGCCGATCTTGGCCAACCCCGTCCGTGCTCAACCCTTCAGCCGGACTTATCCGGCCTGCGGGTCGCCCTTCGTGTAGGTGAGGCGCTCCACGGCGCCCGGCTGCCAGTCGTCCTCGATCTTCTTGCCGTTGACGTACAGATCGATCGCACCCGCGTCACCGAGGACGAGGTTGATCTTCTCGCCGTCCTGGAAGGTCTTGGAGTCGCCCTGCTTGAGGAGTCCGTCGAAGAGCAGCTTGCCGTTGTGGTCCTTGACACCGACCCAGCTCCTGCCGTCGGCGGCGCTGACCTGGACGGTCACCTTGTCCTGCGGGACGGCGGCGATGGCGCTGTCCGACGGCTTCGGGTCCTTGGGCTTGTCGGTCTTCGGGGTGGGCGTGGTCTTGTCGGCCGTCGGCGTCGAGCCGCCCTCGGCGACCGACGACTTGCCGCCCCCGTCCTCGCCCTTGACCGCGGTGAACCCGACGAACCCGACCACGGCGACGATCGCGGCGACCATGGCCGCGGTCCAGTTGGGCCCGCGCCGTTCGGGGCGAATGCGCTCCGCCTCGAACAGGGGTGCAGCCGGGGTCGGCGCCGGTCGTCCGCCGTGCGAGGCGTCGTACTGGGCGAGAAGCGGGGCCGGGTCGAGGTGGACGGCCTTGGCCAGGGTCCGGATGTGGCCTCGGGCGTACACGTCGCCGCCACAGGCAGCGAAGTTTTCCGCCTCAATGGCATGCACGATGGCGATGCGGACCCGGGTGGCATTACTGACGTCGTCGACGGTCAGCCCTGCATCGATGCGCGCCTGCTGGAGGGCACGGCCGATCGAGGGGCGGGCTTCCTCGGACACGTCTTCGAACGGACGCTCGTCTTCAGGGGAGTTGCCGATGGACACGGGGGCGCCTTTCGAGCGTTTAAGCCACCTGTGCTGGAGGTTCAGTCTATGGGGGGTACGAAAGGGTGGGGCAACCGGGCGGTGGGACTTTGTACGCCATCGGAATGGCCGGACACGCCGATGACGGGGTACGAGATTCTCGCGCTTCCCTCAACTTGACGTACGCCGAAGGGGAACGGTTGCCCAATGATCCCTTACGGGTGAGTCACAATCGAACATCGACTCATCACTCACCCGTTCGCAAGGCGACCTCTGCGTCCCGTTTCCACCCGGACTCCCTTTAAGCCTCCCCGCGGATCACGGCCAGCACGCCGTCCAGCTCATCAGGTTTCACAAGAACGTCACGAGCCTTGGAACCCTCGCTCGGTCCGACGATGCCCCGCGACTCCATGAGGTCCATCAGCCGCCCGGCCTTGGCGAACCCGACCCGCAGCTTGCGCTGCAGCATCGACGTCGACCCGAACTGCGTGGAGACCACCAGCTCGGCCGCCTGGCACAGCAGATCGAGGTCGTCGCCGATCTCCTCGTCGATCTCCCTCTTCTGCTTGGTGCCCACCGTGACGTCGTCCCGGAAGACGGGCGCCATCTGGTCCTTGCAGTGCTGGACGACGGCCGCGACCTCCTCCTCGGTCACGAAGGCACCCTGCATACGCGTCGGCTTGTTCGCCCCCATCGGCAGGAACAGCCCGTCGCCCTTGCCGATCAGCTTCTCGGCACCGGGCTGGTCGAGGATGACGCGCGAGTCCGCGAGCGACGACGTGGCGAAGGCGAGCCGTGAGGGGACGTTCGCCTTGATGAGACCGGTGACGACGTCGACGGACGGCCGCTGCGTGGCGAGCACCAGGTGGATGCCGGCCGCGCGCGCGAGCTGCGTGATGCGCACGATCGCGTCCTCGACGTCGCGCGGGGCGACCATCATCAGGTCGGCGAGCTCGTCGACGATCACCAGCAGGTAGGGGTACGGCTGGAGCTCACGCTCACTGCCCTCCGGCGCCTTCGCCTTGCCGTTGCGCACGGCTTCGTTGAAGTCGTCGATGTGCCGGTAGCCGAACGCCGCCAGGTCGTCGTACCGAAGGTCCATCTCCCGCACGACCCACTGGAGGGCCTCGGCGGCCCGCTTCGGGTTGGTGATGATCGGCGTGATCAGGTGCGGAATGCCCTCGTACGCGGTGAGCTCGACGCGCTTGGGGTCGACCAGCACCATGCGGACGTCCTCCGGGGTCGCCCGCATCATGACCGAAGTGATCAAGCAGTTAATGCACGACGACTTACCGGAACCGGTCGCACCGGCAACCAGCACATGCGGCATCTTCGCCATGTTGGCCATCACGTAGCCGCCCTCGACGTCCTTGCCGAGCGCGACCAGCATCGGGTGGTCGTCCTCGGCGGCGGCCGCGAGGCGCAGCACGTCGCCCAGGTTGACCATCTCGCGGTCGGTGTTCGGGATCTCGATGCCGACCGCGGACTTGCCGGGGATCGGGCTGATGATCCGCACGTCCGGGCTGGCGACCGCGTACGCGATGTTCTTCGTCAGCGCGGTGATCCGCTCGACCTTCACGGCGGGGCCGAGCTCGACCTCGTAGCGCGTGACCGTCGGCCCGCGCGTGAAGCCGGTGACGCGGGCGTCGACCTTGAACTCGGAGAAGACGGTGGTCAGCGATTCGACGATCGCGTCGTTGGCAGCGCTGCGCGACTTGCCGGGACCGCCACGCTCAAGGAGGTCGAGCGACGGGAGCGAGTACGTGATGTCGCCGGACAGCTGGAGCTGTTCGGCACGCTGCGGCAGGTCCCGCATCTCGTCGGGCGCCGACTTGGTGAGATCCGGGACCTCGGCCTTGGTGAGATCCGGGACCTCGGTCTTGGGGAGCTTCTCCTGCTTGGGTCGCGCGGCAGGGACGGGCGTCGGCACCGGGGTGGTCTCCGCCCGGTCGCCCACGCTCACGCCCTGGGTCAGGTCGGCGACGATCGGCGAGGGCGGCATCCCGTGCAGGACGGCGCCGTCGAGCGCGGCAGCTGCGGCCGCCGCGACGTCCACAGCGTCCATGGGACGGTCCATCTCGGGCTGCGGCACCGCGGAGCGCCTCGGGCGGCCGCGACGCCGCGAGAGGGCCTCCTGCTCGGCGCTGTCGGGGTCGTACGCCTCGGGGGCCGGAGTGCGCCTACGGCCGCGCGACGCGGGCAGCGCCTCGCGCCACTGATCGTCGTAGCGCTGCTCGTCCTCGATGTAGCCGTCGTCCTCGTCGGGGTCGGGCAGGATGCCGAGCTTCACACCCAGCTGCCGCAGCCGCTGCGGAATGGCGTTGACCGGGGTGGCTGTGACAACCAGCAGCCCGAAGATCGTGAGCAGCACGAGCAGCGGTACGGCGAGAACCTCGCCCATGGTGTACGTCAGCGGGGTCGCCGCGCCCCAGCCGATGAGTCCGCCCGCGTCCCTTATGGCCTGCATGCCGTCGCTGCGGGCGGGCGAGCCGACGGCGATGTGGACCTGGCCGAGCACGCCGACGACGAGCGCGGACAGCCCGATGACGATGCGGCCGTTGGCCTCGGGCTTCTCGGGGTGCCGGATGAACCGTACGGCGATGACCGCGAGCAGTATCGGCACGAGCAGGTCGAGTCGGCCGAACGCGCCGGTCACGATGATCTCGACGAGATCACCGACGGGGCCGCGCAGATTGGACCAGGTACCGGCCGCGACGATCAGCCCGAGTCCGAGGAGCAAGAGCGCGATGCCGTCCTTGCGATGGGCGGGGTCGAGGTTCTTCGCACCCTGCCCTATGCCCCGGAACACCGCGCCGACCGCGTGCGCGAGCCCGAGCCAGACGGCGCGCACGAGCCGGTAGATACCCCCGGTCGGGTTCGGCGCCGGCTTGGGTGCGGGCGCGGCTTTCTTCGCCGCGGCCTTCTTGGCCGGCGCCTTCTTCGCGGGGGCTTTCTTGGCAGCGGCCTTCTTCGCCGGAGCCTTCGCGGAAGCGGCCGCCTTCTTCGCGGGCGGCTTCTTGGCTGCGGAGGGACGTGAGGCCATGGGTGTGAGGTTACCGGTGGAGGAAGCAGCGGACACGTGTGCCCACTGCTTCACCCGTTCGTGTCGCGCTTGTGGAGGCGGTGGACTGACGCCGATTCACGGACCGGTAACGCCCAGGACGGCTCGGCGCCGCTCGCCGGCCAACGCGGGCCACCGCGACGTCAGTTCTGCGAGGGCACCGAGGAGGCGCTCCCCGTGCCCGGCTCCAGGGCGTCCAGTGCCCGCCGCAATCCCGTGAGTTTGCGTTCGAGATGAGCCGCCGTGGCCACCGCCGCCGCGTCCGCCGACTCGTCGTCAAGCTGCTTGGACAGCGCCTCGGCCTGCTCCTCGACCGCGGCGAGCCGCGCCGACAGCTCGGCGAGCAGGCCCGCCGGCTCCTTCGCGTCCCCGTCCGCGGCCTTGCCGCCGCCCTCCAACTGGAGCCGCAGCAGCGCCGCCTGCTCGCGCAGCTGACAGTTCTTCATGTACAGCTCGACGAACACGGAGACCTTCGCCCGCAGCACCCACGGGTCAAACGGCTTGGAGATGTAGTCCACCGCGCCCGCCGCGTAGCCACGGAACGTGTGATGCGGGCCGTGGTTGATCGCGGTGAGGAAGATGATCGGGATGTCCCGGGTCCGTTCCCGCCGCTTGATGTGCGCCGCGGTTTCGAAACCGTCCATTCCCGGCATCTGGACGTCCAGCAGAATGACCGCGAAGTCGTCCGTCAGCAGTGCCTTGAGCGCTTCCTCCCCGGACGATGCCCGCACCAGGGTCTGATCGAGCGCAGAGAGGATCGCCTCCAGCGCCAGCAGATTCTCCGGCCGGTCATCGACCAGGAGGATCTTGGCCTTCTGCACCATGGCCCGCCCTCCTCGCCCCGGCAGTGCACCGGGCTCCGCCCCAGGGGACGACTCCCTTACGCCGCCCGCCCTCGTGCCGGTCATCGTAGCCGCACCCCGCCTGTCGCCACACCCTGTCACCGCGATGTCACTGTGCACGTAGCAGAAACGCAGCGGGAGACCAGAAGGTTCCCCCAATCCCGCACTTCTACACAGCTTCGAGCACACTGAGTCAGCAACTCCGCGTGAACACTGTTGGTTCCTGTCACTGCTCCCTCATCCACTGATCCATGACCGCCAGCAGATGATCGGGGTCGACCGGCTTCGTGACGTAATCGGAAGCGCCCGACTCGATCGCCTTCTCCCGGTCGCCCTTCATCGCCTTGGCGGTCAGCGCGATGATCGGGAGCCCGGCGAACTGCGGCATCCTGCGGATCGCCGTGGTCGTCGCGTACCCGTCCATCTCGGGCATCATGATGTCCATCAGGACGACTGCCACGTCGTCGTGCTGCTCCAGGACCTCGATGCCCTCACGGCCGTTCTCGGCGTACAGCACGGACAGGCCGTGCTGCTCGAGGACACTGGTCAGCGCGAAGACGTTGCGGATGTCGTCGTCGACGATCAGCACCTTCTCGCCGCCGAAGCGGATGCCCCGGCGCGGCTGCGGCGCCGTGTTCTGCTCCGCCGCCGACCACTGTTCCTGCTGCACAGGCCGCTGTTCGAGCTCGCTCGCGGCCCTGCGGCGGCGCCTGAAGAGCGCGGCGGCGCCGTTCTGCGTCTCCCGGTACGACCTCACCTCGGCCGGCGTCTCGATCTCCACCTCGGCCAGCTCCGCCAGCTCGGCCGCCGATGCCACCAGGGCGCCGGCGTCGAGGGCCGGCAGCTGCTGCTGGTAGCCGTGCGGGGGCAGTTCGCTCGGGTGCAGCGGCAAATACAGCGTGAACGTCGAGCCGCGTCCCGGCTCGCTCTGCGCATGGATCTCGCCGCCGAGCAGCTGCGCGATCTCCCGCGAGATGGACAGCCCCAGCCCCGTACCGCCGTACTTGCGGCTGGTCGTGCCGTCCGCCTGCTTGAACGCCTCGAAGATCACCCGCATCTTGCTGGCCGCGATCCCGATCCCGGTGTCGGTCACGGAGAACGCGATCAGCGGCGCGTCCGCCTCGGTCAGCGAACCGGCCTCCAGCAGCTGCTCCCGGATCTTCATCGGTACGTCCGCGCTGGCCGGCCGGATGACCAGCTCGACCGATCCGGAGTCGGTGAACTTCACCGCGTTGGACAACAGGTTGCGCAGCACCTGCAGGAGCCGCTGTTCGTCGGTGTGCAGCGTGGCGGGCAGCTCCGGCGAGACCCGTACGGACAGGTCCAGGCCCTTCTCCGCGGTCAGCGGCCGGAAGGTGGCCTCCACATAGTCGACGAGCTGGACGAGCGCGATACGCGTCGGGGAGACGTCCATCTTGCCCGCCTCGACCTTCGACAGGTCGAGGATGTCGTTGATCAGCTGGAGCAGGTCGGAACCGGCGCCGTGGATGGTCTCGGCGAACTCCACCTGCTTCGGGGAGAGGTTGCCCTCGGCGTTGTCGGCGAGCAGCTTTGCCAGGATCAGCAGCGAGTTGAGCGGTGTACGCAGCTCGTGCGACATGTTGGCGAGGAACTCGCTCTTGTAGCGCATGGACACCGCGAGCTGCTCGGCGCGCTCCTCCAGGACCTGCCGCGCCTCCTCGATCTCGGTGTTCTTCACCTCGATGTCGCGGTTCTGCTGGGCCAGCAGCTCGGCCTTCTCCTCCAGTTCGGCGTTGGACGCCTGGAGGGCCTTCTGCCGGTTCTCCAACTCGGCCGACCGCTCACGGAGTTGCTCGGTGAGCTCCTGCGACTGCTTCAGCAGCACCTCGGTCTTGGTGTTGACGGAGATGGTGTTGACGCTGGTCGCGATCATCTCGGCGATCTGGTTGAGGAAGTCCTTCTGGATCTGCGTGAACGGCGTGAAGGACGCCAGCTCGATCACGCCGAGCACCTTGCCCTCGAACAGCACCGGAAGGACGATCACCTGCGCCGGCGGGGCCTCCCCGAGCCCGGAGGAGATCTTCAGGTAGCCGCTGGGCGCGTTCTCCACCAGGATCGTGCGCTTCTCCTCGGCGGCCGTCCCGATGAGCGCCTCACCCGGCCGGAAGGACGTCGGCATGGAGCCCATCGAGTAGCCGTACGACCCGAGCATCCGCAGCTCGTACTGGTCCTCGGCCTCGGCGCTCATGTCCTTGCCGTCGAGGAGCGGCATCGCGACGAAGAACGCGCCGTGCTGTGCCGTCACCACCGGCGTCAGCTCGCTCATGATCAGCGAGGCCACGTCCTCCAGGTCGCGTCGGCCCTGCATCAGGGCGGAGATACGGGCGAGGTTGCCCTTGAGCCAGTCCTGTTCCTTGTTGGCGATCGTGGTGTCGCGCAGGTTGGCGATCATCTTGTTGATGTAGTCCTGCAGTTCCTGGATCTCGCCGGACGCGTCGACGTCGATCTTCAGGTTCAGGTCACCGCGGGTCACCGCGGTCGCCACGCGCGCGATGGCACGCACCTGCCGAGTAAGGTTTCCTGCCATTTCGTTCACGGACTCGGTGAGGTCGCGCCAGGTTCCGTCGACGTCACGCACGCGTGCCTGGCCGCCGAGCTGTCCTTCCGTGCCCACCTCGCGGGCGACTCGGGTGACCTCCTCGGCGAAGGACGACAGCTGGTCGACCATCGTGTTGATCGTCGTCTTGAGTTCGAGGATCTCGCCGCGAGCGTCAATGTCGATCTTCTTGGAGAGGTCGCCCTTGGCGATGGCGGTCGTGACCAGGGCGATGTTGCGCACCTGACCGGTCAGGTTGGACGCCATCTGGTTCACGGACTCGGTGAGGTCCTTCCATGTGCCCGCCACACCCGGCACATGCGCCTGACCACCGAGGATGCCGTCCGTGCCCACCTCGCGGGCCACCTTGGTGACCTGGTCGGCGAACGAACTCAGCGTCTTCACCATGGTGTTGAACGTGTCGGCGAGCTGAGCGACCTCGCCGCGCGCCTCGATCGTCACCGTCCGCGTCAGGTCGCCGTTGGCGACGGCCGCCGCGACCTGGGAGATGTTCCGCACCTGCATGGTCAGGTTCTTGGCCATCAGGTTGACGTTGCCGCTCAGGTCCTTCCAGATGCCCGTGACGCCGGGCACATGCGCCTGGCCGCCCAGGATGCCCTCGGTGCCCACCTCGCGGGCCACCCGGGTCACCTGCTCGGCGAAGCTGGACAGCTGGTCGACCATCGTGTTGACGGTCGTGACGAGCTCGAGGATCTCGCCCCTCGCGTCAACGGTGATCTTCTTCGACAGGTCACCCTTGGCGACCGCGGTCGTGACCTCGGCGATCTGACGCACCTGGATGGTCAGGTTGTTCGCCATGAAGTTCACGGACTGCGTGAGGTCCTTCCAGGTGCCGGAGACGCCCTGCACCTCGGCCTGACCGCCGAGCTGGCCCTCCGTACCCACCTCGCGGGCGACCCTGGTGACCTCCTCCGCGAACGACGACAGCTGGTCGACCATCGTGTTCAGCGTGTTCTTGAGCTCCAGGATCTCACCGCGCGCGTCCACGGTGATCTTCTGCGACAGGTCACCCCGGGCGACCGCCGTGGCGACCTGGGCGATGTTCCGCACCTGCGCCGTAAGGTTTCCTGCCATTCCGTTCACGGAGTCGGTCAGGTCCCGCCACACACCGGCGACGCCGGGCACCTGCGCCTGACCGCCGAGACGGCCCTCGGTGCCCACCTCGCGGGCGACCCGGGTCACCTGGTCGGCGAAGCCCGAGAGCTGGTCGACCATCGTGTTGATGGTGTTCTTCAGCTCCAGGATCTCGCCGCGGGCATCGACGTCGATCTTCTGGGACAGGTCGCCGCGGGCCACCGCAGTGGTCACCTGGGCGATGTTGCGCACCTGGGCGGTGAGGTTTCCTGCCATTCCGTTGACGGAGTCGGTGAGCTCCTTCCACGTACCGGCCACACCCGGCACGACCGCCTGACCGCCCAGCCGGCCCTCCGTGCCCACGTCCCGGGCCATCCGCGTCACCTGGTCGGCGAAGGACGACAGCTGGTCCACCATCGTGTTCACGGTGTTCTTCAGCTGGAGCATCTCGCCGGAGACGTCCACGGTGACCTTCTGCGACAGGTCGCCGTTGGCCACCGCCGTCGTGACCTGGGCGATGTTCCTCACCTGTCCGGTGAGATTCCGGAACGCGGTGTTGACGGAGTCCGTCAGGTCCTTCCACGTCCCCGCCGCACCCGGCACCTGCGCCTGCCCGCCGAGCTCACCTTCGACACCGACCTCACGCGCGACACGCGTGACCTCGGAACCGAAGGACGACAGCTGATCGACCATGCCGTTGACGGTGTTCTTCAGCTCGAGCATCTCGCCGGCCACGTTGACCGTGACCTTCTGGGAGAGATCACCATTGGCCACGGCCGTTGTCACGGCGGCGATGTCCCTCACCTGAATGGTGAGATTGCGGAACACCGTGTTGACGGAGTCCGTCAGGTCCTTCCAGGTACCGGCCGCACCCGGCACATTCGCCTGACCGCCCAGCTGCCCGGCCGCACCGACCTCGTTGGCCACGCGCGTGACCTCGTCCGCGAAGATCCGCAGCGTCTCGGTCATCTGGTTGATCGTGTCCGCGAGCTGCGCGACCTCCCCGCGTGCCGACACGGTGACCTTTTGCGACAGGTCACCGTTGGCGACCGCGGTGGTCACCTGTGCGATTCCTCGCACCTGCGCGGTCAGGTTGCCGGCCATGAGGTTCACCGAATCGGTGAGGTCCTTCCACACACCGGCCACACCCGGCACCTGCGCCTGCCCGCCGAGCTCGCCCTCGGTACCCACCTCGCGCGCGACTCGCGTCACCTCGGAGGAGAACGACGACAGCTGGTCCACCATCGTGTTGACGGTGTTCTTGAGCTCCAGCATCTCGCCGGCCACATGAACAGTGACCTTCCGCGACAGATCACCCTTGGCGACCGCCGTGGTCACCAGCGCGATGTCCCTCACCTGGGCAGTCAGCCGGTACGCCATCGTGTTGACGGAGTCCGTGAGGTCCTTCCACGAACCCGACATGCCACGCACGCGCGCCTGCCCGCCGAGCTTGCCCTCGGTGCCCACCTCGCTGGCCACACGCGTGACCTCGTCGGTGAACGTCGACAGCTGATCGACAAGGTTGTTTACAGTCCGCCCGACCTTGAGGAACTCCCCCCGCAGCGGATGCCCGGTCCCGTCCGGCGCCTGCGTCCGCAGCTCCATGCGCGGCGACAGATCACCCTCGGCCACCGCGGACAGCACCCGGCCGACCTCGGAGACGGGCCGCACGAGGTCGTCCACCAAGGCGTTGGAGTTGTCGACGGCGGCCGCCCAGGAACCCTCACAGGCGCCTGTCTCCAGCCGTTCCGTGAGCTTGCCCTCACGGCCCACCATGCGCCGCACCCGCGACAACTCACCCGTCAAGTGGAGATTGCGGTCGGCCACCTCATTGAAGACCGCGGCAATCTCGGACATCACGCCGTCCCCGGACACCGTGAGCCGCTTCCGGAAGTTCCCGTCGCGCATCGACACCAGGGCCGCCATCAGCCTGTTCAGGGCAGCCGTATCCACCGCGGTGGTCCCGTTGCGTGGTTTGCGCTCGTTCTTCAGGGACTGTCCGCCTTTCGCGCGCGTCTTAGTGCCCCGCGTCGCTGCGCCAGACTCCACTGTGTCCCTCCCGCAGGGGTCGACCGTTACTGCTGTGTTCGGGTTCTACTGCTCGGCGTACCCGTTGCTGCTGGGCATTCCTGCCGGATATACCAGGCCACACCACGTGCTGCTGCCCGCAGAACGCGAATGACACTCAGCCTGCCCGGACCTTCACAAGAAGCTTGCCCAGTGTTTCACCCTGGCTGAACCCGGCCATAACAGTTCGGCAGCTTCGCACATCGTCCGCACACCCTCCGGACGGAAACACTGCAGACCGGCATCCGCATGGCCGTCGAAGGTAAGTAACCTTGCATGCGGCTGTCCAGCCGCGCCGGTCCGTCCGGCCTGGGCGGTGGCAGGAGGAGCACGAGCGGGCATCGGAGGGGCAGGCGGACATGACCACCGGACTGATCCCGGGGGGACCATCCCCGGACCGGCCGACGGGCGCGTACATGCCGCATCAGCGGCGCGACCTGCTCGGCCACGGAGCCCTGCACGTCGACAACCGGACGAGGAGTTCTGTGATCACCGCGCGCGCGGCAGCCAGCTTCGATCCCGTCGGGCGATCAGTTGCGAGCGCCCGCTCCTTCGTCCGCGACACACTCCAGGGCTGGGGCTTCGCCGACATCGTCGACGACGCGGTGGTGCTCACCAGCGAGCTGGTGACGAACGCCGTCGTACACGCGGGTACGTCCGCGGACGTTCTGTGCCTGCGCAGTGACGACGGCGTACGGATCGAGGTGGGCGACCGGTATCCGGAGCGGGAGATTCCGCTCCAGGGCTCGCCCGTCAACATGGGCAGCCCCGACCGCGAGGGCGGCCGCGGCCTCCAGCTGTGCGCTGCCCTGGCCGCCTGCTGGGGCGTCGAGTACACGCCCACCCACAAGCAGGTCTGGTTCCAACTCGACCTCCCCGAACGCCCGGTGGGCACCCGCGCGGCCGGCCCGTCGCTCCCCTCCGACCTCCTCCCGCTCGCCGACGGCCGCGTCCGCGTCGCGGTGGTCCAGATCGACCGTACGGGCGCCATCTCGTCCTGGAACGAGGACGCTGAGGATCTCTTCGGCTATGCGGCCGAGCAGGTCACCGGCAAGCCCCTGACCGACCTCGCGGCCTGGCCGCACACGCCGGGCACCAGCACCGGTATCGCTGAAGCGCTCCAACTCTCCCGCTGGGAAGGCAGCTACGGCATAAGGGGCGCCAACGGCCGCGTCACACCGGTGTACGCCTCCCACCTCCGCGTCCGCGACACAGGCGGCGAACCCTCCACGGTCTGCCTCCTGGTCCGGGACCACGAACGCGCCGTCCTGCAGACCCCGTTGCGCGTACCGGCCTCCGACACGTCCACCACCTCCGAGGGCCAGAGCACCGACCCCTTCGAGGTGTTCATCGGCTCCCCCGCCCCGGACGACCTCGACGGCCTCCTCCAGCGCACGGTGGAACGCGCCCGCGACATGCTCGACGGCGACTCCGCGTTCCTGCTTCTCGCGACCGACGACGAAACGGAGCTGGAGGTCCGTGCCTCGACCGGCCTGCCCTCCGCCCGCCAGCGCTTCGCGCGCGTGCCCGTCGAAGCGGGTCCCGGCCGCTACGGGTCGGCCCGCATGCCGGCGGTCCACGAGGACCTCACCATGGTCCCCGGCGCCGTGCCGCTCCTGAACGGCACCGGCATGCGTTCGGTCGTCACGGTGCCCCTGAAGGTCGAGGGCCGCCTCACCGGCTCGCTCGGCGTCGCCGCCGAGGCGCCGGCCAGATACTCCAACGAAGAAGCGCTGCGTCTGCAGTTCGCCGCCGACCGCATCGCGTTGGCGGTGGAGTCGGCCCGCCTGGGCGAACTGGAACGCCTGCGCCGAGGCTCACTCAGCTTCCTCGTCGAAGCCTCCGATCTGCTCGCCGGCACCCTGGACCGCGACCAGACCCTGGCCCTGATGGCCCAGATGACGGTCCCGACCCTGGCCACCTGGTGCGCGGTCTACACGATCGCCGACCAGGCCTCGGAGCCGTACCTGTCGTACGTCCTGCACGAGGACGAGGAACTCATCGACGGCATCAAGTCGTTGCTGTCGAAGATCGCCCCACCGGACCCGGTCCCCACCCCCGGCGCGCGCGTCTGGTCGGCTCCCGCCGAGTCGGCCCACCAGGCGGCCCTGCGCACCTCCATGCGCAGCCTGGGCCTGGGCGAGCCGATCGGCCGCATCAGCGCGGGCATCGGCCCCACCCTGGCCACGGCGTCCGCGGTGGGCGGCGAGACGGTCGTACTGCCGTTGGTGGCCCGCAACCGAGTCATCGGCATGTTGACGCTGGGCAAGCCGACCGACGAGCACTTCCGCCAGGAAATCCTGGAACTGGCCGAGGACTTGAGCCGCCGAGCCGCCCTGGCCCTGGACAACGCCCGCCTCTACTCCGAGCGCACGGCCATCAGCCAGTCCCTCCAGCGCAGCCTCCTGCCGCCCGAGCTCCCCGAGATCGACGGCGTCGAGGTCGAGGTCATCTACCGCGCGGCCGGCGAGGGCAACGAGGTCGGCGGCGACTTCTACGACCTCTTCCCGATCAGCGACGGCGCCTACGGCTTCGCCATCGGCGACGTCTGCGGTACGGGCCCGAACGCCGCCGCGGTCACGGGCCTGGCCCGGCACGCGCTACGTCTCCTCGCACGCGAGGGCCTCAGCGGCCCGGCGGTCCTGGAGCGCCTGAACTCCGCGATCCTCGACGAGGGCGCCCGCAGCCGCTTCCTGACGCTCCTGTACGGCGAGTTGAGGCCCCAGGAGGACGGCAGCGCCGAGTTGAAGGTGGTCTGCGCCGGC
Organism: Streptomyces sp. R28; assembly: GCF_041052385.1. GTDB lineage: Bacteria > Actinomycetota > Actinomycetes > Streptomycetales > Streptomycetaceae > Streptomyces. The sequence continues at coordinate 7,693,160 of NZ_CP163439.1, read as the reverse complement.
CACCCGCTCCCGCTCCGCCTGCGCCAGGACGGCACGGTCGAGCCGGCCGCCGAGCCGCAGCCGCTTCTCGGCGTCATGGAGGATCTGGAGCTCTACGAGCAGACGGTCACCCTCGACCCGGGCGACGTCCTCCTGTGCGTCACGGACGGCGTCACCGAACGCCGCGAAGGCAGCCGCATGCTGGGCGACGACGGCCTCACCGACGTTCTCACCACCTGCACCGGCCTGACGGCGGGCGCGGTGGCGGCCCGCATCATGCGCGCGGTCGAACGCTTCGCTTCGGACGCACCGTCCGACGACATGGCGATCCTGGCAATGCGCGTGCCGGGCATCCACAAGGACTGAGCGAAAGCTCGGAGGGCATGAGAAAGGCCCCGCCCGAATGGGCGGGGCCTTCTGTTCGGAGCCCCCAAACGGAATCGAACCGTTGACCTTCTCCTTACCATGGAGACGCTCTACCGACTGAGCTATAGGGGCCTGTCACCTTTTGCGAAGTTTCCCTCGCGGCAACGGAATAGATCATACCCCGAACACACCCGTGCTCCCAAACTCGCTCAGAAGGCGGGTTGGAGCAGCCCTCCGAGCGCATTGCAGGCCGACACGATCCGCTGCATCTCCCGCTTCGTCAGAGAGGCGTCGACAGGCAGAGCCAACGTTTCATCAGCAGCCCGCTCGGTCTCCGGCAGGGACACACACCGCCGGTACTCAGGCAGTCGATGTACGGGCGTCTTCACGGGCACCCGGCACTCAACTCCCCTGGCCCGCACGGCCCGAGCGAAGGCGTCCCGGTCCGGCCGCCCGTTGCCGGGCACCCGCACGACGTACTGCTGGTAGGTGTGACCATCACCGCTGTCAGGCGTCTGCAGACCCTTCAACTTCGCATCCAGATAGGAGGCCCGCTGCCTGCGCTGAGCGATCTCGTCGTACGGAGCCTCGGACTCACCCTGTTCCAACACCAACAGCCCATGCCGCTGCCCGAGCTGGTGCAACCGCGCGATATCGGCCGACCGACCAAAGCGATGTACGGCGACCACGGCAGCCGTCCGCGGGGTGACGACGGCCTCGACAGCCACGGCATCCAGGCAGTACGTCACCGGGTCTATGTCGGCGAAGACCGGCAGTGCGCCGGCCAGAACCACAGCTTCGGCGACTTCGACGTTCCCGAAGGCCGGTACGAGAACCTCGTCACCGACTCCGACGCCGGCCGCCCTGAGCATTGCAGCAGTACCCATACGGGCGATGTTGGTTGCGGAACGTGAACTCCAGGTGACGCACAACAAAAAAGGGCTGGACCCGGAACCGAAGTTCCAGGTCCAGCCCTATCAAAAGGAGTTCGGCGGCGTCCTACTCTCCCACAGGGTCCCCCCTGCAGTACCATCGGCGCTGTAAGGCTTAGCTTCCGGGTTCGGAATGTAACCGGGCGTTTCCCTCACGCTATAACCACCGAAACACTATGAAACTGTCGAACCATGCCGCACCATACCGTGGCCTGGCATGGGGCTGTTCGTGGTTTCAGAACCAACACAGTGGACGCGAGCAACTGAGGACAAGCCCTCGGCCTATTAGTACCGGTCACCTCCACACGTTACCGTGCTTCCAGATCCGGCCTATCAACCCAGTCGTCTACTGGGAGCCTTACCCCATCAAGTGGGTGGGAATACTCATCTCGAAGCAGGCTTCCCGCTTAGATGCTTTCAGCGGTTATCCCTCCCGAACGTAGCCAACCAGCCATGCCCTTGGCAGAACAACTGGCACACCAGAGGTTCGTCCGTCCCGGTCCTCTCGTACTAGGGACAGCCCTTCTCAATATTCCTGCGCGCGCAGCGGATAGGGACCGAACTGTCTCACGACGTTCTAAACCCAGCTCGCGTACCGCTTTAATGGGCGAACAGCCCAACCCTTGGGACCGACTCCAGCCCCAGGATGCGACGAGCCGACATCGAGGTGCCAAACCATCCCGTCGATATGGACTCTTGGGGAAGATCAGCCTGTTATCCCCGGGGTACCTTTTATCCGTTGAGCGACGGCGCTTCCACAAGCCACCGCCGGATCACTAGTCCCGACTTTCGTCCCTGCTCGACCCGTCGGTCTCACAGTCAAGCTCCCTTGTGCACTTACACTCAACACCTGATTGCCAACCAGGCTGAGGGAACCTTTGGGCGCCTCCGTTACTCTTTAGGAGGCAACCGCCCCAGTTAAACTACCCATCAGACACTGTCCCTGATCCGGATCACGGACCCAGGTTAGACATCCAGCACGACCAGAGTGGTATTTCAACGGCGACTCCACGAACACTGGCGTGCCCGCTTCAAAGTCTCCCACCTATCCTACACAAGCCGAACCGAACACCAATATCAAACTGTAGTAAAGGTCCCGGGGTCTTTCCGTCCTGCTGCGCGAAACGAGCATCTTTACTCGTAGTGCAATTTCACCGGGCCTATGGTTGAGACAGTCGAGAAGTCGTTACGCCATTCGTGCAGGTCGGAACTTACCCGACAAGGAATTTCGCTACCTTAGGATGGTTATAGTTACCACCGCCGTTTACTGGCGCTTAAGTTCTCAGCTTCGCCAGGACGAATCCTGACTAACCGGTCCCCTTAACGTTCCAGCACCGGGCAGGCGTCAGTCCGTATACATCGCCTTACGGCTTCGCACGGACCTGTGTTTTTAGTAAACAGTCGCTTCTCGCTGGTCTCTGCGGCCACCCCCAGCTCGAGGAGCAAGTCCTCTCACCAAGCGTGGCCCCCCTTCTCCCGAAGTTACGGGGGCATTTTGCCGAGTTCCTTAACCATAGTTCACCCGAACGCCTCGGTATTCTCTACCTGACCACCTGAGTCGGTTTAGGGTACGGGCCGCCATGAAACTCGCTAGAGGCTTTTCTCGACAGCATAGGATCATCCACTTCACCACAATCGGCTCGGCATCAGGTCTCACCCTGTATGAATGGCGGATTTACCTACCACTCGGGCTACACCCTTACCCCGGGACAACCACCGCCCGGGATGGACTACCTTCCTGCGTCACCCCATCACTCACCTACTACAGGTCTGGTCCGTCGGCTCCACCACTCCCCTTTGCCCGAAGGCTCCAGGGCGGCTTCACGGACTTAGCATCGCCCGATTCAATGTTTGACGCTTCACAGCGGGTACCGGAATATCAACCGGTTATCCATCGACTACGCCTGTCGGCCTCGCCTTAGGTCCCGACTTACCCTGGGCAGATCAGCTTGACCCAGGAACCCTTAGTCAATCGGCGCACACGTTTCTCACGTGTGAATCGCTACTCATGCCTGCATTCTCACTCGTGAACCGTCCACAACTACCTTCCGGTGCTGCTTCACCCGGCACACGACGCTCCCCTACCCATCACGATCCCCGTTGGGGGTACATATCGCAATGACACGACTTCGGCGGTACGCTTGAGCCCCGCTACATTGTCGGCGCGGAATCACTAGACCAGTGAGCTATTACGCACTCTTTCAAGGGTGGCTGCTTCTAAGCCAACCTCCTGGTTGTCTCTGCGACTCCACATCCTTTCCCACTTAGCGTACGCTTAGGGGCCTTAGTCGATGCTCTGGGCTGTTTCCCTCTCGACCATGGAGCTTATCCCCCACAGTCTCACTGCCGCGCTCTCACTTACCGGCATTCGGAGTTTGGCTAAGGTCAGTAACCCGGTAGGGCCCATCGCCTATCCAGTGCTCTACCTCCGGCAAGAAACACACGACGCTGCACCTAAATGCATTTCGGGGAGAACCAGCTATCACGGAGTTTGATTGGCCTTTCACCCCTAACCACAGGTCATCCCCCAGGTTTTCAACCCTGGTGGGTTCGGTCCTCCACGAAGTCTTACCTCCGCTTCAACCTGCCCATGGCTAGATCACTCCGCTTCGGGTCTTGAGCGCGCTACTGAATCGCCCTATTCGGACTCGCTTTCGCTACGGCTTCCCCACACGGGTTAACCTCGCAACACACCGCAAACTCGCAGGCTCATTCTTCAAAAGGCACGCAGTCACGAGAATGTGCAAGCACATTCCGACGCTCCCACGGCTTGTAGGCACACGGTTTCAGGTACTATTTCACTCCGCTCCCGCGGTACTTTTCACCATTCCCTCACGGTACTATCCGCTATCGGTCACCAGGGAATATTTAGGCTTAGCGGGTGGTCCCGCCAGATTCACACGGGATTTCTCGGGCCCCGTGCTACTTGGGTGTCTCTCAAACGAGCCGCTGACGTTTCGACTACGGGGGTCTTACCCTCTACGCCGGACCTTTCGCATGTCCTTCGCCTACATCAACGGTTTCTGACTCGTCCTGTTGCCGGCAGACAACAGAAGAGAGATCCCACAACCCCGCATACGCAACCCCTGCCGGGTCTCACACGTATACGGTTTAGCCTCATCCGGTTTCGCTCGCCACTACTCCCGGAATCACGGTTGTTTTCTCTTCCTGCGGGTACTGAGATGTTTCACTTCCCCGCGTTCCCTCCACATACCCTATGTGTTCAGGTATGGGTGACAGCCCATGACGACTGCCGGGTTTCCCCATTCGGAAACCCCCGGATCAAAGCCTGGTTGACGACTCCCCGGGGACTATCGTGGCCTCCCACGTCCTTCATCGGTTCCTGGTGCCAAGGCATCCACCGTGCGCCCTTAAAAACTTGGCCACAGATGCTCGCGTCCACTGTGCAGTTCTCAAACAACGACCAGCCACCCATCACCCCGAACCAACCGGTTCGAGTTCACTGGGGCCGGCATCACGAGGGAATTCATTCCCTCAGACACCCAACAGCGTGCCCGACACCCTCGCCACTCATGATCAGCGTTCCACACTCCGAAGAGCAGTACTGGCAGCCCGAGATGACTGAAAGTGCCGAATAATCAACGTTCCACCCATGAGCAACCAGCATCAGACATTCGCTGATGTACTGGCCTCTGAACCAGGCAAGCCCGGCTTAGAAGTGCTCCTTAGAAAGGAGGTGATCCAGCCGCACCTTCCGGTACGGCTACCTTGTTACGACTTCGTCCCAATCGCCAGTCCCACCTTCGACAGCTCCCTCCCACAAGGGGTTGGGCCACCGGCTTCGGGTGTTACCGACTTTCGTGACGTGACGGGCGGTGTGTACAAGGCCCGGGAACGTATTCACCGCAGCAATGCTGATCTGCGATTACTAGCAACTCCGACTTCATGGGGTCGAGTTGCAGACCCCAATCCGAACTGAGACAGGCTTTTTGAGATTCGCTCCACCTCACGGTATCGCAGCTCATTGTACCTGCCATTGTAGCACGTGTGCAGCCCAAGACATAAGGGGCATGATGACTTGACGTCGTCCCCACCTTCCTCCGAGTTGACCCCGGCGGTCTCCTGTGAGTCCCCATCACCCCGAAGGGCATGCTGGCAACACAGGACAAGGGTTGCGCTCGTTGCGGGACTTAACCCAACATCTCACGACACGAGCTGACGACAGCCATGCACCACCTGTACACCGACCACAAGGGGGCGACCATCTCTGGCCGTTTCCGGTGTATGTCAAGCCTTGGTAAGGTTCTTCGCGTTGCGTCGAATTAAGCCACATGCTCCGCTGCTTGTGCGGGCCCCCGTCAATTCCTTTGAGTTTTAGCCTTGCGGCCGTACTCCCCAGGCGGGGAACTTAATGCGTTAGCTGCGGCACCGACGACGTGGAATGTCGCCAACACCTAGTTCCCACCGTTTACGGCGTGGACTACCAGGGTATCTAATCCTGTTCGCTCCCCACGCTTTCGCTCCTCAGCGTCAGTAATGGCCCAGAGATCCGCCTTCGCCACCGGTGTTCCTCCTGATATCTGCGCATTTCACCGCTACACCAGGAATTCCGATCTCCCCTACCACACTCTAGCTAGCCCGTATCGAATGCAGACCCGGGGTTAAGCCCCGGGCTTTCACACCCGACGTGACAAGCCGCCTACGAGCTCTTTACGCCCAATAATTCCGGACAACGCTTGCGCCCTACGTATTACCGCGGCTGCTGGCACGTAGTTAGCCGGCGCTTCTTCTGCAGGTACCGTCACTTTCGCTTCTTCCCTGCTGAAAGAGGTTTACAACCCGAAGGCCGTCATCCCTCACGCGGCGTCGCTGCATCAGGCTTTCGCCCATTGTGCAATATTCCCCACTGCTGCCTCCCGTAGGAGTCTGGGCCGTGTCTCAGTCCCAGTGTGGCCGGTCGCCCTCTCAGGCCGGCTACCCGTCGTCGCCTTGGTGAGCCATTACCTCACCAACAAGCTGATAGGCCGCGGGCTCATCCTTCACCGCCGGAGCTTTCGACCCCCACCCATGCGAGTGGAAGTGATATCCGGTATTAGACCCCGTTTCCAGGGCTTGTCCCAGAGTGAAGGGCAGATTGCCCACGTGTTACTCACCCGTTCGCCACTAATCCCCACCGAAGTGGTTCATCGTTCGACTTGCATGTGTTAAGCACGCCGCCAGCGTTCGTCCTGAGCCAGGATCAAACTCTCCGTGAATGTTTTCCCGTAATCGGGACCACACATCACGAGAGCGGAACAGCCAGGCGGAATAAGCCCGGCCGTTCACAGCGTCCTCGCTGTGTTTTTTCAAAGGAACCTCGTCCCGACCATGACGGCCGGAGACGGGGTATCAACATATCTGGCGTTGATTTTTGGCACGCTGTTGAGTTCTCAAGGAACGGACGCTTCCTTTGTACTCACCCTCTCGGGCTTTCCTCCGGGCGCTTCCCTTCGGTCTTGCGTTTCCGACTCTATCAGATCCTTTTCCGATCCGATTTCCTCGGTGCTTTCCAGGTTCCCGCTCTCGCGTTTCCCTTTCCGGCGACTCCGACTTTATCAGAGATTCTGAGTCGGAATTCCCGCCCCCTCCGGGGACTGGTTCCGGCGCACGAGGTGGCCGGGTTCCCGTTCTGGCGGAGCCGTAAACGTACTGGAGCGGGGCGCCTCGATGCAAATCGAGGCGCCCCGCTCCGGGTTCACACGGTCGTGCGTCCGACGGACCGTCAGACCTCCACCACGACAGGGAGGATCATCGGCCTGCGCCGATACGTGTCCGAGACCCACTTGCCCAGGGTGCGGCGCACCAGCTGCTGCAGCTGGTGGGGTTCGACCACGCCGTCCTGGGCCGATCGCTCCAGCGTCTCCGTGATCTTCGGGATGACGTCCCCGAAGGCGGAGTCCTCGATGCCGGATCCGCGGGCCTGGATGTGCGGGCCGCCCGTGATCTTGCCGGTGGAGGAGTCCACCACCAAGAAGACGGAGATGATGCCCTCGTCGCCGAGGATCTTGCGGTCCTTGAGCGCCGGCTCGCCCACGTCGCCGACCGAAAGGCCGTCGACGTACACGTAGCCCGCCTGCACCTTGCCGGAGATCTTCGCCTTGCCCTCGATGAGGTCGACGGCGACGCCGTCCTCGGCGATGACGATCCGGTCGTGCGGGACGCCGGTCAGGGCGCCCAGTTCGGCGTTGGCGCGCAGGTGGCGCCATTCGCCGTGCACCGGCATCAGGTTCTTCGGGCGGCAGATGTTGTAGAAGTACAGCAGCTCGCCGGCCGAGGCGTGGCCCGAGACGTGGACCTTGGCGTTGCCCTTGTGGACGACGTTCGCGCCCCAGCGGGTCAGGCCGTTGATGACTCGGTAGACCGCGTTCTCGTTGCCGGGGATCAGGGAGGACGCCAGGATCACCGTGTCGCCCTCGACGATCCGGATCTGGTGGTCCCTGTTCGCCATCCTCGACAGGGCTGCCATCGGCTCGCCCTGTGAGCCCGTGCAGACCAGCACGACCTCGCTGTCCGGCAGGTCGTCGAGCGTCTTGACGTCCACCACCAGGCCCGGCGGGACCTTCAGGTAACCGAGGTCCCTGGCAATGCCCATGTTGCGGACCATCGAGCGGCCGACGAAGGCGACCCGGCGGCCGTACTCGTGGGCCGCGTCCAGGATCTGCTGGATGCGGTGGATGTGGCTGGCGAAGCTCGCCACGATGATCCGCTTGCGGGCGTTCGCGAACACCTGGCGCAGGACGTTGGAGATGTCGCGCTCGGGCGGGACGAAGCCCGGGACCTCCGCGTTCGTGGAGTCGGAGAGGAGGAGGTCGATGCCTTCCTCGCTCAGCCGCGCGAAGGCGTGGAGATCCGTCAGACGGTTGTCCAGCGGGAGCTGGTCCATCTTGAAGTCGCCGGTGTGGACCACCATGCCGGCGGGCGTGCGGATGGCTACCGCCAGGGCGTCCGGGATGGAGTGGTTGACCGCGACGAACTCGCAGTCGAAGGGGCCGATGCGCTCGCGGTTACCCTCCGCCACCTCGAGGGTGTACGGGCGGATGCGGTGCTCCTGGAGCTTGGCCTCGATGAGCGCGAGGGTCAGCTTGGAGCCGATCAGTGGGATGTCCGGCTTCTCGCGGAGGAGGAAGGGGACGCCGCCGATGTGGTCCTCGTGTCCGTGGGTGAGGACGATGCCCTCGATGTCGTCGAGGCGGTCCCGGATGGACGAGAAGTCCGGCAGGATCAGGTCGATTCCGGGCTGCTCCTCCTCGGGGAAGAGCACTCCGCAGTCGACGATCAGCAGGCGGCCGCCGTACTCGAAGACCGTCATGTTTCGGCCGATTTCGCCGAGGCCGCCGAGCGGGGTGACCCGCAGGCCGCCTTCGAGGAGCGGCGGGGGCGGGCTGAGTTCAGGATGCGGATGACTCAAAAGACTCTCCTCACCACGCGCGCCACGTACCGGTCGGGCACGTGGCGCGCGTGACGTTCGTGCAGAAGCAGTTGTCGTTGTGGAGTGCGGGCACCGGTGGCCCGCTTATTCAGTTGTGAAGTCTGGTGCGCGCCCGGGCGCGCGAAGTCTGGTGCTAGAGCTGTACCCCGCCTGCGGCAAGATCGATCTTGAGCTGCTCGATCTCCTCGGGCGAACACTCCGCCATGGGCGCGCGCAGCGGTCCGGCGGGCAGGCCCTGGAGGGTGAGCGCGGCCTTGGTGGTCATGACGCCCTGGGTGCGGAACATGCCGGTGTAGACCGGGAGCAGCTTCTGGTGGATCTCCGTGGCCTTCTGGACGTCGCCGGAGACGTACGCCTCGACGAGCGCGCGCAGGTCCGGGGTGACCACGTGGCCGACGACCGAGACGAAGCCGACCGCGCCCACGGAGAGCAGCGGCAGGTTCAGCATGTCGTCGCCGGAGTACCAGGCGAGGCCGGAGCGGGCGATGGCCCAGCTGGCACGGCCGAGGTCGCCCTTGGCGTCCTTGTTGGCGACGATCCTCGGGTGCTCGGCGAGGCGGACGATCGTCTCGGTGTTGATCGGGACGCCGCTGCGGCCGGGGATGTCGTAGAGCATGACCGGCAGCTCGGTGGCGTCGGCGATGGCCTTGAAGTGCCGGTACAGGCCCTCCTGCGGGGGCTTGTTGTAGTACGGCGTGACGACCAGGAGCCCGTGTGCGCCCACCTTCTCCGCGGTGCGGGCGAGCTCCAGGCTGTGGTGGGTGTCGTTGGTGCCGACGCCGGCCACGACGTGGGCTCGGTCGCCGACGGCCTCCAGTACCGCTCGCACCAGGTCCGATTTCTCCGCATCGCTGGTGGTGGGGGACTCACCGGTGGTGCCGTTGATGATCAGGCCGTCGTTGCCAGCGTCCACCAGGTGGGTGGCGAGCCGCTGCGCGCCGTCGAGATCAAGTGCGTCGTCCGCCGTGAAGGGCGTGATCATGGCGGTGAGGACCCGCCCAAAGGGGGTCTGCGGAGTGGAGGTCGGAGCCATGGGTTACACGCTACTCGTTGCGCACGGCCTGGTCTGCCCTAGGGGGGTGCGGAAAAGTCAGGACAAAGATGGAGCCCGGCACTGCCTGCTCGGGGGTTCAAGCAGTGCCGGGTCCGTTTGATCAGGCTAGATGAACTTCTCTAAATGCCGCAATACGGACACCTTGCGGGACTGGGCCGTGCGGCCGTGCCCGGCCGGGGAAGGCGGTGCGCTACGGCGCCACACGACCGTTCGCATTGAAGGCGGCGTACGTCAGCGGCATGAGCTTGGCCCACTCCGCTTCCATCTTCTCGCCCACCATCTCGATCTCCCGCTGCGGGAAGGACGGGACCTTGGCCAGCTCGTGCTGGGTGCGCAGGCCGAGGAAGTGCATCAGGGAGCGGGCGTTGCAGGTGGCGTACATCGAGGAGAACAGGCCGACCGGGAGGACCGCGCGGGCCACCTCGCGGGCGACGCCGGCGGCGAGCATCTCCTGGTAGGCCTCGTACGACTCCCGGTACGAGTCCTCCATGACACGGCCGACCAGCTCCTGCTGGGCCTGGGTGCCCTCCACGAAGACGTACTTGCCCGGGCGGCCCTCCTGGACCAGCTTGCGGGACTCGCCGGGGACGTAGAAGGCGGGCTGGAGCTCGCGGTAGCGGCCGCTCTCCTCGTTGTACGACCAGCCCACGCGGTGCCGCATGAACTCGCGGAAGACGAAGATCGGGGCGCTGATGAAGAAGGTCATCGAGTTGTGCTCGAAGGGGCTGCCGTGCCGGTCCCGCATCAGGTAGTTGATCAGTCCCTTGGAGCGCTCGGGGTCCTTCTGCAGCTCCTCCAGGGACTGCTCGCCGGCGGTGGAGACGCGGGCGGCCCACAGCACGTCGGAGTCGGCCGCGCTGTGCTTGACCAGCTCGACGGAGACGTCACTGCGGAAACTGGGCTTGAGGTCGTCGGCGGGGGTGTCGGTCACGGCTCGGAGGGTCCTTCCATCACTTCTCTGGGCGGCGCCCACTCTACGGCCCGGCACTGACAACGGGGCGTTCGGTGCCGGGTCGCGACATACGGCGGCGAATTTCTGTGAATTCGGTGAAACCGGGCACCTTTTGGGGCACTCGCTCGTCTGTGTTGGTGACGGTCACCCACACGATCCCGAGAGGAGAAGCCCCCCGATGTTCCGTCGGCGCGAGCCCGTCCCGTTCGCCTTCCTTGCCGAGGCCGACAGGTTCCGCAGTGATGTCACTCCCCCACCTCGTCAGCGGTCGTCCGCCGGCCAGATGGCCGGGCGCTGGCTGCTGGGCCTCACCATCATCGCCGCGCTGGTCGGCTCGCTGGTGGTCGGCATGCCGGCGTTGTCCACCGACACCGCCACGCAGACTCAGCAGTCACAGGCCTCCCAGGGGCACTGACCTCGTCCGGACCCCCAAGGGTGGTGGGCGGGGACACAGGTCGATAGCCTCACCGGGCACAGCCCATGCATGGATTGAGTGAGGACCAGCCGTGCCCCTGCCCTTCCTGACGGCCGACCGCGCGTTCGAGGCAGCCGACGATGTCGCGCTGCCCTTCGAGGACCGTGACCGCTGGCGGCGCCCTTACCGTCCCGGGCCGTGCCGGGTGGGCGTGGCGGCGCTGTGGTTGCTGCTCGCCTCGTACGTGCTGTTCGCGGCGGTCGTCATCGCCCTGACCGGCACGCTGACCGAGGCTGGGGTCGTCTTCGGTATCGCGCTGCTCGTCATCGCCGGTGCCCTGCGGCTGCTGCGCATGGGTGTGTGGGTGAGCCCGCACGGGCTGCGCCAGGTGAGCTTCCTCGTCACGCGCACGGTGCCCTGGGAGCAGGTCGTCGCCGTGCGGACGGTGCAGCAGCCGGTGCGCTGGCTGGGATTGCCGCGAACCGTTCAGGGACAGGCGCTGATGCTCGTACGGCGGGACCGGGCGGCGGAGGGCATGCCGACGCTGATGACCACGCACAATGCGGACTTCCTGGGGCGGGTCGCGGCGTTCGACCGGGCCACCGACGCGGTCGAGGCGTGGGCCGCGGAGAACACGCGCGGCTGAGCCCGCCAGGCACGTCGAAGGGGCCGGTCCGCAGTCAGTGCGGGCCGGCCCCTTCGACGTACGGCTGACCTTCGTCGCAAGGCTCAGGCCTCGACGGTCCTGCCGTCGTGCAGGGCGATGGCCCGTTGCATCGCCTTACGGGCGCGCGGGGTGTCGCGGGCGTCGTGGTAAGCGATGGCGAGGCGGAACCAGCTGCGCCAGTCGTCGGGGGCCACTTCCGTCTCGGCCTTGCGCCTGGCGAAGACCTCGTCGGCCGAGTCGCGGTCGATACGGCCGCCGGGGGTGCGCTTCAACTCGTCGACGGGCAGGCCGCCCTCGGCGTCGAGTTCGGCGGGGAGAGCATTGGCCCTGCGGACGAACTGGGTGTTCTTCCACAGGAACCACACGCCGATCACCGGCAGGATCAGCACCGCCACGCCGAAGGTGACGGTGAGGAGCGTGCCGGACTGGACGAGCATCACGCCACGGCTGCCGACCAGGACGAAGTAGACGACCAGGACGGCGGCCGTTATGGCGTAGGAGATCTTCGCGCGCATCTGTGAGCCTCGTGTCAGCCGAGGTCCAGGAAGTGCTCCAGGCCGAAGGTCAGGCCCGGAGTGGTCACCACGCGGCGCGCGCCGAGCAGGATGCCCGGCATGAAGCTGCTGTGATGGAGGGAGTCGTGGCGGATGGTCAGGGTCTCGCCCTCGCCGCCGAGCAGGACCTCCTGGTGGGCCAGCAGGCCGCGCAGGCGGACGGCGTGCACCGGGACGCCGTCGACGCTGGCACCGCGCGCGCCGTCGAGGGCGGTCTCGGTGGCGTCCGGTGCCGGGGCCGTGCCGGCGGCGCGGCGGGCCTCGGCGATGAGCTGGGCGGTGCGGGTGGCGGTGCCGGAAGGGGCGTCGACCTTCTTCGGGTGGTGCAGTTCGACCACCTCGACCGACTCGAAGTAGGGCGCCGCGATCTGCGCGAACTTCATCGTCAGGACGGCGCCGATGGAGAAGTTCGGTGCGATGAGCACGCCTGTCTCAGGGGAGGCGGACAGCCAGCCCTTCAGCTGCGCGAGGCGCTCGTCGGTCCAGCCCGTCGTGCCGACGACCGCGTGGATGCCGTGGTTCACGCAGTAGTCGAGGTTGGCCATCACCGAGTCCGGCGTGGTCAGTTCGACCGCGACCTGGGCGCCGGTCTCCGCCAGGGACTCCAGCTTGTCGCCCCGGCTCAGGGCGGCGACCAGCTCCATGTCCTCGGCGGCCTCGACCGCCCGTACGGCCTCGGAGCCGATGCGGCCCTTGGCACCGAGGACCGCCACGCGCAGCTTGCTCATCTCTCTTGCTTCCTTAGGTCGGATGTTCCATCGGATGTTCCGAGGGCGGACCGGTCAGGCGCCCGCGTCGTGCAGCCGGGCCGCCTGCTTGTCCTTCAGCGGGCCGATGACCGACAGCGAGGGCCGCTGTCCCAGGATCTCGCGGGCGACCGAACGGACGTCGTCCGGGGTCACCGCCGCTATCCGGGCCAGCATGTCGTCGACGGACATCTGCTCGCCCCAGCACAGCTCGCTCTTGCCGATGCGGTTCATCAGCGCGCCGGTGTCCTCCAGGCCGAGGACGGTGGAGCCGCGGAGCTGGCCGATGGCGCGGCCGATCTCGTCGTCGGACAGGCCGTGTTCGGCGACGTGGTCGAGTTCGTCGCGGCAGATCTTCAGCACGTCGTGGACCTGCGACGGCCTGCAGCCCGCGTACACGCCGAACAGGCCGCAGTCGGCGAAGCCGGAGGTGTAGGAGTACACGCTGTAGGCCAGGCCGCGCTTCTCGCGGACCTCCTGGAACAGGCGGGAGGACATGCCGCCGCCCAGTGCCGTGTTCAGCACGCCCAGGGCCCAGCGGCGCTCGTCCGTGCGGGACAGGCCGGGCATGCCGAGCACGACATGGGCCTGCTCGGTCTTGCGTCCGATGAGCTCGACGCGGCCCGTGGTGCGCAGGGCTCGACGGCCGTTGCGCGGAGCGATGGGCGCGGCGTCGCCGTTCTTGAAGGCGCCCGCCTTCTCGAAGGCCGCGCGGACCTGTCGTACGACCTTGTTGTGGTCGACGTTGCCCGCGGCCGCCACGACCAGGTGGGTCGGGTCGTAGTGCTTCTTGTAGAAGCGGCGGATGCGGTCGGCGGTGAGGGCGTTGACGGTGTCGACCGTGCCGAGGACCGGGCGGCCGAGGGGGTTGTCGCCGAACATGGTGTGCGCGAACAGGTCGTGCACACAGTCGCCCGGGTCGTCCTCGGTCATGGCGATCTCTTCGAGGATCGCGCCCCGCTCGACGTTGACGTCCTCTTCGAGGATGAGGGAGCCCGTCAGCATGTCGCAGACGACGTCTATGGCCAGCGGCAGGTCGGCGTCGAGCACGCGCGCGTAGTAGCACGTGTACTCCTTCGCCGTGAACGCGTTCATCTCGCCGCCGACGGCGTCGATGGCGGAGGAAATGTCCAGGGCGGACCTGCGGGTCGTGCCCTTGAAGAGCAGGTGCTCCAAGTAGTGCGTGGCGCCGTTCAGAGCCGGGGTCTCGTCGCGGGAGCCGACGTGCGCCCAGATGCCGAAGGTCGCGGAACGGACCGAGGGCAGGGTTTCGGTGACGATGCGCAGGCCGCCGGGGAGGGTGGTCTTACGGACCGTACCGATGCCGTTGGCGCCCTTGATGAGGGTTTGGGTACGGGCGACGGCCCGCGCCTCCGAAGAGGTGCGGGCCGTCGCCGTGGAGCTACTCGACGTCACTTGTCGGCGTCGTCCTTCTTGTCGTCCGCGGCGTCTTCTTCGCCCTCGACCACGGGGACGAGCGAGAGCTTGCCGCGCGAGTCGATCTCGGCGATCTCGACCTGAACCTTCGCGCCCACGCCGAGGACGTCCTCGACGTTCTCCACGCGCTTTCCGCCGGCCAGCTTGCGGATCTGCGAGATGTGCAGCAGACCGTCCTTGCCGGGCAGGAGCGAGACGAACGCGCCGAAGGTGGTCGTCTTCACGACCGTGCCCAGGTAGCGCTCGCCGACCTCGGGCATCGTCGGGTTGGCGATCGAGTTGATCGTGGTGCGGGCCGCCTCGGCGGAGGGACCGTCGACCGCACCGATGTAGATGGTGCCGTCGTCCTCGATCGTGATGTCGGCGCCGGTGTCCTCCTGGATCTGGTTGATCATCTTGCCCTTGGGGCCGATGACCTCGCCGATCTTGTCCACGGGGATCTTGACGGTGATGATCCGCGGGGCGTTCGGGGACATCTCGTCCGGCGTGTCGATCGCTTCCATCATCACGTCGAGGATGTGGAGGCGGGCGTCACGGGCCTGCTTGAGAGCGGCGGCCAGGACGGAGGCCGGGATGCCGTCCAGCTTGGTGTCGAGCTGGAGGGCGGTCACGAACTCCTTGGTGCCGGCGACCTTGAAGTCCATGTCGCCGAAGGCGTCTTCCGCACCGAGGATGTCGGTGAGGGTGACGTAGTGCGTCTCACCCTCGATCTCCTGGGAGATCAGGCCCATGGCGATACCGGCGACGGGGGCCTTCAGCGGCACACCGGCGTTCAGCAGCGACATGGTGGAGGCGCAGACCGAGCCCATGGACGTCGAGCCGTTGGAGCTCAGCGCCTCGGAGACCTGGCGGATCGCGTAGGGGAACTCCTCGCGCGTCGGCAGGACCGGCACGAGGGCGCGCTCGGCGAGGGCGCCGTGGCCGATCTCGCGGCGCTTCGGGGAGCCGACGCGGCCGGTCTCGCCGGTGGAGTACGGCGGGAAGTTGTAGTTGTGCATGTAGCGCTTGCGGGTCACCGGGGAGAGGGTGTCCAGCTGCTGCTCCATGCGGAGCATGTTCAGGGTGGTGACGCCCAGGATCTGGGTCTCGCCACGCTCGAACACGGCGGAGCCGTGCACGCGCGGGATGGCCTCGACCTCGGCGGCCAGGGTGCGGATGTCGGTGACACCGCGGCCGTCGATGCGCTTCTTCTCCTTGATGACGCGCTCACGGACCAGGGTCTTGGTCAGCGAGCGGTACGCGGCGGAGATCTCCTTCTCGCGGCCCTCGAACTCCGGCAGGAGCTTCTCGGCGGCGAGCGCCTTGACGCGGTCCAGCTCGGACTCGCGCTCCTGCTTGCCCGCGATGGTCAGCGCGGAGGCGAGCTCCGGCTTGACGGCGGCAGTGAGCGCCTCCAGGACGTCGTCCTGGTAGTCGAGGAAGACCGGGAACTCGCCGGTCGGCTTGGCGGCCTTCGCGGCGAGGTCGGCCTGGGCCTTGCAGAGCACCTTGATGAAGGGCTTCGCGGCGTCCAGACCGGCGGCGACGACCTCCTCGGTCGGCGCCTCGGCACCGCCCTTGACCAGCTGGATGGTCTTCTCGGTGGCCTCGGCCTCGACCATCATGATCGCGACGTCGCCGTCCTCCAGGGCGCGGCCCGCGACGACCATGTCGAAGACGGCGTCCTCGAGCTCGGTGTGCGTCGGGAAGGCCACCCACTGGCCGTTGATCAGCGCGACGCGGACGCCGCCGATCGGGCCGGAGAAGGGCAGACCGGCCAGCTGCGTGGACGCGGAGGCGGCGTTGATCGCCACGACGTCGTACAGGTGGTCGGGGTTGAGCGCCATGATCGTGGCGACGACCTGGATCTCGTTGCGCAGGCCCTTCTTGAAGGACGGGCGCAGCGGGCGGTCGATGAGGCGGCAGGTGAGGATGGCGTCCTCGGAGGGACGGCCCTCACGGCGGAAGAAGCTGCCGGGGATCTTGCCGGCGGCGTACATCCGCTCCTCGACGTCCACCGTCAGGGGGAAGAAGTCGAGCTGGTCCTTGGGGTTCTTGGAGGCGGTGGTGGCCGACAGCACCATGGTGTCGTCGTCCAGGTACGCCACGGCGGAGCCGGCGGCCTGCTTGGCCAGGCGGCCCGTCTCGAAGCGGATGGTGCGGGTGCCGAAGGAGCCGTTGTCGATGACGGCCTCGGCGTAGTGGGTCTCGTTCTCCACTAGCGTTTTCTCCGTTACTTTGTCGTCTTTTGTCCCGTCGCTGCCCGTGTGGCAGGGGGACGGTGGCGGAGAAGCGCTCCGTGCGGTGCGGGCCGGTCTTCGATCGAAGCACCCGGGGCTCGCTTCCCCCGGGGGCCACTACCGAGGACCGGCGGCGGCTAGGCGCGCTTCTCCTCTTCTTGTCGTGCTGTGTCATGCGTACTGCGTTGTGCTACCACACTACAAAGCGTGTGTGACACTTCGCATGTTTCCGCACGCGCGGTTGACGTTCCGCACGTACAGCAAAAGGAGCGGCTCCCGATCTCTTCGGGAACCGCTCCCCTCACGGCGTCTTACTTGGCGCCCGCCGCACCACGGCGGATGCCGAGGCGGTCGACCAGCGCACGGAAGCGCTGGATGTCCTTCTTCGCCAGGTACTGGAGAAGGCGGCGACGCTGACCGACCAGGATCAGCAGACCACGACGGGAGTGGTGGTCGTGCTTGTGGGTCTTGAGGTGCTCGGTCAGGTCCGAGATCCGGCGCGAAAGCATGGCGACCTGGACCTCGGGAGAGCCGGTGTCGCCCTCCTTCTGACCGAACTCGGTGATGATCTGCTTCTTCGTAGCGGCGTCGAGCGGCACGCGTACTCCTCGTAGTCTTTTCAGTGGCCACCGAGTGCCCCCGGTCTGTGTCTCGGGGGAGCTTCCGTTACTCGGGAGGCGGGGATCCGCTGGGCGCATCCCCCAGGCGAACCCGGAGGCGCGTACACAAACGGCCGTCACACAGCGTACCAGCACACAGGCACGCCCTTGACAGACGGTCCCCGGCGGCGCCGCGCCGGTCAGAGGCCGCCGCGGACCTTGGCGTAGATGTCGAGGACGGCCAGGCAGATCGGGATCAGGGACAGCAGCACCAGCGAGTCGGCCAGGTCCAGCATGCGGCCCCAGAAGGGGGAGAGCCCCTTCTGCGGGACGATCAGGGCGATCGCGATCAGCAGGAGCACGCCGACCCCGACGGAGGCGCCGAGCCACAGGGTCCGTACGTTGACCGGGCCGGAGTCTCCCTGGAGCAGTTCCATGATGATGTCGGCCGGCGGCGAGATCGCGAGGCCGAGGACCAGCAGGGCGAGCGTGACGACACCGGCCACGAACAGGCAGGTGACCTGCGCGGTGTAGCGGAACAGGCGCGCCCGCAGCATCGCGGCGAGGCCGGTGCACAGGGCCAGCAGCTGGGCCCAGCCGCTGCTGCTGAAGCCGAGCACGGCGCCGCCCGCGCCGATCACGACGGCGGCGCAACCGCCGACCAGGCCGAGCAGCAACTCGTGGCCGCGGCTGGTCTGGGCGACGATGCGCTGGACGTCGACGGCCTCGAGGTCGCCGTCGCGGCCCTCGCGACGGGCCCGGGCCAGGTCCTCGGGGTTACGGAAGCCGATCGGCAGCTTGGCGAAGCGGGCCGACCAGCCGGGTAGGAAGCCGACGACCGCGAGGGCGACGACCGAGGTGCCGGCGGCGATCTCCCGCGGCTCCGCCTCGGTGAGCACACCGCAGAACACGGCGAGCGTGCCGATCGCCGAGGCCAGCGCGGCGGCCACGAACGGGGCGTCGCCCTGCGGCAGCAGCATGATCAGTACGACGGAGCAGAGCAGTACGGCGACACAGCCGACGAGGAACTGGATCCTGCCGGGACCTTCACCCGCGTCCTGGGCGATGGCACCGGAGCCCGCGATGAGGGCGTGCGGCAGCGCCGAGATGCCGAGCGCGACGGCGGAGCCCCGGTCGTCGTACACCCGGGCCCGTACACCGGCGAGTGCCGTCAGGGCGAGCGCGGTCACGCCGGCGAGGATGCCCGGCAGGCCGTGCATGTCGTGCCGGATCGGGTCCGCGAACCAGAAGACGAAGCCCAGCATGATCAGCAGCAGCGACCCCGCGACGAGGCCGGCGACCCGCATCAGGTTGTCGTTCCAGCTGCGCATGTCCTGCTTGACCGCGGCGGCGATCGCGTCCACCACGTCGTCGTGGACGGCCGGTGGCAGCGAATCGGCGAAGGTGCGCAGCAGCAACACCTCACCGTCCCTGACGCGGTGTTCGAGCAACGAACGGCTCGCGTCGAGCACTTGGCCCTCGCGGGTCACAAGGTGATAACCGGAGGGGCTGGTGTCGGACTGGACCAGGCCCGAGAGCCTGATGATCTCGGGAAAGAGGTCCTGGATCGGCAGGTCCTCCGGCAGCGCGACATCTACACGGCTGTCCGGTGCTGCGATGGTGATTCGGCAGAAACCTGTCGAAGTCCCCGTGCTCACCTGGTGTTCCCCCTGCTAGACAAGGCTTCCTCACGCCGCTCGTACGACGCGGAGCGCCACCATATCCGTTGCCGCTCCCGCTACAGGACCGCCCTCCCCCATTCCTCCCAGGACCTGCGCCGCATCTCCATCCGCCTGCCTCACTGGGGCACTGAGCGCATCAGTAGGATCGACGCCTACGCGAACGACGCCTACGCGAACGAGAATCACGTCGCGGTACAACGGGGGCGTCGGTGCCAGGACGTATCACGTATCAATCGCGAAGGATGAGTGCATCGGTGAGCGTCGTCATCATCAAACGACCACCGCGGACAGTGCCACCGGCCGTCCCGGACGGCGAGGTCAAACTCGAGACGCCGCCCGAGATTCCGCGCGAGGGCGACGACAGCATGCTGATGAACATGCTGCCCATGATGGGCATGCTGGGTTCCGTCGCCTTCTTCTTCACAGCCGGCCAGTCCTACATGAAGGTCGTCGGCGGCCTCATGCTGGCCTCGACCGTGGCCATGATGGTCGCCCAGATCGCCAAGGCCCGGCAGGGGCCCGGCGCAGGCATGGCCCAGGACCGGCGGGACTACTTCCGCTACCTCGAGCAGGTCCGCAAGGACGTGCACAAGACCGCTGAACTGCAGCGCCGCAGCCAGCTCTTCCAGCATCCCGACCCGGAGCAGCTGTGGGCCGTCGCGGCCGACGGCAAGCGGCTGTGGGAGCGGCGCCCGACCGACGCGGACTTCGCCTCGGTACGGATCGGCCGCGGCACCCAGCAGCTGAACACTCCGCTCGTCGCCCCGGAAACGGCGCCCAAGGACGAGCTCGAACCGCTGACCGCGGCGGCCATGAAGGCCTTCCTCGACGCGCACGGCAGTCTGCACGATCTGCCCGTCTCCATCTCGCTGCGTGCCTTCTACCACGTGACGATCTGCGGAGACACCGACACGGTCTACGGCAACGCCCGTGCGACCCTGTCCCAGCTGGCGACGCTGCACTCGCCCGAGGACCTGATGATCGCGGTGGTGGCGCACCCCTCCGCGGCGACGGACTGGGACTGGATCAAGTGGCTGCCGCACAGCCAGCACCCGAAGGCCAAGGACGGAGCGGGCTCGACCCGGCTCCTCTTCGACGACCTCGGTGAGCTGGAGGAGGCGCTCGCGGACCAGCTGGACGACAGGCCCCGCTGGAACCGTGAGGCGAACCCCGTCTACGACCAGCCCCACCTGATCGTGGTGCTCGACGGCGGCACCGTGCCGCCGGACTCCGAACTCGCCAGCAGCGAAGGCCTCCAAGGCGTCACCTTCCTGGAGATCTCCCCCGGCGAGCTGGAGGAGGAGCTGCGTGCCGGCCTGACGGCCTATGTGAAGCCGAACCGGATGCAGCTGTTCGTCGGCCACGAGTCCGCGTACACCGGCAGGCCCGACCTGCTGAACCCGGCGCAGGCCGACTCCCTGGCGCGGCAGCTCGCCCCCTTCCGGGTCGGCTCCGCGGAGGAGGGCGAACCCCTCCTGTCCAACCTGGACTTCACGGACCTCATGGGCATCGGTGACGCGGGCACCGTCGACGTCTCCCGCACCTGGCGTCCGCGCACGCTGCACGAGCGGCTGCGGGTGCCGATCGGTGTCGGCGAGAACGGCGAGCCGGTCATGCTGGACCTCAAGGAGGCCTCGCAGGAGGGCATGGGCCCGCACGGTCTGTGCGTCGGCGCCACCGGTTCCGGTAAGTCCGAGGTGCTGCGCACGCTGGTGCTCGGTCTCGCGGTGACGCACTCCTCGGAGACGCTGAACTTCATCCTCGCGGACTTCAAGGGTGGTGCGACCTTCGCGGGCATGGCGGACATGCCGCACACCGCGGCCGTCATCACCAACCTCGCGGACGACCTCACCCTCGTCGACCGTATGCGTGACTCGATCATGGGTGAGACGCAGCGCCGTCAGGAGCTGCTGCGCTCGGCCGGCAACTACGCCAACCTGCACGACTACGAGAAGGCCCGGGCCGCGGGCGCCGCGCTGGAGCCGATGGCCTCGCTGGTGATCGTGCTCGACGAGTTCTCCGAACTCCTCACGGCCAAGCCGGACTTCATCGACATGTTCATCCAGATCGGTCGTATCGGCCGTTCGCTGGGTGTCCACCTGCTCCTGGCGTCGCAGCGACTGGAAGAGGGCAAGCTGCGCGGCCTGGACACCTACCTGTCGTACCGGATCGGCCTGCGGACCTTCTCCGCCGCCGAGTCCCGTACGGCGATCGGTGTCCCGGACGCCTATCACCTGCCGTCGATCCCCGGTTCCGGTTATCTGCGGTACGACACCGACACCATGGTCCGCTTCAAGGCGGCGTACGTGTCCGGGGCCTACCACGGTGAGGGCCCCTCCCGGGTGCACCGCTCGACGCAGTTGCGGCCCGCGCTGTTCTCGGCGGAGCACGTGGCGCTGCCTCCGCAGCCGGTGATCGAGGAGCCGGAGCCCGACAACCGGGTGGACGACGCGCTCGCCGACACCGTCCTGGACGTCCTCGTCGGCCGGATGATCAACCAGGGCCCGCCCGCCCACCAGGTGTGGCTGCCCCCGCTGGAGGAGGCGCCCTCGCTGGAGCAGACGCTCCCGCAGCTCGCCGTCAGCCCGGAGCGCGGTCTGACCGCGCCCGACTACACGGCGCTCGGCCGGCTCAACGTGCCGGTCGGTCTGGTGGACAAGCCGTTCGAGCAGCGGCGTGACGTGCTGTACCGGGACTTCGCGGGCGGTGCCGGTCACGGTCTGTTCGTCGGTGGTCCGCAGTCCGGCAAGTCGACGCTTCTGCGCACGCTCATCTCGTCGTTCGCCCTGACCCACACCCCCTCCGAAGTGCAGTTCTACTGCCTGGACTTCGGTGGTGGCGGTCTGATCTCGATGGAGGGGCTGGCGCACGTCGGCGGGGTCGCCAACCGTCTCGACGCCGAGAAGGTGCGCCGTACGGTCAGCGAGGTCGAGGGCATCCTGAACGCGCGCGAGGAGTACTTCCGCGCGAACAACGTCGACTCGATCCAGACCTACCGTCAGCGCCGGAACGCCGGCCAGCTGCCGGACCAGCCCTGGGGCGACGTGTTCCTCGTCATCGACGGCTGGGCCACGTTCAAGACGGACTACGAGATGCTCGAGGCCACCGTCACGGAGATCGCGACGCGCGGCCTCGGCTTCGGTGTGCACGTGATCCTGACGGCGAGCCGCTACACCGAAGTGCGGCCCGCGCTCAAGGACATGCTGCAGAACCGTATCGAGCTGCGCCTCGGTGACCCGACGGAGTCGGAGATCGACCGCAAGGTCGCGCAGAACGTCCCCGCCACCGTCCCGGGCCGTGGTCTGACCCAGGACAAGCTGCACTTCATGGCGGCGCTGCCGCGCGTCGACGGCTCCTCGGAGACGGACGACCTGTCCGAGGCGACGTCGATCCTCATCCGCGGCATCAACGACAACTGGCAGGGCAACCACGCTCCGGCCGTGCGGCTGCTGCCCACGATGCTGTCGTCGGACCGGCTGCCCAAGGGCTTCGAGCACCCCGACCGCGGTGTCGCCATCGGCATCGACGAGTCGTCGCTCTCGCCGGTCTTCGTCGACTTCGAGACGGACCCGCACTTCATCGTGTTCGGTGAGAGCGAGTCCGGTAAGTCCGCGATGCTGCGGCTGCTCATCAAGCAGATCTGCGAGCGCTACACGCCGGACCAGGCGAAGATCGTCATGGGTGACTACCGGCGCGCCCACCTGGAGGGCGTCCCGGAGACGCACCTGTCGCGCTACTGCGCCTCGGCGCCGGCTCTCTCGGAGACGCTGGAGGGCCTGGCCGGCTCGCTCAGCCGTCGTATGCCGGGCCCGGACGTCACGCCCGAGCAGCTGCGCAACCGCAGTTGGTACAGCAGCCCGGACGCGTTCGTCATCGTCGACGACTACGACCTGGTGGCGACCGGCGTGAACCCGCTGGCCCCGCTCCTGGAGTACCTGCCCTTCGCCCGTGACGTCGGCCTGCGCGTCATCATCGCGCGTGCCTCGGGCGGTGCCAGCCGGTCGCTGTACGAGCCGGTGATGCAGCGTCTGCGCGAGCTCGGCGCCCAGGGCCTCGTGCTCTCCGGCGACCGTGCGGAGGGCGCGCTGCTGGGCAACATCACGGCGACGCAACTGCCGCCCGGCCGTGGGTACTTCCACACGCGCCGACGCGGTGGGCAGCTGGTTCAGACGGGGTGGCTGCCGAACCGGTTCTGAGGGACGGTCAGCCGGACGGTCATGTGAAGGCCGGTCGAGCAGGAGGGGCGGCACCCGCGAGGGTGCCGCCCCTCTTCGTTGCCGGTGGGCGCGCCGTTAAGGTGGGGTCACGACAGAAATGACGAGCCACGGGGGGGCAGTTGTGCCGTCGGACTACATGGACTCCGATCCTGAGGTACTGAAGACCGAGGGATTCCACATGTTCAATGCCGGTGTGGAGTTCTCCAAGGCCGTGCACAAGCTGACGACCGGCCTGACCGCTCTCGAGAAGGGCGACACCCCGCCGTGGGGTGACGACGACATCGGCGAGAAGTTCGGCGTCGTCTACGAAGGCCTGCGCGACGGCATGTACGACTCGATGGGCAGCCTGGCGGAGCGGATCGCCGGCATGGGAGCCGCCCTGGCCAAGATGGGCGTGGCACACGAGCAGAACGAGGCCGCGCAGAACGACATCTGGAAGAAGACGATGGCCGAGTACGACGGTCAGGTGAAGGTTCCGCCCGGGGTCGCGCGCGGCGAGATTCACACCCGATCGACCACCTGATCAGTGGCTGATCTGCGACGGACGTGTGACAGGTCACTCGCGCCAGTAGGGTGAGACGCACACTTCGTTCGCACGTCAGGAAGAGGCCCAGCAGCATGACCGAGGCTACCGAGCCACAGAACAACGAGGTCGGGACTCAGGCCGAGGACACCAAGGCGCGCAAGGAGCGGGAGCGGGACGAGCTGTACGCCCTCGACATCTCCGGGGTCGAGTGGCACTGCGCGCCCGGTACCGAGAAGCACGAGGAGCGCGTCGAGATCGCGTACCTGCCGGAGGGCGCGGTGGCCATGCGGTCGTCCCTGGACCCCGGCACCGTGCTGCGGTACACCGAGGCGGAGTGGCGGGCGTTCGTTCTCGGGGCGCGGGACGGGGAGTTCGATCTGGAGCCGGCTCCGCACAATGGTGGGGTGGTAGCGGAGTAGGGCGGCTTCGGGGGGCGTCGTCGGCGTTCGCGGGCGGCCGACCGCTCGCCCGCGGGGTCGGCACGGCGCCTAAGATCAGGGTCGTACGAGTAGGCGTCCGCGACGGCGGAGGACGGGGACCCATGACCGGCTCGACCGAGGGCTACGCACCGCACCCCCACATAGGCGGCCGGACAGCCGCACTGCGCGCGCTCACCGCATGGCGTGCGACCGCGCCCGGCGCTCCGCGCGTGGTCGTGGTCACCGGCGGCTCCGGCAGCGGGCGTTCGCGGCTGCTCACCGGATTCCTGATGCTCTGCGAGCCGGGGTACCGCAAGCAGATGCCGCTGGACGAGATGGATCCGTCGACGGTGCCGCCGGAGCTGCCGGCCCCGGCCGTCCCCGCCCCCGAGGGGCTGACCGCGGCCCAGGTCCTGTGGCTGCTGGCCGACCACTACGAGCTGAACGCCACCAGCATCGAGGGCGTGTACGCCGAAATGGCCGCACTCGACGAGCCGGTGACCGTCGTCGTACCGGACGTCGACCGTGCCGGACCGGTCCGCGCGGCGGGCGAACCCGCACGGCTGGTACGGGAGGTGCTCGCCCCGCTGGCCGCCACCGAGACGGTCCGGCTGCTGGCCGAGGTACCGCGTCCCCTGGCCGCCGAGCTGGCCGAGGGTCTGCCGCCCGGCACCGTGCAGGTCATCGATCTCGACGAGCCGGAGTGGGCCGACCCCGAGGGTCTGGTGCGCCACGCGCACGCGGCGCTGAACCCGGAGTTCGGAGCACCCGAGCTGCCGTTCACCGTGGACCCCGCGGGCCGCCTCGCCCTGGGAGCGGCCATCGGCCGCCGGGCCGGGAGTCCGCTGGTCGTCCAACTCGCCGTCAACTGCCTCCTGATGGCACCGGAGGGCTTCGACCCGGCCGACGAGAGGTACCTCCCGACGTCCGTCGGTGAGGCCCTGGACCTGCACGCCGGTCGGCTGGGAGCCGATCCGCAGACGCTGCGGCTGCTGCTGGCACCGCTCGCCCTGGCCGAGGCCGACGGCATACCGATCCAGTTGTGGGCACGGCTGGCGAGTGCGGTGGCCGGACGGGACATGAGCCAGGCCATCGCGGACGGGATGCTGCTCGCCGGGCCCTTCGTGCAGCCCGTGGAGCAGGACGCGGAACAGGAAGCGGAACAGGAAGCGGACCAAGCAGAGGGCGAGCAGGGGGACGGCGGACGGACGTTGCTACGGCTATTGCACCCGGCCCTCGGTGACGAGATCCGCGCCGGTCTGCCCCACGTCGCCGCCGCCCAGACCCAGCTCGCGATGGCCCTGCTGGAGGCCGTGCCGGAGCAGGACTGGAGCAAGGCCGACCCCTATGTGCGCGACCACATCGCCGGCCACACCCTGGAAGCCGGGCTGCTCCCCCAACTCCTCACGGATCCGGCCCTGTTCGTCCACGCCGACCCGGTTGCGCTGCGCGCCGCGGTCGAGGCCGTACCGGCCGAGCAGCTGGGCGCACCGGCCCGTACGTACCTCCGTACGGCGCCCCTGCTGACCCGCACCGAGGCGCCCGTCACGCTGCGTGCCGCCCTGTTGGAGGCCACGTTCGTCGAGGACGGTCTGCCCGAGTACGCAGAGGCGATACACCAGCGGCTCGGGCTGGAACTGCCGTGGCAGACGCTGTGGAGTCTGACTCTGCCCGGCGTCAGCGCTGTGACCGTGGGCAGCCTGCCTCGCCCCGACGGATCTGCCACCCCGGTCGCCGTGCTGGTCGTCCCCGCCGGCACACCTGGCGCACGGCCGGTCGGTGCGCCGGGCGAGGAGTCCGGTTCCGCGGTGCTGGTCCATGGCCTCGTACAGCCTGATCACCTCGGTGACGCCGATCCCGAGCAGATTCTTCGTCCGTCGGAGGAGGAACGTGCCGCCGCCCCGCTGGGCCTGAGCCGCGGCGCCGACTACCTGCGCGTCTGGAACCGGGCGGACCAGGAGGTCGTGGCGGCGCTGATCTCCGACACGCCCTTCACCGCGGCCGACCTGTCCCCCGACGGCATCCTCCTCCTCGCCACCGAGCGCGGGGCGAAGGCCCTCCGCATCCGCGCGGCGGGCGCGGGGATAGCCTCGTAGGCATGTACGAGGGCCTTGCGCACACCGTGACGCAGGCCCGCACCCCTTCCCCCTTCCCGTCTCCCGCATCATCCGCCTCACCGCAGACCGACCCACTCGAAGGAGCCTCCCCGTGACCAGCCAGGAGCAGGCGCTCGCCATCGCCGACCGTTGGCTCAATCCGGAAGGCTCGACGGAGCCGCGCCGCGAGGTCCGGATGCAGGAGTTCGACCTGGGCTGGGTCGTGTGGGCGGCACCCGCGGAACCCGAACGTGACCCGGAGACCGGAGCGCGGCGGCCGCCCGCCGAGATCGGCGACGCGTGCGGGGTCGTGGACCGTCGTACCGGCGAGCTGACGGTCTGGCCGTCGGTGCCGGTCGACGAGGTCGTCCGGATGTACCGGCAGAAGCACGGCGGCGCGGCCCAGGGCGCGGGCACGTCCGACGGCGCCGCCCGTCCGGTCACCGGCCCCGGCAACACCGCCGTCTTCACGTACGTCGACCCGGCGAACGGCGAGGAGACCACCCTCTTCCGCACCTCCGCCCCGGGTCTGCCCCCCGCCGAGTACCAGGCGTGGGGGGAGCTGCGGCGGATGAACGTACCCGCCGACAATGTCGTGGCCATCCACACCGACCTGCGCCCCAGCCTGCTCCCCGGCGGATACACGGCCGAGCTCCTCAACACCTTCCCCAACGCCCAGCTCTCCTGCTCGCAGTCCTACGGGGCGCGTCCCGAGGCACGTGCGGAGGGCATCGCGGCGTTGGTCGAGCAGGTCGAGACGATGCACCGGATTGCCGGCCAGCAGGCGCCGCCCCGTCCGCACCGCCTTCCGGTTCCCGCGCAAGTGACGCCCGCGGAGCCGATGCGTGACGTGGCGCTCGGACGGCATCTTGCCGAGGTGTTCGGCGAGGACGGCGTACGCCGCTACGACGCCGACGACATCGCGGGCAGCCCGTTGCCCGAGGCTGCCGGGGCGACGCTCACGTGGGCGGGGCTCCCCGCCGACCTGCCGCTCTTCTTCACCGCGGACCGGACCGACGCGCCTCCGGCCGGCGGCCTGTTCACGGACGTCGCCACGAATCTGCGCGAGCGGCGCAGCCCGGCCGACGAGGAGAAGATCGGCGCCCTGTCGTACCTGGTCCGGATCGGCTTCGACGGCGTCGCGGTCATCGCGGTGCAGTGCCGGCCGGGGACAGGGCAGCCGGACGGTCTCGGTGCGCTGTGGGCCGTGGACCCGGTCACCGCCGCGGCTCGGTACGTGAACGTGTCGGTCGCCGCCTTCGCCCGCTCTCTGGCCCTGCTCGCCGGCGCGCGGCAGCGGGTGCGGGGACTGGACCCGGTCGCGGCCGGTGCGGAAGTGGCGGCGCTGCAGGAGCAGTTGGCGGCCGTGGACGCGTCCGCACTGAGCAACGCGGAGACCTGGTGGTCGCTGGTCGTCGAGCAGATGTGGCACGGGCTGTTCTGACCAAGACACAGCAGAGGCGACAAGGAGAGCGACCCGTGACCTCGGACCACCCGGCACCGCCCACCACCTCCGAGGAGGCTCTCGCCATCGTGCGCGGCCGCTACGCGCAGCCCAAGCTGCCGGACGGCACCCCGGCCGAGCTGCGCGTGGCGGAGTTCGACATCGGATACCTGGTGTACGCGGTGTTCCCACCGGTCACGGATGCCGCCGGGCGGCCTCAGCCCGCTCCGCCCGGCGGCAGCAAGATCGTGGTCGCCAAGGACACCGGCGAGTCCGTCACCGTCCCCAACCACCCCACCGAGGCGGCCATCGCGCTGTACCGGGGGCAGCGCCGGTCGTAACCCGCCGGCGCGTGTGCTCAGTACAGCGAGAACCCGCCGCTGTGCCGCCCCTGGTTCTTCTTCCCGGACTGCGAGTTCTCGCCCTCCGGCCGCCTCGGCTCGGACGTCCCGGAGGAGGGGCCAGCGCCGCCCAGCGGCTCACCGTGCCTGACCTGATCGCGTTCGTCGTCCGACAGCGACTCCCACTGACCGCGCAGGGACGCCATGCCTCCGCCCAGGGCGCGGGACACCGCGGGATCGTCCAGCGCGTCGCGCAGGGCGACGCGGCCGGAGAGCAGTTTCTTGGCCGCCTCCTGCATCTCCTTGCCGGCGCCCTCGGTTTGGGACAGCTTGCGCAGGGCGGAGTTCAGGGAACGGATCTGCTCCGGTTCGAGTGCCTCGTCGAGCACACCGCGTTCCTGCGAAGAGCCGTCCGGGTTGGGTGAGTTCTCGGGCTTCCTGGTCATTCGCTTCTCCTCGACTCTCGACACCTGAAGTATCTCCCGTCACTCATGGGTGCCATGCTGGGCCCCGCTGGAGGAAGTGGAGAAGGATCGAGGAGAAGGACCGCATCGTCATGGCTCGGACGCAAGGCACAGGAAGCGGCACAGGCGTCGACCGTTCCCTCACCGGCCTCGTCGGCCGCGCCTTCGGGCGCCTCGGGCGAGCGGGCGGCCTGGTCTTTCTGATCGCGGGGCTCGCCTTGAGCGGATTCGGTGCGTACGAGGGGGCGTACGCGGCCGGTTGGTCGGGTACACACGGCACCCTGACGGTGCAGCAGTGCGAGGTGAGCTACCCGAGCAACGCCTCCCGCAGCAGCCGTAAGAACCGCCGACCCGTCCGCTGCGAGGGCACCTTCGTCTCCGAGGACGGCAAGGGCACGGACCCCCATGCCGCGGTGCAGGTCAGGCGGCGGTACGCGCAGGGCACCGAGTTGGCTGTGCAGCAGGCGGAGCCACCGTCGGCGGAGGGCGCGGTGGATGCCGATTACGTCCAAGCCGGCATGGACCGGGCCTGGCGCTGGTTCGGTGCCTTCTTCGGTGGCTGGGTCCTCACGGGGCTCGGGGCCTTCTGCCTCGCCACCGGGTTCGCGCCGTTCGGGCGGAGCCGTATCTCGTTCGACGCGGCGTGGGAGGCCGCGGGGCGGGGAGTGACGCGGTCGGTCGTGATCGGGATGATCGGGGTGGGGCTCGTCGGCGCCGGGGTGTCGTTCCTGGTCAGTTACTTCTTCTGACCGGTTCCCACACATTTCACCCCCGGTGGGCGCCCGGCTGATGCCGGAGGGTAGCGTGCGCCCGTCAACTTCGCGTTGATCTCCATCCGTTCAGCCAACCACGGGGTCTTCCAAGCATGTCCACGCCTCCGCCGCAGTACCAGAACCAACCGCCGTACGGGCAGCCTCAGCAGCCGTACGGATACCCGCAGCAGCCTCAGGCTCCGTACGGACATCCGCAGCAGCCGCAGCCTCCCCGCGGGCCTCAGCGACCGCAGCCGGCAGGTCTGTTGCGGGCGCTGAAGTCGGCTGTCATCGTCATCGCGGTGTTCGGCGCCCTGGGCTACTGGGTCTGGGACTACAACACCAGCCCCACCGGCGGCAAGGCCAAGGCAGAGGCTTCGGCGTCGGCGGCGGCCGAGGAGGCCAAGAAGCACGAGCCGGAGATCGGCGACTGCGTCAAGGTCGCGGACCCCGACGGCGACCCGGTGCCGACAGTGGTCGACTGTGACTCCGCCGAGGCCGAGTACAAGTTGGGTGAGTGGATGCCCGGCAAGGGCAGGGAGTGCGGGTCGGAGTACGACTACGGGATTCAGTACCGCAACACCGGCCACAGGTCCAGCTACACGTTGTGCTTCACCAAGGTCTGATCCGGCCTTCGGCTCGCTGACCAGAACTCCATCGAGTCAGGACAGCGCATCCGCCAGGGACGCGCCCGCCGCCGCGAAAATGATCGCCATCATGGCCAGGCGGGTGCGTCCGCGCCGCGCCAACTCCACGCTGAGACCGGCAGCAGCCAGGCTCAAGCCGTACACCACGGTTCCCACAACCGCCTGCGTACCGCTTCTGAGATGCCCCACGATCACCATGAGGCAGACCAGCGCCACCAACGCCCCGGCGGCCATGAGCCCACCGCGGGCGCTCCGTGCCTGCCGCGACCGCTGTCTCGCGAACCCCGGGTCCGCTTGCCCTTGGAATCTCGCCGTGAGCTCATTCGCGCCGGGCGGGACGAGATCGCCCTCGTCGCCTCGCGCCTGCGTGTGTACCAGTTCCCCGCCGCGTTCCCGGCCGTGCGTCGTCATGAGGAGGGAGCGTAGGTCAATTCGCTAAGCTCACGCACCATGTTGCCTTCGCACACGCCCTCCCCCGCACCTGATGCCACGGTCATACGGACCGGCCGCCGCGGCGCCACGACCGGGCTCCCCTGCTCCGTCCTGCTCATCGCGCTGGGCGCGGTCGGCGTCTTCGGCGCTGTCGTGGTTGCTAGCGGGAACCAGAACGGGGCGTCCAACCCGGCAGGGTATGCGGGCCTCGTGTTCATGTTGCTGCTCGGTGCGCTCGGCCTGTTCCTCTTCCTCGCCAACTGGGCGAACCGCCGCGCCCGGATCCTCGTCGACGCCACTGGCCTGTGGGTCGAGAACGGGCAACGTCGGAACGTCATCCCCTGGCAAGGCCTTGCCGGAGTCGGCCTGTACTGGAGCAGGTTCGGCAAGAGCCAGACGGTCTACTCCCTGGAGCTGTTCCCCGCCGGTCCCATCGACCGGGACGACCCCGTCCTGTGGACTCTGGTCCGCGACGAGGAGCCGTTGCACCCCGACCTTCCCCGTCTGCGGCACCGCCTCCCCTTCCCCGCCCCCTGCCGACAGGAGTTGGTCTCGGCGGTCCAGCAGTACGTTCCACACATCTGGCTCGGCGAGTCGGAGCGCGCCGAGGGCCACGTCGGACGACCTGACATCAAGGGACACCGAGAGCGCACTCAGGGCCGTACGCGGTGAACGGCCGGTCTCGTGGCGCACGGCTCCGGACAACGGCGTCTGCCTGCTACGCACTTGTGACAGCGAACACCTGAAGTCATCGGCAGGTGAGTCCGTAGACTTTGCGGACGGCTGTACTCCAGTGTGATTTCCCTTGGCTGGTGAGGGATGTGTACGGCCGTGCTGTCTGACGGGGGTGCTTTCTGCTGTGGCGATGATGTTGCCGGACGAGCTCGAGTGGGTTCTCGAGATGCTGGGCTACAAGTGGCCCACGGCCAACGAGGACAAGCTCAGGGACTGCGCCACCGTGTGGCGGGAGTTCGGCGAGAAGGTCAACGAGCTCCACACCACGGCGAACGGCGCCGCGCGGCAGGTCACCGCCCACAACGCCGGTGAATCGATCGACAAGTTCACCAAGACGTACGAGAAGTTCGACGGTGGCGGCGGCAACGACGGCTACCTCCGCAGCGCAGCCGAGGCCGCGTTCCTCATCGCGAACGTGCTGGAGGCCTGCGCCTACCTCGTCGAGTTCGCCAAATGGGCGGTCATCGCCCAGCTCATCGCCCTGGCGATCGAGATCATCGCCGCCCACGCCGCCGCACCCTTCACCTTCGGCCTGTCCGAGGTCGCCGGCCTCGGCGCCACCCAGATCACCCGCCTGATCGTCCGACGCCTCCTCGACGAGCTCAAACAAGCCATGATCGAGGCGCTCATCGAGACGATGAAGGAACCCGCGATCTCGGCGATCGAGGCGATCATCACCGACCTCATCCGCCAGACCGTGAACGTCGGCTTCGGCGCCCAGGAAGGCTACGACGTCGGCGCCACCCTCAAGGCCGGCGGCGAGGCAGGCCTCGACGCCCTCAAGCAGAGCCCCCAGACCTTCGCGGAAGGCGTGCGCGACAGCCTGGGCCAGAAGGCCGGCAGCCGGGCCCGGCACGCGGTGGACAGCCGGATCGACGGGTACGACGGGCCGTCGGGGGGTGACATCGGCAGCGACTCCGGGCCGGGGAGTTCCAACTCGTCTTCCTCTGACTCGTCTTCGTCTGACTCCTCTTCCTCGGACTCTTCGTCCTCCGACTCCTCTTCCTCCAACTCTTCGTCCTCCGACTCGAGTTCGTCGGGGTCGGACTCCTCCACCTCGACGCGCACGGGCAACGGCAACATCCCCGGGGCGAACATAGGCAGCGGCATATCCGCCGACACAGGCGGCGCCGACATCCCCACCCCCAATATCGGCGCAGGCCCCGACTCCGGCCCCGGGTCGGGCTCCGATTCCGGGAACTCGTCCTCCTCGGACAGCCCGTACTCGCGGCCGACGCCCTCTTCAGGGCCGTCCCTGTCGGACTTCGACGCCCCCTCACCCGGCGGCCCCTCGTCCAACGGCTCCGACTCCAACGGCTCGTCCAGCACACCAAGCACGTCCGGCCCCTCGCACTCCGGCGGCTCCCCCGTATCCGGCCTGTCGTCCCCGAGCGCGCAGTCCGCGCCCTCGTCCGGGTCCGCGTCGTCCGGCGGTACGTCGTCCTCGCCCGGGGGCGGCTCGATCGGCACCCAGATCGACGGCCTGGCCGCCAGCGCTCCCACACAGTCCAACGCGGCACCGACGCCGACGACTGCCGACCCCTCTCCCTCCAGTTCCGGCGGCCGTTCGGACGGCGGCTCGGCCATGCCGACGTCGCCCACGGCGCCTTCTACCGGAGGGCCGGCTCCGGGTGGGCACCACAGCCCGGGTGCTTCCGGCAGCGTCGGCAACCCGTCCGCGACGAGCCCGAATCCCAACTCCGGTCCGGCGAGGAATCCTTCCGCCAGTACCCCTGGTACGCCCTCCGCCCCGGGGACGGGGCCTGCCTCCACTCCGAGCCCTACATCTCCTACGACGCCTCGGAGTACGCCTGCTTCGACGCCGGACGGGCGAGCTCCGGGTGCGGGGGACGGCCGTACGCCGGGTACGCAGGGCACGCCGGATGGTCGAATACCGGCACAGCGACCCGGGAGTACGACCCCGGGCGACGGCAGCACGCCGCGGAACACCCCCGGTACGACGCCCGGCGACCGCACTCCGCCGCGCACCCCTGGGACGGCCACGCCGGGGGACGGCACCACGCCGCGCAACAACCCCGGGAGCACGACCCCTAACGACGGCAGCACCTCCCGCAACAACCCCGGGACAACGCCGGGCGACCGCACTCCGCCCCGCAACAACCCAGGGACCACAACCCCGGGAGACGGCACCACGCCCCGCAACACCGCGGACTCGACCGGCGGCAGCCGTACCCACACCCCGGGCAACGACCCGAGGACGAGCACACCGAACCAGACCCCGGCCCAGTCGACTCCCCCCAGGACCGCGTCGCCGTCCACCAGCACCCCCACGTCGACGCCCTCCACCTCGACCGGCACCGGACCCGAGCGCGCCTCGACACCGAGCAACAGTCCGCACTCGTCGACCCAGCCCGGCCCCACCAGCAACCCCACGACTCAGGGCACGCCCGGCACTCCGAACCAACCGACCCCCGGCGCCACCCCCAACAGGCCACCCCACCAGCCCGCGGGCAGCACGCCGAACACCCCGAACCAGCCGGGCGCGCAGCCCAACACCCAACAGCCCCCGGCGAACACCCCGAACCAACAGCAGCAGCCTCAGGTCATCCCGGTACCGGTCCACCACGTGGTCACGACGCCGACCAACCAGCCCCAGCAGTCCGCCCCACAGACCCCGGACTCCACCCCTAACAACAGCAATCAGCAGAACTCCTCGGACAACCCGAGGCCGAAGGAGACCCCAACCCCGGCTTCGGAAACCCGCAACACCAACCCGCCGGGCGGTGTCACCGACCCCACCCGCGCCGAGCAGGACGCCCTGGAGAACTCGGTCCCCCGAGACGAGAACGGCGACCCGACCCGACCGCCGAACCCGGCGGACGGCCGCTGGGTCGAGCGCATCAACGGCGACGGACGGGATGCCCCCGGCCGCAACAACAACTGTGTCGACGTGGCCCTGTCCACGGTGGACACCTACGCAGGCAACCCCACAGCAGCGGCCAGCCGGACACCCGATCTGGACGCCGACGGCAACCCGTCGGACCGCGGCGAGAAGGGCGGCCGCGACCGCATCGAGAACACGCTGGGTGCCCGCTTCAGCGACATGGGCAACGGGCGCGACGCCTTCAACCGCCTGGAGAACACCCTCCGCAACAGCGGGCACGGCTCACAGGCCGTGATCATCACGCAGGACGCCAATGGGCGGGCGCATGCCTGGAACGCCGTCAACCACAACGGCAAGATCACGTACATCGATGCGCAGACGGGGCAGCAGAGTTCGAAGCCGCTGCACAGTGGGGACAACGGGGTCTTTGCGATTCCGCTGGACTCGAACCGGCAGCCGGTGCCGCCGAACCGGCCCGGTGCCACCGACTCCAACAGCGCTGGTGCCAACCGCAGCAACCCTCGAACCACCCCGGAATCGTCTGCCGACACAGCGCGGAGACCAGCTGCCGAACCGGCCGGGCAGCCATCCAACGGCCAGAATGCAGACGGCAAGGACCCGAACGACAAGAACAACAAGGCCGACAGCGACGACAAGGACGGCCAGGACAAGAAGGCCGGACTCGAACCACACCCCGACGACTCTCACCCACGTCTGGACCGCGAGTTCGGCGACAAAAAGGAGCAACAGGGCAACCTGGACCCGGACGATTCGCAGCAGCGCGTCCGCCAGACCAATCCTGTTTTCCGGCTGCAGCAGGGCCACGTCGACCAACAGCTGCGGGACTGGGCCCAGAACGGTCAGCTCGCTCATGTCCTGAATGTGGCCGCGGGTTCCGAGTCGGACCCCAATGCCTCCCCGGATCGACCGCGTACCTTCACGTCCGATGGATTGAACAAGGCCCTGCCCGGATTCGAGTCCCTGAACCGGGGCGAGAAAATGCTGGTCATCTCCACATTGGCTCGTCTCAGCCAATCGGCTCACGAGCAGTACGGCGTGAACAGCAACCCGATGGACAACGGCAAGGAGTCCGAAGGCGCCGCCAAGCACAAGACCCCCGGCGAGCGCGTGAGAAAGTTGATGACAAAGCTCGGGGTTCCGGAGACACACACACCGGACCTGACTCAACGAAACTTCGCAGTAGTCGAGTTGCAGCGGGACGACGGCACCATCGAATACGTGACGGACTCGTCGTTCCCAAGCCGGTCAGGGGTTACCGGTCTACATTCGGAACGGCACATCGCGGACTGGATCGACGACGTCAACAAGGCCAATGAGGGCACAGGGCGCAACTACACGATCTCCGCCCTGTATACCGAACGCGAGCCGTGTGGTGACAAGAAGGGCGGACTCGGGAGTTCCAACTGCTCGAATCTGCTGGGTGAGCGTCTCGCCGGTGCGCCTGTGTACTACAGCACCACATACCGGGCCGACCCAGCGGATCAGCAGCGATCCGAACTCACCAGGGAACTCCAGAAACAGCGCCGGGCAGAACTCGGGTTGGACCCGAGAGCCGCTCTTCCCGATGACGAAAAGAAAAAGATCACGGCTCAGGTCAAGAAGCAATTCCCAGTTACCGCCAATGAGAAGGCCCGCGATCGAGAGATGGTCAGACATGTCAGGAAGGTCGAAGCGCTCTGGAAGGGGATCGCACCGCAGCTAAAGTAGGCCCCTAGCCCGCCCTGTGTGAACACACCGAAAGTCAGCAGATTCAGCGATGAGCCGTCAGACACCCACCCCTTCGCCCATGTCACCCGGACAAGCCCTGGCCGAGCTCCTGGAGTGGTCGGACAGCGGGACCCAGCGAGTGGCCGAGCTGACCGGCCCTCCTGGGTCCGGACGGACAGAGACACTGCTGCGGCTGAGTGAGGCCCGAGGCGAGGCGGTGCTCGTGGATGCCACCGGGCTGACCTGTGAGGACCTCATCGATCGGGTCATGACTGCTGCTGGGTTCACCGCTCTGCCGGAGAAGCGGGCGGACTGGGGATTCGAGCTTGAAGACTCCCCGCTCGGTGGCGGGCTGGTCATCATCGTCAATGCCCACCGTGCGGGCCGTACTCGGCGCTCCACGGAGCCAGAGCGCATGGTGCACCGCTTCACCGGTGAACTGGCCGTTGGCGGCGGTCTCAAGGTCGTGATCGAACGGGATCTGCCGGATGTCCGGTTGGCACACGATCACTTGGTCGTGGCACTGCAACCGAGCAGTTCCGAAGAGGCTGTGGGGCACCTGTCCGACGGCACGGACACCGAAGCGTTGCGTGCACTCGCACTGGCCGAGGTCCGTCGTGCTCCCTTGCCTGTGTGGACCGCCCTCGCCCAGGCGCTGGGGTCCTATGTAGGCCGGTCTCTGGATGTCGCCACAACGCTGGAGGCTTCTGGCGAGCTACTGGAGGTGGACGGCGACGGCTGGGTCCGCTTCCGTGATGAGCGGCACGCCGAAACGCTGCGTCTGACCACCGATGCCGAGGTCGTACGAGCCGTGAATGTGGAGCTGGTCGCATGGCTGCGCGATCAGCCCGCGGCAGCGACGACCGGCCAGTACCTGACACAAGGACTGGCGATGCACGCCGTGCAGGCCGGCGAGTTCGACTCCGTTCAGCGCTCCGGCCGGCTCGTTGCCCATATCGATCAAGTCGCCCTGATCGACGCGGCCCACGCCGACGACTCGTATGTCGTGAACGGTGCGTCCCCGGCCGGGGACGCGGTCAACTTGTGGATGTGCGGCGTCGATTCCCTGCCCCAGGGTGAATGGGCATCGTGGCTGCACCTGATGAGTACGGTGCGTGGCGATACGGAGACCGCGGCCCAGATCGCCTCGTCCGGCCAGCCGCTGCCGTGGCAGGTGCGCTGGGCCCATTGGCGGCCGCCGGGTGCCCTGAACGCCGCGTACGTTCGGCCCGGTCCACTGGGAGACCCGGTCATCGCCCCTGAGGACTACCTCCCTGGCCGGCACGCCGTTTGCGCTCCGGGGGAATGGGACGAGCGATACCGCGTCTGGGACGCCGAAACCGGCGAGGAGCTGGCCGGCCCCTGGCCGGAGGCGATGCCGGCACCGGGGCGGCGCGAGCCGCTCTGGCTCACCGACATGGAACGCAACGTCACACCCGACTGGGACGATCTGACCGTGTTCGACACCCTGGAACCCCCCTTCGTGTCGGATCAGGTGAGGGTCGGCGACCTCCTGGTCGTGACGGGGCTCGGCGGCATTTTCGCGGTCGAGCTCCACGACCCCGCCGTCAGTCCGCGCCTCAGCAAGGTGCACGGGGAGCCGCTCTTCGACGACTCCGGTTTCCTCCCCGCACTGCACCGCGGGACAGCACAGCGCCGAGGCTCGTACGACCCCGACCTCTTCGAACCGGGCGTCGTACGTCGCCTGCCCACCGGCCTGCTGCCCGAGGGGGTGACGGACGCCGAGGCACGCCGCGTTCTCACGGACGTCGGACTGCCCGCCTTCGAAGGCGCCGCAATCCGGCTCGAGGCTCTGGACGAAGTGGGTCTGTCCCCGCTCGCCCCCGGCGACCTGTCGGCAGACGCCGTCCCAGGCGCGTACTACAAGATCGGTACGTGGGGTGCCGGCGACCTGGTCCTGCACGGCGGAACGGGGCAGGTCGTCCTGTTCGGTGCGGACGACTGGAGCAGCGCAGAAGACGACTTCGACGCCTACTTCGACGACGAGCCCGACGACGGCGGAGGGCCCGACGACGGCGGAGAGCAGGAAACCAGCGCCGTGTTGATCGCCGGCAGCCTGGCCGCGTTCATCGACCTGCTCCAGCACTACCTTGTGGCCCGGTGCATGCTGGCCGCGGCGGGGAGCCGTACCGAGCGCGTCGCGATCAGAGACGATCTGGAGGACGCGCTGCCCGACCTCGACGACGCAGACACAGACGCCACTTTCTGGACTGCTGCACTGCGAACCACCGACTGACCGTGGGCGGCCACACTTGCTGTGCTGCGTTCCTTGGCCGCGTGGCGCATGGTGTGGCCAGCCGCCGACGGTCGTCATACCTGATGTCGACCGAGCCGGGACACTCCGGGGTCTCGGCGAACCGGCCCGAGTCGTGAGGGACGCGCTCAGTCCGCTGACCGCGGTCGATACCGTTCGGCTTCTCGCCGAAGTGCCGCCGTCAGCTCGTCGCCGATCTGACCGCGGGGCTCCCGAGAGACCTAGTGCAGGTCATCGATCTGAACGAGCCTGAATGGGCCGGCCCCAGCGTGGTTGTACGGCATGCGGAAGCAGCCTTGAACCCCCGGTTCGGCGCCCCTGAGCTGTCCTTCACCGAGGATCCCGAGATTGCCTCGAACCGGCCGAGGCGATCGGCCGCCGGGCCGGGGGCAGCCATCTGATGGCCGAACTCGCCGTGCAGTGCCTCCTCATAGCGCCCGGCCGGTTCGCCTCCGGCGGGTTCGGCCCCGTCTACCCGACCACTCCGAACCGCACTTGGGTGGCTGGATTGAGCGCCTCAAACGAGGACCGCGCCGCCAAAGGGCAGGATCCGCTCGTTTCCGCGCACCTTTACACGGAGCGGGAGCCGCGTGGCCAGCCTTCCGAGTCGAACGGGCACGCGGACTGCGGAGGCTATATTCGCGTCTATCTGCCAGAGGAGATGGGGACGACCTACGCCACGGCTTGCCGAAAGGGCGAACAGGTCGAACCGTTCAGCGATCCGCGCGAGGGAGCAGACACTCCGGTGCAGGCCATGGAAGCCGATCTCCAGGATCACTTGAACAAGGTCGCCGACATTCTCAAGGCACGCCTTGCCGATGCCAAAGAGCCTTGCGTAGAAAAGACCTGACGGCAGGAAAGGCCTGACGCATGAGTACCACCCCGAACCCGGATGAAGTCACGGCAGAACTCGCGCTGAACCGTGCGCTGCAGTGGATCGACCGGCCTCGCGAAACCAGTGCCTGGCTGTGGATCGGCGGGCGCGCGGGCAGCGGCAGAACGGCGCTGCTGCGCGAGGTCGTTGCCCGCCACCCGGGCGCGGCTTACGTCGACGGCGCCGGCAAGTCCGCCGAGGAGGTGGCCCGGGAGGTGGCGACGACCCTTGGCGTCGCCGCCGCCCTGGACACCTTCAAGGGCGACATCGCCGCCGTGGCCCGCCGGATCAGCGACGACCCCGTGGTCGTGCTCGCGAACACGCAGTGGGCGGGCCGACTGCGCACCTCGCGCGAACCGCAGCGTGTGGTCGAACGGGTGGCACGGGCGCTGATCACGTTCCATCCGCGCGGGCTGCGGATGCGCCTGCTGGTCGAGGTCGACGATGCCCCGGGCAGGGCCGACGAGTTGGGCGGACGGCATCTGACCCTGCAGGGGGGCTTCGAAAGCATGCCCGCCCTCGCGGAGCCGAACGAGGATGCGAACCTGTCGTCCGCCCTCGATGCGCTGGCGTTGGCCGAGCACCGCTTCGTTCCCAGCCCCGTGTGGTCCCTTCTCTGCTCCGCCCTCGGCCAAGACATCCCCCAGTCCCGGCTGGAGTCTCTGCTCGACGACCCGGTGGCCGGGGATTGGATCCACCGGACGGACGACGGGACCGGCACCCCCCTCATCTCCTTCAAGCAGGAGGCAGCGGCCCGGCAACTGCGTACGCAGATGCCCGCCGAGCAGGCCAGGTCCTGGCACGCGCACGCAGTCACCGCAATGTCGGCCGCAGACTCCCCAGAAGCCACACGCTGGTACGCCGCGCGCGCCCTGGCCGGTCACGCAGCGGCAGCCGGCCGGTTCAACGCGTTTCTCGAGGACACGCCAGCGGTCACCGGGGTCGGTCACGAGTCGCTCTTCGAAGGGTTCGAGGCCGCGTTCCACGCACGGCCCATCCCGCAGGGAACCGCCGGGGCCCGTCTCCATTACATGGCGCGCCGTGGCGTTCAGCCGTCGTCCCAGGGCGAGTGGCTGGCGCTGTTGCACCTGACCCTGATGCAGGCCGAGCCAACGGAGGAAGCAGCCGCCGACCGGCTCCTGGCAGCGGCCGGCCCCGTCACCCTGCCCTGGCGAACCCTCTGGGCCGAAGGCGTCGGTGCCGGCGTGTTCAGCACGGACGAAGTGGTCAGCCGCCCGATCCTCCGGACGCTCCAGATCGTGCACACCCCGACCGGCGATGTGGTCACAGCCCGCACGCGCCGCGAACACATCGGCACGTGGGACCTGGCCACGGGCGCGCCCCGCCCCGAACCCGATGAGGCCGCGGACACCTCCGACACGACGCGCGCGGACCAGGGGCCCAAGGGGTGGCGCCCCGCCGGAGCCCTCAGCGGGGAAGTGGATCTGCCCCGTATGCCCGAGTATGCCCTTCGGGGAACGCGCTCGGGCCATCACATCGCTCTGGCCACCATGGACGGGGTGTGTGTGGTCGAGATCAACCAGAGCGCCGGACACGAGGACGCACCAGGCCTCCTCAAGTGCCTGGTGGGCACCGACACGACGCTTGCTCGGGCCGACCTGCCCGCCCAGGCCCTGGCCCCCACGACCGATTGACTGACGGACATCTTCGGATCCGCGGCGGTCAAGCGGTTCCCGCAGGAGACCCTGCCGGCCGCCCTCTCCGACAGCGACACACGCGCCTTCCTCTCCGACGTCGGCTTCCCCTGTGTCACCGGCCGCCTCCTCGAACTCGACACCACCGACCTCCAGCACACGGGCCTGCACCCCGTTGCCGAACCCTTCGGCAAACCCGACGAGACCGACTCCACGTACTTCTACCTCGGCAGCTGGCAAGGCGCGCGACTCCTCCTCAACGGCCGTGACGGGCGTGTGCTGCAGGATGGCTGGTCGGGGATCGAGGACGAGCTGGCCGGAAGCAGTCTCGCCCAGTTCGTCGCAATGGTCCGCCTCTACTTCTGGTGGCGCGCCTCCTGGTGGTCGATCGAGGACACGGAGTCGGACCTACGCCACTGGCTGAACCTCATCGATCCCCAGGCCTACGAAACACAGGGCTGGCAAAGGGTCTTCGAGGACTACAACTTCGACGACCGGGTCTGACGGACCGGGCCCGGTTACTCGGCGACGCATTCCGCTCGCGACCGGGCGAATCCGCGAGCAGTTTCGGCGAGGAGGCACTCCGCCGACTTGAGCCGACCGCCATCCCTGCCGGGGTCGTCGACTCGCAAGCGCACGCCACCCTGACCGGCCTCGGGTTCCCCGCTCTTGACGGCGGCGAGCCGAGATTCCTGACCACCGTGGCCCTTGACCGGACCTGCCTGGAGAACACCGAGGCACTGGGGCACCTCGAGCCCGGCTACCGCTTGGGGACCTGGCTCGGCGAGGAAGTGGTCCTAAGACCGTGTCCTATGTGGTGATTCCGGCCGCGTGCTGATGGCCTCTGTTGCCGGAACGCAGCTACTCGGCAGCAGCCTGCGGCAGTTCATGACCTTGGTGGGTCTGTACGTCA
Source organism: Streptomyces sp. R28 (assembly GCF_041052385.1). Classification (GTDB taxonomy): domain Bacteria; phylum Actinomycetota; class Actinomycetes; order Streptomycetales; family Streptomycetaceae; genus Streptomyces. The sequence goes on along the minus strand of NZ_CP163439.1, from coordinate 7,651,766 downwards.
CACTGCGTCGCAGCGAATTCCCCACGCGGTACGAGGAACGGGACGCTCGTCGTAGCCTCGCGGCCTGGTCACAGCAGATCGACCCATCAGCGGGATCATCCGATCCTTGGAAGGCCGCATTCGGTGGAGAGTTGGATGTCCCGGAATCGCTGTGACAGGACACGGCGCCGACGCCCTCGTAAGCCCTGAAACGTACGGGTACAGATGTGTGCCCGCAGCGGCCGAAGACGGGGAACGATGACCAGCTCGCCCGACGGCGCCATGCCGCACCCCGGCCGAGGGCGCGCCGAGCCGCGCATGGCTGGAGGCGACCTTCGACCGCAGAACATGCCGCTGCCTTCGGGAAGATGACCCGCCGACCGGCCTCGTGCATACAGAGAGCCAACTATTCCTGATGGAGACCGGACTGTCCGCCCTGTCCCACCATCTGCCGTTCATGGGCACGATCGATGCGGCCGAGACAGGGCTCGTACCCGTGCCGTGGCCGGAGGATGCGGCACAGGGCTTCGGAGAGAATGCCGGGCGTGGACGTGTTCTACGGGTTCGCGCCCTGCCGGACGGCGGCCTGTAGAACACCGGCCCAGAGTGATGGTCACCAGGAAAGGAAGTCGCCCACTGTGAATTCTCACCTCGGCCTACAGGAAGCCTCGGACCAGATCCGCTCACAGCTGGCCAAACTTCCCCCCCCCCCCCCCCCCCCCCCCCCCCCCCCCCCCCAAGCGGGGCATTCTCTACGTCGACGGCCCCTCTGGAGCCGGAAAGACCCAATTTCTGAGAGATTTCGCCGCCAGCACGCCGGGGGCCGTGCTCGTTGATGCCACAGGCTGCTCCGCGGAAGAGGTGGCGGATCGGGTGATGCGGGCCATCGATGTCATACGGTGATTTCCGGAGCATCCGTGCCCTCACCAGTCTCGTTGACGATCTCGTTTCGATAGAAGATTCGACCCGAGAACCGTTGTCGTGACCAATACCCAGTAGGCGGGAAAGATGCGGTTCACGGATGAACCACTGGGCGTCGCCGCCGGCGGGATCGTTGGAGCGTTCAGTATTCGCTCCAAGGCAACCAACATCAAACTCGTGGTCGAAGTCGACAGCGAGGTGTACGACCTCAGCCCTCGGAACCGGAACCCCATCCTGCTCGGCCCGAGCCGCGACGTCGTCCGGCTGTCCCGCGACTCGCTGCCGCCGCGTCAGCGCACGGCCATGACGACCCTGGCCCTGTCCGAGCCGCACCGGGTGCGCTTCGAGGAGTGGCAGGCGCTCTGCTCCGCGTTCGGCACCGACTTCGACGTCGCGGAACTGCGCACAATCGGCGAGGAGTCACCACTCGTCACGGTCGACCCCGCAGGCGATGTGCCGGTCGGGTTCACCCATGAACGCAATGCCCGGACTCTTCGCGAAGAGGTCCCTGCCGACACGTTCCAGGCTTTCCAACAGGCCGTCGTGAACCGCCTGTTCGCCTGGACCGACGGCGACCCGCTCCGTGACTATCTGACCCGCGCCCTGCCCGCCCATGCCGCGGTTGCGGGCCGCTTCGAGGAACTCCTCGCGGATCCCCGCACGCTCGTCCAATGCACCCATACCGCCCTGCTCAGCGCACTTCGCGTGGCGTTCCCCCGAGAGCATTCCCGCGGGCAGCTTCGCCGCGGATCTGTACTACCTCGGCAACCTCGGTCTGGCACCCTCCTCGCAGGCGGAGTGGGCCTCACTGCTGCATCTCGTGGCGCTCAGCCAGGGCGATACGGAGCGGGCCGACGCCCTGATCGAGTCCGCCGGTCCACTGCCGTGGCGGACCGTCTGGACGCACTGGCGAGCCCCTGGCCAGGTCCGTCCCCGCCCGCCCCAGATCGACGTCGTCGAAGAGCTGCAAGCCGCGGCAGACGGCACCACCGTGACCAGCCGCACCGAGGACCGTCTCGAGCAGACCTGGCACGCGGCCACCGGCCGGCTCCTCGCAGTCACGGGGCAATTCGTAGGGCCCAAGGGACCGTTCATCGTGGAAGCCCCGCCCACACACCCGGCGGCGACCCGCTGGGGAGCCGAGACCTCCTGGAACTTGGTCCGCGCGTCAGCCGTCGGCGACCCAGCCACACTCCGCGTGATCCAAGCGCCCAAGGTCAAGGATGTGGCTTGCGCCGGTGATCTGGTGGTGTTCGGCGGAAGCCGAGGGATCTATGCGATCGAGCCCGATCCGGACTACATCGAAGCCACCCCTCTGCCCGCACTCCCCGCCATCAGCCGGCACACAAAGATCACACCGCGCCCCTTCGACGAGGCCGCGTGCCGCCCCACCCGCGACCTCGTACTCGACGTGTTCGACGCGGACGTCGCCCCCCTCCTGACCGAGAAGGAGCTGCCCCCCCGGCCTGGCCCACGAGCCGACCCGTCGTTTCCTCACCGAGGTCGGCTTCCCTGCCGTCAACAACTTCCTCAGCCTCAGCACCCACAATCTCGCGGGCACAGGCTTCGCCGAGCACACCTGGGAAGGCACCAAAAAGTTCGAAACACCCGTGGGAGACGGGCCGTTCTACGAACTGGGCACCTGGATCGGCGGCGTCCTGCTCCTCGACGGCCCCACCGGCCGCGTACTGCGACAGTCGAGGAAGGGCGCGGTCGACGACGACCGGCCCGGTGACCCCCTGGCCGGCTCCTCCCTGGCCCAGTTCAGCGCGATGGTGTGCCTGCAGTGGAAGTACATGCTGGCCTACAGCACGAGCGGCGGCCTCGACGGGGAGGAACTCATCGACGAGCTCAGGTCCTGGCTGACGGGCATCGACCCCACCGCGGCAGCCACCAGAAACTGGGGGCACGTCACGGACACCGACGAATTCATCTACCTGTAGGCATCCATAGACCTCGGCACGGTAGGCCCCGCCACCACCGGTCCCGGCAACCCGTCTCGACCGCCCGGCGCCAGTCGCGCGGACCACAAGATCATCGCACGGTACATATGTCCGCGAGGACAAGGACAATGGCGTATGACCACCACAACCGAAGGCTGCGCCCCTCACCCTGTCATAGGCGCCGCGCCAGCGTCCTGGCCACCCTTTGCTCATGGCGGACGGTGTGGTCCGGTACTTCGCCGTCGTCGTGCTGACCGGGTTTTCGCCAGCCGGTCTTGGGTTGCTCTCCGGATTCCTGATGTTGTGTGAGCCGGAGCTCTGGGCACAGCTCCCGCTCGATGCGAGGGATCCATTTGCCGTTCCCCGGAACTGCCCGCTCCGGCCGTCGGCCCGGGCGTCGCGCAGGGCGAGGAGGCCGGAGAGGGCACCTTCGTCTCCGAGGACGGCAAGAGCACGGACTCCAATGTGGGGCGAGAACGGAACTTCAGGAAAACCCCGGGAAATTGTTCTACGCATCTCGTACGGAATCGGCTACCGCAAAGGCGACGTGGGGAATGAAGCCCCGGCCCGGGAGGCCGAGTACGACATCCAGCGGACCGGCTGGAAGCCATCAAGCATGTCAAGCCCGAGGGCATCGCCATGCGCCAGCAGGTGAAGGCGATGACCGACGAGCAGATGATGAGATCGCGGCGAGTGGTTGCGGGCCTGGATGAAGACGGCAGGATTGGGAGCGGGGTGAACCGCTGACTCATCGGATACCTGGGAAATTAGAAGGACGCGAACGCTGAAGCGAGGAATCGAGTGGAACTGACGCCTGAGGGGGCACTCGAACAGGCCGAAGCCTGGCTGGCAGAACCCCATCGCCTGTACCGAACCCTTGCCGTCCGGGGTGTAGCGGGGTCGGGGAAGACGGTCTTGCTCGGCAAACTGGCAGCCAGGATTCCGGATGCTGTCTATGTTGATTGCCGAGGCAAGACCGCGGATGACGTTGCCCATTACCTCCTCCGCGCCTGGGGCGTCGCCGAGTCGCCGGCTTCACTCGTTGCCGGCGCCCAACGCATTCGGAGTGGCGGCGTCGCGCTGCTCAGTAACGTGCAATGGGCCGGCGAATTCGTGACCTCGAGTGAAGCCAGTCGGATCAGTCAGCGCATGGTCGGTACGCTCAAGCAATTCTCGCGACCAACCGTGCAGTTCGTTGTCGAGCGTTCCGCTGACAAACCGTGGGTGCCGGCACCCACCCGAAATGACATCGTCCTGGCCTCGCCGCGCGGCGGGGAGACCCGGTCCGGGGAATGGCTGGACATCCTCACCCGGCACCCTGCTCTCCGGGCTCTGGCGGCAGCAGAGCGGCGCACGGTCCCTCTCTCTGTCTGGGGGGAGCTCTGCCGATGCCTGGGCATTCAGGTCTCGTCCGGTGAACTCACCGAACTCGCGGAATCCCTCTCGGATCGCCTGCTCATCACCGAAGTCCCCGGCTCGGGCAGGGAGTTCGGATTTCACGCCGAATCGGATCGGCATCGGATCAGACTACTCCGTCCCGTCGATCACGGCAGTCTGCTCTCCGCACTCCTGGAGCCGTTGAAGGCACACGGTGCGACAGCCTGGGAGAACGTCGGCCCCACCGGTGCCTATGCGGCGCGAGCCGCGGCGCTCCATGCTGCACATGCAGGTCTCCTCGAGACCCTACTGGCTGATGGTCAGGCCCTTGCGAATCTCGATGCGACGGGGCTATTGCAGGGCATGGCCGCGACCTGGCCCCGCGGGATTCCGCAGGGCGGCCTTGCCATTGATGCCCACTATCTCGAGCAACTGGGGCTCGCGGCCGCACCACATGCGGAGTGGGTAGCGTGGCTGCATCATTCCGCGCTCAATCGGGGGGATGAATCGCTGGCCCGGTCGATCGTCGCCGACTCCGGGGTCGAACTCCCGTGGAAAACCGTGTGGACCAGGTGCCGGCCGTTCGGCACCTTCGGACGGTCGGAAGAGCCCGAGGACACGCTAGCGGACCAGCCGTCGGAGGACGCCCCTGGAACTCGAGACTTTCCGGAACTCGCCGAGAGCGGTTCCTGGCGCCTCCGTGCAGTCGGACCACCGGTGCGCCACATCTTCGACGGGCGCCTGAGCGCATCTCGCCCTTTCAGGTCCAAAGCCGTGTCGGATACGGAGTGGCTGATGTCAGGCCCCACCGGCCCATTCGTCGTGGACGCGACAACCACCCCGAGGGAACAACCTCACCTGGAGGCGCTGCCGGAACCGTTTGTCGGCCCCGTCACCGAGGCGGCCCTCTGGCGCTGTCCTGCACAAGCCATGACACGGAACGCTCCCACTCAGTCATGGCTGGAGAGCTCGTTCGGGCAAGGTACGTGCCGGGTCCTTTCGGAAGACGAACTGCCATCAGGTCTGAGCGATTCGGATAGTCGACAATTCCTGACCGGCATCGGTTGGCCCCACTTGACGGACCAACTGCCCTTCGTTCACACGGCCGACCTGGCGAAGACCGGGCTGGTGGAAGTCCCATGGCCTGATGACATGGATCCTCCGGAGAGCGAGGGCCCCTTCTACTCTCTGGCCGAATGGACCGGCGGTAACGTGCTGCTCGATGGAAGCACCGGTGCTGTCGTCCAGGACTACCGCACGGGATACAGTTCGTTGACCTTGGCCACGGGCCTTCGCCAGTTCTGCACCCTTCTCCGTCTGTACCACGAGTTTCTGACAAGTCCTTTCAATACGCCTGCCGAACGCGGAGATGCCCGCCGCAGCCTGTGGCAGTGGGCGGAAGACATCGACTCGGCGACCGAGGACGCAGATCACTGGGAACACGTCTTCGACGGGGATCTGGATTTCTGGGGCACCGAATAGGTTGTCACCTGATGACGGCACTCGACCCGTTGTGTCCCGCTGCTCCCGGTCAACCCTGAGTACCGTCACGTAAATGATCTTCGGTGTGGTGGGTGACCTAGTCGTTTCTCGTCATCCTGCGACGCTGAGGTGTGCACCGCGGGCAACGCCGAGCATGGCATTGCCCGACGTCCTTTCAGAGGGCAGTCCCGAAGGACCTTCCAGGTGGCGGATGGAGTGGCCCGGCAGCCCGCGCCTGCTGGTCCTGACGGGAGCGCCGGGCAGTGGTCGCTCACATCTGATCACCGGGTTCCTGACGCCCTGCGACCCGGAGTACCGCAAGCAGCTCCCCTGGGCAACCTGGACTCGTCGAGGAACTCGGCGCACCGCCCCGTACGCACGTTCGTAGGCTCCAGCATCGGGCCAAGAGAGACATTGAGGTCTTTCAGCGTTGCCGCTCCAGCGTGAGGACGGCGGCGGCGATTGACGTCATTCGATTCGGGCTGCACCGGGACCTGCGGAAGATCCGCCAGACTTCAGCCGTGCGATGCCACGCTCGACCGGTGCCCGGGCTGCGGACAGCGCACGGTTGACGGTCTGTTGGGTGGGTGTGAGGTCACGGCCCGGAGGGCGTCTGAGGGCCGTCGTCACCCATGGGCCGGCTCCCATATAGGCACGGTCGGCGAGGACCGGGACGCCCTGGCGCTCACAGATCCGGATGATCCGGTGGGTGCGGGCCGCGGTGAGGTCGTGCGCACGGCCAGGCAGTGCGGGCGAGATCCACAGCAGCCGCCCGGCCGGATTGGTCACGACCTGCACGTTCACCCCGTGCCGGCGGTGCTTGTGGGAGAAGTCGGCCCGGCTGTCGCCGACCCGGTCGCACTCCGCAAGCGTGCCATCCAGCAGGACGTAGTCCGGATCGGCCTCACGCAGGGCACGCAGCAGGCCGGGCGCGCGGTCGGCCAGCAGGTCGACGACGGCTGCCACGTAGGCGTGCGCGGTGCCGACGGAAATGCCGAACCCGGCAGCGAGCTGGGCGAGGGTGTCGTGCCGGCGCAGGTACACCAGGCCGACCAACGCACGCTGGTGCGGCGGGAGCTTGCAACGGCGGTCACCCTCGCGGGTGACGATCAGCATGGTTACCCCTTAAGAATGCTGGAGGTCCGGGAGGACTGGGTGTGGCTGATAGTGACCTGCCATTGATGGCTCGGAGTGAGTGGCCGCCCGGTCCTCCGGGATGCTCCGGCTGCTGATTGAGAAATGCGGTCATCGCTGGTTAAGGGCTTGGCGGCGGAGTGTTCCCGGACCTTAAGGGTGCTGGTGCCTGAGGAACGGAGCGACGACGGTGACGGAACGCCACGAGCAGGTCTGGGTCGGCATCGACGCCGGCAAGGCCCATCACTGGGCGGTCGGAGTCAACGCCAGCGGAGAGAAGGTGCTTTCGAGGAAGGTCGTCAACGGTGAGGACGACATCCTGGCCCTGATCGCACCGCTCAAACTCTTCCCCTGCACGGGGCGCTGGCTGGCGCCCTGCCCTGCCTCCTGGACGACGGGCGCTTGCTGGCCCAGTGCTCGGCCACCGCGCTGCGCGAGGCCCTGGCCATCGCCTACCCCGACGGAGTGCCGTACGCGAGCGTGGCAGCCATGCTGCACTATCTGGAGGTTCAGGGCACCTCCCCCTCGTCACAGGGTGAGTGGGTGGCCTGGCTCCATAACGCGGCACTCAGCACGGGGCGCGCAGAGCTGGCCGAACAGCTACTGGCTTCGGGGGTCCCGTTGCCGTGGCGGACCACTTGGACCCGCTGGCGCCCCATGGGCATCTTCGGCCGAATCCAGGAGGAGGCCGGTCGTGTCGACGAACTCGGCGTGGCAGTCGGCGAGTCCGGCCTGACCGTCGTTACGGCCCGGGACGTGACCACGGGCAAGAACGCCTACCCGAAACACCGGTACATCCGTCAGGAGTGGATCCCGGTGACCGGGGAGCCTGCCTCAGCTCCTGTCGAGGTGCGCGCCTCCCTGTCGGAAGACGATGTCCCCTGGAGCAACGCACGCCGCGCTCCGGACCGCGAGGCGCCCACCGTCACCTTCACCGAACACAGGGACAGCGGCTGGCAAGTCGGGGCGGATACGCCCCTCCCTCATCCCCCCAGTTGCCCGTCCGCCGTGACACAGGGCCTTTACGTCGACGGACGGTGGGTCCTCGCCGGCACCGGGGGCCTCTTCACCGTATCCGTCCAGGCGGCTGGAAGCGCCGCGCGGGACACGTACCGCACGCGGCCCCTGGTCGCCGCACACACCCGGACCGCTCCATGGCCCCTGCCGCCGTCCGCGTCCGCTGCTCTGCGCGGCGACGGAATGCGGGACTGGCTCGAGGAGACCTTTGGCACAGGGACCTGCCATCGGCTCGCCGAGGACCAACTCCCCCAAGGGCTGGACGACCCTGCCGCGCGCGGCTTCCTCACCGAGACAGGCCTGCCGGAGATCAGCGACTTCCTGCATCTCGCCATCACCCCGCGCGGCGACCGCCCCCTGCCCGGGGTGGCCTGGCCCGGCCGGGGCCGGGACGTACCCCGGCAACGCCGTGCCAGAAGCGAGGCACCCAGCGCCGGCCCGTTCTACGAGCTCGGTACCTGGATGTACTCCAGGCTCCTGCTCGACGGCAGCACCGGTCGGCTCTTCAGGGACACCACGGGCGGCTCGCCCGACCCCGTCGCCGGCAGCAGCCTCACCCAGTTCTTCACCATGGTCCGGTTGTACGACGAGTTCCGCAGAACGCACTTCCCCTACGTCGCCGACCACAAGGACGCGCAGCACAACCTCGCCAGGTGGTGCGAGCAGATCGATAGTGCCGCCGCCCGGGCCGAGGTCTGGAGGCTCATCCTCGAGGGGCACGACTTCGAGGACAGCACCTGGGACTTGGCCTCCTACGGGGCTGAATGGATCTGACACCTGGACCGGAGCTCGAAGCCGGAAAGCGCAAGATCACTGAGGCGCGTAAGCGACCGCCAGGGTTCGACGACGAAGGCGGCCGCCATCCGGAATGGAACTTCCGGCATGGAACTCCCGGCATGGAGCTACCGGCATGGAGCTACGGACTCATAGGGCGGTAGGAAGCTCGAAACCACGCCCGGCACTCCCTACGACACACCCCGCGCGACGACGTCCTCCAGACCATGTCCCCCCCCCATGAACCTCCTGACCCAGCTCGCACGCGTCGACCAGGACAAGTTCAACACCGAACTCGCCAACGCCCTGGAATGGCACAAGGACTACTGGACCGGCGACGAAAACCGCGCGCTAGAAGCCGTCCACGCCCAGTTCGGTGATGCCTGCGTAGAGCCAGCTCCACATCATCCCGCTGGGCGTCTCCGGATCGAACAAGCCCGGAGCCAGCTCCTCCACCTCATCCAGGAACACCTGCGCCACCGCCTCCTGGTCGCCCTCCACCGGGTAGGGATGCCAGCAGGCGTTGCTGTAGCGGTAGACGGCCTCGAGGATGCGCGTGAAGGCATCGAGGTCCGGGGCGAGCGGCACCAGCGTCTCGTCTGTCGGGCCGTCCAGGCGACTCCAGATGTGTACGGACCCGTCGTGGCGGTGCAGATACAGCTCGCCGTAGTCGCACGTGCCGAAGGCGATCAGGGCGGCGGCGGTCACACCGCTGGGCAGGCCGTCCTCGGACAGGTCACCGGCGCCGGGAGGCCGCATGGCGTCGGCGGGACGGGCCTCGTACTCGGCCATGTGGCACTGCCACCACGCGGGGAAGCCGATGTCCCGCAAGTGCCGTCTGGTTCCCGGGTGTTCGAGCCCAGGGGGCAGGGCGGTCTCGGGTATGCGCGCCACGTGCCGCTCCCCAAAGGCGTCGTCGACCCGGGCCGCGGTGAGCGGACCGGCCGGCCGCCGCTGCGGCGGTTCGGCGTCGAGCAGGGGCTCTTCGGATGACGTGGGGTCGATCCCGTGACCGCGCGGCCAGTCGCGCAGCACCTCGGCGTCCGTCTCCAGCACCGCGATACCGTGCGTGTCCTCGACGAGATAGCGGGTCCTGCCGCCCTCGCAGGCGAACGCGAGGGCGCCTTCCCAGCTCTCCGGGGCTGTCAGGTCCAAGTCGCGCAACTCCGGGGCATCCAACGCCCCCGGCGAGAAAGGCGCTTCCACCAGCGCTCCTTCGTCCTGAACCATCACCCTCCGGCCCGTCTCCGCGTCGAGCCAGAGCGGGCCGCGATGGTCGACCACCTCGATGATCTCCCGCCCCTCGTACAGGCGGCGATGGACCTGGTAATAGTCGCCGTTCAGGCTCGGGTGGGCCATGAACCAGTTGGCCGGCCGCCACCATGCCCACACCGTTCGCCACGGCATCCCCGGTTCGGCCTTGGCGATCTGTTCGGCGTACTCCTCGTGGCCGGTCGCCTTCGCCGCGAAGTGCAGCCAGGAGGCGAACTCGGCGGGCGTCACGTCAGCGCCACCGAAGATCGCCTCGGCCTGCAGGAAGGCCTCACCCCCCACACTCGGCGCGGCCTTGTCGGCGGCGGCAATGTGGTCGCGCACCGCCGTGCGGTCAGCGGTCAACAGCCGTGCAGGGTCGGCCAGTACGTCGTCCAGCTCCTCGTTCATACGGCCATCCTGGCACCCACCACTGACAGTCCCCGCGCCCGCGCGATCGCGCATGCCCGCAGCCCCGCAGCCCCGCTAGGGCCACTAGATGAGCACGGCGTTCACCAGGACGCAGACGCCGCAGCCCAGCAGGCCGCCGAAAAGCAGGCTGAGGCCGGTGATGAACGTCCCGCGCCGCATGGGGCGTCCGTTTCGGCGGAAGGCGGCGCTCAGCGGAAAAGTCGCCACTCCGAACATGGCGGCAGCGACGCACCACACCTTGACAGCCTCGACGTAGAACGACGCGAAGGTGCCGCGGTTGAAATACCCCGTGCTGTCTCCCACCACCTGGAACTTCTCGCCCTTGTCGGCTTCCTCGCCTGGCTCGAAATCCTCCACGTGGGAGCGGAGCTTGCCATCGTCGGAACGGAAGGTGCCGGAGCACTCCACGTCGTCCCCGATGGCGTCCATGCCGCAACGCTCGATGGTGATCGTCCCTTGCGTGCCGCCGGACACCTGCTTGGGGCCGTCCTCGTAGCCCACCCCGACGAGAATCAGGCCGAAGAGCAGAGTGAGAATCCCCAGCACTCCGATCCCTGTACGCCTGCCGACGCTCCGTTTCGCGGCAGCGGCCAGGCCAGGAACTCCCGTTCTGGCTTTCCGCAGGTCCCGCCCACCGCTCGCGTCCGTCTTCAATGCGCTCCCGTTCTCCTACGTGGTGCCCGTGCCCCGACTGACTCAAGAGATCTTGGCGAGGCCGGTTCGTGCAGGTCAAGCGCGCCGAAGCGGCATTGCGGACACCTCGGGGGCGACCGCATCGGCGTTCACGGCACACCTCCGGGACCTCTACACATCCGCCACGATCCCGGCCCCCGAGGCCGCCCGGTCCGCCGACTTAGCCGCCCGGTCAGCCGACTTACGGGACTGTCCGCGCTTCCTCGCTCGACCGACAACGGAGGTCACTGCGCATCGAGTCGTCCTCGGCTCCGCCCTTCACGCAGCCCGCTCCGGCTCCGACGGCCCCCTCCTGATCTCACTGATAGCTTGCTGCTCCAGACCGTTCACCCGTGGGAAGTCAATGAGCCAGCCGCCGTTCCAACCACCACCGCAGCCGTCGCAGCCACCGCAGGCTCCCGACAACCCCTACGCGCAGCCCGCCCCACCGCAGCAGCCACCGGGGTTCGGTCAGCCACCGGCTCCGGGCCGGCCTGCCATGCCGACGGGGCAGCCCCCGATGCCGGCCGGGCCGCCGCCCGCCGGCCAGCCCCCGATGTACCACGGAATGCCGCCCGTCCCTGGACCGGGACAGCCGCCGGGGCAACCGATGTATGGCATGCACGGCGCGCCGCCGTTCCAGGCGCCCCCGTTCGGGCAGCGGCCCAACGCGAGCGGTCATCCGGTGGGCGCGGTCTTCCTCGGATTGTTCGTGTCGGTCATCGTCTCGCTGCTCTACAGCGGTCTGATCCTGGCCACTTACAAGGACCAGTCGAACACGGTGGGCAACAGTCTCTATCTGGGTCACGCGCTGCTCAACGGAGCGATTGTCGGCTTCCTGATCGGCACGGTCGGGCACCGCAACCACGGCGCCTGGATCTGGGGGGCCGTCATCGCCGCGCTCAGCGCGTTCTTCGGCTATGCCAACTCCATCGTGCTCGTCTTCGCCGAGAGAGAGGGGGGCGGCGCCGTCTGGGACCTGGTGAGGTACGAACCCTTCTGGCCGGCCAAACTCTGGTGGACCGACAACAACGGGCGAGTCGACTGGTTCTCCCCGCTCGGCCTCGTGGTCGCCGCGGCCGCCGCTTGGGGCGTCGCCTACCTCATCGGCAGCAAACGCCGTCAGGCGTGACTTCTCTTCAGGTACCGGTCCGGGCGTCCAACGCCTGGTGCCCGGTCGGTAGCTGAACGCCGGCCTTCAGTCGGCCCGGCTCAGTGGAACGCCGGGCTGTCCCCGAGACCCGCCAGCGCTCCCCCGATGCAGGTGACCATCATCGCCCAGCGGGTGTGGCCGATCCGGGCGAGCACAAAACCCCAACCGCCGAGGGCCGTGCCCATGGCATACGTGGCGACCCAGACCCCCAGCGCATCGCCCTGACCGAGACGTACGCCGATCAGGACCAAGCAGACGACGGCGACCAGCCCGGCGAACGCCGTGTACATCCCTCGTGCCTGCCGCGCGTCCCGCCGCCGCTCCTCCGCGAGGCCAGGTCCGCCCTGAGCCTGGAACTGCGCCCGCAGCTGCTCCGCGCTCACCCCGGGACCGGAAGACAGCGGATGCCCGCCCGTCTCGTCCGACCTGTTTGCCGCGTTACCGCCATGCGTAGTCATGGCAGCGGAGCTTAGCGACCGATCTCGTCGGCACGGGCACACGCCCAGCCGATCACGCCAATCATGCCGATCCGCCGCCCATCACGCCGATCACGCCGATCCGCCGCCCATCACGCCGCTCGCGTCACAGGCCCTCGAGATACGCCAGTCCAAGCATCAACGGCAGGGAAACGAGGGCGAGTCCGAATGCCGTAGCCGACATCCCCGTAAGAATTTCCCGTTTGGCACGGAACCCGAGGTAAGCGGCGATCAGCGGGAGGACGGCACCGATCAGAAAGCTGAAGTGCCAGCCGGCATCGCTGATGAGGAAGATCATGAGGCCCCAGCAGGCCGGGACGGAGGCGATGCTCAGGTAACACGAACGCGTGAGGAAACGCTCCAGGTCGTCGACCCCGCCGAGGAAACCCATTACTCCTGACCGCCTTCTCCGCTACACCGCGGCGTGATCGTACCCACCGGTTCCCACCTGGGGAAATCCGTCCGCCGCCGAGAACCCGTTGACGGCCGAGGAGATGGCCACGCCGAGAGCGCCCATGGCCGACGCGAACGTGTCGAACGCCTTGGCCGCCTCGGCCCACAGCTGCATGAGTCGGATGGCCTCCGCCGCAGCCAGCGCGAACATGGCCACGGAAGCGGCCTGCCCGCCGACGGGGATCGCATTGACGGCCTGCGCCGCGAGCAGGTTGATCAGCCAGATGACGAGCAGGTCGCAGAACATCACGAGGAACGACTTGAGGAATTCCGCGAACTGGAAAGCCATCTGCGCCGCTTGCGAATAGCAGTCCTGCAGAGACTTGAAGGTCTCCTTGATCTCGTCGAGTTTCTTGGTGAACTCGTCGAAGTACACGGTGGCGGCGTTCGCGGCGTTACCTTCCCAGCTGAGGCCCACGTTCTGGGTGCCCTTGCGCACGTTGGCGGCCACCGCGTCACAGAACGACGCGAGATTGCCCCATACGTCGGAGCAGTCGTTGTACGAGTTCCAGTCCCCGAACACCCAGTTCGTGCAGACGCCGAAGGGGTCGAAGTCGAAGAGCAGCTTGGACGCCTCCACCGCCATCGCCGAGGGGCTGCCCAGGTCGAGGGCGGTGCCGAGCGTCTTCTGCACCGGGCTCATCTTGTACTCGTCCGCGTGGCCCGACCCGTACTTGACGAGGGGGTTGTCGCTGTCCCCACCCGGCGGCTTCAACGTGTCCACGGCGTCACTGGCGTCGGAGAAGTCCTGCGGATCGCCTCCGGAACCGCCGCCCGACACCTTGGAACCCGGATAGGTGGCGTCGAGTTTGGCCGCCTCGCCGCTGTCCGTCTCCCGGTAGTACTTGGCCGTGCCCACCAGTTCCTTCTCGGACGCCTCCAGAAGGCTCTTGACCTTCTCCAGGGCCTTCTTGGCCTCGCTGACATATTGGTCGTGGTCACCCGCGACCATGTCCCAGGCCTCACCGCCCAGCGCCTTCTCGATCTGCGCGTGGGTGCCTGTGTACGAGCCTGCCTGCGCACTGCCTTCCGCGGCACGCCCCACCAGCTTCGCGAAGCCGTCGATCGCACCGGGTTCTACATGAAAGTTCAAGACTCCCCCATTGCCTGCATCAGCCGACCCATCGGTCGTCCGGCCGCTGGGCACGGCCACTCGCCATCAGTTACGGCCGCTCCGCACGAGGACCGGCTACGGCCGCTCCGTACAAGGACCAGTCGTGGCCGCTCAGTACACGGACCAGCCACGCCCGTCGTGACGCGACTTCGTACCCGACCGGTTCTCGGACTGGGCACGTCGCTCGTCGTCTAGCTGCCGCCGCTCGTCATCGAGCCGGCGCTCCCCTTCCGCGGCGAGCTCGGAACGCTCACGGTCGGACATGGAGGCCCACTTCTCGGCAAGCGGGGCCGCCTGCTCCACCGCCTGCTCGGCGTACGCCGACACATTGGCCGCTTCCCGGAGTCCCATACGTCCAGAGAGGACCTCTTGAGCCATCTCCTTGAGCGCATTGCCTCCCAACCCCGAGGCGAGATGCTCCAGGGACTGCCGCAGGACCTTGGCCTGGGCGGGGTCCTGCTGGGTCATCTCCAGGAACTCGGAGTCGTCCACGGGCTTACCGGAACTGTTCGGGGCGCTGTCCAAGGGGTACCTCATCGCGGGTCGGCGGTCTCGACCGGCGTGAACCTACCAACGCACTTGCGAACGCTTCAACACACAGCCGGTGCAGGAACCTCGTAGGTTATGCCAACTCAATGAGGAGTGCGGCTCGGTGGCACTGCAGAAACCGTGCCACCAACTCCGTTGATTTGAGCACTTCCTTCAAAATGGTTGTGTATGGCCCAAATTATTTGCATTCCGCCAGGTATGAACCGAATGCATCCCGACTACGGAACCGGATCGAGATGACTCGATCGGACCGGGAGCCTGCCTCGACGCCATACGGCTCCAGCCAGGGCCGCGAAGTGGCCCGAGCACCGCGAACCGTCGCCGAAGCCGATTTCGTCGATCCGTGGCACACCCCACCTCGCCGGGCTGGCCGCGCGTGCCGGTGAAGAAGCGCGCGCAGGACACGTACACGAGCTGCAGGCGGGCGGACGATGACCTGCGACATCACGGCCCAGCTGTTCTTGGTCCGAGGCACTGCGCCACGGGCCAGGTGGCCGGCCATGCCGTTCCAGCCGCCGCGGAAGGGTTTGCCCGGCTTCTTCGGCTCAGGCCAGAAGACTGGCCGGATCGCAGGCCTCGACTTGCGCTTGATCATTGCCGTGCCGGTGCATGACCCTGACCGGCCTGCCGCGCACCCTCCGCACCTCAGCGCTGACCCGTCCGCCCACCCCGCCCGGAGCCGTGCACCGGCGCATCCCGCTCGGCACGCTCGCGGTCCAGGTCCGCCTGCTGCCGGGCGTCCCATTCCCCGAAGTGGGCCTTGGACTGCTGGCGTTCCGCGTACGTCTGGTCGTCGGCCGCCCGGTGCATCTCGTGCATCCGCTGGAACACGGCCTCGGTGTAGCGCGGGTCCTGGAAGGCGTCCTTGATGTCGACGCTCCCGCTCAGCACGGCACGCGCCATCTCGCGCAGGTCCGGGCCGAGCGAGGTCGCGCCGGCGATGGTGCGCAGGGACCGGCGCAGCCGCAGGGCCTGCTCGGGGTCCTGGGCGATCCCCATGAGTTCCTCGTCCTGGATCTCCCGGTCCGCGGTCATGGGTGCGGCACGTCCTTCCCGTTGGTGGTTGGTGGGGGCAGCTGAAGCAGCGGCGGCGTCATCCGAACTCGCTTCGGGCCCAGTCGTCCGCGCCCCCCGAGGAGCCGGAGGAACCGGAGTTCGCGGCGGCGGCAGCGGGCGCCGGCCTGCTGGACGTCTGCGTGGCGCCCGTGACGCCGGAAGCCGTCCCGGACGCGGTGCCCGTCCCTGACGCGGTGCCCGCAGCCCCGTCGGACGCCTGCGCGCTCTGGGCGCCGGCACCGTGTCCGGACAGCGCGTCGACACCATGTTGGACGCGGTCCCCGGCCGCTCCGGTGACACGCTCCGTCGCGGCGTCCACGGCGTTGTTGACGTGCGTGGTCGGGTCCACGTAGTCGGCGAAGGTCGATCCCTCACCACCGGTGACCTCGTTCTTCAGGCCATCCACGTACTCACCGGCCGCCGTCTTGGCGACGTCCGCCGTTTCGCCGAGGTCGACGCCGGAGCGCGCGTCGAAGTAGGTCTCGACGCTCTGCTGGCCGATGTTCTGCGCCATTCCGACGGCGGCCTCTGTGGCCTTCTCCTTGGCGGCGTCGACCACCTTCTCCTGGACGAACTGCTTGCCCTGCTCCTTGAGCTGGTCCTTCGCGAACTGCTTGACCTTCTCCTTGGTGACCTTCTCGAGCTGCTCCTTGGCCATCTTCTTGACGGCGTCCATGGTGGCGTGCTCCATGGCCTTGGTGACCGCCTCCATGACCTCCCGCTTGAGCCTGTCCAGCAGCTCGCGGACGATCAGCCGCGTGGCCTGTGTCGCGCCCAGCGCGCCGACCTCGGACAGTCCGAAGGTGAAGGGAGCCGCGGCCTGCGCCGCGATGATCTCGATTGCCAGGGCGATGAGTTGTGCGATCACGGACAGCTTTGCCGTGAGCACCGCCACCGCGGCCGCGTCGAAGGCGAAGGCGATCACTTCGCACGCGGTCTTGGCGTCCGGCAGATATCTGTCCTCGCCGTTCGCGCCGGTGTAGGCGCCCCAGTCCTTGCTGAATCCCTCAACAGCCATACCGAAGTTGTGGGAGACGACGGTGCGGGCGAGCCCTTCGCCGTGCTGTTGGATCTCTTCGAGTTCCTCGCCGTAAGCCCGCCAGGTCTCTGCGACCTTGTGCAGTGCTTCTTCATCGGCCTCGGGCCAGGTGTAGCCGAGGAGGTCGAGCACCCAGACAAGCTCGCCGGGCAGAGTGAGCGACATGCCAATAGCCCCGTATTTGATTAGAGTTCGCCGGAAATTCCGTTCAGCAGGCCACTGTTCGACGCTTCCGATGCATCGTAGTTACGCGCCATGTCCTGCAGGTTGTACCCGATCTTCTGCAGCCGTTCCGCGAGACTGTCCATAGAAGTGAAGATTCCGTCGCGAATCGGCGTGTAGACCTGGCCGAAGATCTCCCCGAAATCCGCATCCGCCCATGGCTCGCCAAGGCCTTCGAGGCTGTCCTTAAAGCGCTTGGACGCGGTTGTGAAATCACCCCCGAGGTCGACGAACTTCCCGCCCTGCCTGCGGAGTACGCCCGTGTCCACATCAAAGGCTTCGAACTCCATTGCGCTCCCCCGAACTCACCTGGCTGCACTTCATATTGAACGACAGACGGATACCTTAGACTCCTCGCGCATGACCCCGCCAAGCCCGCAAGTCAAGAGATCGTCAAGTTGAGCAAGGGGACGACAAAAAGTGGTGACAGTACAGTCGCGTCACGGCAGCACAGGGAGCCTGTGGGCGGGAAGACTCCTCGGCCTGGGGCTGCTGCTGTTGGCCGCAGTCGTCGCCGCGGTGACCGTTCCGGAACTGCGCAGTGAACTCGCCGGAGAGGGCGCCGACGGAACCCTCACCGTTTCTTCATGCGAGACGCACACGAAGACCCACTACGGTACGCACAGGCGTTCCACAGAACTGAAGTTCAGCTGCACCGGAAACTGGAGCGCACAAGAAGGTAAGGCCACCTACCAAGACGTCGTGGTGGAAACGTCATCGCGTTTCGAAAGCGGGGCGAAAATCCCCGTGGTTCAAGTGGACGACACATTCGAACAACCGCAGGACCGCGACCCCGGAGACGACGCCGCGATTCTCGCGTTCTGCCTCTCCTTGCTGGCCTTCGGCATCTACTGCCTCCTCACCGGATTCGGCACCCGCAACGGCCCCGGTTTCACGGCTTCTTGGCAGAGCCTGCCGGCCCGGACCGTCACCGGCCCCGTCCTGGGCGGCCTCTGCGCCCTGGGCGTCCTGGCAGCACTCGTCTGCGCCCTCGTCCTGTGACAGCCACATCCCCATTCCTGAGGAACCCTCAATGACACAAGTACACGGGAACGCCGCGCCGAACGCCGCCGAACCGGGAGACCGGGCCGGCCTCGGCCGCCTCATCGGCGCAGGCCTGATCCTCGTAGGCGTAGTCCTGGTGGCCCTGGGCGCCTACCTCGGCCCGTACACCTACGCCACGTCCACGCCGGGCAAGCTCACCGTCGAGACCTGCACCGTCGACTACAAGTACCGCTCGAGCACGTCGAGCAGTTCACGCAAGAAGACCAAGACCAGATGGTGCTACGGCACCTTCACCTCCAACGACGGCTCCGTCAAGGACCTCAACGCCGAGCTCAAGAGCGATGCCCTGCACCAGCGCGGCTACGTCATCGAGGCCATCAAGACCGGCGACACCTCCTACAAGCTGGACCGTGGCTGGGTGGGCGCCATCGCCACCGGCTGCGCGTGGTTCTTCGGCGCCCTGTTCCCCCTCACGATCGGCTACTTCGGCATCGTCACGGGCTTCTCGTCCAGGCAGGCGCCGAGCCAGGGGCTGTTCCGGACTTGCTTGGTGCTGGTCGGGGTGGGCGTGATCGGGTTGCTCGTCAGCTTGTTGGTGGGGTTCTTCGCGTGACCCTTGCGCGACTTGGCTTGGCCTTCGCGTGACAGAAATCCCGGCTTTGATCCCGAACAGCACTCGGCGGCGAGGCGGACCGTGATGGTCTGCCTCGCCGCCGAGTTGGTTGGTTTCGCTGTCTAAGAAGCGGTCGTGGGCAACGCCACGAGGGCATAGGAATCCCCACCGAGGCCGGCGCCGGCTGAGCTGACGTAGAGCACGTCCTTGTGCCAGAACGGCCACGCACCGGCGCCCATGTTCTTGCGCAACTCTTCCGGATAATCGACGACTGTCGTCATCTCGCCGTCCTTGGGGTTGAACTCCACGAGCTTCGGCCTCTTCGCGCCCTCGGTGACGTACGCCAACAGACGGTCGCTACCAGTGTCCCGGAGCGGAAAGTACTCAATGGTGTTTGCAGCCGGCGCTTTCCACAGCTCCTTGCCGCTGTTCAGATCGTAGGCGACCAGCGTCTTCGACTCACCCTTGGCGACTCCTTTCTCGCCCAGCCCCATGAGCAGAATGTCCCCGACACCTGCAACCTGGCGCATCGGACTACCGTCCTCCTCCGGGAGAATGAAGTACTTCTCCGTCAGCGCAGGGAACTTGCCGCGCCGCTCACCGGTCTTCTCATCGAGCGCGAACACTCCCTTTGCCTCTCCGCTGAGGACGAGCGGAGAAGTGGAAAGCGCGATCTCCGCTTCAGATTCGCCGAATCGCTTCGTCCATTCTGCTTTGCCGGTGGCCGGGTCCACGAGCGATGCCTCGGTCCACGACTTCCCGGTGAATGTGTCTCCTTGGACGCACGACGTCGTGCGGATGAGGTTCTTACCGCCGGTGTACGTACCGGCGTTGCAGCCACTGGGCACTACCTTCTCAACGTCCCAGGCCTTCGTGCCGTCAGCCGCCTTCAGCGCAACCTGCTCCCTGTCGGTGGTGATCACGGCTGTCTCGCCTGCGCGAGCCACAGCCAGTTCCTTGCCGGAGTTGAACTCGTATTTCACCTTGAAGCCCCGGTGCCACAACTCCTTGCCGGAGTTGAGGTCGTACGCAGCAACGTGATCGCACTTGCCATTGGCCCCGCCCATACCCGAGGCGCCATAGGCGACGATGCCGACCCCGCCATCGGAGACAGAGGGGGCGACGCAGGCTTGGTTACCCGCGCCGGGCAGTGGCGTTGCCCAGAACTGCTTTCCGGTGTCAGGGTCGTAGGCCTTCACGCCACCGGACAAGGTCTGAATCACAGCCTTGTCGGTGAACCAGGTGCCGTTCCCGCTCGCTCAGGGACCACCCCGAATTCGAAGGCACGCTCCACAGCGGCTCCGTGGCGGAGTTCGCCATCAAGTACCACGCGCCCCCGCCGGCACCACCGAGCACGACGAGTGCGACAACGAGCAGCACGATCAGCCCGGTCTTCTTCTTCCGCGGCCGCCCAGCCGGCATGGGGGCCCCGGGGAACTGCTGCAGATGGCCTGGCTGACCGTAGCCCGGCTGGGGAGCCATCGGGTACTGCGGGGGCGCCGACTGCTGGGGGTAGCCGTAACCGGGCTGCCCCGGCGGCGCCGCGGGCGGCTGTTGCGGATAGCCGTACGCCTGCGGCGGGTTGCCGTATCCCTGCGGCGGGAGGTGGCCCTGCTGGGGCGGGGCGGGCGGCTACTGCGGCGGAGGTGGCTGCTGCCCGTAGGGACCGGTACCCGGCACGGGTCCGTTGGCGCTCATCGGATGTTGCTCCTGACGTACTGGGCCCACGCGGTTTCGAATTCACTCTCGTTCATGCCAACTGCCTTCTGCAGCTGCTGATCGAGGTTGGTGGGCTTCCTGTAGTGGTCTACGACAAACTCGAAAAGTGCTTCCTCGCCGCCCTTTTCCGCGATGAAGCGAATCGCCAGATAGCTGAGCGAGTAGTTCGCGCCAACCGAGCTGTATTCGAGCTCGAAGTCCTGGCCAGGCAATCCACCATCGAACTTCTCGCCCGCTAGATCGCTACGCACCCCAGCGTCCCCCATAGCCCGGTCGAACCGACAGGAAACGTACTCCGCAAACCCCTCGACGACCCACGCCCGAATGCTCGTCTCCTCATCCTGGCCGTATGCGCCAGGGTCCTGCGGCTGAACGAGGGCGTGCGCGATTTCATGCCGGGAGATGTCTCCGACCCCCCGCCGCCACGAGGACGAAGTGAATCGGCTGGTCGAGGTGTCCATCTTGAATCCGGCCCTGACGTCTCCGTTCACCTGGTTACAGGCAGCGCGGATCCACCGGCGGCGCCGCGACATCGAACCTGGGGACTCTGGTTTCGAGGTCCGGAAAGCCGATGGACCTCGCTGAATGGTCAGGGCTCGCAGGTCATCGAGTGGCCCGAGCACAGCCAGTCGCCGTCCGGTGGGTTGTCGAGATCCCCGATGGTTTGAACCAGCCCCCACGCAACATAGAGAACAAAGGCGGCACATGCCCACCAAAGCACCCACAGTACTACCTTCTTACCGGAGGGACGCCGCACGCGCGAGGGACGACTGTGTGCGTGCTCCGCCTCCGGCACCGATCCGTCCGACGTGCCCGCCGTCGGCGCGCGCCCTGTATGCCGACCGACATAGCGGGGACTCAAGACGAAGTCCTGATCGTGTCCGAACTGCCCACGACATCGAAGTCACGTGCCAGGCCAACGGAGTTGAGGTGAGCGAGGTCGGCTTGCTCAAGTTCCATTTTGAAGGGGCCGCCGAACTTCTCCTGGGTGCGCCGGTGCTCGCTGGGCACACCCCAGTCGTAACGCTTCTGCACTTCTACCCGGTAGGTGATCTCGTCGCCGTGCTTCTCTCCTACGAGGCGGTACTGGAAATGGTTCAGAGCGT
Source organism: Streptomyces sp. R28 (assembly GCF_041052385.1). Taxonomy (GTDB): domain Bacteria; phylum Actinomycetota; class Actinomycetes; order Streptomycetales; family Streptomycetaceae; genus Streptomyces. Next base: position 7,630,279 of record NZ_CP163439.1, on the reverse strand, counting down.
AGTACCAGTCCATGCTTGAGTCGCCGTCCGCGGTATTCGGGGCTGTCGATCCCCACTCGGTGGTGAACGGCCCGTCGGGACGCTTACGCACGTCCTTCTCAAGGGTCTTGTCCACGTCACGCTGGAACTGCGGAATGTCCCGCATCATCTGCTGCGGCTCCACCTCGACCGTCTTGCCTGAGCCGTCGAGATAGTGCTTGACCAGGCCAGCGGCATTGGTCCAGCCCCGAGCGGCAGCCGCTGCGCCGACATTGTTGAGCTGGTTCCGCACCATCCGATCCTTCACGGTGGGTTCGAACACGTCGTACCGGCGATCTTCGGTTTCGAAATTGTGGGGCGTACCGAAAATCACCTTGAGGCTCACCGTGAGCCACTCATCAATCTTGTTCACCTCCGTCAGAACCTATTGAGCGCGGAGCTGGACAAGGTCGGCAGCCTGCTTCTTCTCCTGGTATTTCGCTTCGCCGTGCGGATCGTCGGCGTCTATCAGGATCGACCATTCGACAACACCGTCATCGGCGATCTTCATCCCCGCGTCATGCGCATCCCGGTCGAGCTCACGCGCGATCCTCTGCCAGCCTTCCAGACCTTCGGCGCCTCCGGTGCCGCGCACGCCGTCGGCCTCCTCGTCGAGAAACCTGCTGAGGGACTTGACCTGTGCATCGAGCGCGTCGAATCCGACCTGTATCCGGTCGCAGTGCTTCTGGGCCGCCTCTCCGCCCTCGCCCCTCCAGTGGTCCTTGTGGAGCTTGCGCACAACGTCGTCGTGGAATCCCTCGCGGGCCTGTCTGATCTTTCGGTGGATGACTGCGTTCCACCGGTCGGCGAACCTCTCCAGGCCGGCGACGTCCAACTCCAGGAGTTGCGAGAAGGTGACCACTGCCCTGCCTTTCAGCGGTAGATGTCGGAGAAGCCCTGTGCCGTACGGATCTCGTTCCCGTCATAGGCATCCGCACTGCGGCGGAAGTTGTCGGAGGCGCGGTTCAACCGGTCGCGCATCTCTTGGTTGAGCCGATCCCAGCGCTCATGCATGTCGTCAATGCTCTGCACGAGCCCCCAGCCGTGCGCCGCCCTCGCCAGGTCCTCGGCCGCGTCCTTCGCCTCGTCCAACGTCTTCCAGACCGTCAGAGAAGCCTCGTCACAGGCATCCGCACAGCCTCGCAAGAACGACGAGGTCACTCCGACATCCGGGTCCGACCCCCACGGGGGCGGCAAGGTCGGTCCCGTGGGTGACGGTGTCGGCTCAGGGCCGGAAGGCGCCGGGCTGGGGTCGGCGGGTCCAGGCTCCGGGTCCGGTGACGGTCCAGGTGATGGAGAGGGAGACGGGGACGAGCCAATGGAGTAGGACACTCTAGGATCCACGGGATCACGCATTGCATCCTCCATGTACATCCGCGCTGTTGATCGCAGCCATGACAACCATCCTGACAGGAGGCTTACTGGTCACGGGGGTTGGGCTAACAGGGGCTAACACAATGAGGCGGACAGCCCTCAGAGCAACTTGCCCAGTGCACCATGGCGAGCGGTTCTTCTGCGACGCCCGGCGACCTGGACTGCCTTCAAACGGGTCGAATCGACCGGCCACTGGGGTGGGCAGCCAGCGCATGGGCGGCACCGCCGCGGATGCCCGAGCAGTCGTCAACTGCGTCTGAAAGTCAGCAGATTGCGCCAGTCGACAGCGTGTAGTGTCCCGTTGCGTGCTGGCTGAACGACGACACCAAATCATCTTGCGGGCGCTACGTTCCGGCGGCACCGCCTCCGTGGCCGACCTCGCCGAGCAGCTTGACTCCAGCGCGGCGACCATCCGTCGTGACCTCCTCAAGTTGGAGGCAGACGGGCTACTCATCCGTGTCCATGGTGGAGCGGTCATCGACGAGGAGCGAGCTCCCTTCAACGATGCTGCTGAGGTTCTGGTGGCGGAGAAGGACGCCATTGCCGCCCAAGCGGCCACGATGATCGAGGACGGTCAGTCGATCATTCTCGACAGCGGTACAACGGTCCACCGGCTGGCACTTCAACTGCACAGTCGTCGACTTACCGTGATCACCAACAACCTCGCCGTGTATGACGAGCTCATCGGCGACGAGAACATCGACCTGATGCTGCTCGGGGGCATGGTCATCCGTGAGTCACGCATGCTGGACGGTTTCATGGCGGAGGACAATCTCCGCCAAGTTCACGCCGACTGGTTGTTCATGGGTGCTTGTGGCCTCCGCCCCGGGGGCCAGGTCATGGACACCACCGTGGCCGAGGTGCCCGCCCGACGCGCCATGATTGCCGCCGGCGACAAGGTGGTGCTCCTGGCCGACAAGAGCAAGTTTCCGGGAACCGGCATGGTGAAGATCTGCGGCCCCGAAGACCTGGACGCGCTTATCACCAACGCATCGGAAGACGACGCGACCTGTATGGCTCTGCGCGAGGCCGGCGTGAAAGTAATACCGACGGCTCCGGCCACAGTCGGCGGCTAACAAAGCGACTTGTACTGCCGGTAAGCGATGAGGCAGCAGGCGAGTTTGAGGAACGCTTCGTGGATGTCGGCTCGCCGTTCCCATCGGATCCGCAGGCGTCGGAAGCCGTGCAGCCACGCGAAACTCCGTTCTACGACCCAGCGGTAGGTGCCCAGGCCCGTGCCGTGCAGGGTGCCGCGGCGGGCGATGGCGGGCACGATGCCGCGGGCGCGGACCTGGTCGCGGTAGATGTCGTGGTCGTAGCCGCGGTCCGCGAACAAGGAGTCCGGCTTGCGGCGAGGATGGCTTATCCGGCCGCGGACCGGTGGGATCGCGTCGAGCAGGGACAACAGTTGGGTGACGTCGTTGCGGTTGCCGCCGGTCAGCAGAACGGCGAGTGGAGTGCCCTGCCCGTCGGTGATCAAGTGATGCTTGGAGCCGGTCCGGCCCCGGTCGACCGGTGAAGGGCCCGTATGGTGCCCCCTTTTAGCGCCCGGACGTGGGAGGAGTCGACCACGCAGCGGGACCAGTCCAGCCGCGAGGCCGCGTTCAACTCGGCGAGCAGCACCTCATGCAGACGCTGCCAGACGCCAGCCTCGTTCCAGTCCCGCAGCCGCCGCCAGCACGTCATTCCCGAACCGAAGCCCAGTTCTTGCGGCAGGTACTCCCACTGGATACCAGTCTGCAGCACATAACAGGATTCCGCACAGCACGTCCCGGTCCGGCAACGGCTTGCGACCCGGATACCGAAAGCGCCGTTCGCGCTGCGGCAGCAACGGCTCCAGGCGATCCCACAGCTCATCCGACACCATCCACGGCGACATCCCCACAACGGACTGAACGCTCAACTACCGCCCTGGACACGGCCACCAGGGCTGGGCTACCTCATTGTGTTAGCCGTTGTAAGGGCTGTCCCGTAAATGATCTCCGAACTGCCTCAGGATTCCTGGGCCGTTGTGCGGGCCGCTCGTCTATCCGGCGAGGGCGAGGTTGTTCATCCGGGCGATGCCGAGCATGGCGTGGTGGACTCCGTCGCCTTTGAGGCGGCAGTCACGGAGAATCTTCCAGGTCTTCATGCGCGCGAAGACGTGCTCGACGCGGGCGCGGACCTGCTTGTGGGACTTGTTGTGTGCTTCCTTCCAGTCCGGAAGGTCTTCGCCCTTGCGCCGGCGGTGGGGCATGACGAGCCCTGTGCCGGGATAGCCGCCGTCGGCGATCGTGAGTGTTCTGCCGACGGCGGCTTTGGCGCCGGATTCCTCCCACGCCTTGCAGTCGTTGCAGTCGTTGCAGTTGCCAGGCACTGGCCGTCCGACCGCGACGACCAAGCGGGTGTCGGCATCGATGACGACCTGGTGATTCGTCGAGTAGCGATAGTTCTTGGACTGCTCGGCGATGGTGTGGTCGCGGGTCGGCACGAGGGTGCCGTCGACGATGAGCACGGTGTCCCTCCGGAAGCGCTGCCGCTGTTCAAGGGCGCGCTGTGGCGCGGTGTGGTCGATGATGCGGTCGGCGCTGGACTTTGAGATGCCGAACAAGGGCGCGCGCAAGTTGGCGCAGTGTCAGGTTGGTTCGTCAGTACGCCGCGACGAGGAGCACTCTTCCAGCGGCAGCGACCAGGGGCGCCCCTGGCGAGTTCGTTCAGCTTCTTCCCGTCGCAGACTGGTGATCAGCTTGCGGAAGTCGCCCGGGCTCAGCCCGGTGAAGGGAGCTATCCAGGACGGCTCCGATGCCGTGATCACACCAGCCACCGCGAGATCATCCCATCCAGCGCTGGGCGCCTTGGCGCCCAGACGGAGTGCGGGCTGGTCGCACGCCGCACGGCCTCCATACGTTCAATGAACGCAGAATTCGTTGCCCTCTGGGTCCTCCATCACGACGAAGAAAGAACCCGAGCCCTCCGAGTCCTCCACGCGCAACCGGGACGCGCCCGCGGTCTCCAGTCGCGCCACCTCGGCAAGCACTCGCTCCTTGCGAGTGGCAAACGGGACGCCACGCCCTCCGCTCACGCCCAGATCAAGGTGGAGCCGGTTCTTGACGACCTTCGGATCGGGTACCTGCTGGAACCAGATCCGCGGGCCGACGCCATCCGGATCGATGACGGAGTCACTGCAGTCGCCTGCACCCAGCTCCTCCTCCGACACGCCTTGCTCCAGCCAGTACGCGCGCCAAGTAGCAAACGGTGCAGGCGGCGGCTCGACTCGGTACCCCAGTGCAGCGGCCCAGAATGCCGCGAGCCGCTCGGGCTCAGCACAGTCGATGGCCAGCTGGAGTTTGAGTTCAGTGATCACCGGCCAACTGTACTGGCCACATGAGCGCCGCCTCTGCGCCCTGCAGCCAAGGACCGGTGAGTGCCGCTGACGCCAAGACATCAGTGATCGGCGCTGATGACTCTTGGAAGGATGGCACCACCATCCTCACCCGCTGCAACGTGATTGCGGGACAAGCCTTAGGTGCGGGGGAGTTGCGAACATGGCGGCGGGAAGTCGGCCTTCAACGCCCCCTCCGGCCGCCGTCGATGGCGCCGCCGATGTCCCCCCTGGTGATCAATTGGCTCGCGTGGGCAGCACGATGCATCCTCTCTGCGTGCAATCGATGCCTCGACGGTGCGCCGCTGGCCGAAGGCGGCCGAGGAAGGCGGCGCCTGGTTCGCCGGTGACGTGGCCTTCGGCGGCGTCATGATCGTTCCTGGTAGTAACGACATGCTCTTCGGGCAGCCCGCGGACTGGCAGAAGTACGAGCAGGAGCGTGCGGAGGTCGACCCCAGCGCAGAGCCCTTGCCGAACAGGCGGGCATCTCCAGGCTGTGGGAGAAGGAGCCCAGGATCTTGGTGGGCGGCTGATGCGCGTACTCGGCTGGGTGTGCGGCGTCCTCCTCGCCCTCGTCAGCACCTTCTGGTGCGTCACCGCGACCGCAGACCTCGCCCTGTCCGCCGGAATCCACGGCACCCCTGGCACGTACGAGGTGGAGCGCTGCTACAACACCGACTACAGCCGGTAAGAACTCCGACTACGACTGCCACGGGGACTTCACGCCGGACGGCGGCACAGCTGACGACGCCGACTACGTACACCTCGAGGACACCGGACGCGACTACCCGGACGGCACCGAGTTCGACGCGCGACAGGGCATCGAACCAGAGACGATCCAACGGGTCGGCTTCTGGGGCGTCGTGGGCGAGCTCTGGCAGGTCGCGATCTGCGTGGTCGTCCTCGCGGTCCTCGCATACCAGGCCATCAAGCCACGTGGGGCGGACCAACGCCGCGAGGCCCACCGCCGGGAGCCCGTCACGACGCCAAAAGGTAGCCGACCGAGTGGGCTACGCCGTCGTCGTCGCCATCCCCGTCGGCCTCCTGAGCCTGCTCGCGCAAGCTGCGGAGCCGATGCCCTGACTGTTGTGGGCATACGGCTGTTGACAGAGTGACCTCGACAGCCTTCCGGCAGCGTGGCGATGGCGGTTCCCGTCAGCGGATGTCGTGGTCGGGGTGGGTCCGGTCGTACGCACCCCGTGCCTCCGCGATGACGCCACGGTGGGCAAGGGACCAGTCCGTGAGTGCCTTGACCAAGTGGGTCAGGCCGGCCCCGGTCTCGGTCAGACGGTAGTCGACCTGGGCCGGGACGGTCGGGTACACCGTGCGCAGCACGAGTCCGTCGCGCTCGAGCCTGCGCACGGTGAGGGTGAGCATGCGCTGGGAGATCCCGTCGATGGCGCGCTGAAGTTCGCGGAACCGTCGCGGCCCGCCCGCGAGTTCGACGATCACGAGCACCGACCACTTGTCCCCGATACGGTCCAGGACGTCGCGGATCCCGCAGTCGGGGTGGTCCTCACGCCCGCAGGGCTCAAGGTCGGCAGGGGTGTTGGTTACTCCGGTGTGCGTGAGTGACATCAAACTGCCTTCTTGTGGCCGATGGGTGTGCGGTCAAGGATCAAGCGTAGTTACCGATGAGAACCACGACGGAAGACTGCGATTGACATGATCTTGGTGACCGGAGCGAATGGAAATCTCGGCTCGGCCACTCTCGCGGCGCTGCGGGCTCGCGGCATGGCCGCGGTGGGCGGAAGCCGGACATCGGGCGAGGGGACGCGCAGTCTCGACTTCGACGACCACATGAGCCTCGATTTCGCCGGTGTGTCGACCCTGGTGCTGATCTCCGCCGGCTATGCCGAGGACGACCAGGTCATCGGGCGGCACGCGGCGGTCCTGGACGCCGCCGTCCGTGACGGCGTCCGCCACGTCGTCTACACGAGCCTGACCAGTGCCGGCGACCATCTCGGCTTCGCCCTCGCACACCGTGCGACCGAACGCCTCCTGCAAGCAAGCGGATTGCCATGGACGATCCTGCGCAACGGCCTCTACGCCGAACTCTTCGGCGGCCTTCTGGCCTGGGCCGACGATCATGTGGAGTCCGCGTTCGGCGATGGCGCTCTCGCCGCGGTCGTGCGGGAGGATCTCGCCGAGGCCGCGGCGATCGTTGCGGCGAATCCGGCACGGCACAGCGGGCGCGTCTACGACCTCGTCGGCACGCCGATCACGGCCGGCCAGGTGGCCGATCGGCTCGGGGCCCCGCACCGCACCATAAGCCTGGGCGAATACCGGCGCAGGCTCCTCGACGAGACGCCAGGACTGCTGCCGTTCCAGCCGCCCATGCTCGCCTCGATCGCCACCAGCATCCGACACGGCTTCCTGGACGGCACTGGCCCCGACCTCCCGAACCTCCTTGGCCGCCCACCCCGCGACCCACTGGCTACGGCCGCTGCAGCTGCACCGACCACGAGACCACGAACGAGCGTTTAGCGGGAGACGCCCCTAGCCAGTACAAGACCTCCTGCCGACGGGATTTCAGGACGTGAGCCCTGCACCGCAGGGCGACGATCCAGTGGCGCTCCTGTGACGGTTTTTCGCAGAGCCACAGGCCCCCAAGGACTCGATATGGAGCGCCTGGCCAACGCATGTATGGGCCGAGGAGGCCTAGGTGATCAGTTGAGTCGCCTGGGCCCGATGTATCCAGAGTCGAAACGGGGAGCAACTGGCCCATGGGGGACCACTTCAAGACGGACATCGGGCAACTCGAGCAGTTCCTGACGAATCTGGAGAGATGCGTCGACGAGCTGAACGAGGCGCGGTCCGCCCTCGACCACGCGCGTGCCGACCAGATCGGTACCGCCCGGCTCGACGAGGCCTGTGACAAGTTCCAGGAGGAGTGGAAGTACGGGTCCGACAAGACCAAAGAACTGATCGACGAGATCAAAGAGGGCGTGAAGTCCAACAAGAAGGGCTACGAAGAGGTCGAGGAGGCCTTGGAGAAGGTTCTCAAACAGATCGCGGACAAGAGCACCTCCGGTGGCGACGGGGGCGGTAAGTAATGGCCGCGAACCCCTACCCCAACATCGGCTGGAACCCTGTACCGGGCATCCCCGCCGAGGTCACCAAACTGCAGCAGAAGGTGGCCGCGGCCGCGACGGCGCTCGAGAACACACACCGTCAGCTGACGAAGCTCACCGGCGAGAGCAGCTACTGGGAGGGCGACGCGGCGGAGAAGTTCCGCGAGAACCTCGATGGCGATCTGTCGGAGTACATCAAGAAGGCTGCGTCGGCGCTGCGTTCCGCCTCGACCCAACTGCACGACTGGGACGGGCACCTGACCTCAAACCGGGAGCTGGCGAAGAAGTACGACACCGCCGCGGCCGAGAAGAAGGCCGCGACCGACAAGGCCAAGAACGCGTACGAGCAGGCCGCCCAGCACCCGGACCTCAAGCTCGCCAACCAGACCTTCCCCTCACAGGAAGAGGCCGACGACGCGACCGCGCGGCTGCGCTCCGCCGAGCGGGACCTCAACGAGGCGAGCACGGCCCTCACAAAGGCCAACGACGAGTACGAGTCACTCAACCGCAAGATCAAGGAGTTGGAGTCCGAGCACTCCCACGACGCCGAGGTCATCGCCAAGGCCCTGGAAGGCACGGCAGAGAAGGCCCCCGACAAGGGCTTCTGGGAGAGCGTCGGCGACATCCTCGTGTCGGTCGGGAAGTTCCTGGCGGAGCACGCGGGCACCATCGGCGCCATCGCTGGTCTGCTCGCCCTCTTTCCTGTGCTGGCCCCGATCATGGTACCCATCGCGCTCATCGCCAGCGCGGTGTCCATGGGTAAGAACCTCTCCGATGACGAGTTCCGCAAGAACTTGATGTTCCAGGGCAGCGGCATGGAGATCTTCTCCGCCTATGCGTCCATGGCTGGTGACATCGTCGGCATGATTCCGGGCGGGAAGGCGCTGGGCGTCGCGGCCAAGGAGGGCTTCGAGGGCGCGGCCGACGGAGCCAACCTGGCCACGAAGACGTGGGGCGGTGTGAAGGGCGGGTTCCTCGGGATCGGCCGCTCGGCGGCGGATGAGGCCACCGACGCCTGGCGGGCTGCGGGTGACAGCACTAAGGGCTCGTGGAAGCTGATGGGTGGCCTCAAGGTCAACATGCTGAACGTCGCCGCGAACGGTATCTCCTCCGCGGAGAGCTTCGGCGTCATCGACGACAAGGGTTCCGAACACAACACCGCCGAAGGCACGAAGGCCGCCGCGACGGCCCATGGCATCGCCGGATTGTTCGGCCTCGTATGACCAGCCACGGCGAGAGTGAAGGCACCGCATAACCGTGAGTGAAACGGCCACCGCACCGCGGGACGCCCGCAAGCCATCCTTCTGGTACGGGCTGCCCGTCGGCTATACGTCCCTTGACCTCACTCCGCCGCCCGAGCAACTCATGGAGCTCATCAACCAGCTTCGTGGGCTGCCCGCACAGGAGCGGGAGGAGGCGGACCGGGCCCTGCGCCTATACGCGGGCATCGTCAGCCAGCTCAACGCCAACAGGGTGCAGGAGTGCGCGCTCGGAGTCCACCCCAACGACGCCGGCGGTTTCACGATGTCGGTGTTCACCGTGTCGACGCTGCCGACGTCGGGCAGTGCGAAGCTTGTGGTGGCAGGCCTCGCGGGCAGCGCCGCAGACGGCCGGGACGAAGGCATGCGCCCGCTGGAGCTGCCGTGCGGTCTCGGTTTCCTCTCCGAGAAGCGACCGGCCGCGCCGCGGTCGTCCCGGCGGCCGGAGCTGAATGACACGCTCCCGAGTCACATCTGGCAGGGCATCGTCGCGGTGGCGGCACCGAGCACCCCGGAGCTCATCGTCCTCCAGATGGTGACCCCGGATCTCGACTCCGCCGACGACTACCGCAATATATTGCTCGGGATCGCCCGCACCCTGACTTTCACCGATCCCGAACGAGCCACGGCGGCCAACAAGGCCCCCCAGGAACCGGAGGCGCTGACCGGCGTCGCCGCCACCATCCGGAACGACTTCGGATAACACCAGCCGGGCTGGGACGGACTTCAGGAGAACGAGTGCCGGACAACATGCAAGGTGCCCGCGCACCGGGAACACTGGACACCGCCGCGCTGCGCGAAAAGCTGACCACCCGGATGTGGTGGGCGGGTATCCGCAACACCGTGATCTACGCGTTCATGGCGTTCGGGGTGCCGCCGCTGGGCGCGGCGGCGAATCGCGCCGGCATGTCCTGGATCTTCATCATCGGGGGGCCGATGATCCTGGTGGGAATCTTCGGTCTCCTCGCCTCTCTCAGCACCATCCCCATCGCGGTCCTACTCACCCGCACCTGCCGCAGGACGCTGGCCCAGTACTCCTTCGACACGTACTGCCCGCAGATCGCCAAGGTGGACGGTGCCAAGGCGACCAAGGGCCGCCCGAAGAGCATGACGCTCACGCTACACACCGCCGAGGGCCACGAGTCGCCGCTGATGCGGATGAACCCGATCCCGCGGCGTGGCCCGTGGCGCAACCCCTGGCCCGAAGGCATCGAGAACGGCGTGTACGTCGCGGGAGACCTGCCCTTCGGCGCTGTCGGCTACGTACCGAGCTCCGGAACGTTCTTCTTCATGCAGCCCGCGGACTGGGACGCGACCGCACAAGACCGCGAGCTGGCCACCCCCGACCGCGTCTCTCGAGCCCAGGACGCCAGCCTCACGCGCAAGGTGATCTAACTCCGCAAGACCGACTCCCCGGCCCGCGCCCTCGTGACCCGGTTGATCCTCTGGCGCCCACGGCGGCTTCGCCTCGCTCAGTCCGTCCCGCACTCGTCCGAGTGCGGGGCCGCGCCGGCTCCTCAGATCCCATCTACGCGCTGGTGAGCGCGGGTGAAGGTGGAGCCAGCCGGCGCGAGAGGTCGCAGTCCCAACCCCCTGCTCTGTCCTGGGCCGCCCTGAGCATCAACTCGGATGTGCCGCCCAGAGTCCACCGGCGGAAGAAGAAGCCGACTAACTCCCTCCCGACATCAGGCAGTTCCTAGAAACAGCCCTCAGCCGACCAACACTCAAGTCTTCAGCATCCGAATCGAGTGGACTCCAGCAAAACTTCGTCCCGGGTGCTGGGGCTGGACGACGTCCAGCGGTGCTCTTGGACACCACCGAGCCGGCGAACGTGCTGAGCGCCGGCCCAAACGGTCAGTGCGACTCCGTGGAAAGCCGTGAAACGTGAGGTAGGCAATCCGCTTCGCTACTCCGGTGGGCTAATGAAGATGCTGAAGACACTGCTAAGGCTCAGTGATCGCCAAGCCGATTCGTCATGGAAAGCAGATCGCCGACGCCCGGGAGCGTCAAGACGCCACGCCCCTTGCTGGCCGCGGTCCGCGCATTAAACGTCTCACCCGCGTACCAGGCGCCGTACTCCAAGTTCTTGGGCAAGCGCCGATACGTCCTGACCGGATTCCAGACGGACATCAGACCAGTCAATCTCTCGTTCTCGGCGTACTGGAGTTGCACGGCGGCGGTGTACACGTCCCTGGTGCCCGAAGGCCTGTGCACCTGTGGGATCAGTCGCCAAGGATGCGTCTCCAGGACGCGCCGCATGCGCTTGAGGCACCCCAACGACTTGGCAGAGAAGTAGAGGACGCAGGGATAGCCGAGGACCCAGGCGATCAGAGCGACGCCCCCGATTGTGTTGAGCGCCTCATCCACGTCCGGACTCATAAGGGAGCTGACAGCAAGAAACGAAGGAAGGCACAGGACCCACCAAACCATCCGCCGCCGCCTCAGCTTGCGATGTGTCCTCTCCCAAGCAGCCCGCGTCTCCGGGTGATCGAAAGCGCGCTTATACCCGGGCGCCGGAACTCTGAACTGTTCCAACGGAACCGGTGTTCCGTGGTCATTTAGAGGAAGTTGGCGACTGCCACTCTTCATACGCTCTCCTCGACGGCGCCTCTTAGCAGCAACTGCTCGCTCTTTCTTTTCTCGCTCAGACCCAGCCGGCGTGGGGTCTTCCCTATGACGCGCCTCACCCATGCTCTAGTGCTGCACTTCGCACTTGCCGCACAATGAGATTCAACTGGCAGAGGATTCCAGTTCCTTACCGATCGGCTATTGTCGCGCCAGCAGACCGGGCAACAGGATCACACTGCAAAGGGAGCTCGGACAGCTGCCTTGCGCGGCGGTCTACCGTGACCATCCAAGCAATAGGAAGGGCCAGGACAGCAACTGACGCCGACAGAGCCGTACTCTAGGTACCTACCCCCAGCGTCGTGATCATGAAGGCCTCTTCTGTGAAATTGCGCTGCCCGCCGATGGTTGCGATCGGATTTATTGTCCGGGAGGAGTAGGGCTCCCCTGATAGGGGGTTGGGGGATACGGCTGCTGTCCCGTCGGATAGATCGGCTGCTGGGGCGGGTAACCCATGTTCTGGGGGTACCTACCGGCGCCAGGGCTGATCTGACCGGGACCAGAGTTGCGGCGGCTACGCAGTACGACGAGGACAACCACGGCGCCAATCGCGGCTCCAAGGCCGATCACGCCAACTACAAGGACAACGAGGCCCATCGAGCAGGCTCCCTTCTCGTTCTCGACTTCTAGGTCAGTTCAAAAATTGGGCTGCAACGAGACAGAGCAGCAGGGTCGTCACATGAATAGCTGCTCCTCACCTTTTCAGAACACGATTGTCGTCGCGGTACCCGCGCAGCATGACCAATAGACCCATATGCGTGCCCATCAAATTAAGCGCTGTCAGCCACCAAAGCCCCCCAGACATGAGCGACGCCAAGAAGAGTAGCCAAGGGACTAGTACTCCAAGCCCGAACAGGGCGGTGGTGAAGTGGGCCGCTGTACGTGATGTCATCTCATCGGCAGCGGATTGGGAATTCAGGTCCGGTAGATCCGGGTTCATGAGATCTCGGCTTCGCAAGGGTGAGGAGCGAGGCGCCACCGACTACTGGGCGGACCTGTTCGCGTGGAGATGATGCGTGTCCTGTCTACCGACTATTGGCAGCCGTGGCCTCGGCAGCAATGGGGCGGGACTGCCGAGGAGGTCCTGTGCTCCTGAGCACAGGACCTCCTCGGACCGCAGTCTCCATTGCGGCGCCTGCGGCGGAACCTCGTGACGCTACCAAGCGCCACGTAGCGGGCGAGGCGGCAAGATCAAAGCGCCTTCTACCGCCGCTACAGATGAGATTTTCCTACTGCCCCTGGTGTGGGGGCTGTTGGGCGTAGGGGTTGGGGTGCTGTGGGGCCTGTCCTGGAGGTGTGGGGTAGCCCTGGTTGGGAGGGGTGTTGGGGTACTGCTGATAGCCCGTCTGGGGCTGGGGCGGGTAGCCCGTGCCGTGAGGAGGGGTTCCGCCGCCGGAGCCAGGCCCGCCGCCACTGCCTCCGTTGCGGCGGCTACGGAGCACCGCGAAGAGGATGCCGATGACGACCACGGCGGCTGCGATGCCGGCGATGATGAGGAAGCTGCCCGAGGAGGACTTCTTCTTTTTCTTGGCCAGGCTTGTGCTGTCGTTGTCATCCGAGGCTGCGCCGGAATTCGTGGACGTAGACGGAGAGGACTTGGCGAGGGGGCCCTCCTTGGAGCCCTTTGGGATGTCCATCCTCAGCGCCGTGCCGGGGCGGGCGATTCCGTAGCCGAGTTCCCTGTCCGGGGCCGTCCTACCCTTGTTATTCAGGAAGGACGCCGACTTGATCAGGCGGTTGATGATCTGGCCTGCGGTTAGGTCGGGGTACTTGGAGCGGACTAGGGCCGCGATGGCTGAGACGTAGGCGGTGGCATCGGAGGTGCCATCGGCCAACGCGTAACCGCTTGAACTCAGGGGGTCAGCTCGCGGGATGTCAACACCGGGCGCCGCAAGTACTACCCCCTTACCAGTGTTCGAGTTACTCCAAAAGTTCAGACCCTTGTCCACAGCAGAGACAGCCACCACTCCTGGGAGAGCGGCCGGATAATTGACTGTCCCTGAGTCGTTGCCTGTACCCGCTACAACTACAACGTCTTTTTCCTGCGCGTAGGCGATTGCCTTGGCCGCCTTTGAACCAGGATAGGCCGAAGCGTCATTGAACGACAGGTTAATTACCGACGCGCCTTGGTCCACTGCATAGCGGACTCCAGCAGACCAATCATTGATGTACTTATCGTCCTTGGTTGCACTCACGCGCACCGGAAGGATCTTCACCTTCGGCGCAAGGCCCATAATTCCCGAAGAACTATTCGCTCCGTGTCCATGGCCAGCAATAAGGCTGGCCATGCCCGTTCCATGACCATTCTCATCCTGATGAGGGTTGCCCTGACCGGTGAAGTCCTTACCAGGCAAGACCTGCCCGGTTAGATCCGGCTGACTGGCATCGACACCTGAGTCGATTACAGCAACAGTAACCCCTGCCCCTTGGGAGGTCTCCCATACGTTTTCTGCGCCGTACACGCTCAGTGGCCACTGAGCGTCTCGGACTTGATCCGCCGACGCAGTCGGGGCTGAGGTGAGGAGCAAGGCTCCCGTCAAAGCCATGACCCCTGCCGTTGACGAGACTCGCTTGAAACCCAATTCCCTGCTCCTCACTCAGCTATGGCTGGGTGCGCCAGCCTTCATAGCATGGGCAGACGCAACTATCCGTCCGACCCACTTACGTGTCTACTCGATTGTCCGCGGGACGTTTCGGTTGCGGTCCTCTTCCGAGATCCAGGTCTCTTCGTCCTCGACCAGGTAGTCGGGGCGGTCACCCCGGCTGTTCTCGTCCTCGGACCGTCGGCCGTTGCGACCGGCCATGCCGCCGGCTCCGCCCGCCATGGCGCCGCGCTGGGATCCTCCACGGCTGCCGTGAAGGCCTGCACCACCACCGGCACCCTTGCCGGTGACTCCCTTGGCCGCGCCGACAACGCCGCCACGCGACTTCGCGAGGGCTCCCCGGCCGCCAGCACCAGCACCGCCTCGGCCAGCTGCGCCGGCTCCGCCGCCACCCATGCCGCCCATGCCGGCTCGGCCTCCGGCGCCGCGGCCTGCTGCCGCTCCGCCACCAGCCACCCCACCGCGACCGCCCGCGGCGCCAATGCCGCCGCGGGCGGCAGCACCGCCTGAGAGGCCAGATACTCCGCCCGGGGCCACGATGCCGGAACCCTGAGCTCCGCTGGTGCCGAAGTTGCCACCACCGACGCCGGGTCCGCCAACGCCCGTGCTGGGGCCAGTCCCTGTCAAGCCTGGGGAGATGCTGTCAACCTTCGTTCCAGCTGTCGGGAGCTGGGAACCGCCCGTGATGCCAGGGTCACGGGGCACCGTAGGCGTCGGCTTAATGTTCGTCGTCGGCCCCGCGCTCCACGGCTTGGCGGTTCTGCTTCCGCTACCTGGACCCGAGCTGCCAGGGGACGGCATTGGGATGGGTGTAGGCATTGGCGTATTGGGGTTCGGGGCAGGGAAAGGCTCCGGGTCGTCGATTCCACCAGGCGGCTTCGAGTAAGCCTTGTAATTGACCCCCAGCTGCTCCATGATCGCCACCCCCTGCAGTTGGGCTTCCTTACCCGCAGACAGGGAGTCTGCATTCGCCTTGGCGGCGGCCTCCGTACTCACGCCCTTGTTGATGTCCGCCAGCAATTGCTCATCGCTGCGCTCATCGTCCGTAAGCTTGTCCCAGGCCCTGTCCCAGCCAGAAGGCTCTTCGACCTCCCGCATCTTGGTCATGGAGTTTCGCAGATCGTTCTGAACGGCGTGCATGGTTTCCCCGTAGTGGTTGGCCCATGCAGCCCCGTTCCGGATGTTCTGCATGATCTCGTTGGCCTTCTTACGGAATGCCTCAGCCGCCTCGCCCTCCCAGTGCTCGAGGACATTTTCCACGGCGCTCTGCATCATGCCCGCGACGCTGTCCTTCGCGGATACCGAGTCCACGCCGCCAGTCTTGCCGTCGCCGTCGCCACCAGACAAAATATTGTGGACCGACTTCCAGTGCTGGCTGACCTCGTAGATCCGGCCGGGATCCGCGTCCAAGATCATGGATCGCAGCTCAGGGATGCTCATCTGCATGAAAGGCGTGGAGAGTTGGCTGCGGTCCGGGCCCCCCATGCCACCGTCTTTGGTCGACTCAAGCTTTTGGTCGTGCTTGTCCTGGATCCGCTGCTGCTGTGCCTTCTGCTGAGCCTCGTAGTACTCAGGGCTGTTGTAGTAACCACCGTAGCCGTAGCCCATTGTCGAAACGTCCCCTCTGTCAGTGACCGGTCGCTAAACCGCTTAGTTGGCCGCATTCTCGGGAGCAGCACTCACACCTTGCGCGTTTGCCTGCTCCTGGTTGCTGTACTTGTCCCTGACCTTCGAGGTGCTCGTACTGAAGCTGTCGATCAATTTGTGCAGATCGCGAATTATGGTCTCGATCCGAGTCTTCTGCTTCTGGTGGGCCTCATGAAGCTCATTGGACTCCAGGAACTTCATGCTGCCGAACGCACTACTCGGGATGTCCGTCTCGTACTTGGCCTTGGTGTTGGCCTTGTCCATGTCTGAGAGAAGGCCGTTGAGCTTGCGGATGACGTTATCCAGCTCGCTCAGATCAACCCGCATGCCGTTACTCATACCCCGTTGTCCTCTCCCCTGTTCCTCAAGTTGTCAGCACCCACTCGGTGCCCAATCATCGCTCAAGCCGACTGACGGACTGCCCAGCCCGTCGAGCCCGCCCGGGCTGGCCAACCCGCCGCTCCCGCCAGTCCCGCACAGCCACCCCACTCCCCGCAACCACAAGCGCCAGAGCCAGCCCCGTGCCCAACACATAGATGGCTACCCGGCGTTCCCGCTCCGCCTCGCTCTCCCCCATGGTCACAGCCATCGGGACGACCCCGCCCGCTCCGGGCGCAACCGCCGGGTCCGGCTCCGGGGACTCACCCGGGGTGGACTCCTCCTGCAGCGCGGCGACCGGGTCGACGACGCCCCACCCGATGTAGGGGTCAGCCTCGCGTCCCGGGCGTTGAGCGGTTTCCTCGATGCGGGTGGCGATCTGGGCGGCGTTCCACGTCGGGTACTTCTCCTTCAGCAGAGCCGCGACGCCCGCGACATACGGCGCCGCGAAGCTCGTGCCGTCTGCTGTGCACTGGCCGCCGAGGGGGACCGTGGAGACCATGCTGACGCCCGGTGCCGCGACGTCCACGAAGTCGCCCGACTGTGAGAAGGGGGCGCGTTCGTCGTTGCGGTCGGAGGCCGCCACCGCCAGGACGCCGTCGTAGGCGGCGGGGTAGGTCTTCGCCAACTTGCCGTCGGCGCCGTCGTTGCCGGCGGCTGCCACGATCAGGGCGCCCTGGCCCACCGCGAACTTCACGGCGTCCGCGAGTGTCTGGTCGTCCTTCTTGTTCTGGGTGTCCGAGGAGATGTTGATGACGTCTGCGCCCTTGGCGACCGCATAACGGATAGCGTCGGCCATGGTCCCCGCGTTGCCCTGCTTCTCCTGTCCACCCGTGTAACGGAGGGAGAGGATCTTGGCCTCCGGTGCGATGCCGACGAAGCCCGTGCCCTTGAGCGGGCGGGCCGCGATGATGCCTGCGACCCGGGTGCCGTGGCCTTCGATGTCCTTGGTGGGAGCACCGTCGACGAAGGTCTTGCTGCCTGCGGCCATGGCACTGGTCAGCTGGCGGTTCGAGGCGTCGACACCCGTGTCGATCACGGCGACCGTGACGTCCTTGCCCGTCGCCTGTCCCCGCAACTGGTCCAGGAGGATCCGCTGGAGCGACCATGGCGTGGACTTGATGACCTTGCCGCCGAAGACGCATTCCGAGCTGTCCGCCAGGCCGAATTTCGTGCCGGCCGAGACAGTGCCGCTTGAACCAGGGCCGCTTGCGGCCGCGAGGCGCGTGGGTACCGACGGGTCGGCGGAAGCCGACGACGCCGGCACCGTCGCCGACGCACAGCAGATCCCCGTCACCGCAAGCACGCCAAAAACCCGCTGCAGTGCGCGGGTTCCACTGTTGCGGCTACGCGAGCGGGCTGTCCGGCCCTTCACGCTCAGGCCCCCCATGTTCAGGCCCCCAGGGCTTCCTTGCTTCTCTCGAAGCTGGGTCATGTGTCTGTGACGGATGTAGTGGGTGTAGCGGATGTAGCGACGCGTGTGAAGATTTGCGGGATTTACTGCGGGCATCCCCACCAGGGCTGTCCGCGATCCCGCAGAAGCTGTGTACGACCCCGAAGCAGAGGTCGGCCCAGCCGACGCCGTGGCGTCAGCTGGCCCGATTCTCTTCATCTCAGGTCCCACGGGTCGCCGACGGGTCAGCTCCAGGTCGCGGAGTTGCTCTTCTCAGTGGCCTGGTAGTTCTCGGCCGCGCTCTGCAGCGCAGTGGAGATCTTCAGCAGGGTCGCGTGCAGGTCAGCGGCGGTCTGGTCCCACTCGCGCTGCTTACGCTGGTAGCCCTCCTGCGCCTCACCTTCCCAGGTGCTGGCGACGCGCTTGACCGCGGCCTCGATGTCATCGAGCTGCTGCTTGATGCGGCCGGCGGTGGACTTCACGTCCGTGGACGCGTTGGTGATGGTTGCGTAATTGACGAGGATCGACATCGTCGTTCCCTTTCAGGAAGAATCGAAGGAAGTCTGTGGAAATCGGATGGAGCCGAAGAACTTCGGACCGAGCGGCTTGATCAGCCGAAGTCGGACATGATCTTGCTGATCTCGGAGTTCTGCTGCTCTTCCGACGCGGAGTAGTTGCTCCGCGTGGAGTCCACGGCTTCCTTGATGTCGTTGAGGATGTCGGTCATCCTCTTCGCGTCCGCGTTCCAGCGGTCCTGCAGCTGGCGGTACGACTGGGCCGCCTGGCCCTTCCAGCCGCCGGCGATCTGGTCGATCACTCCGTTGAGGCGGCGGATCTCGCCCTGCAGCTGACCGTTGACGGTGTTGATGTCACCGGAGAGCTTGGTGAGTTCGTCCTCTGTTACCCGGAACTGCCCGGCCATGATGAACCTTCCCCCATGTCGTCGTTGATCCGGGAAACCTGCACTGGTGCCCGGAGAAGCTTCGCACCGTTGAGCGCTGCAAACACTCTATCGTCAGCTTGTCACTCGGCCACAGACGCGGCCAATCAGTTACACGGCTCACACACTTGAGCGATCATCTTGTGACTCTCGCGCCGTCTTACCTTCAAGTGCGTCTGTCCGCTGGCCCGTTGGAGGGTCACTGGCTCTGTTCCTGCGTCGCGCTGCCAGTGTCCAGAGTGGGCCCCTTCGGGATGAACGTCGCCCACGTCTGCGGCACGAACAAGGACTGGGATGCGTCCTCGTAACCCAGCCGCGTACGCGCCTTGTCCGTCTCGCTCGCCTCACCGGTCGAAGAGCCCGAGGACGAGTCGCCGCCGCTTCCCTTCGCTGCGCTGTCGTTGCCCTTCGGCAGCGCGTACCGCAGACCCGTGTCCGTCAGCAGGTACTGCCTGCCGCCGCCCCCCGCCGCACCCATGACCTCCGTGAAGAGCAGGCCCGAGCCGGACGAGACGTAGGCGCTGAGCGAGTCGGCGATGACCCTCTTCGGGTACGCCGTCCCTGCCCAGGCGGCAAGCTGCGGCTTCTTGCCCTCGTCGATGGTGCCCTTGTAGACGCTGCACGAAGTGTTACGGGCCTCGCCGTTCGCCGTGGTCGCGGGGTTGGCCTGCTGCGGAACCGTCTGGGGCCAGCCCTTGTTCTGGTAGAAGCGGTTCGCCGGGCCGTTGTTGGCCGTGGTGATGTCCTGGGGCGCGACCTGGATGGGGGCGATCTCGTCCGTCCCGTACGCAGTCTGGGCGGCGGGCGATGCCTGGATCAGGGCTGCGACGAAGGGTGTGATGGCAGCGACCTCGTTCTTGAGGACGACGTAGTACTTCTCGCCCTGCGCGTCCTGTGCCTTGAGCACCCGGCCCACCGTGCTCGCGTTGGCGGGGAGCCCCTGGACCGTGGTCGTGCCACCGACGTTCGGGATCGTCGGGAAGGTGATGACGCCGCCTTCGTTGAAGGTGCGCAGCCACTCACGGCTCACCGGTTGCGGCTCGGCGTCCCGGCCGACGACGGCGTTGCGCAGCAGTTCCATGGTGACTTTGTCGAGGCCCGCCGTGTCGCCCAGCAGGAAGAGGTTGCCCTTGCTGTCGACCAGGAACTGCCGTCCGGTCTGGCGCTCGACGACGTAGAGAGCCTCGCTGGGGTCGACCTTCCCCGCGTTGCCCAGCGACTTGGCGTCGTCCGCGTCCAGGACGAAGACGGCGCGGTCGATGGCTGCGGCCGCCGATCCCGGGGTCGGACGCTCGCACACCGCCCAGGTCTTCGCCGTCTCCGCGTCCTCCTTGGAGGGCAGCCGGTCGGGGGCGTAGGGAATACCGATCGTCGCGCCGTGCCGGATGCCGCTCTTGTCGATCTCCTTGCCGGGGACCTCTAGGACGGTGCCCTTGCCCTTGTCGAGCAGAAGCTTCGCGGAGGCGTAGTTGAGGACCGGGTGGAGGACCTTCTCCACCTTGCCGTCCTTCGGGTCCGGGTCGAGGACCACGTACCGCGTCGTGGAGTCGCTGTCGACGATGATGTACTCACCCGGCGTGTCCCAGCCCTTGGGTGCCGTGGGCTTGATCACGCCCCACGCGATGAAGCCGAGCACCAGCACCAGGCCCACCCCGAGGCTGGGCATCACCGTACGAATGGGACGCGGAGCGCCTTCCTCGGAACCGCCCGGTGACGGCGCCAGGAACGCCGCGACGGTGCGCTTGCGAGCGAACGTGTAGGCGGCGAGCTCATCCCGACGCTTTGCCATGGTCCCCGTTTCTCCCGTTTGTGATGCTCGATCGTTCTGCGATGTTCCGACCGCGTCCGTACCGCTCGATCGCTGTCGTGGTGTTTCGATCGCGGTCGTGGTGTTTCGCGGCGCTCGACAGGCCGACTCGACAGGCCTATTCGGCCGCGCAGGCACCTACTATGCCCTGCGCCACGCGGCGACGATCCATCAGGTGTGCGGCCGCCCCCGCATCTTCACAGAGCTTCACGACAGCGCTCCACCAAGCGGGGCCGGTCCATGACAGGCTGACCACCTGGGTTTTGGGTGTCCCCTGTGTCGCCCGGTGTTCCGCAGCGGGTACCGTGAGCCACCCGCATGGATGTTGTGGGCCATCGGTGCCCCTGGCCCGTCGCCGGGATCTCGGACCTCGCCGAACAGAGGATCCCGCCCGACCGACGGCCACTACTTCGCGAAAGGGATGTCCCGGGGGATGACCAGCGCTACGAGCACTCGGCGCGGACGCCGCGCACAGCAGCAACAGGGAGGCCCGGGCGGCGGCAGACGTGCGTCGGCCGCACCGGCCGCTCCCACTGCCGCTTCGCCTCGCACGCTGCCCCGCCCCGGCGGTCTGGGCCCGGTGCGGCTGCAGCAGCTCATCCTGGTGGAGCTCGCGGCGGCGGTCATGGTGGCCGCCTGGGCCGCCGACCAGTCCTGGCTGCTGGTCCCGGCCGGTGTCGTCGCGGCACTGCTGCTGCTCCTCGCGGTCCTGCGCCGAGGTCGCCGTCCGCTGCCCGAGTGGTACGAGACGACCCGCGCGCTGCGGCAGCGCCGACGCGACGCCAAGCAGCCCGTGCCGCCCGGGACGGACTCGATGCTGGCAGCGGTCGTCGAGTGCGACCCCGCCCTGCGGACGTACTCCTTCGTCTCCCGTGACGACCGCTCGATCGGCATGATCGGCGACGGGTCCTTCCTCACCGCGGTCCTGTTCGTGCAGCCCGGAGACCAGCCGTTGCGCCCCGGCGCCGCCGGTCGGCAGCTGCCGCTGCGGCTGGTCCAGGACGCCCTCGAGGTCGACGGGATCCGTCTCGCCTCCGCGCAGGTCGTGCAGCACACCCAGCCGGCGCCGGCGCCGCATCTGCCGCAGCAGTCGCTGGCCGCGCGGTCCTACGGCCCCCTGCAGGCGCAGGCCGGTTCGCCCGCGCTCCGGCTCACCTGGGTCGCCCTCAAGCTCGACCCGGAGCTGTGCGCGGAGGCGGTTCAGGCCCGCGGGGACGGCGTTCCCGGCGCGCAGCGCGCCCTGCTGCGGGTGGCGGACCAGCTGTCGAGCCGACTGGCCGGGGCCGGCTTCAAGGCGACCATCCTGGACGAGACCGAGCTGGTGCAGGCGCTCGCTACGTCCAGCTGCCTGAACCCGCGCGCCAACGCCCAGCACGCTCAGGACGGGCGGACGCCTCAGCGCCGTACGGTCGAGTCGGTGCGGACCTGGCGGGTCGACGACCGGTACCACACGACGTACTGGGTCTCCCGCTGGCCGCAGTTGGGAAGCGGCGGTGTGGCGCTGCCCGAACTGGTCACGCGGTTGACCTCGTTGCCGGTGCTCGCCACGACGTTCAGCATGACCCTGAGCAAGGCCGGCAACCGGGGTGTCGCCCTCACCGGGCACGTCCGTGTCACCGCCCGCGGTGACAGTGAACTCGGCCAGGTGGGGCGTGAGTTGGAGCGGGCCGCGAGTGCCGCGAAGGTCGGCCTGGTCCGTCTCGACCGCGAGCAGGTCCCCGGAGCTCTCGCCACTCTGCCGCTCGGAGGTACGTACTGATGTCCCACCCCGCCTCGACCATGCCCCCGGGGCAGCAGGGCCGGGCCCCTGGGCGCACACCGGCACACGTGGCCTCGCCCACCGACACCGGAATGATCCCCATCATCCGGCAGCCGGAGGCACCGCAGCAGCAACGCCGCATCGTCAGCCCGGGGTTCGGGCTGCGCGGGCCGCGCCGCAACCGCCATGTCGTCACCGCCGACGAGCTCGCGGCGATCAGCATGCCGATCGGTGACGACGGCGTACTCATCGGCACCGACCCGGAACAGCAGCCCGCCGTGCTCGGACTGTCCCGTCCGACCGCCTTCGACGTCGTGCTGGTGGGCGGCCTGTGGCTGGCCCAGGTGCTGGCGTTGCGTGCCGCCGCGACGGGTGCGCGCGTGGGCGTGGAGACCGGACGTCCGCAGGCGTGGCAGCAGTTGGCCCAGGCGGCCGGCGGCGGCCAGCAGTGCGTGACCGTGTATCCGGTGGGCCGGGTGCCCGCGCAGGGGCCGTCCGTCTCCAGTCCGGTCGTGCTGTTCCGGGACTGCGGCATCCGCCCGCCGCGCGGACGGGTGACGTCCGTGCCGTGGCAGGCCGTGGTGACGGTGCTGCCGTTCGTCAGTGAGCATGCGCCGCGCTGGCTGTCTCAGGCCCATTTGGTGGGGATTCAGCGCATCTCGCCCTACGAGACCGAGGCCGTACGTGACACCTTGGGGATCCCGGAGGAGCAACTTCAGCACCTGCCGACCCTTCACGACGGCGTCGCCCTGTGGTGCACTCGCAAGCATCAGAAGTTCGTCATGACCGAACCCACCGATGCGGAGACGGGCCTGCTCGGCGTGGCCCGTCGTATGGACTGACACGTCGTCGTCTTTGGGGCGGGTCGCGAACAGGGCCTCGGCCACGGGGCGTTGCGAGGCCTCGCCCCCGGGGCTTTCCGTCCGCACCCATGCGGCTCTTCCGTCCACGCACCCGGGGCTATAGCGTCCGCGCCCATGGGGGCTTTTCCGTCCCGCCATGCGAGTGATTAGGCTTCTGGTGGTGCGGTGACGATCGCAGTCGCGTGGGACTAGCCACTCGGTCCGCCCGGCCGCGACGACGACCAGCTCAGCAGCAGTGGCTGACCAGGAGGCAAGCAGTGAACAGGGATCGGTCCGAGTACAACGGCGGGAGCCCTTCCTCGGACGGGGACGATCACGAGGTGGATCTCACCGGCGAGTTCGAAATCGTCTACACACCTCCCGCCTGGTACGCCCAAAGCACGCAAAGTGGTTCCCCGTCCGGTGAACAGCCGGACGCCGGCCGACCATCGCCACCCCCGCCGACCGGAGCGCCCGTCGGGTCGCCCACCGGGCCGCCCGGCGTTCCGGCACCGCCCGCTCCCGGACCGGCGCAGCCGCCGGCCCAGGGCACGCCTCAGCAGCCGGCACAGCCCGCCCAGCCCACTCCGGCTCAGGGCACGCCCGGCGCGCACCAGCAGGGCCCGGCCACGGGTGGCTACGGCTTCCCGCAGCAGCAGTCCGCACCGGGGGCCCCCGTGGCCGGGGGCGCGGCGGCGCCCGGCGGGTACGGCTATCCCCAGCAGGCGCCCGGCGGGTACGGCTATCCGCAGCAGACGGGTGCCGGTGTGCCCCAGCCGGGGCAGGACACGTCGGGTGGCTTCGGCGTGCCCCAGCCGGGCCAGGACACGTCCGGTGGCTTCGGCGTGCCCCAGCAGGACACCTCGGGTGGTTTCGCCGCCGCCCCCCAGCAGCACACCCCTGCTCAGCCTCCCGCCGCCCCGCAGCAGCACACCCCCGCCCAGCCTCCCGCCGCCCCCCAGCAGCACGCGCCCGCCCAGCCGCCCGGCGCACCCGGCTTCCCCGTGCTGCGTCCGGTCGATACGGATGCCCAGGCCGCCCCGTCCCCGACCGCCACCCCGGCGGCCGGCGTCCCGGCAGCGCCCGTACCCGAACAGCCCGCCCCCGCACAGCCGGTGGCGGAGCCGCAGCCCGAGCTCAACCACGCCGCTGCCGACGCAGAGGCGGCGCTGCTGTTCGGCGGTGCCGACGACGACGTGGAGCCTGAGGAGGAGCGGAATGACGAGGCGGAGTCGGGTGACTCCACCGGTTCCGTCCCCGGTGCGGAGGGCGACGAGTCGGCGTACGTCCAGGCCGACGCGGACTCCCCCGCGCATGACGATTCCGAGGCCGCTCCGGCGACGGCGGAAGCAGAGCCGGAGGCAGAGGCGCAGGCACCGGCCGCGCAGGCGCCCGCAGCTCCCGCGGACCCGGCCCCGGCCCCGGCCCCGGCCCCGGTTCAGGGGCAGCAGCCGCAGGCGACGGGACAGGTCCCCGGGCAGCCGCAGGGGCAGCCCACCGGCCAGACCCCCGTGCCGCCTCAGGCGGGCCAGCCGCTTCCCCCGCTGCCGCAGGGCTTCGCGCCCGCGCACCCCGCCCAGGGAGTGCCGCAGCAAGCAGGACAGCCGGACCAGCAGGCCGCGGCCGCCGCACAGGCTGCCGCTGCCCAGGCCGCAGCCGCACAGGCCGCGGCCGCGCATGCCGGCGGATACGGCTACCCCCAGCCGCCCGCCCAGCAGCAGACCCCGCCGCAGGGCACGTTCGGCCCGGCCCAGCAGGCCGGCTACCCGGCGCAGCACCAGCCCGGGTACCCGGCGGCGCAGGCCGGACAGCCCGCTCCGGTCGACCCGCGGCAGGCGCCTCAGCCGGGCCAGCCACATCCCGGCCAGCCGCACCCCGGACAGCCCCAGGCCGCTGGATACGGCTACCCGCAGCAGCCCTCGCAGGCCGCACAGCCGCAGCCCGGACACCCCCAGCCGGGACACCCCCAGCCCGGACAGCCGCAGGCGGACGGTTACGGCTACCCCCAGCAGCCGCAGCAGCCCCAGCACCCCGCCCAGCCCGGCTACGGTTACCCGCCCCAGCAGGGCGGTTACGGCTACCCGCAGCCCCAGCAGCAGGCTCAGCCGCAGCCCGCACCCCAGCAGCAGCCCCCGGCCCAGCCCCAGCAGCAGGCACCGCAGCAGCAGGCGCCCCAGCAGAACCCCGCTGTGCCGCCCGCCGCCTACGGCAATCCGCCTCAGGGCAACCAGGGCTGGAGCGCCCCGCCCGGCCCCCAGGCCGGACCCGGTGCTCCCCAGCAGCAGCAAGCCGCGCCCGGAACCCCACTCGGCTACAACGCCGCCGTGGAGCTCTCCTCCGACCGGCTGCTGCGCAACCAGCCCAAGGCCCGCAAGAACAACCAGGCCCCGTCCCGGTTCAAGCTCGGCGCCAAGAAGGAGGCCGCGGAGCGGGAGCGGAAGCTGGGTCTGATCCGTACGCCGGTGATGTCCTGCTACCGGATCGCGGTCATCAGCCTCAAGGGCGGCGTCGGCAAGACCACGACGACGATGGCGCTCGGCGCCACGCTCGCCAGCGAGCGGCAGGACAAGATCCTGGCGATCGACGCCAACCCGGACGCCGGCACCCTCGGCCGACGGGTCCGGCGCGAGACGGGCGCGACCATCCGTGACCTGGTACAGGCGATCCCGCAGCTGCACAGCTACATGGACATCCGCCGCTTCACCTCACAGGCGCCCTCGGGTCTTGAGATCATCGCCAACGACGTGGACCCGGCGGTCTCCACCACCTTCAACGACGATGACTACCGCAGTGCGCTCGACGTGCTCGGCAAGCAGTACCCGATCATCCTCACGGACTCGGGCACCGGTCTGCTCTACAGCGCGATGCGCGGAGTGCTGGACCTCGCCCACCAGCTGATCATCATCTCCACTCCGTCGGTGGACGGTGCGAGCAGCGCCTCGACGACGCTCGACTGGCTGTCGGCGAACGGGTTCGCCGATCTCGTCCAGCGGTCGATCACCGTGATCTCCGGTGTCCGCGAGACGGGCAAGATGATCAAGGTCGAGGACATCGTCGCGCACTTCGAGACCCGTTGCCGCGGTGTCGTCGTGATCCCCTTCGACGAGCACCTCGCGGCGGGCGCCGAGGTGGACCTCGACATGATGCGTCCCAAGACCCGCGAGGCCTACTTCGACCTCGCGTCCGTCATCGCCGAGGACATCGCGCGCACCCAGCAGGGCTTCGGCAACCCGAACATGCAGTACCAGCAGCAGCCCCAGCAGGGGTACCCGCCCCAGCAGGAGTACCCGCAGCAGCAGCCCCAGCAGCCCTACGCCCACCCCGGAGGCGCCCCGCAGCCGGGTCAGGGCTGGGGACAGGCCCCGCAGCAGCCCGCGCCGGGCCAGGGCTGGCAGCAGCAGGCGCCGCCACCGCAGGATCCGCAGCAGGGCCAGCCTCAGCAGGGCGCCGTACCGCCCGGTTGGACGCAGCAGTAGCCCGTGCAGCACGAAGGGCGGCCGGTGCCTGAGGCACCGGCCGCCCTTCGACGTCGTAGGACCGGCTACTCGGCCGCCGCGATCAGCTCCCGGCAGCGCTTCACGTCCTCGGCCATCTGCTCCAGCAGGGCCTCGAGCGACTCGAACTTCGCCTGGCCGCGGACGAAGGCGAGGAAGTCGACGGCGACGTGCAGGCCGTACAGGTCCAGGCCCACGCGGTCGATCGCGTACGCCTCCACCGTGCGCTCGGTCCCGTCGAACTGCGGGTTGGTGCCGACGGAGATCGCGGCCGGCATCACCTCGTCCTGGGCGTGCAGCCAGCCGGCGTAGACACCGTCGGCGGGGATGGCGGTGTGCGGCAGTGTCTCGACGTTGGCCGTCGGGAAGCCGAGTTCGCGGCCGCGCTGGGCGCCTCGCACGACCACGCCCTCCACCCGGTGCGGGCGGCCCAGGATCTCGGCGGCACCGGTGACGTCGCCCTCGGCGACCAGGCGCCGGGTCAGGGTCGAGGAGAACGGCTGACCGCCGCCCGCCTCACCGGTCACGTACAGGTCGACGATCTCGACCTCGAAGTCGTAGGTCTTGCCCTGTTCGGCGAGGAAGTCCACGTTGCCCGCCGCGCGGTGGCCGAAGCGGAAGTTGGGGCCCTCGACGACCGCCTTGGCGTGCAGCTTGTCGACCAGCACCTTGACCACGAAGTCGGCCGGCGACAGCTTCGAGAACTCGGTCGTGAAGGGGAGGATCAGCACCGCGTCCACGCCCAGCTCGGCCATGAGGTCGGCGCGGCGGTGGTGCGGGGCCAGCAGGGGCGGGTGGCTGCCGGGGCGGACGACCTCGCTGGGGTGCGGGTCGAAGGTGACGACGACGACGGGAACGCCCAGCTCACGGGCGCGGTCCACGGCATGCCGGATGATCAGCTGGTGTCCGCGGTGGACTCCGTCGTAGGAGCCGATGGTGACGACGCTGCGTCCCCAGTCCTCGGGGATGTCCTCCAAGCCACGCCAGCGCTGCACTGTGCCTGCTCCTTGTCGCAAACTCGTCGAACCCGTGTCCGTCTGTGCCTCAGACGCTCTTACGCAGGTCTAAGGGTGCCATGCCGGGCCCCCGGTGCCCGCATCGGCATGGGGGCTGTGACCGGGTGCACGTACGGACGTGCAGGTCATGCGGGAACTCGTACGCCGGCCAGGTTCTCGATCATCCGGCGGGTGCTCGGTCCCACCACCGTCGCCCACGCCTGCGGGGTGTCGTTCAGCCAGCCGGCGATGCGCACGGCGAAGCCGGGGACGTGGCGGCCGAGAGCGACCAGTCCGCGGTCGAAGCGGGCCGCGCCGTCCGGGGTGCGGACGAGGAGCACGCCGGTGTGGTGGACGAGGTCGCGGAGGCGGCCGTCACCCCGGTCGCCGCTCTGCCGGACGGTGGCGTGCAGGAAGGCGTCCAGCACGGCGGGGCTGCGCTCGTGGTCCAGCAGGAAGTCCAGGAGCTCGCGGCGCAGGGCGCGGGAGGCGGGGGTGCCGGAAGCGGCGAGTACGGCGGCGAGGGCGGCCCGCACCCTTTCCGGACCGCCGTCCAGCAGGCCGGTGACCAGCGGGAGCAGTACGGCGCGGGAGGCAGGATCGTGGTCGAGGCGCCGGTCGACGTACGCGGCCACGTCCTCGGCGGTCTCGGGACGCCGATCCACCGCCTCCCCTACGAGGACGGCAACCGGGCGGGCGAGGTCGGGCGTGATGGCGTCGGCGAGGGTGCGCAGCGCCTGCGCGGCGTCCGGTCGGCGCAGGCGCACGCGGAAGGCCTCGAGTACCGGCTCGGGGTGCGTGGGCAGGGCGGGGACCAGCGCGCTGGGCGGGAGCTGCGGGTCGCCTTCCGAGAAGTGCCGTAGCGCCTGCGGGAGATGACGGGCGCGGGTACTCGGGTCACGCACGAGCATGGCGAGCGCGCCGCCGTGCAGTGTGCGATCGGCGGGGCGGTCGAGCAGGGCGAGGGCGGCGTGGCGCAGGAGCTCGCGGTCGGCTTCGGTGCGGGCATGGGGCGCGGCGCGCGGCCCGTACGCCACCGCTGCGACACGTCGGGCGGGCCTCTCGTCGTGCGCCCAGCGGTCGACGGCGCGGCACATCGCGGACGGTTCCTCTTCGGCCAGCACGGCGAGCAGTTCGTCGGCCCGGCGGTGCGCGCTGTCGACCAGATTCTCCATGAGGTCGTCCGGCGCACGGTCGCGGTGCGCGTACAGCAGGGCCTGGGCGGCGCGGGCGACGGTCGCGTGGGGGGTGGCGGGGAGTGGGCGGTCGTCGCCGAACCAGCGGGTGAGAGAGGACTGTACGGCGGTGGGGGCGGCGGCGAGGAGGTGGGCCACGGCGTCGAGGTAGCGGGGGCGGCGGGGCGCTGCGTCGTCGGTCGGCGGGCCGTCGGCGAGGACGAGTCGGCGCAGCAGGTCGAGGCGCTCGCCGTCCGGGAGCGGCAGCGCGGTCCAGAAGTCGGGGCCCAGCTCGACAGGCGCGCCGCGGTGCTGCCGGCTCCAGGCCACGATCCGGTCGGTGAGGAGGCGCAGTACGTCCTGGTACGGCATCGCGTCGGGGACGCGCAGCAGGGTCTCGGTGAGGAGCCGGGCGGCCCACCAGGAGTGCCGGTCGGCGTCCAACGCCAGCGCCAACTCCTCCAGCTGAAGGGCGAGTTGACGGTGCCCCTGGTGACGCGGCAGCAGCAGGAGGGCCTGGACGACGGGACCGATGCGGTGGCGCGGCACGGGCAGGGGATGGGCGGCGTCGGGGTCGGTGCGGCGGCGGTGGACCAGGGCGTGCAGGGCCTCGTCGAGGTCGAGGTGCATGCCCTGGATCCAGTCGGCGAGTTCCTCGTGGGCGAAGCGGTAGCCGTTGCCGGCGGGCACGAGGAGGCCCTCGGTGAGGACGGCGGACGCCCAGCCGGTACCGCCGCCGAGCCTCGCCGGGGCGGGGCCCCAGGGGAACACGGCCTCGAAGGACGCGCGGTCCAGCTCCCCCTGGCCGGGACCGAGGCTGCGGCGGGCGGCCTCGTGGACCTGGCCGGAGACCTTGGCGGCGAGGCGGCGTACGGCGGTGCCGCGCAGGCCGTTCTCAGCGGCGAGACGGACGGCGATGCGCAGGCACATGAGATCGAGGTGGGCACAGAGGACGTCGTCGCGGTCGAGTCGGGGGTGGGGGCCCTCGGGGAGGGCGGCACGTACCTCGGAGAGGAGGCGGAGGGTGAGGGGATGGCGGGCATCGGGGTCGGCGAGGGCCCCGGCCGGGACGCCGTAACGGACTCGGGCGTGCTGGGCCTCGTCGGGGGTGAGGTCGCCGAGCGGTACGCAGGGCGGGAACCGACCGGCCGTCCCCTGCGCCGCCCGGTCGGCGGAGCCGTACAGCACTTCCTGCGGGAACTCGGCGCCCGCCCCCTCCCAGTACTCCGCCCTGCACGCCACCACCAGCCGCGCCCCCGTCACCCGCAGCCACTCCTCCGTGCCCTCGGTCCACTCCGTGAGGCGGTGGGCCAGGACGGGGGGCATTTCCTCCGGGCCGTCCAGGAGGAGCAGGAGGGGGCGGCCGGTGGTGCGGGCGAGCCGGGCCAGGCGTTCCGGGGTGGTGTCGCCCAGGGCGGCGGGGTCGGACGAGGCCGACGCCGCCACGATGCGGGCCGCCCGGGTCAGCGCCCGGCGTGCGGCGTCGGCCACCGAGGTGTCGTCGCCCTGCAGGTCGGCGCCGCGCAACCACAGCGTGGGAGCCGCTCCGGGGCCGCGGTGGCGGCGGGCGGCCAGGGCCGCGAGTTCTGTCGTACGGCCGCTGCCGGGGCGCCCGACCAAGCCCAGCACGGACGCCCGGCTCTCGGTGAAGGCGCTGAACTCCCGTGCCGTCGAGGCCCGTTCGACCGGGGTCACGCCTCCCGCTCCCCCGGCGCCCGCCCGTCCGACATGACCCGCCGGCGCTCCCGGCGGACCGTCCTGCCCGACCGACGTGGCTGTCAGCTCCAGGACGCCCGCCAGGTTGAGGTCGGCACCGTACGCCGGCACCGTCGCCGCGTTCTCGGCGAGCAGCCCGGCCAGTGGGCCGTCGGGCCGTGGGCCCAGCGGTACGGCGAAGACGGCGTCGCGGTGGCCGCACCGCAGTGCCGTGCCGAGGACGCCCACCACCGCACCGGTCCCGGGGTCCAGCACGGGACCCCCGGCCGCCCCGCCGCCCAGCCGCAGCGCGTCCCGGCCGGCCGTGCCGATCGCCAACTCCAGGGCGTCGTCGAGGAGATGGCAGCGGTCCGTCGCCGTGTACGTCACGGACGTCGCGCCCAGCACCCGCGCCTCCCGCCAGCCACCGGCCGCGATCCGGACGTACGCACCGGTCTCGATCCGGTCCCGCACACTCACCGGCAGCGGCTCCACGCCCAGCCCTTCGGTGCGTACGAGCGCCAGGTCGAGGGCGGGCAACAGGGTCACCGCGCTCTCGGGCACCTCGCACCTGCGGTCGCCCTCGGCGGCGTGCAGGACCAGGCCGGGCAGCCCGTCGACGACCTCGTGGCTGGTGAGGACCGTGCCATGGTGGTCGGCCACGAAGCCGAGGCCACGGGGCCGACCGGCCAGGTCGTGGATGCG
This sequence comes from Streptomyces sp. R28, assembly GCF_041052385.1. Lineage (GTDB taxonomy): Bacteria > Actinomycetota > Actinomycetes > Streptomycetales > Streptomycetaceae > Streptomyces. The sequence goes on along the minus strand of NZ_CP163439.1, from coordinate 7,599,135 downwards.
GACCAGGGCTGCGTCACGGACGCGGGCACCGATGCCGTTGCCGTCCGCCGGTTGGCGAGCAGGGTCGTCGTCGTGGAAGTGGGAGGAACTTGGGCGCCCGGTGCCGGCCTCCTGCTCGGACCAGCCGGTGGCGTCCGGGGTACTCCACGGCCCCGATGAGTCCTGCGGGCCTTGAGCACCCCACGCGGCGTCCCATGGGTCCCGGGCGTCCCGAGTACCCTGAGCGTCCTGCGTGTCCCCGGTGGTCTCGTACGGGCCCTGCGCGCCCGGCGCGCCCCACGCCTCCCCCGTCGCCCTCGTCCCGTCCGCCATCCCCGGCATCCGGCGGTCCCCGCCCGCCCGCGGGCCCCGTCCCGCCATCGTCGAACCTCCCCGCCGCACCGTCCACACGCCCATACGCCCGCGCCCTGTTTTTTCGACGGTAGGCGCGATGTGATCAGCAGGACAGCTCGCGCGGCGAACGCGCCCCCTTCCGCTCCCTCGGTTCACTCCGAGCGCCTGCACGGACGGGTGAACAGGCGGGGGTCGCTGGATACACCCTAGGGGTGGGGGAACCGAGGGGGACCGTGGAGCGGCGGGCAGAGGACTACCCCGTGACCGCCGCTCCACGGGCGGAGACGCGAAGGGGGCCGGAGGCCGAGCGCCTCAGCCGGCCCCACAGGCGGCCCCTCAGCCGAAGATGGCGAGGCTCTTCGCCTTGCCCTTGTGCTGCTCCACGAGCGCCAGGAAGCGGCCCTCGGGGTCGAAGACGGCGACGGGGCCGGAGCCCGCGTACTCGTCGGGCATGTCGAGACGGACCCCGTTCGTGAGCAGCCGGGCGCGCCTGACATCCACGTCCCAGCGCGGGAACGCGGCCGCGGCGGCCTCGGCGATCGGCATCACGGTCAGCTCCTGCTGGAGCTGGTCCAGGGTCTTGGCGGCGTCCAGCTTGTAGGGGCCGACGCGGGTGCGGCGCAGCGCCGTGAGATGGCCGCCGACGCCCAGGTCGGCGCCGAGGTCACGGGCCAGGGCACGGATGTACGTACCGGAGGAGCAGACCACCGACACGACCAGGTCGAGGACCGCGGTGCCGTCGTCGGCGACGGCGTCCCGGACGTCGTACACCGAGAAGGACGAGACGGTGACCGGCCGCGCCGGGATCTCGAAGTCCTCGCCGTCCCGCGCCCGCTTGTAGGAACGCACGCCGTCGATCTTGATGGCGCTGACCTTGGACGGCACCTGCATGATGTCGCCGCTCAGCTTGGCGATCCCGGCGTCGATGGCCTCGCGGGTGACCTTCGAGGCGTCGGACGATCCCGTGATCTCGCCCTCGGCGTCGTCGGTGACCGTGGTCTGGCCCAGGCGGACGGTGCCGAGGTACTCCTTCTCGGTCAGGGCCAGGTGACCGAGGAGCTTGGTCGCCTTCTCGACGCCGAGGACGAGGACGCCCGTCGCCATGGGGTCGAGGGTGCCGGCGTGCCCGACGCGGCGGGTGCGTGCGATGCCGCGCATCTTGGCGACCACGTCGTGCGAAGTGAAGCCCGACGGCTTGTCGACGATGACAAGGCCGTCGGGCGTGGTGTGCTTCTGCGTCATTCCGCGGTGTCGCCGTCCGTCTCGGCGGCGCTGTCCGACTCTTCGTCGTCGCCCGGCTTGCGGTACGGGTCGGCCTCACCGGCGTACTTCGCGCCCGCGGACACCTCGCGCACCTTCTCGTCGGACTGGCGCGCCTTGTCGAGGAGGTCATCGATGGTCCGGGCGGTGTCCGGCAGGGCGTCGGCGACGAAGGTGAGGGTCGGCGTGAACTTCACACCCGCGGCCGCCCCGACGGCCGACCGGAGCACGCCCTTGGCGCTCTCCAGGCCGGCGGCCGCGTCCGCCCGCTCCTCGTCGTCCCCGTACACCGTGTAGAAGACGGTCGCCTCCCGCAGGTCACCTGTGACCCGGGTGTCCGTGATGGTGACATGCGAGCCGAGCCGCGGGTCCTTGATCCCGCGCAGCAGCTTCTGGGCCACCACCTCTCGGATGAGGTCCGCCAGCCTTTTCGCCCGCGCGTTGTCGGCCACTGGTCCGTCTCCCGTTCTTTCTTCTTCTACGTTCTTGGCTGTTGGTCGTCAGTCGTCGTGGTCACCGTGGAAGCGCCGCCGTACCGACAGCAGTTCCACTTCGGGACGCCCGGCGACCAGCCGTTCGCACCGATCCAGTACGTCAGTGAGGTGCCCGGCGTCGCCGGACACCATGGCGATGCCGATCCCGGCCCGCCGATAGAGGTCCATGTGGTCCACCTCGGCCGCGCTCACCGCGTATTTGCGCTGAAGCTCGGCGACGATCGGGCGGACGACGGAGCGCTTCTCCTTCAGCGACCGTACGTCGCCGAGGAGCAGGTCGAAGGACAGCGTCCCCACGTACATGTGTGCAACCGGTTCACCCGCCGGTACGGGATCGATGGTCCTGCCGGCCGTGCGGCCAGGGACATCAGAACCGTACATCGAAGGGGCCGGGCCGATCGACGGATATTACGCTCCGTGGACCGGGGAACCCGGCGCCTGGATGCCGATCGGACACGCTCCGCAAACGGCGTGCTGGCCGACGGGACCGAAGTCCCGCCGGCCAGCACAGACCTTGGGCTGTTACGCCCGCGGCTTCTCACGCATCTCGTACGTCGCGATGACGTCGTCGACCTTGATGTCGTTGAAGTTGCCGAGGTTGATACCGCCCTCGAACCCTTCGCGGATCTCGGTGACGTCGTCCTTGAAGCGACGCAGGCCGGAGATGTTGAGGCTCTCCGCGATGACCTTGCCGTCGCGGACGAGTCGAGCCTTCGTGTTGCGCTTGACCTCGCCCGAGCGGACCAGGACACCGGCGATGTTGCCCAGCTTGGACGACTTGAAGACCTCGCGGATCTCCGCCGTGCCGAGCTCGACCTCCTCGTACTCCGGCTTGAGCATGCCCTTGAGGGCCGCCTCGATCTCCTCGATGGCCTGGTAGATCACCGAGTAGTACCGGACGTCGACGCCCTCGCGCTCCGCCATCTGCGCCGCGCGGCCCGCAGCGCGGACGTTGAAGCCGATGACGATGGCGTCGGAGCCGGTCGCCAGGTCGATGTCCGACTCGGTGACCGCACCCACACCGCGGTGCAGGACGCGGATGTCGACCTCTTCGCCGACGTCGAGCTGGAGCAGCGAGGACTCGAGAGCCTCCACCGAACCGGACGCGTCGCCCTTGATGATGAGGTTGAGTTCCTGCACCAGACCGGCCTTGAGGGCCTCGTCCAGGTTCTCCAGGGAGAACCGGACACCCCGGCGGGCGAAGTTGGCGTTGCGCTCACGCGCCGCGCGCTTCTCGGCGATCTGACGCGCCGTACGGTCCTCGTCGACGACCAGGAAGTTGTCGCCGGCGCCCGGGACGTTGGTGAGACCCAGGACGAGGACGGGGGTCGACGGACCCGCTTCCTCGACGTTGTTGCCGTTGTCGTCGAGCATCGCCCGGACGCGGCCGTACGCGTCGCCGACCACCATCGTGTCGCCGATACGCAGCGTGCCTCGCTGGACGAGGACGGTCGAGACGGCACCGCGACCACGGTCGAGGTGGGACTCGATCGCAATACCTTGCGCGTCCTGCTCCGGGTTGGCCCGCAGGTCGAGCGAGGCGTCCGCGGTCAGGACCACGGCCTCCAGCAGGGAGTCGATGTTCAGACCCTGCTTGGCGGAGATGTCGACGAACATCGTGTCGCCGCCGTACTCCTCGGCCACGAGGCCGTACTCGGTCAGCTGACCGCGCACCTTGGTCGGGTCGGCGCCCTCGACGTCGATCTTGTTGACCGCGACGACGATCGGGACGTCGGCCGCCTTGGCGTGGTTGAGCGCCTCGACCGTCTGCGGCATGACGCCGTCGTTGGCCGCGACGACCAGGATCGCGATGTCGGTCGACTTCGCACCACGGGCACGCATGGCGGTGAACGCCTCGTGACCCGGGGTGTCGATGAAGGTGATCCCGCGCTCTTCGCCGTTGACCTGGGTACGGACCTGGTACGCACCGATGTGCTGCGTGATACCGCCGGCCTCGCCCGCGACGACGTTCGTCTTGCGGATGGTGTCCAGCAGTCGGGTCTTACCGTGGTCGACGTGACCCATGACGGTCACGACCGGCGGACGCGGCATGAGGAATTCCTCGCCGCCCTCGTCCTCGCCGAACTCGATGTCGAAGGACTCGAGCAGCTCGCGGTCCTCCTCCTCCGGGCTGACGATCTCGACGATGTAGTTCATCTCGCCGGCGAGCAGCTGGAGGGTCTCGTCGGAGACGGACTGCGTGGCAGTGACCATCTCGCCGAGGTTCATCATCACGGCGACGAGCGACGCCGGGTTGGCGTTGATCTTCTCCGCGAAGTCGGTGAGCGACGCACCGCGCGACAGGCGGACGGTCTGTCCGTTGCCGCGAGGCAGCATCACGCCGCCGACCGACGGGGCCTGCATGGCCTCGTACTCCTGGCGCCTCTGCCGCTTCGACTTGCGACCGCGACGCGCGGGACCGCCGGGACGGCCGAAGGCACCCTGCGTGCCACCACGGCCACCGGGACCGCCGGGACGACCACCGAAGCCGGGACGGCCACCGCCGCCACCGCCGGGACCACCCGGACGACCGGCGAAACCGCCACCGCCGCCACCGGGACCGCCGGGACGACCGGCGAAGCCGCCGCCACCGCCGCCACCGGGACGACCGGCGAAGCCGCCGCCGCCACCCGGGCGACCGCCGCCGCCACCACCGGGACGACCGCCGCCACCGGGACCACGGCCACCGGGGCCACCGCCCCCGGGACGCGGGCCGGCAGCAGGACGCTGCGGCATCATGCCGGGGTTCGGACGCGGACCGCCGGGGCCGCCGCCGGGACGCGGGCCGCCGGCGCCGCCGCCGGGACGCGGACCGCCGCCCTGCGGACGGGGCATTCCGCCCGGCGTGGGACGTGCGCCGCCCGGAGCCTGGGGACGGGGACCGCCCTGGCCCTGCGGACGCGGAGCGCCGCCGGGAGCACCGGCGCCACCCGGGCCGCCGGGACGCGGGGCACCGCCCGGACGGGGCGCCTGCGGGCGCGCCATGCCGGTGGAGCCACCAGAGGTGAACGGGTTGTTGCCCGGACGGGGACCGGCCGGACGGGCACCGGGACGCGGGGCGCCGCCGCCCTGACGCGGAGCGCCTGGACGGTCGCCGCGGTCACCACGGCCCTGGCCGCCCTGGCCGGGGCCGCCCGGACGCGGAGCGCCGGGACGCGGCGCCTGGCCGGCCGGACGCGGGGCGCCCGGACGCGGGCCGGAGCCCTGGCTCTGGCCCTGGCCCTGGCCCTGAGAGGCGGCGGGTGCGGCGGGAGCCGACGGGGGTGCCGTGAACTCGGGCGTGGTCGGAGCCGGGGACGCCGGGGCAGGCCGCGGCGCGGGCTTCGGGCCCGGAGTGGGACGGGGGCCGGGAGCGGCCGGCGCGGCGGGAGCCGCGGGCTTCTCGGCGGCAGCCGGCTTGGGGGCCGGCGGGCGCGGGGCGGCCGGACGGGCGGCCTGCGCGGGAGAGGGGGCCGCCGGCTTCGCCGGGGCGGCCTTGCGTGCGGGGGCGGACTTGCCGCCTCCGTTGCCCTGCTGGAGGGCGTCCGTCAGCTTACGGACGACGGGCGCTTCGATGGTCGAAGACGCCGAACGGACGAATTCACCGAGTTCTTGGAGCTTGGCCATGACGACCTTGCTCTCAACCCCGAACTCCTTGGCGAGTTCGTATACCCGGACCTTAGCCACTTCGCTCCTTTTAGGTCCGGGTTGCGTCCGGACCGTCGCTACTTCATGGGCGTACTCATCGCGTGCTCATCGAGTGCTCATCGCAATCTCGACCTACTTCCAACTCGCGGGGTACCTGGGCCGCGCGGGGGTTCCGCACGACGCTTCTTACGGTGTTGCCTGCTCAGCAACTGTTGTCTGCTCGACGTACTGGCGCAACGCCTTAATGTCGAGCGCTCCCGGGGCGCGCAACGCCCGCGTGAACGCCCGGCGGCGTACCGCCTGGTCGAGACAGACCAGTGCGGGGTGTACGTACGCACCCCGGCCGGGCAGCGTACCGCGATGATCGGGGACGCATTCGTCCTCGATCGCCACGATGCGCAGCAGATCAGCCTTGGCCGCTCGCTCCCGGCACCCCACACAGGTGCGTTCAGGGCATGCGCGGACGCGTGTCCGGCCAGACACTCTTAAGTCTACCTCCCCGTAGCGACCTCACCCCTTCGGGGCAGGATTCGAACAGTTGCCGCGCAGTAACCTGACGTGATCTGAGCGCCTTGCGGCCGGGATCTATTCCCCGGCCTGCTCGGTGTCCGGACGGATGTCGATCCGCCAGCCGGTGAGCCGGGCCGCGAGCCGGGCGTTCTGCCCTTCCTTGCCGATCGCCAGCGACAGCTGGTAGTCGGGCACGGTCACGCGCGCCGAGCGGGCCGCCATGTCCACGACCTCCACCTTGGAGACCCGGGCCGGCGACAGCGCGTTCGCCACCATCTCGGCCGGGTCGTCCGACCAGTCGACGATGTCGATCTTCTCGCCGCTCAGCTCGCCCATGACATTGCGCACACGTCCGCCCATGGGGCCGATACAGGCGCCCTTGGCGTTCAGGCCGCTGCGGGTGGACCGGACGGCGATCTTCGTGCGGTGACCTGCCTCGCGGGCGATGGCGGCGATCTCGACGGAACCGTCGGCGATCTCCGGCACCTCCAGCGCGAAGAGCTTCTTCACCAGATTGGGGTGCGTGCGCGACAGGGTGACGGACGGGCCACGGACACCCTTCGCCACTCGGACGACGTACGACCGGATCCGCATGCCGTGCGGGTAGGTCTCGCCCGGGACCTGCTCCTGCACCGGGAGGATGGCCTCCAGCTTACCGATGTCCACGAGCACGTTCTTCGGGTCGCGGCCCTGCTGGACCACGCCGGTGACGATGTCACCCTCACGCCCCGCGTACTCGCCGAGCGTCGCGTCGTCCTCAGCGTCGCGCAGCCGCTGCAGGATGACCTGCTTGGCGGTGGTGGCGGCGATACGGCCGAAGCCGGACGGGGTGTCGTCGAACTCGCGGGCCTCCTGGCCCTCCTCGAGGTCCTCGGGATCCTCCTTCGCCCACACGGTCACATGGCCGGTCTCCCGGTTCAGCTCCACGCGCGCGTGGCGGCGGCTTCCCTCGGTGCGGTGGTAGGCGATGAGGAGGGCCGACTCGATCGCCTCGACCAGCAGGGGGAAGGAGATCTCCTTCTCCCGCACCAAGCCCCGCAGGGCACTCATGTCGATGTCCACGGCTACGCCTCCTCTTCCTTCTCGTTCTTGCTGTCCTTGCGGCTGAACTCGACCTGCACGCGCGCCTTGTCGATCTCCGGGAAGCCGAGTCTGCGGGAGGTGGGCCTGCGGCCCTTCACTCCGGGCACTTCGAGGTCGAGGCCTTCGTCGTCGACCTTCAGGATCCTGGCCACCAGCTCGCCGCCCTCGGCCAGTTGGAACTTCACCAGCCGGTCGACGGCCCGTACGTAGTGCCGGTGTTCCGTGAGGAGGCGCTCCGCGCCCGGGGTGCCGACCTCGAGGGTGTACTCGCCCTCGCCCATCGCGTCCGTCTCGTCGAGCTTCGCCGAGAGCGCACGGCTCACATCGGCGATCTGGTCCAGGTCCGCCCCGGTGTCGGAGTCGACGACGACGCGCAGCACTCGCTTGCGTCCGACCGAGTCCACCGCGATCTCTTCGAGATCCAGGCCCTGGGAGGTGACGAGCGGTTCGAGCAGTTCTCGCAGCCTCTCGCTCTGGGTGGTGCTCATCCGGGTGACTCCTCGGCCGCGTGTGCTGTTGTGGGATGGGGCGCGTGTCTGGTCAAAGGGTATCCGGTCGCGAGGGCTGTTGCCGTCCACCTGGGCTCGGGCGGTGCCGATGAGTGGTGCCGTCCGGTTGCGCGGGTACGGTGATCACGGGCCTGCGGCCCGCTGATTCCGTAGCTGCCTTCGTAACCGCTTTCGCAGCTGCTTCGTACGAGTTCCCCGAGGACGACTGCCGTGCCGTACCCCTCGCCGCCGCGCTCCCCCTCGGGGCCGCGCAGAAGAACGTTGCTCGCCTCTGCCGCCGGGGCCGCCCTGCTGGCCGGCTGCTCGTCCGGGTCCGACGACTCGGACGGCGGCACGAGCGGCAGTCCGTCGGTCGCCGAACGGGCACGCGCGCGTGCGGCCCGGGACAGCGCGGGGCTGGTCGAGCGGTACGACGCGGTGCTCGCCGCCCATCCGGCGCTGGCGGAGCTGGTGGGGCCGCTGCGGGCGGCGGCCGTACGGCATGTGGAGGCGTTCGGAGGCGGTCCGAAGGCCTCGGACAGTGCGTCACCTTCCGCGTCGCCGTCGCCTTCCGGTTCGCCGTCGCCTTCCGCGTCACCGTCGGCCGCCGTGCCGCTCGACGAGAAGGAGGCCGTCGCCGACCTCGCCGCCACCGAGCGGGCGCTCGCGGACCGGCGGGCCAAGGCGCTGCTGGACGTGCCGGGCGAGCTGGCGCGGCTGCTGGCCTCGGTGGCCGCGGCCGGGGCCGCGCACGCGTATCTGCTGACGGAGGGGGCCAAATGAGCGACGCGAAGAAGAAGAAGAAGAAGCAGCAGCTGACGGCGCTGCAGGCGGCGCTCACCGCCGAGCACGCGGCGGTGTACGGATACGGCGTCGTCGGCGGCCGGATCCGCGAGGGACGGCGCTCCGAGGCACGCTCGGCGTACGACGCGCACCGGGCGCGGCGGGACGCACTGGCGCGCGAGGTGCGCGACCTGGGCGCCGAGCCGACCGCCGCGAGCGCCGCGTACGCGCTGCCGTTCCCGGTGCAGGACTCCGCCACGGCTGTGCGGCTCGCCGCGGAACTGGAGGACCGAGTGGCCGGGGTGTACTCCGACCTGGTGCGGGCAACCGAGGGTGAGTTGCGGGGTACGGCCGCCGAGGCGCTGCGGGAGGCCGCGGTGCGGGCGGTGCGCTGGCGGGGCGAGAGCGTAGCCTTCCCTGGGCTCGCCGAGCGGGCGGCCACCGGGTCGGCATCGGCGGCGCCCACGGCGTGACCAAGGCCGGGGAACACGTACGGGATACGGGAAGGGAACAACTCGCGCATGGCTTTCGAACCGCCGCAGCGGCTGGTCAGGGCGCTCGGTGAGACGGCACCGGAGGGTGACGACTGGCTGGAGAAGCTGCCGGAGGCGGCCCACCAGGCCGTTTCGCTACGCGAGTTGACCGTTGAGCGGGTGCAGATGCCGGGCGGCCGCAGCAGCCTGGTGGTCCTGGTGCGGCGCCCTGACGGGACCCCCGCCGTGCTGAAGCTGGCCCCCTCCCGGGCCCGTCCGGAGGGCGAGCGGGCGGCGCTCGCGCACTGGGGCGGTCTGGGCACCGTACAGCTGCTGGAGCCCTTCACGACCGAGGGTGTGCTGCTGCTGGAACGGCTGCATCCGGATCTGTCGGTGCGGTCGCTGCCGGAGGCGAAGGCGCTGCTGGAAGCGGCGGGGACGTTGCGGCGGCTGTGGGTGGAACCCCCGGCCGAGCACCCCTTCGAGACGGTGGCAGAGCGGACCGGGCGGCAGGCGCAGGCGATGCGGACGACCGCGTCGGCGCAAGCCGGGGTGGCCGTGCTGGTCGATGCCGCGCTCGCGGCCCGCGAGGAGCTGTTGGCCGCGCCGCCTGAGCGGCGGTTGCTGCACGGGACGTTTCGGCAGAGCAAGGTGCTGGCCGGGGAGCGGATGCCGTGGCTGGCGGTGGGGCCGGATCCGGTGGTGGGTGAGTGCGCGTTCGATCTGGCTCGGCTGGTGCGGGACCGGGTGGAGGATCTGATTGCCTCGCCTTCGGGGGCGGCGACTACCCGGCGGCGGGTGAAGCGGCTTGCGGAGTCGCTGGAGGTGGATCAGGAGCGGTTGCGGGGGTGGACGTTGTTCCGGGCCGTGGAGTCCGGGGTGCGGGCGCTCAGGGTGGGGCGGCCCAAGGACGCCGAGTTGCTGCTGGAGTTCGCCGGGTGGCTTTGAGGGTTCCCCGCGCCCCTTCAGAGGGTGCCCCTCGCCGCCAGCTTGAGAGCCAGGACCGGACAGTCGGCCGCTGCGTCCATTTCAGGTCTCCTGGGGTACGGGCAGCAGGGGCGTGCGGTCGGTCGCGGTGCACAATCCGCTTGCGTGGGCGTCGAGTTCGTCACTGAACGTGGTCAGGGCGCTGCGGACCAGACGGACCGTGCCGTCGGGGTGGTGGCAGGCGCCGCGGCCCTCGACCAAGCCGGCCCAGCGGGCTACGTCGGCGCGGGTGCTGCCCTGGGGGCCGGGGGCGGCCGACGCCAGGGGCGGCGAAGGCGGCGGCGATGCGCGGCAGGCCGTTGAGGCAGGGGCCGCACTGACCGGCCGACTGCAGGGCCAGGTAGCGCAGCACACGGGCGGTTTCGGCGAGGCCGCAGCGGTCGACGGGGAGGGCGGCGAGGACTCCAGCACCCAAGTGAGCCGGGCCCAGGGTGAGTTGTGATGCCTCGGCGGTCGGGATCCAGGTGCCGTGGTAGCCGCCGAGCAGGGCGGCCGACATGCCGTCGAGGGGCAGCAGACGGTGCAGCGGCAGGCCGAACGGGGCTTCCACGACCCGGGGTTCGTGTCCCGGAACATGGACCGTGCACAGCATGCTGCCCGGCTGGGCCGGGGTGCCGGCGGAGCGGAACCAGTCGGCGCCGTAGCGGGCGATCAGGGCGAGGTGGGCGAGGGTCTCGACGTTCTGGACCAGGGTCGGGGCCCGGTGGACGCCGCGTTCACGGACCGGCGGGCTCTGGTGCGTGGGCAGGGCGGCGCCTCCCGAGACGTACCGGACGAGGGCCGAGGACTCGCCCGACAGGAACCGTTCGGGGAGCCGTACGACCCGGACGGGCACCCGGTAGCCGTGCCGCTGGGTCAGGGCCGAGTCCAGGTAGGACGCGGCGCCGTCCTCCACCGCCAGGTGGGCCTCCCCCGCGCCGACCACGACGGCGGCCAACTGCAGGCCGTCCAGGACGAGATGGGGTGACAGGCGCAGCAGGGTCCTGTCCTTGCGGCTCGCGGGTTCGCCCTCGGCGCCATTGGCCACGACGACCGGCGTGCGGCCCGTACACCGGCCCGCCTCGGCCACCGACAGCAGCTTGCGGTACACCGGGAACGCCGCTCCCCCCGCGACCGGTGAGGCCGGACTCGGCGACTGCGCGCAGGAGGCCGTCGGGGTCGCCGTGCGGCAGCGGGCCGTAGCGCTGTTCGTGCGTGGGGAGGTCGGCCGGGGTGCCGCCGGGGGCGAGCATCCGGGGGGCCATGTGGACGTCGGTGAAGGTCATGGTCATGGTCGGGCTCCTTCGGCCGTGCGGAGCAGGGCGGCGGGGGTGCGGCGGGCGGCACGGGCGGCGTGGGCGACGCGGATGCCGCAGGCGGCGACCACGACGGCCACGCAAGCGACGGTCAGCCAGGTCATCCAGTCGGTGCCGGTGTCCGTGCCGATGCCGACGCCGTGGATCAGGGCGACCGGCCAGGAGGCGTACGCCAGCCGGTGCACGGCCCGCCAGGTGCGGTGGCCGACGCGTTCCCGCAGCAGGCTGGTGACCAGGACCGCGAGCATCAGGTCGAAGGCGACCGTGCCCAGGCCCAGCCACAGGGGCTGGTAGGCGGAGGCGAAGGGGACGAGGACGTCGAGGGCGGTGATGCCGACGTAGCTGTCGAACACCGCGCACGCGATGTGCAGTGCCAGGAACGCGGTGGCCCAGAGGGAGAGAGCGCGGTGCAGGGAGACGGTGCCGAAGCGGGGCAGGCCGAGGATCCTGCCGCGCAGGCGTACCGCGATGCCGAGCAGGACGACGACCGTGAACAGGACCAGGCAGACGGCGCCGGTGGCCCGGTTGGCGTACCAGAGGGTTTCGGAGGTCACGCGGCTGCCTCCAGGTCGGAGGCGGCGGGGGCCGGCCAGCCCGGTGTCGTGACCACGGTCCCGTCCTGGGTGACCAGCCGTGCCGGAAGTCCCAGCCGCGCCAGCCAGGGCTCCGCGTCCGCGCCTTTTACCAGGGCCGCCGTACTGGCCGCGTTGGCGTCCGCGCAGGTGGCCGCGGCGACCGAGACGGTGCGCCAGGGCGAGCGGACGGGCAGGCCGGTGCGCGGGTCGACGATGTGGTGGAGGGCGTGGCCGCCGCGGCGCCAGTTGCGGGCCCCCGTGCCCGAGGTGGCGAGGCCGCCGCTGTGCAGGCCCACGGTGGCGTACGGCCCTTGCGCGGGCGTCTCGTCGACCGGGCCCGTGACGTCCTGGACGCGGATCTGGCAGCCGCCCGCCGGGGGTTCGCCCGCGACGGCCGTGTCGCCGCCGAGGCTCACGAGCACCCCGCAGCCGGCCGCTTCGGCGAGCATCGCGGCAGCCTTGTCGGCCGCCCAGGCCTTGGCCGTGGCGCCGAGGTCGAGACGGACGCCGGCCGGGACGGCGACCGTGCCCGTCTCCCGGTCCAGCCGCACCTGACGCCGGCCGGGAGCACGCCGCACCCTCAGCCGTACCGGACGGTCGTCCTCGCGGACCAGGGTGAAGTCACGGTCGTAGCCGACCGCGTCCATCGCCGAGCCGACCGTCGGGTCGACGGCGCCGTCCGTCGTCTCGGCCGCGCGCAGGGCGACCGCCAGGGCCTCGGCGAGCAGGGGACTGACCCGGACCGGGCGGCCCGCCGCGTCGTCGAGGGCGGCGAGTTCCGAGTCCGTACGGAAGCGGCTGCAGGTGGCGTCGACCTCGGCCAGGTGCCGGGCCAGGAGCAGGTCGCAGGAGTCCAGCAGTGCCGGGTCGGTGACGACGAGCCGGACGTTCGCGCCGAGGGCACGCCAGTCAGCGGCGGCGGTCGTACGCGGGGCCGTGCTCATCACGACGCCCCCGAGGTGGAGTCGGCGGAGCCGCTGCCGACGGTCAGGCCGGAGGAGGACGAGGACGAGGAGGACGAATCCGCCGCGGCCGCCGCCGTGCGTTGTGCGCCTCTTCGGACCGCTGTCGCGGCACCCCGCTCCCTGGTACGCAAAACCGTTCCCCTCCCGCAGTGACGCTCTGTCACGTCCTACGGTCGGGGAACGGCCTGAGGGAAAGCTGTGAGGCGCCTTCAGGTACCCGGAGAAGATTCTGAGGGATTCCTTCAACAGCGTTGTAAGGCGCCTCCCGCGCGACTACGCCGTCAGGCGGGCGATCGCCTCGTCTACCGTCAGCTCCTCGCGCTCACCGGTCCTGCGGTCCTTGAGCTCGACGACACCCTCGGCCGCGCGCCGCCCGGCCACCAGGATCTGCGGTACGCCGATCAGCTCCGAGTCGGTGAACTTCACGCCCGGCGAGACACCCGCCCGGTCGTCGCACAGGACCCGCAGGCCGGCCGCGGACAGCTTCTCGGAGACGTCGAGGGCGAGTTCGGTCTGCAGAGCCTTGCCGGCGGCGACCACGTGGACGTCGGCCGGGGCGACCTCGGCCGGCCAGCACAGGCCCTTGTCGTCGGCGGTCTGCTCGGCGAGGGCCGCGACCGCGCGGGAGACACCGACGCCGTAGGAGCCCATGGTCACGCGGACCGGCTTGCCGTTCTGGCCGAGGACATCGAGCTTGAGGGCGTCGGCGTACTTGCGGCCCAGCTGGAAGATGTGGCCGATCTCGATGGCGCGGTCCAGCTTGAGGCCGGTGCCGCACTTCGGGCAGGGGTCGCCCTCCTGGACGACCACGACGTCGACGTACTCGCCGACCTCGAAGTCACGGCCGGCCACGACGTTCTTGGCGTGCGTGGCGTCCTTGTTGGCGCCGGTGATCCAGGAGGTGCCGGGGGCCACGCGCGGGTCGGCGATGTACTTGACCTTCTCGCCGAGGCCCTGCGGGCCGACGTAGCCGCGGACCAGGTCGGGGCGGCCCGCGAAGTCCGCCTCGGTGACCATCTCGACGACGGCCGGGGCGAAGTGGGCCTCGACCTTGTCCATGTCGACCTCGCGGTCGCCGGGGACGCCGACCGCCACGATCTCGCCGTCGACCTTCACCAGGAGGTTCTTGAGGGTGGCGGAGGCGTGGACGCCGAGGTGAGCGGCGAGGGTCTCGATGGTCGGGGTGTCCGGGGTGGGGATCTCCTCGAGCGCGGCCACGCCGTCGGCGTCCACCGGCTTCAGCTCGTACGAGATCGCCTCGGTGTTGGCCGCGAAGTCACAGTTGGGGCAGTCCGCGAAGGTGTCCTCGCCGGCGCCGGCCGGGGCGAGGAACTCCTCCGACTTGGAGCCGCCCATCGCGCCGGCGGTGGCGGCGCAGATGCGGTAGTCGAGGCCGAGGCGCGCGAAGATCTTCTGGTAGGCCTCGCGGTGCAGGGCGTAGGACTTCGCGAGACCCTCGTCCTCGGTGTCGAAGGAGTAGGAGTCCTTCATCAGGAACTCGCGGCCGCGCAGGATGCCGGCCCGCGGACGGGCCTCGTCACGGTACTTGTGCTGGATCTGGTAGAGGATGACCGGCAGGTCCTTGTAGGAGGACGCCTGGTCCTTCACCAGCAGGGTGAAGATCTCCTCGTGGGTGGGGCCGAGGAGGTAGTCGCCGCCCTTGCGGTCCTTGAGCCGGAAGAGCTCCTGGCCGTACTCGTCCCAGCGGCCGGTCGCGTCGTACGGCTCACGCGGCAGCAGCGCGGGGAGCAGCACCTCCTGGGCGCCGATGGCGTCCATCTCCTCGCGGACGATGCGCTCCACGTTGGCGAGGACCCGCTTGCCGAGGGGCAGCCAGGACCAGATGCCGGCCGCCGTGCGGCGGACGTAGCCGGCCCGGACGAGCAGCTTGTGGCTGAGGACCTCGGCGTCCGCCGGGTCGTCGCGCAGCGTCTTCGCCATCAACTGGGACATGCGCTGGACCGGTGCGTTCGCCATCGTTCTCGTACTCCTGCTGGATGGGGGTCCCCCGCTCGAGCGCGGCCGAGGATGGGGGAGGTCTATGGCAGGAGGTTAGCCGGGCGGTACGGGACGGTGGAAATCGGTTAACGGCGGCGGAGCGGGAGAGGGGCGCCCATCACGGCGTACGGCTTGGGGGCGCTCGGGAAGAGGACCTGGCGGGCGAGGTCCTGGTAGCCGAGGGAGCGGTAGAGGCCGCGGGCCGGACTTTCGACGTCGATCGCCGAGAGGATCGAGCGGGGTTCGGTGGCGCTGTCCGTGATCGTGGTGATCAGGGAGCGGCCCACGCCTCGGTTCTGGTAGCGAGGGTGGACGTGGAGTTCCGTGATGACGAAGGAGTTGTCGAGCCAGTCGTCGTAGCCCTGGGCCCGGAGGTACGGCTGCACGATGGTGGACCACCAGTGGGCGCGGTCGTTGGGCATGCCGTAGACGAATCCGACGAGGCGCTCCGCTGCGGTCGCGCCGAGGGCCCTTGCTCCCGGGTAGGTCATGTGACGCAGGACGATTTGACGGCGTACGGCTACTTCGTCCGGGCCCAGGCCGAAGGCTACGGCCTGGACGCCCAGGGCCTCGTCCACACGGGCCGGCAGGTCCAGGGGGCCGATCACGATGTCGTCGGCGTGGCGGCGGTGTCCGTGACCGGGAAGGCGCATGTGGGGAGCCTACAGGTGGGTTCGCGCTGTGTTCCGGGTGCGGCTCGTCTGTGGTTGCGCGCGCAGTTCCCCGCGCCTTGGGCGGAGTTGCCCGGCTGCCCCTCGACGGGGACGCCCTCAGAACAGGATGCTCATGAACGCGCCGACCTCTTGGAAGCCGACCCGCTGATACGTCCTTCTCGCCGCCGTGTTGAAGTCGTTCACGTACAGGCTCACCACCGGGGCCACGTCCGCCAGGGCGTAGCGCAGGACCGCCGCCATTCCGGGGGCTGCCAGGCCCTGGCCCCGGTACTCGGGGGCCACCCAGACGCCCTGGATCTGGCAGGCGCGGTCGGTGGCGGCGCCGATCTCGGCCTTGAAGACGACCTTGCCGTTGCGGTCGAGGCGGGCGAAGGAGCGGCCGGAGCCGACGAGTTCGGCGACCCGGGCCTGGTAGAGGAGGCCGCCGTCGCCGGCCAGCGGTGAGACGCCCACCTCCTCGGTGAACATGGCCACGCACGCCGGCATGATCGTCTCCATCTCGTCCTTGCGGATGCGGCGGACGTACGGATCCGGGGTGATGTCGGTCGGCATGCGGTCGGTGACCATGAGGGGCTGGTGGCCGCGGACGTCGCGGGCCGGGCCCCAGCTGGGCTCCAGCAGGCCCCACAGCTGGGCGGTGGGTTCGGCGGGGCCGACGATGGAGGAGCAGCGGCGGCCCGCGCGGCGGGCGCGGTCGGCGAAGGCCCGTACCGCTCGCGGGGTGGCGCAGATCGGAACGAGGTTGGCGCCCGCGTAGCACAGGGACGTCAGCATGCCGCCCTCGTACCAGCCCCACATCTCGCCGCCGAGGCGCCACGGGTCGAGGCCGGCGATCTGGACGCGGGACGTCACGAAGGCGTTCGTGACCGGCTCGCGGTCGAGGACGGCGAGCGCGGCGTCCAGGTCGCTCGGTTCGAGCACCCGTGAGGTGGTCTGGGTCAACACGTACGGGGCCTCACGCTGGGGTTCTGCTGATCCCCGCACTGTACCTGCGGAAGCTTTGCCGTGCCGCCCCGTGGGGGTTGCCGCCCGTTTGCATGTGACCGTCGGCCGACGCACCGCCCCTGGGGGCCTGCGGCCCCCAGACCCCCGCTTCGGCCCTGAACGGGCCTCGTCCTCAAACGCCGGACGGGCTGGACGCCGCGGACCGGCGCCGAGAGAGACCGACGGTACGGACGCCCTGCGGCGGGTGGACGGGGCTGGGGGCGGTGCGGCCTCGGCCTCGAACGCCCGACGGCTTGCCGGACGGGCTCGAATGCCGGACAGGCTCGATGATGCGGGCCGACGCCGAGAGCCACCAACGCGCCGGACACCCCCAGCGGCTGGGCGGGGCGAGGGACGGTGACAACACCTCGGCCTCGGACACCGGACGGGCTGGATGACTGGATGATGCGGGCCGACGCCGAGAGAGACCGCGGTACGGACACCCCCCAGTGGGTAGGCGGGGCCAGGGACGGTGCGGCCTCGTCCTCAGACGCCGGACGGGCTGATGCTCCGGCCGGCGTCCATGAAGCGTCCTGTCAGCCCGCCACCGAAATCGACGGCTCGCCGCTTGCCACGCCGTCCGCCTCCATCTGTTCGGCCAGCTTCATGGCCTCCTCGATGAGGGTCTCGACGATCTTGGACTCGGGGACGGTCTTGATGACCTCGCCCTTGACGAAGATCTGGCCCTTGCCGTTGCCGGAGGCGACGCCGAGGTCGGCCTCGCGGGCCTCGCCGGGGCCGTTCACCACGCAGCCCATGACGGCGACGCGGAGCGGGACCTCCATGCCGGTCAGGCCCGCGGTGACCTCTTCGGCCAGCTTGTAGACATCGACCTGGGCGCGGCCGCAGGACGGGCAGGAGACGATTTCCAGGCCGCGCTGCTTGAGGTTCAGGGACTCCAGGATCTGGATGCCGACCTTCACTTCCTCGGCCGGGGGCGCGCTCAGGGACACGCGGATCGTGTCGCCGATGCCCTGGGAGAGGAGGGCTCCGAACGCCACCGCCGACTTGATCGTGCCCTGGAACGCCGGGCCCGCCTCGGTGACGCCGAGGTGGAGCGGGTAGTCGCACTGGGCGGCCAGCTGCTTGTACGCCTCGATCATGATGACCGGGTCGTTGTGCTTGACCGAGATCTTGATGTCCCGGAAGTCGTGCTCCTCGAAGAGGGACGCCTCCCAGAGCGCCGACTCGACCAGGGCCTCCGGCGTCGCCTTGCCGTACTTCTGGAGCAGGCGCCGGTCCAGGGAGCCGGCGTTGACGCCGATGCGGATCGGGGTGCCGTGGTCCTTGGCGGCCCGCGCGATCTCCTTGACCTTGTCGTCGAACTGCTTGATGTTGCCGGGGTTGACGCGGACCGCGGCGCAGCCGGCCTCGATCGCGGCGAACACGTACTTCGGCTGGAAGTGGATGTCCGCGATCACCGGGATCTGGGACTTGCGGGCGATCGTGGCGAGCGCGTCCGCGTCGTCCTGCGTCGGACAGGCCACGCGCACGATCTGGCAGCCCGACGCCGTCAGCTCGGCGATCTGCTGCAAGGTGGCGCCGATGTCGGACGTACGGGTCGTCGTCATGGACTGGACGGAGACCGGGGCGTCGCCGCCCACCGCCACCGTCCCGACCTGGATCTGCCTGCTCTTCCGGCGCTCGGCGAGCTTGGTCGGAACGGACGGCATGCCGAGAGAAATCGCAGTCATCTGCTGTGCAACCCCAAGTCGTGGATCAAGGTCCGGTCCCGTCAGCAGCGGGCTCCAGGCTTCGAGATTACGGCACGGGGCCTCACCCCAGCACATCACGGCCCGTAAACCCACTCAATGGAAGGCGGCCCGGGATGCTGTGCTCACTGGGGGGCGAACCCCACCAGACCGCCAGCATCCCGGGCCGCCTCGAACACCGTGTGACTAGGAGATTCTGACTGGGTTAACCACGTCCGCCACGAGTACGAGCAGGGTGAAGCAGATGAAGACTCCGGCGACCACGTACGCCACCGGCATCAGCTTCGCCACATCGAACGGACCCGGGTCCGGGCGGCGCAGCACCTTCGCCGTGTTGCGGCGCAGCGACTCCCACAGGGCGCCCGCGATATGGCCGCCGTCGAGCGGCAGCAGCGGGAGCATGTTGAACAGGAACAGGGAGAGGTTGAAGCCGGCCAGGAGGAAGACGAAGGTGGCCAGCTGCTGTGAGGCCGGGATGTCGAGGGTGGCGATCTCGCCGCTGACCCTTGCCGCGCCGACGATGCCCATCGGGGAGTCCGGCTCGCGCGGGCCGTCGCCGAAGGCCGCGTCCCACAGTGCGGGGATCTTGGAAGGCAGGGCGACGAGGGAGTCGACGGCGTCGCCGACCCGGTCGGTCATCCAGGTCACCGAGTCGCCGAAGTCCTGTTTGACGACGCCGGTGGCGGCGCTGAAGCCGAGGAAGCCGGCCTGGACGTAGTCGTCCTTGACGTACGACCCGCCGGCGTCTTTCCGCACGACCCAGTTGGTGGCGATCTTCGCGTGCAGGGTCAGTTGCTCGCCCTTGCGGTCGACGACGATCGGCACCTCCTTGCCGGCGCTGTCGCGGATGAGGTCGGAGAGGGTGTTCCAGTCCTCGGTCCGCACCCCGCCGAAGGAGACGATCTTGTCGCCGGCCTTCATGCCCGCGGCCGCGGCCGGGGACCTGTCGTCGGACGCCTTGCACTCCTCGCGCTTCTCGGTCTGGGCGATGACACACGGGGAGACCGAGCTCACGGTGGTCGTCTGCTGCTGGATGCCGAAGCCCATCAGCACGGTGAGGAACAGGGCCACCGCGAGGACGAGGTTCATGAAGGGGCCCGCGAACATCACGATGACCCGCTTCCACGGCTTGCGCGTGTAGAAGAGGCGGGTCTCGTCACCCGGCTTGAGCTCCTCGAAGGCGGCCGAGCGGGCGTCCTCGATCATGCCGCGCCAGGGTGAGGTCGAGCGGGCTTCGAGGCGACCGTCGGGGCCCGGCGGGAACATGCCGATCATGCGGATGTAGCCGCCGAACGGGATCGCCTTGATGCCGTACTCGGTGTCGCCCTTCCTCCGCGACCAGATGGTCGGGCCGAAGCCGACCATGTACTGCGGCACGCGGATGCCGAACAGCTTGGCCGTGGACAGGTGGCCCAGCTCGTGCCAGGCGATCGAGAAGAGCAGCCCGACCGCGAACAGCACTATGCCGAGGATGAACATCAGGGTCGTCATGCACGGGCCTCCGCCGTGTGTACCGCCAGTTCCCGGGCCCGCCTGCGGGCCCAGCTCTCCGCTTCGAGGACGTCCGCGACGGTGAGCGAAGTTCCCGCCTGCGGGGTGCCGTGTTCCTCCACCACCCGCGTCACGGTCTCCATGATCCCGTTGAACGGCAGCGCGCCGGCCCGGAAGGCCTCGACGCACTCCTCGTTGGCCGCATTGAACACCGCGGGGGCCGTGCCCGCGAGCTCGCCCACGTGGCGCGCCAGGTCGACCGACGGGAACGCGTCGTTGTCGAGTGGGAAGAACTCCCAGGTCGACGCCTTGCTCCAGTCGAACGTGGGCGCCGCGTCGGGGACGCGCTCCGGCCAGCCGAGGCCGATGGCGATGGGCCCGCGCATGTCGGGGGGCGTCGCCTGGGCGATCGTGGATCCGTCGGTGAACTCAACCATCGAGTGAACATACGACTGGGGATGCACGACCACCTCAATGCGGTCGAAGGAAATGTCGTAGAGCAGGTGCGCCTCGATGACCTCCAGGCCCTTGTTGACCAGGGTCGCGGAGTTGATCGTGATGACCGGGCCCATGGCCCAGGTGGGGTGGGCGAGGGCGTCCTCGACCGTCACGTTCGCCAGCTCGGCCTTCGTGCGGCCGCGGAAGGGGCCGCCGGACGCGGTGACGACGAGCTTGCGTACGTCCGCCCGCGTGCCGGAGGCGAGCGCCTGGAACAGGGCGGCGTGCTCGGAGTCGACCGGGATGATCTGCCCGGGCTTGGCGAGCGCCTTGACCAGCGGGCCGCCGACGATGAGGGACTCCTTGTTGGCGAGCGCGAGGGTGCGGCCCGCCTCCAGCGCGGCGAGGGTGGGCGCGAGGCCGATGGAGCCGGTGATGCCGTTCAGGACGGTGTGGCAGTCGGAGGCGGCGACCTGTGTGGCCGCGTCCGGGCCGGCCAGGATCTCGGGGAGCGGCTCCCCCGTGCCGTACTGGGCCGTCAGAGCTTCCCGCAGCGCCGGTACGACGTCCTCGCGGGCGACCGCGACGGTCCGCGCCCTCAGCCGGTACGCCTGCTCGGCGAGGAGGGCGACCCGGCCGCCGTTGGCGGACAGGGCGGTGACCCGGAACCGGTCGGGGTTGCGCAGCACGAGGTCGATGGCCTGGGTGCCGATCGAGCCGGTGGAGCCGAGGATCACCACGTCCTTGGGGCCGTCGCCCGCCACGGGGTCGTAGACGAGGTGGGGGTCGGCGAGGGGGGCTGGACTGTCGCTCATCCCCCCATTGTGTCCGTAACGGCTGTCGGGAAGGACAGGGCGTCCCCATCGGCGGGTAACAGGATGGTGAGGGGTCACTGCGGGCAGTGACCCCTCGGGGTGTCCGTCACCTGATCGGGCGGTGCACGTTCTCCCGCTCGCTCGGGCCCGGTGTCGCGTCGGCGATCCAGGGGGCGCCGTCGTCCGACGGGTCTACGATGCCGCTCTCCAGCCACTCGTACGTGCCCGACATCACGCCCTTGACGACCTTGCGGTCGAGGTCGTCGGTGTTGGACCACAGCCGGCCGAAGAGCTCCTCCACGCGCAGACGGGCCTGGCGGCAGAAGGCGTCGGCAAGCTGGTAGGCCTCGCGGCCGTGCTCGCCCTGGCCGCGCAGGTGCTCGGCGCGCACGCACGCCGCGCTCATGGCGAACAGCTCGGCGCCGATGTCGACGACCCGGCCGAGGAAGCCCTGCTTGGTCTCCATGCGGCCCTGCCAGCGGGACATGCCGTAGAAGGTGGAGCGGGCGAGCTTGCGGGACGTGCGTTCGACGTAGCGCAGGTGCGCGGCGAGGTCGACGCCGTGTTTGAACTCGCCGTACGAATACGGCAGTTGCCCCTGCCCGGCGACCAGCTTCGGCAGCCACTTGGCGTAGAAGACGCCGGCGCTCGCGCCCGCCTTCGCCTTGTCCTGGAGGGACTTGTCGGGGTCGATGAGGTCGCCTGCGACGGTCAGGTGGGCGTCGACGGCCTCGCGGGCGATGAGGAGGTGCATGATCTCCGTCGAGCCCTCGAAGATGCGGTTGATGCGCAGGTCGCGCAGGACCTGCTCGGCGGGGACCGCGCGCTCGCCGCGGGCGCGCAGCGACTCGGCCGTCTCGAAGCCTCGGCCGCCGCGGATCTGGACGAGTTCGTCGGCGATGAGCCAGGCCATCTCGGAGGCGTAGAGCTTGGCGAGGGCGCCTTCGATGCGGATGTCGTTGCGGTCCTCGTCGGCCATCTGCGAGGCGAGGTCGGTGACGGCCTCCAGGGCGAAGGTGGTGGCGGCGATGAAGGAGATCTTCGAGCCGACGGCCTCGTGGTGGGCGAGCGGCTTGCCCCACTGCTCGCGGGCCGCCGACCACTCGCGGGCGATCTTCAGGCACCACTTTCCGGCCGCGACGCAGGACGCGGGCAGGGACAGCCGCCCTGTGTTCAGCGTGGTGAGCGCGATCTTCAGGCCGGCGCCCTCGGGGCCGACGCGGTTCGCGGCGGGGACACGGACCTGGTGGAAGCGGGTGACGCCGTTCTCGATGCCGCGCAGGCCCATGAAGGCGTTGCGGTTCTCGACCGTGATGCCGGGCGAGTTGGTCTCCACGACGAAGGCCGTGATGCCGCCCTTGTGGCCCTCGGACTTCGGCACCCGTGCCATGACGACGAGGAGGTCGGCGACCACGCCGTTGGTCGTCCACAGCTTGACCCCGTCGAGGACGTAGTCGTCCCCGTCCGGTACGGCGGAGGTGGCGAGGCGGGCCGGGTCGGAGCCCACGTCGGGCTCGGTCAGCAGGAAGGCGCTGATGTCGGTGCGGGCGCAGCGCGGCAGGAACCGCTCCTTCTGCTCCGGGGTGCCGAACAACTTCAGCGGCTGCGGTACGCCGATCGACTGATGGGCGGAGAGCAGGACGCCGATCGCCGGGGACGCCGAGCCGACCAGGGTGAGGGCCTTGTTGTAGTAGACCTGGCCGAGGCCGAGCCCGCCGTACTTGGTGTCGATCTTCATGCCGAAGGCGCCGAGTTCCTTGAGCCCGTCGATCACGTCGTCGGGGATGCGGGACTCGCGCTCGATGAGGGCGCCGTCGACCTTCGTCTCGACGAAGTCGCGCAGTTTGGCGAGGAACTCCTCGCCGCGCTGGGCGGCCTCGTCGGTGGGCATCGGGTGGGGGTGGATGAGGTCGAGGCGGAAGCGGCCGAGGAACAGTTCCTTGGCGAAGCTGGGCTTGCGCCATTCCTGCTGCCGGGCCGCCTCCGCCACCTGGCGTGCCTCACGCTCACTGACAGTGGGTTTGGGGGGTACTGCGGACATGAGGCTCACCTCGCCGCGAATCGGGATCTTGGGCCGTTTGGTTACCGACGGGTGCTACCCGATCGTATGTACCCGATTCCGGGCGCCCCCACCACCCCGCGTGCAGCCGTTCAGCCGATGTTGACGGAATACGCCTTCGTGTCCAGGCGGCCCGTGCCCTTGAAGACCTCGGTGCCGGCCTCGATGCCGGAGACGTACTTGTCGTTGCTCAGCAGATTGCGCCGGACGAGTGCCTGGGTGAAGTCGTCGAGGTTGAGCGTGACCTTGGTGGTGTTGGTGCGGCGGACGAAGGAATGGACCTTCCAGCCGATGTCGCCCTCGTAGATGTCCCACGTCGCGCCGCCCAGGCTGACGCTGCCGTTCTTGGTGCCCAGCGGGCCCGCGCCGCCCTGGCGGTTGAGCCAGACCATGATCTCGTCGGTGGGCTGGTCCTGCCAGTCCGCGGTGTTCTTGGTGTGCAGCCACAGGTCGTAGGCGACGTTCATGGCGCCCGGGTCGGAGCTGACCGAGAACTCCCAGCTCGTCCGCACCGGCTTGCGGTCGCCGACGCGGATCGGCAGGCCGGTCCTGGCCTTGTCGACCTTCCAGCCCCAGTGCCAGCCGAGGACGCTGGAGGCGTACGACTTCACGTCGTAGTCCTTGCCGGTGCCGCTGTTGGCCAGGCTGTAGTCGGTGCCCCAGGAGATCGTCGAGCCCGACTGGGAGTTGTCCCAGACGCACTGGGTGCCGGTGTACTTCCCCTCGTTCCAGAGGTTGTTGTTCACGTAGTACTTGCCGAGCGTGATCGTGTCGAAGGCCGCGCACTTCTTGCTGGACTCGTCCGCCTGGGCGACGGTGACACCGGCGGCGGCCGCGAGGGCGACCGCCGAGGCGATGAGGGTCTTCGCCTTCTTGGACAGGCGGGGGCGGCGGTGCTGCATGGGGGACGGTCCTTCCGGGGACGGATCGGTTACGTCCCCTACGTGGCCACCGCCTCCGGGAAAGTTGCCGTCAGGGCTCGGGCAGGGCCGATCCAGGAGGGCGGGGCCCGCCGACGCCCTCCCCCATTCCATGGCCCCCCACGGCCGGTCGTGGTAAGGAGGAAGCCACGTCCTCCGGAAGGCCGTCCCGGGCGCGTGGCAGACGGGAGCGCAGCCCCTGTCGAGGCCCGCGCCGGCGCCCTCGGGAAACTCTTTGTCGAAGCGCTTCGACAACCTATGGACACCCACTCCCGGTGGAGCTACTGTCGAACCACCCTCACACCCCGCCCTGTTCGCACCGCGCACTGTCGAAGCGCTTCACAAAGCTTGGAGAGCTGGATGGTCACCCTCGCCGAGGTCGCCCAGCACGCCGGAGTCTCGGCGAGCACGGTGAGCTATGTCCTCAGCGGCAAGCGGTCCATCTCCGGGGCCACCCGGCAGCGGGTCGAGCAGAGCATCCGCGAGCTGGGCTACCACCCGAACGCGGGCGCCCGCGCCCTGGCCAGCAGCAAGTCGAACATCATCGCGCTGATGATCCCGCTGCGCACCGACATGTACGTGCCGGTGATGATGGAGATCGCCATCGCGGTGGCCACCACGGCCCGGACGTACGGATACGACGTGCTGCTGCTGACCGGCGAGGAGGGCCCCGACGCCGTGCGCCGGGTCACCGGCAGCGGGCTGGCCGACGCGATGATCCTCATGGACGTCCAGCTGGACGACGAGCGGCTGCCGCTGCTGCGCGGCACCGACCAGCCGTCCGTGCTGATCGGTCTGCCGGCCGACACCTCCGGGCTGACCTGTGTGGACCTCGACTTCAAGGCGACCGGCGCGCTGTGTGTGGAGCATCTGGCGATGCTGGGGCACCGAGACATCGCTGTCATAGGCGAAGCCCCGGCCGTCTACGAGCGGCACACCGGTTTCGCCGAGCGCACGCTGGACGGACTCCGGCTGCGTTCCCAGGAGCTGGGGATGCGGCTGCTGCACCGGCCCTGTGAGGGCGGGTACGACGCGATGGCCGTCACCCTCGCCCGCATCCTCGACGAGCGCCCGAGCACCACCGGGTTCGTCGTACAGAACGAATCGGCGGTCGAGCCACTGCTCGCCCTGCTGCGCCAGCAGGGCCGTGCGGTGCCGGAGGACGTGTCGGTGGTCGGCATCTGCCCCGACCAGGTCGCCACGCAGGCCTCGGTGCGGCTGACGTCCGTCTCCATCCCCGCGCAGGAGATGGGCCGGCATGCCGTGCAGCAGCTGGTCGCCAAGCTGGAGGGGTGCGGGAGCGACGAAGTCGTGCTGATCGCGCCCGAGTTGACGGACCGGGCGAGCACGGGCCCGGCGCCGTCCGCCACCCACTGACCGTTTACCCCCCGTATCCCCACCCCATTTCGCCACTCGTTCCACCACCCCGTTCCACCACCTCTTTTCCGCACCCCTTTTCCGCACCGTGCCCTTGCCGGGCACCCCCATGTCTGCACCCGCCGCCCTCTTCAGGAGCGCCCCTCGTGAATCAGCCTGCCGAAACCCAGCCCCAGCCAGGCACGGTCAGCCTCGCGCAGTCGTCCCCGACCGTCGGCACGTTCCGTGAGCGGGACGGTGCGCTGGAGTGGAGCGGCCGCCAGGAGACCCTGCGCGTCGAGCCGTGGGGCCCGGACGCGGTCCGGGTGCGTGCCCGGCTCGGCGGCCCGGTCCTCGACGGGCTGCCGGGCGCGCTCCTCGAGTCCGCCCCGACGACCGAGTCGACGGTCAAGATCGACGACGGGGTGGGGGTGCTGACCGTCGGCGCGCTGACCGTCGAGGTCGACGCCGAGGGCCTGATCCGCTTCCTGCGTACCGAGGACGGCACGGAGGTGCTCGCCGAGGAGCGCGCCCACTTCTGGTGGCCGGGCTCGCGGCTCTACACCGCGGTGGGCAACGGCTACCACCGCCTGGAGCAGCGCTTCGCCGCGTACGACGACGAGAAGCTGTACGGCCTGGGCCAGCACCAGCACGGCCGGTTCGACCAGAAGGGCCTGGTCCTGGACCTGGTCCAGCGCAACGCCGAGGTCGGCATCCCGGTGCTGGCCTCCAGCCGTGGCTACACCCTGCTGTGGAACAACCCGGCGATCGGGCGCGTGGAACTCGCGCACAACGGCACCCGGTGGGTCGCCGACTCCGCCCGTCAGATCGACTACTGGATCACCGCGGGCGCCCCGGCCGACGGCCAGCGCCGCTACAGCGCGGTGACGGGCCGTACGCCGATGCTGCCGGAGTGGGCGGCGGGCTTCTGGCAGTGCAAGCTGCGCTACCGCACGCAGGACGAACTCCTCGAAGTGGCACGGGAGTACAAGCGCCGCGGCCTGCCCATCGACGTCATCGTCTGCGACTTCTTCCACTGGACCCACCTGGGTGAGTGGAAGTTCGACCCGAAGGAGTGGCCGGACCCGGCGGCGATGGTGCGCGAGCTGGACGAGCTCGGCATCAAGCTGGTGGTCAGCGTCTGGCCCTCGGTCTCCCCCCTCTCCGAGAACCACCCGGTCATGGAGCAGCGCGGCTACTTCATCGGCACCCAGTACGGCCCGATGGCGCACGCCGACTGGCCCGACAAGGAGGTGGCGTCGACGGTCCAGGTGGCCTTCTACGACGCCACCAACCCCGACGCTCGCGAGTTCGTGTGGTCCAAGGTCAAGCAGAACTACCTCGACCGGTACGGCATCACGGCCTTCTGGCTGGACGCCTGCGAGCCGGAGCTGAAGCCGGGCTTCCAGGAGAACCTGCGCTACTGGACGGGCCCCGGCCTGGAGGTCGGCAACATCTACCCGGCCGAGAACGCCCGCACCTTCTACGAGGGCCTGCGCGCGACCGGCGAGGACGAGATCGTCACCCTCAACCGCTCGGCCTGGGCGGGCAGCCAGCGCTACGGCGCCGCCCTGTGGTCCGGCGACATCGGCACCGACTTCCCGACCCTGCGCCGCCAGATCGCGGCCGGCCTCAACACCGCGCTGTCCGGCATCCCCTGGTGGAACACCGACATCGGCGGCTTCCACGGCGGTGACCCGGACGACCCGGCGTACCGCGAGGTGATGGTCCGCTGGTTCCAGTTCGGCGCGCTGTCCCCGCTGATGCGCCTGCACGGCTTCCGCGACCCGGGCATGCCGCTCGGCCCGCAGATGACCGGCGGCCCGAACGAGGTGTGGTCGTACGGCGAGGAGGCCGGCGCGATCCTGGAGCAGTACCTGCGGCTGCGCGAGCGCCTGAAGCCGTACGTCCTCGAGGTCATGCGCGAGGCCCACGAGGAGGGCCTGCCGGTGATGCGGCCGCTGTTCCTGGAGTTCCCCGAGGACCAGGCGGCCTGGTCGGTCGACGACTCCTACCTCTTCGGCCGTGACCTGCTCGTCGCCCCGGTGCTGACGGCGGGCGCGACGGCCCGGACGGCGTACCTCCCGGCGGGGGCGCGCTGGACGGACGCGTGGACCGGGGAGACGTACGAGGGCGGTACGACCGTGACGGTCGACGCCCCGCTGGACCGCATCCCGCTGTTCCTGCGGGACGGGGCACGGCTGCCTGTAGCGGAGTAGCCGTGTCGCAGGGGGTGGCCGGGGGGTGGAGGTCTTCCGGTCGCCCCCTCGATCACTCGTCCGGTCGCCTTGCCCTGATGCGCTGAACTTCCTTACGCTACAAGCAAGTTCAGCGGGATGGAGTCGCCGCGTGTCCTCGTCTCCGATAGCCCTGACCCTCGCCAATGTGCTGCTGAGGCCGACCTTCGGCTCCCGTCGCGGGCACGACCGGATCTTCGACCGGATCGCGGTGGAGGCCGGGGAGGCTGCGGGAGACCGGCAGTTCGTCGACGACTTCCGGGTGCTGCTCGGCTGGTGGGCGCGGGCCGAGAACCTGACCCCGGTCGGCTGGCAGTCCGCGCAGGTCTTCGTGCGCCGGCATCTCACCAACCGGGCTCGCGTGCGGCGGTTGATCGCCGGGCATCCCGAGATCGAGCGGGAGCCGATCGAGAAGCCGGTGTTCGTCGTGGGCCTGCCGCGCACCGCGACCACCGTCACGCACGCCGTCCTGTCGCTCTCCGCCGAGCACCGGAGCCCGCTGCTGTGGGAACTGCTCACGCCCGACCTGGAGTTACCGCCCCGTCGGCGCCGGAAGGCGGTCACGGCAGGACGTCGTCTGGTGCAGGGCACCAACCTGTTCGCGCCGCGCTTTCGCGACATCCACGCGATGGCCGCCGAGGGCCCGGAGGAGTGCACCTTCGCCCTGCCGCACGCCCTGATGCCGCTGTCGCAGGCCCTGATCCCCGAGTACTCGGCGTGGTACCGGGAGCGGGACTTCGTCGACGACTACCAGTACCTCAAGCAGGTGTTCCAGGTCCTGCAGTACGGCCGCCCGCGCCGGCGCTGGATCCTCAAGTCCCCCATGCACCTGGGCAACCTCGACGCGCTGCGCACGGTCTTCCCGGACGCCACGATCGTGTGGTGCCACCGCGACCCGGTGACCGTCGTGGCCTCCTTCTGCAGCCTGATCGAGCACGGCATGGCCGTCAGCACCCGCCCCCTCGACCCGCACCGCATCGGCGCCCTCTGGCTCGACCTGCTGAGCCACGCCATGACCCGCGGTCTCGCGGCCCGCGCCGCCATCCCGCCCCAGGCCCTGGTGGACGCCCCGTACGCCTGGCTGGCCACCGAACCGGCCACGGGCGCCCCCAAGCTCTACGACGCGGTCGGGGCCCCCTGGACCGACGCCGACGCCGCCCGGCTCCCCGGCGCCGTCGCCCGCCCGAAGGGCACCCGCCCGCACCGCTACGACCTGGCCCGCTACGGCCTGACCCGCACCGAGGTCGAGTCGGTGTTCGCCGACTACAACGCGCTGCGGGCCGAGGTGGACCGCGCCTGAGAAGGGACGCGGACCGACCCCGGCCCTGATGTCTTGTCAGCTGCTACTGACGGTCAGGTTGTTGGTGTTGAAGTCGAGCCCGCCGGCGGACGAGGTGATCTCGTATCCGAACTGGACGTCGCCGATGGTCTCGTTGCCCATCCACCCCTTGCTGTCCTTGATCCACTTCAGGATCGGCAGGATGTCGACGGTGCCGGCGGACGAGTTCGACTTGCGGATGAAGGAGAACACCTCGTTGGAGCCGTTGGTGCCCTTGTAGACGCCCCAGCTGTGGCCGCCCAGCGACACGTCCTCCTGCCAGCTGCCGATGGCGCCGACCGGTCCGGTCTTGTTGACCCAGAGCATGATCTCGTAGCGGTGGGCGGTGTCCCAGATGTCGTACGACGCGTTGAAGGCGCCGGACGACGGGACCGAGATGTTGTAGTCGCTCGTGAGCGAGCCGAGCGAGGTGATCGACTTGTTGATCGCCTTCGTGGAGTTGGGGTAGGACTTGATGCCGCCGGTGTTGGGGTGGTTGGCCGAGACTCCCCAGTTGGTGGCGGAGTTGGCCCAGGTGCACTGGCTGCCGGCGCCGGAGCCCCAGATGTTGTTGTAGAGCGTGTAGCCGTTCAGGTTGGTGCTGCCGTACTGGTCGCAGGTGTTCCAGACGGCGGCGGATGCGGGGGCGGAGGCGAAGCCGACGGTGGCGCCCAGAGCGAGCGCGGGGGCCAGTATCGCCTTGGTGATGCGGCTCAGCGTGTTCACTGCCATGGTGTCCCTTCCATGGGTGGGGGGAAATTGTGGGGGGGTTACCACGCCCCTAAGCGCAGGACGTGGTCTTCTCCGGCGACGAGGTCGAGCGGTTCGGCGCCGGTGGAAGTCCTGAGTTCGACCCGGTGGGTACGCGTGGGGCGGATCACCGCGGTCGCTGAGTGGGGGGTCCAGGTGAGGTCGACCTCTGCTCCGAACCGGGTGCGGATGCCGCGGAGCTCCCCCTGGGGGCAGGCCGCGGGCAGCGCGGGCAGGAGCACCAGCCGGTCCGGGGTCGACTGCACGAGCATCTCGATCAGTACGGCGGGCAGGGTGTGGGCGGCGTCGGCGTTGTAGACGTGACGCGTCGGGTAGTGCGCGCTCATCAGGGAGGCGTGGAAGAAGTCACCCTCCAGCACCTGGTCGAGGGCGTGGGCGACGCGCTCGCCGTCGCGCAGCCGGGCCGCGATCAGGGCGTGGTGGAGGTGGCCGTGCGCGGAGTCGTTCTCGGCGCCGCGGAGCTGGAGGGCGCGGTGGGCGGCCGCGGCGAGGTCGGGGGTGTCGTAGGGGGTGATCTCGTCGAGCGGCCAGACGCCGTAGAGGTGGCTGAGGTGGCGGTGGTCGTAGGTGTCCTCAAGGTCTGGCCAGGCCCATTCGGCGAGGGCTCCGTCGGCGTTGATCCGGTGCGGCGGGAGTCGGTCGGCGAGGGCGCGCCAGCGCTCGGCCTCCTCGGTGCCCGCGTGGTAGTCGGCCGCCGTGAGCAGGGCGTGGCGGGCCGCGGAGAGGTCCATGGCGGCGTTGATGGTGCCCCAGCTCGCGTTCGCCGGACGGTTCTCGGGTGAGTAGGAGGGGACGACGACCAGGTTGCCGTCGCCGTCGGTCCGGGTGAGGAAGTCCTCGTAGAACAGGGCGACTTCGGCGAAGGCGGCCGCGGTGCGCGGGTCGCGGTCGCCGCGGGTCTCGTCGTGGTCGACGAGGGGCTTGAGGAGCCAGTCGGCGCCCGCGGTCCACAGGTGCAGGGGGTATTCGCGGTTGAAGTGGTAGATGTACCCGGACTCGCCGTCGGTGTGGGCGGGGGCCACCACGCCACGGGTGCCGAAGATCGTGCGGGCGTTGTCGCGCCAGTGGTCCAACTGGCCGTGGACCAGGGCCGCGTGGGCCTCGGTCACCTCGGGGAGCGCGGCCGCGGCGGCCGATGCGGTCTGGAGGTTGACGTTGGCGTCGGTGGTGAACGCGCCCGACCACGCCGTGTTCCAGTCGCCGGTCCACAGGCCGGTGAGCCGGGGCGGAAGCATGCCGGCGGCGGACAGGAGGTGGTAGCGGCCGGCCGCGAAGAGGCGTTCCAGGAGGGCGGGGCTCTTCGGGCGGCTGACCAGCTCCGAGCCCGGGAGGGCGCGTTCGGCGTCGTCGGCGCCGAGGTCGAGGCCCGCACGGAGGTAGGCCGGGCGGTGCAGGTCGGTGTGGCGGGCGAGGAGGCGGTCGTACGGGTCCTCGTCGCCGTCGGGGAGCAGGGCACGCAGCGCTCGCGCCTCGGCGAGGACGTCAAGCTCGCCGGTGTGCCGCTGGACCCGGGTGAGGAGGAGCAGCGAGCGGGCGCCCTCGACGCGCATGCCGGGCAGGGAGGTGCGGGTGCTGCCACCGGTGACCAGGGCGAGCGTGACGCCCGTGTACACGCGGTCGCTGCCGGGGTAGCGGACGCGGAGGGTGAGGAGTGCGCCGTCGGGGGTGAGGATGACGCTGTGGCCGACCGCCAAGTCGTAGGGGGCACCGGGCAGTTGAGGGTCCAGGGACACGTCGGCGGTGAGGCCGGGCTCGGTGACGTACTGGACGATGACGTCGTCGGCGCGCGAGACGAAGACCTGGCTCCGCCAGCCGCCCCGCACGGCTGTGCAGACGCCGGTGGTGAAGTCGACCTCGCGGCGGTACCCCTCGCGGCGCTCCTCGGCGACCGGACGGCGCAGCCGTATCCGGAAGGCGGGATGGAAGGGCTGCACCCACTGCAGCTCCCGCCCGTCGGTGAAACGCTCGGCCGCCGTGACGTCTCCGCCGAGCAACCGGTCCTGGAGCTGCGGGAGTTCGGCGGCGAGGGCGGGTGGACGGGCGTGTTCGCTGCCGTTGGGGCGGACCAGGCTGTGGTGGTTGACGATGACCTGGTCGGCGTTCGGATCTCCGAGCACCATGACGCCGTGTCGGCCGTTCCCGCTCAGGAAGGCGTCCTCCCAGCGCTCGGCGGGGGCCGACTCCCAGGTGCCGTGTACCGGTCCGCTCATGAGGCGGCCTCCAGCACGGCCACGCCGTACCGGCCCAGCTCCACTGCGTCGGTGGCCTCCGCGCCGGTCAGCAGGTCGCGGTGGCGGCCGGGCACCGGTACGGTGACGCCGTCGCGCCCGTGGTTGAGCAGGAACAGCAGCCCGCCCCGGCGGACCGCCTCCACCCCGGCCGGAAGCCCGGTGAGGGTCGGCCGTACGCCCGCGTCGGCGGCGATGTCGGCGAGCAGCGTGCGCAGTGTGTGCGGCTCGGGAAGGGTGGAGACGTACCAGGCACGGCCCTTGCGCAGGACGGCGGGGAGCCCGTCCAGCTCGCCGCCCTTGTAGGGCATCACCGCGTCCACGCCGTCCGCCGCCTCGATCTCCTCGGACCACAGGGTGCCGTGGAAGCCCTCGACGTCGGCCTTCTCGTCCGCGTCGAGCGGCCACCACTCGTGCAGGACGCGGATGCCGAAGAGGTCGCGGAGGCGGGCGTCCATGCCACCCGCCCGCACCCGGTCGTCCTCGTCGGCGACGCCGGTCTGGAAGCCGGCGACGAGGGTGCCGCCGCCCTCGACGTAGGCGACGAGGCGGTCGATGGCCGCATCCGTCATCAGATACAGCTGCGGGACGACGACCAGCTTGTACGCGGACAGGTCGTGCTCGGGGTGAGCGAAGTCCGCGACGGTGTGCGCCTCCCAGAGGGCGCGATGCCAGGCCCGGACCACCTGCGGGTAGTCGACCTCGCAGGACAGCCGCCCTTCCTGCTGGCTCGCCCACCAGGCGTTCCAGTCGAGGAGTACGGCGACTTCGGCGGCCTCGACGCGGCTGTCGGCCACCTTCTCGCCCAGCAGGGCGAGTTCGGCGCCGATCCGCTTGACCTCCTGGAAGGTACGGCCGTGCTCCCCGGCGTGGCTGACCATCCCGGAGTGGAACTTCTCCGCGCCCTGCCGGGACTGCCGCCACTGGAAGTAGCAGACGGCGTCGGCGCCGCGGGCCACGGCCTGCACGGACCACAGGCGGTTGAGGCCGGCCGGCTTGGGGTGGTTGACCCCGCGCCAGTTGACCGGCCCGGCGGCCTGCTCCATGACCATCCAGGGGCCGCCGCGGGCCTGCGAGCGCGTCATGTCATGGATCAGCGCCGCGTTCTGCCCGCCGAACGGATCACGCGGATCCGGATAGATGTCGACGGAGACGACGTCCTCCCGCTCGGCCCAGGCCCATGCGTCCTGTCCCTGCCAGAACGGCATGAAGTTGGTGGTCACCGGGATGTGCGGGGTGTGCCGGGCGACGATGTCGCGCTCGGCGAGGTAGCACTCCAGCAGCGCGTCGGACGTGAACCGCTTGAAGTCCAGGCCCTGGGTCGGATTCTTCATGTAGTGGGCGCGGCGCGGCGGCAGGACCTCGTCCCAGTCGCCGTATCCCTGGCTCCAGAAGGCGGTCCCCCAGGCCTCGTTGAGGGCGTCGAGGCTGCCGTACTTCTCCTGCAACCAGCGGCGGAAGGCGGCCTCGGCCTCGTCGCCCCAGTCGTAGGTGCAGTACTCGTTGTTGATGTGCCACATCCGCAGGGCCGGGTGACTGCCGTAGCGGGCGGCGAGGTCCTCGGTGATGGCGGCGGCATAGCGCCGGTAGGTGGCGCTGGAGTGCGAGAAGTGCTGCCGGCCGCCCCACCACTCGGTGCGGCCGTCCTCGGTGACGGGCAGGGTGTCGGGGTGCAGCCGGCCCATCCAGGGCGGGGGCGAGGAGGTCGGGGTGGCGAGGACGACGCCGATGCCGTTCTCGTGCATGAGGTCCATCAGCCGGTCGAGCCAGCCGAAGTTCCGCTCCCCTGGGCGGGGTTCGAGCTTGGCCCAGGAGAAGACGCCGAGGGTGACCGAGTTGACGCCGGCCTCCTTCATCAGCCGGACGTCCTCGTGCCAGGTCTCCTCGGGCCACTGCTCGGGGTTGTAGTCGCCGCCGAAGAGGAGGCGGCCGCGGGTGGCGTCGGCGAGGGTCGGCCGTTGGGGTTCTGACATCACACCAGGTCTCCGTACTGGACGCCGCGCCCGTTGGTGGCGACGTAGACGCGGCCGTGGACGCGCGGGTCGCCGGTGATCGTCTCGCCGGTCCAGCCCCACTGGTGCTGGTCGTCGTTGATCCGCACCCAGGTCTTCGCCTCGTCGTCCGAGCGGTGGACGGCGGTGATCGTACCGGTGGAGCCGACCATGTAGATCGCCGGGTAGTCGGCGCCGGCGGCGGCCTTGCCGAAGCCGAGGGTGTGCGAGGCCCCGCAGGTGGCGACCTTGGTGAAGGTCGCGCCGCCGTCGGTGGAGCGGTGGAGGCCGTTCCCCTTCGCGCTCAGCCACAGGTCGCCGGAGCGCCCGGGCGCCGCGACCAGCTCGAACTGGCTGTCTCCGGAGGGCAGTCCACTCGCACGGGCGGTGAAGGTACGGCCACTGTCAGTGCTGGCGAGTAGCGTTCCTGTGTCGGTGTCGTACGCGTAGAAGAGCGTCGGGTCGGCCGGGTCGGCGACCGGCGTGGCGCCCTTCGGGAAGGAGGAGACCTCAGCCCAGGTGGCGCCGTTGTCCGCCGAGCGGTGGGCGGGGTACTTCGTGCCGTCCCAGTGCACGAACACCCAGAGCAGCACGCTGCCGTCGGCGTTGGTGGCGATCGGCCCCGGTGCGTCCTTGGCGATGGAGGGCTGGGCCGCGAAGGGCGCCCAGGTCTGCCCGCCGTCGTTCGAGTAGGCGCCGTTGCCGTGGTCGCCCCAGCCGGCCCGGACGACGTACGCCGGCTTGGCAGCGGCCTGGGCGAGCCCCGTCGCCGACCCGAACACGGGGTTCGATGCCATGCCGCGCGAGGGGGATGCCGTGAGCGACTCGTGGTACATCACGCCGATGTCCCCGTTGCCGCTGATCAGGTGCGCCTGCCCGACCGGGGGCGAGATCAGCTGGCGTACGGACGTCTCCTCCAGGCCGCGGATCTGCGGAGCCCAGTTCTTCAGGTCCCGCGTGCCGTAGAGGGTCGCGCCGGTGCCGTAGACGATGTGCTTCGAGTCGTACGGGTCGAGGGCGAGGGCCTGGATCCACCAGCCGAACTTCGGCTTGTCCTGGCCCCACTTGAGGAAGGGGGTCTCGGAGACGTCGAGGACGGCCGTGTCCTTCAGGGATGTCCAGGTGCGGCCGCCGTCGGTGCTGCGGAAGACCGTGTCGACCGCCGCCCAGCGGTTGTTGGTGGACACGACGAGCGTGCCGGGCCGCCGGGCGTCGACGGCGACGCCGCCGTACCCGAAGGTGTCGGCCGACCCGTCGGCCGTGGTGCCGCCGGGCTTCACCGGCGTGACCTCGGTCCACTTGCCGTTCAGGGTGCACAGCTTGTGCACGCTGCCGTCGGACTGGCCGTTGGGGCCGGGTGCGTTGGCGTACGTCACGTACAGGTGGCTGGTGACCCGGTCGTACGCGGCGCGGATCGGGACCTTGGCGGCGGTGCCGGCGGGCTGGCCGGGGACGGCTTCCCAGGTGGTGCCGTCGCTGGTCCGGTACAGGTTCTTCGTCCCCGACGTGCCGTCGCCGTCGCCCCACCCGGCGTAGAGGGTGCGCCCGGCGGCGACGAGGAGGGTGACGCCCTGGCCGCTCGCGCTCGGGGTGCCCGGGAAACCGGAGGCGGCGGCCCAGGTGGCGCCTCGGTCGGTCGACTTCAGCAGACCGTCGTGCCGGGTGCCCAGCCACAGCGTGTCGCTGTCCCTCGGGTCGACGAGCAGCCGCTCGCCGCAGCCGCGTCCGTCCTCGTTGCCGCCGAGCTTCACGGTGAGGTCGGTGCGCCGCCAGGTGGCGCCGCGGTCGTCGGAGCGCAGGACGGCACCGTTGGTGGCCCAGGACTGGGCGTAGGTGCCGAGGGCGAGGTAGACGCGGTGGGGGTGGGCGGGGTCGACGGCCATGGCCTCGACGCCGAGAAGGTTCCAGTCGTCCCAGCCGAGGTGGTCGGTCAGCGGGACCCAGTTCGAGGTGCGGTCGTCCCAGCGGTAGGCGCCGCCGATGTCGGTACGGGCGTAGGCGAGCCCGCGCACGGAGGGGTGGAAGAGAACCCCGGTGACGAAACCGGTGCCGCCCATGACGGCGGTGCGCCAACGGTACGCCTGGCCGGCGGCGGCTGTGGGCTCGGCGGCGGACGCGCGCCCTGCGACGGACGGGACGGTGGTGAGCGCGGCGGCGGCCGCGGTCCCGGCGAGAACGGCACGTCTGCTCAGGCGGGACGTACGCATGGACATACCTCGTCTTTGCAAGAGGGGGGAGTGAAGACCTTAAGGGGCGCGGGGCTGCTTCGATATGCGGCTCCGCAGCGTGGGCGCGACCAGCCACGGACACCCCGCAGCCGCCGCATCACCGAAGCCCCCGTCGTGTGGGCGCCGATCAGCCCTTGACGGCCCCGGTGAGCATGCCCTTCTTGAAGTGCTTCTGGACGAAGGGGGAAAGCACAGCCACCGGCAGCAGGGCCATCACCATGACCGCCATCTGAATGGCCAGCCCCGACAGCTGACCGGTTCTGATGGCCTGGCTCAGACCGACCGGCGCCTCCTGCCTCTGCACCAGCTGGATCATGACGTTCTGCAACGGCATCATGTCCTGCTGGTTCAGGTACAGCGACGCGTTGAACCAGGCGCTCCAGTACCCGACGGCGTAGAACAGCGTGATCACCGCGAGGACCGCCCGCGACAGCGGCATGACGATCTGCCAGAGGATCCGGAGGTCGCCGGCGCCGTCGATGCGCGCGCTGTCGACGAGTTCCTGCGAGATCCCCATGAAGAAGCCGCGCAGCACCAGGATGTTGAAGACGCTGATCGCGCTCGGCAGGATCAGCGCGAGATAGCTGTCCGTCAGGCCGAGGGACTGCACCAGCAGGTAGGTGGGGATGAGTCCGGCGCTGAAGAACATGGTCGCCAGCAGCATCATCAGGATCCAGCGGTGCCCGAGGGACCCGCTGCGGGACAGTCCGTAGGCGCACAGGACCGACACCGACATCGAGAACAGCGTGCCGACCAGGGTGACGAGGATGCTGATGATCGCGGCACGGGTGACCTGGCCGCCGCCGAGCAGCTCCTCGTAGGCGATGAAGGTGATGCCCTTGGGCACCATCACCAGGCCGCCCGCCTCGTCGATGGTCTTCCTTGTGGAGAGGCTGGTGACAACCACGATCCACAGCGGGAAGAGAACTGCCAGGCAGGCGAACGACAGGGCGATGCCCTTGCCCGCGAGGCCGGCCCTGGAGGGCTTCTCCTCCCACGACGGGCGCGGCGGTGCGGCCCACCAGCGGGGCGCCTTCCCCTGTACCGGCTCGGTGTCCTGGCGCGGCTCCCACATCACGGACGTCATTTCTTGTACACCCCCTGCTCGCCCATGAGATGGGCCACCTTGTTCGCGGCGAGGACCAGGCCGATGCTGACCACGCCCTTGACCAGACCGGCGGCAGCCGCGTAGCCGAAGTCCTGGTTGCGCACGCCGTTCCACCACACGAAGGTGTCGAGGACCTCACCCGCGCCCGGTCCGACGCCGTCGCGTTGCAGCAGGATCTGTTCGAACCCGACGGTCAGGGCATCGCCGACGCGCAGTACGAGCAGGAGGGCGATCACCGGACGCAGGGCCGGAAGCGTGACGTGCCACATGCGGCGCCAGCGTCCGGCTCCGTCCATCGCGGCGGCCTCGTACAGGTCCGGACTGACCGAGGCCAGGGCGGCGAGGAAGACGATGATCCCCCACCCGGCGTCCTTCCACAGGCTCTGCGCGGTGAGCAGGAAGGCGAAGGTGTCCGGGTTGGTCATGATGTCGAGGCCGTCGTACCCGTTCTGCCGGAGCAGTTGGGAGAGCATCCCCGCGCCGCCGAACATCTGCTGGAAGACGGCGATGACCAGCACCCAGGAGAAGAAGTGCGGGAGGTAGAGCACGGCCTGCGCGAAGGCCCGCACGCGGGGCCGGACCACGCTGTTGATGAGCAGCGCGAGCAGGACCGGGATCGGGAAGAACAGCACGAGCTGGACGAAGAACAGCACGAGCGTGTTCTCGACGGCGTTCCAGAAGGCCGAGTCCTCGAAGATCCGCTGGAAGTTCTCCAGGCCCACGAAGGGGCTGTTGAGCATGGAGACGATGCCGTTGTCGCTGATGTAGGGGTCGTAGTCCTGGAAGGCGACGATGTTGCCGAGGATCGGCAGGTAGTTGAAGACCAGGAGGAGCACGACGGCCGGCACCGTCATGAGGATCAGGACGCGGTCGCGTCTGAACCTGAGCCTGAGGCTCAGCTTGCCCGAGCCTCGTTTCTCCTGGGCGCCCGTGACGTCGTCGGACGGCACCGGGTTCTTCACCTGCGTGCTGGCCTCGGCACTGCTCCGAGGCACCGTGCTGTGTGACACGGCCGTTCTCCTTGCCTCAGAGCCTGGTCAGCTCGCCGCCGAGCCGTTCTCGTCGAGAAGCTTCTTGTACCAGTCGCGCAGCTTGTCGCCGCCCTTGCTCTTCCAGTCGGAGACGGCCTGCTGCATGTCGCTGATCTTCTTGTGCCCGCGGATGATGTCGTCCTCGAGCTGCTCGAAGTCGTTGGCGAGGTTGGTGTAGCGGGAGGGCTCGGTGATCTGCAGGCCCCAGAAGGACGACTTCTTGGTGAAGGCGCCCATCCGCTGCTCCCACTCGACCATGGCCTTGGTGTAGTCAGGCAGGTCGGGGTGGGCGGTGGTGGGGGCGGGGCTCGCCACCATGACGTAGGCGTTGAGGACCTCGTTGTTGCCCTTGTCGTTCTTGACGGGGACGCCGTCCTTGATCGTGTAGTGCGTGCCCTCGACGCCGTAGTTGGTCATCATCCATTCCTTGGTGCCGTACGGCGCCGCGGTGACGTTGGCGACCGCCAGTGCGTCGCGGATGACGGACTCGGAGGCCTTCTTGTTGACGAAGGCGAAGATGCCGGCCGGGTTCGCGGCGTACAGCGTCGGGTCACCGCCGTCGTGGCCCCAGATGTCCATGCCCCAGATCTTGAAGTCGGGGTTCTGGGCGGCCTGGGAGGCCTGCTGGCCGTACCACTGGACGATGTTGTTGTCCCAGATCAGGAACTCGCCGGCGGCGAACTTGGGTGCCGGGTCGGTGATCTGGCTCTTGCCCAGCTTGAAATTGGGGTGGACGACTCCGGCGGCGAACAGTTTGCGTGTCCACTCGATGGCTTCCAGGTACTCCTGGGTCTCGAGGCGGTTGATCAGCTTGCCGTCTTCCATGTCCCACCAGAGCGGCTTCTCCCCTCCCCCGCGCACGCCGAAGTTGTTCATCGCGGTCCACTTCATGTCACCGCAGGCCCACACCTTGGCCCGGGCGTTGGTGATGTCCTTGCACAGGGCCAGGAACTCGTCGGCGGACCGGGGGACTTCGTAGCCCTCCTTGTCGAAGATGTCCTGGCGGTAGAGGGGCACGATGGTCGGGATGGACGGGGCGGGCATCGGCAGGCCCATCAGCTTGCCGCCGAAGATGGAGCGCTGCCAGGCGCCGCTGGGGATCGCCGCGAGGTTCGGGTACTCCTTGACCTTGTCCCCGGACAGGTACGGGCCGAGGTCGGCGAACTTGCTGATGATGGCGCTGGGTATCTTGCCCATCATGTTCCAGCCGGGGACGACGACCACGTCCGGGACGTCGCTGGAGGCGAGGACCGCGCCGAGCTTCTGGTCGTAGGTGTTGCCGTCCTGGTTGCGCCACTGGACGTCGACACCGATCAGGTCGTTCATCGACGTGTAGTAGGGGTTGTTCGGCTTCGGCGGTGAGCCCCAGAACGGCGACATGATGGTGACCTCGCCGCCCTTGCCGAGCTTCTTCGGGACCGAGGTCTTGAGCGTGTCGACGTCGAGCTTCGAGGTGAAGCCCATCGACGAGCCGTTCTTGGACGGGATGTCCGGCGTCACCACGTTGCTGGCCACGTAGGCGGGCAGGATCTTCTTCGCGTCCTTGGCCGACGTGGTGCCGTCTCGCGACGCACTGTCCGAACCGCCGCAGGCGGAGAGCAGCGGCATCCCTCCCGCCACCGCTGCGGTGGCGACCGCCGTGGAGGCGAGGAAGCTTCTCCGGCTGGGTCCGGAGGAGGCGGAGGAGGCGTTCGGCGTCATTGCGTCAACCCTTCATGGCGCACCTGGACACCCGGCGGTGGGCCGTCGGCTGCGGTGTCTTAAGTGGATCTGGCTGAGCTGAAGCGTCCTTCGACCACTGCCGAGGGCCCGGGCACCCCTGAAGGTGGGCGAGCCTCGCAGTCGAAGCGCTTCGATGTTGCTGCGAGGTTAAGTGAAGGTATGGGGGCGCACAAGGGTCGCTTCCAAGATTCCTCCGAGGCATGGAGGTTCCGACTGCCCTCTTACGTCGCTTGAAATAACGGTCCGGAGTCGGAGTTGTTGCGCCGGGGTGTCTTGACACCCACCCCCGGATCGACTGAGCATCGAAGCGCTTCGAAAGCGCCTCGCCGCTCCACCGCAAGGGGATCCCCACGTGACCGCACAAACGCCGCCTACGCCGCCTTTCCGCGATCAGCGACTGCCGTTCGCGAAGCGCATCGACGACCTTCTGTCGCGGCTCACGCTCGACGAAAAGATCGGTTTCCTGCACCAGTTCGCGCCGGCCGTCGAGCGGCTCGGCATCGACGCGTTCCGCACCGGCCAGGAAGCGCTGCACGGTGTGGCCTGGATGGGCCAGGCCACCGTCTTCCCCCAGGCCGTCGGGCTCGGCGCGACCTGGAACACCGACCTCGTACGACGGGTCGGCGACGCCGTCTCCAAGGAGACCCGCGCGATGCGCGCCCGCGACGACCGCGTGGGCCTGAACGTCTGGGCCCCCACCGTCAACCTCCTGCGACACCCCCTGTGGGGCCGCAACGAGGAGGGCTACTCGGAGGACCCGAAGCTCACCTCGGCCATCGCCACCGCGTACACCCGCGGCCTGCGCGGCGACCACCCGACGTACTGGCGCACCGCGCCCGTCCTCAAGCATTGGCTGTCCCACAACAACGAGACGGGCCGCGACGTCACGTCCTCCTCGGTGCGCCCGCGCGTCCTGCACGAGTACGACCTGCGCGCCTTCCGCGAGACGGTCGAGGCGGGCGCGACGGCGGGCGTGATGCCGGCGTACAACCTGGTCAACGGCCGCCCCAACCATGTCTCGCCGTATCTGCGCGAGCACTTGCGCGCTTGGACCGACGAGGACCTGCTGGTCTGCTCGGACGCGGGTGCGCCGTCCAACCTGGTCGATTCCGAGCACTACTTCGACACCCACGAGGAGGCCACCGCGGCCTCGCTGCTGGCGGGCGTCGACAGCTTCACCGATCACGGCACCGACAGCTCGAAGATCACCGCACGGGTCCGCGGCGCCCTCGACCAGGGCCTGCTGACCGAGGCGGACATCGACACGGCGGTCCGCCGCCAGCTCTCGGTCCGCTTCCGCCTCGGCGAGTTCGACCCGGCGTACGACCCGCACGCGCTCACCACGGACTTCGACACCCCGGCCCACCGCGCCCTCGCCCAGGAGGCCGCCGAGCAGTCGGTCGTCCTGCTCAAGAACAGCGACGGCCTGCTGCCGCTCGCCCCGGACATCCGGCTCGCCGTGGTCGGCCTGCTCGCCGACGAGTGCAAGTGCGACTGGTACAGCGGCACGCTCATCCACCGCTCGACCCCGCTGGAGGGCCTGTACGAGCGGTTCGGCGCGGACCGGGTGGACTTCGCGGAGGGTGTCGACCGCATCCGCCTGAAGACCTCGGCCGGAACCTTCCTGCACGCCCTCGAGGCGGACGTCGCCGACGAGGTGCGCGGCGCCGAGGGCGCCCTCGACCCGGCCCTGCTCGCCGGCCGTACGGACCTGCCGCCGCTGACCACCGACCCGGTCGGCACCGAGTTCGCGCTCGTCGACTGGGGCGAGGGCGTGCTGACCCTGCGCGCCCCCGACGGCCGGTATCTCTCGGTCGCCGAGGACGGCTGTGTCCGTGCCTCCGCCGACCAGCCCGGAGGCTGGGTCGTCCAGGAGACATTCCGCCTGGAACCCCATGAGAACGGTCACCTCCTCCGGCACATCGGTACGGGTCGCCACGTCTCAGTCGCCGCCGACGGCGTGCGGGTTGCCGAAGCGAATCCGGAAACTTTCCAGCTCATCGTCGTCGAAAGCGGCGAGGACGCAGTGACCAGGGTCACCTCGCAGGCGGACGTGGTCCTGGTGGTCGCGGGCAACGACCCGCACATCAACGGCCGCGAGACCGAGGACCGCACGACCCTCGCCCTCCCCGCCCACCAGGAGCGCCTGCTGCGCGCCGCCCGCGCCGCCAACCCGAACACGGTGCTGGCCCTGGTGTCGGCGTACCCCTACGCCGTCGAACCGGCCGCCCTCCCGGCGATCCTCTGGACGTCCCACGGCGGCCAGGCGGCCGGCACCGCCCTCGCCCACGTCCTGGCCGGCGACGTCTCCCCCGCCGGCCGCCTCCCGCAGACCTGGTACGCCGACGACGCCGACCTGCCCGACCTCCTCGACTACGACGTGATCGGCGGCCGCCAGACGTACCTGTACTTCGAGGGCACCCCGCTGTTCCCGTTCGGCCACGGCCTGTCCTACGCGGCCTTCTCCTACGCCGACCTGGAGACCCGCGTGACGGACGACACGCTGCACGTCTCCTTCACGGTCACCAACACCGGTGACGTGCCGGCCGACGAGGTCGCCCAGCTCTACACGCGTGCCGTGGAACCGACGGTGCCGCGCCCGCGGCGGGAGCTGGTGGCGCACAGCCGGGTGCGACTGGAGCCCGGCGAGCAGTCGGCCCTGACCTTCGAGGTCTCCTTGCGGTCCTTCGGCTTCTGGGATGTGGCGCGGGGCGCCTGGCGCCGCGAGCCGGGCCCGTACGAGATCCTGGCCGGCGCCTCCAGCGAGGACATCCGTCTGCGGACGACCGTGCTCCTGGACGGCGAGGCGGCCGCACCGCGCCCCGTCCTCCAACGGGGCCTGGACGCCGCCGACTTCGACGAGCAGAGCGGCGTGGCGATCGTCGACCGCACGAAGGCGTCGGGCGACGCGGTGACGCCGGAGCAGGGCAGGACGGGCGAACTGGTCTACCGGGACTGCGACTTCGAGGGCGGCGTCACGGCGGTGACGGCGACCGTGTCCGGCGACGGCGTGGT
Organism: Streptomyces sp. R28; assembly: GCF_041052385.1. Taxonomy (GTDB): domain Bacteria; phylum Actinomycetota; class Actinomycetes; order Streptomycetales; family Streptomycetaceae; genus Streptomyces. The sequence continues at coordinate 7,556,166 of NZ_CP163439.1, read as the reverse complement.
CGAGGTGTCGCTCGACGGGGGCGCGGTGCTCGCCGTACTGACGTCGCAGGCGCCGGATGCGAGCCCGTACGACTACTCGACGCAGCGCGCCGAGATCATCACCGAGGGCGTCCGGGACGTCCACCTCAGGCTGCGCGGCCCGGTGCGGCTCGCGCACGTCGGCTTCTCCGGTTGAGGGTCCGGGGAGGCCGACGCAAATGAAGGGGCCCGGCACCGGAAGGCATCGGTGCCGGGCCCCTTCGGGACGGCGATCGCGCGTCACTCACGACAGTACATGAAAATGGTTCCCATTAGCCAGAGGGTCGGCGGGAAATCTCGACGGGAAAGGAGTCGGCCGGGGTGCGGCACAGTTGTTCCTCCGCGTCGACCGTGGCTGAGGGAGATCAGTTGTGGGAATCCTGTTCGACGACACCTACCACGTCGTCCTCCGCGAGGAGGGTCGGCGCATCGTCGACTTCAACTGGCGCCAGATGCCCTGGAAGGGGCTGTGCTTCGAGCACGAGCAGCGCAAGCTCCGGGTGGTGGACATCTCCGTCCGCGTGCCCACCATGGGCGAACAGCCGTACATGGTCGAGTGCGACGTCGTCGAGGCGTACCGGTGGGTCGAGGACGAGGAGCGGTGGGATCCGGTGACCTGAGCGGGGCGGGTTGGCCGTGTGCCGTTTCGGACGCGGACGGCCGGAGCCCCCGCACAGCGGACTCCGGCCGTCGGCCCATGGGGGTGGCCGCTCAGAGAGCGATGCCGGTGAGGACCATCACCCGCTCGTAGGTGTAGTCGTCCATCGCGAACTTCACGCCCTCACGGCCCACACCGGACTGCTTGGCGCCGCCGTACGGCATCTGGTCGGCGCGGTAGGAGGGCACGTCACCGATGACGACGCCGCCGACCTCGAGGGCCCGGTGGGCCCGGAACGCGGTCTGCAGGTCATGCGTGAACACACCCGCCTGGAGGCCGTACTTGGAGTCGTTGGCGGCGGCGAACGCGGCGGCCTCCCCGTCGACCTTCTGCACGGTGAGGACGGGCCCGAAGACCTCCTCGCACGCGAGGGTGACGTCGGCCGGTACGTCGGTGAGGACGGTCGGCGCGTAGGAGGCACCGTCGCGCTTGCCGCCGGCGAGCAGGGCCGCCCCCGCGGCGACGGCTTCGTCCACCCACGTCTCGACGCGCTTGGCGGCGTCCTCGCTGACCAGCGGCCCGACGTCGGTCGCGTCGTCGCTCGGGTCACCGGTGACCTGGGCCTCGACGGCGGCGACGATGCGCGGCACGAGCCGGTCGTACACGGACGCGTCCGCGATCACCCGCTGCACGGAGATGCAGGACTGGCCGCCCTGGTAGTTGGAGAAAGTGGCGATGCGGGTCGCGGCCCAGTCGAGGTCCGCGTCGGAGGCGTAGTCGCCGAGCACGACGGCCGCGCCGTTGCCGCCCAGCTCCAGGGTGCAGTGCTTGCGCGGCACCGAGTCCATGATCGCGTAGCCGACCTTCTCGGAGCCGGTGAAGGAGATCACGGGCAGGCGCGGGTCCTGGACCAGCGCGGGCATACGGTCGTTCGGAACCGGGAGGATGCTCCAGGAGCCGGCCGGGAGCCCGGTCTCGGCGAGCAGCTCACCGATGACGAGCCCGGAGAGCGGGGTGGCCGGGGCGGGCTTCAGAATGATCGGCGCGCCGGCGGCGATGGCCGGGGCGATCTTGTGGGCGCACAGGTTCAGCGGGAAGTTGAACGGCGCGATCCCGAGGACGACGCCCTTGGGGAAGCGCCGGGTGAGGGCGAGGCGCCCCTGCCCGCCGAGGTCGGTGTCGAGCCGCTGGGCTTCGCCACCGTTGAACCGCCGGGCCTCTTCGGCGGCGAACCGGAACACGGACACGGCACGGCCGACCTCGCCCCGGGCCCACTTCATCGGCTTGCCGTTCTCGGCGGAGATCAGCGCGGCGATCTCCTCGGTCCGCTCGACGAGCCGCCTGCTGACGTGGTCGAGCGCGGCGGCACGCACGTGGGCCGGCGTCGCGGCGAAGTCCTCGCGGACGGCGTACGCGGCGGCCACGGCCTCCTCGGTCTGCGCGTCCGTCGGCACACTCACCTTGGCGACGACCCGCCCGTCCCACGGGGAGGTGACATCGAAGCTGTCCTCGCCGCTGACCTGGCGACCGGCGAGCCAGAAGGCGTGGGTGGAAGTCATAGGGAGTCCCGGCCCTTCCGCGTTGGGGGTGTCCTGGTGTGTCGGGGTCCACGGTAGGGGGGTGGGGGCGGAGGGGCGTTTGTCCGGGGTGTAGTGGTGGGGGGCGGGGGTGCGCCGGTTTGGCGGGGTGGGTGGGGGTACGGCCCAGGAATTCACGCCCCCGCCGCCCCTACCCGTCCCATCCTGAAGGGGCTCCGCCCCTTCGACCCCGCTCCTCAAACGCCGGAGGGGCTGAATTTCAGCCCCTCCGGCGTTTGAGGACGAGGCCCGTTCAGGGCCGAAGCGGGGGTCTGGGGGCGGCAGCCCCCAGGGACGGGACGGGTAGGGGCGGCGGGGGCGAAACCCGTCTACTCCGCCGACGTCGCCTTCAACGCCAGCCAAAGCTCCATCCGCACATCGGCGTCATCCAGCGAGCGCCCAAGAATCTCCTCCACCCGCCGCATCCGGTACCGCAAGGTGTGCCGATGCACCCCCAGATCCGCAGCCGCCGCATCCCACTGCCCGTGCCGCGACAGCCACGCCCGCAGCGAGGCGACCAGATCCCCCCGCCCCGTCGCGTCGTGTTCGTGCAGCGCCCGCAGCAACCCGTCCGCGAACGCCTTCACCGCATCGTCCGCGAGCAGCGGCAACACCGACCCCGCGGCCAGCTGCTCGTGCTCCACGCACACCCGCCCCCGCCGCCGAGCCACCGACAGGGCCTGCTCGGCCTGCTTGTACGCCGCCGCGGCAGCGATGGGCCCGGCCGGCGCCGAGAGCCCCACGACCAGCTCGTCCTCGCCGGCGCCCCCCGGCTGCTCGGGTACGTCCCCCGCCCGCGCCGCCTCCAGTGCCGCCGCGTACTTCGCGCACGCCGCCACCACCGCACCCTCGTCCGAGGCGAGCACCACCAGCCGCGCCGCTTCGCCCTCCCCCTCCGGCACGACGAGCACCGCCTCCCCGGCCCGAGCCGCCGCGGACTCCACGACCTCGGTGAGGGCGCCCAGCGGATCGCCGTACGTGTCGGACGCGGTGGCCAGCACCGCGGCGGACGCCTTGGTGAGCGCCACCCGCGCCCCGGAATCCACCACCCGCGCCGCCGACACCGACGCCGCCTCGGCGACGATCACCCGGAAGGGCGCGTCCAGCAGCTCGCCGTACAGATCTCCCGCCACGGCCCGTGCGTGGTCCGGCTCCCCGGCGAGCAGCATGCGCAGCACCGCCGCGCCCACCCGCTGCTCGGCCGCGTGCAGCGACCGCGACCGCTCGGTGGTCAGCGTCAGCAGCGCGATCGCGGAGTACACGGCGTACCGCTCCGCCGTGCCCAGCGCCGCCGCCGTCCCCACGGCCAGCGCCGCGCGCGGCCGCCGCCCCGTGCCCAGGGTGTGCAGCTCGACCCGGTCCTCGTGCTCCGGCCCGCCGACCACGGACGACGCCGGCGCGGTCCGCTCCCGCAGCCGCTCCACGTCCGCCGTGAGCCGCGCCGCCCGCCGTCCCGCCCAGTCGGGCGCCGTCGCGACCACGGCACCGGACGCGTCGTACAGGGCCGCCCAGCCGTCCACCTGGGACGCCAGCACGGCCAGCAGCCCTTCCGGCCCGTCGGTCAACGCCTGCTTCGTCAGCTCCCGTTGCGCCGCGAACCCTGCCGTCACCGCCCGGTACTGATCCGCCGCGATCGCCGCCGACACGGCCTTGCTGATGGCGAGGAAGGGGGTGCGGCGCGGCACCTCCAACAGCGGCAGGCCCTCCTCCTCGGCCGCTTCGACCAGCGCCGTGGGGATTGCCTCGTAGTTGACGCCGACCGCGAAGCCCAGCCCGACCACACCCGCACCGGCCAGCCGCCGCACATAGCGCCGCATCGCCTCGGGGTTCTCCGCGTCCAGCTTGAGCGCGGTGATCAGCAGCAGCTCCCCGCCCTCCATGTAGGGGACGGGGTCGGCGAGCTCACTGACGTGCGCCCATCGCACCGGCACGTCCAGGCGGTCCTCGCCCGCCCGCACGGTCAGCTTGAGCGCGGAGTGGTGGACGAGCGAGGCGAGCGTGGGGGGCATGAGGCCTTCAATATCGAGGTGATCGGTGTGATCGGTGTGGCCGGCGTGATCGCGGTGATCATCGACGTGACCCCTGTGATCTTTTGGCCGCGGTGTATGAACGACCTATGCCGATTCTGCCTCACCGTACGGTCACCGCGTGACCTGCCGGCCGGATACCGAGGTCAGCCCCGCAGATCCACCAGCAACGGCGGCGCGTGCTCGCCCTCGACGCTGGTGAGCGACAGCACCGCATGCCCCGGCGGCACCCCGTGCGCCAGCTCGGACGCCGACCACCGCTCCCGCTCGACCTGCTTCACCGTCACCGCGTCCGTCGTCACGGCCTTGCCGGTGACGAGCTTGCGCAGGGCATGGATCATGCGGGTCATCGGCTGGTCGGCGAAGACCGTGTGCTTCGCCACCTCCCGCGTCTCCACCCATTCGGTGCCCCAGGTCTGCGCGAACCGACTGCCGTCCCATGTCGTCACGCCGGAGAACGCCATACGGCAGCCGATCGCCCCGTACAGCGGACCGTGCAGGGCCTCGGGGACGTCGCCGATCGTGCGCAGGGCTAGGACGACGCCCGCGTTCTGGGAGCGCACCCGCTGGATCCGGCGCACCGACTCGGCGGTGACCGCCCCGGTGGCGTCGTCGAGGACCAGGCAGGCGAAGTGGCGGCGCTGCGCGCTGCGTACGACCGTACTGAACTGGGCGAGGACGAGCCTCGTCAGCAGGCGGGCGGCCTCCTCGTGGCCCTGTTCCGGGAGGTCGATACGGACCCGCAGCGGATGATGGGCCACGGCCCGCAGGGAGAACAGCCGGGCATCGCCGCCCCCGCCGAAGAACTCGGTGAAGGCCGGCCGGTTGAGGAGGGCGAGCCGGTCGGCGAGGGCGCGGCCCACATCGGCCGGGCTCCCCATCTGCCGGACGCGGGCCTGAAGTTCACGGCGCATCACGGTGTGGCCGTCGGACGACAGCGCCTCCTCCAGGGCGGACAGCGCCGACGGCTCGCCCTCCAGGAGTTCACGCAAGTCCGGCAGGGTCGGGAAACGGCCGTGCACCGCCCGGTAGGGACCGAGCAGCTGGGCGAGCGCGGTGGCGGCGCTCTGGCTGCCCACGGTGTCCAGGTCGCCCACCAGGCCCTCGGCGAGGATCGCGGCCGCCTCGTCCGGGTCCTCCGACTCCGCGTACGGATCCAGGTCGTGGACGGATGCGGGATCCCCGATCCGTACGACCACGTCGAACGCCGCGTCCGCGGCGAGCCGGGTGCCCGCGGCAGAGACCGCGACGACGGCGCACCGTCCGGTGAGCGCCTGCAACGCCAGCGACTCCGTCACGGGCTCGATCAGGTTCCGTGTCTTGCCCGCCCCGGACGGTCCGATCGCCAGGAGCGACGTACCCAGCACGTCCGGGCCGAGCGCGGCGCCCACGTCGTGGTAGGCGCGCGGAGCCCGTTCGGCGGCCACCCAGCGCCCGATGCGCACCTGCCCTTCGAGCAGGTCGTGGCCGGCCGCGCGGCGTGGCAGGTCCCTGGCCCCGGAGGGGTGCGTCCAGGAGGCGCCGCCCCGTCGCAGCACGGTGTCACGGAAGGTCTCGAGAGAACCGTCCTGCCTCGCCACGGTCCAGGCGTGCTCCAACCGGGCGCAGTCCACGTCGTTCATACGGTGGCCGGCCACTTCGGCGGTCAGCAGGTCGGCCGCCTCGTACTGTCCCGCCTGCCGGAGCTCGGGCCACTCGGCGCGGGGCCGGTCCTTGGCCGGCGCCGTGTTCTCCTGCGCTGCGGCACCGCGCGCGGCGAGGCGCGCCTTCACATATCCCCACCAGTCGCCGACCCGGGCGAACGGCCACAGGACCAGCAGGGTGACGACCGTGTACAGACTGTCGGTGAACAGCACCGAGGTGAACAGGTCGAAGCCGCCCGAGATCAGAGCGACGAGGGAGAACAGGGGGGCGACGACAGGAAGAGCGTCCCAGGTGACGCCGGGAAAGGCGCTCGGGAACACAAAGCTCAGCGTGACCAGGGCGCCCAGGGCGGCGAGCAGCGCACGTGCGGGCTGTGGCCGGTTGCCCACGAAGTGGCGGACCACATCGGGCCAACTGCCCAGTCGGCCCATCGCGTAGACGAGCACGGCGAAGAAGAGACCGTTGTAGACGACAAGGGCCTCCTGCCCCTGCCAGTCCTTGGCGGACGCGAGGGTGCCGCCCCACCACCAGTCGTCCGGCGTGAACAGCCGCAGCAAGGAGTACTGGTAGGGGACGCTGCCACGCCGCCACAGCGACCACACGAGCAGCGCCACGACCAGCGGAACGAGCAGCCCGACGACAGTGACCGGCGCCAGCCGTTCGGCTCCTCCCTGCGCGGCCTTCGGCAGGCGGTATCCGAATCGCCAGATCCCGGGCCGGGCGACCGCCCGGGGCTCATTGAGCCAGTCGGCCACGGACCCGGGCCGTGTCTGTGCGCTCTGTGCGGGCAGTTCCCGCCCGCCCTGCGCGCCGGGTGCCCGTGTCGGCCGCGGCGGCACCGCGGGCGCCTCCGGGGGCACCGCCGGACGCGGCACAGGCGTCGCGTGCGTACCCCGCGCGTCCTGCGTCCCGTCGCTGTCCATCGCCCTTGCCCCCTGACCAGCCGCTCCGTCCACCATCAGCGAGCCAATCTAACGCCCTCTCCTGGGGAGTTCACCGCTTACGCGGCCGACGGTGCGGACCGAGATGCTCGGGATGTCGATCGCCGGCGGTTGCGCACCCGTGTGGGCGACCCGCCGAACCCGATGGCGCCCGCACCGTCGGCGCCGCTATGTCCACCACGGACAACCGGACTCGCCGACAACGCCCACATGGAGCATGCCCACCCCCCGCTCCCCGCCCTAGCCTGCGAAAAAGAGAAGACAAGCGTCCGCAAAACCCCCAGGAGCCCCTCATGAGCGCACTTCCGCAGGAGCGCCGCGTCGTCACCGCCATCCCCGGCCCGAAGTCGCAGGAGCTGCAGGCCCGCCGTACCGCCGCGGTCGCGCAGGGCGTGGGCTCCGTGCTGCCCGTGTTCACGGCGCGTGCGGGCGGCGGAATCATCGAGGACGTCGACGGCAACCGGCTCATCGACTTCGGTTCGGGCATCGCGGTGACGTCCGTCGGCGCCTCCGCCGAGGCCGTCGTACGCAAGGCGACCGCGCAGCTCGCCGACTTCACCCACACCTGTTTCATGGTCACGCCGTACGAGGGCTACGTCGCCGTCGCCGAGGCGCTGGCCGAGCTGACGCCGGGCGACCACGCCAAGAAGTCGGCGCTGTTCAACTCCGGCGCCGAGGCCGTCGAGAACGCCGTCAAGATCGCCCGTGCGTACACCAAGCGCCAGGCCGTCGTCGTGTTCGACCACGGCTACCACGGCCGTACGAACCTCACCATGGCGCTGACCGCGAAGAACATGCCGTACAAGCACGGCTTCGGCCCGTTCGCGCCCGAGGTGTACCGCGTGCCGGTGGCCTACGGCTACCGCTGGCCGACCGGCGCGGAGAACGCGGGCCCGGAGGCCGCCGCGCAGGCCATCGACCAGATCTCCAAGCAGGTCGGCGCGGAGAACGTCGCCGCGATCATCATCGAGCCGGTGCTCGGCGAGGGCGGCTTCATCGAGCCGGCCAAGGGCTTCCTGCCGGCCATCAGCAAGTTCGCCTCCGACAACGGCATCGTCTTCGTCGCGGACGAGATCCAGTCCGGCTTCTGCCGTACGGGTCAGTGGTTCGCGTGCGAGGACGAGGGCATCGTCCCCGACCTGATCACGACCGCGAAGGGCATCGCCGGCGGCCTCCCGCTCGCCGCCGTGACCGGCCGCGCCGAGATCATGGACGCCGCCCACGCGGGCGGCCTGGGCGGCACCTACGGCGGCAACCCGGTCGCGTGCGCCGGTGCGCTGGGCTCCATCGAGACGATGAAGGAGCTCGACCTCAACGCCAAGGCGAAGAACATCGAGGCGATCATGAAGGCCCGCCTCACCGCCATGGCCGAGAAGTTCGACATCGTCGGTGACGTACGCGGCCGTGGCGCCATGATCGCCATCGAGCTGGTCAAGGATCGCGCCACCAAGGAGCCGAACCCGCAGGCGACCGCCGCGCTCGCCAAGGCCTGCCACCAGGAGGGCCTGCTGGTCCTGACCTGTGGCACCTACGGCAACGTGCTGCGGTTCCTGCCCCCGCTGGTCATCGGCGAGGATCTGCTGAACGAGGGCCTCGACATCATCGAGCAGGCCTTCACCCGCATCTGAGGTCTCAGCAAAACCACTGGTGAGCGCCGGTTCGCCGGCCCGGCAACCTCATCCGCCCCAGCCTTGGCACCGTCCGCGGTTCCGGGGCCGGGGCGGCTGTAGTCAGAGCGTGTGAAGAAGGTGTGCGGGGTGGATGGCAGGACGCGATTCCGTCTGTCTTACGCCCTCCGGCTGTCGTAGGTTCTAACCAGATGAGAGATACACCCCGCCCAGAGGGGACTCTGGGTGACATCAGGCCGGGGCCTCCCCAGCTTCGACCTGGTCGTGCCCTCGCGCACACAACCGGAGCCTCCGGCTCCGGATCTCCTCACCGATCGGACAGTCGCCCGCCCCAAACCCCCCGGGGCGGCCGACCATCCGATCCGGACGGGCGCCTCGGAACCACCCCCCCTGTTCCGGGGCGCCCGACCTCCCTCTTCCTCCTTCTCGTTCTTCCGGCCCTCCTCTTCGCCCTGTCCACCTGGCAGGTAGTCGAGGACGGGCCGCTTGTGCGTGTGGACGAGCGGGTCAGCCGGGCCCTGGTCCATCCGGACCGCTTCTCCGAACTCCTGGCCGATCTGGGCAATGCCCAGGTCGCGGTCCCGGTCCTCGCCGTGGTCCTGGTCCACACCGCCTGGCGATCCCGCCGCACTGGTACAGACCGGTGGTGGCTGCCGTCCACCGCGGCGGCCGTTCTGATGGCACTGGTCCCGGCCCTGATCGTGCCGCTCAAGGAACTCACCGACCGCCCCGGCACCCCGGCCGTCCCCCCGGCGACCGGTTACTACCCCTCCGGCCACACCGCCACGGCCGCCGTCGCCTACGGTTGCGCGGCCCTGCTCCTCCTCCCCTGGCTCCGCACCGCCTACGCCCGCCGCGAGCTCCTCATCGCCTGCGCGGTCCTCAACGCGGCCGTCGGCTTCGGCCTGGTCCGCCGCGGCTACCACTGGCCACTGGACGTCGTGGCCAGTTGGTGCCTGTGCACGGTGCTCCTGTCCTCGCTCTGGCTGTTCCTCAGCCGAAGTAGCCGTCGAACGCCCGCTGGAACTCCCAGCCGCCGTACCGGTCCCAGTTGATCGACCACGTCATCAGACCGCGCAGCGCCGGCCAGGTGCCGCGGGTGGTGTACGAGCCGCAGTTCGTCTTCCTCGTCAGGCAGTCCAGGGTCTTGGTGACCTCGGCCGGCGGGACGTGGCCGTTGCCCGCGTTGGCCGAGGCGGGCATGCCGATCGCCACCTGGTCGGGGCGCAGGGGCGGGAAGACGTTGCTCGCGTTGCCCGCGACCGGGAAGCCGGTGAGCAGCATCTCGGTCATCGCGATGTGGAAGTCGGCGCCGCCCATGGAGTGGTACTGGTTGTCCAGACCCATGATCGGGCCCGAGTTGTAGTCCTGGACATGGAGAAGCGTCAGGTCGTCGCGCAGCGCGTGGACGACCGGGAGGTACGCCCCTGCCCTCGGGTCCTGGCCACCCCACTGGCCGGTGCCGTAGTACTGGTATCCGAGCTGGACGAAGAAGGTCTCCGGGGCCATCGTCAGGACGAATTGGTCGCCGTACCTGGCCTTCAGGGTCTTCAGGGCCGAGATGAGGTTGACGATCACCGGCGTCTTCGGGTTCCTGAAGTCGGTGTCGTCGGCGTTCAGGGAGAGCGAGTGGCCCTCGAAGTCGATGTCCAGGCCGTCGAGGCCGTACTCGTCGATGATCTTCGACACCGACGTCACGAAGGTGTCCCGCGCCGCCGCCGTCGTCAGCTGCACCTGGCCGTTCTGGCCGCCGATGGAGATCAGCACCTTCTTGCCGGCCGCCTGCTTGGCCCTGATCGCCGCCTTGAAGTCGGCGTCGCTCTCGACGTTCGGGCACTCGGTGACCGGGCAGCGGGCGAAGCGGATGTCGCCCGAGGTGACCGATGTCGGTTCACCGAAGGCCAGGTCGATGACGTCCCAGCTGTCGGGGACGTCGGCCATGCGCGTGTAGCCGGAGCCGTTGGCGAAGCTCGCGTGGAGGTAGCCGACCAGGGCGTGGGCCGGGAGGTCCGTGCCTCCGCCACCGGGTCCTGCGGTGGTCGTGGCCGTCACGGTGGCCGACTTCGCGGACTCGCCCGCCTCGTTCACGGCGCTGACCTGGAAGCCGTACGCCCTGGAGGGCGAGAGTCCGCCGACCGTGGCCGACGTGCCGCTCACCGTCTGGACCTTGGTGCCGTCGCGATGGACGGCGTAGCCCGTCGCGCCCGCGACCGCCGACCAGGACAGGGCGACGCTGGACGACGTGACCGTTCCGGTCTTCAGGCCGGTCGGCACTGCGGGTGGCCGGCCGGCGTCCGCGCCGGGTCCGACGAGTGAGATGTCGTCGGCGTAATAGGTGCCGGTGCCGTACCAGCCGTGGGTGTAGAGGGTGACGCGGGTGGTGGAGGGGCCGGTACGGAAGGTCGTCGTGAGCTGCTGCCAGGCGGGGGCCGACTGGGTCCAGGTGGAGACGTCGGTGGTGCCGGTGCCGCTCGCACCGAGATGGACGTAGGAGCCACGGACGTAGCCGGACAGCGTGTACAGGGAGTCCGGCTTCACGGTCACCTCCTGCGCGCACCGGGCGTTGTCGCCGCCGGCCGGGGTCGCCTGGAGTGCGGAAGTGCCGGCGTGCACGGGTGAGCCGACGGTCGTCCCGGCCGTGCAGGTCCAACCGTCGAGGCCGGCCTCGAAGCCGCCGTTGAGCGCGAGGTCGGTGTCGGCCGCACGGGCGGCCGACGAGAGTGCGGTGAGGCCGGGCAGGGTCAGTGCCGCGGCGGTCAGGAGGGCGAGAGGTCTGAAGCGATCCACAAGTGCCTCCAGGCATGGGGGGATTGGAGGGCGGAACCGCACACAACTTGGTCCAGACCAATCTTTCTGTCAAGAGGCTCCGGGCCCCCAGGAGTTCCGCGCGCTAGTCCTCCCCCTCCCCCTCCACGGCCAGCCGCGCCGCCGCCTCGTGCATGGCCAGTTCGAGGAGCGCCGGGTCGGTGAGGGTGCCCGTGCCGTCCGGCGGGACCAGCCAGCGGATGCCGCCGGTGGCGCGGCCCGGGTACGGGACGACGATCCAGGTGCCGGCCCCGGCCGTACGGATACCGGTGCCGAGCCAGCGGGCGGCGGTGCCGGGCGGCACGAAGAAGCCCATACGTGAGTCGCCGAAGTCGACCAGGACCGGGCCGAGTTGGTCGATGATGCGAGTGAGGACATCGAGCGTGGGATAGCCGAGTCCGGCCGGCAGGATGAGCACGTCCCAGGCCTTGCCGGCCGGCAGCAGGGCGACCCCCAGAGGGTTGCGCTCCCACTCCCAGCGGCAGGCTTCGGGATTCGGCGCAACGGATGCCAGCCACTCGACCGCCGTCTTCGCCCCTGTCATGACGGTGACCTCCCTTTTTTCGCGGACGCTGGTCGCGTCACGAGGGAGAGGGAGGTCACCCGGCAGGCATTACGCGAGTTCTCGCCACCAATTCATGGTGACCTGGGTCACATTCCCCGACCTGCGTCACGTTCAGCTGTCGAAGCCGAGGCCGAGTCGGTCCATCGCCTTCAGCCACAGGTTGCGCCGTCCGCCGTGCGCGTCGGCGCGGGCCAGCGACCACTTGGTGAGCGCGATACCGGTCCAGGCGAACGGCTCCGGCGGGAAGGGCAACGGCTTCTTGCGGACCATTTCGAGCCGCGTCCGCTCCGTGGACTCCCCCGCCAGCAGGTCCAGCATCACGTCCGCGCCGAACCTGGTTGCGCCGACGCCGAGGCCCGTGAAGCCCGCCGCGTACGCCACCTTGCCCTGGTGGGCCGTCCCGAAGAAGGCCGAGAAGCGCGAGCAGGTGTCGATCGCGCCGCCCCAGGCGTGCGTGAAGCGGATGCCCTCCAGCTGCGGGAAGCAGGTGAAGAAGTGCCCGGCGAGCTTGGCGTACGTCTCCGGGCGGTCGTCGTACTCGGCGCGCACCCGGCCGCCGTACGGGTAGACGGCGTCGTAGCCGCCCCAGAGGATGCGGTTGTCGGCGGAGAGACGGAAGTAGTGGAACTGGTTCGCCGAGTCGCCGAGGCCCTGACGGTTCTTCCAGCCGATCGACGTGAGCTGGTCCTCGGTGAGGGGCTCGGTCATCAGGGCGTAGTCGTAGACCGGGACCGTGTAGGCGCGGACGCGCTTGACCAGGCTCGGAAAGATGTTCGTGCCGAGCGCGACCCTGCGGGCGCGGACCTGGCCGTAGGGGGTGCGTACGGCCATGCCGGCGCCGTACGGCTTCAGGGTGAGGGCGGGGGTGTGCTCGTGGATGCGGACGCCGAGGTCCAGGCACGCCCGCTTCAGTCCCCACGCCAGCTTGGCCGGGTTGACCATGGCCACGCCCCGGCGGTCGAAGAGGCCGGCCTGGAATGTGGGTGAGTCGACCTGGGCCCGTACCGCCTCGGTGTCCAGGAACTCGATGCCCTCGGCGAGGCCCTTGTCCCGCAACTCCTCGTACCAGTCGCGCAGTTCCCACGCCTGGTAGGTCTCGGTGGCGACGTCGATCTCGCCGGTGCGTTCGAAGTCGCAGTCCAGGGAGTAGCGGGCGACCGCCTTCTCGATCTCGTCGAGGTTGCGGGCGCCCAGTTCCTGAAGCGTGTGGATCTCGTCGGGCCAGCGGGTGAGGCCGTTGGGCAGCCCGTGGGTGAGGGAGGCGGCACAGAAGCCGCCGTTGCGGCCCGAGGCGGCCCAGCCCACCTCGCGGCCTTCGAGCAGGACCACGTCCCGCTGGGGGTCGCGCTCCTTGGCGACGAGCGCGGTCCACAGTCCGCTGTAGCCGCCGCCGACGACCAGCAGGTCGCAGGTCTCGGCGGTGGTGAGGGCGGGTTCCGGGCGGGGCCTGCCGGGGTCGTCCAGCCAGTACGGGACCGGCTGGGCGTCGGAAAGGGATTTGGTCCAGTTGTTGCCACGACTCATGGCGCTTGGGGCCATGATTTCAACTCCCTACAGGGTGTTTCTTTTTGGCTTTAAGCCTTTCGGCTTTACACCTCTCGGCTTTACGCCTTCTGCTTGTTTCTGCGGTTTCCGATGACCATGGAGGCCAGGACGAACAGTACGGCGACGACGAACATGGCCGTACCGATGACATTGATCTGAACGGGCGTTCCGCGCTGGGCCGATCCCCAGACGAACATCGGGAAGGTGACGGTGGAGCCCGCGTTGAAATTGGTGATGATGAAATCGTCGAAGGAGAGCGCGAAGGCGAGCAGCGCGCCCGCCGCGATTCCGGGGGCGGCGATCGGCAGGGTGACCCGGACGAACGTCTGGACCGGTCCGGCGTACAGGTCCTGCGCGGCCTGCTCCAGCCGCGGGTCCATCGACATCACGCGGGCCTTCACCGCCGTCACGACGAAGCTCAGGCAGAACATGATGTGGGCGATGAGAATCGTCCAGAAGCCCAGCTGGGCGCCCATGTTGAGGAACAGGGTGAGCAGCGAGGCCGCCATGACGACCTCGGGCATCGCCATCGGCAGGAAGATCAGCGAGTTCACGGCGCCGCGCGCGCGGAAGCGGTAGCGGACCAGCGCGAAGGCGATCATCGTGCCGAGGAGCGTGGCGCCCAGCGTCGCCCAGAACGCGATCTGCAGGCTGACCGACAGCGAGCCGCACAGGTCGGACACGCCGCACGGGTCCTGCCAGGCGGCCGTGGAGAACTCCTGCCATTCGTAGTTGAAGCGCCCCTTCGGTTTGTTGAAGGAGAAGACCGTCACGACGACGTTCGGCAGGAGGAGATAAGCGAGCGTCAGCAGTCCCGCGATGACGACGAGATTGCGCTTGAGCCAGTTGACGCTCGGGCCGGACATGCGACTCCGTCGCGTGTTCATTTAAACCAGATCCTCCGTGCCAGACCTACGGATGTAGACGGTCACCATGACGAGGATGGCGGCCATCAGGATGAAGGAGAGGGCAGCGGCCGTCGGATAGTCCAGAATCCGCAGGAACTGCGTCTGGATGACGTTGCCGACCATACGGGTGTCGGTGGAGCCGAGCAGATCGGCGTTGACGTAGTCGCCGGCGGCCGGGATGAAGGTCAGCAGCGTGCCGGAGACGACGCCCGGCATCGACAGCGGGAAGGTGACCTTGCGGAAGGTGGTGATCGGCTTGGCGTACAGGTCGCCGGCCGCCTCGTGCAGCCTGCCGTCGATGCGCTCCAGCGAGGAGTAGAGCGGCAGGACCATGAACGGCAGGAAGTTGTACGTCAGACCGCACACCACCGCGAGCGGCGTGGCCAGCACGCGGTCGCCGGAGGTCATACCGAGCCAGCTGGTGACGTCCAGGACATGCAGCGTGTTGAGAGCGCCGACGACCGGGCCGCCGTCCGCGAGGATCGTCTTCCAGGCCAGGGTGCGGATCAGGAAGCTGGTGAAGAACGGTGCGATCACCAGGATCATGATCAGGTTCTTCCAGCGGCCCGCGCGGAAGGCGATGAGGTAGGCGAGCGGGTAGCCGAGGATCAGGCACAGGATGGTCGCCGAGCCGGCGTAGAGCACCGAGCGCAGGAACTGCGGGTAGTACTCGGACAGGGCGTCCCAGTAGGTGGCGAAGTGCCAGGTGACCTTGTAGCCCTCCTCCAGGGAGCCCGTCTGCACGGACGTGGAGGCCTGGTAGATCATCGGCAGCGCGAAGAAGACCAGCAGCCAGAGGATGCCGGGGAGCAGGAGCCAGTAGGGGACGAGACGCCCGCGCTTGCGCGGGGGCTTGTTCTCAGGAGCCGTCGGGGAGAGAGGCGGTGGCGCCTCGGTCAGTGTCGCCATCAGACCGCCGCCTCTTCCTCGGTGCCGGCGTCGATGTCCTGACTCGAGTCCAGGCCGAAGGTGTGCGCCGGGTTCCAGTGCAGGACGACCTCGGCGCCGGGCACGAGCCGGGCGTCGCGGTCGATGTTCTGGGCGTAGACCTCGAACTCGGGGCAGACGGGGCTGTCGACGACGTACTGCGTGGAGACGCCGATGAAGGAGGAGTCCGCGATCTTCCCGGTGATCCGGTTGCGCCCCTCCGGGATCTCGCCCGCCTCGTCGGCATGCGTGAGGGAGATCTTCTCGGGGCGGACGCCGACCAGCACCTTGCCACCGGTCGCCGTGGCCGCGGAGCAGCGCGCCTCGGGCAGGACGAGCTTGCCGCCACCCGCCTTCAGCACGATGTCGTCGCCGCTCTTGGAGTCGACCTCGGCCTCGATGAAGTTGGAGGTGCCGAGGAAGTTGGCGACGAAGGTCGTGCGCGGGTTCTCGTACAGGTCGGTCGGCGAGCCGAGCTGCTCCACGCGGCCCGCGTTCATCACGGCGACCGTGTCGGCCATCGTCATGGCCTCCTCCTGGTCGTGCGTGACGTGGACGAAGGTGATGCCGACCTCGGTCTGGATCCGCTTGAGCTCCAGCTGCATCTGACGGCGCAGCTTGAGGTCGAGGGCGCCGAGGGGCTCGTCGAGGAGGAGCACCTTGGGGTGGTTGATCAGCGCGCGGGCCACGGCCACACGCTGCTGCTGGCCGCCCGACAGCTGGTGCGGCTTCTTGCGGGCCTGCTCGCCCAGCTGCACGAGGTCGAGCATGTCCTCGACCTGCTTCTTCACCGACTTGATGCCGCGCCGACGCAGGCCGAAGGCGACGTTCTCGAATATGTCGAGGTGCGGGAAGAGGGCGTACGACTGGAAGACCGTGTTCACCGGCCGCTTGTACGGCGGCAGGGCGGTCACGTCCTGGTCACCGAGGTGGACGGTGCCGGAGGAAGGTTCCTCCAGACCGGCGATCACGCGCAGGGTGGTGGTCTTGCCGCAGCCGGAGGCGCCGAGCAGGGCGAAGAAGGAGCCCTGGGGCACGGTCAGGTCGAGCGGGTGCACGGCGGTGAAGGAGCCGTAGGTCTTGCTGATGCCGGAGAGGCGGACGTCGCCGCTGTTTTCGTTCGTCATTGGTGTCACGCCCCTGTGAGCTTCGCGAACTTCTCTTCGTAGGCCGTCTCTTCCTTCGAGCTCAGGGAGCGGAAGGCGCGGGACTGGGCCTGCATGGCCTTGTCGGGGAGGATCAGCGGGTTGTTCGCCGCGTCCTCGTCGATCTTCGCAAGCTCTTCCTTCACGCCGTCGACGGGACAGACGTAGTTGATGTAGGCGGCGAGCTCGGCGGCGGGCTTCGGCTCGAAGTAGTAGTCGATGAGCCGCTCGGCGTTCGTCTTGTGACGGGCCTTGTTGGGGATCAGCAGGTTGTCGCTGGACGTCATGTAGCCGCTGTCCGGGATGAGGAAGTCGATGTCCGGGCTGTCGGCCTTGAGCTGTACGACGTCACCGGCCCAGGCGAGACAGGCGGCGAAGTCGCCGCTGGTGAGGTCGGAGGTGTAGTCGTTGCCGGTGAACCGGCGGATCTGCTTGTTGTCGACGGCTTTCTGCAGACGCGCGATCGCCGCGTCGTAGTCGTCGTCGGTGAACTTGGCCGGGTCCTTGCCCATGTCGAGCAGGGTCATCCCGACGGTGTCGCGCATCTCGGTGAGGAAGCCGACGCGGCCCTTGAGCCTCGGGTTGTCGAGCAGGTCGGAGACCGTCTTCACCTCGACGCCGTCGAGCGCCTTCTTGTTGTAGGCGATGACCGTCGAGATGCCCTGCCAGGGGTAGGAGTACGCCCGTCCCGGATCCCAGTCGGGGCTGCGGAACTGCTGCGACAGGTTGGCGAAGGCGTGCGGCAGGTTGGACGGGTCGAGTTTCTGGACCCATCCGAGGCGTATGAGACGGCCGGCGAGCCAGTCCGTGAGGACGACGATGTCGCGTCCGGTGTCCTGGCCGGCCGCGAGCTGCGGCTTGATCTTGCCGAAGAACTCGTTGTTGTCGTTGATGTCCTCGGTGTACTTGACCTTGATGCCGGTCCGCTCGGTGAACTGCTCCAGCGTCGGATGGTGCTTGCCGCTGTCGTCGACGTCCATGTACTCGGTCCAGTTGGAGAAGTTGACGACCTTCTCCTCGGCCGAGTGGTCCTCGGCGGACGTGCCGCCCTGGGTCTTGCCGGCCGCGGGGATCCCGCAGGCACTGAGCGTGCCCAGTCCGCCCAGCGCGAGCGCTCCGCCGGTGGAGGCCCGCAGCAGGGAACGCCGGGTCATGGCGGCCCGGCCGCTGCGCAAGCTGCGCCGCATGGCGGCCACTTGGGCCGGGGACAGGCGGTCGGGCTCGTACTGCTCCATGCGCGTGGTGCCCTTTCGGGAGAGATCGGTAGGAAGGGGAGGCCGGTCGTGGGTCGGGCGGCCGACTGCTCCCGCCTGATCTGGTTATCGGTCCCCGAAGACGGTGCGGTGCCAGTCCTTCCTGGGCACCGCGGTGTTGTCGAACATGACGTGCTTGATCTGCGTGTATTCCTCGAACGAGTACGCGGACATGTCCTTGCCGAAGCCGGACGCCTTGTAGCCGCCGTGCGGCATCTCGCTGATGATCGGAATGTGGTCGTTGACCCAGACGCACCCCGCCTTGATCTCGCGGGTGGCCCGGTTCGCCCGGTAGACGTCACGGCTCCAGGCGGAGGCGGCGAGCCCGTACGGGGTGTCGTTGGCGAGCCGGATCCCGTCGTCGTCACTGTCGAACGGCACGACGACCAGGACCGGCCCGAAGATCTCGGACTGGACGATCTCACTGTCCTGGGCGGCGTCGGCGACAAGGGTGGGCCGATAGTACGCACCGTTCCTGAGGTCGCCCCCTGGGGCCTCACCACCGGTGACCACGCGAGCGTAGGCACGCGCGCGGTCGACGAACCCGGCGACCCGGTCACGCTGGACGTGGGAGATCAGCGGCCCCAGATCGGTGCCCGGCGCGAACGGATCACCGAGCCGGACGCTCTCCATGAGGGCGGCGGTCCGCTCGACGAACTCCTCGTACAGCGGTCGCTGCACGTACGCGCGCGTGGCCGCCGTGCAGTCCTGCCCGGTGTTGATCAGCGCGCCCGCGACCGCGCCGTGGACGGCGGCTTCGAGGTCGGCGTCGTCGAAGACCACGAAGGGTGCCTTGCCGCCCAGCTCCAGGTGGATCCGCTTCACGGTGCCGGTGGCGATCTCGGCGACGCGCTTGCCGACGGCGGTGGAGCCGGTGAAGGAGGTCATGGCGACGTCGGGATGGCCGACGAGATGCTCGCCGGCTTCCCTGCCGGTCCCGGTGACGATGTTGATCACACCGTCGGGGATCCCGGCGTCGGTGGCGGTCCGGGCGAAGAGGAGCGAGGTGAGCGGGGTGAGCTCGGCGGGCTTGAGCACGATGGTGTTGCCCGCGGCGATCGCCGGGAGGATCTTCCAGGCGGCCATCTGGAGGGGGTAGTTCCAGGGGGCGATGGACCCGACGACGCCGATGGGTTCGCGACGGACGTACGAGGTGTGATCGCCGGAGTACTCCCCGGCGGACTGGCCGGCGAGGTGACGGGCGGCGCCGGCGAAGAAGGCGGTGTTGTCAATGGTCCCCGGCACATCGAACTCACGGGTCAGCTTCAGCGGCTTCCCGCACTGCAGGGACTCGGCGCGGGCGAATTCCTCGGCGCGGTCGGCGAGGACGGCGGCGAAGCGGTGCAGCGCGTCGGAGCGCTCGCCGGGAGTGGCCGCGGCCCAGCCGGGAAACGCCGCGCGCGCGGCGGCGACAGCGGCGTCGACGTCATCGGTACCGGCCAGGTCGTACGTGTACACCTCCTCGCCGGTGGCAGGGTCGACGACGGCGTGCGTACGGCCCGAGGTCCCCTTCGCCGGGCGGCCCGCGATGTACTGCGCGCCCTCCGCGAAGCGGTCCTGGGCCGGGAAACGGTGCCCGGTTGCGGTGTCCGGGGTGGCGGTGCCCGGGTTCTGCATGTCGCTCTCCTCCGTGTCCCCGTGGCGGGGCCGGCGTGGCTCAGGCTCGATTTGAGTGCCGATCCTGACAGAGCAGGAGGATGCCAACAAGTGATTCCGTTGTTGCCTTTTGATTACGCGACGGAATCTGTCGACCAGGTGTCGAGTCGGCCGGAAAAACGCGGGACGCATTGTCGGTGGTGCGTGCCAGACTCGGCGGCATGGCGAAGATCGATTCTTGGGATGTCCTGATCAAGGAGGTCCGTGCGGGGGCGAGGGTCAAGTATCTGCACTTCTGGGGACACCGGCCGAGGCCGGACGGCCAGGTGGGAGCGAGCTGCTTGAGCCAGTGGTGGCCGTCGCCGTTCACGGTGGACGGGGTGGAGTACGCGACCGCCGAGCACTGGATGATGGCCGGGAAGGCCCGGCTGTTCGGGGACGCGGAGGCCGAGCGGGGAGTGCTGGAGGCCGGGCATCCGTCGGTGGCGAAGAAGGCCGGGCGGCTGGTGCGGGGGTTCGACGACGCGATATGGGAGCGGGAGCGGTTCCGGATCGTCGTCGAAGGGTCGGTGCACAAGTTCGGCGCGGATGCCGGTCTGCGGGAGTTTTTGCTCGGTACCGGGGAGCGGGTGCTGGTGGAGGCCAGTCCGGTGGACCGGGTGTGGGGGATCGGGCTCGCGGCGAATGATGAGGGGGCGGGGGATCCGGAGCGGTGGCGGGGGCCGAATCTGTTGGGGTTCGCGTTGATGGAGGCGCGGGAGCGGTTGCGGGGGTAGGGAGGTTTCCGCCCCCCCCGCCCCTACCCGTCCCATCCTGAAGGGGCGCTGCCCCTTCGACCCCGCCAAGGGGCTCCGCCCCCTGGACCCCCGCTCCTCAAACGCCGGAGGGGCTGAATTTTCAGCCCGTCCGGCGCTTGAGGATGAGACCACACCGTCCCCAGCCCCCACCCACCCCGCTGAGGGCTTCGCCTCTGAAGCGCCGGCCCGCAATCCCAGCCCGTCCGGCGCTTGAGGACGAGGCCCGTCCAGGGCCGAAGCGGGGGTCTGGGGGCGGCAGCCCCCAGGGACGGGACGGGTAGGGGCGGCGGGGGCGAGGAAACCCGGCGGTGCCTACGACGTGGCGATCACAAGCGCCACCATGCCCAGCCCCAGCACCACACCCGCCGCCCCACAGATGACCCCGGCCAGAGCCTGCCCCGGATTCGTCGCCTCGCCCCGCCGCGCCTTGCCCCGCCCGATCGAACCGAAGATCAGAGCCAGCACACCCAGGATGATCGCCACCGGCCACAGACAGAAGACCGCCGCGGAGATGATCCCGAGCACCAGCCCGGCCGTACCCATCCCGTTGCTCGGCATGGCCTGCATACCGGGCCAGCCGTAGTACCCCCCGGCACCTGGCCCCGGCCCCGGCGGGTACCCGTAACCGCCGGGATAGCCGTACGGAACCCGCCCCGGCCCGTCGGGACCGATCGGCGGCGGCGGGACGGGCTCACCGTGAGCGGCGTAGGGACCGGGCACGGACGGCGGCGCGAAGGGATTGGCCGGTGCGCCGCCCGGCATGGGAGTGGAAGACGTGGGCCCCGGCGGCGCGAAGGGGTTCCCTGTCGAGCCGTGCGGCGGCGTCACCGGGCCCGGCCCGGCCGACGGGACCATCCACGGCGAGACCGACGGTACGGCGTCCCGCGGCTCGGCCGGCCCGCCCACGGGCGGCACGGACGTGACCGTCCGCTGATCGTGCACAGCGGGAGCGGCCCAGACCGGCGGCTCGTTCGAGGCGAGGGTGTACCCGGGACCGCCCGGCGCGGCGGGAGCCGCCTGCGCACCCACGGCCGGAGGCGCCCACGGATCCGCTTCGGACCGGGCCTGCGGACCTCCCCCGCTCGGCCCCGCCGCCCCCGGCTTGTCCAACGACGTCTTCGGCTTCTTCTCCAGCGACGTCCCCGACTCCGCTACGGCCGCGTCTCCCGGTACCCCTGTTCCCCCCGGTGCTGCTGCCGATCCCCCCGTTCCCCCCGATACCTCCGGCGCCTCCGGCGTCTGCGCGTCGTCGGACATGCGCGGGCCCCCTCCGTCGTACGTGCCGTCATGCTAAGGCCCGGGCATCACCGTCACGGCTCCGGCCTACGATGATCCCGAGTAACCCGATCAGCCGATCACCCGCGTCCCGCGGAGCCGCACACCCGGCCGCGGACGCCGTTCCCGGGGAGGAACCTTGACCGACCGTCTCGTCGACGCCCGCGTCCCGCGCGACCTGCACGCCTTCATCGCCGGACTGCCCAAGGCCGAACTGCACGTCCACCACGTCGGCTCCGCCTCCCCCCGCATCGTCGCGGAACTCGCCGCCCGCCACCCCGACTCCAAGGTCCCCACCGACCCCGAGGCACTGGTCGACTACTTCACCTTCACGGACTTCGCCCACTTCATCGAGGTGTACCTGTCCGTCGTGGACCTGATCCGCACCCCGGAGGACGTACGGCTGCTGACGTACGAGGTGGCCCGCGAGCTGGCCCGCCAGCAGGTGCGCTACGCCGAGCTGACCATCACCCCGTTCTCCTCCACCCGCCGTGGCATCGACGAGAGCGCGTTCATGGCGGCGATCGAGGACGCCCGCAAGGCGGCCGAGGCCGAGTTCGGGACCGTGCTGCGCTGGTGCTTCGACATTCCCGGCGAGGCCGGGCTGGAGGCCGCCGAGGAGACCACGCGGCTCGCGACCGACGACCGGATCCGCCCGGAGGGCCTGGTCTCCTTCGGGCTCGGCGGGCCCGAGGTCGGCGTACCGAGGCCGCAGTTCAAGCCGTACTTCGACCGTGCGATCGCGGCCGGACTGCACTCCGTACCGCACGCCGGCGAGACCACCGGGCCGCAGACGGTGTGGGACGCCCTCACTCACCTGCGCGCCGAGCGCATCGGGCACGGCACGAGCTCGGCGCAGGACCCGAAGCTGCTCGCGCACCTCGCCGAGCACCGGATCGCGCTGGAGGTGTGCCCGACCTCCAACATCGCCACGCGCGCGGTCCGCGACATCGACGAGCACCCGATCAAGGAGTTCGCGAAGGCCGGGGTCGTCGTCACCATCAACTCCGACGACCCGCCCATGTTCGGCACCGACCTCAACAACGAGTACGCGGTCGCCGCACGCCTTCTCGACCTGGACGAGCGGGGCCTGGCCGACCTCGCCAAGAACGCCGTGGACGCGTCCTTCCTCGACGGGCCCGGCAAGGCCCGGATCAGGGCCGAGATCGACACGTACACGACCAAGTGGCTCGCCTCCTGACGCCCCGGGACTGACGCCGCACCACGCCCGCCACAATGACGTCCATGCAGAACGTGACCGCCGTCGCCCACCGCGGCGACCCCTACCGCGTCCGCGAGAACACGCTCGGCTCCCTGCGCTCCGCGCTCCACATGGGCGCGGACGCCGTGGAGATCGACGTACGGCTCACCAGGGACGGCGTGCCGGTGCTGCTGCACGACGAGACGCTGAAGCGGCTGTGGGAGCAGGACCGGCCGCTGCTCGCGCTGTCGGCGGCCGAGGTGCGGGGGCTGACGGCGGGCGGGGTGCCGACGTTGGAGGAGGCGCTCGCGGCGTGCGACGGGAGCCGGGTGATGCTCGACCTGCCGGGCACGCCCGATGTCCGGGCGGCGCGCCGGGTCGTGGACGTCGTGCGCGGTTGCGGGGCGCAGGACCGCGTGTACTACTGCGCGGGCGCCCCCGCCATGCTCGCCGTCCGCGCCGCCGACCCGTCCGCCGAGATCGCCCTGACCTGGACGACACTGGCGCCGCCGCGCCCCGCCCTGCTGGACGCGGTACGCCCGCACTGGCTCAACTACCGCTTCGGCCTGGTCGACCACGCCCTCGCCGAGCGCGTCCACCGCGACGGCTACCTGCTCTCCGTCTGGACCCCGGACACCCGGCGCTCCATGCGGCGCCTGCTGGACCTCGGCGTCGACTCGATCACGACCAACCGCCTCGACGTCCTCCTGGGGCTGCGCACCGCCTAGGCACGGCCACCGGCGAACACGAGCGGCGGCGCGATCACCTGTGCGTCCGCCCCCGCCGTGGCGCTTTGGGCGTTGCGGCACGGCCCCGTGCGCCATGGAGAGCTCAAGGACCGCATCGGCGGGATCAGTCAGAAGGTGCTCACCGAGACCCTGCGGCGGCTGGAGTTCAACGGGCAGGCGCAGGAGCGCTACACACGCGAGCGCTGAGCCACCGTCGCCGGATCGGCCGGCGTCGCGCGGGTGACGTACTGCGGCACCGGCGCGGTGTCCTTGCCGTTGTCGCGGACCAGGCCGTAGCGGATGGCTCCCTGGGGTGGGCCGTGCCGCACGTCCTCGTCCACCTCGTCCCAGCTCGACGGCATGACGGTCAGGCCGTAGGAGGCGCCACGCTCGTTCAGGTTCAGGGTGACGGTGCCGTCGATGTAGAAGTACTCGTTCTGCCACATCTGCTGGGTACCGTCGGGCAGCACCGTGTAGCCGATGTCCGGGCCGCCCATGCCGGTGACGTAGCCCCCGTCGGAACCGTCCCCGACGACGTCGTCCATGCGGCGGCCGCCACCGGAGGCGACATGGAAGATCTTGCCCTTCAGACCGGTCCAGGTCGGCATGGTCAGCCCGCCGGGCCGGTCGTGCGGCGCGATCTGCCAGCGCACCAGGACATAGCCCTGCCCGCTGAACGTGACGCTCTCGCCGCGGTGCTGCATGACGGCCCTCGCGCCCAAGCTGCTGGTGATGCCGGACTCGGGGCGGCGAGGGAGAGCGGCGGGCCCGGTGTTCGGGTCCGGGGCCTGGTCGACGGCGTCGACGACCGTGCCGTACAGGTCGACCTTCTTCGTCGCCGACGGTGACGGTGACGGTGAGGGTGAAGGCGTGGCCGACGGTGAGACGGTCGGCGTGGGCGACGGCGGGCGGGCCGTACTCGCCGCCGTGGGGGCGGCCACCCTTGGCGGGGCGTCCGGGGGCTGGGTGACGACGTACGCCCCGCCCGCGACGATCGTCGCGCCGGCCGTCACCGCCACGGCGGGCTGGGTGAGCGCGGCCATCACCTTCGCGGACCAGCCGACGGAGGTCGCCGCGGCCGCCGTCTTGCCGCCGAGGGCCAGCGACAGCGTGAAGCCGACCGGGATCGGGACGAGGGCGATGCCGACGAGGAGCCGTTCCGCCGGTACGACGGCCTCGCGGGTGTCGCCGCAGTAGCCGCAGCCCCTGATGTGCCGGGCGAGCCGCTTGCGCCAGACCGAGTCGGGGCGGCCGTTCCAGCGGGCGGTCAGTTCGCGCAGGCCGGGGCAGGCGCCGTCCAGCGCACGGACGATGCCGCGCGCGGTCTCCAGCCGCTCCTTCACCCGCTGGACGCGCACCGCTGCGTGCTGCCGGCTGATCTGGGCCGCGGCGGCCAGTTCGCGCCGGGTCAGCTCGCCTGCGACCTCCAGCCACCACAGCGACAGCAGTTGCCGGTCCTCGTCGTCCAGCCAGCGCACGGCTTCCGCGACCTCGCGCCGCTGCCCCTCCAACTGCAGTCGGAGCACGGTGAGTTCGGCGAAGTCGGTGGCCTCGCGTGCGGCCGACTCGTCCAGCTGGGCGGTCTGCCTGCGGCGCGTCCGGTCCCGGATCTGCCGCATGGCGATGGCGACGAGCCAGGAGCGGAAGCTGTCCGGGTCCCGCAGCGAGCCGAGGTTGCCGACGGCGCGCAGCATGGTCTCCTGGACGACGTCGTCGACGTCGGCATGCCCGTTCAGGGCGCGCCCGACCACGTTGTAGACCAGCGGCAGCCAGCCCTCGACCAGCTCGTCCAGCGCATGCCGGTCACCGGCCTGCGCCGCCGCGATGGTGGAGCGCCACTGCCTGCGGGCTCCCTCGTCCACGTGCGTCCTCTCCCGGGTCATGTGCTGCCCGTACGCACCTTCTCAGCCTGACCAGCACTGTTGGCTATGCCGGAGATCACATTCCGCTTCCGGCACGGGTGAGACGACGGACAGGACGACGGGCGAGGCATGGGGGCGACTCCCGGGCGTGGGGGGACGGGGGGACGCGAGTGGAGACGCGGTGAAGGGGGCGGGGATAACACTTTTCCGGCGACCGGAGACGCGAACCAGGCCCGTAAGGGCGAACCCTCACAACACCCTTGCCTCGTACGGAACTTGCTCCGGGTAACCCAGGGGTCCGAGCCCCTCCTCACCGACGATCCGCCCGGGGCCGCCTCGCCCCGACGATGATCACGGACATCCCGTCGACATCAGGAGCAGCAGATGCCCGTACGCCCGCTTCCCGCCCTCCTCACCTCCGCGCTCGCCCTGACCCTCACCGCGCTGCCGCTGGCCGGGACGGCCTCCGCGCGCCCCGCGTCGTCGTGCGGCGCGCAGGCGATCGAGGCCGCCCCGGCGGACGGCCCCGACGTCAAGGCCCTGTGCGCGGCGCTCGCCGGACTGCCCGACAAGGACGCGACGGCCGCGCTGATCCGCGTGGGCGGCAGGGGAAGCTGGCAGGGCGTGGCCGGCGTGCGGGACATGAGAACCGGAGCGCCCGCGCTGGAGAACGCCCGCTTCCGTGCCGGTTCGACGACGAAGATCGTGACCTCGGCGATCGTGCTGCAACTCGCCGCCGAGGGGCGGATCTCCCTCGACGGCACGGTCCAGCAGTATCTGCCCGGCCTGCTCACCGAGGACTTCGCGCCGATCACCGTACGGCAGCTGCTCAACTTCACCAGCGGCCTGCAGCCGGGCGCGTCCCTCGGCGAGGACGTCGACGACGGCTACGAGCACCGCTTCGAGACGCTGACCCCCGAGGAGGTGGTGGCCTCGTCCGTCGCCAAGGGCCCCGACCCCGACCACGCGCCCGGCGAGCACCAGCGGTACGGCAACATCCACTACACCGTGCTGGGCATGCTGATCGAGAAGGTCACCGGCGACTCGTACGCCCACCAGGCGGCCGTACGGATCTTCCGCCCGCTCGGCATGCGGCACACCTCCTTCCCCGACGGCCCCGACCCCCGCGTCCAGGGCCCGCACAACCGCGGCTACGACTGGATCGACGGCAAGCTGGTCGACGTGACCGAGTGGAACATGTCCGACCGGTTCGCGGCCGGCGACATGATCTCGACGACGGCGGATCTGGAACGGCTGCTGTTCGCCCTCTTCCGCGGTCGGGTCGTGCCCGAGCCGCAGTTGAAGGAGATGTTCACGGTCCCGGCCGTCGACGGTGCCACCATGAGTGCGGGGCTGGAGCGGTTCGAGCTGAACGGCAAGGTCATCTGGGGCAAGACGGGCTCCCGCCCCGGCTATCACACCGTCGTCGCGGCCACCCGTGACCTGTCCCGGACGGTCGTCTACTCCGTCAACTCGACCGACGCGAAGGGCGACGGCCTGGCCATCGCCCAGCGCTTCGCGTTCCCGGCGTTCAACCGCTGACGGCGACAGCGGCGGCCGGCGGTGCCGACGCCTCGGTCAGTGCCTCAAGCCGCTTGATCTTCTTCCGTACGACGTACAGCGGGATCACCCCGAAGGCACCGAACGACATGTCGATCACCGACCACCAGAAGGGAATGCCGCGGATCGGCCCGCAGACGAGGGCGAGCGGGATGATGCCGGCGCAGGCGATCATCCCGAACTCGACGACCCAGATGTTGCGGACGGGGTCGCGGTAGGGGCCGAGGAACGCGACCGCGATGACGAGATGGGCGAAGGCCAGCCAGTCCGTGCCGTAGAGCAGGAAGGGATGGTCGGCGTCGGCGGCGTCCAGTCCGCGCCGGACGCGCTCGATCCAGTCCATCAGGCCGGGCAGGTGCTCCGGCACGGACAGGGCGCGCAACAGGTCCTCGGTCCAGTGCAGTTCGTGCACGAGGGGGAAGGCCGTGGCGCCGCTGAGCACCAGGCAGACGACGAAGGAGGCCAACCAGACACGGATGCCCTTGAGCAGGGCGGCTCTGTCGCTCATGGGGGTAGCGTACGCCTGGAGTTGAACACGTTCGAAAGCGCGGTCTCGTGGGGCTCCGAGCGCTGCCGTCCGGTCCGCGACGGACCAGTCCTACGATGTCCGCGGCGAACGGAGAAATCATGGGCTTGGACTTGAGCGCGCGGGCCTACCGAGCGCAGCGGTGGGCGGCGCGGACGGCGTTGGCCGCGGCGGGGCTCGCGGTGCTCGTGCCGCTCGCCTACGGCGGCGTCGGCGGCGTCCTGCTGCTGGTGGCCGGGGCCGCGGGTCTGGGACTCAGCGCGGTCGCGGTGTGGTGGACGCTGACTCTGCGCGGACCGGTGCGCTGGGCCGCCGCCGTGGTGGCCCTTGCGGTGCCGGCCGCCGTCGTGGCCCTGTTCGCGGCCACCCTCTTCTGGGCGCTGCTGGCGTCCGTGGCGCTGTGGGCGGTGGCCGTGTGGAGCGGCCGGTACGCGCTGCGGGGCACGGGCAGCCCTCGAGTGCGGGTGATGCGGGAGCGGAAGGCACCGCCGCCGCGGCGGCCGTATCTGATCATGAACCCGCGCTCGGGCGGTGGGAAGGTGGTCCGCTTCGCGCTCCAGGAGAAGGCCGAGCGCCTCGGCGCCCGCGTCATCCTGCTCGACCCGGACCAGCACCAGGACGTCACCGCCCTGGCCCGCAAGGCCGTGACGGACGGCGCCGACCTGCTCGGCGTCGCGGGCGGTGACGGCACCCAGGCGCTGGTCGCGGCCGTCGCCGCCGCGTACGACATCCCGTTCCTGGTGATCAGCGCCGGCACCCGCAACCACTTCGCCATGGACCTGGGCCTGGACCGCGAGGACCCCTCCACCTGCCTGGACGCCCTGACCGACGGCGTGGAACTCCGCGTCGATCTCGGCTTCGCGGGCGGCCGGCCCTTCGTCAACAACGCCTCCTTCGGGGCGTACGCGGCCATCGTGCAGAGCCCCGGCTACCGCGACGACAAGATCGGCACCAGCCTGGAGCTGCTGCCCGACCTGCTCACCCGCCAGCAGGGCCCGCGGCTGACGGCCCGTGCGGCGGGCACCACGCTCGACGCTCCGCATGCCGTGCTGGTCAGCAACAATCCCTACCGCACGGACGATCCGTTCGGGCTCGGCCGCCGCGACCGTCTCGACGCCGCCGTCCTCGGCGTCCTCGGCATCAGGGTGGACAGCGCGGCCGAGGCCGCCGGACTGCTCCTCGACCCCGCGCCGGCCGGCCTCACCATCCTCACCGCGCCCGACGTGATCATCGAGGCCGACCGCGCGGAGATCGAGGCCGGCATCGACGGCGAGGCCCTCGTCCTGCCCGCCCCCGTCCACTGCCGCATCACACCCGGCGCCCTGCGCGTCCGCGTCCCCCGCAAACGCCCCGGCGTCCCACAGCCCGCTCCCCGCCTGGACTGGCGCAGGCTGCGCAAACTGGCGGCGACGGTGGGGCGTACGGCGGTGCACCACCGGACCCGGACGTAGCCGCTCCCTACAACCCCGCGATCGCGTTCCACCGTTTGCCGAACTCCACCCGCTCCTCGGACGTGATGTCCCGTGCGATGGCGAGGTGTTCGCGCATCGCCCTGTCCGGGAAGATCAGCGGGTCCTCCGCGAGGGCGGCCGTCTCCTCGTCCTTGGCGGCGGCGAGCACGTCCTGGGCGGCCGGGACCGGGCAGACGTAGTTGACCCAGGCGGCCAGTTCGGCGGCGACCTCGGGCTCGTAGTAGTAGTCGATCAGCCTCTCGGCGTTGGTCTTGTGGCGGGCCAGGTCGGGGATCATCAGGGACTCCGACCACAGCTCGGCGCCCTCCTCAGGGACGACGAAGCGGATGTCGGGGTCGTCGGCCTGGAGCTGGATGACGTCGCCCGAGTACGCCTGACAGGCCAGTACGTCGCCGCTCGACAGGTCCTTGATGTAGTCGTTGCCGGTGAAGCGGCGGATCTGGCCCTTGCCCACCTGCTCCTCGACCTGGTCACAGACGGTGTGGAAGTCGTCCGCCGTCCAGCGGGTGATGTCGACGCCGTTGCCCTGCATGAGCAGCGCGAACGCCTCGTCCAGGCCGGAGAGCAGGGTCACCCGGCCCTTCAGGTCGCTCGCCCACAGCTCGGACACGCCGCGTATCTCGCGGCCCAGCCTGCGGCGGTTGTACGCGATGCCGGTGATGCCGGACTGCCAGGGCACGGTGAACTTCCGCCCGGGATCGAAGGCCGGTGAACGCAGCAGCGGGTCCAGGTACTCGGTCACGTTCGGCTGGCCCGCCCGGTCCATCTCCTGCACCCAGCCCAGCCGTACGAACCGGGCGCACATCCAGTCGCTGATGACGACGAGGTCGCGGCCGGTCCGCTGATGGTTCATCAGGGCGGGGCTGATCTTGCCGAAGAACTCGTCGTTGTCGTTGATCTCCTCGACGTAGTCGACCGAGATGCCCGTGCGCTTCTCGAAGGCCTCCAGCGTCGGCCGCCGCGTCTCGCCCTCGTCGTCCGTGTCGATGTACAGCGGCCAGTTCGCCCAGGTCAGCCGCTTGTCGGTGGCGGAGAGATCGGCGGCGGCCCGGTCGGCGGGCGGTACGTAGGCGGCGGGCACACCACAACCGGCGAGCCCACCGAGCAGGGCGCCCGCGCCGGCGGTACGCAGCAGGGTCCGGCGGGACAGCGGGGCGTTCATCGCGGGGAGGGCCATTGCGGCAGCATGCAGCCGCCGCCCACGGCCGTGCAATCGACGCCGTGTCGAGCGGCAGCGCCCAGGCCGGACACCCTGTCGCTCAGGAACACCGCGGCCCCGGACGGCACTTGACCCGTCCGGGGCCGCAACGCCCTTCAGGGCGCGGACTGTGTTCGGTACGCGGCTCCACCGCGTGGGGGCGACCAGCCCCCACGCACCCGCAGCCGGAATCCGACCCTTTACGCGTCCAGGGACGTCATGACGTGCTTGATCCGCGTGTAGTCGTCGAACCCGTACGCCGAAAGGTCCTTGCCATACCCCGACTTCTTGAACCCACCGTGCGGCATCTCCGCGACCAGCGGAATGTGCGTGTTGATCCACACGCACCCGAAGTCCAGCGCCTTGGACATCCGCATCGCACGCCCGTGGTCCTTGGTCCACACCGACGACGCGAGCGCGTACTCGACACCGTTCGCCCACTCCAGGGCCTGCGCCTCGTCCGAGAAGGACTGCACGGTGATGACCGGCCCGAAGACCTCCTTCTGGATGATCTCGTCGTCCTGCTTCAGCCCGGACACGACGGTCGGCGCGTAGAAGTACCCCTTCTCACCGACCTGGTGGCCACCGGCCTCGACCTTGGCGTGGGCGGGCAGCCGCTCGATGAACCCGGAGACCTGCTTGAGCTGGTTGGGGTTGTTGAGCGGGCCGAACAGCACGTCCTCGTCGTCCGGCTGCCCCGTCTTGGTGTCGGCGGCGGCCTTCGCGAGCGCCTGCACGAACTCGTCGTGGATGGCCTCGTGGACGAGCACGCGCGTGGCGGCCGTGCAGTCCTGCCCGGCGTTGAAGAAGCCCGCGACGGAGATGTCCTCGACGGCCTTGGCGATGTCGGTGTCCTCGAAGACGACGACCGGCGCCTTGCCGCCCAGCTCCAGGTGAACCCGCTTGAGGTCCTTCGACGCCGACTCGGCGACCGACATACCGGCCCGCACCGAACCGGTGATGGACGCCATCGCCGGAGTCGGGTGCTCGACCATCAGGCGGCCGGTGTCACGGTCGCCGGTGATGACGTTGAAGACGCCCTTGGGCAGGATCGAGCCGATGATGTCGGCGATGAGCACGGTCGACGCCGGCGTCGTGTCCGACGGCTTCAGCACGACCGTGTTGCCCGCCGCGAGCGCCGGCGCGAACTTCCATACGGCCATCATCATCGGGTAGTTCCAGGGCGCGACCTGCGCGCAGACACCGATCGGCTCACGGCGGACGATCGAGGTCAGGCCCTCCATGTACTCGCCGGCCGACCGGCCCTCCAGCATCCGCGCCGCACCCGCGAAGAAGCGGATCTGGTCCACCATCGGCGGGATCTCCTCGGACCGCGTGAGCCCGATCGGCTTGCCCGTGTTCTCCACCTCGGCGGCGATCAGTTCCTCGGCCCGCTCCTCGAACGCGTCCGCGATCTTCAGCAGGGCCCTCTGCCGCTCGGCGGGGGTCGTGTCACGCCAGCCCGGGAAGGCCCTGGCGGCGGCCTCCATCGCGGCGTCGACGTCCGCCTGCCCGGACAGCGGCGCGGTCGCGTACGCCTCGCCGGTCGCGGGGTTGACCACCTCGGTGGTCCGTCCGTCGGCGGCGTCCCGGAACTCACCGTCAATGTAGTTGCGGAGCTTGCGCAGCCGTCCCAGCTCGGTGCTCACTGCCGGCCTCCTGTCAGGTTTCACTGCTTGTGACTGTCCACTCTCTGAGACACCCACCCTAATCGCCGTGCCCACGTTTTCAACACCCCCGCTGGGGCCACTTCTGCGAAATCCGCAGGCCTCAACCTCGTAAACAACGAATTTCATCGCCGCAGCCTTGCGGAACTGTCGAGACGTCGTGCACAGTGACGTCGTGGCCAGTCGAAGCGCAGAGCACAGGGACTCCCGCGAGTCCAGGAACGGCGGTCCCCAGCTGGACGCCGTCTCCCTTGCCATCATCGAACAACTTCAAGAGGACGGCCGCCGGCCGTACGCCGCCATCGGCAAGGCCGTGGGCCTGTCCGAGGCGGCCGTGCGCCAACGCGTCCAGAAGCTGCTCGACCAGGGCGTGATGCAGATCGTCGCGGTCACGGACCCGCTCACCGTGGGCTTCCGGCGCCAGGCGATGGTCGGTGTCCACGTCGAGGGCGACGTGGAGTCCGTGGCCGACGCCCTGACCGCCATGGCCGAATGCGAGTACGTGGTGATGACAGCCGGGTCCTTCGACCTGATGGTGGAAATCGTCTGCGAGGACGACGACCACCTCCTGGAGGTCATCAACCGACGCATCCGGGCCGTCCCCGGAGTGCGCTCCACCGAGAGCTTCGTCTACCTCAAGCTCAAGAAGCAGACCTACATGTGGGGAACCCGATAACCGTGAGGACCCGATAACCGTGAGCACCGACACCCCTCAGGACCTCAGCAGGACCGCGTACGACCACCTGTGGATGCACTTCACGCGGATGTCCTCGTACGAGAAGGCCCCCGTCCCCACCATCGTCCGGGGCGAGGGCACCTACATCTACGACGACAAGGGCAAGCGCTACCTCGACGGTCTCGCCGGCCTGTTCGTGGTCCAGGCAGGTCACGGCCGCGTGGAGCTGGCCGAGACCGCCTTCAAGCAGGCGCAGGAGCTGGCGTTCTTCCCGATCTGGTCCTACGCCCACCCGAAGGCGGTCGAACTGGCCGACCGCCTCGCGGACTACGCGCCGGGCGACCTCAACAAGGTCTTCTTCACCACGGGCGGCGGTGAGGCGGTGGAGACCGCCTGGAAGCTCGCCAAGCAGTACTTCAAGCTGGTCGGCAAGCCCACCAAGCACAAGGTGATCTCGCGTGCCGTCGCCTATCACGGCACCCCGCAGGGCGCCCTGTCCATCACGGGCCTGCCGGCCCTGAAGGCCCCCTTCGAGCCGCTGGTCCCGGGCGCCCACAAGGTCCCGAACACCAACATCTACCGCGCCCCGATCTTCGGCGACGACCCGGAGGCCTTCGGCCGCTGGGCCGCCGACCAGATCGAGCAGCAGATCCTCTTCGAGGGCCCGGAGACGGTCGCCGCGGTCTTCCTGGAGCCGGTGCAGAACGCGGGCGGCTGCTTCCCGCCCCCGCCCGGCTACTTCCAGCGGGTGCGCGAGATCTGCGACCAGTACGACGTCCTGCTGGTGTCGGACGAGGTCATCTGCGCCTTCGGCCGCCTGGGCACGATGTTCGCCTGCGACAAGTTCGGTTACGTCCCGGACATGATCACCTGCGCCAAGGGCATGACCTCGGGCTACTCCCCCATCGGCGCGTGCATCATCTCGGACCGGCTGGCCGAGCCGTTCTACAAGGGCGACAACACCTTCCTGCACGGCTACACCTTCGGCGGCCACCCGGTCTCCGCGGCCGTCGGCGTCGCCAACCTCGACCTGTTCGAGCGCGAGGGCCTCAACCAGCACGTCCTCGACAACGAGGCCGCGTTCCGCGCCACGCTGGAGAAGCTGCACGACCTCCCGATCGTCGGCGACGTCCGGGGCAACGGCTTCTTCTACGGCATCGAGCTGGTCAAGGACAAGGCGACCAAGGAGTCCTTCGACGCCGACGAGACCGAGCGCGTGCTGTACGGCTTCCTCTCCAAGAAGCTGTACGAGAACGGCCTGTACTGCCGTGCCGACGACCGTGGCGACCCGGTCATCCAGCTCGCCCCGCCGCTGATCGCCAACCAGGAGACGTTCAACGAGATCGAGCAGATCCTGCGGGCGACGCTGACGGAGGCATGGACCAAGTTGTGACGCCCGGACCCTTTGCCGGACCGTTCACCGGACCGGCGTCCGACGGAAGCCGAACCTCGGCCTGAATGATCAACACACCGGCCCCGGTGCCGCCCGTTCGAGTGAGACACGGCGGCCCGGGGCCGTGTGCTGTCCGGGCTCCGGGCGGCGGCTGCCTAGCGTGCCAGTGACCGATCAGCCCAGCCTTCGTTCCCCCGCACGAGGGATCAGGCCTGGGAAAACGGATCAGAACCGAGGTGTACGCGATGGTGGCCCCGCCGGACAACGACGTGCTCTGGGCACGCGCCCTGCACTTCACGCACAACGACGGTTCGCCCGCGCTCAGCGGCGTCTCGCTCGGTGTCCAGGAGGGCGAGGTCCTCGCCGTCATCGGCCCGCGGGGCAGCGGCAAGACGACTCTCCTGCGGTGTCTGTCCGGCCTGGCCGCGGTGCGGCGGGGCGAGGTCTGGTTCAACAGCGTGCCGGTGCACAAGATGGGCCCGACGGCGCGCGAACGGCTCCGGCGTGACCGCTTCAGCTGGATCGACCCGGCGCCGTCACTCGTCCCCGAGCTGAACGTCTGGGAGAACACCGCCCTCCCCCTGATGCTGCGCGGCACCAGCCGCCGCCGCGCCAAGACGGCCGCAATGGAGTGGCTGGTGCGCCTGGACGTCGGCGAGGTGGCCCGCAAGCGCCCGCACCAGCTGGTCCAGGCCGAACGCCAGCGCGTCTGCATCGCCCGTGCGCTGGCCCCCTCACCCACGGTCCTGTTCGCCGACGAGCCGACCGCCCCCCTGCACCGCTCCGACCGCGCGCACGTCCTGCGCACCCTGACGACAGCGGCCCGCTCGCACGGCGTCACGGTCGTCCTGGCCAGCCCCGACGCGGACCCCGCGACCCTCGCCGACCGCACGGTCACGCTCCTCGACGGGCGGCGCGTGAACACGGTGCACCTGCCCCCGGCCACGGAAACGGAAGGCCGAGCCGCGTGCTCGCTCTCCGTCTGACCCGCGGCGCCCAACCGGCCGTACAGCTGCGCCGCCTTCTGGTGGCGGCGGCATCGGCGGGCACCGGCTTCCTGCTGCTCTGCGCCCTCGGCTACGCGATGTCCCACGACTCCCCCGCCGCGGCGCTCCTGCGGCTGGCCTGGTGCGCACCCCCGCTGGCCGCGACGGTCCACTTCGCCGTGGCCGTGGCCCGAACCGACCCCGGCACCAAACCCCGCCCCGGTCTCGCGGCCGTCGGCCTGGGCCCGATCCGCCTGATGGCCGTCTCGGCCACCACCACGGCCCTGTCCTGCACCCTCGGCTCCACGCTGGCCCTGCTGTTCTTCCTCCACCTGCGAGGCGACCTGACCGGCATGCCCTTCGACGGCGCCGCCTCGGAGTTCCTGGCAGCGGGCAGCCCGCTCCCCGTGCCGGCCACGCTGACGCTACTGACGCTGGTTCCGGGGATCGCGTCGGTGATGGTGGCGTGGGCACTACGCCCGAAGGAACTCGGGCCCACCGCCGCCCGGGGCAAGGGACGGGCGTACGTGCGCTTCGGGACCTACGGCAGGACGGTGGCGCGGGAGACGTTCGGGGCGTACGGGCGGTTCGGCACCCACCTGCGGCGTAGCGAGCGTGGCAACGCGGAGGCGAACGGGCACCCGCGGCCCGAAGGCGGCACCCCCCAGGCAGGCGACCCGGCCCGGCCCCCGGCCCCCACCCCGGGCCAGGCACCGACCGACTGGACCGAAGCGGTGGCCGAACCCGCTCCCCCGGCCGACTCGGGCCGCGCACGCCCCCTCTCCCCCCGCAAACCCCCGGCCGGCCTCCCCTGGGGCATCGCGGTCCTCACCGCAGGCCTCGCCGTGGAGGCCTACGCCGGCCGCACCACGACCGGCACCGCCGTCACCATGCCCGCCGCCCTGCCCACCGGCACCGCCGGAGTCGTCGTCGGCTGGCTGCTCACCGCCCTCGGACTCGCCCTGGCCGCCCCCGGCCTCACCCACCTCTGCGGCCGCATCCTGCAGACCGCACGACCGGGAGCCCTGCGCCTCCTGGCCGGCCGTGTCCTGATGGAGGAAGCCGTCCGCGTCGGCCGCCCCCTCGGCATCGTCTGCGCCGTCACCTCCGCCGCGTACGCCATGGCGCCCCTCTCCGACCACGCCGCCACCCCTCCCTTCGGCCCCCTCACCGCCCTCGGTGTCACCCTGGTCACCGGCTGCACCGTGGCCACCCTCCTGACGGCCGCCGTGGAGGCCAAACACGCCCGCGCCGACACCACGGCCGCGCTCCTGCGCCTCGGCGCCCCCACCGCGATGCTCCGCAGCGCCGCCGCCCTGCGCGCCGGCATCCTGCTGGCCTTCTTCGGCCCGCTCACCCTGATCGTGGCCGAGCTGGCCGCACTTCCCCTGGCACGGTGAAGCCGTCGCGCGGGGCCCCGCCCACCCCGGCGAAAAACTCGTGGGAAAAGTCGTGGGAAAAAGTCTCCGCCCGGCGATGAGTTCCGCCCGGCCCTCCGGTCTACCCCACCGAACAGCAGCCACCCCGATGGGAGAGACCACCATGACCGCCCCCGCGTACCAGCAGATGATCTTCCTGAACCTGCCCGTGAACGACCTCGACGCCTCGAAGAAGTTCTTCACGGAGCTCGGTTACTCGATCAACCCGCAGTTCAGCGACGAGAACGCGGCGTCCGTCGTGATCAGCGACACCATCGTCGCGATGCTGCTCACCAAGCCGTTCTACTCGACCTTCACCAAGAAGGAGATCGCGGACGCCACGACGACCAGCGAGGTGCTGATCTGTCTGAGCGCCGAGAGCCGCGAGAAGGTGGACGAGCTGGTCGAGAAGGCGGTCGCCGCGGGCGGCACGGCATCGGACCAGGTCCAGGACCCGGGCTTCATGTACGGCCGTGCCTTCGACGACCTCGACGGCCACACCTGGGAGGTCGTGTGGATGGACCCGTCGGCCATCGAGGGCTGAGGCCAGCCGTCCCCAACAGGGTGCCTAGCATGGGCGGGTGCAGACGATGCCCGCCCATGCGGCCCACCACAACGACCGTGAGATAGAGACGCTGGAGGAGTTCGACGCGACCGTCGCGGCGCGCGGCACCCTCGCCGGATTCCGTGTCCAGGCCGTCGATCTGACGGACCGTACGCGCGAACTGCTCACCACGGACACGGCAGGCGCGGTCTTCCTCGGCTGCCCGATGCGCGAGGACGCGGCCGCGAAGATCCGCGCGGCCGGTGCCCTGGTCTTCCCGCCGGTCCCCGGCCTGCCCTTCGACCCCTACCGGGGCCTGGTCTACTCCCCCGACGAACTCTTCGCGTCCCTGGCGGACGGCTACGAGGCCACGCCCGACGCCCGCGCGTACGCCTGGTTCCAGCAGACCAAGGCGGACGGCGACATCTACGCCTCCATGCTCCGCGCGGTCCACGACGACTCCGTCTCGGACGCGCTCGACGAACTCCTGTCCGGCGCCCGGGTGGTGGGCGTCATGGGCGGCCACGCGATGGGCCGCGGCACGCAGGCGTACGAGGGTGCCGCACGGCTCGGCCGGGAGCTGGCCCGAGCCGGGTTCACGGTCGCCACCGGCGGCGGCCCGGGCGCGATGGAGGCGGCGAACCTCGGCGCGTACGCGGCCCCGCACGGCGACGAGATGCTCGCCGACGCGCTTCGACTCCTCGCCAAGGCCCCGAAGTTCACGCCCTCGATCACCGAGTGGGCCGCGGCGGCCTTCGAGGTGCGCTCCCGCTGGCCCAGGGGCGGCCGCTCGGTCGGCATCCCGACCTGGTTCTACGGCCACGAGCCGCCGAACCCCTTCGCCTCGCACATCGCCAAGTACTTCGCCAACGCCACCCGTGAGGACGGCCTCCTGGCGCGCTCGAACGCGGGCGTCGTCTTCCTGCCGGGGGCCGCCGGCACCGTACAGGAGATCTTCGACAACGCGACGCCGAACTACTACGAGTCGCGCGGTGAGCCCACCCCCATGGTCCTGGTCGACCGCACCCACTGGACCGAGAAGCTGCCGACGTGGCCCCTTCTGAAGTCTCTCGCCCGGGACCGCCCTATGGAGTCCCGAATCGCCCTGGTTGACCGGATCGAGGAGGCTCCGGAGGCGTTGAAACGTCTCACCGATTAATAAGAGGGCAAAGCCAACGCCCGTGGACTGCATATGCGTTGACACTACTTATGTCACGCTTATAAACCTGTGAGACTCCTGGGGACGGTGATGTCACATCACCGCCTCGTTCAACCCCCCTCAGTGGTGCAACTCGTAAGGACAAAAGTGTCCATAAACCGCCGTACTGTTGCGCGTTCCGTGCGCGCTCTTGGTGTTGCCTCCGCGTCGGCCGCGATCGCGCTCGGCTTCGCGGGCAACGCACTCGCGTGCAACATCAGTGAATTCTCCGCCGAAGCCAAGTGCGACGGCGACAAGGGTGTCATCACGGTCACCGACGTGGACCCCAGCGGCGTCCCGGCGACCATCAGCGTGTTCCTCCAGAACAACGGCGCCGACCTGAAGAAGATCGGCGAGCAGGAAGTCAAGGGCTCGCGCGAGGGTGTCACCATCACCTTCGCCGAGGACTGGAAGCCGAACGCCGAGTACCGCATCCACGTCAAGGCCGCCGGCTACGTCGACGAGGACATCGAGCCGAACCTGACGACCCCCTCCACGGCCTGCAAGAAGGAGGAGGAGCCGCCGGCTCCGTCGGACACCCCGACCCCGTCGGACTCCGCCTCGACCCCGGCCGAGGAGAACGACACGCCGACCCCGACGCCCTCGGAGAGCGAGAGCACCGCTCCCGCGGACACCGCGAGCAGCGCCCCGTCCCCGGCGGGGAGTGACTCCAACCTCGCCGAGACCGGTGCGAACTCCAACACCGGCCTGATCGCCGGCGCCGCGGTCGCCCTGGTCGCGATCGGCGGCGGCGCGGTCTTCTTCGGCCTGCGCCGTCGTGGGGCGAGCAGCGACCGCTGACCCACCCGCACGGCAACAGCGTTGTGGCCCGTCCCCTCCCTGGGGGCGGGCCATCCGCCTGTCGTACCGCTGCCCTGTGCCTGTGCCTGTCAGCCGAACGTCGCCCGCTCCAGCCAGAACTCCAGCAACTCCCGGTCGCCGAGGACCTCCAACTCGGGGCTGTCCAAAGGCAGTCGACGGTAGAAGGCGAGCAGTACGGCGGTGAGCGGCCCCCGGAGCGCGACGGTCGCCTTCTCGTGGCCGCGCCGCCAGGCGAGGACGTCATCGGCGAGGTCGATGAACCACTCCGCGTTCACGTCAGTGGTGTCGTCCGTGGCGTGCAGATGGATGCTGCTCCCCGGCCGGCGCAGGTCCCGCGCCGGGTCGTCCGGCAACGTCCGCTGGGCCCACTCGACGATCTCCAGCCACTCGTCGATCGCGTCGGCGGCGATGTCCGGCGCGACCTCGTAGGGCTGCCCGGCCGCGAGGGTGGCGTCCGCTCGGTGGATCGTGACCTCGTGGGCCATACGGCGGGCCCAGAAACCGGCGTTGAGTACCCCGGCCCAGCCCCACACCTTCGTGTCGGGACCGGCCTCCCGCAGCGCGGCGACGATCATCTCGCCGGTCTCCGCGAGCCAGGCGTCGAGTGCCGCGGGGTCACCCTGTCCGTCCGGTCCGCCGATGAGCGGGACCTTGTCCTGCGGGACCTCCTCCTGCGCCCGCGTCCGCACGATCAGCTCCACCCAGCGCAGGGCGCCGCCCATGTGCCGTACGAGCTCTTCCAGCGACCAGTCCGGGCAGGTCGGCACGGTGGCCGACAGGTCGGCGCCGGAGGTCACCACGGCCCTCAACAGGCCGACCTGGTGGGCGATTTCGTCGCAGTAGCGAACGTGCGGGAGTGGCGTCATGCCCCGCACCCTATGTGCCGGGCGATCAGCCCAGCAGGACAATTTCCGCCGCGTCGAACTCCACCCCGACCTCGTCCCCGACCTCCGGCGCGTCCCGCAGGGCACACGCCGCTTCGAGGCGCGGCGCGTCCTCCGGCTGGAGGTGCACGGCGACATGCGTGCCCCGGAACGTCCGCGCCGCGACCACGCAGCGCAGCCCCTCGTCGGCGGCCACGAGCCGTACTCCGGCCGGCCGTACGAGCAGCGTCCGCGTACCCTGCGCGGCGCCCTCGCCCACCGGGAGCTTCCCCCAGGGGGTGTCCGCGGCCTCTCCGGCCACCGTGCCCTCGACGACGTTGTCGAACCCGAGGAAGCGCGCCACGAACTCGTCCACCGGACGCTGCCACACCTCCAGCGGCGTCCCGGTCTGGGCGATCCGCCCGTCCCGCATCACCACGACCCGGTCGGCGAGCGCGAAGGCCTCGCCCTGGTCGTGCGTCACGGCCAGCACGGTGGTGCCCAACCGCCCGAACAGCTCCCGGAGTTCGACCACGAGCCGCTCCCGCAGCGAACGGTCGAGCTGGCCCAGCGGCTCGTCCAGCATCAGCAGCCGCGGCCGGGGCGCGAGCGCACGGGCCAGCGCCACCCGCTGCTGCTCCCCGCCGGAGAGCGAGGCGACGGCACGGCGGGCGGCACCCGGCAGACCGACCAGATCGAGCAACTCCCCCACCCGCTCGGCCTGTTCGCCCTTCGAGGCGCCGTGCATCCGCGCCCCGAAGGCCACGTTGCCCCCGACATCCCGCTGCGGGAACAGCTGATGGTCCTGGAACATCAGCCCGACACCCCGCTTGTGGGCGGGCACCCCGGCCTGGTCCCGCCCGTCCAGCGACACCCGCCCGGCATCGAGCGGTTGCAGCCCCGCCACCGCCCGCAGCAGCGTCGACTTGCCGCTGCCGCTCGGCCCGAGCACGCACACGATCTCGTGCTCGGCGACATCGAGGTCGACACCGTCCAGCACGGGCCGCCCACCGAACCGTACGGTGGCGCCTCCAAGGCTCAGCAGACTCCGCGAACTCTTCGGACTCTGTGCCATCTAGAACTCCCCCGTCCGATCCGTACGAAGCCGCTCCAGGACCAGCAGCGCCACCGCGCACACCACCATCAGTACTGTCGAAAGGGCCATAGCCTGGCCGTAGTTGAGCTCGCCGGCCCGCCCGAGCAGCCGCGCCACGGCCACCGGCAGCGTCGGATTGTCGGGCCGCGCGATGAACACGGTCGCCCCGAACTCCCCCAGCGACACCGCGAAGGCGAACCCGGCCGCGATCAGCAACGCCCGCCGCACCATCGGCAGATCCACCTCACGCCAGACCCGCCACGGCGACGCGCCCAGCACCGACGCCGCTTCCCGCAGCCGTTGGTCCACGGCCCGCAGCACAGGGAGCATGGTCCGTACGACGAAGGGCACCCCGACCAGCGCCTGGGCCAGCGGCACGAGGATCCAGGTGCTTCTCAGGTCCAAGGGCGGCTCGTCCAGGGCGATCAGGAACCCGAACCCGACCGTCACCGCGGACACCCCGAGCGGCAGCATCAACAACGCGTCGAAGCCCCGTACGAACCGGCCCGCGTCCCGTCGGGTCAGCACTGCCGCGGCCAGTGCGCCGATCAGCACGGCGATGAGGGTGGCGACGACGGCGTACTGGAGCGAATTGCCGATCGCCTCGATCGGCGCCACCAGGAAGACCCCACCGTCGGCGCTGGTCAGCGCGCGGTAGTAGCCGAAGTCGGGGGCGTCCAGGGACCGCTGCACCAGCACGGCCAGCGGCAGCAGCAGGAGTACGACGATGACGGCCAGGACACCGGCCAGCAGTGCCCACTGCGCCGCCCCGCGTGGCCGCCGCGCGGTCACGGACGCGTCCACCAGGCGCAGGGCGCTCTCCCGCCGCCGTACCGTCCAGGCGTGCACGGCGAGGATCGCGCCCACCGCCAGGAACTGGATGATCGTCAGGACGGCGGCCGTGGACAGGTCGAAGATCTCGGACGTCTGCCGGTAGATCTCCACTTCGAGCGTCGAGAAGGTCGGGCCGCCGAGGATCTGCACCACACCGAAGGAGGTGAAGGTGAACAGGAAGACCATGAGCGCGGCGGCGGCCACGGCGGGCGCCAGGGCGGGGAGGGTGACCTGACGCCAGGCTTTCAGAGGCGACGCCCCCAGCATCCGCGCGGCTTCCTCCTGCCGCGGGTCGAGCTGGGACCAGAGCCCGCCCACCGTCCGTACGACGACGGCGTAGTTGAAGAAGACGTGCGCGAGCAGGATGGCCCACACGGTGGTGTCGAGCCGTACGCCCCACAGCTCGTCGAGCAGTCCGCCGCGGCCGACGAGCGCGAGGAACGCCGTACCGACGACGACCGTCGGCAGCACGAAGGGGACGGTCACCACGGCTCGCAGGACCTGCTTGCCGGGGAAGTCGAAGCGGGCGAAGACGTAGGCGCCCGGCAGTGCGATCAGCAACGTCAGCGCGGTGGAGGCGAGGGCCTGCCAGGTGGTGAACCACAGGACGTGCCGGATGTCGGGCTCCCCCAGCACGTCCGTGAGGCGCCCGAACTGCCATACCCCGTCGACCTTCAGCCCGCGCGCGACGATCGCGGCGACAGGGTAGGCGAAGAAGAGCCCGAAGAACGCGACGGGCACGGCGACGAGGCCGAGCCGCACCGCCGCGCTCCGCGCG
The DNA here is from genome assembly GCF_041052385.1 of Streptomyces sp. R28. GTDB lineage: Bacteria > Actinomycetota > Actinomycetes > Streptomycetales > Streptomycetaceae > Streptomyces. The sequence continues at coordinate 7,514,095 of NZ_CP163439.1, read as the reverse complement.
CGTCCCTTACGCGGGACCGCTTCGGCTACTTCAGTACGAGCGAGGTCCACGACTTGACCCAGTCGTCACGGTTGTCGGCGATCTTCGCCGGATCCATGGTCTCGGGATCCTTGGCCTGCGGGCCGAACTCGGTGAACTCCTCCGGCACCTGGGCGCCCTTCACCACCGGGTAGACGAACATGTTGAGCGGCATGTCGCCCTGGAACGTCTTGGTGAGCAGGAAGTCGAGCAGCGCCTTGCCGCCCGGGGCGTTCTCGGCGTTGCTCAGCAGGCCCGCGTACTCGACCTGGCGGAAGCAGGTGCCCGTCGCGACGCCCGTCGGCGCGGTCGTCGGCTTCGGATCGGCGTAGATCACCTCGGCGGGCGGGGAGGAGGCGTACGACACGACGAGCGGCCGCTCGGCCTTGGCCTTCTTGCCGCCGGCCGAGCCGGAGAACTCCTCGTTGTAGGCCTGCTCCCAGCCGTCGACGACCTTGACGCCGTTGGCCTTCAGCTTCTTCCAGTAGCCCTCCCAGCCGTCGTCGCCGTACTTGGCGGCGGTGCCGAGCAGGAACCCGAGGCCGGGCGAGGAGGTGGAGGCGTTCTCGGTGACGAGGAGGTTCTTGTACGCGGGCTTGATCAGGTCGTCGAAGGAGGTGGGCGGGGTCAGCTTGTGCTCGCTGAAGTACGCCTTGTCGTAGTTGACGCAGATGTCGCCGGTGTCGATGGGCGTGACCCGGTGCTTGTCCTGGTCGACCCGGTACTCATCGAGGATCCGGTCGGAGCCCTTGGCCTCGTACGACTGGAACAGCTCGTTGTCGAGCGCCCGCGACAGCAGGGTGTTGTCGACGCCGAAGAAGACGTCGCCCTGCGGGTTGTCCTTGGTCAGGATCGCCTTGTTGACGGCCTGCCCGGCGTCGCCGTCCTCCAGGACCTTGACCTTGTAGCCGGACTGCTTCTCGAAGGCGGCGAGGACGGGCTTGGAGACGGCCCACGAGTTGTGGCTGACGAGCGTGACGGTCTTGGAACCGCCGCCGCTGCCGCTGCCGCCGTCGCTGTCGGACGACCCGCACGCGGCCAACGCGGGCAGCGCGACGAGTCCGAACCCGACGGCGAAAACCGTGGCCTTCTTGGTGATGCTCACTGAATTCCTCCTGGGTTGACCAGGAAGAGACGCGGCCCTGCCCGGAACCTCTGGAAGTCTCCGGGCAGGGCGCAACAGCTCGAGTGATGACCGATCTCCCTACCCAGAATGACCTGGGCCAGGTTCGGAGGGTCTGCGGCCGGTGCCGCACTCTCAGCGCTGTGGCGCTCCCCTGTCGGAATATGAAGATGTACTTACGGCGGTCAGACTACCGCTCTGTCGCCGCGAGCTGCCCACACGCCCCGTCGATCTCCTGACCACGGGTGTCCCGAATGGTCACCGGCACACCATGGGCGGCGATGGCTTCGACGAACGCCTTCTCGTCCTCGGGCCGCGAAGCGGTCCACTTCGAGCCAGGCGTCGGGTTGAGCGGAATCAGGTTCACATGCACCGGCTTGCCCTTGAGCAGCCGCCCGAGCCGGTCACCACGCCAGGCCTGGTCGTTGATGTCCCGGATGAGGGCGTACTCGATGGACAGCCGACGGCCCGACTTCTGGACGTACTCGAACCCGGCGTCGAGCACCTCGCGCACCTTCCACCGCGTGTTCACGGGGACGAGGGTGTCGCGCAGCTCGTCGTCGGGCGCGTGCAGCGAGATGGCCAGCCGGCACTTGAAGCCCTCGTCGGCGAACCGGTGGATGGCCGGGACGAGCCCGACCGTCGAGACGGTGATCCCACGCTGGGACAGCCCCATCCCGTCGGGCTCGGGGTCGGTGAGCCGCCGGATGGCCCCCACGACCCGGTTGTAGTTGGCGAGCGGCTCCCCCATCCCCATGAAGACGATGTTGGAAAGCCGAGCAGGCCCCCCAGGCACTTCCCCATCGCGCAGCGCCCGCATCCCGTCCACGATCTGATGCACGATCTCGGCGGTGGACAGATTCCGGTCCAGCCCCGCCTGCCCGGTCGCACAGAACGGGCAGTTCATCCCGCACCCCGCCTGCGAGCTGATGCACATGGTCACCCGGTCCGGGTACCGCATCAGCACCGACTCGACGAGCGTCCCGTCGAACAGCCGCCACAGCGTCTTGCGCGTGTCGCCCTGGTCGGTCGACAGATGCCGTACGACGGTCATCAGCTCGGGAAACAGCTCCTCCCGCAGCTTGGCGCGCGACCCGGCAGGGATGTCGGTCCACTGCTCCGGGTCATGCGCGTACCGCGCGAAGTAGTGCTGCGAGAGCTGCTTGGCACGAAACGGCTTCTCGCCGATCGCAGCGACGGCGTCCTTGCGCTCACCGGGCGTGAGATCGGCAAGATGCCGCGGCGGCTTCTTGGCTCCGCGCGGGGCGACGAAAGTGAGTTCTCCGGGTGCAGGCATAACCCTTCCAGTGTGGCAGATCAACTCCGGCTCCCCAGGCCAGAGTGGGGCCAGAGCGGGGTGGGGGCCGTCACCCCTGCCCTGGAGGTGGGATGATCTCTCCGGAGGAGTGCGAGTGGACATGACCGAACTGATGGAGTGGCTGGCCGAGCGCGGAGTCACGACCGTCATCAAGGTCGACGGTGACCGCATGGCTGAGCGCAGGGCGGCATGGATGGTCATCGTCAGCGGTGGGCAGCTCGGCGAGGACTCGTTCTTCCGCACTGACCTGGCCACGGCGGACGCATGCCTTGACTCGCTCCTCGCTCACCTGGAGGGCAAGGGCCTGTCGCCGTTCGAGTGATCAGCATGTCCCGTGTGGCCGTTGCCCCGGATCCACTGGTGTAGCCCGCTCCACCACGGACCCGGGTGATCACTCCCTCGTGCCGGTCGGTCGTACGACGGGATGGTTGGCGGCAACCGCAGCCCACCCGGAAGGAACCGTCCCATGGCCGCCGATCGCCCACGCCGTACCGCCGCCCTCGCCTCCGCCCTGGCCGCGGTCGCACTCACCGCCGGTCTTGTCACCGGCTGCGACCCCGCCGACAAGTCACTGGGGGACTGTCTTCAGCAGGCCGACGTGATCGCCGACAGCCTCAAAGGCGAGCGACTCGACGAGATCGACGTCACGACGGACGACGACAAGGTCGGCCACGCGGTCGACGACCTGAACCAGGCGATCGAGGACTACAACAAGGCCGTCCTGAACGGCGACACCGACCCGGACTCGAGCAGGATCGACGCCGCGGCCGAGGAGCTGCGGGACGTCTGTATGTCGTAAGGCCCCGTGGGAGGGGCCGGGACGGACTAGTCGGCCGTGCGCTCCAGCCGGTCCTTGAGCAGTTGCTCGTCGCGCGGCAGTTCCTTGCGGACCTGCGGGCGGACGACGAGGGGCACCAGGAACTTGCCGAAGCCGTGCCCTTCGAAGTCGAGCTCGATCGTCACGCGGGAGCGCCGCCCGTCGTCGAGCGGCTCGATCTCCCCGTGAGCCCGTGGCCTGACGGGACCCTCGACCCCGTGCAGTTCCCAGCTGTGCGGTGGGTCGAGTTCGGTGAACTCCACGGTCATCGGCATCTCTCGGCTGCCGATGCGACGAGTGACTCGAACCCGCGAGCCGGGGTGGACGGGCCCCTCGTCGAGCTGCTCCGCGGAGACAGCGCTCAGCTGCCATTCCGGCAGGTGGGACGGGTCGGTGACATACGCGTAGACCTCGTCCGGCGTGCAGTCGACGTCTATGACTTCTCGGATGGCGGTCATGTTGACCCCCTTTGAAGTGCCTTGGCGGTACCTTCAGGTGCCTTGGCGGTACCTTCAGGTGCCTTGGAGGGCGTACACGGGAATCGTCCCACCAGACGAGCCGGGACACCATCGCGCAGAAAACCAAGCAGAAGACGAAGGAGCCCCCGCTCGCCACGAGCGGGGGCTCCCACGTGCTTACGACCGTCAGCGGTGCTCAGGACCGGTCAGCCCGACCCCACGAAGAGCACCAGCAGCAACCACACCACCGGCGCCGTGGGCAGCAACGAGTCCAGCCGGTCCATGATGCCGCCGTGCCCCGGCAGCAGGGTGCCCATGTCCTTGATGCCCAGGTCCCGCTTGATCATCGACTCGCCGAGGTCGCCGAGCGTGGCGCTGGCCGCGACCGCGAGGCCCAGGAGCAGGCCCTGCCACCAGGCGCCGTCGTCGATCAGGAACTCCATGCACAGCGCGCCCGCCACCATCGCGAAGCTCACGGCACCGAGCAGGCCCTCGCGGGTCTTGCCGGGGCTGATGCGCGGGGCGAGCTTGTGCTTGCCGAAGCGCCAGCCGACGGCGTACGCGCCGGTGTCGCTGACGACCGTCAGGAGCAGAAACGTCAGAACGCGGAACGCCCCGTCCTCGGCGGTCAGCATCATCGCGACGAACGTCGCCAGGAACGGCACGTAGAACGCCGCGAAGACGCCCGCGGTGACGTCCTTGAGGTAGCCCTCCGGTGGCTCCGTCATCCGCCAGACCAGTACGGCCAGCGCGGTCAGCGCCATCGACACCCAGGCACCCTCGGCGCCCCGGACGTACCCGGCGACGACCATGGCCGCTCCGCCGAGCGCGAGCGGGACCAGCGGGGCCTTGATGCCCTTGCGCTCGTCGAGCCGCTTGGTCAGCTCCCACAGGCCGACGACGACGGCGACCGCGACAACGCCGACGAACACGGCCTTGACGACGAACAGCGACGCGATGATCACCACACCGAGCCCGATACCGACCCCTATGGCCGCGCCCAAATCGCGCCCCGCGCTCTTCTTCTGCGGCTGGGGCGCCGGATGCGGGGCGTCGGGCATGGGCTCCGGATTCTGCGGCGCCGCCTCGGAGGGCCGCGCCTGCGGCGTGTCGTAAGGCCGTGTCTGGGGCGGCCGGTCGCTGAACAAGGGGCCGCTCAGCCGAGCGGCCCCCCGGTCGTCATCCTGGTCTCCGCCATACGCGGGTACGTCGGGCACGATGGGCATGGGGCGAGTCTGCTGCGCCTCAGGCGCATCGTACGCGGGACCCGCCGGGGCAGCCCCCTGGACAGGTCCACGCTCGGCGGCCCCCCAGTACCCGGCTTGCCCGGCTTGTGGCGGTGCCCCCCAGGAAGAGTCGTTCATCAGACCTCGAGCAGCTCCGCTTCCTTGTGCTTCAGGAGCTCGTCCACCTGGGCCACGTACTTGTGGGTGGAGTCGTCGAGTTCCTTCTCCGCACGGCGGCCCTCGTCCTCGCCGACCTCGCCGTCCTTGATCAGCTTGTCGATGGCGTCCTTCGCCTTGCGGCGCACGGAGCGGATGGACACGCGCGCGTCCTCGGCCTTGCCCTTGGCGACCTTGATGTAGTCGCGGCGGCGCTCCTCGGTGAGCTCGGGGAACACCACTCGGATGATGTTGCCGTCGTTGCTCGGGTTGACGCCGAGGTCGGAGTCACGGATCGCCTGCTCGATGTTGCGCAGGGCCGTCTTGTCGAACGGGGTCACTACCGCCATGCGCGGCTCCGGCACGGAGAACGAAGCCAGCTGGTTGATCGGCGTCGGCGCACCGTAGTAGTCGGCCACGATCTTGTTGAACATCGCCGGGTGCGCACGACCGGTGCGAATCGCGGCGAAGTCCTCCTTGGCGACCACGACGGCCTTCTCCATCTTCTCCTCGGCCTCGAGGAGGGTCTCTTCGATCACCACTTGCTCCTGCGTGTCTTGAGTAAAGGCCCGGCTGCGGTTCCTGCGTGGGGGCGGCGGCCGGCTGCGTCGCGTCTTCTTCCTGCACGGTTCCCGACCGGCAGGACATTGTCCATCCCCCGGTCAGGGTCCGTCCCGTCCGTCGCCCGGACGGGCTTGCTCTCGGGCGTCAGCCCTGGCTGCCCTGCTCACCCACAAGCGTGCCGATCTTCTCACCCTTGACGGCGCGCGCGATATTGCCCTCCGCCAGAAGCTCGAAGACGAGGATCGGGAGCTTGTTGTCGCGGCACAGCGTGACCGCCGTGGCGTCGGCGACCTTGAGGTCGCGGGTGATGACCTCGCCGTAGCCGAGGGAGTCGAACTTGACGGCGTCCGGGTTGGTCTTCGGGTCGGAGTCGTAGACCCCGTCCACCCCGTTCTTGCCCATGAGGAGCGCCTCGGCGTCGATCTCCAGAGCGCGCTGGGCGGCGGTGGTGTCGGTGGAGAAGTACGGCATGCCCATACCGGCGCCGAAGATGACCACGCGGCCCTTCTCCAGGTGCCGTACGGCGCGCAGCGGGATGTAGGGCTCGGCGACCTGGCCCATGGTGATGGCGGTCTGGACCCGGCTGTCGATGCCCTCCTTCTCCAGGAAGTCCTGGAGGGCGAGGCAGTTCATCACGGTGCCGAGCATGCCCATGTAGTCGGAGCGGGCCCGGTCCATGCCGCGCTGTTGCAGTTCGGCGCCGCGGAAGAAGTTGCCGCCGCCGATGACGACCGCGACCTCCGCGCCGTCGCGGACGACGGCGGCGATCTCGCGGGCGATCTTGTGCACCACGTCCGGGTCGACGCCGAGGCCGCCACCACCGGAGAAGGCTTCTCCGGACAGCTTCAGCAGAAACCGGCCGCGTACTTTGCCGTCGTCGCTCTTCTGGGCCTTGGTGGTCATCGAGATCCCGCCTTTGTTACGTGGTGCACATACGAAGAAGGCCATTGCCGGTGGGGGCGTGTTTCGCATCCCATGCGCGGCAATGGCCTCCTCGTCAGATCTGCTGTCGTCCGTCACGCGCGCGTGCGAGGTGACGGCGTCCGCGGACGACTTGCCCTCGACCCTATCGGGGTCGGGCGTCGATCGCGGTACGGACTCAGATGCCGACCTTGATGCGCGAGAAGCGCTTCAGGGTGACACCGGCCTCGTCCAGAACCTTCTGGACGGACTTCTTGTTGTCGAGCGCGTACGGCTGGCCGAGCAGCGTGGCGTCCTTGAAGAAGCCGTTGAGGCGACCCTCGACGATCTTCGGCAGGGCGGCCTCGGGCTTGCCCTCGGCGCGGGTGGTCTCCTCGGCGACGCGGCGCTCGGACTCGACGACCTCGGCCGGCACGTCCTCCTTGGAGAGGTACTTCGGCGCGAAGGCGGCGATGTGCTGGGCGACGCCCTTGGCGACCTCGGCGTTCGGCTTGTCCAGCTCGACGAGGACACCGATCTGCGGGGGCAGGTCGGGCATCGTGCGGTGCATGTACGCGAGCACGAAGCCGTCGCCGTACTGCGCGAAGCGGTCCAGGACGATCTTCTCGCCCAGGTTGGCGTTGGCCTCATCCACGAACGCCTGGACGGTCTTGCCGGCCTCGATCTCGGAGGCGAGCAGGGCCTCGAGGTCGGCCGGGGAGGTCTTGGCGACGTGCTCGGCGATCGCGGTGGCGACGGCCTGGAACTTGTCACCCTTGGCGACGAAGTCCGTCTCGCACTTCAGCTCGACGAGGACACCGGAGGAGTTGTCGTCAGCGATGATCGAGACCACGGCGCCGTTCTCGGCGGAGCGGCCCTCGCGCTTGGCGACGCCCTTCTGGCCCTTGATGCGGAGCGCCTCGACGGCCTTCTCGACGTTGCCCTCGGCCTCGTCCAGCGCCTTCTTGCAGTCCATCATGCCGGCGCCGGTGAGCTCACGGAGCTTCTTGACGTCAGCGGCGGTGTAGTTCGCCATGAGTCTGTGAATCTTTCTCGAAGTCTGGAAGATCGAAGATCTACGGGGTCTACGGCCCCCATGAAGACGGAAGCCGCTGACCTTTCGTCGACCTACGGGTGAACGGCGGGAGCGGACTTCACCGCGCCGGAGGCGCTGTTGGATTCAGTACCGCTCCCGCCGTCAACGCTGACGGTGTCAGGCCTGCTCGCCCTCGGCAGCCGGAGCCTCAGCGGCCGGAGCCTCGGCAGCCGGGGCCTCAGCGGCCGGAGCCTCGTCGGCGGGGGCCTCGGCGGCCGGAGCCTCAGCGGCAGGGGCCTCGGCGGCGGCCGGGGCCTCGTCGGCCTTCTTCTCACCCTCGAGCAGGTCGCGCTCCCACTCGGCGAGCGGCTCGCCCGCGGCCTTCTCGCCCTTGTCACCGGTGGCGACGCGCGAGCGGCTGATGAGGCCCTCGGCGACGGCGTCGGCGATCACGCGGGTGAGCAGGGTGACGGAGCGGATCGCGTCGTCGTTGCCCGGGATCTTGTAGTCGACCTCGTCGGGGTCGCAGTTGGTGTCGAGGATGGCGACGACCGGAATGTTGAGCTTCCGGGCCTCACCGACCGCGATGTGCTCCTTCTTGGTGTCCACGATCCAGACGGCGCTGGGAACCTTGGACATCTCGCGGATACCGCCGAGGGTCTTCTCCAGCTTGGCCTTCTCGCGCGAGAGCACGAGAAGCTCCTTCTTGGTCAGACCGGACGCGGCGACGTCCTCGAAGTCGATCTGCTCGAGCTCCTTGAGGCGCTGCAGACGCTTGTAGACGGTCGAGAAGTTGGTGAGCATGCCGCCCAGCCAGCGCTGGTTGACGAAGGGCATGCCGACGCGGGTGGCCTGCTCGGCGATGGCCTCCTGCGCCTGCTTCTTCGTGCCGACGAACATGACCGTGCCGCCGTGGGCGACGGTCTCCTTGACGAACTCGTAGGCGCGGTCGATGTACGACAGCGACTGGAGCAGGTCGATGATGTAGATGCCGTTGCGCTCCGTGAAGATGAAGCGCTTCATCTTCGGGTTCCAACGACGGGTCTGGTGACCGAAGTGGACGCCGCTTTCCAGCAGCTCCCGCATCGTGACGACGGCCATGGCCGCTCTCCTTGAATGTTCTCGGTTGTGCCGCGGATGCCGGACGGCTTCCGCGCCTGACGCCCACATGCGCCGTGCCACGAAGGACCGAGGGGCGCTGATACGGACCGTTTCCGGTGGTCGTATCGGGGCGTGCGAAGTCGACCCGGTGACCCGGATCGCCAGAAGAAGTGTACGGGACCCGGGAGGCCTCGGGTGACGCCTCTGTCCACAACCCGGGAGTTATCCACAGATCCCCGCCATGATCAGCTCGGATGCGCGACGGTTCCGGCATGCGAGAGATGCGATGCGCGAGGACGGCGAGGACATGTGGGCGGCTGGTGTTACTGCTGCTCCTGACGGCAATCGTCCTGCTGACACCGGCCCCACGACTGACCCTGACCGCCACGAGCGGGCCCGCCGCACCTGCCCCGGACCCGACCGTGCCAACGGTCGGCCGAGCCTGGCCCGTGGGGGTACACCCCCCGATCCTCCGCGGCTGGGAACCTCCGGCGACCCCGTACGGCCGCGGCCACCGGGGCGTGGACCTCGCCGCCCCGGCCGAGGCACCGGTACGGGCTGTGGCAGCGGGCCGGGTGTCCTTCGCGGGCCGGGTGGCGGGCAGGGGGGTGGTGTCGGTGGAGCTGACGGGGACGGGGGAACCGCCGCTGCGGGTGACGTACGAGCCGGTGCGGGCGGTGGTGCGGAAGGGCGACGAGGTGGCGGCGGGGGAGGTCGTGGCCACGGTGGAGGCGACCGGCTCGCACTGCACGGGGACGTGCGTGCACTGGGGCTTGCGGAGAGGCGAGACCTATCTGGACCCACTCACGCTGCTGCCACCGTGGCTGCTGCGCAGGGGGCCGTCGAGACTGCTGCCGGTGCTGGGCGTGCCGTTGCCAACCTGACTGGCAGGCGCCGTAGCACCCGACCGCGCAACCGGACACGGCGCTCAGACCTGCCCGTCCGGCCAAGCCGCGGGCAGCCGTGCCGTTGGGGCGGCTCCCGACCCAACGCAAGAAGGCACCCCGCCGGCGCCGGGTTGCGCGACACCCCGGCCTCATGCTCGGCCTCGGCCTCGACGCGGGGTGCCGATCGACACCGGGTGACGCAACCCACCCACGCCCAGCCCACAGCCCTCAGCCGAGGTCAGCCTCGGACGCCCCGCAGCGCCATGGCGACCGCCGCATCCGTGATCGCCGCAGGCTCCTCCGCCGCCCCCAACTCGATCCGCCGCACAGCCGCATCCACGACGCCCTGCAACAGCATCGCCGCCAGCCGAGGCTCCCCGTGCCCCATCTCCGCCAGCGCCTCGACGATCATCGCGACCAGCCCACCATGCGCCGCCCGGATCTTCTCCCGAGCCCCCGCATCCAGCTCGCTCGCGGAGATCGCCACAACGGCCCGATGCCGCCGGTCCCCGACCAGTGCGAGCTGCTGCCGCACATACGCCTCGACCTTGCCCTCGGCCGTCGACTCCCGCTCCATGGCCGCCGAGACCTCCGCGGCCCACACGGGAAAGTCGGCCTCGCACAGCTCCTCGACCACGGCGGCCCGCGACCGGAAGTACTCGTAGACGGACGACCGCGCGAGCCCCGTCCGCTCGGCGAGGGCAGGGAAGGTCAGTGCCTCCGTCCCGCCCTCGGACAACAGGGAACGAGCCGCGTCCAGCAGGGCGGCTCGCTGCATCGACCGGTGCTCGGCCACGGAGGCCGCTCGAATCCTTGGCACGTCAACCACTCTACGGACGCACCACCCCCGACGGGAGTGTCTCCGCAGAACCCCACCCTCATCGCGCCAGGTCAACGCCCGAAGGCAGCCAGTTTCGCCCGCAGCTGCAGCACGGACTTGGTGTGGATCTGGCTCACCCGGCTCTCGGTCACCCCCAGCACGTTCCCGATCTCGGCGAGCGTGAGCCCCTCGTAGTAGTACAGCGTCACCACGGTCTTCTCCCGCTCGGGCAGCGTGTTGATCGCCCGCGCCAGAAACCGCCGCAGCTCCCGGTCCTCGGCCACCTCCACCGGATTGTCGGCGGCGGTGTCCTCCAGCGTGTCCATGACGCTCAGCCCGTCGCCGCCCTCACCGCCGCCGTGCAGCAACTCCTCCAGCGCCACCACATTGGCCAGCGACAACTGGCTGAAGACCGCGTGGAGCTCGTCCACCGCGATCCCCATCTCGACGGCCACCTCCGCCTCCGTCGGCGTCCGCCGCAGCCGCGCCTCCAGCGTCGCGTAAGCCCGCTCCACGTTGCGCGCCTTCTGCCGCACCGACCGCGGAATCCAGTCCAGCGCCCTGAGCTCGTCGATCATCGCGCCGCGGATCCGGGTGATCGCGTACGTCTCGAACTTGATCTCCCGGTCGATGTCGAACTTCTCGATCGCGTCGATCAGTCCGAAGACCCCCGACGACACGAAGTCCGCCTGCTCCACATTGGGCGGCAGGCCGACGCTCACCCGGCCCGCCACGTACTTGACGAGCGGCGAATAGTGCAGGATCAGCTGCTCGCGCAACCGCTCGTCCCCCGTCGCCTTGTACGACCGCCACAGCTCGTCGAGCGTCGAGGGAGCGGGCGGTCGCACGCTGCCACCGTCGCGGGCGGCTGGGGGGATCGCCGCCCGGTCGGACCCGGAGGTGTGCTGGGGCATTCGTTGCCTTGTGCCGTTCTGCCGTGAAGTGGGGGTGCTTTGGGGGAGCTGTCGGTCTGTGATCGCGCTGGTGCCGTTCTGAGGACCTTCCGGTGTCGAGGTGCCGGTCTGCGCCGGAATCCCCGTGAGCGTAGCGTGACTACAGCATCGCGGTGCGCGAAGGGCGGAGCGCAAGCCGTACGCAGATACGTTCCGCTGGACGCCCCGCCAGGTCATATCGATCGCTCTACGTGATCACCCGAACACCCCAACTGGGGGAATTCACAAGGGCATCCGTGTTCCCCCGTACGGCCGAACACGCTCGGTCAACATCGACTCCGACCGGCGCGAACAGAGATCATCGCCTGGCGTGTCAACTTCCAGCTGTCGCCGTGTCGTTCGACGTAACCAAGTGAGCGGAGTTCGTACAGTCTCGCGATCGCGTCGTCCTCGCTGGTCTGCGCGCCGCGTGCGACCTCGTCCGCCCGTGCCGCGTGACGGCCCGGCAGCGCGGCCAGGACTCTGCGCGCCCTCGGCTCCAGCAGATCGCGCGGCAGGACGGGCCCACGCCGCTCGGGCGCCAGCTCTCCCATGTCGCCCACGAGTTCGACCACCTCGGCGGCATCGCTGACGAGCACGGCATCACCGCGCAGAAGCTCGTGCACGCCGGCGGACAGCCCACTGGTGGCCGGGCCGGGAACGCCCATCGTGTGACGTCCCAACCGCTGTGCCGCCCGGGCGGTGACCAGCGATCCGCTGCGATGGGCCGCCTCCACGACCACCGTGCCCCGGGTCAGCGCCGCGATCACCCGGTTCCGCACGATGAACCTGCTGGGCGTCGGATGCTCCCCCGGTGGCAGCTCCCCGATGACGAGCCCCTGTTCCGCGATCCTGTTGATCAGCTGGGTGTGCCCGCGCGGATAGGCCCGGTCGACGCCGCAGGCGAGCACGGCGACGGTGGCCCCGCCGGCGCCGAGGGCACCCCGGTGAGCGGCGCCGTCGACCCCGTAGGCGCCGCCGGACACGACCACCCACCCCCGCTCGGCGAGCCCGCCGGCGAGGGTCGCCGCCATGTGCGCCCCGTACTCGGTACATGCCCGCGCCCCGACGACGGCGACGGACCGCAACGCCCACATCCGCAGACTGGCCGGCCCCCGCACCCACAGCCCGACGGGCCGCGCGTCCCCGAGATCATCAAGCTGCCCCGGCCACTCGACGTCACCCGGACGCAGGAACCGCACCCCTGCCTCCCGGGCGACGGCAAGATCCCGCCCGGGCTCGGCCCGCGCCGCCCGAGCCCGTAACCCGTCCCACCGCTTGTAACTCACCCCCGGCAAGGGCTCCACCCCCTCCCGCAACCGCCGCACCACTTCCCCGACCCCGTACTCCCGCACCCATCGCCCGGCCACCTCGTCACCGGGCTCGACGACCCGACCGAGGAACACGCGGCCGAGCAGTTCGTCGTCCGACTCCTCACTTCCGTTCATGTCAGCGCCCCGATGGCCATGGGCACGCCGCGCGGCACACCGGTGCGCAGTTGCAGGGCCAGGGCGACGTCCGTCGCGTCCGGCCGGTCGTGACCGACGAGGTCGGCGACGGTCCAGGCGACGCGCAGGACGCGGTCGAGCCCGCGGGCTGTCAGTACGCCGCGCTCCAGGTTCCGTTCCGCCTCGTCCATGGCGCCGGTCGAGGCGTACCAACGGCTGCGCAGCTCACGTCCGGGGACCTCGCTGTTCGTCCGCCACGGCGTACCGGCGAGCCGGGCCCACGCCCGCTCCCGAGCTGCCCGCACCCGGTCCGCGACCGTCGCGGTGGACTCTCCCCGGGCCCCGCGCTCGGTCAGCTGGGCGCGCGTGACACGGTCCACCTCGACCCGCAGGTCGACCCGGTCGAGCAGCGGCCCGGACAACCGTGCCTGATAGCGGCGGATCGCCGAGGGCGGGCACTCGCACAGGTCGCCCGTCTGGGAGAAACGGCCACAGGGGCAGGGATTGGCCGCCAGCACCATCAGGAACTTCGCCGGGAAGCGCACCACGCCCGCGCTGCGCGCGATGACGACATGCCCGGCTTCCAGGGGCTGCCGCAGGGCGTCGAGGGCCTGACTGCTGAACTCCGGCGTCTCGTCCAGAAAGAGGACACCCCGGTGGGACAGGGACACCGCGCCGGGCCGCGCGATGCCCTGGCCACCGCCGACGAGCGCCTGCATCGTCGCCGAGTGGTGCGGGGCGCAGTAGGGAGCCACGTCGATCATGGGCCTGCCCGGAGGCAGCAGTCCCGCCACCGAGTGGACCGCCGTGACCTCCAGCGACTCCTCCCTGCCGAGCCGGGGCAGGATGGCCGGCAGCCGCTCCGCGAGCATCGTCTTGCCGGCACCCGGCGGACCCTCCAGGAACAGGTGATGCCCGCCTGCCGCGGCGACCTCCACGGCCGTACGCGCCGACATCTGGCCCACCACATCGGCCAGGTCGTGCCCATGGTCGGGCGCGGCGGCTCCCATGCTGTGGATGCCCGTGGCCGCACCCGTCCCGGGCACCCGCAGACCCGCGAGCAGCGGATCCGGCCGGCCCAGGTCATCGGGTTCCTCATCGGGTACCGGTTCGTCCGCGAGGACGGCGATCAGCTGGCGCAGGCTGCGCACTCCCAGTACGGACACACCCGGCACCAGCGAGGCCTCGGCCGCGGCGCACTCCGGGACGACCACCTGCTCGTACCCGGCGTCGGCCGCGGCCAGCACGGCGGGCAGGATGCCCCGGACGGGACGTACCCGTCCGTCCAGGCCGAGCTCTCCGATCATCACGATGTCCGCGAGAACCCGCGGGTCGATCCGCTCGGCGGCGCCGAGGACGGCGCATGCGACGGCCAGATCAAAACCGCTGCCCGCCTTGGGCACCGATGCCGGGCTGAGCCCGACGGTGAGCTTCTTCTGCGGCCACTCGCCGCCCGAGTTCACGACGGCCGCCCGAACCCGGTCCCGGCTCTCCGACAGGCTCTTGTCCGGCAGCCCCACCAAGGTGAACGCCGCCACCCCCGGCTCCAGGTCCGCCTGAACCTCGACCACGACCCCCTCGACGCCCACCAGGGCCACCGAGCACGTACGCGCGAACCCCATGTCAGGCCACCCCCCGCACGTGCTCGACCACGGGCGCGCCGCGGTCGGGCAGGATGATGCCGACCAGGTCGATACGGACGCCTCCGGGTGGAGCCCCTCCGTGAGCGTGGATCCAGCGTTCGGCGAGGCCTCGCAGGCGCTGTGCCTTCTCGGGCGTGACCGCGGCCATCGGATGCTCGTAGCCGCTGGTCCTGCGGGTCTTCACCTCACAGACGACCACCGCGTCGCCGTCCCTGGCGACAATGTCGATCTCTCCGGACCTGCCACAGCGCCAGTTGCGCTCCAGGACCGTCATCCCGGCCTCGACCAGCCGCCGCGCGGCCAGTTCCTCGCCGTACCTGCCGAGTGCACTGCGTGCGTTCATGTCGGCACCACCTCCGGCGCCAACGATGAAGGCAGCTCAGCGAGCTATTGGATCTTGGTGGACAAGTCCGCGACTGTGGATAACTTCCTCACCCCTGCGAGTGAAAGTCACCGAGCGTCACCGCGCATCACCCGCCCGGAAGTTCCAGATCGCTCTTGTTCAGCTCCTCGATGTTCACGTCCTTGAACGTCAACACCCGGACCTGCTTCACGAACCGCGCCGGCCGGTACATGTCCCACACCCAGGCATCCGCCATGGACACCTCGAAGAACACCTCACCCTGGACGGAGTGCACCTGCATCTCGTAGTCGTTGGTCAGGTAGAAGCGCCGCTCGGTCTCGATCACGTACTTGAACAGACCGACGACGTCGCGGTACTCCCGATAGAGCTTGAGCTCCATCTCGGTCTCGTACTTCTCGAGGTCCTCGGCGCTCATGGCATGTTCCCCTTCAGCCGTGCGATCCCACCATTGTGCGCCAGTCCCGTCAGCACCTAGACAATTTCGGGGTCAAGGGTCACGGGCCCGGCGGAGGGACCTTCGTCGAGCAGTGTGCGCAGCAGTTCGGCGAGTCTGGTCGGATACACCGTCTCATGTGCCTGGGCAAGTTCCCGACACGTCCACCAGCGCGCTCCGGCGACGCTGCGCCGCTCCAGCTCAGTGAGCCCCATGGGCCGGGTCACCGTCTGTGTCGTACGGGCCAGGTAGTACCACTCGTCCTGGTCCCAGCGGCGTCCCGCGAACGGGAAGGAGCACATCCGCCGCCACAGCACGGGACCGAGTTCGACCTCCGTGATGCCGGTCTCCTCGGCGAGTTCCCGCACCGCGGCTTCCGCACGGCTCTCGTCGCCCTCGACGCCGCCGCCCGGGGTGAACCACCAGTCGTCGGCCGGATTCTCCGGCTCGTGGCCGTGCAGCAGCAGAATGCGGTCCTGCGGGTCGAGCAACACGACCCGGGCGACCTTGCGCAACCCGCCATCGTACGAGTCGTCGTACGAGACCCCGTGCGTGCTCTCTCCCGGCCCCTCAGCGCCGTACGACCCGATACCCGGGCCTGTCTCGCAGTACGACCCGTTCTCCACGCCCGGCGCCTCAGCGGGCACCCGCGGGCTCCGTCCTGGGCCTGGCGCGCTTGGCCGACCTGCTCGCGATCGGCCCGTACGCCCCGCCGCCCAGGACCAGCACACCACCCACGACGATCAGCGCGACGACCGTCCGCAGCGGCCCCGGCGACGACAGCGCGCCGAGTCCCTCGAAGCCGGCGGGGCGCTCCAGCATGCCGTTCATGGGCCATACGACGGCGTCCACCCGGGCCGACACGGCGCTGCGCGCGACGGTGCCGCGGGCGGCGTCCGTCAGGTGGGCGGTGGAGTCCAGGGAGCCGCTGCGCTCGTCACCGAGCAGGAAGAGCCTGCCCTTCGACACCGTCACGGCAGGGAAGTCCTGGAGCTCGGCCAGGCTGTCCTTGGCCAGATACGGCTCGTCGATCTGCTTGCCGTTGACGGTCAGCTTGCCGTCGGTGCAGCAGGCGACCGTGTCCCCGCCGACGGCGACCACACGCTTGACGACGGGCGCGTTGGACACCCATGTCTTGTCGGTGAAGACGACGACGTCACCACGGCGAACCTCACCACCGTCGACGCGCTGGGCCAGCACCCGGTCGCCCGCGTCGATCGTCGGCGCCATCGAACTGGTGGGCACGGTGTACGGCCGGTAGAGGACCGCTCCCCAGGCGAACCCGCCGAGGAACAGCAACAGGCCCAGCGCCACGGCCAGCCCGGACAACCGCTGTCCGGTCCGGCTGCCCGCCGGGCCCCTGCTCGCGCCACTCTCGCGCGGCGCCGTACGTGTCGTGCTCTCGCCACCCATGGGTCCGCACCCTACCCGGCGGTACCGACAGCGGGCAGCCCCTCCTGAGCACCCGAGGTCACAGGCTCGGCAAAGCTTTCCCAAGCTCGCCGCCCCAGGGAGGGGATCAGCGGGAGGGGCGGCAACAGGACGGGCGTCGAGCAGTCAGCGCGGCTCGGCCGCCTTGATCCGCTGCCGACGCCACAGCACCAGCGGTACCGCACCGGCCAGGGCGAGTCCCTGCGGTGCGACCGTCAGAACGGCGGACCGGGCGTCCAGGTTCTGCTCGAAGGTGGCCGGCACCGGCAGGTTGTCCCAGCGGTTGATCGGCCAGGCGATCACGATGGCGCGGCCGACGACCTCGTCGACGGGGACCATGCCGTGGTTCTTGTCGGACTGGTTGTAGCGCGAGTCGCGGGAGTTCTGCCGGTGGTCGCCCATGACCCAGATGGAGCCCTTGGGGACCTTCACCTTGAACTGGCCGCCCTGGTCGTCCTGGCTGCAGGGGGTGTTGCCCGGGTAGACGTACGGCTCGTTCAGCGCCTTGCCGTTGACCTTCAGCGGGCCGGTGCGGTTGCACTCGACCGTGTCGCCGCCGACGCCGACGACGCGCTTGATGAGGTCCTTCTCCTCCGCGGACGGCATCAGGCCGATCCAGCTGAGGAAGGTCTGCAGCGCGTTGGGGTCGGGGGTGGGCTCACCCGCCAGCCAGCTGTCGGGGTCGTGGAAGACGACGACCTCGCCGCGCTCGGGCTCGGAGCCGAACCAGGGTGTGAGCTTGTCGACCAGGACGCGGTCACCCTGTTGAAGGGTGTTCTGCATCGAGTCGGAGGGGATCGAGAACGCCTGCACCAGGAACGTCTTGATCAGCAGTGCGAGGACGAGCGCGATGCCGATCAGGATGGGCAGCTCCTTCCAGAAGGAGCGCTGCTTCTTCGGCGTGGGGGAAGCCCCGCCCGACCCCTGTTCGTCGGTCGGGGGCTGCCCGCCCGACCCTTCGCCGTCGCCGGCTGCTCCGGGGTCATTCCCGGAGGTCACAGCGCCGTCCGCGGCCGGGTCGGCTGCTCCCACGGAGTGTCCGCGGTGCTCCTCGCCGTCGTGCCCGGATCGTGCGCCAACCGCCACATCCCCCACGCCAACTCCTTACTCTGTGCCGCTGCCTGCCCCATGCGCGGCGCAGGCCCACCACTCCCATAACGAGCGGGAGTTCCGCAGGGGTCGGGAGTTGGATCGTTCCGTTCGGATCGTCGGAAGCAACCCTATGCGACGGCTGGACAGACGCGGTCGACCCGGTCACCGAGTCGGACACGGAAGCGTAGGTATTCGGTTCCTCCAAGGAGGTCCAGTGACCGAGGGGCCAGGCGATGACCATGGCCCGCCCCACCACCTCGCCCTCGGAGACCGTGCCGCCGTAGTCCTGGTCCTGGTGCGAGCGGGAGTCCGCCGAGTTGGCCCGGTGGTCACCCATCACCCACAGCCGGCCCTGCGGGACGGTGATGTCGAACTGCGCGTTGGAGGGGGCGTTGCCGGGGTAGAGATAGTCCTCGGTCAGGGGAACGCCGTTGACGGTGACCCGCCCTTGCGTGTCACAGCACTTGACCCGGTCGCCGCCGACGCCGACGACCCGCTTGATGAGGTCCTTCTCGTCGTCGGACGGCAGCAGGCCGATGAAGGTGAGCGCCTCCTTGACCTGCTTGATGACGACGGGATCCTCCTTCTTCACCGTCGTCTGCTCGTCCTGGAGCCAGCCGCCGGGGTCCTTGAAGACGACGACGTCCCCGCGCTGCGGCTTGGAGCCGAACCAGGGCGTGAGCTTGTCGACCAGAACGCGGTCGCCGATCTGGATCGTCTGCTCCATGGAGCCGGACGGGATCACGAAGGCCTGGACGAGGAAGGTCTTCAGGACGAGCGCTATGAGGACCGCGACGCCGACGAGGAGGGGTATCTCCTTCATCGCGGAGCGCCTGCGACGGCGCTTGACCTTGCGCTGGAGCTTGCGCCGCTCCGCGCGCGTACGACCACCGGCGGGGCTGGCGGCGCGCCGGGCACCGGTGGGCAGCAGGTTTTCGGCGGCGCTGCTGGGCACGCCACGCGGCTTGCCACGGTTACCCATGCGCACCGTCCGCTGCGGGCACGCGCGCGTAGGCGTCCGGACGGTGCAGGCGGGTCCAGTGCGCACTCGGCCACACGATCCAGTCGGCACGGCCGATGACGTCGCCGAGCGGGACCATGCCGCCGCCGGGCGAGCCCAGGTGGTCGCGGGAGTCGCTGGAATCGCTGCGATGGTCGCCGAGGACGAAGAGCGTGCCGTCGGGCACGACGACGTCGAACGGCACCGTGGACGGGCTGTCGCCGGGGTACAGGAAAGTCGACTCGTCGACCGACCGGCCGTTCACCTGGATCCGCCCCTCCTTGTCGCAGCAGACCACGTGGTCTCCCCCCACACCCACAACGCGTTTGATGTAGTCGCCATCCCCGAAATACCCAGTTCCGTCGAACACGACAACATCGCCGCGCCGCGGCTCGGCACCGAAACGGTACGCCAACTTATTTACGAGAACGCGGTCGCCGATCCTCAATCCGGACTCCATGGATCCGCTGGGAATCTCGAAGGGCCGCAGCACGAACGTGTTGAGCAGCAGCAGAAACACCAGGAAGACCAGCAGGGTCAGGCTGATTCGCCCACCCGGGAGCCACTGGGTGATCCGCGACACCAACGCGAAGCGCGACCGTCCCTCCTGACCCTCTGTGTCCGAGATCTCCTCGGAATCAGAAGGGCGGGAGGAGCGGTCGCGCTCCGTCGGCTGTGTTTCGGTGTCCATCGGGGCCAGATGTTATCCGGCCCCGCTTTGAACCCCGTGGGGGCGAGCCCCCTGAAGCGCTCAGTTCTCGCGCTTCTCCTTGATCTTCGCCGCCTTGCCGCGCAGGTCGCGCAGGTAGTACAGCTTGGCGCGACGCACGTCACCGCGAGTGACGAGCTCGATCTTCTCGACGATCGGGGTGTGCACCGGGAAGGTGCGCTCGACGCCAACGGAGAAGGAGACCTTGCGGACCGTGAAGGTCTCGCGCACGCCGGCGCCCTGGCGGCGGATCACAACGCCCTTGAACTGCTGCACACGGGAGCGGTTGCCCTCGATGACGCGGACGTGGACGTTGACGGTGTCGCCCGGGCGGAAGGCCGGGACGTCGCTGCGCAGCGACGCGGCGTCGACGGTGTCGAGCAGGTGAGCCATTTCGTCTGCTTTCTTCGCCCATGCCACAGGTCATAGACGGGAGCTAGGTGTTTCGTGAGGATGCTGTCCGTGTCGGGGCGGGCGTCGTGTCCCCCTGTGGCAGGGGCGCACGCCGGATGACGCACAACAGCGACTTATTCTTCCACGCCCTCTGTCCTGCGCCAAAATCGGCCGAACCGTTCCCCCTCCGGGTCGGGCATCCAGCCCAGGATGGAGAGCATCTCGCGGTCCTTCTTGTCGAAGGCCTTGGGGTCGCAGCGCTCGATGAGGTCGGGCCGGTTGGCCGTCGTACGCCTGAGTGCCTCGTCACGGCGCCAGCGGGCGATCTTGCCGTGATGGCCGCTGAGCAGCACCTCGGGGATGTCCCGGCCGCGCCACTCGGGCGGCTTGGTGTAGACGGGGCCTTCGAGGAGGTTGGCCATCGCGCCGGGCGCGAAGGAGTCGTCCTGGTGGGACTCCGCGTTCCCCAGGACCCCGGGCAGCAGGCGGGCCACGGCCTCCGTGATGACCAGTACGGCCGCCTCGCCGCCGGCGAGGACGTAGTCGCCGATGGACACCTCGTGGACGGGCATACGGGTCGCGTACTCGTCGATGACGCGGCGGTCGATGCCCTCGTAGCGAGCCGGCGTGAAGATCAGCCAGGGCCGCTCGGAGAGTTCCACGGCGAGTTCCTGGGTGAAGGGACGGCCGCTGGGGGTGGGGACGATCAGGGTGGGCGCGCCGGAGCCCGTCTCGTAGCCGTCCGCCAGGACCGAGTCCAGCGCGTCGCCCCAGGGGTCGGTCTTCATGACCATGCCGGGGCCGCCGCCGTACGGGGTGTCGTCGACCGTGTTGTGGCGGTCGTACGTCCAGGTACGGAGGTCGTGCACATGGACGTTGAGCTGCCCACGCGCGCGTGCCTTGCCGACGAGGGAGACGTTCAGGGGGTCCAGGTACTCGGGGAAGATCGTGACGACGTCGAGCCTCATGCGCTGTCGTCCCTGGCGGAGTCGATCTCCGCCTTGTCGTCGATCAGGCCCGGAGGTGGCGTGATGACGGCCTTCTGCTCCTCCAGGTCGATCTCGGCGACGATCTCCTCGACGAACGGGATCATGACCTCGCTGCCGTCGGGGCGCTCCACGATGAAGAGGTCCTGGGAGGGCAGGTGCGAGATCTCGGTGATACGGCCGACTTCCACGCCATCAGCAGTGACCACGTCAAGGTCGATCAGCTGGTGGTCGTAGTACTCGTCCTCCTCCTCGGGCAGCTCCTCCGGGTCCACCTCGGCGATCAGAAGGGTGTTGCGCAGCGCCTCGGCGGCGTTGCGGTCCTTGACCCCTTCGAAGCGCAGCAGCAGCCGGCCGCTGTGCACCTTGCCGGTCTCGATGGTGAGCGGGCCTGCCGAGGCGGGATCGGTGAGGAGTACCGCGCCGGGCGCGAGCCGCAGTTCCGGCTCGTCGGTGCGGACCTCCACGGTGACCTCGCCCTTGATGCCGTGAGCGCGGCCGATCCGGGCGACTACGAGCTGCACTTTTCGAAGATCTCCTGTCGTAACGACTACGGGCCGGGGACGGCCCAGTGGCCCTCCCCGGCCCGAGCCGGTGCTGCGTTCGGCGTCAGCGGACGTGGTCGACGTCGACGAGGTCGACGCGTACACCGCGGCCGCCGATGGCACCCACGACGGTGCGCAGAGCGCGTGCGGTGCGGCCGTTGCGGCCGATCACCTTGCCGAGGTCGTCGGGGTGGACCCGGACCTCCAGCACACGCCCGCGACGCAGGTCGCGCGAGGCGACCTGCACATCGTCAGGGTTGTCGACGATGCCCTTCACGAGGTGCTCGAGAGCCTCCTCGAGCATGCTCAGGCCTCGGCCGACTCGGACTCGGCGGCAGCCTCGTCCTTCTTCTCCGCCTTCTTCTTCTGGGTGATCGCCTCACCCTTGCCCTGGTCGTCGCCACCGAGGGCCTCGAACGACGGGCGCGCCTTCTTCGGCTCGGCCACGAGCAGCGGAGCCGGGGCGGGCTCGCCCTTGAACTTCTGCCAGTCGCCGGTCTTCTTCAGGATGGCGAGCACGGGCTCGGTCGGCTGCGCGCCGACACCCAGCCAGTACGCGACACGGTCCGCGTCGACCTCGATGACCGACGGGTTGTACGTCGGGTGGTACTTGCCGATCTCCTCGATCGCACGGCCGTCACGACGGGTGCGGGAGTCGGCGATGACGATGCGGTAGTGAGGCGAACGGATCTTGCCCAGACGCTTCAGCTTGATCTTGACTGCCACGGGAGTGGGTTCTCCTGGATTTGACGTGGTTGGGCACGGCGAGATGGCCGCGTGGGGTTGCGGTACCCGAGTGCCCGATGGACGCGTCAGCCGGAGGAGAGAGGGGTCCTATGCGACTGTCGAGTACAGCTAGCTATTGTGCCACACCCTGCGGGTCGCTTCCGGCCGAGGGGGGCGGTGTGGTCGGGCATACCTGAGAGGCACCCCGCGCAGTGGTGCCGTTGAGGTCGGCCGCGCAACCCGGCGGTGCCGGGGTGCCGCCGAACCAGAGCGGCACCCCGGCGCCGCGCGTACCGAGGCGCCATGCGTTCCGACCGGCAGCCACGAGATGCCGGTACCGGACGCCCCGCGGTTACGCCGCGCCCACGACCTCCGGGATCCGGAACGGCTTCCCGCAGCCGCCGCAGACGATCGGCGCCTGCGCCAGCACCGACGGGACGACCCGGACGTTGCGGCCGCAGTCGCAGACCGCCTTGACGCGGACGCCGCCTCCGGAGGAACCGTGGCGGGCCGCCGGGCCACGGAAGGTCCGGCTGGTGTCGGCGGAGGTCGCCGCGGTGTGGGCCTTCAGGGCGCGCTGAAGGCGTTCGATGGTCGGGCGGTAGCGGCGCTTGGCCTCGGGGTTGAGCGTGACCAGGGAGAAGCCGCTGCTCGGGTGCGGCTCCTCGGGGTGGTCCAGGCCCAGCTCCTCGGCGATGGAGAGGAATCTGCGGTTGTGGTATCGGCCGGCCCGGGAGGTGTCGCGGACGCCGCGCGCGGCGGCGATGCCATGGACTGCCTCGTGAAGCAGTCGCTCGAAGGAGAGCTCGTGACCGCACGCGGACGACGACTCCCCGATCAGGGACTCTGGCGCGGCGAGATCCGGCAACT
Source organism: Streptomyces sp. R28 (assembly GCF_041052385.1). Lineage (GTDB taxonomy): Bacteria > Actinomycetota > Actinomycetes > Streptomycetales > Streptomycetaceae > Streptomyces. Next base: position 7,491,099 of record NZ_CP163439.1, on the reverse strand, counting down.
CGGGGTGGTACCGCTGAATATCGGCCCACGCCTGTGCCAGCTCCGCGGCGAGAACAGGTGGTGTCTGTGTCGTGCTCACGTAATGACAACGAGCCGGAGTGCCGCTGTGTTCCGATTCCGGGCCATCCCAAATAATTTGCACGTACCCGTCAGTTGCGAATGATGCGCCCTGACGAGGGCGGGTGCGCCGATCTGCGGAGAAGCCTCGCAGCTCATACCCAACCGGTGCGTAGCCTGACGTACGCGCCGGCGCGTACGCCCCGTCCACGCTCCGGTGCGGCTGTGGTTTGCGGATGCGCAAGAGGCGATTCGGCCGCTCTCGTTCCCCACAGGCGTCATATAAGTAAGCGCGCGCCACGACGGCGACGTTACCGGGAGCGTCGTCGGGGTCCGGCACCGACCCGTCCTCGGCGAGCAGACACCGTACGGTCACCGCGTGCTCGGCCAGCTTGGCCTCGCCTTCTTCGCCGAGCGTCGCCCACGGGATGCGCGCCCAGCCGCCGGCGGTGGCCGCCTCGACGGCCTCCTCCATCGTCGACACCTCGGACGTGCGGGACTCACGGCGCTCGCGGGACTGCCGCAGCAGCAGCGCCTGGTCCTCTTCGAGGATCGCGGGGAGCTGCGCCGCCAGAGCGTCCTGGGCTACCGGTTCCTTGCCACCGGGGATACGGCGGGCCAGCATCGCCGTGCCGTTCTCCAGGTCACGGGGGCCGACCTCGATGCGGACCGGCACGCCCTTGAGCTCCCAGTCGACAGCGCGGCGGCCGAAGGGGATGTCCGTGCGGTCGTCGACCTGGACGCGGATGCCCGCCGCGCTCAGCTGATCGCCGATTTCGCGGACCCTGGCCAGAACCGGCTCGTCCCCCTTGATCGCCAGCACGACCACCTGGACCGGCGCGAGCCGCGGCGGCACCCGCAGATCGTGGTCGTCGCCGTGCGCCATGATCAGGCCGCCGACCATGCGGGTGGAGGATCCCCAGGAGGTCTGCCAGACGTGCTCCTGATGCCCGTCCTTGGAGAGGTACCGGGTGTGGAATGCCTTGGCGAAGTTCTGGCCGAGCTCATGGCTGGTGCCCATCTGGAGGGCCTTGCCGTCGCCCATCATCCCTTCGAGGGTCAGGGTGTTGACGGCACCGGCGAAGCCGCGGCACAGTCCCGGGCGTCCTCGTAGGTGGCATGTGCGGTGTGGCCCTCCTGCCAGAGGAATTCCGTCGTCCGGAGGAACACGCGCGGGCGCATCTCCCAACGCACCACGTTCGCCCACTGGTTGATCAGCAGCGGCAGGTCGCGGTAGCTCTGCACCCACTTCGAGAAGTACTCGTTGATGAGCGACTGCGGGATGAACAGCGGGAAGTAGGCGTTGGAGGCTCCGGCGCGCTTGATGCGGGCGTCCATCTCGGCCCGCATCCGCTCCCACAGCCCGTACCCGTACGGCCGGATGACCATCGTGCCGCGCACCGGGCCGTTGTCTGCCAGCTCGGCCTTGTTGATCAGGTCCTGGTACCAGCGCGGGAAGTCCTCCGCCCGCGGCGTGAGAACGGGTGCCTTCGCCATGGCGAGATCGCACGGGCCCACGTTGCCGGAATGTGAATTCTCGCCACGGACGCAGGGAAGCCACAAGCAGGGCCCCGCGACCCCTGGACGCGGCGTCGGGCGCGGAGTTTCCTGGCATACGGGGGAAGCGTGAGCGCATGCCACGGGGGCCACGGAATCGGACGCAGCGGTAACTCTCGGCGGATTGGGGCGCTTTAGATGACACCTACGCTCGTGCGACAGCACCTGCCTCACGTGGGGGCGGCACCTCGCGTGGACCTGTGTGCACGCGCGCGTGACTGGTCCGAGATCCAGGAGCGGATGCTGGTTCCGCTCTACGAAGCCGTCTACGAGCGACTGCAAGTGGGCCCCGGCACCCGGCTGCTGGGCCTCGGCTGCGGCAGCGGGCTCGCCCTGGTCATGGCGGCGTCCAGAGGCGCGGCCGTCACCGGTGTCGAGCCGTCCTCCCCGGAACGGCTGGCCCTCGCGCGGCAGCGGTTGCTCCCCGAAGGGTGGGACACGCGCGCGCGTGCCGACGCCCGACTCGTCGACGGCTCGTCCGACGACCTGGCTGCCGCGGCGTGCGTCGGGACGCGGGCGGAGTCGCACGCGCAGACGCACACGTCCGCGTACACCCTGGTGACCGCCTTCGAGCCCATCGGGTGCCTCGCGGGCGACTCCGAAGGGCTCGGTGAGGTGCTCGCGGCCGCGTCGCCGCTCGCCGAGCGGGGGGCGCCGGTGGTGCTGGCCGGCTGGGGTCCGCCGGAGCGCTGCGCCACGTCGTCCGTGCTGCGCGTCGCCACCAAGTTGGCCGATCCCTTGCGCAGCACGGGCAGTTGGCGCCCCGCCCTGCGCGACGACCTGGAGGAGGTCGCCCAGCGCGCGGGCCTGAGGCCCGACGGTTCCGGGCGGGTGGCCTGCCCCTTCGGGTACCCGGACGTCGACAGTGCCGTACGGGGGCTGCTGTCGACGGGGTTGTTCGACTCGGCGATCGCGGCGACCGATCAGGTGCAGGTGGACAAGGAGTTGACGGAGGCGCTGCATCCGCATCTGCGGCCGGACGGGACGGTGTGGATGCCGAACGTCTTCCGGTACCTGATCGCGCGCGTGCCGTGAGCGGGCCCGCTACGCGTCCGCTTCCTTGGTCAGCCGGGTGATGCCCGCGATCCGGTAGGCGTCCGCCTCCTCCAGCGTCTCGTTCTCCAGCAGGGCCTCCGCCAGCGCCTCCAACTGCCGGTGGTGGTCACGGAGTTTGCGGCATGCCTCCTCGTAGCACTCGTCGACGATCCGGCGCATCTCGGAGTCGATCACGTCGAGGGTCTGCGGGGCGGCCGCGAGCCCGTACGCCTGCTGGGTGTCGCTCGGCAGGGCGGACAGTCGGCCGACCCGTTCGCTCATGCCCCAGCGGGCCACCATGCCGCGCGCGATGTTGGTGACCTGTTCCAGGTCGTTCTCCGCGCCCGTGGTGACGACCCCGTAGACCACCTGTTCGGCCGCCATGCCGCCCAGTGCGCCGATGATGCGGCCGCGCAGGTACTGCTCGGAGTGCGCGTACCGCTCCACCTCGGGCGTCGACAACGTCACCCCGAGCGCCCGGCCGCGCGGCACGATGGTGATCTTGCGGACGGGGTCGGCGCCCGGCTGCAGCATGCCGAGGAGGGCGTGCCCGCTCTCGTGGTACGCGGTGCGCCGGCGATCCTCCTCGGGCATCACGAGGGTGCGCTCGGCGCCCAGTTGCACCTTCTCCAGGGCCTCGGAGAGGTCCGAGGCGGTCACCTGCTCCTGCCCCCGCTTGACCGCGAGCAGAGCGCCCTCGTTGGCGAGATTGGCCAGATCCGCACCTGTCATGCCCGGGGTCGTACGGGCGAGCTGGGTCAGATCCACGTCCTTGGCGAGCGGGATGTCGCGGGTGTGGATCCGCAGGATGGCCTCGCGCCCGCCGCGGTCCGGCGGGGAGACGTTGACCACCCGGTCGAAGCGGCCGGGCCGGGTCAGCGCCGGGTCCAGGATGTCGGCGCGGTTCGTGGCCGCGATGACGATCACGCCCTCGGAGCCGGAGAAGCCGTCCATCTCCGTGAGGATCTGGTTCAGCGTCTGCTCGCGCTCGTCATGGCCGCTCACCGACGCGCCGCCACTGCGCACCCGGCCGATGGTGTCGATCTCGTCGATGAAGATGATCGACGGCGCGACCTTGCGGGCCTCGGCGAACAGCTCCCGGACACGGGACGCGCCGACGCCGACGATCATCTCGATGAACTCGGACGCGGAGGCGGAGAAGAACGGCACGCCCGCCTCGCCCGCCACCGCACGCGCCAGCAGGGTCTTGCCGGTGCCGGGTGAGCCGGCGAGCAGCACGCCCCGCGGCATCTTCGCCCCCATCCGGCGGTAGGCGTCGGGGTGCTCCAGGAAGTCGACGACGTCGTCCAGCTCGCCCTTGACCTCGTCGATGCCGGCCACGTCGGCGAATGTCGTGCGCTGGGTCCCCGGCCGCAGCTCGACCGGCTTGGGCGGCGCCTTGCGCCCGAACATGCCGCCCGCGCCGCCCTTGCCCGCGCCGAGCCGCCGGGCGACGAAGATCCACACCGCGACGATGATCACGATCGGCGCCAGCGAGATCAGCAGGTTGGACACGACGCCGCGCTCCCGCACGACCGGCTGGGCGGTCACCGTCACGTCGCGGCTGCTCAGTTCCTGCCAGAGGTCGTCGTCCGCGAAGGCCGGGCGCTGGGTCTTGAACCGGGTGTAGTCACCGTCGCCCTCGGGGTTGTCCCGGGCGCTCTTGAGCTCCCCCTGGATCGCGTCGCCCTTGGAGTAGATCTTGTCGACGTTTCCGGCATCGACCTGCCTGCTGAACTCCGTGTAGGAGATCGTCGGCTCGTTGCCCCGGTCGAGGTACGTCAGCCCCAGATAGGCGAGCAGGAACACGATCACCGCGGTGAGGAACAGGCTCCACCAGCGGCCGCGCATCCGTCGCCCACCGGTCCGCCCGGACGGCTCGTCCGGGGTGCCCTCGGTGCGCCACGGCTGGTCAGGGGCCTTGCGTGGCGGCGCGGCATTGCTCATATCTGGACGTTACGGCAGATATCCGGCCATGGCATGCGCTGAGGGCGCCCCTCCCTTGGAGAGGGGCGCCCCCAGCGACGTACGAGACGAACCGTCAGCCCATGAACTTCTTGAACTCGTCCGGCAGCTCGAAGTCCTGCGGAGCCTGCTGGCCCGGCACGCCGAAGGCGCCTCCGGCCTGCGCGGCGGCGGCCCTGCGGGCGGCCTCCTCCTGCTCCTGCTGCTTGCGCTTCATCGGGTTGCCGGAGCGCTGCTTGCCCTTGGCCTTCTTCGGCTGCTTCTTGACGCGGCCGGGGCCGCCGCCCATGCCCGGGATCCCCGGCATACCGGGCATGCCGCCGCCCTGGGCCATGCGGGACATCATCTTGCGGGCCTCGAAGAACCGCTCGACGAGGTTCTTCACGGCGCTGACCTCGACGCCGGAACCCTTGGCGATACGGGCGCGGCGCGAGCCGTTGATGATCGTGGCGTCGGCGCGCTCGGCCGGGGTCATCGACTTGATGATCGCGGCCGTGCGGTCGACGTCGCGCTCGTCGAGGTTGTTGATCTGGTCCTTGATCTGGCCCATGCCCGGGAGCATGCCGAGCAGCTTGGAGATGGAGCCCATCTTCCTGACCTGCTCCATCTGGGCCAGGAAGTCGTCGAGGGTGAAGTCCTGGCCCTTCTTGGAGGCCAGCTTCTCGGCCATCTTCTGGGCTTCGGCCTGGTCGAAGGTCTTCTCCGCCTGCTCGATCAGGGTGAGCAGGTCACCCATGTCGAGGATGCGGGAGGCCATCCGGTCCGGGTGGAAGGCGTCGAAGTCGTCGAGCTTCTCGCCGTTCGACGCGAACATGATCGGCTTGCCGGTGATCTGGCGGATCGACAGGGCCGCACCACCGCGGGCGTCACCGTCGAGCTTGGAGAGCACCACGCCGTCGAAGCCGACGCCGTCGCGGAAGGCCTCCGCGGTGTTGACCGCGTCCTGACCGATCATCGCGTCGACGACGAACAGGATCTCGTCCGGCGAGACCGCGTCCCGGATGTCCGCGGCCTGCTGCATCATCTCCTGGTCGATGCCCAGGCGGCCGGCGGTGTCCACGATCACGATGTCGTGGACCTTGGTCTTCGCGTGCTCGATGGAGTCCTTGGCGACCTTGACCGGGTCACCGACGCCGTTGCCCGGCTCGGGTGCGTAGACCGCGACACCGGCCCGCTCGGCGACGACGCTGAGCTGGTTGACGGCGTTCGGGCGCTGGAGGTCGGCGGCGACCAGCAGCGGCGAGTGGCCCTGCTCCTTCAACCAGTGACCGAGCTTGCCCGCGAGGGTGGTCTTACCGGCACCCTGCAGACCGGCCAGCATGATCACGGTCGGCGGCTGCTTGGCGAAGCGCAGGCGCCGGGTCTCGCCGCCCAGGATCGTCACGAGCTCGTCGTTGACGATCTTCAGAACCTGCTGAGCCGGGTTCAGCGCCTTGGAGACCTCGGCGCCGAGAGCGCGCTCCTTGACGTTCTTGATGAACGTGCGGACGACGGGCAGTGCCACGTCCGCTTCGAGGAGTGCGATGCGGATCTCGCGCGCGGTGGCGTCGATGTCCGCCTCGGAGAGCCGTCCCTTGCCGCGCAGGTTCTTGAAAGTCGCTGAGAGGCGATCGGAGAGAGTATCGAACACGGCGCTCGCGGTCCTCGGGGTCGGTGGCAGCTGGGAATCGCCCTCCAGGGTATCCCGGCGGCGCAGGTTGCCGGGATCCCTGGGTGCAGAGCCTGTGAACAGGCTCTCAGCCCCGCAACGTCTCCTCCAGCTTCCGCGCCACGGAGGTCGCTTCCTCACTGGGCAGCGGCGCACCCTCGGGGCCTGTGACATAGAACGCGTCGACGGCGTTGGCGCCCAGCGTGCTCACGTGGGCACTGCGCACCTGGACGCTCGCGTCCTCCAGCGCCCGGCCGATCCGGAACAGCAGCCCCGGCGCGTCCTGGGCGCGCACCTCGATCACGGTGGCCAGCCGGGAGGCGGCCGGGTGGACCGACACCCTCGCCGGCGGCGCCACGACGCCCCGGCGGCGCGGGTAGGCGGCGTCCCGCTCGGCGAGCCGGCCCGCGATGTCCAGGGAACCGTCCAGGGCCCGTACCAGGTCGGCACGGAGCCGGGCGGCCTGCGGCAGGGAGCCGTACTCGGCGGCGACCCGCCAGTCCAGCAGCAGGACGGAGCCCTCGACGCCGTCCGGCAGATCCAGGGCGCGCAGCTCGGCGGTGCGGACGGTCAGACGGTGCATCGCCAGGACGCCGGCCACCGCGGGCAGCACGCCCGGCTGGTCCGGTACGGCGATGAGGAGCTCCACGCCGAGCGGCTCCGGGTCGCCCGAGGGCTGGTCCTCGGCCGGCGGCTCGGTCTGCGCGCGCAGCGCCAGCACGGGGCTGCCGGTCGCGATCGCCTCGATGGACAGTCGCTCCTGTTCGGCGGTGGGCGCGGCGGCCTCGGGCTCGTCCAGTTCGTCCCCGGCGAGTACGGCCGCGACCCGTTTCACCAGGTCGGTAACGAGCGAACCCCGCCACGACGACCAGGCCGCCGGGCCGGTGGCCAGCGCGTCCGCCTCGGTCAGGGCGTGCAGCAGCTCCAGGGTGCCCTGGGAGCCGACCGCCTCGGCGACCGAGCGCACGGTGGCCGGGTCTTCCAGATCGCGCCGGGTGGCCGTCTCGACGAGCAGCAGGTGATGGCGTACGAGGGTGGAGAGCACGGCCACGTCGTCGCGGTCGAAGCCGATGCGGGCGGCCACGTCCTTGACGATGATCTCGCCGGCCACCGAGTGGTCGCCGGGCCAGCCCTTGCCGATGTCGTGCAGCAGCGCGGCGACCAGGAGGAGGTCGGGGCGGTGGACGCGGCGGGTGAACTCGGAGGCCCGGACGGCCGTCTCGATGAGGTGCCGGTCGACGGTCCAGATGTGCACGGCGTTGCGCTGCGGGCGGCAGCGAACCCGCTCCCAGTCCGGGAGGAAGCGAGTGATCAGCCCTTCGGCCTCCAACGCCTCCCACACCTCGACCGTCGGCCGCCCGGAGCCCAGCAGGGTCACGAGCTGCTCACGCGCCTCGGCCGGCCAGGGCGTGGGCAGCGGGCGCACAGCGGCCGCCATGCGCCGTACGGCGTGCAGGGAGAGCGGGAGTCCGGCCTGCGCGGCGGCGGCCGCGGCGCGCAGGGGGAGCACGGGGTCGCGTTCGGGGCGCGCGGCGCGGGCGAGCACTACCTCGCCGTCCTGCTCCACCACGCCCTCGGCCAGCGGTGAGCGCTCGGCGGTCGGCTTGCCGCCGCCCAGCATGGCGCGCAGACGCGGCCGCACGGCGCGCGAGCGCAGCACTCGCCCTACTTCACGCCAGGTGACATCACTCGCGTACGAGATGACCCGCGCCGCCTCGTACACCTGCCGCAGCAGCGTGTCCGCGTCGAGCAGCCCCAGCTCGGCCGCGACCTGGTCCTGCTCCTGGAGCGCGAGCCGGTCCGTCGCCCGCCCCGTCGTCAGGTGCAGGGCGTCGCGCACGTCGAGCAGTCGGCGCCGGGCGTCGTCGAGGCCCTCGCGCGGGGCGTCGGCCAGCCAGGAGGCGGCGACGGCGCGCAGGATGGTGGCGTCCCGCAGACCGCCACGCGCTTCCTTCAGGTCGGGTTCCAGCAGGTACTGCAGCTCGCCCTGCCGCTCGGCGCGTTCGGCGGACAGCTCCTGCAGTTCGGGCAGGCGCTTGGGCGCCTGGTTGCGCCAGTCGGCCAGGACCGCCGTCCGCAGTCCGGCCGTGAGGCCGAGGTCACCCGCGATGTGGCGGGCGTCCAGCAGGCCGAGTTGGACCTTCAGATCCTCCCCGGCGGTCTTGCGGGCCTCGGCCGGCGTACGCACGGAGTGGTCGAGGGCGAGGCCGAGGTCCCAGACGGGGTACCAGATGCGGTCGGCCAGGGCGGCCACCGCACCGGGGTCGCTGCCGTCGTGCAGCAGGAGCAGGTCCAGGTCACTGCGCGGGGACAGCTCGCCGCGGCCGTAGCCGCCGACCGCGACCAGGGAGACGCCGCGCAGGCCCTCGGCCCCGGCGGCGAACAGGCCGGTCAGCCAGTCGTCGGTCAGGTTCGCCAGGGCCGTACGGCGCGGCGGCCCGGACTGCGCCCCCTCGGTGAGGAGACGCAGCCGGGCCGCCGCGTAGCCGCTGGGTCCCGAGTCCTCTGCATCCTTACGAACGTCCGTACCCGACACCCAGCGACTCCTGTCCTTCTTCTTCTCTCAGAGCGCGTTCTCTTGGAGCTTTCCTCTGGAGCGCGTTCCTCAGAGCGCGTCCGGTCCGCGCTCCCCGGTCCGCACCCGTACGGCCGTCTCGACCGGCAGGGACCAGACCTTGCCGTCACCGATCTTGCCGGTGCGGGCGGCCTTGACGATGACGTCGATCAGCTGCTCGGCATCGTCGTCCTCGGCCAGCACCTCGATGCGGATCTTAGGGACCAGGTCGACGGTGTACTCGGCACCGCGGTAGACCTCGGTGTGGCCCCGCTGACGACCGTAGCCGCTCGCCTCGGTGACCGTCAGACCGTGCACTCCGAAGGCCTGGAGGGCCTCCTTGATCTCGTCGAGCCGGTGCGGCTTCACGACGGCGGTGATGAGCTTCATGCGTCCACCTTCTTGCTTGCAGTGGCGGCCGCGGCCGCGACGGCGGTCTTGGCGGCACCTCCGCCGGCGCCGCTGAAGTCGTATGCGGTCTCGGCGTGCTCAGCCTGGTCGATACCGGTGATCTCCTCGTCCTCGGTGACCCGCATACCGATGGTCTTGTCGAGGATGAAGGCGAGGATCGCGGAGACGATCAGGGAGTAGGCGAGGACCGCGCCGACACCGGCGCACTGCTTCCACAGCTGGTCGAAGGTGTGCTCGCCGTAGAAGACACCCGTCGCCTCCGACTGGCCCTTGCCGCTGGCGAAGAAGCCGATCAGCAGGGAGCCGACGACACCGCCGACGAGGTGGACGCCGACGACGTCGAGCGAGTCGTCGTAGCCGAACTTGTACTTCAGGCCGACGGCCATGGCGCACAGCAGACCGGCGATGGCACCGACGGCGATCGCGCCCATCGGGGTGACCGCACCACCGGACGGGGTGATGGCGACCAGACCGGCGACGGCACCGGAGGCGGCACCCAGCGTGGTGAACGCGCCGTGGCGGATCTTCTCGTAGATCAGCCAGGCCAGCATGGCGGCGGCGGTGGCGACCTGCGTGTTGACGAACATCAGCGAGCCGACGCCGTCGTCGTTACCGAGCCACGAGCCGGCGTTGAAGCCGAACCAGCCGAACCACAGCAGACCGGCGCCGAGCATGACCAGCGGCAGGCTGTGCGGACGCATCGGGTCCTTCTTGAAGCCGACGCGCTTACCGATGACGAAGATCACGCCGAGCGCCGCGGCACCGGCGTTGATGTGGACCGCCGTACCACCGGCGAAGTCGATCACGCCCATGTCGAAGGCCCAGCCGCCGTCACCCCAGACCCAGTGGGCGACCGGGAAGTACACGACCGTGGCCCACAGCGCGATGAACAGCGCCCATGCCGAGAACTTCACGCGGTCCGCGAGAGCACCGCTTATCAGGGCGGGCGTGATGATCGCGAACATCAGCTGGAAGACGAAGAAGACCAGCACCGGGATGTTGTAGGTCGTGCCCGCCGAGCTCCACAGCTCGCCCTTGTCGAGGTTGCTGAGCCCGATCCAGTCGGAGTTCCAGCCGATGAGGCTGCCCGAGTCGGTGCCGAAGGCGAGGGAGAAGCCGTACAACACCCACAGGATGGTGACGATCCCCAGGCTGATGAAACTCATCATCAACATGTTCAGGGTGCTCTTGACGCGGACCATGCCTCCGTAGAAGAAGGCCAGGCCCGGGGTCATGAGCATCACCAGGGCGGAACAGATGAGCATGAAACCTGTGTTGGCGGGCGACAGCTCTACCTTGTCTGCCGCCATCATGATGGCTGGTGCCATCGGCGTCTCCTCGTGTTGGTACGGCCCCGTGCGGGCGAAGCCTGAGCGGATTGAGGGGTGGGCCGGTTATGCGCCACGAGATTGACGCAGCGCCGTTTCGATGGAAGCCCCTCGTTGTTTCGCCGCCGTGACGAAGACGCCTCGTGTGTTACGCCTCGATGAACTGCCGGATTGTGGGCGAGCCGATCGTTATCTTGGCGCAACCTTCGATGACGACCACCGCAGCCATCGATTGAGGAACCCCCGCGACGCCCAGCCACATCCGCGAGAGCGGCGCCGGTTCAGGCGCAAAGGGGGGACAGCAGCCGGCCGCGGTCGGCCTTCCGATGACCTGGCATGGGGGAGCCGAGTCGGGCAGTTCGGGAGGGGCGGCCGCGGCCGGGGTTCAGGGGTTGCCCTGGGATTGCACGCGAAGCTCAGACCGCCTCCGCGGTCTCGGGCAGCTCCACGGCGAGCTTGTCGGTGAGGTCCACGACCTCGGCGAGATCCCCGAAGTCGCGTACGGCCGTGTCGACCGTCTTTCGAATACGAGTGTTGACGCGCTCGGAGCGCACCTTCTTGGCGATCAGCATGGCCCGCTCGGCATAGACGGCACTCTCCTCGGGCTCGCGCCGCAGCAGCTGGACCGTGGCCATGCCGATGAGGTTCAGCGCGTACGACCGCTGGTGCTCACTGTCCTTTGCGAACAGGTCCACGGCCTGCTGCATCACGGGCTCGGCCAGCGAGGCGTACGTCGGGCTGCGGCCGGCGACATAGGCCAGGTCCCGGTACGAGTGGGAGTTCTCGCCGTACAGCTCGGCCTCGGAGAAGAAGCGGATCCAGTCGGGGTCCGGCTCGTCCCACTCGTCCGCCTCGGAGAAGGTGTCCTCGGCCATCCGGACCGCCCGCTTGCATTTGCCGGGCTGGCCCATGTTGGCGTAGGCGCGGGCCTCCATCGCATACAGCATCGACTGGGTGCGCGGGCTGGCGCAGTCCCGGCTGCCGTACTGCGCGAGGTGGATCAGTTCCAGGGCGTCGTCGGGCCGGCCGAGGTGGATCATCTGGCGGCTCATGCTGGAGAGGATGTACGAGCCGAGCGGCCGGTCGCCCGCCTCCTTGGCGGCGTGCAGCGCGAGGACGAAGTACTTCTGCGCGGTGGGCTGGAGCCCCACGTCGTACGACATCCAGCCGGCCAGCTCCGCCAGCTCGGCGGCGACCTTGAACAGCTTGCGGGTGGTCGCCTCCGGCTGGGGCTCCTGGAGCAGGTCGGTCACCTCGTGCAGCTGGCCCACGACCGCCTTGCGGCGCAGACCGCCGCCGCACTGGGCGTCCCACTGCCGGAACATCACGGTGGTGGACTCCAGCAGGTCCAGCTCGGGCCTGGACAGGCGGCCACGCGCGCGTGAGGACGGGACGGGACGGGACTCCTGGTACGGGGCCGGGGGTGCGGGGACCAGCCAGCGCTGCATCGGTTCGATGAGGGCCGGGCCCGCGGACAGGGCCAGCGAGCTCCCGAGGAAGCCGCGCCGCGCCAGCATCAGGTCGCTGCGCGAGAACTCGCTGAGCAGGGCCACCGTCTGCGGGCCCGTCCAGGGCAGGTCGATGCCGGACACGGAGGGTGACTGACGGGCGGCGCGCAGGCCGAGGTCCTCGACGGAGACGACGCAGCCGAACCGCTCGGAGAAGAGCTCGGACAGGATCCGCGGGATCGGCTCGCGGGGGTTCTCGCCGTCCAGCCAGCGACGGACGCGCGAGGTGTCGGTCGAGATGTGGTTGGCGCCCAACTGGCGTGCGCGGCGGTTCACTTGACGGGCCAGTTCACCCTTCGACCAGCCGCTGCGCACGAACCAGGACGTGAGCAGCTCGTTGGGGCGCTTGTCAGCGTGCGATGCGCCACCAGCACTCGTGCCGCTTCCGCTGTTGCCGCTCACTGGAACGCCCCCATCCCTTGGACCACTTGTCATCGAGTGCGCCAAGCCCTATCAGAATGCCGGTAAATACGGTCGCCCGTCCGGCAGTTGCCACCCTTCGAACGGAAAGCCGACTTGCCCCCGGCATACCCAAGTGTGCATGTGCCCCGAGGGTCCGTGCACTCACGGTAATCCTACGATCACGGACCCAGCCATGGCGATCCCGGAAACGCCACCATTCGCCACCCCTTCGAATGAACTAACGGTGACCTCCACGCGATTCACTTGACATAGGACGGCCGGAAGTGGGCGGAGCGAAGCACTCAGGGGCGCGTGTCGCCAGGCCCGCAACCCGGAGCACTTCCAGGCGCCGCGTGGACCGAGCGGGGTTCATGGGTAACCGGCGATCTGAGAACACGCAGGGTCACGTACCGAATCCGTGTCGTAACCACCGGCGCGCTGGACCCGTTGGAGGGGGCATGGGCTTCACGATCGGCGGCATCCGGGAGATCCGATCCGGCTCGCGACGACGCGGCCGCTCCTCGGAGTGCACCACCGTCGCCGAGTTCACCGGACTGTGGGGCTGGGACGTAGTGCCCGGCGCGCGAGCCGCGGCGGGCGCCTGCTCGTGCGGCCACTCCGACTGTCACGCCCCCGGCGCACACCCCCTCGACTTCGCGCCCGACGTCCCGGCCGGCGCCACCCTCGACGAGGTCGGAAGGGCCTGGGCGGAGGTACCGGGCGCCGCGCTGATGCTGCCGGTCGGGCGGGCGTTCGACGTGATCGAGGTGGCGGAGCCCGCCGGACGCCGCGCGCTCACCCGGCTCGAGCGCATGGGCCTCCCCCTCGGCCCGGTCACGGCCACCCCCGAGGGCCGCGCCCACTTCTTCGTCGCCCCCGGCGCCGCCGCGGAACTCCCCGAGCTCCTCTACCGCATGGGCTGGGACGACCCCACCCACCTCGACCTGCGCGGCCTCGGCCCCGGTACGCACATCACGGCCCCGCCGTCCGACCGGGGCGGGCTGGGGCCGGTGCGGTGGCTGCGGCCACCCGAGCTGGACTCGGCGACGAGGCCGCCGGCCGCGCGACTGCTGCTGGGGACGCTGGCCTACGTGGCGCATCGGTCGCGGGCGTAACGCAGGGCACAACCGTCACAGTCGTACACGGCTCACAGTCGTACACAGCTCACAGTCGTGCACAGCTCATGGTCGTACACAGCGAAGCGCCCGTCCCCCAACTGCACCTTGGGAGGCGGGCGCTTCTTCGGCCGAGCACATACGAAAGTTCGTAGGTGAGGTGGGGTCACTCCCCGATAAGGGCGTCAACGAACGCCTCCGGCTCGAACGGCGCCAGGTCATCGGCACCCTCGCCCAGCCCGACCAGCTTCACCGGCACGCCCAGCTCGCGCTGGACCGCGACGACGATGCCACCCTTGGCCGTGCCGTCCAGCTTGGTGAGCACGATGCCGGTGATGTCGACGACCTCGGCGAAGACGCGGGCCTGGACCAGACCGTTCTGCCCCGTCGTCGCGTCCAGCACGAGCAGGATCTCGTCCAGCGGCGCATGCTTCTCGACGACGCGCTTGACCTTGCCGAGTTCGTCCATGAGGCCGGTCTTGGTGTGCAGGCGTCCGGCGGTGTCGATGAGGACGACGTCCGTCCCCATCTCCTTGCCCTCCTTCACCGCGTCGAAGGCCACGGAGGCGGGGTCGCCGCCCTCAGGCCCGCGCACGGTGTAGGCGCCGACGCGCTCGCCCCAGGTCTGGAGCTGGTCGGCGGCGGCGGCACGGAAGGTGTCGGCGGCGCCCAGGACCACGCTGCGGCCGTCGGCCACGAGGACGCGGGCGAGCTTGCCGGTGGTGGTGGTCTTGCCGGTGCCGTTGACGCCGACGACCATCACGATGCCGGGCTTGCTGGTCTCCGGCTCCGTCTTGACCGTGCGGTCGAAGTCGGTGCCGACCAGCTTGAGCAGCTCCTCGCGCAGCAGGCCGCGCAGCTCCTCGGGGGTGCGGGTACCGAGGACCTTCACGCGCTCGCGCAGCCCGTCGACCAGTTCCTGGGTGGGCAGCACGCCGACGTCGGCGGTGAGCAGCGTGTCCTCGATCTCCTCCCAGGTGTCCTCGTCGAGGTGCTCGCGCGACAGGAGCGTGAGCAGCCCCTGGCCGAGGGCGTTCTGCGAGCGGGAGAGCCGGGCACGCAGGCGGATCAGGCGGCCGGCGGTGGGCTCCGGGATCTCGATCTCGGTCGGCGGGAGCTCTTCGACGACGGGCGGTTCCTCGACGGCGGTCGGTGCTCCACCGCCCGGAAGGTCAACCTCCTCTATGGTCCGGCGCGGTTCGTCGCGCGGTGTCTCGGCCTCGTCGCCGACATGCGGCTCGGCCGGAGGGGCGGTGATGTCGGGGGCGGCCGGGGGCGGCGGAGGCAGCTGCTTCTTGCGTCGGCTGCCGACGATCAGCCCACCGAGCGCGCCGAGCACGACCACGGCGATGACTACAGCAAGGATGAGGATGTCCATAACGCGTCCAGTATCGGCCATGGAGTGCGGCGACACCCCTCTGGATGTCTGACACACCGTCAGCTAACGTCCGCCTTCACACCCGCCCGGTGAAGGGGGACCCCCATGCCCGTCTCGGTCGTACGCTTCAACCTCGTCGAGCCCGACGCGACCCCCGCCTCGCTCGCCGCCCGCTATCAGGCGGCCCTGGAGATGGCCGCATACGCCGACGAGCACGGCATCACCACCGTGCAGACGGAGGAGCACCACGGCGCCGACAACAACTGGCTGCCGTCACCCTTCGCCTTCGCGGCGGCGGTCTTCGGCGCGACCCGGCGCCTCGCGGTCACCGTCTCGGCGATCATCGGCCCGCTGCACGACCCGCTGCGGCTGGCCGAGGAGATCGCCGTACTGGATCTGCTGAGCGGCGGGCGGCTGGTGACCGTCGCCGGAATCGGGTACCGCCCCGAGGAGTACGCCCTGTTCGACGTGGACTGGAAGCGGCGCGGCAAGCTCCAGGACGAGCTCCTCGACACCCTGCTCAAGGCCTGGACCGGCGAGCCCTTCGAGTACCGGGGCCGTACGGTACGGGTCACTCCGCGCCCCTGCACCGAGCCGCACCCTCTGCTCCTGGTCGGCGGCTCCTCGAAGGCCGCCGCCCGCCGGGCCGCCCGGCTCGGTCTGCCGTTCTTCCCCAGCGCGCATCTGCCGGAGCTGGAGGCGTATTACAAGGAGCGGCTCGTCGAGTACGGCACCGAGGGCTGGACGATGATGCCGGCCGCGGAGACGCCGCTGCTGCACATCGCCGAGGATCCCGACCGGGCGTGGGCTCGCTGCGGCGGGCATTTCCTGCACGAGGCGCGGACGTACGCCTCCTGGCAGTCCGGGGACGTGCGGTCCGCCGTGAAGTCGGCGGCCACGACGGTGGAGGAGCTGCGTGCCGAGGGCGTGTACCGGATCGTGACGCCGCAGGAGTGTGTGGCGCTGGGGTTCGACAGCTACGTGTTGCACCCGCTGTCGGGCGGGATGCCGGTGGAGGAGGGGTGGCGGAGCCTGCGGTTGTTCGCGGAGGAGGTGCTTCCGGGGTTGGGGTCGGTCGACGCCCTCATCCGCTGACGTACGAGAAACCGCCGCCCCGGCTCGGGCAGTGGCCGAGCCGGGGCGGCGGCGGGGTTACGGGGAGAGGGGCAGCGGGGACTTGGCCCTTCTCCCCGAGTTCGGGGGCCGGTCAGCCCATCTCCTCCAGCTTCTTGCCCTTGGTCTCGGGCACGAACTTGAGGATGAACGGGATGGAGAGGAAGGCGAACACCGCGTACATGACGTACGTAAGCGACAGGTTCCAGTCCGACAGGTCCGGGAAGGTGATCGTGATCACCCAGTTGGCGATCCACTGGGCCGAGGCGGCCACGCCCAGGGCGGCGGCGCGGATCTTGTTCGGGAAGACCTCGCCGAGCATGACCCAGACGACCACTCCCCAGGACATGGCGAAGAAGAGGACGAACGCGTTGGCGGCGATCAGCGCCACATAACCCTGCGCGGTCGGCAGCGGGTCGTTGCCGCTCTGGAACGAGAAGGCCCAGGCAGCCGCCGCGAGCGAGATGCCCATGCCGACGGAGCCGATGAGGGCGAGCGGCTTGCGGCCGATGCGGTCGACGAAGATCATCGCGATCACGGTGCCGATGATGTTGATGATCGAGGTCTCGAACGAGTAGAAGAACGAGCTCGACGGGTCGACGCCGACGGACTGCCACAGCAGGTTCGAGTAGTAGAAGATGACGTTGATGCCGACCAGTTGCTGGAAGACGGAGAGGCCGATACCGATCCACACGATCGGCAGCAGACCGAACCGGCCGCCCAGCAGGTCCCGGAACGTGGACTTGTGGTCGCTGTGCATGGCGCGCTCGATCTCGGCGACCCGGCCGTCCAGGTCCGTCCCGCCTTCGACATCGGCGAGCACCTTCTTCGCGTCCTCGACACGGCCGACGCTGATCAGATAGCGCGGGGACTCGGGGATGGCGAAGGACAGCAGGCCGTAGATCACCGCGGGTACCAGCATCACGCCGAGCATCCACTGCCAGGCCTCCAGGCCCGCGACCGTCCCGCGCTCCTCGCCGTCGGCCATGTTGAGGATGGCCCAGTTGACGAGCTGGGAGACGGCGATGCCGATGACGATGGCGGCCTGCTGGAACGAGGCGAGCCGGCCGCGGTACGCCGGCGGGGCGACCTCGGCGATGTAGGCCGGGCCGATGACCGAGGCCATGCCGATGGCGATGCCGCCGAGGACCCGCCAGGCGGCGAGGTCCCACGCGGCGAACGGGAGGCCCGAACCGACGGCGCTCACGGCGAACAGCACCGCCGCGATCTGCATGACGCGGATGCGGCCGATGCGGTCGGCTATGCGGCCGGCGATCGCGGCGCCGACGGCACTGCCGAGCAGGGCGCTGGCAGCGACGGTCCCGGTGACACCGGAGCTGAGGTCGAACCGGGCCTGGATGCCACCGTTGGCTCCGTTGATGACGGAGCTGTCGTAGCCGAAGAGGAACCCGCCCATGGCGGCCGCCGCGGTGATGAAGACGACGTGCCCGAGATGCTCGGGGTGAGCCGTCCTGGCTCCTGACGTGGGTGCCTGCGCTGTGCTGGTCACGTGTACTCCTCGGGCCACCGGCAACGCTGCCGGGTGGGGGTCAGCCGCTCCAAGTAGTGATACCTGAAGGTAAAAGGAACGTTGCAGAGACTATGCCTTCAAGTTTCGAAGTCAATAGGGCGGCTGCTGTGACTTTCGAGACGCGATCAGGTGAGATGTGTTCACTTATTGAAGAAGTGAAGGTGAAGTGTTTCGACGGTCGAGTCCGACCGGCAGCGTCAGCGAAGTCGCTGGCTGATGACCTTGGACACACCGTCGCCCTGCATGGAGACGCCGTACAGCGCGTCGGCGACCTCCATCGTGCGCTTCTGGTGGGTGATCACGATCAGCTGCGAGGCTTCCTGCAGCTCCTGCATGATGCGGATCAGCCGCTGCAGGTTGGTGTCGTCGAGGGCGGCCTCGACCTCGTCCATGACGTAGAACGGGCTCGGCCGGGCCTTGAAGATCGACACGAGCAGGGCAACGGCGGTGAGTGAGCGCTCACCACCCGAGAGCAGCGACAGCCGCTTGACCTTCTTGCCCGGCGGACGCGCCTCGACATCGACGCCCGTGGTGAGCATGTTGTCGGGATCGGTCAGGATCAGCCGTCCCTCGCCACCGGGGAACAGGCGGCTGAAGACGCCCTCGAACTCCCGGGCCGTGTCCCGGTAGGCCTCGGTGAAGACCTGCTCGACGCGCTCGTCGACCTCCTTGACGACCTGGAGCAGGTCGGCACGGGTCTTCTTCAGGTCCTCTAGCTGCTCGCTGAGGAACTTGTGCCGTTCCTCGAGCGCGGAGAACTCCTCCAGGGCGAGCGGGTTGACCTTGCCGAGCTGCTGGTAGGCGCGTTCGGCGGCCTTGAGCCGCTTCTCCTGCTCGGCCCGGACGAAGGCCTTGGGCTGATTGCGGGGGTGCTCGGGATCCTCGGGGAGCTGCTCGCCCTCGGCGGCCAGGGAGGGCGGGACGAGCTGGTGAGGGCCGTACTCGGAGACGAGCCCGGCCGGTTCGACGCCCAGTTCCTCCAGCGCCTTGCTCTCCAGCTGCTCGATCCGCATCCGCTTCTCGGCGCCGAGGACCTCGCCACGGTGGACGGAGTCGGTCAGCTTGTCGAGTTCGGCCTTGAGGTCGCGGCCTTCGTTTCGGGCGGCGGCCAGCTCCTGCTCACGCCGCGCCTTGGCGGCCTCGGCGGCGGCACGCTCCTCGTCGGCGCGGGCGAGGGAGACCTCGACGTGCGCGAGGAGTTGGCGCGCACCGGAGGCGACGGCTTCGGCGACGGCCGCCTCGTGCCGCAGCCGCGCCCGCCGCTGCTCGGCACGCGCGCGTGCGTCTCGCTCCGCTCGGGCGGCCCGGTCGAGGGAGTCGGCGCGGCCGGCGAGTCCCTTGACCCGTTCCTCGTGCGTACGGACCTGGAGCCGGGCCTCCATCTCGGTCTGCCGGGCGTTGGCGCCGTCGGCGGCGAGACGGTCCCGTACCGACGTGTCGGGCTCCTCCTCGACCGGCATCTCCTCGGCGACGGCCAGCCGCTCGGCCAGCTCCTCGACGTCCTGGAGGGCCCTGTCGAGCGCGTCCTGCGCCCGCGCGGCGGCGGCGACGGACCGCTCGGCCTCGCCCGCGGCACCGCGCGCCTGCCCGGCGAGCCGCCCCAGCTGCTGCGCGACGGACGACTTCTCCCGGTCGGCCGCCCTGCGCCGCTCCCCCAGCTCCTCGACGAGCCCGGCACACTCCTTGCGCCGCTCGGCCGCCGCATGCTGCGCCTCGGCCAGCTCCTCGCACCGCACGGCCAGCTCTTCCAGCTCGGCAGCGGCCTCGTCCACGGAGGCCTGCACTTCGAGCAGGCTCGGCGCCCCGGCGGACCCCCCGTGCGCGAAGTGCGCGCCCAGCAGGTCGCCTTCGGCGGTCACGGCGGTGAGGCCGGGGCGGGCGTAGACGAGGTCCTCGGCGTCCTCGAGGGTGCCGACCACCACGATGCCGCGCAGAAGGCGGCGTACGGCGGGCATGAGCTCGTCCGGACCACGGACCAGGTCGGCGGCGTACGGCGGCCCGTCCGTGTGCGCCTCCCCTGGTACGTCGTCGAGTGCTCCGCTCAGCAGCAGCGCCGCCCGCCCTCCGTCCTGCTTGCGCAGCAGCCGGATCGCCTCCGCCGCAGCCGACGGCGATGTCACCGCGATCGCGTCCGCCGCCGCGCCGAAAGCGGCCGCCAGCGCTACCTCGTACCCCGGTGTCACGGTGAGCAGCTCCGCGGCCGGGCCGAGCAGCCCCGTGAGCCGGTCCTTCGCACCGAGCAGTGCTCCGGTGCCGTCCTTGCGGCGCAGGCCCAGCGCCAGCGCCTCGTGGCGGGCCTGGGTCGCGGCGCGCCCCCGTTCCGCCGCGGTGACCGCCTCGCGGGCCGCGGACAGGGCGGCCTCCGCCTCCACGAGCTGCTGCTTCGCCGCCTCGTGCTGCTCGGCGAGTTCCGCGTCGCCGGCGTCCAGGCCGTCGACCTCGGCCTTCAGGACCTCGTACTCCTCCTGCGCGGCGAAGGCCCGCTCCTGGGCCTCGTCCCGGGCTGCGGCCAGGCGGTCGATCTCGGCCTGGGCGGAGGCCGCACGCGAACGGGCGGCGTTGACCTGCCCGTTCAGCCGGGCCAGGCCCTCGCGGCGATCCGCGATGGCACGAGCGACGTCCTTCAGGCGCCGTTCCTCCTGCGTGAGCTCACGCTCCAGTTCGGCACGGTGGGCGACCGTGTCCTCCAGAGCCCGCTCGGCCGCCTCCAGGGCCGCTTCCAGCTCGGCCTCCTGCTCGCGGATCCGGGCGGCCTCGCGCTCCATGTCCTCGGGGTCGCGGCCCCGGCGTTCCTCCGGCGGCACGGACGTCGCGCTCTTCACGCGCGCGTCGGCCAGCGAGATCGTGCCGCGCACCCGCTCCGCGAGCTGGGACAGCTCGTACCAGGTCTGCTGGGCCCGCTGCAGCCGCGGCGTGAGCTGCCGTACCTCGTCCTCCAGGAGCGCCTCACGCTGGAGCGCCTTCTTCAGCTGCTGCTCGGCGGCTTCCTTGCGCTCCTTCAGCGCGGCCTCGTCGGCGACCTCGGCCTGGAGCGCCTCCCGGAGCCGCACGAGATCGTCGGCGAGGAGGCGCAGGCGGGCGTCGCGCAGATCCGCCTGGATGACGGCGGCCCTTCTGGCCACCGCCGCCTGGCGGCCCAGCGGCTTCAACTGCCGGCGCAGCTCGTCCGTCAGGTCCTGCACGCGCGCGAGGTTGGCCTGCATCGCGTCCAGTTTCCTGAGCGCCTTCTCCTTGCGCTTGCGGTGCTTGAGGACGCCCGCGGCCTCCTCGATGAAGGCGCGGCGGCCCATGGGGTCGGCGTGCAGGACGGAGTCGAGCTGTCCCTGCCCGACGATGACGTGCATCTCACGGCCGATGCCGGAGTCGGACAGCAGTTCCTGGATGTCGAGGAGACGGCAGGTGTCGCCGTTGATCTGGTACTCGCTGCCGCCGTTGCGGAACATGATCCGCGTGATGGTGACCTCGGCGTACTCGATGGGCAGTGCGCCATCGGAGTTGTCGATGGTCAGCGAAACCTCGGCACGGCCAAGTGGCGGACGGCCGGTCGTGCCGGCGAAGATGACGTCCTCCATCTTGCCGCCGCGCAGCGACTTCGCACCCTGCTCGCCCATGACCCAGCTGAGCGCGTCCACGACGTTGGACTTGCCCGAGCCGTTCGGGCCGACGACACACGTGATCCCCGGCTCGAACCGGAGCGTGGTCGCCGAGGCGAACGACTTGAACCCGCGGAGAGTCAGGGCCTTGAGGTGCACGCCGCCGGACTCTACCTTCCGCCCGGATGTCACTCCATGAACCCACGGTTTCACCGATGAACGTGCAGGGCACACCAGACGTTAAAGAGGGTGAAAGGATGCGCGGGCCAGTAAGCGGGGGCCGGCAAGAAAGAAGGGACGCCGAAGCGTCCCTTGCAACTTCTGACGGCTGGCACGCCAGTCGCCTGACAACTACTTAGCGGTTGGATACGGGCCTCCCAACCACTGCTTGTGCTGTTGTGGAGCGATGCAGTGATCAGGTGAGCGCAGGCTCCGCCTGGTGTGCGTCGATGCTCTCCATGATCCTGTCGTGAGAAGCGGCAGCCTGCAGAGCGTCGTTCTCCGCCTGGATGCGTCCGAGTTCGGATTCCAGGTCCTGGACACGCTGCTGGAGCCGTCGCATCTCGGCGAGGAGTCGAGGGTCGGAGCCGCCGACGTAACCGAGAAGCGCCTTTGCCATGATGGATGGTCCTCCACACTGAGTGACCGACCGATGCGGTGTGGGTCGTGAGGGATTCGCACCCGCGGTTGCTTGGCAGGCCTTAGTTGTACTGCCGTTCAGCCACGCCAAACAGCGAAGGTGCGCGGGGCTTTCAGCGTCTCACCAAAAAGTTTGACGGTCAACACGATCACGCCCCGTATTGGCGGGCAAACCCGGGGGCACACGGCCGAATGGCGGCTGCGCGGCGACTCCTGCGGGCCCCTCGGGGCGTGGCGATCATCCTTACGTGCGGAGCCTGCCACTGCAAGCGGTTCTTGGCAACCACCTGCTTCTTTCTGCTTGGGGCAGTTGCCGGTGGCACGTCCGCCCGCTTGCACCGGGGCCGTTTTGCGGATCCGGCTCAGCGGACGGCGAAGCCGTCGTAACCCCCGCGAGGTGTGTCCCAGATCTCGGTGACACCGTCCACGCGCCCGGGCGTGTCGTCGCCCTGAAGCCAGTCCAGGAGTCCCTCACACCCATCCCGGGCGCCCTCAGCGACGACCTGGACCCGTCCGTCGTCCAAATTGAGAGCAAAACCACTCAGGCCGCCGATCTCGAGCGCCTTGGCCCGCGTGAACCAGCGAAAACCCACGCCTTGGACGCGTCCACGCACCCAGGCGACCAGCCGTACATCCTCGCTCATGAGTGCAACCTAACGGGCCAATGTCTCTCCGGGCACTTCCTCCTCTGGCGCCATGCGGTACCGTCCCCACCCAATGAATCCCATATGAAACTCACACGATCGAGTGAGTTCTGTGAGGATCTTGAGACCGCACGGACGAGGAAGGCCAGAACATGGGACGCCACCGACGCTCCGCCGCCGGCCGCGCCGCCACCGGCCGCGCCACAGGGGTCACACATACGGACGGCTCCTACACGGAGGGCCACGACCCCCGGGACTCGTACACGAGGGACCACCCCACGCAGATGGGCATCGCGCCCTATCTGAACCCGGAGGCGTACGCCGAGGCCTACGCGAAGAGTGACGCCTACCTGTACGCCTCGGCCGACGACTACGACCGGATCACCGACCCCACGACCTTCCCCGGCGACGCCGCATCCCTCGGCGACTCCGACGCGGGTGCGACCACCGCGGTCTTCCGCAGCGAGGGCTTCACGCCCTCCGGCGGCTCCGGGCGGCCCAGGGGCAGCTCGCACCGCCGCCGCAAGAAGAAGGCCGGGGCTCCGGTGAAGACCGGACTGCTCGGCGTCTCCGCGGCAGTCGCCCTGGGCACGGTCGCGGTCGCCACGGGCGTGGTGCCCGGCATCGACAACTACCAGCTCGGCGGCTCGGGCAGCGCGGACAAGGTGCAGGCCGCCGACACCCCGACCAACTCCCCGAGCGAACAGGGCGGCACGTCCGGCAGCGCCGAGAACCACGACGACGGCGGCTCGGCCAGCCGCGACGTCCAGCGGCCCGCCTCGCCGTCCCCGTCGACCTCGTCGGCCGCGCCGACGAAGACTCCGTCGAAGAAGCCCTCGGCCACGCCCAGCCAGAAGCCGAAGGAGACCCCTTCGCGTACGGCCACGAAGGCGCCCGAGGAGGAGCCGGAGAAGGAGAGGACCAGCGCTCCCGTGACGGTGTCCGCGGAGGCCGCCGCCGCGGCCGAGGTGCTGAGGCTCGTCAACGACGAGCGCGCACAGGTGGGCTGCAGCGCGGTAGCCGCCAACAGTTCACTCGCCGATCTGGCCCAGGACTTCAGCGAGGACATGGCCGGGCGCGGCTTCTTCGACCACACCGACCCCGGCGGGGCCTCTCCGTGGGACCGGGCCGCGAAGGCGGGCATAACCGACCTCGGCGGCGAGAACATAGCCCGCGGCCAGGCCGACGCGGCCGCGGTGATGGACGCCTGGATGACCAGCCCGGGCCACAAGGCCAACATCCTGAACTGCGACTTCAAGACGCTGGGGGTCGGTGTGCACTTCGGCTCCGGCGGGCCCTGGTGGACGCAGGACTTCGGTTACTGACCGGCTGTCAGTCCTCGGCGAGGCCCGCAGGGCGCAGGGCCGAGCGGTAGTCGCCGGTGGCGACGAGCTCGTCGATGACCTGGACCATGGCGGGGATGCCCCGGTCCCGGACCAGCAGGTTGTCCCAGCCATAGAAGTACCGGCCGCCGAGACGTTCCCCGGTGTCCTTCGAGCGGTCCATCAGGCGGCGCGCCTCGTCGAGGGTGAAGACGGTCCCGGTCCAGCGCTGTCCGTCGGCGAACGTCACCCACATGTCGGTATCAGTGACCTCGTCGAGGCCCACCCCCACGCCCACGACGAAGCAGATCTCGTACCCGTCCCTGCGCACCCGATAGAACGGGCCGTCCCACATACCTACCCCCAAGGCGCCGTCCCCCCAGTGGCCGACTCGATGGGCAGGCTACAGCGGGGACGGCGCGTCGTGCGCGTTCATTACGGCGCGACTCAGGCGGCCGCGACGCGCCCTCGCGCGAACACCTTCGCCGTCTCGGCCACCCGGCGCCCCAGGTGCTCGGCCGTCGCGACGTCGGCCTTGTGAACGGCCTCCGGCCCCTGGTCGGCGTTGGTCTGGGCGGCGGCGCCGGTGAAGACGCCGAGGCGGTTGAGGTCGTTCTCGGAGCCGGCGCTGTTGTTCCAGCCGGGGAGCAGGCCGAGGTTGATCCAGTGCATGCCGAGCTGGGCGGCGAGGATTTGGAAGAACTGCAGGGTGTGCAGCTTGTCGCCGCTCTTGGAGGCGGAGTTGGTGAAGCCGGCGGCCAGCTTGTCCGTCCAGGCCTGCTCGGCCCAGCGCTTCGAGGTCGCCTCCGCGAAGACGTGGAAGGCGCCGGACGCGGTGCCCATGTAGGTCGGCGAACCGAACACGATGGCGTCCGAGGCGTCGAGGGTCGCCCACTGCTCCTCGGTGATCTCGTCCACCTTGATCAGGTGCACCTCGGCGCCGGCCTCGACGGCACCGGAACGGACGGCCTCGGCGATGACGGCGGTGTGGCCGTAGCCGGAGTGGTAGGCGATGGAGACAACAGGGGTGGTCACGTACGTACTCCTGACATAGGCAGTTCACTGGCGGCACCCAAAGGAAAGCACTAACTTCTAGTTAGTGCAACCTGCGGGTTAGCGCTGCATTCGAGTACGCTTGAGATATGGACACCATGCAGGAGCGCACGGAGGCGCAGAACCTCCCGTACGACGTGTTCGCCAAGGCCTGTCCCTCGCGCGGCACGCTGGAGCACGTCACGGGCCGCTGGGGCGGACTCACCCTCGGCGCCCTGTACGAGGGCTCGCTGCGCTTCAACGAGCTGCGCCGCCGCGTCGACGGCGTCAGCGAGAAGATGCTGTCCCAGACGCTGCACGCCCTGGAGCGCGACGGCCTGGTGCACCGCGAGGCCCAGCCGACCAATCCACCGCGGGTCGACTATGAGCTGACACCGCTGGGACGCGGGATCACCGAGCGGCTGCTGACCCTCATCCACTTCGTGGAGGGGCAGATGGACGACGTGCTCGAAGCACGCCGGAATTACGACGAGACGCGCGGCGCCCTCTGACACGTCGGGCAGAAGTAGCTGGACCGGTTCATCCAGGGCCGTCGGCGCATCGGCGTACCGCACCGCTTGCACGGCAGCCCTTCACGGCCGTACGCATCCAGTGACCGGTCGAAGTAGCCCGACTCGCCGTTGACATTGACGTACAGGCTGTCGAAGCTCGTGCCGCCCACCGCGAGGGCGGCATTCATGACGTCCCTTATGTGACCCAGCAGTTCGAGGGAGCGCGGGCGGGTGAAGGTCGCGGTCGGGCGGTCGTAGTGGAGGCGGGTGCGCCAAAGGGCCTCGTCCGCGTAGATGTTGCCGACGCCGCTGATCAACGACTGGTCGAGCAGGGCCCGTTTGATCGTCGTGCGCTTGCGGCGCAGGGCCTGGTGGAAGGCCTCGTCGTCGAAGAGCGGGTCGAGGGGGTCGCGGGCGATGTGCGCGATCACGTCGGGCAGGCCGTCGGGGGTGTTGTCGTGCAACGACAGGCCGCCGAAGGTGCGTTGGTCGACGAACCGGAGTTCGGTGCCGAGGGCGTCGGCGAACCGCACGCGGATCCTGAGGTGCTTCTCGTCGGGCGCTCCCTGCGGCTGCACCAGCAGCTGGCCGCTCATCCCGAGGTGGGCCAGGATCGACTGCTCCGTGTCCTCCAGCGGCAGCCACAGGTACTTGCCGCGACGGCTCGGCATGCCGATGCGGTGGCCCTTGAGACGGTGCGCGAAGTCGTCCGCACCGGCGATGTGCCGCCGTACGGCACGCGGGTGCAGCACCTCGGCATCGGCGACGGTGCGATGGGCGACCCACCGCTCCAGACCGCGCCGGACCACTTCGACCTCGGGCAACTCGGGCATGGCTCCCCCGTACTCCCCCGTGTTCCTACGACTGAGGATATGAGCCGACCGCCCGGCCCAAGGCGGGCACGGGCGCTCGGATCGCGCTGTTCGGTCAGGCGGAGGCCGACGACGCGTCGGCGTCGGCATCGGGCTCGGGCTCGGCAGCGTCTGCTGCCGCCTTCGCCTGCTTGGCCCGCTCGTCCGCTGCGGCCTTGATGGACCGCCACGCGGATTCCGCGGCCTGCTGCTCCGCCTCCTTCTTGCTGCGGCCGGTGCCGGTGCCGTACGAGACGCCTCCGACGCGGGCGGCAGCAGTGAAGGTCTTCTCGTGGTCGGGGCCGGTCTCCGTGACCAGGTACTCGGGGACGCCGAGGCCTTGGGTCGCGGTGAGCTCCTGGAGGGACGTCTTCCAGTCCAGGCCGGCTCCGAGGTTCGAGGACTTCTCGATCAGGGGGTCGAACAGGCGGTGCACGAGCTCCGCCGCCGAGTCCAGGCCCTGGTCGAGATAGACCGCGCCGATCACCGCTTCCAGGGTGTCGGCGAGGATGGACGCCTTGTCCCGGCCGCCCGTGCCCTCTTCACCGCGGCCGAGCCGGATGAAGGAGCCCAGGTCGAGCCCACGGCCGACCTCCGCCAGCGCACGCGAGTTGACCACCGCGGCCCGCAACTTGGCCAGCTGGCCTTCGGGCAGGTCGGGGTGGGTGCGGTACAGCGTGTCCGTCACCACGAGGCCGAGGACGGAGTCCCCGAGGAACTCCAGGCGCTCGTTGGTGGGCAGACCGCCGTTCTCGTATGCGTAGGAACGGTGGGTCAGCGCACGCACCAGAAGGGCGGACTCGAGCTTGTACCCGAGCCGCCCTTCCAACAGCGTGTGGGACGAGGCTGTGTTGTCCGCTGCGTTCTTCTTCGGCGTGGACACAGTGCCTCTCACCAGCCGCTCAGACCTCGAGGACCTGGCGCTTGTTATAGGTGCCGCAAGACGGGCACGCGATGTGCTGCTGCTTGGGCTCGTGGCAGCGCTCGCACGCAACCAGGGGGGTGACCGCAGCCTTCCACTGCGACCGGCGGTGGCGCGTGTTGCTGCGCGACATCTTCCGCTTCGGAACAGCCACGGCTACTTCTCCTGCTTCTCGTCGACGCCCGGTTCGGCGCCGCTCATCTCGTCCTTCTCGCCGTCTTCGAGTGAACCGGCGAGTCCCTGCAGTGCCGCCCAACGGATGTCGACGGCGTCATGGTGGTGGTCCGGGTCGTCCGCGAGGCGTGCGCCGCACTCGGCGCACAGTCCCGGGCAGTCTTCCTGGCACACCGGCTGCATCGGCAGTGCGAGCACCACCGCATCGCGCAGCACGGATTCGAGGCCGAACAGGCCGTCCTCGAGAAAGAGCCTGTCCTCGTCGTCCTCGGCGTCGTCGCCGGGTTCCGCGTGGTGTGCGCGGCCCCGATCATCGGCGTCAGGGTACGAGAACATCTCCTGGAAGTCCGCTTCGACGTCGAGCTGAAGCGGCTCCAGACACCTTACGCACTCCCCCTCGGCCTGTGCACGGCCGGTGCCTGTGACAAGCACACCTTCCATGACCGACTCGAGTCGGAGCTCGAGCTCCACCGGGGCGCCTTCCGGCACTCCGATGACCCCCTGGATACCGAAGTCCTTGGGAGCGTCGACCGTGCGGGTCAGGCGCTGCAGCGCACCGGGCCGCCGGCCCAGCTCGTGCGTGTCGAACACGAGAGGGTTGCGGTGGTCGAGGCGGGCTGTCACGCCATTCCTGCTTTCGATCTACTGAGCTCAGAGGGTTGCTGCCCTGCGGTGATCCCGGGCAGCGTTGATCGCGGACGTACGCGCGACCGAAGAGCCAGGATACTGGACCTTTCGCTCACGGCCCAATCCGGTGGCCCCTTACTGGCCTCGCCCCTGTTCGTAGGCCCGCAACTGCTCCGCACTGATCATGCCGGTGTCGAAGAGGCTGGTCTCGTCGAGGGCGTAGCCCTGGTTGCCCTGCGAGGGCTGCTGGGCGGCCTGCTGCTGGGCCTGGTTCGGGTCGTAGGCGGGCTGCTGCGGGGCGTAGCCCTGGTAGGCATAGGGGTCGGCCTGCTGGGCCTGCTGGTAGCCGTACGGGTCCTGCTGGCCGCCGTAGCCCTGCTGGTAGCCGCCGTACGGATCCGCGCTCTGCTGCTGGTAGCCGTACGCCGGCTGCACGGCCGCCTGCTGGTCGTACTGCTGCTGCTGGGCGGGCTGCTCGGCGGCGGTTGCCGAGGCGTCCTGCTCCGCGAGGGCGGCGAGGTCGGCCAGGTAGTCGGCGTCGCTGGAGTGCTGGACCGTGCTCAGGTCGTCGGCGAGGGCGCCGAGGTCGTCCGTGGCGATACGGCCGTGCAGCTTCTGGCGGCCGCGGCCGACGGCCTCCAGGGTCTTGGCCAGGACCGCCTCGAAGGCACCGAGCTTGACGTCGACGTACTCGTCGGCGGTGCGGCGCAGGGTCTCGGGGTCGTGGCTGCGCTCGGGGGCGTCCTCGTCCTCGTAGCCCTGCTCGTCGGTGCCTGGGCCGGTGCCGAGGAGCTTCTCGCGGCCACGGCCGACGGAGCCGAGGGTCTTGGTGAGGACGACCTCGAAGTTGGCGAGCTTGGAGTCGACGTAGTCGTCGGCCTCCGCGCGGATGTCCTCGGCCTCCTTGCGGGCCTCGGCGAGGATGCGGTCGGCCTCGGCCTGGGAGCGGCGGGCGACCTCGGTGTCGGAGATCAGGGAGCCGCGCTCGGCGTGCGCGGAGTGGATGATCCGCTCGGCCTCCTGACGGGCCTGCTCGACCATCTGCTCACGGTCGCCGATCAGCTCCTGGGCCTGGGCGAGGGAGCCGGGCAGGGCCTCGCGGACCTCTTCGAGCATCGAGAGCAGGTCGGCTCGGTTGACCACGCACGAGGCCGACATGGGCATCGACCGGGCACCCGAGACGGCCGCGACGATCTCGTCGAGCTTCTTCTGTACGTCCACCGTGTGCTCGCCACTCTCTACAGCTGTGATGGAGACGGACGGGACGACTGGAGCCCCATCAGTCCTTGCGCAGGCGCTTGTTGAGGGCCTCCAGGACCACGAGGGGTACCAGGTGGGAGACGTCGCCGCCCCAGGTCGCCACTTCCTTGACCAGGGAGGAGGACATGAAGCTGTAGGTGGGGTTGGTCGGCACGAAGAGCGTCTCCACGCCCGACAGGCCGTTGTTCATCTGGGCCATCTGCAGTTCGTAGTCGAAGTCGCTGACCGCGCGCAGGCCCTTGACGATGGCGGGGATCTCGCGCTGCTTGCAGAAGTCGACGAGGAGGCCGTGGAAGGCCTCGACCCGGACGTTGCCGTACTCGGCCGTGACCTGGCGGATCAGGTCGAGGCGCTCGTCGACCTCGAACAGGCTTTTCTTGGACTTATTGATCATGACTGCGACGTAGACCTCGTCGTACAGCCTGGAGGCGCGGGAAATGATGTCGAGGTGTCCATTGTGGATCGGGTCGAATGACCCAGGACAGACGGCGCGGCGCACTTGTGATCCCTCGCTCTCCGGTCCGGTCATCGTGCGTCTTCGCACGTAGAGGCGGCGCGACCGTACCAAAACGTTCCCTCGCCGTAGCGACGGGCCCGGAGCGCTTCAAAGCCGCCCGGCCACCGGAATTCTCCGCCTCTGGTGCTGCGCTCCACGGTGACGAGTGCCTCCGGCGCGAGCCAGCCCCCTGAGCGGAGTGTGAGGAGAATCTCGCGAAGATCGTCGTCCGTGACGGCGTACGGGGGATCGAGGAAGACGATGTCGTACGGCTCGGTCGGCGCCGGGGTCTGGATGATCTGTTCGGCTTTGCCCGACCTCACCTCGGCGCCGGGGAGGCCGAGATTCTTCACGTTCTCGCGGACGACGCGGGCTGCTCGGGCGTCGGCTTCGACGAGGAGGGTGTGGCCGGCGCCGCGGGAGAGGGCCTCCAGGCCGACTGCGCCTGATCCCGCGTAGAGGTCGAGGACGCGTTCGCCTTCCAGGGGGCCGCCCAGGAGGGACTGCCACGTGGAGAAGAGACCTTCGCGCGCGCGGTCGGAGGTGGGGCGGGTGCCGGTGCCCGGGGGGACGGCGAGGCGACGTCCGCCGGCTGCGCCGGCGATCACGCGGGTCATCTTTGGTCCTTGGTTGTGTGCGGCTTTGGGTCCAGTGTGGCTGGTCGCGCTCATGCGGCGGTAGCCGCATGTCCAGTACAGCCCGCACCGGTGGGTCGGTATCCCTCACCCCTTTTCCAAGTACTGCTCCCTCTCCTCGTCCAAGAGGGCGTCCAGTGCTGTACGCAGACCTGGCAGGTTGGTCAGCTCCGGGTCGGCGGCCACCAGCGCCGCCGCCTCGTCCCGCGCCTCGGCGATGATCTCCTCGTCCTCGATGACGGCGAGGACCCGCAGGGAGGTACGGGCTCCGGACTGGGCCTGGCCCAGGACGTCGCCCTCGCGGCGCTGTTCCAGGTCGATGCGGGAGAGTTCGAAGCCGTCGAGGGTGGAGGCGACCGCGTTGAGGCGCTGGCGGGCCGCGCCGGCCTCCGGCATCTCGGTGACCAGGAGGCAGAGGCCGGGGGCGGAGCCACGGCCGACGCGGCCGCGCAGCTGGTGGAGCTGGGAGACGCCGAAGCGGTCCGCGTCCATGATCACCATCGCCGTGGCGTTGGGGACGTTCACGCCGACCTCGATGACCGTCGTGGCGACCAGGACGTCCGTCTCGCCGGCGGCGAAGCGGCGCATGACGGCGTCCTTGTCGTCGGGGTGCATCCGGCCGTGCAGGATCTCGACCCTGAGGCCCTGCAAGGGCCCCTTGGCCAGTTGGTCGGCCACCTCCAGGACGGCGAGCGGCGGGCGCTTCTCCGCCTCGTCCTCCGG
Source organism: Streptomyces sp. R28 (assembly GCF_041052385.1). Lineage (GTDB taxonomy): Bacteria > Actinomycetota > Actinomycetes > Streptomycetales > Streptomycetaceae > Streptomyces. The sequence continues at coordinate 7,460,067 of NZ_CP163439.1, read as the reverse complement.
CGACTTCTTCTTGCCGCCCTTCTTCGGGTCGTCCTCCTCGTCGCCGATGCGCGGGCAGACGACGTACGCCTGATGGCCGTTCTCCACCTCCTCGCGCACCCGCTGCCAGGCGCGGGCCAGGAAGTGGGGCTTGTCGGCGGCCGGGACGACATGGCTGGCGATCGGCGAGCGGCCGGCCGGGAGCTGGTCGAGGACCGAGGTCTCCAGGTCGCCGAAGACGGTCATGGCGACCGTGCGAGGGATGGGCGTGGCCGTCATGACGAGCAGGTGGGGCGGCTGTTTGCCCTTGCCGCGCAGGGCGTCGCGCTGTTCGACGCCGAAGCGGTGCTGTTCGTCGACGACGACCAGGCCGAGGTCGTGGAACTGCACCTTGTCCTCGATCAGCGCGTGCGTGCCGATCACGATCCCGGCGTCTGCGGTGACCAGGTCGAGCAGGGCCTGGCGACGGGCGGCCGCGCCCATGGAGCCGGTGAGCAGGACCACCTTGGTGGCGTGCTCGGCCCCGCCCAGCATTCCGCCCTCGGCCAGCTCGCCCATCATCTCGACGATCGAGCGGTGGTGCTGCTGGGCCAGGACCTCGGTGGGCGCGAGCATCGCGGCCTGGCCGCCCGCGTCGACGACGGCGAGCATGGCGCGCAGGGCCACCATCGTGTTGTGGGTGACCGTGAAGTTGTCGGTGATGTACGCGTGGCTCGGGTGAGCCACGCTGATGCACTGGGCCGGCTTTCGCCCCACGTACTCGACCGCGCGGATTCCCCGCTGGAAGGTGTTGTACTGCGGCCGGGGCCGGACACGTTCGGCCTTGCGGGTCAGGCGGAACGGCGCGTACTCGTCGGGCAGGGCGACCGACACGTTCCACGCAGCTCGTTCCGGCAGGACGCGCGCACGGCCGCCCAGCGAGCGCACGAGCCAGGCGACATCGTCCGCAAGCCTGCGCGAGGCCGTGCGGAGCGACAGGCTCATACCGTCCGCGTGGATCGTGCCGTCGGTGTCCAGGAGCCCTTGCAGCAGAGCGAGACGGTTCTTGACCGATGTGTTCTTGAAAGCGTCGGGAACGAATGTGCCTTGCGCCGTCTCGCCCCAGAGGTTCAGATCCCGCAGGGTCTGGATCACTGGGTTGCGGACTCCATCGGCACGCCGGGAAAGCTCGATCGTGTAGTCGCAGCGCGAACCCTTCACCGGCACCAGGCGGCATTCCGGCGCCACGGCGGCCGACACGGCATCACGAATCTCGTCGTCGGTCGTCGACAGACGGAGGGGGTGACGGAACGAGCCGTCCCCGAGGAGAAGTCCGAACAGGTAGGGGTCCAGCGGCAGCCCCGAGTCGCCTCCGAGATCGACCGGTGCTGCGGCTGGGACGTACCACTTCGAGGACCCGTCTGCCTTGAACGTGTCGAGACGGATCTCCCGCGTCGTCATGATCTTGGGAGCCTGGCCCCGGTGCCACCCACACCTGGTGCCGACGATCCAGAGGTGCTCGTCGTCGCACTCCACGGAACTTCCGTCGGAGAGGACCAGGCGCCACACATCGCGTTCGCCTTGCGGGAAGACGCCGTCGATCAGCGCGAGCTCCCCGTTCGGCACGACGACTTCGTCCCCCACGCCCAGGTCACCCATCCGACGGAAACCGGAGGGTGTGAGCACGAGTGAGTCGAGGGGTTGCGCCTTGCCCGATCCGACCTCTCCCTGGAGCAGCCGGTGCATCGGGTGTTCGGTGGCGAGGTCGTCGAAGATCTCCTTCGAGACCTTTTGCTGACCGTCGGTGAGGGTGAAGGGGAGGCGGTCGTCGAAGGCCGTGAGGAGGCCGTCCGGCTTGGGTTTGCGGGCCACCGCCGGGAGTTGGGCGTCGGCGTGCCGGCGGCGCGCGAGGGCCACCTGGAGGACGAACGCCTCGTCCCACTTGAGGCGGGAGCGGGCGTCCTCGATGTCCGCCTTGGTGTGCGGGCGGTGGATCTTCAGGAGGGCTTCCGGGAGGGAGACCAGGCCTCGGCCCTCGCGAAGGGAGTCGGGGAGGGGGTCGACGGCCTCCTGGGCATGGGGAAGGACCGTCTGGATCGCCTTGCCGATCTTCCAGGACTCCAGCTTGGCGGTGGCCGGGTACATCGGGATGAGGGCGCCGGCCCAGGTCTCGACCGTCTCCTCCGAGTCGCCGCGCAGCAACTCGTAGGCCGGATGGGCCAGTTGCAGGCGGCGGTTGAAGACGGAGACCTTGCCCGCGAACATCGCGCGGGTGCCCGGCAGGAGCTCCTTGTGGGGCTTGTGAACGCCGGCGCCGAAGAAGACCAGTTGGAGGCGGCCGCTGCCGTCCGTGATCGTGACTTCGAGGCGCTGGCCCTTGCCGCGCGGGGCCTTGGCGGAGGCGAAGGTGTGCAGGCGGGCGTCGGCGACCATGGCGACCACCGTCACGTGCTCGTCCATGGGGAGGTCGGCCAGGTGCGTGAGCTGGCCGCGCTCCTCGTATCTGCGCGGGTAGTGGTGCAGGAGGTCGCCGACCGTGTGCAGGCCGAGGTGCTCGGCCATCACCTTCGCGGTGGGAGGGCCGAGCACTTTCTTCAGTGGTTCTTCCAGTGCGGGCACGAGATCCATTCCACACCACGCCACTGACAATGCCGTAGAGGCCGCCGCGGCCGTCCCGGTAAACGTCCCGGAAACCCCTGGTCAGACGTTTCGTTTCGGCTCTAGGATGGCGCGCTCCGGCCATCCTTTCGCGGTTACCGCCTCACCGGGACCGCCCGACCCCGCGCCGTCGCCAAGTCCCCCCAACGGCGCCGTGACGATGGACTCCCAGACCTCACAGTCATCCCAGGCACCTCAGCCACCCCAGTCACCTCATACGTTCCAGGTCGACCTGCGCGGTCTGGTGGACCTGCTCTCCCATCACCTCTACTCCAGTCCCAAGGTCTACCTGCGCGAGCTGCTGCAGAACGCGGTCGACGCCATCACCGCCCGACGCGCCGAGGAGCCGGGCGCGCCCGCCGTTGTCCGGCTGTACGCCGAGTCGGGCGCCCTGCGGGTCGAGGACTCCGGGGTCGGGCTCACCGAGGCGGACGTGCACAACCTCCTCGCCACCATCGGGCGCAGCTCCAAGCGTGCCGAGGGGCTGCAGGAGGCCCGGTCCGACTTCCTGGGGCAGTTCGGCATCGGTCTGCTGGCCTGTTTCGTCGTCGCCGAGCGGATCCGGGTGGTCAGCCGCAGCGCCCGTACGCCGGACGCGGCGCCCGTGGAGTGGACGGCCACGGACGACGGTTCGTACACCGTACGGACGCTGCCGCACGACGCCCGCGCCGAACCGGGCACCACCGTGCACCTGGTGGCGCGGGCCGGGGCCGCCGAGTGGCTGGCCGAGGACCGGGTCCTGGCGCTGGCGCGGGACTTCGGCTCGCTGCTGCCGTACGACGTCCGGGTCGGCGGCGAGGCGGTCACCGACCTGCCGGCGCCCTGGGACCGGCCGTACGCCTCCCCCGCCAACCGGCGGGTGGCCCTGGCCCGGCACTGTCACGACCTGTTCGGCTTCACTCCGCTGGACTCGATCGAGCTGGACGTGCCGCTGGCGGGGATGCGCGGTATGGCCTACGTCCTTCCCTCGGCGGTCAGCCCGGCCCAGCGGGCGGGCCATCGCGTCCACCTCAAGGGCATGCTGCTCACCGAGCGGGCCGAACAGCTGCTGCCCGACTGGGCGTTCTTCGTGCGCTGCGTCCTGGACACCGACAGCCTGCGGCCGACGGCCTCGCGCGAGTCGCTCTACGAGGACGAGACGCTGGCGGCCGTACGAGAGGCGCTCGGGGAAAAGATTCGGTCCTGGCTGACCGGCCTCGCGGCCGGTGATCCGGAACGGCTGGCGGCCTTCCTGTCCGTGCACCACCTGGGCGTGAAGTCCCTCGCGCGGCACGACAAGGAGATGCTGCGCACGATGCTGCCGTGGCTCCCCTTCGAGACGACCGACGGGCGGCTGTCCCTGGAGGAGTTCGCGCAGCGCCACCCGGTGGTGCACTTCACGCGGACCGTCGAGGAGTACCGGCAGGTCGCGCCGATCGCGTCCGCGCAGGGCGTCGGGGTGATCAACGGCGGTTACACGTACGACAGCGAGCTGGTCGAGGCGCTGCCCTCGGTGCGGCCGGGGACGGTCGTCGCCGAGCTGGACGCGGACACCGTGACCGCCCATCTGGACTCGGTCGACCCGGCCGAGGAGCTGGCCCTGGCGGGCTTCCTGGCGGCCGCGCGGGCGAAGCTCGACCCCCTGGGCTGTGACGTCGTCCTGCGCGCCTTCCATCCGCTGTCCGTGCCCGCGCTGCACCTCGACGACCGGGCTGCCCGGCACGAGCAGGCCCGCGCGCAGGCGGAGGAGCAGGCCGACGATCTGTGGGCGGGCATCCTCGGCTCGCTGCGCGGCGGCGCACCACGCGCGCGTCTCGTGCTCAACCACCTCAACCCGCTGATCCGGCGGATCAGTTCACTGGGCGATCCGGAGCTGATCGGCACGGCCACCGAGTCCCTCTACGGACAGGCGCTGCTGATGGCCCAGCGTCCGCTCCGGCCGACGGACTCGGCGCTGCTGAACCGGGCCTTCATCGGCCTGCTGGAATGGGCCACGAACGGCGAGGAGGGCCGCCGATGAGCAGCACCGACGGGATCGCGGACTTCGACTCGCTGCGCCGGGCGATGGCGGACAACGGCGAGGAGCCGGAGGGTCCCGCCCGCAACGCGCGCGCGGAGCAGCTGCTCGCCGAGGCCGAGAAGCTGAACATCCCGCTCGCCGTGATCGAGGCGCTCGGACACCAGCTGAAGGTCTACAACTACAGCTCCGAGAAGGACAAGATGTTCGTCCCCTTCGCGCGTCTGCTGCGCATGTGGGACGAGCGGCCCGCGGACTTCGACGAGTACGAGACCCATTCGCTGCACTGGGTCTTCAAGTGGATGTCGTCCGGCATGCTCGACCAGCCGCACATCCCGCTCGCCTCGATCGAGAAGTGGCTCGGCGAGATGGAGCACCGCTACCGGCTCGCCGGGCACTCCGAACGGGCCGTGCGCAGCGCCGAGTTCAGCGTCGCCGCCCATGTCGGGGACGTGGCGCGGGCCGAGCGGGCGTACGGCGCCTGGCTGGCCGCCGACCGGGACAGCATGGCGGACTGCCACGCGTGCGAGCTGCACGGGCAGGGGTGGTGGCAGGCGGAACGGGGCCGGGACGCGGAGGGGCTGCGGCTGTGGGGGCCGGTCCTGGAGGGCGAGTTCACCTGCGCCCATGAGCCGCACACGGTCCTCGCGTCCTCCCTGGCGCCGCTGCTGCGCCTGGGCCGCCTCGACGAGGCCCGCGCCAACCATCTGCGCGGCTTCCGCCTCGTCCGGGCCATGGAGAGCATGCGCGGGGCCTACGCGGACCACGTGGAGTTCTGTGCGCTGACCGGCAACGAGGCGCGCGGCCTGGAGCTGCTCGCCGAGCGGCCCGCGTACTTCACGGACGACGGGCATCCGCGCAGCAGGCTGGAGTTCATGTCGGTGGTGGCCCTGCTCATGGACCGCCTGACCGGGCTCGGGCTGGGTGAGCAGCAGGTGCCCGGTCCGGCGGGCCGTACCTGGACCGCTCGCGAACTCGCCGTCCACGCGCGCAAAGACGCCCTCGCCCTGGCCGCGCGCTTCGATCAGCGCAACGGCACGGGGCACATCAGCGAGCGGGCACGCGCGCGTATGGAACAGCGGCCCCTGGTGGAGCGGCTGCCGTTGGGGGTGCGTACGCCGGCTCGGCCGACGGCAATGACGTTGCCCGCGCCGGCTGCGGCGAGCGTGCCGGAGGACTCGGACGGGCAGCCCGACCTGGCCACGCTGCTGGCCGAGGCAGGGCGCCTGTCGGACACCCTGCAGCCGAACGCCATCGAGGCCTGGGCGGCCGTCTCGCGAGCCGCCGAGGGCGTGGAGCTGGCCGCCCGCGACCGCGCGGAGATCGCCGACCACCGGGCGATGGACCTGGGCCCCGAGGGCATCGCCCTGTTCGAGGAGGCCGCCGGCCTGTACGCGGAGGCGGGCGACCCCGGGGAGGCCCTGGCGGCACGCGCGCGTGGAGCGTACGTACGCGCTCTCGCGGGCGAGGTGCCGCAGGCCCTCACCGCTGTTGCCGGCCTGTACGACCGGATCCTCGCGCTGTACGCCGAGGACGGCACCGAGGTACGTCAGACGGCGGCCGTGCTGATGAGCCGGGCGCGGATTCTGATGCGCCGGGTGCACGAGGCGCAGGACACGGTGCAGGGCGCCGTCCTGGCCGACGCCGAGATCGCCGCGCGGGAGGTGCTCGCGCTCGTCGACGGGCGGGCCGGGGACGACGTACGGCTCACCTCGCGGGCCGCGGAGGCGCAGGCGATGCTCGCGGAGCTGGCGGCGCTCACCGGGGACGTGGCGGGGGCCGCGGAGCTGTTCGCGCGGGCCTCGGAGGCGTTCGTCGGGGCGGGGCTGCCGTGGTTCGCGGTGGAGTACGAGGCCCGGCTGGCCGGACTCGCGCACCATCTCGGCGACACGGCGGAGGCCGAGCGGGCGCTGCGGGCGGCCCTGGAGCACGGCGGGCCGCATCTCGAGGCGACCGGGCGGGCCCAGCTGAACCTCCAGCTGGCCGAGGTGCTCGGCGGCCGTGGGCTGTCCGAGGAGGCCGCCGAACACGCCCTTGAGGCCGCGCACTGGGCCGACGAGGCGGGCGAGAGCCGCACGCTGGGTGCCTGGGCGCGGCAGCAGCTCGGCGGGTTCCTGCTGCGGCAGGGACGGTGGGCCGAGGCGGCCGAGGTGCTGGAGTCGGCGCTGCCCGACCTGAGCGCCGAGACACACGGCGACGGGGCGGTCGTCCAGACGCAGTGGTGGCTCGGCGACTGCCTGAGCGAGCTCGGCGAACACCGCGCGGCGGCCGAACGCCGGTTGCAGGCCGCCGAGATCGCCCGGCACTGGCCCGAGCAGCACGACCACGCCACGCTCGCCCACCTCGCCGCCGAGTCCCTCGGCCACGCGGGCCTGCACGCCGAGGCGGACCAGGCATACGCGCGCGCGGGCGCGCTGTGGCGTTCCCTCGGCAACGTGCACGGCCTCGTCCGCTCCCTGCGTGCCCGCGCATGGCTGGCGCTGCGCGTGGAGACCCCGGAGGGCACGGCGGGCGAGGACGTGGCGGGCGGGGACGACACCGCGTCCGAGTTGATGGCGAGCGCGGTCAGCGAGTGCGTGGCGGCGCTGGACGCCGCGGACGACGAGGAGGCCCGGCAGCGGCTCACCGCCGAGCTCGGCCACACCCACCGGCAGTTCAGCGACCTGCTCGCCCGTTCCGCCACGGAGGACGCCGAGGACGAGTCGATCCGGACCGCACTGGAGGAGGCCCTGTCCCAGGTGACGCGGGCCGCCGCGGTGTTCGCCTCGCTCGGCGACGACGCCCTGCACAGCCGCACCGGCGCCGAACTCGCCGCCGGCTGGCTGGAGGCCGACCTGAGCCGCCCGGCCCGGGCCGCCGCACGCGCGCGTGCGGTGCTGACGGCGTACGAGGGCTGCGACGAGGGCGACGAGGAGGCGCAGGAGCGACGGGCCGAGGCCCAGCAGATGCTTGGGGTGATGGAGGAGCACGACACGGAGTAGCCGCGCGGGGAGGGCTCCCGGGAGCCGGGGCCCGGGCCCTATTCCACGCCGATGAGCAGCAGCGCCCCTTGCCGCCCGCCCCGGTACACCACCGTGTCGACGGCGAGATAGGACTCACGCACGCGTGCTTCGAGGTGCTCGGCGATCGTCTCCGGCGCCTCGTCGCCGAGCACGATCGTGACAAGCTCGCCGCCGGCCGCGATCATGCGGTCGAGGACGGTCTCCGCGGCGGCCATGACGTCCGAGTCGATCACGGCCACGTCGCCGTCGATGAGGCCGAGGACGTCGCCGGCCTGGCAGATGCCGGCCATGGTCCAGGCCTGGCGCTCCGCGACGGCGACCTCGCCGTACCGGGTCGCGCCGGCCGCCGAGGTCATCGACACGACGTCCTCGTCGAAGCGGCGTTCCGGCTCGTGCACGGCGAGCGCCGCGATGCCCTGGACCGCGGAGCGGGTCGGGATCAGCGCCACGCGGATGCCCTCCGCACGGGCCTGCTCGGCCGCGGCGGCCGCGGTGTGGCGCAGCTCGGGGTCGTTGGGCAGCAGCACGACCTCGCGCGCGTGGGCCCGCCGTACCGCGTCGACGAGCTCCCCACTGGCGGGCGGCTCCCCGGGGCGCGCGAGCACGGCGGTCGCGCCGGCCTCGGTGTACAGCCCGGCCAGTCCCTCGCCCGGCACGACGGCCACCACTGCGCGCTGAACCCGCTCCCGCGGCGGCCGCTCGCCGCCGGTGGTGTGGACGTCGCCGAGGCCGAAGTGGGTGATCCGGATCCGGTACGGCCGCCCGGCCTCGACGCCCGCCTCCACGGCGGCACCCGCGTCGTCGACGTGCACATGGACGTTCCACAGCCCGTCGCCGCCGACCACGACGAGGGAGTCCCCCAGGGCGTCGAGCCGTGCCCGCAGTCGCGCAACGGCCGCGTCATCGGCCTCCAGGAGGTAGATCACCTCGAAGGCGGGACCGCCTCCACCGTGGTCGGCCTCACCGTCGGCGCAGTCATCGACGAGATGGTCGTCGCCCCTCGGAAAGGCACCCGGCTCCAGGTCCGGCCCCGGAACGGCACCCGCCTCCAGACCCGAGGGCGGCATCCCAAGGAGCCCCTGCTCATCCCCGGCCCCGCCGCGCCCTCCGCGCCCGTACGTCCCGGAACCGGAACCGGAACCGGAACCGGACCCCGTAGCCGAGGACCCGCCCCCCCGCGGTGCCTCCCCGGTGAACGTCTCCACCAGCGCCGCGAGCACCGCCACCAGCCCGCGCCCACCCGCGTCGACGACCCCGGCGCGCTCCAGGACGGGCAGCTGGCCGGGCGTCGCGGCGAGGGCGGCCCGCGCCCCCTCGTAGGCCGCCCGCGCGACCGTCCCGCAGTCGCCCTCCGCTCCGTCGGCCGCGTCGGCGGCGGCCGAGGCGACCGAGAGCACCGTGCCCTCGACGGGATGGGCCACGGCCTCGCGCGCGGAGTCGGCGGCGCGGCGCAGGGCGAGCCGCAGGCCCGGTCCGTCGGTGTGAGCCGTCTCACCGCCGGCGGCGAGCACCTGTGCCATGCCACGCAGCAGCTGCGCGAGGATCGTCCCGGAGTTCCCCCGGGCCCCGATCAGGGCCCCGTGCGCCATCGCGCGCACGGCGTCGGTCAGCGAGGGGCTCCCGGTCCGGGCGGAGTCCACCGCGTGCCCGGCGAACACCGCCTCGACCGCGGCCACGGCCGACTCCACGGTCAGATACAGGTTCGTCCCGGTGTCACCGTCGGCCACGGGATAGACGTTGATCGCGTCGATCTCCTCACGCGCGCGACCCAGCGACTCCAACGCGAGGCCGCACCAGGTGCGCACCGCGAGAGCATCGAAGAATGTCTGCGGCACGTGCGCCACCTGCGCCTCCTTGAGCTGCTGGACGTGGCACGCAGCGTAGACCCAGGGCCGGTGTGCGGCGGAAGAGGGCCGGGAGCGGGGCTCTGAGCAGCCATGGTAGTTTCGTTGCACTGGCGCAGTCGTTGTATGCTGCTCCGGTTGCCCGATCCGATCGGGCCACCCCCTGGCAAAGCCACTCAGATCCTAGATCTCGATCCCGGCCTGCCGGGATCAACCGTAAGTGCATCTGAAGTCTTTGGAGTGACCCGTGGCTGCCAACTGCGACGTCTGCGGCAAGGGGCCGGGCTTCGGCAACAACATCTCGCACTCGCACCGCCGTACGTCCCGTCGCTGGAACCCGAACATCCAGCGCGTCCGTACCGTGGTCAGCGGGACGCCGAAGCGCGTGAACGCTTGCACCTCGTGCATCAAGGCCGGCAAGGTCTCGCGCTGACGCACAGCTAAGCGCGCGGCCACTGCTGGTTCGCTGTAATAAGCCGGTCCACCTGCGGGTGGGCCGGCTTCTTGCTGTACCCGGCAGCGCACCGACCTGCCGGAGCACTGACCTGGCAGCCCATTGACCTGCCAGAATCCCGAGCATGCGATTCGGCATCCTGGGTTCCCTGGAGGTACGCACCGACGACGGCACACCCGTCGACCCCGGAGGCCCTCGCCCCCGCGCACTGCTCACCCTCCTGCTCCTCGAGGCGGGCCGAACGGTCTCCACGGAGCGGCTGTTCGACGGCCTCTACGGCAGCCGGCCGCCCGCCGGTGCCGCCAACGCCCTCCAGTCGCAGATCTCCCGCCTGCGCAGGCGCCTGACCCCGCACACGGAGATCGAGGCCACCGCGACCGGCTACCGCATCGTCACAGCTCCCGACACGGTGGACGCCCACCGGTTCGCGCAGCTGGCCGCCGAGGGACGTGCCGCCCTCGCCGCCGGGGACCACCGGCAAGCCGCGGCCGGACTCCTCGACGCGCTCGCCCTGTGGCGCGGCCCCGCCCTGCCCGACCTCCCGGACGCGCAGGCCGAGCGCACCCGGCTCGAAGAGCTCAGGCTGGCCGCCGTGCAGGACCGCGTCGAGGCGGATCTGGCGCTCGGCGGCGGCCGCGACCTCGTACCGGAGCTACGGGCGCTCGTCTCCGCGCACCCCCTGAGCGAACGGCTGTACGGCCTGCTGATGCGCGCCCTGCACGCGGGCGGGCGGCCCGCCGAGGCGCTGGCGGTGTACGAGGAGGCGCGGCGCGCGCTCTCGGAGGAGCTGGGCGCGGATCCCTCGGCCGAGTTGTCCGCGCTGCACATGGAGCTGCTCCGGGGACAGCGGGACGACCGTCGACGGGTCCCCGTCCAGCTCACCCGCTTCGTCGGCCGCGAGAGGGAACTCGCACGGATCTTTGAGCTTCTGAGTGGGGGATCCGGCTCCCGTCTCGTCACGCTCACCGGCCCCGGCGGCGCGGGCAAGACCAGGCTGGCGATCGAGGCGGCGAGCGGGCACAGCGACGTCTGTTACGCCGAGCTGGCCCCGCTCACCGACGGGGCGCAGATCCCGTACGCCGTACTGACCGCCCTTGGTGTGCGCGACGGCTTGCGCACACCCGCGACGGACGGCACCGAGCGGCTGCTGGCCGCGCTGGAGGACCGCGAGCTCGTCCTCGTCCTCGACAACTGCGAGCACCTGGTGGCGGAGACGGCCCGGCTGTCCACGCTGCTCCTCGGCGCGTGTCCCGGGGTGCGCGTGCTCGCCACGAGCCGTGAGTCGCTCGGCATCACCGGTGAGGTCCTGATCCCCGTGCCGCCGCTGCCGCCGGAGCCCGCGGGCCGGCTCTTCCTGGATCGCGCGCGGGCCGTGCGTCCCGGATTCGAGGGCCACGCGCGTGTGGCCGACATCTGCGCGGCCCTCGACGGGCTGCCCCTCGCCATCGAGCTGGCGGCGGCCCGCCTGCGCACCCTCACCCCGGACGAGTTGGCGGACCGCCTGGGCGACCGGTTCCGTCTTCTCTCCCGCGGCGACCGCTCCAAGGCTCCCCGGCATCGGACCCTGCGCGCCGTCGTGGAGTGGAGCTGGGACCTCCTGGACGAGGAGGAGCGGGAGCTGGCGACCCGGCTCACGGTCTTCGTGGGCGGGGCCACTCTGGAGGCGGTCGAGGCGGTGTGCGCGACCCCGTATCCGGAGGACCTGCTGGCCTCGCTGGTGGAGAAGTCGTTCCTGGAGGTGTCCGAGGGCCGCTACCGGATGCTGGAGACCATCCGTGCGTACGCCGCCGAGCGGCTGGAGGACGAGCACCGGCTGCGGGACGCCCACGCGAGGTACTTCCGGGCGCTGGCCGAGCGCGCGGAACCGTGTCTGCGCGGAGGCGGCCAACTCCCCTGGCTGGCCCGTCTGGACGCCGAGCGGGACAACCTGGACGCCGCTCTGCGCCATCTCGTCGCCACGGCCCCCGAGGACGCCCTGCGGCTGATGGCCGCCCTGTCCTGGTTCTGGCGGCTGCGCGCCCCGCACGGCGAGCAGGTGCCCCTGGCCCGCGCCCTGCTGGCGGCGGTCGGCGAGGCACCGCCGCCGGGGCTGGCGGAGGAGTACGCCCTGTGTCTGATGAACACTGTCACCGTCCGCGGCGACGATCCTGGCGAACCCGGCCGCATCGCGCGCGTGGCCGCGCTCATGCACACCCTGGACGAGCCGCTGCGGCTGCCGTTCACCATGGTCCTGTGGTCGCTGGCCGCCGGCCCGCTGTACGCGGTGGACGACGACCTGCTCGCCGTCCAGGTCGGCGGCGAACCGTGGGGCTGCGCGCTGCTGGATCTGGGGCTCGCCTACCAGGCGCAGTTCAGTGGCGACCCCGTGGCCTCCGAGGCGGCCTTCGCGCGCTCCCTGGCCGGCTTCCGGGCGACCGGTGACCGCTGGGGCATGGCCAACTGCCTGGATCCGCTGGGTGGTTTCGCGGGCCGGCGTGGCGACTACGCGCGCGCCCTGGAGCTGTTCGACGAAGGCCTGGCGTACGTCCAGGAACTGGACGCACCCGAGGAGACCTCCGACCTGCTGCGCTCCCGCGCCACCGTGCTGCTGTACCGGGGCGACACCGAAGAGGCGGTGGCGCTGTTCACACGCGCCGCCGACCTGGCCCGTGCGGCGGGTGCCCCGGACAAGGTGGCGGCCGCCCGGCGCGGTCTCGGCGATGCGGCCCGGCTCTGCGCAACCGGGAACACCGCCCACGCGCGCGTGCACTACGAAAGCGCTCTCCAGGCCTGCGCGGCGAACTGGTTCAGCGTCGGCGAGACCGTCCTGATCCTCATCGGGCTGGGGCGCACGGCGGCCGCCGAGGGCGATCTCGACCAGGCCCGCGACTGGTTCGCCCAGGCCCGCACGCACGCCCTGGACGTCCCCGACACCCTCGCCCTGGCGGCCGTCGCCGAGGCCCTGGCCTCCGTCGCCCCGCACCCCGAGCGGGCGGCCGAACTCCTGGGCGCCGCACAGGGGCTGCGGGGCGCGTCGGCCGAGGGCGACCCCGATGCCGTACGGACGCGGAAGGACATACGCGAGAAGCTGTCCCGCGAGGCCTACGAGAAGGCCTTCGAGCAGGGCCGCGCGCTACGGTCAGCGGCGGTCAGCGAACGGTAGGAGGACGGTCAGCGGCTCCGCCGAGGCTGCCGTACATGACGAACAGGACGCACGACCTCAGCCACCTCACGGTCCTCATCTGCGGCGCCAGCATCGCCGGCCCCGCGCTCGCCCTGAACCTGGCCCGCTACGGCGCCCGCGTCACCGTCGTCGAGAAGGCGCCCGCACTGCGCGGCGGCGGCTTCGCGGTCGACTTCCGGGGGCACGTCCACCGCACGGTGCTCACCTCGATGGGCATCTGGGACGAGATCCACGCCCACCAGACCCACATGGGCCGGCAGTCCGTCGTCGACGCGGACGGGCACGCGCGCGTGGACCTGCCTGCGGAGATGATGAGCGGCGACGTGGAGATCTTCCGGGGCGAGCTCGCGCGGATCATGTACGAGCGCACCAAGGACCGCGTCGAGTACGTCTTCGGCGACTCGATCGCCACGCTCACCGACACGCCCCACGGTGTCGACGTCACCTTCGAGAACAGCCCGTCCCGCCGCTTCGACCTGGTGATCGGCGCGGACGGCCTCCACTCGCACACCCGAGGTCTCGTCTTCGGCGACGAGTCCCGGTACCTGCGCTTCTTCGACCACTACGTGGCGGGCTTCGAGGTCCCCAACGACCTGGGCCTGGACCGCACCGGCCGGGTCTACAGCGAGCCCGGCCGCGCGATCGCCCTCGGCAACTACGACGGCGACCCCGACCGCGCGGGCGCGCTGCTGGTCTTCCGTTCCGAGCGGCTGTCCTACGACCGCCGGGACATCGCCGCGCAGAAGCGGATCCTCGCCGAGCGGTTCGCGGGGATGGGCTGGGAGGGGCCGAGGGTCCTCAAGGCCCTGGAGGCGGCCGACGACCTGTACTTCGACGCGATCGCCCAGATCCACGTGGACCGGCTCACCAAGGGGCGCGTCGCGCTGCTCGGGGACGCCGGGTACGGGGCAACGATGGGCGGCATGGGCACCGGGGTGGCGATCGTCGGCGCGTATGTCCTGGCCGGTGAACTCGCCCTGGCGGGCGGGGATCACCGTACGGCGTTCGCCGCGTACGAGTCCCGGATCCGGGACTTCGCCAAGGGCTGCCAGAAGACGTCCGGCAACGCGGGCCCGTTCTTCGCGCCGGCCACCGAGCGGCTGATCCGCAGCCGGGACCGGATGTACCGGCTGCTCGCCTCCCGCCCGCTGGCGGCCTTCTTCAAGCGGATCACCGAGAAGTCGGCGACCGCCATCAAGCTGCCGGAGTACCCCGTGTGAGGGCCTGCGTCGAGCGTGCGTGCCGGGCGCCGCCGCGCAGGCGGGGGGGGTTATTCGCAGGCCCTCAGGGCCCAGCCGTGGTCGACCGGTCCGATCCCGCCGCCGAGGGCGAAACCGGCCGCGATCGCCCCGGTGACGTACTCCTTGGCCGCCGCCACCGCTTCCGGCACGGACTGCCCCTTCGCCAGCTGCGACGCGATCGCGGAGGCGAGGGTGCAGCCCGTGCCGTGCGTGTGCCGGTTGTCGTGGCGCGGGGCGCGCAGCCAGTGCTCCTCGGAGCCGTCGGTGAGCAGGTCCACGGCGTCGCCCGCGAGATGGCCGCCCTTGACCACGACCCAACGGGGCCCGTACGCCAGCACGGCCGCCGCGGCGCGCCGCAGGTCGTCCTCCGACTCCACGTGTACGCCGGTGAGTTGGGCCACCTCGTCGAGGTTCGGCGTCGCGACGGTCGCCACCGGCAGCAGCTTGGTGCGCACCGAGTCGAGCGCGGAGGCCGCCAGCAGCGAGTCCCCGTGCTTGGAGACCCCGACCGGGTCGACCACCGCGGGCGCGTCCGTCCCCCCGATCAACTCGGCCACCGCCTCGACGAGTTCGGCCGACGCGAGCATCCCCGTCTTGACGGCCCGTACGCCGATGTCGTCGACGACGCTGCGGTACTGCGCCCGCACCGCCGCCACCGGAAGCTCCCAGGCCCCCTGCACACCGAGGGAGTTCTGGGCGGTGACGGCCGTGAGGACGCTCATGCCGTGCACGCCGAGCGCGAGCATCGTCTTCAGGTCGGCCTGGATGCCCGCGCCGCCGCCGGAGTCGGAGCCCGCCACCGTGAGCACGCCCGGCTTCATGACTCGATGTCCCCGCCGAAGTGGTCCCAGCCGCCCTTCTTGGTCCACGGCGCCCCGTCCACCGTCACATGGGGCAGCGCGGAGGGGTTGAGGACCTCGCCGATGACCTTCCAGCGGGCGGGCAGCTTCACGTCCGGCGGGAAGGTCGCCACGATCGCGTGGTCCTCTCCCCCGGTCAGCACCCACTGCATCGGGTCGACGCCGACGGCCTGCCCGATGTCGTTCATCTGGGACGGGATGTCGATCGCGCCCGAGCGGATGTCGATGCGGACCTTGCTGGCCTCGGCGATGTGCCCGAGGTCCGCGATCAGCCCGTCGCTGACGTCGCACATCGCGGTCGCGCCGAGCCCCGCTGCGGCCGGACCCGCGTGATACGGCGGCTCGGGGCGCCGGTGCGCCTCCACGAAGGCCCGCGGCGAGCGGAAGCCGCGGGCGAGCACGGCGTATCCGGCGGCGGACCAGCCCAGCCAGCCCGTCACCGCGACGAGGTCGCCGGGCTGCGCACCCGCCCGCGTCACGGGCTCCTGGTTGCGCAGATCGCCGAGCGCGGTGATCGACACCATGATCGTGTCGCCCCGTACGACGTCGCCGCCGACCACCGAGGCGCCCGCGACCTGGCACTCGTCGCGCAGGCCGTCCATCAGCTCGCTCGGCCAGGTCACCGGGAGTTCGGCCGGCACGACCAGGCCGAGCAGCAGCGCGGTCGGTACGGCGCCCATGGCGGCGATGTCCGCGAGGTTCTGCGCGGCGGCCTTGCGGCCCACGTCGTAGGCCGTGGACCAGTCACGGCGGAAGTGCCGTCCCTCCAGCAGGATGTCGGTGCTGGCGACCACCCTGCGGTCGGGCGCGGCCACCACCGCGGCGTCGTCGCCGGGACCGACCCGGACCGCCGGGGTGGTGGTGAGACGGGAGGTGAGCTCCCTGATGAGCCCGAACTCACCGAGCTCACCAACAGTGCCCTTCATTACCCTTACGCCCCTTCTGTCCCTGTCCGCACCCGGTCGCGCGTCACTACTGTCCTCGCTACGGTCGAGGTGTACGTCAACTTCTCTCGTGCCTGCACCCCGGCGCGCAAGCCCCGGCCACCGCAGGTCTCCCCGCGGCGAGCGGCGACGCGATACCGTGGCGTTCCTTTTCCCCACATGATCCTCGTGGCCGCCCTGGAGGTTCCGTGGTACAGGCGTACATCCTGATCCAGACGGAGGTCGGCAAGGCGTCGACCGTCGCCGAGACGATCAGCAAGATCCCTGGAGTCATCCAGGCCGAGGACGTGACAGGACCGTACGACGTCATCGTGCGCGCCCAGGCCGACACAGTCGACGACCTGGGTCGCATGGTGGTCGCGAAGGTCCAGCAAGTGGACGGCATCACCCGCACCCTGACCTGCCCGGTCGTACATCTGTAGCCCCCGTCTAACCTTGGCCGGTGAACTCTTTCCGTCACCGGCACACTTCTGTCCTCGGGCTGCCCGCGCTGGTCCTGCTGATCACCGCCGCGGGCTGCTCATCAGCAGACGACAGCGCGTCGGCGGCGGTTCCCAGCCCCGGCGCGAAGGCCGCGAAGCTGTGTCAGAACCTCGACAAGGTACTGCCGGCCAAGGTGGACGGTGAGCGCCGTGAGGACCCCTCGCCCGCGTCCGCGCTGACCGCGGGCTGGGGGGACGACCCGGCGATCATACTGCGCTGCGGTGTCGTACGGCCGCCGAAGATGATCGATCCCAAAGTGGCCGAGGGGCGCGACCCGGACGCGGTCGCCGGTGGGGTCGAAGGCGTGAAGTGGCTGATGGAGAAGCAGGACGGCGGGGGGTACCGGTTCACGACCGCTAGCCGGCGCGCGTACGTCGAGGTCACCGTGGGGCAGGGCCGGGACAGTTCGAGTGTGCTGATCGATCTCGCGCCGGCCATCAAGAAGGCGATCCCCGCAGGGGTCGCCGACTTGACGGTGAGCAACTGAACGGCAGGCAGCCGAAGGGGCCCGCGCCCGACCGGTACGGCGGTCACCTGAGGCCGGTGGACCGCCGCATCGCCGCCTCGATCAGTTTGTCCACGAGGTCCGGGTAGCTGATCCCGCTGGCCTGCCACATCTGCGGGTACATCGAGATCGGCGTGAAACCGGGCATCGTGTTGATCTCGTTGATCACGAACTCCCCGTCCTCGGTGAGGAAGAAGTCCGCGCGCACCAGGCCCTCGCACGAAGCCGCCTCGAAGGCGTCCACCGCCAGGCGCTGGACCTCCGCGGTCTCCTCCGGCGTCAGGGGCGCGGGCACGATCCCCGGCGTCGAGTCGATGTACTTGGCCTCGAAGTCGTAGTACGCGTGCGCGTCCGGCGGCGGGATCTCGGCCGGTACGGAGGCCCGCGGCCCGTCCTCGAGCTCCAGCACCCCGCACTCGATCTCACGGCCGCGCAACGCGGCCTCGACGAGGATCTTCGGGTCGTGCCGCTGCGCCTCGGCGATCGCGTCGTCCAGGCCGGACAGGTCGTCGACCTTGGTGATGCCGATCGACGAACCCGCGCGCGCGGGCTTCACGAAGAGCGGCCAGCCGTGGTCGCCGGCGAGGTCGATGATCTTCTTGCGGGCGGCGGACTCGTCCTGCTCCCACTCACGCGGCCGGATCACCACGTACGGGCCCACCTTGAGCCCGAACGAGGTGAACACCCGCTTCATGTACTCCTTGTCCTGGCCGACGGCCGAGGCGAGCACGCCGGAACCCACGTACGGCACGCCGGAGAGCTCCAGCAGGCCTTGCAGGGTGCCGTCCTCGCCGTAGGGGCCGTGGAGCACCGGGAAGACGACGTCGATCTCGCCCAGCGCCTTGGGCACCGATCCGGGCTCGGTGTAGACGACTTCGCGGTTCGCCGGGTCGACGGGGAGCACCACGCCGCCCTCGTCGCCGTCGGTGAGATCCGCGACCTCGGGCGTACGGCGATCGGTGATCGCCATCCGTTCCGGTTCGTCCGCGGTGAGCACCCAGCGGCCTTCCCGCGTGATACCGATCGGCAGGACGTCGTACTTCGTCCGGTCGATCGCACTCAGTACGGCGCCGGCGGTGACCATGGAGATCCCGTGCTCGGAGCTGCGACCGCCGAACACGACGGCCACGCGCGGCTTGCGAGGCTGCTGGTCAGGGCTCTGGGGGAGGTTCTCGGTGCTCATATCGCGTTGAGCGTACCCGCCCGTAGGGTCCGAGTCAGCGTCCGGAGGGTGGGGTTCGCTCAGCGTCGCTCCGGCTTCGCGCTGCGCGACATCAGCTCCTTGAGCGCGACCACCGGCGGCTTGCCCTCGTGCACGATGCCGACGACCGTCTCCGTGATCGGCATGTCGACGCCGTGCCGACGGGCCAGATCCAGCACGGACTCACAGGACTTGACGCCCTCGGCGGTCTGCTTGGTGACCGCGATGGTCTCCTGCAGGGTCATGCCCTTGCCGAGGTTGGTGCCGAAGGTGTGGTTGCGGGACAGCGGCGAGGAGCAGGTCGCCACCAGGTCGCCCAGGCCCGCGAGTCCGGAGAACGTCAGCGGGTCGGCGCCCAGCGCGACCCCGAGCCGCGTGGTCTCGGCGAGGCCGCGCGTGATGAGCGAGCCCTTGGCGTTGTCGCCGAGGCCCATGCCGTCCGCGATGCCGACGGCGAGGCCGATGACGTTCTTCACGGCACCGCCCAGTTCGCAACCCACCACGTCCGTATTGGTGTAGGGGCGGAAGTACGGCGTGTGGCTGGCGGCCTGGAGGCGCTGCGCGACGGCCTCGTCGGTGCAGGCGACCACCGCGGCGGCCGGCATCCGCGCGGCGATCTCGCGGGCGAGGTTGGGTCCGGTGACCACGGCGATGCGGTCGTGGCCGACCTTGGCCACGTCCTCGATGACCTCGCTCATCCGCATGGTGGTGCCGAGTTCGACGCCCTTCATCAGCGACACGAGGACCGTGCCCGGCGCCAGCATCGGGGTCCACTCGGCGAGGTTGGCGCGCAGCGTCTGGGAGGGGACGGACAGCACCGTGAAGTCTGCGCCGGCCATGGCCTCGGCGGGGTCCGTGGTGGCCCGCACGCCTTGCGGGAGCTCGACGCCGGGGAAGTAGTCGGGGTTCGTACGGCTCGAGTTGATGGCCTCGGCGACCTCGGCGCGACGGGCCCACAGGGTGACCTCGCATCCCGCGTCGGCGAGGACGATACCGAAGGCGGTTCCCCACGAACCCGCACTCAGAACTGCCGCCTTGACGGGCTTGCTCACGTGCCCTGCCCCTCTTCCTGTCCGGCCGTTTCCTGTCCGGCGCTCAGCTGCGTCTGCCGGTTCTGCGCGGCGGTCCTGCGGCGCTGCTCGATGCGCTCCTGGCGCGGATCGTACGGCGTCTCGGGCGCCTTCTCGCCGCGGATCTCCTCCAGCTGGCGGGTGATGGCGGCCATGATGACCTCGGTCGCTTCCTTGAGCAGCTCCGGGGTCATCTCCTTGTCGTAGAAGCGCCCGAGGTCCACGGGCGGGCCCGCGAGGACCCGGTGGGTCTTGCGCGGAAGGACGTTGGCCTTCTTCGCGTAGGGCGGCAGCAGTTCGTTGGCACCCCACTGCGCGACCGGGATCACCGGGCACTTGGTCTGCAGCGCGACGCGTGCGGCGCCGGTCTTGCCGGTCATCGGCCACTGGTCGGGGTCGCGGGTGATGGTGCCCTCGGGGTAGAACGCGACGCACTCGCCGCGCTCCACGGCGGCGATCGCGGCCCGGAAGGCGCTCAGCGCGTCCGTGGTTTCCCGGTAGACGGGGATCTGCCCGGTGCCGCGCATCGCGGCGCCGACGAATCCCTTCCGGAAAAGCCCGCTCTTCGCGAGGAATCGCGGAACCCGGCCGGTGTTGTACTGAAAGTGCGCGTACGCGAAGGGATCGATGTGCGAATTATGGTTCACCGCGGTGATAAATCCACCCTCGGCCGGAATGTGCTCCATTCCGCGCCAGTCCCGCTTGACCAGAACCACCAGCGGCGGTTTGCAGAGCACCGCGGCGAAGCGGTACCAGAAGCCGATTCTGCGGCGGGGCACGCGGACACCTTCCTCTAGGGATCAAGGACATCGGGCCGGAGGGCCGCACAAGTGTCGCCCCAGGCCGCCGGTCTGTCGAGAACACCGTACGCCTCGCCACCGCAACCGCCAGATGCCCCTGGTGACGGCTGAGTGACAATGGCCGCGACAAGAGAGGGACGAAACGCTCGTGCAGTGGACCTTGGTCATACCCCTGAAGCCCCTGGCGCTGGCGAAGAGCAGGCTTTCGGACACCGCGAGCGACGGATTGCGCCCGGGCCTGGCCCTCGCCTTCGCCCAGGACACCGTCGCAGCGGCGCTGGCCAGCGCGGCGGTGAAGGATGTGGCAGTCGTCACGAACGACACCCTGGCCGGCCGCGAGCTGGGCGCACTTGGCGCGCACATCGTCCCGGACGAGCCGGGAGACGGCCTGAACGCGGCACTGGCGCACGGGGCGGCAGTCGTACGCTCATCCCGCCCCGAAAGCGCCGTGGCAGCCCTCAACGCCGATCTCCCCGCCCTGCGCCCCCTGGAATTGGCCCGGGTCCTGGACTCGGCCGCTCAATTCCCACGCGCTTTTCTCCCGGATGCGGCCGCAATCGGCACGACGCTACTGGCCGCCGCTCCGGGCCAGGAATTACTTCCGGCATTCGGCACGGATTCCCGGGCCCGCCATCGCGCGTCGGGGGCGGTGGAACTCCCCCTCGCCGACGTGGATTCCGTACGCCAGGACGTGGACACCGGCGCCGACCTGCGCGCGGCACTGGCCCTGGGCGTAGGCCCGCGCACAGCGATGGCAGCGGCACGGCTGCTGATCAAGGAACAGTAAGGGCAACGCCCCAAGGCGCCGCGGGGCCGTGTCCATATGCGGCTCCGCCGCGTGGGCGCGACCAGCCCCACGGCGCCGCAGCCGAACAACCACCCGTCGCGGCCTCCCGGCGGAACGCATACGCTGGCCGTCATGCAGGCCACCGCATACACCTACGACGCCGAAACCCGCTCCGGCAGCGTGCTGCTGGACGACGGCACCCCCGTCCCCTTCGACGCCCCGGCCTTCGACGCGGGCGGCCTGAGGCTGCTGCGCCCCGGGCAACGGGTCCGCATCGAGACGGAGGGCGAGGGCGAGTCCCTGCGCATCACGCTGGTAACCCTGCAAACGCTGTGAACGGCGGCTGAACACGCCGCGGGCCGGACTCCCCACGGAGTCCGGCCCGGCGCGTGAGTGCCCCTGCGGTTCTACCTCTTGCGGGCGGTGGCCTTCTTGGCGGTGGTCTTGCGAGCCGTCGACTTCTTGGCGGGCGCCTTCTTGGCGGTCGCCTTCTTCGCCGGGGCCTTCTTGGCCGTCGCCTTCTTCGCGGTGGTCTTCTTCGCCGCGGTGGTCTTGGCGGTCGCCGTGGTCTTCTTCGCCGGCGCCTTCTTCGCGGTGGTCTTCTTGGCGGCGGCCGTGGTCTTCTTGGCCGTCGTCTTCTTCGCCGTCGCCTTCTTCGCGGCGGCCGCCTTGGTGGTCTTCTTCGCGGCGGCCTTCTTGACCGTCGCCGCGGCACCACCGGTCAGGCTGCCCTTGGGCGCCTTCTTGACCGCGACCTCGCCGCCCCGCGGGAGCTTCTTCGAGCCGCTCACCAGGTCCTTGAAGCCCTGACCCGCACGGAAGCGCGGAACGGAGGTCTTCTTGACCCGAACCCGCTCGCCCGTCTGAGGGTTACGGGCGTACCGAGCCGGGCGGTCGACCTTCTCGAACGAACCGAAGCCGGTGACGGAGACCCGCTCACCCGAGACGACCGCGCGGACGATGGCGTCCAGTACGTGGTCGACAGCATCGGCGGCCTGCTGGCGGCCGCCCATCTTGTCGGCAATCGCTTCTACGAGCTGCGCCTTGTTCACGTCTTCCCCTTCGGAGACATCGCCAGAACGAAAGTGTTCAAGCTTTTTCGCACGTTAGGCAGATATATACCGCAAATCAAACACGAAACGGGCTAATCACCCTTGTGCCGCAACAGACTCGACGGTCTTGAAGGTGTTCAGCGTTCCTCTTCGGGGAATCGCCCCGCGTCGAGGTCCGCGATGAACGCCTCCAGACGCCTTGTCGCTTCGGCGACGTCGTGTTTGGCCGCGGCCGTAATGACCAGCAGCTTCCGGGTCAGCGCCATCCGTACGCCCTCCGGGACTTGCAGTGCGCGCACCCTTGCATGCGCTTCCTTCAGTTGGCCCGCGACTGCCGCATAGAGCTCGAGTTGGCCGTCGTGTTCCATGCACAGATTGTGCCATCTGGGGCGAGTTGTCGCCTGCCAGGGGTGCAACTCCGGCCTCAAATGGCCTTCCGGGCACTTGCGGAAGCCACGGCTACAGGACTCGCGTACCCCAGCAACACCCTTCGTAACGTGGGAAGTTGAACTCCGCACCCACGCCGCGCAGGGCCGTTCGGGTGCAGACATGGCAGTACCCCCGATCGGGGCCGATCGGGGGTACTGCGCGGGTGTTTTGGTGGCCGAAAGTCGCCTTGCGCCGAAGCCTTGGCTCAGGCCTGGAGCGTGCGCGGCTTGAACGACGGCCGCTTCGCCTCGTAGGCGGCGATGTCGGCCTCGTTCTGCAGGGTGATCGAGATGTCGTCGAGGCCGTTCAGCAGCCTCCAGCGGGAGTTCTCGTCCAGCTCGAAGGCGGCGGTGATGCCCTCGGCGCGCACCTCACGGGCCTCGAGGTCGACCGTGATCTCGGCCTGCGGGTCCTTCTCGGTGAGCTCCTGCAGCGCGTCCACGATCTTCTGCTCCAGAACCACCGTGAGCAGGCCGTTCTTGAGCGAGTTGCCGCGGAAGATGTCCGCGAAGCGCGAGGAGATGACGGCCTTGAAGCCGTAGTTCTGCAGCGCCCACACGGCGTGCTCACGGGAGGAACCGGTGCCGAAGTCGGGACCGGCGACCAGAACCGTGGCGCCTTGGCGCTCGGGCTGGTTGAGGATGAACGTCTCGTCCTTGCGCCAGGCCTCGAACAGCCCGTCCTCGAACCCGTCCCGAGTCACCTTCTTGAGCCAGTGAGCAGGGATGATCTGGTCGGTGTCGACGTTGGAGCGGCGCAGCGGAACGGCCCGGCCGGTGTGCGTGGTGAATGCTTCCATGACTTCTCAGACTCCAGCGGGCGTACGGGTCTCGGCGTCGGACAGGTCGGCCGGGGAGGCCAGGTGGCCCAGCACGGCGGTCGCGGCGGCGACCTGCGGCGACACCAGGTGCGTACGGCCGCCCTTGCCCTGCCTGCCCTCGAAGTTGCGGTTGGAGGTGGACGCGGAGCGCTCACCGGGAGCCAGCTGGTCGGGGTTCATGCCCAGACACATCGAGCAGCCCGCGTGCCGCCACTCGGCGCCGGCCTCCTTGAAGACCACGTCCAGACCCTCGGAGACGGCCTGCAGACCCACCCGCGCGGAGCCCGGAACGACCAGCATCCGCAGGCCGTCGGCGACTTTGCGGCCCTTGAGGAGGTCGGCGGCCGCGCGCAGGTCCTCGATCCGGCCATTGGTGCAGGAGCCTACGAAGACGGTGTCCACCTTGATGGAGCGCAGCGGCTGACCGGCCTCCAACCCCATGTATTCCAGGGCCTTTTCGGCGGCGAGGCGCTCCGAAGCGTCTTCGTACGAAGCAGGATCGGGGACGTCCGCCGAAAGCGGCGCGCCCTGGCCCGGGTTGGTGCCCCAGGTGACGAACGGCGACAGCTCGGCGGCCTCGATGACGACCTCGGCGTCGAACTCGGCGTCCTCGTCCGTCTTCAGCGTCTTCCAGTACGCGACGGCCGCGTCCCAGTCCTCGCCCTTGGGCGCGTGCGGACGGCCCTCGAGGTACTCGAAGGTGGTCTCGTCGGGGGCGATCATGCCCGCGCGGGCGCCGGCCTCGATCGACATGTTGCAGATGGTCATGCGGGCTTCCATCGAGAGCTTCTCGATGGCGGAGCCGCGGTACTCCAGGACGTAGCCCTGGCCGCCGCCCGTACCGATCCGGGCGATGATCGCCAGGATCAGGTCCTTGGCGGTGACGCCGTCGGGCAGTTCGCCGTTGACCGTGATGGCCATGGTCTTGGGGCGGACCAGCGGCAGCGTCTGGGTGGCCAGCACGTGCTCCACCTGGGAGGTGCCGATGCCGAACGCCAGGCCGCCGAAGGCGCCGTGCGTGGAGGTGTGGGAGTCGCCGCAGACGACCGTCATACCGGGCTGGGTCAGACCCAGCTGCGGGCCGACGACGTGCACGACACCCTGCTCGACGTCGCCCAGCGGGTGCAGGCGCACACCGAACTCGGCGGCGTTCTTGCGCAGCGTCTCCAGCTGGATGCGGGAGACCGGGTCGGCGATGGGCTTGTCGATGTCGAGGGTCGGGGTGTTGTGGTCCTCGGTGGCGATGGTCAGGTCGAGCCGGCGCACCTGGCGCCCGCTCTTGCGGAGGCCGTCGAAGGCCTGCGGGCTGGTCACCTCGTGCAGCAGGTGCAGATCGATGAAGAGGAGGTCGGGCTCGCCCTCGGCGCGCCGGACGACATGGTCGTCCCAGACCTTCTCCGCGAGTGTCCTACCCATCGCTTTCCCTCCGGCCGGCGAGCGTCCACCGGCCCAACTAGAGATCTTGAGGAAGCAGCGCCCGCCGCCCCTGTTCGGGCGTCCGCCACCGGGCCCGTTTGTCTGCGGGCCGCATTGCCTTCGTGTCTTCCAGAGTGGCGTGTTCCACGCAAAATTGAACTTGCGTTTCACAGAGTGAGACGCGAGTATCGTTTCATGGACAACAGTAGCGGCGTCGGCGTCCTGGACAAGGCAGCCCTTGTCCTGAGCGCCCTGGAGTCCGGTCCGGCCACCCTCGCGGGGCTTGTGGCGGCCACCGGATTGGCACGACCCACGGCCCATCGGCTGGCCGTGGCACTGGAACACCACCGCATGGTGGCGCGCGACATGCAGGGCCGTTTCATTCTGGGCCCTCGCCTCGCGGAGCTGGCCGCGGCGGCCGGCGAGGACCGTCTCCTCGCCACGGCGGGCCCGGTGCTCACCCACCTCCGGGACATCACGGGCGAGAGCGCGCAGCTCTACCGCCGCCAGGGCGACATGCGCATCTGCGTCGCCGCGGCGGAACGCCTGTCCGGCCTCCGGGACACGGTCCCGGTCGGCTCGACGCTCACGATGAAGGCGGGCTCCTCGGCGCAGATCCTCATGGCCTGGGAGGAGCCGGAGCGCCTGCACCGCGGTCTGCAGGGCGCCCGCTTCACGGCCACCGCGCTCTCCGGCGTACGACGCCGGGGCTGGGCCCAGTCGATCGGTGAGCGCGAGCCGGGCGTCGCGTCCGTCTCCGCGCCCGTACGCGGCCCGTCGAACCGCGTGGTGGCCGCCGTGTCCGTCTCCGGCCCCATCGAGCGCCTGACCCGCCACCCGGGCCGTATGCACGCCCAGGCGGTCATCGACGCCGCGGCCCGCCTGTCGGAGGCCCTGCGCCGCACCGGCTGACGTCGGGCGCGTCAGCGGGGAGAGCCTGCCTCAACGCCGCGGCAGACCCTCCCCGCTCCCCCGAGCCCCCCGGTCATCTGGCTTCTTCGGCCGCCTTCGCCTTCGACCGGTACGCGAACCGGTCCTTCGCGTAGCGCCCCCGCTTCTCCAGCGGCACCTGCCCGTGCGCCGCCGCGAGTCCGAACGCCGGCATGTCCACGTAGACCGACTCGTACGACCCCTCGGGCACCACGTAGGCCTCGTGCCACAGCCCCACATGCCCGCGCACCTTGCCCTCCCGGTCCTTGCGGTTGAAGATCGCCCACGCCCGGTGATGGAGCGTGTCGGGCGAGGTCGCGTACGCGTAGAGCTTCTCCTTGGACTCCCAGTACTGGACCACGTAGTACGTCCGCGGCGAGGCCGTCAGCAGCACATGCCCGAGCAGTCCCCGCTCCGGAGCCTTCTGCAGCTCGCGCAGCATCCGCGGTATGGCGAGGGCGACCGGGAACCAGTGGTGCACGGCCCAGAAGCGGTTGA
Organism: Streptomyces sp. R28; assembly: GCF_041052385.1. Lineage (GTDB taxonomy): Bacteria > Actinomycetota > Actinomycetes > Streptomycetales > Streptomycetaceae > Streptomyces. The sequence goes on along the minus strand of NZ_CP163439.1, from coordinate 7,433,956 downwards.
TGCGCATACCGATCAGCAGCACCACGACATCGCCTTCCGCTGCTGCGGTCGTTTGACCCGACGTCGGCTTCACGAACATGACGACCCCCTGGCTCCCCTGTCGGATAGCGGCACTATCCTTCTCGGTGATGCTTGGATAGTGGCACTCCCCAAGGAAGGGCGCAAGAGATGCGACTGGCGGAACTGAGCGAGCGCAGCGGGGTGCCCCTCGCGACGATCAAGTACTACCTGCGCGAAGGGCTGTTGGCGCCCGGCCGCCAGATCAACGCCCGCACCGCCGAGTACGACGAGGAGCATCTGCGCCGGCTGCGCCTGGTGCGCGCGATGATCCAGGTCGGTCGGCTCCCGGTCGCGACGGTCCGGGAGGTGCTCGGGCACGTCGACGACGACTCGCTGGGCCGCCCGATCCGCCTCGGCGCGGCGATGTGGGCGCTGCCGCAGGCGCCGGAGCCGGACGAGGACGACGAGTACGTCCAGGCCGCACAGCAGGAGGTCAGCACGCTCCTGGACCGGCTCGGCTGGGAGAACGCCAAGCAGCTCACGACCATCTCCCCCGCGTACCGCTCGCTGGTGGTGGCGGTGGCCGCGTTCCGCCGGCTCGGCTACGACTGGGGGGCCGAACTGCTCACGCCGTACGCGGAGTTGATGCACCGGACCGCCGTCCTCGACCTGGACAACCTGGAGACGCACCCGTCGGAGGCGGAACGGATCGAGTTCGCGATCCTGGGGGCGATCCTCAACGAGCCGGTGCTGCAGGCGCTGCACCGGCTGGCCCAGGAGGAGGAGTCGACACGGCGGGACGGCTTCGAATAGCCGACGCCTGGCACGACAAAGACCCTCCGCCGAAGCGAAGGGCCTTCATGTGGTACCCCCGACCGGATTCGAACCGGCGCTACCGCCTTGAGAGGGCGGCGTGCTAGGCCGCTACACAACGGGGGCATGGAGCCTGCGTTTCCGCAGGTCCGAGCTGGTCTACCTGGACTCGAACCAAGACTAACTGAACCAGAATCAGTCGTGCTGCCAATTACACCATAGACCAATGTGGTTTAGACCAGACAGTACCCCCGACCGGATTCGAACCGGCGCTACCGCCTTGAGAGGGCGGCGTGCTAGGCCGCTACACAACGGGGGCCCTAGCGATCCCGAGTTGATCGAGATCAGTACCCCCGACCGGATTCGAACCGGCGCTACTGCCTTGAGAGGGCAGCGTGCTAGGCCGCTACACAACGGGGGCTTTGCAGATGAGCTCTGCGAGCTGGCCTACCTGGACTCGAACCAAGACTAACTGAACCAGAATCAGTCGTGCTGCCAATTACACCATAGGCCACTGGAACGCAAGCCCCTGCGGGGATCTTGTTCTAGTTTGCTCCGTCGGTTCCGGCCTTTCGGCCCGCTTCCCGGCGGCGCAGGAAGAACATTACCCGAAGGTGGACGGGGCTCCAAAACGGGTATCCGAGCCGAGGATCGCGGGCAGTTCGGCGAGGGTGGCGATCCGGTGCGGTCCGCCGGGGGCGTCGACGCTGGTGTACGCGCCGTCACGGTCGATCCACACCGACAGAAGCCCGGCGTCCGCGGCACCCCGCCCGTCGATCTCCGGGTGATCGCCGACATACGCCACCTGGTGCGGGGCGAGCTCCAGCGCGGCGCAGGCGGCGTGGAAGGCGCCGGCCTCCGGCTTGGAGACGCCGAGCTCGGCCGCGCACAGGACGGCCTCGAAGCGGTCGTACACGCCGAGCACGCGCAGCTTGCGGTCCTGGACGTGGATGCTGGAGTTGGACAGCACCGCGTGCCGGTGGCTGGCCGCGAGGGCGTCCAGGACCGGCAGGACGTCCGGAAAGAGGGCCCAGGCGGTCTCGTAGTGCCCGATGTACCGCTCGAACCAGGCGTCGGCCTCGGCGTCGGTCAGCTCCTCGCCGAGGAACACCCGCACCCGGTCGCGGCGCTGCCCTTGGAAGGTGGCCTCCCCCGCGGAGAACCGCGCCCACTGGGCGTCGGTGACCGCCCGCCAGCGCACGATGGCCTGCTCGACGCTGTCGTACCCGTCGAGCAGGCCCTCGGCCAGCAGGTGCGCGCGCATGCCCACACGGTCCGCGGTGGTGTAGTCGAAGATGGTGTCGTCCACGTCCCAGACCACGGCCCGAATGCTCATGATCCGACGGTAGCTCGGACGGCCGGAGCCTGTCCGTCAGTTGACCGTGGTCGTGCCGGTCGCGGTGAGGGCGGGGCCCTCGTTGTCGCGTGGCTCGGCGGTCAGTTTCCAGGTGTACGTGCCGGTGACGCGGCGGCCGTCGTCCCCGTAGCCGTCCCAGGCGGCGCGGACGGCGGCACCCTTGGTGCTGCCCGTGAGGGTGCGGATCACCGTGCCGCTGCTGTTGCTCAGGGCGAGTGTCCAGGTGGCGGGCTTGTTGAGCTGCCAGACGGGCTGCCAGGGGTTCGCCTTCGTCGGGCCGCCCGGGACGGCGTCGGTCTGGGACTCCATCTGCGCGAGCGCCGAGGCGGGGACGCCGCTGGGGACGATCGAGACCTCGCCGTAGGTGCCGTTGAGGTAGGCGATGTGGCCGCCGAAGCGGTCGACGGCCCAGCGGCCGTTGCTGCCTCCGGCGTTCTGGTCCGCGGTGGGCAGCTTGACCAGGGTGCGGGTGGCCGCCGTTCCGGTGTGGAAGTCGGTGAGCAGCAGTTCGTGGGTGGTGCGGTTCTCGCGGAGCAGGTAGCCGTCGGCGAGGCGGGCCGGGCCGCTGTCGGACGGGACCGTGATCTTCCGGTTGGTCGCCCGGTCGTAGACGCCCGCGGTGGAGCCGCAGGACCAGTACAACCAGGTGTTCACGGCCTGGATGTCGGTGGGGGTGCAGGGGGCGCCCGTGGCGACGGTGGTGACCGTCTGGCCGGTCTTGAGATGCTTTCCGACGACCGCGCCCTGGGTGCTGCCGGGGGTCCACATCACCTGGCCCCAGACGGCTGCGGCGGTGCGGGTGCGGCTGAGGGTGGTCTCGCCGGCGGTCGTGCCGTTCGGGAAGTCGACGACCTTCTGAGTGCCGGAGCCGCCGTTGTGGAGCACGTAGCGGCCGGTGCCGCCGGGGATGCGGCCGCCGGAGTCGCCCGTGGGCTCGTTGCGGCTGGTCGTGGTGTCGAGGCCGACGCTGATGACGGATTCCAGGCCCTCGGCGTTGGCCCACAAATAGGCGACCCGGCCGTCGCCCAGGGCCTCCAGCTGGGGGCAGGCGGCGTCGCCGGTGAGGCAGGTGATCTCGCTCAGTGCCGCGCTGCGAGGGGTCTGCTGACCGGTGGGCCTGCCCGTCGCGTCCAGCTGGAAGCTGTTGAAGCGGGGGTAGCCGCCGCCGGTCGTCCTGCCGTACAGGAACAACTCGCCGCCGGCGAGGGCCAGTCCGTCGACGCCGGTCGCGTACGCGGGGATCTGGGCGACCTTCTCGGTGGCGAGCCCGCCGTCCTGGGCGGGGGTGATCCGGTGGATGTTCCAGTCGAGGCTGGACGGTCCTGCGGTGGCGAGTGCGCCGCCGTCCAGGGTCGGGCCGATTCCGCCGAAGGACGGGCTGAGCACGGTGGTCGCGGCGCCGGTCACAAGGGAGCGGGCGTTGAGTGCGGGCTGGGTGCCGACCGGGAGGAAGTCCGGGTTTCCGGCGAGGACTTGGTCGCCCACGACGGCTTCGGGCCGGCCGGGCAGCCCGGTGACGGCGGTGGGCTCGGTGCCGGGCTCGGCGTCGACGCGGACCGCCTTCCAGCCGGCGACGACCCAGCGGTCGTTGAAGACGACCTCCGAGTCCGCGCCCAGGCCGCTGACGTACGTGCGGAAGGCTCCGTCCGCGAGGTCGAGGAGGCCGACGGACCTTGTGCCGTCCAGCGTGTACACGACCGCGAGACGGCGGACCGAGCCGCCGGTGAGGTAGGCGGCGGGCTGGGCGCCCGCGGGGAAGCCGGTGACCGCGATGTCCGTGGTGGTGCCGTCGGCGGCGGCGCGCAGCACGTGCAGGGCTCCGCCGGTGTCCTGGGTCAGCACGCTCCAGCCGACAGTGGCCTTGTAGGTCTGGCCGGACGGGATCGTGACGGTGGCGGTCGCGCCTGTGGAACGGTGCTTCTGCGTGACGGTGGAGCTGCCGCGGCCGGTGATGACGACGTCGGTCCCGGTCGCCAGGTCGTCCGGACCCGCGTGCGCGGGCGGGGCGACGTCCGGGTAGTCCACCCAGGTCGTCGAGGAACCGGCGTCCGGCCGGTACTGGACCCCGGACGCGCCGGCCCACATGTACACGATCTCCAGTCGCTTCTCCTTACTGAGCCGGACCGTCCCCACGGGTGCGTCCGCGGCCTGCGCGGGCACGATCGGCAGGGCGCACGTCAGGGCCACCGCGCCGCTGAGCGCCACTGCGGCAAGTCTTCGTGAACGAGTCACGTTCCCCTCCCCCTGTAACAGGGTGCACACGGGCATCATGTGCACGGGGAGCATCCAACGTGCCTTCGGCAAGCAGGGGTTGGCCGGAGAGATGAACTCCGGGTGACGTGTGGGCGGACATGCCAAGGGCGGCGCCCGAACCGGACGCCGCCCCGCTGTGCACGTGCTATGCGGCCAGCTTCGCCAGTGCCGCGTCGATCCGGGCCAGGGTCTTGTCCTTGCCCAGGACCTCCAGGGACTCGAAGAGGGGCAGACCGACCGTGCGGCCGGTGACGGCCACGCGGACGGGGGCCTGGGCCTTGCCGAGCTTGAGGCCGTGGGCCTCGCCGGCGGCCAGGACGGCCTCCTTCAGCGACTCCGGGGAGGTCCAGTCGGCCGCGTCCAGCTTCTCGCGGGCCGTGCGCAGGAGGGCGTCCGAGCCCTCCTTCATGGCCTTGTTCCAGCTCGCCTCGTCCACCGCCGGCTCCGGCAGGAACAGGAAGTCGACGTTGTCCGTGATCTCCGAGAGCACCTTCAGGCGGGTCTGGGCGTGCGGGGCGATCGCCTGCCACTTCACCTCGTCGAAGGCCTCCGGGGCCCAGGGGGCGAACGGGGCCTGGAGCCACGGGCGGCAGCGCTCGGTGAAGTCCTTCACATCCAGCAGGCGGATGTGGTCGCCGTTGATCGACTCGCACTTCTTCAGGTCGAAGCGGGCCGGGTTGGGCTGCACGTCCGCGACGTCGAACGCCGCGACCATCTCGTCCATCGTGAAGATGTCCTGGTCGGCCGAGAGCGACCAGCCGAGCAGGGAGAGGTAGTTGAGCAGGCCCTCCGGCAGGAAGCCGCGCTCGCGGTAGAGGTTCAGCGACGACTCCGGGTCGCGCTTGGAGAGCTTCTTGTTGCCCTCGCCCATCACGTACGGCAGGTGACCGAAGGCCGGGATCCGCTTCGCGATGCCCAGCTCCGTCAGCGCCTTGTACAGGGCGATCTGCCGGGGCGTCGAGGAGAGCAGGTCCTCGCCACGCAGGACGTGGGTGATCTCCATCAGGGCGTCGTCGACCGGGTTCACCAGCGTGTACAGCGGGGCGCCGTTCGCGCGGACGATGCCGTAGTCCGGGACGTTCTCCGGCGTGAAGGTCAGCTCGCCGCGGACCAGGTCCGTGAAGGTGATCGTCTCGTCGGGCATGCGGAAACGGACGATCGGCGCACGGCCCTGGGCCTTGTACTCCTCGACCTGCGCGTCGGTCAGGTCGCGGCAGTGACCGTCGTAGCCGGACGGCTTGCCTGCCGCGCGGGCGGCCTCGCGGCGGGTGTCCAGCTCCTCCTGGGAGCAGTAGCAGTGGTAGGCGTGACCGCCGTCCAGGAGCTTGGCCGCGACGTCCTTGTAGAGGTCCATGCGCTGCGACTGGCGGTACGGCGCGTGCGGGCCGCCGACCTCGGGGCCCTCGTCCCAGTCGAAGCCGAGCCAGCGCATCGAGTCGAGCAGCTGGTCGTAGGACTCCTCGGAGTCGCGGGCCGCGTCGGTGTCCTCGATGCGGAAGACGAGCGTGCCCTGGTGGTGCCGGGCGAACGCCCAGTTGAACAGGGCGGTGCGGACCAGGCCCACGTGGGGGTTACCGGTGGGCGAGGGGCAGAAACGTACGCGGACGGGTGCGCTAGCCACGCTTGACAACCTTGTTGGTGAGAGAGCCGATGCCTTCGATGGTGACGGCGACCTCGTCGCCGACGTTGAGGGACCCGACGCCTGCCGGGGTGCCCGTGAGGATCACGTCGCCCGGGAGCAGCGTCATGGCCTCGGAGATGTTGACGATCAGATCCTCGATCGGGTGGATCATCTCGCTGGTGCGGCCCAGCTGGCGCTGTTCGCCGTTGACCGTGAGCTGGATGGTCAGGTCGGACGCCGTTTCGAGGTCCAGGTCCGTCTCCACCCAGGGGCCCAGCGGGCAGGAGGTGTCGAAGCCCTTGGCCCGTGCCCACTGCTTCTCGCGCTTCTGGACGTCGCGGGCGGTGATGTCGTTGGCGCAGGTGAAGCCGAAGATCACGTCCTTGACGCGCTCGCGCGGGACCTCGCGGCACATGCGGCCGATGACGACGGCCAGTTCGGCCTCGTGGTGGAGGTCCTCGGTGAAGGACGGGTACTGGATCTCGTCGCCGGAGCCGATCACCGCGGTGGACGGCTTGAAGAAGGCGAACGGGGCGTCGGGCACTTCGTTGCCGAGTTCGCGCGCGTGCTCGGCGTAGTTACGGCCGAAGGCCACGACCTTGTTGGGAAGCACCGGCGGCAGCAGCCTGACCTTGCTCAGCGGCACCTTCGTGCCGGAGAGCTCGAAGTCCGCGAACGGGATGCCCTTGATGATGTCGAGGACGAGCTCGTCCGGCTTGTCGCCCTCGACCGCGCCGAAGGCGACGTTCCCGTCGATGGAGAATCTGGCGATGCGCACGGGATCTCGCGCCCCTCACTTAAGCCGGCTGGAGTCTGACGCTCCAGGCTAGCGCGGTGAGGAGCGGGCGCCTCGCGCATTACCGCGGGCGCCCCGGCGTCGTACGTGACCGAATGTTCGTACGTGATTGAACAACCGGTCGTCCGGCCGCGTACTACTCGGCGGCGGCGGTGACGGGCATCTCCTGGAGGATGGTGCGCTTGGGGTTCGCGGTCTGAGCGGGAAGGTCGACGGAGTGCTCCGGCTGCTGCGGGGCCTGCAGTTCGTCGGCGCCGTCGAGGTGCGCCAGCGTCGTGCGCCGCGGATTGGCTATCGTGCGGATCATCGTCGTCGTCTTCACGGTTCTACTGAGCCCTGTCGTGACGGGGCGCCCGGGCCGGCCTCGAATGGGCCTGCGTCCGGACGCGCGTTGGCAGAAACATCCCTCTTGTAAAGCGTCAGGCTAAACATGCAATTCCCTCGGGAAGTTGCTCAGACCCCTAGATCCGCGTGTGAGTTTGCTCACGAGTTCACGGGCAAACCGGTCAATTCGGGCCTGTATTCCACCCCATCGAAACGGACATTCCACTCCTGAAGCCCTCATTCCGCTCCTGATCATGGCGACTGGGACACCCCCTACACCCCAACGGCTCGCGGGTATACGTCCGTTATGGGTGGGATCGCTTTCTACGGCAGGTAATCTCGTACTCACGTGGTGTCACGTATGTCACGGCTCGACCTACGGGCCTTGTTGGAGGTCCTGCACTGTGCTGGAATTCCACGGACCGCCGCAGGATCGAGCCGGCGCACAGGGGGCGCATCGAGCGCCGTGTGGCGGCGAGAAGGGGGAGCCAGCGCCGGTCACTCACGACCATCAGGGAGCGTATTCAGGGCGCTCCCTACGACGCCGACACCGTGTCCGTCCGTTCACGCGGAGGGGCGCCTGGTCCAGAGGTTGCGACGCTAGTGCAGGGACGTTTCAAGAGGGATGGCAGCGCTTCGGCGGAGCCGGAGCACGGCGGGACCGACCGAGGTCCCTCCCCCCAGCACGCCCAGAACCCGGGCCCGGCCCCGTCCGCCGAGGGCGGTGAGCGCTCCGGGCGCCCCGCCGTTTCGGCGTCCCCGGGGGCGGCGACCCCTTCCGCTCCGGCGGCCAAGAAGGCCCCGAAGGGCTCAGGCGGCCCCGGCACGCGAATAGCCCTGCGCAACTGGCGCATCTCCACGCGTCTGGTGGCGCTGCTGACGCTCCCGGTGGTCGCGGCCACCTCGCTGGGCGCGCTGCGCATCAGCGACAACATGGACGACATCCAGCAGCTCGACAACATGAGGCTGCTGACGGACATGACCAAGCGGGCGACCGAGCTGGCCGCTGCGCTCCAGGAGGAGCGCGACCAGTCCGCCGGCCCGCTCGCGCACGGCGCCAAGGCGACCGACTACACGGTCAAGGGCTACCGGGACAAGTCGGACCGGGCCATGGAGAGCTTCATCGAGGCCTCCGAGGAGATCGACAACACGAGCAAGGACGGCAACCTCAAGGGTGTCCGCGACAACCTCGTGCAGCTCGTCGGTGACCTGGCCGACATCGCGAAGATCCGCAACACCGCCTACGAGGCCAAGGAGAACTCCACGCAGACGGTGGAGGCCTACCACCGCCTGATCACCAACCTGCTGGGCCTCTCGCAGGACATGGCGGAGGCGACCAGCAACCCGGAGATGATCCAGAGCACTCGTGCCCTGGCGGCCTTCTCCACCGCCAAGGAGTACGCGTCGATCCAGCGCGCGGTCCTCGCCGCGGCGCTGCCCGCGAACAACGACACCTTCGGCGACCTGTCCGAGAACGACCGGCTGTACGCCGAGTCGGCACTGACGAGCCAGCGCTCCGAGCTGAAGAGCTTCCGGAGCATCTACGGCACTCAGTCCGCCGCCGACCTCCTCAAGTCCATCGAGGAGGGCAACCCGACGATCAAGGCCAGCGACACCTACGCCAGCCGCGCCCTCACCACCGACACCGGTCTGCAGTCGCTGGACAAGCGGTCGTACCGGGACTGGGTGGACGACAGCACCACCAAGATCCAGCAGATGCGCGCCATCGAGACGACGCTGCTGGAGGACATGGAGCAAAAGGCCCGCGAGCTGCGCAACGAGTCGGAGCGCGAGGCGATCATCTCCGGTGCGCTGATCCTGCTCGTGCTCGGTGTCTCGCTGGTCGGCGCGTTCGTCGTGGCCCGGTCCATGATCCGCTCGCTGCGCCGCCTGGAGGAGACCGCCACCAAGGTCGCCCAGGACCGGCTGCCCGAGCTGGTCAAGCAGCTCTCCGAGTCGGACCCGCAGGACGTCGACACCTCCGTCGAGTCGGTCGGTGTGCACTCCCGGGACGAGATCGGCCAGGTGGCCGCGGCCTTCGACGACGTGCACCGCGAGGCGGTCCGCCTCGCCGCCGAGCAGGCCCTGCTGCGGGGCAACGTCAACGCGATGTTCACCAACCTCTCGCGCCGCTCCCAGGGTCTGATCCAGCGCCAGCTGTCGCTGATCTCCGAGCTCGAGTCCCGTGAGGCCGACCCGGACCAGCTGTCCTCGCTGTTCAAGCTCGACCACCTCGCGACGCGTATGCGCCGTAACGGTGAGAACCTCCTCGTCCTCGCCGGTGAGGAGCCCGGCCGCCGCTGGACCCGACCGGTCCCGCTGGTCGACGTGCTCCGCGCCGCCGCCTCCGAGGTGGAGCAGTACGAGCGCATCGAGCTGGCCTCCGTGCCGACCACCGAAGTGGCCGGCCGCGTGGTCAACGACCTCGTGCACCTGCTCGCCGAGCTGCTGGAGAACGCGACCTCGTTCTCCTCGCCGCAGACCAAGGTCAAGGTCACCGGTCACGCGCTGCCCGACGGCCGCGTGCTGATCGAGATCCACGACACCGGCATCGGCCTCTCCCCCGAGGACCTCGCCGCGATCAACGAGCGGCTCGCCTCGCCGCCCACCGTGGACGTGTCGGTCTCCCGCCGCATGGGCCTCTTCGTGGTCGGTCGTCTGTCGCAGCGGCACGGCATCCGCATCCAGCTGCGCCCGTCCGACTCCGGCGGTACGACCGCGCTGGTCATGCTGCCCGTCGACGTCGCCCAGGGCGGCAAGAAGCCCGTTCCGGGCAAGCCCGGCACGAACGGCCCCGCTGTCTCCGGTGGTCCGGCCGCGGCGCAGGCCGCCGCCGGTGCCGCTGCCGCCCGTCGCCAGGCCCAGACCGGCAACGGCTCCCTCGGCGCGGGTGCGCCGGGTGGTGGTGCGCTCGGTGCCGGTGCGTCCGGCGGGGGCCGGCTCGGTGCCGGCCAGGGACCGCGGGCCGCGCTGCCCGGACGTGACGGTGGCGGACTTCCCGGTGGACCGGGTGCGGCGCGTGGACCGCAGGGTCCGGGCGCGCCCTCGCAGGGTCGGCCGCCGGCCGGTGCGGGCGCCGGGTTCGGTGGCCAGGCTCCGGGTGCTCCGCAGGGGCTGCAGGCCGCGGGCACGGGTCAGGACTCCTTCGGTGGCTCCCGTGGCGCCTCCGGCGGCCCCGACCAGTCGTGGCAGGGTGGACCCTCCTCGCCGCAGTCGCCGCCCGCCGGCAACGAGAAGGGCCGCCGTGGCCGCCAGCCGCAGCTGCCGCCGCGCGGTGGCGCGCGTGCCGAGCTGCCGGGCGGCAACCAGCCCTCCCGCCCCAGCTGGAGCGACGAGAACGCGCAGCCTCAGGTGCCGCGCGCCTCCCTCGACGCTCCGCGCGGGCACGACGAGGACCCCGCACAGACCTCCCGGATGCCGCGGATCGACGACCTCCAGGGCCCGGGCTCGAACGCCGGCCCGTCGGACTTCGCCCGCCCGGACTTCGACGCCCCCGCCCCGGGTGCGTACGACCCGCAGAACGCCGGTCCGTTCGTCCGCTCGGACGTCTTCGGCAGCCCGAACGGGCAGAACAACTCGTCGCAGACGGGCCAGTTCCCCTCGCCGCAGGCGTACGACGGCAGCTCGACGGGCCAGCACGCCCTGCCCGGACGCCAGAACCCCGAGCCCACCGGGCAGTTCGAGCGGCCCCAGGTCAACGGCACGTACGGCGGCGGTTCCGACTTCGGTGCCCCGCAGCCCCCGGTCCCGCCGCGTCCGCAGCAGCGGCCCGCCCGCCAGGAGCCCGAGGCGTTGCCGCCGGCGGGTCCCGGTGACGGCCGTACCCCGCTGTACGACACGCTGGAGACCAACTGGTTCCACGGCGGCCCGCAGGGGCGTCAGCCCGGCGCGGGCGGCTCGGCTCCGGCCTCCGCCCCGCAGCAGCCGCAGGCTCCGGCGGCTCCGGCGCAACCACCCTCCGCCCCCCAGCGGACCTCATCGACCGCCTGGCGCAGCTCGCCGAACGACGACCTCGTCCGGCAGGCGGAACGCGTCCGGCAACCGGCTGCCGGCGGTGTCACCACCTCCGGCCTGCCGCGCCGGGTCCCCAGGGCGAACCTCGTCCCGGGCACGGCTCAGCAGCAACAGCACCAATCCGGTCCGGCTGTCTCGCGTGCGCCTGACGACGTACGCGGCCGGCTGACCAATCTCCGTCGGGGTATCGCGCAAGGTCGCCAGGTCGGTAACGACCAGACCGGCAGCTTCCCGAACCCCACTCACCAGCAGGAGCGTTAGTTGAGCCAGATGAGCCAGGCGGCACAGAACCTCAACTGGTTGATCACCAACTTCGTGGACAACACCCCGGGTGTGTCCCACACCGTCGTCGTATCCGCCGACGGTCTTCTGCTGGCGATGTCCGAGGGTTTCCCGCGTGACCGTGCCGACCAGCTGGCGGCCGTCGCATCGGGTCTGACCTCGCTGACGGCAGGGGCCTCCCGGATCTTCGAGGGCGGCAGCGTGGCACAGACCGTCGTCGAGATGGAGCGGGGATTCCTCTTCCTCATGTCCGTCTCGGACGGTTCGTCCCTGGCCGTTCTCGCCCACCCCGAGTGCGACATCGGCCTCGTCGGCTACGAGATGGCGCTGCTGGTCGACCGCGCGGGCGCTGTGCTCACGCCGGACCTGCGCGCCGAACTCCAAGGCAGTCTGCTCCACTGATCACCCCCGGATCCACTCGCCTCACCAAATCACCGTCCGGCCGCCACAATCCCCCCCACCGGCCATCACCAGACGGCTTGACTGACCGACTTGCTGTCCCCGCCCGGAGGATTCATGACCCCGCCCACCGCCTCTCATGATCCGTACGCGGAGCCGTACGAGGATGAGGGCGATCAGCCGCTGGTACGTCCGTACGCGATGACCGGCGGCCGGACCCGGCCGCGCTACCAGCTGGCCATCGAGGCCCTGATCAGCACCACGGCCGACCCGGCAGCACTCATGGGGCTCCTCCCGGAGCACCAGCGCATCTGCCACCTGTGCCGTGAGGTGAAGTCGGTCGCCGAGGTCTCCGCGCTGCTGTCCATGCCGCTGGGCGTGGCCAGGATCCTGGTCGCGGACCTCGCTGAGGCCGGCCTGGTCGCCATCCACCAGCCGGGCGGCGACGAGAACAACGGCGGCGCTCCGGATGTGACGCTGCTCGAAAGGGTGCTCAGTGGACTTCGCAAGCTCTGAACCGGGCCGGGCGACCACCTCCGCCAAGATCGTGGTGGCGGGTGGCTTCGGCGTGGGCAAGACCACGTTCGTGGGCGCCGTCTCGGAGATCAACCCGCTGCGCACCGAGGCCGTCATGACCTCCGCGAGCGCGGGCATCGACGACCTCACGCACACCGGGGACAAGACCACCACCACGGTGGCCATGGACTTCGGCCGTATCACCCTGGACCAGGACCTGATCCTGTACCTCTTCGGTACGCCCGGCCAGGACCGCTTCTGGTTCATGTGGGACGACCTGGTGCGCGGTGCCATCGGCGCCGTCGTCCTGGTCGACACCCGCCGCCTCGCCGACTGCTTCCCCGCGGTCGACTACTTCGAGAACAGCGGGCTCCCCTTCGTCATCGCCCTCAACGGCTTCGACGGACACCAGCCGTACACGCCCGACGAGGTGCGCGAGGCGCTGCAGATCGGTCCGGACGCGCCGATCATCACCACAGACGCCCGACACCGTGCCGATGCCAAGAGTGCGCTGATCACGCTGGTGGAGCACGCGCTGATGGCCCGGCTGAGGTAGATCAAGTAGGAAGCGCCGTACGGCAGTTGCCGTAGATGCGCCGGAGCCGGCTGTGGCCTTTGACACGGTCGGCTCCCTTGTTCATAACGTTTCGGCAGAGGAATCGGGTGGTATGGCCACTCGTCGCGGTCAAGCGGTGTCGCTGCGCGTACGAACGCCCCGTCTTTTGGCGGGGCTCGTTCTTTATGACCGTTTTATCTAGGGCTTACATCACTCGGAATCCTCCTCTTCCACTGTTTGGAAGAGCGCAGGCCGACGTGCTGGAATGCGAGAACTGCCCAATAGTCAAAGACGTACTCAGCAGTACTGCGTACTCGATGACGAACTGGACTCTGAGACACAGCGGCACATACGTAGGTGCCGACCCCGCCGGAAGGTTGTTGGTCGAGTGAGGCGAAGCAAGAGCAGTCCCGAGCCGTCGGCCCGGGGCAACTTCACCCCGCCGCCGCGCGGAGCGGCGCCCGCCCCTGTGCCCGGATCGGAACCAACGGCGGCGCCCGCACCGAGCGGCGGCCGTCTCTCGCCGCGCAACTGGCGCGTGCCGACCCGGCTGAACGCGATCCTCCTCATACCCGTGATGGTCGGCCTCGTCATGGGCGGCTTCCAGGTGAAGAGCTCGATCGACACCTGGCAGGAGGCCGAGGACGCGGAGAACACCGCGCGTCTGGTCCGGGCCTCCCTGTTCTACGCCGACGCCCTCTACAACGAGCGTGACATCACCGCAGCGCCGCTGCTGCAGGGCAAGGGCGAGGACGACCAGACGGTCACCACGGCCCGCGCCAACACGGACAAGGCAGCCGACGAGTTCGACGCCGCCGCGCAGAACATGCCGCAGAAACCGGGCCTGGAGCGCCGTCTGAAGCTGTTCCGGGATGCCGAGCCGAAGCTCGCCGACCTGCGCGCGGCGGCCTACACCAACAAGCTCACCGGTGTGCAGACCGAAGAGGGCTACGTCGAGGTCGCGCACCCTCTGACGGAGTTCGCCAACGAGCTCGGTCTGGGCACCGGCAACATCACCTCCTACGGCCGCACGGTCTACGCCATCGAGCTCACCAAGGCGGCCCTGTCGCTGCAGCGCTCCATCGGCATGCACCTGCTGGTCAAGCCCGGCCCCACCGCGAGCAGCTTCGCCAGCCAGCGGGTCGCTCTCTCCTCGTACGCCTACCTTGAGGGCATCGCCGTCGAGGAGTACAAGGGCGGTGGCACCGAAGCCGACGCGCAGAAGCTCGAGAACGCCAAGAAGGAGATCGCGGCCGAGGGCGCGGCCATGGCCAAGGAGGCCGCGGCCAAGGACCCCGACTACGTCCCGCCGCCGGCCAACCCGACCAACATGGTCAAGCTCCTCGTCGGCCTCGAGTCCCCCGCCCCCAGCGCCCGCGCCGCACTCGCCGAGAAGGGCGTCACCGCACAGAACTGGTGGGCGGTGAACACCCTCAAGTTCAACGCCTACCGCCAGATCGAGACCGACCTGGCGGACACCGCGGTGAACGAGGCCTCCAACATCTCCGACGACGCCAAGCGCGACGCCCTCATCACCGGTGCCGCGGTCGTGGTCGCCCTGCTCGCCGCGTTCATCCTGGCCGGCATGGTCGCCCGCCAGATGTCCCGCGCGATGCGCCAGCTGCGCAACGCCGCCTTCGGCATCGCCGAGCAGCGCCTGCCGATGCTGGTCGACCAGCTCTCGCGCACCGACCCGGGCCGCGTGGACACCCGCGTCCAGCCCATCCCGATCAACACCCGTGACGAGATCGGCGAAGTCGCCCGCGCCTTCGACCAGGTCCACCGCGAGGCCGTCCGGCTCGCCGCCGAGCAGGCCCTGCTGCGGGGCAACATCAACGCGATCTTCACCAACCTCTCGCGCCGCAACCAGTCGCTGATCGAGGGCCAGCTGACCCTGATCACCGACCTGGAGAACAACGAGGCCGACCCGGACCAGCTGGAGAACCTCTTCCGCCTGGACCACCTCGCGACCCGTATGCGCCGCAACGGCGAGAACCTCCTCGTCCTCGCCGGCGAGGAGCCCGGCCGCCGCTGGGACCAGCCGGTCCCGCTGGTCGACGTGCTGCGTGCCGCCTCCTCCGAGGTGGAGCAGTACGAGCGCATCGAGCTCTCCGGCGTCCCGGAGGCCGAGATCCACGGCCGCGCCGTGACCGACCTCGTGCACCTGCTCGCCGAGCTGCTGGAGAACGCCACCACGTTCTCCTCCCCGCAGACCAAGGTCCGCGTGACCGCGACCCGTCTCCCCGACGGCCGCGTGATGATCGAGATCCACGACAAGGGCATCGGCCTCACCGCCGAGGACTTCGCGGACATCAACCACAAGCTGGCCAACCCGCCGACCGTGGACGCCGCGATCTCGCAGCGCATGGGCCTGTTCGTGGTCGGCCGGCTGTCCGACCGGCACGGCATCCGCGTCCAGCTGCGCCCCTCCGGCGAGCAGGCCGGCACCACCTCGCTGGTCATGCTGCCGGACGCGATCACCCACGGTGGTGGCGGCGAGCAGCAGCAGCACCCGGTCGCCGACGAGTTCACCGTCTCGCAGATCATCCCGGAGCAGCACTTCCAGGGTGAGAACTTCAACCAGGTGCCGATGCGTACGGCCGCGGAGCTCGGCTTCGACGACAGCCGCTACACCGAGGTTCCCGACGACATCCGCGAGCTGGACCCCGTCGGCCGCTCCCTGATGCGCGAGGAGCGCCGTGCGGCCCTGGAGGCCCAGGCCCACGGCCCGGAGTCCCCCGAGGCACCCGGGTACGACGACTTCACCGGTCAGCCGGCCTACGACGGCCAGAGCGGCTTCCCCGAGCAGCGCGGCGGGTTCGACCCGCAGCCGTCGTACGAGGAGCAGCGCCAGTCGTACGAGGAGCAGCGGCAGACGCCGTACGAGGAGCAGCAGCGGGCTGCGTACGACGAGCAGCAGCGGCCGTCGTACGACGACACGTACTACGCGCCGAACGGGGGCCTGCAGCAGAACGACACCTTCTCGTCGGGCAGCGGCTACCCCGAGCCCTCGTATCCGGAGGCGCCCCGCGAGGAGCCGACGGCCGCGAGCGCCTCGGCCCCGGAGACCTTCCCGGCCTTCGAGCAGCGGCGCCACCAGGACGACTGGCCGCAGTCGAACGGCTACCGCAACGGGTATCAGGACCAGTACGCTCCGGAAACGGAATCTGCGCAGGCCGATGACTCGAACGAGCGCGACCACGTAGGCTTCGACCGTCCGGGACCGGCCTCCTCCGCCGCCCACACCATGACCGACGCCGGGCTCCCCCGCCGTGGATCCGCCCCGAGCGGCACCAACGGCGCTCGGCCGGTGCGGCAGGAATCGCCGGCCCCCACGCCGGAGAGCAACGGCGACAGCAGCTGGCGCTCGTCCAACGACGAGCGGTGGCAGCAGGCCTCGCAGCTCCGGAAGCCCAAGGCGGGCGGGGTGACCTCCTCCGGCCTGCCGCGGCGGGTGCCCAAGGCCAACCTGGTCGAGGGAGCCGCCGAGACCACCCCCCAGGGAGGTCCACAGATCTCCCGCGCTCCCGAAGACGTCCGGGGCAGGCTGAGCAACCTGCGCCGCGGGGTCCAGCGGGGCCGCAGCGCGGGAAGTGAAACGAACGGCCAGGCCACCAGGAATCAACACGGTGGTCCTGACAGCACCTACAACCAGGAGCGTTAGTGTGAGCCCGATGAGCCAGGCGGCACAGAACCTGAACTGGTTGATCACCAACTTCGTGGACAACACCCCCGGGGTGTCGCACACGGTGGTGGTCTCCGCCGACGGACTCCTTCTGGCGATGTCCGAAGGCTTCCCGCGCGACCGCGCCGACCAGCTCGCGGCCGTCGCCTCCGGTCTGACGTCTCTGACGGCAGGCGCCTCCCGCATCTTCGAGGGTGGAAGCGTTAACCAGACAGTTGTGGAGATGGAGCGGGGATTCCTCTTCCTCATGTCCATCTCCGACGGTTCGTCGCTCGCCGTTCTGGCCCACCCCGAGGCGGACATCGGCCTCATTGGGTACGAGATGGCGCTTCTGGTCGACCGTGCCGGTACCGTCCTCACGCCGGACCTGCGTGCGGAGCTCCAAGGCAGCCTGCTCAACTAACAGACAGTCGGTGCGTTTTGGCGTCCCGTGGCCGTAAAGTTTCGGGACGCGGCTCCACAGATGGGTGCCAGGCACAGTCGGAGGAGGAGAGAAAGTGGCAACACCCCCAGGCGGTTCATCGTCGGGTAATTGGTCGTACGGCCCTGGCCAGGGCCAGAACGACGGTTCCCAGAACCCGAACCGTTACAACTTCCCCTCCACACCGAGCCAGCGGCAGCCGTACGCACCCCAGGGCCCCGGCCCCTCGCCGTACGACCAGCCGTCGGCGCCGCGTATCCAGCCGGTGCAGCCGCAGCGCCGCGCTCCTGAGCCGGCGCCCGCCGGTTCGACGAACAACCCCCTGGTGCGTCCGTACGCCATGACCGGCGGACGGACGCGCCCGCGCTACCAGCTCGCCATCGAGGCGCTGGTGCACACCACCGCGCAGCCGCACCAGATGCAGGGCCAGTTGCCCGAGCATCAGCGGATCTGCAACCTCTGCCGCGAGATCAAGTCGGTGGCGGAAGTCTCCGCCCTCCTGACGATCCCTCTCGGCGTGGCCAGAATCCTCGTCGCCGACTTGGCGGAGGCGGGCCTGGTCGCCATCCATCAGCCCGGCGGCGACGAGAACGCCGGCGGCCAGCCAGACGTGACACTGCTCGAAAGGGTGCTCAGTGGACTTCGCAAGCTCTAGCGGCGGTCCTTCCCGCTCCACCACCTCGGCGAAGATCGTGGTGGCGGGTGGCTTCGGCGTGGGCAAGACCACGTTCGTCGGGGCCGTTTCGGAGATCAACCCGCTGCGCACAGAGGCCGTGATGACTTCCGCTTCGGCGGGCATCGACGACCTCACTCACACCGGAGACAAGACGACCACGACGGTCGCCATGGACTTCGGTCGTATCACCCTGGACCAGGACCTGATCCTGTACCTGTTCGGCACCCCCGGTCAGGACCGCTTCTGGTTCATGTGGGACGACCTGGTGCGCGGCGCCATCGGCGCCATCGTGCTGGTGGACACCCGCCGTCTCGCCGACTGCTTCCCCGCGGTCGACTACTTCGAGAACAGCGGGCTGCCGTTCGTGATCGCGCTGAACGGCTTCGACGGCAACCAGCCGTACAACCCGGACGAGGTCCGTGAGGCCCTCCAGATCGGTCCGGACACCCCGATCATCACGACGGACGCCCGCCACCGCGCGGACGCCAAGTCGGCGCTGATCACGCTGGTCGAGCACGCGCTGATGGCGCGGCTGCGGTAGCGGCTGCTCAGCGGCCTCTCTGGCACGTTTCACTTACGGCCCCCGTTCCTCCTTTGGGAGGGATGGGGGCCGTAAGTGTTTGAGGGGGGTGGGGGGGATGGGCGCGGAGGCGGCTGCGTTACGGCTGGGGGCGACCGTGGCGCGGGCGGCGGCCCAGGTGGGCTCGCGGGAAACGGCGGGGGGCGGCGGGACCAGGAACGCCGGTTGTCGATGGCCGAGTTGACGCGGCGGGTGTCCCGGTCGCCGCTGTGGCGGAGCCGCGAGCGGTGCGCGCTCCGGTGGGGCTGAGGGAGGCCGAAAACCGCCTGTACGGAGTGTTGTTCGAGGAACGGGCGCTGACGGAGCTGTCGTGGCGTGCGTGAGCCTGCGCGCGACGGGGGACGGCAAGCGGGCCCGGTGAAGGCTGGTGGACGCTCTCTGGCGCTGCTGCGGCCCGATAGGAGCGGCTGGAGGGACGGCGGCCGGGGCGAGGCCGCTGGGATGCGTGCGGAGGCCGCTCCGGGCAGGGCGCCGTTGCTGCGGTGGCCGGCTTCACGCTCCCCTTGCTGAAACGCCTGATTCATGGCCGGCAGCCTCTCCGGCCCCCGACAAAGGGGACGGCCCCGCTCTCCTACATGGGAGAACGGGGCCGTAAGCGTCGTGAACCGCTCAGCGCCAGCTGTGCGGGGCCCGGAACCCGGGCTCGCGCTCCAGACGGCGCCAGCCCGCCTTCGCGCGGCCGCGGTGGGACGGGGCGGTGTCGGACGCCTGGGCGGCGGCGCGGGCCAGGAGGATCGCGGTGATGGCCGCGACTTCCTCGGGCTCGGCGTGGCCCTTCTCGACGCGGATGTCAGAGGTGTTCATAGGTCACAGTCTCCGTGAGAGAGGTTTCCGCGGGGGTACCGCGAAGGATCCGCTGGGTTACTGCGGGGGGTTGCCGTGCTTGCGGGACGGCAGGTCGGCGTGCTTGGTCTGGAGCATCGCCAGGGAGCGGATGAGCACCTCGCGGGTCTCCGCGGGGTCGATCACGTCGTCCACCAGGCCACGCTCGGCCGCGTAGTACGGGTGCATGAGCTCGGACTTGTACTCCTTGACCATGCGGGCCCGCATGGCCTCGGGGTCCTCGGCCTCGGCGATCTGCCGGCGGAAGATGACGTTGGCCGCACCTTCCGCGCCCATCACGGCGATCTCGTTCGTCGGCCAGGCGTAGGTGAGGTCGGCACCGATGGACTGGCTGTCCATGACGATGTAGGCACCTCCGTACGCCTTGCGCAGGATCAGCGAGATCCGCGGCACGGTCGCGTTGCAGTAGGCGTAGAGGAGCTTCGCGCCGTGCCGGATGATTCCGCCGTGTTCCTGGTCGACGCCCGGGAGGAACCCGGGGACGTCCAGGAAAGTGACGATCGGGATGTTAAAAGCGTCACACATCTGGACAAAGCGCGCAGCTTTTTCCGATGCCTCGATGTCCAGGACACCGGCGAGGGACTGGGGCTGGTTGGCCACGATGCCCACGACCTGGCCGTCGAGGCGGGCCAGCGCGCAGATGATGTTGCGCGCCCAGCGCTCGTGGACCTCCAGGTACTCGCCGTCGTCGACGATCTCCTCGATGACCTTGGCCATGTCGTACGGCCGGTTGCCGTCCGCCGGGACCAGGTCCAGCAGGACGTCCGACCGGCGGTCGGCGGCGTCCGTGGAGTCCGCCCGGGGCGGGTTCTCGCGGTTGTTCTGGGGCAGCAACGACAGCAGGTAGCGCACCTCGGCGATGCACGTCTCCTCGTCGTCGTACGCGAAGTGGCAGACGCCCGAGGTCTCGGCGTGCACGTCCGCGCCGCCCAGGCCGTTCTGGGTGATCTCCTCGCCCGTCACCGCCTTGACCACGTCGGGGCCGGTGATGAACATCTGCGACGTCTCGCGGACCATGAAGACGAAGTCCGTCAGGGCGGGGCTGTACGCCGCGCCGCCCGCGCACGGGCCGAGCATCACCGAGATCTGCGGGATGACACCGGACGCCTTGGTATTGCGCTGGAAGATGCCGCCGTAGCCGGCGAGCGCCGAGACGCCCTCCTGGATACGGGCGCCCGCGCCGTCGTTCAGGGAGACCAGGGGCGCGCCCGCCGCGATGGCCATGTCCATGATCTTGTGGATCTTCGTGGCGTGGGCCTCGCCCAGCGCGCCGCCGAAGATACGGAAGTCGTGCGCGTAGACGAAGACCGTACGGCCCTCCACCGTGCCCCAGCCGGTGATGACACCGTCGGTGTACGGCTTCTTGGTCTCCAGGCCGAAGCCGGTCGCGCGGTGCCGGCGCAGTTGCTCGACCTCCCGGAAGGTGCCCGGGTCCAGGAGCAGCTCGATCCGCTCCCGGGCGGTCAGCTTGCCCTTGGCGTGCTGCGCCGTGGTCGCCTTCTCGCTCGGGCCGGCCAGCGCCTGCGCACGGATCTCGTGCAGCTCGGCCGTCCGCCCGCGGGCGTCGATCGGCTCACCCGGTGCCTCATCCAAAACGGTCATGTAGCGACCTTACGAAGGACACGAAGGAAAGCGAGCCGTTGACTCCGTACAGTCTCCGGAGCGTTTTACTGGTACCACTGAACAGAACCGTCACCGCATGCAGCCCTTCCGACTGCTCAGAGGGCATCCGCGTTGTGGGGGCCGCACAAAGTCGTCAGCCGAGAGCCACCTCACATCGGTGGGTCGCACATACCATCCCCGGAGTGACACGCAGGCGCAGTCGGCGGCCCGTCGCGAGGATCTCGACCGTGTCGTCCGCGCGCAGGATCCGGCGTACGGGGTGGTCCCAGGTGATCTCCAGCGGCTCGCCCGTGCGCGGCGGCTCGCTCACGCAGAGCGTAGCGGTACGGCCCCGGCGGCGGAGCAGCACACTCGCGCCGGCGGACGCGGTGAGCGGTCCCGCCGTACCCGGCTGCCAGAAGTTGGCCGCCGTCAGCCCCAGGGAGGGGACGTGCACCGCTTGGCGCGCACGGTCGTTGGCGAGGACCGACAGCCAGCGGGTGCCGTGCGCGGCCCGGATCGCCACCTTGCGTCGGCCCGCGCCGGGCATGAGCACGTAGACGTACGTCGCGTCCGTCGGGTCCGTGCCGTGGTCCAGCCAGAGGGTCTGCCACCGACGGGTGCGGCGCTCCGTCGTACTGGTGGTGTTGATGTCGGCCCAGGCACCGGTGCGGTCCTCGCGCAGGGTGCGCAGATCGCCGTACGGCACCACCCAGCCGCCGTGGCCCTCCAGGTGCGCCCAGCCCGGGCCGCGTACGAAGGCCTGGGTGCCGCCCTCCCCCAGTTTGCGGTTGTCGACGACGGTCTCGACGGGGACTCCGTCGGCGCAGGTGATCCCGGCCCCGAGGCAGATCACGGCGTCCTCGGCACAGAACCACGACTTGCGGGCCTCGAGCGTCGACCCCAGGCCTTTCAGGTGCTGCCCGATCGCCGCGTACTCGCCGTCGGTCGTGCCGCCGACCCACCGCACGTCGGGCTTGGGCTCGCCCCATTCGCCGCCCGCCTTGTCCGGGAGGCGCTTCGTGGAGACGGTCGTGCCCGGGAGGCGGTACCAGTCGACGGTCGGCCAGTACCAGTCCGTGTACTGATCGGCCCGGTCGCCGAGGCCGTCGGCCCACCAGGAGAGCATCCCGGCACCGGTGTGCCAGCCGCGCGGGTTCTCGCCGTTGCCGCACTCGTAGTACGCGATGCGGTCGCTGGCCATGGCGATGTTGGCGACGAAGCCGGGGCGGCGGTGGACGGCTCGGTCCATGGCGGCGAAGAGGTGGTGGCCGGTCGGTTCGGGGGTGCCCGGGACCGGTGACTCGGCGACGGCGTGCAGTCGGGCGAGGTCCGCGACGCCGAACTGGCGCGCCGTCAAGATGGGTGTCACCGTGTCCCGTTCGATCCATCCCTTGATACGGCCGTACCAGCGCTCCCGTTCCGCCGCGCTCGCGCCGCCCGCGAGCAGGGCCATGGCGGCGATGACGCCCTGCCCGTGGAAGTGGTCGCTGCGCATGACGTGCCGGTCGTCGCTCTTGAGGTAACCCCGGCTGATGGCACGGCCGTTGACGCCGTCCATCATCAACCCGTCGTGGATGAGCGGGGCGTATGCGCGCTCGACGCTGTCGAGGACGATCTGCCTGTCGGGGTCGGTCACCTCCCACTCGGATCCGGCGAGCAGGGCGAAGAGGCGGCCGAGGCCGTCGAGGAGGACCTGGCCGTAGGTGCCGGAGTAGGCGACCCAGGTGTGCTGGACGAACGAGCCGTCGGCGTAGAGGCCGTCGCCCTTCGTGACGTACGGGAAGACCGGGGACAGCGCGTCGCGGGCGAGTGCGACCTTCGCCGGGCTCCGGCCGAGGATGCCGCGCAGGGCGACGCCGCGGCAGAGGTCGACCCGGTTGGCGCCGGTGGAGGTGCCGGAGTAGTCGGTCAGCATCGCGTCCGGGATGAAGTGGTCGACGGCCGCGCAGGCGGCGGCGATCTGCGCCTCGGTGAGGTGGTCGTACAGGGCGGCGGTGAGGTCCATCAGCAGGCGGGGGCTGCCGATCTGCCACTCCCACCAGTTGCCGTAGCGGGTGGTGGAGGGGTTGTAGATCGTGACGGCGAGGTGGTCGAGGCCCCGCAGGACGTCGGCGAGGAGGGCCGGGTCGGCGGTGGAGCCGGTGCCGGGCTGGACGTAGGCCTGGGCCATCGTCCACAGGCGGCCGTAGCTCTGGGTGATGCCGGCGGGTGGGTCGTAGGGGTGGCCGGGCCAGAGGGAGGTGGGGGTGGGGGCCATGGTGGCCCGGAAGCCGCGGGCGAGGGTGCCCGTTTCGGCGAGGCGGGCGGCGTACGGCTCGGCCCTCGGGTCGTAGTCGGCGCCGAGCGCGATGTCGAGCCAGCGCAGGCGGAGGGCGTCGTAGGGGTCGGGGTCGGCGGCGCGGGCGGCAGGAGCGGTGGCGGTCGTGGCCGTGGCCGCGGCCAGGAGCGCCGCCGCGAGCAGGACGGCTCGGCGGGTGGGTCTCGTGAGCCCTGTGCGCTGAGAGGTCATGCCTTGGGCATCTACCACCTCACCGTAATCACGCCAACACTTTGCGGATGATGTTGAACCCTGAATGGAATACGCCTACGGTCGGTCGCGTTGATGTAGTTAAAGATTCAACATCAATTCCACCACTCCGAAGGAGCACGTCATGGCGAACCCCGACCTGACCGCCCTGACCGGCGACTACACGATCGACACGGCCCATTCCACGATCGGCTTCACCGTCCGCCACGCCATGGTCACCAACGTCAAGGGTAAGTTCCTCGACTTCAGCGGCTCGCTGCACCTGGACGGCAGCGAACCGTCCGCGTCCACGGCGTCCATCGACGTCAAGATGGAGAGCATCGACACGGGCTCCGCGGACCGCGACGCGCACCTCAAGAGCGCGGACTTCTTCAAGACGGACGAGTTCCCGACGATGACCTTCCGCTCGACCTCGGCGCAGGCCCTCGACGGCGACGACTACCGCATCACCGGCGACCTGACGATCCTCGGCACCACCAAACCGCTCACCATCGACCTCGAGTTCAACGGCGCCGCGAAGGACCCCTTCGGCAACGAGCGCGTCGGCTTCGAGGGCAAGGCGGAGATCCTGCGCTCGGAGTGGGGCCTGACCTGGAACGCCGCGCTGGAGACGGGTGGGGTTCTCGTCTCGGACAAGATCAAGCTCATCTTCGACATTTCGGCGATCAGGAACGCCTGACCTTCGGCGGGGGCCGGCTCCCGATCTCGGCCCCCGCCTCCAACTTCGCGCCCGCCGCCCCTGCTTGGGCCACTGCGGCCGCGAGTTCCCCGGGGACGCCCGCGTGCTTCTGCGACTCGTGCGCCGCCGCCCACCGTCCGTCCGCCTTCGCGGCGTCCAGACTCCTGCGCCGACCCGTGATCCAGCCGTGGCAGAGGGCCACGTCGTTGACCTCGGCGGCGGTGACGGAGCGGATGCCCGAGCCCTTCTTGGCGACCTTGATCCAGGCCAGCCAGGTGTCGAGGGCGGTGGGGGATTCGAAGGCGTGCGGGTCCGTGCCGTCAAAAACGGGTGGAGCCGTCCCCGCCGGTCCCGCTAGCCTGCCTCCCGTGTCCAGCCCCGAAGCCTCCAGACTCCGGCCACCGGCTCTCCGGTGGCTGTTCGTGATGCCGCGCTGATCAGCGCTTACGCCGCGTCAGGACTCACTCCGCTGCCGGACGGCCGTTCAACGTGCCGTTTTCGACGTCGACTTCGGGTTGCGGAGTTTCTTCATGCCGTTCGCTCTTCATCTGCTGGGCGTTGCCGTCTTCGCCCAGGGAACATCCGAGTTCATGCTGTCCGGGCTGGTGCCGGACATCGCGCGGGAACTGCGGGTTTCCGTGCCCGCTGCCGGGGCGCTCACCTCTGCCTTTGCCGTGGGGATGGTGGTCGGGGCGCCTGTCATGGCCGGGCTCGCGCGGCGGTGGTCACGGCGTGGGGCCCTGTTGGGGTTTCTGACTGTGTTCATCGCCGTCCATGTCGTGGGGGCGGTGACCGACAGCTTCGGGGTACTGGTCGGCACGCGCGTCGTGGGGGCGCTGGCCAATGCCGGGTTCCTGGCCGTCGCCCTCGTCGCGGCCGTCCAGATGGTCGAGCCCGCTGCCAAAGGGCGGGCCACGTCCACCCTGCTCGGCGGGGTCACCCTTGCCTGTGTGGTGGGGGTGCCCGCCGGGGCGGCGCTCGGTCAGCTCTGGGGGTGGCGTGCGGCGTTCTGGGCTGTGGCGCTGCTGTCCGTGCCTGCCGTGGTGGCGGTCGTGTGGTCCGTGCCGCGTGGTGCCGCCGACTCCGAGCGGCCTGCCCTGCGGGGCGAACTGCGGTCGCTGCGCAGCCCCCGGCTCCAGGTCACGCTGCTCCTCGGCGCCCTCGTGAACGCCGCCACCTTCTGCACCTTCACCTATCTCGCGCCGCTGGTCACGAAGGTGACGGGGCTGGGAAGCGGGTGGGTGCCCGTCGTGCTGGCGCTGTTCGGTGCGGGGGCGTTCGTGGGGGTCGGCGTGGGCGGGCGGTTCGCCGATCGGCGGCCCGGGGCGGTGGTGATCGGGGGTGGCAGCGCCTTGTGCCTGGGGTGGGTCGCCTTCGCGCTCGGCGCCGGTACGCCGGCCGTGGCGCTCGGGCTCGTCTTCGCGCAGGGCGCCCTGTCCTTCGGTGTCGGGTCCACGCTCATCTCCCAGGCTCTGTACGCGGCTCCCGGTGCGCCCACGCTGGGCGGTGGCTTCGCGACGGCCGCGTTCAACGTGGGTGCCGCGCTGGGGCCATGGCTCGGCGGTACGGCCATCGGGGCCGGGCTCGGGTACCGGTCACCCCTGTGGGTCAGCGTCGTGCTGGTCGCGCTGTCGCTGGTGGCGGCGGGCGTGGCGGGCGCGGCGGGTGGTCTGGCCCGGCGGCGATGTCAGGGCACGGCTGACCGTCGTACGCGGGCATCGTCACCGGCATGACCGCGACATCCCGGCCCGGTTCCGGACGGGGCGCCCTCGCCTCGCAGGAGAGGGAGAACGGCGGTCCTCGGCCGTCGGCCGCCGTGCGCGCGTACCCCGTGACCGCGTGACCCCGTGACCGCGTGACCCCGTGACCGCGTGACCCCGTGACCGCGGCATCGACCGGATGCCGCGGTCGCGCCCCGGTCTGCGCACGGCCGTCCTCGACCAGCCCGTGTCCTGAACGAGCGTGGCTGGATTCAACCCCTTGTCCGGGCACGCCCAGGATCCACATAATCCAGCAACAGATTTGACCGGCGCATGTCACAAAATGGGGGCTTTCTTTCCTTTCCCCCCTTGGTGGCATGCCCCTGACCTATCAGCGCTCTCCACGTTCGTATGTCCAACCCCCCACGGAAGGCATCACGTTGAAGAAGCTCCTCACCGCGCTCAAGAGATGCGCGGTCCTCGGCGCAGCCGCTCTCGCGATCGTCAGCCTTCAGCCCGTCTCGGCCGCGAACGCCGCCGATTCGCGCGTCGTCGGCGGAACCCGTGCCACGCAGGGCGAGTTCCCGTTCATGGTCCGGCTCTCCATGGGCTGTGGAGGCGCGCTCTACACCCAGCAGATCGTGCTCACCGCCGCGCACTGTGTGAGCGGGTCCGGCAACAACACCAGCATCACGGCCACCGCCGGTGTCGTGGACCTGCAGTCCACCAGCGGGCGTGTCCAGGTCCGCTCCACCAAGGTGTTGCAGGCCCCCGGCTACAACGGCGACGGCAAGGACTGGGCGCTCATCAAGCTCGCCCAGCCCATCAACCTGCCGACGCTGAAGATCGCCACCACCACGCAGTACAACACCGGCACCTTCACCGTCGCCGGCTGGGGCGCGGCCACCGAGGGCGGCGGCCAGCAGCGCTACATGCTCAAGGCCAACGTGCCGTTCGTCAGCGACGCCACCTGCCGTTCCTACAGCGGCTACAGCGGCCTCATCGCGAACGAGGAGATCTGCGCCGGCCTCACCGCGGGCGGCGTCGACACCTGCCAGGGCGACTCCGGCGGCCCGATGTTCCGTCGGGACAGCGCCAACCAGTGGATCCAGGTCGGCATAGTCAGCTGGGGCATAGGCTGCGCCCGGCCGAACGCCCCCGGCGTCTACACCGAGGTCTCGACCTTCGCCTCCGCGATCGCCTCGGCGGCGTCCACTCTCTGACCTGCCGGCTTGTCGGCGTGCCAGTACTGCGGGCCCGGCGTCCTCGGACGCCGGGCCCGTGCCGTGTTCTGCGGCAGGGAGTTCAGAAGCCTCCGCCGTCGAAGCCGCCCCCGCCGAAGCCTCCCCCACCGTCGAACCCGCCCCCACCGTCGAACCCGCCCCCGAAGTCCCCGGCGTCGAAGTCCGCGCCGGACATGTCGCCGCCCTCGTAACCGCCGCCGTAGCCGTACCCCGCGCCGTAGTCGGCCGCGTAGGCCGGCGTGGCCATCATGCTGCCCAGCATCGTGCCGAAGAGGAGGCCGGGGAGGATGCCGCCGCCGAAGTAGCCGCCTGCCCAGGGGCCGTAGGCGGGGCCGGCGTCCCAGTACGGGCGGCGGCCGTACTCCGTGTCCACCTCGCGGATCACGGGGTCGCGGCCTTCGGCGAGGCGAGTGCGGTCGGCAGCGCAGACCGGGACCTCGCGAAGAGTGCCGCCGGGCGGTGTCCAGGTCTCGTCGGCCACCGCCGGGCCGTGGCGTGGGTCGAAGAAGCAGGGTGGCCGGCGTTCGGGCAGAGGCCGGTGCTCCCGACGGGCGGACAGCTGGGTGAGGGAGAAGCGGCCGTCCTCCAGGGACTGGGTGACGGCCCTGACGTCCTCCGGTTTGCGCGCTGTGTCCATGAGCCGCTTCGCCTGGTCGTAGGCGTCCAGTGCGCGCTCGTAGTCCGCGCGCATCGAGTCGTCGGCGCCGGGTTCGGCCGGGTGGAATTCCAGACGGTCCAGTTCCTCGCCGAAGGCGGTGATGTCCTCGTCCACCACGACCCGCAGTTTCTCCAGCGCCTCCCGCTGCTCCGCCTCGTGGCGCCGCCGGTTGCGCCGGACCAGCGCGTACGCGCCCGCGCCGCCCGCCGCCAGCACCGCGCCGACACCGATCAGCCCGCCGGTGTCCACGCCCTTGCCGCCCCCGCCGTCGCTCCAGCCGGCGGGTGCCGTGCCGCCCACGTTCTGCAGCGCCGCGTCGACGAAATCGTTCAGCTGGGCCTTGGGGTCACCGGCGCCCTGCACCGATGTGACCAGGTTGTCCACCCCCTGCCGGGACAGGACGGAGGAGTCGGCCGCCGCGTCGAAGCGATCACCGACGCGGGCGCCGTACAGGCCCGTGACACCGGTCTCGGTACGGAGGTTCAAAAGGAGGTTCTGCGTCGGCTGATCGGCCGGGAGGACGGCGACGAAGACCGGCTTGTCGGCGTCCCTGATCTTGTCGGCGAGCGCTTCGGCGTCAGCCGACGACAGTTGGTCCGAGGCGGCGGGGTCCACATAGACGGGGCCATCGCGCAGCTCCTCGGCGACCTTCGAAAGGTCCGTGGCCGCGTGCGCGCCGGGGGCACCGGACATGAGCACCGCGAACGTCGCGGCCACCGGCACCACAGCTGCGCGCATGAGGCCCCGGAACAGCGGAGTCCTCATACTTCGACGCTACCCGATGGGGCAGGAGAACGGGCATCTCTCCCCGTACGGACCTGCCCCACCGGAAGAGATGCCCTGTACAGCTCAGGCCGCTCTGTACGCCGCCGTCAGCTTCCGCACCGCCGCCCCGTACCGGCCCGTCAGCAGCAGATGGTCCGCCTCGGCGAAGGGCCCCGCCACCGCCTCGGTGATCCCCGTGCCGGCCGCCCTGCGCTGGACGATCAGCCGGGCCTTGGTGACGAGCGCGCGCCCCGCCTCCTCTGCCCCCGCCCGCTCGGCGGCCGCGGCCGCGATGCCGAGCGCCCTCAGCGTCACCGCGCCGCCGCCCGGCACCTCGGTCAGCGTGGTCAGGCCCCAGCCGTACGGGAACCTCGGGTCGTACGACGCGTCCCCGACATTGATCGGCAGCTGCGCCTCGCTCTTCGGCCAGGTGACGGGCAGCTGCCCGGTGAAGGGCCGCCTGCCGTAGAGGACGTCCGCCACGCCGTCGCCCTCCGTGCCCGGCAGCCAGGAGGCGACCAGCGCGTCGATCCGGGCCAGCCGCTCGTCGTCGATCAGCTGCGGGCGCCCGGAGACGATCAGCACCGCGCACTTCATCGCGCCGCACACCTTGTCGACGGCCGCCCGGTCGGCGGGGCTCAGCCGAAGGTCGTGGCCGTTGCCGACGTCGCCGACGCCCTCGGCGTACGGGGTCTCGCCGACGACGACCACGCCCACGTCATGGCCCTGCGTCGGTGCCGAGGCGTCCTTGGAGTACGTCAGCCGCGCGGAGTTCTTCCGCATCGCCTCCAGGATCGTCGTGCCGGGCGTGATGTCTCCGGACGCGCCCTGCCAGGTGACCGTCCAGCCGCCGCTCTGGTTGCCGATGTCGTCGGCGTTGGATCCGGCGACATAGACCTCCTGCGACTTCTTCAGGGGCAGCAGCCCGTCCGTGTTCTTCAGCAGCACCTGCGACTGTGCGGCCGCCTGACGTGCCACGGCCCGGTGCGCGGCGGAACCGATCCGCGCGGCCCCGCTGGTGTCGGCGTACGGCTTCTCGAACAGCCCGAGGCGGAACTTCTGCGTGAGGATGCGGGATACGGCGTCGTCGATCCGCTTCTCGCTGATCCGGCCGGCCCTGACCTCGTCGACCAAGGTCGCGTGGAAGTCCTTGTACGCGTACGGCACCATGATCATGTCGACGCCCGCGTTGACCGACGTACGGACGTCGAAGGCGTGGTCGCCGGGGATCTGGTCGATGCCCTGCCAGTCGCTGATCACGAAGCCGTCGAAGCCCATACGGTCCTTCAGGACCCCGTTGATCATGTCGGCGCGGGCGTGCATCTTCACCGGCCCCCGGCCGTCGCCGACGAGGTCCAGGGAGGAGTACGACGGCATGACCGTGCCGACGCCGCGGTCGACGGCCGTCCGGTACGGGGCCAGGTGGACGGCCTCCAACTGCTGCCGGGTGACCTTGGTGACGCCCTGGTCGATGGTGTACGTGCCGGTGGTCGAGGAGCCGTACTCGGTGCCGCCGTCGCCGACGAAGTGCTTGGCGGTGGCGAGGACCTTGTCGCCGCGGTTCAGGTCGCGTCCGTCGGGCCTGCCCTGGAGGCCCTGGATGACCGTCTCCATGGCGTCGACGAGGGCCGGGTCCTCGCCGAAGGACTCGTACGCCCGTCCCCACCGGTCGTCCCGCGTCACGCACAGGCAGGGCGCGAAGTCCCAGGGGATGCCGGTCGCCCGGGTCTCGGCGGCGGTCACCGCGCCGGTCCGGTGGGCCAGCCCCGGATCCCGGGACGCCCCGAGTCCGATGTTGTGCGGCATGACCGTCGCGCCGACCAGGTTGTTGTGGCCGTGCACCGCGTCGACGCCGTAGATCAGCGGGATCTGGAAGCGGGTCGCCTGCGCCCGGAGCTGGAAGCCGTCGATCATCTTCGCCCAGGCCTCGGCGGTGTTGGGCGTCGGCGTGGAGCCGCCGCCGGAGAGGAGCGAGCCGAGGGCGTACGTGGCGATGTCGCCGGACGCGGTGAGGGCGCCGCGCTCGGCCTGGGTCATCTGGCCTGCCTTCTCCTCGAGGGAGAGGCGCGAGAGGAGGTCGGCGACGCGCCCCCGCACCGGCAACTCGCTGTCGAGATACGGCAGTCCGTGCGCGTCGACGACGATCTGCGGGGTCTCGGCGGGGGGCTTGGCGCCGGTGACCGTCAGCTTCAGCGGGATCGTCTCGGCGGGCTCGGCGGACCTGTCCTCAAGGGTGGGGACGCGGATCTCGCGGGTGGTGCCGGAGGCCGTGCCGGCCGGGAAGGTGACGGTTCCGGTGACCGGGGTGTAGTCCCTGCCGGGGTCGGCGGTGCCGCCTGTGGTCTCGTAGGTGACGGTGACGGGTTCGTCGAGGGGGGTGGAGCCCGTGGTCGCGACCGTGAGCTTCGCGGTCGCCGCACTGCCCTCGTCGGTGGGGTAGACGGCGGAGTCGGTCAGGACCGAGGCTTTCAGGGCCTGGTCGGCCTTGCCGTACAACTCGACGCCGTCCATGGCGAACCGAGCCTTGGTTCCGGCCGGGAGGGTGACGGCGTAGCCCCAGGTCTCGGTGAGGCCCAGGATGTGGTCGATGCCGCCCACGGGCTGGTAGTCGGTGCGGTAGGTGAAGTCGGTGAACGGCAGCTCGATCTGTTTCCAGCCGGTGAAGTCGTCGGTGAAGGAGGTCGTCCACAGCTCGGAGGCCTCGCCGTTCGCTCCGCCGTCCCTGAGCTCGAAGGCGATCTTCTTGCCGTTGTCCTGGCCTTCCCACCACAAGCGGACGCCCTTGTGGGCGGACCAGTCGTGGGCGGGCTCGGCGAAGGCGAAGCCGTGGGTGAAGCCGCCGTAGCCGCTGATGTCGTACGAGCCGGAGAGCACTTTCTCACCCTCGGGCGCGTCGTCGCGGGCGGTCAACCGCAGGGCGGGCGGGTCGTCGTTGTCGCTGCCCCAGGTGAAGACCCCCTCGGCGGGCGGGCTCGCGAAGGGCACCTCGCCCTCGAAACGGTCGACAGGGACCGGCGGGGGATCGTCGGCGCCGGATGCGGGGGCGGCGGCGGTGAGCGGGAGCAGGGTGGTGAGGAGCGCGGCGGCGGCGAGCAGGGCGGTTCTTCGCATGGAACGTCCCTCGACTCTCAGAGTCAACACATGACTTAACTCACGCCGTGAGTTAACTAATGGTGCCGATGGGCGTCAAGACTTCACATCAGGACAGGGGTGTGCTCAACTCCTGGCCGGATCAGTGGCGTTGTTCCGTGTTGTCCCGCGCTGTTCCTTCAGCAAGTGAAGGCGTGGGCGTACGCCGAGCTGTCGGCCGGTGGACCGGTGCGTCTCAGGCGTACGGCTGGCCGATGCCCAGCAGGTTGCCCTCGCTGTCGTGGAACCAGGCGGCACGTTCACCGCGGAAGCCCTTGCTCGGGTAGTGGCCCTCGATGTCGGCGATGCCGTTCGCCGTGCGGAACCCGGGCACGTCGACCTCCTCGAACTCCACGCCGCGCCGCCTGAGTTCCGCCACGACCGCCTCGACGTCCTCCACCTGCCAGCCCATCTGGGTGAAGGTGCCGGGGGAGGCGCCCGTCGACCGGTACACGGCGAACTCCGTGCCTCCGCACCGGTACAGCAGCCCACCCGGCCGTTCGTCGACCGGCTCCAGGCCGAGCTTCTCGAAGTAGAAACGCCGCGCCCGCTCCAGGTCCTGGGCGGGCAGCCGGGTCGCCGCACTGCCCCGGGCCAACAGGTTCCTGTCGTCCGTCTCCGTGTCGTCCATGGCTCCACTGTGCCGTGGACGACAGGCCCGGGGGGCGGCGGCGAGGCCGTTCGGCCTACTCGGCCGGCGTCACCCCGGCCCGCAGCAGCCCGTAGGTGTAGGCGTCCTCCAGCGCCTGCCACGACGCCGCGATGACGTTCTCGGCGACGCCGACCGTCGACCACTCCCCCGCCCCGTCGGACGTGGAGATCAGGACGCGGGTCGTGGACTGGGTGCCGTGCACGCCCTCCAGGATGCGGACCTTGTAGTCGACGAGCTCCAGCTTGGCGAGCTGGGGGTAGATCTTCTCCAGCGCCACCCGCAGCGCGCGGTCGAGGGCGTTGACCGGGCCGTTGCCCTCGGCCGTGGCGACGATGCGCTCACCCTTGGCGAAGAGCTTGACCGTGGCCTCGTTGGCGTGGGTGCCGTCGGGGCGGTCCTCGACGATCGCGCGCCAGGACTCGACGCCGAAGTACTTCAGGGACTTGCCCTCGACCTCGGCCCGCAGGAGGAGCTCGAAGCTCGCGTCCGCCGCCTCGTACGTGTAGCCCTTGAGCTCCCGCTCCTTGACCCGCTCGACCACCCGGCCGACCAGCTCACGGTCGCCGCCCAGGTCGACGCCGAGCTCCTTGCCCTTGAGCTCGATCGACGCGCGGCCCGCCATGTCGGAGACCAGCATCCGCATGGTGTTGCCGACCTGCTCGGGGTCGATGTGCTGGTACAGGTCCGGGTCGACCTTGATGGCGGAGGCGTGCAGGCCGGCCTTGTGCGCGAAGGCGGAGACGCCGACGTAGGGCTGGTGCGTGGACGGGGTGAGGTTGACGACCTCGGCGATGGCGTGCGAGATACGGGTCATCTCGCGCAGGTGGCCGTCGGGGAGGACCTTCTTGCCGTACTTCAGCTCCAGGGCCGCCACCACCGGGAACAGGTTGGCGTTGCCGACCCGCTCGCCGTAACCGTTGGCCGTGCACTGGACGTGGGTCGCGCCCGCGTCGACCGCGGCGAGGGTGTTGGCGACCGCGCAGCCGGTGTCGTCCTGGGCGTGGATGCCGAGCCGGGCCCCGGTGTCGGCGAGGACGGTCGAGACGACCGCCTGGACCTGGGCGGGGAGCATGCCGCCGTTGGTGTCGCAGAGGATGACGACGTCCGCGCCGGCCTCCGAGGCCGTACGGACGACGGATTTCGCGTACTCGGGGTTGGCGCGGTAGCCGTCGAAGAAGTGCTCGCAGTCGACGAAGACGCGGCGGCCCTGCTCGCACAGGTGGGACACCGTGTCGCGGACCATCTCCAGGTTCTCGTCGAGCGTGGTGCGCAGGGCGAGCTCGACGTGCCGGTCGTGGGACTTCGCGACGAGCGTGATCACCGGGGCGCCGGACTCCAGCAGCGCCTTGACCTGCGGGTCCTCGCTCGCCTTGGCGCCCGCACGGCGGGTCGCGCCGAAGGCGACGAGCTGGGCGTGCTTGAAGTCGATCTCCTGCCGGGCGCGCGCGAAGAACTCGGTGTCCCGGGGGTTGGCGCCGGGCCAGCCGCCCTCGATGAAGCCCACGCCGAAGTCGTCCAGGTGCCGTGCGATGGCCAGCTTGTCGGCGACGGTGAGGTTGATGCCCTCCCGCTGGGCGCCGTCGCGCAGGGTGGTGTCGAAGACGTGGAACGAGTCGTCGAGTTCGCTGGTTACCGTCATGGTCGTAAGGCTCCTGTGTTGGATCTCGGTCTACCGGAATGACCGGTTCCACCGCCCCCACCTATGGTCCCTCACGCTCTCCGCCCGGCTGCGGATGGGCCGGGAAACAGAAAAACCTCTCGCGGGTGCGAGAGGTCTGCGCGCGGGTCGAGGACGACGGTGTCCACCCGTACCTGGTCGTACGTGGTGGTCACTGCGGACCGGCGCGCCTGCTGCCAATAATCATGGCGAACGAGAGCACGGGGGCAGTCTGGCACAAGTCGCCCCCGTGCTCACCGTCCGTCTCAGGATGCGAGCACTGTGCTGATCACCGCAGGCGGCGGACGAAGCCGTCGTTGCTGCCGTTGGTGTCGCCGGCGACGAGCTGGGACGAGGCGCTGCCGATGCTGATGCGCTTCGCCCCCGCGCTCACCGAGGTCAGCCAGACGTAGGCGTCCGTCACCGGGCCGCCGGTGGCCGACTCGCTGACCAGGCGGGTGGTGCCGGTGCGCAGGTCGCGCAGGTAGACGTTGGTCGGGCCGAGCGTTCCGTCGGACAGCCGCGGTGCGGCCTCGTAGCCCACGTAGCGGCCGTCCGCGCTGACCACGGGCCGGTCGGGCATGCTCTCGCCGTCGGGGCCGGCGTCGACCCGCCGGGTGACGTCCGTGCGCAGGTCCCGGACATAGATGTCGGACGCATCCGGGCCGCCGCCGGGGACCAGGTCCTCGTCCCAGTTCTGGAAGGCGACGGTGCGGCCGTCCGCGGAGAGCGTGGCGGGCATCGCGTACCGCTGGGCCGGGGAGCCGTCCGACTTGACGTTGACCCGCTCCTCGGTGCCGGCGCGGCGGTCGTGCACCCAGGTGATCCCGGACGAACTGCGCGGCACCAGCTGGGTGTACAGCACATACCGGCCGTCGGCGCTCACGTCCTGGAAGAGCGCGGGGTTGTCGGGGCGGTTCGGGTTGCTGATCCGCTCGGTCCTGCCGGTGCTGCGGTCGAAGACGTACACGGCTCCGAAGAGGTCGCGGGCGCCCTCCTCCATCCGGTCGGCCTTGGCGTTGAAGGCGATGTAGCGGGCGTTCGACGACATGTCGGCGCCGGCCGCGTAGGCGGAGCCCCCGTCGAAGCCGACGCTGATCCGCTGCGTGCTGCCGGTGCGCCGGTCGTGCAGATAGATGTCGTCGGCGCCCGCGTCGGCGGGCGGGGTGTCCCAGTGGACCAGGTTCCTCGCGTTGGAGCGGAACAGGACGTACCGCCCGTCGGCGCTGATGGCCTGCACGGACGACCGCTGGTCGGCCTGGGCGCCGGCCGAGCTGACGCTGACCCGCTCGACGGTCCCCTTGCGCAGGTCGCGCACGAAGGCGTCCGACACCCCGTTGGTGTCGCCGGGCACCAGGTTGGACGCGTCCGCGGTGAAGGCCGCGAAGCGGCCGTCGGCACTGAACTCCGGCCCGTACGCATGGCCGTTGCCCTGCTCCCCCGTCGCCGACAGGGTGACCCGCTCGATGGACGGGACGCGGGGTGCGGCGCCCGCCGGTGTTCCGGCCAGGGCCACCGTGGCGGCGACGAAGGCGGTGGCGAGCGCGACGGCTCGCTTGGTGCTGTACATGGTTGTTCCCCCGTGGGTGGTTGTTGTCATTGCACTGTCCGCAGGAAGACGTCCGACACCCCGCTGGTGTCCCCCTCCACCAGATCGGGTGACGCCGACTCGAACGCGACGACCGTGCCGTCGGCGTTGACGGTGGGGAGCAGGCGCGGGGTGAAGTGCGCGCAGCCGAGGCCCGGTGCGGTGGACGTGAACGCGACGTGCCGGCCGTCGGCACTGATCGCGGCCCCGCTCGGCGGCCCGTCGGCCCGGGTGCCGTCGGCGGCGGTGCTGCCTCTCGCCACTCCGGGAGCGTGCGGCGCGGCACCGGCGGTCGTTCCGGTGAACGCGAGCAGCAGCGCCGGCCCCAAGGAACCTAAGGACACACCAGACGCACCGGACGCCCCGGACACACCTGCGGCTCTGGACATATCCCCCCTGCGGTCCCCGTGGACGCTCAAGCCCCCAGCCCCGCGCCAAAGGCTCCCCACAAGGCAAACGCACCACCCACCACGGGGTCAATCGCCCTTATTGCGTACAACCCGGGCGGGGCGTCACGCGTCCGCGAGGAGGCTCTCGTTCAGGAACTCCCGTACGTGGCCGAGAATCTGCGCCCGGTCGGTCCCCCGCAGCCCGATCGCCACATGGATGGAGAACCCGTCCAGCAACGCCCGCAGCCGGGCGGCGAACCGGTCCGGGTCGACCGCCCGGAACTCGCCCCTCGACACGCCCTCCGCGAGCAGCGCGACCAGATCGCGGTGCCAGGCTCCCTCGATCGCGGCCTGGCGGTCGCGGGCGTCGTCGTCGGCGTTCTGCGAGCGGTTCCAGACCTCCAGCCACAGCGTCCAGTGCGGGTCGCGGTGGCCGTCGGGGACGTACAGGTCGACGTATGCGTCGATCCGCTCCCGGACCGTGGCGGACGCCCGCGTCAGCAGCCGGCCGCGCTCGGCGCCCAGCCGGCCCTCGCTCCACTCCAGCGTCCGCAGCAGCAGTTCGTCCTTGGAGTGGAAGTAGTAGAGGAGATGGCCGCTGCTCATCCCGACCTCTCGGCCGAGCGCCGCCATGGTGAGCTTCTCCAGACCGCGCTCGGCGATCATCTCCATGGCGGCGACGAGGACCTCGTCGCGGGGCGGCGCCTGCCTGCGCCCACCGGCCATCTGCGGCTCCTAGATCTTCGGCTGCTGTTGCGTGATGCAGTGGATGCCTCCACCCCCCGCGAAGATCGTACGGGCGTCGACCAGCGTCACCGTCCGCTCGGGGAAGAGCCGGCGGAAGATACCGGCCGCGAGCTCGTCGCGCGGGTCGTCGAAGCCGCACAGGACCACGCCGCCGTTGCAGAGGTAGTGGTTGATGTAGGAGTAGTCGGCCCAGTGGCCGTCGGCCTCCAGGACGGTCGGCGCGGGGACCTCCACCACCTCCAGACGGCGGCCGCGCGCGTCGGTCTGCGACTTCAGCAGGCCGACGACCTCCTTCGTCACCTCGTGGTCGGGGTGTGCCGGGTCCGGCTGCACATGGGCCACGACCACGCCCGGCCGGGCGAAGGCGGCGACGATGTCGACGTGGCCCAGCGTGCCGAAGCCGTAGGGCGGGTAGTCGCCGGTCAGGCCGCGTGGCAGCCAGATCGCCTTGCGGGTGCCGAGCATCGCGTGGATCTCGGCCTCGACCTGCTCGCGGGTCCAGTGCGGATTGCGCTCGGGGCCGAGTTGGACGGTCTCCGTGAGCAGGACCGTGCCCTCGCCGTCGACGTGGATGGCCCCGCCCTCGTTCACCAGCCGCGAGGCGTACGTCCGTGCCCCCGCGAGGTCGCAGACATACGCGGCGATCTTCGCGTCGTGTTCCCAGCGGGCCCAGTCCTGCGCGCCCCAGCCGTTGAACGTCCAGTCCACGGCGGCGAGTTCACCCTTCCCGTCGGTCAGGAAGGTCGGCCCGATGTCGCGCATCCACGCGTCGTCCAGATCCCGCTCGACGGTGTCGATGTCCGGGCCCAGGAGCGCGGCGGCCGCCCCGGCCTGCCCCGGCCCGCACACCACCGTCACCGGCTCGAAGCGACGGACGGCGCGGGCGACCGATGCCCAGGCGGCACGGGAGGCGGCGAGGTCGCCGGGGTCGTCGAAGGTCGGGTTCGGGCCCGGCCACGCCATCCAGGTGCGCTCGTGCGGGGTCCATTCGGCGGGCATGCGGAAGCCGTCGGCGGCTGCGGACATGAGTGATCCTCACAGGCGGTGACATTCAGAGGAAATACAGGCGGTTGAGGGAGACGGACTCGGCCGGCTCGGAGCGGAGCGGTTCCCCGTCGAGGGTGACCAGACCGGTGCGCTGGTCGACGTCGACGGCTCCGGTACGGGAGTTGAGGCGCAGGTCGGCCGGCCCGATGCCGCGCGTGCCGCGCACGGCGACCCGGCGGCGCCGGGTGGGCATGGTGTCGTCGCCCTGGTCGACGGCGGCCTGCGCGACGAAGGCGACCGAGATGTCGGCGGGGGTGGCGCCGTACGCCCCGAACTGCGGGCCCAGGACGAGCGGTTCGCAGGTGTCGGTGGCGGCGTTCGGGTCGCCGACCACGCCGTACGCCGGGAAGCCGGCCTTGAGCACCAGTTGCGGCTTGGCGCCGAAGTACTCCGCCCGCCACAGCACGATGTCGGCGAGCTTGCCGACCTCGATCGAGCCGACCTCGTGCGCGAGGCCGTGGGCGAGGGCGGGGTTGATGGTCAGCTTGGCCATGTAGCGCAGGACGCGCTCATTGTCGTGAGCGGCGTCCGGGGCGCCGAACTCGGCCTTCATCTTCCCGGCCATGGCGAACGTACGGCGCACGGTCTCGCCGGCCCGCCCCATGCCCTGCGCGTCCGACGAGGTGATGCCGATCGCGCCCAGGTCGTGCAGGACGTCCTCGGCGCCCATCGTCCCGGCCCGGATGCGGTCGCGGGCCATGGCGGCGTCGCCGGGCAGGTCGGTCTTGAGGTCGTGGACGGAGACGATCATGCCGTAGTGCTCGGCGACGGCGTCCCGCCCGAAGGGCAGGGTGGGGTTGGTGGAGGAGCCGATGACGTTCGGCACGCCCGCCATCTTCAGCACGTTCGGGACGTGTCCGCCGCCGCAGCCCTCGATGTGGAAGGCGTGGATGGTGCGGCCCTCCAGCACCTTCAACGTGTCCTCGACGGACAGGCACTCGTTCAGTCCGTCGCTGTGCAGGGCGACCTGGACGTCGTACTCCTCGGCGACGCGGAGAGCCGTGTCCAGGGCCCGCGTATGGGCGCCCATGTCCTCGTGCACCTTGAAGCCGCAGGCGCCGCCCTCGGCGAGGGCCTCGACCAGGGGCGCGGACGAGGACGACGAACCCCGGCCGAGGAAGCCGATGTTGACCGGCCAGGCGTCGAAGGCGTTGAACGCGTGCCGCAGCGCCCACGGCGAGTTGACCCCGACGCCCCACACCGGCCCGAACTCCTGCCCGATGATCGTGGTCACCCCGGAGGCGAGCGAGGCCTCCATGATGCGCGGCGACAGCAGGTGCACATGGGTGTCGACGGCCCCGGCGGTGGCGATGAGCCCCTCGCCGGACACGATCGACGTACCGGTCCCGACCACGACGTCGACCCCGTCGAGGGTGTCGGGATTCCCGGCCCGCCCGATCGAGCAGATCCGCCCCTCCCTGATCCCGATGGAGACCTTGCGGATCCCGAGCGCCGCGTCGATCACCACCACATTGCTGATGACGACGTCACAGGTCTCCCGGACGGCGGCGGCCTTGAGATGCAGCCCGTCCCGGGCGGTCTTGCCGAACCCGGCGAGGAACTCGTCGCCGTGGCGCTGCGAGTCGGCCTCGACTCGGATGGTCAGGCCGGAGTCGCCCAGGCGGATGCGGTCGCCGGCGCGGGGGCCGTGGGTGGCGGCGTACTCGTACGGATTCATCGTTCTGCTCCCTGAAACTCGCCCCCTTGAGCTGCGGCTCCCCGGTATCCGCAGGCGGCGGCCCTGCGCAGGGCCTCTTCCTTCACCCCCGGCGCGTCCAGCGCCCCGTCGACCAGACCGGCGAACCCGATCGCGATCCGATCGCCCCCGATGGGCACGAGCCCGACCTCGACGCTCTCGCCCGGCCCGAACCGCACCGAGGACCCGGCCGGTACGGCGAGCCGCATCCCGTAGGCCCGCTCCCGTACGAAGTCGAGGCGCGGGTTGGCCTCGAAGAAGTGGAAGTGGGAGGTGACGGAGACGGGCACGGTGGCGGTGTTGGTGACGGTCAGCCGTACGACCGCCTCGGGCTCGGCGTGCTCGGGCCCCGGCAGCAGCGCGCCCGGGGCCCGGTCACCGAGACTTCCGCCGATCGGATCGCTGACGACCGCGAGCCGTGAACCGTCGTCGAAGACCGCCTCGACATGCACTTCGGTGACGACGTCCGCGACACCCGGCAACACGTCGTCCGGGCCGAGCACCGACCGGGCGCGCTCGATGGCCTCCGCCAGCCGGGCGCCGTCGCGGGCGGCCTCGCACACGGTGTCCGCGATCAGCGCGGTCGCCTCCGGCACGTTGAGCGGCAGACCTCGGGCGCGGCGGGCACGGGCCAGCTCCGCGGCTCCGAACAGCAGCAGCCGGTCACGCTCCGTGGGAGTCAGTCTCACGACGCGGCACCTCCTTGCCTTTCCCATGTTTAGAGCATCACTCTAAACATGAGATTGCCAGAATCAAAGGGTTGACGACATGCCCTGGCGCACCTCAGATTGAACGGCACTCAAACCGAGGGAGACCAGCCATGCCGATGGAACAGCGCGGAGTCGACACCATCCCCGACGAGGAACGCACGAGCGGCCCACGGGACCTCGTCTCGATCCTGCTGGGCTCGAACCTCTGTCTGGGGGTGATCGTCTTCGGCTGGCTGCCCCCGTCGTTCGGCCTGGACTGGTGGGCGTCGGTGAGCTCGATCGTGGTGGGCACCCTGGCCGGCACGGCCCTCACCGCCCCGCTGGCCTTGATCTCCCTGCGCACGGCGACGAACCTGTCCACCTCCTCCGGCGCCCAGTTCGGCGTCCGGGGCCGTCTGGTCGGCTCCGTGGTCGGACTCCTGCTCGCCCTCGGCTACACGGCCCTGACCGTGTGGATCGGCGGCGATGTGATGGTGGGCGTGCTGGGCCGGCTCGTCGGGCTGCCGGCGAGCGGGGGGTCGTACGCCGTGGTGTACGGGCTGCTGGCCGCGGCGACCGTCGCGGGCGCGGTGTACGGCTACCGGGTCCTGCTCGCCATGTCCCGTGTCCTCGCGGTCGGCATGACGGCCCTGCTGGCCCTCGGCGTGCTCGCCTACGCCCCGCACTTCACCACGGACGCGCTGCCCGAGGCGGGTGGCTATCTGCTGGGCGGATTCTGGCCGACATGGCTGCTGGCGACGGTCGCGGCGGGCCTGTCCGGCCCGGTCGCCTTCATCACGCTCCTCGGCGACTACACCCGCTACATCTCCCCGGCCCGCCACTCCTCGCGCCGGGTCCTGCACGCGACCTGGCTCGGCCTGATCCTGGGCCTGCTGGTCCCGCAGCTGTTCGGCACCTTCACGGCGTACGCGGCGCGAGCGGCCCTCGACTACGCGGGCCCCCTGGTCGACGCCTCCCCCGCCTGGTACCTGGTCCCGCTCCTCCTGGCCGCCTCCGCCGGCTCGGTCGGCAACGCGGGCCTGATGCTCTACTCCATGGGCCTCGACCTGGACGCCATCCTGCCGCGCGCCTCGCGCGCCCAGGCCACCTACGCGGTCGCGGTCATCGCCACGGCCTGCGTCTTCGTCGGCCACTACGCCTCGACGGCACAGGACGCGATGACGTCGTTCGTCCTGCTGCTCACGGCGATCGGCACCCCGTGGGCGGTCATCACCCTGATCGGCTTCGCGCGGTGCCGCGGCGTGTACGACGCGCAGGCCCTCCAGGTCTTCAACCGCCGGGCGCGGGGCGGGATCTACTGGTACCGGGACGGCTGGAACATCCCGGCGACCGTGTCCTGGGCGCTGGGCGCGACGGTCGGCCTGCTGGCCGTCTCCCTCCCGTCCTACGAGGGACCGCTGCTGGGGCTGACGGGCGGGGTGGACTGCAGCTTCCTGCTGTCGGGGCTGGTGGGAGGCGTGGCGTACGCACTGTCGGCCCCGGCTTCCGTGAAGACGGAAGCAGAGGCCGACAACTCGGTGCCGGTCAGCGACAACAGCCCTTCCGGCGCTTGAGGACGAGGCCCGTTCAGGGCCGAAGCGGGGGTGTGGGGGCGGCAGCCCCCAGACCCCGGCCTCAACGCCGAGCAACTGTTCAGCCCAGCTTGTGCATCCACCCGTGCTGGTCCACGGCAGTGCCCCGCTGAATGTCGAGGAGCGCCTCGCGCAGCTTCAGCGTGACCTCGCCGGGCTCTCCACCGCTCTGCTGCCACTGCGCGCCCGTGCGCTTCACGGTGCCGACCGGCGTGATGACCGCTGCCGTACCGCAGGCGAAGACCTCGGTGAGGGTGCCGTTCTCGGAGTCGCGCTGCCACTGGTCGACGGAGATACGGCCCTCCTCGGCCTCGTAGCCGAGGTCACGGGCGACCGTGAGGAGGGAGTCACGGGTGACTCCCTCCAGGATGGAGCCGGTGAGGGACGGGGTGACGATCTTGTCGCCGTACACGAAGTACAGGTTCATGCCGCCGAGTTCCTCGACCCACTTGCGCTCCACCGCGTCGAGGTAGCAGACCTGGGCGCAGCCCTCGGCGGCGGCCTCGGCCTGGGCCAGCAGGGAGGCGGCGTAGTTGCCGCCCGTCTTCGCGTCGCCCATGCCGCCCGGCACGGCGCGGACGTGGTCCTCGGAGACCCAGATGGACACCGGCTTGACCCCACCGGGGAAGTACGCTCCGGCCGGCGAGGCGATGACGATGAACAGGTACTCGCTCGCGGGCTTCACGCCCAGGCCGACCTCCGTCGCGAACATGAACGGACGCAGGTAGAGCGACTCCTCGCCACCGTGCGCCGGGACCCAGGCCTGGTCCTGGCTCACCAGCACGTCGCACGCCTCGATGAAGGTCTCCACCGGCAGTTCCGGCATGCCGAGCCGGCGGGCGGAGGACTGGAAGCGCTGGGCGTTCTTCTCGGGGCGGAAGGTGGCCACGGACCCGTCGGGCCGGCGGTAGGCCTTCAGGCCCTCGAAGATCTCCTGCGCGTAGTGCAGGACCATGGTGGCCGGGTCGAGGGAGAGCGGCGCGTACGGCACGAGCTGGCCGTCGTGCCAGCCGCGGCCCTCGGTCCACTTGATCGTCACCATGTGGTCGGTGAAGTGGCGGTCGAATCCCGGGTTGGCCAGTATCGCCTCGCGGTCCGCGGCGGCGAGGGGGCTGGCGGACGGCTTGAGCTCGATCGTGGGCGTCGTCATGAGTAGATGTCCTTCACCGGTTGGTTGTGGCGAGCCGCGGTCACGCCAGTACTGCCAGGGGCCAGTGCTAGGACGTCCGAGCATTCCATCGATCCGCGGCTCCGCGTTCGATTATCGCAAGCGGGAGCCGTGGACGAAATTGGCCTGATCGGCGTGAATCGCGACTCAGGGTTGATGGTGACACCCGGCGGCGGACACAGGGAAGCCGCCGGGTGCTTCAGTGGCCCGGCGGCTTCGAGAGATCTGCGTGAGATTCCGAGTGGCGCGGCCGGTCAGCCGGCTACTCGTACGGCCAGCGCGTCGCCGATCTCCGACGTGGAGCGGGCGGGCTTGCCGGTGCGCTCCGCGAGGTCGGTGGAGACCGCCTCGTCGATGCGGGCGGACTCGGCGTCGTAGCCGAGGTGGCGCAGGAGCAGGGCGATGGACAGGACCGTGGCGGTGGGGTCGGCCTTGCCCTGGCCGGCGATGTCCGGGGCCGAGCCGTGGACGGGCTCGAACATGGACGGGAACTCCCCGCTCGGGTTGATGTTGCCGCTCGCGGCGACGCCGATGCCGCCGGAGACGGCCGCGGCGAGGTCGGTGATGATGTCGCCGAAGAGGTTGTCGGTGACGATCACGTCGAAGCGCTCGGGCTGCGTGACCAGGTAGATGGTCGCCGCGTCCACGTGCATGTACTCGGTGGTGACGTCGGGGAACTCCTCGGCCACCTTGTTGAAGATGT
This sequence comes from Streptomyces sp. R28, assembly GCF_041052385.1. Taxonomy (GTDB): domain Bacteria; phylum Actinomycetota; class Actinomycetes; order Streptomycetales; family Streptomycetaceae; genus Streptomyces. Next base: position 7,390,585 of record NZ_CP163439.1, on the reverse strand, counting down.
CGGTCCACAGGTGGCCCGCGAAGGTCAGCACGTTGTTCTTGTGGATCAGCGCCAGCTTCTTGCGCGGGCGGGCCTGCGCGCGGGCGAAGGCGTCGCGGACCACGCGCTCGACACCGAAGGCCGTGTTCACGGAGACCTCGGTGGCGACCTCGTGCGGGGTGCCCTTGCGGATGGTGCCGCCGTTGCCGGTGTACGGGCCCTCGGTGCCCTCACGCACGACGACGAAGTCGATCTCCGGCTGACCGGCGAGTGGGGTGGCGACACCCGGGAGGAGCTTCGACGGACGCAGGTTGACGTGGTGGTCGAAGAGGAAGCGGAGCTTGAGCAGGAAGCCGCGCTCCAGGACGCCGGACGGGACCGAGGGGTCGCCGATCGCGCCGAGCAGGATGGCGTCGTGCTTCTTGAGCGCCTCGGCGTCGGCGTCGGTGAGGGTCTCACCGGTGGCGTGGTAGCGCCGGGCGCCGAAGTCGTACTCCTTGGTCTCCAGCTTCACATCCTGCGGAAGGACGGCGGAGAGGACCTTCAGGCCTTCGGCCACGACCTCCTGGCCGATGCCGTCACCGGGAATCACTGCGAGATTGAGGCTGCGAGACATGTCGGCACCCTACTCCTCGTCCCATGGGATGACACGACATGTCCGCCATACGGACATGCCCGCGCGGCCGGGCGTCAGCCCTTCGACTGGCGTTCACCCGCATGTAGGGCAGGTGTTGGCGTGCGCTGGGAACTTCACCGCCATGGACCTTCCCGACTTCGGCATCCCACCTCAACTCGCGCGCCGGATGAGCATGGCCGAACAGCACGAGTACCTGCGCACCAAGCTGATGCGGCGGCGCACGGTGGTGACGGCCGCAGCGATGGCGGGCGGAACACTGACCGTGGCGGGCGGACTGCTGACGGGATGTTCGACGTCGGGGACCACCACCTCGAAAGCCCCGGCCTCCGCCCCCTCCTCCGCCACCACGAAGGTGCCCGGCTCGGTCGTCGCCCCCTTCGGCCGCCACCTCGCCTTCGGCGCCGACCCGAAGACCCGGATGCGGATCTCGTGGCAGGTGCCGGCAGCGGTGCGCAGGCCGTACGTCCGGATCGGTCTGCGCCCCGACGACCTCGACCGGCGGATCGAGGCGGAGCTGCGCGATCTGCACACCCCTGAAGTACCGGGGGTGAGCGCGGCGGTCGAGCAGTACTACCTGCACGCGGCCCTGGACGGCCTGCGGCCGGGCACGACGTACTACTACGGCGTCGGACACGACGGCTTCGACCCGGCGTCCCCCGCGCGCAGGCACACGATCGCCTCCTTCCGCACGGCGCCCGCGTCCCCGCCCGAGCGGTTCGTGTTCACCGCGTTCGGCGACCAGGGGGTCGGCATGCACGCCGCCGACAACGACCGCGCCCTGCTGCGCCAGAACCCCGCCTTCCATCTGCACGCCGGGGACATCTGCTACGCGAACCCGACCGGCAAGGGCAAGGACTCGGACGCGTTCCAGGCGGGCATGTGGGACGTGTTCCTCAAGCAGACCGAGTCGGTGGCGAAGTCGGTGCCGTGGATGGTGACGACCGGCAACCACGACATGGAGGCCTGGTACTCGCCGGACGGCTACGGCGGCCAACTCGCCCGTTTCTCCCTGCCGGACAGCGGCTTCGACCCGCGTACGGCGCCGGGGGTGTACGCGTTCACGTACGGCAACGTCGGTGTGGTCGCGCTGGACGCGAACGACGTGTCGTACGAGATCCCCGCCAACTTCGGTTACACGCAGGGGCGGCAGACGAAGTGGCTGGACCGCAAGCTCCGCGAGTTGCGGGCCGACCGGGCGGTCGACTTCGTGGTCGTCTACTTCCACCACTGCGCCTACTCGACCTCGACGCACGCCTCCGACGGGGGCATTCGCGCCGAGTGGGTGCCGCTCTTCGCCCAGCATCAGGTCGACCTGGTGATCAACGGGCACAACCACGTGTACGAGCGCACCGACGCGATCCTGAACGGCGAGGTCGGCGCGCCGGTGCCGATCGGCGCGACGACGGACCCGACACGGGACGGGATCGTCTACGTCACGGCGGGCGGCGGCGGCAAGGATCTGTACGGTTTCCCGAAGGGCATCGAGGAGAGTTACGAGGGCCATGTCACCGAGCGGGAGTCGGTCGACTCCTTCCGCTGGACCAAGTCACAGGACACCAGGACGGAGAGCGTGCAGTGGTCGCGGGTGCGCTACCGGGGCTTCTCCTTCCTCTCGGTGGAGGCGGAGAGCGGCACGAAGCCACGACTGAAGGTGTCGGCGCTGACACCGGGCGGCGAGCGCGTCGACCACTTCGAGGTGCGGCGCCGCGGATGAGCGGACCCCGAGGTGCGGCGCGGGTGTGAGACCGCGCCGCACCCCATGCGGGTGCGGCTCCCGGCTTTGGGTGCGTCCGCGCAGGTGCGCGGCTGTGGTGTCAGGCGGCCTGGTGGCCGGTGGCTCCGCCGTTGTCCCTGCGGTCGAGGGCGCGCTGGAGGGCCGCGGCGGCGTTCTTGCGGTCGGACTCGCTCGTACGGGCGAGGTGACGGACTCGACGGCGGGCGGTCGTCTCGGCCATGGGAAATCGACTCCTTCGACAATCCGGGAGTGCAGACAGGGGTTACGAGACGCCGGGTGGGGCGGGGAGCGGTGCCGCAGGGGTTGCCTGCACGGGGCCCGGCTCACGACCGCCATTCGCTTGATCGAGCGAGACGTTCGGCTCCTACAAAGCTAAGCGAGGATGACGCGTCTGTCTCCACAATTACTCGGACTTCCTACTATCTGAGACGGTGGACTGGGTCACACCCCACTGACCTGTGCTTTTACTTTCCTGGCCGTCAGAGCACGTCGCCGTCCCGCCAGTCGAAGACCAGCTCGAACGCGGGGTCGAGCGGACCGGCGAGGGCGGGCCGCACGAACGTGCTCCCCTCCTCGTCCGGCAGGTGCACGACGCCCTCCGGCCCCAGCGCGCAGACCCGCCCGCCCCACACCTCCCAGCCACGGGCGGCGTACAGGGCGGCCCCCTCGTCGCTCGCTGACAGCATCCCCGCGTCGTACGCGCGGTCGATCACCCGCTCCAGCTCCGCCATCACCCGGCCGCCGAGCCCCGCCCGACGCGCGTCGGACCGTACGCCCACCGCCTCCACGTACCCGACCCGCAGCCACCGCTCCCGGTGCCGCACCCGCCGCATGATCACCGAACCGTGCGCGACGAGCCGCCCGGCCTCGTCGTGGACCAGGGCGTGCATACCGCCGAGCCCGTGCTCGAAGTCCTCGTCGGAGAAGTCGCCGTCGAAGGCGTCGTCCAACAGGGCACGGATCGCGCGCAGTTCGCCGGGGGTGAGGTCGGCGGTGTGGGCGGTGCGCGGGGTGAGGGGGGCCGTCGGCGTGGTCATCCGACCAGTATCGAGGGGATCGCCCACCTGGCTGATCCTGCGCGGAGCGCGGGACACCGGGCCGGGACGAGGGGAACCGCTGAACCCATGAACGACACGTCGAAAGTGTTCCTCGAGGGCGGCCCGGACGACCTGCCCGAACGGATCGTCCCGGCCCCGTCCCCCGGCCCGGACACGAAGATCAAGCTCCGCGGCGGATACGAGCACTTCAGGCCGACCTCGCGGCACACGGACACACCGGAGGGCAGGCTGCCCGTGTACGAGTGGTGGGAGCGCACGGAGATCGCCGAGTAGCCCCTCCCGCACAGCCCGAGAAGGCCGGGTCCTGAACGGACCCGCCCTTCTCGGAGTGCGTCGGGGTGTCAGCCCATGTGCGGGTACGCGTAGTCGGTCGGCGCGACCAGCGTCTCCTTGATGGCACGGGTCAGCGTCCAGCGCATCAGGTTCTGCGGGGCGCCGGCCTTGTCGTTGGTGCCGGAGGCGCGGCCGCCTCCGAAGGGCTGCTGGCCGACGACGGCACCGGTCGACTTGTCGTTGATGTAGAAGTTGCCGGCCGCGTAGCGCAGCTTCTCCATCGTGTACGCCGCCGCGGCGCGGTCGCCCGAGATGACCGAGCCGGTCAGCGCGTAGGCGGACACCGACTCCATCTGCTCCAGCATCTCGTCGTAACGGTCGTCCTCGTAGACGTGCACGGCGAGGAACGGGCCGAAGTACTCGGTGGTGAAGACCTCGTTCTCCGGGTCGGTGCACTCGACGACGGTCGGGCGGACGAAGTAGCCGACCGAGTCGTCGTAGGAGCCGCCCGCGACGATCGTGCAGGTCGGGTCGGACTTGGCACGGTCGATCGCGGCCTTGTTCTTGGCGAAGGCACGCTCGTCGATCACGGCGCCGATGAAGTTCGACAGGTCGGTGACGTCACCCATGGTGATGTAGTCGACCTCGGCGGCGAACTCCTCCTTGAAGCCGGAGTTCCAGATCGACGCCGGGATGTACGCCCGGGAGGTCGCCGAGCACTTCTGGCCCTGGTACTCGAAGGCACCGCGGGTCAGGGCCGTCTTCAGGACCGCCTGGTCGGCGCTCGGGTGGGCGACGACGAAGTCCTTGCCGCCGGTCTCACCGACGATGCGCGGGTAGGAGCGGTACTTCTCGATGTTGTTGCCGACCGTCTTCCACAGGTACTGGAAGGTCTTGGTCGAGCCGGTGAAGTGGATGCCGGCGAGGTCGCGGTGCTCGAGCGCCACCTCGGAGACCTCGATGCCGTCGCCGGTGACGAGGTTGATGACACCCTTGGGCAGACCGGCCTCCTCCAGGAGCTGCATGAGCAGCACGGCGGCGTGGGTCTGCGTCGGGGACGGCTTCCAGACCACGACGTTGCCCATGAGGGCGGGGGCGGTGGGCAGGTTGCCCGCGATCGCCGTGAAGTTGAACGGCGTGATCGCGTAGACGAAGCCCTCCAGCGGGCGGTGGTCGAGGCGGTTCCACACGCCCGGGGAGTTCGCCGGGGGCTGCTCGGCGAGCAGGTCACGGGCGTACTTGACGTTGAAGCGCCAGAAGTCGATGAGCTCGCAGGGCGTGTCGATCTCGGCCTGCTGAGCGGTCTTGGACTGGCCGAGCATGGTGGAGGCGGCCAGCGTCTCGCGCCACGGGCCGGACAGCAGCTCGGCGGCGCGCAGGATGATCGCGGCACGGTCGTCGAAGGACATCGCCCGCCAGGCCGGCGCGGCGGCGAGGGCGGCGTCGATGGCGTCCTGGGCGTCCTGCTGGGTGGCGTTGCCGTAGGTGCCGAGGCGGGCCTTGTGGTTGTGCGGCTGCACGACGTCGAAGCGCTCACCGCCGCCCAACCGCTTCTCGCCGCCGATGGTGCAGGGCAGGTCGATCGGGTTCTCGGCCAGCTCCTTGAGCTTGGCCTCGAGGCGGGCGCGCTCGGGCGAACCGGGGGCGTAGCCGTGCACCGGCTCGTTGACGGGGGTGGGGACCTGGGTCACAGCGTCCATGGGTTCCGTAACTCCTTGACTTGAGCGGTGTTCTCGAGCGGGTGCGGGCTCAGCCCTTGGTGATCATGCTGCGGACGAAGAAGCGCAGGTTCGCCGGCTTCTCAGCCAAGCGCCGCATGAAGTAGCCGTACCAGTCCGTGCCGTAGGCGGTGTAGACGCGCATGCGGTGCCCCTCGGCGGCCAGCCGCAGGTGCTCGTCGCTGCGGATCCCGTACAGCATCTGGAACTCGTACTCGTCGAGCTTTCGCCCGGCGCGCCGCGCGAGTTCCTGGGCGACGGAGATCAGACGGGGGTCGTGGGACCCGATCATCGGGTACCCGGCGCCCTCCATCAGAACCTTCAGGATGCGGACGTACGCCTTGTCGATCTCGTGTTTCTGCTGGTAGGCGACCTCGGCGGGCTCCTTGTACGCGCCCTTGACGAGCCGTACGCGGCTGCCGTTCGCGGCGAGGCGGCGGGCGTCGGCCTCGGTGCGGAACAGGTAGGCCTGGATGACGCAGCCGGTCTGCGGGAAGTCCCTGCGCAGTTCCTCGTGGATGGCGAACATCGAGTCGAGGGTGGTGTGGTCCTCCGCGTCGAGCGTGACCGTCGTACCGATGGCGGCGGCGGCCTCGACGACCGGGCGGACGTTGGCGAGGGCCAGCTCGTGGCCGCCCTCCAGCGCTTGCCCGAACATGGAGAGCTTGACGGACATCTCGACGCCCTCGCCAAGTTCCAGATCCTTGATCCGGTCGATGAGCCGCAGATAGGCGTCCCGGGCGGCGGCGGCCTGCTCGGGGCGGGTGATGTCCTCGCCGACGACGTCCATCGTCAGCTCCAGACCCTTGGCGGTGAGCTCCTCGATGATCGGCACGACTTCGTCGACGCTCTCACCGGGGATGAACCGGTCGACGACCTGCTTCGTCACCGGGGCCGCCGAGATCAGGCGTCGCATCCGGTCGCTGCGCGACGCGGCGAGAATCACGGGACCCAGCACGGGGCACCTCCACAAACACAGCCGAATGACGGCCGACACCCCGATAAGTGATGTTCCGGGTACGGCACGGAGAACCACCGTGAAACCTAAGGATCCCTCCGAACGGCGGCCATCGACAGCTGTCACGCATCCGTGCCGCAGATCTCAGACAGATGTATGAAGTCCTCGCGGAAATGCGGGAGAATGCCCGGGTGACGCCGGAATTCAAGGACCGCAAGGACGACTACCAGGAGCTCGTCGACGAGCTCTCGGAGCTGCTGGGCGCGCCCGCGACGCTGGAGAACCGGGACTTCGAACTGATCGCCTTCGGCGCGTACGACAGCGAGGGCGAGCTCGACGCATCGGCCCTGGACCCGGTGCGCACCCGCTCGATCCTGACGCGCCGCTCCACGGCGGCGGTGCGGACCTGGTTCGAGGGCTTCGGCATCACGCGGGCGACCGGCCCGGTCCGCATCCCGCCGACTCCGGAGGCCGGGGTGTACCGCGGCCGCATCTGCCTGCCGGTACGTCACAGAGGCGTGGTGCTGGGCTACGTCTGGCTCCTCGACGACGATCCGGGCCCGACCGAGCAGCAGCTCGCGGCGGCGATGGAGGTGACCGCCCGGATCGGCGCACTGCTGGCGGACGAGGCGCAGCACGGGGCGGATCTGAGCCGGGAGCTGCGGGCGGTACTGGCCGCGGAGCGGGGCTGGCAGGGGGACATGGCGGTCGCCGAGCTGCGCACGGCCCTGGGCGCACGCGCGGACGGCGTCCATACGGTGGTCTGCGTGGCCCCCTGGCCCTCGGCCGACCCCGACGACGCCCCGTCCGTGCGTACGGTGCCGCACGCGACCGCGCTGTGCACGGTGCCGTGGGGGGCGACCGGGCAGAGCCTGGCGGTGCTCGTACGGCTGCGCTCGCCCGAGGTGCGCACGGCGGCACTGGCGGCGGCGTCCCGGCTGCTGAAGGAAGGCCCGGCCCAGGCGCCGTCCCGGCCGTCCCCGCGGGGCCGGGCACGGGTGGCGGCCGGCGTCGGTGAACCGCGCTCCGGTCTCGCCGATCTGGGCGTCATGTGGCAGGAGGCGTCGGCCGCGACCCGCGCGGCCCTGGCGGAACCGCGGTTCGGGCCGGTGGCCGAGTGGTCGCGCATCGGACCGTACCGTCTGCTGACCTCCCTCTCCCCGGAGACGCTCCACGACCCCGCGGTCGCCCCTCTCCTCTCCCCCACGCACCACGAACTCGCCCGCACCGCCGAGGTCTACCTCGACTGCGCGGGCCAGGCCGGCCGCACGGCCGCCGAACTCGGCATCCACCGCCAGACCCTCTACTACCGCCTCTCCCGCGTCGAACAACTCACGGGCCTGGACCTGGACGACGGGGAGGACCGGCTGCTGCTGCACATGGGGTTGAAGGGGGCACGCCTGGGCTTTTGAAAACGATTATCATCATGCTACGGTCGGTGAACGTTCAATCTTTGACCGCCTTTACTCGGAGTGTCCCGTGCGCGTGCCCGCCCGTCTCCTCCCGCTGACCGCGGTCACCGCGGCCTCCGCCCTGCTCACCGGCTGTTTCTCCTCGGCGGGGTCCGACGAGGCGGCCGCCGAGGGCAAGCGCATCCGTGTGGCGCACATGCTGCCGCCCCGATCGGGCCTGTCCCCGCTGAGCGACGACGCGTTCAAGCTGTCGCGCTGGTCGACCGCCGAGACCCTGGTGAAGCTCGACAAGGAAGGCGACGCCGAGCCCGCCCTCGCCACCAAGTGGCAGCAGGCCGGCCGCACCTGGACCTTCGAGATACGCGACGGCGTCACCTTCCACGACGGCACGAAGCTCGACGCGGACGCCGTCGTACGGTCGCTCACCAAGGCCGCCACCGCCGCACCCAAGCCCCGCATCCTCGACGGCGTCGAGCTGACCGCGAAGGCCGAGGACCCCGACACGGTCACCGTCACCACCGGCACCGAGGACCCCCTCGTCCCGCAGCGGCTCAGCTCACCCCAGCTGTCGATCCTGGCCGCCAAGGCGTACCGGGGGAAGACGGTCGACCCCGTCGGCGCCGGCACCGGCCCCTTCGAACTCGTCAAGGTCAACGGCACCTCCTCCGCCGCCCTCGACCGCTACGACGCCTACTGGGGCGGCAAGGCCAAGGCCCCGGGAATCGACGTCACGTTCGTGCCGGACGGGACGGCCCGCGCCGCCGCCCTGCGCACCGGCGAGGCCGACATCGTCGAGGCGATCCCGGTCTCCCAGGCCGCCGTCCTCGACCAGGACCTGATCACCGAGGTCCCGATGCCGCGCACCAACACCCTCTACCTGAACACCGAGAAGGGCGCCTTCAAGGACGCCTCGCTGCGCGCCGCCGCCCGGGAGGCGATCGACGCCAAGTCGATCGTCGAGGGCGTGTACGAGGGGCGGGCGGATGTCGCCAAGGGACTGCTCGGGCCCGCGCTGCCGTGGGCGGCCAAGCTGCGCACGCCCGTCAAGCACACGAAGGCCGGCAAGCCGAACGGCACGACGATCACCATCGGCACCTTCACCGACCGCGCCGAACTGCCCGAGGTCGCCGCCACGCTGCAGCAGCAGCTGCAGAAGGCCGGGTTCAAGGTGAAGCTCGACGTCCGCGAGTACGCCAACATCGAATCCGACGCCCTCGCGGGCAAGTTCGACGCGTTCATCCTCTCCCGCGCCACCGTCCTCGACTCCGGCGACCCGGTCGCCTACCTGTACAGCGACTTCGCCTCCGACGGCTCCTTCAACCTCTCCCAGCTCGCCGCCCCCTCCGTGGACGCCGAGCTGAAGAAGGCCGGCGAGACACGGGCCGGCGACGCCCGCCGCAAGGCGGTCATCGAGGCCGAGGCCGCCGTGCTCGCCCAGGACGCGGCGGTGCCGATGCTCCACGAGCGCGTGATCCAGGGCGACGGCGCCGGAGTCGTCGACGCCGCACACGACCCGCGCGAGCGTGAGCTCGTGACGATCGACACGTACATCAAGTGAAGGTCATAGCGAGGAAGCTGGTCAGCCCGGCCGGGGTGACCCGCTTCGGCTGTCTCGTCGCCGTCCTGACCGCCGTCGGCCTGCTGCCCTGGCTCTCGCGCCGGGACCCGGCGCTCACCGTGCTGCGCGCCCGGTCGGCCGAGCAGGAGGCGACCGAGGAGGCCCTGTCCGCGATCCGCGAGGACCTCGGGCTGGGCGTCGGCCCCCTTTCCCTGCTGGGGAGTTGGGCCTCTGACCTGCTGCACGGCGACCTCGGCACCTCCTGGGTGTCCGGGACCGACGTCCTGCCGTCCGTCGTCGCCGGGCTCCAGGTGTCGCTGGGCCTGATGGGCGCGGCGCTCGGCGTGGCGGTCGTGCTGGCCGCCGTGCTGGTGGCGCCGGTACTGGTGCGGGGACGCGGGTCGGCCGGGGCGCTCGCCGCGATGCTGGCCGCCGTGCCCGAGTTCCTGCTGGCCACGGTCGCGCTGCTGGTGTGCGGGGTGTGGCTGGGGTGGCTGCCGACGGCCGGCTGGGCGGGCCCCCAGTACCTGGTGCTGCCCGCGATCGCCCTCGGCGTCCCGGCGGGCGGTCTGCTCGGCCGGCTGGTCGCGGACGCGCTGCCCGCCGTGCTCGACGAGCGGTGGGTGGAGCTGTGGCGGGGTGCGGGAGTGAGCCGTACGAGGATCTCGGCGGCCGCCCTCAAGCGCGTGCTGCCGCCGCTGGTACCGCAGTTCGGGATGGTCGCCGTCGGCCTGACCGGTGGCGCGGTCGCCGTGGAGATGGTGTTCGCGGTGCCCGGCATCGGCCGTACGGCGCTCGGCGCGGCCAAGTCGCAGGACCTGCCGCTGCTCCAGGGTTCCGTCCTGGCCCTGCTGCTGCTCGGCCTGGTCGCGGGCGCACTGGCGGTGGGCGTACGGCGCCGGCTGCTGGGCCCCGCGCTGCGGGACGCCGGGCTGACGCTGCCGCCGGCCCGTCCGGTCCGCACGCACCCGGCGATCCCGTTGACGCTGTTCACCGTCCTCGCCGTGACCATCGGCTGGGGCCTGCTGCGCGACCCGTACACCGTGCGGACCGCCGCCCGCCTCGCCGCCCCCTCCTGGGCGTACCCGCTCGGCACCGACGCCCTCGGCCGCGACGTGCTCGCCCGGCTCGGTCATGGCGCCGCCTCGACGGTCGGCACGGCCGCCGCCATATGCGCGCTGAGCCTGCTCGTCGCGCTCGCGCTGGGCTTCCTGCCCGGCATCGCGGCGGGAGCGGCCGACATCGCCAACGCGCTGCCCCCGGTGATCGTCGGCATCCTGGTCGCCGCGGCGGCCGGTCCCGGCACCGGCGGCGCGGCCCTCGCCGTCGCCCTGATCTCCTGGCCGGCCCTGTCCGCGCACGCGGCGGCACTGGTGCAGGAGGTGCGGGCATCGGCGTTCCTCAGCGCCCAACGAGCCATCGGCGCGACTCCGTTCTGGATCCTCACCCGGCACGTCCTGCCGTCCGTCGCCGCCCCGGTCGCCCGCCATGCCCTGCTGCGCCTGCCCGGCATCGCCCTCGCCCTGGCGTCCCTCGGCTTCCTGGGCCTGGGCGCCCAGCCGCCCACCCCCGAGTGGGGCCTGCTGCTCGACGAGTCCCGCGCCTACGTCGAACGCGCCCCCTGGGCGGCCCTCGCCCCGGCCGTCGCGCTGGCCCTGCTGGCGGGGCTGGCGGTGTCGGGAGCGGCGGCCGTACAGGGGAGGCGGCCGGCCCGCAAGGCCGGTGGCCCCAGGGCCGAACGCGGCGCACGCGCCGTACGCGCCGCACGGAAGGAGACCTCCGTTGGAGCCTGAGCACCCCACCGAACCGCTGCTGTCGGTGCGCGACCTGCGGATCGCCTTCGCCGAGGGCGAGGTCGAGGTCGAGGTCGTGCGCGGCCTCTCCTTCGACATCCGCCCACGCGAAGTGCTGGCGATCGTCGGCGAGTCGGGCGCCGGAAAGTCCCTCACGGCCCGGGCGTTGCTGGGCATGCTGCCCCGGGGCGCGACGACGGGCGGAACGATCGAGCCGGACCTCGCGGCCCACCGCGGCCGCCGTATCTCCCTCGTCCCGCAGGACGCCCTGTCCGCCCTGTCCCCCGTGCACCCGGTCGGCGACCAACTCGCCGCCGCCGTACGGTCGGTGGCCCGCGTCTCCCGCAAGGAGGCCCGGACCCGGGCGATCGCCGCACTCGAGCGGGTCGGCATCCCGGACGCCGCCCGCAAGGCGCGGGCGTATCCGCACGAGTACTCCGGCGGCATGCGGCAGCGCGCCGTCATCGCCATGGCGACGATCAACGAACCCGACGTCGTCGTCGCCGACGAACCCACCACCGCCCTGGACGAGGAGCACCGCGACCAGATACTGCGGGTGCTCGCCGAGCAGCGGGAGGCGGTGGGGGCCGCGCTCGTGCTGGTCACCCACGACATGGACGTCGTACGGGACCACGCGGACCGCGTGCTGGTGATGTACGCCGGCCACCTCACCGAACTCGGCCCGGCGGACGAGGTCCTGGGCCGCCCCCGCGCCCCGTACACGGCGGGCCTGCTGGCCTCCCTCCCCCAGCACGCACCCCCCGGCCGCCGTCTCCCCGCCCTGCGCGGCACCCCACCCGCCCCTGGCGCACTCCCCCCGGGCTGCGCCTTCAGTCCGCGCTGCCCGCTCGCGGCGGACCTCTGCCATACGGCGCGGCCGGAGCCCCAGGAGGTGGCGGGACGCCTGGTGGCCTGTCACCGCTGGCGCGAACTCCCCTGTCCGGCAACGGAGTTGTTCCATGAGTGATGCCCTGCTCGAGGTCCGCGACCTCGTGGTCCGCTACGGCGACGCGACTGCCGTCGACCACGTCTCGTTCACCCTGCCCGCCGGCGAGACCCTCGCTCTGAGCGGCCCCTCCGGCTGCGGCAAGTCCTCCACGGCTCTCGCGGTCCTCCAGCTGCGCCGCCCGGACGCCGGTGAAGTCCTCTTCGAGGGCCGGGAGTTGACGACCCTCACCGAACGTGAGCTGCGCCCGCTCCGTCCGCGCATGCAGCCCGTCTTCCAGGACCCGTACGGCTCACTGAGCCCCCGCCACCGCATCCGCGACGCGGTGGCGGAACCACTGAAGGTGCAGGGCCGCTGGAGCGGCACCGACGGCCCCGCCCGCGTCGCCGAGCTCCTCGACCGGGTCGGCCTGGACCCGTCGTACGGCGACCGCCACCCGCACGAACTCTCCGGCGGCCAGTGCCAACGCGCCGGAATCGCCCGTGCGCTGGCGTCCGAACCGCGCCTGCTGGTCCTGGACGAGCCCGTGTCGGCCCTCGATCCCTCGGTGCGGGCCGGCGTGCTGAACCTGCTCGCCGACCTCCAGGACGACCTCGGCCTCGGCTACCTCTTCATCTGCCACGACCGGGCGGTCGTACGGCATTTCGCGGACCGGACGATCAAGATGCGCGAGGGGCGCGTCATTTCCGCGTAGCGGCCTCGATCACCTGGCGCAGGCCTTCGGTGAGTTGCTCCGCGCTGGGCGCGGTTTTGGCATCGAAGGTCCACTGGGCGATGAGCCCCGTCATCAAGGTCACGTACAACATGCCGAGGGTGTCGGCGGTCTCGTCCGAGACGTCCTCCTCGCGCCCGCCCATCAGCATCGGCACGAACCCGCGCCCGGCCTCCCGCTGGGCCCGCGCCAAGTAGTCGCGCACCTCGGGCAGTTGGTCGCCCATGACCACGATCTCCATGCTCAGATGCCAGATCGATCCCGGCTGCCGCATGGTGCCGATGACGTTCGCCCACACCTCGCGGAACCGTTCGAGGGAACCGGGCTCGGCGCTCATGGCGGCCCCGTCCCCCTCGAAGGCGTCCCCCATCCCCTCGGCCAGCGACACGTACGCCTGCGCCAGCAACGCGTCCTTCGACCCGTAGTGGTAGCCGATCGACGCCAGGTTGGTCCCGGACTCCTTGACGATGTCGCGCGCGGTCGTCCGCACGAAACCCTTCGCCAGCAGGCAGCGCTTGGCGCCTTCGAGCAGATCCTCACGGTGTCCCATGCCGAACACCCTACCGCCGATCCATACGCCCGTCATACACAAACGTCCTAGACAAGCGTTTAAGACGCGCGTACATTCCCTGGCATGACAACGAACCCGACGAGCACCACCACGCCGCCACCCGCCCGCGCCGGGCGCGCCGGCCGCCGCGAATGGACCGCCCTCGGCGTGCTGATGCTTCCGCTGCTGCTGGTCTCCATGGACGTCTCCGTCCTCTACTTCGCGGTCCCGGCGATCAGCGCGGACCTGGAGCCGACCGGCACCCAGCAGCTGTGGATCTTCGACATCTACGGATTCGTCCTGGCCGGCCTGCTGATGACGATGGGCTCACTCGGCGACCGCGTCGGCCACCGCCGCCTCCTGCTGATCGGCGCCACCGCCTTCGGCACCGCCTCGCTGATGGCGGCGTACGCGAACAGCGCCGAGACCCTGATCGCGGCCCGCGCGATCCTCGGCATCGGCGGCGCGACCCTGATGCCCTCGACGATGGCCATACTCCGCACGCTGTTCACCGACCCCGCGCAGCGCGCGAAAGCGATCGGCCTGTGGTCCGGTGTGATGACGGCCGGGATCGCACTCGGCTCCGTGATGAGCGGGGTGCTGGTCGAGCACTTCTGGTGGGGCTCGGTCTTCCTGGTCAACCTGCCCGCGATGGCCTTGCTGCTGGTCCTCGGCCCGATCCTGCTCCCCGAGTCCAAGGACCTCGCACCCGGCCGTTTCGACTGGCTGAGCGTTCCCCTGTCGATGGCGGCGGTGCTTCCCGTGGTCTACGGCCTGAAGGAGATCCCGTCCGAGGGCTGGAACGTCCGCTACGTCGTCTCGATCACCGTCGGCCTGCTGTTCGCGGCCCTTTTCGTCCACCGTCAGCGCACGGCCGCGGCACCGATGATCTCCCCGGACCTGTTCCGCGGACGGGGCTTCGCGCCCTCCGTGGGCCTCAACCTCGTCTGCATGTTCGCGCTGATGGGCTCGTCCTACTTCACCACGCAGTACCTGCAGTCGGTGCTCGGCAAGGGCGCGCTGGAGGCGGCCCTGTGGGCGCTGCTGCCGTCGGTGCCGATCGGGGCGGCGGCGCCGGTCGCGACCCAGCTCGTGCAGAAGGGCGTCAATCGCGCCTACGTCGTCACCGCGGGCTTCGCGATCGCCGCGACCGGTTTCGTACTGCTGTCCCTCGCCGGCACGGACGCGTTGTGGCTGGTGCTGACCGCGTGCGCGGTCCTCGCCGTCGGAGGCGTCACGGTGATGTCCCAGATCATGGACCTCGCGATGGGATCCGCCCCGGTGGAACGAGCGGGGTCCGCGTCCTCCCTGCTGGAGACCGGTGCCGAGTTCGGCGGCGCCCTCGGCATGGCCGTCCTCGGCTCGATCGGCACGGCGATCTACCGTCACGAGATCCCGGCGTCGGCGCCGGACGCTGCGCACCAGACGCTGGGCGGCGCGCTGGCGGTCGCCGACCGGGTCCCGGGACTGGCGACGGCGGCGCGGGAGGCGTTCACCAGCGGGATGCAGGGGGCGGCGATCGCGGGAGCGGTACTGCTGGCGGGCGCGGCCGGACTGGCGGCGGTCACTCTGCGCCGGGTCCAGGCGCCGGAGCCCGCATGCGAAACGCCGGACGCGCCGAGCAAGCTCAGCGCGTCCGGCGTTCGATAGAACTCAGACCAGGTTCACCGCACGGGCGGACGTCGCCCCGATCTCCTCGGCGACCTCCGTCAGCACCCCGAGGGGCACCGTGTCGTCAACGGTCAGGACGGCCAGCGCCTCGCCACCGGCGACGGCACGCGAGACCTGCATGCCGGCGATGTTGATGCCGGCCTCGCCGAAGATGCGGCCGACGGTGCCGACGACACCCGGACGGTCCTCGTACTTCAGGACGGCCATGTGGTCGGCGAGCGCGAGGTCGACGTCGTAGTCGCCGACCGCGACGATCTTCTGCAGGTGCTTCGGGCCGGCCAGCGTGCCGGAGACCGACACCTCCTCGCCGTCCGCGAGCGTGCCGCGCACGGTGACCACGTTGCGGTGGTCGGTGGCCTCCGAGCTGGTCGTCAGCCGCACCTCGACGCCGCGCTCCTGGGCGAACAGCGGGGCGTTGACGTACGACACCGTCTCGTCGACGACGTCCTCGAAGACACCCTTGAGGGCGCTGAGCTCCAGCACCTTCACGTCGTGCTGGGTGATCTCGCCGTACACCTCGACGTCGAGGCGGACCGCGACCTCACCGGCGAGCGCCGTGAAGATCCGGCCCAGGCGCTCGGCGAGCGGCAGACCCGGCTTGACGTCCTCGGCGATGACGCCGCCCTGGACGTTCACCGCGTCCGGCACGAGCTCACCGGCGAGGGCGAGACGCACCGAGCGGGCGACGGCGATACCGGCCTTCTCCTGCG
This sequence comes from Streptomyces sp. R28, assembly GCF_041052385.1. GTDB lineage: Bacteria > Actinomycetota > Actinomycetes > Streptomycetales > Streptomycetaceae > Streptomyces. The sequence goes on along the minus strand of NZ_CP163439.1, from coordinate 7,374,875 downwards.
CCTCGTCGGTGGAGGCACCGAGGTGCGGAGTGGCGACGACCTGGTCGAACTCGAACAGCGGGGAGTCCGTGCAGGGCTCCTTCGCGTACACGTCGAGACCGGCGCCGGCGACCCGGCCCTCCTTGAGGGCGGAGTACAGCGCCTCCTCGTCGACGATCCCGCCGCGGGCGGCATTGACGATGCGCACGCTGGGCTTGACCTTGCGCAGCGCCTCGTCGCCGATGAGGCCGACGGTCTCGGGCGTCTTGGGCAGGTGGACGGTGATGAAGTCGGAGACCTCGAGCAGCTCGTCCAGCGACAGCACCTTGACGCCCATCTGGGCGGCGCGGGCGGGCTGGATGTAGGGGTCGTAGGCCACGACCTTCATGCCGAAGCCGGACATGCGCTGGGCGACCAGCGCACCGATACGGCCCAGACCGACGACACCGAGGGTCTTCTCGGCGAGCTCCACACCCGTGTACTTGCTGCGCTTCCACTCGCCGTTCTTCAGCGCGGCGTTGGCCTGCGGAATGTGGCGGGCGGTGGCTACGAGGAGACCGCAGGCCAGCTCGGCGGCGGTCACGATGTTCGAGGTGGGGGCGTTGACGACCATCACGCCGGCCTTGGTGGCGGCGGAGACGTCGACGTTGTCGAGGCCGACGCCGGCTCGCGCGACGACCTTGAGCTTCTTGGCGGCGGCGATCGCCTCGGCGTCGACCTTGGTGGCGGAGCGGATCAGGATCGCGTCCACGTCGGCGATGGCCGGGAGCAGTTCGGCCCGGTCGGCGCCGTTGCAGTGCCGGATCTCGAAGTCCGGGCCAAGTGCGTCCACGGTCGCGGGCGAAAGCTCTTCAGCGATGAGTACGACGGGTTTCGAGCTCACGTGAGTCCTCACATGTCCATTGCGGACGGCCGTCCCGACGGCCGCTGGCGGTGGAGGGGCTAGCCGCGTGGAGACGCACGACGCTGTGGGCCTGACGCGAATGTTGTGCGCCAGTGTAGTGGCGCGGCGGAGGGCGTCTTGCGCCTCTGCGGAAGGATCACCCGGACGAGAAACGCCATTTTGTAAGGGGTCTCCGTGGGTCCGGGGCAAAGTCCCGTGGCGGTACCCCCAGTCGAGGGTACCGCCACGGACGTGAGGCTTACGCCTCCTCGTTCACCCAGCTCATGAGCTTGCGCAGCTCCTTGCCGGTGGTCTCCAGCAGGTGCTCGGAGTCCTGCTGCTTGTACTCGTTGTACTTCTTCAGACCGCCGTGGTACTCGTCCATCCAGGCCTGGGCGAAGGTGCCGTCCTGGATCTCGGCGAGGACCTTCTTCATCTCGGCCTTGGTGGCGTCGGTGATGATCCGCGGACCGGTGACGTAGTCGCCCCACTCGGCGGTCTCGGAGATCGACCAGCGCATCTTCTCCAGGCCGCCCTCGTACATGAGGTCCACGATCAGCTTCAGCTCGTGCAGGCACTCGAAGTACGCGATCTCCGGCTGGTAGCCGGCCTCGGTCAGCGTCTCGAACCCGGCCTTCACCAGGGCGGCGGTGCCACCACAGAGAACGGCCTGCTCACCGAACAGGTCGGTCTCGGTCTCCTCGGTGAAGGTCGTCTTGATGACGCCGGCGCGGGTGCCGCCGATGCCCTTGGCGTACGACAGGGCCAGCGCGAAGGCGTTGCCGGTGGCGTCCTGCTCGACGGCGGCGATGCAGGGAACGCCGCGGCCCTCCTCGTACTGGCGGCGGACCAGGTGGCCCGGGCCCTTCGGGGCGACCATGCAGACGTCGACGCCGGCCGGGGGCTTGATGAAGCCGAAGCGGATGTTCAGGCCGTGGCCGAAGAACAGCGCGTCGCCGTCCTTCAGGTTGTCCTTGATGTGGTCCTCGTAGACCTGGGCCTGGATCGGGTCCGGGACGAGGATCATGATGACGTCGGCCTCGGCGGCGGCCTCCGACGGCGTCACCACGCGCAGGCCCTGCTCCTCGGCCTTCGCCTTGGACTTGGAGCCCTCGTGCAGACCGACGCGGACGTCGACACCCGAGTCACGGAGCGACAGCGCGTGGGCGTGGCCCTGGCTGCCGTAACCGATGACCGCGACCTTGCGGCCCTGGATGATGGACAGGTCGGCGTCGGCGTCGTAGAACAGCTCGGCCACTTTGGGTTCTCTCCTTGTGTGCAGGTGTTGCGTCCCACCGTATGACGGCGGGGGTGAGGGAGGTCTCGGGGTCTCGGAATGCGGGCGGCCGGTGCGGTGCCGACCGCCCGATTCCGGTCGTACGTGAATCTTCTACGAGTTGCTCGTCCGCAGGCCCGCGACGAGCCGTACGGAACTCAGGCCGAGCGGTCGAGGGCGCGCAGCGACCGGTCCGTGATCGAACGCGCACCGCGTCCGATCGCGATCGTGCCGGACTGGACGAGCTCCTTGATGCCGTACGGCTCCAGCATCTTCAGCATGGCCGACAGCTTCTCGCTGCTGCCGGTGGCCTCGATCGTCACGGCCTCCGGGGAGACGTCGACGGTCTTGGCGCGGAACAGCTGGACGATCTCGACGATCTGGGAGCGCGTCTCGTTGTCGGCGCGCACCTTCACCAGAACGAGTTCGCGCTGAACGGCCGAACCCGGCTCCAGCTCGACGATCTTCAGCACGTTGACCAGCTTGTTGAGCTGCTTGGTCACCTGCTCCAGCGGCAGATCCTCCACGCCCACGACGATGGTGATGCGGGAGATGTCGGGGTGCTCGGTGACGCCGACCGCGAGCGAGTCGATGTTGAAGCCGCGGCGGGAGAACAGGGCGGCGATCCGGGCGAGGATGCCCGGGGTGTTCTCCACCAGGACGGAGAGCGTGTGCTTGGACATGATCTCTTTGCTCTTCCTCGCTCAGTCGTCTTCGTTGTCGCCGAAGTCGGGGCGGACGTCCCGAGCGGCCATGATCTCGTCGTTGGAGGTGCCGGCGGCGACCATCGGCCACACCATCGCGTCCTCGTGGACGATGAAGTCGATGACGACCGGGCGGTCGTTGATGGAGTTCGCCTCTTCGATGACCTTGTCGAGGTCCTCCGGCGACTCGCAGCGGATCGCGTAGCAGCCCATGGCCTCCGACAGCTTCACGAAGTCGGGGACGCGGGTGCCGGCGCTCGGCTGCTTGCCGTCGGCCTCGGGGCCGGAGTGCAGCACGGTGTTGGAGTAGCGCTGGTTGTAGAAGAGGGTCTGCCACTGGCGGACCATCCCGAGGGCGCCGTTGTTGATGATGGCGACCTTGATCGGGATGTTGTTCAGGGCGCAGGTGGTCAGTTCCTGATTGGTCATCTGGAAGCAGCCGTCGCCGTCGATCGCCCAGACCGCCTTGTCCGGCGCGCCGGCCTTGGCGCCCATCGCGGCCGGGACCGCGTAGCCCATGGTTCCGGCGCCGCCGGAGTTCAGCCAGGTGGCGGGCTTCTCGTACTGCACGAAGTGCGCGGCCCACATCTGGTGCTGGCCGACGCCCGCCGCGAAGATCGTGCCCTCCGGGGCGAGTTGGCCGATCCGCTCGATGACGTGCTGCGGGGACAGCGAGCCGTCCTCGGGCTGGTCGTAGCCGAGCGGGTAGGTGTCGCGCCAGCGGCTGAGGTCCTTCCACCAGGCGCTGTAGTCGCCCTGGTGGCCCTCGGCGTGCTCCTTCTGGACGGCCTGGACCAGGTCGGCGATGACCTCGCGGGCGTCACCGACGATCGGCACGTCGGCGGCGCGGTTCTTGCCGATCTCGGCCGGGTCGATGTCGGCGTGGACGATCTTGGCGTACGGGGCGAAGCTGTCCAGCTTGCCGGTGACGCGGTCGTCGAAGCGGGCTCCGAGGGCGACGATCAGGTCGGCCTTCTGCAGCGCGGTGACGGCGGTGACCGCACCGTGCATGCCCGGCATTCCCACGTGCAGCGGGTGGCTGTCGGGGAATGCGCCGAGCGCCATCAGGGTGGTGGTGACGGGCGCTCCGGTGAGTTCGGCGAGGACCTTCAGCTCGGCGGTGGCGCCGGCCTTGATGACGCCTCCGCCGACGTAGAGGACGGGCCGCTTGGCGGCGGTGATCAGCTTGGCGGCCTCGCGGATCTGCTTGGCGTGCGGCTTGGTGACGGGCCGGTAGCCGGGCAGGTCCATGGTGGGCGGCCAGGAGAAGGTGGTCTGCGCCTGGAGGGCGTCCTTGGCGATGTCGACCAGGACCGGGCCGGGGCGGCCGGTGGAGGCGATGTGGAACGCCTGCGCGATGATCCGCGGGATGTCCTCGGCCTTGGTGACCAGGAAGTTGTGCTTGGTGATCGGCATCGTGATGCCGACGATGTCCGCCTCCTGGAAGGCGTCCGTACCGATCGCCTTGGAGGCCACCTGCCCGGTGATCGCCACGAGCGGCACCGAGTCCATGTGGGCGTCCGCGATCGGCGTCACCAGGTTGGTCGCACCGGGGCCGGAGGTCGCCATGCAGACGCCGACCCTGCCGGTGGCCTGCGCGTAACCGGTGGCGGCGTGGCCGGCGCCCTGCTCGTGGCGGACCAGGACGTGGCGGACCTTGGTGGAATCCATCAGCGGGTCGTACGCCGGAAGGATCGCACCGCCGGGAATGCCGAATACCGTGTCGGCCCCGACCTCCTCGAGAGAGCGGATGAGGGACTGCGCACCCGTGACGTGCTCGGGGGCGGACTGGTGTCCTCCGGATCGGGGCCGCGGCTGCGGGTGATGGGCCCCGGTGGCCTGCTCGGTCATCGGCATTCTCTTCTCGATGCTGAGGGTTTTTGCGAGGTTTGGGCGGAGTTTCGGTGCTGCACGACTCGCGCCTGTGCAACAAAAAACCCCTCGTGCCATAAGGCAAGCGAGGGGAGCGCGCCGGGTGTGGAGGCTGGGAGTTCCGGGTCTGTCCGGACGTCACCAGCTTCAGCCGACGCGCTTTCCAAGTACGAGAATTCGGGTGCGCATGGCACTGACCCTCCCCCCGGCGCACACCCACTGTCAAGTGGGTGGGACGGGAGTCTCATTATGTGAGCGATGGGCACTGCCGCCTCCGAGAACAGCGGTCACACCACCGGTGTACACCCCCGCGCCGCCACCCGCGAACGCGGGCTCCGCCGGCCCGTGCGGCACCGGATAGTGGCCGGAACTGAGCGCCCGGCGCAGCCGGTACTCGTCCAGCGGACCGGAGAACGCCATGCCCTGCCCGTGCGTGCACCCCATCGCGCGCAGTGCGACGACCTGCTCCGGCAGGTCCACGCCGTCGGCCACGGACTGCAGCCCGAGGTCGCCGGCGATCCGCAGCAGCCCACCGGTGATCTTGTGCAGCCGCGCGGACTCGACGACTCCCTCGACCAGACCGCGGTCGAGCCTGAGTACGTCGACGGGAAGCCGGCGCAGGGCCGTGAGCGCCGCGTATCCGCTGCCGAAGCCGTCCAGGGCGATCCGGACGCCGAGTCTGCGCAGGCCGCTCAGGCGGCGCTCCAGTTCGTCCAGCGAGACACGGGGGTCGAGGTCGGACAGCTCGATGATCAGCGACCCGGACGGCAGCCCGTGCCGGGTCAGCAGCGCCTCGATCGAGCCGAGCGGCATCGACCGGTCCAGCAGCCGACGCGCGCCCACCCGGACGGCGACGGGGACGGCGAGCCCGGTCGCGGCGCGTTCGGCGGCCTGCTCGACGGCCTCCTCCAGCATCCAGCGGCCCAGCTCGGCGGTCTTGTCGCTGTCCTCGGCCACCCGCAGGAACTCGGCGGGCGTGAACAGCACCCCTTGCGAGGACCGCCAGCGCGCCTGGGTGGCGACCGATGTGATCCGGCCGTCCTCCAGACGGACCACCGGCTGGTGCAGCAGCGCGAACTCGCCGTCGTGCAGCGCGGCACGCAGGCGCGTGGCCAGCTCCGCCTTGCGTACGACGTCCTGCTGCATCTGCGGCTTGTACAGCTCGACGCGGCCCTTGCCGCCCGCCTTGGCGCGGTACATGGCCAGGTCGGCGTTGCGCAGCAGCTCACCCGCGCCGAGACCCGGCTCGGCGAAGGCGACGCCGATGGAGGCGTTGACACGGACATCGTTGCCGTCGATGAGGTACGGCTGCGACAGCGTCCCTCTGAGCCGGTCGGCGAGCTCTACGATGTGGCCTTCGCGGGCGGTGCGGTCGCGGGTGTTGTCCCCGGCGATCAGGGCCGCGAACTCGTCGCCGCCCAGCCGGGACGCGGTGTCCCCGCCCCGGACCGCCTCCTGGAGCCTGCGGGCGGCCTGGACGAGCAACTCGTCCCCGGCCTGGTGTCCGATCGTGTCGTTGACGCCCTTGAAGCCGTCGAGGTCGATGAAGAGGACGGCCGTGTTGCGCAGGGCGATGCCTCGGTCGGAGGCGCGCCGGCCGGACAGGGCCTGCTGCACACGCTTGGTGAACAGCGCGCGGTTGGGCAGGTCGGTGAGCGGGTCGTGTTCGGCGTTGTGCTGGAGCTGCGCCTGCAGGCGCACTCTTTCGGTCACGTCCCGGCTGTTGAAGATGAGGCCGCCGTGGTGCCGGTTGACGGTCGACTCGACGTTCAGCCACCTGTCCTCGCCGGACCGGAAGCGGCACTCGATGCGCGTAGTGGGTTCCTCGAGTGGGCTGGCGGCGAGGAAGCGGCGCACCTCGTGCACCACGCAGCCCAGGTCCTCCGGGTGGATGAGATTGGCCAGTTCCGTACCCACCAGGTCCTCGGCGGTGCGGCCGTAGACCCCGGCGGCGGCCGGGGAGACGTACCGGAGCATGCCACTGGGCGCGGCGATCATGATGACGTCGCTGGAGCCCTGCACCAGGGAGCGGAAGTGGTTCTCCTTCTGCGCCAGTTCCTGGGTGAGGGTGATGTTGTCGAGCAGCATGATGCCCTGACGCACCACGAGGGCGAGCACGACCGTGCCACCGGTGATGAGCACCACGCGGTCGACGCTGCGGCCGTTGAGGACGTTGTAGAGGATCCCCAGGGTGCAGACGGCGGCGGCGAGGTACGGCGTGAGCGCGGCCAGGGTGCCGGCGGTCGGCCGGTTGACCGGGTACCGGCTGTGCTCACCTCCCTGCGCGGGCGTGTGGTGATGGCTTCCGCCGCGCTGTCCGGGCAGGTGCTCGTGCACCACGCGCGTGTGCCCCGACCCGTCCTGCCGTTCGCTCTCTCCGTTCCGCGGTGCGGCCCACGGGGCGTAGGCCAGGAGCAGCGAGCCGGCGAACCAGCCCGCGTCGAGCAGCTGGCCGGAGCGATAGCTGTTGTGCAGCAGCGGCGAGGTGAACAAGGCGTCGCACATCACGGTCAGGGCGAGCGCGCCGATCGCGGTGTTGACCGCGGTGCGGTTTGCCGACGAGCGGCGGAAGTGCAGCGCGAGCACCATGCTGACCAGGGCGATGTCGAGCAGCGGGTAGGCGAGCGAGAGCGCGGTGTGCGCCACGCTCGCTCCCCCGCTCGAGTCGATCTTGGCCGCCTGGGCGAGGGCGAGGCTCCACGCCAGGGTCAGCAGCGAGCCGCCGATCAGCCAGGCGTCCAGCCCGAGGCAGACCCAGCCGGCCTTCGTCACCGGCCGCTTGGCGAGCACCAGGAGTCCCACGATGGCGGGCGGCGCGAAGCACAGGAAGAACCCGTCGGCGTAGGAGGGGCTGGGCACGGGCAGCTCCAGGACGACCTCGTACCACCCCCAGACCAGGTTGCCGAGGGCCGCCATGGCGGAGGAGAGGGCGAACAGCAGCCAGGCCGGCCGGAACCGGATACGGCGGCTGCGGGCGTAGCGGAAGCAGGACACGGCGGCGACGCCGGCTGCGGCGGCCAGCCCGAAGTCGCCCATGATCAGCGCGACTTGGTCCGAGCCCCAGCCGACCGCGGAACCGACGGCGTATCCCGCGCACACCAGGGCTAGGACGAGTTGGCGGACGAACCCCTTGCCGGCGCCGAAGGACGGCCGGCGGGGCAGCATCGCCGCCGACGAGGACGGTGCCCGCAGCGCTCCGTCGAGAGTGGTCGTGCCGGACGGTGGCGAGCTCACCGGGCCCTCCCGGTCCGCGCAACTCCCGGATCCCAAGGGTCCTGGTGCGCTGGGTGCGCATGCCGCCGACGGCTGCTGTGCCTGCGGTGGTGATGACTGTGACGGCTGCCGTCAACGCCGAGATGGCCGCGTCTGCGCGCGGACGATCGCCAGGGTCGCCGGCGGCGGCCCCGCCGCGTCGGGTCGTTGGTCCATAGGCCGTGCATCGCCCGTCGCCCCCCTCACAAATCTGAAATATCCATCCCCGGCGCCGAACGTGCGCGGCGCACCCCCTGTCCGGACGATACACCAGTCTCGTCACTCAGGGACATAGCGCCTCTACGCTCCGTGACGACCAGCGCATATGCGAGTACGGACCGCTTCCGGGGGGTCGCGGAGGGTACTCGAAGCGGATTACTCCCCTGTCGTAAGGATCACGTTGCGCAGGGGCTCCCGGTTCACGAAACGACTCAACTGGTCCACCAGCAGCCTCTTCGCGCGCGGCAGGAACGCCGACGTCGGCCCGCCCACGTGCGGGCTGATCAGCACGCCCGGCGCATGCCACAGGGGGTGTTCGCGAGGCAGCGGCTCGGGGTCGGTGACGTCCAGGGCGGCGGTGACGCGCCCGGCCTCCAGCTCGGTGAGCAGCGCCTTGGTGTCGACGACGGCTCCACGGGCGACGTTGACCAGCAGCGCGCCGTCCTTCATCCGGGCGAGGAAGTCGGCGTCGACCAGGTGCCGGGTGGCGTCCGTCAGGGGCGTGGACAGGATGACGACGTCGGCTTCCGGGAGCAGGGCGGGCAGTTCGGTGAGCGGATGCACGGGTCCGCGCGCCGTGGTGCGCTCAGAGCGCGCGACGCGCGCCACCCGCGCCAGTTCAAAGGGTGCGAGCCGGTCCTCGATCGCGGCCCCGATCGAGCCGTATCCCACGATGAGGACGCTCTTGTCCGCCAGCGCCGGCCGGAATCCGCCGAGCCACTCCCCCTTGTCCTGGGCGCGTACGAAGTCGGGGATGCCGCGCAGCGAGGCGAGGATCAGCGTGAGGGTGAGTTCGGCGGTGCTCGCCTCGTGCACCCCGCGCGCGTTGCACAGCTTCACGCCCGGCGGCAGGTGCTTGAGGCCCGCCTCCACGTGGTCGATGCCGGCGGAGAGCGTCTGCACGACCTGCACCGAGCTCATCTCCGGCAGGGGGCGCTGCCCGAGCGCGGGTGCCTTCATGTAAGGGACGACGTAGAAGGCGCACTCTGCCGGGTCGGCGGGGAAGTCCTCGGCACCGTTCCAGAAGCGGTAGTTCGGGCCCTCGGGGAGGCCGTCGATCTCTTCCGGCGGGATGGGGAGCCACACATCAGCAGTCATGCTCTGGAGGCTATGTCAGGCGAACAGGTGTGCAGAGGTTAGGTTGGGGTGCCGGAAGAGGGAGGGTTACGGCCAGGTGGAGCGCAGGACGATGGGCGCGGCGGCACTCGCGGTGGGAGCCGTCGGGCTCGGGTGCATGCCGATGAGTTGGGCGTACAGCTCCTCACGGCAGCGGGGCGAGGAGTCGCTCAGGGCGGTGCACCGGGCGCTCGATCTGGGCTCGTCGCTGCTGGACACGGCCGACATGTACGGTCCGTTCACCAACGAGCTGCTGCTGGGGCGGGTGTTGAAGGAGCGCCGCCAGGACGCGTTCGTGTCGACCAAGGTCGGCCTGCTGGTGGGCGACCAGCACATCGTGGCCAACGGCCGTCCCGGCTATGTGAGGCGGGCGTGCGACGCCTCTCTGCGCCGCCTGCAGACGGACGTGATCGACCTCTACCAACTGCACCGCGCGGATCCCGAAGTCCCGGTCGAGGAGACGTGGGGCGCGATGGCGGAGCTCGTCCGGGCCGGAAAGGTACGGTCGTTGGGGCTGTGCGCGGTGGGCGCGCGGGGTGGCCGCCGCTCGGGAACCCGCCTGCATGACGCGACGATCCGCCAGTTGCAGCGGGTGCAGCAGGTCTTTCCGGTGAGCGCCGTGCAGGCGGAGCTGTCGGTGTGGTCGCCGGAGGCCCTGGAGACGCTGCTGCCGTGGTGCGAGGCACGCGATGTCGGCTTCCTGGCGGCCATGCCCCTGGGCAACGGCTTCCTCACCGGCACGCTGACCCCGGGCGAGGGCTTCGAACCGGACGACGTGCGCGCCCGGCATCCGCGCTTCACCGCGGAGATGATGGCGGCGAACCAGCCGATAGTGGCGGGCCTGCGCCGGATAGCCGCCCGGCACGGCGGCGGGGTCACGCCCGCGCAGGTGGCGCTGGCGTGGGTGCTGGCGCAGGGGCGGCACGTGGTTCCGGTGCCCGGGGCCAAACAGGAGCGCTGGGTGACCGAGAACGCGAGGGCCGAGAGCGTGCGGCTGACGGCGCAGGACCTGGCGGAGGTGGCGGAGCTGCCGCGGGCGCTGGGGTCCTGGGACTGACGTTCGCCGGGCTCGGGTTCGGCACTTTCCGGGAGGGACCGGAACCTGACCGGGACGGGCGGGGACGGGCAGCGGTGGTTCAAGGTTCATGGATCGGGAACCTGTGAGGCGCGAGCGGTGTAAGAAAAGTAGAACCCGCCGCGTCGAAGGGACCTTGATCGTGCAACGTCGAGTTGTGACGGCCGTAATGGCCACGGCCGCGCTCCTGCTGACGGTCAGCTGTTCCTCCGACGACGGGGGATCACCGGGGCAGGGCGGGAGCGCGGCATCGAGCACGACCGGATCGGGGTCGCCGCCCTCCCGACGGGCGGCCGAGGAGACCCCGCCGGCACAGGGTTCGGTCAAGGTGCTGCGCACGGTCGCCGAGGGCCTGAAAACGCCCTGGGGCCTGGCCCCGATCCCCGACGGCGACCTGCTCGTCTCCTCCCGCGACGAGGCCACGATCACGCGGGTCGACGGGGAGACGGGCAAGAAGACCGAGCTGGGCGAGGTGCCGGGGGTGTCACCGGCGGGCGAGGGCGGCCTCATGGGCTTGGCGCTGTCGCCGGACTACGCCTCGGACCACATGATCTACGCCTATTTCACCTCGGCCTCGGACAACCGCATCGTCCGGATGCTGTACGACGAGCAGAAGCCGTCCGGCGAACAGTTGGGCGCACCCGACACGATCTTCAAGGGCATCCCCAAGGGCTTCATCCACAACGGCGGCCGGATCGCCTTCGGCCCGGACAAGATGCTGTACGCGGGCACGGGCGAGAGCGGCGACACGGGCCTGTCCCAGGACAAGGAGTCCACGGGCGGCAAGATCCTGCGTCTGACACCGGAAGGTGAACCGGCCCCGGGCAACCCCTTCCCCGACTCCCCCGTGTACTCGTACGGCCACCGCAACGTCCAGGGCCTGGCCTGGGACTCCGAACAGCGCCTGTTCGCCGCGGAGTTCGGCCAGGACACCTGGGACGAGCTGAACGCGATCAAGCCGGGCGACAACTACGGCTGGCCGGAGGTCGAGGGCAAGGCCGACGACGCCAAGTACCACAACCCGCTGGCCCAGTGGGGCACGGACGACGCCTCCCCCAGCGGCATCGCCTATGCCGAGGGCTCCGTCTGGATGGCGGGCCTGAAGGGCCAGCGCCTGTGGCGCGTCCCTCTGAACGGGACGGAGGCCTCGGCGGACCCGCAGGCCTTCCTGGCGAGCGAGTACGGCCGGCTGCGGACGGTGGTGTCGGCGGGCGGCGACAAGCTGTGGGTGACGACGAGCAACACGGACGGGCGGGGCAGCCCGAAGGACGGGGACGACAGAATTCTGGAGGTGGAGGTGAGCTGAGGAGCGGCCCTCACCCCTCCCCCTTGTCGACCTCGCCGTCCTCGCCGCCCTCCTCGGCCGACGGCTCGGGCCTCCGTACGACGACCTTCCCGGACGCGAGATCTATCGGTCCGCGGCCGGGGTCGTTGTCGCCGACGTCTTCGCGGGTCAGTTCCAGACGGTTCTGCTCGTCGCGGGTGTGTTTGCGGCCGGGTGCGAAGAGTTCCTCGAACGTGTTGAACACGGAGCCTCCCGGGGCCATCGTCCCTTACAGCGTAAACCTCAGCTACTCGTCCCAGAGGTGAGCGTTTCGGCCGGAAACAACCCCATCCGATGCGCCACCGCAGCCGCCTCGCCCCTCCCTGAGACGCCGAGCTTCCCCAGGATGTTCGACACGTGGACGCTGGCTGTCTTCGGGGAGATGAAGAGTTCCTCGGCGATCTGGCGGTTGGTGCGGCCGTGGGAGACCAGGCGCAGGACGTCTCGTTCCCGGGTGGTGAGGCGAGGGAGTCGGCGGGGTCGGTCGCGGGCAGGGGTGGGGCCGCGGTGAGGGTGAGGCGGGCCCGCTGGGCCAGGTGGGTCGTGGCGTCGGCGAGGGGGCGGGCGCCCAGGTGGACGGCGGTGGCTCGGGTGAGGCGGAGCAGTTCCGTGGCGCGGGCGCGCTCGTCCTCGCCGCCGATCGCGAGCAGGGCCTCGGCCAGGCGGTGGCGGATCCGGGCGAGGTCGTAGGGGCGCTCCAGGGCTTCGAAGGCGGTGATCACGTCCGACCAGGTGTCGGGGGTGGCCCGGTCATCGGCCCGGTCGAGTTCAGCTCGGGTCCACTTCTCGTAGGCCAGCCACAGGGGCGCGCCCGTGGTGAGTTTGCGGGTGGCCTCGAAGAGCCGTTCCAGGAAGGCGGCGCGGCCCTCCTGCGCGGCCGGCAGCGCGTGGTCGCGGGCGTCGGACTCGACGACCGCGGCGGCCAGCAGCAGCGGCCAGGCATAGCGCTGGGTGCCGGGCGGGAACCCGGCGCTCAGGACCCGGTCCGCCTCCGCGCGGGCGTCGAGGAGGCGGCCCTCGGCGGCGGCGATACCGACGGCGAGGCAGGACATCCGCAGGCTGTTCTGCGGCATGGGGTCGTGCGTGCCGTAGGCGGCGCGGCCGGCGGCCAGATGGCGGGCGGCCTCGGCGACCTCGCCGCGGGCGAGCGCGAGGTGGGCGAGGCTGTTGGAGCCACCGCCGCGCGGCTTGGCGAACTCCCCCCTGTGCTGGGCCTTGACCGCGGCTTCGGCGGCCTCGTCCCAGCGGCCCAGGGAGATCAGGGACTTGGCGAGGTTCGCCCAGACCCAGGCCTCGGAGTCGCGCAGGCCCCACTCCTGAGTGAGGCGCAGGCCCTCACGCAGGATGCCGACGGAGTCCTCGGAGCGGCCGACGCCTTCCAGGACGGACGGGAGGTTCACATGGCTGCGGCCCACCACGGTGGTCAGTCCGCGGGCCGTCACCTCGTTCCTGACCTCATGCATCTGGGCCAGTCCGGCCTCGATGTGCCCGGCGTCGACCAGGAGTTGGCCGAGCGTGAGGCGGGCGTTGAGTTCGATGTCCTCGGCGCCCACCATGCGCGCGTACTCGACGGCGCGCTCGGCGGCGGACATGGCTTCGGGGCCGGGGTCGCGCAGCATCGCCCAGTTGGCCGCGGCGGCCAGCACCTCGGCGTGCACCTCGGACGGGGGCAGTCCGCGCACCAGCTCTTTCGCGGTGCCGAGTTCCTGCCAGCCGTCGCCGCGGGCCAGGGCCTCGACCAGTCGGGAGCGCTGGACCCAGAACCAGGCGGCGCGCAGGGGGTCGCCGCCCTCGTCCTCCAGGAGGTGCAGGGCCCGTTTGGTGATCTTCAGGGCGCGTTCGCGCTCCCCGCACAGCCGTCCGGCGACGGCGGCCTCGGCCATCAGGTCGAGGTAGCGCAGGGGGGTGGTCGCGGGGTCGCAGCCGCAGGGAGGATAGACCTCGGTGTAGTCGACGGGGCGCAGCGCGGACCTGACCTCCTGCGGCGCGGTGTCCCACAGTTCCATCGCGCGTTCCAGCAGCCGCAGTTGCTCGGAGTGGGCGTGCCGGCGGCGGGCGGTGACGGAGGCGTCCAGGACGGCGGGCAGGGCCTTGGCCGGCTCGTGGGCGTGGTACCAGTAGCTGGCGAGGCGCATGACGCGCTCGTCGGCGGGGACGAGCGTCGGGTCGGCCTCCAGGGCTTCGGCGTAGCGGCGGTTGAGGCGGGAGCGCTCGCCGGGCAGCAGGTCGTCGCCGACGGCCTCGCGGACCAGGGAGTGCCGAAAGCGGTAGCCGTCGCCGGCGGGCGCGGCGATGAGGATGTTGGCGTTGACGGCGGCCCGCAGTGCCTCGATGAGGTCGTCCTCGGCGAGCCGGGCGACGGCGGCGAGCAGCCGGTACTCGACGGTGGAGCCGCCCTCGGCGACGATCCGGGCGACCCGCTGGGATGCCTCGGGCAGCCCTTCCACCCGTACGAGCAGCAGGTCGCGCAGGGAGTCGGTGAGGCCCGTGCAGCAGCCCTCGTGGGCGGCGACCGCGAGTTCCTCGACGAAGAAGGCGTTGCCGTCGGAGCGTTCGAAGATCTCGTCGACCTGGGCCGGGTCGGGTTCGGTGGCGAGGATGCCGGCGATCTGGCGGCCGACCTCGGTGCGGTTGAAGCGGCCGAGTTCGATCCGGCGGACCGTGCGCAGCCGGTCGAGTTCGGCGAGGAGCGGGCGCAGCGGGTGGCGGCGGTGGATGTCGTCGGAGCGGTAGGTGGCCAGGACGACGAGGCGGCCGGTGCGCAGGGTGCGGAAGAGATAGGCGAGGAGGTGGCGGGTGGAGGCGTCGGCCCAGTGCAGGTCCTCCAGGGCGAGGACGACGGTGCGGCCTGCGGCGACGCGCTCCAGGAGGCGGGCGGTGAGTTCGAAGAGGCGGGCCATGCCCTCCTCGTCGGACCGGTCCGCCCCTCGGGAGAGAGCCGTATCGCTCAACTCGGGCAGCAGCCGGGCCAGTTCCTCCTCCTGCCCTGCGGCCGCGTCGGCAAGTTCGCCGGGGAGTTCGCGCCGCAGAGCGCGTAGCGCGGTGGAGAACGGGGCGAAGGGCAGCCCGTCGGCGCCGATCTCGACGCAGCCGCCGAGCGCGACGACGGCGCCCGCGCGGCCGGCGGCGGTGGCGAACTCCTCGACGAGACGCGTCTTGCCGACCCCGGCCTCACCCCCGATCACCAACGCCTGCGGGTCGCCCACGGCGGCTCGGGCAAGGGCGTCGTTCAGCGTCTCCAACTCGGTTGCACGACCGATGAACACGGGACTTACGGACCTGCTTTGCACGAGCCCGAGCATCGCATGCGGCATCGACAGTCCGGCACCGCTTTTCGCCGGGCTCGGCGTCGGTGGCGCCCCCGCCCGGGAACTGCCGCCCCCGGACCCCCGCTTCGCCCCTGAAGGGGCCTCGCCCCCGAACGCCGGAGGGGCTGCCTGATGCCGACCGGCACCGACCCTCGCCCCCGTGGCCCCCGCCTTCACGCGGCGCGTGGATGCCGGTGCCTGCGAAGGCGCCACGTATGTGCCTCCGCGTCCGCCGAGCCCTCGGCGGAGCGCTTCGCGGCGCGGCGGCCGCGGACGGCCTCGCGGACCAGGCGTTCGTGCTCGGCCTGGCGGATCAGTTCGGCGGCACGCAGGTGCTGGAGCTCGTACTCGTACATGGCGGATCCCTCGTTTTCCCTGGTGAGACTCGGATTTCTGGCTCGCTTGGTGCGATGCCTCAACCTTCGTCTCCCAGGCGGGTCCGCCACATCGGGAGAGTTCCGCATCTTCGGCGGCGGGCGGTGCCTCAGACACGACTAAGGGGCCTCAGGACGCCGTCCGATGTGCTTACGGCGGCCCTGAGGCCCCTTGGGACCTGCGGTGATTCAGCCCACTGACGGCAGGCCGAGCAGGACGTCGGTGTACTTGAGCACGGCCAGCAGGAGGCCGATGACGCCCAGCGAGACGCCGCCCCAGGCTACCGACTTGATCCACACGGCCTGCGGCTTGCCGGGCGCCCCGAACGCGGGCCGGGCGAGCACGACGACGCCGACGATCAGCGCGGCGAGCGCGAAGACGCCGGCCCACAGGGCGGTGGCGTTCCAGGCGTCGCCGTAGCCCTGCTCAAGCAGCTTGGAGACGTTCTGGGACGACGAAGTCGAGGACTCCAGCTGGGCGACGAGGGACTGCCGCGCGGCGGCGACCGTACCGAGCCAGCCACCGCTCAGGGAGACGAGGCCGAGCGCCGCGGAGACGACCGCGCCCGCGCCCTGGCCGACTCCGGAGGGGCCCGCTTCCGTCGCCTCGGCGGCCACCTCCTCCTCGACCTCGTCGGTCTCCGTCGCCTCGTCGGCGGCGCTGGAGTCGGTGGCGTCGGTCGTCTTGACGACGTCCACCTTCTCCTCGTCGGTCTTCGTCTCGGTGCCGGTTCCGGCGCCGGTCTCGTCCACTGTCTTCGTTCCCATGCCTCGCACCGTACGGACGCTGTCTGAGAAGTCTCTTAATGATCGTGAGGCTTCTTAATGATCCTTGTGAGCGGCACGCGTGCGTGCCTCACGCCACTCGGGGGCCAGGATCGACCACACCTCGAGGTCGTGCCGCACCCCACGATAGGGGTAGCTCTCCCGCCGCACGCCATCGCGGGTCATGCCCAGGCGCCGGGCCACGTTCAGGCTGGGCGTGTTCCCCGCGGAGGCGATCCACTCGATGCGGTGGATACCGCGCTGCTCGATCGCGAAGTCGATGAGCACCCGCATCGCGCGCGTGACGAGCCCACGCCCGGTGCCTGCGGGTTCCAGCCAGCAGCCGACCTCGCAGTTGCCGTTCTCCGCGTCGAAGTTGAGGAAGAGCACGCCGCCCACGAGCTTTCCGTCCAGCCAGATGCCGTGCAGGGACCCGGTGTCGGCGGCGCGCATGTCGGCGTACCGCTGGAGCACCTCGCGCGCGGAGTCGACGTCGGCGGCCTTGGAGGCGAAGGGGACGTACTGGTTGATGAAGTCCCTCCCCCGCTCCAGGTGGGCCAGGAACTCCTCGGCGTGCCACGGCTCCAGGGGGCGCAGTTCGGCTCCGTCGTCACCCAGTGCTGTCGCGTACATCCCGCTGCCGCTCCTCCTTGGCCAGCACGTCCGCCACCTCGGCGTCCGTCGCGGCGGCCAGCCTCTCATGGGCGGCACGGGACTCGGGCGGCTCGATGCTGATGCGGGGCATGCGCTCGTCGAGCCAGCGGGGCAGCCACCAGTTGGCGCCGCCGAGCATGTGCATCAGGGCGGGGACGAGCAGCGTACGGAGCACGAAGGCGTCCAGGGCGACGGCGGCGGCCAGCGCGATGCCGAACATGGCGATCACGCGGTCGCCGCTGAGGACGAAGGCGAGGAAGACCGAGATCATGATGACCGCGGCGGAGTTGATCACCCGGCCGGTCTCGGCGAGGCCGATCCGGACGGCCCGCCGGTTGTCCCCGGTCTCCAGCCACTCCTCGTACATCCGGCTGACCAGGAAGACCTGGTAGTCCATGGAAAGGCCGAACAGCACCGACACCATGATGACCGGGAGGAAGGGCTCGATCGGGCCCGCGCGGCCCAGGCCCAGCAGTTCGCTCCCCCAGCCCCACTGGAAGATCGCTACGACGACGCCGAAGGCGGCGGCGACCGCGGCCACGTTCATCGCCGCGGCCTTCAACGGTATGCCGACGGACCGGAAGGCGAGCAGGAGCAGCAGACAGCCCAGGCCGATGACGACGCCGACGAACAGCGGCAGTTTGCCGACGATCACGTCGGCGAAGTCGTCGTAGCCGGCCGTCATGCCGCCGACCTGCACATCGAGCGAGGTGCCGGTCTCGGCGCGCGGCAGGACCTCGGAGCGCAGCCGGTCGACGAGGTCGCTGGTCTGCTGCGACTGCGGGGAGGACTCCGGTACGACGGTGAGGTACGCGGTGTCGCCGCCGGTGTTGTACGTCACCGGCGTCACCGCCGCGACGCCCTCGGTGGTGCGCAGGGTGGCGTCGAGGTTGTCGAGGGCGAGCTTGTCGTCGCCGCCGTCGACCTTGGTGACCAGGGTGAGGGGGCCGTTCACGCCGGGCCCGAAGCCGTCGGCGAGGAGGTCGTAGGCCTGGCGGGTGGTCGAGGACTCCGGGTTGTTGCCCTGGTCGGAGGTGCCCAGGCGCAGGCCGAGGGTGGGCAGGGCGAGGACCGTGATCACGGCCAGGGCGATCGCGCCCAGCACCTTGGGGTGGCGCTCCACGAACGCCGACCAGCGGGCGGCGAACCCGGTCGGCAGCTCGGGCTCGGGCCCGTGCTCCGTCAGCCGGCGCCGCTCGCGGCGGCTCAGGGCGCGCATGCCGATGAAGGACAGCAGGGCGGGCAGCAGGGTCACGGACGCGGCGACCGTCAGGACCACGGTCAGGGACGCGGCTATCGCGACGCCGTTGAGGAAGCTGAGCTGGAGTATCAGCATCCCGAGCAGGGCGATGCACACCGTGGCACCCGCGAACACGACCGCGCGTCCGGTGGTCGCCACGGCGTTGGTGATCGACTCGGCGACGGTCAGCCCGCGTTTCAGGCCGCGCCGGTGCCGGGTGACGATGAACAGCGCGTAGTCGATGCCGACGCCGAGCCCGATGAGCATCCCGAGCATGGGCGCGAAGTCGGCGACGGTCATGGCGTGCCCGAGCAGCACGATCCCGGCGTACGCGGTGCCGACGCTGACCAGCGCGGTGGCGATGGGCAGCAGCGAGGCGGCGAGCGAGCCGAAGGCGAGGAACAGTACGAGCGCGGCGACGGCCACCCCGACGACCTCGGCGAGATGCCCGCCCGGCGACTCGGTGAGCCCGACCGCGCTGCCGCCCAGCTCCACCTGGAGCCCGTCGGCCTCGGCGGACTCGGCCGCGCTCACCACGGCCTGCGCCTCGCCCTTGTCGAGGGTCTCGGCGCTGCCGTCGAAGGTGACGGTGGCGTACGCCGTGTGCCCGTCCTTGCTGATCTGCGCGGCACCCTGCTTGTCGTACGGGCTGCCCACGGCCGCGATGCCGGGCAGTTCCGCGATCTCGTCCAGGGTGCGGGTCATGGTCTGTTCGACGTCGGCGGCGCGGACCGTGCCGGAGTCGGTGTGCCAGACGATGGTGTCGCTGTCGCCGCCGAGGCCGGGGAAGCCGTCCTCGAGCAGCTGGGTGGCGCGGCCCGACTCGGTGCCGGGGACCTCGTAGTCGTTCGAGTACGCGGAGCCCGTGATGGCGGCCGCCGCACTCACCCCGCCGAAGGCCAGGAGCCACAGCAGAACAGGGAGGAGGCGGCGTTGTACACACCAGCGTGCAAGGGCTGCCACGAACGAGCTCCCAGGGGCGATTTATGGATCTTTGGCCGGGAACAGTCGTTCATGAGGTGAACAGCCCGCAAAGAACGCGTGAGCGATGTGGAGCAAACTCTTGCAGGCGAAAATGATCGTTTGCCGCGTTCGTGGGTTTATTCACACAAGTGGGAGGCAGATCACAGGACAGTAACGGCCACTCTGTCGTTCATGAGTGACGCCTTCCACATCAGTCGAACTGATCCCCCAGCGCCATCACCATCACACCCGTCACGAGCAGCCACAGCGCCCGGCGCGTACGACCCCGCGAACCGAG
Source organism: Streptomyces sp. R28 (assembly GCF_041052385.1). Lineage (GTDB taxonomy): Bacteria > Actinomycetota > Actinomycetes > Streptomycetales > Streptomycetaceae > Streptomyces. Next base: position 7,355,573 of record NZ_CP163439.1, on the reverse strand, counting down.
GAACGCGGCGAGCGCGCAGACGGCGGCGCCGCATGCGTAAGCCGCCGGGACGAGGGCCGGGGCGGACCCGGTGGCCCGTATCGCCGACGCGGACAGCCCGGCAAGGGTCAGCAGCGCCCCGGCGACCGCAGCCGTCCAGCGGGCCCGCCGCGCCACCTGCGCCGGGTCCTCGCCGTCCGCCGGCTCCTCGGCGCGCTCGTCCTCGGGCGTCCTGGTCAGGTCCTCCCCCGTCTCGGATATCTCGGAATCACCGCGTCCACTCATGGCGGGCGAGCGTAGCGCCTCGCGCTGGGAAATCGGATGCCGGTCCGCAGGGCGGGCTGCTAGCTTCCGAAGGTCAGCCGTTGCCGCGGCACATCGCCGCCGACCTGGGCAGGTGCATTGTTTGAGCGTCCGGCCGAGCTCCTCCGTATCCCTCTCCGCCTTCCAGGACTCAAGGAGCCCGTTCACCGATGCCAGACATCACCCCGAGGACCTCGAGTGAGGACCTCACCCAGCGGCTGACCCACGCCCGCTACCCCCGCAGCAACAGCTACGACGTCCGCTGGGTCATCGACAACCAGATGGGCCCGAACGCGCTGTGGCTGCTGGAGTGGCTGGCCCCCGCCCTCGGCCTGGACACCCTGCGCCCCTGCGCACGCGTCCTCGACCTGGGCTGCGGCCGGGCGATGACCTCCGTCTTCCTGGCCAGGGAGTACGACGCCCAGGTCACCGCCGCCGACCTGTGGGTCAAGCCCGACGAGAACGCCCTGCGCATCGCCGAGGCCGGTTTCGCCGACCGCGTGCTGCCCGTGCACGCCGAGGCGCACGACCTGCCGTTCGCCGAGGGCAGCTTCGACGCGATCGTGAGCATCGACGCGTACCAGTACTTCGGCACGAACGACCTCTATCTGCCCACGCTGACCCGGCTGCTGAAGCCGGGCGGGCGGATCGGGATCGTCGTACCCGCCGTACGGGAGGAGATCGACGGCGCCGAGCCGCCGGAGCATCTCAAGCCGCATTGGGAGCCCGACTGGTGGTGCTTCCACTCCGCCGACTGGTGGCGTCGCCAGTGGACCCGCGGCGGAGCCGTCGAGGTCGAGACGGCGGACTGGCAGCCGGACGGCTGGAAGGACTGGCTGCGGTGGTGCGAGGTCGTCGCCGAGGAGAGCCCGGAGGAGTTCCACCGCACCATGGCCCGCCGGAATGGCGAGGCAGTGCGGGCGGACCAAGGCCGGGCACTGGGTTTCGTACGACTCGTAGGACGCCGTCCGTGAGCTGACACGGCTGAGGGGGCAGCATCGGTACGACGACGCGGCCCCCTCAGTCGCATGCTCAGCCCTCGCTGACGCCCAGCTGCTGAAGGATCAGCTCCTTGACGCGCGCCGCGTCTGCCTGGCCCCGGGTCGCCTTCATGACCGCGCCGACCAGGGCGCCGGCCGCGGCCACCTTGCCGCCGCGGATCTTGTCCGCGATGCCCGGGTTGCCGGCGATGGCCTCCTCGACGGCGGTGGTCAGGGCGCCCTCGTCGGAGACGACCTTCAGACCCCGCTTGTCGACGACCTCGTCCGGGGTGCCTTCGCCCGCGAGAACGCCCTCGATGACCTGACGCGCCAGCTTGTCGTTCAGGTCGCCCTTCGAGACCAGCTCGGTGACCCGGGCGACCTGCTCCGGCGTGATGGCCAGCTCGTCCAGCGACTTGCCCGACTCGTTGGCGCTGCGCGCGAGTTCGCCCATCCACCACTTGCGGGCGGAGGCGGCGTCGGCACCGGCGTGGATCGTGGCGACGATCGCCTCCAGCGCACCGGCGTTGAGGATCGCCTGCATCTCGGTGGCCGAGATGCCCCACTCCGCGAGGAGCCGGTTGCGGCGGACCAGCGGCAGCTCGGGCAGACCCGCGCGGATCTCCTCGACCCACTCGCGCGAGGGGGCCACCGGCACCAGGTCCGGCTCGGGGAAGTACCGGTAGTCCTCGGCTTCTTCCTTCACACGGCCCGAGGTCGTCGACCCCGTGTCCTCGTGGAAGTGCCGGGTCTCCTGGATGATCGTCCCGCCGCTGCTCAGCACAGCCGCGTGACGCTGGATCTCGAAGCGGGCCGCGCGCTCCACGGACCGCAGCGAGTTGACGTTCTTCGTCTCCGAACGCGTGCCGAACTTCTCGGTGCCGTTCGGGCGCAGCGACAGGTTCACGTCGCAGCGCATCTGGCCCATCTCCATCCGGGCCTCGGAGACGCCGAGCGCCTTGATGAGCTCGCGCAGCTCACGGACGTACGCCTTCGCCACCTCGGGAGCGCGCTCGCCCGCGCCCTCGATCGGCTTGGTGACGATCTCGATGAGCGGGATGCCGGCGCGGTTGTAGTCCAGCAGCGAGTGCGAGGCGCCGTGGATACGGCCCGTCGCGCCGCCCACGTGGGTCGACTTGCCGGTGTCCTCCTCCATGTGGGCGCGCTCGATCTCCACGCGGAAGGTCTCGCCGTCCTCCAGCTGCACGTCGAGGTAGCCGTTGAAGGCGATCGGCTCGTCGTACTGGGAGGTCTGGAAGTTCTTCGGCATGTCCGGATAGAAGTAGTTCTTCCGGGCGAAGCGGCACCACTCGGCGATCTCGCAGTTCAGCGCGAGACCGATCTTGATCGCGGACTCGACGCCGGTCGCGTTGACGACCGGAAGTGCGCCGGGCAGGCCGAGGCAGACGGGACAGGTCTGCGTGTTGGCGTCCTGACCGAGGGCGGTCGAACAGCCGCAGAACATCTTGGTCTTGGTGCCGAGTTCGACATGGACCTCAAGGCCCATGACGGGGTCGTACGACGCGAGAGCGTCCTCGTACGACACCAGGTCGGTCGTGGTGGTCACGGTGTAACTTCCCTCTCAGCCCAGCAGGACGTCGTCGTCGCCCAGCCGCTTCAGCTCGCGGTAGAGGATGGCGAGGCCGGTGGCGATCGCGGCGGCGGACACGGCGGCGTCGATCAGGCGCAGTGTGTCGCTCTCGGTGCGGGCCAGCTTGGCCTGCTTGGCGACACTGACCGCGCCGAACGCGGTGGTGGCCATGGACAGGTACAGGCCGGACTTGGACTTCTTGAAGCCCTTGGCCTTGGACAGTGCCTTACTCACAGCGACGGAGCCTCCTCGAGGAGCGGGTGCCCCCACCTTTCCACGAAGGCGGCCTCGACGGCGGCGCCGACCTTGTACAGGCGGTCGTCCTTCAGCGCCGGGGCGATGATCTGCAGGCCGACCGGCAGGTTGTCCTCCGGAGCCAGACCGCAGGGCAGCGACATCGCCGAGTTGCCCGCGAGGTTGGTCGGGATCGTGCACAGGTCGGCGAGGTACATCGCCATCGGGTCGTCGGCACGCTCGCCGATCGGGAAGGCGGTGGTCGGCGTCGTCGGCGAGACGATGACGTCGACCTGCTCGAAGGCCTTCTCGAAGTCCCGGGTGATGAGCGTACGGACCTTCTGCGCGGAGCCGTAGTACGCGTCGTAGTAGCCGGAGCTCAGGGCGTACGTGCCGAGCATGATGCGGCGCTTGACCTCGGGGCCGAAGCCCGCCTCACGGGTGATCGACGTGACCTCCTCGGCGGAGTGCGTGCCGTCGTCGCCGGTCCGCAGGCCGTAGCGCAGGCCGTCGAAGCGGGCGAGGTTGGAGGAGCACTCGGAGGGCGCGATCAGGTAGTACGCGGAGAGCGCGAGGTCGAAGGACGGGCAGTCCAGCTCGACGATCTCGGCGCCCAGCTCCTTGAGCAGAGCGACGGACTCGTCGAAGCGCTGGATGACACCGGCCTGGTAGCCCTCGCCGCGGAACTGCTTGACCACGCCGACCCGCATGCCCGCGACGCTGCCGTTGCGGGCGGCCTCGACGACCGGCGGGACCGGGGCGTCGATGGAGGTGGAGTCGAGCGGGTCGTGCCCGGCGATGACCTCGTGGAGCAGGGCCGCGTCCAGGACCGTACGGGCACAGGGGCCGCCCTGGTCGAGGGAGGAGGAGAAGGCGACCATGCCGTAGCGGGAGACCGCTCCGTACGTCGGCTTGACGCCGACCGTGCCGGTGACGGCGGCCGGCTGGCGGATGGAGCCGCCGGTGTCGGTGCCGATGGCGAGGGGTGCCTGGAACGAGGCGAGCGCGGCGCTCGACCCGCCGCCGGAACCACCGGGGATCTTGGTCAGGTCCCACGGGTTGCCGGTCGGGCCGTAGGCGCTGTTCTCCGTCGACGACCCCATGGCGAACTCGTCCATGTTGGTCTTGCCGAGGATGACGACGTCGGCGGCCTTGAGCTTCTTGGTGAGGGTCGCGTCGTACGGCGGGATCCAGCCCTCGAGGATCTTCGAACCGACGGTCGTCGGAATGCCCTCGGTGGTGAAGATGTCCTTGAGCGCGAGGGGAACGCCGGCCAGCGGACCGAGCTTCTCGCCCTTGGCCCGCTTCTCGTCGACGGCACGGGCCTGGGCCAGGGCGCCCTCGCGGTCGACGTGCAGGAAGGCGTGCACCTTCTCGTCGACGGCCTCGATACGGGCGAGGTGGGCCTCGGTGACCTGCACGGCCGTGAGCTCACCGGAAGCGATCTTCGCGGCGGTCTCGGCGGCCGTGAGCTTGATGATGTCCGTCATGACTTCTTAGTCCTCCCCCAGGATCTGCGGCACCTTGAAACGCTGCTGCTCCTGGGCCGGGGCGCCGGAGAGCGCCTGCTCGGGGGTGAGCGAGGGACGGACCTCGTCCGCGCGCATGACGTTCGTCAGCGGGAGCGGGTGCGAGGTCGGTGGTACGTCTTGGTCGGCGACCTCGCTGACGCGGGCCACCGCGCCGATGATGTCGTCCAGCTGGCCGGCGAAGTGTTCAAGCTCTTCGGGCTTCAGCTCCAGACGCGCCAGCCGGGCGAGGTGGGCGACCTCCTCGCGCGTGATGCCAGGCATGCAGCGATCCTCTGGGGTGAGTGTGTGTGGTTTGGGGCCAATCCTATGGGGCGGGGGGCGATGCCCGTGAAACGGTTTCCCCGCGCCGCCTTCGCGTCTGCGTCGCTTCCCACCGCGGACTCGTCGAACTTCGGGATGAACCGCGACATGGCCCGGGCCCCCTCGGGTGTCTCAGACGGCGAACAGCAATCCGGCACTGATGAGTACAACGACTGCCGTGGCGAGGTGAATCCCGAACGCGACGGCCTTCGTGCCGCCGTGGCGCAGCACTATCACGGTGTCGAACAGCGGAATCACAGCGACACAGAGCATGAACCAGGCCTCGGCCTCGGCTCCGGCGAACGCCAGCAGCACCAGACCCAAGAGGCCGAAGGTGCCGTCTCGCAGGCCCTTGATCGTGAGGTACGCGGAAGCGTCGCCGCCGGGGTCGGCCGGGACGCCGTAGCCGACGGCGGCGGGGCGGGGCTGGAACAGGAAGCGGGCCCCGATGAACAGGACGAACAGATTGAGTACGGCGGCCAGGGTGTACGCGGTGACGGTCATGGCAGGTCTCCTCGTCAGGGTCAGCGAAATGATTTCTAGCAGCGCTAGATCCAGGAGCGAAGCTAACAGAGCATCGGCAGATTGGCTAGCGCTGCTAGAATCGATGCCATGTCCATCCAGACGCGCCGGGAGCGCGAACGAGCGGAGCGCGAGCGGCTGATCGTCACGGCCGCGCGGGAGCTGGCGGAGGCCGAGGGCTGGGAGGCGGTCACCACGCGCCGCCTGGCGGCCGAGATCGAGTACAGCCAGCCCGTCCTCTACAGCCACTTCAAGGGCAAGGAGGCGATCATGGCGGCGGTGGCGGTGCAGGGCTGCGCCGAGCTGGCCGCCGAGTTGCGTACGGCATCCAGGGCCGCGAAGGGCAAGCGCGGGACGCTCGCGGCGGTGGGCCAGGCGTACACGGCGTTCGCGCGGCGCCGACCGGCGCTGTACGACGCGATGTTCACGCACCGCGTGGACCTGCCGTTCGCCACGCCCGAGGCCCCGGCGGAGCTGCAGGAGGCGTTTGCCGAACTGCTGGCGGCGGTCGAGCCGATCGCCGTCGAGGGCGACGACCCGGGCCTGCTGACGGAGACGTACTGGGCCGGACTGCACGGCCTGGTGACGTTGATGCGCAGCGGGCGGCTACCGGAGGGAGCGCACGAGAGGCGACTGGAGCTGCTGACGGGTCACTTCACCGCGGAGGCGAGCCGCTAGCGCGCAGAACTCCTGCGTGCGCGACGACCGCTACGCCCCCGCGCGGGAAGCTCACTCGGCCGCAGGAAGAGCCGCCTTCGGCCGCACCCACCCGCGCGAACCCCGTGCCCGCAGCCACGCGGTCGTCTCCTCCGCCGGCATGGCCGCCGCGACCAGCCAGCCCTGTACGGCGTCGCAGCCCAGGTCCCGAAGGCGTTCCCATGTCTCGTCGTCCTCGACGCCCTCGGCGACCACGAGCAGGCCGAGCGAATGCGCGAGATCCACCGTGCAGCGCACGATCTCCGCGTCCTCGGTGTCCACCGCCAGCCGGGCCACGAACGAGCGGTCGATCTTCAGCTCGCTCACCGGCAGCCGCCTCAAATGGACCAGGGACGAATAGCCCGTGCCGAAGTCGTCCAGGGACATCTTCACGCCGTGTCCGGTCAGCCCGGCCAGGGTGTCGGCGGCGCGCTGCGGGTCCTCCAGGAGGACATGTTCCGTTATCTCCAGCTGGAGCGCTCCCGCCGGGACGCCGTGCCGGGCGAGCCGCGCGGCGACGGAGCCGGCGAATCCAGGGGTGTGGACGTCGCGCGGGGAGACATTGACCGCGACGGGCACGTACAGGCCCTGGGAACGCCACCGCGCCACCTGCCCGAGCGCCGTCTCCAGCACGTACTCCGTCAGATGCGGCATCAGCCCCGACGACTCGGCGATCGCTATGAACTCGTCCGGCGGCACCTTCCCGCGCTCCGGATGCACCCAGCGCACCAGGGCCTCAAGCCCGGCGACCTGTCCGTCGAAGCGGACCTTCGGCTGGTAGTGCAGCTCGACCTCGTGCGCGTCGAGGGCTCGGCGCAGATCCCCCAACAGGCCCAGCCGGTCCGGGGTGTTCGAGTCCCGCTTCGACTCGTAGACCTCTACGCCCGTACGGTCCCGCTTCGCCTGGTACATCGCCACGTCCGCGCGTCGCAGCAACCCCTCGGCGTCGAGGGCGTGGTCGGGGAAGACGGCGACGCCGGCGCTCGCCTCCAGGACCAGGGTGAGCCCGTCGAGGTCGAGCGGGGAGCTCAGGGCGGTGACGAGGCCGCGGGCGACCCTTGTCGCGGACGTCGTGGAGTCGGCGACGGGCAGTAAGACGGCGAACTCGTCGCCGCCGAGCCGCGCGGCCTCCGCTCCGCGGGGCAGGGCGAGGCGCAGCCGGTCCGCTATCTGCAACAGCAACCGGTCACCGGCGAGATGACCGAGCGTGTCATTGACCGATCGGAACCGGTCGAGGTCGATCAGCATCAGGGCGGACCGGGCGCCGATGCGCTCGGCGTCGTCGAGCGCGGTCCAGATGCGTTCCAGCAGCCACTGCCGGTTGGGCAGTCCGGTCAGCGGATCGCGCAGCTGCTCCTCCGCCCTGGCCCGCGCGATCCACAGGGTGGAGTCGAGGGCGATGAGCGGGATGGAGAACAGCGGCAGCAGCAGGGGCTTGGCGGTGGCGACCACGCACACCAGCGGGGCGATGCCGAGCAGCGCGACAGCGACCAGACCCTGTCTGACCAGAGCCGTGCGGGCGACGGTGGGCAGGCCGCCGCGCGGGGCCTGCAGATACCAGAGCAGCACACGGGTGACCGCGAGATAGGCGGCGGCGACGAGCACCACACCGGGGGCGGTGTAGGGCGTCCAGGTATTGGGGTCCCAGGGGTGCTCGACGGTCGGGACGCGGCCGAAGGCGGCCAGTACGAGGGCGCCGGCGGCGATGCCGAGGATGTCCACCGCGCCGTGCAGCACACCCTGCCGCCAACGGCCCCGACGGGCCGTGCCGACCAGGACGACGACGGTGAGGCTGACCATCCCGGCCGGCACCCAGCCGTACAGCACCAGCACGGCAAGAGTGAGAGCGGCGCCGGAGCCGGTGCCACCCCACCAGCGGGCGCGGCCGAGCGCGACCAGGTGGCCGACGATGATGCCGGTCAGCACGGCCAGCGACCAGCCGACGGTGCCGGACGGGAAGAGGGCGTGATGGCCGCTGAACGCCCGGTAGAACCCGGCGCCGAGGACGAACCCGGCCGCCGCGACGACCGCCGCGGGCAGCGCGGGCCAGGACAGGTGCCGTTCGTGCTCGGAGCCCGGCAGGGCGTCGGTGCGCTCGGCGCCGAGCTGCACGGTGGTGCGGCCCTCCGTCGCGGTGCGCCGCCCGGCGGCGCTGCCCACGCCTCTTTCCGAGCGCGAACGTTCCGCGGTCCGCGCCGCCCACCCCCGCCACACCCCGGCCATCCGGCGCAGCCGTGAATTCGGGGCGGCGCTCTCGGTCGGTTCCATTCCCGTCCCTCTCACAGCCGGCGGTGCCCACGCCACGCGGCCCGATGCCCGACAACAACCTTCAACGGCACCGCGTTGGAAAACCCTTCCCCTCGACCTTCAAAGCCCTCTCGGAGCAAGGGGATGCCCCAACCGCAGCTGGGCACGGCAGGCGCACCCCTCAACAGTAGGCCGCAGAAGGCTTCCACGGGCAGCGGTCGTCAACGGTTGCCCGAATGCGCCCCAGCCACCCGTATGCATCTGGTATGCGCCGATCCGGTGGCCTTCAACCGCTACTCCTCTGTGGGCAGAGCAACTTCGGCCGCCGCGTCGGGCCCCTGTTCCAACAGGACATTGAAGCCGTCCTCGTTCAGAACAGGCACCTTGAGCTGCATGGCCTTGTCGTACTTGGACCCGGGGCTGTCACCTACGACGACAAAAGACGTCTTCTTCGAAACGGAGCCGGTCACCTTCGCTCCGCGACTTTGCAGTGCCTCCTTGGCACCGTCACGGGTGAAATGCACCAGCGTGCCGGTGACGACGACGGTAAGCCCTTCCAGCGGACGCGGTCCCTCGTCCTCGCCGGAGCCCTCTTCCTCCATGCGGACGCCGGCGGCTTTCCACTTGCGGAGGATCTCCTGATGCCATTCCTCGGCGAACCACTCCTTGAGCGAGGCGGCGATGATCGAGCCGACGCCATCGGTGTTCGCCAACTCCTCCTCACTGGCCTGTTCGATGCGGTCGATGGAGCGGAATTCGCGGGCCAGCGCCTCGGCGGCGACCGGGCCGACGTGACGGATCGACAGACCGGTGAGGATACGGGCGAGCGGGCGCTCCTTGGCGGCGGCGATGTTCTCCAGCATCGCGACCGCGTTCTTCTTGGGCTCGCCCTGCTGGTTGGCGAAGACCGTGGCGATCTTCTCCTCGCCGGTCTTCAGGTCGCGCTTGGGCAGACCGCTGTCCTGGTCGAGGACGTACGCCTTGATGGGCAGCAGCTGCTCGACGGTCAGGTCGAACAGGTCGCCCTCGTCCACGAGCACAGGCTCGGCCGGCTCCAGCGGCTTGGTGAGCGCGGCGGCGGCGACATAGCCGAAGTGCTCGATGTCCAGCGCCTTGCGGCCCGCGAGGTAGAACAGGCGCTCGCGCAACTGGGCCGGGCAGGTGCGGGCGTTCGGGCAGCGCAGGTCGACGTCGCCCTCCTTCATGGGCCGAAGCGCCGTACCGCACTCGGGGCACTCGGCCGGCATCACGAACTCGCGCTCGCTGCCGTCACGCAGGTCGACGACGGGCCCGAGGATCTCCGGGATGACGTCCCCGGCCTTGCGCAGCACGACGGTGTCGCCGATGAGGACGCCCTTCAGCTTCACGACGTCCTGGTTGTGCAGGGTGGCGAACTCGACCTCCGAGCCCGCGACCGTGACCGGCTCGACCTGGGCGTAGGGCGTCACCCGGCCCGTACGGCCCACGCCCACGCGGATGTTGACGAGCTTGGTGTTGACCTCCTCCGGCGCGTACTTGTACGCGATCGCCCAGCGCGGCGCACGCGAGGTGGAGCCGAGGCGGGCCTGGAGGGGAATCTGGTCGAGCTTGACGACGACTCCGTCGATCTCGTGCTCCACGGAGTGGCGGTTCTCGCCGAAGCAGGCGATGAACTCCCGCACGCCGTCGAGGTCTTCGACCACCTTGTTGTGCCGGGCGGTGGGCAGGCCCCAGGTCTTGAGCAGGTCGTACGCCTCCGACAGGCGGGTCATGCCGTCGAAGCCCTCCAGGGCGCCGATGCCGTGGACGACCATGTGCAGCGGGCGGGTCGCGGTGACGCGCGGGTCCTTCTGGCGGAGTGAACCGGCGGTCGCGTTGCGCGGGTTGGCGAAGGGCTTGTCGCCAACCCCGACCAGGCGGGCGTTGAGCTCCTCGAACTTCTCCATCGGGAAGTAGACCTCGCCCCGGATCTCCACGAGGTCGGGGATGCGGTCACCCTTCAGACGGTCCGGAATGTCCGCGATCGTACGGACGTTGGGGGTGATGTCCTCGCCGGTGCGGCCGTCGCCCCGGGTCGCCGCGCGGGTGAGGCGGCCCTGCTCGTAGGTGAGGTTGACGGCGAGGCCGTCGACCTTGAGCTCGCACAGGAAGTGGTACGTGGAAGTGCCGACGTCCTTGTGGACGCGCTCGGCCCAGGCCGCGAGTTCGAGATCGTCGAAGGCGTTGTCCAGCGACAGCATGCGCTCGCGGTGCTGGACCGCCGTGAACTCCGTCTCGTACGCGCCCGCGACCTTCTGGGTCGGCGAGTCCGGCGTGCGCAGCTCCGGATACTCGTCCTCCAGCGCTTCGAGCGAGCGCAGGAGCTTGTCGAACTCCGCGTCGCTGATGACGGGAGCGTCCTTCACGTAGTACCGGAAGCGGTGCTCCTCGATCTGCTCAGCGAGCTTCGCGTGCTGCTCCCGTGCCTCGGCGGGCACCGTCGTCTCCGCTTGCTTGTCGCCGGCCACCGTGTTGTCCTCCCGTTACTCTGGGTTGTCCGCGAGGGATCTCGCCGCCCGGACGCAGTGGGCGAGCGCCTGGCGCCCGTACTCCGGGGAGGCCCCCGCGAGTCCGCACGACGGCGTGAGGGTGACCGCCTCCGTGAGAAGCCCCGGTGACAGCCCCAGCCTGCGCCACAACGTCCTGACACCCATGACGCTACCGGCAGGGTCTGACAATGGGCCGTCCGTGCCCGGGACGACACCGGCGAAGAGCCGGGTACCCCCTTCCACCGCCTCGCCGATCGCGTCGTCGTCACGCTCGGTGAGAAGCGAGAAGTCGAAGGAGATCGCCGCCGCGCCCGCCCGGCGCAGCAGGGCGAACGGGACGTCCGGTGCGCACGAGTGGACCACGACGGGGCCGTCGCCGTGAACCCCGACGACGTCCCGCAGCGTTGCCTCGACCAGCTGCCGGTCCACGGCCCGGTGGGTGCGGTAGCCGCTGGCGGACTTGACCTGGCCGCGCAGTACGGCGATGAGGGAGGGCTCGTCGAGCTGGAGGACGAGCTGGGCTCCGGGTACGCGCCGCCGGACCTCCTCCAGGTGCAGTCGCAGGCCCTCGGCGAGCGAGGCGGCGAGGTCGCGGCAGGCACCGGCGTCGGAGAGCACGACCTCGCCGTTCCTCAGCTCCAGCGCGGCCGCCAAGGTCCACGGCCCCACGGCCTGGACCTTCAGCTGTCCCTCGTACCCCTGGGTGAACTCCTCCAGCGCGTCGAGGTCCTCCCCCAGCCACGACCGGGCCCGCCTGGTGTCCCGCCCCGGCCGGTCGCCGAGCCGCCACCCGCTGGGCTCCACGCGCGCGTACAGCTCGACCAGCATTCCGGCGGTCCGCCCGATCATGTCCGCGCCGGGGCCGCGGGCGGGCAGTTCGGCGAGGAAGGGGAAGTCCTCGATGGACCCGGTGACGGTCTTGGCGGCCTCACGGGCGTCGGTGCCTGGCATGGAACCGACGCCGGTGGCGGGGGCGAAGGTGGGGTTTTCGTTCACGCGGTGAAGCCTACGTTCGCTTCTCGCCCCCGCCGCCCCTACCCGTCCCATCCCTGGGGGCTGCGCCCCCAGACCCCCGCTTCGGCCCTGAACGGGCCTCGTCCTCAAACGCCGGACGGGCTGAAAAATCCAGCCCCTCCGGCGTTTGAGGAGCGGGGGTCCAGGGGGCGGAGCCCCCTGGCGGGGTCGAAGGGGCAGCGCCCCTTCAGGATGGGACGGGTAGGGGCGGCGGGGGCGAAATCAGCGTCCCGGCCGCACCGTCAGGTCGTTGACCTCGGCGTCCCTCGGCAGGTCCAGGGCCATCACGATCGTCGTCGCCACCGACTCGGGGTCGATCCACTTCGACGCGTCGTACTCCTTGCCCTCCTGCTGGTGCACCTTGGCCTGCATCGGGCTTGCCGTACGGCCGGGGTAGACGGTGGTGACGCGGACGCCGTTGCCGTGTTCCTCGTGGCGCAGCGAGTCCGCCAGGGCCTTCAGGCCGTGCTTCGACGCCGCGTACGCGGACCAGTCGGCGTGTGCGTTGAGGCCGGCGCCCGAGTTCACGAAGACCACGTGGCCGCGGGTGGTGCGGAGTTGGGGGAGGAAGTGGCGGGTCAGTTCGGCCGGGGAGATCAGGTTGACGTTCAGCTGGTGGCGCCAGGACTTCGGGGTCAGGTCGCCCACCGGCCCCAGGTCCACGACCCCGGCGATGTGGAGCAGGGAGTCCACCCGGTCGGGCAGCGTCTGGTGGGAGAAGGCCCAGGACAGCTTGTCCGGGTCGGCCAGGTCACCGACCAGCGTCCTCGCGCCGGGGAATTCCGCCGCCAGCTCCTTCGCGCGGCCCGCGTCGCGCGCGTGGAGGACGAGTTCGTCCCCGCGCGCGTGCAGGCGGCGGGCGACGGCCGCGCCGATGCCGGAGCCCGCTCCGGTGATCACATGTGTAGCCATGCCCGCCATGCTCGCATCAGCGGGAGGTCACTCGATCCCCCGGCTCTCCTCCAGGTATGCCAGCGCCCCGACCGGCTCCTCCGCGAAGAACACCAGGTCGGTCAGCGGACGGGGCAGGAACCCCTCGTCCTCCATGCGGCGGAACTGTTCCTTCAGGCCGTCGTAGAAGCCCGCCGTGTTGAGCAGGACCACCGGCTTGTCCGTGTGGCCGTGCTTCTTCAGCTCCAGGATCTCCGTCGCCTCGTCCAGAGTTCCCGTACCGCCGACCATGATCACCACCGCGTCGGCCTTCTCCAGCAGCAGCCTCTTGCGCTCGGCCAGGTCCTTCGCGATCACCATCTCGTCGACGCCCGGGCGGACCTTCGCGGCCAGGAACTGCACGGAGACCCCGGCGAGCCGCCCGCCCGCCTCCTGCACCCCGTCGGCCACCACCTTCATCAGACCCACGTCGGAACCGCCCCACACGAGCGTGTGCCCGCCCTTGCCCAGCAGTTTCGCGAACTCGCGCGCGGGGCGCGTGTAACGGTCGTCGAGGTCGGCGGCGGAGAGGAAGACGCAGATTCGCATGCAGCCACCGTACGCGGGAAGAACCCGGCGCCCGCGAGTGCTTCTCGGATATGGCTGACGGACACACGATCACGATCGAGCAGGGCACACAACGCGTACGGGTCGTCCACGGCGACCAGGTCCTGGCACAGACCGACCGGCCGCTCCTCCTGCGGGAGACGGGCTGTCCGGTGCGCTACTACATCCCGCCGGACGACGTACGACTGGACCTGCTGACGCCTTCGGACACGCACACGTACTGCCCCTTCAAGGGAACGGCCTCCTACTGGTCGCTCCCGGACGCGGCGGACCTCGTCTGGGCATACCCGGACCCGAAGCCGGACGTGGCGGAGATCAAGGACCACCTCTGCTTCTACGAAGTCGAAGTGTCGTAAGCGATTAGTCCCGTGCCGTACGGCAGTCTCCACAGGCATGGAGAAGAAGACCATTTCGCGCGACGGCACTTCCATCGCGTACGAGAGCTCCGGTCAGGGGCCGGCGGTGATCCTCGTCAGCGGCGCGATGTCCACGGGAGGCACGATGGCGCCGCTGGCCGTGCCCCTCTCGGACCACTTCCGGGTCGTCGTGTACGACCGGCGGGGGCGTGGTGAGAGCGGGGACACGGCCCCGTACTCGGTGGAGCGCGAGGTCGAGGACCTCGCCGCGCTGATCGAGGCGGTGGGCGGCGAGGCGGCGCTGTGCGGCGTCTCGTCGGGCGGCGCGCTGGTGCTGGAGGCCTCGGCGAGCGGGCTGCCGGTGCGTCAGGTCGCGGTGTACGAGGTGCCGTTCGCCGTCCACGAGGGCGGCGCGAAGGAGCGTGCGGAGTACACCGAGCGGCTCACCGAGGCGTTGGCGGAAGGCCGGCGCGGGGATGCCGTGGAGCTCTTCCTGCGACTGACCGGGATGGCCGAGCAGATGATCCAGGGCGCCCGCCAGTCCCCCATGTGGGCCGGAATGGAGGCGATCGCACCGAGCCTGGCGTACGACAACGCCGTGATGGGCGACAGTCTGGTGCCCCGGGCACGACTGGCCTCGATCACGGTGCCGGTGCTGGCCGTCGCGGGCGGCGCGAGCCCTTCCTGGATGCGCGAGGCGACGCGGGCGGTCGCGGAGACCGTGCCCGAGGGGACGTATCGGAGCCTGGAAGGACAGACTCACATGGTCGAGCCGGGCGTCCTCGGGCCGGTGCTGGCGGAGTTCTTCGGGGAGTGAGCCGCACCGGCCGGCACGCGCGCGTGGCCCAGGCGAGGGCCACGCGCGCGTGGCCCTCGCCTGGGCTCAGCCCACGCCGGCCGTCGCACGCGTCGTCGACGCGATCGTCGCCGAGCCGACCACGCGCGTGCCGTCGTACAGGACGATCGCCTGGCCGGGCGCCACGCCCCGGACCGGCTCCGTGAACGTGACTTCCAAAGAGCCGTCGATCAGCTCGGCCGTCACCTCGGTCTCGCCGCCGTGGGCGCGGAGCTGGGCGGTGTAGGTGCCGGGGCCGGTCGGGGCGGTGCCGCACCAGCGGGGCTTGATGGCGGTGAGGGCGCTGACGTCGAGGGAGGCTGCGGGGCCGACCGTCACCGTGTTGTTCACCGGCGAGATGTCGAGGACGTAGCGCGGCTTGCCGTCGGAGGCCGGGGTGCCGATGCGCAGGCCCTTGCGCTGGCCGATGGTGAAGCCGTACGCCCCCTCGTGGGTGCCGAGCTTCGCTCCCGACTCGTCGACGATGTCGCCCTCGGCCTTGCCGAGGCGGTTCGCGAGGAAGCCCTGGGTGTCGCCGTCGGCGATGAAGCAGATGTCGTGCGAGTCGGGCTTCTTGGCGACCGCCAGGCCGCGGCGCTCGGCCTCCGCGCGGATCTCGTCCTTCGTCGTCAGCGTGTCGCCGAGCGGGAACATGGCGTGTGCCAGCTGCTTCTCGTCCAGGACGCCGAGGACGTACGACTGGTCCTTGGCCATGTCGGAGGCTCGGTGCAGCTCGCGGGTGCCGTCCTCGTTCAGCACGACCGTCGCGTAGTGGCCGGTGCAGACCGCGTCGAAGCCGAGGGCCAGCGCCTTGTCCAGCAGGGCCGCGAACTTGATCTTCTCGTTGCAGCGCAGGCAGGGGTTCGGGGTGCGGCCGGCCTCGTACTCGGCGATGAAGTCCTCGACCACGTCCTCGCGGAAGCGGTCGGCGAGGTCCCACACATAGAACGGGATACCGATGACGTCGGCGGCGCGGCGGGCGTCGCGCGAGTCCTCGATGGTGCAACAGCCCCGCGCGCCCGTGCGGAAGGATTGGGGGTTCGCGGAGAGCGCGAGGTGGACGCCGGTCACGTCGTGGCCTGCCTCGGCGGCGCGGGCGGCGGCGACGGCGGAGTCGACCCCACCGGACATGGCGGCGAGGACGCGGAGGGGGCGGGAGGGCTGCGCGGTGTGAGTCATAACCCTTCCAGGGTAAGGGGGCGCGGGAACCAGGGCCCGCGAGTATCCGTTGACGATCACATGGGACAGCGGAAGGCTTCGAAGGACGGCGACCGGAAGGTCGGGCGTCGTGCGTTGCTCATCGGCGGGACGGCGGCCGCGGTGGGCTCGGCCGTGCTGGCCCGCGACGAGTTGGCGCGGCTGTGGTGGCGGGTGCCGGGCGTGGAGAAGCCGCGCAAGGAGGGCGAGGTCGACTACGCCGGCGCGCGGTGGGTGGCGGCGTCGGACGCGAACTGGCGGCGGGCGGACCGACCCGACGACTACGGCATAGACATGGTGATCATCCATGTCACCCAGGGCGGCTTCGACAGCGCGGTGAAGGCGTTCCAGGACCCGGAGCACGGTGCGGCCGCGCACTACATCGTGCGTAAGGACGGCCACATCACACAGATGATCCGCGAGCTGGACGTGGCGTACCACGCGGGCAACCGCGACTACAACGAGCGCAGTGTCGGCATCGAGCACGAGGGCTTCGTGGACCGGCCGCAGGACCTCACGGACGAGATGTACGAGGCCTCGGCGCGGCTCACGGCCCGGATATGCGCGCGCTACGACATCCCCGTCGACCGCGAGCACATCATCGGGCACGTGGAGGTGCCGGGCACCGACCACACGGACCCCGGGGAGCACTGGGACTGGGACCGGTACATGAAGCTCGTACGGGCGGCGCGTACGGCGCCGGCGTAGCGGTCTACGTGAGCCCTGCTGCCCGCGCCCGTTCCACCGCCGGGCCGATCGCCTTGGCGACCGCCTCGACGTCGGCCTCCGTGGAGGTGTGGCCGAGGGAGAAGCGCAGGGTGCCGCGGGCCAGGTCGGGGTCGGTACCGGTGGCCAGCAGGACGTGACTGGGCTGGGCGACGCCCGCGGTGCAGGCGGAGCCGGTGGAGCACTCGATGCCCTGGGCGTCCAGGAGCAGGAGCAGGGAGTCGCCCTCGCAGCCCGGGAAGGTGAAGTGCGCGTTGGCCGGGAGGCGGCCGCCGGGTGCCGGGTCGCCGCCGAGGATCGCGTCCGGGACCGCCGTACGCACCGCCTCGACCAGGGCGTCGCGCAGGGCGCCGATCTCGCGGGCGAACCATGCGCGCTGCTCGGCGGCGAGGCGGCCGGCGACCGCGAAGGAGGCGATCGCGGGGACGTCGAGGGTGCCGGAGCGGACGTGGCGCTCCTGGCCGCCGCCGTGCAGGACGGGTACGGGGGTCCGGTCGCGGCCGAGGAGCAGGGCGCCGATGCCGTACGGGCCGCCGATCTTGTGGCCGGAGACCGTCATCGCGGCCAGGCCGGAGGCGGCGAAGTCGACGGGGACCTGGCCGAAGGCCTGGACTGCGTCGGCGTGCAGCGGGACGTCGAACTCCCTTGCCACGTCGGCCAGTTCACGGACCGGCATGATCGTGCCGATCTCGTTGTTGGCCCACATCACGGTGGCCAGGGCGACGTCGTGGGGGTTGCGGGCGATGGCTTCGCGCAGGGCGTCCGGGTGGACCCGTCCGTGGGAGTCGACGGGGAGGTACTCGACGGTGGCGCCCTCGTGTTCGCCGAGCCAGTGGACGGCGTCGAGGACGGCGTGGTGCTCCACGGGGCTGGCCAGGACGCGGGTGCGGGTTCCTGCCGGGTCCGCGTCGCGGCGGGACCAGTACAGGCCCTTGATCGCGAGGTTGTCGGCCTCGGTGCCGCCGGAGGTGAAGACGACCTCGCTGGGGCGGGCGCCGAGCGCTTCCGCGAGGGTTTCGCGGGCCTCCTCGACGGTTCGCCTCGCGCGGCGTCCGGATGCGTGGAGGGAGGAGGCGTTGCCGGTGATGCCCAGCTGGGCGGTCAGTGCCTCTGCCGCCTCCGGGAGCATGGGAGTCGTCGCGGCGTGATCGAGGTAAGCCATGGTGGCCACGATTCTAAAGGGCCCCGGTAAGCGACCTTGTGTCAAGGTGGCCCGGGAGTGCAGCCGGGCGGTGCGGCCGGCCTGTGTTGCCCTTGGGGTGCTGCCCTTGAGCTGCTGCCCTTGAGCTGCTGCCCTGAGATGTTGCTTTGAGGTCGGTGGCGAGAAGCCCGGCACTGCGGGCCGTGCCCACTCGCTGCGGTCGGCTCACGGCTGCGGCTCGTCCCCGGCCGCCTGCCGTCAGATCCGGACACCGCCTCCAGGAGCGCCCGGGGACTGCTAGAAGCTCCAGGACAGCGTGTTGTCCAGCTGCACGAACGCCAGCAGAACCAGGAGGTCGGCGACCCCGAGGCCCATGCCCAGGAACGCGCGGCCCCGGCGCTTCGTGCCGCGCCACAGGGACGCTGCCGCCAGGACGATGGCGACCGGGCCGAGGAAGACGTTGAAGACCAGCAGGCCGAGGAGGCCGAGGATGAAGGACGCCACGGCCATGCCGTCGGCGTCGCGGGTGCGGTTGCGGGTGCCGGGGCGGGCGGTGGCCGGTGCGGTGAGTTGCATCGGTATCAGCTCCTGAGAAGTCGGTGCGGCGGGTGGGTGGGTGGAGTCAGTTGCGGCGGGCGCGGCGCTCGCGGGCGGCGAAGATGCCCAGCCAGGCGACGATCACGGCGGCGGCGACGGCGGTGAAGGCGAGCGGCGCGTGGGCCACGGTGCCCAGGAGCACGCCCAACAGCAGGAGTGCGGCGACGAGGAACAGCATGGGATTCGGGTCCCCCTTCGAGATCTCTCTGATCGATCTCTCTCGTTACGTTTCGGTGAACAGTTGTAGTAACAGTTGTTCACTGACTCTCAAGTCTAGCGCGCCCCGCGGCTTTTCAATTCCAGAGAACAGTTGTTAACTGCATGGTATGAGTCACACTCTCGGCCTTCGGCAGGCCCAGAAACAGAAGACCCGGCAGGCGCTCCTGGACGCCGCGCTGGGACTGCTGGAGGAGCAGAGCCTGAGCAGTCTCGGTCTGCGCGAGGTCACCCGCGCCGTCGGCGTCGCCCCGACGGCCTTCTACCGGCACTTCCGTTCCACCGCCGACCTCGGCGTCGCCCTCGTCGAGGAGGCGCTGGGCAGCCTGCACCCGATGATCCGCACGATCGTCTCCTCGTCCGGCGACAGCGACCAACGCATAGAGCGCGCCGTCGGGTTGATCGCCCAGCACGTCGCGACGCACCCGGCCCACGTCCGCTTCATCGCCCGCGAGCGGCACGGCGGGGTGCAGTCGGTGCGGGAGGCGATCCAGGACCAACTGGCACGTTTCGCCGAGGAAGTGAAGGCCGCGCTCACCAAGGACCCGGTCTCCGCAGGCTGGAACGACGACGACCTCCTCATGCTCGCCGACCTCTACGTCGACCAGATGCTGATGACGGCCTCACTGTTCCTGGAGGTCCTGGAGGAGCCGGAGGAGGATCGGCGGCGCGTCGCCCAGGTCGCGACCCGCCAGATGCGGCTGATCAGCATCGGCCGGGAGCACTGGCTGGACTGAGCACCGGCAGCACGACAGGGGCGGCACCCCCGGTGTACGGGAGTGCCGCCCCTGTCGTGCGGCGGAGGTGCCGCCCCTGCCCTGCGGCGTCCCACGTCAGTTCTTGGTCGCCGTGGCCGCCGCGCTCGGCGCACCGCTCGGGGCGCCGCTGGGAGCCGCCCCGCCGCCCTGGCCGCCCCCCGGACCGCCACAGCCGCCACCCTGGCCACCGCCGGGGCCGCCCGGACCGCCGCCCCGCCCCCCGCCGGGGGCGCCGCTGGGAGCCCCGCTCGGCGCACCCGAGGGAGCACCGGACGCCCCTGCCGACGGCGCACCCGAGGGAGCACCGCTCGGCATGCCCGACGGCGCCCCGCTGGACACACCCGAGGGCGGCTGGCAGGACGACGACTGCTGCCCGGAGTTGCCGCTGTTCGAGGTCGACGACGAGTCGCCGGACCCACAGGCCACCAGGGCCAGGGGCGAGAGCGCCAGCAGGGCCACGGCAGGGAGGAGACGCGCACGCTTCATGAGAAACAGCTCCAAGAAAGATGAGGAAGTCCTGGGCGCGAACTCAACCAACGCCGCTTAGGGCTTCCTTGAGGCCCTGCTGTAAGCAGCCTGTGCGCGGAGCAAAGCACCCCTCAAGACACCTCGCTGACCTGCGCGTTCCCTCGGAGCCTCTCCCTACTCGCTGATACAAGGCCGTGACAGAAGCGACCGCCGGCAGCGCAACACCGCAGCTGCCGGCGAGTTCCTTCAGGGGCGTCTCAGCTCAGCCTTACCCGTGCCAGCTGCCTCGACTGCGCCACCAACCTGTCCGCGCTGTCCCACACTTCCGCGTCCTCCTCCAGGAACCCGCCCGCGAGGTTGCGCGTCGTGATGGACACCCGCAGCGGGCCCGGGGCCGGGCGGCACCGTACGTGGACGGTGAGTTCGACCGTCGGGACCCAGCCGGAGATGCCGATCTCGAAGGCGGTCGGGGGCAGCGCGTCCACCGCCAGCAGCAGCGAGAGCGGGTCGGCGTCACGGCCGTCGGCGAGGCCGAACCACGCCCGCATCTCGCCCTTGCCCGACGGCTGACCGAGCGCCCATCCCAGGGTGGACGGGTCGAGCTTGAGCATCAGGCGGTCGGCGATGGCCGAGCTGCCCGAGACGGGGGCGGGACTGTCCTCGGGGCCGAAGCAGTGCTCCATGGGCGCGAACACCGGCGGCTTGGCCGTCGTACGGACGTCGTCGGGGAGGGAGTCGAGGTCGCCGTACGAGGCGAGGACGCGGATGCGTTCGATCTCGTTGCCCTCGGCGTCGTACTGGAAGAGGGAGGCCTGGCCGGTCGACAGCGTCCGCCCCGTGCGCACCACGTCCGTGCGGACGACCGCCGGGCCCGGCTGGGACGCGGTCAGGTAGTGCGCGGAGATGGTGAACGGGTCGCTGTGCGGCAGGGCGTCCGCGAGGGCGCGGCCGAGGACGGCCAGCAGGTAGCCGCCGTTGACCGCGCTGATGATGGTCCAGCCGGCCGAGAGGTCGATGTCGTAGACGCCGGGTGCGCGCGGGATGAGCGCGGTGTCGCGGTCGAATTCGCTGTCGCCGATCGTGGCCTGCGGGGCCGTCGGGGCGGAGGCTGCTTCTGGCATGGCTGAACGGCACAACAACTAACTACTAAGCGGTAGCTTTTCTCGCTCCCGAACCGCTACGGCTCATTGAGATGTGGGCAACTTTTCGGTAAGCGTCGTCCGCCGTCCGAAACCTGAGATGCCGATAAGCCCTCTATCGGGACATGAGTCTCACCGGGACCCCATTCCTCTACACGCTCATCGCGCTGTGCGCCGTCGCCGTCGCGCTGCCGCTGATCCTCTGGTCACGGGTGCGCGGACCCAAGGTCCTGCGGACCGCCGCCCGGATGCTGATGCTGCTGTTCGCCCAGGGCACGGCGGTCGCCCTGGTCTTCACGCTGGTCAACAACTCCAACCAGCTGTACGACAACTGGGGCGACCTGCTCGGCACCAGCGACCATGTGCACGAGGCCGCCGACCTCGGGGCGACCGGCACCGGCGGGATCGCGCTGGAGAAGCTGCCCAAGGTCCGGCAGGCCTTCACGCCGGGCAAGGGACCCGGCATGCGCGCGGAGGGCGGGGTGCTCGTCACGCAGCTCAAGGGCCGGGTGTCCGGAGTGCACGCCGAGGTCAACGTCTGGCTGCCGCCGCAGTACCGCGACCCCGCCTACCGCAATCACAAGTTCCCGGTCGTCGAGGTGCTGCCGGGTTATCCGGGCTCGTCCAAGGCGTGGTACGGCACGATGGACGCGCCCCAGCAGCTGGCGCCGCTGATGCGCAGCGGGCAGATCGAGCCGTTCATCATCGTCTCGCCGCGCACCACGCTGCTGCCGGGCAGGGACACGGGCTGCGCGAACATCCCGGGGAAGGTGAACGCGGACAGCTGGCTCAGCATCGACGTGCCGAAGATGGTCATGGACAACTTCCGGGCCCAGGCCGCGCCGGACGGCTGGGCGGTCGCCGGATACTCGGCGGGGGCGCACTGCGCGGCGAAGCTGGCCGTCGCCCACCCCGACCGCTACCGGGCCGCGGTCAGCATGTCCGGCTACAACGACCCCGTCGCCGTACCTCAGTCGCTCGCCGGCAGGTCCCCGGCCCTGCGGGCCGCGAACAACCCGTATGTGCTCCTCAAGAAGTCCCGTGTCCCGCCGCGCGTCGCGCTCTATCTGTCCGGTCAGCCGAAGGACGGGTACGAGGCGGCCATGGCCCTGAGGCGGGTCGCGAAGGCGCCGACGACCGTGGACGTGGTGTTCATACCGAAGAGCGCGGGCGGCCACACCATGGCGCTGTGGAAGCCGCAGGTCGTCCCGGCGTTCCGCTGGCTGACCGAGGTGATGGACACGCAGCCCCCGGTGCGTATGGCGCCGGGCTCCGGCGGGACTACTCCTCTCGCACCGTCGACCGCCGGTTCCAGGCACGCGGAGCTCGCCAGTGGTACCGCATCGCCAGCAGCCGCAGCACGAACGCCGTGACGGCCGCGAGGGCGCTGGTGAGCGGGGTCAGGGCGTCGTAGTGGAGACACAGGACGGTCATCGTGGCGCCGACGATCGCCGGGACCGCGTACAGGTCGCGGTCCCAGCGCAGCAGTGACGGCACCTCGTTGGCCAGGACATCGCGCAGCACACCGCCGCCCACGGCGGTCGCGAGGCCCAGGGCGACGGAGGCGGTGAGGTTGAGCCCGTAGTCGTACGCCTTCGTCGTCCCGGCGACGCAGAAGAGGCCGAGGCCCGCCGCGTCGAAGACGTTCACGCCGGTCTGGATGCGCTCCACGTGCGGGTGGAGGAAGAAGACGAGCAGCGCGGCGAGCAGCGGGGTGAGGAAGTACCCCAGGTCCGTGAAGGCGGCCGGGGGCACGGCGCCGATGATCACGTCCCGGAACAGC
Source organism: Streptomyces sp. R28 (assembly GCF_041052385.1). Classification (GTDB taxonomy): domain Bacteria; phylum Actinomycetota; class Actinomycetes; order Streptomycetales; family Streptomycetaceae; genus Streptomyces. Next base: position 7,332,955 of record NZ_CP163439.1, on the reverse strand, counting down.
CCGCCGCCCAGGGCGGTGACCTCGGCGAGGACGGCGATGCCGAAGACGTCGAAGTTCTTGCGGACGGCCAGCAGGGCGCCGGAGATCGCGAAGACAAAGATGCCGATCAGGTCGAGCGTGTGCTGGACGGACGGGCTGAACAGTTGCTGGAGCACCCGTACATTCTTGCGCAGCAAAACACCCCCGCCTTGCAAAGCAAGGCAGGGGTGCGGGCTGGGTTACTTGTCGGTGGACTCGCCGGACGAGTCGGCACTCGCCGAGGAAGCCTCGGGCTCCTCGGAGGAGGCGGCCTCGGAGGAGGCGTTCTCGGCGGAGGCGTTCTCGGCGGAAGCGTTCTCGGCGGAAGCGTCCGCGGACGAGACCTCCGTCTCGGCCTCCACCTGCGCGGCCACAGCCACCGACGTCTGCGCCGACTCCGCGAGCACCTCGTCGGAGACCAGCTCCGCCGCCTCCTTGGCGGCACTCAGCAGCACGGTGTCCTGCGGGGCCTGGTCCTCGAAGTTCTCCGGGTGATGGCAGGCGACACGCTGGCCGGGCCGCAGCTCCAGCAGCGGCGGCTCGGTCGTCTTGCAGATCTCCGTCGCCTTCCAGCACCGGGTGTGGAAGCGGCAGCCGGTGGGCGGGGAGATCGGCGAGGGGACGTCGCCGCGGAGCAGGATGCGTTCGCTCTTCGCGCCCCGGCGCTTGGGGTCGGGGACCGGGACCGCCGACATCAGGGCCTTGGTGTACGGGTGCATCGGCGCCTCGTACAGCGAGCTGCGGTCGGCGAGTTCGACGATCTTGCCGAGGTACATCACCGCGATACGGTCCGAGACGTGCCGTACGACGGAGAGGTCGTGCGCGATGATCACGTAGGTGAGGCCGAGCTCCTCCTGGAGGTCGTCCATCAGGTTCACGACCTGCGCCTGGATCGACACGTCGAGGGCCGAGACCGGCTCGTCGGCGACCACCAGCTTCGGCTTCAGGGCCAGCGCCCGGGCGATGCCGATGCGCTGGCGCTGGCCGCCGGAGAACTCGTGCGGGTAGCGGTTGAAGTGCTCGGGGCTCAGGCCCACCAGCTCCAGGAGCCGCTGGACCTCCTTCTTCACCCCGCCCTCCGGCTCGACACCCTGGAGGCGGAACGGCGCCGAGACGATGCCGCCGATGGTGTGCCGGGGGTTCAGGGAGCCGTACGGGTCCTGGAAGATCATCTGGATGTCTCGCCGCAGCGGACGCATCCCGGCCGTGTTCAGCCGCGTGATGTCCTTGCCCTCGAAGTGGATCGAGCCGCCGGTCGGGTCCTGGAGCCGGGTGATGACCCGCCCCATGGTCGACTTGCCGCAGCCCGACTCGCCGACCACGCCGAGCGTCTCGCCCTTGCGCACCTCGAAGTCGATGCCGTCGACGGCCTTGACCGCGCCGACCTGGCGCTGGAGCACGCCCTTGCGGATCGGGAAGTGCTTCTGCAGTCCCTCGACCTTGAGGAGTACCTCGCGCTCGTCGGAGGCGGATGCCTGATGCGGAACCGAGGGGGCCGCGTCCGTCTTCTTCGTCTCACTCACAGCTTCGGCGCAATCTCTTCGGTCCAGATCCGCGTGCGGTCCTCCGGCGAGAGGTGGCACGCGGAGAAGTGCCCGCCGCCGACCTGCTGGAGCTCCGGGCGCACGGTACGGGTGACATCGCCCTTGGGGATGTCCGCGTACGGGCAGCGGGGGTGGAAGGCGCAGCCCGAGGGGACGTTGATGAGGCTCGGCGGGTGGCCCTTGACGGGGATGAGCCGCTCGGAGGTCTCCCGGTCGATGCGCGGCATCGAGCCGAGCAGGCCCCAGGTGTAGGGGTGCTGCGGCCGCTCGAAGACGTCGTCGACGCTGCCCCGCTCCACGCACCGTCCGCCGTACATCACGAGGACGTCGTCGGCGATCTCGGCGACCACACCCAGGTCGTGGGTGATGAGGACGACCGCGGAGCCGAACTCCTTCTGCAGGTCACGGATGAGGTCGAGGATCTGCGCCTGGACGGTGACGTCGAGGGCGGTGGTCGGCTCGTCCGCGATGAGCAGTTCGGGGTTGTTGACGAGCGCCATGGCGATCATCGCGCGCTGGCGCATACCGCCGGAGAACTCGTGCGGGTAGTTGTCGACCCGCTGGTCCGGCTCGGGGATGCCGACCCGGTCGAGCATCTCGATCGCCCGCTTGCGCGCGGTCTTCTTGTTGACGTCGTGATGGACCCGGTACGCCTCCACGATCTGGTTGCCGATCGTGTAGTACGGGTGCATCGCGGACAGCGGGTCCTGGAAGATCATCGCCATCTCGCGGCCGCGCAGCCGGCGCACCTCGTCCGGGGCGGCGGAGACCAGTTCCTTGCCGCCGAGCCAGATCTCGCCGGACATCTGCACGTTCTTGCCGCGCGCGCCGAGCCGGTGCAGCCCCATGATCGCCAGCGAGGTGACGGACTTGCCGGAGCCGGACTCGCCCACGATGCAGAGGGTCTTGCCCTTCTCCACCTGGAAGGTGAGCCCGTCGACGGACTTGACCAGGCCGTCGTCGGTCGGGAAGTGCACCTTGAGATCGCGGACCGCGAGGAAGGCGTCGGGCACGTTCGAGGGCGAGGGCTCGCCCACGGCGGCTCCGGTCTTGGAGAGTTCGGTCACGAGAGCCTCACCCGCGGGTCGGCGGCGGCGTAGAGCAGGTCCACCAGGAGATTTGCGATCACGACGAAGAAGGCGGCGAGCAGGGTGACGCCGAGGATCGGGGGCAGGTCGTTGTCGGTGATGCCCTGGACCGCGTACTGACCGATGCCGGGCAGCGAGAAGACGGTCTCGGTGATCACCGCGCCGCCCAGCAGCAGGCCCAGGTCCATGCCGAAGACGGTGATGATCGGGGTCAGCGCGGCCCGCAGCCCGTGCCGGGCCACGACCTTGCGCTCGCGCAGGCCCTTGGCGCGGGCCGTGCGGATGAAGTCCTCGTTCATCGTCTCCAGCATGCCCGAGCGGGTCAGCCGCGCGTAGATGGCGGAGTACAGCAGAGCGAGCGAACACCACGCCGGGAAGAGGGTGTTGGCCCACTGCGCCGGATTCTCGGTGAACGGTACGTAGGTACGGCCGAAGATCGGCCACTGGAAGGTGAAGAGCAGCAGCGCCAGGTTGCCCGTGAAGAACATGGGCAGCGAAACACCGGCGAGCGCGACGCCCATGAACGCGCGGTCGAAGATGCTGCGGGGCTTGAGCGCGGAGATCACGCCGATCAGCACACCGGACACCAGCCACAGCACGGCGGCGCCGCCGGCCAGCGAGATGGTCACCGGAAGGCGGGAGGTGAGCTGCGGCCAGACCTCGACGTGGTTCTTGAAGGAGTAGCCGAAGCACGGCGCGTTGCAGTGCGTCGTGGTGGGGCCCAGGTCGTATGTGGCGCCGGCCACGATCCCCTTGATGAAGTGCCAGTACTGAACGTAGAGGGGCTGGTCCAGACCGAGGTTCTGCTTGACCGCGAGGATGTCTGCCTTCGTCGGGCTCTTTCCGATGTACTGCTGCGCGAGCTGGTCGGCGGTCTGGCCGGCCATCCGTGGCAGCAGGAAGAAGATCGCGAAGGTGACCGCGGTGACGACGAGCAGCAGGATCACTGCCGCGAGCGTCCGACGGAGGATGTACGAGATCACGGGGACCGGCGCTGGTGCCCGCGGGCCGCGAAGCCCGCGGGCACCAATGCCTTCACCTGCCTTCCGGGGCTACTTCTTGGTCGTGCCGATGTTGAGGTAGTCGTACTGACCGCTGAAGGCCGCCGTGGACACCAGGTTGGTGAAGTTGGCCGGGCGGTACAGCAGGACCTTGAAGTAGGTCAGCGGGACGATCGCCGCCTGGTCCATCGCAAGCTTGTCGATCTCGGCGTACATGCTGTTGCGCTGGGTCTCGTCCTCGGTGGCGATGGCCTTCTCCAGCATCTCGTTGATCTGCTTGTCATCGAGGTACGAGAGGTTGGTGTTGCCCGAGGCGCCGATCGCGTCACCGTGCAGGATCTGCTGCAGGAAGCCGTAGCCACCCGGCCAGTCGGCACCCCACTGCATCATGTGCAGACCGATGTTCTGCTTCTTGTCGAACGACGGCACACCCGCGTAGTCGGTGAAGTACTTGCCCGACGGGTACTGCTTCAGGCTGGCGTTGATGCCGACCTTCTTCAGCGAGGCGATGATCGCGGTGGCCGCGTCGATCTCCTGCGGGCGGTCGCTGCGCGCCGAGATGTTGGTGCTGATGCTCGACTTGCCGCAGGCCTTCAGCTGCTCCTTGGCCTTGGCGGCGTCGCCCTTGTTGCCCTTGGTGGCGTAGACGTCCGCCTTCTGGTAGCCCGGGATGTCCGGCGGCAGGACGGTGCTGGCGATGTCACCGCGGATCGGGCCGCCCTCGGCGGTCTGCACGGAGACCTTGTCGATGGCGTACTGGACGGCCTTGCGGCACTCGACCTTGTCGAACGGCGCGACCTGGGTGTTGATCGCCATGTAGACCAGGCGGCCACCGTAGGTGTTGTCCGTGTTGGCCTTCAGGTCGGCGCTGTTGACGACCTTCGCCTGGGTCGCGGCCTGGACGCCGGTACCGCCCATGTCGATCGCCGTGCCGGCCTGGACGTCCTGGTCGATCGTCTCGGCGTTGACCTTGAGCTTGACGACGATCTTGTCCGGGTACTGCTTGCGCAGCGGGTCCGTCTTCGGGTCCCAGTTCTTGTTGCGGACGAGGACGGCCTGCTTGCCCTCCTCGTAGCTCTCGAACTGGTACGAGCCCGAGGACACGATGCTCTTGACGTAGTCGATGCCCTTGTCCTTGGCCTGGGGCACCGGAGCCGTCTGGGGCGTCGCGACCAGGTAGTCGAACTCCTGGAAGGCGCGGTTGAGGTGGAAGACGACCGTGGTGTCGTCCGGCGTCTCGATGGACTTCAGACCCTCGGCGCTCTTGTCCTTGTAGGGGCCCTTGTACTTGTCGCCGCCGTCCAGGAACTGCTGGAAGTAGTTCGGGCCGAGGGAGAGCACGTCACGCGCGAAGTTGGAGCGCTCGACGGCGTACTTGACGTCCTTCGAGGTGATCGGCGTGCCGTCCTGGTACTTCAGGCCCGAACGCAGCTTGTACGTCCAGGTCTTGCCGCCGTCGCTCGAAACGCCCGCGCTCGCGGCGAGGTCCGGGACCAGCGTGTTGCCCTCCTCGCCCGGGCCGGGCTTGAAGGTCATCAGCGGGCGAGCGTACAGCCGGCTGAGGTTGTACATGTACGCGTAGTACGTGTTGCCGGGGTCGAAGGAGTCCGGGACGTCCGAGTACTCGTACGTGACCGTCCCACCCTTCTGGGTGGAGGCGTTGACGACACCCTTGGTCGCTGCGTTGGCCCCAGCCGACTTGTTTCCGCCCTCACCGTTGTCATCGGCTTTGCTGCATGCCGAGAGCATCAGGCTCGCACTGCCGATAGCCGCCACCGCGGCCAGCGTTGACCTTCGCATGATGGTCCGCTTCCCCTCCATTGTTGGAAAACTGTTGGACTCGTACCGCGGCCGCGGATCAGCGGCTGCGCGGGTCGAGTGCGTCACGAAGACCGTCGCCGAGCAGGTTGAACGCAAGGACGGTCACGAAGATGGCCAGGCCGGGCACGATCATGAACTGCGGATCGACCTGGTAGTAGTCGACCGCCTGGTTGATCATGCCGCCCCAGGACGCCTGCGGGGGCTGGATGCCGACGCCGAGGAAGCTCAGGGACGCCTCGAAGAGGATGTTGGTCGGGATGAGCAGCGTCGAGTACACGATGATCGGGCCGACCAGGTTCGGCAGCAGCTCCCGGAAGAGGATGTACGGCCCCTTGGCCCCCATCCCCCGGGAGGCGTCGACGAACTCCCGCTCGCGCAGGGCCAGCGTCTGGCCCCGAACGATACGGCCCAGATAAGGCCAGTTGAAGAAGCCGATGACGAAGATCAGCACGCTGATGTGCAGCGGCAGGCCCTCCAGGCCGAAGGCGCCGCCCTGCAGAGTGGCGGAGATGGCGATCGCGAACAGCAGGAGAGGGAACGCCAGGAAGGTGTCCATCAGCCGGCTGATGATCGTGTCGACCCGGCCGCCGTAGTAGCCGGCCACCACGCCGAGGACCGCGCCGATCGTGTTGGACAGGATCGTGGCGCCGAAGGCGACGACCAGCGAGACCCAGGAGCCCTCGAGGATGCGGGTGGCGATGTCGCGGCCGAACTTCGGCTCCACACCGAGCGGGTGGTCCCAGCTCATGCCGCCGAAGTCGCCCTTGGGCAGCGAGGTGTTGGGGTCGATCAGGTCCTGGTGCAGAGCGTTGGGGTCCAGTCCGAAGAGCGCCTGGATGGGCCGGGAGAACACGGCCAGCAGGATCAGCAGGATCACGATGACCCCGCCGGCGACCGCCACCTTGTCCTTCTTGAAACGGGTCCAGGCGATCTGCCCGAGAGACCGGCCCTCGATCTGCTTGGACTCGACACCCTTCAGCACGGCCTCGGGCTGCGCCTCGGCCTGCGATCCGGTGGTCTCGATCGGTGCCGTCACGGTGAGATTGACCCCTCTCGGCCGACGGTTGTCGGCCCCCTGGCTGCCGCTGTAGCGGTTGCTTCCACTCGTACACAGGACCGACCGGCCCGTGTCTTGCGGGGAGTCTTCAACGCTTTGGCGATCTGTTGCCAGAGCTGGCGGGGAAAGGATGCGTAACCGTGATGCTGTCTGAGGGGTTCCGTTATCCGAACAGCGGGTAACGATCGCCGGACGCGAGCCAGTTGGGGCGTATAAGGATGGACCGGGACCTTCCGATCGCATCTACGCGCGGAGATATGCCTACGAAACCGAAGTCGGCAGCCGTTTACGGCTACGACAGCCGGGTTGCCGACTGAACAGTAGGTTAGCCGGGAGAGTGATCAGCGGTGATCAGTAACGGCCCGGCGCCGGAGGGTAGCCGTAGCCCGCTGCCGGAGCCTGCGCGGGGGCGGCGGCGCCGTGCGCCTCGCGGTCGTAGAAGGGGCGGGCGCTCGCCCGCATCCACATGGCGACCGGGTCGTACTCGTCGGACATCGCCACGGTCGACACCGGGAGTCCGTCCGGACACGCGCCGATCGACTGCAGCATCATCGAGCGCACCGAGTCCACGGCGGGCGGGCTGGTGTCGTACACGTCGAGCCCGATGGCGAGATACGGCGCGCCGAGCGCCGGCTGCACCCAGGCGCGGCGCAGGGAGCGGACGGCCGGGGTGCGGTGGGCGTTCTGTGCGAGCAGGGCGTAGAACTGCGGGACCTCGATGCCGGGCTCCGCCAGCCGGAGCGGGCCGGCGGGCTGGCGGTCCAGGCCGGTGGCGATGCGGCGCAGGTCGAGCCAGGGGATGCCGACGCCGCCGCCCGGGGCGTGCGGGTTCAGCCAGAGGCCGAAGTGGTCCGGGTAGAGGGTGCGGGCGACGTCGACTCCGTCGACCACCTCGTACGAGCGGTTCCAGCCGCTGGCCGACAGCTCCTGGGCGGAGGTGACGCACGGGGCGTAGCCGTGGCCGTCGACCTCCATGTTTCCGTACTGGGCGTCCGGGGAGCCGGCCTGGCCGTGCCACAGCAGCATCCAGACCTGGCCGGAGGACGGGGTCGCGAGCGCGCGCAGGAGGGCCTCGTAGGCGTCGTAGCGCCCGGGCGTCACCTGGCGCAGCATGTGCTCGACCTGACCGGTCGAGGTGGTGCCGCTCGCGCTCACCATTACCGCCCCTTCGGGAAACGTCGTGACTTGGTCGGTTTGGCCGACCGAGGTATGAGCCCAGCTTAGGCGCTCCGCCGGGAGAGCCGTTGGGAGCTCGGGACTTGATGTCTTCTGCGGGGTGCGGGTCGTTCGTGGTCGATCGCGCCCGCGCGGCGCAGCCGCATATCGAGACAGTCCCGTGCCCCTCAGGTTCTCAAAGCGTCCGCGTGTAGAAGGGACGGACCTTCTGGCGCATCCACTCGATCACCGGGTCCTGGGCGACGTCCAGGAGGACCAGGTTGACCGGCCACTGGACCGGGGAGTGCGCCAGGGCCCGGGCGAGAGCGTCCATGGGGGCCGCGCGCAGGTCGCCCTCCCACTGGGAGAGTTCCACGCCTATGAACATCACCGGTGTGGCCGTCTCGATCGCCGCGAGGCAGCGGCGGGCCGTCACGACCACGCCGGTTCCGGCGAACTCGGCCGACGCCACCGCGAGGAAGTCGATCGGGTCGTCCTGCCAGTCGGGCTCATAGAGCTTGACGCGGCCGCCGGAGTTGAGGCCGTCCAGCGGGGTGCGGCCCACCCGGCAGAGGTCGGCCACCGCCGCCGGCGGCAGCGGGACGCCGACCACGCCGTCCGGGTTCACGGCGATGCCCACCTGCGGGGGCAGGCCGCGGGCGAACTCCACGGCGGGGGCGACGGTGTACGACATGTGGGCGCCGACGACCTGGCGGAGCTGTTCCTCGGAGCTGAACACCGGGACGTACGCCTGGCCCGCGATCTCCACCGTGGGCAGGTCCAGCGGGCCGCTGTGCGGGCCGCCGCCGGCCGGCAGGGGCACCCAGACGAAGCTGCGGCCCAGCACCTCGATGATCCGGCCGCCCGCCGAGGGCAGGCCGAGGGAGGCCGAGAGGACCTCCTCCAGTTCGTTGCCGGGCCACCCGCCGTGTGGATGGGGGTGTGCCAGTGCCGGGAAGTCCGCGGGGAGATCCGCTGGGAAGTCCATCTGCTCTCAACCGTCTGCTGTGAACCGCTGCCGTGAACCGCTGTTGTGGCTCAAAAGGCTAGCGGGTGACCACCCCGTACAGGTCTGCGGCCGCTCAGCCCGTGAAACCGATCCGGCGCAGGACGTCCGCCGCCGCCCGGTCGATCAGCACCGCCGAGCCGCAGCCCTGGGGCAGGTGGCCCTTCTCCACCGAGCGCAGCAGGCGGGCGGCCGCCCTGCGGTGGCGCACGAAGGCGTAGCGGGAGACGCCCCGGCCGCGCTCGCGCTGGCCCTCCAGGGCCGCGCCCGGGGTGACGTCGAGCAGCAGCAGGTGCAGGGTGCCGCCGCGGCGGCGGGCCTCGCGGGCCAGCCAGCCGCGCACCCAGGCCTGCGTACCGCAGTCGTGCACGACGACGCCCTCGCCGGAGCGCAGGGCGCGGCGCAGTCCGGCGTAGTGCGCGAGGCGGACCAGGGGGCGGTAGACGGCGTAGGGGAGGAAGCGGGGCATACGGGCGGCCCAGTGGTCCCGGGTGTCCTGGGAGTCGATGCGGGTGCCCTGCACGGTCCGCTGCATCAGCGTGGACTTGCCGCTGCCGGGCAGCCCGGTGATCACGACGAGGTCCTCGGGGGCGAAGAGCAGGGCGTGCGGGCTGTGGCCGGAGCGCTCGCGCAGGTCACGGACCACGGGTGCGGAGCATGTGCCGCGGGCTTCGGCGACCGGGGCCGCGGGCTGCTTGGGCAGCGCGATGCCCGAGGTCGTGGCGTACGCCGTGGTGCGCTTCACCGTCATCGTCCTCCTCCGGGGGTCAGGAGTCCCCATCCCCACTGAGCGTAAAGAGAAGGTAATAGAGGATCTCTCGCTTTTTCGTTCGCTTCCTGCCACAAGCCGGTTACAGACGTGACCTGCCGTTGACGCGCGGGGCGTGCAATGATGTCCGCGCCAACTGCATACCGGCCGTTTGAATCCGCGCGGGAGAGTCCCTGGCAGTGCATCGCCTGGGCGCCGAAGGAGCAAGTCCCTCCCTTGAATCTCTCAGGCCCCGTTACCGCGCGGGCGAGGCACATCTGAAAAGCGGGCCGCTCCGTCTCTCTTCGGGACGCGTGGCTCCACCCAAGGTGCAAACCGTGATCGTCCCCGTGGCGGTCGTGGCGAACCTCTCAGGTTCCGATGACAGATGGGGAGGAACGACCTCGCCCGTCATGCCTTGGGAGACATCCGTCCGATGAGCAGTACAGCAGAACTCCGTCACACCGCGCTCGATGCCCTGCATCGCTCGCTCGGCGCGACGATGACCGACTTCGCCGGCTGGGACATGCCCCTGCGCTACGGCTCCGAGCGCGACGAGCACAACGCCGTCCGCACCAAGGCCGGCCTGTTCGACCTCTCCCACATGGGCGAGATCACCGTCACCGGCCCCGCGGCGGCCGCCTTCCTCAACCACGCCCTGGTCGGCAACATCGCCTCCGTCGGCGTCGGCCGCGCCCGCTACACCATGATCTGCCGGGCCGACGGCGGCATCCTCGACGACCTGATCGTCTACCGGCTCGCCGAGACCGAGTACATGATCGTCGCCAACGCCTCCAACGCCCAGGTCGTGCTGGACGCGCTGACCGAGCGGGTGGCCGGCTTCGACGCCGAGGTCCGTGACGACCGGGACGCCTACGCGCTGATCGCCGTCCAGGGCCCCGAGTCCCCGGGCATCCTGAAGTCCCTCACCGACGCCGACCTCGACGGCCTGAAGTACTACGCCGGCCTGCCCGGCACCGTCGCCGGCGTGCCCGCCCTCATCGCGCGCACCGGCTACACCGGCGAGGACGGCTTCGAGCTGTTCGTGAAGCCGGAGCACGCCGTCGAGCTGTGGCAGGCGCTGACCAAGGCGGGCGAGGGCGTCGGCCTGGTCCCATGCGGGCTGTCCTGCCGGGACACGCTGCGCCTCGAGGCGGGCATGCCGCTGTACGGCCATGAGCTGTCGACCTCCCTGACCCCCTTCGACGCCGGGCTCGGCCGGGTGGTGAAGTTCGAGAAGGAGGGCGACTTCGTCGGACGTGAGGCGCTGACCGAGGCCGCCTCCCGCGCCGAGTCGAACCCGCCCCGCGTGCTGGTCGGCCTGGTCGCCGAGGGGCGTCGTGTCCCGCGCGCCGGGTACCCGGTCGTCGCCGGTGGCGAGGTCATCGGCGAGGTCACCTCCGGTGCCCCCTCCCCCACACTGGGCAGGCCGATCGCCATGGCGTACGTCGACGCGGCGCACTCGGCGCCGGGTACGGCCGGGGTCGGCGTGGACATCCGCGGCAGCCATGAGCCGTACGAGGTCGTGGCGCTGCCGTTCTACAAGCGGCAGAAGTAGCAGCAGAAGCGGCGCCGCCGACGCCAGAAGTAGAGACTGGCAGCGGCCCATGCGTGACCCTGCGCACATTTGGGCTGCTCACACACGTTTCCAGCAGTCCCCCATTCATCACCACTCCCGCGCGTACAGGAGAATTCAGGCCATGAGCAACCCCCAGCAGCTGCGCTACAGCAAGGAGCACGAGTGGCTGTCGACCGCCGAGGACGGCGTCGCGACGGTCGGCATCACCGAGTTCGCGGCCAACGCGCTCGGCGATGTCGTCTACGCCCAGCTCCCCGAGGTCGGCTCGACCGTGGCCGCGGGTGACACCTGCGGCGAGCTGGAGTCGACCAAGTCCGTGTCCGACCTGTACTCCCCGGTCACCGGCGAGGTCACCGAGATCAACGAGGACGTGGTGAACGACCCGGCGCTGGTGAACTCCGCCCCGTTCGAGGGCGGCTGGCTGTTCAAGGTACGCGTCACGGAGGAGCCGGCCGACCTGCTCTCCGCCGACGAGTACGCCGCCCACACCGCCGGCTGAGGAGTCGTATCCCCTATGTCTGCCCCTATGCCTGACAAGTCGCTTCTGAACACGCCCCTGCACGAGCTGGACCCGGCCATCGCCGCCGCGCTCGACGCCGAGCTGGAGCGCCAGCAGTCCACCCTGGAGATGATCGCCTCCGAGAACTTCGCGCCGGTCGCGGTCATGGAGGCGCAGGGCTCGGTCGCCACCAACAAGTACGCCGAGGGTTACCCGGGCCGGCGCTACTACGGCGGTTGCGAGCACGTCGACGTCGCCGAGCAGATCGCCATCGACCGGGTCAAGGAGCTGTTCGGCGCCGAGTACGCCAACGTCCAGCCCCACTCCGGCGCCTCCGCCAACCAGGCCGCCCTGTTCGCCCTCGCCCAGCCCGGCGACACCATCCTCGGCCTGGACCTGGCGCACGGCGGTCACCTGACCCACGGGATGCGGCTGAACTTCTCCGGCAAGCAGTTCAAGGTCGTCCCGTACCACGTGGACGACTCCGGTCTCGTGGACATGGCCGAGGTCGAGCGGCTCGCCAAGGAGCACCGGCCCAAGGTGATCATCGCCGGCTGGTCGGCGTACCCGCGGCAGCTGGACTTCGCCGAGTTCCGCCGGATCGCCGACGAGGTCGAGGCGTACCTGTGGGTCGACATGGCGCACTTCGCCGGTCTGGTCGCGGCGGGCCTGCACCCGAACCCGGTGGAGTACGCGGACGTCGTCACCTCCACGACCCACAAGACCCTCGGCGGGCCGCGCGGCGGCATCATCCTCGCCAAGCAGGCCTTCGCGAAGAAGCTGAACTCCTCCGTCTTCCCGGGCTTCCAGGGCGGCCCCCTGGAGCATGTGATCGCGGCCAAGGCGGTCTCCTTCAAGGTCGCCGCGAGCGAGGAGTTCAAGGAGCGCCAGCGCCGCACCGTCGACGGCGCCCGCATCCTCGCCGAGCGCCTGACGGCCGCCGACGCCCGTGAGGCCGGCGTGAACGTGCTGTCCGGCGGCACGGACGTGCACCTCATCCTGGTCGACCTGCGCGAGTCCGAGCTGGACGGCCAGCAGGCCGAGGACCGTCTCCACGAGGTCGGCATCACGGTCAACCGCAATGCCGTCCCGAACGACCCGCGCCCGCCGATGGTGACCTCGGGCCTGCGCATCGGCACCCCGGCCCTGGCCACCCGTGGCTTCCAGGCCGAGGACTTCGCCGAGGTCGCGGACGTCATCGCCGAGGCCCTCAAACCGTCGTACGACGTCGAGTCGCTCAAGGCCCGGGTCAGGGCGCTGGCGGACAAGCACCCGCTGTACCCCGGTCTGAACAAGTAGTTCCTTTTCGTGGGGTGTCCCGCACACTCGTAGGTGAGCGGGACACCCCACCCCCCTTGCACCACCCCCCGTATTGAGGAGTCCCCCGTGGCCATCTCGGTCTTCGACCTGTTCTCGATCGGCATCGGCCCGTCCAGCTCCCACACGGTCGGCCCGATGCGCGCGGCACGCATCTTCGCCCGCCGCCTGCGCAACGAGGATCTGCTCGGCTCCGTCGCGTCGGTCCGCGCCGAGCTGTACGGCTCTCTCGGCGCGACCGGCCACGGCCACGGCACCCCCAAGGCGGTGCTGCTGGGCCTGGAGGGCGCCTCGCCGCGCACGGTGGACGTGGAGACGGCGGACGAGCGGGTCGAGAGGATCAGGTCGGGGGGCCGCCTGACGCTCCTCGGCGACCACGAGGTCGCCTTCGACTTCGACAAGGACCTCGTGCTGCACCGCCGTAAGGCACTGCCGTACCACGCGAACGGCATGACGCTGTGGGCGTTCGACGCGTCCGGGGCGGAGCTGCTGTCGAAGACCTACTACTCGGTGGGCGGCGGCTTCGTCGTCGACGAGGACGCGGTCGGCGCGGACCGCATCAAGCTGGACGACACGGTCCTGAAGTACCCCTTCCGCACGGGCGACGAGCTGCTGCGCCTGACGCAGGAGACGGGCCTGTCGATCGCGTCGCTGATGCTGGAGAACGAGCGGGCCTGGCGCACGGAGGAGGAGATCCGCGAGGGCCTGCTGGAGATATGGCGGGTGATGCGGGAGTGCGTCTCGCGCGGGATGTCACGCGAGGGCATCCTGCCGGGCGGCCTCAAGGTCCGCCGCCGGGCGGCGAACACGGCCCGCAAGCTGCGCTCCGAGGGTGACGCCAAGGCGCTCGCCATGGAGTGGATCACGCTCTACGCGATGGCCGTGAACGAGGAGAACGCGGCAGGCGGCCGGGTCGTGACCGCACCGACCAACGGGGCCGCCGGCATCATCCCCGCCGTGCTCCACTACTACATTAACTTCGTGCCCGGCGCCGACGAGGACGGCGTGGTCCGCTTCCTGCTGGCCGCCGGCGCCATCGGCATGCTCTTCAAGGAGAACGCGTCCATCTCCGGCGCCGAGGTCGGCTGCCAGGGCGAGGTGGGCTCGGCCTGCTCGATGGCGGCGGGCGCCCTGGCGGAGGTGCTCGGCGGCTCCCCGGAGCAGGTCGAGAACGCCGCCGAGATCGGCATGGAGCACAACCTCGGCCTCACCTGCGACCCGGTCGGCGGCCTCGTCCAGATCCCCTGCATCGAACGCAACGGCATGGCCGCGGTGAAGGCGGTCACGGCGGCGCGGATGGCGATGCGCGGGGACGGCTCGCACAAGGTGTCCCTGGACAAGGTCATCAAGACGATGAAGGACACGGGCGCCGACATGTCGGTGAAGTACAAGGAGACGGCCCGGGGCGGGCTCGCGGTGAACATCATCGAGTGCTGAAGTGGATGGGCGCTGACCAGCGCGCGTACTCGCACGCCGGTCCGACACCGCGATCAAACGGATCCGGTGGGCTCAGTCCGCGTCGGCGATGATGGAGCCGACGCGCTCGGCCAGGGTCGGGTCGCGTCGGACGAGGAGGGCCGCGTAGGCGACGGCGGCGAGCAGGGCGGCGATCGCGGCGTAGGGGAACCAGTTGTAGGGCGCGGGCTGGCCGGGTTTGGCGAGGTAGTACAGCGGGACCAGGATGGACACCGCGCCGAGCGCGGGCAGGAGCAGATGCCGGACCACTTGGAACTCCTGCGGCCGGTACCTGCGGTAGTACAGCGGCAGGGCGACGTTGGAGGCGAGGTAGACCAGCAGGATCAGGATGGCGCCCAGGGTCGAGGCCTCGGTGAAGAAGACCACCGGGTTCATCGAGCCGCTCGATGAACCCAGCAGGTGGCCCAGGGCCCAACCGCCGATGATCAGCAGGGCGGTGGCGGTGAAGGTGACGATCGCGTTGTTCGGTGTGCGGCGTATGGGGTGCACATAGCCGAAGAACGAGGGGAGCAGACCCTCGCGTCCGGCGTTGAAGACCAGGCGGGCCTGGGAGTTGATGCCGGCGATCAGCACGCCGAGGGTGGAGGTCAGGCCGCCGAGATAGGCGAGGAACGCCAGCACGCCGAGGGTGTCTTGAGCCACCTCGATGAAGGGGATCCGGGAGGCCCCGAGTCTGGTCACGTCGTAGCCGAAGCCGGTCACCGTGGCGTAGGCGAAGAGAATGTAACTCACCGTCATGATCGCGACGGAGGAGAACACCGCGCGGCCGACGTTGCGCCGCGGGTTCTCCGTCTCCTCGGCGAGGGCCGCCGAGTTCTCCCAGCCGATGAGCAGGTACACCGCCAGCGGGAAACCCGCCGCCAGTCCCTTGAAGCCGTCGTTGATATGGCTGGGCAGGAACGGATCGAGGGAGAGCTGGCCGCGGTGTTGTACGAGCGCCGCGATCGAGACGACGATCAGCACCAGCATCTCCGCGCCGAAGAAGTAGCCGGCCCACTTGGTGGAGACCACCACCCCGCGCAGCATCAACACCACGGACAGGCCGGTGAGCAGCAGCGTCCAGATGATCCACGGCAGGTCCACGCCGGTGTAGTGGTGCAGGGTGATCTGCACGAACCCGCCGGAGATCGAGATGACGCCGGCCATCGCGATGATGTAGCCCAGCGCCGCCAGCAGGGCCGTGGTCACCGCGCTGACCGGTCCGAAGGTCTTGCCGACGAAGGTGATGAAGCTGCCCGCCGAGGGGTGCGCGCGGGAGAACTCCGCCAGCGTGTTGCCGAGGAGCGCGACCGCGATTCCCGCGGCCAGGATGGTCAGCGGTGACGCCACGCCAGCGGTGGTGGACAGGAAGGCGAAGCCGAAGAAGAAGCTCATGGCCGGGCCGACGTTGGCCATGGTGGCGGCGGCGATGTCCGCCATACCGAGGACGCCGCCACGCAACCGCTGCGGCGCGCCGCCGACGGGGCCCGGCGGGGACGGCGGACCAGCTCCGGGGTCGGTCATGGGCGGCAACTCCTCGTGCGGTGTGGCGGCGTAATGAGTGCGCGGGTTCTCGACGGTCGGGCCGACGGCACGCACGGGCCTCAGCGGTGCCGCGAACGGTGGTGTGCCTTCACCGCCTGCACGGCGGGATCGGTCGCGCCCCGCCCGAGTTCGGCGAGCAGTTCGGCGTGACAGCGGTTCTGCTCCCGTACCGCCTCGGGCTGCGGTGCGGGCAGCAGCAGGCACAGCCGGCCGAGCAGATCGGCGGCGAACTCACGGATCGCGGACCCGCCGAGCGCCTCCGCGAGGTCCAGATGGAAGCGGGCCTCCAACTCGGCCAGGTGTGCCGGGTCGTCGGCCAGTTCCATCTCCTCCACCATCGCCCGAAGCCCGTCCAGCGGCTCGGCCGGGGCCTCCCCCGAACCGTGCGCCACGAGGCCGCATTCGAGCAGCAGATGAAAGGCGTCCAGGGAAGCCGCCTCGTCGGCGTCGTGCATCAGGGCGACGACGGTGTCCCAGTCTTCCGCGACGAAGGTTCCGCCCGCCCGTCCGCGCCGGCGGTCGAGCAGGCCGTCCTGGCACATGCCTTCCAGCGCGCGGCGCACCGTGATCTCGCTGATCCCCAACTCCTCGGCGAGGACCCCGGCATCCGGCAGCCGGTCCCCCGGCCGCACGGATCGCAGACGCACCCGCAGCGCGATCCTTGACCGGACGAGATCGGATCCGCTCTGCCCTCCGAGAGGCAGCGCCCGGGCTTGTCCTATGCCGACGACCGAGGCCCGGGCCTGGCCCGGCTGGTCGTAAGGCCCGAACTTGCCCGCTGCATTCACCACGACGTCACCCTAACGGCCTGCTGGTCGAGGCCGGCGGAGCAAGTCGGAGTGGAGGGCTGGACGGGCCGCTGGTGGTTCTCGCGACGACGCCACGGTGTGGTGCAAGAGGGCTCCCAGGACGAGGGGAACGTCGGAGGAGACTCCGAACTCAACGGTGTCGCGACGGAGGGGCGGGTCGCGATGGAGAAAAATTAGAGCAAGGTGAACAGTTAAACAAGACCCTCTGTGACCTGTCCGGCAGCCGAGGGTGAGGTCCACGTCGGCACGGGGCTGACCAGGGCGTACGCCCTCAGTGGGGGCAATGACGCGGGTGCGTACGAGGTGTGGATGCCCCCGGGGCGCGGCGTGCGGACGCGACGGGACGGACGAACGCCCCCTTGTTTTATTTGTTCGCCCTGAACTATTTTCCTGAACGCCACCGGAGCGACCGGTCCAACAGGCGACGCGCTCGGTGGCCGCGGTCCACCATGCCCTCCCTGCGACCGTGATCGCCACCCCTGACCCGGCACCCCTCACGCCCCGCCCGGCGGCAGCCAAGCGGCGACCCCGCCCGTCCCGCCGGAGCCTTCCCTCGTCCCCTCCTGCTCCCTGGATGTCGAGATGACAACAAGAGCCCCTCTCCCCGCTCCCGATTCGGTGACCACCACCAAAAGCGCTGCAGAAGGATCCGGCCTGCAAGCCGGCCTGAAGAACCGCCACCTGTCGATGATCGCGATCGGCGGCGTCATCGGCGCCGGCCTGTTCGTCGGCTCCGGCTCCGGCATCGCCGCCGCGGGCCCCGGCATCCTGATCTCCTACCTGCTCGTCGGCGTCCTCGTCGTCCTCGTCATGCGGATGCTCGGCGAGATGGCCGCGGCCAACCCCACCTCCGGCTCGTTCTCCGCCTACGCCGACCGTGCGCTGGGTCGCTGGGCCGGCTTCACCATCGGCTGGCTGTACTGGTTCTTCTGGGTCGTGGTGCTCGCGGTCGAGGCGACCGCCGGGGCGAAGATCCTGGCCGGGTGGATACCGGCGGTCCCGCAGTGGGGCTGGGCCTTGATCGTCATGGTGGTCCTCACCGCGACCAACCTCGCCTCGGTCAGCTCCTACGGCGAGTTCGAGTTCTGGTTCGCCGGCATCAAGGTCGTCGCCATCGCCGCGTTCATCGTGGTGGGCGGTCTCGCGATCTTCGGCCTGCTGCCCGGCTCCGACCACCCGGCGTCCGGCTTCTCCAACCTGACCGCACACGGCGGGTTCCTGCCCAACGGACCCGGCGCGATCCTCACCGGCATCCTGATGGTGGTCTTCTCCTTCATGGGCAGCGAGATCGTCACCCTGGCTGCCGGCGAGACCGCGGACCCGCAGGCCGCGCTCACCAAGGCCACCAACAGCGTGATCTGGCGGATCGCGGTGTTCTACCTGGGCTCGATCCTCGTCGTGGTGTCGTTGCTGCGCTGGGACGACCCGGCGATCCTCAAGGACGGCAGTTACGTCGCCGCGCTGAGCTCCATCGGCATCCCGCACGCCGGCCAGATCATGAACGCCATCGTGCTCACCTCCGTGCTGTCCTGCCTCAACTCCGCCCTCTACACCGCGTCCCGGATGGCGTTCTCGCTCGGCCGTCGCAGCGACGCCCCGGCCGCGTTCGCCCGCACCACCGGGCGCGGCGTCCCGCAGGCGGCCATCCTGGCCTCGGTCGTCTTCGGTTTCGTCGCCGTCGCCTTCAACTACCTGTGGCCGGACACGGTCTTCCAGTTCCTGCTCAACTCCTCCGGTGCCATCGCCCTGTTCGTCTGGCTGGTGATCTGCTTCTCCCAGCTGCGGATGCGCAAGATCATCCAGCGGGAGTCGCCGGAGAAGCTGGTCGTCAGGATGTGGCTCTACCCGTACCTGACCTGGGCCACCATCGCGATGATCACGTTCGTGCTGGGCTACATGCTGACCGACACCGCCGAGGGCGGCGGCCGCGAGCAGGTCGTCCTGTCCACCCTGGTGGCCGTGGGCGTGGTGGTCTTCGCGCTGGTCCGCGAGCGGCTGGGGCGCAAGCAGCAGGACGAGCTCGTCGGTTCGTAGGAGCTCAGGCTCCCGTACGACCGCTCCGACAAGCCGGTGACGCGGCCCTGCCCGCCGCGTCACCGGCTTCACGACTGCACCTGTCGCGATACAGGACAGCAGCCGGCAGAGCCTGTCGCGTCAGAGCAACGGACGTGATGGGCTGAGTCATTGGCCGGATTCCGCCTGGCCTTGCGCGCGTTGGAAGACGGTCAGCGGGTCTCCTTCGAACCGCCACGGCCAGTCGGTGACCACGCCACCGAGTGCCCTGAAGGCCTGAAGGGCGTCGCGGCGGCGATCTGCGGACATCAGGGCATAGGCGAGCGTGTTGAGTTCGGCGAGAGCGGCCGCGTGGCTGAAGAACGAGGGCTCTGTCCAGAGTTGTGCAGCGCGGTCGAGCGTGTCCGTGACGTGCACATCGCTCCAGTAGTTGCGTGCCAGGAGTCCCGCCGCCCCTCCCCGGCTCCGGATCGATTGGTAATGCAACACCTGGGAGGTCAGTTCTGTCGCCGCGCAGGGCGCGTTCGCGGGCACGCGCGCGCGGAGGGAGTCGACGAATTCCAGCACCTGAATGCGCGTCCCGGCCTCCTCCGGTGTCAGGTAGTGCGTCATGCTCAGATAGGCCTCGCGGTTCCAGCGATCGCGTAGCACCACCTCGTTCCAGACCTGAAAAGTGTCGGCCGGGCGGTGACGCTCCAGGCGGGATATCTCAAGCAGAACGATCCAAGGGGTGGGGTCCTGAGGGGCGAGTTCCGCGGCGTGAAGGCAGTCCGTTCTCGCGCTCGGAACCTCTTCCGGATTCCCCGTCCGGCGGGCGCGAAAAACCGTGGACCATGCACGCAGAACCAGGGCGGCGGCGTTGTCCGGCTCCCGTGCGGCCCACGCCGAGGGCACCGAGGAGTCGGACAGGAAGTCGGCCAACACGGCCAGGCGGAAGGTCTTGCGGTCCCAGTCGTTCGAGTCGCGAGTCAGGAGATCCGCGACCTGCACCGCACAAAGATCCGTACTGGCGATCGCACCCCCTCGCATCGTGGCCCGCAACGACTTCAGCAACTTCCCGAGATGCACGTCGTCGAGCTCCAGCGCAATTCGGGGGGTCTTGCGGCGACTTGACAGGAATGACATGCAAGCAGACTAGGAGTGCCGAGGAATCGAGCAAGACCTGGTTGTCGATCGTTATGCGATGAGTATCCCGCCCAAAAGCTCCGGCGGTTCAGGCTGGCTATATCTTGTGTGAGGCAACGGATTTGATTGCAGCCGCGGGAAGAGGGCAATGGACATCGTTTCCGGTCCCGACGAATCCGACCCAGGTGATGGAGAGTCTTCCCGAGGAGACGGAAGGCCACGGGCGGCTGATTCGCGAGCCCCAGGGACGGAATCTGTGCGCTGCTCGACAGCAGCCCGGTCGAGACACCGCCGCCACCCGTCCCGCCTACCCGCTCCCGCTCCCGCTCCGGGAATGTCCCGACCCGAAGGCACCCTCGCCGTGCTGGGCGCCCGCTCGCCCCGTTCAGCCGAGCGGACTCGGCGCAGACCGCTTCGGCTTGGGCGCGGGCTGTTCCCCCGAGCCTCGGATGATCAGGCGGGTGGGAACGGTGATGGTGCGGGCCCGGGAGCGGTCGCCGTCGAGTCGGGCCAGGGCGGTGGCCGCGGCTCTGCGGCCGATTTCTTCGGGGTCCTGGGCGACGACGGTCAGGGCCGGTTCCAGCGCCTCGGCGAGTGATACGTCGTCGAAGGCGACGACGGCGACGTCCTTGCGCTTGCTGCGCGCGAGTTCGGCCACTATGCCGAGCGCCATGATGTTGTTCCCGGCGAACAGGGCCGTGGGGGGATCGGCCAGTTCGAGGAGTTGGGAGGTCGCGGCCTCGGCGCCCTGCTGGTCGTGTGCGCTGGCGACCAGGGCGCGGTCGTAGGGAATGCCGGCTTCTTCCAGGGCTTCGCGGTATCCGGCGAGGCGTTCGCGGGGGGTGTAGAGCTTGACGGGCAGGTCACCGACGAATCCGATGCGCCGGTGCCCGTGTGCGATGAGGTGAGCGACGCCGTCCTGGGCCCCCGCGCGGTTGGAGCTGACGATGCTGTCCGTGGACAGCCCGACTCCTGGTCGGTCGAGGAAGACGATGGGCAGACCCGCCGCACGGTGCGACTTGAGGTCGGAGTGGTCGGCGCCGACCGACGGCACGACGATCACGATGCTGACGCGCCGGGCGAGGAACTTGGCCGTCAGGGCGCGTTCGCGGTCCGGGTCGTCCGCGGACGAGCCCATGAGCAGGGTCAGGCCGCGGTCGCGGACCGTGTCCTCGATGCTCCTGGCCACGGCCCCGAAGAAGGGGTTGCCGAGGTCGGGGATGACCAGCCCGATGGTGGTGTCGGGTCCGCCGACGCGGATGTTGCGGGCCATGAGGTTCGGCTGGAAGCCGAGCTTGGCCACGGCGGCGAGAACCTGTTCCCTGGTCTGTTCCGAGGCGTATCCGTCCTCGTTGAGAACCCGGGAGACGGTCTTGGCACTGACGCCCACTTCTCGGGCGACGTCTGCCATGGTCGGGCGGCGGTTCGCTGCCATGGAGGAAACGGTCTCCTGTCTCGTCGGTTCCGGCCGCGGCCTCGGCCCGAACCTGTGAGTGCTTCAGTTGGCCTGGACTCCCGCGGCCTTCGCGGCCTCGGAATCCGCGACGACAGTACCTCCGGTCTCGTCGACGCTGAGCGCGCCGGTCATGATCGCTACGACCTCCGCCATGGAGTAGTCGGAGGGCTTGATCACCGCGGCGCGCCGGCCCAGCCGGTGGACGTGGATCCGGTCGGCGATCTCGAAGACATGCGGCATGTTGTGGCTGATCAGGACGACCGGCATGCCCTTGTCCCGGACCCGGCGGATGAGGTCGAGGACCTGGCCGGACTCCTTGACGCCGAGGGCGGCGGTGGGTTCGTCCATGACGACGACGGAGCGGGCCCAGGCGACCGCGCGGGCGCCCGCCACGGCCTGCCGCTGCCCGCCGGAGAGGGTCTCGACCGACTGGGTCAGCGAGCGCAGGCCGATCTTCAGGTCGGCCATGTGCTCGGCGGCCTCCTGGCGCATGCGCTTCTTGTCGAGCATGCGGAAGGCGTTGCCGAGGATGCCGGGGCGGCGCAGTTCGCGGCCGAGGAACATGTTGGAGGCGATGTCCATGGAGGCCGCGACGGCGAGGTCCTGATACACCGTCTCGATGCCGTGGGCGCGGGCGCTCTGCGGCCCGGAGAACTGGATGACGTCGCCGTTGAGGCGGATCTCGCCCGCGTCGGGGACCACCGCGCCGGTGAGGGCCTTGATCAGGCTGGTCTTGCCGGCGCCGTTGTCGCCGATGACGGCGAGGACCTCGCCGGGCAGCAGGTCGAAGTCGGCGCCGTCGATGGCGGTGACATGGCCGTAGCGCTTGACCAGACCGCGGGCCTGCAGGACGGGAGTGGGGGAGCCGGTGGCGGTCATCGGGCCTTCTTCCGGGAGATCTGGTCGACGGTCACCGCGAGGATCACCAGGACACCGGTGATCAGGGTCTGGTAGATCGAGGCGACGCCCATCAGCTGCAGGCCGTTACGGAAGACGCCCACGATCAGGACGCCGATGAACGTGCCCAGGACCGAGCCGCGTCCGCCGAACAGGCTGGTGCCGCCGAGGACCACGGCGGTGATGCTGTCGAGGTTGTCGGTCTGTCCCGCCTGGGGGTCGCCGACTCCGGTGCGGGAGATGAGCAGCAGGGCGGCGATGCCGTAGAGGAGACCGGCCACGGTGTAGACGCCGATGGTCAGGCGGGAGGTGCGGATGCCGTTCAGTCGCGCCGCTTCGGGGCTGTTGCCCAGGGCGTACACGTGCCGGCCCCAACCGGTGTTGCTCAGCGCGTAGGCGAGCAGGAGGAACAGGGCGATGGTGACCAGCGAGCCGTAGGTGATGTCGGTGTGGCCGAGCGGGAAGGTCTGCCCGAGGGCCGTCAGCGGGCCGGGCAGGTTGGTGACCGTCTGCTCCTCGGAGTAGATGTGGGTCAGCGCGAACGCCACGTTGAGCATGCCCAGGGTGACGATGAACGGCGGCAGCGGGATCTTCTGCACCAGCGCCCCGTTGAGCAGCCCGAAGCCGCCGCAGACGACCAGGCCCAGCGCGATGGCGACCAGCGGGGGCAGGGTGCCCTCCGCGGCCATCTTGGCGATCACGATGCTGCCGAACGCCATCACGGCTCCGCAGGACAGATCGATGCCCGCGGTGAGGATGATCAGGGTCTGGCCGATGGCCAGCGTGCCGACGACCATGACCTGCTGCACGATCAGCGAGAAGTTGCCGCCGGTGAGGAACTGGTCGGTCGAGACGGAGAAGAAGGCGCAGGCCAGAAGGAGAGCGGCCAGCGGGCCGGTGGTCGGTTGCGTGAGCAGTCTGCGGACCGTGGTCGGTGCTTTGAGCTCCGCGTACGGCTTGGACGTGGAGGGTGGCGTGGACGTGGCAGTCATGCGAGGTCCTTGTCGGAAGACAGAAGTCCTTGTCGGTCCTTGGCGGACGGCAAGAGGACGAGGGGGCGGCCGACCCCGGTCGGGGAGGAGGGGCCGGCCGCCC
Source organism: Streptomyces sp. R28 (assembly GCF_041052385.1). Taxonomy (GTDB): domain Bacteria; phylum Actinomycetota; class Actinomycetes; order Streptomycetales; family Streptomycetaceae; genus Streptomyces. Next base: position 7,309,727 of record NZ_CP163439.1, on the reverse strand, counting down.
CGCTCAGGGGTGTCGAACGGTGGCAGCTGGGGGCGGCGGCTCAGCCCCAGCAGTTGTCCAGGCCGTAGGCGGTGTCCTTGGACGTGACCCCGTCCTGCGCCTTGTCGGTGATCAGGGTGACGCCGGTGTCGGTGTAACCGGACGCCTTCTTGCCGTCCTTGGCGTACGTCACCACGGCCTTGACGCCCTCGGCGGCCATCTTCAGCGGGTACTGCTGCGAGGTCGCGGCGATCTTGCCGTCCTTGACGGCCTGGGTGCCGGTGCAGCCGCCGTCGACGGAGACGATCAGTACGTCCTTCTCCCGGCCCTGGGCCTTGAGCGCGGTGTAGGCGCCCAGCGCGGCCGGTTCGTTGATGGTGTAGACGACGTTGATGTCGGGAGCCTTCTGCAGGCAGTTCTCCATCGCGGTCTGGCCCTTGGCCTGGTCCCCGCCGGTGTCCTGGGCGCAGACGACGTCCTTGTCCGTGGCGCCGAAGCCCTTCAGGAAACCGTTGTGCCGCTGGACGCCGACGGAGACACCCGGAGCCAGGTCGAGGGCGGCTATCTTGGCCGACTTGCCCTTCATCGCGGCCTTGGCGTACTCGCCGATCAGCTCACCGGCCTTGAGGTTGTCGGTGGCGAAGAGGGCGTCGACCGCGCTTTCCGGCTCGGTCGGCGTGTCCAGGGCGATGACCAGGACGCCCTTGGCCTTGGCCTTCTCGATGGCCGGCACGATCGCCTTGGAGTCGCTCGGGGTGATCAGGATGCCCTTCACCCCCGAGGCGACCATGTTCTCGATGGCGGTGACCTGTCCGGCGTTGTCCCCGTCGAACTTGCCCGCCGCGGTGGACAGTTCGACACCGTTCTCCTTGGCGGCCTTCTCCGCGCCCTCCTTCATCTTCACGAAGAACGGGTTGGTGTCGGTCTTGGTGATCAGACCGACCTTGACGCTGCCCGATCCGGTGCTCGCGGTGCCCGATCCGGATCCGGATCCACAGGCGGTCAGGGTGAGGGCCGCGATGCCCGTGCACGCGGCGGCTCTGAGCAAGGAGGAGGGCAGACGAGGGATGCGTGACATGAACGACTCCTGCGGGATTGCGGGCGAGCGGCCGGCATCGGGGCATGCCGTCCTGAGGTGTCATCGTTGACTTATGTCATCGTTGACACTGCTTGGCGAGGATGATGGACTCCGCCTGCAGGCAACGTCAATGCCTTGCACCCGTCACAAATCGGCAACGCCCGTGGCCGTCGCCCGTCCGGAGCCGTTCGGCGACTGCCCGAGATATGCCCGTTTTGCCAGCGCGTTCCACGAGAAGAGCAGCCCATGACCCTGCCTCGGATCACCGTCCTGGGAGAGTGCGTCGCCGACGCGTTCACCGAACCCGCAAGTACCCGGAACGAACTCGCCCTGCGTGTGCTGCCGGGCGGCGGACCCGCCAACACGGCGGTGGCACTGGCCCGCCTGGGCACCCCGGCCCGCTTCCTCGCACGGCTGTCCGGCGACGTGTTCGCCCGCCTCTTCCGGGCTCACCTGGAGGCATCCGGCGTGGATCTGTCCCACGCCGTCCAGGCCGCCGAGCCGAGCACGCTCGCCGTGGCCGAGCTGGACACCCAGGGCCAGGCCACGTTCTCCTTCCACGCTCAGGGCACCGCCGACTGGCAGTGGACGAGCGCCGAACTGGCCGGGGTCGACCTGGCCGGCACCGCCTGTGTGCACACAGGGTCGCTGGCCCTCGCCAAGGAACCCGGGGCAGCCGTGGTGGAGGACTTCCTGGCAGCGGCCGCCCCCCGGGCCACCATCAGCATCGACCCCAACGTCCGCCCGCTCCTGGTGCCCCCCGAGGTCTACCGCGCCCGCCTCGCGCACTGGTGCGGCCTCGCGGATGTGCTGCGGCTGAGCGAGGACGACCTGGAACTCCTCCTGCCCGGAACGCCGCCCGAGCAGGCGTGCGACATCTGGCATGCGGCGGGGGCACGGCTCGTCGTGATCACGCGCGGCGCCGACGGCGCCCTGGCCTCACTCGACGGGGAACGGGTGCGGGTGCCCGCTGTGGCGACGCCGGTCGTCGACACGGTCGGCGCAGGGGACTCCTTCACCGCCGGCCTGCTGCACCACCTCGGCACCCGCGGACTCCTTGGCGGCAGGCTGACGGACCTGCGTCTCGAAGACGTCGAGGCAGCCTGTCTGTTCGCCACCCGGGTCGCGGCCCTGACCTGCTCGGTCGCCGGCCCCAACCCGCCGTGGCAGGACCAGTTGGCGCAGTTCGCGACAGCCGGCGACGCCTGACGCACCGGCCGGCCCGCGCTTCCTGGCCGGTCGCTCGACTCCACTCACCGACAAGGACACGAAACCGTGAAGAAGACCCTGATCGCCGAGTTCACCGCCCGCGAGGGAGCGGAGGACGAGGTCGCCCGCCTGATCCTGGACTACGCCCTGAAGGTGCGCGAGGAGGAAGGCAACCTGGCCTTCGACGTCTACACCAAGGCGGCCGACCCGCGTGCCTACTGGATCTTCGAGGTCTACCGGGACGAGGACGCCTTCAAGACACACCTGAACGCCCCGTACGGTGCCCCGTTCAACGCCGTCCTCGCCCCGCTGATCGAGGAGGACGCTTCCGTACTGACGTTCCTCGATCCGCTGGCCGCGCGTCCGTAACGAGCTGGAACACGCGGCCCCCGCCTTCAGGCCGGTGCTGTACGAGATCCCGCGCCGACTCGGCATGAAGTGCTACAACGTCCAGCCATCCGTCCAGCCACCGTGCCGAGCGGGACGAACTGACCGGCGCGGACTGGCTGAGCGAGCCCAACACCGCACGACTTCTGCACCGATGCGCTCGGACATCGTCGAGTGCCGAGGGAAACCCTCACGACGTGGGCGGCACCGCCGCCGACACCTCGGCCAGAAGGTGCTCGACCTCCGCGCCCCACCGCGAGACGATCACCAGATCGCGTGCCGGATCCACCCACAGCAGGTGGCTGCCGCCGTTGCCGCGGGCGCAGCGTCCGGTGCGCGGCGCCCGGGGCCATACCGTGCCGTCGTCGTTGAGCCACCAGGACAGGCCGTACTCGGGCTTGACCCGGCAGGGCGTCCACAGCTCCTCGATCCAGCGGCGCGACAGGACCTGCCGCCCGCCCCATGTCCCGCCGCGCAGGCAGAGCCGGCCGATGCGGGCCAGGTCCAGGGCGCTGATCCACAGACCGCCGCCCCAGTGCGCGCCACCGGAGACCACCGGCACCGCGGCACCGTCGATCTCGACCACCGCGTCCTGGTAGCCGTGCCAGGACCAGCCGTCGGAGGCGCCGATCGGCGTCATGACGCGGTGGCGCAGCACATCCGGCAGGGCGCGGCCGAACAGGGCCGTGAGCGCCAGCGCGGTCAGGTTCACCCGCACGTCGTTGTAGGCCCAGCCGGCGCCGGGCGGTCCCCCCGCCGACTCGGTGCCCTCACGGGTGCTCTGCGCGTCCACCCATGTCGGCTTGGACCACAACTCGCCCTCCCACTGGCTGGTTTGATCCAGAAGGTGGCGCCATGTGATCGCGCGGCCGTGGGAGCTGCTGCCGAACTCGGGCAGGTCCACCGACTCCGCCACCGGCTCGTCCAGGCGCAACGCCCCGTCGTCGAACGCGACGCCCGCCACCAGCGACAGCACGCTCTTCGTGGCGCTGTACGCCATCTCCGCGCGCGTCGGGTCGCCCCACGAAGCGAGGACGGTGCCGCGCCGCACCACGACCCCGCCGGCCCCCTGCCCGTCGAGGAGCGGGCCGATGACCTCGCGGTGCGAGGTGTCCGACACCTGAGCGGCGAGATACGACGCCATGTCGTCGATGCCCGCCACCGGCCGCCCCGCCTGCGCACGCACGGCCCGCGCGAGTGCCGTCCCGTCCACGCCCTTCCAGGGATCATCTGTTGGAGGTTCATATTTCCGTGTCATGGACGGATCACCCATGCCAAGGTGGGGCATACAGCAAGTCCAACCCCTCCCCCCCCCACCGGCACTTCAGGGAGCTCCCCCATGCTGCGCGGCATCGACGTAAGCGCGTACCAGTCCTCGACGTACGACACCGACGGTCTCTCCTTCGTCTTCATCAAGGCCACGGAGGGCCGCTCCTACACCAACCCCAAACTCGCCGCCCAGACCAAGCGCGCCCGCGACGCCGGCCTGGTGGTCGGCTTCTACCACTTCCTGTGGCCCGGCAACCTCTCGGCGCAGGCGGAGTACTTCGTCAGCAAAGCCCCCGAGAGAGCGGGCGACATCCTCGCCGTCGACTGGGAGACGACGAGCGCGGGGACGCACGCGAGCAACGCGGAGAAGGACCTCTTCATCCGGAAGGTGAAGGAGAAGCGGCCCGACAATCCGGTGATCCTGTACGCGAACCGGCACTACTGGCTCAACGTCGACACGACGTCCTACGCCGGTGACGGGCTCTGGATCGCCGACTACGTGAGCGCCGGCAAGCCCCGCATCAAGGCCAAGTGGCGCTTCCACCAGTACACCGACGACCCGCTCGACAAGAACGTGGCCGACTTCTCCAGCAAGGCCGCACTGCGCGAATGGGCCGAGAACGCCTGACCGCATAGGCTCCCACCTGCGGCGAAGCAGTCGCCGCTGCAGAAGAGGGGAGCTTCTCGGCATGAGCGGGACAGTCGCCGCGGTCAGCAGTAACGGGACGTACTCGTTCACCAAGCCGAACCGCGAGAGCATCACGCTGATCGCGGGCATCGGGGTGGAGGGCGATGTGCACGCGGGTGCCACCGTGAAGCACCGGTTCCGGATGCGGAAGGATCCCTCGCAGCCGAACCTGCGGCAAGTCCACCTCATCCATGCGGAGTTGTTCGACGAGGTGCGCGGGGCCGGGTTCGCGGTGGCGGCCGGGGAACTCGGGGAGAACGTCACCACCCAGGGCATCGACCTGCTCGGCCTGCCGACGGGGACGCTCCTGAGACTCGGCGGCGAGGCCGTCGTGGAGGTGACCGGGCTGCGCAATCCCTGCGCTCAGATCGACGGGTTCCAGCAGGGGTTGCTGAAGCAGGTCGTCGGGCGGGACGCCGAGGGCCGTGTGCGGTTCAGGTCCGGGATCATGAGCGTCGTCCTCAGCGGGGGTGTGGTGAGGGCCGGGGACCCGATCCGCGTCCAGCTTCCGAGCGGGCCGCACCGGCCCCTGGAGATCGTGTGACGTAGGCGCGCCGGCCTGCCTCAGATCCGTACGACGATCTTGCCCATGTGCGTGTTGGACTCCATCAGGCGGTGCGCGTCACGGATCGCGTCCAGGCCTTCCAGGACCTCGGCGATCTCCGGACGGAAGCCCCCGTCGGTGAGGCCGGCGTTGAGGAAGGCGCTGGAGCGGCGGCGGCCGGCGGGGGTGGTGGTGAGGCGGAGGTTGGCGTACGTGTGGATGGTGAAGGGCCAGGCCCGGGGGATTTCGGCGGGGCGCGGGTCCAGCCAGCCGTAGACGACGAGGGAGCCGTCCTCGGCCAGCGCGTCACCGAGGTGCCGGAACCCGGGGCCGCCGATCGCGTCGAAGACGACCTGGACGCCCCGACCGCCGGTGAGGCGCCTGGTCTCCTTCGCGACGGTCTGCATGCCACCGTCCGCCTCACCGGAGACGATCACTTCCGCGGCCCCCAGCTCCAGCAGCCGCTGTCGCTTCGCCTCCGTGCGGGTCGTCGCGAGCGGGATCGCCCCGATGCGCCGGGCGACCTGGATCGCCGCGGTGCCGACCCCGCTGGACGCGCCGGTGATCAGGACATGGTCACCGGGCCTGAGACCCGCGGTCTCCAGCAGGGCGCCGTACGCCGTCGTGTACGTCAGCCAGGCCGCGGCCCCCGTCACCGCGTCCACCGAGGCGGGGCGGCGCAGGACAGCGGTCTCGGGGAGCACGACCCGCTCCGCGTACACGCCCTGCGCGCTCATCTCGATGCCGGGTCCGGTCATCACCGGGTCGCCGACGGCGAGTTCGGTGACGCCCTCGCCGATCGCCTCGACGACTCCGGAGGCCTCGTAGCCGAGGCGGGAGGCGGGCAGGGCGGGCTGGTAGTAGTAGGTCCCGGCGCGGAAGAGGGCTTCGGCGCGGTTGAGGCCCAACGCCTCGACGCGGACGGCGACTTGGCCGGGGCCCGGTTCGGGGACGGGCACGTCCTCGACGGTCAGTACCTCGGGTCCGCCGATCTCGTGAAAGAGCACTGTGCGTGCGGTGGTTGGCATGCAGACGACGCTATGGGGCACCGGCGAGACGATCCATGTCCGCCGGTCTCGGTTTCCTGTCCGTACGTCTCGCTCACCCGCCCACCGGCTACCGTGCGGACATGGACGTACTCAGCGACGCCATCGCCGCCATGCGCACCGGCCGCCCGCACTCCGGCCGCCGGGACAAGTACGCGCCCTGGGGGATGCGCCTCCCGGCCTCCGACGGGACCGGGTTCCATGTGGTGCTCCAGGGGTCGGCATGGCTGATCCCGGCGGCGGGTGAGCCGGTGGCGATGGGGCCCGGCGATGTGGTGTTCCTGGCGCAGGGGCGGGAGTACGGGCTGGCCAGCGGTCTCGACGTACCGCTGGAGGAGGTACGGCCGTCGCCCGACGGGACGTGGCCCGAGGCGGCACCCGCCGCCTCGCTGCCGTCGGGCCCGCTGACGGTCCTGCTGTGCGGCGCGTACATGCTGGACCGCTCCCGCGCGCACCCGCTCCTCGCCGAACTCCCGGACGTCGTCCACCTCCCCACCCGCGTCGGCGCCCACCGCTCGCTGCGGACGGCGGTGGAACTGCTGGGCGCGGAACTGGAGGAGCCCCAGCCGGGCTCGGACACGATCGTCGGCTCGCTCCTGGACACCTTGCTGCTGTACATCCTGCGCGCCTGGTGGCTGCGCGAGCGGCACGGCTGCGGGCACCCCACGGGCTGGGCGGCCGCCCTCGCCGACCCGGCGATCGCGGCGGCGCTGCGCTGCATCCACGGCGACCCGGCCCACCCCTGGACGGTCGAGGAACTCGGTGCCCGCGCCGGCCTGTCCCGCGCGGCCTTCGCCCGGCGGTTCGCGGCGCTGGTGGGCGAGCCGCCGCTGACGTATCTGACCTGGTGGCGCATGACGACGGCGGGCCGTCTGCTGCGCACGGACGACACTCCCCTGCGGACCGTCGCCCAACGCACCGGTTACGCCTCGGAGTTCGCCTTCGCCAAGGCCTTCAAGCGGGAGTACGGGGTGGCGCCGGGCCAGTACCGCAAGCGGGCCTCCTCGCCATCCCCCGAACCGGCCGCCCCCTGACCGGTTGCCCCCCGAACGGATCCGAGCGCCACGACGCCCGCCGGCCCGTGTCGATCCGGCACCGGACATGACGAAGGGGCGCCCGTTCGCCGCTCAGGCGGACCGGGCGCCCCTTCCGCGCGTCACTTGTTCAGGAAGGCCCAGAACTCGTCGAACGACAGGAGCTTGTCACCGTTCAGGTCACGGCTCTTGATGATCGCCTCGGCGACCGACTCCGTCACGTTCCAGTCGCCTCCCTGGGCCAGGGCGGACTTGAACTCGGCGGCGGTGATGGCGCCGTCACCGTCCGCATCGATGCGCTCGAACTGCTTGCGTGCTTCCTCGATGTCGATGTGCCCCACCGGTCCGCCCCTTTACTCGCGTTTTACTCGCGTCTGTCGTGTTGTGCTGGCTTGCTGCCGCAGGTCAGATTAACCGCCCGCCCGCGCCTCCAGTGCGGCGACCACCCAGGCGAACTCCGCACGACGTGCCGAGGCGGGCCCCCGCCCCTTCACGACGACCAGCAGCTCGCGATAGCGGGCGACCTTGTCGTCCGCGCCGGCCTTCAGGCGTTCGAGTACGGCGGCCGGGTCGGCGTCGCCGAGCAGGTCCCGCAGGATGCGCTCGGCCTCGGGCGACTCGGGGGCGACCCCCCGCTCCCGCGCCTCGGCCGCCGACTGCACCAGCTTCCGGGCGAACCACATCGACGCCCCGGCGGGCGTCTCGGGCCCACGCCCGGCCGCGTTGAACTCGGCCACCGTGCGCATGTGCGCCCGGAACTCCGGGTCCTGCAGCAGCTCGGCCAGCTCCACCCAGGCGTCCACCTGCTCGGGCGTCGGCTCGTCCGGCAGGTCCACGGCCATGTTCCGCATCTGCTCGCGGATCACCGGGTCCGCCGTGTCCAGTCCGTGGAACATCTCGTCCACGAACTCCTCCAGGATCCGCCGACGCTCGGCGGCCGACAGCCTCGCCAATTTGTTCATCAGGGTCATCTCCTCTGCGGTCGAACCGCGTCGCGCCACGGTCGACAGCACCGCCCGGGTCACCTTCAGCGATCTGATCTGTGCGTCCAGTGCGGCGACATGCGCGGCCGCGACCGACGCCACGTCCTTCTCGCCGCTGACGACCTTCCGTACGTCGTCCAGGCCCAGACCCAGTTCGCGCAGGGTGCGGATCAGCTCCAGGCGGGCGACGGACTCGGCGTCGTAGAGGCGGTAGCCGCCCGAGGAGCGGGTCACCGGGGGCAGGGCGCCCTCGTCGGACCAGTAGCGGATGGTCCGCACGGTCAGTCCGGTGGCCCGGGCCAGCTCGCCGATGGTGAGAAGTCCGGTGCCGTCTTCGATCATGTCTGCGAGTGTGAGCCTTCCAGTGGGTGGAGACTCAAGGGGCAGGACGGGGGCGGTCGTGGCGGAGACCTTGCGGGACATTCTCGACGCGGCGGCGCGGGGTGTCTTCCCTCCTACGGACGGCCGTACGACGGTCGTCCCGCAGCCGTCGCACCGGAACTCGGGCGTCCTCGCCTTCACCGCGCACTCGGTCGTCTTCACCGACGAGGATCCCGCGTGGGTGTACGCGGCACTGCGCGACGTCGACTGCGACGGGCTGGCCGCGCCGATGAACCCGCGCTTCCTGGCGGCTCTCATGGAGCGGACGGGGCATGCGGCCGAGACCGTCGACGCGGTGCTGGTCGGCTCCCCGCTGCCGGGTGAGCCGTCGCTCGCGCTGACGGAGATCGAGGATGCCGACCACCCGCGGATCGTCTACGCCCGCAGCCGGCGTGACGACGTGCGCGCGTGGGCGGCGGACGGCGGCGTGCTGGTGCGGGGGCGCGGCGTCGCCGGGCGGCTGGAGGTCTCGGTCGAGGTGGACGACGAGGTACGGCATCGGGGGCTGGGGCGGCGGCTGGTGACCGCCGCCCGGCATCTGGTCACGGAGCCGCTGTGGGCACAGGTCGCGCCGGGGAACGCCCGCAGCCTGCGGGCGTTCCTGGCGGCCGGCTACCGGCCGGTGGGCGCGGAGGCACTGCTGCACGCCCGGTAGGGCGTCAGTGCCAGGCCTCGTAGTGCGGGTTGCTCTGGCAGCCGCTCATGATCTCGACCTTGGTCGTCTTGTTCACCGGGCAGACGCCGATGATGTACTTCCGGGCGATCCCGCCGGGGAAGGCGACCTCGACCTGGTCGGCCCATTTGTGGGTGTCACCGATGGTCTTGTTGACGTCGATGCCGCCGGGGGCGTCGATGTAGTAGTTCCAGCCCGACTTCCACCAGTTCTTGTACAGGTCGTGGTCGTAGGTCGTGGACACGTACGGGGAGGGCTGGTTGACCAGGACGTACTGCTCCAGGTCGTACTGGCCGTTCACGACGTCCTTGGGCTTGAAGCCCTCCTCGAAGACGATGTTCGGGCCCCGGCCGTCGGCCCGGTAGAGCGTGCCGCAGGTGGTGCGCCACGCGGGCTCGGGGGTGATGCGGTCGACGTCGACGCGGCGGTCGACGGCGGCCTTGACCTTGTCGTCGTACTGGACGGGACAGGCCACCGGGGCGGGGGCGGCGGCCTTGACGAGGGTCGTGCGAGCCGAGGCGGGGACGGTCTCGGGAGCCGTGGCGGCCGTCGTCGCGAGGACGGCCGAGAGGCACAGGACGGCGGCAGCGGCCCGCCGCCGCAGGCGAGTTGTGATCATAAGGAGCACGATCCCCGGACCGCGGCGGCGGGTCGTGGAACGTCACCCATACGGCGGCGTGTCCACTGACCGCAGGTCAACTGCGCCTCGGCTAGCGGAAGATGCCGGTGTGGCCCAGGGAGTAGCGGCCCGGCTGCGGGTAGACGGCGAGGCCGTGCGGGCCGCTGCCGACGGGAACGCGGGCGAGCTCCTCGCCGGTGCGGGTGTCGAGGGCGTACACCTCGGAGTCGTAACGGCCCGACAGCCACAGCACCTTGCCGTCGGCGGAGACTCCGCCCATGTCGGGGCTGCCGCCGTCGGGGAGGTGCCACTTCTTGGTGATCTTGTTCCTGGCGAAGTCGAAGACGGAGACGGAGCCCTCGCCGCGGTTGGAGACGTACATCTCGCGCGAGTCGCGGCTGACGTAGAGGCCGTGGCAGCCCTTGCCTGTGGGCAGGAAGGTGGGCTCGGTGAACTTGTCGCCGTCCAGGACCCACATGCCGTCGGCCATCATGTCGGCGATGTAGAACCGCTTGCCGTCCGGGGAGACCTTCACGTCCTGCGGCATGGCTCCGTCGAAGGGCAGTTTCTGCTGCCCGACGACCTTCATCCGCTCCGTGTCGACCTTCAGCAGTTCACCGCTGAACTCGCAGGAGACGATGAAGTAGCGGCCGTCGAGGGAGAAGTCGGCGTGGTTGACGCCGTAGCAGCTGACCGGCTCGGTCCTGATCCGCTTCATGGTGTGCGGGTCGCGGAAGACGAGTTCGCGGTCGAGGGAGGCCATGACGACGGCGTACCTGCCATTGGGGGTGAAGTACAGGTTGTAGGGGTCGTGGACCTCCACCTCCTTGCCCGCCTTGCCGGTCTTCGGGTCGATGGGGGTGAGGGTGTGGCCGCGGTTGTTGTTGACCCAGAGGGTCTTCAGGTCCCAGGACGGGACGACGTGCTGGGGCTGGCGGCCGACGGGGATCGTCTCGATGATCTCGTACGTCTTCGGGTCGATGACGGATACGGTGTCCGACTCGGTGTTCGGGACGTAGACGCGGGACGGGAAGTCCTTGACGACCGGGGAGAGCCGGTTCGGGCGGTCGGCGGCGTAGACGTCCTTCGGATCCAGGACGGGTGGCATGCCAGGCAGGCCCGGGACGGTCTTCTTCTCCGGGGCGGGGATGGCGGCCTGGGTGCCGGCGTGGGACTCGGGGGCGGCCCGGGCCCTGTCCTTGGCGGACTCGGTGCCGCAGGCGGCGAGCGCGAGGATGCCTACGCCGGCGAGGAGGGTGCGGTGGAGGAGGTTCATCGGCAGTTCTTCCAGTGCGGCGGGGAGGGCGGCGACCGTGCCCGCGCGACCGGAGCGGCGGTCGGTAGTGATCACTGGACTATTTAATGAGGATTACGTCGAAAAACGCACGATTCACCCGACAAGCGGTCCGTGCGGGTCGCCCGGACGGGCCGAGTGCGAGGGCCAGGGGGTGCCGTGCGGGACTTTCACCGCGCCCCCTAGCGGTCCGCCACCCTCATCTCGAACCATGTCGTCTTGCCGCGCGGCAGCAGGTCCACGCCCCACCGGTCGGAGAGTTTGTCCACCAGGAACAGGCCCCGGCCGCTGATGTCCATCTCCTGGACCGGCATCAGACAGGGCAGGCCACGGGAAGGGTCGCGGACCTCGATGCGGATCCAGCCTCGGCGGCGGCGCATACGCAGGCCGAAGACGCGGGCGCCGGTGTGGCGGACGGCGTTGCCGACCAGTTCCGAGACGAGCAGGACCGCGTCCTCCGTCATCTTCGGAGTCAGGCCCCACTGACGCAGGACCACCACCTGGGCCAGCCGTCGCGCCGTCGCCGCGGACTCGGGACGGGACGGGAGCGGGACCTCCGCCTCCGTAGGATTGCCGAACAGCTCCAGCACCTTGGTAGCAGCTTCGTCCTCGGCCGCCGGCGACCAGCGCGCCGCGGCCGCACGGCTGTGTCCCCGCGGCTGTTCGATACCCTCCAGCCCCGCCATGCCCCCATCATGGCCGCCGACAGGGCCCTCCGGGGCCGTTCCGGTGGAATACACCCCCCGGAATCGCTCATTCCGCACAGCTCGGTTGGCATATGCCAGAGGCAGTTCGGTGTCGCTGACAGCCTGCCTGACCTGCGGCGAAGGGTCTGCTGGAGGCAATCGACAGGCTCCCTCGACAAGGCACGCTTAAGGTTGCCTTAAGGCTGCCATAAACCGCCCCATCGAGGGACCCGGATCAGACGTCCTGTCAATTGCAAGTGGTTCGGCGGAGTTTCAGACCAGACTTTGCCAGGCCCTCAGAGGAACTTCGCCTTGCCCGGGCCCTCGTCCACGAAGCTCCGCATCCCCCGCTCCCGGTCCTCCGTCGCGAACAGCCCGGCGAACCAGCCCCGTTCCACCGCGAGGCCCGTCTCGATGTCCGTCTCCAGACCCGTGTCGATCGACTCCTTCGCCGCGCGCAGTGCGATCGCCGGGCCCTGCGCCAGCTTCGCCGCCCAGGCGTGCGCCTCGGCATAGACCTGGTCCGGCGCCACCACGCGGTCCACCAGGCCCAGCTCGCGCGCCTCGTCGGCCTTCACCATGCGGCCCGTGAAGATCAGGTCCTTCGCCTTCGACGGGCCGATCAGACGGGCCAGCCGCTGGGTGCCGCCCGCGCCCGGGATCAGGCCGAGCAGGATCTCCGGCTGGCCCAGCTTGGCGTTGTCCGCGGCGATCCGGTAGTCCGCGCACAGCGCCAACTCGCAGCCGCCGCCGAGCGCGTAGCCCGTCACGGCCGCCACGACCGGCTTCGGGATCCGGGCCACCGCCGTGAACGACTCCTGCAGGGCCCGCGCACGCAGGACCATCGCCGTGTGGTCCATGGCCTGCATCTCCTTGATGTCCGCGCCTGCCGCGAACACCTTCTCCCCGCCGTAGATCACCACGGCCCGTACGTCGTCACGCCGGCCCGCCTCCTCGGCGAGCTCCTTGAGCCTGTCCTGCGTGGCGACGTCCAGCGCGTTCATGGGTGGGCGGTCGAGGCGCAGGACGCCGACGCCTTCGGCGACTTCGAGATTCACGGTCATGCCAGCAGGTTAACGGGGACTAACGGTCGCGGCCCCGGTGCCGTACCTCACATCGAGGCAGGCAACGGGGCCGTACGTCCGAAAGGGAACCCTAGGCCTTCCACTTCTCCCACGACATGTTCCAGCCGTTCAGGCCGTTGCCGGGAGCGACCGTCGCGTCGTTGGAGTTCTTCACGACCACCACGTCGCCGATCATCGAGTGGTTGAAGAACCACGCGGCCGGCGTGCCGCCGTCGTAGGCGCCCTTGACGTCGCGCAGGCCGATGCAGCCGTGGCTGGCGTTGTAGTTGCCGAAGGCGTCGCCGCCCCAGTAGTTGCCGTGGATGAAGGTGCCGGAGTCGGTCAGGCGGGAGGCGTGCGGGACGTCGTCGATGTCGTACTCACCGTCGTAGCCGACCGTGTCGCCGTTCATCCGGGTCTCGACGAACTTCTCGGTCATGACCATCTGGCCGTTCCAGGTGTCGTACCCGGGCTTGCCGGTGGTGACGGGGATGGTCTTGATGACCTTGCCGTCCTGCGTGACCTTCATCTTCTGGGTCTTCACGTCGACGACCGAGACCTGGTTGCGGCCGATGGTGAAGGAGACCTTCTTGTCCTGCTCGCCGTAGACGCCGGGGCGGCCCTCGACGCCGTCGAGGTTGAGGTCGACCGTGACCTTCGTGCCGGTCTTCCAGTATTTCTCGGGACGGAAGTCGAGGCGGTCGTTGCCGAACCAGTGGCCCTCGACCTCGACGGCCGGTTCGGTCTTGACGGTGATGGCCTTCTCGACGTCCTCGGGGCTGGTGATGCCCCGGGTGAAGCGGATCGAGAACGGCATTCCGACGCCGACCTCGGAACCGTCCTCCGGCGTGAAGGCGCCGAGGAAGGTGTTCTTCGGGGTCAGGGTGGTGAAGTCGGCCTCCTTGGCCGCCTCCAGGCCCTCGGCGTCCTTGGCGACCGCGTGCACCGTGTACGCCGTGGCGGCGGCGAGGTGCGTGGACGGCGTCCAGGTGGCGCCGTCGCCGGATATCTTGCCGTCGACCGCCTTGCCCTTGGCGTCCTTGACCTCGACGTCCGTCAGCTTGCCCTGGGCCGCGGTCACCTTCAGCGCGCCGCTGGTGTCGACGGACTTGGCGCCGTCGCCCGGCGCTATCGTCACGACCGCCCGCGACTTCTGGGTCTCCGCCGAGCCGGAGTCCTTGCCCTTGCCGTCGCCGGACCCCGCGTCCGAGCCGCCGCCCCCGCCGCACGCGGTGACGGCGAGCAGCAGCACCCCGGCCAATGCCGCCTGCCCCCTGCGCCCACGCCCGCCACGCTGTTGGCTCGTTCGCCCCCCGCGCGCGTCAACCGACGCCCCCGATATCGGCCGCACGTTCAAGTCCTTCTCCCCTCCCGCGGGCCTGGCCAGGCCCGCACCCCCGCGCATCTGCCACGCGCACCGGCGCATATTAACCACAAGATCATGGGCGTCGACGCCGCGCGTTTGTCACCGTTCCGTTCCAACATCGACTGATAGCCGGTTGGTCGGGCAACTCACCCCCCTGTCCTGTTACTTCACCGCACTCCCCGCCCTCCACTCCTTCCAGCCCATATTCCATCCTCCGAGCCCATTGTCGGGAGCGACCTTTTTGTCATTGCTACGGACGACCTCGACGACGTCCCCGATCAGGCTGCGGTCGAAGAACCAGCCCGCAGGCGTCTGGGACCCGCCGCCCTTGACGTCCCTGAGCCCCACGCACCCGTGGCTGACGTTGCTCCGTCCGAAGAGCGAGGCGTCCGCCCAGTAGTTGCCGTGCAGGAAGGTGCCGGAGTCGGTGAGGCGCATGGCGTGCGGGACGTCCGGGATGTCGTACTCGCTCTTGCCGTCGGCCTTCTTGAAGCCGACCGTCGCACCGTTCATCCGGGTCAGCTCGAGCATCTCGGTGACCACCATCTTGCCGTTGTACGTCGTGTTCTTGGGTGCGCCGGCCGTGATCGGCACGGTGGTGAGCAGCTCGCCGTCGCGCCGTACCTCCATGGTGTGCTTGGCGGCGTCGACCAAGGAGACCTGGTGGCGGCCGACGGTGAAGGAGAACGTCTTGTACTGCAGTCCGTACACCCCGGGCGCGCCTTCGACGTCCCGCAGGCGCAGCGCGACGGTGACCTGGGTGCCGGGCTTCCAGTAGTGCTCGGGGCGGAAGTCGAGCCGGGACCTGCCGAACCAGTGCGGGCGGATCTGGACGGCCGGCTCGGCGGTGACCTGGACGGCGCGTTCGACGGCGGCCCGGTTCTCGATCTCCCGGTTGAACTCCAGGGAGACGATCATTCCGGTGCCGACGGTGGAGCGGTTCTCGGGGGTGACGTATCCGATGAACCGCTCTTCGGGGACGTACGTGGTGAAGGTCGTGTGCCGTGCGCTGCGGCGTCCCTGGCCGTCGACGGCCACGGCGTCGATCGTGTACTCGGCGGCCAGCGCGAGCCCGGCGTCCTCCGGCTCCCAGCGCAGGCCGTCCTTGGAGATGTGCCCGGGTACCGGGAACTCCTGCGCGTCCTGGGACTTGACGACCTTCACCGACTCCAGGCGCCCGTCGGGCACCCGGACGAGCAGCGGGTCGTCGGGGCGTACGCCCTTGCTGCGGTCGTCGGGCAAGACCCGGATGACGTCCTCGGGCGCCGGCGGTTTGCCCAGCATCTGGTCGGCGCCGCCGCCGTCCGAGGTGCAGCCGGTCACCCCGGCCAGCAGGCCGGCCCATGTCAGTACGGCGGCCAACACGGCCCCCGCGCGCCGCGCGCGCCCTTGTACGTGCCTCACGAAGACCCCAACGACCGGGGCGGCCCTGGGGAAACGTGAGTGCGAGCCATGCGGTGGGCAGAACAGTGGGGAGGACTACGCGATGGGGAGCCGCGGACCGGGACACCGTGGGCTCTCCTTCCCCTTCGTGTGGTCCCTGAGCCGTGGGAGGCCGACAGGTGTCGAGCGCAGCCGAGCAGGAGGCGGTGGCCGAGGCGGTCACCGCTGAGGAGGGGCGCCCGGCCGCCGTCGTGAACGGCGCGCAGCGCAAAGCCCCTGCCGTGCCCGTATGGCCGGGCACGCCCGTGCCGCTCGGCGCCCGCTTCCGGGTCGGCCCGGACGGGGTGGCGGGCACCAACTTCGCGCTGTGGGCGGGGGGAGCGGAAGCGGTGGAGCTGTGTCTCTTCGACGAGCAGGGCAAGGAGACGCGGGCCAAGCTCACCGAGCTGACGCACGAGATCTGGCACGGCTTCGTGCCGGGCGTCATGCCGGGCCAGCGCTACGGCTACCGGGTGCACGGCCGCTGGGACCCGTGGACCGGCGGCCGCTGGAACCCGGCGAAGCTGCTCCTGGACCCGTACGCCCGCGCGGTGGACGGCGACTTCAGCCTGCCGCCCGAGGTGTACGGGCATGTCCGCGACTGGCCCCAGCAGCATGTCGCGGACACCGTGCGCGACGACCGGGACTCGGCGCCGTACGTCCCGAAGGGCGTCGTCGTCCACGATGACGACGACTGGGCGGACGACCGCCGGCCGAAGACGCCGTGGGCGGACTCGGTCATCTACGAGGTGCATGTACGGGGATTCACGAAACTCCACCCCGGGATCCCGGAGGAGCTGCGCGGGACGTACGCCGGTCTCGCGCATCCGGCGGCCGTCGAGCACCTGGTCAAGCTGGGCGTGACGGCGGTGGAGCTGCTGCCGGTGCACCAGTTCGCGCACGAGGACCATCTGCTGCGCAAGGGCCTGCGCAACTACTGGGGCTACAACTCCATCGGCTACTTCGCCCCGCACGCCGCCTACGCCGCCTCCGGTACGACCGGCCAGCAGGTCGGCGAGTTCAAGCGGATGGTCAGCGCGCTGCACGCGGCCGGCATCGAGGTCATCCTCGACGTCGTCTACAACCACACGGCGGAGGCGGGCGAGCTGGGCCCGACGCTGTCGCTGAAGGGCATCGACAACCGGGGGTACTACCGGTTGCAGTCGGACGCGCGCCGGTACGCGGACTACACGGGCTGCGGGAACACCCTGCACGTCGTCCAGCCGCACGTGCTGCGGCTGATCACCGACTCGCTCCGCTACTGGGTGACGGAGATGGGCGTCGACGGCTTCCGGTTCGACCTGGCGGCGGCTCTGGCCCGCTCCATGCACGACGTCGACATGCTGTCGCCGTTCCTGGCGGTCATCGCGCAGGATCCGGTGCTGCGGCGGGTGAAGCTGATCGCCGAGCCGTGGGACGTGGGCTCGGGCGGGTATCAGGTGGGTGCCTTCCCGCCGCTGTGGACGGAGTGGAACGACCGCTACCGCGATGCCGTACGGGACTTCTGGCGGGGCGCGCTGCCGGACGTACGGGATCTGGGGTACCGCCTGTCGGGGTCGAGCGACCTGTACGCGTGGGGTGGTCGCAGGCCCTACGCCTCCGTCAACTTCGTGACCGCGCACGACGGCTTCACGCTGCGGGACATGGTGTCGTACGAGCGTAAGCACAACGAGGCGAACGGGGAGGGCAACCGGGACGGGTCGAACGACAACCGGTCCTGGAACTGCGGGGCCGAGGGTGAGACGGACGACGAGCGCGTACGGGCGCTGCGGCGGCGGCAGTTGCGGAACCTGCTGACGACCCTGTTGCTGTCGACGGGCGTGCCGATGCTGGTCGCCGGTGACGAGCTGGGGCGCACCCAGCGGGGCAACAACAACGCGTACTGCCAGGACAACGAGATCAGCTGGCTGGACTGGGGGCTGCTGGAGGATCCGGGCTGGAAGGCCCTGTTCGACCTGACCTCCCGGCTGATCGAGCTGCGGCACCGGCACCCCGTGCTGCGCCGGCGGGCCTTCTTCTCCGGGCGGGCACACTCGGCCGACGGCCTGCGGGACCTCGCCTGGTTCACCCTGCGGGGCACGGAGATGACGGAACGGGACTGGTACGCGCCCGCCGCCACGCTGGGCATGTATCTGTCCGGGCGGGACATCCCGGGCCGCGACGAGCGGGGGGCGCCGATCGTCGACGACAGCTTCCTCGCCGTCCTGCACGCCGGGGACCGGCCGGTGAGTTTCGTGCTGCCGGGGCCGCCGTGGGCGGAGCGGTACGAGGTGGTCGTCGACACCTCGCGGGAGGAGCAGGGCCGGGCGCCGGGCGTGGAGCACCGGGCGGGGGCGGCGATCACGGTGCCGGCGCGGGCGGTGCTGCTGCTGAAGGTTGCCGGCTGAAGCGGCTGGTGTGCGGGGCGGTCGGGCGGGCCGTTCTGACGGCTCCTTGACGCCGCCCTGGCGCCCGTCACGGGCCGTTCGCCGCGTCACGCGGTGCTGTTCTTCGCCTTCGCCTTCGCCTTCGCCTTCGCGGTGATCGCCGACCCGGTCTCCTCCGTCGCGTACGCCATCGAGGCGGCCCTGCGCGCCCTGGACGGCGACCTGGCGCTGCTGATCCCGACGATGTCGCCGGTGATCGGCCTGGTCGTGGTGGTCACCGCCGACTACTGGCAACTGGTGCGGCGCTTCCCCAAGGGCGGTGGCGCGGCCGCAGCGGCGGGCCGGGCCTTCGGGCCCAACTGGACCTTCCTGCCGATCGGCGCCCTGGTCGTCGACTTCGTACTCGCCATGCGCGGCTGGCCCATCCTGTCCCTGGTCGCGACCCTGCTGATCGCCGGCGGGCTCTACGCACGCTGGGTACGGGCCGGGCGCCCCACGGGGATCGAGGACGTGGAGAGCCAGGCCGAGCAGTACGCCTGAACGGCGTAGGGAGGGCGGGGTCCGCTCGGTGCACGGCACTGAGCGGGCCCAGTTCCGCCGACCGGACCCGCCTCCCGTGAACGCCGTATGAAACCCGCGCCGGTTACGCCGCCCGTCCCTTGACCCTCGGGTCGCACCACTGGCAGCGTGCCGATCATGAGGCTTCCCGTGGCACACCGGTCTGCGGGCGTCGCGCTCGTGGAGCGACGCCACGTCGATCTGTGCCGGCAGTCCAGCGCCGTCTGTCGCTGAGCCGTGGCCTTTCCCTCCCCTCCCTCCTCCCCCTTCTCTCCCTTCTCTCCCACGCCCTTTCGAGGACCCCGCATGCCCGAAATATCCCGCCGCGCCTTCGGTGGTCTCGTCGGCGGCGGCGCCGTGACCGCCGTCGCCGGTACGGCCACCGCGGGCGAAGCTGCCGCAGCCGTCGATGCCACCCCCGCCGAGCGCCCGTTCAAGGCCCGCGCCGCCTCCACGTCCGGGAAGCGCCCCAACCTCCTGGTCATCCTCGGCGACGACCTCGGCTGGGCCGACCTGTCCTCGTACGGCGCCCCGCACATCAAGACCCCGAACCTGGACCGGCTGGCCCGGCAGGGGGTGCGGTTCACCGACGCGTACTCGGGGTCGGCGACCTGCTCGCCGACCCGGTTCAGCCTGTACACCGGGCGCTATCCGGGCCGTACGAAGGGCGGGCTCGCCGAGCCCATCGCCAACAAGACGCAAGGGCTGGACCCGAACCACCCCACACTCGCCTCCCTCCTGAAGAAGGCGGGCTACTCCACCGCCCTCATCGGCAAGTGGCACTGCGGCTGGCTGCCGGACTACAGCCCCACCAAGTCGGGCTGGGACGAGTTCTTCGGCAACTTCGGCGGCGTGCTGGAGTACTTCTCCAAGCTCGGCCAGCTGGGCACGTACGACCTCTACGAGGGCGACGCGGAGTACAAGGACCTGCGGTACTACACGACCGTGCTGACCGAGCGGGCCGTGGAGTACGTGAGCCGGGAGCACGACAAGCCGTGGCTGCTGAACCTCAACTTCACCACCCCGCACTGGCCCTGGCTCGCGGAGGGCGACGAGGAGACCGGCGCCGAGATCGCCGCGAAGATCCGCGCCGCCAAGTCCCAGGCGGAGGTGAGCAAGGCGCTCAACCACCACGACGGCGGCTCGGTCGAGAAGTACACGGAGATGGTGCAGAGCCTCGACGCCGCCGTCGGGGAGGTGCTCGGGGCGCTGCGCCGGTCCGGGCAGGAGGACGACACCGTCGTGGTGTTCGCCAGCGACAACGGCGGCGAGCGCTGGTCGTACCTGTGGCCGCTGAGCGGCGAGAAGTTCGTGCTCCAGGAGGGCGGTATCCGGGTGCCGACGATCGTGCGCTGGCCGGCCCGTATCGACGGCCACCAGGTCAGCCACGAGCCGAACTTCTCCCCCGACTGGACGGCGACCCTGCTGGAGCTGGGTGGCGCCCGGCCCGACCCGGCGTATCCGCTGGACGGCACCAGCCTCGCCGGGTACCTGCTGCGGGGCGAGGCGCTGCCGGAGCGGGATCTGTTCTGGCGGGTGCGGGCGGGCCGGGCCCTCAGGCGCGGCGACTGGAAGTACTACCGGGACGCCGACGGCACCGACCACCTCTACGACCTCGCCGCCGACCAGCGCGAGCAGGCCGATCTCGCGCCCGACGAACCCGAGTTGCTCGCCGAGCTGAAGACGTCCTGGGAGAAGGTCGCCGGCACCCTGCTGCCGTACCCGGACTAGCCGAGGATGCCGCGGTCGTACGCCGTCGCCACCGCGGCCGCGCGGTCCCTGACGCCCAACTTGGCGTACAGGTGGGTGAGATGGGTCTTCACCGTGGCCTCGCTGATGAACAGCTCGCGGGCGATCTCGCGGTTGGAGGTGCCCCTGGCGACCAGGGCCAGCACTTCGCGCTCGCGTGCGGAGAGCGGCTCGTTGCCGGGGGCCCTGGGCGCGCGGACCGCGGAGACCAGACGGGAGGCGACCGCCGGGGACAGGACGGTTCGGCCCTCGGCGGCGGCGCGGACCGCCGTGAAGAGCTCGTCGCGCGGGGCGTCCTTGAGCAGATAGCCCGTCGCGCCCGCCTCGATCGCGGGGAGGGTGTCGGAGTCCGTGTCGTACGTGGTCAGCACGAGGACCTTGGCGCGGGCTCCGGTGCGGGTGAGGTGGGCGATCGCCTCGACCCCGCCGCCGCCCGGCATGCGCAGGTCCATCAGGACGACGTCCGGGTCGAGGGCGTCCGCCTTCTCGACGGCCTCGACGCCGTTCGACGCCTCGCCGAGCACGGTGAATCCGGGCGCGGAGTCGAACATGCCGCGCAGACCGTCCCGTACGACGGGATGGTCGTCGACGATCAGCACGGAGATCGAGGCGTCGTCACTCATGGCGGACCAACGGTACGCGAGCCGACACCGCCGTGCCGTGCCCCGGCTCGGACTCGACGGTGAAGGAGCCGGCGATGCGTTCGGCGCGGACGCGCATGCCGTCGAGACCGAAGCCGCCGGTGCGGGTACGTTCGGGGACGGTGAGCGGGTCGAAGCCCTGCCCGTCGTCGCGGATGTCGAGGATGACCTCGTCGCCGAGGAAGGAGAGGGTGACGCCCACGCGGGTCGCCCGGGCGTGGCGGGAGGCGTTGGAGAGCGCCTCCTGAGCGATCCTCAGCAGCGTCGCCGAGACCTCGTCGTGGAGTTGCTCCGCGGTGCCGGTGACCGTGAACTCGGCGCGTATGTCGGCCCGTTCGGCCCAATCGGCGACCGTGCCCTTCAGGGCCTCGGGCAGTGGGTCGTTCGCCAGGGCCACGGGGGCGAGGTTGTGCACCGAGCGGCGGGCCTCGCCGAGGCTGTGGCGGGCGAGGGCCGAGGCGCGGTCGAGATGGGTGCGGGCCGTGGGCAGGTCGGGGGCGTTCGCGACGACCTGGAGCTGGGCGATGATGCCGGTCAGGCCCTGGGCGATGGTGTCGTGGATCTCGGCAGCCAGGCGCCGGCGTTCGTCGGCGACGCCCGCCTCCCTTGCCTGGACGAGGAGTTGGGCGTGCAGGGCGGCGTTCTCGTCGAGGGCCTGCTGCAACGCCGTGTTGGCGCGTTCGAGTTCGGCGATGGTGGCGGCCGGGTCGAGGGAACGCCGCTCCTCCTGCTCGGTGAGATGGGCTACGACCGTCTGGAGGCCGAAGTTGGCCACCAGGAGACCGGCGAACGCGGCCCACTGGCCTCCGTTCTTCGGCGGCAGCCCACCCATCTGCGAGCCGGCCAAGGTGACCGCGGTGACGAACAGTCCGAGCCGCCGCCACATGCCGGGGATCAGCTCGTCGGCGTCCATCAGGCCGGTGGCCGCGTAGAACCCGAAGAGCGGGTTGATCCAGGTGAGCGCGAAGGCGATCGCCCAGCGGACGACGTAGTACGCCGTCCCGGCCCGGGACGGGGACCGGCCGCGGTTGGCCCGGCGGTGACGGGTGCGGTTCCACCACAGCTGCAGCGCGAACGCCGCGGCGACCAGGACTGCGGCGGCGTACCACTCGCCGACGCCGTCCATCATGTCGGCGGCGATGGCCGACAGGACGGCGCCAGTGACGAGCAGCCCGTACGGCCCCAAGCTGTGCAACTGCTCCCAGCGCCGCTCGATCTGCGTGTCCGCTGCGGTCATGCGCCCAGTCTGCACGGCCCGTTGCCTACTCCCACCGGAACCAGCGCGACGCGGCGGACGTGAGCAGCACCGTCCAGGCCACGAGCACGCCCAGGTGGGTCCAGCCCGGCAAGTCCCCCACCGCGGACCGGTTCAGCGCCTCGGCGGCCGCGCCGAACGGGGTGTACCCGACGATCCGGGCCAACACGTCCGGCATCGTCTGCACCGGCGCCCACACGCCCGCGCAGAACATCGACGGGAAGAACACCGCGGACCCGATGGCGCCGGCGATCTTCGTCGTCCGGGACAGGGCGGAGATCACCGCGCCGAGCGCGAGGGCGACCAGGACGGCGAGGACCAGGGCGAGGAGGTATCCGAAGGGCTGCTCGGGCAGTCGTACGTCGAAGGCGAGCCGCCCGACGGCGAGGGCGAGCAGCGCCGACGTCAAGGCGGCACCTCCGTACACCAGCATCTGCGCGGACAGCAGGGCCGCCGGCCGGACCGGGGTCGTGGACATCCGGCGCAGGATGCCGCGCTCGCGGTAGCCGGTGAGGGTCTGCGGCATGGCCTGGAGCCCGCCCATGATCAGGCCGAGCAGCACGGCCACGGGGACGTAGATGTCGATCGTCCGCAGACCGCCGAGGTCGGCCTGGGGATCACGGAACGAGGGGATCGAGCCGAGGATCACCAACAGCAGGGTCGGGAAGAGCAGGATCCAGAAGAGCATGCCGGGTTCCCGGCGGAAGAGGCGGATCTCCGCCTTCAGTACGGTGTTGTTCAGGACGACCGTGCTCATGCCGCCGCCTCCTTCGTGAGGTCGAGAAAGGCGTCGTCCAACGTGGCGTCGACGACACGCAGTTGATGGGCCGTGATGCGGGTGCGGGCAAGCAGCGTGATGACGGCGTTCACGGTCTCGTCGGTGCCGGCGAGGGTGAGGCGGCCGTCCTTGTGCTCGACGGACGCGAGCGCGGGAAGCGTGTTCAGTTCGCCCTCGTCCAGCGGCGCGGACGGGGTGAAGCTGATGACGGTGGCGCCCGCCGAGCGGCGGATGAGACCGGCCGGGGTGTCCAGGGCGGCCACCCGGCCCTTGTCGATCACGGCGATCCGGTCGCAGAGCCGCTGGGCCTCCTCCATGAAGTGGGTGACGAGCAGGACGGTGACGCCGTTCGCGCGGACGTCCTCGATCAGCTCCCAGGTGTCCCGGCGGGCGCGCGGGTCGAGGCCGGTGGTCAGCTCGTCCAGGACGACGATCCGGGGGTTGCCGATGAGGGCGAGCGCGATGAACAGGCGTTGCTTCTGTCCGCCGGAGAGCTTGGCGAACCGGGTGGTGAGCTTGGCGGTCAGGCCGAGGCGTTCGGCGAGGGGCCGCCAGTCGAGCGGGTCCGGGTAGAAGGCGGCGTACAGCTCCAGTGCCTCCCGGACGGTGAGCTTGGCCTGCAGCTCGCTCTCCTGGAGCTGGGCGCCGAGGACCCGGCGGGTGGCCTCGTGGTCGGTGACGGGGTCGAGGCCGGTCACCCGGACGCGGCCCGCGTCGGGGAGGCGCAGGCCGCCGACGCACTCGACGGTGGTGGTCTTGCCGGCGCCGTTCGGGCCGAGGATGCCGAAGATCTCGCCCTCCTCGACGGCGAAGGAGACGCCGTCGAGGACGGTTCGGCCGCCGTAGGACTTGCGTAGATCACTGACGTCGACGACAGGTGTGGATGCCATGCCACGAGGGTCCCGGCGGGGCGGGGTCCGGCACATCGGCCGACGCGCTCGAACAGGCATCAGCCGATCGGCTGACGGCGGCCTACGACCCGCCGGGCGAGGTGGTACGACTCCTCGAACACGCAGGTCGTAGGGCCAAAGCCCGATCCCGGTCCGGCCAAAACTCGGTGGGCAGTGTCAGTGGCGATCCGTAGGCTCGCTGCTGATGGTGACGACACGTGCAACCGCCGAGGACCGACCTGATCGAGCCGACCGTTCCGCCGTGCGTACGCTGCTGCGCCTGTGGCCGTATGTGCGGCCCGTGCGGGTGCGGTTGTTCACCGCCGCGTTCGTGGCGGTCCTCGCCTCGTGCGCGGCGCTGGTCATTCCGCTCGTCCTGAAGTGGATGGTGGACGGGCCCGTCGCCGACCGGGATCCGGCGGGGGTGTGGCTCGGGGCGCTCTATCTGCTGCTGCTCGGCTTCGCGGAGGCGTTGCTCTTCGGGCTGCGGCGGTGGCTGGTGGCGCGGCCGCTGGCGGGGGTCGAGGCGGGGATGCGGGCGGATCTGTACCGGCATCTGCAGCGGCTTCCGGTGGCGTTCCACGACCGGTGGGCGTCGGGGCAGTTGCTGTCGCGGGGCACGACCGATCTGATGCTGCTGCGCATGTTCCTCGCCTTCCCGTTGACGTTCCTGCTGGTCAACGGCGTGACAATCCTCGTCGGCGTGATCATCATGCTGCTCCAGGACTGGACGCTGGGGCTGGTGATCCTGATCCCGGCCGTGCCCGTGATGGTCACCTGCGTGGTCTTCGAGAAGCGGTACGCCGAGGTGGCGCGCCGCGCGCAGGACCAGGTCGGCGATCTGACGACGGTCGTCGAGGAGAGCGTGCTCGGGATCCGGATCATCAAGGGGTTCGGGCGGCACCGCAGTCAGGCGCTGGCGTTCCGGGAGCTGTCCCGCACACTGCGCGGCACGGAGCTGCGCAAGGCCAGGCTGCTGGCGACGATCTGGGGCGTCATCGTGACGCTGCCCGAGGTGGCCATCGGGGCGGCGCTGGTGCTGGGCACCGTGCAGGTGGCGGACGGGGAGCTGTCGGCGGGCACGCTGGTGGCGTTCTTGTCGACCGCGCTCGCGCTGCGCTGGCCCGTGGACTCGATCGGCTTCCTGCTGGCGATGAGCCAGGAGGCGGCGACAGCTACGGAGCGGTACTTCGAGGCGATGGACGCGGAGCCGGAGGGGCACGAGGTCTCGACGGCGAAGGGCGACGGCAAGGACCGCGGACTGCGCTTCCACAAGGTGCGGTTCCGCTATCCCGACGCCCCCGACGACTCCCCGCCCGTCCTCGACCGCATCGACCTCCACATCCGCCCCGGCGAATCCATGGCCCTCGTAGGCGCGACGGGCAGCGGCAAGACGACCCTGACCGCCCTGATCCCCCGTCTCCACGAGGTGACATCCGGCCGCATCACCCTCGACGGCCAGGACATCTCCGCCATGCCCCGGGAATCGCTGCGCGAACTCGTGGCCGTCGCCTTCGAAGAGCCCACCCTCTTCTCCGCCAGCGTCGCGGACAACGTTCTCATGGGGGCCTCGGACGGCTCGGGACAGCCCGAGTTGGAGCGGGCCCTCGGGGTCGCGCAGGCCGGCTTCGCGCACGCCCTGCCGCACGGAACCGAGACACAGGTCGGCGAACAGGGCCTCAGCCTCTCCGGCGGGCAGCGCCAGCGCCTCGCGCTCGCGCGGGCGGTGGTCGGACGGCCCAGGTTCCTCGTCCTCGACGACCCCCTGTCCGCCCTCGACGTGCACACCGAGGCCGCCGTCGAGGCCGCCCTGCGGGACGTGCTCGCGGAGACGACCGCCCTCATCGTCGCCCACCGCCCGTCCACCGTGCTCCTCGCGGACCGCGTCGCCCTGCTCTCCGACGGCCGTATCGCCGCCGTCGGCACCCATCACGAACTGCTGCGCAGCAACGCCGAGTACGCCCACCTGATGGCCGGGACCGAGGAGGCCGACCGATGACGGCGACGACCGCCACCGCACCGGGCAAGGACCAGCCGGCCGAGGAACCCCTGGGGCCGGACGACCCCTTCGACCGTGATGTCCTGCCCACTCCCCCGGGCGCCACCGCCGCCCTCCTGCGTTCACTGCTCGCCCCGATGAAGGCCCGCGTCGCCGTCACCACACTCCTGCTGCTGCTCCAGCAGGCGGCGGTGCAGGCGGGCCCGCTGCTGGTGGCGTACGCCATCGACTCGGCCGTACCGGCGTTCCGGCGCGACGACCTCGGGCCGCTGATCGCCGTCGGGGTCGGCTATCTGCTGTGCGCACTCGCCTCCGGCGTGCTGCAGTACGCCTTCATCCTGCTCTCCGCCCGCGTCAACCAGGACGTGCTGCTCGACCTGCGCGGCCGTATCTTCCGCCACGCCCAGGCCCTGAGCGTCGACTTCCACGAGCGCTACACCTCGGGCCGGCTCATCTCCCGCTCCACCACGGACGTGGAGTCCCTGCGCGAGCTGCTGAACGAAGGCCTCCAGGAACTCGTCACCGTCATCCTGTCCTTCGTCTACATCTCGGCGATGCTGCTCTGGCTCGACCTCGGCCTGGGCGCGGTCGCGGTGGCCTCGTTCGTACCGCTGTATCTCCTCGTGCGGCTGTATCGGCGGCGCGCCGGGCGGGTGTACACCCTGCGCTCCACCGCCATCGCCGCCGTGATCGTCAAGTTCGTCGAGACCATGAACGGCATCCGCCCGGTGCGCGCGTTCCGCCGTGAGACCGCCAACGACGCCGACTTCCGCGTCCTCAACTCCCGGCACGAGAGGATCAACGGCGACGCGCTGCTGGAGATGGCCCGCTATGTCGTCGGCTCCCGGCTCGTCGCCAACACGGCCGTCGCGTCGATCGTGCTGTGGGGTGCCTACCGGGTGGCGGGCGGCTCGCTGGCCCTCGGTGTGCTGGCGGCGGCCGTGCTGTATCTGCGGCGGCTGTACGACCCGATCGACCGGCTCGGCATGTTCCTCAACTCGTACCAGTCGGCGGCGGCCTCCCTGGAGAAGATCGCCGGACTGCTGGCCCAGCGGCCGTCCGTCCCCGAGCCGGCCGCGCCCCAGCAGCTCCCGGCACTGGAGTCCCGGCACCCCGGCCGCGAGGTCGTCTTCGACGGCGTCCGGTTCGGCTATCGCACCGGCGGCGAGGTGCTGCCCCGCTTCGACCTCACGATCCCGGCCGGCCAGACGGTCGCGGTCGTCGGCTCCACCGGCGCGGGCAAGTCGACGCTGGCCAAGCTCGTCGCGCGCTTCTACGACCCCTCCGACGGCCGGGTCCTCCTCGACGGCGTCGACCTGCGTGAACTCGCCGTGCCCGAACTGCGGCGCGGGGTGGTGATGGTGACGCAGGAGGCGTTCCTGTTCTCCGGCACGGTCGCCGAGAACATCGCGATCGGCCGGCCGGACGCCACCCGCGAGGAGATCGAGCAGGCGGCGAAGGCCATCGGCGCGCACGACTTCATCAGCTCGCTGCCCGACGGCTACGACACCGACGTACGCAAGCGGGGCGGTCGTATCTCCGCCGGTCAGCGCCAACTCGTCGCGTTCGCGCGGGCACTGCTCGCCGACCCGGCCGTGCTGATCCTCGACGAGGCGACCAGCTCCCTCGACATCCCCGGCGAACGGGCCGTGCAGCGCGCGATGTCGACGGTCCTGAACGGACGTACGGCCGTCGTCATCGCCCACCGGCTGTCCACGGTCGAGATCGCGCACCGTGTGCTGGTCATGGAGCACGGGCAGATCGTCGAGGACGGCACGCCGGCCGAACTCATCGCGGGGACGGGCAGGTTCGCGGATCTGCACCGGGCGTGGCGGGACAGTCTGGCGTAGGCGTAGGCGGACGGCAGGGACGAGGACGGGGCACGGGGAACGATGATCGACGCGTACGAGGATCCGGGCGAGCCAGACTGTCGCAGCGGCGCCCGGTACCTGTGGTGGCTGGTCACCCAGCAGGCGGGACGGTCCGCGCTCGGGGCGCTGATCTCCGCCGTCTGGATGGTGCTGCTGGCAGCGGCGCCGTATCTGCTCTCGCGGGCGGTGGACGAGGGCCTGGCGCCCGGTGACTACGCGGCGCTGGCCGCCTGGACCGGCGCGCTGGCCGGGGTGCACGTGTTCAACGCCTGGCTGAGCATCATGCGGCACCGCACGATGACCCGGGTGCGGATGGACGCCCTGTTCCGCACCACCAAGGTCCTGGTCGGGCAGTCGGTCCGGCTGGGTGCCGCGCTGCCGCGGCGGATCGGGGCCGGCGAGGTCGTCACGATCGGGGTGGGCGACGTCCAGACGATCAGCGGCAGCCTGACCGTCATCGGCCCCGGTTTCGGCGCGATCGTCGCCTATCTCGCCGTCGCCGTGCTGCTGGTGTCGGTATCGGTGCCGATCGCGGTCGTGGTGCTGTTCGGCATGCCGGCGATCGCCGTGCTCGTCGGACCGCTGCTCGGCCGGCTGCAAGGCACCGAGACCGAGTACCGGGAGCGGCAGGGCGTACTGACCGCACGGATCGCCGACCTCGCGGGCGGCCTGCGCGTCCTCAACGGCCTCGGCGGCAAGGGCCTGGTCGCCGACGCCTTCCACCGCGACTCGCAACGGCTGCGCGCACAGGGGTACCGGGTCGGGGCGGTGACCAGCTGGGTGCAGGCACTCGGGATGGGGCTGCCGACGCTGTTCCTGGCCGTGGTGACCTGGCTGGCGGCCCGGCTGGCCGCCCAAGGTGCCATCACGGTCGGCGAGTTGGTGTCGGTCTACGGCTACGTCGCGGTCCTGGTCCGCCCGATGGCGTTCGTCGTGGAGATGGTCTACCAGGTCGCGCGCGGCGTGGTGGCGGCGCGGCGAGTCGTACGGTTCCTGCGCCTGGAGCCGATGCCCGACACCGGCACCCGGGACGCGCCCGCGGAGCCGGCGGCACTGCACGACCCCGAGTCCGGGGTACGGGTGCTGCCGGGCCGCCTGACCGCACTGGCCGCCGCGCTGCCGGCCGACGCCACAGCCGTCGTGGACCGCCTGGGCCGCTACGTCCCGTCGGCCGCGACCTGGGGCGACGTTCCCCTGAGCGAGATCGCGTTGCCGCAGCTGCGGGCGCGCGTCCTGGTCGCCGACCACGAGGCCGACCTGTTCGCGGGCACGCTGCGGGAGCTGATCGCCGGCCACGCGGGCCCGGACGGCCGGGACGAGGCGGCGATCGCACGGGCGGTCCGCACGGCAGTCGCCGAGGACATTGTCCGGGGCCTGCCCGACGGCCTCGACACCCCCATCGACGCCCAGGGCCGCAACCTCTCCGGCGGCCAACGCCAACGCGTCCGCCTCCTGCGCGCGCTGCTGGCCGACCCGGAAGTGCTGCTGGCCATCGAGCCGACGTCCGCGCTGGACGCCCACACCGAGGCGAGGGTCGCACAACGCCTGCACGCGGAGAGACAGGGCCGCACGACGGTGGTGACGTCCACGTCCCCCCTGCTCCTGGACCGCGCGGACACCGTGCATTTCCTGGTCGACGGCAAGGTGACGGCGACGGGCACACACCGCGACCTGCTGGACGGGGAGCCGGGATACCGAGCGCTGGTGGCACGGGACGAGAACGCCGAGGAGGCCGTGAGTTGACGGACCGGAAACGCTCCCAGGGGCGCGGGACTGTATCGATGAGCGGCTCCGCCGCGGGGCGCGACCAGCCACATCGAACCCGCACCCGGCAAACCACCCGAACTCCCGGGCTCCCGGCCACGAAATCCAATGCACCGAGTCACCTCCCCATCGCCGAGCCCCGCGACGTCCGACGAGCCGCCGCCCGCCTGATCCGAGCCGACGCCAAAGCCTTCACAGCCGTACTCGTCCTGAACTCACTCGCAGCTGTCGTCGGCCTGGCCGGCCCCTGGCTGGTGGGCCGCATCATCGACGAGGTCCGCGCCGGCCACGGCGTAACGACCGTCGACAAACTGGCCCTGGCGATCCTGATAGCGGCAACAGCCCAGCTGCTGCTGGCCCGCTGGGCCCGCTACGTAGGCCACCGTTTCGGCGAACGCACCCTCGCACGGGTCCGCGAGGAATTCGTGGACCGCACCCTCGCCCTCCCCGCGAACGTCGTCGAACGAGCCGGCACCGGCGACCTCACCTCCCGTGGCACCACAGACGTCGCCCTCGTCGGCACGACCCTGCGCGACGCCGGACCCGAGCTGCTGATCAACTCCGTACAGGCAGCGTTCCTGCTGGCCGCGGTCTTCATCCTGGACCCGCTGCTCGGCCTCTGCGGAGTACTCGGCTTCGGCGGCATCTGGTGGGCGATGCGCTGGTACCTGCGCCGCGCCCGCGACGGCTATCTCGCCGAGGGCGCGGCCACCTCGGAGGTCGCGGAGATCCTCGCGGCGACGGTGTCCGGTGCCCGCACGGTGGAGGCCCTGCGCCTCGAACGGCGAAGGGTGGCGGCGAGCCGCGACGCGCTGGAGAGGTCCCGCCGCACCCGCTTCCACACCCTGTTCCTGCGCACCGTCTTCTTCCCGGCCGTCGAGGTGTCGTACGTCGTTCCCGTGACGACGGTCCTGCTGCTCGGCGGCGTGCTGCTGGAGCGGGGCGCGCTGAGCCTGGGCTCGGTCGTGGCGGCCGCCCTGTATCTGCAACGGCTGAGTGAGCCGCTGGACGAGATCCTGATGCGGGTCGAGCAACTGCAGAGCAGCGGCGCCTCGTTCGCCCGCGTGGAGGGCCTGGCGCGAGCCCCGCAGGCGACGGACACCGACTCGCCGACCCCCGCGGACGACCGGCTCGACGTGACCGGCGTGCGCTACTCCTACGACCGCGGTGGCGAGGTCCTCAGCGACGTCGACCTGACCGTGCGGCCGGGGGAACGCCTCGCGGTGGTCGGCCCGTCCGGCGCCGGGAAGACGACCCTGAGCCGACTGCTGGCGGGCGTGGACGCGCCGACCGCCGGCTCGGTGACGGTCGGCGGTGTCCCGGTCGTCGCACTCGGCCCGGAGCAGCTGCGCCGCCAGGTCGTCCTGGTCACCCAGGAGCACCACGTCTTCCTCGGCACGGTCCGCGACAACCTCCGTATCGCCGAACCGTCCGCCACGGACGAGGAGTTGTGGGCCGCCCTCACCGCGGTCGGCGCCGACGCCTGGGTACGGCGGCTGCCCGACGGCCTCGACACGGCGCTGGGCGACGGGGGCCGCCGTACGGACGGCTCGCAGGCCCAGCAGCTCGCGCTCGCCCGCGTGGTGCTGGCCGACCCGCACACCCTGATCCTCGACGAGGCGACGGCCCTGCTCGACCCGACGACCGCCCGCCACACCGAGCGCGCCCTGGCCGCCGTACTTCAGGGCCGCACCGTCATCGCCATCGCCCACCGTCTGCACACGGCGCACGACGCGGACCGCGTGGCCGTGATGGAGAACGGCCGCCTCACCGAGCTCGGCACCCACGACGACCTGGTCGCGGCGGGCGGGGCGTACGCGGCGCTGTGGCGGTCGTGGCACGGGGAGCGGCCCGCCTCGCCCGGAACGGCGTAGGCCTGATCAGGCGATCTATGCTCGGTGCCAGCACTGTCCGCTTCTCCTGGGGAAGTCCGTTGAACTTCTGGTCGATCTACGAGCACGGCTTCGCGCGGGTCGCCGCGTGCACCGGCCACACCGTCATCGCCGACCCGCAGGCCAACGCCGAAGCGGTCCTGCGGCAGGCGCGCCGGTGCGCGCGGGAGGGGGTCGCCGTCGCCGTCTTCCCCGAGCTGGGCCTGACCGGGTACTCGATCGAGGACCTGCTGCTCCAGGACGCGGTGCTCGACGAGGTCGAGGAGGCGCTGCGGACGGTCGTGGCCGGGTCGGCCGACCTGCTCCCGGTGCTGGTCGTCGGGGCCCCGCTGCGCCATCGCCACCGGGTCTACAACTGCGCGGTGATCGTGCACCGCGGCCAGATCCTCGGCGTCGCACCCAAGTCGTACCCGCCGAACTACCGCGAGTTCTACGAGCAGCGGCAGATCGCCTCGGGTGAGGACGAGCGGGGCGGGACGATCCGGGTCGGCGGCGAGACGGTGCCGTTCGGGGTGGACCTGCTCTTCGAGGCGGAGGACGTCCCCGGCCTCGTGCTGCACGCGGAGATCTGCGAGGACATGTGGGTGCCGGTGCCCCCGAGCGCGGAAGCGGCCCTGGCCGGCGCGACCGTGCTCGCCAACCTCTCGGGCAGCCCGATCACGGTGGGGCGGGCCGAGGACCGGCGGCTGCTGTGCCGCTCGGCGTCCTCGCGCTGCCTGGCGGCGTACGTGTACTCGGCGGCGGGTCTGGGTGAGTCGACCACCGACCTGTCCTGGGACGGGCAGACCATGATCTACGAGAACGGCGCCCTGCTGGCGGAGACGGCCCGGTTCCCGCTCGACGACCAGTACGCGGTGGCCGACGTCGACCTCGACCTGCTGCGGCAGGAGCGGCAGCGGATGGGCACGTTCGACGACAACCGCCGCGCCCACGCCACCCGGACCGGGGACTTCAGGCGGGTGCGGTTCCGGCTCGACCCGCCGGCGACGGACCTGGGCCTGAAGCGCCGCATCGAGCGCTTCCCGTTCGTGCCCGCGGACGCCGAGCGGCTCGCCCTGGACTGCTACGAGGCGTACAACATCCAGGTCGCGGGGCTCCAGCAGCGGCTGGCCTCGATCGGCGGCCCGAAGGTGGTCATCGGGGTGTCGGGCGGCCTGGACTCCACGCACGCGCTGATCGTCGCCGCCCGTGCGATGGACCGCGCCGGGCGCCCGCGCAGCGACATCCTGGCCTTCACCCTGCCCGGCTTCGCCACCAGCGACCACACCAAGGACAACGCCCACAAGCTGATGAACTCGCTCGGCGTCACCGCGGCCGAGCTGGACATCACGCCGACCGCGCGGCTGATGCTCAAGGAGATGGACCACCCGTTCGCGTCCGGCGAGCCGGTGTACGACGTCACCTTCGAGAACGTGCAGGCGGGCCTGCGCACCGACTACCTGTTCCGCCTCGCCAACCAGCGCGGCGGCATCGTGCTCGGCACCGGCGACCTGTCGGAGCTGGCGCTCGGCTGGTCCACGTACGGCGTGGGCGACCAGATGAGCCACTACAACGTCAACTCCGGTGTGCCGAAGACGCTGATCCAGCACCTGATCCGCTGGGTCATCACCAGCGGCCAGTTCGACGAGGAGACCGGCACGACGCTGGCCGCGATCCTCGACACGGAGATCAGCCCGGAGCTGGTGCCGGGCGAGGAGATGCAGTCCACGGAGTCGAAGATCGGCCCGTACGCGCTGCACGACTTCACGCTCTTCCATGTGCTGCGCTACGGCTTCCGGCCCTCGAAGATCGCCTTCCTGGCCTGGCACGCCTGGCACGACGCGCAGGCCGGTGCCTGGCCGCCCGGCTTCCCCGAGGCGAAGCGGGTGGCGTACGACCTGGCCGAGATCCGGCGCTGGCTGGAGGTCTTCTGCCGTCGCTTCTTCGCGTTCGCACAGTTCAAGCGCTCGGCCATGCCGAACGGGCCGAAGGTCTCGGCGGGCGGTTCCCTCTCCCCGCGCGGCGACTGGCGCGCGCCGTCGGACGGTACGGCGCATGCGTGGCTGCGGGATCTCGACCGCTTCGAAGTACTGGGCGCCGAACAGTAGCGGCGCGGCGGGGTCATGTGGGCCCACCCATCCGGTTCGGGTGGGTGGGCCTCCACCGTTCCGGTCCGTATACCGAACATGAACTCCCGGACAACGAACGATTTCCGGCCAACTTCCTGACGCGGTCCTGACAGAAACCGCAATCAGCTGACACTCTTCCCACGGCCGCGACACAGCAACCCCACAGCACCGTCACACGGCGGTGCCCGCGGCTGGAACTCCCGCACGCGCACGTCGGTTTCCGCACGCGCACGTCGTTCTGCGTACCACCCCGCTCTGCCCGGACGGCCCACCCGCCGGCCGGTCTCCCCTGGCCGCGTGATCCGCGGCCGCGCAGAAGGAGTCAGTGTTGAGAGACAGTTCCTCCCACAGACGCACCTCCCACACGACGCGTCGTCACAGCACGCACCGCCGGGCCGCCGCCGTCGCTCTCGTCGGCGTCTCCGCCCTGATCGCCGCGGCCGTCCAGAGCGGCGCCGCCACCGCAGCCCCGGAGAAGGCACCGTCGGCCGCGGGCAAGGTCATACCGGGCGCCGAGTCCGTCAAGCTGTCCCCGGCGCAGCGCGCCGCGCTGATACGCGAGGCCAACGCCACCAAGGCGGACACCGCGAAGGACCTGGGCCTCGGCGCCAAGGAGAAGCTGGTCGTCCGGGACGTCGTCAAGGACGGCAACGGCACGGTCCACACCCGCTACGAGCGGACGTACGACGGTCTGCCCGTCCTCGGCGGTGACCTCGTCGTCGAGACGGCCAAGTCCGGCGCGACCGAGGCCGTCACCAAGGCGACCCGCGCCGCCATCAAGCCGGCCACCACCACGGCCGCCGTGCCCTCGGCCAAGGCCGAGAAGCAGGCGCTGGCCGCCGCGAAGGCGGAGAAGGCCAAGAGCCCCGACGTCAACCGGGCGCCGCGCAAGGTGATCTGGGCCGCGAACGGCAAGCCGACCGTGGCGTACGAGACGGTCGTCGGCGGCTTCCAGCACGACGGCACCCCGCAGGAACTGCACGTCGTCACCGACGCCACCACCGGCGCGAAGCTGTACGAGTGGGAGG
The DNA here is from genome assembly GCF_041052385.1 of Streptomyces sp. R28. GTDB lineage: Bacteria > Actinomycetota > Actinomycetes > Streptomycetales > Streptomycetaceae > Streptomyces. Next base: position 7,275,106 of record NZ_CP163439.1, on the reverse strand, counting down.
CGATCGAGACCGGCACCGGCAACACGGTGTACAGCGGCACGGTCAACCTCACCACCACCCAGTCCGGGTCGACGTACAACCTCACGGACGGCGCGCGCGGCGGGCACAAGACGTACAACCTGAACCGCGGCACCTCCGGCACCGGCACCCTCTTCTCCGGCCCCGACGACGTCTGGGGCAACGGCAGCCCGTCCAACCTGGAGTCGGCCGGCGCCGACGCGCACTACGGCGCGCAGCTGACCTGGGACTACTACAAGAACGTGCACGGCCGTTCGGGTATCCGCGGCGACGGCGTCGGCGCGTACTCCCGGGTCCACTACGGCAACAACTACGTCAACGCGTTCTGGTCCGACAGCTGCTTCTGCATGACGTACGGCGACGGCTCGGGCAACACCAACCCGCTGACGTCGATCGACGTGGCCGCGCACGAGATGACCCACGGGCTCACCTCCAACACCGCGGGCCTGAACTACTCCGGCGAGTCCGGCGGTCTGAACGAGGCCACCTCCGACATCTTCGGCTCGACCGTCGAGTTCTACGCCAACAACTCCTCCGACGTCGGTGACTACCTCATCGGCGAGGAGATCAACATCAACGGCGACGGCACCCCGTTGCGGTACATGGACAAGCCCAGCAAGGACGGCTCGTCCAAGGACGCCTGGTACTCGGGCATCGGCTCGATCGACGTGCACTACTCGTCGGGCCCCGCGAACCACTTCTTCTACCTCCTGTCCGAGGGCAGTGGCACCAAGACCATCAACGGTGTCACCTACAACTCGCCCACCTCGGACGGTCTTCCGGTCACCGGCATCGGCCGGGACAAGGCGGAGAAGATCTGGTTCCGCGCGCTGACCACCAAGTTCACCTCCACGACCAACTACGCGGCCGCCCGCACCGGCACCCTCGCGGCGACCGGTGAGCTGTACGGCACCACGAGCGCCGAGTACAAGGCCGTGCAGGACGCCTGGGCGGGCATCAACGTCGGCTCGCGCTCCGACGGTGGCGGCGGCGGTGGCGGTACGTCCTTCGAGAGCGGAACCGACGTTTCGATTCCGGACAACGGGGCGGCCGTGACCTCCCCGATCACCGTGTCCGGCCGGACCGGCAACGCTCCGTCCAACCTCCAGGTCGCCGTGGACATCGTCCACACCTACATCGGCGACCTCAAGGTGGACCTGGTCGCCCCCGACGGCTCGGCGTACACGCTGAAGGGGTACGGCACCGGCGGCAGCTCGGACAACCTCAACACCACGTACACGGTGAACGCGTCCTCCGAAGTCGCCAACGGCGTATGGCTGTTGCGCGTCCAGGACAACGCGGCCATCGACACCGGCTACATCAACAGCTGGAAGCTCACCTTCCCGTAGGCCCGTTCGCGGTCTGCCAAGGACAGGGCGCCGTCCCGGCGGGTTCAACTCCCGTCGGGTCGGCGCCCGTTCACATTTCAGAAACATTTACCGGACAGTCAAGTTTTGGCCAACATCACCGCACCCTCCTGACATGTACGCGCCCCAGGTGTCACTCTTCCTGCACCCGCCGCACAAGCACCCCCCAGCACTTCCCCCACAAAAGGAGCTCGTGTGACCCCCCTCTACGCGCGTCGCAAGCGCACCACTCTGGCCATCGCCACCGCCGTGGCGGGCGGAGCTCTCCTCACCACCGCTCTGACCACCGGCACTTCGGCCGCCGCCCCCGTGGACGCCGGCACCAAGGCCGCCTCGCTCGCCGCCCCGGTCGCGCTCGCCCCCGCGGCACGCACCGCGCTGATCAAGGACCAGCAGGCAGAGGCCGCCGAGACCGCCGACGCGATAGGCCTCGGCGCCCAGGAGAGACTGGTCGTCAAGGACGTCGTCAAGGACGCCGACGGCACGGTCCACACCCGCTACGAGCGCACCTACGCGGGCCTGCCCGTCCTCGGCGGCGACCTCGTCGTCCACGAGACGGCGTCCGGCGCCACCAAGGGCGTCACCAAGGCGACGAAGGCCACCATCAAGGTCGCCTCGCTCAAGCCGGCGATCACCGCGGCCAAGGCCGAGGGCCAGGCCCTGAAGCAGGCCAAGGCGGCCGGCTCGGAGAAGACCGAGGCGGACCAGGCGCCCCGCAAGGTGATCTGGGCCGCGAACGGCAAGCCGACCCTTGCCTACGAGACGGTCGTCGGCGGCCTGCAGGAGGACGGCACCCCGAACGAACTGCACGTCATCACCGACGCCGCCACCGGCAAGAAGCTGTTCGAGTACCAGGGCATCGAGACCGGCAGCGGCAAGAGCCTCTACTCGGGCACCGTCACCCTCGGCACGACCCTGTCGGGTTCGACGTACAACCTCACCGACGGCGGGCGCGGCGGCCACAAGACGTACAACAAGGCCCGCAGCACCAGCTCCTCCGCGGGCACGCTGTTCACCGACGCGGACGACACGTGGGGCACCGGCGCCGCCTCCAGCTCCTCCAGCGACCAGACGGCCGCCGTCGACGCCGCCTACGGCGCCCAGGTCACCTGGGACTTCTACAAGAACACCTTCGGCCGCAGCGGCATCAAGAACGACGGCAAGGCCGCCTACTCCCGCGTCCACTACGGCAACGCCTACGTCAACGCGTTCTGGGACGACAGCTGCTTCTGCATGACGTACGGCGACGGCGAGGGCAACACCAAGCCCCTGACGTCGCTCGACGTGGCCGGCCACGAGATGACCCACGGCGTCACCTCGAACACCGCGGGCCTGAACTACTCCGGCGAGTCGGGCGGCCTCAACGAGGCGACCTCCGACATCTTCGGCACGGCGGTGGAGTTCTACGCGGCGAACTCCAACGACGTCGGCGACTACCTCATCGGCGAGAAGATCGACATCAACGGCGACGGCACCCCGCTGCGCTACATGGACAAGCCCAGCAAGGACGGCGGGTCCAAGGACAGCTGGTCGTCGTCGCTCGGCGGCCTGGACGTCCACTACTCGTCGGGCCCCGCGAACCACTTCTTCTACCTCCTTTCGGAGGGCAGCGGCGCCAAGACGATCAACGGGGTCAGCTACAACTCCCCGACGTCCAACGGCTCCACGGTCACCGGCATCGGCCGCGCCAAGGCCGCCGCGATCTGGTACAAGGCCCTGACCGAGTACATGACGTCGACGACCAACTACAAGGCCGCCCGTACGGCGACCCTGAGCGCGGCGTCCGCCCTGTACGGCGGCACCAGCAGCACGGAGTACAAGGCTGTGGCGGCCGCGTGGTCGGCGATCAACGTCAGCTGACGCAGGCCTGTTGAAGCAGGACCGACCGCAGGACTGAGTGGGGCGGCACCCGGGACGAAGGCATCCCCGGGTGCCGCCTTACGCTTGGGCCCCATGTCCTTCACGTACGACCACGTCGGCGCGTCCCGCGAGCCCGGCTTCTGCCCGCCCGGCTTCCACCCCCTGCACGTACGCACCCGCATAGGCGAGGGCGAGCACGTGCTCCGCAGAGCCGCCGACGCGGTCATGACCTGGGAGATGCACCGCGCGATGGGCGTCGGCATAGACGCGTCGGCCGACCGCGCGGCCCCCGACGTCGACGTCACGGTCACCCTCGCCGGCATGATCAAAGCGCCGTGCCGGGTGGTGTGGACGGTGGAGGAGCACCGCCGCACCGGCTGGGCGTACGGCACGCTTTCCGGTCATCCCGAGTGCGGCGAGGAGTCGTTCATCGTGGACCGCACGGGGGACGGCACGGTGTGGCTGACGGTGAACGCGTTCAGCCGGGGGGCGAAGTGGTACGCGCGGGCGGGGGGTCCGGCCACCCGGGGATTGCAGCATGCTTACGCGCGGCGGTGCGGCAACGTGCTGCGGCAGCTGTGCGAGCGAGAGATCGAGGAGGGCTGAGGAACCCCTCAGCCCTCGACGGCGTCACCGCATCAACACGCCGGCCCCCTCCCCCACCCCCTCCGAAGGCACCGCCACCAACCCCAGCTCCGCCCCGGACGCCAGCAACCGATGAGCCGGAAGAATCCGGACCGTATAGCCGTACGGCCCCGTCCGGTCCAGGGACAGCGGACCCTCGTACACCCACCGCCCCTCCGCGTCCGGGCTCCCCGCCGACTTCAGCGGTACCGTCGACGCGTCCGCGATGCGGTCCTCGGAGTCCACGCGCCCCGAGACCGCCTGGACCTCGACGTCGTCCGGCCCGAGGTCGCCCAGCCCCACCCGCACCCGGAGGCTGAGCGTCGAGCCGAGTTCCGCGGTGGGGGTCGCGGCGGACGTCTCCACATGGTCGACCGTGACGCCGTGCCAGGCCGCACGCACCCGCGCCTTCCAGGCCGCCAGCTCGCGCGCCGCGTCCGGTGTCATCGCGCGGTGGGCGTGCGCGGCCGGGGTGTAGAGACGCTCGACGTATTCGCGGACCATCCTGCCCGCCAGGACCTTCGGGCCCAGCAGCATCAGGGTCTGGCGGACCATCTCGATCCAGCGGTCCGGCAGGCCGCCCTGGCCGCGCTCGTAGAAGCGGGGCGTGACACGCTGTTCCAGCAGGTCGTACAGCGCCGCCGCCTCCAGGTCGTCGCGGTGGTCCGGGTCCGTGCCGGTGCCGTCCGCGGTGGGGACGGCCCAGCCGAAGTCCGGCTGGAACCACTCGTCCCACCAGCCGTCCAGGACAGAGAGGTTCAAGCACCCGTTCAGGGCCGCCTTCATGCCCGACGTGCCGCACGCCTCCAACGGCCTGAGCGGGTTGTTCAGCCAGATGTCACAGCCGGGGTAGAGCTTCTGCGCCATCGCCATGCCGTAGTCCGGCAGGAAGACGATGCGGTGACGGACCCGCGGGTCGTCGGCGAACCTCACCAACTCCTGGACCAGGCGCTTCCCGCCGTCGTCCGCCGGGTGCGCCTTGCCCGCGACCACGATCTGGATCGGGCGCTCCGGGTGCAGGAGCAGGTCCATCAGGCGGTCGCGGTCGCGGAGCATCAGTGTGAGGCGCTTGTACGACGGGACGCGGCGCGCGAAGCCGATCGTCAGGACGTCGGGGTCCAGGACACCGTCGACCCAGCCCAGCTCGGCCGTCCCGGCGCCGCGTTGCCGCCAGGAGGTGCGCAGCCGGTCCCGTACCTCCGTCACCAGCCGCTCGCGCAGGTTCCGGCGCAGCTCCCAGATGTCCTGGTCGGGGATCTCCGCGACCGCGTCCCAGCGGTCCGAGCCGCCGACGGTCATGGCGTCCTCGGTACGCCGGCGGCCGATCTGGCGGGCGCCGAGGCGGAAGACCTCGGGGGCGACCCAGGTCGGGGCGTGGACGCCGTTGGTGACCGAGGTGATGGGCACCTCGTCGGGGTCGAATCCCGGCCACAGTCCCGAGAACATCTCGCGGCTGACGTTGCCGTGGAGGAGGGAGACGCCGTTGGCCCGCTGGCCCAGGCGCAGGCCCATCACCGCCATGTTGAAGAGGTTGGGTTCGCCGCCGGGGTAGGTCTCCATGCCGAGCCGGAGGATGCGCTCGACGTCGATGGCCGGGAGTTCGGCGTCGGGGCCGAAGTGGTGGGCGACCAGCTCGCGGTCGAAGCGGTCGATGCCGGCCGGGACGGGGGTGTGGGTGGTGAAGACCGTGCCGGCGCGGACGGCTTCCAGCGCCGAGTCGAAGTCCAGGCCCTCGGTGTGCAGTTCGGCGATGCGCTCCAGGCCCAGGAAGCCGGCGTGGCCCTCGTTGGTGTGGAAGACCTCGGGGGTCGGATGGCCGGTCAGGCGGCAGTACGTCCGGACCGCCCGCACTCCTCCTATGCCCAGCAGCATTTCCTGCAGCAGGCGGTGCTCGCTGCCGCCGCCGTACAGCCGGTCGGTCACGCCGCGTTCGCCGAGGTCGTTCTCCTCGACGTCGGAGTCGAGCATCAGCAGGGGGACGCGGCCGACCTGGGCGAGCCAGACGCGGGCGTGCAGCTGCCTGCCGCCGGGCAGGGCGAGGGAGATCCGGGTGGGGGTGCCGTCGGGTTCCTTCAGGAGGGCCACGGGCAGCTCGTTGGGGTCCAGTACCGGGTAGTGCTCCTGCTGCCAGCCGTCCCGGGACAGGGTCTGCCGGAAGTAGCCGTGCCGGTACAGCAGCCCCACCCCGATGAGGGGGACGCCGAGGTCGCTGGCCGCCTTGAGATGGTCGCCGGCGAGGATGCCGAGACCGCCGGAGTACTGGGGCAGAGCGGCCGTGATGCCGAACTCGGGGGAGAAGTAGGCGACGGCGGCGGGGAGTCCCGCGGGCCGGCCCTGGTACCAGCGCTCGCCCGAGACGTAGTCGTCGAGGTCACCGGCGGCCGCGGTCAGCCGGTCCAGGAACCGGCGGTCCTCGGCCAGCTCCGCGAGCCGCCCGGGCGACACGCTGCCCAGCAGCCGTACGGGGTCGTTGCCCGAGGCGGCCCAGCACTCGGGGTCCACGGACTGGAAGAGGTCGCGGGTCTCCGCATGCCAGGACCAGCGCAGGTTGCGCGCCAGATCGCTGAGGGGCCGGAGGGGTGCGGGGAGGACTGGACGGACGGTGAATCGACGGATCGCCTTCACGGTTCCACCTCGGGCAGCGCGTGGCAGGGGACACACGGCGGTGTGGGTCCCGTCATCGCCCCCGACGGTATCGGTATGCGGGGCTTCGTCACCACAGTGCGTTTTGCGGCTGTCAAGCTCAGGGGAAAGAGCACGTCCGTCCGAAAAGTGCCGCAACCTTTACACATCCCCCATGGGCGATATGGCCGATTCCGCCCCCGTAGGCGTCCTTGTGGCGACTTCTCACGGCACGAGAGGCTGACCGTGGCGCACCGGCCCACGTCGGGTGCACCCGGCGAACCAGGGCCGCCGTGCGCCGAGTTGAGGAGGGGACTCACACCATGGCACGGACGCGCATACGGCGTCTGCGCTGGGCCGGTGGCCTGACCGCGGTGACCTGTGTCGCCGCGCTTTCGGCCACCACCATGCCCGCGCACGCCGCACCGGAGGGGCAGATACTCGGCGCCGGAGAACCCGGTTCCGTCAGCGGCAGTTACCTGGTGACACTCAAGGGGGGAACGAAGGCTCCGTCGACGGCCGGAAAGAGCCTCGCCGAGAAGTACGGGGCGAAAATCAGCCATACCTACGGCACGGTCCTCAACGGCTACGCCGTCCGGGCCAGCGAGAGACAGGCCAAGCGGCTCGCAGCCGACTCCCGTGTCGCCTCGGTCGTCCAGGACACCCGCGTGACGCCGGCCCACGCCCAGAAGAACCCGCCGTCCTGGGGGCTCGACCGCATCGACCAGCGCAACCTGCCGCTGAACAAGAGCTACACCTGGCCCGAGTCCGGGGGCGCCGGAGTGACGGTGTACGTGATCGACACCGGCATCCGCATCTCGCACAAGGACTTCGGCGGCCGGGCGAGCTACGGCTGGGACTTCGTCGGCGACGACCGGACCGCGAGCGACGGCAACGGCCACGGCACCCATGTCGCCGGCACGGTCGCGGGCGGCCGGTACGGCGTCGCCAAGAACGCCGAGGTCGTCGCCGTACGCGTCCTCGACAACGCCGGCAGCGGCACCACGGCCCAGGTCATCGCGGGCATCGACTGGGTGACCAAGCACGCGAAGAAGCCCGCGGTCGCCAACGTCAGCCTCGGCGGCTACCGCAACACGCAGCTGGACGCCGCCGTACGCAACTCCATCGCGTCCGGCGTCACCTACACGGTCGCGGCGGGCAACGACGGGCTGCCGGCCGACCTGTACTCCCCCGCGGCGGTGAAGGAGGCCATCACCGTGGGCGCGACGGACGACAAGGACGCGCGGGCGGGCTTCTCCAACTTCGGCTCGGTCCTGGACCTGTTCGCCCCGGGCGTGTCGATCACCTCCGCGTCGTACGCGAACGACACCGGCAAGGCGACCTTCTCCGGTACGTCGATGGCGTCGCCGCACGCGGCGGGCGTGGCCGCGCTCTATCTGGCCGACCATCCCAAGGCCGGGCCCGCACAGGTGTCCAAGGCGTTGGTGGCGCAGGCGGCTTCCGGCAAGGTCTCCGGCCGAGGGCTCGGCTCACCGGACAGACTCCTGCAAGTACCGGGCTCGTAGCGCCTGTTGTCGGCCAAGTGGAGGCATCGGCCCCGTTCCTGCGGAACGGGGCCGGTCTTGTGTGTAGACATACGCGTGAGTAGTTAACAAAGTGCCGGATTGCGTACCCGAATAGGGTGGGAAGGCTCCTCCGGTACACCCCACCTGTGCGCCCCCGGGCGCGCACACGCAGGACCCACCTCCCCACAGCCATCCGCCCACCCAAGTTGACGCGGACAGGAGCGGTCATGCCCGCCATGCACCACCAGTCGTCCTCACCCCCGACGTCCAGCACCGACGCACCCCCCGTCCCGCGCACCGTCACCGCCGACACCGGACCGCCGACTCGGGAGCGACCCTCCGCGAGCGACACGGCCGGCGGCGTCGGGCGCATACCCGTCCTCGACGTCCGCCCGATCGTCCAGCACGGGCGCAGGCCCGCCAAAGCGGTGACCGGCGAGACCTTCGAGATCTCGGCCACCGTGTTCCGCGAGGGGCATGACGCCGTCGCCGCCAATGTCGTCCTGAGCGACCCGGAAGGCCGTCCGGGCCGCTGGACACCGATGCGTGAACTGGCCCCGGGCACCGACCGCTGGGGCGCCATCGTCACCGCCGGCGAGCCCGGCCACTGGACGTATCGGGTCGAGGCCTGGGGCGATCCGGTCACGACCTGGCGGCACCACGCCCAGATCAAGATCCCGGCCGGCATGGACACCGACCTGGTCCTGGAGGAGGGCGCGCGGCTGTACGAGCGTGCGGCCGCCTCGGTGCCCGAGGGCGAGGGACGGCAAGTGATCCTCGCGGCCGTCGAGGCCCTGCGGGACGAGAGCCGCCCGGCCGCCTGGCGGTTGGCGGCCGCGCTGACGCCCGAGGTGGATGCGGTGTTGGGGCGGTATCCGTTGCGGGATCTGGTCACCGTGACGGATCCGCTGCCGCTGCTGGTGGAGCGCGAGCGGGCCCTGTACGGCTCCTGGTACGAGTTCTTCCCCCGCTCCGAGGGCACCCCGCAGCAGCCCCACGGCACCTTCCGCACCGCCGCACGGCGGTTGCCGGCGATCGCCGCGATGGGCTTCGACGTGGTCTACCTCCCGCCCATCCACCCCATCGGCACGACCTTCCGCAAGGGCCCGAACAACACCCTCTCCGCCGGCCCCGAAGACGTCGGCGTGCCCTGGGCGATCGGCTCCCCCGAAGGCGGCCACGACGCCGTCCACCCCGACCTGGGCACCATCGAGGACTTCGACCACTTCGTGGCCCGGGCAACGGAACTCGGCCTGGAGATCGCCCTCGACTTCGCCCTGCAGTGCTCCCCCGACCACCCCTGGGTCCACAAACACCCCGAGTGGTTCCACCACCGCGCCGACGGCACGATCGCCTACGCCGAGAACCCGCCGAAGAAGTACCAGGACATCTACCCCATCGCCTTCGACGCCGACATGGACGGCCTGATCACCGAGACCCTGCGCGTCCTGCGGCACTGGATGGCCCACGGCGTGCGGATCTTCCGCGTCGACAACCCGCACACCAAACCGGTCGTGTTCTGGCAGAAGGTCATCGCGGACATCAACCGCACCGACCCGGACGTGATCTTCCTGGCCGAGGCGTTCACCCGCCCGGCGATGATGCACACCCTCGCCCAGACCGGCTTCCAGCAGTCGTACACCTACTTCACCTGGCGCAACAGCAAGCAGGAACTCACCGAGTACCTGACCGAGCTGTCCGGCGAGGCGGCCGCCTACATGCGGCCCAACTTCTTCGCCAACACCCCCGACATCCTGCACGAATTCCTCCAGCACGGCGGACGGCCCGCCTTCGAGCTCCGCGCCGTGCTGGCCGCCACCCTCTCCCCCACCTGGGGCATCTACAGCGGCTACGAGCTCTGCGAGAACACCCCCCTGCGCAACGGCAGCGAGGAGTACCTCCACTCGGAGAAGTACCAGCTGCGGCCCCGCGACTGGGAAGCCGCCGCACGCGAAGGCCGCACCATCGCCCCCCTGATCACCCAGCTCAACGCCGTCCGACGGGCCAATCCGGCCCTGCGGCAGTTGCGCGACCTCCACTTCCATCACACGGACAAGGAAGCCGTGATCGCTTATTCGAAGCGAAGCGGTTCGAACACGGTTCTGGTGGTCGCCAACCTCGACCCTCACCACACCCAGGAGGCCACGGTCTCGTTGGACATGCCGCAACTCGGCCTGGAATGGCACGAGTCGGTGCCGGTGCGCGACGAGCTCACCGGCGAGACCTATCACTGGGGCAGGGCGAATTACGTGCGTCTCGAACCGGGCACTCGTCCCGCGCACATCCTCACCGTCCTGCGACCGTCCACCCCGCAGATCGGAGGGTCACCCACAAAATGATCGTCAACGAGCCCGTTCAGGACACCTTCGAGGACACGCCTGCCAAGGATCGTGACCCGGATTGGTTCAAGCGCGCCGTCTTCTACGAGGTCCTGGTGCGCTCCTTCCAGGACAGCAACGGCGACGGAGTCGGCGACCTCAAAGGCCTCACCGCCAAACTCGACTACCTGCAATGGCTCGGCGTCGACTGCCTGTGGCTGCCGCCCTTCTTCAAGTCGCCGCTCAAGGACGGCGGCTACGACGTCTCCGACTACACGTCCGTGCTGCCCGAGTTCGGCGACCTCGCCGACTTCGTGGACTTCGTGGACTCCGCCCACCAGCGCGGCATGCGGGTCATCATCGACTTCGTCATGAACCACACCAGCGACCAGCACCCGTGGTTCCAGGAATCGAGGAAAGACCCCGACGGCCCCTACGGCGACTACTACATGTGGGCCGACGACGACAAGCAGTACGCCGACGCCCGCATCATCTTCGTCGACACCGAGGCCTCCAACTGGACCTTCGACCCGGTCCGCAAGCAGTACTTCTTCCACCGCTTCTTCTCCCACCAGCCGGACCTGAACTACGAGAACCCGGCCGTGCAGGAGGAGATCCTCTCGGCGCTGAAGTTCTGGCTGGATCTGGGAATCGACGGATTCCGGCTGGACGCGGTGCCGTATCTGTATTCCCAGGAGGGCACGAACTGCGAGAACCTTCCCGCGACCCACGCCTTCCTCAGGCGGGTACGGAAGGAGATCGACGCCCAATACCCGGACACGGTGCTGCTGGCGGAAGCGAACCAGTGGCCGGAGGACGTCGTCGACTATTTCGGCGACTTCCAAAGCGGCGGCGACGAATGCCACATGGCCTTCCACTTCCCGGTGATGCCGCGGATCTTCATGGCCGTACGGCGGGAATCCCGCTACCCGGTCTCGGAAATCCTCGCCAAGACCCCGGCCATCCCCTCCGGCTGCCAGTGGGGCATCTTCCTGCGCAACCACGACGAGCTGACCCTCGAAATGGTCACCGACGAAGAGCGCGACTACATGTACGCGGAGTACGCCAAGGACCCGCGGATGCGCGCCAACATCGGCATCCGCCGCAGGCTGGCCCCGCTGCTCGACAACGACCGCAACCAGATCGAGCTGTTCACCGCGCTGCTGCTGTCGCTCCCCGGCTCGCCGATCCTCTACTACGGCGACGAGATCGGCATGGGCGACAACATCTGGCTCGGCGACCGCGACGCCGTCCGCACACCGATGCAGTGGACCCCCGACCGCAACGCCGGTTTCTCGTCGAGCGACCCGGGGCGGCTGTTCCTGCCCACGATCATGGACCCGGTCTACGGCTACCAGGTGACGAATGTCGAGGCGTCCATGTCCTCGCCGTCCTCTCTCCTGCACTGGACCCGCCGCATGATCGAGATCCGCAAGCAGAACCCGGCCTTCGGACTCGGCTCGTACACGGAACTCCAGTCGTCGAATCCGGCCGTGATCGCCTTCCTGCGCGAATACGAGGACGATCTCGTCCTGTGCGTGAACAACTTCTCCCGGTTCGCGCAGCCGACGGAACTGGATCTCCGAAGGTTCGAGGGGCGGCATCCGACCGAACTGTTCGGCGGGGTGCGATTCCCGGCCATCGGTGAGCTGCCGTACTTGCTGACTCTCGGGGGCCACGGCTTCTACTGGTTCCGGCTCCGCAAGGACGCCGCCTGACAGCCCGGGCGGGGCGGGTTCTCCCGCCCCGCCCGGGGCACGCATCAGTAACACCCCGACCGGCCCGGGGAAAGGACGTGACGCCATGTCGAAAGCCGTCACCCGCACCCTTACGACCCCTCCCGGCCTCCTTGCGTCGTTGGACCCGCTCCTGAGGGAGTGGCTGCCACGGCAGCGCTGGTTCGCGGGCAAGGGGCGTCCGGTCACCGGGTTCTCGCTGGTGGCGGCCACCGAGCTGCTGCCGCCCGGCGGCAAGCTGGGCCTGTACCACCTGCTGGTGCGCGCCCATCAGCCACTCGCGCCCTTGTCGGGCGCACCCGAGCAGCCCGCGGACTGCTACCAGCTCCTCATAGGAGAGCGCGAGGCGCTGCCGCCGCGGCTCGCGCCCGCGCTGATCGGACACGTGGCCGAGGGCCCGCTCGCCGGACGCACGGTGTACGACGCCCTGTACGACCCCCGCCCCACCGAGCTGCTCCTGGAGGCGCTGCGCACCGGGGCCCGGATCGGCGCGCTGCGTTTCGAGCGGGACGAAAGCCAGGAGATCCGGTCCGGCCTGGTGCCGCGCCTGGTCACCTCCGAGCAGTCGAACTCGTCGGTCGTCTACGGCGATACGTTCATCCTGAAGCTGTTGCGCCGCATCGTGCCCGGCGTCAATCCCGACCTGGAGCTGCCGCTGGCGCTGGCCCGCGAGAGCTGCGACCGGGTGCCCGCGCCGACGGCGTGGATCCGGGCGGAACTGGCCGGCGAGGGTTACGTCCTCGGCGTGCTCCAGCCCTTCGTGCAGGGCGCGGCGGACGGCTGGGAGCTGGCGCTGCGCGAACTGGCCAAGGGCGAGGACTTCGCCGCCGCGGCGCGGGCGCTCGGGCGCGCGACCGCCGAGGTGCACATGGCGCTGGCCCGCACCCTGCCGACGGTGACGCTGGGCCACGTGCAGGTGCAGCAACTGGTCGACGGCATGGTCGAACGGCTGGACGCGGCCGCGCAGGCGGTGCCCGCGCTACGGCCGTACGCGCCCGGTCTGCGCTCCGCCTTCGAGGCGCTGGCCGACCTGGCCGCCGAGGGCTGCACCTGGACCGCCCAGCGCATCCACGGCGACCTGCACCTCGGGCAGTGCCTGCGCTCACCCGCGGGGCAGTGGTGGCTGATCGACTTCGAGGGCGAGCCGTCGAAGCCGCTGGCCGAACGGCGGATGCCGCAGCCTCCGGTGCGGGACGTCGCGGGGATGCTGCGTTCCTTCGACTACGCCGCCCACTCGGCCGACCCACCGGTACGGGCCTGGGCCGACACCTGCCGGGCCGCCTACTGCTCCGGATACGCGCAGGTCAGCGGAGCCGATCCGCGGACCGATCCGGTGCTGCTGCGCGCGTACGAGACCGACAAGGCGATCTACGAGGTCGTCTACGAGGCCCGCCACCGCCCCGACTGGCTCCCGGTACCGCTGTCCGCGATACGCCGCCTGGCCGCGGACACCGGCCCCAATCCCCCGTCCCCGTCCCCGTCCCCGTCTCCGCCCCTGTCCCCGTCCACCCCCGTATCCCCACCCTCGCCGAGGAGGCCCCGCCCGTGACCCCCCGCACCACTCCCTCCAGCGGTCCCCATCCGCAGAAGACGGCCGAGAAGCCGACCGTGGAGAAGGCCGAGGAGAAGGCCGAGAAGACGAGCGTCGCGAAGAAGGCGACGGCTGGCACGGCCAAGGCCGCCGAAAAGGCCGCGGAGGCCATGAAGAAGGGGACGGCGAAGAAGGCGGCGAAGAAAGCGGCTCCGAAGGCCGGCGCGGCGAAGAAGGCGGCTGCGAAGAAAGCCCCCGCGAAGAAGGCGCCGGCCAAGAAGGCCGCCGCCGAGAAAGCCGTCGCGAAGAAGGCCGTAGCCAAGAAGACGGCCGCGAAGACCACCACCGCGAAGAGCACGACCACGCCGAAGAGCACCACCCCGAAGAAGGCCGCCGCCAAGAAGATCCCCGCGCAGAAGGCCACCGCGAAGAAGATCCCGGCGCAGAAGGCGCCCGCCCGCAAGCCCGCGGCAGAGGCGGTAACCGCCGAGAAGGTCACGGCTGCGCACTCCGCCCCGCCGCCGCAGGCACCCGTGGCGGTCTCCCCCGCCCTCGACGCCGTCGACCGCGACCGTCTCCTCAGCGGCACCCACCACGCCCCGCACTCCGTGCTCGGCGCGCATCCGGTGCCCGGCGGGGTCGCCTTCCGGGCCTTTCGGCCGTACGCCCTGTCGGTCACCGTCGTCGCGGGCGACCTGCGGGCAGAGCTGCACGACGACGCGGAGGGGTTCTTCTCGGGGCTCGTGCCCCTGCGGGACGTACCGGAGGACTACCAGCTCCTCGTGGCGTACGAGGGGTCGGTCCAGGAGACCGAGGACGCGTACCGTTTCCTGCCCGCGCTGGGCGAGCTCGACCTGCATCTGATCGGTGAGGGACGGCACGAGGAGCTGTGGCGGGCGCTCGGCGCCGAGCCGATGACGCACCAGGGCGTGACCGGCACCCGGTTCACGGTGTGGGCGCCGAACGCGCGGGGCGTGTCCCTGGCCGGCACCTTCAACTTCTGGGACGGCACGGGCTATCCGATGCGCTCGCTCGGCGGCACCGGCGTCTGGGAGCTGTTCGTGCCCGGCATCGGCGAGGGCGAGCTGTACAAGTTCGAGATCACCCGGCCCGACGGCTCGAAGACACTGCGCGCCGACCCGATGGCCCGCCGCACGGAGGCCCCGCCCAACACGTCGTCCATCGTGCACGCCTCGCAGCACGAGTGGGGTGACGCGGACTGGCTGGCGCGGCGCGGGGAGATCCCGACCCATGAGGCGCCGTTCTCGGTGTACGAGGTCCATCTGGCGTCCTGGCGACCTGGGCTGACGTACCGTCAACTGGCCGAGCAGCTCCCGGCGTACGTCAAGGACCTGGGCTTCACGCACGTCGAGCTGATGCCGGTCGCCGAGCACCCCTTCGGCGGCTCCTGGGGCTACCAGGTCACCGGCCTCTACGCACCCACGGCCCGCCTCGGTACGCCGGACGACTTCAAGTTCCTGGTCGACGCCCTGCACCAGGCCGGGATCGGCGTCCTGATGGACTGGGTGCCGGCGCACTTCCCGCGCGACGACTGGGCGCTGGCCGAGTTCGACGGCCGTCCGCTCTACGAGCACGAGGACCCGCTGCGCTCCGCGCACCCCGACTGGGGCACCCTGGAGTTCGACTTCGGGCGGCGCGAGGTGCGCAACTTCCTCGTCGCCAACGCCACGTACTGGTGCGAGGAGTTCCACATCGACGGCCTGCGTGTGGACGCCGTCGCCTCCATGCTCTACCTGGACTACTCGCGCGAGCCGGGCCAGTGGGTCCCGAACGAGCACGGGGGCCGGGAGAACCTGGACGCGGTGGCATTCCTGCAGGAGATGAACGCGACCGTGTACCGGCGCAACCCCGGGGTCGTGACGATCGCGGAGGAGTCCACGGCCTGGGACGGCGTGACCCGCCCGACGCACGTGGCGGGCCCGGGCGGCTTCGGGGGCCTCGGCTTCGGGCTGAAGTGGAACATGGGCTGGATGCACGACTCGCTGGAGTACATGGCCAAGGAGCCGGTGCACCGCAAGTACCACCACAACGAGATGACCTTCTCGATGGTGTACGCCTACAGCGAGAACTACGTCCTGCCCATCTCCCACGACGAGGTGGTGCACGGCAAGCGGTCCCTGGTGTCGAAGATGCCGGGCGACTGGTGGCAGCAGCGGGCCAACCACCGCGCGTACCTGGGCTACATGTGGGCCCACCCCGGCAAGCAACTGCTCTTCATGGGCCAGGAGTTCGCGCAGGGCGCCGAGTGGTCCGAGGCGCACGGCCCGGACTGGTGGCTGCTGGACCCGGCGTACGGGGCGGAGCCCGACCACCGGGGCGTGCGGGACCTGGTCCGCGACCTGAACACGGTCTACCGCCACACCCCGGCCCTGTGGCAACGGGACACCGATCCGTCCGGCTTCCAGTGGGTGGTCGGCGACGCGGCCGACGACAACGTCTTCGCGTTCCTGCGCTACGACGCCGAGGGCGCTCCGCTGCTGGCGGTGTCGAATCTGTCGCCGGTCGTCCGCCAGGACTACCGCCTCGGCGTGCCGGACGACGTGCCGGCCTGGCACGAGACGCTGAACACCGACGCGGCGAGGTACGGCGGCAGCGACGTGACGAACCCCGACCCGATCAAGCCGGAGGCCCAGCCGTGGCACGGCCGCGCGGCGAGCATCCGGCTGACGTTGCCGCCGTTGGCGACGGTGTGGCTGCGCCCGGCGTAGTTTCCTCGCCCCCGCCGCCCCTACCCGTCCCGTCCTGAAGGGGCTCCGCCCCTTCGACCCCGCTCCTCAAACGCCGGAGGGGCTGAATTTCAGCCCCTCCGGCGTTTGTTCAGGCGGTGGTCAGTGCCTTCGGCAGGTGGCCCGTGTGGAGGATCCCCAGCCTCTGCGTGGCCCGGGTCAGCGCCACGTACAAGTCACTCGTGCCGTACAGCCCCGGCTCCACCACCAGCACGGAGTCGAATTCCAGCCCCTTCGACTGACGCGGGTCGAGGAGGACCACGCTCCGCGTGAGGTCGGGCTCGGCGCCCTCCGTGACCCCGTCCAGTCGGGCCGCCAGTTTCCGGTGCAGATGGCGTGGGGCGATGACCGCCAGCCGGCCCTCCGCCGGGGTCAGCTCCTCGACCGCCTTGGCCACCGCGCCGGCCAGGTCGTCGGTGGCGCGCACCCAGGGCCGTACGCCGGTCGAGCGGACGGAACTCGGGGGCTCGAAGTCAGGGTTCTGGGCGCGGACCACCGCCGCCGCCAGTTCCATGATCTCGGCCGGGGTGCGGTAGTTGACGCCGAGGCGGGTGTGGTCCCAGCGGTCCTCGACGTACGGCTCCAGGATGCCCGCCCAGGAGCCGACACCGGCCGCCTCGGCGGTCTGGGCCGGGTCGCCGACCAGGGTCATTGAGCGGGTCGGGCTGCGCCGCATGAGCAGCCGCCATGCCATCGGCGACAGCTCCTGCGCCTCGTCCACGATGATGTGCCCGAACGCCCAGGTGCGGTCGGCCGCCGCACGCTCGGCGGCGCTGCGGTGGTCGTCCTCCTCGTGACGTTCGGCGAAGCGCTCGGCGTCGATGATGTCGTGCGCGGACAGCACCTCGGAGCCGTCGGGATCGCTGTCCTCCTTGTCCTCGAACTCATAGGTGCGGGACGCGAACGAGACGTCCAGCACGCCCTGCGCGTACGCCACCTGCGTCGCGCGCTCGCGGTCCGCGCGGGCCCGGGCCAGCCGGTCGTCCTCGCCGAGGAGTTCGGCCGCCTCGTCGAGGAGCGGTACGTCCGCCACCGTCCACGCCCGCGTCACGGGCCGGCGGATCGCGCCCACGTCCTCATCGGGGAGGTAGCCCACGGGGTCGGCGAGGAAGTCCGCGACCAAGCGCTGCGGCGTCAGACGCGGCCACAGCTGGTCGATGGCGGCCCAGACCTCGGGGTTCTCGGCGAGCTCGTCACGGATCTGGGTGACGTCGCTGGGGTCGAGGAGGCTGGAGCCGTCGTACGGGTCGGTGCCGACGCGCTCGGCGTACAGCTCGGTGAGTGTGTTGAGGATGTGGCCCTCGAAGTACTCGCGGGCCACGTTGTGTGGGAGCCCCGTGTCCCGGGTGCGCTCGCGGGCCACCTTCACCAGGTCGTCGTCGAGCATCAGGATTTCGCGTTCGTGCTCGATCGCGATCACCGGGTCCGGCAGCGACTGCCAGTCGCGGACGACCTCGGCGAGTACGTCGGCCATGTCGGCGCGGCCCTTGACCGCGGCCGCCTCCCGGCTGTCCGTCGCTGTGGCCCGCACGCCGGGGAACAGCTCGCCGACCGTGGCCAGCAGGACACCGGTCTCGCCGAGCGAGGGCAGGACCTCGCCGATGTAGCCGAGGAAGGCGGGGTTGGGGCCGACGATGAGGACCGCGCGCTTGGCGAGCAGTTCCCGGTACTCGTACAGCAGATACGCGGCGCGGTGCAGCGCGACGGCCGTCTTGCCGGTGCCGGGGCCGCCCTCGACGACGAGCACGCCGCGGTGCGGGGCCCGGATGATCTCGTCCTGCTCGGCCTGGATGGTCTGCACGATGTCGCTCATCCGGCCGGTGCGCGCGGAGTCGAGCGCGGCGAGCAGCACGGCGTCGCCGGTCGGGTCCTCGTGGCCGGTCCGCTCCTGGTCGCCCAGGTCGAGGATCTCGTCGTGCAGAGCGGTGACCGTACGGCCGCTGGTGGTGATGTGCCGTCTGCGCCTGATGCCCATCGGGGTGTGGCCGGTGGCCAGGTAGAAGGGGCGGGCGACGTCGGCCCGCCAGTCGATCAGGATCGGCGTGCGCTCGGCGTCGTCGGTGCGCAGGCCGATGCGGCCGATGTGGTGGCTGACGCCCGAGGCGAGGTCGATCCGGCCGAAGCAGAGCGAACCGTCCACCGCGTTCAGCGCGGCGAGCAGCCCCGAGCGCTCGGCGACGAGGATGTCCCGCTCCAGTCGGGCCTGCATGGGCGTGTTGCCCTGGGCGAGCGCGTCCCCGACGGAGGTCTCGGTGTCGCCGCGCAGCGCGTCCACGCGCGTGTACAGGGAGTCGATGAATTCCTGCTCGCGTCGCATTTCACCGTCTTGCAATTCGGTGTTTGACAATTCTGCTCCCGCCCGGATATAGTGTGCTCACTGGACTTCACCGCGACTTCGTCGGGCCCAATCCGACTCGAAGTCGCGAACCATTGAATATACGCAAAGAAATCCCCCGGGCGCAATTGCCCGGGGGATTTCTTTGTACCCGAAGTGGGTCACAGCACGTCGGCGAGCTCCTCCAGGAGCCTGCGCTTGGGCCGTGCCCCCACCATCGACTTCACGGGCTCACCGCCCCGGAACACCATCAGCGTGGGCGTCGACAGCACGCCGTACGCGATCGTGGTGCCCGGATTGCGGTCCACGTCCAGCTGGACGATCCTCAGCCGGTCGCCCTCCTCGCCGGCGATGGCGCTCAGCACCGGCGCGAGCTGGCGGCACGGGCCGCACCACTCGGCCGTGAACTGCACCAGCACCGGCAGTTCGGAGCCGATCACCTCCGCTTCGAAGTCCTCGTCCGTCACCTCTGCCACGCCCGCCGCCTTGATCACAGCTCCTGCCCTCCCAGTTCGCACAACGGTGGTTCCCCCTCGGCGAGCGCCAGCCGCAGGCCGATCTTGGCGCGCACGGCCTGCAACTCCCCGATCAACGCGTCGAGTTCGTCCAGCTTGCGCCGGTAGACCGCGAGCGAGGCGGGGCACGTGTCGCCTTCCGGGTGCCCGGCCCGCAGACACTCCACGAACGGCCGCGTCTCCTCCAGGTCGAACCCGAAGTCCTGGAGCGTGCGGATCTGCCGGAGCAGCGTCAGGTCGCTCTCGTCGTAGGTCCGGTAGCCGTTGCCGCTGCGCCGCGCGGGCAGCAGCCCTCGCGACTCGTAGTAGCGCAACGTGCGCGTCGTGGTCCCGGCCCGTGCGGCCAGCTCGCCGATTCGCATGCGTACGAACGTAATCCTTGACGCCGACGTCAGGGCAACCGCGGCAGCAGGGGCTTTCTGCGCACCGGGGAGGACAGCACGATCGATGTCGTCGTCCGGCCCAGCGCCGAGGTCTGTTCGAGGACGTCCTCCAGGTGGACGGTGTCCTCGACGGCGACCTTGAGGATCCAGCAGTCCTCGCCGACGACGTGGTGGACCTCGATGATCTCCGGGCGGTCGAGCAGCTCCAGGGTGCGGGGGTGCTTGAGGGTGTAGCCGCCGTGCGGGTTGACCCGGATGAAGGCCTGGATGCCGTAGCCGAGCCGGGCGGGGGTGACATGGGCGCCGTACCCCGTGATCGCGCCCGCCGCCTCCAGTCGCCGTACGCGCTCGGTGACGGCTGCCGGGCTGAGTCGCACGCGGCGGCCCAGCTCGCTCAGCTTGATCCGGCCGTCGGTCTGGAGCAGTTCGAGGATCTGCCGGTCCAGGGCGTCGAAGGCCACCGATGTTTCGTCGGCGGCCGGGCGCAGATGCCGTGGTTCTTTCGGCACGGCGGCCTGATCTCCCATGTCTTCCCCTTCAGAACGCGGTGCGGGGCCAGGAGAATTATGGTCATGCGAAAGGCACGAGAGGTACTGGTCATCGGCGGCAACCGCTATTTCGGCAAGCGGCTGATCGCGCGACTGCTGCTCGCCGGGGACCGGGTGACGGTTCTCAATCGCGGCTCGTCGGCGCCGCCGCCGGGCGCGGTCCATCTCGTCGCCGACCGCAGCGACGAGAAGTCCCTGACGGCGGCGCTGGGTTCACGGACGTTCGACGCCGTGGTCGACCAGGTCTGCTACACACCGCGCCAGGCGGAGATCGCCCGCCGGGTCTTCACCGGCCGCACGCGTCGTTACGTGCTGACGTCGACGGTGGAGGTGTACGAGTACGAGGACTCGATCGCCCCCGTGCGCGAGGGGGACATGGATCCGCTGGGCGTGGCCGTCGATCTCGAACTCCCCTGGGACGACCCGGAGTTCCTCGACGCCCACTACGGCGAGGGAAAGCGGCAGGCGGAGGCGGTCTTCGCCGCCGCACCCGACCTCCCGTACGCGGCGGTGCGTGTCGCCCATGTGCTGGGCGGGGACGACGACTTCACGGGCCGTATGGCGCACTACGCGAGCCGCATCCGCGCCGGTGCGCCGATCGCCGTGCCGGTGGTGAACCACCCGGCGACGTACATCCATGTCGAGGAGATCGCCGACTTCCTGTTCTGGGCGGTGGGCCAGGACTTCACGGGGCCGGTCAACGCCGCCTCGCACGGCCTGCTGACCACCGAGGACCTGTGCGACGCGATCGCCGCGCACCTCCCGGACGGCAAGGCCGTCTTCCGGCAGGTCGAGGTCGGCGAGGTCTCCCCGCTGTCCTTCACCCGCTCCTACGGCATGGACAACTCCCGTGCCACCCGGCTGGGTTTCCGCTTCACGCCCGCCCGGCAGTGGCTCCCGAAGGCGGTCGCCGAGACCCTGGGAAAGGCCGACTGACGTGCGTTGCCGCACGCTTGGCCCCCAGGGTCCCGGCGAGTCCCGAACCGCTCGCCGGTCTCAGCGCGGCCGGCCGGCCGGCTCACCGCCGCCCGGGGCCGGGGCCGGGGCCCCGAGGTGGCGTGTCAACTGGTCGGTGGCCTTCACCAGCGCCGGCGTGACGAGAGCCACCGCCACCTTCCAGACGGGATCCGGCATCAGCGCCACGGCCGCCGCCACGGCGAGCAGCGGGACGAGTGCCCGAGTGACGCGCACGCCCCTGCTCGGCCGCGTGTGTGCCTGTGCGTCGAGGTACCCACCGGTCAGCACCGCCAGTTCGGCGACGACCAGCACGAGTGCCAGGGTGATGTCCACGAGAACCCTCCGCTCAGTCGCCGGCCGAGCTGCAGTCCCAGTGCCCGGCCTCCCTGGTGCTGTTGGCCACGACGGCCGGAGCGGGGTCCGTGCCGCCACCGGGCGGGTTCGCCTTCCACTCGCAGCCGAAGTCCTTCATGAAGTGCTCGAAGGTGTAGTTGTGGTACTTCGCCTGGATCTTCTTCAGCCTCGCGATGCCCGCCGGGGTGGCGTTGAAGGCCCTGCTGTACTCCTTGGCGTCCTTCACCAGGCAGCCCGCGGAGACGATCGCCCCCACCCAGCCCGCGCCCTTGGAGGCGAGGGTCTTCCCCAGCGAGGAGACGCTGACACCGGTGGCCAGCAGCGAACCGCACACGCCGGCGATGCTCCTGTAGCCACGCCCAGCGGACGGCTGGGCCGCCCCCGTGGCCGCCTGGGCCGGAGCCACGCCGGCCGTGAGGAGCACGGCCCCGGTGGCCGTGCCGATCAATGCCTTGCGAACTTTGTCCATGGGTTCCCCGGACTTCCTCTGTGTCCTTGACGGTCACCGGTGGAGAGGTACCGAAGATCAACCGGGGTTGGGCAAGGACGGGTAAGGGAACGCAATCTTCCGGTAATGCCGTCAGGCGCACGGCAGTTGCCGTGCGCCTGACGGGATTTTGACCTGGCGGCTGAGAGACGGGTGAGCATCCCAGCCGCCCGGAGTGTGCCGGCCGGACGCCCGGCCCCGGTTCAGGTGGGGCCGGACGTCCGGAGTGAGGAGGGGCCGCAGGGCCCCCGCGGAGCGCCTACGCCTTGGCGAGTTCCTTCTCGTCGCCCTGTTCCGACGCCTCGGCCGGGGCGCCGTGGCCGTCGTCCTGGAGGGTCGCCTCGTCGAACGGGATCTGACCGGCGAGCACCTGGTCGACGCGCCCGCGGTCGATCTCCTTGGTCCAGGTGCCGATCAGGACGGTGGCCACGGCGTTGCCCGCGAAGTTCGTCAGAGCACGGGCCTCGCTCATGAAGCGGTCGATGCCGACGATGAGGCCGATGCCGTCCACCAGGGCCGGCTTGTGCGACTGCAGACCACCGGCCAGCGTGGCCAGACCCGCACCGGTGACACCGGCGGCGCCCTTGGAGGCGACCAGCAGGAAGAGCAGCAGCGGGATCTGCTCACCGATGGACATCGGCGTACCCATGGCGTCGGCGATGAAGAGTGACGACATGGTCATGTAGATCATGGTGCCGTCGAGGTTGAAGGAGTAGCCGGTCGGGACGGTGATGCCGACCACCGGCTTGCTGACACCCAGGTGCTCCATCTTCGCGACGAGCCGCGGCAGCGCGGACTCCGAGGAGGAGGTGGACAGGATCAGCAGGAACTCGCGGCCCAGGTACTTGAACAGCGTGAAGATGTTGAGGCCGGAGACGATGCGCAGCAGGGCGCCGAGCACGATGAAGACGAAGAGGAAGCAGGTGACGTAGAAGCCGAGCATCAGGATGGCGAGCTTCTTGAGCGCGTCGACGCCGGCGGACCCGGTGACGGCGGCGATGGCGCCGAAGGCACCGACGGGGGCGGCCCACATCACCATGGCCAGGATGCGGAAGACGAGCCGCTGGATGTGCTCCACACCACGCAGGATCGGCTGTCCGGCCGAGCCCATGGCCTGCAGCGCGAAGCCGGCCAGCAGGGCGATGAGCAGGGTCTGCAGGACCGTCTCCGAGGTGAAGGCGGAGACCATCGTGGTCGGGATGAGGCTGAGCAGGAACTCGGTGGTGTCCTTGGCCTCCGAGTCGACCTGCTGGTGACCGGCGTCCTTGATGGCGTCGGTGATGTGCAGACCCGTGCCCGGCTCCAGGATGTTGCCGACGACGAGACCGATACCGAGGGCGACCAGCGACATCACGAGGAAGTAGCCCAGCGCGATACCGCCGACGGCACCGACCTTGGTGGCCTTCCGTACCGAGCCGATACCCAGGACGATCGTGCAGAAGATGATCGGCGAGATCATCATCTTGATCAGGTTGACGAAGCCCGCTCCGATGGGCTTCAGCTCGACCGCGAAGTCGGGCGCGACCAGGCCCACGGTGATACCGAGGGCCACCGCGATGATCACCGCGATGTAGAGGTAGTGCGTGCGGTCCCGCTTGGCGACGGGTGCGGCAGGTGCCGTATCGGGGGATTTGGCGGCGGCCACGGCTGCCCTCCTTGACGTCTTCGTCGGTATCACCGGCGTGCGGCTCACGTCCGGGGTGGGGGTTCGCTGACGGGGAAGCGCGCCCCGGGGAGCGGGGGTCGTACTCCAGCGATGCGGCGACTATCCCCTGCCGTGTGAGGGCGGTCACCCTTCCGTTCATTTAGTTCACCGCGCGCTTACACGGCAGCGGCGCGCGGGACGTTCGGGTGTCATCGCCGGGCCCAGTGGAGTGATCTGGGTCACGTCCTGTCACAGCGGACGAGGACGCGGTGTCTTGAGGCCGAACCCCTGGAACCGGAGGAGACACCATGACCGAGAACAGCAACGTCATCGTCGTCGGCGGCGGATACGCGGGTGTCATGGCGGCCAATCGCCTGACTCAGCGCGGCGACGTGACCGTGACCCTGATCAACCCGCGCTCGACCTTCGTCCACCGGATCCGCCTGCACCAGCTGGTGGGAGGGTCCGACGACGCGGTCGTCGACTACCGGGAGGTCCTGGCCGAGGACGTCCGGCTGGTGGTCGACAGCGTGACGCGGATCGACGCGGCCGAGCGCAGCGTGACACTGGCGACCGGCGGCACGGTCGGCTACGACCACCTGATCTACGCGGTGGGCAGTGGCAGCGCCGACCCGGGCGTGCCCGGCGCGGCCGAGTTCGCCTACCCGATCGCCGGCCTGGAGGAGGCGCAGCGGCTGCGGCCGGTCCTGGCCGCCGCGTCCGCGCAGGCCCCGGTGACGGTCGTCGGAGCCGGGCCCACCGGTATCGAGACGGCCACCGAGCTGGCGGAGGCCGGCCGTACCGTGACCCTGGTCTGCGGCGGGGTGCTCGGCCCGTATCTGCACGCGCGGGGGCGGCGCTCGGTCGCCAGGCGGATGGCCGAACTCGGTGTGACCGTCCTTGAGGGCCCCGACGCGAAGGTGACGGCCGTGACACGGGATGCCGTACGGCTCCGTGGCGGCCGTACGCTGCCGAGCGAGGTGACCATCTGGACCGCCGGCTTCGGCGTGCCGGACCTGGCCGCGCGGAGCGGGCTGAGCACCGACGCCCTGGGCCGTCTGCTCACCGACGAGACGCTGACCAGCGTGGACGACCCGCGCATCGTCGCGGCCGGGGACTCGGCGGCGCCGTCGGGCCTGCCGTTGCGGATGAGCTGCCAGGCCGCGATACCGCTGGGCGCGCGGGCCGCCGACACGGTGCTCAGCCGGATCGCGGGTGAGCAGCCCGCCGCCCTCAACCAGGTGTTCGCCGGGCAGTGCATCAGCCTGGGCCGCGACGCCGGCATCTTCCAGTTCGCCCACCGGTACGACGTCGCGCTGTGGTTCCACATCGACGGCCGCCCCGGCGCGAGGCTCAAGGAATTCGTCTGCCAGGGCATCGTCAAGCATCTGGCCGCGGAGTCGAGCAAGCCCGGTTCCTACCGCCTGCACCGCGTCTCGGGAGGTGCCAAGCGTCAGGAACTGCTGCGGGCCGCGGGCGAGACCCGGGCCACGGCTGCGGGCGAGACCCCCGCCGTCGAACACGTGGCCTAGCCCGCCCACGAACAGGGGAGAGAACCGGGCATGAGTGATCACGCCACCGATCAGGCGACCGAAGCCTTCGTCGCCCACCGCAACCTGCTCTTCACCGTCGCGTACGAGATGCTCGGCTCGGCGGCCGACGCCGAGGACGTCCTGCAGGAGACCTGGCTGCGGTGGGTCGAGGTCGACCCGGAGCAGGTGCGCGACCAGCGCGCCTACCTGGTCCGGATCACGACCCGCCAGTCGCTCAACCGGCTGCGCACGATGACGCGCCGCAAGGAGGCCTACGTCGGCCCCTGGCTGCCCGAGCCGCTGCTCACCGCGCCGGACGTGGCCCAGGACGTCGAGCTCGCGGAGAGCGTGTCGATGGCGCTGATGCTGGTCCTCGAGACACTCTCCCCGACGGAGCGCGCCGTCTTCGTACTGCGTGAGGTCTTCGAGGTCGACTACGACGAGATCGCGGTCGCCGTCGACAAGAGCCCCGCGGCCGTCCGCCAGATCGCGCACCGCGCCCGCCGGCACGTCGACGCGCGCCGCCCTCGCGCGGCGGTCTCCGCGAGCGCGACCCGGGCGGCCCTGGAGTCGTTCCAGCACGCGCTCGCCACCGGGGACCTGCAGGGCTTCCTCGACGTGCTCGCCCCCGAGGTCGTCCTGGTGAGCGACGGCGGCGGCGTCAAGCAGGCGGCACCGCGGCCGGTGGTCGGCGCCGACAAGGGGGCCCGCTTCATCATCGGCGGCGCGGGCAAGCAGGAAGCGACGCTCACCAGCGGCCTCACCGAGGTCAACGGCAGCCCGGCACTCGTTCTGCGCCTGGACGGCGAGATCGACGGTGTCATGGCGATCCGCCTCGAGGACGCCCGCATCACCGGCCTCTATTACGTCCGCAACCCCGAGAAGCTGACCCGCGTCGAATCGGAGACCCCGCTCACCCTGCGGTGAGGATGCACACGGCGAGCACCGCTCGAGCGGTGCTCCCGTCCACAGGGGCAAGGGGTTGAAGGGGTTGTCCACAGGGGGGAGCGGTCAAAATCGGCCATGGGGCAGACTGACGGCATGCGCATCTCCGTCCCGAGGCCCCGCAGCCTGGCCGGCCAGCTCTTCGCCATGCAGGCCGTGCTGATAGCGGTGCTCGTCGCCGGGTACGCGGTGTTCACCTACGTCAGCGACCGCGGCCAGGCCGAGGACGCGGCGCGCCGCCAGGCCATGGCGGTGGCCCAGTCGATCGCCGACGCCCCGTCCGTACGGCAGGCGATCCGCTCCGCCGACCCGACGACCGACCTCCAGCCGTACGCGCTGCGCGTCCAGCACCACACCGGCGTCGACTTCGTCACGATCATGAACCCCCAGGGGATCCGCTGGACGCACCCCGACGAGGACCAGATCGGCCAGCACTTCCGCGGCCACACGGAGCGCGCCCTGCGAGGCGAGGCGTTCACCGAGACGTACACCGGCACGCTGGGCGCGTCCGTGCGCGCGGTCGTGCCGATATACGACGGTGGTACGGCCCCGAAGGACATCGTCGGGCTGGTCAGCTCGGGCATCAGGGTCGAGGAGATCAGCAAGCGGGTGCAGGACCAGCTGACGGCCCTGCTCGGGGTCGCGGCGGGCGCGCTCGCCCTGGGCGCGATCGGCACGTACGTCATCAACGCCCGCCTGCGCCGCCACACCCACGGCATGAACGCGGCCGAGCTGAGCCGGATGCACGACTACCACCAGGCCGCGCTGCACGCGGTGCGCGAGGGGCTGCTGATGCTGGACGGGCAGTACCGGGTGGCACTGATCAATGACGGCGGGCGGGAACTGCTCGGGGTGGGCGGCGATGTGGTGGGGCAGTCGGTCGCGGACCTGGGCCTGCCCGCACCGCTGACCGGGGCGCTGCTGGCGTCCGAGCCGCGGGTCGACGAGGTGCATCTGACGGCGCAGGGCGTGCTGGTGGTGAACACGTCCCCCGTGTCGGGCGGTGAGCGGCGCGGAACAGTGGTGACCTTGCGGGACGTGACCGAACTCCAGTCCCTGATGGGCGAGTTGGACTCCGAACGGGGCTTCACCCAGGCGCTGCGGTCGCAGGCGCACGAGGCGGCGAACCGTCTGCACACGGTCGTCTCGCTGATCGAACTCGGACGCGCCGAGGAGGCGGTGGAGTTCGCGACCGCCGAGCTGGAGCTGGCGCAGGCCCTGACGGACCAGGTCGTCGCGGCGGTGAGTGAGCCGGTCCTGGCGGCGCTGCTGCTGGGCAAGACGGCGCAGGCCAACGAGCGGGGCGTCGAACTCGTCGTGTCGGAGGACAGCCGACTGGACGACAACCTGCTGCCGCCCTCCCTGCCGGCCCGGGATCTGGTGACGATCCTCGGCAACCTGATCGACAACGCCGTGGACGCCGCGCAGGGAAGCGTACGGGGGCGGGTGACGGTGACGGCGTACACGGAGGGCGCGGAGCTGGTGCTGCGCGTGTCGGACACGGGGGCCGGGGTGGACCCCGCGCACGTGGAAGCGGTGTTCGAACGCGGCTTCTCGACGAAGCCGGCCGGGCCGGGCGGGCGAGGGCTGGGGCTGGCGCTGGTACGGCAGGCGGCGCATCGGCACGACGGGACCCTGTCGGTGGCGGAGGCTGCCGGGGGTGGGGCGGAGTTCGAGGTGCGGTTGCCGTTGGGAGAGGGTGTGAAGCACCTGCCGGGTGCCGGGGCCTCGCCGGGCGCCGAACTCCCACCAGGTGCCGAACCCGTGCCGGACGGCAGGCCTACGCGGCAGGCCGAGCCCGTGCGGGGTTCCGAGGGCGCCGTGGTTTCGAGAGGTGACATATGACGGGGGCGGCCGAGCAGGCGATTCGCGTCCTGGTCGTGGAGGACGATCCGGTCGCCGCGGACGCGCACGTGATGTACGTGGGCCGGGTGCCGGGATTCGTCGCGGTCGGCAAGGCGCACACGGGCGCGGAGGCGCGGCGCGCACTGGAGCGGACGCCGGTGGACCTGCTGCTGCTGGACCTGCACCTGCCGGATGTGCACGGGCTGCAACTGGCACGGTCGCTGCGGGCGGCCGGGCACCACGCCGACGTGATCGCGGTGACGTCGGCACGGGACCTGGCCGTGGTGCGCGAGGGGGTGTCGCTGGGGGTCGTGCAGTACGTGCTGAAGCCTTTTACGTTCGCGACCCTTCGGGATCGGCTGGTGCGGTACGCCGAGTTCCACGCGGCGGTCGGGGAGGCGAGTGGGCAGGACGAGGTGGACCGGGCGTTGGCGGCGTTGCGGGCGCCGGGCCCGGCGGCACTGCCGAAGGGGTTGAGCGGGCCGACGCTGGAGCGGGTGACCGGGGCCGTGCGGGAGGCCGAGGAGGGCCTCACGGCGGCCGGGGTCGCCGAAGCGGTGGGGATCTCCCGGATCACGGCCCGGCGATACCTGGAGCACCTGGTGGAGGCGGGCCGAGCGGAGCGGAAGCCGGTCTACGGGCAGGTCGGGAGGCCGGAGCTGGTGTACCGATGGGTGCGCGGCGAGCGCCGTTGAGTCACTGCCGCCCGCCGTCCGCCGTACCGAAGGGCAGCGCGTACCCGACGAAGTACCAGCCCAGCGCCGCCACCGCGACCGCCTCGCCCACGGAGAGGATCACGAGCCCCGGCGAGGTCCCACCCCCGGCCCAGTACACGACGAGCGCGCTCAGCGGTACGACACAGAAGGCGAGCAGGTCGACCACGAGCTGCACGGCCTTGCGCGCCACCCTCCTGGTGTCCCCGCGGTGGAAGTTCTCCCATCCGAAGGCGCCCTCGGCACCGGCGAGTTGCGCGAGCCGAGGCCCCAGCTCGCCCCGCACATACGTCCCGATCGCCGAGATCTTCTCGTCGTTGACCAGATAGGTCCACCCGAGCACGACACACACCGGCGGCAACGCCAGCAGCATCGACGTCTGCTTGGCCTGCGCCGCCGCGGCGATGACCGCGGCGACGACCGCGAGGGTGACGTACAGCAGATTGTCCCGGAACCCGATCCGCGCCTTCTGCTCGTCCTTCACACTCTGGTACTCGGCGAGCAGTAACTGCCCGACGGTCACCTCTGACTCCGTCCCGGCCATGGCGACGATCCCCTTCCCTCGGGTGGCCAACGACCCGCCTGCGCCGGTCACTTGGCAGTACCTTAAGGGGGTGCCAGAGACCTCTCCCAGCGTTGTCGTCCTCACCGCGCTCGCGCTCGAATACGCCGCGGTGCGGTCGCACATCGTGGACCGTGAGGAACTCGTCCACGACAAGCACGGAACCCGCGTCGAGCGCGGCCGCCTGGAGGGTACGGACTGGACCGTGGCGATCGCCGAAGTGGGCGAGGGCCCGGTGAACGCCGCCACTGTCACGACACAGATCGTCTCCTGGCTGAATCCGCAAGCCGTGCTCTTCGTCGGGGTGGCGGGCAGCCTCAAGGAGGACATCGGGGTCGGTGATGTCGTAGTGGGCACGAAGGTGTACGGCATCCATGGCGGCAAGCAGACGGCCAAGGGCTTCCTCGTCCGCCCCGAAGCGTGGCCGGGCTCGAACGCACTGGTGCAGGCCGCCCGTTCCGCCGTACGGGACATGGCGGAGGGGCGTGCGCACTTCAAGCCGATCGCCGCGGGTGACGTGGTCCTGGCGGACGCCAGGTCGGAGATCGCCAAGCATCTCCGCGAGCACTACAACGATGCCGCGGCGATCGAGATGGAGGGTTCCGGCGCGGCCCACGCGGCCCATCTGAACGGCCAGTTGGACGCTTTGGTGATCCGGGGGATCAGCGACCGGGCCAACACCGCGAAGAGCAGGGCTGACGCGTCCGGCTCGCAAGCACGGGCGGCCGCGCAGGCGGCTTCGGTGGCGGTGGCGGTACTGCGGAAGCACCGGCCGCGGGGCGGGGGTTCCGGGTCCTCCGGTTCCACAGCCTCCTCCGGCTCCGCTGCCTCCTCCGGCTCCGAGGAGGGGCCCCATTACGGGGGCGATCACATCGACTTTCGGGGCGGGACGTTCTACGGACCTGTCGTCGGCAAGCAGACCGGAGGGCAGCGGTCCGGAGGGCAGCGGTAGGGGGACCGTCCACGGACCGGTTCCGCGCGCGAGCGCCACGCTGCCGCCACGGCCTCCGGGGTTCACGGGGCGGTCGGCTGAGCTGGAGCGGTTGCTTGCACAGCTCGCGCCTGATGCGGGGGCTTCGGCCGCGCTTCCTGTGCTCATCTTCGCTGTCACGGGGATGGGTGGCATCGGCAAGACGGCGTTGGCGGTGGAGGCGGCGCATCGGGCTTGTGCGCAGGGGTGGTTTCCCAGCGGGACGCTGTTCGTGGATCTGCGGGGGTACGACGACGATCCGGTAACCGGAGATCAGGCGGTGCTGGCACTGCTCGACGCACTGGGAGTGCAGGGCAGTGACTTGCCGCAAACGACCGTCCGTCAGTACGACACCTACCGCGAGATCCTCGCCGAACGACAGGACCGGACGCTGCTGATCCTGGACAACGCCTCGGATCCGTCCCAATTCCTCCCCCTCCTCCCCGGCACGGACCGTCACCGGGTGTTGATCACCTCCCGCAACCGCCCGGACGCCCTCCCCGTCCGCCTCATCGACCTTGAGACACTCACTCCGGACGACTCCGCTGCCCTCGTGACCCGGGCCCTCCACGACGCCGACGAACGGGACGACCGCCCGGCGCGGGAACCGCACGCGTTGCGCGAACTGGCCGACTTGTGCGGTCACTTGCCCCTTGCTCTTCAGATCGCCGGCGCAATGCTCCGTCGGCGTCGGCACCGTGACATCGCCTCGCTGGTGGCCGAGATCAAGGAGGCCGAGGACCCGACCGCCGTCCTGGACAACGGCAGTGCAGGCACGGATCTGTACGGCCGCTCGCTCGCCCTCCGCCCTGTGCTGGAGACCTCGTATCGCCGTCTGCCGCCCGAGCAGGCCCGGTTGCTGCGTCTGCTGGCCCTGGCTCCCGGCACCGACACGAGCGCGGAGGCCGTGGCTGCCCTGACCGACCGGGAGACGGATGACACCTTGGGGCGGCTGGAGGATTTGGCCTCCGCCGGTCTCGTGACCCCGGTACCGGGTGGGGATGTGCGGTGGCGGTTGCATGACTTGGTGCGGGCGTTCGGGATGCGGGTGGTGGCGGGAGACACGGTCTTCAAGGAGGAGGGAGATGCAGCTCGGGAGCGGCTGCTGGCGTTCTACTGCCGGTGGGCGGATGCGGCTGATGACCGACTGCGGTGGCTACCAGGCGCGCCGGAGCCGCAGCGGTTCACCAACCGGGCGAAGGCGCTGGCATGGCTGGACAGCGAACGGGCTGGACTGGTGGCCGCCGTGCAGTGGGCGCGCGAGGACAGGTACGCGGACAGGGCGGTGCAACTGGCCTTTCATTTGGCGGAATACCTCGAATGGCGGCGGTTTCTGCATGACTGGCTCACAGCCGCCCGTACCGCTCGGGAGACGGCCCCCCGCATCGGGAACCGTTTCTACGAGGGTGCGGCGTTGACCAACCTCGGAAACGCCCTGCGAGAGGCCGGCCAGGTGGAGGAGGCGATCGCCGCCTACACCCACGCACGTGATCTCCATCGGACCGACGGGCACAGCCACTGGGAGGGTCTGGCGTGGGACGGTCTCGGAATCGCCCTCCAGGAGGCAGGCCGGGTGGAGGAGGCGATCGACGCCCACATCCGCGGCCGCGACCTGTGCCGGGCCGCCGGGGACCCTCACGGGGAGAGCGGAGCGTGGAACAACCTCGGAATCGCTCTGCGGGAGGCAGGGCGGGTGGAGGAGGCGATCGACGCCCACATCCACGATCGCGCGCTGTGCCAGGCTGTCGGAGACCGTCACGGCGAGGGAAAGGCGTGGAACAACCTCGGAATCGCCCTGCGGCACGCGGGCCGGGTCGAGGAGGCGATCGAGGCCTACGCCAAGGACCTGGAAATCTGCGGTGAGTTCGAGGACTGGTACGGATCGGGTCTGACCTTGGGGAACCTGGCCCGCATCCATGAGGACACCGATCGTCCCGCCGAAGCCCGCGCCACCTGGCTCCGGGCCGCCGCCGCCTTCACCCAAGCCAATGCCCCCGACCGCGCCAACGATGCCCAATCCCGCGCAGACGCATTGACCTGACTAGACCACTCCACCTACGTTCACCAGGCAGCCACCCCCGCGCCACACCGAAGTGAGCCCGCAGGAGGTCATGCCCGTGCGCCCCACCGCCACCCTCCCCGCACTCCTCGCCCTCTCCCTCGCCGCCGCAGCCACCCTCACCGCCTGCGGCAGCGGTTCCGGCAGCGACCCCGACACCATCAAGGTCTCCTTCAAACAGTCCACGGACAACTCCATCAAGGTGATGGACACCTACCTCGCGGACATCAAGAAGCAGTTCGAGAAGGCGAACCCGGGCAAGAAGGTCGAGTTCGTCCCCATCAAGGCCCCGGACTCGGAGTACTACACCAAGCTCCAGCAGATGCTCCGCTCCCCCAAGACCGCCCCCGACCTGGTCTACGAGGACACCTTCCTCATCAACTCGGACATCACCAGCGGGTACTTGAAACCCCTCGATCCGTACCTGGCCAAGTGGCAGGACTGGAACCAGTTCATCGACACGGCCAAGGAAGCGGCCAAGGGCGAGGACGGCAAGACGTACGGCATCCCGGACGGCACCGACACCCGGGGCCTGTGGTTCAGCAAGGACATCTTCGAGAAGGCCGGCCTGCCCGCCGACTGGCAGCCGAGGACCTGGAACGACGTCCTCGACGCCGCCCGCACCATCAAGCGGAAAGCCCCCGACGTCATCCCCCTGAACGTCTACACGGGCAAGCCCGTCGGTGAGGCCGCCACCATGCAGACCTTCGAGATGCTGCTCTACGGCACCACGGGCGGCACCACGACAGACGACCCGCTGTACGACAGGTCCGCCAAGAAGTGGATCACCGGTAGCCAAGGTTTCAAGGACGCCCTCACCTTCGTGGAGACCCTCTACAAGGAGAAACTCGGCCCCGACGTCTCCGACGCCCTCGACCCCAACGTCATGACCCGCGTCCGCGGCGAGTGGCTCCCGCAGGGCAAGCTCGCCATCGCCCTCGACGGCTCCTGGCTCCCGCAGGACTGGCTGCCGGGCAGCGGCCACGCATGGCCGCAGTGGTCCGACGAACTCGGCCTCGCGGCCATGCCCACCCAGAACGGCCAGGCCCCCGGCAAGGTGAGCATGTCCGGCGGCTGGACCTGGTCCGTCCCGGCCAAGGCGGCCAACCCCGACCTCGCCTTCGAGTTCGTCAAGACGATGCAGACGAAGGCGAACGCCCAGAAGTGGTACGTCGCCAACTCCGGCATCGCGGTACGCAAGGACGTGGCGAAGGACCCGTCGTACGTCACCGCCCAACCCGGCATCAAGTTCTTCACGGACCTCGTCGCGAGCACCCACTACCGCCCCGCCTACCCGGCGTACCCGAAGGTCTCCACCGCCGTCCAGGAGGCGATGGAGGGCGTGACGACGGGCGACATGTCGGTCGAGGACGCGGCGAAGGGGTACGACGAGGAGCTGAAGGCGGCGGCGGACGACCAGGTGATCGAGAAATGAGCACTGCCGAGACGGGCTCCCGCGTATGACGCGGGCCCGGTCCCTCAACCACGCCCCCACCCGTTCCCTCAACCGGTCCCTCAACCACGCCCCCACCCGTTCCCTCAGCCGCGCCCTCCCGGTCACCCCGGCCGTCGTCCTGCTGCTCCTCTTCCTCGCCGGCCCCATCGCCTACTGCGCCTACATCGCCTTCACCGACCTCCAGCTCACCGGCCAGGCCGAGGACTCGTTCGTCGGCTTCGACAACTTCCGTACGGCGTTCGGTGACGAGGCGTTCCTCAACGCGGTCTGGCTCACCCTCGTCTTCACCGTCGTCTCCGCCCTGCTCGGGCAGAACACCCTGGGCCTGGCCCTGGCCGCTCTGATGCAGCGCGCGTCGAAGCCCGTACGGACCCTGGTGGGCGGCATCGTCATCACGGCGTGGGTCCTGCCCGAGGTCGTCGCCGGCTTCCTCCTCTACGCCTTCTTCCGGCGCGAGGGAACCCTGAACGCCATCCTGGGCTGGCTCGGACTCCCCACCCAGAACTGGCTGTTCACCCTCCCGATCCTGGCGGTGTCCTTCGCGAACGTCTGGCGGGGCACGGCCTTCTCCATGCTGGTCTACTCGGCGGCCCTGAACGAGATCCCCAAGGAGATCACCGAGGCGGCCGAGGTCGACGGCGCGGGCGGCTGGCGTCGTATGTGGCACATCACGCTGCCGATGATCCGGCGCTCCATCGGCACGAACCTCATGCTCATCACCCTGCAGACCCTGTCCGTCTTCGGCCTGATCTGGGTGATGACGAGGGGTGGCCCGGGCGGCAAGAGCCAGACGCTCCCGCTCTTCATGTACGAGGAGGCGTTCCAGAAGAGCATGATCGGCTACGGCACGGCGGTCGCCCTGCTGCTGTTGGTGGTGGGCTCGTTGTTCTCGGTGGTCTACCTGCGTCTGCTGCGAACGGAGGTCTGACACCCATGCCCCGCACGCTCTCCTCCCGCACCCCCTCTTCCCGGCGCACCACCCACCGCCTGGCCGCCGACGCCGGCCTACTGGCGGTGGCCGCGGCCTTCGTGCTCCCGCTCGCCTGGGTGATCCTCTCCTCCCTGGACACGAACGCGAACCTCCAGGTGAAGCTCCCCGACGGCGTGACCCTGGACAACTTCGACGCGGTCCTGACCCCGGACATCACCTTCACACCCCTGCTCAACAGCCTGCTCCTGTGCGGCGGCGGAACGGCCCTGACGGTGGCGTGCGCGGCGCTGGCCGCCTACCCGCTGTCGCGGTTCCGGTCGCGCTTGAACCGCCCGTTCCTGCTCACGGTCCTGTTCGCGACGAGCCTGCCGATCACGGCGATCATGGTCCCGGTGTACGCCCTGTTCGTGCGGGTGAACCTGATCGACACCATGCAGGGCACGATCTTCTTCTTCGCCGCCTCTCAACTGCCGTTCGCCATCTGGCTGATGAAGAACTTCATGGACGGGGTGCCGAAGGAGCTGGAGGAAGCGGCCTGGACGGACGGCGCGTCGTCGCTCCAGTCGCTGCTGCGGGTCGTGCTGCCGCTGATGGGGCCGGGCGTGGCGGTGGTGACGGTGTTCTCGTTCGTGATGATGTGGGGCAACTTCTTCGTGCCCTTCATGCTGCTGCTCACGCCGGACCAGATGCCGGCTGCCGTGAGCATCAACGAGTTCTTCGGGAACCGGGGAACTGTGGTGTACGGGCAGCTGGCGGCGTTTTCGATCATTTACTCGACGCCGGTGATCTTGCTTTATGTGCTGGTGTCTCGGCGGTTGGGCGGGGGATTCGCGTTGGGCGGGGCGGTCAAGGGGTGAGCCGACCGGCGAGCGCGGTGGAGCGTCGGGATTGAGCCGCGTACGGCCTGTCTTCGGGCGGTCGATCCACCGTCGACCATGGCGCACTCAATTTCGACATCCGCCCGCACAACCGACCGCCGCGACATTCCAGCAGCACCCGCCCCGTAACGCACAACAAGATCGGCACCGCACAACCCGCCGCGAATATGCCCACTGACCTTGCCATTCACCGAATGCCACCACCCGCCGCAGCCATCATCGAGCCACCTCGGCAGCACCCGCGCCCCTGTCCGCACGCTCCCCAGGCGATCACCCCCCAGCGCCGAACCCGCCAGTAGCCGTAGCTTCCTACAATCCGTAATCCTGGCCGAACAGACCGTAGTCACCCCACTCCACCCGGCCTACGTTGTGCCCCGTGCGCCGACCCCCAGCCCAGCCGAACCAGCCCCCCAACCGCTCGAGCCACCGGAACCCACCCACTCCCCCGTTCAACGCCCCCGCCGCCCGCCGCCTGCGTGCCGGCCTCAACATGGGGCCCGAACACGTCGCCTACGGCATGCGCGCCTCGTACGGACTCCCCTACGTCACCGAGGACCTCGTCGTCGCCTGGGAACGCGAGCTCACCGCCCCCAACAGCAGCGAGCTCACCGCGCTCGCGGGCGTGCTGTGGTGCTCGCCCAGTGAGCTGCTCGGCAAGCCGCGGACGCTGCGCGAGCACCGCATCGCCCGGGGGCTGGCGCCCGAGGACGTGGCCCGTACCGTCGGGCACGAGCTCGTCGCGTATCTCCGCATGGAGGAGAGCGACGACTGGCACGGCACCGACCGCCAGTCCGCCGCCCTCGCCGACGTCCTCGGCCTCACCCTCCCGGACTTCATCACCGTCACCGGCCGGGACGCGAAGCTCGGCGAGCTGCTGCGCAGTGCCGTCTCGACGCGATGGCAGGCGTACGTACGGCCGGTCGGCAAGATGGTGCCCCTGGACCGGCGCCTGCTGGAGAACGTCCTCCAGGAGCTGCACCAGGACTACCAGGGGCAGATGACCGCCACCCTCAGCTGGGGCGGCGGCGGCAGTGACTCCAGCGCGGCCGGCCGCGAGTTCCTGGACCGGATCGTGGAGCGCTTCTGGACGACGGTCGGGGGTAGTCCCGCCTGAACCCTCCCACCCCGATTCCTCAGTGGTCGGTCTCCAGGTGCAGCTTCAGCAGGTCGATCCCGTAGTCGTTGCCGTACGGCGTCCGAACGTCGGCGTCATGACGACCTGGTCGCCCAGGACGAAGTAGTTGATCGCCAGGTGGTGGCGCTCGGTGCGGGTCTCCCTGCCGCCGCCGTTGTACTCGCCCAGGTACGCGTTGAGCTTCGTGATGTTGCGGGACTGGGTGAGCCCGTCCGCGGACAGGGCCGCGGCGAGCAGCGCGAAGCCGAGGTCACGCCGCTCGTCGGTGAGGTCGCCCATCCGGACGCCCTTGCGTTCCCCTCGGGGACGACTGTGAATCGGTGCTGGAAGACCGGTCTAGAACACCGACTCCGCCTCGTCCATCCGATCCTTCGGCACCGTCTTCAGCTCGGTCACCGCCTCCGCCAGCGGCACCATCACCACGTCGGTCCCGCGCAGCGCGGTCATCCTGCCGAACTCGCCCCGGTGCGCGGCCTCCACCGCGTGCCAGCCGAAGCGGGTGGCGAGGACGCGGTCGTACGCCGTGGGCACGCCGCCACGCTGCACGTGGCCGAGGATGACCGGCTTGGCCTCCTTGCCGAGCCGGCGCTCCAGCTCGAACGCCAGCGCCGTACCGATGCCCTGGAAGCGCTCGTGGCCGTACTGGTCGATCGCGCCCTTGCCGTAGTCCATGGTGCCCTCGGCGGGATGGGCGCCCTCGGCGACGCAGATCACCGCGAACTTCTTGCCGCGCGCGAAGCGCTCCTCGACCATCTTCACGAGGTCGGCCGGGTCGAACGGGCGCTCCGGGAGGCAGATGCCGTGCGCACCCGCCGCCATGCCGGACTCCAGCGCGATCCAGCCCGCGTGGCGGCCCATGACCTCCACGACCATCACCCGCTGGTGGGACTCCGCCGTCGTCTTCAGGCGGTCCATGGCCTCCGTGGCGACACCGACCGCCGTGTCGAAGCCGAACGTCCGGTCCGTCGACGAGATGTCGTTGTCGATCGTCTTCGGGACGCCCACCACCGGCAGGCCCGCGTCCGACAGCATGCGCGCCGCCGTCAGGGTGCCCTCGCCGCCGATCGGGATCAGTGCGTCGATTCCGAACTCGCGCGCGATGTCGGGGGCGTTGTCGCAGGCCTCGCGCAGCCGGTCGCGCTCCAGCCTCGACGAGCCGAGGATGGTGCCGCCGCGGGCCAGGATGCCGCTGACCGCCTCCAGGTCGAGGCTGCGGTAGTGGCCGTCCAGCAGGCCCGCGTACCCGTCCTCGAATCCGATCACCTCGTCGCCGTACTGCGCGACGGCTCGGTGCACGACCGACCGGATCACGGCGTTCAGGCCGGGGCAGTCGCCGCCTGCGGTGAGAACTCCGATACGCATCGTGCTGTGTCTCCTGCTCGCTGTTGATACCGGTGAGCCAGTCCGATTGTTTCACGTCTCGAAGGCCCCTGTCCGACCCTCGATCCTGGCGGGCGCCTTATCCACCGGCAAGGGTATTGTCAAGAGGGTTTCGCTCACCCCACTGGGCGATTTTGCGACCCTTGACCGGAACAGAGCAAAGGCTCCGCCAAGCCACCGACAGACGAAACGCCGACAGACGAAACGGAGAGCACGCGTGACGCGCAGCGTGTACGTGACCGGCATCGATCGCGGAGACGGCCGCCAGGTCGTCGAACTGGGGGTCATGGAGCTCCTGACCCGCCAGATCGACCGGGTGGGGGTGTTCCGGCCGCTGGTGCACCACTCACCCGACCGTCTGTTCGAGCTGTTGCGCGCCCGCTACCGCCTGTCCCAGGCCCCGGCGACGGTCTACGGCATGGACTACCACGAGGCGTCCGCCCTCCAGGCCGAGCGCGGGACCGACGAGCTGGTGTCCACGCTCGTCGACCGGTTCCACGTCGTCGCCCGTGACTACGACGTCGTCCTCGTCCTCGGCACCGACTACGCCGACACCCAGCTCCCGGACGAGCTCTCCCTCAACGCCCGGCTCGCCAACGAGTTCGGCGCGTCCGTGATACCCGTCGTGGGCGGGCGCAAGCAGACCGCCGAGTCCGTGCTGGCCGAGACGCGCAACGCCTACCGGGCGTACGAGGGACTGGGCTGTGACGTGCTCGCCATGGTCACCAACCGGGTCGCCCGGGGCGACCGGGACGAGATCGCCCAGCGGCTTCAGGCACGGCTGCCCGTGCCCTGCTACGTCGTGCCGGACGAGCCCGCCCTGTCCGCGCCGACCGTCTCGCAGATCGCCCAGTCCCTGGACGCGAAGGTCCTGCTCGGCGACGACTCGGGGCTCGCGCGCGACGCCCTCGACTTCGTGTTCGGCGGTGCGATGCTGCCGAACTTCCTGACCGCCCTGACCCCGGGCTGCCTGGTCGTCACCCCGGGCGACCGCGCCGACCTGGTCGTCGGCTCGCTGGCCGCGCACAGCGCCGGCACCCCGCCGATCGCCGGCCTGCTGCTCACCCTCGACGAGCGGCCCGGCGACGAGGTCCTCACCCTCGCCGCCCGCCTCGCCCCGGGCACCCCGGTGCTCTCGGTGCCGGGCTACAGCTTCCCGACCGCCGAGCAACTCTTCTCCCTGGAGGGGAAGTTGAGCGCGGTCACGCCGCGCAAGGCGGAGACCGCCCTCGGCCTGTTCGAGCGGTACGTCGAGACCGGCGACCTGCTGAAGCGGGTCTCGGCGCCGAACAGCGACCGCGTCACGCCGATGATGTTCGAGCACAAGCTGCTGGAGCAGGCCCGCTCGCGCATGCGCCGCATCGTGCTGCCCGAGGGCACCGAGCCGCGCGTCCTGCACGCCGCCGAGGTGCTGCTGCGCCGCAACGTCTGCGACCTCACGCTCCTGGGGCCGGTCGACCGGATCCGCAAGCAGGCCGCCGACCTCGGCATCGACCTCGGCGACACCCAGCTGATCGACCCGGCGACCAGCGAGCTGCGCGACTCCTTCGCCGAGAAGTACGCGGGGCTGCGCGCCCACAAGGGGGTCACGGTGGAGCTGGCGTACGACGTCGTCTCCGACGTGAACTACTTCGGCACGCTGATGGTGCAGGAGGGCCTCGCGGACGGCATGGTCTCCGGCTCCGTCCACTCGACCGCCGCCACCATCCGGCCCGCCTTCGAGATCATCAAGACGAACCCGGACGCCGACATCGTCTCGTCGGTCTTCTTCATGTGCCTCGCCGACCGGGTCCTCGTCTACGGCGACTGCGCCGTGAACCCCGACCCGAACGCCGAGCAGCTGGCCGACATCGCCATCCAGTCGGCCACCACGGCCCAGCGGTTCGGCGTGGAGCCGCGGATCGCGATGCTGTCGTACTCGACGGGTACGTCCGGTTCGGGCGCCGACGTCGACAAGGTGCGCGAGGCGACCGAGCTGGTGCGGACGCGGCGGCCCGATCTGAAGATCGAGGGGCCCATCCAGTACGACGCCGCCGTGGAGCCGTCCGTCGCCGCGACCAAGCTGCCGGAGTCGGAAGTGGCCGGGCAGGCAACGGTTTTGATCTTCCCGGACCTCAATACAGGTAACAACACCTACAAGGCCGTGCAGCGCTCGGCCGGCGCGATCGCCGTCGGCCCGGTGCTGCAGGGCCTGCGCAAGCCGGTCAACGACCTGTCCCGGGGTGCCCTGGTCCAGGACATCGTCAACACCGTCGCCATCACGGCGATCCAGGCCCAGTCCCCCACCCTGTCTCCCGCTCTGTCCCCCGCCCTGTCCCCCAGCGAGAAGGCAACCGCCCAGTGAGCTCGTCCCGCGTCCTCGTCCTCAACTCCGGCTCCTCGTCGGTGAAGTACCAGCTGCTCGACATGCGCGACGGCAGCCGGCTGGCCATGGGGCTCGTCGAGCGCATCGGCGAGGAGACGTCCCGGCTCAAGCACACCGGGCCGGCGAGCGGCGGCGGGACTCGCGAGTGGACCGGGGCGATAGCCGATCACGAGGCCGCCCTGAAGGCGGTGTCGACGGAACTCGCCAAGGACGGCCTCGGGCTGGACTCGCCCGAGCTGGCCGCGATCGGCCACCGGGTGGTGCACGGCGGCAAGCGCTTCACCGAGCCGACGGTCGTCGACGACGCCGTGCTCGCCGAGATCGAGCGGCTCATCCCGGTCGCCCCGCTGCACAACCCGGCCAACCTCACCGGGATCCGCACGGCCCAGGCGCTGCGCCCGGACCTGCCGCAGGTCGCCGTCTTCGACACCGCGTTCCACACGACGATGCCGGAGTCGGCCGCCCGCTACGCCATCGACGTCGAGACCGCCGACCGGCACCGGATACGCCGGTACGGCTTCCACGGCACCTCGCACGCGTACGTCTCCCGGGCCACCGCGAAGCTGCTGGGCAAGGCTCCCGAGGACGTGAACGTCATCGTGCTGCACCTCGGCAACGGCGCGTCCGCGTCCGCCGTACGGGGCGGGAAGTGCGTGGACACCTCCATGGGGCTGACGCCTTTGGAGGGACTCGTGATGGGTACGCGATCCGGTGATGTGGATCCGGCGGTCATCTTCCATTTGGCACGCGTTGGCGAAATGTCCATCGCTGAAATCGACACTCTCCTCAACAAGAAGAGCGGCCTCATCGGCCTGTGCGGCGACAACGACATGCGGGAGATCCGGCGCCGCATCGACGAGGGCGACGGAGAGGCGAAGCTCGCCTTCGACATCTACATTCATCGTTTGAAGAAGTACATCGGCGCCTATTACGCGGTGCTCGGCAAGGTGGACGCGGTGGCGTTCACGGCCGGCGTCGGGGAGAACGCGGCGCCCGTGCGGGAGGCGGCCGTCGCGGGCCTCGCGGAGCTGGGCCTGGCGGTGGACGGCGAGCTGAACGCCGTACGCGGTGACGAGCCGCGGCTGATTTCGCCGGCGCACGCGCGGGTGGCGGTCGCGGTGGTGCCGACGGATGAAGAACTGGAGATCGCGACGCAGACCTACGCACTGGTCGGCCGCATTTGATATGCAGCCCACCGCGTGGCAAACGCCCGAGTAACACGGCTGAGCAAAGCCCAGCTCATTTGTATCTTCCACCAGACGGAATATTCCGCGGCGAAACAAACCGATAGGATCGTCCCATGCGCCGTTCGAAAATCGTTTGTACTCTCGGCCCCGCGGTCGACTCCCATGAACAGCTCGTCGCGCTGATCGAGGCGGGCATGAATGTGGCCCGCTTCAACTTCAGCCATGGCACGCACGAAGACCACCAGGGGCGCTACGAGCGCCTGCGGGCCGGCGCCCGGGAGACCGGGCGGGCCATCGGTGTGCTCGCCGACCTCCAGGGTCCGAAGATCCGTCTGGAGACCTTCGCCGAGGGCCCTGTGGAGCTGGAGCGCGGTGACGAGTTCGTCATCACGACCGAGGACGTCCCGGGCGACAAGCAGATCTGCGGGACCACCTACAAGGGCCTGCCGGGCGACGTCACCAAGGGCGACCAGATCCTCATCAACGACGGCAACGTCGAGCTGAAGGTCACCGAGGTCGACGGCCCCCGGGTGAAGACGATCGTCATCGAGGGCGGCGTCGTCTCCGACCACAAGGGCATCAACCTGCCCGGCGCCGCCGTGAACGTGCCGGCGCTGTCCGAGAAGGACGTCGAGGACCTGCGGTTCGCGCTGGACATGGGCTGCGACATGGTCGCGCTGTCCTTCGTGCGGGACGCCAACGACGTGCAGGACGTGCACAAGGTCATGGACGAGGTCGGCCGCCGCGTCCCGGTCATCGCCAAGGTGGAGAAGCCGCAGGCGGTCGCCAACATGGAAGACGTCGTGATGGCGTTCGACGCCGTGATGGTCGCGCGTGGCGACCTGGCCGTCGAGTACCCGCTCGAGAAGGTCCCGATGGTGCAGAAGCGGCTCATCGAGCTGTGCCGCCGCAACGCCAAGCCGGTGATCGTGGCGACCCAGATGATGGAGTCGATGATCACCAACTCCCGCCCGACCCGCGCCGAGGCCTCCGACGTGGCCAACGCGATCCTGGACGGCGCCGACGCGGTCATGCTGTCCGCCGAGTCGAGCGTGGGCGCGTACCCGATCGAGACCGTCAAGACGATGTCGAAGATCGTCGCCGCGGCCGAGCAGGAGCTGCTCTCCAAGGGCCTGCAGCCGCTCGTGCCGGGCAAGAAGCCCCGTACACAGGGTGGTTCGGTGGCCCGCGCGGCCTGCGAGATCGCCGACTTCCTCGGCGGCAAGGGCCTGGTGGCCTTCACTCAGTCCGGCGACACCGCCCCCCGCCTGTGCCGCTACCGCGCCGCCCAGCAGATCATCGCGTTCACCACGGACGAGTCCACCCGCAACCAGATGACGCTCAGCTGGGGCGTCGAGCCGCACGTCGTGCCGTTCGTCAACAGCACCGACGAGATGGTCGACCTGGTGGACCAGGAGATCGTCAAGCTCGGCCTGTTCAACGAGGGCGACATCGTGGTCATCACCGCCGGTTCCCCGCCCGGCGTTCCCGGCACCACCAACATGGTCCGCGTCCACCACCTCGGTGGCGGCGCACGGGACTGATCCCACAAGGGCCCTGAAGGCCCCCGTACGGCGCTGAGGGCGCCCCCTGTGATCCAGGGGGCGCCCTCAGCGTTTTCGCGGCTCCCGAACGGGCTTGTGGGGGGCGTCCGTCGCGGACGCCCGGCTCAGTCGGTTCAGTCGGTGACGTAGGAGTGCAGTCCGGGCACGTGCAGGGTGCCGCCGAACTGGCCGGCCTGGACGACCTTCACCTTGGTGAAGTAGATCAGGGGGATGTTCAGCGGCGGGGGGTTCTCCGGGCTGAACGTGATCGGGATCAGGCCCAGCAGGTTGCCGGAGATGCTCTCCGTGTACATCACGACCTTGCCGTTGCGGAACGTGGACGTCGAGCCCCCGGCCGCCTGCACGTGGTAGGTCTTGCCGGACTGCTTGTCCTTCACCGTCTGGTGCAGGTCGCCGATGTCGACCCCGTCGGAGACGACGTACTTCAGCACCTTCTTGGTGGTGCCGTTGGCCGTCTTCACCTTGACGATGCCCTGGTAGTCGGCGCCCTTGAGCAGCAGCGAGCTGGCGTCCAGGAACCAGGGGTCGTCGGGCAGCGGCACGGTGTTGTCGACGCCGCCCTCCTCGTCCGTGGCGGCCGGGCAGTCCTCGGGGTCCGTGCCGGCGCTCGCGGAGGGACTGGGCGAGGCGGTGGCCTCGCCGGCCGCCTCGGTGGCGCCCTGCGCCGCCTCGGACACCTTGTCGGTGGTGCCGTCGACGGTGTCCTTCACCGTGTCGGTGACCTTCTCGGCGGTCTCCTTGACGGGGTCGGAGGCCTCGGAGGTGTCCTTGCCGGCGGCGTCCGAGGAGTCAGAGGTCTCCGAGGAGCCGGAAGCCGCCTCCTCGCTCGCGCTCGCGGAGGGCGTCGGCGTCGGGCTCGCGCTCTCCTTGGCGGCGGAGCCACCCGTGAAGACGCCGGTGATCGCGTCGCCGATGTCCTCCAGCAGGTTGCCGCCGCTCTCGGAGGCCGAGGGGCTCGGCGTGGCGGTGTCGCCGGACTGGGCCTCGCTCGTCTTGCTCGCGGAGGGCGTCGGCGTGGGCTCGGCCCCGTCGTCGGAACCTGAATCCGACGAGGAGGAGTCGCCCGCGGAGCCCGAGGAGTCCGAAGATCCCGAACCGTCGGAGGAGCCGGAGGAGTCCGAGGAGTCCTCGCCGGCGGAGGCCGACGCCGACGGGGTCGGCTCCGCCGCCTCGTCGCTGTCCGTGGACTCATCGGCACCCGGGGACGCGGAGGCATCGTCCTCCAGGGCCGCCACGCACTCCTTGTACTCGTCCGCCGTCAGGCTGTTGGACGTCGGCTTCGTCGAGTTGTTGCTGTCGGCCTGCGCGAGGGTGGGCGTGAAGCCCATCCCCATCAGGACCGCCGTGGGCATCGCCGCCAGGGCTATCGCCTTGCCCGCCGGCATGTGGAACCTGGTGAACAGCGGCTTCTTGGGCGCCGCGTGACGCGGCCCGGTTCTCACACGGGACTTGTCCACCTCAGTCCCGTGGGTCACCTCGTCAGCCGGCACTGTGCCTCCCGTTCGCCCCGTTCGCCGGGCTCGTTCCTGACAGATCGTTCGACTTGCCCAACTCGGCCGTGCCCTGGACGGGCTTGAGCACCGTGGTGTCCGGGTCCAGGCCTTCAGGAGCGCCACCCACTCCCGTCGCGTCCCGCTGCGCCTGCTCCGACTCGGGCGGCGCGCCCGGGACCCACGAGACGGCCATCGCCCCGCCGATGAGGGCGAAGAGGAAGCCGATGAGGAAGCCACCGAGGTTGGACAGCGGGATGGAGACGAGCGCCAGCAGGATCGCCGCGACGCCCGCGAAGGTGCGGACGTGCTTCTGGAACCAGAGAGTGAAGCCCAGGACGACGAGCAGCACACCGATGATCAGGGAGCTG
Source organism: Streptomyces sp. R28 (assembly GCF_041052385.1). Lineage (GTDB taxonomy): Bacteria > Actinomycetota > Actinomycetes > Streptomycetales > Streptomycetaceae > Streptomyces. The sequence continues at coordinate 7,230,149 of NZ_CP163439.1, read as the reverse complement.
GAGCCCCCCGCGGTCTGCATGGCCAGCGTCAGGTGACCGATCTGGAGGTTCGCGTATGGAAAGTAGGCGATGGGGAGTCCGCCGAGCATGACGAACAGACCGGCCCAGAACGGCCGCGTACCCCGCCAGGCACGGAACTGCGTCCTCCTGTGGGTGAACTGGCCGGATACGGCAGGAGTCTCGGCGCTCATGGAAAACAGCTCCCTGCTACGGCTTTGCTGTGATGGTGGTGCGGTGGTGGTGAGTTGTAGTGCGTGTGACCGCTTGTGAAGAAAGCGGGTGGAGAGGGGACGGGCGGGGGCGCCATCGGCTCCCCCGCCCGTCACAGAGTGCTTAGTAGCACTCCTTGACACCCGTCGACAGCGACATCTTCAGACCGCTGAGCTTGAAGGTTCCGGCCGTGGTCGCCCACGCCGTCTGCTTCACGCCGACCAGCGTGGCCTTGTCGGCCTGCTGGGCGAACCCGAAGGGGTTGGCCTGCTCGCCGCCACCCTTCATGCCCGGACCCTTGCTGGCGTCCTTGGCAGCCACACCGATGTCGATGTTCTCGAACGTGGCGTCGGCCTCGAGGTCGGCCACGTCGATGTACAGGTTCTTGGCCTCGACCGGCTTCTTCGGGTCTTCACCCGCCCGCAGAATCAGGCTGACACTCCCGAGGATCGGGATGTCGGGGGTGACCACGGACTGGCACATGTTGCTGATCGTCGCGGTCTGGAACCCCGAGACGGCGACGGGGTGAACCGTCTTCTTGCCGGAGAGCGTGTAGCCCTCGTCAAGAGCGCCGTACTGCGAGAAACCCGTACCGACGAGCTTGTCGGTCGTGACCTTGAACGACTGGCCGGAGACACTGAACGACGCGGCGAGAGCGCCCTGCGCGAGGGCGACACCTATCGCAGCCGTAGCGGCGACGCTGGGCACCATGACCACAGCGAACCGCTTCCATCTGGTCCCGCCACGCACCTGGGACTCCATATTTCCTCCTTCTCGGACGTACATCTCCTGGCCCTGGCTGCCACTGTCGACTTGACGGCTCAGCCGGGCAGGGATGGGAGAAGTGCTACGTCCTCGGGAAGGAGAGCGCCTGCGCTCGGCGGCGCGAAACGCGCCCGAATCACCGGCGATCACCCCCGAGCGACAACCACTGGTCGCGCCTGACACGCATCACGCACAACCTTGCTGGACAGGCTTCGCCGAGCAGGCGAAGACCCCCCTGCCCAAGAGCCGGCGCCACTGCCGCCGACTCTGCTCGGTGGGGACCCAGGAACTCCCGCGACCCAACCGGCTGTCGGGGTACGGGAATGGACCGAGCGTGGCCGATCGTGGTGCATTCTCGCCGCCCGCACAAGGGGCTTCGTTACTCGGTAGTAACGGGGGGATAACCGAACAACGACCCGCCGGTCTCGATCAGCGACGCAGGGTGGCCTCAAGTGACCGGACAAGTCCAGTAATCGCCGGACAGAATCCGACAGAACGACGCCTTCGACTTACCCGCAGTAACTGCGGCCGCGATTACCAAGATTTGGTAAAGCGCGGCCGCTTTGATGCCCTGTCGGCAGATCTTTCACTCAGGCAACACGAGCCTGCGCGTTTAGTTACTGGTCAGAACGGGGCCGCTGCCCCGCCCGAAGGCCCGGTCAGAACAGCGCGCGCGCAAGCGCCCTGCGCGCCGCCGCCACGCGCGGATCGTCCGCGCCCACGACCTCGAACAGCTCCAGCAGCCGAAGCCGTGCGGCCTCCCGGTCGTCACCCGCCGTGCGCTGCACGGTGTCGATGAGCCGCCCGAAGGCGTCCTCGACGTGTCCGCCCACCAGGTCCAGGTCGGCGGCGGCGATCTGCGCAGCTGCGTCGGCGGGCTTGTCGGCGGCGTCCTTGCGCACCTGCTGCGGGTCGGCATCCTGCACGCGCTGCAACAACTCGGCCTGGGCGAGCCCGAGTTTGGCCTCCATATTGGCCGGGTCCTCGCTCAGTACGTTCTTGTACGCCTGGACGGCACCGGCCAAGTCTCCCGCGTCAAGGGCCTGTACGGCGGCCTCGAGCAACGCGTCGTACGGGCCGACCGGCACGGCGGGAGCGGTCTGGGCGCCACCGGGCTCGGCGTCGGGGTCGACGGTGATGCCGGTGAGGCCGAAGCGCTGTTCGGCGACGGTGACGAGCTGATCGAGCGTCTGCCGGATCTGTGCCTCGCCGGCCGCCCCCTGGAAGAGCGGCAGCGCCTGGCCCGCGACGACGGCGAAGACGGCGGGGATGCCCTGCACGCCGAACTGCTGCATCAGCATCTGGTTGGCGTCGACGTCGATCTTGGCGAGGAGGAAGCGGCCGTTGTACTCGACGGCGAGCCGCTCCAGCACCGGGCTCAGCTGCTTGCAGGGCTCGCACCACTCGGCCCAGAAGTCGATGACGACGGGCACTTCGGTGGACCGCTGGAGGACCTCCTGCTCGAACCCCGCCTCATCCACCTCGATGACGAGGTCGGCGGGCGACACGGCCCCTCCCCCGCCCTGTCGGGCGGCCTCGGCACGCGCCTGCTCCGCCTTCGCCTTGGCCTCCTGGGCCGCCTTCACCGCGGCGAGGTCGACGACTCCGCTCATGGACATGTTCCGTGGCTGCATGCGTCTATCCTCCCCCGTTCCCCGCGCACGTGTGAAAAGCACTGTGAAAGCCGGTCAGGCCTGATGCTGTTCCGACGCCGGGTCCCCACCCCACGCCGTGCGTGCGGTCGCTCGCGTACGTCCGTCGCGAGCTTTCGCTACGAGTCGTAGCGTAATGGCATCGAGTGCCTCCGGGGCACCACCCCCGGGTGATCTCCCTCACGACCTCACAGAATCCCCCGATATCGCGGGGATATGGTCAGGGGATGCAGAGCCGCACCTCCGCCGCCCGCCCCGGCCGGCCGCGCAGCGCCGCCGCGGCGACGGCGATCCTGGCCGCGACCCGGGAGGCGCTGATCGAGGTGGGCTGGTCCAAGCTCACCCTGGGAGACGTGGCAACGCGCGCCGGGGTTGCAAAGACGACCCTCTATCGCCGCTGGTCCGGCAAGAACGAGCTGGTGGTGGACGCGGTCGCGGAGCTGTTCGACGAACTGGAGCTCCCCGACCGCGGCACTCTCGCCGCCGACATCGAGGGCGTGGTCCTGCAGTTCGCGGCGATCCTGGCCCGCCCCGAGGCCAAGAGCGGGCTGATGGCGGTGGTGGCGGAGTCGACGCGGGACGACGCCCTGCGCGAGCGCATCCGCCGGTCCATCGTCGAGCGCCAGAAGCGCCTGGTCCTCCAGGGCCGCTCCCGGGCCCAGAAACGCGGCGAGCTCCCCCCGGAGACGGATCCGGAGGAAGCCGCACGCACAGCGGACCTGATCTTCGACGTGGTGGCGGGCGCGGTGGTGCACCGCACCCTGGTGAGCGCGGAGCCGGCGGACGAGGAGTGGGTGCGCAGCTTCACGCGCATCCTGCTCCTGGGCCTCACCGGCGCCGCATAGCCCAGAACGATCAGAACCCCGCCGGCTCGGTGTACACCCCCCACTCCTCGCGCAGCACACCGCAGATCTCGCCCAGGGTCGCCTCGGCCCGTACGGCGTCCAGCATCGGCCCGATCATGTTGCCGCCGTTCCTCGCGGCGGCGAGCATCGCGTCGAGCGCGGCCCGCACGGCACCGTCGTCCCGCGCGTCCTTGCGGGAGCCCAGCACCCGTACCTGCTCGCGCTCCACCTCGTGGCTCACCCGCAGGATCTCCAGGTCGCCGGTGACGGAGCCGGTGTGGGCGTTGACCCCGACGACCCGCTTGTCCCCCTTCTCCAGCGACTGCTGGTAGCGGAAGGCCGACTCCGCGATCTCCCCGGTGAACCAGCCGTCCTCGATCCCGCGCAGGATCCCGGACGTGATCGGTCCGATGGGGTGCTGCCCGTCGGGGTGCGCCCGCAGCCCCCGCTCCTTGATCTGCTCGAAGATCTTCTCGGCGTCGGCCTCGATCCGGTCGGTCAGCTGCTCGACGAACCACGAACCGCCCAGCGGATCGGCCACGTTGGCGACCCCGGTCTCCTCCATGAGGACCTGCTGGGTGCGCAGGGCGATCTCGGCGGCCTGCTCGGAGGGCAGCGCGAGGGTCTCGTCGAGGGCGTTGGTGTGCAGCGAGTTGGTCCCGCCGAGCACGGCCGCGAGCGCCTCCACGGCCGTACGCACGACGTTGTTGTACGGCTGCTGCGCGGTGAGCGAGACGCCCGCGGTCTGCGTGTGGAAGCGCAGCCACTGGGCCTTGTCGCTCTGCGCCCCGTACACGTCCCGCATCCAGCGCGCCCAGATCCTGCGGGCAGCCCGGAACTTAGCGATCTCCTCGAAGAAGTCGACGTGCGCGTCGAAGAAGAAGGACAGGCCGGGGGCGAAGACGTCGACGTCCAGCCCGCGTGACAGGCCCAGTTCGACGTACCCGACCCCGTCCGCCAGCGTGTACGCCAGCTCCTGCGCGGCCGTCGATCCGGCCTCGCGGATGTGGTAGCCGGAGACGGACAGCGGCTTGTAGGCGGGGATGCCGGCCGCGCAGTACTCCATGAGGTCGCCGATGAGACGCAGGTGCGGCTCGGGCTGGAAGAGCCACTCCTTCTGGGCGATGTACTCCTTGAAGATGTCGGTCTGCAGCGTGCCGTTGAGCACGCCGGGGTCGACGCCCTGGCGCTCCGCCGCCACCAGGTACATGCAGAAGACCGGCACGGCCGGACCGCTGATGGTCATGGACGTCGTCACGTCGCCCAGCGGGATGTCCTTGAACAGGACCTCCATGTCGGCGGCCGAGTCGATGGCGACACCGCAGTGGCCGACCTCGCCCAGCGAGCGCGGGTCGTCGGAGTCCCGTCCCATGAGCGTCGGCATGTCGAAGGCGACCGAGAGACCGCCTCCGCCGTTGCGGAGGATCATCTTGTAGCGCTCGTTGGTCTGCTCGGCGTTCCCGAACCCGGCGAACTGCCGGATGGTCCACGTCCGCCCTCGGTAGCCGGTCGGATACAGCCCGCGCGTGTAGGGGTACTCCCCGGGCCACCCGATCCGCTCGAAGCCCTCGTACCTGTCTCCCGGCCGGGGCCCGTACACCGGCTCCACGGGGTCTCCGGAGAGCGTGGTGAAATCCGCGGTGCGCTTGCGTGCGGCGTCGTAACGGGCCTGCCAGCGACGGCGGCCCTCCTCGATGGCGTCAGCGTCCATACCTTCGAATTTACTAGGACGTCCTAGTAAATGTCGATGGGAGAACCGCCGTACGCGTCGGTACGGCGGTTGCGTCAGGCCTTGGCGACAGCCGGGACCGACTCGCTGACCAGGGGTTCGACCTCGCGGGTGACCTTGCGCTCGACGAAGAAAGCGGCGAAGGGAATCGTCCCGGAGAGCAGCACCCACAGCAGCTTGCCGAACGACCACTTGGCCTTGGAGCCGAGGTCGAAGGCGAACACCAGATAGATGATGTAGAGGAAGCCGTGGACCTGGGAGACGGCGAAGGTGACGTCCTCGCCCATGTCGAAGCCGTACTTGAACACCATGCAGGTGCACAGCACGAGCAGCATGACGGCGGTGACGTAAGCCATCACCCGGTAGCGGGTCAGGACGCTCTTCTTCATGCGTACGAGCGTAACCACCCGTTCCGGGAGATCTTGCCCGGGGCCCGCTCAGCCCTCGTCGAAGTCGTGCGCCGCCACCCGCAGCGGGCGCAGCATCGCGAAGATCTCCGCGCACTCCTCGGCGTCGTACACCCCGAGTCCGAAGTCCATGGCCATCAGGTCGCGGGTGGCCGCCTCGACGACCTCGCGGCCCTTGTCGGTGATGGAGGCGAGCGTGCCACGCCCGTCGTTGGGGTTGGGGCGCTTGTCGACCAGGCCCGACCTGACCAGCCGGTCGACGGTGTTCGTCACGGACGTGGGATGCACCATCAGCCGCTCGCCGATCTTGGACATCGGCAGCTCACCGGCCTTGGAGAAGTTGAGCAGCACCAGCGCCTCGTACCGCGCGAACGTCAGTCCGTACGGCTTGACCACCGCGTCGACCTCACCGAGCAGGATCTGCTGCGCGCGCATGATCGAGGTGATGGCGGCCATGGACGGCACGGTGCCCCAGCGCTGCTTCCACAGTTCGTCGGCGCGCGCGATGGGATCGAAGGGAAGACTGAGCGGCTTCGGCACGGGACCGACCTTACCGGCCGGTCACATGCTGGTCAGCCCCGTCTCGCCTTTCGGTCCGGCGCTCAGCCGGCCACCGTCTCCTTCACCTGGAAGAGCGCCGTCCACCGATCGTCGTGCAGACAGGCGTTCATCGGCTCGACCAGGGTTCTGTGCTCGGGGCCGGTGCGCCACCGTTGGATGGCTTCGAGGCTGTCCCACTCGCTGGTGAGCAGCCATTGAGCCGGATCGTCCAGGGAACGGCAGAGCTGTTCACCGAGGTGTCCGGGGAATCGCGCGGCCCTCGCGAGCACGTCCTTGTAGGACTTCACGAAGTCCGCTTCCATCCCCGCACGCACCCGCAGCAGTCGGATGACACGCACCCGTTCCGGGGCCGAGGAGCCGCCCGTCATGAGGGGTCGAGGACGACCGGGAGTTCCGCCAGCCCGCGGAACGCGGGGAACGGCACGGTCAGCCAGCGCGCGTCCTCCGGCGCCACGGCCAGGGCCATGTCGGGGAACCGCGCGAAGAGCGAGGTGAGGGCGGTCTGCATCTCCACCCGCGCCAGCGGTGCGCCGATGCAGTAGTGCGGGCCGTACCCGAAGGCGAGATGCGTCGCCTGGACGTTCGGCCGCTGGACGTCCATTTCGTCGGGCTCGGCGAACATCTCCGGGTCCCGGTTGGCCCCGGTGATCGAGATCTGGACGAGCGCGCCCTTGGGGATGAGCATGTCCCGGATGACGATGTCTTCCTTCGCGTGACGGAAGGTCGAGTTCTCCACGGAGGCCTCGAACCGGAAGATCTCCTCGATGGCCGCGTTCATGGCACTCGCGTCCCGGAGCGCCAGTTCCTTCTGGTCCGGCCGGCTGAGCAAGTGGTAGACGGCGTTGCCGATCTGGTACGCCGTCGACTTGTGGCCCGCGAAGAGGAGCACCCACGCCGTCGAGACGAGTTCGTGGTCGGTGAGCGCGCCCTCCTGGTCCTGGGCCGTGACGAGTGCGCTGAGCAGACCTCCGTCCGGCTCGCTCCGCTTCCGTGCGCACAACTCCGCGAGATAGTCGCGCAGGTTTCCCTCGGCGATTTCCAGCGCTTTTCTCGCCTCCGGCCCGAAACCTGTCTGCGCGACGGTGGCGGACCATTCCTGAGCCTGTTTGCGTTCGTCTTCCGGGACGCCCAGAAGTTCACAGATGACGTGGAGCGGAAGCGGGAAGCAGAACTCCGGGAGCAGGTTCACCGAACCCGACGTCGAGCATTGGTCCAGCAGATCATCGGTGATCTCCTGCACGCGCACACGCAGCGATTCCACCCTTTTCGGCGTGAAGGTACTGCCGACGATCCTCCTGAGCCTGGTGTGCTTCGGAGGGTCCGAGAAGAGCATGTTGTCGTCCAGCGCGATCGACGAGTCACCGAAGATGCGGTGGTAGGCGTCGATGGCGCCGTACATGTCCTTGCTCAGCCGCGGGTCGGCCAGGGCGGCCCGCGCGTCGTCGTACCGCGTGATCAGGTACGTCTCGACGCCGTGGGGCGGAGACAGCGGACACACGGGCGCCGTCTCCCGGAGCGCCGCGTACACGGGATGCGGGTTGGCCCGGAACTCCCGGCTGCAGGACGAGGCCGCGGCCGCGGCCGCTTCGGACGAAAGGGCCTCGGATTCCTCGGATGCGAACGCTTGCGTCATGACTGGATCCCCGGGGTAGGCGTGGATTCCGGCGGTCGGATTCCGTCGGTCAGAGCCACCGTTTCCCGGGCGACACCGCGCCGCAAACGGCACTGCGCCATATGGGTCGGGTCGTCGTATGACGTGTGTGTGGCAGTCCGGCCTGGTAAACATCGTCGACGTGAGCGGACACGAAGCGGAATCTGTACCAGTTCTCATCGTCGGCGGATCCCTGGTGGGTCTTTCCACTTCGGTATTCCTGGGGCGCCTCGGCATCGAGCACATGCTCGTGGAGCGCCATGCCGCGACATCGACACATCCGCGTGGCCGCGGCAACAACGTGCGCACCATGGAGATTTACCGGACCGCGGGGCTGGAATCCCGTATTCGGGAGGCGGCCCACGTTCTCGCCGGAAACGACGGCATTCTCCAGGTGGACACTCTCACCGGGGAACAGCGCCGCTGGATCGTCGGGGACATCTCCGGAGGCATGGACGTCACCCGGGTCAGCTCCTCGGACTGGTGCCTGTGCAGTCAGAACGATCTCGAGCCGGTCCTGCTGAGCTACGCCACCGAGCAGGGTGCCGACATCCGCTTCCACTCGGAGATGCTCTCCTTCACACAGCACGGCGAGGGAGTGCAGGCGCGGATCAGGCACCGGGAGACCGGTGAGACCTACACGGTGAACGCCGACTTCCTGGTGGCCGCCGACGGCCCGAGGAGCCCCGTCCGCAACCAGTTGGGGATCGGCCAGTCGGGGCCGGGCGAGCTGTTCCACAACGTGAGCGTCACGTTCCGCAGCAGGGCGCTCAGGAAGTACGTCGGAGAGAAACGATTCGTCGTCTGCTACGTCACCGACCCCCAGGGCGAAGGTGCCTTGCTGCCGGTGGACAACGAGGAGCGATGGGTGATCCACGTTCCCTGGTATCCCGACCGGGGCGAGGAGCTGGAGGACTTCACCGACGAGAGGCTGGCGGCCCACATCCGCGCTGCCGTCGGCGTCGCGGACCTCGACATCGAGGTCACGGGGAAGGCGCCCTGGCACGCGTCGAAGCGGGTCGCGGACAGATACAGCGAGGGCCGGGTCTTCCTGGCCGGGGATGCGGTCCACGAGATGCCCCCCACCGGGGCGTTCGGCTCCAACACCGGCATCCAGGACGCCCACAACCTCGCCTGGAAGCTGGCCTCGGTGCTCCGCGGCTGGGCGGGCCCGCCGCTCCTCGACACCTACGAGCTCGAACGGCGGCCCGTCGCCCTCGCGACCGGCACCCGGGCGTGCGTCCAGGCCGCCGACGAGCAGCACCCGGGATTCAGTCCCGCCGCGGGACGCAACAACGACCCGGCGGACCTGATGACCGTCTCCCTCTGCTACCGCTACGCGTCCCCTGCCGTGGTGGACGCCCCCGCCGAGCGGCCGATCGTCCCCGATGCCTTCCAGCTGGGCGGCGAGCCGGGGAGCCGTGCGCCCCACATGTGGGTGATGACGGAGGGCGGCAGGATCTCCACGCTCGACCTGTACGAGCGTTCCTTCGTGCTGCTCGCCGGGTCCGGAGGGCAGAAGTGGCGGACCGCGGCGGAGAAGGCCTCCTCGAACCTGGGCATCCCGGTCGAGGTGTATCTCGTCGGCACGGGACCCGACCACGACCTCGCCCCCGACCCGGACGCCGACTGGGCGGAGCTGCACGGCACGGCCGAGGACGGTGCCGTACTCGTACGCCCCGACGGCTTCGTCGCCTGGCGGACGGACGCGGCGATGCCGGACGCCGATCGCGTGCTGACGAAGGTGCTGCGGTCCGTGCTCTGCCACGACTGAAGGCCGCCGCCACCCTCCTGGCCGACCTCCTCCTGGCTGACCTCCTCCTGGCCGGCCTTCCGCCTGACCCCGACTGAACGCCCCCACTGGACGACCCACACCTAGGACGTTGTTATGACCCTTGCCGGACGCGTCGACGTCCACCACCACTTCACCGCCCCCGCCTGGCTGGACTGGGCCGAGGAACGAGGAGTGGTCAACCGCGAGAAGCTGCCCTGGTGGACACGCTGGGACCTGGGCACGGCACTGGAGGTCATGGACAAGACGGGCATCGGCACGTCCGTCATGACCGTCGCGATGCTCGGCCGGCTCCGTGAGCGTGCGGAGCGCCAGGAGAGCGCACGTGTCGCCCTGCGGGCGGCGGCCGACGTCGTCGAGAGCCACCCCGCACGCTTCGCCTTCTTCACCCCCGTGTTCCTCGACGACCTGGAACTGTCGTCGTGGAGCCTGGCGTACGGCCTGGACGAGCTCGGAGCCATCGGGGTGAGCACGCGCACGAGCATGGACGGCGTGGTGCTCGGGGACGAGTCGCACGACCGCCTTCTGCAGGAGCTGAACGACCGGTCCGCGGTCATCAGCACGCACCCCATGGACGTACCGGCCGGGAAGGACGGCGCCGCGGGGCTGCCGGGCATGCCGCCCTTCGTGTGCGACTTCCTCATGGACACCACGCGCGCGGCCATCAACCTCATCAGGAACGGCACCCTGGACCGCTATCCGAACCTCAGCTTCATCCTGCCGCACGGAGGAGGCTTCCTCCCGTACATGGCCACCCGGCTCGAACTCTTCGGCGGGCGCATCACGCCGCCCATCGAGCCCGGCCGGGTCCGTGACTACCTGCACCGGTTCTACTTCGACACGGCGGGCCCCATGTCCCCCTCGGCCACGCCCACCCTGCTGACGACGGTGGACCCCGACCGCATCCTCTTCGGCACGGACTGGCCGCCCACCCCCGCGCATGTCATCGCCGACAGCGTGGCGCCCGCTCTGGACAGCGACCCGTTCCTCTCGGCGGAGCAACTGGAGGGCATCAACCGGGAGAACGCCCTGCGGCTGATGCCGGCGCTCGCGCGTCGGTGACCGGCCGCACGCCGAAGCCGCCGCCCGCGCCTGGTTCAGCGCGGGCGGCGGCTCACTTCGTTCGGCGGTCCCGCTGCCTGGGTTCAGTCCCGCCGCCAGTGGTAGAAGCGCCGCGCCATCGCGTCCTTCGGACTCCGCCAGGTCTGCGGGTCGTACGGGCTGACGAACGCTTCGAGCCTGCTGCTGATGTCGACGAACTCGGGGTGCCCGGCCACCTTCGCGATGGCGGGACCCGGGTCCTGCTCGGCTTCGATGAAGTGCATGTACACATCGCCGAACTGGAACAGGGAGCGCTGGGTCACCCCGACGAGGTGCGGGAGTTCGCCGCGGTCGGAGGCCGCGAAGACGTCGGCGATGTCCGGTGCCGACTGCGGGGCCATCCTGGCGACGATCAGGGCGTGGTGCATGAGACCTCCTCGATGCGGTCGCGGATGAGGGCCATCTGGATGGGCGAGTTGCGGTTGATGTTGTCGGTCATCCAGGCGTCGTCGACCGGGGCGTCGGGCTTCATGGCGAAGTCCTGAGTCCAGTGCATCCGGGTGCCGTCGGGGGTCTCCTCGTACTCCCACACGATGTTCATGTACTCGAACGGACCGGTCTCGACCCTGCGGGCCCGCACGATGAGCTTCTCGCGGTCGGCGACCCGTTCCGAGACCCAGCTCCACACCTTGCCGTTCTCGTCGGGGTGCATGGTCAGGCGGAAGGTCACCGTGTCGCCCTCGCGGGACAGCACCTCGCAGGACGCGTACTCGCTGAACAGCTTCGGCCATCTGTCCAGGTCGTTCGTCATGTCCCAGACGAGGTCGAGGGGTGCGGCGATGGTGATCTCGTTCTCCGTGTGTCCGGCCACCTCAGGCTCCCGTCGTGAGTGCGCCGTTGACGAGGTCGAGGAAGGCGCGAGGGCTCTTGCACCGCTCCGCGTCGGTGGGCAGCGCCCGGCCGTGCCGGTTCTCCAGCTCGCCCACGATGCCGAGGAGGCCGAGCGAGTCCAGCCCGAACTCGGCGAAGGTGGAGTCCGCCCGCCTTGCGAGGTCGTGCGGGTCGACGGTCACACCGGCGGCCTTCTTCATCAGCGTGGCCAGTTCCTCGACGGTCACTTGGGTCACTTCAGTGGTCATACGCGTTCTCCTTGTCGTTCTATACGGCGGATCCGGGGCCGCGGCGCAGCACGAGCGCCGCGTTGGAGCCCATGAGTCCCCGGCTCAGGACCAGGGCCGTGCGGAGCTCGGCCGGGCGTGCCGTGGCGGTCACCAGGTCGATGTCGTGGCAGACGTCGAAGACGTTCGGGGTCGGCGGTATCTGCCCGTGCTCCATGGCCTGCACCGCGGCCACGATGTCCAGCAGGGGTGCCCCGCAGTAGGACCGCCCGATGCCGGTCTTGGGCGCCGTGACGGGCACCTTGGTGCCGTGCGGGCCGAGGGCGTCGGCGAGGGCGAGGGCCTCGGCGCGGTCCGCCTCCGGGACGCCGAGCGCGTCGGCGAAGACCACGTCGATCTCCTCCGGTGCGCAGCCGGCCTCGTCGAGGGCGCCGCGGATGGCGTGCGCGAGCCCTTCCCGTGACTGCTCCCAGCGCGAGGCGCCGGTGAACGTGGCGGCGTGCCCCGCCACCGTGGCCCGGACCACCGCGGCACGGCGCTGTGCCCGGTCCAGGTCCTCCACGATCAGCACGGCCCCGCCCTCTGCCGGCACGAAGCCGCAGGCCGCCGAGGTGAAGGGACGGTAGGCGCGGGCCGGGTCCTCGACGGTGCTGAGTTCGGGGTATCCGAGCTGGCAGACCCCGGAGTAGGGGGCGAGCGGGGCCTCGGCCGCCCCGACCACGACCACCTCCGTACCCCGGTCCACGGCCCGGGAGGCGTGCGCGACGGCGTCCAGACCGCCGGCCTCGTCGCTGGCCACCACCCCGCAGGGGCCCTTGAAGCCGCTGCGGATGGAGATCTGGCCGGTGCTGGCCGCGTAGAACCAGGCGATGGACTGGTAGGGCCCGACGAACCGGGATCCCTGTCCCCACAGCTTCTGCAGTTCCCGCTGGCCGAACTCGCCGCCGCCGGAGCCGGCCGCGGTGACCACGCCGACGGAGTACGGGGAGTCGGCGGCGCTGCTGCTCAGCCCCGCGTCCTGCAGAGCGGCGTCGGCGGCGGCCAGGGCGAAGTGGGTGAACTTGTCGGTCTGGACGAGGAAGGTCTCCTCGATGAACGCCGACGCGTCGAATCCGCGGACCTCGCCGGCGATACGGAGCGGAAGGTGCTCGCAGCCGTCCCGGGTTATCCGGTCCAGGACGCTCGCGCCCTCCTTGACGGACTTCCAGTAGGTGTCCGCGTGCAGGCCGTTGGGCGCGACCACACCGATCCCCGTGACGGCGGTCTGCCGGGGGCGTATACCACTACCACTCATTTCGTCCTCCCACCCGGCCCCGTCAGGAGCACCGCGGACTGGAAACCGCCGAAGCCGCTGCCCACGGAGAGCACGTTGTCGAGCCTGCGCGAGCGTGCGGTGCGCGGTACGTAGTCCAGGTCGCACTCGGGGTCCGGGGTCTCGTAGTTCGCCGTGGGCGGCACCACCTGCCGGGCCAGGGCGAGCACACAGGCGACGACCTCGATCGCGCCGATCGCCCCGAGCGAGTGGCCCACCATGGACTTGATCGAGCTCATGGGTGTGTCGTAGGCGTGGGAGCCGAGGGACTTCTTGACCGCGGCGGTCTCGTGACGGTCGTTCTGTCGGGTGCCGGAGCCGTGTGCGTTGACGTAGTCGATGTCCGTGGGGTCCACGCGCGCGTGGTCGAGCGCGGCGTCGATGGCCCGGGCCATCTCCAGTCCCTCACTGGTCAGCCCGGTCATGTGGTAGGCGTTGCCGAAGGTGGCGTAGCCGCCTATCTCGCAGTACACGTGCGCGCCGCGCGCACGGGCGTGCTCCAGGTCCTCCAGTACGAGGACGGCGGCGCCCTCGCCCATGACGAATCCGTCGCGGTGGGCGTCGAAGGGCCTCGACGCGTGCGCCGGGTCGTCGTTGTTGGGTGAGGTGGCCTTGATGGCGTCGAAGCAGGCCATGGTGATCGGGGAGATCGGCGAGTCCGACGCCCCGGTGATGCAGATGTCGGCGCGGCCCTCCTCGATGGTGTGGAAGGCGTAGCCCACCGCGTCGAGCCCGGAGGTGCAGCCGGTGGACACGGTCTGCACGGGCCCCTGGGCGCCGAACCGTTCCGCGACGTCCGACGCCAGCGTGCTGGGCGAGAAGGCCCGGTGCAGGTACGGGTCCGCGGCGCGGTGGTCGACGTCCCAGCGCTGCCCGCCTTCGCTGACCAGGACGTAGTCGTGCTCCAGCCGGGTCGTGCCGCCCACCGCGCTGCCCAGGGACACGGCCACGCGCCAGGGGTCCTCCGCGCCGAAGTCGACTCCGCTGTCGGTCACGGCCTCCGTCGCGGCGACGACGGCGAACTGTATGTAGCGGTCGGCGCGTTCGACCAGCTCGGGTTCGAGCCCGTGGGCGAGCGGATCGAAGTCGCACTCGGCGGCGATCCGGGACCGCAGCCCCTCGGGGTCGAACAGGGTGATGCCTCGTGTCGCGGTACGGCCGCCCGAGAGGAGGTCCCAGAACGCGGACACCCCTATGCCTCCCGGAGCGACCACGCCTATGCCGGTGACCGCCACCCGCCGGGTCACGAGAGGACCCCGCGCCGTTCGGGACGCCCGCTCTCCTCCTGGACGAGCGGGTACGGCTTGAGGTCGTCGCTGATCTCCGGGGCCTCCGTGTCGACGTGGCCGAGGCTCGGCTTCGGGGCCAGCGGGCTCAGATGGAAGACCATCCGGGCCTCCTCGTCACCGACGTTGCGGAAGCGGTGCCGCATGTCGATGGGGATCATGAGGCCCTGGTCGGCACGGAGGGAAAACGTTTCTCCGTCCAGGTCGACCTCCAACCTGCCCTCGACGACGTACACGAACTCCTCGGAGTACGGGTGGTAGTGCTCGCTGATGCGTTCGCCGGGCCGCATGATGGCGAGGCCCATGAACCCGCTCGTGGCACCCACCGTGACAGGGGTGAGCAGGGTGCGCAGGTCGCCACCACGCTTGCGGTTGGGCTCGATCTCGTTCACGTCCACGACGCGCGGGCGCATCTTCTCCATGGTCTGTCTCCAGGTCGGTCGGTGGGGTGGGGGTCCCTGCGCTGTGCCGTCAGGGCTGCGCAGCCCTGCGGTCGGTGATCAGCGCCATCTCGGCGTGCGTCAGGAGACGGGTCGCCTCCCGGTCGCCCGTGGGCGGTCCGGCCACGCCGAGTGCGCCACCGTCGAGCAGACGTGCCAGCACGGCGGCCTTGCGCGGACCGTGGATGCCGAGCGCCCTGACCGGATCGGTCTCGGGGTCACCGCGTACGTCGATGAGGCGGACGACGATGTCCTCCCGCTGGAAGACGGTGCTGCGGTGCACCGGGCCGGCCGGGTCGGCGGCCGCGGTCTCGTCCTGCCGGGAGAGCAGCCGGGCCAGCGCCATGCCGCAGCCCGCCCGGGCCGGGTAGTACAGGGCGTGCCGCGTGAGGCCCTCCGGGTCCGGTCCGCCGCGTGCCACATGGTGGACGGCCGGCATGGCGGCGCGGGCGAAGAAGGCCCGCGCGGACTCGGGGTCGGCCAGGTCCCGGTGCTGCTCCAGATGCGGGTTGAGGGCCTCCTCGACGGCCCGTACCTCGGGCTGCCGCGAGACGTGGCGCAGCGCCGCCATCAGGTCGCCCTCGACCTCGACGGTGCGCACGACCCGGTTGCCGTGCATGAACAGGGTGGTGCGGCGCAGCCGCGTGGAGTCGTCGACGCGGGCCTGGGGCGGCGCGTAGTCGGCGAGGATCTCCGCGACCTTGGACTCGGAGCCGGGCTTGACGGTGAAGGTCAGGGCATGGCGGGTCACGCCGTCGCCCACCCGCAGGGCCGTCTGGAGTCCGCCGGTGTCCGGGTGGGCACGGCCGGTCTCACGGACGACGCTGTACCGCATCGACCGCAGCTCACGGACGCAGCTCTGCAGGGGCCCGACCGTCTCGAGATGCTCTTCACTGTTCACCCAGGCGAGGTACGGCGGGGCGGTGGCCCATTCGCTCGTGATGACCCACTGGGACGGGTTCTCCAGGGACTGGCACAACTGGTCACCGAGGTGACCGGGAACCGACGCGACTCGGTCACGCATGTACTCGTACGCGTCGAGGAACTCTTGCTGGGCGCCTTCGTGGAGATCGACGAGCAGGATGACGCGCATCCTGGAACCGTCGAATGCCGACTGGGATGTATAGGGCGAAGTGGTCATCCGGCGGACCCTTCCTTCGCGGGAGCAAGCGGCGGCCGTCCGTGTTCACCTGCGCGAACGCGGGTTTCGGCCCTGAGCCTTCATCGTGGGTCAGGGCCCCGGGGTCCGCGAGCCGCGCGGGCCAATTGAGGGATGCCCGCGAAGGCGTGCCCGCCGGCTGCCGACACCACGTCAGGCGGGTACCGGGGCGAGCCCGAAGAGGCGGGTGCCGATGCGCTGTTCGGGCGGGTGCGGGTGGCCGCCCGCTCCGGCCGGGGCTCGGCGGTCGGCCGGCCGGCGTCCCCGGGGCACGGCATGTGCCGCCCCCGGAGCACGGGTTGAGGGCGGACGAGTTCCGCCTGCGGGGGAAGGGGGCCGCCGGCGACGCGCGGACCTTCAGGAGGTCGGGCCGTGCAGCGTGCGCCGCGCGGAGAGCGGGTCCCGCCCCGCGCACGGGCTCACGACGTGACGGCCTCGCTCGCGCGCACGGCGCCGGTTCGAGTCACCCTCGCAAGGAACTCACGCACCGGGCCACGGTCGAGGAGTGAGCCGAAGTGTCCGTTCGTCACTCGGGCTTGGACACGACAGCGCTCCGCGGCATCGACGCACTGCTCGCGTATCCCGATGCCACGGAGCGCCGCCGCCTACTCGGCGAGGTGCCGCTCCACCGTCTCCACCTTGGAGGTGAGGCCGTCCGTCACGCCTGGACGGATGTCCGCCTTCAGGACCAGCGACACCCGCGGCGCCCGTGCCTCGACGGCGGCCACGGCACGCTTGACGACGTCCATGACCTCGTCCCACTCCCCCTCCACGGAGGTGAACATCGCGTCGGTGCGGTGGGGCAGGCCCGACTCACGCACCACTCGGACGGCGTCGGCGACGTACTCCCCCACGTCCTCGCCGACGCCGAGGGGGGTCACGGAGAACGCGACGATCATGCGTTGACGACGCCTTCCTGGCGGGCGCGGGAGGCGATGACCGCGTCCTCGGCCTCGCGCTTGAGCTTGCGCTCGGCGAAGAAGCCGCCGGTCGGCAGGACGGAGAGGACGAAGTAGAGCGCCGCGGTCTTCAGGGACCACTTGGTGCGGTTCCAGGCGTCCGCCCAGAAGATCACGTACAGGATGAAGAGGATGCCGTGGACCGCGCCCATCACGGGCACCGCGTTGAAGTCGGTGGTGCGCTTCAGCACCGAGCACAGGAGCAGGAGCAGGAACGACACCGCCTCGGGGCCGGAGACGAGACGGAGGCGGCGGAGGGCGGTGGCGGTCTTGATGTCCACGAGTCACCTTCGGTGGGTTTCGGCGAGTTTCGGTGGGAGAGACGTCGGTCGGCTCGGATCAGCTTGTGAACGCAAGCACAAACGCTCGCCCATTGTGGCAAACGCCGGGAGGGAGTGTGGCTCGGGGTGCCGTCAGGGGTGATGTCCACCTCCAGGACCTTTTGGCGACGTCACCCGCGGGCTACCTTTCGCTGCGTGGCGATGTTCCGACTCCAGGGCAGCAAGGTGCTCGCCGTCGACATGACCGGGGACGCCGTGAAGGCGAAGAACGGCTCGATGGTCGCGTACGACGGGCAGATGGCCTTCAAGAAGATGAGCGGTGGCGGTGAGGGCGTCCGGGGGATGGTGACCCGGCGGCTCACCGGTGAGCAGATGACGGTGATGGAGGTGAAGGGGCATGGCACGTGCTGGTTCGCGGACCGGGCCTGCGAGATCAACCTCGTGAACCTCCAGGGCGACAAGCTCTTCGTCGAGTCGAGCAACCTGCTCGCGACCGACGCGGGGCTGCGGACCGGCACGTCCTTCACGGGGCTGCGCGGCGCCTCGCAGGGCAACGGGCTGTTCACGACCACCGTCGAGGGGCACGGACAGGCGGCGATCATGTCGGACGGGCCCGCGGTGGTGCTGCGGGTCAGCTCGCAGTATCCGCTGACCGTCGACCCGGGGGCCTATGTGGCCCATCAGGGGAATCTGCGGCAGTCCTTCCAGTCCGGTGTGACCTTCCGCACGCTCATGGGCGAAGGCGGTGGCGAGGCCTTCCAGATCCGGTTCGAGGGGGACGGGCTGGTGTACGTACAGCCGAGCGAGCGGAACACGATCGCGGGGGACGTGTGACATGACCTTCCGCGAGATCAACTCCAAGATGGTCGAGGCGACCGTCCTGCCCGGTCAGCGGCTGTTCAGCCAGCGCGGCGCGATGCTCGCCTACAAGGGTGAGGTGTCCTTCACCCCCAACATGGCGGGCGGCCAGGGCGGGATCATGTCGATGATCGGGCGCCGGGTGGCGAACGAGGACACCCCGCTGATGTCCGTCGAGGGCAGCGGCACCGTGCTCTTCGGGCACGGCGGCCACCACGTCCAGGTGATCAACCTCTCCGGCGACACTCTGTGCGTCGAGGCGGACCGGCTCCTCGCCTTCGAGGGCACGCTCCAGCAGGGCACGATGTTCCTCGGCTCGCAGGGCGGCGTCATGGGCATGGTCCGCGGGCAGATCAGCGGGCAGGGGCTGTTCACGACCACCCTCAAGGGCCACGGCGCCGTCGCCGTCATGGCACACGGCGGCGTCTTCGAGATCCCGATCACCCCGCAGCGCCCCGTGCACGTCGACCCACAGGCGTACGTCGCCCACCACGGCGACGTACGCAACAAGCTGTCCACCGCGCTCGGCTGGCGCGACATGGTGGGCCGCGGCTCCGGCGAGGGCTTCCAGCTGGAGCTCAGCGGCAGCGGTGCGGTGTACGTCCAGGCGTCGGAGGAGAAGCTGTGAGCCCCTACGGAACCCCCGGCGGCTACGGAACCCCCGGCGGCCCCGCGGTCTTCGACCCGACGACACTGCCCTGCGACGACAACGTCAACGCCTACACCTTCTGCGTGGAACTCAAGGGAAGCCAGTGGTTCCTGCAGAAGGGGAAGATGATCGCCTACTACGGCTCGATCGACTTCAACGGCGTCGGGCACGGCCGACTCGACCGTCTTGTCCGTACGTCCTTTCATTCGCCTCTGCACGCGAGCGACTGGGTCGTGGCCGAGGGCTCGGGCAAGATGCTGCTGGCCGACCGGGCCTTCGACGTGAATTCGTACGACCTCGAAGACGGCAACCTGACCATTCGCTCCGGCAACCTGCTCGCTTTTCAGCCAAGTCTCGCGCTCAAGCAATCGATCGTGCCGGGTTTTCTGACACTCATCGGAACCGGAAAGTTCGTGGCGGCATCTAACGGTCCGGTGGTGTTCATGGAACCCCCGATCCGGGTGGACCCGCAGGCGCTCGTCGGCTGGGCCGACTGCCCGTCGCCGTGCCACCACTACGACCATGGCTACATGACCGGTGTGATGGGCGGTCTACGTGCACTGACAGGCCTCGGCGGGGCCTCCGGAGAGGAGCATCAGTTCGAGTTCGTCGGAGCCGGCACCGTGCTGCTCCAGTCGACCGAAACCCTCATGGCCGAGCAGGCCACGGGGGCGCTTCCGCCGGACGCCGGAGTACCGGGCGCCGGCGGGACGCACACAGGCCCTTCACAAGCGGCCGGGACACCGCGCCTTCCCGGACAGCTGGGAGACCTCCAGCGTCGCTTCGGGCTGTGAGCGGTAGTCTGCGGAGTGTGACATCGAACGTGTGCGCACACAGTCGCGTCACAAAAACCCTCACTAGTTCGCCTTTCAACATTTTAGGTAGACTTCATTCATGGAGACCGAAACGGCCACCCGCTGGCTGACCGATGCGGAGCAGTGCGCCTGGCGCACCCACCTGGAGGTCAACAGGCTGTTGACGTACCAGCTCGAAAGGGACCTGCAGCCGTTCGGCCTGACAATGAACGACTACGAGATCCTGGTGAATCTCTCCGAGTCGGAGGACGTACGGATGCGGATGAGCGACCTCGCGTCGGCCACCCTCCAGTCCAAGAGCCGTCTCTCCCACCAGATCACCCGGATGGAGAACGCGAACCTGGTCCGGCGCGAGAACTGCGAGTCCGACCGTCGCGGGCTCTACGCGGTGCTCACCGAGCACGGCATGGAGACGATGCAGAAGGTCGCGCCGCATCATGTGTCGTCCGTACGGAGGCACTTCATCGATCTGCTGCCCCCCGAGTCCCTGACGGAGCTCGACAAGGCCCTCAAGCCGATCGCGGAACACCTGCGCGCTCAGCGGGGACGCCCGTAACCCGGGCGGACCCTGCGGGCGTCGGCAGACCCGGCGTCTACTGAGCCTGCGGCAGGCGGAGTTCGAACAGGGCTCCGCCCGCCGGCGCCCGGCTCACGGTGAGCGTGCCACCGTGCCGTACGGCCACGTCGCGGGCGATGGCCAGGCCCAGCCCGGCGCCGCCGTCGTCGCGGCTGCGGGCCTCGTCGAGCCGTACAAACCGCTCGAAGATCCGTTCCTGGTCGGCCTCGGCCACCCCGTCCCCGTCGTCCGCGACGGCCACGACGGCCCAGGCGCCCTCGCCGCCGCCCCGGGCTCCCCCGGCTCCCCCGCTCTCGTCCCGCCGGACGGTCACGGTGACCGCCGAGCGGGCGTGCCGCTGGGCGTTGTCCAGCAGGTTGGTCAGCACCCGCCCCACCTGCCCCCGCGTCCCGGCCACCGCCACGGCCTGCGCCTGAACCGTCACACCGGCCCGCCCCTCGGCCTCCTCGCGGGCCAGCGCCCCGAGGTCGAACCGGGTGTCACCGGGCCGCTCCCCCGCGTCCAGGCGGGCCAGCAGCAGCAGGTCGGCGGCCAGGCCCTGCAGTCGTACGGTGTCCACCACGGCGCCGTCGAGGTCGAGCAACTCGGGGTGGGCGGCGCCCACTTCGAGCTGGGTGCGCAGGGACGCGATCGGGCTGCGCAGCTCGTGCGAGGCGTCGGCGACGAAGCGGCGCTGGCGGTCCACCGAGGTCTGCAGCGCGGCCAGTGTCTCGTTCGTGGTCAGCGCGAGGTGGGCGACCTCGTCGTGCGTGTCCGGCACCGGTACGCGGCGCGTGAGGTCCTCGGAGGCGGTGATCGCGGCCATCTCGCTGCGGATGCCCTCGACCGGGCGCAGGGCGCGCCGGGTGACCAGCCAGGTGACGGCCGAGACGACGCCGAGCAGCAGCGGGAAGCCGATCAGCATGACGGTCAGCGCCGTCCTGACGGCGCCCTGTTCGGCGGAGAGCGGGGCGCCCGCGTACACGGTGAGCGTGCCCCTGCCCTCGACCTCGACGTGGACCTTGGCGAAGCGGTAGTCGTCGGTCTCGCCGTCGAGCGTGGCGGTGCCGTTCGTGAAGGTGGTGTGGTCGCTGATCTCGCCCGGCTCCAGGGCCAGGTCGTCGTCCGCGTCGTCGTCGGAGTCCTCACCGCTGCCGCCCCCACCGGGCGAGGTCTGCGGCTGTGGCCGCACCGCGTCGGTGCCCGTGCCGCTGATCCGCTCCAGGTCCTCGCTGGCCGCGAGCAGCTTGTCGTTCTCGTCGACGACCTGGACGGGTTCGTCCTTGTCCACCGAGAGCGGTTGGTCCGGCCTCTTGATCGCGATGTCCGTGGCGACGGCCCGTGCGGTGTGTTCCGCCTCCGTGCCGGCCTCCCCGACCAGATTGGACCGAAGCGACAGCAGTACGGCGGTCCCGGCCGCGACCAGTGCCACCGCGACGACGAGGGTGGCGGCCAGCGTCGCCCGGGACCGGACGGAGCCGAAGACGCGGCCTCTCATCGCGCGGCCTCCACTCTCTCCAGCCGGTACCCGGCGCCGCGGACCGTCCGGATGAGCCCGGCGCGCAGCTTGCGCCGCAGGGTGCTGACGTACACCTCGACGATGTTCGGATCGCCCTCGTACGCGAAGTCCCAGACGTGCTCCAGGATCTCGGCCTTGGACACCACCTCGCCGGCCCGCACCACGAGCTGCTCCAGGACGGCGAACTCCTTGGTGGTGAGGGTCACCTCGTCGTCGCCGAGGAAGACGCGGCGGGCGGCGGTGTCGACCTTGAGGTCCCCGAGGACGTGCACGGGAGAGGCCCCGGCGCCCTGGCCGCCACGCCGCAGCAGCGCCTTCACACGGGCGACGAGGACGACGTACGAGAACGGCTTGGTGAGGTAGTCGTCGGCGCCGGTGTCCAGCCCCTCGGCCTCGTCGTACTCGCCGTCCTTGGCGGTCAGCATGAGGATCGGCACGTCGTGGCCGCCGGCGCGCAGGGCGGCGCAGACGCGGTAGCCGTTCATGCCGGGCAGCATGATGTCGAGGATCACGAGGTCGTACGCCCCCTCCGAGGCCCGGTACAGCCCTTCCCGGCCGTCGTGGACGACGTCCACGGCGTATCCCTCGGCCGTCAGGCCCTTGGCGAGCGACAGGGCCAGCCGCTTCTCGTCCTCCACGATCAACAGGCGCATGCTCACAGCCTGGCAAAGCGGAGCTGAAGATCTCTTCAGGGGGCTTCAGGTTCCTCTCAGCGTCGCTTCGGCAGATTGGTTCCCGTCGAAACGAAGCGACACGAAGCCGCACGAAGCAACACGGAACGCCGTGAAGCGCAATGACCCGGGAGGGAACCCCATGAAGCGCAACATCGTCATCGCCACCGTCGCCGCCGCGGCACTGATCGGAGGCGGCACCGTCGCGGCCTACGCGTCCGGCGACGACGGCAGCGCTCCCACGCAGCGGCAGTCGAACGTACGGGTCGCCGACGACCGGGACGACAGCGCGGAGGACGCCGCGGAGGACCGGGCGGACAAGGCGGACGACACCGCCGACGACCGGGACGACGACCTCACCGAGATTCGCTCGCAGGCCCGCACCGCCCAGGTCACCGCCGCCGACGCGATCGCGACCGCGCTGAAGCACACGCCGGGCACGGCCGTCGCCGCCGACCTGGACGACGACGGTACGGACGCCTGGGACGTGGACGTCGTGAAGTCCGACGGCACCGAGTACACCGTCTCGGTCTCCCCCAGCACCGGCAAGGTCCTCGGCGCCCAGCGCGACACCGATGACGACAACGACGGCCGCGAGGACCTCGCCGCGCTGAAGGGTGCCGGCGTGGACGCCCGCGAGGCCGCCCAGGCCGCCGCGGCGAAGGGCACCGTCACCGACGTCGACCTGGACGACGACGGTCCCGCGGCCTGGAGCGTGGAGACCACGAAGGGCGAGTGGAAGGTCGACCTCAAGACGGGCAAGGTCACCCAGGACCACGCCGACGACCAGGACGACCGCGACGACGCCTGACGTCAGGCCGCCCGGACGGCACCCCCGTCCCGCACCTCCTCCGCTTCCTCAGGGGCGCCCCCGTCACGGGTGGCGCCCCTCGCCACTGCCACGGCCGCCAGCAGCGTCACCGCACCGGTCACCGCGAAGCACCACCCCGTCGACAGCCGTCCGACCAGCACCCCGGCGACCGCGGTACCCGCCGTACCCCCGGCGTTGACGGCCGTGTTCACCCAGGCCCCGGCCTGGACCCGGGCCTCGGGCGCGGCCGCCTCGTCGGCGATGAGATACGCGGTGGTGATGGCCGGGGCCACGAAGAGCCCGGCGACCGCCATGGCCGAGGCGAGCGTGCCGAGGCCCGGGGCCAGCCCCGCGCCGAACAGCGCCAGCCCCAGGCCCGCGGCCAGCAGCGGCAGCCGTAGCCCTGCCGGGAGACGCCACGTGACGGCCCCGTTGGCGAGCCCGCCGACGGCGCTTCCGGCCGACAGGGCGGCCAGTACCCAGGCCACGCTGTCACTGCCGTGGCCGCGCCCCTCGGCGAACGCCACGACCAGCAGTTCGACGGCGCCCAGCGCGAGCCCGACACCCACGGCGGCGATCACGGGCCGCCCGATGCCGCGCAGCACCCGACGCCGGCCCCTGCCGCGCGGCCCCGCCTTCGCGTCGCCGGGCGTCACGCCCCGGACCACGGGCGACGACACGAACCCCGCCGTCCCCGCCGCGATCAGCACCGCCCCGACGACGATCCCGAGGGCCGGCGGAGCGAACCCGACGAGCACGCCCACCAGCAACGGGCCCGAGACGAAGAGCAGTTCCTCGGCGACGGAGTCCAGGCTGTAGGCGCGCTGCAGCAGCGCCTTGTCGGGGGCCAGCCGGCCGAACACGGCCCGCATGGTCGGCCCCAGCGGCGGAGTACAGGCGCCCGCGGCGGCGGTCACGGCGCCCAGCACGAGCGGAGAGGCGCCGTGCGGACGCCATACGGCCACGGTCAACAGGCCGAGCAGCGCGGTGTACGCCGCGGTCATCGGCACCAGCGCCCGGCGGGGGCCGTACCGGTCGATCAGGGCCGCCCTCGCGGGCGACAGAAAGACGCTGGTCCCGGAGAACAGCGCCATCACGAAGCCCGCCACGGCGTACGACCCGGAGGCCCGGGTCACGGCGAGCATCACGGCCAGCGGGACGATGCCGTACGACAGCCTGCCGAGCAGGGCGGCGGCGAAGGTGCGGCGGGCGTACGGGATCCGGAGAACGGCGGCATACGAAGGCCGCACGACAGGGGTGGAAGACACGGAAGTTCCTCGACTCGAGGCGAAAAAGGGGACGCCGGATCGCCGCGCCGGTCACGGCCGAGGGCCGTCCACCGTGCGCGGGCAGGGCGCGCCCTATGCCACGAGGAGGTACATGGGGATGAACCTAGCAGTGGGGCCCGGGAGTTGACCACGCCAAATGCCCGGGAGCCGACCACATGAAGGGCTGAGCCCCAAGGGCCCCTGGAAGCCGACAACCGCGAGTCACCCGCGCCACGCCGCCCCCACGCAAGGGCCCCGAGAGCCGCGCGCTCCCGACCACCCGCACGAAAGAACCGCCGGAGCACGCCAGGCGCACCCTCATGGCCGCCACAAAAACAGCCCCCATCCGCGCCGTCGGCGAGACACCCGCTTCGGGGCCGCTCACACGAAAGGGACCCCGGGCACGCTAGGGAGGGCCGCTCGGGGCCACCCGCGCGAAAGGGCCGACAAGCAACGCCCTCACAGCCGACCGAACCGCCGGAGCACGCCAGCCGCACTCTCACGGCCGCCGCAAGAACAGCCCCCGCCGCGCCGTCGGCGAGACGCCCGCTCGGGGTCGCCCCGCCGGGAGGGGAATCAGGCCCGCGTGAGCCCCGCCACCAGCTCGTCCGCCGCCCGGTACGGATCCAGCTCCCCGGCGACGATCTTCTCCGCCAGCGCGTCGAGGCGGCGGTCGCCGTGGAGGTCGGCGATGCGTTCGCGCAGGGCGGTGACGGCGATGGTCTCCACCTCGCGGGCGGCGCGGGCGCGGCGGCGTTCCGTGAGGACCCCGCGCTCCTCCATCCACGCCCGGTGCTTCTCCAGGGCTTCCAGCACCTCGTCGACGCCCTCGCCGCGCGCGGCGACCGTCTTGACGATGGGCGGGCGCCAGTCGCCGGGGCCGCGGGACTCGCCGAGGCCGAGCATGTGGTTGAGCTCGCGGGCGGTGGCGTCGGCGCCGTCGCGGTCGGCCTTGTTGACGACGTACACGTCGCCGATCTCCAGGATGCCCGCCTTCGCCGCCTGGATGCCGTCACCCATGCCCGGGGCGAGGAGGACCACCGAGGTGTCGGCCTGCGAGGCGATCTCCACCTCCGACTGGCCCACGCCGACCGTCTCGACCAGGATCACGTCGCAGCCCGCCGCGTCCAGGACACGGATCGCCTGCGGGGCGGCCCACGCGAGGCCGCCCAGGTGGCCGCGCGTCGCCATCGAGCGGATGTAGACGCCGGGGTCGGAGGAGTGGTCGGACATCCTCACCCGGTCGCCGAGCAGGGCACCGCCCGAGAAGGGCGAGGACGGGTCGACGGCCAGGACGCCGACCCGCTTGCCCTGCTTGCGGTACGCGGTCACCAGGGCGGAGGTGGACGTCGACTTGCCCACGCCGGGAGATCCGGTCAGGCCGACGACATACGCATTGCCCGTCAGCGGGGCCAGCGTCGCCATGACCTCCCGCAGCTGCGGGGACGCCCCCTCCACCAGGGAGATCAGCCGGGCCACGGCCCTCGGCCGCCCCTCCCTGGCCTGGGCCACCAGCGTGGAGACGTCCTGCATCACAGCTCCGTTCCGAGTCTCCGAATACGTACCGAAAGACGGGCGCTCAGGCCTTGGATACCCGCACGATCAGTGCGTCACCCTGCCCGCCGCCGCCGCACAGCGCGGCCGCGCCCACGCCGCCGCCCCGCCGCTTCAGCTCCAGGGCCAGGTGCAGGACGAGCCGCGCACCCGACATACCGATCGGGTGACCCAGGGCGATGGCTCCGCCGTTGACGTTCACCTTTTCCGATGACACGCCGAGGTCCTTCATTGACTGCACCGCGACGGCGGCGAAGGCCTCGTTGATCTCGATCAGGTCGAGGTCGGAGACCTCCAGGCCCTCCTTCTTCAGGGCGTGCAGGATGGCGTTGGAGGGCTGGGACTGGAGGCTGTTGTCCGGGCCCGCCACGTTGCCGTGGGCGCCGATCTCGGCGATCCAGTCCAGGCCGAGCTCCTGCGCCTTGGCCTTGCTCATGACGACGACCGCGGCGGCGCCGTCCGAGATCTGCGACGCCGAACCCGCCGTGATCGTGCCGTCCCGGGAGAACGCCGGGCGCAGCTTGCCCAGCGACTCGGCCGTGGTCTCCGCGCGGATGCCCTCGTCCTTGCTGAAGACGACCGGCTCGCCCTTGCGCTGCGGGATCTCGACCGGGGTGATCTCCGCCTCGAAGATGCCGTTCTTCTGGGCGGCGGCGGCGCGCTGGTGGGACAGGGCGGCGATCTCGTCCTGTTCGGGGCGCTGGATGCCGAGGCGGGTGTTGTGCTTCTCCGTCGACTCGCCCATGGCGATGTTCTCGAAGGCGTCGGTCAGACCGTCGTACGCCATCGCGTCGAGCATCTCGACCGCGCCGTACTTGAAGCCCTCGCGGGACTTCGGCAGCAGGTGCGGGGCGTTGGTCATGGACTCCTGGCCGCCCGCGACGATCACGTCGAACTCGCCGGCGCGGATCAGCTGGTCCGCGAGGGCGATCGCGTCGAGGCCGGACAGACACACCTTGTTGACGGTGAGCGCCGGGACGTTCATCGGGATGCCGGCCTTGACCGCGGCCTGGCGTGCCGGGATCTGCCCTGCCCCGGCCTGGAGCACCTGGCCCATGATGACGTACTGCACCTGGTCGCCGCCGATCCCCGCACGGTCGAGGGCTGCCTTGATCGCGAAGCCGCCGAGCTCTGCTCCCGAGAAGGACTTCAGCGAGCCCAGCAACCGTCCCATGGGCGTACGGGCGCCCGCGACGATGACCGAGGTCGTGCTGTTCGTTCCAGACATGAGGTGCGATCCCCTTCCGGCTGCACTGCCGAGGAGTGAACGAGGGTTTACTTCGAATGTACTGAGTGGCACTCCGTGCCGTCACCGGGCCGTCGGTGTGATCGCGCGCACGTTGCGTAACCACCTCGGGAGCGCTGCACTGAGTTCCATGCTGACGCGAATCGACCACATCGGAATCGCCTGCTTCGATCTCGACAAGACCGTCGAGTTCTACCGGGCCACATACGGCTTCGAGGTGTTCCACTCCGAGGTCAACGAGGAGCAGGGCGTCCGCGAGGCCATGCTCAAGATCAACGACACCTCCGACGGCGGTGCCTCCTACCTGCAGCTTCTCGAGCCCACCCGCCCGGACTCCACCGTCGCGAAGTGGCTCGACAAGAACGGCGAGGGCGTCCACCACATCGCTTTCGGTACGGCGGATGTGGACGGCGACGCCGCCGACATCAAGGGCAAGGGCGTACGAGTGCTGTACGAAGAGCCCCGGATCGGCTCCATGGGGTCACGAATCACTTTCCTGCACCCGAAGGATTGCCACGGCGTACTGACAGAACTGGTCACTTCGGCGCCCGTTGAGTCACCTGAGCACTGACCCTCGTACATATGGGCCGGTAGGGTTGGGGGCGGTCGCCGCTCAGTCCAGGGTGACCCGGCCCCTCCGTCCGACGGGGGGACCGTCCGGGGTCCGGGTTTCGGGGGACGAGGGTGGGGCAACAGCCCGTGCTTCGCCGTTGATCTGACACCATTCCCCGGGGGCCCCGTTCGGCGGATGGACGGTGCTCGTATGGAGAGACTTGCGACCAGGGGACGGATGGGACCGCGCAGTGCGGGGCTACGAACGCCAGGAGCGAGAGCCGGCGGCTGACGTCGACCACCTCTCTCGGTTCGAGGCCGAGATGGATCGGCTGAAGACCGAGCGGGAAAAGGCGATCCAGCACGCCGAGGACCTCGGCTACCAGGTCGAGGTGCTGCGCGCCAAGTTGCACGAGGCGCGGCGCACCATCATGTCCCGACCGGCCTTCGACGGCGGTGACATCGGCTACCAGGCCGAGCAGTTGCTGCGGAACGCCCAGGTCCAGGCGGACCAGCTGCGCCAGGAGGCCGAGCGGGAGCTCAGCCAGGCCCGCGCGCAGACCCAGCGGATCCTCCAGGAGCACGCCGAGCAGGCCGCCCGGCTCCAGGCCGAGCTGCACCAGGAGGCGGTGACCCGCCGCCAGCAGCTGGACCAGGAGCTGGCCGAGCGGCGCCAGACCGTCGAGTCGCACGTCAACGAGAACGTGGCGTGGGCGGAGCAGCTGCGCGCCCGCAGCGAGTCGCAGGCCCGCCGGCTCCTCGACGAGTCGCGTGCCGAGGCCGAGCAGGCCATGGCTGCCGCGCGCGCCGAGGCCGAGCGGCTCACCAGCGAGGCCCGGCAGCGCCTCACCGGCGCGGCCGAGGAGGCCCGTGCGGAGGCCGAGCAGATCCTGCTCCGGGCCCGTACGGACGCCGAGCGGCTGCTGAACGCCGCCTCCACGCAGGCCCAGGAGGCCACCGACCACGCCGAGCAGCTGCGCAGCTCCACCGCGACCGAGTCGGACGCCGCACGCCGCCAGGCCACCGAGCTCAGCCGGGCCGCCGAACAGCGCATGGCACAGGCCGAGGAGGCGCTGCGCAAGGCGCAGTCCGAGGCCGAGAAGCTGGTCACCGAGGCCAAGACGGCCGCCGAGAAGACGCTCTCCAGCGCCGAGTCGGCCAACGAGCAGCGCACGCGAACGGCGAAGGAGCAGGTCGCCCGCCTGGTCAGCGAGGCCACCAAGGAGGCGGAGAGCACCAAGGCGGACGCCGAGCAGATCGTCGCCGACGCGCGTGCCGAGGCCGAGAAGATCGTCGAGGAGGCCGCCGAGAAGGCCCGCACGATCACCGCCGAGGAGAGCGCGACCCAGCTGTCGAAGGCGGCCAAGACGGCCGAGGACGTCCTCAACAAGGCGCAGGAGGACGCCCAGAACACCACCAAGGCGGCAGCTGAGGAGGCGGAGCGGATCCGCACCGAGGCCGAGGCCGAGGCGGACCGGCTGCGCGCCGAGGCGCACGACATCGCCGAGCAGCTCAAGGGTTCGGCGAAGGACGACACCAAGGAGTACCGCGCCAAGACGGTCGAGCTGCAGGAGGAGGCCCGCCGGCTGCGCGGCGAGGCCGAGCAGCTGCGCTCCGAGGCGGTCGCCGAGGGCGAGAAGATCCGCGCGGAGGCCCGCAAGGAGGCCGTCCAGCAGATCGAGGAGGCGGCCAAGACCGCCGAGGAGCTGCTGTCCAAGACCAGGCAGGACGCGGACGAGCTGCGCCAGAAGGCCACGACGGACAGCGAGAAAGTCCGTACCGAGGCCATCGAGCGGGCGACGACGCTGCGCCGCCAGGCCGAGGAGACCCTCCAGCGCACCCGTCAGGAGGCCGAGCGGCACCGCGAGGAGGTCGTCGAGCAGGCCGAGGGCATCAAGTCCGACGCCGAGCGGGCCGCCCGTGAGCTGCACGAGGAGACCGAGCGGGCCATAGAGGCTCGCCGCGCGGAAGCCGCCGAGGAGCTGACGCGGCTGCAGTCGGAGGCCGAGCAGCGCCTCGCCGCCGCCGAGCAGGCGCTCACCGACGCCCGCGAGGAGGCCGCACGCATCCGGCGCGAGGCCGCCGAGGAGACCGACCGGCTGCGCGCCGAGGCCGCCGAGCGGATCCGCACGCTGCAGCAGCAGGCCGAGGACGAGGCCGACCGGCTGCGCAACGAGGCCGCGGCGGACGCGTCCACGTCGCGTGCCGAGGGCGAGGCCATCGCCGTACGCCTGCGGTCGGAGGCCGCGGCCGAGGCCGAGCGGCTGAAGTCGGAGGCCCAGGACACCGCCGACCGGGTCCGTGCGGAGGCGCAGGCCGCCGCCGAGCGGCTCGCCACCGAGGCGTCCGAGACGCTGGCCGCCGCCCAGGAGGAGGCCACCCGGCGTCGCCGCGAGGCCGAGGAAACCCTCGGCTCCGCCCGCCAGGAGGCCGACCAGGAGCGTGAGCGGGCCCGCGAGCAGAGCGAGGAGCTGCTGGCCTCCGCCCGCAAGCGGGTGGAGGAGGCGCAGGCCGAGGCGGTGCGGCTGGTCGAGGAGGCCGACCGGCGCGCCACCGAGATGGTGTCGGCGGCCGAGCAGCACGCCCAGCAGGTCCGCGACTCCGTGTCCGGGCTGCACGAGCAGGCCCAGGAGGAGATCGCCGGGCTGCGCAGCGCCGCCGAGCACGTGGCGGACCGTACCCGCCGGGAGGCGCAGGAGGAGGCGGACCGGGTCCGCTCCGACGCCTACGCCGAGCGGGAGCGGGCCAGTGAGGACGCGGGCCGCATCCGGCGCGAGGCCAACGAGGAGTCGGAGGCCGCCAAGTCCCTCGCCGAGCGCACCGTCGCGGAGGCGATCGCCGAGGCGGAGCGGCTGCGGTCGGACGCCGCCGAGCACGCCCAGCGGGTCCGTACGGAGGCTTCGGACGCGATCGCCGAGGCCGACCAGGCCGCGTCGCGTACGCGGGCCGACGCCCGCGAGGACGCCAACCGGATCCGGTCGGACGCGGCGACGCAGGCCGACACCCTCAT
This sequence comes from Streptomyces sp. R28, assembly GCF_041052385.1. Classification (GTDB taxonomy): domain Bacteria; phylum Actinomycetota; class Actinomycetes; order Streptomycetales; family Streptomycetaceae; genus Streptomyces. The sequence goes on along the minus strand of NZ_CP163439.1, from coordinate 7,199,432 downwards.
CACCGAGGCGCGTTCCGAGGCGGAGCGGCTGCAGTCGGAGACGATCGCGGAGGCCGACCGGGTGCGCACCGACGCGCTCGCCAAGGCCGAGAAGCTGGTCGGGGACGCCACGTCGGAGGCGGAGCGGCTGCGCGCCGAGGCCTCGGACACGGTCGGGTCCGCGCAGCAGCACGCCGAGCGGGTCCGCAGCGAGTCCGAGCGGGTCAAGGCCGAGGCGGCCGCGGAGGCCGAGCGGCTGGTGACCTCCGCGCGCGAGGAGGCCGAGCGCACCCTCGACGAAGCCCGCAAGGACGCCAACAAGCGGCGCTCCGAGGCGGCCGAGCAGGTCGACAAGCTCATCTCGGAGACCACGGCCGAGGCGGACAAGCTGCTCACCGAGGCGCAACAGCAGGCGCACAAGACGACCGCGGACGCCGAGGGCCAGGCCGACACCATGGTGGGCGCCGCCCGCAAGGAGGCCGACCGGCTGGTGTCCGAGGCGACGGTCGAGGGCAACTCCATGGTGGAGAAGGCCCGCACGGACGCGGACGAGCTGCTCGTCGGCGCCCGCCGGGACGCCACCTCGATCAGGGAGCGCGCCGAGGAGCTGCGCGAGCGCATCACGAGCGAGATCGAGCAGCTGCACGAGCGGGCCCGCCGCGAGTCCGCCGAGACGATGAAGTCGGCCGGCGACCGCTGCGACGCCCTCATCAAGGCCGCAGAGGAGCAGCTGGCCAAGGCCCAGGCGAAGGCGAAGGAACTGGTCTCGGAGGCCAACTCCGAGGCGGGCAAGGTCCGTATCGCCGCCGTGAAGAAGGCCGAGGGGCTGCTGAAGGAGGCCGAGCAGAAGCGGTCGTCGCTGATCAAGGAGGCCGAGGAACTCAAGGCCGAGGCGATCCGCGAGGCCCGGCGCACGGTCGAGGAGGGCAAGCGCGAGCTGGAGGTCCTGGTCCGGCGCCGGGAGGACATCAACGCCGAAATCTCGCGCGTCCAGGACGTGCTGGAGGCCTTGGAGTCCTTCGAGGCACCGTCCGCGGGCAAGGACGGCGGGGTCAAGGCCGGTGCGACGGTGGGTGCCCCCCGATCGGGTGGCAAGTCGTCAGAGAGCTAGCGCGGCGAGCGGGTTCCGGTGTCTCCTGGGGGCCTTTGACCCAGTTTTTGGCAAGCCGTCCGACGGCTTGCCACTCAAAAGGGGTCTCATTCTCCAGATCAAACACGTATCCGCTCGATGACACACCGCTTCGGCCCCTAGGATTCCACTTATCACCTCACCGGTCTCATTCGACAGGAACCCCATGAGCGACACTTCCCCCTACGGCTTCGAGCTTGTGCGGCGTGGGTACGACCGCGCGCAGGTGGGCGAACGAATCTCCAAGCTCGTCTCCGACCGTGACAGCGCTCTCGCCCGCATCACCGCTCTGGAAAAGCGCATCGAGGAGCTCCACCTCGAAACGCAGAACGCCCAGGCCCAGGTAAGCGACGCAGAGCCGTCGTACGCCGGTCTCGGCGCGCGTGTCGAGAAGATCCTCCGCCTCGCCGAGGAAGAGGCCAAGGATCTGCGCGAGGAGGCCCGCCGCGCCGCCGAGCAGCACCGCGAGCTCGCCGAATCGGCGGCCCAGCAGGTCCGCAACGACGCAGAATCGTTCGCTGCGGAGCGCAAGGCCAAGGCCGAGGACGAGGGCGTCCGGATCGTCGAGAAGGCCAAGAGCGACGCCTCCCAGCTGCGTTCCGAGGCTCAGAAGGACGCGCAGTCCAAGCGCGAGGAGGCCGACGCTCTCTTCGAGGAGACCCGCGCCAAGGCCGCGCAGGCCGCCGCCGACTTCGAGACGAACCTCGCCAAGCGCCGCGAGCAGTCCGAGCGCGACCTGGCGTCCCGTCAGGCCAAGGCCGAGAAGCGTCTCGCGGAGATCGAGCACCGCGCGGAGCAGCTCCGCCTGGAGGCCGAGAAGCTGCGCACGGACGCCGAGCGCCGCGCCCGCCAGACGGTGGAGACGGCTCAGCGCCAGGCCGAGGACATCGTGGCCGACGCCAACGCCAAGGCCGACCGGATCCGTTCGGAATCCGAGCGCGAGCTCGCGGCTCTCACCAACCGCCGCGACTCGATCAACGCTCAGCTGACGAACGTCCGCGAGATGCTGGCGACCCTCACGGGCGCCGCGGTGGCCGCCGCCGGCACCCCGGCCGAGGACGAGCCGATCTCCCGCGGTGTCCCGGCTCAGCAGACCCGGTAACCGCTCGGCGTACGTCGTCTGAACATCCGCGAAGCCCTCTGTCACTCCGGTGGCAGGGGGCTTTGTGGCGTTTTAGCGTGGGCGGCATGATCGAGCTCGAGGGGCTGACCAAGCGGTACGGCGAGAAGGTTGCGGTCAACAACCTCACCTTCACCGTCAGACCCGGCACCGTCACCGGATTCCTCGGCCCCAACGGCGCCGGGAAGTCCACGACGATGCGGATGGTCCTCGGCCTCGACCACCCCACCGCAGGCGACGTCCGTATCGACGGCAAGCACTACGACCAGCTCAAGGACCCGCTGACCTACATCGGCGCCCTGCTGGAGGCCAAGGCCTGGCACGGCGGGCGCAGCGCCTACAACCACCTGCTGTGCCTCGCACAGAGCAACGGCATCGCGCGGCGGCGGGTTCGGGAGGTGCTGGAGACGGTGGGTCTCACAGCGGTCGCGCGCAAGAAGACCAAGGGCTTCTCGATGGGCATGGGACAGCGGCTCGGCATCGCGGGGGCGCTGCTGGGCGACCCGCGGATCCTGATGTTCGACGAGCCGGTCAACGGCCTCGACCCCGAGGGCATCCACTGGATCCGCAACCTGATGAAGTCCCTGGCCGCGCAGGGCCGCACGGTCTTCGTCTCCTCGCACCTCATGAGCGAGATGGCACTGACCGCCGACCACCTCGTCGTGATCGGCCAGGGCCGGCTTCTCGCCGACACGTCCATGGCCGACTTCATCGCGCGGAACTCGAAGTCGTACGTCCGGATCCGCACCCCGCAGCGGGAGCTGCTGCTTGACGTGCTGCACACGGCCGGGATCACGGCCGTGGAGGCGGGCAACGGCACGCTCGAGGTCGACGGCGGCAAGGCGGAGCAGATCGGGGAGCTGGCGGCGCGGCACGGGGTCGTGCTGCATGAGCTGAGCCCGCAACAGGCCTCCTTGGAGGAGGCGTTCATGCAGTTGACCGCGGAGTCGGTGGAGTACCACGCGCACTCCGCGGCGCCGGACTCCGCGGCGCCGCCTGCCGAGCGGCGGCAGCCGTGGGGCGAAGACTGGAGGAGGAGCTGAACATGGCAGCCACCCAGGTGATCCGCTCCGAGTGGACCAAGATCCGGTCCGTGGCCTCCACCGTGTGGACGCTCTCCCTCGCCGTGGTGGTCACGATCGCCCTCGGCATGCTGATCTCGGCCCTGTCGAAGCACGAGTTCGACCACATGAACCGGCGGGACCAGCTGTCCTTCGACCCGACCTTCATCAGCTTCGCCGGGATGACCCTCGGTCAGCTCGCGATGATCGTGTTCGGGGTGCTCGTCGTCTCGAACGAGTACAGCACCGGCATGATCCGCACCTCGCTGGCCGCCGTACCGCGCCGCGGCACCTTCCTGTTCAGCAAGATCGCGGTGGCGACCGGCCTCGCCCTCGTCGTCGGCATGGCCACCAGCTTCGTCACCTTCTTCCTCGGGCAGGCGATGCTCGGCGAGCACAAGGCCGCCATCGGCGACCCCGGCGTGCTGCGGGCGGTGATCGGCGGCGGGCTCTACATGACCCTCATCGCGATGTTCTCGATGGGCGTCGCCGCGATGCTGCGCTCACCGATGCTGTCGCTGGGCATCCTGATGCCGTTCTTCTTCCTGATCTCGAACATCCTGGGCAACGTCCCGGCCACCGAGAAGATCGGCCGCTATCTGCCCGACCAGGCCGGCAGCAAGATCATGCAGGTGGTCACCCCGGTCGACGACAGCACGCCGTACGGCCCCTGGGGCGGGCTCGGGATCATGGTGCTCTGGGTGATCGCGGCGCTCGCCGGCGGTTACGTCCTGCTGAAGCGGCGGGACGCATAGCGACGGCCGGCCGACCGAAAGCCTTTACTCACTCATGGGTGGAACCGTCAGCGCCCCGATAAGCTCCTAACCCTTACGGGGGCGTGCGCCCTGCTGTCCTGATCCTTTCGATGGGTGCGGAGCATGATCGAAGCAGTCGGCCTGACCAAGCGCTACGGCGACAAGACCGCTGTGTACAACCTGTCCTTCCAGGTGCGGCCCGGTGCCGTCACCGGCTTCCTGGGCCCCAACGGCTCGGGCAAGTCGACGACGATGCGGATGATCCTCGGCCTGGACAACCCGACCGCGGGCCACGTGAACATCGGCGGCTACCCGTATCGCAAGCTGCCCAACGCCCCCCGCCAGGTCGGCGCGCTGCTGGACGCCAAGGCCGTGCACGGCGGCCGGGCCGCCCGCAACCACCTGCTGTCCCTGGCCCAGCTGTCCGGCATCCCGGCCCGGCGGGTGGACGAGGTGCTGGGCGTGGTCGGCCTCCAGGACGTGGCCAGGAGGCGCTCCAAGGGCTTCTCGCTCGGCATGGGCCAGCGGCTCGGCATCGCCGCCGCGCTGCTGGGCGACCCTCAGGTGCTGCTGTTCGACGAGCCGGTCAACGGCCTCGACCCCGAGGGCATCCTCTGGGTGCGCAACCTGATGAAGTCGCTGGCGGCCGAGGGCCGGACGGTCTTCGTCTCCTCGCACCTCATGAGCGAGATGGCGCTGACCGCCGACCACCTGATCGTCATCGGGCGCGGGCAGCTGCTCTCCGACATGAGCGTGAAGGACTTCATCGCGGCGAACTCCGCGGGCTTCGCCCGGGTCCGTACGCCCGACACCGAGCCGCAGCTGCGCGAGAAGCTGGCCGGGGCGCTCACCGAGGCGGGCGGCCATGTGCTGCCCGAGCAGGACGGCGCGCTGCGGGTGACCGGGCTGCCGCTCCCCCGCATCAGCGACATCGCGCACGGCTCCGACGTACGTCTGTGGGAGCTGTCGCCGCACCAGGCCTCGCTGGAGGAGGCGTACATGCGGATGACGCAGGGCGCGGTCGACTACCGCTCGACGACCGACCAGAAGGAAGGGCTGAGGCAGCAGCTGCCGCCGGGCGCGCACCCGCCGATGCCGGTCCCGGGTCAGGGCCAGCCCGGCTGGTACGCCCCGCCGCCGCCCGAGCAGGGCGGGCAGCCGTTCCCCGCGCCGCAGGGCGGGCAGGGACCGTACGGCGCCCCTGGCGCGCCCGCTGCGGCGCCCGGAGCGGGTGCACCCAACCCGTACGCCCAGCAGGCCCCGCAGGCGCCCCAGGCCCCGGCACAGCCGCCTGCCGCGCCCCCGCAGGCCCCGGCCCAGCCGCCCGCCGCACCCGCCGCTCCCCCGGCCCCCGCCGCCCCTGCCGCCCCGACCAAGCCCGAGGACGCCCGATGAGCACGCCCCAGCCCCCGATGCCGCAGACCGCCGCACCGAACTGGCAGGCGGCGCCCGGCCCGTCGTACCCCACCTACACCTCGCCGATCCCCGTCGTGCGCACGCACCTCGGACACGCGCTCTCCTCGGAGTGGACGAAGATCCGCTCGGTGCGCTCCACGATGTGGACGCTCGGCGTGTTCGTGCTGCTCGTCGTCGGCATCGGCCTGGCGGCCGCCGCGCTGGTCGCCGGCAACTCCTCGGACGGCAGCCTGCGCGCGGAGAACCCGCTGTCGTTCGGCTTCTTCGGGCTGCTGCTCGGCAGCATGTGCATCATCACGCTCGGCGTGCTGACCACCGCCTCGGAGTACGGCACCGGCATGATCCGGACCACGATGACCGCCTGCCCGACCCGCGGCCGCGTGCTGGCGGCGAAGGCGATCGTGTTCTTCGTGGTCGCGTTCGTGGTGACGCTGGCGTCGGCCGGCCTGGTCGCCCTCGCTGACGTGGCCATGCTGGACGCGCGCGAGCCCACCGGCCAGGAGTGGCTGAAGGGCACGGTCGGCATCTCGCTCTACATCGCGCTGCTCGGCCTGCTCTCGCTCGTCGTCGGCTCGATCATCCGCCACTCGGCGGGCGCGATCACGATCATGATCGGCGTGCTGCTGGCCCCGCTGGTCATCGCGCTGTTCATGTTCTCGGAGTCGCTGCAGGACCTGCAGCAGGCCCTGTTCGAGTACTCGATCCCGAACCAGCTCAGCGTCTTCTACGAGCAGTCCCTGAGCGAGTCCGGCCCGTCCGGCTGGGACCCGCTGTGGATCATGCTCGGCGTGACGGCCGCCGCGTTCGCCGGCGCCTACGCCCTGCTGGAGAAGCGGGACGTGTGATCCGGCCCGGCCGCAACCTCTAGAACTTCGGCGCGTTACGGGACCGCTGCACCCGCGTGGTGCGGCGGTCCTTCGCGTTCCAGCACGACCTGTGCCAGTGGCGGCGGTCGTCGACGCCCGCGTGGTCCGGCCAGGCGACCACGTGCGGGACGCCGTCCGGGATCATCTGGTCGCAGCCCGGGCAGCGGTACGCCTTGCCCTGCGCGCTCGCGCCCGCCACATGCCGTACGTTCCAGTCCTCGCCCCGCCAGTTCTCGGCCGACTGCCAGCCGCCGTAGCGACCGGGACGGTCGACCTCGGCGCTCTGTCCGGACGAGGCAGCTCCTTTAGGGCCGTTGGGTCGGTTGCGACGCGGGGACACGGAACACCTCTCGGGGCTATACAGGATGGACGGGGCATGTCCAGCCTACGCGGCAGGGACAGGGGTAGCCGTACGGCACCAACCCCCACAAGTCCCTCGCTCCGGCGCTCGATTCTGCAGACAATCCGCAAATCTCTTCGCCAAGCCGTGTCCTCGGCACGTGTCAGACGGTTATGCCCGGTGGGGGAGCTCCGCGTCGGAGCCAAGGAAGCAGGAAAAGGCAATGCACGTAGGAAGTTTCGTGTTGGCGGCCCGGTTCCCGGGGCAGGGCGACGGGGAGGCGCTGCACCGCGCGGTCCGCTCCGCCGAGGTCGCCGAGGAAGCGGGGCTCGACACGGTCTGGCTGGCCGAGCACCACTTCGTGCCGTACGGCACCTGTCCGTCCGCGATCACGCTGGCCGCCTTTCTGCTCGGCCGCACCGAGCGGCTGCGGGTGGGCACGGCGGTCAGCGTGCTGCCCACCGCGCACCCGGTGGCCCTCGGCGAGCAGGCCGCGCTGCTGCACATCACCTCCGGCGGGCGGTTCTCGCTGGGCGTGGGGCGCGGCGGGCCGTGGGTCGATCTGGAGGTGTTCGGCTCGGGTCTTCAGGCGTACGAGGAGGGGTTCCCGGAATCACTCGATCTGCTCATGCGCTGGCTGCGCGAGCCCTCGGTCGCGGCCGCCGGGGACCGTTTCGGCTTCCGTGAAGTCCCCGTCGTACCGAGGCCGTCGGAGTGCCTCACGGACGCCGAGGGGCCCGAGGTCGTCGTCGCGTGCACGTCACCGGCGAGCGTGCGCCTCGCGGCCGAGCGCGGGCTGCCGATGCTGCTGGGGATGCATGTGGGCGACGAGGAGAAGGCCGAGATGGTCGCCCGCTGGCGGGAGCACGCCCGCGCGGCCGGGCGTCCGGCTGAGGAGATCCTCGGCGCGGCCCATGTCTCGGCCGGCGTCTGCCAGATCGCGGACCGGCGCACGGACGCGGTCGAGACCCTGACGAAGGCGATGCCGGGCTGGCTCCGGCAGGGCCTGGAGGCCCATGTGACGGTGGACGGCCGCCATCGCGCGATGCGCGACCCGCTGGCGTACACCGAACTGCTCTGCGGGCTGCACCCGGTGGGCACCCCGCGCCTGTGCGCCGACCGCCTGGCGGCGACCAGCGAGCGGACCGGGATCTCCCGCTTCGCCCTGCTCGTCGAGGGCTCGGGCGATCTGGCGGCGACCGAGGAGAACGTACGACGCCTGGGCGCCGAAGTACTGCCGCAACTCGGCTGAACCGCCCCGCCGAGGATGCACGGCCGCGTCACACCGGAAGACCCGGTCCGCCGGAGGGCTTGCCGCCCCGTACTGAATGCACCTCCCGCGTAAGGAGCGGCAAGCAATGGGTCACTGCGTCAGCAGTCCCTGAATTCCGGGGACTGGTTCAGCACCTGACTGCGGACCGAGGTGAAGCGGGCATGCGTCTCGTCGACCGAGACGTCAAGCGGGAACACCGCCACCCGGTGGCAGTTCTGGAAGGCCAGTCGCACCCCGAAGTGCCGCTGCAGCGCGCCGCGTATCGCGTCACTCGCAAGCGCACGCAGCAGCTGGCCACGTGCCTGCTCGTCCGGCGGAGGCGTCTGGTTGTCGGCGAACTGACCGCCGTCGACCTTCAGCTGAGCCACCAGGGAGCTGATCATCTCCCATGCATAAGGCAGGGAGGTCCGGACGCAGTCGACGAAGGCGGCTTCGTCGACCTCGCCTCGCTCGGCCTGTTCGAGTAGGGCCGGTGAGACGTCGAGCGACATGGGTTCTCCTCTCGCACCCCCAGAACACCAGGGGTTGCCGGACAGATAAGGGAGTTCGCGATACCGGACACTCTGCGTACACGCCTCGCGACCTCCCGTTTAATACGGTAGGCAACAGACGGTGACGGCACCAGGAGAATGCGTACATGGGCGGTCCTCGTTAGGCACACAATCGGCCAGAAATGAACAGGGGCAGTCCGGGGTCATACGGACTCCCCCAGGGCGAATCGCGTCGACCCTGGCCCGTCGAGTAGCGTTGCCGACCATGCGTCTCGTCATTGCCCGATGCTCCGTCGACTACGCGGGCCGGCTCACCGCCCACCTGCCCTCGGCGCCCCGTCTGATCCTGGTCAAGGCGGACGGCAGCGTCTCGATCCACGCGGACGACCGGGCCTACAAGCCCCTGAACTGGATGTCGCCGCCCTGCACCCTGAAGGAGGGGGACGGGGAGCAGCAGGACGTCTGGACGGTCACCAACAAAGCGGGCGAGAAGCTCATCATCACCATGGAGGAAGTCCTCCACGACTCCTCGCACGAACTCGGCGTGGACCCCGGTCTGATCAAGGACGGTGTGGAAGCGCACCTCCAGGAACTGCTCGCCGACCGCATCGAAACCCTCGGCGAGGGCTACACGCTCATCCGCCGCGAGTACATGACGGCCATCGGGCCGGTCGACATCCTGTGCCGGGACGCCGAGGGCCGGACGGTCGCCGTCGAGATCAAGCGGCGCGGCGAGATCGACGGCGTGGAGCAGCTCACGCGCTATCTGGAGCTGCTGAACCGGGATCCCCATCTCGCGCCGGTCCGGGGCATCTTCGCGGCACAGGAGATCAAGCCGCAGGCCCGGGTCCTCGCCACGGACCGCGGCATCGGCTGCCAGGTCCTGGACTACGACGCGATGCGCGGGATCGAGGACGACAAGTTGCGGTTGTTCTGACGCGCCGTTCCGAGCGGTTGTACGACGACGAGGGCCGGGTCCACAGGGTGGACCCGGCCCTTCTGTCTCGATCAGTGCGTCAGATCACCGCGTCGGCGCTGCTCGGCGTACCCGCGTCGGTGCTCTGCGGGGCGCTCGCGGAACTGGTGGTCTCCGTCGGGCCGGACGGGGCCGGACCGCTGGCCGACGTGGAGGTCGAGGGGGATTCCGTCGGTGGCGTCGTCGGATCGTCCGTCGGCGGGGTCGTCGGATCGTCGGTCGGCGGGGTCGTGGGGTCGTCCGTCGGATCGTCGGTCGGCGGGGTCGTCGGGTCGTTTGTCGGCGGCTTGGTCGAGGACGGTGGCTTCGTCGACGACGGTGGCTTCGTCGACGAGTTCGAACCGCCGCCCGAGCCCTGCGTACCGGTCGGGTCGTCCGACGGCCCCGCGGTATCCGTGGGGGTCGGGTCGTCCGACGTGCCGTACGTGCCGTCGGGACCCGGGTCCGTCGGGCGGCTCGTCGGGGTACCGGTGTCGCCGGAGCCCTCGTTGTCGCTGCCCTCCGCCTTGTCGGCGCCGAGGCTGTCGTCGCCGACCCCCTGGCTGGCGGACGGGTTGACGCCGACCTGGGTGGACGGGGTCTTGGAGTCGTTGTCGGAGGTCGCGCCGAGCGTCACCACCGTGCCGAGCACGGCCACGAGCAGCGCGCCCGAGCCGGCCGCGACGAGGTTGCGCCGGGCGAAGCCCCGGACGCCGCCGCGGACCTTGTGCGAGGTCGCCGAGGACGACGGCGAGGAGGGCGACGACGCCCGGTGGGTGACCAGCGTCGTGGCGTCCCCGCCGGGCGGGAAGACGGCGGCCGGCACGCCTCCCGGAGGCGACTGCGACTCCTCGTACCGCGCGTCCGACACCTCCTCCCCCGCCGTGGCGCCGAACGCGGCCACCCCCGGCGTCGTACCGGAGCGGTCCGAGACCAGGGCGAGGGCGCGGCGGGCCGCGACCGTGCCGCGCTTGTCGGCGAGGGCGCCGCGCAGGCCGATGGAGGTCTCCAGCTCGGCGCGGGCCCGGTCCAGCCGGCCGCCGCAGAGCGCGAGGACGCCCAACTCGTGGTGGAAGTAGGCCTGTTCGGATACGTCACCGGCGAGGCGAGCACCCTCGGCACCCGCCCGCAGCGCCCGCTCCCAGGCGCTCCAGTGCAGCCCCGCGGCGAACGCGGGCGCGGCCGTACGGGCCAGCTGCACGGTCGGGCTCTCCTCGCCCTCGGCGGGCGGCGTGGTATCCGGCACGAGCACACCCAGCGCGGCGAGCACGGCGTCCGCCTCGGCGCACACGCGCTCCGGCGTGACCGAGGGGTGCCCGGCCCACCAGGCGTAGTGCCGGGCGGCGGTGCGGGCGTCGTCCTGGACGTCCTCGGCGTATCCGACGGCCTCCAGCTGGGCCTGTACGCCCGCGGCGAGCCGGTAGCGGGAGCCGACCGGCGAGACCAGCCCGCAGTCGACCAGCTCGCCCAGCGCGGCGTCGGCATGGGTGTCACCGACCAGCGCCGGCAGATGCGCCTGGTGCGGCACCTCGCCGCCGAGCGCGACGGCGAACTTCAGGGTGGCGCGGGCCAAGGCGCTGAGCCGCGAGGCGAGCAGCGGCGCAGGCCCGCCCGCCTCACCGAGCGACGGCAGCGGCACCTCCTCGCGGCCGGTCTCGCCGCCGAACGGCGCCTCGAAGGGCGCGTCGACGGGGGCCGCGTCCTCGAAGACCCCGAACTCCTCGACGGCCTCCTCGCCGGCCCGCAGCAGGTCCCGCTGCCGCAGCAGCGCCCCGGCCTGGACGAACCGCAGCGGCAGGCCCTCCGACTCGAACCACAGGTCGCCCGCCCAGTTCAACTCGTCCTCGGTGAGGACCCGGCCGACACCGCGCTCCAGGAGCTCCACGCTCGCGGCACGGTCGAGACCGCCGAGGGCGACGTCCTCGATGCCGGAACCGGCGGACGGCGGGGGCACCTCGGGCGTGACGCCCATCACGAAGGCGCACTCGGGGGTCGCGTCCAGCAGCTCGTCGAGCGCGGCACCGCCGAACTCGAGGTCGTCCAGGACCACGACGGCGCCGATGTCACGGACGAAGGTGAGCAGTTCGTCCGGTTCCGGGCGATGCAGGGGGGCGCTGTAGACGGCGTAGAAGAGGTCGTACAGCAGGTCGGCGGGCGTGCGGTGGAAGCCGGTGAGGCGGACCACGCCGTCGGGCGCGAGGTCCGCGCAGTCCTCGGCGACGAGGTCGAGGAGGCTGGTGCGGCCGGCGCCCGGGGAGCCGACGAGACGTACGGAGCGGCCGCGGGCGAGCAGCCGTACCAGCTCCTCGCGCTCGTCCTGGCGGGCCGGCAGCGGCTGGGCGGTACGGGCCGGGCCGGGCGGGACGGGCGGCTTGGCGGCGCGGTCGACCTCGGCGCGGTCGGCCGGGGTCAGCTTCTCGGGCCGCGCGGGACGCTCCGCGGGCGGGCAGGCCTCGATCTCGCTGCCGTCGACGGGGTTGACGGTGAGCAGGAAGTCACCCGAGACCAGTTGCACCGTGCGGGCGAGTGCGGGCGCATGCTGTCCGAAGTCGGTTGTGAGGGGATCCCTGGGCGGGCGCTGACGCGACGCCTGGCCGTCGCCGTCGTGTCCGTACTCCTCGGATCCCCGGTTGTTCGGGTCCATAGCTTCAAGCCCCCCAAAAGCGTCGTGTGCTGCGGGTCCTGGCCCCTCCCGGCCTTTGCACACCGCGCTGTCGCTTCTGGTCCGGGCCCGCTCGAAGGGGTTTGTCTGGTCGGCGGGCAGCCGAACCCTAAACCTTCGCACAGTATCTACGACAGGTCGGGGTACCGCGCCGCCCGAGACGTCACAGTCTCGTGAGGATTGTGCCCGACGTACGCTTCGCAGACGAAACGCCCGACTGTCCCGCCCCACCCGTGCCGGGTGTCACACCCGGGGCAGGGACTCCACCCCGATGCCGCCCTCGATCGCCAGGATCCGGTGCAGCCGGGTGGCCACCAGCAGGCGCTGCATCTGCGGCGGTACACCGCGCAGCACCAGGCGCCGGCCGCAACGGCCGGCCCGCCGGTGGGCCCCCATGATCACCCCGAGTCCGGTGGCGTCCCAGGAGTCCAGCTCGGACAGGTCGAGCACCAGATCGCCGACTCCGTCGTCGACGGCCGAGTGCAGAACCGTACGGGCGTCCGCCGCGCTGCGGACGTCGAGGACGCCCCCGACGACCAGTTCGGCGTGGTCGCCCCTGATGTGCATATGCGCTCTCCAAGCGTGCGTTCGTGCTCCGCGATGCGTTGTCTGTGCCTGTGGCTGTGGCTGTGCCTGCGTTTGCTATGAGTCTTCGCTGTGACAGGTGATGCAACCTCTGACTGCGTTGAGCGGTCAGAGGTTGCCGTCTGTAAGCGAACCGATACCGAATTCACCCCATCGCGTGATGGGCGCGGGGGCTGTGCGGTGGTCTACGAAACCTCAGTAGCTGTAAAAGCCTTGCCCGCTCTTACGGCCGATGTCACCCGCGTCCACCATCCGGCGCATCAGCTCCGGCGGAGCGAACTTCTCGTCCTGGGACTCGGTGTAGATGTTGCTGGTGGCGTGCAGCAGGATGTCGACGCCGGTGAGGTCCGCGGTGGCGAGCGGGCCCATGGCGTGACCGAAGCCCAGCTTGCAGGCGAGGTCGATGTCCTCGGCGGTGGCGACGCCCGACTCGTACAGCTTGGCGGCCTCGACGACGAGGGCCGAGATGAGACGGGTCGTCACGAAGCCGGCGACATCCCGGTTGACGACGATGCAGGTCTTGCCGACGGACTCGGCGAACTCCCGCGCGGTGGCGAGGGTTTCGTCACTCGTCTTGTAGCCGCGCACCAGCTCGCACAACTGCATCATCGGGACCGGCGAGAAGAAGTGCACGCCGACGACCCGTTCGGGGCGCTCGGTGGCCGCCGCGATCTTGGTGATCGGGATCGCGGAGGTGTTGGAGGCGAGCACGGCGTCGTCCCGCACGATCTTGTCGAGCGCGCGGAAGATCTCGTGCTTGACCTCGAGCTTCTCGAAGACGGCCTCGACGACGACGTCCGCGTCGGCGACGGCGTCCAGGTCGGTGGTCGCGGTGATACGGGCGAGGGCGGCGTCGGCGTCGTGCGCCTCCAGCTTGCCCTTGCTGACGAATTTGTCGTACGACGCCTTGATGCCGTCGGTGCCGCGCTTCAGCGCCTCGTCGGTGACGTCACGCAGGACCACGTCCCACCCCGCCTGAGCGGAGACCTGGGCGATCCCGGAACCCATCAAGCCGGCGCCGATGACGGCAAGCTTCCGTGCCACTGTTGCGACTCCCCTTTGAAACGCCTTACACCCTGTTTAGGTTGCCTCTTCGGCGGACCTTAGCGTTCGTGAGGGACTGTGTGACCGGTTAGTAACGCGAGTCACGTCTCATCTGACGGACATCACACCGGCACGGTCATTGCGCGCCTCGGACGGCGTAGTTGAGCACCTTCTCACTCAACAGCTCCTCGATGTCGTCGAGAAGCACGAGCACCTCACGTGATACTTCGTCCGGATTGCGCCCCTTGAGCATCTCGCGGCCGACGGTGACGAAGACCGTCTGATGACACCAGGAGATCTGACCGGCGATCAGACCCGGGAGCGGGTCGCCGTCGGGCGCGCCGGCCTCCTCGCGGAGGGTGGCTTCGAGGTGGTCGTGGATCTCCTGCTGCAGACTCCACAGCCGGGAGCGCAGCGGCGGCGCCTCGTGGATGACGCGCATGAAACGGTCGTAGCCCTCCATGAGGCCGATCCGCGGCGAGACCGCCTCGACCTCGGCGCGCAGCTCGCGCAGCACGGCCCGGGCGGCCGACTCCCCCTCGTCCCGGCCGCGCACCCAGCGGGAGAGCTGCTCGACGACGCCGGCGGAGCGGTCGAAGAAGAGGTCCTCCTTCGCCGGGAAGTAGTTGTAGACGGTGTTCACGGAGACATCCGCGGCCTCGGCCACGTCCGCGATGGTCACCGCCAGGAACCCGTGCTCCAGGAACAGCCCGGTGGCGATGTCCGAGATGCGCTGTCGCGTCTCGCGCTTCTTCCGTTCCCTGAGCCCTTCAGCCATGGTCCACATCCTAACTTCGTTGGACCCTCTGAAACTTTGGGGTCATTGCAAAATTTAAGAGACTCTGTTTTTCTGGAGCCATGCCCATCATCAGTACGGCCGGACTGGCCCGTACCTTCCAGACCAAGCTCGGCCCGGTCCAGGCCGTGCGCGGCATCGACCTGACCGTCCGCGAGGGCGAGATCCTCGGCTTCCTGGGACCGAACGGGGCCGGCAAGACGACGACCCTGCGGATGCTGACGACTTTGCTGGCCCCCACCGGAGGCGCCGCGACCGTCGCGGGCTGCGATCTCGCGACCGACCCCGCCGGGGTGCGCCGGGCCTGCGGGTACGTGGCCCAGTCGGGCGGCGTCGATCCGCAGATCACCGTGCGGGAGGAGCTGGTCACCCAAGGCCGCCTGTACCGCCTGACCAAGCCACAGGCGGCCGAGCGCGCCGCGGAGTTGGCCCGCGACCTGGGCCTGATCGGCCTCCTCGACCGCAAGGCCGGCGCCCTCTCCGGCGGCCAGCGGCGCCGCCTCGACATCGCGATGGCGCTCACCCACCGCCCGAAGGTCCTGTTCCTCGACGAGCCGACGACCGGCCTCGACCCCGGCAGCCGGGCCGACCTGTGGGACCTGATCCGGCGCCTGCGCGACGAGCACCGCACGACCGTCTTCCTGACCACGCACTACCTCGACGAGGCCGACGCCCTCTCCGGCCGCCTGGTCGTCGTCGACAAGGGCGTGGTCGTGGCGGAGGGCACGCCGAGCGCGCTGAAGCTGCGGTACGGCGGCTCGATCGACGCCTCGCTCCAGGACACGTTCCTCGCCATCACCGGCCGCGGCGCCACGCCGGCCGACGCCGCCCCCGTAGCCGTATAGGAATCCCCGGATGCTGCTTCACGACACCGCGCTGATCTACGGCCGCTACCTGCGCCAGTCCCTGCGCTCCCGCTTCGCCCTGCTCTTCGGCGTGCTGATGCCGCTGCTGTACCTGCTCTTCTTCGGTCCGCTCCTCACCGATCTGCCGCTCGGCGGAGGCGGCAGCTCGTGGCAGGTGCTGGTGCCCGGACTGTTGCTCCAACTCGGCTTGTTCGGGGCGTCGTTCGCGGGCTTCGCGATCATCATCGAGACCGGTCAGGGCGTGGTGGAGCGAATGCGGGTGACTCCCGTCAGCCGCCTGGCCCTGCTGCTGGGGCGCGTTCTGCGCGACGCCACCGTGTTCGTCTTCCAGGCGGTGCTGCTGGTGCTGGCGGCACTGGCGATGGGGCTGCGGGCTCCCGTGCCCGGCGTGCTGATCGGCTTCGCGTTCGTCGCGCTGCTGACGGTTTCGCTGGCCTCGCTGTCGTACGCGCTCGCCATGAAGGTCCGCACACCGCAGGAGTTCGGCCCGGCGGTCAACGCCATGACGATGCCGATGATGCTGCTGTCGGGCCTGATGCTGCCGATGACGCTGGGACCGGCGTGGCTGGACGTGCTGTCGCACTTCGTGCCGTTCCGCTATCTGGTGGACGCGGTGCGGGACGCGTACGTCGGCTCGTACGCGACGGCGCACATGCTGTACGGCGTTCTGGTCGCGGTCGCCTTCGCCGCGCTGGCCGTGACGGTGGGCACACGCGTGTTCCGAACCGCCGGAGCGTAACTACGCTGGCCACATGGTCAATCTGACGCGCATCTACACCAGGACCGGCGACCAGGGCACCACCGCCCTCGGCGACATGAGCCGGGTCGCCAAGACCGATCTGCGGATCTCGGCGTACGCCGACGCCAACGAGGCGAACGCGGTGATCGGTACCGCGATCGCACTGGGCGGGCTCGACGAGGAGATCGTCAAGGTCCTCACCCGCGTGCAGAACGACCTGTTCGACGTGGGTGCGGACCTGTCGACGCCAGTGGTGGAGAACCCGCAGTTCCCGCCGCTGCGGGTCGAGCAGTTCTACATCGACAAGCTGGAAGCGGACTGCGACCACTTCAACGAGCAGTTGGAGAAGCTGCGGTCCTTCATCCTTCCGGGCGGTACGCCGGGCGCGGCCCTGCTGCACCAGGCCTGCACGGTCGTACGCCGGGCCGAGCGCTCTACGTGGGCCGCGCTGGAGGTGCACGGCGAGGTGATGAACCCGCTGACGGCGACGTACCTCAACCGCCTGTCGGATCTGCTGTTCATCTTGGCGCGGACGGCGAACAAAGCCGAGGGCGACGTCCTCTGGGTCCCGGGCGGGGAGCGCTAGCGGTTCTCGCGCAGCCGTTGGGACAGGCCCACGAGGACGAGGGCGCCGCCGACGCACATCATCACCAGGCCGACCTTGGTCAGGGTGACGACCGGTACCTCCACGTCCTCGGTGAACAACCACAGCGGCAGGCCGATCAGGAAGGTGACGACACCTTCCAGCAGGTTCTTCGACGCCTGGCTCATGACCGGACACGCTCCTTGCCGGTCGTGAGCCGGGACTCGTCCTCGGCGTCGGCGGGGGCCTTCTTCGGCCAGATCCAGTACGCCAGGGCGATCAGGCCGTAGATGCCGACCGTGCGGATCGCCACCCACTGGAAGGCGCGCAGGGAGCTGACGTCGCCGGAGTCGCCGACGTACCAGACGGCCAGCTGGAGCAGGCCCAGGGCCACCGCGCCCCCGTACACCGCCCGCATCCACAGCCTGGCCTCGTGGCGGGCGCGGGCGCGACCGTAGCGGGGCGGCTTCTGCGGAGGCGGGCCGCCGCCCAGGCGGGGGGCGGCGTGGCCGTCCAACCAGCGGATCGTGTAGTGGCCGAAGGCGACGGTATAGCCGATGTAGAGCGCGGCCAGACCGTGTTCCCAGCCCGGCTCGGCGCCGTTCTTCAGGTCGATCGCCGTCGCGACGAACAGGACCAGCTCCAGCACCGGCTCGCACAGCAGCAACACCACGCTCGTACGGCGCCACTTCAGCAGGTAGCGGACGGCTAGGCCCAGGGCCAGCAGCACCCAGAAGCCGACTTCGCAGGCGATGATGAGGGCGACGATCACGACTTGCTCCTTTCGGTCACCCTTCCAGGCTCCCGGCGGCCACGGCCGCTTTCGTCGTCGGCGGTGACGAAACCGCCGTACATCGAAAGATGCAGTCCAGGACCCTCCCCCCGAATCAGGCGTCGGCCACGGCCACCGTGTTGGATGGAGTCATGGCCCTCCCCCGCCCGCACCGTTTCGACGTGTACATCGCCATCGGCGGGCTGCTCGGCGGCCTGCTGCTGGTGGGCATCGGCCTGGCCACGCGGCCCGCCAAGGACCCGATCACCCTCTTCGACGGCCCCTGGCCGATCCTGGTGCCGCTCACCGTGATGGCCGGCTGCGAGCTGCTGCGCCGGACCTCCCCCCGCGCAGCCCTGCTGATCGGCACGCCCGCGATCTGCGTGGACGTCTTCACCCAGGGCAACCTGGCCACGATCCTGATGTTCACCGACCTCGTCTACGCGGCCGTGCTGTACGGCCCGCTCGCCTCGGCCCGCCGTATCCAGTGGATCACCGGACTGCTCACGGTGGCCGGAACGCTGGTGCCGTTCGCGGTCTGGCGCGTCCCGGAGGCGCTGCTGATCGGCGTGGTCGTCGGTGTCGTGGCGTACGCGCCCGCCTCCACCGGCTGGATCGTGCGCAACCACCGCGACGCCGCCGAGGCCGCCCGTCTGCGCGCCGAGCAGACCGCGCTGCTGGCCGAGATGGACCGCACCCAGGCCGTCACCTCGGAACGCGCCCGCATGGCACGCGAGTTGCACGACATGGTCGCCAACCACCTCTCCGCGATCGCCATCCACTCCACGGCCGCGCTCTCCCTGGACGACCCGAGGACCTCGCAGGAGGCCCTGTCCGTCATCCGTGAGAACAGCGTGCAGGGGCTCGCCGAGATGCGCCGGCTCATCGGCATCCTGCGCGACTCCAGCGGCGACACCGAGCCGGTCGCCGCCCCGACCCTCGACGGCCTCGACGCCCTGGTCGACGGCGCCCGCACCAACGGCCTCGACATCACCCTCGACGTCTCCTGCGGCACCGTCCCCGCCCCGGTCGAGCTCGCCGCCTACCGCATCGTGCAGGAGTCGCTGACCAACGCTCTCAAGCACGCCTCCCCCGGCAGGGTCGGGGTCGCGTTGGCCCGCCGGGACGGCTCCCTCACCGTGGCCGTGACCAGCCCGTTCGGCGGCGACCGCGACGGGCCCCGCGCGCCCGGTTCGGGTGCCGGGCTGGTCGGGATGCGGGAGCGGGTCGAGCTGCTGGGCGGCACCTTCGAGGCCGGTCCGGACGAAGACCCGGACTCGACCGACGGCAAGATCTGGGCCGTACGCGCCACCCTTCCCGTGACCGAAGGAGACAGAGAATGATCCGCGTCCTGGTCGCCGAGGACCAGTCCGCCGTCCGCGCCGGCCTCGTCCTCATCCTGCGCAGCGCGCCCGACATCGAGGTGGTCGGTGAGGCGGCGGACGGCGAGCAGGCGGTGGCCATGGCCCGCGAACTGCGGCCCGACCTGGTGCTGATGGACGTTCAGATGCCCCGCCTGGACGGGGTCTCGGCGACCCGGCAGGTCGTCGCCGAGCAGCTGGCCGACGTCCTCGTGCTCACCACCTTCGACCTCGACGAGTACGTGTTCGGGGCGTTGCGGGCCGGGGCCGCGGGGTTCCTGCTGAAGAACACCGAGGCGTGGGATCTGATCGAGGCCGTCCGGACGGTGGCGCGCGGCGAGGGCCTCATCGCCCCGGCCGTGACCCGGCGCCTGATCGCCGAGTTCGCCGCCAAGCCCGTGCGCGAGACGACAGCCGATCCATCGGTTCTGGACAGTCTGACGCGCCGCGAGCGCGAGGTGCTGGCCTGCCTCGGGGAGGGGTTGTCCAACGCCGACATCGCGACGCGGCTCGACATGGCCGAGGCGACGGTGAAGACGCACGTCAGCCGGTTGCTGGGGAAGCTGGAACTGCGTAGCCGGGTCCAAGCGGGCGTACTGGCACAGGAGTTGGGGATCCAGCGGGGCTGAGCCGAGGGGCATAGCAGGGAGGCCGGTCCCAGGCGGAAGTCAAGTGGTCCAGACCTATTGACCGCTGGTCCAGACCTTTCTATTCTCACCGCACCATGAGTGGGCGTGAGGCTCAGCATGCCCCCCAACTCCCCGACAAGGAGGCGCAGCATGCGCTTCAGACACAGAGCCGCGGCAGGGTTCGCGACACTGTTGCTCCCCTTCGCCGGCCTGGTCGGCCTCGCGAGCCCCGCCGAGGCCGCGACCTCCGCCACCGCCACCTACGCCAAGACACAGGACTGGGGCTCCGGCTTCGAGGGCAAGTGGACGGTGAAGAACACCGGCACGACCTCCCTCAGCTCCTGGACGGTCGAGTGGGACTTCCCCTCCGGCACGTCCGTCACCTCCTCCTGGGACGCCGACGTCACCTCCTCCGGCACCCACTGGACCGCCAAGAACAAGTCCTGGAACGGCACCCTCGCCCCCGGCGCCTCCGCCACCTTCGGCTTCAACGGCACCGGTACCGGCTCCCCCGCGAACTGCAAACTGAACGGCGGCAGCTGCGACGGCGGCAGCGTCCCCGGCGACAACCCGCCGTCCGCCCCCGGCACGCCCACCGCCTCCGACATCACCAACACCTCGGTGAAACTGAGCTGGTCGGCCGCCACCGACGACAACGGCGTCAAGAACTACGACGTCCTGCGCGACGGCGCCAAGGTCGCGACGGTGACGACCACGTCGTACTCGGACACCGGCCTGAGCGCCGCCACCGACTACTCCTACACCGTCCAGGCCCGCGACACCGCCGACCAGACCGGTCCGGCGAGCGGCGCCCGCGCGGTGCGCACCACCGGCAGCACCACGGAACCGCCCCCGACCGGTGACAAGGTCAAGCTCGGCTACTTCACCGAGTGGGGCGTCTACGGGCGCAACTACCACGTCAAGAACCTGGTGACCTCGGGCTCTGCGTCGAAGATCACGCACATCAACTACGCGTTCGGCAACGTCAAGGACGGCAAGTGCGTCGTCGACGACACCTACGCCGCCTACGACAAGGCCTACACCGCCGACCAGTCCGTCAGCGGCACCGCCGACACCTGGGACCAGCCGCTGCGCGGCAACTTCAACCAGCTGCGCCAGCTGAAGGCCAAGTACCCGCACATCAAGGTGCTGTACTCGTTCGGCGGCTGGACCTACTCCGGCGGCTTCGGACAGGCGGCGGCCAACGCGGCCGCGTTCGCCAAGTCCTGCAAGGCCGTGATCGAGGACCCGCGCTGGGCCGACGTCTTCGACGGCATCGACATCGACTGGGAGTACCCGAACGCCTGCGGCCTGACCTGCGACACCTCCGGCGCCGCGGCCTTCAAGAACCTCTCGCAGGCACTGCGCACCGAATTCGGCTCGAACTATCTGATCACCGCCGCCATCACGGCCGACGCCTCGTCCGGCGGCAAGATCGACGCGGCCGACTACGGCGGCGCCGCCCAGTACCTCGACTGGTACAACGTGATGACGTACGACTACTTCGGCGCCTGGGACAAGACCGGCCCGACGGCCCCGCACTCGCCGCTCACCTCGTACTCCGGCATCCCGAAGGAGGGCTTCAACTCCGCCGCCGCCATAGCCAAGCTCAAGACCAAGGGCGTCCCGGCGAGCAAGCTGCTGCTCGGCATCGGCTTCTACGGCCGCGGCTGGACCGGCGTCACCCAGTCCGCCCCCGGCGGCACGGCCACCGGCCCGGCGACCGGCACCTACGAGGCGGGCATCGAGGACTACAAGATCCTCAAGACCTCCTGCCCGGCCACCGGCACCGTCGCGGGCACGGCGTACGCGCACTGCGGCAGCAACTGGTGGTCGTACGACACACCCTCGACGATCGCCGGGAAGATGACCTGGGCCAAGAACCAGGGCCTGGGCGGCGCGTTCTTCTGGGAGTTCAGCGGCGACACCAGCAACGGTGAGCTGGTGAGCGCCATCAACAACGGGCTGTCGTAAGGAAGTCCAGGGGGTCGAAGACCCTACGCGACATTGACGCGCTGACCGGGCGGGGCTGCCTCAAGCCACGCGAGGAAACCGGTCAGCGCGTCTTCGCTCATGGCGAGTTCCAGGCGCGTGCCCCGGTGCAGACAGGTGAGGATCACCGCGTCGGAGAGCAGCGCCAGCTCCTCCTCGCCGTCCGGGACCCGGCGGCCGGCCACCTCGATCGCGGAGCGCTCCAGGATGCGGCGCGGGCGATAGGCGTAGGAGAAGACGCGGTACCACTCGATGCGGTCGCCGTTGTAGCGGGCGACGCCGTAGCTCCAGCCCTTACCGCTGGTGTCGGGTTTCTCCGGCACGTCCCAGCGCAGGGAACAGTCGAAAGTGCCGCCGGAGCGCTGGATGAGCCTGCGGCGCAGGCCGAAGACGAACAACCCCAGCACCACGAGGGCGACAACGATTCCGCACACAGTCAGAGCGAGGACCATCGACACCGACCTCCTCGTCTCCTAGGTAACGGAACGGAAAAAACTTCCATATCTGCCTCAGCCGCGACCGGCACCGGATTGCTCCGGTCCCAGCCGCGGCTGAGTGACGTCATCGCGTGCACTGTCCCAGAGCCTAAAGGCCCCGGGCGGTACCCCCAGGGGTCAGCGCGCCGTCGCCGCCCGCAGGCGGACCTCCGCGCGGCGCTCGGCGACGTCGTCGCCCTCCGCCTTCGCGCGCTCGAGTTCCCGCTCCGCGCGCTGGACGTCGATCTCGTCCGACAGCTCGGCGATCTCGGCCAGCAGCGACAGCTTGTCGTCCGCGAACGAGATGAAACCGCCGTGGACCGCGGCGATGACGGTTCCACCTTCACTCGTACGGATGGTCACCGGGCCCGACTCCAGCACACCGAGCAGCGGCTGGTGACCGGGCATGACGCCGATGTCGCCGGACGTGGTGCGCGCGACGACCAGGGTGGCCTGGCCTGACCAGACCTCACGGTCGGCGGCGACCAGCGCGACGTGCAGCTCAGCAGCCAAGGTGGCTCCTCGGGTCACCACCCGGCGGTTCTGCCGGGTGTTGGTTACAAGTCTAGTAGGCGTGACAGAGGGGGCGGGACGTGCCCCGCCCCCTCTGCATGAGCACAAGGCTCAAGAGCACCGGTACGTCAGGAGACGCCCAGCTCCTTCGCGTTCTTCTTCAGGTCCTCGAGACCACCGCACATGAAGAACGCCTGCTCCGGGAAGTGGTCGAACTCACCGTCGCAGATCGAGTTGAACGCGGAGATCGACTCGTCCAGCGGCACGTCCGAGCCGTCCACACCGGTGAACTGCTTGGCGACGTGCGTGTTCTGGGACAGGAAGCGCTCGACGCGGCGGGCACGCTGGACGACCAGCTTGTCCTCCTCGCTGAGCTCGTCGATACCGAGGATCGCGATGATGTCCTGGAGGTCCTTGTACTTCTGCAGGATCCCCTTGACGCGCATGGCGGTGTTGTAGTGGTCCTGCGCGATGTAGCGCGGGTCCAGGATCCGGGACGTGGAGTCCAGCGGGTCCACGGCCGGGTAGATGCCCTTCTCGGAGATCGGACGGGACAGAACCGTCGTCGCGTCGAGGTGGGCGAACGTGGTGGCCGGGGCCGGGTCGGTCAGGTCGTCCGCGGGGACGTAGATCGCCTGCATCGAGGTGATCGAGTGACCACGGGTCGAGGTGATGCGCTCCTGGAGGAGACCCATCTCGTCGGCCAGGTTCGGCTGGTAGCCCACCGCGGAGGGCATACGGCCGAGCAGGGTCGAGACCTCGGAACCGGCCTGCGTGAAGCGGAAGATGTTGTCGATGAAGAACAGCACGTCCTGCTTCTGCACATCGCGGAAGTACTCCGCCATGGTCAGACCCGCGAGGGCCACGCGCAGACGGGTGCCCGGGGGCTCGTCCATCTGACCGAAGACCAGCGCGGTCTTGTCGATGACGCCGGAGTCCGACATCTCCTCGATGAGGTCGTTGCCCTCACGGGTGCGCTCACCGACACCGGCGAACACCGACACACCGTCGTGGTTGTTGGCGACGCGGTAGATCATCTCCTGGATGAGCACCGTCTTGCCGACGCCGGCACCACCGAACAGACCGATCTTTCCACCCTTGACGTACGGGGTGAGAAGGTCGATGACCTTGACGCCGGTCTCGAACATCTCGGTCTTCGACTCGAGCTCGTCGAAGTTCGGGGCCTTGCGGTGGATCGCCCAGCGCTCACCGTCGTAGGTCTCGTCGACGTTCAGCACCTCACCGAGGGTGTTGAACACCTTGCCCTTGGTGAAGTCGCCGACCGGGACGGTGATGCCCGTGCCGGTGTCGGTGACGGCGGCCTGGCGGACCAGACCGTCGGTGGGCTGCATGGAGATCGTCCGGACCAGGCCGTCACCCAGGTGCTGGGCGACCTCCAGGGTCAGGATCTTCTTCTCGCCGGCGTTGGCCGGGTCGGCCACCTCGACGTGCAGGGCGTTGTAGATCTCCGGCATCGCGTCGACGGGGAATTCCACGTCGACGACCGGGCCGATGACCCGGGCGACGCGGCCCGTGGCAGCGGCCGTCTCAACTGTCGTCGTCATTACCTGTCACTCCCCCAGCTCGCGTCGGCCAGGGCTGCGGAGCCACCGACGATCTCGCTGATTTCCTGGGTGATTTCGGCCTGGCGGGCCGCGTTCGCAAGCCGGGAGAGCGTCTCGATCAGCTCTCCGGCGTTGTCGGTGGCCGACTTCATCGCGCGCCGCGTGGCGGCGTGCTTGGAGGCGGCCGACTGGAGCAGCGCGTTGTAGATACGGCTCTCCACGTAGCGCGGCAGAAGGGCGTCGAGGACGTCCTCCGCCGACGGCTCGAAGTCGTACAGCGGGAGGATCTCGCCCTTGGGCGCGGCCTCCTTGGCGACCTCGTCGAGGCTGAGCGGCAGCAGGCGGTCGTCGAGCGCCGTCTGCGTCATCATCGACACGAACTCGGTGAAGACGATGTGGAGTTCATCCACGCCGCCCTCGGCCGTGTCCGTCTCGATGGCCTCGATCAGCGGCGCCGCGACCTTCTTGGCGTCCGCGTACGTGGGCTCGTCCGTGAACCCGGTCCACGACTCCGAGACCTTGCGCTCACGGAAGTTGTAGTGCGCCAGACCACGCCGGCCGACGATGTACGTGTCGACCTGCTTGCCCTCGCGCTCCAGGCGCTCGGTCAGCAGCTCCGCCGCCTTGATGGCGTTGGAGTTGAAGGCACCGGCGAGACCACGGTCGCTCGTCAGGAGCAGCACCGCGGACCGGGTGACCGTCTCGGCCTGGGTGGTCAGCGGGTGCTTGGTGTTCGAACCGGTACCGACCGCCGTGACCGCGCGGGTCAGTTCCTGCGCGTACGGCGTGGAGGCCGCCACCTTGCGCTGCGCCTTGACGACGCGCGAGGCGGCGATCATCTCCATCGCCTTCGTGATCTTCTTGGTCGCGGTGACGGATCGGATGCGACGCTTGTAGACCCGGAGCTGGGCTCCCATGAGTCAGGTCCCTTCCTTACGTCACTTGGCGGCGGGCGAAGCGTCCTCGCCGAGCAGCTTGCCGTCCGAGGTCTCGAACTGCTTCTTGAACTCGGCAACGGCGTCGTCGATCGCCTGGATGGTGTCGTTCGACATCTTCGCGCCCTCCTTGATGGAGGTCATGAGGCCCTGCTCCTTGCGGTGCAGGTACTCCAGCAGCTCCTTCTCGAAGCGGCGGATGTCGGCGACGGGAACCTCGTCCATCTTGCCGTTGGTGCCGGCCCAGATGGAGACGACCTGGTCCTCGGTGGCCATCGGCTGGTACTGGTCCTGCTTCAGCAGCTCGACCATGCGCGAACCGCGCTCCAGCTGCGCCTTCGACGCGGCGTCCAGGTCGGAACCGAAGGCGGCGAACGCCTCCAGCTCACGGAACTGGGCGAGGTCCACGCGGAGACGACCCGACACCTGGCGCATCGCCTTGTGCTGCGCGGAACCACCGACTCGGGAGACGGAGATACCGACGTTCAGCGCGGGACGCTGACCGGCGTTGAACAGGTCCGACTCCAGGAAGCACTGGCCGTCGGTGATGGAGATGACGTTGGTCGGGATGAACGCCGAGACGTCGTTGGCCTTGGTCTCGACGATCGGCAGACCGGTCATCGAGCCGGCGCCCATGTCGTCGGAGAGCTTCGCGCAGCGCTCCAGCAGACGGGAGTGCAGGTAGAAGACGTCACCCGGGTAGGCCTCACGGCCCGGCGGGCGGCGCAGCAGCAGGGACACGGCACGGTAGGCGTCGGCCTGCTTCGAGAGGTCGTCGAAGATGATCAGGACGTGCTTGCCCTCGTACATCCACTGCTGGCCGATGGCCGAACCGGTGTACGGCGCCAGGTACTTGAAGCCGGCCGGGTCGGACGCCGGGGCGGCGACGATGGTCGTGTACTCCAGCGCGCCGTTCTCCTCCAGCGCGCGGCGGACCGACGCGATCGTCGAGCCCTTCTGGCCGACGGCGACGTAGATGCAGCGGACCTGCTTGTTCGGGTCGCCGGTGCGCCAGTTGTCACGCTGGTTGATGATCGTGTCGACGGCCAGGGCGGTCTTGCCGGTCTGGCGGTCACCGATGATCAGCTGACGCTGGCCACGGCCGATCGGGGTCATCGTGTCGACGGCCTTGTAGCCGGTCTCCATCGGCTCGTGCACCGACTTACGGGCCATGACGCCCGGAGCCTGCAGCTCCAGGGCGCGGCGGGCGGACGTCTCGACCTCGCCGAGGCCGTCGATCGGGTTGCCGAGCGGGTCGACGACGCGGCCGAGGTAGCCCTCGCCGACAGCCACGGAGAGGACCTCACCGGTACGGGAGACCGGCTGCCCCTCCTCGATGCCGCTGAACTCACCGAGGACGATGGCACCGATCTCGCGCTCCTCGAGGTTGAGGGCGAGGCCGAGGGTGCCGTCCTCGAACTTCAGCAGTTCGTTGGCCATGGCCGAGGGCAGACCCTCGACCTTCGCGATGCCGTCGCCGGCAAGGGTGACCGTACCGACCTCCTCGCGCGAGGCCGCGTCCGGCTTGTACGACTGGACGAACGTCTCCAGCGCGTCCCGGATCTCCTCCGGCCGGATCGTGAGCTCCGCCATCTGGGTTCCCTGCTCTCCTTGTTGGGCCCGAAGTTTCACTTTGGGGGTCTGGGGGCGACCCCCAGGATTCTTCTGCACGGCCCAACCAGGGCCGTCGTAAGTACGTACTGCCTATTGAGTTGCTGGTCAGCTCGCCAGGCGGCGGCCGGCGTCCTCGATACGGTCCGCGAGGGAGCCGTTGATGACCTCGTCGCCGACCTGCACCCGGATTCCGCCGAGGACCTCGGGGTCCACGTCCAGGTTGAGGTGCATCTGGCGACCGTAGAGCTTCGCGAGGGCGGCGCCGAGGCGCTGCTTCTGCGGTCCGCTCAGCTGTACCGCCGAGGTGACGACGGCCACCATGCGCTCCCGGCGCTCGGCGGCGAGCTTGGACAGGGACTCCAGTCCCGACTCCAGGCTACGTCCACGCGGCGCGGTCACAAGACGCGTCACCAGACGCTCGGTGGTCGCCTTGGCCCGACCGCCGAGCAGGCTGCGCAGCAGCTCGCCCTTGGCCGAAGCGGTGGCGGACCGGTCGGTCAGCGCGGCGCGCAGCCCGGTGTTCGAGGCGACGATCCGGCCGAACCGAA
Source organism: Streptomyces sp. R28 (assembly GCF_041052385.1). Taxonomy (GTDB): domain Bacteria; phylum Actinomycetota; class Actinomycetes; order Streptomycetales; family Streptomycetaceae; genus Streptomyces. Next base: position 7,172,367 of record NZ_CP163439.1, on the reverse strand, counting down.
ACAGCTCGTCCTCGACGTCGTCGAGCGTGCCCGCCTTCTGCGCGGCGGTGAGGTCGGCGGTGCTCGCCAGCTCCTCCAGGGCGTCCACCAGATCGCGCGACTGCGACCAGCGGGAGCGCACCATGCCGGCCAGCAGGTCGGCGGCCTCGCCACTGACCTGGCCGGCGAGCAGGCGCTGGGCCAGCTCCGCCTTGGCCTCGCCCGCCTGCGCCGGGTCGGTGAGGACCCGACGCAGCGAGAACTCGCGGTCGAGCAGCGCGGTGACAGCGGCCAGCTCGTCGGCGAGCTGCCCGGCGTTCACGGACGTGCTGTCCGTCAGCGCGTCGAGACGCTCACGTGCGGCTGCCAGGGCCTCGCGGCTCGCTCCGTTCATCGCGCGGCCTCGGCCTTCTCCTCAAGGTCCTCGAGGAAGCGGTCGATGACACGGCTCTGCCGGGCGTGGTCCTCGAGGGACTCACCGACGAGCTTGCCGGCCAGGTCGGTGGCGAGCTTGCCGACGTCCTGGCGCAGCGCGGAGGACGCGGCCTTGCGGTCGGCCTCGATCTGGGCGTGCCCGGCGGCGACGATCTCCTCGCGCTGCCGCTGGCCTTCCGCGCGCATCTCGGCGATGAGCGTGGCGCCCTGCTCCTGCGCCTCCTGGCGCAGACGCGCGGCCTCGTGCCGGGCCTCGGCGAGCTGCGCCTTGTACTGCTCGAGGACGCTCTGCGCCTCGACCTGCGCCGCCTCGGCCTTCTCAATACCACCTTCGATCGCCTCGCGGCGCTCTTCCAGAACCTTGTTGATGTTCGGAAGCAGCTTCTTCCAGAAGAAGAAGAACACGATGGCGAAGGCGATGGTGCCGACGAGCAGCTCGGGGCCAGGAGGAACGAGCGGGCTCTGCTCTTCCTCGGCCGCCAGCTGTACCAGGTTGGCGATCACATCAGTGCCTTTCGTCGAAAAGTGTCAGGTGGCTAAGGCTTAGCGACCGAACACGAACGGCATAACGATGCCGATGAGGGCGAGCGCCTCACAGAAGGCGAAGCCGAGGATCTGGTTGGCGCGGATCAGGCCGGCGGCCTCGGGCTGACGGGCCAGGGCCTGGGTGCCGTTACCGAAGATGATGCCGACGCCGACGCCGGGGCCGATCGCGGCCAGGCCGTAGCCGATGGAGCCGAGCGAACCGGTGACGGCGGCGAGGGTCTCAGTGGCAGCCATGCTGATTCTTCCTTCTCTTTACGGACCGGTGGGAGTTGGCCACCGGACGATCAGGGGGTGGGTGGGGCGGGGCTCAGTGGTGCTCGGCGAGAGCGCCCTGAATGTACGAGCAGGCGAGGAGCACGAAGACGTACGCCTGGACGGCCTGCACGAAAAGCTCGAAGAGGATCATGACCACGGTCATGACGAAGGAGACACCGGCCGCCGGGATCATCCAGCTGTTCAGCAGGTACCAGGACGCGACCGTGAACATGACCAGCATCAGGTGGCCGGCGAACATGTTGGCGAAGAGTCGCACCGCGTGCGTGAACGGCCGGACGAAGAGGTTCGAGAGGAACTCGATGAACATCACGAGCGGCAGCACGGCGCCAAGCGACTTGTCGTAGCCGGTGACGTTCTTGAAGAAGCCGACGAAACCGTGGCGCTTGAAGGTCAGCGAGACCCAGAGGACCCAGACGAGCGCGGCGAGGACGATCGGGTACGCGATGATCGACGACACCGGGAACTGGGCCAGCGGAATCACGGACCAGATGTTCATGATCCAGATGAAGAAGAACATCGAGACCATCAGGGGGACGTACTTCTCGCCCTCCTTCTTACCGAGGGTCTCGTAGACGATGCCGCGGCGTACGAAGTCGTAACCGGCCTCGGCGACCATCTGCAGCTTGCCCGGCACCACCTTCGCCTTGCTGAAGGCGAGTGTGAAGAAGGTGACGACCAGCAGCGTGGTGATGAGGGCAAGCAACATCACCTTGTTGAACTCGAACCCTCCGACCGTGGCGATCGGCTGGAACAGGAACGAGTGCAGGCCCGGAGCCGGGAAGCCACAGCCGTTGTCGGACATGATCCGACAGTTCCACTCAAAGGCGAGCTGGGTCTGGTCAGCACTCACCACGGGCTCCTTCGGCGTGACGCATGGGTACGGCAACCTCGTTGTGTCGGCGCGGCGCGCAGCCGCGGGTCGGCACTGGACTGGTGTTACGGATGTGGGGGCGGCTGGGGGGCATCAAGCCTCGCGATTGAGCAGGCGTCAGCTCAGATGCCCGCGCCCGCGATGCCGCAGTTGGCACCGGACGATAGCAGGAGATACCCCACGCCTTTATCCCGGCCCTACCCCTCACGACGACGGCCCCGTCTTCTCGGACTTCTCACTCTTCTCGTGGTCGGGATCGATGTAGAAGATCTTGGCCTTCATGTGCGCACGGGCCTGTGCAGCCATCCACACGACGGTCGCGACTACGAGCGAGGCGGCGAACGCCTTCGCGTTGAAGAGAGAGGTGTCCTTGAAGAGGGCGACGAAGATCAGGAGCAGCAGGAGCTGAGCGACATAGAGCATCAGCCCCATGGCCTGGAACAACTGCGGGAGCGTTTTTGCCGTCCATTGCAGGACATACAGGCCGACCCCCATGAAGAGGATGGCCAGCACTGTCCCGACAGCCGCACCGATCGCCCCCTCGCCGCCGGCGATCACACCGCTGACAGCAACGGCGACCGCGCCGACCGCGGCCGTAGGCACAGCGATCTGCAGAAGGTTCCGGGCGTCATTGGACGGCATGGCGGCAGCTCCGCTTTCACGGTGGGGGCAGGGTGTCGTCATGGACGAGCGTAGTCCCGGGCTGAGAGGGAACCTCACGCCAACGGACCGTCGCACTGCGGCCCTTCGGCTCTATCCGGGGGTTCTCGTGAACCGTATCACAAACTATTTGATGAGGTCTTTACCTGGCGGGTGTGCCCGGTGTCACACATGAGAGTGACAGTGCGCGTCTGTGCAAAAACACGGCCGACTTGTCTGGTATTGGGGAACTTCGCTCCCCCATGACTTGGCAATGCTCTAGTCAGATTCTTACCTTGGCCGCGCTCTTACCTTGACCGTCAGCGCGACGTTCCGGCTTTCCGCCGGTCCAGGAAACGCGAACGGGCGCCGATGGCGGTCGCGCCGTTGACCCGGGCCACCCCGGCCACGACCGGAGTGCGCGACTCTTCCTCGGACAGGGAGTCGGCGTCGGCCGTTGCCTCGGTGGCGGCGGTCTGCGGTGTGGTGGCCGCGGGCTCGGCGACAGCCCCGCGGCGGCGGTAGCGCGGCGGCACGAACGCCTCGGCCCAGCGCGGGGCGCGCGGGGTGAAGCGCGGGAGCAGCAGCAGGGCCAGGCCGATGGCGCTGAGGAACACCACGCTCAGCACGATCCACATGGACGCCGAGTTCACGGAGTAGGCGAGCGCTCCGAAGGCGATCAGCGCCGACCAGAAGTACATGATCAGCACCGCGCGGCTGTGCGAGTGGCCGATCTCCAGCAGGCGGTGGTGCAGGTGGCCCCGGTCGGCGGCGAACGGCGACTGGCCCCGCCAGGTGCGGCGCACGATCGCCAGCACCAGGTCGGCGGCCGGGATCGCGATGATCGTCAGCGGCAGCAGCAGCGGGATGTAGACCGGCACCGTCTGGTGCACGGCCTCCTTCTCGGAGCCGGCGAACAGCTTCAGCGCGTCCGGGTCGACCTGTCCCGTGATCGAAATCGCGCCCGCGGCCAGCACCAGGCCGATCAGCATCGAGCCGGAGTCGCCCATGAAGATCCGCGCCGGGTGCATGTTGTGCGGCAGGAAACCCAGGCACATGCCCATCAGGATCGCCGCGAACAGGGTGGCCGGGGCGGCGGCCTCGATGCCGTACGACACCCAGACCCGGTAGGCGTAGAGGAAGAACGCGGCCGAGGCGATGCACACCATGCCGGCCGCGAGGCCGTCCAGGCCGTCGACGAAGTTGACCGCGTTGATGGTGATGACGACCAGGGCGACCGTCAGCAGGGTGCCCTGCCACTGGGTCAGCGCGACCGAGCCGAAGCCGGGGATGGGCAGCCACAGGATCGTCAGACCCTGCATGACCATGACGCCGGCGGCGATCATCTGGCCGCCCAGCTTGATCAGGGCGTCGATCTCGAACTTGTCGTCCAGGACGCCGATCAGCCAGATGAGCGCCGCTCCGGAGAGCAGCGCCCGCGGTTCGTTGGACTTCTCGAAGACCGCACTGAGGTTGGTGAGGTGGTCGGCGACCAGCAGGCCCGCGCACAGGCCGAAGAACATCGCGATCCCGCCGAGCCGCGGAGTGGGTTCCCGGTGCACGTCGCGCGCCCGGATCTCCGGCATCGCTCCGGCCACGATCGCGAACTTACGTACCGGCCCTGTCAGCAGATACGTCACCGCGGCCGTCACGCAGAGCGTCAGCAGGTATTCACGCACGGGCTTCCCCACAAGTCTCGCTGGCCATCTCAGCCCCACACCCTAGCGATGGACACGTACGCGACGCATATGTGTGGGGACTTCCGGGTAGCGACGATGGTTGCACGGGCAGCTGTGTGCCCAGGTGCGTCTACCCCGCCTCAGCCGGGATACGGGGGAAATCTACCGGTCAGCTCCCGCACTTCTTCACGAGCCTTCTGACTTTCCCGCTCCCCGCGCAGCACGCCCGCCAGCAACGCGGCCAGCCACACCATCTCCTCCTCCCCCATGCCCTGGGTGGTCACGGCCGCCGTGCCCATGCGCAGGCCGCGGTCGTCGCCGTGCGGCAGCACGCAGCAGTCCAGCACGATCCCGGCCGCGGCAAGCCGCCCACGCGCGTCACGGCCGTCGACGCCGAGGGGCGCCGGGTCAGCGGTGATCAGGTGGGTGTCGGTCCCGCCCGTGGTGACGACCAGCCCCTCCGCGGCCAGGCCGGCCGCCAGGGTCCTCGCATTGGCGACCACCTGATGGGCGTACGCCGTGAACGCCGGTGTTGCCGCCTCGCCGAACGCGACGGCCTTGGCGGCGATGGTGTGCATCTGCGCGCCGCCCTGGGTGAACGGGAACACGGCGCGGTCGACCCGCTCCGCGAGGTCCGCGCCGCACAGGATCATGCCGCCGCGGGGCCCGCGCAGCACCTTGTGCGTAGTGGCGCACACCACATCGGCGTACGGCACCGGGCTCGGCGCCGCACCCCCGGCGACGAGCCCCATCGGGTGGGCGGCGTCGGCGATGAGATACGCGCCCACCTCGTCGGCGATGTCACGGAAGTGGGCGTAGTCGATGTGGCGCGGGTAGGCGATGGACCCGCAGACGACGGCCTTGGGCCGATGGTTGCGGGCGAGCGTGCGCACCTGGTCGTAGTCGATGAGCCCGGTCTCGGCGTCCACCCCGTACCCCACGAAGTCGAACCAGCGCCCGGAGAAGTTGGCGGGTGAGCCGTGCGTGAGGTGTCCGCCGTACGGCAGCCCGAGGGCGAGCACGGTGTCGCCGGGGCGCAGCAGGGCGGCGTACGCGGCGAGGACGGCCGAAGACCCCGAGTGCGACTGCACGTTGGCGTGTTCGGCCCCGAACAGCAGCTTGGCCCGCTCCACGGCGAGCCGCTCGGCGACGTCGGCCAACTCGCAGCCGCCGTGGTACCGGGCACCCGGATAGCCCTCGGCGTACTTGTTGGCGAGCGGCGACCCGAGAGCCGCCAGCACCGCGGGCGAGGTGAAGTTCTCGGCGGCAATGAGCTGAAGCGTCGTCGACTGCCGGTCGAGCTCTGCGAGCAGGATGTCGGCGAGCTGCGGGTCCTGACGGCGCAGGACGTCGGCCTCGATGGCATGGGCAACCGTCATGGTGGGCTCCGGGCGTCGACGGTGACGTACGTCCAATGTAGGCCCGGGGCGACAGGTACGCCCGGTTGTTACGCCCGCGCGGGTACTCCGGTGAGCGCTGTGACGACCGGGTCCAGCGCCTCGTGTATCTCGTCCCCCACCGACCGGAAGAACGGCAGCGGTGCCCCGTACGGGTCGTACACCTCGTCCGCCTCGGCCGTCGGCGCGAGGAGCCACCCGCGTAGAGCCGCCGCCGCGCGGACCAGGGCGCGTGCGCGGAGGACCACGCCGTCCTCCAGGGGCGGCAGGGTCGCCGGGTCTATCGCGCGGACCAGGCGGGTGAACTCCTTCAGCGTGAAGGTGCGCAGGCCCGCCGAGTGGCCCATGGAGATGACCTGGGCGCGGTGGTCGCGGGTGGCCGTCAGGACCAGGTCGGCGCGGATGACGTGCTCGTCGAGGAGCTCGCGGCCGACGAAGCCGGCGGCGTCCGCGCCGAAGTCGGCGAGGACCGTCTCCGCGTTGGCCTCCATGGGGGCTCCCTCGTGGCCCCAGGTGCCCGCGCTCTCCACGATCAGCCCGCCGCCGAGCACACCGAGCCGCTGCGCCACGAAATGACGGGTCAGCCGCTCGGTGATCGGTGAGCGGCACACATTGCCGGTGCTGACGTGGAGGATGCGGAAGCTGTCGCGCGGAAGCCCGACGAACGTCGTCGTGATCTCCGCGGCACGTTCCCCGTTGCCTATGCCACGCCCCGCCTCAGGGGCTGTCAATTCGCCACCTCGAGGTCGGGTACGACCTTCCGCAGCTCTTCCGCGGAGATGGCGCCCGCGCGCAGGAGGAGGGGCACGTCGCCGGTCACGTCGACGATCGAGGACGGGACGTTGCCGGGGGTCGGGCCGCCGTCCAGGTAGACGGAGACCGAGTCGCCGAGCATCTCCTGCGCGGCGTCGCAGTCCTCGGGAGCGGGGTGGCCCGTCAGGTTCGCCGACGACACCGCCATCGGTCCGACCTCCGTCAGCAGCTCGATGGCGACCGGGTGCAGCGGCATGCGCACGGCAACGGTGCCCCGGGTGTCGCCCAGGTCCCACTGCAGCGAGGGCTGGTGCTTGGCGACCAGTGTCAGCGCGCCCGGCCAGAAGGCGTCGACCAGCTCCCAGGCCAGCTCGGAGAAGTCGGTGACGAGACCGTGGAGCGTGTTCGGGGAGCCGATCAGCACAGGGGTGGGCATGTTGCGGCCCCGGCCCTTGGCCTCCAGCAGGTCGCCCACGGCCTCCTTGGAGAACGCGTCGGCGCCGATGCCGTACACCGTGTCGGTCGGGAGGACCACGAGCTCGCCACGGCGGACGGCGGACGCGGCTTCGCGCAGACCGGTCGTGCGGTCGGTCGCGTCGTTGGTGTCGTATCGCCGTGCCATATCTAGCGGGCCTCCTCGTACACGTACTTCGGGAAAAGACTCTGTGGGGTGGTCACGGCAGCGCCTTGCGTGCGGTCGCGAACCTCGGGCGGTTGTTGAGGTCGGGATGGTCGGCCGCGTCGGCCCAGCCCCGCTCCTCGGTGAAGATCCACGGCACCTGGCCGCCCTGGGTGTCGGCGTGCTCGATGACGACGACGCCGCCGGGGCGCAGGAGCCGGTGTGCGGTCCGTTCCAGACCGCGGATGAGGTGGAGGCCGTCCTCCCCTGAGAACAGGGCGAGTTCGGGATCGTAGTCCCGCGCCTCGGGAGCGACGTACTCCCATTCGGTGAGCGGGATGTAGGGCGGGTTGGAGATGACCAGGTCGACCTGGCCGTCGAGGTCGGGGAAGGCGTCCAGGGCGTTGCCCTGGCGCAGGTCGACCCGGGACCCCTCCACGTTCTTGCGCGTCCACTGCAGGGCGTCCTCGGACAGCTCCACGGCGTGCACGCGCGAGCGCGGGACCTCCTGGGCGAGGGCGAGCGCGATGGCGCCGGAGCCGGTGCACAGATCGACGATGCAGGGCTCGACGACGTCCATCGCGCGCACGGCGTCTATGGCCCACCCGACCACCGACTCGGTCTCGGGTCGGGGCACGAACACGCCGGGCCCGACTTGGAGTTCGAGATACCGGAAGTAGGCCCGCCCGGTGATGTGCTGCAACGGCTCGCGCTGCTCACGGCGGGCGATGACCTCCCAGTACCGGGCGTCGAAGTCCGAGTCCTTCACGGAGTGCAGCTCGCCCCGCTTCACGCCGTGCACGAACGCGGCGAGCTCCTCCGCGTCGTTGCGCGGCGAGGGCACGCCGGCGTCGGCCAGCCGCTGGGTGGCCTGGGCCACCTCCGCGAGCAGCACGCTGCGGGGGCTTGGGGATCGCCCCCCAATGAATTGCTGCACGCAAGTCCTCCGGTCGTACTCGTACGTGCCTTACGCGGCCGCTAGCTTGGCGGCCGAGTCCGCGTCGACGCAGGCCTGGATCACCGAGTCGAGGTCGCCGTCCAACACCTGGTCCAGGTTGTACGCCTTGAAGCCGACGCGGTGGTCCGAGATGCGATTCTCCGGGAAGTTGTAGGTGCGGATCTTCTCGGAGCGGTCGACCGTGCGGACCTGGCTGCGGCGGGCGTCGGCGGGCTCCTTCTCGGCCTCCTCCTGCGCCGCTGCGAGCAGCCTGGAGCGCAGGATACGCATAGCCTGCTCCTTGTTCTGCAGCTGGCTCTTCTCGTTCTGGCAGGAGGCCACGACTCCGGTGGGAAGGTGCGTGATGCGCACGGCGGAGTCGGTGGTGTTGACGGACTGACCACCCGGGCCGGACGACCGGTACACGTCGATCCGCAGGTCGTTCGGGTTGATCTCGACGTCGATCTCCTCGGCCTCGGGCGTGACCAGCACACCGGCCGCGGAGGTGTGGATCCGGCCCTGGGACTCGGTCGCCGGCACGCGCTGCACGCGGTGCACCCCGCCCTCGTACTTCAGCCGCGCCCACACGCCCTGCCCGGGCTCGGTGGCACCCTGGCCGCCCTTGGTCTTCACGGCGACCTGGACGTCCTTGTAGCCGCCGAGCTCGGACTCGGTGGAGTCGATGATCTCGGTCTTCCAGCCGACGCGCTCGGCGTAGCGCAGGTACATGCGCAGCAGGTCACCGGCGAACAGCGCCGACTCGTCGCCGCCCGCGCCCGCCTTGATCTCGAGGATGACGTCCTTGTCGTCGCTGGGGTCGCGCGGGACGAGCAGCAGGCGGAGCTTCTCCGTCAGCTCCTCGCGCTGCTTGTCCAGCTCCTTGACCTCGGCGGCGAACTCCGGGTCGTCGGCGGCGAGTTCACGTGCGGTCTCGATGTCGTCGCCGGTCTGCTTCCAGGAGCGGTACGTGGCGACGATCGGGGTGAGCTCGGCGTAGCGCTTGTTCAGCTTGCGCGCGTTCGCCTGGTCGGCGTGCACCGACGGGTCGGCGAGCTTCGTCTCCAGGTCGGCGTGCTCAACGACCAGGTCCGCGACGGCCTCGAACATCTTGGGCTCCTGTGTGTACGTGGGTGAAGTGGCGGGCGACCAAAAACGCCGGTCCCGGTGCGGCTCCTCCGGTAGGGAGGGCACGCGAACCGTGGACCGGCGAATTGGAGCTCGCTACTTCTTGGAGCCGGCAGGTGCCTTGCCGAAGCGGGCCTCGAAGCGGGCCACACGGCCACCGGTGTCGAGGATCTTCTGCTTGCCCGTGTAGAACGGGTGGCACTCGGAGCAGACCTCGGCGCGGATGGTGCCGCTGTTGATCGTGCTACGGGTGGTGAACGACGCGCCACAGGTGCAGCTGACCTGCGTCTCGACGTACTCGGGGTGGATGTCGCGCTTCAAGGTGTCTCCTAGTTTCGGGAGGGCGCCGGGTCGCAGCCGCGGGGTGCGGGAGCGTGAACCGGAGCCGACGTACCAGTCTGCCAGGACTGGTGTCCATCAGCCAAAACCGGGGGTGGCCGTGGTCTATTCCCCGGGGCCCCCTGGCCAACCCCTGGGGTCCCCGGCTAACTCACCACACCCTTGGCATCGCCCGTGGCCGTGCCTTCGGTGGCCGCCTTCGGGATCACCTTGTCGTTCTTCAGGGCGTCCCACACCAGCCGGGCCTTCTTCTTCGCCACGAGCACCCGGTTCGGGTCCGCGGGGTCGTACTGGACCGGCATCGTGACCATGGTCATGTTCTTGGAGCTGATGCCCTTGAGGCCGCCCGCGAAGGACATGAGCTTGTTGACCGAGCCGAGGTCGGAGTCGGCCGTCACCGTCTTGGTGGCGGTGTTGGCCAGGTCGTAGAGCCTCTTGGGGTTGCCGAAGAGGTTGATGTCCTTGACCTGGTTGATCAGCGCCTTGATGAAGGCCTGCTGGAGCTGGATGCGGCCGAGGTCGGAGCCGTCACCCACGCCGTGCCGGGTGCGGACCAGGCCAAGGGCCTGCTTGCCGGTGAGCTGGTGGGTGCCGGCCTTGAGGTTGAGGTGGCTGTCGGGGTCGCTGATGTTCTTGGTGGTGGTGACCTCGACGCCGCCGAGCTCGTCGATGAGCTTCTGGAAGCCGGAGAAGTCGACCTCCAGATAGTGGTCCATGCGGATGCCGGTGATGGACTCGACGGTCTTCACCGCGCAGGCGGCGCCGCCCGTGGAGTACGACTCGTTGAACATCACGCCGGACGCCGCGTCGTGGGTGTCGCCGTTGGTGTCGGTGCACCGGGGGCGGTCCACGAGGGTGTCGCGCGGGACGGAGACCACGCTGGCCTTCTTGTGGCCTTCGTAGACGTGCACGATCATCGCCGTGTCGGAGCGGGCGCTGCCGTCGTCGGTGCCGCCGCCGAGGTTCTTGTTGCTGCCGGAGCGGGTGTCGGAGCCGAGGACGAGGATGTTCTCCGAGCCGTTGTCGACCTTCTCGGGCCGCTCGGTGCCAAGGGCCTGGTCGATGTCGACGCTCTTGAGGTTGCCGTTGAGCTTGAAGTACAGGTACCCGGCTCCGGTGCCGCCCAGGACCACGATCCCGGCGGCCGTCCAGGCCGTGATCAGCAGGCCCTTGCGCTTGTCTCGGGGTTTGCGACGGCGGCCCTTGGCGCGGTGGCGCGGACCTGCGGTGCCGGTCTGACCCGGTATGCCGGGCTCCGGCGTGCTCTCGGCGGACACTGTGCTCCTCGGTTCTCGTCCGGTCGGTTACCCCCTGCTTTCAGGGTCAGGCGTGGTCATTTGGCGCTTACCACACCATCGTGACCCCGTCCGGTCAGACGGGGAAACTCGGAGAAGGGTTGCACAACGGACCGTGCCCACCGCCGAGGAGCGGTGGGCACGGTGCGTGGTCGGTGATACCGGGGCAGGCCCCGCTCACCTGCGGTTTCAGCCGAAGATGTCGTACTGCTCGAAGTCCGTGCCGACCGAGATCCTTGTGGCGAAGATCTCGCTGGTGGCCTTTCCGGTGCCCTTGTACAGGTAGAGCGTGCCGCCGGGCGTGCGGGCCAGGAAGTCCGCCCTGCCGTCGCCGCTGATGTCGCCGACCGCGTCGAAGGCGTTGTAGCCGGCCCACTCCCGCACCTTGATACGGCTGGAGAAGGCGCCCGTGCCGGACTTGCCGGTCCCCTTGTAGAGGTACAGGTAGCCGGTGCTGGAGGCGCGGGCGATCAGGTCGGTCTTGCCGTCGCCGGTGAAGTCGCCGTGGCCGCGCAGGGAGTTGTACTGGTTCCAGCCGGTGCCGACCTTGACCGGGGTGGCGAAGGAGCCGTTGCCCGTGCCCGGGTAGATCCACAGGGTGCCGCCGGAGTCGACCGAGAGCAGGTCGGGCAGGTAGTCGCCGGTGACGTCGCCCGGGGCGACGACGCGGGTGCGGGTCTTCCAGTTGCTGAACAGCGTCTTGGTGGCCCAGGAGCCGCTGGCCTGCACATAGTGCGCCCAGAACATGGCACCGTCGGAGCTGCGCCGGTACACCAGGTCCTGGTAGCCGTCCCGGTCGAGGTCGGTCTGCAGGACGACGTTCACGCCGCTCCAGTCGCCCCAGGACTCGCGCGCGGCGAACGAGGTGCCGCCCGAGTCCTTCGAGTAGCCGGTCTTCGTAGACGCGTTGCGCAGCCACAGGTCGGCCCGGTGGTCACCGCTGACGTTGGTGTCGTCGATGCGCGGGTAGGCGGCGCCGACATAGCTGCTGACCTTGGAGAACACGCTGTACGCGCCCTCGGCGACGCAGTCCTGCACACCCCAGGAGACGACACCGACGATCCGGTTGTTCACCACCAGCGGTCCGCCGGAGTCACCGTTGCAGGCGGAGGTGGTGCCGCTGTCGCTGCCGCTGGCCGGCGGGCCCGCGCAGACCATGTGGCCCTTGATGAACTCGCTGCCGTAGTAGCCGGTGCAGGTGCTGTCGGACTGGACGGGCAGCGTGGCCGTCTTCAGCGTGTCGGAGACGTCCTGGCTGGTGGAGCTGGTCCGGCCCCAGCCGTAGACCTTGGCGTTCGTCCCGGCGGTGTACGAGGCGGTGTCGCCGGACGTCGTCATCCGGATCGGCGTCGCCTTGACGGCGTTCGCCAGCGTGATGACGGCGATGTCGTTGTCGATCGTCGTCGCGTTGTACGACGGGTGGTTCCACTGTCGGTGCGGCAGCGTGACGGTGCCGCCGTGCAGGTCGGTGTTGCCGGCCTCATCGGTGGTCGGCAGCTGGGCGGTGCCGGTGACGACGGCGCCGTAGTTGAACCAGTCGTAGCCCTTGACGCAGTGCGCGGCGGTGAGGATCTTCGTCGGCGCGACGACGGCGCCCCCGCAGAAGAACCCGAGGTCGTCGGCCTCGTCTGCGGTGCCCTGGTCGTCGTAGTACCAGAGCTGCGCCATCCAGGGCGCCGAGGTGATGCTGGTCGTCGTGCCACCGATGACCATGGGACTCACGGTGGAGTCACCGGAGGAGCTGCTGGTGCTCGCGCTGTACGACGACTTCGTGGCCGTCTCCCCCGCGGTGTCGTCACCGGCGACGGCACCGGCGACGCGCCGCTCCAGCTCGGCGAGCGAGGCCGAACTGGTGGCGGGCTTCACGGTGGGCTTGGGCAGCGCGGTCGCGGCGCCCGCGGACGAGGTCAGCAGGGCGGCGGCGACGGCCGCGGCGACGCCGACAGCGGCGATGGGCAGCCCGAAACGTATCCGGCGTCTGTGACGACCGCTGCCGGACAGGGTGGTGGTCAAGGTCCCCCCAGAGACACAAGAGTAGGAAGGGGCGTACGGATACACCCGTCCCTATCAGCGCCCGAAGGCCGCTCCCCGTCACTGTCTGACGGGGAGCGCCCTTCGGGACTTTCTGGGAGCGCCTGTGCCGTGCTCAGTCGCCGTTGCCGGGCGACGGCGTCGTCTTCTGGATCTGCAGCAGGAACTCGCCGTTCGACTTCGTCTGCTTCATCTTGTCGAGGAGCAGTTCGATCGCCTGCTGCTGGTCGAGCGCGTGCAGCACCCGGCGCAGCTTCCAGACGACGGCGAGCTCGTCGTTGCCGAGCAGGATCTCTTCCTTGCGGGTGCCGGACGCGTCGACGTCCACCGCCGGGAAGATGCGCTTGTCGGCGAGCTTGCGGTCGAGCTTGAGCTCCATGTTGCCGGTGCCCTTGAACTCCTCGAAGATCACCTCGTCCATGCGGGACCCGGTGTCGACGAGAGCCGTCGCCAGGATGGTGAGCGAGCCACCGTCCTCGATGTTGCGCGCGGCACCGAAGAAGCGCTTCGGCGGGTACAGCGCGGTCGAGTCGACACCACCGGACAGGATGCGGCCGGAGGCGGGGGCGGCGAGGTTGTAGGCACGGCCCAGACGCGTGATGGAGTCCAGCAGGACAACCACGTCGTGGCCCAGCTCGACGAGCCGCTTCGCACGCTCGATGGCGAGCTCGGCGACCGTCGTGTGGTCCTCGGCCGGGCGGTCGAAGGTCGAGGAGATGACCTCGCCCTTCACCGACCGCTGCATGTCGGTGACCTCTTCCGGACGCTCGTCGACCAGGACGACCATCAGGTGGCACTCGGGGTTGTTGTGCGTGATCGCGTTGGCGATCGCCTGCATGATCATGGTCTTACCGGTCTTCGGCGGGGCCACGATCAGACCGCGCTGGCCCTTACCGATCGGCGACACGAGGTCGATGATGCGGGTGGTCAGCACGCCCGGGTCGGTCTCCAGACGGAGCCGGTCCTGCGGGTACAGCGGGGTCAGCTTGTTGAACTCCGGGCGGCCGCGGCCGTGTTCGGGCGCCATGCCGTTGACGGAGTCGAGACGCACCAGCGCGTTGAACTTCTCGCGCCGCTCGCCTTCCTTGGGCTGACGGACCGCACCGGTGATGTGGTCGCCCTTGCGCAGGCCGTTCTTGCGGACCTGGGCGAGGGAGACGTACACGTCGTTCGGGCCCGGCAGGTAGCCCGAGGTACGGATGAAGGCGTAGTTGTCGAGGATGTCCAGGATGCCCGCGACCGGGATCAGGACGTCGTCCTCGTTGATCTGCGGCTCGCCCGCGCCACCGATCTCGTCACGGCCACGACGGCCACGGCGGTCGCGGTAACGCCCGCGACGCCCACGGCGGCCACCGTCGAAGTCGTCGTCGTCCTGCTGCTGGCGGTCGCGGTCACGGTCCTGACGGCCGCCGCCCTGCTGCTGGTTCTGCTGCTGGCCGCGGTCCTGACGGCCGCCGCCCTGCTGGTCGTCGCCCTTGCGACGGTCACCGCGGTCACCGCGGTCACCGCGGTCACCGCGCTCGCGGTCCCGGCCGCGCTCACGGCGGTCGCGACGACGGCCCTCGCCGCCCTCACCGGCGTCGCCCTGCGGCTGCGCGGGCGTCTCGGCCTTCGGCTCGCTCTTCGCCTCGGCCGCGACCGTCTCGGGGGCGGCCGCGGGGGCACCGGCGTCGGCGGTGGCGCGGCGACGACGGCGCTCGACCGGGGCGTCGTCGCTGGCCGGCTGGCCGGGGATCTCGATCTGCTGCTGAGCCACGGCCTTCTCGGCGGGGGCCTCAGCCGCCTTCTCCGCCTTCTTCTCGGCGGCTTCGCCGGTACGAGCCTTGGAGGTGGCGCGGCGCTTGGGCTTGGTCTCGGTGGCGACCTCCGCCTTGGGAGCCGCCGCACCTCCCCCGGCCTGCGCCTCCTTGATGACCTCGATCAGCTGGCTCTTGCGCATGCGCGCGGTGCCCCTGATGCCGAGGCCGGATGCGACCTGCTGCAGCTCGGCCAGCACCATGCCCTCAAGGCCGGTACCGCGGCGCCGCCGGGAGCCGGCACCGCTGGCAGGCGCGGAGGCGTCCGTGGCGGGCGCGGCAACGGTCTCCTCGACACGTGCGCCCATCAGATCGGTGGTGTCGCTCACGAAGGGTCCTTCCCTGGAGCGGACGTCGGCCTGTCTGGCTCGGCGACCGGTTGTGCTGTCCGGCTTCGGTCCTTGGTGTGTGGACCGTGCCGGGGCGGTGTTCCGCCGAAGCGGCGGGGGAAATTTCTGGTGATGGCACTTCCCAGAGCTGTGGCACTCAGTGTCTGTGTCACTCGGCTCGGTCGCGCCGGTTCCGGAGCGTGCCCGGCGAGTCGCTCAATGCCCGCGTACGTCGTACGGAACACAGTGCGGCTTGGGAGGCTCCCGGAAGAATGTCTGTCCCGGACGGGGACACGAAGCACCTCGCCATGGTGGGGTCGGGTGCAGACTTGAGATTAACACTACCGGATCCAACAAACATTCCCCCTCTCGAAATCCGGCAACCGTGTGTCAGGGCGCAAGCGGCAGCACGCTCGCTCCCTGGGCGTCCAGCTCGAGCCGGTTCGCGGCCCAGCCGTCGCCTGCCAGATGGGCGATCTTGTCGGCGCTGTCGGCATCGACCAACGCCAGAACAGTGGGGCCCGCGCCGGAAATCACGGCCGGGACGCCGTCGGCCCGCAGCCGCTCCACCAGCGCCGCGCTCTCCGGCATCGCGGGTGCGCGGTACTCCTGGTGGAGACGGTCCTCGGTGGCGGGCAGCAGCAGTTCGGGGCGCCTGGTCAGGGCCTCCACGAGCAGGGCTGCACGGCCCGCGTTGGTGGCGGCGTCGACGTGCGGCACGGTGCGCGGGAGCAGGCCGCGCGCGGTCTCGGTCAGGAGCGGCTTTCCGGGCACGAAAACCACCGGAACGATGGAATCGGCCGGGTCCATCCTGATCGCCCGCGCGGCGCCGCCCTCCATCCAGGAGAGGGTGAAGCCGCCGAGCAGACAGGCCGCCACGTTGTCGGGGTGGCCCTCGATCTCGGTGGCGAGCTCCAGGAGGGCCGTGTCGTCGAGCTTGGCCTCGCCGCCTATCGTCACCGCGCGCGCGGCGACGATGCCGGCGCTGATGGCGGCCGAGGAGGAGCCGAGGCCCCGGCCGTGCGGGATGCGGTTGGCGCAGACGATCTCCAGGCCGCGCGGCTGGCCGCCCAGCAGATCGAAGGCGGTGCGCAGGGACCGTACGAGAAGGTGCTTCTCGTCACGCGGCAGCGTCTCGCTGCCCTCACCCGCGATGTCGATGTGCAGCCCGGAGTCGGCCACCCGGACGACCACGTCGTCGTAGAGCCCCAGCGACAGGCCGAGGGCGTCGAAGCCCGGGCCGAGGTTGGCGCTGGTGGCGGGGACGCGCACCCGGACGGCGGCGGCGCGGAAGGCTGGACCGGCCATCGCTCGATGACTCTCCTTGAGCTGCGTGATTGTCGAAGACATTCGATGACGACATTCGATGACGTACGAAGACCCCTGGGGCCGCTTCCGGGCCGCGGAGACGGCGCGGCACCGCGCCCCATGCGGAGGCATATGCGGCGGGCGGGTTCGGTACAGCCTATCGAAGGTAGGTTCTGTGGCGACATAGGGCGCACAGGAGGCGCACGATGCGTGTCGTATGCCCCCTGTGCACCCCCTGGAGGGAAGTCCCCCAGGTAAGCGCCCTCTTATACGCGGACACGAGCCCCGTACGACGGGGTCGGGCGCCGCTACGACGGGGTGTGGCCCGGCTTACGACAGTCCGAGCCGCTCGGCCGCCGTCGCCGCGTCGACCGGGACGGTGACGGGCTGCGGGGCGCCGGCGACGGCCCAGTCGGGGTCCTTGAGGCCGTTGCCGGTGACGGTGCAGACGATCGTCTGGCCCGGGTCGACCTTGCCCTGCTCGGCGGCCTTCAGCAGACCGGCGACGGACGCGGCCGAGGCGGGCTCCACGAAGACGCCCTCCTGCGCGGCCAACAGCCGGTAGGCGCGCAGGATTTCACGGTCCGTCACCTCGTCGATGAAGCCGCCGGACTCGTCCCGCGCGGCGAGCGCGTACTGCCAGGACGCGGGATTGCCGATGCGGATGGCGGTGGCGATGGTCGACGGGTCCTTGACGACCTCGCCGCGCACGATGGGCGCGGAGCCGGAGGCCTGGAAGCCCCACATGCGCGGGGTCTGCCCGGCGATGCCGTCGGCGGCGTACTCCGTGTAGCCCTTCCAGTACGCGGTGATGTTGCCCGCGTTGCCCACCGGCAGGACGTGGATGTCGGGAGCGTCGCCCAGCATGTCCACGATCTCGAAGGCGGCCGTCTTCTGCCCCTCGATACGCACCGGGTTGACCGAATTGACCAGCGCCACGGGGTAGTTGTCGCTCAGGTCGCGGGCGAGCGTGAGGCAGTCGTCGAAGTTGCCGTCGACCTGGAGGATCTTCGCGCCGTGCACGAGGGCCTGGCCCATCTTGCCGAGCGCGATCTTGCCCTGCGGGACGAGAACGGCCGAAACCATGCCCGCGCGCACGGCGTAGGCGGCGGCTGAGGCCGACGTGTTGCCGGTGGAGGCGCAGATGACCGCCTTCGCGCCCTCCTCCTTGGCCTTGGTGATGGCCATGGTCATGCCGCGGTCCTTGAAGGACCCGGTCGGGTTCGCACCCTCCACCTTGAGGTGGACCTCGCAGCCCGTGCGCTCGGAGAGCACCTGCGCGGGCACGAGGGGCGTGCCGCCCTCGCGGAGCGTCACGACCGGCGTGGTGTCGGAGACGGGAAGCCGGTCCCGGTACTCCTCGATGATTCCGCGCCACTGGTGGGTCATTGCTGGTTACTCTCCTTCAACCCGCATGATGCTGGCGACACCCCGCACGGTGTCGAGCTTGCGCAGCGCCTCCACGGTCCCGGTGAGGGCCGCGTCGGACGCACGGTGGGTGACGACGACGAGGGAGGCCTCGCCGTCCTTGCCCTGCTGGCGAACCGTATCGATCGAGACTCCGTGCTCGGCGAACACGGTTGCCACCTGGGCGAGAACACCCGGTTTGTCCGCCACATCGAGGCTGATGTGGTACCGCGTGACGACGTCACCCATCGGCGACACAGTCAGGGCGGCGTACGCCGACTCGCCGGGCCCCGTTGCCCCGCTGAGCCGGTTGCGGCAGACGGCGACGAGGTCGCCGAGCACGGCGGACGCGGTCGGGGAACCGCCCGCGCCGGGGCCGTAGAACATGAGCTGCCCGGAGGCGTCGGACTCGACGAACACGGCGTTGTACGCGCCGCGCACGGAGGCGAGCGGGTGGGTCAGCGGGATCATGGCGGGATGCACGCGCGCGGTGACGGAGGCCCCGTCCTCGGCCCGCTCGCAGATGGCGAGCAGCTTGATGGTGCAGCCCATGTTCCTCGCGGAGGCGAAGTCGGCGGCGGTGACCTCGGTCATGCCCTCGCGGTAGACGTCGTCGAGGCGCACACGCGTGTGGAACGCGATTCCGGCGAGGATGGCGGCCTTGGCGGCGGCGTCGAAGCCCTCGACGTCGGCGGTCGGGTCGGCTTCGGCGTACCCCAGGGCGGTGGCCTCGTCGAGGGCCTCCTGATACCCGGCGCCGGTCGAGTCCATCTTGTCGAGGATGAAGTTCGTGGTGCCGTTGACGATGCCGAGCACCCGGTTGACCTTGTCGCCGGCGAGGGACTCCCGCAGCGGCCGGATCAGCGGGATGGCGCCGGCGACGGCGGCCTCGTAGTAGAGGTCACGGCCGTGCTGCTCGGCGGCCGCGTGCAGGGCGGCGCCGTCCTGGGCGAGGAGCGCCTTGTTCGCCGACACGACCGACGCGCCGTGCTCGAAGGCGGTGGTGATGAGGGTGCGGGCGGGCTCGATGCCCCCGATGACCTCGACCACCACATCGATGTCGCCGCGTTTGACGAGGGCGGTCGCGTCGGTGGTGACGAGCGCAGGGTCGATGCCCTCACGGACCTTGGAGGGCCGCCGTACGGCCACCCCCGCGAGCTCCACGGGCGCCCCGATCCTGGCGGCGAGGTCGTCGGCGTGCGTCGTCATGATGCGCGCCACCTCTGAGCCGACAACCCCACAGCCCAGCAGCGCCACCTTCAGCGGACGCGTACGCATCATCCGACCTCGTTTCCTCTTACCATCTACGGTTGCACCAGTCTCACTCACCGGACGGGACTTTCTGCCCTACGTCCGGATCGTGAGACATCGATTTCATTTGTACGGGGGCGGAAGACAGGAGATCTTCCACCCCCGGTCCTACAGGGTTACCCGACGTCGAGACGCAGGAGGTCCTCCTCCGTCTCACGGCGGACGATCACCCGGGCCTCACCGTCGTTCACGGCGACGACGGGCGGCCGGAGCACGTGGTTGTAGTTGCTGGCCATGGACCGGCAGTAGGCACCCGTCGCCGGTACGGCGATGAGGTCGCCCGGTGCCAGGTCGGCGGGAAGGAACGCGTCCTTCACGACGATGTCCCCACTCTCGCAGTGCTTGCCGACGACGCGGGCGAGCATGGGCTCGGCGTCGCTCGTCCGGGACACGAGGGCGACGCTGTACTCGGCGTCGTACAGCGCCGTACGGATGTTGTCGGACATGCCGCCGTCGACGGAGACATACGTGCGCAGCCCGTCGAGCGGCTTGACGGTGCCGACCTCGTAGAGCGTGAAGGCGGTCGGCCCGACGATGGCGCGCCCCGGCTCGACGGAGATCCGCGGAGTCCGCAGCTTGGCGGCCTCGCACTCGCGGGTGACGATCTCGGTCAGCGCCTTGGCGATCTCGTGGGGTTCGCGGGGGTCGTCGTCGCTGGTGTAGGCGATCCCGAGCCCGCCCCCGAGGTCGATCTCGGGAAGCTCGACACCGTGCTCGTCGCGGATGTCCTTGAGCAGCCCGACGACGCGGTGCGCGGCGACCTCGAAGCCGGACATGTCGAAGATCTGCGACCCGATGTGGCTGTGAATCCCGATGAGCTCCAGCCCGTCGAGCTGAAGGGCCCGCCGCACGGCCTCGGCGGGCTGCCCGCCGGCGAGCGGAATGCCGAACTTCTGGTCCTCGTGGGCGGTGGCGATGAACTCGTGCGTGTGCGCCTCGACGCCGACGGTGATCCGGATCTGGACGCGCTGCCGCTTGCCGAGTTCCCGCGCGATGTGCGCGACCCGCACGATCTCCTGGAAGGAGTCGAGGACGATACGCCCGACACCGGCGTTGACGGCCCGGGTGATCTCGTCGACGGACTTGTTGTTGCCGTGGAAGGCGATGCGGTCGGCGGGCATTCCGGCGGAGAGGGCGGTGGCGAGCTCGCCCCCGGAGCACACATCCAGGTTGAGCCCCTCGTCGTGCAGCCACCGCACGACGGCACGGGACAGGAACGCCTTGCCGGCGTAGAAGACGTCGGCGTCGGCCCCGAAGGCGCTGCGCCAGGCCCGTGCCCGGGCCCGGAAGTCGGCCTCGTCGAGGAAGTAGGCGGGGGTGCCGTGCTGTTCGGCGAGGCTCTTCACGTCGATGCCGCCGACGGTGACGACGCCTTCGGCGTTGCGGGCGACGGTCTGGGCCCACACCTTCGGGTCGAGGGCGTTGAGGTCGGTGGGCGGAGCGGAGTAGTGCCCCTCGGGGAGGACGTCGGCGTGGCGGGGCCCGGCGGGGTGGGCGGAACGGCTCATGACTGGCGTGGACTCTCTCAGAGGTGTTCGGGTGCGTCGATGCCGAGCAGGGACAGGCCACCGGCCAGCACCGTCCCGGCGGCTTCGGCGAGCGCGAGCCGGGCGCGGTGGGTGGCCGAGGGTTTCTCCGCACCGCGGGGAAGGACGGCGGGCAGCAGAGGGAGCACGGCATCGGCGACGGTGACGAGGTGCCGGGCGAGACGGTCGGGGGTGCGGTGCGCTGCCGCGCGGGCCAGGACACGGGGGTGGTCGGCGAGCAGGGCGATGACGTCGTGTCGTACGTCCCCTGGTTCGGCGTCGAATCCCAGGTCGGCGGCGTTACGGCCGAGGGCCCGGGTGCGGGCGTGGGCGTAGCGGACGCGGAAGAGGGGGTTGCTCTCGCGCTGGACGAGGTGGTCGTCGGTGATACGGGGCCGGTCGTGGGCGGCGGGGTGGAGCAGGGCCCAGCGGGCGGCGTCGCGGCCGAGCGGGAGGGGATCGACAGGGGCGGGCACCGGACGCACGACGTAGTGGGGCGGGTCGGGCGAGTCCTGCGCGCCCTGCATGCCCTGCGTGCCGTGCCCGTCGACACGTACCCCCAGGAGGTCGGCCCACTGCGGCTCGAGTGCGGCCTCGCAACGGGTGCGGACGAGGGCGCCCTGGGACCGCAGGATCCGGGCGACGGTGTCCATCACGACCACGGCCCGCACCTCACGGGGGCAGTACAGCGGCGCGAAATCCGCGGAGGGGCCGTCGGCGTACCCGTACCGGGTGCCACGCCGCAGGATCTCCTCGACGAGGGCGGCGGGCGCGGTGCCGCCGAGGCTGATGTTGAGGAAGCCGGGCCCGGTGACGACGACGTCGGCGACGCCGTCCACGCCGGCGAGGTGCAGCCGCAGGATCTCCGCGACGCGCAGGGGCGGCTGTCCGGCCGGGCGGGCGAGCTGGAGGGCGATGTTGGTGGCGTAGTCACCACAGCCACCGGGCCCGGGAGCGGTGACCACGACACGCTCCGGCACGCTGACGCGCAGCTCCCCCTCGTCGACAGCACGACGCACCGCGCGCAGCACGGTACGGGAGAGCTCGACGGGGGTCACGGGACAAGCGTAGGGGAGGAGGGGGGTGGGTATGCGAATGGGTTTGGGCCGGGTCCCGCGATGTGGACGGGGTGGGGGCGGGTCGACGCGGGCGATGTGGACGGACCGGGTGGGATGGACGCTGCGGGGGCGCGGGCGGCGCGGGGGCGGGCGGCGCGACGTCGTCGTCGGCCGAGTTGCCGGTCCATGTCCGCGATGACGCTACCGACCGGGCTGTCAGCCGCCGGTGCGCCCGGCGGCCTCGCCGGCCCCGAAGACGCTCCCGAATACGACCTCGTCGGCACCCGCGTCCTCGACCCCATGCTCGGGGTCGCCCCTCCGTTCCCGACTCCGTTCCCGATTCCGCTCCCCGCTACGCTCCCGCCCGATCAACTGCCGTACGAGGCTGACGAGTTCGGCGGGGTCGAAGGGCTTGGCGAGGAAGGCGTCGACGCCGGTCTCGAGGCCGCTGTCGACCTCGTACTGGGTACAGGCGCTGACGATGGCGAGGGGAAGATCACGGGTACGGGGGTCGGCACGCAGCCGTGCGGCGGTCCGCAGCCCGTCGAGCCGCGGCATGACGACATCCAGGGTGATCGCATCGGGCCGCACCTGATGAACGACATCGAGACACTCGGCACCATCGGCCGCGGTCACCACCTCGAACCCCTCCAGTTCGAGATTGACCCTGATCAGCTGCCGGATGACCTTGTTGTCGTCCACAACAAGCACCCGGCCCGACGCGCCTGGCACAACTCGAGAGTAGGTCCGGACCGGCCACCGCGTCCGGGTTTTCCCCACTTCCACCCCCTGCGGACAAGCCACCGCAGGTCGCACCCGGTGCCACCACCCCGGAAACTCGTTCATGAACACCCCGGAGGAACTGGTAGTGTTCTACCCGTCGCCGCCAAGCAAGGCGCCCGACACGCCCCCGTAGCTCAGGGGATAGAGCAACGGCCTCCGGAGCCGTGTGCGCAGGTTCGAATCCTGCCGGGGGCACCTTGATTTAGGTGCCCAAAGACCCCGTCACCAGCGGAAACGCTGCGGTCGGGGTCTTCGCGTATGTACAGCCGTATGCCGCCGTGAGCGACCGTGTGTCGGGGCCCGTGGACTATTCACGGACACGATCTTGAAGCATCGTCCCTGTGCACCAGCTCTTCGATCTTGCGGTTGGCGGTCTCCTGCCGACCGTCGATGCATTTCGCGTAGCGACTCAGCAGGACCTCAACGCTGTTGCCCGCGCGCTCGGCTACCTCGGTCGCGTCGACGCCGGAGTTGAGCCAGGTCGACAGCACCGGGTGCCGAAGGTCGTACGGACGGGCCTCGAGCGGTGAGGCCAGAACGGCCGGCGGGAGCGCCGGCGCGCGAGCTTCCTGCCAGACCGGGGAAGTACGTCGACGAGCCGACCACTCCCCTCGGTGCCACTCTCGTGCCAGAGGCGCGAAGGACGCCACTTTCCGAAGTGGCGCCCTCATCCCGATTCATGACCTACAGGGCGGCGGGCGCCTTCTTGTACCAGCCAGCGATAACGCCCACCAGGTGGACGATGTTCTGTGTGCGCATGATCGGTGCCGAAGCGTTGGGCTCGAAATCGACGGTGGCCGCGGTCGTACGCCAAATGCTGGTCTCGGAGACTGGCGCGGGCATGTGCGGGTCGAGGCGCTTGAAAAAGTCGGTGACGTCGTCGAGCTCAGCCGGATTCTCGCCCGCCCGGAGCTCGCGGAACACGCCCCCGAGAACGCGAAGCATGCCCACCGAGCCGAGGAGCGAGTTTCGGCGTACCTCCTGGGCCATGGTGAGCTCCCCAGGCTGACGATCCGCCTCGGGGTCGTCCTCAGTGAGGGAGGCGAGGTCGGTGAAGGCGTTGGAGATAACGTCGAGGAAGTCCTTTACCTGCTCGATCACCTCGCCGTCGGTGAGAGTCTGCTCGGCCTTTTTGCTGATCCGGCCGCCGGCACCGGCCATGACTGCGCGGGTGATGTCGGCGACGTGCTTGGCACCCATGAAGTTGGGGTTCTTGAGCGTCATGCGATCCTGCTCAGCGTCGACCCGCCCCTTAAGCAGCGGGTGGTCGATGACGTCGGACAGAGTGCGATTAGCGACCTTGTAGCTGTCGAACCGCGCACGGACGGCGCTGCTGATGCCCTTGGCGTTGTCGGCAACATCCACGAACATCTGCTGAGACTTGATCGGGTCCGGTTCGACATAGATATCCAGACCGACGTACTCGGCCTTGAGGCGGTTCATCTGGCCGATGAGCTTCTCGCGTTCGGTCTCGAGCTTCGCGAATTTCTCGGGGCTGACCTTTCGAGCCATTTCGCGGTCCACGGCGGAGATGGCGTCGGTGATGCGCTGCTTCTCGATGGCGACGCCGAGTACGCGGTGCTGGCCGTCGATGGTCCGCAGGCTGGAGATGCCGCCGATCGCCCACGGAACGGTGAGGTAGCCGACGGCGCCCTGGTCATCCACCTTCTCGAAGATGCATCCGCCGCCGTCCCGGGCCAACAGCGCAGGGGCGACCCAGTCCTGCTTGGTGTCGAGGTACTCGCCGAAGTGCTTGGCGTGGAGGCGGTCGACCTTGCGGTTGTCCTTGTCGACGTTGTTCGGGTCGGGAACGGGGAGGATGGTCGGGAGGTCGAGGAGGGGAACGCGCACGCTGTAGACCGTGCGGCCGCCCTGAGGGGTCTTGATGGCGAGGTACGTGCTGGAGTCCTGCGGCTTGGACAGGCGCAGTGGGTCGACGGCAATGCTCACGAGAAGCCCCCCAATGGGATCAGTCACGCACTTGACCGGCGCGGCAACAACCAAAACCGTAGAGACAGTCGGCAATCCTGGTGGGTAATTTATTATTACCTGACGTAAGTTGATAATTCTTGCGCTTAAGATATTGACACGTAGCGCAACTTGGCGGCGACTGACCGACTGTGATCATCGGTCTCGCCAGCCACAAGGAGGAAGAGATCGCAGGCATCCGGACCACGTGACACCAGATACGGTCCCGGGCCATGGCGAATGGCAGTGGTGTGCCGGAGAAGGTGGCGTGGGTCCTGGTTCGGAACGACCGGGTGTTGGTGACCCGTAGTCACGACAGAGATCGCTTCTACTTCCCGGGCGGTCATCGTGAGCCGGGCGAGTCCGACAGCGAGACCCTGGTCCGGGAGATCGACGAGGAACTGCGGGCAGCGATCGACCCTGGTTCCATGGTGCATTTCGGCACTTTCGAGATCGGCGAGGGCCATCCGGAGCACTGCCCCTTCCGGATGATCTGTTACACCGCCGATCACCGCGGCGAGCTGATCCCGTCGCGGGAGATCGCCGAGAAGGCGTGGTTCCGCTACGCCGATCGGGACCGGGTCTCGGTCGTCGACGAGATGGTCTTCCACGCGCTTCACGAGTCCGGGCAGCTTTCCTGATCCCGTGAGCGGCGGAGCCGATCACCGCCAGCCTCAGATGTCTGGCTGACCGGACGAGCAGACCTCAGCGACGTCCTGCCGGAGGTTCGCATCATCGGTGAGCGAGAGGGCGGTGACCTGCTGATCGTTCCGTCCTGGGGTGGCAGGAGACCTGCGCTTCGGTGGAGTCGGTCGCGCTCGGCGCGGGACAGTCGAAGGGCGAGGGCGCCGACGACCTGCGCCGAGGTGCTCTTCGCCCGTCCCTGCTCCAGGCGCAGGACGTAGTCGACAGAAAGCCCGGCCAGCTGTGCGAGCTCCTCGCGGCGCAGTCCCGGGGCCCGACAGCCGTCCGTCATGGGGAAGCCCGCGTCTGCCGGGGACAGCATTGGTCGGCGCCTGCGCGTCCAGCGAACGTGGGGATGTGTGTGCGGTCCGCGCCGATGACGTCGGCTCACCGGTGGAGGAGTTCGCCGTGCCTGTGCGGCGCACCATCGTGATGACGGGCGCGAGCCGCGGGATCGGCCGTGTTGCCGCGGGGCACATCCTGCGGCGGTCGCCGGACGTGTACGTGTACCTCCTCGTCCGGCCGGCGGGTGCTCGCCGACCATCTCCTCGTCCGTCTGCTCCAGGACCGCTTCGTCGGTCCCGCACGGATCGTGCTCAGCGCCAGCGACACCCACTTCGGCGACTTCAAGCACAACTTGGGCATGGTGCCCGGCTGGCCCTCGGTGGATGTCGCCGGAGGCCTTCGGACGCAACGCCGCCCCTGTCTCCCGGTTCGCGATGCGGCACATCCTGCCGTTGCTGACCCTCACCCCGCTGGCGACCAGCCGGGCTGCGGGCCGCTGCCTCGCCGATGTCGTCCTCGGCACGTCCAAGGCGCCGACCGGGTTCTACGTCAACCGCGGCCGGGTGGCCCGTTCCTCGAAGGAGGCTTACGCCCCACAGCGGGAAGGTGAACTCTGGGCGGCTGTCGAACGGTTCACCGCGGCCTACGACGACGCCGGGTACGACGCGCCTGCGGGTCACCCGGCGTGAGGCTCAGGATGATGCCCCGTGATACCCCGTCGGCTGGTCCCAGTGGGGCGCTTCTCCGCCGGTCAGTAGTTCCGCCGCCTGGATCTCCGTGTGCGTGGCTGCCCTTTGAGCTTCCGCCACGGCGTCTCCGCGTTCGCGCACCAATTCTTCATATATTGGTGGGTGAACGTTTTCGGTGTGAGTTCCTGTCGCCATGCCGATCCTTCGCTGGTAATTCCGTCAGGCCATGGAGCTGCGCGGCAATTCCGCGCCCGGCAGCATATAGGGGGCGGCCGGGACGCCGTAATTGAGGGTGACTCGTGGGCTCCGTGTGCCCGTCGTGAAAATGTCCTGTGCCCATCCGTGGAGCCGGTCCGCCGTTCCGTGTGCGGCGGCTCGGCCGCACTTCCGGTATCCGGAAGCCGGGTCGGTGGTCACGAGAAATCCGTTCTGGCGCATTGCTGGGCGGACAGGTCACCCCGCGGAGCCGAAATTCGGCCGGCGACGGTGACCACTTCTGCCTGGTTCTGCGTCATGCAAACGTGACCGCGTTACACCACCGCCCGAGGCGTCCTGAATTTGGCGGCCCATACGGGCACTTATGGGTGAATCACGGCTGGCTGTCGGTGGGGAGCATCGCCCAGACCGTCTTGCCGATGGGCTGGCGTCGGGTCCAACCCCAGTGTTCGGACAGGGCGTCGATGATGCGCAGCCCTCGGCCGTGCTCGTCGAGGGGGTCGCTGGTGTGCGGGTACACGGGCGGGTTGTCGCTCGGGTCGGTGACGGCGCAGACCAGGTGGGCGGGGCGGCGGAGGCTGAGCCTGAGCCAGATCTCGGGCTCACCGGCGGCCGAGGGGTGGGCCGGGAGTGCGGGGCCGCGTGCAGTACGGCGTTGGCGGCCAGCTCGGTGACCACCATGAGGGCGTCGGCGCTGCAGTGGTCCAGGGCCCAGTCACCGAGGGTGCGACGGACGAAGTCGCGGGCCTGGCAGCAACCCTGTTCGGCGCCGACGAGGCGCAGGGCGGCCGAGCGGGGCGAGACGCGCGGGGGTTCGGGCCTGGTGAGATGACTCCGGCCCGGGGTGCCGGGGTGCGCTGCCGGCGACCCGGTCCACTCCGCGGGTGGCGCAGCGCTACCGGGCAGTCGAAGCCCTTCGTACGCAGGTAAGGACACAACGTCTCCCTGATACACGGTCAAGGCGAGGCGTCCGCGCTGCAGTTGACGCCACGGACTATTATCCACGCCGACGGCGCCTCCGTGCAATTTCACGGGAAATTGCGCGAACGGTGTCGACGCAGAGCACGTGATGCCTCCGGGCCCGCCGGGGCGGCGGGGCGTACACGTGACGGAACGTGAGCAAGGAGAGTGCAGTGCCAACAGCACCGAACGGCGTGCGGGCAAGCTCGTTGTGCGTCCGCTGGACCAAGAGCCGGCACAGCAATGCCGAGGGCAACTGCGTCGAGGTGGCCCCCCTGGGCGACGGCAGCGTCGCGATGCGCAACTCCCGCGACCCCGACGGGCCGGCCCTCGTCTACACACCGGCCGAGATCGCCGCCTTCCTGGCGGGCGCGAAGGAAGGAGAGTTCGACCACCTGGTCTGACGACTCGGACCGCCTCGAACGGGGCGTCCGCAGGAGGCCAGGGGCCGCCGCGAAGCGGAAGTTGTGCCCCTCACTTATGCCGGTTCAAGCGGCACGAGGCGGCGGGATGCGATAATGCGGTCTGTCGTATGCCGGTCTACGGGGAGTCAGGATGTCCGCCGAGTCGCCTCGCGTCTCCCGCCTCGAACCGTATCTGAACCGGTCCGAGCCCGCGCCGACCCTGCTGAAGATGCTGGTCGGCGTCCAATTGGCGGGTATCCGCGAGGACTTCGGGCTCTCCCAGGACCAGGCGGCGCGGGCCGTCGGGTTCAGTCCGGCGAAGCTGTCGCGCATCGAGGCGGGCAAGGGCCGTCGGCCGCCCACCGAGGCCGATGTCCGTGCGCTGCTGGAGTTGTACCGGGCTGAGGAGTACGAGGCCTCGGTGCTGCTGCAGTTGCTGCGGCGGGCCGGTGAGCCCGGGTGGTGGCAGCGCTATGACAAGCGGCTGATGCCGGAGTGGTTCGACCGGCTGGTCGGGTTGCAGGAGGCCGCGACCGCCATCCGTACCTTCGAGCTCCAGTACGTGCCGGGCCTGTTGCAGACCGAGGCCTACACCCGGGCCGTGGTCGAGCGCGGGCTGCCGTCGGCGCCCAGCCGTGAGGTGGAGCGGCGCGTCGAGCTGCGGATGCGTCGACGGGAGCTGCTGCACCGGCCGGGCGGGCCTCAGCTGTGGGCGATCGTCGACGAGTCGGTGCTGCTGCGGATGCTGGGCAGCCGCGAGGTGATGCGCGAGCAGCTCGAGTATCTGGAGGAGATGGCCAGGCGCCCCCATGTGACGCTGCAGATCGTGCCGTTGGACGTGACCAACGCCTCCGCGCCCGCCATTCCCGTCACCTATCTGCGCTTCGGCGGCGTCGATCTGCCCGACATCGTCTATCTGGAGCACATCAAGAGCGCCGCCTTCCTGGAGGACCAGGACGAGACGGAGGAGTACCGGATCGCCCTGGACCGGCTGGGCGACGAGGCCCTCAACCCGCGCGAGTCGCTGGAGCGGCTGCGCGAGACGAAGGCCCGGTACGCCCCTGCCCCGTAGGTCGCGCTGCGCTACGGCAGTCGGCCCACGCCGCCGAACTCGATCCACTCCTGGGTGAGCTGGCGCGGTGCCACCTCGGTGTCGGGGCGCCAGGTGGAGACCTCCACCAGGCCCGGGTCCAGGATGTCCAGGCCCTCGAACAGCACCGCCACGTCCTTCTCCTGGCGCACCCGGCCCCAGTGTCCCTGCGTCGCCTGGTCCATGAAGTTGGTGACGAACTCGCGGACCTCGGGGTCCTCGCTGACCAGCTGGCACATCACCAGGTAGCTGCCGGGCACGAGTCGTTCGGTCACGCGGCGGGCCACGGCGAGGGGGCCGTCGGTGTCGCTGTCGGGGGTGCAGTGGAACACCGAGTTGAACAGCACGGCCACCGGCTGCGAGAAGTCGATCAGGCGCTTGGTGTCCGCGTGGGAGAAGATGCCGTCGGTGTCGCGCATGTCGGCGTGGATGACGGCGGTGTTCTCGTTCTGCTCCAGCAGGGCGCGGCCGTGGACCAGGACCATCGGGTCGTTGTCGACGTACACCACACGCGAGTTCGGGTCGATGGCCTGCGCGACCTGGTGGACGTTGTTCTGGGTGGGCAGGCCGGAGCCGTGATCGAGGAACTGCCGGATGCCGTAGTCCTGGGCCAGCGTCCCGATCACCCGCTGCAGGAAGCGCCGGTTGTTCAGGGCGAGGGCGCGGGTACTGGGGACGACCTCGTCCAGCTGTTCGCAGGCGGCTCGGTCGGACGCGTAGTTGTCCTTGCCGCCGAGGTAGTAGTCGTACATGCGCGCGGCTGTCGGAATCGTGGCATCGATCGACTTGGACAGCGGCTTTCCAGGCTCCATCGTCTCCCCCAGTGGCAGGGCCGGTCGAGGAGGTCACCTCGCCCGACAACACATCCTAGGGAGGCGGAAGTTGGTCGGGCCAGTCCGTCTGTCAACCACCGGGACAATCACACCCTGACGGCTCGTAGGTGTCTACGAGGTGGCTGCGTCCGGCGCCCGGCGGAGCGCGGCCCTCACGGTCGTGGGCGGCGTCCGTGAGGGCTTCTCGCCCCCCGCGTTTCATGATCGGGCTGTGCGACGCGTCGGTTCGAACTAAAGTTCTCGGTCGGAAGCCACACTCGACGGGGGTACGCACGTGGCCGATTCGGCGCGCTCGCTCGACGACTCCGCGCAGGACGGGGGAAGGGCAGGCCGGTTCGCCGGCATGGGCCCCTTCATGCTCGTCTGGAGCGGGCAGGCGATATCCCTGGTCGGCAATTCCGTTCTGCGGTTCGCCTTCGTCTTCGAGACATGGTCGGCCACCGGCCGGGCCACGGCACTGACCACGCTGTCGCTCTGCGCGCTGCTCCCCCAGGTGCTGCTCAGCCCACTCGCCGGAGCCTTCGTCGACCGGATCAGCCGGCGTACGGCGCTGCAGCTCGCGGACGGTGGCGGACTGCTGATCGTGGCGCTGCTCGGCGTCCTGCACTTCACCGGAGGGCTGCACACCTGGGAGGTCTACGCGGCCGTCATGCTGCTCGGCGGTGCCGCCGCCTTCCAGTTCCCGGCGCTGGGCGCCGCCGTGCCGCTGCTGGTGGACAAGGACCGACTCCAGCGGGCCAACAGTCTGCTGGCGAGCGCCAAGAGCACGGCGGACGTCGGAGGTCCGGCGCTGGGCGGGCTCCTGGTGGCGTTCTCCGGGCTCGGTTTCATCCTCGTCGCCGACCTGGTGAGCTTCGCTCTCGCGCTGGCCGCCATCCGGGTCGTACGGATGCGGGGGGACAACCGCTCCGCGAACGGGCCGGCGGGCGGGCCGCGCAAGAAGCTCGTCGCGGAGGCCGTGGAGGGGATGCGGTTCCTCTTCCGGTATCCGAGCCTGCGCGATCTGATGCTGGCCTTCTGCGTGGTCAACCTGGTCATGGTCTTCGGCTTCGCCGCCGTACAGCCCATGGTGCTGGCCCGGTCCGGCGGCGAGACCGCGGCGCTGGCGAGCGTCAACACGGCGATCGGTGTCGGTGGGGTCGCGGGCGGGCTGCTGATGGCGGCCTGGAGCGGTCCGAAGAACCGGGCGCGGGGCATGCTGCTCGGGATCATCGGCATGTGCCTGTCCGCCCAGGTGGCCATGGCTCTCGCGGGCGGCGTGGTGGGCTGGTGCGCGGCCATCCTCCTGGGCGCGGCGCTCATGCCGATGATCAACGGTGTGATGCAGGCGATCGTGCAGACCAAGGTTCCGCAGGAGTGGCACGGCCGGGTCTTCGGCGCGGTGATATTCCTGTCGCAGATCTCCGTCCCGCTGGCCACCGCGGTCTCCGGGCCGCTCGCCGACCATGTCTTCGAACCGCAGGCCGCGGACGGCACCGGGATCTTCGTGGTGCTCGGGCCGCTCGTCGGCGACGGGCCGGGCAGCGGTATGGCGGCCATGCTGCTCATCGCCGGCCTGTGCGGTATCGCCGTCGGGGTGCTGAGCATGACCCGGCGCACGGTGCGGGAGATCGACTCGCTGCTGCCCGACATCGATGCCGAGTCCGGCGGGGACGGCACGGGCGACGGGGGCAGCGCGGGCACCGACAGGGCCGTGCCCTCCGACGACGACTTTGGGGACGCCGGGCGCCCCGGTGCTCCCGAGGATCCGGTGAAGCACCTCGACACCCCCGACCCTGACCCCGCCCCCGACGGCGCCGCCGACGCCGACCCCGACAACCCCGAGAACAAAGCACTCGTGGAGGGCTGACCATGACCACCAATCCGTTCGAGGACGAGAACGGCACCTACCTCGTACTCACCAACGCCGAGGGCCAGTTCTCGCTCTGGCCCGACGGGATCACCGTGCCGGACGGGTGGGACGTGGCGCTGACGGCGAGCAGTCGCGCGGACTGCCTCGCCTACGTCGAGGACCGCTGGACCGACATAAGTCCCGCCCGCACGGCAGCCGACGGCTGAGATGGGGGCAACGGGGGCTTTGCACGGGGTGCATGAACTCTTCGAGGTACAGGCTCGGCGGACACCGGCGGCGACCGCGCTGGTGTACGGGGACGAGCGGCTGAGCTACGGCGAACTCGACGCGCGTGCCGATCGGTTGGCCGGGCTGCTGCGGCGGCACGGCGTGCGGCCGGGGGACCTGGTGGGCGTCTGTCTGGAGCGGTCCGCCGAAATGGTGGTGGCACTGCTCGGCACGCTGAAGGCAGGTGCCGGTCATGTGGTGCTCGACCCGGACTTTCCGGCGGAACGGCTGCGCGGAATGGCGGCCGACGCGGACGTCGCCGTGGTCGTGTCGCGGCGCGGGTCCCGACCGACCGGCATCGCAGCCGAGTCGGTCGCCGTGGAGGACGCCGAGCAGGCACCGCCTCTCGAACGTGGCGCCGTGCACGTACGGCCGCAGGATCCGGCCTGCGTGATGTTCACCTCCGGCTCCACCGGCCGCCCGAAGGGCATCGTCGCCTCCCACGCGGCGATCACCGGGACGCTGACCGGGCAGGACTTCGCCTCGTTCGGGACCGGCGCGGTGTGGCTGCAGTGCTCCCCCGTGTCCTGGGACGCGTTCGCGCTGGAGCTGTGGGGCCCGCTGCTCGGCGGCGGCCTGTGCGTACTGCACCCGGGGCAGCGCCCCGATCCGGTGGTGATGGCCGGCCTGGTCGACCGCCATGCCGTCACCTCCCTCTACCTCTCCGCCTCCCTGTTCCACGTGATCGTCGACGAGTACCCCCGGGCCCTCGCCGGGGTGCGCGAACTGATCGTCGGTGGCGAGCCGTTGTCGCCCGCGCACGCCGCCCGCGTCCTGGAGCGGTACCCCGGGCTGAGGCTCAGCAACGGCTACGGACCGGTCGAGGGCATGGTCTTCCTGACCGTCCATCCGGTGACCGCCGAGGAAGTTCGGGACGGAAGGCCGGTGCCGATCGGCCGCCCGCTGGCCGGCAAACGGCTCCGGGTGCTCGACGAGCGGCTGCGGCCCGTCGCGGACGGCGGAACCGGTGAGCTGTACGCCGCCGGGGCGGGTGTCGCCCTCGGCTACTGCGACCGTCCCGGGCTGACCGCCGAGCGCTTTGTGGCCGACCCGTACGGGGCCGCCGGGGAGCGGATGTACCGCACCGGCGATCTCGTGCGGCGCCGGGCGGACGGGGTGCTGGAGTATCTGGGGCGGGCCGACGCCCAGGTGAAGATCCGCGGATTCCGGGTGGAGCCCGGGGAGGTGGAGACGGTCCTGGCCGGCCACCCTGGTGTCGTCCGGGCCGCTGTCGTCGCCCGTCCCGACGCCTCGGGTGACAAGCGGCTGATCGCGTACGTCGTCCCGCGCGACGGACATCGACAGCGGCTGTCGGAGGCGGAGTTGCGTGATCACGCCGCTCGCGTGCTCGCCGACTACCTGGTCCCGGCCGCCTTCGTGCTGCTGGACGCCCTGCCCCTGACCGCCAACGGCAAGCTGGACCGCGCGGCCCTCCCCGAGCCCGGCCCGATCACCGGCTCCCTCGCCTCGGCCAACGCACGACAGCCGTCGGGCCCGGTCGAGGAGGCGCTGTGCGGACTGTTCTCCGAGGTACTGGGGGTGGCGTCGGTCGCCCCCGAGGACGACTTCTTCGCGCTCGGCGGCAACTCGCTGATGGTGGCGCGGCTGCTGGGCCGGGTCCAGCTGACGCTGGGCGCGCAGGTCGGCGTACGGACGCTGTTCGAGTGCCGGACACCGGCGGCGCTGGTGCCGTACGTGGAGAAGGCCGCGCGGGACGAGAAGGCCGAGAGGGGCGATAGGGACGAGAAGGCCGGCAAGGGCGACCGGGCCGCGCTTCCCGCGCCTCTGCGGGACGGGGGCGCGCTGCCCCTGTCGTACGCCCAGCGCCGGCTGTGGTTCCTGGACCGGGTCGACGCGGGCACCGCCTACACGCTGCCCGTGCTGGTGCGGCTGCGCGGTGAGATCGACCCGGAGGCCCTGCGGGCCGCCCTCGGGGACGTGGCCGTCCGGCAGACGGCACTGCGTACCGTCATCGAGGAGAGCGACGGCGAACCGAGGCAGCGGGTGCTGAGCGGCGTCGAGGCACTGCCTCGGCTGCGGCATGTCACGGTCGGCTCGGGTGAGGTGGAGCAGGCCGTGAACGGGGCCGCCCGGCATCGGTTCGACCTGGCCGCCGAACTCCCACTGCACGCCGTGCTGTTCAGTGTCGAGGACCGGCCGGGTGAGCACAGCCTGCTGCTCGTCCTGCACCACATCGCGGGGGACGGCTGGTCCCTGCCCCCGCTCTTGCGGGATCTGTCGCGTGCCTACGCGGCCCGCAGCGTCGGTTCCGAGCCAGAACTCGCCCCGCTGCCCGTGCCGTACGCCGACTTCGCCCGCCGTCAGCGGGAACGGCTGGGCTCGGCGGAGGACCCCGGGTCCCTCGCCGCTGCGCAACTCGCCTTCTGGGGCCAGGCCTTGGCCGACCTCCCGGCCGGCGGCCCGCTGCTCCCCCGCCGACCCGGACGGCCCGCCGTACCGGGCCGGGACGCCGCCACCGTCGTACGGCGGCTGGACGCGGGCGCGCACGCGCGGGTCGTCGAGGCGGCGCGGGCGGAGGGTGCCACGCTGTTCATGGCGCTGCACGCCGCCCTCGCTGTCGCGCTGGTGCGGGCCGGGGCGGGCGAGGATCTCGCGGTCGGGTCGCCGATCGCCGGGCGCGGGCACGACGGCACGGTCGATGACGTCGTCGGGTTCTTCGTCAACATGCTGGTGCTGCGGACGGACGCCTGCGGCGACCCCACCGCCCGGCAACTGCTCGCGCGTACCCGGGAGACGGCGCTGAACGCCTTCGCCCACCAGGACGTGCCGTTCGAGCAGGTCGTGGACGCGCTCAATCCGGTACGGCCGCCGGGGCGGCAGCCGTTCACCGAGGTCGTGCTGGCGTTGCAGAACAACGCCCGGGCCGAGGTGGAGCTCCCCGGCGCCGAGTCCGGCGTGGAGCCGGTGCGCACCGGCACCGCGCGGTTCGAGCTGCTGGTGGACGTCACGGACGACCACGGGCCGACGGGCGCGCCGGACGGCATGACGCTGGTCTTCGAGTACCGGACCTCGTGTCTGGAACCGGAGTTCGTCCAGTGGCTGGCGGACGCGGTCGTCGAGGCGCTGTGCGCGGCGGCCGCCGAGCCGGACGTACCGTTGTCGCGGCTTGCGCTGTCCGAGCCGCCCCGGCGGGCGGACGCCGTCCGGGACGCGGTCCTCGCCCCCGGCCGCCCTACCGACACCCCGACGGACTCCGCCCTGCACCGGGAGATCGCCGCCGTCTGGTCGGACGTCCTCGGCGTCGAGCACATCGGCCCGCACGACGACTTCTTCCAGCTGGGCGGCAACTCCCTGCGCGCGGTACGGGTCGCGGCCCGCCTCGCCGGCGCCGGGCGCACGGTGACGGCCGCCCAGCTGTTCACCTCCCCCACGGTCGCCGCCCTCGCCGCCGCGCTTGAGCGGGCACCGGCCGAGGCCCCCGGGGCACCGGCGCCCATCACGCGTCGGCCGCGCGTTCCCCGGCAGCCCGGCCGCGACGGCCGTACCGACACCAGTCAGAAGGAGGTGCCATGGACCTGAGCGTGATGTTCTTCGGCGCCGACACACCCGCCGCCGACACCGCGGCCACAGGCGGCGCGTCCCGGCACAGTGAGGCCTACGACGACATCCTCACCGTCGCCCGCACCGCGGACCGGCTCGGCTTCCACGCGATCTGGACGCCCGAGCGGCACTTCCAGCAGGTGGGGCAGGTGTTCCCCAGCCCGCCGGTGCTCAGTGCGGCGCTCGCGGTGGCCACCGAGCGGATCCACATCCGGGCGGGCAGCGTGATCCTGCCGCTGCACCATCCGCTGCGGATCGCGGAGGACTGGGCCGTCGTCGACAACCTCTCGCACGGCCGGATCGGGCTGTCCGCGGCGACGGGCTGGCACTCCGCCGACTTCGTGCTGGCCCCGGACAACTACGAGGGCCGGCGCGAGCAGACCCTGCGGGACATCCCGCTGCTGCGGCGGCTGTGGGCGGGCGAGGCGGCCGAGTTCACCGACGGCACCGGCGCCTCGGTCGCCGTCCTGCCGCAGCCCCGGCCCGTGCAAGACACGCTCCCCCTGTGGCTCACCAGCTCCGGCAACCCCGCGACCTGGGAGGCCGCCGGAAGTCTGCGCACCGGGGTCCTCGGGGCGACCGTCGGGCAGAGCCGGGAGGAGCTGGCCGAGAAGATCGCCCGCTACCGGGCCGCCTGCGCCGCCGCCCCCGACCAGGGCGGCACCGACGCGCACGGCCGGGTGACGCTGATGGCGCACACGTTCGTCGGCGCGGACGACGAGGAGGCGCGGCGCCTGACCGCCGTACCGCTGACGAGGTATCTGCGCTCGTACGTACGGCAGACCACGGCCAACCGCACGGCCGACAAGGCGACGGCGGAGCTCACCGAGGAACAGACCGCGCTGCTCGCCGAGTTCGCCTTCCACCGCTATCTGACCTGGGGCAGCCTGCTCGGCTCCGCCGAGACCTGCCGGAAGATGCTCGCCGATCTGCGTGAGCTGGGCTGCGACGAGGTCGCCTGCTTCGTGGACTTCGGTCTCGGCCGCGACGAGGTGCTGGCCGGGCTGCACCGGCTGGCCGAGCTTCGGGAGGACGTCGCGTGACAGGGGGATTCGCGACGCCGCGCACGGGCCGCGGCGTGGTGGAGGGATGCGCGGCACCCCGGGAGGCCGGTGGCGTGCGGCAGGAGTGCGCGGCGCCTCGGGAGGGCCGTGGTGTGGCAGGGGAGTTCGTGAGGCTCGGGGAGGACGTGGCGTGACGGCGACGACGGGGGCGGCCGGCGCTTCGATGGCCGAGCGGTTCAGCGCGCTCAGCGGTGAGCAGCGGGTGCGGCTCATGCGGCGGCTGGTGGAGTCCGGGCAGGCCGGGCTGATCCCGGCGGTCGTACCGCCCCGCGACTCGGACGGGCCGGTGCGGCTCAGTCCGGCGCAGGAGGACCTGTGGGTGTACGAGTCGCTGTATCCCGGCACTCCCGCGCTCAACCTGTGCTGTGCCTATCACTTCGACGAGACGGTCGAGCCGGTCGAGCCGGACCGTCTGGAGACGGCACTGACCCTGGTCCGGGCCCACCACGACGTCCTGCGGGCCCGCATCGGCGGCGAGCCGGGCGCGCTCAGCGTCACCTTCCCGCCCGAGGAGCGCTTCCTGCTGGAGCGGGAGGACCTGCGGGGCACCGGCACCACCATCGCCGAGGCCTTCGAGACGTTCCGGCGCCGCCCCTTCGACCTGGCCGGTGAGCCGCTGATGCGGGCCCGGTTCGTCACGGTCGACGAGCGGCGGACCACGCTGATGCTGAGCCTGCACCACGTGATCGCCGACTGGTGGTCCTTCGACGTGCTCCAGGCCGAGTTCGCCGAGGCACACCGCGCGATGCGCGCCGGTTCGGCACCGACGCTGATCCGCCCTCGCATCCAGTACGCCGATTTCGCGTCCTGGCAGGGCGAGTTGGAGGAGTCCGGCGTCTTCGAGGCGCGGCTGGCCTTCTGGCGCCGCTACCTCGCCGAGCCGCCGGGGCCGCTCAGCGTGCCCGGGGCCGGAGTCGGGGCCGGAGTCGGGGCCGGGGCGTCCGAGGCGATCGGCTCCTCCGAGGAGATCGCCCAGATCCCGTTCCGCGTCGACGCCCCGACCGCCCGGGCCGTACGGGCGCTGGCCCGGGAGCGCGGCGCCTCCGTCTACGTCGTCCTGATGGCGGCCTTCGCGGTCCTGGCGCACCGTCTGACCGGCGCCGACGACATGGTGCTCGGCACGCCCACCGCCAACCGGGCCGCCAAGGGCCTGGAGCGGGTCATCGGGTACGTCATGAACGCCATCCCGACCCGCTGGCGGATCCGGCCCGGGGACTCCTTCGCCGGCGTACTGGCCCGGTTCGCGGCGGACTTCCCCGAGTTGATGGCCAACGCGGACGTGCCTGTGGGGCGGATCGTCTCGGCGGTCGCGCCCGACCGCAGCGCCGGGCGCTCCCCGCTGTTCCAGTGGGTGTTCATGCACCTCACCCAGCAGCGCAGTGTGGCCGCGCTGCGGGAGTTCAGCGAGCCCGAGCGCATCCACACCGGTGGCGAGCACGACCTCGTCGGCATCGTCCGTGACTGCGACGACGGCACGATGGAGGGCAGCTTCGAGATCCGTACCGCTCTCTTCGGCGCCGACACCGTACGGCACTGGACGGACGCCTACCTGGAGCTGCTGCGCCGCTTCACCGCCGACCCCGAGGTGCCGCTCGCCGAGGTCGGCCTGGTGCCCGAGGCCGACCGGCGACGGCTGGCGCAGCTCGGCTCGGGCGGCCTGGCCCCCGAGCCGCTGGCCCTGCCCGACCTGGTGGCCCGGCAGGCGTCCCGCACCCCCGACGCGCCCGCGCTGGAGGCCGAGGGCCTGCGGCTGACGTACGCCGAACTGACCGACCGCGTGAACCGGCTGGCGGCTCATCTGGCCCGGCACGGTGCGGGCCCCGGCCGGATCGTGGCCCTCGCCCTCGGGCGCACGGCCGCCACGGTCCCGGCGCTGCTGGCGGTACAGCGCACGGGCGCCGCGTACCTCCCGATCGACCCCGACTACCCACCGGAGCGCATCCGGCTGGCGCTGGCGGACGCGACACCGGTCCTGGTGGTGGCCGGCGAGCCCGGGGTGATTCCGGAGACGGGCGTCCCCACGCTCGTCCTCGACGAGCGCGCCTACGACGAACCGCCGTTGGCCGCACAGGAGTTGGACCCGTCGGCGCCCGCCTACGTCATTCACACCTCGGGCTCCACCGGCCGTCCCAAGGGCGTCGTGGTCCCGCACGCCGGGCTGACGGCCCTCGCGCGCGGTCTCGTGGACGCGCTCGCCCTGGACGCCGACAGCAGGGTGCTGCAACTGGGCTCTCCCGCCTTCGACATCTCCGTGGGTGAGATGTGCATGGCGTTCGGGTCCGGCGGCACCCTGGTCGTACCGCCTCAGGGGCCGCTCGCCGGGCAGGACCTCGCGGACGTGCTGACCGGGCGGCGGATCAGCTGCACGCTGCTGCCGCCCTCGGTGCTGGCGACGGTGCCGGCCGGGGAGTACCCCGAGCTGCGGTCGCTGGCCGTGGGCGCGGAGGCGTGTCCGCCGGAGCTGGTGGCCCGCTGGGCCGTCGGAGGGCGCCGGTTCCACAACGTCTACGGGCCCACCGAGTTCACCGTCGCCGCCACCCTCTCCGGCCCGCTGGCCGGCGACGGCACCGCACCGCCCATCGGCGCCCCGCTCCCGGGCACGCGCGTGTACGTCCTCGACGAGCGGCTGCGGCCCGTGCCGCCCGGGGTGTGCGGCGAGCTCTGCCTGGCGGGGCCGGGAGTGGCGTACGGCTATCTGGGGCGGGCGGGGGCGACCGCCGAGCGGTTCGTCGCCGACCCGTACGGACCGCCCGGCGAGCGCATGTACCGCACCGGGGACCTGGCCCGCCGCCGGGACGACGGGCAGCTGGAGTATCTGGGCCGCTCCGACGACCAGGTGAAGATCCGCGGCCACCGCGTCGAGCCGGGCGAGATCGCGGCGGTCCTCGCCGGGCACCCCTCGGTGCGGCAGGCGGTGGCCGTCGTGCGGGAGGACCGTCCGGGCAGGCCACGGCTCGTCGGGTACGTCGTCGGCGAGGGCGAGGGCGTCCCGGTGCCGGAGGCGCTGCTGGCGTACGCCGCCGGGCGGTTGCCCGCCGCCATGGTGCCGGCCGACGTGGTGGTGCTGGAGGAACTCCCGCTGGCACCCAACGGCAAGCTGGACCGGGCGGCGCTGCCCGCCCCGGGAAGCCGTCCGCGCGACTTCGGGCGGGCCCCGGAGGGCGTCCGCGAAGTCACCCTGTGCGCCCTGTTCGAGGAGGTGCTCGGTGTCGAACGGGTCGGCGCCGACGACGACTTCTTCCGGCTGGGCGGCGACAGCATCATGGCGATCCAGCTCGCCGGGCGGGCCTCGGGAGCGGGGCTCGGC
Organism: Streptomyces sp. R28; assembly: GCF_041052385.1. Lineage (GTDB taxonomy): Bacteria > Actinomycetota > Actinomycetes > Streptomycetales > Streptomycetaceae > Streptomyces. Next base: position 7,132,748 of record NZ_CP163439.1, on the reverse strand, counting down.
ATCACGCCGCGTGACGTCTTCACGGCCCGTACGCCTGCCGCGCTCGCGCTGACGGCACGGGAGGCGGCGGACCTCACCCTCGCCGAGGACTCCGGCACGGGGCGCTTCCCGCTCACGCCGGTCATGCGGTGGTGGCGCGAACAGTACGCAGACGCGGCCTCGGCGGCGTTCACGCAGTCGATGGTGTTCCCGGTACCGCGGGACGTGGGCCTGGAGCGCGTCGAGGCGACGGTGCGCGGGCTGGTCGAGCGGCACGGTGTGTTGCGGATGCGCCTGGTGGACGGGGAGCTGGAGGTTCCCGAGGACGTCCCCGGCGTGGCCGTCGAGCGCGTCGAGGTGCCCGTCGGTGCCGATCCGCGGGCGTCGGCCGAGGAGTTGGCGGCGGCGGTGCGGCTCGACCCGGAGAAGGGGGAGATGCTGCGGGCCACCTGGCTCGACCCGGCCTCCGGTCGGCCGGGGCTGCTGTTGCTGACGGTGCACCACCTGGCGGTGGACGGCGTGTCCTGGCGGCTGCTGGGTCCCGAGCTGGCAGCCGGGCTGGCGGACGGGTCGGCGGCCGGGTCGGCCGGGGCGCGGATGCCGCAGAGCCCGGGCACGTCCTTCGCGCGCTGGGCACGGCTGCTGGCGCGGGAGGCGGTCAGGCCCGGGTTGGCCGACACGGAGTCCGCCTGGTGGGAGGGGATGCTGAGCGGCCCGGACGCGCGGATCTCGGGCGGCCGGGGTGTCGGCGCGCGCCGTGCCGTGCTCACCGTCGAGCTGACGCCAGAGGTCACCGAGGCGGCGCTGTCGGAGGTGACCGCGGCCTTCCACTGCGGCCCGGACGCCGTGCTGCTGACGGCGCTGGCCGCGGCGGCGGTACGGCGGCGGGGCGAGTCCCCTCCGGCGGTCACCGGCGTGCTGGTCCACCTGGAGGGCCACGGCCGCGAGGTGCTCTCCGAGCCCGCCGACATCTCCCGCACGGTCGGCTGGTTCACCACCCAGTACCCGGTCCGGCTGGACGCGGGCGGCGTGCTCGGCCCGCCCTTCTGGCAGCCCGCGCGGGACGCGGCCGGCGAGGCGCTCAAGCAGGTCAAGGAGCAGCTGCGGGCGGTCCCGTCGGGGGGCCTCGGCTGGGGTCTGCTGCGCCACCTCAACCCGGACACGGCCCCGAAGCTGGCCGCGCTGCCCGTCCCGGACCTGCGCTTCAACTACCTGGGCCGGTTCTCCGGCGGCGACACGGCCGACGGCGAGCTGCTCGGCATGGCCGCCGAGGCGCTGCCGCTCGGCCATGCGGTGGAGGTGGACGCGCTGGTCCTGGAGCGGGACGGCGGGCGGCTGTGTCTGAGCGCCGGGTTCTCGTACGCGCGCGGGGTGCTCGGCGAGGACGAGGTGCTGGAGCTGGCCCGGCTGTGGTGCGAGGCGATCGAGGTGCTGGTCGAGCACGCCCGCCGGGACGGCACGGGCGGTCACACCAGCTCCGACTTCCCCTTGGTCGGACTGTCGGCGGACCAGCTCGCCCTGCTGGAGGACGACTTGGAGTTCGAGGGCTGGGACGACGAGGACGAAGAGGACGAAGAGGGGGACGACTGATGGGCGGTCGCATCCTGGACGTACTGCCGCTCTCCCCCGCCCAGGAGGGCCTGCTCTTCCACGCCCTGCGCGATCCCGACCGCCCCGACCCCTATCTGGTGCAGGCCCGCTTCCGGATCGCCCCCGGCATCACGGCCGCGGCGGTACGGGCCGGGGTGACCGCACTGCTGGAGCGGCACCCGAATCTGCGGGCGCGCTTTCGGCACGAGCATGTCGACCGGCCGGTGCAGGTGATCCTGCGCTCGGTGAAGGTGCCGTGGACGGAGATGGACCGCACGGGCCGCACGCCGGACGAGACGGAGGCGGAGTTCGCGCGCCTCATGGCCGAGGACCGGGGCCGCCGCTTCGACCTGGCCCAGCGCCCCCTGGTACGGGCCACGCTGGTCCGGCACGACGCGGGCGCCGACCTGCTCTTGACCCTCCATCACATCCTGCTCGACGGCTGGTCGCTGCCGCTGCTCGCGCGGGACCTGGAGGCGCTGACGACCGGCACCGCCGCGCTGCCGCCCGCCGTGCCCTTCAAGCAGTTCCTGGTCTGGCTGAACGGCCAGGACCAGGCGCGGGCGCAAGCCGCCTGGCGCGAGGCACTGGGCGGGCTGTCGCGGCCCTCACTGCTGCCCCCAGCTGTGCCCGGCCCCGTCGGACCGGAGAGGGCTGAGACGGCTGAGACGGCTGAGGACACGGTCGACGTAGAGCTGACGCCCGAACTGACCGCGGCGGTCACCCGGCGTGCCGCGGACGCGGGCGTCACCGTCAACACCGTGGCGCAGACGGCCTGGGCCCTGGTGCTGGCCCGGCTGACCGGTGCCGAGGACCTGGTGTTCGGCGCGGTCGTCTCCGGGCGGGCGCACGATCTGCCCGGTGTCGAGCGGATGGTGGGCCTGTTCATCAACACGCTGCCCGTGCGGATCCGGCTGCGCGCCGGTGAGGGCGTCGACGAACTGCTGGCCCGCGTCCAGAGCGAGCAGCTGCGGCTGGCTCCGTACCACCATGTACGGCTGTCTGAGGTGCAGCGGGCGGCCGGGGCGGGCGAACTCTTCGACACGGTCCTGGCGTTCGAGAACTTCCCGCGCACCGAGGGGCCCACCGCGGCCGTCGAGCTGGTCGAGACGCGGGACGCGACGCACTACCCGGTGACGGTCGCCGTCGTCGCCGGGGAACGGATGCTGCTGCGGATCAGCTGCCGCCGGGGCATCTCCGCGGCCACGGTCGGCGCCCGCCTGGCGCGCGCCTTCGAGGCGCTGACCTCCGCGCACGACACACCGGCCGACCGGCTCGACGTCCTCCCGCAGGAGGAGCGGCGACAGCTGCTCGCCCCGGCCGAGGGGCCGGTCCGCCCGGTGCCCGAGACACTGAGCATCCCCGGGCGCTTCGCCGGGCAGGTGGCCCGTACGCCGGACGCGCCGGCCGTCGAGGCGGACGGTGAGGTGCTGACGTACGGCGGTCTCGACGCGGCGTCCGACCGGCTGGCGGCGCGGCTGCGGGAGGCGGGGGTACGGCCCGGCGACACGGTGGCGCTGCCGCTGGCCCGGTCCGCGTCCCTGGTCGTCGCGCAGCTGGCGGTGCTGAAGGCGGGCGCGTGCTGCCTGCCGCTGGATCCTGCGGCTCCGGCGGGGCGGCTGGCGGCGCTGCTGGGGCAGGCCGGTGCTCGGGTCGCGGTTACGGATGCCGACGTGCAACTGCCGGGTGGAATACGGCTGTTGGACCTGTCACGCCTGGGCGGAGCCGACGCCGGCGCCCCGCCGACGGCGGCCGTGCACCCCGAATCCGCCGCCTACGTGATGTACACCTCCGGCTCGACGGGTGAACCCAAGGGCATCCTCACCCCGCACCGGGCCGTCGTCGAACTCGCCGCCGACACCCGTTTCGCGGGCGGCGCGCACGAGCGCGTCCTCCTCCACAGCCCGCACACCTTCGACGCCGCGACCTACGAGACCTGGGTGCCCCTGCTGAACGGGGGCACGGTCGTACTCGCCCCGCCCGGTCCCGTCACCCCCGACCTGCTGAAGCGGCTGCTGCCCGAAACGCGCGTCACCGCCCTGTGGCTCACCGCCGAACTCCTGCGCACCGTCGCGGAGATCGCGCCCGAGGTGCTGGGCACCGTGCGGGAGGTGTGGGCGGGCGGGGACGTCCTCGCGCCCGAGGCGGTGCGGCGGGTGCGCGAGCACTGCCCCGGCACCCGGGTCGTCAACGGCTACGGGCCCACCGAGACGACGGTGTTCGCCACGGCCCACCGGGTGACCGGTGACGTCGGCGCGTCCGTGCCCATCGGGCGGCCCCTCGACAACACCCGCACCTATGTCCTCGACCGCCTCCTGCGTCCCGTACCGGCCGGAACGGTGGGCGAGTTGTACATCGCGGGCACAGGCCTGGCCCTCGGTTACCTGAACCGCCCCGGCGGGACCGCCGAGCGTTTCGTCGCCGATCCGTACGGGCCGCCCGGCACCCGGATGTACCGCACGGGCGATCTGGTGCGCCGGCTTCCCGCCGGCGAGCTGGAGTTCATGGGCCGCAGCGACGACCAGGTCAAGGTGCGGGGCTTCCGCATCGAGCCGGGCGAGGTGGAGGCCGCGCTGGCCGGCTGCCCGGGCGTGGAACGGGCCGTGGTGGCCGCGCGCCCCGGGCCGGACGGCGGCAAGAGGCTCGTCGCGTATGTCGTGGGCGGCGACCTGGGACTCGTACGGGAGCATGCGGCGCGCACGTTGCCGGCGCATCTGATGCCGTCGGCGTGGGCCGCCCTGGACGCCGTACCGCTGACCGCGCACGGCAAGGTCGACCGGGCCGCGCTGCCCGAACCCGAGCCGCAGCGAGTCCGGCCGGACCACGGGCGGATCGCCCGGCCGGGGCACGAGCAGCGGCTGTGCGCGCTGTTCGCTCAGGAGCTCGGGCTCCAGGCGGTCGGCCCCGACGCCGACTTCTTCGCGCACGGCGGCCACTCGCTGCTCGCCCTGCGCCTGACGGCGGAGATCTACGCCCAGCTCGGGGTACGGGTGTCGCCGGCCACGCTGTTCGAGGCACCGACGCCGGCCACGCTCGCCGCGCGCCTCGCCACGGGACAGGCGGACAAGGGCAAGGGCAGGGGCCCGGACGACGAGGACGCGTACTCCCCGCTGCTCCCCCTGCGCCGCGACGGCGACCTGCCGCCGCTGTTCTGTCTGCACCCGGGGCTGGGACTCGGCTGGGGGTACGCGGCGCTGCTGCCGCACCTCGCCCCCGGGCGGCCGGTGTACGCGCTGCACACGCCGGTGCTGCACGGCGAGCAACTGCCGACAACATTGGGCGAGTTGGCCGAGCGCTATGTACCGCACATCCGGGCGGTGCGGCCGCACGGGCCGTATCTGCTGCTGGGCCGGTCCTTCGGCGGACCGTTCGCCCATGAGCTGGCGGTGCGGTTGCGCGCGGCCGGCGAGGAGGTCGCGCTCGTCGCCGTCCTGGACTCGATGCCGAAGCCGCCGGACGTGGCGCGGGTGCCGCTGGACCCGACGGTCGTGGAGCAGGTGGGGATGAGCAATCTGCTGCGCAACGCGCTGCCCGGGGTCGCGGCCGGACCCGAGCCGCTGGAGCGGGCCGAGGTCGTGGCACGCGTCCACGCGCACAGCGCGCTCCTGGCCGACCTCGACGAACGGCGCCTCGACACCCTGGTCGCCGCCATGTGCCGGTACATCGAGATGGCCCGCGCCTGGCAGCCGTCGCCGTACGACGGCCGGGTGACCCTCTTCTCGGCCGCCCGCGCCTCGGAGGCGACGACCGAGGAGAAGCGCGCCGCGTGGCAGGCCTGCTCGGCCGGGGTGGACGTACACGAACTGGACTGTGAGCACAGTGATGTGCTGACACCGGGGCCGGTCGGCGAGATCGCCGCGGCCGTGGAGGACGTACTGGCAAGGAACCGCACGGGGGACGGAGCACAGGCAGATGGACGCTGACGGCACAGGGGCTGTCGGGGAGTACGAGGACAACGGCGGGGCGTACGAGGAGACTCCCGGGGACGGCGAGGAGTACGAGTTCCCGACCTCGGACGCGCAGGCCCGGCTGCTCGTCCTGGACCACATGGACCCGGGCAGCGCGACCTACCACGTGCCGGCCGCGTTCGCCGTGCGCGGGCCGTTCGATCCGGCCGCCTTCGGCCGGGCCCTGGACGCGCTCGTCGCCCGGCACGAGTCGCTGCGCACGGTGTTCCGCACCGGTCCCGACGGGGTGCCGCTGCAGATCGTGTCCGCCGCCGGGAGAGTCGAGCCGCGCGTGGAGCGCGACGTGCCCGTGGCCGAGGTGGACGCGCGGATGCGCGCCGAGGCCGCCCGCCCCTTCGACGTGGCGTCCGGCCCGCTGCTGCGCTGCACGCTGTACGCCGTGGACGACGGCAGTCACCGCATCCTGCTCGTCGCCCACCACCTGGTCTGCGACGGCTGGTCGCTGGGCGTGCTGCTGCGCGAGCTGTCGGCCGGGTACGAGAACGAGGCCAAGGGCCTGCGCCACGCTCTGCCCGAACTCCCGCTCCAGTTCCCGGACTTCGCGTCCTGGCAGCGGGAGCGGCAGGCAGCGGGCGAGTACGCCGACTCGGTCGCGCACTGGGCCGAGCGGCTGCGCGGGGCTCCCGAGACGGTCGCACTGCCGCTGGACCGGCCGCGCGGAGCGGTCCGTTCGGCGGCGGGCGGCACCGAACGCTTCACGCTGTCGGCCCGGGTCCGTGAGCGGATCGCCGAGACGGCCCGGGGGCGCGGCGGTACGCCGTTCATGGCGGTGTTCGCCGCGTACGCCGCGTTCGTGAGCCGGCTGTCCGGCTCCGAGGACCTGGTGATCGGCTTCCCCGTCTCCGGCCGGGACCGCCCCGAACTCCAGGACATGGTCGGCATGCTGACCAACACCCTGGCGCTGCGCGTCGACCTGTCCGGTGACCCGACGTACCACGACCTGATCGACCGTCTGCGCACCGCGCTGCTGGCCTCCCAGCCGTACCAGGACGCGCCCTTCGAGGCGGTCGTGAACGCGGTCGCCCCGGCGCGCGAGATGAGCCACGATCCGGTCGTGCAGGTGGTGTTCGGCTACGACGACGACACCGAGCTGACGCTGGGCCTGGCGGGTGCCGAAGTCGAGCGGGTCCCTGTCGTGCTGGACACCGCGAAGTTCGACTTCCATCTCCAGGTGGAGCGGTGGGGCGAGGATCTCGCCGCGTATCTCATCCACCGCGGCGCGCTGTTCGAGGCGGCGACGGTACGACGGTGGGTGCGGTGCTTCGAGACACTGCTGGACGGTCTGCTGGCGCGGCCCGACGCGCCGCTGTCGACGGTCGAGATGGTGCCGGCCGACGAGCGTGAGCGGTTGCTGGCGCTCGGGGACCGTACGGAGCGGGTCGTCGAGTCGGCACGGCTGGTACCGGATCTGGTGGCGGACCGCGCGGCCGCCCGGCCGGAGGCCCCCGCCCTCGTCTGCGGAGCGCTGCGGCTGACGTACCGCGAACTGCTGGAGCGCGCCGACGCTCTGGCGGCTCGGCTGCGTGCGCGGGGCGTGCGGCGCGGCGACCGGGTCGGGCTGCTGCTGCCCCGGGGCGCCGACATGGGCATCGCCGCCCTCGCGGTGCTGCGCGCGGGCGGCGCGTATGTGCCGCTGGACCCGGCACACCCCGCCGCGCGCCTCGCCTTCATGGTCACGAACTCGGGCACGTCGCTGCTGCTGACGGCGGCGGGGACGACGGGCCTGACGGGGACGGACGTTCCGCAGCTGCGGGTGGACGCGGCCCCAGACGAGGACAAGGACGCGGACCAGGCGACGGACGAGGCCACGGATGCGGTGGCACCGGGCGTCCCCGTGGAGTGTTCGCCCGGTGACCTCGCCTACGTCTTGTACACCTCCGGCTCCACCGGCGTCCCCAAGGGCGTCGCCGTCGAGCACCGGGCGCTGCTCAACCTCGCCGTGAACGTCCGCCCCGTGTTCCCGGTGACCGCGCAGGACCGCGTCCTGCAGTTCGTGTCGTTCGGCTTCGACGTGGCCGTCTCCGACCTGTTCTTCCCTTGGGTCGCCGGCGCGGAGCTGCACATCGCGCAGGAGGACGAGCGACTGGGCGAGGCACTCCAGGCGCGGTTGCGGGACTCCCGGATCACCTACGTCTTCCTGCCGCCGTCCGCCGCGATGACCCTGCCCCGCGCCCCGGGCGCCCTGCCCGAGCTGCGCACGCTCGCGGTCGGCGGTGAGGCCTGCCCGGCCGAGCTGGTCGAGCGGCTCGGCGAGGAGGGCCGCCGGATCGTCAACGCGTACGGCCCCAGCGAGGCCACGGTGTACTCCACCACCGCCGATCTGCTCCCGGGCGCACCGGTGGTCATCGGCCACGCGGTCCCGGGCACCCGCGCCTACGTCCTTGACCGGCGCCTGCGCCCGGTCCCGGTCGGCGTGACGGGCGAGCTCTACGTGGCCGGCGCCTCCCTGGCCCGCGGCTACTTCGGCCGGCCCGGCATGACCGCCGAGCGCTTCGTCGCCGACCCGTACGGGCCGCCCGGCAGCCGGATGTACCGCACCGGCGACCTGTGCCGCATCGACGCGCACGGCGTGCTGCACTACCTGGGCCGCGGCGACTCCCAGGTGAAGCTGCGCGGCTACCGCATCGAACTGGGCGAGATCGAGGCGCTGCTGGCGGGCCATCCCGACGTCACGGTCGCCGCGGCGGCGGTACGCGGGGAGGGGTCCGAGCAGCGGCTCGTGGCGTACGTGGTCGGAAAGGACACCGGCACTGCCCCGGACACGGGCACGGACACAGGCACAGCCCCCTCGGACGAGGCCCTGCGCGCCCTTCTCGCCCTACGGCTCCCCGGCTACATGGTCCCGGAGATCTTCGTCCGCCTGCCGGAGCTGCCACTGAACCGCTCCGGCAAGATCGACCGGGCGCGGCTGCCCGAACCCCCGGCCCACCGGCCCCGGTTGACGGAGTCGTACGCCGTCCCGCGCACCGCCGGTGAGCGGCGTGTGGCCGAGGTGTGGCAGCGGGTGCTGACCCTGGACCGGGTCGGCGTGCACGACAACTTCTTCGACCTGGGCGGCAATTCGGTACGGCTGCTGGCCGTGCTGTCGGCCCTGCGCGAGCACCCGGAGTGCCGCGAACTGACCCTGGTCGACCTGTTCCGCCATCCCACGGTGGCCGCGATCGCGGCCCACCTCGACAGCGATGCCCGGCCGACCTCGCGCCACGAGGAGGCGGCCAGGCGCGGCAGTGACCGCCAGGCGGCCCTGCACAAGCTCCGTTCCAGGAAAGGCACCACGCGATGACGACCGAGGAAGTCCCGATGCAGGATCCGGCGCAGGGTCTCGAATCCGCGGTGGCCGTCGTGGGCATGAGCGGCCGTTTCCCCGGCGCGCGGGACCTGGAGTCCTACTGGGCCAACCTGCGTGACGGCGTCTGCTCCCTGGCCACCTTCACCGAGAAGGAGCTGCTGGCCGACGGAACGGACGCGGCGGAGCTGGGCAATCCCGCGTATGTGTCCGCCCAGGGCCGCCTCCCGGACGCCGACCGCTTCGAGGCGGACCTCTTCGGCTTCAACCGCACGGAGGCGGCGGCGCTGGACCCGCAGCACCGCGTGCTGCTGGAGACGGCCTGGTCCGCCCTGGAGGACGCGGGATACGCGCCGCTGACTGCACCATCTGCCGCTGCCGGGGCGGGCCCGAACCGCACCGGCGTGTACGTGGGCGGCAGCCCCACGGAACACGCGCTGGCGGCCGGCACGGACCCGGCGCTCGCGGCGTCGATCGGCGCCCTGCAGGTCCGTATCCTCACCGACCGCGAGTTCCTGGCGCCCTGGATCTCCTACCGTCTGGGCCTTCAGGGCCCCAGCATGACGGTCCAGACGGCCTGCTCGACCTCGCTGACGGCGGTCCACCTGGCCGTCCAGGCTCTGCTCCTCGGTGAGTGCGACACGGCACTCGCGGGCGGCGTGGCCATCGGCAGCGTGCGCAAGCAGGGCTACGTCCACTACCAGGGCGGGATCTTCTCCCCCGACGGCCGCTGCCGCCCCTTCGACGAGAAGGCGGCCGGCACGGTGCCCGGCAGCGGGGTGGGCGTGCTGGTGCTGCGCCGGCTGGAGGACGCACTGGCCGACGGTGACCCGGTGCGCGCGGTGATCCGGGGTACGGCGGTCACCAACGACGGTTCCGGCAAGGTCGGTTTCACCGCTCCGGGGGTCGACCAGCAGTCGGCGGCGATCACGGAGGCGTGGGCGGCGGCGGGGCTGGAGCCGTCGGCGGCGCAGTACGTGGAGGCGCACGGGACGGGGACCGAACTCGGGGACCGGATCGAGCTGGAGGCGGCGAGCGCGGCCTTCGCGGGCGGCGACGGCATCGGCCTCGGCTCGGTGAAGTCGAACATCGGGCACGCGGACGCGGCGGCCGGGGCGGCGGCGCTGATCAAGACGATCCTGATGCTGGAGCACGCGACGCTGGCACCGACGGTGGACGTCACGAGCCCGATCGCCGCCCTGAAGGAGTCGCCGCTGCGGCTGGTGACCGAGGCCGAGGACTGGCCGAGCCGTGCGGGCCTGCCCCGGCTGGCGGGCGTGACGTCGGTGGGTATCGGCGGCACGAACGTGCATGTGGTGGTCCAGGAGGCACCCGAGCGGCCGGCGCGGGCGGGTACGGCGACGCACTCGGCGGCCACCGCGGCGCACCCTCTGGTCCTGCCTCTGTCGGCGCGCACCGAGCCGCAACTCGCCACGCTGGCTGACCGGTTGGCGAGGAGACTGCGCGAGGCGGACGCCCCGTCCCTGATCGATGTCGCGCACACCCTGCGCACGGGCCGGGTCCGGCTGCCCGCACGCGCCTATGTCGTGGCCGGTACGCGACAGGAGGCGGCCGACCGGCTCACGGCGACGGCCGGAGGCCGCCGGGACACGACGACCGACCCGCTGGGCGAGGCATGGCTGAGGGGCGAGGAGGTGACGTGGCCGGCCCTCGAAGGTGACGTACGGCGGGTGCAGCTCCCGACGTACCCGTTCGCGGGCGAGAGCCACGGCGCGCTGACGCTGCTCAGGCCCACGGTCCAGGTGCCGCACGAGGAGGCGGCGCCCGACGCCGCGGCACCCACGCCGGAGAGCGAACTCGAGCACAAGGTGATCGAGCTGGTGATCGAGGCGCTGGATCTGAACAGTGCGGCCGATCTCGCGCAGACGTACTTCGAGGCGGGCGGCGACTCGCTGACGGCCGTTCACCTCACCGGCAGGCTCCGCGACGAGTTGGGCATCGACGTGCCGATCCAGCTGTTCCTCGAACCGATCACACTGAGGAACATGACGATGAGCATCTGCGAGATGAAACAGAACGGTGCCGCGGACGGTGCGCTCGACGCCCTTCTCTCCGAGTTCGAGGCGGAGTCGTGACTGTCCCCGACATCCGGACCCTGTGGTTCAGGGGCAAGAGCGCGCCCACCGCGAGGGTCCGCCTGCTGTGCTTCCCGCACGCGGGCGGAGCGGCGGGCGCCTTCCATGACTGGGCCGCGCTCGCCCCGCCGGAGATCGAGGTCGTGGCGGTGCAGTACCCCGGCCGCCAGGACCGTTTCCACGAGCCGTGCGCGAGCACGATGGAGGAGCTGGCGGACACGATCACGACGGCCCTGCGGTGGGAACTGACCGACGACCGGCCGTTGGCCCTGTTCGGCCACAGCATGGGTTCGTCGGTGGCGTACGAGGTGGCCCGCCGCCTGGAGGAGGACCCCTCCCACACCCTCACCCGCCTGATCGTGTCGGGCCGGCACCGGCCCCGCCTCCCGGAGGAGCAGGCACCCAGGCCGGTCCCGACCGACCCCGAGGTCCTGGACTACGTCCGCCTGCTTGACCCCGAAGGCGCCGACCTCTACGAGCACCCCGAGCTGCAGCCCCTGATCATGCCGGCGCTGCGCGCGGACTTCGGGCTCCTCGCCAGGTACCGCCCGACGCACCTGCACCAGCTGGGAGTTCCGGTCACGGTGTGCGGCGGCGACCGCGACCCCGTGTGCACGATCGAGGACCTCAAGTCCTGGTCGGACGTCACGCCTAAGGGGCTGGACCTCCGGGTCTTCGAGGGGGGCCACTTCTATCTCCGCCAGCGGCAGGAGGAGTTGCTCGCGTTCATCGCCGCACAGCCGGCATGAGACGGCGTGCCGAACGGACGTGCAACACCTGAGGAATCTGGGCATGTTTCCCTTTCAACCACCAGAGGGGGCATGCCCAGATGAGCGAGGCCGCCGCGTCCGCACCGCGCAGAGTCGTCGTGACCGGGCTCGGGGCGGTCACGCCGTTGGGCGTCGGGGCCGGCGAGTTGTGGCAGGGACTGCTCGACGGGCGGCACGGCATCCGGGAGTTGCGGGACCCCGAGTTCGACGGGTTGCCCGTGCGGGTCGCCGGGGTGGTACCCGTGGACCCCGGTGAGCTGCTGCCCCGGCCCGTGGCCCGGCGGATGAACCGGGCCGCCCAGCTCGGGGTGCTGGCCGCTCGGGAGGCGTGGGCCGACGCCGGGTTCGTGGCGGGCGGTACCCGGGAGAGCGGGATCGATCCGGAGCGGGTGGGGGTGAGCCTGGGGGCCATCCTCGGTGACGCGTCCGTACTCGTGGGCGGGGACCGCCAGCTACGGGAGAAGGGCCCCCGGGCCGTGTCGCCGCTCACCACGCCCATGACCGTGCCCTCCCAGGCCGCCTCCCAGGTCTCGCTCGATCTGCACATCACCGGCGAGGCCCGGACCGTGACGAGCGCGTGCGCGTCGGGGACCGAGGCCATAGGGCAGGCGATCGACCGCATACGGTACGGGCGCATCGACATCGCTCTGGCGGGCGGCGCCGAGGCCGTCGTCACGCCGGCGATCATGGCGTCCTTCGCGGCGATGCGGGCCCTGGCCGACGGGGACCCCGCCGACGGTTCGCCCTCCCGGCCCTTCGCCAAGGACCGGGGCGGGTTCGTCAACGGCGAGGGTGCCGGGGTCCTCGTACTGGAGGCCGAGGAGCACGCACGGGCCCGGGGAGCGCGGATCTACTGCGAGGCCGCGGGCTGGGGGCTCTCCGCCGACGCCCACCACATGGCCGCGCCCGACCCGTCCGGCAACGGCATCGCGCTCGCCCTGCGCCGGGCCCTGCGGGACGCCGGGGGCCGGGTCGGGGACGTCGTCCACGTGAACGCCCATGCCACGGCCACGGTCGAGGGCGACCTCGCGGAGGCGGGTGCGCTGCGGGCGGTGCTCGAGCGGCGGTCCGTACCGGTCACCGCGCTCAAGGGGCACCTCGGGCATCTGCAGGGGGCCGCGGGCGGCGTCGAGGCGGTTGCCACCGTGCTGACGCTGCATCACGGGGTGGTGCCGCCGACGGTGGGGAGCGAAGAGGTCGACGACGCGATCGACCTGGATGTGGTGCGGGGGGCACCGCGCGCGCTGCCGGAGGACGGGGACCTGGCGCTCAGCAACTCGTTCGGGTTCGGAGGGCACAACGCCGTGCTGGTGCTGCGCCGGTCGAGGTGAGGCTCCAGCCGCTCACGCCCCCGCTCACGCACTGCGCTTGCGGGCCGCCGTCTTCTTGGCGGTCTTGGCGGTCCTGGCCGTGGTCTTCTTCGCCGTGCTCCTGGCTGTGCTCTTGGCTGTGCTCTTCGCTGCCGTCTTCTTCGTTCCCTGGGCCGTCTTCGACGTCGACTTCCTGGCCGATGCCGTCTTCTTCGCCGCTGTCTTCTTCGTAGTCGCCGTCGACTTCTTGCCCGCGGCCTGCTTCGGGGCCGCCCTGGCCGACTTGCGCTCCGGCAGACGTCTGACCTCCGCCGGCTCCTCGCCGCGGGACTCCTTCGCCGCCCGCACGCTGCTCTCCAGGGCCGCCATGAGGTCGAGGACCTTCCCGCGGGTGGCGGGTTCGGGGGCGGCGGGCGGGGCCTCGCCGGCCGCCTTCGCGGCGATGACCTCCTCGACGGCCTCGCGGTACTCGTCGTGCAGATCGTCGAGGTCGACCTCGCCGAGGGTGTCCATCAGGGCGTCCGCGAGGTCGAGTTCCTTGTCGCGGACGGTGACGCCGGTGTCGGGGGCGACACCCTCGGGGGCACGCACCTCGTCGGGCCAGAGCAGGCCGTGCATGGCGATGGCGTCGCCGACGACCCGCAGCATGCCCAGCCGCTCCCGGCCGCGCAGCGCGAACTTGGCGATGGCGACCTTGTTGCTGCGCTTGAGCGCCTCGCGCAGCAGGGTGTACGGCTTGGCGGCCGGGGCGCCGCTCGCGGCGAGGTAGTACGCCGCGTCCATCTGGAGCGGGTCGATCCGGTCACCCGGCACGAAGGCCACGATCTCGATCGTCTTCGCGGTCGGGATCGGCAGCTCGGCCAGGTCCTCGTCGGTGATGGGGATGATCGAGCCGTCCGCGTCCTCGTACCCCTTGCCGATCTCGCCCTGGCTGACCTCGCGGTCCTCCAGTTCGCAGAACTTGCGGTAGCGGATCCGGCCGCCGTCCTCGGTGTGGATCTGGCGGAAGGAGATCGCATGGCTCTCGGTCGCGTTCACCACCTTGATCGGGATGCTGACCAGGCCGAAGGAGATGGCGCCGTTCCAGATGGATCGCACGTTCAGCACCTCTCGGGGTGGTTCAGGAGGATTTCATGTGATTCTCATCGTATGACGCCGATCACAGAGGTGGAGGGGCGGGGGCTCGCGCTCAGCAACCTGGAGAAGGTGCTGTATCCGGCGGCCGGGTTCACCAAGGGCGAGCTGCTGCACTACTACGCGACCACCGCCGACGCACTCCTGCCCCATCTGCGCGACCGGCCGGTGTCCTTCCTGCGCTACCCGGACGGGCCGGGCGGACAGGTGTTCTTCACCAAGAACGTGCCGCCGGGTACGCCCGAGTGGGTCACCACCGCCGAGGTGCCCCGCACGGAGGGGCCGGCGCGGATGGTGCTGGTGCAGGATCTGCCCTCGCTGATGTGGGCGGCCAACCTCGTCACGGAGTTCCACACGCCCCAGTGGCTGATCGACGCGCCCGGCGAGGCCGACCGGCTGGTCTTCGACCTCGACCCCGGCTCGCCCGCCACCGTGGTCGAGTGCTGCGAGGTCGCCCTCTGGCTGCGGGAACGGCTGGCCGCCGACGGCATCGAGGCGTACGCCAAGACCTCCGGCTCGAAGGGGCTCCATCTCGCCGCCGCCATCCGGCCGGCCCCCTCCGAGCAGGCCACCGGATACGCCAAGGAACTCGCCGTGGAGGCCGAGAAGGTCATGCCCCGGCTCGCGATCCACCGGATGACGAAGAGCCTGCGGCCCGGCAAGGTCTTCGTCGACTGGAGCCAGAACGCCGCCCGCAAGACCACGGCCACGCCCTACACCCTGCGCGCCCGCCGCGACCCGACCGTGTCCGCACCGGTCACCTGGGAGGAGGTGGAGAACTGCCGCTCCCCCCGAACCCTGACCTTCCTCGCCCCGGACCTGGCCCCACGCCTCCAGGACTACGGCGACCTGTTGGCACCGCTCCTGGACACGTCCCGGTCGGGCACGCTGCCGTGACCTTTCGTGGCCGTCGGCCTCACGTTCGCGACTGCCGCTTTCCAGCGCCGGCCCAGGCATTTCAGCCCGTCTGGGGGTGCCCCCTCTGGGGGAGCTTGAGGACGAGGCCCGTTCAGGGCCGAAGCGGGGGTCTGGGCGCGGCAGCCCCCAGTCGACGGCAACGACAGCCGCCGCGCACACTCAACCAACGGCACCCCAAACTCGCCGGTCCCGAGCCATCGCGTGCAGCGCCTCCACATCCGCCGGCTTCAGCAGCCCACCCAGCCTGCCCAGCCCCTCCACCTCCGTGTCCCGCAGGACACGAAGGCCCCGCAGCGGCCCGGGGACCGCCACGTCGGCCGGGCCGACCAGCGCGAGGACCGGGCGGACCTCGGCGGTCAGGGCGTAGGAGGCACGGTCGGCATCGGCGCGGAGACGGCGCAGCAGGGGGTACGGTTCGCGGTGCCCGAGGGAGACCATCGGGTCGGCGACGGTCACCTTCTGCTTACGGGCGTACAGGCTGTGCAGCACGAACAGCCCGCCGGGGCCGATCACGAGGTGGTGGATGCGGTCGCCGCCGGGCAGCGCGATGGAGTGCAGCGCGTGCCAGCCGGCGCCCTCCAGCCGGTCCAGGGCCTCGCCGACCGTCTGCTCCGCCGTCAGCGCCCGGCGTCGCGGGTCGGGGCGGCGCAGCCGGTGGGAGGGGCCCGGATCCCGGTCGAGGGAGACCAGGAGCGCCTCGCCGGGACGGTTGGGCGCCAGGTCGTCGTCCGGGTGGAGGGTCAGCCGGGCCAGCTCGGCGGGCGTGGGGACCGGCGGCGGGCCCACCGTCACCGGGCCGGTGACGAAGGGGCCGAGCGCCTCCAGCACCTCCTCCCTGCGGTCGTCGCTGAGCAGGTTGATCCTGGCCGCCTCGCGGTCGTACCAGGCGAGGTTCCGCCCGTCCGTGAGGCAGACGTAGAGCCGTTCCTGGCCGTGCCGCCAGGTCGGTATGACGCGCAGTCCACTCATGCACCATCACCCCACTGACCATGGGAACAGGCTGGGTGCTGCGGGGGCAAGAACCCGGTTACCTTTGAGCGGAGTTGGGCAGACCCCCCGGGAGGGGTCTTGGGGAGGCGCCGTTGCGTACCCGCAGGAAGCAACCCGACGTACCGGCTCCGGACAGCCCGTGGAGCGAGATCGTGCCCGGCCTGTGGATGGGCGGGCACGAGTTCCGGGGGCCGTCGGGACAACTGGAGTTCGCCGTCGTGCAGGACGAGTTCGATCTCGTACAGACTCTGCTGCGCCTGCCGGGGCACGGGCCCGATCCCGGGGTCGAGCACCATGTGTGGCCGATTCCCGACGGACCGCTGGACGGAACCCAGCTCGCCGGGGTGATCCGGCTCGCGGAGGCGGCGTGCGCGGCGCTGGACGAGGGCCGCAACGTCCTCGTTCGCTGTTACCACGGGTACAACCGCTCGGGGCTCGTCATCGCGCACGCCCTGGTCCGCCGGAGCCACTCCGCCGAGCAGGCGATCCGGCTGATACGCTCCCGCCGCTCTCCGTGGGCCCTGCACAACGAGCTGTTCGTCGACTACCTCCGGGCCGGCCTGTCGACCGCCCGGCTGCTTGAGGAACTCGCCGAGTAACCGTTTCGCCCGTCCGCCCACCGGGTGCGCAAAAAGGACTTCCGTACGAATAGGGTGTACGGGCCTACGCCCATTATCGGCCTCAGCCCCAGCCCCAGCCCCAGCCCCAGGAGAACCGTGCCTCGCACCCGCCCCACGCGCACCGTCGCGCTCAGTGCCCTGGTCGCACTGCTGCTGGCGGCGGCGACGGCCTGCGGGGACGCCGGGGGGCTCCAGGGCGCGGGCCCGACCCAGACCGCGGTCAGCCCGGACAAGCTCTGGCCGGAGCTAACGCCGGCGTCCAGCCCCGCCTATGAGATCGGCGAGGTGAACAGGGAGACGGTGAAGGGCGTCACCGTCCCCGGGGGCGACATCCGCGACGTGAGCCCCGTGGAGGTCGTACGCAAGGAGATCGCCGCGAACCGGAACGAATACGACGGCAAGGACGCGACGTACGGGCAGACCGGCCGCCTGATGGCCGAGTGCGCCAAGGGCGCCGGGCGCGGCAGGTGCCCGGTGCTCCAGCCGTACTACCGGGACCTGACCGGCGACGGGCACCCCGAGCTGACGCTGGGCTTTCGGCTGATGCCCGGCAAGACGACCGCGGTGCGCGTCTACACCGTCGAGAAGCACAGGCTCGTGCAGGTGATGGGGTGGGACGACGCGCTCAGCGGCGTCGAGCTGGCCGGACGGTCGGTGATCGTGCGCTCGCCGTCCGAGGTCGCCGGGTACGAGTACCGGCTGCAGTGGACCTGGGACGCGGACCAGAAGGGGATGCTGCTCACGCACGACGAGATGCTGCGCACCGGCCACCACAAGAAGGCGCCCCACCCGTCGCCCTCACGTTCCGCCTCGCCCTCGCCCTCGCGTTCCGCCTCACCTTCCCGGTCCGCCTCCCCCTCGGCGAGCACCCCATGAGGCTCGCGCTCCCCCAGTGGGCCGGCACGCTCGCCGTGAAGGCCGCCCTCTTCATCACGGTGATGTGCTGCGCGCTGGCGGCGCTGCTCGGCATCCTCGTGCACGTCTCGGTGACGAACCAGACCGTCGGCCAGGCCCGCGACCTCGCGCTGTCCCGGCTGGAGGACGCCACGACGGCGTTCGAGGCCGGGGACCCGCTCGGCCACGGCATCCGCCTGGATCCGCCGGAGCTGCCGGAGTCGCTGCGGGAGCTGGCGGTGGCCGGGGAGCGCGGCACGATGGTCGCCGACCACCACGGGCGCCCCGCGATGTGGGCGGCGGGGCCGGCCGACGGCGAGCGGGCCCTCACGGTCGAGGTCGACTACTCGCAGCAGGCGCGCACCATCGAGGGGCTGGACCGGGCGATCCTGTGGTCGTCGGGGCTGGCGATCGGGGCGACGCTGCTGGTGGGCGCGTTCGCGGTGACCCGGGTGACGCGGCGGCTGCACGCCACGGCCCGGGTGGCCCGGCGGATCAGCGGCGGCGACCTGGACGCGCGGGTCGGCGATCCCCGTACGAAGGACCCGACCATGCCGCAGGACGAGGTGGCCGCCGTCGCCGCCGCCCTCGACTCGATGGCGTCGTCGCTGCAGAGCAAGCTGATGTCCGAGCAGCGGTTCACGGCGGACGTGGCGCACGAGCTGCGTACGCCGCTGACCGGGCTGCACGCGGCGGCCGAGCTGCTGCCGCCCGGGCGTCCGACGGAGCTGGTGCGGGACCGGGTGGCCGCGCTGCGCACGCTGACCGAGGATCTGCTGGAGATCTCGCGGCTGGACACCGGGCGTGAGCGGCTGGAGGCGGACACCGAGCCCCTCGCGGCGCTCGCGGAGCGGGTGGTGCGCGGGTCCGGCACCGACACGGAGGTCGTCGTCGTACGCGACGCCGTGGTGGAGACCGACCGGCGGCGGCTGGAGCGGGTGCTGGGGAACCTGGTGGCGAACGCGCACAAGCACGGGCGGGGACCGGTGTCCGTGGTCGTGGACGGGCCGGTGGTCACCGTGCGGGACCACGGCGTCGGCTACCCGGAGTATCTCGTCGCACATGGGCCGCAGCGCTTTCGCACGGAGGGCGGAGCCAAAGGGCACGGGCTGGGGCTGACCATCGCGTTGGGGCAGGCGGAGGTACTCGGCGCGCGGCTCACATTCGCCAACGCGGAGGACGGCGGGGCCGTGGCCACGCTGACGCTCCGCTAGGAAGCACCGAGGACGGGCGGCCGCGCCCCCTGCTGTGCCATACGGCCCCATACATCCTCATACAGCCTCATACGGTCTTATCCGGCCCCATACGGTCCCCGAAAGTCTCGGCCCCCTATGGCCCAGCGTGGCGCGCGGCCCTGTCGACTCGCTCTTAATGTGGCGATTAGTCAGGTTCGTCACCCCTCTCTGGAGGTACCCCATGGCCCTGCGCTCCCGCTTCGCCATATCCATAGCCGCCGGCGCTCTCGCCCTCGCGGCTGCCGCCACGCCTGCCGTCGCCGACGACGACTGGGGCTCCCAGGGGAACTCGAGCGAGTCCCAGGAGGACTTGGGCGTGCCCGCGGACGACCCCGAGGGGGACTTGGGCGGGTCCGGGGGCGACGGGGGTGGATCCGGGGGCGACTGGGACAACGGCGGGCGACGGTTCGCCACGGGGCGCGTCACCGCGAACACCCTGCTGCTGCGCAGTGCGCCGAACCGCGGCAGCCAGGTGATCCGGGTCGTCCACCGGGGCGACATCGTCAGGATCTTCTGCAAGACGCCGGGCCAGCGGGTCCAGGGCAACCCCCTGTGGTATCTGCTCGCGGACGGCACCTGGGCCTGGGGGGCGGCCCGGTACATCGACAACATCGGGGCCGCGCCGCGCTGGTGCTGAGTCCTAAGGCACACAAGGCAGACTATTTGGGTAAGTTCCGGGCATGACCAAGGCCGGAACCACCCTGGTGGCAGCGGACACGCCCGCTCCCGCCGTACCGATCCCCCGGCGCCGTGGCATCGAACTGGCCCTCATCGTCGTGGCCGTCCTGCTCTCCGTGTACGGCTACTGCGCGGTCGGCCTCGCCCAGCACGGCACCGTCCCGCCCGGTGCCGCCGGTTACGGCGCGGGGCTCGGCGTGCTCGCGTTGGTCGCCCATCTGGCGGTGCGCCTGCGCGCCCCCTGCGCCGACCCGCTGCTGCTGCCGATCGGCGTGCTGCTCAACGGCCTCGGCCTGGTCCTGATCTACCGGCTCGACCTGGAGACACCGGGCGATCAGGCGGCGCCCGCCCAACTCGTGTGGTCCACGCTTGGGGTGGCGCTGTTCATCGTGGTCGTGCTCCTGCTGCGCGACTACCGGGTGCTCCAGCGCTACTCGTACGTCTGTGTCGTCGCCGCTCTCGTGCTGCTCACCCTGCCGATCTTCTTCCCGTCCGTGAACGGCGCCCGCATCTGGATCCGGATCGCCGGATTCTCCATCCAGCCCGGCGAGTTCGCGAAGGTGCTGCTCGCGGTGTTCTTCGCGGCGTATCTGGCCGCCAACCGCAGCGCGCTGGCCTACACGGGCCGTCGTGTCCTCGGGATCGACCGACTGCAACTGCCCACCGGGCGCGTCCTCGGCCCGATCGTCGCCATCTGGCTGCTGAGCGTGGGGGTGCTCGTCCTCGAACGCGACCTGGGCACATCGCTGCTGTTCTTCGGCCTGTTCGTGGTCCTGCTCTACGTCGCCACCGGCCGCACCGGCTGGATCGCGCTCGGCCTGCTGCTGGCGGCGCTCGGCGCGGTGGCCGTCGGCCAGCTGGAGCCGCATGTGCACAGCAGGGTCGAGGACTGGCAGCACCCGTTCGCGTCGATCGACGCGGGCCAGGGCCCCAACCAGCTGTCCCAGTCGCTGTTCGCCTTCGCGGCGGGCGGCGTGCTCGGCACGGGACTGGGCCTCGGCCACTCGATCCTGATCGGCTTCGCGGCCAAGTCGGACTTCATCCTGGCGACGGCCGGGGAGGAGCTGGGTCTGGCGGGCCTGTCGGCGATCTTCCTCCTCTACGGCCTGCTGGTGGAGCGCGGCTACCGGGCGGGCCTCGCCCTGCGGGACCCCTTCGGCCGGCTGCTCGCGGTGGGGCTCGCCTCGATCCTCGCGCTCCAGGTGTTCGTGATCGCGGGCGGGGTGACGGGCCTGATCCCGCTGACGGGCATGGCGATGCCGTTCCTGGCGCAGGGCGGCTCGTCGGTGGTGACCAACTGGGCCATGGTGGCGCTGCTGATCCGGGTGAGCGACAGGTCGCGCAGTCAGCTCGGCGTGCCCAAGGGCGAGGAGGCCGCCGTATGACGGGACACGACGAGCGTGCGGAGGCCGCCCGATGACCCGGCACATCCGGCATGCCGCGCTCTTCTGCGCCCTGCTGCTGATCGCGCTGCTCGTGACCGCCACCCGCCTGCAGGTCTTCGAGGCCCCGACCTACGACGACAACATCGCCAACCGCCGCACCAACATCGCCCGTTACGGGCAACCGCGCGGCGACATCCTGGTCGGCCGCGAACCGGTCACCGGATCCCACGACACCGGCGAGCACCTCCGCTACGAACGGACGTACGCCAACGGCCCGATGTACGCCCCCGTCACCGGCTACGCCTCGCAGGTGTACGGCACCTCGCTCCTGGAGCACACCGAGGACGGCGTGCTGTCGGGCACGGACCCGCTGCTGTCGCCGTTCCCGCTGTGGAACGACCTCGCCCGCGACCGGAACCCCGGCGGCGACGTCGTCACCACCCTGCACCGGGGCGCGCAGGAGGCGGCGTACGAAGGGCTGGCCGGCCGCAAGGGCGCGGTGGCGGCGATCGAACCGGCGACCGGGCGGATCCTGGCCCTGGTGTCCGCGCCGTCGTACGACCCGTCCGTACTGTCGGGGAACGGCTCGTCCGTGGCGCGGTCCTGGAAGTCCCTGAACGGCGACGCGGACAAGCCGATGCTCAACCGGGCGGTGCGCAAGACGTATCCGCCGGGTTCGACCTTCAAGGTGGTGACCGCGGCGGCGGCGCTGGACTCGGGCGTGGTCGAGGACCTGGACGAGCCGACCGACTCCCCCGATCCGTACCGCCTCCCCGGCACCAGGACCTCGCTGACGAACGAGTCCGAGGGCTGCGAGGACGTCCCGCTGCGGAAGGCCTTCGAGTGGTCCTGCAACACGGTGTTCGCCAAGCTGGGTGTGCGGGTGGGGGCGAGGCGGATGGCGACGACGGCGGCTGCCTTCGGCTTCAACGACGCGGACCTGCGGATCCCGTTCTCGGTCGCCGAGTCCACCTTCGACCCGAAGGTGGACCGGGCGCAGCTCGCCCTGTCGTCGATCGGCCAGTACAACACCCGGGCCACTCCGCTGCAGATGGCGATGGTCGCGGCGGCCGTGGCGAACGGCGGCAAGGTGCGCTCGCCCTATCTGGTGGAGCGCACGACCCGGGCGAGCGGCGCCACGGTGTCGACGCCCGCCTCCCGCCCGGTGCGGCAGGCCATGCGCCCGTCGACCGCCGTACTCGTCAAGGAACTGATGGCGGACGCGGTGCGCGAGGGAACCGGCACGAACGCCTGGATCCCCGGCGCGACGGTCGGCGGCAAGACCGGTACGGCCCAGCACGGCCTCGGCAACTCCGGGACGCCGTACGCCTGGTTCGTCTCCTGGGCGCAGGGCGACCGCGACCTGGAGCCCAAGGTCGCGGTCGCCGTGGTGGTGGAGGACGCGGACGCGGACCGGGGTGAGATCAGCGGGGGCGGGGACGCGGCCCCGATCGCGCGGGCGGTGATGGAGGCGGTGCTGAAGTCACCGTCGCAGGGCCGCGGTTGACGTCGGCTCCTGAACCAGGACGGCCGGCAGGGCGACGTACGCGGTGACGCCCGTGCCCTGGGTGGGGCGCAGCTCGACATGGGCGCCGAGGCGGGCGGCGAGGGCGCCGACGACGTGGTGGCCCAGGAACCTGGTCGGGGCGGTGTGCAGGGAGTCGCCCTGGCCGGCCAGCACGGCGTTGGACTCGGCCAGGAGCTCCGGGGTCATCCCGATCCCCCGGTCCACGACGGCCAGGCAGTACTCGGCGCCGTCGCGCCAGCCGTAGACCTCGACGGGCTGCTCGGGCGGGCTGAACATCAGCGCGTTCTCCACCAACTCGGCGAGCAGGTGGGACAGTTCGGCGACGCAGTGGCCGCGGACGCCGCACTGCTGGACGTCCACCGCGGCCACCCGCCGGTACTGCTCGACCTCCGACACGGCAGAGCGCACCACGTCGGCGACGGCGACCGTGCCCTTCCAGGATCGGGCCGGCGACTCCTCACCGGCGAGCACCAGCAGGGACTCGGCGTTGCGGCGCATCCCGGTGGCGAGGTGGTCGAGTTCGAAGAGCTCGGCGAGGGCGTCCGGGTCGAGCTCCTGGCTCTCCAGGGTGGTGATCAGGCCGAGCTGCCGGGTGAGCAGGCTCTGGTTGCGCCGGCCGAGGCTGGCCAGGGACTCGGTGCTGGTGCGGCGCAGGACGGCCTGCTCGGCGGCGAGTCCTACGGCGGTGTCCTCGACGTTGCGCAGGGCCGCGGCCAGGCGGCTGATCTCCCGTGCGCCCCCGGGCGGCCGGGGCCGTGCGAACTGCGGCGCGGGCGGGGTGTCGGGGTCGGCCTCCTGGATCCGCCGGACGGCGTCGGGCAGCCGGCTCCCGGCAACGGCGTCCGCCTCGTCGGCGAGGGCGCCCAGCGGCCGGGTGATGGAGCGGGCCGAGAAGACGGCGAGCGCGACGGCCACGGCGAGGATCAGCGCCCCGAGCGCGAGGAAGCCACCGAGCTGTCGGGTGGCGGCGGAACCGGCCTCGGCGGCACGCGCACGGACGTCGTCCCCGACCGCCCGCTGCACGTCGTGCAGATCGTCGACGAGGGTCGTCATGTCGGCCCACCAACGGCCAGGGGGAACGGCGAGAGCGGACCCGTCGGCCCCCCGCTCGGCCCGCGTCTCGTACCCGCCGACCCGGCGCGCGGCAGCTGTGCCGAAGGCACCGTCGAGCGCGGACTCCTCCTCTACCCCGGCGAGTTGCCGGAACTGCCCCAGCGCGGCCACCCGGGCGGCCCGGACCTCCGTGAAGTCGAGGTACTCCCCGGCACGGAACCGCCCGGCCGCGAACACCCCGTTGAGGGAGCCGCGTTCGAGAGCGACGGCCTCCGTGGCGCGGGCGAGGGCCTGGAGCGCCTGCACGCCCTGTGCGATCCCCCGGTCGCCGTCCGGGGCGCCGGCCGACTCGGCGTCGATGAGGGCGGTGACGGCCTTGGTGTACGTGCGCAGGGTGGCGGCACGGTCGGCGGTGCCGGCGTCGACGCCCTCGCGCGTCGCGGTGAGGGCGGCGAGGGGATCGTCGGCGGCCCGCAGCGCAAAGACCGCGGCGTCGGGCAGCGCACCGCTCTCCTCTTCGAGCGCGGCACGCAGGGCGTCCCGTGCCTCGTCGGTACGGCCGCGCTGCGCGGCGACGTCGTCGCGGTACCCGGCCTCGCCGCCCAACAGCCCGTTGGTCAGCCCGCGTTCGCGCTGCACCTCCCGGACGAGCTCCTGCCCCCGCAACAGCACCCCGACATGCGCCTCGGTCTCCCGGGCGGCGGACCAGTCGGCGGCCCGGTCGGCGACGCCGAGCCCGATCAGAGTGAGCAGTAGGCAGGTCGGAACGGCCAGCACGATGGCCATCCGGCCCCGGATGGAGTTCCACCCGGGAAGGCCGGCCGGGCGGCGGACGATGGAGCGGAAGGTGGTCAGTACTTTCCCCGTCATGCCCCGTGAGGCTACGGGCGGGCCGGTCAGGGCACGGTTTCCCGCCCGTAAGACGCCGGTACACAGGTACTCACGCACACTCCGTCCACTCTGTGAAAGAGGGACATGTGCCCACGTACTGAGACGCACCCTGGGCCCGCGGCCGCGCCCCGACCTATCGTTCGGTCCATGACGCCATCCACCGCCCCGGAATCAGCCTACGAACTCGCCCAGGTCAACATCGCGCGCCTCAAGGCCCCGCTGGACTCACCGCAGTTGAAGGACTTCGTCGACAACCTCGACCCCGTGAACGCCGACGCCGAGGCCGCCGACGGCTTCGTCTGGCGACTGCAGGACGACTCCGGCGACGCGACGGACGTGAGCGTCTTCGGCGACGACTGGCTGATCATCAACCTGACGATGTGGCGGGACACGAACGCCCTGACGGCGTACATGTACCAGGGCCGTCACCGCGAGATGCTGGCCCGCCGCCGGGAGTGGTTCGAACGGGTGCAGGAGGCGATGACGGCTCTGTGGTGGGTCCCCGCGGGCCACCGCCCGACGGTCGCGGAGGCGGAGTCGCGCCTCCTGCACCTGCGCACCAACGGCCCGACCCCGTACGCCTTCACCCTGCGCACGTCGTTCCCGCCGCAGGGGGCGCAGCCGGTACTCGGCGAAGTGCCGGACGACCTGGGCTGCTCGCTCTAGCCCTCACCGCCCGCCTCGATCGCCTCCTCCACCTCCGCCACCCGCTCCCGCTCCTCCACCGCGAACCGCTCGGCGTCGAGCTTCTCGGCGATCTCCTCGTCCTGAGCCATCAGCAGGTCCAGGTTCGAGTCCCCCATCTCGAACACCCCCATGTGCACATAGGCCTGCTGAAGGCGCTCGCCCCACAGCCCGATGTCCTTCACACAGGGGACGATGCGAGAGAAGAGCAGCCGCCGGAACAACCGCAGAAACTCCGACCGCTCACTGATCTGCTCCGCCTCGGCCTTCGGGATCCCGAAGTTCTCCAGGACCTCCACGCCCCGCAGCCGGTCGCGCATCAGATAGCAGCCCTCGATGACGAACTCCTCGCGCTCGCGGAGCTCGGCATCGGTCAGCTGCTTGTAGTAGTCCCGCAGCGCCATCCGCCCGAAGGCCACGTGCCGCGCCTCGTCCTGCATCACATACGCCAGGATCTGCTTGGGCAGCGGCTTGTCGGTGGTGTCCCGGATCATCCCGAAGGCGGCCAGCGCAAGCCCCTCGATCAACACCTGCATACCGAGGTAGGGCATGTCCCAACGGCTGTCCCGCAGCGTGTCACCCAGCAGCGACTGCAGGTTGTCGTTGATCGGATAGACCATCCCGATCTTCTCGTGCAGAAAGCGCCCGTAGATCTCGGCATGCCGCGCCTCGTCCATCGTCTGCGTCGCCGAGTAGAACTTCGCGTCCAGATCGGGCACCGACTCCACGATCCGCGCCGCACAGATCATCGCGCCCTGCTCGCCGTGCAGAAACTGACTGAACTGCCAGGAGGCGTAGTGCTTGCGCAGCTCGCCCCTCTCCCGCTCGCTCATCTTCGCCCAGTACGGCGTCCCGTACAGGGCCATCGCCTCCTCCGGCGTACCGAGCGCGTCGTACGGATCGACCTCCAGGTCCCAGTCGATCCTCGACTGCCCGTCCCACTGCTTGTCCTTGCCCTTCTGGTACAGGGCCAGCAGCCGGTCGCGGCCGTCGTCGTACTCCCAGCTGAAACGGGCCGCGCCGGTCGCGGGTACCTGCCAGAGAGGGTCTCCCGGATCGTTGGCGTACACGTCGAATGTCGGCATGTCCGGCAGGCTCACACGTAGTAGACGCCGGGTCAACAAGTCTTGCGCAGGGGATTGACGGTCTTGCTGACAAGCAGTCTCATAAGACGCGGACGACGTACCCCCGGTAACGAGGTGAGGGACCGATGACGACCCTGACGGAAGACGCCGCGCTGGACGGACTGCGCGACGCACTCGGCCTGCTCAAGGACCGCGAACAGGTGGCCGAGCGCCTCCTCGCCTCTTCCGCCAAGCACTCCTTCGACCCCGACAGGGAACTGGACTGGGACGCGCCCTTCGAGGAGGGCAAGTGGTTCTGGCCCCCGGAGCTCCTCTCCCTCTACGACACCCCCCTGTGGAAGCGGATGAGCGAGGAACAACGCCTCCTGCTCTCCCGGCACGAGGCCGCCGCACTGGCCTCGCTCGGGATCTGGTTCGAGCTCATCCTCATGCAGCTCCTGGTCCGCCACATCTACGACAAATCAGCAACGAGCGCACACGTCCGCTACGCACTCACCGAGATCGAGGACGAGTGCCGCCACTCCAAGATGTTCGCCCGCCTGATCTCCCACGGCGACACCCCCTGGTACCCCGTCAGCCGCACCCACCAGCAGCTGGGCCGCCTCTTCAAGACGATCTCCACCACCCCCGGCTCCTTCACGGCGACCCTCCTCGGCGAGGAGGTCCTCGACTGGATGCAGCGCCTGACCTTCCCCGACGAGCGCGTACAACCCCTGATACGCGGCGTCACCCGCATCCACGTGGTCGAGGAGGCCCGCCACGTCCGCTACGCCCGCGAGGAACTCCGCCGCCAGATGCTGACGGCCCCGAAGTGGTCCCAGGAGTTCACGCGGGTGACCTCCGGTGAGTTCGCGCGGGTGTTCTCGGTGGCGTTCGTGAATCCCGAGGTCTACACGAACGTGGGCCTGGACAAGCGGGAGGCGATGGCGCAGGTGAAGGCGAGCGGACACCGGCGGGAGGTCATGCAGACGGGGGCGAAGAAGCTGACGGACTTCCTGGACGACATCGGGGTGCTGCGGGGGGCGGGGCGGCGGCTGTGGAGGTCGTCCGGGCTGCTGGCGTAAGGGGGGCCGGGCGGGGGTGGGTCGCGCAACCCGGCGCTAAGGAGTGCCGCCCTCTTGGGGGCGCGGGACCGTACCGGTGTGCGACTCTGCTGCGTGGGCGCGACCAGCCACAACGGACCCGCGTCCGCCGAATCCCCGCACCCCCGCGGCGACTAGGCTTCATCCCATGCCCGCCGCCCCCGCCTACCGCCGCCTGAGCGTCGAGGAACGCCGCAGCCAGCTCCTCGACGCCGCCCTCACCCTCTTCGCACACCGAGCCCCCGAGGACGTGTCCCTGGACGACGTGGCAGAGGCGGCCGGCGTGTCCCGGCCCCTGGTGTACCGCTACTTCCCCGGCGGCAAGCAGCAGCTCTACGAGGCCGCCCTCCGCTCGGCCGCCGAAGAGCTCCAGCGCTGCTTCGACGAACCCCCGAACGGCCCGCTCCTGCCCCGCCTCGCCCGCGCCCTCGACCGTTACCTCGCCTTCGTGGACGAGCACGACGCCGGGTTCAGCGCGCTGCTCCAGGGCGGCAGCGTCGTGGAGACGTCCCGTACGACGGCCATAGTCGATGGCGTACGCCGCGCCGCGGCCGAGCACATCCTCAGCCACCTGGAGATCACCGACCCCGGCCTGCGCCTGCGCATGACCGTACGGATGTGGATCACCGCCGTGGAGGCGGCCTCCCTCATCTGGCTCGACGAGGACAAGCAGCCCCCCGTCGAGGAACTACGGGACTGGCTGGTCGACCAGTTCGTCGCCGTACTCTCCGTCACGGCGGCCCGAGACCCCCAGACCGCGGAGCTGACGCCCAAGCTTGCGGCGGATGGCTGAGACTGGTGCCGTGAAGAGCGAAGAGACCCCCTTCGAGGGCGGCCCCATGGACGGCCGCGTACTGCCGGTGCTCCTGGGCATCACCGGCCACCCGCCCAAGACGTACCGCATCCCCGTCCCCGACCCCCACGGCGGCCCGCCGACCGTCCTCGTCTACCACCGCGTCCCCCGCACACCGGGCGCCCACATGGGTCTCTCCCGGCGCTGGAAGTACGAGTACGCCCCCGAAGGAAGGCAGACCCGCCGTCTGAACTGGCCGTGGTCCAAGCCAGACGCCACGCCGCAGCGCAAGCCGGACACCACGGACGAGTGACGCCGCTGCGCCGAACCGCGCACACCCGCCGCGCAAACCCGCCGCCCCGGTCTAATCCTCACGGTGTGGAGCAGAGAGCCTCTCCGCACCGGAGGTGATGACGTGTCAGGAAGACTCCTACGTCTGGCATGCACGGCGGCGGCAACGGCGACCGCGACGACGGCCGCCATGCTCCTCTCGCCGGCACCGTTCCTCTCGCCGGCACCCGCAGCGGCCGCCGTGGCCCGCGAACCCCGAGCGCGATCCACGGCAGAACTCCTGACCGACCTTCAGCGCCTGTACCGCGAGGCCGAGCGGGCCACGGAGACCTACAACGCCACCGAGGAGAAGCTGGAGAAACAGCGCACCGAGGTGACCCGCCTGGACACCGCCCTGGCCCGCGCCCGCCTCTCCCTGCACGACAGCCGGGGAGCGGCCGGCCGCCTGGCCCGCCAGCAGTACCAGAACAGCACCGACATCTCCCCGTACGTCCGCCTGCTCCTGGCCCGCGACCCCCAGCACGCCCTGGACCAGGGCCATGTCATCGGCCGGCTGGCACGCGAGCGCGCCGAGACGGTCGGCCGCCTGACCGGCACGGAAAGGAAGGCCGACGGGCTGGCCCGCCAGGCCCGCAAGGCCCTGGACGCCCAACTCGCCCTGGCCGAACGCCAGAAGAAGAACCGGGACGCCGTACGCAAGCGTCTGAAGAAGGTCGAGGAACTCCTCGCCTCCCTCACCGCCGCACAGCTCACCGCCCTGGCCGCATTCGAGAAGCAGGACGTCGCCGAGTCCCAGAGGGCCTTCATGGCGTCCGGCGCCCTCGCCAAAGACGACCACAAACCGTCCCGCGAGGCCGCCCGCGCCATCCGCTACGCCAAGAAGCAGGTGGGAAAGCCCTACAAGTGGGGCGCGGAGGGCCCGAAGTCGTACGACTGCTCGGGCCTGACGTCAGAGGCATGGGCCCACGCCGGTACCCCGATCCCCCGCACGAGCCAGGAGCAGTGGGCGCGGCTCGACCGCGTCCCGCTGACCGAACTGCGCCCGGGCGACCTGATCGTCTACTTCCCGGACGCCACGCACGTGGCCATGTACCTCGGCAAAGGCAAGGTGGTCCAGGCCCCGCGCACCGGCGAGAAGGTCAAGATCTCGCCGATCGCGTCGAACCCGGTCCTCGGAGCCGTCCGCCCGGAGGTCAGGCCCCCGAAACCTCCGCGAGGTAAGCCTCGGTCTTCTCCGGCTCATAAAAGAAGTTCTCGAAGTCGGACGGATCATTGAACCCGTTGGCGAACCGGTCGGCGACCGGCGGCAACTGGCCCGCCGCGCCGATGAGGTTGAGAACGTGCTCCGGCGGCGGCGCGAGCATCGCGTTCGTCCACTTGGTCACATGCTGGGCGGTGGCCCAGTACCGGTCGAAGGTGGCGCGCATCCACGCCTCGTCGAACTCCTTGTCCCCGTGCTCGACGATCGAGGCGAGGTAGGCGGCCGCGCACTTGGACGCGGAGTTGGAGCCCTGCCCGGTGATCGGGTCGTTCGCCACGACGACGTCCGCCACACCCAGCACGAGGCCGCCACCGGGCAGCCGCCCGATCGGGTTGCGCACGGTCGGCGCGTACCGTCCGCTCAGCACGCCGCCGGCGTCCGTGAGCTCGGCCTTGGTCGCCCGCGCGTGCTCCCACGGGGTGTACTTCTCCATGAGTTCCAGGGTCAGGGAGAGGTGCTCCGCCGGGTCCTTCACGCCGTCGAAGACGTCGAGCGGCCCGCCGGGTATGCCCTCCCAGAACAGGATGTCCGCGCGTCCGGAGGTCGTCAGGGTGGGCATGACGAACAGCTCGCCGACGCCGGGGACGAGGTTGCAGCGGACGGCCTCCATGTCCGGGTGCTCCGGACGCGGGCCGAGACCGTGCACGTACGACACGGCGAGCGCCCGCTGCGGCTCGCTGTACGGGGACCGCTCCGCGTCCCGCTCGAACATCTGGACGAGCTCACCCTTGCCGGCCGACACCAGCACCAGGTCGTACGTACGGGAGAAGTAGTCGAGGTCGCCGACCGCCGCGCCGTGGATGACCAGTTGGCCGCCGCGCTGTGCGAACGTCTCCATCCAGCCGGCCATCTTCACCCGCTGGTCGACCGACTGCGCGAACCCGTCGAGGTTGCCCACCCAGTCGATCGCCCGCGCCGCGGGGCCCTCGCCCCAGGAGCCGGGAGCCGCCACCGAGGCGCCGAGCCCTTCGATCTTCGGGGCCTGGGACTCCCAGAAGTTCAGCTGGAGATCGCGCTCGTGCTGCAGTGCCGTGTGGAACATGCACTGGGTGGACATGACCCGGCCGGAGCGGATCTCGTCCGCGGTCCGGTTGGACATCAGGGTGACCTCGTACCCGTGCGACTGGAGTCCGAGGGCGATCTGGAGGCCGGACTGGCCGGCTCCGACGACGAGTATCTTCCGCATGCCGGGGTGTTCTCCTACTCGGGGGTGACGTCCAGTGCGTGGCCGACGAGAGACAGCAAAGTCTCGATCACCGAGATCCGCCGCCGCGCATCCATGATCATTACAGGTATGTGCGCGGGGATCGTCAACGCCTCCCGCACGTCCTCCGGCTCGAACCGCTCACTGCCGTCGAAGTGGTTGACCGCGACGACGTACGGCAGTCCGCAGCTCTCGAAGTAGTCCAGCGCCGGGAAGCAGTCCTTCAGCCGCCGGGTGTCGGCCATGACGACCGCGCCGATCGCGCCGCGCACCAGGTCGTCCCACATGAACCAGAACCGCTGCTGGCCCGGCGTGCCGAACAGGTAGAGCACCAGGTCGTCGTCGAGCGTGAGGCGGCCGAAGTCCATGGCCACGGTGGTGGTCAGCTTGCCGGGCGTCGAGGAGAGGTCGTCGGTCTCCTCGCTCGCCTCGGTCATCAGCGCCTCGGTCTGCAGGGGCGTGATCTCCGAGACGGCGGTGACCAGCGTGGTCTTGCCGACGCCGAAGCCGCCGGCCACGACTATCTTCGTGGCGATCGGGGCTCGGGTGCGGTCCGTCTGCCAGGGCTGTTCGGGCCCCTCTTCGGCGAGGAGCGGGGAGACACCGCGAGCGGCGTCAGAGACGACGGAGTCCACTCAGCACCCTTTCCAGCAGAGCGCGGTCCGGCCGGCCCGTGCCGTGGCCGGTTCCCGTGCCGTACACCCGGATCTTTCCCTGGTCCGCGAGGTCGCTCAGGAGCACGCGGACCACGCCGAGCGGCATCTGAAGCAGCGCGGCGATCTCGGCCACCGTGCGCATACGGCGGCACAGTTCGACGATGGCCCGCATCTCCGGCATGACCCGGGTGTTGAGGGAACCATTCGTCAGTTCCCTGCGCTCCTGCGGCGCCTCCAGCGCCGCCACGAACGTCTCGACGAGCAGGACGTGGCCGAAGCGGGTACGCCGCCGGTGAGCGAGTACGGGCGGACACGCGCGGGCTTGCGGTCGCCGCCGCGGACGGGGAGCTCGGGCCTGTTCTGCGGGGCGTTGCTCATCGGGTACTCCCTGCGGACGCGGTCTCGAGGGACTTCCGTAGCTCGCTGCGGAGTTCGGGAGTCAGGACGTGGCCGGCGCGGCCGACGAAGAGCGCCATGTGGTACGCCACCACGCTCATGTCGCACTCCGCGGAGCCGTGCACGCCGAGCAGTGAGCCGTCGCTGATGGACATCACGAACAGGCTGCCCTCGTCCATCGCCACCATCGT
Organism: Streptomyces sp. R28; assembly: GCF_041052385.1. GTDB lineage: Bacteria > Actinomycetota > Actinomycetes > Streptomycetales > Streptomycetaceae > Streptomyces. The sequence continues at coordinate 7,100,780 of NZ_CP163439.1, read as the reverse complement.
GTGCTTCACGCCGCCGAACTGCATCAGCTTGGCGGCGCCGATGGTGAGGCTGCCGATGCCGGAGACGATGGTGGCGAGGTCGGCGGAGGAGCCGTGGGGGCCGGTGGGCTTGTCCCTCCCGGTTTCCCGGGCCTGGGTGTTGAGGGCGTGGTCCGAGGAGAGCAGGAGCAATCCGTCGGAGGAGACCACCGCGACTGACTGGATGCCCGGCACCTCCTCGACCAGATTCGTCAACAACCAGTGCAGGTTGCGGGCTTCACTGCTCAGTCCGAAGGTACTGGGCGCGGTCAACTGCTTGCCTCCTCGACTGTGCCCCCCGTGGCTGCTTCGGATTCGGTGCGTCCTGTGGATCCTGCGGATCCGGCTGTCGGTGCCTCGGTCTGGCCCGTGTGTTCGGCGATCTCCGCCTCTACGTCGCGGTAGCCGGCCTCAGCGCCCCTGCGGAAGCCGCCGAGCCTCCTGCGGAGGGCGTCGGCGTTCACGGTGCCGGTCCGCTGGCGCGGGGCCTGGGCCGGGGTGGTGATCTTCGGGGTGCGCTTGGGGAGGCCCTTGTCCGTGACGGGTTCTTCGGGTTCTTCGGGGTGGTCCGGGTGGTCGGGGTGGTCAGGGACGCGCTCGTGTGTGGTGTCCGCCTCGACTTCGCCTTCGGCGGGTTCGTTCCCACCCGCACCACCGGTGCGGACATCGTCGTCGGGTGCGGGTGGCCCCTGTGGGGCGTCCTCGCCGTCGGCGGCCGCGGGATCGGCGGTCGCAGGATCGGTCGCGGACGCGGGAACGGTCGCGGTCGCGGTCGCGGGATCGTCAGCTGCGGGAACAGCTGCAGACGCGGGATCGGCGGTCGCCGGAACGGCTGCGGACGTGGGGGCTTCGGTCGTGGAGTCCGCGATCTCGGGATCGGATACCGGCTGCCCGGCGGGTGTCGGCTCACCCGTCGGCTGGGCCGGGATCAGGAGTTCCATCGTGGTCTCGGCAGGGTGCTCCCGCTCCTGCTCGGCCTCAGGGGTACCCGGCCCCGGCTGCCGCTCTGCCGTCTCCCGTACGACCTTCTCCACCAGCGCGACCAGCGGGTCGCCGCTCTTCGCGCGGCCGCGCAGGACGTTGGAGTTGGCCTCCGCGTCGGCGCCCGGCAGGGAGAAGGTCTGGGTGCCGGTGTGGTGCGGTGACTCCGAAGGGACCGCGGCCGCAGGGGCGGCTGCCAGCAGGCCCCCGGGCAGGACCGCGACCGCCGCGACCCCGCCCTGCTTCTGCTCGCGGAGCTGGACACGGATGCCGTGGCGGTGGGCGAGGCGGGCGACGACGTAGAGGCCGAGGCCCAGGCCGTCGTCGCCCTCCTGGTCGTAGGTGGCCTCGGGGTCGAATTCGGCGAGGCGGGAGTTGAGGCGGGTCATGCGCTCGGCGGTCATGCCGATGCCCTCGTCGTGGACGGAGAGCATGACCTCGCCGCTCTCCAGCAGCCAGCCGGAGACCTCGACGGGCAGGTCGGGCGGGGAGAACGACGACGCGTTCTCCATCAGCTCGGCCAGGAGGTGGGAGAGGTCGTCGGCCGCGAAGCCCGCCACGTGCGCGTGCGGCGGGAGCGCGGCGATGCGGACCCGCTCGTACCGCTCGATCTCGCTGACCGCCGCACGGACGACGTCGACGAGCGGAACCGGTCCGGCGTGCTGCTGGACGTGCTCGGTACCGGCCAGGACGAGGAAGTTCTCGCTGTGCCGGCGCATGACCGTGGCGAAGTGGTCGAGCTTGAAGAGCGTGGCGAGCCGGTCGGGGTCCTGCTCGCGCTCCTCCAGGCTCTCGATGACGGTGAGTTGGCGCTCGACGAGGCCGAGGGTGCGCAGGGCCAGGTTCACGAAGGTGGAGCCGATGGTGTCCCGCAGCCGCTCCAACTGGGCGGCGGAGTCGGCGAGTTCGGTGCGCAGCTCCTCGCGGGCGTCCGCCATCTTCTGGCGCTGCCCGACGAGGTGCTTGCGGTCGGACTCCAGGGTGGCGATGCGCTCGTGGAGGGCGACGGCGTGCGCGTGCAGGGCGTTGACGGAGTTGACGACCTGGGCGAACTCGTCCTTGCGGCCGGTGAACTTGACGGGCTCTTCGGCCGCCAGGTCCTCGGCCTGGGCCAGCCGGGCGGAGCCGAGCCGCAGGACGGCGAGGGGCCGGGTGAGGCTGCGGGCCATGCCCGTGGCGACGCCCACGGCGAGCAGCATCAGCGCGCCGAGGATCGCGATGCGGATCTCCAGTGCGGTGACGTCGTCGTCGCGGAGCTGTTCGAGGGCCTTGGTGCGGCGGTCGTAGAGCGCGGACTCCACGCCGCGCATCAGGTCGACGCGGGAGGAGAGGGCGGCCTCGGCACGCTGGGTGTTGGTGGCCAGGTCCCGGTCGGAGAGCACGGCCTCGTCGGTGAGGGCGGCGAGATAGCGCTCGGCGGTGGCGACCTCGGGGCCGTTGACAGTGGAGTCGTACGAGGTGCGCGCGGTCTTGGGAGCGGTCTCGTGGAAGTCGGCGAGGGCGGCGTCGGAGCGCAGGCGGGCCTGCTGGGCGGCCGCGCCGAGGGCGGCGCGCTGCTTGGCGTCGGCGTCCGAGGAGGTCTTCCGGGTGGTCGCGAGGCCGGTGATCGGGTCGATGACGGTCTCGGTGGTGGTCGGCACGCTGAGGGCGGCGAGCAGCAGCCCGCGGGCGGCGGCGGCCTGCTGCACGGCGGAGTCCAGCTCGGCGAGGGCGTAGGCGCCGGCGCCGGCGCGGGGCGGCATCTGCTCGGCCAGCTGCTCGGCGAGCCGGTGGAGTTCGGTGATGGTGACCGAGTAGGCCTTGTGCGCTTCCAGCGCGGTGCTCTTGCCGGTGAGCGCGGCCCTGCGCAGGGCCGCGATGTCGTCGAGGTCGGCGCGCAGCGAGGCGGGCGTGTCGGTGTCGGCGCGCAACTCCTCGACCTGCCGGTCGACGCGGACGCTGCGCTGCTCGCTCGGCGCCTTGGACTTGGGCCGTCCGGCGGCGACATAGGAGGTGACCTCGTCGCGCTCGTCGGCGAGGGAGTGCGCGAGCGTGAGCGCGTCCTCGGTCTGCTCGGCGAGGGTCACCAGCTTCTGGGAGTCGTGCAGTTGCCCGGAGGCGGCGACGACCGAGGGCACTCCGGCTCCGGCGATGGCGGCGGCCACGACGGTCACGGCGACGATCAGCCGGTTCCGTACGTGAGTCGGGCGCCCCTTGCCGGCGGGTGCGACGTCGGCCGTTGTGCCGTTCGTCGTGCCATGTGTGGTGCCGGGCGTGGACTGCGCGCCCCCTGCGGAGGACGTCTGCTTGCCTGAGCGACGAGGCCGCATCTTCTGCACCGGTGCTCGCATTCCTGACTCGTGATACCCATGGGTCCGAGTGACGCTCCGTCAACTGCTGCCGACTGTACGTACACTCGATGCGGTTCCCGACCCTCCCAGTGCCGGTGGGCAGCGGCCGCGCATCACCTGACCCGCCACCCGAAGGAGTGAACCCCGGAGGGGAGTTGGCGGGCAAGTTCCTCTGGCGCGTGCACATGCCTTGCACGGCGGGCCGGTTGGACGTCTGCGGCAGGCGATGGCAGTATTCGCCGCCACGTCTGGCTGGAGTGAGCCATTCCACCCCAAATCAGGCGCCTGACCTGCAGCGCTGCACCCATTCAGCAACCAACGCAACCCCTCCGTGGACCTTGTGAAGGCCTCGTGCAGACTGGCCGGATGCGAACAGAGCTTGTTTCGGAGCCCGGCGACCCGGCCCGCCCCAACGAGGACTTCGCGAGCGTCGGCCTTCCCGCCTCGGGACGGGGTGGCGCACTGGTGGTCCTGGACGGCGTGACCCCACCGAGGGGTGAGACGGGCTGTCTGCATTCCGTCCCCTGGTTCACCGCCCGGCTGGGCGGAGCCCTGACCGAACTGACCGTTTCACTCCCTGATGTTCCCCTCGTCGACGCCTTGGCCCGCGCCATCGCACGTACCGCTGAGGCCCACACCGAAACCTGTGACCTTTCTCACCCACGCACCCCACAGGCAACGGTGGTTCTGGCGCGGTGGTCGGCGGAGTCGCTGGAGTACCTGATCCTTTCGGACTCGGCCCTGCTCGTGGAGTCGCCGGACGGCGCGATCACTCCCTACCTGGACGACCGCCTGTCCCGCCTGCCCCGCGCGTCCCTGGCCACGGACGCCTTGATCGACGCCCACATCCGCAACAAGGAGGGCGGCTTCTTCACGGCCGCCGCGGATCCGTCGGTGGCCGGGCGGGCGCTGACCGGGGTGCTGGCGCGGGGGGAGGTGCGCGCGTTGGCCGCGCTGACGGACGGGGCGACCCGGTGGGTGGAGAAGTTCCGGGAGGGGGACTGGGGGGACTGCTTCCGGCTCGTGCGGAAGGAGGGGGCGCGGGAGCTGGTGGACCGCGTGCGGGCGCTGGAGCGGGCCGACGCGCAGGAGCGTACGTATCTGGGGCGGAGCAAGACGCACGACGACGCGACGGTCGTGTACGTGGAGTGGTGAGCCGTGGGGGCTACTTGACGGCTCCGCGCATGGACGCGGTCCAGGCGCCGGGGGACACGATCACGACCGGGCCTCCCTGAACTGTGGTCGTCCCGTACAACTGTGGTCGTCCCGTACAGGAGCGGGCTCGCTCCCGTGGAGAACGGCATCACCTGGAACCAACTGCGGGCTGCGGATGGCCATTTCCAGTTACCGGGATGAGCGTGGGGGGGTATCCGCGAGGAGTCGGGGGTGCCGGTGCTGCTGATCTCGGCCCGCAACGACCCGGTGGATGTGGTGATGGGCCTGGAGGCCGGCGCCGACGACTACGTCACCAAGCCGTTCGACGGGATGGTGCCGGCCGCCCGGATCCGCGCCCTGCTGCGCCGCGCCGCGCCCGCCGGGCAGCAGCCGGACAGCTCCCCGCTCGCCTTCGGTGACCTGGCCTTCGACCCGGAGACCCTGGACGTGCGCCGCGACGGGAAGCCGCTGACAACGGCCCGCTCCGATCTGGACCGGCAGCTGATGAGCGCCGTCTACGACCAGGCGGCCGGCCGCAAGTGCGCGGCCCGTCTCGACCCACCCGACCTGCCCGCGGCCCTGTCGAAAGAGGTGCGCCGCGGCGTCCGCGTGACCTACCTCCAGGACGGACCGGATCGTCCGGTGCTGTGGGCGGCGACCCGCGTCTCCGACCGCACCGTGCTCGCGCTGTCGCGCCCTTACGGCCATGAGGCCGATGAGCTGGCCGCGCTGGACCGGACGCTGATCACCACGGGGGCGGCGGCCACCCTCGGGGTGTCCCTGGCCGGTCTGGCCCTCGGTGTGCGGATGGGCCGCCGGGCCACGGCCGCCGCCCGTACGGCGGAACGCATCTCCCACGGTGACTGGACGCCCGTATCGGCCCGCAAGGGCGGGACGAGATCGCCCGGCTCGCCGCATCCGTGAACACCATGGCCGACGCGCGCTCGGTGCCCGGCTGGAGGCCGAGCGCCGGGTGACCGCCGACATCGCGCACGAACCGCGCACCCCCGTCGCCGCCATGGTCACCGCGACCGGCCTGCTGCCGCCCGGCCCGGCCACCGACCTGGTGGCGGGCGGGGTGCGCAAGCTGCGCGGGCTGGTCGAGGACGTCCTGGAGGTCGCCCGCCTCGACGCCCACGCGGTGGCGGTGGAGACCGGGCCCCGCCAGGTCAGCGCGATGGCCCGCCGCTCGGTCGCCGGGCTCGACGGGGCGCAGGGGCGGGTGGACGTGCGGATCGTCGCGGACACGCCGCGGAGACCGATCCGCGGCGTGTGGAGCGCATCCTCACCAACCTGGTCGCCAACGCGCTGCGGCACGGCGCCTCGCCGGTGACGGTCGAGGTGGACGTCGCGACGGACGCCGAAACGGACAGGGGCGGCGCCGGGCCGGTCGTCCGGATCCGCGACCACGGCTCCGGTTGCCCGGTCGTCCCGATCCGCGACCACGGCCCCGGCTTCCCGCCCGAACTGCTGGCCGTCGTCACCGCCTCCGGCCAGGCCCGGCTGCTCGGCGCCCGCCCGACCTTCCACAACCATCCCGACGGAGGTGACGGAGGCGACCCTGCGTCTGCTTACTGCTTCTCCATCCCCAGGTTCAACTGGTGCAGCAGCCTCGCCAGTTCCGCGACCTCCCGCGGGTCCCACTGCGCGAACTGACTGACGTACCGCTCCCGCCGCGCCTCCCGCACCCTGCCGACCCGGCTGCGCCCCACCTCCGTGAGGTGCACCAGCCAGGCCCGCCCGTCGGCAGGATCCGGCTCACGCGCGACCAGCCCCAGGTCCTCCAGCGCCCGGAGCTGACGGGACATGGTGGCCTTGCCGACGCCGATATAGGCGGCGAGGTCGGTCGCGCGTTGCCGGCCGTACTCGTCGAGACGGACCAGGAGCCCGTACGCCGCCGACTCCAGGTCCGGGTGGACCTCGCGGGCCATCTCGCCCTGCTTGGCCCGGGCCCGCCGGAACAACACCGTCAGCTCGCGCTCCAGGTCCAGGAATTCAGGCCGGCCCACACCGGTTCCGGACACTCCCCCAGAGGGGGCACCCCCGGATCCAGCTTGGCGCCCATCGCCGTTTCCGTCTTCGTGCACGTCAGCCCCTGCCTCGTTTTCCCGTTCCTGAAAGTTCCGCCGAACGCCGTAATCGCCGCAACTCCACCAGTATTTCGCAGGCGTAGACCAACGGCAGCCTCCGGACCCTCTGCCACCTGCTCTTCTGCGTGCGCGGCCTCTCCACCAGACACCTTGATGGCATGCCCACGCCATGACTACGGCTGTCGCAGCGCGCGTTTCCCCAACGAGCGTCACCGAGCCCGCGCAGGCACGCTATGCCCGTGCACAGATCCGAACCGCCCCGCCCCCGGCGCCCGCACCTCGCCGGGCTCCTGCTCACCGCCGCCCTCTCTCTCCTGTTCGCCACCCAACCCTCCCCCGCCTCCGCCGACGACCCCCCGCCCATCGACGACACCCCGCCCCGCGGCTCCGCTTACATGGGCATGGGCGTCCTGGCCCACGACGGCACGGACGGCGTCCCCGTCGATGACCTGGCCGCCAAGGCGGAAGGCGTCGACGTCTCCAGCCACCAGGGCGACGTCGCCTGGTCGACGCTGTGGGACAGCGGGGTGAAGGGGGCCTACGTGAAGGCCACCGAGGGGACCTACTACACCAACCCCTCATACGCCCAGCAGTACAGCGGCTCCTACGACGTCGGCATGATCCGCGGCGCCTACCACTTCGCCACCCCGGACACCACCAATGGCGCAACCCAGGCCGACTACTTCGTCGACCACGGCGGCGGCTGGTCCCGCGACGGCAAGACCCTGCCGGGCGCCCTCGACATCGAGTGGAACCCGTACGGCGACGCCTGCTACGGCAAGACCCCGAGCGCGATGGTCACCTGGATCCGCGACTTCCTGACCCGGTACAAGGCCCGCACCGGCCGCGACGCCGTCATCTACACGGCGACGAGCTGGTGGAAGCAGTGCACCGGCAACCACAGCGGCTTCGCCTCCGCCCACCCGCTGTGGATCGCCCGGTACGCGTCGGCGGTGGGCGAGCTTCCGGCGGGCTGGAGCTACTACACCGCCTGGCAGTACACGTCCTCCGGGCCGACCGTCGGCGACCACAACAGGTTCAACGGCGCACTGGACCGCGTGCAGGCCCTGGCGAACGGCTGACCCACGGCCGTTCCGACGCCGGTGCACGGCGAAGGCCCGGGCTCCCTCACGGGACCCGGGCCCTGCCCTTCCGAACGCGTCCGTCACGCCGCGATCGGAACCTCGGGAGCCGCGCCGTTGGTGGCCGGCGACAGCGCCAGTTCCAGGACCTGGCGGACGTCGGTCACGGCGTGGACGTCGAGCTTGTCCAGCACCTCGGCCGGGACGTCGTCCAGGTCGGGCTCGTTGCGCTTGGGGATGACGACGGTCGTGACGCCCGCCCGGTGCGCGGCCAGCAGCTTCTGCTTCACACCGCCGATGGGCAGGACCCGGCCGGTCAGGGAGACCTCGCCCGTCATCGCCACGTCCGTGCGGACCAGACGGCCCGACAGCAGCGAGGCCAGCGCCGTCGTCATCGTGATGCCCGCGCTCGGACCGTCCTTCGGCACCGCACCCGCCGGGAAGTGGATGTGCACGCCCCGGTCCTTCAGATCGGCGACGGGCAGCTCCAGTTCGGCGCCGTGCGAGCGGAGGAAGGACAGGGCGATCTGTGCGCTCTCCTTCATCACGTCACCCAGTTGGCCCGTCAGGGTCAGACCCGCCGCACCCGTCTCCGGGTCGGCCAGCGACGCCTCCACGAACAGCACGTCACCGCCCGCGCCGGTCACCGCGAGGCCCGTCGCCACACCCGGCACGGCCGTACGGCGCTCCGCCGGGTCCTGGGCGGACTCGGGCACATGGTGCGGCCGGCCGATCAGGGCGCGCAGGTCACCGTCCGTGATGGTGAACGGCAGCTTCCGCTCGCCCAGTTCGTGCTGGGCCGCGACCTTGCGCAAGAGCCGGGCGATCGAGCGCTCCAGCGTGCGGACGCCCGCCTCGCGTGTGTACTCGCCGGCGAGCTTGCGCAGCGCGCTCTCGTCGAGCGTCACCTCGTCCTTCGCCAGGCCCGCCCGCTCCAGCTGACGCGGGAGCAGGTGGTCGCGGGCGATGACGACCTTCTCGTCCTCGGTGTAGCCGTCGAGGCGGACCAGCTCCATACGGTCGAGCAGGGCCTCCGGGATGGCTTCCAGGACGTTGGCGGTGGCGAGGAAGACGACGTCCGACAGGTCCAGTTCCACTTCCAGGTAGTGGTCGCGGAAGGTGTGGTTCTGCGCCGGGTCCAGGACCTCGAGGAGGGCCGCCGCCGGGTCGCCGCGGAAATCGGACCCCACCTTGTCGATCTCGTCGAGGAGGACGACCGGGTTCATCGAACCGGCCTCCTTGATCGCGCGCACGATCCGGCCGGGCAGCGCACCGACGTAGGTACGGCGGTGGCCGCGGATCTCGGCCTCGTCGCGGACGCCGCCGAGGGCGACCCGGACGAACTTCCGGCCCATGGCGTGCGCCACGGACTCGCCGAGCGACGTCTTGCCGACGCCGGGCGGGCCCACCAGCGCCAGCACGGCTCCGCCACGCCGGCCGCCGACGACACCCAGGCCGCGGTCGTTACGGCGCTTGCGCACCGCGAGGTACTCGGTGATGCGTTCCTTCACGTCCTCCAGGCCCGCGTGCTCGGCGTCCAGCACGCCCTTGGCGCCCTGGATGTCGTACGCGTCCTCGGTCCGCTCGTTCCAGGGGAGTTCGAGGACGGTGTCGAGCCACGTCCGGATCCACGACCCCTCGGGCGACTGGTCGCTGGACCGCTCCAGTTTGTCGACCTCCTTGAGGGCCGCCTCGCGGACCTTCTCCGGCAGGTCGGCGGCCTCGACGCGGGCGCGGTAGTCGTCGGACTCCTCGCCGTCCTGCTCGCCGTTCAGCTCGCGCAGTTCCTTGCGGACGGCCTCCAGCTGACGGCGCAGCAGGAACTCGCGCTGCTGCTTGTCGACGCCCTCCTGGACGTCCTTGGCGATGGTCTCGGCGACGTCCTGCTCGGCGAGGTGGTCGCGCAGGTGCTGGGTGGCGAGCTTGAGACGGACGACCGGGTCGGCGGTCTCCAGGAGCTCCACCTTCTGCTCGGTGGACAGGAAGGGCGAGTAACCGGAGTTGTCGGCGAGGGCCGAGACGTCGTCGATGGCCTGGACGCGGTCGACGACCTGCCAGGCGCCGCGCTTGCGCAGCCAGGCGGTGGCGAGCGCCTTGTATTCCTTGACCAGGTCGGTGACCTGTCCGGGCAGCGGCTCGGGCACGCTCTCGTCGACCCGCGTCCCCTCTACCCACAGCGCCGCACCCGGTCCGGTCGTCCCGGCGCCGATCTTCACGCGGCCGCGACCGCGGATCAGGGCACCCGGGTCACCGTCGGCCAGCCGGCCGACCTGCTCGACGGTGCCGAGCACACCGGTGCTCGCGTACGTCCCGTCGATGCGCGGCACCAGGAGCACCCGTGGCTTTCCCGGCTCGGACCGGGCGGCCGCCTGCGCGGCCTCCACCGCGGCGCGTACATCGGCGTCGTTCAGGTCCAGCGGGACCACCATTCCGGGCAGCACGACCTCGTCGTCGAGCGGCAGCACAGGCAGGGTGAGCGGTGTGGACGTCAAAGCCATGATCTCCCCTTCGGCAGTCAAGTTGAGTTATGCCGACTCAATGCACGGGGGAGCCTGAATGTTCCCAGGCTGTCGTTCGCTGTGAGCGATCAACCGCGCCACACACTGTGAACTGGGCTTTTGTGAATAAACGGTTGCCGGGGGCCAGTTCTTCCCCCACCGTCTCCCCCGTGACGGACACAGAGATCCTTCTGGCGGCCTACGACGACCAGATGCGCGGCGCGCCCCCGATCCCGCCCACCGGGGTGACGTATGAACAGGACGGCCCCCTGCTGCGGATCGTCGGCGGATTCCGGGGCCTCGTCAGCGGCCCGCGCTCGCTCGGCGTACGCGACGCCGAGCTCGATCGGCTCATCACCCGGCAGTGCGACTACTTCGCGGCGCGTGGTGAGGCGGTGGAGTGGAAGACCCGCTCCCACGACGACCCGGCCGACCTCACCGACCGCCTGCGCGAGGCGGGCTTCGTGCCCGAGGACGAGGAGACGGTCCTGATCGGAAGCGCCGCCGGCATGGCCGTACGGCAGCCGGACCTTCCCGAGGGCGTGACGCTGCGCCGAGTCACGGCGGACGCGGACATGCGCCGGATCGCCGCGATGGAGTCGGCGGTGTGGGGTGAGGACTGGAGTTGGCTCGCCGACGACCTGATCGGCCGGGTCGCGGCGGCCCCGGAGGAGATCTCCGTCCATGTGGCCGAGGCGGACGGCGAAGTCGTCTCGGCAGCGTGGCTGGTGTTCCGGGCGGGCACCGAGTTCGCGAGCCTGTGGGGCGGTTCGACGCTGGCCGGGTGGCGGGGCCGCGGCATCTACCGCGCGCTGGTCGCCACCCGTGCCGCGCTCGCCGTCGCCCGCGGTGTCACCTACCTGCACGTCGACGCGTCCGACGACAGCGCGCCCATCCTGCGGCGGCTGGGGTTCGAGGCGGTGACGACGACGACGCCTTACGTGTGGTCACCCCCGGTCGGCTGACACCGACTTCGAGGGTGCGGCGCGCCACCGCCGCACCACCGGCCACATCCCGACCCCGATGGCCAGGGACATCAGATGCCCCCAATTGGTCAGCGGATCCGTGAAGTTCAGCAGGTCCTGGACCAGCATCCCGCCGAACAGCGCCAGCACCGGCCACCGCAGCCAGGGGCGCAGCAGTCCGGCCAGCGCGCCGGTGCTCGCGGCGACGCCGAAGCTGATGCCGTAGTCGAGGCGGGACAGCGAGCTGTCGGGGAGGTGGCCGACCAGCACCGCGAGCCCCACCGGGACCTCGGTCGCGAGGGTGGCCAGGACATGCCCGGTCAGGAAGACAACGGCCGTGCGCGTACCGCCGATCCGCCGCTCCAGCGCGGTGAGCACGAGCAGGAGGCCGAGCGTGTACGGCCCCAGGAACTCGCCGGCGATCCACAGCGCGCTGGCGAGCAGCACCAGCACAGGCGTCCGCACGAGGTGCGCGACATCGGTGCTGGAGCCTTGGTGCAGGGTGCGCACGAGGGCGGGGTCGGCGTACGCGGTGACCAGCGAGGTGACGGCCAGTACGGCGGCGTAGGCGAAGGTGAACGGCGTGCCGGTGGGGGTGGGGAGCAGGCGCCAGGGGTGGAAGGCGCGGGTTCCTCCGGGCGCGGGCGGCGCGCTCGTCGTGGCCTCGGCGAGGACCGGGAGCAAGGGCGGCGGCGCGGGCACCGTGGCGACGCCCCGCGGTCCGCGCTGCCGCGGCATCCCGTTCAGCAGCTCGGCCACGCCCGGCTCCGGAGCAGAGCCCGGCATACCCTCGACCGCAGTCCGTTCCAAGGTGAGGCGCTCCTTCCGTTTCCCCCACCCTCCGACCGCCACCCCCCTACGTCTGTGATCAGCGCCACATGGCAGCCGATTCACAGCAACCTCTCAACAAGTTTTCGCGTCTCTCAAAGTTTTCGCGGCTCAGGAACCCCGGCCCTCCGCCGGCAGCCCGCCCCGGCGGCGCGGCGGCCGGCCCCTGACGCAATTCCCTCGGCAGGACCGGCCGGACCTGCCAGGATGGCCGGATGCCCACTTCGTACGACATCCCCGAAGTCCTGGACCGTCGCGAGGGCCCGTACGGCGAGATCGTGCTGCGGCAGCACGGCGAACTGCTTCAGATCATCGCGAACGGCTGCTTTTTGATGGACACCTCCGACGGGCGTTCGGAGCGGTTACTGGTCGACGCGGCGCTCGGCGCGTTGGCCGGACGGCCGGACCCGGTGGTGCTGATCGGCGGGCTCGGCGTCGGTTTCTCGCTCGCACACGCCGCCGCCGATCCGCGCCCCGGACGGATCACCGTCGTCGAGCGAGAGCCCGCGATTATCGGCTGGCACCTCGACGGTCCGTTGTCCGGTTTCTCCGCCGGTGCCCTCGCCGATCCGCGCACCGAGATTCTGGAAACGGATCTGCTGGCGCACGTAACTGAGACTTACGACACGTATGACGCTCTGTGTCTCGACATCGACAACGGACCCGGCTGGACCGTCACCGAGGGCAACGACAGCCTGTACTCACCGGCCGGACTGGCGGCCTGCGCAGGGGCGTTGAGGCCGGGTGGGGTGCTGGCCGTATGGTCGGCCCAGCCCTCTCCGGAATTCGAAGAAACCTTGCGTAATGCCGGATTCCAACAGGTGCGTACCGAAGAGATCCCCGTTGCCCGGGGCGTTCCGGACGTCGTGCACCTCGCCGTCCGACCTGGATAGCCGTGGCACGGTGACTCCCCGTACTCTGCTGCTCTGACGCGGATCATTCAAGCGTCAATCGCAAGCATGCGCAGGCATAGCCAGATAGCGGGATCACCCCACGGATTCCGGAAAGCAACTTTGGGGCGGGCGATGGAGCAGACACACACCTCCCACAACGGCACGGCGGCGACCCCGGGCGCGCAGCGCCGGGTCCTGGTGGTCGAGGACGATCCGACCATCGTGGACGCCATCGCGGCCCGTCTGCGCGCCGAGGGTTTCCTCGTGCAGACCGCGGGCGACGGTCCGGCGGCGGTCGACACGGCCGAGGCCTGGCAGCCCGACCTGCTGATCCTGGACATCATGCTGCCGGGCTTCGACGGCCTGGAGGTATGCCGCCGGGTGCAGGCCCAGCGGCCGGTGCCGGTGATGATGCTGACCGCACGCGACGACGAGACCGACATGCTGGTCGGGCTCGGTGTCGGTGCCGACGACTACATGACCAAGCCGTTCTCGATGCGTGAGCTGGCGGCACGCGTGCATGTACTGCTGCGCCGCGTCGAGCGGGCCGCGCTGGCCGCCACGACCCCGCGCTCGGGCATCCTGCGCCTCGGCGAGCTGGAGATCGACCACGCGCAGCGGCGCGTGCGGGTGCGCAGTGAGGATGTCCACCTCACCCCGACCGAGTTCGACCTCCTGGTGTGCCTGGCGAACACCCCGCGCGCGGTGCTCTCCCGTGAGCAGCTGCTCGCCGAGGTGTGGGACTGGGCGGACGCCTCCGGCACCCGCACGGTCGACAGCCACATCAAGGCGCTGCGCCGGAAGATCGGCGCCGAGCGGATCCGCACCGTGCACGGCGTGGGCTACGCCCTGGAGACCCCGACGCCATGAGCGACGGGCCGGCCGCACGGAGAGGCCCCGGGGAGCCCTGGGGCGGCGTACGTCCGTTCTCGATCAAGACCAAGCTGGGCGCGCTGGTCATCATCGCGGTTCTGATCACCACAGGACTGTCGATGATCGCCGTGCGCACCCAGACGGAGCTGCGCTTCATCACGGTCTTCTCGATGATCGCCACACTGCTCATCACGCAGTTCGTGGCCCATTCGCTCACCGCGCCGCTGGACGAGATGAACACGGTGGCCCGGTCCATCTCGCACGGCGACTACACCCGCCGGGTGCGCGAGAACCGCCGGGACGAGCTGGGCGACCTGGCCGGGACGATCAACCTCATGGCGGACGAGCTGGAGGCCCAGGACCAGCAGCGCAAGGAGCTGGTGGCGAACGTCTCGCACGAGCTGCGCACCCCGATCGCGGGCCTGCGGGCCGTCCTGGAGAACGTGGTCGACGGCATCGCCGAGGCCGACCCCGAGACGATGCGCACGGCACTGAAGCAGACCGAGCGGCTGGGCCGGCTCGTGGAGACGTTGCTGGACCTGTCCCGCCTGGACAACGGCGTCGTACCGCTGCGCATGCGGCGCTTCGAGGTCTGGCCGTACCTGTCCGGAGTACTGAAGGAGGCCAACATGGTCGCCTCCGCGCGCGGGGGCATGGCGTCGGGCTCCGGCAGCCACACCCGTACGGACGTCCATCTGCATCTCGACGTCTCCCCGCCGGAGCTGACCGCGCACGCCGACCCCGAGCGCATCCACCAGGTCGTCGCCAACCTCATCGACAACGCGATCAAGCACAGCCCGGCGCACGGCCGCGTGACGGTCAAGGCGCGGCGCGGGGCGTACCCGGAGTCGCTGGAGCTGGAGGTCCTGGACGAGGGTCCGGGCATTCCGCGGTCGGACTGGCACCGAGTCTTCGAGCGGTTCAACCGGGGCGCCGTGATCCGGCCGCACGGGCCGGGCAGCGACGGCGGCACGGGGCTGGGGCTGGCGATCGCACGCTGGGCCGTCGATCTGCACGGCGGCCGGATCGGAGTGGCCGAATCCGAGCGGGGCTGCCGGATTCTTGTCACACTTCCCGGGCAGCCATCTGTGCCAAGTTGACGTAAAGTTCGAAGCGGAGCGACAAGATCCATGTGCGTCCTGGCTGACGGACACGTGTGATCAGGCAGAGCCCCGCGCCTGAGGCGTGCCGGGCTGCGATCGCGCCTTCCCAGCTGAAGCGGAACCACGCTTGTTTCCCGCCATTTCCAGGCACGAAACACGCTTTCCGATGTGACTTACACGACGATGACCTTGCTCAGCCTGACCTTCCCGGCCATAGGGGCGTAGCCTTTATTCCCGCTGTCCATCACCTTGTGAAGCGGAAGAGGGCGGTTGCCGCCGTGTCGCCACAGTCCCCCAGTAACTCGAGCATCTCGACCGACACCGACCAAGCGGGCAAGAACCCCGCGGCCGCGTTCGGACCGAACGAGTGGCTCGTCGACGAGATCTATCAGCAGTACCTCCAGGACCCCAATTCGGTAGACCGAGCCTGGTGGGACTTCTTCGCCGACTACAAGCCGGGGGCGCCCGCCGCCTCGGCTCCGGCGGGTACTGCGGCCGCGGGGGCCGCAGAGACCACCACCGCTCCAGCGGCCCCGGCTGCGCCTGCCGCTCCGTCGGTCCCCGCGCCGGCTCCGGCGGCCCCGAAGCCCGCGGCCGCCGCGCCTGCCGCCCCGGCTCCGGCCCCGGCCGCGGCGAAGCCCGCCGCGGCCGCTCCGGCCGCGAAGCCCGCTCAGCCGAAGAAGGCCGAGCCCGCCACCGCGGCCGCCGGCCCCGAGCTGGTGACGCTGCGCGGTCCGGCCGCCGCGGTCGCGAAGAACATGAACGCCTCGCTGGAGGTGCCCACGGCCACGTCCGTGCGCGCGGTCCCGGTGAAGCTGCTCTTCGACAACCGCATCGTCATCAACAACCACCTGAAGCGCGCCCGGGGCGGGAAGATCTCCTTCACCCACCTGATCGGGTACGCGATGGTGCAGGCCATCAAGGCCATGCCGTCGATGAACTACTCCTTCGCGGAGAAGGACGGCAAGCCGACCCTGGTCAAGCCGGAGCACATCAACTTCGGCCTCGCCATCGACCTGGTGAAGCCCAACGGCGACCGCCAGCTGGTCGTCGCGGGCATCAAGAAGGCCGAGACGCTGAACTTCTTCGAGTTCTGGCAGGCCTACGAGGACATCGTCCGTCGCGCCCGTGACGGCAAGCTGGGCATGGACGACTTCACCGGTGTCACGGTCTCGCTGACCAACCCCGGCGGCCTCGGCACCGTTCACTCCGTGCCGCGTCTGATGCCCGGCCAGTCGGTCATCATGGGCGTCGGCTCCATGGACTACCCCGCGGAGTTCCAGGGCACCTCCCAGGACACCCTGAACAAGCTCGGCATCTCCAAGGTCATGACGCTCACGTCGACGTACGACCACCGGGTCATCCAGGGCGCCGCCTCCGGCGAGTTCCTGCGGATCGTCGCGAACCTCCTCCTCGGCGAGAGCGGCTTCTACGACGACATCTTCGAGGCGCTGCGCATCCCCTACGAGCCGGTCCGCTGGCTCAAGGACATCGACGCGTCGCACGACGACGACGTCACCAAGGCCGCGCGCGTCTTCGAGCTGATCCACTCCTACCGGGTCCGCGGCCACGTCATGGCCGACACCGACCCGCTGGAGTACCGCCAGCGCAAGCACCCCGACCTGGACATCACCGAGCACGGCCTCACCCTGTGGGACCTGGAGCGCGAGTTCGCGGTCGGCGGTTTCGCGGGCAAGTCCCTGATGAAGCTGCGCGACATCCTCGGCGTGCTGCGCGACTCGTACTGCCGCACCACCGGCGTCGAGTTCATGCACATCCAGGACCCCAAGCAGCGCAAGTGGATCCAGGACCGCATCGAGCGGGCGCACACCAAGCCGGAGCGCGAGGAGCAGCTGCGCATCCTGCGCCGGCTGAACGCGGCGGAGGCCTTCGAGACCTTCCTGCAGACGAAGTACGTCGGCCAGAAGCGCTTCAGCCTGGAGGGCGGCGAGTCCGTCATCCCGCTGCTGGACGCGGTCATCGACAGCGCGGCGGAGTCCCGTCTCGACGAGGTCGTCATCGGCATGGCCCACCGCGGCCGGCTGAACGTCCTCGCGAACATCGTCGGCAAGTCGTACGCGCAGATCTTCCGCGAGTTCGAGGGCAACCTCGACCCGAAGTCGATGCACGGCTCCGGCGACGTGAAGTACCACCTGGGCGCCGAGGGCACCTTCACCGGCCTGGACGGCGAGCAGATCACGGTCTCCCTGGCCGCCAACCCCTCGCACCTGGAGGCGGTCGACCCGGTCCTGGAGGGCATCGCCCGCGCCAAGCAGGACATCATCAACAAGGGCGGCACCGACTTCACCGTCCTGCCGGTGGCGATCCACGGCGACGCGGCCTTCGCGGGCCAGGGCGTGGTGGCCGAGACCCTGAACATGTCGCAGCTGCGGGGCTACCGCACCGGCGGCACGGTCCACGTGGTCATCAACAACCAGGTCGGCTTCACGGCCGCCCCGGAGTCCTCGCGCTCGTCGATGTACGCCACCGACGTGGCCCGCATGATCGAGGCCCCGATCTTCCACGTGAACGGCGACGACCCGGAGGCCGTCGTGCGCGTCGCGCGGCTCGCCTTCGAGTTCCGCCAGGCGTTCAACAAGGACGTGGTGATCGACCTCATCTGCTACCGCCGCCGCGGTCACAACGAGTCGGACAACCCGGCCTTCACCCAGCCCCTGATGTACGACCTGATCGACAAGAAGCGCTCGGTGCGCAAGCTCTACACCGAGTCCCTGATCGGTCGCGGCGACATCACCCTGGAAGAGGCCGAGCAGGCGCTGCAGGACTACCAGGGCCAGCTGGAGAAGGTCTTCACGGAGGTCCGCGAGGCCACCTCGCAGCCCGCCGCCGTGGAGCCCTCGGACCCGCAGGCCGAGTTCCCGGTCGCCGTCAGCACCGCGGTGACCTCGGAGGTCGTCAAGCGGATCGCCGAGTCCCAGGTCAACATCCCCGACCACATCACCGTCCACCCGCGTCTGCTGCCGCAGCTGCAGCGCCGGGCGTCGATGGTCGAGGACGGCACCATCGACTGGGGCATGGGCGAGACCCTCGCGGTCGGCTCCCTCCTGCTGGAGGGCGTCCCGGTCCGCCTGGCCGGCCAGGACTCGCAGCGCGGTACGTTCGGCCAGCGTCACGCGGTCATCATCGACCGTGAGACGGGCGAGGAGTACACGCCGCTGCAGTACCTCTCCGAGGACCAGGCGCGGCTGAACGTCTACAACTCCCTGCTGTCCGAGTACGCGGCCATGGGCTTCGAGTACGGCTACTCGCTGGCCCGCCCCGACGCGCTCGTGATGTGGGAGGCCCAGTTCGGCGACTTCGTCAACGGCGCCCAGACGGTCGTGGACGAGTTCATCTCGTCGGCCGAGCAGAAGTGGGCCCAGACGTCCGGCGTCGTCCTGCTGCTGCCGCACGGCTACGAGGGCCAGGGCCCGGACCACTCCTCGGCCCGCCCGGAGCGGTTCCTGCAGTTGTGCGCGCAGAACAACATGACGGTCGCGATGCCGACGTCCCCGTCGAACTACTTCCACCTCCTGCGGTGGCAGGTGCACAACCCGCACCACAAGCCGCTGGTCGTCTTCACCCCGAAGTCGATGCTGCGCCTGAAGGCCGCGGCCGCGAAGGCGGACGAGTTCGTCAACGGGCAGTTCCAGCCGGTCATCGGTGACTCCTCGGTCGACCCGGCCGCGGTCAAGAAGGTCGTCTTCTGCGCCGGCAAGGTCTACTACGACCTCGAGGCGGAGCGGAAGAAGCGCGGCGTCACGGACACGGCGATCATCCGCATCGAGCGCCTGTACCCGCTGCCGGGTGCCGAGCTCCAGGCCGAGATCGCCAAGTACCCGAACGCCGAGAAGTACCTGTGGGCCCAGGAGGAGCCGGCGAACCAGGGTGCGTGGCCGTTCATCGCGCTCAACCTGATCGACCACCTGGACCTGGCGGTCGGCGCCGACGTCCCGCACGGCGAGCGCCTGCGCCGCATCTCGCGTCCGCACGGCTCGTCCCCGGCCGTCGGTTCCGCCAAGCGGCACCAGGCCGAGCAGGAGCAGCTGGTGCGTGAGGTGTTCGAGGCCTGAGCCTCTGCACGGGTCTGACCGACAACTGACCGACAAGGCCCGGGTTCCCGTCCGCGTGACGGGGCCCGGGCCTTGTGGCATTTACGGCCAACTCGCCCGCCGCACCAGTAGATTGACCAGGACCGACATGCTGGACCGACCCGGCCGCCGGGCCGGTTGTGACACACGGGGGCGCGAATGGCCGAGCTGCTGCGGATCGCCATGGGCGACGAGGACGGCGGGGACGGCGAGGGACACCTGGTCGTCGAAGTCGACGACGACGAGCCCGGCATGGTCCGCGCCTCCCGCGTCGGCGACCGTATGCGCGAGGCCTCCGTCTCCCTGGAGGAGGCGCTGGACCCCATCCGACGCGCAGCGGAGGCGACCCTGCGCACCTTCCAGGCCGCCCAGCCCGACACGGTGGAGCTGGAGTTCGGCGTGAAGCTCAACGCCAGCGCGGGGGCCGTGCTGACCAAGGCGGGCGTCGAGGGCCATATCGTCGTCAAGCTGGGCTGGGAGAGGAAGGATCCCGGCGCCTGAGCTGCCGCAGGCCCGGCACGCACGCGTGGCGGGCAGGACATATCCTCAGCTCATGTACTTCACCGACCGAGGCATCGAAGAACTGGAGAAGCGGCGCGGCGAGGAGGAGATCACCTTCGAGTGGCTGGCCGAGCAGCTGCGCACCTTCGTCGACCTGAACCCGGACTTCGAGGTGCCGGTGGAGCGGCTGGCGACGTGGCTGGCCCGGCTGGACGACGAGGACGACGACGTGTAGGCGGAGCCGGGCGCCGCTCAGCTGGGCTGGGGCTCGGGCTCGAAGTCCCGGTAGGGGCGATGCCGTTCGAGGATGTTGCGGCTGTGCGGGTGGTCGGCGCCGAGCACCGAAAGGTCCAGCGCCGGCCCGGCCCGCAGGCTGATCGTGAGGATGTGTGCGTCGCCGAGGACGCGGGCGGAGCGGTCGGAGGTCTCCCGGCCCAGGGCGGCTGCTGCGGCGGCGTCACCCACCTCGGCAAGTGCGGCGACCTTGTTCTTGGCGCAGCCGATGGCCCACGAGTGGGCCCGGCAGGCCGCCCGCCGCATCTGCCGCGCGGTCTGCCGGGACAGCGCCGGCGGGCCCGATGCTCGCCCATGTCCCGCATGACGGTCGCGACGTTGTCCCGCGCGCCGATCGCGTAGGGGTGGCGGTCGCCGAGCTGGGCGGCGTACTGCGTGGCGGTGGCTTCGGCCAGGTCCCTGGCCTCCTCGGCGCGCTCCAGGTCGCGCAGCAGCATCACGTAGTCGCAGGACACCATCAGCGTCTCCGGGTGCAGTGGGCCGCGACGGCGCATCAGCTTCTCCCTGGCTGTGGACGCGGGAGTTGTGGCCCTGGACGGCCGGCGTCTCCCGGTAGCTGCCGAGCAGGCACAGCATCCAGGCGGCGCGCAGCGCGGAGTTGAGGGTCAGGGCGTCGCGTCCGCCGAGTACGTCCACACGGGCCACGAAGACCTTCCGGTGCAGGGCGAAGAAGCCGCTGCCCCACAGGGGGCTGTCCTATGGCCTCGCCCCGGGCGAGCACGGCGACCGCCACGCCCTCCTTGACGGTCAGCTCCACGCCGAAGGTGATGGCGGCCTCGTGCGGCCTGGCCTATCGGGCGGCGGTCGGCACAGTGCCGCCGATGCCCTTGATCAGCTCCTGGCGGTGATCACCGTGCCGTCAGGCAGTTCGATGTCCTGGATGCGGTTCATTCCGCTCCTCCGCGGAGCTTGCCCGTCAGATCAACCGAACGTGGGCAGCGCCCACTTGAATCGGGGGATGCCGTACCGGCCGTACCGGGCCGCCGCCCCCTGCGTCGGCCTCAGTCGCGCGGGTGCGCGAGTGCGTACGCCAGCCCCAGCGCGCCCTGTGCCAGCAGCACCGCGCCCGCGGCGATCCATCCGGTGCTGCGGCGCCGCAGGCCCCAGGCCGTGACGGGCAGACCGGCCACGACCTGCGCCAGGGCGAGCCGGTGGGACTGGGGGCCGCCGGCCCAGGGCAGCCAGGGGCCGAGGCGGCTGCCCTCGACGGCGTCGAGTTCCGCGCGGAAGGCGTTGCGCCAGCCCCCCGACCACTCGATGCGCACGTGCGGGTGGTCGCGGGCGGCCTCGTGGAGGCGCTCGGCGCTGTCGCCGGGGACGAGGCCGGCGGGCAGGGACACGCCCGCGCGCGTGAGGACGGCGAGCAGGCCACGCATGCGTGCCCGCGCGTCGGCCGCGGGGTCGGGTTCCGTCAGTTCGTCGAGGGACTGCACGTCCAGCACCGGATCGAGGCCGAGCCGGCCGGCGAAGGTGTGCATGGCCTCGTCCTCGCCGGCCGGGGTGCCGTTGGCGAGCCAGACGTAGCCGACGGGGCGGCGGAAGCCGGAGGCGAGGGTGTATCCGGCGCGGTCGGCGTCCCACCACAGGGCGAGAACGGGCCAGGGGGCACCGACGGCGAGGGCGGTGGCCCAGCCGGTGAGGACGCGGTCGACCGGTTCGGCGCCCTCCAGCCAGGGCCTGCCCTCGGGGACGAGCACGCTCCACTCCCCGCCGGCCGACGCGAGCAGCATGTGCTCGCGCAGCAGCTGGGCGGCCGGGGCGACGGACTCGGGCTCCGCACGGCAGAGCAGCAGGGCGCCCGGGGCGGGACGGGCCTGGCGAGCGGCCCGGGACTCTTCCGTCGGCATGGCACACACGCTAGGCCAGTTTGTCCGCCTCGCGTGATTTGTGATCACCAGAACGAGTGCCTTGACTTACGCCGCCCACGATATATCGTGTTTCACGGAAGACGCGATATGGCGTGTCGTGTTCTGGTCCGGCCGTGCGGCCGTGTCCGGTCGCCCAGGAGGTCCGCAGCATGTCCGAGTGGTCCGTTGCAGAGCCCAGCAAGCTCACCTTCGACGAGCCGGTGAGCGAGCTCCAGGTACGCATCGTCAACGGAACGGTGAACGTCGTGGGGACGGACGAAGGTTCCGCCCGCCTGGAAGTCTCCGAGATCGAGGGCCCACCCCTGGCGGTGACCCAGCAGGGCGGCACACTGACGGTGGCGTACGAGGACCTGCCCTGGAAGGGCTTCCTCAAGTGGCTCGACCGCAAGGGCTGGCGCCGCAGCGCGGTGGTCTCCCTGGCGGTGCCGGCCGACACGCGCGTCGAGGTGGGCGTGGTCGGCGCCGGGGCGGTGGTGTCCGGGATCCACGGCCCGTCGGTCGTCAAGGGCGTCACCGGCGACACGACGCTCGTCGCCCTGTCCGGCCCGGTCCGCGCCGACACGGTCTCCGGGAACCTGGAGGCCCAGGCCGTCACCGGCGACCTCCGCTTCAACTCCGTCTCCGGTGACCTCACGGTCGTCGAGGGCTCCGGCTCCTCGGTGAAGGCCGACTCCGTCAGCGGCTCCATGATCGTCGACCTCGACCCGGACGGCCCGACCGACGTCCGGCTGACCAGCATCTCGGGGGAGATCGCCATCCGGCTGCCGGCCCCGGCGGACGCGGACGTCGAGGCCAACACCGCGAGCGGCACGATCTCCAACGCCTTCGAGGGCCTGAGGGTCCACGGCCAGTGGGGCGCCCACAAGATCACCGGCCGGCTGGGCGCCGGCACCGGCAAACTCCGGGCGACGACGGTCTCCGGCTCGATCGCCTTGCTGCGTCGCCCGCCCAAGGAGGACGAGCCGTGGGAGGCGGAGGCATGGGAGGAGCCCGAGCCCGCCACGAACACCTCGCCAACGGACTCGGCGACCGACCCGGTGAACAGCGCACAGGACGACTCGGGGGACAATTCCGTCTCCGGCCGGGGCGATGGCCCCACCGCTTCCCCGGCCGACGGCACGACCGACAAGAAGGTGCTCTGACATGCCTCCCGTCTTCGCCCATGGCCGCCTCCGCCTCTACCTGCTGAAGCTGCTGGACGAAGCCCCACGCCACGGCTACGAGGTGATCCGCCTCCTGGAGGAGCGCTTCCAGGGGCTGTACGCACCGTCGGCCGGCACCGTCTACCCCCGCCTGGCCAAGCTGGAGGCCGAGGGCCTGGTCACCCACACCACCGAGGGCGGCCGCAAGGTGTACGCCATCACGGACGCCGGCCGCGCCGAACTGGCCGACCGCAGCGGCGAGCTGGCCGACCTGGAGCTGGAGATCAGGGAGTCGGTCGCCGAACTCGCCGCCGAGATCCGGGCCGACGTACGCGGCGCGGCGGGCGACCTGCGGCGCGAGATGCGGGCAGCGGCGTCCGAGGCCCGCCAGGGGAACGGCGCCAAGGCGGAAGCACCCTTCGGCGACTTCTCGGACTACACCGACAAGGAGGCGTGGCGCGCCGCCAAGGAGGAGATGCGCCGCGCCAAGCAGGAGTGGAAGGAACAGGCCCGACGGGCCAAGGACGAGAGCCGCCGCGCCCGTGACGAGGCGCAGCGCGCCCGACGCCAGGCCAAGGAGGCACAGGACCACGCCCGGGCCCAAGCCCAGGAGGAGGTCCAGCGCATCGCCCGCCGGGTCCAGGAACACGTACAGGACCACTTCGCACGCGGTGACTGGCCGACGGGCGTACGCGAGGGCCTGACGGAACTGGCCAAGGAGTTCGGCGACTTCGGAAAGGACTACGGGAAGGGGTTCGGCCGGGACTTCGGCTTCGGCCGCCAGGACACTCCCAAGTCGGCGCAGCAGCAACCCGACTACTCCGACACCCCTCAGGACTTCCCCGCCGACTACGAACCCACCTGGGCGCACGAGCCCCCCACCGGCGACCCGGCCCGCGACCTGGACCGTCTGCTCGACCGCTTCCGCGACGACATCCGCGACGCGGCAAGGGACCACGGCGTGACACCGGACCAACTCCGCGACACCCGCCGCCACTTGTCGACGGCGGCGGCACACATCGGAGCGCTACTGCGCACACCGAAGCCCTGAGCCCCCACTCCTGGGCGGTACGGCCCCTACCAGCCGCACCGCCCAGGCCCACCCGCCCTCAGCCGGCCTCAGCCTCGGCCTCTCCTTCGCCGTACAGCACCCGCGTAAGCGCCTCGTACGTCACCCCGTGATCGGCGAGAACCTCGGCGGGCACGCCGGGACGACTGGTCAGGGCCAGCAGGATGTGCTCATCGCCGATGTGCCGATCCCGACGGGCGACGGCAATACGCAACGACCGTTCCAGCACGTCCTTGGCCTCCCGGCTGATCGAACGGCGCCCCGACCACCACCCCTTGTCCTTCCGGTCCCCGGCCATCGCCCCTACCCCGTGCACTTCCTCCACCCGGGCGACGATCTCCCCCACATCGATGCCCAACCCGGCCAGCGCATCGGTCTCGGCCTGCGACAGCCCGCCCCGCCGCTGAGCCTCCCCCAGCGCCAGCCGCACGGACTCCAGCCACTGCCCGCCCCCGAGCGCGGCGAGCGCGAACGAGGCCCGGCTCCCCTCCCGGTCGAGCAGGGCGAGCAGCAGATGCCCGGCATCGACGGTCTGCGCCCCACCCCTCTCGGCCTGCTCGACCGCACCCGTCACCACGGCACGGGCATCCTTCGTGAACCGCTCGAACATCAACGCCTCCCGTACTTCTTGTGCACGGCCTGCCTGCTGACCCCGAGTTCCGCGGCGATCTCCTGCCACGACCACCCCTGATTGCGCGCACTGCGCACCTGTACGGCTTCCAACTGCTCCAGCAACCGGCGCAGGGCGGCGACGGCCCGCAGGCCGACCCGCGGATCACGGTCACCGGCACGCTCGGCTAGATCTGTCGCTTCCGTCATAACGTCAACTTACGTTGACACGACCCGGCCGTCAACTCTAGTTGACAAAACGAACGGCGGGCCCGAGGTGGAACCTCGAACCCGCCGCGAGTTGCCGCGCTCAAAACCGTCAGTTGGTGAGCACGATCTTCCCGAACTGCTCCCCCGACTGCATCCGCTCAAAGCCCTCACGGGCCCGGTCCATGGGAAGCACCTCATCGATCACGGGGCGCACACCAGTGGCAGCACAGAAGGCCAAGAGATCCTCGAGCTCGTCCTTGGTCCCCATCGTGGACCCGACGATCTTCAGCTCCAGGAAGAAGATCCGCGTGAGCTCGGCATGCGAGGGCCGGTCACCACTGGTGGCACCGGAGATGACCAGCGTGCCGCCCGGCTTCAGCGACTTCACGGAGTGCGACCAGGTGGCGGCCCCCACCGTCTCGATCACGGCGTCGACCCGCTGCGGCAGCCGAGCCCCCGACTCCACGGCCTCCACGGCCCCCAGCTCCAGGGCCCGCTTGCGCTTGGCCTCGTCCCGACTGGTGGCGAAGACACGCAGCCCCGCGGCCTTCCCGAGCACGATGGCAGCGGTGGCGACCCCGCCCCCGGCCCCCTGCACGAGCACGGAGTCCCCGGGCCGCACCCCCGCGTTGGTGAACAGCATCCGATACGCGGTCAGCCAGGCGGTCGGCAAACAAGCCGCCTCTTCGAAGGAGAGTTCCTTCGGCTTGGGCAGGATGTTCCAGGTCGGCACGGCGACCTGCTCCGCGAACGTGCCCTGATACCGCTCGGTGAGGATGGAACGAGGCTCCTTGGGCCCCACCCCATGCCCGCTCTGTCCGATCACTGAGTGCAGGACGACCTCATTGCCGTCCTCATCGACCCCGGCGGCATCACAGCCGAGGATCATCGGCAACTTGTCCTCCGCGAGGCCGACGCCCCGCAGTGACCAGAGGTCGTGATGGTTGAGGGAGGCGGCCTTGACGTTGACGGTGCTCCAGCCGGGACGGGCCTCGGGGGCCGGACGCTCCCCCAACTCCAGTCCGGAGAGCGGCTCGTCGCGGTCGATTCGGGCGGCATAGACAGCGAACATGACCTTGACGATAGGCTCCGCCAACGGCCGACGGAACCACAGGGCCCTGTGACACACACCCTCTTGTCAATGCGCCCGGCATCATGGCTGCCCCGGGCCGGGTCGCACAACGGATCGCCGCCCCCACAGCACGACCACCGGCGCCTGAGGTGAACGCAGGAGCGCCAGGGTGAACGCACCCGCACCCGCGTACGGCGGGTGGGGGCCGTGCCGGGGGGTGTCCGCCCGCAGCGGCGGGCGTCAACGCAGGCCACCCCACCCACGTACGGCAACCGCCCGACCGAGGACGGACACCCCCCGGCACGGCCCCGACCCACCACCCACCCGCAGGCGCAACGCGAACCCCCACCCCACCCGCACAGGCCGCCGCAGGCATCAACGCGAACCCCCACCCAGCCCCACAGACCGCCACACCCACCCCGGCCCAACCGCCGGAGGCAGGAAGCAGGAGGCAGAAGCCCCCAGGCACCCCAAAGAAATGGCCCCGCCCAACAGAAGTGGGCCCGCCCAACCCGGGCGGGGCCACTCCCCTCACGTCACAGGCAGCGCAGCGTCACCGCCGAGCAACCCCCTCCGCCCGAGCCGCAGCAGCCACAGCAGCAGTGACCGCCGGCGCCACGCGCTCGTCGAACGGCGACGGAATGACATAGTCCGCGGCGAGGTCATCGCCCACCACAGCGGCCAGCGCCTCCGCCGCCGCGATCTTCATGCCCTCGGTGATCCGGGACGCCCGCACCTGAAGCGCGCCCGCGAAGATCCCCGGGAACGCCAGCACGTTGTTGATCTGGTTCGGGAAGTCCGACCGCCCGGTGGCGACGACCGCCGCGTACTTGTGCGCGACGTCGGGGTGCACCTCGGGGTTCGGGTTGGCCATGGCGAACACGAACGCGCCCTCGGCCATCGAAGCCACCGCCGACTCCGCGACCGTACCGCCGGAGACGCCGATGAAGACGTCGGCGCCCTCCAGAGCCGCCTCCAGCGACCCGGTGATGCCCGCCTTGTTCGTAAACCCGGCCAGCTCCCGCTTGACCGACGTCAGGTCATCCCGGTCGGCCGACACGATGCCCTTGCGGTCGGCCACCGCGACGTCTCCGATCCCGGCCTCGACCAGCATCTTCGCGATGGCGACACCAGCCGCTCCCGCGCCCGAGATGACGGCCCGCAGATCCCCGAGCCCCTTCCCGGTCAGCCGCGCGGCGTTCCGCAGCGCGGCCAGCGTCACGACGGCCGTACCGTGCTGGTCGTCATGGAAGACCGGGATGTCCAGCCGCTCCTTCAGCTTGCGCTCGATCTCGAAGCACCGAGGCGCCGAGATGTCCTCCAGGTTCACACCACCGAAGGACGGCGCGAGCCGCACCACGGTCTCGACGATCTCGTCGACCCCCGTGCAGGCGAGCGCGATCGGCACCGCGTCGACGCCGCCGAACTGCTTGAACAGAATCGCCTTCCCCTCCATCACCGGAAGGGAGGCCTCAGGTCCGATGTCCCCGAGCCCGAGAACGGCCGTACCGTCGGTCACGACGGCGACGACGGACGACTTCCACGTGTAGTCGTGCACGAGTTCCGGCTGCTCGGCGATCGCGCTGCACACCTTCGCGACGCCGGGCGTGTACGCCAGGGACAGGTCGTCCTTGTCCCGAACCGGCACGGTGGCCTGCACGGCCATCTTGCCGCCGCGGTGCAGCGCGAACGCAGGATCGAAGGAATCGAGGGGTTCGACCCCGCCGTCCTGATCGGTATTGCCGCCGCTGCGAGGATTGACGATCTCCGCTGCCACTTTGTCTGACCCCTTAAGTGTTCATGGTTTGAGGGTGGGACCACTCCTGGTGAGAAGTGGGCGGGACCGCGTATGACCCTGCTCGTTGATACGTGCGACGTACGACGTACGGGCACATACGCGACGGGCGCGCCGCACACGCGCCCTGAGCCCCGGATGAGGGGTGTAAAGAACCTTCTTACCGGACGGACCGCACCGCCGACGAGTCCAATACGTCCAAGATCACATGACAGGAGGGGAAACACGCACGCGGACGACACGAATCGGACACGGACCGATGACAACACCGGAGCGATTCACGGTCGGATAAGCGGATAATTTACGATGTACTCCGCAATGAGCAACCGTCACCCGCAAACATGCCCCTCAATCGGCCCACATCGCGAGATACGCCGAAGATCTTCCGGCCGGAAGGACGGATTCCCGCAGAAGGTGCGGTCAGGATGTCCGACCTGAGGCGGTTCGGAAGCCACCCGTTATCCGATTTTGACATCGTGGGCGCCCTGAACGCCTAAGTCCGAATGGCAAGATGCCGTAATCACACGAGGTCGCGGCACTCGAAGGCGTGTGCTCTCGTCGACCTAGGAAACCAAGGCACCGGCCGAATCCATCGGCGGGCGCCCGCCCATCGGCAACTCCACCCATCCGCCGGAGGAACCCACCATGACCGCACGCTCCACCCGTCGTACGACCGCCGCGCGTTCCCGTCTGGCAGCGGTCGGCTCGATCGCGGTCGCAGGCGCACTGATTCTCACCGGCTGCGGTGACCAGACCAAGGACAGCGGCTCGGAGAGCGCTGACACCGCCAAGGCCCCGCTGGCCGCCAAGCTTCCGGCCTCCATCCGCGACAAGGGCGTCATCAAGGTCGGTTCGGACATCGCGTACGCGCCGGTCGAGTTCAAGGACAGCTCGGGCAACACGGCCGGTATCGACCCCGACCTCGCCGACGCCATGGGCAAGCAGCTCGGCGTGAAGTTCGAGTTCGAGAACGGCACCTTCGACACCCTGATCACGGGTCTGCGCTCCGACCGGTACGACATCGCCATGTCGGCCATGACGGACACCAAGGACCGCCAGGAGGGCGTCGACTCCGAGACCGGCAAGAAGGTCGGTGAGGGCGTCGACTTCGTGGACTACTTCACCGCCGGTGTCTCGATCTACACCCAGAAGGGCAAGAACACCGACATCAAGACCTGGTCGGACCTGTGCGGCCGGAAGATCGTGGTGCAGCGTGCCTCGGTCTCCGAGGACCTCGCCAAGGCCGAGGCCAAGAAGTGCCCGAGCGGCAAGAAGCTGACCATCGAGGCCTTCGACAACGACCAGCAGGCCCAGACCCGCCTGCGCGCAGGTGGCGCGGACGCCGGCTCATCCGACTTCCCGGTCGCCGCCTACGCGGTCCAGCACTCCGGCGGCGGCAACGACTTCCAGCTCGTCGGCGAGCAGGTCGAGGCAGCCCCGTACGGCATCGCGGTCGCCAAGGGCGACGCTCAGCTGCGGGACGCCCTCCAGGCCGCCCTGGACGCGATCATCGCGAACGGTGAGTACGCGAAGGTCATGAAGAAGTGGGGCGTCGAGGACGGCGCCGTGACGAAGCCCACCATCAACGGCGGCAAGTGACCGCGGGCCGCGGCCACTGAAAGGCAACATCCGTGACTGCTGACATCGACAAGGCGGACGGGCCGGCGGAGACCCCGCCGGCCGGCCCGGAGGCCATCAAGGCCATCCCGGTCCGTCACTACGGGCGGTACGTCTCCGCCGTGGTGGCGCTCGCCGCGCTGGGCGCCATCGTCTACGCGTTCTCCCAGGGCAGGATCAACTGGGGGGCCATTCCGGACTACTTCTTCAACGACCGCATCCTCAGCGGTGTGGGCAAGACGCTTCTGCTCACCGTGCTGTGCATGCTCATCGGCATCGTCGGCGGCATCCTGCTCGCGGTGATGCGCCTGTCGAAGAACCCGGTGACCTCGTCCATCGCGTGGTTCTACATCTGGTTCTTCCGCGGCACCCCGGTCCTGGTCCAGCTCATCGTCTGGTTCAACCTGGGCCTGGTCTTCGAGTACATCAACCTCGGGCCGATCTACAAGGACGAGTGGTCGCAGTTCATGACCCCGTTCCTGACGGCGCTGCTGGGCCTCGGCCTCAACGAGGCGGCGTACATGGCGGAGATCTGCCGGGCCGGTCTGCTCTCGGTCGACGAGGGCCAGACCGAGGCGGCGCACGCGCTGGGCATGAGCCACGGCAGGACACTGCGCCGGATCGTCGTCCCGCAGGCGATGCGCGTGATCGTGCCGCCCACGGGCAACGAGGTCATCAACATGCTGAAGACGACCTCGCTGGTGTCCGTGGTCCAGTATTCGGAGCTGCTCCGCGTCGCCCAGGACATCGGGCAGACCTCCGGCGCCCCAGCCGAGATGCTGTTCCTCGCCGCCGCCTGGTACCTGGTGATGACCTCGGTCTTCAGCGTCGGCCAGTACTACTTGGAGCGGTACTACGCCCGCGGCTCCAGCCGCACGCTCCCGGACACGCCGTTCCAGAAGATCAAGGCGAACCTGCTGTCCCTGTCGAACCGTTCGTCGGCGGGAGGTACCGCATGACACCCATGGTGAAGGCTGAAGGCGTCCACAAGTCCTTCGGACTCGTCGAGGTCCTCAAGGGCATCGACCTGGAAGTGAAGTCCGGCGAGGTGTTCTGCCTCATCGGCCCCTCCGGCTCCGGCAAGTCCACCTTCCTCAGGTGCATCAACCACCTGGAGAAGATCAACGCCGGTCGGCTGTACGTCGACGGCGAGTTGGTCGGCTATCGCCAGAAGGGCGACAAGCTCTACGAGCTCAGGGACAGCGAGGTCGCGCTGAAGCGTCGGGACATCGGCATGGTCTTCCAGCGCTTCAACCTGTTCCCCCACATGACGGCGCTGGAGAACGTCATGGAGGCTCCGGTCCAGGTCAAGGGCACGAGCAAGGGCCAGGCCAGGGAACGTGCGCGGGAGCTGCTGGACCGGGTCGGCCTGGCCGACAAGGCCGGGAACTACCCCTCCCAGCTCTCCGGCGGCCAGCAGCAGCGCGTGGCGATCGCCCGGGCGCTTGCCATGGACCCGAAGCTGATGCTCTTCGACGAGCCGACCTCGGCGCTCGACCCGGAGCTGGTCGGCGACGTCCTCGACGTCATGCGCGACCTCGCCGAGTCCGGCATGACGATGGTCGTCGTCACCCACGAGATGGGCTTCGCCCGCGAGGTCGGCGACAGCCTGGTCTTCATGGACGGCGGCGTGGTCGTCGAGTCCGGCGACCCGCGCGAGGTCCTGACGAACCCTCAGCACGAACGCACGAAGTCGTTCCTGTCGAAGGTGCTGTAGTCCGTCGACGAGTAAGGGGCGGGTACGGATCCATCCAGGATCCGTACCCGCCCCTTACTCGTAAACAGCGAACCCCAAAAGGGTCAGGGGAGCTTCAGCCAGGGACTCCGGTAAGGCAGTGTCCCTTCGCCCGTGGCCCACTGGATCTGCGTATACGTCGCGTAGGCTTCGCCGTCATGGTGCGACGTGACCTTGAAGTCAGGCGCTGTGAACTGCTTCATCCGCGTCGTTCCTTGCGGGCACGTGTGAACGTCCTTGGACATCACCTTCTGGTCACCGGTCCTCAGGACATAAACGTGAATCTTGCAGGCTGGGTGCCCCTGGCGAAGGGTGATGTACGCGCTGGGCCGACCGATCGTGCGCTTGGGCGACGTGAGGCACGGCTTGATGTCCACGTACTGCCCACGGGGGCCTGCGTTACCGTCGACATACAAAGAGCAGCCTCCCCCGCTGGCCGCGGATGCGCTCGGAGCCCCGAGAAAAGCAGTCGAAATGACTCCGGCAGCACACGCCAGCCGGACACCGATTCGAATGAAGCGATTCATGTTGAATCCGTTCTACTCACCGCTCTCGCGGCTGAGTTGTTTTGGTCGCACTGATCATCTAGTACGCCTAAACACATACGCAGCGGATGTCAGGGAAACTTGAGGAAAAGCGGGACATCTCCGACCCACCCTTGACCTCCGCCATGGCGAGATTTTGGGCGTTCCTCGCCTCAGCGCTACCTCAGGCCGAGCAGCAGCGTGTCCGACGGCGAGCACCACACCGCGCGCGCCTCCCCGAACCCCTTCTCGCGCAGCACGCGCGCGTGCCACTCGACGGACGGCATATCGCCGTCGGCGTGCTCGCCGTAGATCTCGAAGCGGCGGGCCGTGGGCCCGGCCAGCGCCGGGTCCTTGGCGGCCAGCTGCCACCACTCGGACCAGTCGAGGGCGCCGTCCGCCTTGGCTTGATCCATGCGGGCGTGGCGCAGCGCGCGCCCCGCCGCGTTGATCCGGGGCGTCGAGTCGTCGATCATGTGGTCCGCGTTCAGGAAGACACCGCCGTCGCGGACGAGCTCCGCGACCTGACCGTAGAGAGCCGCGAGGGGTTCACGGTGCAGCCAGTGCAGGGCCGTGGCGGTCAGTACGGCGTCGTACGAGTCGTACGGCAGCTGCGCCGGCCAGCCGGGGTCCTTGAGGTCGGCCGTCACGAGGGAGACCCGCTCGTCGTCCGCGAAGGTGCCCTCGGCGATGGCGAGGAGGGCGGGGTCGAGGTCGACGCCGGTGCTGACGGCGTCGGGGAACCGCGCGAGCAGCCGAGCCGTGATAGTTCCCGTGCCGCACGCGAGATCGAGCACCCGCGGGGCGGGGCCGACGAGGGCCTCGACCATGTCGAGCATGATCCGGAAGCGTTCCTCGCGGTCGGGCATGTACCACTCCTGCTGCCGGTCCCAGCTCTCCTGCCAGGCTGCCCAGTCGGCTCCGGTCGTGGTGGTGATGTCCGTGTCCGTCATCGAGCCCCTCCATCGCGCACGTCACGTAATACCCTGGAAGCACGATCAGCTGTTACCCGACCGCACCCCGACGATAGAACGCCTCCGTAAGGACTACAAGTGGAACTGGCCTATTACTCGGATTACGCCGTACGACTCGTCAACAGCGAGGACCCGGCCCGGGGCAAGGACTCGCTGACCTCGGTCGAGGCCGTTCGCGACCTGTTCGGCGTCAGCCAGGAGGCGGGCCGCCGCGCCACCGACGCCGACGTCACCCGCTTCCGCTCGGTCCGCGCACGGCTGAGGGCGGTCTTCGAGGCGGCGGACAAGGGCGACGAGGCGCTGGCGGTGAACCTGCTGAACTCCCTCCTCCTGGAGTTCCCGGTGAGCCCGCAGATCTCCGGCCACGACTTCCGGGACGACGACGGCCGCCCCCTGTGGCACATGCACCTGGCGGACCACCCGTCGAACGCGACCGCCGGCTACGCCGCCATCGCCGCGATGGGCCTGGCGTTCCACCTGACGGAGTACGGCGTGGACCGGCTGGGCCTGTGCGAGGCGGGCCCCGTGCCGCAACGCCTATCTGGACACGTCCACCAACCGCTCCCGGCGCTACTGCTCGGACCGCTGCGCGACCCGCGCCAACGTGGCCGCCTACCGCGCCCGCAAACGCCTGGAGGCCGACCGGTCGGCGAAGACGGGCCGCACGGCCGACACCGCCCAGCGCGCCAGCGCCAGCGGCGAGCGCTGATCCGGCTTGCGCGGCCGGTACCGGAAGCGGACCTTGCCCAGAATCAGCTCGTCCGGCACCACCCCGTAGTCGGTGCTGTCCCCACCTGCGTACGCGTTGTCCCCGAGCACCCACCAGCCGCCCTCACGGCGCTCGGTGGCACGCTTGACGACGAGCAGGTCCTGCTGGAACGGATGCCGCAGCACCACCACGTCCCCGGTCCTGATCCGGCGCCGGTGCCACACCACGAGCAGGTCGCCGTGGTACAGCGTGGGCACCATGGACGGCCCCGTCACCTCGGCCCACCCGAAGGGCTGAGCGGCCCGCCCGCGCTCGGCGTCCTGCGACAACTCCGGCATCCCCGGCACCTCCCCGGTACTGTCCTCCACCAGTCTCAGTCTGACCCTGGACTTTTGTCCTAAGCCCATGGGGGCACTCGCGAAAACCCGTCTCGCAGGGAGTAATGTCCCACCTGAGAAGACGATCACGAGGAAGGAATGCTCCATGCTTTCCCGCCTGTTTGCCCCCAAGGTCAAGGTCAGCGCACACTGCGACCTGCCCTGCGGTGTGTACGACCCGGCCCAGGCCCGCATCGAGGCGGAGTCGGTGAAGGCCGTGCAGGAAAAGATGGCCGCCAACGACGACCCGCACTTCCAGGCGCGTGCCACCGTCATCAAGGAGCAGCGCGCCGAGCTCGCCAAGCACCACGTCTCGGTGCTCTGGAGCGACTACTTCAAGCCCCCGCACTTCGAGAAGTACCCGGAGCTGCACCAGCTCGTCAACGACGCCCTCAAGGCCCTCTCGGCCGCCAAGGGCTCGACCGACCCGGCGACCGGCCAGAAGGCGCTGGACTACATCGCCCAGATCGACAAGATCTTCTGGGAGACCAAGAAGGCCTGATCTTCGATCGCCTGGCACATCAGTCCGCACCCGGTCCGCAGGCCGCCGAACACGGCGTCCAGACGGTCCGGGTGCGGTCTTTTTTGCCCGGCCCCGGCCACCGGGGGGATGCCGTCAACTCGTGCTGAACCGGCGCAAATCAACCACTTGACGGGCTCAAGGCTCCCCGTATTCGCGGTGATTGTGTTCACACCCCCGTCGGTGGCCGCAGATCCTTCCCGTCCCGTAGGTTTTGCTGAGTTCACGGGGGAAGCGAGCAACGCTCTGATCTGATCCCGTCTCGCCCCGCGCGGCCGAGGCGGGATTCGGCGTGCTCAGCGAAGAGCGGGCGGTGGGGACCACATTCACCCGGCGGTCCGTCCCCCGCCGTACGGAATGCCGATCTCCCTGGAGAAACCCCTGCGCCGCCGCCTGCACCTCTGGCCGATCCCTCTGCTGTGGACCCTCGCCCTCGGTCTGTGGGGGCTGTCCCGGCGGCACAGTGTGTGGCGGGACGAGGCGGCGACCTGGCAGGTGGCCCGGCGGTCCGTCGGCGACATCTGGCACATGCTGGGGCAGGTCGATGCCGTGCACGGGCTCTACTACCTGCTGATGCACGCGCTCTTCGAGTGCTTCGGCCCCGGCACCACGACCCTGCGGCTGCCCTCCGTGCTGGCCACGGCGGTGGCGGCGGCCTGTGTGGCGGTCATCGGCCGGCGGCTGGCCGGGGCCTGGGCGGGCCTGGCGGGAGGGCTGGCGTTCGGGCTGCTTCCGGCCGTGCAGTTCTATCTCCAGGAGGGCCGCCCGTACGCGCTGGTCGCGGCCGGGGCCGGGATCTCCACCCTGTTGCTGGTGACCGCCCTTCAGGGGCGTGCCCGAGCGGCGCACTGGGCTGCGTACGGGGGCACGGTGGCGGTGTGCGGGCTGCTGAACTGGCTGTCGCTGCTGATCCTGCCCGCACACCTGGCGACGCTGCTGTGGACGCGGGCCCCGCGGCGGACATGGATGCGGTGGGCGGTGGCCTCGTCGGTCGCCGTGGCGGCTGTGCTGCCGTTGATTCTGTTCAGCCGGCGCCAGTCCGCCCAGGTCTCCTGGATCCCGCCGCTGACCTGGCACATGATGATCGGCCCGGCGGTCCTGCTGGCGATCGGCGGTCTCGGTGCCCTGCTGGACCGGCCGCGGGCGGGCCGGCTGTCCGTGGCGGCCGTCGGGCTGCCGCTGCTGGCGGTGCCGCAACTCGGCCTCGTCGGCCTCTCCCTGGTCCAGCCGCTGTTCCTGGACCGCTACGTCCTGTTCAGCATGCTGGGTCTGGCACTGCTGATCGGCACGGCGCTGGGCACGGCCGTACGGGCGGCCCGTCCACGTTTCCCGAGAGCGTCGGTGTGGCTCGTCCCGGTGGTGGTCGTCGTGGCGGTCGTGGCGCTGTTGCCGCAGGCGACGGCCAAGCGGTCTCCGGCCAGCCGGGTGGACGACGTGATGGCGGTGGCGGCGGACGTGCGGCGGCTGAAGGAGGCCGGGGACGCGGTGGTCTTCATACCGGCCGCCCGCCGCGACACCGCCCTGGTCTGCCCCGACGACTTCGCCGGACTGCGGGACGTCGCCCTGGCGGAAAGCCCTGCGGCGTCGGGGACGTTGAAGGGCGAGGAGGCCGGTCCCGCCCGGATACGCGGCGCGATGTTGGCACAGCGGCGCATACTGCTGGTCACTGATGTGCCCGCGGTGGCGCGGCCGGTGTCGGCGGAGCGGGACAAGATGAAGACCGCCGTACTGAAGGAGCACTTCAAGGCGGTGGCGGACATGCAGGTCCGCGGGCGGCGTGTGACGGCGTACGAACGGCTGGAACCGGAAGCAGCGAACAACAGCCGATAGGGCCCGGCCGGTCCTCCGGCCGAGCGCCTTCGACGAACTTCAGTGGAACTGCGGCACGATCAGATAGATCCCGTACGCCACCACCGCCGCGCAGGCGACGAAGCACAGCCCGGCCTGGGCGATGCCGAGGGTGGACGTGCCCGCGCCCTCCTCACGGGCCCCTTCGTAACGGGCCAGGCCCAGCACGCCGAAGGCGAAGACGGTGACCACGGCCACCGTGGCGGCGAGGCTCACCGCGGCGACCTGGCCGAGCGCGGTCCAGTCGAGGTTCATGATGTGAACTCCCCTTGTCTCACTCTTGCTTGTCTCACTCTGTCTCAGGCGGCCGCGGCTCAGGCGGCCGTGCCGACCTTCGTCGGCTCCGTGCCGCGGATCGTGACCTCGTGGGCGTCGTTGACGTTGTCCGCGGACACCGGGTTGCGGCGGGAGACGAGCACGATGCCGGCGGCCACCGCCGCGCCGACCAGCGCGACCACGGCCGTACCGAGGTCGCCGCCGTGCTTGACCACGCCCGCCGAGACCCCGCCGACCAGCGCGGCGGCGGGCAGGGTGATGAGCCAGGCCACGACCATGCGCCCGGCCACCCCCCAGCGGACCTCCGCCAGGCGGCGGCCCAGCCCGGCGCCGAGGATGCTGCCCGAGGCGACCTGTGTGGTGGACAGCGCGAAGCCCAGGTGGGCCGAGGTCAGGATCACCGTCGTGGACGCCGTCTCGGCGGCGAAGCCCTGCGGGGACTGAATCTCCGTCAGGCCCTTGCCCATCGTGCGGATGATCCGCCAGCCGCCCAGGTAGGTGCCGAGACCGATGGCCACACCGGCCGAGGCGATCACCCACAGGGGCGGGCCGGCGTCCTGGCCGAGCGCGCCCGCCGAGATCAGGGTCAGCGTGATGACGCCCATCGTCTTCTGCGCGTCGTTCGTGCCGTGGGCGAGGGAGACCAGCGAGGCCGAGGCGATCTGGCCGAGGCGGAAGCCCTTGGTGACCGTCTGTTTGCGGGCGCGAGAGGTGAGCTTGTACGCCAGGTACGTGGCCAGCAGCGCCGCGACCCCCGCCACCAGCGGCGAGGCCACCGCCGGGATCAGCACCTTCTCGACAACCTTGTCGAAGTGCACGCCATGCGACCCCGCCCCCACCCAGACGGCCCCGATCAGCCCGCCGAACAGCGCGTGTGACGAACTGGACGGCAGCCCGACCAGCCAGGTGAGCAGATTCCACAGAATCGCCCCGACCAGGCCCGCGAAGATCATGCCCGGGGTGACGAGTGTGTCGTCCACGATGCCGCCGGAGATCGTCTTGGCGACCTCGGTGGACAGGAAGGCACCGGCGACGTTCAGGACGCCGCTGATGAGTACCGCCGTCTTCGGTTTGAGCGCCCCCGTGGCGATGGAGGTGGCCATCGCGTTCGCCGTGTCGTGGAATCCGTTGGTGAAGTCGAAGGCTAGGGCCGTCACAATGACGACCGCCACCAGGAACGTGATGTGGTCCATTCCCCAATGCAAACAAGCGCGGACCAATTCGCGGAGAACCCACGGCAAAGCGTGTCCCAGGAGCCGGCGCGCGGTTGGTAAGGGTCCTGCGAAGCCGCCGTGGTGAACCTTGAGGCGCCGAGGACGCCCCTGCGGCTGCGGCAGACCCGCGGCCGCGCCGGCGAATCCACCCTCGCCCCGGCGACGGATCTACGATCGCCCCATGAGCATCCGCTGGACCTACGCCTTCGTGGACCGTCCCGCCGCGTCCTTCGCCCTGGCCCATGCCTTCTGGACTGCGGCGACAAAGACGCGGCTGTCCGAATTCCGGGGTGAGCGGGGAGAGTTCGTGACCCTGCTGCCGGGCGGCGGGGCCGACGCCTGTGTGAAGGCCCAGGCGGTCGACTCGGGCGCCGGTGGCGCGCATCTCGACTTCGCCGTGGACGACGTACCCGAATTCGTGAAGTCGGCGCTTCAGCAAGGTGCGGGGATCGCCGCCGAGCACGAAGGCTGGGCCGTACTGCGGTCGCCCGCGGGGCAGTTGTTCTGTGCGGTGCCCTGGCACGGGGAGTCGGTGCGGCCGCCCGTGGTGCACGGCAGCCGGCTCGACCAGGTCTGCGTGGACGTACCGCCTTCGCTGTACGGCGCCGAAGTCGCCTTCTGGAGTGGCCTGTTGGCGGACTGGGCGTCGGCGCCGGGCTCCCGCCCCGAGTTCCATGTACTCAGGCCTCCGTCCGGGCTGCCCGTGCGCATCCTGCTCCAGCGGCTCGGCGAGGAGCGGCCCGCCTCCGCCCACCTGGACCTCGCCTGCGCGGACATCGCGGCGACCCGCGCCCGGCACGAGGAACTGGGCGCGGCGTTCGTCGCCCAGGGTGCCCACTGGACGGTGATGCGCGATCCGGCGGGCGGCGTGTACTGCCTGACGGCGCGGGACCCGGAGACGGGCGGGCTGGCCGGCTCTAGCGCGTCCTGACGAGGCAGAGGAGTTGTGCCGGGCCGTTCTCGTCGTGCGTGGGGGTCGGGCACGCCGAGTCCCACCCTTCCGGAAGCGACGGCGCAGGGCTGGCTTCCTCCCAGCCGTACGGCCCCGGCGGCTCCGCCGAGTCCCGCAGCCACAGCGTCGCCCCGCCCGCGACGACCACGACGATCACCCACACGGCCCCGACCCACCGCCATGATCTGCGCCGATCCGTCACCCCCACGGCTCCACGTCCACCACCGCGTCCACCGGAATGGGCCCGTACACATGCGGGAACTCCTCGCCCCCGGGGTCCGGCGCCTCGTACTTCAGCGGCACGTCGAGCCGCGCGGGGTCCACGACGAGCACCACCAACTCGTCGGGGCCGTCGTAGGAGCCGTACAGGAAGGCCGCCACGGTCGGGAGCTGGGCGCGGGTCGAGCAGTGGATGAAGCCCTCGTCGCGGAGCGTGCGACCGCGTGTCGAGATCTCGTACGTGCCCTGCTCGCGGGCCGCGTCCCACAGGGAGCGCTCGGTGATGTGGAGGATGTACGCGTGTTCGGGCATGGGCCCACGCTACGGCCTCAGTCGGGCCGCCCGCGCGTGCAGATAGCGCTGCTCCGGCAGGCTCAGGGTCTTGGCCGCGGCGGCCTCGTAGGCGGCGCGGGCCTCGTCGTGAGCGCCCGCCCGCTCCAGGAGGTGGCCGCGGACCGCGTCCAGCCGGTGCCCGGCCCCCAACTCGTCCTCCAGCACGCCCAGTTCGGCCAGCCCCGCTCGTGGCCCCTGGACCATGGCGACGGCCACTGCCCGGTTGAGCCGCTCGACGGGTCCGGGGACACGGCGTACGAGGACGTCGTAGAGCCCGAGGATCTCCTGCCAGTCGGTCTCCTCGGCCGAGGGCGCCTCGTCGTGCACGGCGGCGATGGCGGCACGCAGCTGGTACGGGCCGGCGCGGCCCTGCGACAGGGCGCGGGTGACCAGGGCGA
Source organism: Streptomyces sp. R28 (assembly GCF_041052385.1). Taxonomy (GTDB): domain Bacteria; phylum Actinomycetota; class Actinomycetes; order Streptomycetales; family Streptomycetaceae; genus Streptomyces. The sequence continues at coordinate 7,061,617 of NZ_CP163439.1, read as the reverse complement.
CGCCCTCCTCGATCGCGGCCTTGTCCCAGCGGTCACGGTCCTGTTCATCGAGGGGGACGAGCTCGCCGTGCGGGCCGGTGCGCGCGTCGCGGCGGGCGTCGGTGAGCAGCATCAGAGCCAGCAGACCGGCCACCTCGCCGTGTTCGGGGAGGAGGCGGTGGGCTTCGCGGGTCAGCCGGATCGCCTCACCCGCGAGGTCCCGCCGCGTCAGGCTCGCGCCCGAGGTCGCCGTATAGCCCTCGTTGAAGATCAGGTACAGGGTCTGCAGGACCGCGGGCAGGCGGTCCTCCCAGTTGTCGGGGCGCCCGAACCGCACACCGCGGACCTTCTGCTTGGCCCGGCTGATCCGCTGGGCCATGGTCGCCTCGGGGACCAGGTACGCGCGGGCGATCTCCGCCGTGGTCAGACCGCCGACGGCACGCAGGGTGAGGGCGATCTGGGCGGGCGGGGTCAGGTCCGGGTGGCAGCACAGGAAGAGCAGGGTGAGGGTGTCGTCCTCGCGGGGAGCGCGGTCCGCTCCCGGCGCCGGTGCCGTGAAGGCATCCCGGGGCGTCAGCGCCGCGGCCTTCTCCTCGCGGGCCCTGCGCGCCTCCTCCGCGCGCAGGGCGTCGGTCAGCCTGCGTGCGCCGACCTTGATCAGCCAGCCGCGCGGATTGTCCGGGACACCGGTCCGCGGCCACTGCCCGGCCGCGGCGAGCAGCGCCTCCTGTACGGCCTCCTCGGCGATGTCGAAGTGGCCGTACCGCCGCACCAGCGCGCCGAGGACCTGCGGCGCGTGGCGGCGCAGCAGGTCCTCGGTCTCGGTCGGGCCGGCCATCGGCGGCTCAGCAGTCTCCGGCGCCGTCCAGGATGGGCCGGATCACCACCGGGTACACGGGGGCCCCGGCGGGCTGGGGGCAGCGGGTGATGCGGTCGGCGATCTCGGTGACCCGCTCCAGGCTCGCGCAGTCCAGCACCCAGTAGCCGGCCAGCAGCTCCTTGGTCTCGCTGTACGGCCCGTCAGTGATCACCGCCTTGCCGTCGTCGCCCAGGGTGACGTGCCGGACCTTCGCGGGTTCGGCCAGCCCCTGCCCGTCGACCATCTCGCCGGTCTCGGCGAGGTCGTCGTTGAGGGCCCGCATGTAGGCGTACATCGCCTGGATCTCCTCCTGGCTCCAGGCCACGGAGTGCTCGGAGGCCTTGCCCTGCATCGCCTCGTAGTCCGCCTGCGTGCCCTGCACCATGACCAGGTACTTCATCAGTCCGCTCCTTCGGTTTCCGTCGGCTCGGGCCGCCCTTTGCGGGCGGCTCTCACAGGGGACGTCGGAGCCGGGCCGGGATTCTCGACACGGGGTTCAGGGATTCTTCGCGGAGGATGTCTCAGGGTGCCCGTGCCTCTGCTCGGGCTTTTCCTCGTGCTCGGCGTCGTCCTCGGTGTACGCGCCGCACTCGGGGTTCCGGCACGGGCCGGCCACCCATGTGGGGACCCAGGCGCCCAGCGTCTTGTGGCGCCGGACGACGGTATCGACGGGCTGTCCGCAGTCGGGACAGAAGTGCTCTTCGCTGCCCATGTCCTCAGAGTAGGGCGGGAGACCGCTCAGCGCTTCCTGCTGTACGTGCGGACCACGGCGCCGTTGCCGAACGTCCGCACCCCGTCGAGGGTGAACTCCGTGACGGCGAAGCCCGAGCCGAACATCGGCATGCCCGTGCCGTACACGATGGGGTAGGTCTTGATGACGAGCTCGTCGATCTCGTCGAGCAGTTCACCCGCGATCTGCGAGCCTCCGCACAGGTAGATGCCGAACTCACCGTCCTCCGCCTTGAGTTCGCGCACCTTGGCGACCAGGTCGTCGCCGATGATCTCGACGTTCGCGTCGGGCGACTCGGTCAGGGTGCGCGAGGCGACGTACTCGCGCAGATGGGCGTAGGGGCTGGTGTTGCCCTCCTTCAGGGCCAGGTCGTAGCTGCCCCGGCCCTGGATGATCGTGTCGAACCCCTTGTTCTCCAGGTCGCCGAGGCCGAGCGCCCGGCGGCCATGGGTCGGCAGGGTCTCCGGGTATGCGCTCCTGAGGAAGGCGAGGTACTCCTCGTCGACGAAGCGGAGCATCGCCGACGCGTCTCCGCTCGGGTCTCCGATGAAGCCGTCGAGCGAGCAGGCGATGAAGTAGGTGAGCTTTCGCAAGCCGTTCTCTTTTCGTAGGCTGGTCAACCACTCCGGTTGTAGTGCTTCAGTTGTAGTACTTCGCTTGTAGTGGTTGCAAGGGTATTTTGGGGACCGGATGGAAGTGAGAAAGGGGATTCCGAATGGCGGGCAATCCGGAGCGGCGAGCCGCGCTCGTCGACGCGGGCGTCGAGGTGCTCGCCCGCGAGGGTGCGCGCGGACTGACGTTCCGCGCGGTGGACGCCGAGGCGGGTGTGCCGGTCGGCACCGCCTCCAACTACTTCACCGGGCGCGACGACCTGCTCCGCCAGATCGACGCCCGGCTGCACGTGCGGCTGGCGCCCGACCCGGAGGTGATCGCCGCGCTGCTGACCCGGCCGAAGGACCGCTCCCTGGTCACCGCCTTCATGCACGACCTGATGGCCCGCGCGACCGGCGACCGGACGGGCTATCTGGCCCTGCTGGAGATGCGCCTGGAGGCCAACCGGCGCCCCGAACTGCGCACCTCCTTCACCAAGTCGGTGCGCGGCGACCTGGAGGAGGGCATGGAGTTCCACCGCAACGCCGGGCTGCCCGGCGGCGACGAGGTCGTCACCGTGCTCTATCTCGCGATGCTCGGACTGCTCCTGGAGCACCTGACGCTGCCGGACGTGCTGGACGGCGTCCTGCCCGGGGTCGGCGTGCCGGACGGGCTGGTCGAGCGGATCGTGCAGACGGTCGTACCCGAGGGGTAGATCAGGGCCGCCCCGGCCGGTCAGGGCCTCCTGGGCCGGTCAGGGCCGCCCGGGCCACTCATTGCCGGTCAGGGCCGGCCGGGCCGGCTCAGCCGCGCGGCTCTCGCCACATCGGCCACATCCGGGGGCCGTCCGGGAGGTCGAGGGGACGGCCCTCGGGTTCGAAACCGAGGCGCTCGTACAGCTCCCGGCTACGGTCACTGCTCGCCTCCAGGTAGGCGGGCAGGCCGTCGCGGTCGCAGCGGTCGAGGACCGAGTTCATGAGCGCGGTGCCGAGCCCCTCGCCCTGGTGCTCGGGTGCCGTGGCGATCATCCACAGGTACTCGTGGGCGCGGCCGGAAGGATGGATACCGGCTGTCAGGCGGCCGATCAGCTCGACCCGATCGTTCTCCGGGTCGATGTCCTCGCGCAGCCGCGCGGGCCCTTCGTCGTCGTGCTCCTGCTCGACGGCCGGCACGGATATCCACAACGCGCACGCCGTGCCGTCCTCCGTGATGTCGATCCGGCCGACAGAGAACACGATGTCGGTGAACGCGGCCATGAGCTTGGGGTGTGCGGTACGCCGGTACTCCTCACCCGGGAACACCCAGCCGCTGACCGGATCGTCCTGGAAGGCCGCGTCCAGCAGCCGGACCACCAGCTCCCGGTCCTCCGCGCCCGCCGCCCGGATCCCCACACCCATGTGTCCCCGCCTCTTCACGTCAACCGGCCTTGATCGTAGGGCGATCGGAGCGGACGTGGCGTCGGCGGAACGACCTTTGTCGAGATCTGACCGGTACACGGGCCGGCGGGCAGGCCGGCGCGCGGGCCAGCACACAGGGACGGGCCCCGCACACCGTGGGGATGTGCGGGACCCGCCGGTCCGGAGCCGCCCGGCGGTCGTACGGGGTCAGGAACCGTACGGCCCCGCCGGCTCCGGAGCCTCGACGACCGTCGGCTGCCGCGGCCGAGCAATGCCGGCCTTCGGCTGCCGCGGCCCTCAGTTGCTGCGCCGCGTCACGTACTCCGCCAGGGCCAGCAGTCCGCCCGCCGCCTCCGGGTCGGGGACCGCGCGGGCCAGTTCCTGCATGGCGCGGGCTATCCGGTCGGCAGCCTGGGCCTGCGCCCAGTCACGGCCACCCGCTCGCTCGACGGCGAGAGCGGTCTCCTGCAAGTCCTCCTTGTCGTACGGCATTTCGTACAGCGCGGCCAGTTCCGCCGCCGCCGGACCGCCGGAGGTCAGGGCGGCGACGACCGGCAGGGACTTCTTGCGGGCGGCGAGGTCCGCGCCGGCCGGTTTCCCGCTACGGCTGGGGTCGCCCCATATGCCGATCACGTCGTCGATGAGCTGGAAGGCGAGCCCCGCCTCACGGCCGAACGCGTCCATCGCCGCCACGTCCTCGTCCGCCGCGCCCGCGTACAGCGCACCGAGGGCACAGGCGCACCCGAGCAGCGCGCCGGTCTTGGCCTCGGCCATGCCGAGCACCTCGTCGAGGCCGACGTCGCCGGGGCCCCGCTTCTCCATCGCCGTGTCCGTGTGCTGGCCGGCGCACAGCTCGACGACGCAGGCCGCGAGACGGGCGGCGGCGGGCGTGGACGCCGGATGCGGGTCCTCGGCGAGCAGTTGCAGGGCCAGCGCCTGGAGGGCGTCCCCGGCGAGGATCGCGTCGGCGTCGCCGAACACCGCCCATGCGGTGGGCCGGTGCCGGCGGGTGGTGTCCCGGTCCATCACGTCGTCGTGCAACAGCGTGAAGTTGTGCACCAGTTCCACCGCCACAGCGGCCCGTACGGCCGCCGCCCGCGCCGCCGGTCCGCCGAGGGCTGCGGCCGCGGTGAGAACGAGGGCGGGGCGGATCGCCTTGCCCGCGTTGCCCGCCGCCGGGGTGCCGTCCGGGTGCTCCCACCCGAAGTGGTAGAGCGCGACCCGGCGCATGGAAGGCGGTAACGACTCGATGGCGGCGCGCAGTTCGGGGTCGACCGACGCCCGGACGCGCTCCAGGATCACCGCCGCCTCGGGCCCGTCGAGCGGACTCGGCCCATCGTCGGTGTCGATCGCGATCGGCCTCCGCCTTTCGAGTGTCTCGGTGGACGGCCGCACCCCGGCCGGACGCTGCTCCGTCTCCGTCATGAACTCACCCATGGCATCGCCTCGGAGAGCCGGCGGACGGTGGCCCTTGCGCTACGGCTGGGCGCCTGCCCCGAGGGTGCACCCACGCGCAGTGCGCGGGACGCGGCGGACCGGCCGCGGGGCTTCGGGCCGGGAGGGCCCGGGCGGGGAAGGTCACCGCCAGCGCCCGATCTCGACGTTCTCCAGCACACCGAGAGCGTCCGGCACCAGGACCGCGGCCGAGTAGTAGGCCGTCACCAGGTACTTGATGATGGCCTGTTCGTTGATGCCCATGAAGCGGCAGGACAGGCTCGGCTCGATCTCGTCCGGGATGCCGGCCTGCTGGAGCCCGACGACGCCCTGCTCCGCCTCGCCGGTACGCATGGCGATGATCGAGGTCGTACGGGCGTCGGTGACCGGGATCTTGTTGCAGGGGAAGATCGGTACCCCGCGCCAGGTGGGGATGCGGTTACCGGCCATCTCGACGGTCTCGGGGACCAGCCCGCGCTTGTTCAGCTCACGCCCGAACGCGGAGATCGCGCGCGGGTGGGCGAGGAACAGTTTGGTGCCACGTCGCCGGCAGAGCAGCTCGTCCATGTCGTCCGGGCTGGGCACGCCGTCGTGCGGCTGGAGCCGCTGGTCGTACTCGCAGTTGTTGAGCAGCCCGAACTCGCGGTTGTTGATGAGCTCGTGCTCCTGGCGCTCCTTGAGGGCCTCCACGGTCAGCCGGAGCTGCTGCTCGGTCTGGTTCATCGGCTGGTTGTAGAGGTCGGCCACGCGGGTGTGGATGCGCAGCACGGTCTGGGCGACGCTCAGTTCGTACTCACGGGGCCTGGCCTCGTAGTCGACGAAGGTGTGCGGGATGTCGGGCTCGCCGCTGTGGCCGGCGGCGAGGTCGATCTCCTTCTCGCCGTACTTGTTGGTGCGCTGTTCGGGGATCGCCCGCAGCGCTTCGAGGTGCTCGCGCAGGGAGTCGGCGCGCTCGGCGACCTGCTCGACATCCTGGCGGGACAGGACGAGCACCGTGCACGCGGTGACCGCACGGGCCGTGTACTCCCAGATCGCGCCCGAGTCGAGCAGCGCCTGGTCGCCGAGGTAGGCCCCGTCGGCGAGGACGCCCAGGGACTCGTCCTCCCCGTACGGACCCGTGCCGACCCGCTCCACCCTGCCGTGGGCCAGCAGATACACCTCGTCGGCCTGGCTGCCGAACGACGCGATCACGTTCCCCGCCGCGAACTCCCGCTGCTGGCAGCGCTGGGCGAGCTCGGAGAGCACCTCTTCGTCCTCGTACGACCGCAGCGCGGGCAGTTCGGTCAGCTCGACGGGGATGACCTCGACCCGGTCGCCGGTCTTCACGAACGTGATGCGGCCGTCCCCCACGGCGTACGTCAGACGCCGGTTCACCCGGTACGTGCCGCCCTGCACATTCACCCAAGGCAGCATGCGCAGCAGCCAGCGGGAGCTGATCTCCTGCATCTGGGGTGCGGACTTGGTCGTGGTGGCCAGGTTCCGCGCCGCCGCGGTACCGAGACTCTGCTGCGGCTTGTCCTGCTCCGTGCGGACCTCTTCGCCTACCGACATAAGGAACTGCCCTCCCGGTCATGCACCGACGCCGATCTGGCGCCACATCGCGATCTGCACGACCGAGCCTTCCATCACAGGGTGTGCCGGTGCTATTACACGAAAGAGCGGGAATGGATCACGGTTCCACTGGGCAAATAGAGGACTCTTGTCCACTCGCGGAAGCAGGGCGGCCGCCCCGCCCGAGCCACGGCGATGTCCGAAATGACTCGCACATTGTGCGATTCAAGGAGTCCCGTCTGCCCGTTTTCGGTAAGTCACCGATACGAGACGGCCGCGCACGGCGGCCGACACACGGCGCGAAGGAGGCGGTCATGGCCTCACCCATGTCCGCGAGCACATTCCTGGAGAGACTCCGGGCGGAGGGCGCGACGGTCGTCGAGGTCGGCGACTGGGAGCACCACAACCGCAACCACGTCGGTCCCTGGGGGCCCGTCCACGGCGTGATGATCCACCACACGGTGACCACGGGCAGCGCGCACACGGTGGAACTCTGCCGCGACGGCTACGAAGGGCTGCCGGGCCCGCTGTGCCACGGCGTCATCACCAAGGACGGCAGGGTCCACCTCGTCGGCTACGGCCGCGCCAACCACGCCGGCCTCGGCGACGACGACGTACTGCGCGCGGTCATCGCGGAAAAGGCCCTGCCTCCCGACAACGAGGCCAACACCGACGGCAACCGCCACTTCTACGGCTTCGAGTGCGAGAACCTGGGTGACGGCCAGGATCCGTGGCCGGAGCCCCAGCTGGAGGCGATCGAACGCGTCTCGGCGGCCATCTGCCGCCATCACGGGTGGACGGAACGGTCGGTGATCGGACATCTGGAATGGCAGCCCGGGAAGGTGGATCCGCGGGGGTTCACGATGACGTGGATGCGGGAGCGGATCCGGGAGCGGCTCAAGTAGGACGGGTGCGGGAGCGGATGAAGCAGGGCGGTGCGAGAACATCGCGGGCAGGGCGGCCGTACCCCATCGGCGGCGGCACGGGCCGTGGGGGCCGGGCGACAATGGCCTGGTGACCAGCCCCGACCTCACCGCCCTCCACCCACGGCTCCCCTCCCCTTTGCAGGAGGCGGCCGACGAGCGGTTCACGCGTCGTGGCGTCCGTCTGCTCCTCAAGCGCGACGACCTGATCCACCCGGAGCTGATTGGCAACAAGTGGCGCAAGCTCGCGCCGAACCTGGCGGTCGCGGCCGGTCGCCCGATCGTCACCTTCGGCGGCGCCTACTCCAACCACCTGCGCGCCACCGCCGCCGCCGGCCGGCTCCTCGGCGTGCCCACGGTCGGTGTGGTGCGCGGCGAGGAACTGGCCGAACGGCCACTGAATCCGTCCCTCGCGCGGTGCGTGGCCGACGGTATGCGGCTGCATTTCGTCGACAGATCGACGTACCGCCGCAAGACCGACCCGCGAACGCAGGCGGCCGTCCTGCACGCCGCGGGTGCGCAGGGGGCGTACGTCGTCCCGGAAGGCGGCAGCAACGCCCTTGCCGTACGGGGGTGCCGGGCCCTCGGCGAGGAGCTGCGCGGGCAGGCCGATGTCGCCGCGATCGCGTGCGGGACGGGCGGGACGCTGGCAGGGCTGGCCGCGGGGCTCGACCCCGGTCAGCGGGCCCTGGGCATTCCCGTCCTCAAAGGCGGCTTCCTCGGCGACGACGTACGGGGCCTGCAGGCCGAGGCGTTCGGTGGTCCGCGCGGTGACTGGTGGCTGGACGAGCGGTTCCATTTCGGTGGGTACGCCCGTACGACATCCGAGCTCGACGCCTTCGCCGAGGACTTCGAGGAACGGCATGGGGTGCCGGTGGAGCGTCTCTATGTCGCCAAATTGCTGTACGGGCTCGTGGTGTTGGCAGAGGAAGGGAAGTTCGGGGCGGGGGACGTGGTGGTTGCCGTGGTGACCGGGGCGCCGTTCGGCGGGTGACTAGCGGGACTTTCTGGTGAAGCGGCGCTTTGTCGTCTTCTTCGCCGTCAGTTTCTGGGCTTTGCGATGGAGCCCCATGTCCCTGTAGACCGCGGCGAGGGATCGGGTGGTGCCCTGGGTGTCCTCGTGATCGTCACCGAGGACGCGCCTACGCCGGGCACGTACGTCTTCCAGCAACGACGCGCCCGCCGCGAAGGAGCGCAGTTGGCACAGTGCGATGCCGAGGTTGTGAGCCGACCTGAGGGTCTCGGGGTGATCCTCACCAAGGACACAGCGACGCCGGGCGAGTGTGTCCTCGAGCAGGCGACGGGCTTCTTCGTGCTGACGCGACCCGCGCAGGGCTGCGGCGAGACTATGCGCGGAGTACAGCGTATCGGGGTGATCCGGACCAAGAACGTGGCGCTGCCGAGCGACAACGTCCGCGAGCAAGCGGCGAGCCTCTTCGTGCTCATGCCGCATGCCCAGGGTGACGCCAAGATGGGACGCGACCCTGAGAGTCTCGGGGTGCTCGTCACCGGAAGTACGGCGACGCCGGGCGAAGGCGTCCTCGAACATGCTCCGAGCCTCGCCGTGTTTGCCCAGGACATTGAGAGTGGTGGCAACGCACTCAACAGCGAACATGGTCAGATGGTGGTCGTCGCCGAGTGTGCTCCGGCATCGGGCCAGAGTCTCCTCCTCCAGGCGACGGGCCTCGGTCACATCACCGAGCGCACTGAGGGAACCGGCGAGATTCAGCGCGGACCGGAGCGTCTCCGGGTGGTCGTCGCCGAGCACCCGACGGCAGCGGGCCAGCGTGTCCTCGTCCATGTCGCGTGCTGCGACGTGCTCACCCACCTTGTTGAGGGTTGCGGCCAGATTGCTGGCGGACAGAAGGGTCTCGGTGTGCTCGTCGCCGAGAACACGGCGCCGACGCGCCAGGGTGTCCTGGTCGATACGCAGTGATTGCTGATACTCACCGAGAGAGGAAAGAATCACGGAGAGGTCGTTGGCGGACTGCAGGGTGTCGGGGTCGTCGTCCCCCAGCGTCCGACGCCGGCGTACAAGGGCGTCCTCGATGATCGGTCGGGCTCCCCGGATGTCGCCGAGCTCCATGGTCGCGTGGCCGAGGTACTGCGTGCAGGTCAGGACGTCGGGATGATCGGGGCCCAACTGCGTGGTCCACGCCTCTCGCAGGGTGGCGGCGAGTTCGGCGACACTCCGTGGCTGGGCGCTACGGATCAGGAAGTGCATCGCGTTGCGAAGCATCGCGCGCAGCTCGGGCCGGTGAGTGATGTCGATGTGCTGCGAGATCAGGTGAGACGTCAGGCTCACCCAGGTGGGCCAGTCGGCCGGAGAGTCGGGATCTCCCGGGTCGACACCGGCCAAGACGGCCGCCGCGTCGTCCTGGATGGCCTCGGCCTGCGCCGGATCGACCTGGTCGCGGAGCACGGCCTGCGTCAGGCGATGCAGTTGCAGAGCCTCACCGTCGATGCGGGCGAGGCCGTAGCGGCGCAGCGGTTCGAGGGCGGCCCGCGTCCACAACAGGTCGTCGGGGTCGCCCGGCATCGTGGACAACCAGGGCCGCGCGACCACCAGCCACTCGGTGGGGATCGGCTCGGGCCCGAGGAACGCGGCGATCCGCAGCAGCGCCGCGGCGTCGGGATGCCTGTCGTCGAGGCCCTCGACGGCGATGCCGACCGCGGCGGCCAGCGGCACCGGATAGTCGGGGACGTCACCCTCGCGCAGGATCCGGCTCGTGCTGTCGTTCAGGAGCCGCCGATAGAGGTCGACGGTCGTGCCGTTCTCGATCACGCCCGCGGCCTGCGCGAGAGCCAGCGGAAGATCGCCGACCTCTCTGGCCAGCGTGTCCGCCTGGTCGTCGGTGATGCCGGAGATCCGGCTCCTGAGGTAGGCGAGCGAGTCGGCCCGCGAGAACACGTCGAGGGCCGTCGGGCGGGCCAGGCGGCGCCAGTTGGGGTTGCGTGAGGTGATCAGGACGTGTCCGGGGCCCTCGGGCAGCCACGGTTCGATCTGATCGGGGTCCTCGGCGTTGTCCAGGATGATCAGCCATCGGGGCCGGGTGCGCAGGTGCTGCAGCAGCATCCGGGCGTTGTGCTCGGCACCGGCTTCGGCGAGAGCGACGCCGATCCGGTCGGCCAGCTCCGTGTAGTGGATCGGGATCTGGTCGCTCTGCTCCGCGTCGATCCACCACACCAGGTCGTACTGGCTGGCGAACCGGTGGGCGTACTCCAGGGCGATCTGCGTCTTGCCGATCCCGCCCATCCCGTGCAGCGCGTGCACGACGGACTGCCGCCCGCTGAGCAGACCGTCCCTGAGCTCGACCATCTGGGCCTCGCGCCCGGAGAAGTCGCGGTTGCGGCGGCGTACGTTCCACACCTCGGGCTCGTCGGTGTCGCCGGGCAGCGGCGGCCTGGGCCCCTCGGGCACCGAGGGCGTCGCGGGCCCGGCAGATCCGTCCGGCGCCTCGGGACGGTTTCCCGGAAACGCCGGACGCTCGGTCGGCCGACCCGTCCCGCTCACCGCGGCCCGCAATGCCTCGATGGCCGCGGCCTCGTCCAGCCCGTGCAGGTTCATGCGCACCTTCGCGGCGAACATGGGGTCGACGTCGTTGTTGGTCAGGGGTTCCACCGCGAGCGGAAGGACCCGGTCCCGACGGGCGACGACCGCGGACCGCTCCTCCTGGGTCCAACGCCCGACCTCGAAGTACGACTTGGAGAACAGAGCCACGACGGCGTCCGCCTTCTCCAGCCCCTGGTCCATCCGCCGGACGAAGTCGTCCCCGGTCCGCCAGTCCCATACGTCGAGCTCGACGCGATGGCCGTCCCGTTCGAGATGCCACCCCACCCACTCGGCCCACAGCCGGTCCGCCCCCGCGTAACTGATGAAGAACCGCTGTGAGGTGCCGGCCATCGAGCCCCCCGAGTCACCCAGTGCCGATCGTGTCCCTCCTATGATCCACCGTCAGAGGCGCACGCGGGTAGGGAAATGCGCACTCCGCCGCCCGGCCGCTCACCCTGCCTCCCGATAGGCCGCGGCCTCCTCCAGGTCGAGTCTGCGCAGCAGCGTCCGCAGCATCTCGTCGTCGATATGGCGAGCGTCTCGCAGCCTCACGAACATCGTGCGCTCGGTGCCGATCACCTCACGGGACAGCCGCCGGTAGGTGTCGTCGACGGACTCGCCGGTGACCGGGTTGGCCTGGCCCAGCCGTTCCCAGACGGAGTTGCGGCGCCGTTCCAGGACGGCCCGCAGGCTGTCGGCCAGTGGGGCCGGGAGCGCGTTGCGTTCGTCGGCGAGGAGTTCCTCCAGGCGTAGCTCGGCGACACGGGAGGCCTGCGCCTGGGCGTTCGCCTCGGCGAGGGTCTCGGCCTGTGCGTCCCGCCCGGGGAGTTTCAGGAGCCGGACCAGTGACGGCAGCGTGACACCCTGGACGACCAGCGTGCCGATGACCGTGGTGAAGGTCAGGAAGAGGATGAGGTTGCGCTCGGGGAAGTCCTCTCCGCCGTGCACCGTGAGCGGGATCGAGAAGGCGATGGCCAGCGAGACCACGCCCCGCATCCCGGCCCACGAGATGATGAACGGCCCCTTCCAGGTCGGGTTGTCCTCACGCTCCCGGATCCGCGCCGACAGCATGCGCGGCAGGAAGGTCGCCGGATACACCCACACGAACCGTGAGACGACGACCACGACGAAGACGGCGATCGCATACCAGGCGGCGCGTCCGCCCTCGTACTCCCCGAGGCCCTTGAGGACCACCGGCAGCTGCAGTCCGATGAGCGCGAACACGGCCGACTCCAGCACGAACGCGACCATCTTCCACACCGCCTCCTCCTGGAGCCTGGTGGCGAAGTCGACCTCCCACGCGCGGTGCCCCAGGTACAGCGCGACGACCACGACCGCCAGCACCCCGGAGGCGTGCACCTGCTCGGCGGCCGCGTACGCGACGAACGGGATGAGCAGCGAGAGCGTGTTCTGCAGCAGCACTTCCCTCACATGCGTGCGCAGCCAGTGGATCGGCACCATCAGCACCAGCCCCATGCCGATGCCGCCGAGCGCCGCGAGCAGGAACTCGCCGATGCCGCCGGCCCAGGTGGCGCCCTCTCCGACGGCGGCCGCGAGCGCCACGCGGTAGGCGGTGATCGCGGTGGCGTCGTTCACCAGGGACTCGCCCTGCAGGATCGTGGTGATCCGGGACGGCAGCCCCACCCGGCGTGCGACCGCCGTCGCCGCGACCGCGTCCGGCGGCGCCACCACCGCCCCCAGCACCAGCGCCGCGGTCAGCGGCAGATCCGGTACGACGAGATACGCGGCCCAGCCGACGGTGAAGGTCGCGAAGAGCACGTATCCCACCGACAGCAGCATCACGGGCCGCATCTGGGCCCGCAGATCGAGATACGAGCTGTCCGTCGCCGCGCTGTGCAGCAGCGGGGGCAGCACCAGCGGCAGGACGATGTGCGGGTCGAGGGTGTACTCGGGCACGCCCGGCACGTACGACACCGCGAGCCCTGCGGCGACGAGCAGCAGCGGCGCCGGCACGGGGGACCGCCGGGCGGCCGCGGCCACCGCGGCACTGCCCGCCACCAGCAACAGCAGCGGCATCACGTCCATGCTTCTCGCCCGCTCTCGTCCGTCCCGGTGCCCACGCGCGCGTGCACCGTGGCACGGTGGTCCTGACCCCTCGTCGTCCGAACGCGCCCGTGTGCCGCCGTCTTCCGCCCGCGCCCGCTCATGGCCTGCGCCCGCCCTCGATCATTCGCCGTGGACCGCACTTGATCATCGCCGTACGCCCCGCCCTCGTTTTCCGCGCGGCCATCCTCGCGGCCGTCGTAACCTGGCAATCATGAAACAGTGCACGCACGCCGACGCGCTGCCGCACCCGGAACCCGTGGCGCTCAACGAGACGTGTCCGGAGTGTCTGGCGGAAGGCAGCCACCCCGTACAACTGCGGCTCTGTCTCAGCTGCGGGCATGTCGGCTGCTGCGACTCCTCGCCTGGGAGGCATGCGACAGAACACCACAAGGAGTCCGGTCACCCGGTGATGCGGACCTACGAGCCGGGCGAGGAATGGCGTTGGTGCTTCGTCGACCACGTACTCGTGTGACCCTGGATCCGGACGGTTCGACCGTCTGACGTCTGGGTACGTCAACCCGGCGCGCCCTCTTCCCAATTGGAGCCGCAGACCCCTAGACACGGAGCGTATCCACAGGTTTACTGTGAGTGACGGCAAGGGGTTGGGGTCCTGGGGACAGGAAAGTTCAGAGCGCGATAGCGTCACCGCTGAACCACACATCGCGTTACCCCGGGGGGCAACCCTCGGCCCCGAGAAGCTTGTACCACCTTGGAGGTGAGGGTGTCCCAGATCGCAGGCGAGCCCGCGACCCAGGACTTCGTGGAAGTCCGGCTGCCGGCCGCGGGTGCCTACCTGTCGGTGCTGCGTACGGCGACTGCCGGCCTCGCGGCCCGTTTGGACTTCACCCTCGACGAGATCGAGGACCTGCGCATCGCTGTGGACGAGGCGTGCGCGATCCTGCTCCAGCAGGCCGTGCCCGGCTCGGTGCTCAGTTGCGTGTTCCGGCTCGTCGACGACTCACTCGAGGTCACCGTCTCGGCCCCGACCACGGACGGCCATGCCCCCTCCAGGGACACCTTCGCCTGGACCGTGCTGTCCGCCCTCGCGGGCAAGGTCTCCTCCGCCGTGGACGAGGACAAAACCGTTTCGATCAGCCTCTACAAACAGCGCGGCGCGGGACCCGGGCCGGCGTGAGGAACGGGGACGGGCCGGTGCGGGACGAAGAGCGCGGCACACGAGAGCTGCCGGACGGCACTGCCCCCTGCTCGGACGGAGCCGAGAGCCTGGGGGCGGGCCCGAGCGGTCCGAGCGGTTCCCTGCGCGTGGTGGGCGGCATCGACAGCATCCCCGAGCAGGCCCGGCCGCACCCGGAGGAAGACTCCGTGGAGGCCGGCTTCCTGGCCGACGGACGGGATGACGAAGGTGCCGTGCAGGGCGCGCCTCCGGGCGGACGGATCGGGGCCTCCCCCGTCCGTGTGGAGGCGAGGCCTCGGGAGAGGGCAACGGGCGGGACGATGAGCGAGCACGAGCGAAACGCCGAGGAAGAGGCGACGAGCGCGCGCAGCGTGCAGGCCACGCGGCACGATCCTCAGGACCGCAGCGGGGCACGCGCCATGTTCGTCGAGCTGCGCAAGCTCACGGACGGCAGCCCCGAGTACGCGGAGCTGCGCAACAAGCTGGTCCGTATGCACCTGCCGCTCGTCGAGCACCTCGCGCGCCGGTTCCGCAACCGCGGTGAGCCGCTGGACGACCTCACCCAGGTCGCCACCATCGGCCTGATCAAGTCGGTCGACCGCTTCGACCCGGAGCGCGGCGTCGAGTTCTCGACCTACGCGACCCCGACGGTCGTCGGCGAGATCAAGCGGCACTTCCGCGACAAGGGCTGGGCGGTGCGGGTGCCGAGGCGCCTGCAGGAGCTGCGCCTCGCCCTGACGACGGCCACGGCCGAGCTGTCCCAGCAGCACGGCCGCTCCCCCACCGTCCATGAACTCGCCGAGAAGCTGGCGATCTCGGAGGAGGAGGTCCTGGAGGGCCTGGAGTCCGCCAACGCGTACTCCACGCTCTCCCTGGACGTCCCCGACACGGACGACGAGTCCCCTGCGGTCGCGGACACGCTGGGCGCGGAGGACGAGGCGCTGGAGGGCGTCGAGTACCGGGAGTCGCTGAAGCCGCTGCTCGAAGACCTCCCGCCGCGCGAGAAGCGGATCCTGCTGCTGCGGTTCTTCGGCAACATGACGCAGTCGCAGATCGCGCAGGAGGTCGGGATCTCCCAGATGCACGTGTCCCGGCTGCTGGCGCGCACGCTGGCGCAGCTGCGGGAGAAGCTGCTGGTGGAGGAGTGACGGTCAGGCTTGAGCGCTACTTCTGATCGGGAGCGTTGCCGGGCCCGCGGATTCCGAGGGCCTGGGTCGCCTCCTGGTTGATCAGGAGCACGAGCGTGGCGATCGCGGCCACGGCGATCGCGATCCCCGCCGGGATGGCGATGCTGTCGGCCTGGAGCAGGCTGTAGGCCACCGGCAGGGCCAGGATCTGCGTGATGATGGACGGCCCACGGCTCCAGCTGCGCTGAGCGAACAGGCCCCGCGCGGCGAGCAGCGGCAGCAGAGCGAGAACGATCAGCGTCACACCGAGAGTGACGGCCTGCTGCCGGTCGTCCGGATCACCGGCGAGCCCCATCACGAGCACCCAAACACCCCCGACGGCGAGCCCCAGCCCTTCCAGCGCGGTGAGCACCGCCGCATACGTCAGCCGCCGCGGGCGCGGACCGGCGATTTCCGGGGTGCTGGGGGTCTGCTCCTTGGTCACCCCTGAAGGGTAGCCCTCCGCGATACCACCCTCAGCAGCCGCAGGGGGCTACGCCTCGCGGCCGGGAACCTCACCTCTCTATAGCGGCCGATGCATCTCAGCCCGCCCGGCGTTCGAGGCCTCAGCCCGACCGGGAACCTCACCTCTCCACACCGGCCGATGCATCCCAGCCCGTCCGGCGTTTGAGGACGAGGCCCGTTCAGGGCCGAAGCGGGGGTCTGGGGGCCGCAGGCCCCCAGCAGGGCCCGCACTGACGCCGCTCGACCTCGCAACGAACGACATCAGTACGCGCGGCCCAACCGACGGAGTCCCCCGTGTCGAGACTCACGCCCGATGTCTTACTTGATCCCTACCTCGCCCTGTGCCCGGTACCCCCCAGTAGGTACGCTGCAACTCATGCGTGCACTTCTCGTGGTCAATCCGGCAGCAACCACCACAAGCGCACGTACGCGCGATGTCCTGATCCATGCGCTCGCCAGCGAGATGAAGATCGAGGCGGTCACCACCGAGTACCGCGGCCACGCGCGCGACCTGGGCCGGCAGGCGGCGGAGAGCGACGACGTCGACCTGGTCGTGGCCCTCGGCGGCGACGGCACCGTGAACGAGGTCGTCAACGGCCTCCTGCACGCCGGCCCGAACCCGGGGCATCTCCCCGGCCTGGCGGTGGTCCCCGGCGGCTCCACCAATGTCTTCGCCCGCGCACTGGGCCTGCCGAACGACCCCGTGGAAGCGACCGGCGCCCTCCTGGACGCCCTGCGCGACGGCAGCGAACGTACGGTCGGGCTCGGTCTGACCTCCGGCACCCCGGGTACGGAGGACGAAGGGGTCCCGTCCCGCTGGTTCCTCTTCAACGCGGGGCTCGGCTTCGACGCGGGTGTGGTGGGCCGCGTGGAGCAGCAGCGCGAACGCGGCAGGAAATCCACACACGCCCTCTACCTCCGCCAGGCCATGCGCCAGTTCCTCGGCGAACCTCACCGCCGGCACGGCACGATCACCCTGGAACGCCCGGGCAAGGACCCGGTGACCGATTTGGTGCTGTCCATAATCTGCAACACCGCTCCGTGGACGTATCTGAGTAATCGTCCGGTGTACGCAGCACCTAAGGCCTCGTTCGATACAGGGCTCGACGTACTCGGTCTCAGCCGCATGTCCACGGTCTCGGTTGCCCGGTATGCGACGCAGTTGCTCACTTCGTCCCCGGAGCGCGGCCCCCATGGCAGGCATGCCGTCACACTCCACGACCTGGACCAGTTCACCTTGCATTCGAAGGCCCCGTTGCCCCTTCAGATGGACGGCGACCACCTCGGGCTGCGTACGAGCGTGACGTTCACAGGCGTACGCCGTGCACTGCGTGTGATTGTGTGAGCGGAACGGGCGAAAGTCCTTTCACTCGAACGTTTAGGCCAGGATCCACCCCATGGAAGTACGGCTGTGACCTAGTCGACACCGAGGAATCAAAAAAAACTTTCCGGAAGGGGTTGTATCCGCCGCTGAGGTTTGCGAGTCTCTACGTGGCGATCGGGACAGCCCTCAACACCGGCTCCACAGATCACCGGAACCCCTCTTCAAATCACAGGACCTCGCCAGGGAACCTGGCGTTCGGCCCTTCACTTGTTGAGGGATTCGTGAAAGCGTTCACATTCACAAGCAACTTGCACGTAATACACAAGGAGAGGTAGCAGCCATGGACTGGCGTCACAACGCCGTTTGCCGCGAGGAAGACCCCGAGCTCTTCTTCCCCATCGGCAACACCGGTCCTGCGCTGCTGCAGATCGAGGAAGCCAAGGCCGTCTGCCGTCGCTGCCCCGTTATGGATCAGTGTCTGCAGTGGGCGCTCGAGTCCGGCCAGGACTCCGGCGTCTGGGGTGGTCTCAGCGAGGACGAGCGTCGCGCCATGAAGCGCCGTGCCGCCCGCAACCGGGCCCGTCAGGCCTCCGCCTGACAACACCCGCCCCGCAAACAGCCTGAGCTTGGCGGCGCGTACAGCGAGTACGCATCTCCCGCCCCCGAGCCGCAGCGCGCAGTACCCCCGATGCGCTTAGCGATTGCAGAGCAGCAACGAGCACTAGCCCTGGACCACATGGTCCAGGGCTCTTTGCTGTGTACGGCGCCCCTGTGCGGGAGTGGGGCGGGCGCGTGAACTACTTGTGTGCCCGCACCGGGATGTCGAGGATCACCCGAGTACCCCGCTCCGGCGCCGGGACCATGTCGAACGTGCCGCCCAACTCGCCCTCCACCAGCGTCCGTACGATCTGCAGGCCGAGGTTGCCCGCGGTGTGCGGGTCGAAGCCCTCGGGCAGACCCACGCCGTCGTCCTGGACGGTGACCAGGAGGCGGACCTGCTTCGTCGTACCGCCGCGCACCGCCGAGACCTCGACGGTGCCGGTGTCGCCCTCGCGGAAGCCGTGTTCCAGGGCGTTCTGCAGGATCTCGGTCAGGACCATCGACAGCGGGGTGGCGACCTCGGCGTCCAGGATGCCGAAGCGGCCGGTGCGCCGGCCGGTGACCTTGCCGGGCGAGATCTCGGCGACCATCGCCAGCACCCGGTCGGCGATCTCGTCGAACTCCACGCGTTCGTCCAGGTTCTGGGAGAGCGTCTCGTGCACGATCGCGATCGAGCCGACTCGCCGTACCGCCTCTTCGAGAGCTTCGCGGCCGCGGTCGGACTCGATACGCCGGGCCTGGAGACGGAGCAGGGCGGCCACCGTCTGGAGGTTGTTCTTCACCCGGTGATGGATCTCCCGGATGGTCGCGTCCTTGGTGATCAACTCGCGTTCGCGGCGGCGCAGTTCGGTGACGTCCCGGAGCAGGACCAGCGAACCGATGCGGGTTCCCTTGGGCTTGAGGGGGATCGCCCGGAACTGGATGACGCCGTCGCCCGACTCGATCTCGAACTCGCGGGGCGCCCAGCCGCTGGCGACCTTGGCGAGCGCCTCGTCCACGGGCCCGTGGGTCGGGGCGAGTTCGGCGGTGGTTTTGCCCAGGTGGTGGCCGACGAGGTCGGAGGCGAGGCCGAGGCGGTGGTAGGCGGACAGCGCGTTCGGGGAGGCGTACTGGACGGTGCCGTCGGCGTCGACGCGGATCAGGCCGTCGCCGACGCGCGGCGAGGCGTCCATGTCGACCTGCTGGTTGGCGAAGGGGAACGCGCCGGCCGCGATCATCTGCGCGAGATCCGAGGCGCTCTGGAGGTACGTCAGCTCCAGGCGGCTCGGGGTGCGCACGGTCAGCAGGTTGGTGTTGCGCGCGATGACACCCAGGACGCGCCCTTCCCGTCGTACGGGAATCGACTCGACGCGGACCGGGACCTCCTCGCGCCACTCGGGGTCGCCCTCCCGCACGATCCGGCCCTCGTCGAGCGCGACGTCCAGCATCGGGCGGCGGCCGCGCGGGACGAGGTGGCCGACCATGTCGTCCTGGTACGAGGTCGGGCCGGTGTTGGGCCGCATCTGCGCGACGGAGACATAGCGGGTGCCGTCGCTGGTGGGGACCCACAGGACGAGGTCGGCGAAGGAGAGGTCGGAGAGCAGCTGCCACTCCGAGACCAGCAGATGGAGCCACTCGAGGTCGGAGTCGTCGAGGGCTGTGTGCTGGCGTACGAGTTCGTTCATGGAGGGCACGTGGCCGAGCGTACCTGGCGGTACGGACATGACTCGAAACCAGCCACTTCACGGGCCCGCAGGGGCCGAAAACACCCGCGGGCCGCGGCGCCTGGGAGGGACCCTCAGCCCTCCCGGCACCGCAGCCCGGAGCAACATCGGCCGTGGGGTGTGCGGTCCCAGTCGGGCGAAGGATGAGGATCCGGGGCAGTCAGGGCAGAGAGCTCCGGTTCCTCGGTCCGCCTTCCTGTGCGGGGAAGACGGAAGTCGGTGCGTTCTTCTCCTACGCACTCCTCCGCATTGTGGACTAGACCACTCCGGTGTGTCCATGCGTTGGAGCCTGTTTGTTGTTGACGCTTCTTCTCGGGCCCCGAACCAGTTGGAGAACCAGTTGGAGAACCAGTTGGAGAACCAGTTGGAGAACCAGTAGGAGAACCAGTAGGAGAACTAGTAGGAGGCCCTGACATCCACCACGCAGCCTAACCCGTGTGGGTTCATGTGCGGGGCCAGTTGGCCATGGCAATTTCCGCGAGCTCCTCCAGTTCCTCCCGGCTCGCCCCGTCGCGCGCCTGTTGTGACATGCCCTGGATCATCGCGCCGGCGTACCGGGCGAGCGCGGCGGCGTCGGTGCCGGGCGGGAGGGCGCCTGTGGCGATGTCCGCTTCTATACGGCTCCGGACGGCTGCGATGTTGGCGTTGCGCCGCCCCCGCAGCGACTCCTCCACCTCGGGCGTCGAGCAGTTGGTCGCCGCATGGACGACGAGACAGCCGTGCGGATGGGCCGGGTCGGTGTACTCCGCGGCTGCCTCGCGCAGCATCCGCGCCACGGCGGCGCGGGCGGTGGGCTCCTCGGCGAGAGCGCGATCGGCGAAGGAGCCGTACCGCACGCCGTACTCGCGGACGACCTCTGCGAAGAGCGACTGCTTGTCACCGAAGGCGGAGTACAGGCTGGGGGCGCCGATGTCCATGACGCGCGTGAGGTCGGAGACGGAGGTCGCCTCGTAGCCGTGCTCCCAGAACGCGAGGATCGCCTTCTCCAGCGCGGTCTCGCGGTCGAAGGAGCGTGGGCGGCCGCGGGGTTTGACCGCCGGACGAACCTTCGCCCCGGCCTCCTCGCTCTCCTTGCTGCTCACCTTGTTGCTCACCATGGGGTGCATTTTATAGCGGACGCTAGACAAATGTCGGCGGGGTGATCTACGGTCATTTTTGTAGCGACCGCTAGAGAAATGCGAAGGGGGCGCCGGCATGGGTGCACTTGCGGGCAGGACGGCTCTGGTCACGGGGGCGAGCAGGGGGATCGGGCGAGGAATCGCCGAGCGGCTGGGGCGCGACGGTGCGCGGGTCGGCGTGCACTACGGCAGGAGCGAGGCGGCGGCGAAGGAGACGGTCGCCGCGATCGAGGCGGCGGGCGGCTCGGCGTTCACGATCGGCGTCGAGCTGGGAGCGCCGGGAGACGCCGAGGCCCTGTGGGAGGAGTTCGACCGGCGGGCGGACGGGCTGGACATCCTGGTCAACAACGCGGGGATCGGCACATCGTCGGCGCTCGGGCAGATCGACGAGGAGGAGTACGACAGGGTCTTCGCGGTGAACGTGAAGGCGCCCCACTTCATCGTCAAGCACGGCCTCGGCCGGTTGCGGGACGGCGGCCGGGTCATCAACATCTCCTCGGGGCTGGCGCGCACCGCGGCGATGCCGGACAAGATGGCGTACGCCATGACCAAGGGGGCGCTCGACGTCTTCACGCGGGACCTGTCCAAGGTCCTGGGCTCTCGCGGAATCACGGTGAACTCGGTGGCGCCCGGGATCATAGACACGGACAACACCGCCGAGTTGCTGCACGGCACCGAGGACGGGTGGGCCCAGGCCGCGGCATATTCGGCGCTGGGACGGGTGGGGACACCGGCCGATGTGGCGGACGTGGTGGCGTTCCTGGCGTCGGACGCGGGCCGGTGGGTGACGGGGAGCTGGGTGGACGCGACGGGGGGCTCGCTGACGTAGCAACATCTCGTGGGGTGCCCCGGGTTCAGCTCCTTGCGGCGCCCCGGTTCAGCTCCTTGGGGCGCCCAGGCTCAGTGCGTCTCCGTCACTTTCGCCAGCGCCCGGGGCGCGTCCGGGTCCTGGCCGCGAGCGAGGGTGACCTCGTAGGCCAGCAGTTGGAGGGGGAGGATCTCCAGGATCGGCTGCACCTCCTCGGCCACGTCCTCGGTGGGCAGGACGAAGCCGGCCGATGCCTGCTCGACCTGGTGCCGGGCGCCGATGACGACCAGGTCGGCGCCGCGGCCGCGCAGCCGGTCGAGGACGGGTCGCAAGGCCTCGCCGCCCTTGCCGTCGGTGACGACCGCGATGACCGGGGAAACGTTGTCGACCATGGCGAGCGGGCCGTGCAGGAGGTCGGCGCCGGAGTAGGCGAGGGCCGGGATGTAGCTGGTCTCCATCAGCTTGAGCGCGGCCTCCTTGGCCGTGGGATAGCCGTAGCCACGGGAGGTGATCACCATGCGTTCGGCGAAGCGGTAGCGGGCGGCGAGGGCCCGGACCTCGCCCTGCCGGGCGAGCAGCTGCCCGGCGAGGTCCGGGAGCACCTTGGCAGGGGTGCCGTCGCCGCCGCGCAGGCCTTCGACGAAGAGGTACAGGACGAGAAGGGAGGCCGTATAGGTCTTGGTCGCGGGCAGGGCCCTCTCCGGTCCGGCCATGATGTCGAGGTGGTATTCGGAGACGCCGGCCAGCGGTGAGTCGGGGTTGTTGGTCACCGCGAGGGTGATGGCACCGGCCTCGCGGGCGGCCCGGGTCGAGGCGACGAGGTCCGGGGAGCCACCGGACTGGCTGACGGTGACGACGAGGACGTCGGTGAGGTCGGGGCGGGCGCCGTAGGCCGTGGTGGTCGACATCGAGGTAAGGCCGCAGGGCAGGCCGAGGCGGATCTCCAGGAGGTACTTGGCGTAGAGCGCGGCGTTGTCGGAGGTGCCGCGGGCGGTGAGGAGGACGAAGCGGGGCGCGCGGGCGGCGATCTCCTGGGCGACCTTGCGGATGACGGGGGCGCCCTGGGAGAGGATCCGGCGCAGCACGGCGGGCTGTTCTGCCATCTCGCGGGCCATGATCCGGCCGGGGAGTTCGCTGTGCGGGGCGTGAGGGTCGGGCGGGTACGGGGTCGAGGCGGTCATGCGGGGCCCTTCTTGCTCTCGCGGTCGTCATGCGGCGTACGGCGCCTGTCGCTTCGGACGGACAGTCTCCATTCCACTCCCCCACGGGGAATGACGCCTGCCCGACGGGTTGCCGAACTGCCCGAGGGGCCTGCGTTCACCCTGGGACCCGGAGCCTCGCTCTGTTAGATTGGTCTAAACCACATGCCCCTTCAGGGTGCCCTTCGAGTCCCTCTTCAGATCGGCAGGCCAGCGTGGAAGTTGTCATCGTTCCGGACGCCAAGGCGGGTGGCGAGCTGATAGCCGAGGCCATGGCGCAACTGCTCCGGCGCAAGCCCGACGCCGTGCTCGGTGTGGCCACCGGGTCGACGCCGCTGCCCATCTACACGGCACTCGCGGCCAAGGTGCGCTCCGGTGCCGTGGACGTCTCGCGGGCACGGATCGCGCAGCTGGACGAGTATGTGGGGCTGCCCGCCGAGCACCCGGAGTCGTATCGGTCGGTGCTGCGGCGCGAGGTGCTGGAGCCGCTCGGGATCGGGATGGACGCGTTCATGGGGCCCGACGGTACGGCCGAGGACGTGCAGGGGGCGTGCGAGGCGTATGACGCGGCGCTGGCCGATGCCGGGGGCGTCGATCTGCAGCTGCTCGGGATCGGGACGGACGGGCACATCGGGTTCAACGAGCCGTGTTCGTCGCTGGCGTCGCGGACGCGGATCAAGACGCTGACCGAGCAGACTCGGGTCGACAACGCGCGGTTCTTCGAGGGGGACATCGAGCAGGTGCCGCATCACGTCATCACGCAGGGGATCGGCACGATCCTGGAGGCGCGGCATCTGGTGTTGCTGGCGACGGGTGAGGGCAAGGCGGATGCGGTGGCGGCGACCGTGGAAGGGCCGATCGCCGCGGTTTGCCCGGCCTCGGCGCTGCAGCTTCACGCGCATGCCACGGTTGTGGTCGACGAGGCCGCCGCGTCCAAGTTGAAGCTCGCGGACTACTTCCGGCACACGTATGCCAACAAGCCGGAGTGGCAAGGGATCTGAGAGGCGGGCTTGGCTTCGTCTGCCGGGTCGGGTTTTTTGCGGACTGCGGGTGGTGGTGGGTTACTCGCGCAGTTCCCCGCGCCCCTGACGGAGTTGAAGGCGCCGGTCCCCTTTCAAGGGACCGGCGCCTCCGTATTCGTTGCGGCTACTCCCCCGCGATGGCCTCCGCCGCCGCCCGCCCGCACACACGCGCCGCGCCATGGGTCGCGATGTGCAGGGCGCCTCGGGGAGCTGCCTGGGGGACGCCCATCTCGACCACGATCGTGTCCGGGCGGGACTCCAGCAGGTGGTCCAGAGCAGCCGCCATCCACGCGTGGCGGTGTTCGTCGCGGACCACGGCCACCACTCGGCGGCCACCGGACGCTTCCATGGCCGCGCGGCCCGCGTCCTCGCCCGTGTAGGTGCCTGTTTCCGTGCCCGGCAGCAGTCGGGCCAGCTCCGCCGCCACGCCCCACGGTGTCTCGTCGCCGACCGCGATGTTCGCGACCGGGGTGAAGGCCGCGACGTAGGGCGCTTCGGTGAGGGGGGTGTGATTCTCGGCGCCGGTGACCCGCACCGCGCGGCGGGCCGCGATGAGGCCCACCTCCGTGCGCACCTCGCCCTCGGTCACCGGGGCCGCGGTCGCTGTCCAGCGGGCCAGTTCGCGCACCCGTTCCGCGGCCTCGGCCAGGCGGCCCTCGGCGAGTTCGCCCGAGCGGACCGCCGCGACCAGGGCGTCGCGCAGGCGGCGTACCGTCTCGTCGTCCGCCAGGCCGCCGCCCACACAGATGGCGTCGGCGCCGGCCGCGATGGCGAGGACGCTGCCGCGTTCGATGCCGTAGGTGGCGGCGATGGCCTGCATCTCCATGCCGTCGGTGACGATCAGGCCGGTGTAGCCGAGGTCGCCGCGCAGGAGATCGGTCAGGACCGGGCGGGAGAGGGTCGCCGGGCGGTCGGGGTCCAGGGCGGGGATGAGGATGTGCGCGCTCATCACCGCCCGCGTGCCGACGGCGATCGCCGCGCGGAACGGGGAGAGTTCGCGGTCCGACAGGACGTCCGTGGCCGCGTCGATGCGCGGGAGCGCGTGGTGGGAGTCGACCGCCGTGTCGCCGTGGCCCGGGAAGTGCTTCGTGCAGGCCGCCACTCCCGCCGACTGCAGGCCGGTGACGTAGGCCGCGGTGTGGCGGGCGACCAGGGCGGTGTCGGCGCCGAAGGAGCGGACGCCGATGACCGGGTTGGAGGGGTTGGAGTTCACGTCGGCCGACGGGGCCCAGTTGAGGTTCACGCCGCAGGCGGCCAGGCGGCGGCCCAGTTCGGACGCCACCTCCCTCGTCAGGTCCACGTCGTCCACCGCGCCCAGGGCGTGGTTGCCGGGGAAGGAGGAGCCGGTGCGCACCTCCAGGCGGGTGACGTCGCCGCCCTCCTCGTCGATCGCGACCAGTACGTCGTCCCGCTCGGCGCGCAACTGGGCTGTCAGGGCGGCCAGTTGCTCGGGAGAGGCGATGTTGCGGCCGAACAGGCCGACGGAGGCGAGCCCCTCGCCGAGGCGGCGCAGCAGCCAGTCGGGGGCGGTGGTGCCGGTGAAGCCGGGCTGCAGGACGGTCAGGGCGTCACGCGTCAAAGTGTCGGTGCCGCTGGCGAATGTCGTCATCGGGTGGCGTTATCCCTTCACGGCGCCGGCCGTCAGGCCGCTGACAGCCCTGCGCTGCAGGAAGACGAAGAGGATCAGGATCGGGATGGCGAAGAGCGAGGACGCCGCCATCGTCGCGCCCCAGTCGTTGCCGAAGGCGGTCTGGAAGCTGGACAGCCACAGTGGCAGGGTCTGCGCCTCGGTCTCCTTGTTCAGCACCAGGACCAGGGGGAATTCATTCCATGCGGTGATGAAGCCGAACAGGGACGTGGACATCAGGCCCGGGGCCAGCAGCGGCAGGATGACCTTGCGGAAGGCCTGGGCGCGGGTGCAGCCGTCGACCATCGCGGCCTCCTCCAGCTCCCGGGGCACCGCCGCGACGAAGCCGCGCAGGGTCAGGATGGTGAAGGGCAGGATCATCATCATGTAGAAGACCGTCAGCGGTACGAGGCTGTTCAGCATCGACGCGTCCCGCACGATCATGTACATCGCGATGATCATGACCTCCCAGGGCGCCATCTGGGCCAGCATGAAGCCGATGACAAAGCCGCGCCGCCCCTTGAACCGCATCCGGGCCAGGGCGAAGGAGCCCGCCAGCGCGATGACCAGCGCCAGAGCGACCGCGCAGAGCGTGACGATCAGCGAGTTGGTGACGTACGTCCAGAAGTGGTCGACGCCGGTCGCCCGCTTGAAGTGCTCGAAGGTGATGTCGGTCGGGAACCAGACGGGGGTCTCCGAGATGATGTCGCCGGTCGGCTTGAAGGCCGTGGAGAACATCCAGTACACGGGGAAGACGAAGCCGATGAACAGGACGACGGCCGTGACGTTGGGCCACAGGCGGCCGAAGAGCGAGCGCTTCACAGCTCGTCCTCCTCTTGCTTGAGCACGATCCGCAGGTAGTAGGCGGTGAGGCCGAGCAGGATCAGGATGGTCAGGACGGCGATCGCCGCTCCCATGCCGTAGTGCTGGTTGCCGACGCCCTCGATGTAGGCGTAGACGGGCAGGATCTCGGTGAGCCGGTCGGGGCCGCCGCCGTTGATGGTGAAGACCTGCACGAACGCCTTGAAGACCCAGATGACCTCCAGGAACGTCGTTGCGTAGAGGAAGGGGCGCAGGAAGGGCATGGTCACCGTGGTGAAGCTCTTCCAGGCGCCCGCGCCGTCGAGCGACGCGGCCTCGTAGAGCTCGCTGGGGATGGTGGTCGTGGCCGCGTACAGGTTGATCGCGACGAACGGGATCGACTGCCAGACGATCAGGACCGTGACCACGAAGAACGTCGACATCTGGCTGCTGGTCCAGCTGTAGTCGGCCATGGAGTGCCAACCCAGCTTGTCCAGGACCCAGTTGACGACGCCGAAGCGCTGCGCGAACAGCCACTGGTAGACGGTGGTCGCGGCGACCACGGGCATCGCCCAGGCCAGCACGAGGCCGATCATCAGGGTGACCCGCATCCGGTTGCCGAGGCGGGCGAGCAGC
Organism: Streptomyces sp. R28; assembly: GCF_041052385.1. Classification (GTDB taxonomy): domain Bacteria; phylum Actinomycetota; class Actinomycetes; order Streptomycetales; family Streptomycetaceae; genus Streptomyces. Next base: position 7,034,929 of record NZ_CP163439.1, on the reverse strand, counting down.
AGGCCGACCAGCGCGCCGAGGAGCATGATCAGGGCGACGTTGACCGCCGTGAACAGGATCGAGCGCAGGGTGACGCGCCAGAAGTCCTCTCCGGTGAGGACCTCCTTGTAGTTGTCGATGCCGTTCCACTCGGTGACGTGCTGGATCAGCTGCGCCATGTTGAGGTTCTGGAACGACAGCAGGACGTCCTTCAGCAGCGGCCAGCCGAGCAGCAGCACGGTGGCCACGCAGGCAGGCAGAAGCAGGAGGTACGGGGTGAGCGCGCCGGCCCGGGACGTGGCTCGGGGCCGCTCTCCGGCGGACCCGCTCTCGTCCCTTCTGGCTACGTCCACCGGGCCGGAGGGCGGCCGTTCGGTCTGCACGGTCATGCTCGCGATCTCTCTTCTCGACCTACGTACGTAGACCCGCGTGCGGTCGCCGGGGCGGGGGGGTGGCACGCGCATCCCCCGCCCCGGCGCGAACACCGGCGCCGTTACTGCTGCTGCGACAGACGCTTGTTGAACTCGTCCTTGACCTGCGCCGCGGCCTCGGCCGGGGACTTACCGTTCAGCACGGCGGTCATGTACGTCTTGACCGGGTTGGGCGCGTTCTCCACGGCGGCCCACTCGGGGATCAGCGGCGTGGTGCCACCGCCCGCGACGGCCGGCGCGGCGGCCTCGGCGACGACATTGCCCTTGAGGTTGCTCTGCAGCGACTCCTTGTTCGGGATGACGCCGTTGAGCTTGGCCAGCTCGCCCTCGTACGTGTCGGACAGGGCGATCTTCAGGAACTCCTTGGCGAGCTCCTGCTTCTCGCTGCCCGCGGCGACCGCGAGGTTGGAGCCGCCGAGGAAGACGCCCTCGGGCTTGTCGGCCGTGGCACCGGGGATGGTGAAGTAGCCGATCTCCTTCTCGATCTTCGGGTTGGCCTTGATCGCGATGCCGGCCTCCCATCCCATGCCGATGAAGGCACCGACGTTGCCCTTGCCGAAGACCTCGCCCTGCTGCGGGGTGGCCTCGTCCTTGTCCTTGGGCGCCTTGGAGAGGGCCTGGAACTTCTTGTACGTCTCCATGGCGGCGGCGATCTTCGGGTCGGCCAGGTTGGAGACGTACTTGTCGCCGTCCTTCTTGACCAGCTCGGCGCCCTCACCGATGGTCAGGCCGACGAAGTGGTACCAGTTCTGGCCGGGCAGGTAGAGGGGCTCGGCGTCGGTCTTCTGGCCGATCTGCTTGAGGTCGGCGTAGAACTCGTCCCGGGTCTTGGGGGTGTCCTTGATGCCGGCCTCGGCCCAGATCTTCTTGTTGTAGAGGACGACGCGGTTGGCGAAGTACCAAGGGGCGGCGTACTGCTTGCCGTCGTAGATGGAGGACTCGTTGAGGGACGCGGTCCAGTCGGCGCCGATGGAGGTCTTCAGGTCGGCGAGGTCGGCGAGGCCGCCGGTCTTGGCGTAGGCCGGGGTCTGGGTGTTGCCGATCTCGAAGACGTCCGGCGGGTTCTCCTCCGACAGGGCGGTGGTCAGCTTCTGCTGGATGCCGTTCCACTGCTGGATCTCGAACTTGACCTTGGCCTTGGTCTGCTTCTCGAAGGCCGCCGTGACGTCCTTCTGCCACTGGTCCGGCGTGGAGCCGTCCATCACCCACACCGTGAGCGTCTGGCCCGCGTAGCCGTCCGCCCCGGCCTTGTCCCCACCGTCGCCGTTGTCGCCCCCGCACGCCGCCAGCGAGATCATCATGCCCGCGACACCGATCGCGGATATCAGCTTGCGCTTCACGCCACCCTCCTCAGGGATGCCCACACCTCCCGCCCATGGGCCGGGACCTGGACCAATGGTGTAGACCAGTAGGGGGAGCTTGGACCAGACCATGAAGCGTGTCAAGGGTGGCCGAATAGCCCCTGACCAGCTGTTATGGGACCTATATATGCAGGAACCTTTAAGTAAGAAGGCAGCGAAAACAGCGACGCCGGAGTACTCTCCTCCGCTAGACCACTTAACACTGTGGACTAGACCAAAAGAGGCGGCGACGGTATACAGAAGGGATCACGATGTGACCCGCATCCGGAGCCGGGAAGGCAGACCATGAGCACCGACGTCAGCAGTGCGGAGAACGAGAACGGCGCCACGGTCCGTACCGCCCGCGTGCCCAAGTACTACCGCCTGAAGAAGCACCTCCTCGACATGACGGAGACCCAGGCGCCCGGCACCCCGGTCCCGCCCGAGCGCACGCTGGCCGCCGAGTTCGACACCTCCCGCACGACCGTGCGCCAGGCCCTGCAGGAGCTGGTCGTCGAGGGGCGCCTGGAGCGCATCCAGGGCAAGGGCACGTTCGTCGCCAAGCCGAAGGTCTCGCAGGCCCTCCAACTCACCTCGTACACCGAGGACATGCGCGCCCAGGGCCTGGAACCGACCTCGCAGCTGCTGGACATCGGCTACATCACCGCCGACGACCGCCTCGCCGACCAGCTCGACATCACCGCCGGCGGCCGGGTGCTGCGCATCGAGCGGCTGCGCATGGCGAACGGCGAGCCGATGGCCATCGAGACGACCCACCTCTCCGCGAAGCGCTTCCCGGCCCTGCGCAGGTCCCTGGCCAAGTACACGTCCCTCTACACGGCCCTCGCCGAGGTCTACGACGTCCATCTCGCCGAGGCCGAGGAGACCATCGAGACCTCCCTGGCCACCCCGCGCGAGGCCGGCCTGCTCGGCACCGACGTGGGCCTGCCGATGCTGATGCTGTCCCGGCACTCGCTGGACCGGGAGGGGCAGCCGGTGGAGTGGGTGCGGTCGGTCTACCGGGGCGACAGGTACAAGTTCGTTGCGCGGCTGAAGCGACCCGCCGAGTAGGCCGCCGGGCCCAGCAGGTCGGCACGCGGTGTAGCGCAACTGCCGCCGCTGTTCTACGTTCCTCCCGTCGCCGCATGGACGGGAGGAACTCCCCGGTGCGTACCGCGAACGTCCGATCCATCGTCACTCTTCTCCAGCGACCCCAAGGCCGGCTTCCTCAAGCAGCGTCAGGTGTTCCAGGACGCCATCGACCGCGGTGAGGTCCTGCCGCCCGCCAAGACCATGGACGACATGCACACCGCGGTCACCAACTCCACCGTGGACGGCGTCCTCTCGGCGGTCCTCGCCCTGCTGATCGTCGTCGTCATCGTCGACGCGGCCCACGTCTGCGTCCGGCACGAGCAGCCGGACGCGAAGGTGCCGTCCCGGCGCGACTTCGAGCGGATGCGCGGCGACCGTCAGGAGGCCGACCCGCGCCAGGGATTCCGCTGCTGCTGACCGCCGGGGGCTGCGCCTTCACCGAATCGACATACCGATATGCGGACGAGGTCTTCCGCTGGTGCGACACCGTGACCTAGATTGCCTGCGCGTTTCTCAGGTGATCAGTAAGGGACGGAGCCGCAGATGTCAGACGCCCCAGAAGTGAGCAGACCGGTGGTGACACCAGTGCGTGTCGTCATCGCGCTCTGCCTCGTCGCGCCCTTCGTGGCGATGTTGTGGGTGGGTTCGTACGCCAAGACCGACCCGGAGTTCGCCGGCATCCCGTTCTTCTACTGGTACCAGATGCTGTGGGTTCTGCTCTCCACGGTGCTGACGATGATCGCGTACCAGTTGTGGCAGCGTGACCAGCGCGCCCGCGCTTCCGAGAAGGGCGGTGCGTCGGAGTGAAGAACGACGTGAACGGCGTGGCACTCGCCGTGTTCATCTTCTTCTTCGTGGCCGTCACGGTCATGGGCTTCCTGGCCGCGCGCTGGCGCAAGGCCGAGAACGAGCACAGCCTCGACGAATGGGGCCTGGGCGGCCGGTCGTTCGGCACCTGGGTGACCTGGTTCCTGCTCGGCGGCGACCTGTACACGGCGTACACCTTCGTGGCGGTCCCGGCGGCGATCTACGCGGCCGGCGCGGCGGGCTTCTTCGCGGTGCCCTACACCATTCTCGTCTACCCCCTGATCTTCACGTTCCTGCCCCGCCTGTGGTCGGTCTCGCACAAGCACGGCTATGTGACGACCTCGGACTTCGTGCGCGGCCGCTTCGGCTCGAAGGGCCTGTCGCTGGCCGTCGCCGTCACCGGCCTCCTGGCGACCATGCCGTACATCGCGCTCCAACTGGTCGGCATCCAGGCGGTGCTGGACGTGATGGGCGTGGGCGGCGGCGAGAACACCAACTGGTTCGTCAAGGACCTCCCGCTTCTCATCGCCTTCGGTGTGCTGGCGGCGTACACCTACTCCTCGGGGCTGCGCGCCCCCGCGCTGATCGCGTTCGTCAAGGACACGCTGATCTACATCGTCATCGCGGTGGCGATCATCTACATACCGATCAAGCTGGGCGGATTCGACGAAATCTTCGCCGCGGCCGGCGATAAGTACACGAAGGCCGGTGCGGGCGGACTGGTCCCGCCGGAGGCGGGCCAGTGGACGTACGCCACGCTGGCGTTGGGCTCCGCACTCGCGCTGTTCATGTACCCGCACTCGATCACGGCGACGCTGTCCTCGCGCAGCCGTGAGGTGATCCGCCGCAACACCACGATCCTGCCGCTGTACTCCCTGATGCTGGGCCTGCTGGCCCTGCTGGGCTTCATGGCGATCGCGGCCGGAGTCGAGGCCACCAACCCCCAGTTGGCGATCCCGCAGCTCTTCGAGGACATGTTCCCGGCCTGGTTCGCGGGCGTCGCCTTCGCGGCGATCGGCATCGGCGCCCTCGTCCCCGCGGCCATCATGTCCATCGCGGCGGCGAACCTCTTCACCCGCAACATCTACAAGGACTTCATCAAGCCGGACGCGACGCCCGCGCAGGAGACAAAGGTCTCCAAGCTGGTCTCGCTGCTGGTGAAGGTGGGCGCCCTGATCTTCGTCCTCACCATGGACAAGACGGTCGCGATCAACTTCCAGCTCCTGGGCGGCATCTGGATCCTGCAGACCTTCCCGGCCCTGGTCGGCGGCCTGTTCACCCGCTGGTTCCACCGCTGGGCCCTGCTGGCCGGCTGGGCGGTCGGCATGCTCTACGGCACGATCGCCGCGTACGGCGTCGCCTCCCCGACGCAGAAGCACTTCGGCGGCTCGGCGAAGGAGATCCCCGGCATCGGGGAGATCGGCTACATCGGCCTGACGGCGTTCGTACTGAACGTGGTCGTGACCGTCGTCCTCACCTTCGTCCTGAAGGCGGCGAAGGCCCCCGAGGGCGTCGACGAGACCAGGCCGGAGGACTACACGGCGGACGCGGGCGACCCGGGCGTCCAGGTGGAACTGCCGCCGGCGACCGCCGGATCCGCCCACTGACCACGCCCTGACACACGCCCTGACCTCGGTGTGCGGCGGCGGTCCGCAAGTTGCGGGCCGCCGCCGCATGGGAAACGCTGATAGGGAAGGCCCACCTGTTCTCCCAGCTTTGAGGAGCGGAACCGTGGGTGACACCCTCCCCACCGTCGACGACCTCGTCGCCGCGGACCCTGACGTCTCATTCGACGGCAGTCAGCTCACGGCCCTGTCCCAGGACCCCTCCGTGCAGATCCTGCCCTGGCCGGTCTGCTTCCTGTACGCCGGTCGTCCGGCGTTCTCGATCGAGCTGAACGCACCCGGCCCGGAACTCGCGCTGCTCACCGCCCGGCAGATGGCGGACCGATTCAACCAGCAGGCGGCGAACTTCGGGTATCAGCCCCTCATGACCGCACAAGGCGGGTTCTGCCCGCCCTCTTCCGACTGACCCAGGAGGACCCCATGGCCTCGGTTTCCGTCGGTCCGAACACCTTCAACGTGACGGTCAAGCAGGTGTCCGGCACCAACTCCAGCGGGCTGGGCAGCGCCTTCAACGTGGGCAGCCTGGCGTCCGTGACCGGGACGGCCCTGTCGAGTCCCGGCGAACTGCTCACCGTGGACATCAAGGTGGAGAACTCCTCGGGTGAGGCCAACTCCGTGACGGCCACGGTCAGCGACCAGTCGGGCAGCAACGCGTTCTTCGGCGAGGGCACCCTGCACTGGGACGAGGGCGAGACGGGCGAGTTGTGGGTTCAGTTCACCGACTTCCCGCTCCAGGCCGACCAGGTGACTCCGACCGGCTCGTGCGAGTACGCGCTCATCTCCTCCGGGGCGGACGTCGCGGTGCGGGTCTTCACCGTGTGACCGGCCTTTTCTTCTTGTCATACCGGCCCTGTGGAAAATCCGGACCCCTCACCGCGGCCGTCCGGCACACTCGGCCCCATGGACCTCCTCATCCGCCCCGTCACACCCGCCGAGTACGACACCCTCGCCGAGATCACCGCCCAGGCCTACGTCCAGGACGGCCTCCTCGACTTCGGGGAGAGCGACGAATACCTCGGTGAGCTGAAGGACGTGGCCAAGCGGGCGGCCGCCGCCGAGGTGCTGGTGGCCGTCGAGAAGGGCCGGCTGCTGGGCGGCGTGACCTTCGTGCCGAGCGGCGGGCCGATGGCCGACATAGCCGGGCCCGGCGAGGCCGAGATCCGCATGCTGGCTGTCGCGCAGGGCGCCCGGGGCCGGGGCGCCGGAGAAGCCCTCGTACGCGCCTGCGTCGACCGCGCACGGGCCACGGCGGGCTGCGTACGCATCGTCCTGTCGACCCAGCGCGCCATGCACAGCGCCCACCGCATCTACGAACGCCTGGGCTTCGTCCGCACACCCGAGCGGGACTGGAATCCGATCCCGGCCCTCGCCGACATCACTCTCCTCACCTACGAGTTGACGCTCTGAAACCACCGCGACACAACATCTGGGGGTGACGCGACAGCCCGGCACAAGATGTATGCTCATGCTCGCTGTCGCCACAGGGGAATCCGGTGCGAATCCGGAACTGTCCCGCAACGGTGTACTCGTACACGTATGCCCGCATGCCGTCGTACGAGAGTCAGTCCGAGGACCTGCCGACAGCGCACCCGGCCATCCGGTCGGCGTGCCCTGACGTCCGGGCCTCGTGGAATGGGTCGGTGGATGCGACGCCCTGCGCGCTCGTGTGCTGCCCCCTGCCCTCCGCAAGGCCCCCGTGCCGAGCGAGGGAGAGCCCCCACGTGACCATCGCGCCAGCAGACCCGGCCTCAGCCGCTGCGACCGTCCCGACCGACGAGGACGCTCCGGGAACCGCCTTGCTGCGGACCCTGACCGAGCTGACCGCCGACCTCCCCGACGCCGACCCCGGCCGGGTCGCCGCCGCCGCGCTGCGCGGCCGGTCCGCCTTCGCGGACGGGCAGGAGCTGCGCGAGCTGGCCACCGAGGCGGCGGCCGGTCTCATCTCCGAGGACCCCGCCTACAGCAGGCTGGCCGCCCGGCTGCTGACCGTCTCCGTCGCCGCCGAGGCCGCCTCACAGGGCGTCACGTCCTTCACCGAGTCGGTCGCGGTCGGGCATCGTGAGGGGCTCATCGCCGACCGGACCGCCGAGTTCGTGCGCCTGCACGCCGCCCGCCTCGACGCCCTGATCGACACCGGCGCCGACGACCGCTTCGGCTACTTCGGCCTGCGCACCCTGCACAGCAGGTACCTGCTCCGCCACCCCATCACCCCCAAGGTCATCGAGACGCCCCAGCACTTCATGCTGCGCGTCGCCGCGGGCCTCGCGGAGGACGACACCGCCAGGTCGGTGGACGAAGTCGCCGCGCTCTACGGGCTCATGAGCCGCCTCGACTACCTCCCGTCCTCCCCCACGCTCTTCAACTCCGGCACCCGGCACCCCCAGATGTCGTCCTGCTACCTCCTCGACTCCCCGCTGGACGAGCTGGACTCCATCTACGACCGCTACCACCAGGTCGCCCGCCTCTCGAAGCACGCCGGCGGCATCGGCCTCTCGTACTCCCGTATCCGCTCCCGGGGTTCGCTGATCCGCGGCACCAACGGTCACTCCAACGGCATCGTCCCGTTCCTGAAGACCCTCGACGCCTCGGTCGCCGCCGTGAACCAGGGCGGCCGGCGCAAGGGTGCCGCCGCGGTCTACCTGGAGACCTGGCACTCCGACATCGAGGAGTTCCTGGAGCTGCGCGACAACACCGGTGAGGACGCCCGGCGTACGCACAACCTGAACCTCGCGCACTGGGTCCCGGACGAGTTCATGCGCCGCGTGAACGCCGACGGCCTGTGGTCCCTGTTCTCCCCCGCCGACGTGCCCGAGCTGGTCGACCTGTGGGGCGATGAGTTCGACGCGGCCTACCGCAAGGCGGAGGAGGCAGGGCTCGCGAAGAAGACCATCCCCGCCCGTGACCTGTACGGCCGCATGATGCGCACCCTCGCGCAGACCGGCAACGGCTGGATGACCTTCAAGGACGCCGCCAACCGCACCGCCAACCAGACGGCACTGCCGGGCCACGTCGTCCACTCCTCCAACCTCTGCACGGAGATCCTGGAGGTCACCAACGACGGGGAGACGGCGGTCTGCAACCTGGGATCCGTCAATCTCGGTGCCTTCGTCGACACGGTGAGCGGCGACATCGACTGGGAGCGGCTGGACGCCACCGTCCGTACCGCCGTCACCTTCCTCGACCGCGTCGTCGACATCAACTTCTACCCGACCGAGCAGGCCGGGCGGTCGAACGCCAAGTGGCGTCCCGTCGGCCTGGGTGCGATGGGCCTGCAGGACGTCTTCTTCAAGCTGCGGCTGCCCTTCGACTCGCCGGAGGCCCGAGCCCTCTCCACCCGTATCGCCGAGCGCGTCATGCTCGCCGCGTACGAAGCCTCCGCCGACCTCGCCGAGCGCAACGGCCCGCTGCCGGCCTGGGAGAAGACCCGTACGGCCAGGGGCGTCCTGCACCCCGACCACTACGGCGTCGAGCTGACCTGGCCGGAGCGCTGGGCCGCCCTGCGGGACCGTATGGCCACCACCGGCCTGCGCACCTCCCTCCTCCTCGCCATCGCACCCACCGCCACCATCGCGTCCATCGCCGGCGTCTACGAGTGCATCGAGCCGCAGGTCTCCAACCTGTTCAAGCGCGAGACGCTGTCCGGCGAGTTCCTCCAGGTCAACTCCTACCTGGTCAACGAGCTCAAGGAGCTCGGCGTCTGGGACGCCCGCACCCGTGAGGCCCTGCGCGACTCGAACGGCTCGGTGCAGGACTTCGCCTGGATCCCGGCGGACGTACGGGCCCTGTACCGCACGGCGTGGGAGATCCCGCAGCGCGGCCTGATCGACATGGCCGCGGACCGGACGCCGTTCCTCGACCAGTCCCAGTCCCTGAACCTCTTCCTGGAGACGCCGACCATCGGCAAGCTCTCCTCGATGTACGCGTACGCCTGGAAGCAGGGCCTGAAGACGACGTACTACCTGCGCTCGCGCCCGGCGACCCGCATCGCCCGCGCCGCCCAGGCCCAGTCCGCCCAGCCGGAAAAGACCATCCCCGCCCAGCAGGTGGCCGACCCCGACGCCGTCGCCTGCTCCCTGGAAAACCCCGAGTCCTGCGAGGCCTGCCAGTAATGACCGCCACGACCCCCCGCAACGCCAATCTCCTCGACCCGGGCTTCGAGCTGACTCTCCGCCCGATGCGCTACCCGGACTTCTACGAGCGCTACCGGGACGCCATCAAGAACACCTGGACCGTCGAGGAGGTCGACCTCCACTCGGACGTCGCCGACCTCGCGAAGCTGTCCGAGGGTGAGCAGCACATGATCGGCCGGCTGGTCGCGTTCTTCGCGACGGGCGACTCGATCGTCGCGAACAACCTGGTGCTGACGCTGTACAAGCACATCAACTCCCCCGAGGCGCGGCTGTACCTGAGCCGGCAGCTCTTCGAGGAGGCCGTGCACGTCCAGTTCTACTTGACGCTGCTCGACACCTATCTGCCCGACCCGCAGGACAGGGCGGCGGCGTTCGACGCCGTCGAGAACATCCCGTCCATCCGCGAGAAGGCCGAGTTCTGCTTCAAGTGGATCAACGAGGTCGAGAAGCTGGAGCGCCTGGAGAGCAAGGCCGACCGGCGTCGCTTCCTGCTCAACCTGATCTGCTTCGCCGCGTGCATCGAGGGCCTGTTCTTCTACGGTGCCTTCGCCTACGTCTACTGGTTCCGCAGCCGGGGCCTGCTGCACGGCCTGGCCACCGGCACCAACTGGGTGTTCCGCGACGAGACGATGCACATGAGCTTCGCCTTCGAGGTCGTCGACACCGTCCGCAAGGAGGAGCCGGAGCTCTTCGACGACCAGCTCCAGCAGGAGGTCACCGACATGCTGGAGGAGGCCGTCGAGGCCGAGCTGCAGTTCGCGCGCGACCTGTGCGGTGACGGCCTCCCGGGCATGAACACCGACTCGATGCGGCAGTACCTGGAGTGTGTGGCCGATCAGCGTCTGACGCGGCTCGGCTTCGCCCCGGTGTACGGCTCCGAGAACCCCTTCTCCTTCATGGAGTTGCAGGGCGTCCAGGAGCTCACCAACTTCTTCGAGCGGCGTCCGTCGGCGTACCAGGTCGCGGTGGAGGGCACCGTCGACCTGGACGAGGACTTCTGAGCCGGACCTCTCAGCCCTGCTTCAGCGCGACGGCATCCCCGGCCGACACGACCCGCGCGGTCGTCGTCGTGCCGGGGAAGTACCAGCGCCAGCTGCCCGCCGAGGTGACGGTCACCTTGGTGCTGAGCTTGCCGTGGGCGCCCGTCTTCACGGTCTTGACCGTGCTGTAGTGGGCGCCACCGGCGGGGCGGAACTGGAGCTTGACCGACTGTTCCGTGTACCCGTGGTACTTGAGGTTCTCCCAGTTCGCGCGCGTCAGCTTGCCGTTGACGGTGAGCGAGGACCCCTTGGCGACGGGCTCGGGGGTCGCGTCCGTCGTGAGCCTGGAGGCGCGCTTCACCTTGTAGAGGGCGATGCGGTCGGAGATCCAGTAGTCACCGTCGTTCGCCTTGACCGTGGCGTTGACCTGCCATTCACCGGCGGCCCTGTTGCTGTCGGTGTCGCTGTAGCCGGGGATCCAGGCCGGAGTGATCCGCATCGTGGCCGTGCACACCGACGTGGTCGACGTCGTCTCCACGCACTTCGTGCCGATCCACTCGGCGAAGCCGCCCCCTTCGGCACTGGACGTGTTGATGGTGCTGACGCGTGTGAGCCCCTTCACCCCCGAGTCGTCCTTGATGGTGATGGCGATCGGGTACTCGACGGCCTTCGTCGTGCCGACGATGACGTTCTTGCCGTGGTTGACGACCGCCTTGGTGACCCGGATGTCGCCCTCGCCCTCGGCGTGCGCGCCGGTGGCCGTGAGCAGGGTCAGGGCTGCCGCCCCGCCTGCCACGGCCCACAGTCTGTGTCTCATGATCCTCCCCTGTTGGTGCAGGAGAGGTTACGCCGCCCGCGCGAAGCGCCGCTGCCGGGACCGGTGTTGCTCCGCCTCCTTGATCTGACGGTCGATACGCCGGTCGTGCACGATCCCGATCACTGAGGGGAGGACCAGGAGGACGAACATGCCGAGAACGGTGAGCATCGAGATCAGTCCTTCTGTCTGCGCTGTAGTCATGACACCACTGTCACGCCGGACGCTCCTTACGAACAGTGGCAGGACTGCCGTAGACCCTCGATTTACTGCCACCGACGAGGCACACTGGCAGCATGCTGAAGAACGTGGCCGCCGTCCTCCTCGACGGCGTGCACCCCTTTGAACTGGGCGTCGTCTGCGAGGTGTTCGGCATCGACCGCAGCGACGAGGGACTGCCCACGTACGACTTCGCCGTCGTCTCGGCGGAGGGACCGACGCTGGACACCCACGTCGGCGGGCTCACCGTCTCCACGCCGCACGGCCTGGAGCGGCTGGACGACGCCGACCTGATCGCCGTACCGGCCGGCAGCGACTACGTCACCCGGGACTATCCGCCCGAGCTGCTGGACTCCCTGGTCAGGGCCGTCGACCGGGGTGCGCGGGTGCTCAGCGTGTGCTCCGGCGTCTTCGTGCTGGGCGCGGCCGGGCTGCTCGACGGGCGGAGGTGCAGCGCGCACTGGCGGCAGGCCGAGGAGCTGTCCCGACGGCACTCGGAGGCGATCGTCGAGCCCGACGTGCTCTACGTAGACGACGGGCCCGTGATCACCAGCGCCGGCACCGCCGCCGGCATCGACGCCTGTCTGCACATCGTGCGGCAGGAGCAGGGCCCCGAGGTCGCCAACAAGATCGCCCGGCGGATGGTGGTCCCGCCGCACCGGGACGGCGGGCAGGCCCAGTACATCGAACGCCCGCTGCCCCTCTCGCACTGCGACACGGTCGGCGAGGTGCTGGCCTGGATGGAGCTGCACCTCGACGAGGAGGTCACCGTCGAGCAGCTCGCCGAGCGGGCGCACATGTCCCCGCGCACCTTCGCCCGCCGCTTCCAGCAGGAGACCGGGACGACCCCCTATCGCTGGATCCTGCGTCAACGGGTGCTGTTGGCACAGGAGTTGTTGGAGGCGACGGGCGAGACGGTGGACGCGATCGCCGGCCGGACAGGGTTCGGCACGGCGGCCGCACTGCGCCATCAGTTCGTACGGGCGCTGGGGACGACCCCGAACGCCTACCGACGGACGTTCCAGGGGCCCCCTGCAGCCTGAGCCGCCCCTTGGGGGGCAGCCCCCGACTGGCGTCAGTCCCTCGGCACCGGCCTCAGCAGCAGGTGGTGCGGGTGGAGTGTGATGCCCACCCGGGTCGCGTCGCTCGAACCGGACACCTGCTCGAAGCGGTACCTGGTGGACAGCGCCGCCGTGATCAGCGTCAGCATGGCCATGGAGAAGTGGTCGCTCGGGCACTTGCGATTGCCGACGCCGAACGGACTCATGGCGAATTTCGGCACGTCCTTCACGCGCTCCGGAAGCCAGCGATCGGGGTCGAACTCGAGGTGGCGCGCGTACGACTTCGGGTCGCGCTGGATGGCGTAGGGGCTGTAGACGATGTCGGCCCCGGCCGGAATGCGATAGCCACCCAGTGACGTATCGGCCACCGCCCGTCGCGTCAGAATCCAGATCGCGGGGCGCAAACGCATCGCCTCCACGACGACATTGTTGGTGTGCCCGAGCCTGCGGACGTCCTCGAATGCCACGGGCCGGCCACCGGTGACGGATTCGACCTCCGCGCGCACCTTGTCGGCGTGTTCCGGATGTTCCGAGAACACATGAAGCAGCCACATGATCGTGGAGGCCACGGTCTCGGCGCCCGCCGTGAGTATCGCGACGACCTGATCGTGGATCTCCTGTTCCCCGATGGGGTCGCCATTCTCGTCCTTCGCGTCCAGCAATGCCGTCAGCAAATCGTCCGGCTTTTGACCGGATGCCCGGCGTTCGGCGACGATCTCGTCGACCAGGAGATGGAAATCGGCCAGGGCCCGGTTGAATGTGCGGTTGGCCGGGAGCGGCAGGTTGTACAGCGGCCCGAGCGGGATCACCATCCGCCGGTACATACCGCGGAAGAGGGTGTCCAGCGCGGCACACAGCCGCTCGGCCCGCTCGTCCATGTACGCGCCGCGCAGCAGACAGCGGGCGGCGATGCGCACGGCTATCCGGAACGACTCGGAGGTGCAGTCGATGGTCTCGCCGGGCTTCCAGCGTTCGGTCAGCGCATGTGCCTCCTCCTCCATGATCGGCCCGTACCCGGGGATCGCGTCGAGCCGGAAGGCGGGCTGGATGGTGCGCCGCTGACGCCGGTGCCGGGGGCCGTTCGCCGTGGCCACCCCCTCCTTGCCGAGCAGGCCCTCCAGGGACTCCCACAGCGGGCCGGCGATCTCGAAGTCGGTGCTCAGCGCCAGCGCGCCGGTGAGATCCGGCGTGGTGACGGCGTAGACCGTCTTCGGGCCGAGCTTCAGCCGTACGACGTCGCCGTGGACCCGGAGCCCCGCCATGAAGGCCAGCGGATCCCGGACCAGCTTCCAGCCGTGGCCGAGAAGTGGAACCCTGCCGCCCGCGAGGGGCGGCTCACGCAGTTCCGAAGTCCCACGGGGTTGGGCTTCGGGGCGGACGGACTCGACGGTCATTTCTCACCTGCCGCTTCGTTGTTGACGTACGGGGGCGTGGACCGGTCGTCCCAGCTGTCGACCATGTACCGGCCGGACTCGTGGTGGAACCAGTAGACCGAGCTGAACCAGTTGCGCATATTGCGGACGCAGGCGCGCACGGCGGCGCCGAGTTCTTTTCCCCACGCCGTGCCGTCGGCCAGTGAGTCGGCGAATTCAAGGGCGTCCCGCTCGGCCACGAGGAAATCGGATATGCAGTCCTCGACGCGTTGCCTGACTTCCGCCACCGTCTCTTCCAGAGTGAGCCCCTTGTGCGTGATGAGGCTGATTCCGAGATTGTGGACCTCGTCGCCCGCGATTTCCTTGGGGAATGAGCAGAGGTCGTTGTACCAGGCGGCGAATTCCTGGCTCAGCAACGCCGCCCGCCGATATGCCGGGTGTTTTCGTACCCGGTCCGGAAGTTCCAGCCCGGCGCTCAGCTCGAGCAGGTCGGTCCAGATCCAGTGCGCAAAGGAGAGCCGGCGCAGTTCGAGGTAATCCTCGACCGTGGGGATGTGCCCCTCGATGCGGTTGCGGAATTCCCGGTCGTACGCCTCGATCACCGCGTGGAAGTGGCGGGCGAACCGGGCGTTCCAGGTGTGCGGCAGGAACGAGTACAGCCGCACCATGCTGTCCGCGAACCCCACGACCAGCGGGTCCGCGTGGTGCAGATGGTCCTCGGGTGAGTCGAGCGCCGCGTGCAGGCGGAACCTCAGCCGGCGCCAGGCGGCCGGGCGGTGGTGGACGATGTCGCGGTCGTGCCGGTCGTCCCAGACGAAGAACCACGCGCTGAAGTCCGCTATCGCCTGGAGCACCTCGTCGGGGGCGCCGATGTAGTACCCCGCCATGAGGTCCGTGTAGCAAAGGCCGTCGGCATATTCATCGACCTTGTCGGCCGGCATCAGCCGCTTTTCCAGCAGCCAGGTACGGGTCTTCTCCTGGAGTTGGGGCCAATACGGATGGAGCTGCCTGGGAAACGCTGCTTCGATCACCGGGAGAGAGAGCGAGGGTGGTACCGGGACCGCCGTCGGTGTCGATGTGGTGCCGCGTGAGAAAGCATGCACGAACAAACCCCTCTCAGCCGCCAGTTGTACACGCCCCTCCCGCTGTGCCGGGCGTGCGCCGTCGCGTATCCCCGCACTTCCATTCAGCACCACAACTGACCGATCTGGGAACGGATTTGCTTCATTCACTACCCCTCGGCGCCGAGAATCTCCCCCTATGTGACTGGTGCTGGATCACAATCTGCCTGTATGGGATCGAACGTGCGACGGACATGCGAACGGCGCCCGGTCAGGAAGGGGATCCTGAACAGGCGCCGTACGGAAGGGACGTGTGAGGCTCTTGAGCCGAACTCAGTCGTTCGCGACGACGGGGTAACGGGGCTCGTTCTCGGCCATCTGCCGGAGCGCGTCCTTGCGCTCCCGCTTGGAGAGACGGTCGATGTAGAGGTAGCCGTACAGGTGGTCGGTCTCGTGCTGCAAACACCGAGCGAAGTACCCGGTGCCGCGCACCTTGATCGGGTTGCCCTTCTCGTCCTGCCCGGTCACCTCGGCGTAGTCGGGGCGGGCCAGCGCGGCGTAGGCCGTCGGCACGGACAGGCAGCCCTCGTTGCTGTCGTCGAGGCGGCGCTTGTCGGCGGGCAGCTCGACGAGCTCGGGGTTGCAGATCACGCCGACGTGCCGCACGCCCTGGTCGTCCTGGCAGTCGTAGACGAAGACCTTCAGGTCGACGCCGATCTGGTTGGCGGCCAGGCCCACGCCCTCGGCGGTGCGCTGCGAGGCGAACATGTCGTCGACCAGCTTCAGCAGCTCGTCGTCGAACGCGGTGACGTCCTTGCACTCCTTGTGGAGCACCGGGTTCCCGACGACCGTGATGGGCCGCGAGGTGCCGCGCTCGCGGAACGCCAGCTCGCGCTCCTCGCAGTCCTCCGTGTCGATGACGAAGCCCTCGTCGTCGACGGGGAGCACGCCCGCGTGCTGCTGATCGGTGTCCTGCTGGGCCATGACAGACGTACGCCTTCCTGCACAAACAAAAGAAAAAGGGGGGTGTGATGCTGATACAGGGTACGGCGAATGCTCAGCAGACCTCTTCGAGATCCCGCCAGTCCCGCGAATCCGGGCTGTCGGCGACCCATCCGTCCAGCAGTCCCCGGACCAGTGACGCGGGTGCGGCGACGCCACATTCCCGCTCCGGCACCCACAGCTGCCCGTCGGTGCGGTGGCCCAGCGGCCCGGGGTGACCCGGCTCACTGTGGTCGTGCGGGTCCAGGTGCTCCCCGTCGCCCTCGTCCGACGGCATCCGCGACTCGGAGCACATCCGGCACAGCAGCCGCACCGACGACGACCAGTCCTCCGCGGCGAACCCGGCGTCGGCCGCGAGCTGCTCCAGCGCGTCCCGGTCGGCCTCGGTGGCGGCCTCCAGGAGGACCACCCAGGTGGGGACCGGCGAGGGCGCCCACAGCTCGATCTCGTCGAAGACGGGGTAGGCGTGCCCGGCGGACGTGGTCCGCTCGCCGTGCGGCACCCCGTCGTGCAGCACGACCTCGCCCCAGCGCCGCCCGGAGGACGGCAGCGGGATCGACAGCACCTCGATGCGGGCGGGGTCGAGCCGCCGCCCCCACACGACCTCGGCCTCCCCCTCCGGGGACAGTCGTACGGCCGCGCTGCCCAAGTCCATCCCGACCGGCTCACCGGAGTCGGTCGCCCCGCCGGGCACCCGCAGCCCGTACGCCTGCCAGGCCCGCCGGGCCAGCGGCCAGTCCTGCAGGGCGGTGGCCGCGATGCCGACGTTCCACCAGTCGGGCGCCCCGGTCTCCCGGTCGAGCAGCGCCACGGCGCGCAGCCCGGCCGCCCGGGCCTGCTCCCAGTCGTGCCGGAACTTGTGCAGCAGGGCGAGGTTGAACCAGGACTCCGAAAGCCAGGGCTCCAGATCGGCGGCACGTGTCAGCAACGCGCCTGCGTCGTCGTACCGACCGTCGCCGATCAACGTGAACGCACGGTCGGTGGCCTGCCGCCAGGAGGCGGAGGGCCGGTGCCGTCCCTTGCCGAAGATCCTCACGATTCCCGCCTGCCAGTTCCGTGGAGTGGGCTGGCTAGTGCTCGCCCCCGGACACCCTCTCATTCGCATCCAACCACGTACGGCTGGAAGGGCGCTCATTACCCATGGGTTACCCAGCCACAGGCCATGTCAGACAGTCTCTGGACAGCACCCGTGCGAGCGAACCCACCACCTCCGGGGCGTAGTCCCCGGCGGTGCCCAGCCGCAGCTCCTCCAGCGCCTTCAGGGGCCCGCCGGGCCCGGCGTCCCGCGCCTTCTCCTCGTAGGCGTTCACGGCCCGCACGATCCGCGCGGCGACCGGCTGCTCCGGGCAGGGGTCGGCCAGCCGCTCCACGACCGTCGCCACCTGTGCGGGCACCCCGGTCTGCCGTACGACGGCCCCGCCGAGCAGCGCGATCCGCCGCTGTTCCTCGACGGGCAGTTCGGCGGTGGCCCCGGCCGGCACCGGGTCGACCAGGCTCAGCTGCCCGATGTCATGCATGAGCGCCGCGTACTCCAGCACGGTGAGTTCCGCCTCGGACAGCCCCAGGTCCCGCCCGACCTCCCGGCTGAGCGCGGCCACCCGCCGGGCGTGTCCGGCCGGGGTGTACCCGGCGATCTCGGTGGCCCGGGCGAGGGAGGCGATGGTCTGCCGGTAGGTGGTGCGCACGGCGGTGTAGCGGCGCAGGGACATCTGGGTGAGCAGGAGGGGGAGCGAGAAGAGGGGCAGCGCCCACAGCCCGACCACGGCGACCGCGAGCGCCATCACCGCGCCCGTCGCGCAGACGGCCGACCCGATCCCGAGCGTCGCCCGCAGCTCGTCCCGCAGCAGCGGCCCGAACGGCCACCGGGTGCGGGAGTGGGCCAGCGCGGCGGCCAGCAGCGCGTCGCACAGGGCGGTGAGGGAGAGGATCGCGAGCAGGATCAGGGCGTAGCCGGGGCCCCAGCCGTGGAACGTGCCCTGGTTGTACAGGGGTTGGAAGCAGACGGCGGCGAAGCCGGTGGTGAGCACGCGCCGGGCGAGGTGGTCGAGCACGGGGCGCCCGCGCGCGAGGTGCGGCACGCTGCCGAGCAGCGAGGCGGCGAGGACGACGGCGCCGACCTGCAGGACCCCGTGGTGGGTGGGGTGCCCGCCGTCCTCCCCCAGCAGCGCGTACGACAGCGCCGCGGCGGCGCCGAGCGGGGCGGCCTCCCTGCCCTCCGCGCCGGTCCACCGGGTGAGCTCACCCACGGTGACCAGGACGCCGAAGGCGAGGGCGATGCCGCGTTCGTCGAGCTCGTGCCAGAGGGTGCCCAGGAGGGAGCCTGCGGCCAGGAGGGCCGCGCAGGTGTGGACGAGGGTGAGAAGGAGGGGCGGTTTCCCGGTGGTGCGGGGGGCGCTCATCGGTGCGCTCCCGGAACACCCGCGACCGGCGGGCGCGCAGGGGGCGTGGACGCCTCGTCGGCGGTCACGGCGGGATGCCAGCCGTACCGGTCCACGGCTCGGGCGAGAGCCGTGACCATCCGGGGGTCGAACTGTGAGCCCGCGCACCTCTCCAGCTCGCCCAGGGCGACGGACACGGGCCGGGCCCTCGAATACGACCGGGTCGACGTCATCGCGTCGAAGGCGTCGGCGACCGCCACCACACGTGCCGACTCCGGGATCTGGCCCCCCGTCAGCCCGTAGGGGTACCCGCTCCCGTCCAGCCGCTCATGGTGATGCAGTACGGCCGCCCGGGCCTCGCCGAGGAAGGAGATCCCGCGGACCATCTCGTGCCCGTACTCGGGGTGCAGCTCGATCACCCGCCGCTCCTCGGGCGTGAGCGGCCCGTTCTTGCGCAGCAGCCGCGTGGGCACCCCCAGCTTCCCCACGTCGTGCAGGATCCCGGCGAACCGCAGCACCTCGACGCGCTCGTCGGCCAGGCCCAGCTCACGCGCGATCATCATCGAGGCCTGCCCGACCCGCTCGCTGTGCCCGCGGGTGTAGCCGTCCTTGATGTCGACGGCCTGGACCAGCGCCCGAATCGTCGCCTGATGAGCCGCGCGTTCCCGGTGGTACTGGGCGAACACCCACCACGACACGCACATCGGCAGCAGCACGAGCAGCGCGGCGACGGAGCCGTACGGACTGCGCCACAGCACGGCCATCATCAGCCCGGCCAGACCGTGTACGGCGATGGGGGCGAGCGACCGCAGGAAGAGCCCCCGCCAGGCGCGCGGCACCGGCACACTCCCCCACTCTCGGCCTCGCTCGAGCGGGGGGACCCCCGTGGCCGACGCGAGAATCCCGCAGTCCAGTGCGGTCAGGACCAGACAGAACGTCAGTACCGCACCCCCCGCCGACAGCAGCGCACACGGGAATTCGCCCGCCGCCACGGCATCGCGCCCGTCCAGTGCACAGTGCACCCGGGCCGCCGCCCAGAGCGCCACGGCGAGCTGGGCGGCCCGCCAGATCCGCCGTGTCCACAGCGGCCGTTGCCCGGCCGTCGAGAGCAGCGCACCCGGCACCGCGACCAGCGCGGCGGCGGGCGGCGACAGCAGAAAGGCCCCGGCGAGCAGCACGGGATAGAAGGTGCCCGCGAACCGCCACCGGGCGGCGATCTGCTCGCCGGCGGCGTAGAGCGCGGCGAGCAGGGCAACCGCCCACCAGGGCGTGCGTGTCGCGAGCAGGGGAAGGAGAAGGGCGAGGGTGCACAGCGCCACACAGGCGACGTACACACGCGCCCGTGCCGGTATCGCGTCCATCCTCGACGCCCCTCCCTCCACCATGACCTGCTCAGCTCAACGGGAGAGCCTAGGTCGGTGAGAGGGGCGGCTGCGGGGTTGTCACGCGCCGATTAGCACGTTCGAGTGACGGCACCACGTTCCCGGGACGGGGAGTTCAGGACTCCTGCGGCGTCGCGGTCACGTCGTGGTCGGGCACGGCCTGCCCGGAGCGGATCAGGTCGAGCCGCCCCAGGACCTTGGCGCGCAGGTCGGTGGGCACGTCGTCATGACCGCAGCAGCGCTTGACCAGCTTCTTCACGGCCTCTTCCAGGCCGTACTTCTCCAGGCACGGCGAGCACTCCGTGAAGTGCTGCTTGAACTTGTCGCGGTCGACGTCCGGCATCTCACTGTCGAGGAACTCGTAGAGATGATCGAGTACCTCACTGCAGTCCGTCTCGTGCGGCTCTCCGCAGCTCATGAGCCCGAACCTTTCACTTCGTTCGACTCTCCGGCGCCGGCCGGGACGAGTCCGCGCTCACGCGCGTAGTCCTCGAGCATGCCGCGCAGTTGACGGCGGGCCCGGTGCAGCCGGGACATCACCGTACCGATGGGTGTCCCCATGATGTCCGCGATCTCCTTGTACGCAAAGCCCTCTACGTCGGCGAGGTACACGGCGATACGGAATTCCTCGGGGATCGCCTGGAGGGCTTCCTTCACGTCCGAGTCGGGCAGGTGGTCGAGCGCCTGCGACTCCGCGGAGCGCAAGCCCGTCGACATGTGCGACTCGGCGCGGGCGAGCTGCCAGTCCTCGATCTCCTCGGCCGCGGAGCGCTGGGGTTCACGCTGCTTCTTGCGGTAGGAGTTGATGAAGGTGTTGGTGAGGATCCGGTACAGCCACGCCTTGAGGTTGGTGCCCTCACGGAACTGGTGGAAGGACGCGTACGCCTTGGCGTACATCTCCTGCACCAGGTCCTCGGCGTCGGCCGGGTTGCGCGTCATGCGCAGGGCGGCCGAGTACATCTGGTCGAGGAATTCGAGCGCGTCCCGCTCGAAGCGCGCGCTGCGCTCGGCGGTCGTCTCCGTGGACGTGCCCACGCTCGTGCCCAGGCCCTCGGGCTGCTCCGCCTGGCCGTTGTCGGTCCCTGCGTCGGTACCGGGAACCGGACCCACCTCCTCAAGATTCTGGGCAGGGCCGAAGCCGGTCCCACCTGAATCGGAGGATAGACGACCTGCCGTACCTGCCGCCGCTCGAATAGGAGCGGTCCTGGCCGCGTGCAGCACTGTCCAGTCCAGGTCAGCACGGCTGCCACGGCTCGGGCAGAAGGTCGAACCCATGCGGCGGACTTCCTCTCCTACGACGACTGCGCTGCTCGTTCAGCACCGCTGTCCGCCACAACAGAGGCCGGGCCCACGACATTCCCGAAGCTTTACCCGAGTGACCCGACCCACTTCACCACCGCGTCCGTGATGATCGCCACGGCCTCGTCCTGAC
Source organism: Streptomyces sp. R28 (assembly GCF_041052385.1). Classification (GTDB taxonomy): domain Bacteria; phylum Actinomycetota; class Actinomycetes; order Streptomycetales; family Streptomycetaceae; genus Streptomyces. The sequence continues at coordinate 7,013,823 of NZ_CP163439.1, read as the reverse complement.
CGAGGGGCGCCCTCTTGGGTACGGCGAACCCGTGATCGCCGTACTCCACCTCGACCAGCTCGAAGTCGCCGTCCGGGAACTCCTGCGGCTTTCCGAACGGATCGTTCCCACCCTGGACGACGAGGGTGGGCACCCCGGCCCCCAGCAGCTCGTCGGCGCGGGACTTCTCGGGCTTGCCCGGCGGGTGGAGGGGGAAGCTCAGCGCGAGCACGGCGTGGGCGCCGAGTTCGACGGCCGTACGGCAGGCGACCCGGGCCCCGGCGCTGCGTCCGCCGGAGATCACGGGCAGCCCTGGCCCGGCGAGCGCGGGCCAGATGCCGCGCCAGCCCACGTCGAGGGTCTTCGGGGCGGGCGCCACCTTCTTGCCGGCCACCCTCCAGGGCTGCTCCACGAGGGCGACGGTCACGCCCTGGGCCGGGAGGGCCCGGGCGAGCGCCCTCACGTCGCGCGCCTCGATGCCGCCTCCGGCGCCGTGGCTCACGGCCAGGACCAGCCGTGCCTTCCTCGCCGGGTGCCAGGTGATGCGGGCGTCCCCCGCGTCCGTGCCAATGATCTCGGTCGTCACGTCAGACTCGGTCGTCACGTCAGAAGAGTGTGCCCTCTTCGGGGCCGTCCAGCTCCTTCAGCAGCTCCGGGCCGTTGTTGCGGACGTTGCTGACCAGCGTGGAGACGGGATAGGCACGCATCCGTCCGGGGGGCGGCGGGTCGAGCAGCGTCCGCAGCTCCTCAGGGTCGGTGCGGGAGGGGTCGAGCCAGGCGTCCCACCGCTCCGGCGTCAGCATCAACGGCATACGGGGGTGGATGTCGGCCAGCGCGTTCGGGCCCTCGGCGGGCGCCACCGCCAGCGGGGTCGTCTCCGCCTCCGTCGTGATGACGGAACAGGTCACCCACCAGGCCCGGGGATGCTCGTCGGGCAGCGTCCGGTCCCGCCAGAACTCGTACAGCCCGGCCATCGCGAACACCGACCCGTCGGCGGGCAGCACGAAGTACGGCTGCTTGCGCGGCCGTTTCCGCTTCCCCTCGACCTCAAGGTCCCGCTCCTGCGCGCCGGTGACCCACTCGTAGTAGCCGTCGGCGGGGATGATGCAGCGCCGGGAGGTGAAGGCCCGCCGGTACGACGGCTTCTCGTGCACCGTCTCCGCGCGCGCGTTGATCATCTTGAAGGCGGTCTCGGGGGTCTTGGACCAGCTGGGCACCAGCCCCCACTTCAGCTTCCGCAGCTGCCGAACCGGCCGGCCCGTGACGGAGGAACTGGCGGACCCGGTCGCCACGTCCTTCAAGGGACGGTCGAGGACGACGTGGACCTCTTTGGTGGGGGCCACGTTGTAGTCGGGCTCCAGGGTCTCCTCGGGCTCCCACTTCTCGATCTCAAAGATTCCTGCGAGATCCTCGGGCCCACGACTGGCTGCATACCGTCCGCACATGCGTGCCACACTGCCAGATTCCATCCGACCACAGGGAGCCATCGCCTTACATGGACAGCACCGCATCCGCCTCGCTCGCCTCCCTCTGGGACGAGGTCTCCGGTACTCAGCCCGACCCCGATCTGTGGGTGGTGGTCGCCACTCTGGTCGTCGCGCTCGCCGTCGTCGTCCCACACGTCCTGTGGCGCGTCTCGCGCAACGCCATCACCATCGCCCACGAGGGCGGCCACGGCCTGGTCGCGCTGCTGACCGGCCGGACCCTGACCGGCATACGCCTGCACTCCGACACCAGCGGCCTCACCGTCAGCCGCGGCAAGCCGCACGGCCTCGGCATGATCCTCACCGCGGCCTCGGGCTACACGGCTCCGCCGCTGCTGGGCCTCGGCGGCGCCGCACTGCTGGCCTCCGGCCGGATCACGCTCCTGCTGTGGCTGGCGACGGCCCTGCTGGTGGCCATGCTGGTGATGATCCGCAACGCGTACGGGGCACTGACGGTGTTCGTCGCGGGCGGCACGTTCGTGCTGGTGAGCTGGCTGACCGGGCCGCAGGTGCAGGCGGCGTTCGCGTACGTGGTGGTCTGGTTCCTGCTGGTGGGCGGGGTACGACCGGCGTTCGAGCTGCAGGCGAAGCGGGCGCGGGGAGGCGCGGGGGACTCGGACGCCGATCAGCTGTCGCGGCTGACTCACGTACCCGCGGGCTTGTGGCTCTTCTTGTTCCACGCGGTGTCGTTGTGCTCACTGATAGGCGGGGGCAGGTGGCTTTTGGAGGTATGACACACCCCGAGGAGCGCAGTCACGGGGGCACGGGGCTGGTCGATTTGCGGCTCCGCCGCGTGGGCGCGACCAGCCCCGACGGCGCCGCACTCGAACGACCGCCTGCTTATAAAGTGGGGCCATGGCCCCGAACGACGCACCCACCGCCCTCTGGCCCGCCCCGCACGCGAGCGGAGCCGTCGACGCGACGGTCCACGTGCCCGGGTCCAAGTCGGTCACCAACCGCGCCCTCGTCCTCGCCGCCCTGGCGAGCGAGCCCGGCTGGCTGCGCCGCCCCCTGCGCTCCCGCGACACCTTGCTGATGGCCGGCGCGCTGCGGGCGATGGGCGTAGGCATCGAGGAGGGCGTGGGCCCCGAGGGCACCGGCGAGGCGTGGCGGGTGCTCCCCGCGGGCCTGCGGGGCCCGGCCACGGTCGACGTCGGCAACGCCGGCACGGTGATGCGCTTCCTGCCGCCGGTCGCCGCGCTGGCCGACGGCCCCATCCGCTTCGACGGCGACCCCCGGTCGTACGAACGCCCCCTGCACGGCGTGATCGACGCCCTGCGCGTCCTCGGCGCCCGGATCGACGACGACGGCCGGGGCGCGCTGCCGCTGACGGTGCACGGCGGGGGCGCTCTGGAGGGCGGTCCGGTGGAGATCGACGCCTCGTCGTCGTCCCAGTTCGTGTCGGCGCTGCTGCTGTCCGGCCCGCGCTTCAACCAGGGCGTGGAGGTCCGCCACATCGGCTCCGCCCTGCCGTCCATGCCGCACATCCGCATGACCGTCGACATGCTGCGCTCGGTCGGTGCCCAGGTGGACACCCCGGAGTCGGGCGGCGAGCCGAACGTCTGGCGGGTCACGCCGGGCGCCCTGCTCGGCCGTGACCTGACCATCGAGCCGGATCTGTCCAACGCCCAGCCCTTTCTGGCGGCGGCGCTGGTGACCGGCGGCAAGGTCCTCGTCCCGGACTGGCCGACCCGCACCACCCAGCCCGGTGACCGGCTGCGCGAGATCTTCACCGAGATGGGCGGTTCCTGCGAACTCACCGAGTACGGGCTCGTGTTCACCGGTTCAGGTGCGATCCACGGCATCGACGTGGACCTGAGCGAGGTCGGCGAACTCACCCCGGGCATCGCGGCGGTCGCCTCCCTCGCGGACTCCCCCTCCACGCTCCGCGGCGTCGCGCATCTGCGGCTGCACGAGACGGACCGCCTGGCCGCGCTGACCAAGGAGATCAACGAGCTCGGCGGTGACGTCACCGAGACCGCCGACGGCCTGCACATCCGCCCACGCCGACTGCACGGCGGCGTCTTCCACACCTATGAGGACCACCGCATGGCGACGGCCGGCGCGATCCTCGGCCTCGCGGTCGAGGGCGTACGCATCGAGAACGTGGCGACGACGGCGAAGACCCTGCCGGACTTCACCGAACTGTGGACCGGGATGCTCGGGGCGTAAGGACTCACTGCCATGCGCCGCTACAGCAAGCACACCGACGAGGACGACATCCGCAGCCGCCCCGGACGCCGGGGCACCCGGCCCCGTACGCATATCCGGCCCAAGCACGAGGACGCCGCCGAGGGCATGGTCCTCACCGTCGACCGCGGGCGTCTGACCTGCCTCGTCGAGGACCGGATCGTGATGGCGATGAAGGCCCGCGAGCTCGGCCGCAAGGCGGCGGTGGTCGGTGACCGGGTGGCGCTGGTCGGCGATCTGTCCGGCAAGAAGGACACCCTCGCGCGGATCGTGCGGATCGCGGAGCGGACGTCGGTGCTCCGGCGGACGGCCGATGACGACGATCCGTTCGAGCGCGTCGTGGTGGCGAACGCCGACCAACTCGCCATAGTCACCGCCCTCGCCGACCCCGAGCCGCGGCCCCGGCTGATCGACCGCTGTCTGGTGGCGGCGTTCGACGGGGGTCTGGAGCCGTTGCTGGTGATGACGAAGTCGGACCTGGCGCCGCCGGACAAACTCCTGGAGCTCTACGGGGCGTTGGACATCCCGTATGTCGTCACCAGCCGTGAGGAGCTGGAGAACGGGGGCGCGGCCGACCGGGTGCGGGAGCAACTGGACGGCCACGTCACGGCGTTCGTCGGTCACTCGGGTGTGGGCAAGACGACGCTGGTGAACGCCCTGGTGCCGGAGGAACGGCGGCGTTCGACCGGTCATGTGAACGCGGTGACGGGCCGGGGGCGGCACACCACGACGTCGGCGCTGGCGCTGCCGCTGACGGTGGTCGACGGCTGGGTGATCGACACTCCGGGGGTCCGTTCCTTCGGCCTTGCCCATGTCGACCCGTCCCGGGTGATCCACGCGTTCCCCGACCTGGAAGCGGGAACCGAAGGATGTCCGCGTGCGTGCGGTCATGACGAACCGGACTGCGCGCTGGACGGCTGGGTGGCGGAGGGTCACGCCGATCAGGCGCGGCTGTACTCGCTACGGCGGCTGCTGGCCGCGCGGGAACACACGGAGGGCGACTGAGGAACGCTGCCGAGGAAGGCGGCTGACCTCCGCGTTGTTTGTCTCCCCGTAGGGCTGGTAAGGGCATAATCGCACCGAGCCGGAGCCAACCCTGACCAAAGCCTGGCGAACCTGACGAAGCGGTCACAGAACGTGGGGATACGGGAGGACAGCACATGGCGTGGCTGCTGGTCATCGTGGCGGGGCTGCTCGAAACCGGCTTCGCCGTCTGCCTGAAGCTCTCGCACGGCTTCTCCCGACTGTGGCCGACCGTAGCCTTCTGCATCTTCGCCCTCGGCAGTTTCGGACTGCTGACGCTGTCACTGAAGAAGCTGGACGTGGGGCCGGCGTACGCGGTGTGGACGGGGATCGGGGCGACGGGTACGGCGATCTACGGGATGATCTTCCTCGGGGACATCGTGTCGACGTTGAAGATCGTGTCGATCAGCCTGGTGATCGTGGGGATCGTCGGATTGCAGCTGTCCGGCTCCTCGCACTGATCGACGCACCGCTCGACCTACCGCTCGACGCACTGCGGTGGGTTTCCTCCGGAGGTCAGCCGGTCAACTGCCGGTGCAGCGCGCTGCGTACGAGGTCGGCCACGCCGCCTTCGCCGGGTGGGGCGGCGACGCAGGACAGCGCCAGTCTGACGACGAGTTCGCAGGAGCGGGCGAGGTCGGGGGTGTCGGACTTGTTGACGCCGGGCCCGGACAGGACCGATACGGCCCGGTCGCGGACGATGGCCACGAAGTCGCCGGGTGAGGGCAGCGGGCCGTCGGCGCGCCGCTGTGCCGGTACGGCGGAGGAGGACGGGACGGCCGAGAGGGTCGGCGAGGGCAGTCGCTCGCTCCAGCAGCCGGTGAGCATGGCGCGGACCAGGGCGTTGTCGCTGGCGAGTGCGGCGGTCCACTCCGCGGTGGCGGTGAGGCGCTCGCGGGCGTCGCTGTGCGTGGCGAGGGCGCGGTCGACGCCGGCGAGGAATCCGTCGGCCTCCCTCCGCACGAGCGCACGGGCGAGGCCTTCCTTGCTCCCGAACTCGTTGTACAGCGTCTGCCGGGACACTCCGGCCGCAGCGGCCACGTCCACCATCCGCACGGCAGACCACGACCGGCGCGCCAGCGCCCTGTAAGCGGCGTCCAGCAGGGATTCCCGCGCTGCAGGCATCATCGCCTCCCTGAGCGAGCGGCTCTGCGCCCAGACTTGACGCGCACAGAGGCACTGTCAAGGGTTCGCGAGGGCACGCGGGGGCGCCATTCCCTTGGGACGCGCGGGCCTGCGGCGGTTCGGCGCGGGCTCGCGCCCGCCGCCCCCAGCCGACGCCGGGCCGCGCGCCACCCCCACCCAGCGCTCACGCCGGGCAGCCCAGCAAGCAGGCGGCACCGATGACTCGCCCTCGCCGCACCCGCAAAGCGAACCGCACCTGCGACCCGGCCCAACCGGCGCAGCCACCCGGTAGCCCCACCCCGACCACGACAGATACGGTTCCTCTCATGCCGGACTACCTCGACGATCTCCGCCTCGCCCACGTCCTCGCGGACGCCGCCGACGCCGCCACCATGGGCCGCTTCAAGGCGCTCGACCTCAAGGTCGAGACAAAGCCGGACATGACGCCGGTGAGCGAGGCCGACAAGTCCGCCGAGGAGCTGATCCGCGGGCAGCTGCAGCGAGCCCGGCCGAGAGACGCGATCCTCGGTGAGGAGTACGGCATCGAGGGCACCGGCCCCCGCCGCTGGGTCATCGACCCGATCGACGGCACCAAGAACTACGTACGCGGCGTCCCGGTCTGGGCCACCCTCATCTCGCTGATGGAGGCCGGCGAGAGCGGCTTCCAGCCGGTCGTGGGCGTCGTCTCCGCCCCCGCGCTCGGCCGCCGCTGGTGGGGCGCCAAGGGTCACGGCGCCTTCAGCGGCCGCAGCCTCTCCTCCGCGACCCGTCTGCAGGTCTCCCGTGTCTCGAAGCTGACGGACGCCTCGTTCGCGTACTCCTCACTCAGCGGCTGGGAGGACCAGGGCCGGCTGGGCGGCTTCCTCGACCTGACCCGCGAGGTGTGGCGCACGCGCGCGTACGGCGACTTCTGGCCGTACATGATGGTCGCCGAGGGGTCGGTGGACATCTGCGCCGAGCCGGAGCTGTCGCTGTGGGACATGGCCGCCACCGCGATCATCGTCACCGAGGCCGGCGGCAACTTCACCGGCCTCGACGGCCGCCCGGGCCCGCACAGCGGCAACGCGGCCGCCTCGAACGGCCTCCTGCACGACGAGTTCCTCGGGTATCTCAACCAGCGCTACTGACGCGCCCGTCGCGCCCCGTACCAGCCGCACGCGCCCCCTTGTTGACCCGTGCTTTACCTGCAACCCTGAGAGTCCCCCCACTTGTGAATTTGTGAAACCGCGAACAAAGCCGTGAACACCAGCGGCGGGGGGCACACCAGGAGGTGGCTCCATCCATGCTCGTACGTGACGCCATGAGCACCGTGGTCCTCACCATCGGCCCCACCCACACCCTTCGCCAGGCCGCCGCGCTGATGTCCGCCCGTCGGGTCGGCGCGGCCGTGGTCCACGACCCCGACGCCGGCGGTATCGGCATCCTCACCGAACGCGACATCCTCAACTCCGTCGGCCTCGGACAGAACCCGGACAGCGAACGCACCCACGACCACACCACCAACGACGTCGTGTTCGCCGCCCCGTCGTGGACCCTGGAGGAGGCGGCCCGCGCCATGGCGCACGGCGGCTTCCGCCATCTGATCGTCCTGGACCGCGACGAGCCCGTCGGCATCGTGTCGGTCCGCGACATCATCCGCTGCTGGGCACCCGTACGACAGCACGTGCCGGCCTAGGAACGGCCGGGGAAGCGGCCCACGACCCGGGCCGGGCTCCCCAAGGAACCCGGCCCGTCCACCACGGCAAGCGATCCAGCGCCATCACCGGCAGGTGGTCGGCGTCGCCGCCGACGCGATAGCGGCCCGACCAATCCCACCCCTTGATCCCTTGATCAAATCCAGCCCCATCCGTTCTGGACTTTGTCCAAATCAAAAAGCGCTCCAAAGTCACACCCATTCGGAACCTAGCCCTTCTGCTGTTAAGGTGTTCTGCATGAGTGACCTTCTGGAACGACTGCGCGGACGCGGATGGCGAATGACCGCGCAGCGGCGTGTCGTGGCCGAGGTCCTCGCCGGCGATCACGTTCACCTGACGGCCGACGAGGTGCACGCGCGGGCCGTCGCCAAGCTGCCCGAGATCTCCCGGGCGACCGTCTACAACACCCTGGGCGAGCTGGTCACCCTCGGCGAGGTACTCGAGGTCTCCACCGACAAGCGCGCGAAGCGGTACGACCCGAACGCCCACCGGCCCCACCACCACCTGGTCTGCGCCCAGTGCGGCTCGATCCGGGACGTCCACCCGACGGGCAACCCGATGGCCGACCTCCCCGACTCCGAGCGCTTCGGCTTCACGGTCTCGGACGTCGAGGTGACGTACCGCGGCGTCTGCCCGAACTGCGCGAAGACCTGACCCCACCACACCCTGAGCCCCGGCACCGGTGAGTGCCGGGGCTTTGTGCTGCCCGCAGGGACTAAGGCCTGGCGCCGCCCACGCAGGCAGGCTTCCCGAATCTGACGGACCGTCATATGGTCAACGACATCCATCAGTACGCCACTCCCTCCCCCCGCACCCACATGTCCGTTCCGCACTCCGCGAGGAGACCGAAGTGGGAGAGCCGACAGAGACGACACCGACGCCCGCAGAGCCGCATCCGCCGATTCCGCCCGATCCGCCGCACCCCAAGCTCAAGGCCCGCGAACTGACCCGCGTCTTCGGCCGATCCCCCCACACGGTCGACGCCCTCGGCCCCCTCGATCTGACCGTCGCCCCCGGCGAGTTCGTCTGTGTCGTCGGCCCCTCCGGCTGCGGCAAGTCCACTCTTCTACGCATCGCCGCGGGCCTGCTCCGCCCGAGCACGGGCACGCTGGAGATCCGTACATCCAGCACCCGCCCGGCGGCCATGATCTTCCAGGACTACGGCATCTACGACTGGAAGACCGTGCGCGCCAACGTCCGCTTCGGCCTGGACATCCAACGCGTCCCCCGCCGCGAGGCGAACGCCCGCGCCGACGACTGGCTGGCCCGGATGGGCCTGTCCGACTTCGCGGACGCCTACCCCGCCGCCCTCTCCGGCGGCATGCGCCAGCGCGTGGCGATCGCCCGGGCACTGGCGGTCGGGCCCGAACTGCTGCTGATGGACGAGCCGTTCGCGGCGCTCGACGCCCAGCTCCGCACGATCCTCCAGGACGAACTCCTGGACATCACCCAGTCGTTGCGGACGACCACACTCTTCATCACCCACAGCCTGGAGGAGGCCATCGTCCTCGGCGACCGCGTGCTGGTGATGTCCGCCCGCCCGGGCCGGATCATCGCCGAGCACCGCCCGCCCTTCCCGCGCCCGCGCACCGGCGACATCCGCACCACACCCGAGTTCACGGCATTGAAGAGCGAGCTGTGGGACCTGCTGCGGAAGGAGGCAGTACCGGCATGACGACACTCACCGAGCCACCCGCCGAGTCGGGCCTGGTCCGGCGCCCGGGCCCGCAGGAACTCCACCCCGCCCGCACCCACCGCCGCAGGCGCGCGCTGGAGCTGTCGCTGGCGCTGGCCGTACCCCTCTTCCTGGTCCTCCTCTGGCAACTGGCCGCCTCCCAGGCCTGGATCGACGCCCGCGTCTACCCGGCCCCGTCCACGATCCTCGCCGACGGCTGGGACCGGGCCGCGGCCGGCGACCTGTGGCCGGACGTGTGGGCGACGCTGAAGCGCGTCCTGGCGGGCTACGCGGCGGGCACGGCGGCGGGGTACGCCCTGGGCCTCCTGATGGGTTCCCTCTCCCTGGTCCGGGCGGCCCTGGAACCGCTCCTGGACGCCCTGTACGTCGTACCGAAGCTGGCCCTGCTGCCGATCTTCCTGAACATGTTCGGCCTGGGCGAGGGCCCGCAGGTGGCGCTGGTGGCGGCGACGGTGTTCTTCTTCGTATGGATCTCCACCATGTCCGCGGTCATGTCCATACCCTCCGGCCACCGCGACGCGGGCCAGGTCTTCGGCGCCTCGCGCCGGCAGATGTTCCGCCACGTCCTGCTCCCGGCGTCTTTGCCGTCGGTGCTGGTGGGCGCGCGCATCGCGGCGGGCGTGGCGGTCCTGGTCATCGTCGCGTCGGAGCAGATCGCCGCGACGAACGGCCTGGGCCATCTGATCTTCGACTCGCGCGCGCTGTTCCAGAACGACGTGATGTTCGTCGGCATCGTCTGCGTCGCGGTCCTGGGGGTGCTCTTCTCCGAACTGATCCGCTTCGCCGGCCGCCTGCTCACTCCGTGGGCACCGAGGGACCGAGGAAGGGGCCAGTCATGACCAGGAGGACCCACGCATACGCCGTAGTCCTCGCCGCAGGAGCAGCACTGCTGGCGTCGGCGGCCTGCTCATCGCCGTACGAGTCGGACTCCTCGTCGAGCACAGCCGCAGGACGACGCACCGTCCGCCCGGTCGAGGGCTGCGGCGCGAATGCCTGGACGGACCCGAAAGGCCTCTCCCCGAACCGGACTCCGGCCCGCTGCCTCCCCGCAACCCCTCCCCCACAGCCCCTGTCCGAGCCCCGCGAGCTGACGATCGCGACGGGAACACTGAGCGCCGAGTACGTGGCCCCGCTACAAGTCGCCCTCGACAAGGGTGAGTTCAAGAAGGAGGGCCTGGACGTCGAACTGAAGGTCCTTCCGACCCCGGACGCGCTGCCCCTGCTGGCCAAGGGGGACATCGACGCCCTGTGGGCGGCCCCGGAGGCGGCGGTCATGAACGGCGTCAAGGGCGGCTTCGACATCAAATGGGTCGCGGGGAACTTCTCCCCCGACCCGAAGTCCAAGAGCGGCCTGTGGGCGCGCCTGAAAGAGGGCGAGAGCGCGAGCCGGGTCGCCATGGCGGGCCGCAGGCTGGGCACGATGATCGGCAAGGGCTCGGTCATCGCGTACCCCATGGAGAAGGCACTGGAGCAGCACGGCGGCGGCCTGGCCGAGATCCAGTACCAGCAACTGGGCTCGGCCGACGTCCTCACGGCCCTGCAGAACGGCGGCGTCGACTCGGCGTGGCTTCTGGATCCGGTCTGGCGCAAGGTGGACGGCAAGCAGGGCTACGCCTTCCTGGGCGGTCAGCCACAGGGCGAACCACTGGGCGGCATGCTCTACGGCCGCGCACTGCTGCAGGACGACGTGGACGCGGGCGTGGCACTCCTCAGGGCCTACATCCGCACGGTGAACACGTACTTCGCATCGGACTACAAGCAGGATGCGAGCTTCGTCACCTACCTGGCCAAACTCCTGAAGTCGGAGGAGTCCATCCTCAGATCCACCCCGCCCCTGCGCATGGACTGGGAAATCCGCTCCGGCACGACGACGCGCCTCCAGTCGGCCTATGCGGCCCAGGGCGTGGCAGAGGGAACGCCCCTGCCGGAATCACAGACGGTGAACCGCACGCTGTACGAGGAGGCGGTGGGCCACACGCCCTGACACCCCCGGTACATACACCTAGGGCCGGAACCCTTACGGATTCCGGCCCTAGGCCTTCAGTAGCGGGGACAGGATTTGAACCTGCGACCTCTGGGTTATGAGCCCAGCGAGCTACCGAGCTGCTCCACCCCGCGGCGATGAATGGAACACTACGTCAAGGACGCGGGCAGAGGCAAATCACTTACGTCCCGTCACTCTCCGCCACCAGCCACGCGATCACTCTGAATGCCGATCCAGGCGCGGCCAAGGCCCATCGCCCACAGGCGCTTCAGGGCTCCCAAGCGACGGCCACTTTCCAGCGCCGGGCCGCATCTCAGCCCGTCCGCGTTTGAGGACGAGGCCCGTTCAGGGCCGAAGCGGGGGTCTGGGGGCGGCAGCCCCCAGGCACCGGGGTCGAAGGGGCGGCAACCCCTGGAGGACGGGACGGGTAGGGGCGGCGGGGGCGAAACGCACCAACGGCAACCACAGCGCCGGCCACCCCAAAGCCACGTCACCCGCAGCCCAAGCCCCGCAAGCCACCCAAGCCGCCCAAGCGCACCGCGGGCGTCACGCCGAAAGCTCCTCCCGCAGAGCATCCCGCAACCGCGCAGCCCGCGCCGCAACCTCCCGCGGCCCCAGACTCACCGCCCGATCAGCCCACCGCTGCCCCTCCGCCAGCTCCCCGCGACGCGCGTAGACCAGAGCCAGCCGCAACGCCGACCGCCCATGCCCGGCGTCAGCCGCCCGCGTCCACCACATCGCAGCCTCCGGCTCACTCCCCTCCCGGGCGAGCAGCAGCCCCAGATTGAACGCGCCGTTCCGCGACCCGGCCTCGGCGGCCTCCCGGTACCACCGGCCCGCCTCCACCACGTCCCCCCGAGCCGCGGCGAGCATCCCCACCCGCACCTGCGCCCGCCGATGCCCCTGGGAAGCCGCCCGCTCGTACCACTCCTCGCACTCGGTCTTCTCGTGCGCCGGCTCCCCGAGCTCATGCGCGGGCTCCGGCGGCCGCCGAGCGTCCAGCACGGTCGCCAGCCGGTACGCGGCCTCCGCGCTGCCGCCCCCGGCCGCGCACCGCAGATGCCGCTCAGCGGCGAGTTCGTCCCCGTCCCGCAGCCGCGCGATGCCGACCTGCAGCGCCGCCTCCGTGTGCCCGGCGGCAGCGGCACGCTCGTACCACCGCAGCGCGGCCCGCTCCTCGCCCCGCCCGGCGTGCAGGATGCCCAGGTTGAACGCGGCGTCCACGCTCCCAGCCTCCGCGGCCTTGGAGAACCACGGCTCGGCACCCGTGGCGTCGCCGCCCTGCAGCAGCAGGATCGCCAGCGCGTTCGCCGCCTCGCGGTGCCCGGCGTACGCCGCCCGCCGGTACCACTGCTCGGCCTGCGGCGTACGCCCCTGCTCGGCGCAGAGCAGCCCGAGGTTGTACGCACCGTTCACATCACCGGCGTCCATCGCGGCCCGGTACCACCGCTCGGCGGTCTGCGTCTCCCCGCGCTCGGCGTGCAGCGCGCCCAGCGCGTTGGCCGCGTTGCCGTCGCCGTCCTGCGCGGCCCGCAGCCACCACACGGCGGCGCTCTCCGTGTCCCCGGCGTCCCGCAGCAGGAACCCGAGCGCGCAGGCGGCCCGCGCCTCCCCGTCCTTGGCGGACGTCAGGTACCAGCGCCCTGCCTCCTTGAGGTCCCCGCGCTTCTCGAGGATCGCCCCGAGGTGCAGCGCGGCTCGCCGGTGCCCGCGCGCGGCGGCCTGCCGGTACCACTGCTCGGCCTCGTCCACCAGCGGCTCGTTCGGCGCGACACCGTTGTCGGCTCCGTCCTCGCCCGTGCGCCCCGCCTGCCGGTCGAGCGCACGCGCCAGCCGGTACGCCGCCTCGCGGTGCCCGCGCTCGGCGGCGGCCCGCATCCACTGCTCGGCCCTGTCGTCGCTGCGGTGCTCCAGCAGATCGGCGAGCGCGTACGTGCCCAGCGCGTGTCCCTGCTCGGCGGACTGCCGCAGCCAGTACTCGGCGGCGGGCTCGTCGCCCCGCTCGCGGTGATGGCGTCCCAGCGCGTGCGCGGCCGCGGCCGACCCGGCGACGGCGGCGATCCGCCACCATCCGGCGGCCTCGTCGGCGTATCCGCGCTGGTGAAGAAGGACTCCCAGGTTGTTGGCGGCAGCCCGGTCCCCGGCGGCGGTGGCGGCCCGCAGATGGGGCTCGGCCCCGTCGAGATCGCCGCGGCGCAGCAGCATGGCCCCGAGCACACTCATCGCCTCGGCGTCACCGGCCTCGACGGCGAGCCGCTGCCGCGCCTCCTCGGCGGCGTCCCCTGCCTCGTCCCGGTCGGTCGGCCGGTCGAAGGCGAAGTCGCCCTCCGGCTGGGCGAGGTCGCCCACCGGCAGCGAGGCACTGTCCGTCGGCTGCGCGAAATCGCCCGTCGGCTGCACAAAGTCGGCAGGCTGCACAAACCGCCCTGTCTCCAACAGAGTTGCCTTGTCCCCCATAACGTCCATCGTCGCACCACCTGCAACCTGGGTACACCTGGTATACCGCAGCCATTGAGGTCACTTCAGCGTTTTGTCGACATGCCCACAGAGAGACAAGTCAAACACAGTTCCCCCAACTCCCCACGGCGGCGCGACCGCCCCACCCCCCGGCACATGCGTTCGCACATCACAAAGGCCCGGATCCTCTGGAGGATCCGGGCCTTCGCTGTCGTACGAAATATTCGTCGACTTCAGTAGCGGGGACAGGATTTGAACCTGCGACCTCTGGGTTATGAGCCCAGCGAGCTACCGAGCTGCTCCACCCCGCGCCGTTGTGCTGCAACAGTATCACGGCGCGGGGTGGGCTATTCGATCAGCCGCCGTCCCTACGAGCTGGTGGGACTGCTGGTCGGGCTCGGACTCGAACTCGGACTCGCGCTGCCGCCGCTGTCGCCACCGCTGCCGGTCTTGTCCGCCTTGGCCTGTGCGTCCTCGGCCCGCTGCAGCGCCTCCTCGAGGTCCTCCTGCGCCTTGCCGTACGCCTCCCAGTCGCCCTTCTTCAGGGCTTCCTGGCCGGTCTCGAAGGCCTTCTGGGCGTCGTTGAGCGCGTCTTGGACCGTCGGGTTGGTGGACGTCGGCGGAGGTGTCGTACCGCCGCCGTCCTCGTCCGGTGGCTCGGTGGTCGGCCCCTCCGCTCCGAAGACCTTGTTGAGGGCCTCACCCAGCGTGTCCTCGAAGGCGGTCGTGCCGCCGTAGGACACCAACACCTTCCGCAGCAGCGGGTACTTGAGTCCGCCACCGCGTACGTAGACCGGCTCCACATAGAGCAGTCCGCCGTCGAGCGGGACCGCCAGCAGGTTGCCGTACTCGACCTCGGAGTCGCCGCCTCTCAGCAGCCTGATGGTCTCGGCGATGTTCTGTTCGGAGTTGAACTGGCTCTGGACCTGGCTGGGTCCGTTGACCGTGGTGTTGGTCGGCAGTTTCAGAATTCTGATCTTGCCGTAGTCACTGGTGCCCGCCTCGGCGTCGACGGCCATGAAGGCGCTGAGGTTGTCACGGCCACTCGGTGTGAGGGTCGTCGTCAGCGAGAACGCCTGCGCCTGCTGGTCGGGCATCTTCATGCTCAGGTAGTACGGCGGCACCGCGCTGCCCGACTTGTTGGTCGGGTCGTCCGGCACCTGCCAGACCTCGCTGCCGCTGAGGAACGTCGTCGCGTCCTTCACGTGGTAGCGGGTGAGCAGCTCGCGCTGGACCTTGAACAGGTCCTGCGGGTAGCGCAGATGGGCCATCAGGTCCTTGGAGATCTTGCTCTTGGACTCCACCGTGCCCGGGAAGGCCTTCATCCAGGTCTTCAGGACCGGGTCCTGGGTGTCCCACTGGTAGAGCTTGACCTCGCCGGTGTAGGCGTCGACGGTCGCCTTCACCGAGTTGCGGATGTAGTTGACCTGGTTCTGCTGGGCCACGACCGCCCGCTGGTTGTTGCTGGCGGTCAGCGAGTCGGCCGTCGTGTCACCGAGGGTCGTACGCGAGGAGTACGGGTAGCCGTTGGTCGTCGTGTACGCGTCGACGATCCACTGGATGCGGTGGTTCACCACCGCCGGGTAGGCGTCGCCGTCGATGGTCAGCCACGGGGCGACCGCCTCGACGCGCTCCTTGGGCGTGCGGTTGTACAGGATGCGCGAACCGTCGCCGATCGCACCGGAGTACAGGATCTGCGGCTCACCGAACGCCACCGCGTACGCGGCCCGGTTGACCGGGTTGGAGAGGCTCACCCCGCTGTCAGCCTTGTAGCTGTAGGTCTTCTCACCGCTGTCGTCGGAGTAGTCGATCTCCTTCTGGGGACCGCCGACGATCGAGTACATGGAGGTCTTCTCGCCGTAGTAGACCCGCTGCTCGTACGTCCCGAGGTCGCCCTTGGACGGCAGGTCGGACTCGGTGAAGTCCGGTCGGCCCTGGGAGTCGGCGTTGGTGCCCTCGGCGGCGACCACGCCGTAGCCGTGGGTGTAGCGGAAGTGGTCGTTGATCCAGTTCCGCTTCGGAATGCCGTTGAGATTGATCTCACGCAGACCGATGACCGTGTCCTGGTCCTTGCCGTCCTTGGTGTACCGGTCGACATCCAGGTTGGTCGGGAACGCGTAGTAGTTCCTGATCTGCTGGAGCTGCTGGAACGTCGGCGAGACGATGTTCGGGTCCAGGATCCGGATGCTCGCCGCGGAGTCCACGTCGTCGCGCAGCTTGGTCTTGTCCTCGGTCTGACTCGTGCCCGGGTACTCGGTGACCTGCGCGCCGTCGATGCCATACGCCTCGCGTGTCGCCTTGAGGTTCTTCGCGACGTACGGCGCTTCCTTGGCCTGCTCGTTGGGCTGGACCTGGAACTTCTGGACGATCGCGGGGTACAGGCCGCCGATGAGGATCGCGGAGAGCACCATCAGGCCGAAGCCGATGACGGGCAGCTGCCAGGTGCGCCGCCACAGGGTGGCGAAGAACAGCAGCGCGCAGATGACGGCGATGCAGAACAGGATCGTCTTGGCCGGCAGATAGGCGTTGGCGTCGACGTACCGCAGGCCCGTCCAGTTGTCGGTCGCCTTGAAGTCGCTGGACTTCACCGCGAGTCCGTACCGGTCGAGCCAGTACGCGACCGCCTTCAGGGCGACGAAGATGCCGATGAGGACCGACAGATGGCCGGTGGCCGCGGCTGTGGCACGCGCGCCGGGGCTCGTGATGCGCAGCCCGCCGTACAGGTAGTGGGTGAGCGCGGCGGCGATCACGGAGAGGATCGCGGCGGCGAAGCCGAAGCCGAGCAGGAACCGGTACCAGGGCAGGTCGAAGGCGTAGAAGCCGACGTCGAGGTGGAACTGCGGGTCCTTCTGGCCGAAGGGCACGCCGTTGACCCACATGAGCCAGGTCCGCCACTGGCTGGAGGCGGAGGCGCCGGCGATCAGGCCGACCAGCGCGGTGATCGCCAGCAGCAGCCACTTCTTGTACGGCGCGATGCCCATGCGGTAGCGGTCGAGGCTCTGCTGCTCCATCGACATGGCGCTCAGCGGCGGGCGCAGCCGGTGCGCCAGCCAGATGTTGAAACCGACCGCGAGGGCCATCAACAGACCGAAGACGAAGAAGAGCCCGACCTTCGTCCACAGCGTGGTCGTGAACACCGACGAGTAGTTCACCGACCGGTACCAGAGCCAGTCCGTCCAGAAGCCCGCGAACATGGTGAAAGCCATGCCGAGGACGGCGAGGACGCCCAGTGTCATGAGCATCGTCCGGACACGCCGGGACGGGCGGCCCACTCTGATCCGTGGCCCGGTCGGGCCTCCGCCGCGGTCCGGCATCTGGAAAGCCAAGGTTCGCACCCCGAGGTTCGCTGTTGGTCCGTCAGGCCCGCGTCTTCGTGGACCCTCCGTGGCCCCCCGTGATCGTGGGCCCACACCTATGCAACTTACTCACCCCTTACTCAGTTCCCGATTCGGGCCAGGAACGAGGCAGGATTGTGACCATGTCCAACACTCCCATGGCGGCGAGCCCGCTCACCCGGGCCGTTCTCGAGATCGACGAGTACGCCTCCGGCCTCGGCTGGGACCAGCCCGCCCGCCTCTTCGCCCTCGTAGACACCGCACGGCTGCGGGCCCAGGAACCCGGCCTCGCCGCCCAGCTCGGCCTGGGGGACGAGCAGGAGTCCTCCGGCCTGACCCCGATCGAGCAGGACGAACTTCCAACGGGCAAGGCGCTCGACGAGTTCCTCGGCACGATCGCCTGGCCCGACGCGGTGGTCGGCTGCGCGCTGACCGTCGAGCGCCTGATGCTGCCCCCGTCCGCCGAGGCCCAGGTCCCGCAGGGCCTGAGCGAGGCCAAGCTCACGAAGTGGGTGGCCGACCACCCCGACCGTCAGGAGGTCCGCATGACGGTCGCGGTCCTGCGCGACGGTGCCCGCGAGTCGGCCCTGCGCCTGCGCGAGAAGGACACGCCGACGGAGGTCCTCACCGGCCCGGACCTGGTCCCGGGTCTGGCGGAGGCGCTCGCGTCGACGTTCGCGGCCTGAGGTCTTCCGGTCCGGCGGCGCGGACTTGATCCGATCCGTCGGCGAGGACCTGAACGGCAGTGGGGGCGCCCCTTGAGGTGAAGGGGCGCCCCCACTGCCGTACCAGCCTGTTCCTCAGTCGTTGGTCGTGCACTTCGGCAGGTCGGCGGTGGCGCCGGAGCGGATGTCCTTCAGGGCGCCGAGGGCGTCGCCGATGGTGTCGACCTTAACCAGGGTGAGCCCCTCGGGGACGTCCCTGGCGGCGGTCGCGCAGTTGTCGGCGGGCGTGAGGAAGTACTGGGCGCCCTTGTCGCGCGCGCCGACGGTCTTCATCTCGATGCCGCCGATGGGTCCGACCTTGCCGTCGTCGTCGATGGTGCCGGTGCCGGCGACGAACTTGCCACCGGTGAGGCTGCCCGGGGTGAGCTTGTCGTAGAGCCCGAGCGAGAACATCAGGCCCGCGCTGGGGCCGCCGACGTCGGCGAGCTTGATGTCGATGGTGAACGGGAAGGTGTGGTCGGTCCCCGCGGAGATCCCGACGATCGCGCGCTTCTGCGCGCTGTCGTCGGACTCGGCGGTCCTGATCGTGACCTTCTCGGACTTCGTCGGCGCCCTGCGCTCCTTCTCCGCGGCGACCTGCTCCTTGGCCGGCACGATGGTGAAGACGACGTCCTGACCCGGCTTGTGCTTGGTCACCAGCTTGGCGACGTCGGCCGGTTCCTTCACGGTCGTACCGTCGACGGCCTTGATCACATCACCGGCGTGCAGCTTGCCCTCGGCCGGGGTGCCCTTGACGACGGTCGAGACGATCACCCAGCTCTGCACCGGGATGTCCAGCTCCCTCAGGGCGGCGACCTTGGCGCTCTCCTGGGACTGGCTGAACTCTTCCGCGTTCTCCTGGGTGGACTGCTCCTCGGTCTTGCCGTCCGGGTAGAGGGTGTCGTGCGGCACGACCTTGTTGTCGTGCGCCAGCCACCCGTAGACGGCCTCCACCAGGTTCATCTTGTAGTCGGCGCTGGTGACCCGGACGGTGGTCATGTTGAGATGCCCGGTCGTCGCGTACGTCTTGCGCCCGGAGATCTGCAGCACCGGCTCGCCGTCGTGCTCCCCGAGGGTGTTCACCGTCGGCCCCGGGGACATCTCCGCGTACGGCACGGGGATGAAGACTCCCGCGCACAGGAGCGCGATCAGCATCAGGGTGGAGGCGAGCATCGTCGCGGTGCGGCGTGGCATGCCAAGACAGTACGTGACACACCTGTCAGCGCCCCGTCAGGGCCGTCTGACAGTGCCCCGTCAGGGCCGCGAACCCCGCGCCCCGCGATCATGTACGGGAGGGAGGCTTCTCCATGGCCGCGCGGAACCGGGCGTATCCGTCGAGCTCCGGCCCGTCGCTCCGTGCCTTCCGGGTCCGGTTGGCCCAACTGCCCCACAGACCGGCGAAGATCGCAGCCACAAGCGGAATCAGCAACCAGATGAGCACCGCCATGCCGTCCTCCCATCCCCAATGAGTGACCGCAAACTGACTGATCAGCAGATTAACCGCTGGCACTGACAACGCTCACGCCAGGGGTGCGGTTACGCAACCGGAGTGGGGTGGACGGGTTCGGCGGGACCGGTTCAGCAGGCTCCGACCCACTCCTCGGTTCCGTCCGAGAACTTCTGGTGCTTCCAGATGGGCACCTCGTGCTTGAGATCGTCGATCAGCTTCCGGCAGGCCTCGAAGGCCTCGCCGCGATGGGGGCAGGAGACGGCGACGACGACTGCCAGGTCCCCGACCTCGAGGTCCCCGACGCGATGTACGGCCGCGAGGGCCCGTACCGGATACTCGGCGACGACCTTCTCGGCGATCCTCCGCATCTCGGCCTCGGCACTGGGATGGCACGAGTACCCGAGTTCGTCGACATCGGCACCCCCGTCGTGGTTCCGCACGGTCCCCACGAACAACGCGGTCCCCCCGGCGGCGTCGTCCCCGACGGCCCGGAAGACCTCGTCCACGGAGAGGGCCGTCTCGCGAATGCCGATGAGCTTCACGGGGTCCTGAGCGCCCTGCTCACCGGGGTGATCGTTGGTAGGTGCCATGCCCCCATCGTGCCCCACGCCCGCGTGGGCGGGAAATAGCGTTATCGCCCGGCACACGCGCGTGCGCGTTTGGAGCCTCCTACATGCCGGAGCCTCGTGCATGCCGTCGGGTAAGCGCTTGCAGGCCGGGAGTGAGCCCGTCGCCCGCGCAAGCCCGGGTGTGCCAGGTGTGCCCTGGCTCGCACCTGCCGCGGGGAGCCCACACGCGCACATGCCGGGGAGTGAGCCCGTCGGCCGCACCTACCCGAGGGTGGTGATCCCTCGGCCGCTCAGATTCGCCGCCGGGCCTTCCGCGCCCGCCGCACCACCGCCGCCGCGCCCAGCAGGGCCACCGTCGCGCCGGCGGCACCGGCCGCCGTCGCGTCCTTGCGTCCGAGCCGCCGTCCGGCGACCGTGTGCCGTCCGGAGACCTCCTCCAGCAGTTCCGCGAGCACTTCCTCGTTGGTCCACTGCGGCCGCCACCCCGCGTCGTGGAGCCGGCTCCCGCTCACCACCCAGGGGTACATCGTGTACGCCAGGTCCCCGGCCGGAGAGGGCGTCAGACCGATCCGGTGCAGCCGGGCCGCCGCGCCCAGCGCGACCGCGGACGGCAGCTCCATCCGCCGGATCCCGCTGAGCTCCTCGACCTCCTCCTGTTCCAGCCAGCCGTCGCATCCGACGGCGAGTTCCCCTTCGACCTTCTCCAGGACGGCGTACTCCAGGGCGCTGCACAGGTCCTCGACATGACAGAACTGCCAGGCAGGCCGCGAACCGGCGACGACGAGCAGCCGAGGCGACTCGAAGTACCTGGTCAGCGCGGTGTCGGTACCGCCCACGAGCACCGCGGGCCGGACAACGGTGACATTAAGTCCGGGGTGGGCCCGGGGGGCCCTTCGCGCGAGGCGCTCGATCTCCAGCAGATCTCCGACCCCGGTGGCCTCCGCCGTCGCCCGCAGCTCCGCGTCCTCGGACAACGGCAGCTCGTTGTCCGGCAGCGCCCCGTAGACCATCGCCGAGGTACACAGCACGACCCGGTGGATCCCGGCCGCCGCCGCGGCCGTCAGCACGGTCTGCGTCCCCCGAACGTTGTACGCCGTCCGCGCGGCGGAATCCGTCTCCAGATCCAGGTCGAGCGCCAGATGTACGACCACGTCGGCGCCCCGCAGCTTCTCCGCGATCGCCGGATCCCGCACATCCAGAATGTGCCACTGCGCCGCCGCACACTCACCGCGCCGCTCATCGATGGCGATGACCTGCTTGACCTCGTCCGAGGCGGCCAGCCGCTCGGTGAGCAGCGCGCCGATACCGGACGCGGCACCGGTCACCGCGACTACGGGCCCGCGCACGCCGCGCGCAGGAGGGGTTGACTGGTTTCGCGCTGCGCGAACCTGCGGATCAGGGGAACTCACCGGGCGTCTCCAGCGGTTGTCTTCAGTAGGAACGCGAGTGACGCGTCCGTACCAGGTGGCATCCATCCTGCCGCAGGCCAAGAGTCGGCGAAGCACCGAGGCCCGATCGGCTCGTGGTGTCTACGCTGGGTGGTGTTATCGGGCAGCCGCGCCGCCGGTGCCAACCGGCGGCCTTACCAGCCGAGGAATCCCGTGAGTGACACCCCATTCGGATTCGGCCTTCCGCCGGAGGAGCCGGACGACGGCGACGAGGGCAAGAAGAAGGACCAGCAGAGCGGTGGTGGTCAGGGTCCGGCCAACCCGTTCGGTTTCGGCGGGCTGCCCGGTGCCGGGGGCTTTGGCGGCCCCGGCGCGGACAATCCGTTCGCTGCCATGTTCGGTTCGCTGAACCCCTCCGACCTGGGCGCCGCGTTCCAGCAACTGGGGCAGATGCTCTCCTATGAGGGCGGCCCCGTGAACTGGGACATGGCCAAGCAGATCGCCCGCCAGACGGTCTCCCAGGGCACCGCGGACGGCACCAAGGACGCGAGCGTCGGCCCCGCCGAGCGCACCGCCGTCGAGGAAGCCGTCCGTCTGGCCGACCTGTGGCTCGACGACGCGACGTCCCTGCCGTCCGGCGCGGGCTCCGCGGTGGCGTGGTCCCGCGCGGAGTGGGTCGAGGCGACCCTGCCGGCCTGGAAGGAACTCGTCGACCCGGTCGCCGAGCGCGTCGGCACCGCCATGGGCGACGTCCTGCCGGAGGAGATGCAGGCCATGGCCGGCCCGCTGATCGGCATGATGCGCTCGATGGGCGGCGCCATGTTCGGCACGCAGATCGGGCAGGCCGTCGGTGTGCTCGCGGGCGAGGTCGTCGGCTCCACCGACATCGGCCTGCCGCTCGGCCCTGCCGGCAAGGCCGCGCTGCTGCCGGTGAACATCGAGACGTTCGGCAAGGACCTGGGCGTGCCCAAGGAGGAGGTGCGGCTGTATCTCGCCCTGCGCGAGGCGGCCCACCAGCGCCTGTTCGCGCACGTGCCGTGGCTGCGCTCGCACCTGTTCGGCGCGGTCGACGGCTACGCGCGCGGGATCAAGGTCGACACGGCCAAGCTGGAGGACGTGGTCGGCCAGTTCGACCCGCAGAACCCGGAGCAGCTGCAGGACGCTCTGCAGCAGGGCATGTTCCAGCCGGAGGACACGCCGGAGCAGAAGGCGGCCCTGGCCCGCCTGGAGACCGCTCTGGCGCTCGTCGAGGGCTGGGTGGACGCGGTGGTGCACGCCGCCGCCAAGCCGCGCCTGTCGTCCGCGGACGCCCTGCGCGAGACGCTGCGCCGCCGCCGCGCCTCGGGCGGTCCGGCGGAGCAGACGTTCGCCACGCTGATCGGCCTGGAGCTGCGCCCGCGCCGCCTGCGCGACGCCTCCCGTCTGTGGGCCTCGCTCACCGACGCGCGCGGTGTCGACGGCCGGGACGCGCTGTGGGCCCACCCGGACATGCTGCCAACGGCCACCGACCTGGACGACCCGGACGGCTTCGTGCACCGCGAGCAGATCGACTTCTCCGAGCTGGACAAGATGCTCGGCGAGGCGGCGGGCGGCTCCACCGGGAAGCCGGACCTGAAGAAGGACGACGACAAGGGCGACGACAAGGGCGACGGCACCGAGTGAGCCTGTACGACGACGCGGTCCTCGTACTGAAGGGGTACGAGGACCAGGAAGATTTGCGCCAGGCCTACCTGGAGCATCTGGACACCCACCCGGACGGCCTGTGGAAGGCCTGCGGGGACGGCCACATCACGGCCAGCGCCCTCGTGATCGACCCCGCGCGCGGGCGCGTGCTGCTCACTCTGCACAAGAAGCTGCGCATGTGGCTGCAGATGGGCGGCCACTGCGAGCCGACGGACGCCTCCCTCGAGGCGGCGGCTCTGCGCGAGGCCACGGAGGAGTCCGGCGTCGCGGGCCTGACGCTGCTGCCGGGCGGCCCGGTGCTCCTCGACCGGCATCCGATCCCGCCACCGTGCCACTGTCACTTCGACGTCCAGTACGCGGTCCTGGCGCCGCGGGACGCCGAGCACGCGGTCAGCGAGGAGTCGCTGGACGTGCGCTGGTTCGCCTACGACGAGGTGCCGGAGGTGGCCGACGAGTCGGTCGTACGGCTGCTGGAGGCGACGCGGGCGAGGCTCGCAGCTTGAGGCATGGGTAAGGGACGGCCGCTCTAGGCAGTCGCCCCTTACCCAAGTCCGGTTACCCATCTCCGGGCAGTGGCCGCGGCCCCGGAAGGGGCGCGGGGCCGTGTCTGATCTGCGGCTCCGCCGCGTGGGCGCGACCAGCCGCACACGACCCGCATGCGGCTTGCGGCCCTGCCCGCGGAGCGATCAGCTCCAGACGTTGCCCTGGTTCTGCCCCCGGGCCCCCTGCTGCCCCATGCCGTACTGCGCGGCGAGGCCCGAGCCGATCTGGGCGTTCTGCGGTGGCAGCAGCTCGCTGGGCTGGACGATCGCGTAACCGCTGCCCATGAAGCTGAGCTCCCAGCCCTCACCGGTGCTGCCGCGGCGCCGCCACACTCCGGAGGAGTGCGTCTGGGCCTGCATCTGGACGCGCAGGCTCGTCGACCAGGCGACGATCGCGTCGGCGTCACAGTTGACGTACTTGTCGGGCGTCACCTGCAGCATCAGCGGCATGCCCGAGGTCATCAGGGCGACCTTGCCGCGCCCGGTGATGTTGAGCTGGTACTTCCCGGAGCCGGAGATGCCGTAGAGGCTGTCCACGGCGATGACCTCGTGATGCAGGGAGGAGTCCATCGCCAGCACATAGCTGCTGTCGACGGTCAGCCCGTCCTGCTCCACCTCCACCACGTGGACGTGCTGCTTGAGGTTGGCGAGGTAGACCGTGCCCTGCCCGTGGCAGCGCATGAGGTCGAGGCCCTCGCCGGTGTGCGCACGCGCACGTCCCTGCTGGTTGCTCTGGTACTCGGCGTCGAACTCGACCAGGCCCTGGTAGGCGACCATCGTGCCCTTGCGGGCGAGGATGTCGTCGTGGCCCTCCAGGGTGACGCGGAGCATCTGCTTGTTCTGCAGGCTCCAGCGGTCTTGGGTCTGCTGGTCGTTGTAGGCGAAAAGTGGACTCTGCATGGCGTTCTGGCTCCCCCTCAGCCCCGGACCCGGAGACGGTCGGTGCTGTCCTCGCTGGGCTGGACGACGACGATGCCCTGGCCGGAGAAGGCCATCTGGTAGGCCTCGCCACTGCCCCGGCCGATGAGCGACTGCGCCTTGAAGCTGCGCTTGCCCTTGACCTTGAGGTTCGGCGACCAGGCGACGAGCGCGTCCGGGTCGACGTACGTCTCGTCCTCGCCGCCGCCGCAGTCGACGACGATGGGCTTGCCCCGGGAGGTCAGCGCGACCCAGCCCTGCCCGGAGATCTTGGTGTTCCACAGGCCCTGCCCGGCGAACTTCGCCAGGCCCTTCACGCGCTCGACGCCCCACGTCAGATGGGCGTCGAAGGCGAGCAGGTTGGTGGCGTTGACGGAGATGCCGTCGCCGTTGAGGTTGATGACGACGACGTTGGCGCCGTAGTCGGCGAGGTAGAGCAGTCCGTCGCCGGAGCACTTCATCAGGGGCGCGCCCTCGCCGGTCATCCAGTCCTTGGCGATCTGGCGCACGGCCGGCGGGTTGGGCTCGTACTGGACGAAGCCCTCGTACGCGACCATCGAGCCCACGCGCGCGAAGAGGTCGTTCCCGGTCTGCATGGCGACCTTCGCCATGTGGTTGCCGTGGTTCTCCATGCGGGCGGTGACGGGTGCGGGAGCGAAGCCCGCGAGTGGCTGGTTCATGACGGACTCCCTCAGATCTCGTACGGCTGGACGACGATGAAGTTGCCGGGCGCCGCGCGGAACTGGAGGTTCACGCTCTCGCCGGTGTCACCGGGGTAGGCGTTGCGGCGCATCCGCACCTGGCTGGAGACGACCACCTGGGCGGCGGAGGACCAGGCGACCACGGCGTTGGCGTCGGCGAACGTCGTGGGCGTGACCGGCAGCACCACGGGCGTACCGTGCGTCTTGACGACGATCGTGCCGGTGCCCGTGAACTGCATCGTGAACAGCGCGCCGCCGGGAATGCCGTGTCCCTCGATGCGGCGGACCTCGTACTGGAGGCTCTCGTCGAAGGCGAGGACGTTCTCCGCGGAGACACAGATGCCGTCGCCCTGGAGCTCGATGGGGTGCAGCATCGTGGAGTTCTCGGCGAGGAACACCTGGCCCTGGCCGGTACAGCGCATCAGCTGCATCTCCTGGCCGGTCGCGTTGCCCACGATCCGGCCGGCGAATCCGGCGCCCTTGTAACTGAAGTCGACCTTGCCCTGATAGAGCACCATGCTGCCCTGCCGGGCCAGCACGGGGTGACCGCCGATGCCGAGGTCGACGCGGACCATCTTCTTGTTCTGCTGCGTCCAGCGCTGGCCGGTGGGCGTCTCCTTGAACTGCTGGAGCGCCGCGGCCACGCCGGGGCCCTGGGGTGCGCCTTGAGGAACACCTTGGGGTGCGCCCTGCGGGGCTCCGTACGGCGCCTGCTGGCCCGGGACCTGCCCGTAGGGGGGCTGCTGGCCGTAGCCCGGAGGCGGGGTCGGCTGGCCGTAACCGGGCGGCGGAGGCGGTGCCTGCGGGGCATGGGGCTGGGCGTAGCCGGGGGGCGGCGGGGCGGTCGGAGCGGGAGCCTGGCCGTACGGGGCCTGCTGCCCGGGCTGGCCGTAGGGCGGCTGCTGAGCCGGCTGGCCGTAGGGCGCGGGCGCCGGGGCGGGGGGCGGCGGAGCGCCGCCGGGCGGCGTCATGGGCGCGACGATGGTGGGCTGGGCGTGCACCGAAGGCGCGGGGGCCGGGGGCGGCGGCGTGGACCCGGGTGGGGGAGCGAAACCCTGGGCGGCGGGCTGCGGTGCGGGGGCCGGAGCAGGCGCGGGAACCGGAGCGGGCGCAGGAGCCGCTGCCGCGGCGGCCGGGGCGCCGAACGCGGGCGGCGCGAAGCCCGGAGCCGCACCCGACTGAGGCTGCTGGGGCTGCGGCGGGGCGGGGGGCGTCTCCTCCTCGGCGACCTCGCCGCCGAAGTTCCTCAGCAGCGCATCCAGGCCGCCGTCGAAGCCCTGCCCGACGGCCGCGAACCGCCAGACGTCCTTGAGGTAGAAGTCGCCCAGCATCACGGCGCGTTCGGTGGAGAACTCGGAGCCGTTGAAGGAGTAGCGGGCCACTTCTTCGCCGCCGGCGACGATCCGGACGTATCCGGGGGCGATCTGCGACATCTGTCCGGCGCCGTCGATCGTCGCCGTGAAGGACAGCTTGTGGATCTGCGGGGGGATCTTGTCGAGCGTGACCCGGAAGGACTCCGTGTCGCCGGCCTGGGTGCCGAGGAGCTGGATGGACTCCTCGGGGGACTTCGGCTGGTTGAAGAAGACGAAGTAGCGGTCGTCCGAGAGCCGTTCATCGGCGTCGAGACCGAAGCAGCTGATGTCGAAGGTCAGCCCTGGGGCCGAGATCTGCACACCTACGTACAGATCCGTGCCCGCGGTGAGGTCACTGATCCTGGCCTTGTGGCCGCGTTGGAATTCCCTGGCCATGCGTAACGACCGTCCCCCATCCCGAATGTGAATGCGTCGCGCCAGGCTAACGGCTAACTCCGACATCGGACGAAGCCGGTACAGACCCGGTACACAACCCCCGCCCAGACGTACCGGAAGTACTGCCTCCGGGGGGGGCGTCGCCTCAAAGAGCGGTCACTCGCCGCGCACGCCGGGCACATGGGGCAATCGCTCGGCGGCAACCACCCCTTCCAGGTAACCCTTCGCCCGCTCGGTGCGGGGATAGCCCTCCAGCAGCCGCCAGAAGCGGGGCCCGTGTCCGGGCACCAGAAGATGCGCGAGCTCGTGCAGGAGGACGTAGTCGACGACGTACTCGGGCATGCCCTGCAGGCGATGCGAAAGACGGATACTGCCCTCGGCCGGGGTGCACGAGCCCCAGCGTGTGTTCTGATTGGTGACCCAGCGGACCGAACTGGGCCGGGCACGGCCGTCGAAGTACTGGGCCGACAGCTGCTCGGCGCGCTCTGCCAGTTCGACGTCGCCGAGGACCTGCTTGCTCTCCTGGGCGGCCAGCTTGTCGAGCATGACGTTGACCCAGCGCTGCTCCTCGGCCTCGGACATCCGGGCGGGGATGAGCACGACGGTGCGATCGCCCTCGCGGTACGCCGAGACCGTCCGGCGGCGCCGGGCACTCCTGCGGACCTCGATCGCGCTCGCCCCCGAGCCGCTCGTCGGCGGGCTCGTCGTACTGCGCTGTGGCGTTCCGGCACGGTGCAGTGGGTCGGCGGACACGCCCCGACGTTACCCGCTGCACATGGGGGAAGTCCCGACTCCGGGACGGTTCGATGCCGATCCCCCACCATGCGTTTGATTTGTACGACGAATATCCACCGCCTGTGGACAACTTTCGGCACGCGGCGCCGCGTCGGGGCATGCTGGCAGTCGCCGGCGGAGCTACGACCGCGCTCCACCGGCACACGGGGACGTTCCACGACGGCTACGGGGGCCTGTTCATGCAAGCGACGGATTCGACAGTTCTGGCAGGTTCAGCAGGTCCGGTAGATCGGGCAGGTCCGGCGGACACGACGGTTCCGCTGGCTCCAGTGGTGAAGCCCGCGCTCAGGCGCGGCTGGCGGGATCTCAATACCGTGCAGTTCGGGATGACTCCGGCGCACGCACTGACGCTGGGCCCGATGGACACGGCGACGGGCAGCTTCCTCGACCTGCTCAACGGCACCCGCGGACTGGAGCTTCTGCGCGAAGAGGGCCGCCGCATGGATCTGCCGGACGGGCATGTCGAGGGGCTGGTCCGGCGACTGGCGCGGGCCGGACTGCTCGACGACGCGAAGGGAGGCGGCCCGGCCGCCGACGCCCTGCGCCGCAAGAAGGAGGTCCTGGACCGGCTGCGCCCGGATCTGGCCTCTCTGTCCCTGACCGTGTCCGAGCCGGGCGAGGCGATCGACCGCCTGGCCGCCCGCCGCTCACTGCGCGTGCAGGTGAGGGGGGCCGGACGGGTGGGTGCGGTGGTGGCCTCCCTGCTGTCGGGCGCGGGGGTCGGTGAGGTCGACGTGCGCGACGTCGGCCGGGTCGAGCCGTGGGACGTGGCGCCGGGCGGGCTGCCCGGGGAGGCGGTCGGCGACCGCAGGGACGAGGCCGCGCGACGGGCCGCCCGCCGCTCGGCACCGGACCGCCCACCGCGCCGCGGCCCCAAGGAACCTCCCGGGGAGGGCGGCGCGGGCCACTCCCTGGTGATCATCGCCCCGCGGGACGACGTCGCCGTGCACGCGCCCTCCCCGTCCGCCGCCGAACCCCTCATCGCTTCCGGTACGCCCCATCTGTACGCCGGCGTCGTGGAGGGAACCGGGGTTCTCGGCCCACTCGTCCTGCCCGGCGAGACCGGCTGCGCGGGCTGCCTGAACGAGGGGCGCACCGATCGGGACCCGGCCTGGCCCCGCCTGGTCGCGCAGTGGCGCTCGGGCTCGGGAAGGACGCGCGAGGTGCGGCCCTGCGATCTGACGCTGGCCACCACGGTCGCCGGGTTGGCCGCCGCGCACGCCCTGGCCTTCCTGGACGGCCGGATTCCGTCGAGTGCGGGTGCACGCTGGGAGGTGTCCCTACCTGGTCTGAGCTGGCACGCCCGGCCGGTGTGGGCACATCCCGCATGCCCGTGCGGCGCCACGCAGAAAGGTGAGGGAGAACACCCCTCCGAGGAGGAGGGTTCACACGAGACAATGGCGGAGCAACGGCCGCCGAAGGAGTTACGCCGTAAGGCAGACGCAGAGCGGCTGGCTGGGACCTGGAGGGCGCATGTCTGATCTTCCCCGCAAGGCGGTCACCCGTACCGCCAAGCTCGCCGCGCTCCCGCTCGGCTTCGCCGGGCGGGCGACCTGGGGACTCGGCAAGCGGATCGTCGGCGAGTCCGCGGAGATCGTCGGGCGCGAGCTGCAGCAGCGCACCGCCGAGCAGATGTTCAAGGTGCTCGGCGAGCTCAAGGGCGGCGCGATGAAGTTCGGCCAGGCCCTGTCCGTCTTCGAGTCCGCCCTGCCCGAGGAGATCGCCGGCCCCTACCGCGCGGCGCTCACCAAGCTGCAGGAGGCGGCACCTCCGATGCCGACGCGCACCGTGCACACGGTGCTGGCGGAGCGGCTCGGCGAGGACTGGCACGACCTGTTCCTGGAGTTCGAGGACAAGCCCGCCGCGGCGGCCTCGATCGGCCAGGTGCACCGGGGTGTGTGGCACGACGGCCGTGAGGTGGCGGTCAAGGTGCAGTACCCGGGAGCCGGCGAGGCCCTGCTGTCCGACCTGACACAACTGAGCCGGTTTGCCCGACTGTTGGGTCCGCTGATTCCTGGCATGGACATCAAGCCGCTGATCGCGGAACTCAGGGACCGGGTCTCCGAAGAGCTGGACTACGGCCTGGAGGCCCAGGCCCAGCAGGCGCACGCGGAGGAATTCGCCGACGATCCGGACGTCGTCGTGCCGGCGGTGGTCCACCAGAGCGAGCAGGTCCTGATCACGGAGTGGATCGACGGCATCCCGCTCTCAGAGGTGATCTCGGACGGCACCCAGGAGCAGCGCGACCGCGCCGGCCAGCTGCTGGCCCGCTTCCTCTTCTCCGGCCCGGCCCGCACCGGCCTCCTGCACGCCGACCCGCACCCGGGCAACTTTCGCCTCCTACCGGGCGGCCCGGACGGCGAGGACGACTGGCGGCTCGGCGTCCTGGACTTCGGCACGGTAGACCGCCTCCCCGGCGGGCTGCCGACCCCCATCGGCGACTCCCTGCGCATGACCCTGGACGGCGAAGCGGAAGCCGTCTACGAACTCCTCTGCACCGAGGGCTTCGTCAAGGAATCAATAGACCTGGACCCCGACGCCGTCCTCGACTACCTCCTGCCGATCATCGAACCGGCGCAGGTCGACGAGTTCACCTTCACCCGCGGCTGGATGCGCAGCCAGGCCGCCCGTGTGGCCGACCCCCGCTCCCCTGCCCACCAATTGGGCAAACGGCTGAATCTGCCCCCGGCGTACCTGCTCATCCACCGGGTGACGTTGAGCACCATCGGGGTGCTGTGCCAGCTGGGCGCGACGGTACGACTGCGCCAGGAACTGGAGGAGTGGCTGCCGGGGTTCCTCCCGGAGGATCTGACGGACGAGGAGGAGTCGGCGGCGGAGGCGTGAGCGGCCCTACCACCAGGCCGAGTCCAGTCGCCCCTCGATCGCCCTGAGGTTCTCCCGGGAGCAGGAGTCGCAGATGTAGTGGCGAATGCCGTTCTCCACGGAGCAGGTCCAAGTGGGCTGCGGGGCCTTGGCCTGGGCGCCGCAGCGGGCGCACACGAAGGGCTGGGGCTCCCTGGCGGAGCCGCCGTTGTCACTGCCTCCGGGAAGACTCGTCACTCGCCGACGATAACGCCGCCCTGACCGATCGGTGGGTACAACGCACCGCGGGGGCCGGTCCGTTCGCACGGACCGGCCCCCGCGGGGAGCTACCGCCTCCCGAGTCGGGAGGCCACCACCGCTTGGCGGCTTGGTCGGTTACTGCATGACTGCCATGGCGATCGCACGGCGGGCGCGCTTCGAGGCGCGCTCGGCCCTGCGCTGCATACGGCGAGCGGTCGCCAGGCGCACGGCCCGGCGTTCCTGCTCTGCCGCGTGCTGTCGCTCGTGCATATGCGCACGTGCCAGGGCTTCTTGGATGAGTTGCATCTCTCGGTTCCTGTTCTGACGCGAGTCGTTCGCGCCACTTGTGGTGAAGTCTTCAGGCGCGGAGCCTGCGTGCTCGTAGGTGGACGGCTTCATCGGGGCCTGCTTCTGGGGGTCGTGCGTGAAGGGACGGTCGATCGTTCCTGCGATGTTCATGCCGAAACCGGGTTCTTGCGCGGGCGACCACGGGGCCGCTTCCGGGCGACGACGACACCCTGGACGAACAGCTCGCCACCCCAGACGCCCCAGGGCTCACGCCGCTCCTTGGCACCGGCGAGGCAGGCCTCGACCAGCGGGCAGGTACGGCAGAGGGACTTGGCGTACTCGACGTCCGCCGGCGACTCGGCGAAGAAGACCTCCGGGTCGTAGGAGCGGCAGGGGACGGGTACGCCGAGGTTCTCGATGGCGTCGTCGAGCGCGGTGAGCGCAGTGAGCGGGATCAAGGTGGGGTCCTCCGTGAGGCCGGGCTTGGGGATCACGTCTGAAGGCGGTACGGACGGGGCGTGCGCTTCGAGTTGCACGGTTCGTCTTCCTCGTCTGGTCGTTCCGGCCCTGTGGGGCCGGGTGGCGGCTGGTACCGGGTCTTTTCTTGTCCCGAGGCCCCTTCGCTCCGTCATCCCCGTTGGGGGACAAACAGAAGGGCCGCGGATCCCGGATGGGGTTCCGCGGCCCTGAAGGCGCCGGCCTGATCGACAATCAGGCTGGATCACTCCAGGGTTCTGGCCCACGGAAGGCCCACATCTGGTGGTGCTGCGTCGTCTGCTTCCGGAATCCGGCACCGGTCGCCGTAAAGGCATAGGCCTTGGCCTGTGCCACTACTGCCGCTTCCAGTGCCTTGGTCGGTCGCTCATTGCCCTCGCGGACAGGGAGACCCGCGAGAGACAGGGCGGACGCCGGACGCGCGGCACGAATGCCGGACAGACCGGTGCCCTTGTTGGAGACGCCGAGCATGCACAGGGAGGCGACGACCGAACGATCGGTCATTTTCACGATGCTGATGGAGCTGGTGTTGATGCTGATCACTGGACTCGCCTCCTCTCGGCGTCTAAGGGGACTGGGGTGAACCAGTCCGACGGGTATGCAAGTAGAACACGGAATTGGGGCCTCCGAGAAGGCCTCCGTCCCCGTGGCTAAGAACCTATGGGGATTGCCGGGGCATGCGCAAACTATTTTTTCGACGAGTTCGTGTCATTCCCCGTCGGCGGCCTCGCCAACCTCCTGGCCTGCACAGATGGCCAGCACATCGGCTCCGTAGTGCTCGAGCTTGCGCTTGAGGACACCGGAGATACGGGACAGCTCAACCGGACTGGTTGGCTCCGCTTCGGCGATGGCCATCAGGGTCCTGTCCGTAAAGATGCAGAAGTCCGGCTGCCCACTGAGCCGGGCCTGAACCGCGCGCCACTCGCGGAGCCGTTCGTAGAGGCCCTCGTCCATGTCGGAGGGGCAGTCCTCGCAGCGCATCAGCTTCATCTCACCGGCGTCGGTGAGCGTGCGCCCGCAGACGCGGCAGCGGGCCGGGGCGCGCTGCCTCCGCCTCGGGGCGACATCCGGTCTGCTCGTGAAGCCGCGCTCGATGCCTCCGGAACCGCCGCCGACGGCGGTGCGGCCGGCGGTGGCGGCCGAGCCGGGGCGCAAACCGTCGAGGAAGCGGCTCGGGCGGCGGTTGGGCCGGCTGCCGGGCGCGCGGCTGAGGGACCAGGAGACATGGAGGTGCTGCCGGGCGCGGGTGACGCCGACATAGAGGAGGCGGCGTTCCTCCTCGATCTGCTCGTCGGTCTTTGCGTAGGTGATCGGCATCATGCCCTCGGCGACACCGACCAGGAAGACGACCTCCCACTCCAGGCCCTTGGCCGAGTGCAGAGAGGCAAGGGTCACGCCCTGGACGGTCGGGGGGTGCTGGGCGTTCGCCCGTTCGTCGAGCTCGGCGACGAGGTCGGCGAGGGTGGCGCCGGGTTTGGCCGCGGTGAAGTCCTGAGCGAGGTTCACCAGGGCGGCCAGGGACTCCCAGCGATCTCTGACGGCGCCGGAGCCGGCCGGGGGTTCGGTCGTCCAGCCCTCCCCCGACAGCACGGCACGCACCTGCGAGGGCAGATCGACGACGTCGTCGAGGAGCGAGTCGTTGCCGCCGAAGCGGGCCGCGCCTCGCAGGGCGACACCCGCCTTGCGCACCTCTGGACGGTCGAAGAACCGCTCGGCACCCCGCAGCTGGTAGGGGACGCCCGCGTCGGCCAGGGCCTGTTCGTAGGTCTCGGACTGGGAGTTCGTACGGAACAGGACGGCGATCTCGCCGGCCGGGACGCCGGAGTCCATGAGTTCCCGGATGCGACGGGCGGCGCCCTCTGCCTCGGCGGGCTCGTCCGTGTACTCGGTGTAGACGGGCTCGGGGCCGGGGTCGCGCTGGGAGATCAGCTCCAGGCGGTGGTCGGCGGCGCGGCCCCTGGCCTGGGCGAGCAGGCCGTTGGCGAGATGGACCACCTGGGGGGTGGAGCGGTAGTCGCGCACCAGCTTGACGACGGTGGCGCCAGGGTGGCGGGTGCGGAAGTCGAGCAGATGGTCGGGAGTTGCTCCTGTGAACGAGTAGATCGTCTGGCTGGCGTCGCCGACCACGCACAGGGTGTCACGGTCGCCGAGCCACAGCTCCAGCATGCGCTGCTGGAGCGGGCTGACGTCCTGGTACTCGTCGACCACGAAGTGCTGGTACTGGGAGCGGACCTGGTCGGCAATGTCGTGCCGGTCCTGGAGGATGCCGACGGTGAGCAGCAGGACGTCCTCGAAGTCGATGAGCGAGCGGTCCCGCTTGAGGTCCTCGTAGACGTTGTAGATCTGGGCGATCTCGGCCGGGTCGCGGGGGGCTTCGCGGCCCGCCTTCGCCGCGGCGGGCGGATAGTCGGTGGGGACGGTCTGGGTGACCTTGGACCACTCGATCTCGGCGGTGACGTCCCGCAGCTCGTTGCGGTCGAGGCGGATGCGGCAGGCGGCGGCCGCGTCGGCGACGAGCTGGATCTTGCGGTCGACGAGCCGGGGCAGGGAGCCGCCGACTGCTTTCGGCCAGAAGTACTGAAGCTGGCGCAGGGCGGCCGAGTGGAACGTACGGGCCTGGACTCCGGCGGCGCCGAGCTGGCGCAGCCGGCCGCGCATCTCGCCCGCGGCGCGGTTGGTGAAGGTGACGGCGAGCACGCTGGAGGGCTGGAGGATGCCGGAGCGCACCCCGTAGGCGATGCGGTGGGTGATCGCTCGTGTCTTGCCCGTACCGGCGCCCGCGAGCACGCACACCGGACCGTGCAGGGCGGTGGCCACCTCGCGCTGCTCGGGGTCGAGCCCTTCGAGCACCGCGTCGGCCGAGTCCGGTACCTGCGGGAAAAGGGTGGAGTGCGTTGCTGCTGTCACACCGCCATGCTGCCAGGTCGCCGGAGGCAGCTGTGCCGGTTGTCCACAGGCAGGCAGTGATAGTCGTACTAATGCGGCAGGCGTCACGTGACCGGGCATACCCCGGGTGGGAATGGCGCCCCGGTCGCGTGCGTTCTCTCCCTGGACGAGCTGTTCCCCCGAGCCACCCAAGGAGCGCGCGAGACATGCAGGGCACTGTGACGATGTACAGCACCACATGGTGCGGCTACTGCCAGCGGCTGAAGAAGCAGCTGGAGCGCGAGGGCATCGCGTACACCGAGATCAACATCGAGCAGGACCCCGAGTCCGCGGCGTTCGTCGAGAAGGCGAATGGCGGAAATCAGACGGTCCCGACCGTGCTCTTCGCGGACGGTTCGACGCTGACGAACCCGTCGCTGGCTCAGGTGAAGCAGAAGATCAGCGTCTGAAGCAGAAGATCGGCGTGTGATCGACGTAAAAGGAAGAGGGTGGCCGCCCGAGTCGGGCGGCCACCCTCTTCCTTTTACGCTCAGACGCTGCGCGTCGGCAGTGGCTTGCCGTACCAGAGCTCGATCAGGCGGGCCGCGATCGAGATGCCGTACGGCGGCAGGACCTCGCCCGAGTCGAAGGCGGCGCGCAGTTCCTCGCGGGAGAACCAGCGGGCCTCGTGGATCTCATCGCCGTCGACATTGACCTCGGTGGTGGTGGCGCGGGCCATGAAGCCCAGCATGAGGCTGGACGGGAAGGGCCACGGCTGGCTGGCGACGTACTCGACCTGGCCGACGGTGACCCCGGCCTCCTCGAAGACCTCGCGGCGCACCGTCTGCTCGATGGACTCCCCGGGCTCGACGAAGCCGGCGAGTGTCGAGAAGCGGCCCTCGGGCCAGTGCACCTGG
This sequence comes from Streptomyces sp. R28, assembly GCF_041052385.1. Lineage (GTDB taxonomy): Bacteria > Actinomycetota > Actinomycetes > Streptomycetales > Streptomycetaceae > Streptomyces. The sequence continues at coordinate 6,978,730 of NZ_CP163439.1, read as the reverse complement.
CGACCGAGGAGGATGCGGTCGTCCTCGTCGGTGACGGCCATGATCACGGCGGGGTCGGTGCGCGGGTAGTGCTCGGCGCCGCAGGCGGAGCAGCGGCGGATGTGGCCGGCCGCGGCGATCACGGTGCGCTCACCGCAGCGGGAGCAGAAGCGGTGGGTGCGCTGCCAGTTCTCCAGGCCGACGGCGTGCACCATCAGGCCCGCGTCGCGCGGCGACAGCAGCAGGCCCGCCTCGCGCAGGCCGGCCGGGCGCGCGGACTGGTCGATACGGCCGGGCAGCGCGTCCTTCTGGAGGGCGAAGTAGCTGACGCCGTCCTCGTCGATGCCGAGGAAGTAGCGGTGCGCCTCGGTGAGGGGGGCCTCGAACGAGGGGGTCATGACGAGTTCGGTGCGTCCGTCCGCCGTCTCGTCGAGGAGGACCTGGCCGCCGGAGACCACGAAGCAGCGGGTCGTGGGGTGGCTCCACGCAGCCGCGAGCCAGGCCTCGTCGAGCCGGTGGTGGGCGGCGCGGTCGATGCCGCTCGGGGCGGTGAGCGAGATGGGTCGGTCGGCGGTGTGGTCGGTCCAGGTGGTCACGGGTGCTTCCAACTCCCCCAGTGAAACGGTGTACTTCGGCGGGCGGATCGGCGGGACGTACGACGGGAGGCGACCGGGTCCGGCAGGGCTCGGCGGTGCGGGGCGGCCTTCTCAGTGTGCCCCGCGCGCAATGGCGCTCCGGACGGCCGGGGGCGCTCAGGGCTCATGGCGCCAGTTCGCGGCGAGGTCCCCCCACAGGTATGCGGTGGTCTCCACGCCCTTGAGGAGGAGGTCGAGCTCGACCTTCTCGTTCGGGGCGTGCCAGCCGTCGGAGGGGACGGAGATGCCGAGGAAGAGCACGGGAGCGTCGAGGACGTCCTGGAGGTCGGCGGCGGGCCCCGAGCCGCCCTCGCGCGTGAAGCGGACGGGCCCCTCGAAGGCGCGGCCCATGGCGCGTACGACGGACTGCAGGGCCGGGTGGTCCAGCGGCGTCAGGCACGGGCGCGTGGCCCCGCTGAACGTGATCTCGCACCGGATCCCGGCGGGCACCTGAGCGTCGGCCCAGGCGCGGACGGCCTTCTCGATGTGGCCGGGGTCCTGTCCCGCGACCAGCCGGAAGGAGAGCTTCACCATGGCGGAGGACGGGATGATCGTCTTGCTGCCGGGGCCCTGGTAGCCACCGCCGATGCCGTTGACCTCGGCGGTGGGGCGGGCCCAGATGCGCTCCAGGGTGGTGTGGCCGGCCTCGCCCTGGGTGGCGTAGGACTTGGCGGTGCGCAGCCACTGCTGCTCGTCGAAGGGCAGCTCGGCGAAGAGCTCGCGCTCGCGGTCGGTCAGTTCGACGATGCCGTCGTAGAAGCCGGGGATCGCCACGCGCGCGTGGTCGTCGTGCAGGGCGGCGACGAGGCGGGCGGCGGCGGTCGCCGGGTTGGGGACGGCGCCGCCGAAGGAGCCGGAGTGGATGTCCTGGTCGGGGCCGTACAGCCGGATCTCGCACTCGGCGAGACCGCGCATGCCGGTGCACACGGTGGGGGTGTCCTCGGACCACATGCCGGTGTCGGACACGATCACGGCGTCGGCCGCGAGCCGCTCGGCGTGCTCCTCGACGAGGGCGCGGAAGTGCGGGGAGCCGGACTCCTCCTCGCCCTCGATCAGCAGCTTCAGGTTCACCGCCGGGGTGGTGCGGCCGGTGGTGGCGAGGTGGGCGCGGACGCCGAGTGTGTGGAAGAACACCTGGCCCTTGTCGTCGGCCGCCCCGCGCGCGTAGAGGCGCCCTTCTCGGACGACGGGCTCGAAGGGCTCGCTGTCCCAGCCGTCCTCGCGGGCGGCGGGCTGCACGTCGTGGTGGCCGTAGACGAGGACCGTGGGCGCCTCGGGATCGTCGGAGGGCCACTCGGCGAAGACGGCGGGCGCGCCCGGGGTCGGCCAGACCTCGGTGGTCGGGAAGCCGGTCTCCTCGAGCTTGGCGGCGAGCCAGTCGGCGCTGCGGCGTACGTCGGGAGCGTGGTCGGGCTGGGCCGACACGGAGGGGATGCGCAGCCACTCGGCGAGGGCGTCGAGGAAGGCGGCGCGATGCTGCTCGATGTACGTGCGGACGGCGCTGTCCGGGGTCTGGCTCATGGTCACGAGCCTATCGGCCCGCACCGACATCCTGATTGGGCGGTTCCTCACAGTCCGCCTGCGCGACCGGCTCCTGAGTCAGCAGCCGCTCCAGCGCGGCCCGGCCCGGCAGACCCTCCGGGCGTACGACCTCACCGCTGCGGACGTACAGGAACACGGCGTCGACCGACTCCAGGGGCACACCCTGCTGCTCGGCCCAGGCAAGCCGGTACAGGGCGAGCTGGAGCGGGTCGGCGGTGCGGGTGCGATTGGTCTTCCAGTCGACGATCTCGTACGTCGCCCCGTCACCGTCGCCGGCCCTGTAGACGGCGTCGATACGGCCCCGTACGACCCGGCCGGCGATCGCGAGCTGGAACGGGGCCTCGACCCGGTACGGCGTGCGGTGCGCGTACTCGGTGCGCTCGAAGGCGTCCTTGAGGGCCTCCAGGTCGCGCTCGTCGGCGATCTCCGCCTCGCTGCCGGGCAGGTCCTCCGGCTCGAGCATGGGCAGCGTCAGCTCTTCGAAGCGGGCCTCGACCCAGGCATGGAATCGGGTGCCTCGGCGTGCGGCGGGTTGTGGAGGGCGCGGCATGGGGCGCGCGAGTTCCTGCGCGAACCCGTCCGGGTCAGCGGCCAGCCGCAGCAGCTGGGACGCGGTCAGCGACGCGGGCAGGGGTACGTCGGTGACGCTCGCGCGGGCGCGCAGGAGCTCTCCGGTGAGGGCGTCGAGGTCGCGGTCCCAGGAGGCGATGGCGCGGGCCTCCTCCGGGGTGAGAGGTTCCGGCTCCGTGGGACGGGGACGTGCCGGTGGTTCGGCGGGGGGTTCCGGGGACGTCGCCTGGTGCGGGACGGTCGGGCGGTCCGTGGTCCGGGCGTCCCGATCGTGGCGGCCCTCCTCGAACCGGCGGCCCTCCTCGAACCGGCGGTCGTTCTCGAAGGGGCCGTCGTCGAAGGAGCCGTTGTCGAAGGAGCCGTTGTCGAAGGAGCCGTTGTCGAAGGAGCCGTTGTCGAAGGAGCCGTTGTCGAAAGGACCGTCCTCGAAGGCCTCGCCCGCGAACGGATCACCCTCGAACGGATCGTCCTCAAAGGGATCGCTCTCCTCGGAGAACCCCTCGGAGAGCGCTTCGTCGTCCGGGGGCGGAGGCCAGTCCGGATCGTCGTAGGTGTCCGGGTCGTGGGTCGCGGCGGGGTGGCCGTCCTCGTGGGAGGCGAGGTTCTCCAGGTGGGCCAGGACCGTCTCGGCGGCCGCGCGGCGTCGCGCCAGGGCGGCCTCGTCGAGGGGCAGCGGCCAGACCTGGTCGGCGGACTCCCGGTGCAGAGCCGGGTTCACCTCGTCCTCGGCAGGCTCGTCGGCCCACGCCTCGATCTCGCCGTGACCGGCCGCGCAGTGGTCGTACAGGGCCTGCAGGAAGTCGGAGGGTCCGCGGGGCTTCTTCTGGCTCGGGCCCCACCAGTGGCCGGAGCCGAGGAGCAGGGAGCGGGGGCGGGTGAAGGTGACGTAGCCGAGCCGGAGTTCCTCGGTGTGCTGGTGGTCTTTCATGGCCTCGTGGAAGGCCTTCAGACCGCGGGAGTCCCAAGAGGAGACGTCGGGGAGCGTGTCGGCGTCGCCGCGCAGCTCGTGCGGGAGCACCTTGCCCTGGGCGGTCCATTTCTCGCGGCCCTGGGTGCTGGGAAAGGTTCCGGTGACCAGGCCGGGGACGGCGACGACGTCCCACTCCAGGCCCTTGGACTTGTGCGCGGTGAGCACCTTGACGGTGTTCTCGCCGCCGGGGAGGGCGTTGTCGAGGCCCTTCTCGTACTGGGCGGCGGTGCGCAGGAAGGCGAGGAAGGCGAGCAGAGTCGCCTGGTTGTCGCCGGCCGCGAACGAGGCAGCGATGTCGAGGAAGTTGGACAGGGTCTCGCGACGGCGGGCGGCCAGGGCGTGCGGGGAGGCCGAGAGTTCGACCTCCAGGCCGGTGACGGCGAGGACACGGTGCAGGACGTCCATCAGCGGGTCGGACAGGGAGCGGCGCAGGTCGCGCAGTTCGGTGGCCAGGCGGGCGAACCGCACACGCGCGTCCGGCGAGAAAGGCAGGCCATCGTCGTCCCCGTCGCCGTCGAGCGGCGTCTCCAGAAACGTGTCGAGGGCGTCCGCGAGCGAGATCACCTCGGCGGGGTCGACCCCCTCGACGGCCGCGGCGAGCCGGCGGTCCGGGTCGTCGTCGCCGTCCACGCGCGCGTAGGACACCAGCTGCCGTGCGCGGCGCCCCAGGAGGGCGAGGTCGCGCGGGCCGATGCGCCAGCGCGGGCCGGTGAGGAGGCGGACCAGGGAGGCGTTGGCGCCGGGGTCCTGGAGGACCTCGCAGACGGCGACCAGGTCGGCGACCTCGGGGAGGTGGAGCAGCCCGGACAGGCCGACGACCTCGACGGGGACATCACGGGCGACGAGCGCGGCCTGGATCTCGGCGAAGTCGGTCGCCGTACGGCACAGGACGGCGATCTCGCCGGGCGCCTTGCCGGTGTTCACGAGATGGGCGATGGAGTCGGCGAGCCAGTCCATCTCCTCCGCGTGGGTGGGCAGCAGCGCGCAGCGGACGGTGCCGTCGCGTTCGGCTCCGGGGGCCGGGCGGAGGGCCTCCACGCCCGCGTGCATGGCGCGCAGGGGCTCCGCGAGGCCGTTGGCGAGGTCGAGGAGGCGGCCGCCGCTGCGGCGGTTCTCGCTGAGCGCCTGGCGGGCGGCGAGGCGGCCGTCGGTGCAGGCGAAGTGCTCGGGGAAGTCGTCGAGGTTGGCGACGGAGGCGCCGCGCCAGCCGTAGATCGCCTGGCAGGGGTCGCCGACGGCGGTCACCGGATGGCCGGTGCCTCCCCCGAACAGGCCCGCCAGCAGGACGCGTTGGGCGACGGACGTGTCCTGGTACTCGTCGAGGAGGACCACGCGGAACTCGTCGCGCAGGACGCGGCCCACTTCGGGGATCCGGGCGAGCTGCGCCGACAGGGCGATCTGGTCGCCGAAGTCCAGCAGATCGCGCTCCCTCTTGGCGGCGCGGTAGCGGACCACCAGCTCGGCGAGTTCGCGGCGGGCGGCGGCCGTCTCGGGGACCTTGCGCAGATCGGCGTTGGTGAGCTTGGCGCCCTGGAGGGTGAGCAGCAGTTCGGCGTCGTACGCGCGCAGGGCCTCGGGCCGTACGAGGTGCTCGGCGAGCTCGGCGTCCAGGGTGAGAAGGTCGCTGACCAGGTCGGCGAAGGAGCGGGTGAGGGCCGGGTACGGGCCCGGGGACTCGCGCAGCACGCGTGCGGCGAGCTGGTAGCGGGTGGCGTCGGCGAGCAGGCGGGACGTCGGTTCCAGGCCGATGCGCAGGCCGTGGTCGGTCAGCAGGCGGCCCGCGAAGGCGTGGTACGTCGAGATCACCGGCTCGCCCGGCGGGTTGTCCGGGTCGATGACGTCGGGGTCGGTGACGCCGGCCTTGATGAGCGCCTTGCGGACGCGCTCGGCGAGTTCACCGGCCGCCTTGTTGGTGAAGGTCAGGCCGAGGACCTGCTCGGGGGCGACCTGGCCGGTCCCGACCAGCCACACCACACGGGCCGCCATCACCGTCGTCTTGCCCGACCCGGCTCCGGCAACGATCACCTGCGGGGCGGGCGGCGCGATGATGCAGGCCGTCTGCTCCGGGGTGAACGGGATGCCGAGGAGCTCCTTGAGCTGACCGGGATCGGTGATACGGGCGGACACCTCAGAGAGGCTAGCCGCGGGCACTGACAGTGGATGCCGGATCGGCCCTCGGGCCGGGAGAAGCGCAGGTCAGCACCAGAGGTGCGATCGGTCACTCCGGTTACTCGACCACATGTCGTCCCTCGGGCCGCGCGCTGCACGACGCCCGGAACGCGCAGTGTGTGCAGTGCTGGCCCGCGCTGGGCGTGAACCGCTCGTCGAGGACCTTGCCGGCCGCCGTGGCCAGCAGGTCACCGACCCACTCCCCTTCCGGGCCACCCAGGGACTCCTGCCCCTGCACCTTGGGCAGCGTCTCGCCGCCGTCCCGCTTGGCGGCGCCCTGGCGCAGCTGGACGAGTTCGGCGCCGCCGGGCTGCGGGCGTGCGCCGTCGAAGGCCTCGTCCACGGCACCCTCGCGGACGGCGAGCTGATAGACGGCGAGCTGCGGGTGACGGGCCACCTCGGCGGCGCTGGGTGCCTGCTTGCCGGTCTTGAAGTCGACCACGTAGGCCCGTCCTTCGCCGTCGGCCTCGACGCGGTCCATCTGGCCGCGGATGCGGACCTCGACGTCACCCGCTTCGAGGGTGACGTCGAAGTCGTGCTCACTCGCCACCGGCGTACGCCCCGCACGGTCCATCACGTGCCACTTCAGGAAGCGTTCGAGCGCCACGCGCGCGTTGTCCTTCTCCTGCGCCGACTTCCAGGGCGCGTCGAAGGCGAGCGCGTTCCACACGGAGTCGAGGCGCTCCATGAGGACGGCGAGGTCGGCCGGGGTGTGTCCGGAGGCGACCTCGTCGGCGAGGACGTGCACCACGTTGCCGAAGCCCTGGGCGGCGGTCGCGGGTGCGTCGGCCTTCACCTCGCGGCCCAGGAACCACTGCAGGGAGCAGGTGTTGGCGAGCTGGTCGAGGGCGCTTCCGGAGAGCACGACGGGCTGGTCGCGGTTGCGCAGCGGCACCTTGGACTCGGTCGGCTCGAACATGCCCCACCAGCGGTAGGGGTGCGCGGACGGCACCAGCGGGCGGCCCTCTTCGTCGGCGAGCGCGGCGAGCCGGGCCAGTCTGCGGGCGGCGGCCTCCCTGAGGGTGTCCGACGCGCGCGGGTCGACCGTCGTCGCCCGGAGTTCGGCGACGAGCGCGGCGACGGCCAGCGGGCGGCGGGGGCGGCCCGTCACGTCCCTCGGCTCGACGCCGAGTTCGGTCAGGAAGCGGGAGGGCTGGTCACCGTCGTCGGCCGGGGCCTTCACCGCGGTGACGACGAGGCGATCACGCGCGCGTGTGGCGGCGACGTAGAACAGGCGGCGTTCCTCGGCCAGCAGCGCCCCCGGGGTGAGCGGTTCGGCGAGCCCGTCGCGGCCGATGCGGTCGGCTTCCAGGAGGGAGCCGCGGCGGCGCAGGTCCGGCCACAGGCCCTCCTGGACGCCGGCGACGACGACCAGCCGCCACTCCAGGCCTTTGGAGCGGTGCGCGGTCATCAGGCGCACGGCGTCGGGGCGTACGGCACGCCGCGTGAGGGTGTCGGCGGCGATGTCCTCGGCCTCGATCTCCGCCAGGAAGTTCAGGGCGCCCCGGCCGCCGGTGCGCTCCTCGGCGCGGGACGCGGTCGCGAACAGGGCGCATACGGCGTCCAGGTCACGGTCGGCGTTGCGGCCGGCCGCGCCGCCGCGGCGGGCGGTCCGCTCCAGGCGTGTGGGCCACGGCGTGCCCTCCCAGAGGTCCCACAGCGCCTCCTCGGCCGTACCGCCGCCCGCGAGGCGCTCACGGGCCTTGCCGAGCAGCGCGCCGAGGCGCTGGGCGCCACGCGCGTACGTGGGGTCGTGCACCGCCAACCGCTCCGGCTCGGCCAGCGCCCGCGCGAGCAGCTCGTCCGAGGGCGGCGGCAGCGGGTTGCCGGCGGCCCGCTCCTCGTCGCGCAGGGCACGCCCGAGACGGCGCAGGTCGGCGGCGTCCATGCCGGCGAGGGGGGAGGCGAGCAGGGTGAGGGCGGTCTCGGTGTCGAGCCAGGAGGCACGGGGGTCGGGCCGGGCGTCCGTGGCATCGCCCTCCGGTTCGGGCCGGTCGGCCAAGGCGTCGCCCTCGCCTTCGGCCGCTTCCTCGGTACGTACGCCGGCCTCGGTCGTTTCCTCGGTACGTACGCCGACCTCGGCCGCTTCCTCGGTACGTACGTCGCCGCCGCCCCGCGCAGGCTGCGCCTCCGCCGTCGCCACCGCCCGCAACGCCGTCAGCAGCGGCGCCACTGCCGGCTCGTGCCGCAGGGGCAGGTCGTCGCCGTCGATGTCCAAAGGCACCCCGGCGGCAGTGAGCGCCCGGCGCAGCGTCGGGATCGTGCGCGACCCCGCGCGCACCAGGACGGCCATCTCGCGCCAGGGCACGCCGTCCTCCAGGTGCGCCCTGCGCAGGATGTCGGCGATGTTGTCCAGCTCGGTGCCGGGGGTCGGATACGTGAAGGCCTCGACGCTGCCGCCCTCGCGGACCGCAGCGAGCTCTCGATGGGCGCGTACCTTCTCCGCCGGGAGCCGGGTGAGCGGCATGCGCTGGGTGAGCAGCCGGGTCGCGGTCAGCAGGCCGGCGCCGGAACGGCGGGAGGTGCGCAGGACCTCGACGGGCGCGGGGCGGCCGTCCGCGCGCGGGAAGGCGTGCGGGAACTCCAGGATGCCGTTCACGTCGGCGCCCCGGAAGGCGTAGATCGACTGGTCGGGGTCGCCGAAGGCGACGAGGGTGCGGCCGCCGCCGGCGAGGGCGTGCAGCAGCCGTACCTGCGCCGGATCGGTGTCCTGGTACTCGTCGACGTACACGGCGTCGTACTGGGCGGCGAGCAGCTGGGCGGCCTCGGAGCGGCGGGCGAGGAGCACCGCGCGGTGGACCAGTTCGGCGTAGTCGAGCACACCCTGCATGTCGAGCACGTCGAGGTACTCGGCGAGGAAGGACGCCGCGGCGCGCCAGTCGGGGCGGCCGATGCGGCGGGCGAAGGCGTCCAGGGCGTCGGGGCCCAGGCCCAGTTCGCGGCTTCGGGCGAGGACCGCGCGGACCTCGTCGGCGAAGCCGCGGGTGGTCAGGCAGGCGCGCAGTTCGTCCGGCCAGCGCACGTGCGCGAGGCCTAGCCGCTCCAGGTCGGGCTCGCCCGCCAGCAGTTCCCGTACGGTCACGTCCTGCTCGGGACCGGAGAGCAGCCGCAGGGGCTCCACGAACAGGTCGCTGTCCTGATGGGCGCGGACCAGGGCGTAGCAGAACGAGTGGAACGTGGTCGCCTGGGGCGCGCGGGCCGCCCCTATACGCAGCGCCATACGGTCGCGCAGTTCCACGGCGGCCTTGCGGCTGAACGTCAGCACCAGAATGCGCTCGGGGTCCCCGCCACGGGCGATGCGCGCCGCCACCGACTCGACGAGGGTGGTCGTCTTTCCGGTGCCCGGACCTGCGAGGACGAGCAGCGGGCCGGTCGCGTGGTCAACCACGGCGCGCTGTGCGGCGTCCAGACGAGGGGGAGCCACCTTGACCGGAGGGGTACGCACCAGCCGGTAAGCGCCACGGGTCCCCTGTCGCACCTGGGGGTGCGACAGGCGCCTGGTGGAGGAAGAGGAGCTCACGTGGTTCGCCGGTCCTGGTGGGTGTGCGAGTTGTCACTGCCGGCGCGGAGCGCCGTCGTCGAGGGGTGGTGGTCGGGTGACGGGTGGGCCGCCCCTCGCGCGGGGAGGGCGGTGGCCGCGGGGTGAGGGGGACACGCGCAGCAGACGCTACGCCGAGGGGTGGTGCGGAAGCAGGGCTTCCGATTCATCCCTCAGTTCACTTGTGGCACATGCATCCCTCGACTCACGAACGTACGTCATGCCACGGACGTGCCCCCTTTCCCCCGTACGGATCACAGGGCACACAGCGGGCCGTCCGATGGCGGAAGCTGTCAGGTGTGACCCTGTGCGCGTTCGCCGCCGTCCCAGCGCGCCCGCCTCATATCGAGGCGCGGCAGGTGGCCCTCGGCGGCCCTGCTCGCCTCCTTCAAGGGCGTGGCCTCCGTGCGGTAGTGCCCCAGCGCTCTCAGCTCGTGGCCCGGCAGCAGGACCCCGTCCGCGCGGACCACCCGCCACCACGGCACGGCTCCCCCGTAGAGGGCCATCACCCGGCCGACCTGCCGGGGCCCGCCCTCCTCCAGCCACTCCGCGACGTCCCCGTACGTCATGACGCGGCCCGGCGGAATCAGCTCGGCGACCTCAAGGACGCGCTCGGCGTACTCCGGCAGCGCGTCCGTGGGCTCCAGGTGGGCGTCCGAGGGTTCCGGGTGGGCGTCGTCGTACTCCAGGCGGGCGTCGTGCGGAAGGCTCTCCTCGCTCATCCGGCCCATCCTGCCCCACGCCACCGACAATGTGACGCGCTCGCCACTGTGCGTATGCCTCGCCCCGGGGCGGCGCTTCGGGCAGACTGGCGCCCCCGCATTTGCACCCTGATGCCCCCGTGTGTCGGTGGGGCATGCCACCATCGTGCGGGCGGTGACTGGTGATACGAGACCAAGAAGAGACGATGAAGCCACAGGGTGTGCACCCGGAGGATGCGGAGAGCACCTCTGACGCTTCGTCGCGCCCGGACACCGCGAACGCCGGCAAGAAGGACCCCGGCGAGAGCGACAGCGGCAAGAAGGACGAGGCCAAGAAGGGCGCGGACACGAGCGACGCCGGCCGCAAGGCCATCGAGGGGAAGGTGCCGTACGACCTGGACGAGGTGAACGTCGACGAGGTCGAGGGCGACGAACCGCTACTCCCCGCGCGCGTGCACCGTCCGTCCGACCTCATGCGACTACTCGTGGGCATGCTGGGCATCGCCCTGCTGCTCGCGATCGCCGCGTTCGCGCACGGCACCACTTCAGGACTTGAGCAGGACATCAACAAAGGCACCGGCCAGGCGCCCGACCTGTTCAGCAAGATGGCCGGGCTGGTGTCCAGCATCGCGATCCTCCTGGTGCCCGTCGCCTTCGCGATCGAGCGGCTGATCAAGCGGGACGGTCTGCGTATCGCCGACGGCGTCCTCGCGGCCGTCCTCGCGCACGGGGTGACGCTCGCCACCGACCTGTGGGTCGCGCGGGGCGCCCCCGAGTCCATCCGGGACGCGCTCACCCAGCCGTCGCCCGGCGACATCGGCTCCCTCACCGACCCGGTGCACGGCTATCTCGCGCCGGTCATCGCCTACATGACAGCCGTGGGCATGTCCCGCAGACCCCGCTGGCGGACGGTCCTGTGGGCGGTCCTGGTCCTGTACGCCTTCTCCATGCTGGTCACCGGCTACACCACGCCGTTCTCGATCCTCCTGACGCTGCTGATCGGCTGGACCGTCGCCTACGGCACGCTGTACGCGGTCGGCTCGCCCAATGTCCGTCCCACCGGACGGACCCTGATGGCGGGCCTCAGGCACGTCGGATTCCGCCCGGTGAGCGCGGCACGCGAGGAGACCTCCGACACACAGGAGACCGGCGACCGCGGACGGCGCTACTTCGTCACCCTCGAGGACGGTCCGCCGCTGGATGTGACGGTGGTCGACCGGGAGCAGCAGGCGCAGGGGTTCTTCTATCGCGCGTGGCGCAATCTGACGCTGCGCGGCTTCGCCACCCGAAGCAGTCTCCAGTCGCTGCGCCAGGCCTTGGAGCAGGAGGCACTGCTCGCCTACGCGGCCATCGCGGCGGGTGCCAACGCGCCCAAGCTGATCGCGACCTCCGAGCTCGGCCCGGACGCCGTGATGCTGGTGTACGAGCACACCGGCGGCCACACCCTGGACTCGCTCTCGGACGACGAGATCACCGACGACCTGCTGCGCGGCACCTGGCTCCAGGTCAAGGCCCTGCAGTCCCGGCGTATCGCGCACCGCAGGCTGGTGGGTGACGCGATCCTGGTGGATCGTTCCGGCAAAGTGATCATCACCGACCTTCGCATCGGCGAGATCGCGGCCAACAATCTGCTGCTGCGCATGGACATCTCCCAGCTGCTGGTGACGCTCGGCCTCCGGGTGGGCGCCGAGCGCGGGGTGGCCTCGGCGGTGAGTGTGCTCGGCCCCGATGCCGTCGCCGACTGTCTGCCGATGCTGCAGCCCATCGCACTGAGCCGCTCCACGCGCGCGACACTGCGCAGACTCGCCCGGGAGCGGGCCCAGCGCGAGCGCGAGGCGGTGCTGGAGGCGTCCCGGCTCGCCAAGCACGCCCGCAGCGAGGAAGCCACGGGAGACACAGGGGCGGCACTGGACAAGCCGGACAAGAAGACCGTACGGGCGCAGGCGCGGGCCGAGAAGCGGGCCATCGACGAGGCCCTGGACGAGGCCCGCGAGGAGGATCTGCTCACGCAGATCCGCCACGAGGTGCTGCTGATCAGGCCGCAGGCACCGGTCGAGCCGGCCCGCCTGGAGCGGGTGCGGCCGCGCACGCTGATCAGTTTCATCGCCGGTGCCATCGCCGCGTACTTCCTGCTGACGCAGCTCACGCACATCGAGTTCGGCCCGCTCATCGCCAACGCCCAGTGGGGCTGGGTGGCCGCGGCCGTGCTGTTCTCTGCGTGCAGCTACTTCGCGGCGGCGATGGCACTGCTGGGCTTTGTGCCCGAGCGGGTGCCGTTCCGGCGGACGGTGGCGGCCCAGGTCGCCGGGTCGTTCGTGAAGATCGTCGCGCCGGCCGCGGTCGGCGGTGTCGCCCTCAACACGCGCTTCCTGCAGCGCGCGGGAGTGCGGCCGGGGCTTGCGGTGGCAAGTGTCGGCGCGTCACAGCTGTTCGGGCTCGGCTGCCACATCCTGATGCTGCTGTCCTTCGGCTATCTGACCGGCACCGAGAAGACGCCGTCGCTGTCGCCCTCCCGGACGGTCATCGCGGGTCTGCTGACGGTGGCGGTGCTGGTGCTCGTGGTGACCTCGGTGCCCTTCCTGCGAAAGTTCGTCGTCACGCGCGTGAGGTCGCTGTTCGCGGGTGTCGTGCCGCGCATGCTCGATGTGCTCCAGCGGCCGCAGAAGCTGGTCACGGGCATCGGCGGCATGCTGCTGCTGACCGCCTGCTTCGTGATGTGCCTGGACGCGTCGATCCGGGCGTTCGGCAGCGCGGGGACCTCCCTCAGCATCGCCAGCGTGGCCGTCGTCTTCCTCGCGGGCAACGCGCTCGGCTCAGCGGCCCCGACCCCGGGCGGCGTGGGCGCCGTGGACGTGACCCTGACCGTCGGTCTGATCGCCGTAGGCCTGCCCAGCGAGGTCGCCGCGCCCTCAGTGCTGCTCTTCCGGATGCTGACGCTGTGGCTGCCGGTACTGCCGGGCTGGCTGGCCTTCAACCACCTGACGCGCAAGGGCGCGCTGTAGCGCGGGGCGTCGTACGGGGGGGGGCCGGGATGCCCCGTCGTGCGGGAGGTCCGTCGTAGGAGAGGTCTCGTCGTAGGAGGGCTCTCCTTGTCGTACGGGAGTCCTCGTCGTGCGGAGACCTTGACGTACCCGAGGGCTCGATGTGCCGGAGGCCCCGTCGCGCGGAGACCTCGACGTACCGCAGGCCCCGTCGCGCGGAGACCTCGTCGTACGAGGAGCATGGCGCCGTACGTTGTAAGGGCACGGCACAGGTGAGGCGCCGCGGTCCCTCGTACGGCTCGCGCCCCGAGCGCCGCACCACGTACGACCGCAGGATGGGACCATGCCGAACCCTCCCCGGATGCGCGCAGCTGCCCTGACCGCGACGGCGCTGCTGGTGTCCGCCCTGCTGGCGGGCTGCAGCGACGACGACTCCGGGGACGAGGACCTGACGGCCCAAAAGCTGAGCTGGAAGGACTGCCCGGCCCCCTCCCAGGCGCAGGGCGGCGGGGGCAGCCCATCCCCCCTGCCGGGCGGCGGCGCATGGCAGTGCGCCACGATGAAGGCACCGCGCGACTGGGACGAGCCCAAGGGCGACACGATCGACATCGAGCTGATCCGGGTGAAGGCCGAGGGCGACGCGAACCGTCGCATCGGCTCGCTGATCTTCAACTTCGGCGGGCCCGGCGGCTCGGGCGTCACCAGCCTGCCCTCCTTCGCCGACGGCTACGAGAAGCTGCGCACCCGCTACGACCTGGTGAGCTTCGACCCGCGCGGGGTCGGCCGCAGCGAGCCCGTACGGTGCGAGAACGACCAGCACCTCGACGCCTACTTCCAGCAGGACGCGACGCCGGACGACGCCGCCGAGCGGACCGAACTGCTGGACAGCGGCAAGGAGTTCAACGCGGCGTGCGAGAAGAACTCCGGCGGGATGCTGCCGCATGTGATCACCACCGACGCGGCCCGCGACCTGGACCTGATGCGCCAGGTCCTCGGCGACGACAAGCTGCATTACTTCGGCGTCTCCTACGGCACCGAACTCGGCGGCGTCTACGCCCACTTGTTCCCCACACACGTGGGCCGCGCCGTCTTCGACGCGGTCGTCGACCCGACGCAGAACCCCGAGCAGAACGCGCTCGCGCAGGCCGAGGGTTTTCAGCTCGCACTGGACAACTTCGCCGAGGACTGCACGTCGAAGACCGAGGCCTGCCCGATCGGCGACACTCCCCAGGACGTCAAGGACCGCATCGCCAAGCTGCTGAAGGACCTCGACAGCAAACCGATCAAGGGCGTCTTCCCGCGCGAGCTGACCCAGACGGCCGCGACCTCCGGCATCATGCAGGCGCTGTACTCGAAGAACTTCTGGGAGTACCTCACCCAGGGCCTGGTGCAGGCGTACGACGGTGACGGCAGCTCCCTGATGCTGCTGGCCGACTCGAGCACCGGACGCCGTGAGAACGGCGAGTACAGCAACATCATCCCGGCCAACGTGGCCATCAACTGCGCCGATGACAAGCCCCGTTACACAGTCGAGGACGTCGAGCGGAGACTGCCCGAGTTCCGGGCCGCCTCGAACCTGTTCGGCGACCCCCTGGCCTGGTCCATGCTCAGCTGCATCGACTGGGCCGTGGCGGGCGCCGCCGACCATCCCGAGGTCAGCGCCCCCGGCTCGGCGCCGATCCTCGTCGTGGGCAACACGGGCGATCCGGCCACGCCGTACGAGGGCGCAGGGAGGATGGTCCAGGCGCTGGGCAAGGGGGTGGGCGTCGAGCTGACGTACAAGGGGCAGGGGCACGGGGCGTACAACAGCAAGAACAAGTGCGTGCAGGACGCGGTGAACGGTTATCTGCTGGACGGGAAGGCCCCGGCTGCGGGCACCATCTGCTCCTGAAACTGACCAGGGAAGCGACAAACTAGCAGGTCAGAGAGTTATCCACAGGCTGCTACGGCCCTTTCCCGATCCGCCTACTATGGCCTGACCGCCATCCGCGGCACGGTGCGGACGGCCTGCGAGGGGGGAAATGACATGGCGCGATTCGCATGGTGGACGGCCCTGACGGCCACCGCCGCGCTGCTGGTGACGGGCTGCAGCGGCGGCTCGTCCGACGGCGGCAAGTCCGGTGGGAAGGCGAGCGGAGCGAGTTCCCCGGCCACCTCCGCCGGCTCGGCGACGCCACTGCCGTCCTCCCTGACCTCGCAAACGCTCGACTGGGGACGTTGCAAGGCCACCGGGGACTCCCCCGCGCCGGGCGACGAGTGGCAGTGCGCGAGGCTCGAGGCACCGCTCGACTGGACGAAGCCGCAGGGCAGGACGATCGATCTCGCCCTGATCCGCACCAAGGCCAGTGGCGACGACCGCATCGGCTCGCTCCTTCTCAACTTCGGTGGCCCCGGCAGCTCGGGGGTCTCCACGCTGCCGTGGTACGCCTCGTCCACCTCCGAGCTCGCCAAGCGGTACGACCTGGTGAGCTGGGACCCGCGCGGGGTGGGCGCCAGTGAAGGCGTGCGCTGCCGCAGCGACAAGGAGATCCAGGCCTCCGAGTCCGTCGACATCACGCCGGACACCCCGGCCGAGGAGGCGGCTTACCTCCGGGACGCCGCCGACTTCGGCAAGGGCTGCCAGAAGTCCGAGGGGACGCTGATCGCGCATGTGTCCAGCACCGACACCGCCCGCGACATGGATCTGATGCGCCAGGTCCTCGGCGACACACAGATGCACTATTTCGGCATCTCCTACGGCACCGAACTCGGCGGCGTCTACGCCCACTTGTTCCCGAAGAACGTGGGACGGCTGATACTGGACGCGGTCGTCGACCCGAGCGCCGACGGGGAGGGACACGCCGAGAACCAGGCCAGGGGCTTCCAGCGCGCGCTGAACAACTACCTCAAGTCCACCGGCCAGGGCGCCGAAGAGGGCACGCAGAAGATCGTGGACCTGCTGAAGCGGATCGACGCGAGCCCGCTGCCGACGTCGTCCGGGCGGAAACTCACCGAGGCACTGGCGCTCATCGGCATCATCAGGCCGCTGTACAGCGAGGCGAGCTGGCCGACCCTCAGCAGCGCCCTGGAGGCCGCCGAGGAGCAAGACGGCTCGGAACTCCTGGCGCTCGCCGACGACTACAACGATCGCAGCGCCTCGGGGCACTACAGCACGGGAAACCACTCGCAACGCGTCATATCGTGCCTGGACACCAAGCAGCGGCCGACGGTCGAGGAGACGAAGAAGCTGCTGCCGCGGTTCGAGAAGGTCTCGCCCGTGTTCGGTCCCATGCTGGGCTGGGACACGGCCGGCTGGTGCCACGACTGGCCGGTGGCCGGGCAGCACGACACCCCGGAGGTGAGTGCGCGAGGTGCGGCACCGATCCTGCTGGTCGGCAACACCGGGGACCCGGCGACGCCCTACGAGGGCACCCGGAAGATGGCCGACGAACTGGGCAAGGGCGTCGGCGTGATGCTCACCTGGAAGGGCGAGGGCCACGCCGCGTACGGGAAGGGGAGCGACTGCGTCGACTCCACGGTGAACGCGTATCTGCTGCAGGGGAAGGTACCGAAGGACGGCAAGGTCTGCTCATGACGGCAGCGGGTTCTGCCAGCACCCGTGTTGCCAGGGGGGGCAGGGATGCCGTGACCTGCCATTACGGATGGTCTGTCAGTCTGAGCAAGTGGCGCATCCTCCACATCTCTTGCAGAGTGTGTGGCGCACTGGACGACCATTTCCTCCCCTCGATGTCGCCGCTTTCCCAATTTTGCACAATATCCATCACGTGCTTTTTCCGAAATGGAATCCATTTCGTGTCCTGAGCTTCGAACAGGCTATGTGAACTAAGCAGCCTTTCATGCACCTCTCGCTTCGAGAGGTGAGTTCGAATTTGCGCATAGACTTTGAGCTGGATGGTCTTCACCTCGTACCCGACCCATGAAATATTGATGCCGCTGTAATCCACGGGCTCCAGGTTGAGTTCCTCCCGAAGGCAACGTTCACCGAGGTCAAAGAAATCTTCGGCCGACGCCCCCGGCGTGGAGTTTCGAGCCAGCTTCATGCCTTCATTCGGGCCGACCGTCCATACGCCTCGCTTGAAGTCCACCGCACCTGAACGCTGTACTGCAAGAAACTCGTTGTCCAGATTCAGAACGGCAACGTTGATCTTGACCGATGTCGGTGGCGACGTTCTAGCGAACTCAATGATGCCCCCGTTCACGAAATTTGCGCGGATCGTGGATTGCGCATCGGGGTGACGTCGCAAATATTCGACCGTTGCCAGGTGTTCACTGTAGTCGCACGGCGTAAGGGTATACCGGAAGTCCTCACCCTCGCGACTCTCCCTGTGGTCAATCAACGCGTCGGTGAGGAATCCGATATCCCC
This sequence comes from Streptomyces sp. R28, assembly GCF_041052385.1. Lineage (GTDB taxonomy): Bacteria > Actinomycetota > Actinomycetes > Streptomycetales > Streptomycetaceae > Streptomyces. The sequence continues at coordinate 6,961,281 of NZ_CP163439.1, read as the reverse complement.
GGTGTAGCGGCGGCCGAACTCATCCGCGATTCGCTGCCATTCGGCTTGATTGAACCACTGCTGCTGTGGGCGCACCTCGGTCACCGAGACCTGTAAGTGGCTCCGCTGCAACGGCCTGGCGAGAGTCCAGCGATTCAAAGGAAAGAGACCCACTTCGGCGGGGTCGAATCCGAGCGGTTCATATCTTTGCTGCCTGAAGCCCTCTACCAGGGTCCTTAGGCGCCCCCTTCGGGCCCAGATGATATTTGTTAGTACCCCTGAGAGCACGCCGAGGGCGAAACCGATCAATTCGGACACGCTGGTTAGTGTATTGAAGCAACTCGAAGAGGGCCAGCGATTGACGGAAATAGATTTGCCCACCTAGGTGATGCTTTATGCTGATTGATAGGTTTTCTGCGCCTGGAAAGGCGATCGGCCTGCCACGGAGCGCGAGAGGGCCAGTGTTCATGGGGGACGCATGCGTCGCCAGGTTCTCCCGGGTACGACCCCACAGCTGATTGTGGGCCCTGCGCCGGTCGCTGTACGTTCCCGCTCACAGATCAACGTAGTTCACAGGGGGCGGGATGACTGGGTACGGCCGTGCAGACAGCGAATGGGAAGAGCTGGTGGATGCGGGGCGCGGCTTCCTTGTTGAGCGAGCGAAGCTGGGCAGGCTCACGTCATACACGGAGCTCAATGTGACGTTGGCCAGGCGAACCAACTGCCGTGCCTTCGACTTCGAGCGTGCTGACGAGCGGGCCGCGATGGGGCACCTGCTGGGACTGATCGTGGGACGAGATCAGGAGATCGTCTTTTCTGAGCCGCCCGTCATGCTCTCGGCCTTGGTGAACTACTTGGACGCCAACGACGCCGGTCCCGGCTTCTACCAGTTGGCGAAGAAGCTCCAGCTCCTGCCCAAGAATGCTTCGGCCGACGAGAAGCTCATCTTCTGGGCCAAGCAAGTGAAGCGGATCCACGAACGCCATGGCGCTGGTCCCGGGGTGGTCTGAGGCCGGGGCAGACACTGCGACCTCGCCCATCGCCGAGAGCGGTAGCGAGTTGGCCTGAGCGGCCTCCCATTCGGGACGCCATCCAATTGGCGGACCTGTGCCGGCAGGTAGCCATTCACCTCCGGGCGGGGGCGTGGACGGTAACGCCAAGGGCCTACTGGTACCGCGTTCCTGCCCCAGTAGATCGAGACGATCCCCATACGGCCGAATGGCACTTCGGTGAGAGCGAGTTGCGAGCGTGCGGCGGGGAGGGGTGGGCGCCAGACATGCTCGACACAGCCGTCGGTCAGGTCATCGACTGTGGCCTTGGAATCCCCACCTTCGTCTTGGACGGCATTGATCCGTGAGCCTGCCCGCAGAGCTGCCGACGCCAACCGACAACGACCGAAGCCCACGGCATCTGAGCTGGTCAGAGCCGTGGGCTTCATCTGCCTCGCCGGTCAGCGAGAGCGCGTTGTTCAGTAGACCGGCTTGTGCGGCTCGATCTGGTTGACCCAGCCGATGACGCCGCCACCGACGTGCACGGCGTCGGCGAAGCCCGCCGACTTCAGGACCGCGAGGACTTCCGCACTGCGGACACCCGTCTTGCAGTGCAAGACGATCTTCTTGTCCTGCGGGAGGGTCTCCAGGGCGGTGCCCATGAGGAACTCGTTCTTCGGGATCAGCCGGGCGCCGGGGATCGAGACGATCTCGTACTCGTTGATCTCACGGACATCGATGATCTCGATGTTCTCGCCCTCGTCGATCCACTCCTTGAGCTGCTTGGGAGTGATCGTCGAGCCGGCGGCCGCCTCCTGGGCCTCCTCGGAGACGACGCCGCAGAAGGCCTCGTAGTCGATGAGCTCGGTGACGGTCGGGTTCTCGCCGCAGACCGCGCAGTTCGGGTCCTTACGGACCTTGACCTGGCGGTACTGCATCTCCAGGGCGTCGTAGATCATCAGTCGGCCGACCAGCGGCTCACCGATGCCCGCGAGGAGCTTGATCGCCTCGTTGACCTGGATGGATCCGATGGACGCGCACAGCACGCCCAGCACGCCGCCCTCGGCGCAGGAGGGGACCATGCCCGGCGGCGGGGGCTCCGGGTAGAGGCAGCGGTAGCAGGGGCCGTGCTCGGACCAGAACACGGAGGCCTGGCCGTCGAAGCGGTAGATCGAGCCCCACACGTACGGCTTGTTGAGCAGCACGCAGGCGTCGTTGACCAGGTAGCGGGTCGCGAAGTTGTCCGTGCCGTCGACGATCAGGTCGTACTGGCTGAAGATGTCCATCACGTTGTCGGCCTCGAGCCGCTCCTCGTGAAGGATCACGTTCACGTACGGGTTGATGCCGAGGACGGAGTCGCGCGCGGACTCGGCCTTGGAGCGGCCGATGTCGGCCTGGCTGTGGATGATCTGGCGCTGCAGGTTCGACTCGTCGACCTCGTCGAACTCCACGATGCCGAGCGTGCCGACGCCCGCGGCAGCCAGGTACATCAGCGCCGGCGAGCCCAGGCCGCCGGCGCCCACACAGAGCACCTTGGCGTTCTTCAGCCGCTTCTGCCCGTCCATCCCCACATCGGGGATGATCAGGTGGCGGGAGTACCTGCGAACCTCGTCTACGGTGAGCTCGGAGGCGGGCTCGACCAGGGGTGGCAGCGACACGGGGACTCCGTTGGTCGGTCGATCACTACGGTTGTTCTCTCCGTAACAGTGCCATGGCCTTTTTCATTCCGAGACACCTGTTCCGATCCGCGAGACGATTTCGTCCCAGTAGCCGGGCATGGTCCCCCAGGCGTCGGTGCGGCCGCCACGATCGGTGCGGTCCGTGTGGTCGGTGAAGTAGATGGTCGCCGCGCCCTGCCAGCGGGCGATGCGCAGTGCCTCGTCCAGGTGGGGGCGGGGCACTCCGTGGACGAAGTGGCAGAAGCGGTCGGGCGGGTAGTCGGCGGTCCACTCCGCGACCTGTGACCAGCGGTAGTCGCTCCACGAGCCGCGGAAGGTGACCAACTGGTCGGCGCACTCGGCGTAGCCCGGGTGAGGGTGGGTGCCGTGGCCCAGGACGATGTGGGCCTTGTCACGCAGCGCGCGGAGCGCGGTGACCGTGCGGCGGACCTCGGGCAGGGCGGCGCGGTCGGTCGGGCAGCGATCCAGGAAGAAGCCGTCGACCCGGTACCAGTCCAGGTAGCGATGCGCCTCGGAGATCACTTCGCCGAAGGCGCGGGCGCCTCGGGCCCCCTTGATGTGCGCTGCCTCGATGTGCGCCGTGTCCAGGTGAGCGGCGTCGAGGTGGCCCAGGACACGGACTCCCACGTTGCGGAGCCTTGCGGTGGTCTCGAGGCAGTGCGGGTCGGGGCGGCTGCCTGGGCCGTCCGCGACGTTCAGGACCACCCAGTGCACGGGGACGCCGGGGCGGGTGAGTGCGCCCCACTCGGTGGGGGCGAGGAGGGGGTGTGCGTAGCCGGGGATGCCGAGGCCGGTGCGGAGGCCGGTGCTCGTCGCCGTCGGTGGGACGCCGGTCAGATACGGCATGCCGCCTCCATCCAGATGTCCCCCAGGGACTCTTCGAGGTTGATCCGGGGGCGCCAGCCGAGCCGGTCGCGTGCGGTGCGCACGTCGGCCTGCTGCCAGCTGCCGCAGCCGTCCGGGTACGCGACCGGGGCGCCGGGGCCCGTATGCGCCGCGTGGGCCATGTGGTCCGAGTCGGCGCGGGGGTGGCCGATGGACGGCCGCAACGGGCCGGGCGGGCCGTCGAGTTCGTGCAGGGCACCGCCGTATCCAGCGACCCGGGCGAGGACGGCGGCGGCGTCCCGGAGACGGACGGCGCGGCCCGAGCCGATGTTGATGACGCCCTGTGCGGCGGACAGCGAGGCGGCGTGGACGGCGCGGGCCACGTCGCGGACGTCGATGAAGTCGCGCTGGGCGCCGAGGCCGGTGAGTTTGAGCTCGCCGTCACCGGACTGCATGGCGCGGCGCATGGCCTCGGCCAGGCGGCCGAGGGGAGAGCCGGCGGGGGTGCCGGGGCCTGCGGGCGAGAAGACCCTCAGGACCACGGCGTCCAGGCCGGAGCCCAGGACCAGTTCTGTGGCGGCGAGTTTGCTGACGCCGTACGGGCCGCCGGGGCGGGGGACGGCGTCCTCGGCCGTGGAGGAGCCGGGCTGGCTCGGGCCGTACTCGGCGCCGCAGCCGATCTGGACGAGGCGGGCGCCGCAGCCGCTGCGGCGCAGGGCCTCGCAGACGGTGGCGACGGCGACGGTGTTGTGGCGGGTGAGTTCGCGGGCGCCGCCTCTGGTGGCGCCGGCGCAGTTGATGACGACCCCGGGGTGGACCGCGTCGAGGAAGCGGGTGAGGGCACCGGGGCTGCCGGACGCGAGGTCGAAGCGGACGTCGGCGTCGTCGCCTCGACCCAGTGCCGTGAGTTGGACGGCGGGGTCGGCGAGGAGGCGGTCGGCTACGAAGCGGCCGAGGTAGCCGTTGGCTCCGATCAGCAGGACTCTCATCGGGCGGCTCCCGGGGCCGAGTCGTGGTCGGGTCGGGAGGTGATCATTTGGGGGTCTCCTTCAAGGACAAGGGCTTCAGGCAGAAGGGCTTTCAGGCAGAAGGGCGGCGGGTTTGTGGGCGCGTATGCCTGCAAGTGCCTCCGGCGGTCGGGTCGGGATGCCTGCAGAGGTGCGCGCACCATGCCGCGCGTCCCCTTCCCGCCGTACGTGGAGACGGCGCCGCGGGGGTTGCCGCCGCGTCAACACGGCTGGTCCTCGGTTGCGTGCGCCGACGCCCTCGTGAGGGTGCGGGTGGCGTGGAGCAGGAGGGTCAGGGCGCCCGCGCCGCAGGCGATGGTGGGGATGGCGGCCGGGCCCCATGTGTCGATCAGGGACTGGGCGGGGGTTGCCAGCCAGGCGCAGCCGGGGAGGCGGGCTGTGAAGAGGGTGGTCAGGGCGGTGGCCTCGGCTGTGACTGTGGCGGTGAGGACCAGTGCGGGGGCGTGGGTGAAGCCGTGGGTGGTGAGGAGGCGGGAGAGGAGCAGGAAGGCGCCCAGGGTGAGGGTCTGGGGGTAGGCGGCGGGCTCGTCCAGGACCGTGGTGGTCAGGGCGAGCAGGGCTGTCAGGGCGCCGAGGTAGAGGGCGAAGGTGCCCAGGAGCAGGGGCTTCACGGAGGTGGCGAAGTCCTCCAGGGCTCGGCTGGCCGACAGTTTGCGGCGGGCTCGTACGGCGAGGAGGTGCGCGCACCACGCCGCGGGGGCGCAGGAGAGGGCGAGGGCCAGCACGGGGGCTGTGGTGAGGGGCCAGAGGTCGTCGGCGGCGCGGGTGGGGAGGGCGTCGGGGCCTCCGGCGGCTGCCTGGAGGAGTCCGTCGCCGAGGAAGGCGTAGGCGAGGAGCCAGCAGGTCCGGGTGGCCGTCGGGCGTGTGGCGTGCGCGGTGGCCAGGGGGCCCCGGGCCAGTGCCGCGCGCAGGGCGAGGGCCACGGCGAGGGCTCCCACGGCGGCCGCGATCAGGCGGGACCGGCCGTGGGTGAGGTGCAGGGCGGTCACGGCCGCCGCGCAGAGGGCTCCGGGGAGGAGGGTGAGGAGGATCCAGTCGGCTCGTGCGCGGGGGGTGGGGAGGGGTGGGGGGCCGGGGAGCGTTTCGCCGTCGCGGGACACTCGGGCGTACATCTCCTCCGCCAGGGAGAAGACGTCCCGGTGCAGGAAGCGTGCCGCGGTGCGGTCGGTGACGCCGTGGGCTTCCAGGCCGGCGGCGATCTCCAGCGGGTCCACCGCGCGTTCGCACAGGTCGCGGTGACGGTGCATCAGCGCCTTCACGGGGTCCGCGCCGGTGCGGCGGGTCGGGGCCGGTCGGGGGCCGGTGGTGCGGGTGGCGGGTGGTTCGTGGCTGGTGGGGGGTGCGTCGGATCCGTTCTCGCGTACGTCCGTCTCTGGCACGAGCCACTCCTCCGACCGCTCGTCCCAGGCCCCGGGGCTGGTCGGGGCGCCGGGACGGTCCAGGCCTCCCAGGCCGCTCATCGCGCCGCCTCCGTCGCGGTGGCCCGTACGGGGGCTCCGCTCGGGCGGGCCGGGCCGCCGCGGGCCACCAGGCGTGCGGATCGCTCGGTCCAGCGGCCGGGGACGTGGGCCTCGGCGGGCACGGCGAAGGGCAGGGGGGCTCCGGCCTCGTCGAGGACGACGCGGCGGACCGGCGTGCGCGAGACGATCTCCAGGTAAATGCCGTGAAATGCTGCGACGTTCTGCTCGACGGTGAACAGTTCGAGCGCACGCGCGCGTGCCGCCGCGCCCAGGCGCTCACGGCGCTCGGGGTCGCGCAACAGCGCCACACAGGCCTCGGCGAGCGCCCGTGGGTTGCGCGGTGGTACGACGAGACCGGTGCCGCCGATGACCTCCACCACCGCGCCGACGTCCGTGGACACCGTCACCCGGCCGCAGAACATGGCCTCGACCAGGCTGATCGGGAAGCCCTCGACGACGCTGGACAGGACGGCCACGGCACCCGAGGCGTATGCGTCGGCGAGCGTGGGGATCTCCGGGCCGCCGATCTCCTCGAAGGAGACCGGGTTGTCGCCGACGATGTGCGGGCCCTCGGCCTCGTCGGGGAAGAGCTGCGCGGCCAGCGCCCTGCAGTGGCCGAGGTAGGCGGCGCCCTCGGGGCCCGAGGGGGTGCCGACGATCCGCAGCCGCGTCTTCGGCTCCTCCTTGCGGACCTCGGCGAAGGCGTGCAGCAACGACACCAGGTCCTTGGCCGGTTCGATACGGCCGACCCAGACGAGCGTGTGCGGGTCCGCGCACTCCGGGGCCTCGCCGACCTCCGCGAAGCGGGAGGCGTCCATGCCGGGGTAGACCGTGCGCAGCTTCGCGCGGTCGGCGCCGCAGCGTTCCTGCCAGCGGCGGGCGTGAGCGTTGCCGGGTGTGACGACGGCGGCCCGGGCGTACGTCTCGGCGGCGAGCCTGCCGTGGAAGGCGGCGAGCAGGGACCGTACGGCGGGCGAGGACTCGGTGGCGGCCAGGTAGTGCGTGCGCAGCCGCACCCCGTACTCGGTCAGCAGCAGCGGTACGTCGCCGAAGTGGTGGGCGAGCAGGCCGGACAGGGCCGCCGAGCCACCGGAAGCGGCGTGGCACAGGTCGGCCGAGCCCAGGTTGTCGTCCTCGTACCAGTCGAGCGAGAGAGGGCGCAGAGCGCGTTCCAGATGGGCGGCGAAGGCCAGCAGATCGGGTACGCGCGCCTCACGCGCCGTGCGCAGGGCGCCCCGCGCCCGGCAGGCGCGCTCGAGGGCGCGTACGGCGGTCTCGGAGCGGAGCGCTCCTACCAGTCCGCCCTCGTCGCGGGCGAGTTCGGCGAGCCCGTACAGCGCGTTGCCGAACCGGTCCGCCTCAGTGGCCGAGGCGTCCTGCGAGGCACCGTTCGCGTCTCTGGCGCCCCCTGCGCAGAGCACGGCCACCAACTCGCCGTAGCACTCGGCGAACCGCCGGCGCGCACGGCGCCCGTACATCACTCCGTCATCCTCGGCCGTCCACAGCGGCGCCGTACGCACGCGGCTGACCTGCGGTGGCAGCGGAACCCAGCCCTCGTCCTCCTGGCGCTCGCTGCGGCTGAGCGCGTAGATGTCGAACTCGTGCTGTCCGAGCCCGCGCACGAGCCGGTCGCACCAGAGCCTGGCGTCACCGTTCGCATACGGATAGCCGCCCTCCGCAATCAGGCCGATGCGCACGAGTACACCCCCGTTCTCCCTAAGGGGAGCCGCCGTTGCTCCGGCGGCTCGCAGCGGGACGAACGTAAGGGGACAAGGCGGTGGCGCGACGGACGGTTGTCCATCGCGCCACCAAAAGGGGTGAACGGTCGTAACTTTCCCGTGCAGGTCGCGTTCCGTCGCGCTAAGAGATCAAACGCGCACGGATCGTCACACCTGAACGCCGGGACGACCTGGCCGGGCCGACCGGGCCGACCGGGCCGACCGGGCCGACCGGGACGGTCACACCGCGGCCAACTCCCGTCGCGCGGCCCGCCGCTGGGTTGCGATCCGCGGATCGAGTGCCGGTACGGCGGCCAGGAGCTGCTTGGTGTACGGGTCCTGCGGGCTGTCGTACACCTCGTCGGCGGGGCCTTCCTCGACGATCCGCCCGCGCCGCATCACCGCGACCCGGTCGCTGACCTGGCGTACGACGGCGAGGTCGTGCGCGACGAAGACGAGCGCGAGCCCGAGTTCGCGCTGCAACTCGCCGAGCAGGGCGACCACCTGGGCCTGCGTGGTCACGTCGAGTGCGGAGACGGGCTCGTCGCAGACGATGACACGCGGGTCGGCCGCGAGCGCCCGGGCGATGCCCCCGCGCTGGCGCTGGCCACCGCTGAACTCGTGCGGATAGCGGTCGTAGTGCGCCGCTTCGAGCCCCACGCGCTCCAGCAGTTCCCGCACACGCCCCCGGATGCGCCCCTCATCGCGCTCGCCGCGGGCGCGGAGCGGGTCGGCTATGGATTCGCCCACGCTGCGGCGGGGGTTGAGGGAGGAGACCGGGTCCTGGAAGACCATCTGCACTGCGGGATTCACGCCCACGCGCGCGTGGCCGTCGTAACGGACCTCGCCCGCCGTCGGTTCCAGGAGGCCGACCAGCATGCGCCCGAGGGTGGTCTTGCCGCTGCCGCTCTCCCCCACGATCCCGAGGGTCTCGCCGCGGCGGATCGTCAACGACACGTCGTCCACCGCCGTGAACGCCCGCTTCCCGCGCCCGAACTCACGCCGAAGGCCGGTCGCCTCCAGAACGACCTCGGCCGGCTTCTCCGGCACTTCGGAACTGCCGCGCGCCGCGTCCACGCGCGGGACCGCGCCGAGCAGTTCGCGCGTGTACGGCTGCGCGGGCGATCCCAGTACGGCGGAGACCGGCCCGTGTTCCACCGCCCGACCGTGCCGCATCACCAGCACCTCGTCGACGCTCTCCGCGGCTACTCCGACGTCATGCGTGACGAGGAGGAGCCCCATGCGGGTCTCCTCGCGGAGCGTGTGCAGGAGGTCGAGGATCTGGGCCTGGACGGTCACGTCGAGCGCGGTCGTCGGCTCGTCGGCGATCAGCAGGTCTGGTTCACAGGCCAGCGCCATGGCGATGAGGGCGCGTTGGCGCATGCCGCCGCTGAACTCGTGCGGGCGCGCACGGGATCGCCGTACCGCGTCCGGAATTCCAACCCGGTCCAGCACCTCCACGGCACGCGCGCGTGCCGCCCGTCGCGAGGCACGCGTGTGCACGCGGTGGACCTCGGCGATCTGGTCCCCGATCGCGTAGTACGGGTCCAGGGACGACAGCGGGTCCTGGAACACCATCGCCGCCTTGGCACCCCGCAACCGCCGCAGCGTCTCCTCCGACGCCTCCTGTACGTCGACGCCGGCCACGTCGATCGCGCCGCCGACCCGCGCGCCCGTGCCGCGGTGCAGGCCGAGCAGGGCGGAGGCGACCGTGGACTTGCCGGAGCCGGACTCGCCGACGAGGGCGAGGGCGGCGCCCCGCTCCAGCCGGAACGAGAGCCGGTCGACGGCGCGCAGGTCGCCGAACTCGACCGTCAGGTCGGTCACTTCGACAAGGCTCCTGGAGGGCGCCTTCTCGGCGTCGCTCATGTCAGCACCACCCGTCGGTCGGCCACCGCGTACAGCACGTCCGCGACGGCGTTGGCCAGCACCACGAAGAAACCGGTCACCAGGACCATGCCGACGACCACAGGCAGGTCGACGACCTTGACCGCCTCGACCATCTCCTGGCCGATGCCGGGCAGGCCGAACAGCGTCTCGGTGAGCACGGCGCCGCCGAACAGGACGCCGATGTTGTTGGCGTTCACGGCGATGAGCGGGGCCACCGCTCCGCGCAGGGCGTGCCGCCAGATGATCCCCCGCTCTCCGACGCCGTAGGCCCGGAAGGTACGCACATGGTCCTCGGCGAGGGTCTCCAGCATCGAAGCCCGGGTCAGCCGTGCGTACGTCGCGGACTCGATGAGCGCGAGCGACAGCCAGGGCAGCAGCAGGTTCCAGGCCCACTGTTCGGGGTCGTCGGTGAAGGCGACGTACTGCGGGAAGGGCAGCAGCTCCAGCTGTCCGCAGACGACGATCATCAGCACGAGGCCGATGACGAAGACCGGCGTGGACATGCCCGCGAGGGTGAGCGTGGTCAGCAGCCGCTCGGTGAGCCGACCGCGCCGCCACACCGACAGCACGCCGGTGCCAACGCCGATGACCAGCCACAGCACCATGGCACCGAGCGCGAGCGAGGCCGTGACCGGCAGCTTCGCCAGGATCAGCGCCGTGACCTGCTGGTCACTCTGGTACGACAGCCCGAGGCAAGGCGCCGAGCAGTGCTGGACCGCGGTACCGGTGGAGTAGTCCTGGCCGGCGAGGAGGCCCTGCAGGAAGTGCCAGTAGCGGGTGTACAGCGGGTCGTTCAGATGCAGTTGCTCGGCGACCTGCTGCACCTGGGCGGGTGAGCAGCGCGGGCCGCAGGTGATCTGGGCGACGTTGCCGGGCGTGACGTAGAAGACGACGTAGATGATCACCGAGAGGGCGAACAGGGTGACCAGGGCGCCGGTCGCGCGGCGCAGTACGAAACCTCCGAAGCCGGTCACGAGGCCTCCCCCTTCCCCTCCCGCTTGCGCCCCGTCCCGATCCGCAGCCGCGAGGCCGCGCGCGGGTCGAGGGCTGTGCGCACACCGTCGCCGAGCACGGTGAGGGCGAGGACGGTCACGAACAACGCGCCGGCGGGCAGCAGCAGATACTGCGGGGCCGCCTGGTACCAGACGTCGGCGGAGGTGAGCATCTGCCCCCAGGACGGCGTCGGCGGCTTCACGCCCACGCCGAGGAAGGACAGGGCCGCCTCGACGGTGATGTTGGTCGGTACGAGGATGGCCGCGAAGGTGATGACGGGCGCGGCGAGGCCGGGGAGCAGTTCGCGGCGGGCGATCCGGACCGTGCCCCAGCCGCTGAGCCGGGCGGCGGCGACGTAGTCGAGCTCCTTGAGGGTGAGCGTCTGCGCGCGCACCATCTTGGCGAGCGTGCCCCAGCCGGAGACCAGTCCGACGACCAGTGCCACCAGGACGGGGCGCGGGAAGCTCGTGGGCACGACGGCGAGCAGGGCGAGCGCGACGACCATCAGCGGCATGGCCACGAAGATGTCGGCGATCCGGGTCAGGACCAGGTCCACCCAGCGGTTGCCGAACCCGGCCGCGACGCCGATGACGACGCCCAGCAGGAGCTGCAGGACCGTCGCCGCCAGCGCGACACCGAGCGACACGCGCGCGCCGTGGACCAGCCGCGCGAACAGGTCCCGGCCGGTCTGCGGTTCGACGCCGAGCCAGTGCTCGGCGCTCACGCCGCCGAACGGCCCGACGGGCACGCCCCCGCGCGCGGAGTCCACCAGGGACGGGTGGTAGGTGGTCGGGTCCTGGCCCTCGATCGCGGTGAGCAGCGGCGCGGCGAGCGCGACCAGGACGAGCAGCGCGACGACTACCGCCGCGACGAGGGCGGCGCGCTGCGTCCGCAGCCGCCGCCAGAACTGGCGGGCCCCCGAGACCCCCGGAGCAGACACCCCGGGAGCCTCGACGGCGAGAACTGCCTCACTCACGGCGCTACTTCACCGCGGCCTGGGAGATGTCCAGAACACCGGTCCAGTCACTGATCACGACGTTCTTGATGTCCTTGCCGTACAGCCGCTTGTAGACGGGGTGGAACAGCGGCACGGTCAGTGCCTGCTCACCGATCTTCTTGTCCAGTGCACCCCACCGCTCGGCGGCGGCGTCAAGGTCGGTCAGCTTGTTGATCGCGTCGATCTCGGCATTGACCGCCTTGTCATCGAGCAGGCCCGTGTTGAAGTTCGCGCCGTCCTTGACGATCTGCCGGCCGTCGAAGATCGGGGCGAGGAAGGGACCGCCGGAGGGCCAGTCGGCACCCCAGTGCGCGAGGAAGAAGCCGGGCTCGGTCTTCACGTTGTGGATCTTGTCGGAGTAGTCGTTCTCCTCCAGCCCCTGCAGCTTGACCGTGATGCCGGCCTTCTTCAGCGCGTCCTGGATCGCGGTCGCGATCTCGGGGCTGGTCTCGAAGTCCTTGGCGTTGGAGTGGGTCAGGGTGACGCTGAGCCCGCTCTTGTAACCGGCCTGGGCCAGCAGCTCCTTGGCCTTCGCGGCGTTGCCCGCGTCGCCGGCCGGGAACAGGTCGTAGGGCTCGTAGCCGAAGGACTTCTGGTTCGGCAGGAAGGTGGTGGCGGGCTCGGCCAGCGCGGAACCACCCGCGGCGTTGACCACGGACGACCGGTCGATGGCGTACGAGATCGCCTGCCGCACCTTGACGTTGTCGAACGGCTTGATCGTCGGGTTGAACGCGATGTAGTTCGTGTAGCCGAAGTGTCCGGTACCGACGCGAGAAGCAAGGTCCTTGTCGCCGGTCACCTTGGCCAGCTCGGCCGGGCCGAGGTTGGTGTCCGTGGTGACCGCGGCCGCGTCCGCACCCTGGGACGAGGACAGCCGCTGGTTGATCACGGACGAGTCGAGCCCGGACCGTACGTCCACCTTGTCGGGGTAGGCCTTGCGCTCGGCGTCCGTCGCGGCGGACCAGTAGGTGTTGCGCTCCAGGACGAGCCGCTCACCGTCGTTCTCGTTCTCGACGACCTTGTACGGGCCGGAGGAGACCGGGTGTTCCTCGTACTTCGTGCCCGTGTCCTTGCTCTTCGGCACGGGCGTGAACTGCGTCTGCGTGGCCAGGTAGGGGAACTCGCCCTCGGGCTTGTTCAGATGGAAGACGATGGTCCGCTCGTCCGGCGTCTCGATCGCCGAGAGGCCCTTCTTGTCCTTGTACGGCCCCTGGTAGTCGGCGGCGCCGACCAGCCAGTCCCGCAAGTAGGGGGCACCGCCGGACAGCTCGGGCGCGAAGGAGCGCTCGATGCCGTACTTGATGTCGGCCGAGGTGATCTTGCTGCCGTCCTCGTACTTGAGACCCTCCTTGAGGGTGTACGTCCACACGGTCGCGTCCTTGTTGGGGCGCCCGGTGTCGGTCGCGAGGTCGGGGACGACCTCGGCGCCGGCCTCGCCGTTCTCGCGGTTGCGGGTGGTGAGCGTGCGGAAGACGAGGGAGGGGACGTTGCCGCCGCCGGAGGTGTACAGACGGGCGGGGTCGAAGTCCTCCTGCGGGTTGGAGTTCAGGACCGTGAGCGTGCCGCCCTTGTGAGGCGTGGAGTCGCCGCCGGCAGCCTTGGCATCGTTGTCCTCAGGCCCGCAGGCGGCGGCGCCCGCTGCCACGACCAGGCTGACGGATGCCACGGCCACGCGGCGCGCTATGGCGGACGGTTGACGCATCGGAGACGACCTCTCGGATTGATTGCTCTCGCACTTGGCTGATCTCGCGTCGACGGGTCGGGAATCACCCGTTCTCGAATGGCGAGACAGTTTGACGAGGAATGAGACAGGGATGAGCAGACGTCTGCCCCGGCGCCGGGTCGTCGAAGGTCCATGAACGAGCCGCGGGCCGGGAAGCCCGTCAGCGACTCACAGGAGTGGAGAGAGATCGCGACGCGAACGCCGAAAAGGCGGGCGTCAGCGACAGTGGATGTCGGCGACGCACAGAGCGGTCACACCGATGAGCGCCAGCTCGATGGCGGCGCGAGAGGAGGTGTGACGGGTCGACATGTGCAGAAATATCTATGAACTCTCTGCACATGTCAATGTGACTTGTGAGGCATCCGTCAACTCCCGGGGTACGCCCAGGGGTTGGGCCGACAGTGGATCCCGTCGTGGTCGAGGAACTTGGTCTGCTGCTGCATGACCGGGGCGAGGTCGCCGTCCTTGTCGCAGGTCACGTGGGGGAAGCCGAGCCGGTGGCCGACCTCGTGGTTGATCAGCATCTGCCGGTACGCGTGGATCCGATCACCGTACGTCTTCGACCCCTGCGCCCATCTGTACGCGTTGATCATCACGCGCTCGGTGGCGGCGGAGTCGCACGACACATTGTCGACGGTGGTGTCCAGACCGGACTTGGCGCACCAGTCGGCCGTCGTACCGGGGCTGGCCAGCGTGATCACGAAGTCGGGCTTGCCGGAGTAGATGCGCTCGAAGGTGCGGGCGCCGTTGTGGGCCCAGCTGCGGTCGTCGTTGAGCGTCTTCTGCACGGCCTGCGCGAAGAGTTCACCGTCGAGCCCGAGCCCCTGCTCCACATCCACGCGGTAGGTGAACTTCTGCCCCGTGCCGGGCGCCTTGTCGATCCCCGGGACCGCGTCGAACTTCCCCGAGCCCTTGAGCTCGGCGCTGAGCGCGTACCTCTCGCCGATCTTCTGCTCGTACGTCAGCGGCGCCACGCTCGGCGCCGCCCGCCCGTCCCCGCGCGAGGCCGAGTCGCGAGCGTCCCGCGCCTGATCGGCGGCGGACTGCGACTGTACGTCGCCGTCCGCCCGCCCCTTCACTACCTGACCGGCGACGACCACGGCCAGCACGGTGACGACGGCGGCGGCCGCGATGCCGGTGAAGGCCCGGCCCTTGGTGCCCTTCGCCGGCACGGGCTCGCCGGTCGGCGGGGCGTAGTCGTCGGGGTCGGCGTCGGTGTCGGCGTCGTTCGCGACGCCGACACGAGCCCCGGCCTCGGTGTCCCAGTCGGTGACGGAGGCGTACGGGTCGGCGGCGTGCGCGGACTCGGACGTACGGGGCGCGAAGACGTCCACGTCCCCCTCGAAGGCGTCGAGATAGTCCTGCCGGGGCCCCTCGGCCGACGACGCCCGCCGGGGCCGCGGCAGGGGAGCACCGGTCACCGGCGGAGCACCGGCCGCCACGGCAGCGCCGTACGCAGCCCCGGTGCGCCCCCTCAACTCACCCCAGCCACCGCCCGGTTCACGCTGCTCGGGGTGGCCGCCGCGGGCCAGGGGGGTGCCGTGGGCGGGGGTGCCGTCGGGCAGCCGCTGGAAGCCGTGGGCCGGGGTGCCGTCGGGCAGCCTCGGAAACCCATGAGCCGGCGTGCCATCAGGCAACCTCGGAAACCCATGAGCCGGCGTGCCGTCCGGGAACCTCGGAATCCCCTGCGCGGGCGTGCCGTCCGGGAACCTGCGCCCTCCATAGGCCGGCGCCCCACCCATCGGCATCCCCTGCCGAGCGGCGGGCGGCGGACCGGGCACCCTGCGCCCGCCGGGGCCACCAGGACCACCGGCCTGCGACCAACCGCCCTGGCCCGCGCCCGGAGCCGCACCCGGCCGGGCAGCGGGGACCCTGCCGGATCCCGGACCCGGCACGGACGGCCCCTGCTGGGCCGCGCCCGCCTCCGGTTGCGCTCCCCGAGAGCCCTGTCGTGCAGTTGTGTCCGCGGTGTCGCGTTTGGCGGCAGACCCGCGGCGGCTGTGGCGTCCCACGTCGCGCCTCAGCTCCCCGCGTTCTCGGTCACGGCCTCATCATCGCCCGCACCCCGACCCACGGCCCCGGTCGATCCCTCACCGGGCCCGGTCGCACCCTCACCGCGCCCCACACGCCCGACAGCCGCCGACTCCCCCGCCTCCGCGACGAGTTCACGGAACGCCCGGGCGACCACCTCGGGGTACTCCATCATCGCCACGTGCCCGGCCTCCGGCAGGCTCAGCAGGCGGGAGTCGCGGAAGGCGCGCCCGGCCTCTGGCGCATGCGGTAGCCCACGAGCTGGTCCCGGCCGCCGTAGATGAGCAGCGTCGGCGCCAGCACCCGCTCGGCCTGGCGCCACAGCGCGTGCTGCCCGCCCAGCGTGTACGCGTTGACCAGCCCGCGCGCGGAACGCGTCATCGCGTCCCAGAAGTACGGCAGTTGCTGCCGTCGTTCCATCTCCTCGACGGCGTTACGGAACCCTTCCGGCGTCACCCGCCCCGGGTCGCCGTAGCAAAGATGCAGCACGCCGCGGACCCGCTGCTCGGCCGTCCAGCCCCGGGTGAACCGGGTGAAGAGCGCAGTCACTCCGGGCACCGCGAGCAGCGCCGTAGGCACGGCCGTGCGCTGGACGCGGATTTCGGGCAGCGCGGGCGACACAAGGGTGAGCGTACGGACCAGATCGGGACGAACCGCCGCGACGCGCGTGGTGACGGCACCGCCGAGCGAGTTGCCGAAGAGGTGTACGGGGCCGCGGCCGGAGGCGTCCAGATAACGAATCACCGCGCGTGCGTGCGCGGTGATCGAGTAGTCGCCGTCGTCCGGGGGCGGCGAGTCGCCGAAGCCCGGCAGGTCGACGGCCTCGCAGTCGATGTCGCCCTCGAGCCGCTCCATCAGCGCCGACCAGTTCTGCGAGGAACCGCCGAGTCCATGGACGTACAGCGCGGGCGGCAGACCCTCGCGCGCGTGCGGCCTCGAACGCACCGTCAGCGTGACTCCCGGCAGCCCGACCGATCGAAGCCGCTCCCCCTCCGCGACCCTGACGGTCGCCACCTTGGGCAGCACATTGGCGGTCGCCGGCGCAGACGGGAGTTCGGTCGAAGACATGCGGCAATGTTACGAGACGATCACGCTCTGGTTCATGTGTTCGCCGTCACAAGTCGACACGTACATGGCAGCCGCACGCCCTGCCTGGCCAGGCCAGGCCCGAGGGCCGCCGAGATTCCCCGCATACCACCGCAGATCCACCGCGTATCGGCCGCAGATCGCATAGCGTCCGGAACCTGTGTCTCCTAGGCTCATACGCAGGGCACCCGTACATGGACCCCTGATTCACCCAGGGACACCGTGCCCCCCACGGGGACGTTCTAGGAAGGGAGCCCGCCATGGCCGTCGATCCCACCGACCCCGAGACGTTCGTGAACGACGACACCGAGGAAGCCCAGGAGTTCGACGTCGAGGCCCCGACGGCCGACGCGGCCGAGCAGCACACCGACGTCCGGCCCGACCGCGACGACCCGCTGACCGGCGCGAACCAGGACCGGGCCAACGAGGCCGACCTGGCCGAACAGGCACGTGTCGTCTCCATCGACGAGGACGACTATCGGTGACCACCCGTGACGGCAGCCGCCCCAGGAGGCCGCCGAGCACGAACAAGGGCGCACCGCGAACAAAGGGGCACCCGGCGACGGTGCGACCGGACGCAGCCGGACGCGACAGAGCGCGGAAGAGAGCGCCACTGAGCAGGAATGAGGATATTTGTTGCCCGTTCCAGCCCGGTTTCAAACCTTCTGCGCGACTTTCGTCACCGTCCGGTCCGTGAAATTCTGCGCTCGCACCGCGCACAGCAGGGTTACCGAAAAGTACGATGGCGGCGCGGCGCATACCGCATGTGGACGACATTGGGAGGCGGCGTGACAGCCATCGAGCAGACAGAGGCGGCACGCCCGCGGGGCACTCGCCTGCCGCGCCGTGCCCGACGGAACCAGCTTCTGGGCGCCGCCCAGGAAGTCTTCGTCGCGCAGGGTTACCACGCTGCCGCGATGGACGACATCGCCGAGCGCGCGGGTGTCAGCAAGCCCGTGCTCTACCAGCACTTCCCGGGCAAGCTCGACCTCTATCTCGCACTGCTGGACCAGCACTGCGAGTCGCTGATCCAGTCCGTACGGAACGCGCTGGCGTCGACGACCGACAACAAGCAGCGCGTACGGGCGACGATGGACGCGTACTTCGCGTACGTCGAGGACGACGGCGGCGCCTTCCGCCTGGTCTTCGAGTCGGACCTGACGAACGAGCCGGCCGTGCGCGAGCGCGTCGACAAGGTCACGACCGAGTGCGCCGAGGCGATCTGCGACGTCATCGCCGAGGACACCGGCCTCTCGCGCGCGGAGTCCATGCTGCTCGCCTCCGGCCTCGGCGGCCTCGCCCAGGTCGTGGCCCGCTCCTGGCTGCACAGCGACCGCAGCGTCCCGCGCGACCAGGCGGTGCAGCTGCTGACGTCCCTGGCGTGGCGCGGCATCGCGGGCTTCCCGCTGCACGGC
This sequence comes from Streptomyces sp. R28, assembly GCF_041052385.1. Taxonomy (GTDB): domain Bacteria; phylum Actinomycetota; class Actinomycetes; order Streptomycetales; family Streptomycetaceae; genus Streptomyces. Next base: position 6,943,468 of record NZ_CP163439.1, on the reverse strand, counting down.
ACGGAGCACCACTGACACGCACGCGCGTGTGCGGGGCGTTTGTTCCCGCCCGCTGTTCGCTCCTGGCGTTCTCGGGCGGAGCGTGTACGTCCCCTCACCGGGCTAATGTGTGCTGGGTACGGCGCGGAAGGTCGCGCACTTCACTGACCGTCGGAGGGACATAGCCGTGGAGGTCAAGATCGGCGTGCAGCACGCGCCCCGCGAGATCGTTCTGGAGAGCGGTCAGAGTGCCGAGGAGGTCGAGCGGGCCGTGTCCGAGGCGCTGGCCGGGAAGTCACAGCTGCTGACCCTCGTGGACGAGCACGGCCGCAAGGTCCTGGTCCCGGCGGACCGCCTCGCGTACGTGGAGCTCGGTGAGCCGGCCCCGCGCAAGGTGGGCTTCGGCGCGCTTTAAGGAAGACGCCGACAGACAGGCGTAAAGGGAGGGGCCCGGCGACGACCAACGGTCGCCGGGCCCCTCCCTTTTCTCCACGGATGGAGCACAGCTCGATCACAGAGGAGGATTGCATTCCGCAGGTCAGGGGTATGACGGGCTACGACCGTTTCGAGCAGGCCGGCCATGTGGGAGGGACCCCAACATGCTCTTGGAAGCGCTCAGCTCCGCGATCCTCGGCCTGGCCCTGGCATGGGCTGCCGCCCACCGCCTGCCGCACCGTCTGCCCACCCGTTCCCTGGTCCTGCCGACCGGTGTCGCCGGTGCCCTCTTCGGCGCCTTCATCACGCACACCGCGCTGGGCTTCGGCAACCTCTTCCTGATCCTCATCGGCGCGGCAGCGGTCTCCGCCGCCTCTCTCTCCCTGCTGGTACGCCCCGCGGGAAGACTCCACCGCCACTCGGCGACCGCGTGAGTCCAGAGAACGACCGGCCGCCGGAGAACTGACGTGTACGGCCACGCCCCCTCGCTCCTCAACGCCGGTCCAGGCACCCTCAGCCCGCCCGGCGTTTGAGGACGAGGCCCGTCCAGGGCCGAAGCGGGGGTCTGGGGGCGGCAGCCCCCAGAAACCGGGGTCGCAGGGGCGAAGCCCCTTCAGGATGGGACGGGTAGGGGCGGCGGGGGCGAAAAACCTACGCGGCCAACCCCAGCGCAGCCATCCGCTTCGTGTGCGCCTCAGTGATCCGCGAGAACATCCGGCCGACCTCCGCGAGATCGAACCCGTCCGCGACCCCGCCCACGAGCATCGTCGACAGCGCGTCCCGATCGGCAACCACCCGCTGCGACTGCGACAGCGCCTCGCCCATCAACCGCCGCGCCCACAGGGCAAGTCGCCCACCCACCCGCGGTTCGGCATCGATCGCGGCCCGCACCTTCTCGACGGCGAACGAGGCGTGCCCGGTGTCGTCGAGCACGGCCAGCACCAGCCCCCGCGAGTCCGCGTCGAGCCGAGCCGCGACCTCCCGGTAGAAGTCACTGGCGATCGAGTCACCGACATACGCCTTGACGAGCCCCTCCAGCCAGTCCGAGGGCGCCGTCTGCTTGTGGAACCCGTCCAGCGCGGCGACGAACGGCTCCATCGCCTCCGTCGGCTCGGCCCCGATCTCGGTGAGCCGGTCCCGCAGCTTCTCGTAGTGGTGGAACTCCGCCGACGCCATCTTCGCCAGCTCCGCCTTGTCCGCCAGCGTCGGCGCCAGCTTGGCGTCCTCCGCCAGCCGCTCGAACGCCGCCAGCTCCCCGTAGGCCAGCGCGCCCAGCAGGTCCACGACAGCGGCCCGGTACTGCGGATCGGCGGAGGCCTGCGCCCAGTCCTGGGCGGCGACCCCGGTGTGTTCGACGGTGGAGTCAGCGGTGTCGGAGGCGTCAGGCGTGTTGTCAGGCGTCGTCATGAAGCGCACAATAGCTCGCTCACCGCGTCGGGGAAGTCCCTGGTCAATGACTGTGACGCCGACTACGTGACCAATTCGGCCATCGCATGTGCGCGTTTCCGGGGTATGGTGGTAATGCGCCCGCTGGTACTTAGACGTACCTCGACGGGCCGCACGTTATGAGGATGCCCGGTCGGTGGCCCGATCGGCTCCGACCCGACAGCCCTCCCCGTCCGTACGGCACTCTGCGTACGGAGCCCGGAGGGGGACACCCTCAGCGGTACGAGCGCTAGAGCGTCGGCAGTGGTCCCGTGCCTTACGGCCTGACCGTATGGCAGGCGACGTCCCCGGCACGGTCCGTCAAGACCCCCGCGCTCGCCTCGCACCGCGTACACAGAAGAGGCAGCACCCTGACTACGACTTTCCGAGAGCTCGGAATCCTTCCCGAGACCGCAGAGGCCCTTGAGGCCGTCGGCATCATCACCCCCTTCCCCATCCAGGAGATGACCCTCCCCGTCGCCCTCTCCGGCACGGACGTCATCGGCCAGGCCAAGACCGGCACCGGCAAGACGCTGGGCTTCGGTCTCCCGCTCCTGGAGCGCGTCACCGTCCCCGCCGACGTGGAGGCCGGTCGCGCCAAGCCCGAGGCCCTCACCGACGCCCCGCAGGCGCTCGTCGTCGTCCCCACGCGCGAGCTGTGCACGCAGGTCACCAACGACCTGCTGACCGCGGGCAAGGTACGCAACGTACGCGTTCTCGCCATCTACGGCGGCCGCGCCTACGAGCCCCAGGTCGAGGCCCTCAAGAAGGGCGTCGACGTCGTCGTCGGCACCCCGGGCCGACTGCTGGACCTCGCGGGCCAGAAGAAGCTCAACCTGGGCCACATCAAGGCGCTCGTCCTCGACGAGGCCGACGAGATGCTCGACCTGGGCTTCCTGCCCGACGTCGAGAAGATCATCAACATGCTGCCGGCCCGCCGCCAGACGATGCTGTTCTCGGCCACCATGCCGGGCGCGGTCATCGGTCTCGCGCGCCGCTACATGTCGCAGCCCACGCACATCAACGCCACCTCGCCCGACGACGCGGGCAGGACGGTCGCGAACACCAAGCAGCACGTGTACCGCGCGCACAACATGGACAAGCCCGAGATGGTCGCGCGCATACTGCAGGCCGACGGCCGGGGACTGGTCATGGTCTTCTGCCGCACCAAGCGCACCGCGGCCGACCTGGCCGACCAGCTCCAGCAGCGCGGTTTCGCCGCCGGCGCGGTCCACGGCGACCTGGGCCAGGGTGCCCGTGAGCAGGCGCTGCGCGCCTTCCGCAACGGCAAGGTGGACGTCCTCGTCTGCACCGACGTCGCCGCCCGTGGTATCGACGTCGAGGGCGTCACGCACGTCATCAACTACCAGTCTCCCGAAGAGGAGAAGACGTACCTGCACCGCATCGGCCGTACCGGCCGTGCGGGTGCCAAGGGCATCGCGATCACCCTCGTCGACTGGGACGACATCCCGCGCTGGCAGCTGATCAACAAGGCGCTGGAGCTCGACTTCAACGATCCGCCGGAGACGTACTCCACCTCCCCGCACTTCTACGAGGAGCTGAGCATCCCCGCGGGCACCAAGGGTGTCCTGCCGCGTTCGGAGCGCACGCGCGCCGGGCTCGGGGCGGAAAAGCTGGAGGACCTCGGCGAGACCGGGGGGACGCGGTGCACGCGGTCGCGGTGGCCGAGGCGGCCGGGACGAGTCCCGCTCGTCCTCGCCGGACCGCGAGAGCACGGCACGTACGCCGCGTCGCCGCCGCCGCACCCGCGGCGGAGCATCGATGGACGGGACGTCGGCTCCGGCCGCCGGTCCCGTGACGGCGGACGAGACCGTCGAGGCCACCACGGCCGAGTCCGTGACCGCGCCTCGCACCCCGCGTCGCCGTCGCCGCACCCGCGGCGGAGCGACGGAGCCGACCGCGGCCGTGGCGACCACGTCCTCCGCGCCCGAGCCCGCGGAGGCCGCGGAGGCGGCCGTCGCAACGGCGGAGGGCCCGTCCCTGGACACCACCGAAGAGGCGGCGGCCAAGCCGCGCCGCCGCCGGACCCGCAAGTCGGCCGAACCGAAGGCGACTTCGGCGGAGGCCGTGACGGCGCCCGAGGCGGAGGCCGCGAAGGTCACGGAGGCCGTGCAGGCGTCCGAGGCCGCTACGGCTCCCCAGGTCGCGGAGCCCGAGGAGGCCCCCGCCACCAAGCCGCGCCGCCGGACCCGCAAGGCGACGGCCCCGGCGGAGACCGCGGCCGACACGGCCGAGGGCACCACCGAGGCCGCCCAGGAGACCCCGGAAGCCGTGGTGGAGACCAAGCCGCGCCGCCGGACCCGTAAGGCAACCGCCGCCGCGGAAACCGCCGTCGACACGGCCGAGGCCACCGAGGCCAAGCCCAAGACGCGCCGCACCCGCAAGACCGCGGCGTCCGCCACCCAGGCCACCGACACCGCCACCGCCACCCTGGCCGCCGACATCCCGGCCCAGACGGCCCAGGAGCCGGAGGCCGCCGAGGCCAAGCCGCGGCGCACCCGCAAGGCGACCGCCACCGCAGAGGCCGCCGTGGACACGGCCGAGGCCGTGGAGGCCAAGCCGAAGACGCGCCGTACGCGCAAGGCCGCGGCCCCGGCCGAAGCCGCCGTGGACACGGCCGAGGCCGTGGAGGCCAAGCCGCGCCGTACACGCAAGGCCGCCGCGACCGTCGCGGAGCCCGAGGCCGCCGAGGCCAAGCCGCGGCGCACCCGCAAGGCAACGGCCGCGGCCGAAACCGCCGTCGACACGGCCGAGGCCACCGAGGCCAAGCCCAAGACACGCCGCACCCGCAAGACCGCGGCGTCCGCCACCCAGGCCGCCGACATCCCGGCCCAGGCCACGCAGGAGCCGACGGCCACGGAGGCGCCCGCGCCTCGCCGTCGTACCCGCAAGGCCGCGGCGACGGTGGAGGCCGTCGACGGTGCTGCCGAGGTGAAGCCCAAGGTGCGCCGTGCCCGCAAGGCCACGGCCGCCACGGAGCCCGCGGAGAGCTGATCTCCCGTACGACGGCCCGGTCCCGCCTCGCGCGGGGCCGGGCCGTCGGCGTTCCCGGGCCGCGGGTGGGGCTCTGGCGGCGCACCGGCTACCCTCCCCCCGTGACCACCCAACCCGCCTTCACGCCGCCCCCGAACGCCCGCGCCTACCCCCTGCACACCCCCCGCGGGACCTTCGCCGTCGTCGACTCCCCCGCCGCTCCCGGCGTCGAGCCCCGAGGCCTGGCCCTGCTGCTCCCCGGATTCACCGGCAGCAAGGAGGACTTCACGCTCATGCACGAGCCGCTCGCGGCGCGCGGCTACCGTACGGTCGCCGTCGACGGTCGCGGGCAGCACGAGTCGGACGGACCGGAGCACGACGAATCCGCGTACGCACAGGACGAGTTGGCCCGGGACGTCCTCGCCCAGGCGGCAGCCCTGGAAGGCACCCGCGACACCCCCCTCCATCTCTTCGGCCACTCCCTCGGCGGCCAGATCGCCCGCGCGGCGGTCCTCCTCGACCACTCCCCGTTCCGCTCGCTCACCCTCATGGCGTCGGGCCCCGCGCAGATCTCCAACTCTCAGCAGCAGCGCGTGAAGCTGCTGCGGGACGCGCTCGCGGTGATGACCATGGCCGAGACCTGGGAGGCCATCCGCGCCATGGGGCCGCCCGAGGAGGTCGGCGGGCCGGCACGCGGCATCGGTGGCCAGGATCTGCTGCGCCGCCGTTGGCTCGGCACGAAGCCCGCGCAACTCTTCGCGACGGGACGTCAGTTGTGCACGGAGCCGGACCGCGTCGACGAACTGGCCGCCGTACCGCTGCCGTTCCACGTCCTGTCGGGCGCCAGTGACGACACCTGGCCGGTCCCGGTCCTGGACGGCATGGCCGCACGGCTGAACGCCCGGCGGACGATCATCCCCGGCGCCGAGCACTCCCCCAACGCCGACCAGCCCCTGCGCACCGCCGAGGCCGTCGCCGACTTCTGGGACACCGTCGACAGGACCGACACCTAGTACCGACGGCGTTCGACGGAACTGACGATCGCCACACCAGCAGCGCAGCGCAGCGCGGCTAGTACTGCGCCTGCAGGTGCTCCCAGAACCCGTCCCGCAGCGCCCGCCGCAGATCCGCCTGCCCGCGCAGCGAGTACTGCAGCAGCCCCTCCGCCTCCACCAGCAGGTCCTGGTCCACCGACCCGGGCAGATACGGATGCCCGGGCAGCAGCTCCACGAGCGACTCCCGCCCGCGCGCCGCGAGCCACTTCGCCACGATCTGCGCGCCGACGAACCGGACGTCCTCCCGCGTCGGCCGGGCCCCCGCCGCCTCGTACGCGGCGGCCGTGCGCCGGGAGACGTACGGTTTGAAGAAGTCGAGGTCGAAGGTGCGCTGGCTGTCGACCTCCCAGAGCAGCGGCTCGGCCTGGTTGCGGCCTTCCGGTGCCTCGATGCCCCACAGGTGCACCCGCGCCCCGTACCCTTGCGCCGCCTCGACCGCCGACACCAGGTCCTCGTCCCCGCCGAGCAGGGCCGCATCGCTGATGGCGCGGTGTCTGGCCAGGGACTCCAGGTCGGTCCTGATCAGTGAGTCGACGCCCTTTTGCTGGTTGTTGGCGTTGAGGTTGCCCAGCCGCACCTTCACATCGGGGAGCTCGGCGATCGACTGCTGCTCCGCCGTGTGGATACGGCGCCGCGCGCCGTCGTACCAGTAGACCCGCAGCAGCCTGCTGTCCGCGAAGATGGTGCGCGCCCGGTCGATGAGCGCCTCGATCAGTCCCTCGGTGTCCAGGTCGAAGGCCCGGCGATCCTCCGTCCCGGCGACCAGCCGTCCCGCGGCCGCGTACAGATAGCCCGCGTCGACGAAGATCGCGTGGGTCGAGGGCGTCTTCGCGACCTCGGCGAGCATGCGTTGCAGCAGCTCGTTGGTGTGGTCGATGCGGGCGGCGAGCGCCGCGAGGTCGTCGTTCATCGCTTCCATTGTCCCGGCGGTCACGCTGCGAACACAACCGGTCCCGGTCGGTCCCGCCTCGATCCCGGCAACCACTTACCGGTCAGTAGTTAGACGTTCGAAAATTTTCTTTAGCGTAGGGAATGTTTGTAACACGCAGCCCGTTGCATACGTGTGTAACCAAGTAGTTCTCCTCAGGAGGATGACCAGACGAAGGGAGAAGCCATGCGCTTCGAAATCATGCGACTCGACGAGGTCGACGGCACACCCGTGGACAGCACCGTCGTGGACGCCGCCTCCGTCAACCGGATCGTTCAGCAGGCTGCCGCGATCGGACAGCGGCTGTGGATCCGACCGGCCGAGACCACGGCCTCATAACAGACGCGGATCACCGCAGAAGCTTCGAAGCCCCCGTACGGCACGGATGCCGTACGGGGGCTTCGCGCATGCTTCCGGCTCAGGCGCCCTGGATCACCTGCGTGACGCCGTTGATGATCTGCTGGACCGCGATCGCCGACAGCATCATGCCCGCGAGCCGCGTCACCAGGACCACGCCGCCGTCCTTGATGACCCGGATGATCAGCAGCGAGTACCGCATCACGATCCACAACACGACATGGATGGCGAGGATCGCCGTCCACACCGACACCTGCATGGCGGCGCTGTCGGCCTTCTGCACGGCGAGGATGACGGACACGATCGCACCCGGCCCCGCCAGCAGAGGCATGCCCAACGGTACGAGGGCGACGTTGACGTCCTTGGTCTGCTTCGGCTCGTCGGTCTTGCCCGTGAGCAGGTCGAGCGCGATCAGCAGGAGCAGCAGCCCGCCCGCGATCATCAGCGCGGGCACGGAGACGTGCAGGTAGTTGAGGATCTGGTGGCCGAGGAGCCCGAACACCGCGATCACGCCGCCCGCCACACAGACGGCCTGGAAGGCCATCCGCTTCTGCACCTTGGCCGGACGACCGGCGGTGAGCGCGAGGAAGATCGGGGTGATCCCGGGGGGATCCATGATGACGAAGAGGGTCAGGAAGAGGGAGCCGAAGACGGCGAGGTCGAACATGGGTGAGGAGCCTTGCGAGGTGAGTGAACGCGTGGTGGGCAGGCAGAGCGGGACTACAACCGCTGTGCGCCGCCGCTGTGGGCAGTCGTTCCGCAGGGCGGAACGGGTGGGCACAGCCGACAGCGCCGGGTGCCTCAGAAACGGACGTGGGGTGCGACCGGCCTAGACCCCGCCGGCCCCCGGAACGGGAAACGCTCCGGCCGCCCGACGCGTGATCTCGCCGTACACCTCGGGATCCGTCGTGTACTCGCCGAGCACGCACGTCTTGCGGCTGCCGTGGTAGTCGCTGGACCCGGTGGTCAGCAACCCGAGCTCCTTCGCGAGCCCGCGCAGCCGGGCACGCGTGTCGGGATCGTGGTCCATGTGGTCGACCTCGATGCCGTCGAGCCCGGCCGCGGCCAGGTCGGCGATCGCGGACTCCGGCACCGTACGGCCCCGCTTGCTCGCGGCCGGATGCGCGAAGACGGCGACGCCGCCCGCGGCCTTGACCAGCCGGATCGCCTCGAACGGGTCGGTCTCGTGCTTCTCCACGAAGGCCCGGCCGCCGTCGGCCAGCCAGTCCTCGGTGAAAGCGTCGCCCACGGTCGGTACGACACCGAGCTCGACCAGCGCCGAGGCGACGTGCGGCCGCCCGACCGAGCCGTCACCGGCGATCCGCAGCACCTGCTCCCAGGTGACGGGCACGCCCAGCTCGTTGAGCTTGGCGACCATGCCCTGGGCCCGGGGCACGCGGTCGTCGCGCACCAGCTCCCGCTCGGCGAGCAGCGCCGGCTCCTCGGGGTCGAAGAGGTAGGCCAGCATGTGCATGCTGATGCCGTCGAGACGACAGGACAGCTCGGCGCCGGTGATCAGGGTGAGCCCTCGCGGCAGCGCGGCGATCGCCTCGGCGTGCCCGCGGGTGGTGTCGTGATCGGTGAGCGCCACGACGTCCAGGCCGGCCGCGGCGGCGTTGCGCACGAGCTCGGCCGGGGTGTCCGTGCCGTCGGAAGCGGTGGAGTGGGTGTGCAGATCGATGCGCACGACGCGAACTCCAGTCGATGACGGCGCGGAAGGGGACGCTCAAGGATAACCGCATTTTCAACGACTCCTGTCACACCCGTACGGCCGAGCGCCCCTTACATGGACTTGCCCAGGCGCGCGGGGCCGTATCGGTGTGCGGCTCCGCCGCGTGGGCGCGACCAGCCACGAACGCCCCGCAGCCGCACACCACTCCCGCCACCCGAACCCTTGGGCGCCCGGCCCGGCCCGGCGGAGCGCTACGGCTCGAGCAAGCGCGGCGACAGCGCCCCACAGGGCACCAACTCCAGCTCCGCCCCCGCGTCCCGCAGGTCCGTCAGCACCAGCTCGTCGTACATCAACAGCCCCGACTGCTCGGGCCACATCACCGCCCACAGCCACATCCCGAGCGCCTCCCCCGCGAACACGGCACGGTCGTCCGGGGTGCCGGAGACATGCCACAGCGGGGTCGGACGGCCGGCGGCCAGGACCTTGGCCTGGGGTGGCTTCTCGACGTTCATGTACGCCCCCGGGTCCGGGCCGTCGAGGCCGGCGTAGCGGGCGCCGAAGCCGACGCCGAGTTCCTCGGCGACCAGGATCAGCTCACCCATGCCGCCGAGCGGGCCGGGTCCGGAGCAGGCCACGGCCGTCCCGCGGCCGCCGCTGCGGTCGTCGCCCGCACTGGCCACACCCGTGAACAGCCAGCCGATCGGCAGCGGCCACGGCATCCACACGGGCACCTGCGTGCGATGCACGACGACGCCGAGGGCCTCGACGCTGGGCGGGATCACGGGCTGCACCGGGTGCACGGTGCCGTGCACATCGCACTGCCAGGTGTCGGCGAAGAGTCCGGGAGCCCTGACCCGGCCACCACACTTCGGGCAACTGGGTTCGCCCCTCATAGGGCCCCACGGTCCTACCCCTGGTGCGTCACGTCAAGGACGATCACCCGTCCGGGCGGAACCCGCTCACCGAAGCAGCCGGGCACCCTTTGCATCATTAGCATGCCTAACTTAATATGTGTATATGCCATCTACTTCTCTGCTGCGACAGCCGAAGGCCGTGTGGGCGACCGCCGGCGCGTCCGTCGTCGCCTTCATGGGCATCGGACTCGTCGACCCGATCCTGCCGTCCATCGCGAGCGGTCTGAACGCCACGGCCGGACAGGTCTCCCTTCTCTTCACCTCCTACTTCCTCATCACCGCCGTGGCGATGCTGGTCACCGGCTTCGTCTCCAGCCGGATCGGCGGCCGCAAGACCCTGCTGCTCGGCCTCGCGTTCGTGGTCGTCTTCGCCGGGCTCGCGGGCACCTCCGGATCGGTCGGCGAACTGGTCGGGTTCCGGGCGGGCTGGGGGCTCGGCAACGCGCTCTTCGTCTCCACGGCCCTCGCCGTCATCGTCGGCGCGGCGGCCGGCGGCAGCGCGGCGGCGATCCTGCTGTACGAGTCCGCGCTCGGCCTCGGCATGGCGTGCGGCCCGCTCCTCGGCGCGCTGCTCGGCGACGCCAGCTGGCGCTACCCGTTCTTCGGTACGGCCTTCCTGATGGCGGTCGGCTTCCTGTGCATCGCGGTGTTCCTGCGGGAGCAGCCGAAGCCGGCCCGCAAGACCTCGCTGCTGGACCCGGTCAAGGCGCTCGGCCACGGCGGTTTGGCGTCCACGGCGATCTCGGCGTTCTTCTACAACTACACGTTCTTCACCGTGCTGGCCTTCACGCCGTTCGTGCTGGACATGAGCCCGTACCGGTCGGGCGCGGTGTTCTTCGCCTGGGGTGTGCTGCTCGCCGTGTTCTCGGTGATCGTGGCGCCACGCGTGCAGGAGCGGTTCGGTTCGCTGCCGGTGCTCGGCGGCTCGCTGGTGCTGCTCGCCGTCGACGTACTGGTCCTCGGCTACGGCGACCACACCACCGCCGTCGTCTGCACGATCCTGTCCGGCGCGTTCATCGGCGTGAACAACACCGTCTACACGGAGCTGGCCCTCGGCGTCTCGGACGCGCCTCGCCCCGTGGCGAGCGCGGGCTACAACTTCGTCCGCTGGTTCGCGGCGGCGGCCGCGCCCTTCTTCGCGCCGAGGATCGAGGAGTGGACCGGCAGCATCCGCATCCCCTTCGTGGTGGCGGCGGTCACGGCTGTCGCGGGCGCGCTCGTGGTCGTCGTCCGGCGCGGGGCTCTCACCCACGAGGCCGAGGAACTGGAGACGAAGCACGCGACCGAGGACAGCGTCACCGTGTTCGCCAACTGATGCTTTTCAGCCACCGGTTGGTGAAGTTACTCACTCCAGCGGGACGGACGTGCGGACGGGATCCCGAAGGTCCGTCCCGTTCGTCAGCCAGCGCTCCTGGAGAGCCTGGGCGCCGTGCACGCGTTTCCAGGCGGCCTCGTTCGGGGTCATGGGAAGCAGCGGCAGGAAGTGCACGGGGTCGGCGGGTTCGTCGAGCTCCAGGTCCTCCACCAGGCCGCCCGGCTCAGCGACCAGGACCGAGGTGAACGGTGCGCCGGGCCACAGCGGTTCGCCGACGTCCAGGGAGGCGCCCGGGGCCACGATCACACCCTCCACCTGCGGGGACGCCGCGAGTACGGCGAGCGCGCGGAGCACCTTGTCGGTGTCGGCGATGCCGGAACGGACGGAGAGGAGCAGCTCGGCGCGCGGACCCTTGACCGGGTCGGCGAGCACCGCGGTGGGGTCGCTCATCGGCTGCGCGGACATACCCAGCGTGGCGTAGCGGACGACGTCGCCCTGCTGGAAACGGAGCACCTCGATGCGGTCCGTACCGAGGAAGGTGACCGCCGCGCGCGCGTCCGGCTCGCCCAGCGCGGTGCGCAACCGGGCCTCGACCAGAGGAAGAACATCAGCCATGCGGCGAGCATAGAACTCGTCAGTACCGGGCAAAGCAGCGCCTTGACACTTCAGTCGGCTGATACTCTTGCCCGGTGTTCGGGGCAGCACGCAGAAGCGTCGCGATCGAGTCCCGACGCCAAGTTTGACTCCCCTACGGGGAACCCCGAACGGGGTATGGAACGTCCCTCACGAGGGACCGGCCGGAGGAGGTGGGGCTGCTATGGATCGAAGTCGACCGTGCAGTACCACTCGCTCTTCCCGCCACTGATGTAGCTGATTCGGCTGTTCCGCTCCGGCTGACCGCCGCCCTTTCACGCTCGCGTCCTCACACGGAAGAGCACTTCGTTTCGCTTTGCCTGATCTGTCTGATCTGAATCAGCAACGAAGCCCGCCACCGCGACGGTGCGGTGCTCCCCGCTTTGTGGACGTGCCAAACATCCTGAGGTCAGGACGTCCCCATTCCGGGCAGTTCCACCCGGCCGGCGGCCCTCCGCGCTTCGTTGCCCGTTGCGAAGGAGCCTGCTCATGTCGATGATCCGCGACCTGCGTGCCGTGGTCCGCCCGTCCCGCATCTCACTGCGCAAGGACACCGGCGTGTACGACACCACCCGCGACCCGGCGACGCCCTCCGCCGTCGTCGACTGCGCGGTGTACCGCAACGGCGCCCGCGTCCAGAGCCCGAAGCCCCTGACCCCGCACGAGGCGATGCGCCAGGTGCGGCGTGACGGCGGCTTCGTGTGGATCGGCCTGCACGAGCCGACCGAGGCCGAATTCTCCGGTATCGCCAGCGAGTTCGGGCTGCACCCGCTGGCCGTCGAGGACGCGGTGCAGGCCCACCAGCGCCCCAAGCTGGAGCGGTACGACGACTCCCTGTTCACCGTCTTCAAGACCATCCACTACGTCGAGCACGACGAACTCACCGCCAACAGCGAGATCGTCGAGACCGGCGAGGTCATGTGCTTCACCGGGCGGGACTTCTTCATCACCGTCCGGCACGGTGGCCAGGGCTCGCTGCGGGCGCTGCGGCACCGGCTGCAGGACGACCCCGAGCTGCTCGCCAAGGGCCCGTCGGCCGTGCTGCACGCGATCGCCGACCATGTCGTCGACGGGTACGTCGCCGTCGCCGACGCGGTGCAGGACGACATCGACGAGGTGGAGACGGAGGTGTTCTCGCCGGGCCGGAAGGGGACGCCGCGCGGTACGGACGCGGGGCGGATCTACCAACTCAAGCGTGAGGTACTGGAGTTCAAGCGCGCGGTGTCGCCCCTGCTGCGTCCCATGCAGCTGCTGAGCGAGCGACCGATGCGGCTGATCGACCCGGACATCCAGAAGTACTTCCGGGACGTCGCCGACCACCTCGCCCGCGTGCAGGAGCAGGTCATCGGCTTCGACGAGCTCCTCAACTCGATCCTCCAGGCCAACCTCGCGCAGGCGTCCGTGGCGCAGAACGAGGACATGCGCAAGATCACGTCGTGGGCCGCGATCATCGCCGTACCGACGATGGTGTGCGGTGTGTACGGGATGAACTTCAAGCACATGCCCGAGCTGCACTGGAAGTACGGCTACCCGGTGATCATGAGCATCACGGTGGTCCTCTGCCTCGGCATCCACCGCACGCTGAAGCGGAACGGATGGCTCTGAGCGGGCCGAAGACCACTGGATAGGCTTGGGCCATGACAAGCGAGCTGCTCGACCAGGCCCTCGTCGAGGAGGCCACGAAGAAGTCCGGCCTCATCTGGGTCAAGGGCCCCGGTGTCCCCGCCCGGGCGCTGTGGCACGTGTGGCACGAGGGTGCGGCGTGTCTCGTGGGCGACGGGCCGGGCGAGCAGCCGCTGCCGGGGCTGGCCGACGGCGGCTTCGCCGAGGTCACCGTGCGCAGCAAGGACAAGGGCGGCCGGCTGGTCTCCTGGAGCGCGAAGGTCGTCGAACTCGCCTCGGGCTCCGAGCAGTGGGAGGCGACGGTCGCCGAGCTGAAGGGCAAGCGTCTCAACGCCCCCGACGGCGAGGCCATGCCGGCCCGCTGGGCCCGCGAGTGCCGGGTGCTGCGCCTGGAGCCGACGGGAACCACCGCCCCGCTGCCGGACGGCTCCCTGGCCGAGGCGCCGTTGCCTTCCCCGGCCACGACCCGTCAGCCGATCCCCGCCGGGCTTCCGCGGCTGCTGTTGAAGAAGAAAAAGCGGCGCCGATAGGCGGTCACGACGTCGGCAGCTGCCTGCCGTAGTCCACCGTCTCGTCCTTCGCCGGCTTCTCCAGCGCGAAGGCCTTGCCCCAGGACGAGAAGGTCAAGGTGCCCCCACCGCCGGCCCGGGTCAGGCTCAGGGGGTACGGGGTGCCCTCCAGGGAGACGTCGAGGGTGCCGCCGGAGCCTGCGTCGCCGTTGATGCGGATGGTGCGGGTGCCGTCCTGCTCGTGGTGGCCGTCCGTCGCCAGCTTGCCGTGGAGGGTCAACAGGCCGTCGAGGAGGACGTCCTTGTCGGTGAAGCCGCTGAACTTCTTGTACGAGGGGTCGCCCTGCGGCACCTTCACGAACTTGCCGTTCAGCTTGTCCGCGGCCGCGGCATCTCCCTTGCCCTCGCCGCCCTCGCCGCCCGCGTCGCTCCAGAATCCGGCGTCGGCCTTCAGATACAGCTGCTCACCGATCCGCAGCAGCTGGAACGTCGCCCCCTGCACGGTGACCGACCCCGTCGCACCGTCGGATTTCAGCCGCATGTCGAGTTTGTAGGTGCGCCCACTGGTCACCACGTTCCCGGAGAGGCGCACCGCATCGGTGGAGTCGGCGGCCGCACGGGTCTTGCGCTGGATCTCGGCGGCGGGCAGCTTGCCCACCCCGTTGGTGCCCTCGTCGGGGTCCTCGCTGCATCCCGTCAGTGCCGTTCCCGACACGACCAGGGCGCACGCGGCGCTCACCAGCGTGGCCCGGCGAGTACGACCCTGGGGAATCGCAGTCACAGGTGGGGCTGCCTTTCTGTCATGGGACCCGAGCGGCGTACGGCAGCGTACCGGGCGGTCAGGTCCCCGGCGGAGCCAGTCCGTCCGGACCGCTCACCAGGGCGTATCGGATCCGGACGGGCTAGCCTGAAGCCCACCCGAGCGGGCAATTCGGAAAACCGGCACAGCAAGCGAAACAGCGAACAAACAGCGAACAAACAGCGACAGCAACACGGCACACCCGCACACAAAGGAGCCGCAGCCATGGCAGCCGGCGCCCCCCGGATCTTCGTCTCGCACCTCGCCGGCGTCGCCGCCTTCGACCCGAACGGCGATCAGGTGGGCCGCGTCCGCGATCTGGTCGTCATGCTGCGCGTCGGCCGACGCCCTCCGCGGCTGCTCGGCCTCGTCGTCGAACTCGCCACCCGGCGCCGCGTCTTCATGCCCATGACCCGCGTGACGAGCATCGAGTCCGGCCAGGTCCTCACCACCGGCGTGCTCAACGTCCGCCGCTTCGAGCAGCGCCCCACCGAGCGCCTCGTCTTCGGTGAACTGCTCGACCGGCGCGTCACCCTCGTCGAGAGCGGCGAGGAGGTCACGGTACTCGACCTGTCGGTGCACCAGCTGCCGGCCCGCCGGGACTGGGAGATCGACAAGGTGTTCGTACGAAAGGGCGGCAAGAGCGGCACCTTCCGGCGGGCCAAGGGCGAGTCGCTGACCGTCGAGTGGTCCGCCGTCACCGGCTTCACCCTGGAGGAGAAGGGACAGGGCGCCGAGAGCCTCCTCGCCACCTTCGAGCAGCTGCGCCCCGCCGACCTCGCCAACGTCCTGCACCACCTCTCCCCCAAGCGCCGCGCCGAGGTCGCCGCGGCCCTCGACGACGACCGCCTCGCCGACGTACTCGAAGAGCTCCCGGAGGACGACCAGATCGAGATCCTCGGCAAGCTGAAGGAGGAGCGCGCCGCGGACGTCCTGGAGGCCATGGACCCGGATGATGCCGCCGACCTGCTCGGTGAGCTCCCGGAGGACGACCAGGAGCGGCTGCTGAGCCTGATGCAGCCCGCCGACGCGGCCGACATGCGCCGCCTGATGGCGTACGAGGAGCACACGGCCGGCGGTCTGATGACGACGGAGCCGATCATCCTGCGCCCCGACGCCACCGTCGCCGACGCCCTCGCCCGGGTCCGCAACCCCGACCTGTCCCCCGCCCTCGCCGCCCAGGTCTACGTATGCCGCCCGCCCGACGAGACGCCCACCGGCAAGTACCTCGGCACGGTCCACTTCCAGCGCCTGCTGCGCGACCCGCCGTACACCCTGGTCAGCTCGCTCGTCGACGAGGCACTGGAGGCCCTGGCGCCGGAGGCCTCGCTGCCGGTCGTCGCCGGGTTCTTCGCGACGTACGACATGGTCGCGGCGCCCGTGGTCGACGAGTCCGGGTCGCTGCTGGGCGCGGTGACCGTCGACGACGTGCTGGACCACATGCTGCCCGAGGACTGGCGGGAGACCGAGTTCCACCTGGACGAGGACACGGGCGAGGGGGTGGCGGCCCATGGCTCCTGAGCGGGAGGGCACACGCGAGCGCGTGGCGTCGGGCGCCACCGCGGCCACCAGGGCACCCCGCGCACGCCTCGACCAACCCCGGCCGCCGCGCCGCAGGGTCCTGCCCGAGTGGGACCCGGAGGCCTTCGGACGGCTGTCGGAGCGGGTCGCCCGCTTCATCGGTACCGGGCGGTTCCTCGTCTGGATGACGGTCGTGATCATCGTGTGGGTGCTGTGGAACATCGCCGCACCGAGCGACCTGCGCTGGGACGAGTACCCGTTCATCTTCCTCACCCTGGTCCTGTCCCTGCAGGCCTCGTACGCCGCCCCGCTGATCCTGCTCGCGCAGAACCGGCAGGACGACCGCGACCGGGTCAACCTCGAACAGGACCGCAAACAGAACGAGCGGTCGATCGCCGACACCGAGTACCTGACCCGCGAGATCGCCGCGCTGCGGATCGGGCTGGGCGAGGTGGCCACCCGTGACTGGATGCGCTCGGAGCTGCAGGATCTGGCGAAAGAGCTGGAGGAGCGGCACAACGGTCACCGCGAGCACAGGGTATTCCCGGCAGATCGGTCGCCGGGACGTGACGTAGACGACCGCTGACAGGCTTTCCGGGGCATGGCTACCGCGCCGTACCATCGTCACTATGGCTACGGAAGACGCGGTGCGTGAAGCACTGGCGACGGTGAACGACCCGGAGATCAACCGACCCATCACGGAGCTCGGGATGGTCAAGTCGGTGGAGATCGGCGCGGACGGAGCGGTCGCGGTCACCGTGTACCTGACGGTCTCCGGCTGCCCGATGCGCGAGACGATCACGCAGCGGGTGACGGACGCGGTCTCCGGGGTCGAGGGCGTCACCCGCGTCGACGTCACGCTCGACGTGATGAGCGACGAGCAGCGCAAGGAGCTGGCGAACGCCCTGCGCGGCGGCACCGCCGAGCGCGAGGTCCCCTTCGCCAAGCCCGGCTCGCTCACCCGCGTGTACGCGGTCGCGTCCGGCAAGGGCGGCGTCGGCAAGTCCTCGGTGACGGTCAACCTGGCGGCGGCCATGGCGGCCGACGGCCTGAAGGTGGGCGTCGTCGACGCCGACATCTACGGCCACAGCGTGCCGCGCATGCTGGGCGCCGACGGGCGTCCGACCCAGGTCGAGAACATGATCATGCCGCCGTCCGCGAACGGCGTGAAGGTCATCTCCATCGGCATGTTCACCCCGGGCAACGCCCCGGTCGTGTGGCGCGGCCCGATGCTCCACAGGGCGCTGCAGCAGTTCCTGGCGGACGTGTACTGGGGCGACCTGGACGTCCTGCTCCTCGACCTCCCGCCCGGCACCGGCGACATCGCGATCTCCGTGGCCCAGCTGGTCCCGAACGCCGAGATCCTGGTCGTGACGACCCCGCAGCAGGCGGCCGCGGAAGTGGCCGAGCGGGCGGGCTCCATCGCCGTCCAGACCCACCAGAAGATCGTCGGCGTGGTCGAGAACATGTCCGGCCTGCCCTGTCCGCACTGCGACGAGATGGTCGACGTCTTCGGCACGGGCGGCGGCCAGGTGGTCGCGGACGGCCTCACGCGTACGACGGGCACGAACGTTCCGGTCCTCGGCAGCATCCCCATCGACGTCCGTCTGCGCGAGGGCGGCGACGAGGGCAAGCCGGTGGTCCTGACGGACCCGGACTCCCCGGCGGGCTCGGCCCTGCGGTCGATCGCGGGGAAGCTCGGGGGACGGCAGCGGGGCCTGTCGGGCATGTCGCTGGGCATCACGCCGCGCAACAAGTTCTGATTCCTGTACGCCGATGGGGGCGCCGTCCGGTGAGACGGCGCCCCCATCGGCGTGACTGCGTCCTAGTGCAGGGCGATGTCTAGGCGTACGCCGAGATGTCCTTGATCATCGCGAACCCGAGGCCATAGGCGCTCAGGCCTCTCCCGTACGCCCCCACGTGCACCCCCTCCTGAGTCGAGCCGGCCAGTACCCAGCCGAACTCGGACTCGCGGTAGTGGAAGGGCGTGGGGACGCCGTCCACCGGCAGCGAGAGCGTCGACCAGTCCGGACCCGCCAGGTCGTCCGCGAGGGCCCACGCGGTCTCCGTCTGCTGGTCCAGCCAGTCGTCGCGCAGCGAGTGGTCCATCTGCCCGGGCCAGGTGAACGACAGCAGCCCCACCCCCGCGAGCCACGCCGCCGAGGCCACCGACGTGGCCTCCAGCAGCCCCGTGCCGTCGGCGCTCCTGCGGGACGGGTTCGCCGCGACGGTCACCACCACCGCGAACTTCTCGCGGTCCTCCGTCCCTTCGTTCCGTACGGAGGGCTCGTCACCGTGCCCGATCGATCCGTGTTCCACGGCCCCGTCGGCCGCCATACCGACCTGCATCAGCCAGCGCGGCCCCGTGAAGGCCTCGTCGAGGCCGTACCAAGGGAAGGGCGCCAACAGGTAGCCGTCGACCGTGCGCCGGGCGGAGGGGACCTGCTGTCCACTCTCCGCGGCCGGTGCATGCGCGACCGCCCGACCAGTCGTCTGACTCGTCGTCTCCATGTGCCCGGACGCCTCCTCGTTCTCGCCGGACCAGCCCGGCCCGCCCCCCTTCGGGCGTACTCGTCCGGTCCGCACAACAACTCGGCAGCATAGCCACACCGCTCCTGGCAGTATGGAAAGCGCCCGGCGCGCGAGGCGCACAAGGGGCGGGTTCAGGCCGTGCGCGACCCGGGCGGAGTATGAGAAGCGTCACGTATGAGTGGTGATCCGCCCCTGTGTTCGTACGGCTTTCGTACGGCTCAGGTGGCGTCCGCGTCGTAGGGCGGGCGCTCCTCGCGGGGGCTCTCGGGCTTCTTCGTCATGTCGATGCTGCCGCCGGAGGAACCGGAGATGGCGGACGACGAGGAGGACGACGAGGACCCGGACGACTCCGCGTCGCGGCCGTGGACCGCGTCGGTGACCTCGGCCATTTCCTTCTTCAGGTCGAAGCCGTTGCGGATCTCGTTCAGCCCCAGTTCGTCGTTGTCCAGCTGCTTGCGGATGAACGTCTTGGGGTTGAGGTCCTCGAATTCGAAGTCCTTGAACTCCGGTCCCAGCTCCTGCCGGATGTCCTGCTTGGCGCTCTCCGAGAACTCGCGGATCTTGCGGATCGTCCGCGTGGCGTCCTGGATGAGCTTCGGGAGCTTGTCCGGACCGAAGACGAGCACGGCGAGGACAACGAGCGTCACCAGCTCGAGCGGTCCTATGTCATTGAACACCTGAAGCTCCTTGCGATGTCCTCGGTCCTCGGCCCTCGGCGGTCTCTGGGTCTTCCGTGGTCCGGGCCGGATCCACGGTACCCGGCGATCCGCTACGACCGGTACTGTCCCGAGGCCTCCGAATGCGATGAACGTGCGGTTTTCCGGGTTGTTTGCCTTGTCAGGGCCCAAGTGGGGCGGTCGGGCGATGTGCGCTGTGAGGTTTCTGTGAGTCTCAGCGACCGCTCGACGAGCCGAGTGTCAGCGAGACCCTGATCTCCTTGCCGCCGCGCTCCAAGGTCAGTTCGAGCCGGTCGCCGGGGCGGTGGGCACGGGTCTTGACGATGAGTTCCTCGCCGGAGTGGACGCGCTGGCCGTCGACCTCGGTGATGACGTCGCCCGCCTTGATGCCGGCCTTGTCGCCGGGGCCGCCCTCGGAGACCGCTGAGCCGCCGTCGCCGCCCTTCGTGCCGACGCGGGCGCCGTCGCCGCTGTAGTCCATGTCGAGGGTGACGCCGATGACCGGGTGGGTGGCCTTACCGGTGTTGATCAGCTCCTCGGCGACACGCTTGGCCTGGTTGACCGGTATGGCGAAGCCCAGGCCGATGGAGCCGGACTGGCCGCTGTCCAGGTCGGAGCCGGTGTCGGCGGAGCGGATGGCGGAGTTGATGCCGATGACGCGGGCGCGGGCGTCGAGGAGGGGGCCACCGGAGTTGCCGGGATTGATGGGCGCGTCGGTCTGGAGAGCGTCGACGTACGACACATCGCTCCCGTCGCCGCTCCCGCCGCCGGCCGTGATGGGCCGCTCCTTGGCGCTGATGATGCCGGAGGTCACGGTGCCGGCCAGGTCGAACGGGGCGCCGATGGCGACGACGGGGTCGCCGACCTGGACGTTGTCGGAGTTGCCGAGCGGCAGGGGCTTGAGGCCGCTGACGCCGGTGACCTTGACGACGGCGAGGTCATAGCCGCTGTCCCGTCCGACGACGGTGGCCTTGGCGGTGTCACCGCTGTGGAAGGTCACGGATATCTCGCCGCTGTCACCCGCGGGTTCGACGACATGGTTGTTGGTGAGGATGTGACCACGGTCGTCGAGCACGAAGCCGGTTCCGGTGCCCTGCTCCTCGCTCCCGCTCACATGCAGCGTCACGACGCTGGGCAGAGCACGAGCGGCGATCCCGGCGACACTGTCCGGCGCCCGCCCGGGCGCCTCGGCCGCGGCCTGCGGCAGCTCCACGTCCCCCACACCACCGTTGCGCTCGAGATACGCCCCCACCACACCGCCGACGCCACCGGACACGACGGCGATCAACACGGCCCCGACAACGAGCACCTTCTTGGCACGCTTACGCCGCTGCCGGTCGGTGGCGACGGCGGCGCCGGTCTGCTGGAGAGGGGCGGAGGGGTGGGTCGGGTGGGTGGGGTGCGCGGGGTCGGCGGGGGGGTGCGGGGGGCCCAGGGGTCGTAGTTCTGCCAGGGGTTGGTGGGGGGTGGGGGTCGGCGTAGGCGGGGTCTGGGGTCGCGTGGGCGGGGGCCGACTGTGCCTGGGCGGGGATGCCGGCCATCGGGGCCGCTGCGGCGGGAATGCCGACTGTCGCCGCCGGTGCACCGGGGCCGGGGGGCGGCGACGTGGGCACGCCGGATCCAAGGGGCGCTGCTTGGGTGGGCACGCCGGGGGCCGCGGGGGCCGCCTGTGCGGGGATGCCATGGGCCGGCGCCGGGGCTGGAGCGCCGGGGGCCGGGACCGCGGCTGTCGATGACACGGGCGTGCCTTGCGCTGCGGTCTGCGCGCCCTGCATCGGGGTCGGCAGACCAGGCGTGGCCGCCGGCAGGGTGTGCGCCGGCGGTGTCGGCGCCGGTGCGGCCGTCCCGTGCGCCGGTGTGGTCGCCGGGTGCTGGACCGGCGGAGCGGGCGCCCAAGGACCGGGCTCGCCGTAGGGCGGGGTGCTGTAGGGGTCGGGGTCGTGCAGGGGCTTGGGGCGTTCATCGACGGGCTCTGCCACAGCGGCGGCGCCGTCGGCGGACACTGCGGGAACAGTGACCGCGCCGTCGGCGGACGGGCCGGACACAGGCGCCCCACCCGGCCGCGCCAGCTCGAAGTCGCCGTCAGCGGAGGCCACGCCGCCACCACTGGCGTTCACGGCAGGGCGGGGTAGCTCGAAGTCACCCTCGGCCGAAGTCGCACCCCCGCCGCCATTCACAGCGGGGCGAGGAAGCTCGAAGTCACCCTCGGCCGAAGCCACGCGGTCGGCCCCACCTCGCGCAGCGGGCAGCGCCAGTTCGAAGTCGCCGTCCCCGTGCGCGTCGCCGCCACCGTGCGTGTCGCCATCGAGACCGCGCTCGCCGGTGCCGTCAGGCGCCGTGCGCTCGGTCGTGTCCGATGCGCCGGGCACCGTCCCGCTCATCTCGCCCGGCGTCGGCTCGGTGTCCTCCGCCCGGACCGACGGACCCTGCGGCCGGGGTCGGTTCCACCACTTCGCCTTCGCGGGCTTCCCCTCGTTCATGCTCTGCTTCCTGCTCGCTGCTGACCGTTGCCCGAGTAGGACGCTTCGCTCTCCGCCGCGTGCCAGGAGAAACGGTCGGCCGTCATCCCGCAGCCCGGGGCGACGACTGAGGTCTGCCGGCTCGCCAACCCTGGTTCCTCGGCAGGCCGTCACCAGGAACGTCCCGGCGCCCGAATGCCTACTCAACTCTGCGCTGTCGCGCTCAAGTCCCCTCAGAAACCGGCGACTTCGTGCTACCTCCCCCATCCGGCACGCGGCGTCGACGGCGGCCGCGGTTCATCGACTCCGCGCCCGGCCCACCGGCACGGCGCGCGGCCCACCCCGGATTCAATCAGGTTCGTGGGCCGCTGCGCAGAGGCCGGGTCAGCGACTGGTGGCGGGGGAGGCGGAGGGGGATGACGTCGCGTCGGGGACGGGTGCGGCGAGCAGGTCGGGGGTCGCCATGACCTCGGGGGTCGTGGACCAAGCGGTCAGAGAGAGCGGCGGGGTCTCGCTGAGCGGGCGTATGAGTGGGGACATGGCGGCCGCGCCGGCCACCACGGGCGCCGTCAGGGTGCGCATGTCCTGGACGGCGGGCTGGGCGGGCATCCCTGGCAGAAGGGGAGCCGACACCTCGGTCGGGGCGGCCGGGGTGTCGAGCGTCTGCTCGCCCTGCCCCTGGGCGAGCAGCGGGCCGACTCCACGGCGGCGCTGGTTCTCGGGTGCCGTCGCGACACCGGTGCCCTGCGTCCGGGCCGGTGTCACATTGCTGCCGCCCGAGCCGCCGCGCGCCTCCGCGTCGATCGGCGCGCTCGACGTGACACCTCCCAGCGCGATCGCGGCCAGCGACACCGCACCCGCCGCGACGAACGCGAACCGCATACGGGAGGACCCGGAGCGATCGGATTCAGGACGGCCCACGGGGTGGGTGCGGAAGCCGCGGTCCGAGGCGGGGAGCGCCGGGGCATGAGGACGCGACGGGACGTATCCGAACTCGAAGCGGTCGCCCCGCTTCACGCCGAACGCCCCGGTGGCGCCGGGCCGCCCGGTCAGTCCGCCGAATCCTCCCCCGCCCAGCGGCGAGCCGCCGCCGTCCAGGTCACCTCCCCCGGGGAGGCCCTGAAGGCGGGCCAGGAAACTCTCGGAGGGAGGCGGCGGGGCCGCCTCCGCGAAGACGTTCTTCAGCCGGCGCTGGGCGTCGACCTCGGCCTTGCACCTGGCACAGGTCGCCAGGTGGGCCAGGACGCGCTCGCGCGTCTCATGACCGAGCTCTCCGTCGACGAGGGCGGAGAGTCGGTCTCCCAGGTGCTGCTCGGCCAGGAGCCGTTCTGTGGGGTTGGGTCGAGAGCCACTCACGCGGTCGCGCCCCCTCCTCCCAGTGCGGCCACCCGCGGCACGAAGGAGCGGCGGGTGGCGCGCGCCTCCGGCGAACGGTGGGCGAGGGCCTTGCGCAGCTGCGAGCGGCCACGGTGGATACGGGACCGGACGGTGCCGAGCTTGACGCCCAGGGTCGCGGCGATCTCCTCGTACGACAGTCCTTCGATGTCGCACAGGACGACCGCGGCGCGGAACTCGGGTGCGAGGGTGTCGAGGGCCTGCTGGACGTCCGCGTCGAAGTGCGCGTCGTTGAAGACCTGCTGCGGCGTGGGCTCCTTGCTGGGCAGCCGCTCGGCCGCGTCATCGCCCAGCGCGTCGAAACGGATGCGCTGCTTGCGGCGGACCATGTCGAGGAAGAGGTTCGTGGTGATGCGGTGCAGCCAGCCCTCGAAGGTGCCCGGCGTGTATGTCGACAGGGAGCGGAAGACGCGGACGAAGACCTCCTGGGTGAGGTCCTCGGCGTCGTGCTGGTTGCCCGTCAGGCGGTAGGCCAGACGGTAGACGCGGCCGCTGTGCGTGCTGACGATCTCCTCCCACGTGGGCGGAGTCCACGCCTGCCCGTCCGCGTCGGTGGAGAAGGTCGCGGTCTGGGCGTAGTCGCCGGCGTGGCTGTGGTCAGCGGTGTCGTTCACGGATTTCGGCCTGCCCGACGACCCGAGAAAGCGCCGCAGCACTCCTCCCCGGTCCAAAGGCGCAGCCGCACCTCCCCTGTCGGCTCTGGTGGTGTCCAGTGGAGCCCCTACCATAGCCACCTCGCCCGTTAGCTCCGGATAAGCGGTTTTACGAGAATTTGATCTGGGCTGACACGGCTGGTGCGCCTGCGTCAGCACTTGCTCGCGGCCCTGCTCGTCGTCGTGATCCAACTGTGTCCCCCCGCTCGTCTTCCCACCCCTCTAAACGCCTGGTCCCATCTGCGGGTTCCCGCCACCAACGGATACAGTCACGCCCAGGCAACCACGGGGACAGGAGAGGGTCATTACCGGCAACCGGCAGACGAGCTGGGCGTTCGCCGACGCCTACGTCGCCGAGGACGAAGTCCTGCGCTGGGCCCGGGACCGGGCCCGTGAGGCGGGACTGCGCTCGGTGTCGCCCGGCACGGGCGCCGCGCTGCGATTGCTGGCCGCCTCGGTGGACGCGAAGGCGGTGGCGGAGATCGGTACCGGCACCGGCGTCTCCGGCATCCACCTCCTGCACGGCATGCGCCCCGACGGCGTTCTGACCACGGTGGACCCCGAACCCGAACACCAGCAGTTCGCCCGCCAGGCCTTCCGCGCCTCCGGCTTCGCCAGCAACCGCGCCCGCTTCATCCCGGGCCGCGCCCTCGATGTCCTGCCCCGCCTCGCGGACGCCGGTTACGACCTCGTCTTCTGTGACGGCGACCGGCTGGAGTTCCTCGACTATCTCGCTGAATCGTTGCGTCTGCTGCGTCCGGGTGGCCTCGTCGTCTTCGAGGGCGTCTTCGCCAACGGCCGCACGGTGGACTCGGGCCCGCAGCCCACGGAAGTCATACGTATCCGGGAGCTGCTGCGCGCGGTGCGGGAGAGCCAGGAGCTGGTGCCGTCGCTGCTGCCGGTCGGGGACGGGCTGCTGTGCGCGGTCAAGCGATGACCGTTTGACCGTCCGTACGTCATGGACGTACGGACGTACGGAAGAAGCGGCGAACTGAAGCAAGCAACGACCCCGGCACCATGTGCGATGCCGGGGCCGCCGAAAGGTAAGGGTCGCTTCCGCGTCAGCCGACGACCTTCTTGAGGGCGTCGCCCAGCGCGTCGGCCTCGTCAGGAGTCAGCTCGACGACGAGCCGACCGCCGCCTTCGAGCGGAACGCGCATGACGATGCCCCGCCCCTCCTTGGTCACCTCGAGCGGGCCATCGCCCGTCCGCGGCTTCATGGCCGCCATGCTCGTTCCCCTTCCTGAAACCAGCTCATCGTCAAAGCCGACGGCCCCATGGGAGGGCACGTGTGTCTGGTATGAGACACGCGTCACCGGCATCGAACACATTGCTTCCAGGCCATTATCCCGCATCTCAGGACCCGATGACCAACATCAGTCGGCATCGCTTGGGCAACGCGCGCGAGCAAAACCACTCAATTCGGCGATGTGACTGCGATACTGCGCCATCGCACGCGCTTCGGCCGAACAGAACCGGACACGAATTCTTTGACGCAGGTCACACGTCCGGTCAGAGCCGTTGTCGGTGATCTCCGCCATGCTGTCCTTCAGACAAGTGCGTACCGACGAGTACGCGCAGCCGCGACACCGGAGGGGATACGCCATGGCCGACACCGTGCTCTACGAGGTGAGCGACGGACTCGCGACGATCACGCTGAACCGCCCCGAGGCGATGAACGCGCTGAGCATCGCGGCCAAGGTCGCCCTGCGGGACGCGGTCCAGGCTGCGGCGGGCGACGACGCGGTACGGGCCGTGCTGCTGACCGCGGCCGGGGAGCGGGCGTTCTGCGTGGGCCAGGACCTGAAGGAGCACATCGGGCTGCTGGTCTCCGACCGGGAGACCGGGTCGGGGCAGACGATGAGCACGGTGCGGGAGCACTACAACCCGATCGTGCGGGCGCTGACCGGGATGCCGAAGCCCGTGGTGGCCGGTGTGAACGGGGTCGCGGCCGGGGCGGGCTTCGGTTTCGCGCTGGCCGCGGACTATCGGGTCGTGGCCGACACGGCTGCGTTCAACACGTCCTTCGCGGGGGTCGCGCTGACCGCCGACTCCGGGATCTCGTGGACGCTGCCGCGGGTCGTCGGCCCGGGCCGCGCCGCCGACCTGCTGCTCTTCCCGCGGAGCATCAAGGCGCAGGAGGCGTACGAGCTCGGTATCGCCAACCGGCTGGTGCCTGCGGGTGAGCTGCGCGCGGAGGCCGAGAAGGTGGCACGGGCGCTTGCCGAGGGGCCGACGGTGGCGTACGGGGCGATCAAGGAGGCGATGGCGTTCGGGTTGTCGCACTCCCTGGAGGAGACCTTGGAGAAGGAGGACGAGCTGCAGACGCGGGCGGGGTCCTCGGAGGACCACGCGATCGCTGTGCAGGCCTTCGTCAACAAGGAGAGGCCGAAGTACTTGGGCCGATGAGCTCGAGCTCGGGACTGTAGCGGGCGCGCGCCGTGGGGGCTGCGGTCGTCCGGATCGGTCGCGCCCCCGCGGCGCCAGCCGCAGATCGATACG
Organism: Streptomyces sp. R28; assembly: GCF_041052385.1. Taxonomy (GTDB): domain Bacteria; phylum Actinomycetota; class Actinomycetes; order Streptomycetales; family Streptomycetaceae; genus Streptomyces. Next base: position 6,917,091 of record NZ_CP163439.1, on the reverse strand, counting down.
GTCCCGCGCCCCTCAGGGGGCGCTTCTCGCGACGCAGGTTTCCAAGTGGTCGTCGACCAGGCCGCACGCTTGCATCAGGGCGTATGCCGTCGTCGGGCCCACGAAGCGCAGGCCGCGCTTCTTCAGGGCCTTGGACAGGGCCGTCGATTCGGGGGTGACCGCCGCGACGTCCGCCAAGGTCTTCGGGACCGGGCGGGTGGTCGGATCCGGCGCGTGGGACCAGATCAGGGCGTCCAGTTCGCCCGGGGCCCAGTCGGCGAGCACGCGGGCGTTGGCGAGGGTCGCGTCGATCTTGGCCCGGTTGCGGATGATGCCCTCGTCGGCGAGGAGGCGGTCCTTGTCGGAGTCCGTGAAGGTCGCGACCTTGGCGATCTCGAAGCCTGCGAAGGCGGCGCGGAAGCCCTCGCGGCGGCGCAGGATCGTGATCCAGGACAGGCCCGACTGGAAGGCCTCCAGGCTGAGGCGTTCGTAGAGCGCGTCGTCGCCGTGGACCGGGCGGCCCCACTCCTCGTCGTGGTACGTCACGTAGTCCGCGGTGGACAGCGCCCACGGGCAACGCAGGGCGCCGTCCGGGCCGGCGAGGGCCGTACCGTCGCTCATTACTGGTCCTCCTGGGCGCGCTTCTCCATCGACACATGGCCGGCCGACGCCTGCGCGCCCGCCAGCGCGGACTCCAGGTCGGCGATACGGGCGTCGCGCTCGGCGAGCTCGGCGCCGAGGCGGCTGAGGGCGTCGTCGACGTCGGACATGCGGTAGCCGCGGGCGGCGAGCGGGAAGCGGAGGGTCTCGATGTCCACGTGGTTGATCGGGCGGTCCAGCGGCAGCAGGTCCTGCAGGCGCTCGGGCGCGGCCTCCGGCAAGGGACCGTCGCCCTCGCCGCCGCCCACCACGGCGAGCGTCACCGCGGCGACCACGACGGCGAGCGCGACGACCAGGAACAAGAACATAACCATCGCTGTGGCCCCCACGGTCGGTGAATGCGAGCGGTCGAGTGTGTCAGGGTCCGATCGTGCCATGCGACTCTGACAGTTAGGGTCGCAGGCGGCCCAAGGCCGGCGACTTGCCAGGACGTACTAGGAGAGGTCACAGGGGATGCTCAGGCTGGGCAGGCGTGAGTTCGACACGCACGAGCCGGTGATCATGGCGATCGTGAACCGGACCCCGGACTCCTTCTACGACCAAGGGGCGACGTTCCGCGACGAGCCCGCCCTCGCGCGCGTGGAGCGGGCGGTGGCGGAGGGGGCGGCGATCATCGACATCGGTGGGGTCAAGGCCGGGCCGGGGGAAGAGGTGACGGCCGAGGAGGAGGCGCGGCGGACGGTCGGGTTCGTGGCCGAGGTGCGGCGGCGTTTCCCGGATGTCGTGATCAGTGTGGACACCTGGCGGGCCGAGGTCGGTGCGGCGGTGTGCGAGGCGGGGGCGGATCTGCTGAACGACGCGTGGGGTGGGGTGGATCCGGGGCTGGCGGAGGTCGCTGCGCGGTACGGGGTGGGGCTGGTGTGCACGCATGCGGGAGGTGCCGAGCCTCGGACTCGGCCGCATCGGGTGACGTACGACGACGTCATGGCCGACATTCTTCGGGTGACGGTGGGGTTGGCGGAGCGGGCGTTGGCGCTGGGGGTGCCGCGGGAGTCGATCCTGATCGATCCCGGGCACGACTTCGGGAAGAACACGCGGCACAGTCTTGAGGCGACCCGGCGGCTGGGGGAGATGGTGGAGACGGGGTGGCCGGTGTTGGTGTCCCTCTCCAACAAGGACTTCGTCGGGGAGACGCTGGACAAGCCTGTGAAGGAGCGGGTGGTGGGGACGTTGGCCACGACCGCGGTGTCGGCGTGGTTGGGGGCGCAGGTGTATCGGGTCCATGAGGTGGCGGAGACCCGGCAGGTGCTGGACATGGTGGCGTCGATCGCGGGGCGCCGGGCGCCGGCGGTGGCGCGGCGGGGGCTGGCCTGACGTTTGTCTCGCCCCCGCCGCCCCTACCCGTCCCATCCTGAAGGGGCGCTGCCCCTTTGACCCCGGTTCCTGGGGGCCTGCAGCACCCAGACCCCCGCTTCGGCCCTGAACGGGCCTCGTCCTCAAACGCCGGACGGGCTGAAAGCGCCTGGACCGGCGTTGAGAAGAGAAGCCCCCTGGGACAGTGGACCGAGGGGCCGCCCCCTTGCAGTCGTCGGCTCAAGGCCGGCGCTAGCGCCCCGCCTCCTTGGACACCAGCGCCACCGCTTCCTCCACGTCGTCGGTGACGTGGAACAGGAGCAGGTCCTTCTCCGAGGCCTTGCCCTGGGCGATCAGTGTGTTCTTCAGCCAGTCGACGAGGCCGCCCCAGTACTCGCTGCCGAACAGGACGATCGGGAAGCGGGTGACCTTCTGGGTCTGGACCAGGGTGAGGGCCTCGAAGAGTTCGTCGAGGGTGCCGAGGCCGCCGGGGAGGACCACGAAACCCTGGGCGTACTTGACGAACATCATCTTGCGGACGAAGAAGTACCGGAAGTTCAGGCCGATGTCGACGTAGGGGTTGAGGCCCTGCTCGAAGGGGAGCTCGATGCCGAGGCCGACCGAGATGCCGCCCGCCTCGCACGCGCCCTTGTTCGCCGCCTCCATGGCGCCGGGGCCACCGCCCGTGATCACCGCGAAGCCGGCCTCGACCAGGCCTCTGCCGAGCCGGACTCCGGCGTCGTACTCGGGAGAGTCGACCGGTGTGCGCGCCGAGCCGAACACGCTGATCGCCGCCGGGAGTTCGGCGAGCGTGCCGAAGCCCTCGATGAACTCCGACTGGATACGGAGTACGCGCCAGGGGTCCGTGTGGACCCAGTCCGAGGGGCCGCCCGCGTCCAGCAGTCGCTGGTCGGTCGTACTCGCCGTCACTTGGCCCCGCCTCCGGATCACCGGTCCCAGACGCTGCTCCGACGGTGGCTGCTTCTTCCCCTCGGGGTTACCGGTAGCCATGTGCGCTCCCTCCGCTGCGGGGCCTGCTGGTGCTGCAGGTCGTTCCACCTCAGCGTAGATCCACCCGGGTTACGGACGGGGGACGTGAGCATGACCGCCATGAAGCGCCGTCCCGCAATCCGCACGCCAAGCCCGCCCGCCCCTCACCGCGGCGCTACGCCGTGAGCCATGCCCTCAGCCGCTCCTCCCCCGCCAGGATCTTCCCGGTCTCCACCCGTTCGTCCCGCTTGTGGGCCAAGTGCGGGTTACCGGGGCCGTAGTTCACCGCCGGGATGCCCAGGGACGAGAAGCGGGAGACGTCCGTCCAGCCGTACTTGGGGCGAGCGATGCCTCCGACCGCCTCCATGAACGCCGCTGCCGCCGGATGGGACAGCCCCGGCAGCGCGCCGCCGCTGTGGTCGTCCACCACGAACTCCTCGACCCCGCAGTCGGCGAAGACCTCGCGGACGTGCGCGACGGCCTCCTCCTCCGTACGGTCCGGCGCGTAGCGGAAGTTGACGGTCACGACGCATTCGTCGGGGATGACGTTGCCCGCCACGCCGCCCGTGATGCCGACCGCGTTCAGGCCCTCGCGGTACTCCAGGCCGTCGATCACCGGGTAGCGGGGTTCGTACGACGCCAGCTTCGCCAGGATCGGCGCCGCCGCGTGGATCGCGTTCGAGCCCATCCAGCTGCGCGCGGAGTGGGCGCGCTCGCCCTTGGTCTTGAGCAGGACCCTGAGCGTGCCCTGGCAGCCGCCCTCCACCTCGCCGTCCGACGGCTCCAGGAGGACCGCGAAGTCGCCCTCCAGCCACTCGGGGCGGGCCTCGGACACATGCTTGAGGCCGTTGAGGTCCGCGGTCACCTCTTCGTTGTCGTAGAAGACGAAGGTGAGGTCGCGGTTCGGGGCCGGGACCGTCGCCGCGATGCGCAGCTGGACCGCGACGCCCGACTTCATGTCACAGGTGCCGCAGCCCCACAGGACGCCGTCCTCGTCCAGCCTCGACGGGACGTTGTCCGCGATGGGCACGGTGTCGATGTGGCCGGCGAGGATCACGCGCTCGGGCCGCCCCAGGTCCGTACGCGCCACGACGTTGTTTCCGTACCGCTCGACCGTCAGGTGCGGCAGGGCGCGCAGGGCCGTCTCGATGGCGTCCGCGAGGGGTTGCTCGGTGCCGCTGACGGAGGGGAAGTCGACGAGCTGCGCGGTGAGCCGCGCGGCGTCCAGCGTGAGGTCAAGGGATGTGTCGGCCATGCTGCCGACCCTAACGCCCCCGGCCGCCGGCACACTTTCCCCACTCGACCCATACCCCCCAGTAACCTCGGCTACCTTGTAGGGCGTGCCAGAGTCGTCCCCCTCTTCCAAACGTCGTGGCCGCCTCCTGCGTCGCGGGGCGGCCTTCGTGGTCCTGCTCGCCGTCGCGGGGTATCTCGCGGTGCAGTACGTCACCGGAGGCACGGGCGAGCCGGGCTGCGAGGTCGTCTCGGGCAAGGGCGACGCGTCGAGATACGAGTTCACGCCGGAGCAGGCGGTGAACGCGGCGACGATCGCCGCCGTCGGAACCGGCCGCGGGCTGCCCGAACGGGCCGTGACCATCGCGCTCGCCACCGCGCTGCAGGAGTCGGGACTGCGCAACATCAGCCACGGCGACCGCGACTCGCTGGGCCTGTTCCAGCAGCGGCCCTCGCAGGGCTGGGGCACGGAGCAGGAGATCCTGGACCCGATCTACTCGGCGGGCGTCTTCTACGAGCACCTGGCCAAGGTCCGCGGCTACGCGGAGTTGCCGCTCACCGTCGCCGCGCAGCGCGTGCAGCGCAGCGGCTTTCCGGAGGCGTACGCCAAGCACGAGCCGGACGCGACGCTGCTCGCCGCCGCACTCACCGGGCGTTCGGCCGCGACGCTGACCTGCGAGGGGCGCCCCGGCGCCACGCGTACCGGGGGTCCGGACACCGTACGGGCCGCGCTCGTACGGGACTTCGGGCGGGACGCGCTCCAGCCGGCCGCCGCGGAGGTGGGCGCCGAGAAGGCCACGCCCACGCCCGCTCCTTCCGTGATCGAGCGCGACGGTCGGACCGTCGTGCTGCCCGTGACCTCCGACGGGGGGTCCGGTGCCGGGCGCAGTGTCCGCGAGCGCGGGTGGCAGCTGGCCCACTGGGCCGTGGCCAACGCCTCCGATCTACACATCCAGCGGGTGTCGTACGCCGGGCGGGAGTGGACCGCCGGGAACACGGACAGCCAGTGGCGTGCGACGGCTACGGAAGGTGCCTCGGAGGGCGCCTCGGGGGCGGAGAGCCCTCTGGACTCGGTCCGCATCGTGACGGCTCAGTAGTTGGCTCAGCCGTACTCGCGCAGCACCCGTGCGGCCGTTCGGAGGATCACCTTCGCGGGTTACCCGAGGTGTCGGTCGGCGATGGTGTGGGCAGGTTTTCGCGCGGTCGCCCTCGAATCCGTCAAAAGCCTTGAGAACAAAGGGCTGTAAGGATTCGGCGGGGTTTCCCACCCGGCTCTGTTTGCCCGTTTTTATCCGCAGGCGATAATGCGACGCATTGCCAACTCTTTACATTGGCGCGCCGCAACCTTCGGGGGCTTCGAGCGGTAGTCACTGCGTCCGAGCCCGGAGATCAACAGCCAGTCGGTCAACTGCCGGGCGTGGTCGGACATTTCATCGTCCTGATCCGACATAACCGTCGAAGGAGCATCATGTCCCTCCCCCTGACCCGCCGGATCGCCCGTGCCGCGCTGATCGTCGCTGCGGGAGCGGCTGCCGGGGTCGGTGCGGCCGGCTCCGCCAGCGCGGCCCCTGAACTGCCCGACGCCTCGAAGGTCGGCGGGCTGACCGCCCTGGACGGCACGAGCGTCGTCGACGGCGCGGCCACGAACGCCACCGGGCTCGCGGGTGGCGCCGTCGACACCGCGGTCGACGGCGCGCTGCCGACCGCTAAGAAGGCCGGCGACAAGGTGACCAAGACCGGCAGCAAGGCCGCGAAGAAGGCGGTGCCGACCGCGACCAAGGCCGGCAGCAAGGTCGCCAAGAAGGCGACGCCCGCGGCTCAGGAGACCGCGGGTGGCGTGGCCGGGTCGGTCGGCAGCGTTCTCGGTGACACGGCGGGCGTGGCCACGACGAGCGGTGTGCCCTCGACCGGCTCGCTCCCGGTGCAGACGCTTCCCCTCGGCTGACGGTCCGCTGCCGCTCGGCTGCGCCCGGCTTGAGCCGCCGACGGGGCCCAGGGAGTTCCCTGGGCCCCGTCGGTTTTTGCTTGCCCTACGTCGGCAGCGGCCGGACCGGCAGCAGCGAGGCCGTTGGCGTCACGCCAAGCGCCGCACCGCTTCCCTCACCCGCTCGTCCGTCGCCGTGAACGCCACGCGGACGTGCCGGCCGCCCGCCTCACCGTAGAAGTCGCCCGGGGCGACCAGGATGCCGAGCTCGGCCAGGTGGGAGACCGTGGCCCAGCAGGTCTCGTCTCGCGTGGCCCAGAGGTAGAGGCTCGCCTCGCTGTGCTCGATGCGGAAGCCGTGGGCTTCCAGGGCCCCGCGGAGGGCACCGCGGCGGGCCGCGTAGCGGTCGCGCTGGACGCGGACGTGTTCGTCGTCGCCCAGGGCCGCGATCACCGCCGCCTGGGTCGGCGCCGACGTCATCATGCCGCCGTGCTTGCGGATCTGCAGGAGCGGGCCGAGGACGTCCGGATCGCCGGCCAGGAACGCGGCGCGGTACCCCGCCAGGTTCGAGCGCTTGGAGAGGCTGTGCACCGCGACGATGCCCTCGTACGAGCCGCCGTTCACATCCGGGTGCAGGACCGAGACCGGGTCGGCCTCCCAGCCCAGCTCCAGGTAGCACTCGTCGGAGAAGAGCAGGACACCGTGTTCCCGGGCCCAGGCGACGATCCGGGTGAGGTCCGGCTTGGAGAGGACCTTGCCCGTGGGGTTGGACGGGGAGTTCAGCCAGAGCAGCTTCAGGCCGCGCGGGTCCAGCTCCGCCCCCGCGGGGTCGGCCGCGAATGCCTCCGTGTCGTACACCTCGTACTCGGCGCGGGCCAGACGGGCGCCCACCTCGTACGTCGGGTAGGCCAGCCGCGGGTAGGCCACCTTGTCGCCGGGGCCGAGGCCCAGCTGGGTGGGGAGCCAGGCGACCAGTTCCTTGGAGCCGACGATGGGGAGGACGTGGCGGTGGGTGACCTCGCGGGCGCCCAGGCGGCGCTCCACCCAGCCCGTGATCGCGTCACGCAGTGCCGGGGTACCCCAGACCGTCGGATAGCCCGGGGAGTCCGCCGCGTCGATCAGAGCCTTCTGGATCAGCTCGGGGACCGGGTCGACCGGCGTGCCGACGGAGAGGTCGACGATGCCGTCCGGGTGCGCGGCGGCCGTCTTCTTGTACGGCTCCAGCTTGTCCCAGGGGAAGGTCGGAAGGCGGTCGGAGACTGCGGACACGGGATCGGGCTCACTTTCTGGTACAGCCGCTGGTACTGCCTCTGCTCATGCCGGATACGGCAACGCCTCGGTCCCGTACGACGATCAAGGAGATCAGGCCGTACGGGACCGAGGCGGCACGCTGTGCGGGTCGCCGGTGGGGATTACTCGGCCTGCGGCGGGAGCGCGGCGACGAACGGGTGGTCGCGCTCGATCAGACCCAGCTTGCTGGCGCCGCCGGGCGAGCCGAGCTCGTCGAAGAACTCGACGTTCGCCTTGTAGTAGTCCTTCCACTCCTCCGGAGTGTCGTCCTCGTAGAAGATCGCCTCGACCGGGCATACCGGCTCACAGGCACCACAGTCGACGCATTCGTCCGGGTGGATGTACAAGGACCGCTGGCCCTCGTAGATGCAGTCGACCGGGCACTCCTCGATGCACGCCTTGTCCTTGACGTCGACACAAGGCTGCGCGATGACGTAGGTCACGCTGTCGTTCCTCCTCGATAGGGCGCTGGCGGGCCTCCTCAGGCTCCGCCGCCTGGCGCGCGGGAGCGCGGCGTCGTCGATGCCCGCCTCTAGTATCTCCGTTCTTGGGCATGATCCGAACAGGAGGGGTGAACTGACCTGTGGAAATCTCTGCGACGGGACGCCTTGAGGTCCGCATCACCGCTGCTGACGTGGGTAAACGAGTCTCCGTACGCCGCCTGAACGATCTTGCGGCCGAGGGTGAGAAGTTCACCGACACGGTGGGTGTTCTCGCATCATGGGATGACGGTGTGCTGCGGATCACAAGGAAGAGTGGCGAGACCGTCCGCATTCCGGAAGCGTCGCTGGTCGCGGGCAAGGTGGTGCCCGCCGCTCCCGCCCGGCGCCGGGGGCCCGCCGCCTCGTACGAGGAGCTCGCGCATGTCGCCACGCGCGCGTGGCGGCCGGTGGAGAGCGAGCGGCTCGGCGCGTGGGAGCTGCGGGCCGCGTCCGGGTTCACCCGGCGGGCCAACTCGGTGCTGCCGCTCGGCGACCCCGGGATGCCGCTGCCGGCCGCTCTGGACGTCGTACGGCGCTGGTACGGCGCCCGCGGGCTTCCCGCGTACGTCCAGACCGCGACCGGGGCCGAGGGCACGCAGGAGCTGCTGTGCGCGGAACTGGAGCGGCTGGGGTGGGTGCGGGAGGTGTCCGCCGGGATGTGGATCGGGGCGCTGGCGCCGATCGCCGACCGGGGTGAGCCTGCCGAGGTGTCCGGGGTGGTGCTCTCCCGGGAGGCGGACGAGGCTTGGCTTGCGCGGTATCAGCGCAAGGGGGTGAGTGAGGTGGCCCTGAAGGTGCTGGGGAGCGGGCCGTCGGTGTGGTTCGCGACGGTTCCGGGCGAGGGCGGCGGTGCGCCTGCCGCCATCGGGCGGTGTGTCGTGGACGGGCGGTGGGCCGGGTTCGCCGCCGTGGAGGTGGATCCGGCGCTGCGGCGGCGGGGGCTGGCGACCCGGGTGATGGCCGCGCTGGCCCGGCGGGCCCTCGACGAGGGGGCGTCAGCGGCGTGGCTGCAGGTCGAGGAGGAGAACGTGGGCGCTCGGGAGATGTACGCCGGGATGGGGTTCGCCGCGCATCACGCGTACCACCACTATCGATCACTCTGAGCAGCGGTACGGATCGCCGTGGAAGGGCACGAGCCAGCTATGCGTCCCCCCTACCCCCCACCGCCCGAGCGTTCCGCCGAGCTGCGGCGGCGGTTCGCCGAAGAGGCGAGGTCCGAGCGGCCCGATCTGTCCGCGCTGTGTCTGCTGGTGGGAGCCGAGGCGGACGGGGCGCTGGACGAGGCGGGCATGGATGCGGCACAGGTGGAGCTGGACGCCCTGGCGGGGCAGCTGCCGTTCCGGCCCGGCGGACCGCGGTCGTGGGCGGTCGCGCTGCGCGAGCTGCTCGGGGAGCGACACGGGTTTCGCGGTTCCGCCGCGGACTACCAGCGGCTGGAATCGTCGTTGCTGCATCAGGTGCTGGAGCGGCGCAGGGGGCTGCCGATTCTGCTGTCGGTGGTGTGGATGGAGGTCGCGCGGCGGGCGGGGGCTCCGGTGTACGGGGTCGCGCTGCCCGGTCACTTCGTGGTGGGCTTCGGGCCGACCGATGAGCAGGTGCTCGCTGACCCGTTCGACGGGGGGCGGGTGTTGACGGGGAGCGATGCGGAGTTGCTGGTGGCGGGGGCCACGGGGGCACCGCTGCAGCCGTCCATGCTTGCGCCGGCGGATCCGCTGGAAGTGGTGGTGCGGATCCTGAACAACATCCGGGCCTGGGCTGCGGCTCGGCCCGAGCGGACGGATGTGTCCCTGTGGGCGGTGGAGTTGTCGCTGTTGCTGCCGTCGCGTCCGGCTCGGTTGCGGTTCGAGCGGGCGCAGTTGCTGGTGCAGCGGGGTGACTTCGTCGAGGGGGCCGCGGAGTTGGAGGAGTACGCGGAGTTGATCAGTGCGGTGGATGAGGGGGCGGCGGAACGGGTGCGGGGGCAGGCACGGGCTGCTCGGGCGTTGCTCAACTGAGCTCGCCGGTTCGCCGATTTGCCGGTTCGCCGGTTCGCCGTAGGAGGTTCGGTGATTGAGCGCGTGCGTTGTGGCCGGTCGCGCCCACGCGGCGGAGCCGCATATCGACACAGCCCCGCGCCCCGGAGGGCGTTGCCCCTGGCGGGGATTTACAACCAACCCTTCTCCCGCGCGATCCGCACCGCCTCCGCCCTGTTCCGTACGGCCAGCTTCTGGATTGCCGTCGAGAGGTAGTTGCGGACCGTCCCCTGCGACAGGTGCAGGGCGGCCGCCAGCTCGGCGTTCGTCGAGCCGTCCTCCGCTGCTCGCAGGACCTCTCGTTCGCGGTCGGTCAAGGGGTTGGCGCCCTCCGCCAGGGCCGCTGCCGCAAGCGTCGGGTCGATGACCCGCTCGCCCGCCAGTACCTTCCGTACCGCCTCGGCCAGTTGGGCCGCCGGGGCGTCCTTGACCAGGAAGGCGTCGGCGCCCGACTCCATCGCGCTGCGGAGGTAGCCGGGGCGGCCGAAGGTGGTGAGGATGACCAGCTTCACAGCCGGCAGCTCCGTGTGCAGGATCGCCGCCGCCTCTATGCCCGTCGCGCCCGGCATCTCGATGTCCAGGAGCGCCACGTCCACGGCGTGCTCACGGGCCGCCGCCAGGACCTCGTCGCCGCGGGCCACCTGGGCGACGACCTCGATGTCGTCCTCCAGGCCGAGCAGGGCGGCCAGCGCCTCGCGGACCATCGACTGGTCCTCGGCCAGGAGAACCTTGATCGTCTGGCTCATGACGGGGATCCTACGTCCGCCGGGGCCGCGTCCCTCGAGCCGGCCCGGGCCGCCGGGACACGGGCGGTGAGGCGGAAGCCGTGCCGGGCCCCGCCCGCCTCCAGGGTGCCGCCCTCCTTGGCCAGGCGTTCCGTCAGGCCCGCCAGGCCGTTGCCGGGGCCGCCGCCCTGGTCGCCAGAGCCGTCGTCCTCGACGGAGAGTTCCAGGACGGGGCCGTCGAGGGTCTGGCGGCGCAGGAGTTCCACCGTGCAGCGCCGGGCGCCGCTGTGGCGTACGACGTTGGTGACCGCCTCGCGCAGCGCCCAGGCCAAAGCCGTCTCGCTGGGCTCGGGGACGCCGGTGAGGTCCGGTTCCGCAGGCAGTTCGGCGGTGATTCCGGCTGCCGTCAACGCGACCTTCGCGCCTGCCAGTTCGGCGGACAGGCGGGGGCGGCGGTAACCCGACACCGCCTCCCGTACGTCGACCAGGGCCTGGCGGCTGACCTGTTCGATGTCGGCGACCTGCTGCGCCGCCTTGTCCGGGTGGTCCGGGAGCATACGGCCCGCGAGCTCGCTCTTCAGTGTGATCAGCGAGAGGGAGTGGCCGAGGAGGTCGTGCAGGTCGCGGGCGAGGCGCAGGCGTTCCTCGTTCGCGGCCAGTTGGGCGACCGTGGCGCGGGCCTCGCGCAGCTCTATGGTCGTGCGGATGAGCTCGCGTACGCCGGTCATGGAGAAGCCGCCGAGGATGGCCGGGAAGAGCAGCCCGGCCAGGAACGTCGTACCGCCGGGGACCGCGCAGGCGACCCCGGTCAGCAGGACGGACACGGCCGGGATGCTCCAGCGGGCGAGGCGGAACGGCAGGGCGGCGCCGGAGCAGATCGCCACATACACGAACAGGACGAGCCACTCGCGGCCCAGGGTGAACGCGAGGACGGTCGACTGGGTGGCGAGCACCGCCAGCGAGCCGAGCACCACGCCCTCGGTCTCGCCGCGTCCGGTGCGGAAGATCAGGGCGAGGTACCAGGCGACGAAGGCGACCAGGCCGATCCAGCCGAGGACGACGACGCCGTCGCTGTGGCCGCCGTGCAGCAGGTCGCCCACCGGCGCGCTCAGGTAGGCGAGCCAGATCCCGATCCAGAGGAACTTGACGGCCTTCTGCCTGCGGTTCTGCGGGCGCTGCCCGATGCCGACGCCGCTCACGCCTTCAACGTGTCCTTCCGGTACAGCCAGGCCGCGCCGCCGGTGAACAGGGCGAAGAAGACGGCGAGTACGGCGATGTCCTTGGCATGAGGGGCCTGGCTCTGTTCGATCGCCTGCCCCACTGCAGCGTACGCGTGTGTGGGCACCCAGTCGGCGATGTCCTGCAGCCAGGCCGGGAAGGACGTGGTCGGCATCCACAGGCCGCCGAGGATGGACAGCCCGAAGTAGGTGATCATCGTGATCGGGCGGACCGCGTCCCCGCTCGCGAGGTAGCCGAGGGCCACGCCGAGCGCGGCGAAGACGAGGCTGCCGGCCCAGATCGCGCCGGTGAGGGCGAGCCACTGCCAGGCGTCCAGGCCTACGTCCTTCACGACCGCGGCGACGACGAAGACGATCACGATCGACGGCAGGCTCACCACGGCCGCTCCGGCCGTCTTCGCGAGGACATAGCCGTGCCCGGGCAGCGCCGTCAGCCGCAACTGCCGTACCCAGCCGCCCTCCCGCTCCTTGGCGATGCGCTCGCTGTTGCCCATCAGGACGGCGGTGAGGGCGCCGAAGGAGGCCATGGAGACCATCATGTAGGTCGGCAGGGTCAGGCCCGTGCCGTCGACCTTCGAGGTGCTGTCGGCGTTGCCCGCGATGAGCAGGAACAGCAGCGCCGGGTACAACACGGAGAAGAACAGGAACTTGCGGTTGCGCAGGGCGCGGGTGAGTTCCAGCTTGATCAGGCCCCGCGAAGCAAAGGTGTTCAGCATGAGGTACGGGCCTCCTCGGCCTCGGTGATGGCCACGAACGCCTGCTCCAGGCCGAGCCCGGCGACTTCGAGGTTGCGGGGGTAGAGGCCGAGGCCGTAGAGGGCGTGGACGGTGGCGTCGGCGTCGGCGGACTGGATACGGACCGTGTGGCCCGCGCCCGCGGCGGAGCCGCTGCTGGACACGGTGAGCCGGGTCAGGAAGGGCAGGGCGCGCAGCGAGACCTCGTCGACCGGGCCGTCGGACAGCTCGAAGGAGATCCTCCGCACCCCCGCCTTCGCCTTGATCTCGGCCGCCGTGCCGTCGGCCAGCAACCGGCCGCGGTGCAGCACCAGCACACGGTCGGCGATGGCGTCGGCCTCCTCCAGGTAGTGGGTGGCGAAGAGGACCGTACGGCCCTGGTCGGCCTGTTCGCGCATGGTGGCCCAGAAGGCCTGGCGGGTGGTGACGTCCATGCCGGTGGTGGGCTCGTCCAGGACGATCAGGTCGCTGTCGCCGGCGGTGGCGAGGGCGAAGCGGACGCGCTGGGCCTGGCCGCCGGAGAGCTTGTTGACCTTGCGGTCGGCGATCTGTGTGACGCCCGCGCGGGACAGTACGTCGGAGACCTTGTACGGCCTCGGGTGCAGGTCACAGGCGAGCCGCACCAGTTCGGCGACGGTGACCTCCTCCATCAGTCCGCCGCTCTGCAGCATGGCGCCCACCCGCCCGGCGACGATGGCCTCGCGCGGGCCGGTGCCGAAGAGCCGCACCGTGCCGCTGTCGGGCTGCTTCAGGCCGAGCAGCAGGTCGAGCGTCGTCGACTTGCCGGCCCCGTTCGGGCCCAGCAGGGCCACGGTCTCCCCCGGGTGCAGCGTGAGCGTCAGCCCGTCGACGGCCCGTACGCTCCCGTAGCTCTTGCTCACCTGGTCGAATCCGACCGCTGTCGTTGTCATGTGCTCCAGAGTGGCCGCGCGGGCCGGTGCCCCGGCAGTGTCGGCGGTCCTGAGTGCCGGATGACAGATGTCATACGGCGAGACGTCATACGACGAGAGGGGGCACCCGGCGATCGCCGGGTGCCCCCTCTCGTCGTCTGCGGTGATCCGCTAGCTGGGGTTCGTCTCGATGACCGCCACGCGGTTGGTCTTGCTCTTCAGCGCCTCGGCAAGGGCGACGTAGACGTCCTGCGGCGTGACCGGCGTCTTCTTGCCTGTGCCCCGGGTGATGAGCACTCCGTCGAAGGCGCCGCCGTAGAGCTCCTTCAGCGCGGTCAGGTCGGGAGCTTCGACGAGCTTGCCGCCCACGGCCTTGACCCGCAGGAACTTCCACAGGGAGTTTTCCGGGCTCATCGGGACACTGTGCGCGGCGTCCGTCTGCACCGTCACCTTGGCCGACATCGCCGGCTCCGCGAACTCCTTCATCATCCGGTCGACCTCGGCGTTCGAGACCGTCGGCTGCTGCGTGGTCGTCGGGACGGTCACCGGGTCGGTGGCGCCGGTCTCGACCTGGGAGCGGTAGGCCTCCTCGATCGCCTCGGTGGACTGGGCGACGTCGATGCCCTTGCCCGCCTTGCCGTAGACGGCGACGGCCTTGCCGGACTCGAACTTGATCGTGCCCTCGGTCACCGAGCCGGAGCCGCCGGAGACGTCCTCCAGAGCCGCGTGCAGCTTCTCCTCGTCGATCGGCATGACCGGGTCCACGGTCCGGTGGTTGCCGAACAGCGAACCGATGACCGAGACCGGGTTGTAGTCGCTGGTCGCGGCCGTGCTGACCGTCTGCTGCATGTCGAACTGCAGCCCGGCCTTGTCCGGCTCGAGGGTGACGGTCTTGCCGCCCACCGACAGCTTCAGCGGCTTGCCGACCCGCTCGTCGAAGGCGTCGTTGAGCTTCTTGACCGCGTCGTCGCGGGTGCCGCCGCCGATGTCGACACCGAGCACGGTGGTGCCCTTGGGCACGTCGGAGTGGTTCATCAGCAGGCCGGCGCCGTAGAGGCCACCGGCGAGGACGATCACTCCGCCGACGAGCAGCGGCAGCTTGCTGCGGCCCTTCTTCTTGGGCGGGCGGGAGGCCGAGGCGTTCGTCGAGCCCGGCTCGGGCAGCTTCGGAGGCGTGTGCGGCGCCGGTGCGTCGGTGGCACCCGGGCCGAAGGGGCCGCTCTGGGCGCCGGAGGGTACGACGGGGATGCCGCTGGTGACGGTGTGGCCGGAGACGTTCTCGGCGACGCCGCCGTAGTGCGGGGTGCCGGGCTCGGGGGCCGGTTTCTGCGGGGTGAGGATCGCGGTGTCGTCGCTCAGACCGCCGCCGGGGCCATGGCCCGGGGTGTGGGGGGCGCCTGCGGGGCCACCCGGACCGCCGGGGCCCGCCGGGCCGCTGCCGGGACCGCCGGGCCGCCTTGGGCCGTTGGAAATGCCGGGCACACCGGCACCACCCGGGCCGTTGGAGATGCCGGGCACACCCGGACCAGCCGGGCCACCCGGACCGCTGGGCCCACCGAGGCCGCCCTGCCGGCCGCCCGCGACCGGGGGCACCGCCGGACCGTCGCCGGTGACCGGACCGGTCGTCGGACCCGTGGGACCTTGCGGGCCGCCCTGGCCACCACGGCCTTTCGGGCCGCCGAAGTCGTTCGGTCCGTTGAAGTCGTTCGGGCCGCCGAAATCACTCGAGCCGTTGAAGTCGTTCGGTCCGCCGAAGTCGCTGGGGCTGTTGAAGTCATTCGGGGCGTTGAAGTCGGCGCCGGCGTCGAAGCCGTTCGGGCCGCCCTGGGCACCGTAGCCGTTCTGACCGTTCGGGCCGCCGTTCCCGTCCTCCGAGAAGTACGGCAGGTCGTCGCGGCGCGCCTCGCCACCCGGGCGGGAACCGTTGCCGTTGCCCATCGGGCCGGCCGCCAGTGCCTCGGTGACGTCGAAGGAACCGGTGCCTCCGCCGTGCCCGGGAGCCACCGGGCCGCCGGTCGCACCAGTGAGACCGGCGCCGTTCGTGCCGCCGGGGCGGGCGCCGCCGGGCACGCTCATCGCGCCGACGACACCACCGGGCCGCCCGGCACCGGCACCCGGGCGCGCACCGGGCGCACCGGCACCCGCGCCACCGGGGCCCGAACCGCCGGGCAGACCTGCCCCGTTGGAGGGCGGGCCGCCCTGACCGCCCTTGGGCGCGCCGGACTTGCGCGGCGCGAACCAGTCGCTCGTCTTCTCCCCCGGTTGCGGGGCGGGGTCGGCCGGGGGCTCGGCGGTGCCCGTGGACATGGAGGTGGCGGCCGACGGCGCCGGCGTCTCGGTGTCCGCGCTGTCCCCGGCGCCCTCGGCTTCGGCGACGGGCTTGCGCACGACGACCGGCGGGATGGGCCGCGACCCGGGGATGTTGATCCGGATCCGGGTCGTCAGCGTGGTCTCGGTCTTGCGTTCCTCCGGCTGCGCGGCCGAACGGCCTGCGTCCGTACCGCTGTCGGAAGCCATGGGGGTCCCGTACGGCGGCGTGCCCGAGGGGTATGCGGCTCCGCCGCGCCCGTTGGGCCCGGAGGACGGAGTGTCAGTTTCACGACTCAAGGCAGGTTCTCCCGGTTGGCTCCACCGCCTGTTCGACCTCCATTGCGAGTGGGGGTCCCTCCCGGCCGAGTGGTTCGAGGCTGGGGGAGGCTCGGCGGCGCGCACCACCATACTGGCCACTTCCGGCCCGTATCCCACGACCGCCTGGGAAACCCACACGGGACTCGCACGAGTGCGGCGTGAAGAAGTAGTACGTCACTTGGCAAGTCGGTCGCGGTCGTCACCTGGTTGCCGCACCGGCGCGAGGGTGGCGCAGATCACAGCCACAGCCATGCCGCCGAGCAGGAAGAGGTAGGAGGCGGCGCCCGTGCCGAAGACGAAGTCGCCCTCCGGGCGGCTGGCGGTGAGCAGAATGACGGCGATCATCCAGCCGCCGGCGGGTGCGACGGCCCCGGCCCGGCTGCCCGCCGCCCGGCCACCGCCCAGACAGAGCCCGGCCTCGCCGGCGAGCGCGAGCAGCAGGCCGCCCGGGAACCACGCGGGCTGCACCAGCCCCCCGGCCACCCCGACCACCGCGCCAAGCACGAAGAGCCCGAGGTAGGCGAGTGCCCGCAGGCCGGAAGGCCGCTTCAGCGGCTGGGCGAGCATCGAGCTCATGACGCCTCCCCGACGGTCACACCGGCGAACAGATCGGACTCCGCCCGCGCCGCCCGCTCCCAGCCTTCGGCCGGCGGGTCCCCCATCCCGCTTCGCTCCCCTTGCACCAACTCGTAGTACTCGGTGGTGAAGAGGGGTTGCGCGAGTTCATTGGAGAGCGCGAAGTACAGCTCGGCCACGTCGATCTGCGTGGCGTGCGCCCGCATCGCGGCGGCCTTTGCGGCGGCGTAGGCGGTGCCGTCGATCACGGTGGTGATCCGCTCGTCGTCGACGACACCCGGTACGTCGTCCACGGTGGCGGCCTTGCTGAACGGCAACCCGGGCAGATCCGCCTGAAGCCGGGCGAAGGCCTCCTCGGCGACCGTGCGCGGGACACGGTTCCAGTAGATCTTGGGGATCTCCCACCCGGCATCGGCGGCCAGCTCGGCCGCGCGCATGGCGATGCGGTGGGCCTGGATGTGGTCCGGGTGGCCGTAGCCGCCGTCGGGGTCGTAGGTGACGAGGACCTGGGGGCGCACCTCGAGGATCACCTCGACGAGAGCCCGGGCCGCTTCGTCGACGTCCGCCTGCCAGAGGCTCGCCGGGTCATCGTTGTCGGCGATGCCCATCATCCCCGAGTCCTCGTAGCGACCCTTCGCGCCGAGGAGACGGAAGTCCTCGACGCCGAGCTCGCGCATCGCGGCGGTGAGCTCGCCCAGGCGGTGTTCGCCCAGATCGGCGCCGGTCAGGTGCTGAAGCCCGGGAGGAATGACCTCGCCGTGCTCGCCGAGGGTGCAGGTGACCAGGGTCACGTGCGCGCCCTCGGCCGCGTACTTGGCCATGGTCGCGCCGTTGTTGATCGACTCGTCGTCCGGATGCGCGTGCACCAGGAGCAGACGCCGGTCGGGCAGTTCCGTCATGGCCCCAGCCTACGAGGCGACGCTGACAGCGCCGTGCGGCGCTGTCAGAAGGCGCGGCTCAGAACTTGATGCCGCCGATCATGCCCGCGATGTTCGTCGTCAGCTCGCTGATGGTGGGGGCGATGGTCGAGGACGCGAGGTAGAACCCGAGCAGCATGCACACGACTGCATGGCCCGCCTTCAGTCCTGACTTCTTGATCAACAAGAAGACGATGATCGCCAGCAGCACCACCGCCGAAATCGAGAGTGCCACGGCGGCTCACCTCCAAGAATCCCAAGGGCGGGGGGGTCGGACTATGGGGGCAGATAAATCCATACGACAGCCAGCAGGTTCATACCCACTATGCGCTATTGATCATAACTATCCGTACGTGCGCATCGATCGGCGCACAGCCGCACAAGGGGGCGCACTGGCCAATATGGTCAGGGCATGAAGACCGAGCCTGTCTCCTTCCCCCGACGGCACGCCCGCACCCAGAGGTTCACATTCGGCGCGCCGCGCGCGTTCGCGGTGGCGCCCGACGGTTCCCGTGTCGTGTTCCTGCGCTCCACCTCAGGTACGGATCCGGCGAGTTCGCTGTGGGTGCTCGACACGGTGGACTGCGGGGAGCGCGTGGCGGCCGACCCGCGCGCCCTGCTGGGCGACGCCTCGGAAGACCTCTCGCCCCAGGAGCGGGCACGGCGCGAGCGCAGCCGTGAGGGCGGCGCCGGCATCGTCGGCCACGCTACCGACAGCGCCGTGGAGTTGGCGTCTTTTGCCTTGTCAGGGCGGCTTTTCACGGCGGAGCTGCGGGCCGGCACGGCACGCGAACTCCGGGTCCCCGGGCCGGTGATCGACCCGCGCCCCTCCCCCGACGGACGGCACATCGCCTACGTCGCGCGGGGCGCCCTGCGGGTGGTGGGCGCGGAGGGCGAGGGCGGCCGTGCGCTCGCCGAGCCGGAGTCGGAGGGGGTCACCTACGGGCTCGCCGAGTTCATCGCCGCCGAGGAGATGGCGCGCCACCGGGGCTTTTGGTGGGGTCCGGAGTCGGACCGGCTGCTCGTGGCCCGCGTGGACGACACGCCCGTGCGGCGGTGGTGGATCTCCGATCCCGCACGTCCGGAGCGCGAGCCGCAGCAGGTGGCGTATCCGGCGGCGGGGACCGAGAACGCGGACGTACGGCTGTTCGTGATCGGTCTGGACGGGGTGCGCACGGAGGTGGCGTGGGACCGGGCGCGGTACCCCTATCTGGCACGAGTGCACTGGTCAGCGGCGGGTGCGCCGCTGCTGCTCGTCCAGGCTCGGGACCAGCGCAGCCAGCTGTTCCTGGCCGTGGACCCGGCGACCGGGACGACCCGGATGGTGCACGCGGACGAAGATCCACAATGGCTGGATCTTTTCCCTGGCGTGCCCTGCTGGAGCCCTTCCGGGCAGCTGGTGCGCATCGCCGACGAGGGCGGCGCACGGGTGCTCACGGTGGGCGAACGCCCGCTGACAGGCCCGCAGTTGCACGTCCGCGCGGTGCTGGACGTCTCCGACGACGACGTGCTCGTCTCGGCATCGGCGGGTGAGGCCGCGACCGACGCCGAGATCGGTGAAGTGCACGTGTATCGAGTGAACGAGCTCGGCGTGGAGCGCGTGTCGCAGGAGCCCGGCGTGCACTCGGCGGTGCGTGCCGGGGGCGTGACCGTGCTGGCGTCGCACACCCTCGACCGGCCCGGGTCCCGGGTTCAGGTCCTGCGTGACGGGAAGCGGACGGCGACGGTGCGGTCGTATGCCGAAGATCCCGGTTTGACCCCGCGCATCACCCTCACCGAAGGGGGCGCACGTCGCATCCCGTGCGCCGTGCTTATGCCTCGGGACTACGCCGGTGACACCCCGCTTCCGGTTTTGCTGGATCCCTACGGGGGACCGCACGCCTCCAGGGTGGTCGCCGCACACAACGCGTACCTGACCTCGCAGTGGTTCGCCGACCAGGGGTTCGCGGTGGTCGTCGCGGACGGGCGCGGTACCCCGGGGCGCTCGCCCGCGTGGGAGAAGGCGGTCAAGGACGAGATCGCGGCGGTCGTGGTGCAGGACCAGGTCGACGCGCTCCAGGGGCTCGCCGAGCGGTTCCCGCTCGATCTGACCCGCGTGGCCATCCGCGGCTGGTCGTTCGGCGGCTACCTGGCGGGGCTCGCGGTGCTGCGCCGCCCGGACGTCTTCCACGCGGCGGTGGCCGGCGCCCCAGTCACCGATCTGCGTCTGTACGACACCCACTACCAGGAGCGTTACGTCGGACACCCTAAGGAGCAGCCGGAGGTCTACCGGCGCAACTCGCTGATCGACGACGCCGGCCTGGTGGACGCTGCCGAGCCGGCCCGCCCGATGATGATCGTCCACGGGCTGGCGGACGACAACGTGGTGGTCGCCCACTCACTGCGCCTGTCCTCGGCCCTGCTCGCCGCGGGCCGCCCGCACGAGGTGCTGCCGCTGTCCGGCGTGACCCACATGACGCCGCAGGAGGAGGTCTCCGAGAACCTGCTGCTGCTCCAGCTCGACTTCCTGAAGCGGTCGCTGGGGCTGAACTGACCCAGCGGAACTGCCCCAGCGGACCCGACCCTGTGGACCTGGCCCCACGCCCGGTTCAGTTGCTCTGCCAGCCGAGGAAGACCAGGAGAGGAAGACCGACGATCAGGAGGTGGACGGCACCGGTCTTCCAGTAGCGCAGCGCCGCTGCGAGGGCGAAGCCGCCGCCGACCAGCCAGGCGGTGAAGACCAGGATGTCGTGCTGCGCGGCGTCCGCCCACTGGTCGGCGTACTCGTCGAAGCCGGCGCCGATGCCGGAGAAGACCATGCCGGAGCCAAGGACGATCACGAGCAGGACGTCGAGGACTCCTACGAGGACGGCGATCAGGCCGTCGTGTTCACGTGGTCGGCGTTCCATGGGCCAAGCGTTGCGAAGGGGCGGGCCGGGGGCATGAGTACTCGTACTCATTCGGTGTCCGCACAGCAACGAGCCGGGGCGACATGGCGCGCCCCGGCTCGTTTACGGCACCCGCACGGCCGTACGTCGTTCAGCCTGACGCGTCCGTATATCGGGATCGGGTCGGCTGAGTTGCCTGCGTGTTAACGCGATTCGCGTGCGTATGAGCGGTTATGACACCGCCTCCGGCGGAGCGACTTGCCCCGGCGCGGGGCGCGTGATCGATACGGCCTCCGCGAAATGACAGGCGCAGGCGTGCGCCTCGGGCCCGCTCTCCTCCCCGAAACACGATGGCACCGCGAGCGTCGGCGCCTCCAGGGCGCACCGTTCCTGCGCCTTCCAGCAACGGGTGCGGAAGCGGCAGCCGGAGGGGACGTTCGTCGGGGACGGGACGTCGCCCGCGAGGATGATGCGCTCGCGGTGTTCACGGGCCTCGGGGTCGGGGACGGGGACCGCGGAGAGCAGCGCCTGGGTGTAGGGGTGCGTGGGGTGGTCGTAGATCTCGGCGTCCTTGCCGATCTCCACGATCCGGCCCAGATACATCACCCCGACCCGGTCCGAGATGTGCCGGACGATCGACAGGTCGTGGGCGATGAAGACGTAGGAGAGGTCGAACTCGCTCTGCAGACGGTCCATCAGGTTGATGACCTGGGCCTGGACCGAGACGTCCAGCGCGGAGACCGGTTCGTCGGCAACGATGACCTCCGGGCGCAGCGCCAATCCCCGTGCGATGCCGATGCGTTGGCGCTGGCCGCCGGAGAACTGGTGCGGATAGCGGTTGATGTACTCGGGGTTGAGGCCGACCACGTCCAGCAGGTCCCGCACCCTGCGGCGGCGATCGCCCTTCGGGGCCACCTCGGGGTGGATGTCGTACGGCTCGCCGATGATGTCGCCCACCGTCATCCGGGGGTTGAGGGAGGTGTACGGGTCCTGGAACACCATCTGGATGTTGCGGCGTACGGCCTTCAGGGCGCGGCCGGACAGTCGGGTGATGTCCTCACCCTTGTACAGAATCGAACCGGCCGTCGGGCGCTCCAGGTTGACCAGCATCTTGGCGACCGTGGACTTGCCGCAGCCGGACTCGCCGACGATGCCGAGGGTTTCGCCCCTGCCCAGCTCGAAGTCCACGCCGTCGACGGCCTTCACCGAGCCGACCTGCTTCTTGAACACGATCCCCCGCATGAGCGGATAGTGCTTGCAGAGCCCGCTGACCTCCAGAATCGGCTCAGCCATTCAGGCACTCCCTCCAGAAGTGGCAGGCGCTGCGCCGGTCCTCGTCCACCTCGTGCAGGGGTGGCTCGTCGGTGCGGCACACGTCCTGGGCCATCGGGCAGCGGGGGTTGAAGGCGCAGCCCGGCGGGATGTTCGTGAGGTTGGGGGGCAGGCCCTTGATGGCGTAGAGATCCTGGCCCTTCTGGTCCAGGCGCGGGATCGACTCCAGCAGGCCCTTGGTGTACGGGTGTGCGGGCGCCTTGTAGATGTCGTGCACCGGCGCCGACTCGACGATCCGGCCTGCGTACATCACGGCGATCCTGTCGGCGACGTCGGCGACCACGCCGAGGTCGTGGGTGATGAGGACGAGTCCCATGCGGTACTCGCGCTGCAGGTCCGCGAGCAGGTCCATGACCTGGGCCTGGACGGTGACGTCCAACGCCGTCGTGGGCTCGTCGGCGATGATGAGGGCCGGTTCGAGGGCGAGGGCCATCGCGATCATGATGCGCTGGCGCATTCCGCCGGAGAACTGGTGCGGGTACTGCCGTACGCGCTCCCTCGCGGCCGGGATCCGCACCCGGTCCATCAGCTCGACGGCCTTCGCCCGGGCGTCCTTCTTCGACATCCCCCGGTGCACGACGAACATCTCGCCCAGCTGGTCCCCGACGGTCAGCACCGGGTTCAGCGACGACAGGGCGTCCTGGAAGATCATCGCCAACTCGGCGCCGCGGACCTTGCGCCGCTCCTCTTCCCTCAGCTTGAGCAGGTCCCGCCCCTGGAAGAGGATCTCGCCGCCGGTGATCCTCCCGGGCGGCATGTCCAGGATCCCCATCACCGCCTGTGCGGTCACCGACTTCCCGGACCCGGACTCCCCGAGCACGGCGAGCGTCTCCCCCGCGTCCACGCCGTAGGTGACGCCGTTGACGGCTTTGGCGACGCCGTCCCGCATCCTGAACTCCACCCGCAGATCACGCACTTCGAGCAACATGACGCCGACTCACCTCAGCTTCGGATCGAGGGCGTCGCGCGGATGGCGTCCCGCCGAGTGGTGCGGACTTCGGGAACGGGCCGGTCCATCTGCCCTGGGGCCCGCGGGTGCGACCGACCGCCGAGACGGCGGGCCGGGCAGGCCTGCGCGGGCGGGGCCGGTCGCGGCCGGGGGCCTGATCGGCGGCCGGTGCCGGATCGGCGGCCGGTGCCGGATCGGCGACGAGAGGGCTGCGGGGCGTGCCGCCACCGCCTTCCCCAACGGCGTCGCGCACCGCGTCGCCCACCATGTCGAAGGACGGCACCGCAACCGCCGGCGCGCCGAAGGGCGTGCGGAAACGGCAGCTCCACCGCCCCGTGCCACCGTCACCACACCCCCGGCAACGCCACGGACAAGCTCCGCCCCGCCCCGCCGGGCCGGCACCGTGACCGCCGGGGCACCCAAGGGCACGGGGCGCACGACACGACCGCCGGCGGCGACGCCACGGCCCAACTCGCCCACCCCGGACGAGGAACCCCGCCCGCACCTCCCACCACCGACCCACCACGCCCTCACCTCAGCTTCGGATCGAGGGCGTCGCGCACCGCGTCGCCCAGCATGATGAAGGCCAGGACCGTGATCGCCAGGGCGCCGGAGGGCCAGAGGAGGGCGTGCGGGGCGTTGCGGATGTAGGGGGAGGCCGCGGAGATGTCGATGCCCCAGGAGACGCTCGGGGGTTTCAGGCCTACGCCGAGGTAGGACAGGGTCGCCTCCAGGGCGATGTACGTGCCCAGTGCGATGGTGGCGACCACGATCACCGGGGCTACGGCGTTGGGCGCGATGTGGCGCAGCAGGAGGCGGGAGTTGGAGGCGCCCAGGGCGCGGGCGGCCTGCACGTAGTCGTTCTGTTTGGCGGTGATGACCGCGCCGCGGGCGATGCGGGAGAGCTGCGGCCAGCCGAGCAGCACGATGAAGCCGACGACCGGCCAGACGGAGTTGCTGGTCACCACCGACAGCAGGACCAGGCCGCCGAGGATGACGGGGATGGCGAAGAAGACGTCGGTGATGCGAGAGAGAACCGAGTCCCACAGGCCGCCGAAGAAGCCGGCGAGCGCGCCCAGTACCGAGCCGAGGACCGCGACCCCGAGCGTGGCGCAGACGCCGACCGTGACGGACGTACGGGCGCCGTGGACGGTGCGCGTGTAGACGTCGCAGCCCTGGCCGTCGTAGCCGAAGGGGTGGCCCGGCGCGGATCCCTGCTGGGCCTTGGCGAGGTCGCACTTGAGGGGGCTGCCGGAGGCGATCGCCGAGGGCCAGAAGGAGATGACGACCAGGAAGAGGATGATCAGGGCCGAGACGATGAAGACGGGGTTGCGGCGCAGGTCGCGCCAGGCGTCGGACCAGAGGCTGCGGGGCCGTCCGGCGGAGGTGGCCGAGGGGTCCGGGACCGGCACCGGTCCCGGTCCCTGCGTGCCCTTGGCCAAGGGGTCGACCTCGCTCGCGGTCAGGTCCGTCGCGCCGCCCGTGCCGCTGCCGGCGATCGCCCCCTCGAACTGGAACGGCTGGTCAGGCATAGCGGATCCTCGGGTCGAGTACGGCGTACAGGAGATCGACGACCAGGTTGCAGAGCAGGAAGACGAGGACGAGGACCGTCACGAAGCCGACGACCGTCTGGGTGTTCTGGCGCAGGATGCCCTGGTAGAGCTGGTAGCCGACGCCGTGGATGTTGAAGATCCGCTCGGTGACGATCGCGCCGCCCATGAGGAACCCGATGTCCGCGCCGATGAAGGTGACGACGGGGATGAGGGAGTTGCGCAGCAGGTGGCGCGTGACGACCCGGTGCCTCGGCAGGCCCTTGGCGATGGCCGTACGGACGTAGTCGGAGCGCCGGTTCTCCGCGATGGACGTGCGGGTCAGGCGGGTGACGTACGCCAGGGAGACCGAGGCGAGGACGAGGCCCGGGACGATCAGCTCGCCGAAGGGGGCTTCCGACGAGACGGAGGGACGGATCCAGTCCCGTTCCACGCCCAGCAGCAGCTGGAGCAGCAGGCCGGTGACGAAGGTGGGGACGGAGATGACCACGAGGGTGATCAGGAGGACCCCGGTGTCGACGGGGCGTCCGCGGCGCAGGCCGGTGAGGACGCCCAGCGTGATCCCGATGACGACCTCGAAGAGGATCGCCACTACGGTGAGCCGGATGGTCACCGGGAAGGCCGTCGACATCAGCTCGGTGACTTCCTGGCCGTTGAACGCCGTACCGAAGTCTCCGGTGAAGACGTTCCCCATGTAGGTCAGGTACTGCTGCCACACGGGCTGGTCGAGGCCGAACTCCTTCTTCAGCTGGGCCGCCGTCGCCGCGTCGCAACTCCGGTCGCCGCACAGGCCCGCGACGGGGTCGCCCATCACGTTCACCATGAGGAAGATCAGCAGGGTCGACCCGATGAACACCGGGACCATCTGCACCAGGCGCCGGACGACGTACCGCCCCATGACGGGCTCAGCCCACCTTGATCTGGTCGTATACGGGGACGCTGAACGGGTTGAGGGCCACGTTCGACAGCCGCTCGGACCAGCCCGCGCTGCCGTTCTGGTACCAGAGCGGGATGGCCGCCATGTTGTCCCGGACGACCGCCTCGGCCTTCTGGAACGTCTCCACGGCCCGGGCGGGGTCGGTCTCGGCGTTCGCCTCGTCGACGAGCTTGTCGAACTCCTCGTTGGACCACTTGCCGTCGTTGGAGGAGGCGTCGGTGTAGTAGAGCGGCTGGAGGAAGTTCTGGGTCAGCGGATAGTCCATCTGCCAGCCCGCCCGGAAGGGACCGGCGAGCTTCTGGGTGGTGCTCTTGCTGCGGAAGTCGGCGAAGGTGCCGATCGGGTTGCCGACGCAGGCCCGGTCGTTGTCCAGGGCGTTGTTGATGGAGTTGCAGACGGCGTCCACCCACAGCTTGTGGGAGCCGGTGTCCGCGTTGTACGTGATCTTCACCTGGCCGCCGGGCAGCCCGCCGCCCTCCTTGATCAGCTTCTTCGCCGCGGCGGCGTCGTACTGGCACCACTCACCGCACAGCCCCTCCTTGTAGCCGCCGTCCGCGCCGAGGACGGGTGAGGTCCAGTCGGTGGCGGGGGTGCGGGTCTTCTGGAAGATGGTGTCGGTGATCTGCTCGCGGTTGATTGCCCGGGACAGCCCCTTGCGGACCTTGACCGAGCCGGCCTTGTTCCAGTTCTTGTCGTAGAAGGGGAAGGCGAGCGTCTGGATGATGCCGGCGGGGGTGTTGAGGTAGCGGTCGCCGAGGTCGTTCGCGACGTTCTTCAGCTGCTGGGCCGGTACGTCGTCGACGAGGTCGAGGTTGCCGGCCATCAGGTCGGTGTAGGCCGTGTTGTTGTCCGTGTAGACCTTGAGGGTGACGCCGCCGTTGAGCGCCGCGTCCTCGCCCGGGTAGGCGTCCCACTTCGTCAGGCGCATCTCGGAGCCCTTGGTGTACGACTCGACGGCGTACGGGCCGTTGCCGACCGGCTTGGCCAGCCAGCCGTCGTGGTCGTCGTAGAACGCCCGGGGCAGCGGGACGAAGGCGTTGTAGCCGAGGGTGTCGGGGAAGCTCGAGAACTTCTGGCTGAGCCTGACCGTGAAGGTCCTCTCGCCCGTGACCTTCAGCCCGGACATCGTCTCGGCGCTCTGCTCGCCCTTGGCCGGGTGGACCTGGTCGTAGCCCTCGATGTAGCTGAAGAAGTAGGCGTTCTTCTGGTTGTTCCTCAGGCTCGCCCCGTAGTTCCAGGCGTCCACGAAGGACTTGGCGGTGACCTTCTCGCCGTCGCTGAAGGTCCAGCCGTCCTTGACGGTGACGGTGTAGTTCCGCGAGTCGGAGGTCTCGATCCGCTCGGCGAGCATGTCCTCGGCCTCGCCGGTCTTCGGGTCGTACTGCTTCAGCCCGCGGAAGATCATGGAGAGCACCTTGCCGCCCTGCACCTCATTGGTGTTGGCCGGCTCCAGCGGGTTCTGCGGATCCGTCCACGAGGAGCTGAGCACCGCGCCGCCGTCACCACCGCTGCCACCACCGCTGTCACCTCCGCCTCCGCAGGCCGTCGCCGCGAGTGCGACCGCCACCGCGCAGGCGGCCCATCCGGCGTTCGTGGCTCCACGCATGGGGTGCCTCCTCTGGTACTGATCCATTACGGGCCAATATCGAGCCAAAGGGCACATACCGCACACGGGATCCGGCCAATGGAGCAACGCGCCATCCGGACGCACGCACCCCGCGAGGCGCCCGCGAGGCACCCGCAAGACATCCGCAAGACATCCATGCGAGCGACGAAACGGACTTCTCCCCCCTGAGGCGATGGATCTTCCGTGTAGCGCGCAATGGATCTTCACGCACCGATGCAGAACCGTTGGATTACGACCCCCCGATGTACGCATTCCGGCACTGGACCGTCCGCATAACGAACTCATTGCCCGATTAGTCCAGTTAGTCCGAGTCAAGGCACGACTCGATTACGTTGCACTACCCGCGTAGCTACGGAATGGTCAAGACAGGGTAAAAAACGTAAAGAGACAACCAAGTCGCCCGAGAATTTATTGACCTTGAATGAATTGCGTTGAAAAAGTCCGGCGTAGCCCGTAGGGGAGCGTGCCCTGCGGAGTCATCAGACCCTCCCTTGGGCCAGGAGCCAGGAGCACCATGACCCCCCCAACTCCATCAGCGGCTGCCCCGCTTGAGGTGACGGACGAGAGCACCGAGAAGTCGATCACTTCTCCCGCCCCCTCGGCCAACGAGAGCAAGTCCCCGGGACAGCTGGCTTGGCGACGCTTCAAGCGGGACCGTACGGGCGTCATCGCGGCGTGCACCGTGATCTTCTTCTTTGTGATCGCGTTCTGTGCGCCGCTGATAGCCAACCTGTACGGGAAGGACCCGTACACGACGTACGGGCTGAACAACCCGGGGCTGCTGGGCGACAACGGCCTCCCCGTGAAGCCCAACGGCGGGATCGACGGCGAGTTCTGGTTCGGTATCGAGCCCCAGCTCGGCCGGGACCTCTTCACCTTCCTGCTCTACGGCATCCGTAACTCCCTGCTCATCTGCACGGCCATCACGCTCCTCGTCGTGATCGTCGGTGTAGTGATGGGTGTCACCGCGGGCTACGTGGGCGGCAAGACGGACTGGTTCATCGGCCGGGTCATCGACATCCTGCTGGCCTTCCCCTCGCAGCTGTTCTTCGTGGCCTTCACCCCCGTGGTGCTCGCCCTGTTCGTGTCGCCCGAGGAGAACACGCCGGTCTGGCTCACCGTGGCCTGCCTCATCGGCCTGCTCACCGTCTTCGGCTGGGCCTCCATCGCCCGACTACTGCGCGGCCAGGTACTGGCCCTGCGCGAGCGGGAGTTCGTCGAGGCGGCCAAAGTCACGGGGGCATCTCCGGCACGCATCATCTTCAAGGAGCTGCTGCCCAATCTCTGGACGCCGATCCTCATCCAGGCGACGCTCAACCTGCCGTTGATGGTGACCACGGAGGCGGGCCTTGCCTACCTCGGCGTGGGCATCCAGGACCCGACGCCGGACTGGGGCGTCATGATCGGCCAGGCGGCCCAGGTCTACCAGGACGACATCACCTTCCTGCTCTTCCCGGGCGTGTCCATGGTGATCTTCGTCCTGGCGTTCAACCTCCTCGGTGACTCGGTGCGCGACGCACTCGACCCGAAGACCAAGCGCTGACTCCGGCTCATTTCAGGACCCCGGCAAAGGTGCCGGGGTGCCGGATCTCTCTCATCACTCTCATTTCGAAGGCAGGATGCGATGTCCTTCTCGCGTAGAAACTTCCTGATAGCTACGGGCGTCGTGGCGGCGTCGAGCTCCGTGCTCACCGCGTGCAGCAGCGGCGACACCACCAGCAACAGCGGTGGCGGCAAGCAGGATGCGGCCAAGGCCGACGCGACCGTCGTCAAGATCGGCACCGCCGAGGACTCCAAGGGCCCGGCCCCGGAGGTCTCCGGCGCGAAGAAGGGCGGCACCGTCTACCTGCTGAACGACGACGACTTCTCGCACCTCGACCCGCAGCGCATCTACTACGCGTGGAACTCGCTCGCGGCGATGGTCCTCTCCCGCACGCTGACCGGCTACAAGATCGCGGACGACGGCTCCATGACCCTGGTCGGCGACCTCGCCACCGACACGGGCACCATGAAGGACGGCGGCAAGACCTGGTCCTTCACCCTGAAGGACGGCGTCAAGTGGGAGGACGGCTCCGACATCACTGTCGACGACGTCCGCCACGGCATCGAGCGCTGCTTCGCCAACTTCATCACCGAGGGCGCCTTCTACGTCCAGGCCTGGCTGACCGGCTCGTCGGACTACCGCAAGTCGTACCCGGGCCCGTACGGCGGCAAGCACCTGAAGTCGATCGAGACCAGCGGGAAGACCATCACCTTCCGCCTCTCCGAGGCGCGTCCCGACTTCAACTACGTCCTGGCGATGCACTCCTACGCGCCGACCCCGGTGAAGAAGGACACCAAGCAGGACTACGACAAGAAGCCGGTCTCCAGCGGCCCCTACAAGGTCAAGACGCACGTCACCGACAAGTCGATGACCCTGGTCCGCAACGAGAACTGGGACCCGGCCACGGACCCGATCCGCAACGCCTACCCGGACCAGTTCGACTTCACCTTCGGCATCGAGCAGCTGACGGCGATCGACCGTCTGCTGGCCGACGCCGGCAAGGACCAGTACGCCACCAGCTGGCGCACCATCCCGCAGGAGCGCATCCAGAAGGCGCAGACCGAGGCCAAGGACCGGGTCTTCTCGGAGCTGGGCAGCGGCGTCAGCGTCTACTGGATCAACACCGGCCGGGTCAAGGACAAGGCCGTCCGCGAGGCCATCGTCAAGGCCTGGCCGACCGCCGCGATCCGTCAGCTGCAGGGTGGCGCGGTCCGCGGTGACTACGCGACCGGCATCATGAGCCCGCTCGTGGCCGGCTACGAGTCGCAGGACGTCTGGGGCAAGCTGAAGAACCCGGCGGGCGACCCGAAGGCCGCGAAGGCGATCCTGAAGAAGGCCGGCAAGTCCGGTTACAAGGTCGTCTACGCCTACCAGAACGACCCGACCCAGGCGAAGATCAAGGTCGTCGTCGAGAACGCCCTGAAGGCGGCCGGCTTCGAGGTCGTCACGAAGGGCATCGACTCCACGACCTGGTACGACCAGGTCGGCAAGCTCGACAACCAGTTCGACGTCTACTGGGGCGGCTGGTCCTCCGACTGGCCGACCGGTTACTCGGTGTTCCAGCCGCTGTTCGACAGCAAGAACGTCGTCGACCAGGGCCAGAACTACTCGCACCTGAAGGACCCGGCCATCGACGCCGCCATCAAGGCCGCGACCGCCGAGACCGATCAGGACAAGGCCAACAAGATGTGGGCCGCCCTGGACAAGCAGGTCACCGAGACCGCCGCCTTCGTCCCCGATGTGTACATGCGCCGCATCTACATGCACGGCTCCAAGCTCGGCAACGTCAAGATGGACCCGAACTTCGACGGCAGCATGCTCTACAAGATGTACGTCAAGTCCTGATCCACACCTGAGAGGTGGGGCGGCGCCACGGTGCCGCCCCACCCTCGGCTCGTCCACCGTGGCCCCCGGAAACCCCGGCCGGGCCCCTCCTTACGACGGCCCTCCCAGGAAAGCCACTCCCCATGCTTCGCTTCCTAGTCCGCCGGCTCCTCGGCGCCGTGATCACGCTGCTGATCATCAGCGCGGTCACGTTCATGCTCTTCTACGCGGTGCCGCGCGACCCGGCCCGGATCGCCTGCGGCAAGCTCTGCACCCCGGAGACGCTGGAGCTGATCCGCCACAACATGGGGATCTCGGACCCGATGCCGGTCCAGTTCTGGCACTGGCTCTCGGGCATCTTCCTCGGCCGTGAGTACCCGGGCTTCGGTCACTGCGACGCGCCGTGCCTCGGCTACTCCTTTGTCAACCGCGAGCCTGTCCTGGCCACCATCCTCGACCGGTTCCCGACGACGTTCTCCCTGTTCCTCGGCTCGTCCGTGGTGTACCTGGTCTTCGGAGTCGGCACCGGCATGCTGGCCGCCGTGAAGCAGGGCAAGCCCCTGGACAAGATCGCCAGCAGCGCCTCGCTGGTCGCCTCGTCGATGCAGATCTACTTCGTGGGCACGCTGGCTCTGTACCTCCTCGTGTACCAGTGGCAGGTCCTGGACCAGCCCGGGTACACGCCTTTCACCGACGACCCGGGCGCATGGTTCAGCGGACTGCTGCTCCCCTGGCTGATCCTGGCGCTGATCTTCACCGCCAACTACACCCGTATGACCCGCTCCCAGATGGTCGAGCAGCTCCAGGAGGACTACGTCCGAACGGCCCGGGCCAAGGGCCTGTCCCGTTCGAACGTGTTCTTCCGCTTCGCCTGGCGTGGCGCGATGGGGCCGATCGTCACCATCTTCGGCATCGACGTGGGCGTCCTCCTCGGCGGCGGCATGATCACCGAGAAGACCTTCAGCATCCAGGGCATCGGCATGCTCTCCATCAAGTCCGTGTACAGCAACGACCTGCCCATGCTGCTCGGCGTGATGGTGATCACCGCCGCCTTCGTCGTCCTCGCCAACATCGTCGTCGACGCCTGCTACGCCCTCATCGACCCACGCATCAGGCTCGCCTGACCCCCGCCCCCACCAGCTACCCCGCATCACCCCTCACTGGAGCGTCCCCGTGACGAGCACCGATCAGCAGCCCTTCCTCTCCATCAAGGACTTGAAGGTGCACTTCTCGACCGAGGACGGCACCGTCAAGGCCGTCGACGGTCTGTCCTTCGACCTCGTACGCGGCAAGACGCTGGGCATCGTGGGCGAGTCCGGGTCCGGCAAGTCGGTCACCAACCTGACCATCCTGGGCCTGCACAACCCGGACAGCACCAAGGTCGAGGGCTCGATCACCCTGGACGGCGAAGAGCTGAACGGCGCCTCGGAGAAGAAGCTGGAGAAGCTCCGCGGCAACAAGATGTCGATGATCTTCCAGGACGCGCTGACCTCCCTGTCGCCGTACCACACCATCGGCAAGCAGATCGGTGAGACGTACCGCAAGCACACGGGCTGCTCCAAGAAGGCGGCCCGGGACCGGGCGATCGAGATGCTCAGGCGGGTCGGGATCCCGCAGCCGGAAGTCCGTGTGGACGACTACCCGCACCAGTTCTCCGGCGGTATGCGCCAGCGCGCGATGATCGCGATGGCGCTGGTGTGCGACCCGGAACTGCTGATCGCCGACGAGCCGACCACGGCACTCGACGTGACGGTTCAGGCCCAGATCATGGACCTCCTGAAGGACCTCCAGAAGGAGTTCGGCACGGCGATCATCTTCATCACGCACGACCTCGGTGTCATCGCCGACATCGCGGACGACGTGCTGGTGATGTACGGCGGCCGGTGCGTGGAGCGCGGCACGAAGAAGGAGGTGCTGCGCGACCCGCAGCACCCCTACACCTGGGGCCTGCTCAGCTCCATGCCGAGCCTGGACCACCCGGTGGACGTGCCGCTGAACCCGATCCCGGGATCGCCGCCGTCGCTGCTGAACCCGCCGTCGGGCTGCCGTTTCCACCCGCGGTGCACCTTCGCCGAGAAGGTCGACGGAGGCCTGTGCTCGTCGGAGCGTCCGCTGCTGGAGATCGTCGACGGACGCGGCTCCGCCTGCCACCTCACCGCCGAACAGCGCGGCGAGTACTTCTCCGACCTGGCCGGCAGCGCCGCCAACTGACGTACAAGAGACGGGATTTCACCACCATGAGCAGCACCACTCCCCTCCTGGACGTCTCCGGGCTGACCAAACACTTCCCGATCAAGGGCGGTTTTCCGATCCGCCGCACGGTCGGCCACGTCCAGGCCGTCGACGGCCTGGACTTCCAGGTCGGCGAGGGCGAGAGCCTCGGCCTGGTCGGCGAGTCCGGCTGCGGCAAGTCGACGACGGGCCGCCTGATCACGCGCCTCCTGGAGCCGACGGCCGGCAAGATCTTGTACCAGGGCAAGGACATCACGCACGCCAACCGCAAGCAGCTGGCGCCGGTCCGCTCCGAGATCCAGATGATCTTCCAGGACCCGTACGCCTCGCTGAACCCGCGGCACACGGTCGGCAAGATCATCGCCGGCCCGATGGAGATCAACGACATCAACCCGGCCGGCGGCCGCGAGAAGCGCGTCCGTGAGCTGCTGGAGATCGTCGGCCTCAACCCGGAGCACTACAACCGCTTCCCGCACGAGTTCTCCGGCGGCCAGCGCCAGCGCATCGGCGTCGCCCGGGCCCTGGCCCTGGAGCCGAAGCTGATCGTGGCGGACGAGCCGGTCTCGGCCCTCGACGTCTCCATCCAGGCGCAGGTCGTGAACCTGCTGCAGAAGGTGCAGCAGGAGCTGGGCATCGCCTTCCTGTTCATCGCCCACGACCTGGCCGTCGTACGGCACTTCTCACATCGCGTCGCGGTCATGTACCTCGGCAAGATCGTCGAGATCGCCGACCGCGACGACCTGTACGGCAACCCGCGCCACCCCTACACCCGGGCGCTGCTGTCCGCCGTGCCCGAGGCGACCGTGGACGAGACCCCCGCCCGCGAGCGCATCCGCCTCCAGGGCGACGTCCCTTCGCCCATCAACCCGCCCTCCGGCTGCCGCTTCCGCACCCGCTGCTGGAAGGCGACGGAGAAGTGCGCGACCGAGGCCCCGCCGCTGGTCCAGGTCGAGGGCAACAAGCCCGGCCATCTGACGGCCTGCCACTACCCGGAGACGGCGGACACGGTCCCCGCGCCGCGCCTCTCCAAGGACTCGCAGCCGGCGGTCTGACGCACCCCTTTCCGTCGGCCGCCGCTCACGGAACGGACTTTCGCCGGCCTATTGACCCGAGCCGTTCCCAGGAACGTCCGGTTCCCGGCGAACGAAGGCCCGTGCACACGTCTTGTGTGCACGGGCCTTCGCCTTGGGGTGCACTCATTCAATGAGACCGCGAAGCTCAAAGCTGCTTCATTTTCTTGCCGAGTGATCGAGTCCGGCGAAAGGATGGTCATGCACACGCAAACAGGGCCCCCGCCGATAGATCGGTTGGCCACTGTGAGAATCTTCGGCAAGGCCGCAACTGTCGCAAGCAGCGCTGCACTTGCTCTCAGGTTTACATTGCTGGGGCCCGCATCACCAGCTGAATCCGGTACCGCGTGCCATTTCAAGAGCCCGCCACCGGAAAATGCCTTCAACGGAACGGCCCGAACAAGGCCATAACTCTTGCCACATGCAAGAACAAGTACTCTCACCTCTGGGCTTCTTACGGCGAAAGATCGCCAACCTCGAAAATAACCTGGCCGGTTACGGCCTCGGCCAAGCCAAGGCGCTGGAGAAGGCCCCGG
The DNA here is from genome assembly GCF_041052385.1 of Streptomyces sp. R28. GTDB lineage: Bacteria > Actinomycetota > Actinomycetes > Streptomycetales > Streptomycetaceae > Streptomyces. Next base: position 6,883,053 of record NZ_CP163439.1, on the reverse strand, counting down.
CGGGACGCTACTGCTCCGAATCGCCTGCCGTCTTCGTGAATGACCTTCGCAAGGGCCACAAGACCTACATATCCTCCAAAGAGGCAGGGTGGCCGGATTGTTATGCGAAGACCGTCAATGGACAGGCACTGTGCGGCAAGAGTCCAGCAGCCTGAAGCCGATGCAGTGGATCGTTACCGCATGACCGTCTACAGGGTTTGACGCCCCGACGAATTCGTCCAGGCGAACTGGAGGCCTGGAGCAGGCCATCCCGGGCCTCCTGTTGTCATGAAACGCCCTATCATCGATTGAAACCGCCAGACAAAATCTCCAACCGACGCACAGACGGAGCCAGATCCGAGCCTCTTCCACCGTGACAATCGAGTAGAAGACATAGGCTGGACCACCGCGCCGGGACTTCACCCCAGCCAGATCAACTGCCGGACGATGCCTGCTCCTTGAGCCGGTCGATCAGCGCCGCGAGAGCAGACTGGGCCGGGGCAATGACGGCGCTGGGAGTGTCGCTCTCACGCAAGCGGAGGCATCCGGCAGAGTCGAGCGCGACTTCTACGCAGGTGTCCGCTCCTCCCTCACTGAAGCTGGACTTCTGCCACCTGAGCTGAGTCATGCACGCCTTCCTAGAGCAACGGATACAGGAGCCGCTGGATCAACCCCAGCGAGTCCTTGGTGGCATGCCCCTCGGGAGGGACCCCCGCGTCCACCGGAGAGAGCGCCACCGCTCGAAGGCTAGCGAACAACTCTTCGTATCTGGCAAGGGCTTCGGCGTCCCCCAGGTACAGCGACTTCTCGATGTGCGACACGATCACGGTGCCGAGCCGTCGCACGGAGGGGACGATGAGCGTGAACGACGTACCGAACGGCACCGGACCATCGAACGGCAGCACCTGGAGCGTCACGTGAGGCAGCCGGGACACCTCGATCAGTCGCTGTAGTTGCTCCCGCATGATGCCCGGATCTCCAAGCGACGGGTGCAGAGCGGCCTCATGGACGATCGCGTGAAGGTGCGTCGGGCGCTCGCCCGCGAGCACACGCTGGCGTTGCATGCGGAAGTCGACGGCCAGTTCATGCTCCTGACTCGTGGCGCGCGCGTATCCACATTGGTGGATGGCCGCGGCGTACGCCCGGGTCTGCAGCAGCCCCGGCACGAACAGCGGTTCATAGTTGATTACTTCGGTCGCCGCGTCCTCCAGTTCCGCCAAGTCGAGCAACGAGGGTCGAGCACGCTCCCGGTACTCCGTCCACCAGCCCTTACCGTCCGCTTGCCCCAGCTCGACCAGCGCCTCAACATAGGTAGAGTCTTCGCAACCAGCAGCAGCGAGGAGGCGGAGTCGATCCGCAGACAGCCCCGTACGACCGGACTCCACGGTGCTGATGTGTGAGGCATTCATCCCCATCACCTCAGCAGCCCGGGTCGCGGTGAGCCCTGCCCCCTCACGTACAGCACGAATCTCGGACCCGTACCGCCGTTGCCGGTACGTGGGGTTCGCCCTGAGTCCCATCACCCCTCCTCACCTCAACGCATGCACGCAATCACTTGGCAGGCAATTCCACAAGCAGGTTGAGAACCCGCAACCAGTACCGCTACCTTCAGTGCTGAGACAGTCACGCAAGGCACTCATCCTGGAGGCTGCCACATGCGCACGCCCGAAACCCCCCAGCCCCTCTGGACGTACGGTCTCTCCATCCCTCACGACCCCCGCGCCGTCCGCGTGGTCCGGGCGACGATCCGCAGCATCCTCGCCGCCGCCAGACTCAACTGCATCGTGGACACGGTGGAGTTGCTCGTCTCAGAGGTCGTCACCAACGCCTACCGGCACTCCGCCACGGAGGCCTACGTCAGCATGGAGCGCACGTCAGCATGGAGCGCACCACGGACGACTTCCGGGTCACCGTGTGGGACCACGGCTCAGGCGCGCCGACTCCACTCACCGCCTCCGGTGACGACGAGCGCGGACCGGGACTCGGCATTGTCGAGACGTGCGCCGATCAATGGGGCGTGCGGGATTACCCGTACGGCAAGGCCGTGTGGTTCAGCGTCTCTCCGAAGGTGAACGGGGGCGAGGCGTGAGTCGTCCACAGGCGCAGCCCGCACCGCAGCCTCGCGGGTACGCTGGCGGGCACTGGGCAGACCGCCGTACCGCGCCGAGGGGACCGCACATGAGCACCGCCGCACAGCCTGGCTCCGGCGACTCCGTCGCCGCCCAGCCGGCCAGTACGCCAGAGGATCTACGGGCCACCCTCGCGCAACTGGCACCCGATGCCCTATCCACATTCGACGCCGAACGGTCTGCGGCTCTCCAGCAGGCGCGTGAGCAGGTCAGCGCGGCTCCGATGCGCCGTTTTGTGGGGCAGTGGGCGGTGTACGTGGCTCTGGAGCGCCATCCCGAGCGGGCCGCCAGGCTTCGCTCCCTGGAGGCACGGGCCGCTACCACCGAGAGACTGGAGGAAGCCCGGACCATCGCGGCCGAGATCGGCCGGATCCTCGACATGGCGTGTGCTGAGGCCGGGGTCGAGCGGGCAGAGGGCGTGTGACGCAATGGGGGACGAAGAGGCCTGGCGCTGGGAGTATGACCCGGACGCCGAACACGTGGCTGCCGGGTTCCCACAGCACATCGTCGAGGAGGTCGAGCGCCTGGCGGCGGAACTGGTCGCCCTCGCCGAGGTGGGCGTCGATGTGACGGACATCGGCGAGGGACCCCGGCGCGGCGTGCCCGGAGGCGTGCGCCGTATCCCGCTGCTGTCCGATGGCTGGTTCTATGCGCTTCCGGTGCCCCGGTTGCGCCTCATTGCGATCACGCGGATCATCCCGCCGTTCGACTACCTCTGAACCCTCGTTCCGGCTCCCCTTCTCACCAAGGGCCGAGACGGCGGCCGCCGCTCACGGGACGGACCTTCACCGGCCCATTGACGCGAGCCCATGAACATCCGGTTCCAGGGAAAGGAGGGCCCGCGCCTCCCCAGGCGCGGGGCCTCACTCATTCATCGACCCCAGTTCGGCAAGGGCGCTTGCGCCACGATCAGGTCGAACCACCTGACGTAGCCCCTTGACGCGCCGGACGCTGATCGGCATCCTCGCCAACCATGTTGACCATCACACGCATCCGCACGACTGCTTACTGAGCGCTTGGTCCTGTCTCGGGCGAATTGGCGCCGTGTTCCGTGCCCTCCGGAGTTGAGGCTGCTGCGGTTATTGGGGACCACCGACTCCTATGTGACACCAGGGAGTCGTTTTCCCTCTGACGGCTCCTGCCTGCTCCCAACACGCCCCCAAGCGCGCCGCCCCTTGCCCGCTGACGCGCCCGCCGATAGCGGGCTCGCGCAAACACGACTCCGTACAGCCCCTACCCCAACGACCTGTCCGACGCATCAGTCACCCGGCGGCCACCTGGGCCAGACGGCGATCGAGTTCGGCATCCAGGTCGGCCTGTTCACCGTCGCTGGGGTCGTAACCGTTCCATTCACGCAGCACCGCCCGAGCGCGCTCGGCCTTCTCGGCACGCTCCGCGGGAGTGAGCAGCGAGTCTGCGAGCCTGGTCAGGTAAGCACGCAGCGACAGACCTTCACCAGCTGCTATCTCGGCAAGCCGGTCGCGGGCCTCGGCGGGGATGCGGATGTTGGCGTCAGGCATGACGGTGCTCCTTCCACTCATCCACCCAGAATGCGGGTAGGCACCCGTACCCGTTCGCGATACCTGTCCGCCCAGGGCTGCTGGGCTCGCCCCGGGCGGGCAGGTATCGAGCGGGGCTTGCCGTTGCACGGCCCAGGCGACAAGACTGCCTGATCGTGGCCCTTCACCTCCGCGGCACCCTCCTCCCCCGCGGCACCACCCGCGACCTCTGGATCCTCGGCGACCGCATCACCTTCGACCGCCCGTCGGCCGAGGCGGAGACAGTGGCCGACGGTGGCTATCTCCTCCCGGGCCTGGTCGACGTGCACACGCACCCCGGGTCCCCGTCCGAGGGCGAACCCGCCTTCGACCCCGACGCCTTCGCCGAGCAGATCGCCGCACACCGGGACGCCGGGACGACCGCGTTGCGGTTCCCGGGGCTGCTCGGCGAGATCCCGGACGGGCTGCGCGAGGCGCCCGACGCGCCCCGCATGATCACTGCCGGGCGCTGGCTGGCCTGGGCGGGGCTGTCCAAGAGTGCCGACTTCCACACCGTCACCGACGACCTCGTGGCCGCCGCCGTCGCGCAGGCCAAGGCCCACGACGGCTGGTGCAAGCTCATGGGCGACTGGGACTTCGAGGCGGATCCGGTGCCGTACGACATCCTGCGCGCCGTGACCGACGCGGTGCATGCGGCCGGGGGGCGGGTCGCCGCGCACTGCCAGTCGGCGCAAGGTGTACTCAACGCCGCTCGTGCCGGGATCGACTCGATCGAGCACGGGATGGGGATGCCGGAGGAGTGCGTCGAGCTGATGGCCGGCCACGGGACCGTCTACGTCCCCACCCTCACCGCCTTCGACCGCAGCGCACCCCGCATCAAGGACAACCCCCGCGCCCGCCTCTGGCACGAAGGCCACCGCATCATGATCCGCCGGGTCCGCGAGGCCCACGACGCCGGCGTCACCGTCCTCGCCGGCACCGACTCCGCCCCCTTCGGCAACGTCGCCACCGAGGTCGAGCACCTCATCGCCGCCGGCCTGCCCGCCGACGTCGCGGTGGGCGCGGCGAGCTGGACGGCGCGGGACTTCCTGGGGCTGCCGGGGCTGGTCGAGGGCGGGCTCGCCGACGTCACCGTGTACGACGCGGATCCGCGACGGGAGCCGGGCGTGCTGCGGCACCCGCGGCGCATCGTGCTGCGGGGGCGGGTCGTGCGCTGAGAAGCGCAACGGGAGCCGTCAGGCGCCGGGCGGCGCGAAACGGCCGCCGGTGGTGGGCAGTTGTGGCACACTCCACCGAATGGTCGATCGGGCGTTCGCGGATCTCTCACTCGCCGCGTTGTACGACACCCTGAACCCGTGGGGGCCGGGTGACGACTTCTGCCTCGGGCTGGTGATGTCCGCCGAGTCGGTGCTCGATGTCGGTTGCGGTACGGGGCGGTTGCTGCGGCGGGCCCGTGCGGACGGCCACCGCGGGCGACTCGTGGGACTCGATCCGGCCGCCGCCATGCTCGTACAGGCCCGGCGGCACGGTACCGGCGTCGAGTGGGTGCTCGGGGATCTGCTCACCCGGGACCGGGGCGGGCGGTTCGACCTGGCCGTGATGACCGGGCACGCGTTTCAGGTGTTCGTCCGCGACGAGGAGTTGCGCGCGGCGTTGCGGGCGGTGCGTGACGCGCTGCGGGTCGGCGGGCGGTTCGTGTTCGAGACTCGGAACCCGGGGGCGCGGGCCTGGGAGGCGTGGACGCCGGATCGAGTACGGGAAGCCACGGACGACGACGGGCGCGTCGTGCGGGTGTGGCACGAGGTCGAGGGGGTCGTCGCCGGGGACAGAGTGACCTTCGCCGAGACGTTCGACCGCGACGACTGGCAAGCCCCCGTCGTCAGCCGCACCACCCTCCGCTTCCTCGCCCCGGACGCCCTGGACGCCTTCCTGCACGAGGCCGGCCTCACCGTCGTCGAGCGGTACGGCGACTGGGGCCCAGGACCCCTCACGCCCACCAGCCCCGAGATCATCACCGTGGCCGCCCGGGCCGCCTAGCTCTCCGCGTCCTCCTCCAGCACCGCCAGCGCCGGATCCAGCACGATGTCCTCGTCCCGCGCCTCGATCGTCGGCTCCTCCGGGAAGTGGCAGGCCGTCAAGTGGCCCGCGTGGTTGCCGGAGATCTGGATCAGCGGCGGTTCCTCGGCCGCGCACTTGTCCTGCGCCTTCCAGCAGCGGGTGCGGAAACGGCAGCCGGAGGGCGGGGAGATGGGCGACGGCACGTCACCGGCCAGGCGGATCCGCTCCCGCCGGGGCACGTCCTCGCCGTCCTCCGCGTCCTCGCCGCCCACGTTCACCTCGGGTACGGCCGACAGCAGGGCGTGGGTGTAGGGGTGCCGGGGGCGGGTGTAGATCGAGTCTCGGTCACCGACCTCGATGACCTTGCCGAGGTACATGACCGCGACGCGCTGCGAGAAGTGGCGGACCACCGCCAGGTCGTGGGCGATGAACAGGAAGGCGATACCCAGCTCCTGCTGCACCTTCTGGAGCAGGTTCACCACCTGCGCCTGGATCGAGACGTCCAGGGCCGAGACCGGCTCGTCCGCCACGATCAGCTTCGGTTCGAGGGCCAACGCCCTTGCCACGCCGATGCGTTGCCGCTGGCCGCCGGAGAACTCGTGCGGGAAGCGGTTGTAGTGCTCCGGGTTGAGGCCGACGATCTCCAGCAGCTCTCTGACCCGTTTCTCCCTTCCACCCTCCGGCTCCAGCCCGTTGATCTCCATCGGACCCGAGACGATCCTGCCGACCGTCTGGCGCGGGTTCAGCGAGGAGTACGGGTCCTGGAAGATCATCTGGATCTCGGAGCGGATCGGCGCCAGCTGCCTGCGCGTGGCACGCGTGATGTCCTTGCCCCGGTACGAGATCCTGCCGCCCGTCGGCTCCAGGAGCTTGGTGATCAGGCGTCCGGTCGTCGACTTGCCGCAGCCCGACTCCCCCACCAGGCCGAAGCTCTCGCCGACGTGCACGGTCAGGTCGATGCCGTCCACCGCCTGCACCTGGCCGACGGTCCGCCGGATCGGGAAGCCGCCCTTGACCGGGAAGTGCTTGACGAGCTTCTCCACCACCAGCAGCGGTTCGCCGGGGGCGTCGCCGGCGGCCTCGCGGGGTGCGGGGAGGACGAGGTCCTCTGTCATAGCCGTAGTCCTCCTCGGGCGGGCTGACCGGGTGGCGTCAGCGCAGTCGGGGCTTGATCTCTTCGGTGAAGATGGTCCGCTTCTGGTCCGCCGTCAGGTGGCAGGCCGAGGAGCGGTCCGGGCCGAGCAACGGGATCTCGGTGACGCAGCGGGCGCCACCGACGCGGTCCTGGAAGGTGCAGCGGGGGTGGAAGCGGCAGCCGGAGGGCGGGTTGAGCAGCGACGGCGGGGCGCCGGGGATGGGGGCCAGCGGGGCGCGCGGGTCCGAGTCCAGGCGGGGCATCGAGTTCAACAGGCCCCAGGTGTACGGGTGTTGCGGCGCCCTGAGCACCTCGCGCACCGTGCCGCGCTCCACCGCGCTGCCCGCGTACATCACCATGATGTCGTCGGCCATGTCGGCGATGACCCCGAGGTCGTGCGTGATGAAGATGATCGCCGAGCCGAACTCCTGCTGCAGGTCCTTCAGCAGGTCCAGGATCTGGGCCTGGACCGTCACGTCCAGGGCGGTGGTCGGCTCGTCGGCGATCAGCAGGTCGGGGTCGCAGACCAGCGCCATCGCGATCATCGCGCGCTGGCGCATACCGCCGGAGAACTGGTGGGGGTAGTCCTTGGCCCGCTGCCTCGGGTTGGGGATGCCGACCTTTCCCAGCATCTGAACCGCCCGCTCCCAGGCGGCCTTCTTCGAGGCGCGCATGTGCTTCATGTACGGCTCGGCGATCTGCCGGCCCACCGTGTAGTACGGCGACAGGGCGGTGAGCGGGTCCTGGAAGATCATGGCGACCTTGTTGCCGCGCAGCTTCTCCAGCTCGGACTCGCGGGCCGTGGTCAGCTCCTGGCCCTCCAGGAGGATCTCGCCCTCGACGGTGGTGAACATCGGGTTGTGCAGCCCGAGGACGGTCAGGTTCGTCACCGACTTCCCCGAGCCCGACTCGCCCACGATGCCCAGCGTCCTGCCGCGCTCCAGGTCGAAGGAGAGCCCGTCCACGGCCCGTACGACGCCGTCCTCGGTCTTGAAACTGACGTGCAGGTCCCGCACCGAGAGGAACGCGTCCGCGTCGGCCGGGAAGGGGGCGCCGGCTTCCTGGGTCACAGTGGTCACGTCAGTGCTCCTCAGACAGGTCCTGGAGGAAAGGGTTCCCCGGTGCGGCCTAGGCCAGCCGCACGCGCGGGTCGATGAAGGCGTACGCGGCGTCGACGACGATGTTGCAGAGCAGGATCATGGTGGCGGAGAACAGCATCACACCCAGCAGCAGCGGCAGATCGCTGAAGAACACCGACTCCACCGCCAGTCGGCCGAGACCCGGAAGTCCGAAGGTGTACTCCGTGATGATGGCACCGCCGAGCAGCGATCCGAGGTCGATGCCGAAGATGGTGACGATGGGGATCAGCGAGCCGCGCCAGGCGTAGCGGAAGAAGACGTACCGGCGGGTCATGCCCTTGGCGCGGGCGGTGCGGACGTGCTCCTCCTGGAGTTGCTCGATCATCGACGAGCGCGCCATACGGGTGTACTGCGAGGCGAAGATCGTGGAGAGCACCACCCAGGGCAGGATCAGGCCGGTGAACCAGGCCGCCGGGTCGGCGGTGAAGTCGTTGTAGGCGGGTTTGTCGAAGAGGTGCGTCTGGTAGACGAGGACGGCCAGGGCCAGCGGGCCGAGGAAGTAGATCTGCATCGAGCTGATCACCATGGCGCCGGCCGTGAAGCTCTTGTCGACGACCGTGCCCCGCTTCCAGGCGGCGACCAGGCCGGTGCCCAGGCCGATGACCAGGAAGAAGACGGCCCCGCCGAGGGTGAGCGAGACGGTGGTGGGCAGGCGGTCCATCAGGGTGCCCCAGACCTGTTCGTTGGAGTGGTACGAGTACCCGAAACAGGGGGCGGGGCACGGCCCTTGGGCGAACTCGTCGCTGCCCGTCACCAGGTTGTGCAGGAAGATCCAGTACTGCTCGGGGACCGGCTTGTCGAGGCCGAGCACATGGTGCAGGTTCTCGAGGTTGGCCGGTGTGCATGTCTTGCCGCACATCAGGAGCGCCGGGTCACGCGGCATCCCGAAGAACAGCAGGAACGCGACGATGCTCAGCAGGAAGAGGATGACGACGGCGCCGAGGGACCGGCGGACGAGGAAGCGCAGCATGGCAGAGGCAGCTCTCAGCGGGCCGGAGGGCATCCGGCGCGCACCGTCGGGGGCGCACCGGATGCCGGGCGGGCGGGGTTACTTGACGTACAGGCGGCGCGGGTCGACGCCGCCGATGACGTCGTCGTAGGCGACGCCGCCGACCTTGGATCCGGCGACCTGGACCTGCTTGTAGTAGGCGGTCGGGACGATGTTGACGACGTCCTTCACGATGTACTTGTCGAGCTTCTCCCACTCGGTGGCGGCCTTGGCCGGGTCGGCGATCCGGCTGATGCGGTCGATCTCGCTGTTGATCTTGGGGTCGTTGACCTGCGAGTAGTTCTGCGCGCCCTCGGCGATCACCCGGCCGTCGTACAGCGGCGGGATCACGGTCGAGGCGGACGGCCAGTCGGCGGCCCAGGAGGTGTGGAAGATGTCGTAGTTGTTGTTGAGCTTGCTGACCTGGTCGAAGTACGTCTCGGCCGGGATCTCCTGGCGCTGGACGTCGAAGCCGGCCTTCTCCAGGCCCGCCGCCATGGCGGTCGAGTACGCCTGGCCCTCCTGCGAGTTCGAGTAGCCGAAGGTCAGCTTCGTGCCGACCTTGCCGGCTTCCTGAAGGAGCTTCTTGGCCTTGGCCGGGTCACCCGCGGGGTTCTTCTTCTTGCCCCACGGGTCGAAGGAGGGGTCGTAGCCGCTCACGGTCGGGCTGATGATGCCGCCCGCGACCTCCATCGCGGCGCTGCCGCCGTAGGCCCGCACGAACGGCGAGACCGGCAGGGCGTAGGCGATGGCCTGGCGGACCTTCTTGTCCTGCATCGGCTTGTGACTGAGGTTGATGTTGATCTGGCCGACGAACGGCTGGTAGCCGATGACCGTGCGGGACTTCATCTTCGGGTCGTTCAGGACCTTCGACAGGTTGCCCGCGTCGACCGAGTTCTGCCAGCTGACGGCGGTCCGATCGGTTCCGCCGTCAGCGATCAGGGCCTTGGTGGAGTCCTCGTACTGCTGGTTGAAGGTGATGTTGAACCTGTCGACGTACTGGTGGCGGATCGGGTCGGTCGCCGGGTCCCAGTTGGTGTTCCTCACCAGCACCATCGACTTGCCGGACTTGAAGGACTGGATCTTGTACGGCCCGGACACCACCGGGGCCTTGTCGTACTTCTCCTTGGTGTCGCCCTTCTGGGAGACGACCGCGTAACCCGCCATGGCCAGCGCGTACGGCAGGTCGGGGTGCGGCTCCTTGAACTTGAAGACGACGGTTTTCGCGTCCGGCGTCTGCAGAACGCTGTCCGGCAGGTGCTTGCCCTTGAACGGGCCGTCGGGCAGCAGCTTGCGGTAGTCGGAGCCCGGGGTGTCGGCCAGCCACTGCTGGAGGTACGGCGGGCCCTGGTTGATGAAGGGGGCGAAGAGCCGCTCGACGGAGTGCCGGATGTCCGCGGAGGTGATCGCGGAGCCGTCCTGGAACTTGATGCCGTCCTTGAGTGTGTACTTCCAGGTCCTGCCGCCGTCCGTGGTGGTGCCGGCGTCGGTGGCGAGGTCGCCGACGACCTCGTGCTTGCTGCCGTCGTTGCTGGTCGCCTTGTAGCCGGTCAATCCTCGGTGCAGTAGCAGGGCGACCTGCATCTCGTTGAACACATAGATCTGGGCCGGGTCGAGGTGGGCGTAACTGTCGCGGGCGGGCACCGAGATGGTGCCGCCGGACTTGGCGCCCGGGACCTCGGCGGCGGGGCCCTTGGAGGCGGCGGCGTCACCGAACTTGATCAACGCCTTCTGCCGCTCGGCGTTCTCCTGCTGCTCCTTGTCGTTGCCGCCGCCCTTGCTGCCGCCCGAGCTGCACCCGGTCAGCACGAGTGCCGCGGCCGCGAGCACTGAGACCACGGCGTGTACGTGGCGTCCGCTCCTGCTCATCACTCGGTTTCCACCCATCTGTCGTCACCAGTGCGAAGGAACCCAGACCTCGTAGGTCAGCTGGTCAGCCGGTCAGCGTGGTCAGCGCGCCGTCTTGGGGTCGAAGGCGTCCCTGACGGAGTCCCCGAGCAGGTTGAACGCCACGATGAAGACGATCATCGAGATGCCGGGGAAGAACATGTACGTGATGTCGTTCTGCATCACGAGCTCGGTGGACGCCTTGGCGAACATCTGCCCCCAGTCCGGCGTCGGTTCGACGATGCCCACACCGAGGAAGGACAGACCGGCCTCGGCGGTCACGAAGTTGGGGAGCATGTAGGTGCCCTGCACGAGGATCGGCGTGACCACGTTCGGCAGGATCTCCTTGCGGATGATCCGCCCCGGCGGGGCCCCGCTGACCTTGGCCGCCTCGATGAACTCCCGTTCTCTCAGGGCGAGTGTGGTGCCTCTGAGGACCCGTCCGAGACTCATCCAGCCGAGGAACCACTGCACGAGGATGAGGGCGACGACCCGGACGTAGACCGGGGTCTCGTCGCGCGGGCTGACGAAGAGTGAGACGACCACCGGCATGCTGGCGATGAAGAACAGCTGGGCCGGGAAGGCGAGCAGGAAGTCGATGACCCGGCTGATCCAGTAGTCGGCCCTGCCGCCGAGGTAGCCGGCCGTGACGCCGAGGACGATCCCGGTGAGGACCGTCGCGAGCGTGACGGCGACGGAGATCATCAGCGAGGTGCGGATGCCGTAGAGGAGTTTGGTGAAGACGTCGTAGCCGTTGCCGGGTTCGAGGCCGAACCAGAACTCGCCGCTGATGCCGCCGTTCGGCTGCAGGGGGACGCCCGCGCTGTCGAAGAGTTCGGGGCGCTCGTCGGCGTAGACCGTGTACGGGTCCTTGCCGTACAGCTTGGAGATGACCGGGGCCGATAACCCGATCAGGAAGAAGAACAGGACGACGTAGGCCGAGATCACGCCGGTGCGGTCGCGTTTGAAGCGGATCCACATCAGCTGGCCGGGTGACCGGCCGACAAGTTGCCCGGCCTCTAACTTCACCTCGGCATCTGGAGGACTATCGACTGCACTTGTCACAGTTCGTCCGTTCCTCAGGGCGAGCGTTGCCGCTAACTATCTGCCCTGAGCCAACTACCGACCACTGCCTTTGGATCTCAATTCAGTCACGGCTCATGGAAAAGCCCGGGTCCTCCCGGAGGGGGGAACCCGGGCTCAACTACCCGATGATCAGCCGTGCTTGGCGCGGCTCGCGGCGCGGGCGCGCTCGCGGGCGTCCAGGTTCACCTTGCGGATGCGGACGGCCTCCGGGGTGACCTCGACGCACTCGTCGTCGCGGCAGAACTCCAGGGACTGCTCCAGGGAGAGCTTGCGCGGCGGGACGATCGCCTCGAACGAGTCGGCCGAGGACGACCGCATGTTCGTGAGCTTCTTCTCCTTGGTGATGTTGACGTCCATGTCGTCGGAGCGCGAGTTCTCGCCGACGATCATGCCCTCGTACACCTCGGTGCCGGGATCGACGAACAGCACACCGCGCTCCTGGAGGTTCGTCATCGCGAACGCGGTGACGGCACCGGCGCGGTCGGCGACCAGCGAGCCGTTGTTGCGGGTCTGCAGGGCGCCGAACCAGGGCTCGTGGCCCTCGTGGATGGAGTGGCCGATGCCCGTACCGCGCGTCTGCGTCAGGAACTCGGTCCGGAAGCCGATGAGACCGCGGGAGGGCACCACGAACTCCATGCGGACCCAGCCGGAGCCGTGGTTCGACATGTTGTCCATCCGGCCCTTGCGGACGCCCATGAGCTGCGTGACCGCGCCCATGTGCTCCTCGGGCACGTCGATCGTCATGCGCTCGACCGGCTCGTAGACCTTGCCGTCGACGTCCTTGGTGACGACCTGCGGCTTGCCGATGGTCAGCTCGAAGCCCTCGCGGCGCATCTGCTCGACCAGGATGGCGAGCGCGAGCTCACCGCGGCCCTGGACCTCCCAGGCGTCCGGACGCTCGGTGTCGAGCACGCGCAGGGAGACGTTACCGATCAGCTCGCGGTCGAGGCGGTCCTTGACCTGACGGGCGGTCACCTTGCGGTCCTTGACCGCGGCCTTGTTGTCGGCTCCCTTGCCGGTACCGCCACGGCCGACCAGCGGCGAGGTGTTCGTACCGATGGTCATGGAGATCGCCGGCTCGTCGACCGTGATCAGCGGCAGCGGGATCGGGTTCTCGGGGTCGGCGAGGGTCTCGCCGATCATGATGTCCGAGATGCCGGCGACGGCACAGATGTCACCCGGGCCGGCCTTCTCGGCGGGCTTGCGGGTGAGCGCCTCGGTCATCAGCAGCTCGGTGATGCGCACGCTGGACATGGTGCCGTCGCGCTTGATCCACGTGACGGTCTGGCCCTTGCGCAGCTCGCCCTGCTCGACGCGCAGCAGCGCGATACGGCCGAGGAAGTTGTCCGCGTCCAGGTTGGTGACGTGCGCCTGGAGCGGGGCCTCCTCGTCGTATTCCGGAGCCGGGACGTGCGACAGGATCGTGGAGAAGAACGGCTCCAGGCTGTCGCTGTCCTGCGGGACCGTGCCGTTCTCGGGCTTGGTCAGCGAGGCGACACCGTCACGCGCACACGCGTAGACGATCGGGAACTCGATCTGGTCCTCGTCGGCGTCGAGGTCGAGGAAGAGGTCGTAGGCCTCGTTCACGACCTCGTCGATGCGCGAGTCGGGGCGGTCCGTCTTGTTGATGCACAGGATGACGGGCAGGCGGGCCTGGAGCGCCTTGCGCAGCACGAAGCGGGTCTGCGGCAGCGGGCCCTCGGAGGCGTCCACCAGCAGGACCACCGCGTCCACCATCGACAGACCACGCTCGACCTCGCCACCGAAGTCGGCGTGGCCCGGGGTGTCGATGATGTTGATGGTGATGACGTCGCCGCCATCCTTGGGGTGGTACTTCACGGCCGTGTTCTTGGCCAGGATCGTGATGCCCTTTTCACGCTCCAGGTCGTTCGAGTCCATCATGCGGTCGTCGAGCGACTCGGCGGCGTGCGCTGCGAAGGCACCGGCCTGCTTCAGCATGGCGTCGACAAGAGTCGTCTTGCCGTGGTCGACGTGGGCGACGATAGCGACGTTGCGGATGTCGTGGCGCGTGGCCATATTGCGGCGTTCTCCCGGAGTGTGAGGATGGCCTGCGCGTATGTCTGAGTTACGCGGGCCCTGCCGGGCTTGACACGCCACGGCCTCACCCCATGGTACGTGGCCGCTGCCACTGGGGCTCGCCGGGATAGGTCGGTGCAGGTGGGGAGGGCTTTTGTCCCGCCCCCGCCGCCCCTACCCGTCCCATCCCGGAGGCTACCGCCCCCGGGCCCCCGCTTCGGCCCTGAACGGGCCTCGTCCTCAAACGCCGGACGGGCTGAAAAGTCAGCCCGCCCGGCGTTGGAGGAGTGGGGGTCAAGGGGGGCGAGGTACTCAGCGTTCCGACGCCGACGGCGACGGCCGCGCGCCCTTCTTCAGGAAGCCCATGTCCTCGTAGACCGGTGTCCGGAAGCCGAAGGCGCCCGCGTTGGCGACGTTCCTCTTGGCCGCTGTCAGCTGGGGGCGCTGGTACAGCGGGATCGAGCCGGCCGCGGCCCAGATACGGGAGTCGGGCTTGCGGATCAGGGAGCGGGCCTGGGACTCGTCCAGCGTGGCGATCGCCTGGTCGAAGAGCTGGTCGACCTGGTCGGTGCCGACCCGCGTGTAGTTCTGCTCGACGTTCAGGGAGCCGTCGGCGGCCGGCACCGGCTTGGCGTAGATGGGCCGGGCGTCGGTGGCGGGGTAGGCGGAGGCGGGCCACGAGTACAGGGCGAGGTCGTACTGGCCGGACGCGATGTGGTCCTTGAAGTAGCTCTCGTCCGCGACCTTGGTGATCTCGGTCCGGATGCCGACCCGCTCCAGCATGAGGCTGATCCGGTCCGCCACCGTGCGCAACGTCTGGGAGCCCTCCCCCGACGGCACCACGAAGCGCAGCGTCAGCGGCTTGCCGTTCTTCGCCAGCGGCAGGACCGCCGCGCCCGCCGGAGCGGCGGTGCCCTGCGGGGCGTACGCGCCGGGCGCCCCGCCCTGCTGCAGCTGCTTGCTGCCGTACTGCTTGCCGTCCTGGGCGAGGTGCTCCCCGTCACGGCCCTCGCCGCCGCCCGCCTTGTTGTCCTCCCCGACGATGTACGTCCCGTCGTCCCCGCCCTCCGAGTCCGAGTCCGACTTCGACTCCGAGTCCGACTTCTTGTCGGCCTTCTCGCCCTTGTCGGCCTTCTCGCTCTTCTCGCTCCGGTCGCTCTTCTCGCCCTTCTCGGCCTTCTCGGCCTTCTCGCCCTTCCCTGCCTTCTCCCCCTCCGCCCCAGCCGCTTTCTCGCCCTTCTTCTCCTTGATCGGTCCGCCCTGCACCCACCCCGCGTCCGCCAGCAGCGCCTGTGCCTCCGCCGTGTCCTGGCCGCCGATCGCGCCGCTGTTGTCGGCGTACGCGGCCTGGCCGGAGAGCGCGAGGTGGCTGCCGACCGGCTCGGTCGGCAGGCCGAGCGGGGCGAGGACCAGCTTGGCCAGCTCCTTGCGGTCGAGCGCGCGTGCCACGGCCCGCCGCACCCGCTCGTCGGCAAGCGGGCCGTCGGTGCCGTTGAGGGCGAGCTGGGTGTACGTCGGCTCCAGGGACTTGCGTACCTCGAAGCCCTGGAACGCCACCTGCTGCCGGCGCTCCTTGGTGGTCGTCCTGTTGCTCCGGTCCGGGCCCATCAGCGCCGTACCGGTGGCGCTGGCGGTCGCACCCCGGGGAGGCGAGGCGAGCGCGATGCGCCGGGCCGCGGCGGGGTCGATCTCGGCCAGGTCGAGCTGTCCGGCGGCCAGCTGGGCGGCCCGCTCCTCGCGCGGCACGGCCCGCAGCACGATCTCGTTCAGCTTGGCCGGCTGCCCCCACCAGCGGGGGTTCCGGGCGAGCCGGACCTCGTCGTCCTTGCGGTCGATCTTCTTCACGGCGAACGGCCCGGCGCTGACCTTGAGCTTGCGCCGCGCCCCGTCGTTGAACGAGTCCGGCGTGCCCATGACCTCCTTCGGGTACAGCGGCGAGAAGAGCGAGCGCCAGTCCGCGTACGGCCGCCCGAAGGTGACCCGCACCTCCAGGTCGTTGTCACCGCGCTCGATCTTCTCGATGCGGTCGTAGCCGGCGTTGCGGGCGGTCCAGTAGGCGCTGTCCTTGCCGGACAGGGCCCGCCACTGGGCGGCGAAGTCGGCGGCGCCGATCTCTCGGCCGTCGCTCCAGACGGCCTGCTGGTTGAGCTTGTACAGGACGACCTGCTTGGGCTCGGTCTCGACGATCTTGGCGGACTCCAGATAGTCCGGATTGCGCTCCGGCCGCCCGCTCTCGTCGAGCCGGAACATCGACGGCAGGGTGGCCTGCGCGATCCGGGTCGTGGTCGCGTCGGCGTCCGACTGGAAGGTGTTCAGCGTCTCCGGTACGGCGTCCACGGCCCACCGCAGCGTGCCGCCGTCGGCGATCAGGGCCCGGGCGGCCGGCGCGATGTCCTGCCCGGCCAGCGGCTTTCCGGCCGGGTCCGGGTCGCTGCAGCCGGCGAGCACGGGCACCACGAGCACACCCGCGGAAAGGAAGGCCACCGAGCGCATGACCGCGCTGCGGCCTGGCCTGGGTCCGACGCCGTCGTAGGACATCTCTGGTACCTCCGTGGAGCGGCTCCCGCCGGTGACAATAAGTGCGCTCTGATCACATTTGGCGGTATTTTGGAGTTGATCAGATCTATGGGCCCCCACTGAAGAGGAAAGGGTTCGCCAGGCGGAGACGACACGGCGGCGCGGGCGCGCAAGGCCACCCGTGTGGAGCAACGCGTTCCCACACGGGTGGAGCAACGCGCCCGCGCACTTCCCCGGCTCCCCCGGCGTACACAGAGCGCATGCGGGCGCGCGTCGGAGGCGTGCAATCCGCCAATCGCTGCACATCCCTTCACAGCGATAGGTGTGACGCGCAACACTCGCAGGCGCATGAACGTTGCCACCCAGGGCCGAAGGGCCCACGGAAGTGAGGTCACGTCATGTCCGTGCAAGACGACCTGACAACTGTCCAGCGCTGCCTCGACGACCTGGCCCGGTCCGTGGGCCGGCTGGAGAAGCAGCTGGGCACCGGCGGGCTGGAGATGCGGCGCGTCCGCACCGACGCCAACCATCTGCGCGAGAGTGTCGCGCTGCTGCGGGACGCGGCCGCGACCCCCAGCACGCAGCGCAAGCCGGAGCTCGTCACCATCCCCGACACGCCGTACGACGACTCTCTGTGGATCGACACCGATGACGAGGGTCTCGGCGCCCGGGACCGCCGCGCCCCCTGATCCCTCCCCCTGACCCGACCGGAGTCATCCATTGGCCACTGGTACGGAACCCCATCTGAACAGCGGCGGCGTACGAACGGGTACGCGCGCCGCAATCACCGCCCCGCACCTGCGGACCGACCGCTGGTGGCTGGCCCCCGCCGCCACCGCGGCCGGTCTGCTGGCGTTCATCGTGTACTCGACCTGGCGGGCCTTCGCAGGCGCGGACTACTACGCGGCGCCGTACGTCTCCCCGTTCTACTCGCCCTGTCTGGCGGAGAACTGCCAGACCATGCGCGCCGGGCCGAACTGGGACCTGTTCGGGAGCTGGTGGGGCATCTCCCCCGCGATCATCATCCTGATCTTCCCGCTCGGCTTCCGCCTGACCTGCTACTACTACCGCAAGGCCTACTACCGCGGCTTCTGGATGTCGCCCCCGGCCTGCGCGGTGGCGGAGCCGCACAAGAAGTACTCCGGTGAGACCCGCTTCCCGCTGATCCTGCAGAACATCCACCGGTACTTCTTCTACGCCGCGATCCCGGTCGCCGGGATCCTGACGTACGACACGGTGCTCGCCTTCCGCGACGAGCACTACGCGTGGGGCCACATGGGCCTCGGCACCCTCGTCTTCCTGCTCAACATCGTGCTGATCTGGGCGTACACCCTCTCCTGTCACTCCTGCCGGCACATCGTCGGCGGCAAGCTCAAGCACTTCTCCAAACACCCCGTGCGCTATCGCATGTGGCAGTGGATCGGGAAGCTCAACGCCCGCCACATGCAGCTGGCGTGGGCGTCACTGGTGAGCGTGGCGCTCGCCGACTTCTACGTCTATCTCGTCGCGTCCGGGGTCTTCGACGATCCGCGCTTCTTCTAGATTGGGTGGGGACTGAACAGATGTCCGTGGTCGAACGGCAGGAGTGGGACGTCGTCGTGGTCGGCGCCGGGGGCGCGGGCCTGCGTGCGGCGATCGAGGCGCGCGAGCGGGGCGCCCGTACGGCGGTGATCTGCAAGTCGCTGTTCGGCAAGGCGCACACCGTGATGGCCGAGGGCGGCATCGCGGCGGCCATGGCCAACGCCAACGAGCACGACAACTGGCAGGTCCACTTCCGCGACACCATGCGCGGCGGCAAGTTCCTCAACCAGTGGCGGATGGCCGAGCTGCACGCGCAGGAGGCGCCGGAGCGGGTGTGGGAGCTGGAGACCTGGGGCGCGCTCTTCGACCGTACGAAGGACGGCCGTATCTCGCAGCGCAACTTCGGCGGCCACGAGTACCCGCGCCTCGCGCACGTCGGCGACCGCACCGGCCTGGAGCTGATCCGCACGCTCCAGCAGAAGATCGTCTCGCTCCAGCAGCAGGACAAGAAGGAGACCGGCGACTACGAGTCCCGCCTGAAGATCTTCCAGGAGTGCACGGTCACCCGGATCCTGAAGGACGGGAGCCGGGTCTCCGGGGTCTTCGCCTACGAGCGGGAGACCGGCCGCTTCTTCGTCCTGGACGCCCCCGCCGTGGTGGTCGCGACGGGCGGCATCGGCAAGTCCTTCAAGGTGACGTCGAACTCCTGGGAGTACACCGGCGACGGGCACGCGCTGGCGCTGCTCGCGGGCGCTCCCCTGCTCAACATGGAGTTCGTGCAGTTCCATCCGACGGGCATGGTCTGGCCGCCGTCGGTGAAGGGCATCCTGGTCACGGAGTCGGTGCGCGGCGACGGAGGGGTGCTGCGCAACTCCGAGGGCAAGCGGTTCATGTTCGACTACATCCCCGACGTCTTCAAGGAGAAGTACGCCCAGTCGGAGGAGGAGGGCGACCGCTGGTACGAGGACCCGGACAACAACCGGCGGCCACCCGAGCTGCTCCCCCGTGACGAGGTGGCCAGGGCCATCAACTCCGAGGTGAAGGCGGGCCGTGGCTCCCCGCACGGCGGGGTCTTCCTGGACGTGTCCACCCGGATGCCGGCGGAGGTCATCCGGCGCCGGCTGCCCTCCATGTACCACCAGTTCAAGGAGCTGGCGGACGTGGACATCACGGCGGAGGCGATGGAGGTCGGGCCGACCTGTCACTACGTCATGGGCGGCATCGCGGTCGAGTCGGACACGGCGGCGGCACGCGGCGTGCCGGGCCTGTACGCGGCCGGCGAGGTCGCGGGCGGCATGCACGGCTCGAACCGGCTGGGCGGCAACTCACTCTCCGACCTCCTGGTCTTCGGCCGCCGGGCGGGCTGGCACGCCGCCGAGTACGCGGCCGCGCAGGCCTTCGAACGCCCCGAGATCAGCGACCTGCAGATCGACACGGCGGCCGCGGAGGCGCTGCGCCCCTTCTCGGCCGAGGGTCCGACGGCGGGTGCGGACGACGGACGTCCGCCGGAGAACCCGTACACCCTCCACCAGGAACTCCAGCAGACCATGAACGACCTCGTCGGCATCATCCGCCGCGAGGCCGAGATGGAGCAGGCCCTGGAGAAGCTGGCGGACCTGCGCGAACGCGCCCGCCGGGCGGGAGTCGAAGGCCACCGTCAGTTCAACCCGGGCTGGCATCTGGCACTCGACCTGCGCAACATGCTGCTGGTCAGCGAGTGCGTGGCGCGGGCGGCACTGGAGCGCACGGAGTCGCGGGGCGGCCACACCCGTGAGGACCACCCGACGATGGACCGCAAGTGGCGCAACATCAACCTGCTGTGCCGGCTCACCGACCCGACGGGCGGTCTGGCGGCCACGGACCCGGAACGCGGCCAGATCGCCCTGCTACGCGAGACCACCGACCCCGTCCGCCAGGACCTGCTCGCTCTCTTCGACAAGGAGGAGCTGGTCAAGTACCTCGCCGAAGAGGAGCTCTACCAGTGAGCAGCTACGAGGCCCGCTTCAAGGTGTGGCGGGGCGATGTGCAGGGCGGCGGCCTGAAGGACTTCGAGGTCGAGGTGAACGACGGCGAGGTGGTCCTGGACATCATCCACCGCCTCCAGGCCACCCAGGCCCCCGACCTGGCCGTCCGCTGGAACTGCAAGGCGGGCAAGTGCGGTTCGTGTTCCGCGGAGATCAACGGGCGGCCGCGGCTGATGTGCATGACGCGGATGTCGGTGTTCACCCGGGAGGAGACCATCACCGTCACGCCGCTGCGCGCCTTCCCCGTCGTACGGGACCTGGTCACGGACGTCGGATTCAACTACACGAAGGCGCGCGAGGTGCCGGCCTTCGTGCCGCCGGAGGGCCTGGCCCCGGGCGAGTACCGCATGATGCAGGAGGATGTGGACCGCTCGCAGGAGTTCCGCAAGTGCATCGAGTGCTTCCTGTGCCAGGACACCTGCCATGTCGTCCGCGACCACGAGGAGAACAAGCCGGCGTTCGCGGGCCCGCGCTTCCTGATGCGCGTCGCGGAACTGGACATGCACCCGCTGGACGCGGCCACGGAGACGGGCCTGGACCGCAAGCGCACGGCCCAGGACGAGCACGGTCTCGGCTACTGCAACATCACCAAGTGCTGCACCGAGGTCTGCCCCGAGGGCATCAAGATCACGGACAATGCGCTGATCCCCTTGAAGGAACGGGCCGTCGACCGCAAGTACGACCCGTTGGTGTGGCTGGGGTCGAAGATCAGGAGGAGGTCTTCCTAGCCGGCTTCAGGGCCAGCCGCTTCACGTACAGCCCCGCGGCGAACACGGCCATGCCGCTCATCGCGACCGTGAAGTCGCCCATGTCCGGCCCTTCGAGCGGGCCGAAGAACAGATACGTCCCGATCCCGGCCATGGCGGCCAGGGTGCCGTATCCCCACACCCGGGGCCGGAGCACCTTGGCGCGCCCACCGCCCGGCAGCATCCAGCCGGTGGTGATCGCGGCCGCGGCGAGAACCGTTCCGGTTGTCACGACCAGTATCGCCAGGACCATCAGAATCTCGTGCACACCGGTCATCCTCGCACCAGTCCCCTCACCGCCCCGCTGCCGTCCCCCGCTCGCGCGGTCGCATTCCTGCTCATACGCTCCGAAATGTGACGTCATCCTTGATCCGGGGCCGGCCTCGGCGCGGCACCTCGCAGATATCCGTGCGGGTGGCGCTTGCTTTGGTGGGTGGGCTGGTCGGGGTGGCGTGGCTGGTGCTGCCCGGGATGCCGATCAGGGGTGAGGGGCCGGTCGCGGGTGGCGCGGAGCGGCCGGTGGCCGGTGCGGTGGCCCAGGGGGAGGTCGGGGAGACGTCCGCCGCCGAACTCCTGCTGCCGATGCTGGCCGTGGTCGCGGTGACGGTGGTCGCGGGGTACGGGTTCTTCCGGCGGAGACGGCGGGCACGGAACCGTACGACTCCCGGCGGGGCGCCGGTGCGGGCCGCGGAGCCGGCCCTCGCCGAACTCGACGAGCGGGCAGGGGCCCTGCTGGTCACGGCCGATGACTCGGTGCGGGTCAGCCGGGAGGAGCTGGGGTTCGTCGAGGAGCGGGGCGAGGTGGGGGGCGAGGTGGTCGACGTCGAGCCCTTCGCGCGGGCGCTGCGGGACGCGGAGGGCGAGCTGGCCATCGCGTTTCGGATGCGGTGGCAGTACGAGGGCGGGGTTCCGCAGGAGGGCGCGGCTCGGCGGCATGCGCTGGCGGGGATCGTCGGGCGGTGTGCGGAGGCGGGGCGGCTGCTGGATGCGCAGGCCGCCGGGTTCGACCAGGTGCGGGGGTTGGAGGAGGGCTTGGGCGGCGGGCTGGGTCATGCCCTGGTCGTCGCGGAGGCCCGGTTTCGGGAGCTGGCCGGGCGCGCCGGGGGCGCCGGCGCGGCCCTCGGCGAGTTCGGCGAGGGGTACGCCCCGTCCGCCTTCGCCGCCGTCGCGGGCCATGCCGAGCAGGCCAAGGACCGGCTGGTGTTCGCCACCGGGCGTCTCAACCATGCCCGCCAGCGCGCCGACTTGGGCGACAGCGAGCGGGCCGCGGGGCAGTTGCGTGCCGCCGAGGGGGCCGTCGCCCAGGCCGCCGTCTTCATCGACGGCATCGAACGGCTCGCCGGGGAGCTCGCGACGGCCGCGGCGATGGTTCCGGCCGCGCTGACCGGCGGGGAGGCGGAGATCGCCGGAGCTCGGGAGTCGCTGAGGGAGGCGGAGGGGCTGCGGAAGGAGGCGGAGGGCCCGGCAGACGCCTTCGCGGATGTCCCTCCCGGCGAGCTGCGTGCCCGCGCCTCACACGCCGACCTCGTCCTGGCCCTCGCACGGGAAGAGCTGATCTCTGGGCCGTACGACCCCCTCGACCTGCTGCGGCGGATCGTGCGGGGCGTCCAGCCCGTCGCCGCGGGGCGGGCCGGGGTGATCGCGGCCGCGGCTCTGGTCTGCGCGCGCAGTGCCGTCGACGCCGCGGACGATGTCGTCGCGACGCACCGGGCCGCGGTGGGCAGTGAGGCGCGCACCCGGCTGGCGGAGGCGCGGCGACTGCTCACCCGGCCGGCCTCCACGCCGGGCGCCCTGGGGCCGCGTCAGGACCTGGCCGACCTCCTCACGGCCGACACCCTGGCCCAGCAGGCCCGCGAGCTGGCCGAACAGGACATACGCGTATACGGCCACCCGATCGACGGCCCCGCCGCGGACGCGGGCGGCCTCACCGGAGCCGTCCTCGGCGGCATCCTGCTGGCGGGCGAGCCGAACGGCGGCCCGCCGGCGAGCTTCGGCGGCCCCCACACACGGGGCCGACGCGGCGACACACCCAGCGCGTGAGCCCACTCAGAACCGGCTCAGCGACGCCGACCCCGCCGACATCCGCGAGCCGCTCCCCCGTCCGGCGTTTGAGGACGAGGCCCGTTGGGGCCGAAGCGGGGGTCTGGGGGCCGCAGGCCCCCCAGGAGGCGGGATCGGAAAGGGGTGGAGCCGCTGGGGGCTGGGCGGAGCCCCTGGGGGCTCAGAACAGGCTCAGCAACGCCTCCGCCGGATCCGTCAGCCCGTTCTCCCCGTCCGGCAACGGGAGTTCGAACCACACCGTCTTGCCGCGTGGGGTGCGGCGGGAGCCCCAGGCCGCGCTGAGGAGGCCGACCAGTTGCAGGCCTCGGCCGCCCTCGTCCGTGTCGCGGGCGCGGCGGCGGCGGGGTTGGACCAGGCCGGAGTCCCAGACCTCGCAGACCAGCGTGCGGTCCAGCAGCAGCCTCAGCCTGATCTCGCCCTCGCCGTAGCGCAGGGCGTTGGTGACCAGTTCGCTGACCAGGAGTTCCGTGGTGTCGACCAGGGGTTCCAGGTCCCATGACAGGAGTTGGCCGCGGGCGTACTCGCGGGCGCGGCCCACGCTGCGCGGCTCGCGCGGCAGCGTCCAGTCGCCGACCGACTCGGCGGGCAGGCCCTGGACGCGGGCCATCAGCAGGGCGATGTCGTCCTCGCCGTGGTGGCTGTCGAGGGTGTTGAGGACATGGTCGCAGACGTCCTCCAGGGGGCTGGAGGGGTCGGTGAGCGCACCCACGAAGGCTTGCAGGCCCTCGTCCAGGGGGTGGTCGCGGGACTCGACCAGTCCATCCGTGTAGAGCGCCAGCAGCGCACCCTCCGGCAGCTCGACCTCCACCTCCTCGAACGGCTCCCCGCCCACACCCAGCGGCATGCCCGGCGGCACGTCCAGCATCAGCGCCGCCTCGCCTGGTTCGACCAGGACCGGCGGCAGATGACCGGCGTTGGCGAAGGTGCAGCGGCGCGTGACGGAGTCGTAGACCGCGTAGACGCAGGTCGCGAGGTACACCTCGGACAGGTCCGCCTCGCGGGGGCGGCGGGCCGCGCGGGTGGCCTGCTGGACGCCGCCGGGGGCGCCCAGGCCGCGCGCGATCTCGTCCAACGCCGAGAGGACTTCGGCCGGTTCGAGGTCCAGCAGCGCCAGCGTTCGGACGGCCGAACGGAGTTCGCCCATGGCCACGGCCGCGCGCAGCCCTCGGCCCATGACGTCCCCGACGACCAACGCCGTGCGGTGGCCGGGGAGTTCGATGACGTCGAACCAGTCGCCGCCCACCTCGCTCGGGCGGTCCGAGGAGGAGTTGCCCGGCAGATAGCGGCAAGCGATGTCCAGGCCGGACGCGACCGGGTCCCCCGGCGGGAGCAGGGACCGTTGCAGTATCAGCGCGCGCTCGTGCTCGCGCCGGTACAGGCGGGCGTTGTCGATGCAGACCGCGGCACGCGCGGCGAGTTCGACCGCCAGATCACGGTCCCGGTCGCCGAACGGCTCGCTGCCCTTCGTACGGGCGAACTGCGCCAGTCCTACGACCGTGTCGTGGGCGACCATCGGCACGGCGAGCGTGGACTGCACGAGGCCGCCCTCCTCGCCGGGCACATACTGCGGCCGGGCGGTGCGCAGGGCGTCCGCGCAGGGCGAGTTGAAGGGGTAGTGGTGCACGGCGCCGACCGCGACGGCGGCGCCACCGCCGACGAAGGGCGCGTCGGAGACGGCACTGGCGAAGGCGACGCGGCGCAGTTCCGCGCTGCCGTCGGCGAGACCGGGCGGGGTCTCGTCGCCGGCCAGCAGGCCCTGGTAGAGGTCGACCGTGGCCAGGTCGCAGAAGCCGGGGACGACGACGTCGAGCAGTTCGCGGGCCGTGGTCTCCAGGTCGAGGGAGTTGCCGATGCGGGCACCCGCGTCGTTCAGCAGGGCGAGATTGCGCCGGGCCGAGGCGGCCTCGCGGGCCGCGGCGCGACGGGCGGTGATGTCGGTTCCGAGCCAGGCGATGCCGATGGGGCGGCCGCTGCCGCTGTGCACCCGGTAAAGGTTGATGGACCAGTGACGGCGCTCGTCGGAGCCGGGCAGAAAGCCGGTGACGTGCATGTCCGTGATGGAGTCGCCGCTCTCCAGGACGCGGCGCAGGGTGGCCACGACCCGGTCGGCCTCGGCGCGGGGCAGATAGGCGTGGACGTCTCGGCCGCGGTGGTCGTCAGGTGTGCCGCCGAAGAGGGAGGCGAACCGGTGGTTGACGCGGCGGACCTTCAGTTCGGGGTCGATCAGCACGAACCCGAACGGAGATTGACCGAATATCGACTGCGAGGCGGCGAGGTCGGTCTCCATCCGGCGCAGGGTGCGGACGTCGACGACGATGCACACGGCGGCCTTCTCGCCGTCCTCGGTCCGCGTCGGCATGACGTACACCTCGGCGAGACCGTCCTTGCCGCGCCCGCCCTCGGCGCCCTCCGGCGCCCGGAAGGGGACCACGCCGGTCCACTCCCGCCCGTCCAGGATCTCGGCCATCTTGCGCTGGCCCCGCTCGCGCAGGTCCGGGTCGATGAACGCCTCTATGGGGTCCATGCCGACGGCACGCTCGGCCGGGATGCCGAAGAGCTGCTCGGCGCGCAGGCTCCACTGGTCGACGAGGCCGTCGGGGCCGATGGAGAAGGACGCGACCTTGATGTAGTCGTAGATCGAGCCGGGCGGACTGCTCTGCCAGACGGCGTCGCCGGGGCGGAACTCGTCGGAGGCCTGTGTGTCGCGGGATGCCTGTGCGCCCTGCGAGGCCTGTGTGCCGTAACCCCGCTGCCCCACGGCCCTCACCCTCGCGCCGTCCGACGGGTCCTCGGACTCCGTGGCCTTCGCTGGTATCTCGCTCACGCGAACCGTCCCCTCCAGCTCACCGCGTCCGGCACCGGTCACCGGCAGCGGCTGCCCGCAGTATCCAGCACTACGGCCCCGCACAACACGGTGTTCACGATCACAGCACGTTCCCGATGGTTTTCGGTCCCGGCCGTGGAAACACTTCCAGTCTTCTAACCAGCGGACACGCAGTCGAATCACGGGGCGCGCCAACTGCCACTGGCCTGAACCATTCGTTCGACAGGGCGGGGGCGGGCGTACACCACGTCAGGGGGTCACTGCGGCACCGCGAGTTCGAACCACACCGTCTTGCCCGTGTTCCGCCCCGGCTTGGTTCCCCAGCGACGCGAGGAGTGCGCCACGAGTTGGAGTCCGCGGCCGCTCTCGTCCTCGGGATCGGCGACGCGTTCGAGGGGTGGATCGGGGAGAGGGTCGGAGACCTCGACCAGGAGGACGCCGCCGAGATCGACGGGGCGTACCAGGCGTACGCCGATGGGCCCCGTCGCGTGCCGCAGGGAGTTGGTGACCAGCTCACTGACCAGCAGCGCCGTGATGTCGGTGAGGGTGTCCAGGCCCCAGTCGCGCAGCCGGCCGCGAACGGCGGCACGAGCGGCACGCACGGCACCCGCCTCCGCGGGAAAGGTCCACTCGGCGCAGCCGTCTTCGGAGTCGATCACGCCGATCACTTCCCGGGCCAGCGGATTCCCCATGTCCGGTTTCATGGGGTTAATGGGCACATACCCGATATTCGGTAGGCAGTACCGCACGAGGGATCCGGTGACTCAACTACCCCCGCCTGGCCCAGGCAGACCCGCCCAGGGACTCGGACAGCCCCGCCTCCGGGTTCAGTCGCCTCCCGGCCCCAGCCGACCGGCCACCTCCCGGACCGCCGGCACGTCCTGGTCCAGCCAGTCCACGTCCCAGAGTTCCCCGGGCGCCAGCCAGCGCAGCGCGTCGTGGTCCTGGAGGGGCTTGGGTTCGCCGCCGCCGGGGAGGAGGCGGGCCATCCACACATGCAGGACGTACGGTGACTTCAGGGGCCACTGCCCCGGTACCCGCTCGACCACCTCGGCGTCCACGCCGAGTTCCTCCCGCAGCTCCCGCACGAGCGCCGCCTCGGGCGTCTCGCCGGGTTCGACCTTCCCACCGGGCAGCTCCCAGCGCCCGGCCAGCTCCTCGGGCGCACTGCGCCGCGCCGCGAGCAGTCGGTCCCCCTCCAACAGCGCGGCCCCGACCACGATCCGTTCCGTCATGCGCCGGAGCCTACGGGAGCGACACCTCAGTGGTCGGCGCTGTCCCCGTTCTGCGCGATCTGCTCGACCCAGTACAGCTGCTTGTGCCCACGGTCATCGAGGCTGTCCGCGATCTTCTGGGCCTCCGCCCGGGTCGCGTACCGGCCCACGCGATAGCGGTTGCCGTTGTCGTCCTGCCGAACGACGAGCCAGGGAAGAGTGATCGTGCTGTCGTTCATCGCGCCCCACTGCTCCTTCCCGCCCACGACCGCCCGAGTCCCTCCCCCAGCCTTCGGCCGGGGGGACCCCCGTCTCGCTTCGCTCGCGGCCTGTGCCGTGCCCCGCCCGCTAAGGAAACCGCAATCCGCATATGCCCGAGCCTACGCCTAACCTTTACGCAGCGAATACGGCTTTTCACAAAGAGGTACGCAACCAGCCAAGTCGCAGGGGGCGCACGGCATCGAATGCGCCGTGCGCAGACGTCGATGCATCCGGTCACGGGCATATCGAACACGCCGGTCACGACCTGCGAAAACGGCCAGAATCCAACGGCGTTGGGGAGGGCGGGAGTTGAGGCTGGGCCGACGGCAACTGCCGTTGAGGTGTGCGCTACTTCACGAACGAGTGCGCTACTTGACCGGGAGGTGGTACGAGACTCGGTAGCGGTCCGCCGGGATCACCACGTCCGCCGTCTCCACGGGGCGGCCGGACGCGTAGTACGTGCGCTGGATGACCAGCACCACATGGCCGGGGACACCGCCCAGCGCCAGCAGTTCCTCCGCCAGGCCGGGGCGGGCGCCCACCTCCTCCGTCACGTTGTCCACGACGACGTCGATGGCCGCCATGCGCTCGACGACGCCCATGCCGCCGAGCGGGCCCTCCTCGGGCAGCATCACGGGCGTGCGGCCGGTGACGGCGAGGGGCTCCCAGGACGTGGAGAGCATCATCGCCTCGCCCGCGTCCCGGAAGACGTACCTCGTGCACATGACGCGGTCGCCGGACCGGATGCCGAGCCGCTCTGCGACGGCGACGCTCGCCTCGGCCTGCTCGCTGTTGGACTCCCAGGTGCCGCGCGTCTCGCCGTCGGCCTGCTCCTGGCGGAAGGGGGTGGCACCGCTCGGCGGGCGGAAGCCGGAGCGGGAGATCCGGCGGGGCACGGGGCGCTCACGGACGTATGTCCCGGAGCCGGAGCGGCCCTCGACCAGCCCCTCGGCCATCAGCACCTTGCGCGCCTCCAGCGCGACGGTGTCCGAGACGCCGTACTCCTCGCGGATCCTGGCCTGGGACGGGAGGCGGGTGTGCGGTGGCAGCGAACCGTTGACGATCTTCTTGCGGAGATCACCCGCGACGCGCAGGTACGCCGGCTGCTCACCGAAAGTCACTGGCCGCTCCCATCAGGTTGTACAGACAGCAACAGCGTGGCAACCGTGGGTTGTCTCACGCAAGCAAAGGCCAGAGAATCACTCGATGTGATGACTTGTGCCTGCGGAGGGCTTTACGCAGGCACTTTCTCCCCGCTATAGCCGCGCTCACACCTCGATGCCGGCCGCGCTCCCGCTGCCCTCCCCGCTCTCGGAGTCGTCCTCGTACGTCGGCGCCGTGGTGTCCAGGCCCAGAGCCTTGCGCGCGGTGATGGTCGTGGGGCCGTCGACGTACTCGTAGCCGTTGTCGTAGTGCGTGTAGTACGTGTCCGCGTCGGTGGCCGCGGCCGCTCGCGCCCAGTCCTTGCGGGCGTCCTGCATCTCCTTGATCAGGCCGGCGACCGGTCGCTCGGCACCGGCCGGCCAGGTGTGCCCGCGCAACGCCTCGATCTGTTCGCCGAGCTCCGCGTGGACGTCCTTCGCCCAGGCCCGGTTCGCCGCCAGGTCGTCCTCGGGGTATTCCTCGGGCTCCTCGTACAGCGCGGTGTCGATGGCGTTGGTCGCGGAGAGGAAGGCGATCTGGTCCGCGTCGAGGGTCGTGGAGTCGCCGCGCAGCGAGCCGGTCAGCCTGCCGTTCTCCGCCGTGCTGCCGAACAGGCAGGTGATCTCGCGGTCACCGATGCGCCAGCTCTGCCGGGACGGGACGAGGTAGTAGACGTCCACGTCGTCCGGTACGGCCCAGGTGTCCATGGCGTAACCGTCCTGGAGCGCATAGCACTTGTCGTCCGCGGTCCGCTCGATCTCGTCGTCGCCCGGGAAGGAGCCGCCCGGCAGCGTGACGACGGCGAACACCTCGCCGTCGTGCTCGCGGGCGCAGGGCACCTCGTCGACGTCGTAGGCGTCGCCCTCCAGGTTGCCGGTCGGCGTGTCGAAGCAATCGCCCTTGGCGAGCGCGTAGGCGGTGCCCTGGCCGCTCGCGGCATCCCGGAAACCGTCCCAGAAGTCGGAGGGGGAGCCGGTGGACAGCGTCAGCGCCCACAGGGCGAGCCCGACGCAGGACAGCACGGAACCGGCGATCGCCATGCCCTTGCCTCGCTCGCCCTTCTTCTTGATCTGCGCCAGCGCGATCAGCCCGAGCACCAGCCCGACGGCCGGCACGAAGCAGAGGATGCCGAGGACGAGGGCGCCGATGGCGACGCCGTTGACGGGCGCGGGGCGACCGTAGGGACCGTAGGGGTGGTACGGGTAGGCGTACGGTCCCGGGGCACCGGGTGCGCCGTAGGGGTACGGCGACTGCGGTGGGTACTGGCCCTGCGCGTACGGCCCTTGGGGCTGCTCCGGGGGACCCTGTGGCTGCTGGGGTCCGGAGGGCGGAGGTATGGACACGGGTACCGTGCTCCTGGTTCAGGCGGCGATGCCGGGCGGTGGGAACTGGCGTACGACTGGGCGAATGGTAGGGGCGGGGCGGGACGAGGGGGGACGTAATGGGGGTCACGAATACGACGATCCTGGCGGTCAATGGGTTGTCCGTCCGGTGGGCGGGGGCGGCCGGGCCCTCGGGGGCTCCTCAGGTTTCGGGGGCTTCCGACGGCGGCACGGTGTTCTCGGCGGCGGGCGTGTGGCCGTTGCTCGCGTTCCTGGCGGACGGGGCCGGCGGTGCGGCGCGCGCGGAGCTGGCGGACGCGGTGGGGCTGCCGGCGGGCGAGGCCGCGGGCGCGGCGCGGGAGCTGCTGGGCGCGATGGCAGCGATGCGGGGGCTGGACTCGGCGCTCGGGTTGTGGACCAGGCGGACGCTGGAGCTGCGGGAGCGGTGGGAGGCGGGGTTGCCCACGGAGGCCCACGGGGTGCTGACGGGGGACGCGCGGGCCGACAAGGGTGCGCTGGACGCCTGGGCGGTGAAGCGGACGGGTGGGCTGATCGAAGAGATGCCCGTCCTGCTGGACGAGGACCCCGAGCTGGTGCTGGCGAGTGCGCTGGCGTTGCGGGCGGAGTGGCTGCGGCGCTTCCGGGACTTTCCGATGACGCCGGAGGCCGGGCCGTGGAGCGACCGGACGCTGCTCGGACTGCACCGCCGCAGCGAGTTGCTGGACCGGGTCGGGGTCGCGGACACACCGGCCGGTCATGTCACCGGGCTGAAGGTGCTGGGCGACAACGCGATCGACGTGCATCTGCTGCTCGGCGAGGAGGGGATGACGGCCGGGCAGGTGCTGGGGGCCGGGGTGGACGTCCTGGCGGGCAGGCACCCGGTGGTGCCGGGGCCGCAACTCCCTTACGGCGATGCGGGACCGGGACTGAGGGTGGTGAAGGAGCGCAACACCCGCCCGGTACCGCCGACGCTGGACGTAAGGACGGTGGCGTTCGGCATGAGCACGCACCACGACCTGCTGGCGCTGCACCGCGTCTTCGGCCTGACGACGGCGATGGACACGGGCCGTGGTCACTTCCCCGGCGTCAGTGGCTTCCCGCTCGCCGTCGGGTCGGCTCGGCAGTCCGCGATGGCGCGGTTCGGTGCCCTGGGCTTCCGGGCGGCCGCGGTGACGGCTGTCGGGGCCGCCCCGGGGAGCGCACCCGCCGCTCCCCGTTGGGTGACCACCAGCGTCCGGGCCTCCTTCGACCGGCCCTTCGGCTTTCTCGCCCTGCACCGCCACACGCGGCTCGTCCTCGCGGCCGGCTGGGTCACGGACCCGGTGCCGTACCGCGAGGACGAGGAGGACTACCGCCCCTGACTCAGGGTCAGAACTGGAGCGCCCAGGCGTCGATCCGCCCGGTGTCGATGTTCGCGTTGTCGCTCACCCGCAGTTTCCACGTGCCGTTGGCGGCCTCCGACGAGGCGTTCACCGAGTACGTGGTGTCGATGTTGTCCGCACTGCCGCCCGTGCCGTACGACTTCAGCGTGTACGCCGTGCCGTCGGGGGCGATCAGCTGGACCTGGAGGTCGCCGATGTACGTGTGGACGATGTGCACCTCGACGGCCAGGGCCGAGGGCGCGTTGCCGGAGACGCCGGAGACCGTCACCGGGGACTCGACCGTGGAGTTGTCGGCGATCGCGTAGTCACCGGTGTTCTCGAAACGCGGGCCGGGCGGGGTGGTCGTGCCGCCGCCGACGTAGAGGAGCCGGTTGGGCGAGCCCGTGCCGGGGCTGGTGACGACGCCGGTCGTGGCGGCGGACGTCAGGGCCGAGGCGACCTGGGACGGGGTGGCCGAGGGGTTGGCGGCGAGATAGAGCGCGGCCGCGCCCACTACGTGCGGGGTCGCCATCGACGTACCGGAGATGGTGTTGGTCGCCGAGTCGCTCGTGTTCCAGGCCGAGGTGATGGACGAGCCAGGGGCGAACAGGTCCAGGACCGATCCGTAGTTGGAGTAGCTCGCGCGCGCGTCGCCGCTCGTGGTCGCGCCGACCGTGATCGCCTCGGTGACGCGTGCGGGCGACTTGGTGGAGGCGTTGGTCGACTCGTTGCCGGCCGCGACGGCGAAGGTGACGCCGGAGGCGATGGCGTTGCGTACGGCCGTGTCGAGGGCGGAGTCGGCGCCGCCGCCGAGGGACATGTTGGCGACGGCCGGCTTCACCGCGTTCTGGGCGACCCAGTCGATACCGGCGACGACCTGGTCGGTGGTGCCCTCGCCGGAGTTGTTCAGCACCCGGACGCCGACGATCTTCGCCTTCTTGGCGACGCCGTACGACGACCCGGCGACCGTGCCCGCGACGTGCGTGCCGTGGCCGTGGCCGTCCTGGGCGGTGTTGTCGTTGTCGACGGCGTCGTAGCCGTAGGAGGCACGGCCGCCGAAGTCGCTGTGGGTGATGCGCACGCCGGTGTCGATGATGTACGCGGTCACGCCCTGCCCGGCCGAGTCCGGGTAGGTGTACGAGCTGTTCAGCGGCAGGTTCTTCTGGTCGATGCGGTCCAGGCCCCAGGAGGGCGGGCTGGTCTGGGTCGCGTCGATGCTGAAGGTGCGGTTCTGGACGACGGAGGCGACGGCCGGGTCGGCGGCGAGCGCCTTGGCCTCGGCCTGGGATGCCTCGATCGCGTAGCCGTTGAGGGCCTTCTTGTACGTCCGCTCGATGTCGGCGCCGTACTTCTCGACCAGGGCGCGCCCGGACTTGGAGCCCGAACGGGCGTGGTCCGCCTTGAGGTTCACGATGTAGCTGTCGGCCACGGCGTTGGCCGCGCCCGCGTACTGGATACGGCCCTCGGGAGCGGCCGCGGCGGGGAGGGCGGAGACCAGGCCCGCGGTGAGGGCCGCGGTGGCCGCGACGCTGAGGGCTGCCAGTCTTCGCCGGGTGTCTCTTCGGGAGTTACGCATCACTGCCATCTGAGGGGTCCTCCTCGATTGGTGGTGCGCTTGTGGGGGCGACACGAAGCGGACAGGAACATGTCAACTTCCTGTGCCGTTCCTGTGTGTCAGCCGAAAGATTGAGGCCTGCACAGGAATTGCACAAGGGCCCTGCACGGCGAACTCCGCCCACACGACGGGGAAGACGGCCCCACCGCGCAGATCAGCCCCGCGGCCTGGACGGCGTATGCCGACGTCGAGGCGCCGGCCGCCCGCGCCCGAGGGCGGGCAGCCGTGCGGGCGCTGCGCCTCGGTCGGGTGGCCGTCGGCTCACCGGCCTCGTTCGTTCCTCGCCTGCTCCCGCGGTTCGGGGTAAGCGCCCTCAGTCTTCGAACCCCGTTGCCCGCGTCGACTTCTCCCACGCCGCGATGTCTTCGCGGACCTGGTCGAGGTGGCCGAGGACCGCGGAGACGCCGTCGTCGCCGAGAGGCAGGCGCAGCGGCGTGCGGTCGGCCTCCAGCGCGGCCAGGATGAGGGCCGCCGCCTTCGCCGGGTCGCCGGGCTGGCTGCCGTCGCCGCCGGAGACGAAGCCGCGGGTCTCGCTCACCTTGGGGTAGAGGCCGCTGTCCGCGCTGGCCCCGGCCCGGCCGGTCTCGAACAGCGAGGTGCGGAACGAACCCGGCTCGACGATCAGCACCTTGATGCCGAACTCGGCGACCTCGTCCGCGAGCCCCTCGGACAGGCCCTCCAGGGCGAACTTCGTTCCGCTGTACGCCGAGAAGCCGGCGAAGGACATCTGCCCGCCCATGCTGCTCATCTGCACGATCGCGCCGGAACGCCGCTCGCGCATGTGCGGCAGCACGGCACGGGTGAGCGCGACCGGCCCGAAGACATGCAGGTCGAACAGCTCGCGCAACTCCCGCTCCGTCGTCTCCTCGAAGGCGCCGACGTGAGTGCGGCCCGCGTTGTTGACGAGGATGTCGATCCGGCCGTGCCGCGCGATCACATCCCGTACGGCGGCCTCGGCGGCCCCCGTGTCGCCGACGTCCAGCCGCAGCGCCTCCATCTGATCGGGGTGGGCGGCCACGAGATCGTCCAACCCTTCGGGCCGCCGTACCGCACCCACGACCACGTCACCGTCGGCGAGGACCGCTTCCGCGACCGCCCGCCCGAAACCGCTGCTCGCGCCGGTGATCAACCACACCTTGTTCATGACAGCTCCTCGGGATTGCGGTAGCCGCATCGGCTTGTGCGGACCAGCCTCCGACCGGAACCGGTTGCCCGTCCAAGACCTTCGGTGATAACCGAAGGTTATGACGATGGACGTGCATGTACGGGACCTGCGCTACTTCACGACGGTTGCGGAAGAACTGCACTTCACCCGAGCGGCCGAGCGGCTGTACGTCTCCCAGCCCGCGCTCAGCAAACAAGTACGGTCGCTGGAGCGGCAGCTGGGCGTGGAGCTGTTCCGGCGAGACCGGCAGGGCGTGGCCCTGACCGAGGCCGGCATGGCACTGCTGCCGCATGCGCGGCGGGTGCTGGACGCCTGGTCACAGGGGTCGGCGGCGGTGGAGGCCGCCCGGGCGGCGGCACGCGGCACGCTGGTGGTCGGCATGAGCACCAGCCCGGGCCGCGGCGGCCTGCTCCCGGCGGTCCGCTCCCGCTTCACCGCCGCGCACCCGGACACGGTCCTGCGCCTGCGCCAGGTGAGCTGGGAGGACCCGACGGCGGGGTTGGCCGGCGGCGACGCGGACGTGGCCTTCGTCTGGCTGCCCCTGCCCGACGCCGAGCGCTACGCCTGGACGGTGGTCGCGCAGGAGCCCCGCCTGGTCGCTCTCCCGGAGTCCCACCCGCTCGCGGCCCGTGCGGAGATCGACTTCACGGACCTCGCCGACGAGCCGTTCCTCGCCCTGCCGACGAGTGCGGGGCCGTTGCGTGACTACTGGCTGGCGCTGGAGGAGCGGCAGGGCCGGCCGCCACGCGTCGGGGCGGAGATCGCGAGCACGGAGGAGACGTACGAGGCGCTGGTCGCAGGCCTCGGCATCTGCCTGGTGGCGACGGGCAACGCCCCTCTGATCACCCTGGGTGGGGTGGTGACGCGTCCGGTGCGCGGGCTCTCGCCGAGCCGTTACGCGCTGGCCTGGCGCAAGGAGGACGCGGGGCGGCCGCTGGTGCGGGCGTATGCGCAGGCGTGCCGACAGGTGCCGAGATCGGCGGAAAACGAGACATAGCATCACCTTCCCGTCAACTTCCCGCCAACTTCCCTCCCGTACCCCTCACTTACTCCAGCGAGGCCCCTGTCATGGCAGACAGCGAGCCGCCGCCCTCCCCCACGCCCTCCCCCTCGCCGTCACCCGGACTCCTGCCAGCTGTGCGGGGCCCGGAAGCCCGGTGTGCGTTCCAGGCGGCGCCAGCCCGCCGGGCTGTCGGGGCAGTGCGCCGCGGCGGAGTCGGGCTGGGTGGCGGCCCGGGCGAGGAGGACCGCGGTGAGGGCCGCGATCTCCTCGGCGCTCGCCTGGCCCCTCTCGACGCGGAGTTCGGCGGCTGCCGCGCCGGCCGGCGCGCTCACTGGGGCGGATTGCCGTGCTTGCGCGACGGCAGGTCGGCGTGCTTCGTACGCAGCATCGCGAGCGAGCGGATCAAAATCTCGCGGGTCTCCGCCGGGTCGATGACATCGTCGACCAGACCCCGCTCGGCCGCGTAGTACGGGTGCATCAGCTCGGACTTGTACTGCTTGACCATCTCGGCGCGCTTGGCCTCGGGGTCGTCGGCCGCGGCGATGTCGCGCCGGAAGATGACATTGGCCGCGCCTTCCGCGCCCATCACCGCGATCTCGTTGGTCGGCCAGGCGAAGGTCAGATCGGCGCCGATGGACTGGGAGTCCAGCACTATGTACGCGCCGCCGTAGGCCTTGCGCAGGACGATCGAGACCCGGGGGACGGTGGCGTTGCAGTACGCGTACAGCAGCTTCGCGCCGTGCCGGATGATGCCGCCGTGCTCCTGGTCCGCCCCGGGCAGAAAGCCCGGCACGTCGAGCAGAGTCACGATCGGGATGTTGAAGGCGTCGCACATCGTCACGAAGCGACCGGCCTTCTCCGAGGCCGCGATGTCCAGCACCCCGGCCAGCGTCTGCGGCTGGTTGGCAACGATGCCCACCACCCGCCCGTCGAGCCGGGCAAGGCCGCAGACGATGTTCCGGGCCCAGCGCTCGTGGACCTCCAGCCAGTCGCCGTCGTCGACGAGCTCCTCGATCACCTTGTGCATGTCGTACGGCTGGTTGCCGTCCTGCGGCACCAGGTCGTAGAGCGTGGACGTGAGCCGGTCCACCGGGTCGTCCGAGGGGTGGACCGGCGGGTTCTGCCGGTTGTTGGAGGGCAACAGGGAGAGCAGGTAGCGCACTTCCGCCAGGCAGGTCTCCTCGTCCTCGTACACGAAGTGCGCCACCCCGGACGTCGTGGCGTGCACATCCGCGCCGCCCAGAGCGTTCTGGGTGAGCTGCGCGCCGGTGACGGCGCTGACCACGTCCGGGCCGGTGATGAACATCTGCGCGGTCTCGCGCACCATGAACACGAAGTCCGTCAGCGCCGGCGAGTACGCCGCGCCGCCCGCACACGGGCCGAGCATCACCGAGATCTGCGGGATCACCCCCGAGGCACGGGTGTTGCGCCGGAAGATCCCGCCGTAGCCGGCCAGCGCGGAGACGCCCTCCTGGATCCGGGCCCCGGCCCCGTCGTTGAGGCTCACGAGCGGAGCGCCCGCCGAGAGGGCCATGTCCATGATCTTGTGGATCTTCGCGGCGTGCGCCTCGCCGAGCGAGCCGCCGAAGATCCTGAAGTCATGCGCGTAGACGAAGACCGTCCGGCCGTCGACCGTGCCCCAGCCGGTGATCACGCCGTCCGTGTACGGCCGCTTGTGCTCAAGACCGAAGCCGCTCGCCCGGTGCCGGCGCAGTTGCTCCACCTCCTGGAAGGAGCCGGGGTCCAGCAGCAGCGCGATCCGCTCCCGGGCCGTCAGCTTCCCTCTGTCGTGCTGCGCCCGGGTCGCCCGCTCCCCCGGGCCGGCCTCGGCCTGCGCCCGGATCCGAGCGAGTCCGGCCAGGTGCTCACCGGTCACCTCGCCGGTCACCTCGTCGGTCACGGACATGGTTCCTCCTCAACTCTCCTCAGCCGGCGTGCGCGTGCGCGCCCCGCTCGGCGGCGGCCAGGCAGGCGCCCGTCCCCGAGCACAGGGCCGCGAAGCGGCGGTCCACGTAGACCGCCGGCGCCCCTTTCCCCTCGACGTGCACGGACTGGACCTCGCCGAGCAGGATGATGTGGTCGCCCGCGGGGTAGCGCTCGTGAACCGTGCACTCGACGACCGCGAGCGCCCCGTCGAGCACGGTCGCTCCCCTTGGGGTGCGGATGAACTCCCCGCCCGCGAACTTGTCCGCGGACTTGCGCGCGAAGCGCATCGCCAGCTCGGTGTGGTCCTCGCGCAGCACACTCACCGCGAACTCGCCGCAACTGTCGAACACCGGGAAGGAGTTGGCCGTACGGGCCAGGCAGACCAGCGCGAGCGGCGGCTCCATCGAGACGGACACGAACGAGCTGGCGGTGAAACCGTGCGGGACTCCCCCGCGGTCGTGGGCGGTGACGAGCGCCACCCCGGCGGGCACCCGGGCCATGGCGTCCCGGAGCATTCCCTGGTCGGCGGCCATCTTTGACTCCTTAGGCGAGGCAGGTGGGCAGCCGCCCACCGTTGTAGGCGACCAGCTCCGCGAAGATCTCCATGGCGTCGCGCGCGGGCCTGCCCAGCAGCTCCTCGTGAGCCCGGTGCAGGTTCGCGACGAGGCGCTCCGCGTCCAGCAGGTCGGCGAAGACGCCGAGGTCCGCCTCGCGGGCGGCCTGCAGCGGCGTCAGCCCGCTGTCGGCCGCCTCGGCGGCGAGGTGCTGGACCCAGCGCAGATAGTCCCGGTTGGCGTCGAGCACCTCGGGTCCGGCCACCGGGCCGTGCCCGCCGACGACCACCTCGGGCTCCAGCTCCGCCAGCCGGTCGAGCGCGGCCAGCGTGCCGGAGACCGAACCGAAGAGCACGAACGGGGTGACGCCCGACATGACGATGTCCCCCGCGAACAGCACCCGCTCCTCGGGCAGCCAGACCACCACGTCGTGGTCGGTGTGCGCGGGGCCGACGCGGATCAGTTCGGTCCGTCGCCCGCCGACGTGCACGGTGAGGTGGTCGCGGAAGGTCACGGTCGGCGGCGTCACCTCGATCTCGCCCCAGTCGACCCGCGGCCAGAGCCCGGTGAGGGCCAGGCCCGTCGTCACCATGGCGGTCCGCATGTCCTCGTGCGCGATGATCTGCGTCCCCGGCGGGAAGACCTGGTTGCCGAACGCGTGGTCGCCGTGGAAGTGGGTGTTGACCACGGTACGGCCCGGGCCCGCGGCGAGCTTGTCGACCGTCTCGGCCAGCCGCCGCGCCCTCGGGATCGTCGACAGCGTGTCGACGACGAGGGCGCCGTCGCCGCCCACGACGATGCCCGCGTTGCTGACACACCAGCCGCCGGGGGCCTGCTCGTAGGCGTAGACCCCCTCGGCGACCTCATGGACCGCGGCCGTCACGGCGCCGGCCTGGCGGCAGCGGAAGCGGCAGCGGAAGCGGCAGCGGAAGCCCCAGCCGCGGCGGCGGCCGCGTGGCTGAGCGTGGCCCGGCTGTTAGCGCCGAGCGCCTCACGCAGATAGGCGCGGGCGTCGGCGACGGTCCTGCCCTCGCCCAGGACCTCCTCGATCCGGGTCGGGTCGATCGCCACGGTGTGGCGGGCGGTGACCGTGTCCTTGTCGCCCTTGTCGAAGAGCCAGGCGCCGCTGTGTCCGGAGAGCAGGGCGGGCGGGACGAGCTGCTTGTACACGATGCTCTCGCCGGGGAAACAGAGGCGGATCGAACGAGTGGTGTGCGTACTGCCGTCGGCGGTCACGGTCTCCATGGTCATGTCCTGGACGCCGGGGGAACCGGCGCCCGCCGCCTCCTCGGTCAGTGTCACCTTGCCCACGTGCGGCAGCCGGTCCGGCCACAGGTCGCTGCGCTCGATGAAGGCGTAGGCGTCGTCCGCGGACGGCACCTGAAGCGTGTCCTCGAACGTGAACAGGAGCTCCTCGACCGGGTGTCGCTGCTCCGCGAGCCGGGCCAGCGCGGCCAGCTCCTTCTCGCTGTTCGTGTCCAGCGCCGCGCGCAGTCCCGGCAGGGCGGCTTCGTCGACGGCGGCGAAGTCGTGGGTCAGCACGACCTCGGTCCCGTCGCCGTCGCCCCGGAACTCCCAGCTCCCGCCCATCGAGGCGATGGGCGCCTGGGTGCGCTCCTGCCGGAACGTGACCCGCAGGGCGTCGGGGTCCAGCGTCCGACGGGACGTCCAGGTCTTGACCTGTCCGGCCACGCTCGCCCAGATCTGGAAGCGTTCCGTGCCCTGGCCGCGCTCCAGGATCCGTACGTGCACCGCGGGTTCGAAGACGGCCGGCCAGAGCTCGGCCCGCGCGACCAGCTCGTACAGCCGTCGCGCCGGGGCCGGGGTCCTGAAGGTATGGACCACCCGGTGTTCCTCCGGCCGGCTCATGCTGCCTCGGCCAGCGCGCCGTTGACCAGGTCGAGCAGCTCACGAGGGGTGTCGACGCGGCCGGCGACATCGTCGGGTATGGCCACGTCGTACCGGCTCTCGAGCCGCGCCGCGGTCTCCATCAGGGCGAGCGAGTCGTAGCCGATGGTCTCGAAGCGGGTGTCGAGGATGTCGCCGGACAGGTCGGTTCCGTCGGTCTCACCGGCGCATTCGATGAGGATGCGGCGCAGGTCGTCGATGGTGAGCAGAGTTGCCATTGCGGTCTCCAGTTCTCGGTGTCGCCAAGGCGTCTGTCGCTGAGGCGTCTGTCGCTACGAGGTCGGTTCTGTACGGCGCAGGACGACCGCCGAGTTGAAGCCCCAGCGGCCCCTGGCCAGGACCAGGGCGGTGTGCAGGGGCGCGGTGCGCGGTTCGCCGAGCACCAGGTCGATGCCGTACTCCTGCGGTACGGAGCGCACACCCGCGGTCGGCGGGATCACGCCTTCGCGCAGGGACATCAGGGCGGTGACCACGTCGAGCGGTCCGCCGCCGGAGTAGAGCCGGCCCGTCGTCGTCTTCGGGACGGTGACGGGCACGCCGTGGCTGCCGAACACCTGGCCGATGGCCCGGGCCTCCGCGGCGTCCAGCTCGGGTACGCCCGCGCCGTCGGCGAACACGACGTCGACGTCCTCGGGGCCGAGCCCGGCGTCGGTCAGGGCGAGCCGGATCGCGCGCTCCAGGCCCGGGGGCCGTCCGGAGCCGGGGGGCGGGTCGAAGGTCGAGGCACAGCCCGCGAGTTCGCCGTACGTCTCGTGCCGGCCCCGGGCCTCGGCCGCGGTGCTGTCCTCCAGGACGAGGATGGCGCCGCCCTCGCCGGGGACATAGCCGGCCGCCTGCTCGTCGAAGGGCAGATAGGCGCGGGCCGGGTCGGTGGCGGTGCTGACCCGTCCGCCGGCGAGCTGCGAGACCCAGCCCCATGGGTCGAGTGCCGAGTCGACCCCGCCGGAGACCACCAGCGGGGTGCCGCGGCGGATCGTGCGGCGGGCGTGGGCGAGGGCGTCCAGGCCCCCGGCCTGCTCGGCGACCAGGGCACTGCTCGGGCCGCGCATGCCGTGCCGGATGGAGATCTGGCCGGTGTTGACCGCGTAGAACCACGCGAAGGACTCGTACACGCTGACCGACTTGGGGCCCTCGGTCCACAGCTTGCGGAACTCCCGGTGCGTGAAGTCGAATCCGCCGCAGGCGTTGGCCGTCACGACGCCCATGTCGTAGTCGGTGAGCGACTCCGGGTCGGCCTTCGCGTCCTGGAGCGCCCAGGCCGCGGCGGTCAGTGCGAGCCGCGTGGAGGGGTCCGTCTGCGGCAGCACCCGGCCCGGGACGTGGTCCGGCGCGTGGAAGTCGTCGATCTGGCCGGCGAGCGTGGCCGGGTACCGGCTCACGTCGAAGCGGGTGACCGGGCCGAGGCCGAAGCGGCCGGCCAGCACGGCCGCCCAGTACTGCTCCAGGCCGAGACCGTTGGGTGCGACGACGCCGATTCCGGTGATGTGGATGCTCATGCGACCGCCCCCGCAGCCTCGGCGCTGCGCAGGACCATGGCGCTCTGGAAGCCGCCGAAGCCGCTGCCCACGGTGAGGACCGTCCCCAGTTTCCGCTCCCGCGCCTCCAGCGGGACATAGTCGAGATCGCACTCCGGGTCGCTGGTGTGCAGGTTCGCGGTCGGTGGCACCACGCCGTGTTCGAGGGCGAGCACGCTGGCCGCGATCTCCAGCGAGCCGATCGCGCCGAGCGAGTGGCCGACCATCGACTTGATGGAGCTGACCGGGGTGCGCCGGGCGTGATCGCCGAGCGCGCGCTTGTACGCCGCGGTCTCGTGCCGGTCGTTCTGCCGGGTGCCGGAGCCGTGGGCGTTGATGTAGTCGATGTCCGTGGCGTCCGTGCGGGACTCGTCGAGAGCGACCCGGATGGCCTCGGCCATCTCGCGGCCGTCGGCCTTCAGCCCCGTCATGTGGTACGCGTTGCAGCGCGTCGCGTACCCCGGTATCTCGGCGTGGATGTGGGCGCCGCGGGCCAGCGCGCTGTCGTAGTCCTCCAGGACGAACATCGCGGCTCCCTCTGCCAGTACGAAGCCGTCGCGCGTGCCGTCGAACGGCCGCGAGGCGTGCTCCGGGTCGTCGTTGCGCGACGTCGTGGCGCGGATCGCGTCGAAGCACGCGACGACGATCGGGGTGATCGGGGTGTCGGCGGCCCCCGCGACCATCACGTCGGCGCTGCCCTCCTCGATCAGCCGCACCGCGTGGCCCACGGAGTCCAGGCCCGAGGTGCAGCCGTTGGAGACCATCGCGACCGGGCCCTCGGCGCCGACCGCCCAGGCCACTTCGGCCGGCATGACGCTGGGCACCAGGTAGTCGAACATGTGCCGGGACAGCCAGGCGGCGTCGACCTCCCAGTCACGGCCGGAGTCCGACAGCAGCAGATACTCGCGTTCCAGGCTGGTCGCGGCGGCCACGGCGCTGCCGAGGCTGACCCCGACCCGGGTGGGGTCCAGGTTTTCGAATTCGAGCCCGCTCGCGGTGACGGCCTCCCGGGCACAGGCCACGGCGAACTGCGAGGCCCGGTCCATCCGGTCGAGCTCCCGCGGGCCGAAGCCCTCGGCGACCGGGTCGAAATCGGCTTCCGCGGCGACCTGCGAACGGTACGGCGAGGGGTCGAAGAACGAGATCCGGCGCGTCGCCGTCCGCCCCGAGGGGAGCAGTTCCCAGAACTGCCGCGTGCCGTTCCCGCCCGGGGCGCGGACGCCGACGCCCGTGATGACGACTCTGCGCTTCAATCCGAACAGCTCCTTCGATGAGTTCGTCCGGTGGTCCTCGTCATCGTCGGCCCCGTGGCTCGAAAGCGGCTCGAAGGCCGATACGGCCCTCCTCGATGCCGGATCCACCGGCGCCGCGTCCCAGCCGCGCCCCAATCCCCTTCGACCGTCGCTCGAGCCCGGCGCCCAAGGCTGGGCAGGTGAGGGACACGAATCAGGGAGAGGGACACATGGCCACGCAGGGCTCGAAGGTCGCACTGGTGACGGGCGCAACCAGCGGTATCGGGCTGGAGATCGCCCGACGGCTCGGTAAGGAGGGGTTGCATGTCTTCGTCTGCGCGCGTGGCGAGGAAGCGCTGCACACGACGCTGAAGGAGCTGCGCGAAGAGGGGGTGGAGGCGGACGGCCGGACCTGCGACGTCCGCTCGGTCGCCGAGATCGAGGCCCTCGTGGCGGCGGTGGTCGAGCGCTACGGTCCGGTCGACGTCCTGGTGAACAACGCGGGCCGGCCCGGCGGCGGTGCCACGGCCGAGCTCGCCGACGAGCTCTGGCTCGATGTGATCGACACCAATCTCACCAGCGTGTTCCGGGTGACCAAGCAGGTCCTGAAGGCCGGCGGCATGCTCGAACGGGGAACCGGCCGGATCATCAACATCGCCTCGACGGGCGGGAAGCAGGGCGTGGTGCACGCCGCGCCGTACTCGGCGTCGAAGCACGGCGTGGTCGGTTTCAGCAAGGCGCTCGGCCTCGAACTGGCGAGGACCGGCATCACGGTGAACGCCGTCTGCCCCGGATTCGTCGAGACGCCGATGGCCGCGTCCGTGCGCGAGCACTACTCGGAGATCTGGGAGGTGTCGACCGAGGAGGCCTTCGACCGGATCACCGCGCGCGTCCCGATCGGCCGGTATGTGCAGCCGTCCGAGGTGGCGGAGATGGTGGCGTATCTGATCGGGGACGGGGCGGCCGCGGTCACCGCGCAGGCGCTGAACGTCTGCGGCGGCCTGGGGAACTACTGACGGCCGGCGGCGCGTGAACGCGGTGGAGCCCCTCGCAGGCTGCGAGGGGCTCCACCGCGTTCACCGGCCGGTTCCTACGCGAGCACGTGATCACCGTTGAGAATCTCCATATGCATGCGCTGGATTTCGGGTGTCGGGTCCACCCCCAGCTCATCGGAGAGAATCTGCCGGAGATTTCGGTACGAGGCCAGCGCCTCCGCTCGCCTGCCCACCCGGTAGAGGGCTCCCATCAGCTTGGCGTGCAGGGTCTCGTTGAGCGGATGGGAAATTACCAGGGACCGCAGCTCCGGAATCATGGGCCCTATCCTGCCCAGCCGCCAATTCGCGTCGATGCGGAGCTGTACCCCGAAGAGCCGGAGCTCTTCCAGATGAGCGATATGACTTTCGAGTACCCGGCCGCACGGCACGGTGGACAGCGCCGGGCCGCGCCATAGATCCAGTCCCGAGTTCAGCGACGCGAGCGCCTCCTCGGGACGGTTCTCCTCAAGCAGTCGGCTGCCCGTGCGGATCAGCCGCTCGACGATCGTGACATCGAGCTCGTCGTCGTCGATCAGGGCGAAGTAACCGGGCGGCCGGGTCAGGACCAACTCCCGTTCCGCGCCTGTCACCTGGTGCTCCGCCAGCAGTCGGCGGGTGTGGTAGACGTAGGTCTGCAGTGTTGTCATGGCGCTGCGCGGCGGATCATCCGCCCACAGTTCCTCGATGAGCACCCCCGAGCCCACCACCTCATGCCGCCTGAGCAGCAGCAACGCCAGGAGCTGGGTCGCTTTCGAGGATTT
This sequence comes from Streptomyces sp. R28, assembly GCF_041052385.1. GTDB lineage: Bacteria > Actinomycetota > Actinomycetes > Streptomycetales > Streptomycetaceae > Streptomyces. The sequence goes on along the minus strand of NZ_CP163439.1, from coordinate 6,839,410 downwards.
AAGCGGAATTAGCCGCCCCGCGTCAGTGATTACATGGACATGCCCCAACAGATTGAATCTCATCCTGCGCCCCCGTCGAGATTCTCCGTTTTCTTAGGGGCGACAATAACAGGCCTACTTGACACACTTCAATGTGGTTGGCGTCACAAGAGATCATTTACTTGTCCAAATGTAAATCAGCGCAGCGAGCTGCGCTGATTCACATTTTCCGGCTTTTCTACGGGGAAACAGGAGCCGGCGCCTCCGAATTCACAGAATCGGAAATTCCCGATCCGGCCATTTCCTCGGCGGAGTCCTCGCGCCGGAAGAGCCGGTGCGGCCACCACATCCACCGGCCGACATCAAGGGTGAGCGCGGTGACCAGCACCGACCGCACGATCATGGTGTCGAGCAGGATGCCCACCGCCACCGTGAAGCCGAGTTCGGCGATGAAGACCAGCGGCAGCGTGGCCAGGGCGGCGAAGGTCCCGGCCAGCACCAGTCCGGCCGCGGTGATCACGCCACCGGTCGAGGTGAGGCCCTTGAGCGCGCCCTGCCGGGTGCCGAACCGGTTGCTCTCCTCCCTGATCCGTGTGACTAGGAAGATGTTGTAGTCGACGCCCAGGGCAACCAAAAAGACGAATACCCAGAGCGGGAAAGCGGAATCGGCCCCCGCGAAGTCGAAGACGTGGTTGAAGAAGAACGCGGCGAGACCGAGCGCCGTGAAGAAGGACAGCACCACGCTCGCGATCAGCAGCAGCGGGGCCACGAGCGCCCGCAGCAGCAGCGCGAGGATGCAGAACACCACCGCGAGGATCACCGGAATGATCAGGCCGCGGTCGCGGCTGGACGCCTCGCGCATGTCGTGCACGACGGCGCTGCTGCCGCCCACCATCGCCTCCGCCCCGTCCAGCCGGCCGAGGCTCTCGCGGGCCGCGGTGACCGCGTCCATGGCCGCCGGACTGTCCGCTCCGGAGCTGAGCGTCACCTCGACATAGGCCAGCCCGTCCTTGACCTGGGGCTCCGCGACCTCGGTGACGCCGGGCACCTTCTGAAGTGCGCCACGTACCTGGGCCGCCGAGGAGTCCTTGGCGATGACGACCATCGGCTCACCGGAACCGGCCGGGAAGTGCCGGGCGAGGATCTCCTCACCCACCACCGACTCCGGCTTGGTCTTGAAGCCGTCCTTCTGCTGCAACCCGTCGGCGTTCAGGGTGAGGGCCAGTGTGGCCACCGCCCCCAGCACCAGGCTGGTGATGACCCAGACCCCACGCGGGCGGCCGGAGACCCCCCGGGCGACCCGTGTCCACACGCCCCGGGTGACATCGGGCTCCGTACCGTGCTTCGGCCGGGCCGGCCAGAAGATCCAGCGTCCGAAGATCACCAGCAGGGCGGGCAGCAGCGTCATCATCGACAGCAGGCCGACCAGCACGCCGACGGCGCAGACCGGGCCGAGGCCCTTGGTGGAGTTCAGCGCGGCCAGCAGCAGCACGAGCATGCTGATGGCGACGGTGGCGGCGCTGGCCACGATGGCGGGACCCGCGCGGTGCAGCGCCCCGGCCATGGCCTCGTGCCGGTCCTCGTGCCGCCGCAGCTCCTCCCGGTAGCGGGCGACCAGCAGCAGCGCGTAGTCGGTGGCGGCGCCGAGCACCAGCACCGTGAGGATCATCGCCGTCTGGGCGTTGACCGTGAGTCCCGCGTTCTTGGCCAGCAGGTAGATGATGGCCTGCGAGATGACCAGGGACATGCCCGCGGAGATCATCGGCAGCAGCCAGAGCAGCGGACTGCGGTAGGTGATGACGAGGATCGTCACGACGATGAGGAAGGTCGCCAGCGTGAGCTTGAAGTCGGCGCTGCTGAAGGACTCCGCGGAGTCGGCGGCATAGCCGGTCGGGCCCGTCACATGGACGCCGAGACCGTCGGGCGCGTTGGGCTGCGCGGCCTTGCGCAGATCCTTCGTGGCCTCGTTGAGCCCCTCCCAGCCCTCCTTGCCGAGGTGCACGTTGACCACGGTGCGCAGGGCCTTGCCGTCCTTGGAGCGCACCGGGCCGTACGGCTCGCCCACCACGTTCTTGCCGTCCGCGAAGTCCGCCGCGTCGGCCCGGGCCTTGGCCTCGTCGGCCGCCGTGATCCCGGACGAGCGGTCGTAGACGACGATGGCCGGACTCGTGTCGGCGGGCTGGAACTTCTCGGAGAGCTTGAGCACTTCGGTCGATTCCGCGTTGCCGGGCAGCCAGGCTGCGGCGTCGTTGGACTCGACGTCGCCGAGCTTGCCGGCCAGCGGCTGGAGCACGATCAGCAGACCGATCCAGCCCACCAGCACCAGCCACTTGACCCGGCGCCCACCGGGCCAGGCCAGCAGTTTGCGTGTCATCTAAAAACCCTCTTCCTCACGAGGCTTGGGCGGCAGCCGGAAGGCCAGCGCGAAGGACACCGCCAGCAGTCCGATCACGATCCAGAGCGTGCGGACCATCGCGGTGCTGAAGTTCTTGGTGTGGGCCGTCTGCCAGGCCCGCGCCGTGGCCTCGGCCAGCTCCGGCCGGGCCTGCTGGATGTTCCGGCAGCTGTCCGGTGTGTGCTCGGAGTCCTTCTGGCTCGCCGATTCCCTCAGGCACACCCGCAGGTCGGCGAGCAGCCGGTCCTGCTCGGCCGAACTCGCCCCGGCGGCGGCGAGTTCGGACCGGGTCCGGCTCTCGCCGTCGGCGACGCTCGCCGTGGCCTGGGAGCCGAGCAGTCCGAAGAACAGCGTCGCGAGCACCGCGACGCCGACCGCGAAGCCGAGTTGCTGGACCGCGGTGAGGACCCCTGAGGCGGTGCCGGCCTCCTGCTTGTCGACGTCGGCCAGGGCGATGTCGAAGAGCAGACCGATCATGATGCCCATGCCGAGTCCGGCCACGGCGATGCCGGGCACGAGCTCCCAGCTGGTCAGCCCGCCGGCCTGGTCCCCGATGGTCAGCAGCATGATCAGAACGCCGAGCGCCATCACCACGAGCCCGCCGTGCAGGGCCTTGCGGCCGAACTTCGCGCCCAGCACCGCGCCGGTCAGGATCGCGCCGACGACCAGGAACACCGACCAGGGCATCATCGTCAGCGCCGCCCGGGTCGGGCTGAAGCCGAGGCCGATCTGCAGATGCAGGCCGAGCAGCAGCGACATTCCGGAGATGCCGGTGAAGAACACCAGCGCCACCGCCAGTCCCGCGGCGTAGCGGGACCTGCGCAGCAGGCTGAGCTCGATGAGCGTGGCACCGCCGCGCTTCTCCTGGCGCAGTTCGTAGGCGACGAAGGCGGCGAGCACGGCCGCTCCGGCCGCCATCAGCACGAACGTCCAGGCGGGCCAGTCGCGTTCGCGCCCCTGGACGAGCGGGAAGATCAGCAGGGTCAGGCCGAGCGTCACCAGCAGCATGCCGCCGACGTCGAACTTCGGCCGCACCGGTGCCTTGCCCTCGGGCAGCAGCAGCACCGCACCGATGACCACGGCCGCGCCGATCGGCAGGTTGATCAGGAAGACGGACCGCCAGCCCGTGCCGAACAGGTCGGCGTCGACCAGGAATCCGGCGATGATCGGGCCGAGCACGGCGCCCAGCCCGATGGCGGGCCCGAACGCGCCGAACGCCGCCGCCGTCTCCTTGGGCGGGAACATCTGTTTGATGAGGCCGAGCCCCTGCGGAATCATCAGCGCGCCCAGCCCGCCCTGCAGGAAGCGAGCGGCGATGAGCATCTCGGAATTGCCCGCCACCGCGCACAGCACGGAGGCCAGGGTGAATCCGACGGCGCCGATGACGAACATGCGCTTGCGGCCGAAGATGTCGCCCAGTCGTCCGCCGACCACGAGCAGGACGGCGAACGCGAGCGTGTACCCGACGGTGATCCACTGGATGACGCTGAGGCTGCCGCCCAGATCCGCGCGGACCGCGGGCGCGGCGATGTTCATGACCGTGCCGTCGAGTAGGTCCATGATCTCGGCGCCGAGGATGACCGCCAGCGCGGCCCAGCGGCGCGCGTAGGCCGGGGGCTCGGCGGCGGCTGCGTCCGGCCCCGGATCCTGCTCGGACACCAGCGCCGTCGGAGGCGCCGCGGCCCCGTCCGGCTCGTCTGCTTCAACGGAACTCATGGCATCCCCCGAGGTTCTCGACAATAGGTCCACGAACGACCACCGTTCTATAGTGGAACGGTGGTCGTGTCAAGAAACGGTGGCCCGTCGATGCCATACGATGAGATCCACCCGCCGCGAAGCGAAGGAAGGAGGCCCATGCCCGAGGAGATCCCCGTACCTCCGTGGCGCCGGCCGAAGAAGGCGCCGCCGCGCATGCCCCTGACCCAGGACCGGATCGTCGACACGGCGCTCGGCATCCTCGACGCCGAGGGGCTCGACGCCCTGAGCATGCGGCGGCTCGCACAGGAGCTGAAGACCGGCCACGCTTCGCTGTACGCGCACGTGGGGAACCGGGACGAGCTGCTCGACCTCGTCTTCGACCTCGTACTGACCGAGGTGGAGATCCCGCAGCCGGAGCCGGGCCGCTGGGCGGAGCAGGTCAAGGAGATGTGCCGGTCACTGCGGCGGATGTTCCTGGCCCACCGGGATCTGGCGCGCATCGCGATCGACCGGGTGCCACTGGGGCCCAACGGGATCATGGGGATGGAGCGCACCCTGAATCTGCTGCGCGCGGGGGGCCTGCGGGACGAACTCGCCGCCTACGGGGGCGACCTGCTGTCGACCTTCGTCACGGCGGAGGCCCTGGAGCAGTCGTCCCGGCATTCCGGTGCGGAGCAGAGCCGGGAGCAGGCCGGCATGTTCGCCGACCAGCTCCACGGCTACCTGAAGTCGCTGCCGGCCGCCCAGTTCCCGAACCTGGTCCACCTGGCCGGGCCGATCACCTCGCTCGACTCCGACCGCCGGTTCGAGCTCGGCCTGGAGATCATCATCGCCGGCCTGGTGGCCGGAGCCGGCGACGGTGTCGACGACGGTGCGGACGACGGCGTCAGGTCGGCAGGATCGACCCCTGCGGGGTCATGAAGACGGCCTTCGGCGGTCCCATGAGCCCGGGCAGAGAGCTCAGCGCCTCCCGCAGCTTCGCCGAGCGCGGGTCGGCGCTGAAGTTCTCCCGGTAGGCCTGCTCGCTCTCCCACTGGGCGTAGTTGACGACCGCGGTGCCGTCCGTGCTCGCGTGGTAGGTGGCCGACAGAAAGCCGGGCACCTCACGGATCCACTCCTGCACCCCGCCCGTGGCCAGCTCGACCAGCTTGCGCTGGGTGGCGGGGCCGTCCACCGGGAAGGTGACGACGGCGACAAAACCCACCTGCGGATCGTTCACTTCAGCCATCGTTGCCCCTCCTCAGCAGCTCCCCGGCATACAGCGTCGCTCCCGGCCCGAACTGCAGGCCGATATGGCTCGCAGCCGCGTGCACATCGCGCCAGAAGCGCTGCATCGGGCTGTCCTGCGCCTGCGCCCTGGTGCCCGCGGAGGCGAACAGCCGGTCGGTCGCGGCGGTCAGCAGCTCGGCGGCCAGGGCACAGTCCCGCGCCCCACGGCCGACGAGTTCGCCGGTCACCCCGCCGGCGTCGGCGACCGCGGCGACCCGCTCCAGCAGCAGCTGGGCCGCGTCGATCTCGCCGGTGGCCCGGGCCAGCGTGTGCTCGTACAGCACGCGGTCCTGGGAGGAGACGGCGTTCTGCCCGGTCGGCCCGGCCAGCTTCGCGGCGATCCATGAGGTCCACACGGCCGCGGCGCCGCGGGCCGCGCCGAGCATCGGCAGCGCGAAGGCCAGCCCGTTGACCGCCCGCATGGGCACGGTGTGGCAGATCGCCTCGGCGCCCGGACCGAGGCCGGCCGCGATGGCCGCCCGGGTACAGGCCCGCGCGTCCGGCACGAACACCCCGTCGAGTACGAGGGTGTTGCTGCCCGTGCCGCGCATGCCCATCGGATACCAGCTGTCGACGATCCCGTACGCCGCCCGCGGCACCGCGAAGAACCACGGCTCCTCCCCCGCCTTGGCGCACACCAGCGCCCAGTCGGAGTGGTCGACGACGCTGACGAACGGCCAGGTGCCCGAGACCTGCCAGCCGCCCGCCGTCCGCTCGGCGCGGCCGAGCGGCATCAGGGCACCGACGATCAGGGCGTCGGGGCCGGCGGACCACAGCTCGGCCTGGCCCTCGTCCGGAAGATAGGCGGCCATCCGGCCGAGACTCGCCGTGAGGGACGCATACCAGGCGGCCGAGGCGCAGGCCTCGCCCAGCACGGCGACCGGCTCCACGAGCTCGGCGAAGGTCGCGGCCCTGCCGCCGTGCGCCGCCGGGACGAAGTGGGCGGCGAAACCGGCCGCAAGGACCGCACGGACGACATCGGGGCTCAGCCGGCGCTGCTGCTCGGCGTCGGCCGCCCGCTTCCCGGCGAGCTCGGCGATCCGGCGGGCCCCTGCCTCCAGGGGCGGGCGCTCCCGGGGCATCGCGTCCGCACTCATGCCGCGTCCACCGGGGCCCAGCCGGTCTTGGCCAGCCACTGGTCGAGGGTGAGCAGCTGCGGGAACCGGGCGCGCAGCGTGGGGATGTCGGCGTGATAGCCGATCCCGTTGAGCCAGGTGTACGAGATCGCCTGCCACTCGAAGCCCGTGCGGCGCAGCTCCGGTATCGGCACCGAGACGAAGCGGGCGGGCAGCCCGGTGTGCCGGCCGAACGCGTCCGCGATCTGCTCGCCGGTCAGCTCGTCCCCGGCCAGCTCGATCTTGGCGCCGCCGAAGGTCTCCGGGTCCTCGAAGGCGTCGGCCGCGAAGTACCCGATGTCGGGGCCGCTGATCATCTGCAGCGTGTTGGTCGGCCCGAGCCCCCGCCGGAAGGTCAGTACGCCGTCCTCCATGACGAGGGGCGACATGTCGTGGTTCAGGTTCTCCATGAAGTACGACGGCCGCAGGAAGGTGAAGGTGAGCTCGTTCTCCTGGATCCGCTGCTCGATCGCCAGCTTGGACAGCCGCCAGTTCACGCCCTCCGGCTGCTCCGCGCCGCCGACCGAGCTGTGGACGTAGTGCTGGATGCCGAGGTCGCGAGCGGCGTCGGCGCAGATCTTGCCCTGCCGCTCCTCGCCCTCCACGCCCGCCGGTGTCATCGGCGTCTGGATGCTGAACACGCCGTACGCGCCCTTCATCGCCGCGCGCACCGACTCGGCGTCCTCCAGGTCGCCGGTGTGCAGGCTCGCGCCCAGCTCGCGCAGCTCCTTGGCCTTGGGCGCGCCCGGGTCACGGACGAAGGCCCGGACGGTCCAGCCGCGTTCCAGCAGGTACCGGGCCGTGGAGCCGCCTTGCTTGCCGGTGGCGCCGAGGACCAGTACGGGCTTGTTCTCATCGGGCATGGCTGTGCCTTTCGTTGGTCGTCGTCACGAGTCGGTCGTCACACGTCGGTCGTCACGCGTCGCGGGAACCGGCGGGCGAGGTGGACACCGAGAGCCGGCTGACCGACAGCCGCACCCCCTGGCCGAAGTAGCGCTCCAGGAAGAGCCCCAGGCCGAAGCTGAGGCCGCGCGGGCGTACGGCTTCCTCCCGGCCGCCGTTGTCCCGGCGCAGCCAGCGCGCGTCCAGCGAGCGGAAGCCGATCCGGTCCACGGACAGCACCTCCTGCCCGTCGGCCTTCCAGTGGACGGTGCCGGCCGCGACGTCGTAACCGACCTCGAGCCGGTGGAGCGTGCCCGGGGTGCGGTCCGCGACCGGGACGCAGTAGGTGAAGGACGCGAACTGGGCGTCCGGCTGCAGCGCTAGCCGCTCGTAGACCGCGTAGAGGCGGCCGTGCGTGAGGAAGAAGTCGAAGATCATGCCGGTCTCGAGGTCGACCGAGATCAGACCGCCCGCGCCGAGCCGGGCGTCCGAGGTCGCCTCGGTGACGTCGTCGTACGGATGGGAGCGCAGGCCGAAGCCGCGCAGTCCCATCTCGGCCGTGACCGAGAGCAGTTCACCCGGCACCGCGGTGAACCCACCGCGCGCGGAGGCGGTGCCGCCGGTGGTGAAGGCCCCCCACCGCAGATGGAGCGGGGCGCCGTCCGGCCCCGGCTTCGGCTCGGTGAACGCCGCCCGCCTGGTCCGGGGCTGGACGGCGCTCGGCACGACCCTCAGGCCGTCCGGCCCGCCGCGGACCACCCCGTCCCCTTCGGGGAGACCGTCGACCGGGCGCAGCCGCCATGGCGCGCCCGGTCCGTCGGTCACCAGTCCCCCCGTGAAATCCTCGCGGAAGATTTCTGTGCTCATCCGGCCCTCCCCGTGGTGTGCCCGTCCTACGGGCTCCACCCTGGCAAGAGGGCATCGAGGTCCGCTCGAAGCGGAGTCGAAGGGGCCTGGGCCCCCGGGTCAGACGTTGCGGCCGCGCTGAGCGGCGTCTTCGCCGAGGCCCCAGGTGATGATGCGCTTGGGGTGGATACGGATCATCGCGGTGCCGAAGTACGGGTGCGGCGGCTGGGCGTCGGTCAGTGCCTCGGCCCGACCGCGCACTTCGATACCGCGTACGTTCCACGGCTGCATGGAGATCAGATCGTCGACCACGAAGGCGACCTGGTCGTTCTTGCCGACGTTGCGGAACTTCTTGCTGGCCGTCAGGTTGTGCCCGCCGATGTCGATCGTGCCGGTCTCGGTGTTGATCGTGAACGAGACGGGGTTGACCTGGGGCTGGCCGTCGGCCGCCACGGTGGCCAGTCGGCCGAGGTTCTGGGAGGCGTAGTACTCGAGCTCGTCAGGAGTGAAAGGCATGTCAGCTTCCTTGGGCCTTGGTGTGGTCGGAATGCTCCCGGCGGGGCGCGGGGCCTGCCGGGGGCGTCGGAGTCGTGACGGTGGAGGGCAGCCAGCGGAGCACGGCTAGGGCGCCCACGAGGGCCGCCGCGGCAGCTGTCCCGGCGGCCAGATGCATGGCGTCCAGGAAAGCCTGCCGTGCGGGACCGACAAGTCCGCTCTCCCCCAGCCGAGTCGCAGCAAGGAGCGTGGCATCCAGGGACTCCCCGGCCTCGTGCCGCACGGAAGGCGGCAGTACGGCGAGCTCGTCCTCGATGCCACTGCGGTAGGCGGCGCCCATGAGGGACCCGAGCACCGCGACGCCCAGGGCGCCGCCCAGCTGGCGCACGGTGTTGTTCATCGCTGAGGCCACGCCCGCCTTCTCGCGTGGGATCGCGTTCATGATGGACACGGCTGCGGTCGGCATGACGCAGGCTACGCCTGCCCCCAGTGCGGCGAACAAGGCGAGGATCAGCCAGAGCGGAGCGTGCTGGGTCACGAAGACGACACCGGAGAGTGCGGCGGTCACGGCCAGCATGCCCGCCGCGCACACGTTCCGGGCGCCGATCGAGCGGACCAGGACCGTGCTGAGGGGTCCGCAGACCACGTTCGCGACGGCCAGCGCCACGGTGCAACTCCCGGCCTGCAGCGGGGTGTAGCCGCGCACGCTCTGCAGGTAGAAGGCGCTGAAGAAGAGGAAGCCCATCATCGCGAAGCTGACGAAGCCGACGGCCGCGACGGCGGTGGAGAAGGCCTTGAGCCGGAAGAAGCCGAGCTCCAGCGAGGGTTCGGCGGTACGGCGCTCGTGCCACAGGAACACACCCAGCAGGCCGAGGCCCGCCAGGCCGGTGCCCCAGACCGTGGGCTCGGTGACCCCGCCGCTCCGGCCGGCCTCGATGATCGCGTAGACGAGCAGCACGAGACCGGCGATCGAGAGCAGCAGTCCGGCCGCGTCGACGCGCTTGCCCGTGGTGCCCCGGGTCTCGGGCACCAGCAGCACCACCGCGACCAGGCAGACCGCCACGATCGGCACGTTGACCAGGAAGACCGAGCCCCACCAGAAGTGCGCGAGCAGCAGCCCGCCGGTGACCGGTCCGATGCCGAGGGCGAAGCCGACCGAAGCCGCCCAGATCCCGAGGGCCTTGGGGCGCTCCCGCATCGGGAAGACGGCGGCGATGGTGGCCAGCGTGCTCGGCAGAACCGCCGCGCCGCTCACCCCCATGCAGGCGCGGGCGGCGATGAGCTGCTCCGGCGACCCGGCGTAGGCCCCGGCCAGGGACGACAGCCCGAACAGGGCGAGGCCCAGCAGGAGTACGCGTCTGCGGCCCAGCCGGTCGCCGAGCACACCCCAGGTGAACAGCGTCGCCGCGAAGGCGAGGGTGTAGGCGCTGAGCACCCATTCGACCTGGCTGTGCGAGGCGCCGAGGCCCTGCTCCGGGTCGGTGAGGGTGCGCAGCGTCACGTTGAGCACGGTGTTGTCGAGGATGATGCTCACCAGGCTCAGGACCAGCACCGCGAGAACGGCCCAGCGCCGCGGATGTCCCTCGTGCGCCGGGCCGCCCGGTCGGGCAGGAGCCGATGTCACTGGTCCGGCACCAGGACGAGCTTCCCGCGCACATGGCCCTGCTCCAGCCTGTGGTGGGCCTCGGCCGCCTTGGCGAAGGGGAGGACGGCCTCGACGTGCGGCCGCAGCCGTCCCTCGGCGCAGAGTGCGGCCAGGGCGGCGAGCCGCTCGGCGGACCGCACCACCTGCGGCATGAGGATGCCCTCCTGGGCCGCGGCACGGAAGTTGGCGATGGTGGCGATCCTGGCCCGGTCCGCGACGAGTTCGAGTGACACGGCGAGCGCCTCCGGTCCACCGTGGCAGTCGAGGGCCGCGTCCACGCCGTCCGGGGCCAGGGCGCGTACCCGGTCGGCGAAGCCGGGGCCGTAGGCGACGGGCAGCGCGCCCAGCGAGCGCAGGAACTCGTGGTTGTGCTCGCCGGCACTGCCGATCGCCGTGCCGCCCCGCTCCTTGACGAGCTGGACGGCGAGGCTGCCGACGCCGCCTGCCGCGGCGTGCACGAGCACGGTGTCCCCCTTGCCGACCCGCAGTTCGGCCAGGGCGATGTCAGCGGTCTGCCCCACGGCCGACAGGGACCCCGCGACCTCCCACGACAGCTCCGGCGGCTTGGCGGTGATCTGGTCCGCGCCGACGGCGAGCAGCTCGGCGCCGGACTGCATGACGGCGAACCCCAGCACCTCGTCGCCGGGCGCGAACCCGGCCACCTCCGGCCCGGTCCGCTCGACGACCCCGGCGAACTCGTTGCCGATGATCTGCGGGAACTCGACCGGATAACGACCCCGCATGCCGCCGGAACGCACCCGGCAGTCGAACCCGTTGACCCCGACGGCCCGCACCCGGACCGTCACCTGGCCCGGCCCTGGCACCGGCTCGGGGACATCGATGAGGCCCAGTACGTCCGGTCCGCCGAACTGCTGGATGGCTATGGCCTTAGGCATGCGTTCTCCACGTTCGTTTGACGGTTGCTGCTACTTGGCGACCTGCGTGCTGGCCAGCACGGTCGCGGGCTTCGCCGGGTCGGGGAAGCACTCGAACGGGCCCCACTCGTCCAGAATCGGCTGGTAGCGGTACCAGTAGAAGCCGGGCTGCTCGTAACTGGAGCCACCGGGGCCGAAGTTGAGCGTACCGGCGTCCTTCGGCGCCTTGTAGGTGACCTTCAGCGTCGGCAGGTCGAATTCGACACCGCCCTCGAGCGGACCGGAGGCGCTGACGATGATGTCCTTGCCCTCGACCTTGACCTGGAGAGCGGAGTCGCCGAGGCCGCTGCCGCCGGTGAGCTTCACCTGCTTGACCTTCGCGCCCTCCGGGATCCGGTAGGCGACCCGCACGTCCTTGACGATCTTGTTGTACTGGGCGAAGGCGGTGATCGGGGCCGGGTCGTACGTGGCCTCGAACTTCTTGCCCGCGCGGACCGAGGCGGGCACGGTGACATCGAAGCCGCGCTTGTAGTCGTAGACCGGGTGCGTGTTGCCCTGCACCCAGGTGCGGCACTCGTAGGGCACGTCCACGTTCGCGGCATGCGCGCTGGTGCCCAGACTCACGATTCCCGCCAGGGCGAGGGCGGACGCGGTGGTCAGACGTATCACCTGTTGACGCGATGAGGTCATGGAAAGGTCTCCTTCGGACTCTTGGAATACGAACTCGGAATGGAGGTCGGAGAAGGGTCAGGGAGAGTCAGAGTCAGGGAATGAGTACGACCCGTCCCAGCTGGGCCCTGGCCTCGAGGATGGTGTGCGCCTCGGCGGCCCGCTCCAGGGGCAGCCGGGCGTGTACGGCGGACTTCACCTGTCCGTCGACCAGCAGCCGGGTGAGCTCGGCGACGCCCGCCTCGTACTCGTGCGGGCGGCCGCCCCGCCAGGCCGACAGTGCGAAGCCGGTGACGTACTTGATGCCGATGAGGTCCATCACCGACACCCGCGGGATCTCCAGCTCGCCGCCGGACGAGCCGTAGAACACCAGCCGGCCGCCCGGGGCGAGCAGGCGGATGCCCTGCTGCAGGACCTCGGCGCCGACGCCGTCCAGGATCAGGTCGGGCCCGCGTCCCCCGGTGAGTTCCCGGACCTCCTCGGCCCAGTGCGGGGAGCGGTGGTCGACGACGGCGTCGGCGCCCGTGGCGCGGGCGAACTCACGCTTGGCGGCCTCGCCCGCGGTGCCGATGACCTGCCCGGCCCCGGCTGCCCGGGCGAGCTGGACCGCGATATGGCCCACGCCGCCGGCCGCCGCATGCACCAGCACCGTCTCGCCCTTGCTCAGTTGCCCGGTCCGCAGAACGCCGAGGGCGATCAGTCCGGTGCCCGGCAGGACCGCGGCCTCGGCGGCGTCCAGCTCCTCGGGTACGGGTACGACGGTGCCGGCGTCGACGACGACCTGCTCGGCGTAGGCGCCGTAGAGGGTGAAGGCGCCGACCCGGTCTCCCGGGCGCAGTCCCGCGACGCCGGGTCCCAGCGCGGTGATCCTGCCGACCACGTCCCCGCCGAGGACGACGGGGAAGACGGGCTTCCACATCGGCGCGGGGAAGACCTCACGCCGCATCTGGGTCTGCGCATGGCCGACGCTGACCGCCTCGACGGCGATCCTCACCTGGCCGGGGCCGGGCTCGGGGACCGGGCGCTCGGCGACGTACAGCACGTCGGGGGCGCCGTACCGGTCGAACTGGACGGCACGCATCACTTCTTCTCCTCCTGGGACTGCCCGGTCCGCCCCAGGGCGGCCAGTACGGCGTGGTGCCGGTCGTCACGGTCCCGGACCAGCTCGGCATAGGTCCGCTCGCCGTAGGCGGCTTCGGTCTGTTCGACCACGGTTTCGACGGCCTGGGGGGTGAGGGCGGGCTGTCCGAGCCCACGCCAGCCCTGTTCGAGGCCGCTGCCGAGATGCTCGAGCCATTTGCGCAGCCCGCCCGGCCCGCCGCCCAGGTGGAACGCGTGGAAGGGTCCGATGGTGGACCAGCGCAGGCCGATCGAGTCGGTGACGATCCGGTCGAGCTCCTCGACGGTCACCACGCCTTCGAGGACGAGGTGGATGCTCTCGCGCAGCAGCGCGGACTGCAGCCGGTTGGCGGCGAAGCCGGGCAGCGCCCTGCGCAGTACGACCGGTGTCCGCCCGACCGACTCCAGGAAGACCACCGCCCGTTCGACGGCCTCCGGGTCGGTGCGTTCCCCGCCGATCACCTCGACCAGCGGAACTATGTGCGGCGGGTTGAAGGGATGGGCTACGACCAGCCGGCCCGGTCCGGGCATGTCCCGGCTCAGGTCGTCGGGGAGCAGTTTCGACGTCGAGGACAGTACGAGCGCGTGGTCCGGGGCGGCCTCGCCGATCTCGGCGAACAGCCGCTGCTTGAGGGGCAGGTCGTCGGGCGCGTTCTCGGAGACGAGGTCCGCTCCGGCCACCGCCCGGCCGACGTCCGGCTCGAACTCGATCCGCGCCGCCAGCTCGTCCGCCCGCCCCGGGGAGAACAGCTCGAGCCCCTCGCGCACGATGCGACGGGCGTCAGGCCTGCGGCTGTTGACCCGTACGGTCAGTCCGCGGGCGCTGAACAGATTGATCCATCCCAGGCCGATCGTGCCCGCCCCGATCACTGTCACGGTGCTCATGACGTCGAGGCTGGCAGGGCCTGCTCGAACCCGGCTCGAGCGGGCTTCGAGGCGACGGGGCGACCGTGGCCGCATGACCATCACCGCGCTTCCCACCGGCCTGTATGCCGAGGTCCTGTCGTTCTACGGCCACCAGATGCAGAAGCTGGACGGCCGCGACTTCGCCGGCTACGCCGCGACCTTCACCGAGGACGGCGAGTTCAAGCACTCCCCCACGCTGCCCGCCGCCCATACCCGTGCCGGGATCATCGACGTCCTGGAGGACTTCCACCGCAAGTTCGACGCCCGCAGGATCCAGCGCCGGCACTGGTTCAACCACGTGGCCGTGGACCAGGCGGCCGACGGCTCGATCACGGCGACGAGCTACTGCCTGGTCCTCACCGTCCACGCCGACGTCAAGGAGCCCGAGTTCGGCCCGAGCTGCGTCGTCCACGACGTCCTGGTCCGGGGCGAGGACGGCGAACTGCTCCTGCGCTCCCGCCACGTCACCCACGACCACGTCTTCCCCGGCTGAGCGCCGCAGAGGTCGGCACCGGTCCAGCACGGGAACGCAGAGGGGTCGGGCGCTCCTGAGCCCGACCCCTTCCGACGTGCGACCCCGACGGGCCGGAATGCCAAAGGGCCGGTCCCTGCGGAGACCGGCCCTTCTGAGCTGCTCACACGTTGAACCGGAACGTTCAGCACAGAGCTCTCACCTGCGGAAACGTGGTTTTCGGAGTCCTCATCAGCACCGATCCAGCACGGTGCGAGTTCATCCAGCACATCCAGCACGAGCGAGAGAGCGCCACAGACCCGCCGCGCGCATTGTGTACACATGGGACACTCGGTACCCTTGGGCTCATGACGCAGCCGCTGCCCATAGAGTCCATCCGCGACGTGCGTGCTCACCTGGCCGAGGTCGTGGAGCGCGCGGACCGCGACGACGTACCCACGGTCATCACACGCCGAGGCAAGGAAGTCGCCGCCGTGGTGTCCATCGAGGTGCTGCGCAAGTACCAGGAATGGGAAGAGCGCGAGATCAACCGGATCATCGACGAGCGCATGACCAACCCGGCACCCGGCATCCCGATCGAGGACATCATGAGGGAGACGCTGGCACGCAGTGAGTGAATACCGCACCGTCTTCCGACCCGAAGCACAGGCAGAGCTACGCAAGATCCCTCGCGACATGGCACTCCGCATCCTGGCCAAGCTGACCGAGCTGGAGAGCGACCCCCTCGGTTTCAACACCACCGCTTTGGTGTCCCAGCCTGAGCGCCGTCGGCTGCGAGTCGGCGACTACCGCGTCGTCTACACGATCGACAACGGAGAACTGGTGGTCTGGATCGTGCACGTCGGACATCGCTCCACCGTTTACGACACCTGACGCCAACTGATTCAGCGTCAGAACATCCAGCACCCATCCAGCACGGTGACAACGAAGGGGTCGACCTCCTCGGAGGTCGACCCCTTCTGACCTGCACGCTTGACGAATCACCTAGCGCACGGTAATGGCCCGATCACACGTTGAAGCGGAACTCCACCACGTCCCCGTCCTGCATCACATAGTCCTTGCCCTCCATCCGCGCCTTCCCCTTCGCGCGGGCCTCCGCCACCGAACCGGTCTCCACCAGGTCGGCGAAGGAGATGACCTCGGCCTTGATGAAGCCCTTCTGGAAGTCGGTGTGGATGACACCGGCCGCCTCGGGGGCCGTGGCGCCCTTCTTGATCGTCCAGGCGCGGGATTCCTTGGGGCCGGCCGTGAGGTAGGTCTGCAGGCCGAGGGTGTTGAAGCCGACGCGGGCGAGGGTCGCGAGGCCGGGCTCCTCGGCGCCCACCGACTCCAGCAGCTCCATCGCGTCCTCCTCGTCGAGCTCGGCGAGGTCCGCCTCCAGCTTGGCGTTGAGGAAGATCGCCTCGGCCGGGGCGACCAGGGCACGCTGCTCGTCCTTGAAGTCCTCGTCAACCAGCTCGTCCTCGTCCACGTTGAAGACGTAGAGGAAGGGCTTCGTCGTCAGGAGGTGCAGGTCGTGCAGGAGCTCCTCGTTGCCGGAGCCCTGGACGATGCCCGCGGAGAACAGCGTGTCGCCCTTCTCCAGGATCTCCTGGGCCTCCTCGACGGCCTTGACCTTCGGCGCGACGTCCTTCTTGATCCGCGACTCCTTCTGGAGGCGGGGCAGGACCTTCTCGATGGTCTGGAGGTCGGCGAGGATCAGCTCGGTGTTGATCGTCTCGATGTCGTCCTTGGGCGAGACCTTGCCGTCGACGTGGACGACGTTCTCGTCCTTGAAGGCGCGGATGACCTGGCAGATCGCGTCGGACTCACGGATGTTCGCGAGGAACTTGTTGCCCAGGCCCTCACCCTCGGAGGCGCCGCGCACGATGCCGGCGATGTCGACGAAGTCGACCGTCGCGGGGAGGATGCGCTGGGAGGAGAAGATATCGGCCAACTTGGTGAGCCGGGCGTCGGGGACGCCGACCACGCCGACGTTCGGCTCGATCGTGGCGAACGGGTAGTTGGCCGCCAGCACGTCGTTCTTGGTCAGGGCGTTGAACAGGGTCGACTTGCCGACATTCGGCAGACCGACGATTCCGATCGTGAGCGACACGTTGCGACTTCCCGTACGTGAGAGGACTTCAGGGGGCTGGGCTGGGCTGGGGCCCGGTCCTTCTTCGATCTTCGATGCAGATGATGCAGATGCACGGGCCGATCCACCAGTCTACGGCGTACTACCGCGTACCCGACCGGACCCCGGCGGCCGAGGGCCCTCGCCTCGAACAGGTGGCCAAGGTCGACCCCAGGGCGTGTCTGATGGCCGATTCACCACATAAACCGACCTAGGTTGGTGCAGTGGAGCCAGACAGGGCGCGACCTGCCGGGTACGACTCGCGACGCGGTACGCCGCCTCCGTTGCCGCCACAGGCGGCGCGGGGTGGGGGTGGTGCGGGGCGGGACCGGGGCGGGTTCGCGCGGGGTGAGCGCGGGTTCGCGCCGGACGGGGACAGTGTGGAACGGGGCGAAGGTCGTACGAGGCGCGGCGCGGGCGGGTTCGCGCGAGGTGGGGGCGGCGGCGGTGCAAGGGATGTGAGCGGTTCGGATCGGTCCGTATGGCCGCCCCGTTCCCCCGGATCCGCCCCGGCGGCAAGGCCCCGCCCCGCCCGGCCGTCCCGAGCCGCCGCATCCGCCGAGCCCGCCGCCCGGTCGCCCCGGCCCGTCTCCCAGCGCCGCCCGGGTACGGCCCCGGCGGCAGCGGCGGTACGGCGACCGGGGCCGTCCCCGGCGCCGCAGGCTGTGCGCCGGTTCCCCAACCCCCGGCTCACCGGCCTGGGCAGCGGCCTGTTCTGCAGCGCCGTGATGCTCCTGCTCGGCTACCTCGACGCGCTGCTGTTCGGGTCCTCGCTCGCGGTGTACAGCGTGCTGTTCCTGCCGGTGTGCGTGCTGGCTGCGGCCTGGGTGCGCAGGGGCGACCTCATGACCGCGCCGGTGGTCGTGCCGATCGCCTTCGCCGTGGGGCTGGTTCCGGTGGCCGACCAGGGCGGGGGGATCGGCGGTCACCTGATGGGGATCGTGACCTCCCTCGCCACTCAGGCCGGGTGGCTGTACGGGGGGACGCTGATCACCGGTCTCATCGTGACCGTACGGAGGGTCCGCCTGATGGTGCGCAGGGCGGCGGCCCGCCGTCGGCCGGTGTGAGCGTCGCCCAGCCATGAGTCGGCCATCCGTCAGCTGCCCGCCAGCTGCCCTTCAGCTGTCCTTCTCCGCCGCCCGCATCGCCGCTCCCACGATCCCCGCGTTGTTCTGCAGCTGCGCCGGGACGATCTCCGCCTTGATGCCCTCGATGTAGTGCAGGAACTTGTGGGACTTCCGGCTCACCCCGCCGCCGATGATGAACAGCTCCGGGGAGAACAGCATCTCGACATGGGCGAGGTACTTCTGGACGCGGTGGGCCCAGTGCTCCCAGGTCAGCTCCTCGTCCTCCTTGGCCTTGCTGGAGGCGCGCTTCTCGGCGTCGTGGCCGTGCAGTTCGAGGTGGCCCAGCTCGGTGTTGGGGACCAGGGCGCCGTCGACGAACAGCGCGCTGCCGATGCCCGTGCCGAAGGTGAGGAGGATCACGGTGCCTTTGCGGTCGCGGCCCGCGCCGAAGTGCATCTCGGCCACGCCGGCCGCGTCCGCGTCGTTGACCACCGTCACCGGGAGGCCGCCGAGGCGCTCGCTGAACAACGCGCGCGCGTCGGTGTCGATCCAGTTTCTGTCGACGTTGGCCGCCGTACGGATCGTGGATCCGTCGGTGACCACGCCGGGGAAGGTGAGCCCGACCGGCCCTGTCCAGCCGTAGTGCTCGACGACCTGCTTCACGCCGTCGGCCACGCCGTCGGGCGTGGCCGGGTGCGGAGTGAGCACCTTGAAGCGCTCCTGAGCGAGATCGCCCCTGTCCAGGTCCACCGGGGCACCCTTGATCCCGGACCCACCGATGTCCAAGCCGAAGATCTGCATGGCCCTACGTTACGACGGCGGACTGACTGTCACTCCGCGGAGTCGCCAAAGCCGCCCGCGGCCCCCGTACGCTCGGCGATCAGCGCCGCCGCCTCCTCGCGCAGATCGCGGCGCAGCTCCTTCGGCAGGGAGAAGGTGATGGACTCCTCGGCCGCCTTGACGAGCTCGACGTCGCCGTAGCCGCGCTGGGCGAGCCACTCCAGGACCTCCTCGACGAGCACCTCCGGGACGGACGCGCCGGAGGTGACGCCCACCGTCGTCACGCCCTCCAGCCAGGCCTCGTCGATCTCGCTCGCGAAGTCCACGAGGTAGGCCTCGCGCGAGCCGGCCAGCTTGGCGACCTCGACCAGGCGCACGGAGTTGGAGGAGTTGCGCGAGCCGACCACGATGACCAGCTCGGCCTCGGCGCCCATCTGCTTCACCGCGAGCTGGCGGTTCTGCGTGGCGTAGCAGATGTCGTCGCTGGGCGGGGAGATGAGCTGCGGGAACTTCTCCTTCAGCGCGTCGACGGTCTCCATGGTCTCGTCGACGGACAGGGTGGTCTGGGACAGCCACACGATCTTCGACGGGTCACGGACCTCGACCTTGGCGACATCGGCCGGGCCGTCGACGAGCTGGATGTGGTCGGGGGCCTCGCCGGACGTACCGATGACCTCTTCGTGGCCCTCGTGCCCGATCAGGAGGATGTCGTAGTCCTCGTTGGCGAAGCGGACGGCTTCCTTGTGGACCTTGGTCACCAGCGGGCAGGTCGCGTCGATGGTGGCGAGCTTGCCGCGGGCGGCCTCCTCGTGGACGACGGGGGCGACGCCGTGCGCGGAGAACATCACGATGTTCCCCTCGGGGACCTCCTCCGTCCGCTCGACGAAGATGGCCCCCTTCTTCTCCAGGGTCTGTACGACGTACTTGTTGTGGACGATCTCGTGCCGGACGTACACCGGAGCGCCGTACTGCTCCAGGGCTTTCTCGACGGCGATCACGGCGCGGTCCACACCCGCGCAGTAGCCACGGGGGGCGGCGAGCAGGACACGGCGGCCAGACGAAGCAGTCATGCGTCCCATCGTAAGGGTGCGTTCGGGGGGTCGAAGATCGCGTGGGTGACGGGTTGGTGGGGAGACTGACGGCGGGCTGTGCGGGTGGGGGAACGCGGGGCGGGTGGGGCACCGCATCGAGCGTGGGGTCTCGGCCCGGCGGGGCTGCCCGCGCCGGGCCCCGGTTCGGCTGGGCCGTGTTGTCGGTGGTGGCCGTTACGCTCGGCGCATGGCTGTGAACACGTCCCCCGAATCGCCCCTGCCCGTCGGTGAGGTGTCGCGGCTCATCGGGGGGTGGATCGATCGGCTCGGGGCGGTGTGGGTCGAGGGGCAGATCACGCAGTTGTCGCGGCGGCCCGGCGCCGGCGTGGTGTTTCTGACGTTGCGGGATCCCTCGTACGACATCTCCGTCAGCGTGACCTGCTATCGCCAGGTGTTCGACGCCGTCGCCGGCGTGGTGAGCGAGGGCGCCCGCGTCGTCGTACTCGCCAAGCCGGAGTGGTATGCCCCCCGCGGCCAGCTCTCCCTGCGCGCCACCGAGATAAAGCCCGTCGGCGTCGGCGAGCTCCTCGCCCGGCTGGAGATGCTGAAGAAGGCCCTCGCCGCGGAGGGGCTGTTCGCGCCGGAGCGGAAGAAGCCACTGCCCTTCCTCCCCCAGCTGATCGGCCTGGTCTGCGGGCGCGCCTCCGCCGCCGAGCGGGATGTGCTGGAGAACGCCCGCCACCGCTGGCCCGCCGTCCGCTTCGAGGTGCGCAACGTCCCCGTGCAGGGTGTGCATGCCGTGCCGCAGGTCGTGCAGGCGGTGAAGGAGCTCGA
Source organism: Streptomyces sp. R28 (assembly GCF_041052385.1). Classification (GTDB taxonomy): domain Bacteria; phylum Actinomycetota; class Actinomycetes; order Streptomycetales; family Streptomycetaceae; genus Streptomyces. The sequence goes on along the minus strand of NZ_CP163439.1, from coordinate 6,819,220 downwards.
CGAGATCGACGACGTGGATGTGATCGTCGTCGCCCGTGGGGGCGGGAGCGTCGAGGATCTGCTGCCCTTCTCCGACGAGCAGCTCGTCCGGGCCGTCGCCTCGTGTCGTACGCCGGTCGTGTCCGCCATCGGCCACGAGCCGGACAACCCCCTCCTCGACTACGTCGCCGACCTGCGCGCCTCCACTCCGACCGACGCGGCCAAGAAGGTCGTGCCGGACGTGGGCGAGGAGTACGAGCGGGTGCGGATGCTGCGCGACCGGGCCCGGCGGTGCGTCGGGGCGTACATCGACCGGGAGGAGCGCGGGCTCGCGCATGCCCTCGCGCGGCCCTCGATAGAGGATCCGCACCGGATGATCGACGAACGCGCCGATCACGTGGCCTCCCTCCTCGACCGCGGCCGCCGCTGCCTCGGCCACCTCCTGGACCGCGCCGAGTCGGAGCTGACGCACACGCACGCGCGCGTGGTGGGCCTCTCCCCCGCGGCGACCCTGAAGCGCGGGTATGCGGTGCTGCAGAAGGCCGACGGGCATGTGGTCCGTGACCCGGGCGAGGTGGCGGCGGACGAGGCGCTGCGGGCGCGGGTCGCCGAGGGTGAGTTCTCCGTACGAGTCGACGGACCGAGCGGTCGCGTCGATGGATCAAGCGATGCAGGTAGCGATGCATAGGGTGGGCGCATGACCAGCAAGGTGGAAGAGGCCCTCGGGTACGAGCAGGCCCGGGACGAGCTGATCGAGGTCGTACGGCGGCTGGAGGCGGGCGGTACGACGCTGGAGGAGTCCCTCGCGCTGTGGGAGCGGGGCGAGGAGCTGTCCAAGGTGTGCCGGCGCTGGCTGGACGGGGCGCGGGCGCGGCTGGACGCGGCGCTGGCCGAGGAGGCCGAGGCCGAGGCCGGGCGGGAAGACGGTGCGGACGGCTCCTGACACCGACGCGGTGTTGTGAGGCGGATCACCACACCCTGCTTTTTGTTGAACCTTGAACTTGTCTCGCGTACCGTCGACCACGACAACCGGTCCCCGGTCCGTTTACATCCCGGGTCCGTCTCACGCGCACGACGCACACCCCGAGAAGGTTCACGCATGTCTCTCGTTCTTGACTCCGCCGCCCAGGACCTGCTGTTCCGCGAGGCCCGCACCGCGAACACCTTCACCGACGAGCCGGTGACCGAGGAGCAGGTCCAGGCGATCTACGACCTGGTCAAGTACGGCCCCACCGCCTTCAACCAGACCCCGCTGCGCATCACCCTGGTCCGCTCCGCCGAGGCCCGTGAGCGCCTGGTGCAGCACATGGCCGAGGGCAACCAGGCCAAGACCGCCGCCGCCCCGCTGGTCGCGATCCTGTCCGCGGACAACGAGTTCCACGAGGAGCTGCCGGCCCTCTTCCCGGCGTTCCCGCAGGCCAAGGACCTCTTCTTCAGCGAGCGCGCGGCCCGCGAGAACGCCGCCGCGCTGAACGCCTCCCTGCAGGCCGCGTACTTCATCGTCGGCGTCCGCGCCGCCGGGCTGGCCGCCGGCCCGATGACCGGCTTCGACTTCGAGGGCGTCCGCAAGGAGTTCCTGGACGACGACCACACCCCGCTGATGGTCGTCAACATCGGCAAGCCGGGCCCCGACGCCTGGTACCCGCGCTCCCCGCGCCTGGAGTTCGACCAGGTCATCACCACGGTCTGACCGACCCGAGCACCCAGCGGGCACCGATCCCGCGCACGCGAAAGGCCCCCGGCGATCGCCGGGGGCCTTTCGTCGTCAGCCAGGTCGTGCGCGGACGGTCACTCCGCCTTGAGCGCCTTCGCCATCTGCGTCAGCTGCTCGAACGACCCCGTGCCCGCCACCACGGTGGTCGCGCCCTTCTCCCGGTGCACGAGCGCGTCGTAGCGGCCGCCCGTGTACCGCGTCCACGTCCGGTCGCCGATCTCCTCGGTGACCTCGGTCGCCTGTCCGCCCTGGGTGGCCTCCTCCAGGAACGTCGCCGGCTTCTCGGCCGACTGCTCGACCTGTACGTACTCCCCGCCCGGGGTGCGGAAGCCGAGGTGCCAGGCGTCGAAGTCGTCGCCCTTGAAGCGGACGGACGTCGCCTTCCAGGTGTCGGGCAGCCCCTGGGGTGCGACCACGGGGTAGGACGCCGCGCGGCGGGCCGTGAGCAGCTCGACGCGGTAGTCGACCCGCGGGAGGTCGGGAGTGCCGTCCTCATGGGGTACGAAGGTATAGATGACTCCCGCCGCGAGCACGGTGACTCCCAGGGAGAGGACCATGTTGCGGACCGACTTCTGCTTGCCGTTCGAACCTGCCACGCGCCTATCGTCGCAGGTGCCCCGCCTGCTCATCCGTGGGGCCCCCTGCTCATTCTGCGCGCCCGAGGATAGAGTCAGGGCGGTCACCCTCATCCGGCCGTCGTCGTATCAGAAAGGTGCGCTCCGATGACCGAGAATCATCATCATTTGCCGTCCGAGCTCGAAGTACCCAGTGAAGCCCCCGACCGCAACCTCGCCCTGGAACTGGTCCGCGTGACCGAAGCGGCGGCGATGGCCGCGGGCCGCTGGGTGGGCCGCGGCGACAAGAACGGCGCCGACGGTGCCGCGGTGCGCGCCATGCGGACCCTCGTCTCCACCGTGTCGATGAACGGCGTCGTCGTCATCGGCGAGGGCGAGAAGGACGAAGCGCCGATGCTCTTCAACGGGGAGCGTGTCGGCGACGGGACCGGGCCGGAGTGCGACATCGCCGTCGACCCGATCGACGGGACCACGCTGACCGCCAAGGGCATGCCCAACGCGATCGCCGTGCTGGCCGCGGCCGACCGGGGGTCCATGTTCGACCCGTCCGCCGTCTTCTACATGGACAAGCTGGTCACCGGCCCCGAAGCCGCCGACTTCGTCGACATCGACGCGCCCGTGTCCGTGAACATCCGCCGGGTCGCGAAGGCGAAGCGGGCCACGCCGGAGGACGTCACCGTCGTCATCCTCGACCGGCCTCGCCACGAGGGCATCATCAAGGAGATCCGGGATGCCGGTGCGCGCATCAAGCTGATCTCCGACGGCGATGTCGCGGGGTCCATCTACGCACTGCGTGAGGGCACCGGCGTCGACATGCTGCTCGGCATCGGCGGTACGCCGGAGGGGATCATCTCGGCCTGTGCCGTGAAGTGCCTCGGCGGAACCATCCAGGGCAAGCTGTGGCCGAAGGACGACGAGGAGCGGCAGCGGGCGGTCGACGCCGGGCACGACCTCGACCGGGTGCTGCTCACCGATGACCTGGTCGCCGGGGACAACGTGTTCTTCGTCGCGACCGGGATCACCGACGGTGAGCTGCTGCGGGGTGTGCGGTACCGGTCGGAGATCGCGACCACCGACTCGATCGTGATGCGGTCGAAGTCGGGGACGGTGCGCAGGATCGACTCCGAGCACCGGCTGAGCAAGCTGCGGGCCTACAGCGCGATCGATTTCGACCGCGCGAAGTAGGGAGCGCGTGCGCCTGGGAGCTCGGGAGTGCGGATAGTCGGCGACCGCGGTTTGTACGTGGCTGGTCGCGCAGTGCCCCGCGCCCCTTTGGTCGGCCGGCTCCCCCGGCGTTGAAAGGGCGCCCCCGGTGCGGAGGGGGCGCCCATTCCTTTTTGATCCTTTTTGCTTCTCAGCCTGCCTGCGCTATGCGGTCTGCCGTCCTCGTCGCCTTCTTCAGTTCCATTTCGCGGCGGCGGCGCCTTGCCAGGACCACTCGGCGTTCCGCTGCGGTCAGGCCGCCCCAGACGCCGTACGGTTCGGGCTGGAGCAGGGCATGTTCGCGGCACTCGACCATGACCGGACAGCGGGCGCAGACTCGCTTGGCCGCCTCCTCGCGGGAGAGGCGGGCCGCGGTCGGCTCCTTTGAGGGGGCGAAGAACAGGCCGGCCTCGTCGCGGCGGCACACGGCTTCTGTATGCCACGGGGCGTCTTGGTCCCTGTCTCGCACTGGCACCCGCTGGGCCGGAACGGCAGCTACCTGCAGGGACGAATGCGGCGGTTGCAGCACGGTCTACTCCTGACGACGGCTTCGCGAGCGAGAGACGATGCAGCAAGGTCTACCCGCTGTACGCGCGCCTATGCAGTCAGTTCCGAACCGCTGGATTTCGAGGGGTCCCGCGCACCGCTGTGGGGCGCCCGGGACGGCCGCGGAGCCGGGACGAAGGCGGTCGATTCACAACCGTCAATGATCCAGATGCTTGCGCAAACTCTTGTCGACCTTGCGCTGAACGCGATCGAGGATGTCCGCGACGATCTTCCCCCGCTTCGGCCGGCCCTCGATGTTGCCGAGCACGGCCCAGCCGTCGACATGGACGACCGGCGCCTCGGGATCCTCCGCGTCGACGTGGTCCACCTCGAAGTTGCCGAGGACACCGCCGCCCGTGCCGCGCAGCGAGACGTTCTCCGGGACGCGGACCTCGATGTTGCCGAAGACCGAGATCGCCCGGATCACGACGTGCTGGTACGCGAAGAGCGCCTCGCTGAGGTCTATCTCCACGGTGCCGAAGATCGCGTACGCATGGATGCGGCGGCCCGGGCGCCAGCGGCCCCGGCGGACGGCGCTACTGAAGACCGCGACCACGTTGTCGTCGGGGTCGGCCGGGATCGCGCCGGGGGCGGGGCGGCTGGGGGCGGGCCCATGGGGTGCGCGGCGCGCGTGGGCCGCGGGCAGGTCCCGTATGAAGACGTCCAGTTCGCCGACCGTCTTCGCCGTCAGCACGCCCTCGACGCGCTCGGCGTGCTCCTCGGCGGTGAGGCGGCCCTCGGCCAGGGCGTCGCGCAGGATGTCGGCGATCCGGTCGCGATCGGCGTCGGAGGCGCGGAGTTCGGTGGCGCGGGGCTCGGTGGCATCGGAGACGGTGGGCGCAGGGCGCTTCTGAAGGTCCACGGCAAGAGCGTACCCAAACACGATAGATCGCGATACCCCTGTGGATGACGAACATGATGCCCAACTGAGCCTTACCTCACAAGCTCCCGGCCCTGGACAGGTTCTACGCTGATGAGGCCGCCAATGGAGGCGGCTGCCGTCTGTCGAGTGAGGAATGGGCTGAGATGCCTGAGTTCGCGTACACCGATCTGCTCCCCATGGGAGAGGACACCACCCCGTACCGGCTGGTGACCTCCGAGGGTGTCTCCGCCTTCGAGGCCGACGGGCGGACGTTCCTCAAGGTCGAGCCCGAGGCGCTGCGCAAGCTGGCCGAGGAGGCCATCCACGACATCCAGCACTATCTGCGGCCCGCCCACCTGGCTCAGCTGCGGCGCATCATCGACGACCCCGAGGCGTCGAGCAACGACAAGTTCGTCGCCCTGGACCTGCTGAAGAACGCGAACATCGCGGCCGCCGGCGTGCTCCCCATGTGCCAGGACACCGGTACGGCGATCGTGATGGGCAAGCGCGGCCAGAACGTGCTGACCGAGGGCGGGGACGAGGAGGCGCTCAGCCGCGGCATCTACGACGCGTACCTGAACCTCAACCTGCGCTACTCGCAGATGGCTCCGCTCACCATGTGGGAGGAGAAGAACACCGGCTCCAACCTGCCCGCGCAGATCGAGCTGTACGCCACCGACGGCGGCGCCTACAAGTTCCTCTTCATGGCGAAGGGCGGCGGCTCGGCCAACAAGTCGTTCCTCTACCAGGAGACGAAGGCCGTCCTGAACGAGGCCTCCATGATGAAGTTCCTGGAGGAGAAGATCCGTTCGCTGGGTACGGCCGCCTGCCCGCCGTACCACCTGGCGATCGTCGTGGGCGGTACGTCCGCCGAGTACGCCCTGAAGACCGCCAAGTACGCCTCCGCGCACTACCTGGACGAGATCCCGGCCGAGGGCTCCGAGCTGGGCCACGGCTTCCGGGACAAGGAGCTGGAGGAGAAGGTCTTCGAGCTGACGCAGAAGATCGGGATCGGCGCGCAGTTCGGCGGCAAGTACTTCTGCCACGACGTGCGCGTGGTGCGGCTGCCGCGGCATGGCGCGTCCTGCCCGGTCGCCATCGCCGTCTCCTGTTCGGCCGACCGGCAGGCCGTCGCGAAGATCACCGCTGAGGGCGTCTTCCTGGAGCAGCTGGAGACGGACCCGGCGCGCTTCCTGCCGGAAACGACGGACGAGCACCTCGACGAGGCCGGCGACGTCGTCAAGATCGACCTCAACCAGCCGATGGACGACATCCTCGCGGAGCTCACCAAGTACCCGGTGAAGACCCGGCTCTCGCTCACCGGCCCGCTGGTCGTCGCCCGCGACATCGCGCACGCCAAGATCAAGGAGCGGCTGGACGCGGGCGAGGAGATGCCGCAGTACCTGAAGGACCACCCGGTGTACTACGCCGGTCCGGCGAAGACTCCCGAGGGCTACGCGTCCGGCTCCTTCGGCCCGACGACGGCCGGCCGTATGGACTCCTACGTCGAGCAGTTCCAGGCCGCGGGCGGCTCCAAGGTGATGCTGGCGAAGGGCAACCGCAGCAAGCAGGTCACCGACGCGTGCGGCACCCACGGCGGCTTCTACCTGGGCTCGATCGGCGGGCCCGCCGCCCGTCTCGCCCAGGACTGCATCAAGAAGGTCGAGGTCGTCGAGTACGAGGAGCTCGGCATGGAGGCCGTCTGGAAGATCGAGGTCGAGGCCTTCCCGGCGTTCATCGTGGTCGACGACAAGGGCAACGACTTCTTCCAGGACCCGGCGCCCGCGCCGACGTTCACGTCGATTCCGGTGCGGGGGCCGGGACTGGCGTAGTGCCTGCGGGGCGGCGGGGACGGCCCGTGGCGAAGCCACTGATGGATCCTGCGCCCCCCCCGCCCCTACCCGTCCCATCCTGAAGGGGCTGCCGCCCCTTCGACCCCGCCAGGGGGCTGCCGCCCCCTGGACCCCCGTTCACGGTTTCCTCACAGCCGTTCCCTCGCACATCCCTCCTCCGCTTCCCCACACTGGACGATGGGTAACTGTCAGACTGCGCAGGGCAGTTGGCTCAGCAGTTGACTCAGTAGTGGACAGCAGTCACGCGGGGAACACGGGGGACGCTCATGGAAGAGCAGTTGGCCGTCCTGGCGACGACGGCCGCCAACACGGTGGTGAGTTCGCTCGCCACCGATGCCTGGGCACGGGTACGCGAGCTGATCGTAGGCGTGTGGCGGCGGCATCGCCCGGACGAGGAGGAAGCCGCCGTCTCCGCGACGGACGCCGCCCTCGACGTACTGCGCGGCTCGCCGAGCGACGAGGAGGAGTCCCGGCTCGTCGAGGCATGGCAGGAGCGTTTCCGCGCTCTGCTCGACGCCGAACCGGCGGCCCGCCGGGCGCTCACCGCCCTCGTCGATGAACTCGCCGCCGAGCAAGCCGATCAAGCCGATCAAGCCGATCAAGCCGGACAAGGGGAACAGGCAGCACAGGGCGAACCGGGCGGCGCCCCGGCGCAGCGCATCGACATGCGGGCCGAGGCGAAGGACGGCGGAACGGTCTATCAAGCCGGCCGTGACATGCACGTCAAGCCGACATGACCTCCCCGGACCGCCCCCGGGAGCGGCCGGTGGAGGTGGCGCTGCGCGCCGAGGCGACCGAGCACGGCACCGTCTACCAGTCCGCCCGGAGCATGATCGTCGTGCAGGGCGATGTGAACAGCCACCGGCACGATCACTACCACCACGCCGGTGAGGAGTACGACCGGACGGCCGGCCCGGCGACCGTCCATGTGTGCCCGTATCCCGGGATGCGGGCGTTCCGGCTGGACGAGGCGGAGTGGTTCTTCGGGCGGGAGGACGTGGTCAGCCAGGTACTGGCCATGCTCCGGGGGTGCCTGAGGGAGCACAAACCGCTGGCCGTCGTCGCGCCGTCCGGTGCGGGCAAGTCCTCGGTGCTGCGGGCCGGGCTGCTGTGGGAGCTGGCCAAGGGGCAGATCGAGGGCTCGGCGACGTGGCGGCAGTTGCTGTTCACGCCGACGTCCGACCCGCTCAGGGCACTGTCCGCCGGCCTCGCGCAGGTCGCCGGGGCCGACGAGGCGGTGATCGGTCAGGCCGTGGAGGATGAGCTGGATGCCCTCCCCCAACTGGTGCGGGAGCGGCTCCGCCTGGCGCCGGGCGAACGGCTGGTGCTCGTCGTCGACCAGTTCGAGGAGCTGTTCACGGCCTGCGAGGACGAGCCCGCGCGCCACCGGTTCGTGGCGGCGCTCGCCGCACTGACCGAAGGCACCGAGACCGCCGAACCCGTCGCCCTCGCCGTCTACGGCCTGCGCGCGGACCACTACGGCTCCTGTCTCGCCTTCCCGTATCTGCGCGACGTCCTGGACGCCCATCAGGTCATCGTCGGCCCGATGGACGAGCAGGACGTGCGCAAGGCCGTGACCCTCCCGGCCGCCCGGTGCGGCCTCAAGTTCGGGCAGGGACTCGTCGACCTGATCCTGCGCGACCTGCGCGGCACGGCCTGGCGGGACGAGGACACCGCCTACGGCGCCGGCCAACTGCCGCTGCTCGCCCACGCGTTGGAGCGCACCTGGCTGGGCCGCAGGGGCGACACGCTCACCATGGACAGTTACCGCGACACCGGCGGCATCGACGGCGCGATCGAGACCACCGCGCGGAACGTGTTCCGGCAGCTGACCCCGGCCGCGAGGGCGGCGGCCCGGCCGTTCTTCCTCGGCCTGGTCAGGATCGGTGAGAACGGCGAGGTGTCCCGTCGCCGCCGCACCCTGCGCGACCTGCGGCGTACGGCCACCGACCCGACGGCGGTCGACGAGCTGGCCGACCGGTTCACCGAGGCGCGGCTGCTCACCCGGGGCGTCGCGCACAACGAGGCCACCGTGGAGGTCACCCACGAAGCGCTGCTGTGGGCCTGGAAGGAGCTGCGCGACTGGATCAAGGCGGCCGGTCAGCACGGCGTGATCCGCCAGGAAGTGGAGGAAGCCGCCGCCGCCTGGGACAACGCCGGCCGCGGCGACTCCACGTTCCTGTACCGGGGCATCCGGCTGGAACGGGCCCGGACCTGGGCCACGGACCACCGGCACGATGTCCCGCCCCTTGCCACCGCGTTCCTCGCCGCCTCACAGGGGCAGCACCGGCGCGCCCGGCTGATCCGGCGCGGCGCGATCGCGACGATCGTCGTCCTGATGCTGCTCGCTTCGGGGCTGGCGGCGTTCGCCTTCGACCGCAGGAGCGAGGCGCTCGCCCAGCGCGACGCCGCGATCTTCGACCGGGTGACCGCCGAGGCGGACCGCCAGCGCGAGACCGACAGCGCCCTGGCCGCGCAGCTCGACCTCATCGCGTACCGGATGCGGCCGACGGCCGCACTGCGCACGCGGCTGATGCAGGGGGCGGGGGCGATTCACGCCACCCCGCTGCCGAAGCGTTTCGACACCGTGAACTCGGTCAGCTTCGGTCCGAAGGGCCGGCTCGCCACCGGCACGGGCAGGCTGCGGATCTGGGATGCCTCGGATCCCACCCGCCCGGCCCCGCTCACCGGCTCGATCAAGACGGGCAACGGACTGACGGGACCGACCGCGTTCAACGAGCGGGGCGATCTGCTGGCCCTCGGCGACGGCGGGAACCTACGCATGTACGACGTCTCCGACGCCCGGCGCCCGGTGGCCCTCTCACCCTTGGTGCCGGTGTCGAAAGGGCTGGTGTGGAGTCTGCGGTTCAGCCCCGACGGGCGGACGCTGGCCGTGTCGACGTACTACCAGGGCGGTGCGACACCGACCGGCACCGTCGAGTTGTGGGACGTGGCCGAGCCGAGGCAGCCCCGTCGGCTGAGCACGGTCCACTCCGTGGTGAGGCAGGTCATCTCGTCCACCGCCTTCAGCACGGACGGCGACACACTGGCCGTCGGCGGCGGCACCGGGCCGAGCACCTCCCGGTCGAGGCTGCTCCGGCTGTGGGACGTCTCGGATCCGGCCCGCCCCAAGGCACTCGGCGGTGATCTCGGCGGCCACGGCGACAACATCGTCAACCGGGTGGCTTACAGTCCCGACGGGCGGACGCTGGCCAGTGCCGCGAGCGACAACCGGACCATCGTCTGGGACGTGTCAGACCCACGCCGCCCGAAGGTGGCGAACACACTCTTCCTCAGCAGCCCGGTCGCTTCGGTCGCCTTCAGCCCGGACGGGCGGATCCTGGCCACCGGGGACAACTCCGGGGCCATCAACCTGTGGAACGTGGGAGCGCCCGGCTTCACCAGGGCGCTCGGCCCTCCCCTGCGCGGACACACCACCATGGTCAACAACCTCGCCTTCGACGCCACCGGCCGCACCCTCGCCAGCAGTGCGGCCGACGGCAGGGTGCTGCTGTGGCGGCTGCCTGCCACGCTGAGCGTCCTGAGCGGGGGCCAGAGCGTCGAGTCGATGGCGGTGACATCCGACGGACGGCTGCTGGCGGCCGCGTCCGGCAACCAGGTCACCCTCTGGGACGTCTCCGACCCCACCCGTCTCACCCGGCTGGGGAATCTCCCAGCGCTGCGTGCGACCGTCAACGCCGTCGCCTTCCGGCCCGGTCCGTCCCGAAGCCCTCTGCTGGCCACCGGGGACTTCGGCGGCGACGTACGGCTGCGGGACGTATCGGCTCCGGCTCGGCCACTGCCGGTCGGCGCGGCGCTGCCCGGCCAGACGAAAACGGTCGGGGCCCTGGCCTTCGACCCGGGCGGGCGCTCGCTGGTCGCCACCACCCTGGTCCTCAGAGGCGACCAAGCAGGCGGGCTGCGGGCCTGGGACGTCTCCGACCCCAGTCGGCCGGCCCCCCAGGGCGACAGCGAGGTACGGGGGCAGCCTCTGCCGCTCAGGGGCCTGGCCGCCGCCCCCCAAGGGGGCTACTTCTACACCGCCGACACCGCCGGCTACCTGCGTGTCTGGCGTACCGTCGACGGCGAAGCGCCTTCCCTGACCGGTGAGCGGTTCACCCAACCCCAGATCGCCTTCTCCCTCGCGGCCAGCCCCCGGGCGCGGCTTATAGCGATCGGCGGCGGGGACAGCAAGGTCCGGCTGTGGGACGTCTCCCGGCCCAGCTCACCGACCGCCGTCGGGGACCCCCTTCTCAGCGGAGGCATCGCGAACAGCGTCGGTTTCTCCCCCGACGGCACCCTGCTCGCCAGCGGGAACGCCATCGGCCAGATCCGGCTGTGGGACGTCTCCGATCCGGCCCGCGCCGGCGCGTACGGCTATCCGGTCAACGGCCACGGCGGAGCCGTGTACGCGCTGGTCCACAGCGCACGCGGCGGCCACCTCATCACCGGCGGCGCGGACGGAACCGTACGCCTGTGGCAGACCGACACCGGCCGTGCCCGGACGATGCTGTGCGCCTCGACCCGGCACGCCATGACCCGGGCCCTGTGGAAGCGGTACGTGTCGCCGGACCTGGCGTACGAACCGCCCTGCGAGGGCTGACGGCCTGGGCGATCCTGAAACGGGAATAGGCCCCACGGGCCACGCGCTCTCCCCCGTGGAGGTACAACAATGACGACGACTGCCGACGACGCCGACCAGGGCTACCGCATCGAGCACGACTCCATGGGCGAGGTCCGGGTCCCCGCGGACGCCAAGTGGCGGGCCCAGACCCAGCGTGCCGTCGAGAACTTCCCCATCTCCGGGCAGCGCATCGAGCGGGCCCACATCGAGGCCCTCGCCCGGATCAAGGGCGCCGCCGCCAAGGTGAACGCGCGGCTCGGGGTGCTCGACAAGGACGTCGCCGAGGCGATTCAGGAGGCGGCCGGCGAGGTCGCCGAGGGGCGGTGGGACGAGCACTTCCCCGTCGACGTGTTCCAGACCGGGTCCGGCACCTCGTCCAACATGAACACCAACGAGGTCATCGCCACCCTCGCGACCGAGCGGCTCGGGCGGGACGTCCATCCGAACGACCACGTGAACGCGTCCCAGTCATCCAACGACGTCTTCCCGTCCTCCATCCACATCGCCGCCACCGCCGCCGTCACCCGCGACCTCGTCCCGGCCCTCGAACACCTCGCCGGGTCCCTGGAGCGCAAGGCCGAGGAGTTCGCCGACGTCGTGAAGTCGGGGCGGACCCATCTCATGGACGCCACGCCCGTGACGCTGGGTCAGGAGTTCGGCGGTTACGCCGCCCAAGTCCGGTACGGCGTCGAGCGGCTGGCCGCCTCCCTGCCCCGGCTCGCCGAACTCCCCCTCGGCGGTACGGCCGTCGGCACCGGCATCAACACCCCGCCCGGCTTCTCCGCCGCCGTCATCGAGGAGGTCGCCCGCACCACCGGCCTGCCCCTGACCGAGGCCCGCGACCACTTCGAGGCGCAGGGGGCCCGGGACGGGATCGTGGAGACCAGCGGGCAGCTGCGGACCATCGCGGTCGGGCTGACGAAGATCTCCAACGACCTGCGGTGGATGGCGTCCGGGCCGCGCACCGGGCTCGCCGAGATCTCCCTGCCCGACCTCCAGCCGGGGTCCTCGATCATGCCCGGCAAGGTCAACCCGGTCATCCCGGAGGCCGTGCTCATGGTCGCCGCGCAGGTCGTCGGCAACGACGCCACCGTGGCCACCGCGGGCGCCGCGGGCAACTTCGAGCTGAACGTGATGCTGCCGGTCATCGCGAAGAACGTCCTGGAGTCGATCCGGCTGCTCGCCAACGCCTCCCGGCTGCTGGCCGACCGGACCGTCGACGGCATCGTCGCCCACCGCGAACGGGCCCTGGAGTACGCCGAGTCGTCACCGTCCGTGGTCACGCCGCTCAACAAGTACATCGGGTACGAGGAGGCCGCCAAGGTCGCCAAGAAGGCGCTCGCCGAGCGGAAGACGATCCGTCAAGTCGTCCTGGAGAGCGGGTATGTGGAGCGCGGCGACCTCACCGTCGAGCAGCTCGACGAGGCCCTCGATGTCCTGCGGATGACACGGCCGTAACCAATGACCACCGCGGTGTGAACCGTGACGCGCGCCGCAGCGTCGTATGCCTGTGGCACCTAATATCTGTGCATGGCGGACGGTGGAGCGGTGACGACGGAAGTGGAAGCGGGCGGATCGACGGCCTTCTGGGCGCCCGGCACACAGATCCTGTGGCGGTACCGGGAGAACGCGGGCCCGCGCTACCACATCGCGCGTCCCGTCACCGTCGTACGGGACGACGCCGAGACGCTCGCCGTATGGCTGGCTCCAGGGACGGAGTGTGTCAAGCCCGTGCTGGCCGACGGGACCTCCGTGCACATGGAACCGCTCGAGACGCGGTACACCAAGCCGCGTTCGGTCCAGCGCGGCCGGTGGTTCGGGACCGGGGTGCTGAAGCTCGCGCGGCCCGGTGAGCCGTGGTCCGTGTGGCTGTTCTGGGAGCCCGGGTGGCAGTTCAAGAACTGGTACGTGAACCTTGAGAAGCCGATGGCCCGTTGGGCGGGCGGGGTGGACTCCGAGGACCACTTCCTCGACATCTCCGTTCACCCGGACCGCAGTTGGCGCTGGCTGGACGAGGACGAGTTCGCGCAGGCCCAGCGGGACGGGCTGGTGGACGACCGGCTCGCCGCGCGGGTGCGGGAGGCGGGGCGTGACGCGGTGGAGGTGATCCGCGCCTGGGGGCCGCCGTTCTCGGACGGCTGGCAGCACTGGCGCCCGGATCCCACCTGGGCTGTACCTTCTTTGCCTGAGGACTGGGATCGCACGCCCGCGCACCTGTCCTCATGAGACCCTTGATGCGCCCCCGGGCAACAAACGTAGGATCGTCCTCCGCAAGGGCGCGCAGGGACAACTACCGGAGTGCGCGCCGGGCTTGACCGATCGTCACCGAGGGGCGGCAGGACGTGAGCGAGGGTTACCAGGGCAACGCCGGCAGGGGCAGACGATCCACCGGCTGCGCAGGAACTGCCTCTGGTCACGCGGTGATTCCGTTCCTGGGGCACGTATTCCGGGTATCGGAGTTTCGGCGGGACGAAGTGCACGCATGGCGCGCAGCCCCGGACGGATGGATTCGAAAGGCGTGACGGAGCAGCCGATCTCCTTCGAACGCCCCGAGACGGGCGTCGACCCCGCGGAGCCCCGCGGGGCGCTCGTGCGTACCTCGACACCCTCTACGGCGCACTCCACACCGTCGCACTCCCCTGACGGCGACGCCCGCGGGGGCAGCCCCTTACCCGCGCAGGCGCGCACCGGAGAGACCCCCTCCACGCCGGGCACCACCGCACCGTCCGGCCCGAGCAAGGAGCCCTCAGACATCCCCGGCAACGGCCCCGAGCACTCGCAGCCCTCCGTCGCCGCCGAGCCCGACAGCCACCGGCCGCGACCCGTTCCGGAGGCCATACCACCGCAGCCCGGCGCCGAGCAGCCACAGTCCTCCGCCGAACGGCGCACCGGCCAGGGGCTGCAGCCCGGGCGGCCCACGCCGATGCGGCGGGACGGGGACCGGCTGCGCTTCGTGGGCGCAGCCACCCGGCGCATCGCCCGCGGCATCGACCTGGACGAGATCGTGATGGGGCTGTGCCGGGCGACCGTGCCGACCTTCTCCGACGCGATCCTCGTCTATCTGCGCGACCCGCTGCCGGTCGGCGACGAGCGGCCCACAGGCCCGGTCGTGCTGCGGTTGCGCCGCACCGACCGGATCCCGGAGGAGCGGGACACCGAGGGCGGCTTCCTGTCCGCGGGGTCGCAGCAGCCGGAGCAGAACGAGCTGGCCGAGCTGTCCGCCGTCACCTCCGAACTGTGCGAGGTGCGGCCCGGCGGTGCGCTCGCCGAGGTGCTGCGCGGCGTCCGTCCGGTCTTCGCCGACGCGCCCGCCGCCCGCGCCGCCCTGCCCGAACTCCTCGGCGACAACGGCGATTTGATCATCCCCGACGGTCAGCGCGCGATCCTCGCCCCGCTGCGCGGCCGCCGCCGTGTCATCGGCGCCGCGGTCTTCCTGCGCCGCCCGGACCGCATCGCCTTCGAGCCCGACGACCTCCTCGTCGCCGCCCAGCTCGCCACGCACAGCGCCCTCGGCATCGACAAGGCGGTGCTGTACGGCCGTGAGGCGTACATCGCCGACGAGCTCCAGCGCACCATGCTGCCGGAGACCCTGCCCCGACCGACCGGCGTGCGGCTCGCCTCCCGCTATCTCCCGGCCGCCGAGACGGCCCGGGTGGGCGGCGACTGGTACGACGCCATCCCGCTGCCGGGCAGCCGCGTGGCGCTGGTCGTCGGTGACGTCATGGGCCACTCCATGACCTCGGCCGCGATCATGGGCCAGCTGCGGACCACGGCCCAGACCCTCGCCGGGCTCGACCTGCCCCCGCAGGAGGTCCTGCACCACCTCGACGAACAGGCCCAGCGCCTGGGCACCGACCGCATGGCGACCTGCCTGTACGCGGTCTACGACCCGGTATCGCACCGCATCACCATCGCCAACGCCGGCCACCCGCCGCCCGTCCTGCTGCACCTGGGCGGCCGGGCGGAGGTACTGCGCGTCCCGGCGGGCGCGCCGATCGGCGTCGGCGGCGTCGACTTCGAGGCCGTGGAGCTCGACGCACCGGCCGGGGCGACCCTGCTCCTCTACACCGACGGCCTGGTCGAGTCACGCCTGCGCGACGTGTGGACCGGCATAGAGCAGCTGCGCGAGAAGCTCCCCGCCACCGCGCAGCTCACCGGCCCCGACCATCCGCCGCCCCTCGAAGCCCTGTGCGACGAGGTCCTCGACATGCTCGGGCCGGGCGACCGGGACGACGACATCGCGCTGCTCGCCGCCCGCTTCGACGGGATCGCGCCGAGCGACGTGGCGTACTGGTTCCTGGAGCCGGAGGACGCGGCGCCCGGCCGAGCCCGGCGGATTGCGCGGCGTGCGCTGGCCCGCTGGGGTCTTGAGGAACTCACCGACTCGGTCGAGCTGTTGGTCAGCGAGGTCGTGACCAACGCGGTGCGGTATGCCACGCGGCCGGTGACGTTGCGGCTGCTGCGGACCGACGTGCTGCGCTGCGAGGTCGGCGACGACGTGCCGCAGTTGCCGCGGCTGCGGCAGGCTCGGGCCACGGATGAGGGCGGGCGGGGGCTGTACCTCGTGAACCGGCTGGCCCGGCGCTGGGGCGCGACCCGGTTGAGCACCGGCAAGGTCGTCTGGTTCGAGTTGAATCGCGGCTGATCGCCGTAGGGGGAACTGCGCGTCGCCGACTGCGAGTGCGTCGTGGCTTGTCGCGCAGTTCCCCGCGCCCCTGGAGGGCGTAGTCCTACTGGTCGTTATCGGGTCTGGCCGGGTCCAAGGTGATCGGGTCCGTCGGCTCGCTGGTCGGGGCCGTCGGCGCCGGCTCGGTCGTCGGTTCCTCCGTCGGCTCCTCGGTCGTCGGCGTCTCCGTCGGCTCCTGGGTCGTCGGCGTCTCCGTCGGCTTCTGGGTCGTCGGTTTCTCCGTCGGCTCCTGGGTCGTCGGCGCCTGCGTGGGCGTCGGCGTCCAGGTCGGCTGGACGGCCGCGCCCTGGTCGGTCTCCAGGTCGAACCTGGCGTCCGGCTTGGTCACGCCGAACATGTACGCCGCCCAGATCTGCGCCGGGAAGCCACCACCGTTGACGCGGTCCTCGCCGGCCGCGCCGTACATCTTGACCTGCGGGTGCGGAGGCTTGTTGTCCTCACCGAACAGGCCGACCGAGGTGACCAGGTCGGGCGTGTAGCCGGTGAACCAGGCCGACTTGTTGTCGTCGGACGTACCCGTCTTGCCGGCGACCTTCTGGCCGTCGCGCTTGGGGTTGTTCGCCACGGCCTCCTGCGCCGTACCGTCGGCGACCACACCCGTCAGCACCGAGGTCACCGAGTCGGCGGCCTCGCGGCTGATGACCTCCTCGCCGACCGGGTTCGGGAGCTCCACCCTGCGGCTGTTGTGCTCGGCCTTCTTGAGGATGCTCGGGGTGACCTTCTTGCCGTGGTTGTCGAGGGTGGCGTACACGCCGGCCATCTGCAGCGGGCTCGCGCCCATGGTGCCCAGGGTCTGCGCGGGTACCGCCTGCTCGTTGGTGGTGTCCATGCCGAGCTTGGCCGCCACGTCCATGACGTTCTTCATGTCGACGTCGACGCCCATCTGCGCGAAGACGGAGTTGACGGACTTGTTCATCGCCGTCTGGACGGTGATGGGCCCGTAGTTCTGGTCGTCCTCGTTCTCGGGGGCGAAGCCGACCTTGTCGCCGTTGCCGTCCACGACCGGGCGCTTGCTGGTGCCGTCGTAGATCGTGTTCGCGGTGATCGGCTTGCCGGACTGCGTCTCGGCGTTCTCCTCCAGCGCGGCGGCGAGGATCACCGGCTTGAAGGTGGAGGCGGGCTGGTAGTCCGTGCGGGTCGCGTTGCTCGTGTAGTGCTTGAAGTAGTCCACGCCGCCGTACAGCGCGACGACCTTCCCCGTCTCGGGATCGACGGAGGCCGCGCCGGCCTGGATGTCCGCGTCGACCGGCCGCTTCTTCTTGTCCAGCTTGCTGGTCAGCTGCGCCTTGACGGCCTTCTCCAGCCCGGCCTGCTTCTTCTTGTCGATGTTCAGGGTGATGGTCCAGCCCTGGTCGACGACCTCGGCCTCGGCCTGGGAGCGGGTGATGCCCTCCTGCTTCATCAGCTGGTCCTCCAGCTGACGGTTGGCGAGCTCGATCAGATAGCCCTTCTGGCCCTCCCGGCCGGCGGTGGGCTTCGGCTCCAGGGGCTTCGGGAACCTCATGTCCTGGCGGTCGGCCTTGCTCAGCCAGCCCTCCTCGACCATGTTGTCCAGGACGTAGTTCCAGCGGTTCGTCACCAGCTTCTTGCCGGTGTCGGACGCGGCCTGCCAGTCGTACTGGCTCGGCGCCTGGAGCAGCGCGGCGAGGTACGCGCCCTGCTGGACGGTGAGCTTCTCGGCGTCGACGCGGTAGTACGCCTGGGCGGCGGCCTGGATGCCGTAGGCGCCTCGGCCGTAGTAGCTGGTGTTGATGTAGCCGGCGAGTATCTCGTTCTTGGACATCTGGCGGTCGACCTTCAAGGAGATGACCATCTCCTTGAGCTTGCGGCTGACCGTCTGTTCCTGGCTGAGGTAATAGTTCTTGACGTACTGCTGGGTGATCGTCGAACCGCCCTGCGCGCCCTTGCCCATCACCGTGTTGAGCAGGCCGCGGGCCGTGCCCTTCAGGTCGATGCCGCTGTCGTTGTAGAACGTCTTGTTCTCGGCCGCCACGAAGGTGTACTGGACCTCCTTCGGCACCTTGGACAGATCCACGATCTCGCGGTTGACCGTGCCGTCGCGGGCCAGCATCGAGCCGTCGCTGTACTTGTAGACGTTGCTCTGGCGCTGGGCGGCCTGGGCCGCGGCGTTGTCCTTCGGGATGTCCACGTACAGATACAGCGCGATGAAGGCGCCGATGCCGAGCAGGCAGACGCCGAGGAACGTGCCGAGGATCTTCTTCCAGGTGAAGAGCCTGCGTATGCGGCCCTTGCCGCCGCCGCCCTTGCCCCCGCCCTTGGCCGCCCGCCGGGCCGCGGCCCGGCCGCCGACCGCGGCCGACGGTGCGCCGATGACGGTGGTCGACTCGGCCGCCCCCGTGTTCGACGGCGTCCCGGACGAACGCCGGGGTGCAGCGCGGCGGCCGCCGCGCTGCCGCGCTCGTCTCTCTTCCGCTCGTCCCATGGGTCCGTTCCGCTCCGCTTCGCTCTCGTGTGCACTTCTGCCACACAGGTTCGCCGCTCAGGTCAGCTCAGAAAGCTAACACCGGAAGTTGTGACAAAGGCCGGTCGATCCGGCCTTTTAGGGACGTGAGAATCAGCACCCGTCCCACCGGAACCGACGACTGGGAGGTGCATAGGGTTGCCCGGACGGGGTAATCTGATATCACTTAGCTAGTTCAGAGATAGACAGAGATAGACAGAGATAGACAGAGACAGGCAGCGACAGGCGAGGCCGTCCACGGCTTCGCGGAGAAAACGGGGGAGACCACCCATGCCGAACGACAAGCACGACGACGACAGGTACGACGCCGCATCCGTCCCCGCCGACGCACCCGACGTACCCGAGATGCCCGCGCCGCGCGTGCGGGAGGTTGCGGCACACAGCATCGGCGGCGGGCTCGCCCTGCTGCTGGGCCTGGCCGGACTGCTGGTCGGCACGGGGCTGATCGTCGGCGCCACCGCGGTCACCGGGGCCGGCGGCAAGGCGGCACTCATCATCACCGGCATCCTGGTCGACATAGCCGCGCTCCTGGCCATGTGCGGGCTGAACATGGTCGCGCCGGGCGAGGCGCGGGTCGTCCAGCTCTTCGGGCGGTACCGGGGGACGATCCGGGAGGACGGGCTGCGCTGGGTGAACCCCTTCACGTCCCGCACGAAGATCTCGACCCGGGTCCGCAACCACGAGACGGCCGTCCTCAAGGTCAACGACGCCTACGGCAACCCGATCGAGCTCGCCGCGGTCGTGGTGTGGAGGGTCGAGGACACCGCGCAGGCGAGCTTCGAGGTGGACAACTACCTGGAGTTCGTGGCCACCCAGACGGAAGCGGCCGTGCGGCACATCGCCATCGAGTACCCGTACGACGCCCATGACGAGGGCGGCCTCTCGCTGCGCGGCAACGCCGAGGAGATCACCGAGAAGCTCGCCTTCGAGCTGCACGCCCGCGTGGAGGCGGGCGGCGTACAGATCATCGAGTCGCGCTTCACGCATCTCGCGTACGCTCCCGAGATCGCCTCCGCGATGCTCCAGCGACAGCAGGCGGGGGCGGTCGTCGCGGCACGGCGTCAGATCGTCGACGGTGCGGTGGGCATGGTCGAGGCGGCGCTCGCGCGGATCTCCGAGCGGGACATCGTGGAGCTGGACGAGGAGCGGAAGGCGGCGATGGTGTCGAACCTGATGGTGGTGCTGTGCGGCGACAGGGCCCCGCAGCCCGTCCTCAACACCGGGACGCTCTACCAGTGACGGTTCCCTCCGACCCCTCCGAGGACTCCACGGGTTCAGCCCCTCGGCGCCGGCCGCAGCAGCGCAAGCAGGTGCTGCTGCGGCTGGACCCGTCGGTGTACGACGCGCTCGCGCGCTGGGCGGGCGACGAGCTGCGCTCGGCCAACGCCCAGATCGAGTTCCTGCTGCGGCGCGCCCTCGCGGAGGCGGGCCGGCTGCCGGGCGAGGCCAAGCCGATTCCGCGCCGCGGCCGCCCTCCCGGGAGTCCGCCCGATCCTCAGTAGCAGAACCGTGACAATCGGCCCTCACCTGGGCCGACATACCTGCCGCCAGCGTCTACACACACGACGTATACATGCGACGTATACACCCTATGTAGAGTCATGGCCATGTCCATTGGTCACACACTCCTGGGGCTCCTGGAATCAGGCCCCCGTCACGGCTACGACCTGAAGCGGGCCTTCGACGAGAAGTTCGGTCACGACCGGCCGCTGCACTACGGCCAGGTCTACTCGACGATGTCCCGGCTGCTGAAGAACGGGCTCGTCGAGGTCGACGGCATCGAGCCCGGCGGCGGCCCCGAGCGCAAGCGGTACGCCATCACCGACGCCGGGATCACCGACGTCCAGCAGTGGCTCGCGACGCCCGAGAAGCCGGAGCCGTACCTTCAGTCGACCCTCTACACCAAGGTCGTCCTCGCGCTGCTCACCCGGCGCAACGCGGCCGACATCCTCGACACCCAGCGCGCCGAGCACCTGCGCACGATGCGGATGCTCACCGAGCGCAAGAGGAAGGGGGATCTCGCCGACCAGCTCATCTGCGACCACGCCCTCTTCCACCTGGAGGCCGACCTGCGCTGGCTGGAGCTCACCGCCGCGCGCGTCGACAAGCTGGCCGAGGTGGTGGTCAAGTGACTCCGCCTCCCGGTTCCCTGCTCGCGGCCCAGGAGCTGCGCAAGGCCTACGGCCCGACCGTCGCGCTCGACGGGGCCGAGTTCTCCATCCACCCCGGCGAGGTCGTCGCCGTGATGGGCCCGTCCGGCTCCGGCAAGTCGACGCTGCTGCACTGTCTCGCCGGCATCGTGCCGCCCGACTCGGGGTCCATCACCTACAACGGGCGTGAGCTGGCCACCATGAGCGACGCCCAGCGCAGTGCCCTCAGGCGCTCGGAGTTCGGGTTCGTCTTCCAGTTCGGGCAGCTCGTACCGGAACTCACCTGCGTCGAGAACGTCGCCCTTCCGCTGCGGCTCAACGGGACCTCCCGCAAGGAGGCCGAGAAGGCCGCCCTGACCTGGATGGAGCGGCTGGAGGTCGACGACCTGCGCAAGAAGCGGCCCGGCGAGGTCTCCGGCGGTCAGGGGCAGCGGGTCGCCGTGGCCCGCGCCCTGGTCACCAACCCGCGCCTGCTGTTCGCCGACGAGCCGACCGGCGCGCTGGACTCCCTCAACGGCGAGCGCGTGATGGAGCTGCTGACGGACCCCGCCCGGTCGGCCAACGCCGCCGTCGTTCTCGTCACGCACGAGGCGCGGGTCGCCGCCTACTCCGACCGCGAGATCGTCGTACGGGACGGCAAGTCCCGGGACATGGAGCGCGTCGTATGAGCGTGGGTCAGTGGGCCCGGGACCTGGGCATGGGGGTCCGGTTCGCGGTTGCCGGCGGACGTGAGGGCTGGGTCCGGGCCCTGCTGACGGCCGTCGGGGTCGGCCTCGGGGTGGCGCTGCTGCTGCTGACCACCGCGGTCCCCAACATGCAGTCGGTCCGGCACGAACGGGAGAGCGCCCGTGCCGACATCGACTACAGCTACATCGATCTGAAGAAGTCGGACCGCACCCTGATCGTCGCGGACGTCGACACGGACTTCCGGAACGAGGACATCCGCGGCCGGGCGCTGGAGCCCGAGGGCGCCCGGGCACCGCTGCCGCCGGGACTGGAGAAGTTCCCGGCGGTGGGCGAGATGGTCGTCTCCCCCGCGCTGAAGAGGCTGCTGGAGTCGGACGGCGCGAAGCTGCTGCGCGAGCGGCTGCCCGAGCGGATCGTCGGGACCATCGGGGAGAGCGGGCTGATCGGCTCGCACGAACTCGCCTTCTTCCGGGGCGGCGACGACCTCGCGCCGTACATCGACGCCGCCCGGGTCGCCCGTATCGAACGGTTCGGGGACACGAGCCCGACCGAGACTCAGACCGACCCGGTACTGCTCCTGCTGGTCATCGTCGTCTTCGTGGTGCTGCTGATGCCGGTCGCCGTCTTCATCGCCGCGGCCGTGCGCTTCGGCGGTGAGCGGCGCGACCGCCGCCTCGCGGCGCTGCGGCTGGTCGGCTCCGACAGCCGGATGACCCGGCGGATCGCGGCCGGTGAGGCACTGGCGGGTGCGGTGCTCGGACTGGTCTTCGGTGCGGTCTTCTTCCTGATCGGCCGCCAGATCGCGGGCTCGGTCGAGGTGTTCGACATCAGCGTCTTCCCAAGCTACCTCGACCCCTCCCCCGCGCTGGCCCTGCTGGTCGGACTCGCCGTCCCGGCGGCGGCGGTGCTGGTCACGCTGTTTGCGATGCGCGGCGTGGTGATCGAGCCGCTCGGCGTGGTGCGTACGGCGAAGCCCTCGCGACGCCGGCTGTGGTGGCGGCTGCTGCTGCCGCTCGGAGGCCTCGCGATGCTCTGGCCGATGATCGGCCAGGGCCGTGACAACGGCACCTTCAACGAATACCTGGTCATCGGCGGCGTCCTCCTGCTGCTCATCGGCGTGACCACCCTGCTGCCGTGGGTCGTCGAGGCGGTCGTCGCCCGGCTCGGCTCGGGCGGCGTCGCCTGGCAACTCGCCGTCCGCAGGCTGCAGTTGAGCAGCGGCACGGCGGCCCGCATGGTCAACGGCGTCGCGGTGGCGGTCGCCGGGGCGATCGCGCTGCAGATGCTGTTCGCCGGAGTGGAGAGCGACTACACGAAGCAGTCCCGGTACGACACCCAGCGGGCGCAGATGCAGGTGTCCATGTCCCGTGGCGCCCAACTCCACCCGGCTGTCGAGGAGTTCCGGGACACCAAGGGCGTCCAGCAGGTCTACGCGTACGCCGAGGGCTACCTGGGCGAGCGGCGCAAGGACCCGGACATCGGTGTCGAGATAACCGTCGGCGACTGCGCGTCGCTGCGCCAGGCGGCCAAGCTTCCCTCCTGCCGGGACGGCGACATCTTCTACGTGTCGAACTCCGAGTACGACGAGGACACCCCGAAGCTGGCGAAGCAGCCGGGCCGGACGTTGTACCTGGACCCGTCGTACGAGAGCGGGCCGCCGCGGAAGGAGGTCGCCTGGACCGTGCCGAAGGGCCTGAAGCCGGCCCGCGCGCAGGAGGACTTCATGGGTACACAGCGAGGTGGCTTCCTCGTCACCCCGAAGGCGCTGCCCGCGGCGGCCACGCCGGCGCTGCGGGGCCAGATGTACCTCAAGCTCGACCGCTCCGTGCCGGACGTGTACGACCGGGTACGGAACACGGCGACGGCCGCGGACCCGCTGTCCTACCCCATGGCCTGGTTCTCCACTGAGACGGCCGACCGCTACGCCACCATCCGCACCGGCCTGTTCGTCGGCGCCGTCTGCGTCATGATGCTGATCGGTGCGAGCCTGCTGGTCTCCCAGCTGGAGCAGCTGCGCGACCGCAAGAAGCTGCTGTCGTCCCTGGTCGCCTTCGGCACCCGGCGCCGCACGCTGAGCCTGTCGGTGCTGTGGCAGACGGCGATCCCGATCGCCCTGGGCCTGCTGCTGTCCTCGGTGGTGGGGCTGACGCTGGGGGCGGTCCTGCTGCGGATGACGGACACGCCGATCATGGTGGCCTGGACGAGTGTGCTGTCGATGCTGGGCGTCGGTGCCGGCGTCGTCCTGGCGGTGACCCTGCTCAGCCTGCCACCGCTCCTTCGGCTGATGCGCCCGGACGGCCTGCGCACGGAGTAGGCACGGAGTTGGGCACAGAGTAGGCACGGGGTAGGCACGGCGCCCGCAGCTGCACCGCTGGGCGCAGCCGTCCGGTCGGCCCGCGGTCGGCGGGCGCGGGTGAGGTGCGGGTCAGGAGCAAGTCGGCCGAGACGGCAGACACCTGACCCGCGCCGGTGCGCCAAGCCGCCGGTCGCCCCTTCTCCTCGCCACCCGTAAAGGCCGCGCGGGGCTCACGCGGAGCTCACGCGGAGCTCACGCGGGGCTCACGCGTTCGTGTCCAACACCCGAACCGGCAGCGGACGCAGGGCCTCACGCAGGGCGCACGCCAGCTCCTCGTACTCCGCTCCGCGCGCCGCCCCCGTCCGCATGGCGAGGGCGACGCGGCGGGTCGGCGCCGGGTTGGCGAAGTACCCGGTCAGGAGCTGGCTGCTGCGGGTCGTCTCCAGCTTGAGGGCGGTACGCGGCAGCAGCGTGCAGCCCAGGCCGCCCGCGACGAGTTGCACGAGCGTCGACAGCCCGGCGGCGGTCGTGGTCACCGGAGCGTCCTCGCGGCCCGCCTCCCGGCAGATGTCGAGGGCCTGGTCGCGCAGGCAGTGCCCCTCGTCCAGGAGCAGCAGGTTCAGCTCCTTGAGGGCCTCGCGCGCAATGCCCTCCCGGCCGCCGAGCCAGTGGTCGAGCGGGGTGACGAGCACGAAGTCCTCGTCGAAGAGAGGGAGTTCGGCGACGCCGGGCACACCGAGCGGCACTGCGAGCAGGAGCAGGTCCAGACGGCCGGTCGTGAGCCCCTCGACGAGGCTGGCGGTCTGCTCCTCGTGCACCTGGAGGTCGAGGTGCGGATACCGGCCGTGGACGAGGCGCAGCACGGTCGGCAGCAGGTACGGCGCGACGGTGGGGATGACCCCGAGGCGGAGGGCGCCGGTGAACGGCGCCCGGACCGCCTCCGCCTCCTCCATCAGTGCCCCGACCTCCGCCAGAACGGCCTTTGCCCGTACGGCCAGACGCTCACCGGCGGCCGAGAGCAGCACCTTGCGTGTGGTGCGCTCCAGGAGCGTCACTCCGAGCGACTCCTCCAGGGCCGAGACGGCACCGGACAGGGCGGGCTGGCTCATACCGATCGCGGCGGCGGCGTCCCGGAAGTGAAGGTGCTCGGCGACGGCCGCGAAGGCCCGCAGCTGGGCGAGGCTGGGCTGCCTCCTCTTGCTCACGGTCACTGATAGATCCCTCCGATCAACCTGACCGAGTGTAGCTATTTCCCGTATCAATGCAGCCTGTGCCAGGATCGGTAAGGTCCAACCCAAGGGAGACACCTGTACCGAACGGGTGTCTCTTCGCTGCAAGGAGAGCGTGTGCTCACTGTCGGTGACAAGTTCCCCGAGTTCGAACTGACCGCCTGCGTCTCGCTGGAGAAGGGCGAGGAGTTCGAGACGATCAACCACAAGACCTACGAGGGCAAGTGGAAAATCGTCTTTGCCTGGCCTAAGGACTTCACCTTCGTCTGCCCCACCGAGATCGCTGCCTTCGGCAAGCTCAACGAGGAGTTCGCCGACCGCGACGCGCAGGTCCTCGGCTTCTCCGGTGACTCGGAGTTCGTGCACCACGCCTGGCGCAAGGACCACGACGACCTGCGTGACCTGCCGTTCCCGATGATGGCCGACTCCAAGCACGAGCTGATGCGCGACCTCGGCATCGAGGGCGAGGACGGCTTCGCCAAGCGTGCCGTCTTCATCGTCGACCAGAACAACGAGATCCAGTTCTCCATGGTGACCGCCGGCTCCGTCGGCCGTAACCCCAAGGAGGTCCTGCGGGTCCTGGACGCCCTGCAGACCGACGAGCTGTGCCCGTGCAACTGGAGCAAGGGCGAGGACACCCTGGACCCGGTCAAGCTGCTTGCCGGAGAGTGAGTGACATGTCCCTCGACTCCCTCAAGTCCCGCATTCCGGACTACGCCAAGGACCTGAAGCTCAACCTGGGCTCGGTCATCGGCAACTCCGACCTCCCGGCGCAGCAGCTGTGGGGCACGGTGCTCGCCACCGCGATCGCCGCGCGCTCCCCGATCGTGCTGCGCGAGCTGGCACCGGAGGCGAAGGCGAACCTCACGCCCGAGGCGTACACCGCGGCGAAGTCCGCGGCCGCCGTGATGGCGATGAACAACGTCTTCTACCGGACCCGCCATCTGCTGTCCGACCACGAGTACGGCAACCTGCGCGCGGGGCTCCGTATGAACGTCATCGGCAACCCCGGTGTCGACAAGGTCGACTTCGAGCTGTGGTCCTTCGCGGTGTCCGCCATCAACGGCTGCGGCCTGTGCCTCGACTCGCACGAGCAGGTGCTGCGCAAGGCGGGCGTGGACCGCGAGACGGTTCAGGAGGCGTTCAAGATCGCGTCCGTGATCCAGGCGGTCGGTACGACCCTGGAGGCGGAGGCGGTTCTGGCGGAGTAGCTCTTCGCCGGGAGACGCCGGGGCCCGTTCACCTCAGGGGTGAACGGGCCCTTGTCATTCCTTGTCATTCCCTGTCATTACTCCGACGCAGACTTGTCCTTGTCCTTGTCTCTGTCCTTGTCGGACGGAGGCGGGGCCGCGGCGGCCGCATCCACCGATGTCGCTCCCCTCGGTTCAGGCGCGTAGCGAAGAGCCGCCTGCTGCGAGTACGCCCGCAGATACCCCACGATCGTGTTCGAAACCGCCACCAGCGGTACGGCCACCACCGCCCCGCCGATCCCCGCCACCATGCCGCCGGCCGCCACCGACAGCACCACCGCCAGCGGGTGGACGCGCACCGCGCGCCCGAGGATGAACGGCTGCAGGACGTGGCCCTCGATCTGCTGGACGGCGAGGACCACGGCGAGCGTCATGACCGCGGTGAACACGCCCTGCGTCACCAGGGCCACCACCACCGCCAGCGCGCCGGAGGCCACCGCGCCGACGAGCGGGATGAAGGAGAACAGGAAGATGAAGACGGCCAGCGGGACGGCCATCGGCACATCGAGGAAGTAGATGCCGATGCCGATGAAGACGGCGTCGATCAGGGCGACGAGGACCGTGCCGCGCACATACGCCGTGAGCGTCGCCCACGCGCGCGGACCGGCACCGGCGACGCCCGGCCGGGCCGCGGCCGGCACGAGCTTCAGCGTCCACTCCCAGATGCGCTTGCCGTCGTAGAGCAGGAAGAGCGTCGAGAACGCGGCCAGCAGAATGCCGGTGAGGGCCTCGACGACGACGGTGACGCCTTCGAGCCCGGCCGAGGTGATCGCGTCGGTGTTGGCGCCGATCGCCTCCCGGAGGTTCTCGGCGATCTCGTTGATCTGCTTGTCGGTGACGTGGAAGGGGCTGTTGAGCAGCCAGTTGCGCAGCTCGTCGATGCCGTCCTGGACCTGGTCGGAGAGGTTGTCGATGTTCTCCATGACCTGCCAGGTCACGAACCAGCCCATCAGCCCGATGACCACGAACCCGAGGATCGCGGTCAGGGCGGTGGCGAGCCCGCGCGGCAGACCGCGCCGCCTCAGCCACGCCACCGAGGGCTGCAGCAGCGCGGTGAGGAGCAGCGCGATGACGAAGGCCAGCACGACGAGTTGTACGGCGCTGATGACCCGCATCAGCACCCAGACCGTGCCGGCCAGCACCAGCAGCCGCCAGCCCGCCTCCGCCGCGACCCGTACGCCCCACGGCACGACCTGTGCGGGGTCGGGGCGGGGCGCCGGAGCCGAGGGCGCGTAGTCGGGGGGCCGGGGGACGTGGTCGGCGGGCGGCGGGAAGGTGTCGTCGGCGGAAGGCTCAGGCGTGGCCTCGACGGCGGACCTCCGCACCGGCTGGAGCTCGTCGCTCTCCCGTTCCACCGCGGCACGGCGCTCGTCCAACCGCTCGCTCATCTCGGTCAGTCCGGCGCCGAGCCGACCGAGCCACCCTGGCACTCGCGACATGATCCGTCCTCTTCCCCCGTCTCTCCCCACCACTCCCCCTGGAGTCGTTGCGTCGACCGTACAGGGCGCTGCACGCAGAAGAGCGAAAGCCCCTCACCCAAGGACGGTGAGGGGCTGCGCGAAGGTTGAGCGGCGGTCTCAGTACCAGTGGTTGGCCTGCCAGAACGACCAGGCGCCGCAGGGGCTGTCGTAGCGGTCGTTCATGTAGTTCAGGCCCCACTTGATCTGAGTGGCCGGGTTCGTCTGCCAGTCCGCGCCGACGGACGACATCTTGGAACCGGGCAGGGCCTGGAAGAGGCCGTAGGCACCCGAGGAGGCGTTGACCGCCTGGTAGTTCCAGCTGGACTCGTGGTCCACGATGTTGCTGAAGCACTGGAACTGGTCACTCGGCACCATCTGGCGCGCCATCGCCTGGATCTGGGCGATGCTGTACGAGCCCTGGATGGGGAAGTCCGCGGAGGAGGACCGGGAGGCCTTCGTCTCGGCCTCTTCTCGCTCCTTGGCTTCCTGCGCCGCCTTCTCGGCGGCTTCCTTCTTCTCGATCGCGGTCTGAGCGGCGGCCTTGCGGGCCGACTCCTCAGCATCCTTCTTGGCGCTCACGTCCGCGGCGATGGCCTGTACGTTGGCCTGCGCCGTCAGGGACTCGGTCTGCACCTGGGCCTGCTGGCCCGCGGGTATGTCCGCGAGGAGCGTCGAATCGGCAGCCGTCGCCTCGGCGTCGTTGGTCTGCGCGATGCTGCCAGAGGCAACGCCGACGACGCTTCCGACAGCGGTGACCGCGGTGGCCGAGGCCACTGCGAATCCCCTGACCGAAATCGGACTCACACGGTTTCCTTCCAGCATCGCCCGCTTCGGTGACCCTGGCGGACGCAATCGTGCCCCTGGCTCTGGCCTCCCAACTGCGGGGTCACGGGAGGCTCGGACCCGGTGGGCAACTCCCGCGAGGGGAGCGCCGCGTGTTGACTCGGGCGGCATACGACGGCGTTATGCAGTTGGCTGTGGTGTTGCTGTGGTGCCGTACCGCTGGGGGTACAGGTGTGTCGTATGCGGGGCCTGACAGGAGTGAGACTCTGCCGTAACCAGACGCCGCAAGGCAATTCTGTGTTGCGTGTGAAAGCTCACACCTTGTTTGTCCCAGGGGTTTTCCGGAAAGCCGCACACGCCGAGGCGCCGCCCGGATAGGCTCCCTGCCTTTCCGAACGGCGCCAACCAACGAGTAGCTACCGCAAGTTGTGCACTTGGGTCAGATGTGCCCGTCCTCCAGCATTTCGGTCACAAGGGCGGCGATCTGGGACCTCTCGGACCGCGTCAGCGTGACGTGGGCGAAGAGGGGATGTCCCTTCAGCTTCTCCACGACGGCGACGACACCGTCGTAGCGCCCGACCCTCAGGTTGTCCCGCTGGGCCACGTCATGGGTGAGAACCACCCGTGAATTAGCGCCAATTCGGGACAGAACAGTCAGCAGGACATTCCTTTCCAGTGACTGCGCCTCGTCCACGATCACAAACGCGTCGTGCAGCGAGCGCCCACGGATATGGGTGAGAGGCAGCACTTCCAGCATGCCGCGCGCGGTGACTTCTTCGATGACCTCGCGGCTGGTGACCGCGGACAGCGTGTCGAAGACCGCCTGCGCCCAGGGGCTCATCTTCTCGGCCTCGGAGCCGGGCAGATAGCCGAGCTCCTGCCCGCCGACCGCGTACAGCGGCCGGAAGACCATCACCTTCTGGTGCTGACGGCGCTCCAGCACGGCCTCGAGGCCGGCGCACAGCGCCAGCGCCGACTTGCCGGTGCCGGCCCGGCCTCCCATGGACACGATCCCGACGTCCGGGTCGAGGAGCAGATCGAGCGCGATCCGCTGCTCGGCGCTACGGCCCTTGATGCCGAAGGCCTCCCGGTCGCCGCGCACCAGCCGGACGTTGCCCTCGGGCGTGATCCGGCCCAGCGCCTTGCCGCGCTCGGACTGGATGGTCAGTCCGGTGTGCACGGGCATCCGGGCGACCTCGGGGACATGGACGTGCCCCTCCTCGAAGAGGATGTCCACCTGCTCGCCAGGCAGGGTCAGTTCGGACATTCCGGTCCAACCGGATGCGTCCGTGATGGCGAGCTCGGCGCGGTACTCCTCGGCGAGGAGACCGACGGACGAGGCCTTGATCCTGAGCGGCAGGTCCTTCGACACGACGGTGACGTCGAACCCCTCGGCCTGCAGATTGCGGGCGACCGCGAGGATGCGGGAGTCGTTGTCCCCCAGGCGGTAGCCGGTCGGCAGCACGCTGGGGTCCGAGTGGTTGAGCTCGACACGGACGGTCCCGCCGAGGTCCCCGATCGGGATGGGGGCATCGAGACGGCCGTGCGACACCCGGAACTCGTCGAGCAGACGCAGCGCCTGCCGGGCGAAGTAACCGAGTTCGGGATGGTGCCGCTTGGCCTCCAGTTCCGTCACCACGACGATGGGGAGCACGACCTCGTGCTCGTCGAAGCGGCTCAGGGCGCCTGGGTCGGCCAGCAGGACGCTGGTGTCGAGAACGTAGGTGCGCCGGTCTGGCTTGTGGCGCTTTGTGCTGGTCACCACGGAAGGACGTACCCCCTCGGATGAGGTCGGGGAGCGACGGAGTGGAGCTGGACCGGTCGTCGGCCGCCCTGCACGCCGTGCAAGGGCCGAAAACCGGCCCTCCACTGCTTCTTCCGTGCCGTGACCGCACGGTCGAGCTGGTGCAAAGGGCCTCCCGGGCGGACGGCTCCGGCGCCGTCCGCTGAGATACGACACCCGTGGTTCGGGCGTCGACCTGCTTGGCTTATGCCCTCGAACATGCGGTGCCATGCCAGCGCATATGACGGCGCGCTGGTGAACTCCTTGTTACTTCTGTCCCGGAGAGGGTGGCTTTCGTCGCACCCGGATACGGCGGTGAGAGCGCCGAGAGGGGATCAGCCGCCGTAACGCCGGTGCCGGGCCGCGTAGTCACGCAGGGCACGCAGGAAGTCGACCTTGCGGAAGGCCGGCCAGAAGACCTCGCAGAAGTAGTACTCGGAGTGGGCCGTTTGCCACAGCATGAATCCGGACAGCCGCTGCTCGCCGCTGGTACGGATCACGAGGTCCGGGTCGGGCTGGTCGCCGGTGTAGAGATGGCTGCTGATCAGGTCGACGCTGACGGACTCGGCGAGGTCCTCCATCGAGGTGCCCTTGTCCTGCGCGTCGACGATCATCGACCGCACGGCGTCGGCGATCTCCTGGCGTCCGCCGTAGCCGATGGCGACGTTGACCAGTATCCCGTCGACGTGCGCGGTGGTTTCCTCGGCCTCCTTGAGCGTGGTCTGCATCCCGGCCGGCAGCAGGTCGGGCGTGCCGACGTGGTGCACGCGCCAGCGGCCGTCGGTGGCGAGGGTGCGGACGACGTCCTCGATGATCCCGAGGAGCGGGCCGAGCTCGTCCTGCGGCCGGTCGAAGTTGTCGGTCGACAGCAGCCAGAGGGTGACGACCTCGACGTCCGTCTCGGAGCACCAGCCGAGGAACTCCTCGATCTTCTCGGCACCGGCCCGGTGACCGTGCACGGTGGTGGAACCCGCGGCCTTCGCCCAGCGCCGGTTGCCGTCCATGATGACGCCGATGTGCTTGGGCACCTGAGCGTGGTCCAGGTGGCCTTCCACCCGGCGTGCGTACAGCCTGACCAGCAGGCCGCGCAGCTTGTCGCGCAGGTTCACGTGATTGTCAGCCCCTCCGTACGGATACGGTCCCCGCGCCAGGAGCGTACCGGGATTGCGGTGGGCGCGTCTCATCGGGGTGCGGGCGGGTTGATCGGGGCTGGTCGCGCCCACGCGGCGGAGCCGCACATCGATACAGTCCCGCGCCCCGGCGGTCCCGCGCCCCTGAGGGACACACAGTCCCCGGCGTTCGAGTGCGCCCCCCTGATCCGAGCAAGAAAAAACGGGCCGGTCCGTGGGGGGGAGACGGACCGGCCCGAGGGGGGGTTTCCACCATAACCCTTCGTAAGGGATGCTGCGCGCATCGGCGTGCCACAATCACTCTCCGAAATCACTCGGCGACGGCCCGGTGGCCATGACAGGGCACTTTCGTGGCCGATTCATGGCTGGTTCGGAGCCGATTCCCAGGGGAAACGCGTGGGATGCGGCCGGATCCGGAGGGTTTGCCGCACCTTGGGCCTCGCTCGGCGACTTGTCCGCACTTCCCTCCCCCGGGTGACCCCGACCGCGAACGTCCGCTTGACGCCGCACACGATGACGCGGAGCGGACGCGGGTCCGATGCGATGCGCGTCCAGCTGGGGTGCGTACGGGGGCCCAGCACCGCGCAGCCCCCTCCGCCGCGCGGTGCCGCCGCGCAGCTTTGCTTACGCGAATTATCTTGGTCTGAACTTACGTGAGGGGCAGAACGAAAGCGAGTCGGCCGCCATAACAATGTGGAAAAGGTGTGGCCTCCTTTGATGCGCAGGAGGCGAAGGGCGTTCGCGTACGGATGCACGGTTTGCACCGCACCTCACATGGTGGGTGCGAAGCGGACAGGATCTGACCTCTGTCCGGCCTAACGTCGCCCTATGACTGTCACTGTCACGTGGGACCGGGTAAGCGCGCGGCGGCTGGAGCGGCAGTTCCTGGACCGCCCCGCCGAGCGCGGCACGCCGGTCGGCGATGTGGTCGGGGCGATGCTGGGGGCGCATGCGCAGGTGCTGTCCGCGGCCGAGGTGTCGGTGGGGGTGCGGGCCGCCGGGGTGACGCGGGCGGACGTGCGGGCCGCGCTCTGGGAGGACCACTCACTGGTGAAGACGTTCGGCCCGCGCGGAACCGTCCATCTGCTCCCCGCCGCCGAGCTGCCGCTGTGGTGCGGTGCGCTGACGGCGATTCCGACGGGCCCGAGCCCGTTACCGCCGGATGTCCGGGTGACGGAGGAACAGGCGGAGCAGATCGTGGCGGCGATCGGGGACGCCCTCGGCGGGGGGTGTCTGACCGTGGAGGAGCTGGGCGAGGAGGTGGTGGCCCGCACCGGATCCTGGGCCGGTGACCTGGTGGTGCCCGCCTTCCAGGGCCTGTGGCCGCGCTGGCGGCAGGTGCTGCACCGGGCCGGCCAGTCGGGCGCGCTGTGCTTCGGCCCGAACCGGGGGCGGAAGGTGACGTACACGCGGCCGCCGCAGTCCGCTGCGGGACCGGTGCCGGGGGCGGCGGCGTTGCCGGAGCTCGTACGCCGGTATCTGCGCGCGTACGGCCCGGCGACGCCCCGGCACTTCGCCAAGTGGCTGGCGGCGCCCGCGGCTTGGGCGCTCGCCCTGTTCGCGGAGCTGGCGGAGGCCGGGGAGGTCGAGGAGGTCGCCTTCGAGGGGGCGGCGGCCTGGGTGGCGGCGGGCGACACGGAGTTCCCGGTCGGGCGGCTGCGTGGCGTGCGGTTGCTGCCGTACTTCGACGCGTACGCCATCGCCGCGCAGCCGCGTGAGTCGCTGTTCCCCGGGGAGGCGTACCGGCGGGCGCTCGCGGGCGGCCAGGCGGGGAACTATCCGGTGCTGTTGGTGGACGGAGTGGTGGCGGGGGTCTGGCACCAGCGGCGCCGGGGCCGTCGTACGACCGTCACGGTGGAGCCGGTCGGGCGGCGCCTGACGGCGCGGCAGGAGCGGGAGTTGGGCGAACAGGTGGAGCGGGTGGGGGAAGTGCTGGAGGCGAAGGCGGAGCTGGTGGTCGGGGAGGTGACGGTCGGCCCGCATGCGTGAGGGGCGCGCCGGGCGGGTGTGAGGGGCCCGTCGGGCACGCTCAGGCGGTGGGCTTGCGGGCCGCGAAGAGGTGGCGGGTGCTGTGCGCGACGAAGGGGCCCTCGGTCCGGATCCGCTCGTGCAGGGCGCGGAGTCGGGGTCGGTACTCCTCGACGGTGAAGCCGGGGACCATCCACACCACCTTGCGCAGGAAATGGACGACGGCTGCGATGTCGTAGAACTCCATGCGCAGCCGCTCGGCCCGCACCTCGGCGATCTCCAGCCCGGCCGCCTCGGCGTCGGCGCGCTCACGGTCCGGGTGGCGGGTGGCGCTCTGCTCCTGCGGGAGGGGGCCGAGGAAGTACTCGACCAGCTCGAAGGCGCTGCGGGGCCCGACGTGCTGGGCGAAGTACGTGCCGCCGGGCTGGAGGATGCGGGCGATCTCGGCCCAGTGCGGGTTGACCGGGTGCCGGCTGCTGACGAGGTCGAAGGCGCCGTCGGCGAAGGGCAGCGGGGCGTCCTCGGGCGAGGCGACGACGGCGACGCCGTGCGGGCGCAGGAGGGCGGTGGCCTTGGCGATGTTCGGCGGCCAGCCCTCGGTGGCGACGGTGAGGGTGGGTGCTTGGGGGGCGGCGCGGCGGAGGGCGAAGTCGAGGACCTCTCCTCCGCCGGTCTGGACGTCGAGGGCGGCGGTGGCAAGGGAGAGCCGCTCGGCGAGGGACGAGGCGTATCCCCAGGACGGCCGCGCCTCGGTGGCCCGCCCCTCGAACCACGAGAAGTCCCAGCCTTCGGTGGGGACGGCGGCGCCCTCGGCGACGAGCTCTTCGAAGGTACGGGTGCGCTGCGGATGCGGCTCCTTCATATGGTGATCGTCTCAGGGCCTTGTCCGTGGGCGCCGCTCATTTTCCTGGGGCGGACAGCACGAGCAGCACGTGTTCGTCGTCGCCGTGGTGGATGGTGCCCTCGCGCTGGAAGCCATGCCGTTCGAGGAGCCGTACGGAGGCTGTGTTGGCGTGGAAGGGGTCGGCGTACAGCGGACGCGTCTGCTCGAGTGCGAGGAAGAGGGCGAGAGCCTTGGTGCCGATGCCCCGCCCCCAGTACGGCCGTCCGAGCCAGTAGCCGAGGAAGCGGCGGTCGCCGTCCCACCAGGAGACGACGCTTCCGGCCACGTCGTCCCCCACCGTGACCGTCTGCACGAGGCAGGTCTCGTCCCGGAGCACATTCGTCCCCCAGTGCTTCAGGAAGGCCTCCCGCGGCCGGGGCGTGAATCTCGACCGCCGGACGGCCTCCGGGTCGTGCTCGTAGGCCAGGAAGGCCTCGAGGTCGGCGTCCCGCACGTCCCGCAGCCCTACGTCTGTGTAGGCGTCGTCGCTCAGTTCTTCGCGCATGTCCAGGAGTGTGGCAGGAGCCACTGACAACGCCCCTGCGCCGAGAGCCGGTTCGAACGCGCTACGGCACCAACGGCCGGACTTCCTCGGCCACGAACCGTACGAACCCCTCCGGGTCGGGCTCGTCCCCCGTCGGCTGCAGCACCACGGTGTCGGCACCGGCATCCGCGAGCCGCTGCACGGCCTTCGCGACGGCCCCGGCATCCCCCGCGACACCGAGGTCCGGCACAGAACCGCACCCCTCGGCTTCGAGCTCGGCCTTGAGACGGGCAGGCCCGTCGGGCCCGGTGGCGGTCAGGAGGTAGACGACGACCTGGTGCGACGCCTCATCGGTACGTCCCGCCGACTCCCGCCCCTCGTCGATGAGCTGCCGCGCCCGCCGTACCCCCTCCGGCGAAGTCGAGGCGGTGAGCAGCGTCCCGTCGGCCGCCTCACCGGCGAGCCGCAGCGAGCGCGGCCCGGTGACCCCGGCGATGACGGGCACCGGCTCGGCGGGAGGCCAGTCGAGGGCGACGTCGTCGAGCTTGACGTACCGCCCCTCGACGGTCACCCGCTCCCCACGCAACAGGGCGCGCAGCACGTCGAGATGCTCGCGCAACAGGGTCACCGGCGACTCGGCCCGCGCCCCGACCTGACCCATCCAGTCCTGCACACCGTGCCCGAGGGCGAGGATCGGACGGCCCGGGAACATACGGTGGAGGGAGGCGGCCTCCATGGCGGTGATGGCGACGTTCCGCAACGGGACGGGGAGGAGTCCGATGCCGACCCGCACCCGCTCGGTCCACGCGAGTGCGGCGGCGGCCGTGGAGATCCCTCCCTCGCGGAAACAGTCCTCCCAGAGCCAGAGTTCTTCGAGGCCCGTCTCGTCCGCGAGGCGAGCGACGGATCGGAGTCGTTCGGGGGCGAGTTGGGGGCGGAAGATTGCACCGAGTCCGGTCATGGAGGCTTTCCTACCCGGCCGGCGCTCGGCGGACAACAGAGTTTTCGAATGGCTCCCAGGAGGTGCCCGAGCATGGGACGACGGTGGCGTGACGGGCGGGGCACGTTGGTTGTTCACGGGGAGCGGGGTGACGTCTCGGTTCCCCTGGAGCTCGCGTCGTCGTATCGGGCCCGTACGAAGGGGCTCCTGGGGCGTGACTTCGTCGACGGGGCGATGCTGC
The DNA here is from genome assembly GCF_041052385.1 of Streptomyces sp. R28. Lineage (GTDB taxonomy): Bacteria > Actinomycetota > Actinomycetes > Streptomycetales > Streptomycetaceae > Streptomyces. The sequence goes on along the minus strand of NZ_CP163439.1, from coordinate 6,783,411 downwards.
TGACGCCCGCGAGTGGTGTGCACACCTTCCGCATGCGCATCCCCATCGACGTGGCCTACCTGGACCGCAAGCTGAACGTCATCGCCGTACGCACCATGCAGCCGGGGCGCATGGGCCTGCCCCGGCTTCGTTCGCGGCATGTGGTGGAGGCTGGGGCCAGGGTGATGGCGGGGTGGGGGTTGCGGGCGGGGGTGCGGGTGTCGGTCGGGGCCGAGTGAGCAGCGACGTCACCCACTGAGGTGGACGTCGTCCATTCACGGCAACGGTCAGTTGTCCGAGCGCGGGAAGGAGACCTCCACCCGTCGGTTCTTCTTACGGCCCGCCTCCGTCGCGTTCGAAGAGATCGGGTACTGCTCGCCGTAGCCCCGCACCTCGTATGTGACCGTGGAGTCGCTCAGCGCCGAATCCAGGACTCCCTGTACGGCGTTCGCGCGCTTCCTGGACAGGACGTCGCCGTGGGCCGAGGAGCCGAGGTTGTCGGTGAAGCCGAAGACGCGGATCCGCGTGGCCTTCTGGGTGTTGATCTCCTCGGCGATCTCCGAGATGCGTGCCTTTGCCTCGCCGGTCAGCTTCGCGCTGTCCTTGGGGAAGAGGACCTCCGCCTGGAGGGCGAACTTCACGTCCGTGTTGGTGTCTTCCCGGCGCTCCTCGCCGGCCTGGTCCTCGACGACCTGCTTGATGTCCAGGACCTTGGGTTCTGCGAGGGTCGCGCCCTCGGGGAGCTTGAGGTCGGGGTCGTTCGCGTCCACTTCGACGGGGGCGGCGGCGGTCGCTTCGGTGCCGGGCGGGACGACGGGGTCGTCGGCTGCGTCGGCTGTTGTGGCGCCGAGGATGTGGGTGGCGAGCATGACTGTGGCTGCGGTGAGGGTCAGGGTGAGGCGAGGGGTGCGGGTCATGGTGGGCCTCACCCGGAGATCGTGATCGGGGCGCTGGCGAACGTCGGCAGTTGGAAGTCGACCTCGGTCGTGTCCGCGGGCGGTGCCGGGAACTGCATGAACACAGACAGGCTTTCGCCGGCCTTGAGAATCGAGAAGCCCGTGGTGGTCAGCGGGCGGCCATCGGTGTCGCGCAGCACGTAGTACCGCTTCTTGCTCTTCGAATCGACAAGCGCGGCACCGCCGAGTGACCTGCCGTGCCGGACGATCTCCGTCTCGTCGCCCCGCACCTGCGAGGGCACGGTGGCGCTCTTGTCGCCGTCGTTCTTCAGAGTGCCGTTCACCGTGAGGAAGCCTCCGGAGTCACGCTCGGCAGAGGTGATCTGGAGGAACAACCCGTCCGCGCCCTTCAGTTCGGCGAGGGGCGCGTCGGATTGCCCTTCCTGAGTGCTCGGCCGGGACCCACCCCTGTCGGAAGCCGACGCCGACGTCTCCGGTTTCTTGTCGTCCCCGCCCCCTCCCCCGCAGCCGGATACGCCGACGGCCAGACCGGCCGCGAGCGCCCATGCCACCATCCCCCTGCGGCCCTTAGCCGTGAACCGAATGCTCATCACTCTGCTTCCCTCATCACTCATCATTCGCTTGCCCGTCGGCCAGGTGGACGTCGAAGAGGTCCTCGGGTCGTGGGAGATCGTCGAGATTCTCCGGGTCCAGGGTCCAGTCCTGGTCCTTGCAGGTGAGCTGCGGCAGCGCGTCTTCCCCTGCGTCCTCTCCCGGGAGCTCGAAATCGCAGAGCGGCTCGATCACGGCCGTGGCTCTCGCCGTCGAGTACATGTCCTCGGTGCCGGGCACGATGGAATCACCGACGGGCTTTGTGGCCCGGACGTCGACCGTGTAGCCGGGGGGCAGTCCCAACTTCGCCGTGCAGTACGCGGTGGCGTCGTTCTGTGCTGCCAACTGCTCCGCTCGACCACATCCGTCGAAGGTCACGCCCTTGCCGTCGAAGATGTCCTGCCACTGTGTCGGGTCGAGTACGTTCTCCACCCACTCGTCCGTGAGTTTGTCCCGAGTGTCCAGGGCCGCCGCGAGCGCCGCCGCGTCCGCTGCCGTCTGGGCACCGTTCCGGTTCGCCGCCGCTTGGCCGACCGCCAGGTAAACGAACGCAAGCATGAGCAGGCCCCCCACCACCGTGATGTAGAGGGGGAATGCCTGCCCTGCGTCGCCGAACCTACGAGTCGCCCTCAGCCGCCGGTAACTTCCGCGATTTTCTCGGTGATCGCGTCGTAGATCGTGCTGCCGATGTCCGTCCCCGTGATCGCCAACACGATCGCCACCACCACCGCGATGATCCCCAAGTACTCCACCGCCGTCTGCCCCGTGTCGTCGCGAGCGGCACGGGAGCGCAGGTACTCGACGGTCGTGTTGATCCAGTTGCTCATGGTGTTCCCCTCCGGTGTCCGGCGATCGCTGAGCGCTTGGCTCATGCACATGAGAAACGTAAGCGCGATTACCCGAAACACCAGAGGGTCCCTGGGCCCAATTTCGGGCCCAGGCCGAAATCCTTCGCTCTGTCATCGCCGGTCAACTCCGTCCTGGGTGTGAACCCGGGGCCGTACCCAGCCACTTGGCGGCGGCTTCCGCTCGGCTGGTGCTGTGGAGTTTGGCGAAGATCCGGTTGATGTGGTTCTTGACCGTCTTCTCGCTGATGAAGCAGGTGGCGGCGATCTGCTGGTTGTTCATGCCCGATGCGATGAGGTCCATGATCTCCGCCTCCCTCCTGCTCAGCTGGAACCGTGACCGGTACGACGACGACTGTCCCACATCTGGTTGCAGTTGCGAAAGCAGTTCCCCGAAATTCCCTGTGGTGGTTGGGTCTTTGATGTTTGCTTGCGCGAGGGACGCCAAAGCGGTGGGGGTGAAGTGGGAGCGGCCGTCCTTCGTGTCCCTCACCGCCCTCACCAGTTCGTCCGCCGTGAACTCCCCATGCACCAGATAGCCGACCGCCCCTCGGCGCATGGCCGCACGGACCGTCTCCGACTCCCCGCTGTACGTCAGCATCATCACCGGGGCCGTACGGACCAGGTGCGGGAGCGCCTCGATGCCGTCCATGCCCGGCATCCGGACGTCCAGGAGGATCGCGTCGGGGCGGTGCCGGAGGGCCGCCTCGTGGGCCTCGTGGCCGTTGGCCGCCTCGGCCACGACCGTTATGTCCTCGTGGGTGGAGAGAAGAGCCGTCAGGCCTGCCCGGACCACTGGGTTGTCGTCGGCCACGACGATCCGGAGGGAGGTGTTCATGGGGTCGCCTCAGTTGTCGTCAGGGCCGCCAACGGGAGTTCCAGGCGGACCTCCGTCCCCGTGGAATGGGCCCCCTTGCCGATGTGGAGGCGCGCGCCGATCGAGGCAGCTCGTTCCGTCATGCCGATCAGGCCGAAGTGGCCCGAGCGGCGCAGGTGTTCGAAGGTGGTGTCGGGGGGCAGGCCCCGGCCGTCGTCCTGGACCGTCAGGAACAGCGATTCGCCCTGGACGCCCGCCCGTACGTCGACCCGGGTCGCGTTCGCGTGGCGATGGGCGTTCTCCAGGGCCTCCTCGGTGATGGTGAAGAGGTGGCGGGCCACGGCCGGCGGGAGCGGGGGCAAAGGTGCCTCGCCCGTGGAGTCGTACGTGGCTCGCATGCCGGTGCGGGTCGTGAAGCCGTCGATGCGAGCCGCCAGTTCGGACGTGATGTCCGTGGCGTGGTCCGGGTCGGACTCGCGGCGCAGGTCCGTCAGCAACTCTCGGGACTCGGCCGCGGCCCGGCGGGCCGCGCGGGACACCAGCTCCGCCTGCTCCTTGATGCGGGACGGGTCCATGGAGGCCGACGCCGCCGTAGCCGCCAGCCCCTCCGCCGCCAGCGCCACACCGTGCAGCGTCTTCGCCACCGAGTCGTGCATCTCGCGGGCCAGACGGGCCCGTTCCACGCTGACCGCCTCCGTCACCGCCAGGCGGGCCTGGATCGCCGTCAGGACCTCGGTGGCCTTGCCGAAGCGGAGCATGAGGTTGCGCAGGGACGAGCCGAGCGCTCCCGTTATGACGCAGAGGCCCGGCAACAGGAGTTTCTCCGCCAGGCCGCTGCCCGCCTGCGCGTCCCTGTTGATCGCGTAGGCCAGCAGCAGGATCAGGGACTGGGCGCTGGCGAACACCGCCGCGCCCCGGTAGCCGTAGACGATGCCGGCCAGGAGCGGGGTGCAGACGCTGACGTAGGCCAGGGTGGTGTCCGGGCCCGCGGAGATGAGGAGGAGGGAGGTGAAGAGGGTGTCGACGGCCAGGAGGGTGGGGTGGCGCAGGAGGAGAGGGCCGAAGCGTTCCCAGTCGCGGAACAGGGCGTACGAGGCCATGAAGGTGATGACCACCGCCGCGGCCACCAGCCTGGTGCCCAGGCCCGGTGCAGCGTTGAGCAGGGCCCCGGGGGCCGCCAGCGCGATCATGGCGAGGCGGAAGCCGAAGACCTGGCGGCACATCGCCTGGAGGGCGTTTATCTGGAGAGTGATCTTCGGGGAGCGCTCGGGCTCCCCGGTGCTCGCCGCCCGCCGCGTCGCCGCCGCCGACGTCGTCATCGCCGCCGACATCACCGTCGCCGCCCGGGACGTCCACCGGCGGCGCAGAAGCGCGAGGCCGGGCCTCGCCACCCCCTGATCCGCGCGCGCCCCCACTCCCGCGCTCACGCTCGCCCCCACTCCCGCGCTCGCGCCCACTCCCGTCCCCGCTCCCGCCCCCGCCCCAACCCCCGTGCCCATCCACACCGGCATACCCGCCATACCCGCCATACCCGCGATACCCGCGATACCCGCGATACCCGCGATACCCGCGATACCCGCCATACAGCCCTCCCCCCTACTCCCCCGTCAACGACCCGAAGTCCGTCCCCCACCCCAGCAACAGCCCCGCCCCCAGCAGGATCATGGTCGCCGGAACCATGAACGTCGTGATCATCATCGTGGCCTTGGGCACCGCCCGGGCCGCCTTCCGCCGGGCGTTCTGGGCGTCCGTGCGGCGCATGTCCTTCGCCAGTGCCACCAGCGTGTCGACGATCGGCGCGCCCAGTTCCTCCCCCTGCTGGAGTGCCGTCACGAACATGGCCACCTGTTCCGAGTCGTTCCTCCGCCGCAGCTCCGCGAAGGCCTGGCGGCGGCTCATGCCGAGGTCCATCTGGCGCAGGGTGATGCGCAGTTCGTCGGCCCAGGGGCCCTCGTACTTCGAGGCGACCCGGTCCAGTGCCTGGCGAAAGCCCAGGCCCGCGCTCACCACGACCGCCAGTACGTCCAGGAAGTCGGGCAGGGTGCGTTCGATCTCGTCCTTCCTGATCCGGATCGCCGACCAGATGCCGACCTCCGTCCAGAAGGCGCCGAAGGCCAGCAGGAGGAGAGCCACCAGTACCTGGCCGCGGAGGAGGAAGACCAGGAAGCCGACCGCGCCCAGGAAGCCGTACACCGCACGCCTGGCCGCATAGCGGTCGATGGTCAGGCCGCCGGGGTTGCCCGCGAGGTCGATCTTGCGGCGGTACTTGGCGACCAGCTTAGGGCCCATCACGCGCAGCACCGCGGGGGCGTAGCGCATGCCCATGCGGTCGATGAGCGAGTCCACGGCGCCGGTGCGACTCGCGCCGATCTCCAGGGCCAGCGCCAGATCACCGGGCAGTTTCGCCTCCGCGCGGTACATGCGGATGCCGGCGAAGACCCCCCACACGCTCAGGGCAGTCACCAGTGCCAGGAGAAGTCCCAGTTGTCCGAGTCCCATTGTCTCGTTCGCCTCCCTGGCGGCTCAGACGTCGATCCGCGACAGGCGGCGGATCAGGATGAAGCCGACCGCGTACAGCCCGAATGCGATCAGCACCGCCGCCTGGCCCACCGGCGAACCCGTCATGCGGTCGAGGGCGCCGTCCTTCACCCCGTTCATCAGGAACAGGGAGCCGACACCCATGACCGGGACCGCGTACGAGGTCATGTTCACCTGGGAGAGCTGGGTACGGACCTCGCGTCTCGTCTCCTTGCGCTCCTCCAGCGTCTCCGTGAGGTTGCGCAGCGCGCTCACCACCTGGCCGCCGGCCCGGTTGGACAGCACCAGCGTGGTCACCAGGACGACCAGTTCGCGGGACGGCAGGCGTTCCGCCAGCTCGCCCAGGGCGTCGTCCATCGAGGCGCCCAGCGCCAGCTGATTGGAGACCTTGGCCAGTTCCTCGCCCGCCGGGGCGTCCAGCTCCTCCGCGGCCAGGCCGATGGCCGTACGCAGGGCGAGGCCCGCGTGGGCGGCGTTGGCGAGGATGCGGGCCAGTTCGGGGAGTTGGTTGATGAACTTCTCGATGCGCTTCTGGCGTTGCCAGTTGAGGAACTGGAGCGCCGCCCACACGCCCAGCAGGCCCGCGATCGGGCCGAAGAAGGGGGCCAGGGTCGCCTGGCCGATCAGCCACAGGCCCGCGACCGTCGCCAGCATGTAGACGAAGAACTCGCCGGGGGTGACGTCCAGGCCCGTTGCCGCCAGGCGGAGTTCCAGCCGCTTTCCCGGCTTCGTACGGCGCAGGCGGCGGTCCAGGTCCGTGAAGCGGCGTCGGCGGCCGGCTCCGCCGATCTGGCCGGTGGACGTCAGGCGGTCGACCAGGGCCTGGCGCTGGGCCCGGCCGGCGGCGTACGCGTGGACGCCGACCACGGCCAGGGCGCAGGTCAGCAGGGCGACGCCGGTCGTGAGGGTGATGCGGGTCTGCAGGTCCATGGGTGGGGTCCTACCTGGCTTCTCGGGTGGCGAGCTCGAGCGGTGACTGGGCGACGCCGAAGGCCTGGGGTATCGGCTGGCTCGCCATGTAGAGGCGGTCCGCAGTGCGGCGCGGGAGGGGGTGGTACGCGAAGGCGCCGTGGACGCGGCCGTCCGGCGTCATGGGCTGGGCGTGGAAGCGGGCCGCCGTCGCCAGGCGGTACGGCTCCGCGCCGTGGCTGTCCAGGATGGCGATCTCGGTGATCCTGCGGGCGCCGTCCGGGAACCGGGTCAGCTGGATGATCACGTCCACCGCGCTGTTGATCTGGTCGTGCAGCGCCTCGAAGGGGACCGTCACGTCGGACATGGACGCGAGGGTCTTCAGACGCATCAGGGCGTCCTCCGTGTTGTTGGCGTGCACGGTGGCCAGGGAGCCGTCGTGGCCCGTCGACATCGCCTGGAGCATGTCCAGGGACTCACCGCCGCGGACCTCACCGACGACGATGCGGTCGGGGCGCATGCGCAGGGAGTTGCGGACCAGGTCGCGGATCGTCACCTGACCCTTGCCCTCGACGTTCGGCGGGCGCGACTCCAGCCGGATCACATGGGACTGCTGGAGCTGGAGTTCGGCGGAGTCCTCGATGGTGATGATGCGCTCGTGCTCGGGGATCAGCCCCGACAGGGCGTTGAGCAGCGTGGTCTTCCCCGTGCCCGTCGCGCCCGAGACGATGATGTTGAACTTCGCCTGCACCAGCCCGGCCAGCAGATACACCATGGGCTCGTCGAGCGAGCCGAGGCCGGTCATCTCGTGCAGGGTGAAGGAGCGGGGGAAGCGGCGGATCGTCAGCGTCGCGCCGGTGAGGGACAGCGGCGGGATGATGACGTTCACGCGCTCGCCGGACGGCAGGCGTGCGTCCACCATCGGGTTGGACTCGTCGACCCGCCGGTTCACCGTCGAGACGATCCGCTCGATCGTCTGCATCAGCTGGTCGTGGGACGGGAAGCGGAGCGGCAACTGCTCGACCCGCCCGGCGCGTTCGACGAAGATCGCGTCCGGGCCGTTCACCATGATCTCGGTGATCGACGCGTCCTCCAGGAGCGGTTCGAGGATGCCGAGCCCGAGTGCCTCGTCGACGACGCGCCGGATCAGCTGTGAGCGCTCGACCGTCGACAGCACCGGGCCCTCACGGCTGATGATGTGGCCGAGCACCCGCTCCAGGCGGGCCCGGCGCTCGGCCGCGGCCAGCGAGCTCATCTCCGCGAGGTCGATCTCCTGAAGGAGCTTGGCCCGGTACGAGGCGACCAGGTGGCCGTCCTCGCCCCGGCCGGGGGTCTCCTCGGGGGTGTTGATGCGTGCGCGCAGGCTCATCGTCGGTGCTCCTCGGTCCTGCGTCAGTCGGTGGTCGAGTCGAGCGGCATGGTCGCGGTCTTGCGGGCGTCGTCGAACTCCCAGCCGGGGACGATCGACGGGATCTGGACGACGGCCGTGACGGTGACCTCGTCGCCGCCTTCCGCGGGTTCACAGGTGACGGACAGCCAGTCGCTGACCGCGTTCTCGCACCCCTCCTGGGCGGTACCGGGTTCGAGCGAGGCGGCCCGCGCCCCGGCCCGGGCCGCCGTGCCCGCCTGCTGGGCGGCGTAGGCGATCAGGCCGACCTGCACGCCGGCCATGGCGACGAGGATCAGGATCGGGATGAACCCGAGGTACTCGATGGCGACCTGACCGCGCTCGCGTGACCTCTCGCGGGAGCCGTTGCCGTCGTACGACATCTCAGTCCTTCTCCTCCTGCACGGCCCCCGCATGGCCCTCGACGGTGAACGGGAAGCCGATCGAGCCGGGGAAGAGTACGGGCACCTCCAGGCGCACATCGGCCGTCACGTAAAGGCCGTTCGCCTCGCACTGCACGCTCGCGCCGCCCTCCCACGCGCTCGGCAGATGCTGCAGCCCGGCCTCCTCGCAGGCCGCCTGCCCCTCGGATGCCGTCGCCGCCCGCGCCGCCTCGTCCGCAGCATTCCCCGCGAGCGTGAACGTGTACCCCAGCAGCACGAACTGCCACAGCAGCACCAGCGTCAGGATGATCAGCGGGGTCATGCCGAGGAACTCGACGGTCACCTGACCCCGGTCGTCCCTGAGAGCCGGTCCACAGGCTCTCAGCCGCCGCCTCACCGCCCGAGCTCCTTGCGCCGCCGGAACGTCAGCGCCGCGCGGTCCCCGCCCCGCGCCCGGCCGTTGCGGCGCTGCTGGGCGGCGCCCTCGGTGCCCTTGACCAGCCCCAGCTCCCCCGCCAGCGCCCACAGGGCCTGCTTGACCGACCCCTTGCTGTCCAGCTCGTGCACCCGGCCGGCGTCGACCGCGCCCTGGAGCTCCTTGAAGTTGGCGGGGATCACGGTGCTCGCGATGCCCGTGCCGGTGATCCGCTGGATCAGCGCGGGCTGGATCTCGGTGGCGCGCGAGTAGCGGTTGACGACGATGGTGGTCTCCTCCGCCTTGCGGATCTGCAGGCGGTCCCACATCCGTACCGTGCGCTTGGCACCGCGCACCGCGACCACGTCCGGGGTGGCGACGAGGAGCGCCGTGTCGGCCATCTCCACGGCGGCCGCGCTCGCGCCGGTCAGCTGGGCGCCGCAGTCGATGACGACGACCTCGTAGCGGGAGCGCAGGGCGCTGACGATGTGGCGGGCGGCGTGGTCGGTGACCTCTTCGCCGCGTTCGCCGTCACCGGGGGCGAGGAGCAGGGCGACGCCGGTGTCGTGCCGGAACACCGCGTCCGCCAGCACGCGCGGCGTGATGTCGTTGATGGTGGCGAGGTCGACGACCGAGCGACGGAACTGGATGTCCAGGTAGGCGGCGATGTCGCCGGTCTGCAGGTCCATGTCGAGCAGGGCGGTGCTGCGGCCCGACGCCTGGGCGGCGAGGGCCAGTTGGATGGCCGTGAGGGTGGTCCCGACCCCGCCCTTCGCCCCGCTCACCGTGACGACCGTGCCGCCGACGCCGCTGAACACATCGCCGCCGGCGCCCAGATGCCGCCGGACGCCCACCGACCACTGGGCCACCGCGTTGACGCGGCTGGCCAGCTCCTCGTAGCTCAGCGGCAGGGCGACCAGGCCCCGCGCCCCGTAGTCCATGGCGGCCTGGAAGAGGCCGGGGCCGGCGTCGGAGGTGACGAGGATGACGCCCACCGCGGGGAAGCGCAGGGCGACCTCGCGGATGAGTTCCAGGGCCGGGACGGGGCCGATGCGCTCGTGGACGACGACGACCTCGGGCAGTTCGTCGATGGACTCGGCGGCCAGGCGGGCGAGGGTGTCGACGAGCTGGGTGGAGTCGGCCACCGGGGCCACCGGCTCGGCGTCGGGGAGCTGGCTGAGCAGCGTCGTGAGGGACCGGACCGCGTCCGCGTCGCCGACGGCCGGGAGGATCCTCGTGGGCATGGGGGCCTCTCACTTGTCCTTGGCGAGTTCGTAGGTGCGGTCCGTCGCGTCGACGTCGGAGCCGGTACCGGGTGCCACCAGGGCGAGCCGGACCTCGTCGGCGAACGACTCGGCGTAGGTGATGCGCTGGGCGTCGATGGTCTGGAGCGCGAAGGTGATCGGGACGGCGTCGGTGGGCTTGCGGTCGCGGTCCTCGGCGTCGGGCTTGAGTGCGGTCAGCTCGCCCACGTCGATGACCCTGGCGTTCTCCACGATGAGCTTGGACTGGTCGGGGTCGCTCTCGCGCCGGCCCTCGAAGGTGGCGTAGACGTTGACCGTGGAACCCGCGGTGATCTTGCCCGCCACGCCGGTCGCCGCGTCGATCATGATGGCGACCTCCTGCTCGCCCGGCTTCAGGGCGGGCTGGTCGACGATCATGTCGCTCTGGAGCAGGGAGCCCTTCCGCAGGGTCGTGACGGCGATCTTGCCCTGGATCTCGCGGAGATCGGTGACCGCGTTCTCCGAAAGCCACCGCTCGGGCATCTCGACCTTCTCGAACTGGCCGGCGCCGAGCTGCGTGTAGGGGGCGACGTTCGCCTTGACCCGGTAGGCGGTGACCTCGGGACCGACCTTGGACTTCACGTCGCTGATGACGGAGAGGACGCCGGCGAAGGCGCCGAGGGCGCACACGATCGACAGGAGCAGGAGTATGACGCCGCGGCGCTGACGGGAGTTCATGAACCGTGCAACCTCATTGGGGGAATCGGTCGGGAGCGGGCGGGTGGGGTCGGGGCGGCCTTGAGCGGCCGGGGTCCGGTCAGCCTGCGCGGGCCGGCTGCTCGTGGGCGGGCGGGAGGGCGGAGCAGAAGACGCAGCGGTCGCCGATGACGTCGATGCCGCACCAGTGACAGGAGTTCTGCCGTACCGAGGTGACGAGTTGGTAAAGCACCGACAGGTCGGGCAGGAAGGCGCAGAACTCGATCAGCTTGGGCGTCCCCCACCAGGTGGCGGACTCGGCGGGCAGCACCGCCTCGCGCAGGCCCTGCGCGTTCCAGACCTTGACCAGGTTGGAGGTGACCCAGTCGGACTGGAGCTGCCCCTGGGCGACCAGCATCGACGTACGGAACTCCGGGCCGCTGAGGGTGGCTCCGGGGGCGATGCGGACCAGTTGCGGGGTGGGGTGGGCGAGCACGCCGAACTGGCTGCCGGGCACCCAGGACTTGGCGTGCGACTTCAGGTCCACGGGGACACGGTCCAGCTTGGCGACGGAGCCGAGCAGCGCTCCGGCGTGGATGTAGTGGGCGAGCAGCCGGCCGGCCGAGGCGAGGACGCCGGGGCTGAGGTCGCAGGAGGCCAGCTGCCGCAGCTGGCGGGCCAGGACGGCGAGCCCGAGCGGGGGAAGTTCGGGGCGGAACACGGCGATACGGTCGCTCTCCAGCAGGGACCGCACGGTGTGCAGCCGGCGCTCCACGCCACGGGGGACGGCCGTCGAGCAGACGACGACCACATGGCCGTGCTGCTCGATCAGGGCCTGGATGGCCGCCAACGACCGCTCCAGCGGCTCCCGGTCGAGGTCCTGGAGCACGACGGCGGGCACGGTTCGCTCGTCCTGCGCCGGCAGCGCCATGTCGGCGCTGGTCACGGCAATGGCAGTTGGCACGCGCAGCTCCCCGATGACTTCATTGCGTGACTATCCCAGCACTGTATCCACGGCTCTGTTGCCGGAGAACAGCTTCTCTGCAGCCAGGAAGGAACTCCTCTCGTACAAGTACAGCCAATACGGGGCAAGTTACGCGCGCACATTCTCCACTACTGGAATCTCTTGACACGCGAATTGGTCTGGACCAAGTTGTTCAACATGTCTCTTGTCATGTCCATACGCAGCAGATCCCGGGTGGCCGCGGTCACCGCCGCCCTCGCCCTCGCCTTCCTCCCCGCGGCCCAGGCCTCGGCCGCGGACGTCAACAACGCCAAGAACGCCGGTTTCGAGTCCGGCCTGAGCAACTGGACCTGTTCCGCGAACAGCGGCACGACCGTCTCCTCGCCGGTGCACGGCGGCTCGACCGCGCTGAAGGCCACGCCGGCCGGGCAGGACAACGCCCGCTGCACCCAGGCGGTGGCGGTGCGGCCCAACTCGACGTACACGCTGAGCGCGTGGGTGCAGGGCGGCTACGCCTACCTGGGCGCGACGGGCACGGGCACGACCGACGTGTCGACCTGGACGCCGGACTCGGCGGCCTGGAAGCAGCTGTCGACCACCTTCACCACCGGCGCCTCGACGACCTCGGTGACGGTGTACACGCACGGCTGGTACGGGCAGGCGGCCTACTACACGGACGACGTGTCGGTGTACGGCCCCGACGGCGGCGGTGGCACCGACCCCTCCCCCACCGTCCCAGGGGCGCCGAGCGGCCTGTCCGTGTCGGGTACGACCTCCTCGTCGGTGTCGCTGGCCTGGAGCCCCGTCTCGGGCGCGACCGGCTACCACGTCTACCGGGACGGCACGAAGGTGAGCGCGGTGACCGGCACCTCGGCGACCGTGACCGGGCTCGCGGCCTCGACGTCGTACTCCTTCCAGGTCACGGCGGCCAACGCGGCCGGTGAGTCGCCGAAGTCGGCCGCGGTGACGGGCACGACCAACACACCGACCGGGCCCGGCCCCGCCCTCCCGAAGCACGCGGTGACCGGCTACTGGCAGAACTTCAACAACGGCGCCACGGTCCAGAAGCTCGCCGACGTCCAGTCCGCGTACGACATCATCGCCGTCGCCTTCGCGGACGCGGCCTCGACGCCGGGCGCGGTCACCTTCAACCTGGACTCGGCCGGGCTGGGCGGTTACACCGTCGACCAGTTCAAGGCGGACATCCGGGCGAAGCAGGCCGCCGGGAAGAAGGTCGTCGTCTCGGTCGGCGGCGAGCGCGGCACGGTGGCGGTGAACGACGCGGCGTCGGCGGCGAACTTCGCGAACTCCGTGTACTCCCTGATGCAGACGTACGGCTTCGACGGTGTCGACATCGACCTGGAGAACGGCCTCAACGCCACCTACATGACGCAGGCGCTGCGCTCGCTCTCGGCGAAGGCGGGCTCGTCGCTGATCATCACGATGGCGCCGCAGACCATCGACATGCAGTCGACGTCGAACACCTACTTCCAGACCGCGCTGAACATCAAGGACATCCTCACGGTCGTCAACATGCAGTACTACAACAGCGGTTCGATGCTGGGCTGCGACGGCAAGGTCTACAGCCAGGGCTCGGTGGACTTCCTGACCGCGCTGGCCTGCATCCAGCTGGAGGGCGGCCTGGCCCCGTCCCAGGTGGGGCTCGGGCTGCCGGCCTCGACGCGGGGCGCGGGCAGCGGGTACGTGTCCCCGTCGATCGTGAACAACGCCCTGGACTGCCTGGCGAAGGGCACGAACTGCGGCTCGTTCAAGCCGTCGCGGACCTACCCCGACCTGCGGGGCGCGATGACCTGGTCGACGAACTGGGACGCGACCGCGGGCAACGCGTGGTCGGGCGCCGTGGGCCCGCACGTGCACGGGCTGCCGTAGGAGCGGAGCCCTCTGTCCTCACCCCATGGGCCGGTAATGGCCAAGTACCCAGGCCAGCTGCGGGAACCACTCCTGCAGTCGCGTCCGGGGCTTGGCCTCCACCACGCACTCGTAGAACCTGCCGTCCACGTGGACCACGGCGACCATCAGGGCCTTGCCGTCCGGGCTCGCCTTGTAGTGGACGCCGCGGACCTCCGGCCACTGGAACTCGATGGTGAGGCCGGACATCTCGAAGGCGACGCCGGACGCGTCGACGACGACCGCATTGCGTTTGTCGATCGCCAGGAACTCCGGGCCGGCCGGAGCAGGCTGGGGCGGGACCGGGGCGTAGGGAGGCTGTGCGGAGGCGTACGAAGGCTGCACAGGCGGGTACGGGGGCTGTGCGGGCGCGTACTGCGGTGGGGGTGGGCCGAAGCCGGGGCCGGGTGGTGGGGGCTGCTCGGTCATCCGTGGAGTCCTCGGTCCTCGTGCTCGCTGGGTGCTCGCTGGGTACTCGCTGCAACTGATTCGGTGTTGCGGTGAAACATTCTCCCAGCCCTGGCGCATCAGTGAAGTGAGGACCTCACCGGCAGCCGGCGCACAGCAACAGGGGGAACGCATGAGACAGGCCCGCGCGGACGAGTACGCGGAGTTCGCCGCGGCCAGAGCCGGGCATCTGTACCGGTCGGCCTGTCTGCTGACCGCCGGGGACACCCACCTCGCCGAGGACCTCGTCCAGGAGACCCTGGGCCGGATCTACGTCCGCTGGGGGCGGGTGTCCCGGGTGGACAACCCAGCCGGGTACGCGCAGACCGTCCTCACCCGCGCCTTCCTCACCCATCAACGGCGGCGCAGCAGCACCGAGCGGGCCACGGACGCGATTCCCGACCGGGCGGCGGCCGACAGCGGAGACGGGGACGTGCCGCTGCGGCTGACCCTGCTCCAGGCGCTCGCCCGGCTGCCCGCCAAGGACCGGGCCGTGGTGGTCCTGCGGTACTGGGAGGACCGGTCCGTCGAGGAGACCGCAGACGCGCTGAACGCCAGCTCCGCCGCGGTGCGCACGCGGTGCACCCGAGCCCTCGGACGCCTGCGCGCGCTGCTGCGCGTGGACCTCGGCGAATACGCGGCTCCCTGACCCGCTGCCTCGTCCTCGGCACCTCATCTCCGGCCTCATCCCTTGCGGCCCCCTCTCTCTTACGACCCCAACCCCGAGAAACGGTGGTTTGCCATGCCTGTGGAACACGACGAGGAGCACTTCGAGGGGCGGCTCAGTCACGCCCTGCACGACGCCGGTGACCGCTTCGAAGCCGACCGGACCGCGCTCGTCGCCGCCGGACAGGCGCGCGGGCAGCGGCTGCGGCTACGGCGGCGAGCCGCGATGGTGGGCGGCGCGGCCGGGATCGCGGCGGTCGCGGTGGGCGGGGCGCTGCTGGTGCCCTGGGGCGGTTCGCCCGCCCCGCTGCCGTCCACTTCCAGCGTGGCCGACCAGCCGTCCGGCACGCCGTCGCCGTCCATCGCTCCGGTGACCGGCCGCGAACTCATCGAGACGCTCGAAGAACTGCTCCCCGAGGGCAAGGTCAGCGGGCGGGAGTCACGGGGCGCCGAGAAGCCCCTGCTGGCGCCGTACGCCCACCTCGTGCACGACGACGGCAAGGGCCCCGGGGCCATCGGCGTCAGCCTGGACCGGGTCGAGCCGGGCAGCGACCAGGCCCGCCAGACGACCGACTGCCCGGACAAGGCGTTCGTCCCGTACGACAGTTGCGTCGCCACCCGGCTGCCCGACGGCTCCCTGCTCAAGCTGTTCCAGGGCTACGAGTATCCCGACCGGCGCGTCGACACCAAGCTGTGGTCGGCCGACCTGGTCACCCCGACCGGGCAGCACGTCCACCTCAGCGAGTGGAACGCCGCCGCCGAGAAGGGCGCGCCGATCAGCAGGCCGAACCCGCCCCTGTCCACCGCCCAGTTGAAGGAACTGGTGACGGCACAGGTGTGGCGCGGGTACGTCGACTCCATTCCCGAGGACCCGAAGAAGCCGACGGCGACGGCCACACCCGACGCCCCCGCCGAGCAGAGCGTCGAGTCGATCCTGGGTACCGTCGTGCCGCTCCTGCCCGAGGGCGTGAAGGTCGTCGAGAAGGGCAGCGACTACTCCTACCTCGTCGTCGACGACGGCAAGGGCAGGAGCCTCGTCCAGATCGACGTCCAGCACGGCATGGGTGATCTCGCCGACGAGCTCTTCGGCGAAGACGCCGAGACACTGCCCGACGGCACGAAGGTCGCCACTCGGCAGAGCGGCGGCGACAAGGGCGTCGACGGCGCCGTGATGTGGACCGTCGACACCCTCCGTACCGGAACGGACGGCTTCCGGGTCGCCATCAGCGCCTTCAACTCCGGCACCCAGCACGACGCCCCGACCCGCGAGACCCCCGCCCTGACCATGAAGCAGCTCCGGGAGATCGCCCTCAGCCCCGAATGGGACCGGTTCCGCTAGGCCGCCGCTAGAAGAACTCCGACCACGGCTGGTCCCAGATCTGCTTCACGCACAGCACCAGGAACAGCAGGCCCGCGATCGCCAGCATGGCGTTGCTCAGCGGCCCGTTGCGCCACGGGCTCGGTGTGCGGGAGGAGTTGAGGAGCCAGATCAGGGTGCCGGCGAGGAAGGGCAGGAAGGCCGCGCCCAGGACGCCGTAGATGATGATCAGGCGGAAGGGCTGGCCCTGGAAGAGCAGGACGATGGGCGGGAAGGTCAGCCAGAGCAGGTAGGCGCGGAAGGGCCAGGAGCGCTCCCGCTCGCCCGAGGCGACCTCCTCGCCCTTCAGCTCCTCCCGCTTGCGGTAGCGGGCCACGAAGTCCGCGAACATCAGGCTCACGCCGTGCCAGACGCCGATGAGGGAGGTGAAGGAGGTGGCGAAGAAGCCGATCAGGAAGAACTTCGCCGTCGCCGTGCCGTACCTGTCCTCCAGGATGTCGCTCAGCTGGATCAGGCCCTTGTCGCCGCTCGCGATGGCGATGTTCGCGGAGTGCAGCAGCTCGGCGCCGACGAAGAGCATCGCGATCACGAAGATGCCGGTGGTGGCGTAGGCGACGCGGTTGTCGAACCGCATGACCTTCATCCAGCCGGTGTTCGTCCAGCCCTTGGCGTTGACCCAGTAGCCGTACGCGGCAAGGGTGATGGTGCCGCCTACGCCGCCGATCAGACCGAGGGTGTTGAGGATCGAGTCCTTCTCGTCGGGCAGGACGGGCAGCAGGCCCGCGAAGGCGTCCGGGAGGTGGGGCGTGACGCGGATCGCCAGGTACACCGTCACCACGAACATGACGCCGACCAGGGCCGTCATGACCTTCTCGAAGACGGCGTACTTGTTGAACCAGACGAAGACCAGGCCGACCAGCCCGCAGGCGATGGCCCACCATTCGAGGTCCATGACGTCCGGGAACAGTGCCTGGAGCGGGAGCGCGCTCGACGACATCGCCGCCGCGCCGTAGACGAAGCCCCAGACCACGACGTAGATCGCGAAGAAGTACGTGGTCCAACGGCCCAGGCTCGCCCAGCCGTCGAAGAGGGTGCGGCCGGTGGACAGGTGCCAGCGGCCCGCCGCCTCGGCGAGGGAGATCTTGACCAGGCAGCCGATGACGGCGGCCCAGAGCAGGGTGTAGCCGAAGTTGCTGCCCGCGATGAGGGTGGCGACGAGGTCGCCGGCGCCGACGCCGGTCGCGGCGACGACGATGCCGGGACCGATGTACCGCCAACTGGACTTGCGGGGCCGGGAGTCCGCCTCGCCGGCCTGCGATGCCGCTGTGTTTCCCGTGGTGTCCGCCATGAAGGTCAAGAAAGCCCAAAGGCGGCGGCCGGACAAGAGGGCGTGCGCGATCTCCACCCGATGTGCTCACGGGTGTTCGGGGCGGGCACTACGGCTGTCGCCGACCACAGCCGTCGCACCCACACGTCGCGAGCTCGAACCACACCGTCTTGCCCGACCTGTCCTGGTGGCAGCCCCAGCGCCGGGCCAGCGCATCCACCAGGAACATCCCCCGGCCGCTTTCCGAGGCGCCCGCGGCCAGCACCGTCGGAACGCGCCGGCCGCCGTCGCGGACCTCGCAGCGCAGGATGCCGTGCGCGGCGAACAGGGTGAGCCGAAAGCGGCTCGCGGAGTGCAGCAGGGCGTTGGTGGCCAGCTCGCTCACCAGCAGTTCGGCCACGTCCGCCAGGTCCTCCAGGTCCGCGAGCCCCCATCCCTCCAGCTGTCGGCGGACCTCCGCGCGGGCCTCGCGGACCGCGGAGGGACGGGGGTCGTACTCGACGCTGAGATGACCGGCTCCTATGGGCGGTTGGGGATACGAAGCGTACTGAGGTCCGGGATCCGGGAAGCGCGCCCCGTCGAGGTGCAGCATGGGTCCAGGGTGGCGGGCACGGGGGTACGGCGCACGGGGAGGAATACCTGATTCCATACCTGCGCCGGTACCCGAGCCCCACTACCCGTACGTGAGCCGTACGCTCGCCCCGTCCCGGTCGTCCCGCACGTCGACGTACGCGCACACCTGCCGGGCGAACCACAGCCCCTGCCCCGGTTCCAGCTCCGCGCTCGGCGGCGGTACGAAGCCCGCCAGCGGGTCGTCGACGCGGCGACCGGTACGCAGTTCGCAGACGCAGTCCGGCGCCTCGCCCCACAGCACGGCGCCGTCGAGCGGGCCGAGGACGGCGGCCGCCTCGGTGACGGCCGTGGCGAACAACTCCGCGTCAGCGGCGGCCAGTCCTCGCGCGCTCGCCCAGGTGCGTACGGCGTCGGAGGTGAGGGCCGGGCCGGTCAGGCGCTCGGCGTCGGCGGTGGCCGGTGGCAGCGGTACGGCGTCGAGTTCGGCGGCGAGGCGGACGGGGTCCTCGTACACGCCGGTGCCGGGGTGGGCGCGGCGGGCGGCGGCGACGATCGCGGGGCCCGTGACGCGGGAGTCGTAGGCGCACAGGGCCGTCGTCGCGAGGGGGGCGAAGAGGAGGTTGGCGAGGGCCTCGTAGCGGATCCACTCGGCGGTCTCACGCGGCGAGCGGCCCGCGCGGCCGCCCCAGACGGGTTCCATGAGCAGATGGATACGGCCGCCGGGGCCGGCGTGCCCGGCGAGGTAACCGGCGCCTTGGGCGACCGCGTTGGCGGCGGAGCCGGTGTACCACTCGGTGTGCGGGACGAGGCCGACGCTCTTGGCGTCGGGGCCGAGGGCGTCGCGCAGGAGGTCCAGGTTGCCGGGGGCGGCGATGGCCACGGGCGGCGGTTCGCCGGGGGCGGCGAGGGCTTCGGCGAGGAAGGGGAGAGCGGCGGCGAGGAACTCGTCGTCGGCCTCGAAGACGGTCATGCGGTGGTCGAATCCGGGCTGGGCCGAGGTGGGTTGAGTGGTCACGGGTCCGGGCTCCCTCTTGGGTGCGATGGATGCGGTGGGGGGGTGGTGGGTGAGTCGGGGGGGTGCGGTGGGTGAGTTGGGGGGTGTGGTGGGTGCGGTGGGTGCGGTGGGTGCGGGTCGAGGGTGGTGGGGACGGCCTCGGTGGCCGGACGGCTCAGGGTTGCGCCGCCATCCAGGCCGCGATCTGGCTGCGGTTGCTGAAGCCGAGCTTGCCGAGGATGCGTTCGACATGGCCTTCGGCGGTGCGGCGGGCGATGACCAGGCGGTCGGCGATCTGCTGGTTGGCGAGTCCCTCGGCGACGAGTGCGGCGACCTCGCTCTCGCGGCGGGTCAGGCGGACGCCGGTGGCGGGGTGCGTGAGGCGGACGCCGGTGGCCGGCTGGGGGGACCGGGGCCGGCCGTTCGGTCTCCGCCCGGCCGCGGGCCGTGGGGTCTGTCTGCCGTCGTGGAGGGCGTACTCGACGGTCTCCGCCAGGTCGAGTCCGGCGCCGCGTTCGTACGCCCGCTGGAAGTCGGGGCGGCCCAGGGCCTCGCTCGCCCGGCTCTCGCTGTCGCGGCGGGCCGAGTTCAGGGCCGCCGATCCCCAGCGGTCGCGGTCGATGCCGGCCCAGGTGCGGTCGGCGGCGCCGAGCAGGACGGCCGCCCGCTCGGGGGCGCCCGCCTGGGTGGCGATGTGGGCCAGGAGGTCGAGGGTGAGGGCGATGCCGGTGACGTCGTGGACGGTGAGTTTGAGGCGCAGCGCGTGACGGGCGTGGTGCTCGGCCCGGCGCCAGTCGCGCTGCACGGCGTGGGCGAGGGCGAGCATCCGCAGGACGTACGAGTGCACCCACTCCTCACCGCGCTGTTCGCACATCCGGCGCACCCCCTCGCAGACCTCGACGGCGCGCTCGGCCTCGCCCAGGAAACCCAGGGCGCAGGCGAGTTCGACCTGGTCGAGGCCGTGCAGGGAGAGGTGCTGGCCGGGGACGGGGCCGCGGGCGACGCTGGCCTCGAAGTGCTTCAGCGCGGTCGGCAGGTCGTCCATGAAGAGGGTGATGACGCCGATGACGTACTCGGCGTGGGCGGCCTCCGCCTCGTCGTCGAGGTCACGGGCCAAAGCGTGCGCGTCCCGGGCGAGGGCGAGGCCTGCCGTGAGGTCGTGCGTCGCGGCGGCGAGGAGGCCCGCGATCCACAGGCCACGGGCTCGTTCCCGGGTCGGCTCCGGGTTGGCGGCCAGGGCGCGGTCGAGCCAGTAGCGGCCCTCGCGAGGGGCGCCGCAGGCGTGCCAGTAGAACCACAGGGTGCCGGCGAGGCGCAGTCCGGCGAGGCGTTCGCCCGGGGTGGCGAGGCTGAAGTCGAACGCGGTGCGGAGGTTGTCCTGGTCGGCGCGCAGGCGGGCGACGATCTCGCGCTGGCCCGGTCCGAACCAGGCGCTCTCGCAGGCGGTGGCGCGCTGCAGCATCCAGTCGCGCTGGCGGCGCCGGGCCGCGGGCTCCTCACCGGGCAGCCGGCGCAGGCGGTCCAGGCCGTAGTGGCGGAGGGTGTCGAGGAGGCGGTAGCGGATGCCGTCGGGGCCGGACTCCCGGGACAGTACGGACTTGTCGACGAGGCCGGTGACGGCGTCGAGGACGTCGTAGGGGTGGATGCCGGGGGAAGTGGCCGCCGCGGGTTCCTCGCCCCCGCGGACCGCTCCCGCCTCCCCCGCACAGACCGCCTCACCCGCACAGACCACTTCCGCCGCACAGACCGCTTCCGCCGTCTCCAGATCAAAACTCCCCGCCAGCACCGACAGCCGTGCCCACACCAACTGCTCGCGCTCGGTGCACAGTTCGTGGCTCCAGTCGACCGCCGCCCGCAGGGTCTGGTGGCGGGGCAGGGCGGCGGGGCTGCCGCCGGTGAGGAGGCGGTAGCGGTCGTCGAGGCGGTCGAGGAGCTGGTCGACGTCGAGGACACGCATGCGGACGGCGGCGAGTTCGATGGCGAGGGGGAGGCCGTCGAGCCGGCGGCACAGACGGGCGACGGCTGCCCGGTTCGCGGCGGTCAGGCGGAAGCCGGGGACCACCGCGGCCGCTCGGTCGGCGAAGAGGGCCAGGGCCGGGTAGCCCTCGGGGCCGGAGAGGTCGCCGTCGGGGTCGGGGACCGGCAGGGGCCGTAGGTCCAGGAGGTGTTCCTCGGTGAGACCCAGACGGTGGCGGCTGGTGGCGAGGATCCGTACGCCGGTCGTGCCGTGCAGCAGGGCCGCGGCGAGTTCGGCGCAGGCCGGCAGCAGATGTTCGCAGTTGTCGACGAGCAGCAGCAGCCGACGGTCCCGCACCTGCTCCACCAGTGCCTGGAGCGGCGGCTGCGCGGAGTGGTCGTGCAGGTCGAGCGCGTCGGCGGCGGCGAGCGGCACGAGCGTGGGGTCGTGGAGTCCGGAGAGGTGCACGATGCGCACGCCGTCCGGGAAGGTGCGCCGGACACCGGCCGCGATGCGTGCGGCGAGGCGGGTCTTGCCGACGCCGCCGGGCCCGGTCAGGGTGACCAGCCGCGCTCTGGCCAACAGCTCGCGCCCTGCGGCGAGTTCGCCGCGCCGGTCGACGAAGCTGGTCGTCTCGACCGGCAGGTGTTGATCCCGTCGTGGCGCTGATCCGCCCATGATCAGCCGTTCCTCCGGGGTGGTGTCGAAGGGAGCCGAGGAGCAGGGAGTCGGGGAGCGGAGGTGTCCAGGACCGAAGGAGTCGAGGACCGAAGGAGTCGGGTGGCGAGGGAGCCGGAGGGTGCGCCGATCCCCGCCATTGCCGCCGCTCCCACCGCTCCCCCCTTGCGCGGTTACTCACCCTCCCCCGCCCCCACGCCGGCCCGCACGCCCGGCTCACACCCCCGGGTGGACTTCGTCCGGGACCGCTCGCCGCGCACCACGCACGCGTACACTGCGCGGCTGATTTTCGAATGGTTCACGCCATCAATCACCGTGCCACCCTTGACCTGTCCATGCCACCGGCCCACGATGAGCGCCACACCCGCATCACGCAGTACGTCGCAGTGAACCCCACCCCCCACTCCCACAAGGAGAATTCATGCGACTTCGCACACGCGGCTCAGGCGGCCGCAGCGGCAGACGTACCGCCGCGTTCGCCACGCTGCTCGCTCTCGCCCTCGCGGCGCCCCTCTCCAACAACGTGTCCGCGAACGCCGACAGCGCCACCAAGGCGGTCTCGTCGACCGATGACGCCCGGCAGTACGAGGTGCACATGCACTCGACCGCCAAGGACCGCACCGCACTTCAGCGGACGGGTGTGACCGTGGACGAGGTCCACAGTCACGGCGTCGTCGTCTCCGGCCGCGCGGACCAGATCAAGAGGCTGCGCGAGCTCGGTTACGACGTCACCCCGCTCGGCGCGGTCCCCGACCGCTCCTCCGGCAAGGACGACGTCCGCCTCTACGACTTCCCGTCCGGCGACTCGCGCTATCACAACTACGCGGAGATGACGAGCGAGATCAACTCGATCGTCTCGGCCAACTCCTCCATCGCGAGCCAGCGCGTGATCGGGCAGTCGTACCAGGGCCGGAACATCGTCGCCATCAAGATCAGCGACAACGTGGGGACCGACGAGTCCGAGCCGGAGGTCCTCTTCACCCACCACCAGCACGCCCGTGAGCACCTCACCGTCGAGATGGCGCTCTATCTGCTGCGCGAGCTGACCTCCGACTACGGCAGCGACTCGCGGGTCACCAGCATGGTGAACAACCGCGAGATCTGGATCGTGCCCGACCTCAACCCGGACGGCGGCGAGTACGACATCGCCAGCGGCTCCTACCGGTCGTGGCGCAAGAACCGGCAGCCCAACTCCGGTTCGTCGAACGTCGGGACCGACCTCAACCGGAACTGGAACTACCGGTGGGGCTGCTGCGGCGGTTCGTCGGGGTCGACGTCCTCGGAGACGTACCGGGGCGCGTCCGCCGAGTCGGCGCCGGAGGTCAAGGTGGTCGCCAACTTCGTGCGCAGCCGCGTGGTCGGCGGGGTTCAGCAGATCAAGGCCGGAGTCGACTTCCACACGTACAGCGAGCTGGTGTTGTGGCCCTTCGGGTACACGTCCTCCGACACGACGACCGGCATGACCGCCGACGACCGGAACGCGTTCGCCACGGTCGGCCAGAAGATGGCGGCGAGCAACGGCTACACGCCGGAGCAGTCCAGTGACCTGTACATCACCGACGGGTCGATCGACGACTGGCTGTGGGGCAACCAGAAGATCTTCGCGTACACCTTCGAGATGTACCCGTCCTCCAGCTCCGGGGGTGGGTTCTACCCGCCCGACGAGGTGATCGAGCGGGAGACGTCCCGGAACCGGGACGCGGTGCTGCAACTGCTGGAGAACTCGGACTGCATGTACCGGTCCATCGGCAAGCAAGCCCAGTACTGCAGCTAGTTGCTCGGCAGCCGGTCGCTCGGCGGCCGGCTGCTCGGCAACCGGCTACTTGGCGTCCGCCTCCACCGCGGCCTCGTCCTCGGCGTCGTCTTCTTCGAAGTAGGCGTCGAGGACCGCGTCCAGCTGCTCGTCCCACTCCTTGAAGCGGCTCCTGGCCGCCGCCTCGATCTCGATCGGGTACCAGCGGCGGTCAGGAGTGTGCACCGTGACGGTGAAACGCTTCCCGAAGCGCGGGGCCTCCGTCTCGATCGCGCCGATCTCGTCCCAACGGAACTCGCACTCCTGGTCGTCCAGGGAGAGACGGACGCCCTTGTGGTCGGCGACGATACGGGCCCGGCGGTCGGCGGCATCGAAGACGGGGCCGTCGGCCGGAGCCTCGTCCTCGGCCTCGTCGGCTTCCTCGTCCGTCTCGTCGTCGTCGGCGTCGTCGGCCTCCGCCTCGGGCTCGTCGGCGGCTTTGAGATCCGTATCCCCGGAGTCCGTATCCCCGGCGTTCGACTTCGCCGAATCCGCCCTCTCGGAATCGGTCTTCTCGGAGGCGGACTCCTCGGCCACGTCGTCGTCCTTCACGTCCACCGGCTCGGCGGACGCGGGCGAGGTGAGCCCGGGGATGAAGGCCGGGTCGAACCCGGCGCCTTCCAGGGGCTGGCTGCCTGAACCTATGCGCTGCTCCACAGCGGAGCAGTATGGTCGACAACCCTGTGTCCCGCGCAACCAGCCCCCGCATCGTTACACGAACAAGCTCAACACCGCCGCCACCACGAACCCGGCCACCGACAGCACACTCTCCAGCACGGTCCACGTCTTCAACGTGTCCCGCTCGCTGATGCCGAAGTACTTGGCGACGATCCAGAAGCCGCCGTCATTGACGTGCGAGGCGAAGATCGAGCCCGCCGAGATGGCCATGATGACGAGGGCGATGAAGGGCTGGGAGTGGTCGCCCTCGGTGAGAAGCGGGGCGACGATGCCGGCCGTCGTGACGATGGCGACCGTCGCCGAACCCTGGGCCACCCGCAGGACCACCGAGATCAGGTACGACAGGACGATCACCGGGAGACCGACGTCGTTGAAGGTGTCGGAGAGCGCCTGGGCCACGCCGCTGGCCTTGAGGACGGCGCCGAAGACACCGCCCGCGCCGACGACCAGGAGGATGTTGCCCACCGGCTTGAGCGAGGAAGTCGACACCGTCTCCAGCGACTTGCGCGACCAGCCGCGGCGGATGCCCAGCAGGTAGTACGCGAGCAGCAGGGCGATCGTCAGGGCCACGAACGGGTGGCCGAAGAACTCGATCACCGAGCGGGTGGTGGAGGGGTCCAGGGCGATCGAGGAGAAGGTGGCCGCCAGGATCAGCACCAGCGGCGTACCGATGATGCCGAGGACCGTGCCCAGGGGGACGGGCGTCTCCCGCGGTTCGACCCCCGCCGCGCGCTGCTCGTCGATCACGGCCTGCTTGGCCTCGTCGGCCGCCTCGACCATGTCCTGCGGTACGGCGACGAAGACGCGCCGCCCGATCCAGCCGGAGAACGCCCACGCGGCGAGCACCGCCGGGATGCCGCAGACGACGCCCATGAGGATGACCCAGCCCAGCTGGACGTGGAGCAGGCCGGCTGCCGCGACCGGACCGGGGTGCGGGGGCAGGAAGGCGTGGGTCATCGACAGGCCGGCGAGCAGCGGCAGGCAGTACAGCAGGATCGACTTGCCCGAGCGCTTGGCCGCCGCGTACACGAGCGGCGCGAGGACGAAGATGCCGACGTCGAAGAAGACCGGGATACCGAAGATGAGGCCGGTGAGGCCCATGGCGAGGGGGGCGCGCTTCTCGCCGAAGAGGTGGAGGAGGCGCGACGCCAACACCTCGGCGCCGCCGCTGACTTCGAGGATCGCGCCGAGCATGGTGCCCAGGCCGATGATGATCGCGACATGACCGAGGATGCCGCCCATGCCGGACTCGATGGTCGACACCGCGTCCGAACGCTGGACGGTGCCGAAGAGCTCGGTGACCGAGAGGCCCGCCATCAGGCCGACGGCTATGGAGACGGCGAGGAGGGCCACGAAGGGCTGCAGGCGCGTCTTGATGATCAGGAACAGGAGCAGGGCGATGCCGATGGCGGCGACCGTCAGCAGTCCGGCCGTACCGTCGATGAGGAGGAGCAGTCCGCCGGTGTGGGGTGGTGTCTCGGCTGGGGCGGATGCGGCGAGCGGGAGGGACAGAGGGGACATTCGGGGGTCCTCGCGGTAAGTACATCAGGCTTTCGGGCAGGGGGGATCGCGGCATGGCGTCCCAGGGGTGACGGACACCATGCCGTGTACGGCGTGCGGGGGGTTGAGGAGGCGTCGGCGTCAGCCGAGTACGGCCAGCGCGTCGATCTCGATGAGGAGCCCCGCCGGCAGACCGACGTACACCGTCGTGCGCGCGGCGGGCGGCTGGGTCAGCCCCTGCTCCTCGAAGTAGGTGTTGTAGATGTCGTTCATCTCGGCGAAGTGGGCGACGTCCGTCAGATAGACGCGGATCATCAGGACGTCGTCCCAGGAAGCACCGCCCTCCTCCAGGATCGCCTTGACGTTGGCGAGGGTCTGCAGGGTCTGCTCGCGCAGGGTGGGACCGGCGGGCGTCGGGGGCTGCCCCTCGACCGCGGGGAGGAAGCCGACCTGCCCCGCGACCTGGAGGATGTTCCCCTTCTTCACACCGTGGGAGAACTTCGCGGGCGGGGTGGTGTGGGTCTTCGGGGTGAGCGCGATCTTCTCGGTCATGCGGTGCCTTTCACTGAGGTCCTGCCGGAGTACTCGCCGCTGATGTCGTCCGCCGTACGGCGTACCAGCGGGAGCAGGGTGAGGAGTTCGTCGGCGGTGACGACGACGTTCGGCGCGGAGACCGACATCGCGGCGACGACCCGGCCGTCGGCACCGCGGATCGGCGCGGCCACGCAGTTGATGGACTCCTCGTGGCCACCGAGGTCGGTGGCCCAGCCCTGTTCGCGTACCTTGTCCAACTCCCGCAGGAACGCGGGGGCGTTGGGGGTGGAACGGGCCGTGTACATGGGGTAGTCGAGCTTCTCGGCGAGGGCGCGGCGCTCGTGCTCGGCCAGGTCGGCGAGGAGGAGCTTCGCGACGGCGGCGACGGTGATGGCGACGGGTTTGCCGATCCGCGAGTACATCCGTACGGGGTACCGGCTCTCGACCTTGTCGATGTACAGCACCTCGTTCTCCTCGTACACGGCGAGGTGCACGGTGTGCCCGCAGCTCTCGTTCAGCCGGGCCAGGTGGGGGTGGGCGATCTCGCGGATGTCGAGGTTCTCCATCGCCTCCTGGGCGAGGGCGATCAGGCGGGCGCCGAGGCGGTAGCGCTGGTCGGACTGGCGGTAGACGAGGCCGTGCTCGTGCAGGGTGCGCAGGAGGCGCAGGGCCGTGGACTTGTGGACGCCGAGGCGGTCGGCGACCTGGCCGAGGTCGGCGGGGCCCTCCGCGAGCAGCGGCAGGATGCTGAGTGCGCGGTCGACGGTCTGGCTCATGGCGTACGTACCTCCTCGTCGGCCCGCTCAAAGGCTTGCGTCCAGCCGGGGCCGAGTCGAAGTTTCTCCCACGCGGCGTCGTCGAGGGCGACCAGGCGGTCGGCGTGGTCGCGGGAGGGGGGTGCGGCGAGGTCGCCGGGGGCGGCGAGGGCGGCGGCGGCCCAGAGGTGACCGTGCCGGAGGCGGTCGCGGAGGGGGAGGGCGCGGAGGGTGGCGGAGAGGAAGCCGGCGGCGAAGGCGTCGCCCGCGCCCGTCGCTGCCGCGACCTCGACGTGGAGGGCGGGGACGAAGCTGGTCGGCGCCGCGTCGGCGTCCGGCGCCGGGGCAGCTCCGGTGGCGTGGCCCGGCGTCGGCGGGGTGCCGTCCCGCTGCCCCCACTGCGGGCCGGGAGTCGCACTGGCGGCACGATCGCCCGCGGCTGAGGCGAACACGGTCGCGCCACGGCCCCCGTCCTTCACCACCAACACCGGCGGTTCCGGCAGCGCCTCCCGGATCGACTCCGGACCTCCCGTAACCCCCCACGCCTCCTCCGCCTCGTCAACGCCCACGAACACGATGTCCGCCCCGCGTGCCAGCTCCAGCAGCACCAGCGGACCGTCGGCGTCCTGCCACAGGCCTGCCCGGTGGTTCACGTCGAAGGAGACCAGCGGGCGGCCCTCGTCCGGAGCGGTCAGCTGTCGCAGCAGCCCGAGGCACCCCTTGGACAGCGCCGCCGTGATCCCCGACAGATGCAGCACCCGCCCCGAACGCACCGCCTCCGGCTGCACGTTCTCCACGGACATCGCCGACGCCGCCGACCCCGTCCGGTAGTACGCCACCTCGTGCGCGTCCGTCGCCCTGTCCCCGGCCGTGCGGAAGTACACGCCCGTCGGCCGCACCGGATCCCGGCGTACGGCCGAGACGTCGACGCCGTACCCGCCGATCGCCTCCACCAAGTGGTCGCCGAACCCGTCCGCCCCCACCCGGCTCACCCACCGCACAGAGTGTCCGGCGGCGGCGAGCCCGCACGCGACATTGGACTCCGCGCCCCCGATCCCCCGCTCGAACGACGGCACGTCGGCGAGGCGCCCCGGCCGCGTGGGCAGGAACGTGACCATGGACTCGCCGAGCGCGACAACGTCGACGACGTCGAGGGCATTGCAGGGTCCGGTGGCAGTCACGATGGTCGTAGCTCCTCGGCGGTTGCGCGGGACGCGGCTGTCGTTGACCCCGCGTTGGCCGAGATGTTAGACAGCGGTAAGCGATATACGCAATGGACGTTGCAGAGAATGCAACCGCCCAGATCAGGGAGGCTCCATGAGCAACGAGGCGCTCGTCCGACTGGCCGAGGAACGCGTCGATCACCGCTTCAAGGGCCTCCCCCCGGACGCCGACGGCCTGACCGTCGCCGAGTTGGCCGCCCAGCGCCGCAACCTCTTCACCGGCGGCTTCGCCACCCCCGTCCTCGCGCTCTCCGCCGAGCGCCTGGAGCACAACCTCGACCTCATGGAGACGTACGCGGTCCGCCACGGCCTCGCCTTCGCCCCGCACGGCAAGACCTCCATGGCCCCCCAGCTGTTCCAGCGGCAGATCGAGCACGGCGCGTGGGGCATCACGCTCGCGGTGCCGCACCAGGTCCGGGTGGCGCGGGCGTACGGAACCCGGCGGATCTTCCTCGCCAACGAGCTCGTGGACCCGGCGGCCCTGCGCTGGATCGCCGGCGAGCTGGCGGCCGACCCCGACTTCCGCCTCATCTGCTACGTCGACTCCGTGCGCGGCGTGCAGCAGATGGACGCCGCGCTGCGCGACGCCGGGACCACCCGCCCGCTGGACGTGGTGGTCGAGCCCGCGGCCGGCGAGGGTGCCCGTACCGGCGTCCGTACGGAGGCGGAGTGCGTTGCCGTCGCGGACGCGGTGGCGGACGTGTCGACGCTACGACTGGTCGGCGTCGCCGGGTACGAGGGCGAGGTCCCGCAGGCGAACCCCGAGCGGGTGCGGGCGTGGCTGCGCCGACTGGTCTCGCTGGCCGCCGAATTCGACAAGGCGGGCCGTTTCACGGGGCTCGAGGAGATCGTCGTCAGCGCGGGCGGCAGCGCGTGGTTCGACGCGGTGGCGGACGTGTTCGCGCAGATCCCCGAACTCTCCCTTCCGGTGCTGAAGTTGCTGCGCTCGGGCGCGTACGTCTCGCATGACGACGGCCACTACCGCAAGCTGACCCCGTTCAACCGGGTCCCGCAGGAGGGCGCCCTCGAACCCGCCTTCCGCCTCTGGGCCCAGGTCGTCTCCCGCCCCTCCCCCGACCAGGCCTTCGTCAACGCGGGCAAGCGGGACGCGGCGTACGACCTCGACCTGCCCTTCGCCCAGGTGGTCCGCCGGGACGGCGCCGAGCGCCCGGCCACCGGCATCTCGGTGACCGCCCTGTCCGACCAGCACGCGTGGCTGCGGACGTCCGAGGAGGCGGACCTGGAGGTCGGGGACTGGCTCGGCATGGGGCTGTCCCACCCGTGCACGTCGTTCGACAAGTGGCAGCTGATTCCGGTCGCGCAGGCGGACGGGACGGTCGTCGACTACATCCGCACGTTCTTCTAGTCCATCCGCACGTTCTTCGAGGAGGTACGTCCATGGAGGACCTGGTCATTCGGGACGCGGACGTCGTGGACGGCAGCGGCGCCGCGTCGTACCGCGCCGATGTGGTCGTGAACGACGGCAGGATCGTGTCGATCGTCCAGGAGGCCGCGGCGGCCGGCTGCCAACGCCCAAAGGCGCGACGGGAACTGGACGCGGAGGGACTCGTCCTCTCCCCCGGCTTCATCGACATGCACGCCCACAGCGACCTGGCGCTGCTCCGCGACCCCGACCACAGCGCCAAGGCCGCACAGGGCGTCACCCTTGAGGTCATCGGCCAGGACGGCCTGTCGTACGCCCCGGTCGACGACCGCACCCTCGCCGAGGTCCGCCGCGCGATCACCGGCTGGAACGGCTCCGGCGACGACATCGACTTCGACTGGCGGACGGTCGGCGAGTACCTGGACCGCCTCGACTCCGGTTTCGAAGGCCGGGGCATCGCGGTGAACGCGGCGTACCTGATCCCCCAGGGCACGGTCCGCGCACTCGCCGTCGGCTGGGAGGACAGGCAGGCGACGCCGGACGAGCTCGACCGGATGCGGCAGTTGGTCGCACAGGGCATGGAGCAGGGCGCGGTCGGCATGTCGTCCGGGCTGACGTACACGCCCGGCATGTACGCCAAGGACGCCGAGCTGACGGAGCTGTGCCGGGTGGTGGCGTCGTACGGCGGCTACTACTGCCCGCACCACCGCTCCTACGGGGCGGGGGCCCTGGAGGCGTACGAGGAGATGGTGGCCCTGACGAGGGAGGCGGACTGCTCCCTGCACCTGGCCCACGCCACGATGAACTTCGGCGTGAACAAGGGCCGGGCGCCGGAGCTGCTGTCCCTGCTGGACAAGGCGCTGGAGTCCGGGGCCGACATCACTCTCGACACCTACCCCTACACCCCCGGCTGCACGACCCTCGTCGCCATGCTGCCGAGCTGGGCGAGCGAGGGCGGCCCCGAGGCGATCCTGGCCCGGCTGTCGGACGACGCGACGGCCGAGCGCATCCGCCACCACATGGAGGTCATCGGCGCGGACGGCTGCCACGGCGTGCCCATCGAGTGGGACACGATCGAGATCTCGGGCGTGAGCGACCCGGCGCTCGGGGACTTCGTGGGCCGTACGGTCCGGCAGTCGGCGGACGCGCGGGGCGAGGCCCCCTGGGTGACCGCCCGGCGTCTGCTGCTCCAAGACCGGCTGGGCTCGACGATCCTCCAGCACGTGGGCCACGAGGAGAACGTACGGGCGATCATGCGGCACCGCGTCCACACCGGCGGTTCGGACGGCATCCTGCAGGGCACGAAGCCACATCCGAGGGCGTACGGCACGTTCCCGCACTACCTCGGCCGGTACGTGCGGGAGTTGGGGGTCCTGTCCCTGGAGGAGTGTGTGGCCCATCTGACCGCGCGCCCGGCGGCGCGGCTGCGGCTGCCGGACCGGGGGCTGGTCCGCGAGGGCTACCGGGCGGACCTGGTGCTGTTCGACCCGGGGACGGTGGCGGCGGGTTCGACCTTCGAGGAGCCGCGGAGGCTGCCGAGGGGTATTCCGTACGTCCTCGTGGACGGCCGTTTCGTGATCGAGGACGGCCGCAGGACGGACGTACTCGCGGGGCGGGCGGTCCGCAGGACACCAAAGTGATCCACCTCGGTGACCTGAGGACCACCCACCGCACGATGTGGGGCTACGGCTTGGGCAGCACGCACCCGCTCGCACTCAGGTCGAGCTTGTTGTCGACGCCGAAGCACGCGGGGATCTGGTAGATCTCCTGGGCGTAGTTGATGCCCTGGTGGACGGTGACGTTGCCGCTCTCGTCCACCTCGCACGGGTTGTTGACCGTGCAGCGCTCGCCGTCCTCGTTGCCGGTGTTGTTGACGGCGACGACCTTGTTGGTGGCCTGGTCGATGACGGGGGAGCCGGAGGTTCCTCCGATGGTGTTGCAGGCGGAGGTGTAGCGGACCGAGTCCTTGAAGGTCCAGTCGCCTTCCTTGAGGCGGTACGCGAACCCGTCGATGTTGCAGCTGTACAGCCGCTTCCAGTAGCCGGAGGCGACGGTGATGGCGGTGCCCTTGACCGGGTGGGTGTCGGCCACGGTGAGCGGGTTGATGCTGTACGAGCTCTTGATCTGCGCGTACGTCGTGGTGAGTTGGTAGAAGGCGACGTCCGTGTCGGTCATCGTCCCGTAGGCGATCTTGCTGGCACGCAGGGTGCCGGCCCGGTTGCCCGAGGAGTTGAGCAGACTGAAGGTACGGCTGGAGGCCCGGTCGACCACGACCTGGCCGGGGCCGGGCATGCCGGTCTCCAGACAGTGGCCGTTGGTCATCACCAGCGCCGGGTCGTTGTCCTCCGAGTCGGAGAAGCGGACGAGGGAGCCGGAGCAGTTGCTGAGTGCCACGGTGCCCGCGAAGTTGACGGCCTGAACCTTGGGACCGTTCAGGACCTGGTCAAGGGTGTCCGCGGTGGAGGCGACGGTGTCATTGACCACCGACGTGACCGAGCCCGTGTCCACGCTCTTGCCGAAGGACGAGGCCGACTCCACGGGAGCCGCGACCGCGGGTACGGCGCCGGCCCCGGCTATCGCCAGGGCGAGGAGGGCGGCGCCGAGAGGTTTTCTCATGTGGGGGTCCCCTCATACGAAGAGGGGTGACCGAAGAACTTCCGGCCACCCGCATTTTTGTCATGCGCATTGTCACGCACGAGGGGGGTGCGGACAAGGACTTACTTACCGGCGAGTTCAAGTCGTAGGGGTTTCCCTATCACGGGAATTGAAGGGTGCGGCAGATCTGCACGGCGGGGGGCGCAGGAAGTTCACCGGAGGGCGATCGGTTCACCACAACCGGCACACTCCGGACTCACCCGGCGTGAGATCCGCGTGCGGGCCACAGTTCAGCCGGACTGCCGGTCACTGCTGCCACTTGGGCCCTTTTGTGCCGCCCTGCCCGTGGCCCGGATTGCCGTTGGCGTTGCCCGGGTCGGTCGGGGTCGGGGATGCAGTGGGTGTGGTGGCGGCCGTGCTGCTCGTGGACGGGGTGGGTGAGGGCTCGTCGGCCTTGTCCGTGGGGTCGCCGGAGGCCGAGGGGCTCGCCGAGGCGGTGGCGGGCTGGGAGCGTGACGGCTCGGTGTCGTCGAACGGACGTACACCGGCCGCCGCGCCGTCGGACGGTTCCGTCGGGTCCGCCGAGTCGTCCGCCGTCGGGCTCGTGCGGTCCCGCTTTCCCTGCGGGTCGCCCGCCGACGACGAGTCGGAGAGGGAGAGCCCGGCTATCACCGCCGCCGACACCGCCCCCACCGCGCCGGCCACCACCGCCGCACGCCGCGAGCGCCAGACGCCGGGCTTGCGGCGCGCACGCCGGCCCGAGCCGCCGGCCCGACGGCCACGTCCCGCAGCCGCACCCGCACCCGCACCCGCACCCGCACCCGCACCCGCACCCGCAGCCAGGCCGACGCCGCCGGCACCCGAGCTCTCGCCCCGGCCGTGGCCGGCGGCCACCTCGCCGCTCACCGGAGGCAGCTCCGCCGTCTCGTCGTACACGTTCTGCCAGCCGTGCGCGGCCGCGGGGTCCGTGTACTCCTCGTACGCGGGGGGTGCCGTCGGCCTCGGGTGGTACACGTTCGGCGGCGCCTGAGGTGGCTCGTTTTCGCGCTCGGGTGGCCTGGACATGACCGCGCATTCTAGAGACGGGAGCGGCCCGTGGCACAGCTACCGGCGATAACAGCTCAAACCCCCGCGTCTCACGTGTCGGAAAACACGGCCCAGGGGGCTTTACCGAGCCGTAAGCTCCTTGACATGCAGGTGATCCAGTCGACGAAGCTCGCCAACGTCTGTTACGAGATCCGGGGCCCGGTGCTCGAGGAGGCGATGCGGCTCGAGTCGGCAGGGCATCGGATCCTCAAGCTGAACACCGGAAACCCGGCCGCGTTCGGCTTCGAGTGTCCGCCCGAGATCCTGGAGGACGTCCTCCGGAACGTGTCGTCGGCCCACGGGTACGGCGACGCCAAGGGCCTGCTCGCCGCCCGCCGCGCCGTCGTCATGCACAACCAGACCCTCGGCATCGAGACCGACGTCGAGCACGTCTTCATCGGCAACGGCGTCTCCGAGCTGATCGTCATGGCGATGCAGGGGCTGCTCGACGACGGGGACGAGGTGCTGGTCCCGGCGCCCGACTATCCGCTGTGGACCGCCGCGGTCTCCCTGTCCGGCGGCACCGCGGTCCACTACCGGTGCGACGAGCAGTCCGACTGGATGCCCGACCTCGCCGACGTCGAGCGCAAGGTCACCGACCGCACCAAGGCCATCGTCATCATCAACCCCAACAACCCGACGGGGGCCGTGTACGACGAGGCCATGATCCGCGGGCTGACGGACATCGCCCGGCGGCACAACCTCCTCGTCTGCTCCGACGAGATCTACGACAAGATCCTCTACGACGGCGCCACGCACACCCCGACCGCCGCCGTCGCCCCCGACCTGCTCACCCTCACCTTCAACGGCATGTCGAAGGCCTACCGGGTCGCCGGCTACCGGGTGGGATGGATGTCGATCTCGGGCCCGCGCGCCCACGCCGACTCCTACATCGAGGGCCTCACCATCCTCGCGAACATGCGGCTGTGCGCGAACATGCCCGGTCAGCACGGAGTCGTGGCCGCCCTCAGCGGACGGCAGACCATCAACGACCTGGTGCTGCCCGGGGGGCGGCTGAAGGAGCAGGTGGATGTCGCCTACGAGCTGCTGACGCAGATCCCCGGGGTGACGTGCGTGCGGCCGAAGGGAGCGCTGTATCTGTTCCCGCGCCTCGACCCCAAGGTCTTCAAGATCAAGGACGACCGGCAGATGGTCCTCGACCTGCTGCGCCGCGAGAAGATCATGGTCGTCCAGGGCAGCGGCTTCAACTGGCCCGAGCCGGACCACTTCCGGATCGTGACCCTGCCGACGGTCACTGATCTGCGGGACGCGGTGGGGCGGATCGCGCGGTTCCTCGACGGGTACGGCCAGCCCTGACGCTCACACTGCGTGTGCAGGTCGTCCGCTTTTGCGAAGCGCTCAACTTTAGACAGAATCTAAGCTAGGATGGTTTCCTGTCAGCGCACAGGAGGCCATCCCATGTACGAACCGATCCGAACCAAGTCGGTCCACAGCACGATGGCCGGCAACACCACCGACTTCCCCCACCGCTCACGCGAGGAGGAGCTGGACATCCAGCTCGCGGGGCACCTCGGTGCGCTGCTCGCCGTCACGGACGAGCTGCGCGCACCGGCCCCGTCCGGTGACCTCGACACGGCGGCGACTCGGCTCGCCGAGCAGGTGAGCCGACTGCGGGGCGGCGCTTCGCCGGCCCGCGCGGGTGCCTCCGGCGGTGAGGCGAGGCTTGCCGCGCTGCATCGGCGGGCGCATGCGCTTGCCGGGCGGGCGTTGGTGGTTGCTGCGTCTCGTGCGGACACCGCTGCCGCGATCCTCGCCGCCGAGCGCATGGACGCGCACGCTGCCGCGCAGGCCGAGTCGCAGGAGTTGACCGGCGTCGGCTGACACCCCCTGAACGGCCCCGGTCCGCGTGCACCCGCAGCGACGCGCGGACCGGGTGCCACAGCACTGCGTTGGCTTTGGCCGCGTTCGCCGTTTCGCCGTAGGGCTTCTGTCGTGCGGCGGCTGCGGGTTGTCTGTGGCTGGTCGCGCCCACGCGGCGGAGCCGCACATCGACACAGCCCCGCGCCCCTGAAGACAGGGCGTTGCAGGAGCCCCGTGTTGTACCGGGACCGGTGTGACACCTCCCGTTCACCCCGGGCGGCGGGGAACTTTTGATTCCGGGAGCACTCTCCCCTGCGTGAGACGTATCGCAGGGATCGTCCTCGCGGTTCTGCTGATCGGTGGCGTGGTGGCCGCCGTCGTCGCGGGTCGCAGTGATGAGGACAACGGCACGGCAACGAAGACCGTGCAGGGAGTGATCGGATCGGAGAAGGCGGAGTTCTTCGCCGATCCCGACGTGGTGCGGGCCCTCGCCGCCAAGGGCTACACCGTGAAGGCCGAGGCCTCCGGGTCCTGGGCCATGGAGGGGCTGGACCTCAAGGGCTACGACTTCGCCTTCCCGTCCAGTCAGGCGCCCGCGGACGAACTGGCCAAGAAGTACGGCGCACGGCAGCCCTTGCCGCGCCCCTTCTACTCGCCGCTCGTCATCGTGGCCCACCGAGGCGCCGCCGAGGTGCTCGCGGGCAACGGGCTCGCCACCCTCGATCAGCCGAGCCGCGGCACGCTCGACATGGCCGCCTACCTGGACGCCGCCGAGCGCGACCGCACCTGGCAGCAGCTCAAGGGGGCCGAGAAGTACGGCGAGTTGAGCGGGACGCTCTTCATCTCCAGCACCGACCCGGAGTCCTCCAACTCCGGTGCCCTCTACCTCGCCGCCGCCTCCTACGTGGCGAACGGCGGCCGGGTGGTCGCGGGCGAGGCCGACCTCGACCGCACCGAGCCCCTGCTGAAGAAGCTCGTCACCGTCCAGGGCGCCCAGCAGGCCGGCTCGGACGCGGTCTTCCGGGACTTCGTCAGCGGGGTGGGCAACCCGCTGGTCCTGGTCTACGAGTCGCAGGTCGCCTCGCTGCTCGCGGACGGGCAGAAGCCCGGCGACCTGGTCGTGCTCTACCCGGACACCACGGTCAACAGCGACCACACCGTCGTACCGCTCACCGACGACGGCAAGGCGCTCGCCGAACTCCTCTCCGCCGACCCGGAGTTGCGCAGGCTGGCCCTTCGGCACGGGTTTCGGCCGCAGGGCGCCGCCGCCGAGTTCGCCTCGGCCACCACCTACCTCAAGCAGGAACTGACCGGCGTCCGGCAGGCGCCCGTGCCCACCTCCGCGGTGCTGCACGAGATGGCGCGCCGGGCACGCGGATAACGGGGGAAACATCTGTGAACAACGACGACACCTTCACGCTCACCCCGCCCGAGGCCGTGGCGCCCGTACCGCGGGAGAAGGCGGGCGGGCTCGTGCCCGTCGACGACGCCGTCCGTACCGACATGGCCAACAAGGCCTCCGCCTATGTCGAGGGGCTCGCGGCGCTCGACGCCCGCTCCCCCGAGTTCGCCGGCAAGGTCGGCGAGATCACCGCCCTCGGCGCCGGTGAGATGCGTACCGCCGCCGCCCAGTCCAACCGCATGCTGGAGCGGACCGTCAGGAGCCTGCCGGACCAGGGCGGGGACGCCCAGTCGCAGGTCGCGGGCTCGCTCGTCGAGCTGCGGAGGGTGGTGGAGGACCTGGATCCGCGGGACCTGCCCGCGTCCAAGGGCCGCAGGTTCCTGTCCCGGCTCCCTGGCGGCAACAAGCTGCGCGACCACGTCGCCAAGTACGCCTCCGCGCAGGGGACCCTGAACAAGATCGTGGGATCCCTGCGGGGTGGGCAGGACGAGCTGCGGCGGGACAACGCCGCACTGCAGACGGAGCGGGTGCGCCTGTGGGAGACCATGGGCAAGCTCCAGGAGTACGTCGTCCTGACCGAGGCCCTGGACTCCGCCGTCGAGCAGCACATCGCCGGGTTCGACGTGAGCGACCCGCAGCAGGCGGACTCCCTCCGGGCCGACGTGCTCTTTCCGGTCCGGCAGAAGCACCAGGACCTGCTCACCCAGCTCGCGGTGTGCGCGCAGGGCTACCTCGCCATGGACGTCGTACGACGCAACAACGAGGAGCTGATCAAGGGCGTCGACCGGGCGGCCACGACCACCGTCTCGGCGCTGCGGATCTCCGTGATGCTGGCGTCCGCGCTCGACAACCAGAAGAAGGTCATCGAGCAGGTCAACGCCCTGCGGGGCACCACCGAGGACCTCATCCGGGGCAATGCCGAGATGCTCGCCACGCAGAGCGGGGAGATCCAGCGCATCGCCGCCGACCCGGCCGTTGGCGCCGAGACCCTGCGCTCGGCCTTCCAGCAGATCTACCGCACGCTCGACGCCATCGACACCTACAAGGTGCAGGCGACCGAGGTGATGGCGACGACGGTGGAGAACCTCACCGCCGAACTGCGGCACGCGAGCACCTACTTGGAGCGCAGCCGCTCGCAGGGCGCGCTGGAGGGTGGGCTCGGATGAGAGCACGACTGCTCGCCCCCGCGCTGGCCGCGCTGACCCTGCTGACGGCCTGCACCTCGCGGCAGGCCGACGACGGCCCGGACCCGAACGCCCCACGGCCCGGCACCCTACGTGTCCTCGCCTCCAGCGAGCTCAGTGACATGACCCCGGTGCTCGACCGGATCGCCGACGCCACCGGCATCAAGGTCCGGCCCACTTACATGGGCACCCTCGACGCCGTGGAGCTGCTGGCGAAGGGCAAGGCGGACGGGCGGTACGACGCCCTGTGGCTGTCCTCCAACGACTACCTGCGCCTGCGGCCCGACGCGTCGAAGAAGGTCGTGTCCGAGACGCCGGTCATGTCGAGCCCGGTGGCCGTCGGGGTCAGGTCCACGGCACTCGGCAGGCTCGGCTGGAAGCCGGACGCTGTCACCTGGGCGCAGATCGAGCAGGCCGTCCAGGACGGAGACCTGACGTACGGCATGACCGACCCGGCCCGCTCCAACTCCGGCTTCGCCACCCTCGTCTCGGTCGCCTCGGCCCTCTCGGGCGCCCAGTCCGCGCTCACCGACGCGGACGTCGGCAAGGCCACGCCCCGGCTGAAGGAGTTCTTCCAGGGGCAGAAGCTGACGTCGGGGTCGTCGGGCTGGCTGGCGACGGCGTACCGGCGGCGCGGCGACGTCGACGCCCTGCTCAACTACGAGTCCGTCCTCAAGGGCATCCCGGGCCTGACCGTGATCCGCCCCACCGACGGTGTCGTCACCGCCGACTACCCGCTCTCCTCCCTCGCCTCGACGAGCGCCGCGACCCGCGAGGACGTCCGCCGCCTCACCGAGGCCCTGCGCACCGAGGACGTCCAGCGGCTGATCACCGAGCGCACCCATCGCCGCCCGGTCGTCGCCTCCGTCCCGCCCGCGCCCGGCCTCGACAACGGCCGGCGGCGCGAACTGCCCTTCCCGGGCAGCCGTTCCGTCGCCGACGGCCTGCTCGACTCGTATGAGAACGAGCTGCGCCGCCCGTCCAGGACGGTCTACGTCCTCGACACCTCGGGCTCGATGGAGGGTGACCGCCTGGCACAGCTGAAGCGGGCGCTCGCCGACCTCACCGGCGACTTCCGCGAGCGCGAGGAGGTCACGCTGATGCCCTTCGGGTCGGACGTGAAGAGCGTGCGCACGCATGTCGTGGAGCCGGCCCGCCCGAAGAGGGGGCTCGACGCCATCCGTGCGGACACCGACGCGCTCACCGCCGAGGGGGACACCGCGATCTACACCTCCCTGGAGAAGGCGTACGAGCATCTGGGCGCCGGACGGTCCCAGGACACGTTCACGTCGGTCGTGCTGATGACGGACGGCGAGAACACCACCGGCGCCGAGGCGGCGGACTTCGACGCCTTGTACGCCGGGCTCGACCGCGACCGGCGTAAGACGCCCGTCTTCCCCATCCTCTTCGGCGACTCCGACCGGTCCGAGCTGGAGCACATCGCCGAGCTGACCGGCGGCCGCCTCTTCGACGCCCAGGAGGGCTCGCTGGACGGTGCCTTCGAGGAGATCCGTGGCTACCAATAGGGCGGTTGCCGGTAAGGCGGTGGCGTACCTGGAGTCCCGCAAGAACATCGCCGGGAGCGTCTTCGGGTTGGTCGGGCTGGTACTGACCTTCACGGGGGTGGCGGGACCGTACTGGCCCGTCGTGGTCGCGGGCCTGTACGGCGCGGGCGCGCTGATCGCCCCGCCGGAGCGGCCCGCACTGCCCGACTTCCCGGATCCGTCGGCCCAACTGGACGAACTGCGGGGCGACTTCGAGAGGCTGCGCGGCTATCTGACGGACGTCGAGCTGTCGGTCACGGCCGCCGCGCGGCTGCGTGAACTCACCGAGCTGCTGGCCGCGTTGCTGGACCGGGGCTGGGTGGCCGAGCTGCTCGCGCGGGACCCGGAGGGCGTGCACGTGCTCTCCCGGATCGTGCGGCGCGATCTTCCCGAGGCCGTCGACAGCTTCGTACGGACGCGGTGGTGGACGCGGATGTCGCCCGGCACCCAGTCGCCCGAGCTGCATCTGGAGCGGCAGCTCGGCCTGTTGAAGAAGGACGCCGAGCGCCTGGCGGCGGGCCTGCGCGAGGTGGAGGCGCGCCGCCAGGAGTCCCACACCCGGTATCTGGAGGACCGGGGCGGGAGCGCGGGCGGATTCACCGCCTGACGTACACCGCCGCCGAGGCGGACGACGCGCTGTGCAGGTCGTTGATCGTGAAGGTGCCGTCGGCGGCGACCGTCCCCGACGACAGCGTGCCGGTGCCCATCCGGTCGGCCCGGGTGACCTTATCGCCGGGGGCTGGACGATGTGCGGCCAGTACTGGCCGGCCGGTCGCGTTGGTGGTCACCGCGAAGAGCCGGGAGCCGTCCGCCGACCACTCCATGCCGCGGGGGGTCGGCGGGCTGCACCAGCAGGTCGGGCGTGGCGCCGGTGGCCGCCGCCCACAGAAGCAGAGCGGGCCGGACACAGGCGAGGGCCCGTCGTCGCGCGTCCGTCGGGGCGGACGGGGCGCGACGACAGGCCCAGAGCCCCGCACGCCGTTGTACGGAACTTCGCCGGTCTGTGGTGCTGTCACCGCGGCCGGCCGTGACGATGTTGCTGGTCAGGGCACACTCGGAGCCGGCCGCGGCGTCTTGGGGGGCCTTCTCAGCCCAGGCGCTGCACCAGCGCGTGGTACTCGTCCCACAGCTCCTTCGGCGTGTGGTCACCGAAGGTGTTGAGGTGGTCGGGGACGAGCGCGGCCTCCTCGCGCCAGACCTCCTTGTCGACGGTGAGGAGGAACTCGAGGTCGGAGTCGGCCAGTTCGAGGCCGTTCGTGTCCAGGGCTCCCTTGGCCGGCAGGATGCCGATCGGGGTCTCGACGCCCTCGGCCTTGCCGTCGAGGCGGTCGACGATCCACTTCAGGACGCGGCTGTTCTCGCCGAAGCCGGGCCAGACGAACTTGCCCTCGTCGTTCTTGCGGAACCAGTTGACGTAGTAGATCTTCGGCAGCTTGGCCTGGTCCTTGCCCTTGGCGACATCGACCCAGTGGCCCATGTAGTCACCCATGTTGTAGCCGCAGAACGGCAGCATGGCGAAGGGGTCGCGGCGCAGCTCGCCGACCTTGCCCTCGGCGGGGGCGGTCTTCTCGCTCGCCACGTTGGCGCCGAGGAACACGCCGTGGTTCCAGTCGAAGGACTCCGTCACCAGCGGTACTGCGGTGGCGCGGCGCCCGCCGAAGAGGATCGCCGAGATCGGCACGCCCTTGGGGTCCTCCCACTCGGGCGCGATGATCGGGCACTGCGAGGCGGGGACGGTGAAGCGGGCGTTGGGGTGGGCGGCCGGCGTCTCGCTGCCCGGCGTCCAGTCGTTGCCCTTCCAGTCGGTGAGGTGGGCCGGAGTCTCCTCCGTCATGCCCTCCCACCAGATGTCGTTGTCGTCCGTCAGCGCCACGTTGGTGAAGACCGAGTTGCCCCACAGCGTCTTCATCGCGTTGGCGTTGGTGTGCTCACCGGTGCCGGGCGCGACGCCGAAGAAGCCGGCCTCGGGGTTGATGGCGTACAGGCGGCCGTCCTCGCCGAAGCGCATCCAGGCGATGTCGTCGCCGATCGTCTCGACGGTCCAGCCGGAGATCGTGGGCTCCAGCATGGCGAGGTTCGTCTTGCCGCAGGCGCTCGGGAAGGCGGCGGCGACGTACTTGGACTCGCCCTGCGGCGGGGTGAGTTTCAGGATCAGCATGTGCTCGGCGAGCCAGCCCTCGTCGCGAGCCATGACGGAGGCGATGCGCAGGGCGTAGCACTTCTTGCCGAGCAGGGCGTTGCCGCCGTAGCCGGAGCCGTAGGACCAGATCTCGCGGCTTTCCGGGAAGTGCGAGATGTACTTGGTCCGGTTGCAGGGCCAGGGGACGTCCTCCTGGCCTTCCTCCAACGGGGCGCCCACGGAGTGCACGGCCTTCACGAAGAAGCCGTCCTCTCCGAGCTCGTCGAGGACGGCCTGACCCATGCGGGTCATGGTGCGCATGGAGACGGCGACGTAGGCGGAGTCGGTGATCTCGACGCCGATCGCGGAGAGCTTCGAGCCGAGCGGGCCCATGCAGAACGGGACGACGTACATGGTCCGGCCGCGCATCGAGCCGCGGAAGACGCCCTTCTCGCCGGAGAAGACCTCACGCATCTCGGCGGGGTCCATCCAGTGGTTCGTCGGCCCCGCGTCCTGCTCCTTCTCGGAGCAGATGAAGGTCCGGTCCTCGACGCGCGCGACGTCGGTCGGGTCGGAGGCCGCGTAGTACGAGTTGGGGCGCTTGATCGGGTCGAGCTTCTTGAAGGTGCCCTTCTCGACGAGCTCCGCGCTCAGACGGTCGTACTCGGCCTCGGATCCGTCACACCAGACCACGCTGTCCGGCTGCGTCAGTTCGGCGATCTCGTTGACCCACGAGATCAGCTCCTGGTGGTTTGTGGGGACGACGGGGGGAGCCGCGATGTCGCGCGCCACGGTTGCTCCTAAGTGAGGGATTTTGTCCTGAATATGCCCTTGTGTGCCCCGTGGGGGCCACGACCCGGATGCTTCGCGGACCCGACCTGCTGTCCCGGTCTTCCGCGCTCATCCGGTGCCGACCGCACTCATTTGATCATCCGACGCGTCCGCCCATATGTCCAGAGGGCGTCACAGGTGAGCGGCGTGAGCATCGCCACTCATCCAGATGTTTTCGATGCGTCACCACGGCTTCACCCCAGGTGCGCCCGTTCCGGGTACCCCATGAGACGATGGCCACTTCCGGGCCCCCATCTCGGCGCCCTGATACGTAACTTACGGTTCCGTAGGTACGATGCCCTCCATGACTGCGCCCGTCCCCGACGCGCAACCGGACACGGCGGCCGCCGGCCGCGGTTCGGCCGCGCCTTCCCTGCCTCAACAGATCGCGCACCACGCCCAGCAGCTGACGGACGAGATCAAGCCCAAGCTCCGCGGCTGGCTGCACCTCGGCATGTTCCCGGCCGCACTGATCGCGGGCCTGGTGCTCACCGCCCTCGCCGACTCCCCCAGAGGCCGGCTCGCCTGCGGGATCTTCGCCCTCACCGCCTGCCTGCTGTTCGGCGTGAGCGCGCTGTACCACCGGGGCAACTGGAGCCCGCGCATGGACGGCTTCCTGCGCCGGCTGGATCACGCCAACATCTTCCTGATCATCGCGGGCACCTACACCCCGCTGACGATGCTGCTCCTGCCGGGGTCCAAGGGTCAGTGGCTGCTGTGGGGCATCTGGGCCGCCGCCGCGGCGGGCATCATCTTCCGCGTGTTCTGGGTCGGCGCCCCGCGCTGGCTCTACACCCCCTGCTACATCGCGATGGGCTGGGCGGCCGTCTTCTTCCTGCCGGACTTCATGCGCACCGGCGGCATCGCCGTACTGGTCCTGGTCATCGTCGGCGGCCTCCTCTACAGCGCGGGCGGCGTGATCTACGGCATCAAGCGCCCGAACCCGTCACCGCGCTGGTTCGGCTTCCACGAGGTCTTCCACTCCTTCACGCTGGCGGCGTTCATCACGCACTACGTGGGGATCTCGCTGGTGGCGTACCAGCACGGATAGCCCCGCGCAGCACCCTTTCCCCATCAGGGCCACGGCTTTCGAGCCGTGGCCCTTTTGCATGCCGACAGCAGACCCCCATTGACAGTCACTAGATTTCGAGAGTCACCCTCATTTCACGGACACTGTCACTCCGGATCCTCGCCGTTGGTGGGCCCTGGCCGCCCTGGTCGCCCTGGTCGCCCTGGTCGCCCTGGTCGCCCTGGTCGCCAGCATGCGGCTCGGGGTCCCCCCAGGCGTTTAG
Source organism: Streptomyces sp. R28 (assembly GCF_041052385.1). Classification (GTDB taxonomy): domain Bacteria; phylum Actinomycetota; class Actinomycetes; order Streptomycetales; family Streptomycetaceae; genus Streptomyces. The sequence continues at coordinate 6,740,139 of NZ_CP163439.1, read as the reverse complement.
CACGGGGGGGGAGGACGATGGCGGACGCGTACGTCGTCGTCTTCGCCGCGCTGATGCTGCCCGCAGGCCTGCTCGGCGACCGGTTCGGGCGGCGGCTGATGCTGATCACCGGGCTCGGCGTCCGTCTTCCTCGCCGGATCACTGGTCGGCGCACTCGCCGACGACGTGAACGCTGCTGAACCACTTCTGGTGGGGATCGGTCTTCCTGATCAACGTCCCGATGGCCGCCATCGGTATCGCCGCCTGCGTCTTCCTGCTCCCGGAGACGAAGGACCCCGCATCCCCGAAGGTCGACGCCCTCTCCACCCGCGCTCGCCGTGACCGGTCTCGGAGCCCTCGTCTACGCGATCATCGAAGCCCCCACCCGGGTCAGGCCGGCGGTGCGATCGGTATCGCGCTGCTCGGCAGCCTGCTCGCGGGCACCTTCCGGGACCGGCTCGACGTCACCGGGCTGCCCGCGCGGGCCGCCGACACCGCCGGGGTCCGTGGTCGTGGCGCACCTCGTCGCCGAGCGGGCCTGCTCGGCCGAGCTCGCGGCCTCCGCGAACAGCGCCTACGTCCACGGCATGGGCGTGGTCCTGCTGGTGCGCGGGATCGCGGCCCCCGTCTCCGCGCTGCCGGCGGCGGCGGCGTTCCTGCCGGGCACGCCCGATGCGCGTGGGCCCGAGAGGCCGGACATGGCTGCTGAGCGGGCCGATGCCCGACAATGAGCGCCATGACCTCCGCGCACTCCTCTCCCCTGACCGACCGTCCCCAGCTGGGGCTTCGTGAGCGGAAGAAGATCAAGACCCGGACGGCGATCCGCGACGCGACGTACGCGCTGGTCAAGGAACAGGGCTACGACGCCACCACGATCGAGCAGATCGCCGAGCGCGCCGAGGTGTCGCCGTCCACGGTCTTCCGGTACTTCCCGACGAAGGAGGACATCGTCCTCACGGACGAGTACGACCCTCTGATGCTGGAGGAGTTGCGGGCCCGGCCCGCCTCGGAGTCCTGGATGGACTCGGTGCGGTACGTGATGCACAGGGCCATGGACGCGCTGCTGGCCGAGGACCCGGAGGCGGTCCGGACCCGGGCGCACCTGGCGGTCCAGATCCCCGCCGTCCGCGCCCGGATGATCGAGAGCATGTCGGCGACCGGACGCCTGCTGCGGGGCGCCATCGCCGAGCGCCTCGGTCTGGACCCGGAAGCCCTGGAAGTGCGGGTCTACGCGATGTCCCTCGTCGGCGGCCTGATGGAGGTCAACATCGCCTGGGCGGAGAACGACTGCCGGGACGACCTCCGCGAGCTGGTGGACCGGGCCCTGGACGTCATCGAGCACGGCCTCCCCGCGAAAAAGACCTGAGGCACGAGCGCCCGGCCGTGACATCCTGGCCGGGTGAACGGTCCCGAGATCCGTGTCGAGTTCGCCTCCGAGCTGCGCGTCTTCCTCCCCAACGGACGGCGCCAGGACGGTGCCGCCCAGGTCACCACCGACGGCGTCTCGACCCTCGGCCATGTCGTCGAGTCCCTCGGCGTCCCGCTCACCGAGGTCGGCACCCTGGTCGTCGACGGCCGCGAGGTGCCGGTGTCGCACATCCCGGCGGCGGGCGAGTCCGTGACCGTACGGCCCGTCCAGCACCCCCAGCGGGTGCCCGGCGCTCCCCTGCGCTTCCTGCTCGACGTCCACCTAGGCACCCTCGCCCGCCGCCTGCGCCTGCTCGGCGTGGACACGGCGTACGAGTCGACGGACATCGGCGACCCGGCGCTCGCCGCCCGCTCGGCCGCCGAGCAGCGGGTCATGCTCAGCCGTGACCGGGGGCTGCTGCGCCGCCGCGAACTGTGGACCGGCGCGTACATCTACAGCACCCGCCCCGAGGACCAGCTCCGCGAGGTCCTGGACCGGTTCCGCCCCGAGCTGCACCCCTGGACCCGCTGCTCCGCCTGCAACGGCGTGCTCAAGGCCGCCACCAAGGACGAGGTGGCGGACCAGCTGGAGGGCGGGACGCAGCGGTCGTACGACGTCTTCGCACAGTGCACCCAGTGCAAGCGCGCGTACTGGAAGGGCGCGCACCACGAACAGCTGGTGGCCATCGTGGAACGCGCCCTCGCCGACTACGCGAGCTGAAGCGAGCGCTTGCTCACGTGAGGCTGTCGACGCAGTCGCGGACATGCGCCGGGCGGATCAGTTCGTCAGCGCCGTGCGCAGTCGCTCCGGATCGGTCGTCGGGGCGTCACACGTGAAGTTGCGGCAGACGTACGCGGCCGGTTCACCGCCGACCAGAGGGCGATCGGCGAGGAGCGGCAGCTCGTCACTGTCCGCAGCCCCGACGGCCACGACGGCTCCGGGCGCGGTACCGAGAAGGGCCGTACGGTGCAAGGTCCTTGTGGCCTTGTCGTCGAGGCTCGGCCCGACGATCGCGACCTCGCGCGGCCCGTCGAGGTTGGCCTCGGCGACGGCGAGACCCCAGCCGATGAAACGCGGAACGCGTGGGCCGAGGGCCTTGACGACGCCCAGCGCCTTCTCGGCGGCGGCGCGATGGGGCTCGGCTCCGGTCTGCGCGGCGTAGCTCAGCAGGGCACCGGCCGCGGCACTCCAGCCGGAGGGGGCGGCGTTGTCGGTGGGGTCCTGGGGGCGGCGGATCAGCTGCTCGGCGTCGGCGGCGGTGTCGTAGAGGGCGCCGGACTCCTCGTCGGTGAAGCGGGCGAGCACGTGATCGAGCAGGAACCCGGCGAACTCCAGCCAGACCCCCTCGCCGGTGACGGAGGCGAGCGCGAGGAAGCCCTCGGCGACATCTCCGTAGTCCTCCAGCACACCTACGTTCGCGCCGACTTGGCCGCCCTTGCTGGTACGGGCGAGACGGGCGTGGTCGTCGAGGTGCAGCCGTACGAGCAGGTCGGCGGCGCCGAGGGCGGCGTCCACGAGGTCGGGGCGGTCGAAGTAGGCGCCGGTCTCGGCGAGGGCGGCGATCGCGAGGCCGTTCCAGGCGGCGACGATCTTGTCGTCGCGGCCGGGAGCGGGACGCGTGCCGCGCTGCCGGAGCAGGCGCTCACGGATCGAGGTGATCTTCTCGGCGTCGAACAGCTCGTCCTGCTGCGGGAGTTGCAGCACGGACGAGCCGTGCTCGAACGTGCCCTCCTCGGTGACGCCGAAATACCGGACGGCGAGTTCGGCGTCCTCGTCGCCGAGCACCTCGCGCAGCTGCCGCGCAGTCCAGACGTAGTACGCGCCCTCGACGTGCTTGCCGGTCCCGTCGTCGCTGTCGGCGTCGAGCGCGGAGGCGAACCCGCCCTCGTCGGTGCGCAGTTCGCGCACCATGAAGTCGGCGGTCTCCAGGGCGACCCGGCGGGCGAGATCGGAGCCGGTGGCGCGCCACAGGTGGGCGTAGACGCGGCAGAGCAGGGCGTTGTCGTAGAGCATCTTCTCGAAGTGCGGCACGACCCAGTCGCGGTCGACGGAGTAGCGCGCGAACCCGCCGCCGAGCTGGTCGTAGATCCCGCCGCGGGCCATCCGCTCGCAGGTGTCCTGCGCCATCTGCAGGGCGCCCTCGGCCCCGGTCCGGGCATGGTGCCGCAGCAGGAACTCGATCACCATGGACGGCGGGAACTTGGGCGCGCCCCCGAACCCGCCGCGCTGCGGGTCGTACTCCCGGGTGAGCCCGAGCAGCGCCTGGGCGAGCTCCTCCTCACCGGGCGCCTCGGTACCGCCGTAGGAGATCTCCCGCCCGGCGAGATCCCGCACGATCTTCCCGGCGACCTCGTCGACCTCCTCCCGCCGGTCGGCCCACGCGCTGCTGACGCCCTCCAGGACCTGCCGGAAGGACGGCATGCCCTGCCGGGGTGCGGGCGGGAAGTAGGTGCCGAAGTAGAAGGGCTCGGCGTCGGGGGTGAGGAAGACGGTCATGGGCCAGCCGCCCTGGCCGGTGGCCGCCTGGACGGCCTCCATGTAGACGGCGTCCACGTCGGGGCGTTCCTCGCGGTCGACCTTGACGCTGACGAAGTGGGCGTTGAGGTAGTCGGCGGTCTCCTGGTCCTCGAAGGACTCGTGGGCCATCACGTGACACCAGTGACAGCTGCTGTAGCCGACGCTGAGCAGGACCGGTTTGCCGCTCTCGCGTGCCTCCTCGAAGGCCTCGGCCGACCACGGCCACCAGTCGACGGGGTTGTCCGCGTGCTGGAGCAGGTAGGGGGACGTCTCGTGAGCCAGTCGGTTCGGCATGGGGTCCATCCTGCCGCAGTACCGTTCCTAGAGACTGAGCGGGAGTGAGTCCTGTTGCCAGGACACACGCTCAGCCGAACGCCCCGAACGGTGTTGGGCGTTCTGGTCCCCCGTGTTCACTCCGCAACCAGCGCGCACGGATCGTGTCCGTGATCCGGGGATGCGGGGACGGGTTCCCTCACGCCCGAGGACTCCTGGTCCCGCCTGGACGGTCCGATGCCCCTGCTCATCACTCCGGTGAGCAGGGGGCGGTGCCGTCCGTCGCCGGATCGGGTGTCCCTGGGCGCGCCTTCCGATCGCCACGGCGGCCGCGTCATGGCGAGTGGTCTTGCGGGTGGTGCTGGTGAGGGGTTTCTGCCAGTGCTGGACGCCCCAGCGGCTGGTGTAAGCCGGGTCCACGGCGATGACCGCGATACCGGTGGCGTCGGCCACCGAGGTCAGTCGAGCACGGAGCTTTCCGGTGGGCATGCCGGAGATCAGCTGCCGGAAGCGTTTCCTGCGGCCGTGCTTCTCCCGGGTCTTCTCCGCGGCGAAGTCCAGATCCTCAACCGCGATGGCGCGGACACCGCACGTCCGGGCCCAGTGCAACAGCCGCGTGAGGGCGTGACGCACCTGGGCATCACGATGGTCCCGGGTGCCGGACAAGTCGCAGAAAAAGCGGCGCGGGGCGCCGGTCGGATTGCCGTGCACGTCCAGGCGCCACGCGGCGAGGTGGTCGGCGTTCATGTCCACGCCGATCGCCCCGTGCGCGAGCGCGGTCCCGACAGGGATGGCAGGGGTGGGCGGCATCTGCCAGGACGCGGTCACATACCAGCGGACCCGGCCCGTATCCAGGTGGATGCGGTAGGCCACAGCCCGGTTCGCTGCGACGCGGTCGGCCCACTCGCCACCCCGGTGCGCGAACGTAACCCTGCTCGCGAGGACGTACCGTCCGCGCGGAGCGTTGGCCAGATACGCGAGCGGCGCGGGGAGTTTGATGCTCACCTCGCCGTCGGGGCTGACGCGGATCGTCTCATTGCCATACCGCTTGCCGGACTCACCGTCCGCCTGGCACAACCAGCGTTCCGCCTCCCGGCCCCGGCGCCATTCGGACTCGGTGAGCCCGGCCGCCTCCAGGTGCTGCCTGGTGCGGGCCAGCCGCTTGCCGCCTCGCACGACGTGCACAACTCCCGCCTCGCGGTCAGCCCGCGCGGCGGCCAGCCGGTTCTCCAAGACCCGTAGCCGCCGGGATTTCGCGTGCCACTCTCGCTGCGACCGGTAACCGCCCGGGGCTTGTCTGGTCCCCTTCTGCCCGACCGGCTGGGACAGCCGGTGCCCGATGGTGCGGATGCCGGCTTCCAGGTCCTGGATGTGGGCCAGCTGGCAGCGGCGGGCCAGTGCCCACTGATCATGAGTGGCCTTGGTGATACTGCCCGCCCACCGCGACGACGAGAGCGGCGTCAGCTCCCCCACCCCGTCACCCCCGACCCCACCCGAAGAACCCTGTCACCGCATCCAACGAGCAGCTCCCGCAAAGGTCACCCATTCGACGCAAGAACGTCAGTTCCCCAATGAAAACCGACCCAACGGCCAAGGCACGCCACACGACACCGGCCATCGGCCACCGGCACTCACTCCCGCTCACCAGAACACATTTGAAGGCACTCCAGCGGCAGCAGCTCCCAACCCCCTGCGTCACACGGCAAGCGCCTCCCGAACGAAGGAGCAGGGTCACACGGCGGCTGACGTCACTCCGTGGGGTCCGAGTTGCCCGAGCAGGTCGGCTCGGCGGGCGGCCGCCGTCGTCGGGTCCGGGAAGTCGGCGCTTGCCATGCCGAGGCGGTCCACCAGTTTCTCGACGACGGAGTTCTCGGCTGCGGAACGGTCCGGCAGCAGGGGCAGTTCGTAGTCGCGCTGCCAGGTGCGCTGGATGGCGCGGTCGTTCTTCCAGCGGACCTCGCGCAGGGTCTGCAGTTGGAGCCGGCGGGCGGTGGCGCTGTCCATGCCCGTGTGCGACCAGTGCTCGGCGTCGCCGTCCGGGTCGTGGACCTTCAGGGCGAAACGCTCGGCGTCCTGCCATACCGGCATCGTTTCGTCGTTGAGCATGAAGACGTAGAGGGCGAAGGTCCCTTCGTACTCGTTGACCAAGAACGATTTCGTGTCTTCGAACAGTTCGGGGCTTTCGCCGGGGTAGCCGACGATGAACGAGACGAAGTAGTGGATGGGGCTGCGGGAGAGCAGTTCGAACGCGGTGCGGTTGGCGTGGGCCTTCACCTTTTTGTTCATGTACGTCAGCGTCGTGTCGTTCATCGACTCGAAGCCGATGGCAAGCGCCCGGCAGTGGGCCTCGCCCAGGGCGTCGACGACCGCCTGGTCGCGGATGGAGTTGGCGCGCGTGTACGCCTCCCAGGCGACGCCGGTGTTCTTGAGCAGGGGTAACAGGGCCCTCAGGCGGGTGGGCGGCACGGTGAAGGTGGAGTCGAGCGCCTTGATGTACTGCGCCCCGTGCTCGTCGCGGTAGCGGGCGAAGTCGCCTGCGATCTTCTCCGCCGACTTGTACCGCCACTGCGGGGACGCGGCGGGGAACGAGCAGTACTTGCAGGTGAAGGGGCAGCCGCGCATCGACTCGTACGGGATGACGGGGAACCTTCCCGAGGGGGCGGGCGAAGGCAGCGCCTCCAGGTCGGCGTAGTGGATGCCGGTCAGGCGGATGCGGCCGGTGTCCTGGTCGCGCCAGACCAGGTTGGGGATGCCGGCCACCGGCTCTCCCCGGCGCAGGGCGTCGAGGAGGGGCACCAGGGCCGGCTCGGCGTCGCCGCGGACGACGTACCGGACGAACGGGTGGGCATCCAGGATCTGCTGGAACTTCAGGTTGCTGTACTGGCCGCCGAGGACGAGGGTCGCCGTCGGGAACCGTTCCTCGACCCAGGCGACCGCCTTGGCCATCGTGGCCCGGTCCCAGATGAACGTCGTCGACAGCAGCACCACGTCGTAGGGATCGGACGACGGATCTGCGGGAGAACCGTTCCAGATGCCCTCGGCGGGGAAGTGGTCGTGGTCGATGCCCGCGGCCTCCAGGATGGCGCGGACGGTGAACGTGGTGAGATGCGGCGCGGTCGCCGTCTCGTCGTCCTTCTCGACGTGCTGGAGGCGCACCGACGAGACCGCGCGTATCCCGCTCGCGGCCTTGCGCGGCCGGAGCAGGGGCAGATGCCCGCCGTTCACCTGGGCGTGGAGTGCGGCGAGGTCGGAGATCTCCCTGGAACGGCCGGGGAACCTGCCGGGGTCCGTCAGGGCCTCGAAGGTGGAGCCGGCCAGGAGTGAGTGGTTGGGGTACTCGGGCCCGAGTCCTGAGATCAGGAGAACGTTCATGCAGCTTTCCTCAATGCGAGTGGCGTGGGAAAGGGCTGGAGAAACGGCGTGCCGACGACCAGAACCACCTTGCGCCCGGGCGGAGTCGGGCAGAAGCGAAGGATGGCAAAACAACGGCAACCGTATTCCCAAGATATTTAACGTTCACCAAAAGAGGAGCCGGCGGGAAACGACCCGTACCGCCTGCGGTGAGCAGCGTGCTCCGGACTCGGCGGACGGGGCCACGCCCAGCGCATCGGCCGACACCGCGGCCGACGCTTCGGCCAGTCCTGCGGGGGCCTCCCCCTATGTCGAGCCGGGGGCCGGTGACGGTGCCCCGCACTACAACGGCCCGTACCCGGAGACCGGCTGCTTCGAGCCGCCCTACGGCCACTGAGCAGGACGCCCTCGCCGCGGACTCCTGGCGATCACGACAGCTCCCTCTCCACCAATTCACCGGTCCCGCAAGGTGATCGAAACCGGCCTGCCCCCTCGCCCCGATGCGCCGTCCACAGCACACTTGACCAAGAACGCTGTTTCCGCCGGAGGGGGACGTGACATGCGAGTCAGCCATCGGACGGAGGCCGAGCGGCTGTTGGCCCGGGCCGTGGAGGAGGAGGTGCGGCGCTCGGGCGGGCGTACCGACGGACAGGTGCTGATGTCACGGGCGCGCGGCGCGCTCGACGCCATGGCTCAGACGGCGGCCGAGGAGTACGAGGCGTATACCCGCGCTTTGGACGAGGCGCAGGCCGGCCGGCTGACGTTCGGACAGCGGTTCGCGCGGGAGGGCGGCCGTACGCCGCTGATGGTGGCGGGCGTCGCGGCGGTCGCGGCCGTCATCACCGACCTGGCACTCGGCACGGGCACCGGCACCGCGGTGGGCGCGGGCGTGACCGTCGGTGTCGTGGGCGCGGCGGCGACGGTCGTGAAGGTGGCCGGTACGCATCTGCCGGCCGCGCACCATCGCGCGGGTGCCGTGGGCCAGCCCGGCGGCCCGGAACAGCTGCGGCTGCAGTGGCTGACGGCGCTGGAGGTACGGGGCATCCGTCCCTTCCTCGACCAGCAGCGGGTCTTGAGCGCGTCCACCGGCCCGAAGAGAACGGGGCCACGGCTGAAGGGCACGGACAAGAGCGCGGCGGCCCGTGGGCGGAACCTGCTGGAGCAGTCGTTCGGTCAACTCCCGGAGCCGACAGGTCCGTTCGCGGGCCGCAGGCAGGAGATGGCACGCATCCGGCAGTGGGTGCAGGCGGCGCGGGCGAGTACGGAGACGAAGCCGACGGTCGTCGTGCTGCACGGGGCGCCCGGCAGTGGTCGTACGGCATTGGCGATCCGCGCGGCCCACGACCTCAAGGACCAGTTCCGCGGCGCGTGCGTGGTGGACCTGCGCGGCGACACCGCGGAGGAGCCACCACTGTCCACCCGGGACGCGCTGCTGCATCTGCTGAACCGTCTGGGCGCCCCGCGCGAGCAGCTCCTGTTCCGCGAGCGTTCCTCCGCGGACCAGCAGGTCAAGCGGCTGAGCGAGCTCTACCACCAGCACCTCACCGGCCTGCCGGTCACCGTCGTACTGGACGACGCCTCGGACCCGGAGCAGGTCCGCGTCCTCGTCCCCGAGCGCTCCGACAGCCTGGTCCTGGTCACCGCCCGCAAGCCCCTCGACCTGCCCGCGGATCTCGCCGCCTGGGTGCACCAGCTGCCGGTGGAAGCGCTGGACGCGGCCGGCGCGGAGGAGCTGCTGACCGCGGCGGCACAGGATCCCTCGGGCCCCTACGACGCCGAATCGGCCGACCGGATACGGGAGTTGTGCGGCGGGCTGCCCCTGGCGCTGCACATCGCGGGCTCGTCGCTGGGCCCGCGTTCGCCACGCACGCTGGCGACGGACCTGGGTGCGTACGGCCCGGTGGAGCCGATCGAGCGGGTGCTGTGGCTGCGCTACACCGACCAGTCGGAGGCGGCGAGGCGTCTGCTGCGCAGGCTCGCGCTGGCTGGCCGGGCCTCACTGGGCGCCGCGGCGGCAGCTTCTCTGCTGGCCACCGACGAGGCGGAGGCGACCCGCCACCTGGTGGCCCTGTCCGAGTCGGGACTCATCGACCACGTCCGCGGCAACCGCTACCGCCTGCACGACCTCGTCCGCGCCTTCGCCCACGCACGCCTCCTCGACGAGGAGGAGCCGTCGGAACGTACGGCGGCGCAGGAGCGGCTGATCGTGAACTACGCCGACCTCGCCGACTCGGTCCTTCGCCTGGTCGACGGCAACATGTCGACCCGCCAGGACCGCTTCAGCCCGCACGGCTTCACCTCGCTGGACGACGCGCTGCGCTGGCTGGACGACGAGTCGAGCTTCATCACGGCGGCGCTGCGGCACGCGGAGGACGTGAACCAGGCGGCGGTCCTGAACCTGCTGGGCGCGCTGTGCGACTACTGCCTGCTGCGCGGCGACCTCTACCGGCTGGGCGAGATCAGCGAGCTGGCGCAGGCCGTGGACCAGGGCCTGCTGGTCCGCTCCGTGCAGTGGCGTACGGGCATCGCGGCCCGCCAGCTCGGCGAACTCGACAAGGCCCGCACGACCCTGACCTCGGTGGTCGACCTCTACATGGAGGCCCAGCACGACGCGGGCGCGGCCCGCGCCCTGTGCTCCCTCGGCATCACGCTGCACCACCAGGGCAACCTCACCGAGGCGGCGGCCAAGCTCCGCGAGGCCCTGGACCTGCAGTCGGCTCCCGCCCTGGCGACGGACCGCGCCTGGACGATGCACGCGCTGGCGGCCGTGGAACGGGACCGCGGCCGCGTCTCCGAGTCACTGGACCTCCTGACCGACTCCCTCGCCCTGCACCGCGCGGGCGAGTCGATCCACGGCGAGGCCTGGGCCCACTTCCAGCTGGGCCAACTGGGCCTGCGCATGGGCGACGTACCGCGCGCGGAGTCGGAGCTGCGGACGGCCCTGGACCTGTACGGCCGTACCCGCGACGCCCGGGGCGAGGCCTGGGCGATGACCCAGCTCGCACGCGCCCGCCTGGTCGCCGGCGCCCCGTCCCCGGCGGTGGACGGCCTGCGCCAGGCGGCCTCCCACCACCGCGACAACGAGGACGCGCGCGGCGAGGCGTGGTCCGTCTACTACCTGGGCCAGGCCCTGGAGGAGACGGGCAACCTGGACCTCGCGGTACGAGAGCTGGAACGTTCACGCACGATGTTCTCCCGCATGCGGGACGTGTACGGCCTGGCCTGCGCCCGGCACCACTCGGCGCGGGTGACGCGGGACCAGCGGGCCGCCCAGACGGGCTCCCTGCGCAACTCCGGTTTCGCGCGCCAGCTCCTGGTCGACGCCCGCGCCGACTTCCAGCGCATCGGCGTGGCGCACGGCGAGGCATGGACGTGCCTGGAGCTGGTGGTGGTGGAGGCCGGGAACGCCCGTACGCAGCAGGCGCTGGCCCTGTGCGACGACGCGGTCGGCCTGTTCGCGTCCTACGGCGACCGCAGAGGCGAGGACTGGGCCCGCTTCCTGCGCTGCACGTTGCTGCCCTATGCGGCGCCGGGGGGTGTCGAGGTCGGGACGGCCGTGGCGCAGGAGGAGCTGGCCCAGCTGGGGCGCGCCGGGCATGCGCTGCGGGACGGGAAGCTGAGCGACTACGCCGAGGCGTATCTGCTCCTGCTGGAGCGCGGGGTGAACCTGGAGGAGGGCTGGCAGGCCTGGCGGCTCGGCATGGTGCCCAACCGGCATGCGCGGGAGGTGATGGGGGTGGGCGTCGCGGCGGGGGCGTAGGCCTGCGGCCGTCGGCGGGCGTAGGCGCGCGGGTCGTCGGAGCTTGTACGGTCCGTCACTCCCCTCTGTGACGGACCGTGCTCGCGACGACGCCGCCCATGCTCACCGACGGGTACGGCGTACGTGCGGCTGGTCGGACAGCAGCCCTACGGATGCCGGTTCCCGCGCGAGGCGACGCGCGGCGATGGGATGCCGGGGATGCCGGGATATCGGGGATGCCGGGACATGCGGTGGGCGCGGCGGCCGACGCCGGCGCCCACCCGCCCGGTCAGCCCTGCCGCGGCTTCGCCGTGCCGGAGGCCGTGGCGTCCTGGGCGTCCCCGGCGCCCGCCTTCGGGTCCGGGGCCTCTTTGAAGTCGACCCTGCTCATATGGCGGTTCATGGACTTCATCAGTCCCCACACCGCCAAGGCCATCACCGCGAAGACGATGAAGCCGAGGACGCCGGGGGTGACCTTGTCCTCGTCCACCTCCTTGGCGAGGGTGGCGAGCTGTGTCATTGCCAGGCTTGCGCTTGCGCTCATGTCAGGCATTGTCGCGGATGCCCGCAAAGAGGTCGTCCTCGGGGAGGGCTGTATCGACGAGGGACTTCGCCAGCTCGTACTCCTCCGTCGGCCAGACCTCCCTCTGGACCTCGAGCGGGACGCGGAACCAGCCGCCGTCGGGGTCGATCTGGGTGGCGTGCGCGATCAGGGCCTTGTCGCGGATCTCGTAGAAGTCGCCGCACGGGACGTGCGTGGTGAGCGTGCGCTGCTTCATGCCGAACTCGTCCCAGCGCTTGAGCCAGTCGCCGTAGGGGGACTCCAGGCCGCGGTCGAGCATGGCCTGGTGCAGCGCCTCCGTGCGGGGACGGTTGAAGCCCTGGTTGTAGTAGAGCTTCTGCGGCTGGTACGCGGGGCCGTACTCCGCCTCCGGGTACTTCTCGGTGTCCGCCGCGCCCTCGAACGCCACCATCGAGATCTTGTGGGTCATGATGTGGTCGGGGTGCGGGTAGCCGCCGTTCTCGTCGTAGGTGGTGATCACCTGGGGACGGAAGGAACGGATCTGCTTCACCAGCTCGCCCGCCGCCTTGTCGACGTCCTCCAGGGCGAAGCAGCCCTCCGGGAGCGGCGGCAGCGGGTCGCCCTCGGGCAGACCCGAGTCGACGAAGCCGAGCCATTCCTGGCCGACGCCGAGGATCTCGCGGGCCTCGTCCATCTCCTTCTTGCGTACCTCGTGGATGTGCTCCTCGATGTACTTGTCGCCCTGCAGCTTGGGATTGAGGATGGACCCGCGCTCCCCACCCGTGCAGGTCACGACCAGCACGTCCACCCCCTCGGACACGTACTTCGCCATGGTGGCCGCGCCCTTGCTCGACTCGTCGTCGGGGTGGGCGTGCACGGCCATCAGTCGCAACTGGTCAGTCAAGACTCAATCCTCATAAGTCGGCGCCCGGTGTGAACCGGTGCGATCGGCGGCTTCTATAGTGACCGAATCGGGGGGCGGATAATTCCGGGGTACGGCCCGCAGACCCCTTTTGGGAGATCCGTCCCGCCCCTGCCGAGAGGACGATCATGAGTACGGCGAGCACGCGGCTGCCCGAGGGCCGCTACGGCCGCTCCTCGGACGCGCGCTCCGACCGCACGCTCAAGGTCGTCGGCACCGCCCTCGGGGTGGCACTGCTGACGCTCGTCGGTTACCTCGGCTACCACTACGTCGGCCAGAACAAGATCAGCGCCGAGGTGATCGAGTTCGACGCCGGCAAGGACGCGGTGAAGGTCCACCTGGAGGTCCGCAAGGACGCCGGTGCCTCCGGCTACTGCACGCTGCGCTCCCAGGCGGAGAGCGGCGCCGAGGTCGGCCGGGCCGACTTCCGCTTCGACGGCGACGCCACCCGGATCGACAAGGTCGTCACGCTCCGTACGACGTCCCAGGGAACGACGGCCGAGCTGCTCGGCTGCCACGCCGACTGACCCCGTCGGCCCCACCGCTGACCGGAACCGACCGACCCTGGTCGACACTGACCGCCTTCGCCCGGAATCCATAGGCGCTGACCTGCGTTGACGTGATTCTGATGGCTTATGTCCTCCCCCTTCGGGCGTTGAATTGTTAGGCTCGTGGTTTCGCCCATCCGTGAAGGAACATTCTTCTGGGTAGGGCGATGCTTTGTATTCCCAGTACCTACGAGGAGCACCTGTGACCCAGACCAGCGAGAACGTCACCTGGCTGACCCAGGAGGCGTACAACCAGCTCAAGGCCGAGCTGGAGTACCTGTCTGGTCCTGCGCGCACGGAGATCGCCGCCAAGATCGCGGCCGCGCGCGAGGAGGGCGACCTGCGCGAGAACGGCGGGTACCACGCGGCCAAGGAGGAGCAGGGCAAGCAGGAGCTCCGTGTGCGCCAGCTGACCCAGCTCCTGGAGAACGCCAAGGTCGGCGAAGCGCCGGCCTCGGCGGACGGCGCGGTGGCGCCCGGCATGGTCGTGACGATCGCCTTCGACGGTGACGAGGACGACACGCTCACCTTCCTGCTCGCCTCGCGCGAGTACGCCAGCGCCGACGTCGAGACGTACTCCCCGCAGTCCCCGCTGGGTTCCGGCGTGATCGGCAACAAGGTCGGCGACGAGGCGGAGTACGAGCTGCCGAACGGCAAGAAGGCCTCGGTGACGATCCTGAAGGCCGAGCCCTACAGCGGCTGACCCGGACCGTGCGGCGGTCGACCCCGCCCTGCATATCCCTGACGAGCCCCCGGCGCCCACATGGCGCCGGGGGTTTCGTCGTACCGGGGGTTCCTTCACGCCGTTGCCGAGCGGAGCTTCCGTACTGGCAGGGTGCGGAACACGACGATGATCAGGGCCAAGTAGATCAGCGAGTCTCAGCCGGCCCGAGACGGTTGAGCTGCAAGTACCGGGCTCCTCGTTCCTCCGCCAGTGTCCGCCTGTACGGGCGGTATGCACAGGCGAAGCAATCAGCGGCTCACCAAGCCGGCCATGCGGGCAGGGCGCACCATCTGAGCCGCCCACCAGCACAAAGACGCCTCCCGTGATTCGGGGGCGTCTTCGTACGTGTCGTTCCTGGTCAGGGCGCCGCAAGCGCCCACTGCAACCTAGCCAGCTTGGCGAACAGGCTCCGAAAAGGCGGAGCAATCAACCGTCTGCCCGGCGGTACTTACGGACTGCAAGAGTTCGGAAGATCGCGACGATCACAATCGAGTAGATCAAAGACGCCCACACCGGGTGCTGCATGGGCCAGGCGCTGGACTGGGACAGGCCGGGGTCACCAAAAAGCTGGCGGCACGCCTGAACGGTGGCGCTGAAGGGGTTCCAGTCCGCTACGTGCCGAAGCCAGGGGGTCATCTGGCTGGAATCCACGAAGGCGATCGAAATGAACGTCACCGGGAAGAGCCAGATCAGTCCGCCGGAGGTGGCCGCCTCCGGGGTACGGACGCTCAGGCCGATCAGGGCGCCGATCCAGGTGAACGCGTACCCGAGCAGGAGCAGCAGGCCGAAGGCGCCCAGGATCTTCCCGAAGTTGGTCGGCTCCGCAGAGCCAGGCCGCCAGCCAACGATCAAGGCGACGATCGCGAGGACGAGCAACGTGACGGCCGTCTGCACCAGGTCAGCCACGGTGCGACCGGTGAGCACAGCGCCGCGCGCCATGGGCAGTGAGCGGAAGCGATCGATGAGCCCCTTGTGCATGTCGTCCGCGATACCAGCTCCCGCCCCTGCGGTGGCGAAGGTGACGGTCTGGGCGAAGATGCCCGCCATCAGGAAGTTCTTGTAGACCTCCGGGTCCGTGGTGTTGCCGATCTTCATCGAGCCGCCGAAGACGTACGTGAAGAGGACCACGAACATCACTGGCTGGATGACCCCAAAAAGGATCATCTCGGGAATCCGGGTCATCCGAATCAAGTTGCGTCGGGCGATGACCAGGGAATCGTTCACGGCACTCACTTCGGCTGCCCCCCGCCCCTCACTCGCCGGCCATGGGCTCGCGGCGAGCTGAATGGAATCGAAGCTCCATGAACAGGATTCGGGATCCGGGACATCCGGATCAGGTTGCGCTTCGCCACGACCATCGAGTCCCGGATCGACCGGCCGACCGGGTTCGTGGCCGGCGCGGCCCGCACGGTGTCGAGAGCACTCACTTGACGGCCTCCTTGCCGTTCTCCTCGTCCTTCGCCTCGGCCACGTGACCCGTCAGGGACAGGAACACGTCGTCGAGGGTCGGGCGGCGCAGCCCGATGTCGTCGATCTCGATGCCGCGGGTGTCGAGCTCGCGGATGACCTCGGCGAGCAGCTTGGCGCCTCCGGTCACGGGCACGGTGAGCTTGCGCATGTGGTCCTCGACCGTGGTGTCGCCCTTGCCGAAGCCGCGCAGTACCTCGGAGGCGGCCCGGATGTCCTCGCGCTCGTGCACCACGACCTCGACGCGCTCGCCGCCGGTGCGGGCCTTGAGCTGGTCGGAGGTGCCCGTGGCGATGACATGGCCGTGGTCGACCACGGCGATCTCGTGCGCGAGGTGGTCTGCCTCTTCGAGGTACTGGGTGGTCAGCAGCAGTGTCGTACCGCCCGAGACCAGCCGCTTTATGACCTCCCACAGCAGCTGACGGTTGCGCGGGTCGAGGCCGGTCGTCGGCTCGTCCATGAACATCACGGGCGGTGAGACGACCAGGGCGGCCGCGAGGTCGAGGCGGCGGCGCATGCCTCCGGAGTAGGTCTTCGTGGGGCGGTCGGCGGCGTCGGCGAGGTCGAACTGATCCAGCAGTTCGACCGCGCGGGCCTTCGCCGCCTTCGCCTTCATCTGGTAGAGCTGGCCCACCATCTGCAGGTTCTCGCGGCCGGTGAGGTACTCGTCGACCGCCGCGAACTGGCCGGACAGGCCGATGGAGCGGCGCACGGCGTCGGGATGCTTGAGGACGTCGATGCCCGCGACGACCGCCGAGCCGCTGTCGGGGCGCAACAGGGTGGTCAGGCAGCGGACCGTCGTCGTCTTGCCCGCTCCGTTCGGCCCGAGCAGACCGAGGACCGTGCCCTCGGGGACATCGAGGTCGACGCCGTCCAGAGCCTTTACGTCACCGAAGGTCTTCACCAGGCCTTCGGCATAGATGGCGCCTGGCATATGAATCTCCACGTCTTCGGGGAAACTTCGGAAAGCCTAGGTTTGCACTTTTCATCCGCGCCATTACTCAGCGCTGCGGCGGGAATATGAGACACACCATAACGCGATGTATCGCGTCTCTCAATAGAATTACCCGAACGAGTGACAAAGAGCCTCCGACCTGGGCTTTCGCTCGATCGCGTCTCAGCCGATGACCGTGTAGCCCGCCTCGCGCAGGGCCTGGCCGACCTCGACGCAGTGCACGGTGCCCTTGGTCTCCAGGTGCAGCTCGACCTCCGCCTCCGTGAGCCCGAGCCGTGGGTCGGTCCGTACGTGGCTCACATCGAGGACGTTAGCGTCCACCACTGACAACACCCCGAGAAGCGTGGCGAGCGCGCCCGGCCGGTCCGTCAGCCGCAGCCGTACGGCCAGGTAGCGGCCCTGCGCGGCCATGCCGTGCCGCAGGACGCGCTGGAGCAGCAACGGGTCGACGTTGCCTCCGGACAGCACCGCGACGACCGGGCCCTCGAAGGCGCCGGGGTCGCTCAGCAGCGCCGCGACGGGGCTCGCCCCGGCCGGTTCGACGACCAGCTTGGCCCGCTCCAGGCACAGCAGCAGGGCGGTGGCCAGCTCGTCCTCGGTGACCGTACGGATCTCGTCCACCAGGTCGCCGATGATCCGGAACGGCACGTCACCGGGCCGTCCGACCTTGATGCCGTCGGCCATCGTCGCCGGGTTGTCGACCGCGACCGGGTGCCCGGCCGCCAGCGAGGGCGGGTACGCCGCCGCGCCCGCCGCCTGCACGCCCACGATCCGCACGTCGGGCCGCAACGCCTTCACCGCCGTCGCGATGCCCGCCGCGAGCCCTCCGCCGCCGATGCCGACGACGATCGTCCGCACCTCCGGGCACTGTTCGAGGATCTCCAGGCCGACCGTGCCCTGGCCCGCGATGATGTCGCAGTGGTCGAAGGGGTGGATGAACACCGCGCCCGTCCCGGCCGCGTACTCCTGCGCGGCGGCCAGTGTCTCGTCGACCACCTGGCCGTGCAGGCGCACCTCGGCGCCGTAGTCCCGGGTGGCGCTGATCTTCGGCAGCGGGGCGCCCTTCGGCATGAACACCGTGGAGCGCACGCCGAGCAGCGAAGACGCCAGGGCGACGCCCTGCGCGTGGTTGCCGGCGCTGGCGGCCACGACCCCCGCCGCCCGCTCCTCCGGGAGCAGCCCGGCGATCCGGACGTAGGCGCCGCGCAGCTTGAACGATCCCGTCCGCTGGAGGTTCTCGCACTTGAAGTGCACCGGGGCGCCCACCAGCTGGGTCAGGTGCCTGCTGCCCTCCATCGCCGTCACCCGCGCCACGCCCGTCAGCATCTTCTGGGCGCCGCGTACGTCGTCGAGCGTGACGGGAGGCAAGGAGTCAGCCGTGCGGTAGCTCATGACTCAAGTCTCGCAGTTCACAGGCGCGAGGCCCTGGTGTGACCAAGCACCGAGATGTGTTTGCGCAGCGCCGGTACACCCCGCGTCCGGGCCGCGTACCCTGTCCCCCAACCCAGCACCCCCTTCATGAAGTGAGCCCCCGGCCATGCCCACAACACCTGAAATGTCGATGGACATGACGACCGTCGCTGACAGCGGTCTCCTCGACACGCTGCAGCACGAGGTGGCGGTGTTCGCCCGTCGTGCCGAACAGACCCGGCTCGGTGGGGTCGGGCAGGTGCGCAACTCCATGGACCGCGCCGCATACCTGCTGCTCAACCGCCTCGACAAGGAAGGTCCCATGGGCGTCAAGGCGCTCGCCGCGAGCATGGGGATCGACTCGTCGACGGTCACCCGGCAGGTGGCGCCGCTCGTCGACACGGGGCTCGTCAAGCGCACCTCGCACCCCGAGGACGGGCGGGCAGTGGTGCTCCAGCTGTCCCCGCGCGGGCAGTCGCGGCTGGAGGAAGTGCGCTCGTCGCGGCGTCAGTTGATGGCCGAGCTGACGCACGACTGGGCCCCGGAGGAGCGCGAGGCGTTCTGCACGCTCCTCACTCGCTTCAACACCGCGTTGTCCTCGCGGATGGCGGCGCAGGGGATCGCCGGCGCGGAGTCGCCCACGGCGTCCTGAGGGACCGCGGTGGTAGGGACCGCGGTGGTAGGGACCGCGGTGGTAAGGAGCGGGGGTTCGGCAGGGGCGGTACGCCGACCGCGTTCCTTCTTCAGAGACGGTCATGGCCGTCTCGTCCCTGGGCGACGGCCTTCGTCGTGTCCGGTCCACGCGCGCGTGGACGCGTGACGGGCCGAAGACACCTCCGGATGGCCGCCGACTCACGCGCTCAGGCGCCTCCACGGGGCGTGCTCACGGCAGGCAGCCGAGACGCCCGCCCATGCCCACCGGCTCACGGAATCGCACCGGCACACGCGCGTGCTCGTGTGTTCGGCTCCCGGCTCTTGACCCCGGGCCGCCGCTGGCCTCATATGAAACCGGGGCCCCTTCTCCTACGCGAGCGACGCGTCACGGGTGTGGCCGGGGCCCGGTTCCTCAGGGCGCTCAGGCAGGAGGGGCGGTGGGACGACGGCGCGCGGCCCAGGACGCCCGCCGGGCCCGGGAGTTCGAGGCGTTCGTCGCGGGCGCGGCAGGGCGACTGCTGCATGCCGCCACGCTGCTCACCGCGGAGCCCCCGGACGACAACCCGCGCGCGCGGCGCCTGCTGATGCTGTCCCTCGCGCACACGTACGCGTGCTGGGACCGGCTGCGCGGCGAGGATCCTTACGACCGCGCCCGCCAGTACCTGGCCACCCGCTTCTCCCGAGCCGCCTGGCACCAGTACGGCGGCCTGGGCGCCCTCGGCCGGTCCCGCCCGCACCCTGACAGCCCGCTGGCCCGGCTCTCCCCGCAGGAACGCCTGATCCTGGTCCTGCGGTTGCACGAAGGCGTCGCCGAGGAACAGGCGGCGGCCCTGCTCGGCCTGCCCGGCGAGCGTGTCCACGCGATCTGCGACCGGGCGACGGCAACCCTGCTGCATCCGCCGCGGGGGCCCGCACCGAACGTGCTCGAGGCGAAGGTGGCGTCGCCGTGAATCGCATCCAACGTGAGGCGGCCGCGCGGCGGATCATGGAGCGCACGCCGCCACCGGTGCCACCGGAGCTGTACGCGGAGGTCGTGCGGCGCGGTGGCCGGATGCTGCGCCGCAGGACGGCCGCCGTACGCCTGATGTGGCTGCTGCTGTTCGCCGCGACGGTGGCGTTCGTGGTGTGGGCGCTGCTGGTCCAGCCGTGGGTGGAGCCGCCGTCGGAGACGACCCCACCCCTGACGGGCTGGTGAACCCTTCCTGCGGGCCCCTGGACTAGCCGAGCGCCTGCTGGAGGTCCTCCAGGAGGTCGTCGACGTTCTCGATGCCCACGGAGAGGCGGACGAGGTCGGCGGGGACCTCCAGGGCCGAGCCGGCCGCGGAGGCGTGGGTCATGCGGCCGGGGTGCTCGATGAGGGACTCCACACCGCCCAGGGACTCGCCGAGCGTGAACACCTTGGCGCGGTTGCAGACCTCGACGGCCGCCTCCTCGCCGCCGGTGACCTGGAAGGAGACCATGCCGCCGAACGCCCGCATCTGCTTCGCGGCGACCTCGTGACCGGGGTGCTCGGGCAGGCCCGGGTACAGAACGCGCGTCACGCGCGCGTGCCGGGTGAGCATGTCGGCGATCCGCGTGGCGTTCTCGCTGTGCCGGTCCATGCGCACCGACAGCGTCTTGGTGCCGCGCAGCACCAGCCAGGAGTCGAAAGGCCCGGCGACCGCGCCCATCGCGTTCTGGTGGAAGGCCAGTTCGTCGCCCAGGTCCGAGTCGCTGACGATCAGCGCGCCGCCGACGACGTCCGAGTGGCCGCCCATGTACTTGGTCAGGGAGTGCACCACGACGTCGGCGCCGAGGGCCAGCGGCTGCTGGAGGTACGGCGTGGCGAACGTGTTGTCGACGACGAGCTTCGCGCCCGCGTCCCTGGCGATCTGGGCGACGGCGGCGATGTCGGTGATGCCGAGCAGCGGGTTGGACGGGGTCTCCACCCAGACGACCTTGGTCTTCGGGGTGATGGCGGCCCGTACGGCGGACGGATCGCTGGTGTCGGCGACCGACCACTCCACGCCCCACCGGGCGACGACCTTCGCGAAGAGGCGGAACGTGCCGCCGTACGCGTCATTGGGGATGACCACGTGGTCGCCGGGGCTGAGCAGCGTACGCAACAGGCAGTCCTCGGCCGCCAGTCCGGACGCGAACGCGAGACCCCGGCGGCCGCCCTCCAGGGCGGCGAGGTTCTCCTCCAGGGCGGTCCTGGTCGGGTTGGCGCTACGGCTGTACTCGTAGCCGCCACGCAGGCCGCCCACGCCGTCCTGCTTGTAGGTCGAGACCTGGTAGATCGGCGGGACGACGGCGCCGGTCAGGGGATCGGCGGTGTTGCCCGCGTGGATCGCCAGGGTCTCGAAGTGCTGACTGATGTGCCTGTCACTCATGGGCACCGAGCGTAATGCGCGAACGAGGGTGCTGCCGGACAGCGGGGTTTCCCACCGGATGTCCAGAGCCGGAAGTCGACATTCCGAGCCACCCCGTCCCCTACGGCGGAGCCGCACAGCGCGCACCCCCCGGGGCGCCGCACCCGCGCACGGCCCCGACCCACCACGCACCCCAAGGCACTACGCGCACCCCACCCAGCCCCGCAGGCCGCCACACGCACCCCAGCCCGACCGCCGGAGCCAGGAGGCACCCGTTGGCCAATTGTCAGCGGCGTCTGGAACGCTGGAGGCATGGAGATTCTCTGGGTCCTGATCGCGCTCGTCATGATCGGCTTCGTGCTGGTGCCGTTCATGAGGCGTAGGCGGGGCATGATCGAGCAGGTCCCGCCGGGCCACCCGGACGCCGCGGACCCGGCGAACTACGGCTTCGTACGGCAGGAGGAGCTGGACGTCCGCATGCCCGGCCCCGACCAGGACCTGCTGGACGTCCTGGACGTGGTGCAGCGCACCCAGGACTACCGCGCGGCCTCGCAGCTGCTGGCCGGCACGGAGGCCGAGGGCGAGGTGCGCTGGCAGCGGGTGCAGGCCTTCGCCGGCGCCGCGTCGCTGGAGCTCCAGCAGCGGCCGGGCGGGGTCAGTGAGTCTCCGGGCGGGCAGTGGCTGCGGGTGTGGCGGGCCGAGCAGCCCAAGGACGCGGGCGGGGCGGCCGTCCACGCGGAGTTCCTGGTGCAGCAGGCGTGGCGCACGGCGACGCCGGGCACGGACGAGTTCCGGATCATCATGGAGGAGGCGAAGTCGGCCTGCGGCGACGCGGCGCTGCTCGCCCCCGGTGACCCGATCCCCTACATCATCGAGCTGTCGGTCGCGCGCGGACTCGCCTATGCCCAGCCGGAGTTCGAGCAGCTCTGGCTGAAGATCCTGGACCGCGCCCCGGCCCACATGGGCGCGCACCTGGCGGCCCTGCACTACTGGTGCGAGAAGTGGCACGGCTCGCGCAAGCTGGCGTACGACTTCGCGGAGGCGGCCGCGGCCCGCGCCCCGCACGGCTCCCTCCTCGCCGCGATGCCGCTCTTCGCGGTCTTCGAGCATCTGCCCGAGGTGAACCTGGTCAGCGGCTTCTACCAGAGCGAGGTCGTGACGAAGGCGATCCACGGCGCGCTCCACGCGGTGCACGCGGCCCGCCCCGACGACCCGATGCTGGCGCACGTACGCCATCTGCTGATCTTCTTCCTGGTCCGTGGCGAACGCTGGGCGGAGGCCATGGACCAGCTGATAGCGGTCGACGGGCACGTCGGCGCCCTCCCCTGGACCCTTTCCCCCGACCCCGCCGCCGAGTTCGCGGTGTACCGCGCGCTTGCGGTGGCGGGCTACGAGGCGAACGGCGGCAGCCCGGCGACGTTGCCGCACTGAGCGGCCTCACCGGTACTGGACGGCCTCACCGGTGCTGAGCAGCCTCACCTGCCCTGCGCCGCCCCGGCGTTTTCCGTCGCGGTCCCGGCATTGGCGCGCTGACCTGCGGTAGGGCATACTCCGCTTCCCCCCACAACTTCGTCATGTCCATTTCTTGTGGGGGGTTAGCCCATCATGGGGGCAACTCTGCGCGCGGTGCGTGCTCTTGTCCTGCTCGCCGGGTTCTATCTGCTCGGCTTCGTCATGCTCGGCGCGCTCGTCGCCGTCGACTGGGCCGTCGCGGAGGGCGGGGTCGGCAGCGTCACCGCCAAGGTGTGGATCGTCAGCGCGCTGCTGGCGATCCCTCTCGTGCAGGGCATGTTCGCGCTGCGCACGCCCAAGGACGAACCGCTGCCCGGCCTGCCCGTGACCGAGCAGCAGGAGCCCGCGCTCTGGGCCGCCGTACGGGCCCTGGCCGAGCAGACGGGAACCCGCGCGCCCGACGAGATCCTGCTGACTCCGGACGTCAACGCGGCCGTGGCCGAGGACGCGACGTTCCTCGGACTCAAGCCCGGCCGGCGCCGCATGTACATCGGGCTGCCGCTGATGACGGGGCTGAGCGAACCGCAGCTGCAGGCCGTCCTGGCCCACGAGTTCGGGCACTACACGAACCACGACACCCGCCTCGCCGCGATCACCCTGCGCGGCCGCCTGCAGGTGATGCGCACCGTCGCCGGCCTGCACGAACGCTCCCGCAGGAAGGTCGCCAAGGAGGAGGCCAAGCAGGGGAAGAAGCACGCCGAGCGGCTCGCCAAGGGCAAGAAGGCGAGCGAGGTCGACGCCGGGGCGGCGGGCCTGAGTTACCGCCTCGCCGCCAAGCCCTTCCTCTGGTACGGCACCTTCTACCTGCGCGCCTCCCAGGGTGTGGGCCGGCGGCAGGAGCTCGCCGCGGACCTGGCCGCCGCGCGTATCGCCGGTCGCGACGCCACCGCGTCCGCGCTGCGCGAGATACCCGTCCTGGACGCGGCCCACGGCTTCTACATGCAGTCGTACGCGACCCTCGGCACCGCGGCCGGACTGCTGCCGCCGCCCGGTGAGGTCTTCGGCGGGCTGCGCCATCTGCTGGCCGGGCGCGCCGACGAGCTGGACGAGATGCGGCGGGCACTGCCCGAGGAGGAGCAGTCCCCGTACGACTCCCACCCGCCCATCGACGAACGCATCGCCCGCATCGAGCAACTCCCCCACGACGACAACGCCCTGACCGGCGCCCGCCCCGCACTCGCCCTGCTCACCGACCCGGCCCGTTCCTTCGCCGAGCTGGAGCACTCCGCGCTCACGCCCGAGGCCCAGCGGCTGCGCCGCGCCGCCGACTGGCCGCAGCTGGTGAACGAGTCGATGCTCTGGCACGCCGACCAGGACGCCGAGCCGTTGCGCGCCGCCGGCACCGAGGTCCACGGCGGCGACGGCTCCCTGGCCGCCTTCCTGGACGCCGTCGACGCGGGCCGGCTGTGGGAGATGGCCGACCGGCTCCCCAAGTCGAAGGAGGCGCAGGCCGCCACGGGCCGCGCCACCCGCGAGTTCGTACGCCCCCAGGTGCGCGCCCGGCTCTCGCGCATGGTCGTCGCCGAGCTCGCCCGCCTCGGCCGGGCCCACTGGGAGCTGTCCTGGAAGGACGCGGCGCGGCTGCGGCTGCCGGACGGCTACGAGGAGGAGCTGAAGCAGGCGCTGGACGCGGCGGTGGCGGACGTACCGGACACGAAGGGACTGCGCCGCCTGCTGTCCCAGACGGACTGACCAGACATCCGGCGCAGGCCCTGGCCCCCCTTCCCCGCTCCCCTCTCCCCCCTCTCCCCCTCTCCGCCTCTCCCCCGCTCCCCTGCTGCCTCTCACTGCTCAAGGACGTCAGACGCCCATGGCTCGCCTCATCCCGCTGATCATCCTCCTTCTCATGATCTATTCCTGGCACCGCAAGCGCCGGCAGACGGCCCCGAAGGGGACCGCGCACCATCGCGGCATGGCGAAGGCCTCCGCCCAGCTGGGCTTCCTGCCCGCCGAGCGGCTGGACACCGACCACGGCTACGCTCCCGACCCGCGGATCACGGCCGCGAAGGAAGCCGTGCGGGCCGGGGACTGGAAGGCCGGAGCGGAGTTCCTGGCCGAGGCCGGGCGGGACTGGCAGGAGCGGGACCGGCGTTCCGGTGCGCTGGCGCGGGAGGCCGTCAAGGACGACGCCTGGCTGCTGGCCTGGAAGGCGGAGCGGCCGGAGGACCCCGACGCGGCTCTCGTGTTCGCCCAGTACCTGATCTATCTCGCCTGGGAGATACGGGGCGCGGCGTACGCCAAGTACACGACCCAGGAACAGGCCGCGGGCTTCCACCGCGTCCTGGGCCAGGCCCGGGAGGCATGCGCGCAGGCCCAGGCGCTCGCGGGCGACGACGATCCGTGCCCGTTCATCGTGGAGATCCCGCTGGCCAAGGGCCTCGGCCGGCCGCACCAGAAGTTCGAGGAGCTCTGGGCCGAGATCGTCAGGCGCGACCCGCACCACCTGGCCGCGCACTCCGCCGCCCTGCAGTACTGGTGCGCGAAGTGGCATGGCTCGCACGAGCTGGCGGAGAGCTTCGCCCGGACCGCGGCCGGGAAGGGGGCGCCGGGGCAGTTGCTGAGCGTGCTGCCGCTGGAGGCGTACGTCGAGTACGAGGGGGCGCACGACGACCTGGAGCGGGACGAGTTCTACCGGCGCCCGGTGGTCGTCGCGGCGGTCGACGCCGCCCTGGTCGACGTGGCGGCCGCGAGCGCCGCGAACCCTGACGACTGGCGGCTCCCGCAGGTTCGCCACCTGCTGGCGAGCCTGCTGTTCTGGCAGGACCGGTACGAGGCCGCGGTGGAGCAGTTCCGGCTGGTCGACGGATACATCGACGCCCTGCCGTGGTGGTACGAGGGCGGCCGGAACAGGATGATCAAGGCATATGTGCGGCAACGGGACTTCAGCGCGGCGCAGGTCGTGCGGGCGCGGGGCGGAATCTGAGGACCTGGCCGTACGTTGAAGGGGGGACCGCCCGGTGGGGAGGTACCCCTGCCGACGTACCGCAGCCGTGGCCCCGGCCCGCGGGGCCGAGAGGCACCGTGAGTCCCGTGTGTCCCGCGAGGAAGGAACCCTCATGCTCTTCGGCCGTACGCCCGTCCTGCCCACCCCCGAGCAGGCGCTGCAGGGCCGCGCCGAGCCGGCCTTCACGGTCCCCGACCGCCACACGGTCCTCGGCAACCCGCTCCTCGGCCCCTACCCCGAGGGTCTCGAGGTCGCCGACTTCGGTCTGGGCTGCTTCTGGGGCGCCGAGCGCAAGTTCTGGCAGCTTCCGGCGGGCGTGTGGACGACCCTGGTCGGCTACCAGGGCGGCCACACCGAGAACCCCACCTACGAGGAGGTCTGCTCGGGCCTGACCGGCCACACGGAGGCCGTCCGCGTGGTCTTCGACCCGAGCGTGATCTCGTACGAGCGCCTGCTGAAGACCTTCTGGGAGTCCCACGACCCCACCCAGGGCTTCCGCCAGGGCAACGACGTCGGCACCCAGTACCGCTCCGCGATCTACACCCACACCCCGGACCAGGCCAAGACGGCCGAGGCCTCCCGCGCGTCGTACCAGCAGGTCCTTACGGGCTCCGGCCACGGCACGATCACGACGGAGGTCCTTCCGGCGGAGGGCCGGGCGTTCTACCCGGCGGAGGGGTATCACCAGCAGTACCTGGACAAGAACCCGGCCGGGTACTGCGGGATCGGCGGGACCGGGGTGTCCTGCCCGATCGGCGTGGCCAAGGCCGAGGGCTGATCCGACGCGGCCTCGACCGGCTCCCTCCGCCCCGACATGAACACAGAGGAACGGGCCCTCGGTCAGCTCACCGAGGGCCCGTTTCGCTGCGTCCGGACCTGCGGCAACGGCATTGAGCTGCGCACGGCGCACCGAGATCGGAACGGCCACGCGGGGAATGCCGTCTCCCTTCATTGCCGCAGTCTGAATCCCGGCCAAGGTATCGGCACGGGATTTTTCCTCGGATAACATGCTCGAACTCAAGAACGATCGACCCCGCCGCCCTTTCCGGGACGGAAAACAATGCCATTCGACACAATAAGCAATCTATTCCGCCGATAGATCTCAAATCAACCAAAACACCACAATTGATACCTATATCATCGCGGGCATTTTCCCGAACAAGACGCAGACATGCCCTGTGGGCCATGGCAGGCGTGGTGACGCTCGGATTCCTCATCGCGCTGGAGATCGCCGCGCGCCGGTACGGCCTGCCGGGGCCGATCACC
The DNA here is from genome assembly GCF_041052385.1 of Streptomyces sp. R28. GTDB lineage: Bacteria > Actinomycetota > Actinomycetes > Streptomycetales > Streptomycetaceae > Streptomyces. The sequence goes on along the minus strand of NZ_CP163439.1, from coordinate 6,713,596 downwards.
AGCCAGGCGCGAGAGGTGATATTTGCCCCTAAATCGGGATTTCTGTTGTACGCCAGTATGGCGTTGATGATGGTGGTGCTCACCCGGCGGCAGCGGCTCATCGCGATCGGTGCCGCGATCGGCATCGACGTCGTCCTGGTGCTGGTGCGGTGGGTGTTCGACGTCAAGACGACCGACGGCCACCCCTTCGGCAACGGCGCGCTGTGGGTGATGCTGGGCTGTGCGGTCATCGCCTTCACACGCCGCACCGGCCGGGAACGCGCCCTGCTACTGAAGGGCGTCGGGCTGGGCCTGCTGCTGGTGGCCGGCCGCAAGACCGGCGACACCTGGCTGCTCATCACGGCGAAGACCCGCCCTGCGGTGCTCGACCCGTATGTGGCAACCGCCGATCACGCGCTGGGCAACCCGTCGTGGCTGGTCGGCCGGATGGTCAGGGCCACCGGTCCGGTCGGCGCCCATGTTCTCGACTTCGTCTACGTTCAGCTCGCGGTGGCCGCGGTCGTCATCGCGCTGTACCAGCTGCGCAACGTGGCGGTCGAACGCCGCTTCCCGAGCCACCATCTGGTGCGCACCTTCCTGGTGATCGGCCTCCTCGGGCCGGGCATCTACATGATCTTCCCTGTGGTCGGACCGATCTTCGCCTACGGCACCGGCGCCTTCGGCACCGGCGGTGGACACTGGGCGTTGGCCAACCTGTGGCCGGACGTGCCGCCACCGCTCGACACCCCGCACGCGATGCCGTACGACCGGCTCACCCCGCGCAATTGCATGCCCAGCCTGCACACCGCATGGGCCACCACGATCTTCATTCATTCCCGCAAGGGGCCGCGAATTCTGCGCTTCGCCGGCGTGTTCTGGCTGATCGCCACGCTCGGCGCGACGCTGGGATTCGGCTACCACTACGGCGTGGATCTCATTGCCGGCGTGGTGTTCGTGCTCACGGTCGAGGCGGCTCTGCGCTCGCAGGCACGCGGCTGGGATCGGCCCGGAATCCGGCTGGTCGCTTACAGCGCGACGGTCTTCGCCGCGCTCTTGCTGTCGTACCGCTATCTGCCGGTGGAAATGGCCGCACATCCGTGGGTGTTCGGACCACTTCTCATTCTGGCGATGATTTCCGTGATCTACGGCTATGTGCGGACCACCACAACGTGGGAGCCGAAGACCGCACCAGCGCCACGGCCGGAACCGCAACCCGAACTGGTTTGACTCGCGCGCCCTCCGCCCGCGGCGCTCGGTCGTCGCGCGGCTGACGGACCCTGCTGCTTTCATGGGTGTCATGGGCGTGATGGGTGGCACGAGCAGCCGAAGCGTCGTCGTGGAGCGGCGCATCGCCGCAGGCCAGGGCCCTGTCTGGGAGTCGCTGACCGACCTGAGGGGAATGGAGCACGTCCTCAGCGGTGTCACGCACGTCGAAGTCATCACGGAGGGGGCCTTCGGCGTCGGTACGCGGTGGCGGGAGACCCGGCGCATGTTCGGCAGGGAAGCCACCGAGGAGATGTGGGTGACCGCCAGCGAACCGCCCGAATGCTTTGTGGTGGAGGCCGAGTCTCACGGCACGCACTACGTCTCGGAATGGCTGCTGCGGCCGGACGGCCCGTCGGCGACGACGGTCCGCATGACGTTCACGGCCGTGGCCTCCGGCGGCGCCACGCGCCTGCTCGCGAGGATCCTGGGCGGCGTGGGCGCACGGGCGGTGAGCAAGGCGGTCGCGAAGGACCTGGACGACATCGCTTCGGCGGTCGAGGGTCGCAGCCGCTGAACCTCGCCTGCCTAGCCCTTCTCACCCTCCTCGCCCGCCCAACCCCCCTCACCTCACCCCACCTCACCTCACCTCACCTCACCTGCCCCGAAGCACCCGATGTTCGAAAACATCTGCGATTCAGGCACCCGCAGGCCTACGCTCCTCCCCATGCCGCTTCGCCGAGCGTTACAGATGTTCTTGGCCCTCGTCGTAGTCCTGACCGGCGCGGTCGGGACCGGTACGGGGAAGGCGCTGGCCGAGGAGGGCCCGGCGCAGTCCGATCGACAGCTGCTCTTCTACAACCACGCCTACGGAGTGCTCGACCGGGAGACCGCCGACGCCATCGAACACTCCCCGTATCTCCGTGAGTTCGCGAACTTCCAGGTCCGCACCACGACCGGGTCGGGCGGACAGACCTGGACCGGCCGCTACCTGATGGGCCGGGAGACGTATCTCGAACTGTTCGGGGTGGGTGATGTGCCCGGCCAGGACGGCACGCTCGGCTCAGCCGGGATGGGCGTCTCGACCGAGCAGGCCGGTGATCTGGGTGCGGTGATCACGCGCCTGCGGGAGCAGGGGGTCGCCGAGCCGATCGAGTTCCGGCAGACACGTGACTTCGGTGACGGTGTGCCGGTGCCGTGGTTCGACGCCGTTTTCACCTCCGATCAGTACGACGCCTTCGGTGCCTGGGGGATGGAGTACCGCCCGGAGTACTTCGCCGATCCGCGGAGCAACACCGAGCCGGCCGGTCATCCCGGCGACGTGGGCCGGGAGCGCTACCTGTCCGACGGCTACCGCGATCACCTGATGCGTGACGTGACCTCCGTGCGCCTCGCGGTGACCGAAGGCGACCTGGCCGACACGGTGCCGCTGCTGCGGGCCGGCGGGTTCCACGTCCGGGATGTGCCGGGCGGCGGGGTCGTGGCGCGGGGAGGCGGGACGACGATCCGCTTCGACGTGGTCGCGCGCGACCAGGCGGGCCTGCGGCAGGTCGAGTTCTCGCTCAACGAGGCGGTGTCTTACCGGCACGAGGAACGGATCGGCCGGTCGACCCTCACGGTCGGGCCCGGCGCTCGTGCCGTGTGGAGGTTCGGCACCTGACGGGGCGGGCGCCCGGGGCGAGCCCCGGGCGCCTCTCACACGGACGGCGCCGATGTCCCAGGGCCCGAACCCGTCCTGCCCGTCGGACCCGTCGCCCCCGCCTTCGTCGCGTCGGTGCCCCAGCTCGCCAGCAACCGCAACGCCTCCGCCGACGGCGACCCCGGCTCCGCGTGGTACGTGATCAGGCTCTGCTCGGTGCCGTCGGGCAGGCGGAACGACTCGAAGTTCAAGGTCAGCCCGCCCACCAGCGGATGCCGCAGGTGCTTGACGCCGTAGCTCTTCTCCTTGACGTCATGGGTGGCCCACAGCCGGCGGAACTCCTCGCTCTTGACGGAGAGTTCGCCGACCAGGGCGGACAGGAGCGGATCGTCCGAGTGGCAGCCCGCGTCCATGCGGAGGTAGCTGACCATGTCGTACGCCTTCTGGTCCCACTCCACGAACAGGTCGCGGTACTCGGGCCGCAGGAACACCAGCCGCGCCCAGTTCCGCTCCTGCGGCGGCAGCTCCGACCAGTCGCCGAAGACCGCCGCCGCCATCCGGTTCCAGGCGAGGATGTCCGAGCGCCGGCCGGAGATGTACGCGGGCACGCCTTCGATCGAGTCCAGCAGCTGCCGCAGCGCCGGCCGCACCTGCTCCGTCCGCGCGACCTGCTTCTTCTTGTGCTGCTTGGGCTTCGCGAGGTGCGTGAGGTGCGCGTGCTCGGCGTCGCTCAGCCGCAGCGCCCGCGCGATCGCGTCGAGGACCTCCGCCGAGACGTTGCGTCCGTTGCCCTGCTCAAGGCGCGTGTAGTACGCCACGGACACCCCGGCGAGCTGTGCCAGCTCCTCGCGCCGCAGCCCCGGCACCCTGCGGTGCCGCCCGAAGTCCGGCAGCCCGACGTCCTCCGGCTTCAGCCGGGCACGCCGGGTGCGCAGAAACTCGCTGAGCTCGGCGCGCCGGTCCAGGCCGGCAGCGGTGTCGATGCCCGTGTCGGCAGCAGGTCCCGTCCTGGCTTCGGGCTTGTCGTCCATGCCTCAAGTATTCCCGGTCGTACGCACACGAGCCTGACCCCGCCAGTAGTAGGACCGGCGGACGTACGTACAACCGAGGTCTGGGTGGTTCCGACGTCATCCAGCACGCTGGATGACGTGCCCGGACGGAAAGCAGCAAGTCAGAAGGCAGCCGGGCACGCAACCTCTCTAGGAGAACCCCGGCATGACCACTGTCGCCGCGTACGCCGCCCCCGCCGCCAAGGCCCCGCTGGAGCGCACCACCATCGAGCGCCGTGCCGTCCGCGAGCACGACGTGCTGATCGACATCAAGTTCGCGGGCATCTGCCACTCCGACATCCACCAGGCCCGGGAGGGCTGGGGCGAAGCGATCTTCCCGATGGTCCCCGGCCACGAGATCGCGGGCATCGTCTCCGAGGTCGGCCCGGGCGTCACGAAGTACCAGGTCGGCGACCGGGTGGGCGTCGGCTGCCTGGTCGACTCCTGCCGTGAGTGCGACAACTGCAAGGCCGGCCTGGAGCAGCACTGCACCGGCGGTGGGGTCGGCACGTACAACGCCATCGGCAAGGACGGCGAGCCCACCTACGGCGGCTACTCGGAGAAGGTCGTCGTCGACGAGAACTTCGTCGTCCGCATCCCCGACGGCCTGTCCCTGGACGTCGCCGCGCCGCTGCTGTGCGCGGGCATCACTACCTACTCGCCGCTCAAGCACTGGGGCGCGGGCCCGGGCAAGAAGGTCGCCGTGATCGGCCTCGGCGGTCTCGGCCACATGGGCGTCAAGATCGCGGACGCGCTCGGTGCGGAGGTCACCGTCCTGTCGCAGTCGCTGCGCAAGAAGGACGACGGCCTGAAGCTGGGCGCCGACCACTACTACGCGACCAGTGACCCGAAGACGTTCGAGGAGCTCGCGGGCTCCTTCGACCTGATCGTCTCCACGGTGTCGGCGCCGCTGGACTTCGGCGCCTACCTCAGCCTGCTCAAGACGGGCGGCGCCCTGGTGAACGTGGGCGCCCCGGAGGAGCCCGTCGCCCTGAACCTGTTCTCGCTCATCGGCGGCAACAAGACCCTCGCCGGCTCCATGATCGGCGGCATCGCCGAGACCCAGGAGATGCTGGACTTCTGCGCCGAGCACGGCCTCGGCGCCGAGATCGAGCTGATCCGCGCCGACGAGATCAACGAGGCGTACGAGCGGGTGCTCAACAGCGATGTCCGGTACCGGTTCGTGATCGACACGGCGACGATCTGATACGCGCCCGAAGACCGAGGGCCCCGGAGCCGCACTGCTCCGGGGCCCTCAGCGTGTCGCCGTACGACGTCCCAGCAGCCACAGCAGATACGGCCCGCCGACGAGCGCGGTGAGCGCGCCGACCGGGATCTCCAGCGGGGGCAGCAGGGTACGGGCGGCGAGATCGGCGGCGACCAGGACGATCGCCCCCGTCAACGCGGCGTTGAGGAGCGGCAGTTGGGGCGTACGCGTAAGTCGCCGGGCGAGCTGCGGCGCGGTCAGCGCCACGAACCCGATCGGCCCCGCCGCGCCGGTCGCCGTGGCGGCGAGGACGACGCCGAGGACGGTGAGCCCGAGCCGCGTCCGGTCGACCCGTACGCCGAGTCCGGCCGCGGTCTCGGGATCGAGCCCGAGGGGCCGCAGCGCTCGGCTCGCCCACACCAGAGCGGGCAGCGAGAGGGCCAGTACGACAGCGAGGGGCTCCGCCTGCGCCCAGCCCCGCCCGTTGAGGCTCCCGGTCAGCCACAGCTTGACCTGCTCGGCGGCCTCCAGCTCGCTGTCGGTGAGATAGAGCTGCACCACGGCGGACAGGGCGACACCGATGCCGACACCGGTGAGCACGAAACGGCTCGGCTGCATACCGCGCCGCCAGGCCAGCACGTAGACGAGGGCGGCCGCGGCGAGTCCGCCGAGCACTGACACGACGGGCAGGGCACCCGGCGAGCTCACGACCCCGGTCGCCAGCGCGAGCACGGTCGCGGCGGTGGCCCCGTGCCCGACCCCGATGACGTCCGGGCTGGCCAGCGGATTCCGCGTGACGGTCTGCACGAGAGCACCGGCCGCCCCGAGCGCGGCACCTACGAGGGCGCCGACCGCGATGCGGGGGACGCGGAGTTCGTTGACGACGAGGTCGTAGGGGCCGGAGCCGGTGCGCAAAGTGCGCCAGACCTCGGGGGGCGAGATGTACGTCTGGCCGACGCAGGCGGAGGCCAGCATGACGACGACGAGGAGCCCCAGGAGGACGAAGGCCACGGCGGCGGAACGGCGGTGCAGGAGGAAGGAGATGCGGGTGTGAGGGCGGAGAAGCGTGAGGCCGGGCGCCACCCCTCGCCGTGCCCGCCGCCCGCGCCCTCGATCCCCCCTCAAGACACCGCGCCTTTCCTGCGCACCAGCACCACCAGCACCGGCACCCCCACCAACGCCGTCATCACCCCCGCCGGTACCTCCGCGGGAGCCCGCACCACCCGCCCCACGACATCCGCTCCCAGCAACAGCGCCGCCCCGAGCAACGCGGACAGGGGCAGCACCGCCGCATACCCGCCCCGAACCAGCCGCCGCGCAAGATGCGGTACCGCCAGCCCCACAAAGGCGACAGGCCCCGCCGCGGCCACCGCGGCAGCGGTGAGCAGCGTCGCCCCCAGCGCCGCGGCCACCCGCACCACCCGCACCCGGTGCCCCAGCGCCCGAGCCGTCTCGTCCCCCAGCGCCAGCGCGTCCAGCCCTCGCGCACAGGCCAGCACCAGCACCGCCCCGCCGACGAGGAACGGCAGCATCCGTACGACCGTGCCCGCGTCCCGTCCGCTGAGCGCGCCCACCTGCCAGAACCGGAACTGGTCGAGGGTGGCGGAACTGGAGGTCAGGACGACGGTCGTGGCCCCGGCCGTCATCGCCGACAGGGCGGTCCCCGCCAGCGCCAGCTTCACCGGCGACGCCCCGCCCCGCCCGCGCGCGGCGATGCCGTACACCAGGCACGCGGCGACGACGGCGCCGGCGAAGGCGTACCAGACGTATCCGCCGAAGCCGTTCGCCAGGCCCAGGGCGATGGCCAGTACGACCCCCGCCGCGGCCCCCTGGCTCAGCCCTAGGATGCCGGGATCGGCGAGCGGGTTGCGGGTGACGGCCTGCAGCGCCGCCCCGGCCATGCCGAGCGCGGCACCGGCCGCCAGCCCCACCTCGGTGCGCGGCAGCCGCAGCGACCGCACGACCAGCGCGTCCGGCGAACCGCCGCCGTGCAGCAGGGCGTCGAGCACGGCGGACGGCGGCACGGCACGGGTGCCGACGGCGAGGCTGAGCACGCCCGCGACGGCCACCGCGAGGGCGGCCGCCGGAAAGGCCAGACGAGAACTCATCGTCGTCGTACGCGACCCAGGACCCGCCGCCTTACGTGACTCACGACGCACGCGGCTCACTTGCCGACGTGCTCGGCGAGCTGTCGTACGACCAGACGCGCGGCCGTGGGACCGGCGTTGAGATACCACGGGTCGTCGTCCACCTTCACGGCGTGCCCGGCCTCGACCGCCTTCATCGACTTCCACAGCGGCCCGGCCACGATGCTCGCGGCGTCCGTCTTCGCCGCGTCCCCCTGTACGGAGTAGAAGATCCAGTCACCGTCGGCGGTGTCGACGCTCTCGGGGCCGATGTCCTCCGAAATGGCGTGGAACTGCTGCGACTTGGGCCGCTTCAGCCCCATGTCCACGGCGATGGACCCGGTGAAGGACGAGATGCCGAACATCCGGGTGCGGTCCGGCGTGAACCGCACCATGGAGACGGCGGGGTCCCCGTCGATGCCCCGCCCCTTCTCCTTCGCCTCGCGGGCGATGTCACCGAGCAGCTCCTGCGCCTGCTGCCCCTTGCCGACGGCCTCGCCGACGAGCAGCAGGTCGCGCTTCCAGTTGATGCCGTTGCCGGCGGTGATCACGGTGGGCGCGATCTTCGAGAGCTTGGGGTAGAGGTCGCCGAGCGAGTCGTTGGCGAGGATCAGGTCGGGCCTGGCGGCGGCGAGCGACTCGAGGTTGGGGGCCTGGCGGGTGCCCGCGTCGGTCATCGCGGCGAGCCGGCCCTTGTCCTTGGGGAAGGCGTCGGCGAGGTAGTCCGGTACGAGCCCGGCGTTGTCGGCGCGGGTGGTGGCCGTGGGCACGATGCCGAGGGAGAGCAGGTCGTCGAGTTGCCCGGTGCTGAGGACGGCGATCTTCTCGGGCTCGGCCTTGAGGGTCGTGCTGCCCTGGAAGTGCTTGACGGTGCGCGGGAAGGCGCCGTCCTCGTCGGTGTCGGCGCCCATGCCGTCGGCGAGGGCGCTGGGCGCGGCGGAGGGTGCGTCGCCTTCGGAGGCACCGATCACCTGGCTGCGCGAGCCGTCCTCCCTCTCGGCGCCGCCGCCACCGCCGTCCGCCGAGGACGAGCAGCCGACGAGCAGCCCTGCGACGACGGCCGCGGCCAGAACGGCCTTCGTCCCGACAGCCCGCATTCCGACGGTCTTCATTCCCACTGCGCGCACGACGGCTCCAACGACGATCCACGATCACTAAGGCGAGCCTTACCTTATCCCGATCGATCAATGCGGAACCATGGGCTCCGGAGACGGAGGACCGGAGGAGTAGTGCCGCCCCTCCCTGCGGCCGATGTGTCGTGCGACTGCCGTGCCTAGCGTGAAACCAGGAGCCCGTCCGAACCGTGCACACGAGGAGGCAGCCCCGATGACCGTCCAGCTCAACCACACCATCGTCGCCGCGCACGACAAGAAGGCGTCGGCCCGGTTCCTCGCCGACATCCTGGGCCTGGCGGTGAGCCCGCAGTACGGCCCGTTCGTCCCGGTCGAGATCCCCAACGGTGTGACCTTGGACTACCTGGACTCGCCCGGCTCCATCACGCCGCAGCACTACGCGTTCCTGGTGTCGGAGGACGACTTCGACACGATCTTCGGCCGGATACGCGAGGCCGGACTGACGCACTGGGCGGATCCCTACCACCGCCGCCCGGGCGAGATCAACCACCACGACGGCGGCCGCGGCACGTACTTCGAAGACCCGAACGGCCACAACCTGGAGATCCTGACAAGGCCGTACGGCAGCGGCGACTGACGATGTCCGGGGGGGCAGGGCAGTCGAGGCAGTCGCCGGAGACTCCAAAGGCCACCCCCCGCCGCCGCGCCCCCGGCATGAGCCCGGAGCAGCGGCGGGCGTTGATCATCGCCGCTGCCCTGCCCCTCGTCGCCGAGCACGGGGCCGCCGTCACCACCGGGCGGATCGCGCGCGTCGCCGGAATCGGGGAGGCGACGATCTTCCGGGTCTTCGCCGACAAGGACGAACTGCTGGACGCCTGCGTGGCGGAAGCCATCAGCCCCGACCATGTGCTGCGTGAACTCGCCTCCGTAGATCTGGAGTTGCCGCTCGCCGAGCGGGTGACCGAGGCCGCCGAGGCCATGCGCGCGCATCTGGAGCGGATCGGCACCGTGGTCGGAGCGCTGTTCGCGTCGGGGCGACGGCGCGGGCGCCCCTCCGGTGAGCAGCCCACACAGGACGACCGCGACGCCTCCAGCCGCGCCCTGCGCGAAGCCGTCATGGAGCTGCTCGAACCCGACCGCGAGGCCCTGCGGCTGCCTTCGACGTCGATCCCGGGACCTTCGACGCGATCCTCGGGCGGCTGCACACCCTCGGCGTCCCCTACGGCAACGACCCCTGCGCCCCGGACAACGGCCGCGTCGACCATCCCCTGTGCGCCCGGGGGCTCTGCTTCGCCGACGCCACGGGCAACCTCTACGAGGTCATGTCGCCGCGCTGAGCGTCACCCGTATCAGCCCTGATACGGCGGGGCGGCCCCCCAGTTCCACCTCGGCACCGGCTGCTCCGCCGGCGGCACCGCGTCCGGCCCCGAGAAGTACACCGCCAGCCGCGTCCCCCACTCCACGTAAGCCAGGAACGCCGAACGGAACTCCGCGTCCGTCGGCAGACCCGCCTCGTCGGCCGCGTCCTGGATGAGGTTGACCCAGCGGCGGCGCTGGGGCTCGGTGATCCCCCGGCCCATGTGCTTGGCGACCATGTGGCCGTGGCCGCCCTGGGTCTCGGAGTAGGCGGGCGGGCCGCCGAAGACCTCGCCGAGCCAGAGCGCCACGTGCTCCGCGTGGGCCGGGTCCAGGCCGGCGAACAGCGGGGCCAGGACGTCGTCCTTGAGGACCTTGTCGTAGAAGACCGACGTCAGGCGGGCGAAGGCCTCCGCGCCGCCCGCCCAGGCGTACAGGGTCGGCACCGACGCGCCCGTGCCGCGCACCGTCGTGGGCTTGTAGTGGCGCATCTCCTCGATGTGCGAGATGTAGGGCCGGATGTCGGCGAGGAAGTCGGGGAACAGCTCCGACTTGCGGAAACCCTCCAAGTGGTCCTGCGTCGAGGTCCAGGTGATGCGCAGGACGTAGTGCTCGAAGTCCTCCTCGCAGCGGGCGAGTTCGTAATCGACACAGTGCGGGGACGCGGCCAGCTGGGCCGCGGCGCGGGTGTAGGCGGCCAGGAACTCGGCCGACTTCTGCTCGGGAATGCGGTACCGGATGTATTCCACCGTGTGAGCCGTCATGACCTCAACGAAACACGAACCGCCCGCCGGAAGCTGTACTTCCGGCGGGCGGTTCGCTCATGGCTCACATATTCGGCACTGGATCACTTGCCGTAATACGCGTTGTAGATCGAGATCGTCGACTTGTTGCCCTTCTTGTCGGCGATCTTGGCGTGGAAGGAAACGGCCTTCCCCTTCGCCGGGTTCTTCACGGTGATCTTGCCGTTCCGGACCTCGATCTTCTTCCAGGTCTGGCCGTAGTCGTACGACACGTACACGTGCAGCGACTTGAGGTTGCTGCCCGCGGCCGAGCCCACGACGGTGACCGGGAACGTCACCTTCTTGTCCGCCTCGACCTGGCTGTCCAGGCCGGTCGTGGCGTTGAAGCGGACCGTGGAGGCGGGGAGCCTGACCTGCTCGGCGGCCGAGTCGCCACCGGACGTCGGCGGCTTCTTCGAGCGGAAGGTCCAGCTCGCGTCGATCCGCGTGGAGGCGGCCGCGACCTTGACGCTCCGCTTGACCGAGGTCGTCAGCTTGTACTCCGCCTCCCCGGCCGGGACCTTGAACGGCTCACCGAACAGCGGGTCGGCGTTGGTGCCGATCTTGGTGCCGTTGCGGTACAGGTTCGTGGTCACCGCGGTGAAGTCCGACGAGCCGGCGTGCTTGTTGGCGTCGGCGAACAGCGGCAGGGACCCGTAGATGTCGTTGCCGTCGCGGAACAGCCCGAAGTCCTTGTTGATGTGCGGGCCGAAGACCGCCGTGTTGAAGGTCTTCGAGTAGCTCTGGCCCGCCTTGAAAATCTGCGGACTGCCCAGCGAGTAGTACGCGTCGGAGATCAGGAAGCCGTCCGCGTCCTTGCCGGAGTACTGCTCGAAGTCGAACGTCCACTGGATCTTGTCGGACGTCGACAGATACACCGTCCGCGAGCCCGGCAGCTTCTGCTCGACCGGCGTGCCGACCGCGATGTCCGTCGGCAGGAGACCCACGGGCAGCAGTCCGCCGGTCTTGCCGGGGGCCGCGGCACCGAGGTTGTTCTTCACCTTGGCGAGCTCGTCCGCCTTGAAGTGGCGGACCTTGTTGCCCTGGATCTTCTTCACCTTGGCGGTGGTGGCGACGTCGTACTCGGTGCCGGCGCCCTTGGTCCACTGGCCGTTCCAGGTCTGGCTCAGGCCGCTCGCGATCTCCGGGCCCAGGTGCGCCATACGCACGTCGGCGAAGGAGCCGAGGCCGACGGCGATGCCGACGCCCGCCGGCTCGTAGTAGTAACCGGCACTGGCGATCACCGGTTTGGCCTGCGCGTCCGGCACGGTGATGTCGGCGGACCTGGTCGTGCGCCCGTCGATCGTCACGGAGGTGTTCTTGGTGACGTTCAGCTTCGGCTGGACCACCCAGTCGAGGCCGCCCTCATAGTTCACCCAGTCCTTGGCGATCCAGGCGTCCAGCAGATACGTGCCCCTGGGCACCCGCATCTTGGTCGCGCCGGACTCAGCGACCGGCACCTGGTAGAACAGGTCCTTCGCCAGACCCGAGTAGCCGAGCAGGACGGTGTTGTACTCGGGGGCCGGCTTGCCGTCCTTGTCGATGTGCTTGACGGCGACGTCGTACGACTCCACCTCGCGCTGCACCGCTGCCGCCGTACGGACGCTCTGCCCGTCGGCCGTCGCCGTCACATACGCGGAGTAGGCGCCGTCGACCGTGCCGCCCAGCTTGGTGTTGACGGTCAGGTCGACGGAGGCCTTGCCGCCCGCCGGGACCGTCACCTGGGTCGCGCCGAGCTTGAAGAAGCCCGCGGGAGCCGCCTGCCCCTTGGGGTTGGTGGCGGTCGCGGACAGCTTGAGCGTGACGTCCTTCGTACCGAGGTTGCGGTACGTCAGGCCCTCGGTGACCGGCTTGTCGTCGGTGTGCGGCCATGCCTGCGTACCGAAGCTCACCGACACCGGGTCGGCGATCACGGTCTGCTTGATGGCCTTGTCGACCTGGATGCGCCCCGAACCCTGCTGGAACGGCGTGTACTTGCCGCCCTTGGTGGAACCGGTCAGCGCGCCCTTCAGCTCGGCGTACGTCCAGTCCGGGTGCTGCTGCTTGAGGATCGCCGCGGCGCCCGCGACATGCGGGGTCGCCATGGACGTACCGGAAATCGTCAGATAGCCGGCCGGCTTCTCGCCGACCTCCTGCTCGATGAGGCTGCCCTTGGCGGACGCCGCCGTGATGTCCACGCCGGGCGCGGTGACGTCCGGCTTGATCGCGCCGTCGCCGAGCCGCGGGCCGGTGCTGGAGAACTCGGCGAGCTTGTCCTTGTCGTCGACGGCGCCGACGGTGAGGGCTGCGTCCGCGCTGCCCGGCGAACCGACCGACTCCGGGCCGGAGTTGCCCGCCGCGATCGCGAAGAGGATGCCCTTCTCGGCGGACAGCTTGTTGACCGCCGCCTCCAGCGGGTCGACCTCAGGGGTGTCCGTGCCGCCGAGGCTGAGGTTGACGACCTGGGCGCCCTGCTCGGCGGCCCACTCCATGCCGGCGAGGATGCTGGAGTCGTCGCCGAAGCCCTGGTCGTCGAGGACCTTGCCGCTGATGATGTCGGCGCCGGGTGCGACGCCCTTGAACTTGCCGCCGGACTTGGCGCCGGTGCCCGCCGCGATGGACGCGACGTGCGTGCCGTGGCCGACCTTGTCCTCCGCGGTGGCGGACGGCGAGAAGTTCTTGGCCGCGATCACCTGGTCCTTGAGGTCCGGGTGGGTCGCGTCGACGCCGGTGTCCAGTACCGCGATCTTGACGCCCTTGCCGTCGTAGCCCGCCTCCCACGCCTTGGGGGCGCCGATCTGCGCGACGGACTTGTCGAGGCTGGCCTTGCGGACGCCGTCGAGCCAGACGTGCGCGATGCCGGAGGCGGCCTTGGCGCCGTTGGTGAGCGCGTCCCACAGTTCGGGCGTGTCCTGGTGCCGGGTCTGCACCGCGTCCGCGTTGAGGGACTTCAGGGTCCGGCGGAGCTTGCCCGCGTCCCGGACGTCCTCCTTGGCGCCGGCCGCGGCGCCCTGGTAGCCGACGATGACCTTCAGGCCCTTGGCCTGGGAGGTACGGGTCGCGGACTTGCCCAGCTCGGTGACGTCGAACAGCCGCTGGTCGAGCTTGCCGGCGGCGACCAACCGGGCCGCGTCGGCCGGGGTGACGAGCGTGTGCCCGCCGGCCTTGCGTATCTGTACGGGTATGTGCTGGCGCCCCTTCGCCCGCTCCAGGCCGACCACGCGGCCCTTGGAGTCGACGGAGACCCGGTCACCCGTGATCAGGGTGATCCGGTGAGGGGAGGTGAGCGAGGCAGCGGCGCCGGACGGGCGCTGCTCCGGTTCGGCCGACGCCGGGCTGGTCATGCCCGCAGCGAGGGCGACGGCGGCCGCCGTGGCAACAGAGGCCGCGCCTATTCTTTTGACTTTTCTGCGCAAGTTTCCCCCTTGCAGAAGGTCCGGGCGAATTCCCGTTCGCCCGGCCGGGGGAGCTCACGCACGCATACGTCGCCCCCCGGAATACGCAGTATGCCGAGGGACGATCAGGCACCTCAATACGTGAGAGGAAGGTAAGAGGCAGACTTGACGACTGTTACGCGCCGGTGCGAACTCCGTTACAAAGTCGTCTGGTTACGCCCCCGCGTTCTCCTTGACACTGATCCGTCCCTTGCGGATGGTCGCCACCCGCGGGGCCTTTTTCGCGATCGCCGAGTCGTGGGTGACCATGATGAAGGTCAACCCGAGTTCCTTCCACATGCGTTCGAGCACGTCCATGATCTCGTCGCGCATCGACTCGTCGAGGTTGCCGGTGGGTTCGTCGGCCAGCAGCACCTTCGGCTCCTTGACCAGCGCGCGGGCGATGGCGACGCGCTGCTGCTGACCGCCGGACATCTCGCTCGGCAGATGCCCGAGCCGCTCGCCGAGCCCGACCGACTTCAGCGCCTCGGCGGCCCGTTCGCGCCGCTCCTTCGCCTTGATGCCGAGGGGGACGAGGGCGATCTCGACGTTCTCCTGTGCGGTGAGGGTGGGGATGAGGTTGAAGGACTGGAACACGAACCCGATGTTCTCGCTGCGGACCTTGGTCAGCCGGGTCTCGGAGAGCTTGGCCAAGTCGGTGCCGTCCAGGACGACTTCACCTGCGGTGGGCCGGTCGAGGCCACCGAGCATCTGCAGGAGAGTGGACTTGCCGCCGCCGGTTGGGCCCTGGATGACGAGCCGGTCGCCGTCGGCGATGGTGAGGTCGACTCCGTCGAGGGCGTCGACGGTTTCCTTGCCTCGGGTGTAGCGCTTGGTGACGTTTCTGAGTTCGTACATGGTGGGTGACTCCCAGGTGGGGTTCGGGGGTGGATCGGTTCGTGTGCGGCGGCGGGTGGGTGAGGGCTGGTCGCGCGGTTCCCGCGCCCCTTCAGGTGGGTGCGGTCCCGCCAACTGCACAGGGCTGCCGCTCTCGGCGACTCACCGCAGGGCGGCAGCCGCAGCCCGCGTCAGCTACTCGACGCGGCGCAGGGCATCCGCCGGGCGGAGCCGAGACGCCCGCCAGCCGCCGAAGGCACCCGCGATCAACCCACCCGTCACCGCCAGCCCGACCGCAAGGGCAACCGTCGTCAGGCTGACCGGCGCCGTCAGCGCGACGTCGAGCGTGGTGCTCGCCGTCTGGCGTCCAGGACCTCCGCCCCCGAAGCCACCGCCCCCCGGGCCGGCGCCCATGCCGCCACCGCCCCCGGTACCGCCACCCAACTGCGCCTGCAGCGTGGGGCTGATCGCCGTCACGACGTACGCCCCCGCGAGCCCGGCCGCGATACCCAGCACGCCGCCGAGCAGCCCGTTGACGATCGCCTCGCCGACCACCTGCCGGGTCACCCGCCCCGACTTCCACCCCAGCGCCTTCAGCGTGCCGAACTCCCGCACCCGGCGCGACACCGCCGAGGAGGTCAGCAGCCCGGCCACCAGGAACGCCGCCACCAGCACCGCGATGGACAGCCACTTGCCGACGCTGGTGGCGAGAGACGAAGCCGTCGACAGGGATCCGGACACCGTGTCCGCGAGGTCCGCGGAAGTCGTCACCGTCGTACCGGAGATGTTCTTCTGGATGGTCGACTTGACGGAGTCGATCTGCTGGGAGTCGGTCGCCTTGACGTAGATCGTGGTGACCTTGCCCTTGGCGTCGGCGAGCGTCTGCGCCTGCTTCAGCGGGATGTAGAGGTTGGCGGCCGCGTCCCCGCTGTCGGGCGTGGCGATGCCGATCACCTTGAACTCGGTGCCCTTGACGGTGACCGTGGAGCCGACCTTGAGCTTCTTCTCCTTGGCGTACGACGTGTCGGCGACGACGACCTCGGCGTCCGTCTCCGTCGTCTTGAACGTACGCCCACTGGTGATCTTCGACGAGGTCAGCGGGCCGAGCGCCGGCTTGGTGACGTCGGTGCCGTAGACGGAGTAGTTGTTGACGTCGAAGTCGGCGCCGCCACCGCGTACTTCACCCTGCGGCTGACTGCCGGCGCCACCGCTCTGGCCGGGCCCCTGGCCCTGCTGGCCCCCGCTGCTCCGGTCCTGCTGGAACTGACCCCGCGTGAACTGCCCGCTGACCTTGAGGACCTGCAGGCTCAGCCCGCCGACCGCGTCCGAGACACCGCTCTGATCGCCGACCTTGGTGACGGTCGAGCTCGCGAGCGTCTGGAAGCCCTGGACCATGACGCGGTCGGTGGACTGCTCCTCGTCGGAGCCGTCGTCCTGGGCGTCGAACTGGAAGCGCGGCCGCTCGGAGCTGTTCGCGGTCGGCTCGGCGGCCTTGGTGACGGTCATGTCCGTACCGAGGCCGTACAGGGACTGCAGGACCTTGTCCTGGGCCTTGCTCATGCCGGAGGACACGGAGTTGACCACGATGACCAGCGCGATGCCCAGCGCGAGTCCGGAGGCGACGACGAGCGCCGCCTTTCTGCGGCGGCGCAGCTCGCGCCTCAGGTAGGTGAAGAACATGCGCCGCAAGCTAGGTACGGCGCGTGATGACTGGATAAGGCCGACATAAGAGATGGATGAGAAGGCTGAGACCGCCCCCGGAAACACCGATCCCGCCCCTGAGGGCGGCATCGGTCAGTTGTGCGGAAGCTGTACGGCGGCTATGCGCGAGGGAGCCTGCAGGGCCGTCAGACGGCCGAACCGGCCTTCCACTGCGCCCAGTCCATGTTCCAGCCGTTGAGGCCGTTGTCCGGGGCGACCGTCTTGTCGCCGGTGTTCTGGACGACCACCACGTCACCGACGATCGAGTGGTTGTAGAACCAGTAGCCCGCCGTGCCCTTGTCGTTGGCACCCTTGGTGTCGGACAGGCCCACGCAGCCGTGGCTGGTGTTCACGCTGCCGAAGATGGACTTGGCACCCCAGTAGTTGCCGTGCACGAAGGTGCCGGAGTTGGTGAGGCGGATGCCGTGCGGCACGTCCTTGATGTCGTACTCGCCCTTGCCGTCGTCGTCGGTGAAGCCCACGGTCGCGCCGTTCATGCGCGTCTCCTTGAACATCTCCGACATCACCATGATGCCCTCGTACGTCTTGTTCTCGGGCGAGCCGGCGGAGATCGGGATGGTCTTGATGGTCTTGCCGTCCTGCGTGACCTTCATCTGCTTGGTCTTCGCGTCGACGTAGGAGATCTGGTTGCGGCCGATCTTGAAGGTGACCGTCTTCTCCTGGACACCGAAGACACCGTCGGAGCCCTCGACGCCGTCCAGGGCCATCTTCAGGGTGACGGTGGCGCCCTCCTGCCAGTACTCGTCGGGCCGGCAGTCCATGCGGGTGTCGTTGAACCAGTGGCAGACGACTTCCTGGCCGCTGGTGGTGGAGACGGTGATGCCCTTCTGGACGGCCGCCTTGTTGGTGATCGACTTGTCGAAGTTGATCGACACGGGCATGCCGACGCCGACCGTGGAGCCGTCCTCCGGCGTGAAGTAGCCGAGGAAGCTGTTGTTCGGGGAGACCGTGGTGAAGGAGGCGTTCTCGTGGGCCTCCAGGCCCTTCGAGTCCTTCGCGCTCACGGCGACCTTGTAGGTCGTGGAGCGCTCCAGCTGGGCGTTGGGCTTCCAGCTGGTCTTGTCGGCGGATATCGCGCCCTCGACCGCGGCGCCCTCGGCGGTCGTCATCGTCACCTCGGTGAGCGTGCCCTTGCTCACGGTGACGGCGGCGGAGTTGTTGATGGAGGCGTTGTCGGTGCCGTCCTCGGGCGTGATCTTGATCTGGGCCTCGGAGGTCTTCTTGGCGGCTGCCTCGTCGACCTTGGCCTGCGAGGTGTCGCCGTCGCCGGAGGCGTTGTCGTCACCGCCGGAGCAGGCAGAGAGCACCAGGACACCGCCGAGCAGTGCGGACGCGACCGCCAGGCCCTTGCGCCGCTTACTGTTCGTCATCACACGCTTCTCCATAGTCGCCGAATCCCCAAAAACCCCGAGAGTCCCCGTCAAGAACCTTCAACGCTACGACCGGTTGATCCCGTTCCACATTCCTTGAATGTGTGGGGCACACCACGTCCGCCGGGGCGGGTGGTGCAGGTGTCGGTCAGTGCGTCCCATGAGACGACGAAACCCCGGACGGCGGGTGCCGCCCGGGGTCACGATTCCCCCAAGCCGCGTCAGCCGACCCTCTTGGCCCCTTCGGCGTCTTCATCGTCGAAGTCCTCGTCGACATCATCGTCGTCGAGGTCCCACTCCGGCGAATCCGGGTCGTAGCCGATCCGCTCGCTGGACCAAGAGGCTTGCGCGAGCTCGACCCCTGGTACCTCGCTGACCAGGTCGAACGGGTCGACGAGATAAGCGAGGGCTTCCGCCGTGTCTTCCGTCACAGCGCTTTCCGCGTGGGCCCGTTCGTCGGCCGGCATGGTCTCGTCGGCGGCGACGCGCCGCAGCGCGGCCTTGGTCAGGGCGTCCTCGTCCTCCACTTCGAGAACGAGTTCCACGCGAAGCCGTACAAAACGTGATGTTTCTGGTGTACTCATGCCCGGAGCGTACGGCTGATTTCCCCCGTGACTTTCCCGTGACCCGCGACTTTCACTAACATCGCCCCACACGGCCAATTCGCCAGCGCCACAAGGGGATCGATATTCCGTGTCCGCCGCTCACCGATCGTCGTCCACCGCACGCCGATCGCTGCTGACCGCCACCGCCGCGGGGGCCCTGCTGGGCGCCCTGTGGTTCGTGCCCTCCGCCAACGCGACGGGGGACGAGCCGGCGAGAACGGACCCCTCCGCGGCCCCGACGACGCAGGTCACCCAGCAGGCACGGGCCGCGTCCGAGAGCACGGGCGCCACCGCCGAGGACAGCACCCGGCTCGCCGACACCGGAAGCTTCGACACCACGCCGTACCTCGTCGGCGGGACCGTCTTCCTCGCGCTGGGCGGGGGCTTCGTCGCCTACTCGGTGCGCCGTGAACGTCTCGGATTTTGAATTCGCTTGACTCTCCCTTCACATGGGCTTCATAGTCCGCCCATGAAGAGATCATCGGGCGTGCGTGTAGCCGCCACGGTTGCCGTGAGTGCGCTGACGCTCGCCCTTGTCGCGGGTTGCGGGGGTGACTCCGGCGGTTCGGACGCGAAGGCGCTGAGCTCCGCGGAGTTGAAGAAGGCGATCATCGCCAAGGGCGATGTCGACGGATACAAGGTGGACGCCTCCGGCAAGCAGTTGCCGAAGTCCAAGGAGCAGGTCAAGAGCAGCGAGGAGAAGTGCGCGCCGCTCGCCTACGCCATGGGCGGCCTGGCGCCGGGCGACTCGGCCTCGAACGCGGCCGTCATGGCCACGGAGGACAAGAAGAAGCCCACCGACACCGCCTCCAAGTCACTGGAGGACCTGACCGAGGGCGAGTTCGAGGACTCGTTCGCGGACGCGCTGAGCCTCGACATGACCGTCGTGGGACTCTCCTCGTACGACGGTGACGTCGCCGAGCAGACCTTCAAGTCCGTGTCGGACGCGGTGGAGAGCTGCTCCGGGGGCTTCACCCTCACCATGCAGGGCACGGACCAGAAGCTCACCAAGATCACCTCGGAGAAGGCGTCCGGGGCCGGTGACGAGTCGGTGGCGTTCACCGCGGTGAGCGACATGGAGGACGGCGACGTGGCCACCACGCACGTCGAGGCGGTCCGGCACGGCAGCACCATCGCCACGTACTACACGATGAACCTCGGTCTGATGATGACGGACAAGGCGTACGACGTCCCGGCCGCGCTCATCGACGCGCAGGCCGCGAAGCTGAAGTAACCCGCCCTTGCCGCAGGGGCCCTGTCGCTCGTACGACAGGGCCCCCTTCCATGCGCCGTTCCATGAATTACCGGAGCGGCCCGGTGACCTTCTCCACCGCCACGACCAGCTCCCCACCACGCACGAACGCGTCGGCCGCGGCGAGGTCGGGCGCCAGGAACCGGTCCGGCCCCGGACCCTGGACACCGGCGGCCCGTACGGCGTCGATGACCGCCTGCGAGGCCGGTGCCGGGGCGAGTCCCTCCCGCAGCTCGATGGCACGGGTGGCGGCGTACAGCTCGACCGCCAGAACACGCGTGAGGTTGTCGACGGCCGTACGCAGCTTGCGGGCGGCGGACCAGCCCATGGAGACGTGGTCCTCCTGCATGGCGGAGGACGGAATGGAGTCGGCGGAAGCGGGCACGGCCAGCCGCTTCAACTCGCTCACCAGGGCGGCCTGCGTGTACTGGGCGATCATCAGCCCCGAGTCGACACCCGCGTCGTCGGCCAGGAACGGCGGCAGCCCATGGCTGCGGTTCTTGTCCAGCAGCCGGTCGGTACGGCGCTCGGCGATGGAGGCGAGGTCGGCGACCGCGATGGCGAGGAAGTCGAGCACGTAAGCCACGGGCGCCCCGTGGAAGTTGCCGTTGGACTCGACGCGCCCGTCGGGCAGCACGACGGGATTGTCGACCGCCGACGCCAGCTCCCGCTCGGCGACGAGCCGCGCGTGCGCCATGGTGTCCCGCCCGGCACCGGCGACCTGCGGAGCACACCGCACCGAGTACGCGTCCTGCACGCGGGGCGCTCCGTCCTGGTGATGCCCGGTCAGCCCCGAACCCCTCAGCACGGCCAGCATGTTGGCGGCGGAGGCGCCCTGACCGGGATGCGGCCGAATGGCATGCAGCTCAGGGGCGAGCACCTTGTCGGTCCCGAGGAGCCCTTCGAGGCTCAGCGCGGCGGTGACGTCGGCGGACTTGTAAAGGGTGTCGAGGTCGGCGAGGGCCATGATCAGCATCCCGAGCATGCCGTCGGTGCCGTTGAGGAGGGCGAGGCCCTCCTTCTCACGCAGCTCGACGGGTGCGATGCCGTGGGCGGCGAGAAGTTCTCCGGCAGGCCGCACGATCCCGTCCGGGCCTTCCGCCTCCCCTTCCCCCATCAGGGCGAGGGCGCAGTGCGAGAGGGGAGCGAGATCACCGGAGCAGCCGAGCGAACCGTATTCGTGGACGACGGGCGTGATCCCGGCGTTGAGAACGTCGGCCATGGTCTGTGCGACCCCCGGCCGCACACCGGTATGCCCCGAGCAGACGGTCTTGAGCCGCAGGAACATCAGCGCCCGTACGACTTCCCGCTCCACCCGCGGCCCCATCCCGGCGGCGTGCGAGCGCACGATGTTGCGCTGCAGCTGGGCCCGCAGCTCCTGGCTGATGTGCCGGGTCGCAAGGGCCCCGAAGCCGGTGGAGACGCCGTAGACCGGGTCGGGCTTGGCCGCCAGCGCCTCCACGATCTCGCGCGCCGCGCCGAGCGCCGCGAGCGCCTCGTCCGACAACTCGACACGCGCCCCACCGCGCGCCACGGCAAGGACGTCGGACGCGGTGACCCCGGACGTCCCCACCACCACAGTGTGCATATCCATATTCAGGAGCGTACGCAGTGAAGACGAAGATGTCACTAGTGGGCGGGCGGTACGCCCCTTACAACGCCGGACCTCCTACGGCACCGTTCAGCCCGTCCGGCGTTTTCTGAGGACGAGGCCCGGCACCATCACGGCACTCGGCCACGGAAGCGCCGCCGCTCCACGACCCCCTCCTCCGACGGCTCCGCGTCAGCGAGCCGCACCACCGGGTCGTCCGGCCCCTCCCGCCCCGCGACCACGGGCTTGTCGGCCCGAACCGCCTTCGCCTGGTACTGAGCCGCGTCAGCGAGCCGGAACAGCCGCCGCGCAGAGCGAACCGGCCCGACGGCATCCTCGGTGGACGCCACCCCGCACGCGACCCCCTCCCCCAGCTCCAACTCAGCGGCACGACGGCACAATTCATCGGCAGCCTTCACGACATCGCCGACAGGCGACCCGACGGCAAGCAGACAGAACTCGTCACCGCCGAGCCGGGCGGCGAGAGCCCCGGGCAGCATGGCGCCACACAGCGACAGCACCGACCCGAACCGCTCCAGAAGCCGGTCCCCCACGGCATGCCCCCGCGTGTCGTTCACACGCTTGAGCCCATTGAGATCGCAGACGACGAGGCTCACGACGACCCCGTGGCTGCGATGCCGCTCAATGGCCTCCTCCAACCGCACATCGACGGCACGCCGATTGGCCAGCCCAGTGAGCGCGTCGGTGAACGCCAGCCGCCGAGCCTCCTCCAGCCGCTCGCACTGCGCCATCCCGGCGGCCACGACGGAGGCCAGCACGGTCGCGAAGTCGGCGTCCCCACGGTCGAAGACAGGCGCACCGGCGGACCGGGCGACATACAGCTCCCCCCAGGCCCGCCCGTTCAGCACGATCGGCGCCACGACACAGCACCCTCGCCCGCGCCGCCGCAGGGCGGCCACCCGCTGATGGCAGTACCCGGGATGACCGGTGGACGGTCCGTCGGCCGTCTCCACCCAGGCGTTGGGCTCACCGCCGGCGGCCCACCGCTCGTGCAGGAACTCGGTGATCTCCGGGAACTGATGCACGGGATAGGCCTCGTCGCCCGGAAACTCCTCCTCCCCCCGAGCCCGGTCCCCCACGTTCACGAGCACCCGCAACCGCCCGAGCTCCCGCTCCCACACCGACAGCGCCGCGAAGCTCCCGTCCAACGCCCGACACGCCCCGAGCGCCGCCGCCCGCCAGGACTCACGCGGCGTGTGCGCCGCCGCCATCCCCTGCGCCAACGCCACTACGGCCGCGAGCCGTCTGTCCTCACCCATCACTCCAGGCTAGGTAGCTTTGCCCAGGTTTGGGACGTTGGCGTGGCGAACGGGGCCCTCACCGCCGATTCCCGCCTCACCCCGCCCCCTCAGCGATCCCCCCCCACCCGCAAAAGGGCGCCCCCGTCACTCCCCCGGCCACTCCCCCGGCCACTCAGGCCGCCGCTTCTCGTTGAACGCCGCCACCCCCTCCGCCCTGTCCCCCGAGAACGCCGTCGCCCGCCAAGCCGCGTCCTCGACCTCCAGCCCGGCCCGCAGATCCAGGCCGTGCCCCACCCGCAGCGCCCGCTTGGCCGCCCGCAGCCCCACCGGCGAGTTCACGGCGATCCGACCCCCCAGCGCCAGGGCCTCCTCCCGGTCCCGCCCCTCCTCCACCAGCACATCCACGAGCCCCAGCTCCCGGGCCTCACCGGCCTCGACGCGCCGCGCCGTGAAGATCAGCTCCGCCGCCCGAGCGGCTCCCACCCGCCGAGGCAGCAACTGGGTGCCCCCACCTCCCGGAATCACCCCGACCGACACCTCGGGCAGCCCCACCACGGCCGTACGGTCGGCCACGATCACATCGCAGGACAACGCCAGCTCGAAGCCACCGCCCAGCGCGAAGCCGTGCACCGCCGCGATCGTCGGCACCGGCAACTCCAGCACCCCCGTGTACGCCCCCCGCGTCACGGGCCGCTGTCGCACCAGATCCGCGTCACTGAACGAATTCCGCTCCTTCAGATCCGCCCCGACACAGAACGCCCTCTCATGCGTCGAGGTCAGCACCACCACCCGTACGTCACGGTCCGCACCCAACGCCGCGCACGCCCCCGAGATCGAACGGGCCATCTCCGTCGACACGGCGTTCATGGCCTTGGGCCGGTCGAGGACGAGCTCCGCGACATGCCCGACACCTCCGTCACCGTGCCGCCGCACCAGCACGAACTCCCCGAACCGCTCCTCACCCATGACACCCTCCGGTTAACGCGGGTTAACAACATTCGCCCCGATCATCGCAGCCGGACCCCGCCGGGGAAAGGCCCGACGACCGGTTCCCGAGCCGAGTCCCGACACCCCGTTCGAGTGACATCCCGCCCAACTCCCGCCCCACCGCCCACGACTACGCATAACGTGCGCGACACCACGGCGCATTGGGGGCGCGAGTGCGTTGGGAGGGGTCGTGATGGGCGGGACGGCAGAGACATCAGCGGAAACCGGGGCAAGCGGCGAGGCGGACCAGACCGTCCCCCGTCTCTTCGGCCCCCGTGGCCGCCACCGCCGTCCCCGCCCCCGCAAGGTCCTCCTGGCAGCCGGCGGCCTCGCCCTGGCGGCCGGCGCACTGAGCCTCTTACGAGTGGCCCCCGACTCCGAAGTCGCCGGCCTCGGCGCAACGGAGGCCGACCCCGCCACGGACGCCGCTTCCGACACCTACACCGACACGGACACGGACGGCTCGACCAACGCCGCAGCCGCCCTCCCGACGGCTGCCCAGCAGCCAAGCCCTTCAGCGACCTCTGCCATGGGAGGCCTGGGCACCACACCCACCCCGGGCACGATCGTCGTACCGACCACGAACACCACGGCTGCCCCACCACCCGGCGGCCGGGGCGCCACGACGGACCACACCCCGCCACTCACTCCCACACCCCACCGACCGGCGACGACAGGCAACGCACCGCAACCGGCGCCCACCCCGCCCCCCAGCCGACCGACGACAAACCCCCCGTCCCCCCAGCCGGATCACCCCGACGAGGACTCAGTCTGCGTGCCGATCATCGGCCTGTGCGTAGACCAGCTGCCCAACGGCGACTGAGAACGCCGAGCACCGGAGCGCCCCTTCAGGGGCGCGGGGAACTGCGCGACCAGCCACAACGCACCCCGCAGCCAACACACGACCGGCCACCTCACGGCGCTCACTCGCCCCCGGCGGACGCCCTCCGCGTCAAAAGCCAAGGCTCGATCACACCGAGCCCTCGCACCGGCCGCTGCCACATCGGCTGCAGCGCAAACCGATACACGGGCGGCTCCTCCCCCTCCTTCTCCGCCGCGGCCGCGGCCTCCGCGGCCTCCGCCTCCGACGCGGGGGCTTCACCCGTTCGGATGAGTTCCTGCGCAAAGGCGCTGTCGACGAGAACGGCGTCACGCGGAGCTATCGACGTGAGCCGGGAGGCCAGGTTCACGGTCGTACCGAAGACATCGCCCATCCGGGTGGTCACCGTGCCGAAGGCGATGCCGACGCGCAGCTCGGGCATCGTCTCGTCGCCCGCCATCGTCTCGATGAGCCGCAGGGCGATCTCCGCCGCGACCCCCGCGTCGTCGGCCGCGTACAGGACCTCGTCGCCGAGGGTCTTGACCAGTCGCCCCCCGCGCGCGGCCACCAGATCGGCCGCGGTGGTCTCGAAGGCCTCGACGAGTTCGCCGAGTTCCTCCTCCTCCATCCTGCGGGTCAGGCGCGTGAAGCCGACCAGGTCCGCGAAGCCCACGGCGAGGCGCCGGTCGACCATCTCCTCGTCGTCGGCGGCCTGGATGACCCGGCCGGCCGAGGCGGGGAGCTGGCGGCGCCAGACGTAGACGAGGAACTCCTCCAGCTCGGGCAGGAGCAGCTCGATGATCGGGTACGTCACCTCGGTGCGCGTCATGCCGGGTTCCGGCGGCTCGGTCAGCCCTTCCAGGAACGAGTCGATCTGCCACTCGGCGAGCCGCGCCGTGGTCTGCCCGGTGGACCTGGCCACCTGTACGGCCATGGCCTCGCTGAGCAGTCCCGCCTCGACGAGACCGGCGAGGCGCCTGAGCGCCAGTACGTCGGCCTCGGTCAGCGCCTTGGCCTGCCCGATGTCGGCGAACCCCATGGCCCGCCAGAACCGGGACGCCAGCTCCATGGAGACACCGGCGCTACGGGCCGCCTGGAACGGGGTGTAGCGCCGCTCGGCGCCGAGAATGAGGCCTTCGAGGCGCAGGGCGAGCGGATTGTCCTCGCCGGGGTCGGCGGCGTGGGGGTCCACCCGGCCGTCCGCGCCCGTGCCGGAGCCCGTGTCGTCGACGGTCACGCCTGCTGCCCTTCCGATCTGCCGCGGTCAGTAATCGACCGGCCTTCACTTTACGGCAGGTGTGGGCCACCTCACTCCTGAGAGGAGCACGGCCCCACCCGCACCTACGCCGGCCTCAGATGCACGATGTCCCCCGCCCCTACAGGCTCCTGCACCCCTTCCCCCGTAGCCAGTACCAGCCGTCCGTCCCCGTCGATGGCGACCGCCTCCCCCGTGATCGACCGGTCGCCCGGCAACTCGGCCCGTACGACCCTTCCCAGCGTCGCGCACCCCGCCGCATACGTCTCCTGCAGCCCACTCACCACCGGGTCCCCAGCCGCGGCCCGCCAACGCCCGTACCACTCCTCCAGCGACCGCAGCACGCCCCGCAGCAGCGGATCCCGGTCGGTGCTCACGGCTCCGGCGAGGGCCAGCGAGCCCGCCTGGGGCACCGGCAGCTCGTCCTCACGCAGCGTGACGTTGATGCCGACGCCGACGACCACCCCGTCGTTCCCGGCGCGCTCCGCGAGGATCCCGCCGGCCTTGCGTTCCTCGCCGCCGACGGTCACCAGCAGGTCGTTGGGCCACTTGAGTGCCGTGTCGACGCCGGCCGCCCGCGACAGCCCCGTCGCCACGGCGACTCCGGTGAGCAGCGGCAGCCACCCCCAGCGGGCCGCGGGCACCTCGGCCGGGTTCAGCAGCACGGAGAAGAACAGCCCCGAGCGGGGCGGTGCCGTCCACTGCCGGTCGAGGCGGCCCTTGCCGGCGGTCTGCTCCTCGGCGACCAGGACCGTGCCCTCGCCCGCCTTGCCCTCGGTCGCCAGGTCCACCAGGTCGGTGTTGGTGGAGCCGGTGCGCTGCACCACCTCCACCTCGCGCCAGAACCCGCCCTCCCGCACGAGCCCGCGTCGCAGCGCGGCCGCGTTGAGCGGCGGACGTTCCAGATCGGACCAGCGGCTGTCGTCTGATGCATCTTGCGGCGTCATGCAAGCCACCCTAGGTGTGGCAAACGCCGCACTGCTGATTCGTAGGCACCCCACTACTCTACGGATGAGTAACCGTCCCCCCTTTTGAGCAGGCAGGGAGCGCCATCCCGATGTCCGAGCCGGAAGAGCGTCACGAGATCCAAGAGACCCAAGGGATCGACATCCACACGACCGCGGGCAAGCTCGCGGATCTCCAGCGCCGTATCGAGGAAGCGACGCATGCCGGCTCCGCACGCGCCGTCGAAAAACAGCACGCCAAGGGCAAGTTGACGGCCCGTGAGCGCCTCGATCTGCTCCTCGACGAGGACTCCTTCGTCGAGCTCGACGAGTTCGCCCGGCACCGCTCCACCAACTTCGGCCTGGAGAAGAACCGCCCGTACGGCGACGGCGTCGTCACCGGGTACGGAACCGTCGACGGCCGCCCCGTCGCCGTGTTCTCCCAGGACTTCACCGTCTTCGGTGGTGCGCTGGGCGAGGTCTACGGCCAGAAGATCGTCAAGGTCATGGACTTCGCGCTGAAGACCGGCTGTCCGGTCATCGGCATCAACGACTCCGGCGGCGCCCGCATCCAGGAGGGTGTGGCCTCGCTGGGCGCGTACGGCGAGATCTTCCGCCGCAACACGCACGCGAGCGGTGTCATCCCGCAGATCTCGCTCGTGGTCGGCCCGTGTGCGGGCGGTGCGGTCTACTCGCCCGCCATCACCGACTTCACGATCATGGTCGACCAGACCTCGCACATGTTCATCACCGGCCCCGACGTCATCAAGACCGTCACCGGCGAGGACGTCGGCTTCGAGGAGCTGGGCGGCGCCCGCACCCACAACTCCGCCTCCGGCGTGGCCCACCACATGGCCGGGGACGAGAAGGACGCCATCGAGTACGTCAAGCAGCTGCTGTCGTACCTGCCGTCCAACAACCTCTCCGAGCCCCCGGCCTTCCCGGAGGAGGCGGACCTCGCCGTCACCGACGAGGACCGCGAGCTGGATCGCATCGTGCCGGACAGCGCGAACCAGCCGTACGACATGCACACGGTGATCGAACACATCCTGGACGACGCCGAGTTCTTCGAGACGCAGCCGCTGTTCGCGCCGAACATCCTCACCGGCTACGGCCGCGTCGAGGGCCGCCCGGTCGGCATCGTCGCCAACCAGCCGATGCAGTTCGCCGGCTGCCTCGACATCCAGGCCAGCGAGAAGGCGGCCCGCTTCGTGCGGACCTGCGACGCCTTCAACGTCCCGGTGATCACGTTCGTGGACGTCCCCGGCTTCCTTCCGGGCGTCGACCAGGAGCACGACGGCATCATCCGCCGCGGCGCGAAGCTGATCTACGCCTACGCGGAGGCGACCGTCCCGCTGATCACCGTCATCACCCGCAAGGCGTTCGGCGGGGCGTACGACGTCATGGGCTCCAAGCACCTGGGCGCCGACATCAACCTCGCCTGGCCCACCGCCCAGATCGCCGTCATGGGCGCCCAGGGCGCGGTCAACATCCTGCACCGCCGCACGATCGCCGAGGCCGAGGCGAACGGCGAGGACCTGGAGGCGGTGCGCGCCCGGCTGATCCAGGAGTACGAGGACACCCTCCTCAATCCCTACATCGCGGCCGAGCGCGGCTACATCGACTCCGTGATCATGCCGTCGGACACCCGCCGCCATGTCGTCCGCGGCCTGCGTCAGCTGCGCACCAAGCGGGAATCACTGCCTCCGAAGAAGCACGGCAACATCCCCCTCTAGGCCTGCTGGGAGCCGACATGAACATCAAGGTCCTACGGGGCAACCCGACACCGGAGGAGCTGGCCGCCGCACTGGCGGTGGTCCGCGCCCGCGCCGCGGCGGCATCGGCCACGCCGTCCGGCGCACCCAAGCCGCGGGACGGGTGGTCGGACCCGTCCCGCATCGCCTCACACAGGCTGCCGCAGCCTGGGCCGTCGACATGGGCCCGTACCTACTGGCCCGGCTAGAGGATCGTCGACACGGCTTCGGCCATCACCTCGTACCCGGCGTCATTCGGGTGCAGGTGATCGCCGAAGTCGTACGACGGGTGCAGGCGGTCGGGGTCCGCGGGGTCGGCCAGTGCCCGGTTCAGGTCCACCACCGCGTCGTACCCCCCGTCGCACTCCCCCGAGTGACGGATCCACTCGTTCAGCTCGTGACTCACCTTGGCCGCGTGCTCACCCCAGTGGTCCGAGCCCCCGAACGGCAGCAGAGTCGCGCCGATCACCCTCAGCCCCGCCGCCCTGCCCTGCCGTATCAACTCCCGGTGCCCGGCGATGAGTTCCTCCGCCTCCACCACCGGCGCCGGCCGGTAGGTCGGCTGCTCGTCCGTCTCGCTGAACCCGATGTCGTTGAGGCCGAGGAGCACGACGAGCGTGTCCACGCCGAGTTGGCCGAGGACGTCCCGGCGCAGCCGCCAAACGCCCTTCTCGCCGTACCACGCGGAGTCGTTGAGCAGCAGGTTCCCGCCGATGCCCGCATTGAGGACGGGCCGCCCCGTGCGCGCGGCAAGGGCGTCGGACCAGCGGCGGTTCGCCCCCGGCGTGGAACCGAACCCGTCCGTGATCGAATCCCCGAAGAGCGCGACGGCGTCCGTGCGGCCGACGTCGACCTCCACGGCCGCCAGGAAGTACCAGGACTCGCTCACCGCGTCGAAGTCCTCGCCACCGGTGTCGGCCGACCGGTCGCCCTCGCCCCGATAGCTGGTCGTGAAGGCCTGGGCGTGGAAGGTCGCGGGGCCGGTGGTGGTGTCGAAGTACAGGGTGACGGTCACCGCGTCCCCGGCGGCGACGGCGAGTCGGACCTCGTCGCTGACGATCTCCCCGCGCGCCGGTATCGCGGCCTCACCGCTGCCCCCGAAGGTGAGCCGCGTGAGGGACTCCGGCTCCACGGCGGCTCCGACGGCCGTACGCCCCACGCTCGCGCCCGCGACACGCACGGGCGAGGTGCCGTAGGCGTGCGAGAGCCGCACCCGCACCCGTCCACCACCCGCGGACAGCCGTACGACCTGCCGCAGTGACTGGCGCCAGAAGCCCTCGCGGGACCAGTTGGGGGTGAAGCCCTCGCTGGGCAGCTGAGGTGACGCGGTCCAGGAAGCCGTGAACATGGCAGCACATCCTCAAAACGGAACTGAAGACCCTTTAGCTAATGGAACCGTAGCACCGTTTAGAGAAAAGTTGAGTATGCGTACTCAGGCGCCGCCCCGGACCCCCGATCGACGATGGAAGGCATGCTGTGGTCCGACCCCGAGAACGAGCCGCCCAAGGAACTGCGCGACACGCAGGAGATGTTGCGGCGACTGGGTGTTCTCATGGCGCTGGCCATGGTGCTCGCGATGATCGTGATCGGGCTGAGGTGAGCCCCGCCGGGCGCGCCGATACGCTGACCGCATGACTGATCAGCCCCGCCGCCGACTCGTCCTCGCCTCCCAGTCCCCCGCCCGGCTCAATCTGCTCCGCCAGGCCGGGCTGGACCCCGAGGTCATCGTGAGCGGCGTCGACGAGGACGCCGTCACCGCGCCCACCCCCGCCGAGCTGGCGCTGGCCCTGGCCGAGGCGAAGGCCTCCGTCGTGGCGGCGAAGCCGGAGGTCAAGGGCGCGATCGTGATCGGCTGCGACTCGGTCCTCGACCTGGACGGCGAGGCCCTGGGCAAGCCGGCGGACGCCGAGGAGGCCACCGCCCGCTGGAAGTCGATGCGCGGCCGCGCGGGCACACTCCAGACCGGCCACTGCGTCTACGACACCGCCACCGGCCGGTACACCTCCGCGACGGCCTCCACGGTCGTCCGCTTCGGCGAGCCGACCGACCAGGAGATCGCCGCGTACGTCGCCTCCGGCGAACCCCTCTACGTCGCCGGGGCGTTCACCCTGGACGGCCGCTCGGCACCGTTCATCGACGGCATCGACGGCGACCACGGCAATGTGATCGGCATCAGCCTGCCGCTGGTACGACGGCTGCTGAGCCAACTGGGCATCGGCATCACGGAGTTGTGGGCGCCGGCGGAGGGGTGACCGGGGAACCGCCCGCCAGGGAGCCCTCGCCGCCCTTGCCCCCACCGGGAGCGGCGTCCGCGGGCCCCTCGGAGGCGGGCGCGCCCTGGGCGTCGTACGTCATCAGCAGCAGCACTATCAGGCCGAGTGCGACGACCATGACCAAGAACGCCGTCCAGCCCACCAGCCCCCAGGCGAACGCGCCCAGCAGCCCGTGCACCACGGCCGCGCTGATCAGCAGGATGCGCCCGAAGCCCGCCGGGGCGCGGTCGCGCACGGCCACGAGCAGGGCGACCAGCCCGCACAGCGCGAAGTAGGCGCCGAAGACCAGGCCGCCGATCTTCGAGGACATCGACATCACGTCAGGGTCCAGCCCCGCAAGGGACATGTCCTGCCGGTCGACGACAACGCCGAGGAACCACTGCACCGCCGCGATGCCGAGCCCCTCGGCGAAGAGCACGACCGCCACCACCCACCCCACCGGCCTGCGTACCACCGGCCCCCACCCACTTCCGAGCTCCGCGCTGTTACCCCAAGTACGTACGAGACATCGCGAACGCTACTAACGGGTAAACCCCGGGACAAGGGTTCGGGCGACAGCAAAGAATCATTGGGCCATTCGTAGGGATTCCACAAAGAAACCGAGTGGCCCGCAGCACGTGATGACAGAGACCTTGACCACAGCGGAGGGCTAGGGTTTCGGGGAAGAGACCTGCGTGCCGAGGCGCGACATGGGATTTCGCAGGTCGAGCGAGCCTGGAATCACGCTCCGTGTGGGCAAGCTCACCACTGGGGACGGGTCGATGTGGCGTGTCGGCAGTCCCTAAACTCGGCTTGTTTCAAGGAGGGAGCCTCAATCGTGCGCAAGGTGCTCATCGCCAACCGTGGCGAAATCGCTGTCCGCGTGGCCCGGGCCTGCCGGGACGCCGGGATCGCGAGCGTGGCCGTCTATGCCGACCCGGACCGGGACGCTCTGCATGTCCGCGCCGCGGATGAGGCGTTCGCCCTGGGCGGTGACACTCCGGCATCCAGCTACCTGGACATCGGCAAGGTCCTCAACGCCGCGCGTGAATCGGGCGCCGACGCCATTCACCCGGGCTACGGCTTCCTTTCCGAGAACGCCGACTTCGCCCAGGCGGTCCTGGACGCGGGCCTGATCTGGATCGGCCCGCCGCCGCAGGCCATCCGCGACCTCGGTGACAAGGTCGCCGCCCGGCACATCGCCCAGCGTGCCGGCGCCCCGCTCGTGGCCGGCACCCCCGACCCCGTCTCCGGGGCCGAGGAAGTCGTCGCGTTCGCCGAGGAACACGGCCTGCCGATCGCCATCAAGGCCGCCTTCGGTGGTGGCGGACGCGGCCTGAAGGTCGCCCGCACCCTGGAAGAGGTGCCCGAGCTGTACGACTCGGCGGTGCGCGAGGCCGTCGCCGCGTTCGGGCGTGGCGAGTGCTTCGTCGAGCGCTACCTCGACAAGCCCCGGCACGTGGAGACCCAGTGCCTGGCCGACTCCCACGGCAACGTGGTCGTCGTCTCCACCCGTGACTGCTCGCTGCAGCGCCGCCACCAGAAGCTGGTCGAGGAGGCCCCCGCGCCGTTCCTGTCCGACGAGCAGGTCGCCGAGCTGTACTCCTCCTCCAAGGCGATCCTGAAGGAGGCCGGCTACGTCGGTGCCGGCACGGTGGAGTTCCTCGTCGGCATGGACGGCACGATCTCCTTCCTGGAGGTCAACACGCGCCTGCAGGTCGAGCACCCGGTCACCGAGGAGGTCGCCGGCATCGACCTGGTGCGGGAGATGTTCCGCATCGCCGACGGCGAGGCCCTCGGCTACGACGACCCGCCGCTGCGCGGCCACTCCTTCGAGTTCCGCATCAACGGCGAGGACCCGGGCCGCAACTTCCTGCCCGCCCCCGGCACGGTCACCACGTTCTCCGCACCGACCGGTCCGGGTGTGCGCCTGGACGCGGGCGTGGAGTCCGGCAGTGTGATCGGCCCGGCCTGGGACTCCCTGCTGGCCAAGCTGATCGTCACCGGCGCCACCCGCGAGCAGGCGTTGCAGCGCGCCGCCCGCGCACTGGCCGAGTTCCAGGTGGAGGGCATGGCCACCGCCATCCCGTTCCACCGCGCGGTGGTCACCGACCCGGCCTTCGCCCCCGAACTGACCGGCTCCGACGAGCCGTTCACGGTCCACACCCGCTGGATCGAGACCGAGTTCGTCAACGACATCAAGCCCTTCGCCGCCCCGGCCGACACCGAGGCCGACGAGGAAGCCGGCCGTGAGACGGTCGTCGTCGAGGTCGGCGGCAAGCGCCTGGAGGTCTCCCTGCCGGCCTCGCTCGGCATGACCCTGGCCCGCACCGGCCTGGCCGCCGGGGCCAAGCCCAAGCGGCGCGCGGCCAAGAAGTCCGGCCCCGCGGCCTCCGGCGACACCCTCGCCTCTCCGATGCAGGGCACCATCGTCAAGGTCGCCGTCGAAGAGGGCCAGGAAGTCAAGGAAGGCGACCTGATCGTCGTCCTCGAGGCGATGAAGATGGAACAGCCTCTGAACGCGCACAAGTCCGGCACCGTCAAGGGCCTGTCCGCCGAGGTCGGCGCCTCCCTCACCTCCGGCGCCCCCATCTGCGAGATCAAGGACTGAGTCGTACGACGTCCTGAGGCGCCCGGCGGACTGAGCGATCAGCCCACCGGGCGCCTCGTTCCTGGCGTCCGGTGCGGGCAGCGCCCCTCAGGGGCGCGGGGAACTGCGCGACCAGCCATCCACGGCCCGCACCCGGCCGATAGCGCGCCCTCCACGGCGACTGGCCGGTGGCATGCTGAACCCACGGAACAAGTGCAGGAAGGGCAGGTGAACTCCATGGCCCAGCCGCCGGCAGGCATGCGCGCCGATGCCCGCCGCAACCACGAGCGCCTGCTCACCGAGGCCCGCTCCGCCTTCGCCGAGCACGGCACGGACGCGTCCCTGGAGGACGTGGCCCGCCGCGCGGGCGTCGGAATCGGCACGCTGTACCGCCACTTCCCCAACCGCGACGCCTTGTTGAGCGCGGTCTTCGAGGACGCGGTCGGCGACCTGCTGACCCGCTCCCACGAACTCCTGCACGCCCCGGAGCCCTGCACGGCACTGGTGACGTGGCTGCGCGAGATGGTCACGCACGCGGGCGAGTACCGGGGCCTGGCCAGATCCCTGATGTCCGTCTCGTACGACAACACCTCGGCCCTGGCCCGATGCAGCGGCCCGATCCGCGAGGCGGGCGGCGCGCTGCTGGCACGCGCACAGGCGGTGGGCACGGTCCGGGAGGACGTGGCGATCGCCGACCTCCTCCAGCTCACGCACGCGATCGCGTTGGCGGCGGAGGAAACGCCGGGGGACCCGGACTTGGCGGACAGACTCCTGCACTTGACACTCCAGGGCCTGAAACCCACCTAGGGGCGCGGGGCTGTGTCTGATCTGCGGCTCCGCCGCGTGGGCGCGACATGCCACACACGACCCGCACTCGCGCAGCATCACCTAGCCCTACGGTGAATGGGCGAACCTAACGCCGCCGCAGATCCGCGACCCGGGCCCGCTCCCGCTCCGTCGGCCCCTGCTCCCCGAGCACCGTCGCAGCGGACCGCAACCCCGGCCCTCCCGGCGCCTGCCCCCGGCGGGGCCCCGGCAGGGCACGACGCCGCGCCGGGACCTCGTCACCCCCCGGGCTCCCGGTCGCCCCGGCCACGGCGATCTGCACCCCCTGATCGGCCAGGGCCTGCAACTCGGTGTGGGCGCGGTCGTCGTGGGCCGGCGGATCGTCGGTGACGAGCCGCGTGATGACGTCCGTGGGCACCGTCTGGAACATCGTGTCCGTACCGAGCTTCGTGTGGTCGGCCAGGACGACGACCTCCGCGGCCGCCTGCACCAGCGCCCGGTCCACGGACGCCGAGAGCATGTTGGACGTGGACAGCCCGCGCTCGGCGGTGAGCCCGCTTCCGGAGATGAAGGCCCGAGACACCCGCAGCCCTTGCAGGGACTGCTCGGCGCCGCTGCCCACCAGCGCGTAGTTCGAACCGCGGAGCGTACCGCCGGTCATCACGACCTCGACCCGGTTGGCATGGGCCAACGCCTGTGCCACCAGGAGGGAGTTGGTGACGACGGTCAGTCCGGGGACGCGAGCGAGCCGGCGGGCCAGCTCCTGCGTGGTGGTCCCCGCCCCGACGACGATCGCCTCGCCCTCTTCCACGAAGTTCGCGGCGAGGTCGGCGATGGCCGTCTTCTCGGCGGTCGCGAGATGTGACTTCTGCGGAAAGCCGGACTCCCGCGTGAACCCGCCCGGCAATACCGCACCGCCATGCCGGCGGTCGAGGAGTCCTTCTGCCTCCAGTGCGCGCACGTCCCGCCGTACGGTCACTTCGGAGGTCTGGACGACGCGGGCGAGCTCACGGAGCGACACGGCCCCGTTCGCTCGCACCATTTCGAGGATCAATTGGCGACGTTCTGCAGCGAACACGAAACTGACAGTAACCCCAACGACCGTCTGGTTTCAGCAGTTTGCGCCGAATAACAGAAGTTGTTCGCACGTGAGGACGAGAAGTGATATAGGGCCTAGTCCCGCCGCCTATGCCGTACGCATGCTCGACAACTCCCCGTGACCAGCGAGGAGTTGGTTTTGGCCGTCAGATCTCGTCGCCGGCCTTCCGCGTGTGCAGCTGCCGTGCGACCTCGGCGATCGACCCCGAAAGGGAGGGGTACACGGTGAAGGCGTTCGCGATCTGTTCGACCGTCAGATTGTTGTCGACCGCGATCGAGATCGGGTGGATCAGTTCCGAAGCGCGCGGCGACACGACCACACCGCCGACCACGATGCCCGTACCCGGACGGCAGAAGATCTTGACGAAGCCGTCCCGGATGCCCTGCATCTTGGCGCGCGGGTTGCGCAGCAGCGGCAGCTTGACGACGCGGGCGTCGATCTTGCCCCCGTCCACGTCAGCCTGGGAGTAGCCGACGGTGGCGATCTCGGGGTCGGTGAAGACGTTGGAGGAGACGGTCTTCAGGTTCAGCGGGGCCACCGCGTCGCCGAGGAAGTGGTACATGGCGATACGTCCCTGCATCGCCGCCACCGAGGCGAGGGCAAAGACACCGGTGACGTCACCGGCGGCGTACACGCCCGGCGCGGTCGTCCTGGACACCTTGTCGGTCCAGATGTGCCCGGACTCGCGCAGCTTGACCCCGGCCTCCTCCAGGCCCATGCCCGCGGAGTTCGGGATGGCGCCGACGGCCATCAGGCAGTGGCTGCCGCTGATGACACGCCCGTCGGCGAGGGTGACCTCCACCCGGTCGCCGACCCGCTTGGCGGCGGCGGCGCGCGAACGGGCCATGACGTTCATGCCGCGCCGCCGGAAGACGTCCTCCAGGACGGCCGCGGCGTCCGGGTCCTCGCCCGGCAGCACGCGGTCGCGCGACGACACGAGGGTGACGCGCGACCCAAGCGCCTGGTAGGCGCCGGCGAACTCGGCACCGGTGACGCCCGAGCCGACCACGATGAGTTCCTCGGGCAGTTCGGTGAGGTCGTAGACCTGGGTCCAGTTGAGGATGCGCTCACCGTCGGGCTGGGCGTCCGGCAGCTCGCGAGGATGCCCGCCGGTGGCGATCAGCACCGCATCGGCGGCCAGCGTCTCCTCTGTGCCGTCCGCGGCCCGCACCACGACCTTGCGCGACCCGTCGAGGGCCTGCATGCCCTCCAGCCGGCCGCGGCCGCGCAGGACCCGGGCGCCGGCGCGCGTGACGGAGGCGGTGATGTCGTGGGACTGGGCGAGCGCGAGCCGCTTCACACGCCGGTTGACCTTGCCCAGGTCGACGCCCACCACCCGTGCGGGCGTGTCGATGTGCGGCGTGTCGTCGGCGACGATGATCCCCAGTTCCTCGTAGGAGGAATCGAAGGTGGTCATCACCTCGGCCGTGGCGATAAGAGTCTTCGACGGCACGCAGTCGGTGAGCACCGACGCCCCGCCCAGACCGTCGCAGTCGACGACGGTCACCTCCGCGCCGAGCTGGGCGGCCACCAGGGCCGCCTCGTATCCGCCGGGTCCGCCACCGATGATCACGATCCGAGTCACGTACTCCATTGTCCCGCACGCCACACCGTGCCACTGCCCGGGGGCCCGCCCGAGACACCACTGTTACGGGAGGGGAGGACGATTCGCCTGCCGTACCCTCTCTGCATGTCGCTCTACGCCGCGTACGCCGGCAATCTCGACGCGCGGCTGATGACCCGCCGCGCCCCGCACTCGCCGCTGCGCGCCACCGGCTGGCTGAACGGGTGGCGACTGACGTTCGGGGGCGAGCAGCTGGGCTGGGACGGCGCGCTGGCGACGCTCGTCGAGGAGCCGAAGGAGCAGGTCTTCGTCGCGTTGTACGAAATCGCCCCGATGGACGAGGAGTCCCTGGACCGCTGGGAGGGCGTCGGCCTGGGCATCTACCGGCGGCTCCGGGTACGGGTGGACACGCTGGAGGGCGAGGAGTCGGCCTGGGTGTACGTGCTGAACGCCTACGAGGGCGGCCTGCCGTCGGCCCGCTACCTGGGCGAGGTCGCGGACGCGGCGGAGTCGGCGGGCGCACCGCATGACTACGTGATGGAGCTGCGCAAGCGCCCCTGCTGAGCATCCCCGGCCTCACCGACCTCACCATCCCCTCCGGCCCCACCGATCGCACCTTTTCGTTGGAAACGACAAGACAACGATCGCCATCCCGTGAGCTCTGTCATCTACGCGCGTAGGCCCAAACCGGCTACCCTCAGTCGCGTGAACGCATCTCTTCTTCCGGACGACATCCAGGGCGACCCCCACGCCGCCGCCGACGCCGCCGCCGCGCGCCTGCGCGAACTCACCGGCGCCGAGACCCACGACGTCGCCCTCGTGATGGGCTCCGGCTGGGCGCCGGCCGTGGACGCCCTCGGCGCACCCGATGCCGAGTTCCAGGTCACCGAGCTGCCCGGTTTCCCGCCGCCGGCGGTGGAAGGGCACGGCGGCAAGATCCGCTCGTACAAGATCGGCAACAAGCGCGCCCTGGTCTTCCTGGGCCGCACCCACTACTACGAGGGCCGTGGCGTGGCGGCCGTGGCCCACGGCGTCCGCACCGCGGTCGCGGCCGGCTGCAAGACGATCGTGCTCACCAACGGCTGCGGCGGCCTGCGCGAAGGCATGCGCCCCGGCCAGCCGGTCCTGATCAGCGACCACATCAACCTCACGGCCACCTCCCCCATCGTCGGCGCCAACTTCGTCGACCTCACCGACCTCTACTCCCCCCGCCTGCGCGCCCTGTGCAAGGAGATCGACCCCACGCTGGAGGAGGGCGTCTACGCCCAGTTCCCCGGCCCGCACTACGAGACTCCGGCCGAGATCCGCATGGCCCGCGTCATCGGCGCGGACCTGGTGGGCATGTCGACGGTCCTCGAAGCGATCGCTGCGCGCGAGGCGGGCGCCGAGGTCCTGGGCATCTCCCTGGTGACGAACCTCGCGGCGGGCATGACGGGCGAACCCCTCAACCACGAGGAGGTCCTGCAGGCGGGCCGCGACTCGGCGACGCAGATGGGCTCGCTGCTGGCGCAGGTGCTGGGGCGGCTGTAAGGCGTTTCCCCCGCCCCCGCCGCGACCCTGGGGGCTGCCGCCCCCAGACCCCCGCTTTCGGCCCTGAACGGGCCTCGTCCTCAAACGCCGGACGGGCTGATTCAGCCTCTCCGGCGTTTGAGGAGCGGGGGTCCAGGGGGCGGAGCCCCCTGACGGGGTCGAAGGGGCGGAGCCCCTGGGGATGGGACGGGTAGGGGCGGCGGGGGCGAAGAAAATCCCCCACGACCCGCACCGAACGACACGAACGAGAGGTTGACCGACGTGCACGACGATCTCATCGCCCGGGCCCAGGCATGGCTCGCCGAGGACCCGGACCCCGAGACCCGCGACGAGCTCGCCAAGCTCATCGACGCCGCGGACATCGAGGAGCTCGCCGCACGCTTCAGCGGCACCCTCCAGTTCGGCACCGCGGGCCTGCGCGGGGAACTCGGCGCCGGGCCCATGCGGATGAACCGCACCGTCGTCATCCGCGCCGCCGCCGGCCTCGCCGCGTACCTCAAGAAGCAGGGTCCCCCCCAGGGGGAAGGGGATGCCGGCCTCGTCGTCATCGGCTACGACGCCCGCCACAAGTCGGAGGAGTTCGCCCGCGACACGGCCGCCGTCATGACCGGCGCCGGTCTCCGCGCGGCCGTACTCCCCCGCCCCCTGCCCACCCCGGTCCTCGCGTACGCCATAAGGCACCTCGGCGCGGTCGCCGGCGTGGAGGTCACCGCCAGCCACAATCCGCCCCGCGACAACGGCTACAAGGTCTACCTCGGCGACGGCTCCCAGATCGTCCCGCCCGCGGACATCGACATCGCGGAGGAGATCGCCGCCGTCCCGTCCCTGACCGTCGTCTCCCGCCCCACCGAAGGCTGGGACACCCTCGACGACAGCGTCCTCGACGCCTACCTCGCCCGCACGGACGCGGTCCTCGCCCCCGACTCCCCGCGCACCGCCCGCACCGTCTACACGGCGATGCACGGCGTCGGCAAGGACGTCCTCCTCGCCGCCTTCGCCCGTGCCGGCTTCCCCGCCCCGGCCCTGGTCGCCGAGCAGGCCGACCCGGACCCGGACTTCCCCACCGTCGCCTTCCCCAACCCGGAAGAGCCCGGCGCGATGGACCTGGCCTTCGCCAAGGCCCGCGAGACCGACCCCGACCTCGTCATCGCCAACGACCCCGACGCCGACCGCTGCGCCGCGGCCGTCAAGGACGGCGAGGACTGGCGGATGCTGCGCGGCGACGAGGTGGGGGCGCTGCTCGCCGCCCATCTGGTGAACCGCGGAGCCCAGGGCACCTTCGCCGAGTCGATCGTCTCCTCCTCCCTCCTCGGCCGCATCGCCGAGAAGGCGGGCCAGCCGTACGAGGAGACCCTCACCGGCTTCAAGTGGATCGCCCGCGTCGACGGCCTGCGCTACGGCTACGAGGAGGCCCTCGGCTACTGCGTCGACCCCGAGGGCGTACGCGACAAGGACGGCATCACCGCCGCCCTGCTGATCACCGAGCTCGCGTCCGTCCTCAAGGCCGAGGGCCGTACGCTCCTCGACCTCCTCGACGACCTCGCCGTGGAGCACGGCCTGCACGCCACCGACCAGCTCTCGGTCCGCGTCCAGGATCTGTCGGTCATCGCGAACGCCATGCGCCGACTGCGCGAGCAGCCGCCGACCGAGCTCGCCGGCCTGGCCATCACCCGCGCCGAGGACCTCACCCAGGGCACGGACACCCTCCCGCCCACCGACGGCCTGCGCTACACCCTCGAAGGCGCCCGCGTCATCGTCCGCCCCAGCGGCACGGAGCCCAAGCTGAAGTGCTACCTGGAGGTCGTCGTCCCGGTCCCGGCCCACGCCGACCTCCCGGCCGCCCGCGCCAAGGCGACCGACCTGCTCGCGACGATCAAGCGGGACCTGTCGGCGGCGGCCGGCATCTGAGCCGTACGCGACTCTCCAGCTCGTTCCCGAAAGGGTGCCCCCATCCGGAGGCACCCTTTCGGGCGATTTCCCCCCGGTGGTTGACCCGCGCTCCACGCCCCGCCCGACCCCCCGGGCAACGGTGGAGGGGAAAGCGCACCACCGACCCGCCTGGAGCCGCGCCGTGTCCACGACCGCATCCCGGCCGACCCCCCGAGCGACCCCCACCCCCGGGAACCACAACCGCCCCGGCCCCCGCCCCCTGCCACCCTCACGCGCCCGCCCCGCTGCACTTCCTGCCCTGCGCCACGCGGCCCCCGCCCTCCTCGCGTACCTCGCCGTACGCGGCACGGGCCTGCTGCTCCTCACGGTCTGGGCGCACCGCCAACAGCACGGGGTCTGGCCGATCCTGGCGACGCAGTGGGACGCCGACTGGTATCTCGGCATCGCCGACCACGGCTACGCGCACGCACTCGGCACCGCGTACAGCGCCAACAACCTCGCCTTCTTCCCGCTCTACCCGGTCCTGGTCAAGGCGGTCGCGGTGGTCACCCCGGGGACCCGCGCGAGCACCGGCCTCGCGATCGCCGTCATCGCTTCCCTCGTCGCGGCATGGGGCGTCTTCGCCGTCGGCGACCGGCTGCACGGCCGCCGGGTCGGCATCCTCCTCACGGTCCTGTGGGCCGCGCTCCCGGTCGGCCTGGTGCAGTGGATGGGCTACACCGAGTCCCTGTTCACCGCGCTCGCGGCCTGGTCGCTGTACGCCGTGCTCACCGGCCGCCTCCTCACCGCGGCCTGGCTCACCGCGCTCGCGGGCCTGACCCGCCCGACCGGCATCGCGGTCGCTGCGGCGGTCACGGTGACGGCCCTGCTCGCGCTGCGCCGCCGCTTCCGCATCCGCACCCTCGCGGCCGCCGCGATCGCGCCGCTCGGCTGGTGCGGATACGTCGCGTGGGTGGGCCTGCGGGTGGGCCGCTCGGACGGCTACTTCGCCGTACAGCGACTGTGGCGCAACGAGCTGGACGGCGGCCGCGAGACCCTGCGCCTGATGCGGCGGCTGCTGGTGTACGAAGCCAACCCCGGGCTGTTCCTGGTGATGGTGACGCTCACGCTGATCGCGTCGGTGGTGCTGTTCGGGCTGGCGGTGTGGGACCGGCAGCCGGTGCCGTTGCTGGTCTTCACGGCCGTACTGCTGGCGATCGTCCTGGGCAGCGGCGGCGTCTACTTCCCCCGCGCCCGCTTCCTCCTCCCCGGCTTCCCGCTCCTGCTCCCCGTCGCCCTGCACCTGTCCCACGCGTCCCGCCGCTACCGCACGCT
This sequence comes from Streptomyces sp. R28, assembly GCF_041052385.1. Lineage (GTDB taxonomy): Bacteria > Actinomycetota > Actinomycetes > Streptomycetales > Streptomycetaceae > Streptomyces. The sequence continues at coordinate 6,672,345 of NZ_CP163439.1, read as the reverse complement.
GGCCCTCGCGGCGGCGGTCACCGGCTCGGCGTACTGCGGCGCGTACATGGCCCTGGTGTATCCGGGCGCACCCTGAGTTTCCGACCGCGCTTCCGTGACGCCCTCGGCTGAGGAGGCTCGGCCGCAGACACCGAGGGAGGCGGCGCTACCGGCTCCGGCTCAGACCGTGAGGGCGTACACGGACCCGCGGGCCCCTCAGGACATCACCAGCAAAATCACCAGCAACACAGCGCCCGCAACCGCCGGCCCCGCCACCTCGTAAGCCCACCGCACGGTCACCTCGCCCTGCGCGGACTCCGCCGCCTCCCGGTGCTCCAGCAGTTCGCGCAGGTCGTCCATGACCTTGTCGGTCTCGGCCCGCATCGGCCCGTCCACGTCGACATCCGTGCGCGGCGCCCCGAACCCGAGCCCTCCGAGCCCCGTGCCCCCACCTACGCGGCCACCGCGCTCACCGGCGCTCCGCTCCCCGGCCGCCCGGGCCGACCGGCGCGCCGCCTTCTTGCGGGCCCGCAGCGAGACCGGGATCGCCCAGAGCTGGAACTTGGTGCCGGACTTGGCGACGACCTCGTTCGAGTAACCGGACCGGAGTGAGGCGACCTGCCCCCAGGGGAGCACGATCACGCGGAACGGGTTGCGGATGCGCAGTCGCTCCTCGTTGGCGTAGACGGCGGGCCGCAGCGTGAACGCGGACACCAGCGGCACGATCAGGATCAGCGCCGCGAGCGCCAGCCACTGCGTGCGCCCCTCGCCCCGGACCAGCGCGTCGATGCCCAGCCAGAGCACGAGGGCCAGCAGCGCGACGCCGCCGACGATGCCCATGGGCGAGCGGAAGACCCGGTCCTTCGACGCGGGGTCCGGGGTGGGGGGCTGATGCTCCGGGGTCGTCATGGGCCCGATTCTGCCCGACGCCTCGGACAGCGCTCATACGCACCACCCCCCACACAAGATGAGCACCCGGGCCTGTACAGCCGCTACGCGCGTAGATATGCTCGTCTGGTGACCATGCCCACCAATGCAACCAACGCAGCTCATGCCCTCACGGACGTGACGGCGTCCGACAGCACGCTGCGCCGCTTCCTCCACGGGCTGCCCGGCGTCGACGCGGTCGGCCTGGAGGGGCGGGCCGCGTCCCTCGGCACCCGTTCCATCAAGACGACCGCGAAGGCGTACGCCATCGACCTCGCCATCTCGATGGTCGACCTGACGACGCTGGAAGGCGCGGACACCCCGGGCAAGGTCCGGGCGCTCGGCGCCAAGGCGGTCCACCCCGACCCGACCGACCGGACGACCCCGGCGACGGCAGCCGTCTGCGTCTATCCCGACATGGTGGCCACCGCCAAGGAGGCCGTCGCCGGCTCCTCCGTGAAGGTCGCCTCGGTCGCCACCGCCTTCCCGGCCGGCCGCGCCGCCCTCGCTGTGAAGCTGGCCGACGTGCGCGACGCCGTCGCCGCCGGTGCCGACGAGATCGACATGGTCATCGACCGCGGGGCGTTCCTCGCGGGGAAGTACGTGAAGGTGTACGACGAGATCGTCGCCGTGAAGGAGGCCTGCGGGACCAGCGCCCGCCTCAAGGTCATCTTCGAGACCGGCGAACTCTCGACGTACGACAACATCCGCCGTGCCAGCTGGCTCGGCATGCTCGCGGGCGCGGACTTCATCAAGACGTCCACCGGCAAGGTCGCCGTCAACGCCACCCCCGCGAACACGCTCCTGATGCTGGAGGCCGTCCGCGACTACCGCGCCCAGACCGGCATCCAGGTCGGCGTGAAGCCGGCCGGCGGCATCAGGACGACCAAGGACGCCATCAAGTTCCTCGTACTGGTCAACGAGACCGCGGGCGAGGACTGGCTGGACAACCACTGGTTCCGCTTCGGCGCGTCCTCGCTCCTGAACGACCTGCTGATGCAGCGTCAGAAGCTGGCCACCGGCCGCTACTCCGGCCCCGACTACGTGACGGTGGACTGATCACCATGGCATCGGTATTCGCATACGCACCGGCCCCCGAGTCCCGCGGAGTCGTCGACATCGCGCCCTCGTACGGCCTGTTCATCGACGGCGAGTTCGTGGAGGCGGCGGACGGCAAGGTCTTCAAGACCGTCTCCCCGTCCACCGAGGAGGTCCTCTCCGAGGTCGCCCAGGCCGGCGAGGCGGACGTGGAGCGCGCGGTGAAGGCCGCCCGCAAGGCCTTCGAGAAGTGGTCGGCGCTGCCCGGCTCCGAGCGCGCCAAGTACCTGTTCCGCATCGCCCGGATCATCCAGGAGCGCAGCCGTGAGCTGGCGGTCCTGGAGACCCTGGACAACGGCAAGCCGATCAAGGAGACCCGCGACGCCGACCTCCCCCTGGTCGCCGCGCACTTCTTCTACTACGCGGGCTGGGCCGACAAGCTGGAGCACGCCGGCTTCGGGTCGAACCCGAAGCCCCTCGGCGTCGCGGGCCAGGTCATCCCCTGGAACTTCCCGCTGCTGATGCTGGCGTGGAAGATCGCCCCGGCCCTCGCGACCGGCAACACGGTCGTCCTGAAGCCGGCCGAGACCACCCCGCTGTCGGCCCTGTTCTTCGCCGACATCTGCCGCCAGGCGGGCCTGCCCAAGGGCGTCGTCAACATCCTTCCCGGATACGGCGACGCGGGCGCCGCGCTCGTCGCGCACCCGGACGTGAACAAGGTCGCCTTCACCGGCTCCACGGCCGTCGGCAAGGAGATCGCGCGAACCGTCGCGGGCACCCGCAAGAAGCTCACCCTCGAACTGGGCGGCAAGGGCGCCAACATCGTCTTCGACGACGCCCCGATCGACCAGGCGGTGGAGGGGATCGTCAACGGCATCTTCTTCAACCAGGGCCAGGTCTGCTGCGCGGGCAGCCGCCTGCTCGTCCAGGAGTCGATCCAGGACGAGCTGCTGGACTCCCTCAAGCGCCGCCTGTCCACGCTCCGCCTGGGCGACCCCCTGGACAAGAACACGGACATCGGCGCCATCAACTCCGAGGAACAGCTCTCGCGCATCACCACCCTCGTCGAGCAGGGCGAGGCGGAGGGCGCCGAGCGCTGGTCCCCGGCGTGCGAGATCCCGACCTCCGGCTACTGGTTCGCGCCGACGCTCTTCACGAACGTCACCCAGGCGCACCGGATCGCCCGCGACGAGGTCTTCGGCCCGGTCCTGTCGGTCCTCACCTTCCGCACGCCGGACGAGGCCGTCGCCAAGGCCAACAACACCCCGTACGGCCTGTCGGCGGGCATCTGGACGGAGAAGGGTTCGCGGATCCTGGCCGTGGCGGGCAAGCTCCGCGCCGGCGTCGTCTGGTCCAACACGTTCAACAAGTTCGACCCGACCTCGCCGTTCGGCGGCTACAAGGAGTCGGGCTTCGGCCGCGAGGGCGCCCGCCACGGCCTGGAGGCGTACCTCGCCCCGTCGAGCCCGGAGGGCGAGCGATAAATGAGCACAGTTGACAAGAACGACAAGACCGAGCGCGCCGAGCGGCTCTCCGTCTTCAAGACCTACAAGCTGTACGTCGGCGGGAAGTTCCCGCGTTCCGAGAGCGGCCGGGTGTACGAGGTGACCGACGCAAAGGGCAACTGGCTGGCCAACGCACCCCTCTCCTCCCGCAAGGACGCCCGGGACGCGGTCGTGGCCGCCCGCAAGGCGTTCGGGGCGTGGTCCGGCGCGACGGCGTACAACCGCGGCCAGATCCTCTACCGCGTCGCCGAGATGCTGGAGGGCCGCCGCGAGCAGTATGTCCGCGAAGTCGCCGACGCCGAGGGCCTGTCGCCCTCAAAGAAATCAGATACAGCGAAGGCGGCGGCGCAGGTCGACGCGGCGATCGACCGCTTGGTCTGGTACGCGGGCTGGACCGACAAGATCGCCCAGGTGGTCGGTGGCGGGAACCCGGTCGCGGGCCCGTTCTTCAACCTCTCGTCCCCCGAGCCGACGGGCGTGGTGGCCGTCCTGGCCCCGCAGGAGTCGTCCTTCCTGGGCCTGGTCTCGGTCGTCGCCCCGGTGATCGCCACCGGCAACACGGCGATCGTGGTGGCGTCCGAGAAGTCCCCGCTCCCCGCCCTCTCTCTCGGCGAGGTCCTGGCCACCTCCGACCTCCCCGGCGGTGTCGTCAACATCCTCTCCGGCCGCACGGCGGAGATCGCGACGCCGCTGGCCGCGCACCAGGACGTCAACGCGATCGACCTCGCGGGCGCCGACGACGTACTGGCGAAGGAGCTGGAGATCGCCGCGGCGGACAACCTCAAGCGCGTCCTGCGTCCACAGCCTGTGGACGACTGGGCCGCCACCCCCGGCATCGACCGCATGACGGCGTTCCTGGAGACCAAGACGGTCTGGCACCCGACGGGGTCGCTGGGCGCGTCCGGCTCGTCGTACTGAGGTCCGACGGGCACCGAGACCGGAGAGCCGCGTTTCCCCTCCGTCCAGGGGAAGCGCGGCTCTCTGCCGCGCCGCCTCTCCGATGCGCACAGTGATCATGCCGCCACGAAGGGCAGTTGGAGTGTGACGCGCGCATCAAAGGCGGTACGCGGGGTCGTTCTGTGGCCCGCCGATGCCTCACACTGGTGTCCCGTGAGTTCCCATCCGCCCATACCGACGCGAGTCGTGCTGCTCTGCGGCCCCTCCGGCTCCGGCAAGTCCCTTCTCGCGGCCCGCTCCGGTCTTCCGGTGCTACGGCTCGACGACTTCTACAAAGAGGGCGACGACCCGACCCTGCCGCAGGTCCCCGGGAGTTCCGACATCGACTGGGACCACCCCGACTCGTGGGACGCCGACACCGCCGTGGCGGCGATCACGCAGCTGTGCCGCACGGGCCGTACCAGCGTTCCGCTGTACGACATCTCGCTCAGCGCCCGCACCGGCGAGGAGACCGTCGAGGTCGGCCGGACCCCGCTGTTCATCGCGGAGGGCATCTTCGCGGCCGAGATCGTGACGCGCTGCCGGGAACTCGGCGTGCTGGCCGACGCGCTGTGCCTGAGCCGCGGCCCGGTGAAGACGTTCCGCCGCCGCTTCGTGCGCGACCTGAAGGAGGGCCGCAAGTCGGTGCCGTTCCTCCTGCGCCGCGGCTGGCGCCTGATGCGCCTGGAGCGCTCGATCGTCGCCCACCAGACCGCGCTGGGCGCCCACGCCTGCGACCGGGACGAGGCCCTCGGCCGCCTCACCGCGGCCGCCGCGGGACGCTGCCCGGCGGCGACTGCGTCCACTTGAACGAAGTCGGCGCCTTCTCCGTCGTAGGGCCGGATGACGGTCCCCGCGGGAAGGAAGCCGATGACAAATGCCCTCCGGGCCCGCTTACAGCTGGCCCTTACGGTCACGATCCTCGCGGCGGCCGCCGGCTGCGCGTCGGGCGGCGAGGCCGCATCCTCCTGCGCGGGGTTGGTGACGTACGACAACCGCGGTTATCTGCCCACCACGGACATGGACTTCACCGTGGGCGAGCGGCTGGGCACCGTCACGATCGTGGAGTGCGACGACACCCCGAACGATCCCGGGGTCACCGTTCCTGAGGGCAGGACCGGCGCGTACACGGTCGAGGGAAGCGATCCCGCCGACGCCATCGCCGTGGGCGACTCACCCGCCGAAGCGCGCCTCATGCAGGTCCGCTGAGCGCGCACGAAGAACGGGACTGGACGGACCCCCCGGCCCTCCAGCCCCGCTCTCGTTGTGCTCCCCCGTCTCACCCGGTCCCCCGGGTTCCCCCGTGGTGGAGCACCCCCCGTGTTTCCCCCGTCGGTCCCCCGCGGGCCCCCCGGCCCCCGTGGGTCCCCCCACTTCTTACCGCTCCCCCGTCGCATCCCCCCGGATGCGATCCCCCCCGAACCTTCAGGCGACGAGCTCCCCGAAGGCGTCTTCCTCGTCACGGCCGAAGCTGAGGACCTCGTCCTCGCGCAGCCGGCGGAGCGACCGCCAGATGCTGGACTTCACCGTGCCGACACTGATGTCGAGGATCTCCGCGATCTCCGGGTCGGTGCGGCCCTCGTAGTAACGAAGGACCAGCATCGTGCGCTGGAGTTCGGGGAGCCGGGCGAGCGCCTGCCACAGGACCGCGCGCAGCTCGGTGCCGCGCATCGCGTCCGTGTCGCCGGGCGTCTCCGGCAGTTCCTCGGTCGGGTACTCGTTCAGCTTGCGGCGGCGCCACGCGCTGATGTGCAGGTTGGTCATGGTGCGGCGGAGGTATCCGCCGACCGCGGCCTTGTCGCTGATCCGGTCCCAGGCCCGGTACGTCGAGAAGAGGGCGCTCTGCAGGAGGTCCTCGGCCTCGAAACGGTCACCGGTCAGGTGGTAGGCGGTTGCGTACAGGGAGGCGCGGCGCTCCTGGACGTAGGCGGTGAACTCCGCCTCCGACAGCGAGCGACGACGCTCCCCCGAGTCCTCCCTGTACGCGGCTCCCCCGTGCGTTTCCCCCGTGAAACCGTCAACCACCGTCATGTACGCGGTGTGCTGACGCCCGGTGCCGCGAGCGCACCCCCGCCCGCTCACGGCACCGGACTTCTCCGAACCCCGGCCCCCGTTCACGTCGTGCAGACGCGTGATCACTGCGCTGGTGCTGGTGCCGTGCAGCGTGTTCATCTCGCGCCCCCCGTCGTGGACTTCCGGTGTTCTGCTCGTTCGTCTTGCTGTCGTGCGACTTGCTGTCCTGCCTGTGCCGAAAAGCTTGCCCGGGCACCTTCATGGCCGTGTCCGCCGACTGTCACAGACCTGTCACAGGGCCCGCGCCAGAGGTGGCCCCCAGGCGCGGGACAGTCCGGTCACAGACGAACGCGCTACGTGCGCGTAGGTGTACTGCTCGTACAGGTGTCGAAAGACCGCCCCGCATGGGCCAGAATGACCCCCGTGCCTTCCCTGTTGCTGATCGAGGACGACGACGCCATCCGCACGGCCCTGGAGCTCTCACTGACGCGCCAGGGACACCGTGTGGCCACGGCTGCCACCGGCGAGGACGGCCTGAAACTGCTGCGTGAGCAGCGGCCGGACCTGATCGTGCTGGACGTGATGCTGCCCGGCATCGACGGCTTCGAGGTGTGCCGCCGCATCCGGCGCACCGACCAGCTGCCGATCATCCTGCTGACCGCGCGCAGCGACGACATCGACGTGGTCGTCGGCCTGGAGTCCGGTGCGGACGACTACGTGGTCAAGCCGGTGCAGGGGCGGGTCCTCGACGCCCGGATCCGGGCCGTGCTGCGGCGCGGTGAACGGGAGTCGAACGACGCGGCGAGCTTCGGCAGCCTCGTCATCGACCGTGCGGCGATGACCGTGACGAAGAACGGCGAGGACCTCCAGCTCACCCCGACCGAGCTGCGCCTGCTGCTCGAACTGAGCCGCCGTCCTGGCCAGGCCCTGTCCCGCCAGCAACTCCTGCGCCTCGTCTGGGAACACGACTACCTCGGCGACTCACGCCTCGTCGACGCCTGCGTCCAGCGCCTGCGCGCCAAGGTCGAGGACGTCCCGTCGTCCCCGACCCTGATCCGTACCGTCCGTGGTGTCGGCTACCGCCTGGACACGCCTCAGTGACCAAGACACAGGGGGGGGTCCGCGGCTGGTTCGCGGCTCGTAAGGGAGTGTGGTCGCGGCTGCGCTTCACCAGTCTTCGACTGCGCCTGGTGGTCGTCTTCGGTCTCGTGGCGCTCACGGCCGCCGTGTCCGCGTCCGGGATCGCCTACTGGCTCAACCGCGAGGCGGTGCTCACGCGCACCCAGGACGCGGTGCTGCGCGACTTCGAGCAGGAGATGCAGAACCGGGCGAGTCTGCTGCCCGAGGCGCCGACGCAGGACGAACTGCAGCACACCGCTGGGCAGATGGCCAACAGCAGCCAGCGCTTCAGCGTGCTGCTGGTCGCCGCCGACACCGCCGGCACTCCCGCCTACGGCTCCTCCGGCGGCCTGGACGGCTTCACGCTCGCGGACGTGCCCGCGTCGCTGCGCAAGGCGGTGAACGACAAACAGCCGGTCAACTCGACCAACAAGTCGCAGTACCACCTGTACTGGCAGCGGATCGTGGAGGACGACCAGCCGTATCTGATCGCCGGCACAAGGGTGAACGGCGGCGGTCCGACCGGCTACATGCTCAAGTCCCTCGATCAGGAGGCCAAGGACCTCAACTCCCTGGCCTGGTCGCTCGGTATCGCCACCGGCCTCGCCCTGATCGGCTCCGCGCTGCTCGCGCAGGCCGCCGCCACGACCGTACTGAAGCCGGTGCAACGGCTCGGTGCCGCCGCCCGTCGGCTCGGCGAGGGCAAGCTGGACACCCGCCTGAGGGTGTCCGGGACCGATGAACTGGCCGATCTCTCCCGGACGTTCAACAACGCCGCGGAGGCTCTGGAGAAGCGGCTCGCCGACATGGCCGGGCGGGACGAGGCATCCCGCCGCTTCGTGGCCGACATGTCGCACGAACTGCGCACCCCCCTCACCGCGATCACCGCCGTGACGGAGGTCCTGGAGGAGGAGCTGGAGGCGGAGACCGGGTCCATGGACCCCATGATCGAACCCGCCGTACGGCTCGTCGTCAGCGAGACGCGCCGCCTGAACGACCTGGTCGAGAACCTGATGGAGGTCACCCGCTTCGACGCGGGCACGGCTCGCCTGGTCCTGGACAACGTCGACGTCGCCGACCAGATCACGGCGTGCATAGACGCCCGGGCCTGGCTGGACGCCGTGGACCTGGACGCCGAGCGCGGCCTCATGGCCCGCCTGGACCCCCGCCGCCTCGACGTCATCCTGGCCAACCTCATCGGCAACGCGCTCAAGCACGGCGGCTCGCCGGTCCGCGTCTCGATCCGCGAGGCGGACGACTCGGTCGTCATCAAGGTACGAGACCACGGCCCCGGCATCGCCGAGGACGTCCTCCCCCACGTCTTCGACCGCTTCTACAAGGCCAGCGCCTCCCGCCCCCGCTCCGAGGGCAGCGGCCTCGGCCTGTCCATCGCCCTGGAGAACGCCCACATCCACGGCGGCGAGATCACCGCCGCCAACTCCCCCGAGGGCGGCGCGGTGTTCACCCTGCGCCTGCCCCAGGACGCGTCGAAGCTGGCGGAACAGGACGAGAACAACGGCCAGAACGCAGGCGACACGAAGAAGGGGGACGCGTGATGCCGCAGACAAAAGCAAGCCGCCTACTGGCACTCGCCACACTCACCGCCGCCCTCCTGACCGGATGCGGCATACGGTCCACGGAGGTCCCGACCGACTTCGGCCCCGCCCCCTCCCGCGTGCACTGCTCACTCTCCGAACCGGACGTGTCGACGCAGGCCGCGCGAGGACTCCCGGTGCAGGTGTTCCTGCTCTGCGGGTCCCAACTGGTGGCCGTCGACCGGACCGTACGCGTACCGGACGGCACGGCGGACTCGGAGCGACGCGTCCTCGTGGCCCAGGGCCTCCTCGACGAGCTGGAGGCGACGCCCTCGGCCGACGAGAAGGAGGCCGGCTACACCACGGACGTCCGCGGCGCCATGAGCGTGAGCAGCCCACGCGCCGACGACCCCGACGAGGCACTACGCCTGAGCACACCCCCCAACGACCTCACCTCGTACGCACTCGCCCAGATCGTCTGCACGTTCTCGGACTCGACGGCAGCCGAGGGCGACGGCTCGGTCATCCTGGGCGGCCCCGGCAACGAGCCCCTACGCCGCTACGAGTGCACGGACGAGGTCCGCACCCGCCCGGGCAGCAACGAGCCCCCGTCGACCGACGTCACGGGTTGACTCCGTCGGTTGGACCGGCTCACCACGCACCGCGGCTCTCCACTGCTCGGTGTCAGCGCTGACCCTGCTGGGGGCTGCCGCCCCCAGACCCCCGCTTCGGCCCTGAACGGGCCTCGTCCTCAGACTCCCCCAGAGGGGGTGCCCCCAGACGGGCTGGATGCTGCCGACCGACGCTGAGATGTGCGGCCCCCACGGCGCCGCACCCGCGTACGGCGGCAAGGGGCCGTGCCGGGGGGTGTCCGCCCGCAGCGGCGGGCGTCAACGCAGGCCACCCCACCCACGTACGGCAACCGCCCGACCGAGGACGGACACCCCCCGGCACGGCCCCGACCCACCACCCACCCGCAGGCGCAACGCGAACCCCCACCCCACCCGCACAGGCCGCCGCAGGCATCCACGCGCACCCCCACCCCGGCCCAACCGCCGGAGGCCCATGTGGCGGACGCCTCACCCCACTACGCCCCGTCCCGGAACCGATCCTGCCGGGGGGCGCGTCTAGGGGGGCGTGCAGCGTCAAGGCTCCATCGGCGGCAGCGCCGCGATCCACATCCGTGCGACGGGGGGTGTCCTCCTGCTCGCGCACCTGGCGTTCGCCGCCTGGCTCACGCTGCGCCCCCTGGACGTCCCTTGGGTGATGCCGGCCAACCTGCGCCCGTTCGCCGGGATCAGGGCCGATCTGGCGCTGGGCTGGCAGGAAGGCGCCCGCCGCATCATCGAGGGACTCGCCCTGCTCGCCCCGCTGGGCGTGCTGATCCCGATGGCGCACGGCAGACTCACCGCCTCCCCCCTCGGCTCCCTGGTCCGCACGGTGGCCGCCGGCGCCCTGATCTCGCTGGGCATAGAGCTGCTGCAGACCGGCGTACCCGGCCAGATCGTCGACATCGACTCACTGCTGCTGAACACGGTGGGGGTCGCCCTGGCACACACGACCGTGGTCCCCGCGACCCGCGCCTGGCTCCGCCGCAGGTCCGAGCGCGCACACCGGGCAACGGTCCCCCAGGAGGAGCCCTCTCAGGGTCGGACCCCGACGATTCCCAGGGTCGGGATAGCTCCGTAGAGTGACGCTTTGCCCGCTTCGTCGCCATAGCGTGGTTGTCAGATGAGGCAACGCCTCGGGAGACCCCACAAGGGAGCCTCCGACCGACGCTCGCGAAGGAGCCGCACCATGACCGCGCTTGCCCGCCCCACCCACGGCCGCATGATCGGCGGAGTGTGCGCCGCGCTGGCCCGGCGCTTCGGCACCTCCGCGACGACGATGCGCGTGATCTTCCTGATCTCCTGCCTGCTCCCGGGCCCGCAGTTCCTGCTCTACATAGCCCTGTGGCTCCTGCTCCCCTCGGAGGACAAGGCGAACAGGACACGCACGGCCTGGTGAACCACTCGACGCACAGGCGTACATAGGTACGCCGCTGGGGCGCACCCGGTGTCCAAGGGTGCGCCCCAGCGGCGCGCTTCGGGTAAGGCCGACTCAGGCGAGCGGAACACCGTTCACGGGCAGACCCTGGGTGGGCAGGCCCTGGGTGAGACCCTCGGCGGCCAGACCCTGCACCGGCAGACCGCCGAGCAGCCCACTGACCACGTCGGTCGGCCCACCGGCGAGCGCCTTCTCGGCGGCCGGCTGCACGCCGGACTGCACGCCGGTCTGCGCGGCGGCCAGTCCGGTGGTGACCGCCTCGGGCCCGTGGGCCAGACCCGCACCGGCACCCGGAGCCGCCTGGGCGAGGTCCCCGGCCGGGAGGGCCTGGACGGCGCCCAGCGCCGCACCGGCGGCGTCCGGGGCGACCGGCGCGGCGTTCGCGGCACCCGCACCGGCGGCGGCGAAGGCGGCACCGAGAGCGGCGACACCGAGGGTCTTGGCAGCAGACTGCTTCATGAAATGCGTCCTCGAAATTCGTTGAACGGGGTTGTGAGCGGTTCTCGACCGTAAACACGCCCGGCACGCCGCCGCAAACATCGAAATGAGGACGGATTGTGAATGGTGCCTGCATTCCCTGTAGGCGGAGAGCCTCAGGTCACCCCTCCTCAGCCGCAGAGTCGCTGGTAGACGTGGCCTGTCGGAAAAGCCACTCGGACTTCAGTTCGGCATATCCGGGCTTGATGACGTCATTGATCATCGCGAGCCGTTCATCGAAAGGAATGAACGATGATTTCATCGCATTGACGGAGAACCACTGCATGTCGTCGAGCGTGTAACCGAACGCCTCGACAAGATGCTCGAATTCCCGGCTCATGCTGGTGTGGGACATGAGACGGTTGTCGGTGTTCACGGTGGCCCGGAAGTGCAGCCGGCGCAGCAGCCCGATGGGGTGGGCGGCGTAGGAGTCGGCGGCACCCGTCTGGAGATTGGAGCTGGGGCACAGCTCCAGCGGGATGCGCTTGTCCCGTACGTACGAGGCGAGCCGCCCGAGCTCGACCGAGCCGTCGGCGTGCACCTGGATGTCGTCGATGATGCGCACCCCGTGCCCGAGCCGGTCGGCGCCGCACCACTGCAGGGCCTGCCAGATGGACGGCAGACCGAAGGCCTCGCCCGCGTGGATGGTGAAGTGGTTGTTCTCGCGCTTGAGGTACTCGAAGGCGTCGAGGTGCCGGGTGGGCGGGTGGCCGGCCTCGGCGCCCGCGATGTCGAAGCCGACGACGCCCAAGTCGCGGTAGCGGTTGGCGAGTTCCGCGATCTCCAGGGAGCGGGCGGCGTGTCGCATGGCGGTGAGCAGCGCGCCCACACGGATGCGGTGGCCGTTCTCCCGCGCGATCCGCTCGCCCTCCCGGAAGCCCTCGTTGACGGCCTCGACGACCTCTTCGAGGGTGAGCCCGGCCGCGAGGTGCTGTTCGGGCGCGTACCGCACCTCGGCGTAGACGACCCCGTCCTCGGCGAGGTCCTCGGCGCACTCGGCGGCGACCCGGACGAGGGACTCGCGGGTCTGCATCACGCCGACGGTGTGCGAGAAGGTCTCCAAGTACCGCTCCAGGGAGCCGGAGTCGGGCGCCTCGCGGAACCACAGGCCGAGCTTGTCGGGGTCGGTCTCGGGCAGCTGGGTGTAGCCCGACGCGCGGGCGAGCTCGACGACGGTGCCGGGGCGCAACCCGCCGTCGAGGTGGTCGTGCAGCAGAACCTTCGGCGCCCGGCGGATCTGGTCCGAGCTCGGGATGGTCGCCCTCTGGGCAGTCTGGCTCGTCATTTTCGCACTGTAACGCCTACGCGCGTAGACGGCGCGTTCATCGCGCCGTTTCCCCTCGCTGTACGAATCCGTCGATACGTAACGGTGACCCCACGGCAGGGTGGCGTACACCCGCGCTTCTGACACTGTTCTGTCATGGCACACCAAGCGACGCCGGTTCGTAGGGCCCGGCTGGGCAGAGCGATCGGGCCGGAGCCGACAGCGGTGAGCGGCGTCGTCCTCCTGCTTCCCGCAGGTGACGAGGTCTCACATCGCAAACCGGCAACGGTGTTGGCGACCTCGTACGTACGGACGCTGGGGCGCCGCCTGATGCGGGCGGGACGCGGGGAGGGGCTGGCCGCGCACGTCGTCCACTACCGCTTCCGCGGATGGAACGGCACTGCCGCGAACCTGGCGAGCGACGCGTCATGGGCCGCGGACGAGGCCGTACGGCGCTACGGGGACGTCCCGGTGTGCCTCGCCGGGGTCGACATGGGCGGGCGGGCGGCCCTGCACGCGGCCGGCCACGAGGCCGTCAACTCCGCGCTGGCGATCGCTCCTTGGCTGCCGGAGGAGGACCTGGCGGCCTCACCCGAACCGGTGAAGCAGCTCGGCGGGCGGCAGGTGCTGGTCGTGCACGGCACGAATGACGCGCGCACCGATCCCGAGCTGTCGTTCCGGTTGGCGGAGCGGGCGAAGAAGGCGAACCGGGACGTGTGCCGGTTCGAAGTGCACTCCGACGGACACGGGTTGCACCAGCACCGCGATGAAGTCCTCGCACTGGCCGAGGACTTCGTCATGGGGGTGCTGTTCGGTAAGGCGTTCTCCCGGCCGGTCGCCGACGCGTTCGCGGCTCCGCCTCCGCTGGGGCTGCGGATGCCGTTGGCCGCGGGGTTCGGGAAGTCGTTGCGGAGGTAGCGCGATCCGCCGCACTGGCCGACGGCCACCCGCTCGCCGGCACAGGGCCGTTGCGGCTCGCCGATCTCGCACGGTGGGCTACAACCGGCCCTCGGTCGGCTCGTTTCCCTGAGGTCGGCCCTCTAGCCGGGAAGCAGGTTGCCCTTCTTCGAGAGCAGGAACTTCTTGAAGGCCGCCACCGGCGGCGTGTCCGGGCGGCCCTCCAGCCAGGCGACACCGATTTCCCGCACCGCTCGTGGAGCCGTGACCGTCAGCTCGACGACCCCCGGGCGGGGCACCGCAGGTGGCGGCAGCAGGGCGACTCCCAGCCCCGCCGCCACCAGTCCGCGCAACGTCTCCGCCTCCTCGCCCTCGAAGGCGATGCGGGGCTTGAACCCCGCTTCCCTGCACAGGTCGTCGGTGATGCGGCGCATGCCGTAGCCGGGCTCCAGGGTCACGAAGTTCTCGTCGGCCGCCTCGGTCAGGCGGACGCGTTTGCGCGCCGCCAGACGGTGGTCGGCCGGGACGACCAGACGGAGTTTCTGTTCGTCCAGGCGGCGGGCCACCAGGTCCGGGGCGTCCGGTACCGGGGACGTCAGGCACAGGTCGAGCTCACCGGAGCGCAGACGCTCGATCATCGCCTCGCCGTAGTTCTGGACGAGGCTGAAGCGGATGCGCGGGTGGTCGGCACGGAAGGTGTGGAGGAGGCCCGGGACCGTTTCCGCGCCCATGGTGTGCAGGAAGCCGAAGGCGACCTTGCCGGTGGCCGGGTCGGCGTCGGCGCGGACCTCGTCGGCGGCGCGCTCGATCTCGGCGAGGGCACGTTCGACGGAGGCGAGGAAGGTGCGGCCGGCGGGGGTCAGCGAGACCGTACGGCCGTGGCGGGCGAACAGATCGACGCCCAGGTCCTCTTCGAGGCGGACCATGGCGCGCGAGAGCGTGGACTGCGGGACCTGCATCTCCTGGGCGGCCCGGGTGACGTGCTCGGTGCGGGCGACGCCGGCGAAGTACGCGAGGCGCGGCGCCAGCAACATCACCATGTCTTCTGTGTCACTGGATGGTGACAGGCGAGCTCGTGACCTCTGCTGATGCTCCATGGGAACGATTATGGCCAATCCATGCATTGGACGGATCAGCGGGATCGTACGTAGCTTCGAAGCATGTCTCCCGCCAGTACCGGGGCGTCCACCACCGTGGGCGCCGCACCCGCTGTCCCTTTCGTCGACTCCCGTATGGCCCCGGGCGGCCCCGGCTACCGCCGGATGAGCTTCGCCCTCTTCCTCGCCGGTGTCGCGACCTTCGCGCTCCTCTACTCCACACAGGCCCTTCTGCCGCTGATCTCGGGTGAGTTCGGGGTGGCGGCCAGCGAGGCGAGCTGGACGGTGGCGGCGGCGACGGGCGGTCTGGCCCTGTTCGTGCTGCCGATGAGCGCACTGTCGGAGCGGTTCGGACGCCGTACGGTCATGACGGCGTCGCTGGCGGTCGCGGTGACGGTCGGGCTGCTGGTCCCCTTCGCGCCGAACCTGACCGCCCTGGTCGTGCTGCGGGCGGTCCAGGGCGCGGCGCTGGCGGGTCTGCCGGCGTCGGCCACGGCCTATCTGGCCGAGGAGGTCCGCCCGAAGGCGCTGGTCACGGCGATCGGCCTGTTCGTCGCGGGCAACAGCGTCGGCGGCATGAGCGGCCGGGTGATCACCGGCTGGGTCGCGCAGGAGTGGGGCTGGCGGGTCGCGATCGGCGTGATCGGTGTGATCGCGGTCGGGTGCGCGGTGGCCTTCCGGCTGCTGCTCCCGGCACCGCGCCACTTCAAGCGGGGCTCGCTGCGCCCGCGGGTCCTGGCCCGCACGGTCCGCGACCACCTCGCCAACCCGCTGCTGTGCCGCTTGTACGCGATCGGCGCCCTGTTCATGACGATCTTCGGCGGCGTGTACACGGTGATCGGCTACCGCCTGACGGAGGCGCCGTTCGGCCTCCCCCAGGGCATCATCGGCTCGGTCTTCCTGGTGTACCTGGTCGGTACGGTGTCGGCGTCGACGGCGGGACGGCTGGTGGGCCGCCTGGGCCGCCGAGGCGCCCTGTACGCGGCGGGCGCGACGACGGCGGCGGGTCTGCTGCTCTCCCTCGCGGGCTCGCTCCCGCTGGTCCTCCTGGGCCTGGTCCTGATCACCGGCGGCTTCTTCGCGGGGCACGCGGTGGCGTCCTCGGCGGTCAGCAAGACGGCGACACACGGCCGCGCCCAGGCCTCGGCGCTGTACCAGTCCGCCTACTACATCGGCTCCAGCGCGGGCAGCACGGTCGGCGCGGTGGCCTTCCACGCGGGCGGCTGGGCCGGAACGGTCGGGGTCGGTCTGCTGGCGGTGTTCGGCGTCGTGACGATCACGGTGTTCGGAACGCGGGCGGCGCGACTTCAGCGGCAGCAGCTGGCGACGGCGGCCTGATCCTCTCGTACGCCCTCTCCCCCTGGTCGGGGCCGGTTGTCAGTGGCGGCGGATAGCCTCCGCGATCTCTGACGACCGTACCGACCAGGGGGATTTTTCATGGAGTTCCGAATCGAGCGGGCCGCCTTCGCCGAGGCCGTGGCGTGGGCGGGGCGCGCGCTGCCGTCGCGCACACCGGTGCCGGTGCTGGGCGGTCTGCTGCTGGCCGTGGACGCCGGGCGTCTCACCGTCTCGGGGTTCGACTTCGAGGCCGCGGCGCGTATCGAGGTGAGCGCCGAGACCACGGGGGTCGGCGAGGTGCTCGTGCCCGGGCGCCGGCTGCTGGACATCTGCCGGGTACTGCCGGACGGGCCGGTGAGCTGTGCCCTGGAGGGCACGCGGTTCACGGTGGAGGCGGGTGGCACCGAGTTCGGCCTGTCGACGCTGCCGCGCGAGGAGTACCCGGCTCTTCCGGCCCGGCCCGTCTCGTACGGCAGTGTGGACGCCGCCGACTTCGCCACCGCCGTCGGGCAGGTGGCCGTGGCGGCCGGACGGGACGAGACGCTGCCGGTGTTGACCGGCGTGCAGCTGCGCCTCGACGGCGACTCGATGACGCTGTCGGCGTCCGACCGGTATCGCTATGCCGTACGCCGGCTGGGGTGGAAGCCGGAAGGCTCGTCCGACGGCGCGGGCGCCATGGAGGCGCTGGTCCCGGCGCGGCGGCTGCTGGACACCGCACGGTCGCTGGCGCGGTGCGGGAGCGTCCGGCTCGGACTGGACCGCGCGGCCGGTGGTGGTCTGGTCGGCTTCGAAGGCGAGGGCATGCGGAGTGTCGTACGGCTGCTGGACGGGCGGCTGCCGGCGTACGGCTCGTTGTTCGAGATGGGCGGGGCGGCCGTCGCCGAGGTGGAGTGCGGGGCGCTCGCGGAGGCCGTGCGGCGGGTCGCCGTGGTGGCGGAGGCGAGCAGTCCGGTGCGGCTGGACTTCTCGGACGACGGATCCGTGCTGCTGCGGGCCGGGTACGGGGACGACGTGGCGGCGCAGCGGTTGCCGGCCGTGCTGAGCGGCGCGCAGGAGGTCACCGTGGCCTTCAACCCGGCGTATCTGCTGGACGCGCTGAACTCCTTCGAGGCGCCCCGGCTGCGGCTGGAGATGCTGGGGACGGGGCAGCGGACGCTGCTCAGCGCGGTGGCGGGTGAGGACGGAAGCGAGGACGGCGGTGCCGAGGCAGGGTCCGCCTCTCATCGGCATCTGCTCATGTCCGTGAAGCAACTGGTCTGACAAATGCCCTGACCTGGGTGTTTGTGCGCTCCGGGGGCCATTGTCAGTGGGCTGCGGTAGCTTCCGAAGTGCTGGGCGCAATGGGGCGCACGGATGGATGGGGCCACAGGGGTGGGTGGACGATGAGCGACGGTACGGCGACCACGACGACGGACCTCGATATCAGGCTGGAGAAACACCGCGTCGAGCTGACCGGGTACTGCTACCGCATGCTCGGCTCGTCGTTCGAGGCCGAGGACGCGGTGCAGGACACGATGGTCCGCGCCTGGCGGAGTTACGAGAAGTTCGAGGGACGTTCCAGCCTGCGGTCGTGGCTGTACCGCATCGCGACCAACGTCTGCCTGGACATGCTGACCGCGGGCAACAAGCGGGCCAGGCCCATGGACCTCAGCGAGTCCACGCCGCTGGCCCAGGCGGCGCTCTCCCCCCGCCCGGACCACACCTGGCTGGAGCCGATGCCGGACAGTCGCATGCTGCCGACGGTCGAGGACCCGGCGGAGGCGGCCGTCGCCAAGGAGTCGGTACGGCTCGCCTTCATGGCCGCCCTGCAGCAACTGCCGGCCAAGCAGCGGGCGGTGCTGATCCTGCGCGAGGTGCTGGCCTGGAAGGCGAGCGAGGTCGCCGAGCTGCTGGACACGACGGTCGCGTCGGTGAACAGCGCGCTGCAGCGGGCGCGGGCCACGCTGGCCGAGCGGGACGACAAGGCGGCCGGTGCGGCCGTCTCCGACCCGCTGGACGAGGAGCAGCAGAAGCTGCTCGAGCGCTATGTGGCGGCCTTCGAGGGGTACGACATGTCGGCGCTGACGGCGCTGCTGCACGAGGACGCCGTCATGACGATGCCGCCGTTCGACCTGTGGCTGACGGGCCACGACGACATCACGGGCTTCATGACGACACTGGGCTCCGCCTGCGAAGGCTCGCGCCTGGTACCGGTGCAGGTGAACGGGCTGCCGGGCTTCGCCCAGTACAAGCCGGACCCCGAAGAGGGCGGCTTCACCCCGTGGGCGGTCCAGGTGCTGGAGATTTCAGACCGCCGGCTCACCGGGTTCCACTTCTTCCTCGACACCGAGAGGTGGTTCCCGCTGTTCGGGCTGCCCCTCCACCTCGAAGCGGAGACCGACCAGGTCGAGCAGGGGGCATAGGGCGGGGTCGGGATCACGCAGCCGTATCCGTCCCCCGGCCCGCCGGGCGGCCAGCTGCAGCCGCGCCAGCAGATCGACGACCCCGAGCCCCGGCGGCCCGAGCCCACCGACATCACACACCACAGCCCCGACACCGGAGGCCTCCAGCAGCGCCCGCACGTCGTCACACAGCCCTGCCACCTCATCCCGGGTGACGGGGCCGGCCAGCACGAGTACAGCGGGTGTCATGGCGTCCACGATCGGTAGACCGGGCGGGCGGGCGGAACTCATCGGGCCGGGCGCCGGTCGCCGATTCCCGCTGCTCATCGCACGTGCGCGGGGTGTCCGCCGACCGAGATCACGTTGACCCGCCGCACTCCTTCCCCAGAGGGTTTGCTGTATGCCCCACGCATCAGTGCATCCCCGAATACCCTGCGCTCTCCTCCCCGCGAAGGAGGTTCTGTGCAGGGGGTGCTGACGGGGTTCGCGGTGATCGCGGTCGTCATCGGGGTGGGCTATGTGATCGGCCGGCGCGGTTACCTCGGCGGCAACGGCCGGGAGGTGCTGACCAAGCTGGCCTTCCATGTGGCGTCCCCGGCCCTGCTGTTCACCACGCTGGCGCAGACCGACCTCTCGGTGATCTTCTCCAGCCGCCTCCTGGTCACGGCACTGAGCACGGCCGCGGCGGCCGGGGTCTTCGTCGCGGTCGGGGTCGTACGGCGCTGGGGCGTGGGCCGTACGACAATCGGCGCGCTGTGCTCCAGCTACGTCAACTCGGGCAACCTCGGCATCCCGATCGCGGTGTACGTCCTCGGTGACGCCTCGCTGGTGGCGCCGGTGCTGCTGTTCCAGCTCATCGGCGTCACACCCATCGCGCTGACGGTCCTCGACCTGTCCGGAGAGGGCGAGAAGGGGCCCCTGTGGCGGCGGCTGCTGACGCCGTTGCGGAACCCGATCGCGGTGGGCTCGCTGGCGGGGGTGGTGGTCTCGGCGGCGGGGCTGAAGGTCCCGGCGCCCGTCCTGGACCCGCTGACCCTGATCGGCGGCATGTCGGTCCCGGCGGTCCTGCTGGCCTTCGGCATCTCCCTGTGCGGCAGCACGATGCCCGGCCGGGGCCCGGACCGGTATCCGGTGCTGCTCTCGGTCGCCCTGAAGTCGGTGGGCCAGCCCGCGGCGGCGTGGGCGCTGGCAGCGGGGGTGTTCGGCCTGCGGGGCGCTCCGCTGCTGGACGTGGTGGTGACGTCGGCGCTGCCTGCCGCGCAGAACCTCTTTACGTACGCGTCGAGTTACGGGGTGGGCGAGCGGCTGGCCCGGGACTCGATTCTGCTGTCGACGGTGTTGTCGGTGCCGGTACTCGTCGTGGTCGCGACATTGCTGGGCTGAGGGTCAGTCGACCGGGAACTCGCCGGTGTCGATCGTCACGTCGAAGGGCTCCGGCAGCTTGATGGGGTCACCGAACTTGACTGCGCTCAGCACACGGTAGACATCGCCCTTCGGCTCTCCGAAGAGCGTGGCGGTGGGCCCTCCGGGGGCCCAGCGGTCGATCAGCAGGTAGAGCGGAATCCCGGCGGTGGCATAGGCGGCGGGCTTGCTGACGCGGTCGTGGTGGGCGTTGGACTTGGAGGTCACCTCAACGACGAGTTCGGCGAGGGCTGCCGGGATGTGGGATTCCGCCTCCGCGCATTCCTGCACGGGAGCCACGAGCAGGTCAGGGATGAGCATGCCCAGACGTGACGGCACGGCGATCACCAGCGTCTGGAAGATTTCCCAGTCCTCGGGGATCACGGAGTAGAGGCGACGCTGAATGCGGGCCGCGATCACGTTGTGGCGGGATGCGGGAGCAGGTGACACGGTGATGATCCCCTCGATGATCTCCACCTTGCTGCCCTCCGGCCAGTCCATCTCCTCCCAGAACCGGACGAGCTCGTCCCAGTTCTGATCGGGGTCCTGGCTCACGGTGAGTGCGCCCATCGCGGTCTCCTATCGGTGCGTCACCGATCCCAGCATGCCGAACGGGACCGGTGGTGGTCCACCGGTCCCGTTCACCCGAAAGGGCTGTGACAGCAGCGGCCTCCGGCCGCGGGCGCCTGGTCAGGCGATGCGCTCCAGCACCACCGGCGACGCCGTGAAGTCCGTCCCCGGCGCCGCGATGTCGTAGGAACCCTCGACCGCCTGGAGCGCGTAGTCGAAGCGCTCCGGGGTGTCCGTGTGCAGGGTCAGCAGGGGCTGGCCCTCGGTCACCGTGTCGCCCGGCTTGGCGTGCAGTTCGACGCCCGCGCCCGCCTGCACCGGGTCCTCCTTGCGGGCGCGCCCGGCACCGAGGCGCCATGCGGCGATGCCGATGTCGTAGGCGTCGAGGCGGGTCAGGACACCGGAGGACGGGGCCTTGATCACGTGCTGCTCGCGCGCGACCGGCAGCTCCGCGTCCGGGTCGCCGCCCTGGGCCGCGATCATGCGGCGCCAGACGTCCATCGCCGAGCCGTCGGCCAGGGCCTTGGCCGGGTCGGCGTCCTTCACCCCGGCGGCATCCAGCATTTCGCGGGCCAGGGCGATCGTCAGCTCCACGACGTCCGCGGGGCCGCCGCCGGCCAGGACCTCCACGGACTCGCGGACCTCCAGCGCGTTGCCCGCCGTCAGGCCCAGCGGGGTCGACATGTCGGTCAGCAGGGCGACCGTCTTCACGCCGTGGTCCGTGCCGAGGCCCACCATCGTGGACGCCAACTCGCGCGCGTCCTCGATGGTCTTCATGAAGGCGCCGGTGCCGACCTTCACGTCCAGGACCAGGGAGCCCGTGCCCTCCGCGATCTTCTTCGACATGATCGACGAGGCGATCAGCGGGATCGCCTCGACCGTGCCGGTGACGTCGCGCAGTGCGTACAGCTTCTTGTCCGCGGGGGCCAGGCCGTCACCGGCCGCGCAGATCACCGCGCCGGTGGTGTCGAGGACGTTCAGCATCTCCTCGTTGGAGAGCAGCGCCCGCCAGCCCGGGATCGACTCCAGCTTGTCCAGCGTGCCGCCCGTGTGGCCGAGGCCCCGGCCCGAGAGCTGGGGAACGGCAGCGCCGCAGGCCGCCACCAGGGGCGCGAGCGGGAGGGTGATCTTGTCGCCGACGCCGCCCGTGGAGTGCTTGTCGGCGGTCGGGCGGGACAGGGACGAGAAGTCCATGCGCTCGCCGGAGGCGATCATCGCGGCCGTCCAGCGGGCGATCTCACGGCGATCCATGCCGTTGAGGAGGATCGCCATGTTGAGGGCGGCCATCTGGTAGTCGGCGACCTCCCCGCGGGTGTACGCGTCGATGACCCAGTCGATCTGCTCGTCGCTGAGCTCGCCGCGGTCCCGCTTGGTGCGGATGACGGAGATGGCGTCCATGGCCATGGCTTGGCTTCCTTCCGAGGATTCCAGAAGTCGTACGGCCCCTCTGAGCCGGTTGTCCGGGCAACTGGTCCAGTCGCCCGGCAACGCAGAGGGGCCGCACGGGAGTTACTTGGTGAGGTGGCCCGGCCCGAAGGCCTGGGGCAGCATCTCCGAGAGGGGCAGGATGCCCGCCGGGGTCTCCAGCAGCAGGTCCGGGCCGCCGAACTCGTGCAGCAGTTGTCGGCAGCGGCCGCACGGGACGAGGATGTCGCCCTTGCCGTCGACGCAGGTGAAGTGCGTCAGGCGGCCACCGCCGGTGTTCTGCAGCTCCGAGACCAGTCCGCACTCGGCGCACAGCCCGAGGCCGTACGACGCGTTCTCGACGTTGCAGCCGGTGATCATGCGGCCGTCGTCGACCAGGGCCGCGACGCCGACCGGGTAGCCGGAGTACGGGGCGTAGGCGCGGGACATGGCGTCCTGGGCCGCCGCGCGCAGCTTGTCCCAGTCGACGTCATGGGAGGCGGCCGAGGTCACTTGCCCTGGCCCTTCCGGTACGGCAGGCCGTCCGCCTTCGGCATCCGCAGGCGTTGCGCGGACAGCGTGAGAACGATGAGCGTGATGACGTACGGCGTGGCGGAGACGACCTGGTTCGGGACCTCGTTGGTGCTCGCGTACCAGGCGAACACCAGAGCGCCGACGACGGCGGTGATCATCGACGAGGCGTACTTCTTCGTGATCACGAGGTAGATGGCGCCGATGATCAGCAGGAGCGCGCCGAGCAGCAGCAGGGCGTGGACGTTCGTGGAGCCGCCGCGCAGGTTGAGGCTGTCGGTGTAGCCGAACAGGCCGGCGCCGAGGGCGAGGCCGCCCGGCATCCAGTTGCCGAAGATCATCGCGGCGAGACCGATGTAGCCACGGCCGCTGACCTGGCCCTCCAGATAGAAGGGGTTGGCCACGATGGACAGGAAGACGCCGCCGAGGCCCGCCAGGCCGCCGGAGATGACCACGGCGATGTACTTGTACTTGTAGACGTTCACGCCGAGGGACTCGGCCGCCACCGGGTTCTCGCCGCAGGAGCGCAGGCGCAGACCGAAGGAGGTGCGCCACAGGATCCACCAGGTGCCGGGGATCAGCGCCACGGCGATCACGGTCAGCCACGAGACGTTGGTGACCAGGCCGCCGAGCAGGCCGGCGATGTCCGAGATGAAGAACCAGCCCTGGTTGTTGAGGTCCCGCAGCGCGTCGGACAGGCCTGGCACGGTGAAGTTGCCGAGGGAGTCGACCGCCGGGGACTGCTTGGCGGAGCCGCCCGCGTGGCCCTCGAAGGCGAGGGGCGCGAGGTAGCGGGTGGCGCCCAGGGCGAGGATGTTGATGGCCACACCGGAGACGATGTGGTTGACGTTGAAGGTGACGGTGACGAAGGCGTGCAGCAGGCCGCCGATCGCGCCGCCGAGGATGCCGACCAGGACACCGGTCCACGGGCCCCACTGGAAGCCGGCCCAGGCGCCGAACCAGGTGCCGAGGATCATCATGCCCTCGAGACCGATGTTGACCACGCCCGCCCGCTCGGCCCACAGACCGCCGAGGCCGGCGAGGCCGATCGGCACGGCGAGTTGGAGCGCGGTGGACATCTGGCTGACGTTGGTGATGCCGTCGGCGCCGGTGATGATGCGGACGATCGAGGTCAGCGCCAGGGCTCCGGCGATGACCAGCAGCAGGACGGGCCACGACAGGCGGCGGCCCGTCGGAGCCGCGGGCTGCAGCGTGGGCTGGTTGGCATCAACCGCTGAGGTCTGCGGGGCGGTCATCGGCCAGCCACCTCCTTCGTGGTGTTGTTGTCGGCGCCGAGCACGTGACCGGCGGCCAGTTCCGCACCGACCCGGCGCTGCTGGCGGCGCAGGCCCCACTCGCGTACGGCCTCGTAGGAGACGACGACGGAGAGCACGATCAGGCCCTGCATGATGACCGCGATCTCCTTGTCGTAGTCGTGGAAGTCCAGCTCGGGCGATGCCTTGTCGAGCCAGGCCCACAGCAGGGCGGCGAACGCGATGCCGACGGGGCTGTTGCGGCCGAGCAGGGCGATGCCGATGCCGAGGAAGCCGATGCCGGTGGGGAAGTTCAGGCTGTAGGTGTGGGTGTCGCCGAGCAGGATCGGCAGGCCGGCGAGGCCCGCGATGCCGCCGGAGATCAGCATGGCCGTGAGCACCATGCGCTTGGGGTCGACGCCGCTGGCCGCCGCGGCGGACTCCGAGGCGCCGGAGGCGCGCAGGTCGAAGCCGAAGCGGGTGCGGTTGAGGACGATCCAGTAGCCGATGCCGAGCAGGACGGCGAGGAAGACCAGGCCGTAGATCTCGCCGGCGTCGCCCATGTCGATGCCGGGGACCCAGCCGGACTCGTGCATCTCGCCGGTGGTGTTGTTGTTGCCGACCTTGACGCCGAAGACGTTCGGCAGCCACAGGTAGGCGATGACCGACGTGGCGATCGCGTTCAGCATGATCGTCGCGACGACCTCGCTGACGCCGCGGGTGACCTTGAGGACACCGGCGATGCCGGACCAGAAGGCACCGGTGCACACCGCGGTCAGGATCAGCAGCGGGACCTGGAGAGCGGCCGGCAGGTTCGCGTGGGCGCCGACGATCGCGGCCATCATGGCGGCGAGCTGGTACTGGCCGTCGACGCCGATGTTGAACAGGTTCATGCGGAAGCCGATGGCCACCGCGAGGGCCGCGATGTAGTACATCGAGGCCTGGTTGATGATCAGGACCTGGATGTCGGAGTACGAGGCCTGCTCGAACATCAGGGTGTACGGCTCGACCGGGCTCTTGCCCGAGGCGAGCAGCACGATCGCGCTCAGCACGAAGGCCACGGCGAGCGCGATGACCGGCCCGGCCACCGCGAGGAGCACGCGCTCCTTGTCGAACTTCTTCATCAGCGGGCCTCGTCTTCCGGAGCCTCGGGAGACTTACGGATCTCGGGGGTGTCTGCGCCGGGCTCGGCACTCTCGTCGTGTTCCAGGTGGCCGGTGGCGGCACCGGTCATCGCCGAGCCCAGCTCCTCCGGCGTGATGGTGGCGGGGTCGGCGTCGGCGACCAGCTTGCCGTTGTAGATCACGCGGAGGGTGTCGGACAGGCCGATCAGCTCGTCCAGGTCGGCGGAGATCAGCAGCACGGCCAGGCCCTCGCGGCGGGCCTCACGGATGTGGTCCCAGATGGCGGCCTGCGCGCCGACGTCCACACCACGGGTCGGGTGCGCGGCGACGAGGAAGCGCGGCTTGTGGCTCATCTCGCGGCCGACGATCAGCTTCTGCTGGTTGCCGCCGGACAGGGAGGCGGCGGTGACGTCGATGCCGGGGGTGCGGACGTCGTACGCCTCGACGATGCGGCGCGTGTCCGCCTGCGCGGCCTTCGGGTCCAGCCAGACGCCCTTGGCGTTGGGCTTCTCGGTGACGTGGCCGAGGATGCGGTTCTCCCAGAGGGGGGCCTCCAGGAGCAGGCCGTGGCGGTGGCGGTCCTCGGGGATGTAGCCGATGCCCTGCTCGCGGCGCTTGCGGGTGGCCCAGCCGGTGATCTCCTCGTCGATCAGCGTGATCGTGCCGGAGTCGGCGCTCTTGAGGCCGATGAGGGCGTCGACCAGCTCGGTCTGGCCGTTGCCCTCGACGCCGGCGATGCCCAGGACCTCGCCCGCGTGGATGGTGAAGGTGATGTCGTCCAGCAGGGCCTTGCCGCCGGCCGCCTCCAGGCGCAGCTTGTCCACCGTGATGACGGGGCGGTCGGTGACCGTCGACTCCGCGGTCTCCGGCGTCGGCAGCTCGCTGCCCACCATCATCTCGGCGAGCTGGCGCGGGGTCGTCTCGGAGGGGACGGCCGTACCGACCGTCGTACCGCGGCGGATGACGGTGATCTCGTCCGCGACGGACAGCACCTCGCCCAGCTTGTGGGAGATGAAGATGACCGACAGGCCCTCGGCCTTCAGCTCGCGCAGGTTGTCGAAGAGTGCGTCGACCTCCTGCGGCACCAGGACGGCCGTCGGCTCGTCGAGGATCAGCGTGGTGGCACCGCGGTAGAGGACCTTGAGGATCTCCACGCGCTGGCGGGCGGCGACGCCGAGCTCCTCGACCAGCCGGTCGGGCTCCACGCCGAGGCCGTAGCGCTCGGAGAGCTCCTTGATCTTCCGGCGGGCCTTGGCGCCGATGCCGTACAGCTTCTCGCTGCCCAGCACTACGTTCTCGAGGACGGTGAGGTTGTCGGCGAGCATGAAGTGCTGGTGCACCATGCCGATGCCGCGGACGATGGCGTCGGCCGGTGACGAGAAGGTGACCTGCTCGCCGTCGATCGCGATGGTGCCCTCGTCCGGCTTCTGCATGCCGTAGAGGATCTTCATCAGCGTCGACTTGCCGGCGCCGTTCTCGCCGACCAGGGCGTGGACGGTGCCCTTGCGGACGCTGAGGTGGATGTCGTGGTTGGCCACGACGCCCGGGAAACGCTTAGTGATCCCGGCGAGTTCGACGGCGGTCACCTGACCGTTGACCGCCGCGCCGGCCGGAGGGCTGCTGGACGCGTTGATGGCGCACGCTCCTGGGGGACGGGGGTCGTCTACGCGCGTAGCGCCCCTATGGCCTGATAAGGGGCCGACGCACCGCGACAACGGGGTACGGGGAGGATTCTCCCCGTACCCCGTCGCGCGGACGTAACCCCTCGGTTACCGCTGCGCAGGGTGTTGCTGCAATCAGCTGGACTTGACCTTGATCTCGCCGCTGATGATCTTCTCCTTGGCCGTCTTGATGGCTTCCTGGACCTTGGCGTCGTCCGCGAACTTCGGGTTGGAGTTCGACAGGCCCACCTGGCCGGTCTTCAGATCGCCACGAACGATACCGGTCGCGGGCTTACCGTCCTCGACCGACTTCGCCAGGGTGTACACCGCCTTGGCGACGTCCTTCATCGCCGAGGTCAGGATGGAGTCCTTGTACTTGGCGAGAGCGGCCTGCTTGTACTGGTCGGAGTCGACACCGATCGCCCACACCTTGTTGGCGGCGGCGGCCTCGATGACACCCTGGCCGGAGAGACCTGCGGCCGCGTAAACGACGTCGGCCTTCTTCTCGATCTGGCCCTCGGCGGCCGACTTGCCCTTGTCCGGGCTGGCGAAGCCACCCTCCTCCGCGGTCTGCGTGAGGTACTGGGAGAGGACCTTGACCTTCGGGTCGGTGTCCTTGACGCCCTGCGCGAAGCCGGCCTGGAACTTGTGGATCAGCGGGATGTCCACACCGCCCACGAAGCCGACCGTGTTCGTCTTGGTGCTCATGGCGGCGGCGACACCGGCCAGGTACGAGGCCTCCTCCTCGGAGAAGACCAGGTCGGCCACGTTCTTCGACTCGACGGTGGAGTCGTCGACGATGCCGAAGGTGGTGTCGGGGAACTTCTCCGCGGCACCCTTCACGGCGGCGGCGTACGCGTAGCCGACACCGACGACCGGGTTGTAACCCTGCTTGGCCAGCGACACCAGTCGCTGCTCCTTGTCGGCGTCCGTCTCACCCTCGGTGGGCTCGACGTCGGCGGTGTCGTACTGGAACTCCTTCTTCGCCTGCTCCAGACCCGCGTACGCGGCATCGTTGAAGGACTGGTCGCCCTTGCCGCCGACGTCGTACGCGATGGCGAGGCCCTTGTCCCCCTTCGACTCGGACGACGAGGCCGAGGTCGAGGTGCCGCCACAGGCGGAGAGCGCGAGGGCCAGAGAGGCGGTCGCTGCGCCTGCGACCGTTATCCGGGAAATCCGGCGCATGTGTAGGTGCTCCTGTCGTACAAGCGCCGGACGGTACAGCTCGGGACAGCTTCACAGCTACGGCGCTGGCTTTCGTCGCAGATTAACGCGCGTAGACAAGCCTGAAAACCCCTTCTGTCCACCTTGTTATGCGCCCGTGGCCAACTCCACGCGAGGCCTTGACCAAGGGCTTGCCGACAGCAAACAGAGGGTGGCGGTGGGTGACATGGCGTCCGGCGACGCGGTCGGCAACGGCGGTCGGCGACGCGAAGCGGGCGGGCATCTTCCGATGCCCGCCCGCTTCCAGGGTGTACGACCGTGACTACTCGGTCTTGACCTTGATGGAGCCGTCGATGATGCCCGCCTTGGCCTTCGCCACGGCGTCGGAGAGGCCCGCGATCTTCGCGAACTCCGGGTTGGACTCGGCCAGGCCGACGCCGTTGACCTTCAGGTCGAAGGTCTGGGTGCCGGTCAGCGGCTTGTCGTCGTGGACGGACTTGGCGAGCGCGTAGACCGCACCGCCGACGTCCTTGAGGGCGGAGGTCAGGATGTAGTTCTTGTAGTTGGCGAGCGCCGCCTGCTTGTACTGGTCGGAGTCGACACCGATCGCCCAGACCTTGGCCTTCGCGGCGGCCTCGATGACGCCCTGACCGGACAGACCGGCCGCCTGGTAGACGACGTCGGCCTTCTTCTCGATCTGGCCCTCGGCGGCGGCCTTGCCCTTGTCGGGGCTGGAGAAGCCGCCCTCCTCGGCGGTCTGGGTCAGGTACTGGGAGATGACCTTGACCTTGCCGCCGCTGGTGTCCTGGACGCCCTGCTTGTAGCCGGCCTCGAACTTGTGGATCAGCGGGATGTCCACACCGCCCACGAAGCCGACGGTGTTGCTCTTGGTGGCCTTGGCGGCGGCGACGCCGGCCAGGTACGAGGACTGCTCCTCGGCGAAGACGAGGGAGGCGACGTTGTTGCCCTCGACCACGGAGTCGACGATGCCGAAGGTGGTGTCCGGGTACTTCTTGGCCACGGCCTCCATGGCGGGGCCGTAGGCGAAGCCGACGCCGACCACCGGGTTGTAGCCCTGGCGCGCCAGCGAGGCCAGCCGCTGCTCCTTGTCGGCGTCCGTCTCACCCTCGGTTGGCTCGACGTCGTCGGTCTTGTAGCCGAACTCCTTCTGGGCCTTCTGAAGGCCGGCGTACGCGGCGTCGTTGAAGGACTGGTCGCCCTTGCCGCCGATGTCGTACGCGAGGGCGAGGCCCTTGGTGCCGCTGCTGCTGTCGCTGTCGCCGCCGCTGTCGCTGCTGGTGCCACCGCACGCCGTGGCGGCGAGCGCGATCGACGCGACCCCCACCGCGACACGGGTCAGTTTGGATATCCGACGCATCGTGAAGTCCCCATTCTCCAAGCCCCGCAGTGGGTGCTGAGTTCGGCGCACATTAACGCGCGTAGACACTCCTGGGAACGGGGTTTCGTCTTGCCGTTATCCATTCGTGCCGATGGCCGGTTACGTCCTTGTGAACCACCGGATCGAAAGGTACGCATAGGGCAACTGCACCAGGGGTGCCTTCAACGCGATGGCGCTCGTGACCGTCCGTCATGGGCCCAGACTCTCCCCGCTGCGGGGCTGTCGCAAGCGGGGGGGGGCGTGACCGACGGTCACGATCGACGCCCTGCGATCCGCCCCGGCTACCTGACGGCGTCGAGAAGCGCAGCCGCCGTGAACATCTCCACCCCCACCGCGATGGCGGACTCGTCGACGTCGAAGTCCCCCTGGTGCAGGTCGCGCCCGATCCGGTCACCTGGCGTGCGCACGCCCAGGCGGGCCATGGCGCCCGGAACGTGCTCCAGGTACCAGGAGAAGTCCTCGCCCCCGAGGCTCTGCTCCGTGCCCTCGACGGAGTCGGGACCGAGCCGGGCGGTCATGGCGTCGCGCAGCAGCTCGGTGGCGGCCGGGTCGTTGACGACGGGCGGGACGCCTCGGACGTAGTTGATCTCCGACTTGGCGCGGTGGAGGTTGGCGACCTCGTCGATGGCGGCGACGACGAGGTCCGGCGCCTGCCGCCACGTGTCGAGGTCCAGGCAGCGCACGGTCCCGGAGAGCTCGGCGTGCTGCGGGATGACGTTGGGCGCGTGGCCGGACTCGACGCGGCCCCAGGTCACGGCGAGGCCGCTGCGGGCGTCGGCGCGCCGGGCGACCAGCGCGGGCACGTCGGTGACGACCCGGGCGGCGGCGGTGACCAGGTCGGTCGTCAGGTGAGGGCGGGCGGTGTGACCGCCGGGCCCGTCCAGGGCGATTTCGAGACGGTCGCAGGCGGACGTGATGGCACCCTGCCGCAGTCCGATCTTCCCGGCGTCCACCTTGGGGTCGCAGTGCACGGCGAGGATCCGCCCCACCCCCTCCAGCACCCCGCACTCGACGACGTCGGCGGCTCCTCCGGGGAGCACCTCCTCCGCGGGCTGGAAGATCAGGCGGACGGGGCGGGGCAGCTGCCCCTGCTCGAGCAGTCCGGCGAGCACCAGGCCGGCACCCAGGACCGCGGCCGTGTGGACGTCGTGACCGCAGGCGTGCGCCCGGTCCGGGACGGTCGAGCGGTACGCGCACTCACTCTTCGTGTCCGGGATGGGCAGCGCGTCGATGTCGGCGCGCAGGGCGAGCATGGGCCGCTCGCCGTCCCACTCCCCGATGTCACAGATGAGCCCGGTTCCGATGGCGAGCACGCGGGGCTGCAGGCCTGCCTTCTCCAGGCGGGCCTTGATCGCTGCGGTCGTACGGAACTCCTGGTTGCCGAGTTCCGGATGCATGTGCAAGTCACGCCGGAACTCGACGAGTTCGGCGCGGAGCGCCTCCGGCAGGGTGCCGGGAAGGGCGGCTTCCCCGGTGTGATCGGCCTCGGACTCTGGGGACATCAGTTGGTTCACCCTCTAAAGGGTAGGACGCTGGGGTGGCCAACTGCCCCTCGATCAACAAAAGTTCAACCCGTTTGGGGAAGAAAATCC
Organism: Streptomyces sp. R28; assembly: GCF_041052385.1. Lineage (GTDB taxonomy): Bacteria > Actinomycetota > Actinomycetes > Streptomycetales > Streptomycetaceae > Streptomyces. The sequence goes on along the minus strand of NZ_CP163439.1, from coordinate 6,641,694 downwards.
GGCCGCCCGAAGCATAGGTATCGGTTTGGGTGGGTAAACTCGCGCTCCTTTCCGCCAAGTCGATCATGAAATCCACAGTACGGAGAGTGACGGAGCCTAACCTCCACTCCTCCACGCTTACCACGTCATGAACAGAACCGTCGGTTGTGTTCACCTGTCGGGACCGCACATCCCGGGTGAATGCCGGGACACACGTCCGCCGTACCCCTTGTCGATCGGACTCTCCGACCCGATTGAGTACGCCCTCCCGAAGTCCTTGCTGACGGCCGCGCTCGGCGGCGTCGTCGTCCTGGCCGGCTTCGGTGCGCGGAACGCCACCGCCGATCAGACCTCCGTCGTCAGCACCGTCGCGGCGAGCGACGACACCGCGGAGGTGCGGTTCCCCGAGATGGCGGACCTCATCTCCCAGAGCTGCGCCCCGGACGTCTCCGGCGGCGTCGATGACGTGGCATCGGCCTCCGTGGCCGAGACCCCGGCAGCTGAGCCGACCCCCGACTCCACCCTGCCCGGCGCATCAGCAGGGCGTTCTCGGGGACGGACACGGCCACGTACGAAGAGATGCGGGACAGGCTGGCGAGCCTGAAGTACCCGGCGGCGCGGGTCCACCGCATGCCGGACTTCTCGGGCGAGCCCGTGGCAAGGCTCGACCTGCGCGTGGGGGCCGAGCACCTGGCTCTGGAAGTCACCGACATCGACAGCGGCGTGCTGGTTCGGTCGTTCGGCGCTCCGCTGGGCGTGAGCGTGACCGAGGTACGGCTGAAGCCGCAGCTGGACACGCCCACATCCTGATCCTGAGCCTACTGTTCCGCCGTGATCACCCGCTGTACGGGAACTCCTCGCACCGCCCAGGTGAACCCCCGGACGCCCGCTCCGCACCCGCACTAGGGTGCGTCCGTGACCGACGTGCAGCCGGAATTCCTCCGATCCACCCGTACCTCGTACGACGCGATAGCCCCCGCCTACACGGAGCGCTTCTCCGACTGGCCGGCCGACAGCAATCCGCTGGACCGCTCCCTGGTTACCGCCTTCGCCGAGCTCGCATGCGACAACGCCCCGGCTCCCGTCGCCGATCTCGGCAGCGGACCGGGCTCCGTCACCGCCCACCTCCACGCCCTCGGTGTGCCGGTCTTCGGTGTCGACGTCTCGCCCCTGATGGTGGCCCTGGCCCGCCGCGCACACCCCGAACTGCGGTTCCATGTGGGCTCGATGACGGCTCTGGACCTCCCTGACCGGACGCTGGGCGGGATCGTCGCGCTGTACTCGATCATCCACATCCCGACCGAGCACCTCGGCGCCACGTTCGCCGAGTTCCACCGCGTCCTGGTCCCCGGCGGCCACGTACTCCTCGGGTTCCAGTCCGGCCGGCCCGACGGCGACGAGGAGCACCTCCACCTCGCGGAACGCTTCGGCCACGAGATCTCACTCGACTACTACTGGCGCACCCCGGACACGGTCGCCGTCCACCTGGCCGAGGCGGACCTCCCGGTCCAGGCCCGCGTCCTGCGCGAACCGGCCGGCGAGGAAAAGCGGCCACGCGCGTTCGTCCTGGCCCGCAGGCGGCCGTGATCTACGTAGCCAGTTCGCACCACGGCGCAGGCGGTTCGGGGTCGGCGTCCCAGGCCCCGAGCCGCAGCACACCGGCCGACCTACGGCCAAGTGATCACACAGCCGTAACCGCCGACAGCCGATGCACATCCCGCGCCGTCCCCGTGACCCCCGACAAGAACCCCTGCGCCCGCGGCGACGCGTTCGCCGTCAGCCAGGCCGGGTCGATGTCGCACACCGCGACCCGCACCTCCGTGCCGGTCAGCGCCAGCGGCAACGTATGCACAACCGTCGACGGGAAGCTCAGGATCGTCCGCCCGATCGGCCCGCGCCGGGCGATCAGCTCCAGCGGAAGGTCCGGGCGGACGATCTCCAGGCCGGTCTCCACCGCCAGCCGATGCAGCTTCTCCGCGCTTTCGCGGCGGTGGGCGAAGTAGCGGGTCGCCCCGTGCGTCTTGGCCAGGGAGCGGACGGCCTCCAGGTAACGGTCGCCGTCCACCACGCCCGTCTCGACCAACGACGTACCCACCATGTCCGAGCCCTTGGTGATGCGCGGCGGGCCGAACCGGTCGCGGGTCCAGGCGAAGGTGTTGGCGGTGACCGTCACGCCGTCCGGCGTCTCCTCCATCGGCATGGAGGAGAAGATCTCGACCGTACGGCGCTCGCTCGGCGTCAGCCGCTTGCGGGCCGCGGACGACACCGGCGCGAAGACCAGGTCACGAGGGCCGGGGCGGCCGCCCTTGCGGTGCCAGCGCACCAGGCGTTCGCCGCGGGCGAGCTGGGCGACGAACTCCATGGTCGCCGTGCCGTCGTCGACGACGACGATGTCGCGGGCCTTGGTGATGGTCAGCAGGAGTTGGACGTAGCGGGAGAACGGGTCGCCCAGGACCACCCGGTCGGCCCGGCGGAGCCGGCCGGCGAGGCCGCCGATCGTGTGGAAGGGAGCGGTCGCTCCGCCCCGCGCCTCCTCCCAGCGGACCTCGTGGCCGTCGTCCCGTGCCAGTTCGGCCATCCGGCGCAGCTGGCCACGGGTCATGGGGTCGATGGGGGACAGGACGACGAGGGTGAGTCCCGCACCCAGGGCGTGCTCGCGGGCGTGCGCCCACTCCAGCACGTTCAGGAGCTGTACCGGGCTCTCGACGAAGGCGAGAGTGTGGGGGCCGGTGTTCCCGGCGCGGTGGCTCATCGACGTACGACCGTCCCGTCGTAAGGCGCTCATGCGGCGCTCGTATTCAGCTCGTGTTGCTGGTGGTCAGGGAACTCGAACGGCGCCGAGTCCGAGCGCCCCGTACTCGGAGCGCTCGGACATCGGCGCGCGCGTTCGAACTCGGTGCGTTCCGGGTCAGACCGAGACCGGCTCGCCCGCCGCCGCGGCGATCTCCGCCTCGGCGACCACACCGGCGACGCGGCGCAGCTTCTTCATCGGGCCGAGCTCGGAGTCGTAGACCTTCTTGACGCCGTCACCGAGGGAGGCCTCGATGGTGCGGATGTCGCGGACGAGGCGCGTCAGGCCCTGCGGCTCGACCGAGGCGGCCTGGTCCGAACCCCACATCGCGCGGTCCAGGGTGATGTGGCGCTCGACGAAGACGGCGCCGAGGGCGACCGCGGCCAGCGTGGTCTGCAGACCCGTCTCGTGGCCGGAGTAGCCGATCGGGACGTTCGGGAACTCCTTCTCCAGGGTGTTGATCGCGCGGAGGTTGAGCTCCTCGGCCTTGGCCGGGTACGTCGAGGTGGCGTGGCACATGACGATGTTGTCGGAGCCGAGGACCTCGACCGCGTGGCGGATCTGCTTCGGCGTCGACATGCCGGTGGAGAGGATGACCGCGCGGCCGGTGCCACGCAGGGCCTGCAGCAGCTCGTCGTCGGTCAGGGAGGCGGAGGCCACCTTGTGGGCCGGGACGTCGAACTTCTCCAGGAAGGCGACGGCCTCGGTGTCCCACGGGGAGGCGAACCAGTCGATGTTCTTGCTCTTGCAGTACTCGTCGATCTGGCGGTACTCGTCCTCACCGAACTCCACGCGGTGGCGGTAGTCGATGTAGGTCATCCGGCCCCAGGGGGTGTCGCGCTCGATGTCCCACTGGTCGCGCGGGGTGCAGATCTCCGGGGTGCGCTTCTGGAACTTCACGGCGTCACAGCCGGCCTCGGCGGCCACGTCGATGAGCTTGAAGGCGTTCTCCAGCTCACCGTTGTGGTTGATGCCGATCTCGCCGCAGATGTAGACGGGCTTGCCCGGGCCGACTTCGCGCGAACCGAAGGAGCGGAGGCGGGAGTTGGTGCTCATGGCAGAGATGTCCTTACTTGGTGAGGGAATCGAGAGAGGGGCCGAGGATCCAGCTGGCGATCTCTCGGATCGCGCCGTCGCCACCGGAGGTGGTGGTGACCGCGCGTGCGGCGCCGCGCACGACGTCGTGGGCGCTGCCGACCGCCACGGGCCAGCCCACGAGGGCGAAGCACGGGAGGTCGTTGACGTCGTTGCCGACGTAGAGCACGCGCTCAGGCGCGATGCCCTGCTCCTCGCACCACTGCTTCAGTGCGAGGTCCTTGCGGTCGATGCCGTGCAGCACGGGAATCTGCAGCTTCCGTGCGCGGGCGGCGACGACCGGGTTCTGCTCCGTGGACAGGATCAGCATCTTCAGGGCGCTCTTGCGCAGCGCCGCGATGCCGAGGCCGTCTCCGCGGTGCACGGAGACGAACTCCTTTCCATCGGCATCGATCAGCACCCGGTCGTCGGTCTGGGTGCCGTCGAAGTCCAGTACGACCGCGTCGATCTCGTCGGCGGTCGGGAGGGCGCCGGGCCGGTCCGCGTCGAACAGCGGAGCCAGCGCGCGGGCGCGGGCCAGGTCGTGGGGATCGTCGATCTCCAGGACCCGGGCGGGGTCGGTGCGCACGAGTTCGGTGCGGCCGAAGAAGCGGTGCCTGTGCTCGCGGAAGCCGCGCGCGTCCATCGCGTAGGCGGCGCCGGTCTCCAGGAAGTCCTGGGGGCGGTCCTGGCGGCGCGGGCGGAAGGACTTGTCGTGGTTGATGCCGTAGCCGCCGCCGGATGTGGTGGTGCGGGTGGCGACGGTGTCCGTGCCGCCCTCGGCCGTCTGGCGCTCGGCGCGGACGGCCGCCGTGGGCTCGTCGTCGCCGTGGCGCCATACGAAGCCGTGGAAGGGCGCGACAGTCAGGGAGGTGTCGGCGCCGTTGGCGACGATCGCCTTGACCACGCCGTCGATGTCCTCGCGGACGATGAAGGGGCTGGTGCACTGCACGAGCAGCACCACGTCCACCGGCGAGCCGTGCAGCGCCTCGTGCGCGTCCATGGCGTGCAGTACGGCCGCCTCGGAGGTGGCGGTGTCGCCGGCGATGGCGGCGGGGCGCAGCACGACCTCGGCGCCGGCCTGGCGGGCGGCGGCCGCGATGCCCTGGTCGTCGGTGGAGACGACGACGTCCGTGACGAGCCTCGAAGCCCTGCACTCACGCACCGCACGCGCCACCAGCGGCACGCCGCCGACGGGCATGAGGTTCTTCGCGGGCACGCCCTTGGAGCCGCCGCGCGCGGGGATGACGGCGAGCACGCGCGGCACCGAAGTGCCTTGACCTGCTTCCGGGTGGGACATGGGATCTGCTCCTTGACGTCCTTGACGTGGGGTCTGGCGGCTCACAGCTCGCCCATCCGCCGGATGACCGGTGCCACGCGCTGCACGCCGTGGCGGTAGGCGCCGCGCGCCGCCCGGCGCACTATCTGGCGGACCGGGCCGGGCTCCTTGTCGTGGGCGGGGGCGCCGGGCAGCGGGCTGCCGTCGGGGCCGAGGTGGTGGCGGGCGAGGATGCCGGGCAGATAGCCGGGCGCGGTGGCCGGCGTGTAGTACGGCGTGAGGGCGGGCAGGCCGCCGGGCCGCCGAAGCAGCTTGGCGATGCGCTCGCGGGCCGCGTCGAAGGCGGTGGCGTACAAGCCGTCGGCACAGACGCCCTGCCGGGACACCCACTCCTCGTCGGGAGTCGGGCGGTGTCCGTCGTCCAGCTGGTCCCAGGAGGCGAGGCAGCCGGAGCCCACGAAGTGGTGGTTGCCGAGCACCTCGCGCACGCCGAGGTCGGTGAGGACGACGGTGGGGATACGGCGGTGCAGCGACTCCAGCGCCGCCGTGGAGCTGATCGTGACCAGCAGGTCGGTGCGGTCGAGGACCTCGCCCATGTTCCCGTACACCAGACGGAAGTTGGCGGGCGGTTCGAGTCCCTGCACCAGCTTCTGGTACGGCAACTCCTCGATGTGCGTGGTGTGTTCGCCCGGCTTGGAGCGCAGCTTGAGCAGTACCTCGCGCTCGGGGTGCTTGCGGGCGTGCTGGATCAGGCGGTTCAGCAGGTACGTACGGTCCCTGCGGTTGTCCGGCACCGAGGGCTGGGCCGCGAAGACGACCGTGTACGGGTCGTGCTCGCCGGCGTAGGGCTCCCCGCCGAGGAACGGCAGCGCCACCTCGGTCACCGCCGACGAGTCGGCGCCGACCCCGTCGTACACCGTGCGGAACCGCTCGGCGTCCTGGCGGGAGTTGGCGAGGACGAGGTCCGCGCCGTGCCGCAGCAGCAGGCCGTCGGCGAGCTTCTCGTAGACGACGCCGACATAGCCGGTGACGACCACGGGCCGCTGCGCCTGCCCCTCCCAGACCCGCTTCAGGCCGTGCAGCACGGCCTGGACGCCCCCGCCGACGAGGGAGAGGACCAGGACGTCGTACGACTCCTGCGCCATGGTGCGCAGGAACTCGACGGCGGTCACCTCACGCAGGGAGTCGGCGTGGACGCCGACCTCCTGGAGCTGGCGGGGGGTCGGGGTGGCGCGGCCGCGCAGGAGATATCCGTCCAGGCGGATGTCCGAATCCTCCGGGGCGATACGGTTCGCGGTGAGCGCGCCCCATTTCCACCGGGTATCGGAATCCGCGAGTACGGCAACTCGTCGGGTCTTCGTCGCACTTGCTGGCACGTCGAAGACGCTAGGAAGCGATTCCGAGGTTCTGCCCAACCCAAATGCAACAAACGGTTAACAGCACACCGACGAACGGCGAATCGAGGCCGGAAGCCGTTGAAAAAAAGCCTGGTTCACTGCATCGCCACGCGTCGTTCACCTGACATCAAGCTCCGGGTAAAGACGGGTGCCGGACCGCCCCCTAACGTCCTTCGCGTGGTCAAGCTCTCGGTCATCGTGCCGTTCTACAACGTGCAGCAATACGCGCCAGACACCCTGAAGAGCCTGCGTGCGAACACACGCGAGGACTTCGAGTTCATCCTCGTCGACGACTGCTCGACCGACGGGACACCGGACCTTCTCGCGCGCGCGGAGCGTGAGCTGCCGGGCGCGGTGGTCGTCAGACACGAGCAGAACGGAGGGCTGGCCACCGCGCGGAACACGGGCATAGACAAGGCGCGCGGCGAGTATCTGACGTTCCTGGACGGGGACGACTGGCTGGCACCCGACTATTTCCCCCAACTCCTCGCAGCCATCGAGGAGTTGGGCTGCGACTTCGTGCGCACCGACCATGTGCAGTGCACCGGGCGGGCGCGCAGCATCCACCGGGTGCCGCACGGCCGGCGCTGGACGGTGATGGACCCGCGGGAGGCGATCCTGCCCGCCGACCGGTCGACGTCCGTGGACTACGCGTACGCATGGGCGGGCATCTACCACCGCCGTCTCGTCGACCGCGGGGTGCTGCACTTCACCCACGGGCTGCGCACGGCCGAGGACCGGCCGTGGATCTGGAAACTGCACCGGGAGGCGGAATCCTTCGCCGCGGTGGGACTGCTGGGCGTCTACTACCGGCGCGGCGTGGCGTCCTCACTCACCCAGATCGGTGACGTCCGGCAGCTGGATTTCATTCGTGCGTTCGACCAGGTAATCGAGGAAACTGCGGCTGACCCCGAGGCCGATAAACTGCTTCCGAAAGCCGTGCGCACTTATTGCGCGATCATGGCTCATCATCTCGGCCACATCGAGAGGTTCGAACCCGCCGTGGCTCGAAAACTGCGCTCGATGAGCGCCGCCGCCCTGAAAAGGATGCCGCAGGACGTGCTCGCGGAGGTAATGGACTCGATGGACGCGCAGCGAGCCGCCCGGTTGCGGCGGGTGCGCCGCAGGGCGGTCGGAGCACGGACGGTGGCCGCCTGATGCCTCGCACCACGCAGATCTTCTGCGCCTCGACGCTGTACGGCGCCGCGACCCTGGCCGCCGCCCTGGACGCCGGGCTCTTCGAACCGGCCGACCGCCGGCTGCTGCTGGTCACCAACAACGCGACCAACCCGGAGATCACCCCGTCCGTCGACGCGATGCCGGGCTTCGACCGGCTGCGGGAGCGTTTCGACGAGGTGCTGTCCTGGAACGCGACCATCGCGCCGTTCCACCCCAGCGGCTGGTCGCCCCGCGCGGACGACATCCCCATGTGGGAGCGGTACGTACGGCTGCTGTGGAACCTCGGCGACGACGAGGTGCAGCTTGCCGTCGAGTCCGTCCAGGTCAATCCGGCCCTCGCACTGTGCCAGCTGTTCACCGGCGCCCCCGTCGACGTCTACGCCGACGGCCTCATAAGCTACGGCCCCACGCGCGACAAGATCGACCCGCTGGTCGGCACCCGCATCGGGCGCCTGCTGCACCTCGATCTCGTCCCGGGCCTCACCCCGCTGCTGCTCACCGAGTTCGGCGTGCCGACCGAACTGGTGCCGTCCGAGGCGTTCCTGAAGGTGCTCGGCGAACTGGCCGAGGCCGAAGGCGAGGGCGAGGGCGAGTTGACCGCTCCCGCCGCAACAACCGAGGCGGCCACCGCCACGGCCACCGATGACCGGCCGGCCCTGCTGCTCGGCCAGTACCTCTCCGCGCTCGGCATCCTCACCGACGCCGAGGAGGAGGACCTGCACCGGCAGATGGTGCGCGGCGCCGTCGCGCTCGGCCACCGCAGGCTGGTGTTCAAGCCGCACCCCGTCGCCCCGGCCCGCTGGTCGAGGCTCCTGGAGGACGAGGCGGAGAAGCTGGGCGCCGAACTCACCCTCCTGGACCGGCCCGTACTCGCCGAGGTGTCCTTCCAGCGGCTGCGGCCCGCCCTCGTCGTCGGCTGCTTCTCGACCGCGCTGCTCACGGCCGCCGGTCTGTACGGCATCCCGGTCGCGCGGGTCGGCACCGACACCCTGCTGGCCCGGCTCGCGCCCTACCAGAACAGCAACCGCGTCCCGCTGACCATCGTCGACGCCCTGCTGCCCGACATCGCGGACGCCGCCGCGGTCAGCGGCTGGGCGATGCCCGCGCGCGAGCGGGTGGACGAACTGACCGCGCTGCTCAAGGCGGTCGGGTTCGCGATGCAGCCGAAGATCTACCCGGGGCTGCGCGGCGCGGCCGAGACCTACCTCTCCCGGCACCTCAACCCGCACACCTGGCGGTACTTCAAGCGCAAGCGCCTGACCTCGCTGGCCCTGCCGGGCGCCGTACCGGCCCAGCTCTCCTTCATCCCGCGCAACGCGACCGTACGCCGACTGGCGCGCCGGGCGCGGGCGCTGAAGCAGGTGGCCGGCCGGAGGTAACCGACAAAGGGCGGTCGTTCATCCGTGTGACACCTTCGCGCTCCCTGAGCGTCAGCCGTCACTCACCTTTCACCCGTCCGAGGGACATAGCGTTCGGTCGTCGTATGAAATGGCACCGTCCGTCGCGTACGACTGAACGCACCTCGAGACTCCCGGAGAAGGGCCCCAGGATGAGCGCGGCTGACCAGGCCACGGCACCGCCGACACCGCTGACACCCCCGGCACCCCGGCTGAACCAGGTCCTCGCCGAGCGGCCGCCCGTCCGGCCCCGTGGCGAGAGCCGGCTCCGCGCCCTGGACGGCCTGCGGCTCATGGCCGCGCTGATGGTGTGCATGTACCACTTCACCGGTAAGAACGGCGAAGTCGCCAACTCCTGGCACCAGTCCCCCGGGGACATGTTCCCGACGCTGTCGCAGCTGTCCACCTACGGCAGCCTGGGCGTGCAGTTCTTCTTCGTCATCAGCGGCTTCGTGATCTGCATGAGCAGCTGGGGCCGCAGTCTCGGCGACTTCTTCCGCTCGCGGATCTCCCGCCTCTACCCGGCGTACTGGGTGGCCATCGTCATGGTCACCGGCGCGGCGGTGCTGCTGCCGGTCGTCGTCCACCCGGTCCGCCCGGACGAGCTCCTGGTCAACCTCACGATGATGCAGCAGCCGCTGGGCGTGCCGCGGGTCCTGGGTGTGTGCTGGACGCTCTGGGTGGAGCTGAAGTTCTACGTGCTCTTCGCCCTGTTCGTGATCTGGAAGGGCGTCACCTACCGCCGTGTGGTCACCTTCTGCATCCTGTGGACGCTCGCCAGTGCCTTCGCCCGGGTCGCCGACAACCCGCTGACCGACGAGCTGGTCATGCGCGACCACGCCCCGTTCTTCATCGGCGGCCTCGCCCTGTACCTGATCCACCGCTTCGGCAGCGACCTGCTGCTGTGGGGGATCGTGGGCATGTCCTTCCTGCTGGGCCAGCGCTACTCGGTCATGGCGCTGTGGCACCCCGGGGCGCAGGGCGAGTTCCACCGCTCCCCGTACGTCATCCAGGCCATCGTCTTCTGCGCCTTCGCCGCCGTCGCGGTGGTGGCGCTGGGCTGGACGAGCTGGGCCAACTGGCGCTGGCTGACGGTGGCGGGGGCGCTGACGTACCCCTTCTACCTGATCCACGAGCACCTGGGCTGGTTCTTCATCCGGGTGCTGCACCGGGGCCTCGGCCTTGGCTCCTACCCGACGCTGGCCCTGTCCGTGCTGAGCCTGCTGGGGCTGGCCTGGCTGATGCACCGGTTCGTGGAGAAGCCGTTCGGGCCGAAGCTGAAGCGGAAGTTGGTCCTGCCGACGCGGTGACGCCGGCCGAGCGGCACAGCGGTTGTCGAGCGACACAGCAGTTGGGGCGCCCCCGGGGGGCGCCCCAACTCGCTTTCCGCGTACGTTACTTCCGCGTCGTCTGCCGCAGCTGCCGCACGGCCTTGCGGACCGCCGGGTGCCGGCGCAGCGCCTCCGCGCGGACCGGGCTGCCGCCGGGGAGGCGGAGGCTGGTGAGGCGGCGGCGCTTGAAGTAGCGCTGGTAGCGGTCCAGGTTGGCGGTGAGCCAGGCGGCCACCTCGTCGCGCGAACCGTGGTGCTTGCGGGACTGCATGCAGTAGCCGACGCTGCGCACCAGCGGGGCAACTCCCTCGGCCATCCCGGCGAGTTCGAGCTGCGAGCCGAGCTCGGCGTGCTCCGCGTCGGGCAGGGCCGCGTCGATGATGGTCAGCGGGATGCGGTTGCTGTTCTCGTACGGCGTGATGCGTTCGAGGAGCAGGTCCGTGCCGACGCGGGCGACGGGGATGCCGTAGAAGGCGGCGGCGGTCATCAGCGCGGTCGAGAAGCAGCCGATGACGAGCTTGGGCTTCAGGAAGGCGAAGACGGTCTCGGCGAGGACGGGCTCGTTCAGCACCGTGAGCCTGACGCCGAGTTCGTCGGCGACCGCCTCCAGGGACTCGTTGAAGACGGCGGGTGCGCTCGGGTGCGGCTTGAACAGCACGTCCTGGTGACCGGCCCGGGCGGCGGCGCGCAGCATGCGGACGTGCAGCTGCTCCTCCTCGTCCTGGGTGATCAGGTCGATGGCCGAGAGGTACTGGCCGAGGAGCACGGCGGTGGGCGGGTTGTCGGCCGGGAGGCGCTCGGCGAGGATGCCGGCGCCGGACTCGCCGATCTGCGCGAGGACGTCGACGATCGCGTCGTTCGGGACGGCCTCGGGCCTGACGCCGTACTCGGCCAGGAGCATGGGCGTAAGGCCCGGCACCAGATCCAGGTGGAGGACGCGCTTGATGCGGCTGCTCATGCCGTGCGGGATGCGGTTGCGGGTGGGGCCGTAGCTCATCAGGCCGTCCGCGTACACATGGATCGGGCTGTCCGCGAAGATGTCCGCGACCGCGCGCGAGGGGTTGGCCTGGATGGACTCACAGGCGATCTCGACGGGCTCGTCGCCCAGGTTCCAGGCGAGGCGTACGGCCTTCTCCCACAGCAGGGTGTCCTGACCCCGGGGCGACCAGCCGGCCGGGTGGTGCGGGGAGATGAACTCGTTCCAGGAGCGCACCTCGTCGAACTCGGGGCGCAGCTTCTCGAAGCCGGCCATCTTGTCCAGCGGGGTGCCGACCTCGGGGATCGCAGCGGTGTTGCTGACGACGAGGATGCGGCGCACACCCTCGCGCGGGCCGAACTGGCCGGCCCGGATGGCGGCGGTGACGGTCGCGGCCGCGTACTGCGTGGCCGAGAAGAAGATCTGGATCATGCCGCCACTCCCTTCATGCCACCCCGTATCCGGCGCAGCATGTACACGCGCTCCTCGCCCATCCCGACGAGCGCCTCTTCCAGCTCGTCCTCCGACATCCGGCCCAGCGCCTCGGCGGCCATCTGCTTCAGCTTGGCCGCGATGCTGCGCTCGAACCGGCCCCGGCTGAGCAGCTGGTGGGCGATGACGACGCAGTAGTTGCGCAGCGCCTTCTTGCGCAGCCTGCCCACCTCGGGGTCGTCGGCGAGCTCGGCGAGGACGAGGTCGAAGGAGCGGAAGAAGTCCAGCTGGCGCACGTCGCCGATCTGGGTCAGCGAACTGGCCACGCCCCGGCGGTAGAAGACCCCGCGCAGGCTGGCGACGGCGTAGGACTCGGCCCTGCGGTGCAGGTCCCAGATCCAGGGGCGGTCCTCGGCGGTCTTCAGTCCGTCGTGGAAACGGAGCATGCCCCGGTCGAGGAGGCGGCGGTGGTAGACGCCGGCCCAGGCGTACGGGTAGTCGACCATGGTCGTGTCGTCGACGGGGAGGATCGAGGTGCGCGGGTCCAGCGGGGTGTGCCGCCGCCCCTCGGGCGCCCGGTGGACGGTCCGCTCGATGCCGGTGACCTGCACGTGGTCGGTCCGTACGAAGTCGACGTCGAACCGCTCGATGGCGTTCACCAGATCCGCGAGATAGCCCGGCGCCAGCCAGTCGTCACCGTCGAGGAAGGTGAGGTAGCGGCCTTCCGAGGCGTCGATTCCGGTGTTGCGCGCGGTGGCCAGTCCGCCGTTGCGCTCGTGCCGTATCACCCGGCTGTTCCTGAGTCTCTTCGTCAGCGTCAGCAGCGCTTCGTACGTCTTGTCCTTGGTGGACCTGTCCTCGACGAAGATGAACTCGAAGTCGTCCCGTTCGTTGTTGACCAGACTGGTCACCGTCTCCGGTACGTACGACTCGATGTTGTAGCACGGGACGATCACGGACAGTGTCGGGGGGCGGTTGGTCACGCGTACACCTGGGCTCTCTCCGGGGCGAATCCCTGCGACCGTAGGAGATGTTCGACGCCGCACATCAACTCCCTGCCAACTTCCAGGTGAACGAAAGGTAACGGTCACCTGATCCCGTACCGCGCCCCGATCCCGGCGATCACCACCGCCAGCCCTTCCTCGAAGTGAGCCTCGTAGTCGGTGAAGATCTCCGCGCCGGCCTGGGCCGACAGCGGGAAGTCGGCCAGCAGCCGGGCGCGTTCGTCCACGTCGTACCCCTCGCGCCGCTCCCCCGCCACGGGCTCGACGCCCTGCTCCTCCGTGACGAAGCCGAGGGTGTAGAGATACGTCGTCGAGGTCGCCCGGACCGCCTGGGCGAGGGTGAAGCCGGCGGTCGTGAACAGGCGCAGGTTGTCCTCCATCTGTTCGGCGTGCTCGATGCCGGTGAAGCGTGAGCCGCTGAAGACCTTCGCGCCGTCGCGGTAGCCGAGCAGCGCCGCGCGCAGTCCGCGGTTGGACTTCAGCAGCCGTTCCTGCCAGGTGTCGGCGGGGCCGAGGGGCGTCCCGGCGACCATCCGCCGGTACATCTCGGTCGCCATCTCGTCGAGCAGCGCCTGTTTGTCCTTGAAGTGCCAGTACAGGGCCGGTGCCTTCACATCCAGCTCCTTGGCGATGGCGCGCAGGGTCAGGCCGTCCAGACCGACCCCGTTCAGGAGCTTGAGGGCGGTGTCCGCGACGCGTGCGCGGTCGAGGGGCGCTCGGCGTTCCGTAGTCACGCTTGACAGCTTAACGGTGTTAAGGCCACGCTGGCACCCCAGGGAACTTAACAGCGTTAAGGAGAATCGATCATGGCTGTACGGACCGATGTACTGATCGTGGGCGCGGGCCCCACCGGCCTCACCCTCGGCATCGACCTCGCGCGGCGCGGAGTGGACGCGCTGGTCGTGGAGCGGGCGGAGAGGCTCTTCCCCGGATCGCGCGGCAAGGGGATCCAGCCCCGCACGAGGGAGGTCTTCGACGACCTGGGCGTGCTCGACGCGATCCACGCGGCGGGCGGCAGCTACCCGGTCGGGGTGATCTGGCAGGACGGTGAGCGGGTCGGCGAGCACCGGATGTTCGACCCGGCGGAGGTGACGGAGGACTCGCCGTACACCGAGCCGTGGATGGTGCCGCAGTGGCGGACGCAGGAGATCCTGTTCGGCCGGCTGGAGGAGCTGGGCGGGAAGGTCGCCTTCGGCCGGGAGGTCGTCGGGGTGACGCAGGACGCGCAGGGTGTGACCGCGCACTTCGCGGACGGCGAGAGCGTCCGTGCGCGGTACGTCGTCGCCGCCGACGGTGGCCGTTCGGTGCTGCGGCGGGCTCTCGGCATCGGCATGACCGGGGAGAGCGTCGACCCGAGCCCGATCCTGGTGGCGGACGTCAGGATCAAGGGCCTGGACCGCGACAACTGGCACATCTTCCCGCCGCGCGGCGAGGGCGAAGGCTTCCTGTCCATCTGCCCGCTCGCGGGTACGGAGGACTTCCAGGTCGTGGCCCAGTTCACGGAGGGCACGTCGGTGGACGTCTCCCTGGAAGGTGTGCGCAAGGTCGTCGCCGCCCGGTCCCACCTCGCCCCCGAGGACGTGACCGAGGTGCGCTGGGCCTCGGACTTCCGGCCGCGGGCGGCGCTGGCGGACCGGTTCCGGGACGGGCGGGTCTTCCTCACGGGGGACGCCGCGCATGTCCATTCACCGGCCGGGGGGCAGGGGCTCAACACCAGCGTGCAGGACGCCTACAACCTGGGGTGGAAGTTGGGGGCGGTGCTGCGGGACGGGGTGGACGAGGCTCTGCTGGACACGTACGAGGAGGAGCGGCGGCCCGTCGCGGCGGACATGCTGGGGCTGTCGACGAGCGTGCACCGGGGTGAGGTGCGGCGCGGGGAGGCCACGCGTCAACTGGGGCTCGGTTACCGGGAGTCGAGCCTGACGGAGGAGACGCGGGAGGTGCCGGGGGCGGTGCGGGCCGGGGATCGGGCGCCGGACGGGGTGATGGACGGCGTACGGCTGTTTGACGCCTTCCGGGGGCCGCACTGGACGGTGGTGGCGGTGGGCGTGGCGGCGCCGCAGGTGCCGGGGGCGGTGCGGGTGGTGCGAGGGGAGGCGCAGGAGTCGTACGGCAGCGGGGTGTTTCTCGTACGGCCGGACGGTTACGTGGGGTGGGCAGGCCACCAGGCAGCCGGGCTTACGGACTACCTGGGGCGCTTCGGAATGCCGCAGTAACCACCCGGCTCAGAACGCATCGCTCGGCACGTAAGTGCCCCAAACCCCCCGAAGCGCGTTGCACACCTCCCCCACGGTCGCCCGTGCCCGCAACGCCTCCTTCATCGGGTACAGCACGTTGTCCTCCCCCTCGGCCGCCTTCTTCAGCGCGGCCAGCGCCGAGTCCACCGCCGCCTGGTCGCGCTCCGCACGCAGCTTCGCGAGCCGTTCCGCCTGCTGGGCCTCGATGGCCGGGTCGACGCGGAGCGGCTCGTAGGGCTCCTCCTCGTCCAGCTGGAAGCGGTTGACGCCGACGACGACCCGCTCGCCGGCGTCCGTCTCCTGGGCGATCCGGTACGCGCTGCGCTCGATCTCGTTCTTCTGGAACCCGTGCTCGATGGCCGACACCGCGCCGCCGAGGTCCTCGACCTTCCGCATCAGCTCGACGGCCGCCGCCTCCACGTCGTCGGTCATCTTCTCGACGACATACGAGCCCGCGAAGGGGTCGACCGTCGCCGTCACGTCCGTCTCGTACGCGAGGACCTGCTGCGTACGCAGGGCCAGGCGGGCCGACTTGTCCGTCGGCAGCGCGATCGCCTCGTCGAAGGAGTTGGTGTGCAGGGACTGGGTGCCGCCGAGAACCGCCGCCAGGCCCTGCACCGCGACCCGGACCAGGTTCACCTCCGGCTGCTGGGCCGTCAGCTGCACGCCCGCCGTCTGCGTGTGGAAGCGCAGCATCAGCGACTTGGGGTTCCTCGCGCCGAACTCGTCCCGCATCACGCGGGCCCAGATCCTGCGCGCCGCACGGAACTTGGCTACCTCTTCGAGGATGGTCGTACGGGCCACGAAGAAGAAGGACAGGCGGGGCGCGAAGTCGTCGACGTCCATGCCCGCCGCCACCGCCGTACGCACGTACTCGATGCCGTCGGCGAGCGTGAACGCGATCTCCTGCGCGGGCGACGCGCCGGCCTCCGCCATGTGGTACCCGGAGATCGAGATCGTGTTCCACTTCGGGATCTCGGCCCTGCAGTACTTGAAGATGTCGGCGATCAGGCGCAGGGAGGGCTTCGGCGGGAAGATGTACGTCCCGCGCGCGATGTACTCCTTCAGCACGTCGTTCTGGATCGTGCCGGTGAGCTGGTCCGCGCCGACCCCCTGCTCCTCCGCCACCAGCTGGTACAGGAGCAGCAGCAGCGCCGCGGGGGCGTTGATCGTCATCGACGTCGACACCTTGTCCAGCGGGATCCCGCCGAACAGCACCCGCATGTCGTCGATCGAGTCGATCGCCACCCCCACCTTGCCGACCTCGCCGTGCGCGATCGGCGCGTCGGAGTCATGGCCCATCTGGGTGGGCAGGTCGAACGCGACCGACAGGCCCATCGTGCCGTTGGCGATCAGCTGCTTGTAGCGGGCGTTGGACTCGGTCGCCGTGCCGAAGCCGGCGTACTGGCGCATCGTCCAGGGACGGCCCGTGTACATCGACGGGTACACGCCACGGGTGAAGGGGTACGACCCCGGCTCGCCCAGCTTCTCGGCCGCATCCCAGCCGTTCAGCGCGTCCGGCCCGTAGACCGGCTCGATGGGCAGTCCGGACTCCGACTCGCGCGCCATCGTGTGTGCCTCCGTATCACTGTGGTTGTTACCCGCCAGTACAGACGACTCGCCAACGGACTGTAGCGGCGGCCGTGCGCCCGTTGGACGGCTCCGCCCTGGGACCTTGCTCACAGGGCCGTTCACTTCTGTGTCCAACCATGCCGCGTAGTTCGCAACCGGTCACCCGCGGGGAACATCTCAAGTGACATCAGGGTGGTCGGCCCGGCGGGGGCGGCCGCGGTGAGACGCAGGGGGCCGGGTTGCGTACCAAGGGCATGGGGAGATCGACCGCGGTACTCGCTGCGGGCGCCGCGCTGACCGTGAGTTGCGGCTGTACGGTGCAGGCCTCGGGCGAGGAGCAGCGCTCGCCGGTGCGTATCGAGCTCCCGAGCGGCACGCCGTCTGCGAAGTCCGCCCCGCCCGACGACAAGCCGAGCGCCGAGCCCACGCCGGCTGCGCCCGCCGTGCTGTGGTCGCGGGGCGACGAGGGTCGTGACGTGCGCGAGCTCCAGGCCCGCCTGCGTCAGGTCGCCTGGCTCTTCGACGGGCCGACCGGGACGTACGACGATCTGACCGAGCAGGCCGTCAGGGGTTTCCAGGGCAAGCGCGGGCTGCCGAAGACCGGGAAGACCGACGAGGTCACCTGGCAGCGGCTGCTGAAGATGACGCGCGAGCCCGGCCAGTGGGACCTGTACCTGATGGGCGGGCAGCCCGCCGACGCGCCGGACGCGCGGTGCATGACCGGGCGGGTGCTGTGCATCAGCAAGTCGAGCCGGACGCTGCGCTGGATGATCGACGGACGGCCGGTCCTGACGGTGCCGGTGCGGTTCGGGGCGCAGTACACACCCACGCGGGAAGGTGTGTTCAGCGTCTACTGGAAGTCCCGGCACCATGTGTCGACGCTCTATGACTCGCCCATGCCGTACGCGATGTTCTTCAGCGGCGGCCAAGCGGTGCACTACTCGTCCGACTTCGCGGCCAGGGGCTACGCCGGCGCCTCGCACGGCTGCGTCAACGTACGGGACGAGCGGGCGATCGCGGAGATGTTCGACCAGGTGAGGACCGGCGACAAGGTCGTCGTCCACTGGTGAGGCGCGGGGCGCGGAGGAAGTGGGGCGCGGGCGGGACCGGGGGAACGTGTCCCGCCCGCGCCAATGCACGAGCCGCAGGTACGGGGGGAACCCCGGCTCTGTGCGAGGGCCGATGACCAGTCGGCTCACTCAGATCAGCGCCGCCGCGGCCGAAAGTGTCACTCCCGACGCGAAGAAATTTCCAGGAATCACAAAACCGCAGGTCAGAGGCGTGTGACGGGAGTGACTACGACCGGCTGCCGCGTGGGCAG
This sequence comes from Streptomyces sp. R28, assembly GCF_041052385.1. Taxonomy (GTDB): domain Bacteria; phylum Actinomycetota; class Actinomycetes; order Streptomycetales; family Streptomycetaceae; genus Streptomyces. The sequence goes on along the minus strand of NZ_CP163439.1, from coordinate 6,623,725 downwards.
CAGGGTGCGGCCCGACAGGAGGCCGGCCACGGTGGACGGGGTTTCCGCGACAGCGACCGTGTGGCTGCCGCCCAGGCCACGGCCGCCGCGCGAGCCGACCGAGCCGACCGCGGCGTGGCCTCTGCCCTTGCCCCGGTCCCGGTCTCGGTGGTCGTCGTCGCCCTTGTCTTTGTCCTTGGTCCTGCTCTTGTCCGCTTCCCGGCCGTCGTCACCCTTGCCGTCGTCCCCCGGCAAGCCGGCGCTCTCGCCGACGCCCGTCAGGACGCTCTTGCAGTACTTGAGCACGGTGGCGGACCCGCCGGCCGCGCTCTGAAGGGTGCGGCGGCGGTCGACGGACAGCTGCTTGCCGTCGCGCAGGTCGCGGCAGGACGAGGTGACGGCGCGCCACCAGCCGCCGGAGCGTTCCTCACGGCCCGGGGCGGCGGTTTCGTGGTCCTTGTCCGGGCCACCGGGTGCCGTGTCCTGGGTGCTCCCGGAGCCCGTGGGGGTCGGAGAGCCGCCGTCGGGGGTGGGCACGCCCTGCGCACCGTTCTCCGGCGAGGGCGAGATGAGCGGGTGCTGCGACACCGGTGCCGAGACCGAGGCGGCCGGGCGGCCCCGCTCGTCGCGGTCGAACGGCGGCGGCAGGACTCCGGTTCCGGCCGCGACGGCGACCCCGCCGACCATGCCGACGGCCAACGCGGCGGCGAGACCGAGCCGTACGGGGCGGGCCCGGCGGGGGCGACGGGCGGCGCGGACGGGGGCGCCGAGGCGGACGAGCCCGGCGACGGAACCCTGGGAGGCGTGGGAGGCGGAGCCGTGGCCGACCGTCCCGGGAGCGTCGGCCCGGTCCGCGCGCGCCGCACGGAAAGCCGCCAACGCGGCGGCCTCTCCGGGGAGTTCCGCGCTGCTCAGCGGGGGTTCGACGGTCAGGGACTCAAGCGTCTTGGCAAGCTGTTCGGCCTGGTCACGGTCGGCCGCGTCGACGGCTTCGAGTGACTCTCCGCGCAGCAATCGCTCCGCAGTTTCGCGGTCCAGCCACCTGTACTGCTCGTCGGCCATCACACATCCTTCTGCGTCCGCGTGACGCTTTGCGTCACACTCGCAGACGTCACCGCACGGTCGCGGGTTCCTCGCTGGGGAGGCAGGGCGTCGAGGACCCCAGCCGATTCCGGATCGTCGCCGAGCAGCTCGGCGAGCCGCTTCAGGCCCCGGTGCGCGGCGGTCCGTACGGCACCCGGACGCTTGCCGAGCGTCTCCGCGGCCGTCTTGGCGTCGAGCCCCACGACCACGCGCAGGACGACGGCCTCCGCCTGGTCCTGCGGCAGGCGCGCGATGAGGGAGAGGGTGCCGTCGGTGGCCAGGGCTTCCATGGCCTCGCCCGCGGTGTCGGACTCGGCGGCCTTCCCGTTCAGCTCCGTCTCGTCGCCTCCGATGGCGGGGCGGCGGCCGCGCATACGTATGTGGTCCAGCGCGCGGTTGCGGGCTATCCGGGCGGCCCAGCCGCGGAAGCGGTCCGCGTCCCCGCTGAATCGCTCCAGGTCACGCGCTATCTGCAGCCATGCCTCCGACGCGACGTCCTCGGCGTCGGGGTCGCCGACCAGCGTCCGTACGTACCCGAGCAGCCGCGGGTGCACGGAGCGGTACACAGTCCGGAACGCGGTCTCGTCCCCGTCCTGTGCCGCAAGCACCGCGGCCGTCAGCTCCGCGTCGTCCCCCAGCACTAGGTACCTCAATTGATGGTTGCGGTTTCAAGACCGCAGGTCGTTGCGGTGGTGATACACCCTCCGCGTCCGGCGCGAAAGGCACGTTACGGCCTGAAAGAGCCGCTCGTCCATGTCCGTACAGCATGCAACTACCCAGGACAACGCAATGTCCCCGCCGAGGTGTGACAGAAAACGCAGTCGTGGCGCTGTAGAGAGTACGGGCCGCCGCGCGGCCCGTGCCGCGCGACGGCCGGGGCCTCTCCTGTGGGGGGTGGCGGCCCCGGCCGTTGCCTCGGCCGAGGACATCAGTCCGACGTCGGTCCGACGTCAGTCCTGCTTGCCGGCCTTCTCGGACTTCTCGGCAGCCTGGCCGGACGCGTTCTCACCGCTCGGCCCCTGCCCGGTCGGGCCCTGGACGCTCTGCCTCTTGTCACCCGGGCCCTGGCCGTTACTGGCGGCAGCGCCCCCGTCGGCCTTCCGGGTCGGCTCGTTCTTCGCCGCCGCCAGTTGCTCGGCGCAGTACGCGGCCACCTCGTCCTTGCCGCCCGCTGCCGTGACGAGCAGCTGCCAGGCCGTCGAGTCCAAGGCCTTCTCGTGGTCCTCGACCTGCTCGTAGGCGCGGCACTTCGCCTCGGTGTCCTGGGCGGTGGCCGGATGGCCGGGCCTGCCGGAGGCGGCGTCGGACGCGGCGGAGGACGGCTCGGCGGCCGGCAGACCGGGAGCGCTGCTCGACGGGTCGGGCCCGCCCTTGTCGCCGGCGGGGGCGTCCGAGGAACCGGCCGAACCGATCGCGGCGAACGCGGCACCGCCCAGCGCGAGGCTCGCGATGAACAGGGAGAGCGTGGTCTTCAGCGAGCGTGCGAAGCGCCGTTGCTCACGGGGCCGCCAGTCGTCCCGGCGCCGGGTGCGCGCCCGGTGCGCCCCGGCGACCCGGGCCGCCCGGAACGCGGCCACGGCACGCTGCTCGCCCTCGGCATCCACGCGGTGCCCGCGCAGTACGGCGGCGGAGAGCAGCGCCTCCAACGCGGCGTCGTCGAGCAGCACGGTCGGACCGGACGCGTGGCCCGGCCGGTGACCTGCCGAGTCGCCCGACGCCTTGCCGTCAGGGTGCACACGCCGACGGCCGGTGGACCCACCGCCGCTCTGCCGTTCACCCATGTCCGTTTCCCGTTCCTGTCCGACCTGATGTGTATGCGGCCTACGTGATGCACGTGCCGTACGCGATCTACGTGACCTCTATGACAGCGGTGACTCACAAGCTCGTAGAGCCTGTACGTCCCCCGCGCCCCGTGCGACTCACCGCGCACACCGCTTCGCCTCGACGAGGCGCCGATGTCGTGCCCTGGCCGTCGCCGTCACGCTCACTGTTCATTTCGATTCCCCCAGCGTCCGGGGGCCGTCATCCGTCACACCTTCGATGCCCAGCTGCTTGGCCAGGCGCTTGAGCCCCCGGTACGCGGCCGTGCGGACCGCGCCCGGGCGTTTGTCGAGGACGCGTGCCGCGGCGGGGGCGTCGAGGCCGACGACCACCCGCAGCAGCACCGCCTCGGCCTGGTCCCGCGGCAGCCCGCGGACCAGCTCCAGGGCGCGCTCCGTGGAGATCGACTCCAGCGCCTGGTCGTACGTGCTGTACACACCGGGCAGGTCCAGTACGTCCTTTTCCAGCGCCGACGAGCGGGGCCGTACCTTCAGCCTGCGCAGATGGTCCAGCGCCCGGTGCCGGGCGATGGTCGCGCTCCAGCCGCGGAACCCGGCCCCGTCGCCCTTGAACCGGCCGAGGTCCCGGGCGATCTCCAGCCAGGCGTCGGACGCCACGTCCTCGGCGTCGTCCCCGACCAGGCCACGCAGGTACCCGAGCAGTCCTGGCTGCACCAGCCGGTACGCGACCGCGAAGGCGGCCTCGTCACCTTCCTGAGCCCGCGCGACGGCCGCGCCCAATTCCCCGTCGTACGCGTGCACGCGGCGGGGTTCCCCTCCTTGGCGCAAGAACTGTCCTCGTCCGTACCGGTTCGCGGCGAATCCGCACCCCTCGGTACGGCCACCCTTGCCCACGTCCCTTCACGGTCAACAGCGCCCGGCTCCACAGAAGTGTCACAGGGCGCCCGGGATACAACCCTTGCGGCTCATCGGGAGTCAGAGACGCCGTGGGGGAGGCAAGGGCTTCGCACAGCCCTGCCACAGGAATGGCATACGATGCGCGCGCCCCTCATAAAGATCACATAAGAGGATGTACACGCCATGTCGGTCCTTAGACCTCGCCGTTCCCTTCGCGGCATATCCGCCGCCGTTGCCCTGCTCGCCCTCGGTGCGGCGGGGTGTTCGGATGTATCGGACGCCGTCGACAGCGCCAAGGACGGCGCGAAGAAGGTGGCCCGCCAGCGGTCGGTTTTCTCGCTGGAGATCGGGGACTGCTACAACCCCAACACCAAGGGCGAGGGCGAGGAGGTCCTCGTCGAGATCGTGCCCTGCGCCGAGGGCCACACGGGGCAGGTCGTCGCCGATTTCAAGATCGACGACAAGGCCTCGTACCCCGGCGACGACGCGATCTCGGCGATCGCCGACGAGCGTTGCCCGGTCGAGGCGGGGAAGTTCGCCCCGGACACCTGGGCGCTCCCCAAGGGCGTCGCCATCTTCTACTACACCCCGACCAAGGAGAGCTGGGCGACCGGCGACCGCGCCGTGACCTGCACGTACAACAAGGAGTCGGGCACGTTCACCGGCTCGTTGGACGCCGACGCGAAGTCCTTCAAGCCCGAGCAGAGCACGTTTCTGAAGGGTTCGAACGCCGTCTACGACGCCCTGTGGGCGAACCAGTCCGACAAGGACGTCGAGGAGGACCTGGCCGCCTACAAGGCGCAGGCCAAGGCCGTCTCATCCGCCCTGGACGCGCACCTCGAGGGCCTGAAGGGCATCGAGGGCGCGGAGGTCGGCAAGCTCCGCGAGCAGCTGAAGAAGGCGGCCGGGCACTGGAAGGCGGCCGCGAACGCCGCCGACGCCGACGCCTTCTACATCGCCTACGACCCGGCCTTCACCGGCATCGACCCGAGCAAGACGGTCGCCGCCCGTAAGGAACTGGGCCTGGCCACCACCGTCCCGGCCGACGAAGCCGAGGTCTGGGCGGCCTGACGCCGGTCGGACCAGCGGGGCCGCGTCCATCGAGGATCCGGCCCCGCCCCCTCATGGGCCCCGCGAGCCGACGGCAGTGGGGCGACGGTCGGGCTCCGCGTCGGGTGCGCCATGTCAGCGAGTGACAGTTTCTGCACCTTGTGCGCTGTTCGTTGATGCCACCTGTGTGACAGGTGATGCGACCGTGACCATTTCCTAGGGGTGGGACAGTTGAGTCCTCGCAGGACCCATGCGTACAAACCGCTCAGTCTGAAGAGACGTGCGTGGCTGACGGTGGGAGCCGTCGTGCTGAGCGGTGCCGGCGTCGTGACGTACGCGATCGCGGATCCGTCCACGCCGGCCGACGCCAAGCGGGACAGCCGCGAGCCGTCGATCCACACGCTCAAGCTCAAGGACCGCGGCTCGGGCCGCCGGGGCCTGGCCAAGCGGGGCACCGACCGCTTCAGCGCGGTCGTGCTGACCTGGAACGACCCCGACGCGAAGGCCAAGGGCACGCCCGAGGTGCGCACCCGGGACATCGAGAGCGGCGCGTGGTCGGCCTGGCAGAAGGTCACGCTCGAGCCCAGCCAGGCGGACGGCGCCGAGGGCGCGCGGGCCGACCTTCGCGGCGGTACGGAGTCGGTGTGGACCGGTGACTCCGACGGCGTCGAGGTGCGCCTCGTGAACGCGGACGGCACCGAGGCGAGCGGCCAGCCGACCGGCATGGACGTCAAGCTGATCGACCCCGGCACGGACCCGAAGGACGCGTTGCAGCCGGCCGCCTTCGCGGCGGAGGAGACCACGGCACCGGCGACCGAGACCCCGGTGCCGACGGACCCGGCCACCCCCACCGAGACGGTCGCGCCGACCGACTCGGCCACGCCCACCGGCACCCCGGAGCCCACGGGCACCCCGACGCCCACAGGCTCCCCGACGGTCACCGAGACGCCCACCGATTCCGCGTCCCCGACCGCCTCCCCCTCCCCGACCTCCACCGTCCCCGCGCCCCGGCCCTCGACGGTCGTCAAGCCGCCGGTCATCACGCAGGCCGAGTGGGGCGCGTCGACGGACTACGACGGCACGCCGGAGTACGGCACCGAGATCAAGGCCGCCGTCGTCCACCACACCGGCGAGGACAGCGACAACACCCTGTCCTGCGGCGAGTCCCGGGCCCGGATGCGCTCCATCCAGCAGGCGCACTTCGCCCGCGGCTACTTCGACGTCGGCTACAACTTCGTCGTCGACAAGTGCGGCCAGATCTTCGAGGGCCGCAGCGGCGGCATGGACCTGCCGGTGCGCGGCGCGCACGACGTCGGCTTCAACACCAACACGGTCGGCATCTCGTACATAGGCAACTTCGAGACGGCCAAGCCGAGTCGCGCCGCGATGGACGCGATCTCCCGGATCGTGGCCTGGAAGTTCGGGATGTACGGCATCGACCCGACCGGCAAGGTGACCCTCACCTCGGGCGCGGAACAGGGCGTCGACGGCAACAAGGTCCCGATGGGCCAGTCGATCACCCTGCCGCGGGTCTTCGGCCACCGGGACACCAACGCCACGGCCTGCCCCGGCGCGAACCTCTACTCCAAGCTGACCCGGATCGCCCAGGTCGCCAAGACCCCGGGCATCTCGCACGCCCTGGCCACCTCGGACTTCGACCGGGACGGCATCACCGACCTGGTCACGGGCACGCCCCGCGCGCTGAGCAACGGCGGCACCCTCACCGTCGTCCCGGGCGGCATCGACGGCCCGGTCACCGCCTCGAAGCGGACGCTCACCCAGAACAGCACCGGCGTCCCCGGCTCCCACGAGTCCGGCGACAACTTCGGCGCCGCCACCGCATGGGGCGACGTCAACGGCGACGGCTACGCGGACCTCGCGATCGGCGCGCCCGGCGAGGACGACACCAGCGGCCACGCGGACCGGGGCTCGGTCACGGTGCTGTACGGCCCGGGTCTCGACACCGGCTTCACCTACACCACCTCGGGCAGTGTCACGGCGACCGGCGCCAAGCTCGGCTCCACGGTGGCGGTCGGCGACTTCAACGGCGACGGCAAGGCGGACGTGTTCGCGGCCGGCACCGGCAAGGGCGGCAACTGGAACGCGCGGCTGACCGGCGGCGCCACGGCGACCGGCACCCTCACCTCCGCCACGGGCGCCGTCGCCTACCTGGACGCGGCGACCGGCGACTTCAACCGGGACGGCTACGGGGACGTCGCCCTCAACTACCGCGACACCGGCGGCATCGGCCGCGTGGTCCGCTTCGCGGGCTCGGCGACCGGCCTCACCAAGGTCGGCGTGATCTCCGTCAAGGGCGGCCGCTCCATCGCCGCGGGCGACGTCAACGGCAACGGCTACGACGACATCGTCATCGGCCAGCCGGTGGCGTCCGAGTCGGGCGGCAAGTCCGGCGGCCAGATCACCATGGTCCCCGGCACGTCCGCCGGCTTCACCACCACCGGCATGACGACGATCCACCAGGACACGACCGACGTCCCCGGCGGCAACGAGTCCGGCGACAACTTCGGCGCCTCGGTCTCGGTCGGCGACTACGACGCCGACGGCTACGCGGACGCCCTCGCCGGCGCCCCCGGCGAGGACTTCCCCCGCAGCGGTGTGAACCAGTCCGACGCGGGCGACGCGATCCTGGTCAAGGGCACGGCCTCCGGCCTGACCGGCACCGGCTCGCTGGCGATCTCGCAGGACACCTCCGGCGTCCCCGGCGCGGCGGAGACCGGCGACCTGTTCGGCTCCTCCGGCTCGCTGACGGACCTGTCGGGCTACGGCACCGCGGACCTGACGTTCGGCGCGGAGGGCGAGGACGGCACGGACGGCATCGTGCTGTACCTCCCGAGCAACAGCACGAGCCTCGGCTACAGCCAGGCGGTCATCTACAGCAAGACCACCCTGGGCACCCCGACGGACGCCCACCTGGGCCAGACGCTGACGCCGTAACCCGTCGAGCGCCTCGCAACCCGTCGAGGACCACCTGACCCGGCCGGGACCCCGCCCATTCACGGGGTCCCGGCCGAGTCATGTCACGGGGGCACGGCCGGTCATGTCACGCGGTGGCGGCCGCTCACGGCCCGGTTCACGGCCGGGGCGTGCCCATGCCGTCGCCTACCGCCGCGACTCCCCACGCGTCGCGTCCCGGCACAGCAACCGCAGCGACCCGTCACCCGCGAAACACCGCCGCGCCTCGTCGATCGGGTCCCACAGCCGTCCGTCGGGCGTGCGGATCCAGAAGTCGCCGCCCGACGCCCACCACTCGGCGCCGGTCTGACGGGCGATCACCTCACCGGCGTACGCACCGAGACCGCGCAGCACGTTCTCCACGGCGGCGTACGGCGTCCGTTCACCGCGCAGCCCCTCGATCATCCGGTCGACCCGCCACAGGCTCTGCGCCGAGTAGTCGAGCCGCAGCCGCGCCCCCTCGCGCATCGTCGCCACCGCGTCCGCCGCCCACCGCACCGGCTTCGAAGCGGCTGGGGGCCTGGTTTCCTGCTGAGTCGTCACATTCTTGAGAGCGTGCCCGAACAGCGTTTCGTCACCCGGATCCGAGGACTGCCCGGGACCGGTGCAGGACCGCCGCACCTCCACCCCAGCACAGGCACAGGACTCCCCCAGGAACCGGGTTTACGCGTCAACCCGGGTTGACGCGTGAGTGACGCTTCGCCGCTCCTGTGCGCTCCAGTCACTGATGAGCATGTACTTCCATCTCCGCGCGGTGCCGCCCCCGGCGCTGCGCAACAGCGCGACCTGGTTCCAGCGCCTCTTCGAGGACGACTGGGACACCGTGCGGGAGCGGATCGGCCGGCATCGCGAGGAGGTGCTCGACAGGCTCTACGGCGAGGTCGAGCTCCTCTACTGCGGCATCCCCCCGAACCACGCACCGGAAGGCCCCCGCACCCATGTGGTCCTCGGCGGCCGACCGGTGTTCCACACCCACTCGGCACTGCCCCCGTTCCTGGTGCTCACCGCGTCCCAGGTGACCGAGGTCGCCGACTACCTCAGGGCGGCCGACTTCGACGACCTGTGGCGGCACGCGCGCGTGCAGCTGCTGCGGCCGTACGGCGCACCGGACGCGGAACCCGAGATGCGCGGCCTGTTCGCGGCGACCCACCGCGACCTGACCGCCTTCTACGCGCGGACGGCCGACTACGGCGACGCGGTGGTGAAGTGGCTGATGAGCTGACGGCCCGGGAGGGACCGGGCGGTCACGGGTGCGCCTGGCGTCAGGCCCTCCCGCGAGCCCGCCGCGACACCACCGCCCGCAGCACGCGCCGCCCTTCCGTCGACACCTCCAGCGCCCGGCGCAGTCCGCCCGCCCCGTGCTGGGCGAGGAGTTCCAGGACGCTCACCTGGCGGCGCAGTTCGGCGGCAACGAGCGGCGACATGCCCTGCGCACGCCCCTCGACGACGGCCCCACCTGCCCGAACGGAGTTGAGTGCCTGAGGCAGGGCGTCGGCCGAGGTCGCGTCGTCCTCCGCGGGGTCGAGCAGCCGGTGTATCTGCAGCGAGGCGACCGAGCAGGCGTCGGCCCATATGCGTGCCTCGGGGGCGGACCGTACGGCAGGAGCGGCGGCCAGCATCCGCCGGGCGAGCAGCGCGGCCTCGTCCTCGACGTCCTCGTCGTCCACGACCTCCGCGACGCCCAGCTTGGCGCGCACCTGGTCCAGCAGTTCGCCCCACGCGGCCGGATCCCCGCCGGCCGCGAGGTTCGCCCACAGCGGCCGCAGCACCTCGTCGTCACCGCCCAGCAGGGGCACACACCGATCCAAACAAGCCAACCCACCGGCGGCCAGTCCGCGTTCGTCGGCCTGAGCGATCAGTTCCACCAGGCTCATCCACGCCTCCCTAAGCGGGTCAGTCATGAGGGTCGGGGTCCCCGCACAGGCCCCTGGAAGGCTCCTTCCTTAACGGAGCCCACACTTCCCCTTACTGCGTGCAACGGCCCGTGAGTGTCACAGCGGCACGACGCCGAGCCGGTCGAGCAGCCGGAAGAAGAGGTTTTCGGCCATGGGGTCCGCTTCAGCGGTGAGTACGTCGATCAACGGCTCGGCGTTCACCTCGTGCCCGGCCTCGGCGGCCCAGGCGACGGCCCGCTCGGCGGCGTCAGGGGGTTCGAGGAAGTAGTCCTCGACCGTGAGCCCGTCCTCACCGAGGTACCCGGCCATCGCGCCCCGTGCCAGACAGGTCGTCCACGCCCCGCTCTCGGGCGCCGCGGCCTCCACGACCACGCAGTCGCTGTCCATGACGTACCCGAAGAGCGCGGGCGCCCCGGTCTCGCGGGCCAGGGCGTTCATGCTCCCGACCTCGCCCTCCCCGCTCGGGTACTCCCACACCTGCCAGCCGCCCGGCGCCCGATCGCGCAGGGTCATGCCCTCGGCGCCCGCCAGCGCCTCCAGGTCCGCCAGCGGCCGCTCACCGCGGCCCACGACGAAGTACCCCCAGTAGCCCATCCCGGTTCCCCCTGGCTGCTCGGTTCGGCTCGGGCCGAATACACCACAGTCGTACGCGGGTTCGCAGCCGTATGGGCCAAATCCTCAGCTCAGCCGGTCGGCGAGCGCCCTGAACTCCGTCCAGGACAGCTCCGGCTTCCCCGCGTCCCACAGCTTCTGCACCGTGGCCCGCAACGGCATCCGGATCCCGGCCGCGACCTGCGCCTGAGTCTGCGCGTTCGACAGGTCGCACCACACCGCGAAGGAGCCGCCCAGGATCTGGTCGTCGTAACCGGCCGGCACGGCCGCCGTCCCCCGCACGACCCGCGGCGTCCACTGCTCGTAGATCCGCTGCCCCGTGGGATAGACGAAGGTCTGCGGCTGCCCGAGCACGTAGTACAGGAACTCGTCGTTGTAGTTGATCAGCTCGCGCCCGGCCTTCAGATACTCCACCGGCACCCGCGCCCCGATCTCCTTGCCGGTCCAGTACGCGACCTGGATCTCCTTGTCCGGCTGGACGGACGTGTCGCGGAAGAACCCGTCGTTCCAGGCGCGGGGAACCCGGTCGTGGGCCCGGACCGTGTCGGCGCGGTCGTTGAGCCACCCGGTGGTCAGGTCGGCGACGGTCCCGCCGGAGCCGTAGGCCTCCCGCGCGGCGGCGGCGAGCTTCGGATAGCTCAGCTCCGGGTCGGACACGGTCAGCGCCTGGTATTCGTCCCCGCCGAGATGCCACTGGTTGCCGGGAAAGAGACCGGCGTACTCGTTGAGCAGATCGTCGACGATGGCGGCGGAGTCGGGGTCGGAGATGTCGATCGCCCCGCGCGTGGCGACTCCCGACGCGTTGCGCAGCTGCAGCTCCGGGTGCGCGGCGATGACCGCCCCGAGGTGCCCGGGCGAGTCGATCTCGGGCACGACGGTGATGTGCCGGTCGGCCGCCAGCTTGACGATCTTCCTGACCTGCACCTTGGTCAGATGCTGCTGGGACACGATCTCGCGATGCGAATCGGACTCGATCCGAAACCCCTGGTCGTCGGAGAAGTGCAGCCCCAGCTGGTTGAACTTCAGGTCCCCCAGCTCCCGCACCCGATCCTCGATCCAGTCGGCGCTGAAGTGCTTGCGGGCGATGTCGAGCATGAACCCGCGCACGGGCTTGGCCGGCTCGTCCCGCACGACCCCCTCCGGCGCTGTGCCCCCGCCGTGCACCTCCTGCTTGAGTGTCCGCGTCCCGTAGAAGACCCCCGCCTCAGCCGGCCCGCTGATGGTCACCCGCCCGCCGCGCACGGTCATGGTGTACGACTCCGGGTCGGCGCCTTCGTCGCCGTTCAGGGCCAGCCGCAGGTCCCCGGCCCGCACGTCGTCCTTCTCGCCGGCGTACGTCAGCCCCAGCTCACCGGCGACGAGCCGCCCCTCGTCGGCGAGCTCCGCGTCGCTCACGACGACCCGCTCCCCGCGCGCCGGACGCCAGCCGGGCCCGCGGGCGGCGGTGTGGGAGGTCACGGCCGGGATGGTGCGGGGGGCCTTCGAGAGCGGGTACGACCGGGTGGGCTTCGGAGTCGGGCTCGCCTTCTTCCTCGGCGCGGAGGACGAAGCGGCCTCGGACGTGCCCGCGGCCGACCGCCCCTGCTGCGACCCGGTAGGCCCTCCGTCGTCGCCGGTGGCCAGCAGCCCGAGACTCACCCCGGCCGCGACCGTCACGACGACCACCGCGACGATCAGCACCCACGTCTGCTTCAGCGCCCTCTTCGCCGGTGCCCGGCGCCTGTGCTTGTGCTGGCTCACGGCGCCAACCTAGGCCCTGGGGCCGCCCTCAGACGTCCACCACACGTTCCGAAACTCTCCCGTTCGGCTGAAATTCGGGCATCCGTCGGACACCTGACGTCCACACTCGGTAACGTGGCGCCACTACTGCCCCAGAATCCCCTGCCGAAACCCACGTGACGCCCACACACCTTCCTGGCCCAGTCGCCATACCGTCGCTGCCCGAGCAGACCCGCACTCCACCGTCCCCCACAGCGCTGGAGTCCTTCAACTCTGCCCCCGCCGACGAAATCCTGCGAACCCTGCGGACCTGCCTCCACAGCCCCCGCTGGGCCGCCCGCATCGCCGACCACCGCCCGTACCCCGACGTCGACTCCTTGTTGGCGGCTTCGGACGAGGCGGCGTACGACTTGGCTCCGCGGGATCTGGCGGAGGCGCTGGCAGGAGAAACGTTGCCAGTACTGCCGGAGGGTGTGTACGGGGCCGCGCATACGGCACTCGATGCCGCTCATGCCGCATATGAGGCCAGGTTCGGCCATGTATTCGTCATCTGCCTCGACGACCTGTCACCGAATGAGGCGCTGGACCACGTACTGGCGGGCATCCGGTCACGTCTGACGAACGATCCGGAGGAAGAGCGGGTCCTCGCGGCAGAGGAACTCCGGCGCCTCGCGAAGGGGCGATTGGTGGCACACCTGAGGGGCGCGCGGCCGTAATCGATTTACGGCTACTTCCGCGGGCGGATGCGGTCCCCGCGGCGCCGCATCCGGAAAACAACCACACGCCTCCCCCCATTGGCCGCAAATCACCCATCCGCGTGCCAGTTTGATCACACCGATGGGCCCGGCGTAAGCGCCGCAGTCAACGGTGGCTACGATGCTGGGGGCCGGTGGACCGTACCCGGCCGGGCCCGACCGACAGCACAAGCCGGCGCGGCCCCAATCCCCGCTCCCGGAGGAACTTCCGTGCCGGCTGGAACGCTGTACCGCGGCCGGGAAGGAATGTGGTCCTGGGTGGCTCATCGAGTCACCGGCGTCCTCATTTTCTTCTTCCTGTTCGTTCACGTGCTGGACACTGCTCTCGTGCGTGTCTCTCCCGAGGACTACGACAAGGTCGTAGCCACGTACAAGACGCCGATCGTCGCGCTGCTGGAGTACGGCCTCGTCGCCGCCATCCTCTTCCACGCGCTCAACGGTCTGCGCGTCATCGCCGTCGACTTCTGGTCGAAGGGCCCGCGCTACCAGAAGCAGATGCTCTGGTCCGTCGTCGGCCTGTGGGTCGTGCTGATGCTCGGGGCGATCTACCCCGTGCTCGGCCACGCCGCTCGTGAACTGTTCGGGAGCTGACGCGCAAGCATGTCAAACAACACCGTCACCACTGACAAGACCGGTATCGGCCCAGTCGAGGGCGAGTCCCTCTACAACGTCGACAACCCGGCCCCCTTCATCGAGGCCCCGCGCAAGCGCACCAAGAAGACCCCGAAGTCCACGCGGGGCAACTTCGAGATGGCCGCCTGGCTCTTCATGCGCCTGTCCGGCGTCGTGCTGGTCGTCCTGGTCCTCGGCCACCTGCTGATCCAGCTCGTGCTGGACGGCGGCGTGTCGAAGATCGGTTTCGCCTTCGTGGCGGGCCGCTGGGCGAGCCCCTTCTGGCAGGTCTGGGACCTGCTGATGCTCTGGCTCGCGATGCTGCACGGCGCCAACGGCCTGCGCACGGTCATCAACGACTACGCGGAGCGCGCGAACACCCGGCTGTGGCTCAAGGGCCTGCTCTACACCGCCACGGTGTTCACCATCCTGCTGGGCACGCTGGTGATCTTCACCTTCGACCCGAACATCCGCTAGGCACGGGGCTGAGGTAATCCACCCATGAAGATCCACAAGTACGACACCGTCATCGTCGGCGCCGGTGGCGCGGGCATGCGCGCGGCCATCGAGTCCACGAAGCGCAGCCGCACCGCGGTCCTGACGAAGCTCTACCCGACCCGCTCCCACACGGGCGCCGCGCAGGGCGGTATGGCCGCCGCGCTGGCCAACGTGGAGGAGGACAACTGGGAGTGGCACACCTTCGACACGGTCAAGGGCGGTGACTACCTGGTCGACCAGGACGCCGCCGAGATCCTGGCGAAGGAGGCCATCGACTCGGTCCTCGACCTGGAGAAGATGGGCCTGCCGTTCAACCGCACCCCGAACGGCACGATCGACCAGCGCCGCTTCGGCGGTCACAGCCGTAACCACGGCGAGGCGCCGGTGCGCCGGTCCTGCTACGCGGCGGACCGCACCGGCCACATGATCCTCCAGACGCTGTACCAGAACTGCGTCAAGGAGGGCGTGGAGTTCTACAACGAGTTCTACGTCCTGGACCAGCTGATCACCGAGGTCGACGGCGTCAAGAAGTCGGCCGGTGTCGTCGCCTACGAACTGGCGACCGGCGAGATCCACATCTTCCAGGCGAAGGCCGTGATCTACGCGTCCGGCGGCTGCGGCAAGTTCTTCAAGGTGACGTCGAACGCGCACACGCTGACCGGTGACGGCCAGGCGGCGGTCTACCGTCGCGGGCTGCCGCTGGAGGACATGGAGTTCTTCCAGTTCCACCCGACCGGCATCTGGCGCATGGGCATCCTGCTGACGGAGGGCGCCCGTGGTGAGGGCGGCATCCTCCGCAACAAGGACGGCGAGCGCTTCATGGAGAAGTACGCGCCGGTCATGAAGGACCTCGCGTCCCGTGACGTCGTCTCGCGCTCCATCTACACGGAGATCCGTGAGGGCCGCGGCTGCGGTCCCGAGGGCGACCACGTCTACCTCGACCTCACGCACCTCCCGCCGGAGCAGCTGGACGCCAAGCTGCCCGACATCACCGAGTTCGCGCGGACCTACCTCGGTATCGAGCCGTACACGGACCCGATCCCGATCCAGCCCACCGCGCACTACGCGATGGGCGGCATCCCGACGAACGTCGAGGGTGAGGTCCTGGCGGACAACACGACGGTGGTCCCGGGCCTGTACGCGGCCGGCGAGGTCGCCTGCGTGTCGGTGCACGGCGCCAACCGCCTCGGCACGAACTCGCTGCTGGACATCAACGTGTTCGGCAAGCGGGCCGGCATCGCCGCGGCGGAGTACAGCCAGAAGGCGGACTTCGTCGAGCTGCCGGAGAACCCGGCGGAGCTCGTGGTCGAGCAGGTGGAGCAGCTGCGCACCTCCACCGGCACCGAGCGGGTGGCGACGCTCCGCAAGGAGCTGCAGGAGACCATGGACGCCAACGTCATGGTGTTCCGCACGGAGCAGACGATCAAGACGGCGGTCGAGAAGATCGCGGAGCTGCGCGAGCGCTACCGGAACGTCTCGATCCAGGACAAGGGCAAGCGGTTCAACACCGACCTGCTGGAGGCCATCGAGCTGGGCAACCTGCTCGACCTCGCCGAGGTCATGGCGGTCTCGGCCCTGGCCCGCAAGGAGTCCCGCGGCGGTCACTACCGCGAGGACTACCCCAACCGCGACGACGTCAACTTCATGCGCCACACCATGGCGTACCGCGAGGTGGGCGACGACGGCGCCGAGTCGATCCGTCTCGACTACAAGCCGGTCGTCCAGACCCGCTACCAGCCGATGGAGCGTAAGTACTGATGGCTACCCCCGTTATGGACAAGGTGGAGGCAGAGTCCGCCGCGTCCCCCTACATCACGGTCACCTTCCGGGTCCGCCGCTTCAACCCGGAGGTCTCGGCCGAGGCGACCTGGGAAGACTTCCAGCTGGAGATCGACCCGAAGGAGCGCGTCCTCGACGGTCTGCACAAGATCAAGTGGGACGTCGACGGCACGCTGACCTTCCGCCGCTCCTGCGCCCACGGCATCTGCGGCTCGGACGCGATGAGGATCAACGGCAAGAACCGTCTTGCCTGCAAGACCCTCATCAAGGACATCAACCCCGAGAAGCCGATCACGGTCGAGCCCATCAAGGGCCTCACGGTCCTGAAGGACCTCGTGGTCGACATGGAGCCGTTCTTCCAGGCGTACCGCGACGTCATGCCCTTCCTCATCACGAAGGACACGAACGAGCCGACGCGCGAGCGTTTCCAGACGGCCGAGGACCGCGAGCGCTTCGACGACACGACGAAGTGCATCCTCTGCGCCGCCTGCACCTCCTCGTGCCCGGTGTTCTGGAACGACGGCCAGTACTTCGGCCCGGCCGCCATCGTCAACGCGCACCGCTTCATCTTCGACTCGCGCGACGAGGCCGGTGAGCAGCGCTTGGAGATCCTGAACGACAAGGACGGCGTCTGGCGCTGCCGCACGACCTTCAACTGCACGGACGCCTGCCCGCGTGGCATCGAGGTCACGAAGGCGATCGCCGAGGTGAAGAAGGCGCTGATCACGCGCCGCTTCTGAGGCCGTATGCGGTGTGAGGGCCCCGTTTCCTGGTGGGTACCAGGAAACGGGGCCCTCCGTCATTCCGTGGGACTTCTTCATCCGGACCGGAATTGATTGGTCCCTGGAACCGGGTTCCTGATCAACTCCCCGGCCCCGCACACTCAGATCTGCCTGAACCGACAGGACAGAAGTGAGCGGGGCCATGTCCCGTTCGCTGCGCAATGGAAACAGAATGGGAAAGGTGCACCACCGATGAAACTCACACCGCCCCGGAACGGGCGCAAGCTCGTCACCGCGCTGACCGCGGCTCTCACCCTGGGAACATGCGGTGTCATGGTGAGCGCCGGGCAGGCGTCCGCCGCTACCGCGCTGAGTCCGTACGCCCTACGGAGCTCGCTGCCCGGCGGGACTGTCGCTGTCGGGATCAAGGTCAACGGTCAGGCGGGAGGGTGCCACGGCCTGCCGCAGGGCGGCGGAACCGTCGTCCCCCTGACCGATTTCTCTGTCCGCGGTGGCGACCACGTGGTGGTCACCGCCTACGGCAACCAGAGCTGCACGCTCGGCTCGAGCATCGCCTCACAGACGTACGACCTGCAGAGCAATCTGACGCCTCCGGGCGACAGCAATTCGATCGAGTTCGCCGTGACCTCGAACTTCTGGCAGTTCGCGCGCCGTTAGGGCCCGTTCTGAGTCGAGTCGTGCAGGCACGGCCGTCCCCGACGGCCGTGCCTCATCACGTCCACCTCACACGATCAAGACACCGCAAGCGCCGTCGTCAGCCAACTCCCGGCCAACTCCCCTGTGAACACTGTGCCTTGCGTGCACTCAGTCGCACACTCTCCCCATGGCACTTCTGAGGAAAGCCGCAGCCGCGCTCTCTGCCGCAGCGGCCGTACTGCTCTCGACTTCCCCCACCGCCTCCGCGGCCCCCACCCCCTACCCAACGCTGGCCCGGGAGACCTTCGACCGCCTCCCCCTCGGCCCCGTCGCCAAGGGACGTGGCTGGACGACCGACACCTCCAGCGGCACCCTGACCGTCACCCCCAGCACCACCGGCCCCGGCCGCGAACTCCGCGTCCACACCGAGGGCAACGGCCGGGCCTTCCTGGTCTTCCCCGACCTCGCCCCGCCGGGCAACAGCTACTGGGCCCGCCTCCGCCTCCGCGTCGACGCCTTCCCCACCGCCCCCGACTGGGCGCACTGGACGATCGCCGAGGCGTCCGGCTCGGACTCCCCCACCCTGGTCCGGCCCCTGGGCGGCCAGTACGCCCCCACCGACAAGGGCAACTTCTGGGGCGTCGGCTCCGACCTGGGGCCCACGGGCGACTGGACGTCCTGGAAGACCTCGGCTCCGGCGACGGCCGGCACGTGGCAGTGCGTGGAGTTCCATCTGGACGCCGCCGACAACCGTGTCACGGTCTACTTCGACGGCGTCGAGCAGCCCGATCTGACGGTCTCCACGGACCACCACGGGGGTACCTCGGATCCCTTCACCTTCCCCACCTTCGACAAGCTGAGGCTGGGCTGGCAGCTCTACCAGGCCGAGCCGACACCGTCGTCGTACGACATCCGGATGGACGACATCGCGGTGAGCACGCGGAGGGTGGCCGGCTGCTGAGGCCGACGCCGGAGCCGACCGTCCGGCCTGTTCAGGGCGACAATCACCGGCTCCGGCGGATCATCCCCTTATTCTGACGGCATGTCAGATGACGAGTCGTACGAACTGCTCGGGTTCGACAACGTGCTGCTGCCGGTCGGCGACCTCGGTGAGGCCGTCCGGTTCTACGAGCGGGCCGGGTTCACGGTCGGGTTCCGGCTCGACGAGGCCGGGATCGCACTGCTGAAGGTCGGCGGCGAGACGCCCGGCATCCTGCTGCGGCAGGAGGAGGAGCTGAGGCACCGGACGCCGCCGTGGCCCTCCCCGCGCGTGTGGCTGGAGGTGCCGGACGCGCGGGCGGCGGCGCGGTCGTTGGGCGACGCGGGCATCGCGCCGCTCGACGCGCCGTTCTCGGTGGCCACCGGGTGGACCGTCGAGATGGCCGACCCCTGGGGAAACGTCATCGGGTTCACGGACTACTCCAAGCGGCCGGAACTCGCCCGCAGGCTGTGACGGGGCCAGGCCCTGGCGACACTCCTGGCGGGGCTCCCGACGGAGGACCGGCGGAGGACCGGCGGAGGCCGGACAGCGGCCCGGCGGAGGCGTGACGCAGGCCTCACGCAACTGAGTTGAACATGTTCAAAGCCAGGTCTAGAGTCTTCCTCGTCAGCATTTTGAACATGTTCAGAAGGGGGAGGCAATGGACCGCACGGTCATCGCCTACGTCATCTACCTGGTCGTCAGCATCGCGCTGACCATCTGGGTGGCCCGCACTCTCAGCCGCAATGGACGGATCTTCCTCGCCGACGTGCTGCGCGGGAACGAGAAGCTCGCCGACGCCGTGAACCACCTGCTCGTGGTCGGCTTCTACCTCGTCAACCTCGGCTTCGTCGCGCTGTACCTGAGCGACGACGGAACCGTCCTCGACACCCGCGGCATCTTCGAAACCCTGTCGACCAAGCTCGGCGTGGTGCTGCTGGTGCTCGGCGTGATGCACCTGGGCAACGTCTACGTGCTCAACAAGATCCGGCGGCGCGGGGTGATGGAGCAGGAGCAGGTCCCGCCGGTCACCCCGCAGGACTGGGTCGCTCCGCCGGCCGGGGCGTGAACGACGTGGCCGGCGTGACGGACGACGCCGTCGCGGTCGGCGGGCCCCGCGCCTCGCGCCCCGGGCCCGCCGCCCCGGTCCACCGACTGACCGTCCTCTACGACGCGCAGTGCTCCCTGTGCACCTTCCTGCGCGACTGGCTCGTACGGCAGTCGCAGTTGGTGCCGCTGGAGCTGGTGCCGGCCGGGTCGGACGAGGCCCGGCGGCGCTATCCAGGCCTCGACCACGGTGCCACCCTTGAGGAGATCACCGTCGTCGGCGACTTCGGGCAGGTCTACCGGGGCACCGCCGCCTGGATCGTCACCCTGTGGGCCCTGCGTGAGCACCGTCCGCTCGCGCATCGCCTCAACACCCCTTCGGGCGCACGCCTCGCCAAGGGGGCCGTCCTCGCCGCCGCCAAGTGGCGCGGGGCGCAGTGGAGCGGGGCGCGGCAGGGCGGGGAGCGAGGGGGCGGACGCGTCTATCGGCGCGTGGACGGATGGTCGTACGACCCGCATCAGGGCTGGACGTACAACCCGCCGGGTTGCGAGAGCGGCGCCTGCGCGACGGGGTGAGGCCGGGGCGGAGAAGGTCCCGGTGCCGAGAAGGCCTCGGTGTCGAGAGGGCACCGAGGCCAAGTGGTCCCCCAAATCCTCCCGAACGGCTCGATTTTCGGACCCTGTTTTGGCATGCGCCCTTCCAAAACGGTGCTCGGGTTGGCACGCTGCCCCCGGTTCTCCACTCCGCACTCGCACCGACTGTCTGTCTGTCCGCCGGACGGCCCACCCGGTCGCCCGGTCCCCCATCGCAGAAGGAGTACGCGTGAGAGGCATACCCGGCGTCACCCGCATACCCCGCCCCCTCCTCGGCGCCCTGGTCGGCGTCACCGCGCTGCTCAGCGCCGGCTCCCTGGCCACCCCCGCGGGCGCCGCGCCGAGGTCCGACACCTCCACCGCCGTCAGCGCGGTCTCGGCCGGCGCGCAACAGCAGGCCCGTGACTTCTGGACGACGCAGCGGATGCGCGAGGCGACCCCGCTCGATCTGGTGAGTGTCAACGGCCACTTCGACGGCGGCTTGGCGCCCGGCAAGGGCCCGGCGGCCACCGTCGCGCCGAGCACTCCGGCCGCGGCGGCCGGCAAGGCCGTCTCCGGCATCGGCCTGCTGGCCTTCCCGAACACCGGCGGCCAGTGGAGCGGCGGCGGCGCTGTCGTCTCCACTGCGGGCCGGGTGTTCTTCAGCTACCAGGGCCGTACGGCGTCCTGTTCCGGCAACGCCGTCACCAGCGCCAACAAGAGCACCGTGATCACGGCGGGCCACTGCGTGAAGCTGGAGGGCGCCTGGCACACCAACTGGGTCTTCGTGCCCGGCTACCACGACGGGCAGGCCCCCTACGGCCGGTGGACCGCGTCCAAGACCCTGTCCACCCCGCAGTGGACGGCGAGTGAGGACATCAACTACGACGTCGGCGCCGCCGTCGTCGCCCCGCTGGACGGCAAGCTGCTCACGGACGTCGTCGGCGGGCAGGGGCTGGCCTTCAACACCGGCTACAACCAGCGCATGTACTCCTTCGGCTTCCCGGCCGCCGCTCCGTACGACGGCGAGAAGTTCATCTACTGCAGCGGCACCACCAACCGGGACTTCCTGCTGTCCGACGACCACGGCATGAACTGCAACATGACCGGCGGCGCCAGCGGTGGCCCCTGGTTCACCCAGTTCAACGAGTCCACGGGCACCGGCCTGCTGTCCTCGGTGAACAGCTTCAAGTACAACTTCCTGCCGAACCGGATGTACGGCCCGTATTTCGGCGCCGACGCCCAGAACCTGTACCAGACGGCGCAGACCTCCTGACGTCCGACCGAAACACCACTCGTTAGGCTCTCGTTCCGTGTCCTCGAAGAACGACAGCCCTGAACAGGGCGACGCACCCAGCAAGTCCGAGCAGACCCGTGCGCTGATCCTGGAGACCGCCATGCGGCTGTTCCAGGAGCGCGGCTACGACAAGACCACGATGCGGGCGATCGCCCAGGAGGCCGGGGTCTCCGTCGGCAACGCGTACTACTACTTCGAGGGCAAGGAACACCTGGTCCAGGGCTTCTACGACCGGCTCGCCGCCGAGCACCGGGCGGCGATCCGGGACGTCCTGGCCACGGAAACCGACCTGGAGGCGCGGCTGGCGGGCGTGCTGAAGGTGTGGCTGGACATCGCCACGCCGTATCACGAGTTCGCTGTGCAGTTCTTCAAGAACGCCGCCGATCCCGCCAGCCCGCTCAGCCCCTTCTCCGCCGAGTCGGAGCACGCGCGCGTGGAGGCCATCAACATCCATCGCCAGGTGCTGGCGGGCGCGACGAAGACCAAGGTGCCCGAGGAACTGCGGGACGTACTGCCCGAGATGATGTGGCTCGCCCAGATGGGGCTCGTCCTTTACTGGGTGTACGACCGGACCGAGGGGCGCGAGCGCAGCTACCGGCTCGCCGAGCGGGGCGCCCGGCTGACCGCGCGGGGCGTCTCGCTGGCGCGGTTCCGGGTGCTGCGGCCGTTGGTGCGTGAGGTGCACGACCTGTTCACGGACTTCCTGCCGGGGATGACGAACGCGGTGCCGGATCCGGCGAAGGAGAAGAAGGGCAAGACAGGCAAAGCGGAAGGGTAGGCGGACGCTTCAGGGGCGCCCGCGAGGACGAGCACCCCTGAAACGCCGCTCAGCGGCCGTCAGTTGACGGCGTCCACCCCGTCCTCGGCCGGCTCTCCCTCCGCCAGCTCGACGTCGTACACCAGCGGCCCGTCCACCAGGACCACCTGCCCGGCCCGGGACCCGTACGACGTCGCGGCCGTCGCCAGCAGATACGTCCCCGGCGCCGGCACCGAGACGATGTACGACCCGTCGGCCAGGGACGTCACCCGGTCCAGCTGACGCCCGCCCTTCGTCAGCAGCGTCACCGCCGCGCCCTCGACCGGCCCGCCGTCGGCGGTGCGGACGAAGCCGTGGACGACCGAGGCCCGGCCCGCCACGACCGGCTCCTCCTCGGCCACCGGTGCCTCCTCCTTCGGCTCGACCGCCAGATGCGGCAGCCGCTTCTCCAGCCCGTCCGGCAGCCACCAGTTCGACTTGCCGAGCATGTGCATCGCGGCCGGCACCAGCGCCGTACGCAGGATGAAGGCGTCCAGGGCGACGGCGGCCGCGAGGCCGATGCCCGCCATCGCGCCCTCCATGTCGCCGCTCAGCACGAACGCGCTGAACACGCAGATCATGATCAACGCGGCGGAGTTGATGACCCGGCTGGTCTCCGCGAGGCCGACACGGACGGCGCGCGCGTTGTCGCGCGTGTGCACCCACTCCTCGTGCATCCGGCTCACCAGGAACACCTGGTAGTCCATGGAGAGGCCGAACAGCAGGGACAACATGATGACCGGCAGGAACGAGGTGATCGGGCCCTCCTTGCCCACGCCGATCAGCTCGGTGCCCCAGCCCCACTGGAAGATCGCCACCAGGACGCCGAAGGACGCGGCGGCCGCGATGAGGTTCATCAGCGCGGCCGTCAGCGGGACCACCAGCGAGCGGAAGGCCACCAGCAGGAGCAGGAAGCCGAGAGCGATGATCGTCGCGACGAAGTACGGCAGGCGGTCGCCGGTCACCGACGCGAAGTCCTTGAAGACCGCCGTCACCCCGCCGACATGAGCCTCGGCGCCGGACCGCGGGATCACGTCGTCGCGCAGTCGGTCGATCAGCTGGTCCGTCTGCTCGGACTGGGGGGAGGTGGTCGGTACGACCTGGATCACCGTGACGCCCTTCGCGGGCGGCACGGCGGCCACCTGGGCGACGCCCTCGGCCGACCGGATCGCGTCGACCAGGCCCTGCGGTGCGTCGCCCTCGACGACCACCTGGAGCGGGCCGTTGACACCGGGGCCGAAGCCCTCGGCGAGCAGGTCGTAGGCCTGCCGGGTCGTGGTCGACTCCTGGTGGTTGCCCTGGTCCGTGGCGCCGAGCCGGAGCGACAGCACGGGGATCGCGAGCACCGCCATGACGACGAGGGCCAGCGCCGCGAGCGGGCGCGGGCGCCTTTGGACGTACGACGACCAGCGCGCCGCCAGTCCGTTCGCCTCCGCCGGCTCCGGTCCCGCCGCGGCGAGCCGGCGCCGCTGCCGGCGGCTGAGCACCCGTACGCCGAGCAGGCCGAGGAGGGCGGGCAGCAGGGTGATCGCGGCCAGCACGCTCAGGACGACCGTGAGCGAGGTCGCGATGACCACCCCGTCCAGGAACCGCATGTTCATCACCAGCATCCCGGCGAGTGCGATGCACACCGTGCCGCCGGCGAACAGCACCGCGCGGCCGGAGGTGTTGAGGGCGGTCACGGCTGCCTCCTGCGGCTTCATGCCGCGCAGGATGCCGCGCCGGTGCCGGGTGACGATGAACAAGGCGTAGTCGATGCCGACGCCGAGACCGATCAACGAGCCGAGCAGCGGGGCCACTTCGGGCACGTCCGCGACATGGCTCATCAGCATCGTGGCGATCATGCCGGTGCCGACGCCCGCGATCGCCACGACGATCGGCAGCAGCATCGCGAAGAGCGAGCCGAAGGCGAGGAACAGCACCACCGCCGCCGCGAGGATCCCGACCGCCTCCGCCGTGCCCTGCGGCGGTTCCTGGGTGCGGGCGATCGCCTGGCCGCCCAACTCGACCTGGAGTCCGTCGCGTTCGGCGGCCTGAGCCGTGTCGACGACGTCCTCGATCAGCTCCTTGGGGACCCCGTTCGCCTGCTCGGTGAAGGTGATCTGGGCGTACGCGATCCGCCCGTCCCGGCTGATCTGCGCGGCTCCCTGGGCCGCGTACGGGTCGGTGACCTCGCCGACCCCCTTCATGCGCCCGATCTCCTCCAGCGCGGGCTCGATGCGGGACCGCACGGACTCGTCCCGTACGGATGCCCCTTCGTCCCCGGCCACCTTCCACACCACCGTGTCGGTGTCGCCCGCGCGCTCCGGGAATGCCTTCTCCATCAGGTCGTACGCGGTCGCGGAGTCCGTGTTCGGGAGGGAGAAGACGTTCGCGTAGTTCGTGCCCGCGGCCGAACTCGCCGCGCCCAGGCCGAACAGCGCCCCCAACCACAGCAACAGGACCACCAGCCGGTGCCGATAGCACCACCGTGCCAATGCAGCCACGCTCAACGCTCCTTATTCGGTTCGGTCGGTCCCCCAGGTCCTGGGCAACAGGATTGGCGGCGCCGCGCGCGTGTGGCAGGCGACGGCCATGACTCTCAAGGAACTCCAAAGCGGCGAACCCGCCCGACTGTCAGTGGCCCCGCCGATACTGGGGGCATGACGACGGGTTCTGGCACCGTGCTGGTCGTGGAGGACGAGGAGAGCATCGCTGACGTCCTCGCCATCGCCCTGCGCTATCACCGCTTCGAGGTCATGGTCGCGGGCACGGTCCGCGAGGCGCTCGCCCTCGCCGAGCGCACCCTCCCCGACGCGGCGCTGCTCGACGTCATGCTGCCGGACGGGGACGGCCGCGCTCTCGGGCGTGAATTGCGCGAGCTGCACCCGGACTTGGCGCTCGTCTTCCTCACCGCCCGCGACTCGCCCGCCGAGATCGTCGGCGCCCTCGGCTTCGGCGACGACTACATCACCAAGCCGTTCAACATCGACGAGGTCGTCGCCCGCATCACTGCGGTGCTGCGCCGCACCCGCCCGGCCGACGTCCTCCCGCAGCGGCCGCCCCTGCGGTACGGCGACCTGGAGCTGGACGAGACGACCTACTCGGTGCGCCGCGCGGGCCGCACCGTCGAGCTCACCCCCACCGAGTACGCCCTGCTGCGCTTCCTGGTGCGCAACGGCGGCCGGATCGTGCCCAAGGAGCAACTCCTGCGCCACGTCTGGCAGTACGAGCACACCCCGCCGGAGTCAACCGTCGTGGAGACCTACATCAGCTATCTGCGGCGCAAGCTGGACGCCCTGGGACCACCGGTGATCACCACGCGGCGTGGCGTCGGATACGGGCTGGCATGAGGGTCCCCAGGGTCCTCGGCGTCCGCCGGCGGCACGGCGTCCACTCACTGCGCGGCAAGCTGACGCTGGCGAACGTGGCGCTGCTGGCCGTCGGCATCGTCGTCGCGACCGCGGTCAGCCTGATGACCGCACGGTTCTATCTGCTCGACAAGGTCGACACCGAGCTGAAGAGTGCGCGCGCCACGCTGGCGAACGCCGGGTTCACCCTGCGGCAGATCGAGTCGCTGAGCGAACTGGGCATCGCCCTGGACAGGTTCACCGACGGCGGGTCCACGGACACGGATCCCCTGCCGAGCCCGACCATGGTGTACGTCGCGGTCGACTCCGCGGGGCAGCCGGTGGCCCTGGGCCCGCTGAAGCCGACACCGCGCCAGCACGCCCTCGCGGCCGCCGCGAAGGACCCGGTGGCCCTCGCCGCCGACGAGGAGCCGCGGGACGTACGGGTCGAGGGGGACCGCCACCGGATGGTCGGGGCGCGGTTGTCGGACGGGACGTTCGTGCTGATCGCCGTCCCGACCGAGGGCCTGCACGAGGGCATGGGCAAGGCCCTCAGGATGGATCTCGCCGTCGGCACCCTGCTGCTGGCCCTGCTCGGCTGTCTGACGATGTTCAGCGTGCGCCGCCGGATGCGGCCGCTGGAGGACATGGTCGAGACCTCGTCGGCGATCGCCGAGGGTGATCTGACCCGGCGCGTCCCCTCCAGCCGCGACCCGACGCTGGAGGTCGAACAGCTCCGGGTCGCCCTCAACTCCATGCTGCACCAAGTGGAGTCGGCGTACCGCACCCGCGAGCGCAGCGCGGCCCAGCTGCGCCGCTTCGTCGGCGACGCCTCGCACGAGCTGCGCACCCCGCTGTCCGCGATACGCGGGTACCTCCAGCTGTACGACAAAGGGATGCTCACCGACCCTGCCGAGCGCAGACGCGCCTGGGACCGGATGAACGGCGAGGTCGACCGCATGGGGCACCTCGTCGACGAGCTGCTCACCCTCGCCCGTCTCGACCAGCGGCCCGAACTGCGCTTCCGCAACGTCGACCTGAGCCGCCTGGTGCGCGAGGCCGCCGAGGATCTGCGGGTGCAGCAGCCCGAGCGGCCCCTCACGGTCGGCGCCGACGGCACGCTGCTGGTGCACGCCGACGAGTCGGGGCTGCGGCAAGTGCTGGGCAACCTGCTGAGCAACGTCCGCACGCACACGCCGGCCGATGTGCCGGTGCGGCTGGGGGTGGAGCGGGCGGACGGGGTCGTCCGGCTGAGTGTCGAGGACAAGGGGCCGGGGCTGTGCGAGGAGGACGCGGCGCGCGTCTTCGACCGGTTCTTCCGGGCCGGCGGGGGTGCAGGCAGCGGGCTGGGGATGGCGATCGTGCAGGGAGTGGTGGAGGCGCACGGCGGGGAGGTCGCGGTGCGGACGGCGCCGGGTGAGGGGCTGGCGGTGACGGTGACGCTGCCGTCGCGCTGAATCCGTCGAGGGGCGGCTTTGCGGCCGTAGAACTACGGATCACGTGGTCCGTGCCCTGAGTCGGCCAGGTGGTCCCGGACCCGGCGCCGGGCGAGGCCGACGGACGCCGGGTGCCGAGTGCCGGATGTCGGATGCCGGGGCAGCTGGATCGCGTCAGATCCAGGTGAGGCGTCAGATCCAGGTGAGGCGCCAGAGGCGGAAGATACCGGTGCCGTCCGACAGATACTGGCCACCGCCGACGTCCTCGCTGGTGACGACGTACTCCTTGGCCTGCCACAGCGGGATCACCGGGACGTCGCGGGCCACGGCCTCCTGCAGCGAACGGAAATCCCGGGTGGCCTCGCTGCGGTCGGCGTACTGCTGGCTGGACGTGATCAGCCGGTCGACGGTCTTGTTGCCGTACCCGGTGTTCATGGTGCCGTCGGTGCCGACGAGCGGGCCGCCGTAGGTGTCCGGGTCGGGGAAGTCGGCGACCCAGCCGACGGCGTACGCGTCGAGCTTGCCGCTCGCCCAGCGCTTTTGGAAGTCGGTCCACTCGTAGCCCTTGACCGTCACCTTGAACAGGCCGTTCGCCTCCAGTTGCCGCTTGATCTCCGCGGCCTCCGCGGCTCCGGAGCCGCGGCCGGTGGCGTAGCCGTAGGTGAAGCGGACGGGCAGGCTGACGCCGGCCTCGGTGAGCAGGGCGCGCGCCTTGGCGGTGCTGAGCTCGGGATAGGTGTCGAAGAACGACGTCGTGTGGCCGGTGATGCCGGTCGGGATCAGCGAGTACAGGGGGTCGACGGTCCCCTTGTACACCGTGGCGGCCAGCTTCTCGCGGTCGATCAGCCAGGCCATGGCCTGCCGGACCCGGACGTCGTGCAGGGGCGAACCCTCGCGCGTGTCGAAGTAGAGGTTGCGGATCTCGGAGCTGTCGGCCTCGGAGACGCGCTGGCCCGGGTCGGCGGCGTTCAGACCGGCGAGGACCTCGGGCGGCAGCGTGCGGGTGGCGACGTCGATCCGCTTCTCCTTCCAGGCATTGGCGAGGGCGTCCGCGTCGGCGTAGTAGCGCAGTTCGACGGGACGGCCGGTGCCCTTGAGAGCCCCCTTGTAGTGAGAGTTGGGCGAGAGGACCGCCTTCTTGCCCGTCGTATACGCGGTCAGGGTGTACGGGCCGGTGCCGTCGACAGCGTTGTCGCGGCGCAGCGCACTGGCCGAGTACTTCTCGCGGTCGACGATGGCACCCACCCCGGTGGCCACCTTGAGCGGGAACGTGGCGTCGGGCGAGGTCAGATGGAAGGTGACCGTACGGCCGCTCGCGTTCACCGAGCCGAGGGTGTCCAGCAGGGAGGACGGGCCGACGTCCGACTTGATCCGCTTGACGCGGTCGAAGGAGTACTTGACGTCCTCGGCGGTCATGGCGCGCCCGCTCGGAAAGGTGAGGCCCTCGCGCAACTCGCAGCGGTAGGTCTTCAGGTCGGTACCGTCGAAGGCGCAGCTCCGGGCCGCGTCCGGCACGGGTGTGACGCCGCCCGGCTCGAAGGTCAGCAGTGACTGGAAGACGTTGTTGAACAACGCCCAGGAGCCGGCGTCATAGGCACCGGCCGGGTCCAGCGCCGTGACGGCGTCCGTCGTGCCGACCGTGATGGTCCTGTCCTCGTTCTGCTCGGACGGCAACAGCTGCCAGCCGCCCACTCCCACGGCCGCCAGCACGAGCAGCGTCGCGAGAATCCGCATGCGAACCGAACGCATGGGTGTGCCCTCTCCCCAGGCCCTCGAAGGGCCCCCGCATGAGCAATGGATTTGCGCCACTCCCCTAAGTGGCGCGCACACCTAATCACACGGGTTTCATCAGAGGGAAGAGGATTCTGGCGACATGGGAAAGAACTTACCTACGGGGGTTTCCGGCAGGTTTCACAGGCTGTTCACAGGTGAGGGGGGCGCCCCTCAGGTTGGGGTGGCGCCCCTCCAGGTGGGGGGTGCCGCCTTTGTCGAGGCGTGCGTCGTCAGGCCTGACGGGACGCCAGCTCGATCACCGTGATGTCCGACGGGGCGCCCACGCGCGTCGGCGGGCCCCAGGCGCCCGCGCCCCGGCTGACGTACAGCTGGGTGTCGCCGTAGCGCTCCAGGCCGGCCAGGGTCGGGTTGGCCAGTTCCGCGACGAGGTTGCCGGGCCAGAGCTGCCCGCCGTGGGTGTGGCCGGAGAGCTGGAGGTCGACGCCGTGATCGACGGCGTCGTGGATCTGGACCGGCTGGTGGGCGAGGAGCACACACGCGCGTGCCCTGTCCCGGTCGTCGAGGGCCTTGGCGAAGTCGGGGCCCTGGCCCTCGCTCTCGCCCGCGACGTCGTTGACGCCGGCCAGGTCGAAGTGGGGCAGCTCGGTGCGCGCGTTCTCCAGCGGGCGCAGTCCCAGGCGGCGTACCTCGTCGACCCACTGCTCGGCGCCCGAGAAGTACTCGTGGTTGCCGGTGACGAAGAACGCGCCGTGTCTCGCCCGGAGTTGGGCGAGCGGGGCCGCCGCCGGACCGAGGTCCTTCACGCTGCCGTCCACCAGGTCGCCGACCACCGCGATGAGGTCGGGCTGGGTGCCGTTGATCGTGTCGACGACCTTCTGGGCGAAGCCCCGGCCCAGGACCGGGCCCAGGTGGATGTCGCTGACGACCGCGATCCGGTAACCGTGCGCCGCGCGCGGGAGCTTGGCCAGCGGGACGGTGACCCGCTTCACCTTCGGGCCGCGCAGCACGCCGTAGGTGCCGTAGCCGACCGTTCCCACGGCGGCCGCGGCCGCGGCACCGGCGACGACTCGGGAGACGAAGAGGCGGCGGGACGGGGTCGCCAGGGGGCGGGACGGGCTCGCGGGAACCGGGTCGGGGGCAGTGGTCGGGCCGGTCGCGGACGACGGGGGCGGGTCGGTCTTGAGCGCCGAGGTCGGGGCGGTCGTGGGCGCCGAGTCCAGGTCGGTCGTGCTCGTCGCGGCCGGACCGGTCGCGCCCGCCGGAGCCGGGGCGGGCGCGGGCGGGAGCGTCCGGGGCTCGGCCGACTTGGTGGCGGTTGCCGTGGAGGGTGTCGTGGCGAGTGCCGTGACCGCCGTCGCTCCCGCCGGCACGAGCTCCGGCTGCTCCGCCACGGCTTCCCCGGCGCGCGCCCGCCGTTCGACCCACCGCCGCAGCAGTGGTCGTACGAATTCACCCGCCACCACACCCAGCAGCAGGTATATCGACAGGGCCAGCCACAGGAAGCCCGGCCAGGCCAGGATCTGCTGGAGCCGGAAGGGCGCGCCCGTGCGCTCGGCGACGAGGGCACCGACCGTCAGCGCCCAGCCGCCGGCGATCACCACCACGCCCGCGCGGCGCACGAACCCGGGGCCGCGGGTCGTGTCGCGGAAGAGGCGGCGCCACACGAACCAGTTGCCCGCCACCAGGGCGGACAACACGAGCAGTGCGACGAGCGCGAAGACGATGACCACGCCGACGTTCCCTTTCCTTTGCGTGCTGAGTGAACGTCCCGGGACTTGGCCGAGTTCCTATGGCGTCCGGCGCAGTGCGCGCACTCCGCGCAACCCGATGACCCCGACGACCGTCCCCAATACGAAGGAGACGACGGCGAGCAGCAGGTGCACCCAGAAGTACGCCGTCGGGTGACCGTCATCGAACGCGAGCCCGCTGCTGTCCTTGATCAGGTTTTTGACGAAAGTGACCCAGATGACCCAGCTCCACACTCCGAAGGCGAGCAGGAACCAGGAGACGGGGCGGCTGAGCTTCATGAGTTCAGTATCGCCGTCGGGTGTCCGGTCCTCCGATCGGGGTGGGGGCAGAAGCGGGACTTCCATGGCGACGGCATGTACGTTCTCGGTCGTGCCCGCACCCAAGAAGACCGTCAGGCGCTCCCTGCTGGTCACTTCCGCCGTCCTGTCGTCCCTCGCGCTGACCGCGCCCGTCTCCTACGCGGCTCCCAAGCCGTCACCGAGTACGAGCCCGTCGGCCACTCCCCCGGCGGACATGTCGACCGTGGGCGGCGAGCGGCTGGGGCAGCCCGGCACGCAGGTGAACCTCGCGAGCGGTGTCCCCGTCCTGCCCAAGGATCTGACCGCCCGCTCCTGGGTCGTCGCCGACGCCGAGTCCGGCGATGTGCTCGCGGCGCACAACCCGCACTGGCGGCTGGCGCCCGCGAGCACCATGAAGATGCTGTTCGCCGACACGGTGCTGCCGAAGTTCCCGAAGACCATGGAGCACAAGGTCGTCCCCTCCGACCTGGCGGACATCGGGTCCGGCTCCAGCATGGTCGGGATAAAGGAGGGCGAGACGTACTCCGTCCACGACCTGTGGCTCGGGGTCTTCCTGCGCTCCGGCAACGACGCCGTGCACGTCCTGTCGAAGATGAACGGCGGGATCGACAACACCGTCAAGGAGATGAACGAGCACGCCGAGGAGCTCCAGGCCCTCGACACGCACGCGGAGTCCCCCGACGGCTACGACGCTCCGCGCCAGGTCTCGTCGGCTTACGACCTCACCCTGATCGCCCGCTCCGGGCTGCAGAAGAAGGACTTCCGGGAGTACTGCTCGACCGTCACCGCCAAGTTCCCGGGCGAGACGAAGAAGAACAAGAAGGGCAAGTCCGTCCGGGAGTCCTTCGAGATCCAGAACACCAACCGGCTGCTGAGCGGCGACTCCGACATCTCCGTCTACCAGGGCATCGCCGGCGTCAAGAACGGCAACACCACCAACGCCGGCGCCACCTTCACCGGCGTGGCCGAGCGGGGCGGCAAGGTGCTGCTCGTCACGGTCATGAACCCCGAGAAGAGCGAGCACAACGAGGTCTACAAGGAGACCGCGAGGCTCTTCGACTGGGGCTTCCAGGCGGCCGGCAAGGTGCAGCCGGTGGGTGAGCTGGTGGCGCCGAAGAGCGCGACGCAGTCCGGCGCCCAGCCGGGTGCGAACGACTCCGGGGAGGCCGGTGGCGCCGGGAACGCGAAGAAGTCCTCGAAGTCGGCGGTGGGCGCCTCGGCCGCGAGCGGCTCGACCGGCATCGGCGTCGCGCTCGGGATCGCCGGCGGGGTGCTGGTGCTGCTCGCGGCGGGCGCGTTCCTGATCAACCGCCGGTGGCCGCTGCCCGACCTGGTGCGCCGCCGGAGCCGCCCCTGACCCCGGGCTTCTCGGGGACCCGGAGCTTCTCGGGGTCCCCGGGCCTCTCGGGGCCCCCGGGCTTCTCGGCCTCGCCCGAGTCGTCCGACTCGCCTGACTCACCCGATTCGCCTGACTCCAAGTCTGCGGACTCGCCGGACTCGCCCGTCTCCGCGGACTCGCCCGAGTCCTCTGGCCCGTCGGCGAGTTCGGCCTCCTTGCCCTGCGTCGCCGTCCAGGCGGCGCAGAACACCACCAGCTTCGCGGTGAAGTTGATCCACAGCAGCAGGGCGACCGGCACGCCGAACGCGCCGTACATGCTCTTCGTGGCCACGCCCTGCATATAGCCGCTCAGCAGCAGCTTCAGCAGCTCGAACCCGACCGCGCCGATCAGCGCGGCCACCATCAGCCGGCGGCGCGGCGGTTCGACGCCCGGCAGCAGGGTCAGGACGTACAGCAGAAGCAGGAAGTCGGCGAGTACGGCGACCAGGAACGCGGCGATCTGCAACAGCACCCCGCCCCAGCCGCCCTCGTCGATGCCGAGCTGCCGGGTGATCCAGCCGACCATGGCGGAGGCGACGGTGGAGGCCGCGAGCGTCAGGAGCACGGCGCCGCCGAAGCCGACCAGGACGCCCGCGTCCTTGGCCTTGCGCAGGACAGGGTTCTCCTCGTCCTCGGGCAGCTCCCACACCGCGCGCAGGCACTCGCGCATGGAGCCGACCCAGCCGATGCCGGTGAACAGCAGGACGGCACCGGCGATGAGGCCGACGGTGCCGGCGTTCTGGACCAGGGCGTCGATGTTGAGCTGCTCGGAGATGCCGGGGACCTGGTCGGCGATCTTGTCCTCGAGCTTGTCCTGCTGCCCCGTGCTGAGCGTCGCGGCGGCGATCGCGGCGGCCACGGTGAGCAACGGAAACAGCGCGACGAAACTGGTGAACGTCATCGCGGCGGCCAACCGTGTCCACTTCACCCGGTCCATGCGCTCGTACGACCGCCACGCGTGCGTGGTCATCAGCCGGGCCACCATCGGCCCGACGCCGGGGAGTTTCTTCAGCCAGTCCATGATCCGACTCTGCCCTCCGTGCGGAAGACCAATGTCCGAGTGCCCCAGAACCGCAGGACTGTAGCCAGCACCATCCCGATTCCTGCCCCGGATACGGTGTCCGCACGCTGTGAGGTGAGGCCGAGGCCGTAGTGGCTCACGGTGAGACACAGAAGCTGTACGACCGCTCCGGCGATGTTCACCGCGAAGAAGACGGCGTAAGGGCGCAGGCCCCTCGGGTGGGTGTGGCGGTAGGTGCCGAGCGCGTTCCCGGCGTAGGCGACCGTGCAGCCGGCGACGAAGGAGAGGGCCTTGGCGGTGAGGGGGTCCAGGGCGGCGGGACCGCGCAGGCAGGTGAAGAGGGCGAGGTCCACGGCGTAGGCGAGGAGACCGACGGCGGCGAAGCCGAGGAGTTCGCGTCGGTCGCCCCACGCACGCGTGCCTACCAATTGGCTACCGCCAGCCCGTACATCGCCAGCCACGCCAGGCCGATGACGGCGAGCGCGCGGTCGTGCAGGACGACGTCCTCGGGTTCGCCCGCCGTGCCGCGGTCGGCGAAGACGGCGTAGCGCAGGATCGCGAGGATGAAGGCGACCATGGACAGCTGGCGCCAGGGCAGCACGCTGGTGTGCGGGACGCCGCCCTCCTCCAGGGCCCACAGGCAGTACGCGAGGACGGCCACCCCGGCCGCCAACTGCCAGACGAAGCGCAGATAGCCGGTGGTGTACTCGGTGAGCAACGCGCGCGTGGCGCCCCTTTTCCCGGCCATCTGCACGGCCTCGGAGTAGCGCTTGGCCGACACCATGAACAGCGCCCCGAACCCGGTCGTGATGAGGAACCAGCGTGACAGCGGGATGCCGAGCGCGAGCCCGCCGACCATCGCCCGCATCAGGAACCCGGTCGTGACGACGACGAGGTCGACGACCAGGACGTGCTTGAGGCTGACGCAGTACGCCAGTTGCATGCCGAGGTAAGCCATGAGCAGGGCCGCGACGGCGGGCGAGGTCAGCCAGGCCGCGGCGGCCGGCGCGAGGACGGCGAGGGCGCCTCCGACGGCGTACGCGACGGGCACGGGGACCTGTCCGGCGGCGATCGGGCGGTGGCACTTGGTGGGGTGCGCACGGTCCGCTTCGGCGTCGCGGGCGTCGTTGGTCAGGTAGACGGCGGCGGCACAGGCGGTGAAGAGGGCGAAGACGAGCGCGAGTTGGGTCAGGGCGCGGGTCGAGAAGAGCTCACCGGCGGCGGCCGGAGCGGCGATGACCAGGGTGTTCTTGACCCACTGCTTGGGGCGCGCGGTTCTGAGAAGGCCTCGCGCAAGCGCGCGTAGGCCGCCTTCGCGCGGTGGTGGTCCGGCCTGTCGCGCGGGCGTGCGCTGCTCGTGGAGCATCGCTTCCCTGGCGCGTGCGGCACTCGTGAGGGGCGCTGCCTCAGTCATGGGCGCCCCTCCTTCCTCATCCAGCCCGCCCCGACGCACGCCGTGAGCGCCCCCAGGGCCGCGCCCGCCGCCACATCCGAGGGGTAGTGCACGCCGACGACCAGGCGTGACACGCACATCGCGGCGGCGAGCGGCGGGATCACGTACGCGCCGAGCGCGCCGTAGGCGACGGCGGCGGCCGCGGCGGAGGTCGCGTGGGAGCTGGGGAAGGAGTGCCGGCCGACGGTGTGCACGAGGGGCGTGACATGCGCCGGGCGCGGGCGGCGCACCACCCTTTTCACCCCCATGCTGACGAGGTGCGCCCCCGCGGTGAGCGCTGTGCCGCGCAACCAGGCGCCGCGTCGCCCACCGTCCACGGCGGCCCCCGCGAGGCCCGCCGCCAGCCACAGCGCGCCGTGCTCGCCGGCCCAGGACAGGGCGCGCGCGGCGGTGGCGACACGTGGGTCGCGGCCGCGGGCGTGGAACGCCGAAAGGATGCGGCGATCCGTGCCACGGAGGCTTCGGCGTTCCGTGCCCCCGAGGCTTCGGTGGTCCATGTCGTCGAGGCGGTCCATGGGGACTCACTGTTCACGTCCACATCGCCGGAACGACGAACATATTGGGCGACATCCCATTAATCACCCATTTCGGGGAGGAGTGGAATGTTTCAGAACTACTCGGCCATATAGGGGCGCTACGGTCGCCGACATGCCTGCCGACACCGTCTCCGTCACGGGATGGGGCCGCACCGCCCCCACCACCGCCCGTCTGATCCGCCCACGGACGTACGAGGAGGCCGCGGCAGCCGTTCGGGGCTGTGGGGCCCGCGGGGGCATCCCGAGGGGCCTGGGGCGGGCGTACGGGGACGCGGCGCAGAACGCCGGAGGTGCGGTGCTCGACATGACGGGCCTGGACCGCATCCACGCGATCGACGCCGACGGCGGCACCGTGCTGTGCGACGCGGGTGTCTCCCTGCACCGGCTGATGGAGGTGCTGCTGCCGCTCGGCTGGTTCGTGCCGGTGACGCCCGGCACCCGCTATGTGACGGTCGGCGGCGCGATCGGCGCCGACATCCACGGCAAGAACCACCACGTCTCGGGCTCCTTCTCCCGCCACGTCCTGT
The DNA here is from genome assembly GCF_041052385.1 of Streptomyces sp. R28. Classification (GTDB taxonomy): domain Bacteria; phylum Actinomycetota; class Actinomycetes; order Streptomycetales; family Streptomycetaceae; genus Streptomyces. The sequence goes on along the minus strand of NZ_CP163439.1, from coordinate 6,588,559 downwards.
CCTTGGAACTCGTCACCGCCGACGGCGAGATCCACACCGTCCGCCGCGGCACGCCGCTGTTCGACGCCACCACCGGCGGCATGGGCCTGACCGGCGTGATCCTGACCGCGACGGTCCAACTCCAGCCGGTGGAGACCTCGCTGATGTCGGTCGACACGGAGCGTGCGCGGGACCTCGACGACCTGATGGCACGTCTGGTCGCCACCGACGACCACTACCGCTACTCGGTCGCGTGGATCGACCTGCTGGCGCGCGGCGCGGCAATGGGCCGCGCGGTGCTCACCCGCGGCGACCACGCGCCCCTGGAGGCACTGCGCGAAGGCACGCGCGCGCGTAGAGAGCCGCTCGCCTTCCACCCCTCCCGTCTGCCCGCCGCGCCCGCCTTCCTGCCGGAAGGACTGCTGAGCCGCCGCACGGTCGGCTGGTTCAACGAGTTCTGGTACCGCAAGGCGCCACGCGCGCGTACCGGCGAACTGCAGAGGCTCCCCGCCTTCTTCCACCCCCTGGACGGCGTCCCCCACTGGAACCGGATCTACGGCCGGGGCGGCTTCGTGCAGTACCAGTTCGTCGTCGGACACGGCCAGGAGGACGCCCTGCGCCGCATCGTGCGGCGCATCTCCGAGCACCGCTGCCCGTCCTTTCTGGCCGTGCTCAAGCGCTTCGGGGACGCCGACCCCGGCTGGCTCTCCTTCCCCGTCCCCGGCTGGACGCTGGCCCTGGACATCCCGGCCGGCCTGCCCGGCCTCGCCGCCCTCCTCGACGAGTTGGACGAGGAGGTGGCCGCGGCAGGCGGGCGTGTCTACCTCGCCAAGGACTCCCGGCTGCGGCCCGAACTGCTCGCCGCGATGTACCCCCGCCTCGACGACTTCCGCGCGCTGCGCGCGGAGCTCGACCCGCGCGGGGTCTTCGTGTCGGACCTGGCCCGCCGCCTCGGCCTTTAGAACCCGATCTCTCGGACTCTCAGATCTCTCTAGGAGCTGTCGTGAAGGACGCCTTCGGCATCCCCCAGTCCCTGCTCGTCCTCGGCGGTACGTCCGAGATCGCGCTGGCCACCGCACGCCGCCTGATCGCGCGCCGTACCCGCACGGTCTGGCTGGCGGGCCGCCCGTCACCCGCCCTCGATCAGTCCGCGGCGGATCTGCGCGCCCTGGGCGCCGACGTGCACACCGTGGCCTTCGACGCCCTCGACCCCGAGTCCCACGAGGCGGTGCTCGGCAAGGTCTTCGCGGAGGGCGACGTCGACATGGTGCTCCTCGCCTTCGGAGTCCTCGGCGACCAGGCACGCGACGAGCGCGAGCCACTGAACGCGGTACGCGTCGCCCAGACCAACTACACGGGCGCCGTGTCGGCGAGCCTGGTCAGCGCCGGCGCCCTCCAGTCCCAGGGCCACGGCTCGCTCGTCGTCCTGTCCTCCGTCGCCGGTGAGCGGGCCCGCCGCGCCAACTTCATCTACGGCTCCAGCAAGGCCGGCCTCGACGCCTTCACCCAGGGCCTGGGCGACGCACTGCACGGCACCGGCGTGCACGTCATGGTCGTACGCCCCGGATTCGTACGCTCGAAGATGACCGCCGGCCTGGAGGAAGCCCCCCTCGCGACCACCCCGGAGGCGGTCGCGACGGCCATCGAAGTGGGCCTGCGCCGGCGCTCGGAGACGGTGTGGGTCCCAGGTGCGCTCCGACTGGTGATGTCAGCACTGCGGCATGCGCCGCGCGGGCTGTTCCGCCGCCTACCGATCTGAAGCGCCCCGGAAGGGGCGCGGGCCTGTATCGATATGCGGCTCCGCTGAGCGGCCGCGACCAACCACAACGGCGCCACAGACGCCCGACGGCAGACCCGGCCCCCTCGCGGCCCGACCGGCGGAACTAACTCGCCGGGATCGACCCGTGCTCCACATGGCCCGCCTGCGGCGGAACCACCGTCCCCCCGAAGGTGAAGTCCCTCAGCCTGCGCCATACCCCGTCGGCGCCCTGTTCGTAGAGGGCGAAGCCGGTGCAGGGCCAGGCGGCCTGGTAGTCGGCCAGTTCCTCGAAGGCGCGGTCCATCGACTCGTCGTCGATACCGTGCGCGACCGTGACATGCGGGTGGTACGGGAACTGCAGTTCGCGTGCCACCGGCCCGGAGGCGTCACGGACCTGCTTCTGCAGCCAGGTGCAGGCCTCGGCGCCCTCGACGACCTGGACGAAGACGACCGGCGAGAGGGGCCGGAAGGTGCCGGTGCCGGACAGCCGCATCGGGAAGGCACGGCCGGCGGCCGCGACCTCGACGAGATGGTCCTCGATCGCGGGCAGCAGCGAGGCGTCGACCTCTGTCGGCGGCAGCAGCGTGACGTGCGTGGGGATGCCGTGAGCCGCGGCGTCGCCGAAGCCCGCGCGCCGCTCCTGGAGCAGGCTGCCGTGAGGCTCCGGGACCGCGATCGACACGCCGATCGTTACGGTCCCCACGTCATCTCCTGTCGTCTGTTGGTGAGCGTGAGTGGCCGCTGATGCGGCCACTCGGCTATCGACTGTACGGCCACGACTGTGCTGCGGGCAGGCGCAACCGTAGTGATGTGCAGCGCTGTGCGGTGGTACGGCCGGGTTCCAGCCGTGTGCCGAGGCGCGGGCTCAGTGCTTCGCGGGCAGGAAGCCCACCCTGTCGTACGCCTGGGAGAGCGTCTCCGCGGCGACGGCGCGCGCCTTCTCCGCGCCCTTGGCCAGGATCGAGTCCAGCGTCTCCGGGTCGTCCAGATACTGCTGGGTACGCTCCCGGAAGGGCGTCACGAACTCGACCATGACCTCGGCGAGGTCCGTCTTGAGCGCACCGTAGCCCTTGCCGTCGTACCTCTGCTCCAGTTCCGCGATTCCCGTCCCCGTGAGGGTCGAGTAGATCGTGAGCAGGTTGCTGACGCCCGGCTTGTTCTCGACGTCGTGGCGGATGACGGTCTCGGTGTCGGTGACCGCGCTCTTGACCTTCTTGGCGGTGGTCTTGGGCTCGTCGAGAAGGTTGATGAGGCCCTTCGGCGTCGACGCCGACTTGCTCATCTTGATCGACGGGTCCTGAAGGTCGTAGATCTTCGCCGTCTCCTTGAGGATGTACGGCTTCGGGACGGTGAAGGTCTCGCCGAAGCGGCCGTTGAAGCGCTCGGCGAGGTCGCGCGTGAGCTCGATGTGCTGGCGCTGGTCCTCGCCCACCGGCACCTCGTTGGCCTGGTACAGCAGGATGTCCGCGACCTGCAGGATCGGGTACGTGAACAGGCCGACCGACGCCCGCTCTGCGCCCTGCTTGGCCGACTTGTCCTTGAACTGGGTCATGCGGGACGCCTCGCCGAAGCCGGTGAAGCAGTTCATGACCCAGGCGAGCTGGGCGTGCTCGGGGACGTGGCTCTGGACGAAGAGCGTGCAGCGCTCGGGGTCCAGTCCGGCCGCGAGGAGCTGTGCGACGGCCAGGCGGGTGTTGGCGCGCAGCTCCTTCGGGTCCTGCGGGACCGTGATCGCGTGCAGGTCGACGACCATGTAGAACGCGTCGTGGGTCTCCTGCAGTGCCACCCACTGGCGGACGGCGCCGAGGTAGTTGCCGAGGTGGAACGAGCCTGCGGTGGGCTGGATTCCGGAGAGCACGCGGGGGCGATCAGAGGACATGCTCACCATTCTCTCAGGTGTCGGGGGCCGATCCGGAACCGCTCGGAAACAGATGTGACACAGCTGGGAACCGATCCGGTCCGAGCGGTGTACCAAGAGTGTGAAAACGCGGGAGGGGGGCCGCATCGTCGATGAGGCCGCGGTGATCGCACGTGTACGCGCGGGGGAGCCGGAGGCGTACGCGCAGCTGGTGCGGGCTCATACCGGCATCGCGCTCAGGGCGGCCGCCGCGCTCGGGGCGGGTGCGGACGCGGAGGACGTGGTGCAGCAGGCCTTCGTCAAGGCGTACTGCTCGCTGGGCCGGTTCAAGGACGGCGCGGCGTTCAAACCATGGTTGCTGGCGATCGTCGCCAATGAGACGAGGAACACAGTGCGCACGGCAGCCCGCCAGCGCACGCTCGCCGGGCGTGAGGCGGCCTTGGTGGAGGCGGAGCCGCTGATACCGGAATCGGCGGACCCGGCGGTGGCCGCGCTGGAGATAGAGCGCCGTGCCGCGCTGCAGGCCGCCCTGGACAAGCTGAGCGAGGAGCACCGCCTGGTCGTCACCTACCGCTATCTCCTGGAGATGGACGAGTCCGAGACGGCCCAGGCCCTGGGCTGGCCCCGGGGCACCGTGAAATCCCGGCTGAACCGCGCGCTGCGGAAGCTGGGGCGCTTGCTGCCGGATTTTCAGCCTCTGGAAGGAGGTGAGGAGCGTGAGTGACGGACGGAGTCCGTACGACGGTGAGGGGCCCGGGGTGTACGAGAGTGACGGACGGCGTGCATACGGTCGTGACGGCACCGGGGCCGGCGAAGGCGCCGACCGGAAAGACCGGCGCCCCGGCGGGGCGGGGGCGGGTGATCGCGGTCGGCGCGCGGACGCGACACGGCTGCCGGAGGAGCTGCGGGCACTCGGGCGCTCCCTGGACGCGCCTGGGGCGGCGGACTGCGCCGAGACGATGGTCGAGCGGGTGCTGGGGCAGATACTGGCCGAGCAGGCGCCGGTTCCAGTGGCCGAGCCGCCCGGTGCCACCGAGCGGTTACGGGCGGTACGGCGGTGGACGCGGCTGCGGTGGCGCTCGCTGACGGCGGCGCTGTGCGGCCTGCTGACGGTGCTCGTGCTCACGCCCCCGGTGCGGGCAGCGGTCCTCGACTGGTTCGACTTCGCCGGTGTCGAGGTGCGGTACGACCCGTCGGCGGTGCCCTCCCCCGGCGCCGAGGTGCCCGGCTGCGGCCGCCCGGTGTCGCTCGCACAGGCCGAGCGCCGGGCCGGGTTCGAGCCGCTGGTGCCTGAGGAGCTGGGCATGCCGGGCACGGTCGCGCTGACGGGTGAGCCGCGGGGACGGTTCGTGGTGAGCCTGTGCTGGCGTCAGGACGGGCGCACGATACGGCTGGACGAGCGGCGGGCCGGCCTGGACATCAGCTTCGCCAAGACCGTGCGCGAACCGCCGGAATGGATCTCGCTGGGCACCGCCACCTCGGGAGGCGGCACACCCGCCCCGGCCCTGTGGTTCGCCCGACCGCACCTGCTGACCTTCTGGCTGGTGGACACCGACGGGGATCGCTACACGCGCGAAGAGCGGACGGCAGGACCGACGCTGCTGTGGGCCCACAGAGCCGAGGGCGAGATGGTGACGCTGCGGCTGGAAGGGGTGGCTTCGAAGGCTCGGGCGGTGGAGATCGCGCGGGCGCTGGAGAGGCCGTCCGAGGTGTCCTCGAAGTAGTTGGTCCGGAGGCTGCGGGTTCGGGGGGCCGGGCCGGAGACGGCCGAGCCGGAAATGGTCGGACCGGGATGGGAACCCAGGCGGGTCGGGCGGTGTACCAGAAGTGACACGCGGCTCGGGGACGGGCCGCACGGGGATCGCTTGGCTTGGGGGCTCGGATGTGCGGACATGGGGTCGGCCGCTTGGGAGACCGATCGCGGGGAAAGGGGAGCGGCTGCTCGGGAGGCCGCTCGCCCGGGCACAGGGACGGTTGGAGGGGTGGGCGGCGCTGTGAACTGGCTGCGCTGACAGGGGCGTTGGCGGCGACCCTGGCCCTCCTGGTGTGGGGTGCGGCGCCCGCGTCGGCCGGAGGACCGACCAGCGTGCTCCTGGTCTCACCGGAGAGCGCGGAGACGGCGGCGCTGTACTACGCCGACGAGGAGTACGGAGAGCTGGAGCAGCTGCTCGGCGCAGTGGGCAAGGGCACGCGTGACAAGCCGCCCGAGGCAGGCCTGACGGCGGCCCGCCAGATCAACATCACGTGGATGGTCCATGACGTGACGCCCTGGCGCCTGGACCGGGTCTACCCGCTCCACAAGGGACGGGACGTCTGGATACACACGGCGGCGAACCTGGACAGCACGACGAACGGCACCTGGCACCGCGCCGATCACCCGTCCCAGCTGCGCGCCCTGCTCAAGAAGCTGGGCCTGATGGGCAAGGTCTCGGGCCAGGTCTTCGGCGGGGGAAGGGACGCGATCTTCCCGCCGGGGTGGGAGGAGGGCGGGAGGGACGATGCCGCGAAGGACTCCTCCGGTCTCACGGCCGACGCTGCGGACAAGGCGACCGAGGCGTCCCCCGCCCAGGGGGCGGGGTCGGGGTCCGGGTCGGGTGACGGCACCGAATGGTGGTGGGCTCTGCCGGGTGCGGCCGCCGGAGCGGTACTCGCGCTGGTACTGCGCCCCTTCGCCGCGCGACTGCCACTGGACCGCCTGCGGGGTGAGCCGGGGCCGAGGCAGGAGCTGCGGGAGCTATGAGGGCCGGTCCGGGTGGATACCTACGGCTCGCGGTACTGCTCGTACCGGTGTCGGCCGCACTGGCCCTGTCCGGCACTGCGACGACCGCCGCGGCGGTGCCGGCGCAGGAGCGGGACGTCCCCGACGTGGCGATGGTCGTCTCGGGAGGCACGGGACGGACGGCAGCGTGGCGCTCCGGCGATCCGGCCTTCGCCCGCCTCTGGCAGCTGCTCCAGCCGACCTACGTCGGGACGGAGCGGGTGTCGGAGGACTGGGTCGAGGGACGTCATCCGCCGATGCGCATGACGGTGATCTGGGGACTGGCCGGGGTCGGTGGCTGGCCGCGGACGGACCGGCCTCCGGGAGGGGACGTGGCCGTCCAGCGGCAGGACCAGCTGTTCGTGACCGCGGACGGCACTCCCTGGGTGCGCTCGGATCTCGCACCGGAGGTGGAGGACGACGACGTCCGCTGGCATCGGGCGCCGCGCTCCGTCTTCGAGCGGCTGGACCTGGCAGGGCTGCTCGGCGAGACGGAGGACGAGCTCGCCGTGGCCAGGGCGGTCGAGGCTCGGCCCGGCCCGGTGCGGGGTAATGCCGGGTGGGCGGTGGCCGGGCTGGCCGTCGGGTTCGCGTCCGGCGTCGGCGGCACGCTGCTGATACGCCGCGCGGCGGGCCGGCCAGGAGCCGGACCGCCGCGGGAGGAGCCACGACAGGAGTTGATCGACCTGGACCTGTGAGGTCCTGGCCCACCGTGCGGCCGTCAGCCGAGGTCGATCTCCGGGTACAGCGGGAAGCCGGCCACGAGGTCGGTGGCGCGGTGGGAGATCTCGTCGGCGATCTTCGGGTCGAGGATGTGCTGGGCCTTGGACGGGGCGCCCTTGCTGGTGGTGCCGGCCTCGGTGGTGGTGAGGACGCGGTCGATGAGGGCGGCGACCTCGTCCATCTCGGCGGTGCCCAGGCCACGGGTGGTCAGAGCGGGGGTGCCGATGCGGATACCGGAGGTGTACCAAGCGCCGTTGGGGTCGGCGGGGATGGCGTTGCGGTTGGTGACGATGCCGGACTCGAGGAGCGCGGCCTCCGCCTGGCGGCCGGTGAGGCCGTAGGAGGAGGCGACGTCGATCAGGTTCAGGTGGTTGTCCGTACCGCCGGTCACCAGGGTCGCGCCCCGGCGCATCAGGCCTTCCGCCAGCCCCCGGGAGTTGTCGACGATGCGCTGGGCGTAGTCGCGGAAGGACTCCTGGCGGGCCTCGGCGAGGGCGACGGCCTTGGCTGCCATGACGTGCGGGAGCGGGCCGCCGAGGACCATCGGGCAGCCGCGGTCGACCTGGTCCTTCAGGGAGTCGTCGCACAGGACCATGCCGCCGCGCGGGCCGCGCAGCGACTTGTGGGTGGTGGTGGTGACGATCTGGGCGTGCGGGACCGGGTCGAAGTCGCCGGTGAGGACCTTGCCGGCGACGAGACCGGCGAAGTGGGCCATGTCGACCATGAGCGTGGCGCCGACCTCGTCGGCGATCTCACGCATGATCCGGAAGTTCACGAGACGGGGGTAGGCGGAGTAGCCGGCGACGATGATCAGCGGCTTGAACTCGCGGGCGGAGACGCGCAACGCCTCGTAGTCGATCAGGCCCGTGGCGGAATCGGTGCCGTAGGAGCGCTGGTCGAACATCTTGCCGGAGATGTTCGGGCGGAAGCCGTGAGTGAGGTGGCCGCCGGCGTCCAGGGACATGCCGAGCATGCGCTGGTTGCCGAAAGCGCGGCGCAGCTCGGCCCAGTCGGCCTCGGAGAGGTCGTTGACCTGGCGGACACCGGCCTTCTCCAGGGCGGGGGCCTCGACGCGGGCGGCGAGGACGGCCCAGAAGGCGACGAGGTTGGCGTCGATGCCGGAGTGGGGCTGAACGTAGGCGTGGCGGGCGCCGAAAAGCTCGCGGGCGTGCTCGGCGGCGAGGGACTCGACGGTGTCGACGTTGCGGCAGCCGGCGTAGAAGCGGCGGCCGACGGTGCCCTCGGCGTACTTGTCGCTGAACCAGTTGCCCATCGCCAGGAGGGTGGCCGGGGAGGCGTAGTTCTCGGAGGCGATCAGTTTGAGCATCTCGCGCTGGTCGGCGACCTCCTGGCCGATGGCATCGGCTACGCGCGGCTCGACGGCGCGGATCACGTCGAGGGCGGCACGGAAGGCGGTGGACTCGGTGGAGAGCGGCTCGGCTGGCATGGGGACCTCCGGACGTCGTGTGCAGCGATCACGGTACGGCCCAGGCGCACGGCACTCGGTCTGGACTCGGTCCAGGGGCCGCTCCCCGATGGTTGGTCCATCCCAGCGCGCCAGTCACGGCCCGTCGATCAGCCTACCGGGCGCGCCGACGCCGCATGGTCCCGCGTCCACCATGCGAGCAACGATAGGAAGGGGCCGCAAAGCACTCGTACGGCCGGAAATGGACAGTGGCCGCGAGCCTCGTGACAGCCGGAGCGCGAGCCCTCGTGGTGGCGGAAACGGAGAGCCCCGTGAGTACGTCGAGCACCACCGAATCCCTGATCGCCGCGGTCGACGCGCACAGCGCGCACAACTATCACCCGTTGCCGGTCGTGGTGGCGACGGCGGACGGGGCCTGGATGACGGATGTGGAGGGGCGGCGGTATCTGGATCTGCTGGCCGGGTATTCGGCGCTCAACTTCGGGCACGGCAACCGACGGATCGTGGAGGCGGCGAAGGCGCAGCTGGAGCGGGTGACGCTGACGTCGCGGGCGTTTCATCACGACCGGTTCGCGGCGTTCTGCGAGCAGCTCGCCGAGCTGTGCGGGATGGAGATGGTGCTGCCGATGAACACGGGGGCGGAGGCGGTGGAGACGGCGGTGAAGACCGCCCGGAAGTGGGGGTACCGGGTCAAGGGTGTACCGGCGGAGATGGCGAAGATCGTCGTCGCCGGCAACAACTTCCACGGCCGTACGACGACGATCATCAGCTTCTCCACCGACCCGGAGGCGCGGGCGGACTACGGGCCGTACACGCCGGGCTTCGAGATCGTGCCGTACGGGGATCTGACGGCGATGCGGGAGGCCCTGACGGAGAACACGGTGGCGGTGTTGCTGGAGCCGATCCAGGGCGAGGCGGGGGTGCTCGTGCCCCCGGCCGGCTATCTGCCGGCGGTGCGGGAGCTGACGCGGGAGCGGAACGTGCTGTTCGTGGCGGACGAGATCCAGTCGGGGCTGGGGCGCACGGGCCGTACCTTCGCGTGCGAGCACGAGGGGGTGGTGCCGGATGTGTATGTGCTCGGCAAGGCGCTCGGGGGCGGGGTCGTGCCGGTGTCGGCGGTGGTGTCCAGCGCCGCGGTGCTCGGGGTGTTCCGGCCCGGGGAGCACGGGTCGACCTTCGGTGGGAATCCCCTGGCGTGTGCGGTGGCGCTGGAGGTGATCGCGATGCTGCGGACGGGCGAGTTCCAGGCGCGGGCGGCGGAGCTCGGCGAGCATCTGCACCGGGAGCTGGGGCTGTTGGCCGGGACGGGGCGGGTGACGGCGGTACGGGGGCGCGGTCTGTGGGCCGGGGTCGACATCGCCCGGGCGTACGGGTCGGGGCGGGAGGTGTCCGAGAAGCTGATGGACCGGGGCGTGCTGGTGAAGGACACCCTCCCCCACAGCCTCAAGGGCGTGGGCGGTGCCTCCATGGCGACGATCCGCATCGCGCCGCCCCTGGTGATCGGGAAGGAGGATCTGGACTGGGGGCTAGCGCAGTTGCGGGACGTACTCGGAATGTGAGTCGGCTCGCGGCGCGGGGCGGCACACGCATCCGGCCTACTCCGTTCGCCGGTGCGCCATGTGGGTTCGGGCCGGGGTCTGGTTTGTCGGGGCAGTGATGTCGAGGAACTGCACGCGCTGGTGAGTGCGCTGTTCGCGCCGCATCGGCTGACGGTGCTGGGCGAGGATCCGGTCGACGGGCGGTTGCGGTGGGTGGTTCGGGGGAGCCCGAGCCGGGCGGCAGCATCGGCCGCGCCGGCCCTGGGCTGCCGGGCCGGACTCACCCTCGGTGTACGGCCGTTAAAGGATCACGTGCGGCAGGAAGCGGGCGTACTCGTCCGTGATCAGGCCGGACGATTCGCGGATACCGAGGCCCGCCGACTCGTCCTCGACGACCCATGCGCCGAGGACGACGTGGTTGCCGTCGAAGGCGGGGAGCGGGGCCAACTGCTGGTAGCAGCACGGCTCATCGCGGACGACCGCCTCGGCGCCGGGTTCATGGATCGTCACGCCCGCACCCTCACGGCCCAGCAGGGGCTTGGCGACGTAGCCCGTGGTCCCTGCCAGCTCCCGTGGCCCGTCGAGGTACGCGGGGAGGAGGTTCGGGTGGTCCGGGTAGAGCTCCCAGAGGATGGCCAGGAGGGCCTTGTTGCTGAGGAGCATCTTCCAGGCGGGCTCGATCCACAGCGTCGAACCCGTGCCGCCGCCGTTGTCGAGGGTGTGCAGGACGTGGTCGGCGAAGCGGTCGGTGGTGAGCCACTCCCATGGGTAGAGCTTGAAGCAGCTGCGGATGAAGCGGAGTTGGGTGTCGACGAAGCGGCCGGAGAGGCGGTCCCAGCCGATCTCCTCCATGGAGATCCAGCCGGTGTCCAGGCCCGCCTGTTCCGCGGTCTCCTTGAGGTAGGCGACCGTCATCAGGTCCTCGCCGAGTTCGTCGGCCGAGGAGTACGCGAAGTAGAGGGGGCTGCCGGGCGGGAGCAGGGCGGACTGCTTCTTCCAGGCGGCGACGAGACGTTCGTGGAGGGAGTTCCACTGGTCGGCGCCGGGGAAGCGTTCCTCCATCCAGAACCACTGGGGTGAGGCGGCCTCGACGAGGGAGGTGGGGGTGTCGGCGTTGTACTCCAGGAGCTTCGCCGGGCCGGTGCCGTCGTAGTGGAGGTCGAAGCGGCCGTAGACGGAGGGGAGTTCGGCGCGCCGGCGCCAGGCCTCGGCGACTGCTTCCGCGACGCGCGGGTCGGTGATGCCGAGGTCGGTGAAGCGGCGGGAGGCGACGATGTGCTCGGCCGCCGTCAGGCACATGCGGTGGAGTTCCTCGACGACCTCCTCCAGCGCCTCGACCTCCTCCAGGGAGAAGACGTAGTAGGCGCTCTCGTCCCAGTACGGGCGCAGGGAGTTGTCGGGATGGCGGGTGAGGGGGTAGACGAGCCCCTGTTCCTCGACGGTCTGCTGCCAGTCGGGGCGGGGCTCGGTCGTGCGGCGCTCCATCGGTACGGGTCCGCTCAGCCGCCGCTGCTGCCCGAGCCCGAGCAGCCGAAGCCGCCTCGGTCGACGGCTTCGCTCCGGCTGAAGGTGCCGTAGTCGGCGCGGCCGTCGTCGGTGTCGGCGTCGTAGTACCAGGCGGCGTCGGTGCTGCCGGTCTTCTTCCTGCCGCTCTTGCCGTACGAGGAACGGGAGCTGGAGCTGCTGCCGGAGTTGCAGTTCTTGTCCGCGATGACCTTGTAGCCCTCGTAGGTGTAGCTGTCGCGGTCGACACAGCGGCGGTCGGGGTCGGAGCCGCACGAGGTCAGGGCCGCGGCAATGACTCCCATGCCGCCGAGGACGACCGTGCTCGAGCGCAGCCGGCGTCGCGTTTCCGCCATGTGTGTCTCCCCCGATGGTGGTTCCGGTGATTCCGGGTGATTCCGAGTGATTCCGGTGATCCGGTTGTTCGATCCGGTTGTTCGTCGTACGTCAGGCGGACAGCCTAGAGATCGTCAAGAGTGTGGCGATCGCGGGGGCTGCCGTTCCTCTGCTCGCCTACAGTCACTTTGTGCTGTTTGGGATGCTGTGCGCGCTGGGTGCGGCGGTCTGTTTCGGTACGGCCACCGTGTTGCAGGCGGTGGCCGCGCGGGCGGCGAGTGTGCAGGAGGGCCGGGGCGGCGAGGCGGGGGTCCTGCTGCGGGCGCTTCGGCAGTGGCGGTACCTGGCCGGGCTCGCCTTGGACGGACTGGGGTTCGTCCTGCAGGTCGTCGCCCTGCGGTCGCTTCCCCTCTACGCCGTCTCGGCGGCGCTGGCGTCCAGTCTCGCGGTGACCGCGGTCGTCGCGGCGCGGTTGCTGCGGGTGCGGTTGCGCCGGGGCGAGTGGGCCGCGGTGGGGGTGGTGTGTGCCGGGCTCGCGATGCTGGGGCTGGCGTCCGGGACGGAGGGGGATCGGGCCGGGTCTGACGCGCTGAGGTTCGCGATGCTCGGGGTGGCCGTGGGGGTGCTGGCGGTGGGGCTGGCGGGTGGGCTGCTGCCGGAGCGGGGGCGGGGGTTGGTGCTCGGGCTGGCGGCCGGGTTCGGGTTCGGGGTGGTGGAGGTGGCGGTGCGGCTGATCGACTCGGTCGCGGTGGCGGAGCTGGTGGTGAATCCGGCGACGTATGCGCTGCTGTTGGGGGGTGGGGCGGCCTTTCTGGCGCTGACGTCGGCGTTGCAGCGGGGGTCGGTGACGGTGGCGACGGCGGCGATGGTGATCGGGGAGACGATCGGGCCGGCGGTGGTGGGGGTGGTGTGGCTGGGGGATCGTACGCGGGAGGGGTTGGCCTGGCTGGCTGTGCTGGGGTTCGTGGTGGCTGTGGCGGGGGCGTTGGCGTTGGCGCGGTTCGGGGAGGCTCCGGCGGAGACGCCCACGGCACGACCGGTCGAGTCACGGTAGGGCCCTGCACAACGCCTCCAACGCCCCCGCCCACGCGTGGTCCGGCGGTGTGCCGTAGCCCACCACCAGGGCGTCCAGTGGCTGCGTCGTGGCGGCCTCGTAGCGGTAGAAGGTCAGGCCGTGGAGGGCCAGGCCCTGCCAGGTCGCCGCCTGGACCACCGACTGTTCCGTGCCGGGTGGGAGGCGCAGGACGGCGTGGAGGCCGGCGGCGATGCCGGTGACCTGGAGGTGCGGGGCGTGCGTGGCCAGGGCCCGCACCAGGGCGTCCCTACGGCGGCGGTAGCGCAGGCGGGCGGCGCGTACATGGCGGTCGTAGGCGCCGGACGTGAGGAACTCCGCCAGGGTCAGCTGGTCCAGGACCCCGCAGGTGTCCACGCCGCCCTTCGCCGCCGTCACCTCCGCCACCAGCGTCGGCGGCAGCACCATCCAGGCCAGACGCAGCCCGGGGGCGAGGGACTTGCTGGCCGTGCCCAGATAGACGACGTGGTCGGGGTCCAGGCCCTGCAGCGCGCCGACCGGCTGGCGGTCGTAGCGGAACTCGCCGTCGTAGTCGTCCTCCAGGACCAGGCCGCCGGTGCGGCGCGCCCAGTCCACCACCGTCGCCCGGCGGTCGCGGTGCAGGGGTACCCCCATGGGGAACTGATGGGCGGGGGTGAGCAGGACCGCGCCCTCGTGCGTCAACTCCGCCGGATCCGTGCCGAGTTCGTCGAAGGGCAGCGGGACCGTGTCCAGACCGGCCGCCGTCAGCTGCTTCCGGTGCGATGCCAGGCCGTACGACTCCACCGCGACCCTCGCCACCCCGCGCGCCCGCAACACCCTGCCGAGCAGCTGCAGTCCGTGCACCAAACCCGCGCACACCACGACGCGTTCGGGGTCGGCGCGCACGCCCCGCGCGCGGGAGAGGTAGTCGGCGAGGGCGGTGCGCAGTTCGGCGCGGCCGCGCGGGTCGCCGTAGCCGAGGGCCTGGTGCGGGGCGGCGAGGAAGGCTCGGCGGGCCGCCTTGAGCCACTCCGTGCGGGGGAAGGCGGCGAGGTCGGGGGAGCCGGGGACCAGGTCGTAGGCGGGGCGGGGGCGTTCCGGGCGCGGCGGGGTGACTGCGCGAGGTGGGGCGGGGGCGCCCGTCGGCGGGGTCACCGTGCGCTCGGCCACCCGGGTGGCCGAGCCCTGGCGGGTGGTGAGCCAGCCCTCGGCGACCAGTTCGGCGTAGGACTCGGCGACCGTGTTGCGGGCGATGCCGAGGTCGGCGGCAAGGGAGCGGGAGGAGGGCAGCCGGGCGCCCGGAGCGAGGCGTCCGGTGCGGACCGCGTCGCGCAGGGCGTCGGTCAGGCCCCGGCGCAGACCCGGGCCCGACGGTTCCAGGTGGAGGTCGATGCCCAAAGTGGCCCAAGGTTTCGCCATGGAAGTGGACCATACTCCTGGGCTGCTTCGCTCCTAGGGTCGAGATCATGACGATGAGCGACACGACGACCGACGTGGCGTACGCCCCCGAACGGCCGGCCCGGCTGCCCTGGGCCCAGCTCGCCCCCGACGTGTACAAGGCGATGATCCGGCTCGACGCGGCCTCCCGGAAGGGGCTCGAACCGAAGCTGTACGAACTGGTCAAGATCCGTGCGTCGCAGATCAACCACTGCGCGTTCTGCCTGGACATGCACACCAAGGACGCGCTCGCGGCGGGCGAGAGCGTCGAGCGGATCGTGCAGCTCGGCGCCTGGGAGGAGTCCGCGCACTTCTACACCCCGAAGGAGCTCGCGGCGATCGAACTGACGGAGGCCGTGACCGTACTGACGGCCGGGTTCGTGCCCGACGACGTGTACGACCGCGCTGCCGCGCACTTCGAGGAGGCCGAGCTGGCCCAGCTCATCGCCGCGATCACGGTGATCAACGCGTGGAACCGGTTCGGGGTGACCTGCCGCATGGCCCCGGGGCACTACCAGCCGGGGCAGCACCCATGACCCGTACGAACCTCCTCGACCGCGAGGTCGGGCAGGCCATGTCGGCGGTCAGCGCCGCCGCGAAGAAGGGGTTCGGCGATCCGGCGCTCGCCGACGCCGCGCAGCACTTCGACGACAGCGAACTCGCCCATCTGACCGGGCTGATCGTCGCCATCAACAACTGGAACCGGGTGATGGTCACCCGCCGCATCGCACCTGGGGGATACACACCGTGACCGAGTTCGAGGCCGAGACCAAGACCGTGACCGACACCGCGGCCAAGGTCGATGCCTTCCGCGCGCTGCACCGGCGCAGGGCACCCGGCGACCCGCTCGTCCTGCCCGGCCCCTGGGACGCCGCGAGCGCCCGTGTCTTCGTCGACGCCGGGTTCGCGGCGCTCGCCACGCCGAGTGCGGGTGTCGCCGCCTGCCTCGGGTACGAGGACGGGCAGACCCCGGCCGACGAGATGTTCGCGGCGGTCGCGCGGATCGTCCGGGCGGTCGACGTGCCGGTGTCGGCGGACATCGAGGGCGGGTACGGGATCGCGCCGAAGGAGCTGGTGGAGCGGGTGCTGGAGACGGGTGCCGTGGGGTGCAACCTGGAGGACTCCGAGGACGGGGCGCTCAAGGACCCGCGCGCGCACGCCGACTGGCTCGCCGAGGTGCGGCACGCCGCCGCCGACCGGCTCTTCGTCAACGCCCGGATCGACACCTTCATCCGAGCA
The DNA here is from genome assembly GCF_041052385.1 of Streptomyces sp. R28. Taxonomy (GTDB): domain Bacteria; phylum Actinomycetota; class Actinomycetes; order Streptomycetales; family Streptomycetaceae; genus Streptomyces. Next base: position 6,572,970 of record NZ_CP163439.1, on the reverse strand, counting down.
CACGGTGGCGCCGGCCCCAAGCAGGCCACCGAACAAGCCGCCGAACAGGCCATCGAGCGGGCGGCGTTGTACGTCGCCGCGGGCGCCGACTGCGTGTATCCGATCGGCGCCCCCACCGACGTACTGCCGCTGCTGCGGTCCGGGATCCAGGGCCCGCTCAATGTGCACGGCACCGTGACCGGTGGCCCCGCGCCCGCCGAACTCGGCGAACTCGGGGCCACCCGGATCACATTCGGGCCAGGGCTTCAGCGCAGCTCCGCCGAGGCGCTGCGCGGCATCGCGGCCGACCTCACGAAGTGACCGTCGGGACAGCCACACCCTCCGTCAGGACAGCCACGCCTTCCACGTGGACTCGTGGCTGTCCGCCCACTTCTTGGCCGCCTCCTCCGGCGACAGCTTCTGCTCGGCGATCATCAGGGAGACCTCGTTCTGGTCCTCGGTCGTCCACTTGAACTTCTTCAGCAGGGCCGCCGCCTCGCCGCCGGTCTTGGCGAAGTCCGCGTTGAGGTACTTCTGCAGCGGGGTGTGCGGATAGGCGCAGGCGACCTTCTCCGGGTCCGCGTCGCAGCCCTCCTTGTACTCCGGCAGCTTCACCTCGGTCATCGGGACCTTCTTGAACAGCCACTGCGGGGAGTACCAGTACGTCAGGAAGGGCTTCTTCTCCTTGGCGAACTGCTTGATCTGCGTGATCTGCGCGGCCTCCGAACCGGCGAACACCACCTGGTAGTCCAGGTCCAGGTTCTCCACCAGCGCCTTGTCATTGGTGACGTAGGAGGGCGAGCCGTCCATCAGCTGACCCTTGCCACCGCTCTCGGCGGTACGCATCTGGTCCGCGTACTTGTCGAGGTTCTTCCAGTCGGTGACGTCCGGGTGCTGCTCGGCGAAGTACGTCGGTACGAACCAGCCGATGTGCCCGGTGACCCCGAGGTCACCGCCGGGCACGATCGTCTTCTTGTCCTTGACGTACCGCTGCTCCTCCTCCGGGTGGCCCCAGTCCTCCATCAGCGCGTCGACCCGGCCCTGGCTGAGCGCGTCCCAGGCGGGGACCTCGTCGATCTGGACGGTGTCGACCCGGTAGCCGAGCTTGTGCTCCAGCAGGTACTGGGCGACGGCCACGTTGGCCTGTGCACCGACCCAGGACTGGACGGACAGGGTGACGGTCTTGGCGCCCTGCGCGTTGGCGAACGGCGAGGCCTGCTTGGTCATGTCGGCGGCGCCGCAGCCGGTCAGCAGGGCCAGCGAGGACACGCCGGCCACCACGGCAGTCATACGGGTGGCCCTCCGGGCAGTCGTACGAAGTCGCATGTCACGCTCCCTTCTTCGCGCGGCGTTCCGTCGGCTGGGTCACCCGGTCCAGCATCAGACCCAGGCAGACGATCGCCGCGCCGGCCACCAGACCGGTCGCGAGGTCGCCCTGCGCGAGGCCGGCGACGACCTCGTAGCCGAGCGCGCCACCGCCGACCAGGCCGCCGATGATGACGACGGCGAGGACCAGGACCACGCCCTGGTTGACGGCGAGCAGCAAGGCCGGTCGGGCGAGCGGGAGTTGGACCTGGCGCAGCTGCTGGGCGGGCGTCGCGCCGAGCGAGCGGGACGCCTCCAGGGCGGCCGGGTCGACCTGGCGCAGACCCTGCGTGGTGATGCGGACGACGGCGGGCAGCGCGTAGACGACCGCTGCCGCGACGGCCGGGGCACGGCCCACGCCGAACAGCGCCACCACCGGGATCAGGTACACGAACTGCGGCATCGTCTGGAAGACGTCCAGGACGGGCCGGAGCAGCCGCTCGACGCGGTCGCTGCGGGCCGCCGCGATGCCGGTCGCGAAGCCCAGGGCCAGGGTGACGGCGACGGCCGCCAGGACCTGGGAGAGGGTGTCGAGCGTCGGCGTCCACACGCCCAGGACACCGATCGCGGCCATGGCGAGCACAGCGCTCAGCGCGGTGCGCCAGGTGCCGATCAGCCAGGCGAGGGCGGCGACGATCAGCAGGACCGACCACCAGGGCAGCCACTGCAGGGTGTCGCGCACGGGGTCGAGGACCCAGGTGGTGAAGTGGGCTGCCCAGTCGGCGGTGCCGCCGATGACGGGGACGCCGGAGTAGAGGTGGTCGGTCATCCAGTCGACGGCGCGGTTGACCGGCTCGGCGATGTTCAGGGCCCAGGCGTCGGGCCAGTCGAGACGTCCCGCGAGACGCCCGGCGACGGCTACGGCCACGGCGGCGACCAGGGCGTACACCCAGCGGGCCCGGCCGCCCGGCTGCGGCTCGTCACCGAGCGCCTCCCCCGCCGCGCCGGTCACCCGGTCCAGTACGACGGCGAGCAGCACGATCGGGATACCGGCCGCGAGCGCCGCGCCCACGTCCACGGAACCCAGTGCCTGGTAGACGCGGTCACCGAGGCCGCCCGCGCCGATGACCGACGCGATGACCGCCATGGACAGCGCCATCATGATCGTCTGGTTGAGGCCGAGGAGGAGCTCCTTGCGGGCCAGCGGGATGCGGGCGGTGAGCAGGCGCTGCCGCGCGGTGGTGCCGAGCGACTCGACCGCCTCCAGCACCTCCTTGTCGGCGCCGCGCAGGCCGAGGGCGGTGAGGCGGGCCATCGGCGGGGCGGCGTAGACGACGGTGGCCAGGACCGCCGCGGGGACGCCCATGCCGAAGACCAGGACGACGGGGAGCAGGTAGGCGTACGCGGGGAGCACCTGCATGGTGTCCAGGACGGGGCGCAGGATCCTGTCCATACGGTCGGAAAGACCGGCGGCGAGACCGAGCAGCGCGCCCACGGCGACCGAGGCGAGGACTGCCACGACCATGAGCGCGAGGGTCTGCATGGTCGGGATCCACATACCGAGGAACCCGCAGGCCAGGAACGCGATCCCGGTGCCCGCGGCGAGTCTGAAGCCGGCGACCCGCCAGGCGACGAGGGCCCCGGCGGCGGTGACACCGGCCCAGCCGGCCGCGAGCAGCACCAGGTACACGGCGCGTACGGCGATCACGACCGCGTTGCTGATGTGGCCGAAGAAGTAGAGGAAGAGCGGGTGGCTGTCGCGGTTGTCGATGATCCAGACGCTGGCCTTGGTGAGCGGCTCGGTGAAGTCGACGGTCAGCGCGGCGGGCCAGCTGCCGCTCGCCCAGCGGGCGTTGGCCAGCGGCACGAGGATCGCGGCGGCGAGCGCGAGCAGCAGGAGCTTGCGCGGGACGGGGTGTTTGAGGACGCCCGGAACGGCGATGCGAGGGGCGGTGGTGGTGACGGTGGCCATCACGCCACCTCCTTGCTCTTCCCCGCACCCGGGACGGCACCCGGCTCCGTCCCCGCCGGGGAACTCTGTTCCGTCCCCGCGACGACGCCGAGAAGCCGTTCGTGGTCGACCACGCCCAGGCAACGTGCCCCGTCCATGACCCGCGCCGGGGCACCGGTGCGCGCCACGGCCTCGATGGCCTCCGACACCGTCGCGTCCGGCGCCAGAGCCGGGCCGCTGCCCGCCTCGCCCGCCGACGCGGCCCGCATGGCCGTACGCACGGTCATGACCTGCTCGCGCGGGACGTCACGGACGAACTCACGGACGTAGTCGTCGGCCGGCGAGCCCACGATCTCCTCGGGGGTGCCCAGCTGGACCACGCGGCCGTCCCGCATGAGGGCGATGCGGTCGCCCAGCTTGAGCGCCTCGCTCAGGTCATGGGTGATGAAGACCATCGTGCGGCCCTCCTCGCGGTGCAGGCGGACGACCTCCTCCTGCATGTCCCGCCGGATCAGCGGGTCGAGCGCGCTGAAGGGCTCGTCGAAGAGCAGGACCTCGGGGTCCACGGCCAGGGCCCGGGCGAGGCCCACGCGCTGGCGCTGGCCGCCGGACAGCTGGCCCGGCCTGCGGTGCTCCATGCCCTCCAGGCCGACCTTGGCCACCACCTCGGCGGCCCGCTCGCGGCGCTCGGCCTTGCCGACGCCCTGGATCTCCAGGCCGTAGGCCACGTTGTCCAGGACCGTGCGGTGCGGCAGCAGGCCGAAGTGCTGGAAGACCATCGCGGCACGGTGCCGGCGCAGTTCGCGCAGGCGGGTCTTGTCCATGGCGCGGACGTCCTCGCCGTCGATGGCGATGGTGCCCGCCGTCGGCTCGATGAGCCGGGTCAGACAGCGCACCAGCGTGGACTTGCCGGAGCCGGACAGGCCCATGACGACGAAGACCTCGCCCTTGCGGACGTCGAAGGAGACGTCCCGGACCGCCGCCGTGCAGCCGGTGCGCGTGCGCAGCTCGGCCGGCGCGAGCGCGGCCAGCTCAGGGTCGGCGGGGACGCGGTGCGCCTTGGGGCCGAAGACCTTCCACAGGCCCTCGACGGAGAAGACCGGCTCGGTCGGGGGCTTACGGGTCTCGGGCGTCGAAGTCCCGGGCGTCGAAGTCCCGGGCGTCGAAGTCTCGGGCGTGTTGATCTGAGGCGTCGTACTCATCACGCCTCACCTCCCATCAGGTCCACGGCTTTCTCCCCGACCATGAGCACTCCGATCATCGGGTTCACCGCGGTCATCGTCGGGAAGACCGAGGCGTCGGCGATCCGGATGCCGTCCAGGCCCCGGATCCTCAACTGCGGGTCGACCACCGCCAGTTCGTCGTCGGCGGCGCCCATCCGGCAGGTGCCCGCCGGGTGGTACACGGTGTGCGCGACCTTGCGCGCGTACTCGCTCAGCTCCTCGTCGCCGGTGACGTCCGGGCCGGGGCACACCTCGCGCTTGAGCCAGCTCGCCAGCGGTTCGGTCGCGGCGATCTCGCGGGCGATGCGGATGCCGTCGACGAGGGTGCGGCCGTCGTAGTCGTCCTCGTCGGTGAAGTAGCGGAAGTCGAGAGCGGGCTTCACGGACGGGTCGGCGCTGGTCAGGTACAGCCGGCCGCGGCTCTTGGGCTTGGGGATGTTCGGGGTCATGGACACCCCGAACTCCGGCCGCTCGTAGCCCAGTCGCTCCGGGTTGTCCGTGAACGGGATCTGGTAGAAGTGGAACATCAGGTCGGGGCCCTGGTGTTCGGGGTCGCGGCGGACGAAGAGGCCCGCGTCGGAGTCCATCGCGGAGTTCTCGGGGATCGGGCCGTGGGTCTCCCAGACGATCACCGACTCGGGGTGGTCGAGCAGGTTCTCGCCGACACCCGGCAGGTCGTGGACCACCGGTATGCCCAGCTTGGCGAGGTCCTCCTTGGGACCGATGCCGGAGTGCATCAGCAGGCGGGGCGAGTCGACGGCGCCCGCGGACAGCACGACCTCGCGCCGGGCGCGGATCAGCAGCTCCTCGCCGTCCTTGGTGCGCACGTGCACGCCCTCCGCGCGGGTGCCGTTCAGCTCCAGCCTGTACGCCCAGGTCTCCAGCAGGATGGTGAGGTTCTCGCGCTCGTCCATCACCGGGTGCAGGTACGCCACCGACGCCGAGGAGCGCTTGTTGTTCTCGGGGTGGTAGGCGAGGTCGAAGAAGCCGGCGCCCTCGGTGAAGGGCTGCTTGTTGAAGCCCTCGACGCGCGGGACGTCCAGCGCGCCCTGCGCCGCGTCGACGAAGTCACGGGCGATGGCGTTCCGGTCCTGCTCGTCGACCGGGACGATGTTGTTCTTCAGCCGGGCGAAGTAGGCCTCCATCGGCACCGCGCCCCAGCCCTTGGCGCCGGCCGCCTCCCACTCGTCCCAGTCGGACGGCAGCGGCTTGAAGGCGATGAGGGTGTTGTGCGAGGAGCAGCCGCCGAGGACACGGGCGCGGCTGTGCCGGATGTGCGAGTTGCCGCGGGGCTGTTCGGTGGTCGGGTAGTCGTAGTCCAGCTCGCCGCCGAGCAGGCCCATCCAGCGGCGCAGGGTCAGCACGTCGTCGCGGCCGACGTCGCTGGGGCCGCCTTCGATGACGGCGACGGTGACATCGGGGTTCTCGGTGAGGCGGGAGGCGATGACGGAGCCTGCGGTGCCGCCGCCGACGACGACGTAGTCGTATGTGTGAGGGGTTATGTCGGGCATGGGGTGGTACTCCAGGAGGGGTCGGGCTGGACGGGCTTAGGGGCTCGGGTCAGCCCGCGAACCACCGCACCGGCTTCGGTGCGAGGTTCTGGTAGACGTGCTTGCTCTCGCGGTATTCGGCGAGTCCGGCGGGGCCGAGTTCGCGGCCCACCCCGCTCTTGCCGAAGCCGCCCCACTCCGCCTGCGGGAGGTAGGGGTGGAAGTCGTTGATCCAGACGGTGCCGTGCCGCAGCCGGCCGGCGACCCGGCGGGCGCGCCCCGCGTCGGCGGTCCAGACGGCGCCCGCGAGGCCGTACTCGGTGTCGTTGGCGAGGGCGATCGCCTCGTCCTCGGTGCGGAAGGTCTCGACGGTGAGGACCGGGCCGAAGACCTCCTCGCGTACGACGGCCATCTCGCGGTGGCAGTGGTCGAGCACGGTCGGCTCGTAGAAGTAGCCGTTCTCCGGCCGCTCGGGCGACGGCTCGGGACGCTTGCCGCCGGAGCGCAGTACGGCGCCGTCCTTGAGCGCGGAGTCGACGTACGCCTCGACCTTCGCGCGCTGCTGCTCGGAGACGAGCGGTCCGCACTCGACGCCGTCCGCGGTGCCGCGACCGAGTCGGATACGGCTTGCCCTGCGGGCGAGTTCGGAGACGAAGCGGTCCCTGACGGAGTCCTCGATGATCAGGCGGGCGCCCGCCGAGCAGACCTGGCCGCTGTGGATGAAGGCGGCGTTGAGGGCCTGGTCGACGGCGGTGTCGAAGGCCTCGTCGGTGGCGCAGGCGTCGGCGAAGACGACGTTGGGGTTCTTGCCACCGAGTTCGAGGGCGACCTTCTTGACGCTCGGCGCCGCGGCCTGGGCCACCTTCGTGCCGCTGATCAGGCCGCCGGTGAAGGAGACGAGGTCGACGTCGGGGTGCTCGGCGAGGCGGGCGCCGACCGAGTGGCCGGGCCCGGTGACGATGTTGGCGACCCCGGTCGGCAGCCCCGCCTCGACGAGCAGCTCGATCAGCGCGATCGTCGTCAGCGGCGTGATCTCGCTCGGCTTGACGACAAAGGTGTTGCCGGCCGCCAGGGCGGGCGCGATCTTCCAACTGGCCTGGAGGAGGGGGTAGTTCCAGGGCGTGATCAGCGCGCACACGCCGACCGGCTCATGGACGACGACGCTGTGGATGTCGGGCGAGCCGGCGTCGACGACCCGGCCGGGGGCCTCGGCTGCGACGAGGTCGGCGAAGTAGCGGAAGGCGTCGGCGACGCAGTCGATGTCGACCCGGCCCTCTTCGACGGTCTTCCCGGCGTCGCGGCTCTCCAGCAGGCCGAGCTCCTCGCGGTCGCGCACCAGCAGGTCGGCGACGCGGCGCAGCAGGGCGGCACGCTCGGCGACGGGAGTGCGGGGCCACTGGCCCTGCCCGCCGTCGAAGGCACGGCGGGCGGCCGCCACGGCCAGGTCGGTGTCCTTCTCGTCACCCTCCGCGACCACGGCGAAGGGCAGGGCGTCCGCGGGGTCGAGGATGTCGCGCGTCGCGCCGGTGACGGCTTCGCGCCACTCGCCGCCCGCGTGAATCGTCTGTCGTGCCTGCCGCGCCTGCTGTCCGGTCATGATCGGTGTTGCCTTCCGTTCCTGGTCGGTGCCCCTGAGTCACACAGGTGTCACTCACGAGGACCGTCATCGCCTGCCCGGGCCCTCGCATTGCATGCGCAATCGATGGCCGAAAGTGTGCTGTGTCACTGAACATGCGGGCAAACAGGAACAAAAGGGGCACTGAAGGTACCGGAAGACTGGTTCAGAAGTCGGCCGGCGGATCCTCCCCCACCCGGCCGTCGATCGACTCGCGGATCATGTCGGCCTGGCCGACGTGACGGGCGTACTCCTCGACGAGGTCGATCAGGATGCGCCGCACGCTGGGCGCCCGGCCGTCGGGCCAGGTGCGGCGGGCCGGCTGGTCCACGCCCCCCTCGGACAGCACCTGCCGCAGGTTCGCCCGGGAGCGGGCCACCGCCTCCTCCCACAGCGCGTACAGCTGCTCGGGCTCGTCCTGCGCCGCCGACCGCCACTCCCAGTCGGGGTCGGCGTCCCAGTCCACCGCGTCCCACGGCGGGGGCAGCTCCACGCCGAGCAGGCGCCGGGTGAAGTACTCGTCCTCGACCAGGGCCAGATGCTTGAGCAGCCCGCCCAGGGTCAGGGCGGAGGGCGCGAGCCGCGCGCCCAGGCCGGCCGCGTCCAGCCCCTCGCACTTCCAGGCGAAGGTCCGGCGCTGCCGCTCCAGGGAGCCGATCAGGGTGTCGGCCTCGGAGCCGGCGACGGGCGGCTCGACAAGGATCGGCTGTTCGGTGTCGTAGGTCATGGCGGCAGACTAGGGTCGGTTCCGGTCGATCTGCTTCCGGAATAGGTTCCGGAGTACGTCCGGAGTACGTCCGGCATGCGTCCGACATCAAAAGACACCTGGGCCGAGGATGAGCCACGACGAAAGCCCCACCGCCCGCGCCCTGCTGCTCCTCGAACTCCTCCAGAACAGTCCCGGCATCACCGCCGACCGCCTGGCCGGCCGGCTCGGCGTCTCCGAACGCGCCGCCCGTCGCTACGTCGGCATCCTGCGCGAGGCCGGCATCCCGGTCGAGTCCACCCGGGGCCCCTACGGCGGCTACCGCCTCGGCCGGGGCCTGCGCCTGCCCCCGCTGATGTTCACCCCGACCGAGGCACTCGGCCTGGTCATGGCCGTACTGGACGGCCATCACGACGCGGCCGACCCGTCCGGCCCGGTGGGCAGCGCACTCGGCAAGCTCCTGCGCGCCCTGCCCGAACCGGTCGCGCACCCGGCCGAGGCGGTCCGCAAGGTCAGTGCCCGGGGCGGCCCCGACGCCGCCTCCCGCCCCGACCCCGACACCACCGCCGCGCTCGTCCAGGCCGCCGCCGCACATCACCGGCTGCGCCTCGGCTACCGGCTGGGCTCACGCGGCGAGCGGACCATGGAGGTCGACCCGTGGGCGGTCGTCGTCCACCACGGCCGCTGGTACCTGCTCTGCTGGTCGCACACGCGTGCCGCGCGCCGCGTCCTGCGCGTGGACCGGGTCACCACGGTGACGGCACTCCCCGACACCTTCGAGCCGCCCACGGATCTGCGTCCCGTCGAAACCCTCGAGGAGCACCTCTCCCAGGGCTGGACCTACGAGGTGGAGATCGTGATCGATGCGCCCGCCGCGCTGGTGACCGAATGGCTCCCCCGCAGCCTCGGCCGCCCCGAGCCGATCGACGACGGCACCACACGCCTCCTCGCCACCACCGACGAACCGGACTGGTACGCCGAGCAGCTCACGGCGATCCGAGCCCCGTTCCGCATCGTCGGGCCACGGGAACTGCGGGAGGCGGCCCGAGCGCTCGGCCGGCGCCTCACGGAAGCGGCCGCAGGCATGGCCACCGACGAAACCTTTGACTAAGGTCAAAGAATATGGAGCCAAAGAGGGATACGCCGAGGGCTGCATCGAGGCGCGCCTCCGGCACGACGGAGCCGGCCCCGACGGAAGCGGAGCCGGTCCCGACGGAGGACGTGACGGCCTTCCGCCGCTTCAGCCGCTACTTCACGCGCCGCATCGGCGTACTGGACGACCACTACCTCGGCCAGGACCGCCCGCTCGGCGAGGCCCGGCTGCTGTTCGAGATCGGGGACGGCGCGTCCCTGCGTGAGCTCAGGAGCCGGCTCGGCCTGGACGCCGGCTACCTGAGCCGGATGGCCAAGGCACTTCAGACTCAGGGCATGGTCCGGCTGCGGGCCCACCCGGACGACAACCGGCTGCGCATGATCGAGCTGACCCCGGCCGGGCGGGTCGAGGTGACGGAACAGAACCGGCGGGCCAACGCGGCCGCGGCCGGGCTGCTCGAAGGGCTGAGCGCGGCACAGCGCACGGCGCTGACCGACGCCATGACGACGGCACGCCGGCTGCTGCGCCTCGCCGGGATCACCGTGGAGGAAGTCGACGGAGCGGGCCCCGACGCCCGCGCCTGCCTGGACGCGTACGCCGCCGACATCGACGAGCGTTTCCCCGAGGGCTACGACAAGTCCTTCCTGGTCCGGCCGGACGAGGTGTCCGGGGACGCGGGCGCCTTCTTCGTCGCGTACGAGGAGGGACGGCCGGTCGGCTGCGGGGCGCTACGACGCCTGGAACCGCGCGTCGGCGAGATCCGCCATGTCTGGGTGCACAAGGACGCCCGCCGCCTCGGCCTGGCCCGCCGCCTCCTCGACGCCCTCGAACACGCGGCCACCGCACGGGAGTTGACCGTCGTACGCCTCGACACACACGCCACCCTCACCGAGGCACAGGCGATGTACCGGGCCTGCGGATACACGGAGATCCCCGCCTACACCGACGACATCTACGGCAGCCACTGGTTCGAGAAGCGCCTGGACCCCTGAACCGTCCTGACCCCCTGAACCGTCCCGGCCCCCGTCACCGGCATCGCCCGCTCGCCGGGCAGAAGGACTCCAGTGCGGCGGTGAGCGGTTCGCGGACCAGTGCCGGGGCCAGGTCCTCCGGGCCCGCGGCGCGGATCGCGTAGAGCGTGCCGTCGGCGGCCTCGAAGCGGTGGTCGACGACCTGGCGGGGGCCCTGGTTCTCGTCGTCGTAGCGGTAGGTCAGCTCGGACCAGGTGGCGGCCGAGGCGCGGTCCAGGGCCTGGTAGCCGGGCTGGGTGGAGAAGCCGTAACCGGGGTCGTTCTCGGCGAGGTCGAGGGACTCGGCCGGGGTGTTTTCCGCGAGCGCGAAGATCTGCAGGCTGCGTCCGTCTTCCGGGGAACCGTAGAGGACCACCGGCGCCTTCTCTCCCTGTCTCTGGCTGCGGATCCACTCCTCGGGGACGTCGAGGGTGTAGCCGACGGGGTCCTGGGCGCGACGGTAGCCGGGGCCGGGGGCGGAGGCTGACGCCAGGGAGCCGGGGGTGGAGGGCGACGGGGCGGTGACGGCGGCACCTGGCAGGGGGGTCCTCCCGGCTCCGGTGGCGGCGGAGTCGCCGCGGATGAGGAACCAGACGCCGGCGCCCAGGCCGGCGCCGAAGACGGCCGCGGCGACGAGGACGAGCAGGAGGCGGCGGGCGCGGGGCGGTGCGGGAGGAGCGGGAACGGGAGTGTGCGGGGGCGTCGAGAAGGTCTGCGTCCGGGCCGACGCCCACGGTGGCGGAATGATCGGCTCCTGCGCGGCCCAGGCCGCCTGGCCTCTCTCCTCGCTCGGCTCATGCTCCGACCAGGAACCGGAGCTGTGGCCGTCGCCGTCCCATCCGCTCATGGCAAGTCCCCCGAACCACCCGACAGGTACCGCTTCCGACGCTAGCGGCGAAACCGGCCGCAGGCCCCGTTCCGGAAGAAACCGGAACGGGGCCTGCGCAGGTTCGTGACAGAACGGCCTCTGAGACGGGCTCAGATGAGGCCGAGGGAGCGGACCGCCTCGCGCTCCTCGGCGAGCTCCTGGACGGAGGCGTCGATACGGGCGCGGGAGAACTCGTTGATCTCCAGGCCCTGGACGATCTCGTACTTGCCGTCCTTGGTGGTGACGGGGAAGGAGGAGATGAGGCCCTCCGGGACGCCGTAGGAACCGTCGGACGGAATACCCATGGAGACCCAGTCGCCGTCGGCCGTGCCGTTGACCCAGGTGTGGACGTGGTCGATGGCGGCGTTGGCGGCGGAGGCCGCGGACGAGGCGCCACGGGCCTCGATGATCGCCGCACCACGCTTGGCGACGGTCGGGATGAAGTCCTCGGCCAGCCACTTCTCGTCGCTCACGACCTCGGCGGCGTTCTTGCCGGCGATGGTGGCGTGGAAGATGTCCGGGTACTGGGTGGCGGAGTGGTTGCCCCAGATGGTGAGCCGCTTGATGTCGGAGACCGTGGAGCCCGTCTTCTTCGCGAGCTGGGTCAGCGCGCGGTTGTGGTCGAGGCGGGTCATCGCGGTGAAGCGCTCGGCCGGTACGTCGGGGGCGGCGGCCTGCGCGATGAGCGCGTTGGTGTTGGCCGGGTTGCCGACGACCAGGACCTTGATGTCGTCCGCGGCGTGCGCGTTGATGGCCTGGCCCTGCGGCTTGAAGATGCCGCCGTTGGCCTCCAGGAGGTCACCGCGCTCCATGCCCTTGGTACGGGGGCGGGCGCCGACGAGCAGCGCGACGTTGGCACCGTCGAAGGCGACGTTCGGGTCGTCCGAGATGTCGATGCCCGCCAGGAGCGGGAACGCGCAGTCGTCGAGCTCCATCGCGGTGCCCTCGGCGGCCTTGAGCGCCGGGGTGATCTCGAGCAGCCGAAGCTTGACCGGCACGTCCGCGCCGAGCAGCTGGCCGGAGGCGATGCGGAAGAGCAGGGCGTAACCGATCTGGCCGGCCGCGCCGGTGACGGTGACGTTCACGGGAGTGCGGGTCATGGCGTTCTCCGTATGACAGCTGGCGGTGAGGCATCCCTGCCCCGGGGTGCGGGACGTAGAGATGATCGATCTCTTGGCGTCAAGAGATCCACCCGTCAGGCTATCGCGCATCCGGGATCTCGCACGGCCGGGTCCCGTGTGGCCCGCCCCACAGGATGACCATGACTGCGGCAAAGGGGCGGCCCACTACGGCAAAAGGGGGCGGCCGCCCGGTCCGGGAGAGGTGGAACCTGGGCGGCCGCCGGGTGGGGGTACCGATTGCCGGACTCCCGTGGGGGTACGGTGCGCGTTCCCACTATGCCGACGGCCATACCTGTCCGGTCCGAAAACTTTTCACGGCCCAACTCCCAACGTCGGGAAGCCGGACGCCCAACGCCGGGAAACCGCACACCAGACGCCGAATGCCGGACGCCGGATGCCAGACGCCGGTCAGGCTGGGATGCCTGACCGGCGTCGAGAAGCAGAACCACAGGGGGCGCAGAGGCCCTTACTGCGTACACCCCTCCTGCCCCGCAGCCAGCGTCGCGCAAGCCATGGCCTCGCCCGCGTCCTTCACGGCCACCATCGGCGTGTACGCGATCGTGTCCCCGGCGAGGGTGATCGATCCGGTCTGCTTCGTCCTGCCGACCTTCACCACCACCTCGTCCCCCTGCGCGGCCTGCGTGATACGCCCCCATGCCGCGCCGCACGTCTCGCTGTAGCGCACCTCGACCACGGCCGTGCCGACGGTCGCCGTCTTGGCGGTCGTCACCAGGTCACCGCTGCAGCCCATGCTCTCCGCGTCCTTGCCGGTGCAGGAGGCACCGCCGCACTCCACCCCGGCCGGCAGATCGGGGTCCGTCGTCACGGCAGGCGAGGGCGACTTGGCCGCGTCCCCGCCCTTGTTCCCGCTGCCGGGGTCGGTGAGGTAGAACACCGCCGCGATCACGACCAGCACACCGACGACCCCCGCGAGGAACATCGTCAGCCGCCGCTTGCCACCGCCGCCGCCGGAGGATCCGCCCCCCGGACGACGCCGCTGCGGAGGCTCGCCGTACGGACTCGGCATCCCCGCCGCGCCCGGAACCGGGCCGGACGCACCGGATACGCCGGACACACCACCCATCCCCGACGGCGCCGCCCCCGGCGTGCGCTCACCCGTCGGTGACGGAGACGGACCTCGATACCCCGCCATCCCCCAGGAGTTGCCCCCGGAGGAGGCCCCGTCGCGGACGTCCGCCCCACTGGAGCCCCGTCCCACCGAGTCCCGCACCGGGGAATCCCGGACCTCGGAATCCCGGACCTCGGAGTCCCGGACCGCGGAATCACGGACCGCGGAGTCCCGCACCTCCGGCGCCGTAGGCTGCGCCGGCACCGTGGGCGGCACGGTCGGTGCCACGCCCGCCGGTCCCGCCACGCCGGGTATCGCCGTCACGCTGCCGCCCTTACGGGCGGTCTTGCCTGCCTTCGCACTCCCCTTGGCGTTCGCCGGCGGCGCACCGAACTCGCTCAGCGCGGCGCGCGCCTGGGAGATCCGGATCGCCTCCATGGTCATGTCGTGGCGCATCTCCGAACGGCTCCACGCCCGTTCGGCGAGCTCCCACATCGTCGTCAGATGAACGGGATTGGTGCCCGTGACCTCGGCGAGCGCCACGATCGCGCCCTTGGGCGCGAGCAGTCGCCCGTTCAGATACCGCTCCCAGGACGTCTTGCTGTATCCCGTGCGGTCGGCCAGCGCCGCGATACTCAGACCGCTGCGGTCCACGAGCCGCCGCAGCTGGCTCGCGAACTCCCTGACCTGCGGATCGAGTTCATCCGGCAAGGCCCTCCAACGAGGCATTGCTTCCCCCCTCTTCCCCCCGGTTCGTGCTGGTGTTTCTCGCGTTTCCCCCGCGCGTGGTGCCCTCTGCCGAGTCCCCGTTCTGGCTACCCACAGGGATGCGCCCGACAAGGATCTCAGTTCCCGGGGTGGGGGCGCACGGGAGCATCCGGACCATGACCGCGCACCGTTGCACGCCCATCGGACCGCGTCCAGTGTTCCACCGGCCCCCTTCGCCGGCCGACACAACCCTGGCAGTAAGCCCTTGCCAACCACTCGGGACGCCCCACCCCGTCCCGATCGACCACGCTAGCCCGGCTATTGAACGACTTCGTTTCAAATCCGCGAACTTGTCAACACATCGACACATGGAAAGCACATAAACGATCACCTGTGCCACATGCGCCCACACGTTCCCCATTCGGGCAAGTCAGGCACGTCGGCCTCAGCCGGCTCACCCCAGCGCGAGGGCCCCGATCACCGCCGTCAGCACCAGGGCCGCGACGAGCACGACGGCGACCACCAGCAACCGTCGCGACGGCGGCTCCGGCTTCTTCGGCGGCGCGTCCCACCAGGGAAGGGTGGGATCGTCCTCGTACACCTCGTACACCTCGTGCTTCTCATGCTCCTCGCGGCTCCCGCGGTTCTCGTGGCCCTCGCGGTTCTCGTGCTCCTCGCCGCCCCCGACCCCTCCCCCGCCCGCGCCTTCCGGCTTGGTCGGCACCGTCGCAGGCTTCGGCCACGCCTGCACGGCCAGCTCCCACCGCACCCCGAAACGTTCCGCCTCCTCCTTCCCGGTCCCCGCCACCCGGCACAGGGCGACGACCGCCTGCCGGGGCGGGGGCTGGGTGGCGTTGAGGTAACGCTGCCAGGAGGACTTGCTGTACGCCGTGCGCGCACCCAGCGCGACCAGGCTCAAGCCCGTACGGTCCTTGAGCTGCCGCAACTGCTCCACGAAGTGCCGCACCTCGGGCGGCAGATCGTCGGGCAGCGGCTGCCAGGCACCCATCGCTCACCTCCGAACAAGATTCGATCGGGTGACGACACGGAGCGGCGCCATGGTTCCCGACGTATCCCGACGTAGCGGAACGGTCACTTCCGTGCCACAGCGCACTGACAGGCGTTGAACAGCCCCTTCGGCGTGCCCGAGGGTTGACGCGGACGGCGGCCGTCCTTCCCCGGGGGAGAGGACGGGCCGCCGTCGCGCGAGGGCCGGGACCGGGACCGGAGCTAGTTGCTCACCGTGAAGTGCAGGGTGTCCTTCAGGAACGGGATCACCAGCAGCGGCTTCGGCTGCGCCATCAAGGCCAGCAGCACGATCACGAGGCCCAGCCCGCCGTACGTCACTATGTCCGTGAAGCGCGAGCGTACGGCGAGCATGCCGACGTCCGGCAGGAGCCAGCGCAGCACCGCGCCGGCCAGCAGGGCGCCGCCGATCACCAGCGTGCCGATCCGGAACTGGTCGAGCGCGGTGATCAGCAGGCCGGTTCCGACCAGGCCGAGGACGAGGAGAATCGGCCACTGCCGGGCGGGCGCCGCGGCGTCACGGGACGCGGCCCGGCCACCGCCCTCGGGGCGGGCCGTGTCCCTGGTGAAGAGCGGGAAGCGGCGGGTGGTCCGCACCGGCTTGCCCTCGGCGTCGGGCGCGCTGATCGCGTCCCGCACCTCGATCTCCTCCGAGACGTCCCTGGGGCCGTCCCCGGGGCCGTCCACAGAAACTTCGGCAGAGACATCCGCGGAGGCCTCCTCCGGGACAGTCTCCCGGGCCTCCTGCGCGACCCGCTGCGGGTTCCGCTCAGCCGCCGACACGGGGTTCCGCTCAGCCGACGACACTGCGCTCCGCCGCCTCGACCACGTTGACGAGCAGCTGCGCCCGGGTCATCGGGCCCACACCACCGGGGTTCGGGGAGATCCAGCCGGCCACCTCGGCGACACCGGGGTGGACGTCGCCCACGATCTTGCCCTCGGCGCTCCGGGAGACACCGACGTCGAGGACGGCCGCGCCCGGCTTCACGTCCTCGGGGCGGATCAGGTGGGCGGAGCCCGCGGCGGCGACGATGATGTCCGCGCGGCGCAGGTGCGCGGCGAGGTCCCGCGTCCCGGTGTGGCACTGGGTCACGGTCGCGTTCTCGCTGCGCCGGGTCAGCAGCAGCGGCATCGGGCGGCCGATGGTGACACCGCGGCCGACGACCACGACCTCGGCGCCCTTGATCTCCACGCCGTACTGGCGCAGGAGGGTGAGGACGCCGTTCGGGGTGCAGGGCAGCGGGGCGGGCTCGTTGAGCACCAGTCGGCCGAGGTTCATGGGGTGCAGCCCGTCGGCGTCCTTGTCCGGGTCCATGAGTTCCAGGATCCGGTTCTCGTCGATGCCCTTGGGCAGCGGCAGCTGGACGATGTAGCCGGTGCAGGCGGGGTCCTCGTTCAGCTCGCGGACGGCCGCCTCGATCTCCTCCTGGGTCGCGGTGGCCGGCAGCTCGCGCTGGATGGAGGCGATGCCTACCTGGGCACAGTCACGGTGCTTGCCGGCGACGTACTTCTGGCTGCCGGGGTCGTCCCCGACCAGGATCGTGCCGAGGCCGGGCGTGACGCCCTTCTCCTTCAGCGCCGCCACGCGGGCGGTCAGGTCGGACTTGATCGCGGCTGCGGTGGCCTTGCCATCGAGAATCTGGGCGGTCATGGTCCCATCCTCGCGGATGACGCCCTCCCGGTTCCAATCCGGGTCCCCTGTGGCCTTGGGCACCGTATCTCCGCCCGTATCCGTCCATGATCAGTGATGTTGCACTTGCACAACACATAGGGAATGCGGCTGGACAAGTAAGAGCAGACTAAAGAACGATGTGACTGAAGTGCCGCGGGCAGTACGGGGGGACACACCGCATACGTAGACCTTCCTCCGAACCATGCCGCGCGTCCCCGCACTCGGAACAACGGAGGAAAGACCGCCATGAGTTTCGGCGACCCGAACAACCCTTACGGCCCGCCGCAGCCGCCTCAGGGCCAGCCCGGCTACCCGCCGCAGCAGCCGCCTCAGGGCCAGCCCGGTTACGGCTATCCGCAGGGCGCCCCCCAGCAGCCGCCCGCCTACGGCTATCCGCAGGGTCAGCCGGGCTACCCGCAGGCTCAGCCGGGTTACCCGGGCTACCCGGGCGGGAACATGATGCCGCTGGAGATGCCCGGTCTGATGAAGACCGCGCGCGTCTTCCTCTTCATCCTCGCCGGTTTCCAGATCCTGTTCGGCGTCATCACCGGTGTCTTCGTCGGCGCCGCCCAGGACGTGTCCAACGGCGTCGGCGCGGGTGACGACACCGATGCCCTGGCCGGTCTCGGCTTCCTGGTCGCGGGTCTCCTGGTGGCCCTGGGCGCCCTCTCCATCTTCCTGGGCGTCAAGTTCAAGAACGGTGGCAGCGGCATCCGCATCACCACGATCGTGTACGCGTCGCTGATGATCCTCGGTGGCATCGGCAACATCGTGAGCGGCGAGAACGGCTCCGCCACCTTCGGCGGCCTCATCTCCCTCGCCATCGCGGGCATCATCCTCGCCTCGATGGTCAACAGCGCGGCGTCGGCCTGGTTCAACCGCCCGCGGTACTGAACGCTTCACCGAACGCACCGAACGTTCACGCGTGACTGAAGAGTTCGCGCCATTTAATCGCCAGGGCCGTGTCTCACCCGTATGAGGGGGACACGGCCCCGCTGCGTCGCTCTACTCTGACGTCCGTAGCCGTCAGGCACGGGGAGACGCACCTTGTACAGCATCATCGTGGTACCTCCGCCGACCACGGAGGACGAGACAACCGACCGCGCCCAGCTCCGACTCGCGCCCGGCGAGCGGCTCAGCTTCGGGCGTTCCGCTTCCGACAACGGCCTCACCATCGCGCACGACGGGGTGTCCCGCAGAGCGGGTGAGATCACCGCGCAGGGCGCCTTCTGGATACTGAGCAACCTCAGCCGGGAACAGACGTACGTCGTGGAGAACCCGGAGGGCGCCGGCGAGCACATCAAGGTCGGGCCGGGGCGGCTGGATGCGCCGGTCCCCTTCGAGTTCTCGCGGATCGTGCTGCCGGCGGCCGGCGATCTGCTGGCGGTCGAGGTGTGGGCGCCGCGCCACGACTACCTCAGCTCCGCCGGGGGCCTGGACGGCGCGACGACCGCCCCGGCCTTCTCGGTCGACCGCACCAAGCGGTACTTCGCGGTCCTGGCCGCCCTGTGTGAACCCCGCCTGCGCGGTGAACCGCATGCCCCGCTGCCCACGGTCGACCAGGTCGTGGACCGGCTCCGCCCCCACTGGCCTGCGGCGTCCCGTACGTCGGTCCAGTGGAACATCGACTACCTCGCCGTGAAGCTGCGGCTCAAGCCCGGCCCGGAGACGGCGGACACCGGCCCGCGCCTCAACGGCAAGAAGGAGTCCCTGGTGTCGCTGGCGCTGCGCTTCGATCTCGTCCGGGAGGACGACCTCATCGTGCTGAGAGAGCCCACGCGCCCGGCGGCCCCGACGTCCGGCCGGGCGGCCCGGTGACCGAGCCGTACGCCGTGCCGGTGCCGAAGGGGTACCGGGTGGGCGGCTGGGAGGTGCGGGAGCCGATCGCCACGGGGGCGTTCGGGAGCGTGTACGAGGGCAGGCGCGTCGGAGCCGACACGGGCCGGCCGGCCGAGGTGGCCCTGAAGTTCCTGCCGACCGGCACCGGAACCCCCCGCCAACTCGCCCACCTGCGCGAACTCATCGACCGCGAGGTCGAGTTGCACCGCAGGCTGAAGCAGCCGCGGCTGATCCGGATGTACGAGACCCTCGTCGTCGACGACGCTGAGCACCCGGCCCTCGACGGCGCCACGGTCCTCGTACTGGAGAAGGCGGAAGGCTCGCTGTCCGCGCTGCTGGCCCACACCCGAAGACCGCAGGCAGGACCGGCGCTGCTCGCGCAGATCTGCGAGGGGCTGGCACAGCTGCACCGGGCGGGCTGGGTGCACGGGGACCTGAAACCGGCCAATGTGCTGCTGATGAAGGACGGTTCGGCCCGGCTCGCCGACTTCAACATGGCGGCGGAGCTGGAGGGCACGCACGCGTACACGCCCGCCTTCTCCACGCCCGACTACACGCCGCCGGAGCTGCTCTGGTCGGAGATCGGCGAGCGGGGCCGCCGGATCCGCCCGTCGGCCGACGTCTGGGCGTTCGGCGTCCTGGCCCATCTGATGCTCACCGGCTCCTTCCCGCTGCCCGGCGCCACTGCGACGACCCGTCGCGACGCGGCCGCCGCCTACGCCCGCGGCACCGACGAGCTGCGTCTGTCGCCCGAACTCCCGGACATCTGGGGGGAGATCCTGCGGGACTGCCTGACCCGTACGCACACCGACCGGATCGACAGTCAGGCGCTGCTGCGGCGGGTGGAGGCCGCGGCGGGCACCGGCCGCTCACCGCGCCTGCCGCGGTCCCTCCTCCCCCGCCGCCGTTCCCGCCGTACGACGGTGCTGGCCGCCGCGACCGCCGTGGTGGCGCTGTCCGCCCTCGGCTACGGCATCAGCACCTGGGCCGGTGCCGGGACCGAGGGGGCCGGCGCCTCGGGCAGCGAGACCACGAAGGTCACGGCCGCCGGCTACGGCGCCTCCGAACTCCGTACGGACAAAGGCGTCCCGGTGGCCTACCGCCGCCTCATCGTCGACTCCGCCCACGACTGCGTCCACCCGGAGGTCACCCCCGCGCTGATCGCCGCCCTGCTGAAGGCGGAGAGCAACTTCGACCCGGACCTCTCCGACCCGTCGGTGGGCAAAGAGGGCGAGTACGGCATCGCCCGCTGGACGCCGAGCCTGCTGCGCTGGTGGATCAGCGACGACGGCGTCCCCCCGGAGGAGACCCCCAAGCCTCCCCTCACGCCGGCCGAGTCGATCCCGGCGGTGGGCCGTTACCTCTGCTTCATGGAACCGCGCCTGAAGCAGACCGGGTTGTCGGGTGACCGCCAGGTACTGCTGGCGGCCGCGTACCGGACCTCCACCAAGGTCGTGAACGCCGCGGGCGGAGTTCCCCCGCAGTACCGCGACTACGCCACCCACGTCGCCCACTACCTCAAGGAGTACACGCCGCCCGGCAAGAAGGGACCCTGAGAGGTCTGAGGTACCGCTCGCGGGCGATCGGCGCCACGGTGTTCCTGTCCACCAACGGGGGTGGCACCACCGGAAGGACACCGACCATGAAGCGCATGCTCGCCTCGCTGGGTGCGGCGGCCGTACTGGCCACGGGCGCCGTCGCCCTGACACCGACGGGCGCGTCGGCGGCACCGAACGGCTGCTGGGGGAACGCCGGCACGAAGACCGACCCCGACGGGCGCACCTTCACGGCCCGTTACTGCCACAACTACCAGGGTGGCGACATCATCTGGTACCGCAACAAGATCGGCTACATGTACGCGGGCGACAACTGGTTCGTCTGCCAGTCGAAGGACCCGAGCTTCCCGAACCCGCCCGTCGGCAACGCCCGTAACGACTGGTGGCTCTACACCCAGGGCGACACGGGCAGCGAGCACAAGGCCTGGGGCTGGTTCCCGGCGACCAAGGTCTCGGGCGGCAACAACTACGAGCCGGTGCCGGGTCTGCCGGTCTGCTGACCCGCTCACCCGCTCACCCGCCGACCGCCTGATCCGCGGCCTCCGACTCCCTCGGGGGAGGGCCGGAGGCCGTTCGCCCCTATCGCAGAACCTCGCACATTTTGCACACGACACGCCGTATTTTGCATGCCCTTGGGATGCTCACGCTTCCTCTTCCTACCCTGGCTTCAGTTTCTGTCGGGGGAGGAAACAGCCATGCACAGCATCATCGTCGTGCCCATGCACAGCACGCACCCGGCCGATCACATTCACCTGGAGCCGGGCGACTCCCTGCCGTTCGGCCGCACGGCAGGACCGTACGGCCCGCATCTGACCGTCGCGCACGAGGGCGTCTCCCGTACAGCCGGAGAGATCACGGCCGCGGGCGCCTACTGGCGGCTCAGCAATCTGAGCAGCGCGCAGACGTACGTGGTCGAGAACCCGGAGGGCGCGGGCGAGCACATCAAGGTCGCGCCGGGCCGGCTCGACGCCCCGGTGCCGTTCGAGTTCGCCCGCGTGGTCCTGCCCGCCGGAAACGAGCTGCTGAGCTTCGACGTCTGGGCCCCACGCCACGACTTCCTGGACCGCGTCGGCCCACAGGAAGGGGCGCCCACCACGTGCGCCTTCCCGCTCGACCGCGGCAAACGGTACTTCCACGTCCTGGTCGCCCTGTGCGCCGCCCGCCTGCGCGGCGAGCCGCACGCCCCGCTGCCGACCGCCGAGGAGCTGGTCGAGCAGCTGCGCCCGATCTGGCCCGCGGTCTCCCGTACGTCGGTGGCGTGGAACATCGACTACCTCGCGGTCAAGCTGCGTCTCAAGCCGGCTCCGGACACGGTGCCGAGCGGCGGCCCACGCCTCAACGGCAAGAAGGAACGCCTGGTTTCCCTGGCCCTGCGCTTCGACCTCGTACGTGAGGAAGACCTGGCTCTGCTGCACGGGAACAGGAGTGTCGTCCGATGAGCGCCGAGTCGTCGAGGCACGCCGTGGACGTCCCGCGGGGTTACCGCGTCGGTGTCTGGGAGGTGGGCGAACCCATCGCCTCCGGCGGCTTCGGCAGCGTGTACGCCGCCCGGCGCGCCGAGCCCGCCGAGCCCGCCGAGCCCCCCGCGGGCATGCCGGCCGAGAGCATGCCGGCCGAGGTCGCGCTGAAGTTCCTGCCCACCGGCACCCAAACGCCACGCCAACTGCGCCACCTGCGGGAACTCGCCGAGCGGGAGACCGAGTTACTGCGCAGACTGCGGCGCCCGCGCCTCATCCGGATGTACGAGGCCCTGACCGTGGACGACCCCGGCCGCCCAGCCCTCGACGGCGCCACGGTCCTCGTACTGGAACGCGCCGAGGGCTCCCTCGACCAGTTGCTCGACCAGTTGTCGACCCGGCGTCGGGGTCGCGGCGGCGCACCTGCCGAACATGCCGTCGCCGTCCCGGGCGGGCCCTCGCTGGTCGCGCAGATCTGCGAGGGGGTGGCCCACCTGCACCACGCGGGTTGGGTGCACGGCGACCTCAAACCCGCCAACGTGCTGCTGATGGCAGACGGTTCGGTCCGGCTCGCCGACTTCAACCTGGCCGCCGAACTGAACGGTACCCACGCCTACTCCCCCGTGTTCACGACCTCCGACTACACCCCGCCCGAACTCCTGTGGGCCGAGGTCGGCGAACACGGCCACCAGACCCGTCCCACCGCCGACATCTGGGCCTTCGGCATCATCGCCCACCTGGTGCTGACCGGCAGCCTGCCGTTCCCCGGGACGAACCCGACGGCCCGCCGGGAAGCGGTCCAGCGCTACGCCAAGGGCCGTGACGAGCTCCGTCTCTCCCCCGAACTCCCGGACACCTGGCGGCAGATCGTCACCGACTGCCTCGCCCCCACGCACGCCGCCCGGGCGCCGCACACCGCGCAGGCCCTGCTGCGCCGGGTCGAGGCCGCGGCCGGGGCGGCACGCTCCCCGCGGCTGCCCCGGCTGAAGCCGAGGCGCGGCCCGCACCCGGCCGTCCTCATCTCGCTCGCGGCGGTCGCGGCGCTGTCACTGGCCACCGCCGGCCTCCTCGCCCTGCGCGAGCCCGCACCGCAGGGGTACGCGCGCTGCGACCAGGGAGACGTCTGCTTCTTCGCGAAGCCGGACGGACAGGGCGAGATGTGCCCCTGGTACGAGTACGACAAGGACTGGTTCGGCGGCAACATCACCTGCGACTGGGCGAAGACCACCAAGCCGAGGTCGGCCTTCAACAACGGCTACACGGGCGACCCGCACGACGATGTCCAGCTCTTCCGCGAGGCCGACATGAAGAAGCCGTTCGGCTGCATCCAGGCCCTCCAGAAGGTCAACTTCCCTGACCCCGGCGGCCTGGTGATCCGCTCGCACGAGTGGGTGTCGGCCTGCTGAGCGGACAGCCGTCGTACGGGTGTGCCCCGCTCGCCCTACAACTTTCCAGGTACCGCGTTCACGGCCACCACCGGACGCTTGTCGTGCCCGCAACGAAGAACGACAACGGGGAGACAGACATGAGGACAACCAACCTGACCCGACGCCGCACCGCGGCCACGGCCGCACTCGGGGCCGGCGCGCTCGCGCTCTCACTCGGCCTGCAGCTCGGCGCCACGGCTACGGCCGCACCGGGCTCCGACCAGGCGGCCGACGTGGTCGCGGCGGCCAAGCCCAAGTTCCAGATGCCGTTCGCGTGCAACACCCACTGGCGGCTCGACACCTACGACAGCGGCCACAACCCGGCGCTGGACATCGTGGTGAAGGGCAACACGGGATCGTCCGGCAAGAACGTGCTGGCCGGCTACAAGGGCAAGGTCGCCAAGACCTTCTGGGACCGGGGCGCCGGCAACGTCATCATCATCAACCACGGCAGCGGCTGGTACACGGCGTACTACCACCTCAAGGACAAGCACGACAGGTACGTCCAGGTGGGCGACAGCGTCACCGCGGGGACCAGGATCGGCCACATCGGCGCCACCGGCTCCAACAGCGGCGGCTGGGCGCACCTGCACTACGAGCAGCGCTACAAGACGAACGGCATCCCGACGGAGGCCGACCGCGAGCCCGTGCACTTCAACGGCACAAAGTACACAGGCGTGGGCAAGACGTGGACTGACGTCGTCAGCAAGAACTGCTAGGGCCTTTGCAGGAGGTCGAGGAAGAGGGTCCAGGCCTGGTGGGGGAAGACCAGGCCTGGACCCTTGCGGGTCTCCGGGACGGCAACAACAAGCCGTAAAGAGTGCCTGGTTCCGGCAGTGACCTCTGGTGCGGCTGAAGCGAGAATGTCCGTACAGGCGTATGAGACACAGGACTTGGGTGCCCTTCGGGGGAGGGCCGCACGCCGTGGTTTCCGGGCCCCGGCATGCGGCTCCGGCCTTGTGCGTCATCCGCCTGTTCTTCGCGACATCCCTGTTGTCCAAGCATGCAAGGAAGGTTCACCGTGAGATCGACCCGCGCTGCCCTGACCATGGCGGCCGCTGCCCTGATGCCGGCCGTCCTGCTCACCGCCCCGGCCTTCGCCGCCGAGCCGACCGCGTCGTCGCCCACCATCGTGGCGACCGCGTCCGAGACGGACGGCTCCGGCGTCGACGACATGTCCGACGACGACGTCCGAGTCGCGATAGCGCGCATCATCGCCGATCCCGACACCGGCAAGGCCGTCCACGCCGCCGCACAGGCGGCCCTGGACGGCACCATCGCGGACCAGCGGTACTTCCTGGAGACGGGTCGCTGGATCGCCCAGTTCGAGGACGATCGCGTCGCCGTCGCCCGCATCCTCCACATCGCCACGGAGAACGGCGACAAGGCGGTCATCAGAGAGGCCAACAAGGCCCTCGACACCAACACCCCGGAAGCCCTGCGCACCTTCCTGGAAACCGGCTACCGCCTCGCCCAGGCCGAGGACGACCGCGTCCGCGTCTTCCGCATCCTCGCCACCGCCGACAAGAAGACCGACAAGGCGGTCATCAGGGAAGCCAACGAGGCCCTCGACGCCAACACCCCGGAGGCCCTGCGCGCCTACCTGGAAACCGGCTACGCCGCCGCCCGGTTCGAGGACGACCGCGTCCGCGTCTTCCGCATCCTCGCCGACCCGACCATCAGCGACGCGCTGCGTGCGGCGGCGGAGGCGGCGCTTGAGGAGGACACGCCGGAAGCGTTGCGGTACTTCCTGGAGGTCGGGCAGTACGAGGTGGAGGGCTGACGCGTCTCCTCAACTCCGCCTCGGCGGTGAGGGAACGGGGGGATGCCGTGCGCTACTGGGGGCTGTTCTGCGCGGCCGCAGCCACCGCCGCTCCGAGGTGTATCCGAGCAGTGCCGACATCGCTGCGACGGTGACCAGTTCGGCGTCACTGAGCATGGGCTCGATCCGGACGTACAGTGCCGTTGCGAGAGTGTCCAAGTCGGTCATCACACACCGACATTGGACACCCTCGCGCCCTGTCCGCAGGCCACCCTTTGGACTCATTCAGGGATCCGGGGCGGACTCCACTGCGGTGACTATGCGGCACGGTCATTTCGCAGGGCCTGGATGAGCCAGGGGTACACCGGGATCAGGCTCGGTACTACCTGCCAGCCGTTGACGATCCACACCAGCCGCCAGTACCGATCCACCTGAGGATCATGCGCCTCTTCGAACTCCCGCGCCATCCAGTGTCGGAATTCCGCGTCAGGAGTCTGCGCGAACACCTCGGCGAAGCGGTGCACGAGGTCGTCGATGACGGGTGCGGCCCTGTCACTGAGCGGGTCCATGCCCGACTCCATGGCCTCGGCCACCTTCTGACGGGTGAATTCCATCAGCTCCTCACCGGCATCGCGCTCGATGTCGAGCGGGCGTCCGGCGGCCTGGCGTACGGCCGTCCGGCGCATCCGGGCACGGAAATCCTCGTCGCCGACCAGCTCGGCGAGCTCCACCCACGCGGCGACCTGCTCGCCGGTCGGGTCATCGGGGAGGTCGGGAGTGGCAGCGCGAAGCATGGCCACTGCGGCCGGGTCGGCATCCCCTGTGCCGAAGATGCCCTCCACGAAATCGTCGATCAAACGTCGGCGTTCCTCGCCCGACAACTGCGCGAGCCTGTGCATGAGCTTGGTCTCCTCGGGACTGGACCCGCGTCTGGCCACGACTCGCAGAACGCTCCGACGCAGTAGCAGCATCCGGATCTGGACGTCCATGGCGTCGGCGTGCGCCGCGGCGACTTCTGCCATGGAGAGCTCGCGGTCCAGTACCCGCTGAATCGAGGGCAGGTCCATGCCCAACTCGCGGAGTGTGCGGACGAGTTCCAGACGAAGCAGTGCGTCGAGGTCGTAGAGCCGATAGCCGGCGGGACTTCGGGTGGTCGGCGCTACCACCCCCGAATCGGAGTAGAACCGGATCGTCCTCACAGGCAAGCCGGTCCGCCGGGAAAGCTCCCCGATCGAGTAGAGGGTCGTAACGTCCATGTCCCCCACTCTGCTGTCTCCAGTCACTGGAGACTCAAGGGCTACGAGTCCTTGGACTCATTCATCTAGAGGGACTCGACGAAGAGGAGAGTGAGTTGCTGACGAACGTGATCGTCCACGTCGGCGAGGGCACCCCGGTGACCGTCCGGCTGGCCCGCACCCCTGACGGCCGTATCCGCCTGGACGTGACCGATCCCGACCCGCACGCCTGGCTGATCCTGCGCCGCCCCGGAACGGACGACGAGACGGGTCGGGGCCTCCTGCTGCTCGACTCGCTCACCCGGCGCTGGGGCGTCTGGCTGACGCCCGCGGGCAAGACCGTGTGGTGCGAGTTGCAGGGGTGAAACGGCCGTGGCCGGACCCAGGGGCCCGGCCACGAGGAAACGCGCTGCGGCGGCAGCGTCAGGAACAGTTCACCCACTTGTTGGAGGCGATGCCGTCCTTGAACTTGCCGTCCGCGAACGTGTCCAGGTTGGGGATGGCCCCCTTGCGCTTGAGCACAGTGCTTTCGCCCTCGTAGTTCTTCTTCGTGAAGATCTTGACTTCGCAGGACTGGCCGTTGTTGTAGACCGAGTTGGCGTACTTGAACTTGGTGTACTGCAGCAGGTCCTTGTTGTCGCCCGACACCTTGCCAGGTGTCCCCCCGTAGTTGGTGAGGGTGAAGCCACACAGCGACCCGGACGTGCAGTCCGTGAAGGACGCCTGCGCCGGCGACGCCGTAGCCGCGACACCCAGGCCGCTCAGCAGCATCGCACCCGCCGCGATGCCCGCCTTGGCCCGCATTCCCCCGAACTTCCGCATATTGCTTCCCCTTTCAGGGTCCCCGTTGCTTGACGTGAGCCACTCGCTTGGCTCTTGCGGTCAGCCCCAACCGTAGAGGGGCTCGCACGGCCTCCGACCCTGAAAAGTTTCAGGTACCGCTCCCACCCCGCCGCCCACAGACTTCCGCATGTGCCGCCGCGAGACTCGGCAGCACGGCAGACACAGACATCGAGGTATCCCTTGCGTACAGCACAGGCACGGAATCGATTCGGACTGATCATCGCGGGCACGGCTCTCGCGGGCATCGCGCTGACCGGCTGCGGCCAGGGCAGCGGTACGGACGCCGGGGCCGGGACAACGACCAGGACAGCATTGGTGGTCAATGACCTGACGGACGTACAGGTGATGGCCAGCGCACCCTGCGACGACCGCCACATCGTCTTCACCGTCGACGGCACTCCTTACCACGGCTTCGACTACAGCAAGGCGATGGAGACCGTCATCTCCAAGGGCTCCCAGGGCAACATCGTCAAGGAGGCCCAGTGCCTGCTGGAGTACGTCAAGTGCTCCCCAGGCACGGTGGACGGCATCTTCGGTGACAAGACCAGGGCCGCGACGATCCGCTTCCAGGAGAAGAACGGACTGAGGGCCGACGGCTCGATCGGCCCGAAGACCTGGCCGAAGCTGCGCGACTTGGACCCCAAAGGCTGCTGAGCCGCGAACAAGTACGACAGCCTCGAGCAGGACGGCGCCTATGGCCCGCAGACCCGCAAGATGATGGGCTGGCGCGTCTACAACAACGGCAGCGCCACCACCCGGTGCACGGCCCCCGGCACTTGATCACCATGGCCCCGTGCCGCCCCAGGGGGAGTCGGCGCGGCTGACGGAGGAGACCGCCGACAGGGGTGCGCGGTCGATCCCGTGTGCACGGCCGCGGTGAGCGTCACGTTTCCCCCGCTCACCGCGGCCGTCCCGATTCCTTCACAGACGCGCCGTGCGGCGCACAAAGATTCGCGGTGGATCAGTAGCGTCCCTTACCCTCCCCTTCGTAGGACTGGGGGAGGGTGGCCCTCATGGAATCGGGCGAGGGGACGAATCCATGTACAGCGTCATCGTCGTGCCGCCGGCCTGCGCAAGGCCGGACGGACAGATCAGGATCGCCACCGGCGAACGGCTCTGCTTCGGCAGGGCCGATACCGACAGCGGTCTCGTCATCGCGCACGAAGGAGTACCCCGGATCGCCGGGGAGATCACGGCGCACCGCACCTACTGGCTGCTGAGCAACCTCAGCGAGGACCAGACCTACGTGGTGGAGAACCCGGAGGGCGCGGGCTAGCACATCAAGGTGTCACCCGGCCGCGTCGAGGCGCCCATGCCGTTCGAGTTCGCGCGGGTGGTGCTGCCCGCCGCAGGCGATCTGCTCACCTTCGACGTCTGGGCGCCCTGCCATAGCTTCCGCAGCACCGCCCGCCACGCGCTTGCCGGCGCGACCACCTCGCCGGCGTTCGTCCTGGACCGCACCAAGCGGTACTTCGCGGTCCTGGTGGCCCTGTGCGAGTCCCGGCTGCGCGGCGAGCCGCACGCTCCGCTGCCCGCCGTGGAACAGCTGGTCGAGCGCCTGCGGCCGGTCTGGCCGACGGTCAGCCGCTCCGCCGTGTACTGGAACATCGACTACCTCGCCGTCAAGCTGCGCCTACGCCCGGCCCCGGAAACAGCCGAGCCCGGCCGGCGCGTCAACGGCAAGAAGGAGTCGCTGGTCTCCCTCGCGCTCCGCTTCGACCTGGTCCGCGAGGACGACTTGGCGGTACTCACCCAGAACGCCGCGAGCGAGGTGGCCGGATGAGCGGGCAGCCGTACGCGGTCCCCGTTCCGAAGGGCTACCGGGTCGGTCCGTGGGAGGTGCGGGAACCTCTCGCGTCGGGCGCGTTCGCGACGGTGTACGCGGGCAGGTTCGTCGACGAGGCGGATCCCGCGCTGCCCCGCCGGGCGGCCCTGAAGTTCCTGCCCACCGGCACCCACACCCCACGCGGGCTGCGCCACCTGCGCGAACTGGCCGAACGCGAGGTGGAGTTGTTGCGCCGACTCCGCACACCCCGCCTGATCCGCATGTACGACACCCTGACGGTCGATGACCCGGACCACCCGGAGCTCGACGGCGCCACCGTCCTCGTACTGGAACGGGCCGAAGGGTCACTGGACGCCGTACTGGAACAGACACCCCAGCCCGACTCGGGCCCCGCGCTGCTGGCCCAGATCTGCGAGGGACTGCACCAGCTGCACGGGGCGGGCTGGATGCACGGCGACCTGAAGCCCGCCAACGTCCTGCTGACGAAAGACGGTTCGGTCCGCCTGGCCGACTTCAACCTGGCGGCGGAACTGGAGGGCACACACGCCTACGCGCCCGCCTTCGCCACGCCCGACTACACGGCACCCGAAATCCTCCGGCCTGAGATCGACGAGCGGGGCACGAGAGTCCGTCCGAGTGCGGACGTCTGGGCCTTCGGAGTCCTGGCGCACGTCGTCCTGACGGGCTCGTTCCCGTTGCCGGGCGGCAGCACAGAGGCGCGGTGCGACGCCGCGATCCGGTACGCGCGGGGCACGGAGGAGCTACGGCTGTCCCCCGAACTGCCCGACGCGTGGCGGGATATCGTGCAGGACTGTCTGGCCCCCACGCACCAGGAGCGCGCCGCCCACGACACGGCGACGCTCCTGCGCCGCGTCGAGCAGGCGGCAGGCGTCGCCCGCTCCGCCCGCCTGCCCCGCATGCGCCCCCGCTTCTGGCAACGGCATCCGGCCCTGACCGCGGCGCTCGCGACGGTGCTGCTGGCAACGACGGGGACGGCGGGGGCGGGATATCTGTACGTGAACCAGGACGATGTGGTGCCGGTGTACGCGGCCCTGCCCACGGAGTCGGCACCCAAAGGGCCCGACGGCGAGCCTGTCTACAACTACCACCGCTGCCCGGAGGACCACGTCTGCTTCTTCAGCGAGTACAACGGCAATGGCGACATGTGCAGTTGGCGAGGTGACGACGCCGACTGGCACTCGGGCGAGGAGACCTGCATGTGGGCGGCCGACGCACCGGTCCGCTCGATCTTCAACAACATCGCGGACGAACGGAAGAAGCACGACGTGACCTACTTCCGCGGCGCCGACTTCGAACCTCTCGGCGCCGACCGGCGCCGACCGGCCCAGCGCAGCGGTTGCACGGCCGTGAACTCCATGGGCAACGTCGCGGGAAGGGCCGCGCCGCAGTCACACCGGCTGGTGGACAGCTGCTCGTCCAAGTCCGTGTTGTGGACGATCCTCTCGCTGTTCGGCTGAACCCCGGTCGGTAGGCATGACCGACCGCGGGGTGCGGGGCCGGCGGGCAAACCGGCCCCGACGGCCCGTCAGTGGGCCCGCATCCCCGTCGACGCGGCGGAGCTCTCGAACTGGAACTTGAATTTGGTGCCGTCCTTGACGTCGCTGGCGATGACCTTCCACTCACCGGCCTTCGTGGACTTGTAGTCACTCTGGCAGTGGTTGAGACCGCCGCCGCTGGCGTAGAAGCAGACCTTCACCTTGCGGTCGGTGTTGGTCTTGATGTTGATGTCGGCACAGTTGGCGGTCGTGAAGTAGGTGGTGCTGCTCGGCGAGAAGTAGGTGCCCGCCGGCTTGCTGTAGCTCCACGCGTTGCCGTAGCAGGACTGGGCGACCACTTCTCCCTGCGTGGCCGCGCCGACGGTGACGGCCGTGGCGGCCGTGGCGGCGATGAGACCGCTGCCGACGACTGCGCCGGTCAGGGCGAGAGCGGCGATTCGCTTGCGGATGTTCATGGAAGTCCATCCCCCGTTTGTGGGTTTTCTGGATTGGTGATCGTCCGCCGGTGGCGGCATATCAGGGGATTGTGCGGAGCTCCGGAGGAGAGCGGTACCTAGAACCTTTGAGGGGTCTGGCGCCGGGGACGCCGGTGCGGTCGTCAGGTGGTCATGGCATCAGGGAACCTCGAAAGTTTCAGGTTCCCTGACCGCTGCCGGTCCGCGACCGTTGCACGAGTGCAAGACCAGGAGTGCAACACATCGGCAACGGGGGTCTCCATGAACATCGGCAAGCGAATCGCCGCTCTCGCCCTGACTGGCGCAGTCGTCGGCAGCGGTCTGATCGCCACCACGGCCGGGACCGCCGGCGCGGCCACGCAGGGAGAGGCGGTCGCCCGGTCCTGCTACGGCAACGCCCTTTCCTACACCAAGGACGCGGGCACCCACATCTACCCGAACTACCCCAACTTCTACTACCTCATCGCGACCAGCAACTGTGCCGACATCAACATCAAGACCAACACCGACCGCTACGTCAAGGTCTGCTTCCTTACCAGCGGCGGCGGCAAGGACTGCCAGGACAATTACAAACTCGCCACAAAGGGCGACTGGACAGTGATCGCCACGAACGTCAGGGACAACGCCAAGTTCCAGTTCTACTTCAGGAGTGATGCCAAGTCGACGGGATACAGCGCGGCCTGATCCCGCATCAGTCGAGTACGGGCCGCCCGGGTGCGATGACGTGGTCCGAGGGGGACGGGTGGTAGCCGGTCTCGTGCTGGATTCGCTGCGCCTCGGCGGCGAACGGCATCACCCTCCCCTCCCTCGGCATCGACCTGCCGACCTTGGCCGGCACGCTCCCCCACCCGGCCCCTCATCGCACTCGGCAACTGCAACCAGGCCACCGCCCGCGCCCTGATCGCCGCCCTGCGCAAGGCGGCCGAGCGGTGAAACCCCTCACGCTCGAACTGCTCGCGCTGCCCAAAGCCGTCCCCGAGGCTCGCCGTGCCGTACGCGAACACCTGGGCCACCCCTGCCCCGAACTCCAGCTCTGTGTGAGTGAGTTGCTGACGAACGTGATCGTCCACGTCGGCGAGGGCACCCCGGTGACCGTCCGGCTGGTCCACGGCCAGGACGGCCGTACACGTGTGGAGGTCACCGACCCCGACCCGCACGCCTGGCTCATCGCACGTGCCCCGGACGCGGGCGACGAGACGGGCCGTGGCCTGCTGTTGCTCGACGCGACCGCGCTGCGCTGGGGCGTCTGGCTGACGCCGGCAGGCAAGACGGTCTGGTGCGAAGTTCCCTGATGCTCCACCAACCGCCGAGCCTCCAGCGCCGCCCCCGTCACCGCGGCGCCCCGGGCCAAACCTGCAGAGTTATAGGTACCCCGTTGGCGAGGGCCGCGCTTGACTGACCGCACCGACCATGCGCCACACAAACCGGGGGAGATTCCTCATGCGCAAGCGCATCGCCACAGCTCTCGGAGCCGCAGCCGCGGCCATCATGCTCACCACAACCACCGCGTCCGCTGCCGGCTCGGACGACATCATTTCCGACGAGCCTGGTTTCTTCCACTACAAGCGGAGCTGCGGTACCTCCTACGCAATGACTCTCACCACGAAGAAGGCCATCGCGGCCAAGGGCAACGACGGATCGTGCGCGGGTCACGTCTGGCTGCGCATGTACGGGAACGGGTGGGGGGACTGGCATGACGACAAGACTTCGGTGACGCTCAACAGCCCCAACGGCAAGTTCAAGAAGGCATTGATCAAGGGCTGCGCCGACTGCCACGCCTACACCGTGTACCCGGGCTAGCGCTCACCGAGAGAAGGAGTCCCGTCACCGATCGTGGCGGGGCCCCTCCGCGTCACGCTGCCAGCCTGAAGGACACCCACCTCCCGCCGTACCTACAACTTTGCAGGTTCCCCCCGGCCGCCACCCTCGCTCACCATGGCCACGGCACAACGGCAAGGAAAAGAAACGGGGGAACACATGAAGCACTTCCGCGCATCCCGCACGACGGCGGTTGCCGTCGCCGGTCTCACGCTGCTGTCCGGTCTCGGCCTCGGCGTCGCCACGGCCGCACCGGCCGCCGCGTACGCGGGCTACTGCAACGACGGCTACGCATCGGTGTTCAGGAAGCTCGTCGGCGACAACACCTACACGGCTTACCTGCCCGGCTACAAGGCCGACATGGACTGCAACATGGGCAGCGGGGCGCAGAGCAAGTCCGTCGCCATGCTCCAGCGCTCTCTGAACGTGTGCTACGGCGACGACCTGGACTTCAGCCTGAAGGTCGACGGAATCTTCGGCTCCGACACCAAGAACGCCCTCGCGGCGGCTCAGCGCGACGAAGGCATCAGGGGCGACGGCATTTACGGCAAGGACAGCCGCACCCGCCTGAAGTGGGAGTTCACCCGCAACAGCACGACTCGCTGCGCCCGCATCTGACCATGAAGGAGTTCCTCATGCTGCGCACAAAGGCCGCCCTCGCAGCCGGCGCGACACTGCTGGCCGGACTCGGACTGGCCGGTATCACCGCGGCGCCGGCCAACGCCGCCACCCACTGGTGCAACAAGACGATGGGCGATTTCATCAACGGCGGAAACGGCCACGAGCTGGCCCAGATCCCCGCCTACAACGGCACCTTCGACTGCATCACCGGCGAGGGGGCTTCCGGCCCCCACGTGACGGCGATCCAGAACGCACTGCGGCACTGCCACAAGCGGACCAAGGTGGAGGTCGACGGCCACTTCGGGGCGATCACCAAGGCGGAGCTGATGAAGGTTCAGACCGATCTGCGCCTGGAGGACGACGGCGTGTACGGCCCGGATACCCGCGACAAGCTGAAGTGGCGCAGCAGCACCGGCCACTGCGCCACCCTCCCGTAATTGAAGCCCACACGAGCACGCTCACGACCACTGGGGGAACCATGAGGAAGACTCGCACGTCCCGCGTCCGCGCAGGTCTCCTGGCCGCAGCCTTAACCGGCGCTCTCGCCATCAGCGTCACGCCGGCCTCCGCCAACGTGTCCGACGGATACGTCTCGGGCGCATACGAGTTCCAGGACGACTTCGGCGACGAGGGAACCCTGTCCGTCAGCTCCCACACGCACTCCAACGCCACCGCCCTGTGGCAATGGATTCTGTGGGCGGAGGGCGCCAAGAAGAGCAACGGCAACGCCTTCCGTTACGCCGACATCGACTGCTGGTTCGGCTCCGACACCAAGTCGGCCACCGTAAGCCTGCAGCGCACTCTGAGGCTGGACGACATCGACGGCATCGTCGGCAACGAGACCTTCGGCGCGGTCGACGGAAACATCGAGTACGTATCCACCGACTACGACAGCTCCACCTACCGAACGAAGCTGCGCTACGCGGGCGACGCCAACGCCTTCTTCCTGTACCGCAGCGCGAGCGGCGTCTACCAGCTGCACATCCCGAACGCCGACCGCAAGCCCGCGTCCTACACGTCCGCCAGCTGCTGACACCTGACGCCGCGCACGACGCCCACATGTCAAACGGTAGTCTTTCGACGGTCAACAAGCATGACTCAAAAGCACGTTGAGCAAGGCAGGACCGTCGGGGGACCCATGACAGACCAGCCACTATCGCAAGCAGGCGCGACCCCGTTGCGTCCCACCGACCCCGGCCGCATCGGCCCCTACGTCCCCCTCGGCCTCCTCGGCAGCGGCGGCATGGGCCACGTCTACCTCTCCCGCCCCGCCGACAACACCCCCGGCCTCGCCGCCATCAAGGTGATCCGCCCGGAGTACGCCGAAGACCCCCGCTTCCGCAGGCGCTTCGAGCGGGAGGCATCCCTGCACGCCCGGGTCCACACCCCGCGTGCGCCGCAGCTGCTCGGCACCGGGTTCGACGACACGCTGCTGTGGATGGCGACGCAGTACGTACCCGGCCTCAACCTCGCCGACGCCGTGCGTGACTGCGGCACGCTGGCGCCGGCCGGCGTGTGGCGGCTGGTGGCGGACCTCGGGCAGGCCCTGTCGGCGATGGCCGCCGCCGATGTCGTACACCGGGATCTCAAGCCGTCCAACGTGATCCTGTCCCCGCAGGGCGCGCACGTCATCGACTTCGGCATCGCGCAGGCCGCCGACAGCAGCGCGATCACCTCGACCGGGAGCAGGGTCGGCACGCCGGCCTTCATGGCGCCCGAGTATCTGCGCGAGGGCAGCTGCGACACCGCCTCCGACGTCTTCTCGCTGGCGGGGAGCCTGATCTACGCCGCCACCGGCCACGCTCCCTTCGGGGACGGCACCGGCGTCGACGTGATGCACCGGGTCGCCTTCGAGGAACCCAAGCCGGAGATCATGGCCGAACTCTCCGCCGTGGACCCGGCGTTGGCGGCCCTGCTGGCCGCTTGCCTCGCCAAGGACCCCACCGGGCGCCCCACCCCACGCCAACTCACCGAAGCCGCCACAGCCGCCGGTCACGGCCGCGCAGCCGTCTGGCACGAGGAGCTGAGCGCCCGGCTGCTGGCCCGCGGGCAGGCCTGCGACGCGCTGGAACAGGTCGCCGTCCACGAGACCGTCCAGTTGCGTACGCCGACTCCGCAGCCCGCGCCCCCCAGCGCCGCGTTCGGATCGCCTGCACCGCCCTCCTGGCAGCACGCCACGCCCGTTCAGACCCCGGCGCCGGAAGGCGGCGGCCGTCGGAAGAAGCGGAAGGCTTACCTCGCCGTCACCGCCGGCCTCGCCGTGTGCGCCGTCGCCGCGGGCGCCTTCTTCCTCACCCGCCCGTCCCTCGACGAAACGGCCTCGGCCGCACCGACGGAAGCCGTCGGCACCGCCCCCAACGACGCGCAGGCCTCTCCCCACCCCAGTTCCTCCGCCTCGCCCTCCGGCGACAAGGACAAGGAGAAGGGCCAGGGGAAGAGGAAGGAAACCGACGCGGCGGAAGCGGAGGCCGAGAAGTCGGAGAGCCCGAACGCATCCGTCGGCGGCGCAGGCGCGACGCAGTCCACTCCCGCCGACGAAGCCTCCCCGACATCCGACGGCGACGACAGCAGCGCCGGCGGCAGCAGTGGCGGCACCGCCCCGACCGCCACCCCCACCAAGACCGCCACGACACCCGCCACTCCGCCCTGGATCTCCCAGTGCACGTACTACTCCGGCACCGAACTCACCGACTACGGCGACAAGGGCCAACGCGTCGTCCAGGTGCAGTGCATGCTCACCAAGCGCGGCTACGGCGTCGGCAGCGCGGGCGTGGACGGCGAGTTCGGCAGGGACACCGAGTCCGCGGTCAAGCAGTTCCAGAGCGCCAAGGGGCTTGAGGTGGACGGTCAGGTGGGCCCCAACACCTGGGCGGCCCTGCGGAGTTCCACATGACGCAGGGCCCGCCGTCGAGGTGAACGGCGGGCCCTGCGACTTGTGCGGCTCAGTTGAACCTGTGCGGCTCGGCTGAGGAAGTGCGGCTCAGTGGAAGAAGTGCCGCGTCCCCGTGAAGTACATCGTGACGCCCGCCTTCTTCGCGGCCTCGACCACCAGCTCGTCGCGGACCGAACCGCCCGGCTGGACCACGGCCTTGACGCCGGCCTCGGTCAGGATCTCCAGGCCGTCGGGGAAGGGGAAGAAGGCGTCGGAGGCGGCGTACGAACCCTGCGCGCGCTCGGCGCCGGCCCGCTCCACCGCCAGCTTCGCGGAGTCGACCCGGTTGACCTGGCCCATGCCGACGCCGACCGACGCGCCGTCCTTGGCGAGCAGGATGGCGTTGGACTTGACGGCCCGGCAGGCCTTCCAGGCGAAGGCGAGCTCCGAGAGCTGCTCGGCGCTGAGCGCCTCGCCGGTCGCGAGGGTCCAGTTGGCCGGGTCGTCGCCGTCGGCCTGGAGGCGGTCGGTGACCTGGAGGAGGGCGCCGCCGTCGATGGGCTTGACCTCGACGGGGTTGCCGGGGCCCTCGGGGCAGCGCAGCACCCGGATGTTCTTCTTCTTGGCGAGGGCCTCCAGCGCGCCGTCCTCGTAGTCGGGCGCGACGATGACCTCGGTGAAGATCTCCGCGACCTGCTCGGCCATCTCCTTGGACACCGGACGGTTGACGGCGATCACACCGCCGAACGCCGACAGCGGGTCACAGGCGTGCGCCTTGCGGTGCGCCTCGGCGACGTCCGCGCCGATCGCGATGCCGCAGGGGTTGGCGTGCTTGATGATCGCGACGCAGGGCTCGGTGTGGTCGTACGCGGCACGGCGGGCGGCGTCCGTGTCCGTGTAGTTGTTGTACGACATCTCCTTGCCGTGCAGCTGCTCGGCCTCGGCGAGGCCGCCGGTGCCGGAGACGTACAGGGCCGCGGGCTGGTGCGGGTTCTCGCCGTACCGGAGCGTGTTCTCGCGCTCCCAGGTGGCGCCGAGGAAGTCGGGGAACCGGGAGTCGTCCACCGGCGCGTAGGAAGAGGCGAACCAGCTCGCGACGGCCACGTCGTACGCCGCCGTGTGCTGGAACGCCTCGGCCGCGAGCCGCTTGCGGGTGGTGAGGTCGAAGCCACCGTCGCGGACGGCCGCCAGGACGTCGGCGTACCGGGCGGGGCTGGTGACGACCGCCACGGACGGGTGGTTCTTGGCGGCGGCGCGCACCATCGACGGACCGCCGATGTCGATCTGCTCCACGCACTCGTCGGGCGAGGCCCCGGACGCGACGGTCTCGCGGAACGGGTAGAGGTTGACGACGACGAGGTCGAACGGCTCGACGCCCAGCTCCTGCAGCTGCCGCTGGTGGTCTTCCAGGCGCAGGTCGGCCAGGATGCCCGCGTGCACGCGCGGGTGCAGCGTCTTGACGCGGCCGTCCAGGCACTCGGGGAAGCCGGTGAGCTCC
Organism: Streptomyces sp. R28; assembly: GCF_041052385.1. Classification (GTDB taxonomy): domain Bacteria; phylum Actinomycetota; class Actinomycetes; order Streptomycetales; family Streptomycetaceae; genus Streptomyces. Next base: position 6,535,448 of record NZ_CP163439.1, on the reverse strand, counting down.
TCGACCTTGGTGACGGGGACGCCCGCCGCGGCGATCTTCGCGGCCGTGGAACCGGTGGAGACGAGCTCGACACCGGCCTCGTGCAGCCCGAGCGCGAGCTCCTCGAGCCCGGTCTTGTCATAGACGCTGACGAGCGCCCGGCGAAGGGGCCGCTTGTTGCTCTCGGCGGTGGCGGTCACTGGATAACTACCTTTCGTCCCTCAATGCGATGGCCGTGGCGGGCGAGCCGCCCCACGACCTCGACGAGCAGGCTTCGCTCGACTTCTTTGATGCGCTCGTGCAGAGCGCTCTCGTCGTCCTCGTCCCGGACCTCGACCACGCCCTGGGCGATGATCGGTCCGGTGTCGACGCCGTCGTCGACGAAGTGGACGGTGCAGCCGGTGACCTTGGCGCCGTACGCGAGGGCGTCGCGGACGCCGTGGGCGCCGGGGAAACTGGGGAGAAGGGCCGGGTGGGTGTTCACGAACCGCCCGCCGAAGCGCGCGAGGAACTCCTTGCCCACGATCTTCATGAACCCGGCGGAGACAACGAGATCGGGCTCGTAGGAGGAGACGGCCTCGGCGAGAGCCGCGTCCCACTCCTCCCGGCTCTCGTAGTCCTTGACCTTCCGCACGAAGGTCGGCAGCCCGGCGCGCTCGGCCCGCGCGAGCCCCTCGATGTTCTCCCGGTCGGCACCGACGGCCACGATCTCGGCGCCGTACGCCTCGGAACCGACGGCGGCGATCTCGTCGAGGAGCGCCTGCAGATTGGTGCCGGATCCGGAGACCAGCACGACGAGGCGCTTGGCACGCTCGGCCACGGGCTTGGCGGCCACGGTGGGGCCCTTTCTCGGGGGTGCGTTCTTCAGCGGCCGACGCTTTGTATATTCGTACGAATGCATCACGCCCCGGGATACGGGGAAGTCTACGAAGCGGCCGACCGTCAGCAACGATACCGGCACTACGGACAGCCCCCACGGGACGGGGGCGTGGCCGGAAGGTAGCGTCTGGGGGAGCTGGCCCGGGAACGCGGTGGTGGTGCGGTGCGTTCACGAAGTGACAGCTCATGTCGGATCAGTCGTTCACCAAGGGGAAGACGCTCACTTGATGTCGGACCGCAGCCTGCGACTCCTCACCCTCCCTCCGCAGTCCGCACAGGGAGGGAAGCGTGGCGCCGTCCTGCTGCGAGAGCGGCCCGCCTCGCCTCCCGACGCGCCCTCGGGCAAGAAGTCCGGTGACGAACAGAGCAGTGGCGCCCAGGACGACAACCCCTTCGCACCGCCGCCGGAGGGCACGCCGGACCGCCCGTGGCAGCCGCGCCGCCCGTCGGGCGAGGACGGCTCGCAGGGGTCGGGCGAGGGCGGCGGACACTCGCCCTGGGGCAGCCAGTGGAGCGACCGCCAGCCGGGCCGCTCCCCCGACGGCTTCGGCGACCGTCCCCGCGGCGGCCCCGAGGGCTCCGGAAACGGCGGCCCGGCCTCGGGCATGCGCTGGGACCCCACCGACCCCGCCCAGCGTCGCGCTCGCTATGCCCTGCTCTCCGGCATGTGGGCCTTCTTCTTCGCCCTCTTCAGCTGGCCGTACGTCGCCCTGCTCCTCGGCGCGCTGGCCCTCTACTGGGGTATCACCAGCCTGCGCACCAAGCCCCGCGCCGCCGACCCGGACACCCCGGCCCCCCGGCCCAACGGCCGCCCTCAGACGACGGCGGCGGTGAGCGGCCTGGTCACGGCGTCCCTCGCCATCGTGGTGGTCGCGGCCGGGTTCACGGCGCAGGTGGTCTACAGCGACTACTACACCTGCACGAACGACGCGCTGACCAGCGAGGCGAAGCAGGCGTGCAACGAGCTGCTGCCGAAGGAGTTGCGCGGGGTTCTGGGGTCGACGGACTGACGGGTTCGGGATTCGGGATTCGGCTCCGGCTTTTCCGGCTCCGGCTCCGGAGTGCCCTCAGGGGGCGACCTCGGACGATGACTCCGGTGGCGGCTGCTCCTGCGACTGCTCCGTCGGCGGCTGCGGCAACTGCTCGGGCAACTGCTCCACCGGCGGTTCCGGCGACGGCTCGGCGGGCGGGTAGTCGTACGGCTCGAAGGTCGTGTCGTGGTCGTACTCCACGTGCGGGATCTCCTGGTCGGACCCCTCGTACGGAGCATCCTCGGCGTACTTCGCAGCCCGGGCGTCCTGGTCCTTGCCCTGATGCGGAACGGGTTGGTCCGGCGTCGTCGCCGTGATCGCAGCCTGCTGGCCGTAAGCCTGGCGCCCCGTCTTAGCGCCCGTCTTAGCGCCCGTCTTCGAGTCCGTCTTCGAGTCCGTCTTCGAGTCCGTCGGCGCACCCTCGCGCTCCCCCGACTCCGCCCCCCGCGACAACCACCCGCCGACCAACGGCAGCCGCTCCCGCAACCGGCGTCCCCCCTCGGTCGCGCCGTCCTCACCGGAGCCGCTCTCCTCGGAGCCACGCTCCTCCGACGCCTCCACCCGGGGCTTGCCGATCCGCGCCCCCTGCGTCTCGCTCACCCGCTCCGCCCGGTGCACCGCTTCCGCCCGGCAGCGCCACGCCCGCGCGAGTACCGCCACGGGAACCGCCACCACCGCGACCCACGCCAGTGTGGCCGCCCCCGCCTGCCACCACACCGGCCCGAAGCTCGCGAGCACCCCGGCCCCCAGCGGCCCACCCGAGTGTGCGGCCAGCACGGCGACCACGGCCGCGCAGAACACGGCGGCCAGCGCGGCAACCGCGGCGGTCCGGCCACCCGACCAGACCTCAGCAGCAGTTTGCCCGGCCGGAGACGGCACCGTCGCAGATGCCCGCCCACCCTGCGTCCGAACCCCCGCAGAACCCTCCCCGGCGCCGCCCGGTCCCCCAACTTCCCCACCCGACACCGCCGCCCCCGCCACCCACCACCCGACCCCCACCCCCGCCCGACAGCCCCGCCCGACCCCCCACTGCAGTGGCCCCGCAACCCCCGCGCCCGGCACCGCCTCCAGCAACGGAAGCGGCGGCAGCAACGGCGCGGGAGCCGAGGACGCCGGCGCCACCACATGCCCCGCACCGAGCACGAAGCCCGGCCCCAGCGCGTAGGTCGCCGCCCACACCGCCGCGTTCGGCACGAGCGCCAGGCACAGCAGCAGCACCGCGAACCGCCCCGACCACCCCTCCGTCAGCTGCAGAAAGGTCGCCCGCGTCGCCCCGCCGTGCCACACCAGCGACCCGCCCACCAGCAACGCCCCACCCCCGACAAGGGCCACCGCACCAGCCACGGCCGCACGCGCCGCCGCACCGAGCCGGGTGCGCGCCCGCACACCGGGCACCAGCCGCCGTACCCATCTCGGCAGCCCGACCAGCACGCGTTCCACCACCTCGGGCGGACGCCCGCACGCCGTCCACACCCCCGCCCCCGCCGCTCCCGTCACGACCGCCGGCACCCACAGCGCGGTCCACCACCACGCGGGCCGCAGCTCACCTCCCGCCGCATACACCGCGGCCGCCGCCCCGACCCCGAGGTACCCGAGCACGACGCCCGCCCACGCCGTGCGCCCCGCCACCAGCGGCACCCCCTCGCCCCCGTCCGCCGCCGTGTCCCGCGCCGCCCGGTGCACCAGCAGCACCGGCAGCACGAGCAGCAGCAACGGGGTGACCCCCATGGGCGCGGGGACGCCGGAGAGGGTGTCGGTGCGGACCAGTTCGGCGCCGTGGGCGAGCAGCCACAGCACCGCGGCGATCCGCAGCGCGCCCCCCGGCCCGCTGTCCGGATACGGCGAACTGACCCACAGCACCATCACCAGCACGGCGAACACACCCAGCCCCAGCCCCGCCGCCACCGCGCCTGCCAGAAGGCTGGCGCCGAGCCCGGGCGTTCGGCCGCGCAGCCGCGTGAGCAGGGACGACGGGTGCGTTCTGCGAGCGGTCATGTCGATCACGCCCGCCATGCTCCCAACGACACGCGCTTTTCCGTCGTAACAGGCGAACCTCCGAAGTGTCGCTCAATATATGTTTATGTACTTTTTCGCACGAAGGGGCGTACTGTGACGCGGAGTCCCGCCAACCCGCTTCCCCCGCCCGAGGAGCGCCGACGCCTGCGTGAAGCCGGTTCATTGACGCAGGCTCAGGTCGCGGATCGGGTGGGCGTCAGCCGCGAGACGGTACACGCGTGGGAGATCGGCCGTAGGTCTCCGCGCGGCGGGAGGCGAGAGACGTACGCACAACTGCTCCGGACCCTCGCGGAGAAGACGGAGGATCAGGAGGCCTCGGAAGAGCTGGAGGTGATGGCACGTCAGCCGGTCGCGGCGGGCGGCGTCGACACGGCCGTACCCTCAGCCATGCGCACCGAGGATCCGGCACCCGGTCCCGAACCCCGACCCGAACGACCCCTCTCCCCCGCCCAGGCCTTCGACGCGCTCTACGCCTTCTGCGCCCCCGCCCTCGTACGGCAGACGTACCTGCTCACCGGGCGCCGCGAACTCGCCCGCGAATCGGTCGAGTGGGCCTTCCAACTCGCCTGGCAGCGCTGGCCGGAGGTGGCCCGTGACCGGGACCCGGCGGGCTGGGTGCGGGCGACGGCGTACGACTGCGCCCTCTCCCCCTGGCACCGGTTCCGCCCCCGATACCGGCACCCCGAACCCCCGCCGCCGGACGCGTCCGACCGCGCCCTGCTGGACGTACTCCTCGAACTCCCGGCACCGCAGCGCCGCACGCTTCTCCTCTACGACGGTGTGGGCCTCGACCTGCCCGAAACGGCGGCGGAGACGGAGGCGAGCACTCCGGCGGCCGCGAACCGCCTGCTCCACGCCCGCGCCGCTCTCGCCGCCCGTCTCCCGGGCCTGTCCGACCCCGCCGAACTCAACCGGCGGCTGGCCGAACTGGCCTCCGCGGAGCGCTTGCGCGCGGCCAAGCCGGCGACGGTACGCGACGGCAGCGAACGCCGGGCCCGGTTCTGGACGCGAGCGGCGATCGCGTTCACCGTGGCCCTCATCGGCACGACGGCCTTGACGCTGCGAACGGCCCCGACCCGGTACGAACCCCCGGTGCCACCGGGGCAGACGGTGCTCGGCGTGCCCCCGAAAGTGGCGCCGGGCCCGTTGTCGAAGGCGGAGCAGAAGCTGAGGGAAAAGCTGCGCTCAGAGATGCAGCACGGCCCGGAACGGCTGGCGCCACAGGTGCAGTGACGCCTGCCCTTGCCCACTCGCCTGTGAATACGCTGGCAGGCCCGCCCCCACCGAGGGAACGGGCCCACCAACGTTCAGCTGAGTGCCGTGACTACGGCCTCGACCACGACCTGGACTACGGCCGTGACTGCGTTCAGCCGCCGAGGATCTCGCGCGCCAGCTTCGCCGTCTCGGTCGGCGTCTTGCCGACCTTGACACCGGCGGCCTCGAGGGCCTCCTTCTTCGCCTGGGCGGTGCCGGACGAACCGGAGACGATGGCGCCGGCGTGGCCCATGGTCTTGCCCTCGGGCGCGGTGAAGCCCGCGACGTAGCCGACGACCGGCTTGGTCACGTTCTTCGCGATGAAGTCCGCGGCCCGCTCCTCGGCGTCGCCACCGATCTCGCCGATCATGACGATCAGGTCGGTGTCGGGGTCGGCCTCGAACGCGGCGAGCGCGTCGATGTGCGTGGTGCCGATGATCGGGTCGCCACCGATGCCGACGGCGGTCGAGAAGCCGATGTCACGCAGCTCGTACATCATCTGGTACGTCAGCGTGCCGGACTTCGAGACCAGGCCGATGCGGCCCGGCTTCGTGATGTCGCCCGGGATGATGCCGACGTTCGACTGACCCGGGGTGATGATGCCGGGGCAGTTCGGGCCGATGATGCGGGTCTTGTTGCCCTTCTTGCCGGCGTAGGCCCAGAAGGCGGCCGTGTCGTGCACGGCGATGCCCTCGGTGATCACGACGGCCAGGGGGATCTCGGCGTCGATGGCCTCGACGACCGCGTCCTTGGTGAACTTCTCCGGCACGAAGATGACGGAGACGTTGGCGCCGGTCTTCTCGATGGCCTCCTTGACGGTACCGAAAACCGGTACCTCGGTGCCGTCGAAGTCCACGGAGGTACCCGCCTTGCGCGGGTTCACGCCGCCCACGACCTCGGTGCCGTCACCGAGCATGAGCTTGGTGTGCTTCATGCCGGTGGAGCCGGTCATGCCCTGGACGATGACCTTGCTGTCCTTGTTGAGCCAGATAGCCATGGTGTGTTGTGTCCTCGTCCTGAGTGCTTACTTGGCGGCGTGGGCCAGTTCGGCGGCCTTGTCGGCGGCGCCGTCCATGGTGTCGACGCGCTGGACCAGCGGGTGGTTGGCGTCGGTGAGGATCTGTCGGCCGAGCTCGGCGTTGTTGCCGTCGAGGCGGACGACGAGCGGCTTGGTGACCTCTTCGCCGCGGTCCTCGAGGAGCTTCAGGGCCTGGACGATGCCGTTGGCGACCTCGTCACAGGCGGTGATGCCACCGAAGACGTTGACGAAGACGGACTTGACGTCCGGGTCGCCGAGGATGATCTCCAGACCGTTGGCCATGACCTGGGCGGAGGCGCCACCGCCGATGTCCAGGAAGTTGGCCGGCTTGACGTTGCCGTGGTTCTCACCGGCGTACGCGACGACGTCCAGGGTGCTCATGACGAGCCCCGCGCCGTTGCCGATGATGCCGACCTCGCCCTCGAGCTTGACGTAGTTGAGGCCCTTCGCCTTGGCGGCGGCCTCGAGCGGGTTGGCCGCGTCCTTGTCGTGGAGCTCCTCGTACTCGGGGTGGCGGAACTCGGCGTTCTCGTCGAGCGACACCTTGCCGTCGAGGGCGATGACGTCACCGGAGGCGACCTTCGCGAGCGGGTTGACCTCGACGAGGAGGGCGTCCGACTTGATGAAGGTGTCCCACAGCGTGATCAGGACGCCTGCGACCTTGTCCGCGACCTCGGCCGGGAACTTGGCGGCCTCGACGATCTCGCGGGCCTTGGCCTCGTCCACGCCGTCGATGGCGTCGATCGCGATCTTGGCGACGGCCTCCGGACGGGTGGCCGCCACCTCCTCGATCTCCATGCCGCCCTCGACGGAGGCGATGGAGAGGAAGGTGCGGTTGGCACGGTCGAGGAGGAAGGAGACGTAGTACTCCTCCAGGATCTCCGGGGCCGTCTCGGCGATCATCACCTTGTGGACCGTGTGGCCCTTGATGTCCATGCCGAGGATGTCCGTCGCGCGGGCGACGGCCTCGTCCGCGTTCGCGGCGAGCTTGACGCCACCGGCCTTGCCACGGCCGCCGACCTTCACCTGGGCCTTGACGACGGACTTGCCACCGAGACGCTCAGTGGCTGCGCGGGCCGCCTCAGGCGTGTCGATGACTTCACCGGCCAGCACCGGTACATCGTGCTTGGCGAAGAGGTCCCTCGCCTGGTACTCGAACAGGTCCACGCGCTTCCGTCCCTATCAGTGATCTCGCGGTTCGTTGTCTGCGTGGGCGTGCCGCGAGGGCAACGTGACGTCCGACCGCTGTCTGTCACAAGGGAGGCGCACACGGTGTCCGAGCGCGCGGCATGTCCGTCTCGCAGGTTATCGCTGGTTGCAGGACGCCCCTAAATCGAGGGTCACACCTGAGCGGTGATACCTGTCACATGATGCCGCCATCAGCAAAGATCTCTGGCACGGCGTGCCGCCTGTGAGTTTCCGGTAGCGCACCGGTAGCGCAACGAAAAGGACCTCACCGGGCTGGGGTTGACCCGGTGAGGTCCCTTGCGCAGCCCGAAGGGGCACGAATGGGCCGCCCCTGTGGGCTCTGGGCCGCGTGATCCCCACCCCAATAGGGATCACGCGGCCCTTCCCGCGGGGTTCCGGTCGGATCGGCCGACGGTGTTCGGCCGTCCGGGTCCGTCCGCCCCGCGGAGTCGGTCGGTCGCCTCGGGCGCGCGGTGGTCGCGCTCACCGTGGCGGCGGATGCGCCGTACGTGGCTCCGCCGGGGGCCGTCGTACGACGTCGGGGGTGGGGCGCTCAGATGTGGTGCGGTCAGATGCGGTACGCGCCGCCGGGGTGGATGTCCTGCGCGTAACCCGGCGTGATCGAGTGGGCCACCTGCTGGGCGCCGGTACCGGCGTTGCCCGCCAGCGGGCCTGCCGAGTACTGGACGGTCCCGGTCAGGTCCTCGGCGAAGGGCGCGACCTGGTGCGCGACGCCGTGGGCGAAGGGGTCGACCTGGCCGACGACACCGTCCGCGAAGGGCCGCAGGTCCTCCGTGACGCCGTACGCGAGGTGGGTGGCGCTGCCGCCGACGCCCCGCACGACCGGCTGGACGGTGTCCACGACCGTGTCCACGACGGGCTGCACGGCGCCGGTGACGCCGTACGCGAACGGCTGCACCTCCTCGGTGACGCCCCCGGCGAAGGGGACGGCCTGCCCGGCCACCCCGTGCGCGAAGGGGCCGACCTCGCCGACGACACCGCCCGCGAAGGGCCGGACGTCGCCGACCACGCCGTACCCCAGCGCACCCGCGTCCCCGACGGCCTGCCCGGCGACCGGCACGACCCCGTGCACGGCCGTGCCGGCGACCGGCGGCAGAACGGCACCGGTGACATCGGCGGTGGCCTGGCCGGCCAGGCCGGTGGCGTACGGGGGCACGTCGGCGGTGACGCCCTGCGCGACCGGCTGGACGTCGGAGACGGTGCCGTAGGCGACGTGCTGCACGTCGGCGACGGTGCCGTACGCGAGGTGCTGGACGTCGCCCACCGCGCCGTGGGCCACCGGCTGCACGCCCTCGACGGCACCGGCGGCGACCGGCTGGACGCCGGCGACGGCCTGGCCGGCCACGGGCTGGACGCCGGCGACAACGCCGTACGCCAGCGCGGTCGCTGCGTCGACCGTGTGCCCGGCGGTCCGGGCGACCCCGGCCACCGCGCCCTGGGCGACGGGCACGACGCCGCCCACCGCCTGGCCGGCGACCGGCCGCACCCCGGCGACCGCACCGACGGCCACCGGCTGGACGCCGGTCACCGTGTTGCCGGCGACCGGGGTCACCCCGGCCACGGCGTGGGTGGCGGTGGGGACGACGCCGTCGACGGCGTGCCCGGCAACCGGGAGCACACCGTGCACGGCCTCGGTGACGATCGGCGGGACGACCGCGTCGGAGGTCTGAGCGACGACCGGGGTGACCGTGCCGGGGACGGCGCTCACCGTGCCGACGACGCGCTGTCGGACGCCGCCGACCGTGCCGGTGACATGGCTCGGGACGGCGGAGACGGAGGCCTCGGCGGCCGCCTTTACGGCGGTGGCCTTGCCGGTGGCGGTGGACTCGGCGGCCGTCGCCGTGCCCGCGGTCCTGCTGTCGGCGTAGGCGACCGCGGCCTGCCCGGCGCCCTGCACACCCGCGGCGGTACGGCCCGCGCCCGCGACGGCGTACTGCGCCTTCGTCCGTACGACGCCCTCGACGCCCTGCGCCTGCGAACGGGCCGCCGCCTGCGTGCCCTGCAGCTTCGTCTGCGTAGCGGCGAGCGCCTGCTCCAACTCGGGGGCGAAGGCGGCGAGGGGGCCGAAGAGGTAGTCGATGGTGCCGGGGAGCTGCGGGGCGTCCTGCGATGCGTTCCTGACGTCGGCGACGGCATCGGTGGCGTCGGCGGAGATCTTGGCCTCGGCCTGGGCGGCGGCCTTGTCGGCGCGGGCGGCCTTGGCGCCCTGGATGACCTGGGCGGCGCCCTTTGCCTTGGTGGAGGTGGTGGAGGTGGTGGTCTTGGCGGCTGACGGGACGGTGACCTTGGCGTCGACGTAGCGGCGGGCCTGCTCGGCGGCGCTCGCGGGCACCGTCTCGGCCGTGGCGGCGGTGTCGGTGACCGTGCTGGTGGCACCGTCGGTGACGCCGGAGACGGTGTCGGTCACGTCGGAGACGACGCCGCTGACGGTGTCGGTGACGGCGCCGAGCAGGCCGGGGTCGTCGGCGCTGTCGGCCGCGGCGGTCGCGTCGGTGGTCGCGTCCGGTACGGAGAGGGTGGAGGCGGGCAGTTCGTCCGCGCTGGCGGCGGCCGAACCGAGCGCCCAGGCGCCGGTGACACCTGCGGCTATGACGATCGAACGGCGGATGTTCTTGTTCATGCGTGCGTCGGATCCCTAGATCTTGGGGCTCCGAAGGCCCCCGGAGGAACAGAGTTGCGAAGAACTCCGGGGCTTCGGACGGTTGGGGACATTGCGGCGCCGGTTCCGGTCGCGGTCCGGGGAGTCGGGGACCAGCGGGACCGGGTACGGCGCCAGCGGCTTCCGTCCGGGGGATGTCGGGCGGACATCCGGGAGCTGGGGGGTGTCCGGACGGGCGGGCAGACCTGTTTCCGCCCCCGCGCGGCAGGTCTACGGCGGGGAGGGTCGGCCTACTGGCCTATGCGGGGGAAACCGGAATGTCCCGGTGCCTGTCCTGGATCTCGTCCGCGTCGACGCGGGCGGCGGCGCCTGGCACCAGCCGCAGCGGGGCCCGCTGGTTCAGCGAGACGGCGTGCGCGTCACCGTGCCGCGACGCACCGCCGTCGCCTGCCGAGCGGCTGCCCAGCACACCGCCCGGGTGATCGACCGGCACCTGGCGGACAGGGGCGTAGCCGAAGGTCGCGCCGCGGTGCACACCGCCGACGAGCGGGGCATGCGACGCGGTGACGTCGGCGACGAACCGGGGGCCGAAGACGACGGTCCCCTTTTCCTCGCCGGTACGTCCCTCGTCATCGCGCCCCGCACCCGACGCGGGCACTGCGGACCCCGGCTGCGGCGTCCCGGTGACGGGCGCGGGCAACGTCTGCCCCGGCGCCGCGGGCAGCACGGGAAGCTCGGTGCCGGGAAGCTCCGTGCCGGGAAGCTCGGGCAGGTCGGGGAATTCCAACCCCGGCATGCTCGGCCACCCCGGCGACTCGGGCGCCGTCGGCAGCGTGGGCAGCGTGGGCAGCGTGGGCAGCGTGGGCAGCGACGCCAACGGCGGTACCTCCGCCTGCACGTCGGCCAGCCCCTCAGTCAGCCCCTCGGCCACCGTCCGCACGACGTCGCCGACCGGCTGCACGACTTGGGTGCCGACGGTCTGGGTGACGTGATGGGTTGCGAAGCTGAGGATTTGGTCGTCGCTGGGGTGGGGAGCGCCGGCTCGGGGGGCCTGGTCCAGGGATGCCTGGTCCAGGGAGGCTTGGTCCTGAGGAGCCAGGGCCTCGGGAGCCGGGGGCCCGGGAGTCCGGTACTGGGATGCCGGGTGCCGGGAGGTTGTCGGCTTGGCCGGAGCGGTCGACTCATCGCGAACGCCGGGCTTGGCCGGTGCGGTCACGAGCCCTTCGACCGCACTCTCCTCCGTCGACCGGAGATCGGCGGAGGACGCCGTTGATGCGGTTGATGACGTGGACGCAGTACCCACCGGCACCCCGTCCGCCGCATACGCCCGCTCTCCACAGAGGAACCCGAGCGCGAAAAGACCGCCCACCACCAGCACCACCTGCAGCACACGCCGCCCGGCCGCTGTGCGCACGACGCGCAGAGCGGCACCCGGCAGAGCGGCTGGCCAGGTCAAGGGGCGACGGTCCTCCCGTGCGACGGAACGAAGTACGCGTGAGCTGCAGCGAGGTACGCGTGAGGTGCAGCGAGCCGAAGCGACGCGGTGCGCTGCCGTGCGGTGCGCTGCGGTGCGGACGAGCGGAGCGCGGCGCACCGCTGAACAGGTGTCCGATACTTGCACGGCCCTCCCGAGGTTGCGCAAGCCCCCCGTGCCCGATGCGCCTCATGTCCCTTTTGCTGGCCCAAGCCGGACGTCACCAGGTCGACAAATCACCAGTGATTCCGCGCCGTTCCACCTCCTCACGCCGCCCTTTCACATCGCCTGCTCACACCGCCCCCTCACACCGTGTCCGGCACCGGAATCGGCCGCTTCTCGATGGCCGCCGCCATCACGTCCGGGAACAGGTCGGGCGTACAGGCGAAGGCCGGTGCGCCCAACGCCGCGAGCGCGGCAGCATGCTCCCGGTCGTAGGCGGGCGCCCCCTCGTCCGACAGCGCCAGCAACGTGACGAACTGCACCCCGGACGCCTTCATCGCGGCGACCCGCTTGAGCATCTCGTTCCGTATGCCTCCCTCGTACAGGTCGCTGATCAGCACGACCACCGTCTCCGCGGGCCGGGTGATCTGCGACTGGCAGTACGCGAGCGCCCGGTTGATGTCCGTGCCGCCGCCCAGCTGAGTGCCGAACAGGACGTCGACCGGGTCGTCGAGCTGGTCGGTGAGGTCGACGACGGATGTGTCGAAGACGACGAGACGCGTGCTGATGGACCGCATGGACGCCAGCACGGCCCCGAACACGGAGGCGTACACCACGGACGCCGCCATCGACCCGGACTGGTCGATGCAGAGGACGACCTCCTTCTTCACAGACTGCGACGCCCGCCCGTACCCGATGAGCCGCTCCGGCACGACCGTCCGGTATTCCGGCAGGTAGTGCTTGAGGTTGGCCGCGATGGTGCGGTTCCAGTCGATGTCGTGGTGGCGTGGCCGGTTGATACGCGCACTGCGGTCGAGGGCACCGGTGAGGGTGGCCCGGGTGCGGCTGGCGAGCCGCTTCTCCAGGTCCTCGACGACCTTGCGCACGACGGCCCTCGCTGTCTCCTTCGTGGTCTCCGGCATCGCCTTGTTGAGCGAGAGAAGCGTGCCGACGAGGTGCACGTCCGCCTCCACCGCCTCCAGCATCTCCGGCTCCAGCAGCAGGGCGTTCAGCCCGAGCCGGTCGATGGCGTCCCGCTGCATGACCTGGACGACGGACGACGGGAAGTACCTCCGGATGTCCCCGAGCCATCGCGCCACGGACGGCGCCGACGCCCCGAGCCCCGCCGAACGGTCCTTCCCCGACTGTGCCTTCTTGCCCCCCTTGCCGTAGAGGGCGCCCAGCGCCCCGTCCATCGCGGCGTCCCGCCCGGAGAGCGTGTACCCGGTGCCGTCGGCGTCGTCCCCGCCCAGCACCATCCGCCACCGCCGCAGCCGCTCCCGGTCGCCGCCGGTGTCCATCGACCCGGACGTCATCGGCACGCTCCCTGAAGAGGCCGCTCCCACAGCGGGATCACCAAGACCCCCGGATTCACCGGCACGGTCGTCGTCGCCGGCCCGCCCTGCGCGGGGAACCCATGCGCTTTGCTTCTGGCACCCCCCGCTCCGGCCCGCTCCCTCGACTCCGTCACACCGTCAGTCGTCATCCCGTCGCCCCCACAAGGTCGTTCTCGCCGATGCCGTTCTCGCCACGCTCGTTCTCGACGTCCTCTTCCACCTGGTCCAGCCCCAGCAGCAACCGCACCACCGGCAACACGGCATCCGCCCGCTCCAGGTCGAGCTCGGCGGCGAAGCCGGGTATGCCGGAGCCTCCGGCCCCCGCACCGCCCCGCTCCCCCGGCCCCCGCCGAACCAGCTCGCCCAAGGTCCGCCGCACTCCCGGCTCATACGCCGAGAACGTCCGCCTCAGCAGCGGCAGCACATCCGTGAACGCCTCCGCGGGCACCCCCGTCAGCCACGCATCGACCAACCCGAGCAGCCGCTCGTCATGGACGAGCAGCATCCCGCCACCGGAACCGCCACCGACGAACCCCTCGATCCACGCGGCCGCGTCCCCCGGCGGCGTCCCCGGCGACAACGCGAGCCCCATCAGCCGCGCCGCCTCGTCCTGCGCCAACTCCCCGTCGTCCAGTAGCAGTCGTACAGTGCGACCGCGGATGACGCCGGGCACGACGTCCCGCCCGGACAGCACCCGAAGCACCCTGTGCCAACGCTTGCGCAAGCCGCCGTGGCCAAGCACCGGCGCGGTGCCGGGGATGCCGCCGTGGCCTTGGGCGCCGTGCCCTGAAGGGGTGCCGCTCTCGCCTTGGGCGCCATCCCCTGACGGAGTACCGCGGTCTGACGGGGCGTCGCCCTCCCCTTGGGTGCCGTGTCCCGCAACGGCGGCCTCGCTTTGGGCGCCCCGGTCCGATGCCGATACCTCACCCGACGTGCCCCGGCCCGCCGCGGACGCCTCGCTCGCTGCGACCTGCCCGGAAGCCACCACGTCGCCCAGCAACCCCACCGCCCCGTGCACCGCGTCCACATGGCGCCGCATCTCCTCGGCCGCGTCCGCGTCCAGGGCGGTACAGGCAGGGGGCAGGCCGACGAAGATGCGCTCGGCAAGCCCCGCGGCGACCTCCGTGAGCGCTCCGGTGTCCGTGCCGCGCACATCGCCGTAGCGCAGGGAACGGACCAGTGCGGGCAGGGCCTGGGCGAGATGGCCGACATCCGCGTCGAGGGCGGCCCGGTCGGCGAGGATCCGCATCACCGCGGGCAGCGCGTCCGGCAGTTCGGCCAGCAGACAGCGCTCCGCGAGTGCGGTGACGTCGGCCAGGTCCTGTGCGGCGACGGCGTCCGCCTCCGCCTTGGCGGTCGCCGCGGAGAACACGGTGGTCCCCCACACCCCGGCCTCCGCGACCCGCACAGACAGCTCCGGCTCCCACCGCAGCCGCCACGTCTCCCGGAACGTCCCCGTGCTGCCCCGCGACGCGACCGGCTCTCCCCACTCCACGCCGAGCAGCCGCAGCCGGTGCAGCAGCCTGCTGCGCTCGGCGTCGTTCTCCTTGCGCAGGTCGAGCTCCAACTCCCGCTCCAGCGCCTCCGGTTTGAGCCGCAGCCGACGCTGGATCCGGTCGAGGTCCCGTTGCAACGGCACCGCCGGCGCCGACTGCGGCACCTCCCCCAGCAGGTCCCCCACGACGAGCCGGTCGTGCACCAGCGCCAACGGCACATCCGAGCCCTCACACATCACCGCCCGCACCGCGTCGGTCGTCTCGCTCAGCCCCGCCAACGGGCGCCCTCGCATCGCCGCGAGCGTCTCCGCCAGCCGCACCGCCTCGATGACGTGCGCCGAGGACACGATCCGGTCCTCGTCCCGCAGCAGCCCGGCCACCTTGGTCATCCACCGCTCGACCGGCCGGTCCGGCGCACCGAAGAGATGCCCGTACCACCCCGGCGAGTCGATCCCCGCCCCGTACCCGCTGACCCGAGCCAACCGGCGATACGTCCACGGCACCCACGTCATGTCGGCCTTGACCTTGGGCAACCCCTTCAGCAGCGCCTTGTCGGCAGCCACGCTGCTCCTCCGCCGCAGCGCGGGCACGTGCCACGCCCCGCACACCACGGCCACCTCGTCCCCGAACTCCCGCTGCGCAGCGCGCACTTGGAGGCGCATATACGCCTCCCGCACGAGATCCCTCTCATGCCCCCCGCTCCCATGCACCTCCCGCAACGCCCCCATGGCCTCCTCGAGCCCGAGGAACGGTGCGAACGCGTCCCCGTCCCCCACTCCCCGGTGCTCGACGACGTCCTCCCACCACCGCTCGGGATCGTCGTAACCGGCGGCGTCGGCGAGCACGGCGAGGGGATCGACCCGGACATCGGCACGGGGGTCACCCCCGCCCCCCGCCCCGTCGGCGTCAGCCGCCCCGCTCTCCTGGCCGCCACCGTCGGTCCCAGCATGGCCACCCCCGTCGGTTCCCGGCTGAGCGTCGCTCCCCGGCTCCGCCTCCCGCCCGCCGCCGACCCCCACGTCGAGCGCGGCCTCGTCCTGCCTGCCCCACGCCAACGTGTGCGTGGCCGGCAGGTCGATGAAGCGGGCCGGGACCTGGTGCTCCAGGGCCCAGCGGATCGCGACCCACTCCGGGGAGAACTCGGCCAGCGGCCAGAAGGCCGAGCGGCCCGGCTCGTCCACGGCATGCGCGAGGAGCGCGACCGGCGGTCGCATGTCCTCGTCGGCGGCGAGCGGGATCAGGGCATCCGCCTCCGGCGGACCCTCGATCAGCACGACCCGCGGCCGGGCCGCGTCCAGCGCCGCCCGCACGGCCCGCGCCGACCCCGGCCCGTGGTGCCGCACGCCGAGCAGCAGCGGTCCCGGCGGTTTCGACGCCGGGGCGGGTGCAGCCGAGGTGTCCGAGCACTCCGCCGGCACGCCGCCCGCCCGGTCGGTGCCCGCCTCCAAGCCCCCGCTCCCCACCTCGTCAACGCCTGTCACACCGTCCCCCTCGCCTCCGCTGCCATCACATGTCCTCACCGGACGCCCTCCCGACCTCTCAGTGCCGACCGGTCACAGAACCGCCATCACCGCGCCGCCGCACACCCACTCGCCCCGCAACCACCGCAACCACCGCGTGCACCGCTCGGCCCCCTCCCGGCCACGCCCCGCACCACGCGCCCTGATCCGCCCCACACCACCGCCTCCGAGCTGCCCACATGACGTCCTCCGAGCCACCCCGCATCAGGCCCCCGAGCGACCCCGGCCGGACCGCCGCCGACGCCCCTCACGGGCCGCCCACTCGGCCTCGTCCGCCCGGCCGCACCACGTCGGCCCCACCATGGCCAACCCCGGCCATGGATCCCCCGCCACCGACCCGCCCGGCGCCGACCCGCCCGCCTTTGACCCGCCGCCAGGACGGCCCCACCCAAGGTCGTCGTTCACGCACTCACTTCCCGGCACGCCCGGTAGAAGTCCATCCATCCGTCCCGCTCACGCACGACCGCCTCCAGGTACTCCTGCCAGATGGTCCGGTCGGCCGCCGGATCGCGGACGACGGCGCCGAGGATGCCCGCGGCCACGTCGCCGGATCGCAGCACGCCATCGCCGAAGTGGGCGGCCAGCGCCAGCCCGTTGGTGACGACGGAGATCGCCTCGGCCGTCGACAACGTGCCGCTCGGCGACTTCAGCTTCGTACGGCCGTCCGACGTCACCCCCTCGCGCAGCTCGCGGAAGACGGTCACGACTCGGCGGATCTCGTCGATGCCGTCGGGTGCGGCCGGCAGATCGAGGGAACGGCCGATCTGGTCGACGCGGCGGGAGACGATGTCCACCTCGGCCTCGACACTCTCCGGCAGCGGCAGCACGACCGTGTTGAAGCGGCGGCGCAGAGCGCTGGAGAGGTCGTTGACGCCTCGGTCGCGGTCATTGGCCGTGGCGATGAGGTTGAAACCGCGGACCGCCTGCACCTCCTGCCCCAACTCCGGTATCGGCAGCGTCTTCTCCGACAGGATCGTGATCAGCGAGTCCTGCACGTCGGCTGGAATACGGGTCAGCTCCTCGACGCGCGCGGTCATCCCCTCCGCCATGGCCCGCATGACGGGGCTCGGCACGAGGGCGTCACGGCTCGGCCCGTGCGCGAGCAGCCGCGCGTAGTTCCAGCCGTAGCGGATGGCCTCCTCCGGCGTGCCGGCCGTGCCCTGCACGAGCAGCGTCGAGTCGCCGCTGACCGCCGCGGCCAGGTGCTCGGAGACCCAGGTCTTGGCGGTGCCGGGCACGCCGAGCAGGAGCAGGGCGCGATCGGTGGCGAGCGTGGTGACGGCGACCTCGACGAGGCGGCGCGGGCCCACGTACTTCGGCGTGATCACCGTGCCGTCCGCCAGCGTGCCGCCGAGCAGATACGTGGCCACCGCCCACGGCGACAGCTTCCAGCGGGCCGGGCGCGGACGGTCGTCCTGCGCGGACAGCGCGGCGAGTTCATGGGCGAAGGCATCCTCGGCGTGCGGACGCAACGCCTCGGCCGGTTCCGTCTCCCCCGCTTCGACGGACGTCGGTGCTACGGACACAGGCATGGCAAAGTCCCCCTCCAGCTCGGCCGGTTCAGCCGTTTCGGATCTGGCATCCACGTTGCACCACGCCACTGACAATGCGTTCCGACCTGCACAAACGCGCCCGGAAGGCCGCTCGCCGGACGTCTGCCCCGACCGATTGTCAGTGGTGGGATCTACCTTCGATGGCATGACTCAGCAGGGGGTGCGCTGGACCGCGGACCAGGTGCTGGCACTGGCGCCTGACGCCGCGTCACGCAAAGCGGGAAGCAAACTCGGCGCGGCAGGGCCGTGGTCCGAGGCGGGGAGTACCGACGAGGGGACGGTGTGGGGGCTGTGCAAGGGCAGTGGCAGCAGGCCGTATCAGACGGTCATCGACATCGCGGACGCGGCCGGGCCCGCGTACAAGTGCAGTTGCCCGAGCCGGAAGTTCCCGTGCAAGCACGCGCTCGGGCTGCTGCTGCTCTGGGCGGGCGGGGAAGGTGCGGTGTCGCCGGGGCAGCCGCCGGACTGGGCGGAGCAGTGGATAAAGGGGAGAAGGCAGCGCGCGGAGGACAAGCGAGCGGCGGGCGCGTCCGATTCCTCGTCCGGGTCCGCTGATCCGGAGGCGGCGCGGCGCAGGGCGGAGCGCCGGGCCGGGCGGGTCACCGCGGGCGCGATGGAGCTGGAGCAGCGCCTGACGGACCTGCTGCGCACTGGTCTGGCCGGCGCCGAACAGGCGGGGTACGGACCGTGGGAGGAGACGGCGGCCCGCATGGTCGACGCCCAGGCCCCCGGGCTGGCCGCGCGGGTGAGGGACCTGGGGGCGATCCCGGCGTCCGGTCCGGGCTGGCCGGTGCGCCTGTTGGAGGAGTGCGCCCTTGTGCACCTCCTCGACCAGGGCTGGCTGCGCCGCGAGCGGCTGCCCGACGGCCTGGCGGACACGGTGCGCTCCCGCATCGGCCTGCCCGCCTCCGCGGACGGCCCGCCGGTGCGGGACCGCTGGCTGGTCCTCGCCCAGTACGACACGGCGGACACCAAACTGACGACGCGCCGGATATGGCTGTACGGCGCCGACTCGGGCCGCACCGCGCTGCTCCTCTCCTACGGCGCCGCCGGCCGTGCCCCGGAGCTGGCGCTGCCGGTGGGGCTGACCCTGGAGGCGGAGGTGTCGCCGTACCCGGGCGCCGGGCAGCTACGGGCGGCCCTGGGCGGGCGGTTCGCTGCGCCCGCGCCCGCACCGATACGGCCGCCAGGAGTGACGACGGCGGAGGCAACCGCCCGTTACGGCGAGGCGCTCCGCGACGATCCGTGGCTGGACTCCGTCCCGGTGACCCTGGACCGGGTCGTACCGGCCCCGGACGGCGACTCGTGGCAGCTGGCGGACGCCGACGCGGACACGGCACTACCGCTCACCCCCGCCGCCCGCGCCCGCCCGGGCCTCTGGCGTCTGGTCGCGCTGTCGGGTGGCGCACCGCTCAAGGTGTTCGGCGAGTGCGGCCACCGTGGCTTCGCCCCTTTGACGGCCTGGCCGGAGGGGACGGGAGAAGCGGTGCAGCTGTGCTGAGCGGTGCGTCGCGCACTCGCCGCGCCTCGCGCACCGCCCACGCGACTCGCACTGCCCCTGCGACGGACTGCGCGACGCGCGCCCTCCGCTGCCATACAGGTGAGCCTTGCCCCCTCCACGATCACGGCACCCAGCACGCAGAAAGAGAGGAAGGAACCACATGAACAGGCCCTCCGCTCCAGTGGGTTCGCCCGCGCCGGGTCCCGTGGATTCGCCCGCGTCGGGTCCCGCGACCTCGCCCCCGCCCAGCGCCTGGGAGGAGCTCGTCACGGCGGCGCTGCTCGGCACGGACCGGCGTACACCCCCGGGCTGCCCGCCGGGCCGGGAGGCGCCGACGGTGCTGCTGGACGCGGCGGCCGCGGAGACCGTACGGCGGCGGGCGGGACTGCGGCCGGCGCGAGCGGCGCAGCGTCCGCAGCCGGCCCCCGAGGACCCGCGACCGCTGCTGCCCCCGGCGGCGGCCCGCAGGCTGGCGATGTTGCTGGCCGACCGTCCCGGCGCGGCGGGCGGCGGCCGCAGAGGCACGGCACCGGACCTCATGGAGCTGCTGCCCCAGTGGCTCGCGACGGCGAACGACCGCGGTCTCGCACCGCCCCCTCAGTCGCTGCCCGCGCTGCTGGACGCGGCGCGGGGGCGTACGGATCTACGGCCGGCGGCTCTGACGTTCGCGGGCCCGCGGGCGGTGTGGCTGGCCCGGCTGAACCCGGACTGGCGGTTCGCCCTGCGTGCGGCACCCGGCGGGGGCGCGGCGCTGCCACACCTCGAGGACTCGGCCAGGATCCAACAGCTGTGGCAGGAGGGGCTGTTCGCCGAGCGCGTCGCGCTTCTCTCCGCGATACGCACGCGTGAGCCCGCCGCCGCCCGCGAGCTGCTGACCATGACGTGGGCGACGGAGCGGGCCGAGGACCGGCTGATGTTCCTCGACTCGCTGCGGACCGGACTGGGCCCGCAGGACGAGCCGTTCCTGGAGCAGGCGCTGACCGACCGGAGTCGCAATGTCCGGGCGACGGCCGCCGAGCTGCTCTCCGCGCTGCCGGGTTCGGCGCTCGCCGCGCGAATGGCGGTACGCGCCGCGACGTGCGTGGCGCTGGACCACGACCGGGAGACGCCGGCGATCAGTGTCGAGGCGCCGCACGAGTGCGACGCGGGAATGGAGCGCGACGGGGTCGTGGCCACAGCTCCGGCCGGACGGGGTGAACGGTCGTGGTGGTTCGGCCAGTTGGTGGAGGCGGCACCGCTCAGCACGTGGTCGGGGCGGCTTGGGGGACGTACGCCTCAGGAGATCGTGGCGCTGCCGGTGGCGGACGACTGGCAGGGCGAGTTGCACGCGGCGTGGTGCCGGGCGGCGGTACGGCAGCGGGACGGCCAGTGGGCGAGGGCGCTGCTCGGGTCACCCTCGGCTCCCGAGGCCGGCGGTCCGGGAGCGGTGTCCTTGGCCGAGCGGGCGAAGCTCCTCGCCACGCTGGGCACCGCCGAGCGGGCCGAGTGGGTCGCCGGGTTCATCGCGACGCACGGTCTGTCTGAGGCGTTTCAGCTGCTCGGGGTGTGTGCGGTGCCGTGGGCTCCGCCGCTCGGGCGGGCAGTGGTCGACGCGCTCAACATCGCGCGGGACGGGGGGAGTTATCCATGGAGTTTCAGTGGGGTGATGGGCCTGGCCGAGCGCTGCCTCGACCCGGCCGAGGCAAGCCGCCTCGACGGTCTGCAGGCGGTGCCGGACGAGTCGGAGGACGCGTCGCCGGGGGCCGGGGGGTACTGGGCGGAGGCGTTCCAACGGCTGGTCACGACGTTGCGGCTGCGGGCGGCGATGACCGAGGAGCTGGGGGCGCAGGCGCCCTGAGGCCTCCGGTCGGACTCCGGCCCGCACCCCAGGCTCCTGCCCACGGCCTGTCCCAGGTGCTCGGCTCCGGCCGAGCGCAGCGGCTATGCCCCCGCCGGCTGATGTACGTTCGCCCGCACCCAGTCCACGATCGCCTGCGTCGTGGCCCCGGGCGTGAAGATCTCCGCGACGCCCTTCTCCTTCAGCGGGGCGATGTCCGCCTCGGGGATGATCCCGCCGCCGAAGACCAGGATGTCCTCCGCTTCGCGCTCCTTGAGGAGTTCGATCACGGCGGCGAAGAGGGTGTTGTGGGCGCCGGAGAGGATGGACAGGCCGATCGCGTCGGCGTCCTCCTGGATCGCGGTATCGACGATCTGCTCGGGTGTCTGGTGAAGTCCGGTGTAGATGACCTCCATACCGGCGTCGCGCAGCGCCCGCGCGATGACCTTGGCCCCCCGATCGTGGCCGTCGAGTCCCGGCTTGGCCACCACCACGCGGATCGGACCGGCTGCCACACCCATCACTGCCTCCATGAAGCGACTACATCCATCCGTACCGACAGGTACCGCCCATATATGGGTTATGCCGCACAGGCGGCACATGTCATACATGGTGCGCGTATTGCACTTTTCCGCTGCTCACCGCATCGGACGCGCCACCACGGCACGGACGCCCCGGGCCACGCTGCCCGAAGTAGTGAACGAACGTTATCTCCAGCATCCCGCAACCGGCAGTTTCGCGGTGCAGACCGAGGGGGAAATCACACGGTGGGACACGTTCGCCGCGCACCGTTCCAGATCTCTGCGGCACACGGGCCGCAGCAGCCTGCGGTACAAGCGTCGCAACGGAACCACGCGCAACGGGAGCCGCAAAGAGGTCGCCGCACCACCGCGCCGCAGGCCGCGTGCCGTGGCGGTGCGACGCATCGACGGTCGCACGAAGGGCACGTAGGGCAGGTAAGGCACGACAGCGGGCAGGCTCGTCGCCACACCGGCAGTGAGCCCCGCCGGCTCATCGGCGCACCATGGCCGACAGAACTGGCTCACGCCACGCGCCTCGCACACCCCACGCGCCCTCCTCATGCCCCGCCGGTCACCTCCGCCGCGACTTCCCACGAGGGCACACGGGGGCCGGAGCCGTCCTCCCGCGTGCCGCAAGGAGGTCGGCCATGAAGGTCACCGGGGCAGCACTCCCCTTTCTTCCGCTCTGCCGGCGCCTGCTCCCGAGCGGAATCGCCGGCCTCTCCCTGGCCCTGCTGAAGGCGACCGCGCTGGAGTTCGCGATCCTCGCCGGGCACCTGCTCCTGTATCCCTCCGGCATCACCCAGGAACGCCGGGCCACCCCCGCCCTCCCCGCACAGGACACCGCCCAACTGCCGACGGAGACCAAACCTCCCGTCGTCCTGCTGCACGGCTTCATAGACAACCGCTCGGTCTTCGTCCTGCTGCGCCGCAGCCTCGCCCAGCACGGCAGGCACCAGGTCGAGTCGCTCAACTACTCCCCTCTGACCTGTGACATCCGCACCGCCGCCGAACTGCTCGGCCGGCATATAGAGGGGATCTGCGAGCGCACCGGCAGCAGGCAGGTCGACATCGTCGGGCACAGCCTCGGCGGGCTGATAGCGCGCTACTACGTGCAGTGTCTCGGCGGCGACCTCAGGGTCCGTACGCTCGTCACGCTCGGCACGCCGCACTCCGGCACCCGTGTCGTCCCACTGGCGAACGCACATCCCATCGTGCGTCAGATGCGCCCCGGCTCACCGGTCCTCGAGGAACTGGCCAGGCCCGCACCTGGCTGCCGTACCCACTTCGTGAGCTTCTGGAGCGACCTCGACCACCTGATGGACCCGCTGGAGACGGCCTGCATCGACCACCCGGACCTGCTGGCGCAGAACGTCCGCGTGACCGGCATCGGCCACCTCGCCCTGCCGGTGCACCCCGCCGTGGCGACCGGGATACGGCAGGCCCTCGACACCGCACGGACAGGAACCGAAGCCGCCGCACAGGCCGACGGCCTGACAGTGGCGTGACCGCCCCCTCAACAGCTCCCGCGACACCCCGACGGCAGCCCTCGACAGCAGCCCCCAACACCTGACTCACACTCGGCACACAGCCCCAGGACAGCCGATCGACATCGAACAATCTTCGAACACAAGGCCAAACTCGCGCCCGCAGTCCGCCAAAACACGGCCGAATGCCCGTTTCCTTCGCGCGCGAAACCTGCCGAAGATTGTCGTGCCCGCGTACCGCCGGGTACAGTCGCCGCACTGCTCTGGCAGCCCCTGTTGTCGAGGCGAGAGAGAAGTTGGTGAACGATCGTCACCCGTCGGGGACCATGACCTCCTCGACCACGGCTTCCGATGCCGCCTCGGCGCACTACGCGTCGTACGGCGCCCAGGAAGCCCACTACGGTGACTCCACCAGCTACGGCACCTACGACGCCACCCAGTTCGGCGCCGCCGATCACGCCCACGCAGCCCCGACCTTCGACGCGGACCCCCTGTTCGGCAGCCTCCCCGGCGAGAACACGGGCACGTACGACACCACGCAGTGGTCCACGGGCAACCACCACACCGTGAACTACGACGCCTACGCGGCCCAGCACCACGCCGCCTACGACACCGGCGCGTACGACACCACGGCCTGGACGGCCGAGCATGAGCGGCTCGCCTTCGTCCCGCAGCAGGCCACCGGCCACGACACCTCCGGCCATTGGGACGCGAGCACCTGGCTCCAGCCCGACCAGTCCGGCGCCCCGGCCGACCAGACCCAGCAGTGGGAATGGGGCACGCAGACCTTCGACACCGGCGCGTACGACGCCACACAGTGGAACTCCGACGGCGTCGGCACGCAGGCAGCCGACGAGTACGAGCAGTCAGCAGAATCCTTCGATCACGAGGGGACCGCGCTCTTCGAGCAGATCGAGCACGACGCCCCCACGCCGTACGACGACTCCACCTCCTACGGCGACGCCGAGTTGAGCGCCACCGGCGAGATTCCCGCCGCGGCCCCGCTCCTCGACGGCCAGGAGGAGTCCACTCCGGCCCCGTCCTCGCGCGCCGCCTCCCGCAACGGGGCACGCTCCCGCCGCCGTCCGCCCCCCAAGCGCTCCGCGCTGCTGACGATCGCCGTGCCCTCGGCGTGTGTGATGGGCGTCGCGGGAATCGCCGCCGCCTCCGTCGGCGGCCTGACGACCGACGACAAGGACGCGGTGACGACGGCCTCGGACGGCGAGGCCGTGAAGCCGTCCACCGCGAACAACAAGCTGGACACCCAGCTCGAGAGCCTCTCCGCCGGCGCCGACGACTTCGCCGACCGGGCCAGCCGTACGCAGGAGCGCATCGACCTCAAGGCCCAGCAGGCGGCCGAGAAGAGGAAGGCGGCGGAGGAGGCGGCCCGCAAGGAGCGGATGCGCCCCAAGTTCGCCCTTCCGGTGGCCCAGCACGGCCTGAGCGCCTACTTCGGCCAGGCCGGCATCAACTGGATGTCCGTGCACACCGGCATCGACTTCCCCGTCTCGTACGGCACGACGGTGATGTCCGCGACCGACGGCACCGTCCGCACGCAGTGGAACAGTGCCTACGGCAACATGATGATCGTGACCGCGAAGGACGGCACGGAGACGTGGTACTGCCACCTCTCCAGCTACCGTGTCGCCTCCGGTACGACGGTGAAGGCCGGCGACCCGATCGCGTACTCCGGCAATTCCGGCAACTCGACGGGCCCGCACCTGCACTTCGAGGTACGGCCGGGTGGCGGCTCGGCCATAGACCCGCTTCCCTGGCTGCGCAGCCACGGGATCAACCCGACGTAAGCGGGCCGACAACTTCGTGGTGCGCCCCCGCCCTGCAGCGGGGGCGCACACTTGTCGGTGCTAGAGCTTCTCCACCGGCGCGTACCGCAACAGCAGCCGCTTCGGCTTGCTCTCCCCGAAGTCGATCGTCGCCTCGGCGTTCGCGCCCGTGCCCTTGACCGCCATCACGGTGCCGAGCCCGAACTGGTCGTGCGTGACCCGGTCCCCGACCGCCAGTTGGACGACCGGCTTCTCCGAGGTACGGCGCGTGGCGAAACCGGACGCGCCCGAGGCCGCGGAGCGCGAGCGGGACGAGGACAGCGAGGCGGCCACACCGGACGCCGGGCCGGAGGAGACCGGCGCGGACGCGCCCGTGCGCTTCCAGTCCACGTGCTGCGCCGGGATCTCCTCCAGGAAGCGGGACGGCGGGTTGTACGACGGCTGCCCCCACGCGCTGCGCATCGACGACCGCGTCAGATACAGCCGCTCACGTGCGCGCGTGATGCCGACGTAAGCCAGCCGCCGCTCCTCCTCCAGCTCCTTGGCCTGGCCGAGGGCGCGCATGTGCGGGAAGACGCCGTCCTCCATGCCGGTGAGGAAGACGACCGGGAACTCCAGGCCCTTGGCGGTGTGCAGGGTCATCAGGGTGATGACGCCGGAGCCGTCCTCCTCCTCGTCCGGGATCTGGTCGGAGTCGGCGACGAGGGCAACCCGCTCCAGGAACGCCGCGAGCCCGCCGGAGGCCTCGCCCTCACCCGACTCCTGCTCGAACTCCAGGGCCACGGCCGCGAGTTCCTGGAGGTTCTCGATGCGGGTCTCGTCCTGCGGGTCGGTGGATGCCTGCAACTCGGCGAGATAGCCGGTGCGTTCGAGCACCGCTTCCAGGACGGTCGCCGGTCCCGCGCCGGACTCGACGATCGTACGGAGCTCCTCCATCAGCGTGTTGAACCGCTTGACGGCGTTGGTCGAGCGCGCGGCCATGCCGTACGCCTCGTCGACGCGCTTGAGGGCCTGCGCGAAGCTGATCTTCTCGCGCTGGGACAGGGCGTCGATCATCGCCTCGGCGCGCTCGCCGATGCCCCGCTTGGGGACGTTCAGGATCCGGCGCATCGGCACCGAGTCCTCCGGGTTGGCCAGCACCCGCAGGTAGGCCAGGACGTCCCGGACCTCCTTGCGCTCGTAGAACCGAACCCCACCGACGACCTTGTAGGGCAGGCCGACGCGGATGAAGACCTCTTCGAAGACACGGGACTGGGCGTTCGTACGGTAGAAGACGGCGACGTCGCCGGCCTTCGCGTCGTCCGCGTCCGTCAGTCGGTCTATCTCGTCGGCGACGAACTGCGCCTCGTCGTGCTCGGTGTCGGCGACATAGCCGGTGATGCGCGCGCCCGCGCCCGCGTTGGTCCACAGGTTCTTGGGGCGGCGGGACTCGTTGCGCTCGATGACCGCGTTGGCTGCGGTCAGGATCGTCTGGGTGGAGCGGTAGTTCTGCTCCAGCAGGATGGTCGTCGCGTCCGGGTAGTCCTCCTCGAACTGGAGGATGTTGCGGATGGTGGCGCCCCGGAATGCGTAGATCGACTGGTCGGCGTCACCCACCACACACAGCTCGGCGGGCGGGATGTCGTCCTCGCCGGGCGGGACGTCGACCGGGTGCTCACCGGTCCCGACGAGCTCGCGCACCAGCGCGTACTGCGCGTGGTTGGTGTCCTGGTACTCGTCCACCAGCACATGGCGGAAGCGACGGCGGTAGTGCTCGGCGACGTCCGGGAAGGCCCGCAGCAGGTTGACCGTCGTCATGATCAGGTCGTCGAAGTCGAGGGCGTTGGCCTCCCGCAACCGCGACTGGTACATGGCGTAGGCCTGGGCGAGGGTCTTCTCGAAGCCGTCGGCCGCCTGGGCGGCGAAGTCCTCCTCGTCGATCAGCTCGTTCTTCAGATTGCTGATCTTGGCGCTGAAGGACTTGGGCGGGAACTTCTTCGGGTCGAGGTCCAGGTCCCGGCAGACGAGCGCCATCAGCCGCTTGCTGTCGGCGGCGTCGTAGATCGAGAAGGACGACGTGAACCCGAGCTTCTTGCTCTCTCTGCGCAGGATGCGGACGCACGCGCTGTGGAAGGTCATCACCCACATCGCGTTCGCGCGCGGGCCGACGAGCTGCTCGACGCGCTCCTTCATCTCGCCCGCGGCTTTGTTGGTGAAGGTGATCGCGAGGATCTGCCCCGGATGCACATTCCGCTCGGCCAGCAGATGGGCGATGCGGTGGGTGAGCACCCGCGTCTTGCCGGACCCGGCGCCGGCCACGATGAGCAGCGGGCCGCCGGCATGGACGACGGCCGCACGCTGGTTCTCGTTCAGCCCCTCCAGCAGCGCGGCGGCGTCGATGGGCGGGCGCGGGGCGCCGTCACGGTAGTAGTCGTCCCGGTCCGGGGGCACGTCGAACTTCCCGCCGAACAGATCGTCCGGAACCGACTCCGGAGAGTGATCGTCCTCGGGTGGTGGCGGGGGTTCTTCCCCGTGGGCCCGTGGGGCCTGGAGGTCCGCCAGGAAGCTGTCGTCAAAGAGGCTGCTCATCGCTCTCCGAGTCTAGGGCGCCCCACTGACAGCCCGCGGCCACCCCGAGAACATCGCCGGTTCCAGAACCAGACGATCTTCCAGACCCCGGCCACTCCGGCACCTTCTCACCCTCCACGCCCATCCCGTCACGGTCCGCAATCCGCCCGAAGCCGCACTTCCCGCCGAGGACCTAACCACCCACCATCGACCCAATGCGACTAAAAGCCAACACCTCACCCGAAACAGCGCCACATCTCTACGTACCCGCCCCCATCCACCCCCGTCCCCAACGTCCTGACTCAAGGTCACGAAAATGTATCGGGCATATCGAACATCAACCTTCACAGGGGCCACACGAGTTGGCTACCGTGCCGGACAGGCCGTACGACCCCCACCGGCGAACGTCGCCGGGCCGCACGGCCTCCGCCGAGTCCGGTACGCCGCCGCGCTGCCGGAGCCGGGGACCCACCGAACTTTGGGGTGAATCGGCCGACCCCGCCCAGGGGCAGGCCGTAGGGCAACCCTTCCGAACCACCCGCCCGAACCCGACAGCTAACTCGGTAGGCGGAGTACGGAAGGAGTCGCCTCCCTTGGCGTCGCACCGCAAGTCGCGTCCCGCTGGTACGCGCGTAGCAGGCATACGGACCCCCGCCCTCGCCACGGCGGCCCTCACCTCCGTGGCCCTGCTGTCCCAGACGGCCAACGCGAGCCCCTCGGCAGACGACAAGCCGAGCCTCGAAGAGGTCGAGAAGAAGGTCGACGACCTCTACCGCCAGGCGGAGTCGGCGACCGAGAAGTACAACGCGGCCAAGGAGAAGACCGCGAAGCAGCGCAAGCGCGTCGACACCCTCCTCGACGACGTCGCCCAGCGCACCCAGAAGCTCAACGACGCGCGCGAGGAACTCGGTCGCAACGCCGCCGCCCAGTACCGCACCGGCGCCGCCGCCCCCGACACGGCGACCTTCCTCCTCGCGGACACCCCGCAGGACTACTTCGACCAGACCCAGCTGATGGACCGTATGACCGGTCGTCAGAAGGAAGCGGTCGACGACTACTTCACGCAGCAGTCCACGACGATGAAGAAGCGCCAGGAGGCCACCCAGAGCCTCCAGACGCTCACCGAGTCGCAGAACGACCTGCAGACCGCCAAGACCACCGTCCAGCAGAAGCTCTCCGACGCACGCGAACTCCTCTCGAAGCTCACGGCGGAGGAGAAGGCCCGCCTCGCAGCGATCGAGAAGCGCAAGCAGGAGGAGGCCGCGCGCAAGGCGGCGGAACTGGCCCGGCAACAAGCAGCGGCCGAGGCCGAGCGCCAGGAGGCGGCCCAGCAGCAGGAGAGCAGCGAGTCCTCGTCCGACTCGAGCACCTCGGACTCGTCCGCGTCGGACTCCTCGTACGCCACCAAGGCCGAGAAGGTCCTCGCCTTCGCCCGCTCCCAGATAGGCAAGCCGTATGTCTGGGGCGCCACCGGCCCCGACTCCTACGACTGCTCCGGCCTCACCCAGGCCGCCTGGAAGGCCGCGGGCGTCGACATCCCCCGTGTCACCTACGACCAGGTCAACGCCGGCACCACGGTCTCCCTCTCCAGCGCCCAGCCCGGCGACCTGGTCTTCTTCTACGACGACGTCACCCACGTGGGCATCTACATCGGCAACGGCATGATGATCCACGCCCCCAAGCCCGGCGCGTACGTCCGCGAGGAGTCGATCTACTACGACGGCGAGTCGTCGATCCACAGCGTGGTCCGCCCGGCCTGACCCTCTCCCCACGCGCGCGTGGCCTCGTTTCCGGCCCGCGCGCGTGGCGCCGCGTGAGTTACCTGCCGTACGCGGGCGCACCCCCGCGGCGCCGCACCCGCGTACGGCGGCAAGGGGCCGTGCCGGGGGGTGTCCGCCCGCAGCGGCGGGCGTCAAGACACGGCGCCTCCAGCCCGACAGCAACCGCCCGACCGAGGACGGACACCCCCCGGCACGGCCCCGACCCACCACCCACCCGCAGGCGCTACGCGAACCCCCACCCAACCGCACAGGCCGCCGCAGGCATCAACGCGCACCCCCACCCAGCCCCCGCAGGCCGCCACACCCACCCCGGCCCAACCGCCGGAGGCAACGCGCGGGTATTTCACCCCACCCGCGCGCGTGCCCCCTGGCAGCCCACCCCCGCTCCCTAGCATCGGCCCCATGCCCACCCCCACCCCCACCTCCCCCCTCCACACCTGGTGGTCGCAACGTCCCCCCGCAGCCGGTGCCGCCGTCATGGCAACCGGCATCCTGTCGGTGGCCCTGCACCAGACGGGCTACGAAACCCTGTCCCGGATCGCCCTCGCCCTGGCCTGCGCAGCCTGGCTGGCCCTGGCCCTCGACTTCCTCGCACGGCTTCTGTGGGACCGCGACAGGTGGGTGAAAGAGGCAGCGACCCCGGCCGCTCTGACGGCCATCGCCGCGACGACCGTTCTGGGCACCCGTTTCACCGCCCTCGGCTGGCAGCCCCTCGCCGAGGCCGCCCTGGCCCTGGCGGCCCTGCTCTGGCCGGGCCTCCTCATCGCCGTCGTACGCCACTGGCACCGCCGCATGCCCGGCGCGGTGTTCCTGGGCTGCGTGGCCACACAGGGCCTGGCCCTCCTGGGCGCGACACTCGCCGCGTCCGAGGCCACGGCATGGCTCGCCCACACGGCGCTCGTACTGTTCTGGCTCGGCCTGCTGCTCTACGTCGTCGCGCTGACCCGCTTCGACCTACGGCAAGTGGCCCACGGCCCCGGCGACCACTGGGTGGCGGGCGGCGCCCTCGCCATCTCCGCCCTCGCCGGTTCGAAGCTCATCGCCGCCGACAGCGCCCGCCTGTACCTCTGGAACGACGACGACAGCAGCGCCCTGCGCACGGTGACCGTAGCCCTGCTCGTACTCGACCTGGCCTGGTACGCCGCCCTGCTCATCGCCGAGGTCGCATGGCCACGGCTGCGCTATGACGTATGCCGCTGGGCAACCGTGTTCCCGTTGGGAATGACCGCCTCGGCGACACTCTCCGTCGCCGCCGCCGTAGACGTCCCGTGGCTCAAGACCCCCGGCGAGGTACTGCTGTGGATCGCGGTGGCGGCCTGGCTGGCGGTCACCGCAGGCGCGCTACGGGCCTACACCGGACACGGGTCCGACATCACGTCCACAACACAGCGATGAAGATGTTCGCCGTGGTCAGCAGCCCCACCACCCCGAACAGACTCTTGTCCACCGTCTCGTCGTCCCGCTTCACATAGACGAGTCCGAGGATCACGATCAGCAGCGCCAGCTTCACACCGATCTTGATGTTGTTCACGGACTGGTCGTCCGCCTGATTGAGGCCGACGAGGATCACCCCGGTGACCAGCATGGTCAGCGCGCCGTGCAGCATCGCGGGGACGAACCGGGCGGTGCCCTGGCCCATCGCCTTCATCTGGGTGAAGAAACCACCGAGCAGCGCGGCGATACCGATGATGTGCAGGCCGACGAAGAGGTGGATGAGTACGTCCATGGAGCCGGAGCCTAATGAGCGCCGAACAACCACCCGACACCGCCCCACTCAACGCACTCCACCCACCCCGTACCGATCCCACTCCTACCGACCCCATCCCCTCCCGCTCCTCCCCCTCCTCCCGACCCTCACCCCCCTACCGCGCTTGCATATATGCGGCCCATAGCACCCCGCCACCCCCGCGACGCCTGAAAACGCCACATCGGTCAGCACACTGCGTGAACACGACGTCCCCGCCCCGGGATCACGCTCACTTACGGTCATCTCGCGATCCGCTCCCGGCACTTCCGCACAAGGCGTTACCGACCCGACACAGCGAGGTTTAGCGTCCTCCACCAGGTGACCGGCTCCCCACCGCCGCCCGGGCCAGGGGCGGCAGTCGGCCACCACCGCCGAGAAAGTCCGGCGGCGGCTCGCTCCCCCTGTGTGGGCCGTCGCCGGACGCGTACCCCGCCCCCGGGCGTCCCACGGCCGCTTCCCCAGGCGCCCGTACGGGACGAGGCGGTCGTAGGCGGTCGTAGGCGGTTGTACGAAAGGACGTGCAGTCCACGTGGCAGCGCACCGCAAGCCCCGTCAGCGCTCGGTCGGCGGCAACACGGCCCGCACGGCATGGACGATCGCCCTGGCGGGCGCGGCGACGGCGACGGGGTTCGACGGGACCGGACACGCCGAGCCGCAGCTGACACCGGAGCAGGTCAAGGCCAAGGTGGACAAGCTGTACCAGGAGGCGGAGGTCGCCACCGAGAAGTACAACGGCGCGAAGGAGAAGGCGGACGCCGCCGAGCGGCGGATCAGGACACTGCAAGACGAGGCCGCACGCAAGACGGAGAAGCTCAACTCGGCGCGGGAAGCGCTGGGTTCGATGGCCGCGGCGCAGTACCGCGACGGCGGCGTCGACCCGTCCCTCCAGCTCGCGCTCTCCGACGACCCCGACCGGTACCTCGACGGAGCGGAGTTCGCCGAACGCGCCGGCAACCGGCAGGCGGCGTCCGTCGCGAGCGTCCGCGAGCAACTGCGCGAGATCGAGCAGCTGCGCGGAGCCGCACGCGTCGAACTGACCTCGCTGCAGTCCCGCCGGGCAGAACTGCGACGGCACAAGAACACGATCACCGGCAAGCTGGACGCGGCCCGCGGCCTGCTCGCCCGACTGACCGCCGAGGAGCGGGCCCGGCTCGGGGCGGGCACAGGCGCCACGGACCGCGCCGCACGCTCCTCGACGGGCACACGCGACGCCCTGACGCCCTCCGGCGCCGCCACGGCGCAGGCCCCCAACTCCCGTGCCGCGGCCGCCATTTCATACGCGCAAACCAAACTCGGCAGCCCCTACGTCTGGGGCGCGACCGGTCCGGACGCCTTCGACTGCTCCGGCCTCACCCAGGCCGCCTACCGCTCGGCCGGCATCTCCCTGCCCCGCACGACCTACGCCCAGATCGACGCCGGCCGCCGTGTCTCGCGCGCCGAACTGCTCCCGGGCGACCTGGTGTTCTTCTACTCCGGCATCAGCCACGTGGGTCTCTACATCGGCAACGGCCAGATGATCCACGCCCCGAACCCGTCGGCACCGGTCCGGGTGGCCCCGCTCGACGAGATGCCGTTCGCGGGGGCCACTCGGATCGTGTGAGCGAGCGAGCCGGGCCGGGAACGCCGGCCCGGGGCCGGGCTCACACCAGGCGCCGTGCCGTCGCCCACCTCGTCAGCTCATGCCGGTTGGACAACTGGAGCTTCCTCAGCACCGCCGACACATGAGACTCGACCGTCTTGACCGAGATGAACAGCTGCTTGGCGATCTCCTTGTACGCGTAGCCCCGCGCGATCAGCCGCAACACCTCCCGCTCGCGCTGGGTCAGCCGGTCGAGGTCCTCGTCGACCGGCGGCGCGTCCGTCGACGCAAAGGCATCCAGCACGAACCCGGCAAGGCGCGGCGAGAAGACCGCGTCGCCCTCCTGTACCCGGAAGACGGAGTCGACCAGATCGGTGCCGGTGATCGTCTTCGTCACGTAGCCGCGCGCACCACCCCGGATCACCCCGATCACGTCCTCCGCCGCGTCCGAGACGGACAGCGCGAGGAAGCGGACGGGCTGCTCGGCGGCCGCCATCAACGGGGCGCAGCGGCGCAGGACTTCGACGCCGCCGCCACCGGGGAGGTGCACGTCGAGGAGGACGACCTCGGGACGGGTCGCGGTGATGACCGTGACCGCCTGGTCGACGTCCGCGGCCTCGCCGACGACCTCGACGCCGGTCTGCTCGGTGCGGCCTATCTCGGCCTGGACTCCGGTACGGAACATGCGGTGGTCGTCGACGAGGACCACGCGCACGTGCCGCTCGCCCGCGCTCCCGCCGGTCGACTCCACAGGCTCGTTGGCCTCGGTCGGGTCGCTCATGACGTCTTCTCCGCCCTCTCCATCTCCAGCTCGACCTCCGTACCGCCGCCGGGTACCGCCCTCAGCCGGGCCGTACCGCCGTTGCGCTCCATGCGGCCGATGATCGATTCTCTGACGCCCATGCGGTCGGCGGGTATCGAGTCGAGGTCGAAGCCCGGACCGCGGTCCCGGACGGACACAAAGACGGTCTTCCCCTCCACCTCGGCGTAGACCTGCACGGCGCCGCCCTCGCCACCGTACTTCGCGGCGTTCACCATCGCCTCGCGCGCGGCCTGCATCTGTGCGCCGATTTTCTCGTCGAGCGGGCAGTCTCCGACGACCACGACCTCTATCGGGACGCCGTGCTTGTCCTCCACCTCCGCCGCGTTGCGCCGGACCGCGTCGGCGAGGTTGGCGGGTTCGTCGGCCTCGTCCTTGCCGGTGCCCTCGGGTTTGTAGAGCCAGGTGCGCAGGTCGCGCTCCTGGGCGCGGGCGAGGCGACGGACCTCGTTCGCGTTCTCCGCGTTGCGCTGGATCAGGGTCAGGGTGTGCAGCACCGAGTCGTGGACGTGCGCGGCGACCTCGGCGCGCTCCTGTGCGCGGATGCGCATCAGACGTTCCTCGGAGAGGTCCTGGGTCATCCGGACCAGGTACGGGCCCGCAAGGAGCGTTATACCGACGAGGACCGCCAGTGCCGCCTGCAGGACGGAGCCGAGGTGATCGGCGGAGCCCTGCAGGACGAAGATGCCGGAGACGCCGGCCGTGACCAGGACGACACCGCCCGCGGCGCGCAGCAGGGTGAGCGTGCGCCGACGCCGGCCGGCCTCCATCCAGCGGGCCCGCCGCGCGTTGTCCGCCTGTCGCCAGACCAGGGCGACACCCGCGCCGACGAGTACGGCGGGCAGGAGGTAGGCCTTGGCGCCGTTTCCCAGGTCCACGCTGCCGACGAAGACCATCGCCACCACGACCATGAGGAGCAGCGCGACGATCTGCCCCTTGTCCGGCTTGCGGGCGACGAGTCTGCGGCGACCGTCGGCCGCGGTCTCGGTGGTGAAGGGAGAGGGCCGCTGCGCGCCGACGCCGCCGACGCCGAGCGGTACGAAGAACCAGAACGCGGCATACAGCAGCGCGCCGAGGCCGTCCGCCATGAACAGGCCGACGAAGACGAGCCGCACCCAGATGACAGGCAGGCCGAGATGCCCGGCGAGCCCCCGCGCCACGCCCCCGAGCCAGCGTCCGTCGCTGCTGCGGTAGAGCTTGCGCGGCGGCCGCGGTCCGAGGAGTGGCGCTGCTGCGGCTTCCGGCATGCCATCGATGTTCACACGGCCGGAGCAGCAGGGCATCAGGGTCGACCCCCGAGACTCCCCTGATCTTCGAACCCCGTCGCGTCGAACACTTCCCCAGACCGCCCTCAGGGACCGATATCAGGGTCCGGCCAGGGTCATTCCGACTCCCGCCAAGCCGATCCGCCCGTCACCATGGACACATGACAGATCACCAGCCCGCCGCGGACTCCGTGCCCGAGCCGGACGCCGTGCCCA
This sequence comes from Streptomyces sp. R28, assembly GCF_041052385.1. Taxonomy (GTDB): domain Bacteria; phylum Actinomycetota; class Actinomycetes; order Streptomycetales; family Streptomycetaceae; genus Streptomyces. The sequence goes on along the minus strand of NZ_CP163439.1, from coordinate 6,500,836 downwards.
CCACGGGCACCCCGTCCGGCCCGGCACCCGCGAGCGCCGCGGGTGCGGAACCGCGCGCGCACGCGGGCGCAGAAGCAGGGGTGTCCGCCGAAGCGGGTGCGCTCGGCCCGCCGCGCAAGTTCCGGCGTGACCGACGGTACAAGATGCTGGCCGGGGTGTGCGCCGGGCTCGGGCGGCAGTGCGACATGGACCCGGTGATCTTCCGGATCACCCTCGCCGTGCTCTCCGCGACCGGCGGCATCGGCCTGATCTTCTACGGCTTCGCCTGGCTCTTCGTCCCGTACGACGACGAGGACCAGAACGAGGTGCGCAAGCTGCTGACCGGCCGTGTGGACGGCCAGGCGCTGACGGCAGTGCTGTTCGCGCTGGTCGGCTGCGGCGTGTTCCTGACGCTGCTGAAGAACGGCGGTGTGCTGGCCTTCGGCGTCGTCCTCTCCCTCCTCCTCGCGGGCGCCGGCTACTGGTCGCGGCACCGCACCACCCCCGACCCGGATCCCCTCGCCGCCCAGGCCGTCGCCGACGCCCCACCCGAGGCCCAGGCACCACCGGTCCCCGCCGCCTACCCCTCTTGGTGGCGCGACCCGATCGTCAAGGACGGCACGCACGACGGCGGCACGGGCTATCTCTGGGGCCCGCGCGACTCCCGCGACCGCGACATCGCAGCGGCCGTCAACATCAGCCTCGGCACCACCTGGAACAGCCGCCAGGACATACGCACCCGACGCCCCCACCAGCCGAAGGCACGCGGCCCCCGCTGGATCGGCGGCTGGGTGTTCCTGCTGGCCCTGCTCGCGGGTGCCCTCGGCACCAGCGCGACCTGGGAGGACCACGCGCTCGGCACCAGCCTGCAGACCGGCCTGTCCTGCGCGCTGCTCGTCTTCGGCCTGGGCATAGCGGTCAGCGCGTTCCTGGGCCGCACAGGAGCGGGCTCCATATTCCTGGCGGTCGTCACAGCGGGCCTGCTGGCCGCCTCGGCCGCGCTACCCAAGGACATCGGCACGCACTGGATCGAGCGGAACTGGCGACCGGCGGCCGTGGCGGACGTACAGCCCCGGTACGACCTCGGCACCGGCGTCGGCACAGTGGACCTGTCCCGGTTGAAGCTCACCGGGGACCAGACGGTGACGACGAGAGCGGACGTGGGCGTGGGCCGACTCAAAGTGATCGTCCCCAAGGACGTGACCGTGGAGGTGAGCATCGACGTGGGGGTGGGAGACATCCAGCTGCCGGGCGACGACGAGCAAGACGTGGACGTGGCACCGGGCAAGCACAAGGAGCTGACCCTGACACCGGCCACGGGCACCAAGGGTGTGGGCACGCTGGACCTCGACCTCAGCGTCGGCGTGGGACAGGCGGAGGTGAGCCGTGCTACGTCATGAGTTCCAGCCCGGCAGGCTGATCGCCGGCACTGCCCTCACCCTCGCGGGCATCATCTACGCCGGTGACGCGGGCGGCGCCTGGGAGACGCCGTGGTTCGTGGTGATCCCGCTGGTCGTGGGCGGCCTGTGCCTGGCAGGCGCGGCAGCGGTCCTGACGTGGGCGATACGCAGACGCCGCCGATCGCCCGGTGAATCCACCCCCACTCCCCCGGAGCCCCAGACCGACGCGCACCCCTGACCCGCGGGCCGGCTCCCGGCACGCACCAGCAGCAGCAGCCCAGCCGACCAGACCGGAGCTACCGGTAGCCCCCCGTCCGCTGCCGTCGCCGCGCGCGAAGTGCGGCGTCCAGGGACAACATGGGGGCGCCCGCAAGCACGAGGGGCAGCCAGGCCATCAAATAGGCCAGGTCATTGCCGTAGTAGTACGGCTCGGAGGCCCAGCTCACCGTCAACCACAGACTCAGCGAGATCAGTGCACCGCCGAGTGCCGCCACCCGGGCGAGCAGCCCGACCAGGATGCCGATACCGACGGCGAGCTCGCCGAAGGCGATGGCATAGCCGAAAGCGACGGGGTTCTTCAGCGCCATGTCGACCATGGCCGGGATGGCCGCGGAGTCACGAACGGCACGCATCATGTCGCCGATGGACCCCGAGCCGGCGTCCTTCATGAAGCCGCTGTCGGTGAGTTTGTCCAGGCCGGCGTAGATGAAGGTGACGCCGAGGAAGACGCGGAGCGGCAGTAGTGCGTACCGGCCGGCGGTGTCCCGCCAGTTCCGGTCGCCGTCGAGGTAAGGGGAGTGCGTGCCCGTGTGCATACCGTGAGTCATCGCCCGTAGCCGCCTCTCGCCCACCATGCCGTGACCCCTCAAGAGACCATACGTACGCAACGCCGCCGCCGCTCAACCCTGTCCCGCCCGTTTTTTCCGCCGGCCCGAGGACGGACACCCTCCGGCACGGCCCCGACCCACAACACACCCGCAGGCGTTACACGCGCACGCACCCCCCACCCGCCCCCAGCAGGCCGCCGCAGGCACCCCGCCCACCACCACACCACCCAACGGCCGGATGCACCCGTCAGTCAGTCACATCGATGCCGTACCGGTTGGTCTCCACCCCCGCCGCAGTAACCACCTGCACCTCCGCCCGCCCCGGCTCCACATCCGCCGGCACAGGCACCCTCAGCACCGCATCCGTCGGATTGCTGAACCCCCCGCTCACCGGCACCAACGGCACATGCACATGCACCGCCCCGATCCGCACCACCATCCGCGACAACCGGTCCGCCCCCTGCGCCCCGGGCGGCACGAACCCAGCCCCCCGGATCTCGATGTCGTCCCCCGTACGGATCGGCCCGTCCAGATCACCGGCCTCCCGCGCCCGCACCACAGAGAGGATCACCGGCCGACCCCCCTCCGCATACTTCCCGGCCAGGTACGTCGCCGCCGAGATCAGCACCACCACGGCCAACCCCCACGGCAGATCGGGCAACTGATCCGGCCGCCGCCCCAACCGCACCGCCGCGAACAGCAAGGCAACCCCGCCGATCACGACGTACTGGATGTCCGCGAACGTCCCCCGCCCCGCATCATCCGTCAGCAGATCCGCCGCCCGAGGCCGGTCCGCCCGCACCTTCTGCAGCCGCTGCCCGAGCACCCGCACCCCGACGACCCGCCGCACCAGCACCGCGATCGCACACACCACGGCGAGCACGGTCACCACACCGGCACCCCGGCCGAGCGCGAGACCGTCGATCAGCGCATCGCGCTCCCCGTGCCCGGACGCCGCCACCAGCCGCCCCACCAGCACCAACACGGCGTACGCCACGAACAGCACCCACGCCCCGGCCACCGCACGCGACGTGGACAGCCGGTTGTCCTCACCGATGACCGGCGCCAGCGCCCCGCCCCGCGCCCGGTGGAACCAGGACGCCGCGGTCAGCGCCCCGGCCGTGAGCAGCGCCGCCAGCAACCCGGCCGTACGCGCCGAAGTCCACCCCGCCCCGATCGCCGTGAGCGCCTGCACCAGCAGCAGCACCACGACCAGAACCCAGACCACCGACGTCGTACGCCACCACAGTCGCGCCAGCCACGCCTCGCCCTCGGCCCGCCCTCGTTCGGCGACCAGTTCCGCCGACTGCGTCAGCTCCTCGGAGACCCACTGCCGGGAGGCCGAGGCCGAGTGGGCCACCGCGGCCGGCAGCCCCTGCCCGGCCGCGAACTCGTCCCGCCTCAGCAGGAATTCGGCGACCGCCCGCCGATGCCCCGCACGCGCCCCGTGCGGACAGCCCCCACAGGTGCAGCCGCCCCCATGCGCGCCCACAGCCGCGCCGCCCTGCCCAGCCTCCTGCACCGCCACGCCCGATGCCCGCCTTCCGTACAACGCTCACGACCTGGTACCCCAGCGGCCAGATGGCCTCATAGCCCTATTGCCTCACGGCCCTATTGCCTCATGGCCTTATAGCCGCACGACCCCACGGCCGGCACCCGGGTCTCACATACCGGCCACCGCAGATTGCGGCCACCGTCCACGCCACCTACAACTCCCGTACAACGACAGCGAATTGTGCCGTACGCCACCCGCCCCCATCCCGCAGGTCCGGTCGGCGCGGGTGATGAGAGGGCCGTCGTGTTGACCCGGCTGCGAGAATTTCCCCATGGCCGAGATCATCCAGCGCGACGGGACCTGGGCCTTCGACGGCACAACGGTCCGGATCACGCCGGGACTCCACCGCTCCGTACCGCTGTTCCGGCAGACGTACGGGGAGATCGCCGTTCCCCTCGAAGCCGTCGCGAGCATCGTCTTCGAGCCCGAACGCAAACGCGGACGACTGCGCATGCGGCTGCGTGAGGGCGCCGACCCGCTGCTCCAGGCGAGCGGCGGCCGGCTGCCCGACCCGGCGGATCCGTACCGGCTGACGGTGGACCTCGACCGAGCCGGGGTCGCCGAGTACATCGCCGAGGAGATCCGGCACGCACTGCTCCTGGACCAGATCCCCAAGGAACCGACGAAGACGTATCTTCTCCCCGGCCCGCCCGTCCCCGTCTCCGTCCGCTCCTCCGACGGCACGGTCTCCTTCGACGGCACCCAGGTGCGGATCGACTGGTCCGACACCTCGGACCGGGTCAAACGGGCGACCGGCCCGCGCATCATCAACATCGGCGACCTCGTGCAGGTCGAGTGGCTGCCCAACTCCGGCTACGAGGACGGCTTCCTGCGCTTCGTGACCCGCGAGACGGTGTTCTCCCAACTGCCGGCGGAGAAGGACCCGTACGCCCTGGACCTGTGGGGCAGCGCCCGTCGCGACCTGCTCACGGCCCTGGTCGCCACCGCGGTCACCGCCCGCCTGCCACACCCGTCCACCCGCCCCGGCATCGACCACGCCGACCGCCCCCAGCTGGCGGCGTCCGTGCCACCCCCGGCCGACCACCACGACGTACTGCTGCGCCGCCTGCGGGAGTTGGGCGAGCTGCACCGGGACGGGGTGCTCACGGACGAGGAGTTCGCGATGACGAAGGCGGTCGTCCTCCGGGGCTTCTGACCCCCCGCCCGCTCATCCTCTCGTCCCACTCAGCCCGCTCAGCCCTCCTGGCCCCCCCTCAGCCCTCCCGGCCCCCTCAGCCCTCCCGGCCCTCCCGGCCCTCCCGGCCCTCAGGTCAGCAGATCCGGCTGGCTCCGGCTGACGTCCTGCCACAACGGCTGATAGTTGATCCACGCCACCAGATCCCCGCCCAACTGCTCCCGCGTGGCCTCCGCCTGCCGATGCTCGATGAGCACCGGACGCCCCGCGGCCTTCGCGGTCAGCTGTACCTGGCAGGACCGCTCCATCGACAGAAACCACCAGGCCGCCGCGTCCACCGAGTCACCGACGGTCAGCAACCCGTGGTTGCGCAGCACGAGCGCCTTGCGTGAGCCGAGCGCGGTCGCGATCCGGCGGCCTTCCAGGGCGTCGACAGCGACCCCCGAGTAGGCGTCGTAGAGCGCGTGGTCCTCGTAGAAGGCGCAGCTCTCCTGCGTGATCGGGTCCAGCAGTTCCCCCAGTGCCGCGAGCGCCCGCCCGTGTACCGAGTGGCAATGGGCGACCGCGACGACGTCCGGGCGGGCGGCGTGGACCTGGGAGTGCACGGTGAAGGCCGCCTGGTTCACGTGGTAGCGGCCCTCGATCACCTGGCCCTCGGAGTTGGCGAGCACCAGATCGCTGACGGTGACGTGCTTGAACGGCATCCCGAACGGGTTCACCCAGAAGCAGTCGCTGAACTCGGGATCGCGCGCCGTGATGTGCCCCGAGACCCCGTCCTCGAAGCCGAGCCGCCCGAAGATCCGCAGCGCGCCCGCGAGCCGTTCCTTGCGATGCCGGCGCTCGTCCTCGACCGACTCGTGCATCGGTGGCATCGCGAACTGCAACCGGTCGGTCGGCAGCGGCGAGGGCGGAGTGGGTCCGAGGGGCGTCCCGTGCATGTGTCCTCCCGGCCTGGGGTGCTTACGGGGCGGAAGTTACCGTCGGTCAGCCAAGGAGAACAGAGATGTTCTGTAAAGATCCCGGCCTCGTCACGGCCTCCTCACGTCCCCCGGGGTCGCGGAAACCAGACAGCAGATGTCCGGTATCGGCGCCACACTCGCCGTATGACAGTGAACTGGGCAGCCTTCACGGAGGCCGAACCGGACCTCGCCCGCACCATCGAGGAGCGCTTCGGCGCCTTCACCCACCACGTCCTCGCCACCCTCCGCAAGGACGGCTCCCCCCGCACCACCGGCCTGGAGGCCCGCTTCCTGGGCGGCGAGCTGTGGCTCGGCATGATGCCGAACTCGCTCAAAGCGCTCGACCTGCGCCGCGACCCGCGCTTCGCGCTCCAGGCGAACCCCGGGGAGGGGCAGTCCATGGGCGGCGGTGACGTGCGGATCTCCGGGCGGGCGGTCGAGGTCGAGGACCCGGAGGTGAAGGCCGCATACGGCGAAGAGGTGGAACCGCCGGAGCCGTTCCACCTCTTTCGTACCGAGCTGACCGAGGTCGTGCGGACCTACGTCGAGGACGACAAGTACCTCGTCGTCCAGGTCTGGCAGCCCGGCGAGCCCGTGCGCACGATCAAGCGCACCTAGGGCCTACTTCCGCCTACCGCTACTCCCACTCGATCGTGCCCGGCGGCTTCGACGTCACGTCGAGGACGACGCGGTTGACGTCCTTGACCTCGTTGGTGATCCGGGTCGAGATCCGCGCGAGGACCTCGTACGGCAGCCGCGACCAGTCGGCGGTCATGGCGTCCTCGGACGAGACGGGCCGCAGCACGATCGGGTGGCCGTACGTCCGCCCGTCACCCTGCACACCCACGCTGCGGACGTCCGCGAGCAGGACCACCGGGCACTGCCAGATGTCCCGGTCGAGACCGGCCGCCGTGAGCTCCTCGCGGGCGATGGCGTCGGCCTCGCGCAGCAGGTCCAGGCGCTCCTTGGTGACCTCGCCGACGATACGGATGCCGAGGCCGGGGCCCGGGAACGGCTGGCGCTGGACGATCTCGTCCGGCAGGCCGAGCTCCTGGCCGACCATCCGGACCTCGTCCTTGAACAGCTTGCGCAGCGGCTCGATCAGCTTGAATTCGAGGTCTTCCGGCAGGCCGCCGACGTTGTGGTGGGACTTGATGTTCGCGGTGCCGGTGCCGCCACCGGACTCGACCACGTCGGGGTACAGGGTGCCCTGGACGAGGAACTCCACGGCCGGGCCCTCGTCCGCGATGATCTCGGCCTGGGCTTGCTCGAAGACCCGGATGAACTCACGGCCGATGATCTTCCGCTTCTCCTCGGGGTCGCTGACCCCGGCGAGCGCATTGAGGAACCGCTCCTCCGCGTCCACGACCTTCAGCTGTACGCCGGTCGCGGCCACGAAGTCCTTCTCGACCTGCTCGGTCTCGCCCTTGCGCATCAGACCGTGGTCGACGTACACGCAGGTCAGCTGGGAGCCGATGGCCTTCTGCACCAGGGCCGCCGCGACGGCGGAGTCCACGCCGCCGGACAGACCGCAGATGGCGCGCCTGTCGCCGACCTGCTCGCGGATGGCCGCGACCTGCTCCTCGATGACGTTGCCCGTGGTCCAGTTCGGGGTCAGGCCCGCGCCGCGGTACAGGAAGTGCTCCAGCACCTGCTGGCCGTGCGTGGAGTGCATGACCTCGGGGTGGTACTGGACGCCGTACAGCTTCGCCTCGTCGTTCTCGAAGGCGGCGACCGGGACGACGTCCGTCGAGGCCGTCACGGAGAAGCCCTCGGGGGCGGCGGAGCAGGCGTCGCCGTGCGACATCCACACGTGCTGCTCGGCCGGGGTGCCCTCGAAGAGGGTGGAGGACGACTTCGACACGTGCAGATCCGTACGGCCGTACTCGCGCGCACCGGTGTTGTCGACCCTCCCGCCCAGGCTCTGCGCCATGAGCTGGAAGCCGTAGCACATGCCGAAGACGGGGACGCCGGCCTCGAAGAGCGCGCGGTCGATGCGGGGGGCGCCCTCCTCGTACACGGACGAGGGGCCGCCGGAGAGGATGATCGCCGCCGGGTTCTTGGCGAGCATCTCGGCGACCGGCATGGTGCTCGGCACGATCTCGCTGTAGACCCGGGCCTCGCGGACGCGACGGGCGATGAGCTGGGCGTACTGCGCACCGAAGTCGACGACCAGAACGGTGTCGGGGGCGGCTGCGGGGTTCGCTGATGACACGGGTTGCCTTCCGGCGGTGAGCGAGGTGTGTGTGAGGCCGAGTCTACCGGGCTCGGCGGGAGCCTCCCGGGGCCGAAGCCCGTCTCAGGATGCGAACCGCCTTGGACAGCGCTCTGCCCCACGGCATACTGACCCCATGCGCACGCACACGACCTTCCTCTTTACCTATGGCACCCGGCCCGCCGGCTGCCATGGTCGTGCTGCTTGAGCAACTGACAAGCGACTTCCCAGGCGCCCCGGGCCGACAGGCTCCGGGGCGTCTTGCGTTTCCGGGTCCTGTCGCTCCGGGGCGGCCCACCCATCCAGCGAGGAGCCCCCGAGATGACCACCACCTCCGCAGAGACCCGGACATCGGCAGCCGGCGCTGCGAGCGGCGCACACACCGCCGAGGCCGCCGGCGTGATCACCGGCGCCCGTGAACGCGTCGACGCGCTCGACGACCGGATCATCGGCCTGATCCAGGAACGGATGGCCGTCTCGGCCGTCATCCAGGAGGCGCGGATCACCTCCGGCGGACGACGGGTGAACCTCTCCCGCGAGATGGAGATCCTCAACCACTACAGCGAGGCGCTGGGCAAGCCGGGCACGGCGCTCGCCATGACGCTCCTCGAACTGTGTCGCGGTCGCATCTGAGTTCGGGCCCCCTCTCACCCGTCCGGTGCGTGACGCCTTCCGGACCCCTTCGTTGGTACCGGTGTCCGTGCCAGCCAGGGGCGGGCCCGAAAGAACCACGCGTGGCTCGCTGGAGCGATGAGGCGTACGGATCATCCCGTGCACCGTGGGACCTCGCTCCAGGTAAGTGACCGGACGGCAGGGGACAGCAGCCCGGTCACCAAAGAGAACGGTCGGCTCCGGGGACGCCCGGGGCCGACCGGCGGAAATACCGAACGGAGTACAGGGCCGGGTCGAGCGGTTGCGGCGGTCGCGCCCATCCAGCACGATGCGAGAAAGCTCCAAGTCCCGTCTCCGACAGCTGCATCTTGTTCGTCCTGCCAGAGGTCGGGACCAACGGGATCACAGGACCACAGACCAGCGGCGCACCCCCCGGCGCCGCTCCGCAGGCACCGACGCTGCCCTGACGTCGGTGCTGACGAAAGAAGGGCCCCGCGGCTCCGCCCTGCGGGGCCCTTCTCATGTCTGCGTCGTCATGTGCGTGAGACGGTTCCGCAGTCGCCCTCGGACCGCCCCCGCTCCAGCCCCCTGCTGCGGTCGTACGGGTCGACCACCTCGCCGGAGGACCCGGGACTGGCGGCCAGATCGTCCTGGAACAGCGGCTGGATGAGACCGTCGCCGTCCCGGCAGTTGTCGTTGGAGATCTCACCGTCGAGGTCGTACACCCAGATGCGCCCCTCGGTTCCCTGGAATTCGGCGGGATCGAGGACGTGCACCTCGACGACCCGGCGGACGATCGTGCGGACGACCTCGTTTCCGCCGCCGGCCCTGGCCAGCGGATACACGAAGGTGTAGTCGGCTCGGATCCGCGCCTGGCCGGCGAGGTCACCGGGTTCGACCGTCATACGGCCGCGGACCCTGACCTCGGTGCCCACGAGTTCGACCTTGTCGGGGTCGAAGCGGGTGAAGATCCACGTGGGGTCGTTCTTCACCGTGGGGTGGCGCAGGGCGGACCGCAGGTCGGACAGGTAGTCCCTCTGCAGCGGGTCGACGAGCGCCAGCGCCTTCTTCGGTTCGGCGCCGTACAGCACGTCGCGGTCGAGGTTCGAGGCGACGAGGAAGTCCTTGGTCAGCCCCAGCGCCGTCGTGATCCGCGCGGCGGAGACTCCGCGGACGGCCTTCGACACCTTCGGCACTTCGATGGCATCGGCACCCGCGGCCCAGCGTTCGGCCGGGGAGCCGGTGAAGGGCCGCTTCCGCGTCGGCAGACCGTCGGCGTCGGCGGGCGCGCCGCTCGGCCGGCTCGTCTCCGGGGCCAGCGGCGACGCCGGAGCGGGCGCCCCCGCCGAGTCGTCCGAACCGCCGGGCAACAAGGACAGCGCGGCGGAGGGCTTGAGGGCGATCACGGCCACCGCGACGGCGAGCAGCACGCCGAGGCCGCTCCAGACCTTCCGCCGGCGTGAGTTCCGACCGTTCATCTCCTGCCAGGCGGGCCCGGTACGCCACCCTTCGGGCTGCCGGGGCTCGGCGGACGCCTTCTTCCTCCCCCAGCGGCGTCCGGCGCGCGACTTGCGTGCCTCCGCCTCGTCCAGCGCGCGCAGCCGTTCGGCCACCATCCGGGCCCGCGCGGACGGCTCCTTCGGGGCGGAGGCACGATCGCGCTCGGCGTCCTGGATGAACTTCTCCCATGCTTCGTCCGATATGGACGAGCCCTCGGACGGCTTGTCGGTCACGGCGGTGTGGGCTTCCTCTCAGCGGGATGTAGGCCGGCTGAGCGTACGTCAGCTCCGGGCCGCCGAGCAGAGGCCCCCAGGATGTGACGCAGGCCACATAAGAAACCTGTTAGTGCGGGCACAACCATTCACCGCCGTCACCGATCAAACCCTGCGTATCAAGAGCCACACCCGCGCCCCACACGCGGAAGCCTTCCTGCCATACGCGTGTTGCGAGGTCGCAGCACTCCGGACTTTCGAGGTCTTCATGAAGCTTCGCCGTGCCCTGGCCGCCGCAGCCACGACGGCTGTCATAGCGCCGATCGCACTGCTGTCCGCGCCGGCCGCGTTCGCCACGGACGAGACCCCGACGCCGACCGTGTCGGAGAGCACGCCGGCTGCCGAGGAGCCGACGCCCACCGAGGTCGAGACCACGCCGGCCACCGAGGAGCCGACGCCCACCGAGGACGAGACCACACCCGCCACCGAAGAGCCGACGCCCACCGAGGACGAGACCACACCCGCCACCGAAGAGCCGACGCCCACCGAAGAGCCCACGACCTCCGCCTCCCCGTCGCCGAGCGCCAGCGAGAGCGCTCCCGAGGAGATCGACTACTGCGAGGACGCGGACGAGGAGTCCATCGGCCTCAGCGAGGAACTGCACAGCGGTCTGTCGGGTCTGCCCGAGACGATCGTCGCCGGCAGCGGCTGGACCACCTTCTCGTTCGACGTCTCCAACTCCGGTGACCAGGACATCAAGAACATCAAGCCGCTGATCGGCGTCGCAGCGCTCGGCTGGGACGACGTCGACTACTCCGGCCAGATCAAGGTCCAGGTCTTCAACAAGGAGACCGGCAGCTGGCAGACCCTCGCGGACGCCGCCGGCGAGGGTGCGACGTTCACCGCGTTCGCGCTCGACGCCGGCCAGTCCACCTCGTTCAAGCTGCGGCTGAACGTCAGCGGCAAGGTGCCGGACTCCATCGGCATCACCGGCGGCTTCGCCACGTACTCGGACGCGGACGGCTGCTGGATCGCCGACGACCCGAACGGCTGGATCTACTTCTTCGACATCCTCGCCGCCGGCTCCGACCCGGGTGACCCGGGCGACGCCAAGCCGCAGACCGGTGGCCAGGACCAGATCTCCGACGTCAACGAGGTCGACGTCGACGGCGCGCTCGCCGAGACCGGCTCCAGCTCCAACCTCCCGGTCATCGGCACCATCGGTGGCATCGCCATCGTCGCCGGTGCGGGCGTCGTGTTCGCGATGAGGCGTCGCCGGAGCGGTGCCGAGGCGTAAGTCTCACCAAGCTCCGCCTGAAGCTCTACGCAAGACAGAGAAGGACCTGCGCTCGGAGGGGGGTGCAGGTCCTTCTCTGTTTTCTCTTCTGTCGCTTTACTTCTGTCGCTTTGCTTCTGTCGTTGCCCGCTACTTCTTCGGCGGCACCGCCGGCATCCCCAGGAACGGCAACCGCAACGCCCCGAACGCCTCCGCCGGGACCGCCGGTGACTGCGGCTCGACCGGCTTCAGGCGTTCGTACGCCGCCCCCTGCGCCGGGCGCGGGTCGGCCTCGCCGACGTTGGGCCAGTACGACATCGCCCGCTCGGCCTGTGCGGTGATCGTCAGGGACGGGTTCACGCCGAGGTTGGCCGAGACCGCGGCCCCGTCGACGACCGAGATGCCGGGGTGGCCGTACAACCGGTGGTAGGGGTCGATCACGCCGGTCTCGGGCGAGTCGCCGATCGGGCAGCCGCCGAGGAAGTGGGCGGTGAGCGGGGTTCCCATCAGCTCGCCGACGTTGGAGCCGGCGAAGCCGTTGATGTCGGCAGCGATCACCGACGCGGCCTCCGACGCGGCCTTGATCTGCTTGGGGTTGGGCGAGCCATGGCCCTGGCGTGCCGTCAGCAGGCCCTTGCCCACGCCGTCCGGCTTCAGGTACGTCGTCAGCGAGTTGTCCAGCGACTGCATCACCAGGCCGATGATGGTCCGTTCCGACCAGCGGCGGTTGGAGAGGGAACGCAGGACCAGCATCGGGTGCCGGGCCGCGTTGCGGACCCAGGCGGCGACACGCGAGGAGCCCTGCGCGTACGGGACCTGCAGGATCGACAGGCCGCCCATCGAGTTGGAGCCCTTGCCGTAGCGGACCGGCTCGATGTGGGTGTTGGCGTCCGGGTGGATGGACGAGGTGATGGCGACTCCGCGGGTGAAGTCGACCTTCGGCTCGCCCGTCACCTTGCGGTAGCGCCGGTTGTCGGTCTGCGCGCCGACCAGCGCCTCCGAGTTGGTGCGGGTCAGCTCGCCCAGCTTGGACGACAGGTAGGGCAGTTGGCCGCCCGCCTTCATGCGGTGCAGGAGGGTCTGGGTGCCGTACGTACCCGCCGCGATCACCACCCGGCGGGCCTTGAACAGCCTGTCCTCGCCCTTCTTCCCGCGGTCGGTCGGCAGGGTCGCCACCGCGTAGCCGCCCTGCGAGTCGTCCGTGATGGAGACGACCGTCGTCAGGGGGTGGACGACCGCGCCCGCCTTCTCGGCCAGGTAGAGGTAGTTCTCGTTGAGGGTGTTCTTCGCGCCGTGGCGACAGCCGGTCATGCACTCGCCGCACTCCGTGCACGCCTTGCGCGCCGGGCCCGCCCCGCCGAAGTAGGGGTCGGACACCTCCTGCCCCGGCGTGGCCCGCGCCGCCCCCTCGGCGTCCTTGCCGTCGCCGAAGAAGACGCCGACCGGCGCCATGTGGAAGCTGTCGCCGACGCCCATCTTCTCGGCGGCCGCCTTCAGGTGGACGTCGGAGGGGGTCATCGTCGGGTTGAGCCGTACGCCGAGCATCCGCTGGGCCTGGTCGTAGTACGGCTTCAGCTCCTCCTGCCAGTCGGTGATGTCACGCCACTGCGGGTCGTCGAAGAAGGCCTTCGGCGGTACGTAGAGGGTGTTGGCGTAGTTGAGGGAGCCGCCGCCGACGCCCGCTCCCGCCAGCACCATGACGTTGCCCAGCAGGTGGATGCGCTGGATGCCGTACATGCCGAGCTTGGGGGCCCACAGGTAGTTCTTCAGGTCCCAGGAGTTCTTCGGGAGGCTCTCGCGGGTCCAGCGGCGGCCCGCCTCCAGGACGCCTACGCGGTAGCCCTTCTCGGTCAGGCGCAGGGCGGTGACGGATCCGCCGAAGCCCGAGCCGACGACGATGACGTCATAGTCGTACTCGTTGTCGGAGTCGGCGCCGTCGTCCTGTTTCTGGGCAGAGTTCTCCTGTGACACGTGCTCTCCTCGTTGAAAGCGGTGGTGCGGCGGTGCGGCGGGACTTTGCGGACACGACCTAGCGGAAGCGGAACGCCTTCATCAGCCGCAGGCTCCTGCTCATGAACTGCGCGTACTTCTCGTCGTCCATCCCCAGCGACGGCGCCATCGGCAGCAGCCGCTGCTGGGCGACCGTCTGGGCCTCCGTGTACTTGAGGATGCCCTCGGAGCCGTGGCGGCGGCCGAGGCCGGAGTCCTTCATGCCGCCCATGGGCGACTGGACGCTGCCGTAGGCGGGGGCGTAGCCCTCGTTGACGTTCACCGTGCCGGTGCGCAGGCGGGCGGCGACCGCGCGGCCGCGGCTGCCGTCCTTCGTCCAGACGGAGGAGTTGAGGCCGTACGGCGTGGAGTTGGCGTGCTCGATCGCCTCGTCCTCGGTCTTGAAGCGGTAGATGGAGACGACCGGGCCGAAGGTCTCCTCGGTGCAGACGGTCATCTCCGGCTCGACGTCGTCGAGGATCGTCGGCTCGAAGAAGTACGGGCCGATGTCGGGGCGGGCCGTGCCGCCGGCGACGAGCTTCGCACCCTTCGCGACGGCCTCCTCCACGTGCCGGGTGACCGTCTCCAGCTGGCGCTCGCCGACCAGGGAACCCATGTCGGCGCCGTACGCCAGGGACTTGCCCAGCCGCATCGCCTTGGTGCGGGCGGCGAATCGCTCGACGAAGGTGTCGGCGACGGACTCGTGGACGTACAGCCGCTCGATGGAGATGCAGAGTTGGCCCGCGGAGGAGAAGCAGGCGCGGACGGCGCCCGCGGCGGCCTTCTCCACGTCGGCGTCCTGAAGGACCAGCATCGCGTTCTTGCCGCCGAGTTCGAGGGAGACGCCGACCAGACGGGCGGCGGCGCCCTGGGCGACCTGGCGGCCGGTGCGGGTGGAGCCGGTGAAGGAGACGTAGTCGGCGTGCTTGACGACCTCGGGGCCGACGACCGGGCCCTCGCCGAGGACGACCTGGAAGACGTCGGTGGGCAGGCCGGCCTCGATGAGCAGGTCACGGGCCCACAGGGCGGTCAGGCAGGTCTCCGTGTCCGGCTTCATGACGACCGCGTTGCCCGCGACGAACGCCGGGAGCGCGTCGCCGACGGACAGCTCCAGGGGGTAGTTCCAGGGGGCTATCTGGCCGACGACGCCGCGCGGGTGGCGCAGTTCGGTGACACGGGTGAGCGTGGGCATGGCGCCCGCGTGCCGCTTCGGCTTGAGGTAGGCGGGGGCCTTACGGCCGTAATGGCGGGCCGCGACGGCCACGGCCTGCACCTCCTCGTGGGCGTGCAGGCGGGCCTTGCCGGTCTCCAGCTGGATGAGGTCGAGGACCTCGGCCTGGCGCTCCAGGATCAGGTCGTGGAAGCGGAGCAGGACGGCGGCACGCTGCCGCACGGGGACCTGGGCCCAGACCGCCTGGGCCGTGCGGGCCGCCTCGAAGGCCTTCTGCACGTCCTCCGGCGTGGATTCGGGCAGGTCGGCCAGCTTCTCGCCGGTGAACGGCGTGTGGTTGGCGGTACGACCGGAACCGACCACGCCCTTGGTGAGCTGGGCCACCAGCTCGGGGGTGACCACGTCGGCGGCGGTACGGGCGCCCTCCGGGGCGGGGGCGAGGGGGTTCGTGCCGGTCTTGGCCGGGGCCTGCGCGTCCGTCATGAGCCGCAGGGTATGCCGGAGCGGAGGCTTTGTGTACCCGTCGGTAACGCGGATTCACCGAGTACTCACATGCCGCCAGCGTCCACTGGCAACAAACGCGCTGATCAGGGCGTTGCCGAGTCAGCCCGGAGTCAGCTCCGAGTCACTCGATCTCGAGTCGGTCACGGGCGCCCTTGAAGACCGCGGTGCCCTTCTTCTCCGTGGGCGTGCCCTTGGGCATGTCGACGCGCAGCTCGTACATGCGGTCGTCGCCGGTGACCACGATCAGCTGCATGACACGGGTCGGGGACGCCTCCTTGTCGTAGGTGGTGTCGGAGAGGACGGCGTCGTAGCCCTTGAAGGTGGTGCGGGTGGACTGGGTGCTCGCGTCGTGGTTGTAGCTGTCCCAGGTGTCGTGCGCCTCCTGCGCCTGGTCCAGCAACGGGCGGGGCGCCTTGTCCCACTGGGTGAGGCGGACCTGGACGAGACCGATGTCGTAGACGACGAGCCGGGGCTGGTCGCTGGAACTGCCCTCCCGCGCGGTCTCCTCGTACTCGGCCGGGAGGAAGAGGACTGCGTCCATCTCCTTCTCCCGGTGCTCGGTCCAGGTGCCGACGGTGGGGCTGGAGGTGGGGCTGGAGGTGGTGGTGCTCGGGGCCAGGGGGGCCGAGGTGTAGACGGGGTT
This sequence comes from Streptomyces sp. R28, assembly GCF_041052385.1. Classification (GTDB taxonomy): domain Bacteria; phylum Actinomycetota; class Actinomycetes; order Streptomycetales; family Streptomycetaceae; genus Streptomyces. The sequence continues at coordinate 6,484,859 of NZ_CP163439.1, read as the reverse complement.
CATCTCCTTGAGGTCGTCGCCCTTGTCGACGAGGAAGGAGGAGGTGGCGAACCAGGTGCCGGCGACGAGCAGGACACCGAGGGCGGCCACGGGGACGGGGCGCAGCAGCCAGGAGCGGCGGTGGGGTTTCGAGGCGGTGGTGGAGGTGGTGGCCGAGGCGGCGGTGGCCGGTTCGGGGGTGGGGCCGGTGGCCGGTTCGGGGGTGGGATCGGCTTCGGGCTCGGGCTCAGGTGCGCCGTCGGACGTCAGCCCCGAGGCCGGCTCGCCCTTCAGCCGTACCGTCCCGGAGTCCTCGGCGAACTCCCTGAGCCCGGAGGTGTCCTGAGGTCCCGACGCCGCCGCGGCCCCGGAGGGCTCCGGTACCGGCCAGCCCTTCACCACCGCCTCCAGCACCGCCCCGACCTCGTTCGCGTCGGGCCGTTGCTCGGGGTCCTTCACCAGCAGCCGCACGATCAGCGACCCGAGCGGCCCCGCCTGTTTCGGCTCGGGCGGTTCGGCGGCGAGGATCGCGGCGAGCGTCGACTCCAGGGTCGTACGGCGGAACGGCGACCAGCCCTCCACGGCGGCGTACAGGAGCACGCCGAGGGACCACAGGTCGGAGGCGGGGCCGGCGCCGCGTCCGGACATCCGCTCGGGGGCGATGAACTCCAGGGAGCCGACGAACTCGCCGCTGACCGTGAGGGATTCCTCGCCCTGGATGTGGGCGATGCCGAAGTCGGTGAGGACGACCCGGCGGTGCCGGCCGAGCAGGACGTTGGCGGGCTTGACGTCCCGGTGGACGATGCCGACGGCGTGCGCGGCGCGCAGGGCGCCGAGGACGGCGACGCCGATGCGGGCGGCCTCGGCCGCCTCCACCGGGCCGCGCTGGAGGGCCTCGTGCAGGGACTCGCCGCGGATCAACTCCATGACGATCCAGGGCAGTCCGTCCTCGACGACGACGTCGTGGATGGCGACGGCGGCCGGGTGGTCGACGCGGGCGGCGGCGCGGGCCTCACGGTAGAGCCGGTGGGCGGCGCGCTGATGGGCCGCGTCCTCGGGGTCGCCGGGCAACCTCGGCTGCTTGACGGCGACTTCGCGCTCCACCAGTTCGTCGAGCGCCCGCCAGACGGTGCCCATCCCGCCGGAGCCGATGCGCTCGACCAGCCGGTAACGCCCGCCGATCACACGCTCCTTGTGGCCGGTGCCGCCCCCGTCGTTGGTCATGTCCCATGACTACCTTGCGGGGTGGGCACTTCGCCAGTTCAGAGCTTGCCGATGTCCAGGTTCGCGATGGTCGTCCGCGCGACCTCGCGTCCTCGGGCCGTGAAGTCGCCCTTGCCGGGGTAGCTGACGGTGAGCTTGTACATGTCCCCGGCCGAGGTCTTGTAGTAGAAGATCCGCATCTCGCGCGGGCGCGGGTTCTGGGTGTCGTTGGTGGTGTAGACGATGGTGTTCTCGGCGGACTTGTGGCCTTGGTACGTAGTCTCCTTCGGCTCCGTCTTCGGATTCGCCGGCATGCCCGCTTCGTAGGCACCGCTCTCCTTGTAGGTGCCGTCGTCGTCGTACATCTCGGCGGCCGCGGACCCCGCGATGGTGTTGCTGGTGTCCTCGGCCTTCTTGTCGAGCCTCAGGCCGATCGAGATGGCGCCGCTCTCGTCGGTGTACGTCACCCAGTGGTCGTCGTCCGTGGCCTCGGGCACGCCCCGCTTGTAGCCGTCGGGCACCGCCAGCGAGGCGGCGAGGGCCTTCTCCTCGCGGAGCTTCCAGTGGTCCGGCAACGGCCCCGCGAACGGGTCGGCGATCACCAGATACGCCGCCACCGCCGCCGCGACGACCGCCGCACCGAGCCCGAGCAACGCCTTGCGCCCCAGCCGGACGCCCCCCTTTACGCCTTCGACGCCTCCGACACCCCCGGGTATCCGCACGACCTGCGTGGCGGCCGGTGCCGGCGGGTTGACGGTCTGTTCCAGCAGCGCACGTGTCTGCGCGGCGTTCGGGCGGCGCGCCGGGTCCTTCTGGAGCAAGCCGTTGATGACCTCGGCGAGCGAGCCCTGAGCGGAAGCGGGCGGCGCGGGCGTGGCGTTGAGGACCGACTGAAGGGTCGCCGGGGTGTTGCTGCGGCGGAACGGCGAGACACCCTCCGACGCCGCGTACAGGACGACACCCAGGGACCACAGGTCGCTCGCCGGTCCCGGCCGCTGGCCCAGCACCCGCTCCGGGGCGATGTACTCGGGCGAGCCGACGAAGCCGCCGGTGTCGGTGAGGTTGGTCTCGCCCTCGATCTGGGCGATGCCGAAGTCGGTGAGGACGACGCGGTCATGGCGGCCGAGGAGGACGTTGTCCGGCTTGACGTCGCGGTGCAGGATGCCCGCCGCGTGTGCGGCCTCCAGCGCGCCGAGCACCTCGAGGCCGATTCTCGCCGCGTCCCGGGCGCCGAGTGTGCCCTCCTGCAGCGCGTCGCCCAGCGAACGGCCCTGCACCAGCTCCATCACGATCCAGGGCTGGCCGTCCACGACGGCGACATCATGCACGTTCACGACCGCCGGGTGATCGAGCCTGGCCGCGGCGCGTGCCTCGCGGCGCATCCGCTCGAAGGCGTTCGCACGTTCGCGCTCGGGAAGGTGATCCGGTACTCGGGGCTCCTTGACGGCGACCTCGCGGTCCACCGTCTCGTCCTTGGCCCGCCAGACCGTACCCATGCCGCCGTGCCCGAGCTTGGCGAGCAGCCGGTATCGTCCCGCGATCAGCCGGCCGGTGCCGGGGTCCGGGGCGGCGGTCCGGTCGGCGGACGCGGCGGGCTGACTGGCGGGAGCGGCAGGCTGATCGGTGGGAGGAGCGGGCTGCGCGGCGGGAGGACCAGCGGGCGCGGCGGGCCGACCGGGCGCGGAGGGCTGCGGTACGGACTGCTGCGGTGCGGCCTGGTGCGATACGGGCCGAGTGGGCGCCGCATACGGGTTGTCCGGGTGGGGAACGGGCCCGGGCGGGTTCGGCTGCGGCGGTTGCAGTTCGAAACTCGTCGGCTCTTCGGGCCGGTAAGGGACTCCCCCGTTGTTGCTCATGCCTCCATCAATATCGCGGCAAGCGCTTCGGCATCCAGCAGGAACGCTTTCCGGTCACAGAGCCGTGACTCAGGTCGCCACTTATCTCCCCTTTATTCGGAGTTGGCGGGTGACAGAACCGGAGTGCTCAGTGAGGCATGCGTATTCGGCGAGGCAGACGCATTCGGCGAGGCAGACGCACTGGGCGGGGAAGACGTACTCGGCGAGGAAGACACACCGGGCGAGGGGGACGCACTGCTCCCACCGCCCGAACCCGCCGTACCGGACGGCCGCTGCGAGGCCTCGGGCGCCGAACTGGTCGGCACCACACCCCCGTCCCCGCCCCCGTTCGCCAGCAGCGCCGCCGCCGACACCCCCGCCACCGCCATCGCGGCGACCAGCATCGCGGCGGCCAGCATGCTGCGCGTGGAGTACCGGCGCTCCGCACCCCCGAACCGTTTCGGCACAGTCACAGGCGCAGGCGCGAGCCCCGTCTCCAGGAACTCCCGCAGCATCCGCTCCGCCCCCGCCGCGTCCAGCCGCAGCCCCGGATCCCGCTCCAGCAGCCCCTGCACGACGGGCAGGATCGGCCCCGCCTGCGCGGGCGGGCGAATCTCGTCGGACACCACGGCGAGCACGGTGCCGCTCAACGAGTCGCGCCGGAACGGTGATTCGCCGCTCAGCACCGCACACAGCAGCGCGCCCACCGACCACAGGTCGGCCGCGGGACCGGTCCTCGCCCCGGACATCCGCTCGGGCGCCGTGTACTCCGGCGAGCCGACGAAGGACCCGGACTCGGTGAGCGTGGAGGTCCCCGACACCTGGGCGATGCCGAAGTCGGTGAGGACGACGCGGTCGGTGCCGTCCTCGATGAGCACGTTGGCCGGCGTGATGTCACGGTGCAGGACCCCGGCGGCATGGGCCGTGCTCAGCGCGCTCAGCAGGTCGACGCCGATCCGGGCGGCCTCGAACGCGTCGACGGGCCCGTGCGCGGCGATGCGGTCGGCGAGGGAGTCGCCGTCGATCAACTCCATGACGATGTACGGGCGTTCGTCGTCCTCGATGATGTCATGAACGACGATGACGTGCGGGTGGCTCAACTGCGCCACCGCCTGGGCCTCGCGCAGTGTGCGCTCGCGCTGCCGCCGGGCCTCGGCCGCGGAGAGCGTCTCGTCGAGAGGGAGCTCCTTGACGGCCACCTGCCGTCCGAGCAGTTGGTCGGTCGCCCGCCATACGACGCCCATGCCGCCGCGACCGAGCTTCGCCTCGATGCGGTAACGCTCCGCGATCACGCGGAAGTTGGCACCCTCGGTCCCCATGCGCCCCATCATGCCGCACCGGACGGATCGACTCCGGGGCGCCGATCAGCCAACTGTGCAAAGCCGCAAAGCCTCCGCAACGCGGCAAAGAGCCTCAGGATCCGCCCGGCTGCCACCCCTTCAGCACCGCCGTGAACTGCTTGCGCGTGGCCGCCCAGTCCCTCTCGGGCGAGGACATGTAGATCGCGTACTCCGTACCGTCCCGGTCGATGTACGCCTGGTCGATGGCGCGGCGCGGCCCGGGGAAGGACGTGGTCTTGGGCTGCGCGGTCCACGTGTACTCCCACAGGGAGCCCTCGCGGTCGCGGTAGAGGTTCTCCTTCAGGTACACCGGCTCGTACGCGACCAGCCGCCGCCTCACCTGCTGCTCCAGGTCGAGCTGGTGGTCGTAGGCATTCGCGAAGTCCGGCGAGGTGTCGACGGCGATACGGACGAAGTGCTCACCGGCGTCGGGCGAGTAGTCGACCTGCTGCAGGCCGTCGACCTCCTTGCCGACCACCTTCCGCTCCCAGCCCTTGGGCAGGTACAGGCTGAACCCCAAGGGGTCCTCGACCCGCTCCCAGGATGCGGGCACGCCACCCTCGGGGCGCTGGTCGTCCGTCGCCGAGGCGCTCGGCGACGGCGTGGTCGAGGCGGACGTTCCGTCACCGATCTGCGGCCACCACTGCTGCAGCGCCACCGCGGCGCCCCCGCCGGCGATCGCGGCGAGCGCGACGACGAGAGCGAGCGTGCGCAGCCGACGGCGCCGCCGGGGCGGCCCGGCGGGCGCGGCGCCGGTGCCCGCGGTGTCGTACCGCGAGCCGCTCGTCCCTGGACCATTCATCGGCGGGTACGGCGTGCCGGTCGGATTCTGACCGGTCATCGGCGGATACGGCGTACCCGTCGAACTCTGGCCGGTCGCTGGGGGATACGGCGTGCCCGTCGGCGTCCGGCCGGTCATCGGCGGATACGGCGTGCCGGTCGCCGCCTCCGCCCCGGTGCCCGCCGCCGCCCCGCCGTGTGCGCCCCCCGGGCGCCCTTCCGGCTCGTACCGGGTGTGCTGCGTCGGGACGTATGCCTGCGCTGTGCTGGGCCGTCGTCCCTCAGCCGCCTCGGCCAGCATCTGCTCGGCCTCGGCCGCGTCGGGCCGGGTGGCCGGATCCTTGCGCAGCAGGGCGGAGATCACGGGCCCGAGGGGGCCGGCGCGCTGCGGCTCGGCGGGCTCCTCGTCGACGACCGCCTGCATGGTGCCCAGCGGCGAGGTACGGCGGAACGGCGAGCGTCCCTCCACAGCCGTGTACAGCGTCGCGCCGAGGGCCCACAAGTCGGAGGAGGCGCCCGGGTCATGGCCGCGGATGCGCTCGGGGGCGAGGTAGTCGACCGAGCCGACGACCTCTCCGGTGCGGGTGATGGTGGTGTCGCCCTCGATCTGGGCGATGCCGAAGTCGGTCAGCAGGACGCGGCCGTCCTCGGAGATCAGGACGTTGCCGGGCTTGACGTCGCGGTGCAGGACGCCGGCGGTGTGCGCGGCGCGCAGCGCCCGCAGCACCCACAGGCCGATACGGGCGGCCTCGGTCGGCTCGACGCGTCCGCTCTCCTTGACCGCGTCGGCCAGCGAGTACCCCTCGACCAGCTCCATCACGATCCACGGCCGGCCGTCGTGCTCCAGCACGTCGTGCACGGTGACGACGGCGGAGTGGTTGATGCGAGCGGCGGCCCGCGCCTCGGCGCGCGTGCGCACGAGCAGCCGATCCAGGTCGCTCTCGGAGACGTAGAGCGCTGCGGTCAGCTCCTTGATCGCGACGGCCCGGTGCAGCACCTCGTCATGGGCACGCCAGACCCGGCCCATACCGCCGCTGCCGATCGCGTCGGCGAGCCGGTAGCGCCCCGAGACGAGCTGGCCCTGCATCTGATTCACGTTGCCCCGCAATGCTCTTGACAAGGTCAGATTAGGGATCGGCGGAGGGGACGGGAACCGCGGGGGTGCCAAGGAGACCGCACTGTGATGGTTGTCGCTTTCGGGAACGGGACTCAACCATCACGCAGGGTCTACAGGCGCGTTCACCCCGTGACCTGGTACGTCGCCGACGCCTGCTCGAACAGCCGTGTCACCTCGTCCCGCTCGGCCTCCGGGCCGCGCAACTGCACCACGTGGTACCGCCCGCCGATCAGGATCGCGACGTTCCGCACGAACAACTCGCGCCCCTGGTCGTCGGTCCAAGTGAACTGCCCCTCGGCCATGCTTCGCTCGCCGACCTGAATCGTCTTCAGCCCGCCGGACGAGGCCCAGCTGGAGTCCCGGTACGGCTGCAACTCACGCTCGTGCTCCCGCTGGTAGACCATCGGGTCGCTGCCGTACTCGTCCGCCGTGTCCCGGCCCGGTACGACGATGAGGTCGAAGTCGCCGTGCGCGTACACGACCTGCCCGCGCCCGTTCTTCGGTGTGCGGTTCCATCCGTTGGCCACGGCGATCTGGAAGCCGGCCGCGTCCTCACGCAGGGTGAAGCCGTCGGGGACCTCGGGGCCGGTGGTCTGCGTCTCGGTGGAACCGGCCGACTCCGAGGGGCTGTTGCCGGACTCGGGGGAGGTCTGGTCGGGCCGCGGCTCACTGCTCGCGTCGGCGGACTCCTCGGGCGCCGCCTGGGTGGGCCCACCCGCGGCTCCGGTGCGATCGGCGTCGGCGGTACTGCCGTTGCCGCTGTCGGCCTTCGGCATGAACAGCATGGCGTACGCGATCGCCGCGGCCATGCCGAGCATGACGAGCAGCAGCAACGTACGCCCGAGTCTGCGGGGCGAACCGCTCTCCCGCTTGGCCCGCTTGTGCCGCCCGTGGTGCGCGGGCAGCCCGGCCCGCCGCCGACGCACCAGCTCGCCCCGCCGCCGGACGATCGGCAGCCGGTTCGGGTCGGCCGGCGGAGTGGCGACGACATGCGCGCCGGCCTCCGGCTCGGGCGCCGACCGCACCAGCGAACGCAGCCAGCCCCTCAGCTCCTCGAAGTCCAGGCGCTCGGTGGGGTCCTGACGCAGCAGCGACTCCACGACCGGCCTGAGCGGCCCGCACTCCTCGGCGTAGGCGGGCGGCTCCGCGCAGACCAGCTGCACCAGCTCGGCCGTCGACTCCTCCGGATATGGCGCATGGCCCTGCACGGCCCGGAAGAGCAGCGCCCCCAGCGCCCACAGGTCGGTCGCGGGCCCGATCGGCGCGGCGAGCTGCCAGTTCTCATGCACGGGCCCGGCCTGCTCCGGCGCCCACCGCTCGGTCACGGGTCCGACCACAGCCATCCGAGCCTGCCGCGCCCGCTCCGCGGCGAGCGCGCTGGCGGGGCCTCGGGCGGGGCCCCGGTCGCCGGGGGTGCCTGCTACGAGGTCATCCCAGCGGGTCGCGGGGGGGACGGCCGGGGGTGGGGTGGGGGTGCCTGTGGCGGAGGTGGTGCCGGGCGCGGGGCGGCCCTGGGCGGGGAGGAAACCGCCGGTGCCGGGAGCGGGCACGCCCGTGCCCGGAGGTGTGCCGAGGCCGCGGCCGGGCTGGGCGCCCTGGCCCGCGGGAGGCAGTGCCGTGCGCTCGGGGCCGTCTTCCGTCGGTGCGCCGCCGACCCCGACGCGCGGCGCGGCGTACCAGGGTGAGGCCTGCACGCCGTAAGGGTCGGCGATCTGCCCCGAGGGCGTGGTGACGCCGTTGCCGGAGGGGTACGGCTGCTGCGCCGCGCCATGGGTCCGGGACACGGGGTCGCCCTCGGGCGCCGGTCGGGCGCCGGGCAACGCGACGCGCCCGTTCTCCTGGCCCTCCTGCACCCGGGCCGCGGCACGGGCGCCCGCCCGATACGCCGCGATCGCCCCGGCCCGCGCGGCCCTGATGTCCCCGCCGGTCTCCACGGCACCGTGCGGCGCCGCCGAGTCCGCTGTCCCGTTGTCGGCGTCGGCTCCGGGCACCGGCAGCCCCCCGGCCGCCCGCGCCTCGATGGCGGCACGCCGAGCGGCCTCCGGATCCGTACCGCCGACGCCGCCTCCCGGAGCCGGCCCGCCATCCGGGGTAGGCCCGCCACCGAACGCCGCAGTCCCGCCGCCCCCGTCACCGTCCTCGGCCGGCACCGGGTCATACCCGCACAGCGCCTCCTCCGCGGCGCCGACCGCGAGCCCGGTCAGCATCACCCGGCCGTCGTCGCAGACGAGCACCGTCCGGGCGGTGACGTTCCGGTGGACCCAGCCATGCGCGTGCAGCACCCGCAGCGCCATGAGGACGTCGGAGGCGACCTCGGCCGCCCGATACGGCGTCAACGGCTGCTCGGCGAGCAACGCGGCCAGCGGACGCGCGGCCACGAACTCGCTCACTATCCACAGCGAACCGCCCTCGGCGAACACGTCGAAGACCTGGTCCAGCCGGGGGTGGTCGGGGATCCTCGCCGCGGCCTGCGCAGCCTCGACCGCCCGCCGTACCGCGGGATCGCTGGGCCGGCGCGCACTCGACCGCGCCGAGGGCCGGCGCCCCGCCCCCCGCTCCCGCGCGTCCCGGGCGGTGAACCCGTCGGGCAGCCCCTCGGCGTCGAGCACCTCCGCCTCGACGACCTCCGGCAACGGCACCTGCCGCACGAGCACTTCCTGCCCGCTGTAGGTGTCGAAGGCCCGGGCCTCGGTGAGTTCGTACTCGTCGGAGGGCGGCAACGGCAGGCGGTAGCGGTCGGCGAGTACCCGACCCGCGTAGTCGTCCACGTTGCCTCCCCCGGCCGCACGGCTGGTCAATTCCGCTCGTGTTGCGTCCCGTTCCGGACGCACGACTGGATGCGTACGGTCCGCAAGCATTCACGATACGTGCCATAGGCAACCCGCAATGAGGGGTTGCCGTATCTCACCGCTCAACCCCGGCCGCCGCGGCCCCAAACCGAGAGCCGCTCACTTCACGACTTCGGCTTGAACGTGTCCGTCAGCGTCCGCCATGCGCCCTTGCGTACGTCACTGTCCCAATCACCGGCTTTCGCGGTGTACATCAGCGCATATCCGAGATGGTCGTTCACGACGAACCCACGGTCGATCGTCCGGTACTTGGTACCGCCCTCGGTATAGGTGAACTCCCAGTCGGCCGTGTTCCAGCTGCGGTATTGCACCGCCTCTATCCGGATCATCTTGTACTGGGAGCGCGTCATGTACTGCTCCTGATCCTTCCAGTCCGCCACCGGGTCGTCCTTCGGCGTCGACGTCCAGGCGACGAGCAGCTTCTGCCCGTCGGGCCCGGTGAACCGGTCCCCCGCCGACCCCGCGGACTGGTACTTCCACCCCTTGGGCAGCCCTATCGAGTACCCCTGGCTCCCCTTGTGGGTCGACGTGGCCCCGCTGCCGCTCCCGGATCCCGCCTCGGCACCGCTGCCGCCGGTCGGGCTCGCCCCGGCACTCGGTGTACTTCCGGTCTCCTTGCCGGATCCCGACCCCGCACCGGCGCTGGCGGACGCGGTCGCCTCACCGTCCGTGTGCGTACCGCCCTTCTCGTCCTGCTTGGTGCCGGCGCTCGCGCCCGCGCTCGCCGAAGCTTTGGGCTTGCCCCCGCTCGCGGACGCCTTGGACCCGTCGCCGTCCCCGTCGAGCACGATGGCCAGCACCGCTCCGATCACGGCCAGCACCACGACCACCGCGATGATCACCAGGGTCCGCTTCGGCACCACATCGGTCAGCGGCGCCCTCGGCACCGGCCGCGGCGGCAGATCCGGCGGCGGCACCACGGGCCACCCCGAACTCCGAGCGCCACTCTGCCCGTTCGCCGTCCCGGCATCCCGCTCTCCGGCACCGGAACCGGAACCGGAACCAGCCTTACCACCGACACCGGAACCGGCTCTGGTGTCGGCCCCGGCTGCGGAACCCGCAGCCGCTCCGTCCTTGGCCCCGGCAGTCCGGCCCGAACCCCCCGCCGTCGCAGGCGTCGTCGCCGAGGCACCGGCCCCGCCCACTCCCGTGGACGCACCGTCGGCCGCTCCACCGCCGGCCCCCGAGACGGCCGTCTCACTCCCGGACTTGGTACGAGCCGCAGCCGCCCCTGCCGCCCCCGCACTCACCGCGGCCTTCCGCACGGAACGCAGCGCCCCGCGCAACCGCTCCCCGGCCTCCTCGGCCCGCTTGCCCCCGGACCCGGACCCGGCACTCGAACGGCCCTTGCCCGCACGCGCATCCGGCTGCGGCGGCAACGGCACGACCCTCGTCACGTCCAGCGCCGGCTCCGGCTCGTCCTTGGGCTCGGGCGCGTGGATGACGGCGTTGAGCATGGCCCGCGCACCGGCGTCGTCGAGCCGCTTGGCGGGGTCCTTGGTGAGCAGGCCGTAGATGACGTCCTTCAGCGGTCCCGCGTTCTTCGGCTCCTCCAACGGCTCGGTCATCACCGCCGTCAGAGTCGCGATCGCGGAGCCCTTGTCGTACGGCGGCACGCCCTCGACCGACGCGTACAGCAGCCCGCCCAGGGACCACAGGTCGGCCGCCGGGCCCGGCTTGTGGCCGCGGGCCCGCTCCGGGGAGATGTAGGAGGGCGCGCCGACGAGCATGCCGGTCGAGGTGATGGACGGGTCGCCCTCGACCTGGGCGATGCCGAAGTCGGTGAGCACGACCCGGTCGGTGTCGGACTCCAGCAGGACGTTCGACGGCTTCACGTCGCGATGCAGGATGCCCTCGCGGTGCGCGGACCGCAGCACGTCGAGGATCGCCAGGCCGACCTCGGCCGCACGCTTCGGCTCGAGCAGGCCGTCCTCGCGGATGACCTCGGCGAGCGACTTGCCCTCGACGAGCTCCATCACGATCCACGGCCGGTCGTCCTCTTCGACCACGTCGAACACCGTCACCGCGCTGTTGTTGCGGATCCGCGCGATCGCCTTGGCCTCACGCAACGTGCGCGTGATCAGCCGCCGCTTCTCCTCCTCGTCGATGTTCGACGGGAACCGCAGCTCCTTGACGGCGACCGTCCGCCCCAGGGTCTCGTCCTCCGCACGCCACACCGTGCCCATGCCGCCTCGGCCGAGCACATCGCCCAGCCGGTACCGCCCGGCGAGGAGACGCTCCCGGTTGTCCTGACGAGTGTCCTGACGAGATGTCCCCGCCCGCTCCGCCTCCGACATGCGTCCCCTCATACAACCCGCCCTGACAGAGGCTCCATTGTCTCTCACCCGACAAGTGCCCAACGCCCAGGGTGCCCGTCACACCGCCACGCCACCGCAGGACCCGTACCTCCCGGCCACTACGCACCCGAGCCCAGCTGAATCGAACATTCCGCCGCCCGGCATGATGAGCCGCGACAAGGAAAGGAACCCCGCATGGCGCGACCGACGATGCCACCGTTTCGGACGCTACTGGGCATTCCTGTGTCCCTGTCCCTTCTCGGCCTGCTGTCCGTGGCGCTCCTCGGCCTGGCCCCCATCGCCTCCTCGGCGCCCCCGGTATGGGCCACGGGCGCCCTCCTTCCGCTGCTCGTCACCCAGGGCAAGGTCCCGGCCGCGGCCGTGCTGGCCCGCGAGGAGACCGGCACCCGCTATGCCCAGGCCGGGCAGGGCATGGCCCCCACCGACCACTTCCGCGCCGGCAGCGTCACGAAGACCTTCATCGCGACGGTCGTCCTTCAACTGGCCTCCGAACGACGGCTGTCCCTGACCGACACGGTGGAGCAGCATCTGCCGGGCCTGCTACGCGGGGCGGGCAACGACGGGCGCGCGCTGACCCTTCGTTCCCTGCTGACCCACACCAGCGGCCTGTACGACTTCACCGCCGAGACCGGGGGCACCGTCCCCGTCACGCCGCTTCAGGCCGTGCGCATCGCACTCACCCACCCCCCTGCCGATCGCGGCAGCTTCTCCTACTCGAACACCAACTACGTCCTGCTCAGCCTGGTCATCGAACAGGTCACCGGCCGCTCCTACGCCACCGAGGCCGAGCGCCACATCGTCGCTCCGCTGGGTCTGACCGGCACCTCCTTCCCTGGATCCCGCGCCTCTCTCCCCTCCCCGCACGGCCGCGCCTACGCCACCGACGGGACCGACGTCACCGAACTCGACCCGCGGGTGGCCGGCGCCGCGGGCGAGCTGGTGACCACGCTCGCCGACCTCGACCGCTTCTACGCCGCGCTGCTCGGCGGCCGGCTGCTGCCCCCGCACTGGCTGCGCGAGATGCTCGACACCCGTGCCGCACATGGCTCGTACGGCATGGGACTCTTTCCCGTGAAACTGCCGTGCGGCACCGTCGTATGGGGGCACAACGGGCGCATCTCCGGCAGCTACGTGCGCTCCGCGGCCACCGTCGGCGGTCGTCGCGTCCTCACATTCCGGGTGAACACGACGGCGATCGCAGATCCCGGCCTCGAACCCCGGCTGCTCGCCGCCGAGTTCTGCCCTCGCACCTGATAGAACGGCCGAGACTCGAGCAGATATCCCGACTCCGCTCACCCGTTCGAGTGACGTTCTGCCGCATCGGCGCGGTCGGCGACCGCCACCGGTTCGTCCGTCGCGGTCCTACAGCGGCGCAGCACTGCAGCAGAGTGCAAGCGGCGCGCCACAAGCGGTGCGCTACAAGCAGCGCACTACAAGCAGTGCGCTGCATGCGGTGCCCTACAACGGCACGATGTCCGGCGCCCCCAACCGCGCCGCGTCCGCCGTCAGGTCGTCCGGCTGCCGCTGCGACTCCCGCTCGGCCTCCACCCGCTTCTGGTAGTGCTGGATCTCGCGCTCGCTGTGGTCCTTGTCCCAGCCCAGCACCGGCGCCATCAGCTCGGCGGCCTCGCGCGCGCAGCGCGTCCCGCGGTCGAACGTCTCGATCGAGATGCGGGTCCGCCGCGTCAGCACGTCGTCCAGATGCCGCGCCCCCTCGTGCGAGGCGGCGTAGACGATCTCGGCGCGCAGATAGTCGTCGGCGGACTGCAGGGGTTCGCCCAGCGTGGGATCGGCGGCGATGAGTTCGAGCACCTCCTCCGCCAGCGAGCCGAACCGGTTCAACAGGTGCTCCACCCGCACCACATGGAGCCCCGTCCGCGCCGCGATCCGCGCCCGCGCGTTCCACAACGCCCGGTACCCCTCGGCGCCCACCAGCGGAATGTCCTCCGTCACGCACTCGGCGACCCGCATGTCGAGCCCGTGCACGGCGGCGTCCACCGCGTCCTTGGCCATCACCCGGTACGTCGTGTACTTGCCACCGGCCACGACGACGAGCCCGGGCACGGGGTGTGCCACGGTGTGCTCGCGCGACAGCTTGCTGGTGGCCTCCGACTCGCCGGCGAGCAGGGGCCGCAGTCCCGCGTACACGCCCTCCACGTCGTCGCGCGTCAGGGGCACCGCGAGCACGGAGTTCACGTGTTCCAGCAGGTAGTCGATGTCCGCGCTGGACGCGGCCGGGTGGGCCTTGTCGAGGTCCCAGTCGGTGTCGGTCGTGCCGACGATCCAGTGCCGGCCCCAGGGGATGACGAACAGCACGGACTTCTCCGTGCGCAGGATCAGCCCCGTCGTGGAGTGGATGCGGTCCTTGGGAACGACCAGATGGATGCCCTTGGAGGCGCGTACATGGAACTGACCGCGCTCCCCCACCATCGACTGGGTGTCGTCGGTCCACACACCGGTCGCGTTGACGATCTGCTTGGCGCGGATCTCGTACTCCCCGCCCCCCTCGACGTCCTGCACCCGGGCCCCGACGACACGTTCGCCCTCACGCAGGAACCCGGTCACACGCGCGCGGTTGGCGACTTTCGCGCCGTAGGCCGCCGCCGTGCGCACGAGGGTGGCCACATAGCGGGCGTCGTCCATCTGGGCGTCGTAGTACTGCAGCGCCCCGACCAGCGCGTCCTTCTTCAGAGCGGGGGCGACACGCAGGGCGTGACGGCGGCTCAGGTGGCGGTGCAGGGGCAGGCCGCGCCCGTGGCCGCGGGCCATCGACATGGCGTCGTAGAGCGCGACGCCCGAACCGGCGTACAGGCGCTCCCAGCCCTTGTGCTGCAGTGGGTACAGGAACGGCACCGGCTTCACCAGGTGCGGGGCGAGCCGCTCCAGCAGCAGGCCGCGCTCCTTCAAGGCCTCCCGGACGAGTACGAAGTCGAGCATCTCCAGATAGCGCAGGCCGCCGTGGATCAGCTTGCTGGACCTGCTCGATGTGCCCGATGCCCAGTCACGTGCCTCGACCAGGCCGGTGGACAGTCCGCGAGTGGCTGCGTCCAGGGCGGTGCCCGCGCCCACGACGCCGCCGCCCACGACCAGTAGGTCCAGCTCGCGCTCGGCCATTGATGCCAGTGACTCGGCGCGCTCCGCCGGCCCCAGTGTCGCTGTCCTCACCGCTGCCTCCCGCTCATCGGTCGCGTAGGCCGCACCCATCGGGCGAAGCCCGGTTCGTACCCCCCATGCCCAAATTCTGACCGGGTTGCCCGACTTCAGCCACCACTCACCCCAAGCCTGTGGACAACACTCACGGAAACGCCAACATCCAATCCCGCAAATCGGTCATATTTACTCCTAGTCTGACATTGCGCTCCCTCGTCCTGTCCACAGGGCTTGCGCACCCGCCCCGCTTCGGTTATTGGGAAGGACGGCCCACGCCATGCCCGCAGATCTCGCCGTCATCGGACTCGGCTTGTACGGCCTGCCCCTGGCCCAGGCAGCCGTCGCCGCCGGCATCCCCACGCTCGGCTACCGGACGGGGCCCGAAGCCGGCTCCCTGAGCCCCGCCGAGCTGCGCCGGATGCTCGCGGGGGGCTTCCGGCATGCCACCAGCCCCGCCGAGCTCGGCCGTGTGCGCACCGCCGTCATCTGCGCGCCCACCCCGCGTGAAGCGGACGGCGGGCTCGATCTGAGCCAGGTGCAGGCGGCCGCCCGCACCCTGGCCGAACGACTGCGCCCGCACACCACCGTCATCCTGGAGTCACCCGTACCCCCGGGCACCACCGAGAACGTCCTGCGCCCGCTCCTCGAGGAGGGCTCGGGGCTGCGCGCCGGACGCGATTTCCACCTGGCCTACTCCCCCAGCCGCGTCGACCCCGGCAACCGCGCCTTCACTCCCGCCAACACCCCCAAGGTGATCGGCGGCCTCACCCCCGCCTGCACCGAGTCGGCCGCGGCCTTCTACGGCCGCCTCACCGACAAGGTGGTACGCGCGCGTGGACCGCGCGAGGCGGAGACCGTGCAGGTGCTGGAGACCAACTTCCGGCACGTCAACATCGCCCTCGTCAACGAAATGGCCGTCCTCTGCCACGACTTGGGCGTCGACCTGTGGGACGTCATCCGCTGCGCGGAGACCAAGCCGTTCGGCTTCCAGACCTTCCGCCCGGGCCCCGGCGTCGGCGGGCACGCGGTCCCGCAGGAGCTGACCGCGCGCGGCCGCACCTTGCGGATGGTCGAACTGGCCCAGCAGGTCAACAGCCATATGCCGCGTTACGTCGTCCAGCGCTCCGCGACCCTCCTCAACGAGCACGGCAAGTCCGCGCGCGGCGCCCGCATCCTCCTCCTCGGCGTCACCTACAAGCCCGACGTCGCCGACCAGCAGTCCACCCCCGCCCAGGAGGTCGCGATCCGCCTGATGGAACTGGGCGCCTCCGTGAGCTACCACGACCCTCACGTCGCGTCCTGGAACATCCTGGACCGCCCCGTGCCGCGCGCGGACTCCCTCTACGACGCCGCCGCCGACGCCGACCTGACGATCCTGCTCCAGCAGCACCGCACCTACGACCTCCAGGGCCTGTCGGTGAAGGCCCAACTCCTGCTGGACACGCGGGGGGCCACGCCAATGGGGGCGGCGCACCGACTCTGACCACGGCAGCCACCGGTCACCCGCGAAAACACTGGCGAACCGGGGCGTTCGGCCTGTTACTCTTCGGCGTCTCGTCGCACAGTCGTGCGCAGTCACACCGCTCATTCAAGGTCCCCTGGGGGGGACCACAGTCCCGTGGGGGGATTCCTGTCATGACCCAGTCAGTGCCGCCTCAGCCCACCGACGGCAACCCGTTCGCCCAGAAGTCGGACGCCGTGCCCCCGGCCCCGCTCGCGCCCGCACCGGCGCCCGCGCGCAACAACATCGCCCTCGGCATCGTCGCCGCCGTCGTCGCGGCCCTGGTCACCGCCGGCATCTACGGCGGCATCGTCGGCGCCACCAAGTACGAGATCGGCTACGCCGCGGTCGGCGTCGGCTTCGTCATCGGATTCGCCGCCGGCAAGATCGGCGGCGCCAACCCGGTGCTGCCCGTGATGAGCGCGATCCTCTCCCTGGGCGCCGTCTACCTCGGCCAGCTCATCGGCATCGCGGCGATCGGCGCCGACGACCTCGGCGTCTCCGTGACCACGGTCCTCACCGACCACTTCGACGTGGTGACCAAGATCTGGAGCGAGGATGCGGACCTTCTGACCTTCGCCTTCCTCGGCATCGGCGCGTTCGCCGCGTTCTCCGGTGCGAAGAAGGCCGCGGCCTGAGCCGTCCCGCACACACGCGCCACGCACGCGCAGGGGCCCGGAACACCTCTCGGTGGTCCGGGCCCCCTTGCGTTCGAGCCGTGTGCGGCGTCAGCGCTGGTGCTGCGAGTCCGCCACCGTCACCTCGACGCGCTGGAACTCCTTGAGCTCGCTGTAGCCGGTGGTGGCCATGGCGCGGCGCAGGGCACCGAAGAAGTTCATCGAGCCGTCCGGGGTGTGGGACGGGCCCGTCAGGACCTCCTCGATGGTGCCTACCGTGCCGAGGTCGACCTTCTTGCCGCGCGGCAGCTCCTCGTTGACGGCCTCCATGCCCCAGTGGTGGCCCTTGCCCGGCGCGTCGCTCGCGCGCGCGAGCGGGGAACCCATCATGACCGCGTCGGCACCGCAGGCGATCGCCTTGGGCAGATCGCCGGACCAGCCGACACCGCCGTCCGCGATCACGTGCACGTACCGGCCGCCGGACTCGTCCATGTAGTCACGGCGGGCCGCCGCCACGTCCGCGACCGCCGTCGCCATCGGCACCCGGATACCCAGCACGTTGCGTGTGGTGTGCGCGGCGCCGCCGCCGAAGCCGACCAGGACGCCCGCCGCACCGGTGCGCATCAGGTGCAGCGCCGCGGTGTAGGTGGCACAGCCGCCGACGATCACCGGGACATCGAGCTCGTAGATGAACTGCTTCAGGTTCAGCGGCTCGTGCGCACCCGAGACGTGCTCCGCCGAGACCGTCGTACCGCGGATGACGAAGATGTCCACGCCCGCGTCGACGACCGCCTTGGAGAACTGGGCGGTGCGCTGCGGGGAGAGCGCAGCCGCGGTGACCACGCCCGAGTCGCGCACCTCCTTGATGCGCTGCCCGATCAGCTCCTCCTTGATGGGGGCGGCGTAGATCTCCTGGAGACGGCGCGTGGCGGCCTCCGTGGGCAGCCCGGCGATCTCGTCGAGCAGCGGCTGCGGGTCCTCGTACCGCGTCCACAGCCCTTCGAGGTTCAGTACGCCGAGGCCGCCGAGCTCTCCGATGCGGATCGCGGTGGCCGGGGAGACGACCGAGTCCATGGGGGCGGCCAGGAAGGGCAGCTCGAAGCGGTAGGCGTCGATCTGCCAGGCGATCGAGACCTCCTTCGGGTCCCGCGTACGGCGGCTCGGGACGACGGCGATGTCGTCGAAGGCGTAAGCCCTGCGGCCGCGCTTGCCGCGCCCGATCTCGATCTCAGTCACGTCTGTGGCCTTTCCCTGATGCGTTTCAGCGTCTACCAGTATCGCCGACGGGTATGACAAGGGCGGCCCCGGAGCCTCCGGGACCGCCCTCGATCAAGCCTCACGCGTGCGTGGCCGTCACTTTCGGCTGTAGTTCGGCGCCTCGACGGTCATCTGGATGTCGTGCGGGTGGCTCTCCTTGAGACCGGCGGAGGTGATCCGGACGAAGCGGCCCTTGGTCTCCATCTCGTCGATGGTGGCCGCGCCCACGTAGCCCATGGTCTGCCGCAGCCCGCCGACGAGCTGGTGCAGGACGCTGGACAGCGGGCCGCGGTAGGGCACCTGGCCCTCGATGCCCTCGGGCACGAGCTTGTCGTCCGCGGAGACCTCGCCCTGGAAGTAGCGGTCCTTGGAGTACGACTTGCCCTGGCCCCGGGACTGCATGGCGCCGAGCGAGCCCATGCCGCGGTACGACTTGAACTGCTTGCCGTTGATGAACTGCAGCTCGCCGGGCGACTCCTCGCAGCCCGCGAGCAGCGAGCCCAGCATCACGGTGTCGGCGCCGGCGGCGAGCGCCTTGCCGATGTCGCCGGAGTACTGCAGGCCGCCGTCGCCGATCAGCGGGATGCCGGCCGGGCGGGCGGCCAGGGAGGCCTCGTAGATGGCGGTGACCTGCGGGACGCCGATGCCGGCGACCACGCGGGTGGTGCAGATGGAGCCCGGTCCGACACCGACCTTGATGCCGTCGACACCGGCGTCGATCAGCGCCTGGGCGCCATCGCGCGTGGCGACGTTGCCGCCGATCACGTCGACGCCGACGCTCGACTTGATCTTCGACATCCAGCTCAGCGCGTTGCTGTTGTGGCCGTGCGAGGTGTCGACAACCAGGAAGTCCACACCGGCCTCGGCGAGCGCCTGGGCGCGCTCCAGGGCCTCGGGGCTGGCGCCGACGGCGGCACCGACCAGGAGCCGGCCCTCGGAGTCCTTGGCGGCGTTGGGATACTTCTCCGCCTTGACGAAGTCCTTGACCGTGATGAGGCCCTTGAGGATGCCCGCCTCGTCGACCAGGGGAAGCTTCTCGATCTTGTGGCGGCGCAGCAGCTCCATCGCGTCGCTGCCGGAGATGCCGACCTGGCCGGTGACCAGCGGCATCGGCGTCATGACCTCGCGCACCTGACGGCTGCGGTCCGACTCGAAGGCCATGTCCCGGTTGGTGACGATGCCGAGCAGCTTGCCGGCCGGGTCGGTCACCGGGACGCCGCTGATGCGGAACTTGGCACACAGGGCGTCGGCCTCGGCGAGGGTCGCCTCCGGGTGCACGGTGATCGGGTCGGTGACCATGCCGGACTCGGACCGCTTCACCAGGTCGACCTGGTTGACCTGGTCCTCGACGGAGAGGTTGCGGTGCAGCACACCGACGCCGCCGAGGCGGGCCATCGCGATGGCCATGCGGGACTCGGTCACCTTGTCCATGGCCGCCGAGAGCAGCGGGATGTTCACCCGGACGTTGCGGGAGATGCGGGACGAGGTGTCGACCGCGTTGGGGAGCACCTCGGATGCACCCGGCAGCAGCAGCACGTCGTCGTAGGTCAGCCCGAGTGTCGCGAATTTTCCGGGCACTCCGTCGACGTTGGCAGTCATGACACCTTCCCCAAATGGCCTTGATCGGTGCGGATGTCCATGCTAACGGGAAGC
Source organism: Streptomyces sp. R28 (assembly GCF_041052385.1). Lineage (GTDB taxonomy): Bacteria > Actinomycetota > Actinomycetes > Streptomycetales > Streptomycetaceae > Streptomyces. The sequence continues at coordinate 6,465,260 of NZ_CP163439.1, read as the reverse complement.
ATGGCTGACTCATTCCACGGTTCTGGGCGGCTTCGGGCTTCGTATGTTCGTACGGAACCGCAGAGGAGCCTGTTCATTTGGGGCGCAACCAAGCGAGCGCTACTGCTCGGCCAGCGCGCGCAACCTGCTCAGCGCCCTGTGCTGGGCCACCCGCACTGCGCCGGGTGACATTCCCAACATCTGGCCCGTCTCTTCCGCGGTCAACCCCACCGCGATCCTCAGCAGCAACAGCTCCCGCTGGTTCTCGGGCAGGTTGGCCAGCAGCTTCTTGGCCCATTCGGCGTCGCTGCTCAGCAGCGCCCGCTCTTCCGGGCCCAGGGAGTCGTCCGGGCGTTCCGGCATCTCGTCGGACGGAACGGCCGTCGAGCCGGGGTGGCGCATCGCCGCCCGCTGCAGGTCCGCCACCTTGTGCGCGGCGATGGCGAAGACGAACGCCTCGAAGGGGCGGCCGGTGTCCTTGTAGCGCGGCAGCGCGAGGAGGACCGCGACGCAGACCTCCTGGGCAAGGTCCTCGACGAAGTGGCGGGCGTCGCCCGGAAGGCGGGACAGCCTGGTGCGGCAGTAGCGCAGGGCCAGGGGGTGGACGTGCGCGAGCAGATCGTGCGTGGCCTGCTCGTCCCCGTCCACGGCGCGATGGACGAGTGCACCGATCGCCCCTTGGGCATAAGCCGCCTCGTCCTCGCGCATCGGTCCATGGTGCCTTGCGGCCGTACGGTCCGCGGCATCACGCCCGATGTTGTGCACTGAAGCGTTATGAGCAGGTGCGCCGGCACTCATCCCCTGCGCCCTCCCCTTCCGCTCGAACGACTCGTCCCCGAGAGACTCCACACCTCAAGGATGCGGCATCCGCGCCGAAACGAGCAGCGGGCACCCGGCAGGCCGCTTTGCCACCACCGCTCACCTTGCGGTACACGCGCCGACCCGCGCTGCGAAAAGCAGCCCCGCCCACCACGCGGCGGGCGGGGACCCCCGTGTCCCCGCTGAGGTCCACCTACCGGACCAGGCCCCACCGGAAGCCGAGCGCCACCGCGTGCGCCCGGTCCGAGGCGCCGAGCTTCTTGAACAGGCGTCGGGCGTGCGTCTTGACGGTGTCCTCGGAGAGGAACAGCTCGCGGCCGATCTCGGCGTTGGAGCGGCCGTGGCTCATGCCCTCCAGGACCTGGATCTCACGCGCGGTGAGCGTCGGCGCGGCACCCATCTCGGCGGACCGCAGCCGGCGCGGGGCCAGCCGCCAGGTGGGGTCGGCCAGGGCCTGCGTGACGGTGGCGCGCAACTCCGCGCGCGAGGCGTCCTTGTGCAGATAGCCGCGGGCACCGGCGGCGACCGCGAGGGCCACGCCGTCCAGGTCCTCGGCGACGGTGAGCATGATGATGCGCGCACCGGGGTCGGCGGACAGCAGCCGCCGCACGGTCTCGACGCCGCCCAGACCGGGCATGCGTACGTCCATCAGAATCAGGTCCGAGCGGTCGGCGCCCCAGCGGCGGAGGACTTCCTCGCCGTTGGCCGCCGTCGTCACGCGCTCGACGCCGGGCACGGTCGCGACCGCGCGGCGAAGCGCCTCTCGGGCAAGCGGGGAGTCGTCGCAGACGAGGACGGATGTCATGGCCGCCCTCCGCAGCTGATGCACGTCACCTTGAGCCTCCAGGCTGGTACGAAATCGTCACCTGTGCGGTCGACCGTCTCGGACGCCTGCCCGAGCGCTTGTTCCTTCAACCGCCTCCGCCCTCTCAACGACGGTCACTCGAAAGAGTTACGGGGCCGTGTGCCATCTTCGGCACTCTACGTGAGGGGTCGAACACGGGGCAGACATGCACAACGGACCCTCAATGTTTCATCACAACCCGTGCCCCATTCAGCCCTTTTTCTTCCCATTTGTTGGCGTCTGAGGCTAGATTCGCAATGAGTCATATTTTCATCTCCTTAGATCGTAGATGTACGGTCGTGGACACCGTATCCGCCCAGAACGGCTACAAGGGGTCACGCAATGGCAGATTTCTCCCGCCTTCCCGGACCGAACGCGGACCTGTGGGACTGGCAGCTGCTGGCTGCCTGTCGCGGGGTGGACAGCTCGCTCTTCTTTCATCCGGAGGGTGAGCGCGGTGCGGCCCGGAGCGCTCGCGAGAACTCGGCCAAGGAGGTCTGCATGAGGTGCCCGGTGCGCGCGCAGTGCGCGGCGCACGCACTGGCCGTGCGCGAACCGTACGGAGTGTGGGGCGGCTTGACCGAGGACGAGCGCGAGGAGCTCATGGGGCGAGCGCGCAACCGGCTGGTCTCGGCGTCGACGACCAGCGGAGAGACCGGCCCCGCCAACTGAAGGAACGTTTCTTCAAACTGGGCACGCGTACACGTGCCCTTGTTTTTTCGCGGCGCCCTTGCCTTCGCTAGCGGGCAGCGGCCCGCGTCAGCTGCTCCAGCGTCGCCGCCACCGCGGGCACCTGCGCGAGGTCGGGCAGGGTGAGGGCGACGATCTCCCGCCGCACCGCCGGCTCCAGCGTCACCATCCGCGCGCCTCGCGGCCGTACCGACTCGACGGCGAGCTGGGGCAGGACGGCCACGCCGAGGCCGGCGCCCACGAGGCCGACGACCGCCGGATAGTCGTCGGTGGCGAAGTCGATACGGGGCGTGAAGCCCGCGCTCTCGCACACCTCGACCAACTGCCCCCGGCAACGCGGGCATCCGGCGATCCACGGCTCGGCCGCGAGTTCCCCGATGGCGACGGACCCCGAGGGCGCGGTGCGCGCGAGCCGGTGCCGTTCGGGTACGAGGGCGACGAGACGGTCCGTCAGCAGCGGACGTACGACGAGGTCGTCCCACTCACCTTCCGGGGCGCCCGCGGCACCCTCGTACCGGAAGGCGAGGGCCACGTCGCAGTCGCCCTCGCGCAGCAGCTCGACGGACTGCGGCGGTTCGGCCTCCTCCAGGGAGACGCGGGTGCCGGGGTGGGCGGCGCGCAGGGCGGCCAGGGCGGTGGGGACGAGGGTGGAGCTGCCGCTGGGGAAGGAGACCAGGCGGACGCGACCGGCCCGCAGCCCGGCGATGGCGGCGACCTCCTCCTCGGCGGCGGTGAGTCCCGCCAGGATCCCGGCGGCGTGCCGCACCAGCGCCGCGCCGGCCTGGGTCAGCCGCATCTCGCGCCCGCTGCGGACCAGCAGGGGCGTGCCGACGGACGCTTCCAGGGCCTTCATCTGCTGGCTGACGGCGGGCTGGGTGCAGCCCAGCTCGCGCCCCGCCGCGGAGAAGGAACCGGTGGCGGCGACGGCGCGCAGCACACGGAGATGACGGGCCTCGATCACCCGTCGAGCATAAGGGAAGCTTGGATACATCGCCGAATAACGCATGGACGCTTTGGCTCATGGTCGCCTACCGTGCCGCCATGAAGCTTCTGTCTGTGAACCTGGGCCGCAGGGAGCATGTGCCCTACACCGATCACCCGGAAGGCGTGACCGGGATCGACAAGCGGCCGGTGCAGGGGCCGGTGCGGGTGGCGGCACCCGGGCCCAAGGGGATCGGGGCCAGCGGGGTGGCCGGGGACGAGGTGTGCAGCCTGCGCCACCACGGCGGCGACGACCAGGCCGTGTACGCGGTGGCGCGCGAGGACCTCGACGACTGGGAGCGCGAGCTGGGGCGGTCGCTGGCGAACGGCGGGTTCGGCGAGAACCTCACGACCTTTGGCCTGGACGTGTCCGGCGCGCTGGTCGGCGAGCGCTGGCGGATCGGGTCCGAGGTGGTGCTGGAGGTCACGAGCGGCCGGATTCCCTGTGCCACCTTCCAGGGCCATGTGGGTGAGAAGCGGTGGGTGAAGCGGTTCACGGCGAAGGGTGCGCCGGGCGCGTATCTGCGAGTGATCGAGCCGGGTGAGATCCGGGCGGGCGATGCGATGGAGATCGTCCACCGCCCGGATCACGACGTGACGGTGGCGCTGCAGTTCCGGGCGGCCACGACGGAGCGGAAGCTGCTGCCGCGGCTGCTGGCGGCGGGCGAGGCGCTGCATCCGGAGTCGCTGGACGCCGCCCGGAAGTACGTGGCGCAGTACGGGGCGTGACGGGACGTCAACCAGTGGCTGGGGTAGCGGTCGCCCAGGCGCCGCACGGCTCCTAGGGGGAAACCCCGGACGAGCGGCGGGGGTTGACTCGGGGTGGCCCGGGGGACGACCCCGATGTTCGGCGGGCGGCGAACAAAGACGCTCGAAGCATGTCTCGCTTCAAGCGCGTCCTCATCGTTGTGGGCTCCGTCGTCACGGTCCTCGTGCTGGCGGTCGGCGGCCTGTTCGCCTGGCTGTGGACCGGCGCCGACGTCAGCACGGTCGGCAAGGCGTCGTTCGACAACGCGCTGGCGATACCGCCCCTGGCCCAGTCGTCCGTCGACAAGGACGGCACCCGCGTCTTCGACCTGCGTATGCGCGCGGGCGAGACGGAGTTCGAGGCCGGCCGAAAGACCCCGACCTGGGGCTTCAACGGCTCGTACCTCGGGCCGACGCTGCGTGCGGCCCGCGGTGAGAAGGTCCGCGTACGCATAGCGAACGGGCTCGACGAGGCGTCCAGCGTGCACTGGCACGGCATGCACCTGCCCGCGCGGATGGACGGCGGCCCGCACCAGATGATCGCCCCCGGCGGCACCTGGACTCCGCACTGGACCGTGGACCAGCCCGCCGCGACGCTCTGGTACCACCCGCACCCGCACGGCGCGACGGAACGGCATGTGCGCAAGGGCCTGGCCGGCCTGTTCATCCTCGACGACCAGCGGTCCACGAAGCTCGCCCTGCCGAAGCGGTACGGCGTCGACGACCTGCCTGTCATCGTGCAGGACGTGCGTTTCGACGGCGCGGAGCTCGACGGCGACCACAAGATCATGCAGAACGTGGGCTTCCTCGGCGACCGGACGATGGTCAACGGCACGCTGCGTCCCTACAAAGAGGTCGGCGACGAGCTCATACGGCTGCGGCTGCTCAACGCCTCGACGGCACGCACCTACGCCTTCGGATTCCCGGACGACCGCGCCTTCTCGCTGACAGCGACGGACGGAGGCCTGCTGGAGCGGCCCCAGTCCATGGACCGTGTCCAGTTGTCGCCGGGCGAGCGAGCCGAGATCGTCGTACGGATGCGGGCGGGTGAGCGCGTGATGCTGCGCAGCTTTCCTCAGGACAACTACGGGGACAGCTGGAATCGGCGGTTCGGTGGAGGCGACGACTCCTTCGACGTCCTGGAGCTGCGGGCAGCCGGACGGCTCCGGCCGTCGCCCGCGATACCGGCCGTACTCGGCGGGTTGGAGACACCCGACGGCACGGATGCGGTACGCGGGCGGCACTTCGACCTGAAGCGGTCCGGTATCAACGGGCGGTCGATGGAGATGGGCCGCGTCGACGAGACGGTCACGCGCGGGGCCACGGAGGTGTGGACGGTCCGCAACAGCAACGGCATGCCGCACAACTTCCATGTGCACGACGTGCAGTTCCGGGTGCTGGAGGTGAACGGTGAGGCACCGCCGCCGGCGCTGAGCGGGCCGAAGGACACGGTGTTCCTGCCGAACGGGACGACCATGAAGCTGGCGCTGCGCTTCACCGGGCCGGCGGATCCGCAGACGCCGTACATGTACCACTGCCATCTGCTCTACCACGAGGACGAGGGGATGATGGGCCAGTTCGTGGTGGTGGAGAAGGGGCAGCGGGCGCAGACGCCTTCGGGCGGAGGCGGGACACTCGGTCACTCGGCGCACGGGAACGGCTGAACAAGGAGCGGAAGCGCGCAGTCCGGGTCACTAATCTTGCGCCATGACAACGGCATTGATTACGGGATCGACCGCGGGCATCGGCGCCGCGTTCGCGCGGCGGCTGGCCGCCGACGGGCATGACCTCGTCCTGGTGGCCCGGGACACCAAGCGGCTGCGGGAGCAGGCCACCGAATTGCACGACCGGCACGGCATCGAGGCGGAGGTCCTGACGGCCGACCTGGCTCAGGACACCGGCATCGAGGCCGTCGCCGCCCGCCTCGGCGACCGCAGGAACCCCGTCGACCTGCTGATCAACAACGCGGGCTTCGGCAACAAGGGCCGCTACCTCGACGTCTCCATGGCCGACGAGTTGATGATGCTCAAGGTGCACTGCGAGGCGGTACTGCGGCTTACCTCGGCGGCGTCGGCGGCGATGCGGGAGCGGGGGCGCGGGGGTGTCGTCAACGTCGCGTCGGTCGCGGCCTTCGTGCCGCGCGGGACGTACGGCGCGTCCAAGGCGTGGGTCGTGCAGTTCACGCAGGGGGCGGCGCGGGATCTGGCCGCCAGCGGGGTGCGGTTGATGGCGCTGTGCCCGGGGTTCGTGCGGACGGAGTTCCATCAGCGGGCGGGGATGGGGACGGACAACATTCCGGGGTGGATGTGGCTGGACGCGGACAAGGTGGCCGCTGCGGCGCTGGAGGATCTGGCGCGGGGAAAGTCCCTGTCCATTCCGGATCCTCGGTACAAGGTGCTGATGGGCGCGACGAAGCTGGTGCCTCGGGGGTTGCTCGGGGGGATCAGTTCGAAGACGGGCCGCAAGTACGGGCCGCAGTAGGCGCAGGCTCGTACGCCGGGCGGCGGCGCAGGAAGCCTACGGTCAGCCGGACAGGGCGGGGCTCGACGCGGATCAGGGCGGGCAGGACCCGCCGCCGGCTCATGCGCTGCGCGGCCCGGGCCGCGGGGGTCCGGCCGCGCGGGTTCGCCGCGGGGGCGAAGGCACGGCGGAGGCGAGGGGCCGGGGCGTCGGCCGATCGCCCGGATCCTCGACGCGGCCGGCCCGGCGCGGGTCGCACTCCCGCGCCCGCACCGGCGCCCCGCCTCCGGCCGGGGCGGCAGCAGGATCGGAATGCCGTGCGCGTCGGGGCCCGATTCTCACGCCGGATGGCGGCCGGTTCGCTCAACTCGGCGTCGGTGCCGACCAGTTCCGCCGGGGCTGCCCCCATGCTCCTCCCCGCGGTCACCGATCGCCGCCTCCTCCGCCGGCGCATGGCGTCGTGATACCGGCGCCGACAGGCACAGCGCCCCTCCGACGGGGACAATGGTGCTGTTCGGTCGCGCCCAGGGGGGCCGGGAGGCGATGACGTCATGACCTTCGTACAGCTCATCGACTGCAGGACCAGCCGCTTCGACGAGATGAACCGGCTGATGGACAGGTGGGTCGAGCAGACCAAGGGGAAGCGGACGGCGACGCACGACATCATCGGGAAGGACCGGTCGGACTCGTCGCACTTCATCGAGATCGTGGAGTTCGCCTCCTACGACGAGGCGATGCGGAACTCCAACCTTCCCGAGACCGATCGGATCTTCCAGGAGATGGTCGCGCTCTGTGACGAGACGCCGACGTTCACCGATCTCGACGTCGTGCGGGACGAGCAGCTGAACGTCCTGGCCGCGCGGGCCTTCTTCGAGGCCATGGGCACGATGGAACCGGGGCAGATCGGTGAGCACCTCACGGACGACTACGTGGATCACGATCCGTCGCACCCGCAGCCCGTGCAGGGCATCGACGGGATGCGGGAGGTGTACGCGGGCTGGTATGCCGCCTTCGACTTCACCTTCCGGATCGACGACCAGATGGCCCAGGACGACCAGGTGTGCACGCGGTGGACATGGGTCGCGCGGCACAAGGGTGAGTTCCTGGGGATTCCGGCGACCGGACAGGACGTGGCCATGCAGGGCGTGACCTGGCAGCGGTTCCGGGGCGGGAAGATCTGCGAAAGCCGCTGGCTCTACGACCGGGCGGGGCTGATGGAGCAGCTTGGGGTACTCGGTCAGTGACCGCGAAGGGGGAAGGCCCCGTACCGTCGCTGTGACGGAACGGGGCCTTCTGTGCGGACGCCGCGAGCGCGGCGAACGCGAGCGCTACGAGCGCTGTGAGCGGCTGGGCTCAGTGCGCGTGCCCGTGGCCGTGGCCACCGGCAGCGGCCGGCTCTTCCTCTTCCTTCTTCTCGACGACCAGGGTCTCGGTCGTCAGGAGGAGGGAGGCGATGGAGGCGGCGTTCTCCAGGGCGGAGCGGGTAACCTTGACCGGGTCGATGACGCCGGCCTTGACCAGGTCGCCGTACTCGCCGGTGGCGGCGTTGAAGCCCTGGCCCTTGTCGAGCTCGGCGACCTTGGAGGTGATGACGTAGCCCTCCAGGCCGGCGTTCTCGGCGATCCAGCGCAGCGGCTCGACGACCGCGCGGCGGACGACGGCGACACCGGTGGCCTCGTCGCCGGTCTTGCCGAGGCCGCCCTCGAGCACCTTGGCGGCGTGGACCAGCGCGGAGCCACCACCGGAGACGATGCCCTCCTCGACCGCGGCGCGGGTCGCGGAGATGGCGTCCTCCAGACGGTGCTTCTTCTCCTTCAGCTCCACCTCGGTGGCGGCGCCGACCTTGATCACGCACACGCCGCCGGCCAGCTTCGCGAGGCGCTCCTGGAGCTTCTCGCGGTCCCAGTCGGAGTCGGTGTTCTCGATCTCGGCCTTGATCTGGGCGACACGGCCCGTGACGTCCTCGGCCTTGCCGGCACCGTCGACGACGGTCGTGTCGTCCTTGGTGACCGTGACACGGCGGGCGGAGCCCAGCACGTCCAGGTCGGCCTGGTCGAGCTTGAGGCCGACCTCCTCGGAGATGACCGTGGCGCCGGTGAGGACCGCCAGGTCCTGCAGCATCGCCTTGCGACGGTCACCGAAGCCGGGGGCCTTGACGGCGACCGCGTTGAAGGTGCCGCGGATCTTGTTCACGACCAGGGTCGACAGGGCCTCGCCCTCGACGTCCTCGGCGATGATCAGCAGCGGCTTGGAGGCACCCGACTGGATGACCTTCTCAAGCAGCGGCAGCAGGTCCTGGATGGAGGAGATCTTGCCCTGGTTGATGAGGATGTACGGGTCGTCGAGGACGGCCTCCATACGCTCCTGGTCGGACACCATGTACGGCGACAGGTAGCCCTTGTCGAAGGCCATGCCCTCGGTGAAGTCCAGCTCCAGACCGAAGGTGTTGGACTCCTCGACGGTGATGACACCGTCCTTGCCGACCTTGTCCATCGCCTCGGCGATGAGCTCGCCGACCTGGCTGTCCTGGGCGGACAGACCGGCGACGGCCGCGATGTCGGACTTCTCGTCGATCGGGCGCGCGGTCGCGAGCAGCTCGTCGGAGATGGCCTTGACGGCGGCGTCGATGCCCTTCTTCAGGGCGGCCGGGGAGGCACCCGCGGCGACGTTGCGCAGGCCCTCGCGGACCAGCGCCTGGGCCAGCACGGTGGCGGTGGTCGTACCGTCGCCCGCTACGTCGTTGGTCTTGGTCGCCACCTCCTTCACCAGCTGGACACCGAGGTTCTCGTACGGGTCGTCGACCTCGACCTCACGGGCGATGGTGACGCCGTCGTTGGTGATGGTGGGCGCGCCGAACTTCTTGTCGATGACGACGTTGCGGCCCTTGGGGCCGATCGTCACCTTGACCGTGTCGGCCAGCTTGTTGACGCCGCGCTCGAGGGCGCGACGGGCGTCCTCGTCGAACTTCAGGATCTTCGCCATGACAGCGGGAGCCCTCTCGGAATGTGGGTGAAAAAGGCACTGCGCCCCGGGCGCCCGGCTTCTTTAAGTGATCGCGGGGGCCAGGGGCGCAGCTTGAAGCAAAAGGTGCTTCGGGGTGAACTACTTCTCGATGATCGCGAGCACGTCGCGAGCCGAGAGGACGAGGTACTCCTCGCCGTTGTACTTCACCTCGGTGCCGCCGTACTTGCTGTACAGCACGATGTCGCCGGTCTTGACGTCGAGCGGCAGACGCTCGCCGTTCTCGAAGCGGCCCGGGCCCACGGCCAGGACGACGCCCTCCTGGGGCTTCTCCTTGGCGGTGTCCGGGATGACCAGGCCAGAGGCGGTGGTCTGCTCCGCGTCGAGCGGCTGGACCACAATGCGGTCCTCAAGCGGCTTGATGGCAACCTTGGAGCTGGTGGTCGTCACGATCCGACCTCCCCCTTCGGAGATCTCACGGGGTTAACTGTCTGAGGTGGCGACCAGGTGGATCCGTCGTCGCGGGTGCCGGACCTGCCCGTCGCGTAGTTGGCACTCTCCAGTGGGGAGTGCCAGAGCCGAGACTATGACCGCGATTAGCACTCGGTCAAGCGGACTGCTAATTCGCTGCGCGTCCGCTGCGCCGACCGAGCCGCGTTCCGGGTGACCGGCGGTGCCGCTGCCGCCCCGCGAACCGCGCCCCCGGCCCCCCGCTTCGGCCCTGAACGGGCCTCGTCCCTGAACGCCGGACGGGCTGAGCCGTGCCGACCGGCGTGCGCACGGTCCGCTAGACGTAATCCTCCAATCGGCCCACCGTCAGCCCACGCCTCTGGATCTCCCGCAACAGCCGCGTCGTGCGCTCTCTCAGCGTCATGCCGGCCGGTTCGCCCGAAGGGACGGAGACGATGTCGCCGGCCCGCAGCCGGCGGGGCCCGTTCGCGTACGTCAGCCCGCCGTCGCCCTCCATCGCCGCCCGCCACAGCACCACCACCGTCACGCCGCAGTCGGCCGCCGCGCGGAGGGTGGTGGTGTCGTACGTGCCGTAGGGCGGCCGGAAGAGCCGGGGGCGGATGCCGAAGCGGGCGCGGAGCTTGTTCTGCTGGCCGCAGATCTCGGCGCGCTGGCCGGCGTACGGCAGACCGCGCAGGGCGGCGTGGTCGAGGGTGTGGTTCTGCATCGACGCACCCACCGACCGCAGGCGCGCGAAGTGGCCGTAGCCCGGGCCGACCACGCTGTCCGTGAGGAACATACTGACGGGCAGCCGTAGCTCACGGACCATGTCGACGAAGCGGGGGTCCTTCTCGGCACCGTCGTCGTAGGTGAGGAACACGACCTGGTCGCGGGTGAGGACGCGGTCGACGACGGGCAGCAGATGCCCCCCGGACGGCCGATCACCCCCGGGCGTCACCTGCCGCCGGGCGGGCGGGGGCGGGGGCGCGGGCAGCGGGGCGGTGAGGCCCCATCGGCGGTACGGCTGTGCGGTGGGCGTCGGGCCTTTCGCCGACCGCGCCTCTTGCGCCGCCCTCCCGCCCGACCCTCCGCCGGGCCCGACCGACCCGGACGGCTGGGCGCAACCGGCGAGCACGACGGACACCAGGACGACAGCTGCCAGAGAACGTACGGCCGACGCACGCACGGCCGTCGGAGCATGTGCGGCGGTGAAAGCCCCCGGCTCGGGCGCCGGCATCGATGCCGGCGCCGGCCTCACAGGTAGTCCTCCAGCCGGGCCACCGCGTACCCCTCGGCCGTCACTTTGTTCAGGAATCGGCGGATCATGTCGGGCATTGTGCCCTTCCATTCGTCCCTGCCCCGGAAGTGACTGAGGACGATGTCACCGGGGCGGATCTTCCGGTCCCACTCGCGGTAGTCCCAGCGGTCGACGAAGACCTCCTCGTTCCACAGCGGGACGTACTCGATGCCGCAGGACTTCGCGGCGCGCAGGCTGTTCCTGTTGTAGTTGCCGAAGGGCGGGCGGAAGAGCAGCGGGCGCTTGCCGTAACGCCTCTCCATCACCTCCTGCATGCCGCAGATCTCACGCCTTTGGCCGTAGTAGGAGAGGGCCGGGAGGTAGGGGTGGTGGAGGGTGTGGTTGTTCAGGACCACTCCGCCGCGCTGCATCCGTTTGAAGTAGCCGTAGTCGTCCTTGATCAGGTAGTCACTGAGGAAGGCGGTGTACGGCACCTGCAGCTCGCTCATCATCCGCAGGAACGCCGGGTCCTTCTCGGCGCCGTCGTCGATGGTGAGGAAGACGACCCTCTGCTTGGTGGGGACGGTCGTGAAGACCGGCGGGAGGCCGAGCTCCTCGTGCCCGTCGACCTCGAAGCCGTCGCGGGTGGTGATCTCCGGCTTCCTGGCGGGTGGCGGCGGGGGCGTGAGCGGGACGCGCGCCAGGCGCCAGCGCCTCGCGGCGGCGACCCGGGCGGCGCGAGCGGCCTGGGCGGACTGGAACTTCTTGGCCTGCGGGTCTTTGGCATGAGGGTCCCTGCCGTGCGGGTGCCTGGCGTGCGGGTCTTTGGCGTGCGGGCCTTTGGCAGGCGCGCCCGAGGTTTCGCTCGGAGGTGGGGCCTTGAGGGGTTGCCGGCTCGGCGTGGGGCGTACGGCCTCATGCCGGCCTCCGCCGCCCTGTCCACCTCCGCCGCCCTGCGCACACCCCGAGGCGATGGCGGCGGCGGTGAGCGCGGCGATTCCACCGCGGATCCGGTAACGCCCGACCGCCCGCCCGGCTGCCCGATGACCGCGCCCCGCGACTCCCCCATTGCGGCGACTCTTGTCATTTTGTCGTACTACTCGCATGGCGTCGGATCCTCGCAGGCCCCCGCCCCGAAGATCGGCCGACACCGCCGCCGGAGGCGGACCATCCACCGACTGGCCGACAATGACCCGGTGAACGACCTCGCCTCCTTCTCCCGCCTGCTCACCCCCGAGGGCCGCGCCCTCCTCGACGCCGTACGCGACACCGACCCCGCCGACGAACTCGCCGTCGCCACCCGGCTGCGCCGCGAGCATCCCGCCGAGCTGGTGTCGGCGGCGCTCGGCCAGGCACGGCTGCGGCAGCGGGCGGTGGCGAAGTTCGGGGCGGTGGACGCGCGGCGGATGTTCTTCACTCCGAACGGGGTCGAGCAGTCGACGCGGGCGAGTGTCGCCTCGTATCGGGCCGGGCGGATGAAGCAACTCGGGGTCGGATCGGTCGCCGACCTGTGCTGCGGGATCGGGGGCGACGCGATCGCGTTGGCGCGGGCCGGGATCCGGGTGCTGGCGGTGGATCGGGATCCGGTGACGGTGGCGGTGGCGCGGGCGAATGCGGAGGGCCTCGGCCTCACCGCCCTCATCGAGGTGCGGGAGGCCGACGTCACCGAGGTGGACACGACCGGCTACGACGCCGTGTTCGTCGACCCCGCCCGCCGGGGCGGTCGCGGGAGGATCTTCGATCCCGAGGCGTACTCGCCCCCGCTGTCCTGGGCTCTCGATGCCGCCCGCAAGGCTCCTCACGCCGCGCTGAAGATCGCACCCGGCATTCCGCACGAGGCCGTACCGGGCGAGGCCGAGGCGGAGTGGATCTCGGACGGCGGGGATGTGAAGGAAGCGGTGCTGTGGTTCGGAACGCAGGCCGGGGCGGTCCGGGCCACGCTGCTGCCGGGTCCCCGTTCCCTGCTCTCCCGGGGACTGCCCGACCCCGAAGTCCGGCCCGTCGGGCGGTACTTGTACGAGCCCGACGGCGCCGTCATCCGGGCGCATCTGGTCGCCGAGGTGGCGGACCAGCTGAACGGCGGGCTGCTCGACGCGACCATCGCGTACATCACTGCGGACGAGCTGCGCGCGACGTCGTATGCCACGGCGTACGAGATCACCGACCAACTTCCCTTCAACGTCAAGAAGTTGAAGGCGCTGTTGCGTGAGCGGGAGGTGGGCGTCCTCACCGTCAAGAAGCGCGGCTCCGCCGTCGAGCCGGAGGAGCTGCGGAGGAAGGTCAAGCCTCAGGGGCCCCATTCGGCGACCGTGTTCCTGACGCGGGTGGCGGGGGCGCCGACGATGCTCGTCGGGCGGCCGGCCTAGCCCGGTCAGGGGAGCCCGACGACGCTCTCGGCGTCGTCCGCGACGCCGGCCACCGACCTCAGGAGAGCCTCGCCGCCCAGTACGGCCCGCTCAAGGCACCGCCCCCCGTGCCCCGTTTTCCTGACCGCCCGTCGATTCTGGCAGCGGCCACTGACACAGGCGGTCTTTTCGCCCTACGCGACCTCAGCCGCCCGGCGTAGCAGCATCTCCCGCTCCCGCTCGTTCTGCGTCAGCCCCGCCGCCCGCTCGAACTCCGCCCGCGCCTGCGCCGTACGGCCAAGACGCAGCAGCAGGTCGCCGCGCACGCTCGGCAGCAAGTGGTAGTCCCGCAGGGCCGGTTCGGCGGCGATGGCGTCGACGATCTCCAGGGCGGGTTCCGGGCCGTCCGCCATCGACACGGCGACCGCGCGGTTCAACTCGACCACGGGGGAAGGGGACCGGGCGGACAGCAGGCCGTACAGGGTGGCGATGCTCTTCCAGTCCGTCTCCTCGTACGTGTACGCGTGCGCGTGGCAGGCGGCGATCGCTGCCTGGAGGGCGTACGGGCCCGGGGCGCCCGTGGCGGTGGCATCCGCACGGCCCAGCGCCTTGATGCCGCGGGCGATGAGCATGCGGTTCCAGCGGCGGCGGTTCTGGTCCTTGAGGAGGATCGGTTCGCCGGCGGGGCCGGTGCGGGCTGCCGCGCGGGACGTCTGGAATTCGAGGAGGGCGGTCAGGCCGTGCACCTCCGGCTCCTTCGGCATCAGTCCCGACAGCACGCGGGCCAGGCGCAGCGCGTCCTCGCACAGGCCGGGGCGCAGCCAGTCGTCGCCGGCCGTGGCGGCGTAGCCCTCGTTGAAGATCAGGTAGATGACGTCGAGGACCGAGCCGAGGCGGGCCTCGCGGTCGGGGCCGTACGGGACCTCGAAGGCGACGTTCCTCGTGGCGAGTGTGCGCTTGGCGCGGACGATGCGCTGGGCGATCGTCGGCTCCGGGACCAGGAACGCGCGGGCGATCTCCGGTGTCGTCAGGCCGCCGAGGAGGCGCAGGGTGAGGGCGATGCGGGCCTCGGGAGACAGCACCGGGTGGCATGCCGTGAAGACGAGCCTCAGCAGGTCGTCGTCGATGTCGTCGGGGTCGGCGGGCTCCTCGGGCGGGGTCGTCGTCTCCAGGTCCCGCCCGATCTCCGCCAGCTTGCGGACGTAGTTCTCGCGGCGGCGGATCAGGTCGACGGCGCGGTGCCGGGCGGTGGCCATGAGCCAGGCGCCCGGGTTGTCGGGCACGCCGTCGCGGGGCCACTGCTCCAGGGCGGCGACGAGTGCGTCCTGGGCGAGTTCCTCGGCGATGCCGATGTCGCGGACGATGCGGGCGACGCCGGCGATGATGCGGGGGGACTCGATGCGGAAGACGGTTTCGACGGTACCGCGCGGGTCGGCGGTGGGCTGTGGTTCCACAACCCACCATCGAACACCCCACGCGGCCCCGGGCAAAGGAAGGCTCAGCCCTCCGCGATCTCCCGCACCTCGCAGGTCACCGTCCAGAACTCCTCGTGCACCTTCAGGAACCGCTTGGTCCACTCCAGCGCCTCGGCCTTGTCCTTGCACTGCATGATCGCGTAGCCGCCGATGACCTCCTTGGCCTCGGTGAAGGGCCCGTCGGTGACGGAGATCCTGCCGCCCTCCCAGTGCACGCGGGTGCCCTGCGCGGACGGGGTCAGCCCGGCTGTGTCGAGCATGACGCCGGCCTTGGTGACCTCCTCGATCAGTTCGCCCATGCGCTGCATCAGCTCGGGGCTGGGGCCCTCGGCGGGCATGGTGTTCTCGTCGATCTGCACGAGCGACAGATAGCGGGGCATGGTGACTCCTCGGGTCGGATCGGATGGGCCGGTCCTTCCCGGCCTCTCACCCCTGCGTCGAACGGGAGACACCCGGATCGACACGCTCGCCGGGATTCTTCGAACTTTTTTCTCCGGCGGGCGTTCCCGCAGGCAGCACCGGCCTCCGGGGCGGGATCCCGAGCCTCGGCAGTGGCTGTCGTACGCGCGTCTGCACCACGGCGAGCCCGGGCACAGCTCGAGCGGCAGGGGCCCCGTGCGCCCGAGGCGACTCCCCTACCGCAACGACTCCCACAACTCGCCCGCCTCCGGCTCGTCCGCCACCACCCGGTTCACGTCCGACGCCGCCGTGACCACCGGCATCGTCACCGTCTTCACCTCGCCCGCCGACAAGCCCTTCAGGCTCTCGCCGAGGGACATCAGCTCGCTCAGGGAGTCCAGGCCGGTGTCGGTCGTCAGGCTGCCCGTCACCGCGTCGGCGACCTTGTAGAGCTTGGCGGGGTCGGTGAGGAGATCGGTCGAGGAGATCTGCTCCAGCAGCGCCTTCACCAGCTTCTGCTGCAGGCCTATGCGGCCGAGGTCGCTGCCGTCGCCTATGCCGTGGCGGGTGCGCGCCACGGCGAGGGCCGTCCTGCCGTCGAGGTGGTGGGTGCCCGCTTCCAACGTCAGGTGGCTGTCCTCGTCGTCGATGTCCTCGTCCGTGGTGACCGTGACGCCGCCCAGCGCGTCCACCAGCTTCGCGAAGCCGGAGAAGTCGATCTCGATGAAGTGGTCCATGCGGACGTCGGTGATCGTCTCGACCGTCTTGACCGCGCATACGGGGCCGCCGATCGCGTACGCGCTGTTGAACATCGTGCCGTACGCCACCTCCGTCGAACCGCCCGACGACAGCGGGCAGGAGGGGCGGGTGACCAGGGTGTCGCGCGGGATGCTGACGACCGTCGCCTTCGAACGGCCCGCGTCGATGTGCACCACCATCGCCGTGTCCGAGCGGGCTCCGGCGCTGCTGCCCCCGCCGAGCTCCTGGTTCCCCTCGCCGCTGCGCGAGTCCGAGCCGAGGACCAGGATGTTCAGGGACCCCGTGGGCAAGGGGGACGCGGAGGCCGACGGCGACGGTGTCGTGACCGCCTTCGCGGGGCGGTCGTCGCCGAGCGCGTTGTTGATGTCGACGCTCTTGATGTTGGCGTTCAGGTGCCAGAAGGCCCAGCCGGCCGTTCCCGCGCCCAGCACCAGGGCGCCCGCGAGGACGAGGCCGGCGGTCTTCAGTGCTCTCGACCGCCGGCCCGCGCGTCTGCCGTCGTCCCCGTTCTCGTCTTGTCCAGTCACGGAGAGGAACGTAAGTCCGACTTATTACGGGCAGGAACGTCAGACCGTCTTTTCTTCGGAAAATCTCATACTTCCCCGCCCGATCCGAACCCGCGCTCAGCCCAGCGTCACCGTGGGCACCGGATTGCTCCCGCTCCACGACCCGTTGAACCCGAAGGTCACCGAACCGCCGTCGGGAACCGACGCGTTGTACGAAGCGTTGGAGCAGGTGACCGCCGCCCCCGACTGCGCACACGTCGCGTTCCAGGCCTGGGTGACCTGCTGGCCCGCACCGAAGGCCCAGCCGGCCTTCCAGGACGACAGCGCCGCACCCGAGCAGGCGATCTTCACCTGCCCGGTGAAGCCGGTGTTCCACTGGCTGGTGACGCTGTAGGCCGCCGTGCACGCGTCCGTGGGAGGCGGGGTCGTCGTGCCGCCGCCCAGCGACTCGGCGATCGCGTGGTACGCCGGTTTCGGCGCGTAGTTCTCGTCGTACGGCGTCGCCGCGCCCTGCCCGGGGAAGGTGCTCGGGATCCAGGAGTCGGAGTCGGTGAAGCCCCAGACGGTGACGCCGGCGCACCGGGACACCGCGAGGCAGGCGTTCATGACCGCCTTGTAGTCGGCGGCCTACTGCGTCAGCTTGGCGCTGTCCGCGGGCAGTTGCATACGGATGTCCAGCTCGGTGATCGCCACGTCGACGCCGAGATCGGCGAACCGCTGGATGTTCTGCCGCATGGTCGACGGCACCTGGCCGAGGATCAGGTGGGCCTGGAGTCCCACGCCGTCGATCGGGACCCCGCGCTCCTTCAGGGACCGCACCAGGTTGTACAACGCCGTGCTCTTCGCGCCCACGCCCTCGACGTTGTAGTCGTTGATGTACAGCTTGGCGCTCGGGTCGGCGGCGCGGGCCGCGGTCAGGGCCTGGGCGATGTAGTCGGCGCCGAGGCCGTTGTACCAGAGGGTCTGCCGGTAGGTGCCGTCCTCGTTGAACGGCTCGTTCACCACGTCCCAGGTCGCCAACCTGCCCTTGTAGCGGCCGACTTCGGTGGCGATGTGGTCGGTCATCAGCCGGCTCAGCTCGGCCGACGTCCAGCTGCCGTTCGTCAGCCAGCTCGGGTTCTGGCTGTGCCAGACCAGGGTGTGGCCGCGCACCTGCTGGCCGTGCTCCTCGGCGAAGGCGACGATCCGGTCGGCCTCGGCCCAGTCGAAGGTGGATCGTGTCGGCTCGACCGAGCCCCACTTCATGGCGTTGCCGGGGGTCAGCGCGTTGAACTCCCGGCCCGCGATGTCGCCGTAGGCGCCGGTGAGCTTGGAACCGGTGACGGCCGTCCCCATGACCTTGCCCTTGGCGGCGGCGAGGTCGCGCAGCGGAGTGTCGGCGGCGTGCGCCGCGGGCGCCGTGAGCACGAGGGCTCCGATCGTCGCGACGCCGGTGAGAAGTGATCCGAGGGATAAGCCTGTTCTCAGAGATCTCATTGCGGGCGCCTCCGAAAGTTTCGGTTGAACAACCGACTGGCTTCGGTGCAGTGTGGGGCGCCGCGGAACACCCGTCAATACAGCAACAGGCCTCTCCCCGCTAAACCGCCGAAGGCTCCCCCGTACTGCTCCGCACCACCAGGCTGGTCGCCAGCTCCACCCGCGTCGCCGCCGGTGTCCCCTCCTCCCGCGCGATGTCGAGGACCAGCTTCGCCGCCGCCTCCGCCATCTCCGTCAGCGGCTGCCGCACGGTCGTCAGCGGCGGCCCCACCCAGCGTGCGATCGGCAGATCGTCGAAGCCGACCACGCTCACGTCCTCCGGAATCCGCAGTCCCAGCTCGCGCGCGGCCTCGTACAGCCCGAGCGCCTGGAGGTCGTTGCCGGCGAAGACGGCGGTCGGCCGGTCCGGGCGGCGCAGCAGTTCCAGGCCCTGCCGGTAGCCGGTCTCGTGGTGGAAGTCGCCGGGCCGGATCAGGTCCTGCTCGACCGGGAGGCCGGCCGTCTCCAGGGCGGCGCGGTAGCCGTCGATGCGGGCGCGGCTGCACATCATCCGGGACGGCCCGGTGATCGCGCCGATCCTGCGGTGCCCCAGCTCGACCAGGTGCCGGGTGGCGGCCAGCCCGCCCTGCCAGTTGGTCGCCCCGATGGACGGCACGTCGGCGCCCGGGTCGCCCGCCGGGTCCATCACCACGAACGGGATCGACCGGCTGGTCAGCAGGGCGCGCTGGGACTCGTCGAGGCCGGACAGCACCAGGATCACGCCGTGCGGGCGCCGGGCGGCGACCTGGTCGGCCCAGGTCCGGCCGGGGGTCAGTCGCCCGGCGCTCTCGCTCAGCACGACGCTCAGCCCGGCGTCCCGGGCGACGTTCTCCACACCCCGGATGACCTCCATCGCCCACGCGCTCTCCAGCTCGTGGAAGACCAGGTCGATCAGGGGCGAGCGGCTGGCCTCGGCGCGGCGGCGCCGGTAGCCGTGGGCGCGCAGGAGTTCCTCGACGCGGCTGCGGGTGGCCGGGGCGACGTCGGCTCGTCCGTTGAGGACCTTCGAAACAGTCGGCGCGGACACGCCGGCCTCGCGGGCGATCTCGGCGAGCGTGGCGGTCTGCGTGGACCGCCCGGCCGACGGTGATGTCGTCCGGGTTTCACGCGTTGTCGTCCGGGTTTCGGCGGGCTCCGAGGGTGTCATGGCGGCGATCGTATCCCTGCACGCCCCCTTGACGAACCCTTCTCACCACGCCTAGGTTCCCGGAACATTCGAGGTGAACAACGAAACATTCGCGAGTGGGTTGTCCCGTCACCGCCCCGACAGGAGTTTCCAGCCATCGCCCGGACAGGAGTTTCATGACCACCGCCCCCTGGCGCGACCCCGCCCTGCCCGCCGCCGCCCGCGTCGACGACCTCCTCTCCCGGATGACCCTGGAGGAGAAGACCGCCCAGCTGTACGGCGTGTGGGTGGGCGCCGCCTCGGACGGCGAGGGAGTCGCCCCGCACCAGCACGACATGACCGCCGACCATGACTGGGACGAGCTGATCACCCTCGGCCTCGGCCAGCTCACCCGCTCCTTCGGCACCGCCCCCGTGGACCCGGCGCTGGGCGCGCAGGCACTGGCCCGCGCCCAGCGCCGTATCACCGCCGCCGGCCGCTTCGGCATCCCGGCGGTGGCCCACGAGGAGTGCCTCGCGGGCTTCACGGCCTGGCAGGCCACGGCCTACCCGGTCCCGCTCGCGTGGGGGGCCACCTTCAACCCCCCGCTCGTCGAGGAGATGGCCCGGCGCATCGGCCAGGACCTGCGCTCGGCCGGCGTCCACCAGGGTCTGGCCCCCGTCCTGGACGTCGTACGCGATCCGCGCTGGGGCCGGGTCGAGGAGACCGTCGGCGAGGACCCGTATCTGGTCGGCACGATCGGGGCGGCGTACGTCCGGGGCCTGGAGTCGGCCGGCGTCATCGCGACGCTCAAGCACTTCGCCGGGTACGCGTCCTCGGCCGGCGCCCGCAACCTCGCGCCCGTACGGGCGGGCATCCGCGAACTCGCGGACGTCACCCTGCCGCCGTTCGAGATGGCGCTGCGCGAGGGCGGGGCGCGCTCGGTGATGGCGGCGTACAACGAGACGGACGGCGTGCCGGCCTCCGCCGACCCGGCGCTGCTGACCGAACTCCTGCGCGAGCAATGGGGTTTCACGGGCACGGTGGTCGCCGACTACTTCGGCATCGGGTTCCTTCAGACCCTGCACCGCGTGGCGGGCTCACCGGCCGAAGCGGCGCACACGGCACTGGCGGCCGGCATCGACGTGGAACTCCCGACCGTGAAGTGCTACGGGACCCCGCTGGTGGAGGCCGTCCGGTCGGGCGGGATCCAGGAGGAGCTGGTGGACCGCGCGGCCCGCCGGGTCCTGCTCCAGAAGTGCGAGCTGGGCCTCCTGGACGAGGACTGGACGCCGGAGCCGGCGGCGGCCCGCATCGACCTGGACTCCCCCGCGAACCGGGCGCTGGCCCGCCGAGTGGCCGAGGAGTCGGTGGTCCTGCTGGACAACCCCGACGGCGTCCTCCCGCTTCCCCCGGACGCCCGAATCGCGGTCGTGGGCCCGCGCGCGGCGGACGCCCTGGCGATGCTGGGCTGCTACTCCTTCCCGTCCCACGTCCTCACGCACCACCCCGAGGTGCCGATGGGCATCGAGATCCCGACGGTCCTGGAGGCCCTGCGCGCCGAACTCCCCGACGCCAAGGTGACGTTCGCGGAGGGGTGCGGCGTCCTGGACCCGGACCCGGCGGGCTTCGAGGAGGCGGTGGCGCGGGCGTCGGAGGCGGACGTGTGCCTGGCGGTGCTGGGCGACCGGGCGGGGCTGTTCGGGCGGGGCACCTCGGGCGAGGGCTGCGATGTGACGGACCTCCGGCTGCCGGGTGTGCAGGGAGACCTGCTGGACGCGCTCGTGGCCACGGGCGTCCCGGTGGTGCTGGTGCTGCTCACCGGGCGCCCGTACGCGCTGGGCCGCTGGGACGGGCGTCTGGCGGCGGTGGTCCAGGCGTTCTTCCCGGGCGAGGAGGGCGGCCCGGCGGTGGTGGGAGTGCTCTCGGGGCGGGTCAACCCGTCGGGGCGGCTGCCGGTGAGTGTGCCGCGGGTGCCCGGGGGCCAGCCGTGGACGTACCTCCAGCCGCCGCTGGGGCTGGCGGGCGAGGTCAGCAACCTGGATCCGACGCCGATGTACGCGTTCGGGCACGGGCGGTCGTACACGTCGTTCGCGTGGGACTCCGTGGATGCGGGAGAGGCGGAGATCGGCACGGACGGGTCGTACGACGTGTCGGTGACGGTCCGTAACACGGGCGAGCGCGCGGGCGCGGAGGTGGTCCAGCTGTACCTGCACGACCCGGTGGCGTCGGTGACCCGGCCGGACGTGCGGCTGATCGGCTACCAGCGGGTGGAGTTGGCGGCGGGCGAGGCGAGCCGGGTCACCTTCCGCTTCCACACCGACCTGTCCTCGTTCACGGACCGCTCGGGCCGACGGGTGGTCGAACCGGGTGTGCTGGAGCTACGGCTGGCGGCATCCAGCGCGGACGTACGGCACACGGTGCGGCTGGAACTCGCCGGTCCGGTACGGGAGCTGGGGGCGGACCGCAGGCTGCGGTGCGTGACGGAGGTGTCGGCGCCGGAGTGACGCGCGGCGTCCCTCCCGCAAGCTCACGTCGCAGGCGTCCCCGCTCAGTCCGTCGCCACCGACTCGAACCGCCACCGATGCACCGCCCGAGTCACCAACTCCTCCGTCGGCTCCGGCAGTTCAGGCAGTTCGGCGTCGAACTCCGCTTCCCACCACGTGATGACGAGCACCCGGTCCTGCGGGGCCCGCAGGACCTCCCGGCGCAGGGGCCGTACGGCCGGCTCCTGCGCCCGGGCCCAGGCGAGCAGTTCCTCCCCCCGCCCGGGAACCGCCCGCGCCTCCCACATCAACGCGACCGTCACGAGTACAGGTTCTCCTTGCTGACCTCGTGCACATGGTCGTGGTCATGGGAGTGGCCGGTGCCCGGCACATGAGGATCCGTCACCGGCAGCGAGGAGTCCGCCGACAGGTCCCAGCTCGACGCCGGCCGATTCCGCGCCACCATCTCCGCGCCCAGCGCCGCCACCATCGCCCCGTTGTCCGTGCACAGCTTCGGCCGGGGCACCCGCAGCCGGATCCCGGCCGCCTCGCAGCGCTCCTGGGCCAGGGCCCGCAGCCGGGAGTTGGCCGCCACGCCGCCGCCGATCATCAGGTGGTCGACACCCTCGTCCTTGCAGGCGCGAACGGCCTTGCGGGTCAGCACGTCCACGACCGCCTCCTGGAAGGAAGCCGCCACATCCCGCACCGGCACCTCCTCGCCCGCCGCACGCCTGGCCTCGATCCAGCGGGCGACCGCCGTCTTCAGACCGGAGAAGGAGAAGTCGTACGCCGGATCGCGCGGCCCCGTCAGACCGCGCGGGAAGGCGATCGCCGCCGGGTCGCCCTCGCGCGCGTAGCGGTCGATGACCGGGCCGCCCGGGAAGCCCAGGTTCAGCACCCGGGCGATCTTGTCGAAGGCCTCGCCCGCCGCGTCGTCGATGGTCGCGCCCATCGGGCGGACGTCGGAGGTGATGTCCGACGAGAGCAGCAGGGAGCTGTGCCCGCCGCTCACCAGCAGCGCCATCGTCGGCTCCGGCAGCGCGCCGTGCTCCAGCTGGTCCACGCAGATGTGGGAGGCGAGGTGGTTGACGCCGTAGAGCGGCTTGCCCAGCGCGTAGGCGTACGCCTTCGCCGCCGACACACCGACCAGCAGCGCGCCCGCGAGCCCGGGGCCGGCGGTGACGGCGATACCGTCCAGATCCCTCGCGCTGACCCCCGCTTCCTTCAGCGCGCGGTCGATCGTCGGGATCATCGCCTCCAGGTGCGCCCGGGAGGCGACCTCCGGCACCACTCCGCCGAAGCGGGCGTGCTCGTCGACGCTGGAGGCGATGGCGTCGGCGAGCAGGGTGGTACCGCGGACGATGCCGACGCCGGTCTCGTCGCAGGAGGTCTCGATGCCGAGTACGAGCGGCTCGTCGCGTGAGTCAGCCATTGATCTCGGTTCCTTGTACGGAAGTTGAACCCGCGGCGGAGCCGCCATCGGGTTTCGTGGTCAGTCTCATCACCAGGGCGTCCACGTTCCCCGGCTGGTAGTAGCCCCGCCGGAAGCCGATGGCCTCGAAGCCGAAGCGCTCGTAGAGCTTCTGCGCCCGGACGTTGTCCACGCGGCACTCCAGCATCACTTCCGCGCACTCGAACGCGGAGGCGGCCTGCAGCAGTTCGGTGAGGAGACGGCCGCCCAGACCGGTCCCCCAGTAGTCACGGGCGACGGCGATGGTCTGGATGTCGCCCAGGTCCCCGGCGGACGCGAGGCCGGCGTAGCCCACGAGCCGTTCACCCTCCTCGGCGACGACGTAGCGCCGTGTCGCCTCGGGCCCGCGCGAGTGGGCCAGCTCGGACCAGAACATGCCCCGGGACCAGGCGTCCTCGGGGAAGAGGTCCTTCTCCAGGCTCAGTACGGCGTCGATGTCCCACCAGCGCATCTCGCGCAGCACAGGAGTCACGGGCGGCCCGGTCTGCGGTCCGTTCGGCTGTCCTGTCACTTGGGGGTGACCACCTTGTAGTTCCTGGGGACCTGGGCGTCGGGCCGGCGCAGGTACAACGGCCGGGGCGCGGCAAGTTCCTCGCCCGCCGCCAGCTTCTCGGCGGCCAGCCCGGCGAGGGCCGCCGCCGACACGTGCTCGGGCTCGTGGGCGCTGGGGAAGGTGTCGGGGTACAGCAGCGCGCCCGCGCCGACGGCGGGCAGCCCGGCGACCTGGTCGGCGATGTCGGCGGGCCGGTCGACGGCCGGGTCGGTCAGGCGCGTACGGGAGTCGGCGTACCGGGCCCAGTAGACCTCCTTGCGCCGGGCGTCGGTCGCCACGACGAAGGGGCCCTTCTCGATGTCGGCGGCGTACGCGAGGCCGTCGAGCGTGCACACGCCGTGCACGGGGACGCCGAGGGCGAGCCCGAAGGTGTCGGCGGTCATGAGACCGACGCGCAGCCCGGTGTAGGGGCCGGGGCCGATGCCGACGACGATGCCGGTGACGGCGTCGAGTCGCAGGCCGGTCTCGGCGAGGACCCGGTCGACGGCCGGCAGCAGCAGCTCGCCGTGCCGGCGGGCGTCCACCTGGCTCGAGGAGGCGATGACGTCCGTACCGTCGTGCAGCGCGACGGTGACGGCGGGGGTGGCGGTATCCAGAGCGAGCAAGAGCACGCAAACAGCCTACGGCGCTCTCGCCCCAGGAAGTGCCGCCCCGGCGGCACGCCTGACGACTGCTACGGTCGGGCTTGATCACGACGCACGACGCGAACGACGGAGGTGGGCGACGGTGGCAAGGAGCAGCTCCGGATTCGTGGTGGTGCTCACCGCGGCCGCCCTCGCGACCGTCGGCTTCCTCGCCTACCAGGCCCAGGCCGGCGTCCCGGCAGGCCTGGGCAAGCCCCGGGCGAGCAGCTCACCCGCGGCGAGCGCCGCCCAGGGGCCGCGCGACGGGACGGGCCCCGGCGCGCTGCCGGCCGGGTCCGGTACGGGTGTGCGGGTCGTGTACGCGCTGGACGACGACCGGGTGTGGCTGGTCGGTGAGGGCGACGCGGTCAAGCGCACGTTCCGCGTCACCGCCGGATCGGTCGACCCGGCACCGGGCGTCTACATGGTCACGTCCCGCTCCAAGGCGATCACCGGCACGGACGGCGCCGCCATCGAGCACGTGGTCCGCTTCAGCGACGTGGAAGGCGTCACCATCGGCTTCAGCGCGGCCGTCGACGGCTCGACGCCCCGGCCCGCCCCGGCCGTGCGGACGGGCGGCATCCGCGAGTCACGGGCGGACGGCGCGGCGATGTGGGACTTCGCAACAATCGGCCGAACGGTAGCCGTGATCCCCTGAGTGGGGCAGACGAAGTCCACTACGGTTCGACAGCGCCCGACGCTGCCGCAGACGCACGACGGCACAACGCGGCACTTTCCATCACGGCACAACCAGCGGAGCTACGCCGCTTCGCGATGCCCCTGATCGACCGGCGGCAGCCGAGTCGCCTCCGGCTCAGGAGCCCGCGGCGGGGTCGAGATCACGTTCGCGGCGGCACCGGCCGCCAGCAGATCACGCATGGACACCCCGGCGACCACGTGCGGCCGCTGCTGGACCTTGTTCTCCGAAGCCGACATGAACGCCTCCTGGGGCCGGGAGGGGACGTAGTTAGGTAGACCTAACTACGAACTGGATACCATGTGACCACGTGCAAGACCGCAAATGCAATATCTTGCCGACGTCTTGTCGGAATGTTCATCCGACGCATCCTCCTCACCCGGACCGCCACCCGCTCACGCGGACAGCACGCTCAGGTCCACCGCCGCCCACCGCTCCCCGAGCCCGGTCACGATCACATGCCGTACCTCGTCGGTCGTGTCCCCGACGGCCCGGTGGATCACGACCTGCAGCCGCTCCTCGGTCAGCTCCTCGACCTTGCCCTCGCCCCACTCCACGACGATCACCGACTCGGGCAGCGAGACGTCGAGGTCGAGGTCCTCCATCTCGTCGAGGCCGCCGGCCAGCCGGTAGGCGTCGACGTGGACGAGCGGCGGGCCGTCGCCGAGGGAGGGGTGCACGCGAGCGATCACGAAGGTCGGGGACGTGACCGCTCCCCTGACTCCCATTCCTTCGCCGAGCCCCCGGGTGAGCGTCGTCTTGCCCGCGCCGAGCTCCCCGCTGAGCATCAGGAGGTCGCCCGCGCGCAGCAGCTTGGCCAGGCGGCGGCCCAGTTCCCGCATCTGATCGGGAGAAGTGACGGTCAGCTCGAGGTCACCCGCGTTGTGCGGTGCTGCTGGTGCTTCCATAGCCACTTACGGTAGCCCCTGCGGGCACGGCACCCGAGCGGGTGAGCAGGTCGGCCAGGCGGTCGGTGACCACTTCCGGGTGCTCCAGCATCACCAGGTGCCCGGCGTCCGGCACCAGGACCAGCTCGGCGTCCGGCAGCAGATCGGCGATGGCCTCGCTGTGCTCACTGGGCGTGACGAGGTCGCCCACACCGGCCAGGACGAGCACGGGCATGTCCGTGAAGAGACCGAGCGCCTCGGTCTTGTCGTGGTCGGCGAAGGCCGGGTAGAACTCCGCGACCACGTCGATCGGCGTCCCCTCGATCATCCGCTCGGCGAACCGGGCGACGGCAGGATCGACGTCCCGCGACGAGAACGAGTACCGCTTGATGATCCCCGCGAACAGGTCGGCGGTGGCCCGGCGGCCCCGCTCCACCAGCTCGGCCCGCTGCCCCAGCGCCTTGAGCACGCCCGGCAACACCCGCCGTACCGCATTCACACCGGCGACCGGCAGCCCGAAGTTGACCTCGCCGAGCCGTCCGGAGGACGTACCGACGAAGGCGGTGGCGACGACCCGGTCGCGGATCAGCTCCGGGTACTGGTCGGCCAGCGCCATCACGGTCATCCCGCCCATGGAGTGCCCGACCAGCACCATCGGCCCTTCGGGCACGGCGGCGTCGATGACGGCCTTCAGGTCGCGCCCGAGCTGCTCGATGTCGACCGGCACGCCCTCCTCGACCTGGGCCGCGCCCCGCCCGGACCGGCCGTGGCTGCGCTGGTCCCAGTGCACGGTGCGTACGACGCCCCTGAGCGCGGCGCGCTGGAAGTGCCAGGAGTCCTGGCTGAGGCAGTAGCCGTGGCTGAAGACGACGGTGACGGGGGCGGGTGCCTTGCGCCCGAAGAGCCGTCGCCGGCGCGGGGTGAGGGCGGGGGCCGCCTCGGGGTCGATGTCGTCGACCTCGTAGTACAGCTCGGTGCCGTCGTCGGCGTACGCCTTGCCGGGCATGCCGCGCAGCGAGCCGTACGGCCCCGTCGAGTCGAGGGCGAGGCGGGCCTTCTGCCGTATGCCCCGGCCCACGGTCATCCGCTCTATGGCGACGCCTGCGGCCGCCCCCGCCGCGATCACGCCTATCGCGGCGCCGGCGATACCGGTGGCCCTGCGCCAGTTCGCGGCCGCCCCCGTGGCGGAGGCGACGGCCGCGACGACCTCCGCACTGCTCTCGCTCACGTACCGCTCCTCTTCGCTGGGTAATGCCGGTGGGTCGGATGACGCCGGTGTGACATCAGGTCGTGGATGGTGCAGGTGTTCGGTTCCGATGTTTCGCTACGGGTTACCCGTCTCGTTCCTCATTCACCTAGACGCTTTCACCCTTCACATAGCCGCACCCACATAGCCGCACTCACACGGACGCATCACATGGACGCATCGGATGACCGCATCACGTGGACCCGTTCCTATAGACGCGGGGAACGCGCGTTCCGATCCGGGTGACGATTTCGTAGGCGATGGTGCCCGCGGCCTGCGCCCAGTCCTCGGCGGTGGGCTCACCGCGGTCACCGGGACCGAACAGCACGGCCCGGGCGCCCGGCTCGGGCTCGTCCCCGCCCAGATCCACGACGAACTGATCCATCGCGATCCGTCCTGCGACCGTCCGCCACTTGTCGCCGACCAGGACGGGCCCGGCGCCCGAGGCGTGCCGCGGGATGCCGTCGGCGTAACCGAGGGGGACGAGGCCGAGGGTGGTCTCGCCGGGGGTGATGTAGTGATGCCCGTAGCTGACGCCGTGGCCGCCCGGCACGTGTTTCACCAGGGCGAGGGACGCCGAGAGCGTCATCACGGGCCGCAGCCCGAAGTCGGCGGGGCTGCCCAGCTCGGGGCTGGGCGAGATGCCGTAGGTCGCGATCCCGGTGCGCACCAGGTCGAAGTGGCTGTCGGGGAGGGTGAGCGTGGCGGGCGAGTTGGCGATGTGCCGCACCTCGGGGCGCACGCCCCGCGCCTCGGCGTAGGCGACCATCTCCCGGAAGAGGGAGAGCTGGGCGGCGACGGACGGATGCCCCGGCTCGTCGGCGCAGGCGAAGTGCGACCAGAGCCCGGTGATCCGGATCAGTCCGCCGGCCTCGGCCCGCACGGCCTCCCGCACCAGCTCGGCCCAGTCGTCACCCGGCTGGCAGCCGTTGCGCCCGAGACCGGTGTCGGCCTTGAGCTGCACGCGCGCGGGGGCGCCGGCCGACCGGGCGGCCTCGGTGGCCTCCCGTAGGGCCCACATCCCGCTCACGGAGACGTCGACGTCGGCCTCGATGGCCTCCCGCCAGGGCCCGCCCGGCGTCCACAGCCAGCACAGGATCCGCACGCCGTCCAGCCCGGCGGCGCGCAGCACGAGGGCCTCCTCGGGCGTCGCCGTCCCCAGCCAGCCGGCGCCCGCCTCGACGGCCGCGCGGGCACACGGCACCGCCCCGTGGCCGTACGCGTCCGACTTCACGACGGCCATGAGGGCCGCGCCCGGCGCGAGGGCGCGCAGGGTCCGCACATTGGCCCGCAGGGCGGCCAGATCGATCTCGGCGCGGGCCCGCAGGGGCGCGGTCCGCAGGGCTGCTGTTTCTGTCATCGCGCCCCCAGTGTCTCAGAGGGGTCCGACAGCGCCGCCGGGCCGGGACCCCCAACCCCGTCGCGCTCCCGGGTCTACGGCTCCGACCGGTGCCCCCACACGTACACGCGGTCGCTCTGCTTCAGCAGACCCCACAGCTCCCGGGCGTCGTCCAGGAGCAGATTGACGCAGCCCCGCGAGCCGATGGGGGTGAAGATGCTGGCGTAGACACCGTGGAAGGCCTGTCCCCCGCTGAAGAACTGGGAGTAGGGCATGGGGCTGTTGTACAGCGACGACACATGGTTCTTGTGCCGCCAGTAGACCGCGTGCCATCCGGTGCGCGTCCCGTATCCCTCCCGGCCGCTCCGGATGGGCACGGGCCCGAAGACGACATGCTTGCCTTCCTGCACCCAGGTCAGCTGCCGGTCGAGGTCGACACAGACGACCCGGTACCGCCGCACCGGGCACTTCTTGTCGGCGTTCGGGTTCTTCCCGGCGGAGACGAGCTGCATGGTGGCCCAGGTCACCGGTCCGGCGAACCCGATGGCGGGCTTGATCTTGTGCTTCACCTGAAAGGCGCGGATGGCCCGGCAGTCGGCGGCCGACTGCTCCCCGTCCACCGGCAGCTTCAGCCACTGCTCGACCTGCCGCTGCTGCGGGCCCGTCTCCTCGCTGCACTTCACGCCCCCGAGGGCGTCGATGGGATCGACGTACTCGACGCGGTCGTACGCCTCCTCCGGCGCGTCCTGTGGCTCGACGGCGTCCTCCTCGACGCTGGGCGTGTACACCTGCGGCGCCGTCGCCTGGTCGGGCGTGTCCGTCTGCCAGAGCGGGAGCACGTCCAGGGGCATCCCGGGCACGAGTTCGGCCTGCGGTCCGGAATCCGGGGGGACGGGGTCGGCCGAGGCGCTGCCGATGGGCAACAAGGTGGCCGCGGCGAGCATTACGGCCATGCTCCGACATGCGATACGTCCGCTCATCATGCGCACAGAGAAGCGTGAGGGCCTGCCGTGCGGGGGGTGCCGCGCGGCGGCGTCACCCTAACGAGGAGCGGGAGGCCGGCATCGGTGAGCGGGAGGCCGACCGTAGGGTGCTCGGCATGAGCATCATCGGGGTCGGAATCGACGTGGCCGAGATCGACAGGTTCGAGGCGGCGCTGCAACGCACACCGGCGCTGGCCGAACGGCTTTTCCTGGAGAGCGAGTTGCTGCTGCCCAGCGGTGAACGCCGGGGCATCGCCTCGCTCGCCGCCCGCTTCGCCGCGAAGGAGGCCCTCGCGAAGTCGCTGGGCGCCCCCTCGGGCCTGCTCTGGACGGACGCCGAGGTGTTCGTCGAGGACAGCGGCCGGCCCCGCCTGCGGGTGACGGGGACGGTGGCGGCACGCGCGGCCGAACTGGGCGTACGGTCCTGGCACGTGTCGCTGAGCCATGACGCCGGAGTGGCGTCGGCGGTGGTGGTGGCGGAGGGCTGAGCCCGCGCCACCACGCACTCGGCGGTCAGCAGATCGACTGGCTGGTGTTCACGCGGGTGATGTTCCGGAACGTGGTGTTCTCACCGCAAGGACTCTCCCTGATGGCCGAGTTGGTCACGGTCAGGTTCTGGACGGTGATGTCCCGGTTGTTCGGGAACTCGGAGCGCGCCGCCAGCCGCAGCTCGCCGCCGCCGGTGACGGTGCCGCTCCGGGCGGCGAGGTCGACGTTGTAGCAGTTCTCGATCAGCACCGAGTTGTTGCCGGTGCCCGAGAGGGTGACCCGGTCGATGACGGCCCCGCCGCTCTCGGACACGCAGAACACCCCGCGCCCGCCGCCACGCGCGATGACCTCGCCCACCCGGATGTTGGTCGGGTAGGAACTCCCCACCCGCCCGTTCCGGTTGGCCATGCGGAAGGCGGCGTACCCGGTACCGGCCCCCGCGTTCTCGGCGTCCACCTTGGTGACGGTGGCGTTGATGGTCTGGTTGAGCAGCAGACCCGACTCACCCACGTTGCGCGCGGTCACCGTCCCGATGGTGATGCCGTCGACGCCGTACGTCTCCACGGCGTGGCTGGAGGCCCCGGAGACGTACACGTCGTCGATCCGGACGTTGCGCGTCCACTGGCTGGTGTCGCCCCGGTTGTCGATCCGCACGCCCAGACCGGCGGACAGTCGCATGTCTATCTGCCCGAGGGCGACGTTCTGCACGTTCCGCATGAAGATCCCGTACAACGGGCTGCCGGTGAGGTTCAGGTGCTGGACCTCGACGTCCCGGGTGCCGCGCGAGTAGACGGGCGCCTGGTCGCCGGAACCGCTGCCGGTGACGTTGATGGTGCCGCAGACGTCGAGCACGGTGTAGCTCGGCAGGGAGATGCGCGACCCGGCGGACATCGCTCCCGAACCCCGCACCACCACCCGCTCCTTGGCGGTACGCCCGGAGGTGAGGCTGTTG
The DNA here is from genome assembly GCF_041052385.1 of Streptomyces sp. R28. GTDB lineage: Bacteria > Actinomycetota > Actinomycetes > Streptomycetales > Streptomycetaceae > Streptomyces. The sequence goes on along the minus strand of NZ_CP163439.1, from coordinate 6,434,262 downwards.
ACCGCCGCCTGGACGGCGGCCCGCATGTCACCGCCCGTATGGACGGTGCTGCTGCCGCGCCGCGCGGTCCAGGTGCTGCCGCTGAGGACCGCTTCGGCCTGGTAGGAGCCTTCGCCGCAGGCGGCGGCCACGGCGAGGGTGGGGGCGGTGAGGGTGCCGACGACGGTGAGGACAGCGGTGGCACCGGCGACGGCGAGGAGGGCGGCTCCGCGTCCAATGAATGCGGCTCCGCGTCCCATGAATACGGCTCTGCGTCCCATGAGGGGCTTCCTCTCATAGAACCGATCTCATCGAATCCATTTCGACTGAATCGATTCATCCCGTGAGGGCCGGAGAGTTTGGCAAAGGCACGGCAAAGCGTCAATGGATGCGACGAGCTTCTCCCGGTACGCGAGACTCGGTTGCATGCGGACTGCGTACAGCGTGGAGACGGTAAGGGCGGCCGAGCGGGAGCTGATGGCACGGCTTGCGGACGGGGCACTGATGCAACGGGCGGCGGCCGGACTCGCCGCCGCCTGCGCGGATCTGCTGGGCCGGGTGTACGGCAGCCGGATCGTCCTGCTCGTCGGCAGCGGCGACAACGGCGGCGACGCCCTGTACGCCGGGGCCCGACTGGCCAGGCGTGGGGCGGGAGTTACGGCGGTCCTGCTGAACCCCGAGCGGGCGCATGCCGAGGGGCTGGCGGCGCTGCGCCGGGCGGGCGGCCGGGCGGCGGGCCTCGATGCCGCCGAGGAGATGCTCCAGCGCGCGCATCTGGTCGTCGACGGGATTGTCGGGATCGGCGGCAAGGGCGGGCTCCGTCCGCAGGCGGCTCAGCTGGCCGCCGCGGCCGAGCGCTCGGGGGCCGCCGTGGTCGCCGTGGACCTGCCGAGCGGCGTGGACGCGGACACGGGCGAGGTGGTCGGCACGGCGCTGCGGGCCGACCTCACCGTCACCTTCGGCACGCACAAGCCGGGGTTGCTGATCGATCCGGCGCGGGAGTACGCCGGGGTGGTACGGCTGGTGGACATCGGTCTGGCGCTGCCGAACGACGCGGTGGAGCTGGAGGCGCTGCAACACGACGACGTGGCACGGCTGTTGCCGGTGCCGGCGGCGGAGTCCGACAAGTACCGCCGGGGGGTCGTCGGCATCGCGGCCGGCTCGGCCCGCTATCCGGGCGCCGCCGTGCTCGCCGTCTCGGGGGCGCTGCGGGGCGGAGCGGGAGCCGTGCGGTACGTCGGTCCGGCCGGGGACGCGGTGATCACCCGCTTCCCCGAGACGCTGGTGTCGGACCAGGGGCCGAAGAAGGCGGGGCGCGTGCAGGCCTGGGTCGTCGGCCCCGGCGCCGGGGACGACGCGGCGACGGTGGCGGAGGTACTGGCGACGGACGTCCCGGTGCTGATCGACGCGGACGGGCTGCGGCTGGCGGACGCGGAGGCGGGACGGGCCCGTACGGCACCGACCCTGATGACCCCGCACGCCGGGGAGGCGGCGGCGCTGCTCGGGGTGGCACGGGAGGAGGTCGAGGGGGCTCGGCTGGCTTCGGTGCGGGATTTGGCGGCGCGCTATTCGGCGACCGTGCTGCTGAAGGGGTCGACGACGCTGGTGGCCGACGCCGGGGGTACGGGTGCGGTACGAGTGAATCCGACGGGAACGTCCTGGCTGGCCACGGCCGGCAGCGGAGACGTGCTGTCGGGATTGGCGGGATCGCTGCTGGCGACGGGGCTCCCGGCGCTGGATGCTGCGAGCGTGGCGGCGTATCTCCATGGCCTGGCGGCGCGATTCGCGGCGGACGGGGCGCCGGTGGGGGCGCATGACGTGGCCGAGCGGATTCCGGGGGCCTGGCGGGATGTACGGGGCTGAGGAGCGGGCGATACGGCGGCGGTCTGCCTCACTGGGCGGCGTCGTATGAGGGCGATCGTCGTGGGGGCGGGCATCGGAGGGCTGGCCGCGACACTGAGCCTGCGCCGCGCGGGTGTCGAGGTGACGCTGGTCGAGCAGACGGCGCGCTTCACGGGGGTGGGCGCCGGAATCCAGCTCGCCCCCAACGCCACGCGAGAGCTGCGCCGACTGGCCGTGCTCGACGCGGTCGCCGCCCGGGCCGCCCACCCCGCCCACGTGAGCTTCCGCACCTGGTCGGACGGGTCGGAGATCTGCCGCTACGCGCTGGGCCGCGAGGTGGAGGACGAGTTCGGGGCGCCGTATCTGCTGCTTCACCGGGCGGATCTGCACGCGGCCCTGGCCGCCGCGGTACCACCCGCGTCGGTACGCCTGAACACGACCGTCACCAAAATCGACCAGGACGACGACTGCGCCTGCGTGACGACGGCGACCGGCGAGAGCCTGACGGCGGACCTGGTCGTGGCAGCCGACGGCATCCGGTCCGCGGCCCGCCAGTGGCTCTTCGGCAAGGACGAGGCCGTGTTCTCGGGTACGGCGGCCTACCGGGCCCTGCTCCCGTCGGACGAGGTGGCCGACCTCGACCTGCCCCCGCTGGCCGCCTGGCTCGGCCCGGACCGCCACTTCGTCCACTACTGGGTGCGACGCGGCGAACTCCTCAACGTGGTGGCCGTGTTCAGCACGAAGGCGCCGGCCGAGGAGTCGTGGACCGCCGAGGCGGAACCCGGAGAGCAACTGCGCGAGTTCGCCGCATGGGACCCCCGCGTGCTGAGCGTCCTCGAACGCGCCGGCCAGGTGTACCGCTACGGCATCCACACCCGCACCCCGCTGCAGCGCTGGAGCCTCGGCCGCGTGACCCTCCTCGGCGACAGCGCCCACGCGATGGTCCCGTTCCAGGCCCAGGGCGCGGCCCAGGCGATCCTGGACGCGGCGGTACTGGGCGACGTCCTCAGGGACGCGACGCCGCCCGACGTACCGGACGCCCTCGACCGCTACGTCCGCCGACGGCTGGCTGCCGCCACGAGCATGCAGGCCCGTTCCGCCCAGGCGGGCGGCGAGTTCCACCTGCCGGACGGCCCCGAGGCCGATGCCCGGAACGCCCGCATGGCGGCCTACGCGACCGAGCACAGGTTCATGCCTCAGGCGACGGCGTGGAGAGCGGACGTCCTGAACGAGCAGCCAGAACGCTGACCTGAGCCAGTGCCAGCACGCTCAGGCCGAACATCAGGATCCCCAACGGGACATGGACCGACGGCACACGCGCGATGCCCAGCACCACCTGCACCGAGGCGAGCACGAGAAAGCCGGACGAGTACAGGATGGGGCGCGGGCTCCCGCCCCCGAGCCGCCACGCGAGGATCGCGGCGAGCACGTACAGCATCGACGCGCCGTACATCACGCGCGCACCGACGCCGTGCAGCAACTCGCCGTGGGAGGAGGACAGCAGCACTCCGGCGGTGACGGCCTGGAAGAAGAGGGCCAGGGTTTGCAGGGCGATCGCGACCTGCAGGAACGTGAGGCTGCGCGGTTTCGCCGTCCCCTGTGTGGTGGTGGCCATGGCGCGGTCCCCCTTCTCTGCCCCGTGGCAGTGATCGATAGTGTCTCGGTAGTCCGACGACGCAGGGCCGCGAAATGTGAGGCGAACCGCGGACGAGAGATGAAGGGGAGTGGCCGCGGCCATGAGCACTCCACCCCAGCCGCACCTGAGCGCGATCGTCGGCGAGCGACGCCGGCTCATCAACATCGCCTACCGGTTGCTCGGTTCGCTGACCGAGGCCGAGGACGCCGTGCAGGAGGCCTACGCCCGCTGGTACGCGATGTCGCGGGAACAGCAGGAGGCCGTCGAGTCGCCCGGTGCCTGGCTGACGACGGTGGCCGGCCGCATCTGCCTGGACCTGCTCGGCTCGGCGCGGGTCCGGCGCGAGCGCTACGTCGGGGAATGGATACCCGAGCCGCTGCCCGACCGTACGGAGTGGATCGGGGGGCCGGGGGACGGTGGCGGGGCCGACCCCGCCGACCAGGTCACCCTGGACGAGTCGGTGAACATGGCCTTCCTCGTCGTACTCGAATCGATGACGCCCGCCGAACGCGTGGCGTTCATCCTTCACGACGTCTTCCGGTACCCCTTCACCGAGATCGCCGAGATCGTCGGCCGAACGCCGGCGGCCTGCCGCCAGCTGGCGTCCTCGGGTCGTCGACGTACTCGCACCGCACAGGCCGCCACGGTTGCGACGGCCGGGCAGGCCGGCCTGGTACGGCTTTTCAAGAAAGCGTGGGAGGCCAGGGACATCGAGGCCCTCGTCGGCCTGCTCGACCCCGACGCCACGATGATCGCCGACGGCGGCGGACTGGTCGGCGCGGTCCTCCGCCCGGTCTCGGGCAGCGAACGTATCGCCCAGTACCTGCTCTTCATCGCCGACAAGGCCCCCGGGCTGACCCTTCTGGAGCGATCGGTCAACGGCCGCCCCGGCCTGGTCGCCCAGCACGCGGGCGTCACCGTGACCGTGGCGGCGTTCAGCCTCACCGACGGCCGTATCACGCACATCTGGGCGACCCGCAATCCGGAGAAACTCCGTCCGTGGACGGAGAGCGGGCAGGGCTGACCTGACGTCCGTATCGCTCGAACCCGAAGCGACGCGCGACTTCGTCCACGAGCCGACGAAAGACCTTCCTCGACGGCGTGCCGGACTCCTACTCCACCGTCACCGACTTCGCCAGGTTCCGAGGCTGGTCCACCTCGTTCCCCCGGGCGGTGGCCAGCTCACAGGCGAAGACCTGCAGCGGCACCGTGGCCACCAGCGGCTGAAGCAGCGTCGGCGTGGCCGGAATCCAGATCAAGTGATCCGCATACGGCACCACCGCCTCGTCCCCCTCCTCCGCGATCACGATCGTCCGCGCACCCCGAGCCCGGATCTCCTGGATGTTGGACACGATCTTGTCGTGCAGGACGGAACGCCCCCGAGGCGAAGGCACCACGACCACCACCGGCAGATCGTCCTCGATGAGGGCGATCGGCCCGTGCTTCAACTCCCCCGCCGCGAACCCCTCGGCGTGCATATAGGCGAGTTCCTTCAGCTTGAGCGCCCCTTCCAGCGCCACCGGATACCCCACGTGCCGACCGAGGAACAGCACCGTGTTCTTGTGCGCCAGGCTCCGCGCCAGCTCCCGCACCGGCTCCATGGTCTCCAGCACCCGCTCGACCTCACCGGAGATCTGCGACAGGTCCCGGATCACCGCGTGGATCTCGTCCCCCCACTTGGTGCCCCGTACCTGCCCCAGATACAGCGCGACGAGATAGCACGCCACCAACTGCGTCAGAAACGCCTTGGTGGACGCGACGGCCACCTCCGGCCCGGCATGCGTATAAAGCACCGCATCCGACTCACGCGGAATCGTCGACCCGTTGGTGTTGCAGATCGCCAGCACCCGGGCCCCCTGCTCACGGGCGTGCCGTAGCGCCATGAGCGTGTCCATGGTCTCGCCGGACTGGGAGATCGCGATCACCAGGGTCTGCTGATCGAGAATCGGATCCCGGTACCGGAACTCGCTCGCCAGCTCCACCTCGCACGGAATCCGGGTCCAGTGCTCGATGGCGTACTTGGCGATCAACCCGGCGTGGAAGGCCGTACCGCAGGCGACGATGACGACCTTGTCGACCTCCCGCAGCACGGAGGTGCTGATCCGGACCTCGTCCAGCGTCAGGGAGCCGGCGGTGTCGATGCGCCCCAGCAACGTATCGGCGACCGCCTTGGGCTGCTCGGCGATCTCCTTGAGCATGAAGTAGTCATAGCCCCCCTTTTCCGCGGCGGCGGCGTCCCAGTCGATGCGATACGACCGCACATCCGCCGGCCGCCCGTCGAACCCGGTGACGGTCACCCCGTCCCGCCGCAGCTCCACGACCTGGTCCTGCCCCAGCTCGATCGCCGACCGCGTGTGGGCGATGAACGCGGCGACGTCCGAGGCGAGAAAGGCCTCACCCTCTCCAACGCCCACCACCAGCGGCGAGTTCCGCCGCGCCCCCACCACCACATCGGGATCGTCCGCGTGCACGGCGACCAGCGTGAACGCCCCCTCCAGCCGCCGGCACACCAGGCGCATGGCCTCGGCGAGGTCGGCACAGGCCGAGAACTCCTCGGCGAGCAGGTGAGCCACGACCTCGGTGTCCGTCTCGGACCCCAGCTCATGCCCCCGCTCCGCCAACTCGGCGCGCAGGCAGGCGAAGTTCTCGATGATCCCGTTGTGCACGACGGCCACGCGCCCGGCGTTGTCGAGGTGCGGATGCGCGTTGGCATCCGTCGGTCCCCCGTGCGTGGCCCACCGCGTGTGCCCGATGCCCGTCGTCCCGGTCGGCAGCGGGCGCTCCGTCAGTTCCTTCTCCAGATTGACGAACTTGCCGGCCTTCTTCGCGGCCGCCAGCCCTCCGTCCGCCAGCACGGCGACACCCGCCGAGTCGTACCCCCGGTACTCCAGCCGCTTCAGCCCGGCCATCACGACCTCAAGCGCCGACTGCGACCCCACGTATCCCACGATTCCGCACATGCGCGGCAGCCTACGACCGAACTCCGCTCAGAAAAGGCCGTAGCGTGCCCGATTCCGGAAATTCCCACCTCCCTTCGGTACGACGGATGCCACCCGTCGCCCGACGCACCCTCACACCTTGGCCCGATAGGCCCTCATGGCCAGCGGATAGAACACCACCGCGATCCCCGCAGCCCACACCAACGACCACAACACCGGCTCCGCCACCGCCCCACCCAGCAACAGTCCCCGGAACGCGTCGGACAGATGCGTCACCGGATTGACGTCGCTCCACGCCTGCAACCACCCCGGCATGGTGTCCACCATGACGAACGCGCTGCTGGTGAAGGTGATCGGGAAGATGATCGTGAAGGCGAACGCCTGCACCTTCTCCGCATCCCCCGCCAGCATTCCGATCAGCACCGCGCTCCAGGACACGGCCGCGGCGAACACCACCACCAGCAGCGTGCCGAGCAGGAACCCGTCGACCCCGCCGGTGATCCGGAAACCGAGCAGCAGACCGAGGCCGATCATCAGCAGCAGCGCCCACACGTGCTTGGCGAGATCCGCGGTGATCCGGCCGATGAGCGGGGCGGAGCGGGCGATCGGCAGGCTGCGCAGCCGGTCGAAGACGCCCTTGGTGAGGTCGGTGTTGAGCGCCATCGCCGTGTACATCGTCATGAACAGGGTGTTCTGCACGATGATCCCGGGCAACGCGTACTTCAGATACGCCTCGGGCGATCCGGCCATCTGCCCGCCCAGCACATACGTGAAGAGGAACACGAACATGATGGGCGTGATGCTGTAGTCGACCAGCTCCAGCGGGTTGTGCTTGACCGCGACCAGGCTCCTCCAGGCCATCGTGAAGGTCTGCCGCAGCCCGTCGAGCGGCCGCACCCGGCCCGACTTGGTGACCGGGGCCGTGACGGTCGTGGTGGTGGCGGTCATGGCCGACTCACCGCCTTCTGAGGCTCGGCGCCCTCGCCCTCGCCCTCGTCCCGGACGGCCGCGCCGCCGTTGCCCTCGGGCGCGCCGGGCTCGGCGCGGTGGCCGGTCAGGGCGAGGAAGACCTCGTCGAGCGACGAGCGGCGCAGGGCGAGCTCCCCGACCGCTATCCCCTCGCGGTCGAGCGTACGTACGACCGCCGGCATCAGCTCGGGGTCCTTCACCGGGGCGGTGATCGTCTCACCCTCGATCCGGGCCTGCGGACCGGCGGCCCCGGCCACCAGCAGGTGCGCCCGCGCGAGGTCCTGCTCCGCCACCGGCCGCAGCTCCAGCACCTGGCCCCCGACCTGGGACTTCAGCTGATCGGGGGTCCCCTCGGCGATCACCCGGCCCTTGTCGATCACCACGATGTCGTCGGCGAGTACGTCGGCCTCGTTCAGATACTGCGTGGTCAGCAGGGCGGTCGCACCGTCCGCGACCAGGCCGCGCAGCAGGTCCCACAGCTCACTGCGGCTGTGCGGGTCCAGGCCGGTGGTGGGCTCGTCGAGGAAGAGGATGCTGGGCCGGCCCACGAGGCTGGCCGCGAGGTCCAGGCGCCTGCGCATGCCGCCGGAGAAGGTCTTCACGGCCCGCCCGGCCGCGTCCGTCAGCTGGAAACTCTCCAGCAGCTCACCCGCCCGCGCCCTGGCCTGCCTCCTCGGCAGACCGAGCAGCCGACCGATGAGCAGCAGGTTCTCCGTGCCGGTCAGGTTCTCGTCCACCGCCGCGTACTGCCCGGTCAGCCCCACCATGGCGCGTACGACTCCGGCCTCCCGGACGACGTCGTGCCCGGCCACCTGTGCCCTGCCCCCGTCGGGCCTCAGCAGCGTCGCGAAGATCCGCACCGCCGTCGTCTTCCCGGCACCGTTGGGCCCCAGCAGCCCGAGCACCGAGCCTTTGCGGGCCCCGAGATCGACACCGGCCAGCGCCTCGGTCTCCTTGAACCGCTTGACCAGGCCTTCCGCCTCTATCGCATACGCCATGGGTTCCCCCTCGGGGGTTCGGTTCAGTGGACCCCGGCCCGGGCCCACCTCCCCCACAACTGTGACGCACGCCACTGACATTCCCCGCCCTGTCCCACTTCCTCCCGAAAATGACCGAGACGAGGACCCGCGTGACGGATCCCACCTCACCGCCTGTTCGTACTCCCGTAACAATGGACTGTGATCTCTCCGGTCTCCCCGATGCCCCGGAGCGCCCACCGGCAGAGGCCGGAGGCGACTCCTTACGTCGACCTCACCCGCGCCGAGTGGAGCGCGCTGCGCGACAAGACCCCGCTGCCGCTCACCGCGGAAGAGGTCGAGAAGCTGCGCGGCCTCGGCGACGTCATCGACCTCGACGAGGTCCGCGACATCTACCTCCCGCTCTCCCGCCTCCTCAACCTCTACGTAGGCGCCACCGACGGCCTGCGCGGCGCCCTCAACACCTTCCTCGGCGAACAGGGCTCCCAGTCCGGCACCCCGTTCGTCATAGGAGTCGCCGGCTCGGTCGCCGTAGGGAAGTCCACGGTCGCCCGCCTGCTGCAGGCCCTGCTCTCCCGCTGGCCCGAGCACCCGCGCGTGGAGCTGGTCACGACGGACGGCTTCCTGCTCCCCACCGAGGAGCTCCAGGCCCGCGGCCTGATGTCGCGCAAGGGTTTCCCCGAGTCCTTCGACCGCCGCGCCCTCACCCGCTTCGTCGCCGACATCAAGGCGGGCAAGGACGAGGTCACGGCCCCCGTCTACTCCCACCTGATCTACGACATCGTCCCGGACCAGAAGCTCACGGTCCGCCGCCCCGACATCCTGATCGTCGAGGGCCTGAACGTCCTGCAGCCCGCCCTCCCCGGCAAGGACGGCCGCACCCGGGTCGGCCTCGCGGACTACTTCGACTTCAGCGTGTACGTCGACGCCCGCACCGAGGACATCGAGCACTGGTACCTCAACCGCTTCAAGCGTCTGCGCGAGACCGCCTTCCAGAACCCCTCCTCGTACTTCCGCAAGTACACCCAGGTCTCCGAGGAGGAGGCCCTCGACTACGCCCGTACGATGTGGCGCACCATCAACAAGCCCAACCTCGTGGAGAACATCGCCCCCACCCGAGGCCGCGCCACCCTCGTCGTCCGCAAGGGCCCGGACCACAAGGTCCAGCGCCTGAGCCTGCGCAAGCTGTAAGACCATCCGGGCGTCAGGCCGTGACGCGGGCCTGTTAGAAAGACGCCATGCTGCATCTGCGCCTGATCACCCCGGCCGACAAGACCGACGACGTGGTCCGCCTGATCGAGATGACGGTCGGCACCACACACCTCGTCGTGCTGCCGGGCGCCGCCCGCAACCCTTCCGGGGACGTCGTGATGTGCGACGTGGCGCGTGAGGCGGGTGACGAACTCCTGAGCGGGCTGCAGGGGTTGGACCTCGACAAGCAGGGTTCCATCGCCGTCGAGAACATCGACCTGTCGCTGTCCAAGCGGGCCGACAAGGCCGAGGCGGAGGCCCCCGGCGAGGGCGCGGACGCGGTGCTGTGGGAGCACCTGACCGACGCGACGCACGAGGAGTCGACGCTCTCCATCACCTACCTCGCCTTCATCACGCTCGCCACGATGATCGCGGCCTGCGGTGTCGTGCTCGACAACGCGATCCTGATCGTGGGCGCGATGGCGGTCGGCCCGGAGTTCGGGCCGCTGGCGGGCATCTGCACGGCCGTGGTGCAGCGGGCGCCACGCCTGGCGCTGCGCTCACTGATCGCGCTGCTGGTCGGCTTCGCCGTGGCGATGGCGGTGACGGTGGGCTTCAGCTACTTCATGGACGCCGTCGGCCTGTTCACCGAGGCGAAGCTTGAGGCCGAGCGGCCCAACACCGGCTTCATCTACGCCCCCGACTGGTTCTCCTTCGTCGTGGCGGTCCTCGCCGGCGCCGCCGGCACCCTCTCGCTGACGTCCGCCAAGTCCGGCGCCCTGGTCGGCGTCGCCATCTCGGTGACGACGGTCCCGGCCGCCGCCAACGCGGCCGTGGCCCTGATCTACGACGACGCCGAACAGACCTGGCTCTCGACGGGCCAGCTGTTGCTGAACCTGCTGGGCATCGTCCTCGCCGGCACGCTCACGTTGCTGGCCCAGAAGTGGCTGTGGTCCAGGCAGCGCGAGCGTCCGGCGAAGACGGGCAGCGTCTAGTAGCGCACTTCGCAGTCCGCGCCGATGGTGTCCCCGGCGTCCCGGAACACGACGTCGGTGCCGCCACCACAGGTCACCTGCTCGCCGGCCACGCCGTCGCTCACGCCGATCGTGTCGTTGCCGCCGCCGGTCCTCACGGAGGTGTCGAGACCCGGGCCGGCATCGACAACAGTGCGGACAGAGACGCTCTGCCCGTCGAAAGTGTCACCCAGGTCACCCAGGCCGATCGAGAGCCGGCCGACAGTGCCGGCGGCGCCGCATTCCACGGTGGTGGCGGACACCCGAGTGGAGCAGCCCGGCCCCAGCGCGATGCCCGAGGTGTCCGTGAGCCTCAGATTGCCGCCGACGACCACGGCCGTCACGTTGTTCACCGCGCCGGCACGCGCGCTGAGGAAGACGTTGCCGAAAACACGGAACGCGGTGGAGCCGGGGGTCTGCGCCGCGGCCGGGGTGGCGAAAGCGGTGACGAGGAGACCGGCGGCCAAAACCGGAACGGCCGCGCGTCTCAGGGGGCTGGTCACTGTCTTCATGCTGCGTTTCTCACTTCCGTCGAGGGGCACGCCACGCAAGGGCGGCCTCGACGCCAGTGAAACAATCAGTGACCCATCCGGCACTCTTTGTTACGGCCATGGAGTGACGCACGGCGCGTCGCAGCAGCGTGGACGTCCAGGGCAGGAAGCGGACCTGCGGCCCTGCCCCGGACGGCGTCCAGCGGAACTAACCCAGCGCCGACTTCACCGCATCGGCAAGCCGCCCGGCGACCGACCGTGCCTGGTCGATGTCGGCGGCCTCGACCATCACACGCACCAACGGCTCGGTCCCCGAGGGCCGAAGCAGCACCCGCCCGGTCTCCCCCAGCTCCCGCTCCGCCTCGGCGACGGCGGCGGCGAGGTCGGCGGACGTCTTCACCCGCGCCCTGTCCACATCCGGCACATTGATCAGCACCTGCGGCAGCCGCTCCATCACCGACGCAAGGTCCCGCAGCGTACGCCCGGTCTGGGCGACTCGCGCGGCCAGCATCAGCCCGGTCAGCGTGCCGTCACCGGTCGTGGCGTGGTCCAGCACGATCACATGCCCGGACTGCTCACCGCCCAGCGCGAAGTCCTTCTCCTTCATCTCCTCCAGCACATACCGGTCACCGACCGCGGTCTGTACGAGCTGGATCCCCTCGCGCTCCATCGCCAGCTTGAAGCCGAGGTTGGACATGACGGTCGCCACCACGGTGTCGGACCGCAGAACGGACCGCTCCCGCATCGCCAGCGCGAGCACGGCAAGGATCTGGTCGCCGTCGACCTCCTCGCCGGTGTGGTCCACGGCGAGGCAACGGTCGGCGTCACCGTCGTGCGCGATACCGAGGGCGGCACCCTGCTCGAGGACGGCGGCCTTCAGCTTGTCCAGATGCGTGGACCCGCAACCGTCGTTGATGTTGAGCCCGTCCGGCTCGGCACCGATGGTGACGACCTCGGCCCCGGCCCGCGCGAAAACCTCCGGCGACACATGCGCCGCAGCACCGTGCGCCTCGTCGAGGACGACCTTCAGCCCGTCCAGCCGGTTGGGCAGTACGCCGAGGAGGTGGGCGACGTAGTCCTCGAAGCCTTCCTCGTACGACCGCACGCGCCCGACCGCCGCACCCGTCGGCCGCTCCCACGGCTCACCGTGCCGGTGCTCGTCGTAGACGGACTCGATGCGGTCCTCCAGCTCGTCCGCGAGCTTGTGGCCGCCGCGGGCGAAGAACTTGACGCCGTTGTCGGGCATGGCGTTGTGGCTGGCGGAGAGCATGACACCGAGGTCGGCGCCGAGCGACCCGGTCAGAAAAGCCACCGCCGGCGTCGGCAGCACACCGACCCGCAGCACATCGACACCGGCACTCGCCAGACCGGCCACCACTGCGGCCTCCAGGAACTCCCCGGACGCACGCGGGTCCCGTCCGACCACCGCCTTCGGCCGGTGGCCTTCGAAGGTGCCCGCCTCGGCCAGTACGTGCGCCGCCGCCACGGACAGACCGAGCGCCATCTCGGCCGTCAGATCCACGTTGGCGACGCCACGCACGCCGTCCGTGCCGAAGAGTCGTCCCACTTGTCCTCCTGAGGAAGCATCAGTTTCCGGAGATCGTCGATCATCCCAATCGTCCGATCACACAGGCACACGAGCACACAAGCCTTTGAACACCTTGTGCCGTTATACGCCCAAGGCTGTGAGAAAACGAACGCCCCGGCGGCACTGTGGCGTGCCGCCGGGGCGTTCGGACGTACAGGCAGCGAGGCTTAGCGCTTGCTGTACTGCGGAGCCTTGCGGGCCTTCTTCAGACCGGCCTTCTTGCGCTCGACCGCACGGTCGTCGCGCTTGAGGAAGCCCGCCTTCTTCAGCGCGCCGCGGTTGTTGTCGACGTCCGCCTCGTTCAGCGCACGGGCGACACCGAGACGGAGCGCACCGGCCTGACCGGAGACACCGCCACCGGCGATGCGGGCGATGACGTCGTAGCGGCCCTCGAGCTCGAGAACCTTGAACGGCTCGTTGACTTCCTGCTGGTGCACCTTGTTGGGGAAGTAGTCCTCAAGGGTGCGACCGTTGATCTTCCACTTGCCGGTGCCCGGAACGATCCGGACGCGGGCAATGGCGTTCTTGCGGCGGCCCAGGCCGGCGGCCGGCTGGGGCTCACCGAAGCGGGACGCGAGGGACTCCGAGGTGTACTCGCCCTCGACGGGCACCTCGGACTCGGTGGTGTAGCTGTCAATGTCGACGAGCTCAGTCTCTTCGACCGGCTGCTCAACGGTGGTCTCGGCCACGATTCTCCTCAGATTCTCTTCAGTCTTAGGGGGTGGCCGGACTTACTGCGCGACCTGGGTGATCTCGTACGGCTGCGGCTGCTGCGCGCCGTGCGGGTGCTGGTCACCCTTGTAGACCTTCAGCTTCGAGAGCATCTGACGGCCCAGCGTGTTCTTGGGGAGCATGCCCTTGACGGCCTTCTCGATGGCCTTCTCGGGGTTCTTGTCGAGGAGCTCGTCGTAGCGGACGGAGCGCAGACCACCCGGGTAGCCGGAGTGGCGGTACGCCATCTTCTGGGTCCGCTTGTTGCCGGACAGGTGCACCTTGTCGGCGTTGATGATGATGACGAAGTCACCGGTGTCGACGTGGGGCGCGTAGATCGGCTTGTGCTTGCCCCGCAGGATGGAGGCGGCGGTGCTGGCGAGACGACCCAGGACAATGTCCTGAGCGTCAATGACGTGCCACTGGCGCGTCACATCGCCGGGCTTGGGGCTGTACGTACGCACGGTTCGTAGCCTTCGCTTCGAGTGAATGGTCCTGAACAGGTCACCGAAACGATCACGACAGCCTGAGCCACTGCGGCGACGCATACCGCGTACGTGGGGTTGCTGGTCATCGGCCCGGTGGACCGGTGTAAGGGCCCGTCCCGTGAGAATGAGCAAGCCAATACACAACGAACATGCAGGATACCTGCGGCGCCTGGGCCGGGTCAAAATGGCTTGGCTGCGGCTGGCCCTCGTTGTCCGGTAACCAGCGTAGACGCCCCGCCCGGAGACTGCCGCCCCCAGCCCCGGCTTCGGCCCTGAAGGGGCCACGCCGGAAAGCCGCGGCGGAGGCCCGCACCCGGTCCTGGGCGGCGACCCCGTGCGGCGAAGCGGCCCGCGGGCACTGTGGGACGACACCGACGCTCACTCCCCCACCCCGGGCACCTCCGATGCCCCCGGTGCCCGCCTCTCGGCCGGGGCGGCGCCCCTGGAGGACGGGACGGGCAGGGGCGGCGGGGGCGAGAAAACCCGGCCGGACCCGAAACAGCGCACCCCCACCGTCACCGCCAACCCGCACAACGTCACCGCGTCCCGGAAAGCCCGCCGCTGAACCGCCTCCAGATATGGCCAGGTCACCCCGGGAAGCTGCGGCACCAGTGCCAGCCAGAACCAGACCCCCCGGGCAACCGCGCCCTCACACGACAGCCCCGCAAGCAGCACCGGCACCACGACGAGCAGATAGTGGTCGTACGACGGCCTGGAGACCAGAAACGCCGAGAGCATCAACATCGCCGCGGTCTCCGCGAGACACAGCGGACTGCTCAGCCGGCTCGGACCGCTCGGTCGGCTCTGACGGATCTCCTCACACCCACGACGCCACCGCCGATACGCACACCAGACCCCCGCACCCGCCGCCCCCAACGCGATCCCCCCGGCCACCGCCCCCGGCACCCCCACCCTCGGCAGCACCGCAACCAGCGACGCCTCATACAGCCGTACGAAGCCGTCGTCGCCACGCAACAGAAACGGCAGCGTGCGAGTGAGGAACCCCACAGGATCCGGCAGCAGCAGCGCCGCCCCCACGGACGCCGTCACCGGGACCCCGACCATCACCATCAGCCCCCGCCACCGCCCCGCGAACACGAACAACAACCCGACCGGAGCCAGCAACGGCTTCAGCGCGACGGCCGCACCGATCACCGCCCCCGCCGCCACCCACCGCCCCCGCCCCGCCAGCAACAACCCCAGCGGCAGGGCGAGCACCGCCGTCGCCGTCCAGTTCCCCAGCAGAACAAGGTGCGCGAACGGCGCGAACCCGACCGCGAGGCCGATCAGACCGAGGACGGCGAAGCGGCTGCGCAGGCCGACGCCGTGCAGGCGCAGCGCGCAGCCCCACCCACCCACCAGACACCCGGTCACCACCACCGGCACCAACACGGACAGCGCACTCCGCCCGATCACCGCCTGAGGAGCCGCCGCCAGCACCGCGCTCGGCAAATAGAGGAAGTGGGGGTCGTCATACGGCGAGCCCCCGGCCAGCCAGACCCGCGCCGCCCGCACGACGATGGCGTTGTCCATCCCTCCGTCCGAGGTCACACGCGCCGTACGCACCACAAGAGCGCCCAGTACGACCCCGAGCACCACCCACAGATGCCAGGTCGCCCGCCGCACCAACCACCCGGAGATGTCGCTTTTGTGCTCGCTCACCCTGTGAACGCTAGGTGCGCATGGGCCTCTTGAGGCAGACCGGCACGCCCTCGGCCCGTCTAAGATGCGCCCCATGAGCTTTGGGCAGCAGGGGGGACCCCAGTCCCAGTGGGATCCCTGGACACCGCATTCCCAGCAGCCGTGGAACGACGGCGCCGATGAGACCCCGGACTGGGCAGCGCTCGCCGAGGCGTCCGAGACCCGCAACAAGCGGCGCCGGCTGCTGTTCATCGGCGGCGGCGCACTCGCCACCGTTGCGATCGGCGCCGCCGTCGCCGTGGCCGTGGTGTCGGCCAACGACGACAACTCCGCCTCGAACAACCCGGCTTCCGGGATCCCCGGCACCGGGAACGTGCCGGGCCAGACCACCGGCCCGGCCCCGTCGTTCGAGTCGACGAGCGCTCCGCCGCCGCTGGATCCGAAGGACTTCATCTCCAGCAAGAGCAAGGACACCGCCCCGCTCGGTGCTCAGATCCTCTTCCCGGGCACGCAGGTGACGGTGTCCGGAACGACGACGGTGTATAAGAAGGGCGCGACGGACGACACCAAGAGCTGCTCCGCGGTCACCAGGGGCGGGCTCCCGAAGATCCTCACCGCCAACGACTGCACCCGTTTCATGCGCGTCTCGTACGCCAAGGGCGGCATCGCGACGACGATCGGCGTGGCCGTCTTCGACACCGCGGCGCAGGCCACCAAGGTCAAGAGCCAGGTCGACACCAACGACGACATCATCAGGTCGCTCTCCGGCAAGGGCATCAAGGACTTCTGCACCGCCGCCGTCTGCCTCTCGACCTCCAACTCCTACGGCCGCTACGCCTACTTCACCATCACCGGCTTCACCAGCGGCAAGGACATGACGGAGAAGGACACGGACGCCTACCAGGTCAGTGACAACCTGGAAGACTTCACGTTCACTCAGATCCGCAGGCGGGGCGAGACACAGGCGTCGGCGGCGGCCAACGAGTAGCGAGGCCCAACGGACCACGGCGGCCGACGAACAGCCGGCCGCCGCCACGGCCTCACCTGTGCTTCAGGCGCAGCCGGATCGGTACGACCGCCGACTCCAGCTGCGCCTTCAGTGTCATCTTCGACACACCCTCCGTGCGCTCCTCGAAGCGGATCGGGATCTCCACGGCGCTGTGTCCGGCCCGTACGGCCTTGTACTTCAGCTCGACCTGGAAGCTGTAGCCCGCGCTGTCCAGGGTGGCCAGGTCGATGTCCCGCAGGGTCGTTGCCGACCAGAGGTTGAAGCCGGCCGTGATGTCCCGGATCTTCGTGCCGAGCACGGCACGGGCGTAGCGGTTGGCGAACCGGGACAGCAGGACGCGGTGCATGCCCCAGTCCTCGTCGAGCGAGCCGCCCTCGACATACCGGCTGCCGACGACCAGCCCCACCCCCGAGGCCACGGCCGTCTCCAGCATCCGCGGCACCGCCTCCGCCGGGTGGCTGCCGTCGGCGTCCATCTGGACGACGTACGCCGCGCCCTCCTCCAGCGCGGCGCTCATGCCCGCGACGTACGCCCGCCCCAGACCGTCCTTCTCGGTGCGGTGCAGCACGCTCATCCGGCGCCGGCCGTCCTCGTTGTACTTCTCGGCCAGCTCCTCGGCGATCCGCCCGGTGCCGTCCGGGCTGGAGTCGTCGACGACCTTCAGGTGCAGCCCGTCGACCGGCAGCCCGAGCACCAGCTCGGCCATCCGCGGCAGATTGGCGGCCTCGTTGTACGTCGGCATGACCACGGTGACCGGTACGCCCGGGTGTCTGTCGTGGTTGTCACGTCCCGTCATGGCTTTCTCTTTCCCTCCCCTAGGAGCCCCTACCGAGGCCCCTCCCCTATGGGCGCGGACCCTCCCAGCCCCCGGACCAGCGACCGGACCAGCGACCGGGCCCGCGCCGGGTCGATCTCCCGGAACTGCGGCCACTGGGTCAGATGCAGCACGAGCTCGGCGCGTTGCAGCGCCTCCTCGGCCGACAGCGCATGGCCGAGGAACGGGAACGCCTTGCGGGCGTTGCCCATCGCACGGTGAGCCGCACGGGTACGGCCTCGGCCTTTCCTGGCTTCGGCTCGCATGCGCTCAGGAAGTCTTGACCCAGATGCGGTACTCGCTCGTGCCGTTCGCGTTGCGGAACGGGATCTCGGCCAGCAGCCGGTAGTGCGAGTTGCCCTTGGTCGCGGCGGCGACGATGTCGTCCACCCTCGGGTTGGTGAGCCCGTCGAGGACGATCAGGTCGAACTTGCCGGCCTTCACCGCCGCCTTGTAGGCCTCGTCGCCGCCGTAGTACCTGCCCTTCGCGTCCTTGTACTCCATGCCGAAGAGGCTGTGCCACTGACGGTGGCTGGACCTGTCGTACAGGTAGTAGACGGGCACCTCGGGCGTCGAGGCGAGGTACTCGCCCTCGGAGTCCACATGGGACTCGATGGCGTTGATCATCTTCGTGGAGTTCGGCCAGATGTCGAAGCGCCAGTCCGCCTGCTGAATGCCCAGGCACAGCACGGCGGTCCAGAGCATGATGCCGAGCTGGGGATAGCGGAAGTGCGCACCCACCAGGCGGGTCACTCCCACACCGGCCATCGGCGCGGCGAAGAGCAGACCGAAGCCGACGTGCTTGAACAGCGAGACCACGGTCCCCAGATGGATCTGGTACGCCGGTGCCAGCACGGCCGTGCCGCACAGCACCAGCCCGAGCAGGGCCCGCCACCGCCAGCCGGGGCTGCCGAGCCGCAGGGCCAGCGGCGACTCGTTCATACGGCTGCGCCGCACGTACGAGAGGGCACCGCCGACGGCGGCGAGGAACATCAGCCCGCCCCACTTGCCGGTCTGCTCCAACAGGAACTCGACGGAGTCGGTGCCATGGGGGCGGTCGGTGGTGGTCTGCCGCACACCGGACATGAGATCGGTGGTGTAGACCCCCGCCGCCAGCAGACCGCCGATGCCGAGGGCGAGCAACACCATCCGCACGAAGGCCTTGCCGCCCTTGTGCGGCCACCCGGTGAGCAGGGCGAGCACGACGATGGTCGGCAGGTACAGCGCGGACGCGTACTTCACCCCGACCGCCAGCACGCCGACGGGCGCGGCCAGCAGCACGGCGATCACGGGCGCCCGGTCGGTGCGTACGACGATCCAGGTGGCCAGGGCCAGCAGGAACACGGCGGCCGCGTCATAGGTGGCGAAGTAGCCCATGACGACGGTCGACTGGAGCACCGCGAACAGCGCGGCGGCGGCCAGCGCGGCCCGCTCGTTGAACAGGCGCCGGCTGAACGAGTACAGCAGCCCCGTGGTGCAGAGCATGAAGAACAGGCTCAGGGTGCGCGCCCCGGCGAGCCCGAACTTCGCGTCCACGATCGCGGCGAGCACCGGGTAGAGCTGCGGTGAGCCGGAGAAGTACGCGGCGTAGTCGCGAGGCAGCTCGGTGCCGTTGAGCATGTGGTCCAGCTGGGCATGGCCGGCCGCCAGGTACAGCGCCTCGTCCTGGAACGCGGTGTTCGACAGACGCAGCGACAGCGCCGCCTGGATGGCCAGGATGCACAGCAGCACGGCCCGGCTCACCCAGGCCCGCCGCCTGCTCGCCGCCATCTCCCAGCCGGCTTCGGGCGTCTCGGGGATGTGGTACTCGGGCTCGTCGTCCGGCGCCTGCTGGTACTGGACCGTGCGCAGCGCGTACGTCGGCTGGTCCTCGTGCTGCCCGCGCGGCTGTTGCGGAACGGCGTCGGCGTACTGCTCGTGCTGCTGCTGGTAGAGAGGACGCTGGTCGTGGTACCCGTACGCCTGCTGCCCCTGCTGCCCCTGTGGTACCTGGCCGTTGGAGTTGGACCAGGTGAAGTCGTCCTCGGCATACGGATCGTAGGGCTGAGGCGTGTAGTGATCGTGGCCGGAGTTCATCACGGATTCCGTACGTCGAAGCCGAAGCTGTCGTCGGCGGCCAGGCGCTTGAACTCCTTCAGCGCCAGCGGGCTCGCCTCCAGTCGCCAGTCGGCACGCTTTTTGTGGTTGAACCAGACGAAGCCGAGCATGTCGTCGTCCGCCGCGACGCCCGCGAACAGATTGCGGATGTCGGCACGCCGCCGCTCACCCGCCATCGCGGCGGTCTCCAGCAGGATCATCGGCTTCTTCGTGAAGGTGCGGACCTGGTCCCGGGTCGCCCCGAAGACGCTGTCGAAGGCGCTGTCCTCCCCGATCGTCCAGTAGCCGATCAGCCCGACCCAGTCGACGTAGGCGTCGCCCGGGTAGTACGGCTTGAGCTGCACGCTCCTGACCGGGTTGACGATGTTGGGCGACCAGGCCCAGATGACGTTCGAGGCGCCGACGTCGATGAAGGTCTCGTGGATGTGCCGCCAGGCGGCCACGTAGTCCTTGGGGGTCACGTTCTTCGTGCCCCACTTCTCCCAGTGGCCGTTGAACTCGTCGGCGAAGGAGATCACGACGGGCAGGTTCAGCTTGCGGACGGCCGTCGCGTACTCCTTGATGTACGCGTCCGACCTGCCCGCCGCGATGTCCGCGATCGGCGTGTCGAAGGGCTCCCACGACATCAGCGTCATGGCGCCCCCACGCCAGGCGTTGCGCACACCGGTGGCGTCGAAGCCGTCGCCCCAGGCGGCGTAGTACTCGATGAGGTTCGGCTGCTTGCCGACCATCTTCGTGTACGTGTCGACGCCCTTCATGGAGATCGGCGCGCCGGCGACGGCGGCACCGAAGTACTTCTTGCCCGGCTTCAGGAGCGGTACGACGTCGTAGGGCACGTCGGCCTCGGGGCCGGCCCCGGCATCGGCGCCGTCCTTGTCCTGCTGCCCGGTCCGCGAGGAACCGTCCGGCTCCTCGCCGAGGACCGAGCAACCGGTGAGGGCGAGCGCGCCGGCGAGCAGGCAGGCCGCCAAAGCCGTACGGATACGACGGATACGGGTACGGGTACGGGTACGGGTACGGGTACGGGTGAACGACCGCATCAGGCAGCCACCGCCTTCTCGCGGGGCTGGACCAGAACACGGCCCACGACGAGGGCGTAGAAGACTCCGGAGGACAGGATCAGCGCGAAGTCCGGGGCGTCCATGGTGAAGGTGCGGTAGACCGCTCCCACGACCCAGATCAGCGCGGTGCCGCCGCTCCAGACCCACATGCCGATCCAGAAGCGCCGGGTCTTGTTCGTCTTGGCGCCGGAGGAGCCGGTGGGCTGCCAGCCCATGCGGTTCTTGCGGAGGATGTCCCAGATGGCGAAGACGTGCGCCCAGCCGTACATCATGCGGGCCGCCCAGGCCTCAAGCCGGTAGGGCGCCTTGTGCCACATCGGGAAGACGATCGTGGTGTAGATGATGCTGGGCAGCACCAGCAGCAGGTGCTCGACCTGGAGCTTCTCCGGCATCATCAGCAGCAGCACGATCGGGATGACCGGGGCGGCGAAGGTGAACAACGCCGTGTGGATGTAGTAGAAGAACCCGGACATGTAGCACAGGCGGCTGGAGAGCCTGATCTTCGCCTGCCAGAACTTCCGGCTGCCGAGCAGGCTCATCGAGCCGGAGCACCAGCGGTACTGCTGGTTGAAGAAGGCGCCCGCGGTGTCCGGGCACACCCCCGTCGACACCGCGACCGGCACGTACCGCAGATCCCAGCCGAGGCCACGCAGATCGAACCCGGTGTGCACGTCCTCGGAGTGCTCGATCAGCGTCGTACCGCCGTTGGTCTCCAGGGCCGCGCGCCGGTACACCGCGCAACTGCCCACGCAGATCGCACCGTCGCTGCCCTGCCTCGACACCTGCACGGACCGGTAGAACAGCTCCTGCACCGCACCCGCGCCGCGCTCGATCCAGTTCTGCGAGTCCAGCACCCGGAAGTACTGCGGCGACTGGACGATCCCGATGCGCGGGTCCGCCTCCATGTACGGCAGCAGCTCCTGGAGCAGGTCTGCGCGCGGCGTGAAGTCGGCGTCCAGGATCAGGATGTACTGACCGTCGGACTGCCCGAACCCGAAGTGCAGGTTGCCGGCCTTCTTGAACCAGCCGCGGTTCTCCCGGGTGCCGTAGCGGAACCCGAAGTCCCGTGCCATGGCGGCCAGTTCGGGACTGGCACTGTCGTCGAGCACGAAAGGCACGCACACACCCGGATACCGGTCGGCCATCTCCCGCACATGCCGCCAGGTGTTGTGCAGCACCTCTATGGGCTCACCGCACACCGGCAGGAACACATCCACCGTCGGGTACACCTCGGGCCGCCAGTTGTGCACGAGCCGCTTGTGGTGCGCGATGTCGAAGTCCCGGGTGAACCCGTTCACCCGCAGCGACACCAGGTAGTAGACGACCGTGAAGACGAGCAGCGGCGTGTAGATCCACAGCACCGGCGCCGACTGGGCCAGCTTGAACTGACTCATCACCAGGCAGCAGAAGCTGATCAGCGAGCTGATCGTCAGGATCCACAGATTGCGGCGCGCGTAGGAGTACTTCTCCTTGTCCGTCGGCGGCAGCGGCAGCAGCCCCAGCGGGGCACCCTCACCCCGTCCCGCCTTCCGCCGCCCACCGGCATTGCTCTGGCGCGCGGTTCGGCGCCCCCCAGTCCGCGCAGGACCAACTGAACTCATGCAAAACCCACCCCCGGGCCCGGATACGGCCCGCTGACCCCCACCCCTACTCGGCCTTCCCCATGTCGATTTCTCGAACAACGGCCAAGCAGCCCGAACCAACGACCGAGCGACGAAAGGCTATACGAGAGGTAAGAAGGCCGTAAGAGGGAACAACGGGCTTACGTCCAGTAAGTCCCGACATGGGCACTATCCGCCATCAAATGTCAGGTAACTAACAGGTTTCGCATCCGGATGTCCCGGGCAGGGACCTCCGGTTCCGCGCTTCCTTGTTCCGCGCGGCGAGCAACTCGTCGGCGGGATACCCGACCTCTTCGAGGGTCAGCCCATGGGGCCGTACGACATGCACCGCCGAGTCCCGTACGCCGGCGGCGAGCACCTTGCCGGGCCAGTCGGTGGGCCGATGCCCGTCCCCGACGAACAGCAACGCCCCGATGAGCGACCGCACCATGTTGTGGCAGAAGGCATCGGCCCGAACCGTCGCGGTGATGATCCCGTCCTCCCCCCGCACCAGGCTCAGCTCCTGCAACGTACGGATGGTGGTGGCCCCCTCCCGCTTCTTGCAGTAGGCAGCGAAGTCATGCTCACCGAGCAGCCGCTGCGCCGCCTCGTTCATGGCGTCGACGTCGAGGGGCCAGTCGTGCCAGAGGACGTGACTGCGCAGAAGCGGATCGACACCGCCGGGATTGTCGGTGACGCGATAGGCGTACCGTCGCCAGACGGCGGAGAACCGCGCGTTGAACCCACTGGGCGCCTCCCGCAGCGCCCACACCCGCACATCCTTGGACAACCGCCCGGCGAGCCGCTTGAGCAGCTTCTCGTGGTGTTCGCGCCACACCGACTCCGGCAGATCGACATGCGCCACCTGCCCCCGCGCATGCACCCCGGCATCGGTGCGCCCCGCCACGGTCAGCTCATACGTCGTGCCCCCCGACCGCGTGACGGTCCGCAGCGCATCCTCGATCTCCCCCTGCACGGTCCGCTTCCCACCGGCCTGCTTGGCCCAGCCGTGAAACGCGGCGCCGTCGTAGGACAGATCAAGACGGACACGGACGTAACCTGCTGCCACTTCATCACTCACGCAGAGATCCTCTCAGGAACACAAGAACGGGCCCGCCCCTCGAAAGGAACGGGCCCGCAATCGCCCTCAAGGGGCGCGGGGAACTGCGCGACAAGCCACCACGAACCCGCGGCCACAAACGCACAGCCCCCGGCAGAACGCTTAGGCGTCCTTGGACTCCTCGGCCGGAGCCTCATCGGCCTTGGCCGTGTCGACCTTGGCCTCAGCAACCTCGGCAACCTCGGCGTCCTTGGCGGCGCGCTTGGTGGCCGCCTCGGCCTCGCCCGTGGCCTCCTGCGCAACCGTCAGCGCCTCGACCAGCTCGATGACAGCCATGGGCGCGTTGTCGCCACGGCGGTTACCGATCTTGGTGATACGGGTGTAGCCACCCGGACGGTTCTCGTACCGCGGGCCGATCTCGGTGAAGAGCGTGTGGACGACGCTCTTGTCCGTGATGACCTGGAGCACCTGACGGCGGTTGTGAAGGTCGCCCTTCTTCGCCTTGGTGACCAGACGCTCGGCGTACGGCCGCAGACGGCGGGCCTTCGCCTCGGTGGTGGTGATACGGCCGTGCTCGAACAGCGCCTTCGCGAGGTTCGCGAGAAGCAGCTTCTCGTGCGCGGCACTGCCGCCCAGACGGGCACCCTTGGCGGGCTTCGGCATGGTGTTCTCCTAGGTGTCTGCCCCGGCCGTACCAGGTACCGGGGTCAGTATCCGAGCAGGCGGCTGCCTGTCGGAGATCCGGGGTCCGCCGAAGCGAACCCCGGAGGTGGTGGAGATCAGTACTGCTCGGTCTCCACGAACCCGGCGTCCGCGTCGTCGTCGGCGCCGAAGGCGTCGGCGGCGGGAGTCGGGTCGAATCCGGGCGGGCTGTCCTTCAGGGCTAGGCCCATGCCGGCCAGCTTCGCCTTGACCTCGTCGATCGACTTCGCACCGAAGTTGCGGATGTCGAGCAGGTCGGCCTCAGAACGAGCCACGAGCTCACCCACGGAGTGGATGCCCTCACGCTTGAGGCAGTTGTACGACCGAACGGTGAGCTCCAGCTCCTCGATCGGCAGCGCCAGGTCAGCGGCGAGGGCGGCGTCCGTGGGGGACGGGCCCATGTCGATGCCCTCGGCGTCGATGTTCAGCTCGCGGGCGAGACCGAACAGCTCGACCAGCGTCTTACCGGCGGAGGCCATGGCGTCACGCGGACGCATCGCCTGCTTGGTCTCGACGTCGACGATCAGCTTGTCGAAGTCGGTGCGCTGCTCGACACGCGTGGCCTCGACCTTGTACGTGACCTTCAGCACGGGGCTGTAGATGGAGTCGACCGGGATACGGCCGATCTCCTGGCCCACCTGCTTGTTCTGCACGGCGGAGACGTAACCACGGCCACGCTCGACCGTCAGTTCCATCTCCAGCTTGCCCTTGCCGTTGAGCGTGGCGAGGACCAGGTCGGGGTTGTGCACCTCGACACCGGCCGGGGGCGCGATGTCGGCGGCGGTGACCAGACCCGGGCCCTGCTTGCGCAGGTACATCACGACCGGCTCGTCGTGCTCCGAGGAGACGACCAGCTGCTTGATGTTGAGGATCAGGTCGGTGACGTCCTCCTTGACGCCCGGCACGGTGGTGAACTCGTGCAGCACGCCGTCGATACGGATGGACGTGACCGCCGCACCCGGGATCGAGGACAGGAGGGTCCGGCGCAGGGAGTTGCCGAGGGTGTAGCCGAAGCCCGGCTCCAGCGGCTCGATCACGAACCGGGAGCGGAACTCGTCGACGACCTCTTCGGTCAACGAGGGGCGCTGAGCGATCAGCATGTGTGGATCAGATCCTTCTTTCGTGGACGCCCGCTATTTGACGCCCGACGGAAACCGCACCCGTGACAAGTGCGGGTATTGCAAGGGTACGGGCGGTACGGCCCCTTACAGAGCCGTACCGCCCGAAACCAAGCCTGCTGCGAAGCAGCCGTACGTCAGACGCGACGACGCTTCGGCGGACGGCAGCCGTTGTGCGGGGTCGGGGTGACGTCCTGGATGGAGCCGACCTCGAGACCGGTCGCCTGAAGCGAACGGATCGCGGTCTCACGACCCGAACCCGGACCCTTCACGAACACGTCGACCTTGCGCATGCCGTGCTCCTGGGCGCGGCGGGCAGCCGACTCGGCGGCCATCTGCGCGGCGAACGGCGTGGACTTCCGGGAGCCCTTGAAGCCGACGTGGCCGGCGGAGGCCCAGGAGATCACGTTGCCGGACGGGTCCGTGATGGAGACGATCGTGTTGTTGAACGTGCTCTTGATGTGCGCGTGGCCGTGAGCGACGTTCTTCTTTTCCTTGCGGCGCACCTTCTTGGCAGCGCCCTGACGACCCTTGGGGGGCATCTAGTAACTCCTACGGGGAGGTGGTCGGTCCTACAGCGAAGACCGCTGGTGAAGCGTTGTCCGCTGAGGACTACTTCTTGCCCGGCTTCTTCTTGCCGGCGATGGCGCGACGCGGGCCCTTGCGGGTGCGAGCGTTCGTGCTGGTGCGCTGACCGCGGACGGGCAGACCGCGACGGTGACGGAGACCCTGGTAGCAGCCGATCTCGACCTTGCGGCGGATGTCGGCCTGGATCTCGCGACGGAGGTCACCCTCGGTCTTGATGTTGGTGTCCACGTACTCGCGGATCGCGACGAGCTGCTCCTCGGAGAGGTCGCGAACGCGGGTGTTCGGGTTGACGCCGGTCGCTGCCAGCGTCTCCTGCGAAAGGGTCCGGCCGATGCCGAACACGTAGGTGAGGGCAACCTCCACGCGCTTGTCGCGCGGGATGTCAACACCGGAAACGCGTGCCATTCAATGGCTCCTGGTGATCTTCGGAGGTCTTCCGCAGAACCGACTCCCAGCCGCCGGCCTCTTCACGCTGACAAAAAGATGCAGCCAAAGATTAGGTACGGACTGGGTCCCCGGCCTCCGAACCGGGGGTGTCAGGCACGATCACTCGGCCTGGGTTCTGCGTATGAACAATTCAGCTCGCGTCGCGCGAATCCCTGCGATATCGATGCAGAGGGAGTGGACGATCGTGCGTCAGCCCTGGCGCTGCTTGTGGCGCGGGTTCTCGCAGATGACCATGACCCGGCCGTGACGGCGGATCACCCTGCACTTGTCGCAGATCTTCTTGACGCTCGGCTTGACCTTCATTGGTGAGGTTCTCCGGGTCAGTGCCATCGCCTCGGGAAGTCCCGGGGCGCGGGCAAGATCTACTTGTACCGGTAGACGATCCGGCCACGCGTCAGGTCGTACGGAGACAGCTCCACCACGACCCGGTCGTCAGGGAGGATGCGGATGTAGTGCATACGCATCTTGCCGCTGATGTGTGCCAGGACCTGGTGGCCGTTCTGGAGCTCGACCTTGAACATGGCGTTCGGCAGAGACTCGACGACAGTGCCCTCGATCTCGATGGCACCTTGCTTCTTGGCCACGCTTTGCCCTTCGGAATCGACTACCTTGATCGACTCCCTTGCGTCCCTTACGGGTGCATGCAGGCATGCGGGTGCACGAGAGCCGACGAGTCAGTCTACGTCAGCGCACCCGGAAAGACGAATCGGGGAAGTCTGCCCCAGTAGGCAGATCATTAAGCGCCTTCGATAGGGGCGCGGGGAACTGCGCGAGCAACCACGGCGAACCCGCGGCCGCCCGCCGACAGGTCCACCCGCCCCGGAAGGCGCTCAAGCCAACGGGTCCGTGGCAGCGACAATCCCGTGCTCCGCCAGCTTCGCCTTACCCCCGTCGGGAGCGGTGAGCACCAGCGGCCCCTCCTCGGTCAGCGCAACCGAGTGCTCCCAGTGGGACGACCACGTGCCGTCCGTGGTGATGACCGTCCAGTCGTCCGAGAGGACCTCGGTCTTCGGCGTGCCCAGAGACACCATCGGCTCGATCGCGAGGCAGAACCCGGGGACCAGCTTCGGCCCCTTGCCGCGCCGCCGCTCGACGTAGTTCAGGAGGTGCGGGTCCATGTGCATCTCGGTACCGATGCCGTGGCCGCCGTAGTCCTCGATGATGCCGTACTTGCCGCCACCCGGCTTCGGCTGCCGACGGATGTACGTCTCGATGGCACGGGAGACGTCCACAAGACGGTTCCCCAGCTTCATGGCCGCGATGCCGGCCCACATCGACTCCTCGGTCACCCGGGAGAGCTCGATCAACTCCGGAGCGTGACCGGAGCCGACGAAGGCGGTGTAGGCGGCGTCGCCGTGCCAGCCGTCGATGATGGCGCCGCAGTCGATGGAGATGATGTCCCCGTCCTTGAGGACGACGTCCTCGGACGGGATGCCGTGGACGACGACGTCGTTCACGGAGGTGCAGATCGTCGCGGGGAAACCGCCGTAGCCGAGGAAGTTCGACTTCGCGTCGTGCTCCGCGAGCACCTTGCGCGCGACCTCGTCGAGATCCTTGGTGCTGGCCCCGGGCACCGCGGCCTCGCGCGTGGCCGCGTGAATGGCGGCGACGACCAGCCCTGCCTCACGCATCTTGGCGATCTGCTCGGGGGACTTGATCTGCACCATCTGGGCTGCCGCCTCCTGCCGCGGGTTTACGTCTATCGCCTCCACGATACGCGTCCACGCGAGCCGAAGCCGGGGTGACGGCCACCCCGGACAGGCCTCGCGCGGCCGGCCTCCGGTCGGCCTGCCAGGGTCACCGGGGCTGAATCACACCTGCACCCTCAGCAACAAAAGTCGTTGACGAACCCAACTAGCCACTCTAGCCTCGCAGTTGCCAGCTGGCGATGTCGGGGGCCGGCAGTCAGCTCCAGACACTTCGGACCGGATACACGGTCCCCAAAAACGGGGGTACAAGTGATCAAGAGAACTCTGTCCCGCATAGCCGCGGCCGGTGCCGTCGCCACTCTGATCGGCCTTACCGCAGCCTCGCCCGCCATGGCCGGCGACGAGGGGCCCCTCTGGTACAGCAACCGGGGCACGGTGACGTTCAACGACGATGGTGACGACATCACGGTCTGCGACAAGCTGGCTGACGGCTACGGCGTCACGGGCTACCTGGAGCGACTCAACGACTCTGGCACCGGCCTGGTTTGGGTCATCAAGGAAGACGACGGCGGAGACGCCGGCTGCGACCGGTCCGACAATGGCTACGACATGGTCGGCAACATCTCGCACGGTCTGGCCATCTGCTGGAACGGCAACAACTCCTGCGTCCGCTCGAACTGGTTCTTCGACGAGTAGGCCCGTTCGGCACCAAGAGGTTTGAGGTCTCTACGGAGACCTCAACGGTGTGACGGTGTGTGAGCACGCCGCATATCTGCCAAGAAGCTCCGGTCGGTGCAGACGATCAATCAATTCGTCTGCACCGATCGGAGCTTTTGGTGTGGCCGGTCCCAGGTGCACATCCGCCTGGGACCGCAGAGACGGTCAGCGATGGGTGAAGACCGGGTTCCAGCGGCCGACGTAGTCGCCTTCGGCCTTACGGAAGCCCGAGAGCGGTGTCACCTTGTCGCCGTCCAGGCTGACCAGGACCAGCTGGTTGCGGAACTCACCCTTGCCGGGTTGGCACTGGCTGGGGTCACACCGCCAGGCGATGAGGTGAGTGTTGTCCGCCCACGCGAGAAGCTGCTGTCCGGGTACGACCGCACTCCGCTTGCCGGTCTTCGCGTCCAGAACCGCGGCAACGATCTGGCCGTCCTTACCCCCCGCGAAGCCGCCAGTCACAAGCTTTCCGTCCGGGGACGTAGCCACCGGCGGAAAGATCAGATCAGTCTTCTGCTGCGGAAGCGACTTCAGCCTGCCGTTCACGTCGTAATAGTTCCTGCCCGGCTGGTCGAGCCTCTGCTCCCACAGCATCGCGCCGTCACGGCTCCAGCTGAAGTCCTGACGCCCGGTGCCGGCAATGGCCGCAAGACTGTCCTTCTTGGCCGGCCGCTCACTGAATTCCGCCTGGCCGGAGTCGACATCGATGACATAGAAGCCGGTACGACTCTGCTTCGGCCCCGGCATCTCCTGACCATCGCCACCCTCCACATGCACCGGCGCGTCCTGGAAGAGGCCGTCCGGGTTGTGGCTGTACGTCGTCGCCACCAGGCGCTCACCGTCCGGCGAGAACTGCACACCGCCAACGCCCTTGTCGACCTCGATCCAGCGCTGGACCTTGCCCGTCGACAGATTCATCAGGCCTATGCGGTTGACGGGCAGATCGCCCTCCAGCACCGCGGCCGTCTTCATCCCGGGAGCGACATCGAGCCAGGCCCATTCGGTCTTCTCGTACCGCTTGGTCGCGGCGTTGTACAGACTCCACTCACGCGCGCTCACCGCATCCCCGTCCGGCTGCTGCACGAGCTTCGTCGTGTAGTACGCCGAGACGGCGACCTGCCCTGCGGCTATCAGCTCGCGCGGCGGGGACTGGTTCGGACGGGCCACCACGTCCGAGGCCTCGGACTGCCCTTCCGGGCCACCGCCCGTCAGCGCCCACGACACCCCGATGACTGCGGCGACCACAACGACCGCGGCGACCGCCAGGCTGCGACTCCTGCCGCGGAGCAGCGACGGCTGCTCGCGCTCGGTGGAATCGTCGGACCGTGGCAACTGTTCGGGCTTGATGGCCATACCTCCTCGGCAGAGCACTTCCGGGTCCCCAAGAAGGAAGGCAGCGGCCCCCACCGGGGGCCGCTGCCTTCCTTTTGCAAGCTGTTACGAACCGGGCAACGCCGACATGGCCCGCTTCGTGACGTCCGCCACCTTCCCCATCGCGGAGACCGTGGTCACAAGGCCCTGGGCCTTGTAGTAGTCGATGATCGGCTCGGTCTGCGTGTGGTAGACCTCCAGCCGCCGGCGCACCGTGTCCTCACGGTCGTCATCACGCTGGTAGAGCTCACCACCGCACGCATCGCACACGCCCTCCGCCGCGGGCGGGTTGTACGTGACGTGGAACACGTGCGCCGAGTCGTTGCGGCAGATCCACCGGCCGGCGATCCGCTTGACGACCTCCTCCTCGGGGACCTCTAGATCCAGCACCGCATCGATCTTCATGTCCCCTTCACGCAGCATCTCGTCGAGCGCTTCCGCCTGGTCGACGTTCCGCGGGAAGCCGTCGAGGAGGAAGCCCCCGGCCGCGTCCGGCTGCTGCATACGGTCGCGCGCCATGCCGATGGTGACCTCGTCGGGCACCAGCTGTCCCGCGTCCATGTAGGACTTCGCACGCCGCCCGAGCTCTGTGCCCTGGCTGATGTTCGCGCGGAACAGGTCGCCCGTGGAGATGTGCGGGATCGACAGGTTCTTGGCGAGGAACGCGGCCTGCGTTCCCTTACCGGCGCCCGGCGGCCCGACGAGGACGATACGCATTAGCGGAGGAACCCTTCGTAATTGCGCTGCTGGAGCTGGCTCTCGATCTGCTTCACCGTTTCGAGACCGACACCCACGATGATCAGGATGCTGGTCCCGCCGAACGGGAAGTTTTGGTCTGCCCCGAAACCAGCCAACGCCATCGTCGGCACGAGAGCGATCAGGCCCAAGTACAGCGAGCCCGGCCAAGTGATCCGGTTGAGCACGTAGGAAAGGTACTCAGCGGTCGGTCGGCCAGCCCGGATGCCCGGGATGAAGCCACCATACTTCTTCATGTTGTCCGCGACTTCCTCGGGGTTGAACGAGATGGCCACGTAGAAGAACGCGAAGAAGACAATCAGGAGGAAGTAGAGACTGACGTGAACCGCCGCCCGCGGATTGGCCAGGTTCGCGGTGATCCAGCTCGCCCATCCCGCCTGCGAACCGGCGAACTGAACGATCAGCGCGGGGATGTAGAGCAGCGAAGAAGCGAAGATGACGGGAATCACACCCGCCTGGTTCACCTTGAGCGGGATGTACGTCGACGTACCACCGTAGGAACGGCGGCCGATCATGCGCTTGGCGTACTGCACTGGAATACGGCGCTGAGCCTGTTCCACCAGGACCACCAGGCCGACCATGAACAGGCCGACGGCGACGACCGTGCCGAATTCGATCCAGCCGTCGGCCAGGCTGCCCTCCTGCTTGATGGCCCACATCGCGGACGGGAAGGTCGCGGCGATCGAGATGAACATCAGGATCGACATGCCGTTGCCGATGCCGCGGTCGGTGATGAGCTCACCGAGCCACATGACGGTGGCCGTACCGGCGGTCATCGTGATGACCATCACGATGGTGGTGAAGATCGAGCGGTCCGGCACGATCTGACCGGCCACCTGGCAGTTCGGGAACAGCGAACCGCTGCGGGCGGTGGCCACCAGGCCGGTGCCCTGCAGGATGGCGAGCGCCACGGTCAGATAGCGGGTGTATTGCGTGATCTTGGCCGTGCCCGCCTGTCCCTCTTTCTTGAGGGCTTCCAGGCGCGGGATCACGACGGTCAGCAGCTGCAGGATGATGCTCGCCGTGATGTACGGCATGATGCCGAGGGCGAAGATCGTGATCTGAAGCAGAGCGCCGCCGCTGAACATGTTGACCAGGCCGAAGATGCCCTGATTGGCGCTCGCCTGGTCGATGCAGACCTGAACGGCCCTGTAGTCGACGCCGGGGATCGGAATGTGTGTACCGACCCGGTAGATCACGATGATGCCGAGCGTGAAGAGCAGCTTCTTGCGCAGGTCGGGCGTCTTGAACGCCCGGGCGAACGCGGTGAGCACGGTGCCTCCTGCGACCCCCGCGCTACTGCGTCAAGGGTGACGGTCTTGAGGATCGACTAATGGGAACGACTTAGCTAACGGTCAAGTGCCGCTCGGAGTGCCCCACAGGAAGCACTCCGTAAAAGTGGGCAGTGCAGCCCACCATACCGGCGAGACCGCCCCCCTAGGAACGACCAACCGGGGATACCCCATTTGTGGGGTATCCCCGGTCGGGATCGCTCAAGTCATCGAGACGCCTGATGTACTCAGACGAGCTCGGTGACGGTACCGCCGGCGGCGGTGATCTTCTCCTTGGCGGAGCCGGAGACGGCGTCGACCGTCACCTGCAGCGCCACGGAGATCTCGCCCTGGCCGAGGACCTTGACAAGGCTGTTCTTACGAACGGCACCCTTGGCGACCAGACCCTCGACGGTGACCTCGCCACCCTCGGGGTAAAGCGCCGCCAGCTTGTCGAGGTTCACGACCTGGAACTCGGTCTTGAACGGGTTCTTGAAGCCCTTCAGCTTCGGGAGACGCATGTGGAGGGGCATCTGGCCACCCTCGAAGCGCTCCGGAACCTGGTAACGGGCCTTCGTACCCTTGGTACCACGACCAGCCGTCTTACCCTTCGACGCCTCACCACGACCCACACGGGTCTTGGCGGTCTTGGCGCCCGGGGCGGGACGGAGGTTGTGGATCTTGAGCGGGTTCTGCTCCGCCATGATCAGTCGACCTCCTCGACCGTCACGAGGTGGCGGACGGTGTGCACCATGCCGCGGAACTCGGGACGATCCTCCTTGACGACCTGCGTGTTGATGCCCTTGAGACCAAGGGAGCGCAGGGTGTCACGGTGGTTCTGCTTGCTGCCGATGTACGACTTCGTCTGCGTGACCTTGAGGCGAGCCATTACGCACCCGCCCCGGCACGCGCACGCAGCAGAGCCGCGGGAGCGACGTCCTCGAGCGGCAGACCGCGGCGGGCCGCGACCTCCTCGGGACGCTGCAGGCCCTTCAGGGCCTCCACGGTCGCGTGCACGATGTTGATCGCGTTGTCGGAGCCGAGCGACTTCGACAGGATGTCGTGGATACCGGCGCACTCGAGCACGGCACGCACCGGGCCACCGGCGATAACACCGGTACCGGGGGACGCGGGCTTGAGCAGCACGACGCCGGCAGCCTTCTCACCCTGGATCGGGTGCGGGATGGTGCCCTGGATACGGGGGACCTTGAAGAAGTGCTTCTTGGCCTCCTCAACACCCTTGGCGATGGCGGCCGGCACCTCCTTGGCCTTGCCGTAACCGACACCCACGGTGCCGTCACCGTCGCCCACTACGACGAGCGCAGTGAAGCTGAAGCGACGACCACCCTTCACAACCTTGGCGACGCGGTTGATCGCGACTACGCGCTCAACGTACGCGGTCTTCTCGGCGGCAGCAGCGCCGCCGTCACGGCCCTTCCGGTCCCGCCGCTCGCCGCCACCGGCACCGCTTCCACGGCGCTGGGGTCCAGCCATTGGATTACCTCTCTCTTTCCGCTAGCTACGGAAGCGGCTCAGAACTTGAGCCCGGCTTCGCGGGCGGCGTCCGCCAGGGCGGCGATGCGCCCGGCGTACTGGTTGCCACCACGGTCGAATACGACAGCCTCGACACCGGCGGCCTTGGCGCGCTCGGCGACCAGGGCGCCGACCTGCTTGGCCTGCGTGGACTTGTCGCCCTCGGCACCGCGGATCGAGGTGTCCAGGGTGGACGCCGACGCCAGGGTGTGACCCTTGATGTCGTCGATCACCTGGGCCACGATGTGGCGGTTCGAGCGGGTAACGACCAGACGCGGACGCTCCGCCGTACCGTTGATGTGCTTACGGATCCGGATGTGGCGGCGCTTGATCGCGGCGCGCTTGTAGGCGTCGCCCTTGAGGATCTTCTGTCCGTATGCCATGGCTTACTTACCCGCCTTTCCGACCTTGCGGCGGATGACTTCGCCCTCGTACTTGACGCCCTTGGCCTTGTACGGGTCGGGCTTGCGCAGCTTGCGGATGTTGGCCGCAACCTCGCCGACCTTCTGCTTGTCGATGCCCTCGACCGAGAACCGGGTGGGGGCCTCCACCTTGAAGGTGATGCCCTCGGGGGCCTCGACGGTGATCGGGTGGCTGTAGCCGAGAGCGAACTCGAGGTTCGAACCCTTGGCCGTCACGCGGTAACCGACACCGCTGATCTCGAGCTTCTTCACGTAACCCTGGGTCACGCCGGTGATCATGTTCGCCACCAGCGTGCGGGACAGGCCGTGCAGGGCCTTGTTCTGACGCTCGTCGTTGGGGCGGGTGACGTTGAGAACGCCGTCCTCACCCTTGGCGATGTCGATCGGCGCAGCGACGGTGTGGCTCAAGGAACCCTTGGGGCCCTTGACCGAGACCGTACGGCCGTCGATGGTGACGTCCACGCCGGCGGGAACCGTGATGGGGAGCTTGCCAATACGCGACATAGCTGTTTCCTCCGTTCCCTTCCGCTACCAGACGTAGGCGAGGACTTCCCCACCCACGCCCTTCTTGCCGGCCTGCTTGTCGGTCAGGAGACCGTGCGACGTGGAGATGATCGCCACGCCGAGGCCACCGAGGACCTTGGGCAGGTTGGTGGACTTCGCGTAAACCCGGAGACCGGGCTTGGAGATCCGCTTGATGCCCGCGATGGAGCGCTCACGGTTCGGGCCGAACTTCAGCTCGAGAACGAGGTTCTTGCCGACCTCGGCGTCCTCGACCTTCCAGCCCGTGATGAAGCCCTCCTGCTGGAGGATCTCCGCGATGTGAGACTTGATCTTGGACGCCGGCATCGTCACGGAGTCGTGGTATGCCGAGTTCGCGTTCCGCAGACGCGTAAGCATGTCTGCGATCGGATCAGTCATGGTCATGAATTGGCCTTCGGCCTCTCTCGCCGGGGTTTCCTGGTGCGCCATCCCTCTCCCCGATCCGAGACGGGACGGGTGCGGCGCGGTGGACCTACGGCGTAGTAAGTCGTACGGGCGCGACAGGCGCCCAACCCCACTAGCCTAAGCCATGCGGGGGTGGGCCCCTGTCCACCCAGATGCTTACCGAGAGCTTCAGGAATCCCTAAAAAACAGGGATTACCAGGAGCTCTTGGTCACGCCCGGCAGCTCGCCACGGTGAGCCATCTCACGAAGGCACACGCGGCACAGGCCGAACTTGCGGTACACGGAGTGGGGACGGCCGCAGCGCTGGCAGCGCGTGTAGCCACGCACGCCGAACTTGGGCTTGCGAGCAGCCTTCGCGATCAGAGCCTTCTTCGCCATCTCGCTCACGCCTCCTTGAAGGGGAAGCCGAGGTGACGAAGGAGCGCACGGCCCTCAGCGTCGTTGGTCGCCGTGGTCACCACGGTGATGTCCATACCCCGGGTGCGGTCGATCTTGTCCTGGTCGATCTCGTGGAACATGACCTGCTCCGTGAGACCGAAGGTGTAGTTGCCACGGCCGTCGAACTGCTTGGGGGACAGACCACGGAAGTCGCGGATGCGCGGCAGCGCGAGCGACAGGGTGCGGTCCAGGAACTCCCACATGCGGTCGCCACGGAGCGTGACGTGGGCACCGATCGGCTGACCCTCACGCAGCTTGAACTGCGCGATGGACTTGCGGGCCTTGGTGACGGCCGGCTTCTGACCGGTGATGGTGGTCAGGTCGCGGATCGCGCCCTCGATCAGCTTCGAGTCACGGGCGGCGTCGCCGACACCCATGTTGACCACGATCTTGACGAGGCCGGGGATCTGCATGACGTTCTCGTACTTGAACTCGTCACGCAGCTTGCCCGCGATCTCCTCGCGGTACTTCGTCTTGAGACGCGGAGTGGTGGTGGTAGCCATCAGATGTCCTCACCCGTCCGCTTGGCAACGCGGATCTTGTTGCCCTCGTCGTCGAAGCGGTAACCGACACGCGTGACAACCTTGTTGCCGTCCTTCTCAACGACCAGCTGGACGTTGGAGACGTGGATCGGCGCCTCGGTCGTGACGATGCCACCGGCCTGCGAACCCTTGGCGGTCGGGCCGGCCTTGGTGTGCTTCTTGACCCGGTTGACACCCTCGACCAGGACACGCTCGTCGCGCGGGTAAGCGGCAATGACCTTGCCCTGCTTGCCCTTGTCCTTGCCGGTGATGACCTGGACCAGGTCGCCCTTCTTGATCTTCATGCTTACAGCACCTCCGGAGCCAGCGAGATGATCTTCATGAACTTCTTCTCGCGCAGCTCACGCCCGACCGGGCCGAAGATGCGGGTGCCGCGAGGGTCGCCGTCGTTCTTCAGAATGACGGCGGCGTTCTCGTCGAAGCGGATGTACGAGCCGTCCGGACGGCGGCGCTCCTTGACGGTGCGAACGATGACCGCCTTGACGACGTCACCCTTCTTCACGTTGCCACCGGGGATCGCGTCCTTGACGGTGGCGACGATGACGTCACCGATGCCCGCGTAGCGGCGACCGGAGCCACCGAGCACACGGATGCAAAGGATTTCCTTCGCACCAGTGTTGTCGGCGACGCGCAGTCGCGACTCCTGCTGGATCACGTCTATCTCCTGTTTGTCTGCCGGTTCCCGGCAGGGGCCTCAGTTACGAGAGCCCCTGCCGAGCCTGGCGGAACTGACCTGCGGGGTTTGCTCCGCAGGAAATTACTTGGCCTTCTCGAGGATCTCGACGATGCGCCAGCGCTTCGTCGCGGACAGCGGCCGGGTCTCCGCGAGGAGGACACGGTCGCCGACGCCCGCAGCGTTCTGCTCGTCGTGGGCCTTGAGCTTGTTGGTACGGCGGATGACCTTGCCGTACAGCGCGTGCTTGACGCGGTCCTCGACGGCGACGACGACGGTCTTGTCCATCTTGTCGCTGACGACGAGACCCTCACGGGTCTTGCGGAAGCCGCGGGCCTCTGCAGTCTGCTCAGTCACGTTGCTCTCACTCATCAGGCGCTCTCCACCGTCTCGATGCCCAGCTCGCGCTCACGCATCAGGGTGTAGATCCGCGCGATGTCCTTACGGACGGCCTTGAGCCGACCGTGGTTCTCGAGCTGACCCGTCGCCGCCTGGAAGCGGAGGTTGAACAGCTCTTCCTTGGCCTCGCGGAGCTTGTTCAGCAGCTCCTCGTTGCCCAGCTCGCGCAGCTCGGACGCCTTGGTACCGGCCGACATCACGCTTCACCTGCCTCGCGCTTGACGATCCGGCACTTCATCGGCAGCTTGTGGGCTGCGCGAGTCAGAGCCTCACGGGCGATCTTCTCGTTGGGGTAGGACAGCTCGAACATGACCCGGCCCGGGTGCACGTTCGCGATCCACCACTCCGGAGAACCCTTACCGGAACCCATGCGGGTCTCGGCAGGCTTCTTCGTCAGCGGGCGGTCCGGGTAGATGTTGATCCAGACCTTGCCGCCACGCTTGATGTGGCGGGTCATCGCGATACGGGCCGCCTCGATCTGGCGGTTGGTCACGTACGCCGGCGTGAGGGCCTGGATGCCGTACTCGCCGAACGCAACCGTCGTACCGCCCTTGGCCTGACCACGGCGCTTCGGGTGGTGCTGCTTGCGGTGCTTGACCCTACGGGGGATCAGCATGACGGTCAGGCCTCCGTTCCGGTGCTCTCAGCCGGAGCGGCGGCGGGAGCCTCGGCCTTGGGGGCCTCGGCGCCGGCAGCCTGCTGCGGCTTGCGACCGCGCCGCTCGCCACCACGGCCACCACGGGCCGGGCGGTCGGCACCGCCACCGCGAGCCGGGCGGTTACCCGCACGGGCGGCAGCGTTCTCGGCGCGGACCTCGGCGATGTTCTTGACGTCGCCCTTGTAGATCCAGACCTTCACACCGATGCGGCCGAAGGTCGTCTTGGCCTCGAAGAAGCCGTAGTCCACGTTCGCGCGGAGCGTGTGCAGGGGCACGCGGCCCTCGCGGTAGAACTCCGAGCGGGACATCTCGGCGCCGCCGAGGCGGCCACCGCACTGGATCTTGATGCCCTTGGCGCCGGCCTTCATCGCCGACTGCATGCTCTTACGCATGGCGCGGCGGAAGGAGACGCGGGAGGAGAGCTGCTCGGCAACGGCCTGGGCAACCAGCTGAGCGTCGGTCTCGGGGTTCTTGACCTCGAGGATGTTCAGCTGGACCTGCTTGCCCGTGAGCTTCTCGAGGTCACCGCGGATGCGGTCGGCCTCGGCGCCACGGCGGCCGATGACGATGCCCGGACGAGCGGTGTGGATGTCCACCCGCACGCGGTCACGGGTGCGCTCGATCTCAACCTTCGAGATGCCGGCGCGCTCCATGCCGGACGTCATCATCCGACGGATGGCGACGTCTTCCTTGACGTAGTCCTTGTACAGCTTGTCGGCGTACCACCGGGACTTGAAGTCCGTGGTGACACCGAGCCGGAACCCATGCGGGTTAACCTTCTGGCCCATTACCGGGTTCCTTCCTTGCTGGCGACGACCACGGTGATGTGGCTGGTCCGCTTGCGGATCCGGTAGGCACGGCCCTGGGCACGCGGACGGAACCGCTTCAGGGTCGGGCCCTCGTCGACGTACGCCTCGCTGATGAACAGCGAGGTGGCGTCCGGGTGGTCGTAGTTGTGCGCGGCGTTGGCGATGGCGCTGTCGAGCACCTTGCCGACGGGCACGGAGGCTGCCTGCGGAGCGAATCGCAGAACAGCCTGAGCCTCCGTGGCATCCATGCCACGGATAAGGTCCACCACGCGGCGGGCCTTCATGGGCGTAACGCGGATGTACCGCGCCTGGGCCCTGGCTTCCATGGTTGTCCCTCTCAGTTACTTACGTGTCTGAATGCGATCCGCTACTAGCGGCGCTTCGACTTCCGGTCGTCCTTGACGTGGCCCCGGAAGGTGCGCGTCGGCGAGAACTCGCCGAGCTTGTGGCCGACCATCGACTCGGTGACGAACACCGGGATGTGGGTCTTGCCGTTGTGCACCGCGAGCGTGTGGCCGAGCATGGCCGGCACGATCATGGAGCGACGGGACCAGGTCTTGATGACGTTCTTGGTGCCGGCTTCGTTCTGGACTTCCACCTTCTTGATCAGGTGGTCGTCGACGAAGGGCCCCTTCTTGAGACTGCGCGGCATCTAAACCCGCTCCTAGCGCTTCTTGTTCGTCTTGCGGCGGCGGACGATGTACTTGTTGCTCGCCTTCTTGGGAGCACGAGTACGACCCTCCTTCTGACCCCACGGGGAGACCGGGTGGCGACCACCGGAGGTCTTGCCCTCACCACCACCGTGCGGGTGGTCGACCGGGTTCATCGCCACACCGCGCACGGTCGGGCGAACGCCCAGCCAGCGCTTACGTCCGGCCTTGCCCCAGTTGATGTTGCTCTGCTCGGCGTTGCCGACCTCGCCGACCGTGGCGCGGCAGCGCTGGTCGACCAGGCGGATCTCACCGGAGGGCATGCGGAGGTGGGCCATCGTGCCCTCCTTCGCGAGCAGCTGCACGGAGGCACCGGCGGAGCGGGCGAACTTGGCGCCGCCACCGGGACGGAGCTCGATCGCGTGGATCGTGGTACCGACCGGGATGTTGCGCAGCGCCAGGTTGTTGCCCGGCTTGATGTCGGCCCCGGGACCGTTCTCGACGCGGTCACCCTGCTGCAGGTTGCGCGGGGCGAGGATGTAGCGCTTCTCGCCGTCGGCGTAGTGCAGCAGCGCGATGCGCGCGGTGCGGTTGGGGTCGTACTCGATGTGCGCGACCTTCGCCGGCACGCCGTCCTTGTCGTGACGACGGAAGTCGATCACGCGGTAGGCGCGCTTGTGGCCACCGCCCTGGTGGCGGACGGTCACACGACCGGAGTTGTTACGGCCACCCTTGCTGTGCAGGGGGCGGACCAACGACTTCTCCGGCGTGGACCGCGTGACCTCGACGAAGTCGGCGACGCTGGAGCCACGACGGCCCGGCGTAGTCGGCTTGTACTTGCGGATTCCCATTTCTCAGTCCTCGTCCGATATCGGACGATCCGGACCGCCCTTAGGCGGTCGGACCGCCGAAGATGTCGATACGGTCGCCCTCAGCGAGGGTCACGATCGCGCGCTTGGTGCCCGCACGCTGGCCGAAGCCCGTGCGGGTCCGCTTGCGCTTGCCCTGGCGGTTGATCGTGTTGACCCCGGTGACCTTGACCTCGAAGACCGTCTCGACGGCCTGCTTGATCTGGGTCTTGTTGCTGCCCGGGGCGACGACGAACGTGTACTTGTTCTCGTCGAGGAGCGCGTAGCTCTTCTCGGACACGACCGGCTTGATCAGGATGTCACGGAGGTCCGTGAACGCCTTGCTCGCCGGCGTGACGACGGTGTTCTTGCCCTCGGCGGCGTGGCGACGCGCCTTGGCGACGCGAGCGGCCTTGGCCTTCTTCGCGGCCTTGGAGGCAATAGCGGGGTGACGGATAGCCATCAGGCCTCGCTCCCTTCGGTGTCAGTGGCCTTCGGGCCCGACACGAAGGACTCGAACGCGGCCTGGGTGAAGACCACGTCGTCCGAGACGAGAACGTCGTACGTGTTCAGCTGGCCCGGCTCCAGGATGTGGACCTGGGGCAGGTTGCGGGCGGACAGCCACGCGGCCTCGTCGGCGCGCTCGACGACCAGGAGCAGGTTCTTGCGCTCGCTGATCTTGCCGAACAGGCTCTTGGCGGCCTTCGTGGACGGGTTCTCGCCCTCGATCACGCCGGAGACGACGTGGATGCGGTTGTTGCGGGCCCGGTCGGTGAGGGCGTGGCGCAGGGCCGCGGCCTTCATCTTCTTCGGGGTCCGCTGCGAGTAGTCACGCGGCACGGGACCGTGCACGACGCCACCACCGGCGAACTGCGGCGCGCGGGTCGAACCCTGACGGGCGCGACCGGTGCCCTTCTGGCGGTAAGGCTTCTTGCCACCACCACGGACCTCGCCACGGGTCTTGGTCTTGTGCGTGCCCTGGCGGGCAGCGGCCAGCTGTGCGACGACGACCTGGTGGAGCAGCGGGACGCTGATCTTCTCTACGTCGAAGATCTCCGCGGGGAGCTCGACGGAACCGGCCTTGTCGCCCGCCGGCGAAAGGATGTCAACAGTGCTCATCGGTTACCTCAGGCCCCCTTGGCCGCGGTGCGGACCAGGACGAGGCCGCCGTTCGGACCGGGAACCGCGCCCTTGATGAGCAGCAGACCCTTCTCCGCGTCAACGGCGTGGACGGTCAGGTTCTGGGTGGTGACCCGCTCGTTGCCCATGCGACCCGCCATGCGGAGGCCCTTGAACACGCGGCCCGGGGTGGCGCAGCCACCGATGGAACCGGGAGAGCGGTGCTTGCGCTGGGTGCCGTGACCGGCGCCGAGGCCCTTGAAGTTGTGACGCTTCATGACACCGGCGAAGCCCTTGCCCTTGCTCTTGCCGGTGACGTCGACCTTCACGCCGGCCTCGAACACCTCGGCGGTGACTTCCTGGCCCAGCGTGTACTCGGAGGCGTCCGCGGTGCGGATCTCGACGAGGTGACGACGGGGGGTGACGTCGGCCTTGGCGAAGTGGCCCTTGAGGGGCTTGTTCACCTTGCGCGGGTCGATCTCGCCGAAGGCGATCTGGACCGACTCGTAGCCGTCGACGTCGTTCGTACGGACCTGGGTCACGACGTTGGGGCCGGCCTTGACGACGGTGACCGGAACAACACGGTTGTTCTCGTCCCACACCTGCGTCATGCCGAGCTTCTCGCCCAGGATGCCCTTGATCTGCTTAGCCATTCTCAGATCACCAGCCCTCAGAGCTTGATCTCGATGTCGACACCGGCCGGGAGGTCGAGTCGCATCAGAGAGTCAACGGTCTTGGGGGTCGGGTCGAGGATGTCGATCAGGCGCTTGTGCGTGCGCATCTCGAAGTGCTCGCGCGAGTCCTTGTACTTGTGCGGCGACTTGATGACGCAGTACACGTTCTTCTCAGTGGGCAGCGGCACCGGGCCCGCGACCGACGCACCAGTGCGCGTCACCGTCTCGACGATCTTCTTCGCCGAGGAGTCGATGACCTCGTGGTCGTAGGCCTTGAGCCGGATGCGGATCTTCTGTCCCGCCATGGCTACTCAGTAGTCCTGTCTCTCTAACGCTCTGGAACCTGGTGTTCCTGTCCCTCTTCTCCGACCCACGCGGTCGGGTGTGTCGCGCTCTCACTGACACAGATGCCCCTTGTTCGGACATCCCTTGCCGGGGAGCACGGCCCTTCCGGAACCGCAAGCCGGGGGCGAGGAGGCCCACCGGGTGCCTGGCCGGTGCTGCACTGACACTTCCCGAAAGATTCCCGTACGTCCGCCCCAGCGCTGCCTTACGGCAGTTAGGGCGACGAGTACTGTGGGACTCGCTTCCGGTCCTCCCGGCGGGAGGCGCGCAGCATCAACACTCGACCGAGCAACTCGGACAGTCTGCCATATGGGGCAGGGGGCTGGCCAATCGAGCCGGAGAGAATACCCCGAGGGTGACGTAGGTCAAACCCGGGCGGCCGCGCCCCCGGATCGGCCGGGTACGCGCCGCCTGATCGGAGCCGAAGCCTCCGCACTGTGGTCCGCCAGCGCCCGGATCACCCCGTGGTCCGGGGACAACCGGCAGGCGGGGTCCGTACGGGCGGCGTCGCCGGTGAGCGCGTACGCCTGGCAGCGGCAGCCGCCGAAGTCCTCCTCGCGGCGGGAACAGCTGCGACAGGGGTCGGCCATCCAGTCGGTGCCGCGGTAGCGGGTGAACGCCCCGGAGTGGTCCCAGATCCAGTCCAGGGGATGGTCCCGGACGTTCGGGGGGTCCAGGTCGGGCAGCGCGGCCGCGGCCGGACAGGGCAGGACCGTGCCGTCCGGGGTGACGGTGAGCGAGACCGCTCCCCAGCCGCCCATGCAGGGCTTGGCGACCCCGTCGAAGTAGTCGGGCACGACCCAGACCAGCTCGGGACCCGTGGAGAGCCGGTCCCGCCACCGCTCGACGGCGTCCCGGGCACCGGCGAGCTGGGCGCGCGTCGGGAGCAGCGCGGTGCGGTTGAGCAGGCCCCAGCCGTAGAACTGGACGTTGGCGAGCTCGATGCGGTCCACGCCCCACGAGACGCCCAGCTCGATCAGGGCGTCGATGGCGTCGAGGTTCTCGCGGTGCAGGACGACGTTGAGGCCGAGCGGGAGCCCGGCGGCGCGTACGAGCTGAGCGGCCCGTTCCTTCTCGGTGAACGACCGGCGTCCGCCGATGCGGTCCGACGCGCGTGGGTCGGCGTGCTGGACGGACAGCTGGACGCTGCGCAGTCCGGCGGAGGCGAGCGCGTCCAGCCGGGTCTGGTCCAGGCCCACGCCGCTGGTGACCAGCTGGGTGTAGATGCCGGCGGCCTCGGCCGCGGTGACGATCTGGTCCAGGTCGCGGCGCAGCAGCGGCTCGCCGCCCGAGAGATGGGTGTGGACGACGCCGAGCTCGCCCGCCTGGCGCATCACGTCCGTCCACTCTCCGGTGGTGAGTTCGCGCG
Organism: Streptomyces sp. R28; assembly: GCF_041052385.1. Classification (GTDB taxonomy): domain Bacteria; phylum Actinomycetota; class Actinomycetes; order Streptomycetales; family Streptomycetaceae; genus Streptomyces. The sequence goes on along the minus strand of NZ_CP163439.1, from coordinate 6,391,109 downwards.
AACGGCGCGTCAGCTCAAGGGGGTTGGAGCAGTAACCGCAGTGGAGCGGGCAGGCGTGGGTGAGTTCGGCCAGCAGGGCCCAGGGGCGGGCGGGCGACGGGTCGGCAGCGGTCATCGGAGCCAGCCCTCCTCGCGCAGCCGCTCGAGAAACGGCGGGACGTCGGTGGCCACCGGGGCGCCGGGAAAGCGTTCGGCCAGTTCGGCGAGGATCTCGCGCACGCCGCGGCTGCCGTCGCACAGGCCGACCACCGCGGCGGCGGAGCCTGTCAGGACGCCGACGCGCTCCGGGAGGAGCAGCAGGTCGGCGTCGCGTACGGGGTCGTGCCGACGCACGATGGCGGGGGCCAGGACGGGCCGCCAGTCGGTCCCGGCCGGCCCCGTCACTCCTGCTCCCGGCGGCCCGCGCGGTCGACGGCGTCCAGCAGCGACCACAGCACGTCGCACTTGAAGCGCAGCGCGGCCACGGCACGCTCCTGGTCGTCCCGGCCGCGGGCCCAGGTCAGCACCAGGTCGAGAGCCTCCCGGCTGTCGCGCCGCCCCTGGGAGACACGGGCACGGAAGTAGGCGAGGCCCTCGGGTTCGATCCACGGGTAGTGGCGTTCGAAGGCGTCTATGCGGGTGCGCATGAGGTCCGGGGCGGACAGCTCGGTGAGGGAGGCGGCGACGGCTTCGAGGGGGGAGCCGAGCCGGCAGAAGTTGACGTATCCGTCGACCGCCAGTCGTACGCCCGGCAGCACGGAGTCGGCGCGCACCAGCGTGTCGCGGTCCAGGCCGGCCGCCTCGCCGAGCCGCAGCCAGCGCTCTATGCCGCCTTCGCCGTCCTGCGGCCCGTCGTGGTCCTGGATGCGGCGCAGCCACATCCGGCGCAGCTCGGGGCTGTCCAGCTTGGCGGTGATCAGGGCGTCCTTGACGGGGATGTGGCGCTGGTAGTGGAAGCGGTTGACGATCCAGCGGCGGAGGTCGTCCGGGCTGAGATCGCCGCTGTGCATCCGGATGTTGAAGGGGTGACGGTGGTGGTAGCGCTCCTCCCCCACCGCGCGCAGCCGGGCCTCGAACTCCGCGTGGCTCCAGGGCTCCGGAAGCGGGGCAGGTCTCGTGTTCACAGCTGTGCTCAAAGCTCGATCACCATCCCGTCGTGCGCCACCTCGATGCCCAGCCGGGCGACCCGCTTGTGCTCGGGAGCCGCGGGGTCGACGAGGGGGTTGGTGTTGTTGAGGTGCGTGTACAGGCGCCGGGCGGGGAGGGAGGCGAGGCGGTCGGCCGTGCCACCTGGTCCCTCGATGGGCAGGTGGCCCATGCCGGTGGCGGTGCGGGAGGAGATGCCGGTACGGCGGGGCTCCTCGTCGTCCCAGAAGGTCCCGTCGACGATCACGCAGTCGGCCTCGGCGGCGGCCTGCTGGAGGCGGTCGGGCCAGGCGGCCAGGGCGGGCGCGTAGAGCGCGGTCGTGCCGGCGGACGGGTCGTACAGGCGCAGCGCGACGACCCAGGCATCGTCGTCCGGGTCGTCGGCGGCGTAGCGCGGGCGCTTGCCGGAGACCGGGATGCCGCTGATCTGGAGGCCGGACGGCGCGCGGTCCAGCGGCTCGGCGCCGCGAAGCGGCAGCTCCCGCCAGGTCACGGAGGTGTACGGCGCCAGTACGTCGCCGAGGCGCAAGCGCTCCAGCAGCGCCCGGCGGACCGGGGCCGTCGCCATCAGCTCAAGGCGGTCCGCCTCGCGCAGGCGTGCGATGCCCAGGGTGTGGTCGAGTTCGGCGTCGGTGAGGAGCACGCCGGCGATCGGGGTCTGGCGGGGGCCGGGTCCCGGGTGGAGCTCGGGGTGGGATTCGATCTGGTCGCCGAGGTCGGGTGTCGCGTTGACGAGGTACCAGCGGCCCTCGGCTGTCCGTACGGCGAGCGAGGCGTGCCGGCGGCGCCGGTGCGGGTGGGGGCGTGCCCCGGAGCATCCAGGGCACGCGCAGTTCCACTGGGGGATGCCGCCGCCGGCGGCGGTGCCGAGTACCAGCAGCAGCATGGCGACGGCTAGCGGTTGCTGAGGGAGTAGGCGGTGACCTCCAGCGCGGTGTCGACGACCTCGTAGGCGGGGGCCTGCCAGGTGGCCTGGTCCGTCTCCTTCGAGGAGGTCTGCTCGACGGGCTTCAGCTGTTCCTTGGTTTCGTTCATCGGTCGTACGTCCTTTCCCGTTGCGGGGGTGGGGTACTTGGGGGGGGTTACTTGATGCGCACGCGGAGGATCTTGTCCTTGCCGTTGCCAAAGCCGGTGGTCCCCAGCCACAGTTCGTTCGCGCCGGGCACCTTCGCGAGGGCGCGCAGCCGGCCGTGCTGGCCGGCGAAGAAATGGCTCATCGTGCCGACGCGCTCAGCATTACCGTCGATCGGCGCGCGCCAGAGCCGCTGGCCTCGGAGCGACGAGATGTAAATGACGTTGTTCACGACCGCGAGCTGGGCGGGCGTGCCCTGCTCCGGTGTGGTGGTCGCCTTCGGGTTGGTCACGCCCTGGGCCGTGCAGTGGCCTTCGCAGGTGGGCCAGCCGTAATTGGCTCCGGGCTTGATCAGATTGAGCTCGTCGTACTTGGCGTTACCGATTTCCACTGACCACAGCCGGCCGTTGCGGTCCCACGCCAGGCCTTGCGGATTGCGATGGCCGTAGCTGTAGATGTGGTTGCCGAACGGGTTACCGGGGGCCGGAGCGCCGGTCTTGGTGATCCGGAGGATCTTTCCGTTGAGGGATTTCTTGTCCTGCGCGAGATTCGGTTGCAGGGCGTCGCCGGTCGAGACGTAGAGGTATCCGTCGGGACCGAAGGCGATCTGGCCGCCGTTGTGCTCCAGGTCGCTGTGCCGGATTCCGGTGAGTATCGGCGTGTAATCGCTGAGCGATCTGCCGTCGTAGCTCATCCTCACCACCCGGTTCCCGGCCTTCGTGGTGTGGACGAAGAACACGCGCTTGTCCGACGTGCCGTTCCAGGTCGGTGACACAGCGACACCCAGCAGCCCGACGGCGCCTTGCGCGGCCACGTACGGCAGCTCGCCGACCAGCTTCTTGGAGCCGTCGCGGTCGAGGCGGTGGACCTTGTAGGAAAGGTGTCCCGTCACCAGCGCCGAGCCTCCGCCCGGCAGGAAAGCTATGCCCCAGGGCCTGGTCCAGCCGTTGGAGAACGGGCTGGCGCCAGCCGGTGTGCCGCCGTCGCGGGAGGCCATGGCAGCACCCGTGGCCGCGGTGGCAGCGGACGGTGCGTCGCCTGCCGACGCCGGCTGCGACAGGCCGGCCGCCAACAGGGTCGAGGCCGCTGCGAGCGTGGCTATGCAGTACCGGGACGGATGCCGCACCCAGCGGCCTGAATACCCCATGTCGACGCCTTTCTTCATTCCTCGAGTGAGCCGTCGTGCTGCGGCTGGAGTCCGCGCCGCTCTGCACAGCAATCTCTACGAGATGTGACCGACCTGCCACACGGGGTGAGCCGCGAGGGTGAGCGCCCCCGCGGCTTGCCTCAGCTCTCCATCCCTCACAGTCCCGGCCCCGCGAGCTGCCCTGACGCAGGCTCGGAAGGGCTCCGCTGGGCGAGGAGGTGGAGGGCGTCCCGTAGCAGCGTGCTCGACGTGTGCACGGTGTAGGGGAAGTAGACGACCTTCACCCCCACCCTCGCGAATTCGGCTTCGAGAGCCGTCCAGACCTCCGTGCCGAGCCAGTCGTCCCCCTTGAAGATGACGTCGAAGCCGACTTCCTTCCAGATCCCGATCTTGTCGTCCACGGTCGCGACGAACGTCTCGTCCACATAGCGCACACTCTGAACGATCTGCAGTCGCTCGGAGAGCGGGACGACGGGCGGCCTGCCCTTCAGGCGCACCACGAGGTCGTCCGAGCAGACGCCGGCGATGAGCCGGTCGCAGTGCCCGCGTGCCCGGCGCAGGATGTTCAGATGGCCCACATGGAAGAGGTCGAAGACCCCTGGCGCGTAGCCGAGACGTTCTCCCATCAGCGCTGTTCCTTCGGAGGCCCGTCGGCGACCGCGGCCACTACGAGCGCTTGCGACCGGGGCGAGGCGTTCTCGCCGTCGCTGACGGCGATCCGGTAGCGATGGCGTGAGCCGGGGGCGACGGAGTCCGTGTACTTCATCGTGGGGCGGTTCCACTCCGCGGACCGCTGCGTCGGTGAGGCCACGAGCTTGCCGTCCCGGTAGATCAGGTACTTCAGCTCCGCGTCGTCCCGGTCCCATGCGGCCCGCCAGCTGAGCGTGACCTTGCCGGTGGCCGAGGCCGAGGCCTGGAGCTGGGGCGGCTCCTCCGGGGCGCCGCGGTCGGGCCCGGCCGAAAAGCGGACCAGGCTCTGCTGCGGTCTGCCGTTGACCTCGGTGAACTCGCCGCCCGCCCAGAGGACTTCACCGGCCATCTTCAGCGCGCGGGGGCCGTTGCCCTCGCCGGTCCCACCGTCCGTGTCGGGGAACCAGTGCAGGATGTGCCGGTCGCGGATCGACTGGGCCAGGAAGTGCTGACGGAAGTTGCCCTCGGGGAAACCGCCCGGGGTGTCCATGCAGTTGTGGGCGTGGGACCCGCTGTAGAGAACACCGTTGTGCACGGCGACGGCCTGGGTGGCGCCCAGGCAGGTGTCCTTCCAGACCATCTCGCCGTTGCCGAGGCGGCCGGCGATGCGGCCGTCGAAGATGCCCGTTCCCTTGCCCTCGGCCGCCACATAGAAGTTGGTCGCGTCGCGTACCAGCGCCTTCACCTTCGATCGTGCGGGCAGCCAGTTCGGGTACGAGGTCACCGTCGTGCCCGTGACGGGGCGCAGGGCGACGAGCTTGAACTCGAACTCGTCGTTGACCTCGAGGAAGTCGCCGCCGACGATGAGCTTGCCGAACTCGGGTGCGGCGAGGATGGCCCGTACGGGAGCGTCGATCTGCGCCTTGAACGGCAGCAGCGAACCGCTGGGGGTGAACGCCGCGATGCGCTGCCTCTTCTGACCGTTGGCGATCGTGAAGTCGCCGCCCAGGTAGACCGCGGCGTCCGTCACCTCGATCGCCCGCACGAACGACGACATGTGCGGACGGAAGTCCTTGCGCAGCGAGCAGTCGGCCGTGTTGAGCGCGACCGCACTGGACGCATCGGCCTTGCCGGCCTTGCCGAACGAGCCGCCGACGTACAGCACCTCGCCGTCCGGCGACGCCTTCAGCGCCCGTACGGTGTCACCGGCGCCGGAGAAGGACTGGGCGCACGGCAGCAGCTTGCCGGTGGCGGCGTCGAACGCGGCGAAGTTCTTGCGTGCGACCTCCCTCTGGCCGGGCTTCGCGCCCGGCGGACGGACCTTGCCGAAGGTTCCGCCGACGTACACGACACCGTCCGCGTACTCGATCGACCAGACGATGCCGTCGGTCTGCCAGGTCGCCAAACGGTCGGCGGTCAGGGTCTTTTCGTCGCCGTCGGCTGCCGAGCTCGAAGCGGTGATGAGCGAGGCAGCCGCGAGGAGGGCCACAGCCGACGCCGTGGTGACCCCCCTCTTCGTGCTTTTTCTCAGGCGCATGGAACATCCCTGGTTGCAGCAAGTACGGGTGGGAGAAGGGCAGAAGGAGCAGCGGTCCCGGTTCCGAGACGGCCTCAAGTGGCGCGTTCGCGCAGCACACCGACGAGTTCATGCACCCCCAGAGGTGTGCTAAATCGCCACAAACTTATACCGAATACGCACAATCCCATGGTGATTGCGACGGCAAGTCCGATGGCCGTGTCACCTGCCAGGAGCCTGGCGGGAAGGACCAGCGGCACCGTGAGACACAGGCCGGCGGCGGTCGCCAGGAGATATCCGCTGTCGATGATCGTGAAGCCCGGATGCCGCCGCACCAACGCGGCGGAGACCAGGTTCTCGACGACGGTCGCCGCTGCCCAGGACAGGGCGGCTCCGAGGACGCCCAGGCGGGGTACGGCGAGCATGCCGACCGTCAGCTGCACCGCGAACGCGACGCCGGTGACCGCCAGATGCCAGGAACTCTTGCCTGCCATGAGCAGCACCGTCTGGGCGTTTCCCACCCCTACGTTGACCGCCGAGGCGACACAGAGCACCACCAGCGCATCCGCCCCCTGCTGGAACTCCGGCCCGAACAAGGACAGGACGGTGCCCGGGAAGCAGGTGAGCAGGACGAGCAGCGGCCAGGAGAACAGCACGATCCAGCGCGTCGAGACCCGGTACAGATGGCGGGCCTGTGGGATGTCGCCCACGGCGAGGAGCCGGCTGATCTCCGGAGCGACGGCCAGCCGGATCGCGAGCTGGAGCAGCGTGGCCGCGATGACGACACGGCCGACGGCCGTGTAGATGCCCGCCTCCTCGCTCGTCCCCAGGCAGGACAGCAGGACGACGCCCACCCAGACCGCGCTGATGTCGAAGACGGAAGAGATCGCCCGGGGCATGGCGAAGGCCCAGAATCCGTGCCGTGTGGCGGCCGCGTCGGGTGCGGAGGGACGTCCGAGGCTCGTACGGCGGCACCGGCGCACCGCGTGCCAGGCGACGAGGACGCCGGCCAGCGAGGGAATGAGCCAGGCGGCGGCCAGACTCAGTACACCGGGGGCCAGCAGGGCGACCGGTACGGCGATCAGCACGCGCAGGACCGGTTTGCCGATCTGCTCGACCCCGACCAGCGGAATCACCGTGCCGTAGCCCTGGGTCGCGCCGAGCAGAATCAGGGTGACCGTGGCCAGGGGGAGAAAGAGTGCGAAGAGCCGGACCAGAGTGACCGCGTCCTGTGGAGCCAGGTTCGGCAGCAGCGAGGTGGCCGTCGAGGGAGACAGGAACAGCAGCGCCGCGGCCCCGGCACTCACCGCGGCTCCCGGTACGACCGCGGTGCGCAGAAGTGCGCCCACCTGCCGGCCGCCTCCTGTGGCCACGTCGCGGGAGACGAAGCGCACCAGGCCGGTGTCGGCACCGAGCTTGCAGGTGTTGCTGAGGATGGTGAAGACGGCAACGCCCGTGAACACCGCTCCCGACCCGTGCGCCCCGAGGGCACGAGTGACCAGGGTGACGAGGACGTAGCCGAAGACGGCGCTGACCGCTGCCCCCAGGAACCCCCACCACCCGCCCCGCGCGGTGGCGGCGACCCCGCTCCGGGCGGCCTTCCCACCTGCGGCGGGAAGGGCCGTTCCGGAGGCGCTCATCCTTTGGAGGCGGTGAGCGTGTCGTCCTGGGCGGACGAGCTCTGCTGCGGCTGGGAGATCAGCTCTTCCTGCGTATGGCCGCCGGCCTGGTGGGCGGCGCCGGACAGACCCTCGGCACGGGCGGCCGGCATCGCGGACGAGGCCCGCTCCCCCGCCCGGCGGCCGCCGTCCAGGGCACCGCGGAGCAGGCTCCGCCGAGTGCCCAGGCAGAGCACCGCGCCCACGACGTGTCCACCCGAGCAGCTGATCAGCTCGCGAACCTTCCTGAGGTCGTCGCGTGTGGTGTGCTCCAGGCCGCCCACGATGAGGACACCGTCCGCACGTTGGGCGACCGCGAGACCGTCGGCGTGTTCCAGCAGCGGCCGCGTGACGACCACCGAGGACCTTCCGGCAGCGGCACACGACAGAGCACGCGTCACCACCGGTGACATCGGGATGTCACCGGTGGAGGCGCCCCGTCTGTCGGGGCAGAGCGTGATGCGCCCCGCCGTGCCCGCGTCGACGACGACCCGGCCGTCCAGGGGCCGCGGCGGTTCGGCGTCCTCACCCAAGTCCTCGGTCAGCAGCGGCAGTCGTGCCGCGAGGCCCGGTGTGCTCGCGGTGGCATCCACCAGCAGTACGTCCTCACCGGACTCGGCGAACACGGCGGCGAGGTTGATGGCGGCCGCCTCGGCCTCGCGGTCCTGCTTCGGGGTGACGACCAGCAACGTGCCGCCGGCCGTACGGGCATCGCCGTGCCGGAGGTGGAAGGCGACGGTGCGGTACACCTCCGCGCGACTGCTGGCGACTCGGCCGACCTCCAGCAGTTCGCCGTCCTTCCCGGCGCCCGGGAGGATGGCCAGCACCGGGGCGCCCAGCGCGCCTTGGACCTCGCCGACCGAGCGGACCCGTGGTTCGAAGGCGCACCGCAGCCAGGCGAGCAGGACGGCCAGCACCAGTCCGCCCATCAGGCCAAGGCCGATGAGCGCCACCGGCCCCGGCCCCGCGGGATGCTCCGGCGGCTCGGCCTTGCGTACGACGTCGCCTCCGGTGGTGTCGCGGGACTCGAAGTCGGAGATCCGCTTCTGCAGCACGTTGATCTGGTCCCGCAAAGCCGCGCTCCCGGGCTTGCCGGCTTCGGCGTTGCTCTTCCTGGTCAGCGGGGCGAGCTGCCGCTTCAGCGCGCTCGCCATCCGCCGCACCGTCGCGTCGGTCCGCTCCTTGCGATCGGCGAGATAGGCGTCGAGGAACGCGTTGGTGATCCGGGCCGCCCGCTTCGGCGTGCCGGCCGTGTACTCGAACCGGAGAATCTGGGTGTGCGGCGGATTGCTGACCCGCAGCCTCTCCAGCAGAGCGTCGGCATGGGAGGGTTGACGCAACGCCTTCGCCGCACGGCCCGCGACGGAGGCACTGAGCGCGATCTGCTGCTCGGTGCCCATGCTCACCTGGTTGTCGGCGGACACGCCGTAGGTGCTGAACGGGTCCACCGTCGAACGGACGAGAATCTCACCGGTGGAGGTGTAGCTGCCCGCGCGGAGCAGCACCAGCAGCAGTCCCCCGAGCAGCCCGAGGACGATACCCAGCGCGATGGTCACGCGGTACTTCAGCAGCTGGCGCAGCTGGTCGCGGAGCTGGTCCGGTTCGTCGTACCGGTCATCGAAGCTGGTGGAGCTGGTCACGGATGCCTCCTGTTCCGGGGATGGATGCGTGGCTGGCGGTCGCGGGCGGCAGCGCCGGTGAAGGGAACCGGGAGGGCCGGGCGGCGCGGCGGGTGATGAACAACGGGACGGCCAGGAGCAGCAGCATCGGCCCCACGATGGCCAGGAGGCTGCCGCGCAGGAAGATCATCTGGTAGAAGGCGAAGGCCGGGACCAGCAGGAACGCGAGCGTGGTCTGCTGGTCCCGGAGGCGTTCGCGGATGTCGTCCGTACGGCGCCCGGCCGCACCCAGCAGACAGAAGACGGCCGCCACAGAGGGAAAGCCGGCCCACATGTAGCTCTCGATCCACAACGGTGCCGAGAGGTTCCAGAAGTCGTAGCCCGCATGCTGGGCGAGCGTGATGCCGACGGCCTGCGGCTTTTCCGGCCACACGGAGCGCGGCACCATGAACACAAGGGGGCCGAGCGCGTCCGACGGCGAGAAGCCGTTCTCCTTCACATGGTCGACACCTGTCTGCATCTGCTGGAAGGAGTCGTAGTCCATGTTCGAGGTGAGCTGCTCCGTCAGGCTCACCACCTGGACGGCCTCACGTTCGCTGTAACGGAAGTAGTCGCTGTACGGGAAGACGAGCAGCACCACCGCCGTGAGCGCCGCGGCGGTGATGCGGAAGGCCCGTGGGCGGGTGAACCGGCTCCAGGAGAACAGCAGGACCAGAAGGACGGTGCCGGCCCAGAAGCGCGGCCTGCTGATCGGGTTGTTGACGACCACGTTGAGCCCGAGCAGCAGCGGGAGCAGCAGTCGGCGGGCGCCGCGCAACCACCGGTCGCCCGCCGTGCGGCGGGGCAGGTGGATCAGGCCCACCAAGGCCCAGAAGGCGGGGACGGCGAGGATCCAGGTACGCAGCGTCCGCTCCGAATCCTTCGCGGCCTCCGGCTGCCACAGGGCCTGCCTGCTGGTGAAGAAGGCGCCCCACCCTCCCAGCTGGGGGATGAGTACGACCGCGAGCACGAGGGACAGGCCGCTCAGGACGAGCACGGGCAACGGTGCGAGCCTGCGGGAGAGCACCGGTGCGAGAACGACCGAGCGGTTCTCCGCGCGCCTGGCGGCCAGGAGCCCTCCGGCGCTGTAGGCGAGGAGCCCGACTTCGATCAGGACGGTGGCGGAGAAGGCGGTGGCCTCGCCGGTCCGGTATTCGAGGGGGTAGGTGTCGGTGGCGAGCATGGCGAGCGGCGCCAGCCCGAGCCATACATAGGAGAAGAGCCAGAAACCGAACGCGACGAGCCGTACCGACGTATCGGTGAGCACCCACGTGAGCGCGCCACCGGTATGCGCCACGACGACACACTGCACGACGAGTGCGGCGCCGACGTGCCCGTCGGAGGTCTGCAGGACCAGCACCGGCAGCAAGCCGATGAGTGCAGCGGCCCAGGCGCAGACCGCGGCCATGCAGCGTTCTTGACTGCCCTGCACCTGCACCCCTCTCGCGGAAGCGAACAAATAGGCTGAATCTTCGTCAACCCAGTAGTACCTCACGCACGGTATATTTCGGGTGAATCCAGGAGCGTTTCGCTTGAGGGCTTGCGGGGCGTAGATCGCATTATGCGCAAATAGCTGAATTGCTTGCGGGCTGCCGCTTCGGCCGACAAATCATGAAGTACTGCGAGCTCAGCCACCAGGGCAGGTTCGGCACCGGGCTCATATGCACGGCACCGAGAGAGAACCGCTCCCTCACGACCTCCCGCAGCTCACGAAAATCAAAGCCCTTGTGTGTGGTACGCGGATTCTGCGGCCGGCTCACGTGCATTCCGACCAGCGCTTTCAGCACTTCCGTAGGCGTGTACTCCGACTTGAGCGAGCGGCTGCGAATCATCCAGTTCGACACCTTCGGCACGATCGCCAGGCCGCACATGATCGGCACGGAGATCACGAGCGCGCCGTTCGGCTTGAGGACGCGCACCGCGTCTTCGAGCAGAGCATCGAGTTCGTGGGCGTAGAGGTGCTCGCAGACCTCGAACGCGGTCAGCACATCTACGCTCTGCCCCGCGATGCTTTCCATCGATTCCGCGTACTTCACTTCGGAATACGCCGGTTCCATGTACCGGTCGTATCCGACGAGCGTGACGTCGGGGCGCGCCTCGCCGAGCGCGTGCAGGAAGAGTCCCGGCCCCGCCCCGAAATCGACGACGGTTCCCGACTTCGCGCACACCCCGTCGACAAGGTCGACCGCCATCGTCGTGCGAGTGCGGTGAGCGAAACGGGCCAGCGGATTGCCGGACCTGACCGTTTGCTCTTCGTATGAAATTTCGCGCATCGAGAGCTCCCGACGTTGGTTGATGAGAAGGCATGCCGTGACGAAAAAGGCTCAGCCGGCGTCGGAGTGGCTTACGGCCCGCAGGATGTCCTCGAATCGCGAGGCGCAGCCCTCCAAAGCGAACTCCCGCTCGGCCAGTGCCCGGCTCTCCTTGCCCAGCACCTCCGCGCGCACCGGGTCGCTCAGGACCTCGCGGACCCAGGTGGCCGCGCCGGCCAGCGAGGACTCTTCCGGGGCGAACACCGCTGACCCGGCCTTCCGGAGCAGCTGCGCCGCCAGGTTGTCCGCCGGCATCAGGCCCAGCACCGGGCGTCCGGCGCACAGATAGGACAGCGTCTTGGAGGGCACCGAGAACTCCCCGGCGTCCGCCGCCAGCAGCACGACCAGCACATCGCCCGTGCCCAGCACCTCGGACAGCCGCTCGTACGGCTGGAAGGGCAACAGGGTCAGATCGACGCCTCGGGCGGCCGCGGCCTCCTTGATGACCGGGACGGCCGGGCCGTCGTTGACAACGACGAGGCGGACCCGTTCGCCCTGCTCGCGCAGCGTCTCGACCAGCCGCACCAGCAGGGCGGGATTGTGCTTGAGGCCGATCGTGCCCGAGTACAGCACGGTCCTGACGCCGGTGAGGCCGTGCTCCTGCGACCACGCGTTGGCGCGGGCCACGGGGGTGATCTCGTCCAGCGGCGCCCAGTTGGGAATGACGGTGACCTTGTCGGCGGTGCCCCACTCCCGGTGGACCCGCACGAAGGAGTCGGCGATCACCACGATCGCCGAGGCGCGTCGCGCCGACCACTTCTCACCCTGCTCGAAGACCCTGGCGGCGACGCCCATCAGCCTCGACACACCGGCGGCGGCGAAGCTCCGAAGGGCGATGGCGGTGATGTCCTGGTGCCACAACACCCAGGGGATGCGCAGCATCTTCAGCGCCGACGCGGCCACGACCAGGGTCGGGATCGGCAGATTCCCCAGCATCGCCACGTCCGGCTTCTCGCGCCGCACCTGTCGGGCCAGCTCCAGGCCGAGCCGGGTCTCCTGGAAGAGGCGCCGGACGTAGGCGCCCTTGTCCAGGACGACGTGGTCGCCGATGGTGACGAACCGCAGGCCGGCGACCGCGTTTTCGGCGAGGTTGCCCTTCCCGGAGACGTAGGCCGGGCAGGTCGAGTGAACGACGTCATGGCCGCGATGCGCCAGCTCACGGCTGAGCTGCGCCTGGAACGGGTGCCCGCTGTAGTCGTGGACGAGGATCCTCATCGGTTGCCCTCCCTGCCGATTCGATCGATCAGGAGCGAGCGAGCTTGACCTGGTCGTAGACCCAGGCGTAGGTCTTCTCGAGGCCGTCGGCGAGGGGGATCGAGGGCTCCCAGCCATGGAGTTCGCGGATCAGGCTGTTGTCGGAGTTGCGGCCGCGTACGCCCTGCGGCGCGTCCAACTGGTACTTGCGCTCACAGCGGATGCCCGCGATCTCCTCGACGATGTCGACCAGTTGGTTGATGGTGACGAGCTCGGAAGAGCCGATGTTGACGGGAACACTGCTGGCCCCGCGCATGAGCATCTGCGTGCCGTGGAGGCAGTCGTCGATGTACATGAAGGAACGGGTCTGCCGGCCGTCGCCCCAGATGTCGATCCGGTGCGACCCGGAGAGGGCCGCCTCGGCGATCTTGCGGCACACGGCCGCCGGGGCCTTCTCGCGGCCTCCGGTCCAAGTGCCCTCGGGGCCGTACACGTTGTGGTAGCGCGCTACACGACAGGTGAACCCGTAGTCCTCCTCGAAGTGGCGGCACATGCGCTCGGAGAAGAGCTTCTCCCAGCCGTAGCCGTCTTCGGGCTGTGCGGGATACGCGTCCTCCTCCCTCAGCGCGGTGACGTTCGAGGCGGCCTGCTTGCCGGCGGCGTACACGCAGGCGGACGAGGAGTAGAAGTAGCGCTCCACGCCGGCCTCGTGCGCGGCCTTGAGCATGTGGGTGCTGATCAGCACCGACATCATGCAGGCGGCCTTGTGGTTCTCGATGAAGCCCATGCCGCCCATGTCGGCGGCCAGCATGTACACCTGGCCGGCGCCCCGGACGGCGTCGCGGGCGTTCTCCAGAAGCGACAGATCGGCGACGACGTTCTCGGCGTCGCGGTGCAGTTGGTGCCATTCGTGCTGCGGCTTGATGTCGACGCAGCGGACCGACAGCCCCTGCGCCAGGAGGTCGGCTGCGAGATGCCCACCGATGAATCCCCCGCCTCCGGCAACAACGACGTCCACCTGCTTGGTCATGGCAGCTCCTCCAGAAACCCGGGATCGGTGGTCACTGAGACCTGCCTGGTAGGTTATGCACCAATTATCAGAATTAGGCCAATATGCCACGCCCTTGCGCGCCCCGAGTCACCTGATGCCTCCGTCTGGGCCTGTCAGAGATTTCGGTAGAGCACTTCCAGTCGGTCTGCCACCGCGTGGATGGAGAAGGCTTCCTCCACGGCGCACTTGCCCGCTTTCACCAGCCCATGTCGCTTGTTCTCGTCGGTGAGCAGGTCGCAGACCGCGTCGGCCATGGCCTGCGGGCTGCCGTCGGTGACGATCGCCGCTCCGCGGCGCGCGAGTTCGTCCGCCATGCCGCAGGTGTCCGTGCACACCACAGGGGTTCCGGCGGACATGGCTTCGATCACGGTCATGGGGAACGGCTCGTCCACGCTCGGCAGCACGTACACCGCCGCTTTCGCGTAGGCCCGCGCCGCCTCGGCGTACGACAGCGCCCCACCGTAGGAGACGACATCCCCGAGCCCGTGGGTGGTGATGAGCTGACGCACCGTCGGCAACGAGCCCTCGTCCGGGCCGTGCAGGGTGAACCGCGCCTCGGGCAGCTTCCGGTGAACCAGGGCGGCCATCTCGACGAACGCCTCCGGGCGTTTGCGCGGATGCAGCCGCGCCATGAAGAGCACCTCCGGGGCGTACGGCCGACGCTCCACCGCTGCGTCGCGCTCGGGCCGTACCCCGTTGGGCAACGTCAGCAGCGGCGGCCCCTCCGGCCCGATGACCTCGGACACGGCCCGCCGCTCCCGCTCGGTGAGCACCAGGCAGCCGCGCGCCCGGCGCAGGAGGGGTACGTACAGGCGGTCGAAGAGCTTGGCGACAAGCCTGTGGCGTGGCTCCACCATTCCGTGCGTCTGCGTGAAGAACCTCTTTCCCCGCAACGCCGCCACGGCCAGCGCGGTGAGGGAGACGAGGTCGCGCCCCGCGTGGATGTGCACCACATCGGCCCTGCCCATGGAACGCCACATGTCCCTGACGAGCAGCGGGTGCATGATCCCGGTGAACCGGCCCGGAAGCAGGGCACGCGCCGGGCGCGTTCGCAGCGGAACCGAGCCGATGTGTGCCGGTGCCTGGGCTCTGCCTCGCCACAAGGACAGCAGCGTGACCTCATGGCCGCGCGCGGCGCACTCCTGCAGTTGTCCCGTCGCCACGCTTGTCGGACCGCCGTACGCTCCGTCCTCGCTGACGAGCGTCACCACATGAACGAGCCTCATCCCACGCCCCTCGCCGTGACGACCTCGGCCGGCGCGATGTCGCGGTGGGCGATCGCAGCGGCACCCACCACAGCGCCACGACCGACGGTGACCCCTCGCAGCACGACGGCCCGCGCCGCCACCCAGGCCCCGGGCTCCAGGCGGATGGGCCCGTTGTCGAACTCGAAGGTGGGGCTGAGGCGCTGGTGGCTTCCGGTGCACAGCAACGCCCCCTGGGAGACACAGGCATCGCTGCCGATGCTGATCCGCTCGAGGTTCAGCAACCAGGCGTCCTCGCCGATCCATACGTCGTCGCCGATGTCCAGCCGCCACGGCCAGTGCACGCGCACCCGCTGACGGATCAGCACCCGCTGCCCGATCCGCGCGCCGAAGGCCCGCAGCACAGCGGGCCGCCAGCGGGCCGGGAACCACCACTTCACGAAGACGAGGTTGAGAACCGCGAACCAGGCTGCCTGAACGAGCAGGGGGCGCCCCTTGTCGTAACCGGCTCCGGTGAAGCCTCGCAGAGAGCGTTCCACGACGGTCGGCACGGCGGTCGGCACGGCGGTGTCTGCCATGGGTCGACCCTTCTTTGTGAGGGGAATGAATCGGGTCAGGCGTTCGGGTCAGGAGAGTTCCCGGAACCACTTGGCGAAGAACGCGGGCACAAGCATCAGGTGGGCCACGAGCAGGGCGGCGTACAGCGCGAAGAAGAGCTTCTGATTGCCCAGGAACAGGAAGATCAGGCACAGCAGGCCGTAATCCACGGGCAGCAGCGCCATACCGCGAGCAGCGGAGGGCGGGCGCATCGGGCCGACGTGCCCATCGGCCCGATGCCGTCGCAGCTGTTCCGTCAGGATCCCTCCGAAGAACAGCAGGACAGCAGCGAGCTGGAAGGTGATCGGGGTGAGCAGCAGGACGGGACGCGGCAGGTCGAAGAATCGGTAGAACGAAATCAGAACCGCCGCATGGACGCTCAGGATCTTCGCGCAGTCCACTACATGGTCCATCCACGCCCCGGCAGGGCTGGCCGACCCGTGCAGCCGGGCCAGCTGACCGTCCGCGGAATCAAGCGCGAACCCGACGAGCAAGGCGAACGTGACCCATGGTCCGAGCACGTGTGAGGGGGGGTAAATGGCGATCGCGGCAATGGCCGGAAAGGTGACCAGGCCGCTTGCGGCGGTCACGTGGTTGGGCGAAAGCCCGATGCGGTGAGCCGCGGCCGCGAACAGCCTTCCGGCCGGCCGATTGACGAATCGTGAGTAGCCGGGAACCCCACGAGAGGGCTTCTGCGCCTTCGAGAGCTGCTTCAGTGTGCTGGGGAAGTCCACTCTCTCAACCTCATGCCTGAGCAGGCGCAACGATCACCGCTTGCCACATCCTCAATGGCGTCCGTGCGCGAGGATTCCGAAATCACCTGGAGCGACGCGGTCGACCAGCTGGGTGAGGTGAGCCGTTCGCGTAATCGTGCCCCTTGCAACTCGTCCATGGATGACTGCTCCGCCATGATCACCATGATCGCCACGACACGAACGTAAGCGCTCGATCCCATTGCACCCGATGAGACAAGCGGACTTATCGTGAGATCCACCCGATTGGCCTCGGCTGTGAGCGTGCCCGCGACCGCCGCCCATTCCGATCGATGGACCATGTCATCGCTGAGTCGAAATGAATTCCCGTAGCAAGAAGTCCGGGATTCCGACACAAGGACAGACGGCATGCACGCTGGGCAGACGACAGGCGATCTCGGCGTCATCCGCACGACGGACGACCTCACATCAGCGCCTCGACGGGAAGCCGAAAGGAGAGACCGGCCCCTTTCCTACGGCCTGTTCTGCGCGGTACTTCTCATCCACACCACCCTCGCTCTGTTCATCGGGGCGAACGGCTGGGACGACGGATCCATCACCCTGGCGTTTGCACGCACCTTCGCCGAGTCCGGCCAGATTGCGCTGACAGCGCCCTCAGAGACGGTCGAGGGATTCTCGAGCCCATTTTGGTTCCTGCTGATGGCGGGCACCTACCGGGTGCTGCCGCTGGACTTCGACGGCATGATCCTGGCCGGCCAGCTGTGGTCCGGACTCTTCGCAGCCATCGGTGCCGCGCTGCTTCACACCATGCTGCGACAGTACGGTCGCCTCCAGGCCTGGACGGTCAGCCTGGTGCTCTTCGCGTACGGGCCGTTCCTCAACGAGACCATCAACGGAATGGAGATGACGTCACTGTCGGCGGCCGCGCTCGCGATCGTACGGCTGCTGCGGAGCGGCCACCGACATGAGGGGATCGGCCTGATGCTGCTGGCTGCCACAGCCCCGTGGATCCGGGCGGAAGCCGTCGGCTACGTCATTGCCGGCGCTGTGGTGCTGGCGCTCTGCTCGAAGGAGTATCGCCGGGCGGTGACCCTGGCCGCGGGGGCCGTTCTCTCCTTTGCTGTGCTCACAGCAGTCCGCCTGGCGCTCTTCGGCTCGCTGCTGCCGAACACGATGATTGCGAAGCGGTCCAGCCCGTACAGCGCGGACTCGCCGATCAGGCACATCCTGCAGGTGTGCGTGGCCGCGGCGGAGGTCCTCTACGTCCTGCTGCCGGCAGCCGTCATCGCCATCACGGCGTTGACCGCCATGCACAGCGGATGGCGGTCGGTGGGCACCGAGGCGTTCAGGCGAATGCGCTCACGGAGCGTCCACCCCGTCGCGAGCTTCAGCCTCGGCTACATCGCAGCTGTCGCGGTATTCAACCTGGGGATCGGACGAAACTGGGGCTACATCGGACGGATGGAGCAGTCCGCGATCGCGCTGGGCGTGGTGGCGGTCGCGCTGTCGAAGCCTCACGTCATGCATTTCCTGAAGTCCACGCCACGCCTCTTCGCCGTGATCGCCGCACTGCTTCTGCTCACGGCCTGCGGCATCGAAAAGCAGTTCATCGCCGCACGACTCCACCCCGAGACCGAGGTGGCTGTCACCCCGGCGGCCTACCGAATGACCGGCGAGGCGATGGATGAGGTGCGGGCGAAGCTGGGACAGCCGGCACTGACCGTGTTGACCCCGGACGTCGGCGGCTCGAGTCTGTGCTGTACGAAACTGCGGATTCTTGACCTCGCCCTGCTGGCCAACGCCGCGCTCGCCCGAGACGGCTACGCGGCGATGCCCTCCTACCTGACGGCCAACAAACCCGATCTGGTGGAGACACACGGCATGTGGTCGGAGGCCTCGAAGCTGTACGGCATCACATACTTCCGGGACAACTACACGCCGGTCGTGGTCCACGGAATGTGGCTGTACCTGCGTAACGACCTCCGCCTGAAGCTGGATTCACAGTGCACGCCGGTCATCCCGGAGGAAGCCCGCCTGCTGCGCTACCGCGGTGCCGAGGTCGACGAGCGGTATGTGCGCTCCCTGAATCTCGATTCGGTGTGCCGGCTCTCCTGACTGGTTCGATCCAGGACCCCGGACCACCCCTTCTTCAGTAGGCGCCGCGCCCGTCCAGCACAGCGCGGACGGTGCGGGCCATGACCGTCATGTCCCAGGTCCACGACCAGTTGTCGACGTACCGCAGATCGAGCGAGACGGTCTCGTGCCAGGACAGATCGGATCTGCCGCTCACCTGCCACAGTCCCGTGAGGCCGGGTTTGACACTCAGTCGGCGCATCTCCACCTGGTCGTAGCGGGCGACTTCCTCGGGCAGCGGCGGACGGGGTCCCACCAGCGACATGTGGCCGAGGAGGACATTGGCCAACTGGGGCAGCTCGTCCAGCGAATAGCGGCGCAGAAAGCGCCCGGCGGACGTGACCCGCGGATCCCGGCGCAGCTTGAACATGTGACCGTCGTGTTCGTTCGCCTCCGCCAGGTCACCCTTCATCCGGTCCGCGTCCACGACCATGGTCCGGAACTTCCACATGGGGAAAGGCGTCCCGTCCCGGCCGACGCGGACCTGACGGTAGATGACCGGCCCCGGCGAAGTCATGCGCACGGCGAGCGCCAGCAGTGCGAACAGTGGAGCAAGCACCATGAGCAGGACGAGCGAGCCTGCCCGGTCCGTGGCGGCCTTCAGCAGCGTCGGCAGCCCACGGCGCGTCGGCGGTGAGACGTCCAGCAGGGTGAGCCCGGCCGCCGAGGCGATACGGACCCTGCGCCGGGCCACTTCGACGATGCCGGGCAGCACCATCAGCCGGCGGCCCCGGTCGTGCAGGGCCCACGACAACCGCCGAAGCCGGTCCCCGCACATGTGCCTGCCCGCGGTGACGAAGACCAGGTCGGCACCGAGCGCCTCAGCCGCCTCCGACACGGCCACGGCATCCTCGTCCGCAGCACTCGGCGCGCCGGCCCGCAGCCGGGCCGACACGGGCAGGCCGGACAACACCTCGCCCTCGCCCAGCACACAGGCCCCAACCACCACGTACCCGTGGTCCGTACGTTCGGCGAGCTGTCCGACCACGGCGTCCACGGCCCCGGCCTCACCGACGACGAGGACACGTCGAAGCCCTCGGGCGCGCCTGCGTACGGCCAGGATGCGGCGGTGGATCGCCTTGCGGCAGACCACGGTGACCGCCAACGACGGACACAGCGCGGCGAGAACCGCTGCGGGCGGCTCGCCGAGCCCGAACACGGTCCGCAGCACGGCCAGGGCGCCGAGCAGCACCAGCCAGTCCCGCACCACCGGTCCGACCGGGGCCCCTTCGTCCCAGGTCGAGGACGCGTAACGCGCGGCAGCGAGGCCCACGAGCACCCAGACGAACGTGATCGCCACCGCCTGCTGCACGGGGTGGGCCGCACCGATCGCGGAGAAGGCCACCCCGGTCGGCAGCGCCATCCCCAAGGAGTCCGCGCAGACCGCGACCGGTACGTACCACCCGTCCGCAGTGCGTTTGGGCGTGGTGGACCGGTGCGGTGTGAGGCGAATCGTCTGCCCTGACACCGCGCTGGTGGACTGCCGCATGGTTCTCCCTGTGACCCCGGCCCTCGGCGAAGACGTGGGGCGCGGCTGCATTGAAGGAGCAGCACACGCCCCATATGAGGGTTATATCAACATTTTTTGAATGTATGTCCTACTGGCACGACTTACTGATGGGCGTTTCTTACGGCTGTACGACGAGCCCACGGATGGCGGCAACCGGCCGGGCACACGGGCGCGACGCCCTCATCGAACACCCGCCACCACGCGCCGGCGCTCGGCCTTTCCGGTGCTCTGCGACCCGGACGGCCTAGGCAGAGGAATCCCTGGGGAGTGGCGTTCATCAGATTGTGCAAATGATCAGATGCCCGTCAGCGGCTGCGAATCAGCACTCGAATCACCGAAAGAAGAGGTGCGAGTGTCCGCACGGGCGAAATCCGGTACACCCAGAACAAAAGGAGCACTCGTCGTGCGAGTAACCACTCGAGCAACCACACGGTCGACACGAGCGAGATGGGGAGCGCGCTGCGTCGGCCTCGGCCTGACCACGGCACTTGCGGTCGCCTTCGCGGCCGGCCCCGCGTCGGCAGTGGCCGGGGCTCCCAGCGCCTCCGGCGAGCAGCCGGTGGAGGTGCCGGGTAACCCGACCTTCGACTCACTGCCCGCCTCCATCAGCCCCTTCACCTGCGACCGGATCGTCAAGGTCGATCCGGTGACGGCGGGGTCGTTCGGGGACGACGACGAGATCACCATCAGCAACATCGGCACCGACAACACCTTCGACTTCACCATCTCCGACGACTTCGCCGCCATCGGCGTCATCGTCAAGGGCGGCCCGGTGGCCAACCTCTACGACTACCGGCCCACGGGCATCCAGGCCGACCAGGAGCTCCACGCGCCGGTCAACCCGGCGAACATGACCTACTACGGTCTCAGCCACGTCGACTTCTGCCTCGTCGAGGACGGCTCCAACACCTGACGCGTCCCACACGCCGGAAAAGCAAAGGGGCCCGCACGACCGAAGTCGTGCGGGCCCCTTCAGGAGCTCGCGTTGGAGCTACCAGGTCAAACCAACAAGCTTACTTGTTGATCTTGGTGACCTGGCCGGCGCCCACGGTCCGGCCACCCTCACGGATGGCGAACTTCAGGCCCTCTTCCATGGCGACGGGCTGGATGAGCTCCACCTTCATCTCGGTGTTGTCACCCGGCATGACCATCTCGGTGCCCTCGGGGAGGGTCACCACGCCGGTCACGTCCGTCGTACGGAAGTAGAACTGCGGACGGTAGTTGTTGAAGAACGGCGTGTGGCGGCCACCCTCGTCCTTGGACAGGATGTAGGCCTGCGCCTCGAACTCGGTGTGCGGGGTGACCGAGCCCGGCTTGATGATGACCTGGCCGCGCTCGACGTCCTCGCGCTTGATGCCGCGGAGGAGCAGACCGACGTTCTCACCGGCCTGGCCCTCGTCGAGCAGCTTGCGGAACATCTCGATGCCGGTGACCGTGGTGGTGGTCTTCTCGGTCTTGATGCCGACGATGTCGACGGTCTCGTTGACCTTGAGGACACCACGCTCGATACGGCCGGTGACGACCGTACCGCGACCGGTGATCGTGAAGACGTCCTCGATCGGCATCAGGAACGGCTTGTCGACGTCACGCTCGGGCTGCGGGATGTTCTCGTCCACGGCCTTCATGAGCTCGAGGACGGTGTTGCCCCACTCCTTGTCGCCCTCAAGGGCCTTGAGCGCCGAGACCTTGACGACCGGCAGGTCGTCGCCCGGGAACTCGTACTCGGAGAGCAGCTCGCGAACCTCGAGCTCGACGAGCTCCAGGATCTCCTCGTCGTCCACCATGTCGGCCTTGTTCAGGGCGACGACGATGTAGGGAACGCCGACCTGGCGGGCCAGGAGCACGTGCTCCTTGGTCTGCGGCATCGGGCCGTCGGTGGCGGCGACCACGAGGATGGCGCCGTCCATCTGCGCCGCACCCGTGATCATGTTCTTGATGTAGTCCGCGTGACCGGGGCAGTCGACGTGGGCGTAGTGACGCGTCTCGGTCTGGTACTCGACGTGCGCGATGGAGATGGTGATACCGCGCTGGCGCTCCTCGGGAGCCTTGTCGATCTGGTCGAAGGCCGAGGCCTCGTTCAGGTCCGGGTACGCGTCGTGCAGCACCTTGGTAATGGCGGCCGTAAGGGTCGTCTTACCGTGGTCGATGTGACCGATGGTGCCGATGTTGACGTGGGGCTTAGTCCGCTCGAACTTCGCCTTCGCCACGGGGTCCTCCTGTGGAGTGGTTCTGAACGCCTTGCTTCATCGGCGCCAGGTGATCTTTGCTGGAAAGCCCGGGCCCGGGGGCATCCCCCCACGAATGTGGGTGAATACCCCTGGCGGCTCCGGAGTCAAGCCTAAAGCGTGTGAACGCGGAGCGTTACTCGCCCTTGGCCTTCGCGATGATCTCCTCGGCGACGTTCCGCGGAACCTCGGCGTAGGAGTCGAACTGCATGGAGTAGCTGGCACGGCCGGACGTCTTGCTGCGCAGGTCGCCGACGTAGCCGAACATCTCCGAGAGGGGCACGAGGCCCTTCACGACGCGAGCACCCGCCCGCTCCTCCATGGCCTGGATCTGGCCACGGCGGGAGTTGATGTCGCCGATGACCTCGCCCATGTAGTCCTCGGGCGTGGTGACCTCAACGGCCATCATCGGCTCAAGGAGAACGGGGCTGGCCTTGCGCGCGGCCTCCTTGAAGGCCTGCGAACCGGCGATCTTGAACGCGAGCTCGGAGGAGTCGACCTCGTGGTAGCCACCGTCGATCAGGGTGACGCGCACGCCGGTCATCTCGTAACCGGCGAGGATGCCGAACTGCATGGCCTCCTGCGCACCGGCGTCGACCGAAGGGATGTACTCCTTCGGGATACGACCACCGGTCACCTTGTTCACGAACTCGTACGAGGCGTCGCCGCCCTCGATCGGCTCGATCGCGATCTGCACCTTGGCGAACTGGCCAGTACCACCAGTCTGCTTCTTGTGCGTGTAGTCGACGCGCTCGACGGCCTTGCGGATCGTCTCACGGTAGGCGACCTGCGGCTTGCCGACGTTGGCCTCGACCTTGAACTCACGGCGCATACGGTCGACCAGCACCTCGAGGTGCAGCTCGCCCATACCACCAATGATGGTCTGGCCCGTCTCCTCGTCCGAGTGGACCTGGAAGGACGGGTCCTCCTCGGCCAGGCGCTGGATCGCGACGCCCAGCTTCTCCTGGTCGCCCTTCGACTTGGGCTCGATGGCGACCTGGATGACCGGCGCCGGGAAGTCCATGGACTCCAGGATCACCGGCTGCTTGTCGTCGCACAGCGTCTCACCGGTCGTGGTCTGCTTCAGACCCATGACGGCGATGATGTCGCCGGCGCCCACCGACTCGATCTCCTCACGCTTGTTCGCGTGCATGCGGTAGATCTTGCCGATGCGCTCCTTCTTGCCCTTGACGGAGTTCAGCACCGCGGTGCCGGACTCCAGGCGGCCCGAGTAAACCCGGACGAAGGTGAGCTTGCCGAGGTGCGGGTCGCTCATGATCTTGAACGCCAGCGCGGACAGCGGCTCGTCCTCGGACGGCTTGCGCTTGACGACGACCTCAGGGTCCTTGACGTCGTGGCCCTCGATGGCCTCGACGTCGAGCGGGGTCGGCAGGTAGCGCACGACCGCGTCGAGCAGGGGCTGGACGCCCTTGTTCTTGAACGCGGTGCCACAGAACACCGGGGTGACCGTGGTGTCGTTGGACTTGCCGGACGCGATGGTGATGCGACGGATCGCGGCGTACAGCTGCTCCTCGGTGGGCTCCTGGCCCTCCAGGTACAGCTCCATGATCTCTTCGTCGTTCTCGGCGACGCCCTCGATCAGCTTGCCGCGGTACTCCTCGGCAGCCTCGGTGTGCGTGGCCGGGATGTCGACGACGTCGTACATCTCGCCCTTGGCGGCCTCGGCGGACCACACGAGCGCCTTCATGCGGACCAGGTCCACGACGCCCTTGAAGTCGGCCTCGGCGCCGATCGGAAGCTGCATGACGAGCGGCTGGGCGCCCAGGCGGTCCGAGATCATGTCCACGCAGCGGTGGAACTCGGCGCCGGTACGGTCCAGCTTGTTCACGAAGCAGATGCGCGGCACGCCGTAACGGTCGGCCTGACGCCACACCGTCTCGGACTGCGGCTCAACACCGGCGACACCGTCGAACACCGTGACGGCACCGTCGAGGACGCGGAGCGAACGCTCCACCTCGACCGTGAAGTCGACGTGCCCCGGGGTGTCGATGATGTTGATCGTGTAGTCGTTGTCCTCGAGGGGCCAGTGACAGGTGGTGGCAGCAGAGGTGATCGTGATGCCACGCTCCTGCTCCTGCTCCATCCAGTCCATCGTGGCAGCGCCGTCGTGGACCTCACCGATCTTGTAGCTGACGCCGGTGTAGAAGAGGATCCGCTCGGTGGTGGTCGTCTTGCCCGCGTCGATGTGGGCCATGATCCCGATGTTGCGGACCTTGGCCAGGTCAAGTGAAGTGGTAGCCATAAGGCTTCAGTCTTCTCTCGGTCTCGATGGGGTCTGCGACTACCAGCGGTAGTGCGCGAAGGCCTTGTTGGACTCGGCCATCTTGTGGGTGTCCTCGCGCTTCTTGACGGCCGCACCGAGGCCGTTCGAAGCGTCGAGAAGCTCGTTGAGCAGACGCTCGGTCATGGTCTTCTCGCGACGGGCGCGGGAGTAACCGACCAGCCAGCGCAGCGCGAGCGTGTTGGCGCGACCGGGCTTGACCTCGATCGGAACCTGGTACGTCGCACCACCGACACGGCGGGACTTGACCTCGAGGGTCGGCTTGATGTTCTCCAGCGCGCGCTTCAGCGTGATGATCGGGTCGTTGCCCGTCTTCTCACGCAGACCCTCCATGGCGCCGTAGACGATGCGCTCGGCGGTGGAGCGCTTGCCGTTCAGCAGCACCTTGTTGATGAGGGAGGTCACCAGAGGAGAACCGTAGACCGGGTCGATGATGACCGGGCGCTTCGGGGCGGGGCCCTTACGAGGCTTTCTTACTTCTCCTTCTTGGCGCCGTAGCGGCTGCGGGCCTGCTTGCGGTTCTTGACACCCTGGGTGTCAAGGGAGCCGCGGATGATCTTGTAACGAACACCAGGCAGGTCCTTCACACGGCCACCACGCACGAGCACGATGGAGTGCTCCTGCAGGTTGTGTCCCTCACCCGGAATGTAAGCGGTGACCTCGATCCCGCTGGTCAGACGCACACGCGCGACCTTACGCAGGGCCGAGTTCGGCTTCTTCGGGGTGGTCGTGAACACACGCGTGCAGACGCCACGACGCTGAGGGGAACCCTCGAGTGCGGGCGTCTTGTTCTTCTCGACCTTGTCCTGCCGGCCCTTCCGGACCAGCTGCTGGATCGTAGGCACTACTTCTCCGGTTTCTGTGTGCCGAATGGTGAAGCTAACCTGGAACGTCGCCGACCCACGCGGTCGGGTGTGTCGAATCCGGCGGATTCCCGCCGCGAGGCGAAAAGAGCACAGATTACGGTGGCCGCTCACAGCTCGCTATGCGGTTGAAGGCACGCACGAGAGCCAGGGCACACCCCAGGCACAAGGTCTGAGCGTACCTACCTCATTCGCTGCGGTCAAAACAAATGGGCCTCGCCCACCTCGCCGCATGGCCCATGTCAAGACCACGAGCCGTGTTTGATCTTCGAATCGGCGGTCCCGGCACGTCGCGGCCGTAGCGCACAACCCCCGAACCGGCCACCCGCGGCCCGTCCTCACGTGGACACCGCGGCGGCCACAAGCATGAGCGTCAGCAGCAGCGCCCAGCCCGCGGTCGACAGCCAGCCGAGCACGAGTCCGGTCAGGGCGAGCGCGTCACCGCTCTCCCCGGTGCGGCGGATCTCGGAGCGGGCCGCGTGCCCCAGGACCACTGCCGGGATGCCGGTCATCCCGAAGGTCACCAGGCACAGCACCCCACAGACCGCCGAACCGACGGCCTTGCCGTTGGTCTGTGGCCGGGCCGGCAGAAACGTGCGTGGCACAGCCGTGACGGGCACAGGATGCGGTACGGGGCCCTGGGGCAGGTCGGCCACGAGCAGGGCCAGCTCACCGACGGTACGGGCCGTGTAGGCCCGCTCGATCCGCTTGTCGAACTCGTCCTTCTCCAGGCGGCCCTCCCCGAATCCCGCCCTGAGCACATCCACGGCACGCTCACGGTCGGCGTGCGAGGCGAGCATCGCCGGACTGCTCTGGACAGGCCACGGCTGCGGGGCGCCCCCGCCCTGCCACCCGAGCGGGGCATGGCTCCCGTGCCACGGCTGCCACGACGGATACGTCATGGAGCACCTCCCCCGTACTGGTCGGAGTCCCTCCATGATGCGCCGAACCGGCATTCCTGGCATCGGGGTCCCACCCGGAGAAAACCCGGAGACGGTTGCGGAACCCCAGGGAACGCCGAAGGGCGGCCACCCCGAGAGGTGACCGCCCTTCAGTGGACGTACGCCTTACTGGTTGTACGGACCGTAGTCGTAGTCCTCCAGCGGAACGGCCTGGCCGGAGCCCGTGCCGAACGGCGAGTAGTCGATGTCGTCGTAGCCGACGGCCGAGTACATCGCGGCCTTGGCCTCTTCGGTCGGCTCGACCCGGATGTTGCGGTAGCGGGACAGACCCGTACCGGCCGGGATGAGCTTACCGATGATGACGTTCTCCTTGAGGCCGATGAGGCTGTCGGACTTGGCGTTGATCGCCGCATCCGTCAGGACTCGGGTCGTCTCCTGGAAGGAGGCGGCCGACAGCCAGGATTCCGTCGCCAGCGAGGCCTTGGTGATACCCATCAGCTGCGGACGACCGGAGGCCGGGTGACCGCCCTCCTGGACCACACGACGGTTCTCGGTCTCGAACTTCGAGCGCTCGACCAGCTCGCCGGGCAGCAGCTCGGCGTCGCCGGACTCGATGATCGTCACTCGGCGCAGCATCTGCCGGATGATGATCTCGATGTGCTTGTCGTGGATCGACACACCCTGCGAGTTGTAGACCTTCTGGACCTCGCCGACCAGGTGGACCTGGACGGCACGCTGGCCCAGGATGCGCAGCACGTCGTGCGGGTTGGTGGCACCCACGGTGAGCTTCTGGCCCACCTCGACGTGCTCGCCCTCGCTGACCAGGAGTCGGGCACGCTTCGAGATCGGGAACGCCGTCTCGTCGCTGCCGTCGTCCGGGGTGACGACGATCTTCTTGGTCTTCTCGGTCTCCTCGATCCGCACGCGGCCCTGGGCCTCGGAGATCGGGGCGACACCCTTCGGGGTACGGGCCTCGAAGAGCTCGACGACACGCGGCAGACCCTGGGTGATGTCGTCACCGGCCACACCACCGGTGTGGAAGGTACGCATCGTCAGCTGGGTACCGGGCTCACCGATGGACTGGGCGGCGATGATGCCGACCGCCTCACCGATGTCGACCAGCTTGCCGGTGGCGAGCGAACGGCCGTAGCACATGGCACAGGTGCCGACGGCGGACTCGCAGGTCAGGACCGAGCGGGTCTTGACCTCCTCGACGCCCGCGCTGACGAGCACGTCGATGAGGACGTCACCGAGGTCGACGCCCGCCGGGGCGAGCACCTTGCCGTCGACGACGATGTCCTCGGCGAGGCAGCGTGCGTACACGCTGGTCTCGGCGTTGTCCGCCTTGCGCAGGACGCCGTCGGCGCCGCGCTCGGCGATGGCCAGCTTGAGGCCGCGCTCGGTGCCGCAGTCCTCCTCGCGGATGATGACGTCCTGCGAGACGTCCACCAGACGACGGGTGAGGTAACCCGAGTCGGCGGTACGCAGGGCGGTGTCCGCCAGACCCTTACGGGCACCGTGCGTGGAGATGAAGTACTCCAGCACGGACAGGCCCTCACGGAAGGACGCCTTGATCGGACGCGGGATGGTCTCGTTCTTGGCGTTCGACACCAGACCACGCATACCGGCGATCTGCCGCATCTGCATCATGTTTCCTCGGGCACCCGAGTCAACCATCATGAAGATGGGGTTCGTCTTGGGGAAGTTCTCGTTCATCGCCTCGGCGACCTCGTTGGTCGCCTTGGTCCAGATCGCGATGAGCTCCTGAGTGCGCTCTTCCTTGGTGATCAGACCGCGCTCGTACTGCTTCTGGACCTTCTCGTCCTGCGCCTCGTAGCCGCGGACGATCTCCTTCTTCGCCTCGGGAACGACGACGTCGGAGATGGCGACGGTGACACCGGAACGGGTCGCCCAGTAGAAGCCGGACGCCTTCAGGTTGTCGAGCGTCGCCGCCACGATGACCTTGGGGTAGCGCTCCGCCAGGTCGTTGACGATCTCGGAGAGCTGCTTCTTGCCCACCGAGTAGTCGACGAACGGGTAGTCCTCGGGCAGCAGCTCGTTGAAGAGCGCGCGGCCCAGGGTCGTACGGAGGCGGAAGGTGTCACCCTGCTGCCACTCGGGCTCGCCCTCCTCCTGCGCCGGCGGGGTCCAGCCACGCGGCGGGATGGTGCCCACCGGGAAGCGGATGTCGATCGGCGACTGGAGCGCGAGCTCACCGGCGTCGAACGCCATGATCGCCTCGGCCGTGGAGCCGAAGGACCGGCCCTCGCCCTTGGTGTCACGCAGCTCGCCGTCGGTGGTGAGGAAGAACAGACCGAGGACCATGTCCTGGGTCGGCATCGTCACCGGACGGCCGTCGGCGGGCTTGAGGATGTTGTTCGAGGACAGCATCAGGATGCGGGCCTCGGCCTGCGCCTCCGCGGACAGCGGCAGGTGCACGGCCATCTGGTCACCGTCGAAGTCCGCGTTGAACGCGGTGCAGACGAGCGGGTGGATCTGGATGGCCTTGCCCTCGACCAGCTGCGGCTCGAAGGCCTGGATGCCGAGGCGGTGCAGGGTGGGAGCACGGTTCAGGAGAACCGGGTGCTCGGCGATGACCTCTTCGAGGACGTCGTACACGACCGTGCGGCCGCGCTCCACCATGCGCTTGGCGCTCTTGATGTTCTGCGCGTGGTTCAGGTCGACCAGGCGCTTCATCACGAACGGCTTGAAGAGCTCCAGCGCCATCGCCTTGGGCAGACCGCACTGGTGCAGCTTCAGCTGCGGACCGACGACGATCACGGAACGCGCGGAGTAGTCCACACGCTTACCGAGCAGGTTCTGACGGAATCGACCCTGCTTACCCTTCAGCATGTCGCTGAGGGACTTCAGCGGGCGGTTACCCGGACCGGTGACCGGGCGACCACGACGACCGTTGTCGAAGAGGGCGTCAACAGCCTCCTGAAGCATGCGCTTCTCGTTGTTGACGATGATCTCGGGCGCACCGAGGTCGAGGAGCCTCTTCAGACGGTTGTTGCGGTTGATCACACGGCGGTACAGGTCGTTCAGGTCGGAGGTCGCGAAGCGGCCACCGTCCAGCTGCACCATCGGGCGAAGGTCCGGCGGGATGACCGGCACGCAGTCGAGCACCATGCCCTTGGGGCTGTTGCTGGTCTGCAGGAACGCGGAGACGACCTTGAGGCGCTTGAGCGCACGGGTCTTCTTCTGGCCCTTGCCGGTACGGATGATCTCGCGGAGCTTCTCGGCCTCCTCATCGAGGTCGAAGGACTCCAGGCGCTTCTGCAGCGCCGCGGCACCCATCGAACCGTCGAAGTACGTGCCGAAGCGGTCACGCAGCTCGCGGTAGAGGAGCTCGTCGCCCTCGAGGTCCTGGACCTTGAGGTTCTTGAACCGGGTCCACACCTCGTCGAGGCGGTCGATCTCGCGCTGCGCACGGTCACGCAGCTGCTTCATCTCGCGCTCGGCACCCTCGCGCACCTTGCGGCGCACGTCGGCCTTGGCGCCCTCGGCCTCCAGGTCGGCCAGGTCGGTCTCGAGCTTCTTGGCCCGGGCCTCCAGGTCGGCGTCCCGGCGGTTCTCGATCTGCTGCCGCTCGACGGAGACGTGCGCCTCCAGGGAGGGCAGGTCGCGGGTACGGCGCTCCTCGTCGACGAACGTGATCATGTACGCCGCGAAGTAGATGACCTTCTCGAGGTCCTTGGGAGCCAGGTCGAGCAGGTAGCCCAGCCGGCTCGGGACACCCTTGAAGTACCAGATGTGCGTGACGGGCGCGGCGAGCTCGATGTGGCCCATCCGCTCACGGCGCACCTTGGCGCGGGTCACCTCGACGCCGCAGCGCTCACAGATGATGCCCTTGAAGCGAACGCGCTTGTACTTGCCGCAGTAGCACTCCCAGTCCCGGGTCGGACCGAAGATCTTCTCGCAGAAGAGTCCGTCCTTTTCGGGCTTGAGGGTGCGGTAGTTGATGGTCTCGGGCTTCTTGACCTCGCCGTGGCTCCACTGACGGATGTCGTCAGCGGTGGCCAGACCGATCCGGAGCTCATCGAAGAAGTTGACGTCGAGCACTATGCGTCAATCCCTCTCAGGGTTGTAAGTCTTGGGGTCTGAAACGGGGGCCTGGGGGTCGGCGGGGCCCTGTGGGTAAGGGCCCCGCCGGACTCCCGTCAGACCTCTTCGACGCTGCTCGGCTCGCGCCGGGACAGGTCGATGCCGAGCTCCTCCGCAGCGCGGAAGACGTCCTCGTCGGTGTCGCGCATCTCGATGGACATACCGTCGCTGGACAGCACCTCCACGTTCAGGCAGAGAGACTGCATCTCCTTGATGAGCACCTTGAAGGACTCGGGGATGCCGGGCTCAGGGATGTTCTCGCCCTTGACGATGGCCTCGTAGACCTTCACGCGGCCGGTGACGTCGTCGGACTTGATGGTCAGCAGCTCCTGGAGGGCGTACGCGGCGCCGTATCCCTCCAGCGCCCACACCTCCATCTCACCGAAGCGCTGGCCACCGAACTGGGCCTTACCACCCAGCGGCTGCTGGGTGATCATGCTGTACGGGCCGGTCGAACGGGCGTGCAGCTTGTCGTCGACCAGGTGGTGCAGCTTCAGGATGTACATGTAGCCGACGGAGATCGGGTCCGGGAACGGCTCACCGCTACGGCCGTCGAACAGCCGCGCCTTACCGGTCGGGAGCACCATGCGCTCGCCGTCGCGGTTCGGGATGGTGTGCTGCAGCAGACCCGCGAGCTCGTCCTCACGGGCACCGTCGAAGACCGGGGTCGCGACGTTGGTGCCGGGCGCGACGGAGTCGGCGCCGATCACCTGCAGACGCTGTGCCCACTCCTCCGCGAGGCCGGAGACGTCCCAGCCGCGGCTGGCGAGCCAGCCGAGGTGGATCTCCAGGACCTGTCCCGGGTTCATTCGGGACGGCACACCCAGCGGGTTGAGGATGATGTCGACCGGAGTTCCGTCCTCGAGGAACGGCATGTCCTCGATGGGCAGGATCTTCGAGATGACACCCTTGTTGCCGTGACGGCCGGCGAGCTTGTCACCGTCGGTGATCTTGCGCTTCTGCGCCACGTACACGCGCACCAGCTGGTTCACACCGGGGGGAAGCTCGTCGCCCTCCTCGCGGTCGAAGACGCGGACGCCGATGACCTTGCCGATCTCGCCGTGCGGCACCTTCAGCGAGGTGTCACGGACCTCACGGGCCTTCTCACCGAAGATCGCGCGCAGCAGGCGCTCCTCCGGGGTCAGCTCGGTCTCGCCCTTGGGCGTGACCTTGCCGACGAGGATGTCGCCGGCGACGACCTCGGCACCGATACGGATGATGCCGCGCTCGTCGAGGTCGGCGAGGACCTCCTCGGAGACGTTCGGGATGTCCCGGGTGATCTCCTCCGGGCCGAGCTTGGTGTCACGGGCGTCGACCTCGTGCTCCTCGATGTGGATCGAGGAGAGGACGTCGTCCTGCACGAGGCGCTGCGACAGGATGATCGCGTCCTCGTAGTTGTGACCCTCCCACGGCATGAACGCCACGAGCAGGTTCTTGCCCAGCGCCATCTCGCCGTTCTCGGTGGCCGGACCGTCGGCCAGGACCTGGCCCTCGATGATCCGGTCGCCCTCGTTGACGATGACCTTCTGGTTGACCGAGGTGCCCTGGTTGGAACGGGCGAACTTGGCCAGGCGGTACGTGATGTACGTGCCGTCGTCGTTGGCGGTGGTGATGTAGTCCGCGGAGACCTCCTGGACCACACCCGCCTTCTCGGCCTTGACCACGTCACCGGCGTCGACGGCGGAGCGGTACTCCATGCCGGTGCCGACGAGCGGGGCCTCGGACTTAATCAGCGGCACGGCCTGACGCATCATGTTCGCGCCCATGAGGGCACGGTTGGCGTCGTCGTGCTCGAGGAACGGGATCATGGCGGTCGCGACCGACACCATCTGGCGCGGCGAGACGTCCATGTAGTCCACGTCGTCACCGGGGACGTAGTCGACCTCGCCGCCACGACGGCGGACCAGGACGCGGTTCTCGGTGAAACGCATGTTGTCGTCGAGCGTGGCGTTGGCCTGCGCGATGACGAAGCGGTCCTCTTCGTCGGCCGTCAGGTAGTCGACCTCGTCGGTGACGACGTCGCCGTCGACCCTGCGGTACGGCGTCTCCACGAAACCGAACGCGTTGACGCGACCGTAGGAGGCGAGCGAACCGATCAGACCGATGTTCGGGCCTTCGGGCGTCTCGATCGGGCACATACGGCCGTAGTGAGACGGGTGCACGTCACGGACCTCGAAGCCGGCCCGCTCACGGGAGAGACCACCCGGGCCAAGAGCCGACAGACGGCGCTTGTGGGTGAGACCCGACAGCGGGTTGTTCTGGTCCATGAACTGCGACAGCTGGCTGGTGCCGAAGAACTCCTTGATGGAGGCGACGACCGGCCGGATGTTGATCAGGGTCTGCGGCGTGATCGCCTCGACGTCCTGGGTCGTCATGCGCTCACGGACGACGCGCTCCATACGAGCCAGACCGGTGCGGACCTGGTTCTGGATGAGCTCGCCGACGCTGCGCAGACGACGGTTGCCGAAGTGGTCGATGTCGTCGGTCTCGACGACGATGTTCGTGCCGCTGTCGCCGACCGTCTCGGTCTCGCCCGCGTGCAGCTTCACCAGGTACTTGATCGTCGAGATGATGTCCTCGACGGTCAGGATGCCCGCGTCCAGCGGAGCCTCCGCACCCAGCTTCTTGTTGACCTTGTAGCGGCCGACCTTGGCGAGGTCGTAACGCTTCGGGTTGAAGTACAGGTTCTCCAGAAGCGTCTGCGCGGCCTCACGCGTGGGGGGCTCGCCCGGACGCAGCTTGCGGTAGATGTCGAGCAGCGCGTCGTCCTGGCCCTGGGTGTGGTCCTTCTCCAGGGTGGCGCGCATCGACTCGTACTCGCCGAACTCCTCCAGGATCTGCTCGGTCGTCCAACCGAGAGCCTTGAGCAGAACGGTCACGGACTGCTTGCGCTTGCGGTCGATACGGACACCGACCATGTCGCGCTTGTCGATCTCCATCTCCAGCCAGGCACCCCGGGACGGGATGATCTTGGCCGAGAAGATGTCCTTGTCGGACGTCTTGTCGATGGAGGAGTCGAAGTAGACACCGGGCGAACGGACGAGCTGCGACACCACGACACGCTCGGTGCCGTTGATGACGAAGGTGCCCTTGTGGGTCATGAGCGGGAAGTCGCCCATGAAGACCGTCTGGGACTTGATCTCGCCGGTCTCGTTGTTGGTGAACTCGGCCGTCACGAAGAGCGGGGCCGCGTACGTGAAGTCGCGGTCCTTGCACTCGTCGATGCTGTTCTTCGGCGGCTCGAAACGGTGGTCGCGGAACGTCAGCGACATCGACCCGGAGAAGTCCTCGATCGGAGAGATCTCCTCGAAGATCTCCTCGAGGCCGGACTTGGTGGGGACATCCTGACCGGACTCCAGAGCCGCCTCGACCCGACTCTGCCAGGCGGTGTTGCCGAGCAGCCAGTCGAAGCTCTCGGTCTGCAGCGCGAGCAGGTTCGGAACCTCGAGGGGCTCCTTGATCTTTGCAAAAGAGATGCGCAGCGGGGCGGTGCTGGCGCCGTTGTTCGTATTCGCGGTCGAGGCAGTGCGCGAGGCGGCCAAGAGGGGGTCCTTCCGAGGGCTCGGACTCACTACGCGCGTACCGGCCCCTCACCGGGGCACAGAGACAGGTGTTTCCTTCTCCAGCCAAAGAATGGCCAGGTCAGGGATAGTCCGGTCATCGGTGCTCAAGCGAGGGCATGCCCCTGGTGACGGGCAGGGGACAGCTAACAGGCAGCGCAAAGGGTCAGTGTAGCCACTTGGCACACTGATGTCCAGTGCGGGTTTTTCGCGACCCTCGTTGTTCTCAACGCCCTCGGCATGCTCGCCCTCAATGCACGTTGATACTGCCCTCTTCGCCGCCGATCCATGCCTCGGATTCGGATCCTTGTGACGACGCGTCCTGAGAATTGCGCGCTGCGTGCGGTTCGTCAAGGCCCCCATGCCCGAACCCAGGGGCTCCCGGAGACACGACGAAGATCACCATACCCCCCGCCGAAGCGGGTGCAAGGTAACCGTGGCCGCGCCCCCAGGAACGCCGAAGAGCGACCACCCGAATGGATGATCGCTCTTCGGTGCGACTGCGTTACAGCCTTACGAGGCTGCTTTCAGCACGCGAGACGGTCGTACTCGACCGAACGGTCTTACTTGACCTCGACGGAGGCGCCGGCGCCCTTGAGGGACTCGGCGGCCTTCTCCGCGGCCTCCTTGGCGACCTTCTCGAGAACGGGCTTCGGAGCGCCGTCCACGAGGTCCTTGGCCTCCTTCAGGCCCAGGGAGGTCAGCTCACGCACGACCTTGATGACCTGGATCTTCTTGTCGCCGGCACCGGTGAGGATGACGTCGAACTCGTCCTGCTCCTCGGCGGCCTCGGCGGCGGCGCCACCAGCGGCACCACCGGCGACGACGACCGGCGCGGCAGCGGCGGCGGTGACGTCGAACTTCTCCTCGAAGGCCTTCACGAACTCGGAGAGCTCGATGAGGGTCATCTCCTCGAACTGCGCGAGCAGGTCTTCCTGGCTGAGCTTCGCCATGATGGCGGTCCTTCCACTA
The DNA here is from genome assembly GCF_041052385.1 of Streptomyces sp. R28. Lineage (GTDB taxonomy): Bacteria > Actinomycetota > Actinomycetes > Streptomycetales > Streptomycetaceae > Streptomyces. Next base: position 6,356,657 of record NZ_CP163439.1, on the reverse strand, counting down.
AATCGGCAGGTGCCGGGTGTACTGGGTGAGGCGGGCGTACGTCGGCCCGCTGTGGCCTCCGCGGTCAGGCTGCGGGGGCCAGTGTGCGAGCCGAATTACTCGGCACCGCCCTGCTCGGCCTGCTTGGCGCGGAGCGCGTCCACCGTGCGGACGAGCTTCGACGGCAGCGCCTGGAAGACGGAGGCAGCCTGGGACTGCTTCGCCTTGAAGGCACCGGCCAGCTTGCTGAGCAGAACCTCGCGGGACTCGAGGTCCGCAAGCTTCTTGATCTCGTCGGCGCTCAGCGCCTTACCCTCAAGGACACCGCCCTTGATGACGAGATTCGGGTTGTCCTTGGCGAAGTCACGGAGACCCTTCGCCGACTCCACCGGGTCACCGGTGACGAAGGCGACAGCCGTCGGACCGTTGAACAGGTCGTCCAGCGTCGTGATCCCGGCCTCGTTGGCCGCAATCTTGGTCAGCGTGTTCTTCACCACGGCGTACTGGGCGTTCTCACCGAGCGAACGACGCAGCGTCTTGAGCTGCGCCACGGTGAGACCGCGGTACTCGGTCAGCACGGCAGCGTTGGAGTTGCGGAACTGCTCCGTCAACTCGGCCACTGCGGCAGCCTTATCGGGCCTCGCCATGAGCCTCGGCCTCCTTCCGGGTGATTCTGACCGCGCGGACCCGAAGGAGGACTGGGGAAAACGAAACGCCCCGGCGCAGGCGCACGGGGCGGACTCGACCGGTGCACACACGAACGCGCGTACTCCGGGAGTTCTTCCACATTCACCTGCGCGGGTCGCCCGCATTTTCAGCGGATCCTTCGGCCACCGCACCCTCTCGCGAGCGCACGGCAACGACCAGCGGTCTTTGGCTTCTTTAGGAGAGTACGGGACGCAGTCGCTCTCGAGCAAATCGGCCCTTACGGCCCTCAGCTCCCGTTCTTCTTCAGCGGCTTGCGCAGGTCCGCCGTGTCGTCGGCGCGGGGTGCCCGGATCGTCACCGGCTTGCCGTAGTCGAGGAAGGTGAAGGTGAGATCGAGTTGGCCGTGCCGGCCGAAGCCCTGGGTACGGAGCCGCTTGACGCGGTCGGCGCCGTCGACCCACACGTCCAGGGTGAGCTCGTCCACGCCCAGCTTCTCGTACTGGTCGACGCTGTTCTGGCGGCCCTGTCGGGTGGCCTTGTCGTCGATCTCCTTGAGGGAGGCGCGGAGCTCGTCGAGGGTGGCTGTCCCCGCGTAGTGCGTGGTGTCGGCGCCGGCCAGCTTCTCGGGCCCGATCCGCGTCACGTCCTCGGCGGCGGCCAGGAAGGCCGCTTCCCGTGCCGGGTTGCGGCTCACCTGGTCGCGCAGGCCGCCGACATCCATGCGCAGGCCGCCGTGCGTGGTGAACTTGGCGTTCGGGCCGTAGCTGATCCAGTGCCGACCGCCCATCTCCTCGACCATGTCGTCGGTCGCGCTGCCGTACAGCACCCCGCCGACCAGGCGCAGCTCGGACTCGCCCTGCTGATCGCCGCTCAGGTTGGCGGTCCTGAGGCGGGCCGCCACCGGCTTCGTAGCCACGGTGGCCTCGTCCGCCATCCGCCCTCGCTCCGGGAACTGGCCGGTCACCCGGTAGTGCAGGGACGTGACGCCCTCGGTCTTCTCCACGGCCCGTGCGACGGCATCGGCGGCCGGTGAGTCCGCGGACTGCTCCGGGCCGGCGCCCGCCACCCGACGCGGCACCGAGGCACGTACGGCAAGGCTCATTGATTCCCCCCAAGGAACGCATGGCTTGTGCGTGGTCGGCGCACAGCAAGATCGGGAGCGTAACCCAGGGGGCCTGAACAGTCCTCCGGATTCCGTGCCTTTCAGCGGCGCTCAGGGTCCTTCAGCAGCTCCTTGAAGTCCGCGGTGTCCCCCGCCGGCGGCTTCTCGGTCGCGGCCTTCACGCCGTAGTCGCTGTAGTAGGCGGTCTGGGTCAGCTGTCCTGTGGCCGTCCGGCCGTTCTCGACCTTCTTGACCAGCAGGTTCCGGTGGTCGACCCATATGTCGAAGGTCTGCGTGGTGGCACCCTCACCCTGCACCGTGCCGGAGTAGTGCGTGGTGTGCTCGCCTCGCACCTTCTCCTCGCCGACCTTCCGCACGTCCGCGGAGGACAGCAGCAGCTTCACGGACGTATGAGGCGTGGTGCCACGCATCTGATCCGCGACATCCGCTCCGGAGCTGCCGGCGAGGCGCTTCAGGTCGTCGTAGCCGTACTTGATCCAGTGCTTGCCGTCGGCCTTCTCGGCGAACGTGTCGCCCATGCGCGCGTAGTAGGCGTCCGGGAGATAGCGGGCCTCCATCGACGTGGTGCCCAGTCGGCGCATGGTCTCGGCCGTCGTGCCGCCGGTGTACGTGATCGTCAGGGTGCCTGTGAGGTCGTCGCCCCAGGCGAGGGTGCCGTCGGCCTTCATGGACAGTGTCGAGCCCATGGTGGTCGTGGAGCTGACGCGGGCGGACTCTGCGGCGTCGGTGGACCGTTCGACGGTGCGCAGGGCCGCTGTCACGGCGTGATCAGGCTCCTCGCCGGGACGGTCGGAGGACGTGCAGGCGACCAGGGCCGTCAGCGCGGTCAGCAGCGCGATCCAGAAGGCCGACCGGCCTGCCCTCGTGCTCGTCATCCGTCCCCCCTGTGCCCATCCCGTGAATGCACGTTAACCCAGCGCACTGACAAACGGGCCGGAGAACGGGGACGGGCCCCACACCCGGGAAGGGTGTGGGGCCCGTCTGTGAACCTGTGAGCCGTTGGCTCAGACCGCCGCCGGGTCCTCCTCGACGAGGAGGTTGCGGGTGCGGTTCGGGTCGACCAGGATGCCGGGGCCGATCGTGGTGCTGATCGCGGCCTTCTTGATGTAGCGACCCTTGGCGGCGGACGGCTTCAGACGGAGGATCTCCTCCAGCGCGGCGCCGTAGTTCTCCACCAGCTTGGTCTCGTCGAAGGAGACCTTGCCGATGATGAAGTGCAGGTTCGAGTGCTTGTCGACGCGGAACTCGATCTTGCCGCCCTTGATCTCGGTCACGGCCTTGGCCACGTCCGGGGTCACGGTGCCGGTCTTCGGGTTCGGCATCAGGCCACGCGGACCGAGCACGCGGCCGAGGCGGCCGACCTTGCCCATGAGGTCCGGGGTGGCGACGACGGCGTCGAAGTCCAGGCGGCCCTTCGAGACCTCGTCGATCAGTTCGTCGGAGCCGACGATGTCGGCGCCCGCAGCCTCCGCGGCCGCAGCACGGTCACCGGTCGCGAAGACCAGGACCCGGGCGGTCTTACCGGTGCCGTGCGGAAGGTTCACGGTGCCACGGACCATCTGGTCGGCCTTACGCGGGTCGACACCCAGACGGAAGGCGACCTCGACGGTGCCGTCGAACTTGGACGTGGACGTCTCCTTGGCGAGACGGACGGCCTCGAGCGGGGCGTAGAGCTTCTCCCGGTCGATCTTGGCGTCCGCAGCGCGGAGAGACTTGCTGCGCTTGCTCACTACTGCTCCTGTTGCTTCTTAGGAGTTGTGGTCCGGGCCGAGCAGGCCCTGCCACTTACTTCTGCTTGGGGGTTGGAGGTCAGCCCTCGACCGTGATGCCCATGGAACGGGCGGTGCCGGCGATGATCTTCGCGGCGGCGTCCAGGTCGTTGGCGTTGAGGTCGGGCATCTTGGTGGTGGCGATCTCGCGGACCTGCGCCTCGGTGATCTTGGCGACCTTGGTCTTGTGCGGCTCGCCCGAGCCCTTCTCCACGCCCGCGGCCTTGAGGATCATCTTGGCGGCCGGCGGCGTCTTGGTGATGAAGGTGAAGGAACGGTCCTCGTAGACCGTGATCTCCACCGGGATGACCCAACCGCGCTGCGACTCGGTCGCGGCGTTGTAGGCCTTGCAGAACTCCATGATGTTCACGCCGTGCTGACCCAGCGCGGGGCCGACCGGCGGAGCCGGGTTGGCGGCACCGGCCTGGATCTGGAGCTTGATAAGCCCCGTGACCTTCTTCTTCTTGGGAGGCATGCTCTCTCCGGGTCCTTAGTGAGAGTTTTCCGCCGCCATCCGTACCGCTGGCCACCTGGAACGGTGCCCGGATCATCCGGATGGAGGCATACCGCACTACGATAACGGGTAACACGCCAGGGCCAAAACCGGCAGCTCAGGCACGTGGTCGTCCACGGCCCCGAACAGGAGCCGACCCTGGCCGCCGCGCGTCGGCCGGGGTCCGCGAGGGGTGGTCAGCAGCGCTTGGCCGTGGTGGCCTGGCCCGGCACCGGGTCACCGGGAGCGCGCAGCGTGCCGATCGCCGCGGTGCACTCCTTCACGGTGTCGGCGGGCAGGGACCAGAACTCCTGGCTGTTGGTGGCGTTCCACCAGTCCTGGCCCACGACCTCGTCACGGGCGTAGCTGTAGACGCCGGCGCTGACGTCGTAGTCCTTGACCTTGTCTCGGAAGCCCTGCCACACCCAGACATAGCCGTAGTTCGCCTTGCAGTTGGGCGAGTAGAACTGCTTCACCGAGGCGACGTGCGCGCCGGCCCGGTTGATGTAGGCGGTGGCGCCGATCTGGTAGGCATCCGAACAGACCCCGGCCGCCTGCGCCTTGGCGCTGAGCGGGTTGCCCGCCTCGGACGGGGCGGTCGAGCGCGCGGTCAGGTTCTGCTTGTTCGGCGACGGGGCCGGGCCCGTGCCGGCGACCGCGGAGGTCGCCGGCAGAAGGACGCAGGCGGAGGCCGCCGCCACGACCAGGATGGTTCGAGCACGCATGAGGAAGTTCCCCCTACCTCTTGGTGACTGACTCGACGGGTGCCGAATGCGGGCGCGGGCAGCGAATACCCCTGGGCAAACGCCACTAAGGGTCATAGATCATGATGAAGAACGCTGTTCACGCGTTTCGGTCATCAGGTCAGACCGGCGGGCTCATCGGATGGTTGTGGCGCAACACACACATTTATTTGGGGGCGCGGTCTGCACGGAACCGACGCGCACGACAAAGGGCCTCCGACCAGCGAAAAACGCTGGTCGGAGGCCCTTCGCGAGAGCTGCTGTACCGCTAGTTCTTCTGGATCTGGTCGAAGGAGAGCTCGACCGGCGTCTCGCGGCCGAAGATCTCCACCAGGCCCTTGACCTTCTTGGAGTCGGCGTTGATCTCGTTGATCGTGGCCTGCAGCGTGGCGAACGGGCCGTCGGTGACGGTGACCGAGTCGCCGACCTCGAAGTCCAGCACCTGGACCTCGACCTTGCGCTGCGGAGCGGGCTTGCCCTCGGCCTCGGCGGCCTCGCGGGCGGCCTTCTCCTCGGCCTCCGGGGCGAGCATCTTGACGATCTCGTCCAGGGTCAGCGGGTACGGGTCGTAGGCGTTGCCCACGAAGCCGGTGACGCCCGGGGTGTTGCGGACGACGCCCCAGGACTCGTTCGTCAGGTCCATACGGACCAGGACGTAACCCGGCAGCTTGTTCTGCTTGATCGTCTTGCGGTCGCCGTTCTTGATCTGGACGACCTCTTCCTGCGGCACCTCGGCCTGGAAGATGTAGTCCTCGACGTTCAGCGAGACGGCGCGCTGCTCAAGGTTGGTCTTCACGCGGTTCTCGTAACCGGCGTAGGTGTGGATGACGTACCACTCGCCGGGCAGGGTGCGGAGCTCCTCGCGCAGGGCGGCGACGGGGTCGACCGGCTCGGCCGGCTCCTCCTCGGCGCCCTCTTCCTCGTCCTCGACGGCCTCGACGTCACCGCCGGACTCGTCCTCGACGTGCAGCGCGGCTTCCTCGGCGGGCTCGCCCGCCTCGTCGTCGGCAGCCTCGACCTCGTCCAGGTCCTCGTCAGCGCCCTCGACGATGTCGAGCTCGTCTTCCACGGACTCAACTTCCTGCCCGTGCGGCTCGATGGCGTCGTTCAGGTTCTGGTCAGACACGGTGGCTGCTTCTTCCTGGATACATAGAGGTGGAACATGCGAAAGGGGCGCCGGTAACCGCGGCGCCCTTCGCTCTTGGCTCAGCCGAAGACGTACTTGGCGGCGTGGTCGAGCCCATAGTCAATCACGGTCACCAGACCGATCATGACGACGACGAAGAGGATCACCACAGTGGTGTACGTCGTCAACTGATTGCGCGTCGGCCAGACGACCTTGCGGAGCTCCGCGACGATCTGGCGGTAGAAGAGCGCGAGTCGCTTCAGCGGGCCCTTCTTGGCGCGCTTGCCACCCTTTCGGGCCTTCTTGGACTCCGGCGCCTCATCCTGGGCATCAGGCATGTCGATGGAGCCCACGGCGTCCGTCACTCGTCCTCACCTGATTCCGGGTCGTGGCCGTGCCGCGCCCGGTCTGAGCCGCACGGCGGTGCATTGCTGTACGTACATGCGCACACATCCTGGCGAAGGTGTGTGTAGCAGGGCCGGAGGGACTTGAACCCCCAACCGCCGGTTTTGGAGACCGGTGCTCTACCAATTGAGCTACGACCCTTTGTGGTGTCCCCCAACGTACCGCATCCGACCGAGTGCTCGGTGTGCACCGTGCGACCGCGGGCTGCTGAAGGCCAACGAGGTGAGAGTGTACGTGGTCCCGGGCGCCTCGTCGAACAGAAAGTGGCCGATGAGGGGTTGGGCGGCGGAAGATCGCCTGGGGATCGCCCGTACGACAACGCAAGATCGCCCTGGCCGCGCGCCCGATCCGGACGGTTGTTCAGCTGATGTTCAGTCCGTGAAACCCGCGTGCCGGGCACGTTTCCTGTCTGAAACGATGGGCCCCATGAGCCCTGCAACCCCTCCCACCGAGCGCCGGGTCTCCGCCCGAGTCGGCGCGATCTCCGAGTCCGCCACCCTCGCCGTGGACGCCAAGGCCAAGGCACTCAAGGCCGCCGGGCGTCCGGTGATCGGCTTCGGCGCCGGTGAGCCCGACTTCCCGACCCCGGACTACATCGTCGAGGCCGCCATCGAGGCCTGCAAGAACCCGAAGTACCACCGCTACACGCCGGCCGGCGGTCTGCCCGAGCTGAAGGCCGCGATCGCCGCGAAGACGCTGCGCGACTCCGGCTACGAGCCCGACGTCTCGCAGATCCTGGTCACCAATGGCGGCAAGCAGGCCATCTACGAGGCCTTCGCCGCGATCCTCGACCCGGGCGACGAGGTCATCGTGCCGGCCCCGTACTGGACGACGTACCCGGAGTCGATCCGTCTCGCGGGCGGTGTCCCGGTCGATGTCGTCGCCGACGAGACGACCGGTTACCGCGTCTCGGTCGAGCAGCTGGAGGCGGCTCGTACGGAGAAGACGAAGGTCGTCCTGTTCGTCTCCCCCTCGAACCCGACCGGCGCGGTCTACAGCGAGGCCGAGACCGAGGCGATCGGCCGCTGGGCCGTCGAGCACGGCCTGTGGGTGATGACGGACGAGATCTACGAGCACCTGGTCTACGGCGACGCGGTGTCCGTGTCGCTGCCCGCGGTCCTGCCGGAGCTGCGCGACAAGTGCATCGTGGTCAACGGTGTCGCCAAGACGTACGCCATGACGGGATGGCGGGTCGGCTGGATCATCGGCCCGAAGGACGTGGTGAAGGCCGCGACCAACCTCCAGTCGCACGCCACGTCGAACGTCTCGAACGTGGCCCAGGTGGCCGCTCTCGCCGCCGTCTCGGGCGACCTGGACGCGGTCGCGAAGATGCGCGAGGCCTTCGACCGCCGCCGCAAGACCATCGTGCGGATGCTCAACGAGGTCGATGGCGTGGTCTGCCCGGAGCCCGAGGGCGCCTTCTACGCGTACCCCTCGGTGAAGGCCCTCATCGGCAAGGAGATCCGCGGCAAGCGCCCGCAGGACTCGGTCGAGCTGGCCGCCCTCATCCTGGAGGAGGCCGAGGTCGCGGTGGTGCCGGGCGAGGCCTTCGGCACGCCGGGTTATCTGCGGCTGTCGTACGCGCTCGGTGACGAGGACCTCGTGGAGGGCGTGAGCCGGATCCAGAAGCTGCTGGCGGAGGCCAGGGACTGACCAGTTGCTCACGTGAGCAGCTGGTGGCGGGCCGTTCCCCTCGGGGAGCGGCCCGCTTCGTCGTTTGCGTGTGCGAGCAAGACCACGTTCGGGGAAACCGCTACCGGGGTGGGCGGGGCGTACGGCAGGATCCTGGGATGGAGCGTGTACGTGATGTCTCTGAGCTGCCGAAAGCCCATCTGCACCTGCACTTCACCGGCTCGATGCGGCCGGCGACCCTGCTGGAGCTGGCCGACAAGTACGGCGTGCGCCTGCCCGAGGCGCTGACCGACGCGCTGACCAGGGGAGAGTCGCCGAAGTTGCGGGCGACGGACGAGCGGGGCTGGTTCCGCTTCCAGCGCCTGTACGACGCGGCACGCTCGTGTCTGCGACAGCCGGAGGACATCCAGCGGCTGGTCAAGGAGGCCGCGGAGGAGGATCTGAAGGACGGCTCCGGCTGGCTGGAGATCCAGGTCGACCCCACGTCGTACGCGCCCCGGCTGGGCGGTCTGATCTCGGCGCTGGAGATCATCCTGGACGCGGTGGAGACGGCGTCGCGGGACACGGGTGTCGGGATGCGTGTCCTGGTCGCGGCGAACCGTATGAAGCACCCCCTGGACGCCCGCACCCTGGCGCGACTCGCGGTGCGGTACGCCGACCAGGGCGTGGTCGGATTCGGGCTGTCGAACGACGAACGCCGGGGCATGGCGCGGGACTTCGACCGTGCCTTCCACATCGCCCGCGAGGGCGGCCTGCTGTCTGCCCCGCACGGCGGCGAGCTGACGGGCCCCTCCTCGGTCCGTGACTGCCTGGACGACCTGGACGCGAACCGGATCGGCCACGGGGTGCGGGCGGCCGAGGACCCGCGCCTGCTGAAGCGCCTCGCCGACCGGGGCGTGACCTGCGAGGTGTGCCCCGCGTCGAACGTCGCCCTCGGTGTCTACGAGAAGCCCGAGGATGTCCCGCTGCGGACGCTGTACGAGGCCGGCGTCCCGATGGCCCTCGGCGCCGACGACCCGCTGCTCTTCGGCTCCCGCCTCGCCGCCCAGTACGACATCGCCCGCCACCACCACGCCTTCACGGACGAGGAACTGGCGGAACTGGCCCGGCAGTCGGTACGGGCTTCCGCGGCGCCGGAGGAAGTGAAGCGGAAGCTGTTGGCGGGGGTGGACGACTGGCTCGCCTGACCCGCCTCCCGACATCGTCGGCGATACCGGCGCAGTCTGCGTTACCGGGTCAGTCGGCGATACCGGCCAGCAGCGTACGGGCCAGCCGGGCGGCGAAGTCGTCCACCGGCGGCCGTACCGCCTCCTTCGTCGCGTCATAGGCGAACGCCCGCTGCGCGCAGGCCCCCATCAGCAGCGACGCCGCCGCGAACGTGTCCGTGCCCGTATTGACCCGCCCCAGCTCCTGCTCGGCCCGCAGGTATGTGTCGAGCTCCTGGATCGGCACGTGCGGGCCCGCCCCCATCTGCCGCATGACGTCGTCGTGCCGCTGCTTGAGCTGGGTCTGCGCATACAGCGACGCGGCGATCGGGAAGCTCTGTTCGTAGAACAGCGCCGCTTGGCGGGCGATCTCGGTGAGGTTCTCCTCGAGGGAGTTCCGGCCCGGCTCGGCGGCGAGGCTGCTGAGCAACGGGCGGAGCGGGGGAAGCCGCTCGGTGAGCACCCGGATGAACAGCTCCTCCTTGCTCTCGAAGTGCTTGTACAACGCCGCCTCGGAACACCCGGCCGCCCGCGCGATCTCCTTCGTCGTGGCCCGCGCCAGCCCGACCGTGAGCATCAGGTCGTGCGCGGCATCGAGCAGACGAAGGCGGGTCGGTCGGTTCTCCATGGCATGTCCAATCGCCCTTGACGGATGGGTGAGTACTTACTCACTCTAGAAGAGATTGAGGTGAGTGAATACTCACCCACCAGTTCATCCCTGATTCGGGAGGTCCCATGAAACTCACCGTCTTCGGCGCCACCGGAGGCACGGGCAAGGAGATCGTCCGCCAGGCCCTGGACGCAGGGCACCAGGTCACGGCAGTGGTGCGGGATCCGGCACGGTTCACCGTGACCGGCGAGCAACTGGAGGTGTTCAGCGCCGACCTGGCTGATCCGCAGGCCCTGCGCCCCGCCGTCGCCGGCCGGGACGCGGTGCTGTCCGGCCTCGGTGCCCGCAGCCGCAAGGACGCCGGCGTCGCGACGCGCCTGACGCGTACGGTGCTCGACGCCCTGGAGGCCGAGGGGGTGCGGCGGCTGGTCGTGGTGAGCGCTGCGCCGGTCGGTCCCGAGCCGGAGGGCGACGGGTTCCTCGACCGGACGATGCGCGGCATCGTCTCCTCGGTCCTCAAGGACATCTACGCCGATCTGCGGGAGATGGAGGCCGCGCTGGCTCGCAGCGCCACGGACTGGACGGCCGTACGGCCGCCGCGCCTGCAGGACAAACCGCTCACCGGCACGTACCGAAGGGTGGTGGGCGGGTTTCCACGCGGGGGCCGCTTCCTGGCGCGTGCCGATGTGGCGCACGCGATGCTGGGCTCGATCGGGGACCCGGCCACGGTGAAGCAAGGCGTGGGCGTCGCGTATTGAGGCCTGCCCGCAGGACCCGCCTTCAGGGCCCGCCTTCAGGGCCGCCGAGAGTCGGCCTACAGGCTCACGCCGACCGTCACCGGCTCGTTGACCAGTGTGATGCCGAAAGACTCGCGGACGCCGGCCACGACCTCGCGGGCGAGCGCGAGGAGGTCCTCGGTGGTCGCTCCACCCCGGTTGGTGAGGGCGAGGGTGTGCTTGGTGGAGATGCGGGCGGGGCCGGTGCCGTACCCCTTGGTGAAGCCCGACTTGTCGATGAGCCAGGCCGCGGAGGTCTTGGTGCGCCCCTCCCCCGCCGGGTACGCGGGGGGCTCCACGCCGTCGCCGAGGCGTTCGCGCACGCGTGCGTGGAACGCGGCGAACTGCTCGTCGGTGAGGATCGGGTTGGTGAAGAAGGAGCCGGCCGACCAGGTGTCGTGGTCCTCGGGGTCCAGGACCATGCCCTTGCCGGTACGCAGCTTCAGCACCGTCTCGCGCGCGGCGGCCAGCGGCACGCGGTCCCCGGCTTCGACGCCCAGGGCGCGGGCCGTCTCGGCGTACTTGATGGGGGCGGAGAGCCCATCCGCATCCTCCAGCTGGAAGCGGGCGCGCAGGACGACATAGCGCTCGGGGTCGGACTTGAAGCGGCTGTGGCGGTAGGAGAAGGCGCACTCGGCGTTCGGGATGAGGACGGTCTCGCCGGCCCGGCGGTCGTACGCGATCACCTCGGTGATCGTCGAGGAGACCTCCTGGCCGTACGCGCCGACGTTCTGAATCGGCGTGGCGCCCGCGGAGCCGGGGATTCCGGCGAGGCACTCGATCCCGGCGAGCCCGGCCTCGACGGTGCGGGCGACGGCGTCGGTCCACACCTCGCCGGCGGCCAGTTCGAGCGTGGTGCCGTCCAGCTCGACGCCCTTGGTGGCGATGACCAGCGCGGTGCCCGCGAAGCCCTTGTCTCCGATGACCAGGTTCGATCCGCCGCCGATGAGCAGCAGCGGGGTGCCGCCGGCATCGGCTTCGCGCACGACGTCGATCACCTCGGCGTCGGTCGTGGCGGTGACCAGGCGGGTGGCGGGGCCGCCCAGCCGGAAGGTGGTGAGGGGGGCGAGGGGGGCGTCGTGGAGTTCCTGCACGGGCTCAAGACTACGAGACGGCACTGACAGCCCCGGCACCCGTGCGCGGTGCCGGGGCGTAGGCGCGCACCACGCGCGCGTGCCGTTCAGGTCAGCCGCTGGGTCGCCTCTGTCCAGCCGAGCGGGAGTTCGTCGCTCGATGCCTGCCAGGTGGCGAACTTCGCGTCCCGCATCTGGGTGGACAGGCCCCGTGAGGTCGGAGCGTGGGTGCCCGAGCGGGCGAAGGCCTTGAGCGCCGCGGGCGACTCCCAGGCGGACAGCGTCCAGAAGGTCCGCTTGAACGGCTCGGCCTTCAAAGAGGCACCGTATGCTCCGGGCGCCCGGCTCACCTGCCGCCACACGCCCGGCGTACGGGCGAGGAAGCGGAGCGCTCCCCAAAGCGTGCGGGTCTCGAAGCGGGAGGCGAAGACGTGCACCTCGGTGTGGGGCGGGGCGGGGTTCGGCACGGTCCAGGGAAGGGTGGGCACGGCTGCTCCTCGTGGTCCGGGGTGTAGGCCAGTGGTCCGGGATGTCAGTGGGCGGCCATCTCCAGCACCGGCTCCGGTGCCTGCTCGGTCGGGTCCTCGGCCCGGTCCTGGCCATCGCGCCGCCGGGCCGGTATCAGCAGGGCCGCGACACCGGCGAGGGCCACCACCGCGGCGCCGGTGACCAGGGCGGGCCGCAGACCGTCGACGAAGCTCTGGCCGGTCTCGTAGCCGCCCTGCGCGGAGAAGATGGACCCCATGACCGCGATACCGAGCGCGCCGCCGACCTCACGCAGGGCGTTGTTGGCGCCGGACGCGATGCCCTGTTCCGAGGCGCGGACGCTGGACATGACCAGGTGGGAGGCCGGGGCGAAGAACAGGGCCATGCCGATGCCGCTGCTGATCAGGCCAGGCAGCTGGGCTGCATAAGAGACGTCGACGGCGACCACGGACGCCATGTAGGCGAGGCCGGCGGCCTGGAGGAACAGTCCGGTGGCGACGACGGGGCGGCTGCCGATGCGGTCGGCGAGGATGCCCGCGATCGGCGCGACGAGCATCGGCATACCGGTCCACGGCAGCATCCGCAGCCCCGCCTCGGTGGGCGAGTAGCCGAGCACGCCCTGCATGTACTGGCTGAGCAGGAAGATCGACCCGAACATGCCGAGGAACATCAGCATGCTCGCGGCGTTGATCCCGGAGAACGCCCGGGAGCGGAACAACCGCATCGGCAGCATCGGGTTCTTGGCGCGCGTGCTGTAGAGGACGAACCCGACAAGCAACGTGCCTCCGGCGAACAGGCCGGTCAGGACCAGCGAGCCGGTCCAGCCGTCGGCGGGTCCTCGGACCAGGCCGTACACGATCCCGAACAGGCCGCCGCTGGCGAGCAGCGTGCCGGGGATGTCGAGCGGTGCCCCGGTGCCGTACGACTCGGCGAGGCGCAGGCGGGCGAGCGGCAGCAGGGCGAAGCCCAGCGGAACGTTCAGCCAGAAGATCCACTGCCAGGAGATGTGCTCGGTGAGGCTGCCGCCGATGAGCGGTCCGGACGCGATCGCGAGCCCGTTGACGGCACCCCAGATGCCGTACGCCATCCCGCGCTTGGCCACGGGCACGGCCGCCGTCAGCAGGGTCAGCGTGAGCGGCATCATGATCGCCGCGCCGGCGCCCTGCACCGCTCGGGCGGCGATGAGGGAGTCGATGCCGGGCGCGAGGGCCGCGGCGGCGGATGCGCCGGTGAAGATCGTGATGCCGACGAGGAAGAGCCGGCGCCTACCGAAGCGGTCGCCTAGCGCCGCACCGAACATCAGCAGTACGGCGAAGGTGAGTGTGTACGCACTCACCGTCCACTCCAGGTCGTGCAGCCCTCCGCCCAGGTCCTCGCGGATGGAGGGCAGTGCGGTGGTGACGACGAGGTTGTCGAGGGCTGCCATGAACCCGGCGACGCTCGTGATGACGAGGGCCCAGGCGGCTCCGCCCCCGCGTCCTGTCCGCGCGTTCTGTTCGGTCTGCTGTGACATCGCTCCCCCAGAGATGATGCGTTCCGGTTGCTGTTGGTGTTGGTGTTGATGTTGATGCGGAGAGTGCTCGAGATAGTTATTGATCACTAACTTTTGAGCTCATGAAGAAACAGGGCGAGCCTCGCCCCCCTCCCCCTACGACGACCCCTCAGCCCCCTCCGGCGGGCCCATCCCCGCCCAGACACGGTGCTCGGGCGGAAAACCCATGGCTACCAGGCAGTTGATGAGCATGCCGTACGCCATGAAGGACGTCGTCCCGTCGACGTCCGCACCCAGCGGGATATGGACGGTGTCCCACAGCCGCATCCAGCCGGCGCGCACGACCTCGCCGAACTCGTGGTCACCCTCCTGCTCGGCGGCCGCCACGGCGAGGTACATCTGCATCTGCATCATCAGCCGCTCGGGCTGTTCCGAGACGACCTTCCGGTACGCGTCACCCATGGCATGCAGGGCCTCTTCGCCCTCCAGCCCCTCGGAGGCTTCCTCGAACATCCGGGTGGTGTCCTCCACGCAGCGCTCGGCCGCCGCCAGGAAGATCGCCTTCTTGCCCGGGAAGAGCCGGAAGAGATACGGCTGCGAGACACCGACCCGCTTGGCGATCGCCTCGGTCGACGTGCCGTAGTACCCCCCGCGGGCGAACTCGGTCGTCGCCGCGCGGATGACACTCTCGCGCCTCTCTTCTGCGCTCATCCTGACCATGAGTCGAAGTTAGTACTCAATCACTAACTAAGTCAAGGAGCCGGGGCTGCCGCGAACGACTCTGGGCTGCTGCGAAACAAGTAAGGGGCGCCCCACCATGGAGAACGCCCCTTACCTCACGGCACGCGCGTGCCGGTCACTTCGACATTCACGCCAGCTGTACGACCGCCCGCGACATCCCGAGCACCTTCTGGCCGGCGCTCTTCACGGTCAGGTCCACGCGGACCTTGTTGTCGTCGAGCTTGGCCGCGACCTTGCCGCTGACCTCGATCGTGGCACCCTGGTCGTCGTTCGGCACGACGACGGGCCTGGTGAAGCGGACCCCGTACTCGACGACCGCGGCCGGGTCCCCGGTCCAGTCGGTGACCACACGGATCGCCTCGGCCATGGTGAACATGCCGTGCGCGATGACGTCGGGCAGCCCGACCTCCTTGGCGAACTTCTCGTTCCAGTGGATCGGGTTGAAGTCACCGGAGGCGCCCGCGTACTGGACGAGCGTGGCGCGCGTCACGGGAAAGGTCTGGGCGGGCAGTTCGACGCCGACCTCGACGTCGCCGTACGCAATCTTCGCCGTCATCGGTCAGGCCCCCTCGTCTTCGGAGTCCGCCCCACGGGCGACGAGCTTCGTCCAGGCGGTCACGACGTGCTCCCCCGCCTCGTCGTGGACCTCACCGCGGATGTCCAGGATCTCGTTGCCCGCCATGGACTTGATCGCCTCGATGGTCGAGGTGACGGTCAGCCGGTCGCCTGCGCGCACCGGACGGGTGTACGCGAACTTCTGGTCGCCGTGCACCACCCGGCTGTAGTCCAGGCCCAGCTGGGGATCGGCGATGACCTGTCCCGCGGCCTTGAAGCTGATCGCGAAGACGAAGGTCGGCGGGGCGATCACGTCGGAGTGGCCGAGCGCCTTGGCGGCCTCCGGGTCCAGGTACGCCGGGTTGGTGTCCCCCACGGCCTCCGCGAACTCACGGATCTTCTCCCGCCCCACCTCATAGGGG
This sequence comes from Streptomyces sp. R28, assembly GCF_041052385.1. Lineage (GTDB taxonomy): Bacteria > Actinomycetota > Actinomycetes > Streptomycetales > Streptomycetaceae > Streptomyces. The sequence continues at coordinate 6,341,379 of NZ_CP163439.1, read as the reverse complement.
TCGGTGGGCGGGTAGCTCCGCCCCACGAAGGACTGGTCGAGCGCCATGGCTCGGCACCTCCTGCTGTCTGCTGCGGTTGGCCTGCTGGTTCGCCTGGCCGATCCGCCATGAGTCGGCCGGAACCGGCCGGTAACCGGGATGGAAACGACGCGAGGCCGCCCCCAACTGCGGGGGCGGCCTCGTGTACGAGCCTGATTTATCGCGTTTCGCGGTGCGCGGTGTGCGCGTTGCAACGCGGGCAGTGCTTCTTCATCTCAAGGCGATCCGGGTTGTTACGCCGGTTCTTCTTGGTGATGTAGTTCCGCTCCTTGCACTCCACGCAGGCCAGCGTGATCTTCGGGCGGACGTCGGTGGCAGCCACGTGAGTGCTCCTTGACGAACGGATGGGACAGGTTTAATGCATAAAAGAGTAGCCGATCGAAGGACCGACCCCACAATCGGCTACTGTCAGTAGCGGTGACCGGACTTGAACCGGTGACACAGCGATTATGAGCCGCTTGCTCTACCGACTGAGCTACACCGCTGTGATGCGATCGGCTCCCGCCTCGCGGCGGGAACCTTTCACACCAGAGCCCCAATACGGAATCGAACCGTAGACCTTCTCCTTACCATGGAGACGCTCTACCGACTGAGCTATTGGGGCGAGCGATGAAGACATTACACGCTCGGCTGCCGTTCACCCAAATCCGTTTCGCGACCTCTCCCTGCGGCCGATCGGCTGACCGCACAGACGCCTCGCAGGCCACTGCGGCACCGCGGACGGGGCTCCCGTTCGACGGGCCACACCGGTACGACTATTGCGCTCCTGCACGCCAGTGCAGGATCACCACCCTAGGCTCGTCTCACTCTGCGTGATCTTGCGTGCCCGGCGCAGTACCCAGCACCGTTCCCGCAGCCCCCGATGCGCAGCCCCGAGCCCCTGGAACGCGATGCCCGAGAGTCAGTCCCAGCCGCCCCACTCGTCGTCCTCGTCGGGTTCGTCCGGCCCGACCGACCCGGGTGCTCTGCTGCTGTGCGGGGCGCGGCTCACCGACGGCCGGACCGTGGACGTACGGCTGGGCGGTGGGCGCATCGAGGCGGTCGGCACGGCCGGGAGCCTGGCGGCGGGCGACACGCGCGCGTGCGGCGCTCGCGTGGACCTCGGCGGCTATCTGCTCCTGCCGGCCCCGGCCGAAGCGCACGCCCACGGCGACACCGCGCTCTCCGCCGACGAGGGCGGGCCGGTCTCCTACGACCCCCAGGACGTCCAGCGCCGGGCCACCGAGGCCGCCCTGCTCCAGCTCGGGCACGGGGCGACCGCGCTACGGGCACACGTGCGCGTGGGCGACGTTCAGGGGCTGGGCGCACTGGCCGCCGTACTGCAGGCCCGGCGTTCGCTGCGCGGGCTCACCGAGTTGACGACGGTGGCGATGCCGCGGCTGCTGACCGGGGCGGCGGGGGCCGAGGGGCTCGCGATGCTGCGGGACGCGCTGAAGATGGGCGCGAACGTCGTCGGCGGCTGCCCCGACCTGGACCCGGATCCGACGGGTTACGTGGAAGCGGTCCTGGAGGTCGCCTCCGAGCACGGCTGCCCCGTCGACCTGCACACCGACGCCACCGACCCGGCCCGCCTGGCCCGCCTCGCCGCGATGGCCGGCGGGCTGCGCCCCGGCGTGACGCTCGGCCCGTGCGGCGGCCTGGGGCGCCTGCCGGCCCAGCTGGCCTCCCGCACCGCGGACCAGCTCGCGGCGGCCGGGGTGACGGTGGTGTGCCTGCCGCAGGGCGGCTGCGGGGGCGCGGAGCGGCGGGCCACGGCGCCCGTACGACTGCTGCGCGCGGCCGGCGTACGGCTCGCGGCCGGAAGCGGCGCCCTGCGGGACGTGTCGAACCCGGTGGGCCGCGGCGACCCGCTGGAGGCCGCCTATCTGCTGTCCTCGCGCCACGGACTGCGACCCGAAGACGCGTACGACGCCGTGAGCGTGTCGGCGCGTGCCGTGCTGGGCCTGCCCGAGGTACGGGTGGAGGCGGGATTCCCGGCCGAGTTGCTCGCGGTGCGGGGGGACCGGCTGGCGGGGGCGCTGTCGCTGGCGTACAGCCGCATCGTGGTGCACCGGGGGCGCGTGGTGGCGCGGACGAGCGCGGTGCGGGAGTACTGCAACTCGGCCGTGGCGGCGGAGTTGGGATTGCCGCGGCAAGGGCGGGGGGAGGTGTCGTGAGGCGCGTGGGCACATGTGCTTGACGCGCGTGCTTGAGCCCAGTGGAGGGGCAGGGAGCGGGTTGGCGCGCGTAGGGATACGCCGGCCGGCTCGTGCGCCCCGCGTCTGTGCGTAAGGTGCGCGTCTGTGGGGATGTGAGGCGTGGCTGAAGTCGTGCGGCGGATGCGGCCATCCGGGCGTACGGTCGGAAACATGCGCATTGTCATTGCTGGTGGTCATGGTCAGATCGCGCTGCGGCTGGAGCAGCTGCTCGCCGCGCGTGGGGACGAGGTCGCGGGGATCATTCGCAAGGCCGAACAGGGTGACGACCTGCGGGAGGCCGGTGCCGAACCCCTCCTGCTGGACCTGGAGTCAGCCTCGGTCGAGGAGGTCGCGGAACATCTGCAAGGCGCGGACGCGGCGGTCTTCGCGGCCGGCGCCGGTTCGGGCAGCGGAGCGGGCCGCAAGAACACGGTGGACAAGGGCGCGGCGATCCTGTTCGCGGACGCGGCGGTCCGGGCAGGCGTACGGCGCTTCGTGGTCGTGTCGTCGATGGGCGCCGACCCGAAGCACGAGGGCGACGAGGTCTTCGACGTCTACCTGCGCGCCAAGGGCGAGGCCGACGAGTACGTCCGTGGTCTGGACGCCCTGGACTGGACGATCCTGCGCCCCGGCATGCTGACGAACGACGCCGGAACCGGCCTGGTACGCCTGGAGGCCCACACGGGCCGCGGCCCGATCCCGCGCGACGACGTGGCCGCCGCACTCGCGGAGTTGCTCGACACCCCGGCGACGGCCGGCCTGACGCTGGAACTGATCAGCGGGTCGGCTCCGGTGTCGGTGGCGGTGAAGTCGGTGGCGGGGAACTGAAGTTGGGCCCGGAGGGGATTTCGGCCGCGCAGGAGGCACTGTTGCGGCGCATGTACGAGGTCTTCTCGACGGACGAGCGAGAGGCCTTCATGCAACGGTGCCTCGCGCCCGACGTGGACTGGCCGAACGTCCTGGACGGAGTCCGGCTCCATGGCCGCGAGGCGGTACGCGCCTACTGGGCCCGGCAGTTCGCCGCCGGGCATCCCCTCGTACGGCTGGAGGGGCTGCGCCCGGCCGAGGACGGCACGGCCGTGGTGGCGACCGTGCGGCCCGGGATGCGTGACGCGTCGGGCGATCGGTGGGCGCAGGAGACGGTCGAGCACGTGTACCGGTTCGACGCGGAGGGGCTGGTGGCGCGGATGGATGTGCGGGCCGGCGCCTAGGGGCTGGTGCCTAGGGGGCGGGGCTGGGGGGTGGGGCTGGGGGCCTGATGGGGATCGGCGGAGCCCGGTCGAGCTTTCGGGCTCCCTGGGGCCCCGGTGGGACTCGGTGGGGCCCGGTGAGACTCGGTGGGGCCCGGTGGGGCTTTCAGAACAGCGGCAGCTGCCCGGGGAACTCAGGTACGACGTACCCGTCCAATGCGGGCTGGGCAGCGCCCAGTTGCGCCGACCGTCGCGATCCGGGACACGACACGAGTTCCCCGTTCTCCCGTGCGCCGGGCGGATCGTGCCGGGCGAACCGACCGGCGACCACGGCGATCTCACGACGGCACTCGGGGCAACTTCTGCGACGCATGGCCATGCAGTCAGTGTGCCCTGGGCGTGACCCGGGAACGCGAAAGCCCCTCCGCTCTACGTTTCCGCAGATCGGAGGGGCTTTCAAGGGTGGCGGCGCCAGGATTCGAACCTGGGAAGGCTGAGCCGGCAGATTTACAGTCTGCTCCCTTTGGCCGCTCGGGCACACCGCCGGGTTTGCTGCCGTTCGAACCGCTTTTTGGCGGTGCTCCCTGGCAACGACGTAAACAATACCCGATGGGTAGGGGTGCTTCGCCACCCGATTGATCGCCGCCCGGGGGACGAGGGGTGGCTAGGCTTGTCCGGACGCGGTCCGGGCCTGCCCCGGCTCGGCGGCCACCCCCACGCCCGCCGATACGCACGCCATACGCACGCCATACGCACCCCGATACAAGGAGCCACAGGACATGGCCGACTCCAGTTTCGACATCGTCTCGAAGGTCGAGCGGCAGGAGGTCGACAACGCCCTCAACCAGGCCGCCAAGGAGATCTCGCAGCGCTACGACTTCAAGGGCGTGGGTGCCTCGATCTCGTGGTCCGGTGAAAAGATCCTGATGGAGGCGAACTCCGAGGACCGGGTGAACGCTGTCCTCGATGTCTTCCAGTCCAAGCTGATCAAGCGCGGGATCTCGCTGAAGGCCCTGGACGCGGGCGAGCCCCAGCTCTCGGGCAAGGAGTACAAGATCTTCGCGTCGATCGAGGAGGGCATCTCCCAGGAGAACGCGAAGAAGGTGGCGAAGATCATTCGCGATGAGGGCCCGAAGGGCGTCAAGGCGCAGGTACAGGGCGACGAGCTGCGCGTCAGCTCGAAGAGCCGCGACGACCTGCAGGCCGTGATCGCCCTCCTCAAGGGCCATGACTTCGACTTCGCGCTGCAGTTCGTGAACTACCGGTGAGCTGCTGATCCGAGCCGGCTACAGCTCCGGCTCCGGCTGCGACGTCGTACGAGGAAGGGTGGGCACCCGGCGGTGCCCACCCTTCTCGCCTGCCGGCTGCGGTCGGGGATGTGCGTGCCTCGCTCAGCTGCGCGAGTGGCCGAACAGGATGCGGTAGGCGATCAGGAGCACGAGGGAGCCACCGATCGCGGCGGCCCAGGTGGCGCCGTCGTAGAAGTCCTTGGTGATCGGGTGGTCCAGCCAGCGGGCCGAGATCCAGCCACCGATGAACGCGCCCGCGACGCCGATGACAGTGGTGCCGATGAAGCCGCCGGGGTCGCGGCCCGGCAGCAGGAACTTGGCGATGGCCCCGGCCAACAGCCCCAGAATGATCCAGCTGATGATCGTCATGCCGTGAACCTGCCCCTCCGCCCTGTGCCTGCACTTTCCCGGCACTGTGATTTCGGGCGCGCTTGTTCGTGCTCTGTTGATGAAGAAGACGTCACGGCGGCACCCCTCGGTTGCAGCGATCAGTAGGGTTCCGGCCATGACGCAGTCCAGCTCCGACTCCTCCGAGCTGCGGCGGACCCTGGGGGTCGGGGACGCCGTGGTCATCGGGCTCGGCTCGATGGTCGGGGCCGGGATCTTCGCCGCGCTCGGGCCCGCGGCGGGCGCGGCCGGGTCCGGGCTGCTGCTCGGACTCGCGATCGCGGCCGTGGTGGCCTACTGCAACGCCACGTCGTCGGCACGACTGGCCGCCCTGTATCCGGCCTCGGGCGGCACATATGTCTACGGGCGCGAACGGCTCGGGGAGTTCTGGGGGTATCTCGCGGGCTGGTCGTTCGTGGTCGGTAAGACGGCCTCCTGTGCGGCGATGGCGCTCACTGTGGGCACGTACGTCTGGCCGGGGCAGGCGCACGCGGTGGCGGTCGCTGCCGTGGTGGCGCTGACCGCGGTGAACTACGGCGGCGTCCAGAAGTCCGCCTGGCTGACGCGGGCGATCGTGGCGGTGGTTCTGGCTGTCCTCGCTTGTGTGGTCGTCGTGTGTCTGGGGTCCGGGGAGTCCGATGCCGGGCGTCTGGACGTCGGGGCCTCGGGCGGTGTGGGCGGGGTGCTGCAGGCGGCGGGGCTGTTGTTCTTCGCGTTCGCCGGGTACGCGCGGATCGCGACCCTCGGCGAAGAGGTGCGGGACCCGGCGCGCACCATCCCCCGGGCGATTCCGCTGGCCCTGGGCATCGCGCTGGCCGTGTACGCGTGTGTGGCGGTGGCAGTCCTTTCCGTCCTGGGGTCGGATGGCCTGGGGCAGGCGGGCGCGCCGCTGGCCGACGCGGTGCGGGCGGCCGGGGCACCGGGACTCGTGCCCGTGGTACGGGTGGGCGCGGCCGTCGCCGCGTTGGGCTCGCTGCTCGCCCTGATCCTGGGCGTCTCCCGGACCACACTGGCCATGGCCCGCGACCGGCATCTGCCCGGCGCCCTGGCAACCGTGCATCCGCGCTTCCAGGTTCCGCATCGGGCCGAACTGGCCGTGGGGGCAGTGGTAGCGGTCCTGGCCGCCACGGTGGACGTGCGGGACACGATCGGGTTCTCCTCCTTCGGTGTGCTGGCGTACTACGCGGTGGCCAACGCTTCGGCCTGGACTCTCGACTCGGCGCCGACTGCGCGGGTCGTGCCGGTGGTGGGACTTCTCGGGTGCGCGGTGCTGGCGTTCTCGCTGCCGGGGGTTTCGGTTGTGGTCGGTGCGGGTGTGCTGGCGGTGGGGGTGCTCGCGTATGGCGTACGGCGGTGGATGGCGGGGCAGCGGTCGGGTGCCCCGGGAAGGTAGGCCGACGCACGCCTACGTGTCGCTTGGGTGGGGGCAGGTTGGGGCAGGTCGTCCAGCTGGCGCGCCTTGAGAGTTGCGGGACCGGGCGGGCGGTGCCGCCGAACCACGCGGCATGACCCGGTCCGCTCAGCCGGCCGTCGGGGACCGGTCGAAGACCGTCGATCCGCTTGATGCCGATCAGGTCGTTCGGTGCGCTCGGCCCCTCAGATCACTCAACGCACTCAACGCGCTCGGCACCTCAGGTCACTTGACACGCTGACGGACTCGCAGACTCTGTTGTCGATGCGCTCAACGGCCCGTCTGTCCACTCGCCGACCGGCGGTCCGCGCACCCTCAGGACTCCTGTGCCGCCGTCGTCCGTATGCGGAAGTCGGCCCAAGGGGCCATTTCCATCCCCTCGTTCATCTCCATGTACCAGCCCGTGCCCTCGCCCCAGGCGCGCAGCCAGTCCGTGAGGCTCGGGGCGTCCACGTACCACGCCTGGTCGGCGTCGTCGGCGTTCGGTTCGAAGAGCAGGACGGGGGACTGAGGGTTGCGGCAGTCCACGCACGCGTACATCCCGCAGCCCCAGTGGGATATCGGCAGGACGCCTTCGGGCCAGGGCCAGTCGGGGTCCTCGCGGGCACTCTCGCGGTTGGTGAGGTACTGCGTGACGGCGGCGGGCTCGCCGGCCGGAGGGTTGTCGAGCAGGGGCAACAGGCCGTACTCGGGGCCGAATCCGCCGTCTCCTATGCTCAGGTAGAGGTCGGCGAGCAGCGGGGGCAGACGGAAGCCGAGGGCGGCCTCGGCTCGGGCCAGGGTCGTCGAGTCCACGGGCTCGGGGAGCGAAGGCCAGCCCCACGGGCGGGTGTTGCGTGCCTTGTCCGCGACCCTCGTCAGCAACTGCTCGATCTCGGTCATGCGTTCATGATGCAAGCCGCCACTGACAATCGGTCCGGCCTGTGGACAACCGCCGGGTTGTGGATAAACCGGCGGTCACCACACCCCGCCCGCTGCCTCTACCAGCGCGACGCGAACGGCTGGTCCGTCGACACGATTTCGCGACCCAGCGGGAACAGCGACACCGGGATCAGCTTGAAGTTGGCGATGCCGAACGGGATGCCGATGATCGTGACGCACAGGGCAAGGCCGGTGACGATGTGACCGATGGCCAGCCACCAGCCCGCGAGGACCAGCCACAGGACGTTGCCGACGCAGGAAGGGGCTCCGGCGTCGCGGCGCTCGACCGTGGTGTATCCGAAGGGCCACAGGGCGTAGACGCCGATACGGAAGGCCGCGATGCCGAACGGGATGCCGATGACGGTGATGCACAGCAGTAGGCCCGCGACCAAGTAGCCGAGGAACAGCCAGAAGCCGCTCAGGACGAGCCAGATGACGTTCAGGATGGTTTTCACGGGTGGCCTGCCATCTTCTCGAGCCGGGCGATGCGCTCCGACATCGGCGGGTGCGTAGAGAACATCTTGGAGAACCCCTGGCCTGGGCGGAAGGGGTTCGCGATCATCATGTGACTGGCGGTCTCGATACGGGGCTCGGGGGGCAGCGGGAGCTGCTTCGTGCCGTGCTCGAGCTTGCGCAGGGCGCTGGCGAGGGCGAGTGGATCGCCGGTGAGCTGGGCGCCGGACGCGTCGGCCTCGTACTCCCTGGACCGGCTGATGGCCAGCTGGATGAGCGAGGCGGCGAGCGGGCCCAGGATCATGATCAGCAGCATGCCGAGGAGGCCGGGGCCGTCGTCGTCATCGGAACGGCCGATCGGGATCAGCCAGGCGAAGTTGACCAGGAACATGATTACCGAGGCGAGCGCGCCGGCGACCGACGAGATCAGGATGTCGCGGTTGTAGACGTGGCTGAGCTCGTGGCCGATGACGCCGCGCAGTTCGCGCTCGTCGAGGATGCGCAGGATGCCTTCGGTGCAGCACACGGCGGCATTGCGCGGGTTGCGGCCCGTCGCGAACGCGTTCGGCGCCTCCGTCGGGGAGATGTAGAGGCGGGGCATGGGCTGGCGGGCCTGGGTGGAGAGCTCCCGGACCATGCGGTACAGCCCCGGTGCCTCGAACTCGCTGACCGGGCGGGCACGCATCGCGCGTAGCGCCAGCTTGTCGCTGTTCCAGTACGCGTACGCGTTCGTGCCCAGGGCGATCAGGACCGCGACGACGAGCCCCATGCGGCCGAAGAAACTGCCGATGACGATGATGAGTGCGGACAGTCCCCCGAGGAGTACTGCTGTCCTGAGCCCGTTGTGCCGGCGGTGCACGGTACGCCCTCCAAGTGGTGCGGCAGGGGAACCCTTTGCTGCTTGATCTCCGATGCCACTGGTGCCGTGGTGACACGTCCAGTGGACCCTTCCGTACTGGTCAACGCCAGGCGAGGGCCACGGGTTCCCTGGTGCGCGGGGCGGCGGGCGTGCGCCGTCCGGGTGAGGGCGCCGGAGCGCGGCTACACGCGCGTGGGAGTCGAGTGCCCCACGCGCGCGTACGGAAGTGCGCCAGGGCTCAGAAGAGCCCGGTGTCGGCGAAGCGCAGGATCAGCTGAGGGGCTCCCGACAGGGCGATGCCGACGACGCCGGTGAGGGCCATCGTGGCGGTCACGGGCGCGGGGACGAGGTGCTTGACGGGCTCGCCTTCGGGCGCGCGGAACAGCAGGGCCGTCCACTGGAGGTAGTAGAACAGCGCGATCACGACGTTGACGGCCATGACGACGGCCAGCCAGCCGAGGCCCGCGTCGACGGCGGCGGAGAAGACGGTGACCTTGGCGAAGAGGCCGATGATGCCCGGCGGCAGCCCGGCGAGGCAGAGCAGGAAGAAGGCCAGGATCAGGGCGGACAGGGGATTTCGCGCGTACAGGCCGCGGTAGTCGCTGAGGCGGTTGAGGGGCTTCGTACGGCCGACGAGGGCGGCCACCGCGAAGGCGCCGAGGTTCACCGCGGCGTACATGAGGGCGTAGGCGACGGTGGAGCCGATGGATCGCTCGCCGTCGTCAGAGTACGCGGCGGCCGCGATCGGCACCAGGAGGTAGCCGGCCTGGCCGACGGAGGACCAGGCGAGCAGGCGTACCGCGCTGTACGCGCGCGTGGCCTGCTGGCGCAGGGCGCCGACGTTGCCGACGGTCATGGTGAGGGCGGCGAGCGCCGCGAGGGCCGGGCCCCAGACGTCGGCGTACGACGGGAGGGCGACGACTGTGACGAGGATCAGGCCGGTGAAGCCGACCGCCTTGCCGACGACCGACAGGTAGGCGGCGACCGGCAGGGGCGCTCCCACGTAGGTGTCCGGCACCCAGAAATGGAAGGGCACGCCCGCCGTCTTGAAGGCGAAGCCGACCAGGGTGAGGACGACTCCGGCCTGGGTGAGGGTCTGGAGCTGTCCGTCGACGTTCTGGATGCGGTCGGCGATCTGGGTGAGGTAGAGGGTCCCCGTGGAGGCGTAGACGAAGCTGATGCCCATGAGGCTGACGGCGGTCGCGGTGACCGAGGACAGGAAGAACTTCAGGGCCGCTTCGGAGGACTTGCGGTCGCCGTGGCGCAGGCCGACCAGCGCGAATGCGGGGAGCGAGGCGACCTCGAGGGCGACGATGAGGGTCGCGAGGTCTCGGGACGCCGGCAGCAGGGCGGCTCCGGCGGCGGAGGAGAGCAGCAGGAACCAGAACTCCCCTTCGGGGAGTCCCTTGTCGGCGTCCTTGAGGGCGGTGACCGACAGGAGGGCCGCGAGGAGGGCGCCGCCGAGGACCAGGAACTGGATGACGAGGGTGAACCGGTCGGCCGTATAGCTGCAGACGTCGGGGGCGCCGGTGAGGCAGAAGGTGGCTCGGTCACCGTCGAGGAGGGGCAGCAGGAGGAACGCGGAGGCGGCCAGGCCGCCCACGGATGTCCAGCCGAGCAAGGCCTTCTTGTTCTCCGCCACGAACAGGTCGGCGACGAGGACGACGAGTCCGACGACCGCCGCGATGGTGGGCGGCGCGATGGCGAGCCAGTCGACGGACTGGACCACCGACTCGGCCAGGGGCTGGGCAAGGGAGCTCATCGGGTGCCTCCTGCGAGCAGCTGCTGCACGGCCGGGTCGGTCAGGCCGAGGAGGGTCTTCGGCCACAGTCCGGCGACGACGGTGAGGGCGACGAGCGGGGTCCAGGCCGCGAACTCGTACATCTGGACGTCGGCGAGCTTCGGAGCGTCCTGCGGTGCGGCGCCCATGCAGACTCGGCGGACCACGACGAGCAGGTACGCGGCCGTGAGCAGCGTGCCGAAGGCGCCGATCGCCATGAAGGTGAGGAAGGCCGGGCGGCTGAGCTCAGCGGCGGGCTCGAACGCGCCGAACAGGGCGAGCATCTCGCCCCAGAACCCGGCGAGGCCCGGCAGTCCGAGGGAGGCGACCGCGGCGAACGCGAGCAGGCCGCCGAGGCGTGGGGCCTTGCCGTAGAGCGCGGCGCCGGTCTGTTCGGCGAGGGCGTCGAGGTCGGTGGTCCCCGTGCGGTCCTTCAGCGCGCCGACCAGGAAGAAGAGCAGGCCGGTGATGAGGCCGTGGGCGACGTTGGCGAACAGGGCGCCGTTCACGCCGGTCGGGGTCATCGTCGCGATGCCGAGCAGCACGAAGCCCATGTGGCCGACGGAGGAGTAGGCGATGAGGCGTTTGAGGTCGCCCTTCGCGCCCTGCTTGGCGAGGGCCAGACAGGCCAGGGATCCGTAGATGATTCCGACGACGGCGAACGCGGCGAGGTACGGCGCGAAGTCGGCGAAGCCGTCCGGGGCGATCGGAAGAAGGATTCGGACGAAACCGTACGTACCCATCTTCAGCAGGACGCCGGCCAGCAGGACCGAACCGACGGTCGGCGCGGCGGTGTGAGCATCGGGCAGCCAGCTGTGCAGCGGCCACATCGGTGTCTTGACCGCGAGCCCGATCCCGATCGCCAAAACGGCGATGACCTGCACGGATGTGGTCAGCGACCGGCCGTTGTCAGTGGCGAGTGCCACCATGTCGAATGTGCCCGCCTTGATTCCGATCAGGAGCAGGCCGAGCAGCATGACCACGGAGCCGAGCAGCGTGAAGAGGATGAACTTCCAGGCGGCCTCGGCCCGGCCCTCGCCGCCCCAGCGGGCGATGAGGAAGTACATCGGGATGAGGACCATCTCGAAGGCGAGGAAGAAGAGGAGCAGGTCGAGGACGGCGAAGCTGGCGAGGGTGCCGGACTCCAGGACGAGCAGCAGTGCGACGAATGCCTTCGGGGTCGGGCCCGAGGGCAGCTTGAAGTACGAGTAGAGCGCGCAGAGGAAGGTCAGCAGCGCGGTCAGTACTAGAAGGGGGAGGGAGATGCCGTCGATGCCGAGGTGGATGCGCACGTCGAGTGCGGGGATCCAGCTGATGTCCGTGCTGGCCTGCATCCTCGACGGCTGGTCGTGGTCGAAGCCGAGCGCGAGGACGATCGCGGCGATGAGGACCGCGCCGGTGACGGTCACACCGTGCCGCAGCACCGCCTGGTCGGGCGACTTCCCTTTCAGCCCGGGCGGGGCCGGCAGGAGAGCGGCAACCGCGCCGAGGAGCGGGCCGACGACCACGAACGCCAGAAGGAACTGCATCACGGACTCGCTGATATCGATCACGCCTGCTCACGCTCCCGTGGCGACGAGGACGGCGGCGACCGCGAGGACGACGGTGCCGGCGAGCAGCGCGCTCACATAGGTCTGCACATTGCCGGTCTGGGCGCGCCGTACGGCGATGCCGAGCCAGCGGGGTAGGGCACCCGCCCCACGGACATAGGTGTCGACGACCTCGCGGTCGAGGAACCGGACGAGACTCGCACCGGCCTGGACCGGGCGGACGAACAACGCCCTGTACACGGCGTCGAGGTGGAAGCCGACGGCCGCGTGGCGGTGGAGCGGGCCGAGCAGCAGTCGACCGGGGTCCGCCGGGTCGGGTGCGTAGGCCACTCCTCCGTACACGGGCGCGTGGCTGGCGATGGCCTCGGCCTCGACCTTGGCGGCGTCGCCCTCCGGATGAGCCGCGACCGCGCCGAGCGGGACACGCGCCGCCATGGCCGTGGTGTGCCGCCAGGCCGCGTAGGTGACGATGCCGCCGACCAGGGCCACGCCCGTGCTGAGGACGGAGGTGGTGAGAGTCGGGGCGAGGTCGCGGCCGTCGAACCAATCGGGGAGCACGCGGTAGGCGAGCGCGCCGACGGCGAGGGAGGGGACGGCGAGCACCCACAGCACCACGGTCATCGTGAGCGGCTGCCTGCCGTGGTCGGGGGCCTCGGCGCCCCGGCCGCGGAAGGCCAGCAGCCACAGGCGCATCGCGTACGCCGCGGTGAGCAGGGCCGTGAGCAGGCCGGCGACGAGGACCATCCAGCCCGCGGAGCCGGGGACGCGCTCGGCGTGGCCGGTGGCCACGTGCTCGGCGGCACCGAGGACGGACTCCTTGGAGAAGAAGCCGCTGAACGGCGGGATCGCGGCGAGCGCGAGGAGCGCCACGGTCATCGTCCAGTAGGCGTCGGGGACGCGGTTGCGCAGGTGGGTCATGCGGGACATGGCCGCCAGCGAGTTGGTGCCGGCAGCGTGGATGATCACGCCGGCCGCGAGGAACAGCAGCGCCTTGAAGGCGCCGTGTGAGAGGAGATGGAAGACGGCGGCGCCGCGGTCGGCGACGGCGAGGGCGCCGGTCATGTAGCCGAGCTGACCGATCGTCGAGTAGGCGAGGACACGCTTGATGTCGTCCTGGGCGAGCGCGGCGAGGCCCGAGCCGATCATCGTGACGGCGGCCATCACTGCGAGGACGATCATCGCGGCCTGGGAGGCCTCGAAGACCGGGAGGAGACGGGCGACGAAATAGACACCGGCGGCGACCATCGTCGCGGCGTGGATCAGCGCGGAGACGGGCGTCGGGCCTGCCATCGCGTCGGGGAGCCAGGTATGCAGCGGGAACTGCGCCGACTTGCCCGCCACGCCCCCGAGGAGCAGCAGGGCGATCAGGGTCGGGTGGTCGAGTCCGCCGCTCGCGACGGTGCCGAGGACCTTCGTGATGCGGAAGGACCCGGCGTCGGTGGCCAGCGCGAACAGGCCGATGAGGAAGGGGACGTCACCGAGCTTGGTGACCAGGAAGGCCTTGATGGAGGCGGCGCGGGCCTCCGGGGTCTCCCAGTAGTGGCCGACGAGGAAGTACGAGCAGATGCCCATGATCTCCCAGCCGACCAGCAGCACCATCAGGTCGCCGGAGTAGACGACGAGCAGCATCGCGGAGGTGAACAGGGAGACGAGCGCGGCGTACGAGGGATAGCGCGGGTCTTCGCGCAGGTAGCCCGTCGAGTAGATCTGCACGCACGTGGCGACGACGCCGACGAGTACGGCGACAAGCGCGGCGAAGCCGTCGATGTGCAGGGCGAGTTCGATCGGGACCGAGCCCGTGGGCGTGAGTTCGGTGGCGGCGTTGATCGCCTGATCGCCGCCCTGGCGCACGGCGACCACCGCGGCGAGCACGAGAGACGCGAGCGTCGGCAGGACGGCGAGCGGGCGGACGAAGCCGGGTGCCGTGCGGCCCAGGAGCAGGCCGGCTGCGGCGCCGAGGAACGGCAGAAGGGGGACGAGGACGGCGAGGGTGGTCGTGGTCACGCGGTGGCCTCAGCCTTCTCGGCCTGCATGGCCGTGGAGGCGTCGCGGTCGGGGCCGTCGGGGTCGTGGCTCTCGGCGGTGTCGCGGAGCTTGTCGATGTCCGAGGTGCCGCGGCCGCGGTAGACGGCGAGGACGATCGCCAAGCCGATGCCGATCTCGGCGGCGGCGATGGTGATGGTGAACAGGGTCAGGGCCTGGCCGGAGTGCAGGGTCTCCTCGGCGGCCTTGCTGAGCCAGACGTCGAAGGCGACCAGGTTGAGGTTGACGGCGTTGAGCATCAGCTCGACCGACATCAGGACCAGGATCGCGTTGCGGCGGGCGAGGACGCCGTACAGGCCGGTGCAGAAGAGGAGGGCGGAGAGTACGGCGGGATAGGCGAGGTGCATCAGCGCGGCTCCTTCTCGCTCGGGGCGCCGGGCTCGGTGGCGGCGGGAGCGGGAGCGGGCACGCCGGTCGCCGAGGGCGCGCCCGCCACGGTGCGGTTGCCCGCCCGGGCGCCGGTTCCGGGCAGGTCGGTGGCGGTCTCCTTCGCCTGCCGGGACAGGACGATCGCGCCCACCAGGGCGGCGAGGAGGAGGACGGAGAGGCCTTCGAAGGGGAGGACCCAGTTCTGGAAGAGGCTTTCGCCGGTGGCCTTGGTGGAGCCGGCAGCGGGGCCGTCGAGGTCGATCCAGGTCGCGCGGAAGGCGTCGACGACCACCCAGATCAGGGTGGCCGCGGAGGCGAGGGCCACGGCGAGGGCGGCCCAGCGGTTGCCGGAGTCGGCGTCCGGGGAGCGGCCGATGGGGGCCTTGGTGAGCATCAGTCCGAACAGGAGGAGGACGACGACGGAACCGACGTAGATGAGGACCTGCACCCAGGCGATGAACTCGGCGGTGAGCAGGAGGTACTCGACGGCGAGGCCGCCGAGCGTGACCACCAGCCACAGGGCGGCGTGCACCAGCTGCCGGGTGGTGACGGTGACCAGCGCGGCGCCGAAGGTGACCAGGCCGACGAGGAGGAAGGCGATCTCGACGCCGGTCGGGGAGAGAAAGCCGTGCGTGTCGGCGGACGTGGTCAGCGCGGCGTGGGTGGGGCTCACGACTCGCCCTCCTGCGGCTCGGTCGGCTCTTTCGGCTCGGCTTGGGCGGCTGCCAGCTTCTCGGCGGACTTGCGGGCGGCGGCGATCTCCTTGGGCTCCTCCGCGCCGGGGTCGAGGGCGGGCGGGGCCGGGACGGTCCACATCCACTCGCGGAGCTTGTCGCGCTCGTGGGTGAGGTCGCGGATGTCGGTCTCGGCGTACTCGAACTCCGGGGACCAGAACAGGGCGTCGAAAGGACAGACCTCGATGCAGATACCGCAGTACATGCACAGGGAGAAGTCGATGGCGAAGCGGTCGAGGACGTTGCGGCTGCGTTCGCGGCCGCCCGGGGTCGCCGCCGGGACCGTCTCCTTGTGGGAGTCGATGTAGATGCACCAGTCCGGGCACTCGCGGGCGCACAGCATGCAGACCGTGCAGTTCTCCTCGAACAGGCCGATCACGCCGCGGGTGCGGGGCGCGAGGTCGGGCTGGGTGTCCGGGTACTGCGCGGTGACGGACTTCTTCGTCATCGTGCGGAGGGTGACGGCCAGGCCCTTGGCCAGGCCACTGCCAGGAATGCGGGACCGGGAGGGCGGGAGAGGCGCAGCCATGGTTACTGGATCACCACCTTGACGATGCCGGTGAAGGCGATCTGGGCGAGGGAGAGGGGGACGAGGAGGGTCCAGGAGAGCTTCTGGAGCTGGTCCTCGCGCAGGCGGGGATAGGTGACGCGGAGCCAGATCACGATGAAGGCGAGGACGGCCGCCTTGAGCAGGGTCCACACCCAGCCGAGGCCGTCGGCGCCCCAGGGGCCGTGCCAGCCGCCCAGGAAGAGAACGGTGGTCAGGCCGCACAGGACGACGATTCCGGCGTACTCGGCGAGGAGGAAGAGAGCGAAACGGAGACCGGTGTACTCGGTGTAGGCGCCGAAGATGATCTCCGAGTCGGCGACGGGCATGTCGAACGGCGGGCGCTGCAGCTCGGCCAGCCCGGCGACGAAGAAGACGATCGCGCCGACGATCTGCCAGGGCAGCCACCACCACTCGAAGGCGTCGAGGATGCCGGGGAGGGAGACGGTGCCGGCCGCCATCGCCACGGAGGCGGCGGTGAGCAGCATCGGGAGTTCGTAGGCGAGGAGCTGGGCGGCGGTGCGCAGGCCGCCGAGAAGGGAGAACTTGTTGGCGGAGGCCCAGCCGGCCATGAGTGAGCCGAGGACGCCTACGCCCATGACCGCCAGGACGAAGAAGATGCCCGCGTCGATGACCTCGCCGACCGCGCCGTCGCCCGGGCCGATGGGGATGGCGAGGAGGACGAGCAGGTACGGGAGGAGGGCCACGGCGGGGGCGAGCTGGAAGATACGGCGGTCCGCGCCCGACGGAACGACGTCTTCCTTCTGCGCGAACTTCACGCCGTCGGCGACGAGCTGGGCCCAGCCGTGGAAGCCGCCGGCGTACATCGGGCCGAGGCGGCCCTGCATGTGGGCCATCACCTTGTGCTCGGTCTGGCCGACGATCAGGGGGAAGGTGAGAAAGACGACGAAGACGATCAGGAGTCGCAGGGCGACGTCGAGCGCGTCGTTCACTGCGGGCCTCCTGCGGGGTCTGTGCGGTCGTCGGTGGGGGCTTCGGAGTCGTCGGAGCGTTCGGAGTTCTCGGAGGCTCCGGAGCCTTCGGGGGTGGTTGCGGAGTCGGACGCGCCGGGCTTGGGGGCGGGAGCGGCGCCGGCGGCTCGCTGAGTTTCGGTGGCCTCGCCGGGTTCGGACTGTTCCGGGGGCGACGCGGGCTGCGGCTCGGCCGCGGGGTGAGGCTCGGTCTCGGCGTCGGGCTGCGGCCCCGGTGCCTCCGATGCATCGCGCTCGGCGGAAGCGGCGGGCTTTGGCTTCACCGCGGTCTCCGACACCGACTCGGCCTCGGGCTGCGGCTCAGGCTCGGGCTGCGGCGCGGGCTCGGCTCCTCGCGCGGGTTCCGGCTCGTCGAAGGCCGGGCGAGCGTGGTGCCACGGGGCATCCGGGCTGCGGGGGGCCGCAGGGGGCTTCGCGGTGGCCGACGGGGTGGGCGAGGGAGTGGTCGGTGGCGTAGCGGCGTCGCCGGCTGCATCCGCCGACACCGCATCGGACGCGGCCCTCTCAGACGCCGCCACATCGGACGCCGCCGCGTCGGTGGCCGCCGCGTCGGACGCGTTCGCTTCGGAGGCCGCCTGCTGGCTCGCGGAGCCCTGCGAGGCGCTGCGCGATCGGCGGGGGCCGGCGGGGGTGGTGCCCGTTCCCGGGCGCTGCGATGCCGTGCCTTCGCTCGCGCTGCGCGCACGCCGTGCCGGTGGGGTGCTGGTCGCGGACGTCTCCTGCCCGTCCCCCGCTCCGTCAGCCGACGTGTCCGCCGACGCCTCGGTCCGCCGGCTCGCCGAATCCTCACTCACGCCGCGCGCGCGTGCCGCGGCCGGCGTGTCCGACGTGGTCGGGGACGTGTCGGCTCCCGCCAAAGGGGCGCCCGTCTCCGCCGAGGGCTCGGCGCCGGCAGCAGCCTGGCCGCCCGGCCCCTCCGCCGCCGTACGCGCACGCCGCGCCACACCGGCTGAAGGCGATCCAGCCGCCGAATCCGCCCCCTCCTGACTTGCCGAACCTCCTGCCGCGGTACGCGCACGCCGTACCGCACCCGCCGCCGGAGTTCCACCAGCCGCCGCTCCGGGCGCCGTCGCCCCAGCCGCCGACGCGTCACCCTGGCTCGCCGAACCCTCCGCCGCCGTACGAGCACGCCGCACCGGCCGCTCGCCGGCCGCCCGCGCCGGACGTTCCCCCGCGGCGCGCCCCGCGCCCCTGGCCGGGCGGGCCGGGGCAGGGGGAAGTTGGCCCTTCAGTGGGCCCCATTCGTTCGGGTCGGGGACGCCGGGGGGCAGCATCTGGCGGCGCTTGGGGCCGCCGTGTTCGGACTCGCCGGGTTCCTTGGCGCCGGGCCAGGCCTTGGCGACGCGGGCCGCCAGGACGAAGTCCTTGCGGAGGGGGTGCCCCTCGAAGTTGTCCGGGAGGAGCAGGTGGTCCAGGGCAGGGTGGCCGGTGAACGCCACGCCGAACATTTCGTGTGTCTCGCGTTCGTGCCAGGCCGCGCCCGCGTACACGCCGACCGCGGAGGGCAGCGTCGGCGCCTCGTGCGGGACCGTCGTACGGACCAGCAGGCGTCGTACCGGAGACAGGGCAGCGACGTGGGCCGCGACGCGGAAGCCCGTGCCGGGTTCGTCGACCGCGCTCAGCCAGTCGAAGTAGGTGCAGCCCAGCTCCTCGCGGGCCGTCTCCAGCGCCGCGATCCAGGACGTCGGGGGCACGTCGACCGTGAGGACCTCGTACGACTCCTCAGCCGTGGCTTCGGGGCCGAACAGGTCCTCGACGGGGGCCGAGAGCCAGCCGATCGTCGTCATCGGTGGGCCTCCCCCGCGTCGGCACCACCACTGCCAGTGCCACCACCAGTACCGCTACCACCGGCGTTCGGCGCGCCCGGCGCCCTGACCAGCCCACTCTGCAGCGCCGTCGTGGACGGCCGGGCCGTCGCGGCGCCGTACCGCTCCCCCAGCGACTCCCGCGCGATCTTCTCCTGGAGCTTCAGGATCCCCTGGAGCAGTGCCTCGGGGCGCGGCGGGCAGCCGGGGACGTACACGTCCACCGGGATGATCTGGTCGACGCCCTTGGTGACGGAGTAGGAGTCCCAGTACGGGCCGCCGCAGTTGGAGCAGGCGCCGAAGGAGATGACGTACTTCGGCTCGGGCATCTGTTCGTACAGGCGCTTCACCGCCGGGGCCATCTTGTCCGTGACCGTGCCGGAGACGACCATCAGGTCGGCCTGGCGCGGGCCGGGCGCGAACGGGATCACGCCGAGTCGGATGAAGTCGTGGCGAGCCATCGACGCGGCGATGAACTCGATCGCGCAGCAGGCGAGGCCGAAGTTGAAGACCCAGAGCGAGTAGCGGCGGCCCCAGTTCAGGATCACCTTCATCGGCTCCGGGGCGAGGCGGGCGAGCGCGCCCAGCCGCTTCGGCTCCGGCAGCAGAACCGGCTGCCCTTCGGTGTCTGGCGTCACGTCCATGCCAGGACGCCCTTCTTGTATGCGTAGAGCAGGCCCACGGCCAGGAAGCCGAGGAAGATGAACATCTCGACGAGCGTGGCCGCGCCGTAACCCGGGTCGGCGAAGACCGTCGCCCAGGGGAACAGGAAGATCGAGTCGATGGCGAAGATCACGTAGAGGAAGGCGTAGACGTAGTAGCGGACCTGCGTGTGGGCCCAGCCCTCGCCGACGGGGTCGACGCCGCACTCGTACGTCAGGAGCTTCTCCGGCGTCGGGACCACGGGGCGCAGCAGGCGGCCCGCCCCGAAGGCGACGGCGACGAACAGCACGCCGACTACGGCCAGCAGTCCGACGACCGAGTAGGACTGGAAGTAGTCCGCCGAGACGACGACGTAATGCCCATCCGCCGCGACGACGACGGTCTGTTCCGACACGTCCGCCCCTCGCTCCCTGACCTCGTGACCGGTGCCCAGGACCGGTCCCGGAACCAGAACCAGAACTCGAACCCGAACCAGTCCCTGGAACCAGTGTCCTGCTGCTTGTGATTTCGTGAACACCGCTGTTCGACGATCTGTACGCACGGGAGTCTAGGCCCTGCTAAAGACACCGTAAGCAGCCAGTCACACGTTGAGATCCCCTCGAGATGCGACGGCAGATGCGACGGCCCGGCGCCCGGCCGGTCACGCGGCCCGATGCCCGGCCCCGTCGCGGGGTGGGGATTTCCCCCGTAGACGGAGGCGGCCCGCCTCATGGCGCGGCGGCGCACCGCGCGGCACGCTAGCCCATATGACCGAACGCCCCAGCCCTTCGCGGGACGCCTCCGAGCAGCCCGACAGCGAGCAGTCCGACGGCAAGCAGTCCGGCAACGATCAGTCTGGCAACGATCAGCGCCCGCTGCCGCCCGCCCGTTTCGCCTACGACCGGCACACCTGGAAGGAGATCGCGCATCTCCTGGCGAACCTTCCGTTGTCGCTGCTCGGCTTCATCTACGTCGTGGTGGTGCTGTCCACGGGTGCCTTCCTGACCTTGACGGTGATCGGGTTCCCGCTGCTCGCGGCCGGGCTGATGGGCGCGCGGCAGCTGGGCAAGCTGGAGCGGGCACGCGCGCGTGCGTTGCTCGGGGTGCGGGTGGACGAGCCGAGTCCGATGCCGTTGCGCGGCGGTAAGGACGGCTTCTTCCCGCAGCTGTGGCTGGCGCTGAAGGACCCGGTCGGCTGGCGCACGATCCTGTACGACTTCATCCGGCTGCCCTGGGGCATCCTCACCTTCACCATCACGCTGACCTCGCTGTTCGTGCTGTGGCCGGTGCTGCCGTTCATCGCGCGGGGCCTGGCGAACGCGGACCGCGCGATGGTGCGCGGCCTGCTGTCGCCCTCCGACGAACTGGAGCGCCGTATCGCCGAACTGGAGTCGGACCGGGGTGTCGTCGTCGACACGGCCGCCGCCGATCTGCGCCGCATCGAGCGCGACCTGCACGACGGCGCGCAGGCCCGGCTGGTCAACCTCGCCATGGGGCTGGGCCTGGCCAAGGAGAAGTTGCTGGAGGATCCGGACGCGGCAGCCACGATGGTCGCGGAGGCGCACGGCGAGGTGAAGCTGGCGCTGCAGGAGCTACGGGATCTCGCCCGGGGCATCCATCCGGCCGTACTGACCGACCGTGGCCTGGACGCCGCGCTGTCGGCGGTGGCCTCGCGCTGCACGGTGCCGGTGAAGGTGACCGTCGAGCTGCTGTCCAGACCGGTGGCGGCCATCGAGGGCATCGCGTACTTCACCGTCTCCGAGCTGCTGCAGAACATCAGCAAGCACAGCGGGGCGAAATCGGCGTCGGTCGACGTGTGGCGGTCGGACGACCGGCTGCTCATCCAGGTGTGGGACGACGGCCGTGGGGGCGCGCGCCTCGACGGCGGCACGGGCATGCGCGGGCTCGCCGACCGGCTGGACGCCGTGGACGGCCTGTTCGTCATCGAGTCACCGCAGGGTGGTCCTACGACGGTGACGGCGGAGTTGCCGTGGCGGGACCGCGTCCCCGGGCAGGGGTAGACGCCGGGCAGACGTCGGGCAGGGGTAGGGAAAACCCCCCGTTCGAGACGCCGACGGCCTCCATGGTCCGCGGACCTGCGGTCGAGCAGGGTGGAGGTACGACGGCACAGCCCCGGCGGCGGGGCTGACAGGACGAGGAGAACGGACGACGCCGATGGCCACGGAGTACGGACAGGGTTTCGGGCACGGGCTCGGTTACCCCGAGCGCGGCCTCCCCGAGCACGGCGGCGAGCGACGGCACCGGCTGCCGGCCGGGCTGCGGGCGCCGTTCGAGGCACGCAGCTGGCGCGAGTTCGGGTACGTGCTGCTGAGTCTGCCGATCAGCATCGTGCTGTTCGTGTACGCCATCACGATGGTGTCGCTGGGCGCCGGACTGCTGGTGACGTTCCTCGGCGTCCCGGTGCTGGCGGCGGGGCTCGTCGGCTGCCGTGGGTTCGGGGCGCTGGAGCGGGCACGCGCGCGTGCGCTGCTGGACCTGGAGGTGGCCGACCCGGAGCCGCTGCGGATGCGGCGGCGTGGCTTCATGGCGTGGATGGGCGCCGTACTGAAGAGCGGGACGTCGTGGCGGGCCCTGCTGTACGCGGTGCTGCACTTCCCGTGGGCGGTGTTCTCCTTCGTCGTCGCCCTCAACGTCTGGGCGTACGGCTGGGCGCTGCTGACGTATCCGCTGTGGTTCTGGGTGTTCCCCGCGTACGTCGGTCAGGACGGCCTTCAGCTGTACGGCGACGAGACCCACCACATCTACCTCGACAACCCCTTCGAGATCACGGTCACCGCACTGGTGGGCCTGCTGTTCACGCTGGCCACGCCCTGGATCGTACGGGCGCTGACGATGGTGGACCGGCTGCTGGTGCACGGCCTGCTCGGGCCGTCGCGGCTGGCCACACGCGTGGTGGAGCTGGAGTCGGACCGCGGTGTCGTCGTCGATACGGCCGCTGCCGACCTGCGGCGCATCGAGCGCGACCTGCACGACGGCGCCCAGGCCCGTCTGGTGGCCCTGGCCATGGATCTGGGCCTCGCGAAGGAGAAGCTGGCGGAGGATCCGCACGCCGCCGCGCAGATGGTGGACGAGGCGCACGGCGAGGTGAAGACGGCGCTGCAGGAGCTGCGCGACCTGGCACGGGGGATCCATCCGGCGGTCCTGACCGACCGGGGGCTGGATGCGGCCCTGTCTGCGGTGGCCTCGCGGTGCACGGTGCCGGTGGAGGTCCAGGTCGACCTCGAGGAGCGGCCGGTGCCGGCGATCGAGGGGATCGCGTACTTCACGGTGTCGGAGCTGCTGCAGAACATCAGCAAGCATGCGCGGGCCACATGGGCCGCCGTGGATGTGTGGCGGGTGGAGAACCGGCTGATGTTGCAGGTCGTGGACAACGGCCTGGGGGGCGCCACCACCTCCGGGGGGTCCGGGCTGGCGGGACTGGCCGAGCGGTTGGACGCGGTGGACGGGATTCTGGTGGTGGACTCGCCGGTCGGGGGGCCCACACGGGTTACGGCTGAGCTTCCCTGGCGGACCGTGTAGGGCGGACTGCGTAGGGCCGCGTAGTTCGGGTGTGCCGTTCGGCCCACTGAGGTGGGGATCCGGCTCCGGTTGGTTCGGCGCCGGATTTCCGTTTTGTTCGCAAGCAATCCCTGAGCGCCCCCTGAGCACTCCCCGAGCGCTCCCTGGGCACCCTTGAGCATCCCTGAGCACTCATGTGCATGCGCCCCGGAGTCGCCCCCCTTCGCGCCCGCGCGATCCGAACTGCGGCGGGCAGGTTATCCACAGGCCCGGTGCGGGAGGGCCGATCGCGGGATACTGAGGTCGCGAGGGACGACAGGGCCGGGGCACGCTCGGCCGAATGCCAAGGCTCGGGGGGCCGAGGATCGTGGAGGACAGGGTGCGGGTGGTCATCGCCGAGGACTCGGTGCTGCTCAGGGAGGGACTGACCCGGCTGTTGACCGACCGTGGGCACGAGGTCGTGGCGGGGGTGGGAGACGGCGACGCGCTGATCAAGACCATCACGGGACTGGACGGACAGGGCGAGCTGCCGGACGTGGTGGTCGCGGACGTACGGATGCCGCCGACACACACCGACGAAGGAGTGCGGGCGGCCGTACAGCTGCGCAAGTCACACCCCGGACTCGGGGTACTCGTCCTGTCGCAGTACGTGGAGGAGCGGTACGCCACGGAGCTGCTGGCCGGTTCCAGCCGTGGAGTCGGCTACCTGCTCAAGGACCGGGTGGCGGAGGTTCGGGAGTTCGTGGACGCGGTCGTGCGGGTGGCCCAAGGGGGTACGGCCCTCGATCCGGAGGTCGTCGCCCAGTTGCTGGGCCGCAGCCGTAAGCAGGACGTGCTCGCGAGGCTCACGCCACGCGAGCGGGAGGTCCTAGGGCTCATGGCCGAAGGGCGGACCAACTCGGCGATCGCCCGGCAGCTGGTGGTGAGCGACGGAGCGGTCGAGAAGCACGTCAGCAACATCTTCCTGAAGCTCGGACTGTCTCAGAGCGACGGGGACCACCGACGCGTTCTGGCGGTCCTCACCTACCTGAACTCCTGACGATCTGACACCGTGTCAGAAACCAGGATCCACCGAGGCTGGACCTAGAACCAAAGAACGAGCGGGGAGCGTCTTCGAAGAAGCGCCGGGGGGCGTGTAAATCATGACAAGTTCGGTTGGCGAACCATCTCAAATCCATGTCCGTCATGCGAATGGCCCGGGGAGGGCGACCTTTGCGGACGTAGGGTTGATCCTGGGAAGGCTTGCGGGAAGGCCATGCCCAGACACCCGTCTTCAGGGAGGTCCAGTTCAGTGACCAGCCAGGTCAGTAGCCCAGCGGAGCAGGCCGACGAAGCCGTCGTGGGAGAGCAGCGCAAACCGGCAGGGACGAAGGACGTCCGCCGGCTGGACCGGGTGATCATTCGTTTCGCGGGGGACTCGGGCGACGGTATGCAACTCACCGGCGACCGTTTCACCTCGGAAACGGCGTCCTTCGGCAACGACCTGTCGACACTGCCGAACTTCCCGGCGGAGATCCGCGCCCCCGCCGGCACCCTGCCTGGCGTGTCCTCCTTCCAGCTGCACTTCGCCGACCACGACATCCTGACCCCGGGCGACGCACCGAACGTGCTGGTCGCGATGAACCCGGCGGCGCTGAAGGCCAACATCGGCGATCTGCCGCGGGGCGCGGAGATCATCGTCAACACGGACGAGTTCACCAGACGGGCGATGCAGAAGGTGGGCTACGACGCCTCACCGCTGGAGGACGGCTCGCTGGACGGCTACGGCCTCCATCCGGTGCCGCTGACGACCCTGACGGTGGAGGCACTGAAAGAGTTCGACCTCACCCGCAAGGAGGCCGAGCGCAGCAAGAACATGTTCGCGCTGGGCCTGCTGTCGTGGATGTACCACCGGCCCACCGAGGGCACCGAGAAGTTCCTGAAGTCGAAGTTCGCCAAGAAACCCGACATCGCGGCCGCCAACATCACCGCCTTCCGCGCGGGCTGGAACTTCGGCGAGACGACCGAGGACTTCGCCGTCTCCTACGAGATCGCCCCGGCCACCACGGCCTTCCCCGTCGGCACCTACCGGAACATCTCCGGAAACCTCGCCCTGTCCTACGGGCTGGTCGCCGCGTCCCGCCAGGCGGACCTGCCGCTGTACCTGGGCTCGTATCCGATCACCCCGGCCTCGGACATCCTGCACGAGCTGAGCCGGCACAAGAACTTCGGTGTACGGACCTTCCAGGCCGAGGACGAGATCGCCGGCATCGGCGCGGCGCTGGGCGCGGCCTTCGGCGGCTCGCTGGCGGTCACCACGACCTCCGGTCCCGGTGTGGCCCTGAAGTCCGAGACCATCGGGCTGGCCGTCTCGCTGGAGCTGCCGCTGCTGGTGATCGACATCCAGCGCGGCGGGCCCTCGACCGGCCTGCCGACCAAGACCGAGCAGGCGGACCTGCTCCAGGCGATGTTCGGCCGCAACGGCGAGGCCCCGGTGCCGATCGTCGCCCCGTGCACGCCGGCCGACTGTTTCGACGCGGCCCTGGAGGCGGCGCGCATCGCGCTGACGTACCGCACTCCGGTGATGCTGCTGTCGGACGGCTATCTGGCCAACGGTTCGGAGCCCTGGCGGATCCCGGAGCTGGACGAGCTGCCGGACCTGACCGTGCAGTTCGCGCAGGGGCCGAACCACACCCTGGAGGACGGCAGCGAGGTCTTCTGGCCGTACAAGCGCGACCCGCAGACCCTCGCCCGGCCGTGGGCGGTCCCGGGCACGCCGGGCCTGGAGCACCGGATCGGCGGCATCGAGAAGGAGGACGGCACGGGCAACATCTCCTACGCCCCGGCCAACCACGACTTCATGGTCCGCACCCGCCAGGCCAAGATCGACGGCATCGAGGTGCCGGACCTGGTGGTAGACGACCCGCACGAGGCGAAGACGCTGGTGCTGGGCTGGGGATCGACGTACGGCCCGATCACGGCCGCGGTCCGCCGCCTGCGTACCGCGGGCGAGTCGATCGCGCAGGCGCATCTACGCCACCTGAACCCGTTCCCGCGCAACCTGGGCGTGGTACTCGGACGCTACGAGAAGGTGGTGATCCCCGAGATGAACCTCGGCCAGCTCGCCACTTTGGTCCGGGCGAAATACCTGGTGGACGCCCACTCGTACAACCAGGTCAACGGCATGCCGTTCAAGGCGGAGCAGCTCGCCAAGGCGCTCAAGGAGGCCATCGATGGCTGAGACGTCCACGGAAGGCACGGGCACGATCGAGGCGCTCTCGCTCGTCCCCAAGGCCGAGGCCCGCCAGTCCATGAAGGACTTCAAGTCCGATCAGGAAGTGCGCTGGTGCCCCGGCTGCGGTGACTACGCGATCCTCGCCGCGGTCCAGGGCTTCATGCCGGAGCTGGGCCTGGCCAAGGAGAACATCGTCTTCGTCTCGGGCATCGGCTGTTCGTCCCGCTTCCCGTACTACATGAACACGTACGGCATGCACTCCATCCACGGCCGCGCCCCCGCGATCGCGACGGGCCTGGCCACGTCACGGCGGGACCTGAGCGTATGGGTGGTGACCGGTGACGGTGACGCGCTGTCGATCGGCGGCAACCACCTGATCCACGCCCTGCGGCGCAACGTCAACCTCAAGATCCTGCTGTTCAACAACCGGATCTACGGCCTGACGAAGGGCCAGTACTCCCCGACCTCCGAGGTCGGCAAGATCACCAAGTCGACACCGATGGGCTCACTGGACGCGCCCTTCAACCCGGTCTCACTGGCGATCGGCGCGGAGGCCTCCTTCGTGGCACGCACGGTCGATTCCGACCGCAAGCACCTCACCCAGGTCCTGCGTGAGGCGGCCGCCCACAAGGGGACGGCGCTGATCGAGATCTACCAGAACTGCAACATCTTCAACGACGGCGCCTTCGAGGTCCTCAAGGACAAGCAGCAGGCCGAGGAGGCGGTGATCCGCCTCGAACACGGGCAGCCGATCCGCTTCGGAACCGACGGCGCGCGGGGCGTCGTACGGGACACGCAGACCGGTGACCTCAGGGTCGTCACCGTGACGCCGCAGAACGAGTCGCAGATCCTGATCCACGACGCCCACTCCGCGTCCCCGACCACGGCCTTCGCCCTCTCCCGCCTGGCCGACCCGGACACCCTGCACCACACGCCGATCGGCGTGTTCCGCTCGATGGAGCGCCCGGTGTACGACACCCAGATGTCCGACCAGCTGGACACGGCGATCGAGCAGAACGGCAAGGGGGATCTGGCCGCGCTGCTGGCAGGTGGGGACACCTGGACGGTGGTGGGCTGACGCTCCGGCGACACGTACGGGCCTGGGTGCGCTGCGGCCACCCAGGCCCTTCGTCGTCACGCCTTGCGGGGGGTCCTTCTTGGTCACGCGTCGGGCAGCCGTGCCCCGCTCCCGATCCGACGAGAGGAAGGAGAGGGCGCCAGGACGAGCATGCGATTCAGGAGGCACTCCGGCGCGCGTCGTACGCCTCGCGCGCCTTCTGCACCTCCCCCATCCGCTCACTGGTCCACAGCGCCAGACCCCGTACCTGCTGCGCCGCCTCGCGGCCCAGATCGGTCAGGGAGTAGTCGACCCTCGGGGGGATCACCGGCTTGGCGTCGCGGTGGACCAGGCCGTCGCGCTCCAGGGTCTGGAGGGTCTGGGTGAGCATCTTCTCGCTGACCCGGCCGATCGCGCGGCGCAGTTCGCTGAAGCGGTAGGGGCGTTCCAGGAGTTCGATCAGGACGAGGACGCCCCAGCGGCTGGTGACGTGCTCCAGGACGAGGCGGTAGGGACACATCTCCTCGCCGACGACGTACTTGGGGGTCGTCGCGTCGGCCGTCGCGCTGGACGCGTTCGCCGTCATGCTCGTCGACACGCTTGCCACGGTACGGGTACTTACTGCCATGCAAGTACCTTACTTCAAAGTGGGTACTTTCGCTGAGTTAGCGCACCTCCTAGGGTTAGTGCCAACGCACCCCACAAGGAGTTCTGATCATGAGCATCGTCGTCACCGGAGCCAACGGACACCTGGGCCGCCATGTAGTGGAACAGCTGCTGGAGAAGGTTCCGGCCGACCAGGTCACCGCCGTCGTCCGCACCCCCGAGAAGGGCGCCGACCTGGCCGAGCGCGGCGTGAAGATCGCAGTCGCCGACTACAACACCCCCGACACCTTCGACGCACTGTTCGCGGCCGGCGACAAGGTCCTGCTCATATCCGGCAGCGAGGTCGGCAACGACCGTGTCGGCCAGCACAAGGTCGTCATCAACCCCGCCAAGGCCGCAGGTGTCGCCCTCCTCGCCTACACCAGCGCCCCCGGCAGCCTCACGGCCGCGCTCGCCGACGACCACCGCGGCACCGAGAAGGTGCTCCTGGAGTCCGGCCTGCCGTACGTGCTGCTGCGCAACGGCTGGTACCACGAGAACTACACCGAGAACCTCGCCCCGGTCCTCCAGTACAACGCCGTCACCCACGCCGCCGGCGAGGGCCGCGTCTCCTCCGCCGCCCGCGCCGACTACGCGGCCGCCGCCGTCGCCGTACTGACCGGCGAGGGGCACGAGAACAAGACGTACGAGCTGGGCGGCGACGTCGCGTGGAGCTTCGCCGAGTACGCCGCGGAGCTGAGCCGACAGAGCGGCAAGGAGATCGCCAACAACGCCGTCTCCGCCGAGGACCTCGTCGGCATCCTGACCGGCGCCGGGCTGCCCGAGCCGCTCCCCGCGATCCTGGCCGGTGTGGACACCTCCATCGAGAAGGGTGAGCTGGCCATCGGCAGCGGGGACCTGTCCCGCCTGACCGGCCGCCCGACCACTCCGATCGCCGAGTCGATCGGAGCCGCGCTCAAGGGCTGAACTCCCCCCAGTACGCCCTGAGTGCCGCACCCCCGCCTGTCATGACCGTATGGCGATACGGACATGACAGGCGGGGGTGTTCGGCGTTACCTTCGTGCGAGCCGCCGCAAGGACGCGGCCGGACGAGGGCGCGAAGGAGGGGCCGTGACCGGGAAATCGGGCGGCGAGCGGCACATAGGAGTACTGAACGGCTTCGCGGCCTATGGGATGTGGGGGCTCGTTCCCCTCTTCTGGCCCCTGCTGAAGCCCGCCGGGGCGGTCGAGATCCTCGCCCATCGGATGGCCTGGTCCCTCGTCTTCGTGGCGGTCGCACTGATCGTCGTACGGCGCTGGGCCTGGGCGGGTGAGCTGATACGGCAGCCGCGGCGGCTGGCGCTCGTCGCCCTGGCCGCCGGCGTGATCACCGTCAACTGGGGCCTCTACATCTGGTCCGTGAACACGGGCCACGTCGTCGAGGCCTCACTCGGGTACTTCATCAATCCGCTCGTCACCATCGCGATCGGCGTACTGCTGCTGAAGGAGCGGCTGCGGCTGGTGCAGTGGGCCGCGGTGGGTGTCGGCTTCGCGGCCGTGGTCGTGCTGACCGTCGGGTACGGGCGGCCCCCGTGGATCTCCCTCGTCCTCGCCTTCTCCTTCGCCGCGTACGGGCTGGTGAAGAAGAAGGTCAACCTCGGCGGGGTCGAGTCGCTGGCCGCGGAGACCGCGATCCAGTTCCTGCCCGCCATGGGGTATCTGGTGTGGCTGACGGCACATGGGGAGTCGACGCTGACGTCGGAGGGGCCCGGGCACGCGGCGCTGCTCGCGGCCACCGGCGTCGTCACCGCCGTGCCGCTCGTCTGCTTCGGCGCGGCCGCGATACGGGTGCCGCTGTCGACGCTGGGGCTGCTGCAGTACCTGGCGCCGGTCTTCCAGTTCCTGCTCGGCATCCTGTACTTCCACGAGGCGATGCCGGCCGAGCGGTGGGCCGGGTTCGCGCTGGTGTGGCTGGCGTTGACGTTGCTCACGGCGGACGCGTGGCGCTCCGCGCGGAGGAGCAGGTCGGCGGAGTTCAGCGCACCACCACTCGAGACGCCGAGGTCCGCCGCAGTGGACGCCTGAGACTGACGCCGGAGGCTGAGGGCTGAGGCTGACGCCGCAGACTCGGGGATGGGACTCGGGGCTGCCGCCCTCAGACCCCCGCTTCGGCCCTGAACGGGCCTCGTCCTCGAACTCCCCCAGAGGGGGCGCCCCCAGACGGGCTGACCACACATCCGGCGATTCTGATTGCCAGCCCGCTCCCACACCCCATATGAGTGGTCGCATGACACAGGCATCCGACCCCGAGCCCGCCCCCGTCACCACCCCCGGCCCCGATCCCGCCCCCGCTCCCCTCCACTGGAAACTCGTCATCGACTCCGCCAACCCCCAGTCGCAGGCCGACTTCTGGGCCGCCGCACTGCACTACGAGGTCGAGGACAACAACGCCCTCATCGAGCGGCTGCTGGAGCTCGGTGCGCTGCCGCGGGAGGCCGTCGTCGAGTTCCACGCCCGGCTCGCCTTCCGGGACCTGGTGGCCGTACGGCATCCGGACGATCCGTATGACAAGGACAGCGGGACCGGGCTCGGGCGGCGGCTGCTGTTCCAGCGCGTACCGGAGGCGAAGACCGGCAAGAACCGGCTCCATCTCGATCTGCACGCGCCGGCCGGGGAGCGCGAGGCCGAGGTCGGGCGGCTGGAGGGGCTGGGAGCGAGTGTGCTGCGGCACGTGAAGGAGCCGGGCGGGGAGTGGGTCGTGATGGCGGATCCCGAGGGGAACGAGTTCTGCGTGCAGTGAGGAACGCAGGGTTTCCCCTATAGGAACTCCGAGTCCTAATAGTGCTCTTGACGGAGAGTCAGGCTCACCCCCACCATCCAGGCACCCCATTCACTGTGGATCCCCTGTGGTCACCCCACGGGGGTCCCCCTGGAATTCGGAGCCCCCCACATGAAGCTCCCCGTCTCCTGGCGCGCGTCGGCGGCCGCCGCAGTCGCGACCGCCACGCTCCTGACCGGCGGATCCATAGCCGACGCGGCACCCAAGGCCGACGTCGAGGCCGCCGCCGCACCCGACATACCCGTGGCGAACGTCAAGGCCCACCTCACCCAGCTGCAGTCCATCGCCACCGCCAACGGCGGCAACCGCGCCCACGGCCGCCCCGGCTACAAGGCCTCCATCGACTACGTGAAGGCCAAGCTGGACGCCGCCGGATACACCACGGCCATCCAGCAGTTCACGTCCTCCGGCCGCACCGGCTACAACCTGATCGCCGACTGGCCCGGCGGCGACGCCAACCAGGTCGTCATGGCCGGCTCCCACCTCGACAGCGTCTCCTCCGGCCCCGGCATCAACGACAACGGCTCCGGCTCGGCGGCCGTCCTGGAGACCGCGCTCGCCGTGTCGCGGGCCGGCTACAAGCCCACCAAGCATCTGCGGTTCGCCTGGTGGGGCGCGGAGGAGCTGGGGCTGGTCGGCTCCCGCTACTACGTCAACAACCTCTCCTCCGCCAACCGCGCGAAGATCAGCGGCTATCTGAACTTCGACATGATCGGCTCGCCGAACCCCGGCTACTTCGTCTACGACGACGACCCCGCGATCGAGAAGACCTTCAAGGACTACTACGCCGGCCTCGGCGTCGCGACCGAGATCGAGACCGAGGGCGACGGTCGCTCCGACCACGCACCGTTCAAGAGCGCGGGCGTGCCGGTGGGCGGGCTGTTCACGGGCGCGAGCCGTACGAAGACCGCGGCACAGGTGGCCAAGTGGGGCGGTACGTCGGGGCAGTCCTTCGACCGCTGCTACCACTCGTCCTGCGACACCACGTCCAACATCAACGACACCGCCCTCGACCGGAACAGCGACGCCGTCGCGCACGCGGTCTGGAAGCTGTCGGAGTGACCCGCTGATCCACGGATTTACTGATCCGCTGAATCAACTCCTGGGCGGTTCGGCCGACTTGGCGGCTCGGGCGGTGAGGCGGCCCATGCGGGCGTGGGCCGCCTCCAGCTCCTCGATGTCCTCGGCGGCCGGACCGCCCTCGGCCGTGAGCTCGGTCCACAGGCCGAGCAGATCCCGGCCCAGGTCGAGACCCTGCGCCGGATCCCGTACGGCCCGCCAGGCCGTGGCCGCGCCCTGGAGGCTGCTGTACGCCGCCTCCGCGTCGCGGGTGTGGTGGTGGGTCCGGGCCACGTCGAGGGAGAGCCCGAACGCGTGCACCGGGTCCCCCGCCAGGTAGGCGACATACGCGGCGAGTTCACGCATCCGGAGTACCTCGGGGTGCGCCGCCCCCAGCACCGCGGACGCCTCCGCCACGGTCCGCTCCGCAAGCTCACCCGCCTCCGTCGTCCGCCCGGCCGCCACGGCGTCGTTGATCCGCGCCAACGGTTCCGCGAAGGGCGAGGCGTCGGCGGTGCCGGCGCCGGGTGCCCCGTCGCCGAGGACGGCTTCGGCCACGGCGTCGAACCCGCGGGGTGGGGTGGGCTTGGGGTCGGGGTCGGGATCGGGGTCCGAGACGAACAGGGGGGCGGGAGCCGGTCGGGTTTCAGGGGCGGGAGCCGGGACGGGGTCGGGGTCGCGCACCACGCGGTCCGGCGCTTGATCGGCCTTCGGTACGCCGGGACTGGACAGGTCGGCTTGCGGTACGGCGGCACTCGGCAGGCCGGTGCGCGGTCCGTCGGTCGGTAGCGGCCTCGCGTCCATCAACGGCGGTGGGCCGAACACCCCCAGCGGGGGCGCGACCGTGCCGGGCACGGCGTCCTGCACCGGCTCGGGCAGGGCGCGCAACCGGAACGTGGGCGAGGAGTCCTGCAGGGCGCTCGGCAAGGGGCGTAGGACATGCGTGGGTTTGTCCCGATACGGCGCCGCGTCCGGCGCGGGTGGCGTGGAGGGCGCGGGCGACGCGGAGGGCGCGGAGGGCGCGGAGGGCGCAGGCGGCCCCGCAGGCAGCCGTACGGCATCCCTCGCCGCCGTCGGCTCCCCCGGCACCCCCGCCTCCACCCCTCCCGCCGGAGCCATCCGTACGGGCTCGGCGGTGAAGTGGCTGGAGCCGTCCGCGTCCACCCGCAGCGGGACGACGTAACCGATGCGCTCGTCGTGGACCGTGGCGTGCACGGCGTGGCCGGCAGCGAGGGCGATGCGCTGGAGGTGGGTCAGAACGACGTGCTGGATCTCCTCGCCGGGGGCCGCGGTGACGGGGACGCCGCCGATCGACGCGCCGCCGGAGCCCGGATCGACGGCGGGGACGCGCACGTCGATCGGCCCGGCCACGGGGGCCGCCGAGGCCGCGGCGCGTTTCTGTTCCCGCTTCTTCGCGCGGCTCAGTAGAGACATCGCTTCCCTCACTCGCATGCGTCGGGGAGTTCGCGGACGGCGCACTCGGGCTCCATGGTGCCCCCTCCCGCCGTCGCGTTCCGCTTCCCCGGCGTCAAGGTCCGGTCGTACACGTCGTACACGTACTGTCGAGTCTCTCCGGCCGCGCGCGGCGCGGACGTCACCGTGACGTCACAGACTCGTTCCAGGAGCTTGTGCCACGTCAGAGCGTTCTCATGCCGGACGCGAAGGTCGACGGCGTGACGAGGGAGGAGTGCGGGCATGCGGACTGACATGCACGTGCAGCAGGGACGGCCGGAAGCGGGGCCGGAGATCTGGATCCGTGGGCCCGTGGCCATGCCGGAGGAACCCCCGCCGCCCTCCCCTTCCGCTGCCGCGCCCCGGCGCTTCTCCTGGGTCGGCACGCACGGTGGGGCGGGTGTCTCCACGCTCGCCGCGGTCTACGGCGGCCACGACTGCGGGCGTAACTGGCCCGGGCCCGCCGCTTCGCCGTCGGTGCTGCTCGTCGCCCGTACGCATGCGGCCGGGCTGGCCGCCGCCTTGAACGCCCTTGAGATCTTCCGCCGCGGGGAGGCTCCGCACGGACTCGACCTCGATGCCGTCGTCCTCGTCGCGGACGCGCCGGGGCGGCTTCCACGGCCGCTCGCCGAGCACGTCAAGGTGATCGAATCAGCCATCGACGTGTACCGGGTGCCATGGGTACCGGCGTGGCGGCTCGGCGACCTGAACGGACAGCCGCCCCGGGAGGCGGAGGCGCTGGCGCGACTGACGGGACGCTCCCGCTGAGCTCGGCCTGACTGACAATCACTCCATGACACGCACCGCCCTGTCGGCCGTGGAGGTGGCCTCTGCCGTACGTTCGCGGACCCTCCGTGCCGTCGATGTCGTCGCAGCGGCGCTCGAACGCATCGAGCGGGCCGACCCCGTCCTGTGCGCCTTCATCGAGGTGTGGGGCGAAGAGGCTCTTCAGCGGGCCCGCGAGGTGGACGCACGGGTCGGCGCGGGTGAGCGCCTGCCGTTGGCCGGCGTGCCGATCGGGGTCAAGGGGCGCCGCGGGCTGCGTACCGCGGGTCCACTGCTCGCGGCGGGGTGTGTGGCAGTGGGCGCGACATCCGTACCGGGACCGGGAACTCCCTGGCAGACCTGGGGACTTGGCCGGTACGGCCGTACGGTCAACCCCTGGCGGTACGACCGTACGCCGGGTGGCTCCTCCGCCGGTTCCGCGGCGGCGGTGGCGGCGGGGCTGGTTCCGTTCGCGACCGGGAGTGACGGGGCCGGGTCGGTGCGGATTCCGGCGGCGTGGTGCGGGGTCGTCGGACTGAAGGTGGGCAACGGACGGTTGCCATCGGCCGACCGTACCGGGCTCATGGCGCCGGGGGTGCTGGCTCGGTCCGCGGAGGATGTGGCGGCGTACTGGGCAGTCGTGTCGGGGGCAGCACGGCGAGCGGTGCCGGGGGACGGGACGGGCACGGACACAGGCGCGGACACAGACGCAGGCGCAGACACAGACACGGACGGGCTACCCGGCGAGCATGACGCCCCGACCGCCGTATGGTCCCCCGACCTCGGCTTCGACTCCCCCGACCAGGACGTCGTCACCGTCGCTCACTCCGCGGCCGTACGGCTCGCCGAGGCCGGTGCGATACGGCTCGTCCGCCCAAGGTCTCCGCTCCGCCTCGACGACCCGGCCCCGGCATGGCTCGCCCTGCGAACCCCGAGCGCCGACCCCACCCCCGCCCCCTCTCTCGCTCTCGCCCACCGCATCCGGGCCGCGAACGACAGGCGCCTGGCCACCCTCTTCTCCGGCGCCCGGCTGCTGCTGACACCGACCGCCCCCACCCCGCCGCACGGCCACGAAGGCCCCGGCGAGCGGTACTCCACCGCGCTCACCTGGGCGTTCAACCTGAGTGGGCATCCGGCGATCAGCATCCCGGCGGGGTTCGGGCCCGACGGGTGTCCGGTCGGGCTGCAGATGGTGGCGGCGCACGGGCGGGAGGGGGTGCTGCTGGACGTGGCGCGGGCGGCGGAGGCGTACGACCGCGGCGACGGCGCCCCCTGGACAAGTACTTGCGTACGCATATAATGCATGTGCGAGTAATTGCCGTACGCCGACCATCTGGGGGATCCCATGACCCGCCGCTTCCTGTTCGTCCTGGGCAGCAGCCGCAACGAGGGCAACACCGAGCTCCTGGCCCGCGCGGCCGCCGAGCAGTTGCCGGAGGGCGTCGAGCAGCAGTGGATCAGTCTCGCCGAGCACCCGCTGCCTGACTTCGTGGACCTGCGGCGCGACAGCGACCATGTGCGCCCGCCCGCGGGAAGCACGCCCTCGCTGCTGCTCGACGCCACGCTCGCCGCCACCGACATCGTGATCGTCTCGCCGTTGTACTGGTACTCGGTGTCCGGTCTCACCAAGCGTTACCTGGACTACTGGTCGGGCTGGCTGCGCACCCCCGGCATCGACTTCAAGGCGACGCTGGCCGGGCGCACCCTCTGGGGCGTCACCGCGCTCGCGCACACGGAGACCGAGGTGGCCGACCCGCTCGTCGGCACGCTCAACCACTCGGCCGCGTACATGGGGATGCGCTTCGGCGGCGTCCTGTTCGGCAACGGCAGCAGGCGTGGCGACATACTGAACGACGCGGAGGCGCTGGCGCGCGCCAAGACGTTCTTCGCACAGGAGGCGCCGTTCGCCCGCTACCCCTACGAGGCCGACTGAGCACTCTCAGGTCGTGACGTCCTTCGCCGTGAACCGCGCCCACGCAGCCGAACCGAACACCGCCGCGTACAGGGCCTGGATGCCGAGGTTCTTGACCAGGTCGTCCCAGTAGACGGGGTCGCGCATGAGGTCGGCGAAGGACAGCCAGTGGTGGGAGAAGAAGTACGGCTGGATCGCGTGCAGCTGGGGGATCTGGTCGAGGATCTGGACGGTGATCAGCAGGCCTACGGTCGTCGCCATCGCCGCGATACCGCTGCTGGTCAGCGTCGAGACGAACAGGCCGAGGGCCGCCACTCCTATGAGTGACGCGGCGACGACCAAGGCGATCAGCAGGGCGCGGCCCAGGCCTTCGGCGAAGCTGATCCGTGTGCCGGAGATGGTCGTCACGTCGCCGAGCGGGAAGAGCAACGCCCCGACCGCGAGGGCCGAGAGCGCGACCACGAGGGTGGCCACCAGGCAGAAGGCCATCGTGGTCGCGTACTTGGTCAGGAGCAGGCGCGAGCGGCCGGCCGGGGCGACGAGGAGATAGCGCAGGGTGCCGGCGTTGGCCTCGCCCGCTATCGCGTCGCCCGCGATGACGCCGATCGCCATCGGCAGGAAGAACGGGAGCGTCGCGGCCAGTGCGGTGAAGACCAGGAACAGGCCGTTGTTGGTGATCTGCGAGATGAACGCGGGGCCGCCGCCACCGCCACCGGGGCCGCCGGCCCCGCCGTCGCTCGTCTCGATCTTCACGGCGATCCCGACCAGGATCGGCACGGCGGCCAGGACGGCGAGCAGCGCGAGCGTGCGCCAGCGCCGGAAGGTGGTGAGCAGTTCGCTGCGCAGGAGACCGAAGGTCCACAGCGGACCGACCTTTCGGGCGCCTTCGATCTCGCCGCTCCGTCGGACGACTTCAGCCTGCGACATCGAACCCCTCCCCCGTGAGTGCCACGAACGCGTCCTCCAGCGAGGCCCGTTCGACACCGAAGCCCCGGACGCGCACTCCGGCGGTCACCAGCGCCGCGTTGACGTCGGCGAGATCACGGTCCGGAGGTTCGGCGGTCACCCGGTCGTCGGTGATGACGACGTCACCGGCGCCCTGCTCCTTCAGCACCCGGGCCGCGTCCCCGGTGTCGGGCGTGGTCACGACGAGCCGGCCGCGCATCCCGGCCGCCAGCTCCGCCACCGCGCCCTGGGTGATCAGCCGGCCCTGCGCCATCACCGCCGCATGCGTGCAGACCTGCTCGATCTCGTCCAGGAGGTGGGAGGAGAGGAAGACGGTCGTGCCGTCGGACGCCAACTCCCTGATCAGGGACCGTATTTCCCGCATCCCCTGTGGGTCGAGGCCATTGGTCGGCTCGTCGAGGACCAGGAGCCTGCGCGGCTGGAGCAGCGCGGCCGCGAGCCCCAGCCGTTGCTTCATGCCGAGCGAGTACGCCTTGGCCTTCTTGCTGCCGGCGGCCGTGAGCCCCACCCGGTCCAGCGCGGCCGCGACGCGGGTGCGCCGGGTGCGCGGATCGGCGGTCGGGTCGGCTGCGTCGTAACGGATGAGGTTGTCGCGGCCGGACAGGAAGCCGTACAGGGCGGGCCCTTCGATGAGCGCGCCGACATGCGGCAGTACGGCGCGCGCGGAGCGGGGCATGGGCTGCCCGAGCACGCGCGCGGTACCGGAGGTGGGCTCGATGAGGCCCATCAGCATGCGGATGGTGGTGGTCTTGCCCGAGCCGTTCGGGCCGAGGAACCCGAAGACACTGCCCGCCGGGACGGTCAGATCGAGACCGTCCACGGCGAGCTGCCCGCCGCGGTAGCGCTTGGTGAGCGCCCGGGTGGCGATCACCGCACCGACGTGGTCGCCTTGGCCGAACCGGTTGACCCCGTCGGCCGGGTCGGCCCCGTCGGCCCGGTCGGTCCGGCTGGTCCGGTCGGCCTGATCGACCCCGTCGGCTTCCGCGGCGGGCAGTTCCTCCATGGGCTCCTCAGGCTTCTCGGTTGGTGGTGCGTGTACGGCGGTGCTCGGTGGCGGGCTACTTCGCCGAGTCGGCCGCCTTCACGAGCGCGTCCTTGTCGACCGCGCCCACGTAGACCTTGCCGTCGTCCGTGATCAGGGCATTGATCAGGCGGGTCTTGAAGACCGTGCCCGAGCCGAACTTGCCGGTGACCTTGTCGCCCAGGGAGTCGAGGAAGCCGCCCATGTCGCCGCCGACCTCGGCGCCGGAGGGAACGCCCTCGCCGCCGGTGTCGAAGACGGCCACGGTGTTCCAGCCCTCGCCTATGACCTCGGGACCGCCCTCGGGCGCCTTGCCCGGCTTGCCCCCGGACTTCGCGCCACCGAACTCCTTCTCGAGCTCCTTGCGGAACCCGTCCTCGGACTTGGTGCCGCCGTGCTCCGGAGCCGCCCCTTCCAGCTCACCCTCCTCGGTGACGTTCGCGCCCTTGGGCGGGGTGAAGTCGAAGGTGGAGGCGGCCGGCTTGGCGAAGTCGACCTGGGTGAAGCCCGCGTCGATCACGGCCGCGCCACCGCTGGACGGGGTCAGCGTGAACTTCAGCGGCATGCCGGTCTTGGCGTCCACGGCCACGGTGATCGCGCCGACCGTGGTCCCGGACTGCTTCGGCTTGATGAGCAGCCGGTACGCGTCCCGGCCCGCGACGTGCGCGGTGCCGTCGACGGTGACGGACGTGGTGTCGTCCACCGCCTTGAGGGCTTCCTCGGTGAGGTCCTTGGGAGTGGCGGGTACCTCTTCGGGCCCGCCCTGCTTGTCCTTCCCGGCCTGCGGCTCGTCGGCGGTGCCGTGGAAGACCTCGTTCGACTTGCTGTCGTAGCCCCAGATGTTCTTGCCGTTGTGGATGAGGCTGTACTCGGAGGCGTTCTCCAGCAGGGACAGCTTCTGCTTGTTCTCGCCGTCGAGGGCGACGCGCAGGGTGTGCGTGCCGGACGCCAGCTCGGTGAGCTTGGCGGACGGGTCGGCGGACGACCCGTCACCCGACCCCGAGCCCATGGCGCCGGATGCGAGGCTCGACTCCAGGCCGCCGAGGTCGGGCAGGCCCAGATCGGTGGTGATCTTGAAGGTGCCGGACAACTGCTGTACGTCCGACTGGGCGATCTTCTCGATGAGTTGCTGCGCGGTGATCTCCGGCAGGTCCGGGTCGCCCGAGTCGGCGATCGCCGGGACGAGCCCGATGGTCGCCGCCGCGACTCCCACGACCGCGACCGGGACGACGTATCGCGCGGCCTTGCGCCGCCCGGCGCGCAGGTCGTCGACCTCCGCGGCGGTCGTACTGTCGTCCGATGCATACGGTGCCATGTGTGCCTTACCTCCGTCGTCGGCGGCGGCTGCTCGTCTCGTTTCCTCGCCCGCGAGTCTCTCGACCCCGCACTCGTCCACCCCTGAGCCGCCATTCTCACCCGAATCGGTGAGCAGTGGTGATTTCCGTGGTTTCCATCTGACCAAATCGGCCAGGGAGTTTCGTCAGCCTCCGGAGCCAACTCCGCGTACCCCTGCGGTATGACACACGACGGCGGCGCCTCCCCCGACCCGTAAGGGTTGGGCGGGGAAGACGCCGCTGTGCATGGGCGCCACCGCGCGGATCAGCCGTTGCGGTCAGCCGTTGCGGTCAGCCGTTGCGGTCAGCCGTTGCGGTCAGCCGTTGATGAACACGTAGTCGGCCTGGTACGGCACGCCGACGATGGCGCCGGGTGTGCAGGAGCCGGCCGGGGCGACGCCGCCGACGGTGTTCAGGCGCAGGATCTCGGCGGTGCCGGCGAGGAGGCCGTGGTGCTTGCCGGACTGAGTGGCCTTCAGGTCCAGCTCGGGGATGTTCCCCTCCCCGTTGGGCGTCCTGGAGAGGACGGCCCCTGTCACCGCACTGCCGTCCCGCGCGATCCACTGCGGCGTACCGGAGTTGGGAGCGACGAAGGAGTGCGCGATACGGCCGCCGAGTACGGCGCTGACGTCCCGCTGGGCGAAGGCGTACCCGCCGCCCTCGGCCGGCTTGCACTCGTAGATCTGCTTGCCCTTGATGACGGACGCCTGGAAGTTGTCGAGCGCGTCGCGGAAGTCGAACTCGGCGACGGTGACCTTGTGGAGCTGACCTCGGACGGCGCCGCCCGGGAACTCGGCGGTGTGGAGGTTGGCGTAGAACGAACTCGGCTCGGTCTTCAGGGCGTTGAGCAGGGCCGGATCCTTCACGGTGACGGTGCCGGCGAGGCGGCGGCCCTCGCTCTCGCCCTTACCCTTCCCCTTGCCGAGGAGGCCGCCGAAGTCGACCTTGATGCCGCCGTTGGTGCCCTTGGCGCCCTGGTGGAGGTGGAGGGCGGTCGGCTTCCCGGTGCCGCGCCAGGTGACGGCGACGGACACCTTGTCGCCCTTGACCTTCACGAACTGCAGGGCGGCGCCGTCCTTGTCCCCGACGGCCGGCCCACCTTCGACGGGCACCTCGTTCGCGCCGCGAAGACTGGCGGCGAGGACAGTCCCGCCGGTGCCCCCGATGCCCCCGCCAAGGGCCCCGCTCTGGCTCACGATCCCCTGCGCGTCGCCTCCGGCATGGCCCGCGTGGTCAGCGCGGTCACCTCCGGCGGCGAAGGCGGGAATCACCGCGGCGGCGACACCACCGGCGGCGGCCACCGCGACAGCGGTGACGATCAGGCTCTTACGGCGCTTGGAGAACGTCGTCTTCATGCCCATGATTCTGTTTTCTCCCCGTATTGCGGCTGACACCCCCTGCGTCAGCTTCTGGGCATTCATACGGAGGCGATCTTAATTTGGACTCAGTCCAGCTTCGTGAGCCGCATCACAGATCCCCTTCAGTGCCGGTCAGTACTACCCAGCCCGTCCGGCATTTGAAGACGAGGCCCGTTCGGGGCCGAAGCGGGTTCTGGGGGCGACAGCCCCAGGGAGCGGGTCGAAAGGGGCAGCGCCCCTGGGTATGGGACGGGCAGGGGCGGCGGCGGGGAGGGGGGCAGGGGCCGGGGGGCAGGGGCGGGGGCGGGGGGAACCTACCCGGCCCGATGCACCACCGCGTCACACAACTCCATCAACGCAGCCTTGGCATCAATATCGGGCAACGGCGCCAACGCGGCCCGCGCATCCTCCGCGTACCGCACCGTGTCCCGGCGGGCCTGCTCCAGCGCCGGATGCGCCCGAAGCGCAGCCAACGCCTCCGCGTGCCGCCCGTCATCACTCAGGTCGGAGTCCAGCAGCTCGCACAACGCGACATCCTCCGCCAGCCCCAACCGCTCGGCCCGCTCCCGCAACCGCAGCACCGGCAGCGTAGGAATCCCCTCCCGGAGATCGGTCCCCGGCGTCTTCCCGGACTCATGGGAGTCACTCGCGATGTCCAGCACGTCATCCGCCAGCTGGAAGGCGACCCCCAGCCGCTCGCCGTACTGGGTCAGCACATCGACCACGGTCTCGTCGGTGCCCGACATCATCGCGCCGAACCGGCACGAGACGGCCACCAGTGACCCGGTCTTCCCGCTGAGCACATCCAGGTAGTGCTCCACCGGGTCCCGCCCGTCCTGCGGCCCCGCGGTCTCCAGGATCTGGCCGGTCACCAGCCGCTCGAACGCCTCGGCCTGCACCCGCACCGCCTCGGGCCCGAGGTCGGCCAGGATGTGCGAGGCGCGCGCGAACAGGAAGTCGCCGGTCAGCACGGCGACCGAGTTGCCCCAGCGGGTGTTCGCACTGTCGACACCCCGCCGTACCGCCGCCTCGTCCATCACGTCGTCGTGGTACAGCGTCGCCAGATGGGTCAGCTCGACCACCACCGCCGACGGCACGACCCCCGGCGCATACCGGTCCCCGAACTGGGCAGTGAGCATCACGAGCAGCGGCCGGAACCGCTTTCCACCCGCCCGCACCAGGTGCTGGGCGGCCTCCGTGATGAAGGGGACCTCACTCTTGGTGGCTTCGAGCAATCCCTCCTCGACAGCCGCCAATCCGGCCTGGACATCGGCTTCCAGAGCCTGGTCCCGCACGCTCAGCCCGAACGGCCCGACGACGGTCACGAGGGGTCTCCTGTCTGCTGGTGTCTTCTGGCGGTTACACGGTTTGTCGATAGGTCGCTGCCCTCACTCAAGTCAGCGTATCCGGTCATGTTTCGATCACCGATGCCGCCCACCCGTCCACCATGGGCGGTATTGGATCACGACCGGTATGTTTTTGATCACGTGATAAGGCCGGATATCCATCGACTTATAGGGAAGTAGCGGCCCGTGTCCCGAACCGAAGTCGACGTCCAGCCCGAAAGCAGGCCTCCGTCCCGCGACGACCACGCCTTCTTCGGCCAGCCCAAAGGCCTGCTCACGCTCTCCGGTCTCGAGGTCTGGGAACGCTTCTCGTTCCTCGGCATGCAGGCCATCCTCGTGCTGTATTTCGCCGACGCGGTGACCCACGGCGGTATGGGCATGTCGGCCGGAACCGCCGCCTCCGTCTCGGCCGCCTACGGCACCCTCGTCTATCTGGTCTCCGTCGCCGGCGGCTGGCTCGCCGACCGCGTCCTCGGCTCGTACCGCGCGGTGCTGTGGGGCGGCATCCTCATCGCCTGCGGCCATTACGCCATGGCGGTGCCGACCGCCGGCATGACCTGGGTGGGCCTCGGCCTGATCAGCGCGGGCACAGGCCTGCTCAAGCCCAACGTCGCCACCATGGTCGGCAAGCTGTACCGCACCGACGACGACCGCCGCGACGCCGGCTTCGCGCTCTACTACATGGCGATCAACATCGGCGCCTTCGCGGGCCCGCTGGTCACCGGCTGGCTCGGCGACCACAGGGGCTGGCACTGGGGTTTCTCGGCGGCCGCGATCGGCATGACGTTCGGCCTGGTCCAGTACGTCGTCGGCCGCCGTCACCTGGCCGGACGGAAGCACGCCGCCGAGTTCGCGCCGCCCCCGGACTCCCCCACGCTCGAAGGCGCTCGCGCGGCGGGAGCCCCATCGCGCCGGGCGGTCCGCCTCGTCGTCGCGGGCCTCGTCGCCACCGCTGCCCTCGCCGTCCTCCTCGCCGCAGCCGGCCGGCTCACCATGGACCGCTTCGTCGACCTGCTCACCCTCGTCTCGGTGATCGCCCCGATCGTCTACTTCGCGGTGATGTTCGCCAGCCCGCGCGTGACCCCCGAGGAACGCGGACGACTGCGCCCGTATGTCGTCCTCTTCCTCGCCTCGACGGTCTTCAACTTCATCCTCTTCCAGGCGTACTCGACGATGATGCTGCTGGCCTCGACCAACGCCGAGACGTCGATCCTCGGCTTCGACTTCCCCGCCGGCTGGTACGCCTCCGCCCTCGGCGCCTTCGAGGTCGCCCTCGCGCCCGTCGTCGCCGCGCTCTGGGTCCGCATGGGGCACCGCCAGCCGCACGCCTCCCACAAGATCGCGATCGGGGTCGTACTCGGCGGTCTGTCCTTCCTGCTGATGGTGCTGCCGACCGCCGGGCACTCCTCCGACGACTACCTCATGTCCGTCTGGTGGATCGTGGGTTCGTACCTGCTGCTCGGCCTCGGCGACGTCCTTCTGGAGACCTCCGGCATGTCGGCCACGAGCAAGCTCGCCCCGGCGGCCTTCGCCAGTCAGACCATGTCCCTCTGGTTCCTGTCCCTGGCCCTCGCCAACGGCATCCAGGCCCAGACGGTCAAGCTCTACGACGACGTCTCCCAGCCCGCCTACTTCGGCGTCAACGGCGCGATCGCGGTGGCCGCGGGGCTGGCCGTGACGGCCGCGGCACGCTGGCTGCGCCGCACGATGCACCCGGTGCACTGACCGGACATAGCGCACCCGGCGCACCGACCAGACACGTTGCACCCGGTGCACCGACCAGACGGGGATCCCGCTCATGCACATCCGTACGTCCTTTCCCCACGAGACGACTCACGAGGACCTCTGGATCCCGCTCCCGGACGGGACTCTGCTGTACGCGCGCGTGTGGCGCCCGCTGACGG
Organism: Streptomyces sp. R28; assembly: GCF_041052385.1. Lineage (GTDB taxonomy): Bacteria > Actinomycetota > Actinomycetes > Streptomycetales > Streptomycetaceae > Streptomyces. The sequence continues at coordinate 6,297,860 of NZ_CP163439.1, read as the reverse complement.
ACGAGCCCGTACCGGCGCTCCTCGAATACCTGCCGTACCGCCTGACCGACTGGACCGCGCCCCGCGACCACCAACGCCACCCCTGGTACGCCGGCCACGGCTACGCCTCCGTCCGCGTGGACATCCGCGGCCACGGCAACAGCGAGGGCACGCCGACGGACGAGTACTCGGCGACGGAGCTCGCCGACGGGGTCGACGTGGTCAACTGGCTGGCGGCCCAGCCCTGGTGCAACGGCAAGGTCGGCATGTTCGGCATCTCCTGGGGCGGCTTCAACTCCCTCCAGATCGCGGCCCTCGCGCCCGAACCGCTCAAGGCGATCGTCACGGTCTGCTCCACGGACGATCGCTATGACAACGACGTGCACTACATGGGAGGTTCCGTCCTCGCCGTCGACATGCACGCCTGGGCGTCGACCATGCTCGCCTTCGTCTGCCGTCCGCCGGACCCGCGGTACGTCGGCGACGCCTGGCGCGACATGTGGCTGGGGCGGCTGGAGGCCGTCGACCCGTTCATCCACACCTGGCTCGACCACCAGAGTCGCGACGACTACTGGCGCCACGGCAGCGTCTGCGAGGACTACGGCGCGATCGACGCCGCCGTCCTTGCGGTGGGTGGCTGGCACGACCCGTACCGCGACACGGTCCTGCGCCTCGTCGAGCACCTGCCCGCCGACCGCGTCCGCGGCCTGATCGGTCCCTGGTCGCACCAGTACCCGGACCGGGGCCTGCCGCCGGGCCCGGCGATCGGCTTCCTCCAGGAGACGCTGCGCTGGTGGGACCACTGGCTGAAGGGCGAGGACACCGACGTCCTGTCCGAGCCCCTGCTGCGCGCGTACGTCAGCGACTCCCACCGCCCGGCCACGGTGTACCCCACGCTGCCGGGCCGCTGGGTCGGTGAGCCGGCCTGGCCCTCTCCCCACGTGCGCAGCGTGACGTACGCCTGCCAGGGCGCCCCCGTCCTCGTCCGCTCGCCCATGCACACCGGCATCGACGCCGGCCGGTTCTTCCCCTTCGGCAATGACGCCGACCTGCCGCCCGACCAGCGGGAGGAGGACGGGCGGTCGGCTTGCTTCGAGTTCGAAGTGGGCGAGGAGACCTGGGTGTTGGGGCGGCCGAAGGTGCGGCTGCGGCTGACCTCGGAGGTGCCGCGTGGGCAGGTCGTCGCCAGGCTCTGCGACGTGGCACCCGACGGCGCCTCGACCCTGGTCACGCGCGGCGTGCTGAACCTGTCGGCGCGCCACGGCCGTGACCGCGCGGTGCCGTGGGAGCCGGGTGCCACCGAGGACGTGACGTTCGAGCTGAACGGCATCGGCCACGCCTTCCCACCCGGCCACCGCATCCGCCTCGCCGTCTCCTCCGCGTACTGGCCGTGGATCTGGCCCCAGCCGGAATCGTCGGCGGGCTTCACCCTTGAGCCGGCGGGGAGCTCACTGGAACTTCCGGTACGCGCGCGTGCGTTGGAGGAATCAGCGGGCGAGCCAGTGATCGCCTTCGAGGAACCGGAGCAGGCGGAGCCGCTCGGCGTGAACTCCCCCATCACGCTGGACGAACCGCGCCCCGAGCGACTCGTCGTGCGCGACGTCGCCAAGGGCGAGTGGCGCCTTGAGGTCGACCCTCGGTACGGCGGCACGCGCGTGTACCCCGACGGCCTGGAGTTCACCGAGGACGCGCTGGAGACGTACACCATCGACGAGTCGGACCCCTTGTCGGCCCGCACCCGCTCGGACTGGTCGATCCGGCTGCACCGCCCGGATCTGGCGTGGGACGCGACGGTGCGGACGCGCTCGGAGATCAGCTGCGACGGGGAGCATTTCGTCACCTCGAACGAGGTGATCTGCCAGGAGGGCGAAGAGGTACTTTTCCACCACACCTGGGAGAAACGGACTCAACGTACGGCCGGTTAACGGCGAGTTGGAACCATTGCCCGATTTGCCGCTCTTGTGGATGCCAGTGAATTGGGTCACGCACGCCCAGTCGCAGACACGGCCGGACGCACCCCCTTCACCCCTTGCGCCGAGCGCAAGTTGAGGCTTGGCAACCGCAAAGGATCAAGCGCCCCATACACACCAGACCATGGTCAACCGGCACGACAGGTGACCATGGCACTTGTTCCGGGCATGTGCTCTCGCATACGTTCCCGCTCAGTCGGGCGGACGCCTAATCCTGCCGCCGCCCGAGTCATCCACCTACGTACTCACTCAAGAACGGCAGGAGCGGGGGACCCAGGTAAGCCGCCGGACCGGACGCCTTGATGGCGCACCGGGCCGGCTCGGGGTGAAGTCCGCGCCACCGCACGGCGGCGCGGCCGGGCATCTCTCGCCCGAACCCGACAGCTCACCTCGCAGGCGTCGGAGAGGAACAGCGCCATGGCCCGAGGCAAGCACCGCCGCCCCAGAACCAGCCCCCTCACCCGGCACGTCATCGCAGCCGGAACCGGTACCGCCGCCCTCGCCCTCCCGCTCCTGAGCGCGACCACCGCGAGCGCCGCACAGCCGGCCCAGGCCCCCGCCGTCGCGCAGACGGCGCCGCAGTCCGCGCCGTCCGCGGCGAAGACCAAGTCCGTCACCTACACCACGAAGAAGGGCGACTCGCTCTACGGCATCGCGGACCGGTACGACGCACAGGGCGGCTGGCGGCAGCTCTACAAGGACAACCGCAAGGCCGTCGGCGATAACCCCAGGCTGATCCACCCGGGCCTCGACCTGAAGGTCCGCGCGACGAAGGCCGGCACCGCGAGCAAGACGGCCGACAAGGCGTCCGCGCCGGCCAAGAAGTCCGCCGTCGCCCATGCCACCACGGCCTCCGTGAAGTCGTACCCGGACAACCTCGACGGCTGGATCCGCAATGCGCTGGACATCATGGCACAAAACGGAATTCCCGGTTCATACGACGGCATTTACCGCAACGTCATGCGCGAGTCGTCCGGTAACCCGGCCGCCATCAACGGTTGGGACTCCAACGCCGCGGCGGGCACCCCCTCCAAGGGCCTCCTGCAGGTCATCGATCCCACCTTCGCGGCCTACCACGTGCCGGGGACGGTCTACGACCCCTTCGACCCGGTCGCGAACATCACGGCCGCGTGCAACTACGCGGCCGCGCGGTACGGCTCGATCGACAACGTGAACGGTCCCTACTAGGCGAAACCATTCCTTACTGGTCGAAGAACGGGCACTACTGGGCGAAGTCGACCAGGCTCCCCGCGAACAGTCTCTCGAGGACGACGGCGATGCCGTCGTCCTCGTTCGAGAGGGTGATCTCGTCGGCGACCGCCTTGAGTTCGGGGTGCGCGTTGGCCATCGCGACACCGCGGGCGGCCCAGTCGAACATCGGGATGTCGTTCGGCATGTCGCCGAAGGCGATGGTCTCGTGCGCGCCGAGGCCCAGATGCTCGGCGGCGAGCGCGAGACCGGTCGCCTTGGTGATGCCGCATGGCTGGAGTTCGACGGTGCCCGGCCCCGACATGGTGACCGTCGCCAGGGATCCGACCACCGCGCGCGCCGTCGCGGCCAACTCGTCATCGGAGAGGGTGGGATGGCGCAGCAGCACTTTGCTGATCGGCTCGCACCACAGGTCGTCGCGGTGCCGGACGCGGACGGCGGGCAGGGTGGGGTGGGGCATCAGATACCCGGGCTCGATGAGCGTGAGCCCGTCGACACCGTCCTGGTCGGCGGCCGCGTACACCTGACCCACCTCGGCCTCGATCTTGCCGAGCGCGGTCTCCGCCAACTCCCGGTCCAGGGTGACGGACCACAGCAGACGGTCCGCGCCGGCGTCGTACAACTGCGCGCCCTGTCCGCACACCGCGAGCCCCCTGCTGCCCAGGATGTCGAGGAGCGGCCGCACTCTGGGCGCGGGCCGTCCCGTCACGACAAGGTGCTGGGCACCGGCCGCCGCCACCTGCGCGAGCGCGTCGAGGGACCGGTCCGAGAGCGTGTCGTCGCCGCGCAGCAGCGTCCCGTCCAGGTCAGTGGCGATGAGTGAATATGCGATGGGTGGGGCCATGATCAGAGAATACGGACAGGACGCCCCATCGACTCGATGTGAACCGGACGGCTGCTGTGTTCACATGTGTTGACAGCAGTTCCGGTTCCGCTGCTGTTTCCGCGTTCGCCTCCACCCCGCAACTTCCCTCCACTGGTTGCGATTTCACCCCCACGTGGTGTTCGCAGGCTCCTTGATGGTGTGTTGACGCGGTTGAACATGTCGGTGACGGCGACGGCCGCGCGGTTCGTGCCTCCCGCGCCAGGGGCCGCCTGTACGTCGGACGAGTGCGGCGACCAGCAGATTCGTCGCCCTGGGCGACGCGAAACTCCGCACTGCCCAAGACAGGCGTCTCACCCGTAACGTGTGGCCCGACCACATGGCATACGGAGCGTATGAGAGTGAGGCAGCACCCCATGCCCCCCTTCGATCTCCCCGAGGGCGACCCCTTCGGCACGCACAACCTTCCGTACGGTGTCTTCTCCCTCCCCGGCACGGACTCCGCACGCCGGGTCGGCGTCCGGCTCGGCGACCACGTCCTCGACGCGGGCAAGGCGGCGTACGCGCTCGGCTCGCCCTACGCCCCGCTGCTCGCCCAGGACTCCCTGAACCCGCTGCTCGCCGCGGGCCGCACCACCTGGTCGGACGTACGGCGCGCACTGACGGCGTGGGTGACGGTCCCGGCCCACCAGGAGGCCATCGCGGACCTCCTCCACCCGCTGTCCTCGGTGACTCTGCACCTCCCCTTCGAGGTCGCGGACTACGTCGACTTCTACGCCTCCGAGAACCACGCCCGGAACGTCGGCCAGATCTTCCGCCCCGACGCGGCGGACTCCCTGACCCCCAACTGGAAGCACCTGCCGATCGGTTACCACGGCCGCTCGGGCACGGTGGTGGTGTCCGGCACGGACGTCGTACGACCCTCCGGCCAGCGCAAGGCCGCCGCCGATCCGGCCCCGGTCTTCGGCCCGTCGGTCCGCCTGGACATCGAGGCGGAGGTCGGTTTCGTGGTCGGCGTGCCGTCGGAGATGGGCAGGCCGGTGGCGCTGGGCGACTTCCGGGAGCACGTCTTCGGCCTCTGCCTGTTGAACGACTGGTCGGCGCGCGACCTCCAGGCCTGGGAGTACGTCCCCCTCGGCCCGTTCCTCGGCAAGTCCTTCGCCACGTCGGTGTCAGCCTGGATCACCCCGCTGGACGCCCTGGAGGAGGCACAGGTGGCACCGCCGGAGCGGACGCACCCGCTGCTGCCGTACCTGGACGACTCCGGCTCCGAAACGGAACCCGGCGGCTACGACCTGCGGATCTCCGTTTCGATCAACGGCCACGTGGTCTCCGAGCCCCCCTTCTCCACCATGTACTGGACGGCCGCCCAGCAACTCGCCCACATGACCGTGAACGGCGCCTCACTGCGCACCGGCGACCTTTACGGCTCGGGCACCGTGAGCGGCTCGACGGAAGGCCAGCGGGGGTCACTGCTGGAGCTGACGTGGAACGGGCGCGACGCCCTCGAACTCCCGGACGGCAAGCGGACGTTCCTGGAGGACGGCGATGTGGTGACACTGTCCGCCTGGGCTCCGGGGCAGGGCGGGGTTCGGGTGGGGCTGGGAGAGGTCACCGGGCAAGTTGTAGCAAGCAGTTGACACAAAGCCCCAGGAGGCCGCATCTTGTACTCACCACTTGATACAAGTGGTGAGTACAAGGTCGCGCACAAGTCTGCGTACCAGTCGTCTCCACGGGGGTCTGTGTCTCTCATGCTCGAACTCGGTTCGCGCCCTTCCGCGTCGGCACCCGCGTCCCGCGTGCCCGTCGACCGCTACGCCCGCTGGACCGGCCTGGCCGTCGGAGTGCTGGCCTCCCGCTGGCTGCAGCCCCTGAACGACGGGGAGGGCACCCTCTACGCCATCCTCGCCTTCGGCCTGTGCGCGGTGGCCGGAGTGCTGCTGGGCGACGCACTGACCGCGCCGCGCCGGGGCGCCGTACGCACGGCGGGCCTCACTCCACGCCGGGTCCGCGACTACGTGCCGCCCCGGATGACCCCCCTGCTGCTCGGCCTCGCGGCCGCACTGGTCGTCCTGCTGACGGCCGCGGCCGCGGTGGCGTCGCCGGACGACCTGGGCCGTGCAGGGCGCGCGCTCACGGTGACCTGCCGGGGCGTGACTCAGTCGCACTCCCCTTGGCCCGGCCTCTACTACGGCCTTCCCATCCTGGCCTCCCTCGCCCTCTCCACGGCCGCCTGCGGCTGGTCCCTGCGGCGCATCGCGACCCGTCCCGGCGACGAACAGTCCCGCCGCGACCGGACGTTGGCGATCGTCGCCGCCTGGGGCCTGGTGATCTCGTCGTCCCTGCTGGGCGCGGCATCGACGGCCTCGGGCGCGCTGATGAGCACGACCTGCGACGGTGCCGTGGGGACGGCCGCGAACGTGGTGCTGTGGCCGCTGGGCCTGCTGGCCCTGCTCACCGCGCCGTGGTGCCTGTTCACGATCATCTCGCCGCGGGCGACGGCATGGCGGGGCCGTCGGGCCGGCAGCAGCGGAACCGACCGCCGATGAGCGGGGCAGGCCTGCGCGTCGACACGACCAGCCCGGTCCCGCCGTACGAACAGATCCGGGCCCAGCTCGCCGCCCTGATCTCCACCGGCCGCCTTGCGGAGGGCGAACGCCTGCCGACGGTGCGGCAGTTGGCCGCCGACCTGGGTCTGGCCACGGGCACCGTGGCACGGGCGTACCGCGAACTGGAGGCAGCGTCCCTGATCCGCACCCGGCGAGGCGCGGGTACCCGCGTCGCCCCGCTCCCCACGGGCGTCCACCGCCCTGACCGAGCCGAACTGGCCGCACTGGCACGGCAATTCGCAGATCAGGCGCGTGCGCTGGGAGCGGACGACGCAGAGGTGGTGACGGCGGTCCGGGAGGCACTGCGCGCGTAGGCCGTGCCGCACAGCGACGCCAGGCGGCCGGTTGACGTCCATATCGGGGTGCGCATGGTGCCCGTCGGCGAGTTCGGCGGCTCTTTCCCGCTGACTCCGGCGACCGTCGCCGTCATACTGACTGGCGGCGGGTGGTGCGTTCATCGCCCACCGCCCCGTAAAGCCGCCCACGCACCTTCCCTGACCAGGATCCGGAGCCCTTGGCATGACCGTCTGCCTGCTCCTGTTGAGCATCGTCGCCCTGACGGCCGCCGTGCCCGTCCCCCGGGCACTGACCCGGGCCACCTGGCCCGAACAGGAACCCGTGGTCGCGCTCTGGGTGTGGCAGTGCCTGGTCGCCACCGTCCTGCTGTGCTGCCTGACGGCCCTGGCCCTGGGCACCGCCGCAGTCTTCGGAGCGGTGCGCACCCAGCTCTTCGCTCCGGCGCCGCCGTCGGTGACCGAGGCGTACGACCTCTCGGCCGCGCCCGCCTGGGCGGCCACCCTCAGCGTGCTGCTGGCCTGCGGGGCCGCCTGGACGACCGCGATGCTGGCCCGCGAGCTCGTCGAAGCGCGCCGGCGACGCGGCCAGGCCAGGGCCCACCTGCGCGAACGCGCCCCCGACCTGCCCGCAGGACTCGGCTCGGCGCGCGGCCCGCTCCTGGTGCTGGAGGACGAGTACCCCGACGCCTGGTGGATGCCCGGCAGCCCGCCCCAGCTGATCGTCACCACCGGCGCCCTGCACCGCCTGACCGACCACCAGCTCGACGCCGTCCTCACCCATGAACGTGGCCACGCCCAAGCTCGCCACGACTGGCTGCTGTACCTCTCCACCGCGCTTGCCACCGGTTTCCCCCGTATCCCGTTGTTCGCCCACTTCTGCGACCAGACCCACCGGCTCGTCGAACTGGCCGCCGACGACACGGCGTCCCGCCGCTGCGGTCACCTGACGACGGCACTGGCCCTGATCGAGCTCAACCAACACCGGGGCGTGCTCTCCTGCGCCTCCACCCACCGTCTCCTGGGCGAACGCGTCAACCGCCTCCTCCAGCCGCCGCCGCGCCTGGGCCGCCGCCACCGGGCCCTCACGACGACGCTGGCAGCGCTGGTGCCGCTGCTCCCGCTGCTGATCACGTTCGCTCCAGGGCTGACGGCGCTGGCCTGACCGTCCTGCCGAGCGGGCGTTCCCGCGCGGCACCTGCCGAGCTCCGCTGCCGACCTCTAGGCCCAGTCCTCCGGCTCCGGCTCCGGCTCCATCTCGGGCCAGTCGTCCTCCCCGAGACCCGCCCCGTGATCCGCCCCCGAAGCCCCTGGATCCGCCTCGGCCGACGACGACACCGCCGCCGCCGGCTCCCCACGAACCGAGCCCAACACTTCGAGCACCCCCTCCCCATACGTCACCAGCTTCTTCTCCCCCACGCCGCTGACGCCACCAAGCTCCCGCACTGTCGCGGGCCACACCGTCACGATCTCCCGCAACGTCGCGTCATGGAAGATCACATACGCCGGGACACCCTGCTCCCGAGCCTGCTCGGCGCGCCACGCCCGCAACGCCTCGAAGGCCGGCACCAGCTCCTCCGGCAGCTCGGCCACCGCGGCCTTCGCCTTGCGCTCACCACGCCCGGAGCCCGCGGAACCCGACGCCGAACGCGAGGTCGCCGGCTTCTTCGGCTCCTTGCGCAGCGGCACCTCCCGCTCCCGCCGCAGCACCGACCCACTGGCCTCCGTCAGCACGAGCGTCCCGTACTCCCCCTCGACCGCGAGCAGCCCCTGGGCCAGCAACTGCCGGATGACGCCCCGCCATTCGCCCTCGCCCAGCTCCTCGCCGATGCCGAACACGGACAACTGGTCATGATCGAACTGGATCACCTTGCCGGTGCGCCGCCCCAGCAGGATGTCGACGATCTGCAGCGCCCCGAACTTCTGCCCCCGCTCCCGCTGCAGCCGCACCACCGTCGACAGCACCTTCTGCGCCGCGACAGTGCCGTCCCAGGTCTCCGGCGGTGTCAGACAGGTGTCGCAGTTGCCGCAGCCCACCGGATCCGGGTCCTGGCCGAAGTAGGCGAGCAGCTGGCCGCGTCGGCACTGCGCCGTCTCGCACAGCCCCAGCATCGCGTCCAGGTGCGAGGCGGCCCGGCGCCGGAACGCCTCGTCGCCCTCGCCCGACTGGATCAGCTTGCGCTGCTGTATGACGTCGTTGAGGCCGTAGGCCATCCAGGCCGTGGAGGGGAGACCGTCACGGCCGGCGCGACCCGTCTCCTGGTAGTAGCCCTCGACCGACTTGGGCAGGTCGAGGTGGGCGACGAACCGCACGTCCGGCTTGTCGATGCCCATGCCGAAGGCGATGGTGGCCACCACGATCAGGCCCTCCTCCCGCAGGAACCGGGACTGGTGCGCTGCACGCGTGCCCGCGTCCAGGCCGGCGTGGTACGGCACCGCCTCGATGCCGTTGCGGCTCAGGAACTCGGCCGTCGCCTCCACGGACTTGCGGGACAGGCAGTACACGATGCCCGCGTCGCCCGCGTGCTCCTCGCGCAGGAAGCTCAGTAGCTGCTTCTTCGGGTCCGCCTTCGGCACGATCCGGTACTGGATGTTGGGCCGGTCGAAGCTCGCCACGAAATGCCGGGCACTCGGCATGTTCAGCCGCTGAGTGATCTCCTGGTGCGTCGCATGCGTGGCCGTCGCCGTGAGCGCGATCCGCGGGACGTCCGGCCAGCGCTCGCCGAGCAGCGAGAGGGCCAGATAGTCGGGGCGGAAATCGTGGCCCCACTGGGACACGCAGTGCGCCTCGTCGATCGCGAACACCGCGATCTTGCCGCGCGACAGCAGGTCCAGCGTCGAGTCCAGCCGCAGCCGCTCCGGTGCGAGGTAGAGCAGGTCCAGCTCGCCCGCCAGGAACTCCGCCTCCACCACCCGCCGCTCGTCGAAGTCCTGCGTGGAGTTCATGAACCCGGCCCGCACACCGAGCGCCCGCAGCGCGTCCACCTGGTCCTGCATCAGCGCGATGAGCGGCGAGACGACGATGCCGGTACCCGGTCTGACCAGGGAGGGAATCTGGTAGCACAGCGACTTGCCGCCACCGGTCGGCATGAGCACCACGGCATCGCCGCCCGCCACCACATGCTCGATGACGGCTTCCTGCTCACCCCGGAAGGCGTCGTACCCGAAGACCCGGTGCAGCGCGGCCAGCGCCTCGCCACCGCTCGCCTGTGCCGCCTCGGTCACCCTTGGCATCTCACTGATCCCACCCGTCGCACCCATCGCCATGTCCCCCGTACGTCGTCCCTCGACCACTGCATCCACGATAGGGGCCACGACCGACAGTCCCGGAGTTATCCACAGGTCGCTCCGCACGCCCTGCGTCAAGGACACGGCCGTCGTTCACACGTTCGCGGGAGACCTGCCCGTTTCCGGCGGATAGTCTGAGTGCACCGGCGAGACTCCGTCCCATAGGAGCACTGATGAGCGTCGCACCGAAGGCGTCCACGCCCAGCTGGCCGACCCCGCCGGAAGGCGGCTGGACCGCCGACGACCTGGACCGCCTCCCGAATCTTCCTCCGCACACGGAACTGATCGACGGGAGCCTGGTCTTCGTGAGTCCGCAGACCCTCTTTCACGAACGCGCTGTTGACTTCTTCAAATGGCAGCTCCAGTCCCTGGCCCCGGCGGAGTTCGAAGTCATCCGCGAGTTCACGATCGACATCGACCGCCAGAACCGGCCCGAGCCGGATGTGATCGTCGTGCGCGAGGACGTCGTGGAGGACTCGGAGCAGACGCGGTTCCCGGCGGAAGCGGTCCTCCTGGCCATCGAAGTCGTCTCGGCCGACTCCGTGTCCCGGGACCGCGAGACCAAGCCGCTGAAGTACGCCCGCGCGAAGATCTCCCACTACTGGAGGGTGGAGAACGAGAAGGGCCGCGCGGCGGTGCACGCCTTCGAGCTGGAGCCCACGACCGGTACGTACACCAGCGTGGGAATCTTCCGCGAGCGGATGAAGGTGGACGTTCCGTTCCCCGTCGACCTGGACCTGACCCAGATCAAGACGCGCCGCGACAAGGAACAGTAGCCCCACACACAGCACAGCGGCCCGACACCCCAGAGGGAGCCGGGCCGCTGCTGTATGGGCAACAGCGAGCGCCTCGTCAGCGCACGAACACCCCCGCCGTACTCGCGAGATCCAGGAAGTACTGCGGCGCCACGCCCAGCACCAGCGTGACCGCCACGCCCACCCCGATCGCCGTCATCGTCAGCGGCGACGGCACGGCGACCGTCGGCCCCTCCGGGCTCGGCTCGCTGAAGAACATCAGCACGATGACGCGGATGTAGAAGAACGCCGCGATGGCGGACGAGATCACACCGACCACGACCAGCGGGCCGGCCCCGCCCTCCGCCGCCGCCTTGAACACGGCGAACTTCCCGGCGAAGCCGGAGGTCAGCGGAATGCCCGCGAACGCCAGCAGGAACACCGCGAACACGGCCGCGACCAGCGGCGAACGGCGGCCCAGACCGGCCCACTTGGACAGGTGCGTCGCCTCGCCGCCGGCGTCGCGCACCAGCGTCACCACCGCGAACGCGCCGATGGTCACGAAGGAGTACGCACCCAGGTAGAAGAGGACGGACGACACTCCGGACGGCGTGGCCGCGATGACACCCGCGAGGATGAAGCCCGCGTGCGCGATCGACGAGTACGCCAGCAGCCGCTTGATGTCGGTCTGCGTGATCGCGACGATCGCACCGCCCAGCATGGTGACGATCGCCACGCCCCACATGACCGGCCGCCAGTCCCAGCGCAGACCGGGCAGCACGACGTACAGCAGACGCAGCAGCGCACCGAACGCCGCCACCTTCGTCGCCGCCGCCATGAACCCGGTCACCGGCGTCGGCGCGCCCTGGTAGACGTCCGGCGTCCACATGTGGAACGGCACCGCGCCCACCTTGAACAGCAGGCCCATGACGATCATCGCGGCGCCGACCAGCAGCAGCGCGTCGTTGCCCATCGTGTCCGCGAGCGCCGGGCTGACGTCCGGCACCGTACCGTCGACGACCTGCGCGATCGTCGCGTACGACACGGAGCCCGCGTAGCCGTACAGCAGCGCGATGCCGAACAGCGTGAACGCGGACGCGAAAGCACCCAGCAGGAAGTACTTGACCGCGGCCTCCTGCGACATGATCCGCTTGCGGCGGGCCAGCGCGCACATCAGGTACAGCGGGAGCGAGAAGACTTCCAGGGCGATGAACAGCGTCAGCAGGTCGTTGGCCGCCGGGAAGATCAGCATGCCGGCGACCGCGAACATCAGCAGCGGGAACACCTCGGTGGTGGTGAACCCGGCCTTCACGGCGGCCTTTTCGCTGTCACTGCCCGGCACGGAGGCAGCCTGTGCGGCGAAGGAGTCGACCCTGTTGCCGTGCGCCGCCGGGTCGAGTCGCCGCTCGGCGAAGGTGAACAGGCCGACAAGGCCCGACAGCAGGATCGTTCCCTGGAGGAACAGGGCCGGTCCGTCGACGGCGATCGCGCCCATCGCGGCGATGCCCGCCTTGGTGGTGGCGTACCCGCCGGCCGCCAGCGCCACGACTGCGGCGAAGGCCGCGACCAGCGCCACGACGCAGAGGAACACCTGCGCGTAGTAACGCGCCTTGCGCGGGACGACCGCCTCGATCAGCACTCCGACGATCGCCGCGCCGACGATGATCAAAATGGGCGACAGTTGTCCGTACTCGATCTTCGGCGCGTCGATCTTCGAGATCGGGTCGGCCGCGGTTGTCCACAGGCTGTGGACGACTGATGCGCTCACTTGGCCGCCTCCACCTCGGGCTGGGGGTCCTTCTTCTGTACGTCGGACATGGTCTGCTGGACCGCCGGGTTGACGATGTCCGTGACGGGCTTCGGGTAGACGCCCAGGAAGATCAGCAGTACGACCAGCGGAGCGACGACCACGAGTTCACGCACCCTGAGGTCGGGCATCGCCGAGACCTCGGGCTTCACCGGGCCCGTCATCGTCCTCTGATAGAGGACGAGGGTGTAGAGCGCGGCAAGCACGATGCCGAAGGTGGCGATGATGCCGATCACCGGGTAACGCGTGAACGTGCCCACCAGGACCAGGAATTCACTCACGAACGGTGCCAGTCCCGGCAGCGACAGGGTCGCCAGACCGCCGATCAGGAAGGTGCCGGCGAGCACCGGGGCGACCTTCTGCACACCGCCGTAGTCAGCGATGAGCCGCGAGCCGCGCCGCGAGATCAGGAAGCCGGCCACCAGCATCAACGCGGCCGTGGAGATGCCGTGGTTGACCATGTAGAGCGTCGCACCGGACTGGCCCTGGCTGGTCATCGCGAAGATGCCCATGATGATGAAGCCGAAGTGCGAGATCGACGCGTACGCGATCAGGCGCTTCATGTCCCGCTGGCCGACCGCGAGCAGTGCCCCGTAGATGATGCTGATCACCGCCAGCACGAGGATGGCGGGCGTCGCCCACTTGCTCGCCTCCGGGAACAGCTGGAGGCAGAAGCGGAGCATCGCGAAGGTGCCCACCTTGTCGACGACCGCGGTGATGAGGACGGCGACCGGTGTGGTGGCCTCCCCCATGGCGTTGGGCAGCCAGGTGTGCAGCGGCCACAGCGGCGCCTTCACCGCGAAGGCGAAGAAGAAGCCGAGGAACAGCCAGCGTTCGGTGTTCGTCGCCATGTCGAGCGTGCCGTTGGCGCGGGCCTCGGCGATCCCCTGGAGGCTGAAGTTCCCGGCGACGACATAGAGGCCGATCACCGCGGCCAGCATGATCAGACCGCCGACCAGGTTGTAGAGCAGGAACTTCACGGCTGCGTACGAGCGTTGCGTCGACGCCACCTTCTCGCCGTGCTCGTGGGCACGGTCCCCGAAACCGCCGATGAGGAAGTACATCGGGATGAGCATGGCCTCGAAGAAGATGTAGAAGAGGAAGACGTCGGTGGCCTCGAAGGAGAGGATCACCATCGCCTCGACGGCCAGGATCAGGGCGAAGAAGCCCTGCGTCGGCCGCCAACGGCTACTGCCGGTCTCCAGCGGGTCGGCGTCGTGCCAGCCCGCGAGGACGATGAACGGGATCAGCAGCGCCGTCAGCGCGATCAGCGCCACCGCGATGCCGTCCACGCCGAGCTCGTAACGGACCCCGAAGTCCGCGATCCAGGAGTGGGACTCGGTGAGCTGGTAGCGGTCGCCGTCCGGGTCGAAGCGGACCAGGACGGTGATCGCGAGGACGAGCGTGGCGAGCGAGAAGAGCAGCGCCAGCCACTTCGCGGCGGTGCGCTGGGCGGCCGGTACGGCGGCCGTGGCGATCGCCCCGATCGCCGGGAGCGCCGCCGTCGCTGTCAGCAGAGGAAAGGACATCGGTATCAGACCGCCCTCATCAGCAGGGTCGCGGCGATGAGGATCGCCGCACCGCCGAACATCGAGACCGCGTACGACCGCGCGAAGCCGTTCTGCAGCCTGCGCATCCGTCCGGACAGGCCGCCCATCGAGGCCGCTGTGCCGTTGACGACGCCGTCGACCAGGGTGTGGTCGACGTACACCAGGGAGCGCGTGAGGTGCTCGCCGCCGCGCACCAGGACGACGTGGTTGAAGTCGTCCTGGAGCAGGTCGCGCCGGGCGGCCCGGGTGAGCAGCGACCCGCGCGGGGCGACGGCCGGGACCGGGCGGCGGCCGTACTGGGCGTAGGCGATGGCGACGCCGATGACCATGCATGCCACCGTCGCGCCGGTGACCACTCCCGCGCTGATCGGCGGGTTGCCGTGGGAGTGCCCGGTGATGGGCTCCAGCCAGTGCACGAAGCGGTCGCCGATGCTGAAGAACGCACCGCCGGCCACCGACCCGACGGCCAGCACGATCATCGGGATCGTCATGACCTTGGGCGACTCGTGCGGATGCGGCTCCGCGTGCTCGCCACGCGTCTCGGCGGCGGGCTCCACACTGGGCTCGGCCGGGGACGGGGTCGGAGTCTTGCGCCAGCGTTCTTCTCCGAAGAACGTCATCAGCATCACGCGCGTCATGTAGAACGCCGTGATGGCCGCGCCCAGCAGCGCGCAGCCGCCCAGGATCCAGCCCTCCGTGCCGCCCTTGGCGAACGCCGCCTCGATGATCTTGTCCTTGGAGAAGAAGCCGGACAGACCGGGGAAGCCGATGATGGCGAGGTAGCCGAGGCCGAAGGTGACGAAGGTGACCGGCATGTACTTGCGCAGGCCGCCGTACTTGCGCATGTCGACCTCGTCGTTCATGCCGTGCATGACGGAACCGGCGCCGAGGAACAGCCCGGCCTTGAAGAAGCCGTGCGTCACCAGGTGCATGATCGCGAAGACGTAGCCGATGGGGCCGAGGCCCGCGGCGAGGATCATGTAGCCGATCTGCGACATGGTCGAGCCGGCCAGCGCCTTCTTGATGTCGTCCTTCGCGCAACCGACGATCGCACCGAAGAGGAGCGTGACGGCACCGACGATGGTGACCACCAGCTGCGCGTCCGGCGCGGCGTTGAAGACGGCGCCGGAGCGGACGATCAGGTAGACGCCCGCGGTCACCATGGTCGCGGCGTGGATGAGGGCCGAGACCGGGGTCGGGCCCTCCATCGCGTCCCCGAGCCAGGACTGCAGCGGCACCTGGGCGGACTTGCCGCAGGCGGCGAGCAGCAGCATCAGGCCGATGGCGGTGAGCTTGCCCTCGCTCGCGTCACCGACCAGGCCGGGCTCCCCCTCGCCGCCGAGCACCGGCCCGAAGGCGAAGGTGCCGAACCACAGGAACATCAGCATGATCGCGATCGACAGGCCCATGTCGCCGACGCGGTTGACCAGGAAGGCCTTCTTCGCGGCCGTGGCGGCGCTGGGCTTGTGCTGCCAGAAACCGATCAGCAGGTAGGAGGCGAGACCGACGCCCTCCCAACCGACGTACAGCAGGAGGTAGTTGTCGGCGAGGACGAGCAGCAGCATCGCCGCGAGGAACAGGTTCAGATAGCCGAAGAAGCGGCGGCGCCGCTCGTCGTGCTCCATGTACCCGACCGAGTACAGGTGGATCAGCGAGCCGACGCCGGTGATCAGCAGCACGAAGGTCATCGACAGCTGGTCGAGGCGGAAAGCGACGTCCGCCTGGAAGCCCTCGACCGGGATCCAGCTGAACAGGTGCTGGGTGAGGGTGCGGTGTTCGGCGTCCTTGCCCAGCAGGTCGGCGAAGAGGATCACGCCGAAGACGAAGGAGACGAACGACAGGAGCGTGCCGATCCACTGGCCGACGGCGTCGAGACGCCGGCCGCCGCACAGCAGTACGGCCGCTCCGAGCAACGGCGCCGCGATCAGCAGCGCAATCAGGTTCTCCACGATTCTTCCGACCCCTTAGAGCTTCATCAGGCTGGCGTCGTCGACCGAGGCCGAGTGGCGGGAACGGAACAGCGACACGATGATCGCGAGCCCGACCACGACCTCGGCGGCGGCGACGACCATCGTGAAGAAGGCGATGATCTGGCCGTCGAGATTGCCGTGCATCCGGGAGAAGGCGACGAGCGTGAGGTTGCAGGCGTTGAGCATGAGCTCGATGCACATGAAGACAACGATCGCGTTACGCCTGATCAGCACGCCGGTGGCGCCGATCGTGAACAACAGGGCGGCGAGGTAGAGGTAGTTGACGGGGTTCACTTCGACGCCTCCTCGGGCCGCTTGAAGGTCGACGGCTCGATCGCGGTCCGCTCCAGCCGCTCCTCCGCACGCTGCTCCAGGGCTTTGAGGTCGTTGAGCGCCTCGGTGGACACGTCACGGATCTGGCCGCGCTCGCGCAGCGTCTTGCTGACCGTGAGGTCGGAGGGGGTGCCGTCGGGCAGCAGGCCCGCGATGTCGACCGCGTTGTGCCGGGCGTACACGCCGGGCGCCGGCAGCGGCGGGACGTGCTTGCCTTCGCGGACGCGCTGTTCGGACAGCTCGCGCTGGGTCTTGGCGCGCTCGGTGCGCTCGCGGTGGGTGAGCACCATGGCGCCGATGGCGGCCGTGATCAGCAGGGCACCGGTGATCTCGAAGGCGAACACGTACTTGCTGAAGAGGAGGACCGCGAGTCCTTCCACATTGCCGTTCGCGTTCGCCTGGGCGAGGCCGTTGAACTCCGTGATCGAGGCGTTGCCGATACCTCCGACCAGGAGGATGCCGAAGCCCAGGCCGCAGAGAAGGGCCAGCCAACGCTGGCCCTTGATGGTCTCCTTCAGGGAGTCCGCGGCCGTGACGCCGACGAGCATCACCACGAACAGGAACAGCATCATGATCGCGCCGGTGTAGACGACGATCTGCACGATTCCCAGGAAGTAGGCGCCGTTGGCGAGGTAGAAGATCGCCAGGATGATCATGGTCCCGGCCAGACAGAGCGCGCTGTGCACGGCCTTCTTCATGAAGACGGTGCACAGAGCGCCGATGACGGCGACGGTGCCGAGGATCCAGAACTGGAAGGCCTCTCCGGTGGAGGTGGAGTAGGCGGCGAGCTGCCCGGTCATCGGCCGATCACCTTCCCGGACGCCGGTTCGTCCTCGCCGAAGGTCGTGGCGGCCTCCTGCGGGACCTCGCCGTTGGAGAGGGCCACCTGGCGCTCGGTGCCCGGCGCGGCCTCCGTCACCAGGCCCCGGTAGTAGTCCTGCTCGTCCGTCCCCGGGTAGATGGCATGGGGGCTGTCGACCATGCCGTCCTCGAGTCCGGCGAGCAGCTGCTCCTTGGTGTAGATGAGGTTGGCGCGGCTGGAGTCCGCGAGCTCGAACTCGTTGGTCATCGTGAGCGCGCGCGTGGGGCACGCCTCGATGCACAGGCCGCACAGGATGCAGCGGGCGTAGTTGATCTGGTACACGCGGCCGTACCGCTCGCCCGGCGAGTAGCGCTCCTCGTCGGTGTTGTCGGCGCCTTCCACATAGATGGCGTCGGCGGGGCAGGCCCAGGCGCACAGCTCGCAGCCGACGCACTTCTCCAGGCCGTCCGGATGGCGGTTGAGCTGGTGCCGTCCGTGGAAGCGGGGAGCGGTGGTCTTCTGCTGCTCCGGGTACTGCTCGGTCAGCCGCTTCTTGAACATGGCCTTGAAGGTCACGCCGAAGCCTGCGACGGGGTTCATGAAACCGGGCTTGGTCTCCTTGGGCTCCTCAGCCATCGGACGCCTCCTTTCCATCCAGAGATCCGTCACTCTGAGTATCGGGCCCACCACTGACAATCAGTTCCCGCTCGCGGTGCGAGCGGCGCCGAGGCACCGGCGGAAGCTCCTGTCCGGGCAGTGGAGGTACGGGGAATCCGCCGGCCATCGCGTCGAAGCCGGCGGGTTCCTCGACGGGTTGCGCGCCCGCTTTCGTCCGCTCACGGAACATGTCCGCGACGAAGGAGAGGAGCAGCAGCGCGAGGACGCCGCCACCGACGTAGAGGGCGATGTCGGCGAAGTCGTAGTTCTCGTTCCGAAGAGTCCGCACGGTCGCGACGAGCATCAGCCAGACGACGGAGACCGGGATGAGGACCTTCCAGCCGAGCTTCATCAGCTGGTCGTAGCGGACGCGGGGGAGCGTGCCGCGCAGCCAGATGAAGAAGAACAGCAGCAGCTGGACCTTGATCACGAACCAGAGCAGCGGCCACCAGCCGTGGTTCGCGCCCTCCCAGAAGGCGCTGACCGGGTACGGGGCCCGCCAGCCGCCCAGGAAGAGCGTCACGGACACGGCCGAGACCGTCACCATGTTCACGTACTCGGCGAGCATGAACATCGCGAACTTGATCGACGAGTACTCGGTGTTGAAGCCGCCGACCAGGTCGCCCTCGGACTCAGGCATGTCGAAGGGGGCGCGGTTGGTCTCACCGACCATCGTCACGATGTAGATCAGGAAGGAGACCGGCAGCAGGACGACGTACCAGCGGTCCTGCTGCGCCTCGACGATCGCCGACGTCGACATCGACCCGGAGTAGAGGAACACCGAGGCGAAGGCTGCGCCCATCGCGATCTCGTACGAGATCATCTGCGCACAGGAACGCAGGCCGCCGAGCAGCGGATAGGTGGATCCGGAACTCCAACCCGCAAGCACGATGCCGTAGATGCCGACCGAGGCGACCGCGAGGATGTAGAGCATCGCGATCGGCAGGTCGGTGAGCTGCATCGTGGTGCGCTGGCCGAAGATCGAGATCTCGTTGCCGGCCGGGCCGAAGGGGATCACCGCGATCGCCATGAAGGCCGGGATGGCCGCGACGATCGGCGCGAGGACGTAGACGACCTTGTCCGCGCGTTTGACGATGACGTCTTCCTTGAGCATCAGCTTGATGCCGTCGGCGAGCGACTGGAGCATGCCCCAGGGGCCGTGCCGGTTGGGGCCGATGCGCAGCTGCATCCAGGCGACGACCTTGCGCTCCCAGACGATGGAGAACAGCACGGTCACCATCAGGAAGGCGAAGCAGAACACCGCTTTGATGACGACCAGCCACCAGGGGTCGCGGCCGAACATCGAGAGGTCTTCAGCTGCCAGGAACGGGCTCATGCCTCCACCTCCTGAGGGGCATCGGTCGCGAGGGTCGCAGGGCCGATGCGGACGAGCGCGCCGGGAAGCGCCCCGGCGTCGGAGGCGACACCACTGCCCACGGAGTTCAGCGGGAGCCACACCACCCGGTCGGGCATCTCCGTGATCTGCAGCGGGAGTTCCACGACTCCGGCGGGGCCGGTCACTGCGAGGACATCGCCGTCCTTGACGCCGGCCTCGGCGGCCGTGGCGGTCGACACGCGCGCGTGGGCGGCGTGCCGGGTGCCGGCGAGCGCTTCGTCGCCGGCCTGGAGGAGGCCCTGGTCGAGCAGCAGCCGGTGGCCGGCCAGGACGGCCTCACCGGCGGCCGGTCGCGGCAGCTGGGCCGCGATCTCCCGGGGGTCGGTGGCCCGCGGTCCGTCCCATGCGCCGAGCCGGTCGATCTCCGCGCGCGTGGTGCGCAGATCCGGCAGACCCAGGTGTACGTCCATGGCGTCGGCCAGCATCTGCAGCACGCGCGCGTCGGACGGGGCCCGGCGACGGGTCATCTGGTCGGGCTTGAGCGCGGCCTCGAAGAAGCGCACCCGGCCCTCCCAGTTGAGGAAGGTTCCCGCCTTCTCGGCGACCGCGGCGACGGGCAGCACGACATCGGCGAGCTCGGTCACCTCACCGGGCCGCAGCTCCAGCGACACCACGAAGCCGACCTCGGCGAGCGCCTCACGCGCGCGTGCCGGATCGGGCAGGTCGGCGACCTCGACGCCCGCGACCAGCAGGGCCTGGAGTTCGCCGGTCGCGGCGGCCTCGACGATCTGGCCGGTGTCGCGGCCGTAGCGATGCGGGAGTTCGGACAGGCCCCACACGGCGGCGACCTCGTCACGCGCGCGTGGGTCGGTCGCGGGGCGTCCGCCCGGCAGCAGCGACGGCAGCGCCCCGGCCTCGACGGCCCCGCGCTCCCCCGCCCGGCGCGGAATCCACACCAGCTGAGCGCCGGTCGCGGACGCGGCCCGTACGGCGGCGGTGAGCCCGCCCTCCACAGCGGCCAGCCGCTCACCGACGACGATCACCGCACCCTCGGTGCGCAGCGCCTCGGCGGCCTTCGCCCCGTCCCCCTCCAGGCCGACCCCGCTCGCGAGTGCGTCCAGCCACTCGGTCTCGGTGCCGGGAGCGGCGGGCAGCAGCGTGCCGCCGGCCTTCTCCAGACCGCGCGTGGAGTGCGTGGCGAGCGAGAAGACCTTCTGGCCGTGCTTGCGCCAGGCTTTGCGCAGCCGCAGGAAGATGCCGGGCGCCTCCTCCTCGGCCTCGAACCCGGCCAGCAGGACGGCCGGCGCCTTCTCCAGGAAGGTGTAGGTGACGCCCGTACCGTCGAGGTCGCGGCCGTGACCGGCGACCCGCGCGGCGAGGAAGTCGGCCTCCTCGCCGCTGTGCACGCGCGCGCGGAAGTCGATGTCGTTGGTGTCGAGCGCCACGCGCGCGAACTTGCTGTACGCGTAGGCGTCCTCAATGGTGAGGCGGCCGCCGGTCAGGACGCCGGTCCGGCCTCGTGAGGCGAGCAGCCCCTGGGCCGCGATCTGCAGGGCCTCCGGCCAGGAGGCCGGTTCGAGGTCGCCCTCGGCGTTGCGCACCAGAGGCGTCTGAAGCCGGTCGCGCTGCTGGGCGTACCGGAAGGCGAACCGTCCCTTGTCGCAGATCCACTCCTCGTTGACCTCGGGGTCGTTGGCCGCGAGGCGCCGCATGACCTTGCCGCGCCGGTGGTCGGTGCGCGTCGCGCAGCCGCCGGAGCAGTGCTCGCACACCGAGGGCGAGGAGACGAGGTCGAAGGGGCGGGAGCGGAACCGGTACGCCGCCGAGGTCAGCGCGCCGACCGGGCAGATCTGGATGGTGTTGCCGGAGAAGTACGACTCGAAGGGGTCGCCCTCACCGGTGCCGACCTGCTGCAGCGCGCCGCGCTCGACCAGTTCGATCATCGGGTCGCCCGCGACCTGGTTGGAGAACCGGGTGCAGCGGGCGCACAGCACGCACCGCTCGCGGTCGAGCAGCACCTGCGTGGAGATCGGGACGGGCTTCTCGTACGTCCGCTTCCTTCCCTCGAAGCGGGACTCGGCGTGCCCGTGCGACATGGCCTGGTTCTGCAGCGGGCACTCGCCGCCCTTGTCGCAGACCGGGCAGTCCAGCGGGTGGTTGATGAGCAGGAGCTCCATCACACCCTTCTGGGCCTTCTCGGCGACCGGCGAGGTGAGGTGGGTCTTCACGACCATGCCGTCCGTGCATGTGATCGTGCAGGACGCCATCGGCTTGCGCTGGCCCTCGACCTCGACGATGCACTGGCGGCAGGCGCCGGCCGGGTCGAGGAGCGGGTGGTCGCAGAAGCGGGGGATCTCGATGCCGAGCTGCTCGGCGGCCCGGATGACCAGGGTGCCCTTGGGCACGCTGAGCTCCACACCGTCGATCGTCAGCGAGACGAGATCTTCCGGCGGGACCGCCGCCCCTCCCCCTCCCGAGGGAGCATTGGTGGTCACGGTCATGCGTTCACCTCCGTGCGGTGATCGGCCCAGGCCGTCGACTTGGCCGGGTCGAAGGGGCAGCCGCGGCCCGTGATGTGCTGCTCGTACTCCTCGCGGAAGTACTTCAGCGAGGAGAAGATCGGCGAGGCGGCACCGTCGCCGAGGGCACAGAAGGACTTGCCGTTGATGTTGTCGGCGATGTCGTTCAGCTTGTCGAGGTCGCTCATCACACCCTTGCCGGCCTCGATGTCGCGCAGCAACTGCACAAGCCAGTACGTGCCTTCACGGCAGGGCGTGCACTTGCCGCAGGACTCGTGGGCGTAGAACTCGGTCCAGCGGGTGACGGCGCGTACGACGCAGGTCGTCTCGTCGAAGCACTGGAGCGCTTTCGTGCCGAGCATGGAACCCGCGGCGCCCACTCCTTCGTAATCAAGAGGGACATCGAGGTGCTCGTCGGTGAACATCGGCGTCGAGGAGCCGCCCGGTGTCCAGAACTTGAGGCGATGGCCGGGGCGCATCCCGCCGCTCATTTCGAGGAGCTGGCGGAGTGTGATGCCAAGCGGGGCCTCGTACTGGCCGGGGCTGGCGACATGGCCGCTGAGCGAGTAGAGCGTGAAGCCCGGGGACTTCTCGCTTCCCATCGACCGGAACCAGTCTTTGCCCCGATTCAGAATCGCGGGAACCGACGCGATCGACTCGACGTTGTTCACAACAGTCGGGCAGGCGTAGAGACCTGCCACCGCAGGGAAGGGGGGACGAAGCCGCGGTTGACCACGGCGGCCTTCGAGCGAGTCGAGCAGTGCGGTCTCCTCACCGCAGATGTACGCGCCCGCGCCCGCGTGCACGGTGAGTTCGAGATCGAGCCCACTGCCCAGGATGTTCTCGCCGAGGTAGCCCGCCGCGTAGGCCTCGCGCACGGCCTCGTGCAACCGCCGCAGCACGGGAACGACTTCACCACGCAGATAGATGAAGGCATGCGAAGACCTGATGGCATAACACGCGATGACAATGCCCTCGATGAGGCTATGCGGGTTCGCGAAGAGGAGCGGAATGTCTTTGCACGTTCCGGGCTCCGATTCGTCGGCGTTGACAACTAGATAGTGCGGTTTTCCATCACCCTGCGGAATGAACTGCCATTTCATTCCCGTCGGGAATCCCGCCCCGCCGCGCCCGCGCAGACCGGAGTCCTTGACATACGCGATCAGGTCGTCCGGCGACATGGCGAGCGCCTTGCGAAGGCCCTCGTACCCTTCGTGCCTTCGGTAGACGTCCAACGTCCAGGACCCGTCCTCGTCCCAGAAGGCCGACAGCACGGGTGCGAGCAGCTTCTCGGGGCTGGTGTCTTTCAGCTCGGGTGCCAAGGTCATCACTCCCCCTCCTCGGCGGCAGGACCTGCCGGGTGGGCCGGGTCGGATGCCGATGTGTCCTGCGGCGCGTCATGCGAACTGAGGTGCTCGGTCGGAGACGGCTCGTGCACCGCGCCGCCCTGCGGCTCGTCATGAGGGCCGCCGTCCCGCGGATGGACCACGCGCGCGGGTGCGGTCTCTCCCTTGGCCAGGCGGAGGCCCACCAGCGAAGCCGGTCCCGCACTGCCGCTTGCCTCGACGGCCCCGGGCCGCTCGTCGGGGAAGCCGGCCAGGATCCGCGCGGTCTCCTTGAAGGTGCACAGCCGCGCTCCGCGCGTCGGCTCGACGGCCCGCCCCGAGCGCAGGTCGTCGACGAGGCGCTTGGCACTCGAGGGGGTCTGGTTGTCGAAGAACTCCCAGTTGACCATCACGACCGGCGCGAAGTCGCAGGCCGCGTTGCACTCGATGTGTTCCAGGGTGACCTTGCCGTCGTCGGTGGTCTCGCCGTTGCCGACGCCCAGGTGCTCCTGGAGCTCTTCGAAGATCGCGTCACCGCCCATCACCGCGCACAGGGTGTTGGTGCAGACGCCCACCTGGTAGTCACCGCTCGGCTTGCGCCGGTACATGGTGTAGAAGGTGGCGACCGCGGTCACCTCGGCCGTGGTCAGGTGCAGCATGTCCGCGCAGAACCGCATCCCGGTGCGCGTGACATGTCCCTCCTCCGACTGCACGAGGTGCAGCAACGGAAGGAGGGCGGACCGGGAGTCCGGGTAGCGGGCGATGACGTCGCGCGCGTCCCGCTCGAGCCGTTCTCGAACGTCGTCCGGGTATGCGGGCGCGGGCAGTTCGGGCATGCCCAGGCTGACGCCCCGCTCAGAAGAAGAGGTGGTCACCGGTCGACGCCTCCCATCACGGGGTCGATGGACGCGACGGCGACGATGACGTCGGCGACCTGGCCGCCCTCGCACATCGCCGCCATGGCCTGCAGGTTGGTGAAGGACGGGTCGCGGAAGTGGACCCGGAAGGGGCGGGTGCCGCCGTCGGACACGGCATGCACCCCGAGCTCGCCCTTGGGCGACTCGACGGCCGCGTACGCCTGTCCCGGCGGGACGCGGAAGCCCTCGGTGACCAGCTTGAAGTGGTGGATCAGGGCCTCCATGGAGGTGCCCATGATCTTCTTGATGTGGTCGAGGGAGTTACCCAGTCCGTCCGGTCCCAGGGCGAGCTGGGCGGGCCAGGCGATCTTCTTGTCGGCGACCATGACGGGGCCGGGCTGCAGCCGGTCCAGGCACTGCTCGACGATGCCGAGAGACTGGCGCATCTCTTCCAGGCGGATCAGGAAGCGCCCGTAGGAGTCGCAGGTGTCGGCGGTCGGGATCTCGAAGTCGTACGTCTCGTAGTCGCAGTACGGCTGTGCCTTGCGCAGGTCGTGCGGCAGGCCGGTGGAGCGCAGGATCGGGCCGGTGGCGCCGAGGGCCATGCAACCGGCCAGGTCGAGGTAGCCGACGTCCTGCATGCGGGCCTTGAAGATGGGGTTCCCGGTGGCGAGCTTGTCGTACTCCGGGAGGTTCTTCTTCATCTTCTTCACGAACTCGCGGATCTGGTCCACCGCGCCGGGCGGCAGGTCCTGGGCGAGTCCGCCGGGGCGGATGTACGCGTGGTTCATCCTGAGGCCCGTGATGAGCTCGTAGATGTCGAGAATCATTTCACGATCACGGAATCCGTAGATCATGATCGTGGTGGCGCCGAGTTCCATGCCGCCGGTGGCGATGCACACCAGGTGGGAGGAGAGCCGGTTCAGCTCCATCAGGAGCACCCGGATGATCTTGGCGCGCTCGCTGATCTGGTCCTCGATGCCGAGGAGTTTCTCGACGGCGAGACAGTAGGCGGTCTCGTTGAAGAAGGACGTCAGGTAGTCCATGCGCGTCACGAACGTGGTGCCCTGCGTCCAGGTCCGGTACTCGAGGTTCTTCTCGATGCCGGTGTGGAGATAGCCGATGCCGCAACGGGCCTCGGTGACCGTCTCGCCGTCGATCTCCAGGATCAGGCGGAGCACACCGTGGGTGGAGGGGTGCTGCGGACCCATATTGAGGACGATGCGCTCGTCGTCGGCGCGGGCCGCGGCCTGGACGACCTCGTCCCAGTCGCCACCGGTGACCGTGTAAACGGTGCCCTCGGTGGTCTCACGGGCGGATGCTGACTGCGTGCTCACGAGTACGACCTCCGCTGGTCCGGAGCCGGGATCTGGGCGCCCTTGTACTCGACGGGGATGCCGCCGAGCGGATAGTCCTTGCGCTGCGGGTGGCCCTGCCAGTCGTCCGGCATCATGATCCGCGTCAGGGCGGGGTGACCGTCGAAGACGATGCCGAAGAAGTCGTACGTCTCGCGCTCGTGCCAGTCGTTCGTCGGGTACACCGAGACGAGCGAGGGGATGTGCGGGTCGCTGTCGGGGGCGCTGACTTCGAGGCGGATCAGCCGGTTGTGGGTGATCGAGCGCAGGTGGTAGACGGCGTGCAGCTCGCGGCCCTTGTCGCTGAGGTAGTGGACGCCGCTGACGCCGGTGCACAGCTCGAAGCGCAGGGCCGGGTCGTCGCGCAGGGTGCGGGCGACGCGGACCAGGTGCTCGCGCTCGATGTGGAAGGTGAGTTCGCCGCGGTCGACGACCGTCTTCTCGATGGCGTTGTCGGGGAGGAGTCCCTGCTCCTCCAGTGCGCCCTCGAGTTCGTCGGCGACCTCGTCGAACCAACCCCCGTAGGGGCGGCTCGCCGGTCCCGGGAGTCGGACCGAGCGGACCAGTCCGCCGTAGCCGGAGGTGTCGCCGCCGTTGGTGGCGCCGAACATGCCGCGCTGGACGCGGATCTCCTCGCCTCCCTGGCCGCGCTGGCCGGGGAGGTTGGAGGCGGAGAGGTCCTTCTCGGGGTTGACCCCGTTCGACCCGTTCGCCCCGTTGGTGCCGTTCGCGTCGGTCACCGCAGCAGCCCCTTCATCTCGATCGTGGGCAGGGCCTTGAGCGCCGCTTCCTCCGCCTCGCGGGCCGCTTCTTCGGCGTTCACCCCGAGCTTGGAGGACTGGATCTTCTCGTGGAGCTTGAGAATGGCGTCCAACAGCATCTCGGGCCGCGGCGGGCAGCCGGGGAGATAGATGTCGACCGGGACGATGTGGTCGACGCCCTGCACGATCGCGTAGTTGTTGAACATGCCGCCCGAGGAGGCGCAGACCCCCATGGAGATCACCCACTTGGGGTTCGGCATCTGGTCGTAGACCTGCCGGAGCACCGGCGCCATCTTCTGGCTGACCCGGCCGGCGACGATCATCAGGTCGGCCTGGCGTGGCGAGCCGCGGAAGACCTCCATGCCGAAGCGCGCCAGGTCGTAGCGGCCGGCGCCGGTGGTCATCATCTCGATGGCGCAGCAGGCGAGGCCGAAGGTGGCCGGGAAGACGGATGCCTTGCGCACCCAGCCTGCGGCCTGCTCGACGGTGGTCAGCAGGAATCCGCTCGGCAGCTTTTCTTCGAGTCCCATGTCGTTAAAGGCCCCTCAGTCCCATTCCAGGCCGCCGCGCCGCCATACGTACGCGTACGCGACGAAGACGGTGAGCACGAAGAGCAACATCTCCACGAGCCCGAAAACACCCAGGGCGTCGAAGGTGACGGCCCAGGGGTAGAGGAAGACGATCTCGATATCGAAGATGATGAAGAGCATCGCCGTCAGGTAGTACTTGATCGGGAAGCGCCCGCCGCCGGCCGGCGTGGGGGTCGGCTCGATACCGCACTCGTAGGCCTCGAGCTTGGCCCGGTTGTACCGCTTCGGACCGATCAGCGTGGCCATGACCACGGAGAAGATCGCAAAGCCTGCCCCGAGGGCTCCCAGTACGAGGATGGGCGCATAGGCGTTCACCGCTCCTCGCTCCTCTCAGTCGGCACTGACTGCTGGCGGTTGCACTGGGCCCACAGCCGACTCACCAGTCCCACGAGCCCCGCTCGTCCCGGCGAAGATCGAGAACATGTGAAGCAGGTCACAAGCCCAACTGCCTCGCATCTTATGCCCGCCGCTCTGTGATCTGCGACACGGGGTATTGCACAAGCTTTGTGATCTCCACCACCTGACGAAGGATCATGAAGTCGGATGAGCGGTGATCTTCACACGAGAAGCGTTCAGGTGATCACCAGAGGTGACATTTTCGCTCGTTGACGCAGCTCGGAGGGGGCGTCTCAATATCAAGATGGTTCCTTTGCATGCAAATTGGTGCTGGACCGGATGTCTTGATAGAGGCGCGCATTCACACATGAGGGGGAGCCTCGGAGTGGGATGTGGACGCGTGCACGCGTTCACGAGCCACATGAGGGGGATCCGGGCACGGGACGCGCACATCGCCGTAACCGTTGCGTGACCTCTGCCACACCGATGTGAGACCCAGAGAACCGGGCTTGGCCACCGGTCCCAACAAGTGGTAAGCGGCGGGCAATTCGGACTTAATGATGAAAGTCCGTGATCACGGGCGGGATCGAGGGGGTCCGCAATGTCCGTTACGGCGTCAATAAAGGGCGGAGTGCAGGGAAATTGGGGCGGCGATTGAGTAACTGTGGCGCAGCACACGTTTCTTGTAGGTATGGAGGAGCCCCTGATACCGGTTGTTCTCATGTCCCACACCGCTCACATACGTAGCCACCGGAAGCCCCGCCGCGGCGCATCGACGACCATCGCGATGCGTGCCGGAGTTGCCGGTGGCGTCCTCAGCATGGCAGCGGCAGGTGCTGCGGCCACGGCGAACGCCGCCGAGCCGGTTACGCAGACCATCGAACTGCCCACCCTCACGGGTGACCTGGCGGACCAGCTCGCCCAGTCCGCGGACGCCACTCAGCTGGCGGCGGCGAACTACGAGCTCGACGCCGAGCGTGACGCGGCCGCCGCCGCGGCAGCCAAGGAAGCCAAGAAGGACCTCGCGGAGGCCAAGAAGAAGGCCGAGGCGAAGAAGAAGGCCGAGGAGGCCCGCCGGGCCGCCGCGGAAGCCGCCGCCTCGCGCAGCACCGAGCGGGCCACCCTGTCCGCCTCCGCGAGCACGAGCGTCGCCGCTCCCGCCAGCGGCAGCGTCGCGACGGTCATCTCCTTCCTCCAGGCACAGGTGGGCGACGCGTATGTCATGGGTGCCACCGGCCCCAACGCGTGGGACTGCTCCAGCCTGGTCCAGGCCGCGTTCAAGCAGGTCGGCGTCGACCTGCCGCGGGTCTCGCAGGACCAGTCGATGGCTGGAACCGACATCCCGCTCTCTCAGATCCAGGTCGGCGACATCCTGTACTGGGGTGGCAAGGGCTCGGCCTACCACGTGGGCGTCTACATCGGTAACGGCCAGTACCTGGACGCGGCCAACCCCTCCAAGGGCGTCGTCATCCAGGACCTGTCCGGGTACCCGGCGTCGGGAGCCGTGCGCGTCCTCTGAGTCGCGGAGATCACCGGAAGGGCCGCAGCCGCTCGGGGGCAGCGGCCCTTCCGCCTCATACCAAGTCGAAACGACTCATCTCGGGCTGAACAGTCTCATCCCAGGTCGAAGGTGTTGGGCAGGCCCAGCTTGTAGCGCACCTCGTCGACCCGCTTCAGCGGCTCCAGCTCCGGGGGCCGGTACAGCTCCCAGATCCGGCAGCGCTCGGCGTCCGAATCGTCCGCTTCGAGGAGGGCGTTGACGGCCAGGCGGGCGGATTCGTTGGCGCCTTCCATCGTCGCCAGGTCGACGTCCGTGCGGACGTAGTCGCCCGCGAGGAAGAAGTTCGGGACCTTCGTGTGGGCCGTGGGGCGGTTGTAGAGGGTGCCCGTGGGGTGGATGAGGAGCTGCTCGCGGTTGCGCGGATCGGGGCCGCCGAGGCCCGTCACCGCCGGGTCCATGAACCAGCCGAGGCGGTCCTCGTCCCGGAGCGTGGTCTTGCCTGCGTCGTTCAGGCCGTCCTTCAGCTGGGCCCAGAGTTCGGCGACGACCTCCTCCTTGGTGCACTCCTTGGCCGTCTTGCCGTACAGAATGCCTGGCTTGTCCCACTCCGAGATGATGGCGGAGAGACAGTCGTGGGCGCGTCCGTCGCCGTAGTCGCGCGAGAAGTCCCGTCCGTCCCAGAACTGGGCCTGGCCGATGCCGGTCACCGACCAGGGTGAGTCGAGGCAGTTGATGTGGCCGTGCACGACCGGTGTCGGGGTGCGCAGGTAGAACATCACGCCGGTCATCCAGTCCGTCTGCAGCGCGTCGCACTTGGCGAGCTGTGGGTCGGCCGCGCGCAGGGCGGGGCCCCACGTCATGCGTGCGTGCTCGACGGGCAGCGCGGAGAGGTAGTGGTCGGCGGTGACCGTACGTTCGTCGGCGCCGTCGCGGGCCGAGACGCGGACGCCGGTCACCCGGCCGCCGTCGTAGAGGACCTCGCGGGCCTGGGTGCCGAGGACGAACCGGACACCGAGGGAGCGCAGGTGGGCCTCCCAGGGGTCGATCCAGGCCTCGCTGGTGGGGGCGTTGAGGATGCGGTCGATGTCGGCGTCGCCGTCCATGCCGCGGCCGAGCAGGCCCCACAGGAGCAGGGCCTCGATGATGACGCGGCCGACGGTTCGGGTGGACGCCACCTCCGCGCGCGTGGCGACCAGATTGCGGGTCTGGCCTATGCCGAGGAGCGTGCGGTACTCCTCGCTCATCTCCTCGGCGCGGATGAAGTCCCACCACGCGACCTTCTCCCACACCTCCTCACGGCGGGCGTCGCAGCTGGTCAGGTGAACGAGGAGCCGGTCGGCGAAGTAGGCGACCTCGTGGGCCGGGAGGCGGGTGCCGAGGTCCAGCACCGAGAGGATCTGGTCGCGGATCCAGCTGAGGGTGAGGTCACCGGGGCGGGGCGGGGTGGTGGCGCGGCGGAGCGGGAAGTGCAGGTCGGGGCGGCCGCCGGCGCGGGCGAAGAGGGCCTCGGTGCCGCTGCGGAGGTTGTCGTGGACGCCGCCCGCGTTGCCGGGGACGGGGATGCGGCGCATGGTGTCCGGCAGGTTCCGGTAGAAGCCGGGGAAGAAGCGGAAGCCGTGCTCGGCGGGGAGGTTTGCGCGGCCGCCGGCCGCAGTGCCGGGGACGGGCATCGAGCGGGCCTTGCCGCCGAGGGTGTCGTAGTACTCGTAGACGGTGACCGCGTAGCCGCGTTCGGCGAGTTCGTGGGCGGCGCTCAGGCCGGAGACCCCGCCGCCGAGGACGGCGACGCGCTTGCCTGTCGCGGCGCCGGCGCTGCCGCCCGGCCATAACGCGAGGGCGCCGGCCACTCCCCCGGCACCGGCCAGAAAGCGTCTGCGGGTGTGGCCGGATCGCGTGTGACCTGTCTTCTCCTGGGGCTCCTGCGTGTCTTCTGTTGTCATGAATCCGTGAGGGTAGGGAGGGTCCGCGGAGGTCGGAAGCCCGTTTCTCGGCCGGCCACAGCATCCTCACAACACGCAACAGCGCAAGGACAACAAGGAGACACAGCGATGCCCAGCGTTTTCGTGCAAGGCAGGCCCGTCGAGTCGTATCCGCCGCTCGCGCCCGAGGCCCGGCGTGGGACGGTGCGCAGGATCACCGAGGTGGGGGAAGAGGTGCTGCACAAGCCGTGCCGGGATGTCACCGAGTTCGGGCCCGATCTCGCCGCGCTCATCGACGACATGTTCCTGACGATGTACATCGCCGAGGGGGCGGGACTGGCGGCGAACCAAGTCGGTGTCGATCTGCGGCTGTTCGTGTACGACTGCCCGGACGACGACGGGGTCCGGCATGTCGGGCACATCGTGAACCCGGTGCTGGAGCCACTCGACCCGGCCGGGCGCAGGCTGCTGGACGACAGCGAGGGCTGCCTCTCCGTGCCGGGCGCGGTGATGGACGTACCGCGCCCGGACCGGGCCGTGGTGCGCGGGTACGACAAGGACGGCGAGCCACTCGTGATCGAGGGCACGGGGTACTTCGCCCGCTGCCTCGCCCATGAGAACGACCACGTGGGCGGCCATGTCTATCTGGACCGGCTCTCCAAGCGCGAACGCAAGGACGCCCTGCGGCAGGTGGCGGACCGGCGGGAGGAGGTCTTCGCACGCCGGGCCGCCAACATCGAGGCCCTCAACCGGTAGTCGCCGCCGGGTCAGGCCTTCGGCGCCACCTTGCTCAGCCCGTTGATGATGCGGTCCATCGCGTCGCCGCCCGTCGGGTCGGTGAGGTTGGCCAGGAGCTTCAGGGTGAACTTCATCAGGAGCGGGTGGGTCAGGCCGCGCTGGGCCGCGATCTTCATGACCTTCGGGTTGCCGATGAGCTTCACGAAGGCGCGGCCCAGCGTGTAGTAGCCGCCGTAGGTGTCCTTCAGGACGCGCGGGTAGCGCTGGAGGGCCAGTTCACGCCCCGCGGGGGTCGAGCGGGCGTGGGCCTGGACGATGACGTCGGCGGCGATCTGGCCGGACTCCATGGCGTAGGCGATGCCCTCGCCGTTGAAGGGGTTCACCAGGCCGCCGGCGTCGCCGACCAGCAGCAGGCCCTTGGTGTAGTGCGGTTGGCGGTTGAAGGCCATGGGGAGGGCGGCGCCGCGGATCGGGCCGGTCATGTTGTCCGGGGTGTAGCCCCAGTCCTCCGGCATCGAGGCGCACCAGGCCTTGAGGACCTCGCGCCAGTCCAGCTCCTTGAAGGAGTCCGAGGTGTTGAGCACGCCCAGGCCGACGTTCGACGTGCCGTCGCCCATGCCGAAGATCCAGCCATAGCCGGGCAGGAGGCGGTCCTCGCCGGGGCCGCGGCGGTCCCACAGCTCCAGCCAGGACTCGAGGTAGTCGTCCTCGTGGCGCGGGCTTTCGAAATACGTCCGTACGGCCACGCCCATCGGACGGTCCTCGCGGCGGTGCAGGCCCATCGCCAGGGACAGACGCGTGGAGTTGCCGTCCGCGGCGACGACCAGCGGCGCGTGGAAGGTGACCTCGCGCTTCTCCTCGCCGAGCTTGGCGTGGACGCCGGTGATACGGCCGGTGCGGTCGTCGATGATCGGGGCGCCGACGTTGCAGCGCTCGTAGAGGCGGGCGCCCGCCTTCTGGGCCTGGCGGGCGAGTTGCTCGTCGAAGTCGTCGCGCTTGCGGACGAGGCCGTAGTCGGGGAAGGAGGCGAGGTCGGGCCAGTCCAGCTGGAGGCGTACACCGCCGCCGATGATCCTGAGCCCCTTGTTGCGCAGCCAGCCGGCTTCCTCGGAGATGTCGATGCCCATCGCCACCAACTGTTTGACCGCGCGCGGAGTCAGGCCGTCACCGCAGACCTTCTCCCGCGGGAACTCGGTCTTCTCCAGCAGGAGGACGTCGAGGCCGGACTTGGCCAGGTGGTACGCCGTCGTGGCGCCGGCCGGCCCCGCGCCCACGACGATCACATCGGCGGTGTTCTCGGAGAGGGGTGAGGAGATGGGCTCGGTCACGACACTCACGGCGGGATCTCCCCAAGTTCGAAATCTGTGTGCCGAGCGGCACTGGACATGGGCAGTCTATTCAGCAGCACTGATCACCCGGCTGAAGGGCTGCCTCCGTGAACCGAGTTCTCCCTGTCGTACGGCTCCGTGTCCCCACCGACGAGGACGCCGTCGCCTGGCACCGGGTCTTCGCCCACCCGGATGTCATGGAGTTCCACGGCGGCAGGGCCGCGGAGCTGTCCGTCTACGAGGAACTCACCGCCCGCCAGCGCCGGCACGACGCCGAGCGCGGGTTCTGCCTGTGGACCATGCTCGACGAGAACGAGCAGGTCATCGGCTTCACCGGAGCCCAGCCGTGGGAGCGGGCCTGGGGTCCCACGGGGGAGATCGAGATCGGCTGGCGGCTCGGACGGGAGCACTGGGGCAAGGGGTACGTCACCGCGGCCGCGCAGTTGGCGCTGGAGCGGGTGCGGGCGGCCGGGGTGCCGAGCGTGGTGGCGATGGTCGACGCCCGCAACGAGCGGTCGATCGCGGTGACGCGGCGGCTGGAGATGCGGCTCGCCGAAGTGTTCACCACACCGGATGCGCGGCAGCAGGGGCACTGCTACCGACTCGATCTGTGACGCCGGATTCACGCCCACTGGTGACTCTGGGTAACCGACTGCTACAGAAAGGTACTTGACGCTTCCGGGTGGCACACCCGGGCGGTTACCCTGCCAGTACCGCTGGGGGTGACATCTGTGCGCATAACACCCAAAACGCCCGAGGTGCGGGTACCGAAGCTCGTCGGGCTGATGGCCATGGACGCGCGCGAGGCAGCGAAGTCGCACGGCCTGCTCCTCAACGCACCGGACCGGCCGGACTTCCACCTCACCGTCGTCGACTACGTCGTACGCCAGTATCCGGAGCCCGGTGCCGAGGTGCCGCGGGACTCTCTGGTCTACGTCTGGTTCGACTTCGGCGAGGGCGAGGGCGAGGGCGAGGGCGGCGGAGGCGTACGCGAGCCACGCGCCCCGCGGCCACCGAAGGGCGGGCTGGAGCGCGAGCTCGACGAGCCCGGAGACCCGTACCCCGTCGTCAGCTCTGCTTGAGGCCTGGCACTCGGCTCTGCTCGAGGCCGCTCAGCTCTCCTTGAAGCCCCGGTGCAGGGCCACCACGCCGCCCGTCAGGTTCCGCCAGGCCACCTTCGACCAGCCGGCCTTGCGCAGGCGTTCGGCGAGGGCCGGCTGGTCGGGCCAGGCGCGGATCGACTCGGCCAGGTAGACGTACGCGTCGGGGTTCGAGGACACCGCGCGGGCGACCGGGGGCAGGGCGCGCATCAGGTACTCGGTGTAGACCGTGCGGAAGGGCGCCCAGGTCGGGTGCGAGAACTCGCAGATCACGACCCGGCCGCCGGGCCGCGTCACCCGGTACATCTCACGCAGCGCGGCGTCGAAGTCCTGGACGTTGCGCAGCCCGAAGGAGATGGTGACCGCGTCGAAGGTGTCGTCCCGGAACGGCAGCTTCGTCGCGTCGCCCGCAGTGAGCGGCAGCCACGGGTGCTTCTTCTTGCCGACCTGGAGCATGCCGAGGGAGAAGTCGCAAGGGACGACGTACGCGCCCGTCTGCGCGAAGGGAAGGGACGAGGTGGCCGTGCCGGCCGCCAGGTCGAGGACCTTCTGCGCGGGGCGGGCGTCGACCGCCTTCGCCACCTCCTTGCGCCACACACGGTCCTGGCCGAGCGACAGCACGTCGTTCGTCAGGTCGTACCGTTCCGCCACGTCGTCGAACATCGAGGCGACTTCGTGCGGCTGCTTGTTCAGGGAAGCGCGGGTCACGTGCCCATTCTTGCAGCCGCCCGCACGGAAGCAGCCGATGCCCTCACGGAACGAGCCTGGGCTTCTTCTTCCCGGCCACGTCCTCCACCCAGCCGCACAACAGGACGAACACCGCGATCAGGATCCAGCCGATGCCGAACATGAACCACTGGCTCTCCAGCGCCAGGTACTTCTCGAACGCGGGCACGTTCCAGAACTGGTCGATCAGCGGGACGGCGAGGATCAGGGCGATCTCGTGCCAGAGGTAGATCGTGACCGCGCGCGCGTTGAAGACCGTGACGAGGCGGTCGGTGCGACGGAAGCGGGTGAGCCGGGCGAAGTCGATCCGGAAAACCTTCTTGGCGTACATCAGCAGCGTCACGTAGCCCGCCGACCAGAACGCCTGGGCGAGGGGGATGTCGTCCAGGTCGTAGGAGCCGGTTTCGGCCTGGTGTGTGAAGGCGTACCAGCCGCCGTACGCGATCGCCGCGAGGGAGAGGGTGGCGACGGCCAACGGCTTCAGCCGCCGCAGGACGCCGTCGCGGTGCGCGAAGCCGAGGATCCAGCAGAAGAGGAACGTGGCCAGGTCGGTGAGCGCGCTGCCGAAGCGGTCGTCCGGCGGCTCCCACGCGAAGTGGAGGACCAGGACCGGGCCCAGCGAGAGCAGCAGCAGCATGATGCTGGTCAGCGCGAGCAGGAGCAGTCCGGCGAGGATGACGCGCGGTTTCTGCAACGCCGCGGCCTTGCCCGCTGCCCGCTGGATTCGGGTGGGGGCGCGGCGGCGGCCGCGTGAGGGAGTCGTCGTTGTCATGAGTGTGGGTGCGTCCCGGTCAGTTGGCGGCGGCCGCGGAGGCGGAGGCGGACACGCTCGGGGCGGAAGTGGGCGGCTCGCCGGTCGCGGTGCCCGTCGGCGGCGTCCCGGTGGGCTTCGTGGGCGGGGTGCCGACACCGCCCTGGGGCTGGGCGCCACCGGGGCCGGAGTTCGGGGCACCGGCCGGGCCGCCGCCCGCGAAGGGCAGCAGCTCGGACGGCGTCAGCGAGGTGCCGACGCCCATGAAGGCCATGCCCAGCACGACCGCGTACCCGAGGCAGGCGACGCCGACCAGAAGGCCGATACGACGCAGCAGCTTGGAGCGGCGTCCGGAGTTGTCAACGAACACGGGCCCCTCGACGGACCCGTTGCCGCGTTTGCGGCGGCGACCGCGCACAGGTTCGGCGGCGCGGTTTTCGATGGCAGGCTCGGAATGCATTCCCCGGACATTAGGGAACCTTTATGTGCCCACGGCTCTGTACTTCGTGTGAGACGCCCATGAGAAACGCCTTAACCTATCCACTTCCTGAGAGTTCCCGCGAACGCCTACGCACCTCACAGCTCTGTGAAAGGAGTTGAAGGCCCAGGCCCCGGCGGAGTGTGAGACATTTCCGCCCGGGAGACGTATGAGGTCTTTCGAAAGGGATCGAAATCACGAAAGCGGGTACGTACGCAATGCGGAGTTTCCTGACAGCGACGGCCGGGCTCACCTGCATGTTTGCACTGGCCATCACGGGGTGCTCCGCGGGCTCCGACGACACGACGGACGCGGCACCGCCGAACCCGCGGCAGCCCAGCGCATCGCCTTCCGATTCCACCTCCGAATCGGCCTCCGATTCAGCCTCCCAATCGGCCTCGTCGAGCACGTCGTACGCCCCCTACGTCAGCTCCAACGAGGCCTCCGACAACGACTCCGCCGGCTCCCCGGCGACGTACAACCTGGCCTTCGTGATCTCGGACGGCAGCGACTGCACCCCCAAGTGGAACGGCTCGACCACCATCACCGACTCGGCCACGAAGTCCCGTATCGCGCGGCTCACCCAGGACGGCGCCACCGTCCGGGTCTCCTTCGGCGGCGCCTCCGGCAAGGAGCTGGCGGCGAGTTGCGACAGCGCGTCCGAACTGGCGGCGGCGTACGGGAAGGCACTGGACGCGGCCGGTTCGTCGCAGGCCGACTTCGACATCGAGGGCGATGAGCTGACCGACTCCGACTCGGTGGACCTGCGTTCGCAGGCGATCGCGCTGCTGCAGAAGGAACGCAGCGATCTGGAGGTCTCGTTCACCCTGCCGGTGATGCCCTCAGGACTCGACGACGACAGCGTGGCGCTGCTGGAGTCCGCCAACGAGCACGACGTCCAGGTCTCCACCGTCAACATCATGACGATGAACTACGGCGAGTCGTACACCGGCGACATGGGCGACTACGCCCTCACCTCCGCCAAGGCCACGCACACACAGCTCCAGGAGATCTTCGGCACCTCCGACGCGACCGCCTGGCGTGCCATGGCGCTCACCTCGATGCTCGGCGTCAACGACGTCGACAACGAGACGTTCACCCTCGACGACGCGGCGCAGGTACGGGAGTTCGCCGAGGAGAAGGGGATCGGGTGGGTGTCGATGTGGGCGACGTTCCGGGACCGGAGTTGCGCGGACGGCTCCTCTTCGGACGACCCGCTGACGAACTGCAGCGGGGTCGACCAGGAGGAGGGCGCGTTCGCGGAGGCGTTCTCGGGCTGACCCCGTGCCGGGCCGCCGATCCAGGACCCCGTGTCAGGCCCCGTGTCAGGCCCCGTGTCAGACCCCGCGCCAGGACCCTTCCGGGACCCCGCGCCAAGACCTACCGGCGTCGGTACACGATCCGCCCGTCCACCACGGTCGCCACGCACGTGCCCGCGCCGCGCTCCGCGAGTTCGGCCTCGTCCCGTACGTCGAACACGGCGAACCGGGCGGCGGACCCGCGCTCGCGCGGGGGCGGGAAATCAACCGGCCACCCGGAGGCGTACGGATCGAGGGAGGGAACGCCGTCGGGGCGCCCGATGCGGCCCATCACCGCCAGACCGGTGCGCCGCACGGCATCCCGCACCGCGCGGTTGCGCAGTTCCTCACAGGCGGCGCGGACCGTGCCGTACGCCAGCATCCGCTGCACCCCGCGCCGGGCGCTCGCGCCCCAGCGGGCGTCGTCCATGGTGAGCGCCGCCAGCGCGTCCCCGGTCAGCGGCTCGGTGCCCAGCTCGTCGGCCTCGCGCGGATCGGGGTGGTAGGCCTCCTCCAGCAGCTCGTTGCCGTGGATGTTGATCAGCCCGGGCGTCAGAATGCCGGGCCACTGCCGCACCCGCGCCCGCGGACGGGCGGCGACGAGCTCCTCCAGCGGTCCGGCATCGGCGATCCAGTCGCCCTCGACGACGAGCGCGTGGCCCCTGGAGTCGGCGTGAATCGTCAGCACGAGTACGTCAGTTGGAGGCCAGGAGCTTCAGCTCGGGGTGGGCCGTGCCGCCCTCGATCGCCGTGGACGAGATGTGGGACGCGACCCGCTCGTCGACGGGGTCGTTCGCCGGGTCGTCGTGCACCACGATGTGCTCGTACGTCGTCGTCCGCTGTGCCGGGACCCGCCCCGCCTTGCGGATCAGGTCGATGATCTCCAGCCGGTTGGAACGGTGCTTGGCGCCGGCCGAGGAGACGACGTTCTCCTCCAGCATGATCGAGCCGAGGTCGTCGGCACCGTAGTGCAGCGACAGCTGGCCGACCTCCTTGCCGGTCGTCAGCCAGGACCCCTGGATGTGCTGGATGTTGTCCATGAACAGCCGCGCGATGGCGATCATCCGCAGGTACTCGAAGAGCGTGGCCTGCGTACGGCCCTTGAGGTGGTTGTTCTCGGGCTGGTAGGTGTACGGGATGAAGGCCCGGAAGCCACCCGTCCGGTCCTGGACGTCACGGATCATCCGCAGGTGCTCGATCCGCTCGGCGTTGGTCTCGCCCGTGCCCATGAGCATCGTCGACGTCGACTCGACACCGAGGTTGTGCGCCGCCTCCATGATCTCCAGCCAGCGCTCGCCGCTCTCCTTCAGCGGGGCGATGGCCTTGCGCGGCCGCGCGGGCAGCAGCTCGGCGCCGGCGCCCGCGAAGGAGTCGAGGCCGGCCTCGTGGATCCGGGTGATGGCCTCCTCGACCGACACACCGGAGATCCGGGCCATGTGCTCGACCTCGCTCGCCCCCAGGCTGTGGATGACGAGCTGCGGGAAGGCCTGCTTGATGGCGCTGAAGTGCTTCTCGTAGTACTCGACGCCGTAGTCCGGGTGGTGACCGCCCTGGAACATGATCTGGGTGCCGCCCAGCTCCACCGTCTCGGCGCAGCGCCGCAGGATGTCGTCCAGGTCGCGGGTCCAGCCCTTGGCCTGGTCCTTGGGGGCGGCGTAGAAGGCGCAGAACTTGCACGCCGTGACGCACACGTTCGTGTAGTTGATGTTGCGCTCGATGATGTACGTCGCGATGTGCTCGGTACCCGCGTACCTGCGGCGGCGTACGGCGTCGGCGGCAGCGCCCAGCGCGTGCAGCGGGGCGTCGCGGTAGAGGTCGAGCGCTTCCTCGGGGGTGATGCGTCCGCCCGCTGCGGCACGGTCGAGGACGGACTGAAGGTCGGCCTTCTCGGTCACCGGGGCGTCCCTTTCGTCAAGGGGTTGGACGGACCGAACCAGCCTACGCCAGGCGTTTCGGGTGCCGGACGTCAGGCCGCGCCCGCCTCGGGGGTCGGACCGCGTAGGCACCCGGTGGCCAGAGCGCGTGAGCGCCCGGTGCTCACGCCGCGTACGCCCCCATCAGCAGCCCCACGAACGCCCCGCCGACCAGGAACGGCCCGAACGGGATCGCCGACTTGCGCCCGGCCCGGCGCAGGAGGACGAGCGCCCAGCCGTAGAGCGCCCCGAACAGGAACCCGGCGAAGGTGCCGAGCATCACCGTCGACCAGCCGTACCAGCCCAGCACCGCCCCCGCCCCGAGCGCCAGCTTCACATCGCCGAAGCCCATGCCGCCGGGGTTGACGAGGTACAGCACGTAGTAGCCGGCGCCGAGCGCGAGCGTGGCCCACACAGCGGTGGGCCAGTCACCGGCGTGCTCGGGGACGAGGGCGACCAGGCCGAGCAGCGCGAGCGCGGCGCCCGCCAGCGTGAGGGTCAGCGGGTTGGGCAGCCGCCGTACCCGGAAGTCGACGACCGTGAGCAGTACGCCGACGGGCGCCAGCAGCAGCCAGACGCCCAGCTCGGGCCGGGTGTCCGTGGCGACGGCGAGGGCGGCGCAGACGAGGGCGGTGACGGTGGCCATGGGGGCCGCGCTGGGCCCGTACGTCCGGGTGCCCGCACACTCCCCGCACCGGGCCCGCCCGATCCACCCGCGGACCCGATGCCCGCCCGGACACCGATCCCGCCAGCCCTCCTCCTCCGGAACGGAGAACCGGTAGGCGGCCCGAGGCAGCGACGCCCCCGCCACCGCGCCCCAGAGCGCGGCGACGAGAACCAGCAGGGCGGTGCTCATCCCGCCGTACCTCTTGCTGTCCTCATGAACGACGGTTGCATACCGGAACCCCCTTGATCCGCATACCCGAACCCCCTTGATCCATTTCACACCGGCGAAGCTCAGTAGAGTGCCGCAGTACAGCAGTTCGGCGCTACACGGGGGACGGCAGCAGTGCGCACAGGCAGGGCATACGGCATACGCATGACCCGACACGCACGGCGCGCCCGCACCGCGCGCATGCTGTTCGCCCTCTGCACCCTGGCCGCCCTGTTCGCAACCGCCACCACCCCGGCCCGGGCGGCCACCGACACCAGCGCCCAGGCCGCCCATCTCGCAGACCGCCTCCGCACGAACCCGGTCTACGTCACCGATCAGTTCCCCCGCGAGGTCCCGCAGTCCACGGCCCCCGCCTTCGCCGAGGTGGCCGAGCGCACCGGCGTACCGACGTACGTCATCGTCCTCCCGGCCCTGAGCGCCACAGACCCGGGCCTGCTCGACGCGGTCCACAAGCGACTCGGCCGGGACGGGCTGTACGTGCTCATCGACGAGTCGCAGGTGGCGGATGCCGTGGCGCACGGCGTCGATGTCCCGGCGGACGACGCCGGGACGGTCGCGCTCTACGAAGTCCCCTACGACGCGGGCCCGTTGCGCCGCTTCGAGCGCTTCGCCGAGGTCATCGCGCAGGGCGATGAGAAGGCCGCCGCAGAGCGGGCGGAGGCGGCGCGGGCGAGGTACGACGACGGTGAAGAGCCCGCGGCCCTGTACATCGGGCCGTCCGACCGCAGCGACCAGTCGTCCCTCACCGGGGTCCTGCTCACCGGCGTACCGCTGCTGATCCTGCTGCTGGTCCCGTATGTACGACGCTGGTGGCACCGCCTCCCGAGGGCCGCCGCAACCACGGGGGCCGCCTCGCGAAAGGAGGTCAAGGCGAGCCGCGCCCTGCGCCGTACCCTCCCGGTCCTGGCGCTCGCCTCCGCCGTCGCGATCGCCGTGGGCGCCCCCCTCGTCTTCGACGAGACCAGGTCGAGCTGGTCTCCCAGGCCCAGGGCGATCGACCTCAACGCCCGCCTCGACCGGGTGGCGGAGGGCCTGGCACAGGACCCGGTGTACGAGGACCCGGAGAGCCCGCGGGTCCTGGGCTCCGGCCGGTCGGCCCGGCTCCGTGACCGCATCCGTGCGTTCGAACGCTCGCAGGACGGCGGCCCGGTCTTCGTCTCACTCGTCCCGCAGCTGACGGAGGACGAGTCCGGCGGCGACGAGGAGGCGTTCGCCGCGGCGGTCCACGACAAGCTGGGCGAGGACGGGGTGTACGTGGTCGCCGACCCGGCGAGCGGCTACATCGACGTCTTCAACCACGGCCTCAGGCTGGACGGTTACAGCCTCCTCTACGACCTGCCGGAATCCATCACGTACGGCGACGACCAGGCGGACGAGGCCGAGGACCACCTCCTGGGCGAACGTCTCGACGCCCTGATGACGATCCTCGACAAGACCCCCCGCACGGACGAACCCAACGCCCCCGGCGACCCGTACCCGGTGACGGATCCGGTCACCGAGGACGAACTGCCGCCGCTCTTCGGCCCCGACTTCTGGCCGGCCCTGTTCATGGGCGTGCTGGCGGCCGGGCTGGTCTTCGGGCTGGTGGCGGGGCTGCTGGGGATCGTCCGCAGGGTGCTGCGGGGCCGGGGTCAGACGGCCGGCAGCGCGTAGATCGCCGGACCGTTCGTCACCATCAGGCGGTTGCCGGACAGGGCGATCTGCCAGGTGTCGCCGTGGTACTCGCTGACGGTGAAGGTCCAGCGCAGTTTGCCGGTCCTGGCCTGGAGGGCGACCACGCCGCCGTCCAGGGACCCGGTGGCGCCGTAGAGGGTGGTCCCCGCCTTCAGGAACGTCTCCGGGCCCTCGACGTCGAGTTCGTCGCAGAGCCAGATCCGCTTGCCGGTCTTCACGTTCACGGCCCAGACGCCGTCGTCGTAGTCGCTCGCGTAGAGCACGCCGTCGATGACGGTCGGGTTCTTGAAGCCGCGGCGGCCGTTGGGGGACAGCGTCCAGACGGTGGCGCCCGTGTCCGCGTCCACGGCGGTGAGCCTGTCGCCCGGCAGGAAGACCAGGCCGCTCGCGACCGTGGGCCGCCAGCTCCAGTCGTCGCCGATCTTCTTGGTCCACAACTGTCCGCCGGTGGCGGTGTCCCGGACGGTGAGGTTCTTCTTGGAGTCGGTGTAGACGAGGTACTTGCCGGAGGCGGTGCCCTCGACGTCGTAGTCGTCGGTGCCCCAGTCGCGCTTGTGCAGCCACACCTTCTTGCCGGTGGTGTGGCTGATCGCGGCGACCGCCGTGCGGTAGTCGGTGGCGCTCTTGGACTCGCTGTAGTCGCTGGCGGTGACGTACACGTTCTTGTCGTCGATGGCGAGCGTGTCCTCGACGTTCAGCTGCTTGCCGAGCCGGCTGCGCCAGGCTTCCTTGCCGGTCCGCACGTCGTACGCGACGAGTACGCCGTCGTAGTCGCCGTCGGACAGGAACACCTTGCCGCCGTGGAAGAGGAGCGGGGCGCCGGGGCGGCAGATCTCCGGCTTGGACCAGCGGGCCTTGCCCGTCTTCACGTCGTACGCCACCAGCGGGTCGCCGCTGACCAGGAGCAGGCCGCCCTGGACGAGCAGCGGTACGTCGGGGTGGGTGCTGTCGTCCGCGACCGTCTTGTGCCACAGCGGCTGGGGTGCCACTCCGGCCGGCGGGGTCGAGAAGTTCTCCGCCGCGGGCTGGGCCGAACCGCCCCCACTGCCCTGGCCGACCTCGCCGTGCTCCTTCGTCGGTCCGCCGGACGTCTCGGTGTCCCGCCCGAGCCACCACGCCGTTCCTCCGCCCACCACCGCGACCGCCGCCGCACCGCCGAGCGCGAGGCCGAGGGCGCGGCGGCGCGAGGGGGTGGTGGGGGAACCGGCCTGGGGTGAGCCCAGTTGGACCGTGCCGGGTTGCGGGGTGCCGGCGGCGGGCGGGTATCCGTAGCCCGGCGCGGGTGTGCCGCTGGACGGAGTGCCGTATCCCGACGCCGCTGGATACCCGTACCCCGGAATCGGGGTCGGAGCCGGACCCGAGCCGCCCGTCGACGCATCACCCACCGTCGGCGGCGGCCCGAAGGACACCGTCGGCTGCTCGGGCGCCTCCAGATCCAGGATCCCCGCCGCGTGCGTGGCGATGGTCGACGCCACCGCCGACGGCAGCCAGTCGCTCAGCACCCCCTCGACGCCCTCCGGCGCCAGTGCCGTGACGATCTCGGCGGGAGCCGGCCGCTGCGCCGGGTCCTTCATCAGACAGGCACGGATCAGCCCGAGCAGGGACGGCGGTACGTCCGTCAGGTCCGGCTCCCCGTGCACGACCCGGTACAGCAGCGCCGCGTGCGAGGCGGCACCGTCACCGAAGGCGCTGCGCCCGGTCGCGGCGAAGGCCAGCACCGCGCCGAGCGAGAACACGTCGCCGGCAGTCCCCACGTCCTGCCCCAGCGCCTGCTCCGGCGGCATGTAACCGGGCGAGCCGACCACAACTCCCGTCTGCGTCATACGACTTCCGTCCACCGCACGCGCGATGCCGAAGTCGATGACACGCGGGCCGTCGGCGGCCAGCAGGACGTTCGAGGGCTTGAGGTCACGGTGGATCAGGCCCGCGGCGTGCACCTCCTCAAGGGCGGCCGCGAGCCCCGCGGCCAGCGCGCGAACCGTGCGCTCCGGCAACGCCCCGTGCGCGGCGACCACACCGGTGAGGTCGGGGCCGAGGACGTACGACGTCGCCAGCCACGGCAGCGCGGCGTCCGGGTCGGCGTCCACGACGGGGGCGGTGTAGCGGCCGGAGACCGCCTTGGCTATGTCGACCTCGTGCCGGAAACGGCCCCGGAAGTCGGCGTCCGCCGCCAGATCCGGGCGGATCACCTTCACGGCGACGGTACGGCCACCGCGGGAACGGGCCAGGTACACACGCCCCATGCCGCCGGCACCGAGCATTCGCAGCAGCCGGTAGCCGCCCAACTCCCGTGGATCGTCGGGCTGCAGTGTCTCCATGGTGGGCCTTCCCCGTCGTCACGCTCGTGTGGGCAGCCACAGTAGAGGGTCCCCCAGAGCTACTTGACCTTCGACAACCGCGCCTCGGGACGCCCCTCCGCATCGCTCTCCGAGCGGTACACCAGGTCGTCGCCCGTCGGCGTGATCCGGACGGTGTGCGGGGTCGGGACGCAACCTCCGTGGTTGGTCTTCTCGCCCACGGACGTCACGACGAGCTCTTTCGCCGTCACCTTCTTCAGGGTCAGCACGTCGTTGCAGACGAAGCCGAGCACGTCCGTCTGCCGGAGTGTGCCCAACTCCCCGCCCACGTCGGCCTTGTGCACCGTGAGCCGATACGTGCCCGCCGACACCGCACCGTTCAGGGCGGCGGCCCGGCCCTCCCAGGTGCCGAGGTAGCGTGCGGGCACGGAACCCCCGACCGGGCTGTCGGCGTCCGCGCCCGGCGACTGGGACGAGGCGGCGCCGGGACCCGCGCTGGTGTCCTGGTCCTGGTCCCCGCCCGGCAGCAGCTCGAACACGAACACCGACCCCACGGTCACCGCGGCCAACGCCCCCGCCACCGCGAGCGCCACGGTGCAGCTCAGTCTCCGCCCGCGCTCTCCCTCCCCCGGCGTCGAGGCCGCCGCGACGGAGAGGGAGAGCTTGCCGGGCCGGTGGTCGGAGGGCGGGACGGCGTCCTGGGGCGGCCGGGCGTCGCGCGGTTCGGGGACGATGCCGGGCGCCTCGACCGGAACCGCGGGCAACACCGGCACGGATGCCGCCCCCGCCCCGGCCCCCGCCATCACCGGCGGCGGCCCGAACTCCCCGCCCGTCGCCTGCCGGCCGAATCCGA
This sequence comes from Streptomyces sp. R28, assembly GCF_041052385.1. Taxonomy (GTDB): domain Bacteria; phylum Actinomycetota; class Actinomycetes; order Streptomycetales; family Streptomycetaceae; genus Streptomyces. Next base: position 6,253,286 of record NZ_CP163439.1, on the reverse strand, counting down.
CCGGCCCCGACCGGACGTCGTCTCCCGTCTCCAGATTCAGCAACTGCACGGCACCACGGCTGACCTGCTCCACCAACGCCCCCGGCAGCCACCCGCCCGACACCAGCCGGGCCGCCCCGTCCGGAGCCAGCCGCCGCGCCACCTCACCCGGTGTGGGCCGCGCACCCGGCTCCTTGGCCAGACAGGACTCCACCAGCTCCCGCAACTCACCTTCCAGCGAGTCGAGTTCGGGTTCCTCGTGCACGACCTTGTACAGCAGCGCCGCCGACGAGTCCCCGCGAAACGGCGGCTCCCCGGTCGCCGCGTATGCCAGCACCGCACCCAATGAGAAGACGTCCGCCGCCCCCGTGGCCCCCTGGCCCAGGATCTGCTCGGGCGACATGTAGCCGGGCGAGCCGACGGAGACGCCGGTCGATGTCAGGGACGCCGTGCCGTCCGTGGCCCGCGCGATGCCGAAGTCGATCAGCAGGGGGCCGTCCAGCGTCAGCAGCACGTTCGACGGCTTCACGTCCCGGTGCACCAGCCCCAGCTCGTGCACCGCCGCCAGCGCCTCGGCCAGCCCGGCCCCCAGCACGCGTACGGTGTGCGCCGGCATCGGACCACCCGAGTCCGTCACCGCCGCCGCCAGCGACGGGCCCGCCGCATACGCCGTGGCCACCCACGGCACCGCGGCCTCAGGATCCGCGTCCAGCACGGGCGCCGTCCAGGCACCGCCCACCCGGCGCGCCGCCTCCACCTCCCGGCGGAAGCGTGCCCGGAACTCCTCGTCGAGGGCGAAGTGCGGATGCACGATCTTCACGGCGACCGTACGACCACCGGGGCTGCGGCCCAGATACACCCGCCCCATCCCGCCGGAGCCGAGCCGGCCGAGCAGCCGGTACGGCCCGACGACGGCCGGCTCGTCGACTCCGAGCGGCTGCATGACGTCCCCTCCCCCGTAGAACTCCCCAGCAGGTTAGTGCGGAACCGGCGGGTTGGCGCGGACCCGGCGGTTCGGTGCCGAACCTGCGACTCGGTGCGGAGCCGGCAGCTCGATACGCAAGCTCCCGCCCTCTACGACTGAAGCAGATCCACCTTCACATCCGCCGGAAATCCCGTCGTCGGCCCCACCCGCCGCGCGAACTCCGCGACCGCCGCCAGCTGCGGGCCGCCGAAACGGAAGTCGAGGGTCGTGAAGTACCGCTCCAGGATCCGCTCATCGAAGGCCTCCCACCGGGCCGCCTGCTCGGCGACCTTGCCGACCTCCTCCAGGGAGAGGTTGCGGGAGGCCAGAAAGGCCTCGTGGACCTTGCGGGTGATGACCGGCTCGCGCTCCAGGTAGTCCCGACGGGCCGCCCAGACCGCGAAGACGAAGGGCAGACCGGTCCACTCCTTCCAGAGCGCGCCGAGATCGTGCACCTCCAGGCCGAAGCGCGGGCCGTCGAGGAGGTTGGCCCGCAGCGCCGCGTCTCCGATGAGTACGGCCGCCTCCGCCTCCTGCATCATCAGGCTGAGGTCGGGCGGGCAGGTGTAGTAGTCGGGCCGTACGCCGTAGCGGTCGGCGAGCAGCAGCTGGGCCAGGCGGACCGACGTGCGCGAGGTGGAGCCGAGGGCGACGCGGGCGCCGTCCAGCTCGTCCAGCGGGACCTGGGAGACGATCACGCAGGACATCACCGGACCGTCGCAGCCGACCGCGATGTCGGGGAAGGCGACCAGGTCGTCGGCGTTGCGCAGGAACTCGACGAGGGTGATCGGCCCGATGTCGAGATCTCCACGCACCAGCTGCTCGCTGAGCTTCTCCGGGGTGTCCTTGGTCAGCTCGAAGTCGAGGAGCGTGCCCGTTCTCGCGAGCCCCCAGTACAGGGGCAGGCAGTTGAGGAACTGGATGTGGCCTACGCGTGGCCGGGTGCGAGAATTGTCCACATCGCGAGGCTAGACCCTATGAGGTACCGTTCAGGTTTCAGGGTCGCGCCCGGGTGGCTCACCCCTCTCGTCAAGTCCGACACGCGCCCCTCAAACGTCCGAGTGACGTGATCTTGACCTCTATTGCTTTCGGCTGCCTGCGTGCTAGGCTCGTCGCAAGTTGCAGTTTGGTTTCCCTTGCAGTACAGAGCCTGCGGAGCATGTAACCGCGGGCTCTCGTCGTTTTCAGACGTATGCAGTTGTGCGGCATCTTGTTTTCACACTTGCAGGGTTCTGGAGCAGGGCAACCCTTTGGGCCCAAGGAGGGCTTATGGCTACCGGAACCGTGAAGTGGTTCAACGCCGAAAAGGGCTTTGGCTTCATCGCCCAGGAAGGCGGCGGCCCCGACGTCTTCGTTCACTACTCCGCCATCAATGCGAACGGCTTCCGTTCGCTGGAGGAGAACCAGCAGGTCTCCTTCGACGTGACGCAGGGCCCGAAGGGTCCGCAGGCGGAGAACGTCACCCCCGTCTGATCCGAGGGATGCCCCTCTGACGACGTCTGATAGCAGTACCCAAGGAGCCCCTCGCCATCCGGCGCAGGGGCTCCTGCCTTATCTGTACTCCTGCCTTACACGTGCTGCATGACCAGCACGAACGTCGTCCCGGGCGCCAGCGCCTCGTACGAGTGCGGCACATCTCCGCGATACGACATGTAATCGCCGGGCCCCAGATCGACCTCTTCTCCCCGCGGCCCCGCCTTCACCCGCCCCGTGCTGACGATCAGATGTTCCACGGACCCCGGAATGTGCGGCTCCGACTCCCGGGCCGGGCCCGGTTCCGCGCGCAGGTGGTAGATGTCCCGCCGGGCGCCGGGCGGACTGGCGGAGAGCAGCGTGGCCACGTAGTCCGCCCGTTCGGACGCGACCGTGGGCCCCTCGCCCGCCCGGATCACCTGCACCGCCGGAGTCGGCGGCTCCACCAGCGCGCTGAAGGGCACGCCCAGTGCCACTCCCAGCGCCCACAGCGTCTCCACGCTGGGATTCCCGCTGCCCGCCTCCAACTGGGACAGCGTGGACTTCGCGATCCCCGCCCGTTTGGCCAGCTCGGACAGGGACAGCCCGACCCGGGTGCGCTCGCGTCGCAGTGAGGCGGCGATCCAGGTGAGGGGCTCGCTCATGCGGTTCACTTCCCGTCGTTCGCTCTACAGGTACGTTCGTTCGCCTTGACGAACGGGCGCGGTGTGTTCATTCTGGAAAACATGCGTTCGCTACTCCGAACACCCATGATGGCACCCCTGACGGCCCCTCTGATGGCACCCCTGGTGCGCGACAGTGCACTCGTCTGGCTGGCGAGCGGTGTCGTAGGCGTCTCCTTCGGCGCGATCTCGGTGGCCGGTGGGCTGCCGCTGTGGGCGCCGGTGCTGATGTCGCTGGTGGTGTACGCGGGATCGGCGCAGTTCAGCGCGGTCGGTGTGCTGCTGGCCGGGGGCGGGCCGTTCGCGGCGGCGGCCACCGGGCTGCTGCTCAACACGCGCACGGCGGCCTTCAGTCTGGCCGTGGCGGACGTCATCGGCCAAGGCCGCCTCGCCCGCCTCCTCGGCGCCCACCTGGTGACCGACGAGACGGTGGCCTTCGCCCTCGCCCAGCCGGATCCGGCGCGGCGGCGGGAGGCCTTCTGGATCTTCGGGCTCGGCCTGTTCGCCGTGTGGAACCTCGGCGTCCTGGCCGGCGCGCTGGCCGGCGGCGCGTTGGGCGACACCGGCACCTACGGTCTGGACGCGGCCTTCCCCGCCGTCCTCGTCGCCCTTGTGCTGCCCGCCCTGCGCGAGGCTCCGGCGGTCCGGCGGTCCGCGCTGCTCGGTGCGGGGCTGGCACTGGCGGTGACGCCGGCCGTCCCGGCGGGGGTGCCGGTGCTGGTGGCGCTGGCGGGGCTCGCCCTCTACGGACGCGGCGGCGGGAGGCGTACGGCATGAGCGCGACGGTGGCCATGATCCTGACGCTGGCGGTCGGGACGTACGCCTTCCGGCTGGCCGGGCCGGTGCTCCACGGGCGCGTCGAGCTCTCGCCGCGGGTGCAGGAGTTGCTCTCGGCGGGCGCGATCGTCCTGCTGGTGGCCCTGCTGGCCACGGGCGCGCTGACCGAGGGCGGCGGCTTCGCGGGGTGGGCCCGGCCGGCCGGGGTGCTGGTGGGCGGCGTACTGGCGTGGCGGCGGGCCCCGTTCCCGGTGGTGGTGCTGGGGGCGGCGGGGGCTGCCGCGGCACTGCGGGCGATGGGGGTGGCGTGAAGGGCCCGCGCAGGAAAACGAAGGCGAGCAGACACCGGCTTCGCTAGGGTCCCCGGCCATGACCGAAGCCGACTTCCTCACCACCACCCGCACCTTCTACGACGCCATCGCCGAGGACTACGCGCACCTCTTCCGGGAGGAGCTCGCGAACAGGCCCCTGGAGCGGGCCATGCTGGGCGTGTTCGCCGAACTCGTCGAGGGGGACGGCCCGGTGGCCGACCTCGGGTGCGGCCCCGGTCGGACGACGGCTCGCCTCGCTTCGCTGGGGCTGAACGTGTTCGGGCTGGACCTGTCGGAGTCGATGCTCGCCATCGCCCGGCGCGAGAACCCGGGACTGCGGTTCGAGCAGGGTTCGATGCTGGAGCTGGACGTCCCGGACGGCGCGCTGGCCGGTGCCCTGTCCTTCTACTCCTCCATCCACACCCCTGTGGACCGGCTCCCGGCCCTCTTCGCCGAGTTCCACCGCGTGCTGGCGCCCGGGGCTCCCCTGCTCGTCGCCTTCCAGGCCGGCGACGAACACCGCCACCACGACCGGCCCTTCGGCCACCCGGTCTCGCTCACCTTCCAGCGCCGCCGCCCGGAACACATCGCCGAGCTGCTGACGTCGGCCGGCTTCACCCTCGTGTCCCGCACGGTCCGCGAACCGGACCCGGCGCTCGACGAGACGTCCCCGCAGGCGTTCCTGATCGTCCGCAAGCCCGCATGAGCCCTGCCCGGGGGCGGACGATTCCCGCTGCCTAGCGGCTCCCGGCGATGTCCCTCGCCGCGATGTACCCGAACGTCATCGCCGGACCGATCGTCGAGCCCGCGCCCGCGTAACTGTGGCCCATGACGGCCGCGCTCGCGTTCCCGGCGGCGTACAGGCCCCGGATCACCGAGCCGTCCTCCCGCAGGACGCGGGCGCGGGCGTCCGTGAGGAGGCCGCCCTTCGTGCCGAGGTCGCCCGGGACGATCCGGAAGGCGTAGTAGGGCGGGAGCCAGAGCGGGGCCAGACAGGAGTCGGGGAGGACGGACGGGTCCGTGTAGTAGTGGTCGTAGGCGCTGCCGCCCCGGTGGAAGTCGGGGTCCTCGCCGCGCAGCGCCTGGGAGTTGAAGCGGTCCACCGTGGTGCGCAGGGCCGTCGCCGGGACGCCGATCGAGGTGGCGAGCGCGTCCAGGGTCCAGGCCTTGTGCGCGGCGCCCGAGTCGTACCAGGCGGCGGGCAGGGGCAGGGCCGGCAGGACGTCCTTGAAGAGGTAGCGGTTGCGGTAGTGCTGGTCGACGATCAGCCAGGACGGGATGGCCGGGCTGGTGTCGTGGACGTCGTACATCGTGTGGACGACGTCGCTGTAGGGGGCGGCCTCGTTGACGAAGCGGGCGCCGGCGGTGTTGATCAGCAGGCCGCCGGGGAGGGTGCGTTCGGCCAGGCAGAAGTACGGCCGGCCGGGGAGCGGGATCGCCGGGCCCCACCAGGCGTCGTCCATGAGACCGAGGGCGGCGCCGAGCCGTGCGCCCGCCTGGATGCCGTCGCCGGTGTTCTCCTTCGCGCCCACCGTCCAGTCCGTGCCGATGGGCCCGCGCTGGTAGCGCTCGCGCATCGCCGCGTTGTGCTCGAAGCCGCCCGAGCCGACGATCACGCCCCGGCGGGCGCGGACCAGGGCGGGGCCGCCGTCCCGGGTGACGACCGCACCGGCCACGGCGCCGCTCTCCACGTACAGGTCGGTCAGCGGCGTGTCCAGCCACACTGGCACTCCGGCCGACCGCAGCCCGAGGCGCAGTCCGGCCGCCAGCGACTGCCCCATGGTCAGCGGCTTCTCACCGCGCAGGGCCGCCGCCGTACCGCGCACCAGGCACTGCGCCGCCACGGCGGCCCCCTTGGCGTTCACCGCGGCCAGCGCCAGCCACTTGTAGTCCGCGCTGAAGACGACCATGCCGGCCGGCACATCCATGTACGGCGGGTTCAGACGGGCCAGTTCTGCGCCCAGCAGATTCCCGTCCAGTTGGTCGGGCTCGATGGAGCGGCCGTTCGCCAGGCCACCGGGCAGCTCGGGGTAGTAGTCGCTGTACCCCTCCATCCAGCGGAAGCGCAGCGGGCTGTTGGCCATGACGAAGGAGAGCATCGCCGGGCCGTGGGAGAGGAAGGCCTGCTGCCGCTCGACGGGAACGTCCGGCCCGACCACGGCAGCGAGGTAGGTGGCGGCCTTCGCGGGTGTGTCCGGGACGCCGGCCGCCAGGATCACCGAGTTGTGGGGAATCCAGATCCCGGCCCCGGACCGGGCGGCGGACCCGCCGAAGGTGGGCGCCTTCTCCAGCACCACGCAGCTCAGGCCCTGCTTGGCGGCCGTCAGGGCGGCGGTCATGCCGGCGGCGCCGGAGCCGACGACCACGACGTCGTACGTGCCGAGAAGCGGCAAGTCGGCGGCGTGGGCGCTCTGTTGGGCTGCCCCCGCAACACCGAGGGCGGCGGCCGTGCCCACGGCGCCCGCGGCGAGCACGTGTCTTCGCGAGGGGTTCCCGTCAGTGGTCATGATCGCCGCTCCCGCCTGGCCCGTCCGCCAATCCTGACGATGTGTCAGAAATGCGAATGTGGCGCGACTGTCCTGTGAAGTCAAGCGTCAGGCAGTCCTTCCAGGCCGCCTGGCTCAACAACGGCCGGAAGCGGTGGAACAGGGCGAGCAGGTCGGCCCCGTGGCGCTCACGGAACGCGGGATCGTGGTCGGTGAGGTCCAGTTCGTTGGCGGCGGTGAGCTCGGCGAAGTCGCGGCGCAGGCGGGTGCCCGGGGTGTGGGAGCGGCCCGTGAAGCGGTCGCGGACGTCGGAGCCCTGGTCCGCGAGGGCCGGATACGTGACCTTGCGGTCGCAGGCACCGTAGAAGTACACGATCGACTCCGCCTCCGCGCCGATGATCCCCTCCAGCTCGGCACGGCGGTCGAGAGTCAGCAGGGCCTTCGGGAAGCCGTCGGTGCCGTAGAACGCATGGCAGAGACCGGCGAGTCGAAGCGCCGGACGGGCGCCCCAGAGGGTGAGGCGGGACCGCACCCGGCGCAGGTGGGCGAGGAGAGTGCCGCCCGGGTGCGGCAGGGACTCGGCACCGAGATCCTCCAGCAGCAACTCGGCTCGAACGGTGGGAGTCGACACGTGTCGTCCTTTCGGCGCCCGCGGTCGCCTTGGGTCGGCACCCGCTCCCTCCCCCGCACCGGTCCGGACTCCGGCGAGGGCGGGAGCGGGTTGCCGCCCGGGCCCGTTGAGGATCGTCGTACAGCGGGCAGAGTGCAGTCAATCCTTGGGTTTTGTGCGCAACTCCAAGTGTTAGCTTGGGTGTTGTGACCCTCGATGACCTACGCGTGTTCGTGGCCGTGTGCCGGGCCGGGAGTCTGAGTTCGGTGGCTCGGGAGCTGGGATGCACCCAGTCGGCGGTGAGCCAGCATGTGAAGCGGCTGGAGCGGGAGACCGGGGTCGCGCTGCTGGAGCGGCAGCCTCGGGGGGTGGTGCCGACGCAGGCAGGACGGGTCCTGGAGGCGGCCGCCGCAGAGGGGATGTCCGGGCTGGATCTGGCGGTACGACAGCTGCGGGATCTCGTCGACGGGGAGAGCGGGTACGTGCGCGTGGCGACGGGGGCGACGACCGTACGGCACTTCATGTCGGAGGCGGTCGTCGCGTACCGGCGGCGCCACCCCAAGGTCAACCTGGAGTTCCGCACGGTGAGTTCAGGCCGCGGCAGCTTCGACGCGCTGGCCGACGGCACGCTCGACCTGGCCTGGATCACCCTCGGCCCGCCGGTGCGCGGCATCGAGCAGCGGCCGGTGGTGGAGCTGCCGTGGGTGCTGGCGGTACGGGCCGACGATCCGCTCGCCGAGCGGCCGTACGTCGATGTCGACGCCGACCTTCGGGACGTACGGCTGATCCGGCTGCCGCCGAACTCCGCCTCGGCCGCTCATCTGGACGCCGCCTGCGCCGAGTTGGGCGTCCGGTTCGCGCACGACACGAGCGTCGCCGACTGGGACACGGCACTGCTGCTGGCCGAGCTGGGGGTCGGGCGGGCGGTGGTCCCCGCACTGCCCGGACTGCGCGTCCCCCTTCCCGGCGCCGCCCCCGGCGGCAGTGACGGCGACGGCGGCAGCGACATCGACGGCAACCGCGATCTGCGCCTGATCCCCCTGCCCGCCCTACGGCCCCTGCCCGTCGGCTGGGCCGTACGCCGCTGGGACGCGCTCAGCCCGCCGGCCCGGGCGTTCGCGGATCTGGTGGAGGGCTGCCGCCGGGGCGCACGGGGCTGACGGGCCCGGTCCGCTGCCGGCTACTTCAGGCCGATCGCCGCGCAGTCCGCTGCGTACTCGGCGGTGCAGATGTCCTTGGCGGTGTAGACGCCGTCCCGGATCACCGTGCTCTCGATGTTGTCCTTCGTGAGGGCGACCACCGACACCAGCTGTGCGGGGATGTTCTCCTGCGTCGGGCTGTCGACCGAGTCCTGGGTCAGCGCGTCGAACTCGATGTCGCGGCCCTGGACCTTGTACACGGCCATCTTCGCGGCGTTGGTGGCCTCCAGCAGGAACGGCTTGTACACGGTCATGAACTGGTCGCCCGCGACGATCCGTTGCACCGCGTCCAGATTCGCGTCCTGCCCGGTCACCGGCGGGAGCTTGGCGGCACCCGCCTCCTTCAGCGCGTCGATGACGGCGCCGGCCATCCCGTCGTTCGCCGAGTAGACGGCGGCGATGTTCGCCAGCCCGACGGCCTTGATCGCCTTGTCCATGTTCGCCTTGGCGACCTCGGGCGACCACTTGTCGGTGTCGTACTGCTTGACGATCTTCACCTCGCCCTCGAGCTCGTCGAGGGCGCCCTCCTTGAACCGCGCCGTGTTCGGGTCGGCGGGGTCGCCGTTCATCATGACGACCTTGCTGGACGCGGCCTTCGAGCCGAGTTCCTGGATGAGTGAGCGGCCCTGCACCTCGCCGACGAGCTCGTTGTCGTGCGAGACGTACGCGTCGATCGGCCCCTCGGCGAGCCGGTCGTAGGCGATGACGGGAATGCCCGCGTCCTTGGCCTTCTGCACGTCCGACGCGATGGTCTTGGAGTCCAGCGCGTCCACCAGGATCACGTCCACCTGGTCGTCGATCATCTGCTGGAACTGCTGGCTCTGCTTGTCCGTGCTCGCCTCGGCGTTGGCGTAGGCGACCTTGCCCTTGCCGTCGGTGAGGGCGCCGACTTCCTTCTTGATGAGGGGGTAGTCGAACTTCTCGAACCGCGCCGTGTCCTTGTCCGGCAGGAGGAGACCCACCGTGATGTCGTCGCCCTTCTGAGGAGACGCGGAGCTGTCACCGCCGCCGATACCGTCGATGACACCGCAGGCGGTGAGCGAAAGGGCCGAGAAGGACGCGGCGGCGGCTATGCCGATACGGCGTACGACCGAGGCGTGGGGGGGACGAGCGTTCACTACTGGTGCCTTCCGAGCCGATGAGCGGCGTTACTACCCGGGTGGCGGTAGCCAACGCGGAGATGCCATGTCACGTCAAGCAGTTGTCATAACGAGACTGCAACCGTTTTCCATCAGCACCACTCCGCAGCTGTCAGGGGGCGCCGCCACCGCGCCCTCGGAAGGGCGAATACCCGAACTGCCGTACCCACACGCCCTACGGTCGCACGCGGTCATCCGAGTCCCGGAGACCCGAGATCCAGAGAAGGGAGCCACCATGGCAACCGCCTCCCGTGCGGCGCTGACCGTCGAGGTCATGGAGATGCTGGCCCATTTCGACCCCCGGTTGTGGGAGCTCATCGACCCGGACGTCCCACCCCACCCCATCCAGGACGATGGCCTCGGCCTCGGCTTCCGTTCGGCGGCCGGCGACGGGGCACGCCTCAACCCGCAGCCGCTCCCGCCCCGTAACGGCCTGTGGCACGCCGTCCGTGACATGTCCGTCTCGGTGGCGGAGGCGACGATCGCCGCCAGTCTGGCGGGACGGAAGCCCGGCGACATCGTCAAGGAGGTCGGGGACGACATCTGTCCCGAACCGCCGAAGGTGCCCTGGCCGAAGAAGTGGCCCATGCCCGTCCAGCTCCGGCAGCAGCTCGTCGTCGACCCGCAGCGCGTCTCCCCGGCCATCCAGGCCACGGCCGCCCTGGTCTTCCAGTCGTATGCCCAGCGGACCACGGACAAGTCCCTGAGCACCGCCTTCACGGACCTGGCCGACCGGCTGTTGGAGAGGGCGCTGAAGACCGCGAACCACTCGGGCTGAGCCGGAGCCGGGAGGCGGTCCGCGCGGCAGGCGGGCTCAGGCGTACTGTCCGATGCGGTCGACCGCCCGGAGGTCCTGCAGAGTCCTGGTCTCCCAGTACCAGCCGCTCCGCACCCACAAGTAGTCGTACGTCCGGCGGTCGAAGAGGAAGGTCCAGTCCACCTCGGGGCACGAGACGCCGACGGCGCTGCGGCCGGCGACATCCACGTCGTCGTGGTCCAGGCGGATCCGGGGCAGCTTCGACAGGGCTTCGAACGCGGCGGCCTGCAGACCGGGGGGGGGCATCACCCGCGGCCCCATCATCAGCATGCATCCTTCGAAGACCGCCCCGGTCGATGAGGTCCTTGAGCCGTCCGGGCGTCGCGACGACCACCTCGGCCCCGGCGCGCAGCGCACCGGCCTGCCTGCCGATGGACATCCCGCCGACGACGGTGGCCAGGCGCAGGCTCACGGAGCGGGCGTACGGGGTGAGCGCGTCGGTGACCTGCTGGGCCAGCTCACGGGTCGGGACGAGAACGAGGGCGAGCGGCTGCCACGGCTCGGCACGCCTGCCCGCCGTACGGGCCAGGAGGGCGAGGCCGAAGACGAGGGCTGACGCTGTCGCTCTTGGTGCCGGCCCTGTCACGGTCCGCAGCCCGAACAGGGGCAGGCGTTTGTTCACCGGTACGAATCATGGCGCCGAACAATTCCAGGCCGCTCAATCAATTGATTTGCGTCGCCTCGGCCAGGCTTTCCTTCATCAAATCAATTCTGGCGTGCCCCATGATGGGACCTCTGTGGTGAGGTACGACACGCAAGGCGGGAGCCCGGGACCGCTGGACAACGGAAACGGCGTAGCGGTCGTCTTCGTCGGTGCGCGGCCAGAGTGGGCATGCGCTCCAGATCTGGCCGTCGGTGGACCGCACCTGCTCAGACAGCGGAAAGTCCCCCGTGAATCCCCGAGCCGTGCAGGTCCGCGAATTCGGCCGACCACAGAAAGTCATAACGCAAATGGTGAGAACTTCAGCGCCGTGCCTGGTGCGGGAGACGGGGGATACATGACCATGGTGATCGCAGAGTGCGGAAATCTGCCCGCCCCCTTCACGAGTTTTGTGGGCAGGCGGCAGGAGACCGCTGAGATCCGCCGCCTTCTGTGCATACGGCGGTTGGTGACGATCATCGGCATGGGCGGGGTGGGCAAGACCCGGCTGGCGCTGGAGGTGGCCGCGGCGTCCCGGGAGGCGTTCGCGGACGGGGTGTGGCTGGTGGACCTCGCCCCGGTGTCGGACCCGTCGGCGGTGGCGGCCGCGGCGGCGGCTGCGCTGCGGGTGCCCGACCTCGGGGCCCTGTCCGTCACGGACCGGCTCACGGGCTATCTGGCCGGGCGGCGCGCGCTGCTTGTGCTGGACAACTGCGAGCACCTGATCGACGCGTGCGCCGAGCTGGCGAGGACCCTCCTGTCAGCCGCTCCCGAGCTGCGCATACTCGCCACGAGCCGCCACACCATGGGGGTCACGGGCGAGCACCTGCTCGCACTCCCGCCGCTACCGCCGGACGAGGCGGTAAAACTGCTGCGGGACCGGGCCCCTGCCCTCCGGCCGCCGTTCCACGGCGACGAGACCGGCCACGACGAGACGGACCACGACGAGACCGGCCACGACGAGATCGCGCGCCTGTGCGCCGGTCTGGACTGTCTGCCGCTGGCGATAGAGCTGGCCGCGTCCCGACTGCGCACGCTGAGCGTCGGGCAGATGACCGACCGGCTGGAGGACCGCTTCGCGCTGCTCACCGGTGGCAGTCGGACCGCACCGGCTCATCAGCGCACCCTGCGCGGGATGATCGACTGGAGCTACGAGCTGTGCGCCCCGGCCGAGCGACTGCTGTGGAACCGCCTGACCGTCTTCGCCGGCGGGTTCAGCCTGGAGGCCGCCGAGGGCGTCTGCTCCGGGGACGGAATCACCGAGACCGGATTACTGGACATCCTCGACCGGCTGGTCGCCCAGTCCGTCGTCCTGACCTGCGAGGCGGGTGGTCAGCGGCGTTACCGGCTGCTGGCGAGCATCCGGGACTACGGCCGGGAGCGGCTCGCGGCCTCCGGCGAGGAGGACGAGCTGCGCCGACGGCACCGCGACTTCTACCTCGCGCTCGCCCGCCGCATCGACCGGAACTGGTACGGCCCCGATCAGGTGGAGTACCTGGCCGGGCTGCGCGCGGAGCACACCAACCTGCTGGCCGCCCTGGACTACGACGGTGAGCCCCGGCCCCGGCTGGCGCTGGTCGCGGCCCTGTGCTGGCACTGGTGCGTCGGCGGCTTCCTCAGTGAGGGGCGCCGCCAGTTCGAGCGAGCGCTCGCCGCCGCGCCCGAGCCCAGCCCGGAGCGGGCCTGTGCGCTCCTCGCCGCCACCTGGGTGGCGCAGACGCAGGGGGACCTGGCGACGGCCGACCGCTGGCTGGACGAGGCCGACGCGCTGGGCGAGGGGCTGGGTGATGCGTGGGTGCGCAGCCAGGTGGAGGGCCTGCGCGGGGTGTCCGCGCACTACCGGGGGCAGCCGGGGGAGGCCATTCGCCGGTACGAGAAGGCCCGGGCCGCCATGACCGCGCTGGGCGACGAGCGCAAGGCGGCCTGCTGGCTGCTCGCGCTGGCCGGCGGCCAGGCGTGCGCCGGGGACCCCCGGGCGGCACAGACCGGCAGCCGGTACGCCGCCGTCGCCGAGGCGAGCGGGGACCGATGGGGTCGCGCTCAGGTCCTGATGGCACTGGGCCACGACGCCTGGGCCCGCGGTGACCGGGACGCGACCGGGACCCTGGCCCGATCCGCGCTGGAAAGCATGCGTGGCTTCAACGACCATTCGATGGTCGCGAGGATGGTGGAACTGCTCGCCTGGGCCACCGCCGCCGGCGGCGCTCACGCGCGGGCCGCCCGGCTGCTCGGCGTGGCGGACGCCCTGTGGCACGACGCGGGCAGCTCGATCTATGCGTTCGGACCGCAGATGGCCGAGCGGCACGCGCGCTGCGAGCAAGCCGCGATCGGTGCGCTGGGGGAGGCGTCGTACAGGAAGGCGTTCACCGAAGGCGGCAAGCACCACACGCCGGCACGGGCCGTCGACTTCGCCCTGGCCGCCGATTCCGACGCCGACACCCCACTCGACGGTGCCACCGAATGCGACGGTGGCATCGATGCCGGCGGTGATATCGATGTCAGGGAGCCCGCATCGGACGCGATGTGGCAGCGGCCCGCGCCTGCCACGGCATCCCCCGAGCCGGGGCCGTCCGACGAAGACCGCCGCGCATACGACGTGCTGCTGGTCGACGACGACCCGACGGCCAGGGAGAGCACCCGGCTCGTCCTTGAGGAGCGCGGCTACCGGGTGCGTACCGCCGCCGACGGCGTGATGGGGCTCACCCTGTTCCGTCAGCAGACACCGGACGTGGCCGTGCTCGCGGGCCGGCTGCCCGGCCTGGACGGGGTGAGCCTGGCCGGGCGGATCCGCGAGGAGTCCGAGGTGCCCATTGTGCTGATCTCGGACCACGACCACCCGGCGCACGTGGTGTCGTGCCTGGAGGCGGGAGCCGACGACTGTCTGGCCAGGCCGGTCGACGGATCGGTCCTGGTCGCCCGCGTCCGTGCCCTGCTGCGGCGAACCGTCCCCGCGGACCAGCGGCCCGACACCCGCGCGGTCCGGTTCGGGGACCTGGTGTACTGCCCCGTGTCACTTGAGGTGCGCAGGGGCGGGGAACCCGTCCACCTGACCACGACCGAGCTGAAACTGCTGCGGGAGTTCGCCGCGGCGGCCGGCACCGTCCTCACCCGGGACCTGCTCCTGGAGCGGGTGTGGGACTACGCCTGGTCCGGTGACAACCGGGTGGTGGACGTCCATGTGCAGCGGCTGCGCGCCAAGATCGGCCGGGACCGGATCGAGACGGTCCGGGGCTTCGGGTACAAGCTGCGCCCATGAGGCGGCACCGGTCCACGAACATCGGCGCGAAGGTCTGCCCTCGCCGTGACCGCGGCGGCCGTCACGGTGGCGGCGACGGTCGGGTCCTGGCCCACCGCCGCCGGCCAACTCTCCACCGCCCGCGCCGAGTTCGACCGGCAGCTGGACTGGTCGGTGCCGCGTACGACTGCGCGGCGGCCCGCAAGTCCCCGGCACGGGTCAACCCGCCGGATCTGCCGGCAGCGGTGGCGAAGGCCGTGCGGGACGGGGTCCGTGTCACGTATCTCGGGGCGGCACGCCATGGGCGGCGAGTCAGGGCGCGGTGGTGTTCATGTCGTTCTTCCGGGCTGGGGGGTGGGAGCGCAGGCGCGCCCGCCGGGGGTCTGCCCGGCGGGCGCCCGTCGGCTACCAGCGGCCGAGGTAGTGGAACGATGCGTTCCTGGCCCCGGGAGGTGCCGACCCTGTGACTTACTAGAACTTACCGAGGTAGGTGAAGCTCTTGTAGTGGTCCCGCGTGAACCACACGTCACCGGTGTTGATCGCACGCACGAACCGGTCCTGGCCCGTCCTCTCGCCCTCCCCGCTGGGGTCGTGGTCGAAGTAGTGCGCGATGTACTCCTGGAACGTTCCCTGGTAGTTCCGCGACGACGAGCCCGCATCGCCCCTGTTCATGAAGTCCCGGAGAGAGTCGCCGTTGTCGTAGTACCGGCCGCCCGTCTCGATCCACCTTTGGTGCCGGTCACCGCGCTGGTCGACCCAATTCTCGACCGACCAGGAGGCGTCACGGTCGCCGATGCCGCGCCAGTTCGGCCAGCCGAAGCGCCGCCAGTAGTCCAGGGTGACGGCCTGCATCTTTCCCTGCGTCAGCGTTCCGGGGTGCTGTTCGTCACCCGTGACCGGCGCCTTGCCCTTGTCGGGCGCCCCGCAGGAGGACGCCCCGTTGTTAGGGGGGCACTGGGGGGAATCGGCGGCGTTCGCGGTGGTGGTCAGGACGAGTCCGCCGACGGTGACGCTGAGCAGCATGGCCGGGATCACGGCCTTGTGGGCGTGAGCGCGCAGTCGGGACGACAGGGAGCGCTTTTCGCGCGGGGTCTCCAATGCCTCGGTCGAGGACATGGTGGCTCCTTGGGATGGTGTCGGGTTCCGGCCGGGGCGGGTGTGCCCCGGCCAGACCCAAGGAGACCGGCCGTATGTCTCGGTGGTCCGGCAACGGTTCGGCGACCACATCACAGGTGCCGCCGCCCGAAATGACGTACGGCTGTTACAGAACCGTCCCCGCCGCAACCGAAGCGGTGGTGGGGGGGAGCCGCCGCCTTGCGGACGAACTCTAAGAGGCGCTGAGAAGGGCGCTGCACATGCCGGTAAGTGATCAGGCAGGTGGCGAGCCCGAGGAAGACCTCGTCGATGTCGTCCTTGTCCAGCAGGGGCAGCAGTTGGGTGACGTCGTTGCGGTTGCCGCCGGTCAGCGACACCGCGAGCGGGATGCCCTGGGCGTCGACGATGAGGTGGTGTCTGCTGCCCGGGCGTGCGCGGTCGACCGGGCTGGGACCGCTTTTGGGCCCCGCCGAGCAGCTCGCACGTGCGAAGAGTCGATCACCGCCCGCGACCGGTCCAGTTTCCTCGCGGCCCGCAACTTCCTCAGCCAAGTGAGCTGCCTCACATGCCGCATGGAGGTGAGGGAGGGCGTCTCCCGCGCACCGCCGCTACTGGGCGTACAAGCCCTCCACTTCGGCCGCGAAGTCCCGCATGACCGCCTCCCGCCGCAGCTTCATCGACGGCGTCAGATGGCCGTCCATCTCCGTGAAGTCGGTCGGCAGGATCGCGAAGCGGCGGATGGACTCCGGGCGGGAGACCAGTTTGTTGGCCTCGTCCACGGCGCGTTGCAGGATCGCCCTCAACTCGTCGTCGTTCACGAGGAGTTCCGCGGGGACTGGATGCTTGCCGTTCATCCGGCGCCAGTGGGTGATGCCGTGCATGTCCAGGGTGATCAGCGCGGAGACGTAAGGGCGGCGGTCGCCCAGGACGATGCACTGCGAGATCAGGGGGTGCGAGCGCAGCCAGTTCTCCAGGGGCGCCGGGGCCACGCTCTTGCCACCCGCCGTGATCAGCAGTTCCTTCTTGCGGCCGGTGATCGTGAGGTAGCCCTCGTCGTCCAGGGCGCCGATGTCTCCGGTGGCCAGCCAGCCGTCCGCCGAGGCCGGGACCACGCCGCCCGCCGCCGGGTCCCAGTAGCCGCGCAGCACCTGGTCGCCGGCGATGAGGATCTCGCCGTCCGCGGCGATACGGATCCGGGTGCCGGGCAGGGGCCAGCCCACCGTACCCAGGCGGGGCTTCAGGGGCGGAGTGACCGTGGACGCGCCCGTCGTCTCCGTCAGGCCGTAGCCCTCGTAGATCTCGATGCCCGCGCCCGCGTAGAAGGCGGCCAGCCGGCGGCCGAGCGGTGAGCCGCCGCAGATCGCGTACTTCACGCGGCCGCCCATGGCGTTGCGGATACGGCGGTAGACCAGGGGGTCGTAGAAGGCGCGGCTCGTCCTGAGCGCCGCGTTCGGGCCACCGCCCGTCCCCGCCTGCCGGGCCTCCATCGCCTCGCCGTAGCGCTCGGCGACCGATGCCGCGCGGTCGAAGGAGGACACGCGGCCGCCCGCCTCGGCCTTGGCGCGGGCGCTGTTGAAGACCTTCTCCAGCATGTAGGGGATGGTCAGCAGACAGGTCGGGCGGAAGGCCGCCAGGTCCGGCAGCAGGTCCTCCGCCTTGAGGCTCGGGGCGTGGCCGAGGCGGACCCTGGCCCGGATGCAGGCCACCGCCACCATGCGGCCGAAGACGTGCGACATGGGGAGGAAGAGCAGCACCGACGCCTCCTCGCTCGTCCTCGTCTTGAAGATCGGGTAGAGGAGCTCGACCGCGTTGTCCACCTCGGCGAAGAAGTTGCCGTGCGTCAGGGCGCAGCCCTTGGGGCGGCCCGTCGTGCCCGAGGTGTAGACGAGCGTCGCCAGCGTGTCCGGCACCAGCATGCCGCGCCGTACGCCCACTTCGCCGTCCGGCTGCTGCGCGCCCAGCTCCGCCAGCCGCTCCACGTGTCCCTTCTCCATCACCCACATGTGGCGCAGGTCGGGCACGCGGTCCAGTTCGGGGCCGAGGGCGGCCGCCTGGGCGGCGGTCTCGGTGACCAGGGCCACCGCCCCCGAGTCCTGGAGGATCCAGCGGGTCTGGAAGAGGGAGGACGTGGGGTAGACGGGGACCGTGACGAGACCGGCCGCCCAGGCGCCGAAGTCGAGGAGCGTCCACTCGTAGCGCGTACGCGCCATGACGGCGATCCGGTCCCCGGGCATCAGCCCCTCGGCGACGAGCCCCTTGGCCACCGCCTGCACCTGCTCGGCGAACTCGGCCGCCGTCACGTCGGACCACTGCCCGTCCCCGCCCTTACGGCTGAGGACCACCGCGTCCGGGGCCGCGCCCGCGTTGTCGAAGGGCAGGTCCGCGAGCGACCCGTGGGTCACCTCCGGCGCGAACGGCCTTACGTACGCCTCCCGTACCACGCCGTCCAGCCGCCGCGTCTCGGGCTGCACCAGGATCGGTCCGGGAGCGTCGTCGAAGGCGGCCGACGGGGCGAAGGAGGGAAGCGGGGTGGACACGGGCGGCTCCTGCGGCGGGCGTGCAGCGAAGAAACTGCTTGCTGCATGAGTACGTGCCTCGCGCACCGTGGCGTTCACCTGCCGAGGCCTGCGGAAAGGGTTACCGCTGGTTAGGCAGGCGATCGTACGGCGCCCGCGTGTGGGGGTTGTGCGGGTTCGGGGGTGGTCCGGGGCCGGGTATGTGCAACGTCGGGGGTTATGTGAGGGGCATTCAGTTTCGATCGAGGATCACTGTCACGCCCTGCCCGCCGGCCGCACAGACGGAGACCAGCCCGCGCCCCGAACCACCCTGCTCGGACAGCGACTTGGCCAGCGTCGCCACGATCCGGGCGCCGGTCGCCGCGAAGGGGTGACCGGTGGCCAGGGACGAGCCCACCACGTTCAGCCGGACGCGGTCCACGGGGCCGAGCCCCCGCTTCTCCCACGCCGCCAGCGTGGCCAGCACCTGGGACGCGAAGGCCTCGTGGACCTCGACGAAGTCGAAGTCGGGGAGGGTGAGTTCGGCCCGCTCCAGCATGCGCGGGACCGCGTACGCCGGTGCCATCAGCAGACCGTCCTCGCCGCCCGCCACATCGCCCCGCACGAAGTCCACAGCCGCCGTCTCGCACGCGCTGAGGTACGCCAGTGGTTCGAGACCTCTCCGTCGCGCCCACTCCTCGCTCGCCAGCAGCACCACCGCCGCGCCGTCCGTGAGCGGCGTCGAATTGCCCGCCGTCATGGTCGGGTCGGGCTGGTCGAGGCCGAACACCGGCTTCAGCGCGGCGAGTTTCTCCGGCGTCGAACCGGGCCGCAGATTCTGGTCACGCTCCACCCCCCGGAAGGGCACGACCAGGTCCTCGAAGAAGCCGCGGTCGTACGCCGCCGCCAGCCGCTGGTGACTCGTCGCCGCCAGCTCGTCCTGGGCCTCGCGGGAGATGCCCCAGGCCCGGGCGGTGACGGCGGCGTGCTCGCCCATGGACAGCTTCGTGCGGGGCTCGGCGTTGCGGGGGATGTCGGGGACGAGGTGGGCGGGACGTACCCGGGTCAGCGCCTTGAGCCGCCCGCCGAGGGACTTGGCCCGCCGGGCCTGAAGCAGGATGCGGCGCAGCTCGTCGTTGACGCCGAGGGGCGCGTCGCTCGTCGTGTCGGCACCGCCCGCGATCGCCGACTCGGTCTGGCCGAGCGCGATCTTGTTGGCGGCGGCGATGACGGCCTGGAGGCCGGTGCCGCAGGCCTGCTGGATGTCGTACGCGGGCGTGCGCGAGTCCAGCTTCGAGCCGAGGACGGTCTCGCGGGCGAGATTGAAGTCCCGGCTGTGCTTGAGCACGGCCCCGGCGACCACCTCACCGACCGCGCCCGCATCGCCGAGCCCGTACCGCTCGGCCAGGCCGTCGATCACGGCCGTGAGCATGTCCTGGTTGGAGGCGGTGGCGTACGGGCCGTCGGAGCGGGCGAACGGGATGCGCGTGCCGCCGATGATCGCCACGCGCCGGGCCACCGGTGGTCTCACGGGACTCATCTCCACCCACTCCTCACGTCCACCATGGCTTACCTCGGGTAACCTTACTCCGGAGTCAGTACGGAGCGTACGGGGAGTGGGACTTACATGGCCGACCGCTATCTGACCTTCACCGGCACCGCGCCCGGCCGCTTCCTCACCCGCCGCCTCGGGTTGCCACAGCCCGCCGCGCTGAAACGCTGGTCACCCGAGCGGCCCGCCCTGGAGGGTGACCGGCTGCTCCTCACGGCCGGCAAGTCGGACCTGGAGCTGACGGACGTGGGCCTCGGCCTGACGGCCTCCTCCGAGAAGCCCGCCGCCGTGCTCCTGGACGCCACTGGAGTCCTGGACGTCGAGACGCTCGCCGAGGTGCACGCGGCCCTCCACCCCGTCGTACGGTCGGTTGCCGCGAGCGGCCGGATCGTCGTCCTCGGTGCGCCCCTCGACGCCGCCGATCACCACCAGGCTGCCGCCCAGCAGGCCCTGGAGGGCTTCACCCGCTCGCTCGGCAAGGAGATCGGGCGAGGCCGCACCGTGAATCTCGTACGGCTGACGGACGCCCGCGCCGCCGAGTCGACCCTGCGTTTCCTCCTCTCCCCCAAGTCGGCGTACGTCGGCGGCCAGGTGATCGAGGTCGGTGCCTACGACGAGAGCGGGGCGCCCGCCGCCCCCGACCGCCCCCTCAGCGGCCGCACCGCCCTCGTCACCGGCGGCGCGCGCGGCATCGGTGAGGCGGTCGCCGAGACGCTGGCCCGGGACGGCGCCCGGGTCGTCGTACTCGACGTACCGCAGGCCGAACAGGACGCGCGGCGCGTGGCCGACCGGCTCGGCGGCACCGCCCTCGCGCTCGACATCACCGCGCCCGACGCGGGCGAGCGCATCGCGGCGGCGCTGCCCGACGGACTGGACGTCCTCATCCACAACGCCGGCATCACCCGCGACCGGCGGCTGGTCAACATGCCCGCCGAGCGCTGGAGTTCGGTGCTCGACGTCAATCTGGCGAGCGTGCTGCGCACGACGGACGCGCTGCTGGCGAGCGGGACGCTCCGGCGGGGCGGCCGAATCGTGGCGACGGCGTCGATCGCGGGGCTGGCCGGGAACGCCGGGCAGACCAACTACGGGGCGAGCAAGGCGGGCATCGCGGGCCTGGTCCGCTCCCTCGCGCCGCGTGCGCTCGCCGAGCACGGGGTGACGGTCAACGCGGTCGCGCCCGGCTTCATCGAGACGAAGATGACCGCCGCGGTGCCGCTGTTCATCCGTGAGGCCGGCCGCCGTATGAACTCCCTCGCGCAAGGAGGGCTGCCGATCGATGTCGCCGAGACGACGGCGTGGCTGGCGCATCCGGGGTCGGGCGCGGTCAACGGGCAGGTCGTCCGGGTGTGCGGGCAGAGCCTGCTGGGGGCCTGATGCAGACCACGCTGACCCGTTCCCCGGCGCTGGGCCCCCTCCTCGCAC
Organism: Streptomyces sp. R28; assembly: GCF_041052385.1. Lineage (GTDB taxonomy): Bacteria > Actinomycetota > Actinomycetes > Streptomycetales > Streptomycetaceae > Streptomyces. The sequence continues at coordinate 6,232,430 of NZ_CP163439.1, read as the reverse complement.
GGGGCGCGCTCCTGTCCCCCTTCAAGCGGCCCCGCCCGGACGCCGACTACCCGCGCACCCGGCTCGAACTGCCCGGTGTACGCATCGACCTGACCCGGCTCGCCGCATACGAGCGGGTGTGCGGCTTCCCGACCGGCGACGACTCGCTGCCGGTGACGTATCCGCATGTGCTGGGCTTCCCGCTCGCCATGCGGCTGATGAGCGGCCGGGACTTTCCGCTGCCGCTGCTCGGACTCGTCCATACGTCGATCGAGATCACCCGGCACACGGCGCTGACGGCCACCGGGGAGTACGAACTCGCCGTGTACGTGGACGAGCTGGCGCCTCATCGGCGGGGCACGGAGGCCGGCGTGGTCACCTCGGTGCGGTCGGGCGGGCAGGTCGTGTGGGAGTCCAGGAGCACGTACCTGGCCCGGCACCGCACTGACGGCCGCCAGGCGGCCCCGCCGGTGAAGGACATACAGAAGCACGTACAGAAGGACGCGCAGGAGGAGCGCAAGCCCCTGCCCGCCCTCGACGAATGGCGGCTCGCCGACGACATCGGGCGGCGCTACGGTGCCGCTTCCGGTGACCGGAACCCCATCCACCTCCACCCGCTCACGGCCCGCCTGTTCGGCTTCCCCCGGGCCATCGCGCACGGCATGTGGACGGTGGCCCGCTGCCTCGCCGCGCACGGCACACCTCAGGCGGTGCTGCTACGGGCGGAGTTCAAGGCGCCGGTGCTGCTGCCGGGGACGGTGACGTACGCCGCGGAGGGCGGGCGGTTCGAGCTGCGGGGCGGCGGGGATCGCGTCCACCTGGCCGGGGAGGTCTATCCGCTCGCCTCGTGAGGGGCGTCCGGCGGTGACCAGGGCCGGCCGTCCATGAGGTTGCCGAGGCCCGCCCACGCGAAGTTCATCAAGGTGGCCGCCGCCTGTCTCGCCGTCACACCCGGCGTGGCGTTGGCCCAGGCGGCGAGCGACTCGGCGGCGCCGACCAGCGCCTCGGCGAGGCCGGCGACCTCGCTCTCGGGGAGGTCGGGGTCGCGGTGTGCCTCCCGGGCCGCCGCGAGGATCAGCTGCGTCACGAACGCGACGATCTCCGCGCGCATCGCGGCGACCTCGGCGGCGAACGGCTCGCCATGGGTGCGGGCCTGGAGGTGCAGGACGGACCAGCCGTCCGGGTTCTGCGCGGTGTGCGTGAAGAACGCGCCCAGACCTTCCCAGAGTTGGCGGTCGGCGGGCGCGTCACGCCGGACGCCCGCGCGCACGGCCTCGGTGAGCGCGGCCGCCTCGCGCCGGATGCAGGCCGTGAACAGGTCTTCCTTCGAGTTGAGGTACAGGTACACCAACGGCTTGGAGACGCCCGCGAGTTCGGCGATCTCATCCATCGACGCGGCCATGTACCCCCGCTGGCCGAAGGTCCGCACAGCGGCGTCCAGCATCTGCTGCTCACGGACGGCCCGCGGCATCCGCTTGGTCTTCACGGCACCCATGCCCATCAGCCTACGGGCCGGGAGGGAGATCCCACCCGGCCCGCAACCGTGCTCTCCTACTCCTCGCCACTGCCGGCGTCCTCGAACCGCGCCAGCTGCTGGGCCCACTGCCGTCCGTCGACCGACGGCAGGGCCGTCAGCCGGGGCAGCAGCTGCGCGGTGAGGAGGGTGGACAGGGCCGAGGTGTCGGCGCTCGTGCCGTCGGTCCGTACGACCACCGGCTGCGGGGCCTTGCCGGCGAGTTTCGCGCCCACCTCCAGGCGGCGGCAGGCGAGTTCGTACTGCAGGACGGCGCGGTTGTCACGGTAGGCCGTGGCGAGGGCGCGCTGGGCGCGGGCCTCGTTCTCGGCGGCGATCAGACCGCTGCGGCCCCGCGTCTCGATCTCGAACCGCACGCGCTGGGCGTTGGTCTCCTGCTCCTCCAGCAGCTGCGCGACCTCCTCGCGGGCCCGGTTCAGCGCGGCCCTGACCTCGACGATCCGGGCGTCCCGCACCTTCTTGGCGCGCTCGATGTCCATGCCCAGCTGGTCGATGCGGCGCTTACGGATCAGCCCCCACTCCTGCTCGTACGCCGTGCGCTCCTTGGCGACCCGCTCCCGGGTGGCCAGGTGCTGCTGGTACTGCGTCGGCAGCTGCACGTCGGGGATGTTGGAGCCGGTGATGCGCACGCCGTAGCCGGACAGCTGGCGGTTGAGCAGCTCCTGCATGTCGGCCACGTCCGAGCCGCGCAGGTCGTACGCCCGCTCGGTGCGCATCTTCCGCGCCCGCTGCCGGATCGCGTCCTGCACGGCACTGGAGAGCACCAGGTCGAAGTTGCCCGCGCCGATGGTGCGGACGAACAGCACGGCGTCGGTGATACGGAACTTCAGGAAGAACTCGATGGAGCGCAGGGGGACGTTCTCCTGCGTGGGACAGGCCATCACCGGTGCCGAGTACGGGATCTCGGTGGCGGTGTCGACGACGAAGTCGACGCGGGACCACGGGTGCCACAGGTAGTGGCGGCCGGCGTCCAGGGTGCGGACGACGGCGCCGTAGCGGGTCAGCACGCCGTTGGTGCCCTGCTCGATCTCGACGATCGAGGAGCGCCACCACCACAGCGCGCCGATCAGCAGCAGTACGCAGCCGCCGACGTAGGAGAGGGTGGCGAGGGTGCCGTAGGCGAGGTCCCCGGCGGTCGACTCGGAGTCGGCCGCGCCCAGCGTCAGTGTCACGCCCATGAACAGGGCGTAGACACCGAGCCACAGCGGCAGCATCCACCACAGGCGGCGCCGGTGGCGGGGGATGATGACCGGGATCAGGGTGTCGGCCTCGCCGCCGCGCAGCAGTCGCGCGATGTCGCTCCAGGGGGCGACCTTCTCGGAGATGACCGACCGGCGGTGGGAGGAACGGGCGGTGCTCACTGGGCGGCCTCCTCGGAGACGTCGGAGCTGCCGACGCTGCCGGAGCTGTCGGAGCTGTCGGGCGATTCGGACTGGGCGGGTACCTGCGGCACCGTCGGACGGTCGGCGGCCAGCAGCTCACCGATCTCCGCCTCGCGCGCGGCGATCCGCTCGGACACCTCGCCGAGGCGCGCCCGCACGGCGGCCGTGTCCTCCTCGGTGAACAGCTCCGTGCCCCGCTCGCCGACCAACTCGCGGGCCAGCTCCAGGAAGTCGATCCCCGCGTCCGCCGTGCCGCCGATGCGCACCAGCCGCGGCAGATGGTCGGCGACCTGCTCCAGCGTGTCCAGCACCTGCTGCTGGTAGCGGTACTCCAGGATCTCCGGCGCCTCCGCCGCGGTCACCGCGCGGATGTCCAGGGCCTGCGCCTCCAGGAGGGCCGCGTTCGCCTTCGCCTCCGACTCGGCCTGGACGTAACGCTGCCGGGCGAGCGCCTGGGCGCGGTTGGTCTCGCGCTCCACGGCGGTGTCCATCTGCGCCTGGTACTGGGCGATGTCTGCCTGGATCGCGGAGAGCGTCTCCAGGCTGGAGGCGAGTTCCCGGGTGAGGTCGCCCTCGTCCTGCTCCTTGCGGAGCTGGAGCGCGTACTCGTGCGTGTACGCCTCCTTGGCCACCCGCACCATCTCGGGCGCCGCCAGGTCCATGCGGTAGCGCTGGTCGGACGGCTCGGCGTGGGTGATGTTGGCGTTGGTCAGCTCGACCGCCGGGCGGAACTGCTGGTTGAGCTGCTCCAGCAGGCGGCCGGTGTCCTCACCGACCATGTCGTAGATACCGGCGGCCTCCTGCTCGTAGATGAGGCTGCGGATCGTCTCGCTCACCGCGTTGCTCAGCTTCTCCTCGAAGCCGCGCACCGCGCCCAGCGTGTAGACGAACTCGGTGGGGTCGCTGATCCGGAACTGGATGAACAGGTCGATCGACGCCTTCACACCACCCTTGGTCGGCGCCTCGCGCACCGGCGCGTTGAACGGGTACTCGATCGTGGTGTTGACGATGTACGACACCCGCTTCCACGGGCTCAGCAGCACGACCCGGCCCGGTCCGACGACCTTCTCCAGCTTGCCGAACCGGGTGATCATCGCCTGGCAGCCGTCCGGCACCATGACCATGCCCTGGCGCCACCACACGAAGGCGACGGCGCCCAGCGAGATGACCCAGTAGTGGACGCCGAACAGCGGGTTGGTCAGGACGTCGGCACCGGCCGCCCCCACGATTCCCACGCCCACCGCGCCCAGCACGAGCAGGGTCAGCACCGGCAGCATGGAGAAGATCGAGCGGCCCTTGGGGATCACCATCGGGCAGATGGCGTGCACCGTCTCGGTGCCCTCGCGCACCTGCTCGCTACGGCCGAGCGCCTCGCCGGCCTCGTCCAGCGGCACAGTCTTCTGCCGCATGACGGTGGCCGTGGAGCCGCCCTGTTCCCGGGCGGCCGGGAAGTCGGCCGGGTCGATGCCCTGGCCCTGCGCGTCGTACCCCTCGCCACCGTCCGCCCGTGTCCCGCGTCCGCCGATCTGCCGCTGCAGTTCCTCCTGCGCGGCCGTCCGCGGATCGGTGCCGGATGCGACGGCCTCGGCCACGCGTCGTGCGCCCTGCTTGGCGCGCGCTCGTGCCACGGTTCCCCCTTGTGTTCCCTTGCCCGTTGGATGCGGGTCCTACTGGTGGTACACCGGTCACGCCGATGTGGTTCCAGTCATCCCACATCATGATCCGGACAAAGGTAAGGGGGAGACCTGCACAGTTACCCATCGGTATCACTGCCGGGTCCCGGAAGAGGCGAGGCCGTACGGCGGTCCTACGAGGCCTGGGAAGAAGCCTGCCCCTGCGCCCGAGCCGCCTCGTCGACCACGTCGTCCTCCTGGCTGCGGTTGGCCGCCAGGTTGGCCTTGGCACGGTCGACCTTCTGGACGATCCGCACGGAGGCGCGGTCGCGCTCCTTGCGCAGGGCGACGAAGCTGATGGGGGCCGAGATCACCAGGGCGAGCAGGATGACCCACATGCCGTTGGAGTCGCCGAGGCCACGCGGGGCGAGGCCGGAGTAGACGAGACCCCAGACGACCACGAGGCAGCCCACGAAGATTCCGAGGCGCATCAGTGTGTAGCGGAGCATCTCAATCCACTCTTCCGATTCCAAAAAGGGCCACTGTCCAGTGAAGCACGCTGGACCGCCGATCTTGCAGGGGGGTCGGCAGCGGGTCAGACGAGCGGCAGCAGCATGATCACGTCGTCGCGGTCGTCGCCCGGTGCGACGCGGATGGCGCCGGGTATCCGGCCGACCTCCTTGTAGCCGCAGGAGCCGTAGAAGCGTTCCAGGCCGAGGCCGCCGCGGCAGGTGAGCCGGATCGCCTCGATGCCGTCGATGGCGCGGGCGCTCCGCTCGGCGGCCGCCAGCAGGTCGCGGCCGTAGCCCTTGCCCTGGTGCCGGGGGTGCACCATCACCGTGTACAGCCAGACCCAGTGCGTCATCAACCGGTGCGTGTTGAAGGTGAGGAAGGCCGTCGCGGCCACCTCGCCCGCGTCGTCGTGCCCCACCAGCAGCCGGGTGCGCCCCTCCGCCATCGCCACGAAGTGCTTCACCAGTTCCGGCCGGATCGCCTCCCGCGTCACCGGCGGTACGAAGCCGACGGCTCCGCCCGCGTGGGAGACGTCGGCCCACAGGTCGAGGAGACCGTCGCGGAGGGCGGGAGTGACGGCGGGGTCCAGGGTGAAAGTAAGGGACACCACGAAATCGTAACCATTACGACAGCGCCCGCGCCGCAACCCTCAGATCCGAGACCAGCCCCTCGTACGCCGCCTTCCCGTCCGCGTCGTCCTGCGCCCGCAGCACCGACGACGGATGCACCGTCGCCACCAGTCTCTCCCGCCGACCGTGGACCTCCCGCTCCAGCAGCGCCCCGCGCACCTCGCCGACCCGGAACGACGAGCCGAGCAGCGCCTTGCCCGCACTCGCACCCAGGAGCACGATCAACTCGGGCTCCACGACGGCGAGTTCGACTGCCAGCCAAGGCCCGCAGGCGGTCATCTCACGCAGGGTCGGCGCCTTGTGGATCCGGCGCTTGCGGGGTTCGGCCTGTGTGAACTTGAAGTGCTTGACGGCGTTGGTGACGTAAGCGTCCGCCGGGTCGATGCCGGCTTCCTGAAGGGCGCGGTCCAGGAGCTTGCCGGCGGGGCCGACGAAGGGTGTGCCCTGGCGGTCCTCTTGGTCGCCGGGTTGTTCGCCCACGAGCATGACGCGGGCGTCGGCCGTCCCGGCACCGAACACGGTTTGCGTGGCGTTCCGGTGCAGGGGGCAGCCCCGGCACTCGGCCGCGGCGCGGCGCAGGGCGGGAAGGCCGCCGCGGTCGGGGAGGAAGGGTTCTGCGGTGTAGGCGTCCTCAGGCGCCTTTGTGCTCACCATGGCCGACGAGTACCCCTCGCCGGGGACGGGGAACGGGTGGGGTCCACTGGTTCCCCGCTGCGGATCGCGGGGGTCGGTCGCGCCCACGCGGCGGAGCCGCACATGGACCCGGCCCCCGCGCCCCTGAGGTCGGCAACGTCACACGCGCATGGGCTGCGGGCTCTCCCTGCGCAACGGATCCGGGCCGTCGTACTCCCGGATGATCTCGTAGCGCGTGTTCCGCTCCACCGGGCGGAAGCCCGCGTCCCGGATCAGGTCCAGCAGGTCCTCGCGGGTCAGCTTGTTCGGCGTGCCGTAGTTGTCCGCGTCATGCGTGATCTTGTACTCGACGACCGAGCCGTCCATGTCGTCGGCGCCGTGCTGGAGGGCCAGCTGCGCGGTCTGGACGCCGTGCATGACCCAGAAGACCTTGACGTGCGGGACGTTGTCGAACAGCAGCCTCGACACCGCGAAGGTCTTCAGGGCCTCGGCGCCGGTCGCCATCTGGGTCCTGGCCTGCAGGCGGTTGCGGACCTTGCCGTCCTTCATGTCGACGAAGTCGTGCTGGTAACGCAGCGGGATGAAGACCTGGAAGCCGTTCGTCTCGTCCTGGAGTTCACGCAGGCGCAGGACGTGGTCGACGCGGTGGCGGGGCTCCTCGATGTGGCCGTAGAGCATGGTGCAGGGCGTCTTGAGGCCCTTCTCGTGCGCCAGGCGGTGGATGCGGGACCAGTCCTCCCAGTGCGTGCGGTGGTCCACGATGTGCTGGCGGACCTCCCAGTCGAAGATCTCCGCGCCGCCGCCGGTGAGGGACTCCAGGCCCGCGTCGATCAGTTCGTCGAGGATCTCGGAGGCCGACAGACCGCTGATCGTCTCGAAGTGGTGGATCTCCGTGGCCGTGAAGGCCTTCAGCGAGACGTTCGGCAGGGCCGCCTTCAGCTCGCGCAGCGAACGCGGGTAGTAGCGCCACGGCAGGTTCGGGTGCAGGCCGTTGACGATGTGGAGCTCGGTGAGGTTGTCCGACTCCATCGCCTTGGCCAGCTTGACGGCCTCCTCGATGCGCATCGTGTACGCGTCCTTCTCGCCCGGCTTGCGCTGGAACGAGCAGTACGCGCAGGAGGCCGTACACACGTTGGTCATGTTGAGGTGCCGGTTGACGTTGAAGTGCACGACGTCGCCGTTCTTGCGCGTGCGCACCTCGTGCGCGAGCCCGCCGAGCCACGCCAGGTCGTCCGACTCGTACAGCGCGATGCCGTCCTCGCGGGACAGCCGCTCACCGGAGCGGACCTTCTCCTCCAGCTCGCGCTTGAGCCCGACGTCCATGCGTACACCTCTCTCAGACAGACTTCGTAAACCGTACTCCCCCGCCCTTCGAGCGAGGGGAGCCCCATACGGCGCTACGCGCCTACTCCTCTTCGGGCAGCTCTCCGACCCGGTTCTCCCACTTCGTGGAGAGCACGATCGTCGTACGGGTGCGGGACACGCCCTCGGTCCCGCTGAGCCGCCGGATGATCTTCTCCAGCCCGTCCACGTCGGCCGCGCGCACCTTGAGCATGTACGAGTCGTCGCCCGCGATGAACCAGCAGTCCTCGATCTCGCCCAGGTCCCGCAGACGGTCCGCCACGTCCTCGTGGTCGGTGGCGTCGGAGAGCGAGATGCCGATCAGCGCGGTGACGCCGAGGCCGAGCGAGGCGGAGTCGACGGTCGCTCGGTAGCCGGTGATGACTCCGGCCGCCTCCAGCCGGTTGATGCGGTCGGTGACGCTGGGTCCCGACAGGCCGACGAGGCGTCCCAGCTCCGCGTAGGAGGCCCGGCCGTTCTCCCTCAGGGCCTGGATGAGCTGCCTGTCCACCGCGTCCATGCGATTCGAAGCCTTCCACTGAAGAGGTCTGACGAGTTCTGACGAGTTCCTGGAGTGACCAGTACTGCTGGTGTCGCGTACTGCTGGTGTCTCTTGCTGCTGTTACCGCGTGATGCTCTCGGGTGCGGCTCAGGTGGGGTGCGCGCCGCCGCCGAGTTCGCCCTTCCAGCGGCGGTAGAGCCGGTGCTCGACGCCCGCCGCGTCCAGGACGCGTCCGGCGACGAAGTCGACCAGGTCCTGGATGTGGGTCGCCCCCGCGTAGAAGGCGGGCGAGGCCGGCACGACGATCGCCCCCGCGTCGTCCAGTGTCACCAGGTGCCGCAGCGTCTGCCCGCCCAGCGGCGTCTCCCGTACGGCGACGACGAGCTTGCGCCCCTCCTTCAGGGTCACGCTCGCCGACCGCTGCAACAGGTCCTTGGACAGCCCCAGCGCGACACCGGCGACGCACGCGGTGGAGGCGGGCACGATCAGCATGCCCTTCGTCGGGTACGACCCCGAGGACGGACCGGCCGCGAGATCCCCCGCGTTCCAGTACCGGACGTCCTCGATGTCGGCGTCGAAAGTGCCGGGCTTGCCGTCGGCGCCCCGCGCGAGCCACTCCCGCAGGTCGTCCCGCCAGTGCCCGTCCCGGAACGAAATGCCCGTCTCGTCGAGCAACGTGAGCCGCGAGGCCCGGCTGACGACCAGGTCGACACTCTCCCCGGCGGCGAGGAGGGCGCGCAGCACCGCGGCGGCGTATGGGGTGCCGGAAGCGCCGGACACCCCTACGATCCAAGGCGCACGCGGCGTCTCTCCTGGCTTGACTGGGTTCACGACACCGAGCCTATCCGGCGTCGCGGGGTGGGAACCGACCAAGGGTGGCCGGGCGTTCCCCGGAGGGGACGAGTGGGAGGGTGGGGTGGCCATGGCGGGTACGCCGGGTGTGCCGGATACGCGGAGTGCTGAGCTCGAGTGGTCGCGGGGTGACCGCGCGCGGGCGGCCGCCAAGCTGATGCTGGGCTGGGTGGCGCTGCTGTGGCTGCTGGAAGTGGCCGACGCGCTCAGCGGGCACGCCCTGGACGGCTTCGGCATCGTCCCGCGCACCGCGTCCGAGCTGGTGGACGTCGTCCCGGCCTCCTTCATCCACTTCGGCTTCGCGCACGTCGCCGCGAACAGCGTGCCGCTGCTGGTCCTCGGGTTCCTGGCCGCCCTCGGCGGCATACGCCGGTTCGTCGCCGTCTGTGCCCTGGTCGTCGTCGCCGACGGCCTCGGCGTGTGGCTGATAGCCCCCTCCGGCACCAACACCGCGGGCGCCTCCGGCCTGATCTTCGGCCTCTTCGGCTTCCACCTGGTCACCGGCTTCGTCGAGCGCCGCCCGCTCGGCGTCCTGGTCGGCCTGCTGGTGGCGGCCATCTGGGGCGGCTCGATACTGACGGGCCTCGCCCCGACCCAGTCCGGCGTGAGCTGGCAGGGGCATCTGGTGGGGCTGGTGGCGGGGGTGGCGGCGGCGTTCGTGCTGCGGCGCCGGGCGGACCGGCCGGCGCTCAGGAGGCGCCGGGCGAGTCAGGGTCCACAGGAAGGCGGCTTGTATCGACCGTGAGGCGTCCGATCCTGGTCTCCACGGTCACCTTGCCGTCGTAAGGAATCGTGTCCCGTCCGCGGTAGTCGTCGGGGCCGGGATTCCAGAGCGTGACGAGGTGGGCCAGCTTCCAGCTGCATCCACAGCCGCACGATGGTCTCGTTGTGGAACGGCCTGAGCGGACTCATCACGATGTTGCCCTCGACAACCTCCATCCGGTATCCGCGGAACATGTCCTCGTACCGGGCGAGCTGCGAGTGCGGGCGGTCGCTGCCCGAGATGGTCACGTCGGCCTGCCTCTCTCTGCACTCGATGGCAAGCCGCACCGTGGTCAGACGGTCAGCCCCCGAACCACAAGATCCATCAGCGCACACACGAACAGGGCAATCCCGATGAACCCGTTGACGCTGAAGAACGCCCGGTTCAGGCGGGACAGGTCGTGCGGGCGGACGATGGAGTGCTCGTACACGAACGCGCCGGCCACGATCAGCAGGCCCAGCCAGAAGAACGCGCCCGCGCCCGTGGTGAGTGCGTACCAGACGAACAGGGCCGTCGTGATCGTGTGGCAGACCCGTGCTCCCCAGATCGCCGCCGGGATACCGAAGCGGGCCGGCACCGACATGACGCCGGTCTCGCGGTCGGCCTCGACGTCCTGGCAGGCGTAGATCAGGTCGAAGCCGCCGATCCAGATGCCGACGGCGAGACCGAGGATCACCGCGTCCCAGGACCAGGTGCCGGTGATGGCCAGCCAGCCGCCGACCGGGCCCATCGCCTGGGCGAGGCCGAGGATGGCCTGGGGAAAGTTCGTGAACCGTTTGCCGTAGGGGTAGACCACCATCGGGATCACCGCGATGGGGGCCAGCGCCAGGCACAGGGGGTTCAGCAGGGCCGCCGAGCCCAGGAAGATCACCAGGGCGATGAGGGCGCCCGTCCAGGCGTGGCGGACCGACATCGCGCCGGTCACCAGCTCGCGGTGCGCCGTTCGCGGGTTCCGCGCGTCGATCTCGCGGTCGATGATCCGGTTCACCGCCATGGCGAAGGTCCGCAGGCCCACCATGCAGATGGTGACCAGCAGCAGCCGCCCCCAGTGGATGTTCTTGTCCAGCTGGAACATCGCGGTGAGCGCGGCGATGTACGCGAAGGGCAGCGCGAACACCGAGTGCTCGATCATGACGAGGCGGAGGAACGCCTTCGTGCGTCCTGGCTGCGGAATCGCGGCGGAGGCGCTGCTCACAGGCCGTACTCCTTCCAACGGCGGTCGACCTTCGCCGCCGTCTCGGGGTCCGACTCCACCATGTCGGGCCAGCCGCCGTCGCGCGTGTAGCCCTCCTCGGGCCACTTCTTCGTCGCGTCGATCCCCGCCTTGCCGCCCCAGAACTGCTGGTAGGAGGCGTGGTCGAGATGGTCGACGGGGCCTTCGACGACCGTGAGGTCGCGGGCGTAGTCGGTGTTGCCGAGCGCCCGCCAGGAGACCTCGTGCAGGTCGTGGACGTCGCAGTCGGAGTCGACGACCACGATCAGCTTGGTCAGGGACATCATGTGCGCGCCCCAGATCGCGTGCATCGTCTTCTGGGCGTGCTTGGGGTATTTCTTGTCGATCGAGACGATCGCGCAGTTGTGGAAGCCGCCGGATTCCGGCAGGTGGTAGTCCACGATGTCCGGGACGATGATCTTCAGCAGGGGGAGGAAGAAGCGTTCCGTCGCACGGCCGAGCGGTCCGTCCTCCGTCGGCGGCCTGCCCACGACGATCGACTGGAGCAGCGGGCGGCGGCGCATCGTCACGCAGTCGATCTTGAGAGCCGGGAACGGCTCCTGCGGCGTGTAGAAACCGGTGTGGTCGCCGAAGGGACCTTCCGGCAGCATCTCGCCGGGCTCGAGCCACCCCTCCAGCACGACCTCCGCCTGCGCCGGCACCTGCAACGGCACCGTCTTGCAGTCCACCATCTCGATCCGCTTGCCCGCGACGAACCCCGCGAACAGGTACTCGTCGATGTCACCGGGGAGCGGCGCGGTGGAGGCGTAGGTCACGGCGGGCGGGCACCCGAAGGCGATGGCGACCGGCAGCCGCTCTCCCCTCCTCGCCGCCACCTGGTAGTGGTTACGGCTGTCCTTGTGGATCTGCCAGTGCATGCCGATCGTGCGCTTGTCGTGGCGCTGCAGCCGGTACAGGCCGAGATTCCGTACGCCGCTCTCCGGGTCCTTGGTGTGCGTGAGCCCCAGGTTGAAGAAGGAGCCGCCGTCCTTGGGCCAGGTGAACAGCGCCGGCAGCCGGTCGAGGTCGACCTCGTCGCCGTGCAGCACGACCTCCTGCACCGGCGCGCTGTCCGACTTCACCTTCTTCGGCGGTACGTGCGTCATGGCGCCGAGCTTCCCGAAGGCCTCGCGGACCCCGACGAACCCGTGCGGCAGCTCGGGCTTGAGCAGTCCGCCGATCTTGTCGGAGATGTCGCCGTACGACTTCAGGCCCAGGGCCTTGAGCAGCCGCCGGTCGGTCCCGAAGACGTTCATCGCGAGGGGCATCGACGACCCCTTCACGTTCTCGAAGAGCAGCGCGGGACCGCCGGACTTCTGTACGCGGTCGACGATCTCCCCGACCTCCAGATACGGATCGACCTCAGCCTTGACGCGCTTGAGGTCGCCTTCGCGCTCCAGCGCCCTGAGCAGGGAACGAAGATCGTCGTAAGCCATGGGGCCAAGTATCCCCGAGCGGCTACCCTGACCCTGAACCCGGGGGGCGTGCCTCCGGTCCCGACGACCGTTTCGCTGGAGAGGCCCCATGCTCCGGGTGCTGATGTTCCTCGTGCCACTGGCACTGAGCGTGTACGCGTTCATCGACTGCATCAGCACGAAGGAGGACGACATCCGCCACATGCCCAAGCCGCTGTGGGCGATCCTCGTCCTGCTCTTCCCGCTCGTCGGCTCGATCTCCTGGCTGATCGCGGGCAAGAAGCGCAGCCCGGCCGCCGACGGCTGGGCCGGAGTCCGGGACCGTCAGCGCCAACAGTGGGTCGCCCCCGACGACAACCCCGAGTTCCTGAAGTCCCTGGACGAGGACGACGACAAGAGGGACAAGAAGAAGGACGACGGGCCGAAGCACGACGAGCCCTGACAGCCAGCCACCGTTCAGGCCAGGGCGCCGGGCCGGACACTTGGCTCGCATGACGACCGCTCCCGCCGGACCGACCGGCCCGATCGCTTGCGAGTACGGCGACAAAGTCATCTGGTGAGCGCGGGGCCTGCGCGGTGTCGCGGGGGCGGGCGGTCACCGCCACCACGCCGTCTGGACAAGGCGCGGCGAATTTTGGCACGGTGAAGCGCAGCGACCCGTCATCGAACACGTGGTCGATGACGGCTCGGGAGGCCACTCGTGTCCCTCGCCCATTACGCCACCCACAGCACGTTCTCCGACCCCGGTGAACTCGCTCACCTGTACGCGGATCTCCCCGAAGCCCCCTCCCGACTCGCCCGCATCGCACGTGACGTGCTGATCCATCGCGTCGAGGGCGAGCTGTTCGGTCACGCGCATCCGACCGACCGGCTGCACAACGACGCCGAGACCCGCTACATCGACGACATCCTGCGGATCATCGTCGAGCGCGACGACGCCCCGCTCGCCCAACGGCGCGAGCCCGGCGACCGGTTCGTCGGGACCTGTCGTGACTTCGCGCTGCTGCACTGCTCGTTCCTCCGCGGCCAGGGCGTCCCGGCCCGCGTACGGTCCGGCTTCGCCGACTACTTCGGCACCACCGGCTTCCACTACGACCACGTCGTCACCGAGTACTGGGACGAGAAGCGGGGCGCCTGGCTGCTCGCCGACGCCCAGCTCGCCGACCCGGTGATCACCGGTAACTGGAACGCGGACTTCGACCCGATGGACGTCCCCCGCGACCGTTTCCTGGTCGCGGGCGAGGCGTGGCAGGCCATCCGGGCGGGCGACGCGGACCAACGGACCTTTGGACTCCACGCGCCGGAGGAGGGCCCGTTCTGGGGAGAGCGGTTCGTGGCGGGCAACATCCGCCTCGACCTCGCCGCGCTCAACAAGGTCGAGACGCTGCTGTGGGACGTATGGGGCGAGGACGAGGGGGAGCCCGGCCGGCCGCTGCCGGAGTCGTCGCGTGCGTTCTACGACCGTGTCGCCCCGGTCGTCAGCGGCGAGGTGTCCTTCGTGGCGGCACGGCAGTTGTTCACCGAGGACGACACCCTGCGCACCCCTCGGACGGTGACCTGCTACGCCCCCTTCAACGGCCCGAGCCTCGTCACCCTGCGCTGATCCACCGTCCGCGGCCGTACTCCGCGCACGTTGCCCTCGCGTTTCGACCACAGGAGAGTGAGAGGCATGCAGCTCTTGGATCAGGCGACCGCCCGGGCGTGGCTCGCCACCGCCGTCGAGGAGGCCCGTGCCGGGCTCGGCGAAGGGGGCGTCCCGATCGGGGCCGCGCTCTACGGAGCCGACGGCACGCTGCTCGGGCGTGGGCACAACCGGCGTGTCCAGGACGGCGACCCGTCCATGCACGCGGAGACGGCCGCCTTCCGGGCAGCGGGGCGGCAGCGGTCGTATCGCGGCGCGACCATGGTGACCACGCTCTCGCCGTGCTGGTACTGCTCCGGCCTGGTCCGGCAGTTCGGGATCTCCCGGGTGGTGATCGGCGAGGCGGTCACCTTTCACGGCGGGCACGACTGGCTGGCCGAGCACGGTGTGGAGATCGTGCTCCTGGACGATCCCGGGTGCATCGGGATGATGCGCGACTTCATCAAGAACCATCCGGCACTGTGGAACGAGGACATCGGTGAGTAAGCCACGCACGAAGCGCATGCCCCGCATCCCCACGATCGACCTCGAGCCCTGGCTCGAAGGTGACGGCCAGGCGCGCAGGACGATCGCCCGCACCGTCGACGAGGCCCTGCGGACCGCCGGGTTCCTCCTGGTCACCGGGCACGGGGTGGACCCGGCGCTGCGCGCGCGGATCCGGGCGGCGGCCCGTACCTTCTTCGTGCTCCCCGCCGAGGTCAAGCAGCGTTACGAGGCGAAGGTCGGCGGGCGCGGCTGGCTCGGGCCGGGCGCGGAGGCCAACGGGTACGCGGAGGGCACCGAGACCCCGCCGGACCTCAAGGAGTCGCTGACCTTCGCGACCCACGAGCCCTTCGACGATCCGGTCGTCAACGCCGAGTGGTACGCGCCCAACGTGTGGCCCGCGGAGGTGCCCGAACTCCGGTCGCTGTGCGAGGAGTACCTGGAGCGGATGGGCGAGCTGGAGAAGCAGCTCCTCTCCCTGCTCGGCGAGGCCCTCGGCCTCGAACCCGACTTCTTCTCCCGGCACATGGACCATCCGACGTACGGCTTCAACGTCAACTGGTATCCGGGTACGGACGTCGTCGGGGAGCCGGCGCCGGGCCAGTTCCGTATCGGGCCGCACACCGACTTCGGGACGGTGACGATCCTCGACCGGCAGGCCGGCAAGGGCGGGCTGCAGGTCTACACGGACGAGGGCGGATGGGAGGACGCGCCGTACGACCCGGATGCCTTCACGATCAACATCGGGGACCTGATGGCGCGTTGGACCGGTGACCGCTGGCGGTCGGGCCGTCACCGGGTACTGCCGCCACCCGCCGACGCTCCCGCCGAGGAGCTGATGTCCCTCGTCTACTTCGGTGAGTGCACGCCCGGAACGCTCGTCGAGTCCGTCCCCGCACCGGTGGGGCGGGTGGCCTACGAGCCCGTCGACTCGCATGTGTATCTGCGGGAGAAGCTGGACTCGATCACCGTCGGCTGATCGCGGCGGCCGTTTCTGAGAAAGGGTTGCCTCGTTGGGCGAGATACCACCCGTTTGGGTGTGTCCCCCGCCCCGAATGGAGCCGCCTGTGCGAATGACTGACATCCAGCGCTGCGAGGTCCGGCCCGGACGTCTCGTCGAGTGGACGCTCAGTCCGGCGACGGTGGCGACGGCGACGGGCCTGCCGACGGACTCCAGGCCGCCGGCGTACGTCCAGGAGTCCCATCTCAAAACGGTCCACTCCGTGTGTGAGGACGGCCTGTTCCTGCCGACCTGGCTCGGCGCGGCGTTCGACGTCCCGGGCCGGGTCGATCTCGACGCACTGCAGGAGGCGCTGCACGGCTGGACACTCCGGCACGAGACGCTGCGCAGCGGCTTCCGCTGGACCGGCGGCGACCTGCACCGGTTCACGGTCGACGCCGAGACCGTGTCGCTCCAGCGCGAGGTGGTCGGCGACTTCCCCGACGCGGCGGAGCTGGTCCAGCACCTCCAGGACCGCTTCGACGCCGCGGCGTACGCGCTTCGCTGGCCGAACTTCATCTACGCGGCGGTGGTCCGGGACGACTGCACCAGCGTGTACATGGCTTTCGATCACAGCAACGTCGACGGCTACTCCATCATGCGCATCCCCGCCGAGATCCACGATCTCTACGCGGCAGCCGTCGAGGGCCGCCCGGTGGAGGAGCCGCCGGTCGCCAGTTACGTCGACTTCTGCGAGATCGAGCGGGAGAAGGCGGACCGGATCGCCGACGACCATGCGATCGTCGCTCGCTGGCGGGAGTTCATCGACCGCTGCGACGGACAGCTGCCGAACTTCCCCGTCGAACTGGGCATCGATCCCGGCGGCCTGCACACCCAGAAACTCATGCGCGAGATGATCGTGGACGCCGACGCCGCCGCGGCGTTCGAGGCGTACTGCCGTCCCTACGGCGGAAGCCAGGTCGGCGTTCTGGCCGCCACGAGCCTGGTTGTGCACGAGATCGGCAAGGAGCCCGTCTACCGCACGGTCGTGCCGTTCCACACCCGGGACAGGGCCGAGTGGTCGGACTCGGTGGGCTGGTTCGTCGGCGCCGCGCCGATCGAGGTTCCCGTGGCGGCCGCACCCGACTTCACCAGTGCCCTGAAAGCCGTGCGCGCCGAGTTGCGGACCAACCGGCCGCTGGCCCGCGTCCCGCTCGCCCGGGTCCTGGACCTGCTCGGCCCGGACTTCCGCCCGACGTCGCCCGACCTGTACTCGGTCGTCTCGTTCCTCGACGGCCGGGACGTCCCCGGCTCGGCGCGGTGGACCGACCTGAAGGCGTACGGACTGGGCAGGGTGGCGTACGGCGACAAGGTGTACGTGTGGTTCAACCGGCTCCACGAGGGCCTGTGGTTCACCTGCCGCTACCCGGACACCGACATCGCGTACAAGAACATGCGGCTGTATGTGGAGCGGCTTCGGGACATCATCATGTCGACCGTTTCGTAACCCGACTTGGTCGCCGGTGCCGCAGGCCGTGCCGGTGATCGCTGGTCGCGGTGGCCGCCGGCGTCACGCGCCCGCTTCGAGCACGTCGAGCAACCGCTCGAAGCGCGCCCGCCACCGCGGTTCCGACTCCACCCCGCCCTGGAACTCATGGGTGAAGCGCAGGGCGCTGCCCCGGTCCCCGTCCCGCTCCAGATGGAACCTGATCCGGCCGCCGCCCTCCAGCGTGTACTCGGCGACCCGCTCCACGTCCCACGCGGTGACCCGCCCGGACCCGAGGTCACGCAGCGTGACCGCACCGCCGAGGCGGGGTTCCAGGACGTCGGCGGAGGTGAACCAGGCCGCGAGCCCCTCCGGCGTGGTCAGCGCCGCCCAGAGCGTCTCCACCGGCCGGGGAAACCGCACCAGGAAGTGCAGGATGTGCGTGTTCCCGTGGGTCTGGCTGATGCCCTGTTCTACGGAACCGGTCATGACACCAGCCTGACCCCGCCGGGGACGATATGCACCCCTTACCGGCGCTGACCTGCCTTGTCGACGACCGTGCGCTCCAGGATCGCGGTGCGGCCGGTCACGTCGCCCTTATGGAAGCCCCCCTGCATGTCCTCGACGGCCACCGACCGCTCGCCGAGGAATTTCTTGGTCTTCTTGTCGAAGATCAGTTCGTTGCGCTCCCCGTCGTCCACCCGCGCCACCGCCACCCCGTGCCGGCCGGCCGCGTCCACCGTGTCGTCGATCACGAAGACGCCGGAGATCTTGGCGGCGGCCCGGTAGAGGGCGGCGGCCTGCGCGGGCGGCATCAGGGACTCGCGGGCGAGGTCGCCGACGAGGACGAAGTTGGCCTCGTCCTTGCTGCTGCTGCCCTCGCTGACGCTGTTCAGCCAGTCGTACATCTTGTCGGGGTCGGTCGGGAGGGTCTGGAGGTGGCGGTAGTTGGTGTTGGACGGGATGCCGGGGGTCTCCGCGTCCAGCGGTTCGTCGTCGAACCCGGCGTCGGCGTCACGCAGCAGGCCCTTGCGGGTACCGTCCACCGACAGCCAGACCTCGCGCTGATGGATCGGTTCGAGCCTCGGGGGCTCGCCCTCCGTGTACACGCTCCAGCCGACCCTGCTCTTGATGTACACGAACTGATCGTCACGGATGCCCTTCGGCACGTCACTGTGCTCGGCCGCGAGCGCGATGTCCTCCAGCAGGGACACAGCCCCGGGGGAGGCGGCCGACGGGGCCGGGGCGCCGGACGGCACGGTGAGCGTGACGGCGACGGCGGTGACGGCCGCGACGGCGCCCACGACCAGGGCGGTGCGCAGAAAACGCCTGCGCACGGGGGCTTCGGACGGTTCCTGCCGGATCTCGGTCATCAGGTGCTCCTTGAGGAGTCGGTGCCGGCCCGGCGGAAGGTCTCTCTCCACAAGCTCCGGGAGCTGGTTCATCGGCTTCCCTCCCTCAGGGGCCCGACCGCGGTGGTGCGGTCACCTCTCATCTGTCCGCGCCGCTCGGGTGGTTCCATGTGTTTCGCGAGTTTTGTCCGCGCCCGCGACAGCCGTGACCGTACGGTCCCCACCGGCACCCCCAGGGCGTCCGCCGCCGCCCGGTAGTCCAGCCCCGACCACACGCACAGCGCCAGCACCTCGCGCTCGGCCCGCCTCAGCCTGGCCAACGCGGTCCGTACGACGGCCAGTTGCGCGGCGTCGTCGATACGGTCCGCGACCTCGTCGGCGAAGTCCCGTACGGTCTCGTCGCGCGGCAGGCGTGCTACCGCGGTCGCGTGCCGTCGGGTCGCGCGACGGGTGTTGCGAGTGACGTTGGTGGCGATGCCGAGCAGCCAGGGGAGCGGCGAGCCGCCCTCCTCGTCGAGCCTCTCGCGCAGCCGCCAGGCCTCCAGGAAGGTCAGCGAGACGACGTCCTCGGCCGTCGACCACTCCCCCGTGAGCCGGAAGGCATGGTTGTAGACGGAGCGTGCGTACGCGTCGAAGAGCTCACCGAAAGCGTTGTGGTCCCCCGCGCGGATGCGTTTCCGCAGATTCGTATCCACATCCCTCTACCTGTCCGCACGGCGAAGGCCGGTTCCCGTGATCTGGGTCACGGGAACCGGCCTTCAATGCAAGGGGCCTGCAGGTGAGTTACACCCCGGCGTACGAGTGCTTGCCGGAGACGAAGATGTTGACGCCGTAGTAGTTGAACAGCCAGCAGCCGAAGGCGATCAGAGCCAGGTAGGCGGCCTTGCGGCCCTTCCAGCCGGCCGTGGCGCGGGCGTGCAGGTAGCAGGCGTAGGCGACCCAGGTGATGAAGGACCAGGTCTCCTTGGGGTCCCAGCCCCAGTAGCGGCCCCAGGCGTCGCCCGCCCAGATGGCGCCCGCGATGATCGTGAACGTCCACAGCGGGAAGACGGCGGCGTTGACGCGGTAGGAGAACTTGTCGAGGGACGCCGAGGCGGGCAGCCGGTCGAGGACGGAGTTCGCGAAGCGGCCGGGGGTGCCGCCGCTCGCCAGCTTGTTCTCGTAGCTGTCCTTGAAGAGGTAGAGCAGCGTGGAGACCGCGCCGACGTAGAACACCGCGCCGCAGAAGATCGCCGTGGAGACGTGGATGTACAGCCAGTACGAGTGAAGGGCGGGAACCAACTGGTCGCTGGCGGTGTACAAGACAGTGACGGCGAGGCCGAGATCGAGGAGGACCGTGGTGATCAGGAACAGCCCGAGCCAGCGCACGTTCTTCTTCAGCACGAGCAGCCCGAGGTACACGCCGACGGCGACCGTGGAGAAGGTGATGTTGAACTCGTACATGTTGCCCCACGGCGCCCGCTGCACCGACAGAGCCCGAGCGAGCACACCGCCGAACTCGATCAGGAAGGCGAGGACGGTGAGGGAGATGGCGATACGCCCGTAGAGGTCGCCCTGCGCGTCCCCGCCGTGCGCCCCGGGCCCGTCCGGCACGTCCCGCTGACCGGCGGTGGCCCGCACGACGACCTTCGGCCGCTCCAGCACGGCGGTGGAGCCGCCCTGCTTCACGGTGACGGCGGGCGCGTCGGCCTTCTTGGCCTTCGCCGGGGTGAGCGCGGCGGCCGTACGGCCGACCTTGCTGCGGCTGCCGAGGAGCCATTCGGCGATGTACGCGAAGAAGGCCAGGGTGTAGACGGCCATCGACGAGTAGATCAGCGTGTTGCTGATGCTCGCGAGGTTTTCGTTGGTGGCGGCGGCCAGATCGGTTGCGGCGGCGAGAGTCACTTCTCAGCCCCTTCGGCAGGTACGACTTGGGGGTCGGGGGAAGCTTCGGAATCTGCGGGGTCGGCGTCGGCATCGGGCGCGCCCGGCGCCTGCTCGTAGAGGATCCCGGCGAGGTCGCCGAGTTCCTCGGGCACCTTGGCGGACTCGCTGCGGCCGAGGCCGGCCATCTCGACGACCGTGACGCCGTCACTGCCGGTGGTGGCCCGCACCCACACGCGGCGGCGCTGGATGAACAGGGAGGCGGCGAGGCCGAAGATCGCGGCGACGGAACCGGCGAGCGCCCAGCCGCTGCCGGGCTGGCGGGCGACCTGGAAGCCGGCCCACTCCTTGACCTCCTTCTCGAAGGTGATCGAGCCGGCGCCGTTCGGGAGCTTCATGGTCTCGCCGGGCTTCAGGTTCTCCCTGAGCTGCGCGCCCTTGGAGTCCTTGAACCCCTCCAGGTTCTTCTTGTTCAGCTGGTACACGCTCTGCGGGAGGCCCGCGTTGACACCGAGGTCGCCGTGGTAGGCCTCCAGGTTCAGCACCGGGTTGCGCAGCGCCGGGAACTGCGATACCACCGCGGTGCCCGAGCCGCCGTACGACGGCAGGAAGAAGGCCTGGAAGCCGAGCTGGTCCCACTTGCCCTTGGCGTCGCGATAGCCGTCCATGACCTTGATGGCGCCGGTGGAGGTGACGTTGCCGTCGAGCGGAAGGAGGGGCACCGCGTCGCTGTAGACGACGTTGCCCTTGCCGTCGCGGACCGTGACGACGGGGGCGTAGCCGTGGCTGACGAGGTAGACCTTCGAATCGCCGATCTCCAGCGGCTCGTTGACCTCGACGGTGGCCTTCCTGTCCTTGCCGTAGGCGCCCACGCTGTAGGCGAGGTCGGCCTTGTAGACGCGCGGGGTGCCCCGGTTCGGACCGGATTCCTCGTAGGTGCCCACGAAGTTCTTCAGGGTGAAGCTGAACGGATCGAGGTCGTCCTGGCTGAAGAGGCTGCCGGACTTGAAGTCGTCGTACTGGGTGAGGGTGTTGGAGAAGCCGTCGCCCTCGACGATCAGCTTGTTTCCCTCGGACTTGAACAGCTGGCCCCAGGCGAAGGCGATCAGCATCACGATCAGCGCGATGTGGAAGGCGAGGTTGCCGACCTCGCGCAGATAGCCCTTCTCGGCGGCGACGGCGTCACCGGCGAGGTGGGCGCGGAAGCGGCGCTTCTTCAGCAGGGCGAGCGCGGCCGCGCGGACCTGCTCGGGCTCGGCCTCGGTGCGCCAGGTGGTGTAGGCGGGCAGCCGGGTCAGGCGCCTCGGAGCACCCGGCGGACGGCCGCGCAGCTGGCCGACGAACTGCCAGGTGCGCGGGACGATGCAGCCGATGAGGGAGACGAACAGCAGGATGTAGATCGCGGAGAACCACACCGAGCTGTAGACGTGGAAGAGGCCGAGCTTGTCGTAGACCGGCGCGAGCGTCTCGTGCGCCTTGCGGAACTCGGCGACCTTCGTCTCGTCGATGCCGGTCTGCGGGATGAGCGAGCCGGGGATCGCGCCGAGCGACAGCAGCAGGAGCAGCAGCAGCGCGACCCGCATCGAGGTGAGCTGCCGCCAGAACCAGCGGGCCCAGCCGATGACGCCGAGCGAAGGGAGGTGGGAGATCTCCTCGGTGGGGGCGGTGGAGAGCTGGGAGCCGGCGGCGCCCAGGTCCTGGTCCTCGGCAAGCCCCGGGGTGTTGTCGGGCGCGCCGGTCTTGGTGTTGCTCATGGATCAGATCCCCACAGTGAAGCCGTCGGACCAGACCTGCATCTCCTGCACGATGCGGTCCCACGCGCCGGTCAGCAGCAGCACACCGGTCACGATCATCATGGTGCCGCCGATGCGCATCACCCACACATAGTGGCGCTTGACCCAGGCGAAGGCGCCGAGCGCCTTGCGGAAGGCGACCGCGGCGAGCACGAAAGGCAGGCCGAGGCCGAGGCAGTAGGCGACGGTCAGTATGGCGCCGCGTCCGGCGCTGGCCTCGTTGAAGGCGAGCGTCTGCACGGAGGAGAGGGTCGGGCCGATGCAGGGCGCCCAGCCGATACCGAACAGCGCGCCGAGCACCGGGGCGCCGGCCAGCCCGGTGGCCGGCTTGGTGTGGAAGCGGAACTCCCGCTGGCTGAGCCAGGGCATCAGGCCCATGAAGAAGACGCCCATGAGGACCATGACGACGCCGAGGATCTTCGTCAGGACGTCCTTGTTCTCCTGCAGGGTCGAGCCCCAGTAGCCGAACAGCGCCCCGCCGGAGACGAACACCGCGGTGAAGCCGAGCACGAAGAGGGAGGCACCGGCGACCATGCGACCGCGCCGGGCCTCGGCCAGGTCGGTGCCGCTGACTCCGGTGACGTAGGAGAGGTAACCGGGGACGAGCGGCAGGACGCACGGGGAGAAGAAGGAGACGAGGCCGCCGAGCATCGCGATGGGCAGCGCGAGCAACAGAGCACCGCTGAGCACGGTCTCGTTGGGGCCCACCACGGTCTCGGCGAGCGTGGACACCGCGCTCACGTCACTTCTCCGCGAGGACGGGCTTGATCATGCCGCGCAGCGTGTCCTCGCTGAGCGGCTGGAGCGCACGCACCGCGATCCTGCCCTGGCGGTCGAGGACCAGCGTGGACGGGATCAGCTGCGGGTTGAGCGTGCCCTTCTTGAAGCGGAGCATCTGCTTGCCCGTGGGGTCGTACAGGCTCGGGTAGGTGACCCCGAACTCCTTCTCGAAGGCGAGCGCCGGGGTGGTGCTGGTGTCCCGGGTGTTGATGCCGACGAACTCGACGCCCTGGTCCTTGAGGTCCTCGTAGACGGTCTGGAAGTTCTTCGCCTCGGCCCGGCAGGGCGGGCACCACGATCCCCATACGTTGATGACGAGGATCTTGCCCTTGTAGTCGGCGGTGGTGAGCTGCTTGCCGTCGATGGTCTCGCCGGACAGCGCCGGCGCCGCCGTCCGCGCGCTCGTGGCGACCGTGTCGATGCCGTTGTTGCCGGTGACGAAGTTGGTGTCACCGCCGCCGCCCGACGTACCGCCGGAACCGCACGCGGACAGGGTCAGCGCGGTGGCTGCGGCTGTCGCGGCGAGCAGGACGGCACGGCTGCGGTTCGAGCGCAGGGGGGCACGGCTGGCGGCACTCATGTGAAAAGTTTCGCATGCCCGTTCTGGGGATCTTGCGCACCCCCCTCCCGGACGTAGACCCGCATTTCAGGCAGCGTTCGAGGTGCTCTTCGGGGATCCGGTGGAGCTGCCCTTCAGGAAGGTGTTCCAGCCTTCGGCGGGCGCCTGCCCCACGTCGAGCGTCCGCAGCTGGGCGAGCACCTCCGGCTTCTGCACGTCCATCCAGTCCACGAACTGCCGGAAGGAGACCAGCCGTATGTCCTCGCCCTTCTCCTTCTCCCGCGCGATGTGCTTCAGCGCCTGCTCGACGGCGTCCATGTAGATGCCGCCGTTCCACTGCTCGAAGTGGTTGCCGACGAAGAAGGGGGCGCGGTTTGTCTCGTATGCCCGCTTGAATCCCTGGATGTACGCCTGCGCCGACTGCGTTCGCCAGCCCGGGTAGTTGTAGCTGGGCGCGTTCGTCGAGTTGACCGACTGGTTGGCGAGCATGTTGTAGTCCATGGAAAGGACCTCGAACGAACGTCCGGGGAAAGGTATCTGCTGCAACGGCAGGTCCCACAGCCCCTGCTTCTTCTGCGGCCACACCTGGCGGCCGCCCGGCGAGGAGGCGTCGTAGCGCCAGCCCAGCTCACGGGCGGTGGGCAGCAGGCTGTCCTGGCCGAGCAGGCAGGGCGTGCGGCCGCCGACGAGCTCCTTGTCGTAGTCGAAGGGCAGGGAGGGCAGATCGGTCCAGCCGGAGTTGGTCCGCCACTCCTTCACGAAGCCCTTCGCCTGCTCGATCTCGCTGCGCCACTGCTGCGGGGTCCAGTTGCCGACGGTGCCGGTGCCGGCACAGAAGTGGCCGTTGAAGTGGGTGCCTATCTCATGGCCCTCGAGCCAGGCCCGGCGGACGCCCTTCAGCGTCGCCTTGATGTGCTCGTCGGTGAGGTAGCCGATGTCGGAGGCGCCGCGCGGGTTGTTCGGGGGCTCGTAGAGGCGCTTCTTCGACTCGGGCAGGAGGTACAGCCCCGAGAGGAAGAAGGTCATGTGCGCGCCGTGTTCCTTGGCGAGGTCGAGGAAGCGCGGGAAGAGGCCGTTGCCCACCTCGCCGGCGCCGTCCCAGGAGAAGACGACGAACTGCGGCGGGGTCTCACCGGGTTCGAGGGGCTTCGGCGCGCCGGGCTGGTGCGGCTGCTTGCCGGTGTACGAGGTGGAGCCGTCACCTATGGGACGCGCGCGGTTGGCCTGGGTGCCGGGCTTGTTGTCCGAGCCGTCTCCGGAACCTCCGGCGTGGTCCGACCCGTCTGACGGCGTGAGGGTGCCGCATCCCGCGAGTCCGAGGGCCGCGGCCGCTCCGGCTCCGAGCCCGAGAAGTCCCCTTCGGTTGAAGTCGCGCATTCCATTCCCGTCCGTCGCATCCTCTGGTGGTCACCCAGTCAGAGGGCGCGACGAACAGGGAGGTTCCGTCTAATCGCACACGTTTCGGAACAAATGCAACAGCACTGTCACAGCGCCCCAAACGGACGTTGTCGGACGTTGTTATGCGCCGAAGACGTGTCCTCGCTATGCGCCGAAGGCCTTGTCCTTCCCCTTCACCGGCTTGGCGCCGGCGCGCAGATGGGCGGGGACGAGGTCGATGGCGGGCTCGGAGTAACCGACGGCCACGATCTTGTCGCCCTGGTACGTGAAACTCGTCACCGACGCGAGCGTGCACTGCCGCTTGCGCGGGTCGTGCCACAGGCGCCGCTTCTCCACGTAACTCCGCACGATCCAGATCGGCAGCTGATGACTGACCAGCACGGCCTCGTGCCCGCGCGCGGCGTCCTTGGCGGCGTCGAGCGCGCCCATCATGCGAATGACCTGCTCGACGTACGGCTCGCCCCAGGACGGCTTGAAGGGGTTGACGAGGTGCTTCCAGTTCTCGGGCTTCTTGAGCGCGCCGTCCCCCACCCCGAACGTCTTGCCCTGGAAGACGTTGTCGGCCTCGATGAGCCGCGCGTCGGTCGCGAGGTCGAGCCCGTGCGCCTTGGCGATCGGTGTCGCGGTCTCCTGCGCCCGCTCCAGCGGGGAGGCGCAGACGTACGTGACATCGCGGGAGGCCAGGTGCTCGGCGACCCGGTCGGCCATCTGCCGCCCGAGCTCGGACAGGTGATACCCGGCGAGACGGCCGTAGAGGATCCCGTCCGGGTTGGCGACTTCGCCGTGCCGCATGAGGTGGACGACGGTCACGTCGCTGATGTTGGTGAGGGCGCTGTCGGTCATGCCGCCGTGGCCTCCGCCGCCGCTCGGGCCGCCGCCGGGAGGGCGTCGGCGATCCGCTGGACGGCCTGCTCGTCGTGTGACGTGGAAACGAACCAGGACTCGAAGGACGAGGGCGGCAGATAGACACCCTGCTCCAGCATCGAGTGGAAGAAGGCGGTGAAGCGGAAGGACTCCTGCCGCTTGGCGTCCTCGTAGTTGCGCACGTCGCGGTCCGTGAAGAAGACGGAGAACATGTTGGAGGCCGTCTGCAGCCGGTGCGTGACGCCTTCCTTGGCGAGGGCCTCGGTGACGAGGGACTGGATCTGCGCGGAGACGGCGTCGACGGTGTCGTACGCGGCCTCGTCGAGGAGCCGCAGCTGGGCAAGTCCGGCGGCGGTGGCGACCGGGTTCCCGGAGAGGGTGCCGGCCTGGTAGACGGGCCCGGCGGGCGCGAGGTGGGCCATCACATCCGCGCGGCCACCGAAGGCGGCGGCCGGGAACCCGCCCCCCATCACCTTGCCGAAGGTCATGAGGTCGGGCTTGACCCCGTCGATGCCGTACCACCCGGCACGACTGGTCCTGAACCCTGTCATGACCTCGTCGGAGATATAGAGGGCGCCGTTCTTCTGGCAGGCGTCCTTCAGTCCCTGGTTGAAACCGGGGAGCGGCGGGACGACGCCCATGTTGCCGGGCGAGGCCTCGGTGATCACGCAGGCGATCTCACCGGGGTGGCGGTGGAAGGCCTCGTGTACGGATTCGAGGTCGTTGTAAGGGAGGACGATGGTGTCGCCGGCCTGGGCGCCGGTGACGCCGGGGGTGTCGGGCAGGGCGAAGGTGGCGACCCCCGACCCGGCGGCGGCGAGCAGCGAGTCGACGTGCCCGTGATAGCACCCGGCGAACTTGATCACCTTGGTCCGCCGGGTGAACCCGCGGGCGAGCCGGATGGCGGACATGGTGGCCTCGGTACCGCTGGAGACGAGCCGCACCTGCTCGAGCGGTTCGATCCGGTCGACCATCTCCTCGGCGAGCGCGACCTCGCCCTCACCGGGCGTACCGAAGGAGGTGCCGCGGGAGACGGCGTCCTGGACGGCGGCGATGACGGCCGGGTGGGAGTGCCCGAGGATCATGGGCCCCCAGGAGCAGACCAGGTCGACGTACTCGCGCCCGTCGGCGTCGGTCAGGTACGGACCCGTGCCGGACACCATGAACCGCGGCGTACCGCCCACGGCCCGGAAGGCGCGCACCGGGGAGTTCACGCCGCCCGGCGTGACGGCGGCCGCACGGTCGAACAGAGCCTGCGAGGCAGGCGCATCGAATGGATAGGGCGTTGCTGAAGAGGGCGCTTCGCTCATGACCTGCGACTACTCCGACCTTCTGTGACCTACTCCGATGATCTCGGACTCCGGTTGCCAGTGACCTCCTCAGGGTAGGCCAGGGGGCGGCGGGGACAGCGGGGCGCTGCTCGACCGGGCGGGGCCGACAGGGGATGGCCTCCCCCGCCCCTCCCCTTTCCCTCCCCCTCCGCTCCTCCTTTCCTGCCCCCTCCCTCCCCTCTCCGCTCCCCCGGTCACGCCCCCTCGCCCCCGATCACCCCCCGTCACCTCCCCGCGATCTGCGAGACTGGACGTGATACACACAGCTCATGCGGGGCGTGATGGTCGGGGACTGAAAAGATCCTGCGGACAGGTGTTTCAACGCACGTTTCGGCGGGCGGCCGCGGGGGAGGTCACTGACACGATGATCGGGTTGCGCGGCGGGCGTCACGCGTCCTAGAAAAGCAGTCGGGTGGAGATATGCATCGCGGTGGCGGGCTGGGCGAGGGGACTGATGACCTGGGTCCTCGACGTGCCCGGCGGGGAAAGCACCGGCGCGACGCGGAGGATTCGAACGAAGCACGTCAGGGACACGTAGTACCGGGTATGCCGGGTGTACCGAACGAGTCAGAGCGGGCCGACCGTCACATGGAGCGGCTGAGGGCAAGCAGGAATGGTGGTCGGGTGGGGGTGACGTACAAGTACTTCGGCGCGCCCGACGGTGCGACCGCGGCCCGCGTCCCGATCTCGATGCGCCCCGAGGAACTCGGCGGCGACGAGCTCGGCATGAACGGCATGTTCACCAAGATCAAGCCGGAGACGATGGCCGCGATGGTCCTGACGGGCATCGAGGGCGTCCCGCTGCACAAGGTGCCGCCGCTGGAGCTGGTGGTCCTGCATCCCGACTACGCGGTGGTCAAGCTGCCGATGACGGTGGTCGATCCGCTGCGGGGCATAGGAGAGGAAGCGGTGGGCGCGGCCGCTTTCATCTGGTCCACGGTGCCGGACCGTGGGGGGCCGCGGGACGCGTTCAACGTGTACCAACTGCTGCACGAGTGGCAGGACTTCAGCCATCGGTTGCATGAGGCGGGGCATCAGCCTTATTGCCTTGTGTGGCCCTGAGGTGGGGTTTCTTGCGGGTTGGGCGGGGTCTTCGGGCCTCGCCCTTTTTGGTGCCGGGGAGAGGCCGTTAGGCGGCCAGGGCACATTGAGGGCACATTGGTTTCGCTGGGGGTGCTGATGTGCCCTGGGCAGCGGGCGGATCGCCGTCGCCTTCCGCCTCGGCTTCCGTTTCCGTGAAGGCGTCGTCGATCGCCTTGCGCGTGCGGGTCTCGCTGGACGGCAGCAAGTGCGTGTACGTCCGGAGCGTGAAGCCCGGGTCCGAGTGCCCGAGGTACTCGGAGAGAGCCTTGATGCTCTCCCCTGCGTCCAGGAGCACGGAAGCGTACGCGTGCCGGAGGGCGTGCATGCCGTCTTCCGGGGCCGCCTGAAGGTAGCGCGCGCCGCGCTCGCGGGGTGGGATCACGCCGGCGGCGGCCAGGGCGCGCTTCCAGTCGCCCATGTTGAAGACGCTGCGGTTGTTGGCCCGCTTCTTCTTGTCGACGAAAAGAAGGCGGAACGTCTTCGGCTCACCGTCCGGTTTGGTCCAGGGCAAGGTGACCGCGACCGGAGGAAACTCCTTCATGTGGGCCTTGAGGGCGGCGGCGAGCTGAGCCGGCAGGGGCGCTGACCGGATCTTGTTGCCCTTGGGCAGGGCGAAGACCTGCTTCGTACCGACCAACCGCACCTGGCGGTTGATGTGGATCCAACCACCCTTGAAGTCGATGTCCTCGACAGCGAAGCCGAACACCTCGCCCTGGCGCAGCCCGCAGCCGAATGCGAGCTTGCCACCAGCCTGAAAGCGCTTCGGCAGACCGGCTATTACGGCACGCACGCGCTCCAACGACCAAGGGATGATCTTCTTCTTGGTCGCCGTCGGCAGCTTGACCGACTTCGCCTTGCAGGGGTTCTTCGGCAGCAGCCCGTCCTCCACGGCCATGCCGAGGATGCTGGAGAGGATGTCGAAGATGCCCTCACTCGTCGATACCTCCAGTTCGGCGTCCTGGAGTGTGCGAATCCAACCCTGAATGATCGAGGGCTGGTTGAGGGACCGCAGCTCGCGTCGGCCGAGGTGCTCGACGATGTGGTTGCGGACCGTCGCCTCGTAGCGGAGCGCGGTCGTCGGGCCGACGGAGTGCGCGTCGAGCCACTTCTGCGCATAGGCGCCAAGCGTCTGCTTCGTCTCGGCCGGGACGACGTAGGAGCCGCGCCGGATCTCGACGTCGACCTCGGCGGCGCGGTTGTCCGCCTCGGCCTTCGTGTGGAAGTTCTCCTTGCGCTGATGGCCATCCAGGTCGCGGTAACGGACCTGCCAGCGCTTGCCGATGCCGTGGTCGGCGGTGGGGACCATCCGCTTCGTACGGCTCTTGTGTTCGCCGCACTCGGCCTCGGCGGGCTTGGGGTGGGACTTGTGCCAGCGGTCGTACACGTCAGCCAAGAAGGGCCTCCTGGATGGGGTTTGGGGACTGGGGGGTGGCGTGGGTCGCGGCGGTGTGCGTCACCCACGGGAGCAGCAGGGCTGCGGGAGGAGTGGCGAACTGGTGCTGGGGCCGGCTGGCACGAGGCGTGGGTGCTCGATGGCGCGGGCGGCGTGGAGGCCGGCGGAGCCTATTTCGACAGGTCGGCTGGGCATGACAAATAGCTGTAACTTGCAGTCGGTCGTCATGGCAAGAGTTAGTTCTTAAACTCTCCAAAAGTCGCCCGGAGGCGAAGTGGTGTTCGTCTCGTCGAATTCCGGCACATCACGAGCCGTTTCGGCGGAGAGGTTGTGCTACCTTCCCTCCGCGTCAAAGAATTGGGCGATTTGACCGGCTATTGGATGCGATGCCCCCCTGGGCGAGCCGGGCCACTTCTCAGCGCTGGGCGCCACCTCTGAGCTGCTGAGGTACCGGATTCCGGCACCTCAGCCAGTTACTTCGCCGCAGAAAATTTCAGCTTCCGCGGGAGCGATTTCGGCAACCGGGGATCCGCCCTTACTGTTTTGATCTTCCCCGGCGACGCCGAGGGAAGTAGCCAGGAGTTTCAGAATTCACTCTGCACGCTTCCCAGGTGGTGTGGCTGTGTTACCCACGCCTGCCATCCAAAACCCTGATTCCGATATGGAGACCTCATTGCCGAACCACTCCCCGCGCCTTGCCGGCGCCGAGCGTGACCAACTCGCCACTCCCGCCGACGTGGCCGCGTACCTCGGAGTACCGGTGAAGACCCTCTACCAGTGGAAGTACCGGGGCATCGGCCCCAGCGTCCACAAGGTTTCGGCCGTCACCTGCGCTACCGCTGGCGGGAGGTGGACGCGTGGCTGGATACCCAGACGTCGTACGCCCTCACGGCCTGACCCCGCCTCTGGCGCGGACAACGAAGCGGCCCCCGGCGCGCCAACGCCGAGGGCCGAAGACTTCCCAACTGATCGCCCATCCCTGAACGAATGAGCTGGTGAGGGGCGGGACCTTGCCCGTCCTGCCTCTCACCGGAGAGGAACGCCTATGGAGGACTCTACGTCCCCCAGCTCCACGAACACCTCCCCGACCGGCTGGCCCACTCCCGCGGTCCCCGGCGAGGGCGTCCCCTGGCGCCGCAGGGATCAGGCGGACACACGGTCCCCGGCGTCGGGAACCGTCGAGCACTCGGCGGATGTGGAAGCACGCGGGGACCGTCCCCGGCCGTCTGCTGATGCCGCTATTGGTCACCGTCCCCGCGAAGTACCCGCTGCTCGGTCCCCGCACGTCCCGGTCCCCGTATCAACATCCGACGCAAACCCGCAGGTCAGCGGCGCCAAAACGGGGACCGGTCCCCAAGAGGCTGCAGTTGCACCAGGGGACCGCAATGGGGACCGTGATCACGGTCCCCGCCAGCCGCTGGGGACTGACAACCCCGTGGCGGGAACCGCCCAGCAGGAGGGAAACGGTCCCATCGACGCACGGGGACCGGATCACGGGACCAGCTCCCCGCCTCCTCGGGGACCGGCAGACCCCGGGGAACGGGGTTCCGGTGAGGGTGCGGAACTGCTGGATGAGTTGCGGGCGGCGATCGGCAAGTACGTCGTACTGCCCAGTGACGAGGCGCTGACAGCGGTCACCCTGTGGGTGGCGGCCACGCACATCCAGACCGCTTTGCAGCACGCGCCGCGCCTGGCGGTCGTCGGCCCGACGAAGGGCTGCGGCAAGTCCCGGGTGCTGGACGTGCTCCACGAGACCGTCCACCAGCCGATCATGACGGTGAACATGTCCACGGCGGTGCTCTTCCGCGTCATCGGCAAGAACCCGCGCACGATCCTGGTGGACGAGGCCGACACCATCTTCAGCAAGGCCGGCGAGAACGAGGAACTGCGCGGCCTGCTGAACGCCGGACACCAGCGCAACCGGCCCGCCTGGCGCATCTCCGGTCCGGAACACAAGCCGACCCCGTATCCCACCTTCGCCATGGCCGCACTGGCCTCGATCGGCGACCTCCCCGACACGATCACGGACCGGGCGGTCGTGCTCCGCATGCAAAAGCGCAAGCCGGGCGAGAAGGTGACCCCGTTCCGCTCGCGCTACGCCACACCGGAGCTGAACGCGCTGCGGGACAAGCTGGCCGCCTGGCTGGGCCCGCTGCGCGGCACGGCTGGCCGCATGGCGCCCACGATGCCGGTGGAGGACCGGGCGGCGGACACCTGGGAACCGCTGGTCATCATCGCCGACCTGGCTGGCGGCCACTGGCCCGCCCGTGCCCGTGCGGCCTGCGTGGCGATGACCCGGTTCGAGGCCGTACAGGACGAGCAGACCAACCTGAAGACGCGGCTGCTGCGCGATATCCACCGCATCTTCGAGGCACACGGCAACCCCGAAGCTCTGTCCTCCCTGGATCTGGTCACCGCCCTGCTCCAGGACCCCGACGCACCCTGGGCAGAGCACGGCGCCAACGGGCTCAACGCCTACCACCTGGGGAAACTGCTGCGGGACTTCGACATCCGTCCGGCCAACTACCGGTTCGCCAAGGGCAGGCAGGCCAAGGGGTACGCCCGTAACCGGTTCCTCGACAGCTGGGCCCGGCACTGCCCCGACCTCACCGAGACGGCGCCCGCCCTCACGCCCGCACCCCCGGCCCAGGGCAAGCCGCCCGCCGCCCCGGCGGGTCAGCTGCCCATCGGCCCGCCCGGCGGCCCCGCCGGCCCCAACCGCGCCCGCTAACCCACCTCCCCCTGGGTCCGTATCACTGCGTCGCATCCGTCCCCGCGCAGGTCAGCGCGGGGACGGATGTCCTCACCGGGACGGACTTCTCCGTACCTGCCCAAGTGTCCGTACCTGTCCTGACCAGGCACGGGACGGATGCGACGCACGTGACACGCCTCCCACCCCCTCACCACCGGAGCCACACCATGCACGAACAGCACCACGAACTCCCCACAGCTCAACAGCGAACGCCCACCACCTCAGCCGCAGACAGCGCAGCAAGTTGTCGGGTAAGGAGTCCTTACCCGGCCTCCGCCCCTGGAGTGGCGGAGGCACCCGGCGCCGAGGGGGCACCGGGATCGGCCGGCCCGGGGGAGCCGACCGAGACGGGAGCCACCAGACCGTCGCCCCACGCCGCGCAGACGCCGACGCCGCAACGCCGCCTGCGTCAGTCCCGCCTGCGCGAGCGCCGCATCCACCCCCGATACAGCGACAGCGAGTTCACCGACCTCGCCCACGCTGCCGAGCGCAGCCGCATGCAGATCGGCGGCTACGTTGCCGAGGCGTCGCTCGCCGCCGCCCGCGCCGAGGACTCCACCGCCGCGATCGCCGACTACCGCGCCATGGTCAAGGCACTGATGGCCGCCAACCGGCAGCTCGGCATGATCGGCAACAACCTCAACCAGCTCACCTGGCATCTCCACAAGGACGGCGCCTGGCCCGAGCCGGACGCCGTCCACCGGCTTCTGGCCCGCATCGAAACGTCGATCGCCGACGTGGACACCGCCGTCGCCCAGGTCACCGAGGGAAGGCAGGGCCGGTGATACCGAAGATCATCACCGGCAAGGGCAGCACCCGCCGCCTGATCGCCTACCTCTTCGGCAAGGGCGACGCCAACGAGCACGTCGACCCCCACCTGGTCGCGTCCTGGAACGACTTCGCCCCCGACCCCGGCCGCAGCCCCCACCGCGACCCCAAGGAGGTGGAAAAGCAGCTCTACACCCAGCTCGACCAGCCGGTGGCCATGCTCGGCCGCCGGGCTACTAAGACCACGGTCTGGCACTGCCCGGTCCGCGCCGCCCCCGAAGACCCCATCCTGTCCGACGCCCAGTGGGCAGAGATCGCCCGCCGAATCGTGGCCGCCGCCGGCATCGCCCCCGCCGGAGACGCCGAAGCCTGCCGCTGGGTGGCCGTCTGGCACGCCGACGACCACATCCACATCGCAGCCACCCTCGTCCGCCAGGACGGCCGCCGCCCCCGCCGGGACTACGACATCCGGGCCGTCCAGCGCGAAGCCCGCCAGATCGAAGTCGACTACGGGCTGAGGCGGTTGAAGCCGGGCGACGGCACCGCCGCCAAACGCCCCACCAGCAAGGAACACTTCAAGGCCAAGCGCCTGGGCCAGGACGCCACCTCTCGCGAGATCCTGCGCCGGCGCGTCCGCCGCGCGATAGCCGCCGCCTCTACGGAGACCGAGTTCTTCGTCCTACTGGAAGCGTCCGGCGTGGCGGTGCGGCCGAAGACAGAGCCGTCCGGAGACGTGTCCGGCTACAGCGTCAGCCTGCCCGGCGACGTCAACAAGCAGGGTGAACCCATCTGGTACGCCGGTTCCACTCTCTCCGGCGACCTCTCCCTGCCCCAGGTCCGCAAGCGCCTCGCGACGACGCCTCCCGAACCGGTCACCGTCCAGCCGGGCAACCCCTGGCACCAGGCCACCGCCTCCACCGAACGCATCCCCTTCCACCTCACCCACAGCGACGACGGAGTCGCCCAGGGCCAGCTGGCCGCGCTCGGTGGAGCGCTCGACCTGCTCTCCCTCACTGCCCCGGCCGCAGCACGGACCGAGCTGGAACGAGCCTCCGCGGCATTCGAACGGGCCACTCGTTCGCGCATCGACGCCGACCACGCCAGTGCCCGTGCCCTGCGCCGCAGCGTCCAAGCGATCTGGAACGATCCCGTACGCCACGGCGACGGCGCCGGATTGGCGATGCTGATCGACGCCGCGCTCACCGCCGTCGCCTACGCCATGCACTGGCACCGCGCCCGCCAGCACGCCCAACAGCAGGCGGCATCCGAGCAGGCCCTGATCCACCTGCAGGCCGCATACGCCCAGGTCGCGGAACCGGTCCTAGCCGGCCTCGCCATCCGGACACCAGGGGCGCAGACCAAGCGCCGCTATGCCCACCACCTCCTGCGGTCGGCTCCCCAGCACGCCGAACACATCCTCAACGACCGGGCCTGGGATGCCCTGGCCACGTCGCTCGCCGAAGCGGAGGCCGCGGGCCACAACGTGTCCAACCTCCTCGACAAGGCGCTCAACCAACGCCCTTTGGACGATGCGCGCAGCCCCGCCCGTGCCTTGACCTGGCGCATCCGCCGCCTCGGTCAACGCCAGGCACCCAGCCCGCAGGCGCAGGCAGCCAACGCCCGCCACGCTATGCAGCGCCCGACTGTGTCGGTGTCCCCGCTCTCACCGGAGCCCAAGCGGCAGCCAAGGCGCTGATCACGTCCGCGCGGACAGCTCCGGTGCGAGAAGCTCCAGTGCCTCTGCCCACCGAAATCGGTCGGCGCCTCCGCCCGCCTTGGGCTTGTGGGGCTCGTACGAGCCGACCAGGACGCCCATCTCACGCAGCTGGTCCAGACTCCGACGGTAGGCAGGGTGCGCGGCCTGCGCCGAGTTCAGGTACGGCAGGACAGCGGTGGGAATGCCCATGCCGTACGCCTCGCACAGGATGCCCAAGGCGAGGGTGTCGGAGATGCCAGCGGCCCACTTGTTGACCGTGTTGAACGTGGCCGGCGCGACCGCGATGGCCTCTGCGGGCGGCAGAGGGCGGGCCTCACCGGGCGTGCGCCAGGCAGAGCGGATCGGGTAGCCGGTCTGCGCCTCGATCGCCTCTACATCGAGGAAGCCCAGCCCCTGCGGCGTGGCAACGACGCCGACGCCCCAGTGCCGCTCCTGCGCGGCGGTGATCAGCCTGCCGACGTCGCCAGCAACTCCGGCCGCACAGACGACAACGTAGAGGAAGGGTTTCTTGCCCGAAGGAATCTGCCCGGTCACGCGTGAACTCCAAGGCGGTGAACTCCCGTTAGGCGGCCAGACGATTCACTTTCGATCGTCCAGGGACGCAAGGCGGGCGCAGTGCTGGCAATCCCGCGCCCCGACAGGCGGCCCGAGGCGGGGCACGTTTCAGGTATTGATGAGGCGGCTATCGAAGCCGGCGCCCAGGAGGCGCTCGTAAGCGTCATAGACATCCCCCGGTACGTCCTGCTCGACGGCGAAGCCGAGCTTCGGGTATTCGATCACCCTTTGCAGATCGCCGACGAGCATGTCGACGACGAGCTTCTCGTCTCCGATGGACTTGATGTAGTCGTCCAACTCCAACGGCTCGGAGGCGCACACGACTTCCACCTCGGGCCACAGCTTGCGGCAGGTCGCATACGAGCGGCGCTCCATGTACGGCTTGGAGATCAGCATCAGCGACTCGACCGAGATGCCGGCCTCGGCCAGCAGCTCGCGGGAGAAGGTGATGTTCTGGCCGGTGTTGCCGGCCTTCGGCTCGACCAGGACTGCCTCGTCCGGCACGCCCAGGTTCAGGGCGTGCTCGCGGTAGTGGACGGCCTCGCCGCGCGGGAAACGGGCCCGGGTGGTGCGGCTGCTGCCGCCGCTGAAGACCACGACCGGAAAGAAGCCGGTGCGATAGAGGACGACGGCCGTGGTGGCGACGCCCAGGTCGTGGCTGCCCAGGCCGATGGCCGCCGAGCAGGGCCGCCGCTCGTGGCCCATCCGGTGGTAGTCCCAGATCAGCACCGCGTCGTGGAACTGCTCGTCGGTGATCTGGCGCTGCTCGTACTCCGGCACCGGCACTCCCTGGCTCATCCCTGCTGGTCCTTCCGGATGCCCTCGATGCTGTGCGGCTGGGGATTCAGCACGTGCTGGAGGGCGACCCCGATTCCTTCCCGCCATGCTGCCCAGTCGAGGTCAGCGAGCAACCGCCTGCCGATCAAGCGGAGTCCTCGGCTTTCAGGCGATGGCCCAACTCGCCATGCCGCAGCAGCATTGGCCGGAGCCTCACCCCTGATAGCGAGCCGCCGTGTAGGCGCCTGGACCCAGGACAGGCAGTTCGCCGGTTTCGTTGACAATCTCAAGGACCTCGAAACCGGCGAGGAGCGCGTGCAGCTCCAGTTCGCGAGGGCCGAGAACACGCCGCCGGATGGCATCGTGGCACTCCTCCCCCGAGTCGAACACCCAGTGTCGGCGCATGGTGTTGATCTGTGTCCGCAGGTCCCACTGGTAGCTGATGGTCACCGTGGCGGCCCCGCGGGGGGTCTCTACGCGGGCATGTTGAGGGCTCGGAGACTCGATCGGGGCTACCGGGGAGCACAGGACGAGCAGGGTGCCCGGGTGCGCGTGTGCGGCGAAGGTCTGGAACGCTGCCCGGACGTCAGCGTTGTCGTGCACGTAGGCGAGCGAGTTGCCCAGGCACCCCAGGACGTCGGCGGTGTGGCCGAGTCGGACGGTGCGCATGTCCCCGACTCGGACGTCGAGGTCGGGGTGCGTGCGGCGTGCGTAGTCGACCAGGCCGGGCTGGAGATCGACGCCGATGCAGTCGAAGCGCTGGGCGAGCAGTTCCAGGTCCCTGCCGGTGCCGCAGCCGAAGTCCAGCAGTGTGCGGGCTTCGGGGTAGTGCCGGTCGATGAGTTCTCGGCAGAGGCTCGCGCTGTCGCTGTCGGCCTGCACGTGGTCGTACAGCGTGGGGTCCCGGTAGAAGAGGTTCGACGCATCGAGGCGTTCTGCCTCCACGATGTCCAGGCTGCTCATGCAAGGCTCCGGAGTCCGACTTCCAGGGCGAGTGTGTCGCACAGCAAGTCTGGCACCACGGGGGCTCGCTCGGCGTGCTCCCGGGCTCGGGCCAGGGCGACGGGATCAACGTAGCCGAGGTCCACCAGCAGTGACTCGCGGAGCATGTCGTCCAGGAGGGGAAGGCCGTAACTGCGCAGGCCCGACTCCATGACCGCGAGGAAGTTCTCCGGTTCGGTCGGGGCCGCGACGGACTCGGGCAGTCCGGCACGCCGCAGACGGTCGCGGAACATCGCCTTGCCCTCCTTGTGCTCGTGTGGCAGTTGCTCCATGAAGCGGACGATTCGGGGGTGGACGAGCGGAGCCACCGGCCAGATTCCGAGTCTCAGGTAGGCCGGGTTGTGCAGGCCGAAGGCCATGAGCGTTGGCACCGGGAGCACGGGGATGGGGGCGAGGTTCTCGTCCACCTGGGCCAGGGCCTCGATGGCCTTGTCCCCGAGCCAAGGGATGGGCTCTGCCGCGGGGAGTTCGGCGCCCGTACGGGAGTGGCAGGCATTGACCTCATCCCCGCCACCGCCCGTGAAGACCACCTCGCAACCGTGGGCGGCCACGTGCCCGCGCAAAACGTCGAACGCCTCCTGGTAGAAGGCTCCTGCCGGGTCGTGCGGCAATCCGCGCTCCCGTGCCCCACCGGGCACGAACGGCGGGTGCTGCATGGCCGGCTCGGCGGTGTCCCGCAGTCCCAGGTGATCCACCAGCATGCGACGTCGGTCTTGCTGAAGGCGACCGATCCGGCCGCCCATGAGCAGGCCGAATGTGCGGACGGATCCGAAGCCGGCTGCTGCGGTGGAGAGAGCCACGTTGCCCGAGTCGGCCCCGCCGGACACCTCGACGCCGACGCAGCTGGCCGTAGAACGCCACCCGGCCGCAACCTCCGTCAGCAGCGCATCGAACGCGTCCACCGGGTCAACGCCCGGGCGCAGCCTTCGGGGTTCCAGTACGTGCTGGGCGGGCTCGGGGTAGAGGATCGTGAGTCCCGCGGTCGTGAAGACGGCCGTGGCGCGTTCCGTGAGCCGGTACACGCCGTCGAAGAGGGTGTCGGCGCTGTAGCGGTGCTGGCGGGTCAAGGCGCGTGCCACGGCCTGGGGATTGAGTCGGTCAAGTCCCAGGTGAGGCCGTAGGTCGGCCAAGTCCCACGAGCCGTACAGGTCTTCCCCGACCGCTACGAGATACAGCGGCGCGGTGCCGAATACTCCCGCCGAAACCTGAACCTCGTCCGGGCGTAGGAGCAGGGACGTGAAGTCGACCTCCCCGCCCTTGTCCTCCCTCACCAGCGCACAGACGCCGGATCCATCGCCCGGCGCAAGCTCGGCTTCCAAAGCAGCCGCGTGAGCGGGTCTGATCCAGCTCTGCCCGCTGACCCACCGGTCTGTGTCCCAGCGCCAGGTTGTGCTCCGGGTGTCGGCCAGACGCACACGAAACGAAAGCACCTGCTTCCCCCTCGGTCATGGGGCGGTGGAGCAGGGCGCTAGGCCCTGCTCCACCGCGTTCACGGGCTGATCAGCTGCAGTGGTCGCCGTTGTTGTCGCCACCGCCGGGCATCTTGTCGAGCAGCGCCGCGTCCATGCTGGGGACGCCGGTGATCAGGTCGCCGGTGAACAGTTCGTCGATGTTCATGGCCTTTCCTCTCCTACGGAGTGAGTGGACGAGCCCCGCGAAGTGCGGAGCCCTGGACCCGCCCCGGCCGCGGGCAGACCGGCGACCGGGACGGGAGCTCATCGAGGGGACTGCCCCGGCGGCAGGGTGCCGCCGGTGATGCCGCCTGCTGGGATCCCGCTCTGGCCGCTGGGGAGTTGTTGAGCCCGCCCCGGTGGGGAACCGGGTCTTCCTGAGGGCTCGCGCAGCTAGAGCGGGGGTCAGTGAGTGCCCGTCGAGGGCTAGGAGTGGTCGAAGTACCAGAAGGCCCAGGCGACCGGTGCGGTGGAGGCGATGATCAGAGCTGACAGCAGCCACTGGCGCCAGCCATAGGGGTCACGGCGCAAGTTGTTGCGCCGGCTGTTCTTCATTGTTCGCAGTGACCCTTCTCGGGTTGCCGGACGAAGGGCGGAAGGCCGGGTGGACTGATGAAGAGGCGTCGTGCCCGTTCCTGTTCAGGCAGGGTCGCTCCGGGCGGGCGCATGGGCAGATCGGTGGGGGCTTCGTCAGGCATCGGCGTCGTCCTGTTCTTGCGCCTCGCGGTAGACGTCGGCGAAGCGCCTGGTCAGCAGGCCGACTTCACGCATGTACTGGTAGGCACCGAATTGGGTGGACTCCGCGGTCGGCCGGCGCGTCAGGTCTAGGACCCGGTAGCCCTCCCGGAACAGCGCCTGCACGGCCGGGTCCTCGTCGAAGCCGAGGTCCTCGGCCATCAGCGCTCTGAGGTGGCCGACCAGGTCCCGGGTCGTCGCGTCGATCATTGGGCGCTCGGGCATCGCCAGCCCGACGGCAAGCGCCGTGGACACGCTCTCGTTGACCGCCTCCAGGACGATCGGGAGCTGCGCCGCCTCGGACGACATGGCGCTCTGTGTTCCCATGCCCGCACCCCTTCTCCGGTGTCCACCGTTGTCGTGGCTGACAACGTCCAGGAAACCGGAGTGGGTTGGCGCGGACCACGGCATCCATGAGGCAGTCCTGGGACACTCGTGGGACAGATCGGCACCGCCAGGGTAGACACGGACGGGAACGTGGAAAGGGGGCGGCATGGGGCTTGCGGAGCGGCGCAGGGCGCTGGGCTACAGTCAGGAAGAGCTCGCGCACGCCCTCGGCGTCGACCGGCGCACGATCGGGCGCTGGGAGACTCGGACCACCACACCCCAGCCGCCATTACGGCCACGGCTGGCCGAGCTGCTGCACCTCGACCTTGACGCACTCGACACCTTGGTGGGACAGCCACAAGCAGCCCGTCCGGAGTCGGCAGGGTCGCCGCCTCGCGACCACCACGGCTCAGGGGACCCCGACGACATGATCCGACGCCAGTTTCTGCGCGCCATAGCCGTCACCAGCGCCCTGGTGGCCCTCCCGGACGACGAGAGCGCCGCCCTCACCGACGGAGCCCACCGTGGGATGTCGGAGGACTTCCTGCGCATGAACGTCCACCTGTGGCAGGTGTATCAACTCGCCCGCGCCAAGGGCTCCGTGTACCCGGTCGTCCGCGACCAGCTCACCACACTCAACGACACCCTCGACGGCCAGCCGGCAGCTGAATCCCAGGCCCTGTGCAGCGCGGCCGGCGACCTCTTCCAGCTCGCCGGTGAACTGGCCTTCGACGGCAACCGCTACACCGACGCAGCAGCCTCCTACACACTCGCCGCCTCCGCCAGCAAGGAAGCCAAGTCCTACGACCTCTGGGCATGCGCCCTGGTACGACACGCATACGTCGACCTGTACGAACGGCGTTACGCCGAGGCCGCCACCGCACTCTCGGCTGCTGAAAGGGTGGCGCGGCAAGGAGACAGCTCCCTGTCCACCCGCCACTGGGTCGCCTCCGTCCAGGCCGAGGCGTATGCCGGACTCGGGAACCTGTCCGCCTGCGAGCGCGCCTTGGACGAGGCGGAGAAGGTCACGGACCTCAACGGCCCGTTCCACAACGGCGGCTGGCTGCGCTTCGACGGCTCCCGCCTCGCCGAGGAACGCGGCGCCCGCTACCTCCAGCTCGGCCGCCTCGACCTCGCCGAGAAGGCCCTCACCACTGCTTTGAGCCAGGACGTACTCGCCTCCGGGCAGTCCTTCCGGCGCCGCGGCGCCGTCCTCACCGACCTCGCGTCCATCGGCGCCAAGCGGCACGACCCGGACCAAGTCCTCAACTACGGCCGCGAGGCCCTGCAACTCGCCCGAGCGACGTCCTCCGGCTACGTCGCCCGTAAACTCCAGGGGCTACGAACCGACCTCGGCCCCCTCGCCCGCGACACCCGTGTGGTCGAACTGGGCGCGGAGATCGACGCACTGTGCACGACGTGACGAGAGGGGAAGGCATGTCGCAGATCGAGGGCGCACGAGTGTTCCGTGAGGCTTGGATCACCGGCGTTCGAAAGCACTTCCCCGGCGAACCCAAGCCCGGCTACGTCACCCCCTGGGAAGACACCCCCGAATGGGAACGCCAGGCCGCCGACGCGGTGTTCGACCAGGTGCGCCAGTTCCTCGACCTCAGCGACCGCCACGCCTCCCGGCTCACCCGCGAGCAGAAGAGCCGCTTCGTCGCCACTTGCTGGACCGCCCAGATGTACAAGCACTTCGACGACCCCAAGCCCGGCTACGTCGCCGACTGGCCCGACCTGCCCGACTGGCAGAAGGAAACGGACGCCGACATCTTCGAGGCCATCGAGGACGCATCGAAGTAGCCACACAGCCGCTGGAGGGCACACCCAGCAAAGTGAGGCCGAGAATCGCGCCAGGACGCCCCAGACCGCCAGGCTCGCGGCGCGGCCGGCCAGTCGGGCCAAGGCTGCAATCACACGCCGCGTTGTTGGATCCCTGCGCCACGCTCTCGGAGCCGGCTACAGCACTCGCCGGCTGAAGAGTCCCGCGGATCTTCTGGCCGACTCACCGAACTCCGCCGAGAAGACGCGTGGCGTGGCGGACGGCGGCGATGGCGTGGCGGTCGTCGGCGGCGCGGGTGGCGACGGCGATCTCCACGGGCGGTCCGTCGAGCGGGACGAACCGGACGTCCGGGTGTGGGTAGAAGCGGCCGGCGGCTTCGGCGTGCAGGGCTATGCGGCCGGTTGTCGCCACGGCTCCTGGTATGGCGGCGGGGTGGCGCAGGGCGCCGCGGCTGTGGGACCCGTCGGCAGCGGGGCCGGACCATGCTTCGAGCGCGGGATGGGCGAGGGCAGTGGGCAGCCACGGGCTGTCACTGACGTCGGCCTCGGTCAGACGGTCGGCGTCGGCGAGAGGGGAGCGGGCGGGGACGACCACGACTCGGGGCATGGTCAGCGCGTGCTCGAAGACGAGCCCGTCGACGGGGCCGACGTACTGGACGATGCCCACGTCGACCCGGTGGCTGCGGACCGCTTCGTACTGGTCGGCCAGGTCCAGTTCGGCGTAGGAGAAGGCGATTTCGGGATCGTGGCCGTGCACCGCCGCAGTCAGGTCCGGCCAGCGTTCGGCGAGTCCGAAGCCCAGGACTCCCAGCGTGAGGAGTTTTTCGTCGGTGGTGCGGCGGCGGTGGTGTTCGGTGAGGGAGTCCACGGTGTCGAGCAAAGCTCGGGCCTCGGCGATCAGCCGCTCGCCCTCAGGGGTGAGGGTCACCCGGCGGCTGGTGCGTTCGAAGAGCTTGGTGCCCAGTTCCCGTTCCAGCCGCTGGATGTGGCGGCCGAAGGGCTGGGGGCTGATGTAGTGCCGCTGCGCGGCCCTGCCGAAGTGCAGTTCCTCCGCCAGTGTCACCGCGTAGCGGAGCGCCCGGATGTCCATGCCTGTGCCTCCGTGCCTCCCGCTCCGTACCGCCCGCACTGCCGGTGCTTCCGTTTACGTCAGAGGAGTCCAGGCCGTCAACACCTCGGTCACGGCCGGTTCACAACCGTTTCGGCTGATGATCCCCGGCTTCCTCCTCTGGTGAGGTGAGTCCACGGGAGGCACTGCCTCTGTGGCTCGGATGACGAAGGAGTCATCATCATGGCTCGGCATCGCGTTGTGCTGCGCGGCGGCACTGTCCTGACCATGGATCCGCAGCTGGGGAGTCTGCCCCGCGGCGACGTGCTGATCGAGGACGGTGTGATCGCCGCGGTGGCACCGGACCTCTCCGTCGACGAGGCGGAGACGGTGGACGTCACGGGGCACATTGTGGCGCCCGGCATGATCGACACACACCGGCACACCTGGCAGACGCAGCTGCGCGCCCTGTGCGCCGACTGGACCCTGGCGGACTACCTGTTCGGCATCCGGCTCGGCGTCTCACCGGCCTACCTCGCCGAAGACGTTCACCTAGGCAATCACCTCGGCGCCCTGGACGCCTTGAATTCCGGTGTCACCACGATCCTGGACTTCTCGCACTGCAACAACACGCCTGAGCACGCCGACGCCGCGATCACCGGGCTGCGGGACGCGGGAATCCGCGCGGTGTTCGGCTACGGCTTCTTCGAGTCGAA
Organism: Streptomyces sp. R28; assembly: GCF_041052385.1. GTDB lineage: Bacteria > Actinomycetota > Actinomycetes > Streptomycetales > Streptomycetaceae > Streptomyces. The sequence goes on along the minus strand of NZ_CP163439.1, from coordinate 6,189,464 downwards.
CCCGCTCCAGCCGCCGCACTTCACCGACCACGGCTTGCGCCTGGCGGACTTCCGGCGCGTCGCCGATGCCCACTTCCCGAGCCGGGACGCGCTGCTGACCCTCGGGGTGGCGCTCACCGAGTACGGCACGCTGCCGTTCGACACCACCCGCGCCGAGATCGCCGCCGCCCGCGAACGGGACGCGCTGATCGTCACGCACACCGGCTGCGTGTGGTCACTGCCGAGCGGCGTACGCGAATTCGCCGCGGCGGGCCTGCTCGGACCCGACCAGGTCCACGTGCACTGCAACACCCTCACCGACGACGAGTGGCGCCTGCTCGCCGACCACGGCGCCAAGCTGTCGATCTCGGTGGAGACCGAACTCAATATGGGCATGGGCCGCCCCGCCTTCGCCGCGGCCCGCCGGCACGGCATCAGACCGACCCTGTCCTGCGACATCGTCTCCCTCAACACCGGCGACCTGTTCACCCAGACCCGCATGGGCCTGGCCTTTCAGCGCTGGGCCGACACCGAGACGCTCAACCTCGCCGGCGCAGACCCCACGGCGGTGACCGTCACCGCGCAGGAGGCGCTGGCCTGGACCACGGTCAACGCGGCCGAGGCGATCGGACTCGATTACCGCATCGGCAGCCTCACCCCGGGCAAGCAGGCCGACATCATCGTGACCGGCGGGCCCGGCATGTCCCAGCACCCGCACCTCGACCCGGCCGGCACCCTCGTCTTCCAGACCACCCCCGCCGACGTCCGCCACGTCCTGGTCGCCGGCCGCTTCGCAAAGCGCGACGGCCGCCTCACCGGCACCGACCTTCCGGCCCTGCTGGCACGGGCGGACGCCTCGGCCGAAACAGTGCTCGGCCGGCTCGCCGACGCCGGGCGCCCCCTGCCCGGCACCCCGCCGGAGGGCTGGGGCCTCATCGCCCGTATGTCGTCGGAACTCCAGGCGACCCCCGAGCACCAGCAGCCCGGAAAGTGATCATGCGCTTCGTCACCTACACCGAAAACGACGGCGACAGCGACAGTGGCGACCGCGTCGGCGTACTCGACGCCGACGACCTCGTCCACGCGCTGCCACCCGGTATCCGTCTCATCGACCTGCTCGACGACCCGCAGCGGTTGCGCGACGCCGCGGACGACGCGCTGCGCGATCCCCGTGCCGTGCACCCCTACGCCTCGCTCAGGCTGCGGGCACCGATTCCCCAGCCGCCAACCGTGCGGGACTTCATGACCTTCGAGAGCCACATCGAGGGCGTGGCCAGGCTGGGCGGACCGGAGACAGCCCCGCCCGAGCAGTGGTACGAGGCTCCGGCCTTCTACTTCACCAACCCCTACGCCATCCAGGGCCCGCAGGACGACGTGCGCATCCCGCCGGGCTGCACACGCTTCGACTTCGAACTGGAGGTCGCCGCCGTGATCGGCCGAGGCGGCCGGGACCTCAGCGTCGACAAGGCCGAGTCCCACATCGCCGGATACGTGCTGATGAACGACTGGTCCGCGCGCGACCTGCAGTTCACGGAGATGCAGGTCCGCCTCGGCCCCGCCAAGGGCAAGGACAGCGCCACCACGCTCGGCCCGGTGTTCGTCACCCCCGACGAACTGGAGCCCCACCGCGCGGGCAACGCCTACGGCCTGCGGATGACGGCGGCCGTCAACGGCACCGTCGTCGGCGAGGACCTGTGGAGCAACATGGCCTTCAGCTACGCCCAGATGATCGCATACGCCTCGCGGGGCACCGAGGTCCGCACCGGCGACATCCTCGGCTCCGGGACCTGCGGCGGCGGCTGCCTGGCCGAACTGTGGGGACGCCGCGGACTCGACGCCCACCCACCCCTGGCCCCGGGAGACACCGTCACCCTCAGCGTCGAGCACCTGGGCACCCAGACCTCCCGCGTGACCGAGCGTGCCGAGCGCCCCGTCGGCGACCTGCGGGCCACCTCGCACCCGCACGCCCCCGCACCCCACGGAGGCCACCGATGACCCCCGCCCAGAGCCCGGCGCCGGACACTGCGGGCACCGTACACGCCGTGGCCCCCGGCGTGTACGCCTGGATCCAGCACGACGGCTCCTGGTGGATCAACAATGCCGGGTTCGTCACCACCGACGACCACACCGTCCTCATCGACACCTGCGCCACCGAGAACCGCACCCGGGACCTGCTGGGCGCCGTCGGCCGGGCGGCACCGGGCACACCGATCCGCTACCTGGTCAACACCCACCTGCACGGCGACCACACCCACGGCAACAGCCTGCTGCCCCGCACCACGGTGGTCATCGCGCACGAAGCCACCCGCGAAGGCATCCTGACCGACACCGTCATCGACGGCTGCCCGCCGATCTGGCAGCCCGTGCCCGACTGGGGCGCGGTCACCCGGCGCGCCCCGGACCTCACCATCCGCACAGCACTCACCCTGCACAGCGACAGCCATCCGATCGAACTCCACCACCCCGGCCACCCCGCGCACACCAGCGGCGACCTGATCGCCTGGCTCCCCGAACAACGCGTGCTGTTCGCCGGAGACCTGCTCTTCCACCGCGTCACCCCACTGGTGTTCATGGGCTCCCTGGACGGCGCCCTGCGCTCCCTGGACTGGATCGCCTCCTTCGCACCCGAACACGTCGTACCGGGCCACGGCCCCGTCATCGACGCACACACCCTGCCGGCGGTACTCGACCAGCACCGCGCGTACTACCGACTCGTCCACACCACCGCCCAGGCCGGCCTGCGCGACGGCCTCACACCCCTGCAAGCGGCGCGCACCTGCCGCCTCGGCTCATTCGCCGATCTGCCCGACGCGGAACGCATCGTCCTCAACCTGCACCGCGCCTACGCCGACACCACCGGCCACCCCTTCGACCTGCCCCAGGCATTCTCCGACACGATCACCTACAACTCGGGCCCCCTCCACACCCAGGTCTGACCGGCATCCGCCTACCTCACGAAGCGACAGCGCCCCCTGGTGAGAGGCCGCGAGGGCACATCCAGGGCACATGAGCCTGGGAAACGGCGTTGACCCGTGAGAACTACCGAGAGGAGTTTTCCCAGGTCAACTCACATTCCCTTGCGAAGCCCCAGGTCAGCGCCCTCCCGTCACCAATCGCTGCATGAGTGGCAGGACTTCAGCCATCGGTTGCATGAGGCGGGGCATCAGCCTTATTGCCTGGTGTGGCCCTGACCTGGGGCTTCTTTGGTGCGGGCGGGGCTTTCGGGTCCCGCCTTTGTCATGTGCCGGGAGGGGCCGTCAGGCGGCCAGGGCACAGGGCACCCAGCCCGCAGACCAAACGCCGCTTCGCCCACCACCTCCAGCAGGCTGTACCGGAACACGCCGAGCGCACCGTGGCCGACTCCGCCTGGGACGCACTCGCCACCGTGCTCGCCGAGGCCGAAGCAGCAGGACACAACGCGGCCGCTGTCCTCGACCAGGCGCTCGGACAGCGCACCCTGGACGACGCCCGCAGCCCCGCCCGCGCACTGGCCTGGCGCATCCGCTGCCTCGGCGAACGCCATCCGCCCAGTCCCCGAGCCCAGGCAGCGAGGGCGCGCAGCGGCACGCAGCGCCCCACCCCACCCGTCCGATCTCCGCCGCATCCGACACGACGGCGCTGATCAGGCTTGGGCGGACAGCTTGGGGGTGAGCAGTTCCACCGCTTTCTCCCAGCGGAAGCGGTCCGCCCCGCCCCCGGCCTTCGGACGATGCGGCTCGTACGAACCGATCAGCACACCCATCTCCCGCAGCCAGTCCAGACTGCGGCGATAGGCGGGGTGGGCGGCCTGCGCCGAGTTCAGATACGGCAGGACGGCGGTCGGGATGCCCATGCCGTACGCCTCGCACAGGATGCCCAGGGCGAGGGTGTCGGAGATCCCTGCCGCCCACTTGTTGACCGTGTTGAAGGTGGCCGGCGCCACCGCGATGGCATGGGCGGGCGGCAGTGGGCGGGCCTCGCCGGGTGTTCGCCAGGCGGAGCGGATGGGGTAGCCGGTCTGCTCCTCGATCGCCTCGGTGTCGAGAAAGCCCAGTGCCTGCGGGGTGGCGACGACGCCGACGTCCCAGTGCTGCCCCTGCGCGGCGGTGATCAGTTTGCAGACGTCGCCGGCGATGCCGCAGGCGCAAACGACGACGTACAGGAAGGGCTTCTTCACCGGGTCGTTCGGCTCACTCACGCAGGGACTCCCAGTTGGCGGCTGAAGTGGTGCAGTTCCGGCAGGGTGCGGCGGCGGTCTCGGGCGGCCATGTCGGCGACCAGGTCGCGGACGGCGGGTCGGCGGACATCCCGGGCGGCGCAGGTCTCGGCGATGCGCAGGGCCTGGTAGCCGTCGGAGAGGCGGCCCTGCTGGCTGTGCTGGGCCGAGATCGCCCTGCCCGTCCGCCCGGCGCCGAAGACGACCGTCTCCCTTCCCCTGCAAAGGAGTTGACCGTGCCCACCAGCACCTCCAGTCGGGCCGCCGAGGTGATCGCCGTACGCCCCGGGTCCCCACTCACCGGCACCGTCGCTGTGGATGGCTCGAAGAACGCCGCTCTGCCGCTGCTGGCCGCGGCAGGGGCCCTTGGCCGCCCTGTGCGGCTGGGCAACATCCCTGTGAACACGGACGTCCAGATCTTGCCGGCCCTGTTGGAGCAGGCGGGCTGGCACGTTGCCCGGCCCATCGGTGAGCAGACGACCGCAGTGCTCATGCCGACTGAGAGCCGGCACACGCATCAACTTCGTCCACACCGCCGATGAACCAGTCGACCTGGTGCGGGAGTTGCGACTGTTCTGCTAGCGGACCGGCACCGCCTGGCTGCGCACCGCCCTGATCGCATCACCGCCGTCCACCGGCGAAGAGTGCCCGGCCCGAAGCCTGCTCGCCGATCTCGGAGCCGACGTTCCGGCCCATGACCTGGACTCCGCGCAGAGCCTCACGCGGCCGGCCGCACGCTCCGACCAGTGGGGAGACCTCGCCCGCTCGCACGACACCCGCGCTGACGTACGGCATTGGCTGTCGGTCCTCGACGAAGGCGCACTCCCGTCGGGCTCGGCAAGATGAGATGCCCTGTCGGTCCTGACCGACTGGATCGACTGGATCGACTGGATCGACTGCAACGAGCCAGAGGGGCACCCTTGTTGGCGACCGTGTCGGCGACCGACTGGAGGAAAGAAGCGTGACGTCCCTTCCCCGTACCCCCCAAGCCGTCGTCTTCGACTGCGACGGGCTGCTCGTCGACACCGAGGTCTGCTGGACGAGAGCCGAGACCAAGATCTTCGCCGCGCACGGGCACGAGTTCGGCGTCGAGCAGAAGGCTCTGGTGATCGGCCGTACGCCGGCGGGCGCGGGTGAGGCGATGGCCGACTACTTCGGCCGGCCCGGAGCCGGTGCCGAACTCGCCGCGGAACTTCTGGACCTCGTACGGCAGGAACTGGCCAGCGGCGCCGACGCCCTCCCCGGGGCCGCCGAGCTGGTCAAGGCCTGCACCCGAGCCGTCCCTGTCGCGGTCGCCAGCAACAGCCCCCGCGAACTCCTCGACACCGCCCTCGCCTCGGCCGGTCTCGCCGACCTCTTCCCGGTCTCCTTCGCGGCCGACGAGGTGGCGGCCGCCAAGCCGGCCCCCGATCTCTATCTGAAGGCGTGCGAGGCGCTGGGCGTGCTCCCGGCCCGCTCGGTTGCCTTCGAGGACTCCGCCACCGGCATCACGGCGGCACGTCGCGCGGGGCTGTACGTGGTGGCCGTACCGTCCCTGCCCGGCACCGCTCTCGACCACGACCATCTCGCGTCCGCGCTCGTCGATCGCGAACTGGTCGACTGGGCGGAAGGACTCGCTCAGGGTGCCTGACACCGACGACCCGCTGATCTGCCTGTGCCGTCGGGTACGGGAGAGCGAAATCCTGGCGGCCGCCGCCCGGGGGTGCCGCACCCTGGCCGAGGCGCAGGCACCGGGCCGGGCGGGGCTGACGGGGACGAGCCACTGAAACCCGGTCGGCTTCGACAGCGACTTCGTCCTGGTCGACCGCGAACTCACGCCGTGCAGCCGTGGCGCCCGGGCCGGCGGACCAGCCGACCGCCGCGCTGAGGCACTGCCGCCGCCACTGCTGATCGGCCCGAGGCGCCCGCGATCAGTACGACGACCAGTACGGCACGGAAGAGACTACGAACAATGACGGACACACCGGTCGGGCATCAGCAGCCCGCACGCCGCCGCGACGCCGGCGCCTTCTGGCGGTACTGAGCGGGCTCCACCGCCAGCGGCCTCGGCGACGCGGTGACCACGGTGGCGCTTCCGCTGGTGGCACTGGAGGTCCTGCGGGCGAGCAGTTTCGAGGTGAGCCTCATAACCGCCGCCACCTACGGCGCCTGGATCCTGATCGGCCTTCCGGCCGGAGTGCTCGTGCAGCGGCTTCCGCTCCGCGGCACCCAGGTGGCCATGGACCTCCTCCGGGCGCTGGTGCTGTTGTGCGTGCCGCTGGCGGCTGCGCTGGGGAAGCTGTCCCTGGCCCACCTCGTCCTGGTCGCGCTGCTCATCGGCCTGGCCACCGTCATCTTCGACGTCGGAAACTCGACCTTTCTGCCGTCGATCGTCAGCAAGGAAGAGCTGACCGCCCGCAACAGCCTGACCTCTGCCTCGTCGGCCGCCACCCAGCTGGGAGGCCCCTCCATGGGCGGCGTCCTGGTGCAGGTGATGGGTGCCACGGCCAGCCTCCTGGTGGATGTGGCGAGTTACCTCGTCTCCGCGTTCCTGCTGCGGAGCCTGCCGCGGCCCGACCACGAGGCACGTCCACCGGCGGGCGCCTCCGTCGGCCGGCTGATCCGGGACGGCTGGCGCTTCGTGACGCGTCACCCGGTCATCGGCCCCTGTACGGCCGCCGCGACACTGGTCAACTTCGCCTGCGGCGCGCTCATGGCGCTGACCCCGGTCTTCCTCGTCCGCACACTGGGTCTCCCGGTCGGTCTGGTCGGCCTGCTGATGGCCGCCGAGGGAGCGGGCAGCCTGCTCGGGGCGGCCATGACCCCCCTGCTGACCGCGAGGTTCGGCGGCGCCCGTGCCGTGGTTGCCGCGACCTCGGCCGGCGCCCTGCTCGCCCTGTTCGTCCCCCTGGCCTTCGGCGGCTGGGGAGTGCTGCTGTACGTGGTGGGTGCCACCGGGTTCACGGTGGGTGTCGTGGTGCTGAGCATCCTCACCCGCACCCACCGGCAGACCGTCACACCGGCGGAGCTGCTGCCCCGGGTGATGGCCACCGTCCGCTTCGTCTCCTGGGGGGCCGTGCCGGTGGGCGCCCTGACCGCCGGTGTGCTCGCGAGCACCGCCCGGCCTCGCGAGGCCCTGTGGCTGGTCTCCGTGGCGGGTGCCGGGGCCGCTGTGACGCTCGTCCTGAGCCCGGTCGGCCGATTGCGCGACCTGGTCTGAGCCCACGAGCGCGGTGATCCCACCGGCCTGCTCCTGCGACCGCCCTCCCCACCCCTGGCCTATGTTGTCGCCCATGCAGGCATACACGATCGGCCAGGCGGCGCGACTGCTCGGCGTGAGTCCGGACACCGCGCGGCGATGGGCGGACGCGGGCCGGGTGGCGACCCACCGCGACGAGGGCGGCAGGCGGCTCATCGACGGGAAGGACCTGGCCGCCTTCTCCGTGGAGCTCGCCAAGGGCGGGAGCGGGGAGGAGGACTCCTCCTACACCTCGGTCCGCAACGCGTTCCCCGGCATCGTCACCGCGATCAAGCTCGGTGACGTGGCGGCGCAGGTGGAGATCCAGGCCGGGCCGCACCGGCTGGTGTCGCTGCTCACGCGGGAGGCCGTGGAGGAGCTGGGGCTGGAGATCGGCATGGAGGCCACCGCCCGGGTGAAGTCGACGAACGTGCACATCGACCGCGTCTGAGCGGTCCGGCGCGGGCAGGCCGGCGGGCTGGGCGGCGCACTCCACGGCGCATCGCCCCGGCCGTTTTGATCACGGTGCAGGAGCTGAGCCACCGTCGCCGTGCTCCTCCCGCCGCCGTCAGGTCCAGGCGGTGTATCCGCCGTCCACCCGTATCGCCTCGATGCCGCTGATGTACCGGGCCCCGCAGCGGTCCTGGGGCAGGACCAGCTGGGATCCGGCGCGGTCGAGCGGGGTGTCGTCGAGGGTGGCGGCGAGCAGGACGGGGGCGCGGCCGAAGTCGGGGGCGATCTCCGCCCAGGACAGCAGGGCGTGGTGGCCGTCCGCGCCGCGTACGGCGATCAAGGAAGCGCAGTCGGTCCTTGCGGCGGGCGGGGTCGAAGACGGGGCCCGCGTCCGTGAGGACGTCGTGCAGGAGCGGCCCGGTGAAGCGGTGGTGCCGCACACCGCTGGTGGCGCATTCGAAGGCGACCTCGGCCTGGTGCTGGGGCCAGGCGAGAAGGTCGGGCACCGTCAGCCGGGCCGGACGGGCCAGATCGCCGGTGAGGACGAGTTCCGCCATCGGTTCGGCGGCCGTACGGGCGGCTGCGAGGGACTGACTCACGGGCTACCACCTCCCGGGCGACCGTACCCGAGGACCCGTCCCGTACAAACGCACATGCCATGCCAGCAGATGGAAGATCCAGCTCATGCGATGCGACAGGAGACTTTCCCCTCGCACTTGCGGAAGTATCATCTGCGTTGCCGTGAGGGGGTCCGTCGAGGACCAGAGTGAGTCTGTTCAGGACCAAGTGAGTCCGTTCAGGACCAGAGGGAGTGGACCCGTGATGACCCGTTCCGTGCGCCGGACCCGTCGGACACTGCAGGTGACCGGCGCAGGCGCCGCAGCCCTGCTGGCCCTGAGCGCCTGTTCCTCCTCGGACGGCACCTCGTCGGCCAAGTCGGACTCCTCCGCGTCGGCCTCCGCCTCGGCAGGACTGTCCGGCGAGGTGACCGTCTTCGCCGCCGCCTCGCTGAAGGAGAGCTTCACGACGCTGGGCAAGGAGTTCGAGAAGGCTCACCCGGGCACCAAGGTGACCTTCAGCTTCGGCGGCAGCGACGCACTCGCCGCGAGCATCACCGGCGGCGCCCCGGCGGACGTGTTCGCCTCGGCCAGCCCCAAGACGATGAAGATCGTCACCGACGCCGGGGACGCCTCCGGCACGCCCGCCACCTTCGTGCGCAACCAGTTGGACATCGCCACCCTGCCGGGCAACCCCGGCAAGGTCGCCTCGCTGAAGGACCTCACCAAGTCCGACCTGAAGGTCGTGCTGTGCGACCAGGCGGTGCCGTGCGGCGCCGCGGCGCAGAAGGCCCTGGACGCAAGCAAGCTGAAGCTCACCCCGGTCTCCTACGAGGAGGACGTCAAGGCCGCCCTGAACAAGGTGGTGCTGAAGGAGGCCGACGCCGCGGTCGTCTACAAGACCGATGTGAAGGCCGCGGGTGACAAGGTGGAGGGCGTGGAGTTCCCCGAGTCGGCCGACGCCATCAACGACTACCCGATCACCCTGCTCAAGGACGCACCGAACGCCGCGGCCGCCGAGGCGTTCATCGCGCTGGTGCAGTCCGCCGAGGGCCAGAAGGTCCTGAACGCGGCCGGGTTCCTCAAGCCGTGACGTCCCCGTCCTCCCCGGACAAGGCCGGCGCCGCGGACACCCTGACCGGTGGCCCGCGCCGCCGCCGCGTACGCGTCCGCGGGGGCGCCCCGCTGCCCCTTCTCCTGCCCGCGCTGATCGGCCTGGCCTTCCTGGCCCTCCCGCTCGTCGCGCTGCTGATCAGGGCCCCGTGGCGGAGCATGCCCGACCTGCTGACCAGCACGGAGGTGTGGCAGGCACTGCAGTTGTCGCTGGTCTGCGCGACGGCGGCGACCGCGGTGAGCCTGGTGATCGGGGTGCCGCTGGCCTGGCTGCTGGCCCGGGTCGAGTTCCCGGGGCGAGGTGTCGTACGGGCCCTCGTCACCCTCCCGCTCGTCCTGCCGCCGGTGGTGGGCGGTGTGGCGCTGCTGATGGCGCTCGGCCGCAACGGCGTCATCGGAAAGTGGCTGGACGCATGGTTCGGGATCACCCTGCCCTTCACCACCGCCGGGGTGGTGGTCGCGGAGGCGTTCGTCGCCATGCCGTTCCTCGTGATCAGTGTGGAGGGCACCCTGCGGGCCGCCGACCCCCGCTACGAGGAGGCCGCCACCACCCTGGGCGCCTCCCGCTTCACCGCGTTCCGCCGGGTCACGCTGCCGCTCATCGCCCCCGGCATCGCGGCCGGGGCCGTACTGGCCTGGGCCCGTGCGCTCGGCGAGTTCGGCGCGACCATCACATTCGCCGGCAACTTCCCCGGGCGTACGCAGACCATGCCGCTCGCCGTCTACCTGGCGTTGCAGAGCGACCCGGAGGCCGCGATCGCCCTCAGCCTCGTCCTGCTGGCCGTGTCCGTCGCGGTCCTCGCGGGACTGCGTGATCGCTGGATGACCGCCTCATGACCGACATCGCGAAGACCGCCCAGGACACCGTCGGCGCACCCGGCCGGACCGGTGAGGGACTCGACGCCCGGCTGGTGGTCGAGCGCGGCTCCTTCCACCTCGACGTGGCGCTGAGCGCGGCCCCCGGTGACGTGGTCGCGCTCCTCGGCCCCAACGGCGCGGGCAAGACCACCGCCCTGCGCGCCCTCGCCGGGCTCGTCCCGCTCACCGACGGCCATCTACGGCTGGACGGCGCGGAGTTGGACCGTACGCGGCCGGAGTCCCGCCCGGTCGGCGTCGTCTTCCAGGACTACCTGCTCTTCCCCCACCTCACCGCGCTGGACAACGTGGCCTTCGGGCCGCGCTGCCACGGCGCGACCAAGGCGCAGGCCCGGGCCCAGGCCGCCGAGTGGCTGGAGCGCATGGGTCTCGCCGGCCACGCCGGTGCCAAGCCCCGCCGCCTCTCCGGCGGCCAGGCCCAGCGCGTAGCCCTCGCCCGCGCCCTGGCCACCCACCCCCGCCTGCTGCTCCTCGACGAACCCCTGGCCGCCCTCGACGCCCGCACCCGCCTCGACGTGCGTGCCCAACTCCGCCACCACCTGGCCGACTTCGAAGCGGTCGCCGTACTCGTCACGCACGATCCCCTGGACGCCATGGTGCTGGCCGACCACCTCGTCGTCATCGAGGACGGCCGCATCGTCCAGGAGGGCACCCCCGCCGACATCGCCCGCCACCCGCGCACCGACTACATCGCCCACCTGGTCGGACTCAACCTCTATCGGGGGCAGGCCGAGGGACACACGGTCCGCGTGGACGGCGCCACCGAAGTCTCGGTCACGACCACGGAGGCGCTCACCGGCCCGGCCTTCGTGGCCTTCCCGCCCAGCGCGGTCACCCTCCACCGCGACCGCCCCACCGGATCCAGTGCCCGCAACCTCTGGCGCTGCGAGGTGGCCGGCCTGGAGACCCACGGCGACCAGATCCGCGCCGCCCTCACCGGCGAACTCCCCCTGGCCGCCGACCTCACCACGGTCGCGGCCGCCGAACTCGACCTGCGCCCCGGAGCCACGGTCTGGGCGACGGTCAAGGCGGCCCAGACACACGCGTATCCCGCCTGACTCACCCCTGCGGACGCAGCCCCGGGAACAGGGCGCGAGCGCGGTCGGGGTCGGGGGTGACGAAGACCCCGTCGGCCGTGACGAGGGGTGCGTCCGGGTCCGCCCCGGTGGTGATCGACCCGCTCACGAAGACCTTGCGGTCGTCCGTGCCGGTGATGCGGGCCAGCACTCGCAGGGGTGTCTCCAGCGGGACCGGGCGGTGGTAGCGCATCTGCAGGGAGCCGGTCAGGCCGGCCGTTCCGGCTGCCGCGCAGGCGCGGCCCATGAGTTCGTCCAGGAGCATGGCGCTCATGCCGCCGTGACCGTAGCCGGGCGGGCCTTCGTGGGCGATGCCGAGGGTGCAGTGGCCCACCAGGCCGTCGGCGTCGGGTGTGATGTGGAGGGGCGGGGCAAGCGGGCTGCCGGGGCCGGTGACGGGGCTGTACATCCGTGCGCCCCCGGGGAATTCGTCCACCTCCGGGATCTCCGCCCGTGCGCGCCGTCGCCCCGTCAGCTGACCGGTGATGTGACGGACGCCGTCCGCCACGCGGTGGAGGGTGTCGGGGGAGGCGGCGGTGCGGACGGTGGCTTCCATGAGAGCGCGCAGTTCGTCGCCGAGGCGGGTGATGGCCGCCTTCTGGTGTTCCAGTTCCTCGGGCGTCGGTGAGGTGGGTTCGGCGGGCGCCGGGTCGGTCAGAGAGGTGTGCATCGGGTTTCTCGGTGGGTGAGGGGGGCGGGGCGGGGCCCTGGTGTGGGTCAGGTGTCGGAACGTACGAAGACCGGCTTGAGGTGTTTCTCCGGCAGTGCCGTCGGCAGGTCCTCCCAGTCGATGACGTGGGAGACGACCCGTTCGGGGGCGACCTTGCCGGAGGCGGCGAGTTCCAGGGCGTCGGGGATGTGGGCGCGGACGTTGTCGCGGGCGACGCGCAAGGTGACACCGGCGAGGTACATGTCGAGCAGGGGCAGCTCGCCGGGGCGGAAGTGGTTGCCCGCGCTCTCGCAGATGCCTTCCGGAGCCAGGCACTTGACGACCAGGGCGAGCTGGTCGACGCGGCCGGTGGCCTCCACGGCGATGTCGAAGTCCTGCGGGAGCGGGTCCAGGGATTCGGCGGTGGACGCTCCGAAGGCGCCGGCCAGGGCGCGGTGTTCGGCGTCGGGGTCGACGTAGAGGACGTCGGAGGCGCCCAGCGCGCGGGCGATGTCGCACACGTACAGGCCGATACTGCCGCGCGCGACGACCAGGACCCGGGCGCCGGGGCGGGAGTTGAGGTGGGGGGCGACCAGGCGCCAGGCCAGGGACCAGTTGTCGCTGGCCGAGGCCATGGCGACCGGGTCCAGGCCGGTGGGCAGCGGGACCAGCATGGCGTCGGCGTAGGGCACGCGGACCAGGTCGGAGAAGAGCCCGCCCCAGGTGCCGCCGATCGGTGCGCCGTACATCGCCATGTAGGGAACGGCCGTGCAGTGCGCGGTCAGTCCCGCCCGGCAGCGGTCGCAGGTGCCGCAGTTGATGGACCACGGGACCACGACCTGGTCGCCGGGGGCTACGGCGGTGACGGCGTCGCCCGTCTCGACGACCCGGGCGACGCACTCGTGGCCGAGGGCGAAGGGCGGGTCAATGAAGCCATGCCCGGCCAGGATCGAGGAGTCCACGTCACAGGGGGTGGCGGCCACCGGGGCGACGATCGCCTCCCGGTCGGACCGGAGCTTAGGGTCGGGCGCCTCACGCCACTCGACGGTGCGCCGGGCCACGCAGGTGAGTTCACGCATCGGCCGTGCCCCCCTTGCCCTGTTGAGCCAGGGCCACGAGGTCGGCGTAGCGGATGACGGAGCCGCCCGCGCCCCAGGTGCCGTCGGGCTGTTCGTGCACCAGCACCCACACCCGCAGCGCCTCGTCGGCGGCGAGCCCGGCGGCGGACAGGACGGTCCGCGTCGCCTCCTCGACCAGGCCGGCCTTGCGACGCTCGGACAGGGCGCCCTGCGGGACGGTGACCTCCACCAGGAAGCGCGGCGCGTCGTCCTCGGCGGTGCTCTGGGCGCCGTCCGGCAGTTCGACGAGGTAGCTCCAGGCCTGGGCGCGGAAGAACGCCGTGTCGGGAGCGCCCTCCCAGCGCAGCAGTACGGCGGCGAGGTCACGCTGAACGCTCTGGCGGCCCTGGTCGGTCAGGGCGCCGGCCGGAGCTGTGAGCCGGATCATCGGCATGGACACGCCTCTCTCTTTCTTCTTCGTCCCCTACGGCTTCTTCGTCGTCCCCTACGGCTTCTTCGTCGTCCCCTACGGCTTCTTCGTCGTCGCATACGGCGACGCTCGCCTATGACAGTCGTTATAGACGGCGAATCACGCTAGACTATGACGGCCGTTATAGCCAGTGGGTCAGAAGGGACCGCACACGTGACCAAGCCCAGCCCGACGGCGCGCGATCGGATCATCGCCGGTGCGGCCGACATGATCAGTCGGCGCGGCCTGAACGCGACGAGCATCCGCGAGACGGCCAAACACGCCAGGGCGCCGCTCGGCTCGACGTACCACTACTTCCCGGACGGCAAGCAGCAGTTGGCCACCGAGGCCGTCCGCCACACGGGCGCGTGGGTCGCCCGGAGCCTGCGCAAGGAACTCGAAGCCGGGCCGGTCGCCGGGTTGCGCGCGTTCCTCGGGCTGTGGCGCAAGATCGTCGTCGACAGCGACTTCCGGGCCGGCTGCCCGGTCCTCGCCGTCGCGATCGAGGAGCCCCCCGCCGACGAGACGCCGACCGCTCTGACGGCCGCCGCCGAGGTCTTCGACGAGTGGGAGAAGCTGCTGGCCGCCTCGTTGCGCGAGCACGGCGCCGAGCCCGAGCAGGCCGCCCAGCTCGCGACGCTCGTCGTCGCGGCAGTCGAGGGGGCCGTGGCCATGTGCCGCGCCAAGCGCAGCATCCAGCCCCTCGACCGGACCGCCGAGCAACTGCAGGCACTCATCCTCACCACGATCAAGGACTGACCGGGGCGGACCGCGATCAGCCGGCGGCGGGGAGACGGAGCTCGCTCCCCGTGAGCCACCCTCAAACGCCGAGCGCGGCGCGAACCGCCTTGACCCTCTCCTCCGTGAACACTCCACTCTCGAGCAGGGGCAGGACGGACAGCACGCCGCCCGAGGAACCCCAGCTGCCCTCGTCGATCACGCGGAAGTTGACCCACCACGCCGGCGACGGCTCCTCCATCCCGCAGGCCGCCGCCAGCGCGGCCAGCACCCGCTCGATGACCTCGGCACGGACGTCCGGCTGCCAGGCGGCGTCCATGACCGCCAGGTCGATCACCATCACGTCCAGCTCGCTCCCGGCATCCACCAGCAGCCGTCCGCCGACGGCCATCATGTCGCGCTCACGCTCGGCGAAGTACACCTGGAATCCGACCCGGGCGGCCGGCGCGAACTGACCCACCTCGGGCACCAGCACGGCATCCGTGAGCGTCTCGGCCAGCTCGCGGCGCTGATCGAGGCTCAGGCGCCCCTTGGGTGCGTTCACGGTGATGATCGTCATGCAGACCTCCTATGACAGTCGTTATAGACGGCGGCCGGACTACACCCGCTCTATAACGACCGTCATATGCCTCGCCGGGCCGTATCGTGAGAGCCGTGAAGGACACCGCGACCAAGGACACCGGGACCGAGGAGACGTCGACCGTCGAGCCCCCGCTGCCGCCCGCGCCGGGCGCGGAGCAGTACCCGGCGCTCGCTCTCGTCAACAGCGTCATCGCGGTGCCGGGCGGGCAGTTCGTCGACCTCATCGGCACCCCGGCCGCGGCGAACCGGTGGCTCTCCGACCGTGGCCTGGCTCCGGTCGACGCCGACCTGCGGGACATGTGTGCCGCACAGCTGCGCTCACTGCGGGAACAGATCCGGGCGCTGTTCGCCTCACGGGTCGAGGCGCTGCCCGCGCTCCCCGCCGCCCTGGCCGCCGTGAACGACGCGCTGACCAGGGTTCCCACGGCCCCGCTCCTCCAGTGGGACGAGAAGAACGGCCCCTACCGCGCGGCCCCGCACCCCACCACCGAGATCGTCGACCACGCCCTGGCGACCCTCGCCGCCGACGCCGCCGACCTGCTCACGTCCCCCGACGCCGAACGCCTCACGGCCTGCGGCTCCCCGCCCTGCAACCGCTACCTGCTCCGGCACGGCCGCCGCCACTGGTGCTGCACCCGCTGCGGCGACCGCGCCCGTGCGGCCCGCGCCTACGCCCGCCGCACGCAGTCCCCGACAGACTGACGACTGACGGCACGCACCACCCCGGGGCGTCGGCAGCGGGAAGCAGGAGCCGCTGCCTGCCTAGAACCGCCCCTGGCGCTCGCAGTCCGGGGTGATGGTGTCGCCGGCTTCGCCGACCACCTGGTCGTTGCCGCCGCTGCCGCAGCTCACCGCGTCGTTGCCGCGCACGCCGTCGCGCAGCTTGATCGAGTCGTTGCCGCCGCCGGTCCGCACGAAGTCGCCGCCGGTCCCGGCGTCGACGGAGGTGTTGACGGGGGCCGTGGAGAAGAAGCTGTCGCCGAAGTTGCCCATCGAGACGTTGAGGCGCGTGACGCCGCCCATTCCGGTGGCGGGGCCGCAGTCGACGGCCGTGCCGTCGGTGCCGGACATCGGCATGCAGCCCCGGCCCACGGCGATGCGCGCGTCATCCTCGACGATCAGGTGCCCGCTGCGGGGGTCGATGCCGACTCTGATGCCGTTCACCACGTTGTCGCGGGCCTGGACATGGACGGTGGTGCCGGACCGGGTCACCGCCGAGCCGGGCGACTCCTGCGCGACGGCGGGGGCGGCGAGGACGGTGACGGTGGCGAGGGTGGTGAGGGCGGTGACGGTGGCGAGGACGGCGACCGACGTCGCGGACCCACCCGCGAGCAGAACCTTCGTGATCTTCATGCTGCACTTCTCTCCTTGTCCGGGAGAGGGCACCTGGGGCGGCGCCACTCGGCGCCATCAAAACAGTCCGTAATCGATCACGCACAGTAAGCCACGCAAGCGAGTCACGCAGGGGCCGCGGGCGGGGGGGTCGGTCAGGCCGAGCCGCCCGCCGTGAACCCGATCACCGTCCCGCCGCCCTCCCGCCGGAAGGCGAACGGCGCTCCCCCGTGCGACAGCGCCACCTCCCGCACGATCGACAGCCCGAGTCCCGACCCGGGCAGCGACCGCGCGTCGGCGGCACGGTAGAAGCGGTCGAAGACCCGGATCAGGTCGTCCTCGGCGATACCCGGCCCCCGGTCGAGAACCTCGACACGCACCGTCCCGGGACGGGCGGGCCCCGCGACGCTGATCTCGATCGGCGCCGTGCCCTCGCGGTCGAACTTGGCGGCGTTCTCGACGAGGTTGGTCACCGCGCGCTGGAGCATCCCCGGCCGCCCGTCCGTCGTCGTGTCGCCGCTCGCACGGACTGTGATCCGCCGTCCCGTACGCCGCCGGGTGAGCCCCGCGACCTCGTCGGCGATGTCGGCGAGATCCACCCGCTGGACCGGCTCGGCGTCGGACTGCCCGGCCGCCAGGTCGACCAACTCGTTGACCAGATCAGTGAGTTCGCGCGCCTCCTGGCCCAGGTCGGCCACCAGCTCGTCGCGGGTGGCGGGCGGCAGCTCGTCGATACGGCGCAGCAGGGAGATGTTCGTCCGCAGGGAGGTGAGCGGCGTACGCAGCTCGTGGCCCGCGTCCTGCACCAGCCGCCGCTGGTCCTCCTCCGACTGGGCCAGCCGGCCCAGCATGCGGTCGAAGGCGCGGCCCAGGCGGCCGACCTCGTCGTATCCGGTGACCGGCACCTGGATGCCGAGTCGCCGGGTGCGGGCGACGTCCTCGGCGGCGGTGGTGAGGACGACCAGGCGGCGCGTGATGCGCCGGGCCAGCCACCAGCCGAAGAGTCCCGCGAGCGTCACCACCGCCGCCATCAGCAGCAGCGTCCGCTGCTGCAGCGCCCGCAGCAGATCCTCCGTGTCGCTGAACTCCTGGGCGATCTGCACCGCGCCCCGCCCGCCGCCGAGCGCGACCGTGGCCACCCGGTAGACGTCACTGCCGACGCCGACGTCCTTGTACTGGACCATCCGCCCGGCCGCCTTGTCGGTGGCGATCCGCCGGTCGGCGGCCGTGACCGGCAGCCCCGGCCGCCCCGGGTCGACGACGGAGCCGTCCGAGCCGAGCACCTGCACATCCGTACGGGCGGGCCGTACGAGATCGTGCCCCGGCGCGGAGGACGAGAAGTCCTCGGGCGTCATCGGCCGCTGCCGCACCTCGCCCCGCAGATCCTGCACGACCTCGTCGAAGACCGACTCCTGGTCCACCCGCACCAGCCGGGCGGCGGCGCCGTACGACAGCAGCCCGACCAGGACGGTGACCACGGCGGTCACGGCCGCGAAGGACACCGCGAAAGTGGTGCCGAGTCCCGATCTGCGCCGCCCCGTCAGGAGCCGCCCGAGCCGACGGCGAGCCGCGCCCACTCAGTCCTCCCGCAGCACGTAACCCACCCCGCGCACCGTGTGGATCAGCTGCGGCACGCCCGGCTCGTCGAGCTTGCGGCGCAGGTAGCCGACGTAGACGGCGAGGTTCTTGGAGCCGGGGCCGAAGTCGTAGCCCCAGATGCGGTCGTAGATGGTGGAGTGGTCGAGGACGATGCCGGCGTTGCGCACCAGCAGCTCCAGCAGCTCGAACTCGGTCCGCGTCAGCTCCAGCTCCCGCGCGCCCCGCCACGCCCGGCGCGCCTGCGGGTCCATCCGCAGCCCGGCCGCCTCGATCAGCCGGCCGGACGCCACGGGAGCATCGGGGGCCGGCTTCGGTACGTCGGCGGGGACGCCGTTGGCCTCACTGGTGCGGCGCAGCAGGGCGCGCAGCCGGGCGAAGACCTCCTCGACGTCGAAGGGCTTCACTACGTAGTCGTCGGCGCCCGCGTCCAGGCCGGCGATCCGGTCCTGGGTCTCCACGAGCGCCGTCAGCATCAGGATCGGGGTGCGGTCGCCCTCGGCGCGCAGCACCCGGCACACCTGGAGCCCGTCGATGCCGGGCATCATCACGTCCAGCACGAGCACGTCCGGCGGCGTGCGATGGGCCTGCGCCAGCGCCTCGACCCCGTCGGCGACCGCGGTGACCTGATAGCCCTCCAGGGTCAGCGCCCGCTCCAGGGCGTTGCGGATGGCGCGGTCGTCTTCGGCGAGGAGCACAGTCTGGGGCACGGGTTCATACTGCCAAGGCCTCCGGCGGTTCGGCCGTGTGAGCGGGGTTACGATCACCCTTCTTACTGGGCTCTCACCGTCACAGGACCGCCCCTGAGGGCTCCGCCCCAGCCCCCCGTTCGGCCTGAACGGCCTTCATGCGACGGTCACGTCTTCCGAACCCTTCTCCGCCAGCAGGGAAGCGTGAGTGGGGGCGTCCGGCACCTCGGCCGGCCGCCTGGACGCGAACTCCTTGCGCAGCACCGGTACGACCTCCTCGCCGAGCATGTCGATCTGCTCCAGGACGGTCTTCAGCGGCAGCCCGGCGTGGTCGACGAGGAACAGCTGGCGCTGGTAGTCGCCCGCGTACTCGCGGAAGGCGAGGGTCTTCTCGATGACCTGCTCCGGCGTGCCGACGGTCAGCGGCGTCTGGTCGGTGAAGTCCTCCAGCGACGGCCCGTGCCCGTACACCGGCGCGACGTCGAAGTACGGCCGGAACTCGCGCACCGCGTCCTGGGAGTTGCGGCGCATGAAGACGTGCCCGCCCAGCCCCACGATCGCCTGCTCGGGCGTGCCGTGCCCGTAGTGGGCGTAACGCGTGCGGTACAGCTCGACCATCTGCTTGGTGTGGTCGGCCGGCCAGAAGATGTTGTTGTGGAAGAAGCCGTCGCCGTAGTACGCGGCCTGCTCGGCGATCTCCGGCGAGCGGATGGAGCCGTGCCAGACGAACGGCGGTACGCCGTCCAGCGGGCGCGGCGTGGAGGTGAAGCCCTGGAGGGGCGTACGGAACTTGCCCTCCCAGTTCACGACGTCCTCGCGCCACAGCCGGTGCAGCAGGGCGTAGTTCTCGACGGCGAGGTTGATGCCCTGGCGGATGTCCTGGCCGAACCAGGGGTAGACCGGGCCGGTGGTGCCGCGGCCCATCATCAGGTCCACCCGCCCGTCGGCCAGGTGCTGGAGCATCGCGAAGTCCTCGGCGATCTTCACCGGGTCGTTGGTGGTGATGAGGGTGGTGGCGGTGGAGAGGATGATGCGCTCGGTGCGCGCCGCGACGTAGCCGAGCATCGTCGTCGGCGACGACGGCACGAACGGCGGGTTGTGGTGCTCGCCGGTCGCGAAGACGTCGAGCCCGACCTCCTCGGCCTTCAGCGCGATGGCGACCATGGCCTTGATGCGGTCGCGCTCGGTCGGCGTACGGCCCGTGGTGGGGTCCGGCGTGACGTCGCCGACGCTGAAGATCCCGAACTGCATGGTCGCTCACCCTCCAGATTGTTGACTGTTAAACTATACCCGGAGAACGGGAACCGGCCGAGGGCTATTCCCAGCCCGCCGGGATCCGCCGGGGACTGTTCGCAGCCCGCCGGGACCGGCACCGCCGACCATCGCCGACCCGCGGGCCTACTGCCAGTACGGATCCCTGCCGGTCCGCGCGAGCAGCCGCTCGAACGCCGACGCCCCCTCCGGCTCCGGCGCCGCCTCCCCGAACACCCCCATCTTCCTGGCCGTCGGCGCCAGCTCGTCCACCGCGCCGGCCAGCTCCGCCACGACCGCCGCGTCGACGCCGGGACAGTCCTGGCCCGTAGCCCGCGCCAGGTCCCACACATGCACGGTCAGATCGAGCAGCGCCATCGAGCCGACCAGCCGCGCGGGCATGTCCATCCCGCCGGTCCTGCCCTCCTCGGCGCCGGGCGCGGACCAGGCGGCCACCAGCCGGTCCGCCTCGCCCACGAGCCGCTCACGCCACTCGGGGCTCTCGGCGACCCGGTCGGGGGTCTCACCGAAGTCCGACGCCTCCTTCACGGCCAGCCGCTGGAACTGCACGATCACCTGGAAGAGGTGATTGACCAGGGCCTTCACGTCGTACTCGGCACAGGGAGTGGGAGCGGCGAGCGCCTCCTCGGGAATGCCCAGCACCACGGGAACCGCCCGCTCGCGCGCCATGGCCAGCAGCTCACCGATGCCGTACGTCTTCACCTCGTTGGTATCCATGACTCGACCGTAGGAAAGCCACCCCTCGCCCTTCTTGAAGAAACGCGACGGCCGCCGAAACGCGACGTACGATCCGGCCATGGAGGCACCCCGCCACGACACCCGCGGGATCGTCGACCCGTCCGGACTGCTGAACCGCGTACGGTTCCGCCGCCATGAGCCCGCCGAGCCGCTGCGCCGGTACGTCGAGTGGTACTGGCTGATCGACTGGGACCTGCCCGCGCCCTACGCCTCCCACATCGTCCCGCACCCGGCCGTCAACCTCACCTTCCAGTGGGACGGGGCCGACGAGGCGGAAGCGCCGCCGTACGCCGAGGTCACCGGGGTCGCGCTCGGCCTGTACACCCGCAAGCTGACCGGACGGGGCCGGGTCTGCGGGGTGAAGTTCCGGCCCGGCGGATTCCGGCCGTACGCCCCTGAGGCGCCGGTGTCCCGGTGGACAGGCCGCGCGCTGCCCGCCCAGGAGGTGTTCCCGCAGGCGACGGGCGACGCCGCACACACGATCGTCACCCCCGCCGAGGACCACGCCCGAGTGGCCGCCCTCGACGCCTTCATCCGCTCCCTCCCCTGCGCCCCGGACCTCCAGGCCGACCTCGCCATGAGCCTCGTCCAGCACATCCGCACCGACCGCACGGTCCGCCGCGTCGGCGACTTCGCCCGGGCGGAGGGCCTTTCGGTGCGGGCGCTGCAACGGCTCTTCTCCACGTACGTCGGCGTCACCCCGAAGTGGGTCATCCTCCGCTACCGCATCCACGAGGCCCTGGAACACGCCGGCACCCGCACCGACGTCGACTGGGCCACCCTCGCCACCGAGCTCGGCTACGCCGACCAGGCCCATCTGGTACGGGACTTCACGGCGACGGTGGGGGTGCCGCCGACGGCGTACGCGCAGGGGCTGGAGCCGGGGTAGCCGCGCCCGATCGCACTCACGCGGCCGCGAGCACACCTCAGGGCACCAGCACCAGCCGCCCGCGCACCCCGCCCTCGTCGAGCCGGGCGTGCGCCTTGGCTGCCTCGTCCAGCGCGAACGTCTCGGCCACCCGGGTCGTCAGCACCCCGTCGTCCACCAGCCGCACCAGCTCCGCCAGCCGCGCCCCGTCGGCGCTCACCTCGACCGCCCCGGTCCACACGCCCCGGACAGAGGCGGGCTCGGCGTGCGGAATGACGCCGACGTACCGGCCCCCCTCCCGCACCCACTCCAGCGCCGGCTCACCGAGCACCGCGGCGTCCAGCACGGCGTCGAAGCTCCCCGCCTCGATGGCACCGGCGGTGAAACGGGCCGCCCCCAGGGACCGTACGAGCTCCTCGTCCGCCTCCCGGGCCAGCGCGGTGACCGATATCCCCCGGTGGGCGGCGATCTGGACCGCGTACCCGCCGACCGCGCCCGCCGCGCCCGTCACCAGCAGCGACTGACCCGGCGTCACCTCCAGCAGCCCCAGGGCCTGTTCGGCGGTCAGCGCGTTCAGCGGCAGCGTCGCCGCGTGGACGGCGTCCACCGTGGTCGGCGCCTTGGCGACGGCGTCCGCGGGGACGACGACGTACTCGGCATGCGCGCCGACCGGCTTGACCATGCCGTAGTCGAGCGCCACCACCTCGTCCCCGACACTCCAGGCAGTGGCCACACCCACCGCGTCCACGGTCCCGGCCACGTCCCACCCGAGCCCGATCCGCTTGCCCGCACCCCCGAAGACCCCGGCCCGCACCCCCGCGTCCACGGGATTCAGCGCGGCCGCGGCGACCTTGATCCGCACCTCCCGCGCACCCGGCTCCGGCAGCTCGGTCTCCACGACCTCCACGACCTCCGGCCCGCCGAACGAGTTCACCACAACAGCACGCACAGCAGCTCTCCTTGGTTTGTCATCGTTCGGGATGTTCTCCCGCCCGTTGCAACAACCCTAGGAAGAGCTACTATCTATTGGTAAGTAGTTACCTGAGAGTGCGTACGTACCCCAGAGGTGAGCCATGGCGACCACGACAGCGGCCCAGCGCCGCGAACAGGCCCGTATCGAGTACGACGCGTTCCTCAAGAGCTGCCCCACCAACCAGCTCCTGGACCGCATCAGCGACAAGTGGGTCAGCCTCGTCGTCTCCGCCCTCGCCCCCGGCCCCCTGCGCTACAGCGACCTCGGCCGCAAGATCGCCGGCGTCAGCCCCAAGATGCTGACCCAGACACTGCGCTCACTGGAACGCGACGGCCTCCTCACCCGCACCGTCACCCCGTCCGTCCCGGTCCGCGTCGACTACGAACTCACCCCCCTGGGCCACAACCTGGCCATGCTGCTGACCGCGGTGAAGGACTGGGCGGAGACCCACTTCGACGAGGTCCGCGAGGCCCGCGAGCGCTACGACACCGAGAGCCCCGACGAGTAGCGCCGGGCAGGCAAACAGGCGCCAGAGGCAGCGGGGCACGCGAAACGACGGTCGTCAGAAGTAGTACGTGTCCCCCGTGTCCAGCACCAGCACCCGCTGCCGGCCCGTCCCCTGGTCACCGTCCGCCGCCCCGCCGCTGCGCACCGTGCCGAACTCCAGCAGCACCTCCGACGGCGCCCCACGCAGCCCCACCCGCAGCTCGACCTGCTTCCCCGCCCCGACCGCGTCCAGCGCCCCGACCCGGCACATCACCATCCGCTCCCCCGCCCGCCCACACCCCTCCGGCAACGCCTGCCGGTCCGCCAGCGGCTCCGACCAGCGCAGCCGTACCGCCGAGGCCGGCAGGGCGCTCGGTCCGTGGTTGTGCGGCGTGAACCGTACGTGGACTTGGCCGCCGGACAGGACGGCGGAACCGTGATAAGCGAGCCCAGCCTCAGGACGCCCCACCGCCCCGGCATACGGAGCCATGCCACCGACCGCAGCCACGACGGCCGCACCGCACACCCCAGCAACCCGCATCCGCCGCATACCGTCCGCTCCTCACTCCACCGTGGTCGACGGATGTATCCCACGTGGAGCGGCCGACAGGCGCCGTCCAACAGGTGACGCACGCCGTCTTGGACCGACGAACCGGCAATCGGCGACCGGCGACCGGCGACCGGCGACCGGCACCAACGGCTGCCTCGAAGCCCCATGACAAGCTGCGCGCATGCTCATCCTCCGCTCCGCCGCCCTCTTCGTCGTCGCCGCCCTCTTCGAGATCGGTGGCGCCTGGCTGGTCTGGCAGGGCGTGCGCGAGCAGCGCGGCTGGCTGTGGATCGGCGCGGGCGTCATGGCCCTCGGCGCGTACGGCTTCGTCGCCACGCTCCAGCCCGACGCCGACTTCGGCCGCATCCTCGCCGCGTACGGCGGAGTCTTCGTCGCCGGCTCCCTGGCCTGGGGCATGGTCGCGGACGGCTACCGCCCGGACCGCTGGGACGTCACGGGCGCGCTGATCTGCCTCGCGGGCATGGCGGTGATCATGTACGCGCCGCGAGGCAGCTGACCGGCTGACCTCGACAGGTCAGGCCGGCGGCAGCAGCCCCAGCTGCTCCAGGAACTCCATCTCGTCGAAGTAGAGCCGGTAGTCGACGATGTGTCCGCTGTCGTCGACGGTGGCGAAGTCCACCCCGCGGATCCTGATCTCCTTCTGCGTCGGCGCCACCGTCTCCCCGGTGGGCAACTGGATCGGCCCCGTGTTCCGCCCGCTGAAGAACCCCTCGTCGATGGCCGTGTTGCCGACCTCGTACGCGTGCACCGACTCGTACGTGCCGTCGGGAACCATCTCCGTCATCTGGCGCCAGTACGCGGCGATGTCGTCGCGCCCGTGGAGCTCACCGCCGTCGGGTGTGACGGCGACCGCGTCCTGCGCGTAGAGCTCGGCGATGGCCTTGGGGTCCGCCGTGGTGATTGCTTCGGTCAGCCGGTCCATGACCTCGCGTGCCTGTCCCATGGTCCACCTCCCGTGGTGGAGGATCACCCACCTCATTCTCCCACCACCGCCCCCGACCGGCCGCCCGCAGAACGCGATCACGAACCGCCGGGACAGCCGGACAGCCACCCCGCCTATCCTGGCCGGACAGTCTCCGGACGCTCTGGCCCTGTCCGGACGCTCTGGCCCTGTCCGGACTCACCGGACTTCGACCCGCACGAGGAGCAGCCATGCCCACCGCCGCACCGTCCGCCGCCTCCCGCATCGCCGTCGTCACCGGTGCGAGCAGCGGAATCGGCGCCGCCACGGCACGACAGCTCGCCGCGGCCGGCTACCGGGTCGTCCTGACCGCCCGCCGCAAGGACCGCATCGAGGCGCTGGCCGAGGAGATCAACGCGGCCGGCCACTCGGCGACGGCCTACCCGCTGGACGTGACGGACCGCGCCGCGGTCGACGAGTTCGCGATGGCCTTCAAGACGATCGGCGTCCTCGTCAACAACGCGGGCGGCGCACTCGGCGCCGACCCGGTCGCCACCGGCGACCCCGCCGAGTGGCGCACGATGTACGAGACGAACGTCATCGGCACCCTGAACCTCACCCAGGCCCTGCTCCCGAAGCTGGAGGCGAGCGGCGACGGCACGATCGTCGTCGTCTCCTCCACGGCCGGCCACGGCACGTACGAGGGCGGCGCGGGCTACGTCGCCGCCAAGCACGGCGCCCACGTCCTCGCCGAGACCCTCCGCCTGGAGATCGTCGGCCGCCCGGTGCGCGTCATCGAGATCGCGCCCGGCATGGTCAAGACGGACGAGTTCGCCCTCACCCGCTTCGCCGGCGACGAGGAAAAGGCGGCGAAGGTCTACCAGGGTGTGGCCGACCCCCTGACGGCCGACGACGTCGCCGACACCATCACCTGGGCAGTCACCCGCCCCAGCCACGTCAACATCGACCTCCTGGTCGTCCGCCCCCGGGCCCAGGCCTCCAACACGAAGGTCCACAGGGAGCTGTAGTGGCCGCCGGCGACAAGGGCCCGCACAACGAACGCCAGATGTGGTGGTGGCTCGGCTACTTCCTCTTCGGCATCCACATCGTGGCGTTCGTCATGATCTACGCGGTGACACACGCGCCGAAGTAAAAGGCCAGGTGCGACGGGCTGGGACCACCTATGGTCACAGCCCGTGGACAGACACATACGCTTCGACGTACTGCACAACTTCCGCGACCTGGGCGGCTACCCGACGACGGACGGCCACCGCGTGCGCCCCGCCCGCCTCTACCGCACGGACTCCCTGGGCAAGCTGACGGAAGACACCCCGGACTGGTCCCGCTTCCTCTCCCTGGGCATCCGCACGGTGATCGACCTGCGCTACCCGTGGGAGATCGAGAACAGGGGCCGCATCCCGGACCACCCGTCGTTCACGTACCACAACCTCAGCATCGAGCACCGCCCGTACAACCAGGCGACCCTGACCGCCGACGTGGCCCCCGGCCCCTACCTCGCCGAGCGCTACCTGGAGGTGGCCCAGGACGGCACGGCGGAGATCCGCGGCGCGCTGGAGCTGGTGGCGAAAGCAGCGGAGTCGGACACTCCCCTGGCCTTCCACTGCGCGAAGGGCAAGGACCGCACGGGCCTGCTGGCGGCCCTGATCCTCGGCCTGCTCGGAGTGCCGGAGGCCACGATCATCAAGGACTACACCCTCACCGAACTGGCCGCCCCCGCCTTCCTGACCGAATGGAAAGCCCTCAACAACGGCCCCACCCCGACCTGGCCGGGCTTCAACAGGACCCCGCCGGAGGTGATGAGCCTGTTCCTGTCATCCCTGACGACTGAATACGGCGGAATAGAGGGCTACGTCTCCAAAGCCCTGTCCCTGAACCCGGGACCACTCTCAACGACCCTGCGCAGCAAGCTCCTTGAGCGGCGGCCCGAGTAACTCACAGGGGTGAACGTCGTCGATCACCCGAACGGATGCTGAACTGGCGATCTAGGCTCGCGGCACAACATCAAAACGACGGCCCTCGACCGGGATGCCGGTCCCGACCGAGGGCCTGGCCAGCAAGGAAGGATGAGCTTCCTCATGGCTGACTGCGAGCCTATCGCCCACCAGTTCATGGACTTGAAGGTCCCCGAGTACGCGTACATGTTTGGCTTCTTGCAGGCGGACGGGCATCTACACCAAGGAGTCGGCCAGAAGGGCAGGTTGACCGTCGAAATCAACGCCCGGGACATTGATCTCCTGCGCAGGTTCCAGAAGCTGACGCCGTACTACAGCAGCAGCGGCGGAACTCGGCTACTCCCCAAGCCCCTGCCAAAACCGTCGGTGGAAATTGCTGCACGGAGTAGTACCGCTGCCGGACTGAGCAGCTCGCGATGGGCGCGGCGCACGATCGCCGCGCCCAACGCTGTCAGCCCTTCACGCAGATGAACTGCTTCAGCTTCGCCACAACCTCGACCAAGTCACGCTGCCGCTCCATCACTTGGTCGATGTTCTTGTAAGCACCCGGAATCTCATCGAGCACGCCGGAGTCCTTACGGCACTCGACTCCCCGCGTCTGCTCTTCCAGGTCCCGAACCGTGAAGCGCCGCTTCGCCGCGTTCCGACTCATACGCCGACCGGCCCCGTGCGAAGCCGAGTTGAAGGCCTTCTCGTTGCCGAGCCCCTTCACGATGTACGAGCTGGTGCCCATCGAACCCGGAATGATTCCGAATTCACCGGAGCCGGCACGGATCGCACCCTTGCGGGTAACGAGCAGGTCCATGCCCTCGTAGCGCTCCTCCGCGACATAGTTGTGGTGGCAGGAGATCTCCGCCTCATAGGTCGGCTTCGCCTTCTTGAACTCCTTCCGGACCACGTCCTTCAGGAGCGCCATCATGATCGCGCGGTTGTACTTGGCGTACTCCTGAGCCCAGTACAGGTCGTTCCGGTACGCCGCCATCTGCGGAGTGTCCGAGACGAACACCGCGAGATCGCGGTCGACCAACCCCTGGTTGTGCGGCAGCTTCTGCGCGATGCCGATGTGATGCTCAGCCAGCTCCTTGCCGATGTTCCGGGAACCGGAGTGCAGCATGAGCCAGACCGAATTTGACTGATCCAGACACAACTCGATCATATGATTTCCGGATCCGAGCGTTCCCATCTGATTTCCGGCACGCTCCTCCCGGAACTTCACCGCCTCCGCAACCCCATCGAACCGCCCCCAGAAGTCATCCCACCCGGCCATACCGAACCCATGGAACCGCCCCGGATCCACAGGACTGTCATGCATCCCCCGCCCCACCGGAATCGCCTGCTCGATCTTCGACCGCAACCGCGACAGATCCCCCGGCAGATCATTCGCCGTGAGCGATGTCTTCACGGCGGACATCCCGCACCCGATGTCCACCCCCACGGCCGCAGGACACACAGCCCCCTGCATCGCGATGACGGACCCGACCGTCGCGCCCTTGCCGTAGTGGACGTCCGGCATGACCGCCAGCCCCTTGATCCACGGCAGCGTCGCGACGTTGCGCAGCTGCTGCAGAGCTCCGTCCTCGACCGTCGCCGGGTCGGTCCACATACGGATGGGAACCTTCGCGCCCGGCATCTCCACGTACGACATATCGCCCTCTATCCCCCGGAATGAAAATACAAGTCTGAAATCGCAAAACCGGCGCCAAGGTCGCTGAAAAGGGACAGCGGACCGGCGTCCACGGCGGTGCGTGCGATACACATTGTCTCCAGGGAGCGCCCCCGCGCGGCAAGCGATTAACCAGCGGGGACGCTGCAAGACCGGCAACGGACCGACCACACAGCAC
Source organism: Streptomyces sp. R28 (assembly GCF_041052385.1). Classification (GTDB taxonomy): domain Bacteria; phylum Actinomycetota; class Actinomycetes; order Streptomycetales; family Streptomycetaceae; genus Streptomyces. Next base: position 6,161,262 of record NZ_CP163439.1, on the reverse strand, counting down.
CGTCGAGAGGAGCCTGACCGTGCAGCGGAAGGCGTACGTATCCGGCGTCGCCGCGCTCCTCGCGGCGTTGTTGGCCGGCTGCACCGGCAGCTCCGACAGCGGCGGCACGACCGACGACGCCAACCCCGGCGACTCGGGTACGGCGAGCGCGGTGGCCGAGCCCGGCCGGTACAGCACGCTCCCCGACCCCTGCGACGTGGTCGGTGAGGAGACCCTCGACTCGCTCCTGCCCGGCATCGAGGAGCTCACGGACGAGGAGCAGCGCGAGAAGGCGTACGAGGGCACGCCGACGCTCACGTTCAACACCGACCGCAAGGTGGGCTGCCGCTGGAAGGTCGAGTCGGCCGAGGCCACCGATCATCTCTTCGTCGATTTCGAGCGTGTGGTGTCGTACGACGGCGCGGTCAGCGACGACACCGAGGCGCAGGAGCTTTTCGCGACCCAGCAGGAGGCGGCCGACCTTCCCGAGCCGACGAGTTCCGAGACCGGCGGCGACGAGGGCACGTCCTCGACCGATCCGAGCGGCTCGCCCTCCCCCTCCTCTTCGCCTTCGACCTCGGCGTCGGGGTCCGCGTCCGCCTCGCCCTCGGACTCCGCCTCGCCCTCCGGCTCCGACTCCACCGACGGGACGACCCCCGAGGAGCTCCAGCCCCGTGTCCTTGAGGACCTCGGCGACGAGGCCTTCCTCGACGACGAGCTCAGCAGCTCCGGTTCGACGGCTCAGCAGCGCACGGTGACTGTGGTGTTCCGCACGTCCAACGTGATCGTGAGGATCGAGTACGAGGAGCAGCCGGCGACGGTCGGCGCGGTCCCGGACAGCGAGGAAATGCAGGACAGGGCCCAGAAACTGGCGGCGCAGCTGGCGGACGCGCTGGCGGAGTGACGCCTCTCGGTGACCCCCGTACGCCTGCGTGCGACGTAACCGAAACGAGACCACACACCTTCTTCACCGCGTACCGTGGCCCCTCGGACCCGATCCGACCGCAGGAACCACGAGTGTCAGTCATGAGTGAAGGAACCATGCAGCGAGCAGCAGAGCGAGAGCAGCGTGACCGGCGTGACCAGCGTGAGCAGCGGGTGAAGGGCCTTCACCGATTCCTTGTCTGCGCGGCGGCCGTGCCCGTGATGCTGATCGCCACGGGCTGTTCCTCCGACTCCGGTTCGGACGACGGAGCCGCTGACGGCGCGAAGACCTCGCCGTCGGCGTCCGCGTCCGTGAGTCCGTCGCCGACGGTGCAGGCGGCCGTGTACAAGGCACTTCCGCAGCCGTGCAAGGTGCTGTCGAAGAAGACGTTGGAGGACCTGGTTCCGAAGGCGAAGTCCGGCAAGGAGGGCTCGTCGGACGACGCGTCGACGCGCGGCTCCTGCTCTTGGAGCAGCCTGGACAACAACGGTGTGAAGGGCTCGCAGTTCCGCTGGCTCAACGTCTCCCTGCTGCGTTTCGACTCGGACGTCACGCGCGGGTCGGGCGACAAGCTGGCGCGGGAGCACTACGAGGCGCAGGTGCAGGACGCCCGTTCGGTGTCCGGTGCGAAGAACGTGAAGTCGGAGCCGGTCGCCGGGGTGGGCGACGAGGCGACGGCGGTGCGCTACGACCTGAAGAAGAAGGAGGGTTCCTTCAAGCAGGAGACGGTCGTGGCCCGGGTCGAGAACGTCGTCGTGATGCTCGACTACAACGGTGCCGGTCTGGCCGGTGAGAAGACCCCGAGTGCGGACAGCCTGAACAAGCTCGCGCAGAAGGCGGCCAAGGAGGCGGTGGCCGCGGTGACGAAGGCGAACGGCAGCGGTGGCGGCAGCGGGAGTGCGGGCACGCCGAGCAGCACCCCTTCGAAGTCGGCCTCGAAGACTCCGTCGAAGTCTCCTTCGGCCGACGCCTCGAAGGCGGCGTCCAGGTCCCCGTCCCAGTCAGCGTCGAAGAAGAGCTGACCGTCACACCTGCCCCACCGCTGCGTCACAACGCGCAGCTCAGCCCCGTCTGTTGCAGGAGCCCGGCCCCCTCCAGGGACCGGGCTCCCGTCGTCCGTGAATCCGTACGACGCACGGATGTGCCACTCTGTTGCGCGCAACAACATGCACTGGGAGGGGAGTACGAGTGGCCGCGCCACTGCAGCTGACTCGGATGCACCGCATTCTCATCGGTGTGGTCGTGTTCGGCGCTGTGATCATCGCCGGCATCGGCTTCGCCGGTTCCTACGCGGCCGTCCGCGAGCTGGCCATCAAGAAGGGCTTCGGGAACTTCAGTTATGTGTTCCCGATCGGCATCGACGCGGGTATCTGTGTCCTGCTCGCCCTCGACCTTCTCCTGACGTGGATCCGCATCCCGTTCCCGCTGCTGCGTCAGACGGCCTGGCTGCTGACGGCGTCGACGATCGCCTTCAACGGCGCGGCGGCCTGGCCGGACCCGCTGGGCGTCGGCATGCACGCCGTGATCCCGGTCCTGTTCGTGGTGGCGGTGGAGGCGGCCCGGCATGCGATCGGCCGCATAGCGGACATCACGGCCGACAAGCACATGGAGGGCGTACGCCTCACCCGGTGGCTGCTCTCGCCGGTCCCGACGTTCCTGTTGTGGCGTCGTATGAAGCTGTGGGAGCTCCGCTCGTACGAGCAGGTCATCAAGCTGGAGCAGGAGCGGCTGGTGTACCAGGCGCGGCTGCGGTCCCGCTTCGGGCGGGCGTGGCGCAGGAAGGCGCCCGTGGAGTCGCTGATGCCGCTGCGTCTGGCCCGGTACGGGGTCCCGCTGGCGGAGACGGCTCCGGCGGGGCTGGCGGCAGCGGGCATCGAGCCGGCCCTGCTCCCGCCGGCGCCGAAGCAGGCGCTGGGTGCGGCGCCGGTGACGGACGTGGCGCGGGAAGCGGTTCCGGCTGCGGGTGGTCGTGCCGCTGTGGCGGCGCCCGTCCCTCAGCAGGCCGCAGCACAGCAGGCGGCACCTCAGCAGGCGGCGCCTCCTACCGAGGAGCGCCCCGGGCCGGACGAGCGCCCCGAGCTGGTCGCCGTCCCGGGCCCCGAGCAGGCGGACTACGTACAGGACTGGTTCAACACGCCGCGCAACGTGGAGTACCAGGGCGGCTACGACCCCGCGTACAACCCGCAGGAACAGTACGACCAGTGGTACCAGGAGCAGCTCCAGGCCGAGCAGTACCAGGAGCAGTACCAGGAGGAACCCCCCGCCCAGGAGCCCTCCCCGGAGGAGACCGGCACCTTCCCGATCCCCGTGAGCCCCAACCGCACCCGCCAGCTCGGTGAGGGCGGCGGCCCGCCGGAGCCGGCGGATCCGACCGAGGAGGACTACTACCAGGTCTTCAAGAAGTCGATAGGCGGCACCGGCTACCCGACCCCGCGCGAGTTCGGCGAGAACGTCGAGGCGGAGTTCGGCACCGCGCTCCTGCCGGACGAGGCCAAGCGCATGTACAACCGGTTCACGCGCCTCTACAACGCGGAGCTGGAAGAGAACCACATCGCCTGACGTGCGGCAGACCTGACGTGCAGCAGAAAGGGGCCCTCGCCAGAGGGCCCCTTTCTCGTACCGCTTACTTGCTTACGCGCTTACGCGCTTACGCGCTCACTCGCTACTCGCCGAGCAGGCGCCTGACCCGTTCCTGCCCCACCGCCAGCAGCAGCGTGGGCAGTCGCGGACCGGTGTCCCGCCCGACCAGCAGGTGGTAGAGCAGCGCGAAGAACGCCCGCTGGGCGGTCTTGATCTCGGCCGGCAGTTCCTTGGGCGTGGCGTCCGCGGAGAACCCGGCCTGGACCTTGGGTACGCCGTACACGAGGTGGGTCAGCCCGTCCAGCGACCAGTGCGACTCCAGGCCGTCGAGGAGGAGCCGCAGCGACTGCTGGGACGCCTCGTCGAGGGACTTCAGCAGCTCGGCGTCGGGCTCCTCGCGCACGATGGTCCGCTGGTCGGCGGGCACCTGCGTGTTGATCCACGCCTCGGCCTTGTCGTACCGGGGACGGGCCTCGTCCAGTGCGCCGAGCGGGTTCTCCGGGTCCAGCTCGGAGAGGATGCGCAGCGCCTGGTCCTGGTGCCCGGCGGTGATGTCGGCGACGGACGCGAGGGTCCGGTACGGCAGCGGCCGCACGGTCCTCGGCAGCTCACCGCCCGCCGTGCGCACCGCGCGGGAGTGCGCGGCGACGTCGGCCGGCAGGGCGGAGCCGTCGGCCACCTTCGCGTCCAGCTTGTCCCACTCGTCGTAGAGCCGCTGGATCTCCTGGTCGAAGGCGATCTTGAAGGACTGGTTGGGCCGGCGCCGGGCGTACAGCCAGCGCAGCAGCTGCGGCTCCATGATCTTCAACGCGTCGGCGGGCGTGGGCACGCCACCGCGTGAGGACGACATCTTCGCCATGCCGCTGATGCCGACGAAGGCGTACATGGGTCCGATGGGCTGCTTGCCGCCGAAGATCCCGACGATCTGGCCGCCGACCTGGAAGCTCGACCCCGGCGAGGAGTGGTCGACGCCGCTGGGCTCGAAGACGACGCCCTCGTACGCCCACCGCATGGGCCAGTCGACCTTCCAGACCAGCTTGCCGCGGTTGAACTCGTTGAGCCGGACGGTCTCGGCGAAGCCGCACTCGTCGCAGGTGTACGACAGCTCGGTGGTGTCGTCGATGTACGAGGTGACGGTGGTGAGGTCCTTCTCGCAGTTGCCGCAGTAGGGCTTGTACGGGAAGTAGCCGGCGGCACCGGAGCTGCCGTCGTCCTCGTTCGCCGCGCCGGAGCCCTCGGCGGCCTCCAGCTCGGCCTCGTCGAGGGGCTTCTGCGACTTCTTGGCGCCGCCCTTGGGCTTGGTGCGGTACTGGGCGAGGACGGCGTCGATGTCGCCGCGGTGCTTCATGGCGTGCAGGATCTGCTCGCGGTACACGCCGGAGGTGTACTGCGCGGTCTGGCTGATCCCGTCGAACTCCACGCCCAGCTCGGCGAGCGCCTCGATCATCGCCGCCTTGAAGTGCTCGGCCCAGTTCGGGTACGCCGAGCCCTTGGGGGCCGGGACGGAGGTCAGCGGCTTGCCGATGTGCTCCGTCCATGCCTCCTTGTCGACCCCGGCGATGCCCTCGGGCACCTTGCGGTACCGGTCGTAGTCGTCCCAGGAGATCAGGTGCCGGACCTGGTGTCCGCGGCGCCGGATCTCGTCGGCGACGAGGTGCGGGGTCATGACCTCGCGCAGGTTGCCGAGGTGGATGGGTCCGGAGGGGGAGAGTCCGGATGCGACGACGACCGGTTTGCCCGGGGCCCGACGCTCCGACTCCTCGATGACCTCATCCGCGAAACGGGAGACCCAGTCGGTGGTCTCGGTGCTCTGAGCCACGATCGGCACGTCCTTCTTTCTCCAGGCGGCCGTACGGTCAACAGCCGGCGCCGTCCATTGTCCCAGCAAGGAGGGCAACGACGAAAACGCCTTTGCGGGACCGCCCCCGACAGGCGGCGCAGCCGCCTGCTCAGGGGCGCGGGGAACTGCGCGACAAGCCCCCACCGGCCCGCGGCCAAAGGAAAACCGCTGGACCCCCCATGGGATACTGACCGTGTCTATCTGATCCCCCGAGGAGAACGGCTCCCACCCCATGGCCCCGGTCACGTCCCTCAGCGACTCCGTCCAGCAGCAGCTCGCGTCCGCCCTCTCGGCCACCCTGCCGGAGGCGACCGACGTCGACCCGCTCCTGCGACGCAGCGACCGGGCGGACTTCCAGGCCAACGGGATCCTGGCCCTCGCCAAGAAGGCCAAGTCGAACCCGAGGGAGCTGGCGACGCAGGTCGTCGGCAACATCGTCACCGGTGACGTGATCAAGGACGTCGAGGTCTCCGGCCCCGGCTTCCTCAACATCACGATCACCGACAAGGCGATCACCGAGAACCTCGCCGCGCGGCACGCGGACGGCGAGCGCCTCGGCGTGCCGCTGAAGGAGAACGCGGGCATCACGGTCGTCGACTACGCCCAGCCGAACGTGGCGAAGGAGATGCACGTCGGCCACCTGCGCTCGGCGGTCATCGGCGACGCCCTGCGCGGCATGCTCGACTTCACCGGCGAGCAGACGATCGGCCGGCACCACATCGGCGACTGGGGCACCCAGTTCGGCATGCTCATCCAGTACCTGTTCGAGAACCCCGGCGAGCTGGCCCCCGCGGCCGACGTCGACGGCGAGCAGGCGATGAGCAACCTGAACCGGGTGTACAAGGCCTCGCGTGCGGTCTTCGACTCGGACGAGGAGTTCAAGGAGCGGGCCCGTAAGCGGGTCGTAGCCCTCCAGTCCGGCGACAAGGAGACGCTCGAGCTGTGGCAGCAGTTCGTGGACGAGTCGAAGGTCTACTTCTACTCGGTCTTCGAGAAGCTCGACATGGAGATCCGCGACGAGGAGATCGTCGGCGAGTCCGCGTACAACGAGGGCATGCCCGAGACCGCCCGCCTCCTGGAGGAGATGGGCGTCGCGGTGCGCTCCGAGGGCGCGCTGGTGGTGTTCTTCGACGAGATCCGCGGCAAGGACGACCAGCCGGTGCCGCTGATCGTGCAGAAGGCCGACGGCGGCTTCGGCTACGCGGCCTCCGACCTGACCGCGATCCGCAACCGCGTGGTCGACCTGCACGCGACGACGCTGCTGTACGTCGTGGACGTACGCCAGTCGCTCCACTTCAAGATGGTCTTCGAGACCGCTCGCCGGGCGGGCTGGCTCGGCGACGACGTCACCGCGCACAACATGGGCTACGGCACGGTGCTCGGCGCGGACGGCAAGCCGTTCAAGACGCGTGAGGGCGAGACCGTACGTCTTGAGGACCTGCTGGACGAGGCCGTGCAGCGGGCCGCCGAGGTCGTACGGGAGAAGGCGCAGGACCTCACCGAGGACGAGATCCAGGAGCGGGCGGCGCAGGTCGGCATCGGTGCCGTGAAGTACGCGGACCTGTCGACGTCGCCGAGCCGGGACTACAAGTTCGACCTGGACCAGATGGTCTCGCTGAACGGCGACACGTCCGTCTACCTGCAGTACGCGTACGCCCGGATCCAGTCGATCCTGCGCAAGGCGGGCGAGACGAAGCCGGCCGCGCGCCCCGAGCTCGAACTCGCCCCGGCGGAGCGGGCGCTCGGTCTGCACCTGGATGCGTTCGGCGACACGGTCTTCGAGGCGGCCGCGGAGTACGCCCCGCACAAGCTGGCGGCGTACCTGTACCAGCTGGCGTCGCTGTACACGTCGTTCTACGACAAGTGCCCGGTGCTGAAGGCCGAGACGCCCGAACAGGTGGAGAACCGCCTGTTCCTGTGCGACGTGACGGCCCGGACCCTGCAGCAGGGCATGGCCCTGCTGGGCATCCGGACGCCCGAGCGGCTGTGAGCGCCTGATGACGTGCGCGCGGCCCGTCCTCTCCCCCGAAGGGAGGACGGGCCGCGCCGTCTGTGCGGTCGTCAGGTCGGCTCAGCAGTACGGCTTGGAGTCGGCCGCGAATCGCTTGAACGCGGCCTTGGTCTTCGGTCCGGCGATGCCGTCGATCTCGCCGTCGTAGCCCTGATGTGCCTTCATCGAACGCTGCAGCGCCATGATGGTGTTCTTGCCGACGATTCCGTCGATGCTGTCGTTGTAACCCCAGTGCTTGTGGAGGTTGCGCTGCATCGCCTTCCAGCTGTTGGTGCCCAGCTGCCCGTCAAGGGCGCCGTTGTAGTCCCAGTAGTCCTGGAGCCAGCACTGGACGTACCTGGCCTCCGTGGTGCTCAGGCCGAGGTTGTTCACCGCGAGGACGGAGACCTCGGAGCGCACGGCCGGCTTCACGTCCTGTGCCGCGAAGCTGGTGCCCGCTGTCGCGAGGCCTCCGGCGGCGAGGCCGACGACGGCGCTGACGCTGACGAGGGTCCGGGTCCAGACATTCGGTCGCATATGTTTCCCTCTTGATCTCGGTCGGGTGGCGGTCCGTGCCGCCGGGCTGGCGATTCGAGAGTGCGGGGCCGGCGACGAGGGTTGCCACAGTTGCCGCAGAAGTGACGTCCTCGCGGGACGTCCCACCCGTTGACCTGCAAAAACACCATCCGCGGAGACGGCACGGCGGGACGGCTGTGGCGGCCGGTGGCCGATTCCGAACCGGTGCGGGAACCGGCTTCCGGTGCGGGCCGTGGATGCTGATGCAGAATGCGACGGGGCTCGGGGGACACCGACCACGGACTGCGGGCCCGGACCGTGAACGCGAGTGGGGGGAACATGTCGCGTTGGGCAGCGCTGCCCGCGGAACTGGATCCGCGCGTGCGGCAGTTGGCGGTGCGGTTACGCCGCCTGAAGGATCACAGCGGGCTGAGCCTGCGGCAGCTGGCGGCGAGGACCGGGTACAGCGCGAAGTCCTGGGAACGGTATCTGGGCGGCAGGTCGCTACCGCCCCGGGAGGCCGTCGAGGCGCTGGCCCGGGTCGGGGGTGAGGATCCGACTCGGCTGCTGGCGTTGCACGAGGTCGCCACGGACGCGTGGGGGAACCGGCACGGGGCGGCGGCGACCGTGGCGGAGGCGCCCGTACCGGAAGCGGCGGCGGCACAGCCGGAGTTCCTCTCCGCCGACGCCACCGGGGCGCGGTCGCCCGGCCGTTCGCTGCGCATCGCACTGGTGGCGGGGGCCGTGGCGCTGGTGCTGGCCGTCTCCACTGCCGTCTTCCTCGTCGTACGACTGGCCGGCGGCGGTGCGCAGGAGCATCCGCCGGCTCCCCTCGCCGCGACCGGCACGTCGGCACCGGCGTCGGCATCGGCCCCGCGGTCGGCGCCCCTGGAAGGGCCCACGTACTCCTGCCGCGTCGAGCGGATCGACGGGCGCTGGTACGCGGGCAACAGCCGCACTCAGGACGCCATCCTGGCGAACGGCCACGCCGGGCCGGAGGTGGCCGAGGCGCAGTGTCTGCTGCGCAGGGCGGGCATCTCGCCGGGCGGCATCGACGGGATCTTCGGTCCGGTGACGGAACGCGCGGTCAAGCAGGTGCAGAAGCAGGCGGGGCTGGTCGTGGACGGCATCGTCGGGCCGCACACCTGGAAGGCCCTACGGGGATGACGGCGCCGTCGCCGGAACGGAGCCGACTGTCCGCCGCGCTACGGGAGTTGAAGGCACGCACGGGCCTGAGCCTGGCCGGCCTCGCGGCGAAGACCGCGTTCAGCAAGTCGTCCTGGGACCGCTACCTCAACGGCAGGACGCTGCCACCACGCGACGCGGTGCAGGAGCTGTGCCGCCTCGCCGGCGAGCCGGAGGGGCGCTGTCTGGCGCTGTGGGAGATCGCGGAGTCGGAGGGCAGCGGACGGTGCGGGCCGACGGCGCACGCGCCGCGATCTTCATCGCCGGCCACGTCCCTGGCGCCGGTTTCGCCCTCGCCGCCACGTCCGACCGCGACTCCGTCTCCCACCCGCGCCCCGGCCGGGACACCGACACCCGCTTCGTCTCCGTCTCCGTCTCGGTCTCGGTCTCGGTCTCTGTCTCGGTCTTCGTCTCCGTCTCCGTCTCCATCTCCGCAGGAGGCCACGCACACCGGCATCGCCACGCCCGCCGACAGCGCCCCGCCTCCTGTTACCTCCACCTCCACCGCCACCGCCGACACCGCCGTGCACCGGAGTGCCGCGGTCGTGGCGGTCCTCGCCTCGGTGTGTGCCCTGGCCATCGGAGGCGTGGCGGCGGTGGCCCTCCTGCTGCCGCACCGGGACGGCGAGCCGCGCTCGTCGCTGACCCCGGCCCCGGCCGCGACCGGGCCGCGCTGCCGGGGAGCGGGCTGCGAGGGCAAGAGCCCAATGCAGATGAGGTGCGCCGCCGAACCGGCCACCCTCGCCACGCACCGCACCGCCGGCGGCGCCTGGATGGAGCTGCGCTACAGCGTGGAGTGCGGGACGAGTTGGGCCCGGATGTGGGGGACGCGCGTCGGCGACCGGATCGAGATGACGGCGAGTGGTCGTGACGGCCGTGAGGGGGGCGGCGCCCGCAGCGCCGAGGTCCAGAACACCATCGACGCGGATTCCTACGTCTACACCCCCATGACCGCGGCTCATCCCGGAACCGTCGTCCGGGCCTGTTTCCGACCGGCGGCGGGCGGCGAGGGAGACTGCTTCGACGCCCGTGTGGCCAAGTGAGGGCGCTGCTCATTGTCAGTGCCGGCGCCTACAGTTCACCGACATGGCGACACTTCCGAACCCTCTGCCGAGGCTCGCGTCCCTCGGCCTGCACCTCCCGCCCGGCGCCCTTGTCGACGCGACCGACGACGGGCCGTGGCACGAGCCGCTGCTGTGGCTGGCGGACGGCCCGGCGGCTCCCGGTGACTGGGCCGCGCTCCGGCGCACGGCACCGGCCCTCGGTCTGCTCCCGGTCCTCCTCGACGTCGGTGCCGGTCACGGCGGGCCGGAGCTGTGGGAGTTGATGCCCGCCGAGATGTCGTACCCCGGGGATCACGACGCGGAGGAGGTGCTGGAGGAGTTCTGGGACGAGTGCGCGCAGGAGGACGTGGACTGGCCCGGTCTGGTCCCCACCGAGCACGCCCACTCCGCCCCCGGCCCCGAAGACGTCGGCCACGCCCCCGAAGTCCCTGCCACGGACCCCGAATCGGTCGCCTCCGGCGTCGTGGACTCCCTCCTCGACGGCAGTGGCCCCTTCAAGGACCCCCGTCTCGCCCTCGTCCCGGCCCGCCGCAGCGCGGACATCCCGACGGCGATCGGCTGGATGGGTCCTGCGAACCACGAGAACGACACCGGCCGTCTGTCCGCGGTGCTCCGCTCCTGGGAGGACCGGTTCGGCATACGGACCGTCGCCCTCGGCTTCGACACCCTGCTGGTGTCCGTCGCCGCACCGCCCACCACCCTCGCCGAGGCGGAGGCCCTGGCCGCCGAGCACTTCGCGTTCTGCCCGGACAACATCTGGCAGGGCAGCGACACGACCCTGCGCGCCTACGCCGAGAACCAGCTCCTCGGGCAGCCTGCATGGCACTTCTGGTGGGACTGACCGCGTCCCCTCACTGCGGCAGCAGCCGCATCCCTTCCGGCACGTCGATCCCGAACTCCTCCTCCAGCAGCCGCCGCGCCTCCGCCTCCTCGGTCACCTCGCGCTCGACGGCCGTCCCGTCCGCCCGCGTCTTCGTCAGGAGACGGCCGTTGAGGAGGAGGTGGCGTTCGGCGGTGACGCTCTGGACGTAGAGGCGCTGGGTGAAGGGCGAGCGCGGGTTGGTCCCTATGTGCCAGTTGATGACCTCGAAGTCGGGCTTCTCGAACGGCTCCAGGGTGAACGCGTACTGGTCGGCCCAGTCGTCCTTCGCCCGGTCGTGCGCCTGGAGCAGCCACAGCTGAAGCGGCCCGTCGTGCGGCGCGTGGGCGAGCCGGTGCCGGCGCTCCGCGTCCCGGAACTCGACCCCGGCCGTCAGGGGCACCGGTTCCAGCAGTGCGCCGATCGCGCCGAAGCCGACGTCCGCGAGATACGGCTGCGGATCGCCGGGGGCCTCGACGAGCAGCGCCATGTGGGTGCGCGGGCGGCTCTCGATGCGGTCCGCGCCCACGACGACGCGCGCGGCCAGTCGCGTCACCGTGAAGCCCAGCGCCTCCAGCGCGCACGCGAACAGGGTGTTGTGCTCGTAGCAGTAGCCGCCGCGCCGACTGTGCACCAGCTTGGCCATGAGGTCGGCCGGGTCGAGGGACGGAGCCCTACGCCTGAGGGCGTCCAGGTTCTCGAAGGGAAGGGCCCGCAGGTGCGCCAGGTGCACTCCCCGCAGCGTCGCCGCGTCGGCCCGCCGCTCCCCCTCCCAACCGATCCGCCGGAGATACGCGTCGAGGTCGAACCGCATGGTGTCGGACATGGCTTCACCTTAGGAACCCGCACCCCGACCCGTCTGCCGTCCTGAGTCCACCCCCTCCTGGAACCTTGGCCCTAGGACCGCAGCCCCCTCCCCAGCCGCTCCAGCCCCGCCCCGATCTCCTGCGGCGTCTGCGTCACGAAGCACAGCCGCAGCGTCGACCGGTCGGGCTCACCGGCGTAGAAGGGCGCGCCGGGGACGTAGGCGACATCGTGCTCCACCACCTTCGGCAACAGGGCCGTCGTGTCGTACGACTCCGGCAGACGAGCCCAGAGGAACATGCCGCCCTCGGGACGGTTCCAGGTGGAGCCTTCCGGGAGGGCGCCGGGCAGGCCCGCCAGCATGGCGTCGCGGCGTTCGCGGTAGACGTCCCTGACGCGGGCCACGTGTGCGTCGAGGCCGGTGAGGTAGCGGGCGGCGGCGAGTTGGTTGACGGTCGGGGTGTGCAGGTCGGCGGCCTGTTTGGCGACCACGCACGCGCGCCGCAGGGCAGCGGGCGCGCGCAGCCAGCCCACCCGTATCCCCGGCGCCATCACCTTGGAGAAGGAGCCGAGCAGCGCCGTACGGTCCTCCGCACCCGGGTACGAGGCGATCCAGGGCACCCGCTCACCCTCGTAGCGGAGTTCGCCGTACGGGTCGTCCTCGACGATCCACAGCCCGCACCGCACGGCGACCTCCGCGACGGCCTCCCGGCGCTCGGCGGGCAGGGTTCTGCCGGTCGGGTTCTGGAAGGTCGGCACGGTGTAGAAGAACTTCGGCCGCTCCCGCACGACCAACTCCTCCAGCGCCCGCGCGTCCACCCCGTGCGCGTCCCCCGGCACGGCGACGACCCGCGCGCCCGCGAAGCCGAAGGCCTGAAGTGCCGCCAGATAACAGGGGTCTTCGACGAGGACCGTGTCACCGGGGTCGAGCAGCGCGGTGGCGAGGAGGGACAGGCCCTGCTGGGAGCCGGTGGTGATGAGCAGGTCGTCGGCGTCGGTCGCGAGGCCGCGTGCCGAGATGCGGGCGGCGAGCCCGGTGCGCAGGCTGGGCTCGCCCTCCGTCGTGGCGTACTGGAGTGCCCGCCCCGGCGTCTCGGCGAGTACGTCGCGGAAGGCGGCCGCGATGCCCTCCCGGTCGAACAGCTCCGGCGCCGGCAGTCCGCCTGCGAAGTTGATGACCTCGGGGCGGGCCGTGACGGCCAGGATGTCCCGCAGCGGCGAGCCGCCGACCGACCGGGCCCGCGTCGCAAGCGGCGGCACGACGGCTCGGGCGTGGTGGGGTGCGGGCTGGATGACGGTCATGACACGGCTCCTTCGACTGCCAGGACGAGGATGGCGGGTGACAGCTCGTGCCGGGCAGCCTAGAGAATTAGGTGCCGTCTACAACCAGCTTTTCAGGATACGGACCCCACCGCCCCGTAGACGTCGATGTCCGCGTCCGTCACATCGTCGATGTCCCGGTGCCGCACCTTCTCGATGTCGTCGAGGCCCGCCCTCCGGCCGGCGTCCGCCGACACGGGAACAGGCGCCGCCCCGTCCGGCCGCCGGCGGTGCACGGGCACGACCCCCGGCTCGGCCGACTCCAGCCCGCCACCGGCGAAGCCCCGCTCGGCCTCCGCCCGCGAACCCGACTCCGGGCGGTACTCGATGGTGCCCACGCCGGATCTCACCGCTCCCGGCGTCCCACGCCACCCCGCCGGGACGTACCATCCCCGCAGGTCAGCCCCGGTCCATCCACTCGGGCGTCCCGAATTTGCGGCCGAAGGTGGCGGCCGGGACGGATGATCACGCAGGCTGAGCCGCGATCCCAACCCCCACCCAAGGAGAGGGCCCACCCCATGTCCGCGTCCGCACTCCCCGCCCGCCGACCCCGCGCCCGGCTGCTCGCCGCCACCCTGGTGGCGATCACCGCGCTCACGCTCACCGCGTGCGAGGACGGCCAGGGCCTGCGCGACGAGGGCCCGTCCACCCCGACGAGCCCCACGGCCACGGCTCCCACCACACCGTCGAAGGCACCGTCCGACCAACCGTGACCGAACTTTCGGCCCTCGTACCCGCCCGTTACTGGAGGCGGCCCAGCTTCTGCGCCGCCTCCGTAGCCCAGTAGGTGAGGATGTTGCGCGCACCCGCCCGCTTGATGCCGGTCAGCGTCTCGAGGATCGCCCGGTCCCGGTCGATCCAGCCCTTCTCGGCGGCGGCCTCGATCATCGAGTACTCACCGGAGATCTGATAGGCGGCGACCGGCACGTCCACCGCGTCGGCGACCCGCGCCAGGATGTCGAGGTAGGGCCCGGCCGGCTTGACCATCACCATGTCGGCGCCCTCCTCCAGGTCGAGGGCGAGCTCGCGCAGGGCCTCCCGCACATTCGCCGGATCCTGCTGATACGTCTTGCGGTCCCCCTGCAGCGAGGAGGCGACGGCCTCCCGGAAGGGCCCGTAGAAAGCGGAGGCGTACTTGACGGTGTAGGCGAGGACGGCGACGTCCTCCCGCCCGATCTGATCGAGCGCATCGCGAATGACGCCGATCTGCCCGTCCATCATCCCGCTGGGCCCGACGACATGGGCGCCCGCGTCGGCCTGCACCTGCGCCATCTCGGCGTACCGCTCCAGGGTGGCGTCGTTGTCGACGCGCCCTTCGGCGTCGAGCACTCCGCAGTGCCCGTGATCGGTGGTCTCGTCGAGGCACAGGTCGGACATGACGAGAAGCTCGTCCCCCACCTCGGCCCGCACGTCCCGGAGGGCGACCTGCAAGATCCCGTCCGGATCGGTACCGGGCGTACCCAGAGCGTCCTTCTTCTCCTCCTCGGGCACCCCGAAGAGCATGATCCCGGAGATGCCGGCCGCCACAGCCTCCGCGGCCGCCTTCTTCAGGCTGTCCCGAGTGTGCTGGACCACGCCCGGCATGGTGGCGATCGGCACCGGTTCGCTGACGCCCTCGCGTACGAAGGCCGGGAGGATGAAGTCGGCGGGGTGCAGCCTGGTCTCGGCGACCATGCGCCGCATCACGGGGCTGGTCCGCAGACGCCGCGGCCGCGTGCCGGGGAAGGATCCGTACGTCGTCATGCCACCTACGCTACGCCCGCCCCGGCAGCACCTTTGCCGACGTCACGTCGGCACGGGAGTGCACCCCCGGACGGCCCGCATGCGCGCCCCCACCCGCCGGGTCCATCCTGAAGAAAGGGCCCCAAGGCCCCGCCAGATCCCGGGTGGGCTCCCACCTGCCCATCCCTCGAACGCAAGGACCCCGACGGCCCCGCCCCCTCGCTCTCTCCGGCCTCGCCGCCGCCGTCCCTCCGTACCTACGCACACCACGGAGGACGCGATGACCGCCACCCACCACAACACCCCCGACCTCTTCGCCCTCTCCGACCTCCACGGCCCGGTCCTGCGCCCCGGCGACGACGGCTACGCCGACGAGGTCACGGGCTTCAATCTGGCCGCGTTGCACACGCCCGACGTGGTCGTGGGCGCGACAGGCGCCGACGACATCGTGACGGCCCTGCGCTGGGCGACGGCCACCGGCACCCCGGTCGCGGTCCAGGCCACGGGCCACGGCGCGAACTTCCCGATAGACCACGGCCTGCTGATCAAC
Organism: Streptomyces sp. R28; assembly: GCF_041052385.1. Classification (GTDB taxonomy): domain Bacteria; phylum Actinomycetota; class Actinomycetes; order Streptomycetales; family Streptomycetaceae; genus Streptomyces. Next base: position 6,145,928 of record NZ_CP163439.1, on the reverse strand, counting down.
ACGACCCGCATGACCGACGTAACCATCGACCCGGACCAGCGCCTGGCCACCGTCGCGGCGGGCGCGAAGTGGCGCCACGTCCTGGACGCGGCCGCACCACACGGCCTCGCCGCCCTCAACGGCTCCGCGTCGGACGCCGGCGTGGTCGGCTACACCCTGGGCGGCGGCCTGCCGGTGCTCGGCCGGACCTACGGCTACGCGGCCGACCTGGTGCGCTCCTTCCAGGTCGCCACGCCCGACGGCACGCTCCGCGAGTGCGACCCGGACCACGAGCCCGAACTGTTCTGGGCACTGCGCGGCGGCAAGGGCAACGTAGGCGTGGTCACGTCCCTGACCTTCGAACTGCTCCGCCTCCCCACGGTCCTCGGCGGCGGCATCTACTGCCCCGGGGAGCACGCAGAAGCGCTGCTGACCACTTGGGCGGACTGGACACACCAGGTCCCCGAGGAAATGTGCAGCGCCTTCAGCCTCCTGCGCCTGCCCCCCATCCCGCAGATCCCCGAGCCCCTGCGCGGCGGCTTCTGGGCCCGAGTGGCGGTCGCCTACACAGCCGACCCCACCGAGGGCGAGCGCCTCCTGGCCCCGATCCGCGCGGCCGCCCCGGTGGCGGTCGACACGGTGGAGGAAATGCCGTACGCCGAGGTGGACCGCATCTACATGGAGCCGCAGGACCCGCTCCCCGCAAGGGAGTCCTGCGCCCTGCTGCGCGACCTGACCCCGGAGGCGATCCGCACGTTCCTCTCCCAGGTAGGCCCAGAGGCCCCCGACTGCCCCCTGCTCCTGGTGGAGATCCGCCACATGGGCGGCGCCCTCTCCCGCCCCGCCCGCCTGGAGGACGCGATCTGCGCCCGAGACGCGAACTACCTCCTGGAAACGGTGGGCGTCCTGGCCGCCCCACCAGCGGCCGAGGCCATAGAACAGGCCACAAAAGCCCTGCACGCGGCGATGACTCCCTACGGCACGGGCTACACGATGGTCAACATCCACGGCACCCCGGGCGACGCCACCGACCGCGCCCGAGCCTGGACCCCCGAGGTCTACAACCGCCTACGCCAGGACAAATCCACCTACGACCCGTCCAACCTGCTCCGCTTCGGCCACACGGTGACGGCGTAACGCGAACGGTGACTCTCCACGCCGGCCCAGAGCCATCTCAGCCCGTCCGGCGTTTGAGGACGAGGCCCGTCCAGAGCCGAAGCGGGGGTCTGGGGGCGGCAGCCCCCAGGAACCGGGGTCGCAGGGGCAGCGCCCCTTCAGGATGGGACGGGCAGGGGCGGCGGGGGCGAAAACCTCCCGGCCGTCACCCCACCACCACCGCCCCCACACCTACGTAGTGGACCGCCCCCGCCGAGCCCCCGGCCGCCGCTCACTCGGCCGAGTAACCGGATCCCCAGCCTCCACCGCAGCAGCCCGCCGCCGCATACCGAAGTCGGCCAACGCCTCGGCCAACTTGTGCACAGACGGCTCCGGAGCCATCACATCCACCCGAAGCCCATGCTCCTCAGCAGTCTTCGCGGTAGCAGGCCCGATACAAGCGATCACCGTCACGTTGTGCGGCTTGCCGGCGATCCCCACCAGATTCCGCACCGTGGACGACGACGTGAAGAGAACGGCATCAAAGCCACCCCCCTTGATCGCCTCCCGCGTATCGGCCGGCGGCGGCGAAGCCCGCACGGTCCGATAGGCCGTGACGTCATCGACCTCCCAGCCCAGCTCGATGAGCCCAGCCACCAAGGTCTCCGTCGCGATGTCCGCCCGAGGCAGGAACACCCGGTCGATCGGATCAAAAACGGGGTCGTACGGCGGCCAGTCCTCAAGCAGCCCCGCAGCCGACTGCTCCCCACTGGGCACGAGATCCGGCTTCACGCCAAAGGCGATCAACGCCTTCGCGGTCTGCTCCCCCACCGCGGCCACCTTGATCCCGGCGAACGCCCGAGCATCAAGCCCGTACTCCTCGAACTTCTCCCGCACGGCCTTGACCGCATTCACCGAGGTGAAGGCGATCCACTCGTACCGCCCGGTGACAAGCCCCTTGACCGCCCGCTCCATCTGCTGCGGCGTCCGCGGCGGCTCGACGGCGATCGTCGGCACCTCATGCGGCACGGCCCCGTACGACCGCAACTGGTCGGAGAGCGAAGCAGCCTGCTCCTTCGTGCGCGGCACGAGCACTCGCCACCCGAACAGCGGCTTGGACTCGAACCACGACAACTGCTCACGCTGAGCAGCGGCAGAACGCTCACCGACCACGGCTATCACCGGCCGCCCGCCTTCGGGCGAGGGCAGCACCTTGGCCTGCTTCAGCGTCTGCGCGATGGTCCCGAGCGTCGCGGTCCAGGTCCGCTGCCGCGTCGTCGTACCCGCGACAGTGACCGTCATCGGCGTATCGGGCTTACGCCCCGCCGACACCAGCTCACCCGCGGCCGCGCCCACGGAATCCAGCGTCGTCGACACGACAACCGTCCCGTCCGACGCCCCGACCTCGGTCCAGCACCGGTCCGAAGCCGTCCGCGCGTCCACGAACCGCACGTCCGCGCCCTGCGCGTCCCGCAACGGCACACCGGCATACGCCGGCACGCCTACGGCCGCGGCAACGCCCGGCACGACCTCGAACGGCACGCCCGCCGCGGCGCACGCGAGCATCTCCTCGGCGGCGTACGCGTCGAGCCCGGGATCCCCGGACACGGCACGCACGACCCGCCTGCCGTTGCGTGCGGCCTCCATGACAAGATGTGCGGCATCCCGCACCGCGGGTAGCGCAGCGGTCGTTGACGCGCCGTCAACTACCGCTAGCTGGGGCGTGCCTGTGCCCGGAGCGGCGTCCGAATCGGGACCCGTGTCCGTGTGCACCTCGGCGACACCGGCTCTGGCGTGCTGGCGTACGACGTCGAGCACCTCGTGCTCGGCGACGAGTACGTCCGCGTTCGCCAGCGCCTCGACGGCGCGCAGAGTCAGCAGCCCCGGATCCCCGGGTCCGGCACCGAGGAAGGTGACGTGCCCGTGTTCAAGGCCGGCGGGAAGAGTGGTGGGGCTCACTGTGCTCGCTCCCCCATCAGACCGGCCGCGCCCTGGGCAAGCATCTCGGTAGCGAGTTCGCGACCGAGCGCCAGCGCTTGGTCGTGCGCCTCGGGCACGGGACCGGTGGTGGACAGCTGCACCATCCGCGTGCCGTCGGTCGTGCCGACGACGCCGCGCAGGCGCATTTCCTTGACAATCTGCCCGTCGGCCAGCAGGTCGGCCAGCGCGCCCACAGGGGCGGAGCAGCCGGCCTCCAGGGCGGCGAGCAGTGATCGCTCGGCGGTCACGGCGACCCGCGTGAACGGGTCGTCGAGTTCGCCGAGCGCGGCGATGAGGTCCGCGTTGTCCGCGGTGCACTCGATCGCCAGGGCCCCCTGGCCGGGGGCGGGCAAAACCGTGTCGACCGACAGGAAGTCGGTCACTTCATCGATCCGGCCGATGCGCCGCAACCCAGCCGCAGCAAGCACCACCGCATCCAGCTCACCATCGCGCACGTACCGGATCCGGGTATCCACGTTCCCGCGGATCGCGACCGTCTCGATGTCCAGCCCGTGGCTGCGCGCGTACGCGTTCAACTGCGCCATCCGGCGCGGCGAACCCGTACCGATGCGCGCCCCGCGCGGCAGGTCGGTGAGCTTCAGTGCGTCCCGCGCGACGATCACATCGCGCGGGTCCTCCCGCTCCGGAACGGCCGCCAGGACCAGTTCCCCGGGCTGCGCGGTCGGCAGGTCCTTCAGGGAGTGCACCGCGAAGTCGACCTCGCCGTTGAGGAGCGCGTCGCGCAGGGCGGTGACGAACACGCCGGTGCCGCCGATCTGCGCGAGCGCCTCGCGGGAGACATCGCCGTACGTGGTGATCTCGACCAGCTCGACGGGCCGTCCGGTCACCTGGCTCACGGCGTCCGCGACCTGCCCGGACTGGGCCATGGCGAGCTTGCTGCGCCGGGTGCCGAGCCGTAGTGGCTGCTGAGTCATCGTGGGCCTCGGTTCTTCTCGGTGCTGTCCTCGGCGCGCGAGACGGAGGCCACCGTCTCCTGGTCGAGGTCGAACAGGGTCCGCAGCGCGTCCGCGTACCCGGCGCCGCCGGGCTCGGCGGCGAGCTGCTTGACCCGCACGGTCGGCGCGTGCAGCAGCTTGTCGACCACGCGCCGCACGGTCTGCGTGATCTCGCTGCGGTGCTTGTCGTCGAGGCCCGGCAGACGGCCCTCCAGGCGGGCGATCTCGTTCGCCACGACATCGGCGGCCATCGTGCGCAGCGCGACGACGGTGGGCGTGATGTGCGCGGCCCGCTGCGCAGCCCCGAAGGCCGCGACCTCGTCCGAAACGATACGGCGGACCTGGTCGACGTCGGCCGCCATCGGAGCGTCGGCGGAAGCTTCCGCCAGCGACTCGATGTCGACCAGCCGCACCCCGGCCAGCCGGTGCACGGCGGCGTCGATGTCGCGCGGCATGGCGAGGTCGAGGAGGGCGAGGACCGGCGCGGGGCGGGGCGCCTCGGCGACGGGCTCGGGCTTGCGGCGCTCGGGGATCCGGCCGACGGTGGCCACGGTCGCGGCGAGCGCGGTGATCAGCTCGGCGTCGGCCTCGGGGCTGCGCCGGGCGGCCTCGCGGCGGTCGACGGCACCACCCCCGGCCCAGGCCGCGTGCTGCTCCAGCGTGGCCGCGTCCATTCCGGCGACGGCGGCCTCCCCCATCACGGAGAAGCCTCCCTGCACGGCGGGCAGGTCCAGCGGACAGCCCTCGTCGGTACCGACGCTGGTGGGCGGCAGCGGAGTCTGCCGTACGTCGCCGCTGTCGGCGTTGGTCCTGGCCGCGGGCGCCTTGGCCGTCGTACGACCGCCGGCCTCGGCCCCCTCGAAGGCGACCGGCCGCCCGGTACGGCCCTCGACCGCCGCCGCGACCTCCTCGGCCGTGAGGACGAGCCCGGTGGCGCCGGTACAGGAGACGGCGACGTCGGCACGTGTCAGCTCGACCGGCACCGACTCCATCGGTACCGCGCGGGCCAGCACGTCCGTGTCATCGGCCTGGCTCAGGATCTCAGCGAGCCGCTCAGCGCGGTCGAAGGTGCGGTTGGCGACGACGATCTCGGCGATCCCGGCGCGCGCGAGCGTGGCGGCGGCCAGGGAGGACATCGAACCGGCGCCGATGACCAGGGCCTTCTTGCCGCGGGCCCAGTCCTCGACGGGCCTGCCGGAGGACAGCTGCTGCAGGCCGAAGGTGACCAGGGACTGTCCGGCGCGGTCGATCCCGGTCTCGGAGTGGGCGCGCTTGCCGACGCGCAGGGCCTGCTGGAACAGGTCGTTCAGCAGCCGCCCGGCGCTGTGCAGCTCCTGGGCCTTGGCGAGGGAGTCCTTGATCTGCCCGAGGATCTGGCCTTCCCCCACGACCATGGAGTCGAGCCCACAGGCCACCGAGAACAGATGATGGACGGCCCGGTCCTCGTAGTGCACGTACAGGTAGGGCGTGAGCTCTTCCAGCCCCACCCCGCTGTGCTGGGCGAGCAGCGTGGACAGCTCGGCGACACCGGCGTGGAACTTGTCCACGTCGGCGTACAGCTCGATGCGGTTGCAGGTGGCCAGCAGGGCGGCCTCGGCGGTCGGCTCGGCGGCGACCGTGTCCTGCAGCAGCTTGATCTGGGCGTCCGCGCCGAGCGCCGCGCGCTCCAGGACGCTGACCGGGGCGCTGCGGTGGCTCAGCCCTACGACGAGGAGACTCATGCCGGCATCACGGCGGGTACGTCCCCGTCGGGCCCCTGGTCGGTGGATCGGTCGGACTCGCGGGTGACGGCGGCCGGTCCGGCACCGTCGGCGTGGGCGTGGGCCTCCTCACCGGCCTTGCGCTGCTCGTGGAAGGCGAGGATCTGCAGCTCGATCGACAGATCCACCTTGCGCACGTCGACGCCGTCCGGGACGGTCAGCACGGTCGGCGCGAAGTTCAGGATGGAGGTGACCCCGGCGGCCACGAGCCGGTCGCAGACCGGCTGGGCGGCACCGGCGGGAGTGGCGATGACACCGATCGACACGCCGTTGTCCTGGATGATCTTCTCCAGGTCGTCGGAGTGCTGCACGGGAATCCCGGCGACGGGCTTGCCCGCCATCGCCGGATCGGCGTCGATGAGCGCGGCGACCCGGAACCCACGGGAGGCGAACCCGCCGTAGTTGGCGAGCGCGGCGCCGAGGTTACCGATACCGACGATCACAACCGGCCAGTCCTGGGTCAGCCCCAGCTCACGCGAGATCTGGTAGACGAGATACTCGACGTCGTAGCCGACACCCCGCGTGCCGTACGACCCGAGGTACGAGAAGTCCTTGCGCAGCTTCGCGGAATTGACCCCCGCCGCGGCCGCGAGCTCCTCGGACGAGACCGTGGGTACCGAGCGCTCCGACAGCGCCGTGAGGGCTCGGAGGTACAGCGGAAGCCGGGCGACGGTGGCCTCGGGAATCCCTCGGCTGCGGGTCGCCGGTCGGTGAGTTCGGCCAGTTGCCACGGTGCTCCTGCGGGTAGAGCGGGGCTGTAGGCGGTCACACGTACCCAGACCGCCCCGTCGACAGCAGGCTATGTCTTTGTGAACGCGTGCACAAAGATGGTGTCCGATTTGCCCGCCCAACGTGACCGGGCTCACGCACGCCCGGCGCACTGGTCTGGAACCGGCGCATTCGCACCACCGTTCCTCTGCTCTTGGGGGCAAAACCGCACACTCTCCTCAACGATCCCCGCCCCCGAGACCAACTCGCCGTCGATCCTAAGCGACTTCCCTGACCAGTTGGACTACTCAGTCAGTGCTTTGCGAAGGCGATTCTCGTTCACGCGCCAGAAGGTGTGCTGGGCGCCGTCGACGAGGACGACAGGGATCTGTTCCCAGTACCGGTCGTGGAGTTGAGGGTCCTGGTTGATGTCCTTCAGCTCCCACGGAACCCCCAGCTCGGCACACACCTTCTCGACGACGATCTGTGCGTCATCACACAGATGACAGTCCGGCTTTCCGATGAGAGTGACGAGCCGGTCCTGAGGGGCCTTGGCCGCGGCGCGACGAAAGAGGGGACTCATGTCGGCCATTCTCCCGCGCCGACGCTCGCGGGCCGAACGGATGCGCCACCACGCTGTTTAACTGCGCGGTCGCGGAGAGTTCACAACCTTCAAACCTCTCGACTCCGGAAGCACCGAACAAACTGGCTATGCTCACGGTCATGGCCGCTCTTGGATGGCTCACTCCCCGTAGGCGCTCCGCCACGGCGCGGAGCGTGTTGGCTGGCGAGGCTTCGGCGGAGGCAGCGCGCAAGTCGTCGCAGGAGACGACGGAGGTCTCCGAGACCGAACCGGAGTTCCCGGTGCTCGGCGACGAGAAGGCCGCCGCCTTCTTCGACCTGGACAACACCGTGATGCAAGGCGCCGCCCTCTTCCACTTCGGGCGGGGCCTGTACAAGCGGAAGTTCTTCGAGACCCGCGACCTCGCCAAGTTCGCCTGGCAGCAGGCGTGGTTCCGGCTGGCGGGGGTCGAGGACCCGGAGCACATGCAGGAGGCCCGCGACTCGGCACTGTCGATCGTGAAGGGCCACCGCGTCGCCGAGCTCCAGTCGATCGGCGAGGAGATCTACGACGAGTACATGGCCGAGCGCATCTGGCCCGGCACGCGCGCCCTCGCTCAGGCGCACCTGGACGCCGGCCAGAAGGTATGGCTGGTGACGGCGGCCCCCGTGGAGATCGCCCAGGTGATCGCCCGCCGCCTCGGCCTCACCGGCGCCCTGGGCACGGTGGCGGAATCAGTGGACGGCGTCTACACGGGCAAACTGGTGGGCGAACCCCTCCACGGCCCGGCGAAGGCGGAGGCGGTGCGCGCCCTGGCCTCGGCGGAGGGCCTGGACCTCTCCCGCTGCGCGGCGTACAGCGACTCGCACAACGACATCCCGATGCTCTCCCTGGTCGGCCACCCCTACGCCATCAACCCCGACACCAAGCTCCGCAAACACGCCCGCAAGCTGGACTGGCGCCTACGCGACTACCGCACGGGCCGAAAGGCAGCGAAGGTCGGCATCCCCGCGGCCGCGGGCGTGGGAGCGGTGGCCGGGGGGACGGCTGCGGCGATCGCACTGCACCGACGCCGGCGGTAGCGGGCCGACGACGGTCTGAGCCTCCGGCGAGCGTGGGGGTTCGCGTCGATGCCCACGGCTCGGTGGGTGAGTCGGGGCCCCATTCTCACCAGCGTGCAGCGAACCCGCCTCACGGACTGACACTTCCACTCCCGACCACCGAACCAGGCAACCCCAGCCCCACCCCACCGGGGCCGACGCACGCCGCAAACGGTCCCTCCCGACGCCGGTCCAGGCACTTTCAGCCCGTCCGGCGTTTGAGGACGAGGCCCGTCCAGGGCCGAAGCGGGGGTCTGGGGGCCGCAGGCCCCCAGGAACCGGAGTCAAAGGGGCAGCGCCCCTTCAGGATGGGACGGGTAGGGGCGGCGGGGGCGAACCCCGCCGTCGGGCCACGCCCGGCGGCGAACCCCGCCGTCGGGCCACGCCCGGCCGAACAGCCAATCCGCACCCCCTACCCCCACAACCCCCTGTCCAGTCCCCTTGGCTGCACACGGCCACAACACGCGCCGGAGTAAGCCGGAACACGGACGACTTCGATCAACAAACGGTCACTCTGCGGCACTTGATCGGGCGCCAATCGGTTACAGAAGAGACGCAATCGGTGATTTGAGCAACTGGGCGTAGCAGTGCCTGCACGAAGCGTTATTCTCCTCAGACGCAAACCGGTACCCCCTCCGTCGCTACGACGGGTGAACGGTCCCGCACTGCACGTGATGGAAGCTCTGCCTCTGGGAGTCCCGTGTACCCACACGTCGGGGTTGACGCCTCGGGCCTGGCTACGCTGCGCGCAACGGTCAAAGACCTGTTGCGCGGCTTCGTCCCCACCGCGTACGCCGTCCCCGCCCTCGCCGTAACAACCGCGCCCGTAGGCCCGTGCTACGCGCTCGCCGACGGCAGCGCCGCCGTCGGCAGACGGGGACGCTCGGCTGGTGCGACAACCGCCCGTCGGCCTGCCGCAGACAGCGACAGCGCTCGAATGATGGATCTCGTCGAACGCGCACAGGCCGGCGAGGCCGACGCGTTCGGACGCCTCTACGACCAATACAGCGACACCGTTTATCGCTACATCTACTACCGAGTCGGAGGGAAGGCCACCGCCGAGGACCTCACAAGCGAGACCTTTCTGCGGGCCCTCCGACGGATCGGCACCTTCACCTGGCAGGGGCGGGACTTCGGGGCATGGCTCGTGACCATCGCCCGCAACCTCGTCGCCGACCACTTCAAGTCCAGCCGGTTCCGGCTGGAGGTGACCACCGGGGAGATGCTCGACGCCAACGAGGTCGAGCGCTCCCCCGAGGACTCCGTCCTCGAGTCACTCTCCAACGCCGCACTACTGGACGCCGTACGACGCCTCAACCCGCAGCAGCAGGAGTGCGTCACTCTCCGTTTCCTCCAGGGCCTCTCCGTCGCCGAGACCGCCCGCGTCATGGGCAAGAACGAGGGCGCCATCAAGACCCTCCAGTACCGGGCAGTCCGCACCCTCGCCCGTCTACTGCCGGACGACGCGCGCTGAACGCGCCACCGCCACCGCCACCGCCACCGCCACCGCCACCGAAGCAACACTCTCCGCAACCATCAACTCACCGTCGGTGAAAGTCTGTTGACTTCGCGGTCCGTTCATCCGCCGTCCGTAACCCAAGTGCCGCGCCGCTCGTTGTGCGGGATGCAGGCTCCCTGTGGTCACTCCCTGGCCGACTTCGATCACTCGATCGTGTGGATTTGGTCAGGGCGTGCAACCCTCAGGACCCCCTGGGGAGTCGACCGTCATCACGAGAGGAGGTGCCGCCAGTGATCGCGAACGTATCGGCGCACCGGCGGGCGAACGCCTTCGCCCAGGCCCTGGAGGAGCTGACCGACCGGGGCTCGGCGGCCGAGCAGGCCGAGCAGTCCGATGGATCGGCACCAGCATCGGCTGCTGCGGAACAGACCGAGCAGGGGCGGCTGTTGGCCGTCACCGCGAGTCTCGACGAACTGCCCAAGCCCGTGCTCGACCCCGAGGTCAAGGTCGTTCAGCGGGCCCAGCTCGTCGCCGCGATGGAGGCCATGCTGCAGGAGGGCACGGTGGGAGGCGCTGCGGATCCCGCGGTGCCCGGGCAGCGCTCGAATCGGGCACCGGGCGCCCACCGGGCTTCCCCGCTGGGGAAATTGCGGCCGCGTTCACGGCTGACCAAGGGCCTGGCCGCGGGCGGGCTCAGCGTCGGTGTCGCCGCGGGAGCCTTCGGTGGAGTGGCCGCGGCGAGTTCCGACGCCCTGCCCGGTGACTCCCTCTATCCCCTGAAGCGCGGCATCGAGGACTTCAAGCTCAATGTCATGGCCGACGGCGACGACGAACGCGGGCGAACATATCTCGACCAGGCCTCCACCCGGCTGAGCGAGGCCCGAAGGTTGATGGAGCGTGATCGCGGCGGACAACTCGACCACGAGTCGCTCGGCGAGATCCGCCGCGCCCTGTCCGGCATGCGCTACGACGCCTCGGAGGGGCATCGTCTGCTCCGTGAGGCGTACAAGCGCGATCCGGGCTCTCTGGGACCCATCCAGGCCCTTTCCGCCTTCTCCCGGTCCCACCGCGAAGTCTGGGGCCACCTCCGCGAGCGGCTTCCCCTCCAGCTGGGGGACGTCAGCGACCAGGTCTCGTCGGTGTTCGACGCCATAGACGAAGAGGTCGCCCCGCTGGAGTCCCTCCTCCCACCGACGCCGGCACAGGGCGGCGACGGCAAGCGGCGGGGCGGTTCCGGCTCGGCGTCCAACGGTACGTCGGGCTCCGACCGGTCGGCCCACCCCAGCGCCGGCGGCAGCGGCTCCTCCGACGACAACCGGTCCAGCCGCCCCAGCAATTCGGCCGAGAGCTCCGGCAGCGAGAGCGAGGGCCTGCTCGGCGGAAACACCGGCGGCCTCCTCGACCCGCCGAAGGACACCAGCAGCACCGGCGCCTCACCCTCCACATCGACCCCGGCCACCGAACCCGCCGTCACCCTGCCCCCACTCCTCCCGGGCCTCCTCCCCGGCCTGGGCATCGAAGGCGAGGACACGAACTAGCGCCCGCAGAGCAGCGAGTCGTACGACGACGGGGGCGCCCCTCACCCGAGGGGCGCCCCCGTCGTCGTACCCACACTTGGCACGTCAGAAGAAGACAGACCGCCGCTGCACCAGCAGCTTGTACAAGGTGTGCTGGATCTGCTCCCTGACCTGGTCGGTCAGGTTGAACATCAGCATCGGATCCTCGGCGGCCTCCGGCGGATAGCCGTCCGTGGGGATCGGCTCGCCGAACTGGATCGTCCACTTGGTCGGGAGAGGGATCGCGCCCAGCGGGCCCAGCCACGGGAAGGTCGGCGTCAGCGGGAAGTAAGGGAAGCCGAGCAGACGGGCCAGGGTCTTCGCGTTGCCGATCATCGGGTAGATCTCCTCCGCGCCGACGATCGAGCACGGAATGATCGGAGCGCCGTTGCGCAGCGCCGTGGAGACGAAGCCGCCGCGGCCGAAGCGCTGGAGCTTGTAGCGCTCGCTGAAGGGCTTGCCGATGCCCTTGAAGCCTTCCGGCATCACGCCGACCAGCTCGCCCAGGCCCAGCAGCCGCTCGGCGTCCTCGGCGCAGGCCAGCGTGTGGCCGAGCTTGCGGGCGAGTTCGTTGACCACGGGCAGCATGAACACCAGGTCCGCGGCGAGCAGCCGCAGATGCCGGCCCGCCGGGTGGTGGTCGTGCACGGCGACCTGCATCATCAGGCCGTCCAGCGGCAGCGTCCCGGAGTGGTTGGCGACGATCAGCGCGCCGCCCTCGGACGGGATGTTCTCCACGCCCTTCACCTCGACCCGGAAGTAGTTCTCGTACACCGGGCGCAGCAGGGACATCAGGACCTGGTCGGTGAGCTCCTCGTCGTACCCGAAGTCGTCGACGTCGTAGTCCCCGGTGAGGCGGCGGCGCAGGAAGGCCAGGCCGCTCGCGATGCGCCGCTCCAGGCCGCCTTCGTCCTGGGGCTTCAGGGGCGGCTGTTCCTCACGTGTCACAGGAACATCATCCTGCGCGAAGGACCGTCCGGGGAGGGGCTGGACCTCACCTACCAGCGCGGATTCACCGTTCTTGCGCCGACTACCCGCGCTCCGGCGCCGCTGCGGCCGCTGCACGGCGCTCCCACGGGACCGGTCGTCGTCGAACGGAATGACCTTGGCGTCCGCCATCGTTGATGCGCTCCTCAGTTGGCGCTCTGCGTCGGGAGGTGGCCGCCCAGGACGGGCAGCGCGGCGATCCGGTCGACGGCCCCCGCGAGGGCCTCCGGCGGCAGGAGTCCGGGACCGCGGCTCTTCGCGAAGTCCGCGAACGTCTCCGCCGTCGTGTACTTCGGCTTGAATCCGAGCGTCTGACGCATCTGGTCCGTCGACACCACCCGGCCGTGCGTGAGCAGCCGGATCTGCTCGGGCGAGAAGTCCGACATACCCAGCGTACGCACCAGGGAGCCCGCCCAGGTGACCGCGGGGAGCAGGAGCGGCACGGTGGGGCGGCCGAGGCGCCGGGAGCACTGCGAGAGCAGCAGGGCGCCGTCGCCGGCGATGTTGAAGGTGCCGCTGTTGAGCGTGCCCCGCTCCGGCTCGTGCGAGCCGATGCGCAGCACCTCGATCACGTCGTCCTCGTGCACGAACTGCAGCCGCGGGTCGTAGCCGAACACGGTCGGCAGCACCGGCAGCGAGAAGTAGGAGGCGAGCGGCGTGTCCGCGGTCGGCCCGAGGATGTTGGCGAACCGCAGCACGCACACGGCCACATCGGGCCTGCGCCGCGCGAACCCGCGCACATAGCCCTCCACCTCGACCGCGTCCTTGGCGAAGCCGCCGCTGGGCAGCGACTTGGGCGGGGTGGTCTCGGTGAAGACGGCCGGGTCGCGGGGCGCGGATCCGTACACGTTCGTACTGGACTTGACCACGAGCCGCTTGACGTTGGGGGACTTCTGGCAGGCGCCGAGCAGCTGCATCGTCCCGATGACGTTGGTCTCCTTGACCGTGGTCCGGCTGCCACTGCCCAGCGCGGTTCCGGTCACATCCATGTGTACGACGGTGTCGGCGCCGCTCTCGGCCAACACCCGCGCGATGGTGGGCTGCCGGATGTCGGCCTGGATGAAGTCGGCACCGCCCAGATGATGCTCGGGCGGAACCGCGTCCACGGCGACCACCCGGTCCACCTGTGGGTCACGCAGGATCCGTCGTACGAACCGACCCCCCAGTTGACGGGCCACTCCGGTCACGAGCACGACCTTGCCCAAGATCAGCGCCTTCCTTCCAGCACTCGTACCCCTGCCGAGTTCCCGTGTGCGGCCAACTTAGCGGGTCGATGTTGCGCTGTGATGACTGCCCAATGCATGAAGTGACGAGAATTCCATGCGTACGACCGGACGGCTCACGCCTCTGTCCAGTCATATGCACAGCGTTCGACTTCTCGCACAAGAACCTCGGCACCCGCACCGCACCCGCGATAGCTCCACGCAACCTCGACAGCCGGTCCACGCGACCTCGATACACGTGTGGCCCCCCACCGGATGTGGTGGGGGGCCACAAAGCGCGCCACTTTCGCGGCGCGCCGCGCTTACTTCTTGTTGCGACGCTGAACGCGCGTGCGCTTGAGCAGCTTGCGGTGCTTCTTCTTGGCCATCCGCTTGCGCCGCTTCTTGATAACAGAGCCCACGACTACCCTCGCTCACTTCTCATCACTCGGTGTTTGGGCGCCATGGGCCCACACGACCTACGAGGGGCTAGCCTACCCGCCCGAGCGCTGAGGTCGTAATCGAGGTGGCTCGGGGGAATCCTGAACAGCCCTGAGGATCCCCCCTCGCCCACTGCCGTCAGGCGGTTTCCACCCCCACGTAGCTCTCGCGGAGATATTCGTGAACCGCTTGCTCCGGGACACGGAACGAACGTCCGACCCGGATCGCGGGCAGATGACCGCTGTGCACCAACCGGTACACGGTCATCTTCGACACTCGCATCACCGAGGCGACTTCCGCCACGGTAAGGAACTGAACCTCGTTCAGAGGCCTCTCGCCAGCTGCAGCCATGACACACCTGAACCTTCCGCACTCGACGGCCACCGGCTTCCCCTTCCGGTGACTCTTCGTCGCTGCGTGCTCACTCCCCAATGTAGGGGCGGGTGATGCGAGTGGGGAAGAGGTGCACCCATCGGCGGCCTACTGTGACAGACACGCTCGATTGAGTACGTAGCGGGTAAGCGGCTGGTAGTAATCAGACCGCACAGCGTCATCAAGTGGAACGACGACCGACACGACCCCCTCGGCCTCCCCCACAAAGAGCGCGGGGTCATTCGTATCGGCAAGACCAATGGCCTCAAACCCCAGCTGACCTGCCCCGCAGACCCAACCGTGGTCCCCGATCACCAGCTCTGGCAACGGCCCGCGGGCCTCCGCCGCGGCAGCCAGCACGGTACGAACCGGGAGCGGTGAGTGCGTGTGTGCGCCGGGCTCACGCCCGGTGCTCGGAGCGCCGGCTTCCCGCACCAACGCGACTCCTCGTACGTAGTCAAGGTTGTACGTACGTAGGCCGAACCGGGTCGTTATGTCGACACAGCGACCATGCGCGGGGGTGAGGACGGCACATCCCGCCGCCGACAACGCGTCCGCCAAGGCGGCGTAGAAACCGAGCAGCCGATGCGGATGCCCGGTACCGAACAGCACGGGCTCGCCGCGCTGGGCGGCAGCGGCGACCCGATCGGCGAAGGCATCCAGAGCGGTCAAAGTCCGCTCCGGGTCGATCACATCATGGCCGGAGACACACTCCGGATCGGCCGAAACTCCGCACTTCGCCGCCATTAACTCAATCAAATCCCGCTGCCGCCAAGCCCCTTCCGGATCGATCCCGATGAGCACACGGGGATCGCGAGCAGCAAAAAGCCGATAACTCCTGAGGCTCTCCTCCCGAGAGGTAGCCACGGTCCCGGCAAGCCGAGCGGCCAGGAGATGGGCGCGAAGGGCTCCGGTACTCCACACGAGAGCGATGGTGACGGACCGGAGGGCACGGGGACGTGGGAACGGGAAAACACCGCACAGTTGGGCTAATGAGCCCCCGAAAAGCCTCCGACAGAGCCCAGACGGAGCCCTTCATCACCCATCACGGCAGGAAGCTTCTCTCCTCGACACCGGCCCAGGCACTTTCAGCCCGTCCGGCGTTTGAGGACGAGGCCCGTCCAGGGCCGAAGCGGGGGTGTGGGGGCCGCAGGCCCCCAGGAACCGGGGTCAAAGGGGCAGCGCCCCTTCAGGATGGGACGGGTAGGGGCGGCGGGGGCGAAAACCCTCCCGGCCCCCACCTACGCCAACATCCCCCGCAACGGAAACACCGCCCGCCGAGTCGCCAGCACAGCCTGATCCAGCCGATCCGCAGGGTCGTACCCCGCCTCCCAATCGACCCACGAGACAGGCCACCGCCCATCAGTCATCCGCGCCGGCCCCAACTGCCGAGTCCGCGCAAAGACCTCCTGCCGCCACCCCTCCGGAATCATCGCCTCAGGCTCAACCGCCCGCCCCGCCGCAATCCCCACCAGATGCGTCCACGACCGCGGCACAACCTCCACCACGGCGTATCCACCCCCACCCAGCGCGACCCACTTCCCGTCGGCGTACTCATGCGCCAGGTCGTGACACGCCACCTGCACCGCCCGCTGCGCGTCCAGCGAAACGGCAAGGTGCGCAAGCGGATCCTCGAAGTGCGTATCGGCCCCGTGCTGGGTCACCAACACCTGCGGCCGAAAGTCAGCGATCAGCTCCGGCACCACGGCATGAAACGCCCGCAGCCACCCCGCATCCCCGGTCCCGGCCGGCAACGCCACATTCACGGCCGTCCCCTCAGCGGACCCGGCCCCGGTCTCCTCCGGCCACCCGGTCTGCGGGAACAACGTACGAGGATGCTCGTGCAGCGAAATCGTCAGTACCCGCGGATCCTCCCAGAACGCCGCCTGCACCCCATCCCCGTGATGCACATCCACATCGATGTAGGCGACCCGCTCAGCCCCCAGCTCCAACAGCCGAGCGACAGCCAGCGAGGCATCGTTGTAGATACAGAACCCCGACGCACCCCCCGGCATCGCATGGTGCAACCCACCCGCGAAGTTCACCGCATGCAGCGCTTCCCCCCGCCACACGGCCTCCGCCGCCCCCACCGACTGCCCGGCGATGAGCGCCGACACCTCGTGCATCCCGGCGAAGGCGGGATCGTCCATGGTCCCGAGCCCGTACGACTGGTCGGCCGCCCCCGGATCCACCGAGGCCGCCTTCACGGCCTCGATGTAGTCCTGCCGATGGACCAGCCGCAACGTCGACTCCCCGGCCGGCTGCGCCGCGACGACGTCCACGGCCTTGTCCAGCCCGAAGGCATCGACGAGTCTCCTGGTCAGGGCAAGCCGAACCGGGTCCATCGGATGGTCCCGGCCGAAGTCATAGCCCGTTACTGCCTCGTCCCACATCAGCTGTGCGCGGCCGCTCATGCCCGTCACCGTATCGGTCCGGTTGAGCGGCGAACGACCGGGCGTACACAAGCGTCACCAGCACCAACACCATCGGCACAAACATCGCCCCGCGATAGTTCCACGCATCGCCCAGCGCACCCACCAAGGGCGAACCGATCAAAAACCCCACGTAATTGAACACATTGAGCCGCGCAATGGCCGCATCCGAAGCCCCCGGCCCGTACTTCTCAGACGCAAGCCGCCCGGCCGCCCCGAACGTCTGCGGCACCAGCACACACAGCCCCAGCCCGAGCAGCGTGAACCCCAACATCCCGACCCACGCCCCCGGCGCCGCCGCCACCACCGCGAACCCGCCGGCCGCCACCAGCGCCCCCACCCGCACGACCGCGACAGCCCCGAACCTCCGCACCCCGAAGTCCCCGATGGCCCGCCCGAGCAGCGTGGTCACCATGTAGACGTTGTACGGCACGGTCGCCAGCTGCTCCGAACTCCCCAGCACGTCCTGCAGATACTTCGCACTCCAGTTGGAGACGGTCGAGTCCCCGATATAAGCGAAGGTCATCACCAGACACAGCGGCAACAGAGCCTTGAAGGCGATGGACGGCCCCTCACCCCCCACCTCGCCGCCCGCCACACCTACGGACCCCCCGTCGACGTACCACCGACTCCCCACCAGCGCGGCCGGCAGCAACACCACGACGACCGGCAGATACGACACGACCAGCGCCAGATCCCAGTGCGCCCCCACCCAGGCCAGCGAGGCCCCCACAATCCCGCCCAGGCTGTACACCGCATGAAAACTGAGCATGATGCTGCGCCCGTACGACCGCTGCAGGCTCACCCCGAGCATGTTCATCGAGGCGTCGAGCACACCCACGGCCAGCCCGAACACGGCGAGCGCGACCCCCAGTTCGGCCATCCGCTGCCCTGCCCCGACTCCGAGCAGCGCCAGGAGCACGACGGGCTGGGACCACCGCAACAGCCGGCTCGGCGGTATTCGCTTCACCAGCCGCTCCGTCGTCACACTCCCGACACCGGCCAGGATCGGGACGGCGGCGAGGAAAGCGGGCAGCAACGCGTCGGAGACGCCGTACCGGTCCTGGATGGCCGGAATCCGGGTCACGAGCAGCGCGAAGGCAACACCCTGAGCGAAGAAGCTGAACGCCAACGAGGCCCTACCGCGCCGCAGCACATCAGTCATGGCGGCGAGCGTAGGGCCCCGGCGTACTGGTGGGTAGATCCAGCCAAAGATGAATTCTCCTCAGCTTTACTTTTTCTCACTCGGCAACGGCCCCCACAGCCACGGGAACAGGGCCGAGCGTCGAGTGCTCCGTGTCCTTGTCGCACACCTCCCCGGCGAGCATGGCCGCCATCGGCCCGGCCGCCAGGGCCCCGCTGACGAGGAACCCGAGAGCCATGGCGACGATCATGATGACGGTGCCCAGCCAGACCATCGTGTCCACCGGCAGCGTGTACGCCCCCACGATCCGCACCACACACTCGCCGAGCAGCACCACACCCCACACCACGGAGAACACCCGCTCGGCTCGCCGGAAGTCCGCTGACCCGTTCTGCAGCCGCCTCCAGGCGGCCTCCCGCATCTCGTCGCCCTTCACCAGCCACGGCTTCATACCGGCGGTCATCATCGGCCTGCCCGCTGCCACGGAGACCAGGATCCCGATCCCGATCGCACTGCTGACCCCGCTGTCCTTGACGAGCATCAGCCGCGGATCCCCAGCGACGAAGCTGAGCAGCAGCCCGACCACGTTGACGAACAGGATCAGCACGGCCAGCCCGTTGACCGTCCGGTCCTTGACCACACCCCACCCGGTCCGCACGGCCGGCACCACACTGCTCCACCCCAACGCGGCGAGCGTGCTCATTCCCAACCCGTTCTTGAACAGGTAGTACGACCCGACCGGCACTGCCACGTCCACGATGAGCGGCACAAGGGCCTTCTTCTTCGTCATGCCCTCAGCTTCGCGGCAAGCCCCCTGACGCCAGTAGAAGCGATCGTCCGGACCTCGGCGTGACAAATGTCAGACCAGCAGGTCAGCCAACTCCCCCATGTCAGAAAAGAGTTGAGAGGCCCCCACCAGCCTCTCGGCCGACGTCATCGCGGTGAACCCGTACACATCCATCCCGGCCGAGACAGCCGCCTGCACCCCCAACGGACTGTCCTCGATCACCACACACCGAGCCGGCACGACCCCCATCCGCTCCGCCGCATACAGAAACAGATCCGGCGCCGGCTTCCCCCGCCCCACATCCTGCGAACTGAAGATCCGCCGGTCATCGAACCACCGCTCCAGCCCGGTCTTCCGATGCCCCACCCGAATCCGCTCATGACTCCCGGACGACGCGACACAGAACGGCACCCCGTCCGCAGCCAACTTCTCCAGCACGTCGACGGCCCCGGCCACCGGCTCCAACTCCCGCTCGAAGGCGGCGAAAACGCGCCCATGAAACACGTCATCGAAGTCCTCCGGCAACCGCGGCCCGGTCCGTTCCTGCACCAGATCGTGTACGCGGTGCATGGCGGCGCCCATGTAGTCACGCAGGGACTCCTCGTACGAGGTCGGATGCCCGAGCTCGGTGAGATAGCCGGCGAGGAGCCTGTTGGAGAGGGGTTCGCTGTCGACGAGCACACCGTCGTTGTCGAAGATGACGAGGTCATAGCGCATGCCCAGACCCTAATAGACCCTGAAATGCGAAAAGGCCCACACCATAAGGTGTGGGCCTTTTCTAAAATTTGTTCGGCGGCGTCCTACTCTCCCACAGGGTCCCCCCTGCAGTACCATCGGCGCTGTAAGGCTTAGCTTCCGGGTTCGGAATGTAACCGGGCGTTTCCCTCACGCTATAACCACCGAAACACTATGAAACTGTCGAACCATGCCGCACCATACCGTGGCCTGGCATGGGGCTGTTCGTGGTTTCAGAACCAACACAGTGGACGCGAGCAACTGAGGACAAGCCCTCGGCCTATTAGTACCGGTCACCTCCACACGTTACCGTGCTTCCAGATCCGGCCTATCAACCCAGTCGTCTACTGGGAGCCTTACCCCATCAAGTGGGTGGGAATACTCATCTCGAAGCAGGCTTCCCGCTTAGATGCTTTCAGCGGTTATCCCTCCCGAACGTAGCCAACCAGCCATGCCCTTGGCAGAACAACTGGCACACCAGAGGTTCGTCCGTCCCGGTCCTCTCGTACTAGGGACAGCCCTTCTCAATATTCCTGCGCGCGCAGCGGATAGGGACCGAACTGTCTCACGACGTTCTAAACCCAGCTCGCGTACCGCTTTAATGGGCGAACAGCCCAACCCTTGGGACCGACTCCAGCCCCAGGATGCGACGAGCCGACATCGAGGTGCCAAACCATCCCGTCGATATGGACTCTTGGGGAAGATCAGCCTGTTATCCCCGGGGTACCTTTTATCCGTTGAGCGACGGCGCTTCCACAAGCCACCGCCGGATCACTAGTCCCGACTTTCGTCCCTGCTCGACCCGTCGGTCTCACAGTCAAGCTCCCTTGTGCACTTACACTCAACACCTGATTGCCAACCAGGCTGAGGGAACCTTTGGGCGCCTCCGTTACTCTTTAGGAGGCAACCGCCCCAGTTAAACTACCCATCAGACACTGTCCCTGATCCGGATCACGGACCCAGGTTAGACATCCAGCACGACCAGAGTGGTATTTCAACGGCGACTCCACGAACACTGGCGTGCCCGCTTCAAAGTCTCCCACCTATCCTACACAAGCCGAACCGAACACCAATATCAAACTGTAGTAAAGGTCCCGGGGTCTTTCCGTCCTGCTGCGCGAAACGAGCATCTTTACTCGTAGTGCAATTTCACCGGGCCTATGGTTGAGACAGTCGAGAAGTCGTTACGCCATTCGTGCAGGTCGGAACTTACCCGACAAGGAATTTCGCTACCTTAGGATGGTTATAGTTACCACCGCCGTTTACTGGCGCTTAAGTTCTCAGCTTCGCCAGGACGAATCCTGACTAACCGGTCCCCTTAACGTTCCAGCACCGGGCAGGCGTCAGTCCGTATACATCGCCTTACGGCTTCGCACGGACCTGTGTTTTTAGTAAACAGTCGCTTCTCGCTGGTCTCTGCGGCCACCCCCAGCTCGAGGAGCAAGTCCTCTCACCAAGCGTGGCCCCCCTTCTCCCGAAGTTACGGGGGCATTTTGCCGAGTTCCTTAACCATAGTTCACCCGAACGCCTCGGTATTCTCTACCTGACCACCTGAGTCGGTTTAGGGTACGGGCCGCCATGAAACTCGCTAGAGGCTTTTCTCGACAGCATAGGATCATCCACTTCACCACAATCGGCTCGGCATCAGGTCTCACCCTGTATGAATGGCGGATTTACCTACCACTCGGGCTACACCCTTACCCCGGGACAACCACCGCCCGGGATGGACTACCTTCCTGCGTCACCCCATCACTCACCTACTACAGGTCTGGTCCGTCGGCTCCACCACTCCCCTTTGCCCGAAGGCTCCAGGGCGGCTTCACGGACTTAGCATCGCCCGATTCAATGTTTGACGCTTCACAGCGGGTACCGGAATATCAACCGGTTATCCATCGACTACGCCTGTCGGCCTCGCCTTAGGTCCCGACTTACCCTGGGCAGATCAGCTTGACCCAGGAACCCTTAGTCAATCGGCGCACACGTTTCTCACGTGTGAATCGCTACTCATGCCTGCATTCTCACTCGTGAACCGTCCACAACTACCTTCCGGTGCTGCTTCACCCGGCACACGACGCTCCCCTACCCATCACGATCCCCGTTGGGGGTACATATCGCAATGACACGACTTCGGCGGTACGCTTGAGCCCCGCTACATTGTCGGCGCGGAATCACTAGACCAGTGAGCTATTACGCACTCTTTCAAGGGTGGCTGCTTCTAAGCCAACCTCCTGGTTGTCTCTGCGACTCCACATCCTTTCCCACTTAGCGTACGCTTAGGGGCCTTAGTCGATGCTCTGGGCTGTTTCCCTCTCGACCATGGAGCTTATCCCCCACAGTCTCACTGCCGCGCTCTCACTTACCGGCATTCGGAGTTTGGCTAAGGTCAGTAACCCGGTAGGGCCCATCGCCTATCCAGTGCTCTACCTCCGGCAAGAAACACACGACGCTGCACCTAAATGCATTTCGGGGAGAACCAGCTATCACGGAGTTTGATTGGCCTTTCACCCCTAACCACAGGTCATCCCCCAGGTTTTCAACCCTGGTGGGTTCGGTCCTCCACGAAGTCTTACCTCCGCTTCAACCTGCCCATGGCTAGATCACTCCGCTTCGGGTCTTGAGCGCGCTACTGAATCGCCCTATTCGGACTCGCTTTCGCTACGGCTTCCCCACACGGGTTAACCTCGCAACACACCGCAAACTCGCAGGCTCATTCTTCAAAAGGCACGCAGTCACGAGGCAAACACAAGTGCTTGCCCGACGCTCCCACGGCTTGTAGGCACACGGTTTCAGGTACTATTTCACTCCGCTCCCGCGGTACTTTTCACCATTCCCTCACGGTACTATCCGCTATCGGTCACCAGGGAATATTTAGGCTTAGCGGGTGGTCCCGCCAGATTCACACGGGATTTCTCGGGCCCCGTGCTACTTGGGTGTCTCTCAAACGAGCCGCTGACGTTTCGACTACGGGGGTCTTACCCTCTACGCCGGACCTTTCGCATGTCCTTCGCCTACATCAACGGTTTCTGACTCGTCCTGTTGCCGGCAGACAACAGAAGAGAGATCCCACAACCCCGCATACGCAACCCCTGCCGGGTCTCACACGTATACGGTTTAGCCTCATCCGGTTTCGCTCGCCACTACTCCCGGAATCACGGTTGTTTTCTCTTCCTGCGGGTACTGAGATGTTTCACTTCCCCGCGTTCCCTCCACATACCCTATGTGTTCAGGTATGGGTGACAGCCCATGACGACTGCCGGGTTTCCCCATTCGGAAACCCCCGGATCAAAGCCTGGTTGACGACTCCCCGGGGACTATCGTGGCCTCCCACGTCCTTCATCGGTTCCTGGTGCCAAGGCATCCACCGTGCGCCCTTAAAAACTTGGCCACAGATGCTCGCGTCCACTGTGCAGTTCTCAAACAACGACCAGCCACCCATCACCCCGAACCAACCGGTTCGAGTTCACTGGGGCCGGCATCACGAGGGAATTCATTCCCTCAGACACCCAACAGCGTGCCCGACACCCTCGCCACTCATGATCAGCGTTCCACACTCCGAAGAGCAGTACTGGCAGCCCGAGATGACTGAAAGTGCCGAATAATCAACGTTCCACCCATGAGCAACCAGCATCAGACATTCGCTGATGTACTGGCCTCTGAACCAGGCAAGCCCGGCTTAGAAGTGCTCCTTAGAAAGGAGGTGATCCAGCCGCACCTTCCGGTACGGCTACCTTGTTACGACTTCGTCCCAATCGCCAGTCCCACCTTCGACAGCTCCCTCCCACAAGGGGTTGGGCCACCGGCTTCGGGTGTTACCGACTTTCGTGACGTGACGGGCGGTGTGTACAAGGCCCGGGAACGTATTCACCGCAGCAATGCTGATCTGCGATTACTAGCAACTCCGACTTCATGGGGTCGAGTTGCAGACCCCAATCCGAACTGAGACAGGCTTTTTGAGATTCGCTCCACCTCACGGTATCGCAGCTCATTGTACCTGCCATTGTAGCACGTGTGCAGCCCAAGACATAAGGGGCATGATGACTTGACGTCGTCCCCACCTTCCTCCGAGTTGACCCCGGCGGTCTCCTGTGAGTCCCCATCACCCCGAAGGGCATGCTGGCAACACAGGACAAGGGTTGCGCTCGTTGCGGGACTTAACCCAACATCTCACGACACGAGCTGACGACAGCCATGCACCACCTGTACACCGACCACAAGGGGGCGACCATCTCTGGCCGTTTCCGGTGTATGTCAAGCCTTGGTAAGGTTCTTCGCGTTGCGTCGAATTAAGCCACATGCTCCGCTGCTTGTGCGGGCCCCCGTCAATTCCTTTGAGTTTTAGCCTTGCGGCCGTACTCCCCAGGCGGGGAACTTAATGCGTTAGCTGCGGCACCGACGACGTGGAATGTCGCCAACACCTAGTTCCCACCGTTTACGGCGTGGACTACCAGGGTATCTAATCCTGTTCGCTCCCCACGCTTTCGCTCCTCAGCGTCAGTAATGGCCCAGAGATCCGCCTTCGCCACCGGTGTTCCTCCTGATATCTGCGCATTTCACCGCTACACCAGGAATTCCGATCTCCCCTACCACACTCTAGCTAGCCCGTATCGAATGCAGACCCGGGGTTAAGCCCCGGGCTTTCACACCCGACGTGACAAGCCGCCTACGAGCTCTTTACGCCCAATAATTCCGGACAACGCTTGCGCCCTACGTATTACCGCGGCTGCTGGCACGTAGTTAGCCGGCGCTTCTTCTGCAGGTACCGTCACTTTCGCTTCTTCCCTGCTGAAAGAGGTTTACAACCCGAAGGCCGTCATCCCTCACGCGGCGTCGCTGCATCAGGCTTTCGCCCATTGTGCAATATTCCCCACTGCTGCCTCCCGTAGGAGTCTGGGCCGTGTCTCAGTCCCAGTGTGGCCGGTCGCCCTCTCAGGCCGGCTACCCGTCGTCGCCTTGGTGAGCCATTACCTCACCAACAAGCTGATAGGCCGCGGGCTCATCCTTCACCGCCGGAGCTTTCGACCCCCACCCATGCGAGTGGAAGTGATATCCGGTATTAGACCCCGTTTCCAGGGCTTGTCCCAGAGTGAAGGGCAGATTGCCCACGTGTTACTCACCCGTTCGCCACTAATCCCCACCGAAGTGGTTCATCGTTCGACTTGCATGTGTTAAGCACGCCGCCAGCGTTCGTCCTGAGCCAGGATCAAACTCTCCGTGAATGTTTTCCCGTAATCGGGACCACACATCACGAGAGCGGAACAGCCAGGCGGAATAAGCCCGGCCGTTCACAGCGTCCTCGCTGTGTTTTTTCAAAGGAACCTCGTCCCGACCATGAAGGCCGGAGACGGGGTATCAACATATCTGGCGTTGATTTTTGGCACGCTGTTGAGTTCTCAAGGAACGGACGCTTCCTTTGTACTCACCCTCTCGGGCTTTCCTCCGGGCGCTTCCCTTCGGTCTTGCGTTTCCGACTCTATCAGATCCTTTTCCGATCCGATTCCCTCGGTGCTTTCCAGGTTCCCGCTCTCGCGTTTCCCTTTCCGGCGGTTCCGACTCTATCAGATCCTTTCGGGCCTGACTCCCAGTCAGCGGGCTTGTCTTCGCGGCTGTTGGGCCGTTCCGACGAGTGAGACTTTAGCGGATTCCTGCCTCCCGAGCTAATCGGGGGCTGCGCTCTTTCGAACGCGGATTCCTCATTACGTAAATACACACGCCAATGACACGACGGCAGACAGATCGACTGTCGTCGAATGTTGGTTGGTACTTGCGGAATGGCTGTCCGGGGACCGACCGGAGTCGGCGCTCACGTCGGACAACTCGGAGAACAGTACGGATCGGCTCGGGGCGTGTCAACTTCGCTCCAAGTGACACCCTGCGGGCGTAGTCTGGGACGCATGACGACGCGTACGTGCACCCAGCTGTGGTGGGCCGCCTGACGGCGGCCGTAGTCACGTATGCACTCAACGGCCGCCGCTTCGGCGGCCGTTCTCGTATCTCCCTCCAGAGCTCCAGAGGGTCGGCCGGCCGGGACGGCGGCCTCGACCAGGAGATGGAGAAGAGATGACTCGGGTCTTCAGTGGGGTCAAGCCGACGGGGCATCTGACGCTGGGGAACTACCTGGGAGCCATGCGTCGGTGGGCTGCCGTGGATCAGCGCGAGTCCGAAGCGCTGTTCTGCATCGTCGATCTGCATGCGCTGACCGTGGACCACGATCCGGCACGGGTGCGCAGGCTGAGTCGGCAGGCGGCGACGTTGCTGCTGGCGGCGGGGCTGGATCCGGAGCTGTGCACCGTGTTCGTACAGAGTCATGTGGATGAGCACGCGCGGCTGTCGTATGTGCTGGAGTGCGTGGCCACGGACGGCGAGATGCGGCGGATGATCCAGTACAAGGAGAAGGCCGTGCGCGAGCGGGAGCGGGGCGGGAGTGTGCGGCTGTCGTTGCTGACGTATCCCGTGCTGATGGCGGCGGACATCCTGGCGTACGGGGCGGACGAGGTGCCGGTCGGGGACGACCAGACTCAGCATGTGGAGCTCACGCGGGATCTCGCGGTGCGGTTCAACCAGCGGTACGGCCACACGTTCGTGGTGCCTCGGGCCACGCATCCGCAGGTGGCGGCTCGGGTGATGAATCTGCAGGATCCGGCGTCGAAGATGGGCAAGAGCGACGACGCCGGACCGGGGATCGTCTATCTGCTCGATGAGCCGGATGTGGTGCGCAAGAAGGTCATGCGGGCCGTGACCGACAGTGGGCGGGAGGTCGTGTACGACCGGGCCGCGCAGCCGGGGTTGGCGAATCTGCTGGAGATTCTGGCTGCCTGTACGGGTGGGAACCCATCGGAGCTGAGCGGTGTATATGAGTCGTACGGCGCTTTGAAGTCAGCCACCGCGGAGGCTGTGGTCGAGGTCCTCAGGCCCGTACAGGAGAGGCACAGGGAGCTGTGCGCGGATCCTGGCTATGTGGAGGGGGTGCTGCGGGATGGTGCGGAGCGAGCTCGGGCAATGGCCCGGCCGACCGTGGATGCCGTGTATCGGGCGATCGGGTTGCTACCGGCGGCTGCGGCTGCGGATATCGCGGTGACCGCTTAGGGGTGCGTTGGGCCGCCCCCGGTGCAGGGGCGGCCCGGGCGTCAGTTGTTGCCGGAGGCCAGTTGGCGGCTGCGGTCGCGGGCGGCCTCAAGGGCGGCGATGAGGGCAGCTCGTACGCCGTGGTTCTCGAGTTCGCGGATCGCGTTGATGGTGGTCCCGGCGGGGGACGTCACGTTCTCGCGGAGCTTGACGGGGTGTTCGCCGCTGTCGCGGAGCATCGTCGCGGCGCCGATCGCGGACTGGACGATCAGGTCGTGGGCCTTGTCGCGGGGCAGGCCGAGGAGGATGCCGGCGTCGGTCATGGCTTCGACCAGGTAGAAGAAGTACGCCGGGCCGGAGCCGGACAGGGCGGTGCAGGCGTCCTGCTGGCCCTCGGGGACGCGGAGCGTCTTGCCCACGGCGCCGAAGATCTCCTCGGCGTGGGCGAGGTCGGCTTCGCTGGCGTGGCTGCCGGCGGAGATGACGGACATGGCCTCGTCGACGAGGGCGGGCGTGTTCGTCATGACTCGGACGACCGGGGTGCCGGCGGCGAGGCGGGACTCGAAGAAGGAGGTGGGGATGCCTGCGGCTCCGCTGATGACCAGGCGGTCGGCGGGGACGTGCGGGGCGAGTTCGTCGAGGAGGGTGCCCATGTCCTGCGGCTTGACCGTGAGGATCAGGGTGTCGGCGGTCTTGGCGGCTTCCGCGTTGGTGACCGGGGTGACTCCGTAGCGGGTGCGGAGTTCTTCGGCTCGCTCCGCGCGGCGGGCCGTCACCAGGAGGTCGGCCGGGGCCCAGCCTCCACGGATCATTCCGCTGAGCAGGGCTTCGCCGATCTTGCCGGTGCCGAGGACTGCGACTTTCTGGGTCATGGCTGGGGTGCCCTCCGGGGGTTGCGTCGTCCGGGTTCATCCTCGCACCGAGGGCGGCTTTCGACGTGGCGTGTCCGGTGGGCGGGATGGGTGGGGCGCTGCGGCGGTCATGCCGTCCTGCGGCGCAGAGTCGCCGCGCCCAGGCCCAGGACCAGCAGGGCACAGCCCGCCACGATCAGGGCGTCGCGCACGAAGTTGGCGGTCATGTCGGTGTGCTTGAGGACCTCGTTCATGCCGTCGACGGCATAGGACATGGGGAGGACGTTGGAGATGGCCTCGAGGACGGGGTGCATGTTGTCGCGGGGAGTGAAGAGGCCGCAGAGGAGCAGCTGGGGGAAGATCACGGCCGGCATGAACTGGACGGCCTGGAATTCGGAGGCCGCGAAGGCCGAGACGAAGAGTCCGAGCGCGGTGCCGAGCAGGGCGTCGAGCAGGGCCACGAGCAGGAGGAGCCAGGGGCTTCCGGTGACGTCCAGGCCGAGGAACCAGAGGGCGAGTCCGGTCGCCAGGGCGGACTGGATGATCGCGAGGGTGCCGAAGGCGAGGGCGTAGCCGGCGATCAGGTCGCCCTTGCCGAGGGGCATGGCGAGGAGGCGTTCGAGGGTGCCGGAGGTGCGTTCGCGCAGGGTGGCGATGGAGGTGACCAGGAACATCGTGATCAGCGGGAAGATCCCGAGGAGGGAGGCGCCGATGTTGTCGAAGGTGCGCGGGCTGCCGTCGAAGACGTAGCGCAGCAGGAACAGCATCACGCAGGGGACGAGGAGCATCAGCGCGATGGTGCGCGGGTCGTGGCGGAGCTGGCGCAGGACCCGGGCGGCGGTGGCGGTCGTGCGAGCCGGGTTCAGGGCGCCGGTGGGAGCGGGCCGCAGCGTCGTGGTCGGGCTCGTCGTCGTGGTCATCGCGTGATCTCCTTCGCGCGGGCGGCCGCGGTCGCCTCGTCGACCAGGCGCAGGAAGGCCGCTTCGACCGTCTCGGAGTGTGTACGGGCGCGGAGGGCGTCCGGGGTGTCGTCGGCGAGGATCTGGCCCTCGCGCATAAGGAGGAGGCGGTGGCAGCGCTCGGCCTCGTCCATGACGTGGGAGGAGATGAGGAGGGTGGCGCCGCGGGAGACGGCGATGTCGTGGAAGAGGTTCCACAGGTCGCGGCGCAGGACCGGGTCCAGGCCGACCGTCGGTTCGTCCAGGACGAGGAGTTCGGGGGTGCCGAGCAGGGCGACGGCGAGGGAGACGCGGCTGCGCTGGCCGCCGGAGAGGTTGCCGGCCAGGGCGTCGGCGCGGCTGGTGAGGTCGACGTCGGCGATGGCGCGGGTGACGTTCTCGTGCCGCCGGTCGGTGGCCGCGTGGCCCGGGTCGAGGATCGCGGCGAAGTAGGCGAGGTTCTGGCGGATGGTCAGGTCGTCGTAGACGGAGGGAGCTTGGGTGACGTAGCCGATGCGGGTGCGCAGGGTGGGGTGACCGGCGGGGCGGCCCAGGACGTCGAGGGTGCCGGTGACCTTGGCCTGGGTGCCGACGATGGCCCGCATCAGGGTGCTCTTGCCGCAGCCGGACGGGCCCAGCAGGCCGGTGATCTGGCCGCGCGGGACGGTGAAGTCGAGGTCACGGAGTACTGGGCGGGTGCCGCGTACGACGTTCAGGGTCTTGGCTCGGATGGCGGGGTCGTCGGGGGGATCGGATCGGGCGGACGAATAATTCATCATGTGATGAATAATCCTCCGGCGGGACTGCGGCGTCAAGCGTCGAGGAGGGCGGGCGTGAGGAGCGGCCGACGGCGTCTGCGGTGCCGGGTGCGATGGGGGGGGTGGGCTGGGCGGGGCGGGGCGGGTACCCCCGGGTGCTCGGGGCGACTGCGCCCTCGGGGGAGCGGGATTGCGCCCACGTCGTGAAGGTGTGCGGGCAGGGCACGTGGTTCGGCATGTGGTGCTGCACGTGGTTCGCCCGCCCTCATCGGCTCGGCGCTGTGCTGGGCATCCTGGGCCGTATGGGGAGGGCGGGCGTGAGGGGGGGGCGCTGGCGTTGGCCGTCGTGGGAGGGCGTGGGATGTCAGGAGGTGGTGGCTACGAGGAGGTCGACGTCGTAGGTCTCTTCGACGATTCCGTCCGGGAAGGCGGTCAGGAGGAGTTGCTTCTCCTCGGTGAGGAAGGCGGTGCTCGCCTCTGTGCCGTGGACCAGGAAGATCGAGTGGCTGCCGATGTTCGCCAGGTGTGTGTCGATGGGGACGCGGCGGCTCCAGCGGACCTTGCGGGCGGTGAAGGCGAGGCTGCCGGTGGGGTCGGCCAGGGCGGCTCGGGCGCCGCTGCCGTTCTGCTCGACGGCGGGGTGGGCTCCGAAGCGGCGCTCGATACGGCCCGCCTGCGCCCGGTGCCACGGGATGTCCATGGGCGTGGTGTTCCACCACAGTGCCAGCGCGCCGCCCGGGCGCAGTACGCGGAGAGCGTCTGGGGCCGAGTGGGCGGGGTCGGTCCAGTGCCAGGCCTGGGCGTAGGTGACGAAGTCGGCGGAGGCGGTGGCGACGGGGAGTGCGTTGCCATTGCCGCGCACGATCGGTATGCCGGGGTTGGTGCGGCGGAACTGGGCTGCCATGCCGTCGCCGGGTTCCACGGCCAGGACGTCGGCGCCGCGCGCGCCGAGGAGGGCGGTGGCGATGCCGGTGCCCGCGCCCACGTCCACCACGCGCGCGCCGGTGAGGGGGCGGCCGGCGAGTTCCTCGATCGTGTCGAAGAGGGCGGGTGGGTAGGAGGGGCGGTTCGCGGCGTATTGGGCTGCGGCGGCGTCGAAGGAAC
This sequence comes from Streptomyces sp. R28, assembly GCF_041052385.1. Taxonomy (GTDB): domain Bacteria; phylum Actinomycetota; class Actinomycetes; order Streptomycetales; family Streptomycetaceae; genus Streptomyces. Next base: position 6,115,960 of record NZ_CP163439.1, on the reverse strand, counting down.
GGGCTCGGTCGGCGTGCGAGGGGGCCGTCATACGGCCATGGTGGCGCTGGTTGGTGCGGGGTGCGCCGAGTTTGCCCAGAGGTGAGCCTGCGGGGGAGGGAGGGGAGGTGGTTCCCCTCTGTGGGGTGAGGCGTGAGCGGCACAGTCGGGGTAGTGGGCTGGGGCAGCGTGGCCCGGTTTGGGGGTGGGCACGTTCCGGGCTGGGTCGCCGTCCGGTGGGCGGCGGCCCCAGGCGCGTGAGCAGTGCGGATCACGTGGTTCGCGCGGGGCGGCGGCCTTGAGCGCTGACCGGCCAAGCCGGCTGCTTGGCGTGGCCGGCGGCGTTCCGCCGAGACCGGCTACGCGCGGCGGCGCTTCTTTGCCGGGTTGCCGGTGCGGCGGGTGGTGCGGGTCTCGTGTTGTTGGCGTGCCGCCTCGTATTCCTGGCGGTGGAGTTTCTCGCCGGGGGCCTCGGTGAGGGAGCGGAAGAAGTAGGCGAGGAGCGAGCCGACGAAGCCGATGGCCAGCAGGCCGCGGAGAGAGGCCTGGCGGTCGGGGTCGGGGCGTTTGGTGAAGGCGTCCCAGGTGTGGCGGAAGGCGAGGGCGCTGCACACCGCGAACATCACGACCACCAGGACGGCGACGAAGCTGCCGACCTCGGCGATCTGGAGCCCCTGGTAGGCGAAGCGCAGGACCAGGCAGGAGGCGGCCGTGGCGACGAGGGAGCCGACGGCTACCGCGATACGACGGGCGGGGTAGCCGTTGGTGTGGTCGACCCAGGTCGTGCCGAAGAAGCGCAGGGGCTCGGGGCGGGGGCCCATGAAGCCCGCGGGGGTGGCCGGGGTGCCGTTCTTCTCGCTCACGCGTCGATTATGGCTCCGGCGTGGCCGCGGGCTCCGTACGGGCTCCGGTGAACCGGACCAGAGAGCGGATCGGAGATCAGCTCAGAGGTCGGATCACAGTTCGGATCAGAAGGAGCAGTGCGGGCGGACGTAGCCGTCGCTGCCGGTGTTCACGTAGGCGTCCGAGACGAACTCGCCGTCGTCGATGTTGTCCCAGATGTTCGACGTGCCGTAGGGGCCTGCCACCGTGGTGCCGGGCGTCTGGCAGTAGATCGGGATCCTGGCGCCCTCAGGCAGCACGCGGACGAGGGCGTAGCTGGTGCCGGGGCCCCGGCGGACGTTCAGGCGGACCCCGGGGGCGACCGAGTAGTAGCGCACCGCCGTGGTCGAGGCCAGCGTGGCCGTGGCCGTAGCCGTCATCGTCGTGACGGTCTCTTCCTCGCCGCCTTCGATCTCTTCGGCTCTTCCGACCCCTTCAGCGCGGTCTACAGACATGAGAAAACCTCCCCCGTTGATCCCCATGACAGCCATGGGGCCCCGTTGATTCCCCTAAATCCCGCCACGCACACATGTGCGTGTTTGGAACACGGAGGCTAGCAAGCCGCCTCTGTCTCGTACGAGTCATCGACTAGGCTCCGAGCGTCGCGCGCGCGGACGAACAGCACGGGGGTGGTCCCATGGCGCCACAGCAGGACGCCGGAGCGGGCGCGGAAGCGGAACTTCCGGAGTACGCCGGTCACTACCGCCTGGAGTCGCATCTGGGGTCCGGGGGCATGGGCGTCGTACATCTGGCGCGGAGCACTTCGGGCATGCAGCTCGCGGTGAAGGTCGTGCATGCCGAGTTCGCGAGGGATCCCGAGTTCAGGGGGCGGTTCCGGCAGGAGGTGGGCGCGGCGCGCCGGGTGAGCGGTGCCTTCACCGCGCCCGTGGTCGACGCCGATCCGGAGGCCGAACGGCCCTGGATGGCCACGCTGTTCATACCCGGCCCGACGCTCGCCGACCAGGTGAAGCGGAACGGGCCGATGGACCCGGCGCAGTTGCGGCGGCTGATGGCCGGGCTGGCGGAGGCGCTGCGCGACATTCACCGGGTGGGCGTCGTGCACCGGGACCTGAAGCCGAGCAATGTGCTGCTCGCCGATGACGGGCCGAAGGTCATCGACTTCGGCATCTCTCGGCCAAAGGACAGCGAACTGCGCACCGAGACGGGGAAGTTGATCGGTACGCCGCCGTTCATGGCGCCCGAGCAGTTCCGGCGGCCACGGGAGGTCGGGCCGGCCGCCGACATCTTCGCGCTCGGGTCCGTGTTGGTGCACGCGGCGACGGGACGAGGGCCGTTCGATTCCGACAGTCCGTATGTCGTCGCCTACCAGGTCGTCCATGACGAACCGGACCTGACCGGCGTACCGGGGAATCTCGCTCCGCTCGTGGTGCGCTGTCTGGCCAAGGAGCCCGAGGACCGGCCCACGCCCGACGAGTTGATGCGGGAACTGCGGTCGGTGGCGGCGTCGTACGACACGCAGGCGTTCATTCCGGCGCAGCGGGCCGGGGCCGGCGGGACGCTGCCCAAGCCGGAGCCTGACCCGGAGCTCGATCCGGATCTCGGTCGGGAGCCGGGGGCGGCGCGAGGGCCGCGTGGCGGGGAGAAGCAGGCCGGGAAGCCCCCCGGGAGGCGCCGGGGCAGACTGCTGGCTCTGGGGGCAGGGGCCGTCGGGCTCGCCGCGGTTGTCGCGCTGGCCTCCGTGCAGCTTCTCGGCGGTGTAGAGCCGACGCCGGAGCACGAGAGCCCGCGGACCGCGTCGGCCGCTTTCGCCGGGTGGGCGGCGGCACCGGCGCCCACGAAGGGCACACCCCATTGTTCGTACGGTGCGGGAAAGGTGCTGTGCGCCCAGACCGGGCTCGTCTTCGCGCTCGACCCGCTGGACGGCCGGCTGCTGTGGCGGCACCCCGTGGACACGTCGCGCGTGGACGGACCGCCGACCGTGGCGGGCGGCCTCGTGCACCCGTCGTCCGGGCAGGGCCGTCGGCCAAAGGCGCTCGATCCCGCCACGGGGAAGGCGCGTTGGCAGCAGAACATGACCGCGTCCAGCAGACCTGCGACGGCCGGCGGCATGCTGCTGTTCACCGGCGCCGACGGCACGGTCACCGGCGTGGACGGCGCCTCGGGCGACACGAAGTGGAGCCGCGCTCTACCGGGTCACCAGGCGCCGTTCTTCGTGTCCTTCGCCGGAGATCCACTGGCGTACACGACGACCACCTCCGACGACGATTCGAGCACGCGGGTCACCGCGGTGGACCCGGCCACGGGTGACGTGCGCTGGGACGCCCGGCTGACGGGGGCGCTGGAGCTCATAGGTACGTCGGACGGGTCGGCCTTCTTCGCCTCCATCGAGGGGATCTACAGCGACACGAAGGCCGTGGTCCGCTACTCCCCCACCGACCGGACCTCGCGGCGCGTGGCTCTGCCCCTCCCGCTCCTGCAGACGCACGGCACCGTGCATGGGGACGTCGTCTACCTCGTGGGCGGCGACGGTGCGCTGGTCGCCGTCGACATGGAGGCGCGCAGGCAGCTGTGGGCCCTGGAGACGTCCCTGGTGCGCACGTCGTCGCCGGTCACCGACGGCCGGCATGTGTACGTCACGGCCCCCGACGGCCGGCTGCTCGCCGTGGATGCCCGCGACGGCCGGCTCCTGGGCCAGACGCCGACCCGGCTCGGCGCGAACTCGGACCGGGTGGCGGCCAACCTGCCCGAGCCCGTGTTCGCCGACGGCCACGTCTACGCGAGCGCCCCCGACGGCACCGTCTTCGCCGTCGACGGCCGCGACCCGGCGGCTTGGTGACGCCCGCCTGCTTGGCGGCGCCCCCCGCGACCCCGCCCGCCCGGTGACGCCCGGCCACGACCCCACGGCCTGACGACGCCGTAGGCGCGAAAGGGCCGCCCCCGCACCAGCAGGAGGCGGCCCCGCGATAAGACCTCGATACGAAGCCTCAGCCCAGCTTGCTGACGTCGCGCACGGCGCCCTTGTCGGCGCTGGTCGCCATCGCGGCGTAGGCCCGCAGCGCCGCGGACACCTTGCGTTCGCGGTTCTTCGGGGCGTACGCCCCGTTCAACGCCTGCTCACGGCGCGCGAGTTCCGCCTCGTCGACCAGCAACTCGATCGAGCGATTCGGGATGTCGATGCGGATACGGTCGCCGTCCTCGACGAGGGCGATCGTGCCACCGGACGCGGCCTCCGGAGAGGCGTGGCCGATCGACAGGCCGGACGTACCGCCGGAGAATCGGCCGTCGGTGATCAGGGCGCAGGTCTTGCCGAGGCCGCGGCCCTTGAGGAAGGACGTCGGGTAGAGCATCTCCTGCATGCCGGGGCCGCCCTTGGGGCCCTCGTAGCGGATGACCACGACGTCCCCGTCGGTCACCTGCTTGTTGAGGATCTTCTCGACGGCCTCTTCCTGCGACTCGCAGACGACCGCCGGACCCTCGAAGGTCCAGATGGACTCGTCCACACCCGCGGTCTTCACCACGCAGCCGTCCACGGCGAGGTTGCCCCGGAGGACCGCCAGGCCACCGTCCTTCGAGTACGCGTGCTCGGCGCTGCGGATGCAGCCGCCCTCGGCGTCCTCGTCGAGCGCCGCCCAGCGCTCGGACTGCGAGAAGGCCTCGGCCGACCGGACACAGCCAGGGGCGGCGTGCCACAGCTCGACCGCCTCGGGAGAGGGCGAGCCACCCCGCACGTCCCAGGTCTTCAGCCAGTCGCCCAGGGACTGGCTGTGAACGGCGTGCACGTCCTCGTTCAGCAGGCCGGCCCGGTGCAGCTCTCCCAGCAGCGCCGGGATGCCGCCGGCGCGGTGCACGTCCTCCATGTAGTACGTGCGGTCCTTGGCGACGTTCGGGGCCACCTTCGCCAGGCACGGGACCCTGCGGCTGACCGCGTCGATCTGCTCCAGGCCGAACGGAATGTCCGCCTCCTGGGCGGCGGCCAGCAGGTGCAGGATCGTGTTGGTGGAGCCGCCCATCGCGATGTCGAGGGCCATGGCGTTCTCGAAGGCCGCGAAGGTGGCGACGTTGCGCGGCAGGACCGTCTCGTCGTCCTGCTCGTAGTAGCGGCGCGTGATGTCCATGACGGTCCGCGCGGCCGCGACGTACAGCTGTTTACGGGCCGTGTGGGTGGCCAGGATCGAGCCGTTGCCGGGCAGGGACAGGCCGATGGCCTCGGTCAGGCAGTTCATCGAGTTGGCGGTGAACATGCCGGAACAGGAGCCGCACGTCGGACAGGCGTTCTCCTCGATACGGAGGATGTCCTCGTCCGAGATCTTGTCGTTCACGGCGTCGGAGATCGCGTCGACCAGGTCGAGCGTGCGGACCGTGCCGTCGACGAGCGTGGCGCGGCCGGACTCCATCGGGCCGCCGGAGACGAAGACCGTGGGGATGTTCAGGCGCAGGGCCGCGTTCAGCATGCCCGGGGTGATCTTGTCGCAGTTGGAGATGCAGATCAGGGCGTCGGCGCAGTGGGCCTCGACCATGTACTCCACGCTGTCCGCGATGAGGTCGCGGGACGGCAGGGAGTAGAGCATCCCGCCGTGCCCCATCGCGATGCCGTCGTCGACCGCGATGGTGTTGAACTCGCGCGGGATGCCGCCGGCCTCCGTGATCGCCTCGCTGACGATCCGGCCGACGGGCTGGAGGTGGGTGTGGCCGGGCACGAACTCGGTGAAGGAGTTCGCCACCGCGATGATCGGCTTCCGGCCGATGTCCGCACCGGGTACACCGGAGGCGCGCATAAGGGCGCGGGCGCCCGCCATGTTGCGACCGTGGGTGACTGTGCGGGACCTCAGCTCGGGCATCGTCGCTCGCTCCTTCAAGACTGCAGAGACTGCGATCAGAGACTTCTGACTGCTAACGAGCGTACGCCGGTCATCCAGAGGTCGGGACGAGGTGTCCGGAATGCGGGATGGATGTCTCGTGGAGCAGGAGGGTCACCCGTCGGCGGCGTAGCGTCCGGTGAGATGCCCCTGCACGACCGGCGCCACGCGCGCGATGAGCTGCTCCGGGTCCGCCGACGCGATCGGCTCGATCTTGATGACGTACCGCATCATCGCGATGCCCACCAGCTGCGCGGCCGCCAGCTCGGCGCGCAGTTCCGCGTCCGGGGCGTCGATCTCCCCGGCGATGCGGCGCAGCAGCTGAGCGGAGACGAGCCGCCGGAACACGGCGGCCGCGGCCTCGTTGTTGACCGCCGACCGGACGATCGCGAGCAGCGGCTTGCGGGTCACGGGGTTCTCCCAGAGCCCGAAGATGGTGCGGGTCATGCGCTCGCCGATGCCGTCGAGGGGCCCTTCCAGCACCGCGTCCCGCACCTTGAGGGCGGGTGCGAAGGCGACCTCCACGGCCGCCTCGAAGACCTGCTCCTTGGTGCCGAAGTAGTGGTGCACGAGGGCCGAGTCGACCCCGGCCGCCTTGGCGATACCGCGCACGGACGTCTTCTCGTACCCCCGCTCGGAGAACTCCTCGCGGGCCGCGTCGAGGATGCGGTCGCGGGTGTCGGCGGATTCCGTACGCGGGGGCCGGCCCCGGCGTCGGGAGCTCACCCCGCCCCGCCCCGAGGTGGCGTCGGTCACGGCCGGGGCACCTTCATCGACGAGGCCAGATGCAGCCGCGTGAAGGCGAGGGCCTCGGCGAGATCGGCCTCGCGCTCGGCGCTGGACATCGCGCGGCGGGTGTTGACCTCGATGACGACGTGGCCGTCGAAGCCGGTCAGGGCGAGGCGCTCCAGTACCTCGGCGCAGGGCTGGTTGCCGCGGCCCGGGACGAGGTGCTCGTCCTTGGCCGACCCCCTGCCGTCCGCGAGATGCACGTGCCCCAGCCGGTCCCCCATGCGATCGATCATCTGCAGCGCGTCGCTACGGGCCGTGGCGGTGTGGCTGAGGTCGATCGTGAAGTGCCGGTAGTCGTCCTTCGTCACGTCCCAGTCGGGGGCGTACGCGAGCATCTCGCGGTCGCGGTAGCGCCAGGGGTACATGTTCTCGACGGCGAAGCGCACATCCGTCTCGTTCGCCATCCGCCAGATTCCCTCGACGAAGTCCCGGGCGTACTGGCGCTGCCAGCGGAACGGCGGGTGGACGACGACCGTGGAGGCCCCCAGCTTCTCGGCGGCCGCCTGGGCTCGCTGGAGCTTGGTCCAGGGGTCGGTGGACCACACGCGCTGGGTGATCAGCAGACAGGGGGCGTGTACGGCGAGGATCGGGATCTGGTGGTAGTCACTGAGCCGGCGCAGCGCCTCCATGTCCTGGCTGACCGGGTCGGTCCACACCATGACCTCGACACCGTCGTACCCGAGGCGCGCGGCGATCTCGAAGGCCGTCGCCGTCGACTCCGGATAGACCGAGGCCGTCGACAGGGCGACCTTCGCATCCGGGATGCGCACCACTGGTTCTGCCACGAGGGACAGAGTACGGGGCGCCAACGAACGCCGGGGAACCGATGCCGACCCGACCACCACGGGGGTCCGCAATCGGCCAGGGGCGCGAACTGGTCATATGCCGGGCGGCTGGAGCGGGGGCGCGGGCGGGGGGTGTGGCGGGGTTCACGCGGTCGCGGGGGCGTAGACGACCGCGTGCTGGGGGACCTGCGGCCCCCAGACCCCCGCTTCGGCCCTGAACGGGCCTCGTCTTCAAACTCCCCCAGAGGGGGCACCCCCGGACGGGCTGAAATGCCTGGACCGGCGTCGAGAACGACCGTGAGCAGCCCTGGCCCCGAACGCGTACCCCCGTGGCGCCGCTCTCGCGTACGGCGGGAACGGGACGTGCCGGGAGTGCCGGGGGGTGTCCGCCCGCAGCGGCGGGCGTCAACGGACGGCACCTCCAGCCCGACGGCAACCGCCCGACCGAGGACGGACACCCCCCGGCACGTCCCCGACCAACCCACCGACCCCAGGCGCTACGCGAACCCCCACCTCACCCGCGCAGGCCGCCGCAGGCACCCCGGCCCAACCGCCGGAGGCACCCGTCACCCCACCGGCATGTGATCCAACTTCCGCAGAATCACGCCCTCCCGCAAAGCCCAAGGACAGACCTCCAACGTCTCCACCCCGAACAGGTCCATCGCCCCCTCAGCCACCAACGCCCCCGCGAGCAGCTGCCCCGCGCGTCCCTCCGAGACGCCCGGCAGTTCCGCGCGCTCGGCGACCGTCATGCCCGCCAGCTGCGGAACCCAGCCCTCCAGGGACTCCCGCTTCAGCTCGCGCTGGACGTACACGCCCTCCGCGGAGCGGGCCGCGCCGGCGAGGCGGGCAAGTTGCTTGAACGTCTTCGACGTGGCGACCACGTGATCAGGCGCCCCGAAGCGGCTGAATTCGCCGACCGTACGGGCGATCTGGGCCCGGACATGCCGCCGCAGTGCCCGTATGTCCTCAGGCTCGGGCGGATCCCCCGGCAGCCAGCCGGCCGTGAGCCGCCCCGCCCCCAACGGCAACGACACCGCCGCATCCGGCTCCTCGTCGATGCCGTACGCGATCTCCAGGCTGCCGCCCCCGATGTCCAGCACCAACAGCTTCCCGGCCGACCACCCGAACCACCGCCGCACGGCGAGAAACGTCAGCCGAGCCTCCTCCGCACCGCTGAGAACCTGCAGCTCAACCCCGGTCTCGGCCTTCACGCGCGCGAGGACGTCATCGGCGTTGCTGGCCTCCCGCACCGCGGACGTCGCGAACGGCAGCACCTCCTCGACACCCTTGTCCTCGGCGGCCTGCAACGCCTCGTGGACGACTCCGACCAGCTTGTCGACCCCGTCGGGACCGATGGCCCCGCTGTCGTCGAGGAGTTGGGCAAGGCGCAGCTCCGCCTTGTGTGAGTGCGCAGGCAACGGGCGCGCGCCAGGGTGTGCATCCACCACCAGCAGATGCACAGTGTTCGATCCCACGTCGAGGACACCGAGTCTCATGTACGGCACGCTACTGCCACCTGGGCGATCCTCCGTCCTCGAAGCCGCGGCCGCGGACGCCGTACCCTGGTCCCGTGCCAAAGACGAAAAAGGCGAAGAACGAAAAGATGGACAAATCCTCCAAGGGTTCCTCCACGGGTTCTTCGCAGGCGAAGGCAGCAACCAAGCCCAAGAAGCCGAAGAGCGGCTCCCCTGAACCGGACGAGAAGGGGCTCGACTTCGCGCGCGCATGGGTGGAGTTCCCTGATCCGGCGGACGACGAGCAGGTCTTCCGCTGTGATCTGACATGGCTGACCTCCCGTTGGAACTGCATCTTCGGCAGCGGCTGCCAGGGCATCCAGGCAGGCCGCGCGGACGACGGCTGCTGCACGCTGGGCGCGCACTTCTCGGACGAGGACGACGAGAAGCGCGTCGCCGAGCATGTGGCGAGGCTCACGCCGGAGATCTGGCAGCACCACGACGAGGGCACGGAGCACGGCTGGATCTCGGAGGACGAGGACGGCGACCGCCAGACACGTCCCTTCAACGGCTCGTGCATCTTCCAGAACCGCCCCGGTTTCGCGGGCGGCGCGGGCTGCTCGCTGCACATCCTCGCCCTGAAGGAGGGCCGCGAGCCGCTGGAGACCAAGCCGGACGTCTGCTGGCAGCTGCCGGTGCGGCGGACGTACGACTGGATCGACCGGCCCGACGACACGCGGGTGCTGCAGGTGTCGATCGGTGAGTACGACCGCCGCGGCTGGGGCCCGGGCGGTCACGACCTGCACTGGTGGTGCACCTCGGCGACCTCGGCGCACGGCGCCGGCGACCCGGTGTACGTGTCCTACCGGCCCGAGCTGATCGAGCTGATGGGCAAGGCGGGCTACGCCCGCCTGGTCGAGCTGTGCGAGGCACGGCTGGCGTCCCAGCTGCCGATGCTGGCACCGCATCCGGCGGATCCTGCCGGCTAGCAGGCCGGCCAGGAGGCCGCCCGGAAGAACCGGGCGGCGCGACCGGCGTACTACGACGTCGACGGGCTCGGATCGCCACTGCCGCTGGGCGGCGGCGTCGAGCCCCCCGGATCGGACGGACCGGACGGGCCCGACGGCGACGGATCACCGTCCGTGGGTGACGGATCGGGCGACGAGGGCGGCGGCTCGCTGGGCGTGGGGTCGTGTGGAGCCGAGGTCGTCGGCGTCGGATCGGGCCCGGTGGACGACGGCGGCGGGCTGCCGGGCGTCCCGGGGTCGGTCGGATCGCCGGGATGGGTGGGGTCGGTGGGATACGGGTCCGGACCGGGGCCCGGGTCGGACGGGCTGGGGGCGGTGCCGTAGCCCTCGATGGAGACGAGAGCGCCGGCGGGTGCGATCGCCACGCGCGCGCTCCAGTACCCGGACGGCTCGCGCAGATGGTCGACGTACACCTTGATCGTCAACGACTCGCCGGGCGCCAGCGTTCCCGTCGACTGACTCAGATAGAGCCAGTGCGCACCGGTGGTCGCGGACCATCGCACCGGCGCGCGCCCCGTCGCCGTGAGGGTGACGAGCGTGGTGTCACCGCTGGTGCCTGCCGCCACCTCCAGCTGCCCGGCGCCCGCCCCGCGCGCACCGCCGACGCTGATGACCTCCACGGAGACGTCGGGTCTGTCGCGATCAGCGAGACGGTCACCGCGCTTGGCGCTCGCGCTGCCGGCGTTCTCGTAGCCGCCGTCCGCGGTCTCCCCGTCGAGGGTGCCGGGGCCGTGCGCCTCGCTCGCGCTGGCCGAGTGGCCGTCGACGCCTTCGCCGGTCGGGGTGGACCGGTAGGCGGCCCACAGGGCGAGGACCGGGGCGGCGACGACGGTGGCGACGACGGTCGTCGTGACGGCACGCGCGCGTAGCCGGTCCCTGCGGGCGGCACGATCCTTCGGGTCCATCGGGAAGCCACGCCGGTCGAAGCGCGGCATGGCGGCGCCCCGCGCGCGTGGGTGGTGCGCCAGGGCCACGTGCAGGGCCGCGCGGGGTGCCTCCAGGACGGGCAGTTCGGCGGGGGTGACGGCCGCGCCGGGCCACCGGCCGGGGATCGCGCGCTCGGCGGTACGGCGGCAGCGTGGGCAGTCGTCGACGTGCCGGACGAGCTCGCGGCGCAGGGCCGTGCCGAGCACGAGCTGGTTGTCGCCGGTGAGCCGGGCGACGCTCGGACAGGTGCCGGTCTCGACGACGGCGAGGGCCGCGCGCGTGCGCTCGACCTCGCAGGCGGCGGAGGCGAGCAGTTCGCGGGCGGCGGCCAGGTCCATGCCGAGGACGGCGGCGACCTCGTGGGCGGCGAGGTGGTGGCGTACGGCGAGTTCGAGGGCCTCGCGCTGCTCCGGGGTGGTGCCGGCGGCCTCCGGCCAGGCGAGCAGGGCGAGTTCGCGGCGCCGCTGCTCCTGGACGTCCTGCGCGACGGGCGGGCCGGAGGCCTGCGCTCCCGCCTGCCGATGGGCGCCGGGCCGGCCCGCGGCATGGCTGCCCGGACGTTTCTGCCTGGCCTCGGCCAGCTTGCGCAGACACGCCCAGCGGGCCAGCGCGTACAGCCAGGGCCGGCGGTCCGCGGCGGCCTGCGGCACCCGCTGCCCGCGCCGCTCGGCGAGCGCGAGGACGTCGCCGAGGGCGGCGGTCGCGGTGTCGTGGTCGCACAGGACGGACAGGCAGTAGGTGAACAGCCCGTCCAGGTACGGCTCGTAGCGCGCGGGCGGCCGCTGCGCCAACGTACGCGCCGCCGCCCGATCACGCGCCTCCCGGTGCGCACGATGGGCGCCGGCGGTGCGGGTCGAGGTCTCCGGACTGCTGCTCATCATTGGTGGACCGTAGGGGGCCGGAAGTAGCGCCTTCTCCCTGCTTGAGCTCTTTTAATCCATACGGGTGAAACGATCCCTCAATAGAGGGCGGGGACGCCGAATTCCATGGTTTGTGCATGACGAAACGGCGCTGTCCACGAGGCCGTACGGCGTTGTCAGTGGGCTCGGTTACGGTTCATCGCATGGCTGCCCGTACCAAGACCACGAAGGACCGCCCGTCCTACCGCTGCACGGAGTGCGGCTGGCAGACGGCCAAGTGGCTCGGCCGCTGCCCCGAGTGCCAGGCGTGGGGGACGGTCGAGGAGTACGGCGCGCCCGCGGTCCGTACGACGACGCCGGGGCGGGTGACGACGTCCGCGGTGCCCATCGGACAGGTCGACGGCCGGCAGGCCACGGCGCGGTCCACCGGCGTGCCCGAGCTGGACCGGGTGCTCGGCGGCGGACTGGTGCCCGGCGCGGTGGCGCTCCTCGCGGGCGAACCCGGCGTCGGCAAGTCCACGCTCCTGCTCGACGTGGCGGCCAAGTCGGCGAGCGAGGCGCACCCCACGCTCTATGTCACCGGCGAGGAGTCGGCGAGCCAGGTGCGGCTGCGCGCCGACCGCATCGGCGCCCTCGACGACCATCTGTATCTCGCCGCCGAGACCGATCTGGCCGCCGTGCTGGGCCACTTGGACGCGGTGAAGCCGTCGCTGCTCATCCTCGACTCCGTACAGACCGTGGCCTCCCCGGAGATCGACGGCGCGCCCGGCGGCATGGCGCAGGTCCGCGAGGTGGCCGGCGCCCTGATCCGGGCCTCCAAGGAGCGCGGCATGTCCACGCTCCTTGTGGGACACGTCACCAAGGACGGGGCCATCGCCGGCCCCCGCCTCCTCGAACACCTCGTGGACGTGGTGCTCCAGTTCGAGGGCGACCGGCACGCGCGCCTGCGCCTCGTGCGGGGCGTCAAGAACCGCTACGGCGCGACGGACGAGGTCGGCTGCTTCGAACTGCACGACGAGGGCATCGTGGGCCTTGCCGACCCCAGCGGACTCTTCCTGACCCGTCGCGCCGAACCGGTACCGGGCACCTGCCTGACGGTGACCCTGGAGGGCCGCCGCCCCCTGGTGGCCGAGGTCCAGGCGCTCACGGTCGACTCGCAGATCCCCTCGCCCCGCCGTACGACATCCGGTCTGGAGACGTCCCGCGTCTCGATGATGCTGGCCGTGCTGGAGCAGCGCGGGCGGATCAGTGCGCTCGGCAAGCGGGACATCTACTCCGCGACGGTCGGCGGAGTGAAGCTCTCGGAGCCCGCGGCGGACCTCGCCATCGCCCTCGCGCTGGCCTCCGCCGCCAGCGACACCCCGCTGCCCAAGAACCTCGTCGCGATCGGCGAGGTGGGCCTCGCGGGCGAGGTCAGACGGGTCACGGGCGTGCAGCGCAGGCTCGCCGAGGCGCACCGCCTGGGCTTCACGCACGCGCTCGTGCCGGGCGACCCGGGCAAGATCCCTGCGGGCATGAAGGTGCTGGAAGTGGCCGACATAGGGGACGCCCTCAGGGTACTTCCGCGCTCGCGTCGGCGAGAGGCCCCACGGGACGAGGAGGACCGCCGGTAGACTTTGCCCTGGTCTCGCCCGTCCGTACGACCAAGTGTGCGAAACGGGAGCGCCCCAGAACCTGCGACCGGAGGAGTGCAGTGGCAGCCAACGACCGGGGAGCAGCTCCCGGAAAGTCCGGTGGGAGTGCCGGTTCCGATGGCCTGATGCGCGCCTCGCTGAGCGCGGTGGCTCCCGGCACGGCGCTGCGCGACGGACTGGAGCGAGTGCTCCGCGGCAACACCGGCGGGCTCATCGTGCTCGGCTTCGACAAGACCGTCGAGACGATGTGTACGGGCGGATTCGTCCTGGATGTCGAGTTCGCGGCGACGCGACTGCGGGAGCTCTGCAAGCTCGACGGCGGCATCGTGCTGTCGTCCGACCTGTCGAAGATCCTGCGGGCGGGCGTGCAGTTCGTGCCCGACGCGACGATCCCGACGGAGGAGACGGGCACCCGGCACCGCACGGCGGACCGGGTCAGCAAGCAGGTCGGCTTCCCGGTGGTGTCGGTCTCCCAGTCGATGCGGCTCATCGCGCTGTACGTCGACGGTCAGCGCCGCGTCCTGGAGGACTCGGCGGCGATCCTCTCCCGCGCCAACCAGGCGCTGGCGACCCTGGAGCGCTACAAGCTCCGCCTCGACGAGGTCGCGGGAACGTTGTCAGCACTGGAGATCGAGGACCTGGTGACGGTCCGCGACGTCTCCGCGGTCGCCCAGCGACTGGAGATGGTCCGCCGTATCGCGACCGAGATCGCCGAGTACGTGGTGGAGCTGGGCACGGACGGCCGCCTTCTGGCGCTCCAGCTGGACGAGTTGATCGCGGGCGTGGAGCCCGAGCGCGAGCTCGTGGTGCGCGACTACGTCCCCGAGCCGACGGCCAAGCGTTCCCGCACGGTCGACGAGGCGCTGTACGAGCTGGACGCCCTCACCCACGCCGAGCTCCTCGAACTCACCACCGTGGCAAGGGCGTTGGGCTACACGGGATCCCCGGAGGCGCTGGACTCTGCGGTCTCCCCGCGCGGCTTCCGCCTCCTGGCCAAGGTGCCGAGGCTGCCCGGCGCGATCATCGACCGGCTGGTGGAGCACTTCGGGGGCCTGCAGAAGCTGCTCGCCGCGAGCGTGGACGACCTGCAGACCGTGGACGGCGTGGGCGAGGCCCGGGCGCGCAGCGTGCGGGAGGGGCTGTCGCGGCTGGCGGAGAGCTCGATCCTGGAGCGGTACGTCTAGTAGGCCGGTAGCCGGTACGTTCCAGTGAGCCGGTACCGCTAGTGGGCCGGTCCGTCCAATAGGCCCAAAGGGGCGCGGGCCTCCATCGATATGCGGCTACCGGATGCGGCTACCGGCGGAGCGCTCAGTCGTTCTCCAGCACGAACGACGTCTGCGCCGTCCCGAAGCCGGGCGTCTTGGTCTCCACCAGATACGTCCCCGCCTCGGCCGCCCCCGCGGCGGGCGTCGCACACTGCGGAGCGCTCGCCTGGCGGTCCCACTTCACCGTGTACGTGATCTTCGAACCGGCGGGCACCCGGAACACCAGGCTGCCGGAGACCTTGGGGCAGTCGGCGGAGGACCAGAAGTCGTCCTCGGCTCCCGCCTGGGTGATCGTCACCACCGAGTTCTTCGGGCCGAGATCGATCTTGCAGTCGTAGCTGGAGGTGTTCGTCGCGGTCAGCAGCAGGGCGGGCGTCCGGCCGGGCTCGTACGCGTTGTGCAGGCTGCTCACCGTCAACTTCACCGCGCCCGCGATGCAGTCGGTCAGCGTGGAGCCCGCAGCGACCGTGTCGTCCACGCCGACGCCGGTCCCCGAGCCGCCACCCGCGGATCCGCTGCCCGAGTCGTCCGACCCGCCGGAGCCGTCGGAACCGTCATCCCCGGTCCCCGTGCCGGAGCCGTCACCGGAGCCCGACCCGCCGGAGTCCCCGCCGCCGGGCGACTCGTCCCGCCCGCCCGGCGCCTGACTGATCGCCGGCCCCGATGTCGACGGGCCCGGTGTGATCGTCGAGGGGTCGGGATTCTTGCCGTCGGATCCGCCCGCGTCGTTCTTGCCGCCCCCGCCGCCCGAGGTGAGCACCCAGGTGGTCAGCAGCGCCAACACGGCGACCACGGACAGCATGACGACCCTCCGTCGCCAGTAGATGGAGGAGGGAAGCGGCCCGACAGGATTGCGCAGAGATCCCACGGCGCAAACTGTACGAGAGATCGGTGCGTTACCTTGCTCCACCCGCCGCCGAAGACCGCAACTTTTCCGGATCATCATCCCGGAAGCCCGCTCGGCGACCACTCCCGCGACGGCCGTCCCACCCCTGTCTTCCGTCGTGTGCGGCACCTGACGATCGCAGGATGTGACGGTATCGGCCCGCCGCCTACGGTCCGTGACCATGGACTTCGAGGACGCCGAGCTCTACCGGGACATCACCGGCTTCGCCCAGGACACCCCAACGTGGGTACAACACACCGCCGGGATATGGACGGAGGCCGGACTGCTGCTGTTCGCCGCGCTGTTCGTCACCACCTGGTGGCGAGCCAGACGCGACACCACCCGGATGTTCGCGATCGCAGCCCTTGCACCTCTGGCCACGGCTACGGCGTACCTCTGCAGTGAGCTCCTCAAGTCCCTTGTCACGCAGGAGCGTCCGTGCCGGGCGGTCCCAGAAGCAGTCACCCCGCTCAGCGCCTGCCCGCCGCCCGGCGACTGGTCCTTTCCGAGCAACCACGCCACCATCGCGGGCGCCGCGGCCGTCACCCTGGCCCTGACCAGGCGCGCACTCCTGTGGCTGACGGCGCCCCTGGCCCTGCTCATGGCCTTCTCCCGTGTCTTCGTCGGCGTGCACTACCCGCACGACGTCGCCGCGGGCCTCGCCTTCGGCGCGCTGGTCGCGATGACGGCCGTACGACTGGCCAGGGGCCCGGCGACGCGGCTGGCGGAGGCGATGCGGGCGGCGGCCGCACCGGCGTTCGTACGGTGGCTGGCCGGGCGGGAGCGGTCCGGGCCGCCGTATCGGCGTTGAACCTCACGGCACTTCCTCGCGGTTACTCCACCATCCCCGCCTCGTACGCCACGATCGCCGCCTGCACCCGATTGCGCACCCCCAACCGGTCGAGCACCGCGCTCACATACGCCTTCACCGTGCCCTCGACGAGGTGCAGCCGGGCGGCGATCTCCGGGTTGGACAGGCCGGCGCCGACGAGCCCGAGCACCTCGCGCTCACGCGGGCTGAGTTCAGCCACGCGCGCGCGTGCGGCGGCCTCGCGGCCCAGTCGCCCGTCGCTGCCGCCCAGCCCGTCGATGACGTACCGCGCCACCTTCGGCGACAGAAAGGCCGCGCCGCCCGCCACCGCCCGTACACCGGCGATCAGTTCGTACGGGTCCCCGGACTTCAGCAGAAAGCCGGTGGCGCCGCCGCCGAGCGCGCGGGCCACGTAGGCCTGTTCGGAGAAGGTGGTGAGCATCGCCACGGCTGTGCCGGGGACGGTCCGTACGATCTCCTCGGCCGCCGCGAGCCCGTCCAGGCGGGGCATACGGATGTCCAGCAGGGCCACGTCCGGCCGGTGCGCCCGGGCCAGCTCGACCGCCTCGCGCCCGTCCCCCGCCTCCGCGACGACCTCGGTCTCACGGTCACTCGCCAGGATCGCGCGCACACCGGCCCGCACCATCGCCTCGTCGTCGGCCAGCAGTACGCGGATCACCGTGCGAACTCCTCATCTGGGGAAGGGCGTCGGGAGAGCCCGGCCCTGGGGATCACGTCCTTGGCGACCAGCCTTTGCTCGTCGTCGAAGCAGAGTCTGAAGTGGTCGACGGAGACGAGGAGTTCGCCGCTCGCGCGGTAGTAGCGGCAGTCGCTGTCCTGCGGGGGCGGCGCGGGCGCGCGCTCCACGGGCGCGTCACGCACGGTGCGGTCCGGCAGGACGTGTGCGAGGTCGTGGGCCGACGCCCCGAGCCGCAGCTCGGCGTAGGCCGCGGGGGGCAGCACCGAGTGCGTCTCCGTGTACGCGTACCAGGCGAACCCTCCGCCGACGAGCACGACGCCTGCCCCGGCCGCACCCACGAGGGCCAGCGCGACGCGACGGCGGGCCTGGGTGAAGGGGGCGGTGTACGGGGCCGGGGTCGGCGGCGGCGTCGAAGCGAGGGCCTGCTCCGGGACGTACGCCCGAACTCGGAAGCCGTCCCCGTAGGAACCGGCCTCGAAGTCGCCGCCGACGGCGGTGACGGCGGCGCTGAGGGTTCGCAGGCCGGTGCCGCCGGAGTGAGTCGGCGTGCGCGAGGCCGCGCCGACCGCCACCGAGCCCCGTCCGCTGGTCACCGTGACCGTCGTGCCGTCGGCCTCCTCGGCCGCCGCCACGGTGACCTCGGCGCCCGGCGCGTGCCGGGCCGCGTTGGTCAGCGCCTCGCGGACCACCCGGTACAGGACCCGCTCGGCGACCCCGCCCGGCTCCGGCGAGGAGCGGGCCGTCTCCCACCGCACCGGCAGCCCCGACTCGGCGGCGCGTGCCACGAGTTGCTCGACGCTCTCCCCCGGCGGAGTCAGCGAGAGCGGCTCGTCCTCCTCCCGCAGGACACCGATGATGCGGTGCAGCCGGTCGGTGGCGTCGGCGGCGGCCGCGCGCAGGTCGGCGGCGGCGGTGCGGTGGTGGTCCGGGAGGTCGGGGGCGACCTGGAGGGCGCCCGCGCGCAGGGCGATCAGGCTCAGCTCGTGCCCCAGCGAGTCGTGCATGTCCTGGGCGATCCGGGCCCGTTCGCGCAGCCGGGCCCGCTCCTCGGCGATGCGCTGCTCGCCCTCCAGCCGCGCGGCCCGCGTCCAGCCGGCCTCGGCCAGCTCACGGCCCTGCCGCCAGTAGCGGCCACCGAGCCAGGGGAACACGCAGCCGAAGAGCAGCGTGCCCGTCAGCACCACCCATTCCGGCGCCGGATCGACCCCGAGGAGCGCGATCCTCGCCGTACCGAGACAGCCGACGGCCCCGAAGACGGCCACCGCCGGGCGCACCCGGTCCGCACGCAGACCGAGCAGCAGCGCGAAGACGCCGAGCGCCGGGCAGTAGGAGACGGTGAACAGGGCGGGGGCGGCGGCCAGCCCCAGTACGGCCGTCAGCCCGAAGGCCCCCAAGGGGTACCGCCGGGCCCCGGCGACCGCGGCGGCGAGCACGGCCAGCCCGGCCACCTGCTGCCCCACGGCACGCGGCTCGTTGAGCCCGAGACGGTCGGCGGTGAGCGCGGGCAGCGCGAGGGCGGCCCAGAGGAGGCAGGCCCGCCGTATGCGAGGACGTTCCATCCGCCCGACGCTACAAGCGGGCGATGGGCCGCCACTGCTGCCGATCGTCAGGTGCGGTGCGCTCCTCGAAGCAGGTCTGTGGGTCTGGGGCCACCGCAGGCCCCCGGGAACCGCAACCCGCCACAACCAGCAGCCACAACGCACCGGCATCCGCACCTACCCACCCGACCGCCACCGGCATGGCAGGATCGGGAGGCCATGACTGCGCCCACGAAACCCCCGCACAGCCACCGCGCCGACGCCGGCTCGGACGCCCCCCTCGCCCTGCCTCTGCAGGAAACCGTCATCGACTGGTTCGACGAGAACGCCCGCGACCTCCCCTGGCGGCGCCCCGAGGCCGGCCCCTGGGGGGTGATGGTCAGTGAGTTCATGCTGCAACAGACGCCCGTGAACCGCGTCCTGCCCATCTACGAACAGTGGCTCGCCCGCTGGCCCCGCCCCGCCGACCTGGCCAAGGAGGCCCCCGGCGAGGCCGTACGCGCCTGGGGCCGGCTCGGCTACCCGCGCCGCGCGCTGCGGCTGCACGGCGCCGCCGTCGCCATAGCGGAACGCCACGGCGGGGACGTACCGACCGACCACGCCCAGCTCCTCGCGCTGCCCGGCATCGGCGAGTACACGGCGGCCGCGGTGGCCTCCTTCGCGTACGGGCAGCGGCACCCCGTCCTGGACACCAACGTCCGCCGGGTCTTCGCCCGCGCCGTCACCGGCGTGCAGTACCCGCCGAACGCCACCACGGCCGCCGAGCGCAAGCTCGCGCGCACCCTGCTCCCCGACGACGAGCGCACTGCCGCCCGCTGGGCCGCCGCCTCCATGGAACTCGGCGCGCTGGTGTGCACCGCGAAGAACGAGTCGTGTCACCGCTGCCCGATCGCCGCGCAGTGCGCCTGGCAGCTCGCGGGCAAGCCCGAGCACGACGGCCCGCCACGCCGCGGCCAGACGTACGCCGGCACCGACCGCCAGGTGCGCGGCAAGCTGCTCGCCGTACTCCGCGAAGCCCACACGCCCGTCCCGCAGGCGGCCCTCGACCGGGTGTGGCACGAGCCGGTGCAGCGCGCCCGCGCTCTGGACGGCCTGGTCGCGGACGGTCTGGTGGAGCCGCTGCCGGGCGGGATGTACCGACTGCCGCTGACCTGATGCCCGCCCTGGCCGACAAGTCGGCCTGACGCACCGTCACATCACAGCCGTAGGGGCTCTGCAACACACGACACACAGCGGCGGCATGGCCGCTGCACCGCTGACACACCCCCAAATCACCCCATACCGAACTCAATCGATCAGCCGTTTTACCCCTTTCCTGATTCCGTTACACAACCGACGGACAGCCGAGCGCTAGCCGCAGGCTGCTTCGGACAGCGCCGTGACAACGCCTCCGTAGCTTCATTTCCGTACCCGGCAAGCGGGGACGACTACGAACCACAGGCAGTGAGACCGACGGCGAACGCCGGCCGGACACGGGGAAGCGGAGGCGGTCAACATGGCGCAGGGAGAGGTGCTCGAGTTCGAGGAGTACGTCCGCACCCGGCAGGACGCGCTGCTGCGCAGCGCCCGCCGGCTGGTCCCGGACCCGGTGGACGCCCAGGACCTGCTGCAGACGGCGCTGGTGCGGACGTACCACCGCTGGGACGGCATCGCGGACAAGCGGCTCGCGGACGCCTACCTGCGCCGCGTCATGATCAACACGCGCACCGAGTGGTGGCGGGCCCGCAAGCTGGAGGAGGTGCCGACCGAGCAGCTCCCGGACGCCTCGGTCGACGACTCCACCGAGCAGCACGCGGACCGTGCCCTGCTGATGGACATCATGAAGGTTCTGGCACCGAAGCAGCGCAGTGTCGTGGTGCTGCGACACTGGGAGCAGATGTCCACGGAGGAGACGGCCGCCGCCCTCGGCATGTCGGCCGGAACGGTCAAGAGCACGCTGCACCGGGCGCTCGCCCGGCTCCGCGAGGAGCTGGAGAGCCGCGATCTGGACGCACGCGCGCTGGAGCGTGAGGAGCGGGAGCGTTGCGCGGCCTAGGCACGACAGCGGGCGGCACCGGGCACCCGGACAGAACCGGGCACACGGACAAGGGCGACCGGGACACGGACGGGGATTCCGAGGACGTCGGCCCCGGCCGCCCCGGGCCCGCACTCGCCCGGGGAACCCTGCAGGCGGCGTTCACGGCGGTGGCCGTGGTCGTCGCCCTCGCCCTTTTCGCCTCCGCGTGCGCCACCGGCGGCACCGGCGCCCGCGACGAGGGACCGGCGCACGACGCGGCGGGCGGGTCGGCCGTCTCGGCGCCACGCGCGGCATCGCCCTCCGCCTCGGCCGCCCGGGACCCGAGGGAGGCCGTACGCCTGGTCAAGGCGGACCCCGCGGTCTCGGCGGAGGTCAAGCGCGAGCTGAAGCCGTGCGTGTCCGACGACTATCCCGTCGACGTGTCCTACGGCGACCTGACCGGCGGACCGGCGGACGACATCGTGGTCAACGTCCTGTCCTGCGGCGATCAGGTCGGCGTCGCCTCGTATGTGTACCGCGAGCAGCGCGGCGCCTACCGCAATGTGTTCAAGGCCGAGGAACCACCGGTCTACGCGGAGATCGACCGCGGCCTGCTGGTGGTGACCAAGCAGGTGTACGCCAAGGACGACGCGCTGTCGAACCCGTCCAGCGAGTACGTGATCCAATACCTGTGGACCTCCGACCGCTTCGTCCAGAAGCACCGCTGGCGCACCGACTACGGCACCCTCGGTGGTGGTGACGAGTCCACGGCGCCCGACAGCTGAGGGCCGCCCCGCGACAGCGGTGAACGCATCGGCCGGTCCACGCGTCCCCCAAGTGGACACGCACGACGCACCTCCAAGATCACGCAACTCCAAGCACACACGGCATACACACCGCATACGACATACGGCACACGAGGACTGAGAGCACCGGGATGGCAGACCAGACCCACGTTCTGTTCGTCGAGGACGACGACGTCATCCGCGAGGCCACCCAGCTCGCCCTGGAGCGGGACGGCTTCGCGGTCACCGCCATGCCCGACGGGCTGTCGGGCCTGGAGGCGTTCCGGGCGGACCGGCCGGACATCGCGTTGCTGGACGTCATGGTCCCGGGCCTGGACGGCGTCAGCCTGTGCCGCCGTATCCGCGACGAGTCGACCGTGCCGGTGATCATGCTGTCGGCGCGCGCGGACTCGATCGACGTGGTGCTGGGCCTGGAGGCGGGCGCGGACGACTACGTGACCAAGCCGTTCGACGGTGCCGTGCTGGTGGCGCGGACCCGCGCGGTGCTGCGCCGCTTCGGACACGCCGGCCGTGACGATCGGGCGGACGACGCCGGATCGGCGGCCGCCGGCGGGGTGCTGGCCTTCGGCGAGCTGGAGATCGACACCGAGGGCATGGAGGTGCGCAGGGACGGGCAGCCGGTGGCGCTCACGCCGACCGAGATGCGGCTGCTGCTGGAGTTCTCCTCCGCGCCGGGCACGGTGCTGTCGCGGGACAAGCTGCTGGAGCGCGTGTGGGACTACGGCTGGGGCGGCGACACCCGCGTCGTCGACGTCCATGTGCAGCGACTGCGTACGAAGGTCGGCCAGGACCGCATCGAGACGGTCCGCGGCTTCGGCTACAAGTTGAAGGCCTGAGCGGGGCGGGCATGAGGGGGACCTTTCGACACCCGGCCGCGTCCGGCGCCGGCCCCACGGGCCTCACGGACTCGGCGGACATCGCCGGCCACGCCGTGATCGGCCGTACGAGCACGCGCGCGAGCAGACGCACGGGCGGCCGGGTCGCCATTCGTACGGGCCTGAGGTGGAAGCTGAGCGCGGCGATCGCGCTGGTCGGCGCGCTCGTGGCGATCGTGCTGAGCCTGGTCGTGCACAACCAGGCCCGGGTCTCGATGCTGGACAGCGCGCGCGACCTCGCCGACGAGCGCATCCAGATCGCCCAGCGCAGCTACGAGCAGTCCAAGCGGCTGAACTTCCCCAACGCCACGATCGACGACCCGGAGCTGCCAGCGGCGCTGCGGGAGAGGGTCGAGGAGGGCCGGCGGGCGACGTACGTGACCGACACAGCGCGCGGCGCGCCGGACATCTGGGCGGCCGTACCGCTCAACAACGGGCATGTGCTGTCGCTGCGCAGCGGCGTCACCGACCGCAGCGATCACATCCTCAACCGCCTCGACCAGGCCATGATCATCGGCTCGATCTCGGTCGTCCTCGGCGGCAGCGCGCTCGGCGTACTCATCGGGGGGCAGCTGTCGCGCCGGCTGCGCAAGGCGGCGGCCGCGGCGAACCAGGTCGCGAGCGGGGAGCCGGACGTGCGGGTGCGGGACGCCATCGGGGGTGTCGTCCGGGACGAGACCGACGACCTGGCGAGCGCGGTGGACGCCATGGCGGACGCGCTGCAGCAGCGGCTGGAGGCGGAGCGCCGGGTCACCGCGGACATCGCGCACGAGCTGCGCACGCCGGTGACCGGTCTACTGACGGCGGCCGAACTGCTGCCGCCCGGCCGGCCCACCGAGCTGGTCCTGGACCGGGCGAAGGCCATGCGCACGCTCGTCGAGGACGTCCTGGAGGTGGCCCGCCTGGACAGCGCCTCGGAGCGGGCCGAGTTGCAGGGCATCATGCTGGGCGAGTTCGTCAGCCGGCGGGTCGCGGCGAAGGATCCCGCCATCGAGGTGCGGGTCATCCACGAGTCGGAGGTCACGACCGACCCGCGGCGCCTGGAGCGGGTGCTGTTCAACCTGCTGGCGAACGCGGCCAGGCACGGCAGGCCGCCGATCGAGGTCAGCGTCGAGGGCCGGGTCATCCGGGTCCGCGACCACGGCCCCGGTTTCCCCGAGGACCTGCTCGCCGACGGACCCAGCCGCTTCCGCACCGGCAGCAGCGACCGCTCCGGCCACGGCCACGGCCTCGGCCTGACGATCGCGGCAGGTCAGGCCCGCGTCCTCGGCGCCCGCCTGACCTTTCGCAACGTACGTCAGGCGGGTGCCCCGGAGCATGTGCCGGCGGAGGGCGCGGTGGCCGTCCTCTGGCTCCCGGAGCACGCGCCGACGAACACCGGGAGCTACCCGATGCTGCCGTAGCGGCGCCGGGACGGCGCCGGGGCGGGCTCACCCGAACGGCTTGGAGAACGCCGGGGGCTCACAGCGGCCTCGGTCGCTTCCCGGCGCCGGTCCGTGCATCTCCGTTCGCGGCGGGGCGAGAACAAAAAGGCAGAGGCCCCCGGGCAGAACATCCCCCGAGGGCCCCACACTCACCGCCTGCTCAGACGGACTCCACCACCGCGACCTCGGCCGCCGCGTCGTCCGCAGGCCCAGCGTCCCCCTTCGGCCCCGCCCCCCTGAGCGGCACCTCCTTCACAAACACAGCCGCCACCAAGGCCACCACAGCGATCACGGCCCCCAGCAGAAACGCCGAGTGCGTCCCGGAAGACACCGCATGCTGGTACGCCTCCTTCACAGGGACCGGCAACCTCTCCAGACCCGCCGCATCCAGCTGCGCCGACCGCTCGGTCACCTTCGCCCCCAACGCCCCGCCCCGCTCGGCCATGACGTCCTGCACCCGGCTGTTGAACAGCGCCCCCATGATCGCGACACCGAACGAGGACCCGAGCGTACGGAAGAGCGTGGTGGACGAGGACGCGACGCCCATGTCCTTCATCTCGACACTGTTCTGCGCGACCAGCATCGTGATCTGCATCAGACAGCCCATGCCGAGCCCGACCACGGCCATGTACACACCGGACGTGACCCGACTGGTCCCGGTGTCCATCAGGGACAGCAGATACAGCCCGACGATCATCAGCACACTGCCGACGACCGGGAACGCCTTGTACCGCCCGGTGTTCGTGGTCACCCGCCCCGCGACCATCGAGGTGACCAGCATCGCCCCGAGCATCGGCAGCAACAGCAGCCCGGAATTGGTGGCGGAAGCGCCCTGCACCGACTGCTGGTACAGCGGCAGGAACAGCGTCGCACCGAACATCACGAACCCGGTGATGAACCCGATCACGGACATCAGCGTGAAGTTCCGGCTGCGGAAGATGTGCAGCGGCACCACCGGCTCGGCGGCCTTCGTCTGCCAGAACACGAACCCGACGAGCGCGGTGACCCCGATCCCGATGAGCTCCATGATCCGCGCGGACGTCCAGGCGTACTGCGTGCCACCCCACGTGGTGACCAGCACGATCGCGGTGATGCCCACGGTCAGCAGCCCGGCGCCCAGGTAGTCGATCCGCGCCTGCGCCCGCTTCTTCGGCAGATGCAGAACGACACTGATCGCGGCCAGCGCCACGACACCGAGCGGCAGGTTGATGTAGAAGGCCCAGCGCCAGCCCCAGTTGTCGGTGATGGTGCCGCCGACCAGCGGCCCGCCGATCATCGCGAGCGCCATGACGCCGGCCATCATGCCCTGGTACTTGCCCCGCTCCCGCGGCGGAATCAGGTCACCGATGATCGCCATGACGCCGACCATCAGACCACCGGCGCCGAGGCCCTGAATCGCACGGAACGCGATGAGCTGCTGCATGTCGTGGGCCATGCCGCTCAGCGCGGACCCGACCAGGAAGATCACGATCGACGACATGAAGACGCCCTTGCGTCCGTACATGTCGCCGAGCTTGCCCCACAGCGGGGTGGAGGCCGCGGTCGCCAGCGTGTACGCCGTCACGACCCACGACAGATGCTCCAGACCGCCCAGATCACCGACGATAGTCGGCATCGCCGTGCCCACGATCATGTTGTCGAGCATCGCGAGCATCATCGTGATCATCAGCGCGAGCAGCACGACCCGTACGCTCTGCGGCTGTTTCCCGCCCGGGTCCGCCGCCCCCGGCTCAACTGACTTGGTGTCCGCCATGATTCCCTCTCCCCCGGCCACTTGCTAGCACTTACTTGCCGCCCGGCTAGTTGTCTACACTCAGGGAAGGTAGGCGCGTAACTAGCCGGGCGTCAAGTAAGTTTTGTGAAAAGCCGAGGAGTACGAGGATGGGTGGCACCATGGACGGCACCAAGCAGCGGCGCCGCGGGAACACCCGCCAGCGCATCCAGGACGTGGCCCTCGAACTCTTCGCCGTACAGGGCTACGAGAAGACCTCCCTGCGCGAGATCGCCGAGCGCCTGGACGTCACGAAGGCGGCCCTGTACTACCACTTCAAGACCAAGGAAGAGATCATCGTCAGCCTCTTCGAGGACCTGACGCAGCCGATCGAGGACCTGATCGAGTGGGGCAAGCAGCAGCCGCACACACTCGAGACGAAGCAGGAGATCGTACGCCGCTACAGCCAGACCCTGACCAGCGCGGCCCCACTGTTCCGCTTCATGCAGGAGAACCAGGCGACCGTCCGTGAGCTGAGCATCGGCGAGATGTTCAAGAACCGCATGCTCGGCATGCGCGACATCATCATCGATCCGGACGCCGACCTCGTCGACCAGGTCCGCTGCATCAGCGCCCTGTTCACGATGCACGCCGGGATGTTCGTCCTGAAGGACCTCGAAGGCGACCCCGAGGAAAAGCGCAAGGCCGTCCTCGAGGTCGCCACGGATCTGATCACCCAGGCGCACAAGGGCGCCTGACCGGCTCGACGGCTCAGACCTTCAGGCCCTTGGCCCGCAGGAAGGCGACGGGGTCGACCGCGGAGCCGTAGTTGGCGGTCGTACGGATCTCGAAGTGCAGGTGCGGCCCGCTGGAGTTTCCGGTGTTGCCGGACTTGGCTATGTGCTGCCCGGTCTTGACGACCTGGCCGACCTTCACGTCGATGCGCGACAGGTGGGCGTACTGGGAGTAGGTCCCGTTGGCGTGCTTGATGACGATGGCGTTGCCGTACGCGGGACCGTCACCGGCGCCGTTGCCGCCGGCCTTGACGACGGTACCGCCGTGCGCGGCCACGACCTGGGTGCCGCTGGCGACGGCGAAGTCCTGCCCGCTGTGGGTGGACTGCCACATGCCGCCCGCCTGGGCGAAGCTGGCGGACTTCGTGTACTTCTTCACCGGGCTCACCCAGGAGACGGCCTGCTTGGCGGGGGCCTTCTTCGCAGCGGCCTGAGCCTGTACGGCGGTGGAGACACCGGTGGCGGAGGTCATCTCGGCGGCGACCGCGCCTCCGGCGCCCAGCACGACCGAGGCCCCCAGGCCGGCGGCCAGCACAGCGGCACGGTTGCGGATCGAGGACGTACGGGGCGAACGGAACGAGAAGCGCGGGGACATTCGAAACCTCATGGGGACGACGACAGGGAAAACCACCCGGCGTACAAGCCCTCGCCGGATGGCCATCCCTTGGTAACCCGGCGCCCCTCGAACCCCAAAACCCCTGATCTACGACGGACGCTAGTACTCCGTCATAAAAATCCCCGGATCTTGACACAGCGCTCAATACGGACGAACCGGTATCGACGCCGAAATCAGACGCAGGATTTCGAAGTTAACACCCCTTTTGTCCGTGATCTCCTTTCCACTATTCCCGCTAGTAACGGACAAATCGCCTGTGCGGCATGTCACCGCCGAGCGCAATCGCGAGACCCCGGAATGTGACGGGCACTACGTCTCCCCCTCCGCTTTTCCGCAACAAATCCGCGCCCAACTATGTGAGCGACGCCTCAAGTTGAGCTACCGTCCGGTAACCCGCTGGTTCCCCACCAGCCACTCGCACCCACGAACATGCATGCGACAACCCAGCGCACGTGACGTGAGAGGACCCCCCACATGACGCTTCGCCCCTGGGCTCGCCGAATAGCAGTCAGCACCGCCTCCACGGCAGCCCTCGTGGCACTCGCGGTCCCCGCCGACGCCGCGACGACCGCGACGAGCACCTCCACCACCGCCACCAGCACGGCAGCGGCCGAGGATGTCGGCTACGACACCTGGCAGAAGGACTGCCAGGCGGTGATGGACCAGGCGTTGCCGTACCTGAAGCAGCGGATCGCGAACACCAAGCCTGGTGAGAAGCAGGCGATCGTCTTCGACATCGACAACACCACCCTGGAGACGGACTTCGGCTTCAGCTACCCGCAGCCGGCCAACGGGCCGGTCCTGTCGGTCGCCAAGTACGCCCAGGAGCACGGCGTCTCCCTGTTCTTCGTCACCGCCCGCCCGGGCATCATCTACTCGGTGACCGAGTACAACCTCAAGCACGTCGGTTACCAGGTCTCCGGCCTGTACGTGCGCAACTTCGTCGACCTCTTCAAGAACGTCGCCGACTACAAGACGGCCCAGCGCGTCGACATCGAGTCGAAGGGCTACACGATCATCGCGAACGTCGGCAACAGCGCCACCGACCTGTCGGGCGGCCATGCCGAGAAGACGTACAAGCTGCCGGACTACGACGGGCAGTTGTCGTAAGCCACCCCGTCCTGGGCATGCGAAAGGGGCCGGTGCGGATAAGCACCGGCCCCTTTCTTCGGCTCAATCCCGGAGGATCAGGCCTCCTTGCTCAGGTTCGGCCCGGTTCCACCGGCCGCCTGCTCGATCGGCGGGACGTCCGGCAGCGCCGACTTCTCCTCACCGCGGAAGGTGAAGGTCTTGGCGTCGCCCTCGCCCTCGGTGTCCACGACCACGATGTGACCGGGGCGCAGCTCGCCGAAGAGGATCTTCTCCGACAGGCTGTCCTCGATCTCGCGCTGGATCGTGCGGCGCAGCGGCCGGGCGCCCAGCACGGGGTCGTAACCCTTCTTGGACAGCAGCTCCTTGGCGGACTGGGAGAGCTCGATGCCCATGTCCCGGTCCTTCAGGCGCTCGTCCACCTTGCCGATCATCAGGTCGACGATCCGCAGGATGTCGTCCTGGGTCAGCTGCGGGAAGACGACCACGTCGTCGACGCGGTTGAGGAACTCGGGACGGAAGTGCTGCTTGAGCTCGTCCGACACCTTGTTCTTCATGCGCTCGTAGTTGGTCTTCGTGTCACCCGAGGCCGCGAAGCCCAGGTTGAAGCCCTTGGAGATGTCCCGGGTGCCGAGGTTGGTCGTCATGATGATGACCGTGTTCTTGAAGTCCACGACCCGGCCCTGGGAGTCGGTCAGGCGACCGTCCTCCAGGATCTGCAGCAGCGAGTTGAAGATGTCCGGGTGGGCCTTCTCGACCTCGTCGAAGAGGACGACGGAGAACGGCTTGCGGCGGACCTTCTCGGTCAGCTGGCCGCCCTCTTCGTAGCCCACGTAACCGGGGGGCGAACCGAAGAGACGCGACACCGTGTGCTTCTCGCTGAACTCCGACATGTCGAGGGAGATCAGCGCGTCCTCGTCACCGAAGAGGAACTCGGCGAGCGCCTTGGACAGCTCGGTCTTACCGACACCGGACGGGCCGGCGAAGATGAACGAACCACCCGGACGCTTCGGGTCCTTCAGACCGGCACGCGTACGGCGGATCGCCTTCGACAGCGCCTTGACGGCGTCGACCTGGCCGATGACCCGCTTGTGGAGCTCGTCCTCCATGCGCAGCAGACGCGAGGACTCCTCCTCGGTCAGCTTGAAGACCGGGATGCCGGTGGCGGTCGCGAGGACCTCGGCGATCAGCTCGCCGTCGACCTCGGCGACGACGTCCATGTCGCCGGCCTTCCACTCCTTCTCCCGCTTGGCCTTGGCGGCCAGGAGCTGCTTCTCCTTGTCGCGGAGGGAGGCGGCCTTCTCGAAGTCCTGCGAGTCGATCGCGGACTCCTTGTCGCGGCGGACGCCGGCGATCTTCTCGTCGAACTCGCGCAGGTCCGGCGGCGCGGTCATCCGGCGGATGCGCATCCGGGAACCGGCCTCGTCGATCAGGTCGATCGCCTTGTCCGGCAGGAAGCGGTCCGAGATGTACCGGTCGGCCAGGGTGGCGGCCTGGACCAGCGCCTCGTCCGTGATGGACACGCGGTGGTGGGCCTCGTACCGGTCACGCAGACCCTTGAGGATCTCGATCGTGTGCGGCAGGGACGGCTCGGCGACCTGGATGGGCTGGAAGCGGCGCTCGAGGGCCGCGTCCTTCTCCAGGTGCTTGCGGTACTCGTCCAGCGTGGTCGCACCGATGGTCTGCAGCTCACCGCGGGCCAGCATCGGCTTCAGGATGGAAGCCGCGTCGATGGCGCCCTCGGCGGCACCCGCACCGACCAGCGTGTGGAGCTCGTCGATGAACAGGATGATGTCGCCGCGGGTGCGGATCTCCTTGAGGACCTTCTTCAGGCGCTCCTCGAAGTCACCGCGGTAGCGGGAGCCGGCGACCAGCGCGCCGAGGTCCAGGGTGTAGAGGTGCTTGTCCTTGAGGGTCTCGGGCACCTCGCCCTTGACGATGGCCTGGGCGAGGCCCTCGACGACGGCGGTCTTGCCGACGCCGGGCTCACCGATCAGGACCGGGTTGTTCTTGGTACGGCGGGACAGCACCTGCATGACCCGCTCGATCTCCTTCTCGCGCCCGATGACCGGGTCGAGCTTGGACTCACGAGCGGCCTGGGTGAGGTTCCGGCCGAACTGGTCGAGGACCAGGGACGTCGAGGGGGTGCCCTCGGCAGGCCCGCCGGCGGTGGCGGTCTCCTTGCCCTGGTAACCGGAGAGCAGCTGGATGACCTGCTGCCGCACCCGGTTGAGATCTGCGCCCAGCTTGACCAGGACCTGGGCGGCGACGCCCTCGCCCTCACGGATCAGGCCGAGCAGGATGTGCTCCGTGCCGATGTAGTTGTGGCCCAGCTGAAGGGCCTCGCGGAGCGACAGCTCCAGGACCTTCTTGGCACGGGGGGTGAAGGGGATGTGCCCGGACGGGGCCTGCTGCCCCTGCCCGATGATCTCCTCCACCTGCTGGCGGACCGCCTCGAGCGAAATCCCGAGGCTCTCAAGGGCCTTGGCGGCGACACCCTCACCCTCGTGGATCAGGCCCAGGAGGATGTGCTCGGTGCCGATGTAGTTGTGGTTGAGCATCCGGGCTTCTTCCTGAGCCAGGACGACAACCCGCCGCGCGCGGTCGGTGAACCTCTCGAACATCGTTAATCGCTCCTCAGAGCGGTCAGGCAGTGGGGGGAACTTCCCCTCCCTGTCCTTCCGCAGCTTAGTCCCGCAAGCGGGGACCGCTCATTCCAACTGCCGACACCGTCGATGGCCTCCTGACCCGTGACGCCGACATCTGCTCCAACCCGATGGTGCGAGACGATGTTCCCGCAGGCCAGGTGGTTACCCTCACCATCAGTACGCCGATGGCGAACGTGAGACCCACTGTCCTGCGTGTCGCCCCCTCCCACTAGGGATGTCTTACCCGCTGGGACAGACACTCCATGCCGCGCCCCCCCGGTTCCCTCCGCTACGGGCGAACAACCTTGCGCCACCCCATACCCCCGCGCGCCCCCTCTTTCGGCACTCTGCGCATTCACCAGGACACCCAGCGTAACCCGCACGCCCATTCGGCGGTTGCACTTGGCATGGTCGGCACCCGACCCGTGATCACCACGGAATTCGCCACGATTCCCTTCCCCCGTCGGCCGCTCGCTCCGAGCGATCAGGTCCGCCGGTGGTACGAGAACGAACTGGGCTGGCCGGTGGTGCCCGGCACCCCGGGGTTCCCCCTGAGCCTTCGCGTGGGTCCGCGCTTCGACGTCCTGGACGTCCCGGCCCAGGCGGGCCACGCGGCACTGCGCCATCTGACGCCTCACTCCCCGGTGGCCGTCCGGGGCGAGCGGATGCGACTGCTCATGTCAGCGGGCAGCGCGGAGGATGTGCCAGGGGTGCTGGACTGGCTGGAGTGGGGAACGCTGCCCCTGGACCTGGCGACACTCGGCGAGGGCGACCTCATGGAGGCGCCCCTGCCACCCGAGCAGGGGCCGGTCATGGCCGTACGGCCTCTCGATACGCGATCGAACAAGGCCGTACGACGTCCTGGCGTGCCGGAGCCCGGTGAGGTGCGGCCGCTTCCCCTGGGCCGCTCCGACG
Organism: Streptomyces sp. R28; assembly: GCF_041052385.1. Classification (GTDB taxonomy): domain Bacteria; phylum Actinomycetota; class Actinomycetes; order Streptomycetales; family Streptomycetaceae; genus Streptomyces. The sequence continues at coordinate 6,084,725 of NZ_CP163439.1, read as the reverse complement.
CCGTACAGGGGGCCGCCGTGTGGCTGCGACCCCCCGAGCCTGGGGGCGAGGTCGAGGACTCGCTGCCGACACTGTCGGCCATGGGGGGCGTTGGGGGCGCCCCCGATCTGGTACGGGTTCTGGACACAGTGGCAACGCAGTGCCACCGCCTGCGGCTGCGGCACGGGGGCGCCCAGCCGTCGGCCTGTCCGTAGACCAGGCTTTGCCCTGGAATCAGGCGTTGGCCTTCTCGTATGCCTCGCGAATGGACGCCGGGACGCGGCCGCGGTCGTTGACCTCGTAACCGTTCTCCTTCGCCCACGCGCGGATCTGCGCGGTGTCCTGGCTGCCACCGGAAGCGGCGCGCGCCTTTCCACGCCCACCCGAAGCGCGACCTCCGGTACGACGACCGCCCTTCACGTAAGGGTCGAGAAGACCACGGAGCTTGTCTGCATTGGAAGTCGTGAGATCGATCTCGTACGTCTTGCCGTCCAGCGCGAACGTCACGGTCTCGTCCGCCTCGCCGCCGTCGAGGTCGTCGACAAGAAGGACCTGAACCTTCTGTGCCACCGGATTTCCTTTCATCGATAACTTGAGGGCCGGGGGTCTACGGCGTCCGCCGTTTCGCCGTCCCCTGTTATATGCAGTACTGCAGTACGTCGGAAAGCAAACCGCTTTTGCTGGAAAAACACAAACCCCCGGGAGAGACCCACAGGCCGACCGTGGTCCGGAAACATGCGCGTTTCGGACATAGGGCACCTGGGCAGGGTCACCCGCCGGAATAGAGGGCGGCGATCACAGATGCAGAAGCATCCGGCTGTTGCCCAAGGTGTTCGGTTTCACTCGTTCGAGACCGAGGAACTCCGCCACGCCCTCGTCATAGGAACGCAGCAGCTCCGCGTAGACATCGGTGTCCACCGGTGTCTCGCCGATCTCGACGAAGCCGTGCATGCCGAAGAAGTCCACTTCGAAGGTCAGGCAGAAAACTCGGCGAACGCCGAGCCAGCGCGCGGTGTGCAGCAACTTCTCCAGCAACTGATGACCGACGCCGGCGCCCTTCAGGCCGGGCTTCACCGCCAGAGTGCGGACTTCCGCCAGGTCTTCCCACATCACGTGCAGGGCGCCGCAGCCGACGACCTCGCCGTTGTCGTCGCGTTCGGCGACCCAGAACTCCTGGATGTCCTCGTAAAGGGTCACCGTGGCTTTGTCGAGCAGGATGCGACGCTGGACGTACTCGTCAAGGAGACGGCGCACCGCCTCGACATCGCTGGTGCGGGCCCGCCGGACGGTGATGGCTTTTGCGGTGACTTCTGGGCTCTCCGCCGAGGAGCTCTCGGCCGAGTGGCTCTCTGCTGACATGAGCGGACGCTATCGCCCGTCGGGCTCCTGCGCCGAGCCGGGGTTCTCACTGCCGGTATCGGTACGGGTATCCGGGCTGGTATCGCCGCTGGTATGGGGGCCCGTATCGGGGCTGGTATCGGTACTGCGGGTATCGGTGCCGGGGGTATCGGCGCTGCTCGTATCGGTGCCGCGGGTATCAGTGCCGCTGGTATCGGCGCTGTCGGTATCGCCGCTCGTAACGCGGCGCGTATCGGGCGGTGGCGCGGGTTCGGGCGTTTCCGGGCCCTGGGCGATGCGTACGGCGTCCCGCAGGGACGTGCGCTGTTCCTCGCTCATCATGCCGAAGAAGGCGACGAGTGCGGCGGCGGGGTTGTCGCTCTGCGACCAGGCGTCGTTCATCAGGGCGGCGGCGTAGGCGGCTCGTGTGGAGACCGCCTCATATCGATAGGCCCGACCTTCCGCTTCGCGGCGCACCCAGCCCTTCTGATGGAGATTGTCCAAAACGGTCATCACCGTGGTGTAGGCGATGGACCGTTCCTGCTGGAGATCTTCCAGGACTTCTCGAACGGTCACCGGGCGGTTCCACTTCCACACCCGCGTCATGACCGCGTCTTCGAGTTCTCCCAATGGGCGAGGCACAGTTCAGCACAATAGTGGGAGATCTCGATGTTTGCGTGCCGAACAGTCACTTCACCTGGCAAACGGGAACAAAAAGGGCGTACGACTCGATAAGCGCTGGGGCTTGGAGTCGTACGCCGTTGAGCGCGCCGACGGGCGGCTGCTCAGGCAGAGGTCCGGGCTAGGCGTCCGGGGTCGCGGGGGTCTGGCGGGTGGCCTCCACGCGCGCGAGTGCGGCGTCCACGGCCGCGTCTTCCTTGGCCTTGTTGGCTCCACCCTGGGTCTTCACGATCACCCTGATCAGACCGATGAAGAACACGGCCATGACGGCCGGGGGCAGGAGTGCGGAGACGTAGTCCATGCGTCCAAGAGTAGCCAGGGGGCGAGGGCGTGGCGGGCGCCGGGGGTTTCGGAGCCCGCCACGCCTCAGCCCTGTGGTTGCGCTCAGCCTGCGGCGAGCTGTTGGGGCGGGTTCGTGGGGGGTGAGGTCGGCTTGCGGCGCGGGAAGACCTCGCCGGGGGTGGGGATGGGGCGCGCCGGCTTGGGGGCGGGGGCGGGTTCGGGGCCTGGGGCTCGGTCGGGGCCGGGTCTCGGAGCTGCCGGCTTCTCGGCGGGCCTCTTGCGCGGCTGCTTGCCGGGTTCCTGGCCGGCGTCCTGGGCGGGGAGGTGGACCGCGGGGCTGGGCGGACCGTCGGAGAGGCCTCCGGGGAGGGCCAGGAAGCGCGTACGGGAGCCGGGGATGGTCGGCGTGACGCGGGGAGCCGGGTCGGCGTCGTCGCGCGCGAGGCGGCCTCGTACGTCCTGCTCGGCTAGTGCCCGGCAGCGGCCGAGGAGGGTGGCGGCGGTGGGGTTGCCGCGCAGGGCCCGCAGAGCGGCGAGATCGTCGGGGGTCGGGCGATGTCCGGCGCCCAGGGCCTCCTCGAGGAGGGTGAGGTAGCCGGCCGCGGTGCCGGGGAGGGTGGCGCGGCAGCGGGCGAGGTCGGCCACCAGGAAGGCACGCATCCGGGCGCCCTCGCGCATCGCCTCGTCGAGCGACTCGGCGAGGCGGAGACAGTCCTGGACGTCCTCGGCCTTGGCGGGGCTGGGGTGAAGGGCGAGGGCGAGAGCGCGGCGGAGCACACGCAGCTCCTCCACACCGAACGCCATGCCGCCGCGGGATCCGTATGGCGTGGGCATGCGCCGACGATACGCGCTAATCAGACAAACGCGGCATAAGGGAGGTGGGTGTCGCGTGGGGAGCCGCTCGGGTGGTGGGGTGCGCCGCGTGGATGCCTGCGGCGGCCTGTGCGGGGCGGGTGGGGGCGCGTGTGGCGCCTGCGGTTCGGTGGGTGGGTCGAGGCCGTGCCCGCCGTGCCCGCCGTGCGCGACTGCGGGCCCGTGGGGCAGCGCGGGGACGATGCGCGGACACCTGCCTCTCGACGCGGGTCCGTGCCTGGGGGCGTGCCCGTTCAGGGCCGAAGCGGGGGTCTGGGGGCCGCAGGCCCCCAGCACGAGTGGGCGCGGGCGACCCCGCCGACGCCGGGCCGCGCGACCCACCCCCCCCGGCCCGGCCGACGGAGTCACATGCGGGAGACGTTGCGCTCGTACACCAGGCGTAGGCCGATCAGGGTCAGCCACGGCTCGTGTTCGTCGATGACCGAGGACTCGCCCAGGACCATCGGCGCCAGGCCGCCCGTGGCGATGACCGTGACGTCGTCGGGGTCGTCCGCCAGTTCGCGGGCCATGCGGCTGACCACGCCGTCCACCTGGCCGGCGAAGCCGTAGATGATGCCGGCCTGCATCGCCTCGACCGTGTTCTTGCCGATCACGCTGCGCGGGCGGGCCACCTCGATCTTGCGGAGTTGGGCGCCCTTGACGCCGAGTGCCTCGACCGAGATCTCGATGCCGGGGGCGATGACACCGCCGACGTACTCGCCGCGCGCGCTCACCGCGTCGAACGTCGTCGCCGTACCGAAGTCGACGACGATCGCGGGGCCGCCGTAGAGCTCCACAGCCGCGACCGCGTTGATGATGCGGTCCGCGCCGACCTCCTTCGGGTTGTCCGTCAGGATCGGTACGCCCGTTTTGACGCCCGGTTCGACCAGCACCGCGGGGACGTCGCCGTAGTAGCGGCGGGTCACCTCGCGCAGCTCGTGGAGGACTGAGGGGACGGTGGCGCAGATGGCGATTCCGTCGATGCCGTCGCCCAGTTCCTCGCCGAGGAGCGGGTGCATGCCCATCAGGCCCTGGAGGAGGACCGCCAGTTCGTCGGCCGTGCGGCGGGAGTCCGTCGAGATGCGCCAGTGTTCGACGATGTCCTCGCCGTCGAAGAGGCCGAGGACGGTGTGGGTGTTGCCTACGTCGATTGTGAGGAGCATGCCCGTTCCTACTCCGCCGCTCGCAGGTCCAGGCCGATGTCCAGGATCGGCGAGGAGTGGGTGAGGGCCCCTACGGCCAGGTAGTCGACGCCCGTCTCGGCGTACGCCTTGGCGTTGGCGAGGGTCAGGCGGCCCGATGCCTCGAGTGCTGCCCGGCCGTTCACGATCGCCACCGCCTCCTCGCACTCGCCCGGCGTGAAGTTGTCCAGGAGGATCAGGTCCGCGCCCGCGTCCACCACCTCGCGGAGCTGGTGGAGGGTGTCCACCTCGACCTCGATCGGGACCTCCGGGAAGGTCTCGCGGACCGCCTTGAAGGCCTGTGCCACGCCGCCTGCGGCCACTACGTGGTTGTCCTTCACCAGGGCCGCGTCCGACAGGGACATGCGGTGGTTCACTCCGCCGCCGCAGCGCACCGCGTACTTCTCCAGCGCCCGCAGGCCCGGTGTCGTCTTGCGGGTGTCGCGGACCCGCGCCTTCGTGCCTTCCAGTGCGTCCGCCCACGCGCGCGTGGCCGTCGCGATGCCCGACAGGCGACAGAGGATGTTCAGTGCGCTGCGCTCGGCGGTCAGGAGGTCCCGGGTGCGGGTGGTGATCGACAGGAGCTTCTGTCCTGCCGCCACCTCGTCGCCGTCCTCCACGTGGCGTTCCACCTCGAACTCGTCCTCGCAGACGATCGAGACGACCGCTTCGGCGACCCTGAGGCCGGCCACCACGCCCCCCTCGCGCGCGACGAAGTCGGCGGTGGCGGTCGCCTCTTCGGGGATCGTCGCGACCGTCGTCACGTCCACGCCGTGTGCCAGGTCCTCCTGGATGGCGACGTTGGCGATGTCCTCGATCTCGACCGGGTCGAGGCCCGCGTCGGCCAGCAGCTGTGCGAGCGCGGGGTCGAGGCCGCACTCCAGGTACTCCTCGTCGGCACCGCAGGCGCAGTCGTCGCCGCAGCCGCCGGTCGAGGCGAGGGGAAGGTCGGGGGTGGTCACTTCTGTCACTGCTCCTGAGGCCGGGTCGGGGGGAAGTCTGCGGTGTCGGTGGTGTGCACGGCCAGTGCGCGGTCGGGGTTCAGGCGTACGACGATGTGGCGGCGCCAGGTCGCGTCGTCGCGGTCGGGCTCGTCCTCACGCCAGTGGCAGCCGCGCGTCTCCTCGCGCAGGCGGGCGGCGGCGACCAGGACGCGGGCCACGCACATGAGGTTGGTGGCCTCCCAGGTGTCGACGCCGGGCTCGGCGGTCTTGCCGTTCTCCGCGAGGGCGTCCCGGGCGTCGGTGTGCAGCTGCTGGATCTGTTCGGCGGCCCTGGCGAGGGACTCGGCGGAGCGCAGGACGCCCGCGCCGTCCGCCATGATCCGCTGGATCGCGAAGCGGGCCTCGGGTGCGAGCAGCGGGTGCTCGGGGGTTTCGGGGTACGGCACGGGGTGCGGCACGCGTGCGTGGAGGCCGTTGGCCGCCCGGGCCGCCGCGATGTCCGCCGCGATGCGTTCGGCGTACACCAGGCCTTCGAGGAGCGAGTTGGAGGCCAGGCGGTTGGCGCCGTGCACGCCCGTGCAGGCCACCTCGCCGCACGCGTACAGGCCGGCGACGGTCGTACGGCCCTGGGAGTCGGTGCGGACGCCGCCGGAGGCGTAGTGGGCGGCCGGGGCGATCGGGATCGGGTCGTGCACCGGGTCGATGCCGTGCGCGCGGCAGGCGGCGAGGATCGTCGGGAAGCGGTGCTCCCACATGTCGGCGCCGAAGTGGCGGGCGTCGAGGAACATGTGCTCGGCGTCCTGCTCCTGCATACGCCGCATGATGCCCTTGGCGACGATGTCCCGGGGGGCGAGTTCGGCCAGTTCGTGCTGCCCGACCATGAAGCGCACGCCGTCGGCGTCGACCAGGTGGGCGCCTTCACCGCGTACCGCCTCGGAGACCAGGGGCTGCTGACCCTCCGCGTCCGGGCCGAGGAACAGGACGGTGGGGTGGAACTGGACGAATTCCAGGTCGCTCACCTCGGCGCCCGCGCGCAGGGCGAGGGCTACTCCGTCGCCCGTCGACACGGACGGGTTCGTCGTCGCCGAGAAGACCTGGCCCATGCCGCCGGTCGCCAGGACCACCGCGGGCGCGTGGACCGCTCCTACGCCGTCGTGCTGGCCCTCGCCCATGACGTGCAGGGTGACGCCCGCCGTACGGCCCTCGGCGTCCGTGAGGAGGTCGAGGACGAGTGCGTTCTCGACCGTGCGCAGGCCACGCGCGCGTACCGCCTCGACCAGCGCCCGGGAGATCTCCGCGCCGGTCGCGTCGCCGCCGGCGTGGGCGATACGGCGGCGGTGGTGGGCGCCCTCGCGGGTGAGTTCCAGGCCGCCTTGCTCGGACTCGTCGAAGTGGGCGCCGGTCTCAATGAGGCGGCGTACGGCGTCGGGGCCCTCGGTGACGAGGATGCGCACCGCGTCCTCGTCGCACAGGCCCGCGCCCGCGACCAGGGTGTCGTCGAGGTGCTGTTCGGGGGTGTCGCCCTCGCCCAGGGCCGCGGCGATGCCGCCCTGGGCCCAGCGGGTGGAGCCGTCGTCGAGGCGGGCCTTGGTGACGACGACGGTCGTCAGGCCGGCGGCCTCGCAGCGCAGGGCCGCGGTGAGGCCCGCGACGCCGGAGCCGACGACCACGACGTCCGCGGAGATGGACCACCCGGGCGCGGGCGCGTGCAGTCGTATGCCTGTGCTGGTCACGAGGCGGCTCCGAAGGTGAGGGGGATGTTGTCGATCAGCCGGGTCGTCCCGACCCGGGCGGCGACGGCGAGGACGGCCTCGCCGGTGAAGTCGTCCTCGATCTCCGTGAAGTCGGACGGGTCGACGAGCGCGAGGTAGTCCAGTTCGAGCGGCGGGTCGAGGCGGGCGGCGTCGTCGAGGATCAGGCGTGCGGCGGCGCGGACGGCCGCCGCGGCGCCGGGGACGGCCTTGGCGACGGCGTGCGCGTCGGCCGCCGCGCGGGACTCCCCTATGGCGCTGAGCGCTTCCGCACGCGCGCGCGTGGCGGGCACTTCACGTGCACGCGCGCGCAGCGCCTCCTGGGCCGCGTGCCGGTCGCGGCCGGCGAACAGCGCCTGGGACAGCGCGAGTGCCGTGTGCCGCTCCTTGGGCGAGAGGTAGCGGTTGCGGCTGGAGAGCGCGAGGCCGTCCTCCTCGCGCACGGTCGGGACGCCCACGATCTCGACGCCGAAGTTCAGGTCGCGCACCATGCGGCGGATCAGGGCGAGCTGCTGGGCGTCCTTCTGGCCGTACAGGGCGACGTCGGGGCGGGTGAGGTGGAGCAGCTTGGCGACGACGGTGAGCATGCCGTCGAAGTGGCCGGGGCGCGAGGCGCCCTCCAGGCTCTCCCCCATGGGTCCGGCGCCGATGCGGACTTGGGGCTCGCCGCCCGGGTAGACCTCGTCGACCGAGGGGGCGAACACGGCGTCCGCGCCCGACTGTTCGGCGATCTTGAGGTCGGCCTCCAGGGTGCGCGGGTAGCGGTCGAGGTCCTCGCCCTTGCCGAACTGCAGCGGGTTCACGAAGACGGTGACCACGACCTCGCCGTCCGGCCCGGCGATACCGCGCGCGGTGCGGATCAGGGTGGCGTGGCCCTCGTGCAGGGCGCCCATGGTCATCACGACGGCGCGGCGGCCGCTGCGCACGCGCGCGTGCAGTTCGCCGGCGGTGCGCAGCAGGGTGGTGGTCATCGGGCCTCTCCCTCGGAGCCGTCGGTCCCGGTGGCGAGTACCCCGAGGAGGTCCTCGGCGAGCTCCGGCTTGAGCAGTCCGTGCGCGAGCGCCCGGTCGGCGGTCGCGCGCGCCATCGCGAGATAGCCGGCGACGGTCTGCGGGGCGTACCGCCGCAGCTCCGTCACGTGCGCGGCAACGGTGCCCGCGTCCCCGCGCGCGACGGGGCCGGTCAGGGCCGCGTCGCCGGAACGCAGCGCGTTGTCGAGGGCGGCGCCGAGCAGCGGGCCGAGCATCCGGTCGGGGGCCGCCACGCCGGCCTCGCGCAGCAGCTCCATGGACTGGGCGACGAGCGTCACCAGGTGGTTGGCGCCCAGCGCGAGCGCCGCGTGGTAGAGCGGGCGCATCTCCTCGGCGATCCACTCGGGTTCGCCGCCCATCTCGATGACGAGGGCCTCGGCGGCCAGCCGCAGCTCCTCGGGCGCGGTGACGCCGAAGGAGCAGCCGGCCAGGCGCTGGACGTCCACGGGAGTGCCGGTGAAGGTCATCGCCGGGTGCAGGGCCAGCGGCAGCGCGCCCGCGCGCAGGGCGGGGTCCAGGACCTTCGCGCCGTACCGCCCGGAGGTGTGCACCAGTAGCTGGCCCGGCCGTACGGCCCCGGTCTCGGCGAGGCCCTCGACCAGCCCGGGCAGCGCGTCGTCCGGGACGGTCAGCAGCACCAGTTCCGCACGCGCGAGGACTTCGGCGGGCGGCACGAGCGGCACGTCGGGGAGCAGCTGCGCGGCCCGTCGCCGGGAGGCGTCGGAGACCCCGGAGACGGCCACCGGGCGGTGTCCGGCGAGTTGGAGGGACGCGGCGAGCGCGGGGCCCACGCGGCCGGCGCCGACGACACCGACGGTGAGCCGCGCGGGGCGGTCCTTGGGATCTGGCTGTTGGCTTGTACTCACGCGACGGAGGCCTTCCCGTTCCAGTCCGCTCGGGGTACCGGACGATTTCTCGTCATGTTAACGCGATCGGTTCGACAGGCGTCCGGTTGTCCACAGGCTGTGGGTTATCGCACGCCGCGCACACGGAGGGCGGGCGCGGCCTCCCCGGTGCGTGCGGACGCAGGCGTGCGGACGCACGTGCAGCGGACGAAAATGCAGGTGCTCGCGCACATGGGCGCACGGCATGATCCCGCGCATGAGCGATACGGCGGAACAGACCGGGCGGCACGTCGAGCGGTACGAGGAGTCCGATCCCTTGTCGGACGCCGAGCAACGCAAGCGACGCCGGGATCGGCGCATCGCTGCCTACCGGGGCGCGCGACGGGTTCTCGCGCGCCCCGGCTTCCTGGGCACCCTCCGCGAGCGCCTGGCGCTGTTGGACGAGGCGCGTGCGCTGGATCTGCACGACCTGGACGAGTCGGCGGACCTCTACGGCGACGGCATCGTCGGCGCCCTGGAGGAGAAGGTCGCAGGGCTGCTCGGCAAGGAGGCGGCCGCGTTCTTCCCGACGGGCACCATGGCCCAGCAGGTCGCCCTGCGCTGCTGGGCGGGCCGCACCGGCAATGCGACCGTCGCCCTGCACGCCCTGGCCCATCCCGAGGTGCACGAACGCGGCGCCTTCAGCCAGGTGAGCGGTCTGCGCCCGGTCCAGGTGACGAGCGAGCCCCGGCTCCCGACCGCCGACGAGGTGCGCGACTTCGACGAGCCGTTCGGGGCGCTGATGCTCGAACTGCCCCTCAGGGACGCCGGTTTCGTGCTGCCCTCCTGGGAGGAACTCACCCAGGTCGTGGAAGCGGCACGGGAGCGCGACGCCGTGGTGCACTTCGACGGCGCGCGCCTGTGGGAGTCCACCGTCCACTTCGGCCGCCCGCTGGAGGAGATCGCGGGCCTGGCTGACAGCTTGTACGTGTCGTTCTACAAGTCCCTCGACGGCTTCGGCGGCGCGGTACTCGCCGGACCCCGGACGCTGGTGGACGAGGCCAAGACCTGGCGGCACCGCTACGGCGGCATGATCTTCCAGCAGTTCCCCACCGCGCTGTCGGCGCTGGCCGGACTGGAGCAGGAACTGCCCCGGCTGCCCGAGTACGTGGCCCACGCGCGCGTGGTGGCCGCCGCGCTGCGCGACGGCTTCGCGGCGGCCGGGGTGCCGTGGACGCGGGTCCACCCCGAACCGCCGCACACGAACGAGTTCCAGGTCTGGCTGCCGTACGACGCCGACGTCGTCACGGAGGCGGCGCTGCGCCACGCCGAGGAGACGAAGACCGTTCTGTTCGGCCAGCCCTGGGACGCCAAGGGTCCGGGCCTGGCCTGCACCGAGGTCTACGTGCGCGCCGCCGGCCTGGAGTGGACGGCCGACGATGTGAAGACGGCGGTCGCGGAGTTCGTGGCCCGGCTGACCGAGGAAGTCGGCGAGGAGGTCAGCCAGTAGAGCGCGACCGCAGAGGCAGCCACCGGCCCAGGGCCTGCCGTATCCGCCCATGGGCCGGACGCTCCGCCAGGACAGAGCGGTACTGCCGGTGGTCGCGCCACTCGCGCACGACCTGCCAGTCGTTGATACCGGGCGCGGGCGGGGCGGGCTCGCCGAGGCGCTGGGCGCGGTAGGTGTCGAGGAGGTGGTGGTGCGTGATGCTCATGGCGGGTCGCCTTCTCGGACGTAGGAGACACGGGAGATCTCGGGCGTATGAGAGAGCCAGAGACCTCGGGCGTGGGAGAGATCAGAGACGTCGAAGATCTGGGGTTCGGGCTCCGCGGCTGCCCAGGTGATCCCAGATTGCGCCGAACCGGCCGCCATGTCGCGTCGATTGACGGCGGCCGTCAATCGAGCGGGGCGTTGTCAGTGGCGGGGTGCACCATGAGGGCATGAGCGTGAGTATCGACATCGCGGGGCTGCGGCCGGAAAGGGTCGTCGTCGTGCCCTCACCCCTGGCCGAGCTCGGCATGGCGCTGCACGCGCTGGCGGAGTCGGGGCATCATCCGGGCCTGCAGGGCTGGGCGACCAGTGTCACCGCCCGGCTCGATCCGCACCTGGCCGACCGGATGTGCGAGGCCGACTTCCTGTGGCGGACGACGTTCTCGGATCTGTTCCTGCCCTGCGCGGGCGTGCCGGGCGGAGCGCTGCCCGGCGCGACGCTCGCCGAGGAGCTGGACCTGCTGGACAAGCTGACGGACGAGCAGTTCGTGGACGCGGCCCTGGAGTTCACCTGCGCCCTCCCTTACGCCACGCCGGGCAAGGACGTACTGGCCGACGAGGAGCTGCGCCGCCGCGCCCTGGACCTGGCCGCCGCGCGCGGGCCGCAGCAGCTGCGGTTCAGCCAGCGGCTGCTCGACGATCCACCGCGGATCCGGGCCTGGCTGCGGCAGTTCCTGCGGGACTGCGACGAGGCGTTCTTCGCCGACACCTGGTCCCGGCTGCGCCACCAGCTCGCGGCGGACGCCCGCCACAGGACCGAACTCCTGCGGCACAAGGGGCCGGCCGAGGCGCTGACCTCGATCTCCGCTGCGGTGATGCTCGACGAGGCCGCCGGACGGATCACCATCGACAAGCTCCGCCAGGGCCACAGCCTGGTCAGGAACGGCAGTCTGCTGCTCGTGCCGACGAGCCTGGGCTGGCCGCATCTGATGGTGCTGCACCGACACGGCTGGCAGCCCGTGCTGCACTACCCCGTCGGCTCCCCCGAGCTCGCGTCGCCGCCCTCGGTCGAGCAGCTGACCCTACGGATGACCGCGCTCTCCCACCCGGTGCGCATGCAGCTCTGCCGCAACCTGGCCCGCAGCACGTACACCACGAGCGAGCTCGTGCGGATCCACGGCATGACGGCCCCGGAGATATCCCGGCATCTGGGCGTCCTCAAGAAGGCGGGCCTGATCACCACCCGCCGCCGCGGGCGCTATGTCCTGCATCAACTGGACGTCACGGCGGTGGCCCGGCTCGGCAGCGACTTCCTGGAGGCGTTGCTCCGGTAGGCCGTCGCTCCGCTGGGCCGTCAGTCGAACCGGATGTGCCTGATCCCGACCCCCACCTGCCGCAGCCGAGTCCGCAGCCTGCCCTCGTTGTTCGGCCGGAGCTTCACCCCGGCCAGGACGGCGATGCGGTCCGCCGTCTTCGGCACGGTCGAGTGGTCCGTCCACAGGTGCTCGGCGAACTCCGGCTCGCGCAGCCGCTCCAGACAGTGGTCGAGCTGCTGGACGGCCCAAGTCTCGCGACGCAGCCCGGCGTTCTTTCCGCCGACGTACCCAAGGAGGTGCCCGAAACCGCGCTCGCGCAGCCGCTTCATGACCGTCTCCCGCTCGGCGAGGAGCGTGAAGTGCCGTACGTCGTGGCCGAGTTCGCGCAGCCGACCGACCGTCTCGGCGAAGCAGTCGGGGTCGGTGACCGTCATGGGGGCGATCACCACGCCGTCGTGCTTGGTGAGGGCGAGGTCGAGGACCTCGACGACACCCTGCCGCCAGGACGCCAAGTCCTGGAAGTTCCCGCGCAGTTCCGGCGGGAGCATGCGGCGCAGGCCGAACCCGGGGTGTTCAGGGTCGCAGATGACGCTGCCGGGCAGGCGGCGCTGGATCTCGTGTGCGGTCTGTGTCTTGCCACCCCCGAAGGGGCCGTTGATCCACAGGAGCATGAGCAGACCCTAGTGGGCGCCGGTCACGCGCGCGTGACGCCCCGGTCTCGGCCCTGCCCGCCGGGCCGTACCCCACCGCACCCGCCGGGCCGTACTCAGCCGTGCCCGCCGGCCCGGACCAGACCCGTCTCGTAGGCCAGGACCACCACCTGGACGCGGTCGCGCAGCCCCAGCTTGGTCAGGATGCGGCCCACGTGGGTCTTCACCGTCGCCTCGGAAAGGACCAGCCGGGCCGCGATCTCGCCGTTGGACAGGCCCTGCGCGACCAGCACCATGACCTCCCGCTCACGGTCGGTGAGCCGCTCCAGCTCCTTGTGCTGGGCTTCCTTGCCGGTGGAGGGCAGCATGGGGGCGAACCGGTCCAGGAGCCGTCGGGTCGTCGACGGGGCCACCACGGCGTCGCCGCTGTGCACGGAGCGGATGGCAGCGAGGAGTTCGCCGGGCGGCACGTCCTTGAGCATGAAGCCGGAGGCGCCCGCCTTCAGCCCGGAGAAGGCGTACTCGTCGAGGTCGAAGGTCGTCAGGATCAGCACCTTCGGCGGTTCGGGCTCCGAGCAGATGCGGCGGGTGGTCTCCACACCGTCCAGCTTCGGCATGCGCACGTCCATCAGCACGACGTCGACGGGGGTCGAGCGCAGCACCTGGAGGGCCTCGACGCCGTCGCCCGCCTCCGCGACGACCTCCATGTCCGGCTGGGCGGCGAGCACCATCCGGAACCCGGTGCGCAGCAGCACCTGGTCGTCGACGAGCATCACGCGGATCGTCATCGGGTCCTCTTCCGTTTCTTCCGTATGCGTCTACAGGGGCGTTACAAGGGGCGTTTACAAGGGGCGTTTACAAGGGGCGTTACAGGTGCCAACGAAGGACATGCGCAGGCGTCAGTGTGCTGGTTTGAGCGGCAGCAGCGCACTGATCCGGAATCCTCCGCCCGGTCGCGGTCCCGCGTCCAGGGTGCCGCCGACCATGCCGACCCGCTCACGCATACCGATCAGGCCGTGCCCCTGGCCGTCGGCGCCGCCCTCCTCGTACAGCTCGTGCGGTGCGCCCTTGCCGTCGTCCTCGACGAGCAGGCCGAGACCGTCGTCGAAGTAGACCAGGCGCACGCTCGCGCCGGCGTTCGGCCCGCCGTGCTTGCGGGTGTTGGTGAGCGCCTCCTGCACGATGCGGTACGCCGTCAGCTCGACGCCGCTGGGCAGCGGGCGCGGGGTGCCCTCGACCTTGAAGTCGACCGGCAGGCCGGAAGTGCGGCACTGCTGGATGAGCTCGTCGATCTGCTCGACGTCGGGCTGCGGGACGTACTCGCCGCCCTCCTGGTGCTCGCCGGTGCGCAGCACGCCGAGCAGGCGGCGCATCTCGGCGAGGGCCTGGCGGCCGGTGGAGGAGATGGTCTCCAGGGCCTTCTTGGCCTGGTCCGGGGCGGCGTCGAGGACGTAGGCGGCGCCGTCGGCCTGCACCACCATCACCGAGACGTTGTGCGCGACGACGTCGTGCAGCTCGCGCGCGATCCGGGCGCGTTCGGCGGCGACCGCGACCTTGGCCTGCGCCTCGCGCTCCTTTTCGAGCCGGGTCGCGCGCTCCTCGAGCTGCTCGTAGTAGGCGCGGCGGGTGCGGATCGAGTCGCCGAGCACCCAGGCGAGCGCGAACGGCACCGTCATGAAGATCATCAGGGCCACGGTGCCCAGGACGCCCGAGTCCCTCTCCGGCCAGCGCACCTGTGCCAGGGGCGCCGCGAACATGGACACGGCCAGCGAGAGCCGGGAGGCCCAGCGGGCGCCGGTCGCGGCCACGGTGTAGGTGATCACCAGGAAGGCGAAGTTGGCGGGTGTCGTCGCCACGTCCAGCACCAGCTGCGCCAGCCCCACGCCGATGGCGAGCAGCAGCATCTTCTCCGGCATGCGCCGGCGCAACGCGACCACCAGGCACAGCAGGATCACGACCGGGGCGATGACCCCCGGGGAGTCGGTGCCCGGAGCCTCCTGCGGGTCCATCCGGACGGCCTCGGCCACCCCGGAGATCCCGAGGAGGAGGACGGCCCAGAAGCTGTCGACCCATGTCGGGTGCCTGCGGAGGAAGTCATAGAGGCGCTGCACGTAACCCAGCGTAGGGAAGTGAAATGCGTGCAGGGGTCAACCGGAGGGCCGATCCGCACTACGCGCGCGTACTCCGCAAGGTGGAGGCTGCGTTCCCCTGTGCGCTTAGCCTGGGCCGGTGACAGCAGAGGCGACGGACGAATGGCTCGGGTGGCGCGCGGCAGCACAAGCCGCCCTCTACGGGCCGGACGGCTTCTATCGCCGCCCCGAGGGGCCGGCCGGCCACTTCCGTACGTCCGTGCACGCCTCGCCACTCTTCGCCGGCGCCGTGGCCCGGCTGCTGTGCCGGGTCGACGAGGCCCTGGGCCGGCCCGCCTCGCTCGGTTTCGTCGACATGGGTGCGGGGCGGGGCGAGCTGGTCACCCGCGTACTGGCCGCGCTCCCCGCCGAGGTGGCGGCACGCACGCGTGCGTACGCCGTCGAGGTCGCCGACCGCCCGGAAACCCTGGATCACCGGATCGAGTGGCTGCCCCAGCCGCCACAGGGGATCTCGGGCCTGCTGTTCGCCAACGAGTGGCTGGACAACGTCCCCGTGGACGTCGCGGAGGTGGACCCCACGGGCGTACCGCGCCTGGTTCGCGTACGACGGGACGGGACCGAGCGCCTCGGGGAACGGGTCACCGGAGCGGACGCGGAATGGCTCGCGCGGTGGTGGCCGTTGGGGCGCGCGCAGGGGGCGCTGACCGCGGAGGACGCGCGAGCCGTGCAGGGCGCGCGGGCCGCCGAGGACGCGCGGGCCAGGGGAGGCGCGCGGGCCACGGAAGGGCTGCGGGCCGAGATCGGGCTGCCGCGGGACGAGGCCTGGGCTGCCGCCGTCGCGACACTGGCCCGGGGGCTCGCCGTCGCCGTGGACTACGCGCACACGGCGCCCGCCCGGCCGCCCTTCGGGACGCTCACCGGCTTCCGCGAGGGGCGGGAGACAGCTCCCGTGCCGGACGGCTCGTGCGACATCACGGCGCATGTCGCACTGGACGCCTGCGCGACGGCGTGTGCGCGGCCCGGCGCGCGCCTGTTGTCCCAGCGCGAGGCGTTGCGCACCTTGGGCCTCACGGGCGCACGCCCCCCGCTCGAGCTGGCCTCCACGCGGCCGGCCGACTACGTGCGAGCCCTCGCGAGCGCGGGCGAAGCCGCCGAGCTCACCGCGACGGGCGGACTCGGGGACTTCGGGTGGCTGGTGCAGCCGGTTGGAATTTTGGACGTACTGGCGTCGGACTGAGCGATCAGGTCGGTTGGAATTCCGGATGAACTCCTACGCCGGGCCCCGGCGAGGCGGCCCACGACCAGCACCCACGAACAAACCCCTACTTGTCGATGTCTCCCACCACGAAGAACATCGACCCCAAAATCGCCACCATGTCCGCGACCAGCGTCCCCGGCAGCAGTTCGACCAGCACCTGGATGTTGTTGTACGACGCCGAGCGCAGCTTGAGCCGGTACGGGGTCTTCTCGCCCTTGCTGACGAGGTAGTAGCCGTTGATGCCGAGCGGGTTCTCGGTCCACGCGTACGTGTGGCCCTCGGGCGCCTTGAGGACCTTGGGGAGCCGCTGGTTGATCGGCCCGGGCGGCAGCTCGGCGAGCCGGTCGAGGCACGCGTCGGCGAGGTCGAGGGCGTTGTGGGTCTGCTCCAGCAGGCACTCGAACCGGGCGAGGCAGTCGCCCTCCTCGCGGGTCACCACCTTCAGGACGTCCTGCAGCTCGCCGTAGGCGAGATAGGGCTCGTCGCGGCGCAGGTCGAAGTCGACGCCCGAGGCCCGCGCGATCGGTCCGCTCGCCCCGTAGGCGTGCACGGCCTCCGGCGCGAGGACGCCCACCCCCCGTGTGCGCCCGCGGAAGATCTCGTTGCCGAGGACCAGGTCGTCGAACCGGTCCATGCGCGAGCGCACGTCGGCGACGGCGGCACGCGCGCGCGTGGTCCAGCCGGCCGGCAGGTCCTCCTTCAGGCCGCCCACCCGGTTGAACATGTAGTGCATACGCCCACCGGAGACCTCCTCCATGACGTGCTGGAGTTCCTCGCGCTCCGTGAAGGCGTAGAAGATCGGCGTGATCCCGCCCAGCTCCAGCGGGTACGACCCCAGGAACATCAGGTGGTTGAGCACCCGGTTCAGCTCCGCGAGCAGCGTCCGCGTCCACACCGCCCGCTCCGGCACCTCCATGCCCAGCATGCGCTCCACGGCGAGGACGACGCCCAGCTCGTTGGAGAAGGCCGACAGCCAGTCGTGGCGGTTGGCGAGCATGATGATCTGGCGGTAGTCGCGGGCCTCGAACAGCTTCTCCGCACCGCGGTGCATATAGCCGATCACCGGCTCCGCGCGCGTGATGCGCTCGCCGTCCAGGACGAGCTTGAGACGCAGCACGCCGTGCGTGGACGGGTGCTGGGGCCCGATGTTGAGCACCATGTCGGTGCTCTCCGCGGCGCCGCCGATACCGACCATGGTCTCCGTCGTAGGAGTCATGGACACAGTCTCCCCTACGTACGCTGGCCCCATGGAGACGGGGAGCCCGGAGCACACGGGGACGGCGGGAGACGAGCGAGTGGGGGACGAAGGGGTGGAGGTCGAGCCGGGGTGGACCGGGCTGCCGCCGGGGCTGCTGAAGATGCGGCGGCTGTTGCTGGTGGTGTGGATGGGACTGCTGACGATCGGACTGGCCCTGCTGCTCGGGCTGCTCGCCGGGCCCGGCTGGGCCGCCTTCGCGCTGCTGCCGTTGGCCCTGATGGCGTGGGGCTGGGTGATGCTCGGCCGCAACTGGCGTTCGTGGCGCTATGCCGAGCGCGCCGACGACCTGCTGATCAGCCGGGGCGTGCTGTGGCGTGAGGAGACGGTCGTGCCGTACGGCCGGATGCAGCTGGTCGAGGTCACCTCCGGCCCCGTGGAGCGGCACTTCGGCCTGGCCAGCGTGCAACTGCACACGGCCGCCGCGGCCACCGACGCGACCATCCCCGGCCTCGACCCGGCCGAGGCGGAACGGTTGCGCGACCGGCTCACCGAGCTGGGCGAGGCCCGATCGGCGGGGCTGTGACGACGCCCGGCGTCGACGACGCCGTACGCGAGAGGCGACCCGTGACCGACCGGCGGCTGCACCCCGTGACGCCGCTCAGGCGCGCGTGGGCGCCGGTCGCCGTGCTCATCGGCTGGGCGGTGCACGACCCCGACCAGGCGCAGCGCCAGCTGACCAGGCTGACGACCACCACCATCCTGCTCGCGCTCGCCGTGCTGGTCCCCGCGGCCGCGCTGTACGGCTTCCTCACCTGGTGGTTCACGCACTTCGCGGTGACCGACAGCGAACTGCGCATCCGTACCGGCCTGGTGTTCCGGCGCACCGCGCACATCCGGCTGGAACGCATCCAGGCCGTCGACATCACCCAGCCGCTGCTCGCGCGCGTGGCGGGCGTCGCGAAGCTCAAACTCGACGTCATAGGCGCGGACAAGAAGGACGAACTCGCCTTCCTGGGCGAGGACGAGGCGCGTGCGCTCCGCGCGGAACTCCTCGCGCGCGCCGCCGGTTTCGCGCCCGAGACGGCGCACGAGGTCGGCGAGGCGCCGTCCCAGGAGCTGCTGCGCGTGCCACCGGGCGTCCTGGCCGTCTCGCTCGTCCTGACCGGCGCCACCTGGGCGACGCTGGCCGCCGCGATCGTCGTACCGACCGTCCTCTGGCTGGCCACGGAAAGCGCGTGGACGGTCCTCGCGACCGCGGTTCCGCTGTTCGGTGCAGCGGGAGCAAGCAGCGTGGGGCGGTTCGTCACCGAGTACGACTGGACGGTGGGCGAGTCGCCGGACGGGCTGCGTCTCGACCACGGCCTGCTCGACCGGGCGCACGAGACGGTGCCGCCAGGCCGCGTCCAGACCGTACGGATCGTCGAACCGCTGCTGTGGCGGCGGCGCGGCTGGGTGCGGGTGGAACTGGACGTGGCGGGCTCGTCCAACTCGGTCCTGCTTCCGGTCGCCCCGCGCGAGGTCGCCGAATCGGTCGTCGCGCGCGTGCTGCCCGGGGTGACCGTCCCCTCGCACGCCTCGCTGTCACGTCCGCCGCGGCGGGCGGGCCGGTGCGTGCCGGTGTGGTGGCGCGGGTACGGCCTGGCTGTCACGGACGCGGTGTTCGCCGCCCGGACCGGCCTCTTCCGGCGGAGCCTGGCGCTCGTACCGCACGCGAAGGTCCAGAGCGTACGGCTGGCTCAGGGGCCGTGGGAGCGGCTGTGGGGCGTGGCCGACGTACGCGTGGACACCGGGGCGAACAAGACCGTGACCGCCCGGCTGCGGGACGCAGGGGAGGCCGCGGAGCTGCTGCGGGGGCAGGCGGAGCGGTCGCGCACGGGGCGCAGGGACGCTCGGCCGGATCGGTGGATGGCCTGAGCGTCCGTGTCACGGCGTGCGTGACGAAGGGATCGTCAGGAAACCGCGCTCCGCAAGCCCTGCACATCGATCTGTTCCGTCTCGTCATGAGCCGTCAGGTCGATGACCTGCCCGATACCCCGGGACTCCTCGTCGGCCGGCTTGAACTCGGCCTCGGACTCGGCCTTGTGGAGGGCGAGGGCCTCCTGGCCGACGACGTCGGCGAGGTCCTCGTTCTGGACGGACTCCAACGCGTAGGGGGCCGCCCCCTGCTTCGTACCGAAGAAGTCGAAGCCGCCTCCGATCGCCGCACGCCGGACGGGCGTCGCCGGTACGACGGCCACCGCGGTCGGCGCGATGAAGTGCCCCGAGGGCTGCTGGGCCGGAGGCAGGGCCGGCTGGGCCTCGGCGACCGTGCCTGCCGTGGGGATGGCGGTCGCGCGCTCGTGCCCGTCGACCGCCTCGGGCTTCCCCTGGGCCTCGTCCTCCAGCGCGGGTTCCGTCTCGGACCCGCCCGTGACCACTGCCTCGACGGGACCCGAACCGGCCTCCACCGGCTCCTCGCCGGAGGAGGGACCGTCACCCTTCGGGGGATCGTTCTTCGGCGGCTCGTTCTTCGGGGACTCGCTCTTCGGGGACTCGCTCTTCGCAGACCCGTTGCCGTGGGATTCGTTGCTGGGGGATTCGTCGCCGGGAGAGTCGTTCTTCGAGGACTCGCCGTCGCTCACCGAGCCGTCTCCGGTCTTCCCCGGACCGTCTCCGTCCGGCGTCCCCTGGCCCTCGTCCCCGTCGAACCGCGCCAACGCCGCGCCGGCCCGCAGGAACAGCCGGGAACCCTCCGGCGAGAAGATGGCCGGCGTCTTAGCCGTCTCCTCCGCGGCCTCGGTGTCCACGTCCTCCGTCCCGGCCGGGGCAGCCACAGCCCCCTCCGCAGCGACGGAAACCGCACCATCGACCGGCGCCGACGCCGGCGGCAACGCGCGCACGGGCGTGCCCGCCTCTATCTCCAGGACCCGGCGTTCCTCCAGGACGCTCGCCCGCTCGGTCTCCGCCGTGGCGTACCGGCGCAGCAGCGCCGCGTGCTCGTTGCGCAGCCCCGCGAGCTCCGTGCGCTTGGCCCGCAGCCGCTGCTCCAGCTTGACGCGCAGCTCGCGCGACTCCTCGAGGTCGGTCTCCAGCTCGGCGACCCGCTCCTCGTACCGCCACTCGTCGCTCGCACGCGCGCGCGTGAGGTCGGCGACCCGTTTGCCCGCCTGCGTGTCCCAGTGGCGCATGACGACCGCGCCGACGACCGCCGTCGCCGCGGCGGCCGCGGCAAGGCCGCGCAGCACCATCGGCTCGGTGAACACCCAGGGGGCGAGCGCACAGACGACGGAGACGCCTGCGATCGCCGACGGGGGCAGCAGCCTGTGCAAGGGAGGGGAATGACGGTGACGTCCACGTGGCATGGCCAGAAACTTACCGCGCGTAGGCGAATCTTGTTGCCCCGCCCCGCAAAAACACAGCCATCCCGAGTCGTTCACACGGCATCAGGAATCAGATCTGTCACCGAATTGGACAAGAACCAAGATCACAAAGCCCCGACGGGCACGTCACCTGCCGCTCAGCCGCCCGCTCATCCACTCCAGCGTCCCCGGAATCTCCCGCCGCCAGGTGTTGAAGTTGTGTCCTCCGCTTTCCAGGATGATCGACGAGATCCGCGTCAGCTTCGTGGCCTTCACTCGCTCAATGAACTTCAGTGTGCCCTTGTAGTTGGATTCTCCAACTTTGCTGCTGCTGACGAGCAGTGAAGTGTCCGGCGCGGGCATGTGCTTGAGGTACCACCACAGGTTCGCGCGATTGCGCAGTTCCTCGTCGCCGTGGAAGAGATCGCCCGTCGTCGGGTCGGTCGGCGCCTTGTAGTACGCGGAAAGCCCCGCCCCGGCGGCGTACACCCGAGGGTGGTGCATGGCGAGCTTCAACGCGCAGTAGCCCCCTGTGGAGTCACCGATGATGCCCCAGCTGCCCGGTTTCCTGCCCACCCTGTAGTGGCCGCTCACGGCATCGATCAGATCTTTGGCGAAGAACGTCTCGGTCTGCGGGCCGCCCGGGATGTCCACGCATTCCGTGTCCCGCGGCGGCGCCACGGTCGGCCGCATCATCACCAGGATCATCGGCTGCATACGACCGTCCCCGGCAAGCCTCGCGGCCGTACGCGGATAGTCGAGCTTGTCCACCAGCGCCTTGGCCGTGCCCGGATAACCGGTGAGAACGACAGCCGCGGGGAAGGTGCGCGTGCGGTACTGCGGCTGAAAGTACTCCGGCGGCAGATAGACGTACGCGGGCGTCGCGATGTGCGTCGTACGGCCCACGATGCCGATCTTCTGGATCTGCCCGCCCCGGTGCGGCCGGGCGCCGGCCACGCCGGGCACGCGCCGCGTGTCGACGACCTCCAGCGGCCCGCCGGTCGGCGTGTGGTCCACGACGACGCCCTGTTCGGTCTCCTGCCCGAACAGGTCGGCCCAGCTGGCGTAGAACCCGAATGCCTGGTTGGCGACGAGACCGACCGCCGCGAAGAGCATCAACTGTGTGGAGAGCAGCAGACCGATACGTCCGCCCACGTTCCGCCAGCCGCGCCGCGCAAGCCGTGGCCACAGCCACACCGTGCCGACGAACAGCCCTACGGCGGCCACAACCGCCAGCGCCAGCACCTTGCCGCTCGTGAGACCCATCGATGGTTACCTGCCCGCACTTTCCGCCCGGTTCGCGCTTCCGCCGCGCTGCCTCCCCCGCTCCTTCGCAAGGGCTTGCCCCAGACTTTCCTTGGCCTTTGAAACGGTTTTGGGGAGCTGAGTGAACCTCTCCCCTCAAGACACCGTCCTAGAGGGCGCAATGTCGCCGGATGCCCGAATCGGCACCGGATCCAAGGTCTCTCGCAGAACTATGGGATGCGATGTCTGTCAGGACAGATGTGGAAATGTCGGGCGGGGTTCCCCAACGATCAAGTCAGGTACGGCACCTGCCGAGCCGAGTACGGCATCTGCTCCGTGGCCCGCGCCCGGAGGCCGTTCCCGTTTTCGTCGGCAGGGCCTGCGCCCTGGTGGGCCTGCTGGACGTCGCCGCGGGCGTCTTCCCGCGCTTCCGGCACAGCCGTATGCACGCCATCGCCGAGGTGCTGCCGGGCTCGACGGGACCGTTCGCGGCCGCGCTGTCGCTCAGCGCGGGCGTGCTGCTGCTCCTGCTCGCCCACGGCCTCAAGCGCGGCAAGCGGCGGGCGTGGCGCGCCGCGGTCGTCCTGCTGCCGGCCGGAGCGGTCGCGCAGTTCACGTACCGCCACTCCCTGGTGGGCGTCCTCATCTCGGTTGCGCTGCTCGTAGCCCTGTTGCGCCACCGCGACCAGTTCGCGGCGCTGCCCGACCCGCGCAGCAGGTGGCGGGCGCTGGCCAACTTCGTCCTCATGAGCGCTGGTTCCCTCGCCCTCGGGCTGGTCATCGTCAGCGCCCATCCGCAGACCCTGGTCGGCGACCCGAGCCTGGCCGACCGCATCGCGCACGTCATCTACGGCCTGTTCGGCTTCGAGGGCCCGGTCGACTACCAGGGCAACACCTCGTGGACGGTCGCCTTCTCCCTGGGCGCCCTCGGCTGGATCACGGCGGTCACCACGATCTACCTGGCCTTCCGCCCCGAACACCCCGCCGCACGCCTCACCGAGGACGACGAGGCACGCCTGCGCGCCCTGCTGGTCAAGCACGGCGGCCGCGACTCCCTCGGCCACTTCGCGCTGCGCCGCGACAAGGCCGTCGTCTTCTCCCCCAGCGGCAAGGCGGCGGTGACCTACCGCGTCGTCTCCAGCGTGATGCTCGCCAGCGGCGACCCGATCGGCGACGTCGAAGCCTGGCCGGGCGCGATCGAGCGCTTCATGGACGAGGCCAAGGCCCACTCCTGGACCCCGGCCGTGATGGGCTGTTCGGAGACCGGCGCCGAGGTGTGGACCCGCGAGACCGGGCTCGACGCCCTCGAACTGGGCGACGAGGCGGTGGTGGACGTCCCGGATTTCTCGCTCGCCGGCCGCGCGATGCGCAACGTACGCCAGATGGTCAAGCGCATCGAGCGCGCCGGTTACGAAACCCGGGTACGGCGCGTCCGTGATCTCGGCGAGGCCGAGCTGGACCGGGTCCGCCGCGCCGCCGAGGACTGGCGCGGCACCGACACCGAGCGCGGTTTCTCCATGGCACTGGGCCGCGTAGGCGACCCGGCCGACGGCGACTGTCTCATCGCCACCGCCCACAAGGCGGACGAGGAGCCGGGTCCGTACGGCGACCTCAAGGCGATCCTGCACTTCGTGCCGTGGGGCACGGACGGGGTCTCCCTGGACCTGATGCGCCGCGACCGCGCGGCCGACCCCGGCATGAACGAACTGCTCATCGTGGCCGCCCTCCAGGCCGCACCGAAACTCGGCATCGCGCGCGTGTCCCTCAACTTCGCCATGTTCCGCTCGGCCCTGGCCCGCGGCGAGAAGATCGGCGCGGGACCGGTACTGCGCGCCTGGCGCGGGCTGCTGGTGTTCCTCTCCCGCTGGTTCCAGATCGAATCGCTGTACAAGTTCAACGCCAAGTTCCAGCCCCGCTGGGAGCCCCGCTTCGTCGTCTACCGCGCCTCCGGCGACCTGCCCCGCCTCGGCTTCGCCGCCATGCAGGCCGAAGGCTTCGTCAACTTCGCCCTGCCGCTGCCGCGCTTCCTGCGCCGCCGCACGACCACCCCGCGCCCGTGCGCTCACGCGGTGGCGGAGCGGGAGGTCCGCGCGGCCTGACCGGAACCGCACCCACCCAAGCCAGGCCCGAGCGGAAGCCACCCCACCTCCAGGCGTCCGCCCGGGCCGCAGACCATCACGGCACATACTCGGGCCTGCGGCACTCCCCCGGGCCTGCTCGCCACTGCGCTTCCCGCACCGCCGCACACGACCACCCCGCGCCGGCCCGCCCCACCCCCACCCCAGGGCTCCCGCTCGGGCCACCGCACGTCCCGGCACTCCCATGGGCCTACGCTGAACATATGAGCAAGCAGAGCGGACGCGGGCGCGTCACGGGCCTTCCGCAGTGGGATCGCTGCGCGGTCATGGGAGTCGTGAACGTCACTCCCGACTCCTTCTCCGACGGCGGGCGCTGGTTCGACACGACGGCCGCCGTCAAGCACGGCCTCGCCCTGGTCGAGGAGGGCGCCGACCTGGTCGACGTCGGCGGCGAGTCCACCCGCCCCGGCGCCACCCGGGTCGACGAGGCCGAAGAGCTGCGCCGCGTCGTCCCCGTGGTCCGCGACCTCGCCTCCGAGGGCGTCACGATCTCCGTCGACACGATGCGCGCCTCCGTCGCCGAACAGGCCCTCGCCGCCGGCGCCGCCCTCGTCAACGACGTCAGTGGCGGCCTCGCCGACCCCGCGATGATCCCGGTCGTCGCGGAGACCGGCGCCCCGTTCGTCGTCATGCACTGGCGGGGCTTCCTCGACGGCGCAAACGTCAAGGGCAGGTACGACGACGTCGTCGCCGAAGTCGTCGAGGAGCTCCACGCGCGCGTGGAGGCCGTTCTGGCCGGCGGCATCGCCCCCGACCGCATCGTCGTCGACCCCGGCCTCGGCTTCTCCAAGGACGCCGAGCACGACCTCGTCCTCCTCGCCCACCTCGACCGGCTCCTCGCCCTCGGCCACCCCCTCCTCGTCGCCGCCTCCCGCAAGCGGTTCCTCGGCCGCGTCCTCGCAGGACCGCAGGGCGCGCCACCGCCCGCCCGTGAGCGCGACGCCGCCACGGCGGCCGTCTCGGCGCTCGCGGCGCAGGCCGGCGCGTGGGCGGTGCGCGTGCACGAGGTGCGCGCCACGGCGGACGCGGTACGCGTCGCGCGCGCGATCGAAGAGGCGCGTGACGCCCAGAACGCGCCCGGCGCGAACGCCGAGCACGGCGGCGTGAACGGCGGCGCGCACCGCTCTGAAGGAGCCCGGTGAGCGCCCCGCACACCGACGTCGAGCAAGTGGAGGCCGCCAACACCGCCTTCTACGAGGCGTTGGAGAGCGGCGACTTCGAAAAGCTGTCCTCGCTCTGGCTCACCCCGTCCGACCTGGGCATCGACGAGACGTACCACGACCCGGCCGACGCCGGCGTGGTCTCCTGCGTGCACCCCGGCTGGCCGGTGCTCACCGGACGCGGCGAGGTCCTCAGGTCGTACGCGCTGATCATGGCCAACACCGACTACATCCAGTTCTTCCTCACCGACGTGCACGTCTCCGTCACCGGCGACACCGCCCTGGTGACCTGCACCGAGAACATCCTCAGCGGCGGCCCCGCCCCCGAGGGCAGCGAGGAACTCGGCCCCCTCGTGGGCCAGCTGGTGGTCGCCACCAACGTGTTCCGCCGCACACCCGACGGCTGGAAGATCTGGTCGCACCACGCGTCGCCCGTTCTGGCCGAAAACGACGAGGAAGAGAGCGACGACACCCCCTCCTGAGTGGGTAGGCGCCCCACAGGGGCCACTGCTGCGGGGGCGGCCCCTACAGGGACCACCAGAGGGACGCCCCGGGGACAACCCGGGGCCGACTCGCTGAAGCCACCCGCAAGGGGGCCTGCGTGGCCCCGCCGGGACCAAGGAGTGGTTGGAATCACGCACCTGCGGGTAGGCGCGGCTACCAAGCCGTGAGTCGCCGGGTTCCCCAGGGGAAACACTCGATGAATCCTCCTGGCCCGGACCGGGCCCACGCCCCCTTGGCCCGGCCCTGTCAGTGCCCGCAGGTAGATTCGTTCGAGGCCGGTGTGCCGCCCGCACGCGACACGGACCGGCCGTCACCGACGATTGCAGGAGTGATTCGCGTGGATCGTGTCGCGCTGCGCGGCCTCAAGGCCCGCGGGTACCACGGTGTGTTCCCCGAGGAACGCAGGGAGGGCCAGACCTTCGTGGTGGACCTCGTCCTCGGCCTGGACACCCGGCCGGCCGCTGCCGACGACGACCTGGCGAAGACCGTGCACTACGGCATCGTGGCGGAGGAGGTCGTGGCCGTCGTCGAGGGCGAGCCGGTCAACCTCATCGAGACGCTCCCCGCGCGCATCGCCCAGGCCTGCCTGAAGCACGAAGGGGTCCAGGAGGTCGAGGTCACCGTCCACAAACCGGACGCGCCGATCACGGTCCCCTTCGACGACGTGACCGTCACCATCACCCGGAGCCGAGTATGACCGCGTTCTTCACCGAGGGTCACAGCGACCCGACCGTACAGCCGGTACCCGCCTCCGTCGTCGAGAAGGTCGACGCCGCCGACACCACCCTCCACAACCCGAAACGCGCCGTGATCTCCCTCGGCTCCAACCTCGGCAACCGCCTGGAGACCCTCCAGGGCGCCATCGACGCCCTCGAGGACACCCCCGGCGTCCGCATCAAGGCGGTCTCCCCGGTGTACGAGACGGAGCCGTGGGGCGTGGAGCCGGGAAGCCAGCCGTCCTACTTCAACGCGGTCGTGGTCCTCAAGACCACGCTCCCCCCGTCCTCCCTCCTGGAGCGCGCGCAAGCGGTCGAGGAGGCCTTCCATCGCGTACGGGACGAGCGCTGGGGCGCACGCACCCTCGACGTCGACATCGTCGCGTACGCCGACGTCGTCTCCGACGACCCGGCCCTCACCCTCCCCCACCCACGCGCCCACGAACGCGCCTTCGTCCTCGCCCCCTGGCACGACGTCGAGCCGCAGGCACAGCTTCCGGGTCGCGGCTCGGTGGCCGACCTCCTGGCCGGCATCACGCACCACGGCGTCGAACCACGCCGGGACCTGGAACTCCAGCTGCCCGAGTAGTCGTTAAGGTCAAGACGATCGACCACGGTCCGTGGGGACCCGGGGGAGCTGAAGGGACACCGTGAGAGAGCTGCGCATCAGGATGCTGGCCGGCATCTTCCTCATCGCCGGAGTCGTGTCCTGGGCGGGCGCCCGCCTCTGGAACTCGATCGGGACCCTTCCGAGCGTCCCGCTGGCCGCGCCCATCGTCCTCGCCGTGATCGCCGTGGTCCTGCTCGCCACGGCGCTCTCCATCCGCGCCCGCCTCAGGGCCCAACGCGAACGCCAGCCCGATGCCAAGGGCGTCGACCCCCTGATGGCCGCCCGCGCGGTCGTCTTCGGCCAGGCCAGCGCCCTGGTCGCCGCCCTCGTCGCCGGCATGTACGGCGGCGCGGGCGTCTTCCTCCTGGAACTCCTCGACATCCCCGCCCGCCGCGACCAGGCCATCTACGCCGGCTTCTCGGTCGTAGCGGGCGTCGGCGTCATAGCGGCGGCCATCTTCCTGGAACGCGTGTGCAAGCTCCCGGAGGACGACGAGCACAACGGCGCGGGGGCAGCACCGACGGTGTGACGGGCAGGTCAGCGCGCCAGTATCAGGCTCATTGCCTCGGCCCGGGTCGTGGCGTCCCGAAGCTGTCCACGCACCGCCGACGTCGTGGTCTTGGCGCCGGGCTTACGGATACCGCGCACCGACATGCACATGTGCTCGGCCTCGATGACGACGATCACACCCCGGGCCTCGAGGATGCTCATCAGAGAGTCGGCGACCTGCGTGGTGAGTCGTTCCTGCACCTGCAGGCGACGGGCAAACACCTCAACCAGCCGCGCAAGCTTCGACAGGCCCGTGATCTTGCCGCTTTCAGCCGGGATATACCCGATGTGAGCCACGCCGTGGAATGGCAGCATGTGATGCTCGCACAAGGAAACGATCTCGATGTCCTTCACCAGGACCATCTCATCGTGCCCAATATCGAACGTAGTCGTCAGGACGTCCTCGGGCTCCTGCGTATGCCCGGCAAGGAGCTCCCGATAAGCCCGCGCCACCCGCGCCGGAGTCTCCCTCAGCCCCTCGCGGTCCGGGTCCTCGCCGACCGCGATCAGCAGTTCGCGCACGGCGTTCTCGGCTCGCTTCTCGTCGAACTCGCCGATGGAGCCCTCGCCGTCCAGCGTCACCGGGTCGGTCATTGTGGTGCCTCGTTCCTTCGCGGGTGGCGCGTATGGGTCACGCGTCTGAACTGCGGGCATACGAAAATGCCGCGCCCCCCAGGCTAGAACCAGGGGGGCGCGGCATCCATTCCGGGCCGGTGGGGTCACCGGGGCCGGGGCGTCAGCTCTCCGGACGCTCCTCGGGAGCAGGCTCGGCCGCCGGCGCGGGCTCCGCCGCCGTCGACTTCGCGGTGCTGATCGCCGGCGTCGCGCCGTTGGCGCCGTTCGTCAGTGCGAGCTCCTTCGGGGAGAGCACCGGCGGACGGGTGGACGGCGTGCGCCTCGAGGAACCGGTCCAGGCGGGCCGGGGCGGACGCTTGACGATGGGGGCGAAGATCTCGGCGATCTCCTCCTTGCCCAGCGTCTCCCTCTCCAGCAGCTGAAGGACCAGGTTGTCGAGGACGTCGCGGTTCTCGACCAGGATCTCCCAGGCTTCGTTGTGCGCGTTCTCGATGAGCTTCTTGACTTCCTCGTCCACCAGCGCGGCGACCTCTTCCGAGTAGTCGCGCTGGTGAGCCATCTCACGCCCGAGGAACGGCTCGGTGTTGTCGCCACCGAACTTGATCGCGCCGAGACGCTCGGTCATGCCGTACTGCGTGACCATCGCGCGGGCGGTGGTCGTGGCCTTCTCGATGTCGTTCGCGGCACCCGTGGTCGGGTCGTGGAAGACCAGTTCCTCGGCCGCGCGGCCGCCCAGCATGTAGGCCAGCTGGTCCAGCATTTCGTTGCGCGTGGTCGAGTACTTGTCCTCGTCCGGGAGCACCATCGTGTAGCCCAGCGCACGGCCTCGCGACAAGATCGTGATCTTGTGGACCGGGTCGGAGTTGGGGGAAGCCGCCGCGACCAGGGCGTGGCCGCCCTCGTGGTACGCGGTGATCTTCTTTTCCTTGTCCGACATGATCCGGGTCCGCTTCTGCGGGCCCGCCACGACGCGGTCGATGGCCTCGTCCAGCATGTGGTTGTCGATCAGCTTCATGTCCGAGCGGGCCGTGAGCAGCGCTGCCTCGTTGAGGACGTTGCTCAGGTCCGCGCCGGTGAAGCCCGGCGTGCGGCGGGCGACCGCCGACAGGTCGACGTCCGGGGCGACCGGCTTGCCCTTCTGGTGGACCTTGAGGATCTCCAGACGGCCCTGCATGTCCGGACGGTCGACCGCGATCTGGCGGTCGAAGCGGCCGGGGCGCAGGAGGGCCGGGTCGAGGATGTCGGGCCGGTTCGTCGCGGCGATGAGGATCACGCCGCCCTTGACGTCGAAGCCGTCCATCTCGACGAGCAGCTGGTTCAGAGTCTGCTCGCGCTCGTCGTGACCGCCGCCGAGGCCGGCGCCGCGGTGGCGGCCGACCGCGTCGATCTCGTCGACGAAGACGATCGCCGGGGCGTTCGCCTTCGCCTGCTCGAACAGGTCACGGACCCGGGAGGCACCGACACCGACGAACATCTCGACGAAGTCGGAACCGGAGATCGAGTAGAAGGGGACGCCCGCCTCGCCGGCGACGGCGCGCGCGAGGAGCGTCTTACCGGTACCAGGAGGCCCGTAGAGCAGAACGCCCTTGGGGATCTTGGCGCCGACGGCCTGGAACTTCGCCGGCTCCTGGAGGAACTCCTTGATCTCCTGGAGCTCCTCGACTGCCTCGTCCGAGCCCGCGACGTCCGAGAACGTCGTCTTCGGGGTGTCCTTGGTGATGAGCTTCGCCTTGGACTTGCCGAAGTTCATGACCCGGGAGCCGCCACCCTGCATCTGATTCATCAGGAACAGGAAGACGACCACGATGAGGACGAAGGGAAGCAGGGAGAGCAGGATGCCGACGAACGGGTTCTGCTTGGACGGCGAGACCGTATAGCCGTCCGGGATCTGCTTGTCCTGGTACTTGTTCTGCAGCGTGCTGGCGATGGTCACGCCTTGGTCGCCGATATAGCTCGCCTGGATCTTGGTGGCGCCCTCGACCTTTGCGCCGTCCTTGAGCTGGACCTTGATGATCTGCTCGTCGCCGGTGGTCAGTTTGGCCGACTCGACCTTGTTGTCATTGATCGCCTGGACGACCTGGCCGGTGTCCACCGTCTTGTAGCCGCCGGACGAGCCGACGACCTGCATCAACACGACCACGGCAAGGACGGCCAGCACGATCCACATGACCGGCCCACGGAAGTATCGCTTCACGTCCATCCATACGGAGCGGTGCCGCCCCGTCCCTCCTGCCATAGTGAGTTTGATAAGACAGTTCTTCTGACGGTACCCCAGCTTTGACGACCGTAGCCGCACGGGAGGGCTGGCAAGCCCGTCTGCATGCTCCAACGGCGCGAGGCCCGCCGGGGTTCCCGATCTTCGTACAGCGCTTGGGCCCTTGGGGTCCGACTGCGCGGACCGTCGGACTCAGCCGCCGTAGACGTGGGGCGCGAGCGTACCGACGAACGGGAGGTTGCGGTACTTCTCGGCGTAGTCGAGGCCGTAGCCCACGACGAACTCGTTGGGGATGTCGAAGCCGACCCACTCCACGTCGATGGCGACCTTCGCGGCCTCGGGCTTGCGCAGCAGGGTGCACACCTTGAGGGAGGCGGGCTCGCGCGAGCCGAGGTTGGAGATCAACCAGGACAGGGTCAGGCCGGAGTCGATGATGTCCTCGACGATCAGGACGTGCTTGCCCTTGATGTCGGTGTCGAGGTCCTTGAGGATCCGCACGACACCGGAGGACTGGGTGCCGGCGCCGTACGACGACACGGCCATCCAATCCATGGTGACGGGGGTGGACAGCGCTCGGGCGAGGTCGGCCATGACCATCACCGCGCCCTTGAGGACGCCGACGATGAGCAGATCCTTGCCCGCGTACTCCGCGTCGATCTTCGCGGCCAGCTCGGCCAGCTTCGCGTCGATCTCTTCCTTGGTGATGAGCACCTGCTGGAGCTCGGCACCCATGTCTTTCGCGTCCACCCGCATCACTTTCGGTCGTCCCACCGGCTGGTCCGTGCCGCTCTCACGACCCGCTCTGGGGCCGGTGGGAGGGTCCGGTTTCAGCCTTGCCGAATCACCAGTCTGCCACCCTGGCGCTGTGCGACGACTTTGCCGGGGAGATTGATGGCTCCCTGGCCGCGCCAGCCGGTGATCAGGCGGTCGACTTCCTCGATGTGGCGGGCGAACAGCGCACCGGCGGGCGCCCCGGCCTCGATGGCGGCGCGGCGCAGGATCCTGCGGCGTACGGCGGGCGGGAGGGCGTACAGCTTGGCGCACTCCAGGAGGCCGGCCGAGTCGCGTACGGCGGCCTCGGCCTGGCCGGCCCAGGCGTCGAGTGCGTCGGCGTCGTCGCGGGAGAGCTGGGCGGTGCGGGCGAGGGCCTCCACGACGCCCTTGCCGAGTGCCTTCTCCAGAGCGGGCAGGCCCTCTTGGCGCAGCCGCGACCTCGTGTACGCGGGATCCGCGTTGTGGGGGTCGTCCCAGACCGGCAGGGACTGGACCATGCACGCCTTGCGGGCGGTCTGCCGGTCGAGCTGGAGGAAGGGGCGCCGGTAGCGGCCGCCGGCCCCCGAGACCGCGGCCATTCCGGACAGGGAGCGGATGCCTGAGCCGCGGGCGAGTCCGAGCAGGACGGTTTCGGCCTGGTCGTCCCGGGTGTGGCCGAGCAGGACGGCGACGGCGCCGTGGCGGACCGCCGCGGAGTCGAGGGCGGCATAGCGGGCGTCTCGGGCGGCGGCCTCGGGTCCGCCCTGGCGGCCGACTGTCACGGCGATGGACTCGACCGGGTCGAGGCCGAGTTCGCGCATGCGCAGGACGACTTCCTCGGCACGCAGGTCGGAGCCGGGCTGCAGACCGTGGTCGACGGTGACGGCGCCGGCGCGGATGCCGAGTTTGGGGGCTTCGAAGGCGAGCGCGGAGGCGAGGGCCATGGAGTCGGCGCCGCCGGAGCATGCCACGAGCACGAGCGGGGAGGGGGGTCGCTCGTGCGGGGCAGCGCGCGTGGGCTCCTGCGGGGCCTGGCCGGGGAGCTCGTACGACGGCTCGCGGGCCGTGTCGTACGCGGCGGGCGTGAGGCCCGTCGATGTCGCGGGGGGCGCCACGGCCGGTGTCATGTGCGGGATCTCGTACGAGATCGCGCGTGACGTGCTGGGCGCGGGGGCGTTGGTGGAGCGGCTGTGGTCGGTGAGGATGTCGTGGAGGACGCGGCGGACCGCCAGGCGTATCGCCGCGACCGCAGGATGGGGACCCATTGTCCGGTTCCCTTCATGAAATTGTCGGGGGGTGAGCCCGACGGTCGGTCACTCAGAGTGTGTAGATGGTGACAGAGCCGGGCCGTTCCCCGAGCATTGCACGCCTACCCATGACTCACGGTCCCTCGGACGGGTGATTGAAGGGGCGTTCGCCTGCCGTCGGCCGGATTCGGTTCACGACGTTCGTATGAGATGCACAACGCGGCGCGCGATTCACGACTCGGCTTTGCGGTGCACCCGCGCGACCCAATCCGCCGGTTTGGCGATCTCCGCCTTGGTCGGGAGGGTGTTCGGGGAGGTCCACACGCGGTTGAAGCCGTCCATGCCGACCTGGTCCACGACGGCCCGCACGAAGCGTTCACCGTCGCGGTACTGCCTGAGTTTGGCATCCAGACCCAGCAGCTTGCGCAGGGCCGTGTCCAGTCGGGAGGCGCCCTTGGCACGCCGCTGCTGGAACTTCTCGCGGATCTCGGCCACGGTCGGGACGACTTGGGGACCCACCCCGTCCATCACGAAGTCGGCGTGGCCCTCCAGGAGCGACATCACTGCGGTGAGGCGGCCGAGGATCTCCCGCTGGGCCGGGGTCTGCACCAGTTCGACGAACGAACGTCCGCCGTCGTCCTCCTCGGCCTCGGGCCGGCCGCCGGCGAGTGACTGCGCGGCCTCGCGGATGCGTTCCAGGACGGTCATGGGGTCGACGTCCGTCTCTCCCAAGAACGACTGGATTTCGCCCTCCAGGTGGTCCCGCAGCCAGGGGACGGCACTGAACTGAGTGCGGTGCGTCTCCTCGTGCAGGCATACCCACAGGCGGAAGTCGTGGGGCTGTACGTCGAGTTCACGCTCCACATGCACGATGTTCGGGGCGACGAGCAGGAGTCGGCCGCCGCCACTCGGTGAATCGGGGGGGCCGCCCGCGGGGAGTTCGCGGGTGGCCGGGGCGAACGTCTCGTACTGGCCGAGGACCCGGGAGGCCAGGAAGGACAGCAGCATCCCCAGTTCGACGCCGGTGACCTTGCCGCCGACGGCGCCGAGGACCGCGCCGCCGGTGCTGCCGCTGCGGCGCTCCTGCATCTTTTCGAGCAGGGGCTTGAGGATCTCGCGGAACCCGGCGACGTTCGCCCGGACCCAGCCGGGGCGGTCGACGACGAGGACGGGGGTGTCGTGGGTGCCCTCCGTGCCCATACGAGTGAAGCCCCGGACGTGTTCCTCCGAGGCCTTGGCATGTCGGCGCAGCTCGGCGACGACGGCCCGGGCCTCGTCGCGGCTCACCTCGGGGCCCGGCCGTACGAGCCGGGTCGCGGTCGCCACCGCGAGATTCCAGTCGACCATCTCGGCACCACCGATGCTCGTCATGTGTCAACCGTACGTGAGCGTTCCCACTTGGGGCAGGCCGTGGGGGTTGGCGGGGCCACGGTGCGTTTGGGGGGTGCTCGGCGTTATGGGCGGCGACTTGGGTCGGCAGGGGCTGCCGTCTGATCAGGCGGCGCCCGGCGCTGCATGCCGTGCCCACCCGTTCCGCCCTGCGGAACGACTGCCCACGGCGGGAGGTGACCACGGCTGCACAGCGCGAAGCGGACGGCTACGGCACGGCGCGAAGCGGACGGTTACGGCACGGCGCGAACCGACAACCGCGGCACAGCGAGAGCGGGCCCGCTGCAGCACGGCGCGAACCGACAGCCACGGCACAGCGAGAACGGACCGCTGCAGCACGGCGCGAACCGACAGCCACGGCACAGCGGCAGCGGACCGCTGCGGCGGTGCAGGCGCCGAGGAGGGCTGCGGCGCGGCGTGGGTGGGACGGTCGCGGCCCCTTCCGGTGGCTAGCCGCAGCCGCACGACGCCAACGCCGTCGCCGTCCGGTCCAGCGCCGCCCGGGCCGCCTCCGTGTCGGCGCCCGTCGACAGGAACGCGAAGGCGAGCAGGCGCCCGTCCTGGTCCACGACCGTGCCGGCCAGGGAGTTCACGCCGTTCAGGGTGCCGGTCTTCGCTCGGACGAGGCCGGCCGCGCCATCGGCGTAACGGCTGGTCAGGGTGCCGGTGAAGCCGGCCACGGGGAGGCCGGTCAGAACCGGGCGGAGCTCGGGGTGAGCCGGGTCGGCCGCCTTGGCCAGCAGGGCCGTGAGCAGGTCCGCCGTGAGTTTGTCATCGCGGTCGAGGCCGCTGCCGTCCTTGAAGTCGGCACCCTCCACCGGCAGCCCGAGCCTCTTCAACTGAGCCCCGATCGCCTCGCCCGCGCCGTCGAAGTCGGCGCGCGCGCCGCTCGCCACGGCGGTCTGGCGGGCGAGGTGCTCGGCGATGTCGTTGTCGCTGTTGGTGAGCATGCGCTCGACCACCGAGGACAGCGGCGGTGAGGTGACCTCGGCAAGCGCATCGGCCCGGTTCGTCGCCTTGGACGGGCCGGGCGCGGTGGTCTTGATGCCGCGGTCCGCGAGAAGGGCCGCGAACTGCGTCGCCGCGTCCTTCGCCGGGTCCTCCTTCCGCTTCACCGGCCCGCTGGTGGAGTCGTTCGTGCGGGCCTCATCGACCATGAGGGCGCTGACCGGGGCGAGGTTGCCGTTCACTCCGATGGGGTGCAGTTCGGGGCCGGCGTAGAGCGTCTTGTCGTACGAAAGGGTGACCTGGCGTACGTCCCGCTTCTTCAGCGCCGCCGCCGTCTCGTCGGCCAGCTCCCGCAGGCTCGCCCAGCCGTCGGCCTCCTTGCGCGCGGTCAGCGTGGGGTCGCCGCCGCCGACCAGGACCAGTTCCCTCGTGTCCGTCTCGAGGGCGGTACGGGTGGTGAGGCGGTGGTCGGGGCCCAGTGCGGCGAGGGCGGCCGCGGCCGTGGCGATCTTCGTCGTGGAGGCGGGGGTGAGGGGCTCGGAGGCTCCGTCGTCGTAGAGGCGCTTGCCGGTGGCCACGTCGACGATCGCCGCCGTGCGGGCGCCGAGTTCCGGGGCGTCCAGGAGCGGGCCCAGGAGACCGGCGAGAACCTTGCCGTTCGGGGCCGACTTCACGGTGCTGATTCCGCCGCCCAGGCCGGTGAGGACGGAGGCCGCGCTGGGGGCGGGGCGGGGTGTATCGGCCGACGTGTCCGTGGAATCGGACGTATCGGCATTACGGCCGTGATCTGCGCCACCCGTACGCTCCTGGACGGCCGCCCAGTCCCGCTCGGCCGTACGCTGACCGGTGGAGTCCCAGGGTCCGGCGGTGGTCACCGCTCCGGCGGCCAGCGCCAGTCCGGCGGTGGCGGCGCCCGCGGTGTACTGCCAGGTCTTCGGCTTGCGTGTCCGCGCGGCCTGCGGGGAGACGGCTCGCGCGAGCCGTGCGACCCGTGGTTTCGCGGCCGTCGCGGCGCGTGCGAGACGTGGACGTACGGCCTCCACGGCCCGTGCCAGACGCGGTCGTACGGCGCCCGCGACCCGCGTCACATGCGGTTTCGCGGCTCGCCAAGGCCTCAGCTCTGGCACGACCAACAGCCCCTTTCGCGATCACACACCTGCGTGAGGGACACTTAACCACCAGAACTATGTGTTGATCATGGAGGAGCCACCGGTGGAGTTCGACGTCACGATCGAGATTCCGAAGGGTTCGCGGAACAAGTACGAGGTGGACCACGAGACCGGTCGGATCCGCCTGGACCGTCGCCTCTTCACCTCGACCGCCTACCCGACCGACTACGGCTTCGTCGAGAACACCCTCGGCGAGGACGGCGACCCGCTGGACGCGCTGGTCATCCTGGACGAGCCGACGTTCCCGGGCTGCCTCATCAAGTGCCGCGCGATCGGCATGTTCCGGATGACGGACGAGGCCGGCGGCGACGACAAGCTGCTGTGCGTGCCGGCGACGGACCCGCGCCAGGAGCACCTGCGTGACATCCACCACGTCTCCGAGTTCGACCGCCTGGAGATCCAGCACTTCTTCGAGGTCTACAAGGACCTGGAGCCCGGCAAGTCCGTCGAGGGCGCCGACTGGGTGGGTCGCACCGAGGCCGAGGCCGAGATCGAGCGGTCCTACAAGCGCTTCAAGGACCAGGGCGGTCACTGAGCCACCGGTCTGAGGCACCAGTTGCTTCGAGCCATGTGAACGGGCTGCACGCGTGCGCGTGCAGCCCGTTCGCGTGTCTGTGCGCATACTGAGTGCGGCAGGAGGTGTCGTACAGGGAGTGCTACTCAGGTGACGGACGTGGAGGACCGCAAACCGCAGTCGGACGAGGCAAGGATGGCCTTCACGCCGCCCGTCGGCGTCGAGGTGGGGGAAAGCGAGTCGGAGACGACGTCCGAGTTCGCCCTCCCCAAGGGGCTGGGCGTACCGCAGCCGCCGCTTCCGGAACCCGAGCGCTCGGCGTTCAGCACGCCGAGCCTGTACAGCGTCGAGGACGCCTCACCCGCGTTCACGCCCGCGACCGGCATACCGAAGATCAGCCTGACCAAGGACCTGCCCTGGCAGGACCGGATGCGGACGATGCTGCGCATGCCGGTGGCCGAGCGGCCCGCGCCGGAGCGGATGCCGAAGGCGGAGGAGGAGGGTCCGGCCGTCCCGCGCGTGCTGGACCTGACCCTGCGTATCGGCGAGCTCCTGCTGGCGGGCGGTGAGGGCGCGGAGGACGTCGAGGCGGCGATGTTCGCGGTCTGCCGGTCCTACGGCCTGGACCGCTGCGAGCCGAACGTCACCTTCACCCTGCTGTCGATCTCGTACCAGCCGTCGCTGGTGGACGATCCGGTCTCGGCGTCGCGTACGGTACGGCGGCGCGGCACCGACTACACGCGCCTGGCCGCCGTGTACCAGCTCGTCGACGACCTCAGTGACCCGGAGAGCCACATCTCCCTGGAGGAGGCCTACGGGCGCCTCGCGGAGATGCGCCGCAATCGGCACCCGTACCCGACCTGGGTGCTGACCGGAGCGAGCGGGCTGCTCGCGGGGGCGGCCTCCGTGCTGGTCGGCGGTGACGTGATCGTCTTCATCGCGGCCATGCTGGGCGCAATGCTCGGCGACCGGCTGGCGTGGCTGTGCGCGGGGCGCGGGCTGCCGGAGTTCTACCAGTTCACGGTGGCCGCGATGCCGCCGGCCGCGATCGGGGTCGCGCTCACGCTGGCGCA
This sequence comes from Streptomyces sp. R28, assembly GCF_041052385.1. Lineage (GTDB taxonomy): Bacteria > Actinomycetota > Actinomycetes > Streptomycetales > Streptomycetaceae > Streptomyces. The sequence goes on along the minus strand of NZ_CP163439.1, from coordinate 6,047,495 downwards.
CGTCGATGTGAAGGCCTCCGCGGTCATCACCGGTGGACTGTTCGCGCTGCTGCCCGGACGGGCGTTGGTGGCGGGCGTGCAGGACGGGCTGACCGGCTTCTACATCACCGCGGCCGCGCGCCTGCTGGAGGTCATGTACTTCTTCGTCGGCATCGTCGTCGGTGTGCTGGTGATCCTGTACCTCGGCGTGAACCTGGGCGCCGGCCCCGACCCCGACGCGCTGCTGAACATCTCCGAGCGGCCGTACTGGCAGATCGGTGCGTCGATGCTGCTGTCGCTGACCTTCGCGGTGCTGCTCCAGCAGGAACGGTCCACCGTGCTCGCCGTGACCCTCAACGGCGGTGTCGCCTGGGTGGTGTACGGCGCGCTGCACTACGCCGGTGAGCTGTCGCCGGTTGCCTCCACGGCTGTCGCGGCGGGGTTGGTGGGGTTGTTCGGGCAGCTGATGGCGCGGTATCGGTTCGCGTCGGCGTTGCCGTACACCACCGCCGCCATCGGGCCCCTGTTGCCAGGGTCGGCCACATATTTCGGGCTGTTGTCCATCGCCCAGAACAAGGTGGATGCGGGGCTTGTTTCGCTGGCCACGGCGGCTTCCTTGGCCATGGCCATCGCTATTGGGGTGAACCTCGGGTCTGAGATCTCGCGGTTGTTCCTGCGGATCGGGTCGCCGGAGAAGCGGCGGGCTGCCAAGCGGACGCGGGGATTCTGAGGCCGGGCGCCTACTGGGGCGGGGCCTTGTGTCCGACGGCGTCTGCGGGTTGTTTGTGGCTTGTCGCGCAGTTCCCCGCGCCCCTTTAGCGGCGTTTCAGTAACCCTGGTTGGGCGGGTACTGCTGGTTCTGCTGGGCGTCGTACGGCTGCTGCTGGCCGTAGCCCTGGGGGTACTGCTGGGCGTACGGCTCCTGCTGGGGCTGCTGGTTGTAGTACTGCTGGTCGTAGCCGTACTGCTGAGGCTGGTCGCCGTACTGCTGCCGGCCCTGGTTGCCGTACTGCTGTCCGCCCTGGTTGCCGTACTGCTGCTGGGGCTCGTCGTCGGACGGGATGCGGCGGAGCTGGGTCGTCGCGTCGTCCATCGGCGGGGCCTGCTGGGTCCGTGCGGCGGGAGCCTGCGCGGCCGCGCGCTTGTTCTTGGCGCGCTCTCGCAGGTACTCGATGATGATCGGGACCACGGAGATGAGCACGATCAGGACGAGGATCGCCTCGACGTTCGTCTTGATGAACTCGATCTGGCCGAGCCAGTAGCCCGCGAGGGTGATGCCGGTGCCCCAGGCGACGCCACCGATGACGTTGTACGTGAGGAACGTGCGGTACTGCATACGGCCGGCGCCCGCCACGATGGGGGCGAAGGTGCGCACGATGGGCACGAAGCGGGCGAGGACGATCGCCTTGGGGCCGTACTTCTCCATGAACTCGTGTGCCTTCTCCAGGTTCTCCTGTTTGAAGAGCTTGGAGTTGGGGCGGTTGAAGAGCTTCGGGCCGAAGAACTTGCCGATCATGTAACCGACTTGGTCGCCGATGACGGCGGCCAGGACGATGAGGGTGCAGACCAGCCACAGGGGCTGGCTGATGTAGTTCCCCTCGGCCACGAACAAGCCCGCCGTGAACAGCAGCGAGTCACCTGGCAGGAAGGCGAAGAGGCCGGACTCGGCGAAGACGATCAGCAGGATGCCGGGCAGGCTGAAGGTCTGGATCAGATAGTCCGGGCTGAGCCACTCGGGGCCGAGCGCAAGCGTGGTCACGGGATTCGTGGCTCCTGCTGGGTGGGGGCGGGCGGGCTGGGGCTGGCTGGTCAAATTATCAACGCTGCACTGGCCGCCCAGGTTCCATGGACCCCCTCAGGATGCACTGTGCCCCCGCTGCGACAAAGCTGTGATTCATGGGCATCGAAGAGTACGGCGGCGGGCAGGGACCCCAACCCGACGTCCTGGTAGTGACCACCAATGACATTCCCGGCTACCGGGTCACCGAGGTTCTCGGCGAGGTATTCGGCCTGACCGTGCGCTCGCGGCACCTCGGCAGTCAGATCGGCGCCGGACTGAAGTCGCTGGTCGGCGGTGAGCTCAAAGGGCTCACCAAGACCCTCGTGGAGACCCGTAACCAGGCCATGCAGCGGCTCGTCGAGCAGGCACGCGCGCGTGGGGCGAATGGCGTGCTGGCGTTCCGCTTCGATGTGTCGGAGGCCGCGGACGTGGGCACCGAGGTGTGTGCCTACGGAACCGCGGTGGTCCTGGCCCGGGAGTAGCCCGCAGGGCACCCGGGCCAGGGATCACGGAGTGTGGCGGACCGCGTTCGCCAGGATCGAGTCACGCAGGTACACCGCGAGGCCGGGCCGGATCTTGTCGTACGTCGCGGTGAACCGCGGGTCGGAGACGTACATCTCGCCCAGGCAGGTGTGCATCTCGTGCCCGCAGTCGTAGTGGCTGCGGGAGATCCACTGGCGGTGTTCCTCGGCGGCGTCCATCGCCGCCGAGGAGTCCGCCGGCTCACCGGCCTCCATCAGCGCGACGAAGCGCTGGTTGATCTCCTCGGACTCGCGCTGGATCCGCTGCCAGTCCTCCTTGGTGTACGAGGCCGCCCGCTGCTGCGACTGCCGATAGGCGTCGGTGTCGCCCCAGCGTTCCTGCACCTCGTCCTCGTACTGGTCCGGGTCGAAGTCACCGAACACCTCGAACTTCTCCTCCGGCGTCAGATTGATCCCCATCTTGCGTGCCTCCATGGCGTGCTCCACGGCCGCCGCCATCTTCTGCAGCTTCTCGATCCGGGCGGTCAGCAGCTCGTGCTGTCGGCGCAGGTGTGCGCGCGGGTCCGTGTCCGGGTCGTCGAGCAGGGCGGCGACCTCCTCGAGCGGGAAGCCGAGCTCGCGGTAGAACAGGATCTGCTGCAGCCGGTCGAGGTCGGCGTCGCTGTAGCGCCGGTGGCCCGCGTGGCTGCGCTCGCCGGGTGCGAGCAGGCCGATGTCGTCGTAGTGGTGCAGGGTGCGCACCGTCACTCCGGCGACGCCGGCGACCTGTCCCACGGAGTAGCTCACTTCCGCTCCTTTCTCGGTACGCACTCCACGATGAGTCCTCACGCGACGTGAGGTGCAAGCCCGTTTCCCTCCGGGTGTCGCGCCCGTTTTGCCCGTTTATCGTGAGCCCGTGGCCCAGGACACCGTGCAGCAGTTACCCGCCGCCGCCCCGGCGACCCCGGCCCGCGCGCTGCTGCCGTTGATCCTCCCCGCTCTCGTGGTCGGCGTGGGCGCGAGTCTGCTCCTGCTCGGGGTGAGCGTGGCGGCCGAGGAGCTCCAGGACGTGCTGTGGCGGAACCTGCCCGACGCGCTGGGGGTGGGCCGGTACTCCGTGCTGTGGATGGTCGTCATGCTCACCGCGACCGGCGCGGCGGTCGGCCTGGTGGTGTGGAAGGTGCCGGGGCATGCCGGGCCCGACCCGGCCACGACCGGGCTTGACGCGCCCGTGCTGCCGCCCGCCGTGCTGCCGGGGCTGGTGCTGGCGACCGCGCTGATGCTCGCCGGCGGGCCGAGTCTCGGCCCCGAGAACCCGATCATCGCCGTGAACGTGGGGCTCGCCTTCTGGCTGGGCCGGCGGCTGGTTCCCCGGGCGCCGGGCGGCCTGTGGGCGGCGCTCGCGGAGGCGGCGACGATCGGCGCCCTGTTCGGTACGCCGGTGGCGGCGGCACTGCTCCTGTCCGAGGCCCTGGCCGGGCGGCAGCTGAAGGGGGCACTGTGGGACGACGTCTTCGCGCCGCTCGTCGCCGCCGCCGCGGGCGCGCTGACGACCACCCTGGTGGCGCATCCGAGCTTCGATCTGCACCTGCCCGCTTTCGGGCGGCCCGGCTGGGGCGATCTGCTCGCGGCGCTGGTGATCGCGTCCGTCGCCGCGCTGCTCGGCATGTGCGCCGTCCGCGCCTTCCCGTACGTCCATGGCGCGTTCACGCGGCTGGGGCATCCGATGGTGGCTCTGCCGGTCGGCGGGCTGGTGCTGGGCCTGCTCGCCGCGCTGGGCGGCCCTCTCACGCTCTTCAAGGGGCTGGACGAGGTCGGGGAGATCGCGGCCGATCCCGAGGGCCGGTCGGCCGGGGAGTTCGCGACGATGACGGTGGTGAAGCTGGCCGCGCTGCTCGTCGCCGCGTCCTGCGGCTTCCGCGGCGGGCGGATCTTCCCGGCCGTGTTCGTCGGCGCCGCCCTCGGGCTGTGCGCCCACGCCCTCGTGCCCGCCGTCCATCCCGCCGTCGGTGTCGCCACGGGCGTGCTCGGCATGCTCCTCGCCATCACCCGGCAGGGCTGGGTGAGCCTGTTCACGGCCGCCGTGCTGGTGTCCTCGCCGGCGGTCATCGCCCTGCTGTGCATGGCCTCGCTGCCGGCCTGGCTGCTGGTGACCGGACGCCCCCAGATGCAGCTGTGCGACGACGGAACCCCGATCCGCTGACCCCCGCCAACCCCCTTTGGGAGACTCAGGAGAAAGCCCATGCCGCTGCACAAAGGTCCCGAGGGGCCCGACGAGCGCCCGCTGGCCGTCAACCCCTTCTACGGGGAGGCGAATCCGGTCGGCGGCATGACTCAGGCCCCGCCCAAGCACCGGCTGCCGGACGCTCCCCTGCCGCCCTCGACGGCGTACCAGCTCGTCCACGACGAGCTGATGCTGGACGGCAACTCCCGGCTCAATCTCGCCACCTTCGTCACCACCTGGATGGAGCCGCAGGCCGCGGTTCTGATGGGCGAGTGCCGGGACAAGAACATGATCGACAAGGACGAGTACCCGCGCACCGCCGAGTTGGAGCGGCGCTGTGTGGCGATGCTCGCCGACCTGTGGAACGCCCCCGACCCGTCGGAAGCCGTGGGGTGTTCGACGACCGGGTCGAGCGAGGCGTGCATGCTCGCCGGGATGGCCCTCAAGCGGCGCTGGGCGCAGCGCAACGCCGACCGCTACCCCGCCCACGACGTCCGCCCCAATCTGGTCATGGGCGTCAACGTCCAGGTCTGCTGGGACAAGTTCTGCAACTTCTGGGAGGTGGAGGCCCGGCAGGTACCCATGGAGGGCGACCGCTTCCGCCTCGATCCGCAGGCGGCGGCCGCACTGTGCGACGAGAACACCATCGGGGTCGTCGGCATCCTGGGCTCCACCTTCGACGGCTCCTACGAGCCGATCGCCGAGCTGTGCGCCGCCCTCGACGAACTGCAGGAGCGCACCGGCCTCGACATCCCGGTGCACGTCGACGGCGCGTCCGGCGCCATGGTCGCGCCCTTCCTGGACGAGGACCTGGTCTGGGACTTCCGGCTGCCGAGGGTGGTCTCCATCAACACCTCGGGGCACAAGTACGGGCTCGTCTACCCCGGCGTCGGCTGGGCGCTGTGGCGCGACCGGGCGTCCCTGCCCGAGGAGCTCGTCTTCCGCGTCAACTACCTGGGCGGCGACATGCCGACCTTCGCGCTCAACTTCTCCCGGCCCGGCGCCCAGGTCGTCGCGCAGTACTACACCTTCCTGCGCCTCGGCCGCGAGGGCTACCGGGCCGTGCAGCAGACCACCCGGGACGTCGCCCTCGGCATCGCCGAACGCGTGGCGGCCCTCGACGACTTCCGGCTGCTGACCCGGGGCGACGAGCTCCCGGTGTTCGCCTTCACGACCCAGCCGGAGGTGACGGCCTACGACGTCTTCGACGTCTCCCGGCGGCTGCGCGAGAAGGGCTGGCTGATCCCCGCGTACACCTTCCCGCCGAACCGCGAGGACCTGTCCGTCCTGCGGGTGGTCTGCCGCAACGGCTTCTCGACCGACCTCGCCGAGTTGTTCGTGGAGGACCTGAGCCAGCTGCTGCCGGAGCTGCGCCGGCAGCCGCATCCCCTGACGCAGGACAAGGGCGCGGCCACCGGCTTCCACCACTAGACGGCTGCGGGAGGGCTACCGACAGCCGGCCGCTAACGGCTCAGGCGCGCGAACCGCCGTACCGCCAACGGGAAGAACACGGCCAGGAGCACCAGCGGCCATACGATCGCCGCCGCCAGGTGCTCCGTGCCGGTACCGCCGAACAGGTCGCGCACTGCGGTCGCCGTGTGCGACATCGGGTTCCACTCGACGACCGTGCCCAGCCAGCCGGGCATGGACCCGGGCAGCGCGAGGGCGTTGGACAGGAAGCCGATCGGCCAGACCAGGATCTGCACCGCCTGCACCATCTCCGGCTTGCCGGCCACCAGCGCCAGGTGGATGCCGATCCACAGCATGGCGAACCGGAAGAGCAGGAGCAGTCCCACGGCGCCCAGGAAGGCCCCCGGGCCGCCGTCCGCGCGCCAGCCGAGCGCGTACCCGACGCCCATGAGGACGAACAGGGCCAGCGCCGACTGGAGCATGTCGGCCGCCGAACGGCCCACCAGTACCGCCCCGTTGGCCATCGGCATGGACCGGAAGCGGTCGATCACGCCCTTGTTGAGGTCCTGCGTGACGGCGATCATCGTGCCCTCCAGGCCGAAGGCCATGGTGAGCGCGAGCATGCCGGGGACGACATAGTCGATGTAGGAGCCCTGGACGCCCCGGCCGCCGCCGATCAGGTAGCCGAACATCAGCAGCAGCATCACGGGGAAGAGCAGGTTGACCACGACCTGGACGGGTTGCCGCGTCCAGTGGGCGAGTTCGCGGCGGGTCATGGTCCAGGAGTCGGTCAGGGCGTGGGTGCTCATGCTCATGCGGGCTCCTTCACTCGGCGGTCGTCTCCCGTGAGGTGCAGGAACACCTCGTCCAGCGTCGGCCGGCGCAGCGCCACGTCCTCCGCCTCGATTCCGGCCTCCTCCAGGGCCCGTACGACGCCGGAGAGCGCCGCCATCCGGTCGGTGACCGGGGCGCTGAGCAGGCGGCGGTCGGGGTCGACGCGGACGTCGTCCTTCGGTACGGGCAGCAGGGCGACCGCCGCGCCCAGGTGGCCGGCGTCGCGCAGGACGACGTCGATGCGGTCGCCGCCGGTCAGTGCCTTGAGCTCGTCCGCGGTGCCGTCGGCGATGACACGGCCGGCGTCGACGACCGAGATGCGGTCGGCGAGCTGGTCGGCCTCCTCCAGGTACTGGGTGGTGAGCAGGACCGTGGTGCCGCCGCCGACCAGGGAGCGGACCGCGGACCAGACCTCGGCGCGGCCTCGGGGGTCGAGGCCGGTGGTGGGTTCGTCCAGGAAGAGCACCTCCGGGTCGGTGATGAGGGAGGCCGCCAGGTCCAGTCGCCGGCGCATGCCGCCGCTGTACTGCTTCACCGGCTTGCGGCCGGTGTCGGCGAGGCCGAAGCGCTCCAGGAGCTCTGCGGCGCGCACGCGCGCGTGGCGGGCGCCGAGGTGGTAGAGGCGGCCGAACATCTCCAGGTTCTGGTGGCCGCCCAACTCCTCGTCCAGGGCGGCGTGCTGACCGAGCAGGCCGATACGGAGGCGCACCTCGTACGCCTGCCGCACGACGTCGTGCCCGGCCACCTCGACGCGGCCGCTGTCCGGCCGCAGGAGGGTGGACAGGATCCGGACCAGGGTCGTCTTGCCCGCGCCGTTCGGCCCGAGCACTGCGTGCACGGTGCCGCGCGCGACCGTGAGGTCGAGCCCGTCCAGTGCGTTCTTGCCGGCTGTGCCGCCGTACTTCTTGCGTGCCTTTTCGACGGTGATCGCCGTGTCGGCCACTGAGACTCCCTCGCTAGTCAAACTTGACCACCAGCTCGAAGCTAGTGCCCGGTCCAGGCTTAGTCAAACTTGATTAGCGGCGGTCCTCCGGATGCCGCTCCCCCGTCGCGTACGGGTTCTCCTGGTCCTCGGCGAGGATCCCGACGAACGGATCGCCCTCCCCCGCGAAGGTGTAGGCGCCGCCGCGGATGCGCTCGATGAGGCCGCGGGTCCACTCGGCGCCGGTGTCGGCGGAGTGGACCCAGAAGTTCATGATCTCGCCGATATGGCCGAGCCGGCCGGGCCCGTCCTCGGGCGTGTAGTACTCGGTGACGGCCTTGCGCCACTCCTCGATGCGGCGCACCCGCTCCCCGAGCAGGGCGAGGACCTCCTCGCGGTCCAGGTCGACCATGAAGCCGAGCGCGGCGGTGAGTACGTCCGGTCTCTGGTCGTAGGCCGTGAGGTACTGGCGCACCAGCCCGAGGTATTCCTCGGTGCCCTTCTCCGTGACCTCGTACTCCGTGCGCGGCGGACCGCCGGCCGTGGACGGCGCGATCTCGTGGGCGTGCAGCAGCCCCTGCTTCGCCATCTGCTTCAGGGCGTGGTAGATCGAGCCGGGCTTGGCGTTGGACCACTCGTGCGCGCCCCAGTACTCCAGGTCGTTGCGCACCTGGTAGCCGTGGGCCCGCCCGTGCTGACGGACCGCACCGAGCACGAGGAGACGGATCGCTGACATGCGGTCCAGGTTAGGGCCGCGTCGCCCTGGGGCCGAGGTCAGCCCCAGGACGTGCCCCGCTCGTGCCGGGCGGCTCGGCGAGCGGGTTCGCCGGGTGCGCCCCGCGCCTCAGCGATGGGATACCTGGCAGGCATGCACCTGGTGTCCACCTGGATGCGTGTCCACGGAGTGGGAAGTGAACCGCTCAGAACGGGAACCCGCTCCGCCCGTGCTGTACCGAGATCCACTTGATCGTCGTGAACGCGTCCAGCATCGTCTCGCCGTTCAGGCGGCCGAGGCCGGAGTGCTTCTCGCCGCCGAAGGGGACGATCGGCTCGTCGTGGACCGTGCCGTCGTTCACGTGGAACATGCCGGTGTCGATCCGCTTGGCGAAGGCGACACCCCGCTCGATGTTCCCGGTGTGGACGGCGCCGCTCAGGCCGTACGGGGTGTCGTTGACGAGGCGTACGGCCTCCTCCTCGCCGTCGAACGGGACGAGGAAGGCCACCGGGCCGAAGACCTCCTGCTGGAGCAGAGCCGAGTCGGCGGGGACGTCGGTCAGGACCGAGGGCTCGACCAGGTTGCCCGTCGTCGTGCCGTGCACCAGGGCCGTCGCGCCCTCGGCGATCGCCTGCGCGACCGTGACCGAGATCGCTTCCGCCTGGGAGGCGTTGATGACCGGGCCGATGACGGTCTCCGGGTCGCGCGGGTCGCCGGCCTTGAGGGTCTTCACCTTGGCGACGAACTTCTCGGTGAACTCCTCCGCGACCGAGCGGTCCACGAGGACCCGGTTCGCGGCCATGCAGACCTGGCCCTGGTGGACGTACCGGCTGAAGACCGCCGCGTCGACCGCGTAGTCGATGTCGGCGTCGTCGAGGACCACCAGCGCGCTGTTGCCGCCGAGTTCGAGGACCGAGCGCTTGAAGAGCGAGGCGCAGACGGTGGCGACGTGACGGCCGACCTTGTCGGAGCCGGTGAAGGAGATGACCTTCGGGATCGGATGCTCGATGAAGGCGTCGCCGATCTCCGCGATGTCCGTGATGACGACGTTGAGGAGACCGGCGGGCAGGCCCGCGTCCTCGAAGATCTTCGCGACCAGGGAGCCACCGCAGATCGGGGTGTCCTGGTGCGGCTTTAGGACCACGCCGTTGCCGAGCGCGAGGGCCGGGGCGACCGACTTGATGGAGAGCAGGAAGGGGAAGTTGAAGGGGCTGATGACGCCCACGACGCCCACCGGCACGCGGTAGACGCGGTTCTCCTTGCCATCCGTCGGCGACGGGATGATCTTGCCCTCGGGGCGCAGCGCCAGGTGGACCGCCTCGCGCAGGAACTCCTTGGCGAGGTGGAGTTCGAAGGCCGCCTTCAGCCGGGTGCCGCCGAGCTCGGCGATGATCACCTCGGCGATCTCCTGCTCGCGGTCCTCTATCAGACGCAGCGCCTTCTCGAAGACGGCGCGACGGGCGTAGGGATTGGTCGCGGCCCACTGCTTCTGGGCGCGGGCTGCCGCCTGGTAGGCCTCATCCACCTCGTCGACCGTGGCTATGGTGATCGACGCCAGCTTCTCGCCGTCGTACGGGTTGAAGTCGATGACGTCCCAGGAGCCTGTGCCCGGGCGCCACTCACCGTCGATGTACTGCTGAGCCAGGTCGGTGAAGTAGGACGACATGTGATCCCTCAATCCCTAGCGGACACCCGATCGACTGATCACGGACGCCGGGATCGCCTTGATCGGCCTTGATCGTTTTCACGGTCTGATCACACGTCATCGTACTTGCGTTTCAAGAGAGTTGAAGGAGTCCCCGGAGAAGATCACGGCTCTCGTCCGGCCCCGGACTGTCCTGCTGAAGCTCCTTCAGCGCCTTCTCGTACTGGGCGACGTCCTCGTGCTTGTCGAGGTAGAGCGCGCTGGTGAGCTGTTCCACGTAGACGACGTCCGAGAGGTCGGACTCGGGGAAGCTGAGGATGGTGAAGGCGCCGGACTCGCCGGAGTGGCCGCCGAAGCCGAACGGCATGATCTGCAGCCGCACGTTCGGGCGCTCGGAGACCTCGATCAGATGCTGGAGCTGGCCGCGCATGACGTCGCGGTCACCGTAGGGGCGGCGCAGGGCGGCCTCGTCCAGGACGATGTGGAACTCGGGAGCGCTCTCGGAGACGAGGTACTTCTGCCGCTCCAGGCGCAGCGCGACCCGCTTCTCGACGTCGGCCTGGCTCGCACCCTGCATCCCGCGCCGCACGACCGCGCGCGCGTACGCCTCGGTCTGCAACAGGCCGTGCACGAACTGCACTTCGTACGCGCGGATGAGGCTGGCCGCGCCCTCCAGGCCGACGTAGGTGGGGAACCAGCTGGGCAGGACGTCCGAGTAACTGTGCCACCAGCCCGCGACGTTGGCCTCGCGGGCCAGGGAGAGGAGCGAGTTGCGCTCCGCCTCGTCCGTGATGCCGTACAGGGTCAACAGGTCTTCGACGTCTCGCGTCTTGAAGCTCACCCGGCCCAGCTCCATCCGGCTGATCTTCGACTCGGAGGCGCGGATCGAATAGCCCGCCGCCTCGCGCGTGATCCCGCGCGCTTCCCGCAGTCGCCTCAGTTGCGAGCCGAGCAGCATGCGCCGCACCACCGATCCGGGCTCTCCCGCGCTCACGTTCGCCAGCCTCCCCAACCGTCTTCTGGGCCCGCAGTCTGCCACTAAATCACTTCGAGCAGTACTCGTCCGATTACAGAGAAGGAAAGAAGACAAGGATTCCGCTCAGGAAAGTGTGAGCGGAAGGCAAGGAGAGAGCGTGGAGTTGGCGGAAAAAATGGCCAACAAGCGGTACGGGAACATCCAATTCGGTCAGGTGCACGTGCATCTGCCCTTGCATCTGCTCTGCGCATCGGAAACCATGGTCCCGCGCAACCGCTGCATCGCAACGACCGCGAACTCCCGGGAGTGCCTCGCATGGGGACGAATGGATCGACCATGCTCGAGCCGTTACGGCAGGGCCTTCCGCCGCTGGATCCCGCAGCCGTCTCCAACGCCGCCTCCTGTGCGCTGCCCGCCCGCTACGAAGCGGTGCGCGAGGCGCGGCAGTTCACGCGCCGCACCCTCGACCAGTGGGAACTGGGCTGTCGCTTCGACGACGTCTGCCTCGTGGTCTCCGAGCTGGTGACCAACGCGCTGCGGCATGCGCTGCCGGCGGGTGCGCAGCGCATACCCGAGCAGGCGCCGCCCGTGCGGCTGCATCTCATGCGGTGGACCGAGCGGCTGGTGTGCGCGGTGCGCGACCCCAGCCACGACAGTCCGGTCGCGCGCGATTCCGACGACTTCTCGGCGGAGTCGGGGCGAGGGTTGTTCCTCGTCGACTCCTTCAGCGACAGCTGGGGGTGGCATCCGCTGGCGGGGACGCTGAGCGGGAAGGTGGTCTGGGCGCTGTTCCGGCTGCAGGCGGGGCAGGCTGCGGGGGCGGTGTCGGGGGCAGGGCCGGCGGACTGATGAACCGCGGTACTCGATGGCGCCGATTTTCTACGCGCGTTGCGGATGCGGTTGATGCCGAATGCCCTGAGTTGTACTCCCGATTGTGCCCGGTTGTACCCGGTTACGCGGCCTGACCTGCCAGGCCTCAGCCCACGACCAAGTGGTCGAACTCGCCGTCCTTGACACCGAGGAGCATCGCCTCGATCTCGGCACGGGTATAGACGAGGGCCGGGCCGTCCGGGAAGCGCGAGTTGCGTACCGCCACGTCTCCGCCGGGCAGCCGCGCGAACTCCACGCAGGAGCCCTGCGAGTTGCTGTGCCTGCTCTTCTGCCAGGCCACCCCGTTCAGATCCGTGGCTGCCATGCCGTTGTACACGTCGTGGTCCACAGGTCGCTCCCCGGTGGTGCGGTGGCTCGAGGCCATTGATGCGCGAGGTGGTGCAGTGAGGTGCAGTGATGTGCAGTGGTGATGCAGAGGTCAACTGCTCCCGGATCATAGCTCTGTTCACGTGCAGCTGCTTGAGCAGATGCACGTGCACGCGGGGTGTTCCTGCGGTTACTCCTGTGACGTGCGCGGCCCTACATGCGTTCCGGCGCATGCCCCAGGGATCGCAGCACATGCGTCCGCCGACCACCGCCCATGGTCGTCCTGAGCATCGGCTGAGCGGGGCGTCCGGATCGAATCCCTCGTGTATTAGGAACAGACGCGTTCCGCGCCCTTCTTGTTCCATATTTCAAGTGGCAGTCCAGTCCGGGGAGTTGGCCTGGGGGCGAGGGCCACTGGTGGTGAGGGTGGGGCGCTTTTTTTGACGCCCGCCGCTGCGGGCGGACACCCCCCGGCACGTCCCCTTCCCGCCGTACGCGGGCGCGGCGCCGCGGGGGTGCGCATTCCTGGCTCCCAGCCGGGGGGCTTCGGTCCTCAGCGGGTCGCGTACGGGAGCAGAGCCATTTCCCTCGCGTTCTTGATGGCCCTGGCCAGCTGCTTCTGCTGCTGGACCGTGATTCGGGTGACGCGGCGGCTGCGGATCTTGCCGCGGTCGGAGATGAACTTCCGCAGGAGGTCGGTGTCCTTGTAGTCGATGTAGGTGACCTTGGCCTGGTCGAGGGGGTTGGGGCGGTCCTTGGCCGGCTTGCGGTCGGGCTTGCGGGGCATGGGGAGTCAGACCTCCAGGAGGGTGTCGAAGGCGGGCGGGAGTTGTTTCCAGGCGTCGCGGCCGGCGGCGTACTCGGCGTCGGTCAGGAGGCAGGATTCGAGGAGTTGCTCCAGGCCGTCGCGGTCCAGGGCGGGGGACGTGAAGACCAGGTGCTGGCAGCAGTCGCCGTGCTCGGGGTGCCAGTCCAGCGCGGCGGCGGCCCGGCGGACCGGCGGGACCATGTCCCAGGCCGCGTCTGGGAGCGAAGCGAGCCAGGGGCCCGCGCTCTCCACGCACAGGGCGCCCCCTGCGGCGTCCCAGTGGAGCAGGACGTCGGGCTTGTCGGCCAGCCAGAAGCGGCCCCGGCTGCGGGCGGCCGCGCAGGTCAGGTCCTCCAGCGCCTCGTACAGCCGCTCGGGGTGGAAGGGGCGGCGGCGGTGCCAGACGAGGGTGGCGACGCCGTGCGCGTCGGCCTCGGCCGGGAGCAGCGCGCACGCCGGGTGCTGGGCGGCGGCGGCCGACTCGACGTCGAAGCCGGCCAGGGCCGCCTGGGAGAGGGGGGAGAGGGGACGGCGGCGTGGGGGCGGCACCGTCAGGTCCTCGGCGGCCGTGGGCGACGTCAGGGCGGGTGCGTCCGTCGGGTCGCCGAGGGCGATCGGGACCTGGCGGGCCGTCGGGTGGAGTTGGGCGAGCAGCTCGCGGTCCTCCTCGTCGGCCTCCGGGGATTCGGTGACGGCGAGGACGGGGGCGTACTCCAGCTGGCGCGCGAAGGTGTCGGCGACCGTGCGCTGGTCGGTCGGCGCGGCCGCCAGGCCCCGCTCGGCCAGGTCGTCGCCGTTGCCCAGGTAGGGCAGGACCAGCGCCGGGTCGACCGCGGTGATCACGCCGGTGAGGGTGAGCCCGCCCGCCGTGACCACCTCGGCCATGGCCTTGGGCTCGACCGAGTCCCACAGTTCGACGATCGCCATACGGGTGCCGCCGGCGTCCCGGAGCCGGAGCAGCTCCGGCACCAGGTCCTCGCGCAGGGCGCAGCAGGCGCAGTCGTTGACGAGGGGCGTCTCGCCGGCGGTCACGATTCCGGTGGCGTCGCGGATCGTGCGTACGACCGTGCCGGCGGTGGCCGTCGCCAGGTCGTGGTGGAGTACGACGCTGTCGGGGACGTCGGCGAGCAGTTGCGCCACGGCCGCCCTGCGGGCGTCGACGTGCAGCCCGCCGACGATCACGACGGAGAGCCCGGACATCACAGCCACGTCGTCAGCCCTGCTTTCCGTACCGGCGCTCGAAGCGCTCCACGCGGCCGGCGGTGTCCAGGACGCGGGCCGTACCGGTGTAGAAGGGGTGGCTGACGTTCGAGATCTCGACGTCGACGACCGGGTAGGTGTTGCCGTCCTCCCACTCGATCGTCTTGCCGGCGGGCACGCCGGCGAGGGTGGAGCGGGTCAGGAAGGCGTGGTTCGCGGCGCGGTCGCGGAAGACGACGGGGCCGTAGGCGGGGTGGATTTCCTTGCGCATGGCGGTGGTCAGCGCTCCTCTCGGAAGTCGACGTGGCGGCCGGCGACCGGGTCGTACTTGCGCAGGGTCATGCGGTCCGGGTCGTTGCGGCGGTTCTTGCGGGTGACGTAGGTGAAGCCGGTGCCGGCGGTGGACCGGAGCTTGATGACCGGGCGGAGTTCGTTGCGTGCCATGCTGATATCTTACTGAAAATGAATTCCATTAACAGCTGCGCTCGAGGAGAGGTTCGTCACCTGTGTCCGCACACTGCATGCTGACCGGCGCCCAGCCCGGTTTCGGCAACACCATTTCCCACTCCCACCGGCGGACCTCCCGCCGCTTCGACCCCAACATCCAGACCAAGCGCTACTGGCTGCCGAGCGAGGGCCGGCATGTGCGGCTGCGGCTGAGCGCCAGGGGGATCAAGACGGTCGACGTCATCGGCGTCGAGGCGGCCGTCGCCCGTATCCGCGCGCGGGGAGTGAGGGTCTGATGGCGAAGAAGAGCAAGATCGCGAAGAACGAGCAGCGGCAGGAGGTCGTCGCCCGGTACGCCGAGCGACGGGCCGAGTTGAAGGAGATCATCCGCCGGCCGTCGTCCACGGACGCCGAACGGCTCGCCGCCCAGCGTGAGCTGCGCAGGCAGCCGCGGGACGCCAGCGCCACCCGGGTGCGCAACCGGGACCAGGTGGACGGGCGGCCGCGCGGGTACTTCCGTGCGTTCGGGCTGTCCCGGGTGTCGCTGCGGGGGCAGGCGCATGCGGGGTATCTGCCGGGGGTGCGCAAGGCGTCCTGGTAGGTCCGGCAGGTCCTGAAGATCCGGCTACGACTCCCTGGTAGCTTGCTGCGGTCGTTTCGGCCCGGTGGGCCGGCTCGGCCGTATGCCGACCGCTACAGCTTGGGAGCTTCCAGTGACCTCGGCGAATTTCTCGTGTACGCGCACGATGTCGGGCCGACGGATGCGGGTCGTGGCCGTGGCCGTGGCCGCGTCCCTGGCGGGCGCGCTCGCGCTGACCGCGTGCAGCGGCGACGGCGGCTCCGACGCCAAGGACGGCTCCGGCCCCAGTGCCTCCGCGAGCGCCGGTGCCGACACCGGCGGCGGGACCGGAGGGTCGGCGTCGGCCTCCGGTGACCTGGAGGGCAGCTGGCTGGCCACGACCGACGGCAAGGCGGTCGTGCTGGTCGTCACCGGCACCGAGGCCGGGCTCTTCGCGACCGGCGGGACCGTGTGCAGCGGGACCGCCGGTGAGCAGGACGGGATGCGGATGATCCGCCTCAAGTGCCCCGACGGCAGCAAGGACCGGGCGGTCGGGATGGTCGACTCCGTCGGCAAGTCACAGTTGAAGGTGACCTGGGAGAGCGACCTCGGCGCGGAGACCTACACCAGGGCGCAGGGTGGGAAGCTGCCCACGGGGCTGCCGACGGCCGGTCTGGGATCGTGATGTCTGATCAGTGAACGTCCACCCGATCAGTTCGGTGCTTGCCTGCCGCCCGATCTGTTCGGTGCTTGCCGCCCGATCACCGACGTAACTCCAAGAGGATCCATGCGCGCCACTCCCCTCACCGTCGCCGCCCTCGCCGCGGCCCTCCTCCTGACCGCCTGCGACGACGGCGGGGGCGAGGCCGACAGCAAGGCCACCGCGGCCGGTTCCGCCTGCCGGATCGACGAGTTGGCCGTGCGCGTCGGGCCCGCCAACGCCGCCCCGGCCGCCGGGGACACCGGCAATGTCCCCGTCACGCTCACCAACCGCAGCGGTGCCGAGTGCACCCTGGACGGGCTGCCCGCCGTCGAGTTCCACGCCGGCGGCACCTCGACCACCGTCGCGCCCGACGAGGCCGCCGGGGCGAAGAAGACGACCCTGGTGAAGGGGGCCTCCACCTCCTTCACGCTCACCTATGTCCGGGGAGAGAAGGGCGGCAGCAAGAGCCTCGCCGTGGAGACGGCGAAGATCTATCTGCCCGGGTCCGCCAAGCCGCACAGCTTCGCGTGGTCGTACGGCGATGTCGCGCTCAAGAGCGACGGCGGGCAGGCCCCGGACGCCTCGGTGAGCGGGTTCCAGCAGTCCGGCGACTGAGGCGACCGAAGCGGCCGACGCGGCCGACGCGGTTCAGCCGAGCGGCCGGCGGTGGGCCATCTGCGCCCGGTCGGCCGCCTCCGCGCCCTCCACCCAGCCCGCCTCGTCGCTGACGCCTCGCAGGCGGGTCGTGGTCGTCTCCGGGAACATGCGGTCCAGCCGGCCGGTGACCGCGACCTCGCGGGAGGCCAGAACCGGGAGCAGGTCATCGCTCACCGGCATCTCGGCGGCGGCCCGCAGCCGGGTTCCGACGTGGTGGGCGTAGGCCGCCAGGAACGACTGCCGGAAGGTCTTGGTCCGCTTGCGGCCGCCGGCGCGCTGGGCGCCCTCCGCCTTGGCCATCGCCACCTGGGCCTGCACGAGGAGCGAGGTGTAGAGGAGTTCGACCACCTCCAGGTCGGCCTCGAAACCGACGACCGTGGAGAAGCCGAACGGTTCGTTCCACACGGCACGGCAGTGGTTGACGGTCGCCACCGCGTCCAGCAGGACGGCCTTCGCCTGTTCGTACGGCGGTTCCACACCGATCCGGCAGGCACCGGGCGCGTCGTGCGACGGCGCCTGCGCGTCCAGCAGCGCCTCGTCGATGCTGTGCCGGGCCATCAGCTCCTGCGCCTTGACGGTGAGCGCCTCCGCCTCCTGCGGGAAACCGGTCGCCTCCGCCTTCGCCAGCAGGGCGCGGATGCGGGTGAGCATGCGTGACTCGGGCTTGGAGTGCCTGGTCGGCGGCTCGGCCTGCTCGTCCAAGGGCTCCAGCGCGGGCAGCCGCAACAGGAGGCGGTACAGCTCCAGGACGGCCGTCGCGTGCGAGAAGCGGTCGGTTCGGGGCGGGGCCTCGGCGGGCAGGTCGTCCAGCTGTGCCGTCCAGCGGGGGCCGCGGGGGCGGTCGTGCGGCGCCTGGTCGCGGATCAGCGCCGAGAGCAGTCGTACGTGTACGTCGTCCAGGTCGCGGCGGACCAGCCGTACGACGTCGGCGGGCTGCCAGCCGCGCCGCCAGGCCGCCGCGACGAACTCCTCGCCGCGCCGGGCGAGTTCGGCGTCCGCGGCGGGGTCGGCGGCGAGGAGGGAGGCACCGGTGTCGAGGGCGGTGTCGTTGTCGGCGTAGAGGGCGTGCTCGAAGGCCCGGTCGACGGGGCCGGGCGTACCGCTCGAACTGTTCGTACTGCTCACCCGGCGATGGTGCCACGGGGCGGGTGCGGCGCCGGCCGCGGGCGGGCGGGGGAATCCCGTTGAGGCGCGGGGTGTGCCACGCCTACCTTCCGGCCCATGGACGAGATGCGCCCCGTACGTTTCGATCATCCGGACGCCGTGAAGCTCTCCGCTCTCGTGCAGGCCGAGTACCTGCGGCGCTACGGCTACGACGACATGACCCCGCTGCACCCGACCCACTTCGACCCGCCGGACGGCCTCTTCCTGATCGCGTACCGCGACGACAGGCCGGTGGCCTGCGGCGGCTGGCGTGCCCAAGCGGCGGGCGACGAGGGGTACGCGGACGGGGACGCCGAGATCAAGCGGATGTTCGTGGTGCCCGAGGCGCGGGGGCGGGGACTCGCCCGCGGAATTCTTCGGGCGCTGGAGGACAGCGCGCGGGACGCCGGACGCAGCCGCATGGTGCTGGAGACGGGGACGCCGCTGCACGAGGCCATGGCGCTGTACGTCGCCTGCGGGTACGCGCCCACGGCCCACTTCGGCCCCTACCGGGGCTATTCCGACAGCCGCTGCTTCGCCAAGCCGCTGTGAGCGACCAGGTGTCAACCACGGGTTGACGGCTGAGGGGTGTCAACCTACGGTTGACACATGTCGACGAACCCGACCATCACGTCATCCGTACGTCTCGACGAACTCATCGCGGCCATCAAGAAGGTCCACGAAGAGCCCCTCGACCAGCTCGAGGACGCGGTGATCGCCGCCGATCACCTCGGTGAGGTGGCCGACCACCTGATCGGCCACTTCGTGGACCAGGCCCGGCGATCGGGGGCCTCCTGGACCGACATCGGCAAGAGCATGGGCGTCACCCGGCAGGCCGCGCAGAAGCGGTTCGTGCCGAAGGAGTCGACCGACCTCGACCCCCAGCAGGGCTTCGGCCGCTACACGCCGCGTGCCCGCAACACGGTGATGGCCGCCCACAACGAGGCCATCGCGGCCCGCAACGCCGAGGGCCGCCCCGAGCACCTGGTCCTCGGGCTGCTGGCCGAGCCGGACGGCCTGGCCGCGAAGGCGATCACGGCGCAGGGCATCCTGCTGGACGCCGTACGCCAGGCGGCCGGCGCCGCACTGCCGCCCGCCGCCGACGCGGTGCCCGATCTCGTCCCCTACGGCTCCGACGCCAAGAAGGTGCTGGAGCTCACCTTCCGCGAGGCCCTGCGCCTCGGCCACAACTACATCGGCACCGAGCACATCCTGCTGGCCCTGCTGGAGTTCGAGAACGGCACCGGCGTCCTGTCCGGCCTCGGCCTCACCAAGCAGGCGGTGGAGGAGTACGTCGTCGAGATGCTCTCCCAGTTCCTGAAGAGCGGTGAGCAGCAGAGCAAGGCGGCGCGCGAGGAGGGGGAGGCGCAGAGCTGAGGGCGTTGTCAGACCCGGGTGCCACACTCGCTGCATGACCGACCGCTGGGCACTCGCTCCGGCCGAGGACGGTGGCGTGGAGATCGCCCCCCTCGGTCCGGACGGGCTGCCCGCGGGGCCGGTGCGCCGGGAGGCGGACCTGGGTGAGGCCGTGCGGGGGCGGCCGGAGGTGGCCCGGTGGGTGTGGCGGTCCACCAACGAGGTCTATCCGCGGCTGCTCGCCACGGGGGTGCGAGTGGAGCGGTGCTACGACATCGAGGACGCCGAGACCCTCCTGCTCGGCCACGAGGGGCGGTACGGCGAACCGAGGTCGGCCGCCGCGGCCCTCGCCCGGCTGCGGGGCGGTCCCGTACCGCCCGATCCGCCCCAGCGGGCGGCCGAGCCGGGCTCGCAGTCCTCGCTCTTCGAGCCGCAGGCCGAGCACGTCCCCCTGGCCGACCTCGTCGAGGTGTACGCCGACCAGCAGCGCCGGCACGACGCCACCGCCCACCCGGAGCGGATGCGGCTGCTGACGGCGGCCGAGTCGGCGGGGATGCTCGTCGCCGCCGAGATGAACCGGTCCGGGCTGCCGTGGAGCGCCGAGGTGCACCGCCGGGTGCTGCACGAGCTGCTGGGCGAGCGGTACGCGGGCGGCGGGGAGCCGCGGCGGCTGGCCGAGCTGGCGGACGAGGTGTCGGCCACGTTCGGGCGCCGGGTGCGGCCCGATCTGCCGGCCGATGTGATCAAGGCCTTCGCGCAGGCCGGGATCAAGATCAGATCGACCCGGCGCTGGGAGATCGAGACCCTCGACCATCCGGCCGTGAAGCCGCTGGTCGAGTACAAGAAGCTCTACCGGATCTGGGTGGCCCACGGCTGGTCCTGGCTGCAGGACTGGGTGCGGGACGGGCGGTTCCGGCCGGAGTTCCTCGCGGGCGGGACGGTCACGGGGCGGTGGGTGACCAACGGCGGGGGCGGGCTGCAGATCCCGAAGGTGATCCGGCGGGCCGTGGTCGCCGACCCCGGCTGGCGGCTCGTGGTGGCCGACGCCGACCAGATGGAGCCGCGGGTGCTGGCGGCGATCTCCCGTGACCCCGGGCTGATGGAGGTGGCCGGGCGGGAGACGGATCTGTATCAGTCCGTCTCCGACCGCGCCTTCTCCGGCGACCGTGCGCAGGCCAAGCTTGCCGTGCTGGGTGCCGTCTACGGCCAGACCTCCGGCGACGGCCTGAAGAACCTCGCCGCGCTCAGACGCCGCTTCCCCAAGGCGGTGGCATACGTCGACGACGCCGCCCGTGCCGGTGAGGAGGGGCGGCTCGTGCGGACGTGGCTGGGGCGGACGTGTCCCCCGGCGGCCGGGGCGACGGACGATGCGGGCGAGGAGGCGGGGATCCCGGCCCCGGACACGCCGGACACGCGGGACACGGAGGACGAGTCGGCCGGGGGCTCCGGGCCGCAGGAGTGGGTGCCGGGCTACGCCTCCTCCAACGCCCGCGCCCGGGGCCGCTTCGCCCGCAACTTCGTCGTACAGGGCAGTGCCGCCGACTGGGCCCTGCTGCTGCTCGCCGCGCTGCGGCAGGCCTGCGCGGGCATGGCGGCGGAACTGGTCTTCTTCCAGCACGACGAGGTGATCGTGCACTGTCCCGAGGAGGAGACCGAGGCCGTCGTGACGGCGATCCGGGAGGCGGCGGAGCTGGCGGGGCGGCTGACGTTCGGGGAGACGCCGGTGCGGTTTCCGTTCACCACGGCGGTGGTGGAGTGCTATGCGGACGCCAAGTGATCAGCGTCGTTCCGTGTCGGCGGCGGGATTGGTGTCGGCGGGCTCCTCGTCGGCGAGCAGCTCACTGAGTTCCGCCAGGACCGTCTTCTCGTCCGTGCCGTCCAGTGCCTCAAGGGCCGTGCGCCAAGCGTCGTACGCCTCCTGGATACGTCCGCGCTCGCGCAGCAGGAGGCCGCGCTGGTGGCGGGCGAGGCCGGCCGTGTAGCGGTCGGCGCGGGCGTCGGCGCGGTGGAGCAGCTCGGCGCACTCGCGTTCGGCGCGTTCGGCGCGGCCGAGGAGGCGCAGGGCGCGGACCAGTCCGAGGCGGGTCTGTGACTCGCCGTGCCAGTCGCTGTGGCCGCCAAGGATGCGCAGGCTCTCGTCGAAGTGGGGTACGGCGGCGGCCGGTTCGCCGAGGGTGACGTGGGCGTAACCGATGTTGCAGTGGGCGGAGTGCCGCACGACGACGTTGCCGATCCGGTCACCGATCGCGAGCGAGCGCCGGTGCTGCTCGATGGCGGCCCGGGGGTCGGTGTGCTCGTACAGGTTGCCGAGGTGCTGGTACGTCACGGCCTCGCCGTAAGGGTCGTCCAACTGCCGTGAGTACTCCAGGCTCTGGTGCAGCGCCTGCCCGGACTCGGAGTACCGGCCGAGGTTCTCGAGCAGCAGGCCCCGGTTGTTGAGGCAGCGCCAGATCCGGGAGGCCACGTCGAGGCGCCGCCAGATCGCCAGGGACCGGTCGTTGAGGGTGAGGGCCTCGTTGTTGCGGCCGGTCAGGAAGTGCAGGCCGGCGAGGTCGCCCAGCGCGTACGCCTCGGCGGCCTCGTCTCCGAGCCGTCGCGCCACGCGCAGGGCGGCCCGGCCGAGCACCTCCATCTCGGCGACGCGGCCCGCGCGTTGGACGCAGGGGAAGAGGAGACGGATGAGGGTGGAGATCTGGGCGCAGATGTGGGCGGCGGTGCCGTCGCCGGCGGCGTTCGTATACCGCTCGACCAGCACGACGACGTTCTCCAGCTCCAGGTCGCCCCAGGCGAAGGCCGCTTCGGAACTCTCGAAGGGGGCGGCGCCGAGCACATGGGCCGTGTGCTCTGGCGGCTGTGCGGACGTCGGCCTGCAGCGGTCCTCCTGGTCGAGGCCGGGTTCGACGATGGCGGTGAGGGTGCGTTCGGCGACGGCGGCGTACCAGCGCAGGGCGGTTTCCGCGGTGTCCGTCTCACCGTCCGTTCCCGCGAGCTCACGGGCGAAGTCGCGCACCAGGTCGTGCGGGGCGTAGCGGCCGTACGCGATCTCCTCCAGGAGGGCCACGTCGACGAGTCGGTCGAGGGCGGCCTCGGCCCGGCGCTCGTCGGTGCCGGTCAGGCGGGCCAGCAGGGGTACGCCGTACGCGGGCAGGTCGACGGCGCCGATGCGGCGCAGGGCGAGGGCCGCGTCCCGGTCGGCCTCGTGGTCGGAGGCGGCGAGGGCGTCGTGAGCGACGGCGAGGGAGCGGCGGACGCTGAGGTCGTCGTACTCCAGGTGGTGCAACCGGCTCTCGGCGGCGGCCAGTTGACCGGCGAGCACGTCGAGTGTGAGGGCACGGCGGGCGGCCAGGCGGGCGGCGACGACGCGGAGGGCGAGGGGGAGGCGGCCGGTGAGCTCGATGAGGGGGTGGGTGGCGTCGAGGCCGTCGTGATCGGCACGGAGGGCTGGGCCGCTGGGGCGGTCGCCTTCGGCGAGCCGGTGCTTTGCGCCGGGGCCACCCTGCCCGTCGCGCGCGTCGCGCCCCGATGCCGCCCACAGCAGGGCCGCGCTGTCCTCCGCCGTCAGGGGCGTGAGCGGGAAGCGGCGGGCGCCGTCCAAGGCCGTCAGCGGGGAGCGGCTGGTGATGATCACGGCGCAGCCGGGGCCGGCCGGGAGCAGCGGGCGTACCTGGGCGGCGTTCGCGGCGTCGTCCAGGACCATGAGCGTGCGGGTCGGGGCGAGCAGCGAGCGGAGCAAGGCGGTGGCGGCGTCCGGGTGTTCGGGGATGGAGCGGGGGTCGGCGCCGAGGTCACGGAGCAGTGCGGCGAGCGCCTGGCCGGGGGTGAGCGGGGGCATGCCGGGGGTGGCGCCGTGCAGGTTGACGTAGAGCTGACCGTCGGGGAAACGGTTCGCCAGCCCGTGCGCGGCCTGCAGCGCCAGCGCGCTCTTGCCTACGCCGGCCATGCCGCTGATCACGGCTACCGCGACGGTGGGTTGACGCGTGGGAGCGAGGGCGAGGGTGCGGCGCAGGTCGGCGAGTACGGCGGTACGGCCGGTGAAGTAGGCGGGGGGTGGGGGGAGTTGGGCGGGGCGGGGTGATGATGAGGGTGCGGGCTGCTGCGGTGGGTGGGTGGTGCGTCCTGCGCTTGGTGGGGGGCTGGGGCTGCGGGCGCCTCCGATTCCCGGACGAGCGCAGCGGCCAGGGCGTCCGGCTCACGTAGGCCCGGAACGGCCGACGCGTCAGCCTCGCGGAAGCCGTCGGCGGGCGTGGGGCGCCGGAGGGCGTCGTCATCACGCGTAGCTTCAGGGGGCGCGGTGTTGGGGAGCGCGTCGCCTGCGGGGGAGGTGACGGCGTCGGCGGTGGGGGAGGTGGCGGCGGGGCGGAGGGCGTCATCGTCACGGCCGACTGAGCCCTGCCTGGGCCTTTGCGGCTCAAGGTCGGCCGAGCCCACCGCGGCCTGTCGCACCCCACGACCAGCCCCCTCCCCCGCCCCGGGCCCCGCAGCTCGCCCCGCACCACCGACATCCCCCGCCCCCCGCAACACCTCCATATGCGCCTCGCGCACCCCCGCCCCCGGCTCCACACCAAGCTCCTCGACCAGGCGCGTACGCAGATCGCGGTGGACGGCCAGGGCCTCGGCGCGTCGGCCCGTGCCGTGCAGGGCGAGCATCAGGTGGCGGTGGAAGGACTCCCGTAGGGGGTGCTCGGCGGCGAGTGCGGCCAGTTCGGGTACGAGGGCGTCGAGTCGTGGGCCGGCAACGGTCAGCTCGGCGTCGTAGCGCCACTCCAGGAGCAGCAGCCGCGCCTCGTTCAGGCGCTGTACCAGCGCGTAGCCGCCCACCTCGGCGGGCAGGCCGGACAGGGGCGTGCCCCGCCACAGCGCGAGCGCCGCCGTGCACTCGCGCACGGTGCGCTCCCACTCCCGCGCGACATGCGCGGCGCGGGCCGCGGCGACGCGGCTCACGAAGACGTCGACGTCCAGCTCGCCCTCGTCGACGCGCAGCACATAGCCGGGCGGCACCGCCCGCAGCCGTTCGGGGTCGTCGAGCAGCCGCCGCAGCCGGGCCACATGGTTGTGCAGCGAGGCACGCGCGGACGCGGGCGGCGTCCCGCCCCACAGCACGTCCGTCAGCGATTCCACGGAGACGACCCGGCCGCCTTCGAGCAGCAGCGCGGCGAGCAGGGCACGCAGCTTGGGGCTGCGGACGGTCCGGACAGCGGAGTCCCGGACAGCGGAGCCCGCGACGTCGGGGTCCTGGACGTCAGGGCCCTGGACGTCAGAGCCCCGGCCGTCGCAGGAACCGCTCTCGACCTCGTACACAACCGGCGGCCCCAGCAGTCCGAACCGCAGCCCGCACCGCTTCACGCCGCCCACTGCCTTCCCGCTCGGCGGGCCCGCACTCGCACCCGCACTCGCGCTCCCACGACGACATCCACACGGCATGGAAAACGCCGCGTCTGGCGGAGATCCGCCCCTTGTACGACGGCTTCCCGCCACCCTTCTCGACGCCCCCGGCGGGAAAACCGTTCCCCTCCGGGCCGTTTCCCGTTATCGTCCGTCGACTTCGCGCCAACCGAACGACCTCGAAACGGAGCGCCGTTGGCCATATGTTAGCGATCCGTTGGTGCGACCTGATGTGATCACTTCATCGGATCTGGCCCGACGGTGCGCGCGTACAACGCGTAACTCGGGGGAGTGTCGCCGCCGCGGCCGGATCCGGGGACGCATGCGGGTCCCGGTCGCCGGAGGTGAGCGACCGGGACCCGCGTCCCTTCACTCCTCCCCCTCTCCCCTCGGCGGGTCATGCGCGGCGGTTCTCCCTGCGCCGTACGAACTTCAGGCCCGACCAGTCCTCTCCCAGCGCCGCGACCTTCACGTCGACCACGCCGAGCGGGAGGAAGAGGTCCCGCAGCGCGTTCTCGGTGATGTCACTGACGTGGCCGGCCGCCCGGCGGGGCCAGGCGATCCAGAGCATGGCGTCGTCGGCGAGGTCGCCGACCAGTCCCGGGCCTTCGGCGACGAGATCGCCGTACGACCGATAGAACGCGACGGCGACGTCCGCACCCCGCGGGCTCCCCTCGGCCACGTCGCAGCCCTCCGGCAGCCCGGGAATGTCCCAGCGTGCGGGCGCGTGGCGGAGCCGCACCCGGTGGCCCGGCCTGATGCCGATCTTCCTGGCGAGCGGCGTACCGGAATAACCCATCGCGAACTCCTCCACCCGTCTCCGCGCCGTCTTCCCGGGGTCTTGCCAGCACCTTCCCGGCGCCTCGCCGCCGTCTCCGCACCGGCCCTCCAGGCCGAGATTCATGCATGGGAATCCGACTTGTCCGATTCTCGCGCAACGCGCACGCTGGAACCGTGAGTAACATCACCGCCGCGAATTGAGCCATAATGACCACTTTTGATCAGAGCCACGGTCACTACGGGTGGTCACCAGATGCCGCGACAGCCACCCTCGGCATCGAGGGCATCCTCACGGGGTGGAGCGAGGGCGCCCGGCGGCTGCTGGGGTACCGCGCCTCCGAGGTCGTGGGCCGGGCCGCGGCCGACCTCCTCGTGGACCGGGGGGCGACCGGTTTCTCCCCCGTCGGCTCCCAGGAGTGGAGCGGCACGGCGGCGCTGAGGCACCGCGACGGCCACCGCGTCGAACTGACCCTGCACGCCGAGCCCTCCCTGGACGGCGACGGCGCGACCCAGGCGTTCGTCGTCACCGCCACCACCGGAACAACTGGGTCACAGCGCGACCGGCGGATGGTGGAGTGGGCCTTCGCCCAGTCCTCGATCGCCCTGTCCACCTACAGCGCCGCGTCGGGATCGTGGCGGCTGAACGCAGGCGCGGAGGCCGACCCGCTCGGCGAGGCACGCTCCGACGAAGGGTTCCTCAGGTGTGTCCGGCGGGTCGCCGAGGAGGCCATGCCGATGCGGTACGAGGGGTTCGCCCCGGCGCCGGCCGCGGCCGCCCGGCAGCGCTCCTGGATCGTCGAGCTGTGGCCCGTGCGGGACCCCGAGTCCGGCGAGGTGGCCGGGGTCGGCACCGCCGCCTTCGACAGCAGCGAGCAGTACGCCGCCCGGCAGCGGCTGGCCCTGCTGAACGAGGCGGGCACCCGCATCGGCACCACGCTGAACGTCAGCCGCACCGCCCAGGAGCTCGCCGATCTGGCCGTCCCACGGCTCGCCGACTTCGCCAGCGTGGACCTGCTCGACTCGGTGATCCGCGGGGAGGAGCCGGTGCCGGGGCCGGTCGACGCCGCCGTGGTGCTGCGCCGGGTCGCCCACCAGTCGGCCGCCGAGGGCGGGGGCGTGCCGGAGGCCGCCATCGAACTCGGCGGGATCGACACCTATCCCCCGTTCTCGCCGCCCGCCCGCTCCCTGACCAGCGGGCGACCGGTCCTCAGCGGCAAGGACGACCCCGACTTCCAACGGTGGGTCACCGACCACGAGGCGCGGGCCGCCATCGTCCGGGAACACGGCTTCCACTCGGTCATCGCCACCCCGCTGCGGGCCCGCGGCATCCCCCTCGGGGTCGCGGTCTTCGTCCGCAGCAAGGACTCCCCGCCCTTCCAGCAGGACGACCTGATCCTCGCCGAGGAACTCGCGGGCCGGGCGGCCGTCGGCGTGGACAACGCCCGCCGCTACACCCGCGAGCGCACCAACGCGCTCACCCTCCAGCGCAGCCTGCTCCCCCGTGACCTGCCGAAACAGGCGGCCGTCGAGGTGGCGTACCGCTATCTGCCGGCCGGCACGGGCGCCGGCGTGGGCGGCGACTGGTTCGACGTCGTCCCGCTGTCGGGCACCCGCGTCGCGCTGGTGGTCGGCGATGTCGTCGGGCACGGCATCCACGCCTCGGCCACCATGGGCCGGCTGCGCACCGCCGTACGCACCCTCGCCGACGTGGACCTGCCCCCGGACGAGCTGCTCACCCACCTCGACGACCTGGTCACCCACCTCACCTCGGACGACGACAGCACCGTCCGCGACCTGCCGTACACCGGTGGGATCGGCGCGACCTGCCTGTACGGCGTCTACGACCCGGTCTCCCGGATCTGCACCCTCGCCAGCGCCGGTCACGTCCCGCCCGCCCTGCTGCTGCCCGACGGGTCGGTCAGCATCGTCCACCTGACGCCCGGTCCGCTGCTCGGCGTCGGCGGGCTGCCCTTCGAGGCGACCGAGCTGGAGCTGCCCGAGGGCAGCCTGCTCGCCTTCTACACCGACGGCCTGATCGCCCGTGAGCGCGACGTCGGCGTCGGCCTGGAACGGCTCTGCGCGGCCCTGTCCTCCCCCGTGCCGTCGCTGGAGATCACCTGCGACGCCATCCTCAAGGCCATGCTCCCCGAGAGCCCCTCCGACGACGTGGCCCTTCTGCTCGCCCGCACCCGCGCCCTGCACGCCGACCAGGTCGCCGCCTGGGCCCTGCCGTCCGACCCCGCGATCGTGGCCGACGCCCGCGCGCAGGCCTCCCGGCAGCTCGCCGCCTGGGGCCTTCAGGAGGCGGCGTTCGTCACCGAGCTGGTGGTGAGCGAGCTGGTCACCAACGCCATCCGCTACGGCGACGTACCGATCGGGCTGCGCCTGATCCGGGACCGCACCCTGATCTGCGAGGTGTCCGACGCCAGCAGCACGGCCCCCCATCTGCGCCGGGCCCGCACCTACGACGAGGGCGGCCGCGGGCTGCACATGGTCGCCCAGCTCACTCAGGGCTGGGGCACCCGCCAGACCCCCACCGGCAAGACGATCTGGGCCGAACAGCCCCTCCCCGTCGGCTGACCATGACCGACCGTACGGGCGAGGCGACGGCACCGCCGGCCGAGGGCGGGGACGCCACGCACACGCTCGGGCTGCTCTACCCCCCGGCCGGGAGGGGCCGGCTCTACACCACCATGCAGCTCGCGTTCATCGGCGGCGTCGCCGAGGCCGCGACGCCGTACGGCTACGACGTGCTGCTCTCCCCGGCCGGCACGAGCGCCGACGCCTCGTTCCGGCGGATGGTCGGGGAGCGGCCGGTGGACGTGCAGAGGCCGGCGGACAGGGAGGGGCCGGTGAGCAGGGAGCGGCAGCAGGACGGACAGCCGGGCGGGAACGGACAGCCGGGCTCGGGCAGACAGCCAGGCGCGGACGGACAGGGCGCAGACGCACAGCCGGGCGCAGACGGGCAGCCGGGGACGGACGGACAGCCGGGTACGGACGGCGAGTGGCGCGGGACCGGCGAACGACGCGCGGACGGCGGGTGGCGCGGCGACGGCCGGCCCCGTGTGGACGGCGTGATCGTGATGGAGATCCGCCGCGAGGACGACCGGGTCGAGCATCTGGCCGCGGCGGGCTTCCCGTTCGTGGCCATCGGCCGCAACCACCGCGCCGACGAGGCGGGCTGGGTCGATCTGGACTTCGCCGGGCTGGCGATCGGCTGCGTACGGCACCTCGCCGACCTGGGGCATCGCCAGATCGCCTTCGTCAACCGGTCGGAGCAGCTCTACAACAGCGGTTACGGGTTCGCCCGGCTCGGCCACGAGGGCTACGTCACCGCGATGACGGACCTGGGCCACGAGCCGCACGCCTACCTCTGCGGCGACGACCTCGCCTCGGGCGAGGAGGTCGTGGCACGGATCCTGGCGGACGAGCCGGCCACCACCTCGCTGGTCACCATGAACGAGGCGGCCCTGGAGGGCGTCTACCGCGGCCTGACCCGCCACGGCCGCAGCGTGCCGCGCGACTTCTCGGTCGTCGGCGTGGCGGCGAGCCCCTGGGCCGAGCGGGTGACACCGCAGCTCACCGCCGCCGAGATCCCCGCCAAGGAGATGAGCCGGGTCGCAGTCGAGCTGATGGTGGAACGCCTGCGCTCACCCGGTTCGACAGCCCGGCACGTCCTGCTGAAGCCCCTGATCACCCTGCGCTCCAGCACGGGGCGGTGCCTTCCGGTACTCGGTTCGGAACCCGAGCCGGAATTCCCCGATTTCGACGTGAATTTCTGATACGCCGGTTCCGCCATGCCCGCTGACTCCACCGCGCCCGCTGAATCCACCCGCTCGCTGAATCCACGTCCTCCGATCACAACCCCCGGGAGGGGAGCATGCCGTACCCGCTCGACCGCCGCGGCTTCCTGCGTACCGCCGGCGTGGGAGCCGCTGCCCTCGGCCTCGGCGGGGCCCTGGCCTCCTGCGGCTCCGACGAGCCGAGCACGACCACCCTCACCTGGTGGGACTACTTCACGCTGGACAACTTCCAGGAGGGCATGACCCGCCTGATCAAGGACATCGAGGCCGGGGTGCCCGATGTGCGGATCGAGCGGCGGACGTTCCCGTTCGCCGAGCTCGAACGGCAGATCACCCTGGGCGCGATCTCCGGCGACCTGCCCGACATCGCGATCGTCGACAACGTCTCCATGAACACGCTCGGCGGCAGCGATCTGCTCGCCGACCTCACCGACCGGGTCGAGCAGTGGGGCCAGGCCTCCCAGTACTACAAGGGCCCCTGGGACGGGTGCCAGGTCGACGGCAGGACCCTGGGCATCCCCAACCAGAGCAACTGCCTGGCCCTCTACTACAACACCCGGATGCTCCAGGACGCCGGCGTGCAACCGCCCACCACCTGGGACGAGCTGGCCTCCGCGGCCGAGCGGCTGACCAGCGGGGACCGGTTCGGGCTGGCGCTGAGCGCGATCAGGACGGAGGAGGGCGTCTTCCAGTTCCTGCCGTTCCTGTGGCAGGCGGGCGGCGACCTGGACACCTTCGCCACGGACGGTGCCACCGCCCTGTCGTTCCTCGACGACCTGATCGCCAAGCGCTCCCTGTCCGAGAGTTGCGTGGGCTGGACCCAGCAGGACGTCAACACCCGGTTCCTCAACCAGCGCGCCGCCATGCAGATCAACGGCCCCTGGCAGATCCCCACGCTGAAGGAGGCCGACTTCGACTGGGCCGTCGTCGCCCTGCCCCGGGACAAGGAGGCGGCCACCTGTCTGGGCGGGGAGAACTGGGTGGTGATGGCGAGCAGCGACCATCTGGACAAGGCGTGGGAGGTGCTGGAGTACACCCAGCGTCCGTCGGTCCTGACGCCGTACCTCGTCTCCTTCGGCAACCTGCCCGCCCGCAAGGACCTCGCGGACCGGGGCACTTGGGCGTCCGACCCGACCCTGCGGCTCTTCCTCAGCCAGCTGCCCGTGGCCCGCCCGCGCCAGTACGGCGCGCACTACGCCGACGCCTCCCAGGCCGTCGCGGAGGCGGAACAGGCGGTACTGACCGGCTCCGCGTCCCCTTCCGCGGCGGCGAAGACGGCGGCCGGCAAGATCGACAAGGCGCTGGGCGGGTGATGCGAGGGCGCCAGGGCCTCGCGCTGGAGGTCCACCGCGCAAGGGAGCGCCGCCCGCCGACCCGCCTCTCCCCCTCCGCGCGCCGCGGCCGTACCGGCTACCTCTTCTGCCTCCCGGGGCTGGCCTTCCTCGCCCTGTTCCTGGCCTACCCGCTCTTCTACAACGTCTGGACGTCCGTCCACGACGTGCGGCTGAGCGGTCTGCTCGGCGGGGCCGAACGCTTCAACGGCCTCGACAACTACCGGGCGGTGCTCGACGACCCGGCGTTCTGGCACTCCGTACGCCTGTCGCTGGTGTTCACCCTGGGCTCCCTGGCCTGTCAGTTCGTGCTCGGCTTCGCCCTGGCCCTGCTCTTCGCCCGCCCCTTCCCCCTGAACGGCCTCCTGCGGTCCCTGCTCCTGGTGGCCTGGCTGCTGCCTCCCGTGGTCAGCGGCACCCTCTTCCGCTGGCTGCTGGACGCGGAGTCCGGCGCCTACAACGCCCTGGTGCGGGCGCTCGGCCCGGACAGCCTCTCCCACGACTGGCTCACCGACCCCTCCACCTCCCTGGCCGGGGTGATCTTCGCCAACGTCTGGGTCGGCGTGCCCTTCAACATGCTGCTGCTCCTGGTCGGCCTGCACACCATCGATCCGGAGCTGCACGAGGCCGCCGCGATCGACGGCGCGAACGCCTGGCAGCGCTTGTGCCGCATCACCCTGCCCCTGATGCGCCCGGTCTCCGTGACCGTCCTCCTGCTCGGCCTCATCTACACCTTCAAGGTCTTCGACGTCGTCTTCGTGATGACGGGCGGCGGCCCGGTCGACGCCACCCGCGTGCTCTCGCTCTACGTCTACGAGGTCTTCTTCCGGTTCTTCCGGTTCGGCGAGGGCGCCGCCGCCGGCCTGCTGCTGCTCGTCGTACCGCTGCTCACGGGTGTGTTCTACGTACGACGGCTGCGCCGGGAGGACGCGGTGGGTGGTTCCACGTGAAACATTCCCAACGCCCCTGGCTGCTCACGGCGTTCGCCGCGCTGATCACCGCGGCCTTCCTGCTGCCGGTGTACTGGATGGCCAAGACCAGCCTCACCCGCCCGGACCGGATCCTCACCCCGGCCCCGCAGTGGCTGCCCGCCCCGCTCACCGGCGAGAACTACCGGGCGGCGCTGGACTACGAAGGCCTGACCCGAGCCCTGCTCAACAGCGTGGTGATCTCCAGCGGAGTCGTGGCCCTCACGCTCCTGCTCGGCGTCCCGCTCGCCTACGCGCTCGCCCGCGTCCGCATGCGCGGCTCGGGCGCGATGGTGCTCGCCCTGCTGGTCGCCCAACTCCCGCCCGCCATCGTGCTGGCGGCACCGCTGTTCATCCTCGAACGCCGGGCCGGTCTCGACGACACCTACCTCGGCCTGATCGCCGCCGACACCACCCTGACTCTCCCCTTCGCGGTGATCGTGCTGCGCCCCGTGCTGCGGTCCTTCCCGCCGGAGCTGGAGGAGGCCGCGCTGGTCGACGGCTGCGGGCTGCCCGGCGTACTGCTGCGGGTCGTCCTGCCCCTCACGGCGCCGAGCCTGGTCGCCACGGCCGGGCTGTGCTTCCTGATCGGCTGGGGCGAGTTCCTGTTCGGCCTGACGCTGGCCGAGGGTCCCGACGTCCAGCCCGTCACCGTCCTGCTGAACGCCTTCGTCGGTCAGCACGGCACGGCGTGGGGAGCCCTGATGGCGACCGCCACCCTCATCAGCGTCCCTGTGGTCTGCGTGTTCGCCCTGTTCCAGCGCTTCATCGTCGGCGGGCTGACCGCGGGGAGTGTGCGGGGCTGAGCCACCGGCGGTGTGCCGGGCCGAGCAGCCCGGAGAGGCCCGTTTCAGACCCCGAGCGGATTGGAGCGCGCCGCCGCCATCAGGTACCAGGCGGTCGCCCCCGTATGCCGATACGGGTAGTAGCCGAACCCGAACCCGGTGTCGAGCGGACTGCTGGCCGCCACGACCCCTGCCCGCTCCGGCAGCGCCTGCCCACCGACGGTCTGCCCGCCCCCGAGCAGATCCTGGGCCCGCTCGATGGAGTCGATCAGCCGCCGGGCCTGCGTCTCGTCACCCCGCCCGTGCCGCTCCCTCAGGGCGAGCGCGAGATGAGCGGTCCCCTCGAACCACACACCGTTGCGGTCCGGCCTGGGCTGGGAGTCGGCGATCGGCGCGTCCTCGTTCGCGAGGAGGCCGGCCGAGCTGAAGGTGACACCTTCGTACGACTGCCCCGCCGGCACCGTACTGTTGCGCCGCTCGGCATGGTCGAGAACGGCCAGCTCACGCGCGGCCCAGTCCAACGACCGGGCGTGGAAACGGGAGTCGAGGGCGAGGTGGGTCCAGGTCTGGGTGTCCTCGGGGACGGGCGAGGTGTTGATCGTCACCCCGTCATTGGTCCCGGTGTAGAAGAAGCCACCGTCCGCGTCCCACATCTTCCCGACGAAGTCCCGGGCGCGAGCACGCCGCTCCAGCCAGACCGCGTCTCCCGTGAGCCGGGCGAGCCGCCCGAAGAGAGAGACGAGATCGGTGTTGTGCTCGGTGGAGGTGAAGGGAAGTTTCTCGTTGGCCCCGTTGACCCCGAACTTGTACCCCCCGAGCGGTTCCTCGGTACGTCCGTTGCGCTCGATCCACTCCCCGATCCGCACAGCCCCGTCGAGGAACCTCCGCTCCCCGGTCCGCCGTGCGAGCGCACTGAGCGCGATCCCGGCCCAGGCCATGTCGCCCACGGCCGTCCCCGTGAACCCGAACTGCGTCCCGACGTTGACGGTCCCGTCCGCCCGCACGAAGCCGTCCGGCTGCCGCGAACCGTCGTAGAAGGTGTACGGCCCCACGTTGTAGGCCTGCCGCAGCCGGCCGTCGCCATGGGCCGGGTCGTGCCCTTGCGCGTACACCAGCGCGTCCCCGAGCGCGACGGCCCGGGCGCGTCCGTCGGCGGTGCGGGTGGCGAGGAGGGCGAGGACCGCGAGGGCGTTGTCGTAGGTGAAGGCCGTGCTGAACAGCCCGGCCTGGTCGCTGTAGCTCTGCGCGAGCCGGACACTGCCGTGCTCCGGGTAGGCATCCATGGCGGCGGCGAGGAAGGCTTGGGCGCGGCGCTGGGCGGCGGATGCGGATGCGGATGCGGATGCGGCGGTGTCGGCGGAGGCGTCACCTGAGGCGGCCCGAGCAGCACCGGCACCGGCCGCAGTGAAGCCCGCGGCACCGAGGCCGAGGCCGAGACCGGTACCCATGAGCGTGCGACGGGTCAGCGCCGGGCCCTGCTTGCCGGTCATGCTGGTCATGCCGCTCGTGTCACCCATGCCGGCCATCGGTCTCCCTCGGTCTTGAGAGCGCTCTCACGAATGCGCGCTCATTCTGAAGGCACGTATGGACCAGGTCAACATCCTTGAGATGTACAGCAGTTGGTGAGCAGTCGACGAGCGCCTGACCGGGGCACCAAAACCCCAGGTCGGGACCGGCGCCCGGGGCCGGATGGCTCGTCGCCGGTTCACGGAACCGCGGTATGGAGGCACGGGGCCCCGTCAACTCACCGGTCTCGGACGGCCCGTTAGGCTGCCATTCGCACAAGGGAAACCAACCTCGAGGCGGGCAGTGGCAGTGACGGGGGAGAGTCGTGCGAACGGTGCCGGCAGGCTGATCGCGGGCCGCTACCGCACAGTGGATCGGCTGGGACGCGGTGGCATGGGCACCGTATGGCGGGCCGTCGACGAAACCCTCGGCCGTCAGGTCGCGGTGAAGGAACTCCGTGACTTCGCCGACGAGCACGACGGAGACAGACTGGCCGGGCTGCGCCTGCGTATGCAGCGAGAGGCCCGCGCGGCGGCCCGGATACAGCACCCCGGAGTGGTGGCCGTGCACGACGTCACCGATCACGAGGGCCACCCCGTCATCGTCATGGAGCTGATCGAGGGCGCTTCACTGGACGACGTGGTGCGTCGGCAAGGCGCCCTCGACCCCCGGCACGCGGCCGAGATCGGCGCCAAGGTCCTGGAGGCCCTGGCCGCCGCCCACCGGGCAGGCGTACTCCACCGCGATGTGAAGCCCGCCAACATCCTGCTCGAACACGGTGGGCGGGTGGTGCTGACCGACTTCGGCATCGCGGCCATCGACGATCCCGACGACGCCGACACCAACCTCACGCGCAGCGGTGAACTCGTCGGCTCCCTCGACTACCTCGCGCCCGAACGGGCCCGCGGAGAGCAGCCGGGCCCCCCGTCGGACGTCTGGTCACTGGGCGCCACCCTCTACGCCGCCGTCGAGGGCGGTACTCCCTTCCGCCGCACCTCCACCTGGTCGACCATCACCGCGATCGTCACCGAACCGCTGCCCGAGCCCCGCCAGGCCGGCCCGCTCACCCCCGTCCTGCGCGCGCTGCTGGCCAAGGACCCCACGTCCCGTCCGGACGCGGCGCAGGCGGCACGGCTCCTCACCGCGATTGCCACGGACCAGCCCCTGCCGGTGTCCCCCGACGCCTCCGGTGCCGTGCGGCCCGACCCGGCAGGCACGATGCGCCTCGGCCGCCCGGTCCTCCGTCCTCCCGCGCCGGCGGGGATGTTCGGCCCGCCGCCCGCCCTGAACCGAGATGCCGCGCCGTTCCCGGCCCAACCCCAGGGGCAACTCACGGGGCAACCCACGGCGCAGTCCACGGCAGCGGACGCCGACGGGCGATCCTCCTCGGCTCCTCGGTCGCGCCGCAGCCGCTCACTGACGATCGCCGCGGCCGCGGCCGCCGTGCTCCTCATCGTTGGCGGCGTCACCTACCTGACGATCGGCGCCGACTCCGACGACAACGGCGGCAAGGGCACGGTCGCCGCCGCGGCCGGCGGCGCATCGTCCCAGGCGGACGACAACACCCCGTCGCAGCAGCCCAGCAGCGCTCTCGCGAGCAAGCCCGGCGGCAAGGACGACAAGGGGGGCAAGGAGGGCAAGGCTGCAGGAGGCCAAGGCAAGTCCGCGGCAGACCCCGCACAGAGCCAGGTGCCTGCGGCCAAGTCCCCTGCCGCCTCCGCCTCCCCCGACGGGACGGAGGCAGCCCCGAGCGCCTCGGCCTCCGAGTCGGCGGGGAGCGGGCCCACGTACCGGCTCATCAACACGAAGAGCGGGAAGTGTCTGTCCCTCGACAACGGGGGCAGCGCGGCCAACGGCACCCGCGCCGTCCAGTGGGCCTGCAACGGGGGTGACGAGCAGCGGTGGTACTGGTCCGGCCCCTCGTCCGACACCCTCAAGAACGTCAAGACCGGTAAGTGCCTGTCCATCGAAGGCGGCGGCAGCACCGCCAACGGCGCCCAGGCCGTCCAGTCCACCTGCGTCACCGAATGGGACGCCCCCGAGCAGCGATGGTCCCGTGCCACGGGCGGCCGGCTCAAGAACGGCAAGAGCGCCAGGTGCCTGTCGATCGAAGGCGGCGGCAGCACCGCCAACGGCGCGCGGGCCATCCAGTCGACGTGCATCACCGAATGGACCGCGCCGGAACAGCAGTGGAAGCTGACCAGCTGAAGGAAACCCGTGGTGTTTCACGCCCGCCCCGGGGCGCGTCATCCGCCCGCGGCGTCCTCGGTCTCCCAGCGCAGCAGGTCGCCCGGCTGGCACTCGAGCACCTCGCAGAGCGCGGCGAGCGTCGCGAAGCGCACCGCCTTGGCGCGGCCGTTCTTGAGTACCGCCAGGTTGGCGGGCGTGATCCCCACGCGGTCCGCGAGCTCGCCCACGGACATCTTCCGCCTGGCGAGCATCACGTCGATGTCGACGGCGATCGGCATCAGATCACCTCGTCCAACTCGGCCTGCATCTGCGACGCTTCGACGTCGCGCTGGACGGCCTGGGCGAGCAGCATCCGCAGCACGAGCACGATGAGCGCGACCCCCAGGATGGCCACGCCGACCCCGCCCATGATGACGGTGACGCCCGGGTCGTCCCGTTGGCCCGGCGCATTGAGGGCCGTGACCGCGAACCACACGAGGGCAGCCGCCACGATCGCGCCGATCACGCCGTCGACGTACCGGAAGGCGGCGTGGGAGAACACGGTTCCGCGTCGCACCATCGTCACCAGCCGCCATACGCAGACCAGGGCGACCTGGGCCGCCACCATGCCCAGGATCGTGACCACGCGCAGCGGGGTCAGCGGGAGCGACCCGTCCTCCGGGTCGTTCCCGCCGACCAACGCCCACACCATCCCTGCCTGTACGAACACGGTGCCGGCGAGCACCACCACGAGCACGGCGCGCAGCGCGGCGACCGTCAGCTTTCCCATGACCCACCCCTCCATCGAGTTGCGATGGGAATCTATCGACTTTCGATAGGTGGAGCAAGGGCTGAGGCGGAGGACGGGCTGTGCCCGGGGGTGGCGGCGGTCCCGGTACTGTGCGAAACCGCCCTTCCGAGCAAGCCGATCGGTGGCATGCCCAAGGCCAGTAGTGAGTCGTGGAAGCGCCGGTGCGTGTACGTGTCGCCCCAGGTCCGACGGGCCACGGCCCGAGTCCTCAGGATTTCCGTCTTGCCCAGCGTGTAGCGGCCGTACGTCGGTTCCACCGCGCCCCTCAGGGCCTCCGCCTCCGCCGCCTTCCCCCGCAGGAACGCGTCCGCCTCGAAACGTGCCGTCGCCTCCTTCACCGTCATCGCGCCCGTGTGCAGGCCGATCGAGCAGGCCAGTCTCGTGACCCGGAGCAGGGCCTCCAGGGTCATGCCGATGACGTAGCGGGGGTCGGCGGCGCGGAAGCCCTCCTCCGCGAACAGCTCCTCCGCATAGTGGGCCCAGCCCTCGACGAACGCGGGGGATTCGAGGGATCGTCGTACGTCGCTGCGCAGGGCGCGCAGGGCGCGGCCGTGGGCGTAGTGCCCGGGGGTCACCTCGTGGACCGTGATGGCGGGGAGTGACGTGCGGCTGAAGACCGACAGCCACTCCTCGGCCTCCCGCTCCGGCCACGCGGGGTCCGGGGGGACGACGTAGTACCAGCTGGGGGCGTCCGCCTCGTACGGCGCGGACCAGGACATCATCGCCTGCGCGTAGGCGCGGGAGGCCGGGGCCGGGCCCACCAGACACTCACCGCCGGGGGCCGCTATCAGGTTCCGGGTGACGGCGAAGGCTGTGACCTCGTCCACCAGGGCCTCCGCCTGCGCGAACACCCCTTCCGCCGTGACCGGGTGATCCCTCATCAGGGCCGGTACCACCCGGTGGACCCGTTCGCCGGGAGCCAGGCGGTCCACCGCCTCCTCCAACAGGTCCCACAGGCGGGACCGTTCCCGGTCCGCGAGGGCCGTCAGCGCGCCCACGTCGTACGTCATGCCCTCGCCCGCGCCCAGCAGCCGCAGGAACATGGCCGGTCCCAGCGCCGCCGACGGGTCGCCGTCCCGGGCCGCCGTCTCCACGTGGGCGACGAAGCGGCGTACGGCGGCCAGGGCGGCGGCGTCGTCCGTGACGACCTGTGCCAGGCCGCGGACGGCGGGCAGCGCTGCGGCCGCGGCGGGGGCCGACACCTGGTCCAGGGCCGCCACGGCCTGGTCCACCGCGTCCGGCCAGGCCGCCAGATGGCTTGCCCGCGCGCGGCGGCGCTCCTCCGTCGGCGCGTACTCGCGGTCGTAACAGGCGAGGTCCATGACCGCCACGTGCAGCAGCGGATCTCGGCGGTGCAGCTCCGCCTCGGCGAAGCGGGCGCGCAGGCCGTCCTCGTGGATCGTCAGCACCTCGGCGTCGAACGCGTCGGAGGGGAGCGGGCCGGTCCCGAGCCGGGCGAGCGCCGCCGAGACCCCCGTCGGTGACAGGTCCTGGATCCGTCCGTCGTACTCGTGGAGCCCGGCGTACTCGCGCGCACGGGCGAAGTCGAGCTCCACCGCCGCGCGGACCCGTTCGTCACGCAGTCCTGTCATGGGGCGGCCCTCCCAAGCGCGTTGCCACCCGGAGCGTGGTGCGTACGTCGTCCAGGGCGCCCTCCAGCGACCCCTGGTCCGGTGCCGAGAGCACCACGTGTCCCACCCGTTCGCCGGAGGAGCGGGCCTGGGCGACCGTGTCGCCCGGGGCCACCGTCAGTTCCGCCTCCACGACGCATGGGTGGGCCAGGACCTCGTCCAGGCCTCGGATCGCGGTGACCGTTCCCGGGCGGGCCGAGGGGAGGTAGCTCGCCGTGCGGCGCCGGGGGGCGGCGGGGGGCGGGGGGAGTTCCCTGCCCAGTGCCAGGCGTACGACCATCTCGTACCAGTCGATTCCGTACGCGAGGCCCAGCAGGTCCATCAGGCGGTCGCCCGGCGTGCGCACCGCGACCTCCATGACCGCCGGTCCTCTGGAGGTGAGCCGGAACTCCAGATGGACGATGCCGGTGTCCATGCCGAGGGCGCCGAGGACCGCGGTGCCGAGTTCGCAGACCGTCGCCCGGGTGCCGGCGTCCACCTCGGTGGCGACCCGGTGTGCCGTCTCCACGAAGTACGGCGGGCCGGTGGTCTCCTTCGCGGTCAGGTTGGCGAACCACACCTTGCCCTCGCGGACCAGCGCCTCCCAGCTGTATTCGGGACCGGCCGCAGCCCGCTCCACCAGGAGCCGGCCCTCGTCGTCCCGGCGGGCGACGGCGTCCTCGAACGCGGCGCCGTCGGCGACCAGTTCGACACCTTGGCTGCCGGCGGAGGACAGCGGCTTGACGACCACGGGCAGGCGTTCGGCGGCCCAGGCACGGGCGTCACCGAGCCGCTCGGTCACCAGGAACTCGGGCTGGCCGATGCCGGCGGCGGCGAAGCGGCCCCGCTGGAGCGCCTTGTTGCGGGAGAGCACGGCGGCCCGCAAGGACGGTCCCGGCAGGCCGAGTTCGTTCTGGACGAGCGCGGCGGCCAGCGCATGGGGCTCGCTGAAGGCGACCACCCCGTCGGGGCGGGCGAGGCGCACCGCCTGGCTCGCCGCCTCGTACCACAGCTCGTCCGAGCCGCCCCGGCACACCGTGACCTCGTCGGCCTCCCCGGCGAGCGCCGAGGCCCGTTCCGCGGTCTCCACCGCGTGGATCTGGACGCCGAGCCGCCGGGCCGCAGCGAGATAGGGCCGTCCGGTCAGGCCCACTCCGACCAGCAGCAACCTCTGCATGGATCACCTCTCGTGTGATGACTCGTGTGGCACGTGTGGCTCGTAGGACTTGTCAGGCTCGTGGGACCTGTGCGGCTCGTGCGGAGGGGGCGGCTGGTGCAGAGGCGCCTGCGCCTGCGCACGTGAGCGGCGCTCCGCCGACCCCGCGATCACCGCCACCGCCGCACCCGTGGCGGCGAAGCCCGCCGCCAGGGCCGCCCAGCCCCGCTGCCCGTTCTCGGTCACCGCCCAGGTGATCAGCGCCGGGCCGGCGGCCGAGGCGGCGCTGGTGCCGAGTTCGTAGACCGACAGGTAATAGGTGCGCCCTTCCGGCGGGGAGAGCGCGTACGACAGGCGCCAGGCGCCGACCGACTGCCAGATCTCGCCCAGCGTCAGCGTCACGGTGGCGGCGGCGACCAGCGCCCCCGCCGTCCAGGGGCCGACGCTCGCGGTCAGGGCCGTCAGCAGACAGCACGCCGCCAGGCACCAGCCCGACCACCGCTGACGCCGTGCGGCGGCGCGCAGGTCGTCGGCGCCGCCGCTCAGGCGCACCTGGAGCAGGACGACCAGAGCGGTGTTGAGGACGACCAGTCCGCCGAGCACCCAGGGGGGCGCCTCGGTCCTGGTCGCGATCCAGAGCGGAAGCGCGGCGCCGAGCAGCACCGAGTGCAGGAACAGCACTCCGTTCAGGAAGGCCAGGGCCAGGAAGCGGGGGTCCCGCACCCGGGCCGCCGGCCTGCTGTCCCGGGCGCGCACGGAGCGGGCGTTGGCCGTGGCCGGCAGGCGGGACAGCACGGCCGCGGCGGCGAAGAAGGTCGCGGCGTCGGCGAGCACCAGGGCGGAGAACGCCGTGCCGCTCTCCGTCGCGAGGACCAGGGAGGCGAGCACCGCGCCCGCGCTGAAGCCGACGTTGCGAACGGAGGCGATCACCGCCATGGTCCGTACCCGGGTCGCGTCGGTCTCGACGGTGCCGACGATGCCCTGGATGATCGGTCCGCCGCCCCACTCCGCGATCCCGATGAGGAAGGCCACCACGTAGAAGACCTCGGGGTCGCGGGCGAAGGGATAGACGCAGAAGCAGGCGCCGCGCCACAGGTAGAGGGCGACGATGGCTCGCTTGCCGCCGATCCGGTCGGCGAGCCGGCCCACCGGGACCAGGCCCAGGAAGCCGGCCAGCCCGGTCAGGGACAGGCCCACGCCGACCTGGACGGCGGACAGACCGAGGACCCGGGTGAAGAACAGGGCCGAGCCGGCGAGGAAGAGTCCGGTGCCGAGGGAGTCGACGAGCGACGCCGCGACGAGCCTGCGGGCGCTGCCGCCGGCGGGCAGCCACGACCGGAGTGCGGCCTTCGGGTCCATGGGTGTCTCCTGCGGTCGGCGGTCAGCGGTCGCGTTCGGCGCCGATGCCGACGAAGCACATCAGGGCCGCGGTGGTGCCCCGGTTGTGCCAGGTGTGGCGGGTGCCGAGTTGGACGACGCAGGTGCCCGGGGTGATCAGGACCTCCTTGCCGTCGTCGAGTTCGAGGTGGAGCTCGCCCTCCAGGCAGATGCCGTAGTCGAGCGTGTCGGTCGTGTGCATGCCGGAGTCGCCGGGCTCGAAGACGTCCAGCAGGCCGGGGAGGCGCTCCTCGACCTCGGCGGCGAGCTCGTCCGGATCGCCGGCCGGTTCGGGCGCGGATGCCTCGGGCTCGTAGCGGGCGAACAGCAGTCGTGTGCCGCCGTTGCCCGGGAAGAAGGGCAGGGTCTTCGGCTCGGGCAGGCCGTTGCCGACGCGGGCGCCGCCGTCCTCCGTACCCCAGGCCAGGTAGAACCGCGAACCGGGCCAGGCGCCGACAGAGGTGGCCGGGACGGGTTCGTCGGCGGCGACCACGGAGGTGCCGTCGGCCGTGCGCGCGGCCACGACGAGGCGGGGCTGAAGGGTCATCGGGGGTCCTCTCCGGGTTCCACCGTCACCGACGCGAAGAGGTCGGTGAGGAACCGTTCCAGTACGGCTGTGGGGGCGGGGCCGACGACGCCGGCGAGGGGGATGTCGGCGTCCGCGTAGGTGACGGCGGTCTTGACGGGTTCGTGCGGGGCTCGCTGCACCCAGCGGCGGACCACGGGGTCGTCGCGGAAGGGCTTCTCGCCCTCGATCCGGCAGTAGGCGGAGCCCAGCGTGTGCCCGGGTACGACGAACCAGCCGTACCGCTCGTCGGGTCCTGCGTCCGGGGCGGCGGGCGCGTCGACCGGTTCGCCGGCCAGGAGCCGAAGTTGGGCGGACGCCAGGTGGACGCCGGTGGCCAGCTCGAAGGTGTCGGCCACGTCCGCGCCACCGACGCGCGCGCCCACCTCCAGGAACACCGGGCCCTCGGGGGTCTCGATCGCCTCCAGGTGGAAGGGGCCGTCGGTGATGCCGACCGCGCGCAGGCAGGCGAGGGTGAAGTCGACGGTCGCGGGCGGGGTGTCGATCTGCACCGAGCCGAGAGGCGCGCCCTCCGCGTAGCCCAGGCAGGTGCCGATGTACCGGCTCGCCCGGACGGCGAGCGGGCGGCCCGCGGCCACCGCCCCGTCGATGTGCAGGATGGGTCCCTCGACGAACTCCTCGATCTCGAAGTCGTCGACGTCCACGCGCACCGAGCCCTCGCGCACGGCGGCGAGGGCGGCCTGCGGCGTCGGGTACGTCGTGATGCCCTCGCTGGAGGCGCCCGCCAGCGGCTTGAGGACACTGCGGCCGCTCCAGTCGACGTCCGACGCGAGCGCCTGCGCCAGCGGGGCGTAGCGCGGTGTCCTCAGTCCCGCCGCCGCGACGGCGGCCT
Organism: Streptomyces sp. R28; assembly: GCF_041052385.1. Lineage (GTDB taxonomy): Bacteria > Actinomycetota > Actinomycetes > Streptomycetales > Streptomycetaceae > Streptomyces. Next base: position 6,005,383 of record NZ_CP163439.1, on the reverse strand, counting down.
TCATGACGACCTTGTCCCGGGTGGGCAGCACGTCGGCCACGCGCGGGCCGGGGACGTCCAGGGCCTCGCGGACCTGAGCCGCGGGCAGCAGGTCGTACTCGGACAGCGCGACGACCAGGTCGGGCCGGCTCAGGCCGGAGACGGCCGCGAGGACCTCGGCCGCCGTGTCACCGCTGCCCGGGCGTTCGATGCGGCGGGCCCGGACGTCGGCGGGGAGGGTGGCGAGCCGGTCGGGGGTGCTGACATAGGTGACCTGGTGCGTGTCGTGGTCGATGTTCTCGGCGTAGCGCACGAACGAGTCGGGCACGCGGTGCATGACGAGGATGTGCATGCTCACGAGCCCTCTACGGTCAGCCGGAGCGCCCGCTGGGCGTGGTCGAGGGCGGCGCCGCAGTCCTCGGCGGTGGCCGCCACGGCCGTGGCGAGGGCGATGCGGCCGTCGATGAGGCCCTTGCGGGGCGGCGAGACCACGTCTCCCGGGCCCACCAGCGTCTCCAGCCGGTCGAGGGCGGCGGGCACGTCGCCGCGGTCGAAGTCCACCGAGCCGACCGTCGTGTCGTCGGCCGGCGGGTAGAAGAAGCGAATTCCGGCGTACGCCTCCCTGGTCGCCCCGGTGTCCGGAACCGCGCCGCAGGCCACGTCGGCCGCGGCCAGGCCGGGGTCGATGCCACAGGCGCGCATGCCGAGGTAGGGGATGAGGTCGCCGCCGAGCCGCCCGTTGACCTCGATCAGCTTCGGGCCCTCGGGGGTCAGCCGGAGCTCGGTGTGGGTCCAGCCGTCCGTGACGCCGAGGACGCGGTGGATGTCGGTGAGCACGCGCACCAGGTCCGGGTCGGTGAGCAGCGGGTCGGCGGCGCTGACGCGGTGGCCGGTCTCCTCGAACCAGGGCGGGAAGCCGACCTCCTTGCGGCCCACGAAGACGGGCGTGAGGCGGCCCTCGTGCACGACGGAGTCAACGCTGACCTCCGGTGCGTCGAGGTACTCCTCGACCAGGACCAGCTCGGCGAAGTCGGGGTTGTGCGGGACGTGGACGTCGCGCGTGGCGTCGAACTGGTCGGCCAGTTCGGCCGCGTCGTGGACCAGGACGACGCCCTGGCTGCCGCCGGCGGCGCGCGGCTTGAGCACCACCGGCCAGCCGAGCTTGTCCGCCGCGGCGAGCGCCTCGTCGACACTGCCGACCAGGGCGAACTCCGGCTGGGGGAGGTTCGCTTCGGCGAGCGCCGTGCGGGTGGCGTACTTGTCCCGGCAGCGCCGGACCGCGTCGGCCGGGGTGCCCGGCAGGCCGAGTTCCTCGGCGACCAGGGCCGCCTGCACGATGTGCTCCTCATGCCAGCTCATGACCCCGGACACCGGCTGCTCGGCGGCGATGCGCCGGGCCGCCTCCAGCACGGACCGGGCCCCGGTGTCGGGGACGACCGTGTGGCCGGACAGGTGCGGCAGCTCCCAGGTGGGCTCGGCCGCGTCGATGAGGTGCACGCGGTAGCGGGTGGCGATCGAGCACAGCAGGTACGCGCGGTACCGCTCGAGGCCGCTGGTGATCACCAGCAGCAGCGGCTTGTCGTCGGGTCGCGTCATGCGCAGACGTCCTCGCAGAGAAGAAGGTCGGTTCGGGTCAGGCCCTCGCGGAGGCGGACCAGCGCCTCGCGCATCAGCGGCTTGTCGTGGACGAGCGCGACGCGGAGGTGGCCGGCGCCCGGGTTGACGCCGTCGGGCCCGTCAGCCGCCAGGTAGCGGCCGGGCATGACGGACAGCGCCTGGTCGCGCCACAGGTGCCGGGCCGCGTCCTCGTCGTCGGCGACCGGCAGCCAGAGGAAGAACCCGGCGTCGGCCCGGCGGTATCCGGGTACGGCGGCCAGGATCGTGTCGGCGAGGGCCCAGTTGGCGGCGAGCTCCCGGCGGGCCCGCTCCACGTGAGCGTCGTCGTCCCACAGCCGCGCGGCGGCGGCGCACACCGGCAGCGGGGTCGAGACGCCGCACACCCGGTTGTACCGGGCGTAGTCGGCCACGGTTTCGGCGTCTCCGGCCGCGAAGCCGCTGCGCAGTCCCGGTGCGCCGGACCGCTTGGACAGGCTGTGCAGCACGAGGAAGCGCCCGGGCGCCGGCGCGGCCCGCTCCACCAGGGAGAGGTATCCGGCCGACGGGCGGGAGAGCGACAGGTCCGTGTAGCACTCGTCGACGACGAGCAGGGCGTCCGCGGCGGCGGCACCGCGGGTGGCGGCGCGCAGGAACTCCTCGCCGAGGATCTCGCCGCGCGGGTTGCCGGGGTCGCAGACGATGACCGCGGCGACGGGGGCGCCCGCCGTCGCGACGGCGTCCTCGACCGGGGCGCCCCGGCCGCGGGGGTCGTAGAACACCGGGCGTGCCCCGGCGGGCACCGTGGCCGCGTGGTAGGTCGGGTAGAACGGGTTCGGCATGACCACCGCGGCCTCGCCGCCCGCCCGCCGTACGCGCTCCACGGCACGGGCGACGGCCACGGCCAGGGCCTGCTTGGTGCCCGGCGTGGGCTCGACCGCGACGGTGCCGCGGTCGAGGAGCTCCCGCACGCCGAACCGGCGGCGCAGCCAGCCGGTGTACGCCGTGCGCAGCTCGGGTGTGCCGCCCAGGCGCGGGTAGCGGGTCCAGCCGTCGGTGTCGGCGAGGAGCGCGGTGTCGACGCCGCCCGCACCCAGCCGGGACTCGCCGAGGTGGAGCTGGACAGGGGCGAGTCCGGGCGGGGTGGTGATGCCGTGCTGGAGCGCGCGCAGCCGGGCGAAGGCGCTGGCGACGTGGCCCATGGGTCAGTCCCGCACCAGGTCGTTCAGGGCCGTCTTGCCCCGGGTCCGCTCGTCGGCGTACTTCACGATGACCGCGGCGTACGTCGACAGTTCCGGGCGGCGCGGGTCGGTGCGGGAGCCGGGGAGGACGACGGCGTTCTCCGGGACCTCGCCGCGGGTCACCTCGCCGGTCGCGCGGTCCACGACCGGGGTGGAGGCGCCGAGGTAGACGCCCATGCCGATGACGGCACCGCGCCGCACCCGCACGCCCTCCGCGATCTCGCTGCGCGCGCCGACGAAGACGTCGTCCTCGATGACGACGGGGCTGTCGCCGATCGGTTCGAGGACGCCGCCGAGTCCGGCCCCGCCGGAGATGTGGCAGCGCTCCCCCACCTGGGCGCAGGAGCCGACGGTGGCCCAGGTGTCGATCATCGTGCCGGCGCCGACATACGCGCCGATGTTCACGAAGGACGGCATGAGGACGGCGCCCGGGGCGATATGGGCGCCGCGCCGGACGACCGCGCCCGGCACGACCCGGATCCGGGCCTTCTCGAAGTCCGGTTCCTGCCAGTGCTCGAACTTCAGCGGGATCTTGTCGTAGCTCTTGGGCCGGCCCGCCCCCGCGTCGGCGACGGCGTTGTGCCCCAGGGGGAAGGAGAGCAGGATCAGCTTCTTGACGAAGGGGTCGGCGGCCCAGGAGCCGTCTGCCCGGCCCGGCGGGTTCGCGGCGCGCAGTTCACCGCGGTCGAGTGCGTCGAGGCCGGCCTCGATGTGCGGGGCGAGCCGGGCGAGTTCGCTCTCGGTCAGCTCGCCCCGGCGCTCGAAGGCGTCCTCGATCAGCGATCGGGAGTACATGGGGAACACTCCTGTCATGCGTGCGGTGCTCGGGGAAGGACGGGCCCGGGCCGGGCGGGAACGGTGCTGACGTAGTCGTCGTAGGTCTCGGCGCGGCGGATCTCGACGACGTCGCCGTCCCGGGTGAGCAGGAGCTCGGCGGGCCTGAGGCGCCCGTTGTAGGTGAAGCCCATCGCGTGGCCGTGCGCGCCGGTGTCGTGGACGAGGAGGACGTCCCCCTCGCGCGGGTCGGGCAGCGGCCTGTCGATCGCGAACTTGTCCATGTTCTCGCAGAGGGAACCCACGACGTCGTACGGCGACAGCGCGCGGCCCTCCGCGAACGGCAGGGTGATGTGGTGATGGGCGCCGTAGAAGCCGGGGCGCATGAGCGCGGACATCGAGGCGTCCACGCCGACGAGCTCGCGGCCCTTGCTGCACCGGTTGATGACGGTGGTCACGAGGACACCGTGCGGGCCGGTGACATAGCGCCCGCACTCCATGAGGATGCGGGGCGCGGAGCGCGGGAAGCAGCGGCGGCGGGCGGCGAGGATCGCGTCCGCGTAGCGGCGGAAGTCGAACGGCCTCTCCTGTGTGCGGTACGGGATGCCGAGGCCGCCGCCCACGTTGACGTAGTCGAGCTCGATGCCGGTGTCGGCGGCGACCCGGGCGCCGAGTTCGATCACGTCGGTCGCGGCGCGTGCGGCCCGGTCCACGTCCAGTTCGTTGGCGCAGATCATGCCGTGGATGCCGAACCGGCGGACACCGCGCGCCCGGGCGTCCCGGTAGGCGTCGGCAAGTTGCTCCGCGGGCACCCCGAACTTCGTGGCCCGCGCGTCTCCCATGAGGCGGGAGCCGGCCGACAGGCCGTGCGGGGAGACGCGGAAGGCGACGGTGTCCGGCAGCGGGTCGGCCTTCGCCAGGAACGACCGGTCGTCGAGGGTGATCAACGCACCGCTCTTCAGGGCGAGTTCGTACTCCTCGCGGGCGGTGTTGTTGGAGGTGAACACGGTGTCGCCGGGTCCGGCGCCGAGGCTGCCCGCCAGCTCCAGCTCCACCGGGGAGGCGCAGTCCAGGCCGCTGCCCTCGGCGAGGAGCAGGGAGAGGATGTGCGGGTTGGGCAGCGCCTTGACGGCGAAGTACTGGCGGTACGGCTCCCCTTGGAAGGCGTCCGTCATACCGCGGTAGGTGTCGACGATGCCGGCGGCGTCGTAGATGTGGAAGGGGGTTCCGTAGGCGGCCACCAGGTCCTTGAGCAGCGGCCTGAGGCGGGCGGAGAATCCCTCTGCGATGGGCACGGGGTCCCTCCTTTACGGAACGCGCGCGATGCAGATCGTGCGGTTGCGCATGCCGCTGACGGGACGCAGGTAGGGGAAGTAGTAGCTCTCCACGGGCTGGTAGCCCCGCTCCGCGAGGCGGTCGCTGAGGTAGTCCTTGGACACGTACCAGAAGTCCGCGACCCGCTGGTGCGGGGCGAAGGGCACCTTGGTGTCCGGCGGGGCGTCGTTGGAGAACACCACGTAGGCACCGGACTTGAGGCCGAGGTCGGCCAGCTTGTCCAGGGCGGGCCCGGCCTCTCGTTCGGCGTCGAAGAGGTGGCCGAGGAAGCCGTCCGCGTAGATGACGTCGGCATCGGCGACGTCCGCCGGGTGCAGGGTGTAGTAGTCGGCCGTGAAGGCGTCGACGCCTTTCTGCCGGGCCAGTTCGACGGCCTCCACGTTGAAGTCGATGCCGCGGACCTTGCGGCCGAGGTCGACCACGACGCCCTCGACGGCGGCGTTGCCGCAGCCCAAGGAGAAGACGGTCGCCCCGTCCTCGGTCAGCGAGAGCAGTTTGAGCGCCATGTGCGAGCGGTACTCGGGCACGTACGTGGACGGCGTGACGGAGTCGTTGAACGCGCCGCCCTTCTCCCAGATGGCGTATATGTTCGCCTCTTCGCCGTCGGTGGAGCGCTGCACCGTGTAGTAGTCACGCATCTGGGCAAGGTCCTGGTTCGCCTCAGTGATCATCGTGTCCCGCTTTCAGGAGTGAGAGGTGGCGGCGGTGTGGAGGTGCTCTTGCGTGTACTCGACGGACCGGAAGGGCTCCGGGCGGAGCTGCTCGACCAGCGCCGCGAGCGGGCCGGCCGTCGACGGGCCGTAGTTCTCGTAGAGGCGGACGGCCCGGCCGGCGTCGGTGGCGAGCAGGGTGTCGGCCAGGACGCGGGCCAGCGAGCGCAGACCCGCCAGGACGACGTCCGGCCGCCCCGTCAGGCGCGGGCTGTCGGTCAGCTCGAGGGCCCCGAGCTGGACGAGGTAGGACAGCTGGAGGAACATGCCGTCGCTGTCGGGGAAGTGGCCGAGGCCGCGGTCGGTGTACCGCAGGCACTCCGCCAGGTAGTACGCGACGCAGTCGGCCGGGTCGATGCCCAGGCGCGGGGCCCAGACGTCGGCGAGGATCAGGATGCCGAACACATCGGCGGCGACCTCCTGGAGGACCACCGAGGCCCAGCGGTCGGCGGCGTTGAGCTCGGTGTAGTCGGTCGCGGGCCGGTGGACGAAGTGGCCGAGCTCGTGGCTGAGCACCCCCAGGGTGGGGATGGCGGCGAAGCGGGCATGGGCCGGGTCGAAGCGCACGCCGAGGTCGAGGAACCGCTCGGCGAGGGGCGCGGAGACGGTGTCGAGCAGCGCGCGGTGGGTGTTGGCGAAGTAGTACGTCTTCTTGAACGGCGAGTACTTCACCCCCTCGTCCTCGGGGAGGAAGTAGGCGATGTGCTTGGGGTGCAGGTTGCCCTCGCCGGCCATGAAGAACAGCTCGGACGCCCCGAAGGCCGGCAGGTCGCCCAGGCGCAGGTCCGGGTGGAGCCGGCGCACCTGGGCGGTCGCCTCGTCGCGGTGGGCGAGGGCGTCGGTGACCAGGCGCTGGCGCTCGGCGTCGGCACGGCAGCCGAAGGCGGTCGGCAGGCCGCGGACCTCCTTGCCGTACCAGGTGGATATCTGGCCGGCCACGACCGTGAACTCCTCCTCCAGAGCGGCGAGTTCCTGCAGGATGTCGTCGTCGTAGCCGTCCTGGACGGCGTTGGCGCGCAGTTCGGCCGCCCGGCGGTCGGCCTCGCCCGGCAGGTGCTTGGCGACGTCGCGCACCGCCTCCGCGATCGCCAGCGGGTCGTTGAAGCGGCGGCGGGCGGGTACGCCGATCTCCTTCACCCGATGCCACTCGGCCTCCACGGCGGCCTTCAGGTCCGCCAGGGCCCGGCGGAACCCGTCGCCGAGGGCGGGAGTGGATCCGGCGAGGTCCAGACAGCCCAGCGCGTAGGACCCGGCCGGCGGCCAGAAGGCGCTGCGGTAGGTGCGGTACGAGCCGGCCCTGCCGAGATTGGACGCGTGGTCGAAACGGTCCGCCGTGAGATTTTCAGGCATGGGAATTCCCGTTCTGGAATCGAACTCTGGTGACTGAGCGCGGGGGAATCGGCCTCGGCCCCGCAGTGGCGGCTACGCGCGGGTCCGCTCCTTGTGGTCCGCCAGGACGAGGGCGGCACCCTTCTCACCGATCATCATGCTCGCGGCGTTCGTGTTGCCCGAGACCATGGCCGGCATGACGGAGGCGTCGATGACGCGCAGACCGTGCACGCCCTGGACCCGCAGCCGCTCGTCGACCACCGCCATCGGGTCGTCGCCCATACGGCAGGTGCCCACCGGGTGGTACGAGGTGTCCCCGTGCTGCCGTGCGTAGGCGAGCAGTTCGTCGTCGGAGCGCACCTCGCTGCCGGGCATCAGCTCGAACGCGCGGTAGTCGTCCAGGCTCGGTCCCTCGACGATGCGCCGGCCGATGCGCATGCCCGCGATCAGTGTGGCGCGGTCCGCCTCCGACTCCAGGAAGCGGGTGCGGATCGACGGCGGGGTCAGCGGTCTGCGGGAGCGGATGTGGATCGACCCCTTGGACTCCGGGCGCAGCGGGTAGACGCCCAGGGTCATGCCGGGGGCCGTGTCGAGGCGCCGGCTGGCGCCGCCGCCGTAGCTCGCCGGGGCGAAGTGGAACTGGAGGTCGGGGCGGGTCAGGACCTCGTCGGAGCGGACGAAGCCGTGGCCGAGGGCGATCGGCAGACTCAGCAGGCCACGCCGTTCGCGGACGTAGCGGACGGTCTCGCGGACCAGGCCGAGGCCGCGGGAGCGCTCGTTGAAGGTGATCGGCCGCCGGACCCGCCAGCGCAGGCGCGCGGCGAAGTGGTCGCGGAAGTTCTCGCCGACGCCCGGCAGATGGTGCACGACCGGCACGCCCACCTCGGCGAGGAGCTCCGCGGAGCCGATGCCGGAGAGCTCCAGCAGCTGCGGGGACTGCACGGCTCCGGCGCTGACGATCACCTCGTGGCCGCAGTCGGCGGTGTGCTCGGCGTCGCCGCGCCGGTAGCTGACGCCGACGCACCGCTTGCCGTCGAACCGCAGGCCGGTGACGTGCGCCTCGGTGACCAGCGTGAGGTTCGGGCGGCGCCGGGCAGCCTTGAGGTAGGTGCCGGCCGCCGAGGAGCGCCGTCCGCCCTCGTGGTTGACCTGGTAGTAGCCGAAGCCCTCCTGGTCGCCGGAGTTGTAGTCCGGGTTCTCGGGGTAGCCGGCCTTGACTGCGGCGGCGAGGAAGGCGTCGGTCAGCTCGTCGCGCTCGCGCGGCAGTCCGACCGCGATCTGCCCGGCCCGGCCGCGGCTCGCGCCCTCGATCCCGGTGACCCGCTCCATGCTGCGGAAGTACGGCAGCACGCCCTCCCAGGACCAGCCCGGGTTGCCCAGGCGCTCCCAGTCGTCGTAGTCCTCGCGCTGACCGCGGACGAAGATCATGCCGTTGATCTGGTTGGAGCCGCCGAGGAGGCGTCCGCGCGGGATGCTCACGCTGCGGCCGTCGAGGGAGGGGTCGGCGTCGGTCTCGAAGCACCAGTCGTACTTCGGGTTGCCCATCAGCACGGTCTCCGCGGCGGGGACGGTGAGCAGCGGGCTGCGCCGCTCGCTGCCCGACTCCAGCAGCAGCACCCGGATCGACGGGTCCTGCGTCAGCCGTCCCGCCAGCACACAGCCGGCCGCGCCCGCGCCGACGACGATGTAGTCGTATCTCACCGGTGCTCGCCCCCTCACGCGGCCTCGGCCGCGGCGGCCGGGCGGCGGCCCGTGATCGTCGTCGTCCGGTGCAGCAGCCGGCGGTGGTTGACGTGGTCGTAGGGCGTGGCGCGGTGCATCGCGCTGCGGTTGTCCCACAGGACGATGTCGCCGACCCGCCACTGGTGGCGGTAGGTGAACCGCGGCTGGACCGCGAACTCCTGGAGGAAGGTGATGAGCGGCGCGCTCTCGTCCTCGGACATGCCTTCGATGCGCCAGGGCACGTTGCCGCCCGCGTACAGCGCCTTGCGGCCGCTCTCCTCGTGGACGCGCACCAGCGGATGGGACACGTCGGCCCATTCGGCCCGCTCCCGCTCCGTGGGCGCGGGGCGGTCGGGGTAGTTGTACGGCCGCGACTGGACACGGCTGATGACGACCCTCAGGTCCTCGATGCGTTCCTTGACCGCCGGGGGCAGCGCCTCGTACGCGGCGAACATGTTGCCGTACCAGGTGTCGCCGCCCTCCGGCGGGATCTCACGGGCGTACAGCATCGAGCCCACCGGCGGGTCGGTGAGGTAGGCGCCGTCGCTGTGCCACACGCGGCCGCTGTAGGCCGAGCCGATCGGCTTCCCGTCCTTGGTGAGGTTGGACAGGATGAGGATCTCGGGGTACTCGGCGTCGTTGAACTGCGAGCGGGTGTAGGCGAAGACCTCGCCGAAGCGCCGGGTGAACGCGATGTGCTGGGCCGGGGTCATGTCCTGCCCGCGGATCAGCAGGATGGTCGTGTCGATCCAGGCCTGGTAGATCCGGTCGAAGTCGCGGTCGGACAGCGGCCGGGTGACGTCGACACCGCGGACCTCCGTGCCGATGCCGTCGGTGATGGGGACCAGTTCAAGCATGAAGGGGGACTCCCTGGGGATTCTGTGTCGGTACGTCGGATGGCCGGGTCAGGGCAGGGACACCTGGCACTCGTCCATCCAGTGGCGCATTTCGACGAGCTGGATCAGCAGGGCGGCCTGGTTCGAGCCGCCGGGCAGCTCCCCGTGGACCGCGCCCGCGGAGATCTGCCGGATCAGCCCGTTCATCCGGTCGGTGTCGAAGAGCGGCTTCAGCGGCGAGGCCTCGTCGTTGACGATCCAGGTCGCCTCGCGCACGAGGGTCCGGTCGTAGGCGGGGTTCTGCACATGGGGGTAGGCGCTCTTCTTGCGGTTCACCGTGCTCGGTGGCAGGACGTCCGCCATGGCCGCCTTCAGCAGGCCCTTCACGCCGCCCCGCGACTTCAGCTCCCAGGGCACGTTCCAGACGTACTGGAGGAGGCGGTGGTCGCAGAAGGGCACCCGGACGTCGAGTCCGTGGGCCATGCTCATGCGTTCCTTGCGGTCCAGGATCACCGAGAGCGGGCCCGACAGGCCCAGGAAGAAGACCTCGCGCATCCGGGCGTCCTCGGCGCTCTCGCCCGGCAGCCGCTCCACGCTCGCCAGCAGCTGGGCGTAGCGGGCGCGTTCGTCCTCCTCCGGGTCGATCTCGGCGAGCAGGTCGGGCGCGAGGTAGCGGGAGAGCTTCGGGCCGTCGAAGAGCCAGGGGAAGCGGTCGGCGGCCAGGATCTCCGGCTTGAAGAAGTACGGGTATCCGCCGAAGACCTCGTCGGCGGCCTCGCCGGTCAGGGCGACGGGGCAGTTGTCCCGGATCTGCTGGAAGATCAGGTACATCGAGGCGTCGAACTGGCCCCAGCCCGGCAGGTCGCGGGCGCGCCGGGTGGCGGGGATGACGTCCAGCAGGTCCTGCACCGAGGCGGTGAGCGTGGTGTGCCGGGTGCCGATGAAACCGGCGGCCTCGGCGGCGTAGGGAGCGTCGATGTCGGGGCGCAGCTCGGTGGCCACGAAGTGCGCCGGGTCGCTCTCGAACTGCACGCAGAAGGTGGCCAGTTCGTGCGCCGGGTCCTCCTTGCGCAGGGCGCTCGCGGCGAGGGCGGCGACGGACGTGGAGTCGACGCCGCCGGAGAGCATCGCGCCGAGCGGGACGCCGGTGGTGAGCTGCCGGCGCACGGTGTCGTCGAGGAGTTCACGCACCCGGCGGGCGGTCTCCTCGAAGGAGTCGTGGTGCGGCTCGCTGACGAGCCGCCAGTAGCGCCGCCGGGTCAGGCCCCGCTCCCCGTACGTCAGCACATGGGCGGGCGGCACCTCGTACAGCCCCTTCAGCGGGGTCTCGCCCGGCAGGGCCAGGCGCGGCTGCAGGACGACGGGCAGCGCCGACATCTCCAGGCGCGGCCGGAACAGGGGGTTGGCGATGATCCCCTTGGGCTCGGAGGCGAAGAGGAGGCCGCCGTCGTACGCGTGGTAGTAGAGCGGCTTGACGCCGATCCGGTCGCGGCCGAGGTGCAGGCGCCGGGTGCGGCCGTCCCAGATCGCGAAGCCGAACGCCCCGTTGACCCGCTCGACGAAGTCGGTGCCCCACAGCAGGTAGGCCTTCAGGAGGGCCTCGGCGGTGGAGCCGTCGCGCAGGGCGCCGCCGGCCGCCTCGATGTCGCGGCGCAGCTCGTCGCCGTTGTAGACCTCGCCGGTGTGCGCCACGTACACGGTGTCGCCGCCGGTGCCGGCGCTCGCGGGCCGTACGTCGTCGGGGCGTCCGGTGGCCAGGCCGCGGTGGCCGATGGCGGCGTGCTCGCCGATCCAGACGTCCTGGGTGTCGGGGCCTCTGTGCCGCATCGTCTCCGTCATCGAATGCAGCAAGCCGTGCTGATCGCCCAGATCGCGCCGGAAGTCGATCCAACCCACCACGCCACTCATTCAGTTCACCTCCAGAGCTACGAAGAATTCTTCAAACAGTGCGGAAAAACGCCGGACTTTGAGAGAGCGGGCAGCGTGCAAAGCACTCGGAACTGCGCTGTGCGATGGAATTCGGGAATCTCTTCCCGGCCGAATTCGGCGCCTGGAACGACTGTGCCAGAAGGAGTGCCGCCGCAGATCTCCCGACTGTGGTCATCAAGCTGCCTGGCAGCTTGATGACCACAGAGACAAATCAGACATCGTTGGGCCGGAGGCGGCCCTCGTAGGGCAGCGCGATGCCGCCGGTCACCCCGGCGGGCAGCGCGGGCCGTGCCGGGGTCACCGGGACGTGCCGGCCACCGCGCGCTCCCGGGGTCGCCCGACGAGGTCCGGATCCAGCATCGTCGGAGTCTCGTCGCCGCGCCCCATGAGCCAGGTGAGCAGCGGGCCGGTCATGACGGTCGTGACGACGGCCATGACGACGAAGAGCGAATAGAGCCGCTCGTCGAGGAGCCCCGCCTCGAGACCGACGCCGAGCGCGACGAGTTCGGTGAGCCCGCGGGTGTTCATGAGGCTGGCCAGCACCGCGGAGCCGCGGGCCGGGAGCCCCTGGGAACGGGCGCCGAGCCAGGTGCCGGCGAACTTCCCGGTGACCGCCACGACCATGATCCAGCCGAGCTGGACGAGGCCGTCGGCGCCGATGCCGGACAGGTCCACCTTCAGTCCCGCGACGATGAAGTAGACCGGCAGCAGCAGCGCGGTCATGGGCTCCGTGTACCGCAGCAGGCCCTCGTGGCCGGCGTGGTGCAGCCGGGGCATGACGAGCCCGAAGAGGAACGCGCCGATCACGAAGTGCAGGCCGAGCAGCTGGGTCACGGCGGCGGAGCCCAGGGCCCCGGTGACGACGACGGTGACGTCGCCCGCCGACAGGGGTGCGTCAGTGCCCCGCCGGGTCAGGAACCGGGCCAGCAGCGGGCGTACGCCCAAGGCGAGCGCCAGGCCGTACGGGACGACCAGCAGCACCCTCCACGGGTGCGCTCCGCTCGCGCCGGCCAGGGCCTGGAGGCCGGCCAGCGTCGTCCATGCGGCGAGGTCGCAGAACGCCGCCGCGGACAGGGCTACGGCGCCGAGCCAGGTGCCGTTCATGCCGCGGTCGGCGAGGATGCGGGCGAGGACCGGGAAGGCCGTCACCGACACCGCGACCCCGATGAACAGGACGAAGGCGAGGTGGTCGGCGGTCGCGTAGGACCGCAGGAGATACGTCCCCAGCAGGACGCCGAGGGCGAAGGGCACCAAGGTCGAGCCGACGACGGCGGCCCCGGTGACCCGCCCGGAGCCGCGCAGCCGGCCGAAGTCGAACTCCAGGCCGATGACGAACATGAACAGCACCAGGCCGAGGCCGGCCACGGCGCCGAGGTACGGCCGTATCTCCGCCGGGAAGAACGTGTCCGCCACGGCTCCGTCGAGAAGGGTCGGGCCCAGCAGCACCCCGGCCGCGATCTCCCCGATGACCGACGGCTGGCCGAGCCGGCGGGCGCACCACCCGGCGACCCGTGCCACCGCGACGATCAGGGCGATGTCGGCGAGAAGGACCGCTGTCTGGAACTCCGTCATGCTCTCCCCCCGGCTCCCGCGACGGCCCGCAGCCGGGGCAGCAGCTCCTGCTCGGCCCGCTGGAGCCCGAGGGAGGCCTCGGCCGTCCACCGGGCGTCGACGGCGCCCGTCACCTTGGCGAGGAGCAGCTGGTCCATCACCTCGGCGCTGCCCCGCACGATCCGGTCGAGGAGCTCCTGCACGGCCGCGTCACCTGCCGTGTGCCGCAGGTACTCCCTGAGGCCGATGCGCGAGCCCTGGTAGAGCGAGAACGCGTCGTGCAGGGACGCGATGGCGCGCTCCGGCGCGATCCACCGGCAGGACAGGAGGTCTGCCACCCCGGTCTGCAGCGCATGGCTGTCCTGGTACCGGTCCAGGAGGGCGGCGAACGCCTCGCGGGTGCCCCGCTCGGCCTGCGCCGGGTCGAAGTCCTTGGTCGTGTAGTACCTGACGCGGCGCAGTTCGTTGTTGTCGAAGGCGGCCGCGATCACGTCCTCGGGGTAGGTGTACGAGCACAGCAGGCTCGCCGGGTTGTCGTCGACGACGTGCCAGCGGGCCGTGTCCGCGTCGTGGCCGGTGAGCACGATCGAGTGGACCAGGTGCCTGGTGCGGTACTCGGGGCAGTGGGGCCAGTAGAAGACGTCGCCGACGAGGATGGCGTACCCCTCCTGGGCCACCACGTCGAGCAGCAGGCCGCGGGCGTCGGCGTACGAGTCGAACTCCGCCTCCTCCTTGACGATGCCGATGCGCGCCAGGTCGTCCGGGTCGAGGAGGTCGCTGTCGAAGGAGTACTTGGGGCGCTGTTCCCTGATGACCTGCCGCAGGATCTCGTCCGTGCTGACCAGGCACCGGAAGAGCAACTGGTGCACGGGATGCCCGCGTTCGGCGAGCATCACCAGGGACTCACGCTGGTAGCAGTTCAGGAACAGCCGGCTGTACAGCGTTCTGTCGTAGGGGTAGGGAATGTCTTTCATCAACCGTCCCCTTCGGGATGGGCGCTAGAGAAGGCGCGTCATGAACGCGCTGTTGGGGTCTTCCTTGTAATCCGCAAAGGGAGCGCAGTAGGTGAAGTCGAATTTCTCGTACAGCGCGCGGGCCGGGGCGAAGAATTCGGTCGAGCCGGTTTCCAGGCTGAGCCGGAGATACCCCATGCGGCGGGCCTCGGAGATGATGTGGGCCAGCAGCTTCGACGCCACGCCGGAGCGCTTGCGGGCGGGCTCGGTGCGCATCGACTTGATCTCCGCGTGGCCCGCCTCGATGCGCTTGATGGCGCCGCAGCCGACCAGGGTCCCGGCGTCCCGGGCGGTCCAGAAGGTGACGTCCGGCACGCGCAGGGCGTCGAGGTCGAGGGCGTGCTTGCTCTCCAGCGGCGTGATGGACCGCATCTCCTGGACATGGGCTGCGAGGAACTCGGCGATGTCGCGCCCGGAGAGGTCGTCCACTGAGATCTTCATCCGTCTCACCCTTTGCTGTGTTCGTCCGGTTGGTTCAGGCTCCTGCGAGCAGTGCGCAGGCGAAGAAGCCGGGCGCCGAGGACTGGGCCAGATACGTCCCGCCCGGGCTGATCCCGACCTTTTCGTGGTAGTCGGCCAGGTTGATCATCCAGTCTGAATTGCCGCAGTGACCATAGGCCTCCAGCGGCCCGGCGAAGTGCAGTTGCTCCCGGCCGATGCCGGCGATGGTGGCGTTGAACAGCGCCACCGGCCGGTAGAGGTTGGTCGGGAAGACCTTCGTGACGTCGGACGGCACGAGGTCCCCCTCACCCAGGGCCGCGGCGAGGGAGGACTGCGCCACCTGCTGCCGCGACAGGAACGAGTCCCGGCCGAGCAGGCCCGCGTGGTCGACGCCGACGGCGGCCGACCGCAGGCGCACCAGACCGTCGCTGCGGGTGATCAGGCAACTGGCGACGGCGTCGCTGAACAGCGCGAACGACCTGACCCGGTCGGCGTCGTCGGGGGTGAAGTCGAGCGAGACGAGGACGACGTTGCGCACGCCGTCGTCGGCGAGCAGGTCCCGAGCGTGCCGCAGTGCGGCGAGCGAGCTGCAGCACTGCTGGAAGGAGACCATCACCGGTACGCAGTTGACCAGGCCCAGGGAACTGAGGACATGGGCGGCGAAGTCGGGTCTCAGCGAGCCGATCCGGGCGTCGCTGGTGGCGAAGACGATGCGGTCGACGTCCGCCGGGCGGACGGATCCGTCCCGCAGGGTGGTACGCACCGTGTCGATCACGTAGTCCTCGACGGGGCCGGAGAACCTGCGGAAGGTCCGGCAGCCCATGGAGGTGAACTCGGCGTCCGGCGACTGCTCGCGCCACAGCCGTTCGAAATCCGGTATGTCCTCCGGCTTCTGCTCCACGGCACCGAAGGTGCACGCGAAGGCGCCGAGGCCGATGTGTTGGTGGTCAGTCACTGTCTTCCGTTTCCGTCGGCCCGCACCCTGCGGCCGAGGGGGACGGCCGCCGGGTGGGGGAGCACGGTGCGACGGGCATCACTGCGCCGCGGCGAGGGCGCTCTCGTCGATCTCGCGGATGACAGAGACGATGCCCTCGACGTCACCCAGCCTGGACACCCATTCGGGCCGGAGCTGCACGCTGTCGTTCGCCCGCTCCTTGATGTAGTTCACCAGGACGAGAATGATGTTCAGGGAGCTGATGCCCAGTTCGTCCCGGGTGGTGGCCCTGGCGACGTCCTCGTGCGTGATGCCCTGGGTCATGGGCTGGGTCTGGAGGAAGTCCGCGAACTTCGTGCGGTAGTCGTCAGCGCTCATCGGTCTCGACCTTCTTGAAGGGGACGCCGTTCAGGTTCTTGTCGTGGATACGGTTGTGGCCGTACTTGTCCTCGCCGGAGACCAGAACGCTGCCGTGGTAGTCGAGGCTGATCGTGTCGCCGAACTCGCTCAGGCTGTCCACGTTCTCGTAGACCTTCACCGACGGCGCGACATAGCGCGAGGCGTAGCCGAGGCGGGTGATGTCGCTGACGTTGGGCAGGGAGCCGTGGATGCACTTGGCCAGGAAGATGACGAACTGGCCGGGCTTCATCTCCATCTCGAAGACTTCTTCGTCGTCCGGGTTCCAGTCCTTGTCGAGCTGGAGCTCGGAGTAGTCGTAGCCGAAGAAGTCGTGGGACTTGCTCTCCACGTCGTAGGTGAGCTGCTTGGACTCGTCGTAGTACCACTTCTTGTGGCTGCCGGGGATGTAGCGCAGGCAGCCGTTCTCCTTGCCGGCCGGGGAGAACGCGGTCCACACGGTGAGTTCCTGCGTGTACATCTCGCCCTCCTCCGTGTACTTCAGGGAGGGAGTCGCGTCCGTGGTGGTATCGCCGACCACGAAGGTCTCGACCTGGTGCCAGCCGGTGCCGGCGTCGCCCGGCGCCTTCTTGAAGATGTTGGACTTCCAGCACAGGATGTCGTCGCCGATGAGGCTGCGCAGCTTGTGCACGATCTCCGGTCGGCTGATGTGCGCGGACAGCGTGTCGCAGTCCAGGTGGCGGTCGTAGTTGATGACCGTCGAGTTGTGCGGCTTGTTCTGCGAGGTGACCATCTCGATCATGGCCTGGTTCCACAGCAGTGGAGCCTCTTCCTCGGCGTAGAGGTCGAACGGGCCGACGAAGCCGTTCTCCTGGAAGAACTCGATCTGCTCGTCGGTCAGGCCGAGGAACTGGGTCTCGGTGGCGCTTTCAGACACGTCGCTGCCCTTCTGTAACCGGGAAAGGAATGAAGCGGTGGTGGAGCGGGGTGGTGGAGGGGGTCACGCGGCGGCCGGCGCGGAGGACTTCAGCTTGTTCTTGCCGAGCAGCCGGGCCGCGTTCTTGTGGAAGAAGAGGTCCCGGTCGGCGTCGGTCATCGACTCCGGGAAGGCCCCTTCCTTCTCCAGCTTCTCGACCAGGCTCACCTGGCGTCCCTGGAGCCGGAACACCGGCCAGTCGGTGCCGAAGAGGATCTTGTGGTTGATGCCGCGGCGGAACAGCGTGTTGAGCGCCGCGGTACCGAAGGCCTCGTAACCGCTGACGTCCACATAGATGTTGGGACGGTTGTTGCACAGCATCGCGACCTCGTCGGGGTAGTGGACGCTGCCGTGCGCCAGGACGAAGTCGATGCCGGGAAAGTCCTTGGCCGCCCTGTCGACGTAGATCGGCTGGGCGATCTCGAAGTCGAGGACCGGTGAGGTGGCCCCGATGTGCGACAGCACGGGGAGCGAGTACTGCGCGCAGATCTCGTAGTACGGGTACAGCAGGTCGTCCGAGAGCTTGTATCCGCACGGCGGGTACAGCTTCATGCCGTCGAACTTGTAGTCGACGATGGCCTTCTCGAACAGCGCGAGACCGTCGTCGCCCCACCGCGGGTCGACGCCCACCAGTACCCGGAACCGGCCGGGATGGCGCTCCACGACGGCCTTGTGGTGGTCGATGAGCTCCTCGATGGTGTGGGTGCTGTCCTTGAGCGCGTAGGTGAAGTCGGGCAGCAGCAGGACGGATTCGGAGATGCCCGCCTCGTCCATCTGCTTGACCAGCTCGTCGCAGAGCGGGTCGGTCAGCGTGCCCGCGTGCATACGCGCGACGTTCGCCCGGGACACCGGCAGGCCCTTGCCCGCCAGCGCCACCGTCATGTTGTCGACGACGCCGTCCTGGAACGACCTCGGAAAGCACATCTCGGAGGCGATGTGGGTGTGGAAGTCGATGATCGTCTGTGTCTCGTTCATGCCACGCGCCCCTCAGCCCTGCCGGACGATGTCGATGATGTCCGAGACGAATTCGGCGGCGACGAATCTGTCGACCTGACCGAAGGCGTCGATGCCGGTGTTCTCCTCCAGGACGAAGACGATGCTCATCAACGCGAGGGAGTCGACTCCCAGATCGCCTCTCAGGCTCATGTCGGGGCGGATTCCGCCCTTGGCCGCTTTCTTCGGGATGACGCTCGCGATGATCGTGCAGATCTCTTCGTCGCTCACTTGACTCGTGTTCAACGTCCCACTCCGGTCCGATCGGCGAAGACCCTTCGCATGACCGCGTTTCGGTCGATCTTGAGATTTCTCGTCAGCAGGCCTTCCTCGACCGTCAGCTCGGCCGCCGGCCGGAAGACGGTCTCCGAAATCCTGTAGGCGGATTCCCGCTTCTTGTTCGCCTCGTCCAGGTACGCCTCGACCTGCGCCACGTACTCGGCGGACTGCTCGTCGTCGAGCCAGACCACGCAGGTCAACAGCCCGCCCCCGCCCGGCGAGGCGACCATGGCGCGGGTGCCGGGGCAGGCCTTCTCCACGCCCAGTTCGAGTTCCTCGGGGTTGATCTTGACCCCGCTGCGCGTGATGATGACGTTCTTCTTGCGGCCCCTGAGCCGCAGGAATCCCGCCCGGTCGAACTCCCCGAGGTCGCCGGTGGCGATCCGGTCGCCGCCCAGGAAGACCGCGTCCTGCGTCTCCACCCCCTCGAACACATAGCCGAGGCACTGCGGATACCGGGTGCGGACGGTGACCTCGCCGTCGTCGGCGACGTCCACATGGATGCGGTCCACCGGGCGGCCGGCGCTGCCGGTTCTGTGCCGCCCCGGGAGGTTGAAGGCGATCCAGCCGATCTCGGTGCTCCCGTAGACCTCGAAGAGCGGTGCGCCGAGCCGCTGGAACAGCCGCACGGTGCGCGGCGGCACCGGAGCCGAGCCGGTGAGCATCAGCCGCGCCCGCGAGCCGTACATGCCGAGCCACTTGTGGCCCAACCGCGCCCGCAGCCGACGGCTCGCCCCGCCGGGGGCAAGCGTGTGCAGGGCCGTCGCGAGGAGATACGGAAGCCTCTCGCGCAGGCCGGCGGAGCCGACCCGGTTGGCGGCGGCCTCGAAGAAGGAGGGCGGCCCGAGGACGATCGTCGGCTCGAACTCCCTGAGCTTCTGGAACATGCGCTCGGGCGCGACGACCGTCACGTCGGTGCCGTACCTGACCGCCGTGTAGAGCAGGTACCGCTGCTGGAAGTTGGAGAACGGCATGACGATCAGCACATCGTCGTTGCTGGTGAGCCGCCATGCCTCCGCGGATGTCCGCATGGTGTTCTCGACCCCCTTCGCGGACATCAGCAGGCCCTTCTTGCTGCCTGAGGTCCCGGACGAGAAGGCGATGGAGAAGACGTCCTCGGACAGCGGCTGCCGACCGCCGCGCGGGACATCTCTCGGGACGAGCTTCAGCGGGCCCTGCCCGAGGACCGCGATGCCGTCCGGCAGTCCGGTCTCCGACGCGAGCGGCTGGGTCGTGAGGACCGCCGAGAGCCCGTATTTCCCGGCGAGTTCGTCCACCGCCGCGGCACTGGTCCGCTGTTCCAGCGGCAGCGCCACCGGGATGGCGCCCAGGCCCAGCAGGGCCAGGTCGGCGAGGACCCACTCGTAGGAATTCGGGCCGGTGATCCCCACCAGGTCGCCGGGCTCGATTCCCGATTCCCGCAACTCGGCCATGAGTTCCAGGACGTCTTCGTGGACTTCCGAGAAGTTCTTGCTGACCAGTTTTCCGGCGACGGACATGAATCGCATCCGGCGTTCGGGATGCTCCGTCAGACTCTTGTACAGATCATTGATCGACGACGACACGAGACTTAACCCCAGCCGGTGTCGCCGGTCGGGGCGGTGGTCGCGCTCACAACGGTTTCGTGCTGCTGGGCCGCGATGACTCCCGCGCCACTCAGAACAGCCATGACGATCGCGATTCCCGAAACAGTCGCTCTGCCGAAGCGATTCACTTTCCTGCCCTCACTCATTCCGTTGCCGCGCCTTGTTTCCGGTTCTCGCGAATTCCGCCGCACCCCGCTGCGGACCGCGAACCGATCTGTCATCAAAGTGCCAGGGCGGCGGGCCGGATGGTGGAGAAAAGGTGGAGCATCAAGCTGCATGGCAACTTGATGCCCAACGGGAGAAAACGGGCATTCATCGCAAGCGGTGGATCAATCGGGCTGCGAAAGCAAGGGGCTGCCGGGCCCTCAGAGCCGGCGCGTCGCCGGGATCACTCGGAGCGCTCCTGAAGGGCGAGCAGATAGCCGGCCTGGAAGCGGCTCTCGGCGTCGAGAGCCGTCATGATCTCGGCGACATGGCGGCGGCAGGTGCGCACGGACATGCCCAGTCGGCGGGCCACGGCCGCGTCCGTCATACCGGCCGTGAGCAGCCGGACGATGGCGTCCTTGAGGTCGTCCATGATCTCCGGCTGGGAGTCGCCCTCGGCCTCGAAGGGCTCCGCCGTCAGCCACAGCCGCTCATAGGCCTCCACCATGAACGACACGACATGCGGGTTGCGGATCACCACAGCCCTGTTCGGATTGCCCGGCGTCGCGAACATCGCGCACTCCCGGTCGAAGATCAGAAAGCGCATGAACTGGTCGTCCAGGGTGCGCACTTGGGCACCGAGGCGGCTCACCTGCTCCACATAGGACTGGGTGCCGCGGCTGGAGCGGGCGGTGTGCTGGTAGAGGATCCGCATCTCCACGCCCCTGCGCAGGGTGTCGTAGTCCCGCGGCGCGGCCTCCACCAGCACGTCCTCGCGGCGGCCGCCACCCGGCTGCGCCGTGAGGATCTCCTTGCGGCTCTTGGCCGACAGGTCGGCTATGGCCGCGCGCACGTCGTCGAGGTTGTCTATGAGCTCGATCTGCCGCCGGTTCTCGCGCGCCAGCAGGCTGGCGTCGAAGACCGGTGTGAACGACACGAGCCGCCGCCGGATCTCCTCCACACGGGCGCGCCGGGCGCGCAGTTCGGACTCCAGGGGGAGGAGCACCCGGGTGGTCGCCTCGTCGGGCGACACCGCGACGAACCCGCTCCCCGGGCGGTTCAGCAGCAGCCCCAGCGCGGACAGTTCGGCCAGCGCCTCGCGGACGTCACCCTCGCAGATCCCCAGTTGGGCGGCCGCCACCTCGACGTCCAGCGCGACCCCGTCACAACGAGTGGCGTCGAGCATGAACTCGTACACCCGCCGCAGAAGCCCGCTGTCCAGGAAATCCCCCGGAACATCCGTAAGTGTCTTCACCTGCGCCCTCTCTCCCCCTGGCAACTTGCTGCGCTGCAGCAACCGGTCCCCAGGACGATAAGGGGCTGGTGAAGATCCTGTTAAGGCGTCGTCCGACAGGTGGACGCGCCACCGCACAATGCCCTCGCGCGGACATAACCGAGGGGACCGCGAGAAAAACACCAGAGTCCGGCAGGGAAAAGCGGGAAAAAATCGACTCGCAGCCCACAGGAAGCCACCATTCTTTGCGCGGCGGCAGGTCATTGGCCGGACATCGCCCCTGTCCGATTCCAGCCTTGTCCCCTGCCCGACATCCGATTTCGGACAGCCGTGTGCACCACTGCGAGCCCGTCCGAAGCGTGCTTGAATCGGCGGCTCACGTCGCTTGGGGTCGAATGGGTCGTAATGGGGGTGCACAGCCGTGCCTGATGTCCGCAGGAGCGTCGCCGAGGAGTTGTACGCCCGCATCGCCGGGGACCCGCACTGGCTGCCCGAGCAGGTGCGCCGTGAACTGGACTGGTCCGACGAGCAGTTCGACACCGCGGTGAAGGAACTGACGGGCCTGAACCTGCTCGTCGAGTCCCGGACGGCGCCCAGCGGCTGGACGGTGCTGACCCCCGAGTCGGCGGTCCACACACTCGTCGGCCAGGCGATGCACACCTCGCTGTCCGTCCTCGACCAGGTGGCAGGCATGCGCCGCTCCGTCGAGAGCCTGGTGACCACTTTTCAGCCGATCCACCGCCGCAGTGTCACCGAGGCCCAGCTGGAGGTCCTGCTCGGCGAGGCCGAGGTCACCGCGGCGCTGGAGGACGCCACCCACCACGCCCGCTACCGCGTGCTGTCCATGCACCCCGGCCGGCCGCTGCCGGCGCCGGCGCTGAGCAGCGCGCTGGAGCGGGACGAGGCCGTGCTGGAACGCGGCACCGAGATCCGCACCCTCCACCTCGCCTCCGCGGCGGCCGTCCCCCATGTCATGGACTACCTGCGCCGTGTGGGCGAGCTCGGCGGACAGGTGCGCACCGCCCATCTGCTGCCCATGTGGCTGATCGTCATCGATCACACGCTCGCCTTCGTCGCCCTCCCCGAGTCGCTCAGGGCGCCCGACGGGACGGTGTCGGCCGTACGGGTCCGCGGCGAGGTGCTGGTCGGGATCTTCGAGGACGTCTTCGACCACTGCTGGGGCAGCGCCACCCCGCTGGTGCCGAGGACGGCGGGCCCCGGGCCCCGCGAGCCGGAGTCCGACGAGCCCGGGCTCACCGAACGCCACCGGCAGGTGCTCCAGTTGCTCTCCGGCGGACTGACCGACGAGGCGATCAGCCGCAAACTCGGGGTGTCCGAACGGACGGTGGGCCGCCAGGTCGCCGAACTGATCAGCAGACTCGACGCGGAGAGCCGCTTCCAGGCGGGGGTCAACGCCGCCCGGCTGGGCTGGCTGGAGCCCTGAGCCGGACGACGTGCCGGGGGCGGTCAGCGGATGATGTGGTCGAGGATGTTGTCCAGGTGGCGGCGCAGATACCGCATGAACGGAGTGCCGCCGGTGCCCACGTCGTTGGAGTTGGACGCGTCGCGCTGCGCCTGCTGCTGCACGTACCGTGCCGCGTAGTCCAGGTGGAGCCTGCGGAAGGCATGCATGGCCTCGATGCACTCGTTGTACGCCGCCACCGCCCCGTACGGACGCTCGCGCAGCAGCATTCCGCGCAGGTCGGCCCGGGGCCCGACCTGCTCGATGAACGCCCGGTGCGCGGGCGGGACGTAGTCCCGCAGGGAGAGCATGTAGTCGGCGAGCGGGTCCGCCTCGTCGCTGATGCCGAACACTGTGTCCAGGAACGGGATGATCGCGCTCTGCGCCCCGGTCTCCCCGCTGAAGGACTGCGGCCGCCCGCCGAAGGCGGCCACGCCCTCATAGCGGATGCCCTCGGGGAAGGCCGGGTTGTTCTTCCAGCCGAACAGGAACCGCCGCACCCGGTGGTAGTAGACGTACGGATCGCATCGCTCCGGCATGCGGGCCAGCACCGCCTGCATGGCCGCGAGGCTCGCCGCGACCCGCCGCAGCTCCACGGCCACCGTGTCGGCGTCGCCGCCGAGCACGGCGTCCTGGGCACGCACGCAGGCCGTGAGAGCGGGTGCGGCGGCCGCCTCGATCGCGATGTGCACCAGGACGAACCAGTCGTCGTCCATGCCGCCCAGGAAGTCCTGGAGCCGCGCGATGTTGCCCAGTTCGACGGGACGGCTGTCGTCCAGGCGCCGCCAGTTGTGCAGTTGCTGCGTCGCGTACGACAGGATCGGCGGGCGACCGAGGCGGGCGGCCACCGCGGCCCAGGGCACGGCGATGTTCGCGGGCACCGAGGAGACGGGCGGTTCCGTGTCGTTGATCCACGCGTGCCCGAAGTACGACAACAGCAGCATGGCCCGTTCCAGTTCGGCACCGTCCCGCAGCGCGGCCGTGTCGAACTGGGGAACGTCCCGCAGGAGCGTCCGGGCACAGCCGCTCACCAGGTACTTGGGCAGCTGAGCCGCGATGTCGTCCCATTCGGCGTAGGTGCCGGACAGATGGCGCAGCGGGTCGATGCCGGGCAGGAACCCGTTGACCGGGTCGACGCCGTGGTCCGTCAGGGAGATGTGGGTCAGGGGAGGGTTTACGAGGGTCTCGTTCATCGGGCACTTCCCGTGCTGGATGCGGTGAGTCGGTCGAGGTGCGCGTAGCCGCGGGCCAGCGCGTACCGGGTGCGGTCCTCCGGGATGGGCCAGCCGCCGGCCGAGGGTCCCTCCGAGAGGTGCACTCCCGCGCCGTGCAGTTCCCGGATCCGCTCGGCGACGGACGCGATCAGCTCGCGCTGGGCGCGGACGAAGGCGGCGTCGACCGGTGCGCCGTGCCCCGGGACGACGACGGTGTCCGGACCGATGAACGCGAGGGCGGCGTCCAGGGTCGCGGGCCACTCGAAGGGGAAGGAGTCCGGCCCCCAGATCGGATCGCCTGCCTCCTCGATCAGGTCACCGGCCACGACGACGTCGGCGTCCGGCACCACCACCCACAGGTCTCCGGCCGTGTGGGCCCGTCCGGTCCAGCGCAGTTCGACGGTGCGGTCGCCGAGGTCGATCACGGAATGCCGGTCGACGAGATGGGTGGGCCGCGCGATCCGCAGGCCGGCGACCTTCGCCTGCCACTCGGGCCCCTGGTCGGTGAAGGTCTCCAGGAAGAACGGGACGGCCGGGTCGTCGGGGGTGAGCACCTCCGGTACGGAGCGGTGCGCCCAGATCTGCGCCGGGGGCTGCTGGTACGGGGCGGTGAACGCCACGTTGCCCCAGGTGTGGTCGAGGTGGGAGTGGGTGTTGACCACCCAGCGCACGGGCACGGACGCGAAGGAGGCGATGTCCCGCTTGATCTCCTCGCCCTCCTCCAGCGAGCACCGGGTGTCGACCACGGCGACGCCCCGTGCCCCGACGACGGCCGTCACCGTCACGTCGCACGGCTCGTACCGGCGCTGGAACACCCCGGCCGCGACCTCATGCCAGCCCGTCGTCATGACAACTCCTCGTTCGTGTGCGTTTCTTCGGCCGCGCCGGTGCGATCGGCCCAGGTGGCGGCCGCGCTGGCCGCGACGACACAGACCAGTCCGGCCACTTGGGCAGCCCCCAGGGACTGGTGGAGCAGGATCAGCCCGGCCACGGCGGCGACCGCCGGTTCGAGACTGGTGAGAATGCCGAAGGTCCGTACGGGCACCCGCCGCAGCGCCGTCATCTCCAGGGCGAACGCGGCCACCGGCGACAGCAGCGCCACCCCCGTCACCGCGGCCAGCAGCAGCACCGGGTCGGCGCTGTCCAGCAGCCCGGTCGTCCCCTCCTGGAAGCCGACGGGGGTCACCACGAGCGCGGCGACGGCCATCGAGACCGCGAGCCCCTGGTAACCGTCGAAGACCTCGCCGACGACCCGGGTGCACACGATGTACCCCGCCCAGCAGGCCGCCGCCGCGAACGCCAGCGCCAGACCCGTGTAGTCCAGGCCGCCGCCGACGCCCCCGGACCCGGCGAAGCAGATCAGGGCGACGCCGGTGCCCGCGAGGAGCGCGCACAGCCCGTGGACCGGCTTGCGGGAGGCCAGTACCGCGACGGCCAGCGGCCCGAGGAACTCGACGGTGGCCGCGATGCCCAGCGGGATCCGGGCGATGGCCGCGGAGAAGAGCAGGGTCATGCCGGCCGACGCCGCGCCCAGCAGCAGGACGGTGCTCCACTGGCGGAGCGTCTTGCCCGACAGGACGGGGCGGGCGAACAGGAGCAGCAGCGCCGCGGCGATCAGCAGCCGGAGCCAGGCGGTGCCGGACACGCCGAGGTGGTCGAAGAGCTTCTCGGAGCAGGCGACGCCGGTCTGGAGGACCACGATGCCGCCCACCGCGATCAGCGCCCCGGACGCGGGGGCCGTCGCCCGGCCGGGTGGGCTCGTGGAGATGTCGAGCTGAGTCATGGGGCCTCTCGGGCCCCCGTGGCGCAGTGACTCGCCACGGGGACCTGGTAGTTCGGGTCAGACCAGGGCGCGGCCGTGCTCGCCGTACCGGCGGCCGTCGGCGCGGCGGAGGTCGGCGAGTACGTTGATACGGCGGATCCAGCGATCGGTACCGTCGTAGCGGGCGGTGAAGGGCTTACGGCCGTGCACCGCGCGCTTGTTGTCGACGATCAGCATCTCGCCCGGGGCCAGCGCCACGTCGCGCAGGTTCGCGTCGATGCCGTCGATGATCTCCTGGAGGGCGGCGGCGGCCTCCGGGTCCAGGTCGCGCGGCATGAACGCGGGGTCGATGCACAGGTGGGGCGCCTCGGGCGGACCGGACAGCACCGAGGTGCGCCGCGGGGTCTCGTTCATCCCGGCGATCTGGGCGAAGGCGCGCTCGACCCAGTCGCTCTCCTCGAGACCGGTTGTCTCGGCGTTGAACTGCTCGGTGTGCGACTCGTCGGGCAGGATCACGAAGCGCTCCTCGAAGAGCACCTCACGGGCCTTGTCGGAGAGCTGGATGTCCTGGATCGCCGCGAAGGTGGTGGGGACCGCGTTGTGGTTGCGCAGCCCGAGCAGCATGATCCAGTCGGCGCGCAGGGGGTGGAACGCGTCCTCGTTGTGCCACTCCAGGTTGACCGTGGAACTGGAGCCCAGCTGCTGGTGCTCGTGCCCCTTGATCGGGAAGAGGTCGAGGACCATACGGCCGCGCTGCTGGGTCAGGTACGAGACGGGGTCGCCGAGCAGCGAACCGAGCAACAGCAACAGGGCGCCGGCCCGGGCGGCTTCGCGGCTCGCGGGCTTGTCCGTGTAGGCGGAGGGTGTGGGGCCGGCCACGGCCTCGTCGACGGGCAGGTTGGAGATCACCATGCCGCCGTAGGGGCGGCCGGTCAGGCGGAAGGTGTTGAGCCGGGCCCGGACGGACAGCGGGACCTCGTGGGCGAGCAACGACAGTCTCTCCAACTGCCCTTCGAGCGGGACGTCCTCAGCGACGTCGAGGATCCCGTCCGCGATTTCCTTGAGCTGTGCGCTCTCGGGGTCGGTCAGCTCCAGGAAGGGAACTCCGTCGGCTGGTCGAGCGGGCAGCTCGGCGGCTGTGGGCAGTTCGAACGCAAGTGACACCGGAAACGTTCCTTCACATTTCGGCGAGAGTGGGGTGCGACGCGTCGGGGGCAGGACGCATCCCGTGGGTCCCGTCACCGCCGCGACCTACTGGATTCTTGACGGCCACGAACCCGATGACCATGGCTGACAGGCGTCCGGAGCCGGTCACGTCCGGAACCGGACAGCCGTGGCGGGCGGCAGGAGGGCCGAGCTGTGCTCGGATGAACGCCATGCAATTTGAACTACGCCCCCTGGAAGGCCGTTTCGTCGTCGAACGGGCCAAGTCCCCCGCGGACGTGGACCAGGACACCTGGCTGGCGCTGGTCCGCGCCCCGGAGGGCCTCACGGTGATCCGACGGGCGACGCCGACAGACCCGGACGCCACGGAGCGCTGGTCGGCCCTGTACGGCGGCGACACACCCCACGCCCTCGACCTCCCCGGCGTCCTGGCCCGCCTCCTCACCCCACTCGCCGAGGCAGGCGTCCCGGTGTTCGTGGCATCGACGTACGACGCGGACGTGATCCTGGTACCGGAGGCACAGCTGACGGCGGCGGGGCAGGCGCTGGGCGAGGCGGGCGTGACGGTGACGTCGCCCGCGCAGGAATCCGGCACTCCACCCGACGCCACGGCTTGCGGCCGGCCAGCCCCTGACGCGCCGCCGTGGTGAAGCACCGCCGCGGCGAAGAGAAGGCGACGGCCGACCCGAGGAAGCGGCCCAGAGAGACAGGCGGCGACTGAGAAAGACAGACAGCGGCCACAAGTACGCCCTCGACGCCCAGCCTCATGTCCCGGGTCCAGAACGGCCGTACGTCGGTCTTCACCCGGTTCCCTGCGGAGGAGGGCCGGACAGGACAGATGCTCGGCGAGGGCCTGGAAGACGCAGACGTTCGGGATCCCGGACGCCCCCGCCCCCAGCACCGGCCCGCCCCTGCGCCAAGTCGTCCCCTCGCAGGATCTCCCAGCGTGCCCGCCGCAGCGGTTCACCCTGGGCCCCCCAGGTCGGCGGCGAGTCACCTGGCCGTGCGGTCGAAGACGGCCAGCGCCTCGGCCCGCCGGCCGCCGTGCCTCAGCGGGCCGAGATCCCGCACGCCGCACCGGTCCCGGTTGAGCGGGACTTGGCCAGCGCCTTCATGTCGCGCGCTCCCCGTTTCCTGCGCAGCTCGCAACCGAACTGGTGCAACTCGGGAGTGCACAAAGCGGACGAATGTGAGCATCTGAGCGGCCCGGAATTGATTAGCCCACTGGATCCGACTCCCTGATCAACCCCCGCCCCCGAAAAGTCGTGTCTGCCCGAACCAACAGGACAGAAGGGAGCGGGGCCATGTCCCGTTCACTCCGCAAGAAGTTCGCCGGCGCCCTGGCCGTCGCCGCCATGGTGGGTGGGTCGCTGACTCTGGCCGCCGGTGAGGCCAGTGCCATCCCCGTCCCCAACCCCCCCTGCAACTCCCCCGTCTTCACTGCCTGCGTGGCGATCTCCAACCACAGCGTGGACGCGAACAGCTGGCGTATCAGTGTCACCGAGCCCAACGGCCACAGGTGGGACCGCTGCCTCGTGGGCGGCCGAATGCACAGCACGAGCCACTGGCAGAGCGTGTGGTACTCCAACAGCGACAAGGTCACGCTGACGGCCTACCGCGGCGGGAACTGCGAGGGATGGAGCAGGAACGACGACTGGTGGGGCGACTGGTGGTCGACCCAGGACCAGTACCACATGATCGTCGTCAACAGGCACTGACCGTCGTATACCGCTCGCACCAGCGGACCCCTCTCTCCCCGTTGCCCCTCTCCTCTCCCCACAAGGAGCCACTCAAGTGCGTCCCCATACTCCGACGAGCCCCGAAGCAGCGCCCGCAGTGAACAAGAAGCGAAAGGCCCGCCGCTGGCTGGGACCGGCGCTGAGCCTGGGTCTCGCCCCCCTCGTCCTGCTGGCCTCGCCGGGTTCCGCCTCGGCGGACACCTGGTGCTGGAAGCCGGACGGCTACGACATCCGCAAGGGCGACACCACCTGGGCGAAGTCGCAGACCCAGGCCCACAACACCTTCCAGGACTGGGTGTGGCGCGGGCCCACCTTCCGCTGCCCGACGAACGTCCCCAGCTGCTCCTACGCCTGGAACCAGCAGAAGACGACGGGCTGGCAGTGGTCGGTCGGCCTCAGCGTCAACAACCCCGTCCCCTACCTCAACCAGGTGCTCGGCAGCATCACCCCCTCCTACGGGCGCAACGGGTCCACGTCCACCACATTCACCTTCACCACGAACCTGAGCCCGGGGCAGTACGCCCAGCCGATCCAGGTGGTGGAGCGCCGCTGGACGCAGGGCACCTTCGTCGGCGCCTTCCGCACCGACCACTCCGGCTGCGGCCGCGGCGAGGAGCGGTACTGGTGGGACGGCAACTACGAGTTCGGCCATTGGCAGGCCAACCTCAAGGTCAACGACTACGGCACGTACAACGTCTATAGCTGACCGCCCCCAGGCCGGTCCGGCCCCGGTGTTTCCTGCACCTTCACCGGGGCCGGGTCCTCTTCCCGTTCGACCTCCGGCTTCGTGAGGAACCCCAGCCATGCACCCGCGCCGTCTCCCCCGCACCGTCCTGCCCGCGGCCGCCGCCCTCCTGTGCGGTCTGCTGGCCTCCTGCTCCTCAGGCAGCGCGTCCCCAGCCGCCGCCGGCACTTCCCCCACCGGTGCAGCTCAGGTGACGACTGTCTCGCCCGACCCCGCCGCCACCCCCTCCGTCAATTCCTCGCCCAAGACGCTGCCGCCTTCCCGCCTGTGCGCCGTCCTCGACCGGTCCGCCGCCCGGCAGGTGCTGACCGACCCGAAGCAAGCTCCCCGCGTCGCGCCCAACAAGGGCACGGCTCCGGACTCGTGCAGCTACACCTCCGGTGACGGGACCGCCATGCTGACCCTCAACCCCTCCACCCGCTCCTACGCCGCCGAACTCTCCGCCGCGCACAGCCTGGTCCGCGACCCCGCGTCGGCGGGCATGCGCGACGTGAAGGTCACCGAGGTCGACGGGCTGGGGCAGGGCGCCTTCAGCGAGACCACCCAGGTGCTGCGGCCGCGGCAGAACGTCGCCTACGTGGTGTGGCGCGCGGGTTCCAGAACCTGGGTGCTCACCCTCGCGGAGACAGCCGGGGCGAAGGGCGCCGACCGCCTCGTATCGCTGGCCCGGCAGATCACCCCCCGGCTCCCGCGCTGACCCCGCACGGCCGCCGATATGGCGCGTCCGGCACGTACGTCCGCCACTGTTCCCGCGTCAGGCCGGTGCCCGCCCGGGCGCACACCCGCGCGATCGCCCGTCCAGGATCGACGGCGTACCGCTGGAGCGGGACGTGCACACTACCCGCGTACAGGGTCGTGCCGTCGGGTGAGAAGGCCAGGGACTCGATGCCGTCGCCGGGCGTGGTGAGCGGGGTGCCCAGCGGCTGGCGGGTCGCCACGTCCCACAGCTGCACGCTGCCGGCGTCGCCGCCCACCGCCAGCGTCCGGCCGTCGGGGCTGAACGCCAGCGCGTTCACCGCCTCCGGGCGGTCATCGAGCGGCGCCGGGAAGACGTCGCGCAGCACACCGGCGCGCCGGTGTGCCGTCCCGTCCCACAGGGCGACCCGCCCCATGTCGTCGCCGACCGCCAGCAGGGAGCCGTCGGCCGAGAACCCCACCGCGCCCACGTGCTCGCCCTGCACCAGGTCGCGGCTCGTGACCTTGGCCGACGGCAGCCGGGCGAGCCGTCCGTCACCGACCAGCAGCCCGCCGTCGGGGCGGACGGCGAGGTGAACGCTGGCCAGACCCGGCAGCACCGCCGTCCTGCGGCGAGCCGCGGTGTCCCACGCCTCGCCGTACAGGTCGCCGCCAGGCTGAAGAGAGGAGCGGGCGGCGTACAGGGTGCGTCCACCGGGTCCGAGAGCGGCCTTCACCACCGAGTCTCCGGGCAGGACCAGGGTGGAGCGGACGCGGTGACGGGCGACGTCCCACACCGTGAACGACTGTGCGACGACCTCCCGGCCGGGCTCCGAGACGCCGTACGCGAGCGCCGTGCCGTCCGGGCTGAACGCCAGCAGAGCGAGGGGGTCGTCAGGGATCCCCGGGTCGGGATCGCGGGGGACCGGCGCCTTCACCGGGGGCAGGGTGCTCAGCAGCCGGTCGTCGGCGGTGGCGCGGAGCTGGAAGAGGTAGCGGCCGCCGGAACGCTGGGCCGTGGCGTACGTACGGCCGTCGGGGCTGAAGCGCACGCCGTCCAGCGGGGTGCCGCGCCAGGCCCGGGTGGCCGCCGGGCCAAGGTCGAGGGTGTGGACGGTGTTGCCCTCGATGTAGCGCAGGGTGCGGCCGTCCCGGTCCCAGGCCGGGCCGCCGTAGGGGCGCTGGTTGTGCAGGGAGTGCCGGAAGACGGGCACTTCGGGGGCCGCCAGCCGCCACACCTGGATCTCCTCGCGGTCGGCCGTCGCCAGGAAGGCGCCGTCCGGGCTGAACGAGGCGTACTGCACCCCGTTGTCGTCGAGGTCGGCGATCCGCTTGCCAGTCCCGGTGTCCCAGACCCGGAGCCCGGTGCCGGTGGCGGCGGCCAGCCGGTCTGCGCCGAGCGCGAGGACGGTCGTGTTCGTGTCCTCGTCGCAGATGCGGTCCTTCTGCCAGTCGCCCGGCAGGGCACGGCGAGCGGGGATGTCCCACAGCTGCGGGGCCTGCCCGCCGGAGCAGACGGCCGCGCGCCGTCCGTCCGCGCTGAGCGCCGTGACCGTCATACCCGGTGCCGGGGCCTCGAACAGCACGCGGCCGTCCACGAGCGAGCGCAGCCGCAGCCGGTCGCCCTCGGTGACCAGGAAGGTGCGGTCGTCGCCGCCGAAGCGGACGTCGGAGTCCTGCGGCAGCGGGTCGGGACCGCCGGTCCAGTGCCCGGTGGCGGTGTCCCACAGCCGTATGCCGTCAGGGCGGTTGATCACGAGCACCCGCACGTCCGGGCTCGCCCCGAGCACCAAGCCGTCCGGCAGCCGGCCCGAGCCGGTGCGGTGGCGCGTTCTCACGTCCCAGGTGCGCCAGGTGCCGTCGGCGGGGCTCATCAAGGTGCGGCCGGAGGCGGAGAGGGAACGCCAGGCGGAATCGCCGGGCACGGGGTCGGTGAAGGTGTCCGTCTCCTTCTGGGCGAGGGAGCCGAGCAGGGCGCGGCGGGTCTCGGGCAACTCGGCGACGCGCCAGGCAGCCGCGCCCAGCAGCAGCGCCGCGCGCGGGTCGGTGGTGCGCAGTGCGTCGGCCACGTCGGCGACCTGGCGGGCCGCTTCCTGGATACGTTGGCGCTCGTTGTCGTCGTAGGCGTCCCAGACGGCGAGGGCCGTCAGCAGCGCCACCACCAGGACGGCGGACAGCGAGACGGTCAGGATCCGGTGTCTGCGGCTGATCCGAACTGCGGCCCTGCGCTCCGCCTCCCGGGCGTCGAGCGCGGTGGTGAGGAAGTCCCGCTCCGGCTCCGTGAGCGCGAGGTCGGCCGCCGGGTCCGGGAACAGTTCCTCGGCCCGGGTCAGCCGGTTGCCCCGGTACAGGGCGCCGGGGTCGCGGTCGTGCTCCAGCCAGGTGCGGGCCGCGTCGGCGAGCACCCGGTGATGGCGAAGCCGTTCGCGGTCCTCCTCGATCCAGCCGTGCAGCCGGGGCCAGCAGGTGATGAGCGCCTCGTGGGCGAGCTGCACACCGTCCTCATCGGCGGTCAGCAGCCGGGCCCGGGTCAGCCGCTCCACCACCACCGGCACGTCCGCATCCGCCCACTCCCCCAGCTCGGCCCGGGAGAGGGGGCGCCGGGTGTCGGGGGTGCCCTGACCCGGCTCGACCATCCGCAGCAGCAGATGCCGTGCGGCACGGGCCTGGGCCGGCGTCAGGCCGTCGTACACCTCCTCGGCGCTCCCCGCGATCGCACCGCGCACCCCGCCGGCCGCCTCGTACCCGGCGAGGGTGAGCATCCGTCCCTTGCGCCGACTCCAGGTCTCCATCAGGGCGTGGGAAAGCATCGGCAACCCGCCCGGTTCGTCGAGGACCTCCTCCACCAGGCGGGCGGTCAGCGCCCGCTCGACGCGGCACCCCGCCTCCCGGGCCGGTCCGACCACCGCCTCCCGCAGTTCCTCCTCCGTCATGGGCCCGAGCAGCAGCCCGGCGCCGTGCAGCGCGTCCGCGAGGCCGCGATGCTCGGCGCAGCGGGCGTAGAAATCGGCGCGTACGGCGACCAGCACGCGCAGTCTGCTGTCCGGGGCGCGGGCGGCGAGCAGCAGGCCGATGAAGCGGGAACGTTCCTGCGGGTCGCGGCAGAGGGTGAAGGCCTCCTCGAACTGGTCCACCACCACCCAGCTCTCCGGCTCGTCCTCGGCGGGGCTCAGCAGATGTCCGTACGTCGTGGCCGGCATGGCCCCGGGGGTAAGGATCCGCAGCACCGCGGGCAACCCGCGCGCCCCGATCTCCTCCCGCAGCCGCGGGACCAGTCCGGCCCGCAGCAGGGACGACTTTCCGCTCCCCGAGGGGCCGAACAGCACCGCGAACCGGTGCTCGCACACCAGCTCCCCGACCTCGTCGACCATCCGATCCCGGCCGAAGAACAGATGCCGGTCGCCCGGCTCGAACCGGGCGAGCCCGCGGTACGGCGCCGGCGCGTCCTCGGCGATCTCCACGGGGGCCCGGCTCGCCTCCGCCTCCGCGTCCTTCCAGCGCATATCCCACTCGGCGGGATCGCCCTCGCAGGCGCGCACATAGCCCTGGAACACGGCGAGAGAGGGGAGCCGTTCACCGGCGGCAGCCAGTGACAGCGCGGTCGCCGAGAAGCCCGCCGCCTTGGCCATCGTCCGGTACGAGGGGCTGCCCGCGGCCCGGCGCAGCTCCCGCAACTCGTGCGCGAGCCGCTGGATGGGACCGGCCGTCGGGTCCACCGGTCTTTCGGGACGCCCCATGACGCATTCTCCTTACGCCTGACGCAGACGTCATCGGTGATGCTCGGAGCGACGACCATACGGATGGCTCGTTGACGTCCAGGTTGCCTCCGGATGAAGGGCAGGTTCCTGCCCGACGGGTCCGCGGTCGTGGATGTCGGCGGTCAGGACGCCGACGCCAGGGGCCGGTTCGCTCGCTGTGGGCCTGAAACCCCATCCCGCCGTCATGCGGGACCTGTGGTCATCCTCGGCCGGAGTCGTAGCCCCAGCGAGAGCGCCCGCCCTTGCGGGCGGTCAGATCGCCGAGGCGCGGGAGGCACTTGGGCCTGGGTGACCAACGGTCCAGGCGTTCGTGACCGCCCCTCGCGGAGACCCGCCAGGCCCCAGGGGATCCGGAGGGGAGAGACAAGCCTGCAAACCCCGGAATCAAACAATTCCCCGCTTCCACCGGGCACCGCTCTGCCCACGAAGGGCACGAAAACGCCCTCCGAAACACGCTGCACCAGAAGCCCACCGTGCACCGCAAGCCCATGCGCAGGCGGCGAAGTGCTTCGTGGACACACCCCAAGGTCAAGAAAACGAAGAAACCGCAGGTCAGTGGCCTGATCTGCGGTTTCCCCTCGGAGCCGCCTTCGGGATTCGAACCCGAGACCTACGCATTACGAGGCCACGAGTGATCGTGTTGCCTGGTGACAGCTGATGCCTCGGGATGCTGTTGTGGCTGATCAGACCGCCTGCGTTGTGCTGAGCGCCGTTACCTGGTGCTGCAGCGTCCAAAGTCATCCGGCCACTTCTTGGCCACCCCTGGACCGGGACCGCGCTGTTCGGCGGCTCTGAGCACCGGCTGTTGATTCCCGACAACATCTCCGACCGTACCAGCCTCCCCTACTGGCAATAGCGCTCGCTGTGCAGGTCAGCGCGGATCTCCGCGACGCGCTTGTCTTTGGCGCCTACGGCTCCGGCCCGTTGTGGCGGCATACGGCTCCACCTGGGGACGCATCCTGCGCTTCGCCGTACCGACCGGATGAACTGCCCGGACGGAACTGAGGCGTTCGCTGTTTTGAACGGCGCCTGAGGTCTGCTCGCAATCAAGCGGCGCGGACTGCGCTGTCTGGCCAGGGGCCCGTTCCGCAGCCTTCGAGTAGCTTGCCGGGACATGGCTGAGGAGAATTCCCGTACGCCGCGCGAGGAGACGACGCTGGAGCGGGCCGACCGCAACTACGGCGAGCTGCTCCAGGAGTTGAGGATCATCCAGACCGGGGCCAGATCCTGTGCGCGTTTCTGCTGACCCTCGCCTTCACCGCCCGCTTCCCCACGCTGGATACGGCACAGCGCACCATGTACCTCACGACGCTGCTGCCGGCGGTGCTCGCGGCGGCCCCGTTCACGGCGTCGGCCGCCTTGCACCGCACGCTGTTTCAGCGCGGGGCCAAGCCCGAGATCGTGCGGACCTCGTCACGGCTCGCGGGGGCGGGTATGAGCGTCCTGACGCCGGCCCC
The DNA here is from genome assembly GCF_041052385.1 of Streptomyces sp. R28. Classification (GTDB taxonomy): domain Bacteria; phylum Actinomycetota; class Actinomycetes; order Streptomycetales; family Streptomycetaceae; genus Streptomyces. The sequence continues at coordinate 5,970,451 of NZ_CP163439.1, read as the reverse complement.
TTCCGGTTCCGTACTGCTTGTCGTGGACGTGGTGCTCGGCCGGGTCGAGGGTGTGATCGCAGGGAGCGCGGCACTTTTGGTGTGCGGCGGCCTGTGGGGGTCGTTGCCACAGCTGGTCAGGCGGCACGCCGCACGGTCCGAGGCCCACGCGGACCTGGGACCGCCAACCGGAGCGAACCGGCTGGGCGCCAGGCGCCACGCGTGATGCCCGTCGTGCCGAACCCCGTTGCCGACCGTGACTGCGAGGCGGGCGCCCCGTGGGATCCCCCTGATTCCAGAACACAGCCGCCGCGGAGGCGACAGGATCAGTGACCGGGAGGCGCTGACATGTGCAGCAGCCGTTCGGTGATCTCCCGGTACTGCCTGAGCGCGAGCCGTAGTTCCTCGGTCTGCGCATCGGTGTCCTGGTCCTGCCAGCTCGCGCGCATGCTGCGGTAGCCCTGGACGTCATGGGGATGGTGGACGGAGAGGGCGGCGAGCTGCTCCTCGAACCGCTCGCCGTCGGGGAAGCCACGGTCCCTCGCCAGGGCGGCAAGGAGTGCGTCGGCCTGGGTGACGGCCTTCTGCGGCGAGTCGACGAACTGTTCCTGGGGGTCGGCCCATCGAGCCCTGTACTGCGCGCGGGCCTCGGGGGACAGCGGCTGCTCCTCGAGGGAGCCGTGTTGCTTGACGCGGTCGCCGAGCTCCCGTTCGGCCGCCTTGGTGTCGCCGTCGTGGTCGGTGACGGCACGGTCGTACTCGGGTCCGAAGCGGTGCTTCAGCCCACTCCCACCGCCGTCTCGGATACGTCCACGTCCGACGATGAGGGCGGTGACCGCCACGATGACGATCACGGCGATGATCACGATGGTGAGCATGGCGGCCTTCTCTGGCTCTCGGCTCGTAGGTTGTGCTGCTTCATTGCCACACCCGTCACTTCCTGTGGGGCTGGTTCCGCGTTGGCCTGCCGGGTGGCCCCCACACGACGTGGGGGCCACCCGGGGCGTTTGTGGTCAGTGCTTGAAGGCGTCCTTGGCCTTGTCGCCGGACTGCTTCAGGTTTCCGGAGATCCGGTCGGTCCTGCCTTCGCGCTGCATTCGCCTGTTGCGGGTGGTCCGGCCGAGGCGTTCGGTGACCCGGCCCTTGAATGCCTGGGTCTTGTGCTTGATCGTCTGTCCAACGCTCATGACTGTCCTCTGCTCATTCGCTGGATGGGCTCCCGCGCGTGATCGCCGTACAGGCCGCCGTTCCCGCGGGCGGGAGAGCGCAGCTGGTGTGGACTACCCGCGACTGCGGCCGTATCGGCGTCCGCCGCCACGTCCACCGCCGCGCCCACGCATCGCGAAGCCGACGATCCAGAGGACCAGCAGTACGGCGGCGACCCACCAAAGGGCCTGCATGGTGAAGCCGAACCCGAACACCACCAGGATCAGCAGAAGGAGAAGAATCCACAGGATCATTGCCGGGCCTCCAGATCGCGGGAAGTTCCTGGTTCCGCGGGGTCCGGGCGAAGCGGGAAGGTGGAATGCGTCGCCCGAACGATCCGGAGCGGCATAGCCCTACGCCGTGATGCCAGTCAACGCCCGGCAACCTCCCTTGTCAACGCGGTGCCGACACGGGAGAGGTCTGCGAGCTGGGCGGGGGCCGCTGGGGCAGACGGAGCCTCGGTGGGAGCGTCGACCGGCTCGGCCGGCGGGGCCGGCAGGACGTGGTCCTCCCACCAGGACAGGGCCATCACGACGGCGAGCAGGACGAAGGGCGTCGAAGCGGGAACGATCAGTACGTACATGCGTACCGCCTGCGGTGGGATGCGTGCGACGCAGCGGGCAGCAGAGGGGAAGGACGCCCGCAAGGGGCGCATCGGTACCGCGCCGGGATCGGGTGGCGACGGCGGGTGCGGGAGCGGCCTGTTCGTGAACGGGGCAGGTTCCGGCACTGATGCGCGAGGTGCGCCCTCGAAGGAGCGCGAGAGGTGATCGACGCTGCCGGGGGCTCGGGCCGTACCGTGCACGCTAGCCCTCGCCGCATCCCCTGAACAGACGGCAAGTGGCCATCCGGTCCCGGCACAGAACGCTGACCTGGGCCGCTGTCCGCAACCTCTGGGTAGGGCTACGCTGTTGGAACAGGCCCCGGCCCCCGGCAGTGATGCTTTGCTCCGCTCCGGGAAGGCCGGCCGTGTTCGTTCTGCTCCTCATCCTCATCGTGGTCTTGTTCGGCCTCGGTTTCCTTCACCCCATCTGGTGGGTGGCCGCGGCCGTGTTGGTCTTCGGCGCCACCCGGCACGGCCGCGATCGTGGGGGAGGCTGGATCCATGGCGACGGTTCCGATCTCGGGGACTACCGGGACTACCAGGATCGCCGGGATCGCCAGGACCGCTGGGACCGCCGCTACAGCCGCCAGAACCGGGCGCGTTGGAGGCGGGAGGACCGTCGGGACCATGAACGCCGCGACCGATGAAGTCGCCCACACCCAGAGGTTCCGGGGCGGCTTCCGCCGCACCGGACGCGCAGAGATCGTGGAGAGGTGGATGCCATGCATCGCACAACCTTGCTCCCGGAGAATTGGTGGGACGTGGCGGCCGAGGCCGCGGTAGGGAATGCGGCCGGTCAGGATGTCGTGGCGCTGCGCGCCGAGATCGATCAGCTGCGGCGGGCGCTGGCCGGCCGTGCGGTGATCGACCAGGCGTGCGGCATGGTGATGGTCCTGGCCCCCTGCCGCCGTGGAGCGGCCAGAAACCTGCTGGTGGACATCTCGCGACAGTGCAACACCAAGCTTCCGGACGTGGCCGTGGCCGTGGTCGCCGCCTGGGAGGGGGAGCCGCTCTCGCGGCCGATGCAGCGGGCGCTGCGGCATGCGCTGCGGCGGCTCTACGCGGAAGACCGAGGGTGCGACGCACACCTGGCTGATGAGCCGTCCGGAAGGGGAAAGTCATGATTCGCGCAGCCGATGTCCGGGAGTGGCGCGACCGCAATGTCATCGATGCCCAGTCGCACAAGATCGGTGTCCTGGAGGCGGTCTATGTGGACACCACCACCGACGAGCCGGCCATGGCCACGGTACGGACCGGCCTGCCCACCCGACACCGTCTGGTCTTCGTCCCCCTTGGGGGCGCGATCGCCGGGCCGGACTATCTCAAGGTCGGCTATGTCAGGACGTTGGTGAAGCAGGCCCCTTCGATCGGCACCGACGGCGTGCTGCCCGCCGAGCAGGAGGAAGCGATCTTCAAGCACTACGGACTGGCCTACCAGCCCGGGGCGGCCGGAGAACGGCAACTGGCACGCCGCTGACCACCTACGGACAGGATGACTGCCCTGTGAGGCACGCACCATGCACCGGCTGACCACGCCCCGCGAAGAACAGCGGCTGTCGACGGCCGTGGCATCGGCGGAAGACACGGCCCTACTGGCCGAGGTCGTCGAACTACGCGCCACAAACGAGCAGTTGGGCCGCGCGCTGGCGAGCCGTGCGGTGATCGACCAGGCGTGCGGCATGGTGATGGCTCTGGCGCCGTGTTCCAGCGAGCGGGCCTGGGACCTGCTGGTGGACGTGTCGCAGCACTGCAACATCAAGCTCCGGGACGTGGCCGCGGCCCTGGTCGCCACCACGACCGACGAAACGCTTCCGGAACCGATGCAGCGGGAGCTGCGCCGAGCACTGAGGCGCCTCCGCCTGGAGGACCGGAGATGACGGTGTACATGCTCCAGCGGACGGCACCGGGAGCTGTGAACTCAACTCGCCGGTGCCTTCGCCCAGAACGACCGTCGGACGCCTCCGTTGGGTGGCCCACCTCGTGGAACTCAAACGCCGGCCTGCCCCGCTCACTTACCCCAAAACCGTTGAACAGACAGAACGCTCGAAGGGCGCCATCCCACCGGCGGCGTCATTGCGGTGGCGGCAGGTAGACGGTGAGCGTACGTATCGCTTTGTCGAGGTGGAGCGTGCCGGCGGCCGGGCTTACTTCGCCGTCACGGGTGTAGTCCCCTTCCTCGCCCATTCCGTCGATCCGCAGCCGGGTGACCGTGGTGGCCTGGTAGACGCGGGAGCGGGCGAGGGTTCCGGTGAGGAAGGCGGTGACGAGCCGGGTGCGGGCGAAGGGGTGGCTGCCGTCGACGGTGCGGATGTCGAGGAGTCCGTCGTTGAGGCTGCGGCGGTAGGAGGGCGCGAAGCCCGGCGGGTCGTAGCGGCTGTTGCCGGCGAAGAGCAGCCACAGCCGTCGGTGCCGCCCGTCGACGGTGACCTGGCTGGGGGTGCCGTCGGCGAGGACGCGGAGCAGGCCGATGCACAGGGCGGGCCACTTGCCCAGGCGCCTCTCGCGGGCTTCCCGGGCCCGGACGAGTTCGGGGTAGACCCCGATACTGAAGGTGTTGAGGAAGTACGTGCCGGCACCGTCTGCGGAGGTCACCCGGCCGAGGTCGACGGCTCCGCCGTAACCCGCCTCCACGGCGTCGGCGGCGGACTTCAGGGTCACAAGACCAAGGTCGGCGGCGAAGTGGTTGAGGGTGCCGCCGGGGAACACGGCCAGTGGCAGTCCGCTCTCGGTGGCCCGGACGGCTGCCGCGTTGACCGTCCCGTCGCCGCCGACGACGCCGAGCGCACCACCTCGGGCGAGCACGTCCTTGGCGGCTTGGTCGAGCACCAGGTGCAGGTCGACGCCACTCTCACAGAGCCGTATGTCCGCCATCGGCAAGAGGATCCGCAGTTCGGCTTCGGCCGGGGTGTCGCCGCCCGCGTCGCTGTTGACGACCGCGACCAGCCCTTGCCCTGCGGGAAGCGCGGGGACAGTGACGTTCGGCCGGGCGGCATCCGCGGGCTCGTCCACGTGCAGCGGCCACCAACGGCAGGTCGCCGCAGCGATACCGATCCCGAGTGCGGCGCCCGCAAGGACATCACTGGATGAGCACGTGCGGGCACGAAAGACGGCGGCTGCTGCGGCAAGCGGGACGAGCGCGGCGCCCAGCAACGGCGACTCCAACGCCACGGCCGACGCGAAAGCCGCGACGGAGGCCGCATGCCCGGACGGCAACGCCCGGGTGGCGGGCCGAGGCAGAAATCGGTGGCCGGAGGCAGACTTGGCGGCGATACCGACGACGGCGGAGGCCAGGGCCAGGGAGCCGGTGCCGCGCAGGGCGGCACGGCGTGCACCGCGGTCGCCGGACAGACCCATCACCGCCGCGCCGGCCAGCCACGGCAGCATGGGGTGGGCCGAGGCGACACGCGAGAAGAGCCGTGCATCGGGTGCGCGGAGGTGTCTCATGCCGACTGCGTACCCGTGGCGGTGGCGACCACGCGGCCGCCTGCCCACACGAATCGGTCAAGGGCGCCTGCCGTGCTGCCCGTTGGCCATCTGGTTCCGGACGAGACCGCCCAGGGTGGTCTCGTCCGGCGGGTGCACAGAGCGTGTTTGAAAGTGGGCTGCTCGGGAACCCGCCAGCGGTGCTTCAGACCGGAGGCACGCCCGTGGGAGCAACTGTCGCTGCTCCCCAGCGCGCTGCGGTCTGCCGGCTCCCACGGTGAGCGACGCCACCGATGAGGGAGACACGCGCCCATGCCGTACGCACGCACGCAGAGGCCACCAAGCGCACGCCCCTACGACGACGCCCCGGACACCGACGCCGCGTTCCGCCGTATCGCCGCCCTGCCGGACGGCGCGGACAGGACCGCGCTGCGGCAGGAGGTGGTGTGCGCCTGGATGCCGATGGCCATTCGGCTCGCCCGGCGCTTCCGTCACCGCGGCGAGTCCTTCGAAGACCTCAAACAGGTCGCCCAACTGGGCCTGGCCAAGGCGGTGTTCCGCTTCGACCCCAGTCTCGGCACCGCCTTCCCGAGCTTTGCCATACCGACGATCCTCGGCGAAGTGAAACGGCATTTCCGGGACCACCTCTGGGGCGTGCACGTGCCGCGACGCGTACAGGAGCTGCGCGGCCGGGTCCGCTTCGCCGGCCAGGAGTGCGCTTCGCTCTACAGCCACGACCCCTCCGTCCACGAGATCGCCGCGCACACCGGCCTCACCGAGGCGGAGGTACGGCTCGGCCAGGGCGCGCTGGAGAGCTTCACCGCGCTGCCCCTGGACGCCGTACCCGGCCGCTCCGAGCACAGCCACCCACTGACCGACACGCTCGGAACCATGGAGCCCGGCTTCGACCTGATCGTCAACCGGGAGGCCTTGCGCCCCCTGCTACGGGCCCTGCCCGAACGCGAACGGCAGATCCTCTACATGCGGTTCTTCTGCGAGATGACGCAGAGCCGCATCGCCCTGCAGCTCGGTCTCTCGCAGATGCACGTCTCCCGTCTGATCACCCGCATCTGTGCACGCCTGCGCGACCAGGTCATGGCCGACACTCACGACATGAGGAGGGCATCGTGACCTCGTCTCACACGCAAGGGCGCGGCCGGGCCGCGAAGTCCGCGGCCCGTTCCACGCAGAACGAGACGCTGACCGCCGCGGGGCGAGCGGGCTTTGTCGCCCGCGGCATCGTCTATGTACTGATCGGGCTGCTGTCCATCCGGATAGCCGTCGGGAGCGGCGGCGGCCAGGCGGACCGGCAGGGCGCGCTGCACGAGATCGCGGCGCAGCCCTTCGGGAAGGCAATGCTGTGGGCGTTGGTGGTGGGCTTCGCCGCCATGGCCCTGTGGCGAGGTGCCCGCGCCGTGCTGTCCAGGGGCCCTCGACGGAAGGTGAGCTCGCGGGTGCTGGACGGTGGCCGGGCGGTCTTCTACGCCTTTGTCTGCTGGGGCACAGCGACGTATGCCGCCGGGGGCGGGCAGGGCTCCAGCGGCAACGCGAAGTCGCAGGACTGGACGGCATCGGCGCTCAAACTGTCCTACGGCCAGGTGCTGGTGGGGGCCGCGGGCTGCCTGCTGATCGGCATCGGCGCGGTACTCGCGGTCCGGGCGGCCATGCGGCGCTTCCTCAAGCAGCTGGACACCGGCACCATGAGCCGCCGTACGAAGCAGGTCGTCACCGCGCTGGGCGTAGGCGGGGGCGTGGCGCGTGGCGTGGTGTTCGCCGCGGCGGGAATCTTCGTCCTGGTGGCGGCCGTCCGCTTCGACCCGCACGAGGCCAAGGGCGTGGACGCGACGCTCCGCAGCTTCGCGCAGACACCGGTGGGGCCGTGGCTGTTGGTTGCCGTCGCGATCGGGCTGATTCTCTTCGGTGTCTTCTCCTTCGCCTCAGCCCGCTGGCGCCGCCTGTGACACGGCGGACGCCAGCCAGGTCGGCGAGGTTTCAACGCTGCTGTCAGGGCTAGTCGTTGGACATGTCCAGACGCTACGGCGGAAATCCCGCGGGGACGGTCATCTCCATCATCGCGGACATCGCGGCACTGATTCTGATCCTGTGGATCGCCCTCTACCTGTTCGACGCCAACGCCGCCAACAGCGCGGTCTCCTGGGTCCACGACGCGGCGAACTGGCTCTCGGGCTGGTCGCGCAATCTGTTCACCATCCACTCGGACAACTGGCGCACCGTGGTCAACTACGGCCTGCCCGCTGTCGTCTACCTGCTGATCGGTCACGCGGTGGCCAGCCGGGTCAACAGGACCTAGCCTCCCTTCCGCCGACGCGCAGCCGCGCATAGAGCGTCCCCATCGCCTGCAACGAGTCGTTGCCGTGATCGCTGCCGGCTGCGTGTGCGGTATCGACGCGGGCAAGGGACATCACTGGGCGGCGGTCGTCGACGACCGGCCCTTGGCCCTGCGCCGCACCAACTCGTACTGGGCCGCACTCCCCGGCCACGCGTCAGTGGGCCGGGCGTCGGCGCGAGCGTGATACCGAGCGCACGAGCAGGTACAGCACGGCGGCGATGAGAAGCAGCACGCCGGTGGAGAGCAGATACAGCATGCCGTCCATGACAGCGCCGATGGTGATCAGCGCGATGGCGCTGCCGAGAAGAACCAGGAAGAAGACCATGGCCCTACGCCTCCCGGGGTGGTGGCGGTCGGGTGGAGTCAGGTCGTCTGCCAGTAGTGCCTGCGTCCGCCGACCGCGTGATCGACCGCACCCGGGCTCCACGGGATGACCCCAAGAATGATCATGGTGTCTGCTCTCGCACATACCTCAACTTCAGGGTAGACGCAACCTCTGGCGGTGGCCTGCCGGGCAGGACGGCTCTACCGTGGGGAGAGGAAGCAGATCCCAGGACCGCCATGATCATCATCGGACTCGTCATCCTCGTCGCAGCAGTAGTCATCGGTGTCGCCGGCGCTCTTTCCAACAGTGGCAGCGCCCACGAGTTCACCGGCGGATTTTCGGTCTTCGGTGTCGATGTCACCGGCTCCACCGGCACGCTCTTCCTCTACGGCATCGTCGTCGGGGCGGCGGCTCTGCTCGGGCTGAGCCTGATCCTGACCGGTACACGCCGCACCACGAGCCGCGCCCGCACTGCACATCGCGGGATCAAGCCGTCTCGGCGAGAGTCTGCCGCAGCCGAACGGGAACGCGGCGGCCCGACCAACGAACCCGACACCGCCCGCGCGCAGACGGCGCAGGCGGAGAGGGATGACGCAGACCCCGCCGGACCGGTCGAACGCCCCCGGCACAAGCAGCAACGGTTCCACCGCCGGGCCGCTCCCCGCCGACGATCCCGCAGACAACCTCGACACAGACCTCGGTTGACCTGGCGGGCACGGTGCCGGTGGGACGCAGAGAGCGGGTGTTGCTCATGGAATGGCTGCGAAGGCTGCCTGTGATCGGAAGGCTGATGCGTACGCACGCGTGGCGGGCGTTCGAGCGGCTGGATGCCGTCCACTGGGCCCGGCTCGCCGCGGCCATCACCTTCACCAGCTTCGTCGCGCTCTTTCCGCTGATCACCGTGGGTGCGGCGATCGGCGCCAAGCTGCTGAGCGACGAGCAGCTCGGGGACCTCCAGGACGAGATCGCCGACCGGGCGCCGGGGCTCTCCGACCTGCTGGACCTGGACAGTCTCGTCGCGCATGCCGGATCCGTCGGGCTGATCGCGGGCGCGCTGCTGCTCGTGGTCGGCATCAACTGGGTCGGCGCCCTGCGCGGGAGCCTGCGCGCGGTGTGGGAGAAGGAGCAGGACCCGGGCAATCCCATCCTGCTCAGGGTCAAGGACGCCGTCGTGCTGGTCGGTCTCGGCGCGGTCGGGCTGGTCGCGATCGGCAGTTCGGTATTCGCCAACATCGCCGTCGGCTGGGCCGCCGACAAGGCCGGCATCGAGGGCGGGGCGGGACGGGCCCTGCTGTTCTTCGCCGGCCTGGCCATCGCCCTGGTCGTCGACTTCCTCCTGCTGGTCTACGTGCTCACCCGGCTGCCGCAGGTGCATCCCGGCCGACGTGCGGTCGTGGTCGCCGGGCTGATCGGTGCGGTGGGCTTCGAACTGCTCAAGTGGTTGCTGACCGGCTACCTGCAGGGCGTTGCGGGCAAGAGCATGTACGGCGCCTTCGCCGTGCCGGTCGCCGTCGTGCTGTGGATCAACCTCATGGCCAGGCTGCTGCTGTACTGCGCCGCGTGGACAGCGACAGCAGCGGGGACGGCGGTGCGGTCCGGTGAGACGGCCGAGGGCGAGGGCCCGGAGCCCGACACCAGTCCCGCAGCCGACGCCGCACCGCAGCGGGCGTCAGCCGGCAGCGACGCACCAGCAGCACCGCGCCTCCAGAAGCACGGCCCGTGATCCGAGCACGGTAGCTGGAGGGATACAAGATCCGCACTCGGCCCGGCACCGCCAAGAGCCCGCTCTCGACCCCCTCTGCCTCGTCCCCGTGCCGTAACGGCACACGGGATGACCTTCTTCGGCCCCGTTCCAAAGCCCATGGGCGCCTTCCCAGCCGGCGACGGTGTCAGGCCACCAGGCCGGGGAGGGGTTCCGTGCCGTCGATGAAGGCGCGGGCCAGGTCGGACAGGCGCCGGTTGTGGGAACGGGCGTAGCCGCGCAGTGCGGTGAAGGCCTGCTCCATGTCGATGCCCTGGCGTTCGGCGAGTTTGCCCTTGGCCTGTTCGATCAGGACGCGGCTGTTCAGCGCCGTCTGCAGCTGTTCGTTGAGGACGGTGCTCCGATGGGTGGAGCGTTGTTGCAGGAGGCTGATGGTGGCGACGTCGGCCAGGGCCTGGGCGATGAGTGTGGCGGGCGGGTCGAAGGGGCCGGGGGCGGCGCGGAAGAGGTTCAGGGCGCCGACGACCTCGTCCCGCAGACGCATGGGCAGGGCCTGGACGGCCCCGAAGCCGCTGCGGTGGGCCGCCGTGACGAAGCGCGGCCAGCGGTCGACCTCCCGGGTCAGGTCGTGGACGATCACTGGTGCGCCGGTGCGGAAGCATTCGAGGCAGGGGCCTTCGTCGTTCTGGAGCTGGAAGAGCTCCAGCAGGCGCACCTGTTCGTCGGAGGCGGCCATGACGCGGAGTTTGCCGTCCCGGTCGGCGAGCAGCACTCCGGCGGCGCTGGCGTCGAGCATGCTGACGCAGCGGTCGGTCAGCAGGCGCAGGAAGTCGATGAGGTCGAAGTCGGCGACCAGGTTGTCCGCCAACTCGACGAAGGTCTTGGCCAGGAGCTGCTGATTCATCGTGAACACCCTCGATTGAGACTAGTTCCGCCGGGAGGGGGCGGGAAGTGCAGCACGTTCGTCGGATGGCACCGGTGCGTCAGGTTTCCTCGTCGGTCTGTCTGGGTTCCGCGTCCGGCGAGAAGCGGAGCCGGTGGGCCACCACGTCGGCGGCCACGTCGGCGAGCCGGCGTCCCTGCGTATAGGCGTGGGCGCGGAGTCTGACGAAGGCTTCGTCGATGCCGACGCCGAGCTGAACCGTGAGCATCCCGCTGGCCTGGTCGATCTCCGCCCGGTACGCGCCCAGGTCCTCGAAGCCGCGGTCCGGCGACGGCCCGCCGGCCGGCGCGCCCGCCTCCTCGATCCGTGCATCGAGGAGAAGCAGCGTCGCAAGGTCGGCGAACGCCAGCGCGTCGGCCAGCTCCTCCGCGTCCAGGACGGTTGGCACGTCGGCGTACAGGTCGAGGACTCCCGGGCTGATCGCCCCGATCTGCAGGGGGAGCGCGAACACCGCGCGTGCCCCGGCTTCCAGGGCCGCATCGGCGAACACGGTCCAGCGGTCCTGCAGTTGGCCGGTGAGCAGATCGGGTGTCAGGACGGCGGAACCCTGTGTGAAGGCGTCCACGCAAGGCCCCTCGCCGAGCGTGAGCTGCAACTCCTCCAGCTGCTCGCTGATGTCGTCGGTGCTGCACAGCGGATGGCTGGCCGCGGCCTTGGACATGGCAGACAGCCCGGCGCCGCCGACCGGGAGGGCGGCCACGGCCGCGGTGCACACGTCCACCACACCGACCCGGGCGCCGCGTCGGGCCGCCTGCTCGGCGACCAGCACCTGGATGCGGGCCGAGCGGCTGTCGGACCTCATCCGGGCCACCGGGTCCAGGCGTCGTGTGCCAGTCCCTCCAGCCTCGCCGCGGTCCGTTCCCCGAGGGGGAACACCAGCGCACGGAACATGGTCGGGCTCGCCGGCCGCCGCACCTCTCCCACGTCCAGCCACCCCCAGGAGCGGAGGGACGCGAGGGCCGGGTGATCGTCCTGATCCACCAGGGTGGCGCCGAGGGATGCCTGGTGGTCGCTCAGCAGCCGCTTCTGCAACCGGCGGGCCACATCCTGGTCCTGCGGGGGCGGGCGGACCAGGATGTCGGTGATCGCGAAGACCCCGCCCGACTCGGTGATCTGCTCGATGCTGGACGGCAGTGCCCCGTCGAACCCGAGCCACCAGAAGCCGTCACTGCGCACCGGGAATCCGTAGGCGCATCCCACCAGTCCGTCCGTCTCCGCGATCACCATGGCGAACCCCGGCCGTCGGATGTCGCCGGTGAGACGGTTCAGGAAGTCCTGGCGGCTGCGGCTACGGTACGCCTCAGCGGGGGACGTCTCTCGGGAGTCGACGTACAGATCCGCCAGCTCCCCGCCCAGGTCCTGCGCCAGCCAGCGGTTCACCCGGCGCAACCGCACCGCGTCCATGGTGGACGACTCGCCCGCATGCGGCTCGTGCGGCTGCCCCTGCCCGGGCTGGGCCATCACCGCACATCGCCCGAGAGGACAGCCACCAGCGGAACACTCCGCTGCGGCAGGGCTGGAGCAGCCGGGGCAGGGACGTCCCCGGGAGACGGTGGCAGATGCCCGAGCGGAAGGCCCAGAAGCAGGAACCCCGAGCCGGTGAGGTCGAGGATTCGGCCCATTGTCGGTGGCGGGTTGTGCAGTCGCAGGATCCCGCCGGCCTCCCTCGTCCGCTGCACGGCGTAGAGGAAGACATTGAGGCCGCTGCAGTCGCAGAAGGTCACGGGGGTGAGGTCGACATCGACGAAGCGGATGCCGTCGCTCAAGCACCGCGCCAGCGCTGCGCACACCAGCGGCGCCGATTCCAGGTCGATCTCACCGGCCAGGGTGACCAGCGCCCGGTCCCGACGGTCGTGACGGTAGATGGTGAGCTGTGGGAGGGACATGACACCTCGGTTCCAAAGACCATCCGGCAGCGAGATGGGGACGCCGGTTCCCGGCCCCTCTTCGCGCGCTGTCGGCAGGGGCGTACGTTCGGCGGAGGTGGAACGACGGCGGTCCGAGGGCCTGTGCGACAGAACAAAGGACCCACCCGGTTCCCTCCAGGGATGCGCCGGGTGACGGACGAAGAACCCGCTCCCGGAGCCATCTGTGTCTCGAAACGACAAGCCGCCGGGGTCTGGGACGCCTGTACAGCAGCATAGTCCTGGCCCAGTGCGGCAGACGGTCCGAAGCCACCCCATCTCAAGATGCGGACGGTGTCGAAGCGCGGTGGCGCGCGCATGTCCGGCGTCCTGCACGGTACTTGGGCCCACAACGCGAAAGCGGCGGCGAACAGCCGCTCAGGTACGGCAGTCCGTCGACTGCCCGAGGAGGGTTCCGGGGTGGCCGAGGGAGGCGGAACGGACCGGGGTCTGACCGGTCCAATACCGGTCAGACCCCGGATCAGTCCCTGTAGCCGCCACCCTCGACCACGTCGTTCGCGAAGAGTTGGGCCTTCGCCAGCGCCTCGTCGACCGACTGACGGCCGGCGATCGCCGCGGAGATCTCCTTGGCCACCCGGCCGCCGAGACCCGCGTACTCCGGGATACCCACGTACGACGTTCCCGTCCACGGCTGCTTGTGCAGGCCGGGCCGCGTGAGGTTCACGGCGTTGAGCGCGTTCAGCGTCGGTCGGAGAAACGCCTTGGCGGCCTTCTTGTACGGAGGAAGCCGGTACGTGGACAGCCGGCTGCCGGGTGGCACTGCGACCCAGCCGAGCCTTTCGCCGTAGAGCTTCACGTACCGTTTCGACGTGGCCCAGGAGACGAAGTCCCACGCGGCTTGCGGGTGCTTGGACGTGATCGGGATCGCCAGCGCCCAGGTCCACAGCCATCCGGAGCTGTCCGTGCGCATCACCGGCGCCGGGGCGTAGCCGAGCTTGCCGACGACCTTGCTGGTCTTGGGATTCTCGAGACGGCCGGCAAAGAAGGTGGCGTCATACATCATGGCCGCCTTGCCCCGCTGCATCGCCGCCTGGCACTGGGCGGGCCCGGCTTCGGAGGCCCGGGACTCGCCGGAGCTGCGGACCAGGTCCACGTAGAACTGCACCGCCCGCTTGGTTTCGGGGGAGGTGAGTTGGGGGTTCCATCTCTCGTCGAACCAACGGCCTCCGAAGGTCAGGATCACGGTGTTGAGAGGCAACAGGTCCAGCCAGACGGGACCTCCGCGCAGGCAGATTCCGGCGGTGCCGTGTCGCGGATCGTCGAGCTCGGCCGCCAGCTCGGCAACCTGCTGCCAGGTCGGGCGTTCCGGCATGGTCAGCCCGGCCTTGGCGAACAGGTCCTTGCGGTACATCAGGAAGGACGACTCCCCGTAGTACGGCACCGCGTACAGGCCGCCCCGGTACGACAGCGCCGTGCGCACCACAGGAACGAAATCCTGTACGTCGTAGTCGCCCTGGCTCGCCAGGACGTCGAGTCGGGTGAGCCATCCTCGCGACGCCCATATCGGCGCCTCCCACGGGCCGATGGAGACGACATCGTAGGCGCCGTCCTCGTTGGCGATGCCCTTGGACAGCCGGTTCCGCAGCACACTCTCGGGGAGAAAATCGAACTTCACGCGGGTGTGTGGATGGATGCGCTGGAAATCGTCGACGAGTTTCTTCATGTCCCGCGTGAAGTCGACGGACGCCACCGTGATGGTCGTGTCCTGCTCTTTCCCGGCGCACGCGGCAGCGCCAAGCACGAGTGAGGTGAGCAAGGCTCCGACGACAGAGATACGCGTGAACTGTCCGGGTCGCCTGTACGGCATAGGTTCCCCTCTGTTGACATCAGGAGCATCGGAGAACAGGCCTGAGCTGCTTACTGCGGGAGCTGCTCCGAGCTTGCGAACGAAACGTAGTCAGGAACGTCAAGGAGACAGCCCGGCACCCGCTCCGCGCTCGATACCCCGAAGTAGGTAGTGATCTGCTCTTCTCCCTCGGGGGGAACTCCCATTCCTTGCGTCAGCGCGACCTTCCAGGGTGTCAGCCCGATCGCGTTGCTGTCCTGGAGGGGGTGATCGAGTGCGATGATCAGCGTGATGAACAGGCCGATGAAAAGCGACAGGAGGCCGGTCAGTGCCACGTGGTCGACCAGTCTGACGCCAACAAGTACCCAGGTTGCCCCAATGGTCACGAACGCACCGCCGAAGAGGACGAGATACAGCACAGGCAGCAGCCCGATGCTCACCTCCCCCTGCCGTTCACGGCGAAGGTTGTTGTAGTCATTGAAGGCTTCGAGGGTTACGGACTGGGCGTTCGACTCCTGTTCATTCTTCGGTTCATAGAACATCAGAGATTCAAACACGGCATCCAGCCGCCCTTGATCCTCAGCGATTTCGCCCCGTTGCTGCTTCGGCCAGACCTCATTGATCACATTATCGGCGTAGTTCCGCACCTGTGACTGAAGTCGACATCTACGACTGTTGGGAAACGCCTGGCCGGCACGATAGACGGTGGTGAGTTGCGAGGCTTCCTCATTGACGAGTTTCTCCACCTCCACATAGTGATCATATGCCCCCACGGCAACCAGCCCGATCAGCAGGGCGTAAAAGGCGCCAACGACTTCGACCAGGAATCTGACGCGTTCGTTGTGCTCAGGATCTTCGCCGAACCATCGCCGAACCCGGGAGCGTGCGAGCAGACCGCCCAGGCCGAAAACAAGAAAGCCCCCGACCAGGAGCACAGCCTGCGACCAGAATGTCAAATGCGAGAACCAACCAGGCATACGTTGAACTCGCCCCCTTTTATCATGGCGGTCTTTTCAGGGACAGCCTTTGCGAGTTGAGCGCGGGCGAGGAAGGCACGCACATGACGGCCTCTGATCGGGCCGTCGCAAGACCGGCGAAGCCGGAACCCAGAACGACGGCGTGCCGCATTCGACTACTCCTCGTGCCACTGCTCATCCGCTGGTGTCAGGGCTGAGGGCTCCTGATGTGCCCCACCGACCAGGACATGACGAGATACCAGAGCCGCGCTGCCGCCATCGCATCCCAGCACGATGGTCCTTAAGCGACCGCCGTCATCACCAGAGCGCGCGAAGCCAGCAAGAAGCAGTCACCATCACACGGCACACGCAGATCTCTCGTGCGCACGCCACCCAGCGCAACCTGGTACGAAGAACGCCCCGGGAAGCTGCCGTCATTGGTGCGGGCGTAGCGCGGGCGAGGAAGGTGATCTCCGGCTACGCCGGGGTGGCGGGCATATCTCTCTCCGCCCTTTGGTCATTGTCGATCGAGACAGTTCTCCCGACGTTCAGCCACCGGCTTGTGACTGCCGACCCGTTCTCCGCTCAGAGGGACGGCGGGTGCGGCAGAGGTGACCAGCTCGGGGAGTTCCGGGCGTTCGGGGAGCGCGGGGCGCGGAAGGCTCCGGTGGATGGATTCGCCGTCGGTCTCCCGGCTCTGGTGCTCGAAGAAGCGGAGCATCTCCACCGGGAACGGCATGACCAGCGTGCAGTTCTTCTCCGCCGAGACGTCCACCACGGTTTGCAGCAGGCGCAGTTGGAGTGCACCCGGTGTCTCGGCCATGGTCGCCGCAGCGTCGGTGAGCCGCTGGGACGCCTGGAACTCGCCGTCGGCGGCGATGACCCGGGCCCGGCGTTCCCGCTCGGCCTCAGCCTGCTTGGACATGGAGCGCGTCATCGACTCCGGGAGGGCGATGTCCTTGATCTCCACACGTTCGATGCGCTGTCCCCAGGGTTCCTCGGTGGGGGCGTCCATCACCTTCTTGAGCTCCGCGTTGATGTGGTCGCGGTCCGACAGGAGCGTATCCAGATCCGCCCTGCCGATGACGGCGCGGAGCGAGGTCTCCCGTACGCGGTCGACTGTTCCGAGATGGCCAGTGGATGAACAGATCCGGCGGGCCGTATCCACGGACGCGATCCGTGCAAGTGTGGGAAGTGGACGGGCCGACGCCGAGCACCGGATACCGATCGGCTGCCGCCGCGGTCCGCCGTCCGTGACAGTGAGGAGCGCGCCATGGGCGCGAAGACGGCCGAGCCCGCGCTACCCGACACCTTTCAAAAGCTCACAGACCATCTGACGGCCTCCTACGCCGGCCTGCTGACGCCCGCGGTCGTGCGGAAGGTGGTGCGGGACTGCTACCAGCCACTCAGCAACGCTCGTATCGCGGGCTACGTGCCGATCCTCGTCGAGCACAACAGCCGCGACAGGCTACGACAACTCGTCCGCCGCCCCGATCCCACGGCTCCTCTTCGCGAGGAGTCCGACGAGTCCCACGAGTCCCACGAGTCCGAGGCAACTCCATCACCAGGGCTCGGCGAAGGCTTCGAAGCGCCCTGACCCGCTCTGCACCGGCACCGCGCCCGCGATCAGCACGACAACGGTTCTCAGGACAACGCCGACCGCTTCCCCGGCGAGGGCAGCCGCTGAAGCAGCTCCCAGAGCGGCTGTGAACCTCCCGCCCACTTCCCCAGTGTTCCGCGGTCGACCAGATGGAGCTTCTGGGACTTCGCGAGCGGCGCACACCCCGCCGTGAAACGTCCGTTCGTCACCAGGACCACCACGTCCCCGCCGTGCAGCTGCCGGCCGGTGCCGTTGAGCACATGCAGATCCGGGGTACCCACCGGCGACCCCGAGGCCCCGTCCTGGCGGTGCTTGCACTGGATCCCCCAGCGCCTGCCGAGCGGATCGGTCGCCGTCACATCGGCGCCGTTGTCCCCGGCCCCGCCCACCTGTACGGCATCCGCACAGCCGTCACGGCGCATCAGGTCCCGTACCGCGAACTCGAAGTCCTCGTGGTGGAGCCCGTCGAGCTGAGGGAGCCCGTACCGCAGCCTCCGCACGTGCACCCGCTCCCAGCGGGCGCTCACCGCCCACTGCGTGAGCCAGAGACCGCCGGCCCCGGCCACGATGGCGGCGAGTACGGCGATCAGCCACTAGTTGCCCAGCAGCCACTGCCCCACGGCGCCCAAGAACCCGACACTCGCGACAGCCGCTATGGCCGGCACCAACGGCTGGGGCCCTCTGGGCTTCGTCAGGACCGGGGCACGCTTCGGAGGCTTACGAGTCCGCCGCACCGGCGGCCGGCGGCTCACGGCCGCCCCCGCACAGCGACAGGTCCCGAGACGCCCGGCACCGGAGTCGTGCGCCCCCCGTCCGTGTCAACAGTGACCGCTCCCGGAGCACAGCGACCGGCTCCTCCGACTTGAGTACCGTCGTTCCCCACATGCGGATCGATCGAACACACCGCGTCCTCCTCGGCGCTCCCGCGCGGCCACTCCGACCGGACAACAGGCGTCGGTGTAGAGGCTCTTGACGCTAGGTCAGATTTCCCGGCCCGATGAGAGCGAGCACCCTTTTCGGCCTCGCCGAACACTCGGGGCTACGGCGGATCCGCCCATCGCGTACCCCCATGGCACACGCGTTCCCATGAGGTGGGTCCTCGCCGGGGGGTGCGAATCCGCGCGAGACTCAAACGGTGATCAGAACACGTTCCGCCCGGCTCTCGTCGGGCGTCGGCCTCAACGAGATGCTGCTGATGCAGTAGCGCTGATCGAGGGTCGGAAAACCCCGCCCGCAAGGACCTCCCCGAAGTCGGCCGAGAAGCGCGCGTGACCGCGCATTCCGGGCGGCGTGGTCCCGCGGCCCCGGCCCCACCAGGTCCCAGCGGTGACGTGCCCGATTAGTGGCAGGCGGCCTCCAGGCCCGGCACTTGCGGCAGTGCCGGGGGCAGCAGGGTGCGCTGCAGGGTGGAGGCGGCTTGGTGTGAGGACATCCACGGTGCCGAGGCGGTGACCGTCGCCGGTGGTGATCGGGGCGGCGGCGTGGAACCGCACCCGAGCCGGGCCGTCACCAGGGAGTGGGCGCGGGCGACCGGGTCGTCGAGTGTGTCGGGGACGACCAGAGGACTGCCGGTGAGGATCGCCGAACGTGCTCAGCCCCGGGTCCCGGCCGATCTGCGTGACCCCCGCCAGACCGTACGCGGCCTTGAACCAGACCCGGTCGGTGCCCACGATCGTCACCGTGGCGGCCGGGGCGTCGAACAGGCGGGCGGCCAGCGCGGCGATCCGGTCGAATGCCCCGTCGGACGGTCTGTCCAGGATGTCGTAACGACGCACCGCGGCGATCCGCCGCGCCTCCTGCTCCGGCGACAGCTCCACCCGCTCCTCCACGTCTTCGCGACGCCTCCACGTCTTCGCACGCGTCGCGCCCTGCCGGCGCGGACGGCGCCGGCGGCTATCCGGGCCGTTGGGTCCGGTCGTTGTGCGCGAGTCCGTCCGGATGCTCCGTCGTGCGCTCTCCGAGCGGCAGAAGCAGTACGCGCCGGACGGTCGGGGCGCGGTGGACCTGGCCCGCGTTCTGCCAGCCCCACGCCTCCAAGGCGGCACAGGCCGAACGGTCGGACTGGTCCACCAAGGTGACGCCGAGCGAAGCCTGGTGGTCGGCGAGCAGCCGCTCCTGGAGCCGGCGGGCGAGCCCGCGGGCGTACCGGTGCGGATGGACGACGGTTTCAAGGATCGCGAAGACGTGTCCGGACGCGGTCAGTTGCTCCAGGTTCTGCGGCAGCGGCCCGTCGAACCCCTGCCACCAGGAGCCGTCACGCGGCACGGGGATTCCGAAGACACAGCCGGTCAGGGACCGGGCCTCGGCGACCAGCATGTCGAATCCCGGCAGTTTCACGCCGTCCGCCAGACGGTGCAGGAACTCCTGCCGGCCGCGGAACTCCTCGCCGGGCGGGGTGGTGGAGGACTCCACGTACAGATCCGCCAGGTCCTCCCGCAGTCCCTCGGCCTGCCAGCGGTTCAGCCGGCGCAGCCGCACCGTGTCCATGGCGGACGGCTCCAAGCCTTCGGGTTCGTGTGATTGCCGCGGAGTGTGCATGGGGCGCCCTCGGTTCAGGAGACCGGCAGCTCGGCGGGAGTGCCATCGCGGCCGATGGGCGGTGCGGCGCCGGGGTCCGGGACGTCTGTTCGTCAGCATAGCCCCGGATCGGCGCCGCGCCGGGGCCGGTTGGGGGCACGGGACCACTGTGGCCGCGGCAACTGAAGGGGTACACCATCCGCGTCCTCATCGGTGTATCGCCGGCCGGCGGCGGGCCGGCCGACCGCCGGGTCGTTCAGGTCATGGCGCGACCCCTTCGGCCAGACGTGCCGCGGGTGCTGGTCACCGGCTTCGGCTGTACGGGCATGTGACGAAGAGCCCGCGCGGCCACGGCCGAGGACCCGGCACTCCCGCCGTGGCAGCCACCCGCCTGTGGCGACCGGCGTCGGCCCGGTGCTCGGCACGACACCGCGCATCCGGCCGGCGTTGACGCGCGACGAGCACGCCTACGCACCTATCGCCGACGAGGCTGCCCGCCGAGGTCTGGACCTGCTCGACGCTGCTCAATCAGCGGTGGCGCCGGAACTGCTCACGGCAGCGCCGCTGGACGGCGCGGACGACGCCGAACCACTGGGGCTGGAACTGGAGCTGAGGCTGGAGCTGGGGCTGGAGCTGAGGCTGGAGCTGGGGCCGGCACTGGGACCGGAACTGGTGTCCGGCGCCGCGCTCACCTCCGGCGAGGCAGAGCCGGCCGTCTGTGGCGCCGTGCCGCTGGACGCACCCGGGGTGGGTGCCCGGCTGTCGGCGGGACCGGGGGTACCGGCCGAGCCACCGCCCACCGAGGTTCCACTGCCCGGCTCGTTCTTGACCACGGCCGTCACCGGCTTGCCCATGATCAGCTCCACCGCGGTCACCGTGATCATCGCCAGGGCGAACACCAGGCCCGTCGCCAGGGCGTACTTCCTCCATCCGATGGATCTCCGGACGGAGCCACCACGATAGGTGGTGACCGACTCGCCTCCGGGAGGCGCGGAGTCCGCTGTCGTCCCGCCGCGCTCGCCATCCGGGCCACCGGGCCCGAAGGGCGGCCTGGCGTCAACAGCCTTGGCGTCGGCCGGTGGCCCGAACGCCGCCCGGGCATCCGCGCGGTGTTCCGCCCGCTCCTCGCCCGGCGTCCTCGGCACTCCCACGGGCGGTACCCGGCTGCGGATCCCCTCGCCTGTCCGCCGGAAAGCATGCGAGAAGACCGCCGCACCGGTGGTCGCGCTGGCACTGACCACGGCGGCGCCGATGATCGTCCCGGTCACCCCCAGCAGGGACGCCAGTACCGCGCCCGCCACAGTCGCGAGTGCGCTCGCCACTACCTGCACAAGAGTCAGGTCGAGGACCTTGCGCTCGGGCGCCCGTTCTTCTTCTCTGAGATTCCCCATCGACGTCCCTTGATAGTTCCGGAGCCCGACAGCCGTCGGCGCCGTGACCATCGGCGTGACGGCGGGCAGCGAGGACCGAGCCGGGCGAAACCTCGCAGGCCACCGCGCGAGGGACCTTCGAAACGGGTCTAGGTCCTGTTGACCCGCCCGGCCACCGCGTGACCGATCAGCAGGTAGACGACAGCGGGCAGGCCGTAGTTGACCACGGTGCGCCAGTTGTCCGAGTGGATGGTGAACAGATTGCGCGACCAGCCCGAGAGCCAGTTCGCCGCGTCGTGGACCCAGGAGACCGTGCTGTTGGCGGTGTTGGCGTCGAACAGGTAGAGGGCGATCCACAGGATCAGGATCAGTGCCGCGATGTCCGCGATGATGGAGATGACCGTCCCCGCGGGGCTTCCGCCGTAGCGTCTGGACATGCCCAACGACTGGCCCTGCCAGTGGAGTTGAAACCCCGCCGGCCCGGCTTGGGCCACCGCTTCACAGGCGGCGCCGGCGGGATGGGGCGAAGGAGAGAACACCGACGAGAATCAGTCCGATCACCACGGCGAAGTCGGGAGCCACGGCCCCACCGGTGCCTGCGTGAAGCTGCGGAGTGTCGCGTCCACGTCTCTGGCCTCGCCCCGGTCGCGGCGGACGGCTGCCATCGAAGATCCCGGCCGCGGCGAACACGGCAGCCATCCCGTCCGTGGGCACCACTCCTGTTGGATCACGGTGGTGCGTTACATGGCATGCGCCTCTCAACGATTTCGACGTGTCCGGCCCGGCTGAAGCCGTCGCGGAACCCGTGGCTGCCGGGCCACTCCACGGGTCACCTGTGGTGTTCATGGTCCGATGGTCCTCGCGCCTCCAACGCGCCCGGCTCCGTCGGCTGTAGCGGCGGTCCCAGCGGTCCTGACAGTCCCGGCGGTTCTCGTAGTCCCGGTAGTCCCCGAGATCGGAACCGTCGCCGCGGATCCAGCCTCCCCCGCGATCGCGGCCGCGTTGGGTGGCGCCGAAGACCAGCACGGCCGCGGCCACCCACCACAGGGGGCTGAGGAAGCCGAAGCCGAACAGGACCACGACGAGGATGAGGAGCAGGACGAACATGGCGGGCCTCCCCGGAGCGGAACAGAACATCACTGCCGGGGGCCGGGGCCTGTACACAGCGTAGTCCTCCCCAGAGGTCGCGGACAGCGGCCCACGCCAGCGTCTTCCGCCGGGACCGGATGGCCACTTGCCGTCTGTCCAGGGGGCGCGGCGAGGGCTGGCGTGCGCGGTACTGCCCGAGCCCCCGGCAGCGTCGATCACCTCTCGCGCTCCTTCGGGGACGCACCTCGCGCATCGGTGCCGGAACCTGCCCCGCCACCAACGGGCCGCTCCCGCACCCGCCGTCGCCAAGCGATCCCGGCGCGGCCTCGATGCGCCCATGCGGGCACCGTCCATCCGCTGTCCGCCGTGTCGCACGTATCCACCGACAGGCGATACACATGTACGCGCTGATCGTTCCCGCCTCGACCCCCTTCGTCCTGCTCGCCACCGTGATGGCCCTGTCCTGGTGGGAGGACCACATCCTGCCGACGCCGCCGGCCCAGCCTGCCGAAGCCCCCGCCGAGGCTCCGCTCACCCCAGTGACCTCTGCCCGGCTCCCCGAACCCGCCCGTGTCGACACCGCGTTGACAGGAGAGGTTGCCGGGCGTTGACTGACAGCACGGCGTAGGGCCATGCCGCTCCGGATCACTGGGGCGACGCATTCCACCTTCCCGCTTCGCCCGGACCCCGCGGAATCAAGGAAATCCCCGCGATCTGGAGGCCCCGCGATGATCCTTTGGATTCTTCTCCTTCTGCTGATCCTGGCGGTGTTCGGGTTCGGCTTCACGATGCAGATCCTGTGGTGGGTCGCGGCCGTCCTGCTGGTCGTCTGGATCGCCGGCTTCGCCATGCGCGGGCGCGGCGGTGGCGGCCGCCGGCACAGCCACAGGTAGTCCGTTCCGGAACTCGATCCTGCCCGCGGGAACAGCGGCCTGTACGGCGATCACACGCGGGAACCCACTCACCGGACAAGCAGGAGGCCGACCATGAGCGTCGGACAGACCATCAGGCACAAGACACAGGCGTTCAAGGGCCGGATCACCGAACGCATCGGCCGGACCACCCGCAACAGGCGACTGCAGCGCGAAGGCAGGACCGACCGGGTCTCCGGAAACCTGAAGCAGTCCGGCGACAAGGCCAAAGACGCCTTCAGGCCGTGACCACCCACGCCCCGGGTGGTGCCCACGTCGAGTGGACACCACCCGGCAGGCCCGAACCCTCAGTCAGCCGACAGGAATTGACGGCAATGAAGCAGACCAACGCGCGAACCGAGAGCCAAGGAAGGCAGCCATGTTCACCGTCGTGATCACCGCCGTGATCGTCATCGGCCTGGCCACCCTCCTCTACATCGGACGTGGACGAGCCCGGGACGGCGGCGGACAAGGGCTGAAGCGCCGCTTCGGCCCCGAGTACGCCCGCGCAGTCGCCTGCCACGACGGCGACACCAAGGCCGCCGAACAGGAACTCGGCGCGCGTGTGAAGGAGCACGGCTCCCTCACGGAGCAAGCGCTGTCGCCCACGGCCCGCGAGCGCCATATGACGCGATGGGCCGCAATCCAGGAGCAGTTCGTCGAATCACCGCAGCAGGCCGTCACCGAGGCAGACGCCTTGCTGGCGCGCCTGGCAAGGGACCGCGGCTTCCCCGACGGCGAGCAGTTCGACGACCAGATCGCCGCCCTCTCCGTCCACCACCCCCACTACGTCCAGGGCTACCGCAGCATGCACACAGCAGCCCGCGGCCAGAGCAGCACCGAGGAAATGCGGAAGGCCATGATCGAAGCCCGAAGCCTCTTCGAGGCACTGGTCACCGAACAACCGGCCGCCCCGGACCGGCGCGACGCGTCGTCCCCCGACGACCAGGGCCACGCGCCATGGCCACTGGCCCGACGCCACGCGAAGGGAACCAGCACCTGATGTCCCACGACGCCGAACACTCACCGCAACCCCAGCCGCGGCAGGTCGTTCGAAGAGCGCACCCCCTCGGTCCTGTCCCCGGTACCGAGCACATCCACCAGCTCGCGGGCATCGGCCATCCGCAGCCGCCCCGTGGCTGTCACCACCCGCCCCTCGCGCCCCACTCACTCCGCAAGCCCCCGCAGCTGCGCTGCAAGCGTCGACGCCTCGGCCTGTCGTCGCAGTTCACCTTCCGAAGGCAGTACGACAGGCAGCTGTGGCTCGGCCCGCGCCCCGTCGGCCAACACCCGGCCGTTCAACCGTCGATCCATGATCTCGTCAAGGGTCCGCTGGTCGTAAGCGATCTCCCCACGCTGAGCGCGCTCAGCGAACCGCTGCAACGCCACCCCGTCCATGACGTCCACGCCCTGCTCGGCAGCGGTCACCGCCCAGAACTTCGCCAGGCTCCAGCGGTTACGGTCCGCCATCGCCTCCGGATACCGTTCTTCGGCCGCGTCCACCGCGCCGAGGGAGTCATCGAGCGCGGGGCCGCGTGGGTCCGCCAACTGGACGGCGTGCAGAAAGCGCAGGAGGGCGCGCAACGTGCCCGGACCGTCGCCGCGCTCCTCCCCGGGAAGCTCGGTGACCTGCTGGGGGAGCCAGGACAGCAGCAACTCCTCCACATGCCGCGGCTCCCACCACCCCAGCCGACCATCGGCCGTCGCCCGGTGCCGGTAGTCCAACGCTGTCTCGGCCATGAACGCGTCCACCGGCAGCCCCTGCTCCCCGGCCCACCGGACCAGCCGGTCGACCAACAGCCCACCCGCCGCCTCGAACTCCTCCTCGGCCCCGGCTTCGCACCGCATCCGCATGAAATCCGCCCCGCCTGTCCGCAGCCCTGCTCGCCTCGCCGCGCTACCGCCGAACTGCGACGCACCGCTCTCGGCCGAGGACCAACGGCTCGCCGCAGGCATGCCGCCGACATGTCGTAGTGGCCACCCGCGTTCACCCTGACCGTCCGGCGACGGGTCGCGGATGATCGTATGAGCCCGCGACCTCCTCTCCGGAGAGCCCGAACTCCTCATGCGGGTACGTCAACCGGCGCGGCAACCCGCTCCCCTGTGCTGCTGATCAGCAGTCACTCGCCGTGGTAGAGGCGAGGCAGGTCGATGAGTTGGATCGTGCGGTCGTCCTTCGCGAGGTGGTGCAGTTCATCGGTGAAGCCGGTGCCGCTGAAGCAGAACAGCCGTGTCGCCTCGGTGGCCGTGCCGCTTTTGGTCAGGAGGGAACGGATGTGCCGGAGACGTTCCAGGTGGCCGGCTCCCATCACGTCGCTCCACTTCGCTTCTCCGATGGCGAGCAGCACCTGGCGGCCCTCGTGGGACTCACCATGGACGGCGACGTCGACTTCGTGGCTGGTCCTGGCCGCGGGGTCGTTGACGGTACCGCTGGCGACCCGCGTGACATGCCCTCCGTGAGTGTCGGGCGCAGCGTGCCAGCGGGCCCATTCCCTACAGACCTGCTCGAAGTGCGGACCGACGACTTTGCTGCGGAAGGTGGACTGGGCGCGGCGCCATACCTCGGGCGCCCGCCCGGGGCGTTCCAGATCGCCCCAGGCCGGGCGCATGACCGCGTGGTAGAAGGTGACGAGCGGCTCGGCGATGCGGTAGGCGGAGCGGTTGCGGCGAAAGGCATCGGCCTCGTGGGTGATCATGCCGACGTCCTGGAGCACGCTCAGCGGGTGGGCGAGGTCGGTGGACTTGCGCCCCAGGTAGTCGGCGATGCCACCACGAGCCGCGTTACCCGCGGCGATGGCTGCCAGCACCGAGTGGTACAGCGCGGTGTCGTGGAGTTCGGGCTCTTCGGCGAGAAGGTAGCGTGCCTCCCGAAAGAGCGGACGCGCCGGGTTGAGGACGGCGCGGATGACCCAGTCGTCGAAGTCGTCCGGCTCGGCAGGGGTGTCCCCCTGGGTGAACTCACGACGGTAGGCGGGCGTACCCCCGACGATGGCGTTGGTCAGGAGCGCGGTACGCGGGTCGTCGATCTGCCAGAACTCGGCCGCGAGCCGGAAGTCCAGGGTCGGGACCACGAGTTCGAGGCCGGCCCGGCCACGCAGCGGAGCATTGCCGGACAGCAACCGGCCCATGAACGACAGCGCGGAGCCGCACAACAGCAGACGCACGGGCGTGTTGGTGTGCTGGGCAGCAGGGTCCAGAGCGCGCTGGATGATCGAAGGGAGGGAGGGAGACGCCTTGGCGAGGAAAGGAAACTCGTCGATGACCGCCACGGTGGGACCGCCCGCGTCGGCGATGCGCATGAGTTCCGCGACCGCCTCGTCCCAGTGCGCGAAACGGAACGGAGTGGGCTGCCCGCGATAACGGGCCAGTGCCTCACCGAACTGACGCAGGGCGTCGGCCTCGGTGGTCTCGGTGGCGGTGAACATGAAGCCGCCACTGGCACGAGTGACGGCGTCGAGCAGGAAGGTCTTGCCCTGTCGGCGGCGACCGGAGACGACGCCCAGCGTGGCCCGCGGGCCAGGCAAGGTGGCGAACCGGGTCAGCTCGGCCCATTCGAAGACACGGTCGAACATCTCGGCGGGCTTGTCCACAGCACCAGCTCCAACATATAGATGGAGTTATTATAGCTGAACTTATTCGGCGCGCCCGCTCGGCGATATCGACTCCGGATCTCGCGAGGCGAAGACCGGTGGTGTCGTAGACCTTCGATGAGGAGGCGGGCGGGATCGAGCCGAGCAGTGGGGGTACGCCGTAGCCGGAGTTCGAGGCTGCGAGGATCTCCGCATCGTCGGCCTTCAACTCGTGCCGACCGGACGGCTCCGGGAGTACCACGGTGCACCTCGCGCGCGTACGGCATTCACACTCCCGCCCTCACCCCGGACGGCATCACCGGGCCGGCGGAACCGACCGAGCCAACCTTCCTGCGCAGGGTTGTGCGACATCGACAACTTGGCCATGGCCAGCGCTTCCCGCTCGGACGCCCGCCATCAATGCCGGCTGCTGCACTACTGGTGCACGGATGCGCTCCCCTCCCGCACGCCATTGCCGACCAGAACCGATCAGGCGGCGGCGAGCCCTCGAAACCACAAGGTCAGAGGGGCACCCGCACGCACACTCCCGCGAACCACACCACCACAAACCTCCGACCTACGCATGCGGCTGCGCAGGTCAACAGCCGCGATCCTGCCCGGACGAGACAGCACGAATGAACAAAACCCCAGGTCAGAGGCCTGACCTGGGGTTCAAAAGAGCCGCCTTCGGGATTCGAACCCGAGACCTACGCATTACGAGTGCGTTGCTCTGGCCATCTGAGCTAAGGCGGCGCGCCGTCCGCACTATGGTGCGATCAGCAACGTCGGTAAGTCTACACAGTTTCCGGAGGTGCTCTGTACCGCCCCCGTCCAGCCCCCGCACCGTCCCCGCCCAGGCCCCCTCCGCCCCCGGAGCGAGGGCTTCCGGGGCCGGAGCAGGGCCGGGCGAGAAGCTACGAGCAGCGCTTGCCGCGGGTGGGCGGCGTCCCCCGGAGGAGATACGCGTTGATCGTGTTGTCGATGCACCTGCTGCCCCGCCCATACGCCGTGTGGCCGTCGCCGTCATAGGTGAGCAGCCGGGCCGAGGAGAGCTGGCCGGTGAGGGCGCGGGCCCAGCGGTAGGGGGTCGCCGGGTCGCGGGTCGTGCCGACCACCACGATGGGGGCCGCGCCCCTCGCCTCGATCCGGCGCGGCTCGCCGGTGGGCGCCACCGGCCAGTACGCGCAGTTCAGGGTGGCCCAGGCGAGGCCCTCACCGAAGACGGGGGACGCCTTTTCGAAGGCGGGGAGGGCTTCACGGACGTCGTCGGGGGTGGCGAAGGCCGCCGGGAGGTCCAGGCAGTTCACGGCCGCGTTGGCGAACATCAGGTTCGTGTAGCGACCGTCGGCGTCGCGCTCGTAGTAGCTGTCGGAGAGTGCCAGGAGACCCGCGCCGTCGTTCTCCTTCATCGCCGAGGACAGCGCGTCCCGCAGTTGCGCCCAGGCGCCCTCGTCGTACATCGCCGCGATCACGCCGGTGGTGGCGAGGGATTCGCCGAGTACGCGGCCGTCCGGATCGCCCGTCGGGATGGGCCGCGCGTCGAGCTTCCCGAAGAAGGCCTTGAGGTTCTTGCCGACACTGCTCGCCTTCGTGCCCAGCGGGCAGTCCCGCTTGCGCACGCAGTCCCTCGCGAACGCCTGGAACGCCGTCTCGAAGCCCGCCGTCTGGTCGAGGTTCATCCGGCGGGACGGCAGCGAGGGGTCCATCGCTCCGTCCAGCACCAGCCTGCCCACCCGGTCCGGGAAGAGCCCGGCGTACGTCGCCCCGAGGAAGGTGCCGTACGACGCCCCCACATAGGTCAGCTTCTTGTCGCCCAGCGCCGCCCGCAGGATGTCCATGTCCCGGGCCGCCTCGGCGGTGGAGACGTGGCGCAGGAGGCCGGGCGCATCCGCTCCGCACCCTTCCGCGAACCTCTTGTAGGTGGCGACGAGTTCGCGGGCCTCCTTCTCGTCGTCGGGCGTGAAGTCCGTCTGCGTGTACCTGTCCATCTGGCGGCCGTTCAGGCATTTGACGGGCTCGCTGCGGGCGACTCCGCGCGGATCGACCGCGACCATGTCGTACCGGGCGCGCACGCCGGCCGGGTAGCCGATCCCCGCGTACTGCTGGAGGTAGGCGATCGCCGAGCCGCCCGGGCCGCCCGGGTTCACGAGCAGCGACCCGAGCCGCCCGCCCGGTCGCGTCGCCTTCTTGCGGGCCACGGCGAGTCTGACGTCTCCGGCGCCCGGCTCCGCATAGTCGAGCGGCGCCTTCATCGTGGCGCACTGGAAGCCGGGCGTCCCGCAGCTGCGCCAGGTCAGCTTCTGCCCGTAGTACGGCGTGAGCGCGGCCGGCGTCGACCGCGGCAGTGCGGCCAACGCCGCCTCGGCCGCCGGGTTCCCCGCGCGCGTCGACCCACCTGAGGTGCAGGCGGAGACGAGCAGCGCGGCGACGGCGAAGAGGGTGCCGGCCGCGCGGGCTCGCCGGGGGTTCGTGCGGCGGGTGCGTGGGCCGTGCCCGGTCGGGCTCGGGTCTGTGCTGACTGGAGTACGCCTGGTGTGCATCTGGCGAGCGTAACTCTGTGCAGTGGCTCGGATGCTGTGAGTGCATGCCATGGCTCGTACGAGTTACATGGTCGGCCTCCTGTTGATCACTTGCGGGTGAGAGGGGTGGGACGAGTGGACGCGGGCGGCCAGATCAGCCGGCTCTCAGGGCCATGGTCATCGCCTCCACCGCCAGCAGCGGCGCCACATTGCGGTCGAGGGCGTCGCGACAGGCGGCGATCGCCTCGATGCGGCGCAGCGTGGACTCCGGGGCACTGTCGCGGGCAAGGCGCTCCAGAGCGTCCTCGGCGTCGATGTTGGCGAGGGCGACGCGGGAGCCGAGTTGGAGGGCGAGGACGTCGCGGTAGAAGGCGGTGAGGTCGGTCAGCGCGAGGTCGAGGCTGTCGCGCTGCGTCCGCGTACGGCGCCGCTTCTGCTTGTCCTCCAGCTCCTTCATCACGCCCGCCGTGCCGCGCGGCATCCTGCCGCCCTGGCCCGCACCCATCGCCGCTTTCAGCTCTTCGGTCTCCTTGCCGTCCATCTCCTCGGCGAGCTGCTTGGCGTCCTC
The DNA here is from genome assembly GCF_041052385.1 of Streptomyces sp. R28. GTDB lineage: Bacteria > Actinomycetota > Actinomycetes > Streptomycetales > Streptomycetaceae > Streptomyces. The sequence continues at coordinate 5,941,109 of NZ_CP163439.1, read as the reverse complement.
GGCAGCGGCGTCGACGAGTTCCTGGGCGGCCTTGAGGCAACCGCCGACGTCGCCGAGCCGGAGAGGCAGTTTGAGGACGGCGGCCCGGCGCTCACGGGCGGCCGGGTCGGTGGCCAGGCGCCGGGCCCGGTCGACGTGCCCCTGCGTGGCGCGGGACACGGCAGTGGCGACCTCGGGCTCGATGCCTTCCCGCCGTACGAGCATGTCGGCGACGGCGTCGACCGAGGGCGTGCTCAGGTTCAGGTGGCGGCAGCGGGAGCGGATGGTGGGCAGGACGTCCTCGATGGAGGGGGCACAGAGCAGCCAGACCGTGCGGGGGGCGGGCTCCTCCACTGCCTTCAGGACGGCGTTGGCCGACTTCTCGTTCAGCCGCTCGGCGTCCTCGACGAGGATGACCTGCCAGCGGCCGTTCGCCGGTGAGGTGAACGACTTGCGGACGGTGTCCCGCATGTCGTCGGCGAGGATCTGGGTGCCGACGGCGGCGACGGTGGTGACGTCGGCATGTGTGCCGACCAGCGCCGTATGGCAGCCGTCGCAGAACCCGCATCCAGGGGCGCCGCCCAGTGCCCGATCAGGGCTGACGCACTGCAGCGCGGCCGCGAAGGCACGCGCCGCCTGATTCCGCCCCGCCCCGGGCGGGCCCGTGAACAACCAGGCATGCGTCATCTTGGACGCCTCGGGGGGAGGCGCGTCGGCAGCGGCGGCGGTGACGAGGGCATCGGCGTCCCGAGCGGCAGCACCCAGCTGCTCGCTCACCCTCTCCTGCCCCACCAGGTCGTCCCACACGCTCATGGGTTCCGCCACCCTTCCGTCACATCTCGCGTCGCGGATTCCATTGTGAGGGGCGGCACTGACAACGGGCTCCGGTCGGCCAGGCAGTCACGCGCCGGACAGCTGATCCGCGGCCGACAGCACCGCCAGGCCGGCCAAACGTACGCATGCCGCGGCCAACGGACGCAGCACCAGCCCGTCAAACCATGCTCGAAGAGCTGGGGGCGGCACCCCGCAAGCGCGGGCCAGTGCCCCACCCCCGCGCCGACCGAAGCACCGCGCGCCTCATGACCGACCCCAGCGGCCGACCTCAGTGACCGACCTCAGTGACCGACCTCAGCGCCGCCGGCCCCGACCTCGGCCACCCTCGTCGTCGTACTCGTCCTCATGCGGACCCAGCAGCTCATCCGCCAGCGTCGGCAGATCATCGAGCGGCGTCTCCTCGGCCCAGTCGGACCGCGCCCTGCGCCGGGGCGCACCCGACTCGTCGACCTGGGGCATCTCGCGCGTACGTTCCTCGTCCCGGAAGTACCCCGGCGGAACCCGATCCGCGGACTCCTCGCCCGACCTCGACCTCGACGCCGACGCCGACCCGGCCCCGGAAACTGGAGGCAGCACCGCCGTCTCGTCCGCGGCCCCCGAAGGCACCGGCGGAAGCACAGCGGTCTCATCGGCCGCACCAGGCACCACCGGCGGGAGCACAGCGGTCTCGTCCGCAGCCCCCGACGGCACCGGCGGCTGCGGCAGCTTCGCCGTCACCTCGGAGTCGGACTCCCCGGAAGCCCGGCCTCCGGCAGCCCGGCCACCGGAAGCGCGCTCACCGGCAGGGCGGTCATCGGAAGGACGGTCACCGCCCCGCTCCTCACCCCGCACCGGCCGCAGCACCGTCGTCTCGTCCGACGCCCCGCCCGGGGCCGTCCCCGGCGTCACCACCGGCGTAGGAACCGTCGCCGCGTCCCCAGGAGCAGCCCCGGCCCCGGGCGCCGTCGGCCTCGGCCCCGCCTGCGCCGACGCCGCCGCCTGCTCGGCCAGCCGCCGCGCCTCCTCGGCCCGCAGCAGAGCCTCCTCGGCCTTGCGCTGCTTCTCCAGACGGAGCGCCTCCGCCTCGGCGCGCAGCCGGGCCTCTTCCTCGGCCTGCTTGCGGCGCCGTTCCTCGTCGGCCTTGCGGCGTGCTTCCTCCTCGGCGCGTACCTTCTCCTCCGCGAGGAGCCGCTCGCGCTCCTCCTCGGCACGCCGACGCGCTTCCTCGGCCCGCAGCCGGGCCTCCTCCGCCTGCCGTTCGGCCTCGCGCCGCTGCGCCTCCTCCAGCTCGCGCCGCTTGCGCTCCTCCTCCTCGGCGCGCAGCCGGGCGAGCTGCTCCTGGCGCTCGCGCTCCAGGCGCTCCTCCTCGGCCTTGCGGGCGGCCTCTTCCTCGGCCTTGCGGCGGGCCTCCTCCTCGGCCTTGCGCCGAGCCTCCTCCTGAGCCTGGATCTCCGCCTCGGACAGCGGCAGCATCTGGTCGAGCCGGTGCCGGACGACCGTCGTCACCGCCTCGGGCTCCTGGCCCGCGTCCACCACCAGGTACCGCCCGGGGTCGGCCGCGGCCAGCGTCAGGAATCCGGAGCGCACGCGCGCGTGGAACTCGGCCGGCTCCGACTCCAGCCGGTCCGGCGCCTCGGTGAACCGCTCGCGGGCGATCTCCGGCGAGACGTCCAGCAGCACGGTCAGATGCGGTGCGAGTCCGTTCGTCGCCCAGCGGTTGATGCGGGCGATCTCCGTCGGGGACAGGTCCCGGCCGGCCCCCTGGTAGGCGACCGAGGAGTCGACGTAGCGGTCCGAGATCACGACCGCGCCGCGCTCCAGCGCGGGCCGGACCACCGTGTCCACGTGCTCCGCGCGGTCCGCCGCGTACAGCAGCGCCTCGGCCCGGTGCGACAGCCCCGCGCTCGACACGTCCAGCAGGATCGACCGCAGCCGCTTGCCGACCGGCGTCGCCCCCGGCTCGCGCGTGACGACGACCTCGTGGCCCTTGCCCCGGATCCACTCGGCGAGCGCCTCGGCCTGGGTGGACTTCCCGGCGCCGTCGCCGCCCTCCAGGGCGATGAAGAAGCCGGACGCCGCGGGCACCTGCTCCGGGTCGTCCCCACCGAGCAGCGCGTCCCGCAGATCCTGCCGCAGCGGCACACCGGAACGGTCGTCGACCTTGGCCAGCACCAGCACGGCCACCGGCAGCAGCAGCGCCCCGACCAGCATCAGCGTGAACGCCGCACCGCCGTGCGCGAAGACGAACTTGCCGCTCTCCAGCCGGTGCGGCCCGATGAGCGCGGCCACCAGCGGCGCGATCACCGCGCCGAGCGCCACACAGACCCGTACGACCGCGTGCAGATGCTCGGTCGTCCGCGGCCGCCGGAATTCCTCGGCCTCCTGGTCGAGCAGCGTGTGCCCGCTGTTGGCGGCCACGCCCGCGCCGATCCCGGCCAGCGCGACGATCAGCAGCACGGTGGTGACGTCCGGGACGAGTCCCGCGGCCAGCAGCGCGACGCCGGTGAAGGCGATCGCCAGCGCCAGCAGCCGGCGCCGCGACAGGGCGGGCACCACGGAGGGCGCCGTACGGATGCCGACGACCACGCCGCCGGTCAGCGCGAGCACCACCAGGCCGTACAGCACCGGCCCGCCGCCCAGGTCCTTGGCGTGCAGCACGGCCACGGCGACCGCGGCGGACACCGCCCCGGCGACCGCCGCGCACGCCGTCACCAGCAGCGGGATGGCACCGGTACGGCCCTTGTCGACGCCCGAGCCCGTCTTGGGGCGGCGCAGCCCCTCCAGCGGCGACCGCGCGCGCGGGGTGCGCGTGTCGGGCAGCTCCAGGAAGGTCAGCACGGACAGGGACGCGGCGAACAGACCGGCCGCGACATACGACGCGAGGGCCGCCTGGTGCTGGTCGAACCAGTCGAGTCCGGCACCGAGCAGGTTGTTGAGCAGAGCGGCGACGACAAGTGCGGCGGCGGCCAGGGGGACCGCCAGGAAGCCCGTACGCAGTGACAGGCGGCGCAGGGCGTCCATGTGATCCGGCAGCGGTCGTACCGTCGCACCCTCCGGGGGCGGGGGCGGCAGCAGGGCGGGCGCCGCGCTCTCCCGGCACACCGTCCAGAAACGTTCGGCGACGCCGGTCACGAAGGCGGTGACCAGGAGGACGGCCAGCGCGTTGTCCGGCGTCCAGTCGATCCACAGGGGCGCGACGATCAGCAGGCCGACCCGCAGGCCGTCCGCGCCGACCATGGTCCAGCGCCGGTCGAGCGGGCCCTCCTGGGAGGTCAGCGACGTCAGGGGGCCGAGGAGTACGGCGCCGAAGAGCAGCGTCGCCAGGATGCGCACGCCGAAGACGGTCGCCACTGCGAACGCCACGCCCCGGTACCCCCCGCCGAACGCCCCCTCGGCGATCGCCGCCTGAAGGGCCAGCAGGACCAGGACAAGGAGGGCGAGCATGTCGCCGACACCGCCCACCAATTGCGCGCTCCACAAGCGCTTGAGCTGCGGTCGGCGCAGCAGGGCGCGGACGGCACGCTCGCGTGAGTCCGCGGCAAGGGCGTCGTCGGAGGCGGGGTGGGGGGCCGTTGGCTGCTCGGCTCGCGTCATGCTTTCAGCCTATCGGGACCCACCGACAGCCCGGCGCGTGCGCCCGAACGTACGCCCGCCTCGACACCAAACTGATGCCGAGGCGTTCGTTTTGCGAACCGGAAGTGAAGAACCGGACCCTCAACCGGGCGCAGGAAGAGCCCCGTTGCGAGCCCGGTCCTCCCGGCTCAGTCCTCGCTCGTCGACTTCGACGCCGTCGCCTTCTTCGCGGTCGTCTTCTTCGCGGCCGTCGTCGTCTTCTTCGCCGCGGTCTTCTTGGCGGCCGTCTTCTTGGCCGGGGCGGCCTTCTTGGCGGTCGCCTTCTTCGCGGGGGCCTTCTTCGCCGTCTTCTTGGCGGGAGCCTTCGCGCGCTTCTCGGCGAGCAGCTCGAAGCCGCGCTCCGGGGTGATCGTCTCGACGCTGTCGCCGGAGCGCAGGGTCGCGTTGGTCTCCCCGTCGGTGACGTACGGCCCGAAGCGACCGTCCTTGACCACGACCGGCTTCTCGCTGACCGGGTCGGTGCCCAGCTCCTTCAGCGGCGGCTTGGCGGCGGCCCGGCCACGCTGCTTGGGCTGGGAGTAGATCTCCAGCGCCTCTTCGAGCGTGATCGTGAAGAGCTGGTCCTCGGTCTGCAGCGAGCGCGAGTCCGTGCCCTTCTTCAGATACGGCCCGTAGCGGCCGTTCTGCGCGGTGATCTCCTGGCCCTCGGCGTCGGCGCCCACGACACGCGGCAACGACATCAGCTTGAGCGCGTCCGCGAGCGTCACCGTGTCCAGGGACATCGACTTGAACAGCGAGGCCGTACGCGGCTTGACGGCGTTCTTGCCGGTCTTCGGGGTGCCCTCGGGGAGCACCTCGGTGACGTACGGGCCGTAGCGGCCGTCGCGGGCGATGATCTGGTGGCCGGTCTGCGGGTCGGCGCCGAGTTCGAAGTCGCCGCTCGGCTTGGCGAGCAGTTCCTCCGCGAGCTCGACGGACAGCTCGTCCGGGGCCAGGTCCTCGGGCACGTCCGCCCGCTGGTGGTTCTCGGAGTCCTTCTCACCGCGCTCGATGTACGGGCCGTAGCGGCCGACCCGGAGCACGATGTCGTTGCCCACCGGGAACGAGGACACCTCGCGCGCGTCGATCGCGCCCAGGTCGGTCACCAGTTCCTTGAGGCCGCCGAGGTGGTCCCCGTCGCCGTTGCCGGCGTCGGCCGCGCCGCCCGCCGGGCCCGCGGAGCCGCTGTCCGGCAGCGTCTCACCGAAGTAGAACCGCCTCAGCCACGGCACGGACTGCGCCTGACCGGCCGCGATGCGGTCGAGGTCGTCCTCCATCCTGGCGGTGAAGTCGTAGTCCACGAGCCGCCCGAAGTGCTTCTCCAGGAGGTTGACCACGGCGAAGGACAGGAAGGACGGGACGAGCGCCGTGCCCTTCTTGAACACGTAGCCGCGGTCGAGGATCGTGCCGATGATCGACGCGTACGTCGACGGGCGGCCGATCTCGCGCTCTTCCAGCTCCTTGACCAGCGACGCCTCGGTGTAGCGGGCCGGGGGCTTGGTGGCGTGCCCGTCGACCGTGATCTCCTCGGCGCTCAGCGCGTCGCCCTCGTTGACCTGCGGCAGCCGACGCTCGCGGTCGTCCAGCTCGGCGTTCGGGTCGTCGGCGCCCTCGACGTAGGCCTTCAGGAAGCCGTGGAAGGTGATCGTCTTGCCGGACGCGCTGAACTCGACGTCCCGCCCGTCGGCCGCCGTGCCGCCGATCTTGACCGTGACCGAGTTACCGGTCGCGTCCTTCATCTGGGATGCGACGGTCCGCTTCCAGATCAGCTCGTAGAGCTTGAACTGGTCGCCGGTCAGCCCGGTCTCGGCAGGCGTGCGGAAGCGGTCGCCGGAGGGGCGGATCGCCTCGTGCGCCTCCTGCGCGTTCTTGACCTTCCCGGCGTACGTCCGCGGGGACGGCGGCAGGTAGTCGGCGCCGTAAAGCTGCGTGACCTGGGCGCGGGCGGCCGCGATGGCGGTGTCGCTCAGCGTCGTGGAGTCCGTACGCATGTAGGTGATGTAGCCGTTCTCGTACAGCTTCTGCGCGACCTGCATGGTGGCCTTCGCGCCGAAGCCGAGCTTGCGGCTCGCCTCCTGCTGCAGCGTCGTCGTACGGAACGGGGCGTACGGCGAGCGGCGGTACGGCTTGGACTCGACGGACCGGACGGAGAACTGCGTCTGCTCCAGGGCGGCGGCCAGGGCGCGGGCGTTCGCCTCGTCGAGGTGGAGGGTGTTCGCGCTCTTGATTTGTCCCAGGGAGTCGAAGTCGCGGCCCTGCGCGACCCGCCTGCCGTCGACGGTCTGCAGGCGGGCGACCAGCGACGACGGGTCCGACGAATCTCCCGCGCGGCCGGTCGCGAAGGTGCCCGTCAGGTCCCAGTACTCAGCAGAACGAAACGCGATGCGCTCGCGTTCCCGCTCCACCACGAGTCGTGTGGCGACGGACTGGACACGGCCCGCCGACAGGCGCGGCATGACCTTCTTCCAGAGGACCGGCGAGACCTCGTAGCCGTAGAGGCGGTCGAGGATGCGGCGGGTCTCCTGGGCGTCGACGAGCTTCTGGTTGAGCTGGCGCGGGTTGGCGACGGCGGCCTGGATCGCGGCCTTGGTGATCTCGTGGAAGACCATCCGCTTGACCGGGACCTTGGGCTTGAGCACTTCCTGGAGGTGCCACGCGATGGCCTCGCCCTCGCGGTCCTCATCGGTGGCGAGGTAGAGCTCGTCGGAGTCCTTCAGCAGGTCCTTGAGCTTCTTGACCTGCGCCTTCTTGTCGGCGTTGACCACATAGATCGGCTCGAAGTCGTGCTCGACGTCCACGCCGAGGCGGCGGACCTCGCCGGTGTACTTCTCCGGCACCTCCGCGGCGCCGTTGGGGAGGTCGCGGATGTGCCCGACGCTCGCTTCGACTACGTAGCCGGGGCCCAGGTAGCCCTTGATCGTCTTCGCCTTGGCAGGCGACTCGACGATGACGAGTCGGCGGCCGCCCTGTGCGGTCTCGCTGGTCGGGGACAACTTCGCTCTTCTCTCCGGTCGACGCTGGGGCCTCCCCAGGGTCGATTGGGCCCGGGGTCGGGTGGTGGTGACGCTGCGGAGTGTGACGGTACATCCCGCCCCGTTGTCAAACGGGAAAAGCCCGCAACGGCCACTCGAACGGTAACCCGACTTCCGCCATTCCTGCCGCCCGGAGTGCCCACCGGCCTTTTCGAGCCTTTCCGGAAGAGGGGCTCCCAATTATTGCCGCGCAGCTCGTGGGCCGTTCTCAGAGGCGGGTGAAGCACCACGTTCCGAGGATCAACGCGATCACCGAGACAAGGCTCGCAAGCGTCGCCGATGCGACGGGGCTCACACCGTGGGCGACAGGCCGGCGCTGCCGCACCCGGACCGCGGTCCACACGAGCAGCCCACCTCCGAACAGGGCGAACACGACCCCAGCGAAGATCGCCGGTCCCCTTTCCATGGTTCCGTTTGCCCCTTTTCTCCCGTCCGCGAGTGCCCAGCCCGGCGAGGCTGACACGCGCGGGCGGCGCACAGGCGAACCCCAGGTGAACGCGGGGCCGACGCGGATGTGGACTCCCGCACCGAGCGGACCCGACTGTCACGCCGGCCCCACCGCGCCCGCTGCCCTCACCGACCTCGTACGCCTCGGCCACCTCAGACCTCGCCCGGGCGCGAGTATCTTTCCGGTCGTCTTCTGTCGCCGGCCTGCCGACCGTGAGCGACTCGAATTTCTCGCCGCACCGCTTGGTGGCGTTGTCGGAGCCCTTCTTGTGGATCATTTCACCGCGTGCCTGAACAGTGCCTATGACCGGGTCGGTGCCCGGTTCGGCGCAGTCGATCAACGGGCGTCGTACCCGCCCGCCATCCCCTTCCTCGCAGGCCGACCAGTGGCTTGAACGGGTGCCGGCGGCGCCGAACACCGTACGACCGCCGGAGATCCACCCCGTCCAGGTTCACCGCGCCGGTTCGAGGAACCCCTGCTCCACCAGCAGCCGGATCTGCGCCGGCGTACGGTCGCGCAGCAACACCGGGTCCTCGCCCATCAGTTGGGCGATGGCGTCCAGAATGCGGCCCGCGCTCAGCGAACCGTCGCACACGCCCGCGAACCCCGCGCCGACCGTGTCGACCTGCGTGGCCCGGCGCATTCCGCGGTGCTGGCGCAGTACGACGTGCTCCGGGTCCTCGGCACCGGGCATTCCGACCTGCTCCTGCACGACCTCGCCGACGAGCTTGAAGTGGTCCTCCAGCAGGGCCGCGTCGTCGCGGGCGCGCAGGTAGTCGAGCCGGCCGAAGTGCGCCCGGACCGTGTCGCCGAGCGGCTGCTCGACCGGATGCGGCCACTCCTCCACCGTGATCGAGGGCACGGCCGCCGACGCCTTCCGCAGCGTGATCCACCCGAAGCCCACGGCCTTCACCTTGCGCGCCTCGAACTCGTCCAGCCACGCGTCGTACCGCGCCTGGTACTCGACCAGGTCACCCCGGTGGTCACCGGCGTCCCTGAGCCACAGCTCGGCGTACTGCGTGATGTCCTGGACCTCGCGCTGCACGATCCACGCGTCGCACCCGCGCGGCACCCACGACCGCAGCCGGTCCTGCCAGTCCTCCCCTTCCACGTGCTGCCAGTTGGCGAGGAACTGCGCGAACCCGCCCTCGTTCAGCCGCTCCCCCGCCCCCTGAACGATCGACCGGCACAGATCGTCCCCGCCCATCCCGCCGTCGCGGTACGTCAGCCGCGCGCCCGGCGAGATCACGAAGGGCGGGTTCGACACGATCAGGTCGTACGTCTCGCCGTTCTTGAGCGGCTCGAACAGCGAGCCCTCCCGCAGGTCCACGGCCGGGGAGCCGGACAGCGCGAGCGTCAGGGCGGTGATGTGCAGCGCCCGCGGGTTGAGGTCGGTCGCCGTCACGCGCGTGGCGTGCTGTGCGGCGTGCAGCGCCTGGATGCCGGAGCCGGTGCCGAGGTCGAGGGCGGAGGCGACGGGCGTACGGACGGTGATGCCGGCGAGGGTCGTGGAGGCACCGCCCACGCCGAGGACGACAGCTGTGTCCGCCTGGCGGCCGTTGCTGCCGCTGCCGCCCGCCCCGCCGACCGCGCAGCCCAGGTCGGACACGATGAACCAGTCCTCGCCCTCGGGCCCGCCGTACGGCCGTACGTCCACGGTCGCCGCGAGGTCGTCGCCGACCCGGACCAGCCACCCGCTCTCCAGGCACGCGTCGAGGGGCAGAACGCCCGCCACGCGCGCGTGCGGCACGTTCTGCTGCAACAGGAACAGCCGTACGAGCGCCTCGAGCGGCGTCTCTCCCCGGGTCGCCCGGAGCGCGGGCACGGTCTCGCTCCGCGCGAGCGCCGTGTACGCGGGCGCGCCGAGCAGTTCTAGCAGCCCATCGGCGGTGAAGGAGGCCCCGAGCAGGGCATCCCTCAGCCGGGCGGCGACATCGGGACGGTCGGAGGCGGGCAGGGCAGACAGGCTGGAGTCACTCACGCCCTCATTGTGACCCGCGCCCGCCCCTGAGGGTGGTTCAGCTGTCGGTGGCCGCGGCGGACGTGGACGCCGAAGCGGCCGCCTTGCAGCCCTCCTGCGACGTCAGCGCCTTCTTGGTGTCGCCCGACTCCAGGTTCTTCAGCGCCTTGATCGCGCTCTTGCGCTGGGTCTCCACCTGCTTCATCTCGGCCGACACGTCCTTCAGGCCGGACGCGAACTTCGCCTGGTTCTTCGTGTTCAGCCCGTCGACCCGCTTCTTCAGGTCGCCGTACGCCGCGGAGAGGGCGGTGAGCTTCTTGACGACGTCCTGCTGGACCTGCGCGCCGTTCTCGACCCCCGGAGGTGCCCCGGCCTCGCTGATGAGGCTCGCGCGCGCCTTGTAGCCGTCGGCCAGGTCCTGGAAGGCCTTGGAGTCGGCCTGCTGGAGCTCCTTGGGCGTGCTGGTGGTGTCCTTGGCCGCCTTCGTGATCGCGACGTAGGCCGCCGAGATCTTCGCGTTCTGGGCGGGCACGGCGTCGCAGACCTGCTTGGCCCAGGCGTCCAGCTCCGGGTTGCCCTCGTCGCTCGTGCATCCCGTCAGCGCCAGTACCAGTACCGCACCGCCGGACAGTGCGGCCGCGAGCTTCTTGTTCACCGGTTCGGTCCCTTCCGTGGCTCTCGGCCACCGGACCTTACACGTCGGGCGGTGGACAGCCATGCACCCAATGGCTCATATGCGGCTCTTAATGCGATTTACACCAAGTGAGAGAAGCGTCACGGCAAGGCGTGAACAAGCACGAGGCGGGCGGGCGGCACGTCATGCGCGCCGCCCGCCCGCCTCTTGAGCTGGGCCGTCGTAAGACCGCCTACGAAACCACCGCGGGATCGACCGGCTTGGCCACCCTCTCGGCGTTGTCTTCGTCACCCATGGCGATGCCGCGCCGCTTGGAGACGTAGACCGCGCCGACGATCACGAGGAGCGAGAGTACGGCGATCACGACCCGTGCGCCGACGTTCTTGTCCTCGCCGTAGCTGAACTGGATGACCGCGGGCGCGATGAGCAGCGCGACCAGGTTCATCACCTTCAGCAACGGGTTGATCGCGGGGCCGGCGGTGTCCTTGAAGGGGTCGCCGACCGTGTCGCCGATCACCGTGGCGGCGTGGGCCTCGCTGCCCTTGCCGCCGTGGTGGCCGTCCTCGACGAGCTTCTTGGCGTTGTCCCAGGCGCCGCCGGAGTTGGCGAGGAACACCGCCATCAGGGTGCCGGTGCCGATCGCGCCCGCCAGGAACGCGCCCAGGGCGCCGACCCCGAGCGTGAACCCGATGAAGATGGGCGCCAACACGGCGAGCAGACCGGGCGTGGCGAGCTCGCGCAGGGCATCCCGGGTACAGATGTCGACGACCTTGCCGTACTCCGGTTGCTCCGTGTAGTCCATGATCCCGGGCCGCTCACGGAACTGCCGCCGTACCTCGTAGACCACGGCACCCGCCGACCGCGACACGGCGTTGATCGCGAGCCCCGAGAAGAGGAAGACGACCGCCGCGCCCGCGATGAGGCCGACGAGGTTGTTGGGCTGCGAGATGTCCATCATCAGGTTCATCGGCGCGCCTTCGCCGCTGAGTTTCTCGCCCACGTCCCGCGCGCCGGTGGTGATGGCGTCGCGGTACGACCCGAAGAGCGCCGCTGCCGCCAGGACGGCGGTGGCGATGGCGATGCCCTTGGTGATGGCCTTGGTGGTGTTGCCGACCGCGTCCAGGTTGGTGAGCACCTGGGCGCCCGCGCCCTCGACGTCGCCGGACATCTCGGCGATGCCCTGCGCGTTGTCGGAGACCGGCCCGAAGGTGTCCATGGCGACGATCACGCCGACCGTGGTGAGCAGGCCGGTGCCGGCCAGCGCCACCGCGAACAGCGCCAGCATGATCGACGTACCGCCGAGCAGGAACGCCCCGTAGACGCCGAGGCCGATCAACAGGGCGGTGTAGACGGCCGACTCGAGACCGACCGAGATACCGGCGAGGACAACGGTGGCCGGGCCGGTCAGCGAGGTCTTGCCGATGTCCATGACCGGGCGCCGGTTGGTCTCGGTGAAATAGCCGGTCAGCTGCTGGATGACGGCGGCCAGCAGGATGCCGATGCCCACGGCGACGAGCGCGAGGATCCGTGGGTCGCCGTCCTTGCCCGCGATCGCGACGTCGGTGACGCCGTCGAGGTCGGCGTACGACGACGGCAGGTAGATGAACACGGCGGCCGCAACCAGCACGATCGAGATCACCGCGGAGATGAAGAACCCACGGTTGATCGCGGTCATGCCGCTTCGGTCGGAGCGGCGCGGGGCCACCGCGAAGATGCCGATCATCGCGGTGATCACGCCGATCGCGGGCACGATCAGCGGGAAGGCGAGCCCGGAGTCACCGAACGCCGCCGATCCGAGGATCAGTGCGGCGACCAGGGTCACGGCGTACGACTCGAACAGGTCGGCCGCCATGCCCGCGCAGTCGCCGACGTTGTCGCCCACATTGTCGGCGATGGTCGCGGCATTGCGCGGGTCGTCCTCCGGAATGCCCTGCTCGACCTTGCCGACCAGGTCGGCGCCGACGTCGGCGGCCTTGGTGAAGATGCCGCCGCCGACACGCATGAACATCGCGATCAGCGCGGCACCGAGACCGAATCCTTCGAGCACCTTCGGCGCGTCGGCCGCGTACACCAGCACCACACAGGAGGCGCCGAGCAGACCGAGCCCCACCGTGAACATGCCGACGACGCCGCCCGTTCGGAAAGCGATCTTCATGGCTTTGTGCGAGACGGCAGTGAGATCCTTTTCCGGCTCTCCAGGCGCCGGGGTCGCTTCGCGTGCGGCCGCGGCGACGCGCACATTGCTGCGCACGGCGAGCCACATGCCGATATAGCCGGTGGCTGCCGAGAACGCGGCGCCGATCAAGAAGAACACCGATCGGCCGATGCGCTGATTCCAGTCGTCCGCGGGAAGCAGCATGAGCAGGAAGAACACGACTACGGCGAATACGCCGAGCGTGCGCAACTGCCGGGCCAGATAGGCGTTCGCGCCTTCCTGGACCGCTGCCGCGATCTTCTTCATGCTGTCGGTGCCCTCGCCCGCCGCGAGCACCTGGCGCACCAGGACGCCGGCGACCGCGAGCGCTGCCAGTGCCACGACGCCGATGACCGTGATGATGATCCGGTTGTCGTCGGTCAGCACTGCCGCTGCGAGGGTTGTGGGGTGGTCCAACTGCTGAGGGGTAGAAAGCCCCGCCATTCGTCCTCCTTGACGCTTGGGCTGAGCTCAAGATGTGGACGGATTCTAGGTACCGGAACCTGATCAAAACAGAGCGCGGTAAACGGAATTGGCCTTCACATGCCGTTCAGCAAATGATCGACGTCAAGCCACTGAACCCGAAAGTGCTAATGCCTCAAAACCATTGACGTGAGCATTGGCTCTTGATCGAATTATCGGGAGATTGATCGTGAATTGCTTCACGAATTCCCCGGGGGTGGCCGAGGAAACGCGAAAGGGCCCTGCTGAGCAGGGCCCTTTCGCTATGAGGTTGTCTTGGCGGGGTCGTTCAGGGAAGCACCACGGCCGGCGGCGCGGTCGGCCAGGTCATACGGATCAGCCCACCGTGCTCCCCTGCGGAGACCTCCACGTCGTCGACGAGACCGCTGATGACCGCGAGGCCCATTTCGTCCTCTTCGGCCTCGATCTCGCCGTCGTCGCCCGCGGCGCCGGGTGCCCGGTCGCCGGGGGCGGCGTGCGGAGCCTCGTCGCCGACCTCGATGGAGAACTGTTTCTCCTCCTCGATCAGCGCGACCTTCACCGGCGCCGTGATGCCGACGCTCTGGTGCAGTCCGACGGCACGGGTGCAGGCCTCGCCGACGGCGAGCCTGACCTCGTCCAGGACGGCCTCGTCCACTCCGGCCCTGCGCGCCACCGCTGCCGCCACCAACCGGGCGGTCCTGACGTGCTCGGGTAGCGCGCTGAAGCGGAGTTCAACGGTGGCCATGCATCCCCCTCGGAACTACGGGCGTGCTGTCCGGAGGGCCGGGCTACCGAAAGCCCGGTCCCCCTTCTCTTTCAACTTCCGCCGCCCCGGGCACGCTCAGCAGCGGGCCCGGGTCCGGTGATCAGTCGGTCGCCGCAACCGCTTCCTCGACCGAGGTGTGGATCGGGAACACCTTGGTGAGGCCGGTGATACGGAAGATCTTCAGGATGCGCTCCTGGTTGCAGACCAGGCGCAGTGAGCCCTCATGGGCCCGCACACGCTTCAGGCCGCCGACCAGCACGCCGAGCCCGGTGGAGTCGAGGAAGTCCACGCCCTCCATGTCGACGACGAGGTGGAAACTCCCGTCGTTCACCAGCTCGACCAGCTGCTCGCGCAGCTTGGGCGCGGTATATACGTCGATTTCGCCACCGACCTCGACGACCGTACGATCGCCGACGGTACGGGTCGACAGGGACAGGTCCACGGATCCTCCAGCACCTTGCTAATCGAGCGGTCGTCCCTCGGGACACCTCGGCTTACAGCCCCCAGGACGGTTCGCCAGCCGCGATGGCATTCAATCACTTACCGGCGGGCGTGCACGACGCCTTGGTCCCATTGTCCGTCACTCCAGTGACACACTCGGTGCCGATGGCCAAGAATCACCGATCCGATCGATCCCCGACGGGCCCCGTTTCCCGGGTGGACCCGGGCTCGGTGCTGGGTCGGCTCGCCTCGGGGCCGAGCCGGGCTTCGCGCATCACTCATACGGAGCATGTGCCCCCGCGCGAGGGCCGCCATGCCGTCTGGCCTGACCGGATCCGCGCGGAGGTCATCGCCGCGGTGCAGGCTGCGGGAATCGAACACCCCTGGGCCCACCAGGCACGCGCCGCCGAGCACGCGCTGGACGGCGACTCGGTGGTCGTCGCGACGGGCACGGCGTCCGGCAAGTCGCTGGCCTACCTCGTGCCGGTCCTCTCGACGCTCCTGGACGGCTCCGAGGCACCGAACGGCCGTGGCGCCACCGCGCTCTACCTGGCCCCCACCAAGGCTCTTGCGGCGGACCAGTGCCGTTCGGTGAAGGAACTTTCACATCCGCTGGGCAATTCCGTACGCCCAGCTGTGTACGACGGCGATACTCCGTTCGAGGAACGCGAGTGGATCCGCCAGTACGCCAACTACGTCCTCACCAACCCCGACATGCTGCATCGCGGCATACTCCCCTCCCACCCCCGCTGGTCTTCCTTCCTGAAGGCGCTGAAGTACGTCGTCATCGACGAGTGCCACACCTACCGCGGTGTCTTCGGCTCCCACGTCGCCCAGGTCCTGCGCCGTCTGCGCCGCCTGTGCGCCCGCTACGGCGCCTCTCCGGTCTTCCTGCTGGCCTCCGCCACCGCCGCCGAGCCGGCGGTGGCCGCAGGCCGCCTCACGGGCCTGCCGGTGGTGGAGGTCGCCGACGACGCCTCCCCACGCGGGGAACTGGTCTTCGCCCTCTGGGAGCCCCCGCTCACCGAGCTCCAGGGCGAGAAGGGCGCCCCCGTTCGGCGTACGGCAACCGCCGAGACAGCGGACCTCCTGACGGATCTGGCCGTGCAGGGGGTCCGGTCGGTCGCCTTCGTACGCTCCCGGCGCGGCGCCGAGCTGATCTCGGTCATCGCCCAGGAGCGCCTCGCCGAGGTCGACCGCTCCCTCGCCCGGCGTGTCGCGGCCTACCGCGGCGGCTACCTCCCCGAGGAGCGCCGCGCCCTGGAACGGGCCCTCCACTCCGGCGAACTCCTCGGCCTGGCCGCCACCACCGCCCTGGAACTCGGCATCGACGTCTCCGGCCTGGACGCCGTACTGATCGCCGGCTACCCGGGCACGCGCGCGTCCCTGTGGCAGCAGGCGGGCCGGGCCGGCCGCTCCGGACAGGGCGCGCTGGCCGTCCTGATCGCTCGGGACGACCCGCTGGACACCTACCTCGTCCACCACCCCGAGGCCCTGTTCAACCGGCCGGTGGAGTCGACGGTCCTCGACCCCGACAACCCCTACGTCCTGGCTCCGCACCTGTGCGCGGCAGCCGCGGAAGTCCCGCTGACCGACGAGGATTTGGCGCTTTTCGGTCCCGAGACCGAGGCACTGTTGCCGCAGCTGGAGGCCGCGAAGCTGCTGCGCCGCCGCACGAAGGCCTGGCACTGGACGCGCCGGGAACGGGCCGCCGACCTGACCGACATCCGCGGCGGAGGCGGCCGCCCGATCCAGATCGTCGAGTCCGGCACGGGCCGCCTGCTCGGCACGGTCGACGCGGGCGCCGCGCACACCACCGTCCACGAAGGCGCGGTCCATCTCCACCAGGGCCGCACTTATCTCGTCCGCACCCTCGACCTGGAGGACTCGGTCGCCCTGGTCGAGGAGGCCGTCCCGCCGTATTCGACGGTCGCCCGCGACACCACGTCCATCTCCGTCCTGGAGACGGACATCGAGATCCCGTGGGGCGACGGCCGTCTGTGCTACGGCTCCGTCGAGGTCACCAACCAGGTGGTCTCCTTCCTGCGCCGCCGGCTGATCACCGGCGAAGTACTGGGCGAGACGAAACTCGACCTCCCTCCTCGTACGCTGCGTACCCGCGCGGTGTGGTGGACGGTCACCGAGGACCAGTTGGACGAGGCCCGCATCAACCCCGAGATCCTCGGCGGCGCCCTGCACGCCGCCGAGCACGCCTCGATCGGCCTGCTGCCCCTCTTCGCGACCTGCGACCGCTGGGACATCGGCGGCGTCTCGATCCCGCTGCACCCCGACACACTGCTCCCGACGGTCTTCGTCTACGACGGCCACCCGGGCGGCGCGGGCTTCGCGGAGCGCGCCTTCCACACCGCCCGCGCCTGGCTCACCGCCACCCGCCAGGCCATCGCCTCCTGCGAGTGCGACGCCGGCTGCCCGTCCTGCATCCAGTCCCCCAAGTGCGGCAACGGCAACGATCCGCTGCACAAGAGGGGGGCGGTGCGGTTGCTGACGGTGCTGTTGCGGGGGGCACCGGAGGAGGCGGGGGAGGTTGCCGTGGGTGGGGAAGGGGAGCTTGCCGCGGCCGGGGAAGAGCAGGTTGCCGCGGCCGGGGGCGGGGATCCTGTCCCGGCGAGGGGTGGGGGGCCTGGCCCAGCTGGGGGCGGGGCCCCGGCGAACGACATCGGGCGCTGACCCAGCTGGGGACGGCTCGCGCGGGCGGGCGGGGCGGGCGGGGGACGTAGGGCCTGCCTTGGCCGGGGAGGGGAGACTGCCCCGGCGAGGACGGGCGGCTTGCCGCGGCCGGGAGGGGAGCATGCCCTGGCTTGCGACGGAGAGCGTGCCGCCGGCTGGGAGAAGGCAGCTCCCCCGGCTGGGAACAGGGAATCTCCCCCGGCTGAGGATGGCGAAGAGAAGCCGACGGCAGACGCAACCGGTCACGGATCCGGCGCCATCTGCACCCGGTCACGGATCCGGCGCCAGCCGCACCCGGTCATGGACCCGGCGCCAGCCGCACCCGGTCATGGAACCGGCGTCGGCCGGTCCGTCCCCGCAACGCCGCCCGATGGAGGCCCTGGCGGCAGGGTCGCCCCCGCCGGGCCCGCAGGCCCCGCCCGCGCCCTGACCTCAGCGGCGAACGGCCCCCGGCCCGACGCTGCCGTCACGTCCGAGATCTCGCCCACCACCACACATCGCGCCAGCCGCACGCCCTGCGCCCTGGCCACCCCTTCCGCACGGGCGCAGGCCGCCGTACCTCCCTCCGCCCAGTGATCGGCCGCCGCGAGCGCCGCGAGATCCGCACCGCCGGCCGCACGGTGCCGGGTCACGACGGCTTGGCCCAGGGCGAGTACGACGCCGAAGACGACACAGAGCACGGCGATGGCGCCGAGGCTCCAGACGGTGGCGGAACCACGGTCGGAGCGCAGGCCGACGGCGAGTACCCGTGC
This sequence comes from Streptomyces sp. R28, assembly GCF_041052385.1. GTDB lineage: Bacteria > Actinomycetota > Actinomycetes > Streptomycetales > Streptomycetaceae > Streptomyces. Next base: position 5,923,346 of record NZ_CP163439.1, on the reverse strand, counting down.
TGGAAGCCGGGCGGCGACGGGTCGGCTGGCCGCATGCCGCTCGATGGCGGGACTGCGTCCGGAGCTCCGACGGGCGATGGGCGTGCGGTCAGGTTCTCGGCCAGCGGCAGACTTGTGGCCGGGTCCCCAGTCGGCGATGGGCGTGCGGCCGGACTCTGAGCCAGTGGCGGACCTGCGGCCAGGTCCCCGGCCTATGACGGGCTTGGGGTCAGATCCTCGGCCGGCGATGGGCTTGGGCTCAGATCGCCGACCAGCGATCGGCCTGCGGCCAGTACTCCAGCCCCTGTGGGAACTACAGCCCCAGCCGGCGGCAGAGGCGCGGGCAGAAGAACAGCCGCCTGCCGTCTCGCACCCAGATCGTCGCCCGGTGACAAACCCGAGCCTCCCTGCGAAACCCCCTCTCATGTCCCCGCCCCCACCGTCTCCTCCGCCGACGCCACGGCTTCTTCCCGTACCTCGAAGGGGAGCCCGCGCAGCACCGGCGGCCTGGCCACGACGACCACGCGGACTTCGTCCCCCTCCCGGCCGACCGTGACCGTCGCGCCGCGCGGTGCCGCCTCACGGGTCACCTCGATGACCGCGTCGGCCGGATCCTGCCGGGCTGCGGCGCGGGCGCCCGTCCGGGCCGCGTCCACGCACTGGATCTGCGCGGCCACCACGAGCAGCCCCCACACCAGCGCCATCGCGAACATCACCAGCACAGGCAGCACGACAGCCGACTCCGCCGTCACGAACCCCTGGTCCGATCCCCGACGGGGTCCCCGACCGGCACCCAGGTCCGACCCCCGCTCAATGTCCCGCTCACATCCGCGCATCGAGCGCCTGCTTCACGATGGCCTGCAACTCCGCACTGACCTGCCCGCTCGTCACGACCTTGTAGAGCACCACGGCGAACGCCACCGCCGCGACGATCCCCATCGCGTACTCGGAGGTGACCATCCCCGCGTCCCTCCGCGCCGCCCGCTTCCCGCACACCAGGGCACCCATCCGCGCCCGTACCGCCTTGCACATCTCAACCCCCGTAAGACTCAGTCCTGTTGAAGCCAGTTGTTGAACTCTTCGTTGCCGAAAGTCCGACTCGTCTGCCGAAACTCCGACTCCTCTGCCGAAGTCGACTCCTCTGCCGAACTCCGACTCGTCTGCCGACCGGCGGCCGTCGCGCCCCTCACCCCGTCATCCGCCACCCCCTCCCAGCACGCCGCCCGCAAGCCCGATCACCACCGGCGCCACGCCCACCGCGATGAACGCGGGCAGGAAACACAACCCCACCGGCGCGGTGACCATGACAGCCGCCCGCCTGGCCCGTTCCGTCGCGGTGCGCCCCCAGTCGGCGCGGGCCTCCGCGGCGAGCCGCGCGACCGGTCCGGCGGCCGGAAGCCCCGACACGTCGGCTCTTTCGAGCAACCGCGCCAGCGCGCCGGCCCTCGGCATCGACGCCAGCCGCTGCCACGCCTCGCCCGGTTCACCGCCGAGCCGCACCTCCGCCGCCCCTCGCGCCAGCCCGTCCCCGACGGGGCCGCCCAGGGCCTCGCCCACGGCTTGCGCCGCGATCACCGGACCGGCTCCCGCAGCGATGCAGGCCGCCAGCAGATCGGCGGCGAGCGGCAGCTGGCGAGCCACCTCAGCGGCGTCGGGCACCTCCTCGGCGCCAACGGCCGCCTGCCGACGACGCCACATCCACAGCCCGCCCGCGACGATCAGCCCCGCCGCCAGTCCGGCGATGCCGCCGACCAGCGCCCAGCCGGCACCCACGACCGCCACCAAGGGCAGCCCATGCCGCATGCCCTGCCGGACGTCGAACCGTCGGCGTATCGACGTCACCTCGGCGGTCGTCATCAACTCGGCCAGCCGCCGCCGTACCCTCCGCTCGTGCCGCACCGCCAGGGGCCACCGCAACAGCCACCCGACGGCCAACGCCGCCCCCACGGCCACCCCCAGCCTGTGGACAACCTCCGCACTCACGCCGCCACCTCCCCCTCACGACCCAGACCCGCCCGATTCCTCACGCCGCCTCCGCTCCCCGCACGATCCGCAGCGCCCACCACATCCCCAGCGCCTCCAGCACCCCGCCGACCACCACGCACCCGAGCCCCGCCCCGGTATGCAGCAGCACATGCAGCGGGTCGGCCCCCATCGCGGCACCGAGCAGCAGCCCCAGAACCGGCAACCCGGCGAGCATCACCACCGTCGACCGAGCTCCCGCCAACTGAGCGCGTAGGTCGGCGCGTTGGTCCCGCTCGGCCCGCAACGCCCCTTCCAGCCGGTCGAGTCCGGCCGCGAGCCCGGCGCCCTGGTCCACGGCCACCCGCCAGCACGCCGCCAGGCCTGACAGGCCCCCGGCACCCGGCTGCCGTGCCGCGGAGGTGAGCGCGCCCGGCACATCCCCGCCGAACCGCGCCGCCGCCAACACCGCAGCCTGCGCTTCACCGAGCCCACCGCAGTCCCGCGCCACCCGCAGCAACGCCTCACCCGGCTGCCGCCCGGTCCGCACCTCCCCGGCCAGCGCCCCGCACAGCGCGATCACCGCGTCCCCGCAACGCTCCCGTGTCCGGCGCGCCTCCCGGGCCAGCCGCACCCTCCGCAGCAACGGCACCCCGGCCGCCCCCGCGACGACCGGCAGCAACGAAGCCCCCAGGACACCCAGCACCAGCCCGACGGCCGGCGCCCACCACTCGGCCCGCAACCGCCCCCGGAGCCGCCGCAGCTCCCCGGCCATCCGCCGCCAGTCGGGCGGCCCGGCTCCCACCACCCCACCACCCGCAAGCAGCAACTGCGCCCGGCGCGTACCGGAGTTGCGCCCGCCCACCAACCAAACCGCCGCCCCAAGACACGCCACTGCCGCGCCCAACGACATCTCACCCATGCAGACCACCTAGCCCCTCACCGCTCCGGAACCCACCACGTCACCGCACCAGTCACGGCACCGACTCCCTCACATCACCGAACCCGTCACGTCGCCGACTGCCTCACGTCACCGCACCCCACATCGCCTGCGCCCCGAAGCAGCCCCCGCAGCCGCTCCCACCCCCGCTCGTACGCGAACGCCTCCGCGCCCCAGCGCAGCGCCGGCACAGTCCGCACCAGCCCCGACGGGTCCCGTTCCAGCACATGCACCTCCGAGATCCGCCGCCGTCCGGTCCGGTCGCGCGCGAGATGGAGTACGACCGACAACGCGGCCGCCAACTGGCTGTGCAGCGCGGCCCGGTCGAGCCCTGCCGCCGTGCCGAGCGCCTCCAGCCGGGCCGGCACGTCGGCCGCCGCGTTCGCGTGGACGGTCCCGCAACCTCCTTCGTGACCGGTGTTCAAGGCGGCCAGCAGATGGACCACTTCGGAGCCGCGCACCTCCCCCACGACCAGCCGGTCCGGCCGCATCCGCAGCGCCTGCCGCACCAGGTCCTCAAGGGTGACGAGCCCGGCGCCCTCCTGGTTGGCGGGTCTGCTCTCCAGCCGTACGACATGCGGATGGTCCGGCCTGAGCTCCGCCGAGTCCTCAGCGAGCACGATCCGCTCGCCCGGCCCGGCCAGCCCGAGCAACGCGCTCAGCAACGTCGTCTTGCCACTGCCGGTCCCGCCACTGATGAGGAAGGACAGCCGCGCGTCGATCAGGGCCCGCAGCACCCGGTCCCCGCCCGGCGGCACGGTGCCCGCCGCGACCAGCTCGTCGAGCGTGAACGCCCGCGGCCGTACGACTCGCAGCGACAGGCAGGCACAGCCGACGGCGACCGGAGGCAGCACGGCGTGCAGCCGGGTCCCGTCGGGCAGCCGGGCGTCCACCCACGGCCGCGCGTCGTCCAGGCGCCGCCCGGCGACCGTGGCGAGGCGCTGCGCAAGGCGTCGTACGGCCGCCGCGTCCGGGAAGGACACGGAGGTCAACTCCAGGCCGCCGCCCCGGTCCACCCAGACCCGGTCCGGCGCCGACACCAGCACATCCGTCACCGACGGATCGGCGAGCAGCGGCTCCAGTGGACCGCTCCCGACCAGCTCGGACCGCAACTGGTCGGCCGCTCCGAGGACTTCGGCGTCCCCCAGCACCCTGCCCTGCTCCCGCAGGGCCTGCGCCACGCGCGCGGGCGTGGGTTCGGCCCCGCTCTCGGCCAGCCACTGCCGCACCCCGTCGAGCAACCCCGTCGGCATACCCGCCTGGGCCGTCGCCCCGGCCGCCGTCCCGGCCGAAGCCCACCGTCCAGCCGACGGACCGGCCCGGTCGACCGGCGCCCACCGCCCAATGACCGTGCTCCCGGCGACCTTCACCACCCGTGACACCGCAGCGGCGCTCGCCGAGCCGTCCGACACTCCCGCGACACCGCCACCCACCGGACCGTCCGACACCCGCCGCGCGACAGCGGCACTCACCGAGCCGTCCGACCCCCGCCGCACCACACCAGCGCCCACCGAACCGTCCAGCCCCCTCCGATCCACAGCGGCGCTCGCCGATCCGTCCAACGCCCATCGCGGCGTGGCCCTACGCACCCTCCCGTCCACGGTCCCGCTCGACCGCCACCGCTCGCGGGACGCCCGCACCGAACCACCCGCGCCACCGCTCTCCCAGTCGAGCGCCGAAGCCGTACCGACGCCGTCACTCGTGCCGCTGCGCACGCCGTCAGTAATGCTGCTGCGCACGGCGTCGCTCATGCTCCCGCTCACGCCGTCACTCATGCCGCCCTCGCCTCGAACAACGCGCGCTCCCAGAACTCCCGGCAGAACCGCGCCAGCGGCCCCCGCCCCACCGTCCCCGGCGGAGCCTTGGTCTCGTGCGGTCGCAGCAGTCCCGACTCGACCGGCACCTCACCCACGAGCGGCAGCTCCAGCAACCGGGCCACCTCGCGGTCGTCGAGCCCGGGCGCGTACGGCCCGCGTACGGCCACCCGCAGATCGCGCAGGACCATCCGGACCGCGGAGGACACCTGCCGAGCGGCAGTCAGGGCGCGCAGTTCGGCGGGGACCACGAGGATCCCCACGTCGAGCTGGGCGAGGGCCTCGGCGACGCCGTCGTCGATACGGCGGGGCAGGTCGACGACGACGGTGCCTCCCCGGCGCCGGGCCGCCGCGAGTACCGCTCGCATCGCCTGCGGCGGGACGGCGAGGCAGTCGCCGCGATCCCAGCTCAGGACCCGGAGGGAGTGCAGCTTCGGCAAGGACTCCTCCAGAGCGCCGCTGCCGAGCCGCCCGCGCGAACCGGCGAAGGAGGGCCAGCGCAGGCCCTCGGCGGCCTCGCCGCCCAGGAGGACGTCGAGTCCGCCGCCCAGCGGATCGGCGTCCACGAGCAGCGTGCGCAGCCCTTCACGCGCGGCGGTGACGGCGAGGGCACACGCGAGCGTGGACGCTCCGGCCCCGCCGCGGCCTCCGATGACGCCGACGGTGAGGGCGGGCCGGCCGACGCCCTCGGCGACGTCGGCGATGCGGTCGACCAACCACTGTTCGCCGTCGGGCAGCATCAGGACGTGGTCCGCGCCGATCTCGACGGCCCGGCGCCAGACGCCCGAGTCGTCCTGGTCCCGGCCGACCAGCACCACTCCACGTCTGCGGCCGGCCCCGCGCACGCGGCGCGCGGCGTCGTCGCCGACCAGGACGAGCGGCGCGGCCTCCCAGCTGCCCCGGGGCTCGGGCACCCCGTGGTGGACCTCCGGTGTGGCGCCGGCCGCCGCGCACAGGCGCAGCAGGTCGTCGAGCAGATCGGCGTCCTCCGTGACGATCAACGGTTTGCCCGGCTGCCCGGAGGCTGCGGGCGGCGGATCGTGTGTGACGGCTGCGGTCACGGTTTCCATCCCCCTTCGCTGCATCACTCGCGCAGCCCTGCGGCCCCGCGATTCCCAAACGTGTGAAGAACCGGCAAGCGGCCTCCATATGAACGGCCGATACGAACCGGCCGAACACGCCCGACTAACCAGAACCGGCCATGAAGTCGGCCCGAGCGGGACGTGCTGGAATCACGGTGCAGCGATCCCGGAAATCGTGTGGATCTTGGTCGATAACTGTGGACAACTCGGCGGTTGTGAATATGGCCGTCACCCATACCGGTGACCCCCGCACCGACCTCTGTACGACTTCCGCAGAGCAGCGCGACAGCTACGCACAGTCACGGATCATGGACATGCAGAAGAGGCGGCCGCAGCCGCCTCGCTTCGGCCTCGCGGCCGCGTTCAGAAGAGGAAAACCCACCCGGACATGCGACGACCCCCGCCGGGGGGGAGAGCGGGGGTCGTCTCCACGGCCGACTCGGGGGGGGAGGAGTCGGACCGCGTTAGCACGGTCGCGAACGATCCGTGACTTCCATGGTGTACCCGAGAGCCCTCTCAGGCAAACCCACGCGCCCACCTTACGCCGAATGGGCTGCCCCTATGCTCAGGGTTGTGGAAAACCACTCCTTGCCCCGCACAGCGGCCTTCTTTGACCTGGACAAGACGGTCATTGCGAAGTCGAGCACGCTCACGTTCAGCAAGTCCTTCTACCAAGGCGGTCTGATCAACCGCAGGGCCGCCCTGCGGACCGCATACGCCCAGTTCGTCTTCCGCCTGGGCGGTATGGACCATGACCAGATGGAGCGCACGCGCGAGTACCTCTCCGCGCTCGTCCGTGGCTGGAACGTCCAGCAGGTCAAGGAGATCGTCGCCGAGACGCTGCACGACCTGATCGACCCGATCATCTACGACGAGGCCGCCTCCCTCATCGAGGAGCACCACACCGCCGGCCGCGACATCGTGATCGTTTCCACGTCCGGTGCCGAGGTGGTGGAGCCGATCGGCGAGCTGCTCGGCGCCGACCGCGTGGTGGCCACGCGCATGGTCGTGGGCGAGGACGGTTGCTTCACCGGGGAGGTGGAGTACTACGCCTATGGCCCAACCAAGGCCGAGGCCATCAAGGAACTGGCCGAGTCCGAGGGCTACGACCTCTCTCGTTGCTACGCCTACAGCGATTCAGCCACCGATCTGCCGATGCTTCAGTCCGTGGGCAAACCGCACGCCGTGAACCCCGACCGCACACTGCGCCGCGAGGCCCTCGCGCGCGGGTGGCCGATTCTCGACTTCCACCGCCCGGTCCGACTCAAGCAACGGATTCCCTCCCTCTCCGTGCCGCCGCGACCCGCTCTTGTCGCGGCGGCGGCCATAGGAGCTGCCGCCGCCACCGCAGGGCTGGTCTGGTACGCGAGTCGACGCCGTACGGCTCTCGCCTGACCTGCACCTCTCGGATTCCGTGTGCCCGGTTCGACACATCGACGCCCGTTTGACGCAGTTTTGAGAGTAAAAGTAAAGAACTGCAGCCAGGCCTTCCGCTTGGTTGGGTCCTGGAGTACAAAGGACTCAACGGCCCGCGAGACCAAGGACATCCGCGAGGATCACCTTTAATACGCATTTGGCCCCACGGACCGAGCATGAACATCGAGCACCCACGCGACGTCGACCCGTCGATTACGGGCCAGCCGCACCAGGTGACGGGCGAAGTTCCCGACCTGATGGGCAATATATCGAGGACGCTTGGTAACCCGGTGAACATGCCAGCGGCGGTACGAAACCTCGTACCGCCGCAACTTATATGAGCCCCCCGCGCGGGGCTTTTTTCGTGGCCTACGACTGTCGAGCCGCCGTACGACGCTGCACGCACGGCTTCACACACGCGGCTTCACGCGCGCGACTTCACACACGCGCTACGACTGATCCACGCCCGTCCACACTCGCATGCGTTACGCCGCCCCGCGCTGCAGCGCCTCGCACACCGCCGTCGACTCGCGTGCGCCGAGCTCGATCGCCTTGCCACAGTGGGCGATCCAGGCGGCCATGCCGTCTGGGGTGCCGGAGACGTAGCCGTCGAGCGCCGCCAGATAGGCCGCGCGGCCCAGTTCGCCGTGACCGACCTCCGCCGGGCAGACGGACTTCGGGTCGAGGCCGCTGCCGACCAGGACGATGCGCTCGGCCGCGCGCGCGACAAGGCCGTTGCGGGACGTGAAGGGACGCAGCGCGAGGATTTCGCCGTGCACGACGGCGGCCGTCACCAGTGCGGGCGCCGACCCGCCGGCGATGATCAGCTCGGACAGCCCCTCCAGGCGGCCGTGCACCTCCGTCGCACTCGGCAGGGGCAACTCGACCAGCGGCTCGTCGACCGGCTCGCCCTCCTGGCGCGGTCGCCCGACCGTGTCGTCCTTGCTCGCCGCCGCCACCAGGTGCAGCCGGGCCAGCACCCGAAGCGGTGACTGCCGCCAGATGGACAGCAGTTGGCCCGCCTCGGCCGTGAGCCGCAGGGCCGCACCCATGACGCGCGCCTCGTCGTCACCGCTGAAGTCGGTGCGCCGACGCACCTCTTCGAGCGCCCAGTCGGCACCCGACAGGGCCGCGGAGCCACGGGCGCCACGCAGAGCCGCCTCAGAGGTGATCTCGTTGCTGCGACGCCGCATGATCCGGTGCCCGTAGGTCCGGTCCACAGCCTTGCGCACGGACTCCACGGACTCGGGCACCCCGGGCAGTGATCCGAGGGCCGCGAGCGGATCGGCGGTCGCACCTGTCGTACTCATGAGTACGACATTACGCACCCCGGGCCCGCACCCCACGATCGAGTGGCCTTCTTCACGCACGCCTGCCACATACAGCTACTGCACGACTACGCTTCGTGAACATGAAAATTGCTTTCGTCGGGAAGGGCGGCAGCGGCAAGACCACCCTGTCCTCCCTGTTCGTCCGCCACCTCGCCGCCACCGGCGCGCCGGTCGTCGCCGTCGACGCCGACATCAACCAGCACCTGGGAGCCGCGCTCGGCCTCGACGAGGGGGAGGCCGCCGCGCTGCCCGCGATGGGCGAGCGGCTGGCGCTGATCAAGGACTACCTGCGCGGCTCCAATCCACGGATCGCCTCCGCCCAGACAATGATCAAGACGACGCCACCCGGCGAGGGCTCGCGCCTGTTGCGGGTACGCGAGAACAATCCGGTGTACGACGCCTGCGCCCGGCCGGTGGAACTCGACGGCGGCGCCGTCCGTTTGATGGTCACCGGCCCGTTCACGGACTCCGACCTGGGGGTCGCCTGCTACCACTCCAAGACCGGGGCGGTGGAGCTGTTCCTGAACCACCTGGTGGACGGCCCCGACGAGTACGTCGTGGTCGACATGACGGCGGGCTCGGACTGCTTCGCCTCCGGCATGTTCACCCGCTTCGACATCACGTTCCTTGTCGCTGAGCCGACCCGGAAGGGGGTCTCCGTCTATCGCCAGTACAAGGAGTACGCCCGCGACTTCGGAGTCGTCCTGAAGGTCGTCGGCAACAAGGTGCAGGGACAGGACGACCTCGACTTCCTCCGCGCCGAGGTCGGGGACGACCTGCTGGTGACCGTCGGGCACTCGGACTGGGTGCGCGCCATGGAGAAGGGCCGTCCGCCCCGGTTCGATCTCCTGGAGGACGCCAACCACCTCGCCCTGCGCCGACTGCGCACGGCCGTGGACGCGACGTACGAGCTGCGGGACTGGGAGCGCTACACGCGTCAGATGGTGCACTTCCATCTGAAGAACGCCCGGTCCTGGGGAAACGAGCGCACCGGGGCCGACCTGACGGCACAGATCGACCCCGGGTTCGTGCTCGGTGAGGTACGCGGTGAGAGCGTCACCTGCCTGCGTGAGGGCAACTCGCCTCTGACTCCTACTGCTTGACCGCCGGCGCCCCGGGCGCCCCCTTCGGGGCCGGGGCCGGGCGCCCGGAGAGGAAGGACGTCCAGCCCTGCTTCGGGGCCTCGCCGACCCCTAGCGTGCGCAGCTTCTTCAGGGCCGTCGGGTCCTGGGCGTCCAGCCAGTCGGCGAGCTGCCGGAAGGAGACGCAGCGCACGTCGGGTTTGTTGCAGACGGCCTCGACGACGTCCTCGACGGCGTGCATGTAGGTGCCGCCGTTCCAGGACTCGAAGTGGTTGCCGATGATCAAGGGCGCTCGGTTGCCGTCGTAGGCCCGGCGGAAGCCCATCAACAGACCGTCCCGCATCTGGTGGCCCCAGAAGGCGTGCTTGGCGGGGTCGCCCTGGCTCGTCGTGCCCGACTGGTTGACCATGAAGTTGTAGTCCATGGTGAGCTGCTCGTAGGAGTGACCGGGGAAGGGCACGAGCTGCATCGACAGGTCCCACAGGCCCCCCTTCTTCGCGGGCCAGAGCTGATTGTTGACGCCGCTCGAGTCATAGCGGAAACCCATCTCGCGGGCGGCTTTGACGAAGTTCCGTCGGCCCTCCAGACAGGGCGTGCGGGCGCCGATGAGCTCCTTGTCGTAATCGAAGGGCAGGGGGGCCGCCCTCGTCAGGCCGGTGTTGGTCTTCCAGGACTTCACGAACTTCTTCGCCTGGGTGATCTCGTCCTTCCATTCCTCCACCGACCATTCGCCGACTCCGCCGCCGCTGCCGCAGAAGTGGCCGTTGAAGTGGGTGCCGATCTCATTGCCCTCGAGCCACGCCAGACGCAGTTGCTTCGCGGTGTCGGCGATGCCCTCCGCGTCGTTGAAGCCGATGTCCGAGCGGCCCGGGGAGTGCTGCGGCGGGCGATACAGGTCGCGCTTGTGGTCCGGCAGCATGTACACGCCGCTGAGGAAGTACGTCATCGTCGCGTTGTTCGCCTTGGCGACCTCGCGGAAGCGGGAGAACAGCTTCTGGCTGTCCTCTCCGGCACCGTCCCAGGAGAACACCACGAACTGCGGGGGCCTCTGACCTGGCTTCAGGCGCTCGGGTCTGGGCAGGTGCGGCTGCACCCCCGTGTACGCGGTGGACCCGTCGCCGATCAGGCGGACCACGCTCTGGGGCGCGGGCGCCGCCGGCTGCGGCTTCTGCGGTCCGGACGCCCCTTGCCGGATCGGGTCGGAACCAGTCGCACAACCGGCGAGCGATACGGCGCAGACCGCGGCGATCGCGGTACCCGCGGCGATCGCGGTACCCGCGGCGATCCTGTGCGTCACGACGACCCTGCGCGTCGCGGAAATCCTGCGGGGGGCGGCGAACCTGCGGGTGGCGGCCATGTTCCGTCCACCTTCTTCCTTCTCTCGGGTGCCGACGGCGCCGCCAAGGTCGCACGGGACCGAGAAGGAATTAGTACGACAAGCCGACTAATTAGCTACTTCACTCTTCAGGGGGATTTATTAGTCCATTTGCTCGGAAAATCCATTCCGTTCCTTTACTCTGCATTACGATCCGTTTACCGACTGTTGATGCATCCCGCCGCTGCATGCCGTGACCACACGGCCGCGACCCGACCCCTCGCCCAGGAGCGGGGGACCACCAGATCCGCGACCGCGCTGCCCCGGAGGAGACGGGAAACATGTCCGCCTGCACCCCCACCCGCGCCGAAGACCCACGTCGAGAGACGCGCATCCACGAGCCCCACAGCCCACCCCCGCCCCGCCGCTACCGCATCGCGGGCGCCGATGTGTCAGCCTCGATCGCGGTCTTCCTGATCGCGCTCCCCCTGTCCCTCGGCATCGCCCTGGCCACCGGCGCCCCCCTCCAGGCCGGCCTCGTCGCCGCGGCCGTCGGAGGAATCGTCGCCGGATGGCTCGGCGGCTCCCCCCTCCAGGTCAGCGGCCCCGCCGCCGGGCTCACCGTCGTCACCGCCGACCTCATCCACCGCTACGGCTGGCGGACGACCTGCGCCATCACCGTCCTGGCCGGCCTGGCCCAACTGGGCCTGGGCTGCCTGCGCGTGGCCCGCAGCGCCCTGGCCGTCAGCCCCGCCATCGTGCACGGCATGCTCGCCGGCATCGGCGTCACCATCGCCGTGGCGCAGCTGCACATCGTCCTGGGCAGCACCCCGCAGAGCGCGGTCCTCGACAACCTCCGGGCGTTGCCCGCCCAGTTGGCGAACGTGCACCCGGCCGCCGTGTCGGTGAGCGCGCTGACGCTGGCCCTGCTGCTGCTCTGGCCGCGGATCCCCGGCCGCATCGGACGCCTCCTGCACAAGGTCCCCGCCGCACTCGTCGCCGTCACCGGTGCCACCGTCACCGCTTCACTCGCCGGGCTCACCCTGCCCAAGGTCGACCTGCCGTCCTGGAGCAGCCACGCCCTGGCCGGGCTCCCCGAGGGCCCGGTGCTCGGACTCGCCGCCGCCGTGCTCACCATCACGCTGGTGTGCAGCGTGCAGTCGCTGCTCGGCGCGGTCGCGGTGGACAAGCTGGTCGCCTCCCGCCTCGATCTGGTCGCCGCCCGCCCCGGTCGGCCCGCTCGCGTCAGCCGCTCCAATCTGGACTGCGAACTGCTCGGACAGGGCGCCGCGAACATCGTCTCGGGCACGCTCGGAGGACTGCCCGTGGCCGGTGTGGCGGTGCGAAGTTCGGCGAATGTGCAAGCCGGTGCCGTGAGCCGGAACTCCACGATGCTGCACGGCGTTTTCGTAGTAGTCGCCGCTCTGCTGATGGTCCCGATCCTGGAGCTCATCCCGCTCGCCTCGCTCGCCGCCCTGGTGATGGCCGTCGGCATCCAGATGGTGTCCCTGCACCACATCCGCACGGTGACGCGCCACCGAGAGGTGCTGGTGTATGCCGTCACCACCCTCGGCGTGGTGTTCTTCGGCGTCCTGGAGGGCGTGGCGCTGGGGGTCGCCATGGCCGTCGCCGTCGCCCTGCACCGCCTCACCCGCACCCGGATCACGCATGACGAGAAGGAAGGAGTCCATCACGTACATGTACGAGGGCAGTTGACGTTCCTCGCGGTGCCACGGCTCAGCCGGGCCCTGCATCTCGTACCCCAAGGCGCCGACGCCGTAGTGGAGCTGGACGGGTCGTTCATGGACCACGCGGCGTACGAGTCACTGCAGGACTGGCAGAACTCGCACACCGCGCACGGCGGCTCCGTCGAGCTGATCGGCCGCAGGGCCGGGGTCCGGATCGGCGAGCCGTCGGGACCGGTCGGCCTCCATCTCGACGCCGGGACGAACGCGGCCGAGTCGGCCGACTGCCGGTGCCACCCCTGGACGCCCTGGCGCAACCACCAGTGCGAGATCCCGGAGTCCGTCACATCCCAGGGCGGACGCCCCGGTAAGGCGCGGGCGACCGGGAGCGGCGACGGCGAGACCGACAGGACCGGCGACGCGCCCTGCGACACCGGCACCTCCAGCACCACGGGCGAGTTCGACACGGCCGGCGAGCCCGGCGGAGCCGACGGGCCCACCGGGTCCGGCCGCCCCGGTGGGAGCAGAGCCGACGGATCCGGCGGAGCCGAAGGGAGCCGACCGAACTCGCATCAACTGGCCCGTGGCATCAGCGCGTTCCAGCGCAACACCGCACCCCTGGTGCGGGGAGAGCTGGCGCGGCTGGCGCGGGAGGGGCAGCAGCCTTCGCAGCTTTTCCTGACCTGCGCGGACTCGCGGGTGGTCACCTCGATGATCACCTCCAGTGGTCCGGGCGACCTGTTCGTGGTGCGCAACGTCGGCAACCTCGTTCCGCTGCCCGACCAGGAGAGCGGGGACGACTCGGTGGCTGCGGCGATCGAGTACGCGGTGGACGTGCTGCAGGTGCGGTCCATCACGGTGTGCGGGCACTCCGGGTGCGGGGCCATGCAGGCGCTGCTCAACTCCGAGCCCGGTGGTCCGCAGACCCCGCTGCGGCGGTGGCTGCGGCACGGGCTGCCGAGCCTGGAGCGGCTGTCCGACGAGAGCCGGCCGTGGGCCAGACTCGCCGGGCGGGCGCCGGCCGACGCGGTCGAGCAGCTCTGCCTGACCAACGTGGTCCAGCAGTTGGAGCACCTGCGCGCCCACGACTCCGTGGCCCAAGCCCTGCGGGCAGGGGCGCTGGAGCTGCACGGCATGTACTTCCACGTGGGCGAGGCGCAGGCGTATCTGCTCGGCGAGGGGAACGGGGACGAAGGGAACGGGGACGAGGTGTTCGACGACGTGGGAGTGGCGGATCTGTCGGCGTGACGGGCAGAGGTGCGCGCGGCCCCGTTCGGCGCGGGGCCGCGCTTCGCGTAAGGGGCCGACGCCCCTGAAGGTGAGGGACGGTGTTTCACCTGCGCCGGGCCGGAATGTGAAAGGGAATGTGAAAGGGGTTACAGACCTGAACCGCGTCCGCCCGGCGTCCGTGGGAACGGATGACCCTGGCGTCGAAAGCACCTCCGGGCCACCCCCGGGGCCGGCTCCCGCCGACAGGTCTAAACCAATTTTCCGTCGACCCTTGTCATCGGACCCCTGGGTCTGATGAGCTGTGGCCTGGGACACAACGGACACCCTGGGAAAGGGAGATGTCGTGAGCAACGAAAGCCTGGCCAACCTGCTGAAGGAAGAGCGCAGGTTCGCACCCCCCGCCGACCTGGCCTCCGGCGCCAATGTCACGGCGGAGGCGTATGAGCAGGCCAAGGCTGACAGGCTCGGCTTCTGGGCTGAGCAGGCCCGTCGGCTGACCTGGGCCAAGGAGCCGACGGAGACACTGGACTGGTCGAACCCGCCGTTCGCGAAGTGGTTCAAGGACGGCGAGCTGAACGTCGCGTACAACTGCGTGGACCGGCATGTGGAGGCCGGCCTCGGCGACCGCGTCGCCATCCACTTCGAGGGCGAGCCCGGTGACAGCCGCGCCCTCACCTACGCCGAGCTCAAGGACGAGGTCTCCAAGGCCGCCAACGCCCTGCTGGAGCTGGGCGTTCAAAAGGGCGACCGGGTCGCCGTCTACATGCCGATGATCCCCGAGACGGCGGTCGCGATGCTGGCCTGTGCCCGCATCGGCGCCGCGCACTCCGTCGTCTTCGGCGGCTTCTCGGCGGACGCTCTGGCCACCCGTATCCAGGACGCGGACGCCAAGGTCGTCATCACCTCCGACGGCGGCTACCGGCGCGGCAAGCCGTCCGCGCTCAAGCCGGCCGTCGACGAGGCGGTCGGCAAGGTGGACAACGTCGAGCACGTGCTCGTCGTACGGCGCACCGGCCAGGACGTCGCCTGGGACGACAGCCGCGACGTCTGGTGGCACGAGATCGTCGAGCGGCAGTCCGCCGAGCACACCCCCGAGGCCTTCAACGCCGAGCAGCCGCTGTTCATCCTCTACACGTCCGGGACGACGGGTAAGCCGAAGGGCATCCTGCACACCTCCGGCGGCTACCTCACGCAGGCCGCGTACACCCACCACGCGGTCTTCGACCTCAAGCCGGAGACCGACGTCTACTGGTGCACCGCCGACGTCGGCTGGGTCACCGGCCACTCGTACATCGTGTACGGGCCGCTGGCGAACGGCGCGACGCAGGTCATGTACGAGGGCACGCCCGACACTCCGCACCAGGGCCGCTTCTGGGAGATCGTGCAGAAGTACGGGGTGACCATCCTGTACACGGCGCCGACCGCCATCCGTACGTTCATGAAGTGGGGCGACGACATCCCCGCGAAGTTCGACCTCAGCAGCCTGCGGGTGCTGGGTTCCGTGGGCGAGCCGATCAACCCCGAGGCGTGGATCTGGTACCGCAAGCACATCGGGGCCGACATCACGCCGATCGTGGACACCTGGTGGCAGACCGAGACGGGCGCGATGATGATCTCCCCGCTGCCGGGCGTCACCGCGACCAAGCCGGGTTCCGCGCAGACGCCGCTGCCCGGCATCGCCGCGACCGTCGTCGACGACGAGGCGAACGAGGTGCCCAACGGCGGGGGCGGCTACCTGGTCCTGACCGAGCCGTGGCCGTCGATGCTGCGCACCATCTGGGGCGACGACCAGCGCTTCCTCGACACCTACTGGTCGCGCTTCGAGGGCAAGTACTTCGCCGGTGACGGGGCGAAGAAGGACGACGACGGCGACATCTGGCTGCTGGGCCGCGTCGACGACGTCATGCTCGTGTCGGGGCACAACATCTCCACCACGGAGGTCGAGTCCGCCCTGGTCTCCCACCCGTCCGTCGCCGAGGCGGCCGTGGTCGGCGCCGCCGACGAGACCACCGGGCAGGCCATCGTCGCCTTCGTCATCCTGCGCGGCACAGCGAACGCCGAGGACGAGGGCCTGGTGGGGGAGCTGCGCAACCACGTCGGCGCCACCCTCGGCCCGATCGCCAAGCCCCAGCGGATCCTGCCGGTGGCCGAGCTGCCCAAGACCCGCTCCGGCAAGATCATGCGCCGTCTGCTGCGGGACGTCGCCGAGAACCGCCAGCTCGGTGACGTGACGACGCTGACCGACTCGACGGTCATGGACCTCATCCAGGCCAAGCTCCCCGCCGCACCCAGCGAGGACTGAGTACCACCACCCAGGGCACCCGGCGACCAGCGCGCCGGGTGCCCTTCGCGTACGTACGGTGGAGATCGACGGATGCAGTCCGGCGCCTTCTTAGGTAAACTAATCAAAATAGCTTCACCCTGAGGTGCGCCGGGAAGTCTGGTCGGCATGTGCTTTGTCCTGCCCACCGACCGGAGGTCTCCCCCGTGGCCGCGCCCCGCACCACCGCCCCCGCCCGCAAGGTCTTCGGACGACTGTCCCTCCCCGAGCGGAACTTCGTCGCGGAGGCGCTGCGCACCGAGACCGTCGGTGGCGTGCTCCTGCTCATCGCCGCGATCACCGCGCTGGTCTGGGCGAACGTACCCGCACTGCACGACAGCTACGAGAGCGTCGGCCACTTCCACCTCGGCCCCGAGGCCCTCGGCCTGCATCTGTCCATCGAGCACTGGGCCGCCGACGGGCTCCTCGCGATCTTCTTCTTCGTCGCCGGGATCGAGCTCAAGCGTGAGCTGGTCGCCGGTGATCTCAAGGACCCCAAGGCTGCCGCGCTGCCGGTCGTGGCCGCGCTGTGCGGGATGGCGGTCCCCGCGCTCGTCTACACGCTGACCAATGTCACCGGTGGCGGCTCGTCGGCGGGCTGGGCCGTCCCGACCGCCACCGACATCGCCTTCGCGCTCGCCGTCCTCGCCGTCATCGGCACCTCCCTGCCCAGCGCGCTGCGCGCCTTCCTGCTCACGCTCGCCGTCGTCGACGACCTCTTCGCGATCCTGATCATCGCGGTCTTCTTCACCGACCGGATCAACTTCGCCGCGCTCGGCGGCGCGGCCGTCGGCCTCGCAGTCTTCTGGCTGCTGCTGAGGAAGGGCGTACGCGGGTGGTACGTGTACGTCCCGCTCGCCCTCGTGATCTGGGGGCTGATGTACAACAGCGGCGTCCACGCCACCATCGCCGGCGTGGCGATGGGTCTGATGCTGCGCTGCACTCGGCACGAGGACGAGCCGCACTCCCCCGGTGAGCACATCGAGCATCTCGTACGTCCCCTGTCGGCGGGCCTGGCCGTGCCGCTGTTCGCGCTGTTCAGCGCCGGTGTGACCATCTCCGGCAGCGCGCTCGGCGAGGTGTTCGCCCAGCCGGAGACGCTCGGTGTGGTCCTCGGCCTTCTCGTCGGCAAGACGGTCGGCATCTTCGGCGGTACATGGCTGACGGCACGTTTCACCAGGGCCTCGCTCAGCGACGACCTGGAGTGGGGCGACGTGTTCGCCGTCGCGACCCTCGCCGGCATCGGCTTCACCGTCTCGCTGCTCATCGGCGAACTCGCCTTCGAGGGCGACGCCACGATGACCGACGAGATCAAGGCGGCCGTACTCCTCGGCTCCCTCGCTGCGGCGACCCTGGCGACGGTGCTGCTGAAGATACGGAACGCCAAGTACCGCAGGATGGTCGAGGCCGAGGAGCGCGACGAGGACGCGGACGGCATTCCGGACATCTACGAAGAGGACACGCCGGAATACCACCTGCGCATGGCCGCCATCCACGAGCGCAAGGCCGCCGAGCACCGCCGTATCGCCGACGAGCAGACCGCCGCACGCCACGCGCTTGCCGAAGTGGCGGGCGGGGCAAGCGAGGAGGAGCACCGTCGGGCATGATCTGACGGGACGGTACAAAAGACGGAACCGTACGCAGTCAGGCAGAAGACGGAACCGTAACTACGAGGGAGACCGCGATGAGCGCACCCGACGGCAGCCCGGTCGGCGCCGAACGCAGCATCGGCCAGCTGTTCGCCTCGGCGACGACCGAGATGTCGGCGCTGGTGCACGACGAGATCGCACTGGCGAAAGCGCAGCTCAAGCAGGACGTCAAGCGCGGCGCGACGAGCGGCGGCGCGTTCACGCTGGCCGGCGCCGTGCTGGTGTTCTCCCTGCCGATGCTGAACTTCGCCCTGGCGTACGGCATTCGGACGTGGACCGACTGGAACCTCGCGATCTGCTTCGTTCTGTCCTTCGCGGCGAACGTCCTCGTCGCCGGGGTCCTCGCGCTGATCGGTGTCGTCTTCGCGAAGAAGGCCAAGAAGAGCAAGGGTCCGCAGAAGGTCGCCGCCTCGGTGAAGGAGACGGCGGGCGTCCTGCAGAAGGCCAAGCCGCACCCGCGTCCGGCCCCGGCGACGACGCCGGAGCTGGAGGACCGGGCGCCGGCGGCCATCGAGGCTGTGGCACGCTCGTCGTCATGACGGATCCCGCCACCCCTTCGGCCCAGCCTGCCTCAGTCGTACGACTGGATGGTCCCTGGACACACAGGGACGTGGCCGCCAATGGTGCGCGCTTCCACATCGCGGAGATGGGCGACGGCCCGCTGGTGCTGCTGCTGCACGGCTTCCCACAGTTCTGGTGGACCTGGCGGCACCAGCTCGTCGCCCTCTCCGACGCGGGCTTCAGGGCCGTCGCGATGGACCTCAGGGGCGTCGGCGGCAGCGACCGTACGCCGCGCGGTTACGACCCGGCCAACCTCGCCCTCGACATCACCGGCGTGATCCGCTCGCTCGGCGAGCCCGACGCCGCACTGGTCGGCCACGACCTGGGCGGATACCTGGCGTGGACGGCGGCCGTGATGCGCCCCAAGCTCGTACGGCGGCTCGCGGTCGCGTCCATGCCACACCCCCGGCGCTGGCGCTCGGCGATGCTCTCGGACGTCAAGCAGACGGGTGCGAGTTCCTACATCTGGGGGTTTCAGCGGCCCTGGATTCCCGAGCGGCAACTGACGGCGGACGACGGGGCACTCGTGGGCCGCCTGGTCCGCGACTGGTCGGGCCCGCGCCTGCCGGACGACGACGCGGTGGAGATGTACCGCCGCGCGATCTCCATCCCGTCGACGGCGCACTGCTCGATCGAGCCGTACCGCTGGATGGTGCGCTCGCTGGCCCGCCCCGACGGCATCCAGTTCAACCGGCGCATGAAGCGACCGGTGCGCGTGCCGACGCTGCATCTGCACGGCTCCCTCGACCCCGTGATGCGCACGCGCAGCGCGGCCGGCTCGGGCGAGTACGTCGAAGCGCCGTACCGCTGGCGGCTGTTCGACGGGCTCGGGCACTTCCCCCACGAGGAAGACCCGGTCGCTTTCTCCACCGAACTGATCAACTGGCTGAAAGATCCCGAACCCGATCGGTGACCGCGCCGATGCGCCCGGTATCCGGAACTGAACGCGTGTCCTACGAACAGCCAATTGCCCGGCGCATAGGCCAATTGGGCGCCCTGGGGGCGGTTATCGACCTTGGGGCAGGGGCAGACGTCGGGGTATGGGCTGGACGCACGACTACAGTGACGCAGCACGCAACCGCCGCTCGGCCAGTGGGCTGAGCCCTCACCAGCGAGGCAGCGCCCCGCAGGCGCCGGGCGCAGACCCCCGGGTGGGCATTCCGCGCATTCTGCGCCGCCGGGCCCGCTGGGTCTCGGTGCGCCTGCGCCACCCGCGCACCTGACCTCGACCGGCCGTCAGAGCGCGCAGCTGTCGCTGTCCACCTGCTGGTTGGCGGTACGCCCCTTGACGATGTCCTCCTGGATCTCGTCGGCGGTGAGCGCGTAACCGGTGTCGGCGTCGTCGAGGGACTTGGCGAAGACCACGCCGTACACCTTGCCCTCAGGCGTGAGCAGCGGGCCGCCGGAGTTGCCCTGGCGGACGGTCGCGTACAGCGAGTAGACATCACGGTGCACGGTGCCGCGGTGGTAGATGTCCGGGCCGTTGGCCGGCAGGCGCCCGCGCACCCGCGCGGCACGCACGTCGTACGAGCCGTTCTCCGGGAAGCCCGCGATGATCGCGCTGTCGCCGCTCTCGGCGTCGGTCGCCGTGAACTGCAGCGCGGGCGCCTTGAGGTTCGGCACGTCGAGCACGGCGATGTCGCGCTCCCAGTCGTAGAGGACGACCGTCGCGTCGTACCTCTTGCCCTCGCCGCCTATCTGGACGGTGGGTTCGTCGACGCCGCCGACGACATGCGCGTTGGTCATGACCCGGCGCTCGGCGAAGACGAAGCCGGTGCCCTCCAGGACCTTGCCGCAACTCGTCGCCGTGCCCATGACCTTGACGATGGAGCGCTGGGCGCGGGTCGCCACCGGGCTGTTAGCCAGGGCCGGGTCGGGCGGCGCGACCTCCTTGATCGGCTCGTTGGCGAACGGGCTGAAGACCTGCGGGAAGCCGTTCTGCGCAAGGAACGAGGTGTAGTCCTTGAACCAGGTGTCGGCCTCGTCGGGCAGGGCCTCGGAAACGCCCAACAGCACCTTGGAGCTGCGGACCTCCTTGCCCATCCCCGGCAGGGTGGTCTGCCCGAGGGCCGAGCCGATCAGCCAGGCCACCAGGAGCATGGCGAGGACGTTGACGAGGGCGCCGCCGGTCGCGTCCAGGGCGCGGGCCGGGGACCAAGTGATGTACCGGCGCAGCTTGTTGCCGAGGTGGGTGGTCAAGGCCTGGCCGACGGAGGCGCAGATGATGACGACGACGACCGCGACCACGGCGGCGGCCGTGCTCACCTCCGCGTGGTCGGTCAGCGCGTCCCAGATGACCGGAAGGAGGTACACGGCCACGAGACCGCCGCCGAGGAAACCGATCACCGAGAGGATGCCGACGACGAAGCCCTGGCGATAGCCCACGATCGCGAACCACACGGCGGCGACCAGCAACAGGATGTCCACCACGTTCACTGCTTCAGGCCTCGCCTCGTCACTTTCCGATCACCACAGAACGGCCGCGGGGACCGAGGGCGGGCGCACCCCGGGCAACACAGCACGGCAGACACCCTGTCATGACCGCCAGTCGAGCGGGACCTGCTTCTCCCGGTCCCAAGGTCGCTCCCAGCCCGAGAAATGGAGCAGCCGGTCGATGATCCCGGCTGTGAAGCCCCAGACCAGAGCCGATTCGACCAGAAATGCCGGACCTCGGTGGCCGCTGGGGTGGACGGTCGTGGCGCGGTTGTCCGGGTTCGTGAGATCCGCCACGGGGACGGTGAAGACGCGCGCCGTCTCGTTCGGATCGACGGCGTCGACCGGGCTCGGCCGACGCCACCAGCCCAGCACGGGCGTCACGACGAAGCCGCTGACCGGGATGTACAGCTTGGGCAGCGCGCCGAAGAGCTGGACGCCGCCCGGATCGAGCCCGGTCTCCTCCTCGGCCTCGCGCAGAGCGGCCCGCAGCGGCCCGTCGGCCTTCGGGTCACCGTCCTCGGGGTCGAGGGCGCCGCCCGGGAAGGAGGGCTGGCCGGCGTGCGAACGCAGTGAGCTGGCCCGCTCCATGAGCAGCAGCTCGGGCCCGCGCTCACCCTCGCCGAAGAGGACCAGTACGGCGGACTGTCGCCCCGCCCCGCTCTCCGGCGGAAGGAAGCGGCTCAGCTGCAGCGGCTCGACCGTCTCCACGACCCGCACCATCGGAGCCAGCCAGGCCGGCAGCCCGTCCTTGCTCAGCACCACCGGCCCGTCCTGCGTACCACTCGCGCGCGTCATCGCCACCCCCTGCGTCCTGCCGATTCCAACGCCCGACGACACCTGGATCGTTCCGCCCGTCCCGTACGTCCGCCGCATGCCGGGAGGCACCCGGACGGTTGCGCGCCGGTTGTACGACCGTGCGCCGGCAGGCATCCGGACCATCCCGCCCCGGCTGTACGACCACCCGCCGGCCGGCACCCAAACCGTCCCGCCCGGACCGCGCGGCCGCGTCGCAGCGCCCCGACCCCTGCGGTTCCCACCGTCATCCGGCCCCCAGGGGCAGGGCCGGCTTGCCGCCCGCGTCCAGGTAGGACTGCGGGGGCTTGAGGCGTTGGCCGGGGAAGCCGCCCTTCTCGTACTTGAGGAGCTTCGTCGCCTTCTCCGGGTCCGTCTCGCCCTCGCCGTACGCCGGGCAGAGCGGCGCGATGGGACAGGCGCCGCACGCGGGCTTGCGGGCGTGACAGATACGCCGGCCGTGCCAGATCACGTGGTGCGAGAGATCCGTCCAGTCGCTCTTGGGGAACAGCGCGCCGATCTCGGCCTCGATCTTGTCGGGGTCGGTCTGCTCGGTCCACTGCCAGCGCCGCACGAGCCGCTGGAAGTGCGTGTCCACGGTGATGCCGGGGCGGCCGAAGGCGTTACCGAGAACCACGAAGGCCGTCTTGCGGCCGACGCCGGGCAGCTTGACCAGGTCCTCCAGGTGGCCCGGGACCTCGCCACCGTGGTTCTCCACCAGCGACTTCGACAGGCCCATGACCGACTTGGTCTTGGCCCGGAAGAAACCGCACGGACGGAGGATCTCCTCGACCTCCTCGGGGTTGGCGGCGGCCAGGTCCTCGGGGGTGGGGTACTTGGCGAACAGCGCGGGAGTCGTCTGGTTGACGCGCAGGTCGGTGGTCTGGGCGGACAGGACCGTGGCGACCAGGAGCTGGAAGGGGTTGTCGAAGTCCAGCTCGGGGTGGGCGTACGGGAAGACCTCGGCGAGTTCGCGGTTGATACGGCGGGCTCGGCGCACGAGGGCGGTGCGGGACTCGGCCGTGGGGGGCTTCGGAGTGACGGTTTTGACGGGGGAGGCACCCTTTACTGCGGCGGTGGCCTTTATCGGGGCGATGGCGGGTTTCTTGGCGATCGCCTTCTTTGTGGACACCTTTTTCGCAACCGCCGTCTTCTTGGCCGCCGCCGTCTTCTTCGCAGGCGCGGCCTTCTTCGCAGCCGCGGCCTTCTTCACCGGCGCGGTCTTCTTCGCGGCCGCCGACTTCTTCACCGCCGCTTTCTCGCCACCCACCGACGCCTCATCCAGCGCCCCTTTCGCCGCTTTTGCCGTTTTCCCTCCGCCACCAGGGACCTGTTCGCCCACAGCGGAATCGCGACGTGCAACCACCCGCCCAGCCCCCTTGGCCTGTGCTCTCACCGGCGATTTGGACACCCGGCCAGCCTAAAGCCCGACACTGACATCCGCCCCGGACCCTGAAGATCGGCCCCCAATTGGACCCCTGCCGCTTACCTCGGGACACCTGTGCGGCATCCTTGTGACAGATCACACTGTTTGGACGGTCCGGCAAAATGGGGAGCACGGTCCCCTGGTACGCAGGGGAGACATCCCCTGAGCAGGTCGACAAGGAGAGAACTCGTGGACGACGTTCTGCGGCGCAACCCGCTCTTTGCGGCGCTCGATGACGAGCAGTCCGCGGAGCTCCGCGCCTCCATGAGTGAGGTGACCCTCGCACGCGGTGACTCCCTGTTCCACGAGGGCGACCCCGGTGACCGGCTCTACGTCGTCACCGAGGGCAAGGTGAAGCTCCACCGCACCTCACCCGACGGCCGCGAGAACATGCTGGCAGTCGTCGGCCCCAGCGAGCTCATCGGCGAGCTGTCCCTCTTCGACCCGGGCCCGCGCACGGCGACCGCCACCGCGCTGACCGAGGTCAAGCTGCTGGCTCTGGGCCACGGCGACCTCCAGCCCTGGCTGAACGCCCGCCCCGAGGTGGCAACCGCGCTGCTGCGCGCGGTCGCGCGCCGTCTGCGCCGCACCAACGACGCGATGTCCGACCTCGTCTTCTCGGACGTCCCCGGTCGTGTGGCCCGCGCGCTCCTCGACCTCTCCCGCCGCTTCGGCGTGCAGTCCGAAGAGGGCATCCACGTCGTCCACGACCTCACCCAGGAGGAGCTGGCCCAGCTGGTCGGCGCGTCCCGCGAGACGGTCAACAAGGCGCTGGCCGACTTCGCGCAGCGTGGGTGGCTCCGCCTGGAGGCGCGTGCGGTGATCCTGCTCGACGTGGAGCGGCTGGCCAAGCGGTCGCGCTAGGCGCTTTCCAGCCACGCGTCCGGTCAGCACGTCCGGTCAGCGTCCAGTCATACGACGCCGGGGTCCCGTCTCACTGCGAGGCGGGACCCCGCTGTATTCGGCCCCCCTCGAACATCCACGCACCAAGAGATAGCCTCCGCCCATGGCAAACGGGCAGTGGTACCCACCGGAGTGGCCGGACCGCATCCGTGCGCTCGCGGAAGGAAGCCTCACCCCCGTCGTTCCGAAGCGCGCGGCCACCGTCATGCTGCTCAGGGACACCGACTCCGGCCCAGCCGTGCACATGCTGCGCCGCCGCGCCTCCATGGCCTTCGCCGGCGGCGCGTACGCCTACCCCGGTGGCGGCGTCGATCCCCGCGACGAGCATCGGATCCGCTGGGCGGGCCCCACGCGCGCGTGGTGGGCACAGAGGCTCGGCGTCGACGAGGCGGCGGCCCAGGCGATCGTCTGTGCGGCGGTACGGGAGACGTACGAGGAGGCGGGTGTCCTGCTCGCCGGGCCCACCGACGCTTCCGTCGTCGGCGACACCACAGGCGAGGACTGGGAGGCCGACCGGGCCGGCTTGGTCGCCCGGGACCTGTCGTTCGCCGAGTTCCTGGACCGCCGGGGACTGGCCCTGCGTTCGGACCTCCTGGGCGCCTGGACCCGCTGGATCACTCCGGAGTTCGAGCCCCGCCGCTACGACACGTGGTTCTTCGTCGCCGCCCTCCCGGAGGGTCAGCGCACCCGCAACGCCTCCACCGAGGCCGACCGTACGGTGTGGATCCGGCCCGCCGACGCCGCAGCCTCCTACGACAAGGGCGAGCTGTTGATGATGCCGCCCACCATCGCGACCCTTCGCCAGCTGACCCCGTACGACAGCGCCGCCCACGCCCTCGCCGCCGCCCCTGACCGGGACCTGACCGCCGTACTGGCACAGGCCCGCCTCGATGACGGCGAGATCGTGCTCTCCTGGCCGGGCCACGACGAGTTCACCAAGCACATCCCGTCCGGCGGGGCCCCCGCATGACCCCGCGCCCCCTCCCCGCAACGCCCTCAGTCCCCGCACCGCCCTCAGCCCCGGAAGGCCCCTTCGTATGACGGACGCAGCAGCCCTCCCCGGCCAGCCGCGAGGCGGGGTCCTCTCCGGCCCCGCCACCCCCCGCGCCGTCAACGTCCTCGCGCCCAACCCCTCCGCGATGACCCTGGACGGCACCAACACCTGGCTCCTGGCCGAGCCGGATTCCGACCTCGCCGTCGTCGTCGACCCGGGCCCGCTGGACGAGGGACACCTGCGCAACGTCATCGACACGGCCGAGAAGTCCGGCAAGCGCGTCGCCCTGACCCTGCTCACGCACGGCCACCCGGACCACGCCGAGGGCGCCGTCCGCTTCGCCGAGCTGACCGGCACGCGCGTGCGTGCCCTCGACCCGGCGCTCCGGCTCGGCGACGAGGGACTGGCGGCCGGGGACGTGGTCGACGTCGGCGGGCTGGAGCTGCGCGTCGTTCCGACGCCGGGCCACACCGCCGACTCCCTCTCCTTCCACCTCCCGGCCGACCGCGCCGTCCTGACCGGCGACACGATCCTGGGCCGCGGTACGACGGTCGTGGCGCACCCCGACGGCCGTCTGGGCGACTACCTGGACACGCTGCGGCGGCTCAGGTCCCTCACGGTCGACGACGGCGTGCACATCGTCCTCCCCGGCCACGGGCCGGTCCTGGAGGACGCCCAGGGCGCCGTCGAGTTCTACCTCGCCCACCGTGCCCACCGCCTCGCCCAGGTCGAGACGGCCGTCGAGGACGGCTACGGCACGCCTGCCGAGGTCGTCGCCCACGTGTACGCGGACGTGGACCGCTCCTTGTGGCCGGCGGCGGAGTTGTCGGTGCGGGCGCAGCTGGACTACCTGGAGGAGCACGGCCTCATCTAGCCCGTGACTACGCCTCCTGAGGCCGCGGCGCTTTGACCCCGTGCACGCGCGCGTACTCGTCCACGAGCCACGGCCCGAGGTCCTCGACGTACGACCGGAGGATGCCCGCGTCGCCCGTCGGCTCGTACCCGAGAGCGGCCGCCACCCGCATCTGCTCGGCCTGTGCCGGGTAGTACGCCGCGAACGCCTCCGCCATCTCCCGCAGATCGCTGGTCCACCCGCCCCAGCGGGGCATGACAAGGGTGAACCCGGTCCGCACCAGACGCCGCGACATGAACCGCACCAACGGCCTGCGTGCGTCCTCACTGTCGTCGGCGTCGTCGATCCGCTCGCGCCACCGAGGCAGCAGAAGGCCGAGATCGCCGTTGGTCTCGCGCGCGAGCAGCGTGTCGGGGCGGTAGCGCGGCAGGTACTCGGCGAGATCCTCCCCGAGCAGGGGCGTACAGAGGCAGGCGACGAACCACCCGAGGTCGTACGTCTCCAGGTCGCTCAGCAGCCGCCTGCGACTGTCCAGCAGCGTCCCGGCCCCGTCGATCTGCGCGAACTCCTTGTCCAGCGCCGCGTCGAGCACGCGCGCGTCCGTCCGGTCCGCCTCGGTCGGCTCCGCGTGCAGGGCGACCAGCAGATCCAGGTCGCTGCGCCCCACGCGCGCGGTGCCGCGCGGAATCGAGCCGTAGAGATAGGCGCTGTGCATCCGCGCCTCGAACACATCCACCAGGCGGTCGCGCGCGGTGGCGACGACCGGCCGGAAGTCGTGGGGAACGCGCGCGAGGGAGCCTTCGCGCGCGATGTACCCCTGAGCGTCGAGCCCTCTGCAAGGAGCGGTTTCGGCCATGGGGCCACTGTGCCCTGCCGGGAGGTCGGGGGGCGGCTCATTTTTCCGGCTGGGGTACGCCGCCCCCACCACCCAAGGCCTACGCCTCCGTCAGCTCCACCTGGACCTCGACCTCCACCGGCGCGTCCAGCGGAAGCACGGCCACGCCCACGGCGCTGCGCGCGTGGACGCCCTTGTCGCCGAGGACCTCGGCCAGGAGTTCGCTCGCGCCGTTGATGACGCCCGGTTGGCCGGTGAAGTCCGTGGCCGATGCCACGAAGCCCACCACCTTCACCACGCGGGCGATGCGGTCCAGGTCGCCCACGACGGACTTGACGGCGGCCAGAGCGTTCAGCGCGCACGTACGCGCCAGTTCCTTGGCCTCCTCCGGCGTGACCTCCGCGCCCACCTTGCCGGTGACAGGAAGCTTGCCCTGCACCATGGGGAGCTGGCCGGCGGTGTAGACGTACACGCCCGACTGCACGGCCGGCTGGTACGCGGCCAGCGGAGGCACCACCTCCGGGAGCGTCAGGCCCAGCTCGGCGAGGGTCGCCTCGACCGCGCTCATGCCTGCCTCTCCCGCTTCAGGTAGGCCACGAGCTGCTCGGGGTTGTTCGGCCCGGGCACGACCTGGACGAGCTCCCAGCCGTCCTCGCCCCAGGTGTCCAGAATCTGCTTCGTGGCGTGGACGAGCAGCGGCACGGTTGCGTATTCCCACTTGGTCATGTGGCCGACTTTATCCGCTGCCCGGAGGGGTCCATGCGGCCGACTGCTCTCAGGTTGTCCACAGGCTGCCGCGTGACTCGCGCGGCGACTGGTTAGGCTCGAAGGCGTGAGCAGGCTCCAGGTCGTCAGCGGCAAGGGCGGGACCGGAAAGACCACGGTCGCCGCCGCGCTCGCGCTCGCCCTCGCCACCGAGGGGAAGCGGACGCTTCTCGTCGAGGTCGAGGGCAGGCAGGGCATCGCGCAGCTCTTCGAGACAGAGGCGCTGCCTTATGAGGAGCGGAAGATCGCCGTCGCTCCAGGGGGCGGGGAGGTGTATGCCCTCGCCATCGACCCCGAACTGGCCCTTCTGGACTACCTCCAGATGTTCTACAAGATGGGCGGCGCCGGCCGGGCGCTGAAGAAGCTCGGCGCCATCGACTTCGCCACCACCATCGCGCCGGGGCTGAGGGACGTCCTTCTGACCGGCAAGGCGTGTGAAGCCGTGCGCCGCAAGGAGAAGAGCGGGCGGTTCGTCTACGACTACGTCGTGATGGACGCGCCCCCCACCGGGCGCATCACCCGCTTCCTGAACGTCAACGACGAGGTGGCGGGGCTCGCCAGGATCGGGCCGATACACAATCAGGCGCAGGCCGTGATGCGGGTGCTGAAGTCGGCGGAGACGGCCGTGCACCTGGTGACGCTGCTGGAGGAGATGCCCGTCCAGGAGACCGCGGACGGGATCGCCGAGCTGCGGGGGGCGCGGCTGCCGGTGGGGCGGATCATCGTGAACATGGTGCGGCCCGAGGTGTTGGACGCGACCGACCTGGAACTCGTACGCAGTGTGCCGCGCGCCGCCGTGGCCAAGTCGCTGTCCTCGGCCGGACTCGGCGGGGCGCGGCGCGGCGGGAACGCCGAGCGGCTGGTGGACCCGCTGCGGGCGCAGGCCGACGAGTACGCCGAGCGGCACACGCTGGAGCACGAGCAGCGGGCGGTCCTGGAGGAGTTGGGGCTGCCGGTGCACGAACTGCCCCTGCTGGCCGAGGGCATGGATCTGGCGGGCCTGTACGAACTCGCGGGCGAGCTGCGGGAACAGGGCCTGTCATGAGTCCGTTCTCAAGGCAGGGGCAGTGCGCGGCACGCCGGGAGCGGCCCGTCGTACGGCGGGACCGGCGCGCCGTACGTCAGAAGCGTCAGCGTCGGAAGCAGGGGATGTCATGAGCCGTCCGGAAGCCGCCCAGGCGCACGACGCCGCGCGCCAGCATCCCCCTCACCTCGCCCCCGCGCGCGTGCTCGACCTCGACCGGCTGCTCGACGACCCGGGCACCCGCATCGTGGTGTGCTGCGGCTCGGGCGGCGTCGGCAAGACCACGACGGCGGCGGCACTGGGGCTGCGGGCCGCCGAGCGAGGTCGGAAAGTGGTCGTGCTGACCATCGACCCGGCCCGCCGGCTCGCCCAGTCCATGGGCATCGACTCGCTGGACAACACCCCGCGCCGGGTGAAGGGCGTCGAGGATCACTCAGGGGCATCGCGCGGCGATTCGGTTGAGGGTGGTGGTGGGCGACGGGCGGGCGGCGAGCTGCACGCGATGATGCTCGACATGAAGCGCACCTTCGACGAGATCGTCGAGGCGCACGCGGACCCCGAGCGGGCGGCCGCGATCCTGGGCAACCCCTTCTACCAGTCGCTCTCGGCGGGCTTCGCGGGCACGCAGGAGTACATGGCGATGGAGAAGCTGGGCCAGCTGCGGGCGAAGGACGAGTGGGACCTCATCGTCGTCGACACGCCGCCGTCCCGCTCGGCGCTGGACTTCCTGGACGCGCCCAAGCGGCTCGGCTCGTTCCTGGACGGCAAGCTGATCCGCGTCCTGCTGGCCCCGGCGAAGGTCGGCGGGCGCGCGGGGATGAAGTTCCTGAACGTCGGCATGTCGATGATGACGGGCGCGCTCGGCAAGCTGCTCGGCGGGCAGTTGCTGAAGGACGTACAGACCTTCGTGGCGGCCATGGACTCGATGTTCGGGGGTTTCCGTACGCGCGCGGACGCGACGTACAAGCTGCTGCAGGCGCCCGGCACGGCGTTCCTGGTGGTGGCGGCGCCGGAGCGGGACGCGCTGCGGGAGGCCGCGTACTTCGTGGAGCGGCTGGCCGCCGAGGACATGCCGCTCGCGGGTCTGGTGCTGAACCGGGTCCACGGCAGCGGCGCCGACCGGCTGTCCGCCGAGCGGGCGCTCGCCGCCGCGGAAAATCTTGAAGAGCCCCGCATTGTGGATCAGGAGGGCGGGAAAGCTGGACTTCGTAACTCCCCCGACACGTACGACAGTTCAGAATCGGCCGCTTCCGAGGCACCGGCTCCTGACGAAGGCTCCCCCGCCGTCACGGACCCGGAGCGACCCGCAGCCACGGACGAGCCACAGCCCGACACCCCGCATCTGGAGCGGTCCGTCGACCAGCTCACGGCAAGCCTGTTGAGGCTGCACGCCGAGCGGATGCAGTTGCTCTCCCGCGAGCAGCGCACGCGTGACCGTTTCACCGCGCTCCACCCCGAGGTGGCGGTGGCCGAAGTGGCCGCGCTGCCCGGCGATGTACATGACCTCGCGGGCCTGCGGGACATCGGAAACCGGCTCGCGGCCAATCGGCCGGAGCTGCCTGATCCCGCGGTCGGCGCCTGAGGGAGTCCTCGCGGGCCCGCCCGAGGGCAGACCCTGTCCGCACTGTGCGGGGAGACCTCGTGGGCCCCCTCAGCTCACCGCCGCGTAGTTCTCGTACACCTCGTCGTCGTCGAGCGGCAGGATGCCGGCCCCGCGCTCGTACTCCGTACGTGCCGTCTCCAGCAGCCGGCGCCACGAGGTGACGGTCGGCCGCCTGCGCAGCAGTGCGCGGCGCTCCCGCTCCGTCATGCCTCCCCACACGCCGAACTCGACGCGATTGTCGAGCGCGTCAGCCAGGCACTCCGTACGCACCGGACATCCGGTGCACACTGCCTTGGCCCTGTTCTGCGCTGCTCCCTGAACAAACAGTTCATCCGGATCGGTAGTGCGGCAGGCCGCCTGCGCACTCCAGTCGACTACCCAGCCCATACCGGCGCCGTCCTCTCCCGAATCGAGGCTCCCCCACGGCGGCAGCGGCATATTCACCGCCGCCAGTTGAGGACGTTACGGAAGGTGGGCACAGCGCAACACCCCCTTCGGGCCCAATCTTGAATGGCCCGAACGGACTATGCGTAAGCGGCAGATCACCCGGGGGAGTGAGCTGGCGACATGCGTGACTTTCCCGGCAAACTGGGACAGTTCAGTTGAGTCACAACGGACGCCCGATGACACACAAGGCGGATTCGGACACGCGCCCACCAAAAAAGTGGGGAACATCCGCAACGATTCGGGGTCGCCGGACGTATTGATACGTGGCCGCACTGCTGTGACAGTTGAGAGCAGCTTAGGCCAACGCCTGCGCGCCTGTCCGGCGAATGGGCTGCATCCATCAGCGAGCTCCGCTCGCGGGTGGACGGCTGACTTTGCCGTGTCACGGCTCACGTCGGCCCGCCGTGTCCATCGCGTGCTCCCGCACGGTCGGCCCTCGGTTCGCTCATCTCTACGGTTTAGGCTGCCCCCATGCCAAAGAAGCGCTCAGGCGGTGGTCTGTCGGCCACTCAGCAGGCCGCCAAGTTCCTCGGTGTCAGTGTGCTAGCGGGAGCCGTGCTGGCCGGCATCGCGCTGCCCGCCGTCGGCGCGCTGGGACTTGCCGCCAAGGGATCGGTCGAGAGTTTCGACGAGCTCCCGGCCAACCTCAAGACCCCGCCGCTGAGCCAGCGCACCACGATCCTGGATGCCAAGGGCGGCACGATCGCCACGGTCTACTCCCGTGACCGCACGGTGGTCGACCTCAAGGACATCGCGCCGAACATGCAGAAGGCGATCGTCGCGATCGAGGACGCCCGCTTCTACCAGCACGGCGCGGTCGACCTGAAGGGCGTCCTGCGTGCCCTCAACCGCAACGCCCAGAGCGGCGGTGTCAGCGAGGGAGCGTCCACGCTCACGCAGCAGTACGTGAAGAACGTCTTCGTCGAGGAGGCCGGCGACGACGCGACGAAGGTCGCGCAGGCCACCCAGCAGACCCTCGGCCGCAAGATCAAGGAGCTGAAGTACGCGATCCAGGTCGAGGAGGAGCTCGGCAAGAAGAAGATCCTCGAGAACTACCTGAACATCACGTTCTTCGGCCAGCAGGCGTACGGCGTCGAGGCCGCCGCCCAGCGCTACTTCTCCAAGTCCGCCAAGGACCTCAAGCTCCAGGAAGCCGCGCTGCTCGCCGGCATCGTCCAGTCGCCCAGCCGCTACGACCCGGTCAACGACGAGGCCGAGGCCACCAAGCGGCGCAACACCGTGCTGCAGCGCATGGCCGACCTCGGCGACGTCTCCCAGGCGGAGGCCGACAAGGCCAAGGAGACCCCGCTCGGCCTGAAGGTCAGCAAGCCCAAGAACGGCTGCATCACCGCGACCAAGGGCGCCAGCTTCTTCTGCAAGTACGTCGAGAAGGTCTTCGTCAGCGACCCGGTCTTCGGCAAGAACCGCGAGGCCCGCGCCAAGATCTGGAACCAGGGCGGCCTGACCATCACGACGACCCTCGACCCGCAGGCCCAGGACTCGGTCCAGGCCTCGCTCAAGGACCACGTCAACCAGACGGACAAGGTCGCGGCCGCGGCCACCCTGGTCGAGCCCGGCACCGGCAAGATCCTCGGCATGGGCCAGTCGAAGCCGTACGGCTACGGCAAGAACGAGACCGAGCTCAACTACTCGGTCGACTCGGCGTACGGCGGCTCCAACTTCGGCTTCCCGACCGGTTCGACGTTCAAGCCGTTCGTCGCGGCGGCCGCGCTGGAGGAGGGCCGGCCGCCGACGCAGCAGTACTCGTCGCCGTACGAGATGCCGTACCCGAGCCCGGTCCAGACGTGCGAGAGCGCGCCGTGGACCAACCGCAACAACGAGAAGCTGGAGAACGAGAGCGAGTCGGAGCACGGCCCGTACCGCCTGAAGAAGGCGATGGAGCTGTCCGTCAACACCTACTTCGTGCAGATGATCGCCGACATCGGCCTGTGCCCGGTGGTCAACATCACCGACAAGCTCCAGGTCCGTCAGGGCAACGGCGACAAGCTCCCCGAGCGCCCCGCCATCGCCCTCGGCTCCGTCGGCCTCTCGCCGCTGACGATGGCGAGCGCGTACGCCGCCTTCGCCTCCCGCGGCATGTACTGCACGCCGATCGCCATCGAGTCGATCTCGCAGAAGGTCGGCGGCAAGCAGAAGTCGCTGGAGGTGCCGAAGTCGACGTGCTCGCGGGCGATGTCCGAGCAGACCGCGGACACCATCAACAACCTGCTCCAAGGCGTGGTCGACTCCGGTACCGGCAAGGAGGCCGGTCTCACCGACCGCGACAGCGCCGGTAAGACGGGTACGACGGACGAGCGCCGCAACGCCTGGTTCGTCGGCTACACGCCGAACCTCTCGGGCGCCGTCTGGGTCGGCAGCGCCACCCAGAAGGTCAAGA
This sequence comes from Streptomyces sp. R28, assembly GCF_041052385.1. Lineage (GTDB taxonomy): Bacteria > Actinomycetota > Actinomycetes > Streptomycetales > Streptomycetaceae > Streptomyces. The sequence goes on along the minus strand of NZ_CP163439.1, from coordinate 5,890,504 downwards.
TGCGCAACATCTACATCGGCGGCGAGTTCCACGACCTGGTCTACGGCGGCCGGGTCCCCGGCCCGATCTGGCGCGACGCCATGATCGGCGCCCTCGATGGCAAGCCCGTCGAGCAGTTCAACTTCGTCCGCATCCCGGACGACGAGGACCGTGACCGGGGTGACGGAGACGGCAACGGGAACGGGAACCAGAACGGCGGCAACGACGGGGACAACGGCGACGACAACCTGATCGGCGGCCTGGTCGGCGGCGGAAACACCGGCGGCACGGACGGCGGCACGTTCCCGACACCGACCTTCTCGATCCCGGAGGGCTGGTGGCAGGGCCAGACGAACGGGAACGGGAACGGCAACGGAGGCCGCGACTGACGCGGCGCTCCCTTGCCCCTTGAGACAGGGACGGCCCCTGTCCCTTCGTACGAGGACTTCGTGTCGGTCGTACGAAGGGACGGGGGCCGTCTGTCGTAGGGGGCCGGTCGCACGGGCGTACGCAACTGTCGGCTGTCCGCGTCGGCTGCCCGTGCCGGCTGCGTGCACCTGCTGCGGGTGCCGACTGCGGGCACCTGCTGCGGGGCGTCGGCTGCCCGTGCCGGGGGTCTCAGCCGGCCAGCAGCTTCTTGACCGCCGCTGCCACGCGACCGCCCTCCGCCTGACCCGCGACCTTCGGGTTCACGATCTTCATGACGGCGCCCATGGCCCGCGGGCCCTCGGCGCCGGCCGCCTTGGCCTCCTCGACGGCCTGGGCGACGATCTGGTCCAGCTCGTCGTCGCTGAGCTGCTTCGGCAGGTACGCGGCGAGGACCTCGCCCTCCGCCTTCTCCCGCTCGGCCTGCTCGGGACGACCACCCTGCGCGAAGGCATCGGCCGCCTCACGGCGCTTCTTCGCCTCGCGGGTGATCACCTTCTGCACCTCGTCGTCGGAGAGCTCGCGCTTCTCCTTGCCCGCGACCTCCTCCTTGGTGATCGCGGCGAGCGTCAGCCGGAGCGTCGAGGAGCGGAGCTCGTCGCGCCCCTTGATCGCGGCGTTGAGGTCTTCCTGCAGCTTCGACTTGAGCGTGGTCATGGCGTTGATTGTCGCAGGTGTGGGGTGCGGAACGCCCGTTGATTTCAAGGGACCTGCGCGCAGACGTCGTACCGGTAGCGGTCGAGGACGGCCCGTCCGGTGACACTCCCCCGGTCTGACACGATGGGTGGTATGCACGCGCGATACGGAGTACCCCTGGGCATCACGGCGGTTGGCGCCGCCGGTCTGCTGTATTCGGCGGGTTTCGAGGCCCGTTCCTTCCGCCTGCGACGGGTGACGATCCCCGTCCTGCCGGCCGGCATGCGTCCGCTGCGCGTGCTCCAGGTCTCCGACATCCACATGGTGCGCGGCCAGCGCAAGAAGCAGCGCTGGCTGCACTCGCTGGCCGGCCTGCGCCCCGACTTCGTGATCAACACCGGCGACAACCTCTCCGACCCGGAAGGCGTGCCGGAGGTCCTCGACGCGCTGGGCCCGTTGATGGAGTTCCCGGGCGCGTACGTCTTCGGCTCGAACGACTACTACGGCCCCACGCCGCGCAACCCCGCCCGCTACCTGGTCGAGAAGCTGCAGGGCCGCCACGGCCTGAACGGCAACCCGCCCGTCGTCGGCGCGATCCACAACCCGTGGGAGGGCCTGCGCGACGGCTTCGACGCCGCGGGCTGGCTCAACCTGACGAACACGCGGGGGACGCTGAAGGTCGAGGGCGTGTCGGTGGAACTCACCGGCCTGGACGACCCGCACATCAAGAGGGACCGCTACGAGCAGGTGGCCGGCGGCCCGTCCGGCACCGCCGACTTCGCGATGGGCGTGGTCCACGCGCCGTACCTGCGCGCCCTGGACGCCTACACGGCCGACGACTACCCCCTGATCCTCGCCGGCCACACCCACGGTGGCCAGGTCTGCATCCCCTTCTACGGCGCCCTGGTCACCAACTGCGACCTGGACACGGACCGCGTGAAGGGCCTGTCCACGCACACCGCGGAGGACCGTACGGCGTACCTGCACGTGTCGGCGGGCTGCGGCACGAACCGCTACACCCCGTTCCGCTTCGCCTGCCCGCCGGAGGCGACGTTGCTGACGTTGGTGGGACGGGAGTAGTTGAGGGGGCGGGGGTAGTTGGCGGGGCGGGAGTGGTTGATGGGGCCGGAGTGGCTGGTGGGGCCGGAGTGGCTGGTGGGGCCGGAGTGGCTGGTGGGGCCGGAGTGGCTGGTGGGGCGAGGGTAGGTAGTTGGCGGGGATCCCGCGGCCAGGGGATCAGGCGGGACCGGGGATGGGGCCGGCATAGGGGCGGCTCGGCGTAACCCGCTCAGCCCACCCGCATCGCCCCTTTTGTCCGCCCTGCTTAGCGTGAGGGCATGACCGCCCCGATACCCAGGGACATCCCGGACCTTCCCGCGATACCGGGCATCCCCGCGCTGCTGCCCTCCCACGTCCCCGCCACGGCGGTGATGGCCCCCGTACGCCGCCCCTGGGCCGCCGTGTACCGCCCGCTGATCGCCCTGGCCGCGGGCGCGGCGGTGACCATGGAACTGGCCCTCGGCAGCCCGCTGCGCACCCTGAGCCACTTCGCGATCCAGGCCAACATCCTGCTGGCCCTGGTCTTCACCCTCGCGGCCCGCCGCGCCTGGACCGCACGTCGCCCCCTCCCGTCGGCACTGACGGGCGCGACGCTGCTCTACGCCATGGTCACGGGCCTGGTCTACCACCTGCTGCTGGCGAACGAGTCGAGCCCCTTCGCGCTGCCCGGCGTGCTGACGGGCGAGGCCACCGACCCGACAGGCTGGCACACGCTCACCACCCAGGTCCTGCACACGGCGACGCCCGTCGCGGCCCTGCTGGACTGGCTGCTCCTGACGGCCCCCGGCCAACTGCACCTGCGCCAGGCGGCAACCTGGCTGCTCTACCCCCTCACCTACCTGGCGTTCACGCTCACCCGAGGCGAGCTCCTCGTCCCCGGCACGCCGGCCCGCTTCCTCTACCCGTTCCTCGACGTGGGCCGGCACGGCTACCGGAGCGTGCTGGGCAACGCCCTCCTCATCGGCCTCGCCATCTACGCCCTGGCCATCCTCCTCGTGGCCCTCGACCACGCCCGCCCCAACCCCCTCCGCCGCCGTGCGCATCACCGCGCGAAAAGCGGATTTCGTCTCCAGCCACCAGTGGGCTAAAGTAAACGTCGTCGCCGCGACAAGCAGTGACATCGGGGTGTAGCGCAGCTTGGCAGCGCGCTTCGTTCGGGACGAAGAGGTCGTGGGTTCAAATCCCGCCACCCCGACAGTGAAGTACCAGGTCAGGGGCCTGATCCGCATAGCGGGTCGGGCCCCTGACTCGTTCCCGTTTGGCGGAACGCAACAGCTTCTCTGAAGCCACCAAGCGCCGATGCCGTTGGACAGAGCTCCAACACCAGCACGTCAAAAGAACCGGGCGGGCCATGTCTGACGACCAAGGCGCCTCACGTATTCACCCCGGTATCGAGGCACTGATCTGCGCCGAGGGGGACGGGCTTGGGGGCAGCTCCTCAATGCGGCCGAGGCTTTCCTCCAAGTCCGGCACAGCGCCTCTTTTGCCGATCGCCACTGCCAGTCGGGGAAGCAGTCTGGAATGGGTGACGATGCTCAGAGGTCGTCTCAGTAGGAGTCTCCCTGTTCTCGTACGACCGCACCCGGCCCGGGACGGTATCCCAGGCACCCCATGTACCTGCACGTCAGAGGGGCTGGGATGGTTCCACCGTGTTCGATCGGGCGTTGGCTGTTGCGCCCGGCCGCTGTGACCGTTGATGCTCTTGGTGCCGCACCGACCAGGCTCGGGCCGACCAGCCGGCCTCGCCGCGGCATCCACGTCCACGCATTCATCCACGGGGGAACACCCATGTCCATGCGCATCCGAACGAGCGCTCTAACCGCTCTCACCGTCGCCGCCCTCGCGGCGGGCACGGTCCTCATGGCACCGGCCGCCGGCGCCGCGCCGAAGGCCGCCGCGCCCAAGTTCCTGTCGGCGTCCCAGCTGCCGCCGCACCCGACGTCGTCCTGGACCGCCGGGCCGGTCACCGAGGGGTTCCCGGAGGAACTCGGCATGTGCGTGAGCACGGAGGGCGTGCTCGACTACGACTACCGGCACCGGGAGTTCCGGACCGACCTGGACACCAGCGCCGTGCAGTTGACCGTCGTGACGGGCACAGCCGCCCAGGCCAAGGCCCTGGCGAAGCACTACGACGACCTGATCCGCACCTGCGCCGACCGCATCGAGAAGTCCTCGCCCGACGTCGAGGCCGAGGGCCGGGACTACGGCAAGCTGCCGGTCGAGGAGGGCGCCCGCGTCCGCGGCCTGCACACCGAGACGTCCTGGGGCGCCACCGACATCGCCCTGCTGTCAGTCGGGCGGGACGGCAGGACCGTCACCGTCGTGCAGTGGGGACAGATGGGCGACTTCCAGAACGCGCCCGTGGCCGCCTTCAAGAAGACCACGAGCACGGCCGTCGACAAGCTGTACTGACCGGGCGGCCACCGGAAAAGGCCGGGCCGTCCTCCCGCCACGGGGGTCGGAAAACGGCGGCCCGACGTCCCCAGCGAGAGCAGCACGGCGGCCGGACGAGGGGGCAGCGGCACGGTGACACACCACCTCCTCGGGGTGGCCGGGGCGGCTTACGGCTGAGAGGTCGTTTTCTCCCGTTGTTTCATCCTGTGATGCGTAGTTTTGCTGGGTCGGATCTGCTTGCGGTAGATCTCCTCGGTCACGGCTGTGCCGGGATGGATCATGCTCCTCCGGGGGGCCTCGCCGGTACGACGAAAGGGACCGCGCTCAGGGGCTTCGCCCGGGGCGCGGTCCCACCTCGTTGTTCAGGTGTCATGGCCGCAGGTCAGCACAGTAGGGTCGCGCGTTCGGCGATGAGGAGCAGGCCGGGATGTCGGCAATCAGGTCGGCGACCTCCACACCGAGCCGCCGTCGCCCAGGGAGGAGAGGGGTTCGGCCCCGTTCGCGGAGCGAGCCCGTAGACGGCCGAGGACGCCGGGCGGGCCGTGTGGATAACCGGTTGCCTGGTGGCGATGGTGCTGGATGCAATGTCCGGCATGGTCACCCAGGTGCGCCCGCCACGGCGAGATGAGACGGACCCGTACTCGCGGGCCTTGCCACTCTGCGATCCGGGCGAACCGCAACCGGAGCATCCGACGGGGGAACCCCACGTATGAATACGCCATCCTCGCCACCTGGAGCGCAGCGGACCGACGAGTCATCCGTCCGGATCGGCGTTCTCGTTCCGCTGACTCGGCCTGGCTGGGTCGAGGCAGGCCGGCACTTGCTCGCTGGACTCGAGCTGGCTGTTCGCGAAGTCAATGACGCCGGCGGGATCGTCGGAAGACCACTCGAGCTGGTGGTCCGAGACACCGCGGCTGATCCACGGAGGGCCACGGCGGCCGTGGACGAATTGGCTCGCCTGGGCGTGGCTGCCTTGGCGGGGGAGTATCACAGCGTCGTCGCTCGCGCCGCTGCCTCCAGGGCCGACGCCCTCGGCCTGCCGTTCCTCTGCTCGTCAGCGGTTCTCGACGCACTCACCGAACAGCCAACACAATGGGTCGCGCGTCTCTCCCCGCCGCAGTCGCGCGGCTGGCAGGTCTACGCGGACTTCCTCCTCGGCGCGGGCCACAGTCGAATCGCCGTAGCAACCCTCCCGAGCGTCTATTGGGCGTCAGGGGCCCGCATCCTTCGGGAGCACCTCGCTCCACGCGGCGGCACCGTCACCGAACTCGACGTGAGCGCGCTCGCCCCCGCGGCCGTGTGCGACGCGCTCGTCGACAGTGGCGCGACAGCCCTCCTTCTTCTGGTCGGCCACCCGGATCCGGCGGTGCCGATCGTCAGGTCCGTCCGCGGCGACCGGCGCCTCGCCGAGATCCTTGTCGGTGCTCCGGCCGGGCAACCGGAGTTCGCCGAATGGGCGACGTTGCTGGGCGACGACAGCGCCGCGATCCCGTTCCTGCGCTACCTCCCCGAGCGCCTCACCCCGCTCGGCGCGCGAGTCGAGGCGGCCCTGCGCGAGCAGCTGGCCGAGGCGCCGTCCTTCGTCGCCTTCGAGGGCTACGACACGGTCGCCGTCCTGGCCGATGTGCTGCGTTCTCACGGCGCGGACCGGGCGCGCACTGCCGAATCCTGGCCCCGTGTCGCGGTCGAAGGCACCCGCGGACAGATCCAGTTCTCCCGAACGCCGGGCATCAGCGTTTGGCAATGGGCTTGGGCGCCCGTCCAAGTCGTTGATCGGGATCCGGCGGAACCCGATCGCTTCCGGATCCTTCACGCCGGCTGAGAGAGCACTGGTCCTGCACGTCCGGCGGACCGTGATCGACGCCCTGTGAGCGGCTCCCGGCATCGGCACGGGACCGGTCCTGGGCGGGTGTCACGGATACCACGTTGTCCGGCACCGGTCCCTCCCCTCGTGGGGACCGGTGCCGGACAACGGGGGTGGTGTCGATCCGGGGCCTGCCGTGTCGGTGGGCGGCGGGTCAGTGCGGATCGAGCAGGACGAGGGCGGCGCGCGGCGTTCGTAGGTCCTGTGGGAGGAGATCCGACGGAAGCGGCTCCTGCCGAAAGTGACCGAGAACGTGCGGCGCCATGAGTGGTCTCTCCGAGCTCTGGGCTGGTGGCCTGCCTGAGCGACGCGCGAAGATGCGCATTTGCGTCGTGATCCTGCCAGTCGAGGGTGCCGGAGAGGAGCGTCCGGTCTCCGGACACCGCCTTTACCGCAGGTCAGCCGTATAAAGTGAGTTTTCCGGTCCGGATGTCCAGGCGCGGCGGAGGTAAGGCAGTGGAGCCCTTGAGTTCCCATGCATGGGCGCGCACAGCCTTCGCGGAACGACTCGCGCTGCTCTACAAGGAGGCCGGGAATCCTCCGCTGAAGAGCGTGGCCGAGGCGGTCGTCCGACTTCAGCGGGTCGATGAGCGCGGGCGGCCCGTACGGGTGTCCGCCCAGCGGATCAGTGACTGGCGCCGCGCCAAGAACGTGCCTGCCCAGTTCGCCGCCCTGCAAGCCGTTCTGCATGTCCTGATCCCTCAGGCTCGGCGCGCCCGGCCGGTCCCCGTGTCCGCCGGGCTGTACGACCTGGGCCAGTGGCAGCGGCTGTGGGAGCGTGCGACCGCCGGGGAAGAGGAGGAGCAGACTCCGGTCGAGGCTCCCGCGGTTTCCGGCGCGGTGTGTCCGTATCGGGGGCTGGCCTCGTACCGGCAGCAGGACGCCGGGTGGTTCTTCGGCCGGGAGCGGAGTACGGATTCCCTGGTGGCCCAGCTGCGCGCGGCGGGGAAGACGGGCGGTCTCGTGATGCTCGTCGGTGCCTCGGGCGCCGGTAAGTCCTCCCTGCTGAACGCCGGCCTGGTGCCTGCCCTGCAGAACGGTGCGCTGAGCGGTGAGAGTGGCCGGTCGAGCACGGTGGCGCAGCTCGTGCCGGGCGCCGATCCGCTCGCCGAGCTGACCCGCCGTATTCCGGAACTCGCGGACGTTGTCTCTTCCCACGAGGGGGTCGAAGGAGGAGCAGAAGGCGAAGCAGGAGAAGAAGGAAGCGTCGGGCTGGCGGAGGTGGAGGGGGCCGGCGGCCGAGCGGCCCGCACGGACTTCGCGCAGGCCACGCGGGACGCCGTCCTCGCCTGGGCCCGGCGCGTAGGCTCCGCCGCCGTCCCCGGCCCTTCCGGCGCCCCCACCCCTGCCGTCCTCATCGTCGACCAGTTCGAGGAGACCTTCACCCTCTGCCCCGACGCAGCGGACCGCCGTACCTTCATCCAGCTCCTGCACGCCGCCTGCACGCCCGTGGAACCCGGCGGCCCGGCCCCCGTGCTCGTCGTCCTCGGTATACGCGCCGACTTCTACGAGCAGTGCCTGGGACACCCGGAGCTGGCCGACGCGCTGCAGCACCGGCACATGGTGCTCGGGCCGCTCACCACCGCGGAGTTGCGGGAGGCGGTGACCGGGCCGGCCAAGGCCGTGGGGCTGGAGTTGGAGCCGGGGCTGGCGGAGCTGATCGTGCGGGAGGTGAGTGCGGACGGGCCGCGGGGGACGCATCACGCGGGGGTGTTGCCGTTGCTGTCGCACGCGCTGCTCGCGACCTGGCAGCGGCGGAAGGCGGGGCGGCTGACGCTGGCCGGGTATCGCGCGGCCGGGGGGATTCAGGGGGCCGTCGCGGCTACCGCCGAGCGTGCCTGGTCCGGGCTCGATCCGGCGGCGCGTACGGCCGCCCGGCTGCTCCTGCTCAGGCTGGTACGGCTGAGCGAGGACACACAGGCCACCCGGCGGCGCGGGACGCGGCGGCAGCTGGCGGCGGAGTCGACGGATCCGGGCAAGACGGAGGAGTCGCTCGAGGCACTCGTGCGGGCCCGGTTGGTGACGCTGGACGCGGAGACCGTGGAGATCACGCACGAGGCGCTGCTCCATGCCTGGCCGCGGCTGCGCGACTGGATCGACGAGGACCGGCAGGGCAACCTGCTGCGCCAGCGGCTGGAGGAGGACGGCCGGGCCTGGGAGGAGTCGGGGCGTGACTCGTCGCTGCTCTACCGGGGCTCCCGGCTGGGGCAGGCCCGCAGCTGGGCGCGGTCGGCCGGGGACACCTTCCTGACCCGGAGCGCGGTGGAGTTCCTGGCCGCCGCGGTCCGGCTGCGCAGGCGCACGGTCTGGATCATGCGCAGCGCGGTCGCGGCGCTGGTCGCGCTGGCGATGCTGGCCGTCGGTGCCGCGGTGGTCGCCTGGCAGCAGCGGGACGACGCCGTGTTCGCGCAGGTGCTCGCCGAGGCCGACCGCTTCCAGTACTCGGACCCGTCGCTGTCCGCCCAGCTCGACCTGGTCGCACACCGGCTGCGCCCGGACGACGAGGACACCAACAGCCGGCTGATCTCGATCGTGAACGCCCCGCTGGCCACGCCCCTGCGCGGCCACACCGGCGCCGTCTACCTCACCAGCTTCAGCCCGAACGGACGGCTCCTGGCCACCGCCAGCTACGACCGGACCGTACGCCTGTGGGACGTCGCGGACCCGGCGCGGCCGGGGCCCCTGGGCAAGCCGCTGACCGGGCACAAGAGCTGGGTGAGCAGCGCGGTCTTCAGCCCGGACGGCCACACCCTCGCGAGCGCCTCGGACGACGGCACGGTCCGGCTGTGGGACGTACGGGACCCGAGCCGGCCGCGTCCCCTCGCCGCGCCCCTGACCGGACACGACGGCACGATCTACCTGGTCGCCTTCAGCCCGGACGGCCGTACGCTGGCCTCCGTCAGCGAGGACCGCACGGTGCGGTTGTGGGACGTGGCCGACCCCGAGCGGCCCAAGGCGCTGGCCACGCTGAAGGGTGCCGAAGCCGCCGTGCGGTCGGTGGCGTTCAGCCCCAACGGCAGGACGCTGGCGGCCGGGGGTGACGACGAGACCATCCGGCTGTGGGACGTGGCCGACCGGGGTCGGCCGAAGGAACTCTCCGAGCTGACCGGACACACCGCCCTGGTGCACTCCGTCGCCTTCAGCCCGGACGGCCGCACCCTCGCCAGCGGCAGCTCGGACGACACGATCCGGCTGTGGGACGTCTCCGATCCCCGCCACGGCACCCAGCTCGGCGCCCCGCTCACCGGGCACACCGGCCCCATCTGGTCGGTGGCCTTCAACCCCGCCGGCACCATGCTCGCCGCCGCCAGCGCCGACAGTACGGCGAGCCTGTGGAACGTCAGGGATCCGGCGTACGCCTCGCAGGTCGGCGAGCCCCTCGCGGGCGCCAGCGGGGAGATGTACGCGCTCGGGTTCGGCCCCGACGGCCGTACGCTCGCCACGGGCAGCGGCGACGGCAAGGTCCGGCTGTGGTCGATCCCGACGTCGGACATGATCGGCGGCAACGGGGCGTTCCGCCCGGACGGCAAGGTGCTCGCCACGGCCGCGCGCGACGGAAAGATCCGGCTGTGGGACGTACGGGACCCCGCCCGGCCGGTGGCGCTGAGCAAGCCGTTCCTGCCCGGGGACACCGGCCAGCGCTCCCAGGTGTTCTCCCCCGACGGCCACACGCTCGCGGTGACGACGGGCGAGCAGAGCGTGCGCCTGTGGAACGTCAGCGACCCGGCGCATCCGGTCTCCTACGACTCCCCCATCCTGCTGCGCACCCGGTTCATGGGCCCCGACGCGCTGGCGTACAGCCCGGACGGGCGCACGCTGGCCACCGCCTGGGACGACCGCACCATCCGGCTGTGGAACGTCAGCGACCCCGCCCATGTCGTGCCGCTCGGCCCGCCCATCACCGGGCACACCGGCTACATCAACTCCCTCACCTTCAGCCCGGACGGCCGCACCCTGGCCAGCGGCAGCGCGGACGCCACCATCCGGCTGTGGAAGGTGACCGACCCCCGCCGTCCCACCCTGCTCGGCGCCCCGCTCACCGGTCACACCGGGCCCGTCAACGCGCTCGCCTACAGTCCGGACAGCCATACGCTGGCCAGCGGCGGGGACGACGACACCGTGCGGCTCTGGGACGTCACCGACCCGCACGAGGCGACCTCGCACGGCGCCCCGCTCACCGGCCACACCGAAGCGGTCGTCTCCCTGACGTTCAGTGAGGGCGGGCGCTACCTGGCCAGCGGCGGCAACGACAACACGGTGCGGCTGTGGAACGTCACCAACCCGGCCGCCGCCTCCGCCATCGGCCAGGCGATGAGCCCCAACGCCAGGACGGGAAACTTCCTGTCGTTCAGCCCGAAGAGCCACATGCTCGGCGTCTCCAGCGGCACCGACACCATCCGGCTGTGGAACCTGGACGTCGACCAGGCGATCCGCCGCGTCTGTTCGAGCACGCAGGGCGTGCTGACGCGGGAGAAATGGCATGAGTACCTGCCTCGGCTGTCGTACGAGCCGCCGTGCACGGGGGAGCAGCGAGCACGCGGTGAGTCCTCGGCACCCCCTCGGTGAGCCCTCGGCAATCCGTGCACCCCGTGGCTCCATGCGCTCAGTGACGGGCCGGAGACGCAAGTGGCATGAGAGGGGTTCGGCGGACAGCGGTTTCCGTGATCCCAATCACAACCCGGCGCCGCAGCCGATCGGGCGGCTCCCGCGAGGCAGACAGCCTTGTTACTGTGGGGCTCAGCCCGATCGCTGGTGCATCCCCCGTCGCCAGCGATCGGGCCTTTCTCATGTGCGCGGCTCACGCACGGCTCATGTGCGCGGCGCCGACTGCCGCCCGCACGGCATGCCTGGCCCGCCCGGCCCGGCGAGGCCTCTTGAGGAGTCGTACGCTGATCGTGTGCCAAAGGCGTACGAAGTGATCGCGGACGACCTGCGACACCCCCGCACGCCGATGCTCCGCGACAACCACCGGCACCAGTGGGAGAAGGACCGGGCCCGCCGCCCGCTCGCCACGCGGGCCGCGACCGGGGCCACAGAGCACGAGACCGGCCTTCAGGTGCGGGACCTCGTCTTCCATGCGCGCTACCGGGAGGTCGCCGCACCCCCCGAACTGGCGGACTCGTTCGGCGTGCCGGAGGGGACCGCGCTCCTGGAGCGCACCTACCGGACGCGGTGCTCGGCCGAGAGCGCCCCGTTCAGCCTCGTGACCTCCTACCTCGTCCGCGCCATGATCGCCGCGAACCCCGATCTGCTGGACGACTCCAACGAGCCCTGGCCGGGCGGCACACAGAACCAGCTCCACACGGTCGGCGTCGAGGTGAGCCGGGTCGAGGAGCGGGTCACCGCGCGGCCGCCGACGCCTCGGCAGGCGTCGGAGCTGGACCTGCCGCCGGGGGTGCCGGTGATCCTGCTGCGCAAGACGTCGTACGACATCACCGACCGCGTCGTGGAGATCTCCGAGGTCACGCTGCCCGGCGACCGCGCGGAGCTGGTCTTCACCACTTCCCTGGAAAGGTGGTGAGTGCCGCAGTGGGTCGGCGCGTCATCATCGTCACTGCTGTCCACGGCCCTTCGGCGGCGTTCCTGCCGGATGCCCACAAGTCGCTGCGCGAACAGGAGTTGCCGGCGGGGTGGGAGTGGCACTGGGTGATCCAGGAGGACGGGAAGACGGACGAGGTCCGCCCGCACGTCCCCGATGACGCGCGCGTGACCTTCCGTCAGGGCCGGCCCGGGGGGCCCGGCGTGGCGCGCACCATCGCGCTCGCGCATGCCGAGGGCGAGTACGTGAAGATCCTGGACGCCGACGACCAGCTCACCCCGGGTGTCCTCGCCCGTGACCTGGCGGTCCTCGAAGCCGACCGCACCCTCGGCTGGACGACCTCCCGGGTGCTGGACCTCCTGCCGGACGGCACGACGGCCGGATTCCCCGGCGACCCCGACGAGGGGCCCGTCGAGCGAGGCGCCGTGCTCGACTTCTGGAAGGCGAACGACTTCCGCGCCCCGGTCCACCCCGCGACCCTCTGCGTACGCCGGGACCTCCTGCTCGCCCTCGGCGGCTGGATGGCGCTCCCCGCGTCCGAGGACACGGGCCTGCTGCTCGCGCTCAACTCCGTGAGCCGGGGCTGGTTCTCGGCGGAGGTGGGGCTCCTCTACCGCAAGTGGGAGGGCCAGGCGACCGGTCAGTCGGCCCACCTGGACCCGGCGGAGCGGGCGGCGCGCATGGCGGTGGCGGAGGCCAGGGCGCGGGCGCTGGGCTCCTTCGGCTGGCGGTATCCGTCGGATCGCTGACCGCCTCTACTCCATGACCGCCGCTACGCCATGACCGCCGCTACCCGCTGTCCACCGCTAGCTGGTGAGGGAGATGGCCTGGGACGGGCACCTCTCGGCGGCCTCCCGCACCTGCGGGTCGTCGCCGCTGTCCTCCCGTCCCGGTCGCACCACGCCGTACTCGTCCACGAAGTCGAAGACGGCCGGAGCCCTGTGCACGCACTCGGCGGAGCCGTAGCAGAGGGTGGGGTCGATTCTGACCTTCATCCGCACTCCCGTCGTGGACCCTGGTCGGGTTGACACGACTGGACTGCCCATCTGCCGGGCCCTCCCAATCACTGATCGAAGGACAGGCCGAGCATCCGGATGGCGTTGCCCCGCAGCAGCTTGTAGGCCACCTCGTCGGAGAGCCCGCCCACATGTTCCGCGGCCACCCGCTTCGTCTCCGGCCAGGTCGAGTCGACGTGCGGGTAGTCCGTCTCGAAGGTCGCGTTGTCGACGCCGACCGTCTCGATCGCCTCGATGCCGTGCTTGTCGCGGAAGAAGCAGCAGAAGATCTGGCGGTAGTAGTACGTCGACGGCGGCTCCGGGATCAGGTCCTTCACGCCGCCCCAGGCCCGGTGCTCCTCCCACACGTCGTCCGCGCGCTCCAGGGCGTACGGGATCCAGCCCATCTGGCCCTCGCTGTACGCGAGTTTCAGCCGGGGGAACTTCACCAGGACCCCGGAGAAGAGGAAGTCCATCATCGACGCCATGGCGTTGTTGAAGGACAGGGACGCCTGGACCGCGGGTGGGGCGTCCGGGGAGGCGGCCGGCATCTGGGAGCTGCTGCCGATGTGCATGTTGACGACCGTGCCGGTCTCCTCGCAGGCCGCGAAGAACGGGTCCCAGTAGCCGGAGTGGATGGAGGGCAGCCCCAGATACGTCGGGATCTCGCTGAACGTCACCGCGCGCACCCCGCGTGCCGCGTTCCGGTGGATCTCCGCGACCGCGAGGTCGATGTCCCACAGCGGGATGAGGCAGAGCGGGATCAGCCGGCCGCCGCTGTCGCCGCACCACTCCTCGACCATCCAGTCGTTGTAGGCGCGCACGCAGGCCAGCCCGACCTCCTTGTCCTTGGCCTCGGCGAAGGTCTGACCGCAGAAGCGGGGGAAGGTGGGGAAGCAGAGCGAGGCCTCGACATGGTTGATGTCCATGTCCTCCAGCCGTGCCTTGGGGTCCCAGCAGCCGCGCCGCATCTGCTCGCGGGTGATGCCGTCGAGCGTCATCTCGTCCCGGGAGAAGCCGACGGCCGCGATGATGCGCTTGTACGGGAAGAGGTCGCCCTCGTACTCCCACCAGTCGGTGATCTGGCCGTCCGGGTCGGTGGTGAACCGGTACTTCCCGCCGATGTACTCGAGCTCGCCGATACCGGCGGTGAGGGGCTTCGGGCCCCGGTCCCGGTACTTGGCCGGGAGCCAGGTCTCGAAGAGGTGCGCGGGCTCGATCACATGATCGTCCACGCTGATGACCTTGGGCAGATCCTTGGTGCTGCTGTCGGTGGTACTGCGGTTGGCGGTCGCCACGTCTGGCCCCCTCGTGCCTGCCGGCGGACCGCCGGAATCTGAATCTGACGGTCCATCAGATTTGTGGTTCACAGTAGGGGGACTCCCCGGCGACGGCAAGGGGCCATCCGGTCAGCGGTGCAGCGGGGGGGGAGGTTCGCGAAGGTCCGACGCAGGGGGCTGCCGCACCTCGTGCGCGCCGCCACGATCTCCAAGTGATCGAACTCGCAGAAATGATCCGGGAGTTGCGCCGGCGGGAAGGTGCGGTTCTGGGTCGCCGAGGCGGGCGGTGACGCACGGGCGGAGTCGTCACAGCGGCCCCTTGCCCCCCAGGGGGTCAGGGGTACGCGGGGTGCCGGGGGCGGGGTGCCCGGGACGGGGTGTCGAGGGCGGGGTATCGAGGGCGGGCTACGTCAGTTGTTCCAGCTCTCGTCGTACGGGTCCGTCGGCTCCGCCACCGGTTTCGCCTCCGTGACCTCGATGAACGGGATCGGGCCGCCGTTGACCGGGTCCTTGGCGCGGCGCGGGGTGTAGGTGCCGGTGATCTGGAGCCAGGTGTCCGGCTGAAGGACCGGGGGGATCCGGCCGGTGAGGGCGACCTTGACCGGCTGGGCGTCGGCGGCGCAGCAGTTGAGGGCCATACGGACGAGGTAGGGGGTGCCGTCGCGGTCCAGGGCCAGGAAGCCGGTGAGCTGGACGCGGCGGTCGTGGAGGGTGCGGCCGTGGTCGTAGACGGCGCGGCCCGCGTAGTCGACCACGCTGAGGGGCAGCGGGTCTGCGGTGGGGAGGGACGGATAGGCGAGGGGTTCCTGGAGAGCCGTACCGGCGCGGGTCGCGCTGTAGGAGCCGAGGGCGGGCGGGGCCACCAGGATCAGGGCGAAGAGGGGGAGGACGAGGAGCCAGGCGACTCGGGGTTCGCGGTGGGCGTGGGCCTCCGTGTGGAGGTCCTGATCGGCATCGTGTCGCGCGTCCGGATCGGCCTCGCGCTGCTTCTGCGCCCGTGTCCGCGTCCGCTTCCGCTCGTACCAGACCGTCGCCAGCGCCGCCGCGATCAGCACCGCGCCGGACGCCAGCACCAGCGGGCGCAGGCCCTGTTTGACGTAGCGCAGATAGAGGTCGGTCGTGGCGGCGTGCAGGAGGGACGCCCCCAGCAGGAACAGGACCGCGGCCTGGGCCTGGCGGTTCACAGGATCACCGCCCCCGTGAGCACCGACACGACCACGGCCAGCGCGAACGTGGCCGGTGCGAAGCGCAGGGCGAAGGCGCGGCCGAAGGTGCCCGCCTGCATGGCGAACAGCTTCAGGTCGATCATCGGGCCCACGACGAGGAAGGTGAGGCGGGCCGTGAGCGAGAACTGCGACAGCGACGCCGCCACGAACGCGTCCGCCTCCGAGCAGATCGACAGCACCACGGCGAGGACCGCGAGGGCGAGGACCGCCAGCACCGGGTTGCCGGCCGCCGTGCGCAGCCAGCTCTCCGGGGCCACCGCCTTGAGGGTCGCCGCCGCCATCGCGCCGACCACCAGGAAGCCGCCCGCGTGCATCACGTCGTGCCGGACGGAGCCCCAGAAGGCCTCGCCCTTGCTCTGGCCGTCGTAGGACAGGTGGGAGGGCGGTCGCAGCCAGTCGGTACGGCCGAGGCGCAGCCACAGCCAGCCCATCGCGCAGGCCACGAGCAGGCTGGCGATCAGGCGGGCGAGGACCATCTCCGGATGGCCGGGGAAGGCCACGGCCGTCGCCGTCAGCACGATCGGGTTGATCGCCGGTGCGGACAGCAGGAACGTCAGCGCCGCGGCCGGGGTGACTCCGCGCCGGACCAGCGCTCCGGCCACCGGCACGGACGCGCACTCGCAGCCGGGCAGCACCGCGCCCGCCGCTCCGGCGACCGGGACGGCGAGGGCGGGACGGCGGGGCAGGGCGCGGGCGAAGAAGGACGGCGGCACGAACACCGCGATCCCCGCCGAGAGCAGCACCCCCAGCACCAGGAACGGCAGCGCCTGGACCATCACCGCGACGAACACCGTCGTCCAGCTCTGCATCACGGGTGCGGCGAGGGCGCGGCGGATCGGGCTCTGGAGCAGCACCAGCACGAGCATGAGCATGGTGAGGAGGAGGGCGGAGTTGAGGTGCCGGCCCTCATCCGCCGGGCTCGGCTCGCCGGCCCGCTCCGGTTTCCAGGCCCCTTCCGGGTCCCTGCGGTCGTCGGTCCGCTGCGGGACGGGCTTGGTGATCGCCACGGGCGAGGTACCTCCGGTGGTGCGGAAGGGCGCTGGTTTCCCTCCCCATTCATACGGCCGGCCGGGCGCGGGCGTTCAGCTTCCGAGGGGGCGCCGGTGGAACCACCCGTCCCGGTGAGGCACTCTTTCCCCTTGTGGCGAGCGTTCCGAATCAGGGCTCAGGGAGTGACACGGCCGCACACATGGTGGTGTGCGGCGACGACGGGCTCGCGCACCGGCTGGCCGCCGAGTTGCGCGGGGTGTACGGCGAACAGGTCACGCTCGTCGTGCCGCCCTCCGAGCGCACGGTACGGCCACCGGTCGTGGGCCGGGCCCGGGCCGCGTCGGCGGCGCTGCTCGACCGGGTGGTGACCGCGGCCGTGAACCGGGCGGGCGGCGGGGTCGGCGGCGCCGGCGAACCCACCGGGAACGTACGGGTGGTGGAGGCCGCCGAGGCCACCGAGGAGGCGTTCGCCGACGCGGGCGTGGAACGGGCCGCCGCGCTCGCCCTCGTCTATGAGGACGACGAGACCAACATCCGCGCCGCCCTCACCGCCCGCCGCCTCAACCCCCGCCTCCGACTCGTCCTGCGCCTCTACAACCGCCGGTTGGGCCAGCACATCGAGGAACTCCTCGACCAGGCGGCCACGTTGGCGACGGGTGCCGACGACGCCGGTCTGGACGCCTCCACGACCGTCCTGTCCGACGCCGATACGGCCGCCCCCGCGCTGGCCGCCTCCGCCGTCGCCGGCACCACCAAGGTCGTGCAGACGGACGGCCTGCTGCTGCGCGCGGTGGAACGCCCTCCGCTGCGGCCCGGTCAGGCGCCTCCTTCCGGGCTGGTCACGCTGGCCCTGCTGTCCACGACCGTCAACGGCCCGTCCGGAACAGGCGGTTCGGACGGTTCGGACGGCGGTGGCGAGCAGGGCCCGCTGCTGCTGCCGGACGCGGCTGCGGTGCAGGGGGCCAGAGGGCGTGGCACGGTCCTCCTGGAGCAGGTGTCGTACGCCGGCCCGTCGATGCCGTCGAACCGCGGAGGGCGGGGCGTCGTACCGTCGTTCGCCTCGCTGTTCTCGCGGCGGTTGCGGTGGTCGCTGGCCGGACTGGTGGGGTGTGTGGCGGCGCTGGCCGTGGCGCTGATGGTGGTGACCGGGGAACACCCCCTGTACGCCACCTACATGACCCTCCTCGACCTCTTCGCCATCAACGAACCCGCGCTCCACCAGAGCCTGGCCCGTCAGATCCTCCAGCTCCTGTCCGGGCTGATGGGTCTGCTGCTGCTTCCGGTACTGCTGGCGGCGGTGCTGGAGGCACTGGGCACGTTCCGTACCGCGTCCGCCCTGCGCAAACCGCCGCGTGGGCTGGGCGGCCATGTGGTTCTGCTCGGACTGGGCAAGATCGGCACCCGGGTGCTGACGCGGCTGCGGGAACTGCACATCCCCGTGGTGTGCGTCGAGGCCGACCCCGACGCGCGCGGGCTGGCGACGGCGCGCCGGCTGCGGGTGCCGGTGGTGCTCGGGGACGTCACTCAGGAAGGCGTCCTGGAGGCGGCCAAGATCCACCGTGCGCACGCGCTGCTGGCCGTGACCAGCGCGGACACGACCAACCTCGAAGCCGCCCTGTACGCGCGCTCCGTCCGCCCCGACCTCCGCGTGGTCCTGCGCCTGTACGACGACGACTTCGCCACCGCCGTCTACCGCACCCTGCGTGCCGCGCACCCCTACGCGTCCACCCGCAGCCGGAGCGTGACGCATCTGGCCGCGCCCGCGTTCGCCGGGGCGATGATGGGCCGTCAGATCCTGGGGGCCATTCCCGTCGAGCGGCGGGTGCTGCTGTTCGCGGCGATGGACGTGGCCGGTCATCCGCAACTGGAGGACAAGACCGTCGGCCAGGCCTTCCAGGCGGGTGCCTGGCGGGTGCTGGCGCTGGACCGGACCGGGCGGGACGAACGCCGCGACGATCGCCGGGAGGAACCGGCGGTGGAGGAGGCGTACGAGGACGGCCGGGCGGGCGGTGCGCCGGGGTGGGTGTGGGACCTGTCCGACGACTACGTCCTCCACAAGGAGGACCGGGTGGTACTGGCCGCCACGCGGCGGGGGTTGGCGGAGCTGCTGGGGCGGCGGTCGCGGGAGCGGGCGGGAGCGTAGGCCGGGGGCTCGCGGCCCCCGGCCACGCCGAACCGGACTACGGCTGGTGCGGCACCTTCAAGTGGCGCTCCGCGAAGTCCAGTTCCAGCCGCACCTGCTTGATCCGCTCGTCCACCACCAGCGAGCCGTGCCCGGCGTCGTAGCGGTACACCTCGTGGACCGCCTCCCGGGCCTCCAGCCGCTTCACATAGTTGTCGATCTGCCGGATCGGGCAGCGCGGGTCGTTCACGCCTGCCGAGATGTAGACCGGCGCCGTGACCTGGTCGACGTACGTCAGCGGTGACGACGCCTCGAAGCGCTCCGGCACCTCCTCCGGTGTGCCGCCCAGCAGGGTGCGGTCCAGGGCCTTCAGTGACTCCATCTCGTCGTGGTACGCCGTGACGTAGTCGGCGACCGGGACCGCCGCGATGCCCAGGGTCCACGCGTGCGGCTGGGTGCCGATGCCGAGGAGGGTGAGGTAGCCGCCCCACGAACCGCCGGTCAGGATCAGGCGGGCCGGATCGGCGAGGCCGGACGTCACCGCCCACTCCCGCACCGCCGCGATGTCCTCCAGCTCGATCAGCCCCACCCGGTGCTTGAGCGCGTCCGTCCACGCGCGCCCGTAGCCCGTCGAGCCGCGGTAGTTGACCCGCACCACCGCGTACCCATGGTCCACCCAGGCCGCCGGGCCCGCCGCGAACGAGTCGCTGTCGTGCCAGGTCGGACCGCCATGGATGTCGAACACCGTCGGGAGCGGGCCCTCGGCGCCCTCCGGCCGCTGCACCAGGGCGTGGATGCGGCCGCCCGGGCCCTGCACCCACACATCCTCCACCGGAACCGAGCCGGGGGACTTCATGCCGGGCGGGTCCAGCACCACGCGGCCCGTCGTCGAGCGCACCGCCGACGGCTCCGCGGCCGACGACCACAGGTACTCCACACTGCCGTCCGGGCGGGCCGACGCCCCCGACACCGAGCCCGCCGGGGTCGGGATCCGCACCAGCTCGCGCCGGGCCAGGTCGTAGCGGAACAGCTCGCTGCGGGCCTCGAAGCTGTGCGCGATCAGCAGACCGGCGCCGTCGGGATACCACTCGGCGCTCACGTCACCGGGCAGCTCCAGCGCGAGGTCCGTCTCCTCCCCCGTCGCCACGTCCCACACCAGCGGCTCCCAGCGGCCGCGCCTCTGGTGGCCGATGAGCAGGCGCGCGTCGCCCTCCACCGGGGCGAAGCCCAGGACCTCCAGGCCCAGTTCCTGCGCGCCGCCCTTGGTGTCGTCGAGTTCCGCGACCGTCGTGCCGTCGGGGCGCACCACACGCAGCGCCGAGTGCATCGCGTCGCCGTGCTCGGTGTGCTCGATGGCGATCAGCGTGCCGTCGTGCGAGAGGTCGCCGACGCCCGCGGACTCGCGGTGGCGGTAGATCTCCAGCGGGGGCTCGCCGGTGCGGGCCAGGTGGATCGTCGTACCGTCCTCGTCCGTCGAGCGGCCCACGATCGCCGTACGGCCGTCCCGGCCCAGGGCGAGGCCCGCCGGGTACGAGGGGTCCAGGCCCGGCGCCGCGAGCTCGTCCTCGCCGCCGCCGAACCGCTGGCGGCGCCAGACGCCGAATTCGTCGCCGTCCTTGTCGTCGAACCACCAGATCCACGCGCCGTCCGGGGTGAGCACGCCGTCCGTCGTGCCGTTCGGCCGGTCGGTCACCTGGCGCTGCTCGCCCGTCGACCGGTCCCAGGCGTACAGCTCGTACGTCCCTGTGGCGTTCGACACGAACAAGGAGCGGTCCGGGGCGTCCTCCGCCCAGTCGGGCAGCGACACCCGAGGCGCCCTGAAGCGCTTCTCCCAGTCCGGCATGTCCTTGTTCTGGTTGTGGTGATCCCGCGAATCGGACCCGTGGCTCTCAGTCATGGCCCCATAGTGCCTGGCCCGGCCGACAATTGGCTGGCGAGGTCCCCAGCCTGTGGATAACTTCTCGACCATGCACTCCGCCACACCCACAGACTGGAATGATGCCAACCGCGCCCTCTGGGACGAACGTGTCCCCCTGCACGCGGCGGGCTCCTTCTACGACCTCGACGGCTTCCGTGCCGGCGCCGACGCGCTGCGCGACTTCGAACTGGCCGAGGTGGGGGACGTCACGGGCAGGTCGCTGCTGCATCTGCAGTGCCACATGGGCCTCGACACCCTGTCCTGGGCCCGGCACGGCGCCGCCCGCGTGGTCGGCCTCGACTTCTCCGAACCCGCGGTGGACGTGGCCCGCTCGCTCGCCGCCGACCTCGGCCTCGGTCAGGACCGGGCGGCCTTCGTCGCGGCCGACGTGTACGACGCGGTGGAAGCGGTGCCGGACCCCGCGTACGACATCGTCTACACCGGCGGGGGCGCCCTGTGCTGGCTGCCCGACATCCGCCGCTGGGCCGAGACGGCGGCCTCGCTCGTCGCGCCGGGCGGGTTCCTCTACCTCGCCGAGTTCCACCCCTTCACCGACGTCCTCGACGACGAGACGGGCTCCCGGATCGTCCGCGACTACTTCGACCGCGACGCCCAGGTGTACGACATCCCCGGCACGTACGGGTCCGACAGCACCGACACGGTCAACAACCGCAGCGTCGAGTGGCAGCACCCGGTCGGCGAGGTGGTGACCGCGCTCGCGGCGGCCGGACTGCGCATCGAGTTCCTGCGCGAGCACGACGTCTCGCTGTTCCGCCGGTTCGAGACCTTCGAGGCGCAGGGCGGCTACTACGGCTTCCCGGCGGGTCGGCCGCGGATTCCGCTGATGTATTCACTGAAAGCCACCCGGAACTGACGTCTTCGACGAGGGCGGCCGTACATCCACGGTCACGGCCACGCGCCGGGCGGCGCATATCGATGCAGCCGGCCGGAGCCGTACGAGCCGCCCGCGGGCCGGGAGCACCTCGTCGAGCGGTACTGACCCCGCGGCCCGGGGCCGCGCGGGTGCCCCGTACCGTTGAGGGCGTGGACCGGTTTCTGCTGACGCCCCGTTGGTGGGGAATCAACGTCTTCGTGCTGCTCGCCATCCCCTTCTGCGTGTTCATGGGGTCGTGGCAGCTGAGCCGGTTCGAGGCGCGGGTCGCGGACCATCGCAGCGCCGGTGAGCAGGCCGCGGAGAACCAGCAGGAGGCGGCCCGTCCACTCACCGAGCTGCTGCCCGTGGACAAGGCGACGGTGGGCAAGAAGGTCACCGCGAGCGGCCGGTACGGCAAGCAGCTGCTCGTCCCCGACCGGGAGCTGGACGGCAAGCAGGGCTTCTACGTCCTGACGCTGCTGCACACCGACGAGGACAAGGCCCTGCCGGTCGTGCGGGGCTGGCTGCCCGGCGACGCCGACCGCGCCGACGCCCCCGCCGCACCCACCGGCGAGGTCACGGTCACGGGCTCGCTCCAGGCGTCCGAGGTGCCCGGCGAGAACGGCGTGCCCGCCCAGGGCGGCCTGCCGTCCGGCCAGACGGCGGCGATCAGCGCGGCGTCACTGGTGAACCTGGTGCCGTACGACGTCTACGACGCCTGGGTCACCCTCACCAAGGCCGACTCCGGTATGAAGCCCGTGCCGGTGGCCACCGCCAACGACACCGGCCTCGACCTGAAGGCGTTCCAGAACCTCGGCTACACCGGCGAGTGGTTCGTGTTCGCGGGCTTCGTGGTCTTCATGTGGTTCCGCCTGCTCCGCCGCGAGGTGGAGTCCGTACGGGACGCGGAGCTCGGCCTGGTACCGGACGCAGAGACCGACGGAGGCGAGCCGGCCCGGCCCGGGGAACCGAGCGAGGGTCCGACGCAGGAGAAGGCGACCGCCTAGGTCGTTTCCGCAAAGTCCCGTCGTCCGCCCGAAGGGCGGGCCCTGCGGCGTCTGGTGCGTGCTCTCGGCGTGCCGCGCGGAAGCCCTCGTACTGGTTGTACGTGGGCTTTCGCGCGGTGCGGCGAGTGGGGCACCTCCCACGCCATCAAGGCAGTGGGGGAGCGTGCCAGGCGTCGCGGGGCAGGCGGGACTTTGCGGACACGACCTAGAGGGGACGGCGCCGCGGCAGGCGCCCGCCCGCCCGCCGGCGCCGCCCGCGGGCTACGCCCCTGCCAGCACGCCCGTCCAGTACACGATCCCGGCGCATGCGTTGGACACCGTCACCGAGGCCGTGGGCCCTGCCGCCTCCGTCGTGTTGGAGACGGTGACGCTTCCGTCGGCCGTGGTGTCCGCCCTCATCAGCTGGGTGGTGGTGCCGGTGTCGCCGCCGGTGGACGTGCCGTCGGTCGTGCCGGTGTTGTCCTCGGTCGGGGTCGGGGTGGGTGAGGGGTCGTTGCCGCCCGTGCCGCCGCTGCTGGGGTCACTCGTCGTGGGGCAGGTCTCCGAGGGGACCCAGGCGAACTTCACCTGGTAGGAGTCGCCCGGCTTGAGGACGAGCGAGGTGAGCTCCTGGGCGGGGTCGGGCAGGCCGGCGGCCGCGTCGCCGGCGACATGCCGAGCGTCGGTGACCTTGCCGTCCGCCGCTCCTGCCGTGGCCAGGGTCACCGTGCCCGGGCTGCTCACCGTGCAGTCGACGGTGGAGACGTTGCTGAAGGTGAAGGTGCCGTACACCGCGCCGGACGGGTCGGGGAGGGCCGTGGTCCCGCCCGCCGTGCCGAGCTGGTCGGCGGTGCACGCGGCTGTGCCGGCCGGGCTGGTCGCCAAGGGGTCGCTGGGGCTTCCGGAGCCGGTACCCGGACCGGTGCCGGTGCCCTTGTCCTCGCCCTCCTCGCTCCCCTTGCCCTGGTCCTCGGTCTTGCCGGCGGAGCCGCCCGAGGTGCTCTCGCCGCCCTCGGTCTCCTTGCCCTGACCGGATCCGCCCTGGGCCTGCTCGCCGTGGCCGGCGTACTCCGTGTTGACGTCGGAGCCGGTGGAGTTGGAGACGTGCACCAGGGCCGGGACGGCGGTGCCGACGAAGAGGGCCGCGGCCGCCATACCGACGAGGGCCTGCCGCTTGCGCGCCCGCCGCGCGGGCACCGCCCGCCGCAGATGGTCCAGCGTGCCGTCGCGCGGCTCGATCTCCTCGACCGCGTGTTGCAGCATGCGGCGCAGTGCCAGCTCGTCCGAGTCGAGCCCCTCGGGGCCCTGATCGTCGGGGCCGTGGTTCACAGTTCCGTTCCCAGCGTGCGATTGCTTCGGCTGTTGCTTGTCCGGCCGCCCTGTCGGCTCATGCCTCCCCCACTGCCCGAAAGGCGTGAGGGGACCCCCGGACGGCTCGTGGGGCACGTGCAGATGACGCCGCCCGTCATGGTCCTCGCTCATGCCGGCGCCTCCATGGCCACCCGCAGCGCCGCGATGCCGCGTGAGCCGTACGCCTTCACCGAGCCCAGCGAGATGCCGAGCGTCTCGGCGACCTGCGCCTCGGTCATGTCCGCGAAGTAACGCAGGACCAGCACCTCGCGCTGGCGACGCTGCAGGCCCTTCATCGCGTTGATGAGGGAGTCGCGCTCGAGCAGGTCGTACGCCCCCTCCTCCGCGCTCGCCATGTCGGGCATCGGCTTGGACAGCAGCTTCAGTCCGAGTATGCGGCGACGCAGGGCGGAGCGGGACAGGTTGACGACGGTCTGGCGCAGATAGGCCAGTGTCTTCTCCGGGTCCCGCACGCGCTTGCGCGCGGAGTGGACACGGATGAACGCCTCCTGGACGACGTCCTCGCAGGAGGCGGTGTCGTCGAGGAGAAGTGCCGCCAGACCCAGCAGCGAGCGGTAGTGCGCCCGGTAGGTCTCGGTGAGATGGTCGACGGTCGTGCCGGCCGCCGCGGTGTTCTCGGCGTGCTCGGAGCCGTCGCGCTGACTGGGAATGCGGGCGGGCCGCGCTGCGGGCATGGGCGCGATCACCGGCATGCCGCCGGGCGCGCCGGACATGCGGGGTCGGACGGGCCGGCGGGGCGGCCGTAGGGCCGTACCGCGGGTCGCCGCACTGAAGTCGAGTACCTCTGCCACGCCTGTTGGACACGCTTCCCCCCGGGAGGGTTGTACGTGCCGGACGTCACTTTTGCGTCAGTCCCGGCAGTTGACCCTCTCGTGCCAGGCAGCACAGCTGACCGTGCGTCAAACGCCCACATGCCTACCCGCTCTTCCGTTATGTCCTAAATGAGCAGACGTCCCCACGTCCGGCCCATGGCGTCCCCACGCCAGAAAAAACGCGTCTTCGCGCCCCATGAGGGCGACCGCAAAGACGCTCCCCGCCTTGCAAGCGGTTGCAGGGCGGGGAGGAAAATCTTCGGCTGCCGACGGGGTCCGGTTCAAGTGGTCCGGACCATCGATCGGCTCACACTTTTCACATAGATCCTACAAACGATTCAACCAAAGCCCAGGAGTTTTCCGGCATCACGGGAGTTCTCACGAAAACTCCGCCGCCACGAGCTCGGCGATCTGCGCGGTGTTGAGGGCCGCGCCCTTGCGCAGGTTGTCGCCGCAGACGAAGAGTTCGAGCGCCGTCGGATCGTCGAGCGCGCGCCGCACCCGCCCGACCCAGGTCGGATCCGTGCCCACCACGTCGGCCGGCGTCGGGAACTCCCCGGCCTCCGGGTCGTCGTAGAGCACGACCCCCGGCGCCGTGGCCAGGATCTCGCGCGCCTTGGCGACGGTGACCTCGCCCTCGAAGCGGGCGTGCACGGTCAGCGAGTGCCCGGTCAGCACCGGCACCCGCACACAGGTCACCGCGACCGGCAGCCGCGGCAGGCCGAGGATCTTGCGGGACTCGTCCCGCACCTTCATCTCCTCCGACGACCAGCCGTCCTCGCGCAGCGAACCGGCCCACGGCACGACGTTCAGCGCGACCGGCTCCGGGAACGGCCCGGTGTTCTCGCCGATGGCCCGCCGTACGTCACCGGGGCTGTTCCCCAGATCCGTGCCGGCGACCAGGGAAAGCTGCTGCCTGAGCGTCTCCACACCGGCGCGGCCGGCCCCGCTCACCGCCTGGTACGAGGAGACCACCAAGGAGCGCAGGCCGAACTCGGCGTGCAGCGCGCCCAGCGCCACGATCATGGAGAGGGTGGTGCAGTTGGGGTTGGCGACGATGCCGCGCGGCCGCATCCGTACGGCATGCGGGTTGACCTCGGGAACGACCAGGGGCACATCCGGGTCCATCCGGAAGGCGCCCGAATTGTCCACCACCACCGTGCCCTTGGCGGCGGCGATCGGTGCCCATCGGGCGGCCACCTCGTCCGGTACGTCGAACATCGCGACGTCGATCCCGTCGAAGGCCTCCTCGGTGAGCGCCACCACCTCGACCTCCTCGCCGCGCACGGCCAGCTTGCGGCCGGCCGAGCGCGGCGAGGCGACGAGACGGATCTCACCCCAGATGTCGGCACGCTGGGAGAGGATCTGGAGCATGACCGTGCCGACGGCTCCGGTCGCTCCCACGACCGCGAGCGTCGGTCGGCGGGACTCCCTCCCCGCCATCAGCGTCCGGTGCCTCCGTACACGACGGCCTCGTCGCTGTCGGAGTCGAGACCGAAGGCGCTGTGCACGGCGCGGACGGCCTCGTTGACGTCGTCGGCGCGGGTGACGACCGAGATACGGATCTCGGAGGTCGAGATCAGCTCGATGTTCACGCCGGCGTCGGACAGCGCGGTGAAGAAGTCGGCGGTGACGCCGGGGTTCGTCTTCATGCCCGCACCGACCAGGGAGATCTTGCCGATCTGGTCGTCGTAGCGCAGCGAGTCGAAGCCGATGCCGCTCTTGTTCTTCTCCAGGGCGTCGATGGCCTTGCGGCCCTCGGCCTTGGGGAGCGTGAAGGAGATGTCCGTCAGGCCGGTGGAGGCCGCGGACACGTTCTGCACGATCATGTCGATGTTGATCTCGGCGTCGGAGATCGTCCGGAAGATCGCGGCGGCCTCGCCCGGCTTGTCCGGCACACCGACGACGGTGACCTTGGCCTCGGAGGTGTCATGCGCGACACCGGAGATGATGGCCTGCTCCACCTGCTTGTCCCCTTGATCGATCGGCTCGCTGCTGACCCACGTGCCCTGCAGTCCGCTGAAGCTGGACCGGACGTGGATCGGGATGTTGTACCGGCGGGCGTACTCCACACAGCGGTGGAGCAGCACCTTCGAGCCGGACGCAGCCAGCTCCAGCATGTCCTCGAAGGAGATCCAGTCGATCTTCTTCGCCTTCTTCACCACACGCGGGTCGGCGGTGAACACGCCGTCGACGTCGGTGTAGATCTCGCACACCTCGGCGTCGAGGGCGGCGGCCAGCGCCACGGCGGTCGTGTCCGACCCGCCGCGCCCCAGGGTGGTGATGTCCTTCGAGTCCTGGCTGACGCCCTGGAACCCGGCCACGATGGCGATGTTGCCCTCGTCCACCGAGGTGCGGATGCGGCCAGGCGTGACATCGATGATCCGGGCTTTGTTGTGGACCGAGTCGGTGATGACACCTGCCTGGCTGCCGGTGAAGCTCTGGGCCGAGTGGCCCAGGTTTTTGATCGCCATGGCCAGTAGCGCCATGGAGATCCGCTCTCCGGCGGTCAGCAGCATGTCGAGCTCGCGCCCGGCAGGCATCGGGGATACCTGCTCGGCGAGATCGATCAGCTCGTCCGTCGTGTCGCCCATCGCGGAAACCACGGCGACCACCTGGTGGCCGTTCTTCTTGGCTTCCACGATCCGCTTGGCGACGCGCTTGATGCCCTCGGCATCGGCTACGGAGGAGCCTCCGTACTTCTGCACGACAAGGCCCACGTGCGCTCCTCGCTCAGTCCGTGTGTGTCGGCTCAGTTTAACGAGCGTCCGAAAACGACCTTGGGGTTCCCAGATGGTGAGATTCCGGCGCTCCGGGATGGTGTCTGCCCCGTCGGGGGTAGGGCAACCGGGTTAGTGGTGCAGGTCACTCGGGTCGACGCGGCCGCTCACCTGCCCGACTCCGACGCACGGACCGCCGATCGCGATCTCCGCCATTGACGCTCTCCGTAGTCGACCGATAACTTCGCGTCGTCGTCGCCACACCAGGAGCACAAGGCTCCATCGGGACTCGCGACGCGAAGGAATCTCTTCCTTTGACGACTGTGACCCATTCAGAGATCCAGCACGTCACCCGAGCCGACACGGATTCCCCGGACGGCCTCTTCAAGATCCAGCCCTTCACGCCGCACTGCGAGGTCATCCGCGTCGCGGGCGACCACGCCGTCATCGGCGTCTCCCCCGGCAACAGCTACTTCTCCGCCCGACGCGTCCACGACCTGGCGTGCTGGGGCCTCGCCCTCTTCGAGCGCGTGGACTTCGTCTACACGGACCTGTACGTGGCCGAGATGTACGCGGCGTCCGGCTATCCGCCCGACGACGCGCGCCGCAAGGCGGTGAAGAACCTGCGCGGCGTGCGCGCCAAGGTTCTCGGCGCCGTCGAAGCCGTCGACCCCGGCGGCACGCGCCTGCGCGCCCACGCCATGTCCGACTTCCACGGCAACACGGCGTACCGCGAGATCCACGACCGCCTCCAGGCCCGCCTCGCCACCGACGAGGAGTTCCGCACGACCTGCGAGAAGCTCGTCGACACCTTCCTGGCCGGCAAGGCCGGGCGGGTGACCGAGGCGCAGCGCGAGGTCTGCCTGGCCTACGTCTGTGCCGAGGCGCCGCTCTTCCTGGACACGCCCGCCATCCTCGGCGTCCCCTCCTCCCTCAACTGCTACCACCAGCTCCTGCCGATGGCCGAGCTCCTCTACTCCCGCGGTGCCGGCCTGCGCGCCTCCCGCAACCAGGGGCACGCCATCGTGACGCCGGCAGACAGGACCACCGATGCTCACTGAAGCCCCCCTCGACTTCCCCTTCTCCTGGCGCGGCGACCAGATCCCCGCCGAGGTGGAGGAGCTGCGCGCCGCCACACCTGTGCGTCGCGTCCGCACCATCGCCGGTGACGAGGCCTGGCTCGTGTCGTCGTACGAGCTGTGCAAGCAGGTGCTCGAAGACCCGCGCTTCAGCCTCAAGGACACCTCGGCCCCGGGCGTGCCCCGCCAGTACGCGCTGACGATCCCGCCCGAGGTCGTCAACAACATGGGGAACATCACCGGCGCCGGGCTGCGCAAGGCGGTGCTGAAGGCGCTGAACCCGAAGAGCCCGGGCCTCGCGCAGTGGATGCGGTCCTACGCCGACGAGCTCGTCGACCGGCTGATCGGCGAGGGCGCCCCGGCGGACCTGCGCGGCGGCTTCGCCGACCCGTACTCGGCGGGCATGCACTGCCGCATCCTCGGCATCCCGCAGGCGGACGCGCCCAGGCTGATGCGGAGTCTGGACATCGCGTTCATGAACTCCGCCTGCCCCATCGCGGGGGCGCGGCTGAACTGGGACCGGGACATCGCGTTCATGACGGAGCGGCTCGACGACCCGGCGACCACGGGCCTGATGGCCGAGCTCGCCGCCCTGCGCGCCGACCCCGACTACAGCCACCTCACCGACGAGATGCTCGCCACGGTGGGGGTGACGATGTTCGGCGCCGGTGTCATCTCCACCGCCGGCTTCCTGACCATGGCGCTGGTGTCGCTGATCCAGCACCCCGAGCTGCACACCCGCCTCCTCGCCGACCGCACGCTGATCCCGGCCGCCGTCGACGAGCTCCTGCGCGTCAACCTGTCCATCGGCGACGGGCTGCCGAGGCTGGCGACCGAGGACGTACTCCTGGGAGATGTACAGGTCGCAGCGGGTGAGCTGGTCCTCGTCCTGGTCGAGGGCGCGAACTTCGACGCGGCCGCCTTCCCGGACCCCCACACCGTCGACCTCACCCGCGAGAACAGCACCGCCCACCTCTCCTTCGGCGGCGGCCGCCACTACTGCCCCGCCACCGCCCTCGGCCGCAAACACGCGGAGATCGCCCTGGAGACCCTGCTGGAGCGGATGCCCGGGCTGCGGCTCGCGGTGCCGATCGAGCAGCTGGTGTGGCGGACCGGGTTCATGAAGCGGCTCCCGGAGCGGCTACCAATCATGTGGTAGCGGCCGATTTACCCCCTTGGCCCGCTTATCACCTGCTCACGGGCTCGGCGACCGGCCGTCTTTAAAGTTCAACCACTAGGGTTCGCCTGTGCGCGTACTGCTGGTGGAAGACGACGAACCGGTCGCTGAGTCGCTCCGGCGAGGACTCCTGCGTTACGGCTTCGAGGTGGCGTGGGTCAGCACGGGTGCCGGGGCGCTCAGCCACGACGACCCCTACGACGTCGTACTGCTCGATCTCGGCCTGCCCGACACCGACGGTCTCGACGTCTGCAAGGCGCTGCGCGAGCGCGGTGACGTGCCGATCATCGTGATCAGCGCGCGCAGCGAGGAGACGGACCGGGTGGTCGGGCTGGAGCTCGGCGCGGACGACTACGTGTCCAAGCCGTTCGGGGTGCGCGAGGTCATCGCGCGGATACGAGCGGTCATGCGCCGGATGCAGCCGCGCACTCCTGCCGCCGCCGAGGCCGGCCCGGACCGTTACGGTCCCCGCCTGACCGTCGACCGCAAGGCGGCCCGCGTCCGCCTGGACGGCGAGGAGGTCGCCCTCGCGCCCAAGGAGTACGACCTGCTGGCCTTCCTCACCGAGGAGCCCGGGGCGCTGATGTCGCGCGAGCAGATCATGGAGGCGGTCTGGGACGCCAACTGGTTCGGGCCGACCAAGACGCTGGACGTGCACGTGGCGGCGCTGCGGCGCAAGCTCGCCGGGGCGATCACGATCGAGGCGGTGCGCGGGGTCGGGTTCCGGCTGGAGATCGTCGGAGGCAGTGACGCCTCATGAACCGCCAGCTCATCCGCAGCTACATCCTGCTCGTCGCGGTCGCCATCCTCCTGTTCACCGTGCCGGTCGCCTTCACCCTCACCAAACAGCTGCGGGACGACACCAAGCTGTCCGTCCTGCGCGAGGCCGACACGATGGCGCTGCTGCTGGGCAACGGCGACAACACCTCGTGCGACGCCTTGACGAAGGTGGCCAAGGCGTACAGCAAAAAGACCCCCGGCGACGTCGAGGTGACCCCCACCGGCAGCTGCGCTCCCGACCTGCCGAAGCCCACGACGGACGCGGCGCTGATCCGGGCCGTGGAGAAGAACGAGCCGACGACCGACTGGGGTTCCGACTTCATCTGGGGCAAGCACCTGGCCGTCACGGTCCCCGCCAAGGGGGAGGCGGCCGTACGGATCGTGTACTCGACCTCGGACATGACCAGGCGGCTGTGGCAGATCTGGGGCTTCAGGTCCGGCCTGGCCGTGTTCGTGCTGGCGGCGGCGGCCGCGATCGGCGCGTTCGCCGCGCGCCGGATCACCGCACCGCTGCGCGAACTCAACGCCATGGCCAGCAAGTTCAGCGACGGCGACCTGACCGCGCGCTCCCCCGTGACGGGCCCGCCGGAGACCCAGACCCTCGCCCGCACCCTGAACCAGGGCGCCGAGCGCCTGGACACGCTGGTCGCCTCGCAGCGGATCTTCGTGGCGGACGCCTCGCACCAACTCCGAACTCCTCTCACGGCATTGCGCCTGTCCTTGGACAACATCTCGGACGGCGTCGACGACGAGTTCGTACGGGAGGACGTGGAGCAGGCCACCGCCGAGGTCGTCCGGATGAGCCGGCTGGTGAACGGTCTGCTGGTACTGGCCCGGGCCGAGGCGAAGGTGTCGGCGGCGGAGCCGCTGGCGCTGGCGGACATCGTCCACGAGCGGCTGTCGGTGTGGAGGCCGGCCGCCGACGAGCGCGGAGTCACCATCACGCTCAGGGGGAGTGCCGACGGCCGGCTGCTTGTGCTGACCAGCCCCGGTCATCTGGACCAGGTGCTGGACAACGTGCTCTCGAACGCCCTGGAGGTGTCACCGGACGGCGGCACGATCACGGTCCGGGTGGAGCCGAGGGGCGACGAGGTGATCCTGTCGGTGGACGACGAGGGCCCCGGCATGTCGGACGCGGAGCAGTCCCGCGCCTTCGACCGCTTCTGGCGCGGCCAGGGCCTGACCGGGAAGGCCGGCTCCGGCCTCGGCCTCGCCGTCGTCAAGCAGCTGGTGACCGACGACGGCGGGACGGTGGCCCTGGGCAACGCTCCCGGGGGCGGGCTGTCCGTGCGGATCAGTCTTCGGGCATCAACGAGGAGTGGTGGTTGACGATCTTCCACTCGCCGTCCCGCTTCTCCCACTCGTAGGTGTAGCGGGCCTTGGCGATCTTCTTCTCGCCCGAGTCGTGGTCGGTGAGCGTGAACTGGTAGACACCCGCGTCCAGCACCGAGTTCGAGTCGAGGACGTTGATGTGCGTCTCGATCTTCTTGCCGACCGGCTTGTTCGCCAGGAAGTGCTCGAAGTAGTCGATACGGCTCTCGCGGTCGGCACGGACCTGGTTGGAGAGGGTGGGCAGCAGGACCGCGTCGTCCCAGTAGAGGTCGGCGACCTCCTCCGGGTCCTGCGTCTTCAGCGCCGCGTTCCACTCGTCGAACAGGGCGGCAACCTGCTTCTTGGCGGGCTTCGCCGCCTTCTCCTGCCCGGCGACCGCAGCACCTGCGGCAAAGGTGCCGACAGCGACGAGGGCGGCGGCGGTGACGACGGCTACACGCTTGCTTATGGAACGACGGGTCATCGCGAACTCCCGGTGCTGTGCGGTCTGGTGGGTCTCCCTCCGCTTTCCGCGTTCTCTGCGGTGGAGGTGACTCCAGATTCGCGTGGCACCGGTTAGGGCCCGTACAAGGCAGATACAGGGCCGGGACAGCACGTGCCCAATTCACGCCGGGTGACCGGCTGATTACGCCGCGTTCGCAGTCCGTCGACGTATCAGGGCGGAACCGGCTCCGAGGGAGACTACGCCCATGCCGACACTGGTCGCGATGGACTGCGCACCGTCCACGACGAGGGGGGCGGCCGCGGCGACGAGGGCGTTGAAGAGGAACAGGAACCACAGGACGGGGCGGGAGGAGAGCAGGGCCTTCATGGCGGTTTCCTTCGGGGCGGGGCCGCTGGTGCGGCCGTTGACCTGGCGAGATCAACGATCCCGTTTTCCGAGGTCGGCAACGAGGTAGTGAGCTCCCGAAGAGGCGGTGTAGCGGGCTACACCACCGACCTCACCGGGAAGGGCTTCGCCCTGGTCGCCGTACCCGCCCTGGTGCTGCTGCTCTGTACGCGGTCAACGCGGGGTGGGCGTACGGGAGTTCGTGCCGAACGCGCAGTTCTACGGGGTGGTCGTCAACGCGTTCTCGGTGGCGGCGAACGGGGTGCCACAGCCCACCCGGTGCCGCGTCGACGCCGGAGTCCTCACACCCCGAACAGCGCCACCAGACCGTGGTCCAGCTCGGCCCCCACGGTCTCCTCGCCCGGCGCGATCACGGTGTACGTGCGGGCCAGGAAGCGGATCAGATCCGCCGAGCCGAAGCGGAGCACCGCCGTGCCCTCCGGCGCATGGAACTCCACATACGTGTGGGACGACCCGCACGGCCGGACGCGAACGCGGCCGAGCCCGGCCCGGGCACGCAGGCCCTCGCTCAGCAGCACACGGGCGAACGTCCAGGTCGTGACCTCGCCGTCGAGCGTGACATGCGGCGGGAAGTCGAGGTGCACCGCCAGCGGGTCGGCGGAGGTGTAGCGGAGGGTCGCGGGTATCGCGATCTCCTGGTCCGAGGCCGTGATCAGACGGGCGCCGGTCGGCTGCTCAAGGGTGACGTACATGGTGGGGGGCTCCGATTCGGGCGGGGCAACCGGCCGGGGTGACCGTTGTGCAGATGAGACCGCGCGAGGGGCCGGCGCATTACGCCGCTTCAGAAGTCTTTTTCCGTAACCTGCGTCACACCAGTCGATCCCTTCCCCGTGGCGTGAGTGACCGAGGGCATTTGGATTAGCCCTGGTCAACCGGGTCCTTGGCCTGGGTGTCACCGCTCGTGCATCATTCATCAATGACGCGGCCGCTTTCCTCGTGAAGGGCCGGCCCATCCGGTGACGACTGGCCTCGCGGCCTGGAGGTTCCGACGGTGATGGCGGCACGCACCCACGTGATCTTCGTACACGGCCTGTTCTCCGACGCCGGGACTTGGCAGAAGTTCACCGACCTCCTGGCCAAGGACCGGGAGTTGAAACGTCGGCTCAGCGTCCGCTGTTTCGACTACGACTCCCCCAAGGTCCGATTACGGCCCGACCGCCGCATCGCCGACGTCGACGACATAGCCGACCGGCTGGGCACCTATCTGCGTCACCAGTGCGCCGACGGGGGACCGGTCGTCCTGGTCAGCCACAGCCAGGGCGGGCTCGTCATCCAGCGCTTCCTGGCTCGCAGGCTGTGGCGCAACCAAGGCGCGGAACTCGCGCGCATCAAGCACATCGTGATGTACGGCTGCCCCAACAACGGCTCCGGCTTCTTCCTGTTTCTGCGCAAGGCCCTGGTGTTCTGGCGGAACGTCCAGGAACGCGAACTGCGGCCGCTGAGCACCCGTGCGGTCCTGGAAGCCCAGCAGACCGTGCTGCAGAGAGTGGTCGCGGCGAACGCGGCCTCCGACTCGGAGTGCCCCATACCCATCTCCGCGTTCGGCGGACAGACCGACAACGTCGTACCGGCCATCAACGCCACCAACCCCTGGGGCGGGGACACCATCGAGGGCGACCACTTCACCCTCGTGAAACCCGCCGACCGGCAGGCCGAGTCCTACGTCGTCCTCAAGGCGGTGCTCCAGGACGTCATCGCCGCACACACGGCACCGGAACCCCCCGGCACACCGGCCGCGTTACCGGACCCGGCCCCGCAGTCCGCGGAGCCCGCCGAGAAGTTCCCCTGCGAGCACCCCGGCGAAGAGGAGGGGCCCTTCTCGGTCGCCCTCCCCCACAAGGACGGCAGGCTGCACGGGCAGGCGCGCCGGCAGATCGTGTCCGACATCGTCTCGTCCGCCTCGGGCGTGCAGGTGCTGGTCGGCCCGGGCGGGAGCGGGAAGAGCCGCGTGGCCCTGGAGATCGCCGCGCAGGCCGACGCCCGCGGTCGCCGGGTGTGGTGGGTACGGGTGAACCAGCTCAGCGCCTGTATGCGCGAAGTCGCCCGGGAGCTGGGTATTCCGGACAGCCAGGCCGACGTCGCCTGGCGGGGCGGCCGCAGTCAGACCGACCTCGTCTGGCGCTTCCTCAACGCCTCCGCCGAGCCATGGCTGATCGTCTTCGACAACGCCGACGACCCACAGCGCCTCGCCCCGCGCGGCGGCGCGGTCAAGGACGGGACGGGCTGGCTGCGCCCGCCCGAGGGCGCGAACGGCATGGTCGTCGTGACCAGCCAGGTCAACAACAAGGACACCTGGGGCGACTGGAGCCACGTACGCCGCGTGCCACGCCTCGACGACACCGACGGCGCCTCCATGCTCATCGAGCGCACCGGCCCCGGGGCCGGCACCACGGAGCAGGCCCGCCTGCTCTCCCACGAGCTCGGCGGCCTTCCCCTGGCGCTGCGGACGGCCGCGCAGTACATCCGGTCGGTGCGCGAGAGCGGGGTCTTTCTGGGCGCCAACGACATAAGAGACTTCGAGACGTACCGTCAGGCCTGGGCCCGCCGCTCCGCGTCCCCGGTCGGCATCCGGATGGACGGCGACGACGAGACGCTGGGCCTGGAGAAGATCGTCGACGAGGTGTACGGCATCTCGCTGGGTCTGCTGGAGCGGCGCGGCCTGCCCCAGGCCGCCCCGCTGCTGAAGGCGCTCGCCTGTCTGAACATCGCGCCGATCCCCTACCAACGCCTGCTGGGGGGCCAGGCACCGGCCAGGTCCTCGCTCTGGCCGGAGTTCACCCGGCCGCAGCGCACCGAGGCCATCATGGGCCTGCGCCACCTCGACCTGATCGAGGCGGACCAGGCCCGGGAGGGCTTCCTCACCCTGCATCCCGTCGTCCACGCCATCCTCCGCGCCGACGACGACGTACTGCGGCGCAGGGCCGACTACTACGCCCTCGACGTCCACATGCTTCTCGACGCGGTCAAGGACCACGACCCCGACTATCCCGACGCGTGGACGGTGTGGCCCGCGGTGACACCGCACTCCATCGAGGTCACCCGCTCCGTCCTGCGACCCGACGGACCGACCGACGACCGCGACGTGCTCACCTCCACCCTGGAACTCGCCCGGCTGACGGTCCGGTACCTGCTGGTCGCCGGGCACCTCGCACCGGCCAGGGCCCTGCTGCTGCCGATCATCGAGAGTTGCGACTCCTTCGGCTTCCACCGGGACGACCGGGAGATCCTCGGGCTGCGCCACGAGGGCGCCCGCATCGACCTGGAGACCGGCGAACTCGAAGCGGCGGAAGCCGAGTTGAAGGAGGTCATCGCCAGACGGTCGGAGGTGCTGCCCGATCGGCACCCCGACACGCTGGCCAGCCGTCACAAGCTGGCACGCGCCATCCTGGAACAGGACCGGGCGCCCGAGGCCGAGGAGATCCTGCGGTCGGTCGTGGAGGACGAGAAGGGGGTCCGGGGCGCGGAACACGCCGACACGATGGTCGTCCGGCACACCCACGCCCGAGCCCTGCTGGCACAGGGCAACCTGACCGAGGCGGAGGCCCACCTGCGCGAGATCCTGGCGATCAGGCTGCGCAACTGGTCCCGCGGCACACCGGAGACCCTGCACGTCCGGGAGAGCCTGGGGCGCACGCTGCTGGAGCGGGAGAAGGTGGACGAGGCGCTGGCCATGATCGACAGCGGGATGCGGGATGCCCGGCAGTCCTCCGACTCCCACGCGGTGATGCGTCTGCGCTACGTCCGCGCCCAGGCCCTGCTGATGCGTGGACGGGTCGAGGAGGCCTCCGCCGCCCTGAAATCCCTTCTCAAGGACCAGCGGCGCGTCCTGGGCAACACCCATCGCGAGGTCCGCCTGACAAAGGATCTACTCGACCGGATGGACCAGGACCTCTAGCAAAACCCGTGTACTTGCTGTGAGTTGACGGAAAACAACGCCCGGATGGGGGCTTGCGTCCTACCATCGACAGCCTTCACTCTCGAGTGCAGAGGGTGACGGAATCGCGACTCCGCATGAACGACAAAGCACCAGGGGGGCCTGTGTGAATTCCTTCGACGACAGGGACAAGAAACCCGAGCACGACAAAAACTTAAAAAACTTAGAGGCGACGTCCGGGCAGAAGAACCCGGACCACGGCGCCGAACTGTCCCGGGACGAGATCGCACGACAGATCGTTCTCGACGCCCTGCGATCCGACCGCCCCGTTCTCGAGACGAGCGCGGCCACCGCCTTCCGGGACTTCAGCTACGCCCACCAGGCGTGACACGCCGTACGGCCCTGCGAGAGACGGGATGTTGTCATGCAACTTGCCGACTTGTCCGCTCATTCTCAAGCCGTACCGCGCGACCCCTACTTCAGCGTGG
Source organism: Streptomyces sp. R28 (assembly GCF_041052385.1). Taxonomy (GTDB): domain Bacteria; phylum Actinomycetota; class Actinomycetes; order Streptomycetales; family Streptomycetaceae; genus Streptomyces. Next base: position 5,853,733 of record NZ_CP163439.1, on the reverse strand, counting down.
CGACCGCCCCGGCGTTCACCCGTGAGCACATCGCCGACCTCGCGGCCGGCCGTCGCGCCGCCGTCCGGGTACCCGGCCTCCTCTCCGCCGCCACGTGCGCGGAAATCCTGCACGCGCTGGAGAGTTCACCCTTCGAGTCGTACGGCAGGCAGCGCGTCCAGCCGCCCGTGATGCGGTTCGGTGTCGGCGTCAGCGACCACCGCACGAACGGCGCCATCGCCGACAGCTACTGGCCCTCGGCCGACGCCGACCGGAAGGCATGGCGGAGCCTCGGGCTCCCCTACGACCCCTTCGCGCTGTGCCGCGAGGCGCTCGGCGCGGACTGGCCCGGCACTGTGGCAGTCGGCACCAACGGCGGCCGGGAGCTGACGCCCGGCGTCGCCCGCGAGCCCAACTACGGCTTCCAGGTCCACTTCGACGAGGCACTGCGCGAGTTCCAGGGGAATCTGCTGGACTCCCCCCTGGTGGCCCAGTTCGCGTTCAACCTGTACCTCGCCGTCCCGGAGACCGGCGGCGAGACGGTCATCTGGCGGCACCGCTGGCACCCCGCCGACGAGGCCCACCGGCTGCCGCAGTCCTACGGGTACGCCGAAACCGTGGTGGGCGACGCCGAGTCGGTCGAGGTCAGGCCCACCGTGGGCGAGGCTCTGCTGCTAGACCCGCGCAACTTCCACGCCGTGCGCCCAAGCGAAGGGGGTCGCCGTATCGCACTGGGGTTCTCGATGGGGCTGAGCATCACCGGAGACCTTCTGACGTGGGGGTGAGCCGACCGCACGCCGCTGACTGGACGTCAACATCCTTGACTTGCTGGCGATCACCCGGTCCCGTCGCTACGGTCAGCTGATGGAGGTTCTACGCTACGTAGCGTTCGCCGCCGACCCCGCCGGAGGCAACCCGGCGGGTGTCGTGCTGGACGCCACCGGGATCGACGAGGCGACGATGCTGGCGACGGCGGGCGACGTCGGCTACTCGGAGACCGCGTTCGTGCTGCCGTCGGCCGACGGCACCCTGGACATCAGATACTTCAGCCCGCTCACCGAGGTGCCGTTCTGCGGCCACGCGACGATCGCGACCGCCGTCGCCTACGCGGACCGGCACGGTCCCGGCCCCCTGCGGCTGCGCACCAAGGCCGGCTCGGTGTCCGTCAGCACCACCCTCGACGCGGACGGCTCCCTGGTCGCCTCCCTGGTGAGCGTCGAGCCCCGGACGGCACCGATCTCCCCAGACGACCTGGCCGAGCTGCTGACAGCCCTGCACTGGCCCGCCGGGGACCTCGATCCGACGCTGCCGCCCCGCGCCGCGTACGCCGGTGCCTGGCATCCGGTGATCGCCGCCGCCGACCGCGGACGCCTCGCGGACCTGGACTACGACATGCCGTCGCTCGCCACCCTCATGGCCCGGAAGGACTGGGCCACCGTCGACCTCGTCTGGCGGGAGTCGGCGACGGTGTTCCACGCCCGCAACCCCTTCCCGCCCGGCGGCGTGTTCGAGGACCCGGCCACCGGCGCGGCGGCCGCCGCGCTCGGCGGCTACCTGAGGGAACTGCGCCTCGTCCCCACGCCCGCCACCATCACGGTCCATCAAGGCGCGGACATGGGCCGGCCGAGCAAGATCTCGGTGTCGGTCCCGCAAAAGCCCGGCAGCGGCATCGAAGTCACCGGCACGGCCGCCCGCATCTGATCCGCACCGGATCCCCCGGCCCGTATCCGTGCGAGGCCGAGGCTCACCCGGACGTCTCGAAGACGACCTCGATCTCGACCGGAGCGCCCAGCGGGAGTTCCGCGACGCCCACCGCGCTGCGTGCATGACGGCCGGCCTCGCCGAAGACGGCGAGGAAGAGGTCGCTCGCGCCGTCGACCACACCCGGCTGTCCGGTGAAACCGTCGGCCGACGCGACGTAGCCGACCACCTTCACCACGCCCGCCACAGCGTCCCGCCCCGCGACGGAGACGGCCGCGGCCAGGGCGGCGAGCGCGCACCGCCGGCTGAGCCCGTACGCCTCCTCCGGCGTCACGTCGCCCCCGACCTTGCCGGTGGCCACGAGTTCGCCGTTCGCCATGGGCACCTGGCCGGCCACGTAGACGAGGGAGCCGCTGCGCACCGCCGGGACATAGGCCCCGCGGGGCGGGCTGACATCGGGCAGGCGCAGGTCCAACTCGGTGAGCCTGGTGGCGAGTTCGCTACTCATACCGAGGACGTTACCCACCGCTCCCGTACCGGCACCCTGGGTACCGGTACGGCTCGGCCGCTACTTCGCCGGCCGCATCCCCAGCGGCTCCCCGATCTCCTGCTCCATGACCCTGCCGGCCTCGAACTCCAGCGTCTCGTCGCCCATCATGCTCTGGTCCGTGTCCAGGCCGTCCAGCTCCTCCAGGGGCTGGTTCAGGCGGACGTGGGCCAGGACCGAGTGCAGGGCGCGCAGGGTCGCCGAGGCCGTCGTGCCCCAGTTGGAGAAGTACGAGAACTGCCACCACCACAGCGCCTCCGTGGTGCGGCCGGCGCGGTAGTGGGCCATGCCGTGGCGGAGGTCGGTGATGACGTCGGCCAAGTCGTCGGAGATACGGGCCGGGACCGGGGCCTTGCGGGGCTCGTAGGGGTCGAAGACCTCGGAGTAGACGTCCACCGGGTCCAGCAGGCGGGCGAGGTTCTCGCGGAGTTCGTCGACGTCGGGCTCCGGGCCCAGGTCGGGCTCGTAGCGCTCGTCGGGGACGATGTCCTCGTGGGCGCCCAGGCGGCCGCCGGCCAGGAGGAGTTGGGAGACCTCCAGGAGGAGGAAGGGCACGGTCGAGCCCGGCTCGTCGCCCTTCGCGACCTCCGTGACGGCGACCAGGAAGCTCTCGATCTGGTCCGAGATCTGGACCGCGAAGTCGTCCGGGTCCGGCTCGGTCGCGTGCAGCGTGGCGTCAGACATCTAGGAGTCGTCTCCCCTCGAAGGCGCGGCCGAGGGTGACCTCGTCCGCGTATTCCAGGTCGCCACCCACCGGGAGGCCGCTGGCCAGGCGGGTGACCTTCAGGCCCATGGGCTTGATCATGCGTGCGAGGTACGTGGCCGTGGCCTCGCCCTCCAGGTTCGGGTCGGTGGCCAGGATCAGCTCCATGACCGTCCCGTCGGCCAACCGCGCGAGAAGTTCTCGTATACGCAGGTCGTCCGGTCCGACACCCTCGATCGGGCTGATCGCGCCGCCGAGGACGTGGTAACGGCCGCGGAACTCGCGGGTCCGCTCGATCGCCACCACGTCCTTGGGCTCCTCGACCACGCAGATCACCGCCGGGTCACGGCGCGTGTCCCGGCAGATGTTGCACAGCTCCTCCTGCGCGATGTTCCCGCACGTCGCGCAGAAGCGGACCTTCGCCTTGACCTCCATCAGGGCCTGGGCGAGGCGCCGTACGTCCGTCGGTTCCGCCTGCAGGATGTGGAAGGCGATCCGCTGCGCGCTCTTGGGACCGACGCCGGGCAGCCGTCCCAGCTCGTCGATGAGGTCCTGGACCACGCCTTCGTACAACGGACTGCCGTCCTTCCTGGGGGTTCCTTACGGTACGTACCGTAGTTGGCCGCGGGCCGTCTTAGAAAGGCAAGCCGGAGAACGCCGGGAATGTCAGAAGGGCAGGCCCGGGATGCCGCTGCCGCCGCCCAGGCCCTGGGCCAGCGGGCCCAGCTTCTGCTGCTGGAGCGTCTGCGCGTTCTCGTTGGCCGCCTGTACGGCCGCGATGACCAGGTCGGCGAGGGTCTCGGTGTCCTCCGGGTCCACCGCCTTCGGGTCGATCTTGAGCGCCCTGAGTTCGCCGGAGCCCGTCACGGTGGCCTTCACCAGGCCGCCGCCCGCCTGGCCCTCGACCTCCGTCTGAGCCAGTTCCTCCTGCGCCCTCGCCAGGTCCTGCTGCATCTTCTGGGCCTGCTGGAGCAGCTGCTGCATGTTGGGCTGGCCACCACCGGGGATCACGATCAGCTCCTTGCGTGTGTACGCGTGTCTGCACGGGTTCCTGTACGGGTGCCGTACGGGTGCCTGTACAGGATTTCCGCTCGACTTTCCCGTTCAGCACGAGCCTACGTGGTCGGCGCAGCCGTCGCCCCAGCACTCTTTCGAGTGAGAGGAACTGGAGTCCGATACCTGATCAAGACCCTCTTCCGGGCGGAAAAGAGGCGAAAGGCATCTCTTCGTCACCCATGGGGCGCTAGGAAGGGTCCGGCGCGTCAGCCTCAGGTGCTGCGTGACGTTCCGTGCGGCGTGGGGGTCGTACCCGGGTCGTACGTGGTGTCACGCACCGTGATCAGTAGGGAGTGCCGGGTGGGTCAGCCGGAGATGCAGCCCGAGAGGTCGTCTCAGCACGGGCGGGGCGTCGGGGGCGGCGAAGGGGCGGCCGGGATCCGGCCGGGCGATCTGAGGGGGCGGGCGTTTCCGCTCGGGGACTGGGGGGAGCCCGCGGTGCGATTGCACGAGTTGTACCGGTGGGTGGAGCGGGGAGCGCTGGACACGGCCGCGTGGTATCTCGCGGATCGGGTGTGGAAGCGGCGGGGCGCTCGGGCGCTGCGGGGTGGGGCCGCGGTGGGGGCGGTGGTGGGGGCCGCGCTGCCGCTGCTGGATCTGACGGGGGTCGCGAGCGGGGTGGCGCCGTGGGGGTATCTGGCGCTGCTGCTGGCGGTGGCGTGTGTGGCGGTCGATCGGTTCTTCGGGGTGACGTCCGGGTGGATAAGGGACGTCGCCACGGCTCAGGCGGTGCAGCGGCGGCTTCAGGTGTTGCAGTTCGACTGGGCGACGGAGAGTGTGCGGGAGGTTCTGGGGCCGGCCGAGGGGACCGCGAGTGAGGCGGCGGAGCGGTGCCTGGGGGTGCTGCGGCGGTTCTCCGAGGACGTGACGGAGTTGGTGCGGGCGGAGACGGCGGACTGGATGGTGGAGTTCCGCACGGGGTCGGCGCCGATGGGGATTCAGTCGGCTGTGGCCGGTGGAGCTCGGCAGGATGTGGGGGTGGGGCAGGGGCGGCTTGCGGTGCCACCGGGGAACGGGGCCCGGCCGAACATGCCCCGGCAGCGGCCGCCTGAGCCTCGGTAGGGGGTCCTTCGCCCCTCAGAGGGGGCACCCCCGGACGGGAACCCCCCGGCCCGCTTACGACTGCGGGGCCGGGAAGGCCACCGGGCCCCGCAGGCCCGCTCTGTTCACCGCTCTCACTCCGACGAACACGTTGTCCTTCGACAGGTCCACCTCGTGGGTCGTCACGTCGCCCACCGGCACCACGTGGGTCCACTCGGGGGCCGTCGTCTCGCGCCAGACGATCTCGTAGCCGGCCAGGTCCGGTTCCGGGCCCCTCGTCCACACCAGTTGGGTGGTGTTCGTGAGGGTGGTCGTGATGATCTTGGCGCCGGTCGGGGCGGCCGGGGCCTGGGACAGGGTCCACAGGGCCGCCGCGTTGACCTTCGCCACCCTCGCCGTGAAGTCGAAGTCGCAGAACTGCGGCAGGTCGCCGTACTGCTTGCCGGTCTCGTCGACGCGGACGTCCTGGTGCTGGTGGGCGAAGTCCTCGGCCGGCTCGGTGAAGCGGACGGCCGGGTAGCCGCGTTCGAGGAAGGGGATGTGGTCGCCGCCCCGGCGGTAGCGGTCGCGGCGGTGGATCACTCGGATCCGCATGCCCGTTGCGTCGTTCTCGGCCACGTCCCTGACGAACCTCGCCAGTTGGCGGGTCGCGGAGTCGTTCTCGCCGCCCACCGAGCGGCGGATCGCCGCCTGTTCGGGGGTTTCCGACGAGGGGACCCCCTCCGCGAACAGGCGGATCGTGTACGGCTCGCGCGTGCCGTCGTCCGCCGTCGAGCTGCCGACTATGTCGTTCGTGAACATGGCCCGGACGTCCGCGCCCGCCGCCTTCAACTGCTGTGCCATGTACGCCGATCCGTACAGCCCCTGCTCCTCCCCCGCCACCGCCGCGAACACGATCGTCGACGCCGGGCGGCGCTTCGCCATCACCCGGGCAAGTTCCAGGACGACGGCCACACCCGACGCGTCGTCGTCCGCGCCCGGCGCGTCGGAGGTGGCGTCCATGACGTCCGTGGCGCGGGAGTCGTAGTGGCCCGAGACGACGTGGACGCGCTCCGGCGTGACCGAGCCGCGCAGTGTCGCGATGACGTTCGTGATCTTCGTGGGGGAAGGGATACGGGGAGCCGGTTCCTGAACGTAGGACTGGAGTTCCGCGGTCATCCGGCCGGCCGAGGTCGCCGCGTAGGAGCGCAGTTCGGCCAGGAGCCAGTCGCGGGCGGCGCCTATGCCGCGGTCCGGGTCGTCCTGGACGGAGAGGGTGTGACGGGTGCCGAAGGAGACCAGTTTGCGGGTCGTGGCCTCGATGCGGGCGGGGTCGATCTCACGGAGGAGGGCGCGGAGTTCGCGGGTGGGGCGCTGGGCGGATGCCGCAAGGTTGCCCGCTGCCGACGCGGGCGCCGCCTCGGCCGTGCCGGTCGTGGCCGTGGTGGCCATCGCCGTGGCCGCCGTAACTGTCGTAGCTGTCGTAGCCGTTAAGACCGTTCTCCTGGTGGGGCTGTGATGCATGTGTCCTCCCGGGGCTGCCGATACGGCCGACTCCGCCATGGTTGTGGACATGGCAATCGACGGCAAGGGTGCCGAGCGGCAGCTGAGGCGCGGGATTCAGTCGCGGCATTCAGTGACGGGATTCAGTCGCGGGATTCAGTCGCGGGAGTTCACGCACAACTTCAGCCCCACCGGCGTCCCGCACGGCAGATGCCCGTGCGTGCGGATCACCTGTCGGCTGCTCTCCTTGTCCAGGTAGGCGAGGAAGCCGGCGGTGAGGGAGTCGTCGGGGGCGGTGCCGGAGGTGTAGGCGTACTCGATGTCGCGGTACGGGTAGGCGCTGTCGCCGCGCTCGATCTCGTCCACGTTCGCGCGGTCGCCGTCGAGGGGCACCGTGCGCACGCCCTTGTGCCGGGCGGCGACGCCGAGCTCGCTGTAGCCGATGGCGCCGGGCTGTTCGGCGACCTTGTCCAGGACGTCGCCGGTGCCGGGGAGTTCGCACCGCGTGACGGAGGTGACGGCGCCCTCGGGCGGCCGGCAGTCCAGTGACGTGCTCTGCGCCTGCTCCCACTGCCCCAGCACGCGGTCCTGGAAGACCTGTCGCGTCCCCGAACTGTCACCCCGGCTGACCAGGACGACGGGCAGGCCGGCGGTCGCCCTGTCGAGGCCCGGGAGCACCTCGCCCCAGCGCTTGTACCTGCCCTTGTAGATGTCCCGCACCTGCTGCACGGACAGGCCGTCGGGCCCGAGCTCGATCCCGTCGTTGACGACGAGGGTGAAGACGGACAGCGCGACCTTCTTCCCCTTCAGCCCCAGTCGGTCGCCGAGCGGGCCGTCGGAGAACGCGATCACGGACCGCGCCCTCGGCCTGGACCCACCGGCCAGGGCGGCGAGCTCGGCGACGCCCGCCTCGCTGCCGCGCGTCTCGACGTCGATCTCGGCGCCCGCGCACTTGCGCTCGTAACTCTGCGCCAGCGTCGAGAGCACCGGCTCGAAGGCGGTCGAGCCGATCACCCTCAGCTCGCCCCGCTCGCACTCGATCGGATTGCCGTCACGGAAGACGACGATGCCCGCGAGCGCCAGCACGGAGAGCGTGAGCAGCCCGGTGAAGATCCTTGCCTGCAGGCTGAACACCGGCGCCTTGTCGTCCGGCGTCGCGCTGCGGTTGGGGTGCACCTCGCCGTCCCGGATGCCGCCGCGCAGCCGGATCTCCCGGCCCACGTCGCCGCCGGACAGCATCACCAGCAGCTTGTAGTGGTCGCCGGGGTTGAGCGGGACGCGCGGGATGCGCAGCCGGTTGTCCTCGTAGCCGAAGCCCCGTTGCGGGGTGAAGTGGTCCATCAGGTGGTCGATGTCGGTCGGCTGCGTGACCGAGACACCTCGGATGGTGCGGTCCGTGAACACCGCGGTGAGACCGTGGGGTTCGGGGCCGGTGTAGTCGTCGCGGTCGATGCTCTGCGAGCCGTCGTTCTCGACGCGCAGCAGCACGAGGGTCGCGTCGTCCATGTCCGCGTCGAACAGGCCGAGGCGGACGTTGGCCCGGCCCGAACTCACGTCGTCGCCTATGGGGTTGTCCATCTGGACGCGGTAGCCGATGCGCTTCCTGCGCGGCACCCGGCGCTCGTACCAGACCATGACGCCGGACGCGACGACACCGAGCACCGCGGTGCCGACGGCCACGATGTTCTCTGCGCTCAGCCACTCCACCGGCATCACCGTAGGCAGGGGTGATCTCAACGGCCTTACGCATACGGGTACTTGGGGTTACTGCCTGGTGTACGTCAACTTCTCGCCACTGCTCGTGTTCACCCGCTCCAGCCCGCCGTCCGGCAGCAGGGTGATCTCGGTGGCCTCGCCCGGCGAACAGGTGGGTGACTCCCCGGCCGTCACCGTGGACGGGCCGATCTCCAACGGGCCTTCGCCACCCGGCTCTCCGGTCAGCGCCGCCTCGAACTCGCAGTGGTAGGTGCCGGTGCCGGCAGGTCCGTCGGCGACCAGGGTCAGGACCGTGTCGCCCACGTCGCCCTGCCGGATGGTCAGCCGACGGGTGTTCTCGCCGCCGCCGTTGTCGATCGAGGCCGTCCAGGTGCCCAGGTAGTCCGCCGGGATCGCGCCGTCCGACGGGGACGCGGACGGGGACGGGGAGGCGGAGGGGGTGGTCGGGTCGCCGGTGGGGGGCTCGGTGGTGGTCGTGGCGGTCGGGTTGGCGGTCGGATCACCGCCGGTCCTGTCGTCACCGTCCCCGTTCATGAGGGCGTACACCGAGCCACCGGCGGCGAGCGCCACGACCAGCGCGACGACGATGAGCGCCGCCGTGGAACGTCCGCTTCGGCGGGGCTCTTCGGGTGGGGCGGTGGGGAGGTAGGGCAGGGGCGGGTCGTACGGCGGGGTGTGGGCGTACGGCGGGGTCGGGCCGTAGGGCGGGTTCGCGGAGTACGGAGGGGGCGGGTAGCCGTACGCCGGCTGCTGCGAGGGCTGGGGGTGCTGCTGTGGGGTGCCGTACGCCGGGTGGGGCGGGGTGGGCGGGGCCGGCGGCGCGCTCTGGTCGCCGTTCCGCGTCGCGGCCACGGTGGGGAGTTGGTCCGGCGGCGTCGCTCCGACGGCCGGGGCGTGTTCGGGGGAGGCCGCGGGAGCCGGCTCCACGGGGCCCGGTGCCCCGGAACCCAGCTCCGGCGAACCCACCTCCACCGCCCGCACCTGCGGCGAAGCCGCCTGCGCCGGGCCCCCCGGAGCCACCGGACCACCGGCCGAACCCTCAGGCCCCACCGTCCCCACCGTCCCCACCCGGATCCTCCGTATCCAGCAACCGCACCGCATGCCGCCCCAGCTGCGCCACCAGCGCACCCGGCAGCCACGGATCCCGGGACCGCCCTCCGGAGACGGTGTCCTCGGCCCCCGTGCGCTCCAGGATCCGGTCCAGCGTCGGCCTGGCGCCCGGGTCCTTGCGCAAGCAGTCCCGTACCAGCTCGGCGATCGTCTCGGGCACCCCCTCCAGGTCGGGTTCCTCCTGGGCGATCCGGAACATCACGGCGTGGGCGCCGCTGTCGACGGATCCGAAGGGCAGCGCGCCGGTCGCGGCGTACGAGAGCACCGAGCCCAGACAGAACACGTCGCACGCGGGCGTGATCCGGTCCCCGCGCACCTGCTCGGGCGCCATGAACCCCGGTGACCCTATGAGCGCACCGGTGCGCGTGAGCCCGCTCTCGCCCACCGTCTCCAGCGCGCGGGCGATCCCGAAGTCGATGACGCGGGGCCCGTCGATGGTGACCAGGACGTTGGACGGTTTCAGATCCCGGTGCACTATCCCCGCGGCGTGGATGTCCTTGAGCGCATGCGCGAGGCCGGCCGCCAGGATCCGTACCGACCGCTCGGGCAACGCCCCGTGGTCGTGCCCGACGACCTGCTGGAGGCTGGGCCCGGCCACATACCCGGTGGCCACCCAGGGCACGTCGGCCTCGGTGTCCGCGTCGAGCACCGGGGCGGTCCAGAACCCGCCGACCTGCCGCGCGGCCTGCACCTCCTGCCGGAAACGGGCCCGGAACTCCTCCTGCGCGGCCAGCTCCCGCCGTACGAGTTTGACGGCGACGGTACGGCCGCGGTCCGACCGGGCGAGATACACGTCCCCCATGCCGCCCGCGCCCAGCCGCGCCAGCAGCCGATAAGCCCCGATCTGCTGCGGATCGCCCGGCCCCAGCTTCTCCATCGCACGCCCCCCAACCCCGCCCACGCAAACCCCCGCTTACGCAACGGCCCCCACGATAGTGCGGCATATGGGGAGGTGAGCGGGGCGGCGTCTACGGTTCCGTAACAGGAACGGCGATCTGGTCGAGCACCTTCGACAACCGTTCCAGAACCCGTACGGCATCGGCGAGGTCCGCCTCCCCGAGGGCCTGCGCCAAACGGTCCGCGAAGGCCGCGTGGCCGGGGTTGATCCGGGAGATCGCCGCGCGCCCCTCCTCCGTGGGCGCGAGGAGCTTGGCGCGGCGGTGGGCGGGGTTGGGCCGGTACTCCGCGAGCCCCTTCTCCACCAGCAGATCGGCGATGCGCTGCACGCTCTGCCTCGTGATACCCATGGCGCGGGCGATGCCGGAGACGGGCAGGGGTTCGCCGAGCACCGCCCCGAGCACCTGCCACCAGGCCGCCGTCAGCCCGGCGGGCTTGGCCAGCTCCTCGGCGACCGCGAGGAACTGGCCGTTGAGCCGGAAGACACCGAGCGCGCTGCGGCTGAGCAGGTCCTGGCGTTCGCGGCTCACAGAACGCCGGCCTTCTCGAGTACGGCGTACGCCTCGGCGTCGGAGTCGTGGAACAGGCGGTACCAGGCGTCGACGGCCTCGTCGTCGTACACGTGCAGGAGCCGCAGGATCTCCCGGGCGAAGGCGACGGGTTCGGTGGGCCCGGCGGTGACGAGCCCCCCGTCGGTGACGGCGTCGGCCTCGACGTACCGCGCGCCGCCGCCGTACCCGGTCGCGGCCAGGTAGAAGGAGACCGCGCTGGTGTGGTCCCGGTCGTCGAGCAGGCCTTCGCGGGCCAGACCGGCCGTCGCCCCGCAGATCGCGGCGACGGGCACACCGGCGTCGAGGAACTCCCGCGCCTTGCGGGCGAAGGGGGCGAGGTCGTCGCCTCCCGCCGCGGTAGCGGCCGATGTCTCGGCCCAGAGGTCGGCGCCCGGGAGGACCAGCAGGGACGCGTCGGACGGCCGTACGTCGTCCAGGGCCAGGTCGGGCTGGATGCGGAGGCCGCCGACGGTGGTGACGGGCTCGCGGGTGGGGCCGACGGTGCGGATCTCGTATCCGGCGCGAGCGAGCTGCGCGGTGGCGTGGCCCGGCTCCCAGTCGGCCAGGGTGTCGTAGACGGCGAGATACACGGGCTTGCGGATGGCGCCGACGCCCGTGTCCGTGCCCGTTTCGGTGCTGGTCTTGGTGCTCATCTGCTCCCCCTGAAGTCAACGAGGACGACAAACCGAATATGACAACATGCTGTCACTTAGGCAGCTTACTGTCAAAGCAGCTGTCGACAGGTTGTCGCGGAAACCCCCCGACGACAGACATGACGCCGCTACCTCGCCCACACCGCCGACTCCTACGCTCGCCCGCATGACCCCTCAGCCAAATCCCGAGATCGGCGCCGCCGTGAAGGCCGCGGACCGTGCGCATGTCTTTCACTCCTGGTCCGCGCAGGAGCTCATCGACCCGCTCGCCGTCGCCGGCGCGGAGGGGTCGTACTTCTGGGACTACGACGGCAAGCGCTACCTCGACCTCACCAGCGGGCTGGTCTTCACGAACATCGGCTACCAGCACCCGAAAGTCGTCGCCGCGATACAGGAGCAGGCCGCACACCTGACCACCTTCGCGCCCGCCTTCGCCGTCGAGGCCCGGTCCGAGGCGGCGCGGCTGATCGCCGAGCGGACGCCGGGTGACCTGGACAAGATCTTCTTCACCAACGGCGGCGCGGACGCCGTGGAGCATGCCGTACGGATGGCGCGGCTGCACACGGGACGCCCGAAGGTGCTCTCGGCGTACCGGTCGTACCACGGGGGCACGCAGCAGGCCGTGAACCTCACCGGCGACCCGCGCCGCTGGGCCTCCGACAGTGCCGCGGCCGGTGTCGTGCACTTCTGGGCGCCCTTCCTCTACCGCTCCCGCTTCTACGCGGAGACCGAGGAGCAGGAGTGCGCGCGGGCGCTGGAGCATCTGGAGACGACGATCGCCTTCGAGGGGCCGTCGACCGTCGCCGCGATCATCCTGGAGACGATCCCCGGGACGGCCGGGATCATGCTGCCGCCGCCCGGCTACCTCGCCGGCGTTCGCGAGATCTGCGACAAGTACGGGATCGTCTTCGTCCTGGACGAGGTCATGGCGGGGTTCGGACGGACCGGTGAGTGGTTCGCGGCGGATCTCTTCGACGTGACCCCGGACCTGATGACCTTCGCGAAGGGCGTGAACTCCGGATATGTGCCCCTGGGCGGGGTCGCCATCTCCGGCGCCATCGCCGAGACCTTCGCGAGGCGCCCGTACCCGGGCGGTCTGACCTACTCCGGCCACCCGCTGGCCTGCGCGGCCGCCGTCGCGACGATCAACGTGATGGCCGAGGAGGGCATCGTCGAGAACGCCGCCCGGCTGGGCGCCGAGGTGGTCGGACCGGGATTGCGAGAGCTGGCCGAGCGGCACCCCTGCGTCGGCGAGGTGCGCGGTACCGGCATGTTCTGGGCCGTCGAACTGGTGCGGAACCGGGAGACCCGTGAGCCGCTGGTGCCGTACAACGCGGCCGGCGAGGCGAACGCCCCCATGGCGGCGTTCGGCTCCGCCGCGAAGGCCGCGGGTATCTGGCCGTTCGTGAACATGAACCGCACGCATGTCGTCCCGCCGTGCAACGTGAGCGAGGCCGAGCTGAAGGAGGGGCTGGCAGCGCTGGACGCCGCGCTGGCGGTGGCGGACGAGTACACGGACTGACGGCCGACGGCTCCGCCTCTGGGCGCTGGTCCGGGTCATCAGGCTGCGGGTGGCTTTACCTCTGGGCGCCGGTCCGCGCATTTCAGCCCGTCTGGGGGCACCCCCTCTGGGGGAGTTTGAGGACGAGGCCCGTTCAGGGCCGAAGCGGGGGTCTGGGGGCCGCAGGTCCCAGGGACCGGGGTCGAAGGGGCGGCAGCCCCTGGGGATGGGACGGGTAGGGGCGGCGGGGGCGAGAAAAAAGCGCCGTTCCCCGCAGAAACGCCCCCGTCACCCGAACGCGTAAGGTGGCGTGCTCGTAGACATATACGTGCACGCCACCTCATCGCGACGACGGGAGACGCCCTGACCATGCCCGGCATCGGCAGCAACGGCTCCGTGACCCGGAGCACCCTGCGGCAGCAGATCGCGGACGCGCTGCGGGACGAGGTGCTGGCCGGGCGGCTGCAGGCGGGCCGGGAGTTCACCGTCAAGGAGATCGCCGAGCAGTACGGCGTCTCCGCGACGCCCGTCCGCGAGGCCCTCGTCGACCTCTCCGCGCAAGGGCTCCTGGAGGCCGACCAGCACCGCGGCTTCCGCGTCCACGAGTACTCCGTCGAGGACTACCGCGGCATCATCGAGGCCCGCGGCCTGGTCATCACCGGCATCTTCCAGGTCCTGGCCACCGACACCGCCCGCAACCGGGACCCCGACGACCCCCGCATGCACGCCGCCGTGGTCGGGGTACGCCGCCGTGCCGAGGAGGCGCAGCGCGCCGCCACCGCCGGCGACCTCACCGTGCTCATCGGCTACGACCTGCGCTTCTGGCGCGAGCTCGGCACCCTCTTCGGCAACCCGTACCTCGCCGACTTCCTGCACCGGCTGCGCGTGCAGTCCTGGGTCTGCACGGTCCAGCATCTGCGCCGCCTCGACGATCTGCGCGGCCACCTGTGGTCCCGGCACACCGACCTGGTCGACGCCCTGATGCGCCGCGACCTGCCGACGGCCCGCTCGATCATCGCCGCCCACGACGCGGACTCCCTCGCCCTGATCAAGCGGCTGGCATCCGGATGAGCCAGGAGCGAGTCCTGGCGGGAGCAGGTCCGGGCGGATCTGGGGTACTGGCGGGCGGGCGTACTGGTGCCGGCGCCGCAGCCGAACGACGGGGCGCTGCGGGAGACCGTGGCGAAGCTGGTGGGCGGACCAGGTAGGTGGGGCGACGGAGTGTGGGTATGGGACCTGCACGAGCGGGGACTTGCTTGAGGAGCCCCACGAGAGCCTCATGAAGACCCGCAGGAGGGGGTCCGCCCCCGAGCCGCACCGATTACCCTTCCCTGACCAGGACCACTGTGTGACGACGACTGTGTGACGACCGCTGTGTGAGGAGCCCTCTTTTGGCCTGTGACCTGTGGCTGGTACCGCTTGTCGACGTGTTGTGCCACACGCCCGACAACCCCTTCGCCGAGGAACTCGCGCAATACAACATGGTGCTCGCCGAGGCCGGGCTGCCGCCGGTGCCGGTGTACCAGTACATGCCGGGCCTGTCCGGCGATGTCGCCCCGGTCGCGGGCTTCGACTACGACGCGCTGCACTTCCTGCGCCGCGCCTATCTGCTCCAGGTCTGCGGTCTGCCGGTGACCCCGGTCGACGAACTGGGCGGTGACTACGAGCAGCTCTTGGAGATGTTCGATTCGACGGCCCAGCAGTCGCACCTGGTCTGGCACTACGACCACGCGGGCGCGTACGTCCCCGTCGACTTCCCGAACCCGCTCGCCAGCGAGGAACTCCTCGCCGGCGGCGGCCCCTTGGGCTCCTCGCAGTCGCTGCTGCGGGAGCTGGAGTTCGTGGCCCCGGTCATCGGCATCGACCCGGCCAACCCTCCGACGGCCCCGCAGCCCCCGCTCGCACCCACGGACCTGGAGGAGCCGGCGGTCCCCGCCCCCTACGATCCGAGTCCCTTCGCCCGTGAACGGCATGTGTGGCTGGGGCTGCACGCGGCGGCGACGCGGAGCCTGGCGCAGGGTTCGATGATCGTCTTCAGCTGACCTGCTTCCCGCAGCCCGTCTACTTCAGCTGGGACAGCCCCTTCTGCAGGTCGTCGAGGTTCATCACGGGCGTGTAGTCCACCTTGGCGCCGAACAGCTGGAAGAGCTGCTCGGTGAGCGGCGGCAACTGGGAGCTGTCCTGCATGTCGAAGACCAGGAACACAGTGCGGACCCCGTTGTCGGGGCCGAAGTAGGAGACCTCCGGTTTGAAGGCCTCCATGATCTCCTTCATCAGCTGGGGCATCTTGCCGCTGCGGATGACGTCGTTCGCCTTCTCGGTGTCGAGATGGGCCTGGAGCAGCACGCGCATGACACTCACCTTCTCCTCGGATCGCCCCCTACCTCCGCACGCTAGGGGCGCTGCGCGCACTTCGCCCGTTCACGGCTCCATCGGGTGGACCGCTAGCCGCCGAACGTGAGGGGCCCGTTGATGTCCCGCGCCTGGACGACGGGCCCCTGGAAGGTCCCCCCGGAGATCTCGTTGCGCACGTCGCCCGCGCCGGTGCGCGCCTCGTCCCACGCCTCGGCCTGACGGCGCCAGGTTGCGAGGGCCTGGGCGAAGGCCGGATCCTGCCCGGCCCGCTGCGCCAGCACCTGGGCGAGCTCCCTGGCCCGTTCCGCGTCGTCCGCCGCCGTGCCGAGGGCCGTCAACTCGGCTTCCCCTTCAGGGCTCTGCCCGGACGGCCGACGCCTGACGAGGTCCCGCAGCGAGGCCCAGATCTGCTGGCCGGCGGCGCCCGCGGTGCCCCCGGCGAGGGCCATGAGCAGTTCAGGTGCGATCTGGTCCATCAACACACTCTCCCATCACTCCGGATCACTCCGGTGTGGTCTCGTAGCGGGCGCTCTGGGCATGGATGTCGTTCACGATCTTCTGTGCCAGTTCCGCGTCGTCGTCGGGCACCGTGACCCGCACCCACAACAGGAAGGCATGGTCCTCGCCCTTGTCCCGCTCCCTGAAGCCCCAGCTCCGTTTCATCGACATCCGGTACCGGCTCCCGTCGGCGACGGAGTCGACCGCGTAGTACGCGCGGTCCTTCGTCCCCTTGCGCCATGCGGTCCGGTCGTGGTCGGGGATCCGGCCCAGGAAGTCGCGGACCTCGCGGTTGTCGCACGTGGAGCCGCAGTGCCGGGACCTGATCTCCACGCTCGTCTTCGGCACCCACCCCAACTTCTCGAAGCGCGGGTCGCTCGAGCAGGTGTAGCCGACGGTGCCCTTCGCGACCTCCGCCGGACGAGGCCGGCAGTCCAGGTGCTTGGGGGCACGGAAGACGAAGTAGGTGTACGGCAGGTACCAGAGGTAGGAGCGTTCCCCGGCCCGCCAGACCGCGCCGTGCAGCGGGGGCGCCGGGTGGCGCTCGTAGTGGGCGAAGCGGTTGTCGGTGTCGGCGGGGACGCGGGTGCGCGGTACGTCCGTCAGGGAGCGCTCGTCGTTCTTCGATGACGGCACGGCGTCGGAGAGTCCGGCCCGCCGCAGGGCGTTGCGGATGAGGATCCGCGCCACCTCCACCACCCGCTCCCGGGTCGCGAACTCCTCGGCGTAGGTGACCGAGAGCAGGACGTTGTCCACAAGGACCACGAAGGAGGCGGAGTACGGGGCCGTCTCCAGGGCGGTGCGGCCCGGCTGCTTGCTACGTCCCACGATGCGGGCGGACCGGTCGCCCAGTCCGGCGTCCGCGGTCGACTGCGACCCCGTGGCCAAGGCCTGCGTGATCCAGCCGGCCTCGGTGGCGTAGCCGAGCGCCGCAAGGTGTGGGCCGCCGGTGGTCCCCTCCCGCGCGAACAGCAGGGCCGACAGGGTCACCTGCACGTCCGGCGCGAACGGCGCCTGTTCGCCGGCCTGGCACCGCTGCCGGCCGCGCGCGTGTTTCCTGCCGTCCGCGGTGAGCCGTGGCAGGTCGGGGGCCAACAGGTCACAGGCGGCGGGCAGTTGGGTTCTCGGCCCGGGGGCGGCGGCCATCACGAAAGGCCCGCGGGCCAGGGCACCACCGACGGCGAGCAGCAGCAGGACGACGGTCACAGCGGCCGTCCGCCGCATCGGCCCGGCTCCCCGGGTGGCCGTCGGCGCCCGTTCCCCGTCCCCCTCGACGCCGGCGTGTGCCGCGAGTCGGTCCCGCAGCTCGACGTGGCGGAACCGGTACACCCCGCCGCTCTGGCGCAGGACGCCCCGCCGGTGCGCGTCGTCGAGGAAGGTCATCAGCCGCCGGGGCAGGTCGCCCCTGAGGGCCATGTGTCCCCGGGCCAGGGCGAATCCGAACCACGCCGACTCCACCAGCGAGCCCAGGACGCAGCCGAGATACGCGAGTCCGAGCGTCCAGATCCAGGTGTCGAGCGAGGTGATGTCCTGCCCGCCGTTCGTGTTCCAGAAGGCCAGCAGGCCGGCCGCCGACAGGCCGAGCAACTCGGCGGGCAGATAATCCTCGCCGTCCCTGGCGTACGCGAGCCAGCCGAAGCGGATCGCCGTGCGCCGGTCGGCCCGCAGCAGGGCGCGCGGGGACGGGGCGAGGGACGGGTCCGCCGGACTGCACAGCGGCCTCAGCAGCTTCCGGCACATCCGCCACAGGGCCGCGACGGTCAGCAGCCCGGTAAACGGCGCCCCCGCGCTCCCCACGTTGCCCAGGACGAACCACCAGAAGAGCGCGATCGCGCTCACCGACAGGACGGCCGACGCCTGGTTCCGGGGCCGCCGCAGCCCTGACCGCACCTCCTTCCCCGTCGGTCGGCGCGACTGCCGCGGCCCGTTGTGCGGCCCCGTCCGAAAGACGTGGACACAGCCGAGCAGGACCAGCGCCAGCACCACGTACCCGCCGGCGAACGACAGCCCCACCCACCGGTCCCACCAGGGCGTCCCGTACTCCCCGCCGGACACCGCGAGGCAGCACAGGGCGAACGCCGGCGCCAGCGTCGCCGTCCGCAGCGTCCGCGGTACGTCCTCCACCAGCCGCCACCAGGCGAACTCGTGCTCACCGCCCGCCTTCATCCACGCCGCGAGGAACGCGAGCCAGGCCCGCGCGCGCTCCGGGTCCCAGTGGCCGGGCCGGTCCCGTACGTCGTGCGAGGCGCTGTAGGCGACGCTCAGAAAGGCGTCCAGGAGATGCCGCTCGACGTCCCGCCGGGTGCGGAAGGCGCCGGGCGCGAGGAGCTCTTGCGGATCAGTGCCGGACTCGCCGTACGCCTCCCGGGCCAGGCCCGCCATCAGCGGCGCGCCGAGCACCTCGCGCAGGCGGCGCACCTCGCGCGAGTCGTCGGAGTGGCTGGTGAGCCGGCGCAGGACGGGGGCCCACTTGGCGTCGGCGGCGCCCTCCGGGTTCAGGTAGCGGTCCAGGGCGAGGGTGCTCAGGGGCCGCAGTTCGATCTCGGTGCGCTCGAAGACGCTGCCGTCCTTCACATGCCGCCGGTACTCCGGCTCCCGGCTGGTCAGCACGAACGGACGGCGGCCCGACGTACTGGCCCGCAGCTGCTCCAGGGCGTCGGCCTGCAGCTCGTCCGGGAGCTCGTCGAAGCCGTCGAGGACCGGCAGCACCCGCTGCGTCTCGATCAGGCGCCGGGCCACATCGGCGGCGGGCGCCCCGCGCACCGGCGTACACGCACGCGGGTGCGCTGCCGCGATCTGTGCCGCCACCCATCCGATCAGCCCCTCACTCGGGCTCCAGGACGCCAGCGGGACGACGACCGCGACCGGCTCCGCCGAGCCGGGCGTGCGGGTGCGCACCAGTTCCTCGGCGAGACGCAGGGCCAGGATGGACTTCCCGGCACCCGCGCCGCCGAGCACGACGAGGCGGCGGTTGGGCAGACGGTTGAAGTAGGCGGCGACGGAGAGCCGGGCTTCAGGGTCGGCACCGGGTCCGCCGCTGTGAACCGTCGTGCCGTGGACCGTCGTCCAGTCCACGTCGAGCGGGTACGGGTCGTTGACCTGGGTGAGCCGTTCGTCCTGGGCGTACTGCAGGGCGAGGTCCCGGGCGAGCGCGTCGGCGGCCCGGCCGAGGTTCTCCTCCGACAGCCAGGCGGCCTCGCGGCGCCGTGCGGCGGCCTCCCGGACACTCAGTACGGCGTACAGCGCGATGGCCAGCCCGAGCAGCACCACGCCCACGAGGGTGGACCCGACACCGAGGCGGCGCAGGGTCGGCAGTTCGGGAGAGTTCAGCAGGCAGAGCAGCCCGAGCACGGCGAGCGCCCCGCAGCCGATGATCCGCGTCGGCGCCCCGACCTGGAGGATCAGCCGGTCGACCCGGCCGACCATGACGACCGGCCCGTGGAACGTCCCCGAGTCGATCCTGTTCCGCACCGACGTCTCGTCCGCAGTGCCGCCCCCGTCGCTCCGCACGCTCCCGCCCCCGTCGCCTCCGTCACACCCCTTCGCTCAACTCCCCTTACCCGCTTAACCGTTCCCCACCAACACGACGGCCCCGGCCCACCTGAGCGGACCGGGGCGTCGGACGAGGGCACCTGGCGGACGCCCTCGCCATGGG
The DNA here is from genome assembly GCF_041052385.1 of Streptomyces sp. R28. Taxonomy (GTDB): domain Bacteria; phylum Actinomycetota; class Actinomycetes; order Streptomycetales; family Streptomycetaceae; genus Streptomyces. Next base: position 5,834,288 of record NZ_CP163439.1, on the reverse strand, counting down.
GTCATCGCCGGCGCGGCAACCTGATGGTCCGCACGAGGGGCATGTCCGCGTACAGGCCGGGTTCGACGGTCAGCACCCGCCGCCCGTCCGGCCAGTCCGGCGTCGGCCGGGACAGATGGACCGCGTGGCCGAGCCGCCACTCCACCCCGTCACGCAACAGCGCGCCCACCGTGGATGCCCCGGAGAGGTCCAACTCGACGATCTCCACGGCGGGCAGCGCTCCGACATGCTCGGCGAGCCCTTTGCGCATGCCGTCGGCAGCGGCCAGGCACAGCGCCGGAACGTACACGTGCCGAGTGGGCCCGTGCTCGGTGTTCGCGACGAACTGAGAGGCCAGCGAGTTCCCCGAGCCGAGCGCCAGCAGGGCCGACTCGTCGAAGACGACGCCGGTCGATCCGGCCCTCGTCGCGCTCACAGGCTGTCCACGGGCCGACCGGCCTCAAGGTCCTGCCAGACCTTCTCCACCCTGTCGTGGTCCTCGTCCGTGAGCGTCACACCGAAGTGCGTCTCGCAGTACGCCTTGGCCGCCTCGTACCGCTTCCGCAGCTCCTCCTTGGTCGGCGTGGCCCCCGCCAGCTCGGCGATCAGATCGCGCATGGTCATCCCGCGCTCGCGGGCGAGGACCATGAGACGGTCACGGACAGCGGGATCGACCTTGACGGTGGTGTCAGCCATGAGGGCAGTATACCCGCGGTATACCACCTCAGGCCGCTCTAATACGACGGTCATCGAAAACGCTCCATTTCTCTCGAAGGAACCGCCGGACGAACCCTCGCCGCCTGCGGGTGCGGGCGGCTGCCGGCGCGGTCGACGGTCAGGGTGCAGGTGCCGTTCTCGCCGGGGGCGACGGCCGGGGTGAGGGTGTCGACGCCGGTGGTGCGCAGCCAGGCGTCGGCCCAGGAGTGGACGTCGCGTTCGGTGGCGGCGGCGAGGGAGTCGACGAAGTCGGCGAGGGTGGCGTTGGCGAACTTTTACGCCGAGCCCACCCACCGAGGCCACCCACCCGTCACCGCCGCCCGCACCTGGGCACTGCTCGCACCCCGCCACCACTCCTCCACCAGCGGCGCGAGCCGCCGCGCCTCGGCACCGTCGAGCGTGAGACGCCGGTCGTACTCCGCGAGCAGGAGCAGCAGACGGACGGCTGCGGCGGTCTGCCTGCCCGGCGACGCAGACCGGCCCGGCACTTTTTTGGTTTCACCCGTTCGTGGCACGGCTTCGTACGGGGCGTCGAACACCTCGTAGACGACGGAGAGTTGCCCCGCCGAACCGCCCTCGCCCGCCTCGCGCACCACCCGCCGCAGATACCGCCGTTCCTCCAGCTCACGCAGGGCGGCGACGACCCCTGCCCGCCCCTCGGTGCTCGGCGAGGCGAGCGCGCGGAGGGTGAGGCGGGTGTGGTGCGGGAGGGCCAGCAGGTACGTCAGTACGCTCACCGCGCGCCAGGAGATGCTCCGGTCACGGAGAAGGGCGGCAGAGAAGCCGGAAAAGACGCGCGCACGCGTCGTACGATGAGTACGCATCGGGTGTCCTTACGCATCGGACCTGGTGCCAAGCCCCCGGGTGTTGGCGCACCGCGGGGGCATTTCTGTTGGCGTGACTCTATGGCCACGCAAAGCGACGATTGCAAGTCGAAACCGCCTTTTCCCAGGCGGAAGTTCACGTTCTTCACCCCTGAGAGTGAAGGGCGGTACACAGCAGCAACGCGTGGACGAGGCGGTCGGCGGCCGTGGGCCGATAGCGCCAACTCAAGGGCCAGGTGAGACCGTTGAGCGCGGGCACCGGGATGTACGAGACACGGCTCGGACCGGCGGTGAAGCGGGTGACGTTGTCGGGCCAGGCGCGGTGGGACGTACTGCCGACGGGCACGAGGAAGTAGAACCCGCGCCGGCCCGTCGCCGTCTCGACGATCGGCCCCGGATCCCCGCCGGTCATCCGCGCCAGCCAGTCGGCGACGTCCCGGCCCTCCTCGCCGTCGACTCTGATCGCGTCGAACTGGACGCCTGCCTTGCGGAGTTGAACGCCGGTGGCCGGGAGCCAGGTCAGGTCACTTTGCGTATTCACGGGGTCAGTTTGCGGGTGCGCGGCTAGCTTGATCCATGACTCTGAGTCGCCGGTTGAACACGGTTGAGTGGTGGCGTCCGCGAGTTGTGACCAGTTGAGTTCGGTTGAGTTCGGAGGTGACCGCAATGGCGCGGGCGGAGAACAAGACGGAGGCAGGCGGGACGGCCCACTTGGTCGCCGCTCTGGGGAAGGCGTTGCGGGAGCAACAGGGGCTGACGCAGCCGCAGTTGGGCGACAAACTCGGGTACACGGCAGCGGCGGTCAGCGCGATGGAGACGTGTGCGCAGCCCGCGAGTGATCAGATGCTGGTGAAGTTGGAGGAGGAGCTCGGGGGCGGGTTGGGGGTCTTCGAGAAGGCTGGCAAGTGGATGCTGCTGGAGAAGTACCCAGCGCGCTTCCGGGGGTTCTCGGAGCTGGAGGCCGGGGCGGTCACGCTGTGCTCGTACGAGACGCTGGTCGTCGACGGCCTGTTCCAGACCGAGGATTACGCTCGGGCGCTGATCGGCGGCGGTTATCCACCGGTCTCGGAGCAGAAGCGCGAGGAACTGGTTGAGGCACGGTTGGCCCGCAGGGCGATCTTCGACCGGGATCCGGCCCCGATGATCGAGCTGATCCTCGAAGAGACTGTGCTACGGCGACCGTTCGGCAGCTGGGAGATCATGCGCGGGCCATTGCGCTCGCTCGCCGAGGACGCCCGGCGGGACAATGTCTGCGTACAGGTGCTGCCCCTGGAGCGCGGGCTGCGCGGGACATACGCTGGCGCTCGCGGAGGCATGCACCTCGTGGAGTCCGAGGGCCATCAGCACGTTGTGTACTTGGAGATCGAGGACCAAGGCATCCTGGTCAGCGATCCCGGAGAGGTGTCCCAACTGGCGCATCGCTATGCGAAGATCCGTGCACAGGCCATGAGTCCTGACGACTCGCTGAGCCTCATCGAGCAGTTGGCAGGAGAGAAGCGATGACCCGCAACGAGCCCCTGCGGTGGTTCAAGTCCAGCTACAGCGACGACGGCGGCGGAGCCTGTGTCGAAGTCGCCTACACCTGGCGCAAGTCCTCGTACAGCGATGGCGGCGGTGGCGACTGCCTCGAAGTCGCCCCCTGCCCCCACGCCACCACCGCCATCCACATCCGCGACTCCAAAAACCCCGACGGCCCAAACCTCACCGTCTCCGGCAAGGCTTGGGCCGCCTTCATCGCGCTATCGGCCGGCTAGAGGTCAGCTCCAGCGCTGGCACTTACCGCCGTTTCCGGGCGTCGTCTTGTTCTTCAGGCGCGTGAACGAGCCGTCGGATTTCTTGGACTCGCCCCATCCGCCGACACAGCGGCCGGTTACGGCGTTGGGCGCATTACCGGTTACGGCGTTGGGCGCATTAGAAGTACCCCCTGGGAAAGATCCGGCCCCTGCCTGTGCCGTTATGGCAGGCAGACCGTAGCGTCGCTGGTCAGGCTGCGCATGAGCAACCTGACAGGGGGTAATCACACACCCCAAGATCATAAACTATGACCACAGTGTCCTGAAATGTGCAGCCTCAACCTAAATGCTGGAATGATGTGGAGACCCTGGTAAGATCTGGTGTTGTCTATTTTCAGAATCAGAATTCCGGGCTTCGGGCGCCCCGGTTGGAGGCAGGGAAGTGGAAAAGGATCACCTTGATAAGGTGTTGACCATCCCGAACGCTTTGAGCGCCCTACGCGTCGCCGGAGTTCCAGTATTTCTGTGGCTCGTTCTCCAGCCCTACTTCGGAAACCCGAGTCTCGACGGGTGGGCGATTGCCCTTCTGATGGTCAGCGGTATCACCGACTACCTTGACGGTAAACTGGCTCGCCGGTGGAACCAGATAACCCGCCTCGGTCAAATCCTGGATCCCGCAGCCGACCGGCTCTATACGATTTCCACGCTGCTCGCGCTGGTCTTGCGGGATATCATTCCCTGGTGGTTCCTGGCCCTGCTCCTCGCCCGTGACGTATTCATGGCACTCAATATTGCCACTCTCCGGAGGATTGGATACGGGCCCCTCAAGGTGAATTTCATCGGGAAAGCGGCCACCTTCAACCTCATGTACGCATTCCCCCTGCTCCTTCTGGCCGACGGGGGGAACTCGTTGGCTCACTTCGCGTACCTGTGTGGATGGGCGCTGGCGATCTGGGGGGCTGCGTTGTACTGGTGGTCCGCGGCGCTCTACACGACTCAGGTGCGCAGGCTGAGGTTCTCCGCCGTCCCGGTGGGCGAGCAGGCGTAGCGAACTGCGCCGCGCCCGGGAGCCGGACGCGGCGCAGTTTTTCGAACTACCCGGATTACCGGGCCTACAGAACTACGGGCCTACAGAACTACGGGACTACGGGACTACGGGACTACGGGACTAGAGGAACGAGTTGATCTCGATCGTCTCGTCCCGGCCCGGCCCCACACCGATCGCGGAGATCGGCGCGCCGGACATCTCCTCCAGCGCCTTGACGTACGCCTGGGCGTTCTTCGGCAGGTCGGAGAAGGACTTGGCCTTGCTGATGTCCTCGCTCCAGCCCGGCAGCATCTCGTAGACCGGCTTCGCGTGGTGGAAGTCGGTCTGGGAGTACGGGAGCTCCTCGACGCGCTTGCCGTCGATCTCGTACGCCACGCAGACCGGGATCTGCTCCCAGCCGGTCAGGACGTCCAGCTTGGTGAGGAAGAAGTCCGTCAGACCGTTCACGCGGGTCGCGTACCGGGCGATCACCGCGTCGAACCAGCCGCAGCGGCGGTCACGGCCGGTCGTCACACCCCGCTCGCCACCGATCCGGCGCAGCGCCTCGCCGTCCTCGTCGAAGAGCTCGGTCGGGAAGGGGCCGGAGCCGACACGGGTCGTGTACGCCTTCAGGATGCCGATGACCCGGCTGATCTTCGTCGGGCCGACGCCGGCGCCCGTGCAGGCACCGCCGGCGGTGGGGTTGCTGGAGGTGACGAAGGGATACGTGCCGTGATCGATGTCGAGGAGCGTGCCCTGGCCGCCCTCGAAGAGGACCACCTTGTCCTGCTCCAGGGCCTGGTTGAGCACCAGGACCGTGTCGGCGACGTACGGCGCGAGCTTGTCGGCGTAGCCCAGCAGTTCCTCGACCACCTGGTCGACGGCGATCGCGCGGCGGTTGTAGAGCTTGGTGAGGATCTGGTTCTTGGCGTCGAGAGCCGCCTCGACCTTCTGGGTCAGGATCGACTCGTCGTAGAGGTCCTGGACCCGGATGCCGACGCGGTTGATCTTGTCCGCGTACGTCGGCCCGATACCGCGGCCGGTCGTCCCGATCTTCCGCTTCCCGAGGAAGCGTTCCGTCACCTTGTCCACCGTCACGTTGTAGGGCGTGATGATGTGAGCGTTACCGCTGATCAGGAGCTTGGACGTGTCGACGCCGCGCTCGTTCAGCCCGTTCAGCTCGGAGAACAGGACCGACGGGTCGACGACGACACCGTTGCCGATGACCGGCGTACACCCCGGGGACAGGATTCCGGAAGGGAGCAGGTGGAGGGCGTACTTCTGATCACCCACGACTACCGTGTGGCCGGCGTTGTTGCCGCCCTGGTAGCGCACCACATAGTCGACGGATCCGCCTAGCAGGTCCGTCGCCTTTCCCTTGCCTTCGTCACCCCACTGAGCACCGAGCAGCACAAGTGCGGGCACGCGCGTACACCCCTTCCGGGCGGGGCATGTCCAAGGTCAGGGGTGTACACGGAGGGTCTTGACCGTGTACACCACGACAGGTCGCGACCGTCGTTGGCCGTGAACCGTCGGACCGGATGGCCCCGGAATAGACGAAGCCCCTGGCGCAATAGCGCAAGGGGCTCTTGCACAAAGATGCTACCCGAGGAAGCGAGGCATGGCCGAGGTGGCGACTTTCGCGATGTCCGATCAGCTGCTGGTGGTGATCGATCCGGCTGCCCGGCGGACGGACGGGGAGTCCGTCAGGATCGCGAAAGACGTGCTCAGCGCGGGTGCGGCGACGAAGGTGTGCCTGCCGGAGGGGCCGGCGGAATTCGCCCGGGCCCTGGCTCGGCGCGGATCACGACGGCCCGTCGTGATCGGCGACGACCGGGCGCTGATGCGGGCCGTGTCGCTGCTGCACCGGCAGCGGCAGCTGGCCGAATGTGTGCTGTCGGTGGTCCCGGTCGGGGCCGCTCTGTCGCTGGCCGGATCCCTCGGGGTGCCGACGGGGGCGGTGGCGGCGGCCCGGGCGGTGCTGGACGGGGAGGAGCGGCGGCTGGATCTACTCGTCGACGACAGCGACGGAGTGGTGCTGGGCACACTGCGGATCCCGCCGGTACGGGACCCTGCCGCGCCGGCCGGGATGAACGGAGCGAACGGGGCGAACGGGGCGACCGCGGTGGGGGCGGTCCCGGGGCGGCCCTGGCTGCGGACGTGTCAGTCGCTGGTCCGGACGCTGGTGCCGGTGCGGGGCACACCCGCTGCCGAGTCCGGGCCGTCGCGGCTGCGGGTCGAGGTCGACGGAATGACGCTGGTGGACCTCGACCAGCCGGTGGAGGCGGTGTCGGTGGTGCCGGGGATCGCCGGTGTGGCCGAGGTGGAGGTACGGCCGGCCTCGGTGGGTGCGGAGGCCTCGCCCCTGCGGGCGGCGGGGCGGACCGTGACCGTCTCGGGGGCGCACTTCCGGTACCGGGCGGACGAGGTGGTGTCGGGGCCGGTGCTCAGGAAGACGTGGACCGTGGGGGAAGGCGGGCTGCGGCTGGTGCTGCCGGGGCGGTGAGCGGGGCGCGGGGAGCGGTGAGCGGGGGCAGTGAGCCGGGCGCGGTGAGCGGGCGCGGTGAGCGGTAAATCCCGGGTGCCTGGGGCGGCGGGCCCGTTACGCTGACCGGCCGTCGATCATGGGGGGGGTGGCGATGAGCCAGTACTTCGACATCGGGGACGAGACCCTGTGGAACCCGTCCAACGGGGCGGCCCGGTTGTTCCTTCGGTATGTGCGCCTGTACGAGGAGGAGCTGGGCGTCCCCTCGGGGTTCGGGGTGATGCGGAACGACGAGTGCGAGATCGACCCGCCGGTCTTCGAGACGTTCGTCAACGCCCTGCTGCACTGGCACGACAGCAGGTCGCACCAGGTGATCGACGCCCTCTCGCACGGGTTCACCGCCACCGTCCTGGTCCTCGCCGAGCGCGCCCGTATCGAGGTGCGGTGGCCGGAGCCGTCCGGCTGCGAGGGCCGGTCGGACGTGCAGGTGCCGATGCCCGGTCAGCCGGCCTGGTGGGCCACCCTGCGTGAGTCGGCCGGTGCCCTGTCCCGCCGTATGCCGGTCTGAGCTGCTGCGAGGGGGGCAGAGGGTCAGCCCTGGCCGAAGGTCTTCGCGCGGTGCACCCGCCAGCGCTCCATCATCGCCGCGACCTCGACCTCCATGAACTCGAAGAAGGCGAGCGTCTCGGCCAGGCGGCGCCCTGCCGGGGTGTCCCCGCCGAGGCTGTTGACGCCCTCGCGCAGAGCCGCCTCCCACCGCTTGAGGACGGCCTCGCGGTTGGTCAGGGCCTCGTACCACTGGTCGCCGTGCACCCGGTAGCGCTCCCGGCGTGAGCCGGGCTCCCGCTCGCGCGACACCATGTGCGTCTGGGCCAGGTAGCGCACCGCGCCGGAGACCGCGGCGGGGCTGATCTGCAGCTGTTCGCTCAGTTCGGCGGAGGTCAGCACACCCTTGTCGGAGGCGAGGAGCGCGGCGAAGACGCGGGCGGCCATGCGCTGCATCCCGGCCTCGACGAGCTGCGCCGCGAACGACTCCACGAACTTCGACACGGACTCCGCGTCCCGGCCGACTCCGGCTGATTCCGTCATGCGCCCATCCATGCGCCCATCCTATGGGAGCTTCATACGCTTCCTTAACTTCACAAATTTCTGAAAGAAGCGTACGTTCTGAAGCATGACGAAGGCAATCAGCGTCTCCGGACTGCACAAGTCGTTCGGCGGGACGCACGCGCTCGACGGCCTCGACCTGGACGTCGAGACCGGCGAGGTCCACGGCTTCCTCGGCCCCAACGGCGCCGGCAAGTCCACCACCATCCGCGTCCTGCTCGGCCTGCTGCGCGCCGACACGGGCGCCGCCCAGGTGCTCGGCCGCGACCCCTGGGCGGACGCGGTGGAGGTGCACCGCCGCATCGCCTACGTGCCGGGCGACGTGACCCTGTGGCGGAACCTGTCCGGCGGCGAGGTCATCGACCTCTACGGCCGTCTGCGCGGCGGCCTCGACACCGGGCGCCGTGCCGAACTGATCGAGCGGTTCGAGCTGGACCCCACGAAGAAGGGCCGCACCTACTCCAAGGGCAACCGCCAGAAGGTCGCCCTCGTCGCCGCGTTCGCCTCGGACGTGGACCTGCTGATCCTCGACGAGCCGACCTCGGGCCTGGACCCGCTGATGGAGGAGGTCTTCCAGCGCTGCGTCGAGGAGGAGCGCGAGCGCGGCCGTACGATCCTGCTCTCCTCGCACATCCTCAGCGAGGTCGAGGAGCTCTGCGACCGGGTCAGCATCATCCGCAAGGGCCGTACGGTCGAGAGCGGTTCGCTCGCCGACCTGCGTCACCTGACGCGGACGAGCGTCACCGCCGAACTGGCCGGTCCGCCCAACGGGCTGTCCCGTCTTCCCGGCGTCCACGACCTCGTCGTTCAGTCGATTGAGAGGGGTCAGGGCCGCCGCGTCCGGCTCCAGGTCGAGACCGCCCAACTCGACGCCGTACTGCGCTCGCTCAGCGAGTCGGGCGTGCGGTCGCTGACGTCGACGCCGCCGACGCTGGAGGAGCTGTTCCTGCGGCACTACCAGGAGGAGGCGGCGGCCCGATGACGACGCTCGCGGTACCGAGGGCCGGCCGCCAGCTCGCGGGCACCGGCACACTGTTGCGCTTCGCGCTGCGCCGGGACCGGGTGATGATCCCGGTCTGGGTCGGGGTCAACGCGCTGATGGTCCTCTCCATGCCGAACACGCTGCAGAACCTGTACGGCACCCCGGCCGAACGCGCCGACCTGATCCACCAGGTGGCGGCCAACGCCTCCTTCCGCGCCCTGATCGGCCCGGTCTTCGACACCTCGATCGGCGCGCTGACGGCCTGGCGCGTGGGTGTGTACGCGGGCGCGCTCGCCGCGGTGACGAGCCTGCTCGTCGTCGTGCGGCACACCCGGGACGAGGAGGAGAGCGGCCGGCAGGAACTGGTGGCGTCCGGCATGGTGGGCCGCCGGGCCTCCCTGACGGCGGCGCTGCTGGCGGCGGGGGCCGCGAACGCCGTACTGGCCCTGCTCGTGACGGCGGGCCTGGCCGCCCGGGGAGCCGTGGGCGCCCTCGCCCTCGGCCTCGGCCTCGCGGCCGTCGGCATGGTCTTCGCCACGATGGCGGCGATCGTCGCCCAGCTGACGGAGAGCGCACGGCTGGCCCGCGGCCTGACGGCCGGGGTGCTGGGCGCGGCCTTCGTCCTTCGCGCGGCGGGCGACTCGGCGACGGACGACGGCTCCTCCGCCCTGACGTGGCTGTCCCCGCTGGGCTGGCTGGAGAACCTGCGGCCGTACGCCGGCGAACGCTGGTGGGTGCTGCTGCTGTTCGCGGCGGCGATCCTGCTCCAGGGCGCGGTGGCCTACGAGCTGGCGGGCCGCCGGGACGTCGGCATGAGCTTCCTGCCGACCCGCCCGGGACCCGCCTCGGGCCGCCTGGGCACGGCGGGCGCGCTGGCCTGGCGGCTGCAGCGGGGCAGCGTGTACGGCTGGAGCATCGCCTTCTTCGTCGTCGGCGTCGTCTACGGCGGTCTGGCGGACGGCGTGAGCGACCTGGTCGGCGACAACGACAACGCCCGGAAGATCTTCGAGCGGATGGGCGGCCAGAGCGGTCTGACGGACGCGTTCCTGGCGTCGATGGTCGGCATGATGGGCCTGATCGCGGCGCTGTACGTCGTCGGCTCGGTCCTGCGCCTGCGCGGCGAGGAGACGTCCGGCCGGGCGGAACCGGTGCTGGCGAACGCGGTGGGCCGCCTGCGCTGGGCCGCGGGCCACCTGGTCATCGCCTTCGGCGGCGCCGTCCTGATCATGCTCCTGACCGGCCTCGGCTTCATCGTCGGCCACGGCAAGGAGGCCGGGCCGATCCTGGGGGCGTGCCTGGTGCAGCTTCCGGCGGTGTGGGTGATCGGCGGGCTGGCGGTGCTGCTGTACGGGGTGCTGCCTCGGGCCTCGATGGCCGCCTGGGGCGTCGCGGGCGCGGTGCTGCTGATCGGCTGGGTGGGGCCTGCGCTGGACGCTCCGCAGGCGGTGCTGGATCTCTCGCCGTTCGGGCATCTGCCGAAGCTGCCGGGCGGGTCGATGGAGTGGGGCCCGGTGTCGGTGCTGCTCGGGTTGGCGGGGGTGCTGGTGGCGGTCGGTCTGGTGGGGGTGCGGCGGCGGGACCTGGCGGGGTGAGGGGCGGGTGCGGTTGCCGTCGCGTGTGACTCGCCCCCGCCGCCCCTACCCGTCCCATCCCCAGGGGCTGCCGCCCCTTCGACCCCGGCTTCCTGGGGGCTGCCGCCCCCAGACAGGCTGGGAGGAAGCCGGTCTACGTCAGCTCGACCCTCAGGGCTTCCAGGCCCCGGATCACAAAGTTCGGCTTGCGCTCCGGCTCCGCTGCCAGGCTCAGGGTCGGGGCCTTCTCCAGCAGGGCCGTCATCGATGCCGCGAGCTCGATGCGGGCCAACGGGGCGCCGATGCAGTAGTGGATGCCGGCGCTGAAGGAGATGTGGGGGTTCTCCTTGCGGGTGAGGTCGAGCTGCTCGGGGTTCTGGAAGACCTCTGGGTCGTGGTTCGCGGAACCGAAGAGCATCGCGATCTCCGCGCCCCGGGGAATCGTCGTGCCGTCGATCTCGATCTCGTCCAGGACCCAGCGCTCGAAGAGCTGGAGCGGGGTGTCGTAGCGCATCAGCTCCTCGATCGCGGACGGGATCAGGGAGTGGTCGGCGCGCAGGGCGGCCAGCTGCGCCGGGTTGCGGAACAGGGCGTACCAGCCGTTGACCGTGGCGTTGACGGTCGCCTCGTGGCCCGCGTTGAGGAGCAGGACGGCGGTCGAGATCATCTCCTGCTCGGTCAGCCGGTCGCCTTCGTCGTGCGCGGCGATGAGCCCGGAGATGAGGTCCTCGCCCGGCTCCTTGCGCCGCTCGGCGATCAGCTCCCGCAGGTAGTCCGAGAACTCCACGGAGGCCTGCACGGCCTTGCGTGCCGTCTCCTGCGACGGGTTCAGCTCGTACATCCCGCAGATGTCCGCCGACCAGGGGCGCAGAGGGGCCCGGTCCGACTCCGGGATGCCCAGCATCTCGGCGATGACGGCCACGGGCAGCGGCTCGGCGACCTCCGCGAGCAGGTCCCCGCCGCCGGCCTCGACGAGCCGGTCCACCAGCTCCCCGGCCAGCTGGGCCACGTATGGCTTGAGCTGCTCGACCGTGCGCGGCGTGAACGCCTTGGACACCAGCCGACGGATCCGGGTGTGGTCCGGCGGCTCCAGGTCGAGCATCCCGTGGTCGTTGAGGACGTGGAAGGGCTCGTGCTCCGGCGGCGGTGCCGTCCGGCCGAAGTCCTCGTGCGTGAACCGGTGCTGATAGGTCCGGCCGAGTCGGCGGTCGCGGAGCAGCGCCGAGACGTCCGCGTGGTGCGGGACGAGCCACTGGTTCGTGGGCTCGAACCAGTGCACCCGGCCCCGGGACCGCAGTTCGGTGTAGGCGGGGTACGGGTCGGCCAGGAACGCCGGGTCCCAGGGGTCGAAAGCGAGGTCGGAAGGAGCTGCCATGCACGGACGTTAGACCGCTGCCCCCCTCTCTGACCAGGGGCCTAGGCCGTGCCGAAGTCGGGGAGAGTGACCGTGCCGTCCTCGGCGAGAGGGAACCCGGGGTTGTGGGCGACCTCCCAGGCGTGGCCGTCGGGATCGGCGAAGGCGCTGGAGTAGAACCCGATGGCGTTGACGGCCGCCGGCTTGGTGACGGTCCCGCCGGCCCGTTCCACGGCTGCCAGGAGGGCGTCGACCTCCGCCTCGGACCGGACGTTGTGCGCGAGGACGATCCCGCCGAAGCCGCCCGCCTGCCCGGGCTCCAGACCGCAGTCCCGCGCCAGCTCGTCCCGGCCCCACAGCACCAGCCCCAGGCCACCCGCCTGGAAGAAGACGGTCTCCTCGACCTCCTGCCCCCGCCAGCCCAGGGCCTCGTAGAAAGCCTTGGAGCGGGCGAGATCGGAGACTCCCAGCGTGATCAAAGTGATGCGCTGTTCCATCCCCTCACCGTAGGCCCCGGCCCCCCGTCCCGGCCCGCCGTCCCTGCCGCGTCCCGGCCCCGCAGGGCGCCCGTGCCGCTCTCAGCCCGGCGTGACCAGCCGTGCCTCGTACGCGAACACCGCCGCCTGCGTACGGTCCCGCAGACCCAGCTTCACCAGAATCCTGCTGACGTGGGTCTTGATCGTCGACTCGGCGACCACCAGCCGCTCGGCCATCTCCGCGTTCGACAGGCCCTGCGCGATCAGCACCAGCACCTCCGTCTCCCGCTCGGTCAGGTCCCCGTACGCCGCGTGCGCGGAGGACATCAGACGCGGGGAGTCGGACAGCTTCGAGAACTCCGTGATCAGCCGCCGGGTGACGGAGGGGGCGAGGAGGGCCTCGCCGGCCGCCACCACCCGCACGCCGTCGGCGAGTTGGCGTGCCGAGGCGTCCTTCAGCAGGAAGCCCGAGGCTCCCGCGCGCAGCGCCTGGTACACGTACTCGTCGAGGTCGAAGGTGGTCAGCACCAGCACCTTGGACGTGCTGTCGGCCGCGACGATCTCCCGGGTGGCCTCGATGCCGTTCAGCTCCGGCATGCGGATGTCCATCAGGACGACGTCCGGGGCGAGTTCGCGGACCCGGTCCACCGCTTCCCGTCCGTTGACGGCCTCGCCGGCGACCTCGATGTCCGGCATCGCGTTCAGCAGGACCGAGAAGCCTTCGCGCACCATCATCTGGTCGTCCGCGATCAGCACGCGGATGGTCATGAGTCGTCCTCTGTGGTCGTGGCGACCGGCAGGAACACGGCCACCTCGTAGCCGCCGTCCTCCGTGCGGCCCGCCGTCATCTCGCCGCCCAGCATCGTGACGCGCTCCCGCATCCCGGTGATGCCGTGCCCCGCGCCCGGCGAGGGCTTCAGCAGGGCCGACGCGGGCGGCGGGCCGTTGACTATGCGCAGGCCGAGGCCGCCGAGGACGTACCCGATCTCCACGCGGGCGCTCGCGCCGGGTGCGTGCCGCAGGCTGTTGCTGAGTGCCTCCTGCACGATCCGGTACGCCGACAGCTCCACGCCGGGCGGCATCTCGCGCACCGCGCCGGTCGTCGTCTTCTCGACGCTCAGTCCCGCGTCCCGCACGTTCGCCAGCAGCGCGTCCAGGTCGGCGAGGGTGGGCTGCGGGGCGTCGGGTGCCTCGTAGTCCTCGGCCCGGACGACGCCCAGGATGCGGCGCAGTTCGGTGAGCGCCGCCACCGCGTTCTCCCGGATGGTGACGAAGGCCCGCTCCAGCTCCGGCGGCGGGTTCTCCACCCGGTAGGGGGCGGCCTCCGCCTGGATGGCGACGACCGACATGTGGTGGGCGACCACGTCGTGCAGCTCGCGGGCGATCGTCGTGCGCTCCTCCAGCAAGGTGCGCTTGGAGCGCTCCTGCGCGGTCACCGTCTGCTGCGCGGTCACCTCCTGCCGGGCCTCCTTGCGGGTGTGCCAGACGGCGACGACGAGCAGGATCAGTGCGGAGAAGACCAGCATGGGGGCGGTGTCGTCGCCGTAGTAGTGCCCCGGGCCGAACAGCACGGTCGCCACGAAGCCGTACGCCGCGGTGACGGCCCACATGTACCCGGCCGTGCGCGGTCTGGTGCGTATGGCCACGACCGTCAGCACGGTCAGATGGCAGGCGAAGCTGGCGGGCAGCCAGGGCCAGCCGTCCCAGGAGCTGCCGAAGACCTGGCTGACCGGGGTGGCCGCCATGGACAGCCAGAACGCTCCGACCGGCCGGAGCATGGTCAGCAGGATCGGGATCACGGCGATCGGACCGAGCAGCACCGCCGCGCCGTTGTTGTCCACGGTGGCCATGAGCAGCGTGAACAGGGCGGCCGCGGTGATGACGGCGTGCGGTGTCCAGGCCGCGTACTCCCGCAGACGGCCCGGCAGCCTACGGGTCAGCGGGCCGTCGACGCTCATCCGCGGCAGCGGGCGGTAGGCGAAGGCGTCGTGGGACAGGTCCTGCCGCAGCCCGTGCAGGGCGCCCGCGGCCAGCCGGAGCTCCGGGCTGCGCTGCTTGGCCGCGTCCCCCGGCGGGGTCGGCATCTGAGTCGTCTCGGTCACGTACAGAACGGTAGGCGCAAGGCCCTGTCGCGGTCGTCCCCATGGAGAGGGGTTCCCGCAGGTCCATCTCAGGTACTACGGGTATCCCCGCTGGTCGTGCCCGGGGCAGGCCCGCGAGGATTCGCGTTCAGTACCCGGCGGGCCGTACCAGTCCCGACTCGTAGGCGAACACCGCCGCCTGCGTCCGGTCCCGCAGCCCCAGCTTCACCAGGATGCGGCCCACATGGGTCTTCACGGTCTGCTCGGCCACGACGAGGCGGTCGGCGATCTCCGCGTTCGACAGGCCCTGGGCGATCAGGGCGAGGACCTCCGTCTCCCGTTCGGTCAGGTCGCCGACGCGTTCCTTGAGCGGGGCACGGGGCCGCTTGTCCAGGCGGGAGAACTCGGAGATGAGCCGGCGGGTGATACCGGGCGCGAGCAGCGCGTCGCCGGCCGCCACGACCCGTACCGCCTCGGCCAGCTGGTCGACGGAGGCGTCCTTGAGGAGGAAGCCCGAGGCTCCCGCGCGCAGCGCCTCGTACACGTACTCGTCGAGGTCGAAGGTGGTCAGCACCAGCACCTTGATCTGCGGTGTTGCGGCGGTGATGCGGCGGGTCGCCTCGATGCCGCCGAGTTCGGGCATGCGGATGTCCATCAGGACGACGTCGGGGGTGAGTTCGGCGACCTTCGCCACCGCGTCCAGGCCGTCGACCGCCTGGCCGATCACGTCGATGTCGGGCTTGGTGTTGAGCAGCACGGTGAATCCCTGCCGGACCATCTGCTGGTCGTCGGCGATGACTACGCGGATGGGGCTGCTCGTCATGGGGGTCGGTTCTCCTGTCAGGGGTGGGCAGTCGGCGGGGTCTCGCCCCGCGGGAGGAAGGCCGAGACCGCGAAACCGCCGTGCTGGGTACGGGCCGCGGTGAGATGGCCCCCCAGCATCGTCGCTCGCTCGCGCATGCCGAGCAGACCGTGTCCCGCGCCGGGGGAGGGCGGAACGGGTTGCTGCGGACGGGAGTTGACGACGCCCAGATGCAGGCCGTGGAAGTCGTGGGAGACCTCGACGCGCACTTCCGAGCCCGGCGCGTGCCGCAGGGCGTTGCTGAGCGCCTCCTGGATGATCCGGTACGCGGACAGCTCCACGCCCGTGGGGTACTGGGGAGCCTCGCCCCTGATGTCGGTGACGACGTCCAGTCCGGCGGCACGGGTGTTCTCGATGAGGGCGTCGAGCCGGTCGAGCATGGGCTGGGGGGCGTCGGGGGCGGCTCCGGTGCCGGGTTCGCCGAGGCCGTAGGGGTCTTCCCGGTTCTCGGAGCGCAGGACGCCCAGCACGTGGCGCAGTTCGGTGAGCGCGTCCAGCGCGTTCTGCCGGATGCCCGCGAGGTTCTCCTTCAGCTCCTCCGAGGGGTTCTCCACCAGATACGGGGCGACCTGGGCCTGGATGGAGATCACCGACATGTGGTGGGCCACCACGTCATGCAGCTCGCGGGCGATGTTGGTGCGCTCCTCCAGCAGAGTGCGCCGGGCCCGCTCCTCCGCGGTGATGGTGGTCTGCCGGCCGAGTTCGGCACGGGCTTCCCTGCGGCCCCGCAGCGCCATGCCCAGCGCCACGACGACGGCGAACAGGGTGATCGCGAGCACTCCGGTGGGCTGGTAGTCGCTCGCCCCCCACAGTCCCTCGATGACGTAGGTGACGAGCACGGTCAACGCCAGCGTCTCAAGGGACACCCGAGCGCGTACCCGCAGTGCGAGCAGCAGCAGCACGGCCATCTGACCGATGATCCCGGCCGCGGTCCAGGGCCACACGAAGTCGTGCACGCCACCGGCCAGCAGGTGGCGACGCACCTCGACGGCGCCCGCCACCATGGCTGCCGTCGACAGCCACCACCCGGGGACGGGCCGCCACAGCGCGAGGATCACCGCGCCACCTTGGGCGAGCCCGATCAGGAAGGCGACCTGGCCGCCCGCCCCGCCGTTGTCCCGCAGTTGAGCCGTAGCGCCGATGGTGACGCCCAACGCGACCAGGGACAGCAGGCCGTGCGGCAGCCAGCGCAACCACACCGAGGGCGGCAGCGGGTCCGCCGCGAGGGTCCACAGGTCGTCGCACAACACGCGCAGCCAGCGCCGCACTCGGCTCGCGAACGAGTGCTGGATCCCCGTATCCGTCACGCGACCAACCCTAGGCATGGTGATGTTCCTTCGCTTCACTGCCGCGCGATGCCGAGTGGGACCGGACGACCCTGGACCGGCGGCCGGTCGAGCGGCGAGGGCCCTGTTCGTACACGCGGAACGCCGTCCAACACAGCGCCAGCGCCAGGGCGAACACCGGGAGCCAGGCCAGGCGGGCCGCCATCCAGCCGAGGTTGTCGGGGACGGTGTGCAGGCCGGTGAGGTGGCCCGCCGTCAGGCCCGTGGCCGTGGTCGCCATCAGGGCCGTCTGGTGCCAGAGGAAGATCGTCATCGCCGAGAGGTTGAGCATGTCCACCGCCGCCCAGGCGAGGGGGCGGCGCATCGAGCGGCGCAACGGCCCGCGCAGGAGCAGGGCCAGGCCGCACTGGGCCACACCGAAGGTGACGGCGGCCAGCGTGGGTGGGTTGAGGTTGGAGACTCCTTCGCCGGGGACGCCGACCATGGACGCCGGGTAGCCCGCCCAGGCGACCAGTGCGGCCGTCGCCGACGCGCCGCCCGTGAGCAGGATCCAGCCCGCGCGGCGGCGCTCCAACTCGCCCCGGGTCCAGGCCGCGCCCAGGGTGTACGGCACCAGCCAGCCGGCCGCCACGTTCACCCAGCCGAGCCACGCCGGGCCGCCCGAACCGAAGCGGATGAGGTCCACATGGAGGACGACCGCGAGGGGCCAGAGAGGGTTGAGCCGGAGCAGCAGGGGCGTCGCCGCCGTCAGCGCGGCGAAGACCAGGAGGAACCACAGGGGAGACAGCGCCAGTTTGAGCAGGGTGTGGACGGTGTCGGCTTCCGTGCCGGAGAGGAGCAGCAGGGCCGACGCCACCGTCCACAGGGTGAGGACCGCCGCCACCGGCTTGAACAGGCGGGACAGACGGGACCTCAGCCACTGCCCGTACGTCGTGCCGCGCGCTCGGGCCGAGGCGTGGCTCCGCGTCGCCACATGGCCGCCGACCAGGAAGAACACGGCGAGGGTCTGGAAGGCCCAGGAGATCGGGGCCAGCCAGGGCATGTGGTGCAGCGGGCTCGCGGTGCGCAGGCTGGCTCCGTCGTCCGCCACCAGGGCCGTCACCAGCCAGTGGCCGAGGACGACACCGAGGATGGCGAAGGCCCGCAGGGCGTCGACGGCCCGGTCCCGGTCGGCCGGGGTGACGGCATCGACGCGGACGGCGCCCCGGCGTATGCCCTTCCACGCGCCCCGCAGGCGCCCTTCGGCGCGGGGGCCGGCCAAGGGCTCGGCCGAGGACTGGGACCCGGACGGGGACAAGGACTGGGACTGGGACTGGGGCTCAGCCATGGCTCACCTCCGAGGTCTCGCCCAGGACGATGCGGGTCAGGTTCGTCAGGGAAGTCGAGCCCGGCCTGAAGTAGTCGCTGTGGCCGCCGTCGCCCGCCGCGAAGACCCGGGCACCGAACGACGGGGACATCGGGTCGGTGCCGAAGCCGACGGTCGTGCCGAGCAGGTCGAGCCTGATGTGCGGCACCTCCGCCACCCAGTCGTCACCGCCGCGGGCCGCCCAGACGCGGGCCGGCGTGTGCAGGCCCGCCGCGCTGTCCGCGCCGGTGCCGGGGCTGCCGACCAGGGCGATGTCGTCCACGTCCAGGTGGGAGGCCGCGCGGCCGCAGACCACCGAGCCGTAGGAGTGGCAGAGGAGGGAGATGCGCGACTGCCTGCCTGACCGGTCCGCGAGGGCGCGCAGCTGCCGTACGAACTCCCGCAGCTTCGGGGCCGCCTCCTCGGCTCGGCCCGCCGTCGCGACCGTGGTGCTGACCGTGGCCGGGGTTTCGTAGCCGAGCCAGGCGACCACCGCGGTGCGGGCGCCGTGCGGGGCCTCCCGGGTGAGGCGGTCGTGCAGGGCCCGGGCGGCGGCGCGGAAACGGTCGTACGTGTCGATGGATGTGTCGGAGCCCGGCACCAGGACCGCGATGCGGTCGGCGTGGGGCAGGTCGCCGAAGACCTCCGTCGCGAGACCGGGGCCGCGGCCGTCGAAGGAGAGGAAGTGGCGGGACGGGTCGGCCATCTCGCGGTCCGCGGCGGCCCGTTCGCGGTTGCCGTGGGCCGCGGCCATGCGGGACGCCTCGGCGGCGTTGGCACGGTTGGCCGCGTACGCCTCGTCCAGGGTCGCCGCCGTCACCGGTGTGAGGGCGGCCGGGGCCGGGGCCGGGATCTCAGGGCGTGCGGCGCCGGACAGCGGGACGACCACGGCACCGGTGATCAGGGTGGCGAGCAGTACCCGGCGCCATCTGTGAGTGCGGCGGGTCTTCTTCTTCGGCTCGCTCGTCCCGGCTGCCCCCGTGGTACGCCCCATGGTCGTCTTCCCTCCCCGGTCCGCCCGGCCATCGGGCTTGCCTGGAGGGGAAGTTACGGATCCGGCTGCGTCGTCCGCGTCCCGCCAGGGAGCTCTCCTGCGACGTAGCTCTCAGGTACTACGGGTATGACGGGGGCTCACCCGGTACGGGACGAGAACCGCCGGGTCACCACGCCAACTGCGCGATCTCCTCCACCACCACCGCGCACGCGTCCGCCGCCGGATCGATCAGCGGAAAGTGCCCGACGTCCTCCAGCAGCGTAAGACCGATCACCTCTCCCGCCTTCGCCGCCGCATCCGCGTACGCCTCGGCGACCGCCTGCGGGACCACGACGTCCGCGCGGCCCTGGACGAGCGTCGTCGCGATGCCGGTCGGGAGCAGGAGCGCGGGGTCGGCGTAGTGCCGACGCTCGGCGAACTCCACATCGCTGCCCAGGAGTTGGCGCGCGGCACCCCCGCAGACGTCCAGCTTGTCGGCGACCGTGAAGTCGGCGATCGGGGCCAGCGCGACCACACCCCGCAGGGCCGGGGGACGGGCGGTGCGCCAGGGGGCGCCCGCGGGGAGGACATGGCGGGCGGCCGCCCAGAGGGCCAGGTGGCCGCCGGCCGAGTGGCCCGCGAGTACGGTCCGGCGCGGATCGGCCTGCGGGAGGGCCTCCCGGACGAGCGCGGGCAGTGCGTCCAGCGCGGCGGCCACGTCGTCGAAGGTGTCCGGCCAGCGACCGGCGACCGGACCGCCGCCCGCACTCGGCTCCGCCGCACCGCCCGCGCTCGCCGCGACGTCCACGCCCTCCGCCCCCCGCCGATACTCCACATTGGCCACGGCGAAGCCCTGCCGAGCCATGAAGTTCGCGAACGGCGTGATGTGCCGCCGGTCGTACGGAGCCCGCCACGCCCCGCCGTGCAGGACGACGACCAGCGGGGCCGGGCCGCCCGGGCCGGCCTCGCCGCGCGGCGCGTAGAAGTCGATCACCTGGTCGGGGTGGTCGCCGTACGAGGCGATGGCGTCGGGATCGACGGGCGGGTGCGAGAAGGCCGACTGCTCTTCGGCGACGGCCCGGGCTGCTGCGACGTCGTCCGGCATGCTCCAACCTCTCAGCGACGAAACGATTTTGGACGAAAGCGGGGGTGGCGGGCCAGGTGGGAATTCGGCCGTAGGCGGGGACCGTATCAGGCTGGTGACGTGCGCCAACACACGGATGTCACGCTCGGTGAGGGCTAAACGGTTCTGTCGTTTCGTTACGCTGGCAGCGCGCATCGCACCACAGCTCGTACGTGCACCAAGGAGGCCGATATGTCCGCCGAACCCGGCACCGTACGTCCCGGAGGGCGTACCGCGCGTGTCCGTGCGGCCGTCCTGCGGGCGGCCGGAGATGTACTCACGGAGCAGGGTTTCGACGGCCTCGACCTCGCGGACGTCGCCCGGCGCGCCGACGTGGGCAAGACGACCGTGTACCGGCGGTGGGGCTCGGTGACGGGCCTGGTGGCCGACCTGCTCGCCGACATGGCCGAACAGTCGCTGCCACGCGAGGAGACCGGGTCCGTGCTCGGGGACCTGCGGGCCAACGCGGCGCTGGTGCAGCGGACGTTGGCGGACGTCCGGCAGGGCGCCCTGTTCCGCGCCGTCATCGCCGCGGCGACCTGCGACCAACGTACGGCGCAGGCGCTGCGGCGGTTCTACGAGGCACGGGTCGCGGAGTGGGCGCCGTGCGTTGAACAGGGCGTCGCCCGAGGGGAGTTGCCCGCCGGGACGGATGCCGAGGCGGTCGTACGGGCGGTGTCGGCGCCCCTGTACTACCAGTTGCTGACGACCGGGGTGATCCCCGACGCCCCCGCCGCGGAGCGCGCCGCGCGGGCCGCACATGCGGCTGCCGTGGCGGGGGTGTACGTCGGTTAGCGCCGCGCCGCCTGGGTCCGCGCCGCCTCCGGCAACCTCTCCCCCAGCACGTCGGCCAGCACGTCGGCCAGCACCCGCGCCGCCCGCTCCACATCCGCGAACCCGACGTACAGCGGTGTGAACCCGAAGCGCAGTACGTCCGGGCGGCGGAAGTCGCCGACCACGCCCCGCTCGATGAGCGCCTTCATCACGTCCCCGGCGCCCTCGCAGCGCAGCGCCACCTGGCTGCCGCGCTCCGCGTGGGCCACCGGAGTCACCGACTCCACGCGACCCTCCGGCACATACGCCCCGACGCACTCCAGGAAGAAGTCGGTCAGCGCGAGCGACTTGGCCCGCACCGCCTCGATCGACACACCGTCCCAGACCTCCAGCGCGGCCTCCAGGGCGAGCATGGAGAGGATGTCCGGCGTACCGACGCGACCGCGCAGTGCGCCCGCCGCCGGTTCGAACTCGCCCCGCATGCCGAAGGGATCGGCGTGGGAGTTCCAGCCGGGCAGCGGGGAGTCGAAGCGGTCCTGCAGGTCATGCCGTACGTACAGGTACGCCGGTGAACCCGGCCCGCCGTTCAGGTACTTGTACGTGCAGCCGATCGCCAGGTCGACCCCGTGCTCGTCCAGCCCCACCGGCAGCGCGCCCGCGCTGTGGCAGAGGTCCCAGACGGCGTAGGCCCCCGCCGCGTGCACCGCGGCCGTGAGCGAGGGCAGGTCATGCAGCCGGCCGGTGCGGTAGTCGACGTGGTTCAGCAGGACCGCGGCCGTACGGCCGGACAGCGCGTCCGGCACCTGCTCCGGGGTCACCGGCCGTAGCGAACACCCCGTCATCCGCGCCGCCGACTCGGCGATGTAGCCGTCCGTGGGGAAGGTCGTCGCGTCGACCAGGATCTCGTCCCGGACCGCCTCGCCGGCAATGGGGTTCGCCATCCGCACGGCGGCCACAACTGCCTTGAAAACATTGACACTTGTCGAGTCGCCGACCACGATCTGACCGGGCGCCGCGCCGACCAGGGGAGCGATCCGGTCCCCGATCCGCTCGGGCGCGTCCCACCAGCCGCTCTCGTCCCAGGAGCGGATGCGCAGCTCACCCCACTGCCGCCGTACGACGTCCTCGACCCGCCCCGGCACGTTCGCCGGCAGGGCGCCCAGGGAGTTGCCGTCGAGGTAGACGACCGCGTCATCGAGCACGAACCGCTTGCGGGCACCGGCCAGTTCGTCGGCCGCGTCCAGCGCCCCCGCCTTGGCTGCGAGCTCAGACATGGGACCTCGCCGTCCACAGCTCCGGGAACACGTTCTTCTGCGCCCGCTTCTCCAGCCAGGCCACCCCGGCCGAACCGCCCGTACCGGCCTTGGCGCCCATCGCGCGCCGGGTGGCGACGAGATGGTCGTTGCGCCAGCGCCACACCAGCTCGGCGACGTCGGTCAAGGCCTCACCCAGGCGGGCGAGCTCGGAGTCCTGGGCGCCCGCGTAGATCGAGGTCCAGACGGCCTCGACCTCGTCCGACGGCATGTACCGCTGTGAGACGTCGCGCTTGAGGACGGCCTCGGGGATGTCACAGCCGCGCCGGGCGAGGAAGCGCAGCACCTCGTCGTACAGGCTCGGCTCGTGCAGCGCCTTCTCCAGTTCCGCGTGGACGCGCGGGGCGCCGCGGTGCGGGACCAGCATGGACGCGGACTTCTCGGCGAGCAGGAACTCCATGCGCCGGTACATCGCCGACTGGAAGCCGGAGCCCTCGCCGAGGGCGCTGCGGTACGCGTTGAACTGGGCCGGCGTGAGCTGGCCGAGCGGCTTCCAGGAGGCGTTCAGTGCCTCCAGTTCCCGTACGGAACGCTTGAGCGCGTCGATCGCCACCGGCACCCGGTCCTCGCGCAGGGCGTTCGCCGCCGTCTCCCACTCGTGGACGATGACCGTGAACCACAGCTCCATCACCTGGGTCGTGACCAGGAAGACCATCTCTCCGGGGTCGTCGGAGAGGGTGTGCTGGAGGTGAGTGAGGACGTCCGCCTGTACGTAGTCCTCGTACGGCGTGGTGCCTGCGAAGTCGAGATGCGGAGTCGACGGCTCTTCAGCCTCGTGAGCCTCGTGGGACATCACTGTCTCCTGATGTAACTCCGGGTAGCGGTCCGCCCCTGCCGTTGTCGACACGGGGGCCCCGGTCCCCGCCGGGCATCTTCTTCGATGGTCCGCCGAAAAAGCAAGGCCCGCCTGATCACACAGGCGGGCCCGACAGTGGACGTACGTGTCCGGCGACTAGCCCAGGGTCTGGGCCGCCGCCAGCGAGGAGTCCTTCAGGAACTGCGTGCAGCGCTCGTACTCCTCCTGCTCGCCGATCGCTCCGGCGGCGCGGGCGAGGCCGTGCAGGGCGCGCAGGAAGCCGCGGTTCGGCTCGTGCTCCCAGGGGACGGGGCCGTGCCCCTTCCAGCCGTTCCGGCGCAGCGCGTCCAGGCCGCGGTGGTAGCCCGTCCGGGCATAGGCGTACGACTCCACGACGCTGCCCCGCTCGAACGCGTCGTCGGCCAGCTGTGCCCAGGCCAGCGAGGACGTCGGGTACTTCGCGGCGACGTCCGCGGGCGCGGTGCCGCCGGCGAGCAGCTCACGCGGCTCGGGGTCGTCGGGGAGGTGGGTCGGGGGCGGGCCCCCGAGGAGGTTCTCGTGAATCGTCATGGGTTCCAGTCTGAGGCATCGGGGGCCACGACCACGGTCCCAGCCCCCACCGCCGCCACCCGCGCGCCGCACCACCGGGATCCCCGCGCCGGAAACCCATCTCAGCCCGTCCGGCGTTTGAGGACGAGGCCCGTTCAGGGCCGAAGCGGGGTCTGGGGCGGCAGCCCCAGCGGGGTCGAAGGGGCGGAGCCCTTCAGGATGGGACGGGTAGGGGCGGCGGGGGCGAGAACCCTCCCGCCCCGCACCCGGCCGACCACCGCACGCCCCCCCGGGCCCAGCCCCCAGACGGCACCCCGCCCTAGGAGCCCTCACCCCCAGGCACCCGCCCCCGCACCGGCCGCCCCTCCAACGGCGGGGCCGTAATGCCGCCGTGTGTGTGGCATTCGGGGCGGACGCACTCCGGGGGCAGGCGGCGCACGGTCGCGAAGGCGAGGAGCGCTCCCGCCACCAGAGCCCCCGCACACAGGGTCATCGCCCGGTCAAACGCGTCGTCGAAGGCGCTCGGCGAGCGGTACGCCTCCTGCCCCATCCCGGTCAGCAGCGGCAGCGCGGCCACGGCGACAAGACCGGCCGCACGGGCCGCCGCGTTGTTGATGCCGCTGGCCAGACCCGCCCGCGCGACGTCCACGGAGGCCAGGACGGTGGCGGTCAGCGGGGCGACCAGCGTGACCAGGCCGAAGCCGAGGACGAGGACGGCAGGCAGTACGTCGGCGACGTACGAGGCGTCCGGCCCGACGCGCAGCATCAGCAGCATGCCCACCGCGCACAGCAGGGGCCCGACGGTGAGCGGGATACGCGGCCCGATCCGGTCGGCCAGGGCGCCGGAGCGGGCGGAGAACAGCAGCATCAGGACGGTCGTCGGCAGCAATGCCGTACCGGCGCCGAGGGCCGAGTAACCGGCGACGACCTGGA
The DNA here is from genome assembly GCF_041052385.1 of Streptomyces sp. R28. GTDB lineage: Bacteria > Actinomycetota > Actinomycetes > Streptomycetales > Streptomycetaceae > Streptomyces. The sequence continues at coordinate 5,809,998 of NZ_CP163439.1, read as the reverse complement.
GCTGGAGCGCGGCGAGGAAGAAGAACCCGCCGAGGGCCGCGTACACGCACAGGGTGACGATGTTGACCGCGGTGAACTGGCGGGACGCGAAGATGTCGAGCGGCATCATCGGGTCGGGGCGCCGCTTCTCGACGAACACGAAGGCGATGCCGGCGGCCACACCGGCGACCGCGGACACGGCGACGACCACCGAGCCCTCACGGGCCTCGATCAGCGCGTACGTCACCAGGGCGAGGGACAGCGCGCCGAGCGCCGCGCCGAGCACGTCGAAGCGGCCGTGTCTGCGACCGTCCCCCGACTCGGGGACATGCCGCAGGGCCACCGGCACGCACAGCAGGGCCAGCGGGACGTTGAGCAGGAACACCCACCGCCAGCCCGGCCCGTCGACCAGCCACCCGCCCAGAAACGGCCCGATCGCCGCGCCGACGCCCCCGAACCCCGACCACAGGCCCACGGCCCGCCCCCGGTCGTCGGGATGGAAGGACGCCTGGATGAGCGCGAGCGAGCCCGGCGTGAGCAGAGCCCCGCCGATCCCCTGCAACGCCCTGGCGGCGATGAGCGTCCCGGCGTTCGGGGCGATCCCGCACAGCAGTGAGGCCGCCGCGAACCACACGACCCCGACGACGAAGACCTTGCGGCGCCCGTACCGGTCCCCCAGCGAACCGCCCAGCAGGATCAGCCCGGCCAGCGTGAGCATGTACGCGTTGACGGTCCACTGCAGCGCCGCGAGGTCGGCGTCGAGGTCGCGGCCGATGCGCGGGAGGGCGACGTTGACGACGGTCGAGTCCAGCATGGCCATGCTGGAGCCGAGGACGGTGGTGAGCAGGATCCACTTGCCCTGCGGGGAGGCCAGCCGGACGTCGGGCATGCCCCCAGGTATACAGCGAGCCCGGCGCCGTAGACAGGCGCCGGGCTCGGAAGCTCCCCGAGAGAGACCCGGAGAACTGCAAAGAACCGCGGAGAACCGCGGAGAACCGCGGAGAACCGCGGAGAACCGCGGAGAACCGCGGAGAACTACTTGATCTTCGTACCCGTCGAGCGCAGGTTCGAGCAGGCCTCCGTCACGCGCGCGGCCATGCTCGCCTCGGCGAGCTTGCCCCAGGTCCGCGGGTCGTAGGTCTTCTTGTTGCCGACCTCGCCGTCGACCTTCAGGACACCGTCGTAGTTCTGGAACATGTGGGCCGCCACCGGACGCGTGAAGGCGTACTGCGTGTCGGTGTCGATGTTCATCTTGACGACGCCGTTCTCCAGCGCGGTCGCGATCTCCTCGGCGGAGGAGCCGGAGCCGCCGTGGAAGACGAAGTCGAACGGGGACGCCTTGCCGTACTTGGCGGCGACGCCCTCGTTCAGCTCCTTCAGCAGCTCGGGGCGGAGCACGACGTTGCCCGGCTTGTACACACCGTGGACGTTGCCGAAGGAGGCGGCCAGCAGGTAGCGCCCCTTCTCACCGAGACCGAGGGCCTCGACCGTACGGATGGCGTCGTCGACCGTGGTGTACAGCGAGTCGTTGATCTCGTGCGAGACGCCGTCCTCCTCGCCACCGGTCGGGGTGATCTCGACCTCGAGGATGATCTTCGCGGCGCGGGCGCGCTCCAGCAGCTCCTGCGCGATGGACAGGTTGTCGGCGAGGGTCTCGGCCGAGCCGTCCCACATGTGCGACTGGAACAGCGGGTTCTCACCGCGCGCGACCCGCTCCTCCGACACCGCGAGCAGCGGACGTACGTACCCGTCGAGCTTGTCCTTCGGGCAGTGGTCCGTGTGCAGGGCGACGGTGATGTCGTACTTCTTGGCGACGATGTGCGCGAACTCGGCCAGGGCGACGGCGCCGGTGACCATGTCCTTGCTGTGCTGGCCGCCGAGGAACTCCGCACCACCCGTGGAGATCTGGATGATGCCGTCGCTCTCGGCCTCCGCGAAGCCGCGCAGCGCAGCGTGCAAGGTCTGGGTCGAGGTCACGTTGATGGCCGGGTAGGCGAACTTGCCTGCCTTCGCCCGGTCGAGCATCTCGTTGTAGACCTCGGGGGTTGCGATGGGCATCTGTCCGCTCCTTGGAGTGTGCGGGTTGACGTACTGCGTACGTAACTGCGTACGGCGTTCTTCTTACGGCCCTGACCTAGACCTTGGGGGGTTGTGACGTCGTCGTCGGCCCCATCTTTCCAGACGAACCGGGATGGTCCGAGCGTCTGTCATCAGCCGAGACGGCTGTCCTTGGGGACCGCGGTCAGTCCAGCCCGAGCTCGTCCTTGGAGTACGCGAAGAGGTACGGCACCCCCGCGCCCGCCTGGATCTTCTCGGCGGCGCCAGTGGCCCGGTCGACGATCGTCGCGACGGCGACGACCTCGGCCCCCGCCTCACGCACGGCCTCGACGGCGGTGAGCGGCGAACCGCCGGTGGTGGAGGTGTCCTCGACGACGAGAACCCGCCGCCCCGCGATGTCCGGCCCCTCGACCTGCCGCTGGAGCCCGTGCGCCTTGGCGGCCTTGCGCACGACGAAGGCGTCGAGGCGCCTGCCGCGCGCGGCGGCGGCGTGCAGCATCGCGGCGGCGACGGGGTCGGCGCCCATGGTGAGCCCGCCGACCGCGTCGAACTCCAGCTCCGCGGTCAGGTCGAGCAGCACCTGCCCGACCAGCGGAGCCGCCTCCCCGTCGAGGGTGATCCGCCGAAGGTCGACGTAGTAGTCGGCTTCCAGCCCCGACGACAGGGTCACCTTGCCGTGCACCACGGCCTTGTCCTTGATCTGCTCCAGCAGATCGCCACGTACGTCAGTCATGCCGCCCAGCTTAGAGGCGCCGCCAGCTCCAGACGGTGGTGGCTTCGAGCGGCTCCAGGGGCGTGACCAGGCGAGGCAGGCTGTTGAGCCCGTTGGGCGGCCCGGTCTGCGGCTCGACACACACGGCGGCCTCCTGCTCGTCGTACACGACGACCCACTCCTGACGGCCGGCCACCTTCAGCTCCAGCTGCCCCGGCCAGGTGAGCGTGACGTCCACGCCGTCGGGCATGCCGAAGCAGTCGTCCCAGGGCCCCGGCTTCGGCTCGATGCGGTTCCCGGTGGGGAGGTGATCGTCGCCGCGCTCCTCCTGCCAGGCCGGGCTGAAGTCGAGCCGGACGTCCTGGGCGCCGTCGCCGCCGAGGTTCCGGTTGAACCAGGGGTGCCAGCCGATCTGGGCCGGGAAGGACGTCTCGTACGTCTCGACGGAGATGGTGAGGCTGAGACTGTCGGGGGTGAGCGCGACGACCTGCGTGACGCGCCCGGTGTAGGGCCAGGGCTCGACCAGGTCGTACGTGATGACCGCCTCGCCGTCGGTGACCCGGGCGACGCGCCAGGCGCCGTCCCGTACGGTGCCGTGGATGGCGTTCGGCGGGGCGTTGAGCGGCATCTGCCGCACCACGGCCCCGTCCAGGAACCGCCCGTCCCGGATCCGCCCGCACCAGGGAACCATCGGGAAACACCCGAACCGCTCCCCCTGCCGCAACAACTCGGTCCCCCCGACGCGCAGCCCTCCGACCCGCCCGCCGTTCCCCGGCAGCACGTCCACCTCCGCGTCACCCGCGGTCAGCGTGATGTCTTCGTTACTCACGGGACGACCCTACTGGGGCGATCTTGGCGTCGGCAGTCGCTTTCCAGCGCCGGTCCGTGCATCTCAGCCCGTCTGGGGGCCGCAGGCTCCAGGGGCCCGGGGGCGAACCCCTCAGCGGCGCCGCCGAAGCATCCGGCCCACCACGATCGCCGACGCCACCACCACCGCCGCCGCCGGAGCCGCCCACCGCAACGCAGAACTCGGCGTAACCGTCTGCGGCGCCGGAACCGGCGCATAACGCCCCCGCGGCGGGGCATGGTCCACTTCCTCCGCACTACGCCCGATCATCGTCCGCCGAGCATGAGCCGCCTCAGCGACGGCGGGCTCCCCGGCCCCGGCATCCCGGTCCTCGGCGCCCGAGACACCCTTGGCGCCCTTGGCACTCTCGGCACTCTTGGCGCCCTCGGCGTTCTCAGGCTCATCGGCCACCGGCTCGGCCGACGCCGACTCCGGCCCTGGCCCCGGCACCGGCGCCGCGGCGTCATCCGCATCCGGCGTCGTCTCGAAGTCACTGGTGACCCGCGTTTCGAACTCCCCGGGCGCCAAGGTCTCCAGGGTCTCCCCGGCATCGCCGGCCTCTTCCTCCCCCAGCGCCGCCGACGTCTCCCCCGCGACCACCCCGAGCTGCTCCCCGAACCGGCTCAGCAGCCGGGCCACTGCCGACCCGACCGCCTCCGTCGAGAACTCCGCGACCCGCCCGTCCGCCGAAGCAGTCCCCTCGAACGTCACGGCGGAGCCACCGTCGGCCTCCCGGACCCGCACCGTCAACGCGAGCTTCACGGAACCGCTGCCCCGCGCCTCGGTCGCATCGCCCGCCACGGCGTACGAACCGTCCTCGCGCTCGGACACCCGCACGGCACCCCCGTAGGTGATGGTGTGACCGCCGACGCGCACTTTCAGCCGCCCGGCGACGGGCTCGGCACCGGCGTCCTGCTGGAGCCCGGGGACCGCCCGGGCAACCCGTACGGGATCGGCCAGCACCTCCCTGAGCCGCTCGGCCGCAACCGGAACGAACACCTCATGCTCCATGAGGCCCGAGCCTACCCAGCATGGCGTGAAGCGCACCCACACATACGGGGATTCTCACCGGGCGCCCTCCCGCCGGGCGTATCCTCCCCGCTCCGCCCCTCAGTACCGCGGATGCACCAACGTCGACACCCCCAGCCCCCCGACCCGACTCCCCTCCGCCGCCCACGCGTCCGCCACCAGCCCCTCCTGCGTCAGCGTCCCCAGCCGCGGCGCCCCCTCCCCCGCCCCGAGCCGCAGCGCCGGCCGCTCCCCCCGCGCCGCCAGGATCAACCCCCAGTCGTGCGGTGCCCGCGTCGGGCCCGCCGAGCGGTCGGGGCCCAGGGCGAAGCCGGACTCGCGGCCCCTGACGCGGTACGGGGCCGTGCACAGACCCGCCGCGCGGAGGGTGGTGTCGACCGTCCAGAACAGGCGGGGGCGGGAGGAGACCGGGCCGGCGTGCACCGCGAGGCGTCCGCGTGGGGTCAGGGCGCGGCGGACGAGGCCGTAGAACTCCTGTGAGTACAGCTTCGTGCTGGCGGTGATACCGGGGTCGGGCAGGTCCGAGATGACGACGTCGTACAGCGCCGGCGGCGTCGCCCGCAGCCGGCGGAAGGCGTCGCCCGTCATGACGTGGACGCGGGGGTCGTCGTAGGCGTGACGGTTGAGCTTCGACAGGGGCGGGTCCCGGCGCGCCAGCCGCACCACCCCGGCGTCGGCCTCGACCAGGTCGACCCGCCGCACCCCGGGGTAGCGCAGTACCTCGCGAGCCGCCAGCCCGTCCCCGCCACCGAGGATCAGTACCCGCGTGTGCTCGCCGTTCATCGCGGGGTGGACCAGCGCCTCGTGGTAGCGGCGTTCGTCGCGGCCGCTGACCCGGAGGCGGCCGTCGAGGAAGAGGTCGAGGGGGCGGCCGTGCGTGCCGCCGGTGATGACGACCTCCTGGACGTCCGTCTGGACCGCCACCCGTACGTCCCGCCCGTACACCGCGTGCCGGGCCGCCCGTTCGAAGTCGTCGACGAGTACGGCGGCCGCGGCGAGGACGCCGAGCACCGTGAGGTTGGCGATCACCAGCAGCCAGCGGGCGCGGCGGGTCAGGTCCCCGCGGAACAGGCCGAGGACCAGCGCGCCGCCCGCGACGGCGTTGACGGCGCCGGTGATCAGGGTCGCGGTCAACTGGCCCAGCAGGGGCAGGAGGAGGAAGGGGAAGGCGAGGCCGCCGACGAGGGCGCCGACGTAGTCCGCGGCGAACAGGTCGGCCACCGCACCGCCGGCGTCCTGGCGCCGGATGCGCTGGATCAGCTCCATCAGCAGCGGCACTTCGGCGCCGATCAGCAGACCGATGGTGAGGGAGAAGGCGACGAGGAGGCAGCGGGGGCCGTTGGCCCACAGGCCGCCCCAGTCGCCGGTCCAGGCGAAGACGGCGTACAGGGCGAGCGCGCTGCAGCCGCCGACGAGGGCGAGTACGGCCTCGACGGCCCCGAAGCCGGCTGCGGCGAGCGGGCGCAGGCGCTTGGCGCAGAGGGAGCCGATGCCCATCGCGAAGACCATGACGGACAGCACGACGGAGGCCTGGGTGACCGAGTCACCGATCAAGTACGAGGCGAGGGCGACGAGTTCGAGTTCGTACACGAGCCCGCAGGCGGCGCAGACGAAGACGCCCGTGAGGACCAGGAACCGCCCCGTGCCCGGCCGGACCGGAAGCCGCGCGCAGCCGCCCCGGGACGGCGCTGCGCCGGGTGGGGCGGGGGCGTGCGGCTCGATCACGTTGCCGACGGTACGTTACGCCTGCGGCACGCTGGGTCACCCACACGTGTGTTGTTGACGCGGGGGACGTTTGCGTCGCCGCCCGGGTGCCGTCGGCCCGGACCCTCGGCTCAGGCCCCGAACGGGCCTCGTGCTCACACTGCTTCGGAGGGGGCACCCTCGGACCGTCTGAGGGATCCTGGCCGGCACCGAGGCGCACCCGTGACCACCCGCACCCCCACCCGCGTCCGCGTGGCCACCAACTGCCCGTCCTGTGGATAGGCGTGCCACGTCCGCCAGTGCATCTGGCCTTCGTGGTGCTGGGCCAGCAGCGCTGTGAAGGCGTGCGGGCTGCCGGGGAACACGCCGGCGAGGCCGTGCGGGTGGTCGGCCACCAGTGCCAGCAACTCCTGTGCGCGGCCCGCGAACTGACCCGGTGACAGGACCTCCACCCGGGCTGCGAACTCGTACTCCCAGTCGCCCACCCGCTTGGCCACACCGAGCGGCAGCGGCGTGCTGCTGCCCGGCATGCATGCCACCGTCTCCGAGCAGATGCCCCGCTCCTCCTGCAGGAGTACCTGGTGGGACGCGCCGAGCAGTCTCAACTCAAGCTTTGCGCCGGTCAGTTCGAGGTCGAGTGTGGCCAGCGCGGGCAGCGGGTCCCGCCCCAGGGCCCAGGCGAGGTCGGCCGCGCGCGTGTCGGTATAGGCGGTGTTCAGGGTCGTGAGCATGGATGGGCTCCGCTAGCACGCAAAGAAAGGGAGGTATCGGTCTCCGGCGCACCCCCGGCCGACACCGGGAGGTCGGCCGGGTCAGCCCAGTCGGCCGGTCAGAAGGAGTGTCCGCGGGACGTCCGAGGGGCTGCGTTGGTGAATTTCACTGAATCATGAACGGTGGCGCCACCACAGCGTTTTTACCCAAGTTCGTAGGGTTTCCATCCCTCAGAGGGCTTATCAGCTCAACTGTTCAACTCCGGCGTGCGCCGGGGCGCACCTACCCCCGCCGAAAGCCGTGCGAAAACAGCAAAGCGGGGCCGGTCCAGGCGCCGGCCCCGCTCCCTCCGGATGCGGTTCCCCCTCGGGAACTCAGCTGCCCCGTGTCAGCTGCTGCCGCCACCGCATCCGCCCCCGCCACCGCCCCCTCCGCAGGACGACCCGCCACCGCACGACGACCCGCCTCCGCACGACGAGCCGCCCCCACAGGACGAGCCGCCGCTGTCTCCCCCGCCAGCCCACCAGCTGCCGCTTCCACTGCCGTGCGAGCCGCCCCGACGGCTGTGCGTGCGGTGGGCCGGACCTCCGCCGGCACGTGCGACGGACACGACGATCACTACGAACCCCACTGCGACCAGCGCCCCCACGATGACTATCGTCATGGCGTCAGCCTCCTTCCGTTCCCCCGAAGCGGACCGAGGCGTCCCCCCGTGGGCGCCTCCCGCTCGGTGCGTGGGAGTCAGATGCCCGGCCGTCTCACGACCCAAAGCAGAGTTGAGCAAGTCCAGAGCTTGGGCGGAGGATGACCGGCATGACCTCCATTTCCCGCCCCCTGCTCAATCGCCGCCTCGCCGAGTTCGGGACGACGATCTTCGCCGAGATGTCCGCACTGGCCCTGCGGACCGGGTCCATCAACCTGGGTCAGGGCTTCCCCGACACCGACGGCCCCGAGGAGGTCCGCGAGGCGGCCGTACGGGCCCTGCGGGACGGGCGCGGCAACCAGTACCCGCCGGGTCCCGGCGTCCCCGAGCTGCGAGGCGCCGTCGCCGCCCACCAGAAGCGGCGCTACGGGCTGTCGTACGACCCGGACACGGAGGTCCTGGTCACCGCGGGCGCCACCGAGGCCATCGCGGCCACGCTGCTCGCGCTGCTGGAGCCCGGCGACGAGGTCATCGCCTTCGAGCCGTACTACGACTCCTACGCGGCCTGCATCGCCATGGCGGGCGGCACGCGCGGGCCGGTCACCCTGCGCCCGGGCGAGGGCAGCTTCCGGCTCGATCTGGACGAGCTGCGCGCCGCGGTGACGGACCGCACCCGGCTGCTGCTCATCAACACCCCGCACAACCCCACCGGCACGGTCCTCACCCGCGAGGAGCTGGCCGCGATCGCCGAGCTGGCGGTCGAGCGGGACCTGCTCGTCGTGACCGACGAGGTGTACGAGCACCTGGTCTTCGACGGCGCCGAGCACCTTCCACTCGCCACGTTCCCGGGTATGCGGGAGCGGACGGTGACCATCGGGTCGGCGGGCAAGACGTTCTCCTTCACCGGCTGGAAGGTCGGCTGGGTGAGCGCGCCGTCCGGCCTGGTCACGGCGGTGCGGTCGGCGAAGCAGTTCCTGACGTACGTCTCGTCGGGGCCGTTCCAGTACGCCGTCGCCGAGGCCCTCGCCCTTCCCGACAGCTACTTCGCGGCCTTCCGCGCGGACATGCTGGCCAAGCGGGACCTGCTGGCGGCGGGTCTGACGGAGGCGGGGTTCGAGGTCTTCAAGCCCGCGGGCACCTACTTCATCACCACCGACATCCGGCCACTCGGCGAGTCGGACGGCTTCGCCTTCTGCCGCGCGCTGCCGGAGCGGGCCGGGGTGGTCGCCATCCCCAACGCGGTCTTCTACGACCACCGGGAGGCGGGGGCGCCGTTCGTACGGTTCGCGTTCTGCAAGCAGACGGCGGTCCTGGAGGAGGCGGTGCGCCGGCTCAAGTCCCTGGCGGGCTGACCCCTCCTCGCCGGAGGGTTACCCACAGCCTGTGGACAGGCGCCGCGGCGCAGACGGCGAGAGCCCGGCCCGGCACGCGGCCGTGATGGCCGGTGCCCTGGCCGGGCTCTCCCTCGCCCACGGCGCGTACCCGGTCGTGATCGCCGGTACGCCGCCGTAGGCCGCGCCTGCTGTCGCGGCTTACTCGCCGTCTTCTTCCTCGGGCTTCTCCGCCTCGTTGATCTCCTGCTCCAGGCCGAGCTGCTCCACGAGCCACTTGTCGAACTCGATGGCGGCCCGCACCCAGCTGACCGTCGACGAGACGAAGTGCTCCAGGCTCACGCCGGTGCCGATCAGCATCTGCGCCTCGCCGATCAGGCGGACGGTGCCGTCGTCGTGCGTGTGGCTGTAGACCTTCGGCCACAGGGTCCGGCGGTTCCAGTCGTCGATCGACTCCAGAAGCAGGGGCTTCTCGTCGATCTTGTGGGGCCGGTCGTAGAACGTCCGCACCGAGAAGACCGCCTGGTCGTCCTCGCCACGGAACATGAAATACGTACGGAACTGCTCCCACGGCGCCGCGAGGTCACCCTCGTCGTCGACGACGTACTTCAGCTCCATCTGGTCCAGGAGCTGCTTCACGAGGTCCTGATCCGGGACAACGGGGCCGGGCGGCGGGCCGGGCTGCGGCTGCTGCTGACCCCCGAAGTTCGGAATCGAGGACGGGTCGATGCTCACCGTGATTTTCCCTTCGTACGGATTCCGCCATCCTCCCCCATCCGGGGAGGGGGGTGGCAAGCCCCGCCGGGGCTGTCAGCCCTCGGCTGACTCGATCCGGTCACTCCTGGCGGGTACCCGGACCTACCGGGTACCCGCCATCACGGCTTCTTGCCGGGTCACAGCGTCTTTCCGGTCGCCGGCCCCACGATCAGACCGTCCCCGAAGGCGTCCACCCGGACCGTGTCGCCGTCCTTGATCTCGCCGGAGAGGATCTCCTTGGCCAGGCGGTCGCCGATCGCGGTCTGGATGAGGCGGCGCAGGGGGCGGGCACCGTAGGCCGGGTCGTTGCCCTCGTCGGCGAGCCAGGCCAGGGCCCCGGGGGTGACCTCCAGGGACAGCCGGCGCTCGGCCAGCCGCTTGGCCAGGCGGTCGATCTGGAGCTGCGCGATCCGCGCCAGCTCGTCCTTCGCCAGGGCCGAGAAGACCACCAGGTCGTCCAGGCGGTTGAGGAACTCCGGCTTGAAGGAGGACCGGACCACCTCCAGCACCTGCTCCTTCTTCTCCGCCTCGCTGGTGATCGGGTCGACCAGGAACTGGCTGCCCAGGTTCGACGTCAGCACCAGGATCGCGTTGCGGAAGTCGACCGTACGGCCCTGACCGTCCGTCAGCCGCCCGTCGTCCAGCACCTGCAGCAGGATGTCGAAGACCTCGGGGTGCGCCTTCTCCACCTCGTCGAGCAGCACGACGCTGTACGGCCGCCTGCGCACCGCCTCGGTCAGCTGGCCGCCCTCCTCGTAGCCGACGTAACCGGGAGGCGCGCCGACCAGCCGGGCCACGGTGTGCTTCTCGCCGTACTCCGACATGTCGATGCGGACCATCGCCCGCTCGTCGTCGAAGAGGAAGTCGGCGAGGGCCTTGGCGAGTTCGGTCTTGCCGACGCCGGTCGGGCCGAGGAAGAGGAAGGAGCCGGTCGGGCGGTCGGGGTCGGCGATGCCGGCGCGGGTGCGCCGCACGGCGTCGGACACGGCCCGCACGGCCTCGGTCTGGCCGATGAGCCGCTTGCCCAGCTCCTCCTCCATGCGCAGGAGTTTCTGGGTCTCGCCCTCCAGGAGGCGGCCCGCGGGGATGCCGGTCCAGGCGGCGACGGTGTCGGCGATGTCGTCCGAGCCGACCTCCTCCTTGACCATCGTGCTCTTGGCGGCTTCCTCCTCGGCCTGCGAGGCGGCCTCCAAGTCCCGCTCCAGGGCCGGGATCTCGCCGTAGAGCAGCTTGCTGGCGGTGTCGAAGTCGCCGTCGCGCTGGGCGCGTTCGGCCTGTCCGCGCGCCTCGTCGAGCCGTTCCTTCAGCTCGCCGACGCGGTTGAGGGACTGCTTCTCCTTCTCCCAGCGGGCGGTCAGCCCCCTGAGCTCCTCCTCCTTGTCGGCGAGATCGCGGCGCAGCCGCTCCAGGCGCTCACGGGAGGCCGGGTCGGTCTCCTTCTCCAGCGCCAGCTCCTCCATCTTCAACCGGTCGACGGCACGCTGGAGTTCGTCGATCTCGACCGGGGAGGAGTCGATCTCCATGCGGAGCCGGGAAGCCGCCTCGTCGACCAGGTCGATGGCCTTGTCGGGCAGGAACCGGGAGGTGATGTAACGGTCGGAGAGCGACGCCGCCGCCACCAGCGCGCTGTCCGCGATCTGCACCTTGTGGTGGGCCTCGTAGCGCCCCTTGAGCCCGCGGAGGATGGCGATGGTGTCCTCCACCGTGGGCTCGGCGACGAGCACCTGCTGGAAGCGGCGCTCCAGCGCGGGGTCCTTCTCGATCCGCTCGCGGTACTCGTCGAGCGTCGTGGCACCGACCATGCGCAGCTCACCGCGGGCGAGCATGGGCTTGAGCATGTTCCCGGCGTCCATGGCGGAGTCGCCGCCGGCACCGGCGCCCACGACCGTGTGCAGCTCGTCGATGAAGGTGATGATCTGCCCGTCGGAGTCCTTGATCTCCGCGAGCACGGTCTTCAGCCGCTCCTCGAACTCACCCCGGTACTTGGCCCCGGCGACCATGGCACTGATGTCGAGCGCGACGAGCCGCTTGTCCTTGAGGGACTCGGGCACGTCCCCCTTGACGATCCGCTGGGCGAGCCCTTCCACGACGGCGGTCTTGCCGACGCCGGGCTCACCGATGAGGACGGGATTGTTCTTGGTCCGCCGGGAGAGCACCTGCACGACCCGTCGGATCTCCTGATCCCGCCCGATGACGGGATCGAGCTTGCCTTCCCGCGCGGCGGCCGTGAAGTCGGTGCCGAACTTCTCCAGCGCCTTGTACTGCCCCTCGGGGTCGGCGCTGGTCACCCGGCGCCCGCCGCGCGCCTTACGGAAGGCGTCCAGCAGCTTCTTCGCACCGGCGCCCTGCTGGGCGAGCACGTCACCCGCCTGACCGCCCTTGGCGGCGATGCCGATGAGGAGGTGCTCGGTGGAGAGGTACTCGTCCCCGAGCTCCTTGGCCCGCTCCTGGGCGTCCGCGATCACGGCGAGCAGCTCACGGTTGGGCTGCGGGGGCGCGACGGTGGATCCGGTCACGCTGGGCAGCGCGGCGAGCACCTTCTCGGCGCCGACGCGCACGGCCGCCTGATCGGCATCCACGGCGGCCAGCAGATCGACGATGTTCTCGTTGTCCTGCCCCTGGAGCAGAGCGAGGAGCAGGTGGGCAGGGGTGAGGTCCGCGTGCCCCCCGGTGAGGGCCCGGTTGCTGGCCGCGTTGATCGCGTCCCGGCTCCTGTTGGTCAGCTCGGCATCCACGTTGGCGTTCTCCTCCTGGCGTCAGCGTCTCCCAGTACCGACTGAGTACTGACTGAGTCAGCGTACACAAAGTTGAGTCTATTCCACTCAAGGTGGCCGAGGGAGGCCTGCGGCAGCTAGGTTTCCGGACCATGGCCGCATACCCCCAGGATCCGGGCGCGCCGGACGCGCCGTACCTCACCTTCTGGCAGGAGAGGCACCTGTGCACGCTGACGACCCTGCGCCCGGACGGCACCCCGCATGTCGTACCCGTCGGAGTCACATACGACCCCGAGGCGCGACTTGCTCGGGTGATCACGAACAAGTCGAGCGCGAAGGTGGGCCACGTACTGGCTGCCGGCCCGGAGGGGGCACCTGTGGCGGTCTGCCAGGTGGACGGGGGGCGGTGGGCGACGTTGGAGGGGCTGGCGCGCGTCCGGACCGAGCGTGAGCGGGTCGCGGAGGCGGAGCGGCGGTACGCGCAGCGGTACGGGCGGACGCCGGGGCCGAATCCCGACCGGGTGGTGATCGAGATCGAGCTGCGGCGGGCGATGGGGCGGGGGTGACCGGGGTGGCTGTGGTGGCTGGATACCGGTCGCCCGGTTTCAGCCACCGTCGGAACAGGTGGATACGGGAAATGTCCCCCGAAAACTGCAGCGGCGTCACCGTGTTCAGGTCACGGTGACGCCGCTGCGGGGGGAAGCGCCTGAGCGATGTGTTACGACGGGGGAATCGCGTCAGGCACTGCGGGGGGTGGCTGAGATGGTCGTTTGGGCCGGGGCTTCCGGCTCCACCAGGTGGTGGTCGCGCTGATCAAGGTTGACGAAGATCATTCCGTACCGGATGGCACACCGCACAGGCTGCGGCGCCCCCCGAGGCCGCCGCAGACACCGGTAAGCCCGTACGTCCTCGTCGTCGTCCCGCGTGACGACGACCGGCTCACCGAAGACGGTCACCATCAACGAGTCACCGGGGTGGGGGATCGCGGTGACCAAGTCGATGAAGTGCCAGCCGGAGCGGTAGGCGGTGGCCATTTCTCTGCGGAAGGAGCGGTCGTCGGGTGGAGTCGTCATCGCGATCAGTCCCAGGAGGTGTCTTCAGCGTGCTCGCCACCGCCGGCTACCGCAGCCGAGCTGCTAACCGCCCGAACGTCACTCGTCTTGCCGACCAGGCCGCTCCCGACCCCGAAAACAACGACGGCGGAAAGAGCAGCGGCAAGAACCGAGCGAAGCATTCTCTTACGCATAGTCGGCTTCGTCCTCACTCGATGGTCTCCTCTTCCCCCGTCGAACAAGACGATGGCTTATTCAGGCACGTCATGGCCACACTATCGATGCATCATGTTCCTGCATGTTCAGGACCCTGGGGGGTGGAGAATTGGGCACAAACGGTATGCAAGCGGGACATCCCCATGCCATAACCGACCTGTGCGACGAAGGTAGTCGGCTCTACACCAGCGCGCTCCGCGCAGGCCGCATCGCCCGGGCTGACGTGGAGTGTGCCCCCTGCCTGATGGAGTTCGCCCTCCTACACCCGGATCCTGATGACGCGAACTGGCTGCGCCCCGTGCCGCCGTCGATAGCCCTGGCTCAGCATCTCTATCCCCTTGAGCGAGAGATCACGGAACGCAGGCGTCTGTCCGTTCAACTGGCCGATACTTTCGAGCCGTACATGGCCGCCAGCGCACAGAGCAACGCGGCCACCCACGGCATCACGGTGCTGGAGGGCCGGGACCGGATCAACGCGGCACTGAACCTGGCGACCTCCGAGTGTCAAACCGAGGTGCTCACGGTGCAGCCCGGCGGGCGCCGACGCGAGGGGAACCTCGTCAAAGGCCTGGACCGTGACAGGCCGCTGATCGAGAGGGGGGTCCGATTCCGCACGCTGTATCAACACACGGCGCGGCACAGCCCCGAGACTCTGGCATACGTGGAACAGATCTCCAACGGCAAGGTGGAGGTCCGCACCATCGATGAGCTCGTCGAACGCCTCATCATCTGCGACGAGACCGTGGCTTTCATCCCCATACGAGAAGACCGGCAGGTGGCTCTGGAGATCCGTCACCCCGGCTTGGTCCGCTACCTGGTCAAGGTCTTCGAGTTCATGTGGGCGCGCGCGGTGCCCCTCAAAGTCGGGACCCCGTATGAAACTGCCGCCGACGGCATCAGCGACGTCCAGCACTCCATCGCCAAACTCCTCATCGAGGGCCACGTCGACGAGGCGATAGCGCGCCGCCTGGGCATGAACGTACGCACCTGCCGGGCCCATATAGCCAAACTGGCAACCGCCCTGGGTAGCGGCAGTCGTGCCCAACTCGGCTATCTCATAGCCCAGTCGGGGATCCTGGACAACGATCACGCACCATCAGGAGGAGACAGCCACCCGTGACCGAAGCGCATACGCACGGCCCGGAGCAACTGTGCGAAGCAGGTACGAACCTGTACGCCCACGCTCTGCGTGAAGGCCGCGTACGTGTGAAGGATGCAGGCAACGCGCCGTGTCTCATTGATCTCGGGCTGCTGCAGCCCACGGTCGAGGACCTGGACTGGCTCGAACCGATCTCGCCCGCTGTGGCACTGCATCGGCTGCTGCGGGTGTCCGCGGAACGGATCGCGAACGAGCGACAGCGAGAGGAGCGCTTGGCGGAGACCTTCGCGGCCCTCATGCGGTTCGAGGAGCGGCGTACTCCGACCGTGGACAACCCGGCGATCAGGGTGATCACCAGGAAGCGGATCAACCCGACCATCACCGAGGCCATGGCCCATGCGTCAGAGGAAACGCTGTGCGTCCAGCCGAACGTTCGCTACAGCGATCCGGTGGCCCAGGCAGCCAGGGCCGTCGCGTTGGACCGAGACCAGGCCCTACTCGACCGCGGCGCCCGCATACGCACCCTCTACCAGCACACGCAGCGTCATTCCCCTGCCGTGATCGCCCGCTACGAACAGTTGCGAGGTGACGTCGAGGCTCGCACGCTCGACGAAGTCACCGATCGCCTGATCATCATCGACGGCACGGTTGCCTTCATCCCCGCCAACGAAGGCGGCACTCTCGCCCTGGAAGTCCGTCAGCCTGCTCTGATCACGTACTTGGTCACCGTCTTCGACCGCCTTTGGCGGCTGGCCACCCCCATGCACCCGCAATCGGCCCACCAATCCTCCCTCAACGGCATCACCGCCCCCCAACGGGCTATCGCGACCCTCCTCATCGAAGGCCACACCGACGCCGTCATAGCCGACCGCCTCGGCTTGAACGTCCGCACCGCCCGCGTCCACATCGCCAAACTCGCCGCCCCCCTCGGCAGCGACAGCCGCGCCCAACTCGGCTACCTCATCGCGGAGTCAGGAATCCTCAAGCAGGAGGAAGGCAGTCAGCGAGCATGACATTGCATCCTGAGCACCGCGCCGAAGACCTGTGCCCGGCAGGCACGCAACTGTACGAACAGGCCCTGCGTAAAGGCCGCATACATATCGAGGATTTAGCTCCCGCACCCTGTCTCGTCGACTGCGGACTCTTGCACCCCACCGTCGAGGACTCGAACTGGCTGGAGCCAGTCGCGCCCATCGTTGCCCTGCACGAGCTACTGCGCGCGTCAGAGGAACGGATCGCGAGCGAATGGCGACGTAAAGAGCGATTGGCGGGTACGTTCGCACCGCTCATGCGGATCAGCACGGGGCGCCCCGCGACCGCAGACACCTCGGCAAATAGGCTGCTCAGCAGTAGCCAGCAGATTAACCAGGCCATCTCACGAGCCATGGCCGAAGCGCAAGAAGCGCTCTCCGTGCAGCCCGTCACCCACAAGAGCCAGGTACATGAGGCGGCTCAACCCGTCTCGCTGGACCGCGATCAGGCCCTGCTCGATCGTGGTGGCCGCATCCGCACCCTCTACCAGCACACGCAACGCCACGTTCCGTTCGTCATCGCCCGCTACGAGCAGCTCAAGGGCGATGTCGAAGCCCGCACCCTCGACGAGGTCACCGACCGCCTCATCGTCATCGACAGGTCCGTCGCCTTCATCCCGGTCAGCAACACCCCCGCGGTCGCACTGGAGGTCCGCCATCCGGCTCTGATCGCCTTCTTCGTGACCACCTTCGAGCGGCTGTGGCGCCTGGCCACACCCATGTACCCCGAGGCTGTCCAGCCACCTTCTCTCAACGGTGTCACCCCTCGCCAACGCGCCATCGCGGCGCTCCTCGTTGAAGGCCACACCGACGCCGCCATCGCCGACCGCCTCGGCATGAACATCCGCACCGCCCGCGTCCACATCGCCAAACTCGCCGCCGCACTCGGAAGCGAAAGCCGCGCCCAACTCGGCTACCTCATCGGACAGTCGGGGATCCTTGATCAGGAAGGCTGAGTGACTGCGCCGTCGACGACGACCCGCCGCTCATCGGCCGGCGGGGGCCGTCCAGGCCCACCTGGGCTATGCGGACGCCCAGTTGCGTACGGCTCGCCGCCCCAAGCGTCTCCGAGAGCCGCGCGATGTGGGCACGGCATGTGCGGACACTTATGCCGAGCCGTTCCGCAATCACCGCGTCCTGGTGGCCCTCCGCCAGCAGGGCGGCGATGGACTGCTCGCGGTGGGAGATGCCCTCGATGCCGGTGTCGGGGAGAGGAGCCGTGAGGGGGATCGCCAGGCGCCAGAAACGTTCGAAGACCGTTCCCAAGTACTGGACCAGGGCCGGGTGGCGGAGTTCCAGCGCCACCGTGCGGTCCGCGTTCGCAGGGATGAAGGCGACCGTACGGTCGAAGACGATCAGCCGGTCGATCACCTCGTCCAGGGTGCGGGCCTCCACCGACTCACCCATCAACTCCAGGTAGTTGAGCAATCCATGACCGTGCCTGGCCACGTGCGTGTACAGGTCGCGCATCCGCACGCCTCGGCCCCGTAGCGCCAGCGCCCGGTGCAGCCCCTCCGTCAGCTCGTGCTCGGGACGGATGCCGCCGGGCTGCACGGTGAGCACCTCCGTCGCGCACGCCTGAGTCGCCTCGTCGAGGGCGGCCTGAATACGGGAGGGCCCGTCGAGCACCCGGATCGCCGTACCCTCCGCGCCGGACGCCTGCGCCGGCTGCGGACCCAGCCGGGTGTACCACTCGAACGCCGCCACCGCCGAGCCCATCCGCCGCTGGCTCGCGCTGACTTCGTCGTACACGCCGCGCAACAGCCGTGTCATGACCTCCTGCGGGGACGTCGGCACCAGCCAGTCCATGTCGTCCGGGTCCGGGTGCAGCAAGGCCAGTTCCAGCAGGCACGGCACCGCCTCGGCATCCTGACGCGGCACACGGCCCCGCCGTACGGCCCGGGAATACACGCGATCCCCGGCCTCGCACAGTCGGTCGGCACCGTGTGGATGCTCGTCCCTTCCGCGCTCGGCCATCTCCCACCCCCGGCTACCGTCCCTGCCGCACACGACCGGTACGCCCGCGCAGCACGCTCACAGCATTA
Source organism: Streptomyces sp. R28 (assembly GCF_041052385.1). GTDB lineage: Bacteria > Actinomycetota > Actinomycetes > Streptomycetales > Streptomycetaceae > Streptomyces. The sequence goes on along the minus strand of NZ_CP163439.1, from coordinate 5,792,071 downwards.
ACGGGCATCAGCCCATGCCTTCCGCAGCGCAACTATGCGCAGAGGGGCTTGCCGCCGCAACACGGCCCTGACCCACCTCCGCACAGGTTTCCCAACTTCACGAACCAGGGGCGGACCCAGATGCCAGGTTATGCACCTTTTATCCGCCCTCCGCTTCAGGCATGTTCAGCATCATGAGGCTACCTGTACGTGCGCATGCCATGCATGGTTGATCAAGCGGCAGCGAACAAAAGCCTTATGGGCATGCCGCACGCTTCTGCAACAAAGACACCGATAGGAGAATTCGGCACCATGAAGGCCCTCGGTAAGTCACTCATTCTTTCCGCCGCCGCTGCAGCCTTGGCCACTGGAGTCCTTGCTCCTGCTACGCCGACCAGCGCGGCAACGCCCCAGCCACCCAAGGAGCTGGGAAACGTCAAGGAATGGGGCATGGTCGAGATCAAGGTCGACCCGACCTCTCGGAAGTCCACGAGAGCCACCCAGGACGTAGGCGGTGGCAGCTGGACCTACGGCACTGAACTGACAGCCGACGGCAAGCGGTGCTACTCGTACTACTTCCACGGCTCAAAGTTGCACAACGCGACCGCGAAGATAGCCAACAGCAGCTACAAGGTTGGCGAGAAGGCCGGCAAGACGGCCAAGGCCAGCAAGACCTCAGGCGCTGGCTACACGTGCTACGCATACTGGGGAATCACTGAGACTGATTAACCCCTAGAGGCACTTCGGGCGTCACGCCCTCGACTGTCACTTCGGAGGACGACGCGCTCTGGGGTCGCGATGTCGAGCCTGGTTTGGCAATGCACGCTTCAGTCAGGAGTCCTGCCGCCAGGACTGGTGCGCGACGTTGCGGCCCTCGCCTCCCGCCCACCTCCGCAGCTCAAGAGAGAACGAGCGGTGGCTTGTGAGACAGTCACCCTCATAGTTTCACCAGAACCGCCCGGCGACAGTCTTGGGTTTCTGCCTATTGAAAGGACTCATCCGAGCCCCGTGTATCCTTCACGCTCCCTTTTCCTGGCGCCTGCAGCCGCGCTGATAGCCGGCGTGACACTCGGGGTTCTCGCCCCGCTCCTTGGAACGGTCAAAGTCTCTGTAATTAACGCGCTACACCTCGTCTTGGCGGCAGGTTGGGCTTGGGCCGCCCTGGCCTTCTGCATCGGCTTCGCATGCAAATCCAGGATCAGGTCCGCCGTCGTGGCCCCTTCTGCCCTCGCTGCGGGCGTGGTCGCCTACTATGTGACCAAACTTGTTCAAGGGGAGTACCGGGAATGGGTGAACCTGGATGACCCCTCGCAGGGGACGCACATCTACTGGGATGGATTCCTGTCGAAGACTCTATTCTGGGGTGCAGCAGCCGTAGTTCTCGGGCTACTCCTTGGGCTGGCTGGCAACTTGGGACGGAACACTGGCCTTCGTGGACTTGCCTTCCGGACGCTGATTCCGCTGATTGCCCTCGCGGAGACCTCGATGCGCCTCAATACCGAGGCCTCTTCGCAAGGGGCAGTTGCCAGCACGACATGGAATGTCACCCGACTCGTAGCGGTGGTCATCATCGTGGTCCTGGCCGGACAAGCGGTTTGGGCAAAGTCGAATCGCGCTATCCGGCCAACCCCACACTGACTGAGGCGACGTGCCCTACCGACGGCGGCGAGCGGAACACTCCGGTGATGAGGGAGTGCCTGAACTCGACGTGGCACGCTCTCCCCGGCCGACGACTCACCGCCCGGCGGACAGGCCCGTACTCCTGGACCGGAGCACGGGCTAACGCCTCATGGGGGCACCCCGACGCCGCCGCCGACGCAGCCGTGCTGGCCAGCGAGTTGTGCACGAACGCCCGCGACAGCGGCGCTCCGCTTCCCTGGACGTGCACAACCGCGCGACATCCCGGAAATCCCAGGGTGATCGCCGTGTTACACACCCCACTTAACGTCAGGCCATGGCGGACATATTTGACGCGTACGCGTTGGCCGACGCGTGGGACGAGATGTTTGAGCGGCCGGGTGAGGTCAGGACCGCCTATGAGCCGGTGCTGGCTGCACTTCAGCCGATCGAGCCGAGTGAACTGCGCTTCCGGGCCGACCAGATGGCCCGGGCGTTCACCGACAGGGGCGTGACGTACGCCTTCGCGGGCGAGGAGCGGCCCTGGCCGCTGGACCTCGTACCCAGGATCCTCGACGCGCTCGAATGGGATCTCATACAACGCGGGGTGAGTCAGCGGGTCAGAGCGCTGGAGGCGTACCTCGCCGACGCCTACGGGCCCGCCCGCGCCTTCGAGGACGGCGTCGTGCCCTGGCGGCTGCTGCTCAACTCCCCCCACTTCCACAGAGCGGCCCATGGGGTCGAGCCACCGGGCGGGGTTCGGATTCATGTCGCCGGGATCGACCTCGTACGCGACGAGGCCGGGGACTTCCGGGTGCTGGAAGACAACGTGCGTGTCCCCAGCGGGGTTTCGTACGTCATTGAGAACCGGCGGGCGATGACCCGGATCTTCCCCTCCCTCTTCGCCGAGCAGCATGTGCTGCCCGTCGACGGGTACGCCCAGCGGCTCCTCGCGGCACTGCGGGCCGCCGCGCCCGACGGGACCGCCGATCCGCGCGTCGTCGTCCTCACCCCGGGCCCCAGCAACGCCGCCTACTTCGAGCACGCCCTGCTGGCCCGGCTGATGGGTGTGCAGCTCGTCGAGGGGCACGACCTGGTGTGCCGCAACAACCGCGTGTGGATGCGGACGACGCGCGGCGAGGTGCCCGTCCACGTCGTATACCGACGCCTCGACGACGACTTCCTCGATCCTCTCCACTTCCGCCCCGACTCGGTGATCGGCTGCCCCGGCATCATGGGCGCGGCCATGGCGGGCACCGTCACACTCGCGAACGCCGTCGGGAACGGGATCGCCGACGACAAGCTCCTCTACACGTACGTCCCTGATCTCATCCGGTACTACCTCGGCGAGGAGCCGATCCTCCCGAACGTGGAGTCGTACCGGCCTGACGAGCCAGGGCAGTTGGATGCCGTCCTCGACCAGATCGAGCAGCTCGTCATCAAGCCCGTCGACGGCGCCGGCGGCCAGGGCATCGTCATCGGGCCCAAGGCCGACCGCGAGACGATAGAACGCACTCGCAAAGCCGTCATCGCCGACCCGCGCGGTTTCATCGCCCAGCGGCCCGTCGCCCTGTCCACCTCCCCCACCCTCGCGGGCGAGCGCATGGCACCGCGCCACATCGATCTGCGGCCCTTCGCCGTCAACGACGGCAACGATGTCTGGGTGCTGCCCGGCGGCCTCACGCGAGTCGCCCTCCAGGAGGGCAACCTCATCGTCAACTCCAGCCAGGGCGGCGGCTCCAAGGACACCTGGGTGCTGGCCGAGGGCCCGACGGAGACGCCCGTACCGCTGAGCGCCGGTGATCCACTCGCCGTCGCACCGCGTCAGCTCGGACCCGACGGCACCCCCGCCGTCGTACAGGAAGGGGCGCAGCAGCAGTGAACGACGTGATCCTCTCCCGTATCGCCGAGGCCCTGACCTGGACCGGCCGTTATGTCGAGCGCGCCGACGCCACGGGCCGCATCCTCGACGCCTATCTCCACCGCATGCTGGAGGACCCCTGGCGCGACGAGGACGTGGCCTGCCGGTCGTTGTACGCGATCCTCGGCATGGATGCCGGCGGTGCACCCGTGGACATGCAGCAGGTCCTCGACCAGCTGGCCTTCGACGCCCGCTCGACGGGCTCGATCGAGGGCGCCCTCGGCGCCGCCCGGCTGAACGCGCGCAGCGCCCGCGAGGCGGTGTCGTCGGAGATGTGGGAGTGCCTCAACTCCACCTGGCACGCCCTCGCCGACCAGCGGCTCGCGGCCCGGCGGACCGGCCCGTACGCGTATCTGGAGCTGGTGCGCAGGCGAGCGGCGCTGTTCTTCGGGCTGGCCGACTCCACCATGAGCCGGGACGACAGCTGGCGTTTCGTGGTGCTGGGCCGCAGCCTTGAGCGGGTGGACATGACCGTACGGCTGCTGTCGGTGCGGGTGCTGGACGCCGCGCACGCGCCCGACTGGACGACCCTGCTGAGCGCGTCCGGCGCGGACGAGGCGTACGCGCGCGTGTACGGCGGTTTCGGGGACACGCCACGGGTGGCCGAATTCCTGCTGCTGGACCGCGACTTCCCGCGCTCGGCGCTGCACGCGCTGACCACGGCGGAGGAGTGCCTCACGGCGCTCGGCCGTCCCCGCCAGGACCCGGCGCGCCGCCCGATCGGCCGGATGCGCACCCGCCTCGAATACCTGGACACACACACGCTGGAAGACCAACTGCCCCTGCTGCTGGAGGACTTGCGGCAGGCCTGCATGGCCTCGGCGGACGCGGTGGCCGACCGGTTCTTCCCGTACCAGGGGCCCGTCGAGTGGGCCCAGGAAGGAGCGTGAGATGACCGCCCAGGTAACTCGCCGTCTCCGTATCAAGCACACCACGCACGTCTCGTACGCCCAGCCGGCCGCGTCCTCGCACAACGAGGTCCGTATGACCCCGCTGACGCTGCCCGGCCAGACCACCCTGGACGCCCGGGTCACCGTCAGCCCGGCGGCCACCACCTGGGCGTACTGGGACTACTGGGGCACCCAGGTCACCGGCTTCGACCTGATGGACCCGCACGCCGACCTCACCATCACGGCCTCCAGCCTGGTGGAGACCCACCCGCCGGGCCCGCTCCCCGAGGCGCCCACGTGGCGGGTGCTGGCGGAGGAGGTGGCGTCCTCCCGTCTGCTGGAGTTCGCCGGCCCGACCTCCCGTACGACCGTCCCCGGCCCGCTCCTCGAAAAGGCGCGGGAAGCGGCGGCCGGTCTCGACCCGCACGAGACGGCGCTCGCGGTGTCGGCGCTGGTCGCCGACCGGGTGTCGTACCTTCCCGGCACCACGAGCGTGAACACGTCCGCCGCCGAGGCCTGGGAGCAGGGCGCGGGCGTCTGCCAGGACATCACCCACCTCACGATCGCGCTGCTGCGGGCGGTGGGCCTGCCCGCCCGCTACGTCTCCGGCTACCTCCACCCCGAGCGGGAGGCGGAGCTGCACCGGCCGGTCGCGGGGCAGAGCCACGCCTGGATCGAGTACTGGGCGGGCGACTGGTGCGGCTACGACCCCACCAACCGGACGCGGGCCGACGAGTCCCACGTCGTCGTCGGCCGCGGCCGCGACTACGACGACGTCACCCCGCACAAGGGCATCTACCGCGGCGTTCCCGGCGGGCCGCCGGAGGTGACGGTGGAGTTCACGCGGGTGGCGTGAACGAACCGGGCAGAGGCAGCGGCCGGGAGGGGGCTGGAGGTGTCGCGGCCCCCTCCCGGCCGTACGTGTCAGGGAATCAGGTCACCGATCGCATCACTGACCAGCATCCACATGGGCTGCGCGCCCGTGCCGAACGCGGCGGCGAGGGCGTAGCCCAGGGCGACGTCCGTGGGGTCCGGTCCGGTGTCCGACCCGGTTCCCAGCTCGGCTTCCGGCCCCGTTTCCGGTCGCCACTCGGCCGTCACTTCCCCGTCGCCCTCGGAGTAGAAGTCCGCCAATCGCCGCCCGTCCCGCAGGAATCGGCTCCCCGGCAACGAGTCGGGCACCAGCCGCCAGACGTGGCCCGCGTGCCGGACGTCGACCCGGAACGAACGCCGGGTCAGCCGGCCCTTGGCGGGGTGCACGGAGGCTTCCTCGCCGGCGACGGTGAGGGTGAGCCGACCGCCGTCCCGGGTTCCGACGGGGATGTGGTCGTCGGTCTCGGTACCGGCGGCCCGGCTCAGCACGATCCGCGGGACCGCCTCGCCCTCGACGACGACTTCGCCGCGCTCGGTGTCCAGACGGACGGTCAGCGGGCCGAACAGGCTGTCCTCGACGGGGGTTTGGGTGACGGTCATGCGGATGATCTTCGCAGGAGGGCCAGGCCGGTCAGGCGGCGGGAGCGGTGACCGCCCAGTCGCCCGCGGGTTCGGACTCGGTGCCGTCGGCCCGCACACCGGTCACCCAGTAGTAGGACGTGGTACCGCGCCGCGCGCCGGTGTCGAAGTACGAGAAGGCGGCGGCCGGGAGTTCGGCGATCTTCTCGTACGTCGCGGAGGCGGGGTTCCACCGGTAGACGCGGAAGCTCTCCGCGGGGTCGGCGGCCCCCTCCTCGCCCGCGCCGAGCCCGGACCACTCGAGCAGGTTGCCCTCGTCGCCCTCCGCGCCCGTGGCCGTCAGGCGCAGCGGTGAGCCCTCGGGCGTCGCCACGCTCGGCGTCATGTCGAGCTCGGTGGCCCGCACGGCCTGGACCGGATCGTCGCTCCACTTGTTGGCGGAGTTCCCCTCGTCGTCCACGGCGTCGACGAAGAAGCAGACCTCGTCGCCGTCCGGGAGCGTGGTGTACGCGTAGGACGTCTCGTCGGGGGAGACGTAGTCCACCAGGCTGCCGTAGCAGACCTGTTCGCCCTCGTCGCCGTACAGCTCGCCCCAGTGGATCGTGTAGTGCCGCAGATCCTGGGCGGGGCTCTTGTCCCAGTCCAGCTGGAATCCGTACTCGGTCGGGGTGACGCTCAGTCCGGTGACGAGCGGCGGCGGATCGTTGTCCCAGATCTTGCCCCGCCGGGGCTCGGTCCGGGCGGACTCGTTGCCCGCCGCGTCGACGGCCGACACCCGGTAGTAGTACACGGTGCTCTCGACGGCCGAGGTGTCCAGGTAGGAGAGCTGGTCCGTGCTCGCGACCTCGGCGTACGTGCCGTTCTCGCTCGCCGCCCGGTAGACGCGGTACGTCGCCGCGTCCACGACCTCGTCCCAGCCGACCAGCAGCCCGCCGGTGCCCCCGGTCGGGGTCACCTCGCCCGACGCCCTGGTGATGGTGGGCACGCCGGGCGCGACCCGGTCGACGGTGGTGACGGCCTGGTCCGCCGTACCGGCCGACTCGTTGCCGGCCTTGTCGTGGGCGCGGATCTCGTAGTAGTAGGTCGCGCCGGTCACCGGCAGGGTGCTGTCGGTGTAGGTGGTGGAGGTGGTCGCCGCGAGGGGCGTGCCGGGGAAGGCGGCGCCCTTGAGGCGGCGGTAGACGCGGTATCCCGCGAGATCCATCTCCGTGTTCTTCGCCCAGGTGAGCCTGGCCCTGCCGGTGGCGGTGTCGTACGCCACCGAAGTCCCGGTCGGGGCAAGGGGCCTGACCGTGTCGACGGACGCCGTGGTGCGGGGCGTGTAGCCGAACTTGACGTTGGCCGTGCCGGTCCAGTTGGCGAAGTCGACGCGCAGGGTGTGCTTGCCGGCGGGGATGGTGACGTTGACCGTCTTGGAGACCGTGGAGGAGACGTTCTTCCACAGGTCGATCTTGCGGGTGCCGTCGAGGTAGACGCGGATGCCGTCCTGGCCGGAGCCCGCGAAGGAGAAGGGGCCGCCGGAGCCGAAGTCCCGCGTCACGGTCCAGCGGACGGTGAAGTTGTCCTTCGGCAGTCCGGTGGCGGGAGCCCCGCTCCAGCTCTGGTCGATGGCGCTGTCGCAGTCCGTTTTCTTCGCGGTGCCCGAAAGGGTGGTATTCGCGAAGAACTGCCGCTTGAAGACGGGCGATGCGCAGGTCACGGCGGCGGATGCGGGGGTCGTCGCGAGCAGGGTGCCCGCGGCGGCGAGCACGACCGTCGTCGCGGCAGCGGCGGTCGCACGTCTGGCTGGGTTCATTCGATCCTCTGGTCGATTGCAGAACAGCGGTCAGAGAGCTGTCCTGATCACGACTCGCGAGAAATGGCATTGGTTGTACGGATCTTGGTCGACACTTCGACCAAGGTTCGATGGAGGGGGTGTAATGGCCGTTTGGAGGTGTTCCGTGATGTCTTCACATGCACAGCGGAGCGTGGTGTTGCGCACTCGTTAAGTAGTTCCGCTTGACGCTGAGGGCCGTCGCCGCGTTGTCTTTTCAGACATCTGGGCGCAATGGCGCGTCCATGTCCCGAAGGCACCAGAAGTGAGCTCCGCTATGCGTCCCATGCGCCCCCTGCGCCGTACCGCCACAGCAGTGGCCGCCGCGTCGACGATGACCCTCTCGCTGGCCGCGTGCGGGGCACTGGGCGTCACCGGGGACAGCGGTGCGGCGAGCCCGACCAAGGGCAACGACGTCACCGTGGGGCTGCTGCTGCCGGAGACGGCGAACACGCGCTACGACAAGTTCGACTACCCCATCATCAGGAGCAAGGTCCAGGAGCTCACGGACAAGCAGGGCCAGGTCGTCTACCTGAACGCCGACGCGGACGCGAAGAAGCAGGCGAGCCAGCTGCAGAAGATGATCGACGACCAGGTCGACGTGATCCTGCTGGACGCCGTCGACGCGCACGCCATCGCCGACGGCGTGCAGAAGGCCAAGGACGCCGGCATCCCGGTCATCGCCTACGACCGCCTGGCCGAGGGACCGATCGACGCCTACGTCTCCTTCGACAACGAGCTGGTCGGCGAGGTGCAGGGCCGCACCCTGCTGGGGGCCATGGGCCCGAACGTCGACTCGTCCGACAAGATCGTGATGATGAACGGCTCGCCCACCGACCCGAACGCCAAGCAGTTCAAGGCGGGCGCCCTCTCCGAGCTCAACGGCTCCGTGGACATCGCCAAGTCCTACGACACCAAGGACTGGAAGCCGGAGAACGCCCAGGCCAACATGGCCCAGGCGATCAAGTCCATCGGCGTGAACAACATCAAGGGCGTCTACTCCGCCAACGACGGCATGGCCGCCGGTGTCATCAAGGCCCTTCACGCCGCGGGCGTGACCGAACTGCCGCCGATCACCGGACAGGACGCCGAACTGGACGGCGTCCAGCGGATCGTGAGCGGCGAGCAGTACATGAGCGTGTACAAGTCGTACCCGCAGGAGGCGGAGAGCGCCGCGGAGATGGCCGTGGCCAAGGTCCAGGGCCACGACATCCAGTTCGACTCCCTCACCCAGGACCAGGTCGACAGCCCGACCGACCAGGACATCCGGGCCCTGCTGGTCCCCGTGGTCGCCCTGACCCGGGACAACATCAAGGAGACCGTCGTCGCCGACGGGATCTACCAGCTGTCCGAGATCTGCACCGCCAAGTACAAGGCGGACTGCGCGTCCATCGGACTGAAGTAGAGCCAACGGTCCGAAGCAGGGCCAACGGTCCGAAGCAGAGCCGACAGTCCGAAGTAAAGCCAAGATCAGTAACTGGTCTAGGATCACGCCCGATCATTCTCGAACACGGGGGAAGGTACGGGCAGTTGAGCATCGGGCATATCGCTGACGCCGGAATCGACGGCATACGGCTGCGCAGGCGCGTCGCCGTCACCTCACTCGCACTGTCGCTGGCGCTGCTGACGGGCTGCGGCGGCGGGGACGCGGAGACCACCACGGACAAGGGCGCGGACGGATCCGCGTCCCAGGGCGCCGCTTCCGGGAAGCCGGCGGCGGACGGCCCGGCGTACAAGGGCGTCGCCCTGCCCGGATACGCCGAGCAGCCCGCCTGGAGCCTGCCCACGGACACCGCCTCCCTCGGTGTCCTCGACCTCGGCGGTGTCCTGCTGTTCGCCAAGGACGCCAGTGGCGCGTACCTCACCGACGCCCAGGTCGACGGCGAGCCGACGGACGTCAACCGCGTGCTGTTCTCCTCCGACGAGGCGCAGAAGCTGACGCTGGAGTTCCGTGACGCCAAGACCGGCGCCGTCCGCAGGAGCCTCAAGGTGACGGGCGAGTCGGTCGAGGGCGTCACCTGGAAGGACGGCGCCCCGGCGGTGGCCGTCGGCAGTTCCGAGACCACCGAGTCCGACGGCCTGACCCAGGAGAAGACGACGACGTCGGCGACGCTCTACTCCGTCGACGGCACGAAGCTGGGCGAGACGTCGGCCTACGAGTTCGGCCACGTCATCGACGGCTACGTCGTCGCGAAGGCCGGCAAGACCCTGACGCTCACCCCGATCGGCGGCGGCACCGCCCGCACGATCCCCTGCAACGGCGACGACGACGCCGAGTGCGACTTCGACGCCGAGACGGGTGTCGCCAGCGGCGACAAGACGTACGCCCCTGTCCTCGTGGCCGGCTCCTACCCGGGCTTCGAGGCGGCCGGCAACTACGACTACGACCCCTCGAACGTCACCCTCAACGACCTGGCCACCGGCAAGCAGATCTGGTCCTCCGCCGACGCCGAGATCCCCAAGGGCGTGGCCCTGGACGACAAGGGCGAGCCGAAGGACCGCACCATCCACGTCGTCCGCGCCGCGGACGGCAAGGCCCTGGTCGCCTGGAAGAAGGACGTCGGCCTCAGCCCCACCACCCAGGTCTACGCCTGGTACGACCTGGCGAGCGGCAAGCTGACCGCCTCCTACGAGGCCGCGGAGTACCTGGTCCACTCGCCCGACGGCAAGCTGGCCGCCCTCGACCGGGGCGAGTTCGACTCCGGCTACGACGGTACGACGCTCTGGCAGACCACCGACGGCACCCGCCTGTGGTCCCAGGAGGAGGGCGAGACCCCCTTCGACCCGATCCGCTTCTCCAGCAACGGCAAGGTCCTGTACGGCGACGCCTACGACTCGGCGAGGTTCGACAGCTCCCACTCCACGCTCGCCGTGGACACCCGGACCCGCAAGGTCCTCGCGAAGGACCTGCCGGAGAACAGCATCCCCGCCGTGGACGCGACGACGGGCTACGGCTTCCTGCCCACGGACGACGGCTTCTTCGTCTTCCCGCCGGCGTAGCCCCGGCCCCGGTCAGCCGCGCGGCAGCTCAGCGGAAGGCGGCTGTGTGCTCCTCCGCCCACTGCCGGAACGTCCTGGCCGGGGCACCGACGACCCGGGAGACGGTGTCGCGCACCATGAGCAGTTCGTCGTTGGCGTCGCCGCCCGTCACATCGAGCACCGCGTCCGCGGCCTCGTCGCCCATGAACGCGGCCATGTCGCGGTGGGCCTCCACCCGGCTGATCTCGGCGAGCGGCACTTCCCGGCCCAGTGTTCTTGCGATGGCCGCGACCTGCTGCCGGGCCGTGATCCGCTCCGGGCCGGTCAGCGCGTACGTCTGCCCTCGATGGCCGGGCCCGGTCAGCGCCACCCGGGCCACCGATGCGATGTCCGCGGGGTGGATCGTGGGCAGGCCGATGTCCGCGTAAGGCAGCCGGACCGCTTCGTGGGCGCGGATCGCCTCCGCCCACCACAGGGCGTTCGAGGCGAACTGCGTCGGCCGCAGGATCGTCCAGGCCATGCCGCTGTCCTTGAGCAGGCGCTCGACGGCCAGGTTCTCTTCGGCGGGGCCCAGGTGCGGATGGGTCAGGACGGTGATGGACGACACCAGCACCACATGGTCCACCCCCGCCTGCCGGGCGGCGTCGAGGATCTCGGCGTCCGCGCCCACGCGCGAGACGAGGAACAGCGAACGCACCCCGTCCAGCGCGGGCTTCAGTGAAGCCGCCCGGGCGAGGTCGCCCTCGACGGCTTCGACGCCTTCCGGGAACACGACCCGCATGGCGTCCCGGGTGAGCCCTCTCAACGGGCCGGCGCCGATCGCCCGGAGTTCCTTCACGAGGGCGCTTCCTGTGTTTCCGGTGGCCCCGGTCACGAGAATCATGAGGGTGACGCTAGGACCTCAACCGAGCTTGAGGTCAACAAGGCCCTGGGCCCGCAGGTTCCGGTGAATCCGGTGAACCTGCGGGCCCAGGGCGTGAGTTGACTGGCCGTCAGTCCGAGGACTGCTGCCGCTTCGGTCGCCAGACCACCAGCGCGCTGGTCTGCTGGACCTCCTGATACGGCACCAGGTCCCGGCGGTACGACGCGTGCACCGCCGCCTCGCGTTGCTGCATCGCCGCCGCCGCGCCGTCCAGGGCCGCCTGCATTTCGGCGACCCGGGACTGGAGCGCGGCGACCTGGTTCTCCAGTTCGATGATGCGCTTGATGCCTGCCAGGTTGATGCCCTCGTCCTGCGACAACTGCTGGACCGTACGCAGCAGTTCGATGTCGCGGGCCGAGTAACGGCGGCCCCGGCCGGCCGTGCGGTCCGGAGACACCAGGCCCAGACGGTCGTACTGGCGCAGCGTCTGCGGGTGCAGGCCGGAGAGCTGGGCCGCCACCGAGATGACGTAGACCGGGGTTTCCTCGGTCAGTTCATACGGGTTGCGTCGACGACCGTCCATCTCACTCATGCTCCCTTCGCGGCCTGGAACAGCTCCGCCCGCGGGTCCTCGCCCGCGGTCGCCTCGCGATACGCCTCGAGTGCGTCACGAGCCTTCCCCGTCAGGTCCGTCGGAACACTCACCTCGACGGTGACCAGGAGGTCGCCGCGGGTGCCGTCCTTACGGACCGCGCCCTTGCCCCGCGCCCGCATGGTGCGGCCGTTGGGCGTGCCGGGCGGCAGTTTCAGGGTGACCGGCGGTCCGCCCAGGGTGGGGACCCTGACCTCGCCGCCGAGGGCTGCCTCCGTGAAGGTCACGGGGACGGTCACCGTGAGGTTGTCGTCCTTGCGGCCGAACACCGGGTGCGCCTCGACGTGCACGGTGACGTACAGGTCGCCGGCCGGGCCGCCGCGCTCGCCGGGTGCGCCCTTGCCGCGCAGGCGGATGCGCTGGCCGTCCGACACCCCGGCCGGGATGCGGACCTGCATGGTCCTGGACGACTTCGCGCGGCCGCTGCCCTTGCACTCCAGACACGGGTGCTCGGCCATCAGGCCGCGCCCCTTGCAGTCCGGGCAGGGGTCGGTGAGGGAGAAGCCGCCACCGGAACCCCGCGCCACCTGGCCGGTGCCGACGCAGGTCGGGCACACCCGCGGTGTGCCGTTCTTGTCGCCGGTGCCCGCACACGCCTTGCACGGCGACTGCGAGGACATGCGCAGCGGGACCGTCGCGCCCTCGATCGCCTCGGTGAAGCTGAGACTGACCTCGGTGTCGATGTCCTGGCCGCGCCGGGGCTGGGTCCGGGTCGTGCCCGTACCGCCGCGATTGAACAGGCCCCCGAAGACGTCACCGAGTCCGCCGCCGAAGCCGCCGGCTCCCCCTTGTCCGCCGCCCTGGGCGCCGCCTCCGAAGAGGTCGCCCAGGTCGAAGTTGAAGGAGCCGCCCGCGCCGCCCGGCCCCGGGCGGAAGCCGCCGTTGCCGAAGAGGGCGCGGGCCTCGTCGTACTCCTTGCGCTTCTTGGGGTCACCGAGGATGTCGTTCGCCTCGGAGATCTCCTTGAAGCGCTCCTCCGCCTTGGCATTGCCCTTGTTGGCGTCCGGGTGGTACTCACGGGCGAGCTTGCGGTAGGCCTTCTTGATCTCGGCCTCGGTGGCGTCCTTGGGGACGCCGAGGACCTTGTAGAAGTCCTTCTCGATGAAGTCCTTGGTGCTCATCCTCGACGCCCCTCCTCTCTCCTCGGTTCAACGTCAGCCCTCGTCCGGGCCACCGCTCTCCTTGTCGTCGGCCGCCTCGGTCGCCTCGTCGGCCTTGACCGTCTGCGCGCCCGGCTGGGGCTCGGCGACGGCCACCCGCGCGGGGCGGATGGTGCGCTCGCCGATGCGGTACCCGGGCTGCAGGATCGCCACGCAGGTCGTCTCGGTGACGTCCGGCGCGTAACTGTGCATCAGGGCCTCGTGGATCGTCGGGTCGAAGGGCTCGCCCTCCTTGCCGAACTGCTGCAGGCCCATCTTCGCCGCGACGGTCTCCAGCGACTCCCCGACGGACTTGAATCCGCCGACGAGTTCGCCGTGTTCCCGCGCGCGGCCGATGTCGTCGAGCACGGGCAGGAGCTCGGTCAGGAGGTTCGCGATGGCGATCTCCTTGACCGTGATCCGGTCGCGCTCGACGCGGCGGCGGTAGTTCTGGAACTCGGCCTGAAGCCGCTGGAGGTCCGCGGTGCGCTCTTCGAGCGCCTTGCGCACCTGGTCCAGCTGGGCCGTCAGACCGGCGATCTGCGCTGATGCGTCCCCGGCCGGAGCCGCCCCCTCCTGGGGAGCGGCCGCCGGCTCGGCGTCTTCAGGGGTGGCGCCGGAGGGGACGTCAGGCTTCTCGTCGAAGCCCGGGGTCTCCTCCGTCACGCGGCACCGTCCTTGCGCTCGTCGTCCACGATCTCGGCGTCCACGACGTCGTCGTCAGCGGCCTTGGCACCGGCACCACCCTGCGTGGCGCCCTCCGGACCGCCGGCGGCCTGCGCGCCCTGGGCGTCGGCGTACATGGCCTGGCCGACCTTCTGCGAGACCGCGGCGACCTTCTCGGTGGCCGTGCGGATCTCGGCGGTGTCCTCGCCCTTGAGCGCGGTCTTCAGCTCCTCGACGGCGGCCTCGACCTCGGTCTTGACCTCGCCGGGGACCTTGTCCTCGTTGTCCTTGAGGAACTTCTCCGTCTGGTAGACGAGCTGCTCGCCCTGGTTGCGGGTCTCGGCGGCCTCGCGGCGGCGGTGGTCCTCGTCCGCGTACTGCTCGGCCTCCTGGCGCATGCGGTCGACCTCGTCCTTCGGCAGCGAGGAGCCGCCGGTGACGGTCATCTTCTGCTCCTTGCCCGTGCCAAGGTCCTTGGCCGTGACGTGCATGATGCCGTTGGCGTCGATGTCGAAGGACACCTCGATCTGCGGGACGCCACGCGGGGCCGGCGGCAGACCGGTCAGCTCGAACATCCCGAGCTTCTTGTTGTACGCCGCGATCTCGCGCTCGCCCTGGTAGACCTGGATCTGCACGGACGGCTGGTTGTCCTCGGCCGTGGTGAAGATCTCGGACCGCTTGGTCGGGATCGTGGTGTTGCGCTCGATGAGCTTGGTCATGATGCCGCCCTTGGTCTCGATACCGAGGGACAGCGGGGTCACGTCGAGGAGCAGGACGTCCTTGACCTCACCCTTGAGGACACCGGCCTGGAGCGAGGCGCCGATGGCGACGACCTCGTCCGGGTTCACACCCTTGTTGGCGTCCTTGCCGCCGGTCAGCTCGCGCACGAGCTCGGCGACGGCGGGCATACGGGTGGAGCCACCGACGAGGACGACGTGGTCGATCTCGTTGATGGAGACGCCGGCGTCCTTCATGACGTTGAAGAACGGGGTCTTGCAGCGCTCCAGCAGGTCGGCCGTCAGCTGCTGGAACTGAGCCCGGGTGAGCTTCTCGTCCAGGTGCAGCGGGCCCTCGGCGGAGGCGGTGATGTAGGGCAGGTTGATCGAGGTCTCGGTGGAGGAGGACAGCTCGATCTTGGCCTTCTCGGCGGCCTCGCGCAGGCGCTGGAGGGCCATCTTGTCCTTGGCGAGGTCCACGCCGTGACCGGACTTGAACTGCTGCACCAGGTAGTCGACGACGCGCTGGTCCCAGTCGTCACCACCGAGGTGGTTGTCACCGTTGGTGGCCTTCACCTCGACGACGCCGTCGCCGATCTCCAGCAGGGACACGTCGAAGGTGCCGCCACCGAGGTCGAAGACGAGGATCGTCTGGTCGTCCTTGTCGAGGCCGTACGCGAGCGCGGCCGCGGTGGGCTCGTTGACGATACGCAGGACGTTCAGGCCCGCGATCTCGCCGGCCTCCTTCGTCGCCTGGCGCTCGGAGTCGTTGAAGTACGCCGGGACGGTGATGACCGCGTCGGTCACCTTCTCGCCCAGGTAGGACTCGGCGTCCCGCTTCAGCTTCTGCAGGATGAAGGCGGACATCTGCTGCGGGTTGAAGGGCTTCCCGTCCAGCTCCGTCTTCCAGTCCGTGCCCATGTGGCGCTTCACGGACCGGATGGTCCGGTCCACGTTGGTGACCGCCTGCCGCTTGGCCACCTCGCCGACGAGCACCTCGCCGTTCTTGGCGAAGGCGACGACGGACGGCGTGGTCCTGGCGCCCTCGGCGTTGGTGATGACGGTGGGCTCGCCGCCCTCCAGAACGCTGACGACGGAGTTAGTCGTGCCCAGGTCGATGCCGACCGCACGTGCCATGGTTGATTCCTCCAGCTGACTTGAGTGGAACGGACTCAAGTGTGCATGACGGCCCCCGCCCGGTCAACAGAGCTGAGTCGACCCCACTCAACTCTTATCCGTTCCTTACACGCAACTGGGCTCTGACCTGCGTAGATGTAGCCTGCGCCGGCGGCCGAACGGAACCCCCTACGGGAAAAGAGGGTTGACGGCGAGGCGCGTAGGGCTTGATGAGCAGGAGTCCGAACACGGCGACGAGGGCGCCCGCCCCCACCCAGAACACCCCCGACTCGGCAATCCATCCCATGTGCACGAGAACGCCGACGAAGACCCCGGAGAAGGCCGCGAGACCCAGGACGACGGTCGCGGCCGGCGGGGTCAGGCCGACCCGGCGCAGCCGATGGGCGAGATGGTCGGGGCCACCCCGCAGCAGCGGCCGCCCGGCCAGCCGACGGGACAGCGCCACCAGGAGGACGTCGGCGGTGGCCAGCGCGGTGAGCGCGTAGAGCACCCCCACGCTCGACACCGGGTCGTGTCCGGTACGGGTCATCACGGCCGTCGACGCCAGCACGAACCCGACGAACAGGGACCCGCACGCCCCGAGCCCGATCCGCGCGGGATGCCAGTTGTGCATGAGGAAACCGGTCAGGGCGGCGGCCAGCACACTCAGCAGCACGGCCAGTTCGTCCATCACCTCGGCCGCCGCCAGCAGCCCGACACCGAAGGCGGTGACGACCCCGACGGTGCCGGCCAGCCCGTCCGCATGGTCGAGCGCCTTGAACCCGACGGCGACAAGGACGATCCAGCCGACGGCGGGCAGACCGAACAGGAAGCCCGTCTCGCTGTACGGCACCACACAGGCCGCCGCCACGGCGGTACCGCCGACCAGGAACCGCGCCTTCACCCGCCGCACGTCGGCGACCAGCCCGAGCACGGCGACGGCGCCGGCGGCCATCAGCAGCCGCTCGACCTGGGGACCCAGCGGGGCGAAGCCCGTCCACTCCCCCGCGGCGACGACCAGGCAGGTGACGAGCACGACGCCGGCACCGCCGAGCAACGGCAGCGGCCGCTGGCGCCGACGGTCGACGATGCCGAGACGCAGGGCGGGCAGCCGGAGCAGCGCCGCGAGGAAGGCGGCGAGGAGGAGAGAGGTGGTGGCGGCTGCGATCCCGTAAAGCACCAGGCTAGGTTAGTGCCGTATATACCATTTCGGGATGAATAACACGATCGGTTCTTAAGGCAACCCTCAGCGACTCACATCACTCCGCACCTGGCTACAGTGCGGCAGAGGATGCGGGTAGTCTCAGACGGACTGATTAAGTTACCGCTTAGTAATGTCGCCTCCGTAATGTCGAGGACCCCCTCGAACCACCCCTCGCAGGCCCGAGGAGCCCCGAAATGCAACTCGCCGCGATCATCGTGTCGCTGGTGCTGACCGTGGTCGGCGTTGCGCTGCTCGCACGCGCCATCGGCCAGTTCGTCCGGTACTTCAAGCTCGGCCAGCCCGTGCCCGCCGGCACCCGGACCGACAACCCCTACCAGCGCAGTGTGACCCTGGTGCGGGAGTTCCTCGGCCACACCCGGATGAACAGGTGGGGCATCGTCGGCTTCGCCCACTGGTTCGTGGCCGTCGGCTTCCTGACGCTGCCGCCGACCCTGGCCCAGGCGTTCGGCCAGCTCTTCCAGGCCGACTGGGTGCTGCCGGTCATCGGCGACTTCCTGCCGTTCGAGATGTACACCGAGTTCATCGGCGTGATGACCATCCTGGGCATCGCCGTACTCATCGTGATCCGCCTGCTGAGCCTGCCGTCGCGGGCAGGCCGCAAGTCCCGCTTCGCGGGCTCCAAGGCCGGCCAGGCCTACTTCGTCGAGTACGTCATCCTCACCATCGGCCTCGCGATCTACGTGCTGCGCGGCCTCGAGGGTGCGATCCACCACGTCGAGGGCTACGAGGCCGGGTACTTCGCCTCGTACCCGCTGGTCCTGGCCTTCAAGGGCCTGTCGGTCGGCACGCTGCAGAACCTCGTCTACTTCACGGCGATGGTCAAGATCAGCGTCTCGTTCATCTGGATGATCACGGTCTCGCTCAACACCAACATGGGTGTGGCCTGGCACCGCTTCCTGGGCTTCCCGAACATCTGGTTCAAGCGCAACGCGACGGGTGAGACGGCACTCGGCGCCCTCCAGCCCATGACCTCCGGCGGCAAGCCGATCGACTTCACCGACCCCGGCGAGGACGACGTCTTCGGTGTCTCCCAGGTCGAGCAGTTCTCCTGGAAGGGCCTGCTGGACTTCTCCACCTGCACCGAGTGCGGTCGCTGCCAGTCGCAGTGCCCCGCCTGGAACACGGGCAAGCCCCTCTCCCCCAAGCTCCTGATCATGTCGCTGCGCGACCACGCGCACGCCAAGGCGCCGTACCTGCTGGCCGGTGGCGGCAAGACGATGGAGGGCGAGGAGAAGGCGTCCGAGGAGCAGCTGGCGGACGTCCCCGCGGCCGCCCTCGCGGAGGCCGAGCGCCCGCTGATCGGCACCGTGGAAGAGAACGGCGTCATCGACCCTGACGTCCTGTGGTCCTGCACCACCTGCGGCGCCTGCGTCGAGCAGTGCCCGGTGGACATCGAGCACATCGACCACATCGTCGACATGCGCCGCTACCAGGTGATGATCGAGAGCGCGTTCCCGTCCGAGGCGGGCACGATGCTCAAGAACCTGGAGAAGAAGGGCAACCCCTGGGGTCTGGCCAAGAAGCAGCGCCTGGAGTGGCTGAAGGAAGTCGACTTCGAGATCCCGGTCGTCGGCAAGGACATCGAGGACCTCACCGAGGTCGAGTACCTCTACTGGGTCGGCTGCGCGGGTGCCCTCGAGGACCGCGCCAAGAAGACGACGAAGGCCTTCGCCGAACTCCTCCACATCGCGGGCGTGAAGTTCGCGATCATGGGCGGCGACGAGAAGTGCACCGGTGACTCCGCCCGCCGCCTCGGCAACGAGCCCCTCTTCCAGGAGCTCGGCATGGAGAACGTCATGGCGCTGAACATGGCGTTCGGCGAGGAGACGGACGACGAGGGCAATGTCACGCCCGAGTCGAAGAAGCCGAAGTCGGCGAAGAAGATCGTCGCCACCTGCCCGCACTGCCTCAACACGATCGGCAACGAGTACCCGCAGATCGGCGGCGACTACGAGGTCATCCACCACACCCAGCTGCTCCAGCACCTGGTGGACGAGGGCAAGCTGGTCCCGGTGACCCCGGTCGAGGGCATCATCACCTACCACGACCCCTGCTACCTGGGCCGCCACAACAAGATCTACTCGCCCCCGCGCGAGATCATCGCCAGCGTCCCGGGCATCCGCAACGAGGAGATGCACCGTCACAAGGAGCGCGGCTTCTGCTGTGGTGCCGGTGGTGCGCGGATGTGGATGGAGGAGCGGATCGGCAAGCGCATCAACAACGAGCGTGTCGATGAAGCTCTCTCGGTCAACCCGGACATCGTCTCGACGGCCTGCCCGTTCTGCCTCGTCATGCTGACCGACTCGGTCAACGGCAAGAAGAACGACGGCAAGGCCAAGGAGTCCATCCAGGTCGTCGACGTCGCCCAGCTGCTGCTGGACTCGGTCAAGACGCCGGTGGACCCGGAAGACGCGGCGAAGACGGAGAGCGAGCCGGAGCCCGAGCCGGTGAAGTAGCCGCTACGGCCGTCCCGGCGCCCCCTGTCCATCTCGGGCAGGGGGCGCCGTCGTATGTCAGCCGACGCTGCGGACCGAGGTGAAGACGTGGCCGAGCAGGACGAGGACGAACGCGCCGATGACGCAGAGCATCTGGGGGATGCTCGGGGTCTGTCCCAGCAGCAGGGGAAGCCAGCCCCAGAACAGCGCCCCGGCCAGCACGGCGCGCACGGTCTGGAGCGGGGCCGACCAGGCCAGTTCCTGAAGGTCGTAGGCGTCGGGCACGAGGGTGAACACAAGGCCCAGGACGGCGCCGATGAGCCCGATGACGACGAAGGCGATCACCGACCCGGTGCCCAACTCGTCGTCCTGGAAGGCACTCCAGCGATTCCCGGCGAGCGCGTGCAGGTCCTTGCTCTCGTTGGCGTACCCGCCGAGCTCCAGCGCGGACCGGGCCCACAGGACGTCGAGCTCGGTTCCCCGGCGCGGCTTCTCGTACGTGTACGCGCCGCGCACGGTGAGCCGCTCGGCACCGCCGGGCACGGAGACCACCAGCCGTGACGCGTACCCCTTCACGCCGCCTTCGCCGTCGGACTCCTCGCGGGTCGACTGCCGCTCCACGACCCTTGCGCTGCTGACCTCGGCTCCGGCGTCGCGCAGGGCGTCGAGCTTCTCCCCCGCATTGGCGGACGTGAGCAGGGCGACGAAGAACACGGCGGAGGAGAATGTCACGAGCAGCCAGACCGCCCCCGTGCGGAGCTTGACCCAGAGGTCGCCCTTGAACGCGTCGTCGTCGGGCTCGTCGCGCAGCCCCCACAGCGCGATCGCACGCACCACCGCACATCCCGCGGCGACCGCGCCCCAGACGAGGGGCTCGTGCCAGGGCCGCGACATGGCGCTCGCCCCCAGCAGCCACGTACACGCGACGGCCGTCGCGATCCACCCCGCCGACGCGCACAGCCGTACGATCCACACCAGTGCAGTACTCATGTGCCCTCCCCCGAGGGGTGTCCCCATCGCCCGCCGCGGGCACTGTACGGCAGGAACTGATCAGAAAGGACCCAAGCGTGATCATTTTCGGTACCAAGGGCTACCTCTACCAGCTGGCGATACTCACGCTGGTGTGCGGCCACTGCGGGAACCCCTCCGCGCACACGCTCAGGAAGCGCGTCACGAAGTTCACGCTGTTCTTCGTGCCGCTGTTCCCGATCTCGACGAAGTACGCGACGCAGTGCACCTTCTGCGGCGCCGAGCAGAAGGTGACCAAGGAGCAGGCGGAGCAGCTCCAGACGCAGGCCGTCGCCGGTGGCGGTTACGGCGGTCAGCAGCAGCACGGGCAGCCGCAGCAGCCGTACCAGTCCTGACCCTGCGCGGCTACGACCTCGGCTGCTTGGGCCCGTTCACCGTGTCAGCGGCATGCCGGGGGCCGGGCCGCGACGAGAACTGTCCGACGAGCTCGCGAAAGCAGACCAGGGCGGTGATCGGCGGAATTCCGACGACCACCATCGCGAGCAGGGAATGCGGCGACTGGCCGATGCACAGAGCCACCGCCGTGCCCGAGGAAACGAGCATGACAGCCCAGGAACGGCGAGCGGTTCGGCGCTGGACGGATGCCCGCAGAATGGAAAGCCCTGCCAGCAGCCACGGCCCGTACACCGTCAA
This sequence comes from Streptomyces sp. R28, assembly GCF_041052385.1. Classification (GTDB taxonomy): domain Bacteria; phylum Actinomycetota; class Actinomycetes; order Streptomycetales; family Streptomycetaceae; genus Streptomyces. Next base: position 5,770,947 of record NZ_CP163439.1, on the reverse strand, counting down.
CGGCCACCAATGGGCCAGATTCGGCGAGACCACGAGCAGCGCGATGGAGCGCAGCTGATCGTACGAATACGAGATTGACCAAGTGAGCATCGTGCCCGCACACAGGGTGATGAGTGTGACCAGGACCCCGACGGTGATGATCTTCGGGTTTCTGGGGAGGACGTGAGCGCTGGGCTGAGGCCGCCGGCGATGGACCGGGCGGGGCAGGGGCCGGTCACTGTCCGGCGAGGGCGGGGCGGGAGCCGGAGCGGGAGCGGGATCCATGCCCTGCGCCGACAGCCCCGGAATCGTCAGGCCCTGCGTCGTGTTCAGCATCTGGGCCAGCTCTTCGTCCAGATCCCAGCCGCCCGACGACGAGATCGTCGAATCAGGGACGTGCCAGAGATTCTGCATGTCGAGCTGGTGCGTGTAATGAGGCTGTTCGTCGACCGCCTCGTAGTCGGTGCGCATTCCTAGAACCTCTCCCCCTCCATCGCCGCACGGAAATATTCACTCTCCATGCGGCTGATGGTTCTGAGAAAGTCATCGAGCAGGTCAGAGCAGTGCGTGATGCCTTCCGCAGCGGTCTGATCAACTGCCTGCCGCAAGCGGAACGGATGATCCTCATCTACATGTGTTTCCCGCCAAGTCACGCCACATCAACGAGCGCCACGCCGTGCAGGACATCTGGCATTCGGGGGAATATCCGTCAACGGTGATTATCTGGAATATCCAACGACCGGGCCCGGGCGATGAAATTCGGAATATGTGTGATGCGTTGTTATTGATATCCGGAAGTTCGGCTCCGGCGGACCACCGCGAGGGCCGGGCCGGTGGCGAGGAGGAGGGCGAGGGCGGCGTAGCCGCAGGTGAGGGTGGCCAGTGAGGCGACGGCGGCGACCAGCAGCGGGCCGCCCGCGTCGCCGAGTTCGCGGCCCAGCTCGGCGGAGCCCATGGTCTGGCCGAGCCGTTCGGCGGGGGTGGAGGCGGCCAGGGCGGCGAAGCCGAGCGGGGTGATCAGGCCGGTGCCGATGCCGATCAGGGTGGCGGCGAGGAGGACACCGGTCAGGCCGGGCAGCATGGCGCAGGCCAGTCCCGCCGCCGTGATCAGCAGCCCGGCGGTCAGGCCGGAACGGACGGTGAGGCGGCCGTCGTCCAGGGCTCGCCCGGCCTTCGGCTGCACGACGGCCGCGCAGGCCGCCAGCACCGACACCGCGGCGCCGGTCGCGACCGTGCCGAGCCCGGCGGCGGCGCCGGAGACCGGCAGGAAGCCGACGCCGACGGAGAGCGCGGCGGTCGCGCCGGCCAGGGCGGCCGTGGGCCGCAGGAACGCCGGGTCGGCCAGGCGCCGGGCCAGGTCCAGGACCGTCTGCCGCTGCTTGGGCAGCGGGGGTACGTGCGGGACGGCGAGCGCGGCCCAGAGCGCGACGGCCGCGCCGAGTACCGCCAGCACCGTGAACAGCAGCCGCAGGCCGTCGGCCCAGACCAGGACGCCGCCGAGCAGCGGGCCCAGGGTGTAGCCGATGGACTTGTAGAAGCCGTAACTGCCGAACGCCCGCCCGTGCTTGGCCGCCGGGTTCAGCCGGGCGACCAGCGCGGACGCGGACGGCGAGAACGCGGAGGCCGCGGCACCCTGACCGAGCCGGGCGGCCCAGAGCCAGCCGGGGCTGTCGGCGACGACGTACGCGGCGGAAGCCACGGCGAACGCGACGAGGCCGCCGAGCAGCACCGGCCGCGCCCCGATCCGGTCGGCGAGCGTGCCGAAGAGCGGCTTGAGCAACACCTCGGCCCCGTCGTACAGGGCGAGCAGGCCGCCGAGGACGAGGAGGGACGTCACGGCGTCGTCGGAGTAGCCACCGAGATTGGCGGCGATGCCGTGCGCACCGAAGGCGGTGGTGAAACCGGCGGCGTACAGGGGCCACATCTGGGGCGCGGGGGCCGGGGCTGTGGCGGGGGCGGCTTGTCGGTCCGGCGTTGCGGTCATGGGTCCTCGCCGTCCGGGGGGGGGCTGAGGCCGCGGGGCTGGGGCTGGGGCCTGCGGGGGGCTGGTCGAGAAGCGTCCGGTCCTGCGACTGCCGGTCCTGCGACTTCTCGGCGAAGACGCGCTCGGTGTAACCCTCGCACGCGGCCGCGCATCCCTTGAGCCGCTCACCGGCCGCCACGGCCTCGGGCGCACCGAACACATCCCTCGCCGTCAGGTCCCGGTACCGGCGCCGCAGCCGTTCCAACGACTGCTCCTCTTCCTCCAGTTCGGCCGGCACCCTGACGACGAGGACGATCCAACGCGCTCCGTCCCGCACGTCGCTGCCCTCGGAGCCGGAGCCGGAGCCGGAGGCGAGGAGCCGACGTTCTCAGTCACACCTCGGAACGTAGCAACCGTCGCATCCGTGAGGGTAGGGGGCGGCCGGGCAGGCGTCCTCGCGTGCGAGCCAGCGTGCTGATCGTGGCGGACTGGAGCAGCACTTCTATCTGGCCCCGCACCTTCAGGGCGGCGGCATCGGCTCGGGCGTGCTGCGCGAGCTGCTGGAGCGGTGCGACCGCCGCGGTGTCCTCGTCCGGTTGAACGTGCTGCGGGGCAGTGCGGCCCGACGGCTGTACGAGCGGCACGGGTTCACCGTCGAGACCGAGGATCCGGTGGACGTGTTCATGGTGCACGAGCTGGACCCCGGGTCGGCGTGACGTCGATGATCCAGCCGCCGTCGAACGCGCTGTCAGGATCCGGAGCAGTCATCCACGAGCACTCTCAGGAGAGCCAGTCGGCGTAGCGCGTGGGGGCGAGTCGGGCGTCCTTGTCGGTGAGGACGTCGCCCTTGACGACGGCGAACATGCCGGCACTGGGATCGGTGACGACCGTACGGCTGTCGCCCTTGTGGGACAGGGTGATCCGGCCCAGCTCGTCCAGGGCGAAGATCTCGGGGCCGCCGATGTCGCGGATGCCGTTCAGCGGGGCGCCCGCGGCGACCTCCGTCACCGCCAGGGCCACGTCCGCGGCGGCGATGGGCTGGATCGGTGTGGCGGGCAACCGGACGGTGTCGCCGTCGGCGGTCCAGGACAGGACGGCGTCCATGAACTCCATGAACTGCGTCGCCCGGACGATCGAGTACGGGATCGGGCCGGCCTCGAGGACGGTCTCCTGGAGCCTCTTGGCCCGGTAGTAGTCCAGCTCCGGCACCTGGTCCACGCCGACGATCGAGAGGATGACGAAGTGGCCGACGCCGCCCTTGTGGGCCGCGGCCAGCAGGTTCTCCATCGAGGTCTGGAAGAACGCCAGAGAGGCGCCGTCGAAGGTCGGGGAGTTCGTCAGGTTGACGACGACGTCCGCTCCCGCCACCGCCTCGTCCAGTCCCTGGCCGGTGATGACGTCGACTCCGGTGGACTGCGAGTGCGGTACCGCCTCGTGCCCGGCGGCGTTCAGATTCCTGACGACCTGCGACCCGATGAGTCCGGTTCCGCCGATGACCGCGAACTTCATGACATGCCTTTCGCCGGTGAGTTATCCGCAATGTGGCATATGGACCACCGCGTGGGCGCTGCATCTACCAAACTCGGACATCTTCTGTCCGGGACTATACTCGGACACCTCCTATCCGAGTCAAGCGCCCGTGAGGAGACGGCCTGGATGGCCTGGATGGAGAGCCTGGGCGGACAGCCTGGCCGGAGAGCCTGATTAGAGTGGTCGAGTGAAGATGTCCGGCGGAGTCGAGTGGGCCCTGCACTGCTGCGTCGTGCTCACGTCGGTCGACGAGCCCGTCCCGGCGACCAAGCTGGCGGAGCTGCACGACGTGTCGCCGAGCTACCTGGCCAAACAGCTGCAAGCCCTCTCCCGGGCCGGGCTCGTGCGCTCGGTCCAGGGCAAGGCGGGCGGCTACGTACTCACCCGGGAGGCCGCCTCGATCACCGTGCTCGACGTGGTCGAAGCGGTCGACGGCCCCGGCCCCGCGTTCACCTGCACGGAGATCCGCCAGCGCGGCCCGCTGGCCACCCCGGCCGAGGCGTGCACCACACCTTGCCCCATCGCCCGCGCGATGGCCGGGGCGGACGCGGCCTGGCGAGAAGCGCTGCGCGCCGTCTCGATCGCCGACCTGGTCCAGGACGTCGACGCCACGTCCGGCCCCACCGCACTGCCCCGCGTCGGCGCGTGGCTGACCGCGGCGTCGCAGGGCTGAGAGCGCGGGCGGAGACCGAGGAAGTAGCTGGTACCTGGTACCCGCTACCAAGTACCTGCCAGCTAGTGGGTACGGCCCGTACCGGACGCGAAGCCCAGCCACGTGTGGCGGTTGCCCCACCAGCACCAGCCGACCTTCGGGGCGTCGCGCCGCTCGCGGCCATCGCGGCCCGTGCCGTTGCTGATCCAGATCGCCGGGGTACGGGCGTCCAGGGCGCCGTTCGCCTTGCGCAGCCGGGAGCCGATGGTCATGAAGCAGCGGTTGCGCTCAAGGATGGGCGGCTGCTGGAGCACCCAGTGGATGCCTTCGGTGAGCAGCAGCGGGGTGCGGTCCTCCTGGGTGAGGGCGGGCAGCGCCTCTTCCGGACTCCAGTTGGCCATGCGGTCGCCGCGGTCGAGCCCTGTGACGACGTAGAGGGGAGCGTCGGGCAGTTCGACGGTGTCCGGGGCGAAACCGTCGACGTCGGGCATGTCGACGACCACGAAGCCGGGCTTGCCGTCGTGGCGGAGCAGCGGGGCGAGGGCGGACGCGGGGGCGCGGTCAGGATGGACGGCGAGCAGCGAGTCGCCGCCTGCGCTGCCGGCGTCCTCCGCGTCTGCGCTGCCGGCGTCCTGCGCGAAGGTGCGCAGCTCGTCGGCGGGTATCCCCGCGAGCTCGTGCACTCCGAGCTCGATCAGGCGCTCCGCCTGGGTGGTGAGCGGCGGGAGCGAGGTCACGGTGGCGTGGGACGAACTGTCGGTCACAGGACTCCTCGGTCGGCGGTTCGCGGCAGCGGCAGCGGCAGCGGCAGCGGCAGCGGCAGCGGCAGCGGCAGCGGGCGGACCTGAGGTCAACGGGGCGTTCTGCCGGAATGTTCCCGGTAATCACACCCGCACATCGCTCATCCCGGCACAGGGACTGTCGCCCCCTCTCGAACGCGTGCATGATTACCCAGTTGTTGACCCTGGTGCTGACGAGGTGAGCGGTGCGCACGCGGAGAAGCGGGAAGTGTACGGCGGCCAGGACCGGCACCCTCGGCGCTCTCGGCATCCTCGCTCTGGCCGCCTGCGGTCCCACCCAGCACAGCGACAACGCCGAGCCGACCCCGCACACCTCCGTCCGGATAGCCGACGCCCCCGCCCGACTCCCCATCCCGCACGGCAAGGGCAGCAAGACCGCCGACGACTTCAACGGCGACGGCCACCGCGACCTCGTCCTCAACGACCTGGTCAAGTCCCAGGCCCACGCCGACGACCCGGGCATCGGCATCGTCTACGGCAGCACCCGCGGGCTCACTCCGGGCGCGCGGCAGTTGCTCAGCCCTCAGCGGCAGGCGGCCCCGACGAAGGGCCAACTCCCCGCCGTCTTCGACGCGGAAGCGACCTGCGACCTGAACGGCGACGGCTTCACGGACCTGGTCGTCTCCACCGACCCGCCCTACGACGGCCAAGGCCGGCCCCCGGTCCCCCTCCAACTCCTCTTCGGCTCCCCGAACGGGCTCACCGGCAAGGCGGTCAAGCTCACCATCCCCGCCGCCGCCCGCGCCGGCAACGACTGGCCCGACCAGCCGGTGTGCGGCGACTTCGACGGCGACGGCGCGCAGGACCTGGTCGTCCACGCCTCGGACGTCCAACTGTCCTTCCTCCAGGGCCCGTTCACCCGCAAGGGCAAGCCCAGGGCGGCAGCCGCCCCCATCCCGGCACCCGGCAACGCCCCCAAGGGCCCGGCGGCCGACGTCGACCACGACGGATACGACGACCTGGTGGTCCGTACGGCACAGGGCACAGGCACATCAGCCGTGGTCCTCGGCGGCCCGGCCGGACCCACCCGCACCGGAGTCGTCCTCCCCGCCGGCATCGACGTAGCCCTCGGCGCCTTCGGCAAGGGCAAGGCCGCCCTCGACGCGGCGATCGGCACGATGGACGGAACGTCCCTGCGCTACGACCTCCCGGCCACGGCCGCACGTGGCACCCTCGCAGTCCCCGGCTCCGTGCTCGACGCCGCCGACTTCGACGGCGACGGGCTCAGCGAACTCGTCTCCAGCGGCTCGCGGTTGCGTGTCTTCCGAGGCCGTACGACAGGAGTCGCGGCGGCGGGCAGGGTGACCGTGGAGCCGCCCGCGCAGGGCACCACGCGCGTCGTGACGGTCGGCGACTACGACGGGGACGGGCGGGCGGACCTGGTGGTGCGGACGTTCACCGGCGAGACGAAGGACACGGTGGCGGTGTACCCGGGGACGAAGAAGGGGCTGGTGGCGGCGGAGCCGTCGGTCAGGTTCTCCAGCTCGGAGTTCCTGGCGCGGTAGGGATCACCTGTACAACCACGCCGCGCGCGCACCGGTCTCCGGGTGACGTTTCGCACCGGCCGTGGCGCGGAGCGCGGACATCGACACCGTGTCCGGCGCCACGTACACGAGCGCGGGCTACCAGCAGTCCCTGCAGAGCGCCCTGGACCGGGCTGGTGTCTGAACACGTCGTCGACCGGACGTGGTGAGGCAAGCCCGCCGTCCCCGGGGACCGGCCGAGCGGCCGAGCGGCCGACCGTCCGTTCGCCACACGCCGGAGCGCCCCCGCGACTGAGCCGCAAGGGCGCTCCTGAAGATCCCGCCGGTTACTTACTGCCTCCAGGCCCAGTGCAGGCGGTCCAGCCCGCTCTGGTTGTTCAGCTGCAGGCTGAGGTTGGTGCCCGTGCCCTGGAGGGTGGTCAGGGAGTAGGTGTCTCCGCTGCGCAGGCCGGGCCAGTAGACCGAGCCGAGGCCCAGTTCACGGATGGTGTCGGTCGCCGCCTGGATGTAGGCGATCTCGCTGGAGCCGTTGATCGGCCCGGTGTAGTTCAGGCCGGAGGTCATCGTGGCGCCGAACTCATCCAGGATGGTGCGCGAGGCGCAGTCGCCGATGCGCGCCTTGAAGTCCTGCTTCCACTGGTCGGAGTCGGTCCAGTCGGTGTGCCAGAAGCCGTAGTTGTGCAGGGCCAGCCGGGTGCCGTTCAGCCGGCTGTCGGCGCACACGGGCTTGACGTCCTCGCTGTACTTGACCCCTCCGATGAGGACCCGGTCGCGCGGCACGGCGCGGTGGGTCGTCACCCAGCGGGCGGCGATGTCGCGCCACTCCTGGGAGGTGTAACCGAACGGCTCGTTCATCGGCTCGAAGTACACCCGGGAGTTGCCCACGTAGGCGGAGGTGATCCGCGCCCACATCTGGTCGTAGGCGGCCTGGTTGTCGATCTTGCCGTCCTTGGCGTTGTCGGCCTCCCAGTAGCCCAGGATGACCTTGAACCCCTGGTCGGTGGCGGCGTCGATCGCTCCCTTGTACGACTTCCAGAAGGGGCCGTTGACGGAGGTGGGGTTGACCGGCAGCCGGACGGTGTTGGCCCCCAGCTTGGCGAACCCGCCGATGATCGCCTTGGACTTGGCGTAGGTGGTGGCGTAACTGTCGGAGGTCGACAGCCCCGACGGCACGACCGCGTCATCGGCGTAGTTGTCGCGCGGGTCGGCCCAGTTGACCCCGTGGAAGTCACTGACGGGGACCACGGCCGCCGCGCCGGAAGTGCCGGAGGCGGATGCGGGGGAGGCGGATGCGGGGGAGGCGGATGCGGGGGAGGCGACTGCTCCCCCGAACGCCGTGGCGCAGGCCAGCAATGCACCGAGGCAAGCTGTCCGGCGGTGGGTCTTTCGTGGCACGGCGTCCCCTTCTGATCAGTTGCGTTCGCGAAAAACTCGCAGACACGGTCGACGGCTCGATAGCTCCCGCAAACTAGAAGATGATCCGAACAGAGGTCAACACATCTACACACAAAGTTTCAATATGAATCTCGACCGGTCAGGGCGTCCACGCCGAGCCGAGAGCGCCGCCGGCCCGACCGCGGGCTGAATGACCGCGCCATGACGGAGCTGCATCGATCTCCCTCAGCCTCCCCGGCCTCCCTCAGCGCAGAGCTGGTACGCATGGTCGCCGCTTACTGCACCGCCGAGCCGATGGTGACGGTTCTGGCGTGGGTAGGGAGCCCTCAGATGTCTCAGGGCTGGGGGGCGCATGGGCGGGATCCTTGATCAACTACCGACGCTGTTGGGCGTAGTAGTGGGCGGCTTGATGTCCTATGCGGTTGGGGCACTTACCGAACGCAGCCGCTGGCGAAGGCAGCAGGAGATCCGCTGGGACAGCCAGCTCCTCCAGGCTTACGGCGAATACGGGCACGCGGTGAAGGAGTGCGCTACGCGCTACCAGCGACTCGCCGCCCACCGTGGACTCACCAACCATCCGGCACCTCTTGAACCGACCGAGGCGGAGTTGGAGCAGGCTGCGAACGCTGAAGGCCGTCGGGCGGCCATGGTCGAGGCACTCACTCTCCTGACCAACGCCGAGACCGCTGAGGCGGTGCAACATCTCAACAGGTGCGTTTGGCACCTCGAGTGGCTCGCTCGTGGTCAGTTGGCCGGCACCCCCTCATCGTGGGCTCTGGCTTTCAACGACTACCGAGCCGCACGGGCCGAGTTCTACCAGCATGCTCGGCGGAGCCTGCGGATAGCCGAGATGGGCCCCGTGCGCGAGGCGCCTTGGCCTCCACCCTGGCGGCCTGTGCAGGAGCCTTCTGATCCGTAGCTCTGCAGGAGCCCCTGGACAAAACACCCACGGATCAGCTTCGAGCCGGTACGGCGGAGCCCGCTTCGGGACCTCAGAGCACCGCTTCACAGTCGTGACCAACTACCCGCCGAAGCCACAACTCCGCACTACTCCGATAGCATGTTCGAACTCGCGATGGTTGCCTCTATCGCATTCCATCCACCCAGTCATTCGAATAAAGCGGCCAAAGATTGATATCTAGAGCATCACAGGTGTTTTCGCGGATAAGCGGCATAACTGCGCTGCTCACGCGGCGACATTGGCGCGCCGTGCTGTGGGTCGCGGCGGGCGTGGTGGCTCTTGGATTCCTCATCACGCTGGAGATCGCCGCACGCCGCTACGGTCAACCGGGGCCGATTTCCAACCAGGTGAAAGCCCTGGTCTTTGCCCCGAAACCGGGACCGCTGTACGGCGGTTTGGCGTTGATGCTGATGGTGCTCCCTTGGCGACAACGGTTCATCGCGGCTGGTGCCGCGATCGGTATCGACCTCGTCTTCCTGCTGGCGCGGTGGGCAGGCGACGCCACGATGGCCGACGGCCATTGGTTCGGCACCGGTGCGTTGTGGGTGATGTTGGGCTTTGGGGGCATCGCTGTCACGCGCCGCACCGGCCGGGAACGCGTCCTGCTGCTGAAGGGCGTCGGGCTGGGCCTGTTGCTCGTGGCCGGCCGCAAGACGGGCGACACCTGGCTGCTCATCACGTCGAAGACTCGGCCGACAGTGCTCGACCCGTATGTGGCAACCGCCGATCATGCGCTGGGCAACCCGTCGTGGCTGGTCGGCCGGATCGTCGAGGCCACCAGCCCGTTCAGTACCCACCTTCTCCACCTGGTCTACGGTCAGCTTGCGGTGGCTGCGGTTGTCGTCGCGCTCTACCAGCTGCGTAACGTGGCGGTCGAGGGCCGCTTCCCGAGCCATCATCTGGTGCGCACCTTCCTGGTGATCGGCCTGCTCGGGCCGGGCATCTACATGCTCTTCCCGGTGGTCGGACCCGTCTTCGCCTACGGCCCGGGCGCCTCCGGCACCGGCGGAATCCACTGGGCGATGGCCAACCTGTGGCCGGACGTGCCGCCACCGATCAACACCCCGCACCCGATGCCGTACGACGGGATCACCCCTCGCAACTGCATGCCCAGCCTGCACACGGCGTGGGCTGTCGCGATCTTCATTCATACCCGCAGGGCCCCCCGGGTTCTGCGGTTCGCGGGCACGTTCTGGCTCATTGCCACGCTCGCTGCGACGCTGGGATTCGGCTACCACTACGGCGTGGATCTCGTCGCCGGCGTGGTGTTCGCGCTCACCATCGAGGCAGCGCTGCGCTCGCTCGACCGTGGCTGGGACCGGCCAGGAATCCAGCTGGTCATCTACGGCGCCACGGTCTTCGCCGCGCTCTTCGTGTCGTACCGCTATCTGCCGATGGAGATGGCAAGACATCCGGTGATATCCGGGCCACTTCTCATTCTGGCAATGACCTCAGTGATCTATGGATACGCACGGACCGCCAAACTACGGGAGCCGGCGGTCACACCAACGCGGCAACCGGAACTGCAACCTGAGCCACTTTGAGCCACGGTGCATTACCGAGGTTGAAAGCGTGATGTCGTCGAACTCCGAGAGGGGCTCGCCCTCTACGCCGGGAGGAAAGCCAACTGCAGCTGCGCGCGCACCCGGCGTAGGTCCGTTGGCCTACGCTTCGGTTCATGGGGGCGATCGGCCGGAGCGGTGTCCGGGAGCGGGTGCAGGCCCTGGCCCGTGCTGACGAGGCGCGGGAGGTCTTTGGGGCGTGGGACCGGTACGGGGGCGTGGGGCATCACTTCTGGCTTGCTGATCCGCTGTCGGAGGCCGAGGTCGCCGAGGCGGAGGCCCAGTGGGGTATCTCGCTGCCCGTGGAGTACCGCGCCTTCCTCCTCGAAGTCGGTGCCGGCGGTGCCGGGCCCGGCTATGGACTCACCACCCTGGGCCGTACTGATGCCGGCTGGCTGTGGAGCGACCCGGGCCGTGGCACGGTCCACGAGCGCTTGAGCTCCCCTTTTCCAGGTGGTGAGGAGAGCGTGCGTGCTCAGGCAGAGCATGAGCGCAAGGAGCCGGTCGAGTCCGGCTTCGCAGACGAAGCAGCGTTCCATGAGGCGTATCGCACCTGGCTGGAGGCGGACGAGAGGCTGTACGACTGGTTCTCGTCCGGCGCAGTGTGCCTCAGCCACGAGGGGTGCGGTTACCTTCCACTGGCTGGTCGTGTCCGGTCCGCAGCGGGGGCAAGTGTGGATTGACGAGCGGGCGGGGGACGGAAGGCTCAGTCCCCTCGGAGACGTCGGATTCGCTGACTGGTACCTCGACTGGGTCGACAAGTCCTGGGCTGTCGTGCGGGGTTCCAGCCAGGAGGGGCACACAGTGCGTCAGGATTGAATGATCGACACCGTTCAGCGCTCAGATCCGTAGAAGAACTCACCGCGTTTCGGATCAAGGCCCACCGATCCCCTGGAGTCCGACGTGGCATGGTCCGAACACCTCGTGGTGCGAGACGGTGTCCGACTCGTCTGCCGGGACTGGGGCGGGCCTGGTCAGCCCGTCGTGCTGCTGCACGGCCTGGCCGGTCACGCGGGTGAATGGGACGGGTCGGCACGGCGTTTGAGCTCCCGGTATCGGGTCGTCGCGGTCGACCAGCGCGGGCACGGCGCCAGCGAGCGGCACCCGCGGGACGTCTCCCGTGCCGCCTACGTCGCCGACGTCATCGCGGTGGTCGAGCAGTTGGCGCTGCGGCGGCCCGTCCTCGTCGGCCAGTCGCTGGGCGGGCATACGGCCATGCTCACCGCCGCCGCACATCCCCAACTGGTCCGCGCGCTCGTGCTCATCGAGGCCGGCCCCGGCGGACCGAACCCCGACGCGCCCGTGGACATCGGCGGATGGCTCGACTCGTGGCCGACGCCCTTCCCCTCGCGCGAAGCGGCAGCCGCGTTCCTCGGTGGCGGGCGGGTCGGCGCGGGCTGGGCGGCCGGGCTGGAGGAGCGTGACGGCGGTTGGTGGCCCCGCTTCGACCGGGACGTGATGGCCGGCTCGCTGGCGGAGAACGCCCGGCGGTCCTTCTGGCGTGAGTGGGGGCAGGTCGCGTGCCCCACCCTTGCCGTCCTCGCCCAGTCCAGTTTCATTCCGGCACGAGAAGTCGACGAGATGCTCCGGCAGCGGCCCGACACCGTGTCCCTGAGCATCCCCGGCACCGGCCATGACCTGCACCTGGAACAGCCCGACGCGCTGCACACCGCGCTCTCGGTGTTCCTGGAGGAGATGAGGGGCGAGGCCCCGACGGTCACGTAGTGCGCAGGTGGCCTATGAGCGCGGCGGGTTGAGGAGGGGAGGTTTCGAGTACGGCCCCGGCCCGGGGTCGTCGCTTTGGGAATACACACACCACCGTGTGCGAACCGGACGCCAAGGTCGCCAAGGTCGCCAAGGTCGCCAAGCCGCACTGAGTCCCATCGAACCCAAAGATTTACCGAACTCACGTACAACCCTTGCGCCCCATCACCGGTCTCCTGATCGCCGACCGCCGTGTGAACCCGAGGACAACTCCCGGCGAACACGAAACGGTCCGCACCCCATCGACTGCGGATGCCCGCCAGGCATCCCCGCATGCAGCAGGAGAACCCGCATGCACAAGCACCACCCGCGCCGCACCGCACGACTCGCCCTCGCGACGGCCACCGCGGCCGCGCTCACCGGCGGTCTGCTCTCGTTCGCGGCGTCCACGGCGACCCCCCCCGACTCCACCGTCGTCCCGCGGGCCGATTTCAACGGCGACGGCATCGGCGACGTGGCCTTCTCCGCCGACGGCGCCTATGTGAGCGGCAAGAAGGAAGCCGGCCAGCTCGTCGTCCTCTACGGCACCGCGAGCGGCGTCTCGTCCGCCAAGCGTCACACGATCAGCCAGAACACCACCGGGTCGCCCGGTACCGCCGAAGCCGGGGACCGCTTCGGCTACGACACCGCCTACGCCGACTTCAACGGCGACGGCTACGACGACATCGCCGTGGGCGCTTCGGGCGAGGACGTCGGCAGCGACGTCGACGGCGGTGGCCTGGCCATCCTGTGGGGCTCCGCCTCCGGCATCACCGGCAAGGGCGTCACGGTCGCCGACCCGGCCCCGTCCGCGCACGACCGCTGGGGCAAGAACCTCGCGGCCGGCGACTTCGACGGCGACGGCAAGGCCGACCTGGCCGTCGGCAGCAACAACGCGACCCTCTACGTCTTCAAGGGCGGCTTCAACTCCTCCGGCGTCGCGGGCGGGCGCTACACCATCAAGCCCCCGATCATGGGCTCGGACGCGAACGGCCCGCTGAACCTGAGCGCCGGTGACGTCAACGGCGACAGCCGCACCGACCTGGTCGTCGACGGCTACGAGTACCAGACCGACTACGGCTGGAACCAGAACTACTACATCCCCGGCTCCTCCAGCGGCCTGGCCATGGCCAACATCCGGACCCTCAAGCCCGGTGTGATCACCGCGATCGGCGACATCAACGGCGACGGCTTCGGCGACATCGTCAGCGGCGCCCAGTGGAACGCCACCACCAGCGACGGCACCTCCGTCCCGGACTCCGCCAAGGGCGGCAAGGTCTGGGTGACGTACGGCACGGTAGACGGCCCCGGCTCGGTCACCGGCATCACCCAGGACACCGGCAACGTCCCCGGCGCCTCCGAGACCAACGACTGGTTCGGCTACGAGCTCGACCTCGGCGACATCAACGGCGACGGCTTCCTCGACCTCGCCATCGGCGTCGCCGGCGAGAACATCGGCAGCGCCGCGAACACCGGCGCCGTCACCGTTCTGTACGGCAGCGCGAGCGGCCTGAACACCTCCACCGGCGCGCAGGGCTTCGCGCAGAGCACCGCGGGCGTCCCCGGCGACGACGAGGACGACGACATGTTCGGCATCGACCTCAAGCTCGACGACGTCACCGGCGACGGCAGGGCCGACCTGGTCGTCGGCTCCGCCGAGAACGACGGCAACGGCGGGGTCACCTACCTGCCCTCCGACGGCTCGAAGATCACCACCACCGGCTCCCGTTCCATCGCCCCGAGCACCTCGGGCGTCTCGACGACGGGCACGCCGTACTTCGGCGCCAACTTCACGGACTGAGCAGCCGTAGGACTCGCACACAGCCGCAGGACTCGGCAAGCAGCCGTAGGACTCGACTAGCCGGGCCCGTTCGTCCCCACGGGCCCGGCACCCTTTTCCCAGGAGCACCCACCTTGCGCAAGCGCCCCCTCCTCCTCGCCGCCGCCCTCACCACCGGCCTGCTCACCGCCCTCCCGGCCGCCACCGCCTCCGCCGCCCCCTCCGGCCTGGCCGGCGACTTCAACGGCGACGGTTACCGCGACGTCGCGGTCGGCGCCCCCTGTACCAGCGTCGGCTCCGCGAGCTGCGCCGGGGCCGTCGTCGTGCTGTACGGCTCGTCGTCCGGTGTCTCGGCCACCCGCAAGGCCGTGATCACCCAGAACTCCCCCGGCGTGCCGGGCACGGCCGAGTCGGGAGACGTGTTCGGCGGCGCCCTCGCCGCCGCCGACCTGGACCGCGACGGCTACTCGGACCTCGTCGTCGGCGCCACCGGCGAGAGCATCGGCGACCGTGACGGCGTCGGCTCCGGCACCGTCCTGTGGGGCTCCAGCTCCGGCCTGTCCGGCGGCAAGGGCCTGCCGCAGCCGTCCACGCTCGCCGAGTGGGGCGGCTTCTCCCGGGGCATCGCGGCCGGCGACTTCGACGGCGACGGCGACACGGACGTCACCCTCACCGGCCAGGACCACACCCGCCTGTACCTCGGCCCCTTCACCCGCACCGGCGGCCCGCTGAGCAACTACCGCGTCGGCGAGCTCGGCACCACCTACGAGGTGACCGCGGGCGACATGACCGGCGACGGCGCGGCCGAGCGCGTCTACCCGCACGCCGTGGACGGCGACTCCGGCGGCCAGATCTTCTACTACCGCAGCTCCGGCCCCGGCTCCGGGTACACCCTGAACGAGCTGCCGAACGCCGACGGCTTCCCCGGCTCGATCGCCGACATCGACGGCGACGGCTACGGCGACCTCGTCCTCGGCGACGCCACCGACCCCAGCCAGTACAAGCCCGGCGGCCACAAGGGCGGCCAGATCACCGTCTGGTACGGCGGTCCGGACGGGCCCGACCCCGCGCAGACGCCGACCGTCGTCCACCAGGACACCACCGGCGTGCCCGGCTCGGGCGAGACCGACGACGCCTTCGGCTCGACCGTGAGCACCGGCGACATCAACGGCGACGGATACGCCGACGTCGCGGTCGGCGCCCCGGGCGAGGACCTCGGCTCGGCCGGCGAGGCGGGCTCGGTGACGGTGCTGTTCGGCTCGGCCTCCGGCCTGAAGACCAGCGGCGCCCAGTCCTACACCCAGAACACCGCCGGCGTGCCCGGCACCGCCGAGTCCTGGGACCGCTTCGGCTCCGCGGTCGACCTCACCGACCTGACCAAGGACGGCAAGGCCGAACTCGTCATCGGCGTCGACGGCGAGAACTCCGCCGGCGGCGTGTGGACCCTGCGCGGCACCTCGACCGGCCTGACCACCACGGGCGCCAAGGGCCTGACCGCCGCCGACATCTCCCTCAAGTACGGCGCCAACTTCGGCTCGGTGATCGCCCAGTGACGTACCGTCAGTTCACCGGTGGGGGGTCCCTGCGCGCCCGTGTCACCGCCACCGCTCTCGCGGCGGCCCTGACCCCGCTCGCGCTCACCCTCTGCGCCCCGGCCGCCCACGCCGCCACGGCCGCCGCCCCGTACGACTTCAACGGCGACGGCCGCGTCGACCTCGCGATCGGCGCACCGGGCGCCACGGTGGGCGGACAGGCCAAGGCGGGCGCCGTCTCCGTGGTCTACGGCAGCTCCACCGGCCTGAAGACCTCAACGCGCACGCTGATCACCCAGAACACGGCCGGCGTCCCCGGCGCCGCCGAGGCCGAGGACGCCTTCGGGTCCGCCGTCACCTCCGCCGACCTCAACACCGACGGCTACGCCGACCTGCTGATCGGGGCACCCGGCGAGGACGTCGACGGGGACACCAACGACGGCACGGTCGTCGTCATCTGGGGCTCCGCGTCCGGGCTGTCCGGGGCTCGTTCGGTACCCAACCCCAACGACACGGATCTGGACCGCTACGGGCAGTCGGTGGCGGCGGGCGACGTCGAGGCCGACGGCGACCTGGACATCGTGGTCGGCTCCAACGGCCCGATCGGCCTGACCTTCATCAACGGCCCGTTCACCAGGACCAGTTCCTTCCAGGGCGCCACCGGCCAGAGCTTCGCCGACGAGTACTCCACCTCGTACGGCATCACGTCCGTGAGCGTCGGGCACGTCACCGCGTCCTGGCAGACCAACCTGGTCCTGCACGGCCGCCGAGGGGGCACCGACGACGCGATCACCCACCTGGTGACCGACCCCTCCATCGGCAACTACACCGACTGGTGGCAGGAGCTGCCCGCCGGCTACGTCTCCGCGATCGGCGACATCGACAAGGACGGGTACGCAGACATCGCGATCGGCAACGAGCGCGAGACCTCCGCCGACCCGGCCGGCGCCAAGGGCGGCAAGGTGACGGTCGTCTACGGCGGCCCGGCGGGCCTGAACCCCGACCGCGCCCCGCTCGTCCTCACCCAGGACACCCCCCAAATCCCCGGCGCCGCCGAGTCCGGCGACCGCTTCGGCAGCCATGTCTTTCTGGGCGACATCAACGGCGACGGCTACGCCGACCTGGCCGTCGGCGCGTCCGGCGAGAACGCCGGGGCCGGCGCGGTGACCGTCCTGTACGGCTCGGCGACCGGCCTGAGAACGACCGGCGTCCAGTCCTTCACGCAGAACACCACCGGCGTGCCCGGCACCTCCGAGTCGAACGACCGCTTCGGCGCCCGCGTCCTGCTCGCCGACCACTCCGGCGACCACCGCGCCGAGCTCACCGTCTCCGCGACCGGCGAGAACGGGGACGGCGCGATCTGGTCCCTGCGCGGCGCGACGGGCGGCGTGACGACCAGCGGGGCGGCGAGCTTCGGGCCGGGGACGACGGGCGTCTCCACGGCCGGCAGCCCGGGCTACGGCGCGGCTCTCAACTCCTGAGCTCTGAAAGGGACTTCACGATGCGCAAGCGCACCCTTCTGCTGGCGGCCGCTCTGACGGTCACCGCGGGTCTGCTGTCCGCCCTGCCCGCCACCAGCGCCTTCGCCGCCCCCTCGGGCCTGTCCGGCGACTTCAACGGCGACGGCTACCGCGATGTCGCCGTCGCCGCCCCCATCGCCAAGGTCGGCGGCAAGACGGGCGCCGGATACGTCGCCGTCGTCTACGGCACCGCGAGCGGCCTCGACACCGGCAAGCGGCAGATCATCAGCCAGGCCACCGACGGCATCCCGGGCGTCCCGGAGTCGTACGACTACTTCGGCGACCGGCTGACCACCGGCGACCTGGACGACGACGGCTACACGGACCTGATCGTGGGCGTGCACGCCGAGCGGATCGGCTCGACCGACGACTCCGGCGTGCTGACGGTGATCTGGGGCGGCTCGACCGGCCTGAAGAGCGCCACCGACCTCTCCTCGCCCCTGCCCGAGAACCGCAACGAGCTCGGCTGGTCCGTCGCCACCGGCGACTTCGACGGCGACGGGGACACCGACCTGGCGCCCGCCAACATCGCCTACCCGGACCTGAGCGTCTTCCACGGTCCCATCTCCCGCACCGGCGTGGCCAGTTACGCCGAGTCCATCGCCGCGTCCGCCGAGGCGGGCATGGGCGTTGACAAGATCGTCGCGGGCAGGGTCAACGGCGACGACGCCACCGACCTCCTCATCATGGGCCAGCAGGACACCGACTCCGGCTACTACCGCACCCGCAGCGCCCTCTTCATCGGCGGGGCCGACGGCCTGCACCTGCACGGCGAGCTCGCGGGCGGCTACGACGCGGTGATCGCCGACGTGAACAAGGACGGCTACGGCGACATCGTCACCGGCAACTTCATGGAGAAGTCGGCGGCCGAGCCCGACGGCGGCCTCGGCGGCGCGGTCACGGTGACGTACGGCTCCGACTCGGGCCTGTCCACCCGCGCCCCGGTCAGGATCACCCAGGACACGGCCGGTGTCCCGGGAGCCGCCGAGAAGGGCGACGGCTTCGGCTGGAGCCTCGCGGCGGGCGACACCAACGGCGACGGCTACGCGGACATCGCGGTCGGCATCGAGAACGAGGCCGTCGGCTCGGTGTACAAGGCGGGCTCGTTCGCGGTCCTGCGCGGTTCGGCGTCCGGTCTGACGGGCAGCGGCGCCAAGGTCTTCAGCCAGGACAGCTCGGGTGTCCCCGGTACGGCCGAGCGGCTGGACAACTTCGGCAGCGCGGTCCACCTCACGGACATCGACGGCAACGGCCGCGCGGAACTCGTCGCGAGCGCGGTGAACGAGAACACCGGCGACGGCGCCGTCTGGCTCTTCAAGTCCACCACCTCCGGTATCACCGCCACCGGCGCCAGGACCTTCGGCGCCGCCACGGTGGGCGGCCCGACGGGCGACGCGTACTTCGGCGACGTACTGGCGGGCTGACCGGGGTTCTCGCCGTACGGCGTTTCCCTGACGGGCTCCCTGAGCTGTCCCCCCGGCTTCCCTTAGGGGATGTCACAGCTCGGCCGCAAAGCCGGGCCCGAAGCGGAGGGCCCGGCACGCGATTCTCCGGGACCAGGTACGTTCGAAGACGTGGCTGGATTCAGGATCGGACGGGGCAGCCGGAACAACGGCACCCCGCAAACGCGCCCCCAACAACCTCGGTACGGGCAGCAGGCGCCCCAGGGACCGTCGTACGGCTATCCCCCGCCGCCGCAGCAGCCGTACGGCGGCTCGGGCGGCGGCGCAGGCGGTTGGCCGCAGGCGCACGGCGGCGGTGGCCAGGGCGGTTACGGCGCCGGCGGCCAGGGTGGGCACGGCGAGCCGGAGTACTTCGGCGACGGCGGCTACCCGCACGGCCAGGGCGGCGCCCCGGACCCGTACGCGGCGAACCACCCGGGCCACACCCAGGCCTTCTCGGTCGGCGAGGACCCCTACAGCCAGGGCGAGACCTACCACGCGGGCTCGGCCCCGCCCGCCCCGGTCGGCCCTCGCCTGCACTGGAAGCAGCTGCTGCGCGGCATCGTCCTGTCCCCCGGGCAGACGTTCCTGCAGATGCGGGACTACACGATGTGGGGCCCCGCCCTCGTCGTGACCTTCCTGTACGGCCTGCTGGCGGTCTTCGGCTTCGACGGCGCACGCAACGACGCGATCAACGCGACCCTGTCGAACGCGGTCCCGATCGTCCTGACGACAGCCGTGGCGATGGTCCTGTCGTCCTTCGTCCTGGGCGTGGTCACCCACACGCTGGCCCGCCAGCTGGGCGGCGACGGCGCCTGGCAGCCCACGGTCGGCCTCTCCATGCTGGTCATGTCCCTGACCGACGCGCCCCGCCTGGTCTTCGCGATGTTCGCCGGCGGCGACGCGACGTTCGTCCAGGCCCTGGGCTGGGCGACGTGGGTGGCGGGGGGTGTCCTGCTGACCCTGATGGTCTCCAAGTCCCACGACCTGCCCTGGCCGAAGGCACTGGGCGCGAGCGCGATCCAGCTGGTCGCGCTGCTGTCGATCGTGAAGCTGGGCACGTTCTAGAGCCACCGGGCTCGTTCCAGAGCCCACCGACGTACGTAAGGGCCCCCGGCGTCCGCGCCCGGGGCCCTTCGTTCTTAAAAATCTCCGGCGGTGATGTCGAGAACCCGTGCCTTGCTCCGTCCCCGGTGTGAACGCGACCAAGATGGGTCGCACCAGCACCGAGGAGAGACACCATGGCCAAGTACTTGCTTCTCAAGCACTACCGCGGCGCTCCGGCTCCGGTCAACAACGTGCCGATGGACCGGTGGACGCCCGAGGAGGTCTCGGCGCACATGCAGTACATGCACGACTTCGCGGCCCGGCTCGAGAAGAGCGGCGAGTTCGTCGACGGTCAGGCGCTCGCCCCCGAGGGGACGTTCGTCCGGTACGACGGTGAGGGGCGCCCGCCGGTCACCGACGGCCCGTTCGCCGAGACCAAGGACCTCATCGCCGGCTGGATGGTGATCGACGTCGACAGCTACGAGCGCGCGGTCGAACTGGCCGGGGAGCTGTCGGCCGCCCCCGGGGCGGGCGGGAAGCCGATCCACGAGTGGCTCGAGCTGCGCCCCTTCATGACCGCGCCGCCCACCATCACGGAGTGACCTCTCAGGTGTCTCAGATGAACGAGGCCCTGCTGAGGAGCCTCACGCCCAGCGTGCTCGCCGTCCTCGTCCGCCGCGGAGCCGACTTCGCGGCGGCCGAGGACGCCGTGCAGGAGGCGCTGGTCGAGGCGGTCCGCGGCTGGCCGGCCGACCCGCCGCGCGACCCGAAGGGCTGGCTGGTCACCGTGGCCTGGCGCAAGTTCCTCGACCAGGCCAGGTCGGACACCGCCCGCCGCCGACGCGAGGACCTCGTAGACGAGGAACCGGCGCCCGGACCCGCACCCGCCCTCGACGACACCCTCCAGCTCTACTTCCTGTGCGCCCACCCGTCACTGACGCCGTCGTCCGCCGTCGCGCTCACCCTGCGCGCCGTCGGCGGACTCACCACCCGCCAGATCGCCCAGGCCTACCTGGTGCCCGAGGCGACCATGGCGCAACGCATCAGCCGGGCCAAGCGCACCGTCTCCGGCGTACGGTTCGACCGGCCCGGCGACGTCGCCACCGTGCTGCGCGTCCTCTACCTGGTCTTCAACGAGGGCTACTCCGGCGACGTCGACCTCGCCGCCGAGGCCATCCGGCTCACCCGGCAGCTCGCGGCCGCGATCGACCACCCCGAGGTGGCGGGCCTGCTCGCCCTCATGCTGCTGCACCACGCCAGGCGCGCCGCCCGGACCGCGCCCGACGGCAGCCTGGTGCCGCTGGCCGAGCAGGACCGGGGCCGCTGGGACACGGAGTCGATCGCCGAGGGCATCGAGATCCTCCAGTCGGCACTGGCCCGGGACCGGCTGGGCGAGTTCCAGGCCCAGGCCGCCATCGCAGCCCTCCACGCCGACGCACCCACCGCCGAGGAGACCGACTGGGTACAGATCGTCGAGTGGTACGACGAGCTCACGCGCCTGACGGACAGCCCGGTCGTCCGGCTCAACCGCGCGGTGGCGGTCGGCGAGGCCGACGGACCCCGCGCGGGCCTTGCGGCACTCGCGGAGCTGGACGCCTCACTGCCCCGCCACACGGCGGTGGCGGCCTACCTCCACGAGCGCGACGGCGACCTGACGACGGCGGCGCGCCTGTACGCCGAGGCGGCCCACAAGGCACCCAACCTCGCCGAACGCAACCACCTGACCCGCGAGGCCGCCCGCCTCAACGCCGGCCGGCGCCACTGACGACGCCCCGGGCGCGGGTCACAGTGCTTCCTTGTTCTCCTTGGGCGCCTCTCCCGGCTTCTGCACGGGAGGCAGCACACTCCACGGGAAGTTGATCCACTCATCGGTGCGCTTCCACACGTACTCGCACTTCACGAGGGAGTGGGACTTCTCATAGATCACGGCGGACCGCACCTCGGCCACATGCTCGAGGCAGAAGTCGTGCACGAGCTTCAGCGTCTTGCCGGTGTCGGCGACGTCGTCGGCGATCAGCACCTTCTTGTCGGTGAAGTCGATCGCGTTGGGAACGGGAGCGAGCATGACGGGCATGTCGAGGGTGGTCCCCACGCCCGTATAGAACTCGACGTTAAAAACGAAAAGGCCTCCCACCTGCAATGATGCAGGCGAGAGGCCCTGAAACTCAGCGAAAACTCAGCATTGAGGGTCAGCAACCCTCATCAGGCTGCCTCATCGTCCACCAGTGTCAGGCGACTCCGGAAGGCGTCCGCGAGCGACGCCTCGAAAGCTCCCGTGATCCGCTCGTCAGCTCCGTCTACTAGGTGCGCGTAGACCTGCTCTGTGACCTTGGTGGAGCTGTGTCCCATCCACCGTGCCACCTCATACAGGGGCACGCCCGCCGCAATGGACATGCTCGCGAAGTAGTGGCGGAGAGCCTTCGGGGTGTACCCCGAGTCCTCCAGCCCGGCCTTCTTGATCGCGTCGTTCCAACGGTCCGTGTACGTCGTCCGGGAGGGGTGACGGTGCTGGTAGGTCTCTGACTCGTAGTACCAACCCTCATCCCCCCACGGCTCCCAGAAGGCACGGTGCTTCTCCAGCTCGTCAGCCACCGAGGGAGGGACCGGCACCCATCGACCCTTCCGGGACCACTTGGGCTCGTTCTTAACGCTGGTCCCCCGGTTCGAGCCGCCGTTCTTGCCGAAGTTGGTCAGCTGGTTCTGAACGAAGTACCAGCCATCCCGGCGGGTGAAGTGCGACTGAGAGAAGGCCAGGGCCTCACCCACACGCAACCCACAGCCCGCCTGAATCCAGATCGACGACTTGTAGACAGGGCGCATGGCCTCATAGATGGCCATTACCTCAGCCGTGGTCGGGATCTCGTCGTCCTCAACCGGACGATAGGACGAGTCGGTCCGGCCGTTCACCGCAATCGTCTTCCCCGCGTACTTCGGGACGATCTCCGCCTCATAGCAGTATTTGAGGAACGATTTCAGCACGACCTTGCGGGTAGCAATTCCGTAGGGCTTGTATCCCTTTTCCTTCTGGACTTCTTCCCACTTCGCGATGTCCGATGGAGTGATGGAGCCGATACGGCGGCTTCCGAACATATCGGCAAAGTGGTTCTTGTAGATGCTCGCGTACTGGACAAGCGTGGAGTCTTCCCGCTGCCCGAAGCCCAACCACTCTTTCCAGCAGTCTTCAAAGGTTCGCTTGGAGTGCTTGCGGTCGACGTACACCCCAAGGCGCTTGTCGTTCTCGACCTTGTTGGCAAGGTCCTTCGCCTCAGTCTTCTTGTTGTGAGGGAACGACTCCTCCGTCTGGGCCCCGTTGGCGTCCCGGAACCGAACCACCCACGAGTGCTTGCAGCGCGGCCACGCGCCAACCTTGCACTCACAGCGCTTGATGATTGAAGCCACGAGGACCTCAACTCCCTTGTCTAGCTGGGTCGGAGCCCTATCCCCGACCTCAGCACCATGTTCTACACGTCAACTCGCCCTAGCTACAAGCCTGTTGGGCGATCCAGTGATCTACGTCACGTTCGCGAAACCTGAGATGCTTTCCGACTTTATAAGCCGGTATTCCCCAATCACGCCATTTCGCATATAGCGTTCTCTTTGAGACAGCCAACCGCTCAGCTGTCTGATCCGGGGTCAGGAGCCGATTCGACCCGCCCGCACTCATACGCCCCACCCTGATGCGGTAGTCTCGCGTCGACCTCGCGCGGGTCGAAGCCTCCCCGGAGCCCTATCTCCGGGGAGGCCTTTTTCAACAGATGCGCATTCCATCTTCACCATTCCTTTCTGGCATTTCCCTTAGGGTTTCGTCACGCCGCATATCTCCACCCTTCAGCGATCATGTCTCTTCTGATTTCGCGGAGGGCTGCTACGTCTTCGGCAATGCCGTGCGCAAAGTCCGCCTCGGCCGGGGAATGTCCGGAGCCGACGTAACGCCAGGCTGATTCGGTGACGGTGTCTCGGTCCTCCAGGGCGACCAGGCCGCCACCCCGGTGATCCGCCCGGACCGCGCGGAGTGCTCCGTATGTGGTGGAGTACTGGCGTGATTTGGTGAGGACGTGGCCCCGGTATCCGAGCGTGTGAGCCCAGGCCCGGAGCCTCAGTTCCTCCAGCTCCAGGAGGCCGCCCAGGCGCCAGCAGGCAGCCATGAGAGCGCGCAGGTGGGCACTCACCGGGGCCAGGCGGATGCTGTCGAAGTCTTGTATGCGGTAGTCGATGCCACCCGCGTCGCCGACGCTTTTGGAGACATATTTAGCGACGTAGGCCGCAACGGCGTTGTCGGTCACCGCCGTAGATTCGGTGAATGCGTCGCTGCGGATCGGATGTACGTCGATCTGTTTTCCCCACTTGATGACCCGTTCACCTGTTGCGGGGGAATACGGTGTGCGCACCTCTACTTGGTCAGCAGCCGACCGCACGGCGCTTTCGAGGAGTTCGGTTGTTCCCCACACGGGTGGGGGCGAGGAAGGGCCGTCTGGCCCGTCGATGCGGATCACCGCGTGGAAGTGCACTGCCCCGCGCTTTTGGTATTCGGCGACTTTCGCGAAGGACACCGTCAGGTGTTCGCGCAGGCGGGTTTGTGTGATTCCTGCGGCGGTCGCCAAGTGCCGCCGGAGCGTGCGGCAGTAGTGATTCCACAGTGAGCCGGCCGAAGCGTGCCAGAGGACGTGTCCGGGGTAGTCGTAGCAGTCCGGGCAGAGCGGTTGGCCCACCGCTGAATCGGTGTCGGCGTGCTTGTGGCCGCAGCCGAGAGGCCGCCCGTGTTCGCAGGTACCGCCGTCTCGTCGAGGGCGGCACACGGCCCCGTCCGGGCCACTCGCACGGTGCACCGCGCCGAACGAAGGGGCGGTGAGGGTGACGAAGAGCCGGGGGTGACGCTGCACCCCGTCCGCAACGCCTTTGCCGCCCAGGAGACCAGAGCGGACCAGGTGGAAGGTGTCGCCCGCATGCAGGTACGAGCACGGCTCGCAGCGCGTCTCTCGCCGGTTGCGGCAGCGGACCGGCATACGGCCGCCGGGATCGTCACCGGTGTCGTAATGCCGCAGCACCTCGCCAGTGACGGCATCCCGGGTGGTGGTGTGTCCGGCGAGGTAGATCGGGTGCGCGCACCCGCCAATGGATTTGATCTGTTCGAGCCAGCGCGGGAATCCGGGTTCGTGGACGAGCCGGATAAGGTCACGCTCGGTGGGAGAAAGAAGGCGCAGGCGCTCAGCCTCATTGAGGACTGAGCGCCGCACCTCATCCGATATCGGATACAAGGGAGGCCCCCTTTCACGAGGGATAGGCGCGTCGGTCATGGATCAACTCCTTTTTGGCTTGTCTCAGCTTTGAATTTTATTCGGCTTTGATCAGCCAGAGGAGGGTGGCGCGTGACCGGTGGCTACTTCTCACCGTTACAGTGAGCGCTATCGCGCGTTCTCCAAGTAGGCAATGCTGACCCACCCCTTTCGCCCCTTGTTTGCACCGGTTCCAACCTTTCCGTAGTACCAATAGAAATCCTTCGTGCAGTACACGGTGAACCGGGTTCCCTTGGACAGAATTCCAAGGGACGTGTAATTCCTCCCCGGCCCCTTTCGGAGGTTCACGGCTTCCGTCGCCTTCTTGACATTCTGATAAACAGATTCACAATCCCTTGGCAGAGAAGCAGCCGAAGCGGTCGGGGCGGTGGCTATACCGGCCCCGATGACGCTGAGGCCGAGCGCGGTTGCGGCGAGGGAACGAGCGGCGTTCTGGCGGAGCTTCATTTCATTTTCTCCTATGAGAGAGTTCCGACGCGGTCTTTTTCCGCGTACTGGGCGGGCCTTTTCTAGCCGTTCGAGCCGACGTAATCCCTCTTGACCCAACCCTTTTTCCCGCGATTCGGCCCGCTTGTGACTTTGCCATAGCTCCATTCGCTATCCTTGTTGCAGTACTCGGTGAATTGAGTGTCGTAGTGCAGGATTCCGAGAGAGGTGTACTTGGCTCCGGGCCCGCTTCGCAGGTGCACGGCGGAGTTGGTAATTTCCATTTTCTGCGGCGAAGTCCATTCCGTGGTGCACGACTTGGGCAGCGAGGCAGCCGAAGCGGTCGGGGCGGTGGCTATACCTGTGCCGATGACACTCAGGCCGAGCGCGGTTGCCGCGAGGGAACGGGTGAGGTTCTGGCGGAGCTTCATTTTGTTTCTCCTCTGAGAGAGATTCGGGGCAGCCTTGTGCCGCCCCTGGGATTCTTTTCCGGCGTCAGCCGAAAAAGAGGCTTCCGATGGCCTGGACGATCGCCCACACGGGATAGGCGAATGGCGTTCCGGCCAGGAGGAATCCGAACAGGGCGATCAGGGTTGCCTGATAAGCCCTGATTTCCCGCGAGCGAGAGGTCAGGACGACGTACAGGAACAGGAATGAGTCGATGACCCAAATGTGTGTCTGCGTCATGCCGCTACACCTCCTTTTTCGAATGTCACGGGGTCGGATTGGGTCAGGAATGGATTCACGGGCGGATCACTCCGGCCGATCTCTGCCGCCTCGGCGGTACTCACTGGGCGGGAGCGTGCGCGCATCCACCGGCCGCCCGTGGCGACCACGGCCACGCCTTGTTCGTCCTCGGTGATGTTCTGCGCGGTGATCACGGCGTCCGCGTTGATGTCGCCCAAGGTCATCTCGGCTGATGCCTCGTCATGGACGCGGTGGGCGACGCGTCCGCCGAGCTGGGCGCGCAGCGCAGTGACGCGGGGGCCGATGTCGGAGCCGACCCGTTGCCCGGCAATGACCAGGTGGACACCCAGCGCCGCGCCGAGCTGGGCGATGCGCACCAGCAGCGTTCCGCACTGCTCCGCCTCATCCCTCGATTCGCGCGAGCCGTCGTGGAAGTACAGCTCTGCCAGTTCGTCGACGATCACGACCAGGGGCACCGGCCGCTGCTCGTCGTGCAGTTCCCAGACGGACCGCTTGCCCCAGGTGCGGCACCAGCGCATCCGTGCCTGGATTTCGTCCGCCACGCGGGACAACAGGCCGACCGCCTCAGTACGGTCAACGGCCAGCGCGGACAGCCGCCCACCGAACAGGCCGAGTTCCATGCCGCCCTTGCAGTCGACGCCGACCAGGGCGACTTTTTGGGGCGCCAGCGCGAGCACCAGCGCCGCCAGGAGCGAGGACTTGCCCGACTGCGTGGCCCCGGTGACCAGCCAGTGAGGAACCCGGCGCAGGTCGATCAGCCACGGAGCGCCGTCCTCGTATCGGCCCACGTCAGCGGCTAGGAGGGCATGTGCCGGCCCCCGGACAGAAGGAACCTCACCGGCCAGCGGATCAGCCGCCGTGACGTCGATGACCACCTGTCCCCGACGAGGCGAGGTGACCCGCACACTGTGCACCCGCCAGGTGTGTTCCATGGCACGGGCCGCCGCGTAGAACGGCGCCGGAGTCTGCCCCGGATGCAGCAGCACCCGCAGCGTCAGCCCGGTAGCCGTGGGCACCGGCCAGGACAGCCGGGGCGGCTTCGGCTTGAGTGCCTGCCCCTGCACCACGAGGTCACGGCCGATCACCCGACTCGTCGGGTGCTTGCTCACCGACAGCCCGTTGAGGTAGGCCAGCCGCCGCCAGGTCGTCACGATCCGCAACGCGGTGCCCGGGTAACCGACCAGCCACCAGCGCCACGGCCACCGCCGCACCGGCACCCCACGCGCCTCCAGACGCGGTTCCCACCAGCGCTGTGTCAGCACGCCCACGATCAGGAGCGCCGTCAGAATCCACACCACCAGGGAGGCGGGCATCAGCCGTCACCTTCCTTGGTGTCCGGCGCCTTGGTGCGCGCCAGCACGAGCCGCGCGCGCATCATGGCCGTCTCCGCATGACGGGCCGTCAGGGAGAGGAGGAACCGGATGGTGACCAGGTCGTCAGAGGTCGTCAGCAGCGCCTCGGTACCGGCGAGCGTCCGCAAGTCCCGCAGCAGCGAGCCGAAGTGCCCGTCTACGCAGAACACGGGATCGCCGTCGGGCACGTCCGCGTCATCCAGACCGGCCGCCGCCCGCATCTCTTGAGCCATCCGTTCGGCGTCCTCGGCGAGCACCACCGCGCACGGTGTCTTGCAGGCGAACACCTCTGACTCGTCCGCAGGGTTGCGGCCCACCGCAACAGACGTGATCCGCACATCCAGGAAGCTCACGCCGCACACCACGCAGGCCAGGCCGTCACCCTTGGGTCCGCTGATGTTCCAGAAATAACGGTCCATCAGGAGTCACCGCCCGACGACTTCCCGCGCGGACCAGCGGCAGCCGCCGGAGCGGAGCCGCCACCGGGGCCAGGAAGGGGCGTGATCGAGTCGGCCCGGTAGGTCGTACCGGTCCGTCCCTCCAGCGCCCAGTCACGCGCCCACAGGTTCGTGACCTTGACCTCACCGCCCTCTGCGAGGCCCTGCGGCTGACCAACGGTCGTTACGTGGATCTCTTCCAGCCGCCGCCCCTCCTGCTGGCGGACGACCAGGCCCGTGATCCACAGCGGGTTTCCTTCACGGTCCCTGCGCTGATCACCTTCCTGTGTCGTACGCGGTTCGGGAGCGATCAGGCAGCGGATCGCGCCTAGCCGTGCAACGTCGATCGGCTTGTTTTCCATGGGAGTTCACCTCTTTCCAGGACACACCCACCCGGCCACTCATCCGGATGAGTTGGGGCGATCATCATCACCCGACAGTGGAATCAGGTCAACCACTTATCCGGATGAGTGGTTTGGATCTATGCGCCTGGCGCCCAACCACTTATCCTCATGTGTGCACGGCCCGCCTATACCACGCCCCACTGACAAGCAACGCGGCACGACGACCCACCCCACGAACGTCGAGCATCCGTTGAGCTACTCACCGCCGACCTGAGAAGGACAGCAGCCATGGCAGCCCGAGAGCACATCGAACGCGCACCCTCCATGTACATGCAGGTGGCTCAGCGCATGGCCAACGACATCCGGGCAGGCCGCTACCAGCCCGGCGAGCTGCTGCCGTCCGAGACTCAGATGGTGGAGATGTACGGGGTCGGCAAGCACACCGCGCGCTCCGCTGTAGCCGAGCTGCGCCGCATGGGACTGGTCGAGTCGCAGCAGGGCAAGGGCAGCATCGTCCTTGCCGTGGGCGGAGTCCTTCCCGCCACCCGCGTTGAACGGTCCATCCAGCGCACGACGAAGGGGAGTTGGCGGCTTCCGGAGACGACGCAGACCGAGGCGCCCGCCGTCAGCAGGGGCGTGCTGGACGGCCCCTCAGCAGCCCTGTTGGACCAGCAGGACCAGGACGCCATCAACGTCGACCGCATGCTGTATGACCCGGCGACCGGCGCCCGTATGGCTCACCGTGTTCTGATCCCGCTTGCCACCGCAGCCGACGTGCCCACCCTCGCCGAGCAGCCCGATGCCGAGGTAGCCGAGCTGTACCGGCAGCTTGGCGAGGCCGGACTCAGCCTGTCGTTCACCGAGCACGTCACCGCCCGCACCCCCTACCCGGACGAGCGCGCCGCACTCGGACTCAGCGACGCCAGCCCCCTGCTCATCACCTACCGCGTGACCGCCGATGCCGACCAGGACCGCCCGCTGTTGTGCGAGGAACTGAAGGCGCCCGCCGCCACCTGCCAGCTCACCTTCCCCGTGACGCCGACGAAGGCCCCCGCCAAGCGCGCCACCCGCCGCCGATCCTGATCGGTCCAACTTCTCTTTACTTGTTCAAGGGCGCGCCTTCGGCGCGCCGGGCGGCTCTGGCCGCCTCGGC
The DNA here is from genome assembly GCF_041052385.1 of Streptomyces sp. R28. Taxonomy (GTDB): domain Bacteria; phylum Actinomycetota; class Actinomycetes; order Streptomycetales; family Streptomycetaceae; genus Streptomyces. The sequence continues at coordinate 5,741,843 of NZ_CP163439.1, read as the reverse complement.
CGGGCATGCGGCCTTCGGCCGGTCCCGTCCGGACGGCCAGCCGCCCGACACCGCAACCGCCCCGACCAAGCACAGAAGCCCCCCGCGGAATCATCGCGGGGGGCATTGTCGTCTCTCCGGTCGGCCGCCAGGGACAGGAGCTGCACGGCCACCAGGCCCCGCGCTCCCCCACCAGCTCCGCCCGTCGCCATCCTCTACAGTCAGCCGTCGAGCGGTTGGCCGCCCGCAGTTGAGCGCGTCAGGCTAAGAGCCCGAGCAGGTGTTACTCGGCGCCAGAACGCCGAGCAGGCCCACACAAAAGTTCCCGGTAGAAGCAAGGTTCACCAGGCCGTTCGCGGTCTGGGTGACAGGCTGAAGGGCGGACGGAACCACCGCGTCCTGGGGTGCAGCAGCGGCAGGCCCGGCGAGCGCCCCAACGGCCAACAAGGCTCCCAGGGCAACAGCAGTACGGCGCATCAGATTCCTCCCAAAGGGTCAACAAGGCCAGGCACAAGCCGACCGACCCCGAATCTAGATCACGTACAGCAGCCAACCAGCCGCAAGATTCCCAAACCCCCTATGCGGGTGACGGATACGCCCCGGAGTAAGAACGCCAGCGGCACTCGCCATGACACATAGCGCCGTGACGAACAGTGGTTGCGGGCGGTGGTACCAGGGGCGCTATAGCGCACCCCTGGACCCCGCCCAGCGTGGCAACCTCACGCGCGAATGCGGGTTTCGTCGTGGCCCATGTCCGTGCGCGCGTGAGGTCACCACGCACGTGACCAGCCACTTTCCCCCGTCGAGGGGTACCGGCCCGACCTCCCGCCCTGAGCCGGCGAACGCTCGGCCAGGTCGCGGTGAGCCTCTACTTCCGGCAGGTGTCAGCGTGCTTCTGAGCCGCGAACCGTGCAGGGCCTACACCCGTGATCAGGATCGGACGACGGCATCCCTCGCACCGGATGAACTCACCGCGCCTGTCCGTCTCGATCCACACGCGTGAGCCCGCCGCCGTCCGCCAGTCGTCACGCCGCCCCATGCCGTAACTCCCCTTCCCTCTCATCCGCCAACCGCTGAAACCTGACCACCCTGGGCGACGGAATGCCCGCCGCGCCACGCAACCGCCGAGCAATCAGCCGCCCACCCTCCGGGCGGAGCCACACCACCGGGTCACCGTGCGCGCCCACATGCGCAACCGCCCGGACCACCCGCACGTCCGCGCCCAGCGCCGCCAGGGCCGCGTTCAGCTCCTCGGCAACTTCGTTCGCCTGACGCCACGCTGACACGTAGTCAACTCCCGGAACGAACAAGGCATCATCGGGACCGCCGTATCCCCCGTCGCCCCGCGACATCTCCTCTGTCATTGCTCAACTCACTCCAGCCCCAGCCGTGTTGGTCAGGTACGACCGGCTACCCCCGCCATGCCGAACGCTTGTGCAAATCGAAAACAGGACACGCAGTCTACTTCGAGCCCTCCCTCATACCCACCGGTACCAACCGTCACCCCGGGAAACCGCTTGCATCAACACATGCCCCTCACCGCGCACTTACGCCGCCATTACATGCCAGCGGCATAGGACAAGCGACGGCCCCCTCTCCGCCGAAGCCGAGAGGGGGCCGCAAGGTCACCCTTCCTAAATCGGGTTAGTACAGGTATGCGTCCGTGACCCATCCGACATAGCCGCCCGGCAGGCCGCCCGCCGAGTCACTCTGCAACATGACCAGGTCCCACTGCTGCCCGCCACTGACGCGCGTGGACGTGATGACCTGCACCGGTTCGCCCGCATAGATCTGACCCAGTATCAGCGAATCCGTACCCGGCCCCATCCTCACCCGGAGCCCATCCACGGTCGCCGCACGCGTCACCGCGTAGTTGACGGACTCGGCCGCCGCGCCGTGGACCGCCGACGGAGTCGACGCACTCACCGCCGCCCCGGACGGACCCGACGGAACCACCGCCGACGCCGCCGACACGCCCACCAGGCCGACGCCCGCGACCAGCGCGCCCGACACGACCAGCGTCCGCAGAGTCTTACGCTCCATGATCAACTTCCCTTCACTCAAAACAGCATGAGCGCCCCGGTTTCGCACCTCACGAAGCCCAGCCACTCATCCGGATGAGTGACCAGCATCGGATGCGAACCCCCACAAGGTCAACCACTTATCCGGATGAGTTGATGGAGAGCCGCCCACAGCGCAGGCGATAGAGCCCCGCCCCCTGCCACAGAGTGCGACAGATGGGCGGGACGCTTCACGGCAGCAGGGACCGGGCCCCAGCCCCTTAGCCAAGTGGCTGGGAGCCCGGTAGTGCGCGCGTCAGCCCGGCCATGAATCGGCCGGGTTGTCCAGCCAGGCTCTTTGGCCTTCCGCTGTCACGGTGAGCCCAAACCGCTCATGCCCTGGTTTCCCCCTGTCCTCCCACCAGCGGTAGGCAGTCTCGATTTCCTCCCACAACCGGCGCGGACCGGATTGCCAGACTGACGCCGTGTCATTTTCGCGGAAGAGGACGCACGCCCATGATCGGTCCGTGAGCCCGTAAAACCACACGGGCCGTGCACCGTCACGCTTTTCTGCGACAGCGTGCACGCAATTCCGCACACGGAGCCCAATAGCGAAACTCTGCGGACTGAACCGCCCCTCCCCCATCAATTCGCTTTCCGTAATGGAGGTTTCCGACTTCTCACGGTCGGCGGTGTTGTCGTCGCTGACATACTCGGTATGCACCACGGGCAAGAGTCGCTGCGACCGAAGCTTCATGAATTCCACCGGCCCCGTGAAAGGACCTGAAGCCTCCCCTCCGCCCCCAGAAACGGCGAGCCGGACCACAGCGTCACCATTGCCGTAGTGGGTCCCCCATGGGGCGACGATGACCCCTTGTGGTCGGCACTGCTCCACCCACGCGAACGGAATGGACCGGGTGCCGGCCGTCGCGATGATCCGGTCATACGGGGCCCCATCCACGAAGCCCTTGTATCCGTCGCCGTGCACGACGCGCACGGGAAGGCCGCAGCGCGCGAGGGCCGATCGGGCTGCATCGGCGATGGCTCCGTCGACTTCGACTGTGATGACGTTCTCAGCGCCATTCCTGTGCGCCATCAGAGCCGCGTTCCATCCGGTCCCCGTGCCGATTTCCAAAACCCGAATTCCGGGCTGCACATCCAGGTCGCGCAGCATTCGGAAAACAACACTAGGCATGGAAGCGGAAGAGGTAGAGACCGAACCCGGCTCAATGCCCGTATGCTGGCCATCGTCCCATTGCGTGACGATGGGCACATCGGCGTCCGCGTATTCCTGCCAAGTGGCCGGGTCGCTCGATTTGGAGACAGGAACACTCTTCCCTGTCTGCATATCGAAAGGCCACATGAGATCTGGCAGAAAAGCGGAGCGCGGAACCTTGGCGTACGCGGGTGCCCAATCCGAAGTCAGAACCCCAGCAGACATGAGGACGCGCCCCAGCTCTGTACGGCTGGGGCGCTCCTGGTGTGCGTTGTGAGTCACTGACTATGCAGCCTTCGGCGGGTTGGGAACGCCAGGGCCACCGTCCGGGGTGGGCGGGGGCGGCGGGGGCGCAGGCTCGCCGGGCAACCCATCTCCGCCATTGGCCTCATAGATCCTGATCATTGTTTCCCTTCCGTAGGGCTCTCATGACCCGCCCCGGCCGCTCGACCTGTCCAAGGGTTGAAGCGGTTTGATCTACCGGGGCGGTGCCTTACCCGCCCGACTGTCGCTGTCCTTCTTTCACAGCCGGGCGGCAACCCCCTTGCCCGGACTCGAACCGGGGTCTCCCGTGGGCGCTGCCAGTGCGTGAGGCGCGCCCTGGCTCAGGGACGGGAATGTCTGTCCCTGAGGTGGAGAACGGGTGCTCTTCCTGACTGAGCTACAAGGAGATGGTGCCCGTGTCCGGGGTCGGACCGGATGTCAGCCGACGCGGCCGTTGGTATTCGCGATTCGGCTGTGATTCACGGGCCCTCTATCGGTCAACGAGAGGCCCTGTTTGGGGATCGCCCACCAGGACCACCGACAGAGGAAGTGGAACCCGCCCTGGCCGGAGATCAGGGGGGAGGGGGATCATCCGGCCAGAGCAGGGGCTTACGGGGGACCGGTTCCACTCACGATCGATGACACGATCACGGCGACTGTGGACCCCCAGATCACCAGGAGTAGCACCCCGCCCCAGAAGGGGCCGTCGGCGCTGAAGCGCCAGGTTCGTAACCGCCGATGGGTGCCCGTCGCGCGGTAGGCGAGTCGCGGAGGCCACTCGGTCATCGCCAGGCCGCCTTCCGTAAGCTCTGCGCGGGGACAGCACGTTGCGTCCGTTGGTCGTCCGGATGGCCATGGATCATGTGTGAGTGTGCGGCGCGTACGAGGTTGCCCGCTGCCTGCGGGTCGCCCAGGAGCACGGCCGCTTGGAGCACGGCGCGCATCCGTGCGCACATGACGCAGCGTTCGGGTTCCGCGAGTCCGGGACGGGGCGTCGTCAGGTCAGTCAGCATCGGTTCTCGGGTCCGTCCAATAGTGCCGGCGGAAGCCCGCGCGGCAGTCTTCTTCGAGGTCACGCGCACCGCTCCCAGGTGTGGCCACCCCGATGCGAATCAGGCAGCCAACAGAGCGCGTCGGACAAGGAAATGCCGTCCTGCGACGGGCGGGACGACTCGCAGTAAGCGAGGGGCCGCACCGTGATGTCCTCGCCCTCCCACATGACCCACACAGCCCCACCGAACAGTTCCCGCAAACGCCCGATGTGTTCGCGGTGGTCGTGCTTGCCGAGTTCGCATGCCACGGAGCCCGGCAACGGCGCCGCGTCGTCCGACACCCCGCCCGCGACATCCAACGCTGCCGCCCGCATCCCTTCGGGCACGTCCAACCGCGTGCCGCACGTCATGACGCACACCCTCTTTGTTTGCAGTGTCGGCAGTCGGGGACGCGGCACGAAGGGAGCGCTCCGCGCGGAAACGCGATCACACCCGACGCCGGATCACGGATGCCGCCGTATGACATCCACCAGTCGCCGTCTGCGTGCCGCTCATGGCCCTCAACTGGGTTGGGGCCGGGAAGGCTTGAGTGGGCGCCGAGACGCCTTTCCGAGGGCGTCATGACGTGGCCTCAGTCGGGCACTCAGGGTGCACGTACGGGCGGCCGGTAGCGATGCCGAACGGCGTCACGCGCCGCACAAGCTCAAGACTCCCAAACGGCTTGTGACACCTGCGGCACTTCTCACCCTTGGGCGCGTAGGTCGTGTACTCACGCTGCTGCGCATCGGTACCCACGCCCGAACTCACAGCAACCCCCTGAGCCCGGACTCAACGTCACGCAACACCTTGGCTGTTGGATCCGTGTAACCGGTCCGAGGCACCCACTCCGGGGCACCTCGCCAAAACTCGATCCTGAGTGCTTCCCGCTCCGCCACCTCGTCAGTCCAGGGCGGAGCCGTCCCCTGATCGAACACGACCGCTCCTCTCCGTAGTGCTTCCACTACCAAGGAGATTGAGCGTGGCCTACAGTCGCCGTGTCTTCAACGTTCCAGAAACGGAGGGCACATTGGTAAATCTCAAGGAGTTGAACCCGGACGCATCGCCCCAAGCGGCCTACGGCGCGCGTCTGCGCAGCTCGCGGGAGGCACGCGGATGGACCCAAGACGAGTTGGCCGAGCGCGTGGGCTACTCGGGAAGACATATTTCGGCGATTGAAACGGGCCGCAAGCCGCCAACTCTCCGCTTCTCGCGGAGCTTAGACACGGTTCTCGGACTCACAGGGACCGCAGACGCGTTCGAGCGCGCGTGGGGCGAGATCCGAAACGGCAGCCTGCTGGAGGGCTTCCCGGAGTACCTGGGACAGGAGGCACGAGCGGCAGAGATCCGACTGTTCGAAGTAGGAGCGATCCCCGGACTACTCCAGACACCGGAGTACGCACGAGCCATGGAAGAGGGCAACGTGAAGCGGGGAACGCTCAGCCCCGAACAAGCCTCTGAACGTGTTGAGTTCCTGGCGGAGCGGCAAGCGGCTCTGATGCGGCGCACCCCGCCCATGGTGATCGTGGTCTTGGATGAGAGCTGCATCCGGCGGGCCATCGGAGGGAGCGACGTTATGGAGCGCCAGTTGGCCCATCTGATCGAGTTCGCTGACCGGCCGGACACCGCGCTCCAGCTGGCCCCCTACTCCATCGGCGAGCGCCGCCCGTTCAACCGGCTGGTGAATCTGTTGACCCTGCCTGACCGCTCCGTGATTTCCTACGTCGAGTCCGAAACCCACGGGCACTTGGACAGGGAAATCACATCCGTGCTGCCGCTGGTGAGGGCCTACCATCAACTACAGGCCGTGGCACTTTCCCAGGCGGAATCAGTGGCCATGATCGAGCAGGCACGAAAGGGCACCCCGTGACAACCGACTCCCTACCCCTCATCTGGTTCAAGTCCACCTACAGCGGCAACGGCGGATCATGCATCGAGGTTGCCGCAAACGTCGCCGCCTCGCGCGGCGTGGTCCCCGTCCGTGACTCCAAGAACCTGAACGGTCCGATCCTGGACATCCCCGCCGAGGCGTTCTCGTCCTTTGTGACAGGCGTGAAGGCCGGAGATCTTGGTGCCATATGACCCCGGCGTCGGCCGGTAAGAAGCCCCATCGTGCTGATCACGGTGGGGCTTCTCTCTGTGGGAGATCTCACTACCCGAACGAGCTCCCCAGGCTCAGCAGAAACTCAGCAGAGCAACCGGTCAGACCTACATCCAAGAGGTACCAACGGACACAACAGCAAGGCCCTGACCAGCACGTTTGCCCAGGTCAGAGCCGTGTGCTACTAGGCCGCCAACCTAAACTCGACGTTCACGAGGTGGAGGTTCTTGCAGTCGAGGGCGTACGCGAGCCCACCGGCGACGAACACGCCACCGCGGGCGATGCTGAGCACGATGTCCGGCTCGTACCCGTCGTCGGCGACGGTCTGCGCGAGCTCGCGCACGGCGACACCGAACCGCTCGTAGGTCAGATTCTCCCGCACACCAGCACTGTCGCCCATACGGCTGCTCACACCTGAGTCCGATGGAAGTTCATGAAGGACCGGGAGGCGGTCGGCCCGCGCTGCCCCTGGTACCGGGACCCGTACCGCTCGCTCCCGTACGGGAACTCGGCGGGCGAGCTGAGCCGGAACATGCACAGCTGGCCGATCTTCATGCCGGGCCAGAGCTTGATCGGCAGGGTCGCGAGGTTGGAGAGCTCGAGGGTCACATGCCCACTGAACCCCGGGTCGATGAACCCTGCGGTGGAGTGGGTGACCAGCCCGAGCCGCCCGAGCGAGGACTTCCCCTCAAGCCGGGAGGCAAGATCGTCAGGAAGCGAGATGACCTCGTACGTAGAGGCCAGAACGAACTCCCCGGGGTGCAGGATGAACGGCTCGTCGCCCTCGGGCTCCACGAGCCGGGTCAGATCCGCCTGCTCGACGGAGGGGTCGATGTGCGGGTACCGGTGGTTCTCGAACACCCGGAAGTAACGGTCCAGCCGCACATCGACGCTCGAGGGCTGCACCATGGATTCGTCGTAGGGATCGATCCGTACCCGCCCGGCGTCGATCTCGGCCCGGATGTCCTTGTCTGAGAGAAGCACGCCCCGAGGATACGCAAGGCGCGCGGCACGGCCACAATCGTGACCGCCCACGCGCCCGGCACTGCACCTGCTGTTACTGCTGCTGCGGCACCTGCTCCCGCTGCCGTTACCGCTTCTCCAGCGTCACCGGCACCACACTGCGGAGCCGGGCACACCGGGGACACCGGAGAAGCCGGCCCGGGCCGAGTCGCTCGGCCTGCTGCATCGGGAACGAAGTGGTGCTGAACACGTGCCCATCGGCACAACGGACGACGGTGCGCTCCATCAAGTCCTAGAGTCCCTTCCCCAAGAGCCGCGTCGGCTGCTACCTGCCTGACGACGAGAGGCCACATTACGGGATCAAAGGGACGGCCCTCCAGGCGGCACTCCGCCCCCGCCGGACCCTCTCCCACTCCTCCACCGTACGCCCCAACTCCGTTCCCCCGCAGCCACATCCCGCCCCCCTGAAACGCACTCAGGCCCCACGGCGTCAGCGCCGGGGGCCGGTGATGGGGTACAGTAACCAGGCGATCGGACACCGCCTCCGGATGATCACGGAGCGGGTGTCTTACGCGGGTGTAGTTTAATGGTAGAACATCAGCTTCCCAAGCTGAGAGCGCGAGTTCGATTCTCGTCACCCGCTCCATGATGAAGCCCCAGGTCAGTAGCCTGGGGCTTGTTTGTTATCTAGACCATTCTGGGGGCTCCGTGCCCTCTGCGTGCCCTTTATGCCGCCATTGTGAGACTTCCTGGTCGGGCTTCCACCCTTCTCAGGTGATGGCCGTTCCAGTCCGGCCCTTCGAGGGAAGCAGCGCGAGACAGGAGGACAGACGACACCACCTTGGCTGCACAGGCGAATGCCTGGTTCCGGTCGAGCTTTTGGAGTCGGGTGCTCCATGGCGGACTTTCCGCTGCTACAAGGGCTGGCAGAACTATTCGGGCACGTACTGGTCTGCCACAGTCCGGGTTCATGTGATCTAAGAATCGCGTCTGGAGCTCGTTCGACTACTGTTCGCCGACATTGGGGCCTCGGTACACGGCATCGTGGCCCAGCCGCTTCTGCTGCCGTACACGCCGCGTCATGACGACTGCGGGGATACCGAGCGCCAGCAGCACCGGGATCGCGGCGGCGATCCCGAACCAGAGGAAGATCGCGAGATAGCCGTAGGCGGCGTTGTCCACGTCCGCGTCCGCCTTCACCAGGAGGACGATGCTGGCCACGAACGCGACCGCCATGAGACTCGCGACGGCGATCGAGAGCCAGAGCAGGACGCCGGCCCAACGCCGGTACCTGGTACTGACCTCCTGGAACCGTGGCGGCCCGTACACGCCGGGCGGACCGGGCAAGGGACTTGGCGCCGGGCGTTGGGCCGGCCACTGATCAGACATGAGGCCCCGTTCTGCTGTGCGCGGCCCCCGAACACCAGCGTCCGCCGCCACAGCACGCACCGCGCCGAAGCGTCGTCCCCCGGGTCACTTCTTCACCGAGTCCCACGCGCCGGCGTGGAAGCTGCGCAGGAGGGCGATCAGCGCGGCCCCGAGCCGCCAGTCCACACCGGGTGCGTGTACGTGCAGTTTGTCGCCCTTGGACCTGAACTCCAGCGGGACCTGCCCGTTCGCGCGCCACCGGATGCGCCGGGGTGCGCGTGCGAAGCCGCCCTCGTTGCCAGGGACGCTGTCGAAGACGCTGATCACCAGGACCACCGTCATCAGGGGCAGCAGGAGCCACCACATCCACCACCACACGATCCTCCCCTTGAAGCCGACCGCTTCAGGGCCGCCGGGCTGGTGCACGGTCCAGCGAGTGCGCAGGCCCCTGCCGCGGAGCGCCTTCTCGCGCATGAGCGTGCCGATGACCTCGCCGTGCGCGCCGAGCACCTGAAACCTCGCGACGCCGCCGCCGGCCGACAGGGTCACCACGGTGGCCACCCGCTCCCGGCGTTGATCGTCGGCCCACAGGGCGAAGGAACGGGCCCCGCCGCCCCGGGCCGCAAGGTACGCGGACGTGCCTCCCGGCGGCAGTTCGCGCTCCACGTACACAGCCGACGGCGCCGGCCCCGACGCGTCGGAGAAGCTGACCATGCCCGCCACCTTCGCCTGACCCTGGCCGTCGACTCGTCTCGGGTCGCAGTACATGGTCAGTACGTTGCTGCTCATCCGACGTGCTCCAAGTGGTAGTCGTGTGCCCGGGCCGGCCCGGTCTGTCCCACCCGCCACTCTGTACAAGCGGTTTGAGTTGGACTATTGCGCGATCGACGCCTTCTGCTCCCTTTTCCGCACACCACCCAGTACTGCCGCCCAACACGTCCTCGAATGTCTGCCGCTCACCGATCACCGGGGTCGGCGGGTGGTTGCGTCGGATCCGGACGTCGCGGGGCCGGCGAGCCTGCCTGCCCCGCGACGTCCGGATTGCCGTGGCTCAGGCCAGGCGAGGTCAGCAGGTGCGGGAGTTGTAGGAGGCCCAATATGGGCCGCCGTCCTGAGGCGGGTAAAATCTGTAATTTCCGTCGGGCGAACGCTGCAACACGAAATCATGCGAGCCGTACGGGCTCCTGGAACCTGTCACGCCGTAATACACCACAAACAGCCACCCGTTCTGGTTGTCGATCTGCCTGATCCTGTCGCCTGCCTTTGTCCAGCTGTTCCGACCGGCGGAGCCGTCCGCGACGAGGCCCTTGTCAGCTTGGAATTTCCTCGTTGCGGCATCAGTCTGGTCGCCGAAGATGCCATCGATTCCGGACGAGGGCAGGTAACCATGTGCCCAAAGAATGGTCTGCCACAGACAGGTGACGTTCGAGGAGCGGTGCGTGGTGACGTTGACGACGCCCTCGTCATCGAAGTCGTCATTTACCTCGCCGCTGCCGTAAACGTACGCCCTGCCGCTGTAGGAGCCGCTGGCCGCCGCCGGCGTGGCGATGGTAACGGTGATGCTGAACGCCAACGCCGCGCCGACGGCGGGGACAGCCGCTTTACGCAGCACATGACGGATGGAGTGGAGCGAAGACATTGATCTCCCTGGTTGAGAATCATTCGGGGACAAGGGTGGTAAGCGCGGTGGAGGCCTTTGGATATTCGCGCCCAGTTCTTGCCTGATCAAGACTCGTTTTAGGCGATCACGCGCTCGCTTCGCCTTGATTTCAGGAGATGGAATGGAGTACGCGTGGGAGCGGCGCGGAAGTGCTCAGGTGTTGGGTCACTTGGTTCCGGTGTGTGGGGTGCCAAGCGGCCTTCCCTGGGGGGCATTTTATTGTGCGAGCAACTCCAATCCGCGAACGAACAGCGTAATGGAAATTCCCCCGTGGTTGAGTGTGGATTTCACAGCCCGTATGACGGGCACAATAGCCCGGCCCGGTCACTGAGTGTGCCGGTCGTTCGCCCCACAAGGAGGGGCTACTCGATCACGGTTCAACTACTGTTCCCTCCATGTGGCACGGGGGATACGGGGGGAACGGGCGCGGGGCGGCTGAGGCGGTGGAGGGCCCCGGGTCCAGTGAGCGTCTGTTGGATTTGGCCCTTGAGCGGTACGGAGTGTGGCTGCGGTCCACCGTGGTCTGCCTGTGCGGGGCGCTGGGCGTCGCTTCGGCGGACGGGGCGGAGATTCCCCTGGCGCTGTCGCTGCTGGTGCCCGCTCTCCTCTCCTGCGGTGTGCACCTCTACGCGCTACGCCGCCCGCTCCCGCTCGCCCCGCTGTGGACGCTGGACGCGGCCGTGGTGGTGCTGACAGGGCTGTCTCAGCCGGTGCTCGGCGGCGACGGCGCGGATGTGATGGTGGAGGCGATTGTCAGCATCTGCGTCATCACCTTCCAGCACGAGTGGGCGACGCGCCCGGTGGCCGGGGCCGCCCTGGCCGCGTCGGGGACTGTCGCCTGTGCGCTGGGCGACATCCTCTCCTCGCCCGGGCACCGCCCAGAGTTGGCGGACCTGGTGCGCATAGTTGTCCTGGCGGGCCTGTCGAGGGCCGCCTACCTCATCGTCCGAGCGCGGGCCAGGGTCGCCGACCGGTCGGCCGCGCTCAGGGCGGCGGCGCGCCGGGAGGCCGAGGTCGCCGCCGCACGGAGGGCGACCGAGCGCGAGTACCTGGCGACCCTGCACGATACGGCGAGCGCGACGCTGCTGATGGTCTCCCAGGGCGACGCCCGGGACTGGTCGTGGCTACCTCAGCGTGCCAGAGAGGATCTGGAGGCACTGTCCGCCGTGCCCGGATTCGAGACGGGAAGCGTCGACCTCGCGGCACTTCTCGGCTGCGTGCCCGGGGGCCCCGGGGGTGAGGGACAGGCCATGGTGCAGCTCAAGACGCGCATCGACGGCCCGCTCGCCGTCCCGTCCGGCCCTGGGCTCGCGATATTCAGCGGGGTCCGGGAGGCCGTCACCAATGTGGCACGCCATGCCGGGGTGCGGGAAGCGGAGCTCAGGGCATGGGCGGAGGGGGACGGTGCCGTCGTCGTCGAGCTGTCCGACGCGGGACGGGGCTTCGACCCGGAGTCCGTTCCGGCGAGGCGCCGGGGCATCTCTGGTTCCGTCATCGGCAGGATGCACGCGGTCGGCGGCTGCGCCACGGTCACCTCACATCCGGGCGCCGGAACCCGCGTGCAGTGGCGCTGGCAAGCCCAGGCCCGGGCGCCACAGGCAGGGCACGAAGCGCAGGCGGCGGACATGCCGCGCCCGACCCGCGCCCGGGCGCACACGGCCGTCGTCCGCCTCATCCGCAGGCAGCTGCTGCACGGCGCCCAACTGGCCGCGCTGCTGATCAGTCTGCTGTCACAGTTCATCTTTTCGCTGCAGCAGGTCACGGCCTACCAGAGTGTGTACCAGCCCGCGTGGGCGCAGACGGCGGGCTACGTCTGCCTCGCCGCCGTCGCGGTGACCGGGGCCGCCTATCTGCTGCGTGGCAGGCAGATCCCGCCAAGGGTGCGGGCGTGGAGCCTGGGTTCGGTGCTGACCGTTTCGGCGGTATGCGCGTTCACGCTCGCGCCGGAGCGGTTGACCGGTGCGGAGGACTGGGCGTTCGGACTGGTCGGCTGGCATGCGCTGTTCCTGCTGGCGGACCTGCCGGTCAGGGCGTTCGCGGCGTTCCTCGGGGCGCATGTGGGGCTCAACGCGATCGCTGTGTTCCTGTCGGGGGCGCCAACCGTCGCGGAGTCGGCCGTCATGGGGATCACCGCGATCACCACCTGCGGCTTCCAGCTCTCCGTCGGTGTACTCCTGACGCGCCTGCTCCACGGTACGGCGCCGGAAGCGGGCACGGAGGCCGCGCGGGAGGAGGAACTGCGTACCCGGGAACGCATCCACGAGGACATGCAGCGTGATCACAAGGAGCGCTACCGCGCGCTGACGGCGACGACAGTGCCGCTACTCATGGGCCTTGGGCACGGTGTGCTGAGTCCGCACGACGAGGAGGTCAGGCTGCGGTGCGGGGTGGAGGCCGCCCGTATGCGCCGCCTGTTCGCGGAGAGCGACGCCGTCTCCGACCCGCTGCTGAACGAGCTGCGGGCATGCGTCGAGGTGGCCGAACACCAGGGGGTGACGGTGAGCCTTGCCGTACGAGGCCGGCCGCGTGAGGTGCCTGTGCAGGTACGCAGGGAGTTGATCGACCCGGTGGCGGTGACCCTGGGCCACGCCCGCTCGACCGCGCGGGTGACGGTCGTGTGGACCCCCCGCGCGGTACGTGTGAGCGTGGTCGGTGTGAACTGCGCCGACGGCCGCAGCCCGGGAGATGCCGCCCCCTCGCACAGCCCTGCCACGGACGCGAAGGTGTCGGTGGCCAGAACAACGCGCGGCGGAAGTGTGTGGGTGGAGGCCAGCTGGAGCAAAACGGCGGCCTCGGAAGTTGACCGGACATGAGCAACAGCGCACCCGTCAGCGTGGTCATCATCGACGATCATCCCGCCATCGTCTCGGGCGTGGAGATGTGGTACGCCGCATCTCCACGGCCCATCACCGTGCTTGCGTCCGGCTGCTCCGTACGGGAAGCCTGGACCGATCCGGGCAGCACGGCCGATGTCGTCATCCTGGATCTGCAACTGGGCGAGCGCGGTCCCGCCTTCGGGGACCTCCGAAGACTTGTCGACGCCGGGCGGCAGGTGGTCGTCTATACGATGCGTGATGACGAGAAGACCGCGCTCAGCTGCCTGGACCTGGGAGCCGCGACCTTTCTGACCAAGAGCGAGGGCCAGGACCACTTGGTCGAGGCGACGCTGGCAGCAGCCGATGAGCGGCCCTACATGCCGCCCGCGCTGGCCGGCGCGCTGGGAACGAACGCCCGCGCCGACCGGCCCCAGCTCTCCGCGCGCGAGGAGAACGTGCTCATCGAGTGGTTCCAGTCGGAGTCGAAGGAGCTGGTCGCGCAGCGTCTCGGCATCTCCGTACGGACTGTCAACTCGTATCTGGACCGGGTACGGATCAAGTACGCGAACCTCGGCCGCCCAGCACGGACCAAGGCAAGCCTGGTCGCCCGCGCCATCCAGGACGGGCTGGTCGACGTGGACGACCTCTGAGCTCGGCTCTGAAGTTCAGACCGTCGCTGTGCTTCCGTCCATGTCGGCGGACCAGAGAGCGCGGTCAGGAGCCGGATCACGGGAAGCAACAGGTTGATTCTCTGTGCGCCCTCAGCCGGGCAGGGCGTGCAGGTTCTTGCCGTGCAGGGCGAAGACATGGGTGCCGTCGGTGGCCACAAGCCATGCGTGGTAGTCGCCGGAGTTGTCGTTGAACGTCCAGCGCAGGGCGCCGGTTTTCGTGTCGAAGGCGTGGATGCCACCCCGCTTGTCGAGGTCGGTGGCGCCGTAGAGGGTGCCGCCGACCCTGACGAACTGTCCAGGTGCCTGGGCTTTCGCGTCCGCGAGGTCCTTGGACCGCCAGCTTTCCTTGCCGGTCTGCGGCTCGATGGACCGGAGTGTCTTGCTGCTGTCCGCGATGAAGAGCTCGTCTTCCAGCACGGCCGGCTCCTTGAAGGTGCTGAAGTCCCCGGTCTGCACGGACCACTTCTCGGCGCCGTCGGCCAGGTTGAAAGCCTGGAGCCTGCGCCCCTGCGGGACGATCACCAGATCCCGGTGGACGGCGAAGGTGCCGTAGTTCGTCTTCGTCGTCTTGTGCGTCCATATCTGCCTGCCGGTGGCGGTGTCGCGCACCGTGAGGTTCTGCTTGAAGTCGGTGTAGACGAGGTGGCGGCCTTGAACGGCTGCGTGTACGCCGTTCTGTTGGGTGCCGAGGTCCCGCATCTCCCTCCACACCATCTTGCCCGTGCTGCTGTTCAGCGCAGCGATCACGTTGGTACGGGACGAGCCGTCGTCCTCAAGGATCTCGGCGATGACGTACACCTGCCCGTCGTCCACCGCGATCGGCCTCGGTTGCCGGTACTCCTTGCCCAGGTGACCGCGCCAGGTCTCCTTGCCCGACGCCGGGTCGTACCCGCCGACGGTGCCGTCGTATGCGCCGCTGGCCAGGTACAGGGTGCCGTCGCTGACCAGCAGCGGCGCACCGGGGACGGCGCCGCCCGGCAGTGACCACCGCTCCTTGCCGGTCGCTGCGTCGAGAGCGGCCAGCGGATCACCGGTCGCGATCACCATGCCGTCCACAGCCACGAGTTCGTCGCGGTCCCCGTAGGTCTGCGCAGAGGTCGATGTCGTCCACAGTGCCTTGGGGGCCTGCCCGTCCTTGGGGGAGGCGCCGGGGCTGCCGGTGCCCTCGCGGCGCGGGCGGGCGCTGTCTGCGGGGCCTCCGCCGCCGGTCACGTCCTCGCGGCAACCGGCGGCTCCGGCTCCCAGTGCGGCCAGTGCGAGGCCATTCCCCGCCAGCCGAAGTGCCCGCCGCCGGGAAGGCGTTCCGCCCGTTGCGCTGTGCCCCGTAAGCATGTTGACGTACCCCCGTCAATATTCCTGATCAGTTCGCGCGCCCACTGCAGGAGCCGTCCGCGGCAGCCGGAGCGGCCATCGTGACTGTCACACCAAGCGACGCCGCGGCCAGAAGGGCCATGACAAGCACGCTCCCAGTTCGGTTCCTGCTGCGCGTCGTCAAACCTCTCCCCGGTATCACTGGTTGACGTCTGAGGTCTGCGCGCCCGCCATGGCCGGTGTCAGCCCCGTACGACGGGCACAGTAGCCCGGCCCGGTCGCTGAGTGTGCCGGTCGTTTGCCCCGCAAGGAACGGCCGCTGCACACAGGGGAATACGCGCAGGGTTGCAGGTTGGAGGCTCTGGCGTGACCGTCCTTCGGGGGCTCGTGCTGGTCGTGGGCGGTTGTCTGCGGCCTTGCTGGTCTGTCAGCGGTTGACTTCAGGATCGGTCAGGACGATAAGGGCGCACAGGAGAGCAGTGGCGTGGCCGGGGGCGGTGCGGAGTTCAGTCAGGACGCGTCACACCTTCAGGTTTGCGAATCCGTGTTCGACGGGGCGCGTGAGGCGGCGAGGATGCGGTTGGCCTGCATCCGGCCGGGGGTGAGCTTGTGGGCGCGGGTGGCCTTGTAGCCAGTGCCAATGACCAGGTCATCGGAGTCGTCGGGCTTGTTCATGCCGAGTAAGCCGAGGTCGGCGAGCAGGTCGACCATCTCGTCGCGCCAGCGCCGCAGGGCGGACTCGGGCACGCCGTTGCCGCCGACCAGGTCGAGCAGGCGTTGATCGCGCCGCAGCATCGCGAGCACCAGCACGGCGATCCGTCCAGGAGGCAGCGACCGCCTTGGGGAGCGGATCGCTTCAAACGCGTCCGCATCAGATCACAACTCCGTCACCGCTGCAGCCCCAGCGCCCCACCTGCCGCACCATGTCCCAACTCGTATCACGCCAGGGGGGATCATGCGCATCCGCACCACCACCGCGGCCGTCGCCGCCATACTCGCCGTCACCGTCGGCTGCAGCAGCGACAACGGCAGCGACAACAAGGCCGGCACCACCAAGAGCAGCGCACCCGAGGCGTCGAGCGCCGCGGACGACAGCGGCCCCAAAAAGGACGTCGGCATGCCACCCGAGCCCACCGGCACCGAGCGAGCCGCCGTCCTTGCCGCCATCCATGACGTCAACGGCAACCTCACCCATGACGAGGACAAGGCCCTCGACGCGGCCCGCAACCAGTGCGCAGCCCTCGATGACGGCGCGACGAACCCAGACCACAGTGCCGCACAGCGGTTCTCCTACGCCGGCGTCACGCTGACCGATGACGACGGAAGTCATATCAACTCCGGACTGCGCAAGACGCTCTGCCCCGATTCCTGAGAAGCACGGACGTTCAAGGATCCGTAACTCGGGTGGGGCCACCGCTCGCGGTGTTCATGTCCGGGTGGGCTCGGCGGCCGACATGGCAGACGTCGACGAGGAAGCCAGGGCGGCCTCTGTCGCATACGGAGAAGTAGTGCCGTTACTCGTCACCCCGACCTACGGCTCTGCACCGGACTACGCGGTCAACGTGACCTGGCGCGGGCGCTTCGGGCGCCGTGAGACCTGGACGTACTTCGTTCTCTGACAGCGCCTCTGCGATGTCCCTGTACCGGGACCACTCGTACTCGGCCGCAACGCGGCTTCAACGGCTGATCTCCGCACAAAGGGATTCCTGAGTCGTTGCACAGTCAGCGGTGCCGACAGCGCCCCGTTCGGAGGCCCGTGCCCTCCGCGTGCCCGTAAGGACGGAAAACCACGGTCAACAGCGGTGCAATCGGACCGGCAAGATCAATCCAGAGAATAGGCATCTGCGCTGGTCAGAACCATGAGGCCCACCCAAGCGCCGTCGCTTCCCAAGCTGAGAGTGCGAGTTCGATTCTCGTCACCCGCTCCGGTCCGGCGGATCGTCTGGCTCGGCAGCAACTCCCTGCCGTCGGTCGTCCTCGGAGTTCCGGTAGATCAGCGCGGCTTTCTCGGACTGTCCGGCGCGGACCAGCACTCCCGTGCTCGTGGTGGCGCAGGTCGAGGAGAAGGACGAGTGCGCCGCCAAGATGGTGTCGCCGATGTGCGCGGATTGAGTGACGCTGCCGCCGGGGCCCGGCTCCATGGACCGGGACCCGGCGGGGTCAGCGAGGTCAGCGGACGTCGACGTAGTCGCCCGTGGCGGTGGCGGGTGCGGTGGTGGACGTGCCGGCAAAGGTGTAACGCCAGTAGCCGTCCGTCGTCGCCCTCGCTGTGGTCTTCAGGTTCCCGGAGCTGTCGGTGGTGATCGTCTTCACGGTCGTGTACGTGGACGTCCCCTTCTTGCGGAACTGGAGCTTCGCCTTCTGGCCGGCGTAGCCGTGGTGGCCTCCCAGCGTCTCCCAGTCCGCGCGGGAGAGCTTGCCGGTGATGGTGAGGGTCTTGCCCTTGGTCACCGGCTCGGGAGCCGCGTTGGCCGTCAGCGTCGCGTCACGCAGTAGGGGCGCCGACTTGGCGGCGTGCAGGTCGACGTGGCCCGTACCGTCCGCTGCCTCGGCCCAGGCTGCCAACTTCCAGGTGCCGGCGAGGGAGTTGCGGCCGAGGGTCCAGCGCGGGTGGATGTAGGCGAAGTGCGCCTCGCAGGTGGACGTGGTCGCGTTGACCTTGGTGCAGGCGGCCGGCCAGGTGCCGTAGAGGACGGCGTCAGGGGTGTCGTACGAACCCTTGTAGAGGTACATGTCGCCGCTCGCGATCCCGGACGGGGCGGTGGCGGTGAACTTCGCCTTGAAGTCCTGCAGCGGCTCGTCGGTCAGTTCCACCGGCTTGCCCGCGTTGACCGTGACGTTCGAGATGCGGGTCGCCCCCACTGTCTCGTCGCCGTGCGGCGCCGGGCCTGCGAACGCCCGCGCGATGGTGCGGCGGAGGCTGCCGCCCTGTTCGTCGGCGGCGGTGACGCGCAGCGAGACGAAGGAGGCGGTGGCGGGGACGTCGAGAGTCGCCGAGCCGTCCGCCGCGACGGCCAGGTCCGTCCAGGTCGTGCCGTCGTCCGTGGAGTAGGCGAGCCCGGTGATCCTGGTGTTCGCCTCCGCCGCATCCGTGGTGCGGGTGGTCGCGCTCGCCTGGACCCGGACCGTGCCGGCGGCCGCGCGGCCGAAGCCGTCGAGTCCCGGAATGCTCAACCGGGCGTCGATCAGCGGGAGTTCCCGGCCCTCCTCGTATTCCGAGCGGAACGTCCACTCGTTGCGTACGTCCGTGGACAGCCGGGAGTACGGCACACGGCGGTGGACGGTCTGGTCGAGGGTGTACGTCCTCTGGAACGACGGCAGGCTGGACGACGTCACCCTGCCGTATGCGTCCAGGCCATCGGCCTGGGCGTAGGTGACGCCGTCGGAGGAGGTGAGCTTGTACGAGTACGTGGCGCGGCTGTCGATTCCCGAGTGGCCGGTCGTGTCGCCGAAGGTGCTCGGCTCGTACAGCGACATCTTCCCGAAGTTCCGCTTCGAACCGCCCTCTTCCCGGCGCACTGGCTGCAACGGGGCCGCGCCGAGGGTCTCGCCCGCGCCGGTCCCGGCGGCCGACGTGCGGTCCGGGAGGTTCAGGCTCAGCTCGCCGGTGCCGTAGGCCATCAGTCGGCTGTAGGTGATGCTCGGGGTGGCGTACTCGGTGACGGAACCACCGACCGGCACCGCGGCGCCGATGTAGACGCCCGTCTCCTCTCCGAAGGACGGGACGCTCTGCAGGGCGGCCGTCGTTCGCGTGCCCGGGGCGCCAACCTTCGTGACGCTCTTCGCCAGGGCCGACGTACGGACCGTCTTGACGGGCGAGGCGGGCACGGTGGTGGTGAAGCTGTGCGTGAGGTCGTAGCGGTAGGGGCTCGGCACGCTCGCCGAGGCGCCCTTCTTGCCGAGCACCTCGTGCAGGCGCAGCGAGACGCCGCTGACCGAGAACGGGGTGACGTACACCTTGTCGGCTCCCGAGCCGGCGAAGCCCGCCAGGTCGCCGCCCGGGACGCTGATCCACACGGCGGACGCGTGCCGGGTGGCGGTGGTGTCGTCGGTGCGGACCGCCGTCTCCTTGGCCGCGCGCTCGTCGAAGGTGACGGTCCTGGCGACCGAACCGACCGAGAAAGTACTGGTGAGCAGGTAGCTCGGCTCTTGCCAGTCGTTGTGCAGCGCGACCGAGAAGTAGTCGCCCGGGGGCAGCTTCACTGTCGACGAGCCACCGGCGGTGTCGCTGTTGACGGCGTACGACGTCCAGGTCCGGCGGTCCCAGACATAGAACAACTTGGACCGGACGTCGGCGTTCGTGATGCTCAGCTTGACCGAGTACGTCGACGCGGCGGCGTTCGCCGCCGTGGGAACGCTCCGCCTGGCTTTGGTTCGCGCGGTCAGGGGAAGCTTCGCGGTCATGCGATCAGCCGCGGACTTCCCGGTCGGCCGCACGGACACCGTGCCTTGGACCGACGCGACGGAGTAGCGGGGTGCCTGCGCGGCGCCTTGCGCGTCCGCCACCATCCGGACGTCCCGTCCGTCGATGAGCTCGACGCGCCCCTTGTCCCCCATCTCGAAGCCGCGCCCGACGCCGAGCGCCGCGTCCTTCACCGACGAAACCGCCCCTACCGTGGCCGGTCCGCCGCCCGACGCCGTCGCCACGGGCGCAAGCAGTGTCGAGGTGGCCAGCGCCGCTCCGCACAGCCCCGCCGCCGCGCGTCTTCGAACCGGTCTCTTGCGAAAAACAGACATCAACTGCCCCCCTGGCCCTATCCCCTGAGACCGCCCCCGGCACGTCTGTCGCAGGTGACGATCAGCTCACTCTAAAGGGATTTCCCGGGATCGCCGGCTTGTTTGTCATGCGCACCGATACTCCGTGGGCCTGCCGGGTCTACAGGGTGCAGCCGATGAGCCGGACCGTGATCGACCTGCCGGGAGAGCGGCAACCTGGCCGGCAGCTCTACCGCGGCAGCGGCGTCGGCACTCCGTTCCACTGCAGGACGGTCGGGAAACACCGCGCACTGCTGTACAGGTTCCGATGGGATCCTCACCCCCGCTGCCGGACCGGGATGGCCCACGCTCCGCTCCTCCCACGCGGCGATCCGCTGGAGTGCGCTCCGTCCCTACCAGGCCGACTTCCGGCATGTCGCGTCTTCCGCTGTTTGCGGCGTCTACCCTCACCCGAGCAGCTACGGTCCCAGCGCAACGGCACTGCGTAGCCGGTTTTCCTCGCCTTGGGAGTTTCGGTTTGGACGGCCAACCATCATCGTCAGGAGCAGGGTCCGCGGTATACGAGGCCGCGGACGGGATGACAGCGGACGAGATCGACGAGACGCTGTCCGCCATGGCCCGCGCCGCGACCGACCTCCTCCGGGAATGCGAAGCTGCGCAAGAGCGCATGGAGGAATGCGACGACCTCAGCGAAGCCGAGATCCGGGACCGCGCAGGGCAACCGGGCCTGCCTTATCGCCCGGAGTGTGTACTGCTGTCGATGCGTCTCCAGCTCGCCACCGACTCAGCGAAGAAGTACCGGGATGCCGCACGCGAGTTCGTCAGCTGGTGGACCGATGTGGCGATGGCGGCATGGAAATCCTCGGTCCTCGGCACGCCCATCACGCGCGCACGCGTGGGAGGGGCCGCGCCGGGCACTCTGATGACCAAGGAAGAACTGGCTCTCTTGCCCGCAGTGGACGAGCGCAACGTCAGCTCACGGAGCTGAGCGCGTTTCTGGGCGTACCTGACGCGACGGTCGAGACCTCGGTCCTCCCCGACGACGAGCCGGAGGCCAGACGACGACGTCTCTGGGGCAATTTCTGGATCGAGCACCGCATCCCAGCTCTCCCCGAACCACATGAGTTCGACCTCCTCCTCGCCCATACGCCGAACCATGCCGCGGAGCGCCTGCGAACCACTGCCGGGGCAGTGATCCGAGCGGCTTCAGCGGGACAGCGCATATCCGAGATGGAGGACGTCCACGGCCCTTGGACCCCCGCCGAAATGGCCGAGTACGACCGCCTCTCGGAACAGCTGAGCAGCTTGACCACCCGCCTCGCCGACTTCGCGCAGGCGATCACCGTCAGCCTGCCCGTAGTGCGTGCCGCACACAGCAGCCGAGGCGACGATCGCGGCTGATCTGCTGATCCTGTTGCTGAAACGGATTGCCGACCGTCAGGCGTCGATTACCCGACCCACCCCTTGCCGCCCAGTCGATATATAATCGATGGCGTCATTGATATCGATGGAGGTGCACTCATGAGCCGAACAGTGATCGACCTGGATGATCAGCTGGTCGCCGACGTGGCCAAGGCCCTCGGTACCAGCACCAAGAAGGAGACGGTGAACACCGCGCTGCGCGAGGTGCTGGAGAACCGGCGACGGGCCCTGGCACTCACCCGCCTGCGGGCGTCGGCGGAAGAGGGCGCCTTCGACCTCGATCTCTTCGAGGACAAGGGGAACTACCGCCGGTGAACGCCGCGCAATACCTGATCGACACCAGTGCGCTCGCCCGACTGCTTCGCGGCGACGCCGAGCAGTTCGGATGGGACCAGGCGGCAGCCGCCGGGCTCATCGCCACCTGTCCCATCACCGAGCTGGAGTTCTTCTACAGCGCGCGTTCCCCCGCCGACCGCGCACAAGGTACCGAGGACATGCGCCTGCTCTTCGGCTGGGTGCCGGTCGACGACCGTGCCTACGACCGCGCCTGCCGAGTCCAGGAGCTTCTCACCCAGCGCGGACAACACCGCAGCGCCGGGGCGGTCGATTTGGTGGTGGCCGCCACAGCCGAGTTGCAGGGACTGACGCTGCTGCACCGTGACCGGGACTTCGAGTGCATCGCCGCCGTCACCGGCCAGGCACTCCAGTGGTACGGCCCTGAAGCCGGCAAGTGAGCCAGGTGCTGGCGGGACGCTTCGCCGGATGGCTCCGCACTCGCGAAGCGCTCCCCGGGCTGGACATGCGAGCCCATCGAGCCGAGAACGGAGCCCGTTCACTTTTGCACTCGGCCTGCCGCGCTTCAAAGCCGTGCCCACAGCGTGCCCATAAGAGCGGACAACCACGGTCAACAGCGGTGCGAACCAGTTCTCGCGAGGCGGCCGCTACGCCACATAAGCGCAGGTCAACGATTACATGACCTTCCAAGCGCCGTCGCTTCCCAAGCTGAGAGCGCGAGTTCGATTCTCGTCACCCGCTCCATGGAGAAGGCCCAGGTCGGAGACCCGGGCCTTTTTGCTGTCCCTGGTGATCATTGCGTGTCAGACGGTTCACCGGAAGGCCGTGTCCCGGCGAGAGGCTTCCCAGGCTGGGCATGTGAACCCCCCGGCCGTTCCCCAGGCCGGGTGTCAGAGGCGTGCGGCAGGATGTCGAAGGACGGTGCCGTCCCGGATCTGCCGGGGTCCGGCGAGGGAGCTCCGGGGGAGGACGATATGCCGAAGATCTCGAAAGGGCGGCGCGTGGGGCAGGCCGCCGTGAACGCGCTGCGCTCCCTGTTCGAAGAGCACGACCACATCGTTCAGGAAATTTCCGGGCAGAACGATTTCGGCGAGGACCTCTACGTCACCTTCACCCACAACGGGCATCTCACGAGCGACACGATCAAGGTTCAGGTCAAGGGTGGGAGCAGCCGGCGCCGAGGCAACGGCTACGCGGTGCGTGTCGACCAGCACGGCGACACCTGGGCGAACGGGAACATCCCCGTCTACTGCGTGGTGTACGACCCTGACACCAGACAACTGCACTGGGCGAACGGAACCCAACAGCTCCGTCGGTCCGGTCCGCTGAGTCCGCCGCGCTTCATCGGGGTCAGCCCCAACGCGGTGCTGGACGACACCACCATGGAGTCCTTCGTCGCCCAAGCCCGCCGCTACGTCGGGCGTTATCGAGATCGGCAGGCCGTCCTCACCCACCTCGGCGAGATGTCCGGCGTCGAATTCGACCCGGCGGACCACGTTCTGCACTTCGTCAACGGCTACGACGAGGACCTCATCTTCTGGAAGCGCCCGGGGGACCGTGTGGCGACGCTGCTGCTCAGCGCCCAGGACTGGGAACCGGTTCTCGTCACCCTGGAGTCCCTGATGCGCAACCGGATCGACATACCCGAGGAGATAAGAGGCGGTGAATCCCCGGACCCCGATCTGTGGACCGCCGAGGACCTGGAGCTCAGCCCGTCCGAGATCATGTGGGCGACCTCGTGCTTCATGTCCACCCGGGAGGCCGACGAGGGGCCGGGGGACGACGCCATTGGCCCCGTCGAGTGCGCGGGGTGCCCTGACTGCACGGACGAGGAGCCTGTAGAGCACGGCCGGATCGAGGCCGACCTGCTCCACGACTACCTCCTCGCCCGTATCCTCGACCGGATCGACGCCGAGCCCGACCTGATGCGGCGATCGATCCTGGCCATGCGCGAGGACGGCGAACTCGGACCGGAGATCGTCGCCGAGCTCGGGCCTCTCGAAACCGAGCCCCGTGTCGTCCGTCAGGTGAACAGGTTGAGCCGGGCGACAGTGTCGACAGTGGACGACATGGAGCCGGGGGCCTTCCAGCTGGCCGTCCTCTACCTCATACACCGCGTCTACATCGGCGGCCCCTCGCTCCCCCTCGGCAAGCAGGTCCGCATCGTCTGGCGCATACCCGAGCCCACGGCATCCGAGAATGATCAGGCTCCGTCCGCCCGGACGTGACCAACCCGCT
Source organism: Streptomyces sp. R28 (assembly GCF_041052385.1). Lineage (GTDB taxonomy): Bacteria > Actinomycetota > Actinomycetes > Streptomycetales > Streptomycetaceae > Streptomyces. The sequence goes on along the minus strand of NZ_CP163439.1, from coordinate 5,717,796 downwards.
GAGTGACACCCGCGCCTCGGTCGCGGCCACGAGCAGCTGCACAGCGATCCTCAGATGTCACCGGTCCCTGGCCGATTCCGCCAGGGCAGTCAGGGACTCCCCGCGCAGCATGGTCCGTCAGGGCATCCCACAGCCCGGCCGGTGGGGCTTTGGTACGCCGTGCCTTCCTGCCGTGCTGGCCCAGGTAGTCCGCGAGTCTGACCCTGCTGGTGGGGAGGCGAGTTCTGCCGGGTTCGCGGGCGTACACAGGTGTCAGGGGCCCCGAGTGCCGCGCGAAACTGGGCTCAACTTCAAGAGAGCGTGCCCGATGTCCCTGTCCGCCACCATGTCATGCCCGAGGCGGCGGGCGTCCATGACCGACTCCATCAGGGCCCTTTGCAGGGCTGTGGTGGCTTCGTACCTGTTGATGAGGGCGCAGCCACCGGCGAGGGACTGGGTGATCCGCCCCAGACGAACTGGCCGTTGATATCAACCGAGCAATTTCACGGCGCGGGCCAGGCTCTTGTCTCGATGCCCCGGCGGCGAATGTGCCGCAGTCGACGTCCATATGATCGCCGCTTGGTCTCACTGGTGACGTGGGGCGCGTCACGAGGGCCTTTTCCAAGCGCTCGCCCTGAAGCGGGGTATGAGGACAGGCAGGAACAACCAGCACGATCAATTTCAGGACGATCCCCGCACTGCGAGCACCATCTCTGCAAAGCGCCTCGGCTCAGACCTTCTCCGAACTCACGCGTGGATGTCCGGCAGTGAGCAGAGCGATGTCTTCTACATCGGACGTCAGGATCGTCACCCGGCCGGGATGCTGCAGGGCGGTCGCACACAGCATGGCGTCGATGGCGTACTTGTGGCCGTGCAACCCCGCTGTACGCAGCAACGCGGCAGCGGATTGCGCGACGGCTTGGGTCACCGGCTCGACGCTCAGGCGGGACAGCGTCCACTTCAGTGCGGCATCGTTGATCTTCGGGTGGATCACCTCAACCAGCACGGCTGCTGAGGTGATCACCGGCAGGTCCGCGTCGCGAGCCGCCGTCAGCCACTCGTGGATTTCCCGATCACGCTGTACGGCCTTTGCCAGGCCCTCGCTGTCCAGAACCAGGGCACCGCTCACGCGGCCGCCCCGGCATTTGAGGCGCCGCCGGTCAGTCGGGCACGTTTGACTGCCACGGCCTCGGGGTCGGCCGGGCCGTGCACCTCGTCGAAGTCCGCGATCAGCTCGTCCAGGTTGTCCCGCTCGATCTGCCGCTGGGCCGCCTTCTCCAGGTACGCCGATACGCCCCGCTTGCCGACCCGCTCACGGATGGCCTGCAGGGTTCCGGCGGACAGTGTGACGGAGATACCGCTGGTTGGGCCGTCGCCGGGCAGGAAGTCAACGTCTTCATCAGCCACACCCCGAGTATGCCATTGAAAATGGCATAGTGGGCGGAAGGTGAATCACAAAGCTCCAACCGAATGACGGAGGAACCCGACACCTCAGGCTCGTGGGTGCTGTGCAGCCGCAACGCGGCTTCAACAGCTGATCGCCGGACCGAGCGGACCACGCGCTGTTGTCCTCTCAGCGGCAACAGCCGCCCACTTTCCGGGATCCCGTGCCCTCCGTGTGCCCGTAAGAGCGGAAACCCACGGTCAACAGCGGTGCAATCCGACGCGCACGACCACCCAAGATCCAGGTATCCGCGCTGGTCAGAGCCATGGAGCCGGTGCAAGCGCCATCGCTTCCCAAGCTGAGAGCGCGAGTTCGATTCTCGTCACCCGCTCCATGCGAACCCCAGGTCAGCGGCCTGGGGTTTGTCGCGTCTGGGCCATTCTGAGGGCTCCATGCCCTCTGGGTGCCCTAAGTCGAGGTGAAATGGCCACCTCAGGGGTATTCACGCCGATCCGCGTCGGGCGGGTTGTGCTCAGGCGGGCCGGGTGGAGGCCCGTAGTTCGATCCTGTATCCGCCCTGTGGGGTGGGTTCGGCGGTGAGGGTGCCGTCGAGCAGTTCGGCGCGTTCTCTCAGGCCGATCAGGCCGTGCCGGGCGCTGGGCAGGGCGACGGACGGGCGGGTGGCGGCGGTGTTGGTGACGGTGACGCCGAAGTGCTGCGCGTCATGCCACAGGCGCACCTCGGCGCGGGCGCCGGGGGCGTGCTTGCGGACGTTCGTGAGGGCTTCTTGGACCGTGCGGTAGACGGTGCGTTGGGCGGTTGTGCTGATGCTGGGCGGGAGCTCCCCGGTCAGGGTGGTCTCGATGCCGCTGTTGGCGATCAGCTGCTGGAGGTCGGCGAGGGTGGGCTGGGGGGTGAGTTCGGTTTCCTTGCCGCTGGAGGCGCGCAGCAGGGTGACCATGTGGCGGAGTTCGTCGAGGGTGTTCACGCTCAGGGTGCGGATGGTGCGGGCGGCGTCACGGGCGTCGGGGTCCTTGGCGGCGACCTGCAGGGCTCCGGCCTGTACGGCGATGAGGCTGACCTGGTGGGAGACGACGTCGTGCATCTCGCGTGCCAGTTGGGCGCGTTCGCGGGCGAGGACGGTCTGGGCGTACAGGGCGCTTTCGTGTTCGCGGGCCACTTGGACCTCGACGAGCTGGCGGGCCACGTCGTGTCTGGCCTGCACGAGCTGGCCGAACAGGATCGGGGCGAAGGCGGTGGCCAGCGTGTAGACGAACTGGATGAGCGTCCAGGTCCGGTCACCGGGAAACGTGTCGTCGGAAAACGTGTCGGACAGGGGCCAGGCGAGGGTGCCCACCGCCGCGTTCAGCAGGGCGCAGCCGGCCAGCAGCGGGCGGTTGCGGGTGCGCGTGGCCAGTGTGTACAGAGCGGCGATCGGCGCGACCGCCACGTCCATGAACAGGGTCATGGGCAGTGTCAGCAGGAAGACGGTCAGCGGAAGGCGCCTGCGCAGGAACAGTGCGGCGCAGCCGAGGGCCGCGCAGGCCCACATGAACGGTGTCGCCTCGCCGTACAGGTTGATCCAGGCGTCGAGCGCGGCGAGCACGACGAGGCCCGCGTCGACGACCCAGGGCGGCACCCGCCGCCACAGTGCCTGAGCCGTGCTCATCGCCCGTTGCCCCGTGCCGTGTTGCTGCCGTCGTCGCTGAGCAGTCCGGCCCGCTCCGCGAGGAGCGCCGCCTGGACGCGGCTGGAGACCCGGAGCTTGGTCAGGATCGAGCTGACGTGGTCCTTGACGGTGCCCGCGCTCAGATGGATGCGGGTGCCGATGTCGGCGTTGGACAGTCCTTCCGCGATCAGGACGAGGACGTCACGTTCGCGGTCGGTGAGCAGGTTCACGCGCGCAACGTCCGCGTCCTGGGGCGCGTTCGCCCCAGGATGGCCGCGCAGCAGAGCCCGCGAGGCTTTCGGGGACATCACCACCCCGCCCGCGGCCAGGGTGCGTACGAGTTGGCCGAGCTGTTCGGGCTCGGTGTCCTTGAGCAGGAAGCCCGCGGCTCCCGAGCGCAGCGCGGTCAGGATGTACTCGTCGGTGTCGAAGGTGGTCAGCATGGCCACCGTCGGCGGCTCGGGCAGCGTCTGGATCTCCCTCAGGACGGTCAGGCCGTCCACGTCCGGCATGCGGATGTCGAGGAGCACGACGTCCGGATGCTCGCGCCGGATCGCGTCGGCGGCCTGCGCTCCTTCCGCGGTCGCCACGACCTGGATGCCGTCGGACGCGTTCAGGATCAGCTCGAACCCGGACCGCACCAGCGCCTCGTCGTCCACCACCACTACCCGGATCACCGGCGTCCGCCTCACACTCGTCACACTCGTCTGCTCTGTCCAGCTTCTCGGCGACCAGTACACCCCGCATCGGGGCGTCCACCTTCCCGCACGGTGATCGCTCGCTGTCGACGGTACGTCCGGCACGGCGCGCGACGGTGCGGCCGCTGGGGACACCCGCCACCCGGCAGGCCGGTTCCAGCCGCTCGGGGGGAGCGCTCCGGCCCGTCGGCGGGCGGGTGGGCGAGGTCCGGCGGATGGTGTCGGCGGCTCTCGTCCGGTGGGATCGCTCCGCGGGCCCGACCGAGTCTGCCGGCCGCCGTCGATTTCCACACCGTTCGAGGATCACCCAGCGATGCCCGAGTTGTACCTTCGTCAGCCTGTCCGTGCTCTGCGCCGCTGTGCGGCGCGGCCCCATGTGCTGTTCGGGGGCGTGTACGGGGCGGTACTGGCCAGCTCCATGGTGGCCGCCCTGACGGAGCAGGGTGAGACGGCGCCCGCCGACCGGTTCAGCAGCGCCCAGTGGCTCCTGGTCACGGCCGTCGCATCGGCCTTGGCGCACGGTTACGCACATCTGATCGCCTTGCGCGGCGACCGGACCCATCACGGTGTGCGCGCCGGGGTGCGGCTGTTGCTGTCCGAGTGGCCCTTGGTGGTGGCGACGGTGCCGACACTGGTCCTGCTGCTCGGCGCGGCCTGGGGGTGGTGGCCCTCGGCGGGCATCGAGTACGTGGCCTTCGCCGTGAACGTGGTGCTGCTGTTCGCCTGGGGCCTGCTCGCGGCCCGCGCCGCAGGTCGCACGTGGGGCTCCGCCTTGAAGATCGGCACAGTGGACGCGTTGCTCGGGCTGGCGGTCGTGGTGGCCAACGCCCTCATCAAGTAGGGCAGTTGGCCGTCCGGGGCCCGCCGAACGGCCGACGCGGCGCTGTTCCGCCGGTCGGCGGGGCAGACCCGGCCGGTCGGCGGGGGTGCTACCGAAGCCTGCCGGATGGTCCGCCTCCTGACGGCACCGAAGGATTTTCCGTATGACACAGATACAGCCGCCCCAGGAGACACCGGCTCCGCAGGAGAGCGCGCCTCCACGGTCCCGAACCTCGCCCGACTCCGCCGGGCAGCCCCCCGGCGGTCCCTCGATGGGACGCCTGGTCGGGGTGGACCTGGCCCGCGCGCTGGCGGTGTTCGGCATGTACGTCGTGCACATCGGCCCGCCGCTGTCGGCCACACACGGCGTCGGCAGCTGGGTCCGGTACGTCGCGGACGGCCACTCGTCGGTCCTGTTCGCCACCCTCGCAGGGTTCTCGCTGATGCTGATCGCGGGCCGCTTCGAGCCGAAGACCGGCCTGGCGGGCCGGCAGGCGAAGGCCCGGATCGCGATCCGCGCCGTGATCCTCCTGGCGCTGGGCACCGTGATGGCGATGGAGTACGGGGGCGTGATCATCCTCGGCTTCTACGGCGTCTACTTCCTCCTCGCCCTGCCCCTGGTGCGACTGAGCGCGGGGACCCTCGCGATGATCGCGGCGGGGCTCGCGCTCGTCATGCCGCAGCTGGCGTTCGTCCTGACCACGGGGCTGAGCGAATCCGTCCAGCAGAGCATCAACGCCTACGACCCGCTCCGCCACCTCAGCGAGGTGGGAGTGCTCGATCTGCTGCTCACCGGTTTCTACCCGGCGCTCACCTGGATGCCGTTCGTGATCGCCGGCATGGCGCTGGGTCGCATGGACCTGTCGGCGGCCGCCGTCCAGCGGCGCCTGGCGGCGATCGGCGCCGGCCTCGTCGTGGGGGCTTACGGCTTGTCCCTGCTGCTGGCGGGCAAGAACGCGTTGAGGAGCACGGCGGAGGACGGGGCGTCGTCCAGTGGCTCCGGGTCGGCGTCCATGGGCAGTGGGTCCATGAAGCCCCAGCTGTCGTTCTCGGATCTGTTGTCCGCCGGGCCGCACAGCGGCACCACGTTCGACATCATCGGCAGCGTGGGCGTCGCGATCCTCGTGATCGTGGGCGCGACGGTGCTGATGGACCGCCTGCCGCGGCTGCGCCGCCTGGCGAAACCGGTCATCGCCGTGGGCACCATGTCCCTGACCGCCTACGTCGGCCACTTCGTCGCGCAGTCCGTGCTGTCCACGCCCGCCGGGACAGGGACCCAGCAGTCCTGGGTGCCGCTGCTCATGTACGTCCTCGGGGCGATCGTGTTCGCCACCGTCTGGTCCCGCTTCTTCCGCCGCGGCCCTCTGGAGCACCTGCTCAACACCGCCACCAAGCCCGCCAAGTACGTCCGGTGAGGTCCGGCCGGGGTGGCTCGGCTTCCTGCCCCATCCCGGCCTGAACGGTCTGCCGAAGCCCGCAGGGGGATCGCCCTTGCGGGCTTCGGCTGTTGTTCTTGGCCGACTGATGTCGGGGACATGCGTGGGCAGGGTGCCGCTGCGGCCCGGGGCGATCGTCAGTACTGGCAGGCGCGCAGGGAGCGTTGATCACGACGTGGCGTACGTGTGCGTCGGCCCGCGCCTGGCGCACGGTGCACCGCGCGCACGATCCCCGCACCACTCGGCGCCGCAGGCAGTCTCCAAGGTGCTGCCGTCGAGGGAGCTGACGGAGAAGACGGTGTGATCCACGTGGGGAGGCAGCCGGGACAGGCAGGCGAAGAGCGACTCGGTGTCCCCTTCGCCCGAGGGTGTACTCCACCCTGAGAGCCTGTGTCATATCTCCGGTCGGATCAGCGCGCGGCGTCGTGGGGGTACCTCCCGCCCGAGCCGTGCGAAGCGCGGTTCGAGGGTGGGGGAGCGTGCGATCGCAAGGCGCCGGAGCGCCCTCGTGGCGGAGCCACGTGGGCGTTTCGGCAACGCGGCTGGGGGTCCCCCCTCTGGGGGAGTGCGTGCCAGAGCCGCGCGCCCGGCCGGGGATATGACACAGGCTCTGAGGCCGGCGATGTGCTCGACGGGCTCGTCCGGGTCGCGGGGCTGTCGGCGAGCAGAACGTCGAGGAACCGGCCGTGGCGGTACAGCACGGCGTATCCGGCAGATGTCCGACGCCGCCATCCCGCCACCCGGTACGGCCGGCGGCACCGGCGAGCCCATGGTCAGGCCCGTCTCACCCGCGGGGGCGTCCCGCCGTGGTCAGGAGCTGCGTCGCCGCGAGCTGCGCGTACAGCTCGTCCTTGGCTACCAGTTCCTCATGAGTGCCGACCGCGCGGACCGTGCCCGCGTCCATGACGACGATGCGGTCGGCGTCCGTCACGGTCGACAGGCGGTGGGCCACCACCAGCACGGTGGTCTCGCATGCGGTCTCGGCGATGACGTCCCGCAGTGCCAGCTCGTTGACGGCGTCGAGCTGCGAGGTCGCCTCGTCCAGGAGCAGCAGCCGAGGCCTGCGCAGCAGCGCGCGGGCGATCGCGACGCGCTGACGCTCGCCGCCGGACAGCTTCGTGCCGCGGTGCCCGACCGGGGTGTCCAGGCCGTGCGGGAGACGCTCGACGAGGGCGTCGAGCCTGGTCAGGGCGAGGACCTCGCGTATGTCGTCGTCGGTCGCGCCGGGCGCGGCGAAGACCAGGTTCTCCCGCAGCGTGCCGGCCAGCACCGGCGTGTCCTGCTCGACGTACCCGATGACGGACCGCAGCTCGGGCAGCGGCCACTTCGTCACGTCCTTGCCGTCGACCAGGACGCGGCCGCCTGTCGCTTCGTAGAACCGCTCGACGAGCGCGAAGACCGTCGACTTGCCCGCGCCCGAGGGGCCGACGAACGCCGTCATCCCGCCACCCGGCACCTCGAAGTCCACCCGCCGGTGGATGTCCGGCAGCCGGGGCCCGTACCGGAAGGACACATCCTCGAAGCGAACCGACGCCGGACGCGGCCGCACCGCCTTGGTCGCCGCGGGCTGCACCGACCGGTGCCGGTCCTGCTTCTCTGTCGCCAGGCCGTCCACCTGCGCGATCCGGGCGATCGCGGCCGCGCCCTCCTGGTAGTGGGACGCTGCCTCGACCAGCTTGTACACCGGCTCCATCAGGTAGAAGAGGTACAGCAGGAACGCGATCAGCGTGGACACGGGCATGTCCCCGGACGCCACCCGCGCCCCGCCGACGGCGAGTACCGCGAGGAACGCCAGCTCGACGGCGAGGTTGTCGGCCGAACCCAGCACGGCCTCCCACTTCGCGCTGCGCACGCCGTGGCGCCACGCCCTGCGTGCCGCCGCCTCGACGCGAGCGGTCTCCCGCTCCTCGGCGCCGGACGCCTTCACCGTGCGGAACGCACCGAAGACCCGCTCCAGACCCGTGGACATCTCCCCGACAGCCGCCTGCGCACGCTCGGCGGCCTGCCCGATCTTCGGCATCACCAGCACGGCACCCACACCGACGACCGCGACCACGCCGAGCGTGACGCCCAGCAGGACGGCATCGAGGAACGCCATCACCACGACCGCCGCGACCAGTGTCACCGCCCCCGTCGCCGCGGAGACCACCGCCTGGGTGCTGACCGCCCGCAACAGCGTGGTGTCGGAGGTCACCCGCGACATCAGATCGCCCGGCTGCATCCGGTCCACCTCCGCGAGGCGCAGCCGCAGCAACCGTCCGATGAGGCTGCGGCGGGCGGCGAGCACCACCGACTCCGCCGTCCGTTCCAGCACATAGGCACCGAACGCCTCGGCCACCATGCCCAGCAGGACCAGAACGGTCATGGCCAGCAGGATGGTGCCGGTCGTGCCACCGGACGAGAGCCGGTCGACCAGCGCCTTTGTGGCCAGGGGCTGGAGCAGTCCGCCGGCGGCCCCTGCCAGCGCCAACAGCAGACCGAGTACGACGGCCCACCGGTGCGGACGGACATACCCGTACAGCGCCTTGAGCGTCTCGCGGGCACGCAGGGACTCGGCACCCGTCGCCTCCGGGGCGGATGCGGTGTTCACACTTTTCCCTTCCCAGGTGTCCTACGTGGTCGGCCGCGCACCGCGTCAGCGGCTGCGGGCACCGGCCCGCGGGGGCCTTGGGGGTCGAATCAACGGGCCGGTTCGACGGCCCTCATGGCGAGCGTGTGCACAACCGCATCGCGGAGTTCAGGGCCTACGACGGCCAAGCGGAAATGGCGCGCGGTGTGTCATGCCACCAGCCTGGAAGCCCGGACTCTTCTTCGACCATCCGGCGATCGTCGGGTGCACCCCCGCCAGGTGGCTGGGACCGTCTGCACCGCCTACGAACCCCTCAGGGACCCCTGGGCGGATGTGCTCGCCGCCTCGCTGAGCAAGCCCATGGTGCCGGTGACCGCGCAGACGCCCACACCGATGGAGCTGGCCGATCGACGGCTCAGTGGACCAGTGAGGCCGCCCGCGTGGCAAAGATGTGCGCCCCTGCCTCGTAGAACTCAGGACGGACGACGAACAGGACACCGGCGCCCGCCACCAGCGTCAGGCCGAGAAGTTCCAGCAACCGGCCTCCGCGAGGTGTGACGTCGCGGCCTGGCATGTCGATGTCGGCCGACGCCCCGAGGGTGGTCTCGGGCTCCTTGTCACGAACGTGCTGTGTCATGCCTCCAGCCTGGGCGCCCGGCCGCTCTCCGCACATCCGGCGACTGTCGGGTCCACCCCCGCCGAGTGGCTGGAGATGACCGGCCTGGGGTAGTAGCCGTCGCGGCCGCGAGGCGGACGCGCCGCAAGCAGGCCGGCACCGCATGGCACGCAGCACCGCAAGACATCACAGCACCGCGAAGCACGCGGCACCGCCAGGCACGTCAACTCCGCTTGGCGGCGACCTGTGACTCCGGCTCGTCGGTCCCCGGGGAGCCCGGGCCGCCGCCGGCCGACGGGGGCGGGCCGGTCAGGGACCGGGCGATGACCACCGAGCCGCCGCCGTGGAGCAGAACGCTGCCGAGCACCGTCAGGGTCATGGCGTACAGGGCGGTGTCGGCGTACTGCCCGTCCGGCAGAGCGTTGAACGCGAGCAGGCCGAACACGATGGAGGTGGTGCCGCGTGGTCCGAGCGCGCCGACCATGAGCCGTTCTCGCCAGGTGAACTTCGAGCCGAGGAAGGCGAGCATGATCGGAAGGATGCGCACGACGGTGAGCGCGGCGACGCAGAGCACGATGGCGGGCCAGTCGACGCCCTCGCCCAGTGCGAGCACCACGGCGTTGCCGAAGAAGAACCACATGCACATCGTCATCATCGAGTTGGTGTCCTCGATGAGCTGGAAGTCCGAGGCGTGGGGAGCCGAGGCGCCCCGTCGGCGGACCGGTGCCTGCCTGACGTAGCGGAAGGCGATCCCGCACACGAACGAGGCCACGAAGCCATTGCCGTCCATCGCCGTGGTCACGGTGTAGGCGAGCAGCGGTGTGACCAGCACGACGATCCGCCGGGACTGCTCCGTCATCCACTCCGCGCGGTCGGCCAGATTGATCAGCCACGCCACCAGCGCCCCCACCACGAAGCCGGCCACGAGGGCCTTCAGCGCGAACGGCACGGCCGTGCCGAGGGCTTGCGCGGGCGTTCGGGTGACGGAGTTGGTGCCGACGAGGATCAGTGCGAACAGGAAGAGGGGCGAGACGATGCCGTCGTTGTAGCCGCTCTCCACGTTGAGCACGCTGCGCACCCTCGCCGGGATACGCCGGTCGCGGACCAGCGTCTCGGCCGGAGCGAAGTCGGTCGGGACGACGATGCACGCGATGAGCAGCAGCAGCGCGACCGGCAGCCCGGGCAGCAGCAACGTCCCCAGCAGGACCATCGTGATCAGGCTCAGCGGCAGGGCCACCAGCAGTGCCCGCGCGGCGGAGCCGGGGTCGTTGCCGAACAGTCGCCCGCCCGGCAGCTCGGTGGCGTCGACGAACAGCAGGACGGCCAGGATGACCTCGGCCACATGCTGGGCGACCTCGGAGTTCAGGGTGACGGCGATATGGCTGTGGGTGAACACCCCCGTGACCACGCCCGCGAGCACCAGCACCAGAGGAGCCCGCACATGCCGTTGCTCCAGCCGGCCGGCGACCAGCGACCACCCGGCCACCACCGTGGTGATCACAATCAGGACAGAGATCATTTGATTCCGCTTCAGAACTCGGCACGGACCACCGGCCGCCCCACCGGGACCTCCACAAGGGCGTCGACCGGCGTGAGCACAGGCAGACGGTACATCGGACGAGGGCCGGCAGACAGCACCGACCCTTGCGCCTGGCTCCGGCATACCGCCGGAGCTCGCACCAGCGCCCGGCCGATGTGAGCGAACCAAGGCGTCGACCCGGTCGGAGCGCGGTCAGAGGCGTCGTGCCCCGCGCAGCCCGTGTGCGTAGTAGCCGTCACCGTCGAGCCGTGAGGTGCCGCCCTTGTCACCCATGGTGGGGCCGCCCGCGTTCTTCCGGCTGGAGATGAAGCGCGGGTGGTCGGCGGTGTCCAGGCCGAGGTAGATACCGATGTGGCCGATCCGTCCGCCGGGCAGTTCCCGTGTCTTGAAGAACACCAGGTCGCCGGGCTGGAGCTGCTGGATGACGGCGGGGCGGCGGTCGGTGAGGGGGATCACGGGTACGCCGAGCCGCCCGCGGGCGATCGCGTCGGGGCTCCGCTGCAGCCCGTTGCCCGCCGCGTTGTCCCTGCTGTTCAGCGGGAATCCAGAGCGGTATCCGTACACCAGCCGGACATAGCCGGAGCTGTCGACGGAGCGCGCGCGGTCCTTCTCGGGGCGGCGGGTGACCGCGTCGGGGAAGGTCCAGGGGATGCCCAGGTAGTCGTAGAAGTCCGAGCCCGTGCGCGGCTTCGGCTTCCCCTGCACAGCACGCCCGGAGTCGCTGGGGGTGCTGGGCGTGTAGCGGGCGGCACCGCTGTATTTGACTCCCGCTGCCGTCGTCCGGGCCGGGGCACCGGCGATGTAGTCGAAGGCGGTGGCGAGGATGTCGGGGTCGCGGCTGTCGAGCCGGGACCTGAGCCAGTTCTTGAACCAGGCGCTCTGCTCCGCGCCACGGGCCCATGGCTTGGGCAGCAGCCGCACCCAGTTCTTGGTGACGACCTTGGCATCCGTCGTACGCGGCTCCGCGAAGGTCCTGCTGGGTCCTGTCAGTACGGCTGTACGGGCGCCGTCGGTGAACGTGGCGATGACGGTGCCGCGCGGGTCGCGGGCGACCGTGCGGGCGGGGTTGCCGATCCGCTCGAAGCGCAGCGGGCCGCTCCTGGTCCGGATTCCGGCACCCTGTGATCCATGCGATGCATGTGATGCCATCGATGCCTTTGATCCTTGTGATGTCTGTGCCGCCTGTGATGCCTCCGGAGCGTCGGTGCGGTGCCTGAGCTGCAGGGTCAGCGCGTAGCTCGTCGCGAGCAGGACGGCTGTCACCAGGAACAGGGCCGCGTTCCTGGTCAGGGAGAACCCACGGTTTCTGGGCAGGAGGCGTTTCACTGATCAACTCCGGTGTGAGGGAAGGAGAGATGGCGCCGTATGTCGGGGAGGGGGCGGCTCATGTCGTGGGCAGGGCGCCCAGCAGCAGCCCGGACACCAAGATCACGTAGGTGGCGAAAGTGACCGCGCCGGTGGAGAGGACCGTCGCTGTCTTCGGCTGCCTCTCGAGCTGGTAGGCGATGAGACCGGGGACGATGAACCCGAGGGCCTGATGGGCGAACAGCGTGGGGAACTGCTGCTGGAGCACCAGGGAGAGCCCGGCCTGGAGCAGGACACCGATGAGCACGACGGCGGCGAACAGCCGCTTGCCGTAGAGGATGACGAAGCGCTGCAGCAGCTTGGTCAGCAGGTAGGTCAGGCCGGCCACGGCCGCGACCATGGCGGCACGCCGCAGATCGTCGACGAGGGTGAGGGCGAGCCAGCCGGGGGTGATCATGCCGCCCGGTGAGAGGTTCGTGGTCAGGTAGCACAGGAGGGAGAAGACCAGACCGAGGGCGATGCCGATGGCGGCGATCTGGGGTGTGACTACTGCGGGGATCAACGGAACTCTCCATGCGAGGAGTTGTGGTGGGCGACGAGTGAGGTGGGGGCGTCGCTCGGGTCGGAGGGACCGGCGGGGTCGGCGGCGGCGTCGGGGTGGTCGGGCGCGAGTGCCGCGAGCCGCTCCAGGAAGAGTTCGCCCTGGCCGTGGATGTTTCCGATGGCGACGAGCGAGGAGTCCGGCCCCAGGTGGGCCAGCAGATCGGTGGTGAGCCGGTCGGGGTCGCGGCGGTCGCCGCCGAGATCGACGACGTTCCCGGTCCAGTGGGTGGGTAGGGCGTCGGCGGCCGACTTGGTGGGGTGGCCGATGAGGAACACCGTCTCCGGGTCGAGCTGGGGGATGAGCGCGCCCATCTGCCCGTTGCGCTCCACACGGTCGGGACGGCAGTTGATGACGACGTGCAACGGACGGTGGATCGCGCCCAGTTCGAGCAGCTGGTTGATGTTCATCAGCGTCGACTCGGGGTCGTTGGCGGCGAAGACGTTCGCGAATCGCAGCCGCCCTCCGTCAGGGGTGCGGTACCGCTCGACGGACAGCACACCGGGGTCCGGCGGCGCCTCGTACATTCCCTTCAGCGCGGTCGCGCGGTCGACGCCGAGCAGTTCGGCGACCGCGAGTGCGATGGCGACGTTCTCCTTGAAGGTGAACCAGCTGAAGCCGCGCAGTTCCTCATCGGTGACGGTTTCCGGGTCGGCGTAGACCAGCTCGCAGTTCCGGGCGTCGGCCTCCTCCTGGAGGATGTGGAAGCGCTCCTTCTCCGCGGTGACGCAGACGCCGCCCTCCGGCATGGACCGGCACAGGGAGCGGGCCACGTCGTCCAGCGTCGGGCCCATCTCGGCGAGATGGTCCTCGCGGACGTTGCAGAGCACGCCGATCGTGGAGCGGATCAGCTTGGACTGGTTGATCTCCTGGAGTGCGGGCATGACGGCCATGCACTCCATGACCAGGACATCGGGCCGGTAGCCTGCGGCCCGCCGGACGATGCCGATCTGCTCCACGACGTTGGCGATGCCGAACTTGCGGTAGACCGGCTCTTCGGTGGCATCGGGGTGGATGAACCGGGCGGCGGTGCCCGTGGTCTTGGCGACAGTGGTCAGGCCGCTGCCGCGCAGGGCGCCCGCGCACAGCCGGGTGATGGAGGACTTGCCGCGAATGCCGTTGACCAGCACTCGGGTGGGTATGGCGGCGAGATTCGCGTCATGGCGGCGCTGTTCGACGATGCCTGCGACGAGCAGGCCGACGCAGCACGTCGCGAGGACGCAGTACAGGAAGAGCACGGCGGGTCAGCTCCTGGGACCGGGGCCGGAGGGGGAAACGGAGGGAGTGGGCGCTCCGTCCGGGGAACCGGGCGCGGACGGTGCGTCGGTGCGCGGGAGTCGCTGTCTGATCAGTTCGAGGCTGCGGGCGACGGATCCCACCTCGTCGTGGTAGCGCGGGTAGAGCACCGTTCTGCGGTCCCCGGCTGCCAACGCCTCGGCGCCCTGCGCGAGTTCACGTAGCGGCCGTACGACGACGAGGTACAGCCAGCCGATGCAGAGGGCGCCCGTGGTCACCCCCAGCAGACCGACGAGCATGATCCGCCGCTGTGCCTCGTACTCAGGCAGGCCGATCCAGAACACCGGCCTGATCGAGGCGACCTTCCAGCCGAGTGCGCTCGCGACTCCCGGCTTGTTGGTGAACGGCGCCACGGCGGCGACCGCCGGATCCCTCCAGCCGAGCAGCAGCTCCGTAGAGCCCTTGGTCGTGCGGACGGCCTTCATCTGGGCTCGCAGCCGGCCGTCGGAGACCCGCCCGAAGGCCACGAACCCCTTGTTGGACGCGATGACCCGATGCGCGGAGTCCACCAGCCACACCGAGCCGAGACCGGGTCGGTCGAGGATGCCGGTCAGGTACCGGACCTTGAACTCGCCCACGACATAGTGGCGCCCGGCCTTCGTCGGCACGCCCTTGACTGGCTGAGCGGCCACGGCGGCGAGGACCGGTTCCCTGCCGGAGGTGTTCGTCTGCGTGACCCCGGGCCTGACGCGGGCCTTGTTCGGGGTACGGGGTTCACCACCGGCGCGGGCCAGGATCCTGCCGGCGCCGTCGACGACGTACAGGGACCGATACCGGCCGTGCTGCTCCAGGGATCTGTCGAGGACCTTGCGCGCCTCCTCCGACCGGGAAGTGTCGAGAACGGTGGCGAGATGGGTGAGATCCGCGTACCCGTCGTTGATCCCCCTGCGCACGCGATCCGCCGTCGTCTCGGTGCGTTGCCGCTGATCGTCTGAGATCAGCCGCGGTACGACCGCGGCCGGGCGCGGCAGGGTGCTGCCGATCGTCAGCAGCATCGACGCGGGCCAGGCCAGCAGAGCGAACGCGCACACCACGAGGACGGTGCGCAGTCCGAGCCGACGCCGGCCCCTGCCCGTCCCGAGCAGAACACGCCCCTTGGCCGGTGGCCGCGCGGCCGTCTCCTGCGATGGCCCACCCCTGCCGAGGAGTTGAAGGCGCAGTGCCTCCAGCGCGGCGCCGACCCGGGCAGGTTCCCCGAAGCGGGGCGCGTGGACGGGAGCCGTGAGGTCAGCCGAGCCGAGCCTGTGCGCTTCGCGGCGCAACCGCAGCACAGGCCGCTGCACCACCAGGTGGAGGGCGGCGGTGACCCCGGCCGCGAGGGCCAGGAGTACGGCGGCGGCGAGGAGGGCGAGGCGAAGGTCACCGGTCCCGGCCCCGTGATGCTCGGTTCGCACCGTCGTGACGACCGTCAGTCCGAGTGCGCTGCTCGGACTCTCTTTCGCGGCAGTTCCTCGGGCGACTGCGGCGTATCCGACGGCGGTACGGGTGTTGCCGTCCGCCGCCCTGACGAGACTGCCGCTCGGACCGTCGAAGCCTCCGGCGGCGGCGGTTTCCGACGGCCCTTTGCTCTGCGCCTCGCGGGCGGCGGTGCCGGCCAGCGCCTTCGCCCCGTCGGTGCCGGATCCCGGCCCGGCCGAGGTGAGAGTGGCCCCGTCACGGTCCACGACGGTGAGCGTGTGCTTCTTGCCGACGGAGATGCCCGGCGGCTTCAGGCTCTGGGAGGCGACGAGCAACTCCTGCCTGCCGCCTTGCGACAGCGTCGCGAAGGCCAGCAGCCGGGTGACACCCGAGTCGTCCCGCACCAGTCTCGGTGGCGGGTTGGCCGGCAGCCCACGAAGGTTCACCTTCCCGAGCGGTAGGGCCTCGCCGTGCGAGGCGAGCAGCCGATCTGTGGACACGTCGACGACGGCGGTACCCCGCCACCTTCGGGAGGACCGGTCGAGACGGTTCAGCATCGCGTCCGCCGGTACGGCCTTGGAGCCACCGAAGTCCGCGGCCGCTGCCCGCAGATCGGTGACGCTCTGGTCGACGGCGCCCTGCAGCGCGACCGCCCCGTCCTCGGCGATGTGCTGCTGGGAGCTGAGAACGGCCTCGGGGACGCCCCGTTCGGCATCGCTCCCGACCGCGAACACCGTCAGGCCCGCGACGAGCGCCAGCAGAACCGGCAGGGCCGCCAGTGGCGGCCGTACACCTCCTAACACAGCCATGTCCGCCCGACGCCGAGCGGTGCCCTGCGTGGATATCGGAGATCGAGTGGTGGTCAAGAAGAATCCTTTCCAGGCTCTGCCGATGTCGCGTGGAACAACGGGCAAAAGTTCTCGACCTGCTTGACGATGGAAATACCTGGCCGGTTTATCGGGGAAGTGTGACGGCGCTCACGCACCGGGGCGATAAAGTGCCGTTTCGCGGATCCAGAAAGAGCCGCACCACTGTCACGACCTGCAAGTTCATGGGATCGCGAAAGTCGACTCAATGACTGAAACGCTCGATGAGAAACACCTGTGAGAATGGTGAAGTCAGGCTTCACAGGATGCGAACAAATTGCGATGGGCCGCCCGCAAGTGAGACGACAATTGCCCGCTCGGATTATTTTGTATTTCTTCTGCCTTGCCCATCCCGCAGTCGGCTGCTCCACCCCCGCCGATCGGCGGGGGTGCGTTCTGCTCAGCCCCGCACGCGGCAGTCGTAAAGGCCGAAGTTGCCCTTGGTGCGCCAGCCGTAGGCCCCGGAGCGGACGCGCTCGCAGTGGGACTTCACCCACGTCGTGGCGGGGGTGGTGGGTCGCAGGTGAGTGAGCAGCACGTAGCGGAGTTGGTGAGTGGCGATCAGGTTGCCGAGCTGCGGGGCGCTGGGGAAGGGGGCCTTCCCGGTGAATCCCCCCATGACGAGCACGGGTTGGGCCTGCGCGCGCAGCAGACGTTCCGCGGGGTAGGCGGCCTGGGTCGCGAGCAGGTACTTCTCGCCCTTGCGGTGCGCGATGAGGTAGTCCAGCAGGGCGGTGTCGCGGGCGCTGGGCTGGTTGAGCTCGGCCCGGCGGAGAGCGCGCGGGTGGTGGAGGGCCCGGTGGTGGAACTCGCCGACCGGACCGGCCGTCGGGGACGTGGAGGCGCCCGCGTAGCGCGGGTCGAGGGACGAGACGGCCCAGCCGGCGGGTACGAGCAGAGTGGCCGCGATTCCGGCGGCCAGAGAGCCTTGGACCAGGTGCCGGGAGGCGCGTGACCCGCTGGGCCACAGGACGAACGTCCCGCACACCGCGAAGATCACGGCGAACACCAGCAGCCGGGAGGCGAACCAGGTCGGCCGGTCGAGTACGAGCGCCCAGGCCACCGTCAGCACGATCGCCGACGGCAGCCACAGCCGTCGCCGGCCGCCCGCCTCGTACGCGGAGCGAAAGAGCGCGAGCCCCCCTCCGGCCAGCGCGGCGATCGCCGGTGCGAGCACGGCCGTGTAGTAGACGTGATTGCCATTGGAGACGCTGAACACCACGGCATGGACGGCGAGCCAGCCGCCCCAGAGGAGGAAACCCGCACGCAGCAGGTCGGTCCGCGGCTCACGGGCGCGCCAGACCAGAGCCATGACGACGGCGAGCACGGCGAGCGGCAGGAACCAGGCGATCTGCGGACCGACGGTGTGGTTGACGAGCATCCCCCAGCCGGTGTTTCCGGTCATACGGCTGGCGGCGGTGGCCGGGACGGCGCCGAACGCGGTGCCGTCGTCGCTGAAGCGACTCATGCCGTTGTAGCCGAAGACCAGACTGAAGGGGTTGTTGTTCGACGTACCGTCGACATACGGGCGGTTGTCCGCCGGCGTCACCCACGCGATCAGCGCCCACGAGCAGGAGACGGCCAGCGTGACCGCACCACTGAGCAGCAGGCGCAGAACCCTCCGCAACGGCGGGTTCCCCGCCGCGAGTTGATAGACCACGGCGAAGACCGGCAGTACGAGCCAGGCCTGGAGCATCTTCGTCTGGAAGGCGAGCCCGACCCAGACGCCACACGTGATGAGCGGGAGCAGCCGCCCGGTCCGCACCGCCTTCTGCAGGGCTCCGGCGGCCGCCACCAGCAGCAGAGTGAGTGCGGTGTCGGGGATGGTGGCCCTGTTCAGTACCACGGTGACCGGAGTGAAAGTGAGCGTCAGTGCGGCGATCAGCGCGGCGAACGGCCCGGCCCATGCCCGTACGATCCGGTGCAGCAGCCATACGGTGAGCACGCCCTCGATCACATGGGGCAGCGCGGCCGCCCACGTGTGCGGCCCGAAGATCCATACGGAGACGGCATCGGGCCAGAAGGCGCCGGGCAACTTGTCGAGGGTGATCGAACCACTGGTGTCGAGACCGCCGAAGAAGAAGGCCCGCCAACCGGTGGCCATCGACCGTATCGCCGCGCTGTAGTAGGGGTGGATCGCGGCGTGCCCCATGCCCCAGGCGTACAGCAGCGCGGCGACGCCCAGCACCGCGGCCAGCGCCGGGCGTTCCCAACGCGCCGGAGCTTGCGGCCGGTCGGCACGGCAGTGCGCTTCCTGGCGGAGGCCATGGGAGCCGGTGCTCCGGGCGGTGGGGATGGCGGCCACGGCGAAGGTCCTTGGAGTCGGAGTCGAGGCGGAACGGCAGGTGAGAGGCGGAAGGCTGCGCGGGAGCCGCGGGGCTACGGCCTCCGGCGCCCGCACGCCGGAGGCCGACTCACGCTCGGACTTCCCGGGGTGCCCACCCGAGGCTCATCGGACGCGACTCGCCAGTTTCGTGGCGTTGTTGAGCAGGTACTCCAGCGGTCCGCGGCGGAAGAAGCGGGACCAGACCGCCGCGAACACGGTGGCCCCGACGACGAAGCAGAGCAGCAGCCCGAAAGAGGCGGACTGCGGCGGGGTGGCTGTTTCGCCGGGCAGGGCGAGGATGGCCAGGATGTGGCCCACGTAGAGGGTCAGGGACATGGTGCCGACGGCGATGACCGGCGTTGCCGGCCGGCGCAGCCACGGCAGTCGGTCCAACGCCACCGTCGCGCACAGGAGCACGGTGATCGCGACCCCGATGCAGCCGACGAGGTCGAACGTGGAAGCGCTGTGCGGCTCGGCCGCCAGCAGCCCCCATGCGTCGGGCCCCCACAGCCCACTGCCGACCGGCAGGTCGAAGGATCCCGCTGCCATGCCGGGATCCTTCATGGCCGAGGGGTCCTTCATGGCGCCGAAGTCCTTCATGCCAGGCATTCCGGCCATGATCTTCTCCGCGCCGCCGGTCAACCGGAGCGCCAGCCACGAGACGCCGTATCCGAACGCGATCAGCGCGGGCCCGACCACGGCCAGCCGCCGCCGCACCGCGCCGGAGGCGAGGTCCAGCCGACCCAACGCCATGCCGGTGACCACGAACGTCATCCAGGTGATCGCCGGGTAGAAGCCGGTGAGCAGGAAGTCGAGCACGCCCACGCCGGAGAGGCGCGCGATCGGGTCGTACGAGTCGATGGTGTTCACGATCGACTCACTGAGCAGCGCTCGAAGGGCGTACGCCACCTGCGGCGTGACAACCGCGAGCGCGACCGCGATGAGCGCGAGCGTCCTGGCCCGCAGCCGCAGCAGGGGCAGGGACAGCAGGAAGTACACCGCGTAGTAGTTGATGATCACGGCGCCGCCGAAGTCGGTCATCGCCAGCGCGGTGCCCACCACCAGCAGGATCACGGCCCGGATCACGATCCTGGCCTTCGCCTGCCGGCCGGCCAGTCCGGTCTTCGGCTCCGGACGACCGGCGATCAGCACCAACGAGAACCCGGCGAGGGTGGCGAACAGCGCCGAGGCCCGGCCGCTCGCCAGCCAGACGAACCATTCGCCAACGCCGCTGCCGGACGTCGGGAAGGGGTTGAAGGGGCCCGTGTGCACGGCGAACATTCCGAACACGGCCAGTGCACGGGCGAGGTCCACCCCGACCAGCCGCGCCGTCGACGAAGGGCGTTCCGTCGCCGTGGCGGACTCGGATGCGGGTAAGGACTGGCGAGGCGCCTCCTTGGCGCTTTCGATGTCGGTCACCGGGACAACCCTTGCCGAGGCGGGGGCGGTCGACCATCCGCCGGGCTTCGGGAGATGTCCCGCCGGTCAGCCGACCGACCCCCTCCGATCGGCGGGGGTCGGTCTCGGCCGCGTGGCGGGCTCGTCGCAGCCGGCGCCGAAAGGCGGCATCTGACCTGCCATTTCGCTGTGCCATCCGCATCGGTCGTGCCCGGAAGCCCTCAGCCTGCCCGTCCCCTCGGGAAAGCGGACGGTGGTTGTGGACGCCGCAACGTTGTTGGTCGCCCAACTCATGCCCAAGAGGCAGTACTTCAACTGACGCGCCATGGTGACCACGAACGGACCGGGCGGCACGCAGGCCCGGCGGGAACGTCTCAGACGATGTCGTGGATGTTGTGCTCGGTCAGGTCGGATGCGTGCCGGGCAACGGCACGGTAGTCGGCATCGTCGTGGAGAACAGCCAGGCCGTGGTGGGCCGCGGTGGCGGCGATGACGAGGTCAACCGCCGAGGCACTGCGGTGCTCCCCTGCCTGGACCATACGGTGTCGCACCGCGCCGATCCAGAGCCCGGCGTTCTTCGGCAAGAGCAGGATGCGATGGCCCCAACATCGATCGCGTCGTACCAGGCCGATTGCAGTTTCGGATCCCGGAGCAGCCGGACCAGGCCGGATGTGTCGAGCAAGTAGATCACCGGCTGTGCTTCTCCGCCCGGTGCAGACGTTCGGCGTCCTCGACGGCGCCCCACTCACGCGCACGCTCGAAGTGTCGGCTGATGCGCGCCGCACGTTCCTGCTGCTCGGCGTAGAAGTCCAGAGCGAGATTGACCGCCTCCTTCTTGGTCCTGACCTTGGCCAGAGCCATGACGCGTTCGAGGGCATCGTCATCGATGTCGATCTGTCTCACAGACATGTGGCACCTCCTACGCGATGTTGGCGATGTACATAGAAGGATGCGTCACCAACATGGCCACGTCTCAGTGTCGGATCTCGGCCTGTGCAGTCGCGACGGACACTCCAGAACGGCGCGGGAGACGGCGCCGACCCGGCAGTGCGCAGCGTCGCGCGCACGCGTGACTCGACCCTGGTGGCGGCCGTGCCCAGAGCGTGCCCCCAAGAGCGGACAACCACGGTCAACAGCGGTGTGACCAGGCCGGCGCAACGACGTCAGCACGACGAATCTGCGCAGGTCAGCGGCTATCCGGCCGCCAAAGCGCCGTCGCTTCCCAAGCTGAGAGCGCGAGTTCGATTCTCGTCACCCGCTCCACGACTAAGGCCCAGGTCAGAAACCCGGGCCTTTTTGCTGTCCGTCGTGATCAGCTTTTGCGTGCCAGATTCGTGCCAGAAGGCTCGTCGGGCTTCTTCCGGACGGCAGCATCCCGGGCGGCCCGAACCCTCCGGGCCGTGGCGTCCAGCCCGGCGGCGACCTCCTCCTGCCGCTCGTCGTCGGAGTGCTGATGGACCAGCGCGGCCTTCTCCGAGGACTACCCGGCACGGACCATGGTGTCCTTGAGCGTGGCGCCGAAGCGCGTGGACAGAGTGTGCCCGGTGTGCCGGAGGTCGTAGAACCGGAAGCCCTCGGGCATGCCGACGATCTCACCCGCCTTCCGCCACTTCCGCCCGAAGGTGCTACGCCGGAAGGGGGCGCCCTTCTCGCCGACGAACAGCAGCCCGTCAGGGCGAGGTCGCCTGTCATCGCATACAGCTGGCCGATGAGTCGGCCCACGCTCGCGGCGCAAAAGGCGTCGAACTCGTGCTCGTCCGCGCCCTGGCCGCCGCGCGGTTCATCTGGTGGTCGCATGCCTCTCTTGTCACGCTGCGCCGTGCCACTTGGCTCCCTCGCATCGGCTTCCTCGAACCACAAGAAGTCAGCGACTCACGCGCAACCCCCGGGCCCCGACGCCGAGCTCTTCCGACCACCACCGACGGCCTCCCCACCCTCCTCCCCCCCCCCACTGGGAATTCCCGACTTCGGTATCGACACGTCCGAGGGCCGGACGCTACTCGCGAGAGCCTGACGCCACTGGAGGTAAGGGCGGCCGGGTCGTGGTGGCGGCCCCGCCCACGCGGGCCTCGAAGCACTCCCGTTCGCCGTCGGCCGACGCGGGCCGGAAGCAGGCCCGGACGGTGCTGCCGGGACGGACTTCGGTCATCTCCGTATAGATGAAGGTTGCCGCGTCGTCCTTGTTCCTGATGCGCACGCTGTGGGTCGGGCCGCCTGCCGTGACGTCGACCCGGTCGCCGATCTCGGTCCCCCAGGTCCGGGCCCAGCTCGCGCCGCACTTCTTGCTGTGGCGCAGCTCGACGTGGGCGCCGGTGGCCGTGCGGTACGAGGCGAGGGTGTCGGGGCCGATGCCGCAGATCAGGCGCATCGGGTCCCGGCCCTCGCAGGCTGCTCCGTGGCATTGGGGAGCGAGGGAGAACGGGACGGAGGCCGGCAACGGTTCGTCCTCCTGAGCCTCCGAGTCCGGCAGCAGGAGGAACAGCAGGGCCGCAGCACCACCGACGATCACGGTGTACGCCGACGCCAGCACCACCAGGAGCCTGCGCCCGCGCAGGCGCCGCCGCCCGGTCCCGGCGGGCGGCGGCGACTCCTGAGGATGTGGCCGCGGCGACTCGTCCGCGGGAGGGGCGGGCGCGGGGGCCACCGCGCGTCCGCTCCAGTGCGACTCGGCGATCTCCCACAGGGCCAGCAGCCGCCCGTCCGGTTCGTTCGCGAGCCGGCACAGTTCCCGTACGGCCTCGCGAGGAGGCAGGCTCTTGCCGTTGAGGTAACGCTCCCACGAGGACTTGCTGTACGCCGTCCGCTCCGCCAGCGCCGCCAGGCTCAGCCCCGCACCGGCCCGCAGCTCCCGCAGCGCCGCGAACAGCCGGGTGTGTTCCGCGGTCACTTCGGATCCGCTTCCCGCAGGGCCTGCCAGGTGGGCGGGTCGATGACTCCGTTCACGATCAGCCCGTTCCGCTTCTGCATGAGCTCGACCGCTCGCCGCGTCTTCGGGCCGAAGACGCCGTCGATCTCCCCCGGCGCGGTGCCCGCCCGGCTCAGCAGGCACTGCGCCTCGGCCACTTCGAGCCCCACTTGGGTGTTGGACAGGAGGATGTCCGTGGTCCGGCTCAGGCCCGCGTACCAGCGGCCGTCACGCTGCTCCAGCCGGCAGGTGTAGATGACCGGCACCAGGGACTCCGACACGGTGGCCGGGGCCGTCGCGACAGCATCGCCGCGGTCGTGCGCGAGCTGGGCACGGGCCTCGGTGAGCCGCACGGCCAGCAGGAGCGCCGCGGAGACGGACAGCACCGTGACCACGGCTCCCGCCGTGACCGCGGCGCGCAGGTGACGCCCGTACGGCTGCTGCTCCGTGGGGGGGTGTGCCGTTGTCGCGGAGTGGTTCTCGGGGTCGTCGGTGGTGACCACCCGTCCCTCCGCCCAGCGTTGGGCGGCGATCTCGTGCATCACCAGCAGCCGGGGCGGATCGTCACCGCCGACGCGGGCCATCGCCTCGACGGCCTCACGGGGCGGCAGAGACCTGCCGTTCAGATATCGCTGCCACGACTTCGCGCTGTACCCGGTCTTCGCGGCCAGTTGACGGGTGCTCAGTTCGCTGCGGTCCTTCAGTTTGCGCAATCGCACGATCAGCTGGTGAACGTGTGGATGCAGTTCAGCAGGCAGCTCTTTCCAACGCGACATGTTCCCCCCGCTCGCGTCAGGGGCGGCTGGTCCGGCCCCCCGTGTCCCGGTCTCATTCTGCATCAGCTGTCACGGGGATCACAGAGCGGGCACGACGCCCTGGTGCGACCCGGCCCTGGCGCGGAATCAGCCATTCCCTCTCGCCGCAGTCCCGCCGCAGGGACTCGGCGGGCGACATCTCCGCAGGTCAGTGCACGGGACGTCCCGGGATGAGGTCACTTCCGCGCCAGCTGTGGCCGAACATCACGCCGAACCCGCAGTCTCGTTGCGGAGCCGGCCGATGCGGTCGGCTCCGACCAACGCACGTCAACGGAGGGGAACAGCATGCGAGCTCTCACCAAGGCACTCGTCAGTGTCACCACCGCCGTCGGGATCGCCGCCGGCGGCCTGGCCACCGCGGGCACGGCCATGGCGGCTCCCGCGCCGGCTCAGCAGCAGGCGGCGAGCACCAAGGCCGTCACGCCGCTCGCGGTGCAGAACCTGGGGCTGACCCGGGAGGAGGCCCGGAAGGTCCAGCGCTGGCTGGCGACGCACTGGGACTACAACGACGCGATCGACGGGTACCTCGGCACCAACAGCTGGAAGGCGTTCCAGCGCTGCCTGGCGAAGTACTGGGGCTACGACGACGCGATCGACGGAATCGTCGGCCCCAACACGATCAAGGCGCTGCAGCGCCTGCTGAAGGCCAACGGCGACTACAACGGCGCGATCGACGGCAGCGCCGGCGACGGGACCAGGGCGGCGTTCAAGACGTGGGCCAACAGGCTCTGACGGACCAGCCGTCCCACGAACCCACCGCGGCCCGTCCCCTCATGCAGGAAGGGACGGGCCGCGTGTGTCCCTCCGGTCCGCCCGCTGATCCGGACGAAACCGCCTGGCCGGGTCCGGTCCTTCGCCATCACTCCTGCAACTGAAGATCCGCTGACGACAAGCATTCCAAGCCCTGGTCGGCCCACTCGGCTCGGCGTGCCACAACAAAAGGAATACGGGGAATCATGTCTCTTCGCAGCCGACTCACGCGCCGCGCGCGGATCACGCTCATAGGCGTCGCCGCCGGAGGTGTCGCGGCCGCAATCGCCGTCGTACCGTCGCTCGCCGACAGCGACTCCTCGGAGCTGGCGACGGTCGCCGCCCAGAAGGAGACCGACTACGGGCCCGAGCCCGAGGCCGACAGCAAGCTCGTCACCCAGGTCAGCGAGCTGTCGACCATGGCCACGGCCACGCTCTCGCCCGACACGATGATCAACCGGGCCCGTACCTGGCTCACGGCCAACAACGGAGCCCCGGTCCCCTACAGCATGGAGCGCACTTGGAAGGACGGCTACCGCCAGGACTGCTCCGGCTATGTCTCCATGGCGCTCGGGCTGGGGAAGCCCGGCCTGAACACCGTCGGGCTGGCCGACTCGCGCGTCACCACGCGGCTCAGCAGCACGAGTCAGCTCAAGAAGGGTGACCTGCTGATCGACTACAGCACCACTGACGGCGATTTCCGTCACGTAGTGATCTTCGAGAAGTGGGCCGACACGTCGCACAGCGCCTACTGGGCGTACGAACAGCGCGGTACGTACGGCACGACCCACCGGCAGCTCAGTTACGGAATCGGCAGTGACAACTACGACCCCTTCCGCCCGGTCAACCTGGGTGACGGCGGTGGCGGCGGTCAGCTCCCCTCCCCGGGTGTCTCCTGGCCGATCCTCCAGAGCGGTTCCAAGGGTGCGGACGTGCAGTCCGCCCAGCAGCTGCTGACCACGCGGGGCTACACGCTCGAGGCCGACGGCATCTTCGGCCCGAATACCCACTCCGCGGTGATCCAGTTCCAGAAGTCCCAGTCCCTGGCCGCTGACGGCGTCATCGGCCCGAACACTTGGTCAAAGCTGATCACGACGGTGCAGTACGGCTCGTCCGGCCAGGCGGTGAAGGCAGCGCAGACGCAGCTGAACGTCTACGGCTACGGCCTCGCGGTCGACGGCGCGTTCGGCTCGGGGACGAAATCGGCGGTGGTCGCCTTCCAGGAGAACCACCACTTGCAGGTCGACGGCGTCATCGGCCCGGAGACCTGGCGCGCCCTGCTCGGCACCCGCTGACGCGAGCGGTCCCGGCGGCCGGCCGACGGCTCCTTCCCACTGCGGGCGCAGTGGGAAGGAGCCGTCGCTGTACATCCATGGAGCCGATGGAGGTGTGGCAGCGTCCCGAGAGCTACTGGCTGGGCACGGCACGCTCGTACGCCGACTCGCCGGGCTGGTCGGAGCAGGACCCGATCGGGGGCGCCCGGTGGTGAGACTGAACGCGGATGCGCTGGGCGGCGCGCGTGGGACCCCGCGGATATGTGAGCGCTCCCCGGACCGGTGTGACTGAGCGCCTCAGTTGGCGAGTTTCGCCGACCCGGACGCTCAGAGTTCAGCTTGGGACGTTGAGGAGCCGCCTCGGCACGCATGGGAACGGCTGCGCGACCGACCGGACGTCCAAGGATCGGCAGTCCGCCGGCCACGGACGGGGACTCCCAGCGGCCCCGTCCGCACGGTGTGCCCTTGGCGTGCCCGTAAGACCGGTAAACCACGGTCAACAGCGGTGCGATCCCGCACCTTCGGGCGCTGGACCGAGAGACATTTACCCAGGTCAGAAGCTATCTGGCCGCCCAAGCACCGTCGCTTCCCAAGCTGAGAGCGCGAGTTCGATTCTCGTCACCCGCTCCATGATGAAACCCCAGGTCAGTGACCTGGGGTTCGGTTGTGCCGAGGATTTGTCGGCACTTTCCAGCCTTCCAGGTGCACGAAGATCGGGCCGTGATGGGCACGAGTGCCCAGTGGCAGCCGCACTCGGAACACATCCAGCGTCGGAACTCAGCGTTGACCTGTGGCTTCGCACTCCGTGGCGGAACCTCCCGCGCCAGAAAGACCTCGACGACCGCGGACTTCCCTCACAGGAACCGGATCAGATCGACCAGGGATCAAAGGCTCGCTGAACGTGACTCCGCAATTGATGAGCGTGCAGTGAACGCCGTTCCTGACCTCGTCATGTTCGACCTTGACCTTGTTCCAGTTGGCCTTCGGGCAATTGCCGAGGGCAGCCAGGCCGGACTCCTGCTGGGCCAGGGCTGATGCGTTCTCAGCCGGCGGGACAGGCCGGTTCGTCGGCTCTGGGGCTGACGTCATCGCGGTGCTCCTGGCCGCCGCCGGGGCCCTGTTCCATGTCCACCGAGCACTGCGTATTCCGCCGACGACCACGCTGTCGGCGTCAGGCGGCGTCGATCAGTGCCAGGTCCATCGGCACGAGCGTGGTCGACGCCAGCAGTGCGCGGATCAGGTTGTCGTTGAGCGCGTTGCCCACCGGCTCACCGAGCTCCTCGCGGGTCAGCCAGGGCACCCCGTCGCGGGACAGCCGTGTGCGCACACCGTTGACCAGGTGCTCGACGCGCTTGTCCGTCCAGCCCGCATACGGCTGCGACTCCGCGAGCTCGGCGGCGGTCTGCCGCCAGGTCAGCGGCTGCGGCCGGGGCTCGTGCAGCAGGTACCGCCGGCCGAGTACGACGAGGGCGAGCCTCTCCTGTTCGGTCAGCGCCCACACCCGGGGCGGGCGGGTGACGTCCCCGTGCCGCGGTACCGGCCGCCGCTCGCCCTCGGGGCCGGTGACGAAGACCTCCAGCAAGTGCTCGCGGCCACGTGAGCCGCCGGCGAACAGCGGCGTGTAGCCGGTGTCGAGCGGCAGTGGCTCCTCGCCCCGGAACAGCAGGCGGGCACCGGCGCACCGGATCGGCAGGCGCCCGGCGTTGCTCACCCACCAGCGGCCGTCCCGGTGGGTGAGCGTGCCCTGGTGGCGGCTGACCTGGGGGTCGTCCTCGCCGAGGCATACGTGTACCTCGGGCCGGTTGCGGCCGAACAGGACCTCGCGCCCGTCCCCGGGTCCCAGCGTGATGCCGCCGGTCAGTGCGAGCGCGAAGAGGGTGCCGGGCAGCGGCGCTGACGCGCCCCGGGCGAGGCTCCCGTGGGTGGCGGGCAGCAGACGGCCACCCGGAGCGGGCATTCCCCGTTCCCCCGGCCGTCTCCGTGCCATTCCCCGCTCGGTCATGTCACGTCTCCGGCAGTCGCTTCGAGATGTTCCGTACGACGACGGCTGCGAACTCCGTTGCGGTGTCGCACAGTTGCCTGGTCGGCTGTGGGGCGTACACGGTCAGTTGGAAAAGTTCGGTGGTGCGGTCACCGACCGAGTCCGTGTAGGTGCGGTGCGGGGTCCGTACGGTGCAGCTGTCGGCCTCGTCCGCGATGAAGTAGCTCTTCGTGCCGACGACGTTCACCGGCGTTCCGTCGTCGGCGTCCAGCGAGTTGTCCCGGCTGAACTGGATCTCCACCTCGCGGTTGCCGTCGTCGCTCGACCAGTCGCAGTCCCAGGAACCGAAGCCGCGGTCCCGGTTGTCCGCCTTGACGCCGGGAAGCAGCTTGAGCTCGGTGGAGTCGAGCAGCGTGCAGGTGTCGAGCAGGGCAAGGGAGTTCGCAGCCGGCGACGAGGAACGCCGGGGTACCGGGCCCTCGGCCAGCACGCCGACCACGTGATCGGTCGCGGCGTCGGCCATGGGGCACGGGTCGGGCGACAGTTCGGCGAGCTGCTTGCCGATGACGCGGATCTGCTTGCCGTCGGTGGTCAGTACGGCCCGTTCGCAGGTTCTCCCGTCACGTTTGAGTGTCACGACCGTGAGGCCGCCGACCAGGCGGGTGGACAGGATGTCGTCGAAGTCGTCCCGGTCCGAGTCGAGGTTGACCTGGACGTCCGCGTTGTCGTCACCGCTGTTGTTGCGCACCAGGACGTCACACCGGTCGATCTCCCCGTAGTCAGGGTCCAGTGCGGTGCCGCCGAAGCGGCTCAGAGAGGCGGCGTCGAGCAGCCCGCAGGGGTCCGCCGTACGCTCGTCGCCCATGGCACCGGCCCGCGCCGTGACCGAGGGTTTCGCGTCGGTCGCGGCGGTGCGGCCACCCTTGTCACCCTTGCCCCCCTCGTCCTTCGAGGCCCACGGGCCGAAGAGAACGAGCCCGGCTGTGATCGCGCCCGCCGCGACCAGCGCCACCGCCGTGATCGCCCAAGGGTGGCGGCGTCGGCGTAGCGGCCGTGACGGCTGAAGCATGAAGGGCGTGGAGTCCTGCGGGCGGCGGACGAGTCGGGGCAGCCGGAGCGGGCGGGAGCTGAGGTCCCGCATACGGCTGTCGCGCAACTGCTCGTGCAACTGCTCCTGTATGTGCGGGGGCGGGGGTGCGGCGCGCGTCAGCAGCTTCTGCGCCCCGGCAGCGTCGGGCCGGCGCCGGGGCTCCACCTCCAGCAGAGCGCTGAGCGGCTCCTCCAACGGGCCGGCGCGGCGCATCGGCTCGATGTGTCCCTCGACCGCCCGGGCCAGATATGCCATGAGGTGTTCGGCCTCCCCGTACGGCGACTGGGCCTCGACCGCCGAGAACAGGGAGGCACCCAGGGAGAACACGTCGGACTTCTCGCCCGCGGGCTGCCCCTTGGCCAACTCCGGGGCCAGATAGCGGGGTTTGCCGCGCACACTGCAGGTCGCGCTCTGTGTGACGTCACTCCACAGGGCTCGCGAGATCCCGAAGTCGGTCAGTCTCGCGACGCCTTCCTCGGTGACGAGGATGTTCTCCGGCGTCACATCGCCGTGCACCACGCCCTCGTCGTGGGACTTCGCCAACGCGGCCGCGATCTGGCAGCCGATCGACCCGGCCTCCTCGGGCGTGAGCGGGCCGCTCTCCGTCACGATCTGCGCAAGGCTGCGCGAGGGGACGTATTCCATGATGATCCAGCAGGTGGCGCCCTCGTCGACGAAGTCGAAGACGCCCACGATGTTCGGGTGGTGCAGCCGCCCGGCGTTGCGCGCCTCGCCCATGAGCCGTCGCGTGGCCCGATCGTCGTCCAGGCGCGCGCACTTGACCGCGACCCGTCGTTCGAGCCGCTCGTCCCAGGCCAGCCAGACGACGCCCATCCCGCCTGTTCCGACGGGCTCCTGCAAGAGATACCGGTCGGCGATCCTGTCCCCGGCCTCTGGCGTCACCAGCACCGCCCCACCCCTCGCCCCGTCGCCGACGGCCCAGCCAGGTGACGGAGTGTACTCAGCCCGCACTTGGCAGTGATCTGTTTCACCGGACTTTGTGGGGACTCACCCAGAACCCCCACAGCGCCCCGGGCTCACGGTCCGCGTCGCGTCGGTGTTGTAGTCGGCGGTCAAAACCATCCACAGATGATGCATGCGCCTTCTGCCCATCCGGTCAGGCGGTGTGGTGCTGCGGTACGCGACAGGCGCAGGTCTTGTGACTCCCACCACCGCGGCGACATCCCGCACCGCTGCCGCCTCGCCGGGGGCGAGCCGCCCGAACCCTCCTGGCCTTCTCCCTGGGCTGCCGAGTGGACGTGGGCTCTCATGGGGACTGCGCCACCGGTTGCGCACGCAACAGCGCCGGCACGCGCCTTGCCCGACTTGCGCACGGTGCATCCTTCCGAGGGCGTCACGGCGCCGCCGAACCGCCTGGGCCGAAGCCGTGCCCAATCCGTGCCCGTAAGGGCGGGCAACCACGGTCAACAGGGGTGCGACACGGCCCTCGCCGCTACCGCGCGGGAAGGTATCTGCGCAGGTCAAGACCATGAAGCCCGCCCAAGCGCCATCGCTTCCCAAGCTGGGAGCGCGAGTTCGATTCTCGTCACCCGCTCTTCTTGAAGCCCCAGGTCAGCGGCCTGGGGCTTGTTTCATTGGGGGGCGATGGCGGACACCCGTCCTGCACGTGCTTCGTCGTGGGCGGTGCACAAGCCCCTTGTGGGAGCGGACACTTGACCGCCATGGGTCCTGCGTCAGAGCGGGAGGTCGTCGGGGAGTACCCGGAACGCCTTGTAGCGGCCCAACGGGCGTACGGCCCGGAAGTCTCGTCGGTCGAGGGTGAGAATCGCGTCCGTGTCGTAGTCGGCGGCAAGCGCCACGTTCACCGCGTCGGCGAGGTCGAGGTCCAGCGCGCGGTAGCGGACACGGACAGACTGGGCGGCACCCAGGTGGTCCTCCGTGATCTCCGGCATGACGACACGACCCCGGCTCATCCAGCGCCGCAGGTCGTCGACCGCGCTGAGGGCAGCCTCCCTGCCGAGCTCACGCGTCGCCACGTGATCCAGTTCGGCCAGCAGGAGCGGGGACATGACCAGAAGGCCCGCCGCCATGATCGCCTCGTTCGCCGCCCGGTGTTCCGCATGAGCCGAGTCCAGGGCTGCCAGAAGGCTGGACGTATCGGCGATGACAATGATCACGCGGCGGATCCGGAGCCCGGGCCGTCCTCACGCCGGACGGCCTCGGCGACCGTGTCCCGGACCTCCGGCTTGGACAGCGTGCGCCCCGGCCCCTCGAAGGTGCGTGAGAACAGCGGCTCGTCCCAGACCCGGTTCGCCATGGCTGCAAGGTGGATGCCCTGGCGGATGATCTCGGCCTCGCTTATACCTCGGCGCTTGGCGGCCTCCTTGATGATGGCCAGGTCCTCGGGGTCGGCGTAGACGTTGGTGCGCTTCATGGACATGTACCAAGAGTAGTCCATGTACCGGATTGATGTATCCGGCGCCACTTCCCATGTCCCCTTGCCGAGGACCAGCCGAGCCGACCTCATAGGCCCCGTCCGGGGAATCCGAATCTCGGACCGGCCACCCGACCCCGGCCTCAGCTCCTTGAGGTGATGCAGGTCCGATCCGGCGGCCTTCGCATCGGAGGAGGACGTCCCGGCCCCGGAGCGTGGCCGATCGGTCGTTCAGCCGGTCCACAAGAGGACGGCCCGGAGTTGGACCAGCGTCACGCAGCGCGGCAACGGCCTGGGCAACCTGGGAGGAAGAACCGAACGGTGGAGGGTCCTGAATCCCTCACCACGCTCAGAGGCCCACGCCACCCGCGAACAACGGCACCCACGTCCATCAGAAGTTCTCGCACCTGTCGGAGCAGCACGCGCGCATCACCAACAGCCCTACGACGGCGCCCCGCCCTGTGGTGATCCACTCCATCGGGCTGCCTCCTCACCTCGGGCAGCAGGCTCCTCACCATGAGGTGAGGTCTTTGTCCGGAGAGGCAAATCTCTCGATCTTGAGTCGCGATATCGCGCCGCGCCCGCCGCCTTGGACGCCAGGCTGCCCGTCGTGGAGATCAAAGTCTGCGGCGCAGAACCGGCTTTCTGTGATCTTGCAGACCAGAGCGGGGACCGGCATCCATGTGCAGTCGAGGCGCCCCCCTCAGGCACCCTCGCGAGCCGGGGCGGCTTCGCCCCGACGGGACCGACGGGACTCAGGGCTGCGCCGATCTCCGGCTCGACAAAGAATTCCTCCCCGATCACGGCAACCTTTGTGCGCGCGGCGCCAACTGAAGACAACCGGGACCGAGACCGAGGCCCACTGCTCCTGAAAGGCATGCTGTTGCTAGATCAGAACCGCTATCATCGCCGCCGTCCGGCAACCCGCCGCGTGCTCGCCGCCGCCGTGGTTCTCGCCGCCGCGGCTGCCGCCGTACCGCTGATAGCCCTGGCCGAAGACGCGCCGAAGGCCGGCACGCCGACCGTGGCCGCTGATGCGGCGGCCGCCGGCGGCCGCTACTTCGGCACGGCAGTGGCCTCGGGCAGGCTCGGCGACTCGACGTACTCCACCCTTCTCGACCGGGAATTCAACATGATCACCCCGGAGAACGAGATGAAGTGGGACGCCACCGAACCCTCCCGCGGGTCGTTCAACTTCGCCCCCGCCGACAGGATCGTCAACCACGCCTCCGCGCACGGCCAGAAGATGCGCGGCCACACCCTGGTCTGGCACTCCCAACTGCCCGGCTGGGTCAGCTCCATCAGGGACGCGAACACGCTGCGCAGCGTGATGAACAACCACATCACCACCGTGATGAACCGCTACAAGGGCAAGATCCACTCCTGGGACGTGGTCAACGAGGCGTTCGCCGACGGCGGCAGTGGTCAGCACCGCAGTTCGGTGTTCCAGGACGTGCTGGGCAACGGCTTCATCGAAGAGGCCTTCCGCACCGCCCGGAAGGCCGACCCCTCGGCCAAGCTCTGCTACAACGACTACAACATCGAGAACTGGTCCGACGCCAAGACCCAGGGCGTCTACCGCATGGTCAAGGACTTCAAGTCCCGCGGTGTGCCCATCGACTGCGTCGGCCTCCAGAGCCACTTCGGCGCCGACGGCCCGCCCGCCAGTTTCCAGACCACGCTGTCGAACTTCGCCGCCCTCGGCGTGGATGTCCAGATCACCGAGCTCGACATCGCCCAGGCGTCCGCCGGCGCGTACGCCAACGCCGTCAAGGCCTGCCTGAACGTCGCCCGCTGCACGGGCATCACGGTGTGGGGCATCCGCGACAGCGACTCCTGGCGCACCGGTGCGAACCCGCTGCTGTTCGACAGCAGCGGCAACAAGAAGCCCGCCTACAACGCGGTGCTCACCGCCCTGAGCGGCAGCAGCGGCGGCAGCAGCAGCAGCGGCAGCACGCCGGGCGGGGTCATCACCTCCGGCACCGTCTACACGCTCTCCAACGCGGCCGCCGGACGCGTTCTCGACCAGCCCGCGGGATATAACGGCAACGGCACCCCGCTCCAGGTGTGGGGCGCCAGCGGTGCCTCCAACCAGCAGTGGCGGGCCAGCCGGAACAGCGACGGCTCCTACACGCTGACCAACGCCGCCAGCGGCCGGGTACTGGACGAGCCGGCCAACCGGACGGGCAACGGGACGAGGACGACGATCCAGGACTCCAAGGGCGGTGCCAACCAGCACTGGCGGGCCAGCCGGAACAGCGACGGCTCCTACACGCTGACCAACGCCGCCAGCGGCCGGGCGCTGGAGATCCCCGGCGGCAAGACCGCCAACGGCACTCCCGTCCAGGTCTGGGCCTCCAACGGCGGCGCCAACCAGCACTGGAACTTCAAGCCGACCGCGGCGCCGAAGAGCGACACGTGCGCTCTCCCGTCGACCTACCGGTGGACCTCGACGGGTCCGCTGGCACAGCCGGCGAACGGGCAGGTCGCGCTGAAGGACTTCGCCACCGTGAAGTACAACGGCAAGAACCTGGTCTACGCGACCACCTCCGACGGAACGAAGTGGGGCTCGACGGCGTTCAGTCCCTTCACGAACTGGTCGGACATGGGGGCGGCCACCCAGACCGCGATGAACGAGCCCGCGGTGGCGCCCGAACTGTTCTACCTCTCAACCAAGAACATCTGGGTGCAGGTGTCCCAGTGGAGTCAGTGGCCGCTCTACTACCGCACGTCCAGCGACCCCACCAACCCCAACGGCTGGTCCGCCAAGCAGCCGCTGTTCACCGGCAGCCTCCCCGACGGCCCCGAGCCGGGCCAGAAGAACTCCCCGATCGACCCGACCCTGATCGCCGACGACCAGAACATGTACCTGTTCTTCGCCGCTGACAACGGCAAGATCTACCGGGCGAGCATGCCGCTCGGGAACTTCCCCAGCAGCTTCGGCTCCTCGTACACCACGGTCATGAGCGACACGAGGGACAAGCTGTTCGAGGCGCCGGAGGTCTACAAGGTCAAGGGGCAGAACCAGTACCTCATGATCGTCGAGGCGATGGGCAAGGACCGCTACTTCCGCTCGTTCACCGCCCCCAGCCTGGACGGTCCGTGGACCGTCCAGGCCGGCAGCGAGAGCAGCCCCTTCGCGGGCACTGCCAACAGCGGTTCCCCCTGGGCCAAGGGCGTCAGCCACGGTGACATGCTCCGCGACAACCCCGACCAGACCATGACCATCGACCCCTGCAACCTGCAGTTCCTCTATCAGGGCCTCCCCAAAGACACACCGGAGAACACCGACTACCTGAAAATGCCGTACCGGCCGGGTCTGCTCACCCTGCAGCGCTGACCCGCCTGATCCACGGTGATCGCGATGTGATGCGGTCCGCCGACGCGTGGACGAGCTGTCTACGGCGTGGGCAACTCCACCCGCTGACCGAAACTCACCGCCTCGAGGAACCCCAGCCGCGCGTCGGCTGGGGTTCCGTCGACGACACCGGCGGCTGGGGCCACCTCGACGTCGACCACATCGCGCCCTGCGTACGGTCGCGTCGAGACCGGTTGCCACTTCCTGCTGTCGGTCGTCGTCGGAGTGCTGGTAGATCAACGCAGCCTTCTCGGAGGACGAGCCGGCACGGACCATCGTGTCCTCGTGGCCGACGCCGGTGAGGGCGGTGGCGATGTGCGATTCGATGAAGCCCGCACGTCCGGTGACCGGGATCTACATGCCCCGACCGCACGGCCGTGCTCGCGGCTGCGGGCCGTTCGGCGCGGGTACGTCAGCGGTTCGCAAGCCTTCGGGGCCGTGCCCTGCCGTCTCCGGTCTCCGCCGTGTCCTCTCCCCTCCGGAAGGTCGCCGCCGTCAGCAGTGCGAAGGCCAGGGCGAAGCCGAGCATGGTGAGCACGCCCCGCGGCCAGAAAATGTGACTGTCGACGAACGACCAGCAGGCGGCGAGCAGCACCACGGCACCCGGCAGCACCCGGACCCCGTGGCGCCGGTACAGCACCGCGCACGTCGCGAGACTCGCCGCGGCCAGGGCGTAGACCCCCGCCCGGCCCAGTTCGTCGCCGGTCGCGAACAGCCGCCCGGCTGCCCCGTGCACTCCGTGGTCGACCACCGTGCCCGCCGAGATCCCCGCGACGGCGTCGAGTCCGGAGTAGTACGCCGCGTAGCCGAGGCATCCGGCCCAGGCGAGCAGCGTCAGGGCCCCCTCGGCGTCGCGGCGCGGCCTGCCCCACAACGGGACCACCAGACCGAGCGCCAGGAAGGGGAACACCGGCAGCAGAACGACGTGCAGCCCGGCCCAGTCGCCCGCCGTCGCCGCCGTCAGATGCCGGGGATGGACCAGACCGGCAACAGCCAGCAGCAGGGGGGCCGCCGTCACCAGCGCCGTCGCACGCAGAGCACGCAAGGATCGCATCCCGTCACCGTAGGAGGCCGCACCGGCTCCGCCATGGCCCTGCGCGGAACGCGTAAGACATCCGTCACACCGGAGCGGCCGACTGCTTACGAGAGTCTGACGCGGCCCCCGTTCCCCACCCGCCTCACTGCCACCACCGACCACGCTCGTCCTGTCCACGACCTCCACGCGGACGCACAGGCACGACGAGGAATGAAGGAGTGGCACGTGAACATGTACGGCGAGCGGAGTGAGCACCGTCCACGTCCGAAGGCCGGGGGACGCCGCGGTCACCGGGCACGGTCCAGGACGCGGCGGATCATGATCGGCGGAGGCGCCCTCGCCACCGTCGCGGCCGCCACCGTGGCCGTGTCCCTGGCCTCGGCCGGCCAGTACGGGGCGTCCGGAGCGGGAGCCGATCGTGCCGTCTTCGTACAGGGCAACGAACTGAACGGCAACACCATCCACGTCTTCGCAGGGGACGGGCAGGGCAAGCTGAAACCCGCGGGCAGTTACGCGACGGGCGGCAGGGGCGGCGACCAGGTCGACGCCCCCACGGACTCCCTCGCCTCCCAGGGGTCCCTCGTCTACGACGACGCCTCCGGGATGCTGCTGGCGGTCAACGCAGGCAGCGGCACACTGACCGCCTTCCGTGCCGACGGAACGAAGCTGGGCCGTCGTCAAATCATGGACACGGGCGGCGACTTCCCGTCCAGCATCGCGGTGCGCGGCAAAATCGCGTACGTCATGAACGCGGGCGGCAAGGGCAGCGTCCAGGGCTTCCGGATCACCACGAAGGGGCTCGTGCCGATACGGGGGTCTTTCCGCTCCCTCGGCTTGGCCAACGAGGCCGTACCTCGGTTCGACACCTCGCCTGGCGAGGTCGAGATCACCCCGGACAGCCGCAACCTGGTGATCACCACCAAGGGAAACAACACCATCGAGGTCTTCCCGCTGAAGAGGAACGGCCTGCCGGCCGTCGCCGAACCGGTCGTCAACAAGTCTGCCGGCAACGTGCCGTTCGCGATCAGCTTCGACAGGTCCGGCGGGCGGATGCTGGTCGCCGAGGCCGAGAGGTCCACGGTGACCACCTACCAGGTCCGGCAGAACGGCAAGCTGAAGGTCCTTCAGAAGCCGCTTGCGAACGGCCAGGAGGTCCTGTGCTGGCTGGAGCGCGCGGGCGACCACTTCTACGGCGGCAACACCGGCAACTCCACCGTCACCGGGTACCGCATGGACGAGCACGGACGGCTCGCCCTGACCAACGAGGTCGGCCTCGCCACCCCACCCTCCTCGAAATCGCAGGGTGTGATCGACATCGCCGTGACCAAGGACGCGAAGTTCGTCTACGTCCAGAACGCCGTCTCCGGGACGGTCGACGGCTTCCGCGTCGAGAAGAACGGATCCCTCACCAAGGTCACCACCGCCGAGGGCCTGCCCGCGTTCGACGAGTCCGGTATGGAGGGCATCGCCGCGATGTGACACCCCGGACAGACAGTCGAGAGCACACCGACAAAACGGAGGCCCAGGGGACGGCTGCCCTGCCGAGATTCGGTGGGGCACCCGTGCTTCGTCCACCCGCCGCACCGCAACGCGCAGCGGCTGAACGAACGAGCGCGGGGCTCGGCTCCGCGGCCTTGGCGTCTCCGGTGATGACGCCCAGGAACTTCGGCATCGCCACGACCTCCCTGCCCGGGTCGAAGTCCGCGCATGCGATCCGGTTGTCCATCGTCTCGCTGGGATGGACGACGACGGCGACCGCACCCGATCCGGTCTTGCGGGAGTTGACGTTCGTCAGGCCGGTCCCCGACCGACGTCGCCCGCCGGTGGCGGCACTCGGTCCCGCGCGGAGCCGGCTTCGCCGTTGTCCATGCATGCGCGAAGTCGTTTTCCGAGCAGACGGGCCCCGCAGGTCCTGGACGGGGCTGCCCTTCCCGAGCAGCTGCTTCAGCTCGCCGTGCGCACCTGCCGGGGAGACGGCGAGGTCGCCCGGCTCGACGCCCGTCTGCCCGACGGCAGCGGCGCATACGTGGTGATGCCACACCGTGTCGGTGAAGCGCACGGAGCACGGTGCCCGTGCGAGCGGCATGCTCGGCCCACAGCTCTCGTCCCGCGCCCTCGACGTGCCCGTAAGAGCGGACAACCACGGTCGACAGCGGCCCCTACGGTCAGCCCAGACAGGCGGCGGAGAGCCCGTGCCAGATGTCGGGCTCCGCACCCCGCCGCACGCTGATCACGGTCGCCGCCAGCAGGACGAAGGACGTAGCGAAGGCGTTGGAGAGGGCGCCCGGTCCACCGGCGCCTCCCGCACCACCGGAGGCTGTCCAACTCCCGGGAGACGGCCGCCGTTCAAGGGCCGTCGCTACGACGACGGCTCACCCTCATCCTCACCCTGCGCGGCCTGAAGGTCGGCCAGCAGCTCGGCCTGCCCGGCGAGCACCCCGGACAGGATGGTCCGTGCGACCCGGAGAAGCTCCGCGACCTGCGGACTGGTCAGCGAGTAGTACACGTTGGAACCCTCCTTACGGGTCTTGACCAGATTCGCCCGCCGCAACACGGCCAGCTGCTGGGACAGGTGTGCGGGCTCGATGCCCACCTCGGGCAGCATCTCCGCGACCGCGTGCTCGCGCTCGCTCAGCAGCTCCAGGACGCGGATACGGGCCGGATGGCCGAGCGTCTTGAAGAACTCGGCCTTCAGTTGGTACAGCGGCGTGCTCATCGAGCCGTCCCCTCCCCGACGCGACGGCACGTCCCCACCGGTCGGAGCTCGGCGCATCGCATCCACCCACTCGTCAAGAACATGCGGCCCATCCTCGCCTGAGGCACCGAGCGCGCCTAACCCGGTGAAACCGCCAGGGACGGCGTCCCAGGTCGTCGGCGCTACAAGGTGTCGGGTCAGACCTTCTTCACCACGCTGGACTTGAGCTGCATGGCGCCGAACCCGTCGACCTTGCAGTCGATGTCGTGGCCGTCCACGCCGTCGACCAGGCGGATGTTGCGCACCTTGGTGCCCGCCTTGATCCCGCTCGGGCTGCCCTTGACCTTCAGCGTCTTGACCACCGTGACGGTGTCACCGTCGGCGAGCACATTGCCGACCGCGTCCCGGATCACCTTGCCTCCGGAAGCGCCGTCCGCAGGCCCCTCGGACGCAGGCCCCTCGGACGCAGACCACTCGTGCCCGCACTCAGGGCACACCAGGAGCGCACCCATCTCGTAGGTGTAGGCGCCGGAGCATGCGGGGCAGGGGGGAAGGTTGTCGCTCATGGCACAGGTGTCTTTCGTTCAGTGATCGGATACGCGGGTCAGGTGGGCCAGCCGTCGGTGCGCCACGCCTGCTGCGCCTCGTCGGGGGCCGACGGGTGCCGTGCGTGGGCGGCGAGGGCGGTGGCCAGGTCGCTGTGGACGGGGATGTCCGGGCAGTCGCCGGGCGGGACGAGCGAGCCGTCGGCAGGGATGGCGGCCAGTTCCAGGCTCCGGCCCGCTCCGACGAGGCGGTGTGCGGCCTCGGTGATGGCCAGCTGCCCTTCCGCGGACCAGCCGCGCAGTTCGGTCAGGTCGAGGATGACCGGTCCGGTGCCGCGCGCGACGACCCAGCCGAGAGCTCCGCCGAAGCGGCGGACCGCCTCCGGGCCGAGGTATCCGGCGACAGAGAGGATCCCGAAGTCGTCCTCGACGGTGTAGCGCCACTCGATGGTCATGCGGGTGAACTTCCTTGCTCTTGCGGCCCGTTGAGGTTTCGGAGCGGGAGGGTTATCCAGATGCTCTTGCCGTCCGCGTCGCCGTGCACGGCCGCGGTGCCGCCGAGTTGCCGGGTGAGCTCCATGACCGTGCCGAGACCGCCACTGGTGCCGGTTGCGACTTGGTGCAGCGGCGGCTGGTGGGGGTGACGGTCGTGGACGGCGAAGGCCAGGTGGCTTCCGCTCGCCGCATACATGACCATGATCTGCGGGGACAGCTCGGCGGCGTGCCGGACGCTGTTGGTCACCAGCTCGCTGAGGATCAGCAGTGCCGCGTCCACGACGGGCCGGTGCAGATCTATCCCCCACTCGGCCAGTGCCTGTTCGGCGGTCACGCGGGCGAGGCGAACCGCGGACGGCTCGTTGGGCAGGGTGAGCACGTGCCGGTACGGAAGGCCATCGAGAACGGAGGCCATCATGTCTCCCCGCGGGCGAGGCGGAAGCCGGTGACGCTCTGGGGGTGCAGGCGCAGCAGGGTGTCGTGCGGACCGTGCGTCCAGCCGGGCAGCGTACGGCGATAGTGGGCCACCTCGTCCGCGTCGCCGAGCACGTCGGCGGGGCCGTGGACCGTGACCGCCCAGCCGGTGCCGTGCACCGTGCGGATCTCGTCCACGTGGTAGGTCACCGTGGTCGGCACCGCCACCGCCTGGACGGGAGCCCGGACGATCAGCCGGCCGTACTCCCCCACATGCCGGGCCGGCCGTACGACGGTCAGCTCCCGCTGCGGGTACACCAACCGGCCCAGGCTGCTGCCTTCGAGCAGCCACAGAGCCTCCGCCCCGGAGATCTCCACCATGCGCGGGGGCGCGGGGGCAGTGCTCATCGGACGGCTTCCTCGCTGGAGGTTCGAGGCTTCTGGGCGGGAACGGCGATCAGGAGGCCGGCCGACTCCAGGTAGGCGCGAGCACCCCGGATGGCCTCGGGGGTGGTGGCGTAGTCCCGGCCGTCGGGCCGCAGGAGTTCCAGCGCGCCGACGGAGCCCAGGACCTGGCGTTGGTCGGAGCGGATACCGGAGGCCAGGACAAGGATGCCGCGCCGCGCCAGTTTCTCCACCGCGTCCTTGAGGACCAGCGCGCCGGTGGCGTCCATGGTCGACACCCGCGACATGCGCAGGATGACGACCCGGACGTCGGCCACCTCGGTCAGCTCCAGCAGGAAGCGGTGTGCGGCGGCGAAGAAGAGAGGGCCGTCGATGCGGTAAGCGACGATGTGCTCGGCGAGCAGGGCGTGTTCCTCGGCGCTGTGGTCGCCTCGGTCGAGCGGCACCTGGTCGAAGCGGGCCTGCTTGGCCACGGCGCGCAGAGCGAGGGCGCCCGCCACGACAAGGCCGATGATCACCGCGTACACGAGGTCCAGGGCGAGGGTCGCGACCGCGGTGAGGACGAGGATCAGCGCATCGGAGCGGGTGGCCCTCGCCATCGCTCTGAGGGAGCCGACCTCGACCATGCGGACCGCGGTGGCCACCAGCACGCCCGCGAGGGCGGCGAGCGGGATCTTCGAGACGAGGGGCGCCGCGGCGAAGACGATCACGGCGAGGATCGCAGCGTGGGTCAGGGCGGCCAGCCGGGAGCCGGCGCCCGTGCGGACGTTGACCGCGGTCCGGGCGATCGCGCCGGTCGCGGGCACCCCGCCGAACAGCGGGGCCGCGATGTTGGCCAGCCCTTGGCCGAACAGCTCACGATCGGGGTCGTGCCTCTGCCCCACCGTCATGCCGTCCGCCACCGAGGCGGACAGCAGCGACTCCAGGGCCGCGAGCGCCGCCACGGCCAGGGCCGGGGCGATCAGCGTGCCGAGCGAACCGACGTCCAGGAAGCCGAGCGAGGGCGCGGGGAGCCCGGACGGAAGGGTGCCGATCGGCTGCGCCGCGTCCAGACCGGCGGCCTCGGCGACGACCGTCGCCGCGATGACCGCGAGGATGGAGAACGGAACGGTCGGCCGCCGGCGGGCGCCCACCAGCATGACCGCGGCCACCGACACCGTGAATCCGACCGCCGTCCAGTTCGGATGTCCCACGAACTCCTCGACCGCGCGCCAGGTCACCACCAGCACACGGTCACCCTCGGGCTTGGGTACGCCGAGCGCGTTCGGGACCTGCTGCAGGCCGATCACGCAGGCGATACCGAGGGTGAAGCCCTCCACCACGGGCGCGGGCACGTACTGCATGTACTTGCCGGCCCGCAGCGCGGCCAGCGCCACAAGCATGACGCCCGCCATCAGCCCGACGGTCAGCACGCCGGTCGGCCCGTACTCGCCGACGATCGGCACCAGCACCACGGTCATGGCCCCGGTGGGCCCGGACACCTGGAGGTTGGACCCGCCGAACACGGCGGCGAGCGCACCGGCGACCACGGCGGTCGCCAGTCCCGCCTCAGCGCCGAGACCGGAGGAAACGCCGAAGCCGAGGGCGAGGGGCAGCGCCACGATCGCCACGGTCAGTCCGGCGAGCAGGTCCCGCCGCGGGGCACGCCGCATGTCCGCCAGATCGACGCGACCGGGCAGGAGTGCGGTGAGCAGGGCTGTCGCCCGGCTGATCGCTGAGGTCATCGCGCGGTGACCCCGGCTTCCCTCAGCTCGGCCAGCAGCTCGTTCCGCCCGGCGAGCATCTCGGTGAGGATCCGGCGCGCGGCCCTCAACAGGTCCGCGACGTCCCCGCCGGCCAGCTCGTAGACGACGGTCGAGCCCTCCCGGGCAGAGGTGACGATCCCGGACCGGCGCAGGACCGCCAGCTGCTGGGACAGGCCCGACGGCTCCACTTCGATCGCGGCGAGCAGATCCCGCACCGGCATCGGACCGTCCTGCAGCAGTTCCAGCACGCGTATGCGGACGGGGTGCCCCAGCATCCGGAAGAACTCGGCCTTGGCCTGGTACAGCGGAACGGACACGACCCCTCGGTTTCCTTGCAGATACCCCACCCCGGGGGTGGACACGAAGGCTGTGCCCGCGACTACCGGATAGCAGGAACAGCCAACCCAGCATCTAACCAATTGCGAAATTACGCAATTCCGCATGACTGACCGGTGGACTCTCCGCCGACGCCGAAGGCTCTACGCCGGCCACCCGCCGGAGCCCTCAGCGCCGTCAACCGCCACCTTCCAGCACCGACATCGCCGTCCGGTCGGGGCGCTTCACGCGGTCCACAGCCTGTGCACAAACCTCCACGAACGCGAAGGTGACGGCCTCCTCGCCTGCGCACGGGGCCCGGGGGGTGTCGTACGAACCCTTGTAGAGGTACATGAAACCCCAGGTCAGAGACCTGGGGTTTGTTTGTTGTCCAGTCCGACTTCAGAGGGCGTGCCCTCCGCGTGCTTCCAGCCGGCCGGGCTACTGCCCGTCGGCGGCGACGTCCCAGTGCTCGATGATCTTTCCGTCGACCACTCGGAAGATGTCCGCGACGACGTAGTCGGAGCTGAAGACCCACACCAGGTCCCCGTCGGCGAGGGTCTTGCCGAACCGGGTCCCGCCGCCCCCGGTACTGCTGGGCGAGGGGGCGTCCTGCGTGTTCTGCTCGAAGAACTGCTTCAGCGGAGCCGTTCCGTTCGGGGCGATCGGGTTGTGCTGGTAGTACCGCGGATCCCAACCCTTGTCGATCACGGTCGCGTCACCGTCG
The DNA here is from genome assembly GCF_041052385.1 of Streptomyces sp. R28. GTDB lineage: Bacteria > Actinomycetota > Actinomycetes > Streptomycetales > Streptomycetaceae > Streptomyces. The sequence goes on along the minus strand of NZ_CP163439.1, from coordinate 5,674,951 downwards.
GCCCGCGGGGGCCTTCCAGGTCTTCCCGTCGTAGGTGAAGGTGGGCCCGGTGACGGACGTGGTCATCGGGCGCCAGGTGCCGTCGCCGTCGACGACCGGGTCGGTGACGGTCACCCAGTCGACGATCTTGCGCTCACCGGTCGTCGCCTTCTGCAACGCGGGAGTGGCGAGGTCGACACTCGTGTCGAGGACGCCGATGATCACCCCACGGCCGTCCGCCTTCGGGTTCTTCTTCACGAAGTCCACGGCACCCGTCTCGAACGACGGGTTGTACGGGTTCTTCGCGGCGGTGTTCTTGTCCGGGCCGGGGTAAGTGGCGGCGAAGGTATAGGACTTGCTGCCGCTTACGAGGTCCGGCTCCTCCAGGGGTATCTCGTTGCGCAGGTCGATGGCCTGCAGGGAGGAGAGCTTGGCGGCGGCCGTGATGGCCGAGTCCGCCTTGCCGGTCGGCACCGTGGCCCGTACGTAACCGAGCTTGTCGTACGTACGGCCCACCGAGCCGCCCTTGATCGCATCCAGCTCCTCGGCGACCTTCTCGGTCCGACCGGGCGCCGTGGCGATCACCATCGTGCCGGTCTTGTCGCGCTGTGCCTTGGCCTCCGCGAGGAGGTCGGCGTCGTCCGAACCGAGCTTGTCGTGCGCGGACTTGACGCCGGGGTCGGCCGCGGTGGCGGGGGAGCCGTCCGCGGCGAAGGCTGCGGGCAGAGGGCCGGTCGCGGAGAGCGCGGCGACGAGGCCCGCGGCCACGGCGATACGGGCGACGCGTCTCGCGCCCGGTATCGGGGCCGGGTGGGGGGTGGGGGGCATGCGCGATCCCTGGTGCTGAAGGAACGTAGGCATGGGCGGCCGGATCGAGGCACTCCGAGCCACTTCGACTGCCGCCGTCCGGGCATGAACCCGGGTGATCGCCAGCGTTGCACAAGGGACCTATTTTTGTTGAGATTTCACGTGTCAGGTCGAGACCTGACACAAACCTTCCACACGCCATCGGGATGCCCCAGAAGGCGGCGTCGCCAGGACGAGGCTCCGAGGGGTTGGAGCAGTTCGGTCTCGTCATGGGCGACGTAGATGGGACAGCAGCAGCCCGTCCGGGCCCGGCTCGGAGTAGCTCTCCAGATGCCGGCGGAGCTCCCGGTGGAGGGAACGCGGGAAACGCGGGAAGGAGCACAGTCCGGATTCCCACCTCGGACTTGGTGGCGCCCTGGGCGCGCCGCCCGTTCATCCGCTCCGGCTCGGCAAGGCGGACACGGATGCGCAGGTTGCCGAGGTCGACGTCCCGACGGCGGAGGCCGGCCGGTTCCGCCGGCCGCATCGGACCGTAGGCGCCGAAGTAGACCATGAGACGCCACCGCATCCCCACGGCGTTGGCCCGCGCGTCGACTTGGGTTGGCCGTCATCGTCTTCGCCCCCGTGGTGCGCAGCCGGTCGGCCCGCCGCTCACGGACACGCGGCGCGGTGATCGAAGCAGGGACGCAGGTCAACGACCTGGCCGGGTCAAGCGGATCCAGCTTCAGCAGCACGGAAGGGACCGAGGAAGATGCATCAGCAGGCACGGGACACTCTCGTGATCGTCAGGCGTAGGACATCCGCGATGATCACCAAGCCCGTGCCCGCACTGCTACCTGGCCCTCACGCCAAAGAGCCGTAATACCACGGACTTGAAGCCGCCTGGTTTCAGCCTGCGAACGTTTCTGCTCGCGAATTGCGCCAGAGGTATTGACGCTGATCACCGGAACCTTAATCATCCAGTTGCTCGATACTTCGACCTTCGTTCGACATGCCGGACACCCCAGGGTCGCACCACACCAGCATCCGCACAGCCTCTGACGGGGCAAACCGGAGCCTTGCTCAAGGATGACGAGGTCCTTATGCACCGACGTAGTTTCAGCCGCAGACATCCGTCTGGGGCGCTCGCCGCCGCGGTTGCGGCCCTGGCCGCGTTGGCGGCCCTGCTCGTTGCCAGCCCGGCTCAGGCGGCCACCACTGGCGAGTTGCGCGGTGTTGCTTCCGGCAAGTGTCTCGATGTGGCGGGCTTCAGCCAGACCGACGGCGCGAACGTGCATATCTGGGACTGCCACGGCGGAATCAACCAGCAGTGGACGTCAACGGACAGCAACCAGCTGACCGTGTACGGCAACAAGTGCCTGGATGCCCGGGGCGGCGCCACCACGTCCGGGACCCCGGTGCAGATCTGGACGTGCAACGGCAGTGCGAACCAGCAGTGGCGGGTGAACTCCGACGGCACGATCGTCGGCGTGCAGTCCGGGCTGTGCCTGGACGTCTCGGGCGGCGGTACGACCAACGGCACGGGGGTGCAGATCTGGTCGTGCCACGGCGGCGACAACCAGAAGTGGACCGGCCTGTCCGGGACGGCCAACGCCAAGGCGTGTGCTCTTCCGTCGACCTACCGGTGGACCTCGACCGGTCCGCTGGCGCAGCCGGCGAACGGCTCGGTCGCGCTGAAGGACTTCACCACCGTGACGTACAACGGCAAGCACCTCGTCTACGCGACCACCTCCAACGGAACGTCGTGGGGCTCGATGGCGTTCAGTCCCTTCACGAACTGGTCGGACATGGCGACGGCCGGCCAGACCACGATGAACCAGGGCGCGGTGGCGCCCAAACTGTTCTACCTCTCCACCAAGAACATCTGGGTGCTGGTCTCAAATGGGTGGGGTACCAACTGGACCTTCACCTACCGCACGTCCAGCGACCCCACCAACCCCAACAGCTGGTCCGCCCCGCAGGAGCTGTTCACCGGTCGCTTCCCCGCCGGCGAGGGTGGCGGCCCGATCGACCCGACCATGATCGCCGACGACCAGAACATGTACCTGTTCTTCGCCGGTGACAACGGCAAGATCTATCGGTCGACCATGCCGCTCGGGAACTTCCCGGGCAGCTTCGGCTCCTCGTACACGACGATCATGAGCGACACCGAGGACCTTCTGTTCGAGGCGCCGGAGGTCTACAAGGTCCAGGGCCAGAACCAGTACCTCATGATCGTTGAGGCGAAGGGTTCGCACCGCTACTTCCGCTCGTTCACCGCCCCCAGTCTGAACGGTCCGTGGACCGTCCAGGCCGGCAGCGAGAGCAGCCCCTTCGCGGGCCAGGCCAACAGCGGTTCCACCTGGGCCCAGGGCGTCAGCCACGGTGACCTGGTCCGCGACAACCCCGACCAGACCATGACCATCGATCCCTGCAACCTGCAGTTCCTCTACCAGGGCCTCCCCAACAACACACAGGAACCCGACTACCTGAAACTGCCGTACCGGCCGGGTCTGCTCACCCTGCAGCGCTGACCCGCCTGATCCACGGTGATCGCGATGTGGTGCGGTCCGCCGACGCGTGGACGAGCTGTCTACGGCGTGGGCAACTCCACCCGCTGACCGAAACTCACCGCCTCGAGGAACCCCAGCCGCGCGTCGGCTGGGGTTCCGTCGACGACACCGGCGGGCGTGGGAAGGGGCCGACGTGCACGGCGAACATTCCGAACACGGCCACTGCACGGGCGAGGTCCACCGCGACCAACCGCGCCATCGGCGAAGGGTGTTCCGTCGCCGTGGCGGACTCGCGTAAGGGCACGGGGCGGGAAAACGCCTTCTCGGCGCTTTCGCCGCATCGTCCTGGCCGGACCGGGCTCGCGGAGACCTGGACCGGTCGCGCTGCACGGCCGAGTCGGGGTGCCGGGCCGACGTGCACGGTGGCCCTTTGCACCACGGCCCGTCCAGTTCTCGTTATCGGCGTCGCCCCCCGCCCGTCTCGTCAGCATGCATGTGACACGACAGATCAGCCGCCGCACCATGCTCAAGGCCACGGGCGCCGGAGCCGTCGGCCTCGCCACCGTCGCCGCCCCCTCGGTGGCCGCGGGCGGGTCCTTCGCGCACCCAGGCCTCCTCCACACCGGCGCGGACCTCGCCCGTATGGCCGCCAAGGTGAAGGCCGGCGCCTCCCCCTGCGCCGCCGGGTACGCGAAGCTGACCGCCAACCGGCGTTCGCAGAGCGACTGGACGTCCAATCCGCCAATCCGCAGGCCATCGTGTACAGGGGCACCGTGTACACATGCCCGCCTGAGACGTGGCCCGGGCAAAGGGCCGAGCCACCGCTCAACTCGCCGTCGCTGGGATGCCGGTCGACGTCCCACGAAGGCGCCCGCACCAGCCTCGCTCCACCCGTGTGCCCCATCCGTGCCCTTCAGGGCGGACAACAGCGGTCACCATGGGTACGTTCCCGGCCCGACTATGGCACCCTGTCCCGTGTTACCGCAGGTCAGCGCGCTGTTCGGCGAGCAAGCGCCGTCGCTTCCCAAGCTGAGAGCGCGAGTTCGATTCTCGTCACCCGCTCCACGATGAAACCCCAGATCAGTGACCTGGGGTTTGTTTGTTGTCCAGACCGCCGCAGTACTAGTCGTTCCTCGTGAAGGTGCCGAGACCGCTCGTGTCGAGGTTCTCGACCCGGACCTTGTCGGCGCGTCCGCCGGACCCGACGGTGAAGGTCACGCCGGACAGGCCGACGGCCAGTTCGCCGGTGGTGCGGTAGCTGAAGGTGTCGCCGTCGTAGTGGCTCAAGGGGAACCGTTGCTTCTTGGGCCCGAGTTGCATGGTGAGTTCGTCCCCCTGGGCGCTGACGGTCATCGGGCCGTAGTAGTCATTGGCGTACGTTCCGGTGTAGGCGCTGTTCGCCTTGGCGGGTGCGGGCGAGGCCGGAGGCTTGCTGTAGTCGACCTCCGAGTGTTCCCCCTGCAGGGTTTGCTGGAAGATCGGCCCGAGGAACTTCAGCCAGTCGACGGTCGGCCCGCCCGTCTGCACGGTGTCGAGGAACGTGGCGGAGATCGCCTCGGGTACGCCGATGGGCTCGCCGTTGGTCAGGACGACGATGCCGAGGTTCTCCGAGGGCAACAATGCGACGTTGGTGGCCGCCCCCAGCGCGAAGCCGCCGGAGTGGCCGATCTTCAGCCTGCCCTGGTCGTCGTAGCTCACGTTCCAGCCGAGCCCGTAGAACCCGGTCCTGCCCGCGGGCGCGTGCGGCGGCTCGGAGGTGCTGTACGGCAGGTGGGTCTGCTCCAGCGCGTCGGCGTCGACGACTTGCCGCCCCTCGAACTTGCCGTTGCCCAGTTGCAGGCGCAGCCACTTCGTCATGTCCTGGGCCGTGGAGCTGGCCCCGCCCGCCGGGCTCTGGGCGTCGGGTTGGCGCACATGCTCGGCTTGCCAGGTGCCCCCGGTCTTCACATGCAAGTCGGCCTTGTTGTCCGCCTTCTCGTAGTCGGCGTAGGAAGAGCTGGTGGAGTCCATGCCGAGCGGCTGGTACAGCTTCTCGGCGGACAGCTTCTCCCAGCTGGTCCCCGCTGCTCGCGCGGTGGCTTCGGCGGCTTCGGTCAGCCCGAAGTTGGTGTACGCGTAGTGGGCACGGAAGGGGGCCAACGGTTCGTAGCGGAGGTGGTTCAGGATGTACGAGCGGTCGTAGCCGAGGTCCTCCAGCTGGTCTCCGGCGTGGTCGGGCAGTCCGCTGCGATGCGAGAACAGGTCGGCCAGCGTGACATGGCGGGTGACCCATGGGTCCTTCAGCTTGAAGCCGGGGCTGTGGTCGACGACCGGGTCGTCCCAGCCGACGGTCTCCTCGCCCACGGCCGCGGCGACCACGGTGGACGCAACGGGCTTGGAGACCGAGGCGAGCTGGAAGACGGTGTCCGGTCCGATCCGGTCCTTGGTGCCGGCCTTCCGCACGCCGAAGCCCTTCAGATACAGCACCTTGTCGTCGTGCACCACACCCACGGCGACTCCGGGCACACCGGTGCGGCGCATGGCGTCCCGTACGACGTCGTCGAGCTGGTTCACCGCGTTCTCGACCTTGGCCCGGGTGAGCTGTGCCGGTGGCTGGGCGGGCGGGACGGTGGGCAGCGGCGACGTCCCGACGGCCGCACGGCCGGCGGCGGTCGCGGCGGTGGTGTCGGCGTCGGACCCGGTACAGCCGACGGCCAGGGCCACCACCAGGCCCAGTGCCGCGACGGAGCGAACGGGGCGGGGGCATGCGCTGTCGAGTCGGGACATGTCTTTCATGGAAATCCCTCCCCCGGCTCCTGTCGCGCCCTGGCAGACCGTTCGGGGCATCCGGCGTACGCCGTCACGCTCGCCCGTTCAGGCCCGTGGCGCCGACCGTGCCCACATGGCACGTACGCGAAAGGCAGGGCCATGTGTCACCTGGATGCGCGGGGTCGTGTGGACTGAACGCCGCAAGTACGACGTGTACCGGATCGCAGAAGGGCGTCCGGCCACGGCTGCCGGGAACCGGCGAGTCCATGATGAGCTTGAGAATCGGGTCCCGGCCGCGCATGCGTGAAGGTTCGAACCGGTGCTGCCCCGCGCCTGCCGCCGTGCCGCCGCACCGGCGCACCGGCGCACCCCGCCGACAGCAATATTCGTGCGGTGAGTCGGGAACCTCCGGGCGCCCGACGGCGTTCGTGTCACTGAGGGCCGGACGAGCCGAGCCTCGGCTCGCAGTGCCCAACTGCTGATTACGTACGACGACTTGACCGGGGGGCAAGTAGCGTGCAGCAGCACCGCGCACACCCCACGCGTCCGGCCGCCGTCGTGCTCTCCGCGCTGCTCGCCGCCCTGGCCTTCTTCCTGCCGGTGTCGGTCAAGTCGGCGTCCCGCCCGTCCTCGACGGGCACGGCCGCGACGGCGTCCGCGCAGGCGTCCGCGACCGCCGACGCGCAGCGACCCGTCACCGTGGCGCGCCCCGTGCTCGCCCACGCCCACGCCCACGCCGTGCCGTACCCGATGCACGGCTTCCTGGGCCCTGGCGCCGGGGAGGCTGCCCCGCACCGTGCTGTCGGCGGCCCCGCCGTGGTCGTGGCGGCCGCGGCCGCGGGAGCGAGCCGGGGCGGCCACGTGTATCGCCCGCGTGGCCCGCCGTCCCGATGGAGCACTGAAGTCCGTATCGACGCCTGACGGTTCGCCTCCGCGCCCGGCGCAGACGTCGATTCCGTCTGCCTGCCCATCGTGGAGAACTCATGTCTCGCGCGCCCATGTGGCGGGCGATCATCGCCCTAGGTGTGATCGCCGCCTCGCTCTTCTTCGCTCTCACTCAGTCCGCCCGCCTCGGCCTCGACCTGCGCGGCGGCACCCAGATCGTCCTGGAGACCAAGGACTCACCCGTCGTCGAGGCCGATGCCGAATCGACCCAGCGGGCCCTGGAGGTGCTCCGCCAGCGGGTCGACGCGCTCGGCGTGTCCGAACCGAGCCTTTACCGGTCCGGAGAACAGCGGATCTTCGTCGAGCTGCCCGGCGTACAGGACCCGCGCGAGGCCGCCGAAGTCATCGGCCGCACCGCGCAGTTGACCGTCCATCCGGTGCAGGGCCTGACGGACAAGCAGGACGCGGACAAGGGGAAGCCGGCCAAGGACGGCTCGCGCACCCTGGCCGACCCCGACCAGAAGGGGGCGTTCCTCAAGCTCGGGCCCACCGCCCTCACCGGCGACGGCGTCAAGGACGCCGAAGCGGTGCTCGACCAGCAGACGATGTCGGGCTGGACGGTCAACCTCACCTTCCGCGGGGAGGCGGGCAAGGACTGGGCACGGATCACCGGGGCGGCGGCCTGCGCCCCGCAGGGCGCCCCCGAGCGGCGCGTCGCCATCGTCCTGGACGGCAAGGTCCTCTCGGCGCCCGGCGTCAACCCGGACGTGGCGTGCGAGGTCGGCATCTCCGGCGGCTCCACGCAGATCACCGGCGGCTTCGACCGGGAAGAGGCCCGCGAGCTGGCCGCGCTCGTCAAGGGCGGTGCGCTGCCGGTGCCCGTGGACGTCGTGGAGCAGCGCACCGTCGGCCCCACGCTCGGTGCCGACGCCATCGCCGCCAGCACCCAGGCCGCGATCATCGGGCTCGCCCTGACGGGGCTGTTCATCCTCGTCGTCTACCGGCTGCTCGGCGCCCTGGCCACCCTCGCGCTCGCGCTCTACGCGCTGATCTCCTACGCCGCACTGGTCGCCCTGGGCGCGACCCTGACACTGCCCGGACTCGCCGGTTTCGTCCTGGCGATCGGCATGGCGGTGGACGCGAACGTGCTGGTCTTCGAGCGTGCCCGCGAGGAGTATCTGGGAGTCCGTGCCACGAAGTCGGCCTCGACTCAATCGGCCTCGGCTCAATCGGCCTCGGCTCAATCGGCCTCGGCTCAATCGGCCTCGGCTCATTCGGCCTCGGCTCATCTGGACAAGTCGCTGCGTACTGGCTTCGGCGAGACCTTCAGCGCGGTCGTCGACTCGAATGTGACCACGCTGCTCGCGTCCGGGCTGCTCTTCTTCTTCGCGACCGGACCCGTCAAGGGTTTCGGCGTCACGCTCTCCATCGGCGTCCTGGTGTCGATGATCTCGGCCCTGGTGATCACCCGGGTCATCGCCGACTTCGCGATCCGGCGCCGCTTCGTGCGCAACCGGCCCGCCCTGACCGGGATCACCTCCACCGGCCGCGTGCGTGCCTGGCTCGCGCACCGCAAACCCCGTCTGGTGCACCACCGACGCCGCTGGCTCGGCGTCAGCACGCTGCTGATCCTGGTCGCCGTCGCCGGAATCGGCCTGCGCGGCCTGGACTTCGGGGTGGAGTTCACCGGCGGGCGCCTGGTCGAGTACAGCACCAGCAGGCCCGTGGACGTGGACACGGCGCGGGACGCGGTCACGGACGCCGGGTTCCCGCGCGCGGTGGTGCAGGAGTCGGGGAACGGGGACATCTCGGTACGCACCGGTGAGCTGAGCAACGACGAGCAGCACACGATCCGAACGGCGCTGGCGAAGGAGGGCGGCGAGGTCACCGTCGAGCGGGACGAACTGATCGGCCCGAGCCTCGGGGACGAACTGCGCCGGCAGGCGCTCATCGCGCTCGGCATCGCCGTCGCGGCCCAGCTGGTCTACCTCAGCGTGCGGTTCCGGTGGACGTTCGCCGCCGCGGCGGTGTCGGCCATGGTGCACGACGTGCTGCTTGTGGTGGGCCTGTTCGCCTGGCTCGGCAAGCCCGTCGACAGCGTCTTCCTGGCGGGCCTGCTCACGGTCATCGGGTACTCCGTCAATGACACCGTCGTCGTCTTCGACCGGGTGCGCGAGGCGCGCCGCCGCGATCCGGCGGCGGACCTGGAAACCACCGCGAACAAGGCCGTCATCCAGACGCTGCCGCGCACGGTGAACACCGGTATGGGCGCGCTGTTCATCCTGGCAGCCCTGGCCGTGCTCGGCGGTGACTCGCTCGCGGACTTCTCGGTGGCGCTGATCGCCGGCGTGGTGATCGGTATGGCGTCGACGGTGTTCACTGCCGTGCCGATCGCCGTGCAGCTCGAGGGCAGCCACCCGGCGCCGCCAGTGCGCCCCGGGCGCAGCGAGGACAGCGGGGACAGCGGGGCGCGCAGGCCGCTGGAGCGACGCGGGCGGGCGCGGGATTCAGGCGCCGTGGTGTGACGAGGCGCGGAGGCCGGCGGGGATGACGCGGAGGGCCGAGCGCATCCCCACCAGCCGCCTGGTCATCCCCGGAGAGGCCGGATCGGGGATGACGGTACTGGTGGAGCGTCTTTTGGTGGGTGACGCCTCGCGGAGGAGCCGCACCTGCGGGGTGGCCGGGAGACGGACGGCCACGTGGGCACCGGGCGGATACCCGTGTTGCGCTTCTGGCCCCCGCAGGTCGGCCATGGCCCGCGTCGACCGCCCTTCTCCAGGAGTGCGAGGCTGCGCAACGACGCGTGAAGGAACGGAGAGACTTCGGCGAAGCCGAGATCCGGGACCGCGCGAGGACGACCCGGGCCTGCCTTACCGGCAGGCGGCTGTCCGGCACGGACGTGGGTCACGGGTGGGCCGGGAGCCAGCGCTGCTGGACGGCGCGTACGCCGGCCTCGAAGCGGCTGCGCGCACCGAGCCGGTCCATCAGCTCGGAGGCGATTCGGCGGGCGGTGCGATGGGACACTCCGAGGCGCTTGGCGATGGCCTCGTCGGTGTGCCCCTCGGCGAGCAGGCGCAGGGCGGTGGCCTGCTGACCGGTGAGGCCGTGCGCGTCGATGGAGACGAGCTGGCCGAGGGGCTGGGCGGATTCCCAGGTGGTCTCGAAGAGCGCGCACAGTGCGGTGAGCGTGCCCTGTCCGGTCAGGAGCACCGCGCCGGCGGCGGTGTCGTCGCTGCTGACGGAGATCATGGCGATCCGCCGGTCCATGAGGATCATCCGCGTGGGAAGCGACGGCACCGTGCGGACCTGACCGCCCAGCCGGGCCAGCCAGTTGGCGTGCTCCACGGTGGGCCGATGGGCGCGCACGCTGTCCAGGTAGATCGTGCGCATCCGCACCCCGCGGCCGAGCAGGTCCTCGTTGAGCGGCCGGGACGCGGCCATGTTCTCCGCGGTCTGCGGCCCGCCCGGCGCGAACGCCAGGAACTCCTCGCGCACCTCACGGGTGAGCACGGCCAGCCGGTCGCGGATCTGGTCGAGCCCCACCAGTTGCTCCACGCCGGGGTGACTGGCGGCCGGCCGCAGCTCGGCGTACTCCGAGATGAGCTGGGCCGCGGCCGCCCGGGAGGCCTCCAGGCGCTGCTGCTGCGCTGCCAGCTGGGCCTGCTGCCGGGCCATCAGGATCTCCATGCCGATGTCCGGCGAGACCGCCCGCAGCCGCCCCGCGTCCCCGGCGGCGGGACGTGCCAGCGCCAGCTCGCTCAGGGTGTCGAGGGCGTCGCGCACCTCCTTGTCGGACAGCCCCACGGTGTCGCCGAGGTCCGCGACACCGGCGGCCGGGTGTCTGAGCATGGCGCGGTACACCGTCTCCGCGACGGAGTCGAGTCCGAGTGCGGTCAGCACGTGCGTCCCCCCGTTTCTGCACACAACGACCCCTCTTCAGCGCCGATCTTCGCAGAACAGATACGTTTCGTCACAGGGAAGGCCGGAACGGGCCAGGGACACAACCGGCCACCTGGCACGCCGACTTGGCGAGCTCATCCGTTGAGACGCTGGAGCGCATGTATCTCGTCCACGCGCATCTGGAACTCCCTTCCGGCGACCGTCTGCCGTCGGATGTCCGCGAGTTGGTGCGCTCGTCCATCGTCCCCGGCGACCGCGTCGAGCACGTCGCCGTGCATCCCCGCTCCCCCTCCAGGCTCACCCTGGGCTTCTACCTGCTGGCCGACAGGCTGGGAGAGGCCGAGGAGCGGGCCGTCCGCGTCTGCGGCCGACTGCTGTGCGACGTCCCGCAGTTGGCGGCGGCGCGACTGACGGGTGCCGGGGTGCCACTGATGCCTCTGGCGTTCGAGGCGCAGCCGACGGACTGAAGCGGCCCGTGTGGACGTATCGGTCCAAGGCCCTTTCCGTCCACCGAGGAACCCTTCTCATGGGCCCGGGCCACGACGAACCTGGTGATCGCCGGCCAGGAAGCGCGTCACCGCGGGACGCGACAGCGGGCCGGACCTCACACCTCGCCCCGGAAGGACGGACAGCCATGCCTCGCACCCGTATCGCCGATGCCGCCGCGGTCGTCTCCCTCGTCGTCGCCGTGGCCCTCGCCGCCCCGGCCGTCACCTCGGCATACGGGACGGACGCCGCTGAGTCCGCCTCCGTCGTCACCGCAGACGCCGGCTGGCAGGCCGCCCCCGCCGACGCCGGTTGGCAGTAAGCCGCCCGCGCCGCCACTGACGGCGACTCCCACGAGTCCCACAGCCGACCCGCATCCCACGCCTGACCTGCTCGTCTGCCCTGCCCGACCTCAACCGCCCCCGGGGGAACCAGAAGTGAAGAACATCCGCACCAACGGCCGTAGAGTCGCAGGTCTGCTGACCGCCGCCGCCCTGAGCACCGGACTCCTCACGGTGACCGCCCCCACCGCCGACGCGGCGACCAGCTGCTCGGGCGGCGTCAACATCTACGGCGTACTCACCGACGGCAGGCTCACCTTCAGCCAGATCAACCCGGCCACCGGCGACCTCGCCAAGGTGCTCGTCGGACCGGACCTCGGCTTCGAGCCGCAGGCCATGGCGACCCTCAACTTCAACACCGTGCTGATGACATCGACCAGCGGTGCCCTCTACCGCATCGACATCAAGACCAACAACACCAGCCTCGCCCTGCTGAACCCGCCGGTGAGGATCGCCGACAGCGGCTGGACCCACAACAAGCTGACCTACGACGGTCACGGCCACCTCTACGGCACCACCGCCTCCGGCCTGCTGCTGCGCTACAACGTCACCGAGGACAAGCCGGCCGGCTCCCAGCACATCGGCGTACGCACCGAGATCGACACCGGGTTCGTCCTGAAGACCCTCACCGCCACCGGCGACGACCGGCTCGGCGCCACCACCGAGGACGGCCGACTGCTCGACTACACCATCGCAGGCGCCGGTTCCTGGAAGGGCAACACCCTGAAGTCCTCCGGCTGGTCGGGCTTCAACCAGCTAGTCTCCCCGGGCAGCGGGCTGTACTACGGGCGGCTCTCCACCGGGGCCATGTACTGGTACAAGGACGCCAACCCGACCGACGGCTCCGGCGCGGACATCACGTACCACCTCGACGACCCGGTCAACACCAGTGGCTGGACGCAGAAGCTGCTGTCCGCGCAGCCCGGCACGTACACCTGCACGACCTCCGTGGACACCGTCGACCGCAACAACATCACCGAGGTCAAGGCAGCCGGGCGCCAGCTGATGAACCAGAAGGACGCGGCCTGGGCCAACACCACCCAGTGGGCCTGCCTGGAGAACCTCTGGGATCACGAGAGCGGCTGGCGCTGGAACGCCACGAACTCGTCCTCCGGCGCGTACGGCGTCCCGCAGGCGCTGCCCGCCACCAAGATGGACGTCGCGGGCGACGACTGGCACGAGAACCCGCTGACCCAGATCAGATGGGGCCTGAGCTACATCGACGGCCGTTACGGCTCTCCGTGCAACGCATGGAACTTCTGGCAGGCGAACAACTGGTACTAGACCGGTAGTTACGGACTTACGGACTTACGGACACGACAAAAGGGCGGCGCCCCCTCGGAGGAGGGGGCGCCGCCCTTTTGCCGTGCGGGCGTGCGGGCGTGCGGGGCTGCGGGGCTGCGGGGCTGCGGGGCTGCGGGTCAGGATGCGCACTCGGTGGAGGGGGGCTCCGTGGAGTTGGCGATGCCGTTGACCCGGAGCTCGACGGAGCCCCCGTAGATCTCGCTGATTGGATTTGGCGGAGACCGTCTGCCAGCCAGGTATGCCGAAAGGGCCCCGCCGGTGTCGGCGGGGCCCTCGGGGGCGACGGGGCGGGGCTGCGGCTGGGGCGTCAGGCGATCTTGACGTAGCGCAGGGCCACGTACGCCGAGGCCGGGTGGCTGTCGATGGTGCCGCTGTAGGCGTTCGCGGAACGGTAGTTCATGTCCGAGTCCGGGCTGCCCTCGGAGTAGTAGTAGAAGGTGCCGGCGTCCTGGTCCTTCCAGCCCGCGAAGAGGACCGCGTGCCCCTCGCTGCTGGAGTTCAGCGCGTCGCCGGGCCTCAGGTCGGCCTTGGAGATCTGCGTGGCGGCGTTGTCGAGGGTCTGCGTCGTCAGCGAGGAGGTGAGGTGCCAGGCCATGGAGACGAAGCCGGAGCAGTCGGTGCGGTAGGTGTCGTCGCCCTCGATGTCGGTGGCGTAAGCGGTCTGGCTGTACTGGACGTTGCGGTTGTACCAGTCCTTGGCCCGGGTCATGACCTCGCTGCGGTAGATCGTGCCGCCCTGCACCGAGTGCGGCGGGGCCGGGGGCACGTAGGCGCAGTTGTCCGCGTACGCCGACAGCAGGGTCTGCGTCCAGCCGGAGGCATCCACCGGGTCGCTCGGGTGGTACGCGATGTCGGAGCCGTCCGCGTCGGTGGGGTCGGCGTCGTGGTACCAGTACATGCCGCCGTTGGTACGGCCGTAGTAGAGGCCCCCGCCGGGGGAGGACAGCGAGTCGACCGCCGACCAGCCGCTCGACTTCAGCACCGCGCGGTCCCAGTCGTTCACACCGTTGATCTTGTAGCTGAGCAGGCGTCCGTCCGAGGTGGAGGCGATGATGCGGTCATCGCCCGCGGCGGCCAGCGTCTTGAGGACAAAGCCCGTGTCGATCACGACGTGCTGGCCTATGTGGGCCGACCCGGAAGGCTTGTCCTGCGACACCAGGTACTGGTGAAGCTGCCCTTCGACCGTGCCGTAGAGGTGGCCGGCGCCGTCGTAGACCATCTTGTCGAAGGTCCAGCCGCCGTCCCAGATCTTGGTGACTCCGGCGAGAGCGAGGGAGGTGTTGTTGGTCTGGATGTCGACGCGGTAGAGGTCACCGGCCGTCGAAGTGACCAGCACCGTGTTGAAGTTGAGCGTCGCCATCGCCTTCGGTGTGAATCCGAGGTTCGGGCCTATGAGCGTCTTCACGCGGTCGCCGGTGTTCGGCTCGATCTGCGTGTACGTCAGCCGGCCGTCCGACAGCGTGCCGTAGATCGACACACCACCGGTGCACGAGGCGACGGCCTGCGCGGCCCCGCCGGTGACGGTGACCAGCCCCAGGGACATCGCCCCGACGGCAAGGGTGGCGGACGTACGGCGAAGGACGTTGCTCAGCTTCATGGTCTCTCCTGCGGCAAGGAAGTCGAGTGGGCGAACGCACGACCCTGGCCCGGACAGCTGCCCTGCAGGTGCAGCTGTGAGGGTTGTTCACGGGTGTGACGCCCGGTGTCAGGAACTACTTTTGCCGCAGGTCAGGGGTGCCGGAAGAGAGATCCGATGGCCGCAAACGTCCCTGGCCGGTTGTGTCCTGACGGGGCGTCGGCCCATGACGGCGCGCCCGGGTATGCCGGCCTACGGGACCACGGCCGCCGGAACGACCGTCGGGGCTCTCGGCCCCGTCCTGCCCCGGCTCGGGCGGGTCGCCGGCCTGCCGGCATCGCGCACTTCCCGGTTCCTCGGATCCGAGCACAACCTCAACGGCGACGGCGACGGCTCAACGCTGACGACCTTGCCCGTGCCCCGGGCTCCGTCACCCTCCCGCGGGCGGCGGCACCTGCGCCGAGCCGGGCTCACCGGGGACGAGGGGCCTCCGCCCGATCCACTGGGGCGGTCCCGGTGACGGCACCAAGCGGTTTCACCGGATGCGGTGCTTCGTCCAGAAGGGGTCCAGGTCGGTGTCCGTCACGGACTGTGCGGCCTTCTTGAAGTCGGCGGTGGTGGAGACGCCGTACCAGTGGTCGCGGGCGTACCGCTTGAGGAGTCGCGCCATCGCGTCGGCTCCGATGGTGCGCTCCAGGCGGGCCAGGGCGCAGGAGCCGGCCGTGTAGACGAGGTGGTATTCGCCTGGGTGCTTGCTCCAGTAGGCCATCGAGTTGGTGAGCGCGGTCTGCTCGCTCGACCAGTCGGCGTCGGACCAGCAGTCGCGTGTGTCCCAGCCGTAGAAGCGTGCGTTGGCGTATTGGGCGAAGCTCTCGTCCAGCCAGGGTGCGCCGTATTCGTCGTTGCCCACGATGCCGTACCACCACTGGTGGGCCACCTCGTGGACGACGGCGCTGCCTTCTTCGGTGGTGCCGAGGATGACCAGGCCGGGGTACTCCATACCGCCGCCGAAGTCCTTGGTCATCACGAAGTCGATCTCGCCGTAGGGATAGCGGCCGAACTCCTTGCCGAACCGGTCGACCGCGGCGACGCCGTCCTTGCGGTTGAGGCGTACACCCGCCGCGGGCGTGTTCGGCGTCCAGTACGACTTCACGCGCACACCACCGGGCGAGGTCTCCATCGCCGTGCGGAACGGTCCCGCCGCCCACGCGAAGTCCCGCACCCGCTGCGCGAGGCTGTGCGTGACCGTGCGCCCGGGCTTGCCGTGGCTGGTCCAAGTGCGGCCCGTCGCGGGGACCTTGAGGGCCGACGGGTGGTCGATACGCACACGGAAGTCGCTCGCCAGGGCGTAGAAGCTCTCGCCGGCCGACACGTAGGGATCGAGGTGCCATCCCTTCGCATCGTGCACGGCGAGCACCGGCAACGCATTGCCCAGGAAGCGGAACGCGCCCTCGCGGCCGAAGCGGTCGTTGCGCCGGGGCACAGTGATGGACACGTCGAAGGAGACGGCCGTCCGCTCACCGCGCGCGAGCGGCTCCGGCAGGGTGATGCGCAGCGCGGTGCAGTTCACGGTGAGGCGGCCCGCACTGCCACCGCGCACCTTGGAGATCCTGACCGGGGGCGGCTTGCCCGGCGTGCCGCACTTGTCGACGCCGTTGCCCCACAGACGTACGTACACCTCACGCAGGGGCCGGTCGGAGGCGTTGCGGAACGAGACCCGCTGTCGGCCGGTCCAGTGGGAGCCGTCGGCGTCGCCGCGCAGGGACACGTCGTAGCGAAGCCGATCGGGCGTCGCGACCTCGGCCTCGGCCTTGGCCTTGGATGCCGGTGCCGTCACGGCACCGGCACCGGTGGTGCCCGCCGCCACGAGCAAGGCGAGCGGGACAACAAGCAGACGACGACCGGCCCTTGACCACCACGCGGGTGCGCGTAACGACGACATGGCAGCGGATCATGCCACACCGGTCTGACAAATGGCGGGGATCAGGACGGCCGTCCCGTGCCCCGAGTCTGCGTCAACCCGTGGCAGATCGTTCTGCGGACTGTGGCCGTCGAGGTGCCGGGCGATCCAGATGGGCGACCACTGTGGCGTAGAACCGGTGCACGGCTTCGTCGACACTGCGGATGAAGCCGGACTCGGCGTTGCCACGGCTGCTGCCCATGCCTTTGAAGAGAGACAGACGGAAACCGGTGATCCGCGTGCCGTTCTTCGGCAGCATGTCCGCCGGCTCCGGGCGCAGCCGTTCCAGTGTGCCCCGTGGGCCTCCTGCCTCGCCCTCCACCAGCGTCTCGACGTGGAGGTCGGCGGGAGCCTCCGCAAGGCGTCGGACGAGCTGTTTGGCCCAGGTGAGGGGATAGCCCTGCTCGGGCGCAGGAGTCTCGATGGAGGTGCGGAGTTTGCCGGTACGCAGGTCTGCTGTGATCGCGAGAACGCCGGGTGTGCCCTCGATGCGCAGCTCGGCCTGGAGTCTCCCTTCGAGACAGAGCTGGTCGGCAAGGCGGGTTCGGCGGGCCCCTGGATCGGTTCCGCGCTTCGCGCGCTGGACGGGCAGCACCTTGTGCCCGAGCTCGCCCCCGAGCCTGAGACAGACCTGGCGGACGAGCCGCTCCCAGCTCTCCACCACCTCAAGGGCCCGTGGATCTCCCTGGCACAGGGTCTCGTCGTCGATTCCGTTGCGTACGGGGACCCAGGCCGCACCCATGTTCTGGAAGCCGTGACATCCGGAGTTCTCGTGCTGGAGGTAATGCAGCAGCTCCTGGAGCAGCCAGGCGTGTGCCATGTTGCCCACACCCTCGTGCCGGATCAACATCTGGGCCTGATGGGCTACTTCGGCCCAGGACAGGTGCCAGAGAGCCACCTTGTGCTTGCGCCGTCCGTCGATCCTGACGTCGACCAGCGGGCTGCCTTCCAACGCGACGTCGTTCGACAGGGTGATGACCGCCTCGTAGCCTCGGCGGGCGGCGATGTCCATGTACGCCTGCACCTGCTCGGCCTTGAGGGCGTTCCCGTTCGTCTTGGTCTCCACCAGTGCCGTCCACAGTTTGCCGGCCCGCTCGATGCGGATCACACCGTCAGGGCGTCGCGGGCTGTCGCCGTGCGGCAGTGAGACCTCGGTGAACGTCTCCATGCGGCCCGCGGGTGATCCGAACGCGGCGGTGAGTCTCCGGCCGAACTCCGGGATCTGCGTCATCACCGACAACAGCACCGAGGTGGCCCGCATTTCTCGGTCCCGATCGCTCTTGAGCGCGGAGACCGGAAAGAGCCTGGCCTCCTTCCAGGACTCGTTCTCCGCCAAGGACTTCTTGACGGCCTTGGGCAGGGTGACCTTCTTCCTGGCGGTGCGGGGCCGTGCGGGCGGCTTCCTCGGTTCGGCGTCTTCGTCGGATTGCCGGGGCGCCGGGATGGCCTCCAGGGTCGCTTGCGGTTCGCGATCGGCGACGGGCTTGGGGCCGGTCGTATCCGTCTGCGCTTCGCCGGCCGCGTCGTCCAGCGCCTCCTCGGCAACAGCGTCGTCCTCGATGTCGACGCCGAAGTCCGTTGCCAGGCCCGCCAGTCCGGCGTCGTAGCCCTGTCCCACGGCCCGTAACTTCCACTCTCCGCCGCGGCGGTAGAGCTCACCGAAGATGAAGGCGCTCACCGGGCCGGCGTCCTCGATCACGAATCGGAGCAGACTCTCGCCGGAGCCGTCGGCCAACATCAGCTGCAGATCGTCCAGTTCGCCGAAGTGGGCTCCGCCGTACCGGCTCGCGGACACCACGATCCGATCGATGCCGTCCGGGATCGCGGTCAGGTCGAAGCCGATCCGGTCCTTGTTGCCACTCCCCGTGGGCGTCTTGCCCAGGAGCTGCACGCTCCCGTCCGAAGCGACCGGATTGTTGTAGAAGTAGAAGTCGGCGTCGCTGCGCACCTTGCCGTTTGCGTCCAGCAGCAGAACGGAGACATCCGCGTCGCCCTCACCCGTCGGGCTGGTCCAGTCCAGACTCACGATCACGGAGTCGACGCTTTCACTGAGGGCCGCCAGACCGACGTTGGCACCCTTGATCAACTCGTACATAACCCCCCACCCCTTCAGCGCACGCCATACATGGGTGGCCGCCCCTCGCCCTCTGTCGGCCAACCCGGTGTGACGTGCCACACACTCAACGCACAGCGGCACTCTAGTGTCAGGCGGGCGCAGCCCGTGGGCGGTCCCGCCGGAAATGTGGGGGGTGCGGTACGGGCGCTCGACATGGCCTTCTATCGGCCACCTTCGAGTGCGTCGCCGCCGTCACGGGCCAGGCGCTCCAGTGGTACGGCCCCGAAGCCGGGAAATAACCAACGGCATGGACGTCCGACCGAGCACCCCCCTCCCCCCCAGCAGGCACGGATGCCTTGAGATGGCAGCCAATCACGTAGCGACGCGGCGCTGACCTGCACGGCGACGCCGCGCGGTTGCGGATCAAGGCGATCGGATCACTCTTCGGAGAACTGGTCAGTGTCGAAGAGCTGGTTGATGTGTCCGCCGAGTTCGGACCAGTGCTGGGCCGATCTCGATCCGGAGCGAGGTCTCCTCGCGGTACCTCGCGGTAGCACTCCACGCGCCCCACCCGGGCTCATCCGCCCGCCCGTTGAGAATCGCGTTGGTCACCAGCCCCGAGATCATCGACGCGCGGTCGTCGATCGTGCGGGTGGGGTCGTACGGGGCGATGAACTTCCTGAACCACCGCCGAGCCCGAGGGCCTGATCGGCTCTCCCCGCCTGCCGCGGGACAGGACGTGTCGCCGGCGCCGGTCCCGTACCGGCCAGAACAGGACATATGCGGTGGAGGTCACGGCGAAGGCCAGGCGGATCAGTCCACGCGTCGCGTCATCGGGAACGACGAAGACCGTGCCGTACAGGGTGATCAGCCCGATCCAGCTCCACCAGGGCACCAGGCGCCGCTGCCCGATCACGTCCCACAGCAGTGTGCCCAGCAGGACGGAGGCGGTGTAGTACGTGTAGACGCTGGGGTCCAGGGCGATCCGGGCGTTGGCGCCGAGCAGGACGACGGCGGGCCAGCGGCCTCGCCAGACCGCGACGCAGCCCAGCGCCAGCCCCACCGCGGCCTGCGCGGGCCGGTCCCAGGCAGGGGTTCGGGGATCGTCGACGCCGAGCCAGCGCAGCGCGGATGCGGGCTGGTTGGGGATGGTGAACTCGGCTGCGGCGAACGACTGCGGGGCGCCGAGGAGGAACGGCAGCCAGGCGAGCGCGACCAGAGCCGCACACCACAGACCCGCGCGCAGCCACTGCCGTCTCGGCAGTGCCAGCAGCAGCGGCAGGAAGGCCAACGCGGTCGGTTTGGAGTCCATGGCCAGGGCCAGGAAGATGCCGGTCGCGGCAGCGTTGCCGCGGGTGAGGGCGTGTACGGCCAGAGCCGTGAAGAAGAGTGCCAGAACGTCGTCGAGGTGGCCGAAACGGACGGCGACCTCGATCCACATCGGGATGAAGGCCAGGCCCGCTATCAGCACCCGCTGCCGCAGCCGCTGGTGATTGGTGCCGGTGCCCAGGAAGTGCCAGGCGGCGCTGCGGCCGGCCACCACCAGGATCAGCAGACCGAGCAGGGACATCACGCCGGCGGCCAGGAACTGCCCGACGGCGTCGGGAAAGGGGTTGAACAGGCCCGCCGCGAGGAAGCTGACGGGACCCATCTGCAGTTCGGGGTGGTGGGCGTACAGGTTCAGGCCGCCGTCCGGCCTGCTCGGGCCCGCGTAGAGCAGCTCCCCACCCGTACGCAGATAGTGCCAGGAGAAGCCCCCGTGCGGCTGGACCACGGCGAACCACAGGATCGTCCACGCGGCGAGCAGCACCAGGTGCACCCGCTGGCTGATGACCGACACGCCTTCTCCCTCTCGGTTCCTGTCGCCTCGCACGGTCCCCCCAGGCCGTGCGCCCCTCCTTGAGATGGCTGAAAGGCGAGGCAGGTTCTTTCGAGGAGGAAGCGGCCGCGCTCGACGCGTCACCGGTGCGTCGCCGTATCCCCGCGGAAATGTCCGTGATCGGTAACAGGTGGATCCCTCGGCCGCCTTCTCCCCTCTTGCCGGATGCAAAGGCCCCACAGCGACGGCAAGGAACAGATGACATGGTGCGAAGTGGCGGTCGGGGATGGTTCGGCAAGGTGCTCGCGGCGGCGCTCGGGGTGACCGCGGTGGCCGCCCTGACCTCGTTCTGGGACGCGCAACTCGGTTCCACCGGGGGACAGCCCGCACAAGCGGGCGTCTCGGCGCCTCCTGCCAGGTCGCACACTCAGCCGCAGGGCCGGAAGGCGGCGCCCGTATCGGCAGAAATCGTGCATGCCTCGGACGGTGGTGCCCGTAGCGTCAACATCACCATCGACGACGGACCGGACCCCGTGTGGACACCACAGGCGCTCCGGGTCCTGCGGGACAACGGCGTGAAGGCCACGTTCTGCATGGTGGGCACCCAGGCCCGCGCCCACCCGGACCTGGTCAAGGCGGTGGTGGCGGCCGGGCACCGGCTCTGCGACCACACGGTTTCGCACGACGTCACCATGGACCGCAAGCCCCAGGCCTACCAGTCCCAGCAGATCCTGGACGCCGAACGCATGATCACCGAGGCGTCCGGGGGCGTCCGCCCGCTGTACTACCGGGCCCCTGGAGGTGCCTTCACCCCCTACAGCCGCCACCTCGCCGCGTCCCGTGGAATGCGCCCGCTCGGCTGGAACATCGACTCCAAGGACTTCGAGCGCGCCGGCACGAACACCATCGTCGCCACCGTCAAGAACGAGATCTCCAACGGCCCGACCCTCCTTTTCCACGACGGGGGCGGAGACCGCTCCCAGACCGTGGCCGCCCTGCGCGAGGTTCTGCCGTGGCTGAAAGAGCAGGGGTACTCCTTCGGCTTCCCCGTGCGCTGACCGCGGCTCGACGTGGCCTAGAGGGAGCTGGTCCGGTAGCGGCCGCGGAATTCGGCCAGCAGCTCATCGGTCGCTTCGGCGCCGGCGCTCACGGCGGCGTGGACGTCGCGGAAGTAGTTCTCGTATCCGGCGGGGGTGTAGAGGCACAGGGCGCGTGCGGCGACCGTGCCCGCGTTACGGAAGCCGTGCGGTGTGCCGCGGGTCGCGGCGAGCAGATGCCCGGGACCGGCCGTCACCTCGCCGTCCCCGGTGTGGAGCGTCAACTCTCCCTCGAGGACGTAGAAGTACTCGTCGTGTCCTTCATGCACGTGCGGCCTGGCGCCAATGGTGCCGGGGGCGAGGCTGAACTCCTCGAAGGCGAAGTGCCCGCCCGTGTGCTCGCCGGTGAGGCGGAAGAAGTGCGCGACACCGGCGACGTCTATGAGCTCACCGTCCGAGGGGCGGCGCAGCAGCGGCCGGGCGGGGTTCCGGGACTGATCATCGGTCATGGGGGCATTGTGGCCCCGCGCAGCGGCGCCGGGCGGACGCCCGGGTCCGAATCCGACGGTGTGGGCCCCGCGGGCCCGGACGCCGTGGTTCGTCCGGGCCCGTTCCATGCCGCATGCCGCTTGCCGGGTTCATGCTTCGGCGGTGGTATTCAGGTCGTGCAGCCACGCTTCGAGGCCCGCGCCGAGGGCCGCGGTCGCGGTGGGTACGTCCGCTTCGACCTGGGTGCCGGTCCAGGTTTCCTCGGTGTGGACGTGCACGCCGCCCTTGACCTTGCTGAAGGTCCACAGGTGGACACCCTCGTCGATGCGCAGCCCCTCACCGATCGCGGGTCCGCTCCACAGGATGCAGTTGTGGCGCTGGAGTTCCTGGACGGTGGAGGTGATGGCGAGGGTGGTGGCGGGGGTCGTGGGGGTGGCGGGCGCGGGGGTCGTCCACCGGAACCGCGAACCCGCCTTCAGGCGGCCGGGGTCGAGACGTTCGGCGGTGGTGACAGGGGGCTGCCAGGACGGCCAGCGTTCCACGTCGGTCTGCAGCTTCCAGACAGTGCCCAGCGGCGCCTTGATCACGATGTCGGACTCGTAGCGGATGAGGGCGGTGGTGTCGACGCCTCGCCCGCCGCACTGGGACGTTCCGCCGTGGGGGGCGGCCTGCGCGGTCGGGATGGTGCCGGCGTAAACGGCCGTGACGGCGAGCGCGACCGTGGCCGCGGCCTTGCCCGCGCGGGGCCGGGGCTGCTGACCGGGTGAGTTCGACGGGCCGGTGCTGAACATGGTGTTCCTCGCGTTTCGTTGGGGTGATCGGATCGGGCCGCTCGGTGCCTGCTACGGATTCAGGACGACCTTTCCGGCGACGGTGCCCGACTCGGCCAGCCGCAGGGCGTCGGCGACGCGAGTGAGCGGCAGTTGCGCGGCGATCTGGGCGGTGAGCTCGCCGCGCTGGAGGGCCGCGAAGACCTGGGTGAGGTCGGTGCGCAGGCGGGCGCGGAAGCGGTTCCTGGCCAGGGCCCGGCCGGCCCAGACATTGAAGAAGTACGCGCGGCGGCGGTTGGGCATGGCGTTCCACAGCCACACCCGGCCGAGCAGCTTGAGGACAGGCCACTGCTTGGAGCCCTCGTCGTCCCGGGTCGAGGCGCTGCCGTACGAGACGAGGGTGCCGCCGGGGGCGAGGAGGCGCCAGGAGTCGACGATGCCGCGGCCGCCGACGTGGTCGAAGACGGCGTCCACCCCGCGGGGGGCGAGTTCGCGGATTTGTGCGGCGACGTCGTCGGTGCGGTAGTCGACGGGGACGACTCCCCTTTCCCGCAGGGCCTCGTGGTGGCGCGCGGACGCCGTGCCGATCACCTGCGCGCCCGCGGCCTGGGCGAGCTGGACCAGAACCGATCCGACGCCGCCGTTCGCGCCGTGCACCACGACGGTGTGCCCGGCACGGACGTGGGCCTTGCGGTGCAGCATCTGCCAGGCGGTGACGCCGTTGACGACGAGGGTCTCCGCCTCGGCCGCGCCGATGCCGTCGGGCACCGGCACCACGTCCGCCGCGTCGACGAGCACGTGGCTGGCCCAGCCACCGACCTTGACCAGCGCGGCGACCCGAGTACCGGCCAGGCGCGGCTCGACGCCCTCGCCGATCGCCAGCACCGTGCCTACGAGGTCGTAGCCCGGTACGAACGGGAAGGGCGGCTGGTCGTAGTAGCGGCCACGGCGCATCTGCTGCTCGGCGAAGGAGACGCCGGTCGCCTCCATGCGGATCACGACCTGGCCGGGGCCTGCGGCGGGTACGGCTCCGTGCCGGATCCGAAGCCCTTCGGGCTCGACCTTGCCCGGCAGGACGACCTCGACGAGCCCTTCGGTGTTCATGGCGACGACCTCCACAGAGTCGTTGAGTTACTTGGCTTCGCGTTCGTTAGAAGTTATAACCTCGTCGATTCGGAAGTGTCAATAACTTCAGTGATAACCTCTAACAATGGTGAACTCGGAAGCGAAGACTCCGCGTGAGCGCTACCGCGCCCAGGTGCGTACGGAGATCAAGCAGCGCGCGTGGGAACAGATCGCCACGGCGGGCGCGTCCGCCCTCTCCCTCAACGCGATCGCCAAGCAGATGGGCATGAGCGGACCCGCGCTGTACCGGTACTTCGACGGCCGCGACGAGCTGATCACCGAACTCGTCAGGGACGCGTACCGAAGCCTCGCCGACACCTTCCGCGTGGCCTCGGAGGCCGGTGCCGATGTGACCGCGCTGGCGCACGCCCTGCGGGGATGGGCCCTGCAGGACCCCCAGCGTTACTTCCTCATCTACGGCACACCCGTCCCCGGCTACCAGGCGCCCGCCGACACCACCGCGATCTCGTCCGAGATCATGGCGACCCTGTTGGACGCCTGTGCCGCGCTGCCCTCGGACGGGCGGGCGACACCGTTCGAGGCGCACCTCGAAGGCCACCGGGACTGGGCGGACGGCCATCCCGCCCCGTCCGCGGCCCTCCACCGGGCCCTGACCTTCTGGACCCGGCTGCACGGCGTCCTGTCCCTGGAACTCGCCGGCCACTTCACCGGTATGGGAATCGATCCCGCACAGCTCTTCGCCGCCGAGCTGGACGGCCTGGCGGGTGCCCCGGCGAACTGACCACGTCACGCCCCGCCTTGGCGCGGCCCGAGGACCACAGTCGGTCCCACGCGACTCGGCGGCCCCACCGACCTGAGCGGCACTCCGACCCGCCCCGTTCCGGCCGCTGGTCGGTCGAGTTGTCCGCGAACTCCTGCGGGATTGTCCGTGATCGGTAACGGACGCATCCTGTGGCCGCCGCCGCTCGTCCTGCCAGGTGATCGCAAGGCGATCGAGGATCGGTGAGGAACTGCGCGAAGGCGGGGCGGACATGGCACGGCACGGCGGCGGGCGGGGCTGGTACGGCAAGGTGGTCGGGGCGGCGCTCGGGGTGACGATGCTCGCCGCCGGTGCCTCGGTGTGGACCGCGCAGGCCGGTGCCGTGGGCGGCTCGGCGCCGAAGGCGACCGCGTCGGCCACGCCGGGCGGTGACGTCAAGCCGGTCGCGGTGGGCATCGTGCACGCGTCGGACGCGGGGGCGCGCGGCGTCAACATCACCATCGACGACGGGCCCGACCCCGCGTGGACCCCCCAAGTGCTCGACGTGCTGCGGGAGTACGGGGTGAAGGCCACGTTCTGCATGGTGGGGACGCAGGCGCAGGCGCACCCGGACCTCGTGAGGAAGGTGGTCGCGGCCGGGCACCGGCTGTGCGACCACTCGGTGTCGCACGACACCACCATGGACAAGAAGTCCCAGGCCTACCAGTCGCAGCAGATACTCGACGCCGAACGCATGATCACCAAGGCGTCCGGTGGCGTACGGCCGATGTACTACCGGGCGCCCGGCGGGGCCTTCACCCCCTACAGCCGCACGCTCGCCGCCTCCCGGGGCATGCGCCCGCTGGGCTGGAACGTGGACACCAAGGACTTCGAGCGGCCGGGCACGGACGCCATCGTCGCCACCGTCGAGCGGGAGCTGCCGAACGGGCCGACGCTCCTCTTCCACGACGCGGGAGGCGACCGCTCCCAGACCGTCGAGGCCCTGCGCCGGATCCTCCCCCGGCTCAAGGAGCAGGGCTACTCGTTCGGCTTCCCGGTGCGCTGAGCCCCGGCTCACCGGGGGTGCAACCTCAACCTCCCTCCACCTGCAGCCGCGTCGCCGCCCAGCTGGCCAGGAGCTTGAGCCGGTCCTCGTCCGAGGTGCCCGGTTCCGCGGTGTAGATGGTCAGGGAGTGCGCCTCGTGGGCGGACATGGGCAGGTCGAGGGGCTGGTAGGTCAGCTCCAGGGAGCCGGCCTCGGGGTGGTGGAAGCGTTTGACGCCGCCGTGGTGGATGCGCACGTTGTGGGCGGCCCAGCGGGTGCGGAACTCGGCGCTGACGGTGGACAGTTCACCGACGAGCTCGCGCAGCGCCCTGTCGTTGGGGTAGCGGCCGGCTTCGGCGCGCAGCAGGGCGACGGTGATGTTGGCGGCACCGTCCCAGTCGTCGACGAAGTCGTGCGAGCCGTCGTCGAGGAAGTAGAACCGGGCGAAGTTCGGACGGCCGTGTTCTCCCGCGGTGCGGCCGTGGAACATGGGGGCGAACAGGGCGCGGGCGAGTGCGTTGGTGGCCACGATGTCCAGGCGGCCGTTGACGACGAACGCCGCGGACAGGGTCATCGAGTCGAGCAGCCACTGGACGCGGGGCGGGATGTCCACGGACTTGCGGCGGCGCCGGGTCGCGGGGCTGGGCCGGGCGGCTTTGGCCAGGTCGAACAGGTAGGTGCGCTCGTCGTCGCTCAGCTGCAGAGTGCGGGCGACCGCGTCGAGGACGTCCTCGGAGACGCCGCTGATGTGCCCCTTCTCCAGCCGCGTGTACCACTCGGTGCTCACGCCCGCTAGGACCGCGACCTCCTCGCGGCGCAGCCCGGGGACCCGGCGCCGGCCGCTGGTGGGCAGCCCGACCTGCTCCGGGGTGAGCTGGGCGCGCCGACGGGCGAGGAAGTCGCGGATGTCGGCGCGGTTGTGGGAGCGGCTTTCCATGCCGTCCACGCTACGGCCGGAGACCCGGGCAAGGGGGGTCGAGCTTGT
Source organism: Streptomyces sp. R28 (assembly GCF_041052385.1). GTDB lineage: Bacteria > Actinomycetota > Actinomycetes > Streptomycetales > Streptomycetaceae > Streptomyces. The sequence goes on along the minus strand of NZ_CP163439.1, from coordinate 5,648,446 downwards.
ACCCCCTATAAACGCGGCCTCCCACACCGGCGGGAGGGGCGCTTTCGTGGGACGCGCACCCCGATCTCGATCCTGCGGAGATGAAGCATGCCAACGCGAGGAGAGACCCTCCACGCCTCCGTCGACTCCGCCGATCCAACCGTCGGTGACCACGAGCAGCCACCCACCCGGCTTCCGCTCGTCGTGTACGTGATGGCCCTGGGCACGTTCCTGATGGGCACGACCGAGTTCATGGTGGCCGGCCTGCTGTCGGAGATCGCCGGTGACGGGCGCTCGCCGTCCTCGGGGCGGCCGCCGGGGGACCTGCCCGGAGCGGACGTCCGGGTGCTCGGGTGATGCAGGGGACGCCGCCCGCGCGCCGCACAGCGTTCACCGGTCCGGGCCATTCAATTCAATCCAATTGCCCGAAATAATCCCGGCCGCCCCGGCGACCGGTCAGAACCCCAGGAGTAACTCTCATGCGCGCTGCTGTCCTGCACGCTCCCGGCGACGTCCGGGTGGAAGAGATCACCGGCCCGGAGATCACCGCCCCGACGGACGCGATCATCCGGCTCTCGGCGGCCTGCGTCTGCGGCTCGGACCTGTGGCCCTACCGCGGCATCGAGGCCCTCGACGGCCCCGCGCGGATGGGGCACGAATACGTCGGCGTCGTCGAGGAGGTCGGCAGCGAGGTCAAGAACGTCAAGCCCGGCCAGTTCGTGGTCGGCTCGTTCGCCACCTCCTGCGGCATCTGCGAGATCTGCCGCTCCGGCTGGCCGTCCTCCTGCGTGAACCGCGTCTTCCAGTCCGGCACCCAGGCCGAGCGGGCCCTGATCGCCAACGCCGACGGCACCCTGGTCCCCACCCCGGGGATGCCCGACGCCGACTTGATCCCGCACCTGCTCGCCGCCTCCGACGTGCTGGGCACCGGCTGGTTCGGCGCGGTCGCCGCCGAGGCCGGCCCCGGCAAGACGGTCGCGGTCGTCGGCGACGGCGCGGTCGGCCTGCTCGCGGTCATGGCCGCCAAGCAGCTCGGCGCGGAGCGGATCATCGCCATGAGCCGGCACGAGTCCCGTCAGAAGCTGGCCCTCGAGTTCGGCGCCACCGACATCGTCACCGAGCGCGGCGACGAGGGCGTGGCGAGGATCAAGGAGCTGACCGGGGGTCTTGGCGCCCACTCCGTCGTCGAGGCGGTCGGTACCCAGGAGTCCATGCAGCAGGCCATTCGCTCCACCCGGCCGGGCGGCCACGTCGGCTTCGTGGGCGTCTCCCACGACGTCGCCCTCGACGGTCAGGAACTGTTCTTCTCCCAGGTCCACCTGGTCGGCGGCCCCGCCCCGGTGCGCCAGTACCTGCCCGAGCTGATCGACCTGATCTGGCAGCGGAAGATCAGCCCCGGCAAGGTCTTCGACCTGTCCGTCCCGCTCGACGAGGCGGCGAAGGCGTACAAGGCGATGGACGAGCGGCGCGCCATCAAGGCCCTGCTCACCGTCTGACCGGGCCCGGGCGCCGTCACGGGCCCACGTCGCGGGTGGGGTCGCCGCCCGGCGCTCCGGAGGGCCGGGCGGCGACAGGCCACCCAGGGGGCGTTCTTCAGGCTCCGCCGCTCGTGCCGGTCGGCGTGCCCCGTGTCCGGGACTCGGTCTCCGTGGGTGCGGTGCCCATGTTGCCGGGGGCGAGGCCACAGGTGCCGGATCGCGATGCCCCGTCCTGCCCCGTGAGCTCCACGACGACCTGGCCGTCGGCGTCCTGGCTGTAGGCGATCGTGCAGGTCAGCTGGCGTACGGCAGTGCTGTCCAGGCCCTCCAGGGCGAGGGGCACACGGGCCGTGACCCTGTCGCCCGGGGCGCGCTCGACCTCGACGGTCCCGCCGGGGCGGGCGGCGGGAAGGGAGGTGCCCAGGCCGGCGGCTCGGTCTTCCTTACCCGGGCCGTTGAGCAACGCCATGACGACCTTCTCCGTCGGCACCGGTCCAGCCGGGTCGCCGGACTTCTGGTCTCCGGAACCCGCCTCGACGTATCCGGGACCGAACCCGGTCGAGGACCCGATCGTCCGGATCACGGGGCTCAGCCCTCCGTCGGGGGAACGGAAGAAGAGCAGCATGTCGTAGTCGCGGTCGACGAAGGCCTGGATGGAGGCGGGACCGCCCGCCTCGATGACGTCGGTCTCCTGGATACCGCAGCCACCGATCAGCGGCGCGGCCGCCGCGACGACCACGACGGCAACGGCCGCCGCACGTCGGCGCGTCCGCGCACGCCTCATCCGCCGGCCTCCTCCGCGTGAAGCGGTATCTCGACGGTGAAGACGGCGCCGCCCCCGGCCTGGTTCCCCGCGCGGATCGTTCCGCCGTGCAGCTTCACGTTCTCTTGTGTGATCGCCAGTCCCAGGCCGCTGCCCGCCGAGCGGGTGCGGGCCGCGTCGGCCTTGTAGAAGCGGTCGAAGATGTGCGGGAGCGATTCGGGGCGGATGCCGGGGCCGCTGTCCATGACCTCGGTGATCAGCACGGGCGTGCCCGCGGCGCGTGCCTCGGTGCGCAGGCGGACCGTGACGGGCGCGCTGCCGTGCCGCAGGGCGTTGCCCACGAGGTTGGCGATCACGATGTCGAAGCGGCGCGGGTCGAGCCGGGCGCGGATGCCGTCGGGGAGTTCGGTGCGGACCCGGTCGTCGGTCCAGTGCCGGTTGTGGAGGGTCTTGCGGATCGCCTCGGCCACGTCGACCTCGTCGGCGTTCAGCTCGGCCGCGCGTGCGTCGAAGCGGGAGATCTCCATCAGGTCCTCGACGAGCACGGCGAGCTTTCCGGTCTCGGCGCTGACCAGCCGCACGGCCCGCGCGGTGTCGGTGTCCAGGCCGTCCGCGTCCTCGTCGAGGACCTCGGTGACGGCGAGCATTCCGGCGAGGGGGGTGCGCAGTTCGTGCGAGACGTCGGAGGCGAAACGGCGGGCGCGCTGCTCGGCATCGCGCAGTTCCCGCACGGAGCGCTCGAGTTGGCCCGCGGACTCGTTGAAGGTGCGTGCCAGGTCCGCCAGTTCGTCGCTGCCGCGCACCGGAATCCGGGTGTCGAGTCTGCCGGTGCCCATGCTCCGGGCCGCCTGGCGCAGTTCGCGCACCGGGCGCAGCACGCTGCGCGCGGCGAGCAGGCCGGGTATCAGCGCGACGGCGAGGCCCGGCAGGGCGCCGTCCCGGGCGGCCATGAGGAGGGCGTCGACGTTGACCTGCTCGTCGGTCATCCGCATGACGGCGTAGAGGACGAGTCCGCTGGGCAGCAGGCTGTCCGGGCTCGCCTTGAAGACGGTGGGCATGGCGATGGTCAGGTAGGGCACGCCGTCCTTGACGACCCGCTCGAAGCTGCCGTGCGGGTCGGCCCGCGCGGCGCGGCGCAGTTCGGGTGTGATGACGGTGGAGACCGGGTTCTCGCCCGAGGAGGCGCGGAGCGAACCGTACTCGGCGAACACCACCCAGGGGTGCGGCTTGCCCTTGCGGGCGATGTCCCGCAGGACTTCCTCCAGGCCCTCCCGCTGCACGGGCAGGGAGAAGCCCGTCTGCTGGACGTGGTCACGGAACGACGAGACCGCCGTGTCCTGGGCGGTCTCCAGCATCGCGGTGCGGGCCTCACGGTAGGTCAGCGCGGCCGTGGTGCCGGCGCTGACACCGGCGACCAGCAGGAAGGCGAGCAACAGCCGCGTACGCAGCCCGAACGCCCTGAACCGCGACCGGCCGGGGTCGGGGCCGGAGGCGGGTCCGGAGGCGGGTCCGGGGCCGGGACCGGGGCCGGGACCGGGGTCCGTGCTCACAGCGGCCCGAAGCGGTAGCCGAAGCCCCGCAGTGTCTGGACGTAGCGGGGGCTGCCGGCCTCGTCCTCGATCTTGCCGCGCAGACGTGCGACGCAGGCGTCGACCAGCCGGGCGTCGGCGTGGTAGCTGTGGTCCCAGACGTGCTCCAGCAGTTGCTGCCTGCTGAACACCTGCTCAGGGGCGGCGGAGAGGTGCAGCAGGAGCTTGAGCTCCGAGGGGGCGAGCGCGAGCGGCCGGCCGGCCTTGGTGACGGTCAGTCCGACCCGGTCGATGGTGAGCGCGCCGTAGACCTCGATGGCCGGGCGGCCCGCGCCGCCGTCGTCCAGGCGGCGCAGTACGGCACGGATCCGGGCCTCGATCACCTCGGTGCGGGCGGGCTTGACGATGTAGTCGTCGGCACCGGCTTCCAGGCCGATGACCACGTCGAAGTCGTCGCCGCGCGCGGTGAGCATGATGATCGGCAGCTGGCTGTGCTCGCGGACCCGCCGGCAGACCTGTACGCCGTTCATTCCGGGCAGCATCAGGTCCAACAGCAGCAGATCGGGGCGGAATTCGGCCATCGCGGCGAGGCCGGCCTCGCCGGTCGCGGCCGCTCGTACCTCGTGGCCGCGGCGGCGCAGACCGAGTTCGACCCCCTCGCGTACGGAGGGGTCGTCCTCGATGAGGAGCACGCGGGGCATCGGCGGTTCTCCCTCGGTGGTGGTCAGGTCCGGGACACTCGCCGGCGTACGCCGGCCAGCAGCGCGTCGAGTTCGGCGAGTCGCAGCGGACGGGCTAGCAGGGCGAAGGTGAGCACGACGACCGCTGCGCCGGCGGCCGCGGCGGCCAACGCCCCCGCCCGTCCTGCGCCCTGGGCCGCGAGGTGACCCAGCGCGGTGGCGGGGACGGCGGCGAGCAGCAGCCGTGCGTGGGCGCCGACGGCGGACGAGCGCAGGGGGCGGGCCACGGCGAGCCGGCGGCTCAGCACCCGGCCGGTCACCGCCCAGCCCACGCACAGCGCCAGCGAGTACGCCGCCGCCATGCCCGTCACGGCCCAGCGAGCGGGCAGCAGGTGGGCGGCGGCCAGGGACAGTCCCGCGTTGAGGGCGACGATCACGAGGTTGAGCAGGAACGGCGTACGGGTGTCGGAGAGCGCGTAGAAGGCGCGGGACAGGACGTACTGCCCCGACAGGGCGACGAGTCCCGGCGCGAAGGCCATCAGGATCCCGGCCATGGCGGCCGTGTCGTCGGCGCTGGTTCTGCCGTAGCCGAAGACGAGGGCCATCACCGGCTGGGCGAGGGCGAACAGCGCGCAGGCGGCGGGTACGACGGCCGAGGCGCAGACGCGCAGCGCGTGGGAGACGTCGTGCCGCACGGCGGCGGTGTCCCCGTCGGCGGCGGCCGCGCTCATCCGGGGCATCAGCGCGGTCACCACGGAGACCGTGATGATGCCGTGCGGGACGACCCACAGGGCATAGGCGTTGTTGTACGCGCCGTATCCGGGGCCGCCGCCGAGGCCCGCGGTCGTGGCCAGCCGGGTGGTGACCCAGTAGGCGGCCTGGTTGGCAAGGACGAGCAGCACCAGCCAGCCGGCCGCGCGCAGGGGGCGGGTCAGTCCGCTGCCGCGCCAGTCGAAGCGGGGCCGCCAGCGGAAGCGGGCCGCGCGCAGGGCGGGGACGAGGGCGAGGGCCTGGGCGGCGATGCCGGCGGTCGTGCCCCAGCCGAGCACGGCGGTCTCGGTCGGGGTGAGCAGGTCCCCGCCGTCCCCGCCGCCCATCGCCAGGGCCAGGTACAGACCGAAGACGGTCATGACGACGACGTTGTTCAGGACCGGCGCCCACATCATCGCGCCGAACCGGCCCCGGGCGTTGAGTACTTGCCCGAGCAGGGTGAACAGGCCGAGGAAGAAGATCTGGGGCAGGCAGTAGCGGGCGAACGCGATGGTCATGGCGGCCTGTCGGCCGGTGTAGTCGGTGTACGCGTCGACGATCGCGGGGGCCGCCCATACGGCGGTCGCGGTGATCGCCAGCAGGGCGACGACGCAGACGGTGACGAGCCGGTCGGTGTACGCGGCGCCCCCGTCGTCGTGCTCCTTGGCGGCCTTGACCAGCTCGGGCACGAAGACGGCGTTCAGCGCGCCGCCGAGGAGCAGCATGTAGACGATGGTGGGCAGGGCGTTGCCCACCGCGTAGCCGTCGGCGGTCGGCCCGATGGTGCCCAGCGCCGCCGCGACCACGGCGGAGCGGGCGAAACCGGTGGCCCGGCCGACGATGGATCCGGCGGCCATGACGGCACTGCCGCGCGCCGCGGAGGCCGCCTTCGGAGCCCGGGGCACCGTCGCTTGCGCGGTCTTTGTGCCGGTCGGCGTGGTCGTCGTCGGCGTCGTCGGCGTCGTCCGCTTCATCGGCGGTTCAGGTACGCCTGGAAGGCGCGGTAAAGCGTGTGGTTGGCGCTGCCGCCCAAGGCTCTCTCCCATTCCCCCAACGTCTCGACGACCTGTCCTCCGGTGCCGAGCTTCCACCGCAGCAGTCCGTACGCACGTTCCTCAGGATCGAGAGTGGAGGGTACCCCGCGCATGTCGTAGACGTCGGCGCCGAGGGCGTGGGCGTCCAGCAGCATCCGCCACTGCAGGGCGTTGGAGGGCCGGACCTCGCGGCGGTGGTCGGCCGAGGCGCCGGTCTGGTACCAGGCCCGGCGGCCCACCGTGATCATCGTGTGGGCGGCCAGGATCTCTCCTCGGTGACGGGCGACGTACAGCTTCATCCGGCCCGGTTCCTCGGCGTTGAGCACCGCGTACTGACGCTCGTAGTAGGCGAGCGAGCGGCCGAGCCGGAACCCGTCGCGCCGCTCGGTGATGCCGAGCAGCCGGTAGAACTCGGGCAGTTCGGCCGCACTGCCCACCACCACCTCCACGCCCTCCTTCTGAGCTCGGCGGACATTGCGTCGCCACTCCTGGTTGAGCCCGGACCACAGGTCCTCGGTGGTGCGTCCGGCGAGCGGCACATGGAAGACGTGCCGGGGCTGGGCGTCCCCGTCCGCTCCGGTCCCCTCGCCACCGCAGCGGCGCCAGCCCCGGGCCCGCAGCCGCTCGGCGACGGCGGTGCCGAGCGGGTCGACCTCACTGGCGAGGACGTCGCCCAGGCGGCGGCCCGGGCCGGTGAGCGGCTTGAGCTGGGCGGCGTCCCAGCGACGGTAGGCCGGCGAGGGGCCGATGCGCACGGCGAACGCGCCCGCGCGGCGCAGGTGTTCCAGCAGCGGATCGAGCCAGCCGTCGACGTCGGGGTCGTTCCAGTCGGCGACGGGGCCTTCGGGGAGGTAGGCGAAGTACTTGCGGGTGCCGGGGAACTGCCGCAGCAGGACCAGGGCCACGCCCGTCAGTGCGCCCGCCTCCGGGTCCGGGCCCCAGCCGAGGAGTTGGGCGCGCCAGCCCTCCTTGACGTCGGCCCAGGACGGGCACTGCAGGAAACCGGCGCCGAGCGCGGCGCCGTCGGGGGTTGCGAGGAAGGCGCGGTAGGTCTCCGCGGTGATGGGGCGCAGGGCCACGCCCCGGCCCCGTGCTTGGCACACGCGGCTGGGCGGCACGAGCAGCGCTGACACAGTCTGAGCCTCTCCTTCTCCCCGGTCCGTCGCGGGGACACATAGGAGGCTCACAGCGGTCCATGACCGCTCCGCGCGGCGAATGTGACCGGACCATGACCGTTCCTCACCAGTCGCCGTCACATAGCTCCATAGCGGCTGACCTCGGGTTTTCCGGCTCTACAGTCACGACATCGCCGAATCGTCCACCCCGTTTCGTCCTTCCCGGAGGTCCCGTTGTCGCGCACCCGTGTACTCGTCCATGCCCGCGTCCGGGCCGCCGTCGTGGCCGCCCTGCTGGCGCCGCTCGCCGCCTGCTCGTCGAGCGGCTCGACCGGCGCCCCGGAGACCAAGGTGAAGCCGAGCGCCGACGACCGTCCTGTCACGGTCACCGTCACGCCCACGGGAGTACGGGTCCCGGCGGGTGAGCCCGTGCGGGTCACGGCCGCGGGCGGCAGGCTCACCTCGGTGACCGTCGCCGACGCCGAGGGCCACCGGCTCGCCGGCAAGGTCGCCGCCGACGGCCGGTCGTGGGTCTCCGACCGCAAGGCCGTGCCCGGCGCGGCGTACAAGGTGACGGCGGCGACCCGGACCGAGGGCGGAACCGCCAAGAGCACCAAGGCTTCCTTCACCACGGCTCCGGCGGACAAGGTCAACAAGGTCGACTGGCGACCGGGTGCCGGCGCCACCGTCGGCATCGCCCAGCCGATCTCCCTGGTCTTCGACTCTCCCGTCAAGAACCGGGCCGAGGTCGAGAAGCAGCTCAAGATCACCACCTCGAACGGCACCGAGGGCTCCTGGGGCTGGATACGCGACTTCTCGGGCCGCGACCGGGTGGACTGGCGGCCCAAGGCGTACTGGAAGCCCGGAACCAAGGTCACGTTGAACGCCGAGTTGAACGGCACCGACTCGGGCGCGGACGGCGGCTGGTTCGTACGCGACTACACGACCACCTTCACCATCGGCGCCCGCCAGGTCGTCAAGGTCGACCTCGACAGCCACCGGCTCACCCTCGTCCGCGACGGCGAGACCGTCCGGCGCATACCGGTCTCCGGCGGCACGCCCGGCGGTGACAAGCGCTCCTGGCGCGGAACCGCCGTGCTCATGGCCAAGGAGGGCACGATCAACATGAACTCCGAGACGGTGGGCCTCGCCGACGCCTACAACAAGATGGTCGACTACTCGATGCGGCTGACCTGGTCGGGCATGTACGCGCACGCCGCCCCGTGGAACGCCCGCTACTTCGGCAACTCCAACCACAGTTCCGGCTGCATAGGAATGAGCGACGCGAACGCGGCCTGGTTCTACGGGCAGGTGCGGGCGGGCGACCCGTTCGAGATCACCGGCAAGGACACCAAGGGCGTGGTCGCGCCCGGGAACGGCTTCGGCGCGTGGAACCTCTCGTGGACCGAGTGGCAGCAGAAGAGCGCGCTGCGCTGACGGGTGGTGGCGGGCACCGCCGGGCCGCCACGCTCTTCACGGAATGTGACCTTCCTCGCCGTAGTGGACTTTGGGGGCGTTCGCCGCCGTGCCATCCGTTGACGCCGGTGGCAGCGGCACATCTCCCGTAGGGGGAGGTCACAGGGCTGTGGACGGAAGTGCGCGGCCGGAAGGCCGCACCGACGGAGGGCAAAATCTGTGCCCGTGAAATGAGAATTAGACGCGGCGCCCGGCGAGTATTCCTCGACCGCCGACCGGAGCGGAATTATCGACCGTGCAGGGCCGATCGCACCGTGCTACTGTCGATCTCAGTTGCAGGTGTGGTTGCCAGAAGGTTCATTTCCGACGGGTTAATCAGCACGGCGACACGGAATTCACACACGGTGAATTCCTGAAAACGCCTCCGAAGGAGAAATGACATGGCTACTGGCACCGTGAAGTGGTTCAACGCGGAAAAGGGCTTCGGCTTCATCGAGCAGGACGGCGGCGGCCCCGACGTCTTCGCCCACTACTCGAACATCGCCGCCCAGGGCTTCCGCGAGCTGCTGGAAGGCCAGAAGGTGTCCTTCGACATCGCGCAGGGCCAGAAGGGCCCGACGGCCGAGAACATCGTCCCCGCCTGATACCGGCGCCGACGCGCATACTTCGCAGCTGGGGCCCGCACCTTGGGGTGCGGGCCCCAGCTCGCTGCATTTCAGGGCGCAGCACCCATCGTCTTTGGCTCGTTCTCGCGATTCTCTGCGCCGCTTGTCTGCTGCGGGAATTCCTTGATACGCGCCGCATCAAGGAAGGTTCCGCATGAATCGCACGCGCACACCCCACACCCGTGGCCGCTCCGGTGGAGGGGCCGCCGCCGGCCGCTCCGGCGGTCCGCGCCGTTCCAAATCCTACGGAAATCGACAGACCGTTCAGGGTGAGTTCGCGCCGCCGAAGACGGTGACGCCCGCGCTGCCCGCCGTCGAGGCGTTCGCCGATCTCGCCATGCCCGCACGGCTGTTGGCCACGCTCGGCCACGAGGGCGTGACCGTACCGTTCCCGATCCAGGCGGCGACCCTGCCGAACTCCCTGGCCGGCCGTGACGTACTCGGCCGTGGCCGCACCGGCTCGGGCAAGACCCTCGCTTTCGGCCTCGCCCTCCTGGCCCGTACGGCGGGCAGGCGTGCCGAGCCGCGGCAGCCGCTCGCCCTCGTTCTCGTCCCGACCCGTGAGCTGGCCCAGCAGGTCACCGACGCGCTCACCCCGTACGCCCGCTCCGTGAGCCTGCGCCTGGCCACCGTCGTCGGCGGGATGTCCATCGGCAGGCAGGCCGGTGCGCTGCGCGCCGGGGCCGAGGTGGTCGTCGCGACGCCCGGACGGCTCAAGGACCTCATCGACCGGGGCGACTGCCGGCTCGACGACGTCGCCATCACGGTCCTCGACGAGGCCGACCAGATGGCCGACATGGGCTTCATGCCCCAGGTCACCGCCCTGCTCGACCAGGTGCGTCCCGACGGGCAGCGGATGCTCTTCTCGGCCACCCTGGACCGCAACGTCGACCTGCTGGTCCGGCGCTACCTGACCGACCCCGTGGTCCACTCCGTCGACCCGTCGGCGGGCGCGGTCACCACGATGGAGCACCACGTGCTGCATGTGCACGACGCGGACAAGCATCAGACGACCACCGAGATCGCGGCCCGGGACGGCCGAGTGATCATGTTCCTGGACACCAAGCACGCGGTGGACCGGCTGACCAAGCACCTGCTGAGCAGCGGTGTCCGCGCCGCGGCCCTGCACGGTGGCAAGTCCCAGCCGCAGCGCACCCGGACCCTGGCCCAGTTCAAGAGCGGGCATGTGACGGTGCTGGTGGCGACCAACGTCGCGGCGCGCGGGATCCACGTCGACAATCTCGACCTGGTCGTCAACGTGGATCCGCCCACCGACCACAAGGACTACCTGCACCGCGGCGGCCGTACGGCCCGTGCCGGCGAGTCCGGCAGCGTCGTCACCCTGGTGACCCGTGACCAGCGTCGCGAGGTGAGCCGGCTGATGGCTTCGGCGGGCATCACCCCCCGGATCGCCCAGGTGCGTTCGGGCGAGGCCGAGCTCAGCCGCATCACCGGCGCCCAGGCCCCTTCCGGTGTCCCGGTCGTCATCACCGCGCCCGAGGCGGAGCGTCCCCGCGGCGCGTCTTCCTCGTCCCGGGGCCGTCGGGGACGCCGGGGCCCGGCCGGCCAGGGCCGACCCGTCGGCGAAGCCGCGCGCCGCAGGGCACCGCGCCGGACCGGCTTCGACTCGGCCGCCTAGAGCCGCCGCGTGCACCAGCCCGTCCCTGCCCATCACGGGCTTCCACCCCTTCCAGCAGGAGGCACCTATGACGCCGGCTCAGATGCAGCACCATGGAGTGGATTCCTCCCTGAAGGCCGTGATCGACGGCAGGGACGCGTCCGGACCTCGGGTCTGTGACGACATGACGGTCGAGGTGGCGCTGTCCCTCATGGCCGGTGCCCGGGTCGATCACCTCATCCTGTGCGACGGGGACGAGCAGAGCACGGGCCTGATCACCCTGGCCGGACTCGCCGTTCTGCGCCGCAGCTCCGCCTACACGGACCGGCTCCGTCTACGGGACGTCCTCACCCTCGCCCGCTGATCCACCTCGCCCGTTCAGCCCGTCTCCCTTCATCCCTGTGAGGCATCATGCGCTGTGTCATCGCCCGGTACCCGTTCGAGCTGACCAAGGACGGGGTGGTGGCCTCGATGAAGGGCGTCAGGCCCGAGATCGTCACGGGTGAGTCCGTGACCGTCGGCCGCCGCCGCTACCCGGTCAAGCAAGTGGGCCAGGTCATCACCCGACAGGACCGCCGCGACTTCACCAGCGGCGAGGTCGTGCGGGCCCTGACCCGCCTCGGCTTCACCTGTCACGAGCACCCGCAGACAGCGCCGGTGGACGTCCCCACCTCGCTCCTCACCGCGTCGGCGCTGCTCGGAGGCACCGTCTCCGCGTAGATGTGAGACCCGGCGGGAAACCGCCAGCACAGGCCCGAAGAGGGCCCTGCCGACGCGCGTCGGCAGGGCCCTCTTCGTCGTATCGCCGTCTCACCGCCCGCGATGACCGAGACGGGACCTCTTCCACGCGCTCCCGCAGGCCTCAGGATGCCTGTGTCACCCGAACGCCAAAATCTGTTCTTGCGAGAGTAGACATTGCCTCCTGGCACGGTTACGCTTTTTCTCGTTGAGACGGTCAAGCAAGACCCGACAGACACGAACTGGCGGGTAGCAGTAGCTGAAGTTCGCAGGTCGGTGTGGCTCTGGAGTTCCGAAGCCAAGGTGTTCGCGGAACGGTGACGGGACTGAGAGCCGCACTGGGCAGCCCGCAGGTCGAGGGGCTGCCGTCAGCATCACCGATGCAGTACCACAGTACCCGTTCAGCACAGTGATTGGCTCAGAGGAAGAACGGAGGAGCAGACGCCATCAGGATCGCCCGGCCCGACAAGCGCTCGGTCCGGGTACCGCAAGACCCCGGAATGGATGGTGGTCCCCGGTCACGCAGCCGCGATCCCCGCACCCCTGCCCTCGCCGGGCCGGGTAGCGGAAACAGAAGGTCGGCACAGCATGAGGGCCGACAGATGGTGTTGAATTCCCTTCGGGGCCCTGGTGCCGTACGGCACCGGGGCCCCTCGACGCGTTGCACAACGAGGTGACATGGCAGCAGATAATCCGCTCGGCGATCGTCTGGACGACGACGACTACCCCGCGTACACCATGGGCCGGGCCGCCGAAATGCTCGGCACGACCCCCGCCTTCCTCCGAGCCATCGGTGAGGCTCGTCTGATCACTCCGCTGCGCTCGGAGGGCGGACATCGCCGGTACTCCCGGTACCAACTGCGGGTGGCCGCTCGCGCCCGCGAGCTCGTCGACAGGGGAACCCCGATCGAGGCTGCTTGCCGCATCGTCATCCTCGAGGACCAGCTCGAGGAAGCGCAGCGCATCAACGCCGAGTACCGCCGTGCCGCGAGCGCGACGTCCGACAGTTCGGGTCCCGGTTCGAGCTGACCTCGCGGGCGCGAGCGGGTCGGCTCAGCGGGTGACCATGACGGCGTCCAGGGTGACAGTGGATCGTGCGGGCGTGCTGCCGGCGAGGACCCGCAACTGCACGTTGTGGGCGGTGATCGTGGTGCCGAGCGTGTAGGTGAACACCACCTGCCGGTAGGCGGTGTTCGCGGCGTAGGTGTTCACCGTGCCGACCGTCTTGCCGTCCACCACGACCGCGAAGCGCCCGCCGTTCGACTTCCGGGTCGCCACGATGCGCAGCTCGGTGCCGTCCGCCGAGAAGGAGACGTACGCCCCCTTGGTGGCGGAGGTACGTTCGGTGCCGGACCAGGCGGAGGTTGCCGCCACCGACTTCCACGTGCCCGTGTAGTGCAGTGCCGTCGCACGGTCGTCGACCGGGATGCCGGTGGTCGCCGCCTTGCTCCAGGAGCCGGTCTGGCCGGCGTCGTCGTGGGCGCGGACGTAGAACCGGTAGGTGAGTCCGGGCCCGGGCGTCACGGGGCTGCCCGCTTTGCCGAAGACCGCGGAGGTGGCCGTGGTGGAGGTGCGCCACGTGTGCAGCGGCCCGAGCTTCCACACGCCCGCGCTGTCACGGGTGGTGACGCGCCAGCCGACGTCGTACGACTTCACGCCCGCGGTCTTCGCCGACCAGGCGACCGGCACCGCGGCGCTCGTCGCCGCGCTGCTCGCGAGGGTCGGCGCGGTGACGGCGGCGACGGGGACCACCCGGCGCAGGGTCACCTTGCCGCCGGCGTCGGCTGCCGCCCGGCCGGTGACGGTGTCGCGCACGGTCAGCGTCCAGGTGTACGCGCCCTCGGCGGCCGCTCCGCCCGTTTGCGTCGTGCCGTTCCACACTGGTGCGACCTTGCCGTCGGATGACGTACCGGCCAGGGAACGCACCTGCGTGGTACCGGACTTGAGGGTGAGCGTCCAGCTCACGGGCCGGTTGTAGGTCCAGGTCGGCGTCCAGGTGTCGGACGATCCGTCGCCGTTGGGGCTGAAGCCGGTGGAGGCGGCGGCCGAGGCGGCGGTGGGTACGCCCGCCCAGGTCACGTGGGTGACGCCGGCGTCGTCCATCCAGGCTGCCCAGGGCGCGTCACGGTCGACCGCCCACCGGTCGGCGGCGGCGGAGTCGGCCTTCTGGGGGAGGGCGAACAGGGGCTGTGCCGCGGTCGCCGTCCCGCCCAGCTGCTGGGCGTTCAGCGTGATGGAGCCGCCGTCCGAGGACTTGGTGAAGGTGTAGAGCACGTCCGTGCCGAGGATCGGCGTGTGGACGGAGGCGTCGACGGTGGTGCCGGTCGAGCTCCCCGCCTTGAGCAGCAGGCCGGTGGTGGAGGCGGCCCCGCAGGTGGTGAGCAGGATCCGGGAGCCGCGCACCTGGAGGCCACCGGGAAGGCAGTTCACGGTGGCGACCGTGGTGGCGGTGCCGGTGGTCAGGTCGGTCCGGCGGATCGACCAGGTGGACGTGGCGCCGTTGCGCACCGGGGAATAGACGGCGCCGCCGTCGAGAGCGGAGCCGGCCGGCACCCACTGCCTGTGGTCGTCGGCGATGGTGTCGAGGAGAAGAGTGCCGTCGGACTGGGTCGTGCCGTCCGTCAGCAGGACGTGCTCACCGTCGAAGTCCACGACCTTCAGGTCCGAGGGGTGGGAGGAGTCCAGCTGTGTGCCGACCAGCTTGCCGTTCTCGTACACCTGGAGGTGGGCCAGCGCGGGCGGACCGCCCTGCAGGACCAGGACGCGTCCACCGGCGGCGGCCAGGGTCTGGTGGACCAGGCCGTCGGAGTAGGCCAGTACCCGGGACGGCGTGCTCGCCGAGGCCCCGGACGGGCCGGCCGACAGGTTCGAGCGGAGCAGGACGCCCTGCTGACGGGAGGAGTCGTCGGCCGTGTAGAGCGCACCACGGGACAGGGCCAGGGCGTCCAGCCTGGCGGGGCCGGCGGGGATCGTGGTGGCGTCGCCGGCGGCGGTGGACACCCGGCCGTCGGCGAGGGTCTGGATCGCGGCGTCCACATCGGGCCGGTAGAGCGTCACGCGCATCTTGCCGTCGTCGCCGACCGAGAGGTCGGTGAAGGTTCCGCCGAGGTCCTTCGCCGCGGTGGAGCCGTCCCTGGCCATCGCGAACAGTTCGGAGATGCCTCCGTCCGCCGAGTCGAAGTGGTACCAGGCGAGGGTGTCGTCGCTGATCCAGTGCGCCCCGCCGACGGGCAGGGTGACGGTGGACGAGCCGTCCCCGGGCGCCGACCGCCGCCATTCGGTCAGGGTCGAGCCGTCGATGACCCCGACATGGCTGGGGGTGAACTCCAGGCCCTGCGGCAGCTCGTCGGTCGTGGGCTCCGCCACGGTGACCGTCGCGCCGGTGGCGAAGTCGACGTACACGATCCTGTGGTCCCAGCCGGGCGCGGTCCGCAGGCGCACCAGGGCGCCGTGTGCGTCCGAGGCGAGGACTTCGTACTGCGCGTCGTCGGACAGCAGCGTCCGGTCCTCCCCGCCGGGGGTGCGCAGCAGCAGGCGTACGCGACGGGCGGAGTCGTCGGTGTCGTAGCTCTGCTGGACGAGGATGCCGTCGCCTGCCTGCGCACGGTAACGCTCGTCCCTCGCGGCTCCCGAACTGTCGTAGGCGACCGGAAGAACGTCCTCGTCACCGGAGCCGAGGTGGCGCAACGTGACATGGTCGGCGAGATCACCGTTCGGGTTGGCGGAGGTCGCGACGGCCACCACCGCGTCCTGCACGGACACCGCGTCGACGTTCACCCCTTCGCTGGTGTCGGCAAGTCGGCCGAGGTCCTGGGGGGTGCCTCCGGAGACGGCGAGCCAGCCGTGCGCCTGCGTGTCGGCGGAGGTCTTCTGACGCCAGACGACCGCCTGACCGGAACCGGATATCTCGTCCGCGGCGGGCACGGAGGTCATCCGCGCGGGCAGCGTGGTCGACACCTCGGTCACCGGCGCGGCGTGGGCCGTGACCGGGATGGCGGCCTGGGCTGTGGCGAGCGCCGTGAGGGCTACCGGGACAGCGAGGAAGCGGCGTCTGTGGGAAGGCATGGCAGCCCGATCTCTGCTCGAACGTCAGGGCGAGGATCATGGCACGGAGACCCGCTGCCGCACAGCGGGCGGATTCCGTTTTCTCACCGAGCAGGGCACTTCTCTCACCAAGCGGCGGAATTTCGTGATCCGGCCGCACTCCGGCGAGAGGGGCGGCGGGTCAATGGGCCGCTGCGGGCGCGGTCTTCTTGCGGGCGCGGTACGCGGCTGCCTTGATCCTGTTGCCGCAGGACTCCATCCCGCACCACTGCCGGCGCATGCCCCGCGAGCGGTCGATGTAGGTGCGGGTGCACTCCGGGTTGCCGCACTCCTTGAGCAGCGGGACGTCCGGCCCGCTCAGGAGCTCGATGGCGTGGCGCGCCACCATGGAGAGGGCTTCTTCGGGCGTTGCCTGCGTCCACCGCCCCGACGGGGTGAGCTGCGGCACGGCGGCCGGCTTGCGTGCCGCGTTGTTCACCAAAGTCAGCGCCGCCCCGTCGTACTCCTCTCCGAGCCGACGGGCGGTGACCAGCCGGTAGACGGCTTCCCGGACCGTCGTCGCCTGCTCCACGTCGGCCTCCTGACCTGGGGAGACCGCATCGACGATGCCGGACTCCACGTACCATGCGTTCAGTCTGTCCGGTGTCGCGAACATCTCGAAGCGCAGCGAACGGCGCGCTCGGAGCGTTGCGGCGAAGTCGAGTGCCGGGTTTCCGCAGACGAAGATGTGGTCGAGGTTCACATCACCATTCTGACCGGTGACCGCCACGCCGGGCAACCACTACGGATCACGTCACAGCCCCAGGTCGGCGGCGAGACAGGCGAAGGACCTCCACGATCCCTCGACGTCGTGGGCGTACCGCGCCGGATCGTTCGGCACCGCCACCTTCTCCTCGACCATGTCCTCGTAGCGAACACGCTCGGGCAAGGCACCGAACCGGGCCCGGCGTGCGACCGAGGCGCCGTCCGCGATGTTCCGACTTCCCATGATGAGACTCCACCCTTCCCGGGTCACTTGTCCAGCAGGTGATGTACGTCGATGACGGCCTGGGCGAAGGCCGTTGGAGCCTCCTGGGGGACGTTGTGGCCGATCCCCGGCAGGGTGCGGTGCTCGTATGCGCCCGTGAACCTGTCCCGGTACGAGGCGCCGTCGCCCGGGGCGGTGAAGGGATCCCGCTCGGCGTCGAGCGTGAGGGTGGGCACCTCGATGACCGGCCGCGCGGCGAGCCGCTTCTCGAACCCGTCGTAGCGGCGCTCCCCGTCCGCGAGGCCGAGCCGCCAGCGGTAGTTGTGGATGACGACCGCCGCGTAGTCGGGGTTGTCGAAGGCTGCCGCGGTGCGCTCGAACGTGGCGTCGTCGAAGTCCCACGTCGGGGAGACGGTGTCCCAGACGAGCCTGGTCAGGTCGTGGCGCAGGGTCTTGTCCTCCATGGCGAGCCGGCCCCGCTCGGTGGAGAAGTAGTACTGGTACCACCAAGCGTGTTCGGCCTGCGGCGACAGCGGCTTCAGGTTGGCTTCGAGGTTGGTGACGAGGTATCCGCTCACCGACACCAGGGCCTTGCAGCGTTCGGGCCAGAGCGCGGCGACGATGTCGGCGGTGCGTGAGCCCCAGTCGAAGCCGGCCAGCACGGCCCTCTCGATCTTCAGGGCGTCCATCAGGGCGATGACGTCGAGGGCGATGGCCGACTGCTGGGCGTTGCGGAACGTCCGGTCGGAGAGGAAGCGCGTGGTGCCGTGGCCGCGGAGGTACGGGACGATCACGCGGTAGCCCTGCTCGGCCAGCAGGGGGGCGACGTCGACGTAACTGTGGATGTCGTAGGGCCATCCGTGCAGGCAGATGACCACGGGACCGTGGGCGGGGCCGAGCTCGGCGTAGCCCACGTCGAGCAGGCCGGCCCTGATCTGCTTCAGCTGCGGGAAGGCGGCGTGTGCGCCGGGGGTGACCGTGGGGACGGTCGACGCCGCGGACGCGGCCCGCAGACCGGCCAGTGACACGGCGGCCGCGCCCGTGCCGACACCCAGGGCCTTGCTGAAGCTGCGCCTGTTGATCATGCGAACCCCTCCGCGCCTTCTCGTGCACCGGGCGGTGCGATGACTGACTGTGGCACGCGGTTCGTCACCGGTCAAGGCGGTGACGATGGGATGACAGGAAAGGAAGCCCGTACAAAAAGTGCTGACCTTGGCGCCAAATTGACGGATTAGGACTGGCACTGCATACACCTAGTCACCTACTGAACAGGTGATTAAGGTGCAAGAGGACGCTCTGGCGCTCCGGAAGGAGCTGGGCGGCACCGCAGTCGCTGCCGGACGAGGCGGTCCTCGACGGTGAGGAGTTGGCCGGGACGACACGCCACCTCGTGCGCCGCGAGGCCGCCCACCTGATCGCGAGCAGGCCTCGGTCCGACGTCCTCAGGTCACGCCGAGAAAGCGCAGAACGGCGAGCACCCGGCGGTGGTCCGCATCGGCCTTCGGCAGGTCGAGTTTGGCGAGGATGCTGTTGATGTGTTTGGCCACCGCGCTCTCGCTGACCACGAGCTGCGCGGCTATCCCGGCGTTGGACCGACCGCCTGCCATCAGCTCCAGGACCTCGCGTTCGCGCGGGGTGAGCCGGTCCAGCGGGTCGCTGTGGCGGCGCATCAGCAGTTGGGACACCACCTGCGGGTCCAGCGCGGTGCCGCCCGCGGCCACCTGCCGCAGGGTGTCGGCGAACTCCTCGACGTCCGCGACCCGTTGCTTGAGCAGGTAGCCGATCCCCGACGTGTGGGCGGACAGCAGATCGGCGGCGTACCGCTCCTCCACGTACTGCGAGAGCAGCAGTACGGCCGTCCCGGGCCACTGCTGCCTGATGACCAGCGCGGCCCGCACCCCCTCGTCCGTGAAGCCGGGAGGCATCCGGACATCCACCACGGCGATGTCCGGCCGGTGTTCCTCCACCGCCGCCAACAGCGCCTCGGCGTCACCGACTTCGGCGACCACCTCGAAGCCGGCCATCTCCAGGACCTTGGTCACGCCGATCCGGAGCAGGACGGAATCCTCGGCGATCACGGCACGCACGGCAACTCCACGGTCATGACGGTCGGTCCCCCGACGGGACTGTCGACCGACAGCCTGCCATCGACCGACGCGACCCGTTTGGCCAGCCCGGCCAGCCCGGTACCGCCGGCGGGCGTGGCGCCGCCCACGCCGTCGTCGCTGACGACGAGAACCAGGGCCGTGCCCGAGCACTCCACCGTGACCTCGGCCCGGGACGCCTCCGCGTGCTTCACCACGTTCGTCAGCGCTTCGGAGACGACGAAGTACGCGACGGCCTCGACCGCGGGCGACGGCCGCGACGGCAGGTTCACCGTCACCCCCACCGGAAGGGGCACCCGGGCCGCGATACCCGAGATCGCGGCGTCGAGGCCTCGGTCCTCCAGAACGGCCGGGTGCAGCCCCCGCACGAGATCGTTCAACTCCTCTATCGCCTCCTTCGCCTCCCGGTGCGCCTCGTCGATCACCCGGCGGGCGTCCTCGGTCAGGTCACCCAGCGTCGCCTTGGCCAGCCCGAGGTTGACCGCCAGCGAGACCAGCCGCTGCTGGGCGCCGTCGTGCAAGTCCCGTTCGATGCGCCGCCGTTCGGCGTCGACGGCGTCCACCAGGCCCGCCCGGCTCTCGGCCAGGTCCTCGACCCGGCGCGCCAACTGCTCCTCACGGCTGGGCCCGAGCCGGACCGTGGCGGTGCGGGTGTCGAGCCCGGTGAGGGCACCGGTCAGCCAGGATGCCGCGCAGAGCAGGGCGATTCCGGCGGCGGTGATGTATGCCGCCAAGGTGGTGTAGCCGGCTTGGCCAAGGCGCCACTCCGGCGGAACCAGCCAGATCCACACGTAGATCGAGGCGGCCACGGCGGCCGTGGCCCACACCAGAAGGACGACGACCGCCGCGAGGGCCAGGAGCGGCCCGAACAGCAGGTGGTAACCGAGCTGCCGCCGGCCCGCCCGGGAACGCAGCCACTCGGGCAGCGGGGGACGCGCTCCCCCGAAGGCCGAGGGGATGTCCACACCGAGACGGGTACGGAAGCGGCCGCGCTGCGCCTCGGTCAGCAACGGCCCGGCCGGCACGACGGCGGCGAGCGGGACGAAGACCGCGAGGAGGATCGCCGCCATCGTCTCCGGGACGAGGAGGATCCAGGGCAGAGCCATGACGACCAGGACAGCGAACTGGATCAGGACCCCGGTGGCGAGGAACGCGGCCGGGCGTCCGGCTCCCTGGAACGGCCACCGGATCACGCGCCGCAGGCGGGCGGTTATGTGCATGGGGGAACGGTAAGTGTCGAGGTCAGGGGTGGCCCATGGCGTAAGCGTCCGTCTTGGGGGTGTAGTTGGTGCCACCCCGGAACGGACACCTGCGTTACTGACTGTGATCGCCGCACGGGCGAGGCTGAAGGCCATGAAGGAGAACCCCGAACGCGAGGAGTCCGAGCTGATGAGCGCGCTGATCACCCGTCAATCACCTGGTGTCGAGCGCGGGTCGGCCGTGCGGCGGGGGCGGGTGCGCCGCCGGTTCCGGATGGAACACGTCCTGGTCGCCAGCGGGCTGGCCCTGCTGCCCTGGCTGGTCGTGTTGGCCAACGGTCTGCCCGGAACCGCCGTTGCCTCGAACTGGCGCACCGTCTGGATCGGCCTGGACGCCGCGGAGGCACTGGGCCTGATCGCCACGGGACTGCTGGCCGTACGGGGCCACCGTCTGTACGCGCTCACGGCCACCGCCGCCGCCACGCTGCTGGTGGTCGACGCCTGGTTCGACACGATGACGGCGGCACCGGGCGTGGATCAGGTCTCGGCGGCGGCGATGGCGCTCGGCGCGGAGCTGCCGCTGGCGGTGGTGTGCGTCGTACTGGCGGCAAGGGGGCAGGCCGGACGAGCGTGAGCCCGGCTCACTCCGTCATCGTCCTGGCCGTCCTGCCCGCGACACCGCCCAGGCCTATCCTGGCAATGAGTGGCCGATGTGGACGGTCAGGGGGTTCCTCGGAAGCGCCAGGGAGGTCCCCGTGTGAGGGCGTATGGGTGTCGTACCGCCGTCGTCGCGGCCGCCGCACTGTCGCTGGCCGTGTCCCTGGCTGCCTGCGGCACGGGCGGGGAGTCCGCCGGCTCGGGCGCGGCCGCCTCCGGCGACGGCGGCTTCACGGTCGGCCTGCTGTTCTCCCAGATCGTCCAGACTCGCTGGGAGCAGTTCGACAAGCCCCTGATCGAGAAGAAGGTCAAGGAACTGTGCGCGGACTGCGCGGTGGAGTACGGCAACGCCGAGGGGGACGTGGCCACCCAGCAGCAACTGGTGGACACCTTGATCAACAAGGACGTCGACGTCCTGATCCTCAGCGCCGTGAACTTCCGATCCCTGCGCTCCGCGGTCGAGAGGGCACACGACGCGGGCATCCCGGTCGTCGCCTACGACGGCCTCGTCGAGGGCCCGGTCTCGGGCTACGTCTCCTTCGACAACGAACGGGTCGGCAAGCTCCAGGGCGAGGCACTCCTCAAGGCCCTGGGCGACAAGGCGGACGAACGCCGGATCGTCATGATGAACGGTCCCCAGACCAGCCCGACCAACGTCGCCTTCAAGAAGGGCGCGCTGTCCGCCCTCGAGGGCAAGGTCGAGATCGGCAAGACGTACGACATCCAGGGCTGGAAGCAGGAGAGCGCCCACGCCGACATGGTCCGCGCCATCGCCGCCCTGGGCGCGGACGGCATCGACGGCGTGTACGCCGCCAACGACGGTCTCGCCTCCGGCGTCATCTCCGCCCTCAAGGCCTCCAGCATCGATCCGTGGCCCCCTGTCACCGGCCAGGACGCCGACCTCGCGGCCGTGCGGAACATCCTCAGCGGCGACCAGTACATGAGTGTCTACAAGCCATTCAAGGCCGAGGCCGACGCGGCCGCCGAGATGGCCGTCGCCCTGGGCCGCGGCGAAAAGCTCGACGACATCGCCAGGACCGCGGTCGACACGGCCACCACCAAGAACATCCCCGCCGTGTTGCTCGATCCCGTCCCCGTGATGGTCGACGACATCAAGGACACCGTGGTCAAGGACGGCGTGTACACCATCGGCCAGATCTGCACCCCGAAGGTCGCGTCCGCCTGCGAGAAGGCCGGACTCACCGGTTGACGTGCCACCGGGCGGCCACACCAGTCAGGTCTTCTACGGCACGCCCTGCCCCGCCACCGCCGCCTGTCCGTTCGCGGAGGAGAGCAGCTGCGGGGCGAGTGTCTTGATCATGGTGTTGGTCCAGCGCAGCTGGCGCAGGGTCTGTGGGTGGCAGGCGCTGGCGAGGGCGAGGAGGTGGCCGTCGCCGGTGGCCTGCGCCGCCTGGGCGAGCATCTCCCAGTCCAGGGAGTTCCCGGTGGCGGCGAGGTGGAGGGTGCGCAGGTCGTTCAGCAGGCGCAGGTCGGGGTCGGGGGGTTCGTCGAGCGCGTGGGAGGGGCGGCGGCCCTCGGGGCCTGACAGGTGCAGGCCGTGGGGTTCGGCGGCGCGGGCGATGCGTTCGGCCTGCTCGTGGGACCAGCGGGCGAGGTCGGTGGCGACGTGGTGGACCTCGTGCTCGGCCGGGTGGCGTTCGGCGGTGGCGAGCAGGTTCTGCTCCAGTGCGCGTTCGCCGTCGTAGAGAGCACGTAGGACGGATGGGATGCCGCTCATGGCCGGTCGCCTTCCGGGGGTTGCGGGGGTGTGACGGTCTGGTGGGCCACGGCTGAGGGGCCGCCCGTGGTGGGTGGGGCCGAGCGTGGGTCGGCCGGGGCGGAGGCCGTGGTGGTCGGTGCCGGGCAGGGGGCTCCGTCGGCGCGTTCGACGAGGGTCAGGCGGGCTGCGGCTGTCTTGAACAGAGGTCGGTGACGGTGGCCTCGTTCGCGGCCCGGCCGCCTTCCTTTCCGGGGCGGTCGCCTTCCGGGGTGTCCCAGTAGCCGTAGTGGAACGGCAGGAAGGCCATGCCGTCGCGGATGGCGGTGATCCGCAGGCGTGCGCGCACCGAGCCGCGCGGGCTGGTGACCTCGACCAGGTCGCCCTCGGCCACGCCGTGCCGCAGCGCCTCCGCGGCGGAGAGTTCCACCCACATCTCGGGGGCGGCGGCGTTCAGTTGCGGGGTGCGGCCGGTTTTGGTCCGGGTGTGGAAGTGGTACAGGGTGCGGCCCGTGTTCAGTTGCAGGGGGTAGGCGTCGTCCGTCGTCTCGTGGGGTGGCAGTTACTCGGCTGCTTTGATGACCGCCTTGCCGGCCGGGTTGAGCTCGCGGTACTCGGTCTCGGACACCGATGCGCCGGTGACCAGATCCTTGCCGTATGTCTCGCAGTCGTCGGGGGCGGCCCATGTGATGCCGTCGGTGTAGAGGCGTTCCGTGCCGTCGGGTGTTCCGGGTGTACAGGGCCACTGGATGCCACTGGCGCCGCGCAGGCGGTCGTAGGTCAGGCCCGTGTAGTCGCAGGGGTGGCCGCGGCTGCACTCCTTCCATGCCTCGAACGCCGACTCGGCGTCGTGCCAGGTGACGAGCGGGCGGTCGTCCTGGTCGCGGAAGTCCATCCGGCGGGCGTAGTCGAGCAGGATGTCCAGGTCCGGGCGGGCGTCGCCGGGTGGGTCGACGGCCTGGTCGGAGAGGTGGACGGTGCGGTCGGCGTTGGTGAACGTGCCGGTCTTCTCGCCCCAGGTCGCGGCGGGCAGGACGACGTCCGCCAACTGGGCGGTCTCCGTGCGGTACAGGTCCTGGACGACCGTGAACAGCCGTTCCTGGCTGAGGATGTCGCGGATGCGGTGGAGTTCGGGGAGGGAGACCGCGGGGTTGGTGGCGGAGATCCACAGCATGTGGACGGAGCCCTGCTCGGCGTAGCGGAAGATCGGCATCGCCGGGGTGGGCGGGGCGTAGTGCGGGATGCGGGCAGCTCGACGTTCCAGATCCGTGCGAGGTCGGCCACGTGCGTGTCGTTCTCCCAGTTGCGGAAGCCGGGCAGGTCGCCATCGGCGCCGCACTCGCGGGTGTTCTGGGCGGTGGGCTGGCCGTTCATCTGCAGCACCCCGCAGCCGGGACGGCCGAGCATGCCGCGGATCAGCTGGAGGTTGTTGACCTGGCAGGCGGCCGCGGTGGCCTGGTGGGACTGGTAGACGCCCTGGAGCACGGTGGACAGGAGCCGTTCGGCGCCGCCGAGGAGCTCGGCCGCTTCGGCGATCCGGCCGGCCGGTACGTCGCAGATCCGGGCGGCCCAGGCGGGGGTGCATCCGGCCACGCGCTCGGCGAGTCCGTCGTAGCCCACGGTGTGCGCGTCGATGAAGTCGCGGTCGATCCGGTCGGTGCGGATGATCTCGTGCAGCAGCGCGTTCAGCAGGGCCACGTTCGTCCCCGCGCGGGGGGGCGAGGTGGACGGTCGCGTGCCGGGCGGGCGGGGTGGGGCGCGGGTCCACGCACAGCAGCCGCGGCGGAGCACCGCCCGCCAGACGGTCCAGGACCCGCATCCACAGCACCGGCTGGGTCTCGGCCATGTTGTGCCCGAACAGAGCGATGACGTCGGCGTGGTCCATGTCCGTGTAGGAGGCGGGCTCGCCGTCGCAGCCGAAGGTCTCCTTCAGGGCCTCCGCGGCGGTCGCCGTGCACAGGCGGGTGTTGCCGTCCAGGTGGTTGGTGCCGATCCCGGCGCGGGCGATCACCACCAGGGTGTAGTACTCCTCCAGGAACAGCTGGCCGCTGGTGTAGAAGCCGAGGGCGCCGGGTCCGTATGCGTGCAGCAGGTGCTGGGTGCGGTCGACGATCTCGGTCATGGCCGTGTCCCAGTCGCAGGCCACCAGGTGTCCGTCCCTGCGGACGAGCGGGGTGGTCAGCCGGTCCGGGGAGTGGTTCGCCTGCCAGGCGAACAGGTCCTTCGGGCCGAGCCTGCCGCGGTTCACCCGGTCCTGCGGGCGGCCCCGCACCCCGACGATGCGCCCTTCGGCGACGGCGAGGTCCATGGCGTCCCCGTTGGAGTGCAGGAGCGACGCCGTCTGCACCCACCGTTCCACCGCGTCGGCCGTCACGCCGGGCTCCAGGAACGAGTCGATCCGCGCCGGCCACCTGGCGTCGAGGCCGGGGCCGGGGCCGTACGGAGTGCGCTCGCCCCAGGGCTCCGCGATCCGGTCCACCTCGTCTCGCATGGACGACCTCCGTGTCTGTCGCACCGGCCCGGATCGTGCACGCGCCGACGGCGCTCCCGCCGGACACGCTGCCCGGCCGGCCTCACTGGAGCGCGGGGCCGGCCGGGACGTCCGTGTCTGCGGGTGGGCATGTCGGGCGTCAGGGCTGGTGCCTGGGTCCTCCGGCGAGATGCCGGACGCCGCATGCCGAACGCCTGACGCCGGACGCGTCAGAGGCTGGTGCCCGGGTCCTCCGGGCGGATGCGGCCGCGCCAGCCGCCGCTCGGGCCGCCGCCGCTCTCGACGTAGTCCTTGAAGCGGCGCAGGTCGCCCTTCACCTGCCGGTCGATCATGCCCAGTGCGTCCGCGCCCTTCTCGGCGACTCCGGTCGGCTCGACGTCCATCGTGAGCTCCACCCGGGTGTGCGTGTCGTCAAGGCGCTCGAACCGGACCGAGCCGCGCTGCTGGGTGTCACCGCCGACGGAACGCCAGGTGATCCGGTCGTCCGCCATCTGGTCGACGATCTCCGTGTCGAACTCGCGCCTGATCCCACCGATGCTGGTCGTCCAGTGGTTGTGCCGGTCGTCGAGCTGGGTGACCTCGTCGACGCCTTCCATGAAGTTCGGGAAGTCCTCGAACTGCGTCCACTGGTCGTATGCCCTGCGGAGCGAGACGTCCACGTCGACTGTTTCCTTGACCGTGCTCATTGATGCCTCCTTGTCCGCTCTTCACCGGGGTCGACCGCGGTGGGCGTGCCGACCTCCGGTGTCTGTGCGAAGCGCCGGGTACCCGGGAAATCCGACGTAAAAGATCTCGGGCCGTGTGGTCCGCGTCCGGGGCGGTGAGATCACGGGTGCTCGGGCCGCTGATCCGGGGGTACGCCCCCACCTTCGCCGCCGCCCTTGTCGCCCTTGTCCGTGGCGTGTGCGTGGCCGCCCTTGGCCCGGTCCTGGCGGGCCTTGAGTTCGGCGACGTCCTGAGGCGTGGCACCGCCCTTGACGCTGCGCCGCTGTTCCGGCTGCTGTGGATTGGACATGTACGGGCACCTCGCTCGTCTCGTGGGCCGTTCGGATCGACCGAGTTCCCCGGCGGGTCCGTCCGAAGCACCCGCATGCCGACCGTGCTGCGGGGCACCCGCCCTCCATGGGTGCGAACCACACCGAGGCCCCGATCCTCGAAACGCTCGCCCGGTACCAGAACGTCGACGAGTTGGGGTTCACGCCCCCAGGCCACAAACACGCACGCGGCGCCGATCCACGCGCCCGCGCGGTACTGGGCGATGCCGTCTTCTTCGGTGACGTCCTGGCCAACGGCGGCCTGGACGACCGGCTCACCAGGGGCGGGGTGCTGGCGCGGGCCGAGAGCCTCATGGCCGACGCGGTGCACGCGGACCACACGTTCTTCTCGACCTGCGGCAGTTCCCTGTCGGTGAAGGCCGCCATGCTGGCGGTGACCTGCCCCGGCCACCGGCTCCTCGTCGGGCGCGACGCGCACAAGTCGGTGGTGGCCGGACTCATCCTGTCCGGCGTCGAGCCGGTGTGGGTGGAGCCCGAGTGGGACGCCTCCCGGCACCTCGCCCACCCCCCGTCCACGGCCGCCTACGACAAGGCGTTCACGGAGTATCCGGACGCGGACGGGGCCCTGGTCACCAGTCCCACGCCGTACGGCGCCGCGGCCGACCTCAAGGGCATCGCCGAGGTCTGTCACCGGCGCGGAAGGCCGCTCATCGTGGACGAGGCGTGGGGAGCTCACCTTCCCTTCCACGACGATCTGCCGACGTGGGCCATGGACGCGGGCGCCGACATCTGCGTCACCAGCATCCACAAGATGGGCAGCGGTCTGGAACAGGGCTCGGTGTTCCATCTCCAGGGCGACATCGTCGACCCCGCCGAACTGGCCTCGCGGGCCGACCTCCTCGGCACGACCAGCCCGAACGTCCTGATCTACGCCGGCATCGACGCCTGGCGCCGGCAGATGGTCCAGCACGGCCACGAACTCATCGACCGGGCCCTGGAGTTGGCCGCCCGCACCCGCTCGGCCATCGAGGCGA
This sequence comes from Streptomyces sp. R28, assembly GCF_041052385.1. Taxonomy (GTDB): domain Bacteria; phylum Actinomycetota; class Actinomycetes; order Streptomycetales; family Streptomycetaceae; genus Streptomyces. Next base: position 5,621,472 of record NZ_CP163439.1, on the reverse strand, counting down.
TCGACGGCTTCCACGTCAACGACGCGAAGGACTTCTGCGGCCCGGGCCTCGCCGCCGGCTTCGACCCGCTCCCGGTGGTCATGGACATCAGCGGCCTCGGCACCAGCGGCTACCGGGCGGCCGACCGGCTGCGGGCCCACCATCACATCGACGCCCACCTCTTCGACCACCGGCGCATCAGCGCGCAGCTCACCCACGCCGACGACGAAGAGACCACGGCGCGGCTGCTCGCGGCGCTGCGCGAGCTGGCCGACCACGCCACCGAACTGCGGGACGCCCCTCAGGTCACCGTCCCCTCCCCCGCCGACCTGCGGATGGAGCAGGTCCTGCTGCCCCGGGACGCCTATTTCGCGCCGCACGCGAAGGTCCCCACGACCGAGGCCGTCGACCGGATCGCCGCCGAGATGATCACGCCCTACCCGCCCGGCATCCCCGTGGTCCTGCCCGGCGAACGCCTCACCGAGCCGGTCCTGAAGTACCTGGTCACGGGGGTCGAGGCGGGCATGTTCCTGCCGGACGCGGCCGACCAGCGCCTCGGCACCGTACGGGTCGTCGCGGAGCGCTGACCCGTCGCCGAGAGCGCTGACCCGTCGCCGAGAGCTGAGCGGAGAGCTGACGGGCGCACCCTCCCCTACGCCGCCCCACCCCCGGAGCGCGCCCGCAGACACCGCAGCAGCTCCTCGGCGTACGGCAGAGCGACCCCCAACCCGATCACGCCCGCGAGCCCCGCGAGATACCCGGCCGACAGCGGACGTTCCTTGGGCAGCAGGCGCCAGTCCTGCGGATGCGAGCCGCCGCGCAGGGTCGAGCGGACCTGGTCGGGGTGCAGGCAGGCGGTGAACGCCAGAGCGGTGAGCGGCAGCACTTCGAGGAAGCTGTGGATGTGCTGCTCGACGGGGCGGATCTCACGCTCGCCGGTGGCCAGCGACACGTCGTACAGCGCGGTGGCCCCGTGCGCCAGGGCGGACGCGCCCATCGTGGTGAGCACCAGGGGATTGACGCGGGCGAGCAACCCCATGAGGACCGGTACCCCGGCCTCGGTCATCATCAGCGCGTGGACCGCGGACTCCTTGGTCCCGCTGGTGCGCTCGATGCCCGTCCGCCGGTGCATCCACCAGTCCGCGAGGCCGGGCACCACCCACAGGGGGAGAAGCCCGAGCAGCAGGAACCGGCGGGCGGCGGCCTCGACGTCGGTCGGGTGCGGCCCGGGCCGCAGGTCGTCGGCTTGCCGCCACTGTCGCCAGACCTTCCGGGGCAGAAAGCGCGCTGCTCCCATGACACCTCCTGTGAACGCCGTCCGCGGGGCCTTCGACCCCGCCGGGTCCGCCTCCCAGTACCCTCCGGCCCGACCGGAACACCCGCCCGCCGTTGTTACGCCCGTCGAGCCACCGGGTACTCGCCAGCGCGTTCCCGGACAGCTGGACGGACGGTGGAGGTCGTGGACCGGCGTACCGACCCGACGGGGCTCGCTCTTGTCGTGGTGGACATGATCAACACTTACGACCACGAGGACGCCGAGTTGCTCGTGCCGTCCGTCCGGCGCGTCGTGCCCGTCCTGGCGGAGCTGATCGGCCGGGCCCGCAAGGCGGACGTGCCGGTGATCTACGCGAACGACAACTTCGGAGTGTGGCGCTCCCACCACGGCGAACTCGTGGACACCGCGCTGGCCCGACCGCACGCCGACCTGATCGAGCCGATACGGCCCGACGACGAGTCCCTCTTCGTGGTGAAGGCCCGCCATTCCGTCTTCTACGAGACGCCCCTGGCCTACCTCCTGTGGCGACTGGACGTCGGGCAGGTGGTGCTGGCCGGCCAGGTCACCGAGCAGTGCGTCCTGTACTCCGCCCTGGACGCGCACATCCGCCACCTGGAGGTCACGGTGCCCAGGGACGCGGTCGCCTCCATCCATCCCCATCTGGCTGCCGCCGCCCTGGAGATGATGGAGCGCAACATGGGCGCCCGGATCCTCACCGCGAAGGAAGTCGACTTCTGAGGCCAGTGTGACGCTTGTTGCAGCTCAAGCGCTTCTACAGTGGGGCCTGACGGCCTCCCAGATGTTTCTTGGAACACTCCTTTGGGGGGACCTTGACGAGAAGTACCACGCCGAGACGCATACTCGCCCGGACCTTGGGCGTCGTCGCGGCGATGACGGTCGCGCTCACGGCCGCACCGCTGGTGGGCAGTGCGCAGGCGCAGAGCGCGGCGTCGGGATCGCTGAGCTTCGGCGGCGAAGCGGGCGAGCCCATTTCAGGGGGTCAGTCGTACGCGTACACGGCGGGAGCGGTCCAGCTCTTCGACGTCCAGGGCAGCACGGACCAAAACGGCCTCACCGTCGCGGTGGACGCGCAGGAGGGCACGCTCTGGCGCCTCATCGTCGCCGCCCCCGACGGTCAGAAGCTGACCGAGGGCACCACGTACACGGGGGCGAAGCAGTGGCCCTACGCCCAGCCCCAGGATCCGGAGCTCGTGTTCAGCGGGACCGACAACGGGACCGAGAAGTGGTGCAACACCAGCTCTGGGTCTTTCACCATCGAGCACATCTCCTTCGGCCCCTATGGCTACGTCCGCGAACTCGACGCCACCTTCGAGCAGTACTGCAACGGATCGACGGTGCCGCTGCGCGGTGCGGTACACGCGGTCATGCCCGAGCCTGCGGCCGAACTCGCCCTGCAGGCGAACACCGACCCCGGCGGCACGGTCCGCGTCCCGGACGGCCGGATCACCGTCGGTGGCACCGTGACGTGCAACAAGCCTGCCAGCGTCTCGCTCACCGGCCAGGTCTTCCAGGTCCAGAAGAAGGCGACGCCCGGCGCGTCGTACCAGACGACCGTGGCCTGCACCCCGGGCGCACCCGTCCCGTGGTCCGTCGGCCTCACCAGCCAGGAACCCGGCACATCGTTCCAGCCCGGCACCGCGACGGTGCGCAGCAGGGCCCAGGCGGATGACCGGGACTATCCGGTGACCGTCGACACCGGACAGCAGGAGTCGCAGGTCACGCTCTCCAAGGCCTGACCCGGCCCCGGCCGGCCGCAGGACCGGCAACGCGCGCAGGGCCGCACCCGAGTGGGTGCGGCCCTGCGCCATGACGGAAACCACGTGAAAGTGGACGTGCTTCTGGGTCGGGCCGTCGCCCTGCGAGGCGCCATAAGCGCCGGCCAGCGGACCCGGCCCCTGGCAGTCGACCTCGACCCACACCACGGGGCTGTGCACGCGGACGTAGAACGCGGAGTCGTCGGCGGTGCCGCCGGCCCAGGTGACGTAGGTGTCGGCGAGGTGGGCGCGGACCCCGGCCATCCGCACCTTCGCCGCGTCGGCGACGACCAGGGCGGCGGTGATGAACAGCACCAGGCGCGCCCGCAGCGAGTGGCCCCTCGCGCGCGAGGCCCTTGCCTGCCACCCAAGGGCCTGACGGACCGTCACCTTCCGCTGTCCGCCGCCCTGATGACGTATCCGGCGCCACGCACCGTGTGGATCATCGGGGCCCGCCCTTTGTCGATCTTCGCGCGCAGGCCGTAGATGTAGACCTCGACCAGGTTTCCCTCGCTGTCGAACGAGCTGTTCCAGACCTCGCCGAGGATCTGCGCCTTGCTCAGCACCTGGTGCGCATGCCGCATCAGGAAGTGCAGCAGGTCGAACTCCTTCGCGGTGAGCGCGATCGGCGTGCCGTCGCGCTGCACCTGGCGGGCCTTCTCGGCCAGGACGAGATCGCCGAGCACCCGCACGGGTTCGTCCGCCGCCTGATGTTCGGCGCCGGCCGACAGTCCGTCGAGGCGGTGCTCCAGCGCGTCGCGGGCGGTGAGCATGAGCACGGGCAACCGCGCGTTCTCGTACCGCAGTCGGCGCAGTACCTGCACGCCGTCCAGGTCGGGCAGCATCCAGTCCAGGACGACGGCGTGCGGGGCGCAGCTGCGGGCGAGCGTCAGGGCGCCGCGTCCGTCGTCCGCCAGGAAGGGCTGCCAGCCCGCCTCGGCGACGGCCCACGACAGCAGCTCGGTGAGTTCGGGCTCGTCGTCGACGATCAGCACACGCACCGTGCCCTGACGGATTCCACAAGCGGCAGGCATGCCCGCGATGCTGCCCCGCGACTCTGAGAGCTCGCTGTGCAGCTGCTGAGCTTGATGACGGTCGGTCTCTACAACGAGCCCACCGGCGCGTATCTGCCCTCGATCCTCTACTGAGACTCGATCCGCTACCGAGACTCGATGCTCTACGGAGACTCGATCCTCTGCCGAGAAGGGCCGGCTCCGTGCACACCGGAGGGCGCTGAGCCCAGTTCGGAGTCACCCCACGCCGTGACGGTCACGTCGTCGCCGACGCGCACTCTGCCGGGCCGGAGCACGGAGAGCTTCGTGCCGAAGGCGACTCCGCCCTCGGCCGCCCGCCGGTAGTCGGCGAGGGTGCGTAGTGGTTCCGGGCCCGCTCGGCGCCCGGACTCCTGCTCGATCATGGTGATGGCGCAGCGGATCGCGAGCTTCGCGTAACCCAGCTCGGCGGTGCCCGCCCTCAGGCCGTGGGCCCGGTCCTCGGTGTGCGGCTCGTCCCAGCCGTCGATCACGATGTTCGGGCGGAAACGGTTCATGGGCAGGGGCCCGGCACCGCGTGCGGCCAGCTTGCCGTTGAGCAGCGCGAGGGTGGCGCGGGACAGGACGTGCAGCGCACAGCTGTCGGCGTAGCCGGAGGTGCCCGGGGTGCGGCCGTCGGTCACTCGGTCGTGTTCCGGCGGGACCCGTACCAGGCGGCTGCGTACGCCGAGCACGTCGGAGAGCCATGCGGCGGCCGTGTCTCCCTGGTCGATGCCCTGGTAGGCCGTCCCGAACAGGTCCACCGGGCGGCGGGCCCCCGACGTGTCCACGCGGAGCTCCAGCGCCCCGGCGTCCGGCGCGTGGAGGGTGAGCCGTCCGCCGTCGTCGCTGACGGCGGGCCGGATCAGGGCCAGTCGGGGATCGCGGCGCTGGGTGCGGTAGACGCCCTCCTCACTGACGACCATGAAGCTCCGGTCGTGCGCGAGACCGGCGGGCGTCAGCAGCGCCTCGCGGACCGACACCCCGGCACACCCCTTGACGGGGTAGTACGACAACTCGATGACGCGGGCCATGACGTACCCTCCGGTTCCGCTAGGCGGTGACGAGGGCGAGGGTGAAGCCGTCGTAGCCCTTGGCGCCGACGGTCTGGACGGTGGTGGCCGTGAGGCGGGGGTGCTCCGCGATCAGCTCGGTGAAGCGGCGGACGCCCTGGACGCGGGGGTCGGTGCTGGCGGGGTCGGTGACCGCGCCGTCGCGGACGACGTTGTCGCCGACGATGACGCTGCCGGGCGCGGTGAGCTTCAGCGCCCACTCCAGGTAGGCGGGATTGGAAGGCTTGTCGGCGTCGATGAAGACCAGGTCGAACGGTCCCGCCCCCTCCGCCGCCAGCCGGGGCAGCGAGTCCAGGGCCTTCCCCACGCGGAGGTCGACGGTGCGGTCGAGCCCGGCGCGGGAGACATTGGCGGCGGCTACGGCGGCGTACTCCTCGTCGGCCTCCAGCGTGACCAGGCGTCCGTCCTCGGGCAGGGCCCGGGCGAGCCAGATGGTGCTGTAGCCGCCGAGGGTGCCGATCTCCAGGATCGTGCGGGCGCCCCGGAGCGTGGCCAGCAGATGCAGCAACTTGCCCTGGTTGGGGGCGACCTGGTGCGGCGGCAGCCCTGCCGCCTCGCTGTGCGCGGCGGCCGCGAGCAGGGCCTCGTCCTCCTCGACCAGCAGTCCGTTGAAGTAGTCGTCGACCGCGGTCCAGGTCTGCTGAGACACAGTGGGTTCCCTTTTCGTATGGGCTACCGTTCCGAAAGGGAACCTACTATCGGTCCGCGACAGTCCGTCAAAGGTTTTCCTGGGAGCGGCGATGAGTCCACGGCGGGTGACCGACGACGCCTGCGGAATCGCGCAGGCCGCGGCGGTGGTGGGCGACTGGTGGAGCCTGCTGGTGCTGCGCGAGATCGCACGCGGACATGTGCGCTTCGACCGGCTCGCGCACGAACTGGCCGTCTCCCGCAAGGTCCTCGCCGAACGGCTGCGCACCCTGACCGACCACCAGGTACTGGAGCGGCGCCGCTACCAGGATCGTCCGCCGCGCTACGAGTACGTGCTCACCGAGCAGGGCCGCGGGCTGGTCCCCGTGCTGGTCTCGCTCCAGGACTGGGCCGACCGATGGCTGCTGGGCGACGGCACACTCACCGGGCAGGCCCCCGACGAGGGAGCCGAGGCACGCCGGGTCGCGGCCCTGGTGGGCGAACCCGTACCGGCCGGGCTGCGGCTGCCGGGAACCGACGGCCACGAGCACGACCCCGTGGCCGCCGACGCCCGGGCGACCGTCCTCTTCGCCTACCCCGCGACCGGCGTCCCCGGCGTCCCGGCCGACCTCTCGGGACCCCAGGTCCCCGGCAGCGCGGGCTGCACGCTGGAGAACCGGCAGTTCCGCGCCGCCTGGCCCCGGTTCCGGGCCGCCGGCATCGCCGTCCACGGGGTCAGCACCCAGTCGGCGTCCGAACAGGCCGCCTTCCAGCAGGCCGAGGACCTGCCGTCCCCCCTGCTGTCCGACGACCGGCTCCAGCTCACGGCGGCGCTGCGCCTGCCGACGTTCCGCGCCGGCCAGAACCTGCGCATCAAGCGGCTCATCCTCGTCGCCGGACCGGACCGCGTCGTACGGCACGCCCTCTTTCCGGTCGGCGACATCCCCGCCGCCGTCTCGGCCGCCCTCGATCTGGCTCTCGATCGACCCTAGGGATGGGGGGATGGGGGGATGGGGGGATGGAGGGGTGGAGGGGCCCACTGGCCCCAGGGACCCCGGGGGGCCTAGGCCGGTACCCGCTCGTAGGAGGTGTTCACCCACTGCTGGCTGCGGACCAGGTCCCGGTAGTGGCTGCTGCGGTCCATCAGGTCGGGGTGCGAGCCGGTCGCCGCCACCCGGCCGGCGGTCCATCACCACGACATGGTCGGCGTGCTGGACGGTCGACAGGCGGTGGGCGACGACCAGGACAGCGCGGTCGCGGGCCAGAGTGTCGACGAGGTCGCGCAGGCGCAGTTCGTTGATGCCGTCGAGCTGGGAGGTCGGCTCGTCGAGCAGGATCACCTCGGCGTCGCTCAGCAGGGCACGGGCCAGGGCGATGCGCTGGCGCTGGCCGCCGGAGACGTCGACCTCACGGCCGATGGTGGTGTCGAGGCCGTGCGGCAGCGCCGCGATGTCCGCGGTCAGGCCGACCGCGTCCACCGCCGCCCAGAGCGTCTCGTCGGCGACGGGGTGCTCGGCGCCGGCGCCGAGCAGGAGGTTCTCGCGGACACTGCCCTCGACGAGGGTGAAGGTCTGGTCGACGTACGCCACCCGCCTGCGCAGTTCGTCGAGCGGCCAGGCGGCGGCGTCGTGGCCGAGCACCGTGACACGGCCGCTCGTCGGGCTGACGAACCGTTCGATCAGGGCGAGGGCCGTGGACTTGCCGGCGCCGGAGTGACCGACGAGGGCGGTCAGGCCGCGGCGCGGAGCACGGAAGGTGACCTCGTTCAGCACGCGGCGGCCCTCAAGGTCGACCGGGCCGTCGTACGAGAACGACACGTCCTCGAACGCCACCGCGTTGCCGTCGTCGACGGGCTCGGGGACGCGGACGGCGAAGTCCGGCTCGACCGGGATCGCCAGCAGTTCCTCGAAGCGGCCCTTGGCGGCCAGGCCCGTCTGCAGCCTGCTCAGGCCGGTGACGACAACAGTGATGGGGGTGACGAGCTGGAGCAGATAGAGCAGGAAGGCGACGAAGTCGGCGAGCGTGAGATCGCCCTGCGTGATCCGCACGCCGCCGACGATGACGATGCCGGCGAGCGCGATCTCCTGGCCGAGGCTCATCACCGGGATCACGGCGGACTGCAGGCGCGCGGCGGCGAGCATCCTGCCGGTGATCTGCGCCGCGTCCTCGGTGAGCGCCTCGGTGGTGTGCCGCTCCGCCCGGTAGGCCTTGATGGTGGTCAGGTTCGTCAGGGTGGTGGTGAAGCGCTGGGCGAGCCCGCCGGTGGCGATCTGGATGGACTCGTATCCCTGGCGCACCCGGCGCAGCAGCAGCCAGATGACGGCGCCCGCGACCACGAACGCGCCCAGGGTGAGCAGCACCAGCACCCAGTCCAGGTACGCCATGACGCCGATGGTCACCAGCGCGGTCACCACCGCCACCGGCAGCTGGACCACGCCGACGTCGATGACCGAGCGCAGCAGCATGGCGTCCGAGGTGATCCGGGCGACCAGGTTGCCGGGGCCCTGCGCCTTCACCACCTGGAGGGGCAGGCGGAGGGTGTGTTCCATCACCCGAGCCCGCAGCCGCAGCACGAACCGCTCGCCGAGGCGCGCCAGCAGGTACGCCGATGCCGCGGACGCCAGCGCGCTGCCCACCGCCAGCGCCGCCATGAAGGCCACCCGGTCGGCGACGCCCTCGCGCTGGGCGACGGCCTCGATGAGTTCCTTGACCAGCAGGGGCACACCGAGGGTCGCGGCGGTCGCGGCCAGCGCGAGCAGCACGGAGAGCAGGACCTGCGGAAGGTTTCCGCGGACCAGTTCGGGGACGATGCGCAGTCGGTGGGTGGGGCCAGGGGTCTCGCTCATCACGGGGTCCTTGCTCATCACAGGGTCCTTCCGGGCTGTCCGTCGTGCGGCCGGAACGGGGCCGGCTCCCGGAACGCCTCGAGGGCGGTCCGGGAGCCGGAGAGGGGTGTCAGCAGTTGCCGGCGACCGTGCCACCCGCGCTCGCGCTGGTGACGACACCGGCGGAGAAGATGGCGCACTCGACCGACGAGGCGGCGCTGAAGATGCTCACCGGGCTGATGGCCGGAGCATCGGCAGCGGCGCCGGCGCCGATCTCGTCGGAGGTCGTGTAGACGGCGTAGCCGGCCATGAGCTGGTCAGCGGTGTTCATTCATTCCTCCAGGTGGAGTTCCGATCTGGTGAGAAGATTTCTAGCAGCTCGGAAGCGGGGCAAGGAATGCGTTTCTTTTCCGCGGTCCGGGGTTTCCCCTGGTGCCTTTTGGCCGGACGGCCCGGAAATTCAATTTATTGGCGCCGGGCGAAGAGGTCGAAATCTTGGGAAGCCAGGCCGGAGCGGTCGCCGACAATGACACCGGAAAAGCGGGAGGGAGCATAGAACTCCTGCGCCGCCCGCGCCACTTCCCCGAGGGTTACCTCGGCCAGCCGCTGCGGAAACGTGCGCAGCCAGTCCGGGGAGAGGCCGTACTGGAGCAGGTTCACGAGGGCGCCGGCGAGCCCCGCCTGGGAGGCGGCGCCCAGGGCCGTCATGCCGGTGAAGAACTCCCGGGCCGCGTCCGTCTCGGCGCCCGACGGCGGCTGCTCGGCCAGCCGAAGCAGCTCGGCGCGCATCTGGCGTACGGCCGCCTCGGTGGCGCCGGTGCGGGTGTCGGCGTCCAGGAAGACGAGTTCCTCGTCCAGCAGTTCGTCCAGCACCGCGTCGATGCGGTAGGCGAGCCCGCGCTCCTCGCGGACGGCGACCGTCAGGCGGGAGGAGAAGAACCCGCCCAGCACGCAGTTGGCGAGGCTGAGCGCCGCGAAGCCCGGATCGGCCCGGGGCAGCCCGGGCGCGACCAGCATGATCTGCGACTGCACGGCCCCGGGCCGGTCGACGACGGCGACACCGGCGGGTCGCATCCGGCGTGGTGGCGGCGGAGGTGACGGCTGGGGCAGCGGTGAGGGTGACTGCTGGGGCAGCGGTGAGGGTGACTGCTGGGGTGGCGGTGGGGCTGCCGTGCCGGGCCCACCCTGCCATCGTCGTCCCGGCCAAGCGGACAGGGCGATGGCGGCGTGATCGGCCGCCGCCGAGGGGTCGAGGTCGCCCACGAGGACCAGGAAGGCGCCCCGGGAGTGCATGCCCTGGTCGTGCAGCCGTCGTACGCGCTCGGCGGTGACGGCGGCCAGGGCCTGCTCGTCGGGGAGCAGGGACGGGACGTCCGGGCCGTAGCAGTGGCGGCGCAGCGCGTCCTGGGCCAGGACGCGCGGCTGGGCGCGCAGCGGGCCGAGCTGTGCCGTCAGGCGACGCACGGCGTGCTCGCACGCCGGGTCGGGATGGGCCGCCCCGGCCAGCGCCCTCGCCACCAGGTCCAGTACCTCGGGGAAGGCGGCGGCCGTCATCGAGGCCGACACCGACAGCCGGCCGCCGTCCACCCCGGCCCCCAGGGTGGCGCCCGCCCGTCCCAGCAGGTCATCGGCGCCTTCCGCGTCCGCGAACAGCGTGTCGGCGAGGACCTGGGCGACGGCGGGCCCCTCGGCGGCCTCCGGCAACGGGACGCGCATCCGCAGCTCCACCATCGGCACGGAGGGAGCACGCGCGGCGACCACGCGGAGCCCGCCCGGCAGCACGGTGTCCACCAACGGCGGCAGGGGGAAGGCCCGGCCCGGCTCGAGGGCGGGCAGTTCACGCAGGGGCGTCACGGGAGTCATGGGCGTCCTCGTCGACAATCAGGTGCAGGAAGGCCAAAGGGCGAGCCCCCCGGGACCAGCGTCAGGACGGCGCGGCCCGCCGACCGCAGCGTCTTGGCCGCGTGGGCCACCGACTCCGGGGTGACCTGGGTCAGCAGGGTGGGCAGGTCGGTCACCAGGTTCGGGCTGCCGTGGAGCAGCGCGAAGGTACCGGCGTGGCGGGTGCGGGTCAGAGGTTCGTCGTAGGAGCGGCAGAGCGCGGTGGAGGCGCGGGCGGTGGCGTGGGAGAGCTCGCGGGGGTGTGGGCCGGTGGCCGCCAGGCGGTCCAGTTCCTCGTCCACGGCGGACGGCACCGCCTCGGGGTCGGTGGTGGGCGGGTGGTGGGCGACCAGCAGGAACGTATCGGGGTCCCGGGCCTGCAGGGGGCCGAAGAAGCCGCAGCTGGCGCGCACCGACGTGACCGTGCCGTCGTGGACCAGACGCCGCCGCAGCCGTGCGTCGTCGCCTCCGGCGAGGAGCCGGGCCAGCACCATGTGGGCCAGGTAGTCGCCGAGCTCCGCCGCGGGGTCGGGCATCCGGTACCCGAGGGCGACCGCCGGCAGGGGCGCGTGCGGGTCCCGGTGCTCCCCACGGCGCTCGCCGCGCGGCGGCGGTTCCGCGAGCCGGGGCCGGGGCGCGGCCGGGTGGGCGGGGATGTCACCGAAGTGGCGGTGGACGAGGGTGAGGGCGTGGTCGGGGTCGAGGGGACCGCTGATGGTGAGCACCGCGTTCGCCGGGGTGTAGTGCGCCGCGAAGAAGGCCTCGCACTCCGCCACCGTGGCCCGCTCCAGTTCCCTGAGGTCGCCGTAGCCGTTGTGGGCGTTGGGGAAGGTCTCGTACAGGACGCCGGGGAGCACCGTCCAGGGGAAGCCGCCGTAGGGGCGGTTGGTGACCTGCAGGCGGATCTCCTCCTGGACCACGGCCACCTGGGTGCGCAGGTTCTCCGCGCTGATCCGCAGCGCGCGCATACGGTCGGCCTCCAGGAACAGCACGCGCTCCAGGGCGGCCGGCGGGACCAGCTGGTGGTAGTCGGTGTGGTCGTGGTGCGTGGCGGCGTTGGCCGTGCCGCCGGAGGCCTGCACATGGCGGAAGTGCTCGCCGCGGGCGACGTTCTCGCTGCCCTGGAACATCAGGTGCTCGAAGAGGTGGGCGAACCCGGTCCTGCCCTCGGGCTCGGAGCGGAAGCCCACGTCGTAGTGCACGGCGATCCCGGTCACCGGGGAGTCCGGCCGTGGATCGAGCAGGACCCGCAGCCCGTTGTCCAAGGTCTCCGTCCGCACCCTCTGTCTCCCTTCCCTGCGCTTGCCCTGTTCTCGCTCGACGCGGCGCGGCCCCCGGTGTCTGGCGCCAGACACCGGGGGCCGCGGCCTGCCGCTTGAAGTCAGCGGCCTTTGTTTCAGCAGCCCTTGGCCGCCGTGACACCGATGCTGGTGCCGATGCCGGCGCCGCAGGCCCAGCCCGACGTGGCGATGAAGGACAGCACGGACGGGGTGGCGCCCGGGGCCTCCTCCGCGTGGGTCGCCTCGATCTCCTGGGCGGAGGTGTAGGCGGTGTAACCGGCGATCAGGTTCTCGGTGGTGTTCACGAGTTTCCTCCCGTTTTCATGGACTCACGATTCGGAATTACGACGCTCCGCAATTCCTGTCGCATTTCTAGCATGCCGGGCGTGGAATGAGGCCGAAAAAAGTTTCCTTGCCCATCGGCGGACTTCGGAAAATTGGGCCTCTCAGAGTTCCCGCACATAGCGGGTGGCGAGCTCAAGCGGGGCGCCCGGGAAATCGTCCCGGAGCACCTTGATGGCCTTCACATCGCCGTCCTGCTGCTTCACCCGTCGGATACGGGACGCGTCGACCGCGCGACGGAAATCGTCGTACGACGGGTAGCGCTCCTTGAATTCCTGCTTCCGCTTCTGCCAGCCGAACATCAGGCCTCCTCCTGTGCGGTGTCGGTACGGTCCGCGCTCTCGTAGACGGACACATGGCGCAGGCTGGCCGCGGTGTACGGCTGCCTGGTCCAGCTCTCGTGGCGCTCCACGAGTCGCAGCCCGGCCAGCTCCGCGAGCAGGTCGATCTCGAACGGGAACGCGTATCGCAGGACGTGCTGCTTGGTCTCCGGCGGTCCGCCGTCGACGATCGTGTGCGTGCCGATCATCAGCTGCCGGGAGCGGTCGACGGCGAGCGTGTCGAGCATGATCGCGCCCTCGTTGAGGTAGCGCATCGAGAAGTCCGGCTTCTGCAGGCCGTGGTACGGCGCGGGGTCGAACGCCTCCAGGACGAACCGGCCGCCGGGGGCGAGCTGTTCGCGCGCCAGCCGCAGACAGCCGAGCTGCTGTTCCTTGGTCACGGCGACGAAGAAGGTGTTGAGGAGCAGGGTGACCAGATCGTAGGACTCGCCGGTGCCCGTCTCGGTGAAGTCGCCGAGCCGCGTGGTCACCGCGCCCTTGGCGTCACGGTCCTTCAGCTTCGCGAGCATCGCCTCGGAGCCGTCGATGCCGTGGACCTGGAAGCCGCGTTCGGCCAGCGGGAGGGCGATACGGCCGGTGCCGACGCCGAGTTCGAGGATCCGGCCCTGCGGCGGGGTGAGTCCGGCGAGGAACTCCACCGCGAGGTTGGTGTCGAACTCGATCGGATACATCTGGTCGTAGACGCTCGCGAGCTTCTCGTCGTAGTGGGCGTTGCCCAGGGTCATCCTGTCTCCAGCGTTGTCGGGCGCACCGCGGCGGCGCCGTCGGTGTCGATCAGTTCGGCGATGCAGTCGAGATAGGCCGGGAACTCGGCCGTCCATCCGACGTAGGCCGCGTAGTCGTGGGCGTGGGTGAACACCCGCAGGGCGGCGGCGCGGCCGAGGGCCACCGGGTCGGTTCCGTGGTCCTCGTAACCGCGCAGGAAGGAGCGGGCTGCCTCGGCGCAGTGCTCCGCGAGGGCGGCGTGCTCGGGCCGGGTGAGGTGGACCAGGCGGAACTCGGCCAGTTCACCGAGCAGCCAGCCCACGTCGTACGCGGCCGGGCCGCGGGCCAGTTCCTCACCGGCCAGCAGTACCCCGGCGCCGGGCGCCGCCCCGGGCACGAGGGCACCGCTGCCCACACCGCCCAGCAGGAAGACGTCGCCGTCCCGGCCGGCGGCGAGGTCCTCGCACCAGCCGAGCACGCGCGCGAGCCTGGCCGGCCCGAGCCGCCGGGCGGCGAGCGCGTGGAGGCCCGGCAGGTGTTCGTGCCGGGCGTCGGGCGACGGCGTGGTCCGCAGCCAGGAGGCCAGTCGGGCGGCGCCGCGCGGCTGTCCCGCGGCCAGCCCTACCGGCACGCCCTCGTGCACGCGGCGCACCGTACGGCCCACCTCGTACAGCAGGTGGTGCAGCAGCCCGCGCTGCCGCACGTCGAGCGCCGAGAGCAGCAGGTGTCCGACGGACCGTGCCGCGGCGGCCGGGTAGCGGCGGGCGTCGCCCTGGCGAACGCCGAGGACGGGAAGCACGCCCGCGACACCCGGTGCCGGCGCGGGCACGGCCGCCGACACGGCGGCGCGCACCTCGTCGGACACCGGCGAGAACGGCTCCCGCCGCAGCGCTCCGGGCGACCGCTCCCACAGGAACCCACGCCCATGCCGCCGGACCCGGGTACGCAGGAAGCCGGTCCCGAACTCGTCGACGACCTCACCGGCCGGACCAGCCGCACGCCCGCCGCGCGGAACGGCGGCGCCCTCCGCGGCCTGGGCCTGAGCCTGGGCCTGGGCCTGGGCCTGAGCCTGGGCCTGGGCCTGGGCCTGGGCCTGGGCCTGGGCGACAGCGTGGTCGCCCGGCGCGGTCACCGGGCCACCTCGGCACGGTGCTCGGGATGCGTCGCGGTCCCGGCCGGCTCCGAGTCGCGGGATCCGCCGTCGGCCAGGGCGTCCGCCCTCGTCCGCAGGCGTTCCGCCGCCGTCAGGAGTTCCGGCAGCGGGGCTGCCAGAGACGCGTCCATGCGGCCCGTCGTGCTGCTCAGGCCCGGGGTCGGCGGGACCACCGAGACGTTCGGGCGCTCCTGAAGCGCGGCCCGGTGGCGTCGGTACGCCGGTGAGTTCAGGGCTCCCGGCGGGAGGGAGGGGGCCAGGACCACGGGGGCCAAGGTGCACTGCAGGGCCAGCATCACCGGGGTGTCGGCGAGGCCCAGGGCGAGGCGGGCGAGGAAGTTCAGGCTCGCCGGGTGCACCACCACGGCCTCGGCCCACTCGGCGAGTTCGACGTGCGGGGCGGCGTGGACGGGGCCGTCCGGCCAGACGTCGAGCAGGGCCTCACGGCCCGCCAGCGGGGCCAGCGCGCCGCGGGTGACGAAGCGTTCCGCGCTGCGCGTGATGAGCGGCCGTACCTCCAGGCCGGGGTAGCCCTGCCGCAGCCAGTTCAGCCAGAACGGCATGTGTGCGACGCTCAGCGCGCCCGTGCCCACGTACAGCAGGCGGCGCACGCCGAAGGCGGGGAGACCGGCGGCGGTCGGATCACCCACCGGTTCACTTGCCGGATCACCCACCGGTTCACTCACCGTCACTCGCCGCCGTCCTCCGCGTGCAGGATGTCGCGCAGGTCCCGCAGCGCCGCCGCCTCGCCCTCCGTGAAGTACACGCCGGAGAGGTTGAGGACCACCTCGTCCACGCCGCTCTCACGGAACTTCCGCAGCCCCGCGGCGACTTCGTCCGGCGAGCCGGTGACGTACACGCCCGAGTCGATCAGCGCGTCCACGCCCTTGCGCGGGGTCTTCGGGTCGGCGTCGACACCGGCCTTGCGCAGCATGTCGGTGTAGTGGCCGGTGCTCAGGTGGACGCCGGCCGCGGCGTGCGCGCAGCGGCGCAGGTTGCGGGCCGGGCGGGTGACGGCGGCGTGGACCACGGCGGCCACGCGCGGCGCCTTGCGGCCCTCCTGGGCGGCGCCCTCCTCCAGCGCGGGACGCAGCTGCTCGGCCACGTACCAGTGCGGCGTCAGCCAGGTGATCGCCACGTCGGCGACCCGGCCGGCGGTGCGGGCCATGCCGGTGCGGAGCACGCCGAGGCCGACTTCGACCGGCGGCGCGGGCATGGGGATCAGGCTGGAGGTGACGGCGTAGTGCTCGCCCCGGTGGTCGACCAACTCGCCGTCCAGCAGGCGCCGTACGAGCGAGGCGTACTCGTGGACGGCCCGCAGCGGTTTGTCGTAGGGGTCCTTGAGGAACGCCTTCTGGAACTCCGGGGCGCCGGGCCCGTATCCGGCGACGTACGTCGCGCCGGACAGGGCGCTGAGGCTGCGCGCCTCGACCGCCGCCTCGTACGGGTGCATCAGCGGGGTCAGCGCCACGCTGGACCCCAGCGGCAGGCCCGGTACGTGGGCGGCGAGCGCCGCCATGGCCAGGTGGGACTCGATGCGCAGGGACTGGCCGATCCACAGGCGCCGCGCCCGCTGCTTCCTGGCGAACCGGCCGAAGTCGACGATCGAGGCGAGGGTGTCGGGCTGCGAGGGGAAGATCAGGGACGTGGCGCGGGTGTCGTCCGCGGTGCGGGTCATCAGGCTTCGGCCTTCTTCAGACGGCTGCCGGACTCACGGCGGGTCATCCGCCGCAGCAGCCGTGGTGCCAACAGGAATCCGACGACGGCCCAGGCGCCGACGATCATCAGGATCTCGGCGTGCTGCCAGCTCTGCCCGGTCTCCGCGGCCAGCGCCGAGTCGGGGAGCAGGGCGGAGCGCACGCCCTGGGCGATCCACTTCACCGGGAAGACCTCCACCACGGCGCGGGCGCCGTCCGGCAGCGTGGTCACCGGGAAGAACAGGCCGGAGCAGCCCATCAGGAAGAAGATGGGGATCATCGTGAACCCCAGGGCCTCGCGCGGATTGGGCAGCAGCGCCCCGATCGCGGCCCCCAGCGGGACCACCGAGAGCAGGCCGAGCAGCAGCACCCAGATCAGGGTGAGCCAGTGCGCGGCGTCCCGGGGCAGGTCCGTGCCGGCGAACAGGGCGCCGGCCAGCAGTGTCAGCAGCGCGCCGCCCAGGGCGGTGGCGAGCACCACCACGGTCTTGCCGACCAGGTAGGAGGTGATGCCGCCGGGCACGGTCTTCAGCCGCAGCAGCGTGCCGTCCTCCCGCTCGGTGGCCAGCACCTGCGGGAGCGTCATCAGGCCCGTCTGCACGAGCATGGTGGTGATGCCGCCGGCCATCAGCAGATGCGCCATCGGTACGTCGCTGCCCTCGATGTCCTTCTCGATCGTGAGGCTCAGCACGACGAACATCAGCGGCGTGCTCAGCAGGGAGAAGGCCTCACGGGGGGTGCGCAGCGTCTGCGTCAGTTCCAGCCGGCCGCGGCGCAGCCCGACCCTGAACGCCTTGGTCAGTCCTCGGGACATGTCAGGCCGCCTCCCCCTCGCGGATCATGCGTACGTAGATGTCCTCCAGCGTGGGCCGGTGGACCTGGAGCCCGGGGATCGGCCCCTGGAGCTTCTCGTGCAGTTCCCACACCAGGCGGGAGGGGTCGTCGGTGAGCTGTGTCCGCCGCTCCCCGTCCTGGTCCCAGACCACGCGCGCCTCGGCCCGCGCCCGGTCGGCGAGTTGGGCGGGGGTGCCGTCGGCGTGGATGCGGCCGTCGATGAGGACGGCGATCCGGTCGGCGAGCCGCTCCGCCTCGTGCAGGTCGTGCGTGGTGAGCACCATCGTCATGCCGCCGTCGCGCAGCCGCTCCACCATCTCGTGGAACTCGCGGCGGGCGACCGGGTCGAACCCGGTGGTCGGCTCGTCCAGGAACAGCAGCTCGGGGTTGCCGACGATGCCGAGCGCTACGTCGAGCTTGCGGCGCTGGCCGCCCGAGAGCTTCTGGCAGACCTGGCCCGCGTGCTCGGCAAGCCCCAACTCCCGCAGCAGCTCGCCCGGTTCGCGTGGGTCGGGGTAGTACGAGGCGAAGTGCTCCAGCAGTTCACCGACCCGCCAGCGCTGATGGTCGCGCCAGGACTGCAGGACAATACCCACGCGGGCACGCCAATCCTCGTCAACACCGTCCGGGTCCTCCCCCAGGATGCTCACGTCCCCGCCGGTGCGCCGGCGGAAGCCTTCCATGATCTCGATCGTGGTGGTCTTGCCCGCGCCGTTCGGCCCCAGCAGGGCCAGGACCTCGCCGCGCCGGACGGTGAGGTCCACGCCCTTCAGGACCTCTTTCTCCCCGTATCGCATGGTGAGGTTCTCGATGGATATCGCCGGGCTCGCCCCGTCACCGGACTTCGGAATCGTTCTGTCCTTCCACTGCGTTGTGCTGGCTCAGCCATCGGGTGTAGGTGCGTCGGGGGATTTCCAGAATCAGGCAGAACCTCGAGATGGAAATCCCCAATTCCCGTCTGATCACCTCGAGGTCCGTGAAG
Organism: Streptomyces sp. R28; assembly: GCF_041052385.1. Lineage (GTDB taxonomy): Bacteria > Actinomycetota > Actinomycetes > Streptomycetales > Streptomycetaceae > Streptomyces. The sequence continues at coordinate 5,603,671 of NZ_CP163439.1, read as the reverse complement.
GGACCCGGCGGTAGTCCCCGATCTTCCGCCAGGTCATGAGCTCGACGTACGCCTCACCGAGGGCGACCTTGAGCTTGCGCACCTCGTCGGTGAGGTGCTCCTGGTGGGCGGTGGGCCGTACGGCGGGCGGGCCGGCGAGCCCCGTACTGCCGCCCTCGATGAACTGCTTGCGCCAGTTCGCGATGGACTGCTCGGACACCTGCGCCTGGCGTGCCGCCTCGGCGACGGTCTTCTCCTTGGACAGGACCGACAGCACGATGCGGACCTTGTCCTGCAACGGCAGCGCTGGAGGTCTGGGCATGGATCACACACCTCCGCGCTCGGAATGCGGGGGGAATTCGTCAAGGGGCCCGGTGAATTCCGCGGAGTCAGGGTCCGGGAACGCGTCGAGGCCGGGCGAATCGATGTTCCGGGCGGGGTGCAGCGGATCGATGTTCGCGGCCGTGAGCGCCTCGGCGACGGCGGCCGTACGGTCCCGCCCGTCCGGCGCCTCGGCATGGGCGACCAGTCCCTCGGCGACCGCCAGCGCCCGGTGCTCCCCGAAGCTCATGCCGGCCCGGCCGGGCCGGTCGTCGGCGGGCTCCCACGCGGCACCGACGCCCGCGCCGAGCCGGTGCGTGAACGGCGAGGTCCGCGTCCCGACCCCGGCGAGCCCCCGGGTGGCGGCCACCACCGCACCGGCCGCGTGCCAGGTGCCGGGCGCCAGGTAGACGACCAGGGCGTCGTGGCGCGGGTACAGCAGCGGGGACGAGCTGACCTTCGCCCGGTAGGGCACGCCCTCCCGCTCCAGCCGCCCGAGGATCGCGGACCACACGGCGGGCGCGTGGGCGACGTCCTCGATGTGGACGTACACCCGCAGCAGCGGCCGCCCCGACGGGCGGCCCCGTGAGCCGTCGGCGAGGAAGAAGCCGGGCGACAGGGCGGGCCGTACGGCGGCGAGCCGTACGACGACCTCGTCGCCGCGCTCCCGGTCGTCGCCGGTGAGGCGCGCGGACGCCGGTACGGCCACCCGTACCCCGTCCACGAGGAGCACGAGCAGCTCGCCGTCGGGGCTCTCGCCCACCTTGCGGGCCACGATGGTGGTGGTCTCGTGCGGGGTGGCGGCGGCGAGCCGCTCCTCCAGCCGCCCGTCGCGCAGGGTGCGTGGACGCGGGCCGTCGTGCTCCGGGCGGCCGGAGTGGATCTGCTCGTACAGCAGCATGGCCAGGCCGCTCGCCAGGTCGCGGGGTTCCGTCACCTCGACGCTCCGGTCGCCGACCCGGGCCTCGCTCAGGTCCGCGGCGATGTGCACGTCGTCCAGCACGCTCGCCAGGTGAGCGCCGATCAGGTGTGTGGCGGTAGCCGTCATGCCTGTTCCCCCAGTCCCATCGCCGTGACGAACCGTTCCGGGTCCGCCAGCGCGGTCCTTCCGATGCCCATCGCCGCCCGGGTCAGCGCGAGCAGCCGGGTGTTCTTCGCCGCCGACGCCAGCGCCCGGTCGATCAGATGCCAGCCCGCGACCGCGGTGGCCCGCACGGCCAGGCCCTCGTCGACGTCGTCGCGCACGGCTCGGTAGCCGGCCCAGAACGCCTCGATGCGCGGGCGCAGTTCGGCCAGGTTCCGGGAGCCGCGGGCCACGATGTCCTCGTGAGTCGGCTCGGCGCGGATGCCACCCTCCGCGGCATCTTCGCCCGAGTCGTCCGTGCCCACGCCGGTGATCCCGATGACCGCCTGGTACAGCCACTCCCCCGCGAAGGCGCCCACGTCACGCGCGGGGTCGGCCAGCCGGAACTCCTCACCGTCCGTCAGGTACAGGCCGCCGTCCGCGTCCCGCAGGAACTGGTCGAGGCGCAGATCGCAGTGGGCCGGGCGGTGTTCGACGTGCCGCTCGCGCTCGCGCAGGTCCCGCAGCGCGCCGACGAGCACCTCGTCCTGCTGGACGATGCCCCACAGGTTCACTTCGGCGAACGTCAGGGACATGAACATGGGCAGCGGCAGCGCCTCGTTCATGGACAGGTCGGGCAGGACGGGCGGCGCGTCGTCCAGGGCCGGCTCGGCATCGCCGTACGGGGCGCCGTGCAGCAATCCGATCAACCGCCCTGCGCGGTGCGCGAGTTCGTCGTCGAAGTCCTTGTCGGCGGCCAGCTCGGCGCCGGTCGACACCCCCGTCAGCAGCTCGTGTGCCATCAGGTGGTGCGGCGTGTGATGCCCGAGCAGCCGGGGCGTGCGCAGCTCGGGCGTCCCGGCACGGCGGATCACCGCGTCCAGGGCGACCGACCGGCGGATGCGGCGCGCGGCCTCCTCGGGGCTCGCCACCACCCGCTTGACGAACACCCCGACACCGCTGGAGGTGGTGCCCACCCAGTTGTCGTTGCGCCCGAGGTAGGCGGTCACCTCGCTGTCGGTCAGCTTCCCGAGGCCCAGCGAGTCCAGGAACTCGTTCACCTCCGGTGCCTGGTCCAGCGAGACCGGCTGATAACTCCTGCGGTCCGAACTCAACTTCCCCCCGTTCGCAGTGCGTCCTACGGCGACGCCGACGGCCGTCCGGCCGGTCGCAGGGCCAAAAGGCCGGACTGCGGGCCGGATGGCCGGACGGCCTGGCGGTCACACCAGGCGGCCGGCGGCGTCGGCGTCGTCGATCCTGCCGCGTTCGGACAGCCGTTCACATCCGCTGGCCGGTGGTTTTCGGACCCCGCCGTTCGGGGGTGCGTGGACCGCCGTCCAGGTGGCGGAATCCCTTGTTCACCCGGGCGGAACCCGCCATTCGAGGGAAGCTCAGATCGACCTCAAACTTTGCACAGGCATTTGACGGGTTCCGCTCCTCGCCAGCAGGATCAAGGGCCATGAAGCCGGGCTGACCTCCGGTTCACAAGCATCAACGGGGAGACAGACCATGATCCGCTTGATCATTGTCGGTGATGACGTACTGTTCCGTGCCGGTCTGCAAAGAATCCTGGAGGACGCCCACGACATACGGGTCCCGGCCGACTGCGACTACGCCGACGCGGTGGAGACGACCACCGCCCACGACCCCGACGTAGTACTGCTCAGTGACGAGCGGCGCAGGAAAGAGACGCTGTCCCTCGTAACAGCCCTGCGGGCGCAGGCCGCACCCCCCGAGGTGGCGGTCCTCACCTCGGCCGCCGACGAACGCTTCGTCGTCGACTCCCTGCTGGCCGGCGCGACCGGCTTCCTGCTCCGTGACACCGTCCCGCACGACCTGGTCAACGCCGTCCGGCTGCTGGCCTCCGGCAGCAGCGCGCTCGCCCCGTCGGCCTCCCGCACCGTGGTGGGCCACCTCCAGGCCCGGCCGCAGAAGGAGGCCCGCTCCCGCGCGGCCGACCTGTCCGACCGTGAGCTCGACGTGCTGTCCCTGCTGGCGGAGGGGCTGACCAACGCCGAGATCGGGCGCACCCTGCTGCTCAGTCCCGCCACCGTCAAGGACCACCTCAGCGCCATCTACACCAAGCTCGGCACGGCCAACCGGGTCCAGACCGCGGTTCTCGCCCACCGGATGGGCGCCGACCGCGATTCCCGTACGCGCACTTCTCGCGATTCCCGTACGCGCACGTCCCGAGCCGTATCGGCTCAGTCGCTGTCCGGGGGCGCGGAGTTGCGCATTCCCGCCTGACTGGCGGAGGTCGCGAGGTCCTGCAGCGCCGCCAGATGGCGGCTCAGGGCCTCGCGTCCGGCGGGCGTGAGAGCGAGCCAGGTGCGCGGACGTTTGCCAATGTAACCTTTGCGCGCCTGCACGTATCCGGCCACCTCCAGCGCGGAGGTGATCCGGCTGACGCTGGCGTCGGAGACCTGGCAGTAGTCCCGTACAGCCCCGAACTCGGCCTCGGCGCAACCCGACAGAAACGCCATCAGCGCCAGCCGGGTGGGGTGGTGGATCACCTCGTCGAGCTCCGGCAGTCCTCTGTCACTCACCGGACACACCTTCTCCGCGGCCACCCCGCACCGCACCGGCGCCGTACCGCGCCGTCATCACGGCCAGCGCGACTCCGCCCAGCAGCCCGGAGACCACGGCGCCCACGGCCCGGCCCCCGGGGAGGGCGGCCAGCCACCCGGCGGCGAAGACGGCGAGCGGGACCAGTTGGGCCTTCAGCCGCGCCCTGCGGTCCTGTTCCGGCCACAGCACGACGCCGGAGCGCCGTACGACGAGCAGATGCAGGACGAGGAAGGCGACGGCGGCGAGGCAGCCACCGACGCTCCCCCACAGGCCGTCGGCGGGATCGTCCGGCGCCGAGAAGCCGAAGATCCCGATCGTGAATCCCGCGAAGAGCGCCCCCTGGAGCGGCGGAAACCATCCGGGCGCCGACCGCGGCCGGGCGGCGGCAGCGCGGGCCCGCTCGGCGGTCCGCAGGGCCGCGGCGGCGTCCGCGGCGGGGTTCTGGGCTTGAGACACGACGGAGTCCCCCTCGTTTTCCTGGCGAGCAAGTACGCCCACCCTAGCAACTACTTTTGCGGTACGAAAGTAGTTGCCAGGGCTCGACAGGGGGCCGCCCGCGTCAGTCGGCGAACCCGTCGCGCACGTGGTCGAAGACAGGGCGGTAGGTGTCCCATTCGGCCGTCGGGGCCGACAGGTAGATGTCGTACTCCCGTCCGCCCGCCGTGCCGTATCCGAGGTCGATGGCGCGGAAGGCGCGGGCGCGGCCCTGGAAGGTGAACTCCCACACCGCGGCCGGCTTGCCCTTGAACGTGGTCTTCTGCATCCGCAGCCTGCGGTACGTGGAGTAGTTGACCTTGGTGTTCGCCTCGATGTCCTTGAAGTGCTCGATGGGGTGCGAGCCGGCCGGGTCCACCATGCCGATGGTGATGCCGGCCAGGCCGGTCGAGTCGGTGTAGGTGACCTCGTCGGACCCGCCCTTCTTCCGCGTCCAGCCGTCCGGCACCGGGAAGGAGACGCCGAGTTGCTGGTCGCGGACCAGGCGGTAGCCGTCGGGGACGGGCGAGGGGGCGGTCGACTGGGTGGGCGCGCTGCTGGTCCTGTTCGTGTCGGCCGCGTCGCCGTCGCCCCGCGACGACACGAAGAGCGTGCCGGCCGCGGCGATCGCGGCCAGGACGACGGCGACGGCCACGAGAGTGCGCCGCCCTCGCTTCCGGCCGCCACGGTCGCCCCGGCCGCCCTTCTCCGGCGGCACGGGCGGGGTCGGCCGTGGCGGGGACGTCCGGGTCTGGGAGGTCCCCCTCCCGGACGTCGGTGCCGTGTCCGGGGCGCCGTGGTGCGCGTCGTGGGCGACCCCGGCCGACTGCGTGATCGTCGGGCCGCCGGACCAGGTGGCCTGCAGAGCCCGTTCCGTCTGCTCCGCCGTGGGCCGGTCCTCGGGGTTCTTCGACAGCAGGATCTCGATGAGCGGTTCCAGCGGACCGGCCTGCCGCATCGGCTCCAGCGGGTCCACGGCGATGGCGTACGCCGTCTCCATGGCGGTGTCCCGGCGGTACGGCGGCCTCCCCTCGACCGCCTGGTACAGCGTCGCGCCCAGCGACCACAGGTCGGAGGAGGGGCCGGGCTTCTGGCCGCGGATCCGCTCCGGGGCCATGAAGTCGATGGAGCCGACCATCTCCCCGGTCTGCGTGAGCGTCGAGGCGCCGGCGGTCTGCGCGATGCCGAAGTCGGTCAGGACCACCCGGCCGCCGGCGCCGAGCAGGACGTTGCCGGGCTTGATGTCGCGGTGCAGGACCCCGGCGGCGTGCGCGGCCCGCACGGCGGCGATCATGCCGAGGCCGATGCGGGCGGCCTCCTCGGGCGGCAGGGTGTGTCCGCCCTTGAGGACGTCGCCGAGGGTGGGCGCGGGGACGTACTCCATGACGATGCAGGGCCGGCCCTCGTCCTCGACGACGTCGTGCACGACGACCACGTGGGGATGGACCACGCGGGCGGCGCTGCGCGCCTCGCGGCGGGTGCGCTCGTAGAGCGTGGCGACCTCGCCGTCGGACAGATGCGGCTGCGTGTGGAGCCGCTTGAGCGCGACCTGGCGTCCGAGCACCTCGTCCTCGGCCAGCCACACGGTGCCCATACCGCCGCTGCCGACGGGCTCGACGAGCCGGTAACGCCCGGCGACCAGCCGCCCCTCGTCCGCCACAGCCCTGCCCTCCGCCTGCTCTGCCCCCTTCATGCCACTTCGCCTTGCACACTAACCGACCTTGCTGAGAGACCCGAGGCCGGTCCGGCGGCAGCAGGCCCTGGGCGGGGGCCGGCTGCCGGTGCTCGGCGTTTCGGCTACCGGTGCTCGGGGTTGTCGTAGTCGCGGCGGCAGCCGGCGTCCCAGGCGGTGCGCTGGTTGCCGTAGGCGGGGATGCCGCCGAGGTCCTTGAGCGCCCGGGCCAGGTGCAGCAGGTTCCAGGTCATGAAGGTGGTGTTGCGGTTGGTGAAGTCGTTCTCCGGACCGCCCGAACCGGGATCGAGGTACGAGGGGCCGGGGCCCGCCTCGCCGATCCATCCGGCGTCCGCCTGGGGCGGGATGGTGTAGCCCAGGTGCTGGAGGCTGTAGAGGACGTTCATGGCGCAGTGCTTGACGCCGTCCTCGTTGCCGGTGATCAGGCAGCCGCCGACGCGGCCGTAATAGGCGTACTGGCCGGCTTCGTTGAGCAGGCTGGAGCAGGCGTAGAGGCGTTCGATCACCTGCTTCATCACGGAGCTGTTGTCGCCCAGCCAGATGGGGCCCGCCAGCACGAGGATGTCGGCCGCCATCACCTGCTGGTACAGGTCCGGCCAGGCGTCCGTCTGCCAGCCGTGCTCCCGCATGTCGGGCCACACGCCGGTGGCGATGTCGTGGTCCACCGCCCGTACGACGTCGACGTGCACTCCTTGTGCGTCCAGGACGGCGGTGCTGCGGTCGATCAGCCCCTGGGTGTTGCTCGTCTCCGGGGAGCGTTTGAGGGTGCAGTTGATCACCAGGGCCCGCAGGTCGTCGTACCGGGCCGGTGGTGCGTCGGTGGCGGGCGGTGAAGCGGTCACACGGTCCTCCCAGGGCCTGTCGCCGCGGGGTGCGCGGCGAGGGCGTCCACATCCGGCTCCAGCGTGCTGGGCGACCTCGGCGGGCGCCACCACAACACCTCCGAACGGACCCGGCGGTGAAGGGTGGGGCGTGCGGGACACGGGTGCCTGTGTGGGGGCGGTGTATCTGCTGCGGCCGGGTGAGCAGGTGCTGAGGCCGGCCCTGCTGAGCGGATCCCCTCGGCCACGCGTCCCGCGGACGCCGTCACGGCCCGATGACCAGGGCGCGGCACGGCGCCGTCAGGGTCGCGTCCCGGGCCTCGGTCCGCACCGGACGCCAGCCCCAGGACCGTAGTGCCCGCTGGGTCGCGGGGTCGCCGCGGTCCACCAGGGTGACGCCGACGACGGCGGGATGGCCGGGGAGGCCGGCGGTGCGGTCGGCGAGCAACCGCCGCTGCAGGCGCCGGGCGAGGTTCCAGTCACGGCCCGGGTGCTGGGTGCGCACGCGGGAGTGGACCAGCAGCCCGGAGATCGCGAAGAGCCTCCCGGCGGCGGCGAGCCGGAGCAGATCCCGCGGCAGATACCCGTCCAGCCCTCGCCACCAGGGCCCCTGCACCGGTACCGGAAAGCCGTAGGCACATCCCGTCAGTACGACGCCCTCACCACGGTGGGCGAGGTCCTCCGCACCGGTGGTCCCGTCCACCACGGCCGTTCCCGGCACCTGGAGCACGCCCCGCTCCGCGACCAGCAGGGCGAAACCCGGCCGCTGCACCTCGACGGCGAGCCGGCGCAGGAACAGCTCGCGGGCCTGGTTCCACGCCCGCGGGTCGCCCCCGGAGAGCTCCGCGTACAGGTCACCGAGTTCCTTCTGCCGGTCCTCGATCTGCCAGCGGGACAGCGGGCGGATACGTTCCCCTTCCAGGGGCGACGGCGCTTGCCGGCCCCTGCGGTCGGGCACGTTCACGGCCATGAGGCGGATCCTGCCCCGGGTCCGGACAAGGCCGGCCCGGCGTCGTGGTTCGCCGGGGACGGCACCGCGGGGCAGCGGGCGCACGAAGAGCCCTCGGCACTTTCACCGTACTCCCGGCCGTTCCCGGGCCCGCCGCCCGCACACCGACGAGCAGGGGTGCAGGGCCGCCGCAGGAGTAGCGTGGAACGAGAAGTCCAGGACAAGGTGAGCACGGACAAGGTGAGCACAGTGCCCGGTACCGATCCCCCACTCGCCACGCGGCTGCTCGCGGACGGCGTCCACGAGTCCGCACGCCCCGGAACGGCCCTTCTTCGGCTGGAGACGACACATGACCGCCAAGGCGTCCTCGACGGCGCGTGGTGGCCGCGCTCCCGTGACATCGCCCTCGAGCTGCCCGGCCTGCTCGGCGCGCTGACCGAACACCTCGGGCCGATCGCCCGGATCGGCCTGGACTCCGCCTCCTGGGACGGACTGCCGACGCGCCTGGTCGTCGACGGCCGGGTCGTGCACATCGACGCGTCGTCCGTGGGCGACGACACCGTCCTGGTCACCCGGGGTGATCAGGACCTCTTCTCCCTGCTCGTCGTACCGCCGGACAGCCTGCCCGACGCGGCGCGGGCGGCGATGGCCCAGGCGGTGCGCGCCGACAACCTCAAAGGGGCCGGGCAGATCCTGGTCGACACCGGTGCCGAGCACTTCCCAGCCCCCCTCGGCAGCGAAGACACGAGGCAGCCATGATCCACGCGGCCGACATCCGGGAGTGGCGCGAGCACGATGTGGTCGACCCCAAGGGCCACAAGATCGGCACCCTCGAAGCCGTTTACGTGGACACGGCCACGGACGAACCGGCCATGGCCACGGTCCGCACCGGGCTGCCCACCCGTCAGCGTCTGGTCTTCGTCCCGCTCGACGAGGCGGTCCTCGGGCCCGGCTACGTCAAGGTCCTCCATACCAAGGGGACGGTGCGCAGGGCGCCTTCGATCGGGACGGACGACGTGCTGCCCGCCGAGCAGGAGGAGACGATCTTCCGCTACTACGACCTCGCCTACCAGCCGGGTGTCCACGGCGAACGGCAACTCGCGCGCCGCTGACCGCCAAGAGGTGATCGGGTCGATGGTGACGTTTCTGCTGCTCCTGCTGGCGGCCATGGTCCTGGGGATCATCGGTGCGGCGGCGGACGGCCTGAGCTATCTGCTGGCCATCGGTGTCGTGCTCTTCGTGGCCGACGTGGCCTACTTCGCGATGGTGGGATCCCGGCGCGTCCGGCGTCCCATGCGCTGACCCTCCTGGGGCCCGGGCCCGCGCGGCCGGAGAAAGTCTGTCGCGGCGGGACCACATACTCCGTCCGCCGGAGTTAGGGTTGTCCCGCGTCCGCGAAACGAAGGTGCCATGCCCGCTGAGAACGCCACCGCCGCCGGGAACCTCGATGACGACGACTATCCCGCCTACACCATGGGACGGGCCGCCGATGTCCTCGGCATCACCCCCGCCTTCCTCAGGGCCATCGGCGAGGCCGAACTGATCACCCCCCTGCGTTCGGAGGGCGGCCACCGCCGGTACTCCCGCCGCCAGTTGCGCATCGCCGCCCGCGCCCGTGAGCTCGTCGACCAGGGCACCCCCGTCGAGGCCGCCTGCCGCATCGTCTCGCTCGAGGACCAGCTCGACGACGCCCTCCGCCGGAACCGGGAGACGCGCCGGAAGCTGGACGAGCACGGCGCAGATATCTAGTCCCGCTGCTACAGAATTACCCGCCCTGGCGGGATAAGAATTCCTGTACGGGTCCGGAAAAACGTGGGAGTTTCGGCCCGAGCCGTGTTAGCGTGATACCGGTTGCAGTTTTGGTTGCCAGAGACTTGTTTCTTTGCAGAGCTTTCCGGATTCTTCCGGAGGGGTGATCATCGCGGCGACTCGGATCCGTAAAGTGCGGACTCCGGCACTGCCCCCCAAGGGAGATTCAATATGGCATCTGGCACCGTGAAGTGGTTCAACGCGGAAAAGGGCTTCGGCTTCATCGAGCAGGACGGCGGCGGCGCTGACGTGTTCGCCCACTACTCGAACATCGCCACCAGCGGCTTCCGCGAGCTTCAGGAAGGCCAGAAGGTTACCTTCGACGTCACGCAGGGCCAGAAGGGCCCGCAGGCCGAGAACATCGTTCCCGCCTGACGCTGACACGAACCACGTGGCTGGGGCCCGCACTCTAGGGGTGCGGGCCCCAGCCCGTTGTGTTCCCCCAGTTCCACGAACCCCCTGCGTCTCCCGAGTTCCCGGATTGTTGACCGCCTCGGATTCAGCGCCGAGAGGCCGGGATTTTCGAATTGTCTTCGGCTCATTCTCGCGTCTGTGGAGGCATCCATGCGCTGTGTCATCGCCCGATTCCCCTTCGACCTGACCAAGAGTGAGGTCGAACACTCGATGAGCGGCATCACGCCCGAACCCGTCGTCGGCGTGGCCGTGACCATCGACCACCGCGTCTACCCCGTGATGCAGGTCGGGGAAGTGATCACCAGGCAGAACCGCCGCGACTTCACCACGGGTGAGATGCGCCGGGCACTGACCCGACTCGGCTTCACCTGCCACGACGCGCCCCCCGCCCGGCCCGCCCAGGACGTGCGGGCTGACGAAGGTGCGCTCGGCTGGTGACGTCTCGGTGCCCGGCACGCCGCGGCGCCCGTCGTCGAGCTAGGCTCCTGAGGCATGACGCACCCTGACGACCTGCTCGTCGCGATCGCCGCGATGGTGGAGTCGCGGCACAGCAGCCAGATGTCCCTCACCGTGGTGATCCCGGGAGCCGTCATCACGGGACGGCTGGCCCCGGAAGCCCTGTGGAAGCAGCGGGTGGCCGAAGTCCTGCGGGACTCCGAGCACCTGGGCCGGTTCGCCGCCGCGTTCACCTCGCTCCAGGCAGACGACGACCACCGGCCGGAGCACGGTGACAGGCCCACCCACCTGCACTTCCACGTCGCCCGGATTCTCCAGGGCAGCTTCGGCATCCCCGACACGGGCGGCATGTACCGCGTCGCGCTGGAGGACGTGAGTGCCTGGACCGTCGGGGACATCGGCTACTCGGACCAGTGAAAGCCCCCGGCTCCTCCCCCTGCGCGTGAGGAGGAGCCGGGGGCTGACGCGCTCCTACTCGGTCCGCGCGGCGTCGTCACCCGTCACATCGGTCACCGTCCAGCGCTGGTTGGCGCCGGAGTTCGCGAGCCACACGCCGACGGCGGCGCCGTCGCTGGTGGACTGGCCGGCGACCTCCGCGAGCCGGCCGGTGGCGGCGTTGACGAGGGTCCAGGTGCCGTCCCCGGTCGACGACATGATCCACTGGGCGGCGCTGTCGCAGGTCCCCTCGTCGGGCTCCGCCACCAGGGCGCCGTCGCGCACCGCCAGACGCTTACCGGCGGTCGCCTCGGTGAAGGCGTACCGCTTGCGGTTGTCGGTGCCGCTGATCTGCTCGAGGCGCCACTGCCGGCCGCTCGGGGCGGAGGCGTCGGCGCTCTTGATGACCAGGCCGGTGCCGTTGTCGGCGATGGTGAGGTCCTTGCCGCTCTGGGCGCCGGTCAGCCGGTAGGTGTGGCCCTTCTGCAGCTCGGCCGCGTCCTTGGCGACGCCGGTCACGCCCTTGACGAGGAAGGACGTCACGGACTGGGCCGGCACGGTGATCGTGGCCTGCTTGCCGGTGACCCGGACCGCCTTCTGCCGCTCCAGCTTGCCGTCGGCGCTGGTCACCACCGGGGTGACGGTGGCGCGGGAGGAGATACGGCCGAACTTCGACAGGTCGAGGGTGACCTCGCGCGCCTCGGTGGTGCTGTTGACGTGGACGACGGTCGCCGCGTCGCCCTTGCGGGAGACCGCCGCGGTGCTGGAGGTGTCGTTCGTCTTGATCAGCCGGTCGCCGGGCTTGATGTAGTGCGTGAAGTTCCGGGCGGTGTCGAACTTCGTGTTGGTGTGGATGGGGCAGCTCTCGAGCGTGTCCTTCGAGGTGCAGCTGAAGGAGAGCTGGATCTCGCCCCAGTTGCCGCCCTTCGCGGACTCGCCGCCCGGCTTCATGTTGTCGTAGTCCTCGACGGGCTGCCAGAACACCCAGGCGCGGGGCTCCAGTTCGCGCAGGTCGTCGACCATGCGCTGGGCGAGGCCCAGGCCGGGCCGCATGTCCGTGAAGCTCTGGCCGTCACCCCAGTCGCCCTCGACCTCGCTCATCCACAGCGGCTTGTCGGCCGCCTTGGCCAGGTCGCGCACGGTGGTGCGCTGGCTGGTGCCGTAGGTGTGGACGTTCATCTGGCCGACGAGGTCGCGGACCTCCTGCGGGTAGGAGTTCCAGTTGGTGGCGAAGGTGCCGGGGTTGGTCTCGTCCATCGCGGAGATCTCCGCGCCGGTCCTGGACTTCTCCAGGGTCGGGGCCAGTGCGCGGATCACCTTCTGCTGGAGTTCGGGGCCGATGTGGGCCCCTTCCTGACGGCCGCCGACGGGCTCGCCGTCCGCGCCGAGCTTGGTGCCCCAGTAGTCGGTGTTCGGCTCGTTGAACGGGTCGAGGGTGTCGACCTTGATGCCGTGTGCCTTCTCGAGGCGTTCGGTGGCACCCACCAGGTACTTGGCGAAGTCGTCCACGGACTCGGTCTTGAGCTGGTCCTTGCCGGCGTCGAAGTTGCCGGAGACGTAGCCGCTCTCGGTCATGAACCACGGCGGGGAGTTGCTGAAGGTCTCCCAGTGGGTGATGTCCTTCTTGATGCGGTCGACCCACCAGCGCTGCGTCTTGTCGGCCTTGTCGTTCCAGTCCGCGGGGTCGTCGGCGTCCCACCAGTCGACGTCCTCGCGGGTGGTGCCCGCCGGGGCCTTCCACCAGCCCTCGACCGCACCGCCGGCGCGCAGGTAGTCCTTGACGTCGGGGGCGTTGCCGCCGCCGATGTTGTAGCGGGCGATGTTCAGGGCGAGGCCGTCGTCCCCGAAGAGGAGCTGGGCCAGCTTCTCGCGTACCGCGGGCGGGTAGTCGCCGGTGGCGTTGGCGAACCAGACCAGGCTGGTGCCCCAGCCCTCGAACTTCTCGTGCTTGTAGGAGGGGTCGGGCCGGACGGTGACCGCAGCGGTCGCGGTCACGGTCGGGTCCGCGGGCGCGGCGGGCAGTGCGGTGGCGGCCAGAACGGTCCCGGTCGCGAGGGCCGTGACGCCGATCCCCAGGAGGCTTCTCTTACGGGTGCGGTGTGCCATCTCGAGTACTCCAGCTCTTCTGTGCGCCGCGCGTCCCGCCGGGGCACAGAGATCGGGACCGCAGGGTGCGGTTCGGTGCGATTCGGTGCGTTCTCGTATGGTTTTGGCTCGTAATGTTTACGTAAACATCCGCTGGCGGGATGTCTACACTGTGCGAATCTCGGCGGTCAAGGAGTTGTCCGGGCCGAAAGTCGCGCAGCCAGGGGGCGGAGTGGACACCACGGACAAGGACGGCGCCCCGACGGCCACGCGCCCCGCGGGAGGACGGACGAGAAAGCGTGCCGCCCGCCCCCGCCAGGGCGCCTCCATGGCCGACGTCGCGCGCGTCGCCGGGGTCTCCTCCCAGACGGTCTCGCGTGTCTCCAACGGCTTCCCGGGCGTGACCGAGGAGACGCGCCGGCAGGTGCTGGCCGCGATGCGGGAACTGGGCTACCGGCCCAACAGCGCCGCGCGGGCACTGCGCCGCGGTGAGTTCCGCACCCTCGGCGTGATCACGTTCTCCCTGTCCACCATGGGCAACATCCGCACCCTGGAGGCGATCGCGACCTCCGCCGCCGGTCACGGGTACGCCGTCACGCTGCTGCCCGTCGCCGTCCCCACCCAGGACGAGGTGAACGGCGCCTTCTCCCGGCTCGGGGAACTCGCCGTGGACGCGGTCATCGTCATCATGGAGATCCACCTCCTCGACGCGGCGACGGTCTCGCTGCCGCCGGGCGTCCAGGTCGTGGTGGCCGACTCGGACGCCGGCGACCGCTACACCGTCGTCGACACCGACCAGGCGGGCGGCGCCCGCGAGGCCGTACGGCATCTGCTGGAGCTCGGCCACGACACGGTGTGGCACCTGGCCGGGCCGGAGGACTCCTTCGCCGCCCAGCGCCGTGCCAACGCCTGGCGCACCACCCTCACGGAGGCCGGCGCCCTCACGCCGCCCCTGGTGCGCGGCGACTGGTCGGCGGAGTCCGGTTACCTGGCCGGTCTGCGGCTCGCCGAGGAGCGGGACTGCACGGCGGTGTTCGCCGCCAACGACCAGATGGCCCTGGGCCTGCTGCGCGCCCTGCACGAACGCGGCCGCAAGGTGCCCGACGACGTCAGCGTCATCGGCTTCGACGACATCCCCGAGTCCGCGTCCTTCCTGCCCCCGCTCACCACCATCCACCAGGACTTCGCCGAGGTGGGCCGCCTCTGCGTCGAGGGCGTCATCGGCAAGATGCGGCATGCGGGCACCGCCCACGGCACCACCCTCGTCCCGACCCGGCTCGTGCCACGCCGGAGCACGGCACCGCCGCCCGAGCGCCGGGGCGGCTAGGACGTCTCGGGCCCGGTCCCCCGCCCCTGCCTGAAGCGGGCGGCGCCTTCCGCGAGGTCCACGATCGGGGCGGGGTAGTCCAGCTCCGCACGGGTGGCGTCGTCGAGGTCCGGGACGCGGTGGATCGTCGCGGCGTCGAGGCCGCGGAGTTCGGGGAGCCAGCGGCGTACGTACTCCCCGTGGGGGTCGAAACGGCGGGCCTGCACGCGTGGGTTGAGGATCCGGCTCGGGCGGGTGTCCGTGCCGGTACCGGCCACCCACTGCCAGTTGAGCTGGTTGTCGGCGATGTCACCGTCGACGAGGAGGTCCAGGAAGTGGCGGGCCCCCACCCGCCAGTCCACGTACAGCGTCTTGGTGAGGAAGCTCGCCGCGAGCATGCGGGCGCGGCCCGGCATCCAGCCCTCGTGGCCCAGCTGCCGCAGGGCGGCGTCGACGACGGGGTAGCCGGTGCGGCCCTCCTTCCATGCCTCGGTCTCCTTCGTGGCCCGGCGCCAGCGGTCGTGCCGGGGGCGGTAGTCGTGGTCGGCGGCGTCGGGGCGGGCCGCGAGGACCTGGTGGTGGAAGTCCCGCCAGGCGAGCTGGCGGACGAAGGCCCGCGCACCGGGGTCGTGCCGTGCGCGCGCCCGGTGCAGCAGTTCGGTCGGTGACAGGCAGCCGAAGTGCAGGTAGGGGGAGAGCCTGGAGGTCGCGTCGGCGGCCAGGTCGTCGTGCTGGTCGTCGTAGGCGGAAAGTGGACCCGCCAGCCAGGAGCGCAGTCTGCGGCGGGCCTCGGACTCGCCCCCGGCGGGCAGACCCGGTGACGTGGAGCCCGACGCCAGGGACGCTGCGCCGGGCAGGTCGGCCGAGCCGACGTCCGGCACGCGTACGGCGTCCGGAGCCGGGAGGACGCCGCGTACGGAGAAGGCCTCCCAGCGGCGGAAGTACGGGGTGAAGACCGCGAAGTGGTCCTTGTCCTTGCCCGCGGGCGTCAGCGCCCCGGGCGGCACCGCCGTCAACGAGGCGTCGTGGACGCGCAGTTCACGCCGGACGCCGGCCAGCTCCGTGCGCAGGCGCTCCTCGCGCCGCACCGCGTAGCGACTCACCCCGCCCGCGAGGTGCACCACCTCGGCCCCCGTCTCCGTCGCCACCCGGCAGGTCTCCTCGACCACGTCGCCGACGCGCACCACCAGCCGGCCGCCCCGGACACGCAGGGCCGCGTCGAGGTCGGCCAGGCTGTCGGCGAGGAACGCCGCCCGGTTGGGGACGACGAAGCCGGTGCGGCGGATGCCAGTGTCGACGACGAAGAGCGGGACCACGCGCTCCGCGTCCTTCAGGGCGGCCACCAGGACCGGGTTGTCGTGCACCCGCAGATCCGCGGTGAACAGGGCGACCGAGACGCGCACGGTTCCTGGAGCTCCCTCAGTGTGTACGGGCGGGTTCCCCGGCGGCCGACTCGGCCGCGGCGGCGATGTTGCGGGTCATGCCGCCGAAGACCGCGGCGTGGAAGGGGGAGACACCCCACCAGTAGGCGTGGCCGGCCAGTCCGTGCGGATGGAACAGTGCCCGCTGCCGGTACACCGTGTTCCCCTGCTGATCCCGGTCGACGGTCATCTCCAGCCAGGCCAGGCCCGGCAGCCGCATCTCCGCGCGCAGCCGGAGCAGCCGGCCCGGCTCGATCTCCTCCACCCGCCAGAAGTCCAGGCTGTCGCCGACCCTGAGCCGGGTCGCGTCCCGGCGGCCCCTGCGCAGGCCCACTCCGCCCACCAGTGTGTCCAGCCACCCCCGCAGGGACCAGGCCAGCGGCGAGGAGTACCAGCCGTTCTCGCCGCCGATCGCCTCGACCACCCGCCACAGCGCCTGCGGCGACGCGGCGACCGTGCGCTCGCGGTGATCGGTGTAGAGGCTCCCGCCGGCCCAGTCGGGGTCGGTCGGCAGCGGGTCACTGGGGGCGCGGGGCGTCGAGGCAGAGGACCACCTGGTGGCGACGTCCGTGTCCTGCACGCGCCGCAGGGCCAGCCGGATCGCCCGGTCGAGGCCGACCGGTCCCTCCGGCGGGTCCGGCACGTAATGGACGATGTCCCGTTCGGCGCAGACCACCTCGTGCTTCAGCGACTCGACCAGCGGGCGGGCCAGGGCGCCCGGCACCGGGGTGATCAGGCCGACCCAGAGGCTGGACAGCCGGGGGGTGAGCAGCGGCACGGGGAGGATGACGCGCCTGGGCAGACCGGCGACGACGGCGTACCGCCGCATCATGTCCTCGTACGTGAGGATGTCCGGCCCGCCGATGTCGAAGGCGCGGTTCACGTCGTATGGCAGCCGCGCGCATCCCACGAGCAGGCGGAGCACGTCGCGGACGGCGATCGGCTGGATGCGGGTGCGTACCCAGCTGGGGGTCACCATCGCGGGGAGCCGCTCGGTCAGGTACCGCAGCATCTCGAAGGAGGCCGAGCCCGAACCGATGATCACCGCTGCTCGCAGTACGGCGGTCGGTACGCCCGAGGCCAGGAGGATGCGGCCCACTTCGGTGCGGGAGCGCAGGTGGGGTGAGAGCGCGTGCTCGGGTACTCCGGAAGGGGTCAGTCCGCCGAGGTAGACGATCCGCCGGACTCCGGCGGCGCGCGCCTGCTCACCGAAGATCCTGGCCGCGCGCCGGTCGGTCTCCTCGAAACCCCGCCCCGTGCCCAGCGCGTGCACCAGGTAGTACGCGACGTCCATGCCCTCCATCGCCGCGCGCACGGACCCCTCGTCCGTGACGTCCCCGCGCACGGCCTGAGCCTGCCCGGCCCACGGATGGTCGCGCAGCTTGCCGGGCGAGCGGGCCAGACAGCGCACGGCATGCCCGGCGGCCAGCAACTCCGGCACCAGCCTGCCGCCCAGGTAACCGGTGGCACCGGTGACCAGGCAGCGCAGCGGCCGGTCGTCGTCGGTCATGCGTCGTTCTCCCCGGGACGTGCCCCGCCCGAAGGCTCTGTCGCGTTCACCTGCCCCCATGCTTGGCTCGGGGGACGAGCACCGCAACCGCGCTGGAACTTCGGCGGGCTCGCGGGAGTTGGCAGGAGGACGCGCGGAACTCACGCGGACGACCGGAACGACACGGCTGAAGCCGAGGTGGCACGGATGGCGATGTGGGATCGGATCAAGGACCAGGCCAAGGGTCTGCAGCAGCAGGCGCAGGGGGCGCGGGGCGCATCCGCCGGCGGACAGGGCCGGCCGCGGTCGGGGTCCTCCGGGGGATCGAAGGCGCAGCTGGTGAACACGCTCAAGTCCCAGCTCACCTCGCTGAAGACGGAGCTGAAGAGCGGTGCCTACCGGGACGCCAGCATGGCCATGTGCGCCCTGGTCGCCGCGGCCGACGGGCATGTCGACCCGGCCGAGCGGCAGCATGTGGAGTCGCTGATCCTGAACAACGACGTCCTGCAGAACTTCCCGTCCGAACAGCTGCGGCAGCGCTTCAACAAGCACGTCGACCAGCTGGCGTTCAACTTCCAGCAGGGCAAGGCCGAGGCGCTGCAGGAGATCGCCAAGGCCGCGAAGAAGCCGACGGAGGCCAGGGCGGTCGTACAGACCGGGTTCGTGGTCGCGGGTGCGGACGGGTATGTCGAGCCGGCGGAGGAGCAGGTCCTGCGCGAGGCGTGCTCGGTGCTCAACCTGTCCCCGCAGGAGTTCGGCCTCTGACGTCAGCGCGACCCGCGGACGTCAAGCGATCGCATCCCACGACGGAAATCCCGTGGCGTCGCTCAGCTCGGCCCAGACCGTCTTGCCGTGCCGGGCGTGGCGTGTGCCCCAGTGTTCGGCGAGCTGCGCGACCAGCAGCAGGCCGCGCCCGCCCTCGTCGAAGACGCGGGCGCGACGCAGGTGCGGGGTGGTGTTGCTGTCGTCGGAGACCTCGCACAGCAGGGTGGCGACGGGGGCATCTCCCAACCCCGCAGGGGGCTGCGGGAGGATGAGGCGCAGCCGGATGGGCGGTCGGCCGTAGCGGATGGCATTGGTGACCAGTTCGCTGACCACCAGCTCCGCGGTGAAGTCGAGGTCCTGAAGGCCCCAGGTGCCGAGCTGCTCGGAGACGTGTCCCCGGGCCCGGGAGACGGCGGCGGGCTCGGCCTCCAGCTCCCAGGCGGCGACCTGTTGAGCGCCCAGAGCCTGGGGGCGGGCCAGGAGCAGGGCGACGTCGTCGTCCGGACGGGTCGGCAGCAGGGCCTGGAGCACCGAGTCGCAGGTGGCCTCCAGGGAGGCCGCGGGCCGGGCCAGGGCCTCGTGCAGTCGGACCAGGCCCGTGTCGATGTCGTGGTCGCGGGACTCCAGGAGGCCGTCGGTGTAGAGGGCGAGCAGGCTGCCTCCGGGCAGGCCGACCTCCGCCGCCTCGAAGGGCAGGCCGCCCAGCCCGAGCGGCGGGCCGGGGGGCAGGTCGAGGACGTCGACGGAGCCGTCCGGGGAGACCACGGTGGGCAGTACGTGCCCGGCGCGGGCCAGGCAGCAGCGGCCGGCGACGGGGTCGTAGACGGCGTACAGGCAGGTGGCGCCGGTGTCCCCGCCGGCGTCGCTGTCCGGGGCGGTGGACAGGCGCAGCACGACGTCGTCCAGGTGGGTGAGGAGTTCGTCGGGCGGCAGATCGATGTCGGCCAGCGTGCGTACGGCGGTCCGCAGCCGGCCCATGGTGGCGGCCGCCTGGATGCCGTGCCCGACCACGTCGCCCACCACCAGCGCGACCCGGGCCCCGGACAGCGGGATGACGTCGTACCAGTCACCGCCCACACCGGCCCCGGCGCCGGCGGGCAGGTAGCGGCAGGCGACCTCGACGGCCGACTGCTCCGGCGTGTTCTGCGGGAGCAGGCTGCGCTGCAGGGCCAGGGCGGTGGCGCGGGCGTGCGTGTAGCGGCGGGCGTTGTCCACGGCCAGGGCCGCCCGGGTGGCGACCTCCTGGGCGAGGAGCAGATCGTCGTCGACGAAGGGATCGGGGTTGCGGTACCGGAAGAACTGCGCGACGCCCAGGGTGGCGCCACGGGCGCGCAGCGGCACGACCAGCGAGTGTTCCGGGGAGCGGGCGGCGTCGGTCCGGTGCCGGGAAGCCTGCCCGAGGGTCAGGGCGCGCTCCGGTGGGGAGCCGGCCGGGTAGGTGTGGAGCTGCTGCGTCTCGATCGACGGTTCCGGGGCCCGCTCGCCCACTGAGCGCTGGGCGATCCGGCGCAGCATGAGCGGGCCCTCGGGCGCGGCGTCGGGTTCGTCGAACGCGGAGTCGAGCAGGTCGACGGTGACCCGGTCGGCGAAGTGCTCGGTGGCCAGGTCCGCCAGCTCCTGGGTGGTGCGGGCGATGTCCAGGGTGGTCCCGATGCGCGTGCCCGCCTCGTTCACCACGGCCTGCCGCCACCGCAGCCTGCGGTCCCGTTCCTCCTGGAACGCCAGGACGGCCTGCTCCGAGGTGCGGTCCACGTACTCGGTCACCGTCGCGATCAGCTTGCGGGCCGACGCGCCGACCAGTGCTGCGTCGCTCGTGAGCCGGGACATCTCCTCGAACATCCGGTCGAGGATCACCCCTTGCCCGAGGCGAAAGGCCCGCAGCAGATCGCTGACCGGCTTCCCGCGCCGGGCGAGCCGACGGGCGCGCTCCACGTCGGCGGGCGGCGGTTCGATCAGGCTCGGCTCGACTCCCTGCTCGAGGGCGAACAACCCGGCCACGACGTGCTCGGTGATGTTGTCCAACGCCATCTGCGCGAGGTCCGGGTCGTCCCACAGTTCGGGAACCTCACGCCGCAGGCACCGCTCCACGTCGTGGATCAGCTGGTCCGCTCTCGGGCCGAGCTCATGTGCGGCACGGGACACCAGGGTGTCCGCGGTGAACTCCACACCACCGACGGTACGCCCCTGGAAGTCCGGTTCGCGCCCGCGGCGGTCCGGTCAGCGGCGCTGCGCGCGGCGCGCCTCGCCGAGGCGGGCGTAGTGGTCGATCAGGTCGGGGTTGTCCACGGCGGCGGGGTTCACGACCTGCTCGACCGGGGCGCCCTGGAGCAGGCGTTTGACCGGGACCTCGAGCTTCTTGCCGGTGCGGGTGTGCGGGATGGCGGGCACCGCGATGATCTCGTCGGGGACGTGGCGGGGTGAGGCGCCGGTGCGGATGGCCTCGCGGATGCGGTCGCGCAGGGCGTCGTCCAGCTCGACGCCGGCCGCGAGGACCACGAACAGCGGCATCCAGTAGCCGCCGTCCGGCTCCTCCGCGCCGATGACCAGGGCCTCCGTGATCTCCGGGAGGCGTTCGACGACGTCGTGGATGTCGGCGCTGCCCAGCCGTACGCCGTTGCGGTTCAGCGTGCTGTCGGAGCGGCCGTGCACGATCACCGAGCCGTGCCCCGTGAGCGTGATCCAGTCGCCGTGCCGCCACACACCGGGGTACGTCGAGAAGTAGGCGGCGCGGTAGCGGCTGCCGTCGGGGTCGTTCCAGAAGTACAGCGGCATGGACGGCATGGGCCGGGTGACGACCAGCTCGCCCACCTGGTCGGTGACCGGGGAGCCCTCCTCGTCGTACGCGGCCAGCGCCACGCCCAGGTAGGGGGCGGACAGCTCACCGGCCCGCACGGGCACGGTGGGTGCGCCGCCGGCGAAGCCGGAGACGACGTCGGTGCCGCCGCTGATGGAGGCGAGCTGGACGTGTGCGCCGAGGTGCTCGCCGACCCAGGGGTAGGCGGAGGCGGGCAGGGCGGAGCCGGTGCAGCCGACCGCGCGGATCGAGGACAGGTCGTGCACCGACGGGTCGATGCCGAACTTGGCCATGCCCAGCAGGTACTGGGGGCTGGTGCCGAACAGGGTGACGCGGTGCCGGGCCGCCAGCTGCCAGAGGATGTCGGGCTGGGTGAGCAGGGCCGGGCTGCCGTCGTACGTGCAGGTGGTGGCGCCGGTCAGGAGGGTGGAGACGACCAGGTTCCACATCATCCAGTGGGTGGTGGTGTACCACAGGAGGCGGTCGCCGGGTCCCAGGTCGGACTGGAGACCGAGGGTCTTGAGGTGCTCCAGCAGGACGCCGCCGTGGCCGTGGACGATGCCCTTGGGCAGGCCGGTGGTGCCGGAGGAGAAGACGACCCACAGGGGGTGGTCGAACGGCACCGGCGTGCAGGTGAGTTCTTCGGCGCGGGTCGCCGCGTCCTCCCAGGTGAGGACCAGCGACGGGTAGTTCGACGCGAGCCCGGGCAGGCCCACATGCCCCACCAGCACGGTGGCCTTCAACGTCGGCAGCGCACGGGCCAGTTCGAGGGCGGCCTCGCGGCGGTCGTGGGTGGTGCCGTGGAAGAGGTAGCCGTCGGCGGCGATCAGCACGGTGGGTTCGAGCTGGGCGAACCGGTCGGCGGCGGCCTTCGGGGCGTAGTCCTGTCCGCACACCGACCACACGGCCCCCAGGCTCGCCGCGGCGAGGAACGCGACGATCGCGTGCGGCGTGTTGGGCAGATAGCCGACGACCCGATCACCCGCCCCGACGCCCAGGTCGCGCAGGGTCGCGGCGACGGAGGCGACCTGGGCGCGCAGCCGGCCGCCGGTCACCTCGTACCCGGATCCGGTCTCGTCCAGGGCGATGATCGCGGGCTGGTCGGAGGCGAGGTCGCGCAGCGCGTGGTGGGCGTAGTTGAGGGTGGCCCCGGTGAACCAGCGGGCCCCCGGCATGGTCTCCTCGGCCAGCACCTTCTCGTACGGGGTCTGCGCGTCGACGTCGAAGTACTCCCACACCGCGCTCCAGAAGCCCGCCAGGTCGGTGACCGACCAGCGGTGCAGGGCGGCGTAGCCGGCGTCCGCCGCCACTCCCCGGTGTTGTGCGACCCAGCGGGCGAAGTCCGCGATCCGGCTGCGCGCGGCGGCCTCCGGGTCCGGGGTCCAGAAGGGTGCTGCGTACGGCGTGGTCGGCGTGGTCATCGCGCGGAACTCCTCGACAGGGGCGGTGCGGATACGGGCTGTTCGGCGGGTCGGCGGGTGGTGCACAACAGGGGCGCCCAGGCGGCGGTGCCCGTGAAGTCGCCGCCGCCCGCCGGGACGACGTCCGCGACGACACGGTCGGGGCGCAGCAGGACGGCGTCCGCGCGGCCGGAGCGCAGCCAGGCGGCGAGGGTGCCGTCGCCGCCGGTGTCACGGACGTCGACGACCCGGGCGCCGAGCCCCTCGGTGAGCGCGCGCAGCGAGGGCGGCAGGGGCACCGCGGTCAGCACGGCGAAGGAGTCCCCGAGGAGGTCGTCGAGGCGGACGGCCTGCCCGTCCTCGCCCGTCACCCGGGGCTGCGGGCAGAAGGTGCCGCCGAGCCGGCTGCGGCGGGTCAGCGGCCCCACGGGCAGCGGGCGGCTGAGATCCCGGCCGGCCCGGCTGGTCGCCCCGGGGATACGGCAGGCCATGGCGACGGCGGTGCGGCGCAGTGCGGCCGCGCGGTCCTGGCCGCCGGTCATGGCCCAGCCGGTGGCCACCGCCAGGCGGATGACATGGCGGGCGTGCGGCTTGCGCTCCCGCTCGTAGGTGTCCAACAGCCGTTCTTCACCGCCCTGTTGAAGAACGAGGGCGAGCTTCCAGGTCAGGTTGTAGGCGTCCCTCAGGCCCGAGCACAGGCCCTGTCCGACGAACGGCGGGGTGAGGTGGGCGGCGTCCCCGAGCAGGAAGACCCGGCCCCGCCGCCAGCGGTCGGCGATGCGGGCCCGGAAGGTGTACTGGGCCTGCCGGACGACGTGGAAGCCGTCGCCGGAGTCGAGGCGGGACAGGTCCACCCAGGGGGCGACCAGGTCGCGCAGCAGTTCGTCGTCGAGTTCCTCCGTCTCACGCAGCCGGAACTCCCAGCGGTAGCGGTCCTCGCCGATCCGCATGAAGGTCGCCGGACGGTTCGGGTCGCAGACCTGGTCGACGCCTTCCCAGCAGCGGACGGCGGCCTTCGTCGTGACGTCGATGACGGTCCAGCGCTCCTCGAAGCGCAGGTCCTCCCACTGGGCGCCGACGGCGGCGCGGGTGAGGCTGCCCGCGCCGTCGCAGCCGAGCACGGCCTCGGCGAGCAGCACGTGTTCGCCCTCGTCGTCGCGGTAGGTCACGCGGGCCGGGCCGGCCACGTCCTGCTCGACCGCCGTCACCTCTGCCCCACCCCGCAGCTCGCACTCCGGGCGGCGGGCCAGCGCGGCGCGCAGCAGGCGCTCCAGCTCGGGCTGGTCGAACATGCTGGTCTGCGGGAAGCCGTGGTGGCCGTGCGGCGAGCGCGGGAACTCGGCGATCACGCGGTGCCGGGCGTCCAGCAGCCGCAGTCCGCGCGCGGGACGGGCGACGGCGGCGAACTCCTCGTGGATCCCGGCGGCCTGGAGGATGCGGCGGACCTCGTCGTCGGTGGCGACGGCCCGCGGCAGGGGGTAGACGTCCCGGTGACGTTCGAGGACGACGCTGCGCACCCCGCGCCGGGCGAGCAGGAGGGCGGCGGTCACGCCCACGGGCCCGGCTCCGACGATCACGACCGGTACATGCTGTGCGGAGTCCTCGGGTGCGGGCTGGGCGATGTCCTCAAATGCGGGCTGGTCGGCGGTCATGTGCGGCTCACTTCGGGGATTCGGGTCTCCGTGCGCGTCGGTCGCGTCAGTGCGCGTCGGTCACGGGCGTGCGCTGCTCGCCCAGATCGATCCGGCCGTCCGGGGTGGCGATGGTGGCGGTGACGACGTCGCCGTGGTGCAGGTAGTGGGGGTTCTTGGCCTGCGACTTGAAGAACGCCTTCCACTTCACCGCGGGCGGCAGCAGCGCGCCGATCTTCTCCACCGGCTTGGGCGGGGCCTTCAGGGCCGTGCCGCCGGGGGTGCCGGTGAGCAGCAGGTCGCCGGGGTCGAGGGTCTGGAAGCGGGCCAGCAGGGTCAGCGCCTGCGCCGGGCGGACGATCATGTCGGCGAGGGTGCGGTCCTGACGCAGCTCGCCGTTGACGCTCAGCTTCAGCCGCAGGTCGAGGAGATGGGCGAAGTCCTCGGGCTCCAGCAGCGCCAGGTAGGGCCCGGTCGGCGTGAAGGTCGGGTAGGACTTGCTCTCGTAGAACTGCGTCTTGGTCAGCTGTACGTCACGGGCGCTGACGTCGTTGGTGACGACGAGCCCGGCGACGTACGAGGGCAGGTCGCGCTCCTCGACGACGGCGCCGATCGGCAGGGGTGCGCCCATGACGAGGCCGAGTTCGACCTCGTAGTCGAGGAATTTCACGTGGGAGGGGCGGACGATGGACTCGCCGGGGCCGCTGACCGAGCCGGACGCCTTGCGGAAGAAGGCGGGCGGGATGTCGCCGGTGAAGCCCGAATCGCGGGCGTGGCTGCGGTAGTTGACCATCTGGGCGACCACCCGGCAGGGCGTGGTCACCGGCGAGAGAACCACCAGGTCGGCGACGGGTGTGCCCGCCTCGCCGCTCGCGGCGGCCTCACGCACCGCAGCCCGGTCGGCGAGCAGGTCGGCGGTGGTGACGGCCTTGGTGTCGACGCGGACGGCGCGGTCGCCGAGGACGGCCCACCAGCCGTCGGCGGTGCGCAGGACGTTGGTGCTCATGAGTTCATCGCTTTCATCAGGCCCAGCAGACGTGCGGGATCGAGTTCGTTGTCGCCGCGCAGGGCCGTCAGGACCTCACGCACCTTGGCGGGGGACGGGCTCGCGCCCAGGAAGTCGCGGGTGACCGGCGGGCCCCACTGGGCCAGCCCGCTCGCCGACATGGGCGCCCAGCCGGGCTCGACGTCGCGGGAGAACAGGTCGCCGTCGGCGAAGTGCTCCAGCATGAAGTGGTCGGGGTCGCGCCAGTAGTCGAAGAGCTGGCTGCCCTGGATGTGCCGCCCGATGCCCCAACTGCGGCGGTAGCCGCGCTCGTTCAGGTACTCGCCACCGGCGGCGATCGAGTCCAGGTCGGTGACCTGGTAGGCGGAGTGGACGTACCCCGTGCCCGGCCCCAGGTGCATGGCCAGCGTGTGATGGTCGGCCGGCACGCTGCCCAGGTCGCAGCGGATGAACGCCATCGTCGGACCACGGCCGCGCTGCCCGTCCAGGAACAGGAAGTCGGACACGATCATCCCGAGGGTGTCCAGGTACCAGTCCAGGGCACGGGCGAACACCCGTGTCTCCAGCACGACATGGCCCAGACGCTGGATGCGGGACGGCTCGCGGGCCGGGCGCTGTGCGGCGTTCGTACGGCGGTGCTCGGTGCCGGAGTTGAGCGGCAGCGGCTGCTGTCCCGGCAGCTCGGGGAGCTGTTCGGCGCCGTGCACGACCCGGACCGGGAAGCCGGACGGGTCGAGCAGGTCGACCACTTTGCCGCCGCCGGGCACGTCCGCGTCCCGTACCGCCGCCCCGGTCTCCCGTGCCAGCCGGTCCAGGTCGGCCCGCTCGGCGGCGCGGAACGCCGGGCCGATGAAACGGGACGTACGACCGCGCCGGATCACCATGCAGGGCGAGCCGGCGAAGGTGCCCCGCAGCCACAGCTCGCCCGCGGTGCGCGCGGCGATCTGGAAGCCGAAGTCACGGGCGAAGACCTCGGCGCGATCCAGATCCGGCTTCTCGAACTCCAGCCAGGCCAGGTCCGCCACCTTGATCACGGGGTTCCGGGAGCGGCCGGGATGCTCGCCGCGCAGGGCGCCCTGCTCGCTGTGGAGGTCCTGGTGGGGGTCCTGGTGGGGAGTCGCGACGGCGGCTTGGGCCACGGGTGTTCCAGACATGGTGTCCTCCGAGCAACATTGCCTTGTTGAGGAAATCATCAGCTTTGACGGAAGTCTCGTCAATATGTCGCCAACGTTAAAATGAGGAATTCATCAGAACTGCGATGAACTTCGTCCGCGCGGTTAGACTCGGCCCATGCCTACGTCAGCCCCGCCCAGCAACCGGTTCGAGCGGCGCCGCGCCGAGACCCGCCGGGCGCTGGTCCGCGCGGCCCGGCAGATACTCGCCGAGACCGGGGACACCAGCGCCAGCATCCAGGTGATCGCCGAGCGCGCGGACGTCGGCTTCGGCTCCTTCTACAACCACTTCGAGTCGAAGACCGAGCTGTTCGAGGCGGCCGTGGTGGACGCGCTGGAGGAGTTCGGCCAGACCTTCGACGAGCGGCTGACCGGGATCGACGACCCCGCGGAACTCGTCGCGGCGGGCTTCCGGCTCAGCGCCCGGATGGCCGAGTCCCACCCGGAGCTCATGCAGGTCCTGCGCCGCCGCGGCCTCGGCCACCTCCACTCGGACAACGGCCTGGCGGTCCGGGCGCTGCGCGACGTCCAGGCCGGCATCGCCTCCGGCCGATTCACCGCTCTGGAGCCGGTCGTCGCGCTGTCCGCGCTGGGCGGCACCCTGCTGTCCCTGCTGGAGCTGCGGTTCGCCCGCCCCGACCTGGACGGCGACGAGGCCGCCACGAACCTGGCCGAGATGGTCCTGCGCATGCTGGGCGTCCCACCGGACGACGCCCACGAGGTGGCCCGGCGGCCGCTGCCCGACCTGGACTGACCAGCAGTACGCCAGGTTTCATGCGCCCTCGGACACGCCCTCGGATTCCCCCTCGGACACACCGTCGGGGCGGAAGGTGACCGACCGGCCCGAGAAGCGTGCGGTGAGGCCGTCGCCCGTGGTGGTGACCGAGCGCAGCCGCAGGCCGTCGGGGATGTTCCGCAACTGGATCGGCCGCTCGAAGACCTTGTCGAGCAGCGCGTCCCCCGCGCCGGGCAGCGCACCGCCGACGACCTGGAAGTCCTTGAACGCGATGCGGTTGCCGGAGGCCGCCGAGACCGTCGTCGTCACGGTGACCTCCTTCCCGAGGGGCAGCAGGACGGCCGCGCTCACCTGACCCGGGCGATGGCCCTGGGAGATCTCCAGACCGAGGGCTTTCGACACGTCCTCGTACGACAGGAAGGCGGTCGCCTCCGCGCTGCGGGCCCGCGCCTCGCTGTCGTCGTCGGACTTCGTCAACCCGTGGAGCCGGAGGGAGAGTTCACTCACCGGCAGCGGGCGGGTGGCGCCGCGGGCCGGTATGTCGTGAGCGGTGATGTCCACCTGGCGCAGGGGGCCGGAGGCCGCCTGGGTCACGACGGGGAAGCCGCGGACCTGGACCTCCGGCGGCAGCGGTGTGCCCATGCCCTCCTGGAACGCCTTGGCCGTGCGGGACTCGATGCGTGCCGCGACGGCCCGGTCGACCGCGACGGGCAGGAGGACCAGTGCGACCAGGGCGGCGGCGACGGCCGTGCGTCGACGCCGGGTCCGGCGGGGCTGGTACGGGTCGCCGGGGCCGTCGCTGTCGTAAGGGGGGTAGTACGGCGACATGGGGCGGGGCCCTCCTTCAGTGGGGTCCGGTGGGTCCGTGGTTCCGGTGGGTCCGGTCGGGCCGGTCGGGCCGGTCGAGCCGCTCGGCGCCGTGCAGACGGCGGACCGTGGCGGCGGCGGTGTCTCCGTCGACTCCGGCGGCGATCAGGGCGGCGGTGGCGGCGCCGGTGCCGTCGTCCGCCCAGAGCCCGGAGTTGACGGCGGCGAGGAGGGTCAGCAGGTGGGCCTCGATGGCGCTGCTGAGGGGGCCGGGCGGGACGGCGGCGTGGAAGACGCCTTGGCGCCGGCCCTCGGCGAGGATGCCGGCGACCGTTTCGCGGGCCGGGGCGAGGACTTCGCGCACCTGGCCGGGGCCGAGATCCCGGCCGGCCAGGTCGATCAGGGTGCGGTAGCAGTCGCCGACCGGCCAGAGGGTGAGAACGAAGCGGGCCAGGGCACTCGTGGGGTCGGCTCCGGGTTCGCTTCCGAGGTCGGTTCCGAGGGTGCTCGTGGGGTCGGGGCCCGACGTGCGCGTGGCGGCGATGGCGAGGCGCACTGCCTCCGCGGCCTCCCGGGCGAGCCCCTCCACCAGCGCCGCGCGACCGGCGAAGTGCGTGTAGAGGGTGCGCCGTGCCACGCCGGCGGCTTCCGCGATGTCGCCGAGGCTGCTGTCGGGGTTGCGGCCCAGTTCCTGTCGGGCCGCTTGCAGGATGCGGGCGCGGGTGGCACGCGTCGCACGGCGCTGCCGTCCGGGTGGTGGGTCTGTCTGGCTACTCACGTCGGCACCTCGGTGCGGGGGATTTGAGGCCTGGGGTACTGGGGGCGGGGGATGGGGTCGCTTCGATATTTGCACATTGACGGGCAAGAAACTAGTCTGCTCACCGATGTGCAAATAACTCGTGCCCCCTGCCCCTGGGAGTCCTCGTGCCCTTCCTTGCCAACACACCCGTGGAGAAGATGACCGGGCCGTACGCACGGCGTTGGTGGGCGCTGCTCGTGCTCTGCCTGAGCCTGCTGATCGTCGTCATGGCGAACACGTCGCTGATCGTGGCCGCGCCGGACATGTCCCGGGATCTGGACCTCAGCAGCAGCGACCTGCAGTGGGTCATCGACGGTTACACCGTCCCGTACGCCGCGCTGATGCTCGTCCTGGGCGCGATCGGCGACAAGTACAGCCGCCGCGGCGCCCTCGTCACCGGCCTGCTGATCTTCGCGGGCGGGTCGGTGATGGGCAGCCTGGTCGACCAGACCGAGCTCGTCATCGCGGCCCGCGCGATCATGGGCGTCGGTGCCGCCGTCGTCATGCCGGCCACCCTGTCCCTGCTGGTCGCGACCTTCCCGAAGGGCGAGCGCGGCAAGGCCATCACCGTCTGGAGCGCCACCTCCGGCCTCGCCATCGCCGTCGGCCCGCTGGTCGCCGGCTTGCTGCTGGAGGACCACGCCTGGGGCTCGACGTTCCTGATCAACGTGCCCATCGCGGCCGTCGCCGTGGTCGGCGCGCTCGTCCTCGTACCGCCGTCCAAGGCGGAGGGCATGGGCCGGATCGACCACGTCGGCGGACTGCTGTCGATCGCCTCCGTCGGCTCCCTGGTCTACGCGACCATCGAGGGCCCGCACTTCGGCTGGGGCACCGGCCCGATCACCGCGGCCGTCGTCGCGGGTGTCGGTCTCGTGGCCTTCGTGGCCTGGGAACTGCGCCACCCGCACCCGATGCTGGACGTGCGCAAGTTCAGGCTGCGCCCCTTCACGGGCTCGATGATCGCGGTGCTGTTCTTCTTCTTCGGCACCTTCGGCGCGATCTACTACTCCACCCAGTTCCTGCAGTTCGTCCTCGGCTACGACGCCCTGGAGACCGGCATACGGCTGCTTCCGCTGGCCGGAGCGGTCTTCCTCGGTGCCGCGGTCACCGGGAGGCTGACCCCGAAGCTCGGGGTGAAGGCGATGGTGGTGACCGGCATGGTCATCGGAACCGCCGGTGTCTTCCTGCTCACGCAGATCGACAAGGGCTCGACGTACACCGACTTCCTGGCCCCCATGATGATGCTGGGCTTCGCGATCGGCCTGAGCGTGTCCCCGGCCACCGACACCGTCATGAGCTCCTTCCCCGAGTCCGAGCTGGGCGTCGGCGGCGGCGCCAACGACACCTCGATGGAGCTGGGCGGCTCCCTCGGCATCGCACTGCTGGGCTCCCTGCTCGGCACGACGTACCGGGACGAGCTGACCGACCTGATCGGCGGCCACCTCCCGGCCGCGGCGCTGGAGACGGCCAAGGACTCGGTGGGCAGTGGGCTCGCGGTCGCCGAGGAGGTCGCGAAGAGCCCCGGCGGCGGGCCGCAGCAGGCACAGGCCCTGGTCGACGCCGTCCACGAGGCGTTCGCCCAGAGCATCGCCCACACCAGCCTGGTCGGCGGGATCATCATGGCCGCCGGAACGCTCATCGTCCTCGCGGTCCTGCCCGGTCGACGCAAGGCCGGCCGGCACCGCCAGGAGGACGCGCAGGAGACAGAGCAGCCGCAGGAGGAGCGCACGGGCGTCGCCTGAGCGGCCGCCATCCCCGAGACGGGCCGTGCCTTGAGCGGCGCACGGCCCAGGACGGTGCCGGGAGGAGACGCCCGGCACCGTCCTTCTGCTTTTGTTTGGGGGCGCCGGACGCGCCCACGGGACCCGTACCCGCTCCCACTCCCGCTCCCGCTCAGGCTCCGGGAACGGTTCCTCCTTCTTCCGCGGCATGCGGGTGCAGCGGGAGTGCCGTGGAGACTTCGAAGCCGCCTTCCGGGCGGTGACCGGCGCACAGTTCGCCGCCGATGGAGCGGGCTCGTTCGCGCATGCCCATGACGCCGAAGCCCCGGCTCTGCAAGGCCTCGGGGGCCGTGGGGGCCGCGGGGCCGTCGTTGCTGACCGTGATCATCAGGCGGGAGCCGGAATACTCGAGCCGTACGTGCGCGGCTTCCGCGGCGGCGTGCTTGGTGACGTTGGTGAGGGCCTCCTGCACGATCCGGAACGCGGTCAGGTCGACTCCCGGTGACAGGGCCTGCGGCTCGCCTTCGGTGGTGACCGAGACCTTGAGCCCGGCGGACCCGCACGCCGAGACCAGTTCGGGCAGGCGGGCGAGGCCGGGCGACGGCTCCATCGGGGCGGAGTCCGGGTCGTCGTTCTGCCGCAGCAGACCCAGCGTCGCCTTCAGCTCGCGCAGCGCGGAGGAGGTGGTGCCGGTCAGATCCGTGAGGATCTGTTTGGTCTGCGGCGGGTTGTCGAGCGCGAGGTGCGCGGCCGTGCCGGCCTGGGCGTTGGCCAGGGCGAGGTGGTGGGCGACGACGTCGTGCAGCTCACGGGCGATGCGCATGCGCTCCTCGGTGACGCGCAGGCGTGCCTCCTCCTCCCGGGTGCGCTCGGCGTGCTCGGCGCGGGCCTGCACGGCCGCCAGGTAGGCGCGCCGCAGCCGGGTCATGTTGCCGGCGGCCAGCGGCAGCAGCAGCCAGAACAACGGGCCGATCGTCCTGAGCAGCAGCGAGACGTGGTCCATGGAGTCGGAGATCGCTGCCGCGACGATCACCGCCACCAAGGTGGTGATGCCGTAGACGCGGATGGTCCGGCGGTCGGCGAGGGTGGCCAGCCAGTAGAGCGCCGCCATGAGGGGCGCCAGCAGCAGGGGGGTGAGCAGGTACCCGAGCGCGATCACGGTCACCCCACCGACCGCGGACACGACGACGGCGACACGCGGGTGGGTGCGGTGCTTCAGCAGGGCGAGGCAGGACACACCCAGCAGTGCGGTGGCGGTCTTGTCCTGGTCCGGCGGGTCGGCACCGGGCAGGGTGAGCATGGTGCCGAGGCTCGCGCAGCCCATCAGCGCCATCACCAGCACCACGTCGATGACGAGGGGGTGGCGGTCCGCGAACCCCTCGATGCGGTCCGTGTAGCGCCGCTCCGGGCCGAGCGGCGCCGTGCCCGCTCCTCCTCGGGGTCGCTTGCTCATGGTGCTCTCCGGTCGGTGGGCTGGGTCCATGGTGGACGCCTCCGGGTGGGAACGGCCGACGGGACCGCCCGTGTCCTTCGTCACGGGCGGTCCCGGTGGGGTGTGGGGCGGTCGGATCAGGTGCGCGCCGGTTCCAGGTCGGCCGGGGCGTCCGGTGCGTCCGGTGCGTCCGGTGCGGGCTCCGCCTCGGACCGGCGGCTGAGCGCCTCGCCCTCCACGTCGACGCGGGGCAGGATCCGGTCCAGCCACTTCGGCAGCCACCAGGCCTTGTCCCCGAGCAGGGCGAGGACGGCCGGCACGATCGCCATCCGGACGACGAAGGCGTCGAGGAGCACGGCGGTGGCGAGGCCGAACCCGATCATCTTGATCATGGAGTCGCTCTCCCCGATGAACCCGGCGAACACCGCGATCATGATCAGGGCGGCGGCCACGACCACCCGGGCGCTGTGCCGGAAGCCGGACGTGACCGCCTGCGGGGCCGGCTCACCGTGGACGTACGCCTCCCGCATCCGCGAGACCAGGAAGACCTCGTAGTCCATGGCGAGCCCGAAGACGATGCCCACCAGGAAGATCGGCATCAGGCTCATGATCGGCCCGGTCTGCTCCACACCCAGCAGTTCGGCGCCGTGCCCCTGCTGGAAGACCACGACGACCGCGCCGAGGGAGGCCAGCACCGACAGCAGGAAGCCGAGGGCCGCCTTCAGCGGGACGAGCAGGGACCGGAAGACCACCAGCAGCAGGACGATCGCCAGCCCGACCACGACGATCAGATACGGCACCAGCGCGGCCTGCACCTTGTCCGAGATGTCGATGTTCAGCGCGGTGCTGCCGGTGACCTCGAAGGTCGCCCCGGTCTCGGCCTCGACCCCGGGACGCTCGTCCCGGATGACCGTCACCAGGTCCTTGGTCTTCTCGTCGGTCGGCGCGGTCGAGGGCACGACCGAGAAGACGGCGGTGTCACCGGCTTCGTTGAAACGGGCCGGGGAGACGGACACGATCCCCTTCGTGGCGCCGATCTGCTCGGCGACCGTCGTCACCGCGCCCTTCGGATCCGCGTCGCCCTTGGCGTCCACGACGACGGTCAACGGCCCGTTGAAGCCCGGCCCGAAGGCGTCGGCGAGCGCGTCGTAGGCCCGGCGTTCGGTGGTGGAGGTCGACTTGGCCTCGTCGCCGGGCATGCCCAGCTGAAGCTGGGTCATCGGCACCGCGAGCGCGCCGAGACCCACGACGCCGAGGAGCAGGACCGGCAGCGGACGGCGCAGCACGAACCGCGCCCAGCGCGTACCGCCGTTGTCCTCGCCGCCCTCCTCCATACGGCCGCTCTTGCGGGACCGCCGCGAGAGCACGGCGTTCGGCCAGAAGCCGAGGAACGCCGGGACCAGCGTCAACGCGATCAGTACGGCGACGACGACCGCGCCCGCAGCGGCCAGCCCCATCTTGGTGAGCATCGGGATGCCGACGACCGAGAGCCCGGCGAGTGCGATCACGACGGTGAGCCCGGCGAAGACGACCGCGGACCCGGCCGTACCGACCGCGAGCCCGGTCGCCTCCTGCGGCGTACGGCCCTTGGCGCGCTCCTCCCGGTACCGCGAGACCACGAACAGGGCGTAGTCGATGCCGACCGCGAGGCCCAGCATCATGGCGAGGGTGCCGGTCGTGGTGGACAGGCCGAGGGCGTCGGACAGGGCGAGGATCGTGGCCATGCTGACGCCGACACCGATGACGGCGGTCAGCAGGGGCAGCCCGGCGGCGGCCAGCGAACCGAAGGTGACGAGCAGGACGACCGCGGCGATCGCGATGCCGATGACCTCGGCCATCCCGCCCGCGCCGCCTCCGTCGTCCATCGCGCTGCCGCCTGCCTCGACGGTCAGCCCCGCGTCCCGGGCCTCGTCGATCACCCGCTCCAGGTGGGTCTTGCCGGCGTCGGTGAGGTCGTTGGCCGCGACCTTGTAGCTGACGGTCGCGTACGCCGTCGTACCGTCCTTGCTGACCGCCTTCGCCTGGAACGGGTCGGCGACGCCCGCGACCTGCGAGCCGTCGCCCAGCTCGGCCACGGCCTTTTCGACGGCCTTCTTGTTCTCGGTGGCGGTCACCTTCTCACCGCCCGGCGCGACGAAGACGACCCGCGCGGTCGCGCCGTCGGCCGTCGCGCCCGGGAAGCGCTCCTCCATCAGGTCGAACGCCTTCTGGGACTCGATGCCCGGCATGGAGAACTCCTCGTCGGAGGCTCCCGGGGCCTTCAGGGCACCCAGGCCCACGACGGCCAGGACGGCCGCCCAGACCAGGGCGACGTACCAGCGCCGCCGGAAGGCCAGACGGCCCACTCGATACAGGAAAGTAGCCACGGCAGGGGGTCTCCACATCTGGGACTCGAACGTCTGCCCAGGCTGTCCGGTGCAGGGGCGCCGTGTCGTCGTGCGGCTGCCGACATTCCCGGCTACTGAGAACGCAGTACGGACCGGGCGTCAGGTCCACCGCGGGGACCAGGGCGCGCGGTGCGCCAGGGACCCGCGTATGACACCGCCGGCCCCGAGGCGAGGACCTCGGGGCCGGCGGTGTCACGACGTGGTGCAGGTGTTGGCTGATGCCTGATGGCCGATGGCCACTGGCTCATGGCTCATGGCCCATGGCCCATGGCTCATGGCTCATGGCTCATGGCTCATGGCTCAGCCGAAGAGTGCCAACCTCGGGTGGACCGTGCCCTCGGCCGCCGGGTCGAGGGTGGTGACCCGGTAGACCTCGGTGAGGGTGTCCCCCGCGTGCAGCGTGCGCTGTGCGGTGGTGAGGTCGGTGAACAGGGTGCCGGTCTGGCTGCCGAGGTTCACGGCCTCCCAGCAGCCGGTGGCGGTGCGCCGCTCGACCCGGATGTCCGTCGGGTTCAGGAACGGCCCGGCGTCCGGCGACTCCACCAGGAGCTGCGGGGCGACGGTGCGGTCCGCCGACGATGCGTTGCGGTAGGTGAGCGTGACCTCGTGACCGGCGTTGTCGGCGACGAGGGTGCTCGTGGGCAGGTCGACGAACTCGGTGGGTATGGCGGGCGTCCGGCTGGTCGGGGCCGACGTCGCGGTGGTGGTCTGCGTCTGGGGTGTGGCTGCAGCGGCTGGTCCTGCCGCGGCCAGGCCGGCGAGCGCCACCATGAGGGCCAGGGCGGCGACCCTGGGGCGGCTGTTCTTCAACGACACGTTCGCTGATCCTTCGGATTCGCTCGGGTAACTGGTGTTCCCCCCGTCCGTGGCTGCCGCCAAAGACATCACCCAGCCTACGCAGGCCGGTTCGGGTCCAGCTCGGCAGACGGCGGGGTTTGCGAGGGCTATCCGATGTCAACCACCCGTGCCCACGCGGGTGGTTGGTCCGGCACGTACTCGGGGTTGTCCTCGTCGTACGGCCGGAAACCGTGCCGTCGAGGAAACAGCCCCACCACCGTCCGGCATGGCGGTCGCGTGCTCGGCCATGGCGTCTGACCGTCCGTCAGGGCCACGATCACATCGGGCCGTGGCCGTGCCCGCAGCGCCCTGGTGAACCCCGCGCGCAGATCCGTCCCCCCGCCCCCGACCAGCGGGATCCCCTCGGCACGGCACAGCCCGTGCACGCCCTGGGCCGCCGCGTCGCACGGCACCACACTGACCAGGTCGCGCCGGCCGCCCACGGCACGGGAGATCGCGGCGACCTCCAGCAGCGCACTGCCCAGTTCGGCGTCGCTGACCGAGCCGGAGGTGTCGATGACGACGCTGACGCGGGGCGGCCTGCGGCGCAGGCTGGGCAGAACGGCGCCGGGCACCGAGGCCGACCGGCGCGACGGGCGGCCGTACGTGTAGTCCTCGCCGGCACCGGGCCCGGAGGCCGCCGAGCGGACCGCCGCGCCCAGCAACTCCCGCCAGGGCTGCGGCGGATGGAACGCCTCCTCCGCCCACCGCTGCCACCCCTGCGGGGCGTGCCCCGGACGCCCGGTGATGCCCTGCGCCACCCGGAACCGGACCGCGTCCCGTTCCTGCGCACTGAGCCCGTGCCCGCCGTCGGCCCCCAGATCCCACTCCCGTTCCAGCCCGTCGGCGCCGCTGCCGCAGTCCAGCCAGGCCAGATCCTGTGTCCGCGGGCCCAGCCGGAACTGGCGCAGATAGTCCTCCATGAGCTTGCCCCGGGGCAGCATCAAGGTCGCCGGCTCGACGGCACCCTCGGGCCGGGCCAGCCCGTCCCCGTACACATCGTCGTTGATCTCGCAGTCCGCGGCGATGTTCATCCGCAGCCGCTCCCCGGGCCCGGTCAGCCCGCGTTCACGCGCCACCCGGTCACCGCGCCCGTGATGGTCGCGCAGCAGATGGGACACCTCGTGCACCCAGACCCCGGCCAACTCCTCCACCGGCGTCCGCTCCACGAACGCCGGCGAGACGTAGCACCGCCAGTGCCGGTCGACAGCCATCGTCGGCACCCGCCGCGACTCCACGACGTGCAGGGCGAAGAGCGCGGTGGCCAGGTAGGGGCGGACACGGGCAGCGTGCAGCCGGGCGGCGAAGAGCTTGTCGCGGTCCAGGGGGCGGGGCGGGGGGTGAGGGGTGGCTCCTGGCGGGTGTGGGGACGCCGCTCCTGCCGGGGGGTGGGGCGCACCCCGCAACGAGACCCGCGGCGCCCCCGGACCACCCGCGCTCATCGGCCCGCCTTCGCGGCGACCGCCGCCGTCCGGCCCGCCGCGTGATCGGCTCGGCGGGACAGGGACACCACCCCGGCGAGCTGCTCGATCGACGGCGGTACGTCCCAGTCCTCCTGCCGCAGCGAGGCGAGCGTGGACGCGGGGACGACGACCAGGTCCGGTGCCCCGGTCTCCACCGCCCGCACCAGCAGCGCCCACGCCGCATCCCAACGGGCCCTCTCCGGGCGCGCCCGCACCGCCTCCACCACACCGTCGAGCGCGGCCTGCCGCAGATCCCCCCGCTCGGGCAGCTCGGCACCCGCCGGGTCGGCGAGCAGCACCTCGGGGTCCGGCAGGTCCATCCGGTCCACGCTCGCCAGCAGCTCCAGCCCCGGCCCGTCCCCCACCGTGCCCCTGACCAGCAGGGAGAGCACGTCCCGCGAGGAACCGGCGGCGGTCGCGAAGGCGATCAGACACTGTGTCATCTCCCAGCTCCGCGGGGAGGGCCACGGCCCGCCCCGGCGCGTCTCACCGCTGGGCAACCGGTGCACGAGCCCCGGCCGCCCGGAGAGCAGCCCGCACACCGCGCGCCGGGCGAAGTCCACCGCCTCCGGCAGCTTCTCCGGGTCGAGCCGCGGCAGGGTCGCCCGGGGCCAGGTCCCGCCGAGTCCGCGTACGACGACCTCGTGGTCGTGGGCCCACTGCAGATGGACGAACCGGTTGGCCAGCGGCGCGCTCAGCTCCCAGCCGTCGGCCGCCGAGGACCTCGGGTTGGCGGCGGCCACGATTCGCACCCCCGGCGGCAGCCGCAACGCCCCGACCCGCCGTTCGAGCACGAGCCGCAGCAGCGCGGCCTGCACGGCCGGTGGCGCGGTGGACAACTCGTCCAGGAACAACAGCCCCCGCCCGGCCTTCACCAGCCGTACGGCCCAGTCCGGCGGGGCCATCGGCACGCCCTGTTCCGCGGGGTCGTCGCCGACGACGGGCAGCCCGGAGAAGTCGGACGGCTCGTGGACGCTCGCGATCACCGTGGTCAACGGAAGGTCCAGAGCGACGGCGAGCTGCGTCAGTGCGGCGGTCTTGCCGATCCCCGGCTCACCCCAGAGCAGCACGGGCAGATCGGCGGCGACGGCCAGGGTGAGGGCCTCCAGTTGTGGATCGGGTCGGGGTTCGGTGGTGGTGTCGCGGAGGAGGATCAACAGGTCGGCGGCGACGTCGAGTTGGGAGGTGGCAGGCTGGGTCTGGGTCTGGGTGCATGTGGGCATGTCGGGTCACCTTTGGGTTCGTCATGGGCAGGGCGAGGCATGCGTCGCGGACCACGGCAGTCCACGGGTCGGTGAGAGGGCGCGGCTCAGGTCAGGGAAACGTCGCGTGACGAGGACGGGCGCGGTGGTCGCGGGGACGGCCGCGCTCGTCGGCGTCGAAGCCCCTGCGGGCCGGCCCCGGCCCGGCCAACCCCGCCCTGAACAGGCCGTACGTGATGCGCTGCCGCGCCGCCGCCTCCAGTTCGTCCCGCAGCGCACCGTCGCGCAGCACCGCGTCCGGTCCCAGCAGCCCCTCGACGACGGCCAGCGCACCGGCGGTGTCGCCATGCCAGAGGCGCTCGCGAACGTCGGGCAGACAGGCCGGATGCCGGTGTGCCTCGTCGATGGCCTGGAGGCAGGGGAGCGGCGTGCCGGTGAGGGCGGCCAGCAGTTCCTCCCGCCGGGTCTCGGCCGGGTCGTGGTCCAACGGTGTCAGTACGCCGTCGACCAGCCCGATCCGGTGCTGGGCACCCCGGCACTCGACGAGGCGTGGCTGCCCTGCCGGGTCCGGGTTCGGGGAGGGGCGAGACGGCCGAGTCGGCGGCGCCTGATCCGGTACCAGGGCAGCGGCGACCAGCGGATGCAGCCCACCGGCCTCGATCGCACCGGCCCGGAGCAACTCCAGGTCGGGCAGCACCCAGGTCGCCGCGTCGGGCAGCACCGGCAGCGCGCGGGCACGGCCCTTGGTGGCCGCCGAGATCCGCAGTACGGACGATCCACCGCTACGGCCATCACCGCCATCCCCGCCCCCGTCCCCGTTCCCTCCCCCGAGCAGCTCCAGGACCAGCCGATGCCGTCCCCCCAACCGCACGAGCAGGGCCCCCTCGGACCGCCCCTCGGCGCGCAGCAGTATCCGCGCCTCGTCCGCCCACCGGTCGACGGCACAGCGACGCCCGTACAGCGACGTCCTCCCGAGCAGCGCCGGCTCCTCCGGATCCAGCCCAGGCTGGTCACGTGCGGGAAGACCGCCTCCGGACGCCCCGGACCGGATCCGCAGTTCACCGGCCCTACTGGCATCCCACAGGTGACGGTGCAGATCGAGGCGGAACCGCCGGTTCGGGCGAGGATGCGGATGCCGCCAGGCGCCGTCCTCGCCTCCTGCGGCTGCTCCGGCCCGGGGCCCGCCCCACAACGCAAGACTGATCCGCTGACCGGCATCCGCCCAAGCCGGCGGAGTCCGCGCCACGAGCTGCAGCGGCCGTCCGGTGTCCCGCCCCACCCCCTCGTACCGGGCCAGAGCGAGGGTCAGCCCCGGGCGCAGCAGCCCGTCGGGAGCGATCCTCGGCAGGTGCCAGCGCAACAGGTCGGGAGCGAGATGCCGAAGATCGGCCCGGACCCGCGCGGCGACGTCCCGGCCGTGATCACGTGCCACGGAACGCAGACTGAGATCGACATCGACCCCCGCGGCGGCACACGCCCCCGCCCAGTCCCCGGCGAGCCGACGGGTGGTCGCGGTCTCGATCATGGAGGCCGGCACGGCGAACTCGCGCACGCGCGGCCAGAAGGAAAGCTCGGAAAGCGGGGAATCCCCGTTCGCGGTCTGGGTGCCCATCAGCACTCACCTTGCGCGGACGGGACCCCCAATCTGGCAACAGAATGAGTCGTCATCGCGGGCGAGCGTAACGCCGCCCGCTTCGAGCCGCCAACGATTTTCCGCACCGGCGCACGAGACGACCACGTACACCGGATCCACCGGCAACCTTTCCGCCCCCGGCGACCACTGATGCGTGGGAACCTCCCGCACGGGAGCCCCACACCCGACCCACGTGCTCTGCTTCTGCCGAACCGCGTAAGGACTCATCCGTGGCATCTCCTTCCCACCGCCGGTCTCCGGGCAAGCGACACACCGCCCTCGTCCCCACCCTGGTGGTGGCGGCCGTCGCACTCGTCGCATCCCTGCTCATGGCCCTCCACCCCGACGGGGAGACCTCGGCCGACGACGCCAAGGCCGCGCGTGTGGCCGACAGTCGGTCGACGACGACTCCGCAGACGACGCCAAGCACGAGCCCGAAGCCAAAGCAGAAGCAGAAACCGAAGGCGTCCAAGGCGCCCAAACCGTCCAAGGCGTCCCCCACCCCATCGGCTGCCAGGACCACCCCGCCACGCACCGCGGCCGGGACGACCCCCCAACCCGCCTCCGGCTCCGCACCGTTGGCAGGTCGGATCCGCCCCGACGTCACCTACGACGGAGTCGCCACCTTCTACGACACCGGAACCGGCGACGGCGCCTGCCTCTACGGCCCGACCGGCGACGTCATGACCGCGGCGATGAACCACACGGACTACGAGACGTCCAAGGCGTGCGGGGCGTACGTAAACGTCCGCGCGGCGAGCGGCGCCTCCGTCACGGTCCGCATCACCAACGAATGCCCGCTGCCCTGCGCGCCCGGCCAACTCGACCTGAGCCCGCAGGCCTTCGCCAAGCTCGCTGTCCCCTCGACCGGTCGGATCCCGATCACCTGGAGCCTGCTGAGCCCCAGCACGTCCGGCACGATCTCGATCCGCTACAAGACGGGGTCCAGCCGCTACTGGTGCGGCATCCAGGCGGTGGGGCACCGAAACCCCCTGGCCCGGCTCGAGGTCCGCGACGGCAGCGGCTGGCGCGCGCTGCCGCGCACCGAGTACAACTACTTCCTCTCCGAGCAGGGCAGCGGATGCGGTGGCGAGATCAGAATCACCGACATCTACGGAGAGTCGTTGACGGTCGACGGCCTGGCGATCCGGCCGGATTCCCTGCAACCGACCCGGCTCCAGTTCGCAGCGCACTGACCCGCCGGATCAAGGTCGTGCCCCTTGGCCGATCGCTCAGGTGCCGAGGCTCCGGATGGTCGCCTCCACCAGGCGGCTGGCCTTGGGGGCGTACCACGAGGTGGTCGACGACAGCTTGGCGACCGCCGACCCCAGCCACTCGGGATCGCCGAGCCGCTCCAGCGCCTTCGCCTCGGTGAGCTGGTCGAACAGCGCCTTCAGCACCATGACGTGGCCGCCCGTGTAGCGACGCCGGTGATGCGTGTACCGCGCCTCCCACAGCTCGTACGGATGACGCAGGATGCCGTGCAGGGAGCAGCCGTCATGGCCCGTCTCGGCGCCGGTCGCGAAAGCTCCGACGAAGCCCCCGCCGGGGGTGGCATGCCAACTCCGGTAGGCGGCTCGCACCTTCAGCTCCACGAACTGGGACCACTCGACGGCGAGCCGGGGTGCCGTCTGCTCGCCCCGGCGCTGCTCCAGGCCCTCGGGGGTGAGCGCGACGCACAGGCCGTCCTTCCGCATGGGGTCCCCGATCACCCACCGGTCCCCGACCAGCTCCAACGGCCCCAAGTGCTGAGCCATGGCCTCTCCCTCAGTTCCCTCAGTCCCGCGATCCTTCATCGGACGTGCCGTGCAACCTTCCCCCCACATCACGAGTCTCCCCGCTGTACGTCCCCCCGCTCTCCTGTCCCTTCCGTCCCACCCCTTCCCCTCCCCCCCCGGCACAGCGCGAAAGGCCCCCGTGCACCAGAAGAGACTCGTCGCCGCCCTGACCGGCGGTGCCACATCCGCCGTCGTCCTCGGCAGCCTGCTGGCCGTCGCCCCGCAGGCGGCAGCCGCCGACGTCAGCTGCTCGACCAACGTCTACAAGCGGACGTTCTACAAGAACACCTCGTTCTCCGGTTCCCCGGTGCGGACCGACTGCGACAGCGTCGTCGACCAGAGCTGGTCCGGCAGCCCGGTCTCCGGCGTGCCGTCGAACAACTTCGGTGTCCGCTGGTCGGTGACCCGCGACTTCGGCTCCGGCGGCCCCTTCACGTTCACCGTCTCCGCCACCGACGGCGTCCGTGTCTACCTGGACGGCGTCCGCAAGATCGACCTGTGGACGGGCACCGGTGACACCGCCCGCGCCAAGAGCGTCAACCTCACCGTCCCCTCCGGCAAGCACACCCTCCGCGTCGACCACGTGAACTGGTCCGGCGCCGCGAAGGTCAAGTACACGTACACGCCCCGGACTTCGGCCACGTACGACAAGACGAAGCCGCTCGCCCCCGCCGGCGTGAAGACCGCCTACAACACCACGACCCGCAAGACGACCGTCTCCTGGTCCGCCAACAAGGAGATGGACCTGGCGAGTTACGCGCTCTACCGGCGTCCCGTCGGCTCCGGCACCTGGACGAAGGTCACCACGACCACCGCCCGCAGCCACACCGACCCGCTCGTGAACCCCGACGACCGCACGCCCTACTACTACGAGGTGCGCGCCAAGGACAAGGCGGGCAACACCTCGTCGGGCAGCACGGACACCATCGTCCGTCCCCTGCCCGTCGTCACCTCCCTGACCGGCAGCTACGACAAGGCGACCGGCAAGGTCACCCTGAACTGGCCCCTCAACACCGAGCCGCACTTCGACCACTACACGGTGCTGAGCAACGACAACGTGGACGGCTCCTACGTCTGGGTCCCGCTCGGCACCACCAAGGGCAACACCTGGACCACCGGCCCCGTCACCGCCGACGGCGAGACCCGCCACTACCGCGTCCTCGTCACCAACGACGGCGGCACCACGACCTACAACCCGAACTGGCTCGACGCCAACGCTCCCCACGAGCTCTGGCTCGCCATCCCCGACGGCATCGCCCCCTACTACGCCCCCGACCTGACCCTGGGCTCCTGCACGACCGGCATCCAGGCCACCGCCTCCGACACCACCCCGGCCCCGATCCGCGACTTCAACGGCTTCGAGATCGAGCGCCGCGAGGCGGGCACGGAC
Source organism: Streptomyces sp. R28 (assembly GCF_041052385.1). GTDB lineage: Bacteria > Actinomycetota > Actinomycetes > Streptomycetales > Streptomycetaceae > Streptomyces. The sequence goes on along the minus strand of NZ_CP163439.1, from coordinate 5,561,435 downwards.
ACCTGGTCGGTCGCCCTGCACAAGGGCTTCGACCCGCGCCCCGCGACCGCCGCGGCCACCGTCTGCGACCCGCTGCCCGCCGACGGGCGCCGCTATGAGTACCGGGCCCGCAGCTATGACGCGTCCAGGAACTACTCGCCGTACAGCGAGATCCGCGCCATGACCGTGCCGGTCGGCTGACACCACCCGCAAGAGGGGGATGTCACCCGACGGCCCTCGCAGCGCCGCCGCTCCCCGAGCCGGGAGCGGCGGGAAATTCCTGGGTCCAGAGCCTCCACCCATGCTATCGTGATAGGTGTTGCGGTTTTGGTTACCAGAAACCTTGAGTGCTCTTTCGACCTCCGTCGACGAGCACTCTTTTCGTTTCCGAGAATTTCCGGTTCATTCCGGAGGGGTAATCATTACAGCGACTCCGGGACCGCGAGGTGCGGATTCCGGGTATTGCTCCCAGGGAGATACGTTATGGCATCTGGCACTGTGAAGTGGTTCAACGCGGAAAAGGGCTTCGGCTTCATCGAGCAGGACGGTGGCGGCCCCGACGTGTTCGCCCACTACTCGAACATCGCCACCTCCGGCTTCCGTGAGCTTCAGGAAGGCCAGAAGGTGACCTTCGACGTCACGCAGGGCCAGAAGGGCCCGCAGGCCGAGAACATCGTTCCCGCCTGACGCTTGCGCACATGACATGGCTGGGCCCGCACACTCAGGTGCGGGCCCAGCTCATTGGCTTTTCAGCATCGCATCCCGCTACTCGGGATTTGTCTCACCTTTCTTTTTCTCATTTTTTCTTCGGCTCATTCTGCGAATCCTGATGCGGCCCGTCATCGCTGCTGGGAATTCCCCGATACGTGCCGCATCGAGGAAGGTTCCCCATGGACCGCACAGCTCGCAGGAACAACGGCTCCGCTCACTCCCGTAAGAACGGCGGTTCCGCCGGTTCCGCCGGTTCCACCGGTTCTTCCGGTCGCAACCGCTCCCACGCTCGGAAGGCGGGCGGCGAAGGCGCTCCCTCCCGTTCGGCCAAGAGCGGCCGCGGCGGCCACGGAGGCGGAGGCCGTCCCACCAGGCCCGGCGGGGAGTTCGCGCTGCCGGTCACCATCACCCCGGCGCTACCGGCCGTCGAGGCGTTCGCCGACCTCGACCTGCCCGAGCGGCTGCTGACCGCGCTCGGCACCGAAGGCGTGAGCGTGCCGTTCCCGATCCAGGCGGCGACGCTGCCGAACTCGCTGGCCGGCCGGGACGTGCTGGGCCGCGGACGCACGGGATCGGGCAAGACGCTCGCCTTCGGCCTCGCCCTGCTGGCCCGGACCGCCGGGCAGCGGGCCGAGCCCCGGCAGCCGTTGGCACTCGTCCTCGTCCCCACCCGCGAGCTGGCCCAGCAGGTGACCGACGCCCTCACCCCCTACGCCCGCGCGCTGAGCCTGCGGCTCACCACCGTGGTCGGCGGCCTGTCCATCGGCCGGCAGGCGAGCGCCCTGCGGGGCGGGGCCGAGGTCGTCGTCGCGACACCCGGCCGGCTCAAGGACCTCATAGACCGGGGCGACTGCCGCCTGGACCGCGTCGCCATCACCGTCCTGGACGAGGCCGACCAGATGGCCGACATGGGCTTCATGCCGCAGGTGACCGCGCTCCTCGACCAGGTCCGACCCGATGGCCAGCGGATGCTGTTCTCGGCCACGCTGGACCGTAACGTCGACCGTCTGGTGCGCAACTACCTCCACGATCCCGTGGTCCACTCGGTCGATCCCTCCGCGGGCGCGGTCACCACGATGGAGCATCACCTGCTGCATGTGGAGGACGACGACAAGCACGCCACCACGACGGAGATCGCCGCCCGCGACGGACGCGTGATCATGTTCCTGGACACCAAGCACGCCGCCGACCGGCTGGCCAAGAAGCTCCTGGCCGTCGGTGTGCGCGCCTCGGCCCTGCACGGCGGGAAGTCCCAGTCCCAGCGCACCCGGACCCTGACCCAGTTCAAGGACGGCCACGTCACGGTCCTGGTGGCCACCAATGTCGCCGCCCGCGGTATCCACGTCGACAACCTCGACCTCGTCGTCAATGTCGACCCGCCCAGCGACCACAAGGACTATCTGCACCGCGGCGGCCGTACCGCCCGCGCCGGCGAGTCCGGCCCCGTCGTCACACTGGTACTGCCCCACCAACGCCGTGAGATGACCCGCCTGATGGCCGACGCCGGCATCACCCCGCAGACCACCAGGGTCCGCTCGGGCCAGGCCGAACTGAGCCGTATCACCGGTGCCCAGACGCCCTCGGGCGTGCCCGTCGTCCTCACTCCGCCGGTCACCGAAGCCCGCCCCGCACGAACGGGTTCCTCCTCCCGCGGACGGCGCAGCCGCCCCGCCCAGGACCGCCGCCGCTCCTCCGCCAAGGGGAATGGCCGCTGACACCGTAGGCTCCGGTCCATGGTGACTGCGACTGTCCGTGAGTGGCGCGACGAGGAAGGGTGGGGCGTCCTCGACTCTCCCGAGACCCCCGGCGGTTGCTGGGGGCACTTCTCCGCGATGCAGACGGACGGGTTCGCCACCCTGTCCCCCGGGCAGAAGGTGGACCTGACGTGGGAAGCCCCCGGCTTCCCCCAGGACGGGTACGACTACCGCGCCGTGACCATCGTGCCTCAACACCCCTGACCCACCTGGGCCCTGGCAGGCCATGGCATGACAGGCGGGCCTACGGCCGAGGCGTGCCCGCCTGCGTTGCCGTGACCTCCGTCGTCGGATCCGGCGACGGCACACCGGTCGGAACCGCCGCCCTGCCCGGCGTACGGGACGCGTCGGTCCGGGAGTTCGCGGTGGGCTCGGACGGCGCTGCCTCGGACGACGCCGTCGGCGTGGGCGTCGGCGTCGGCCATGCCGATCGGGGCGACGACGCCGACGGGCTCGGGATCGCCGACGGGGCGGGAGGCGTCGCAGGGCCGCTCGCGGGCGGAGGTGCGAGAGGGGGCGCGGGAGACGTCGGTGCCTCGGAGGTTCCCGCGTGGAGCGGCAGCGCGACGAGCACCGCGACGGCACAGGCCACGCCCGCTCCGATCGCCGTACGCACCAGTCGTCGGCGGGACGCCCTGCGGCGGATCGACTCGTAGCTGCCGGGGGGTGGCGCGAGGTAGTCCGAGGACGGGCGGAGGATCACCGCGAGGGGGTCGTCGGAGGACAGTTCCGGGCCGTCCGCGTCGTCGTCAAAGCGTGTGGTCAAGGCTTCTCCTCAGATGGACGCGGAGCAGTTCGCGGGCCGCGTGGAGGTCGGCCTTGACGGTTCCTTCCTTGCGCCCGGTCAGCACGGACACCTCCCGGATCGGCATGTCAGCGTAGTAGTGGAGGAGGATCGGGGTGCGCAGGCGTTCGGGGAGGGACTGGACCAGCAGGCGGATGGACGGGTCCGCGGGCTCCGTCCGCTCCGTTCGGGAGTTGACCGCCGCCTCCGTCGTGACCCGGCGCATCGCCCGCCGCTCCCGCTCCAGCTTGCGCCAGTGGTCCCGGACCAGGTTCGCCGCCGTGACGTAGAGGAAACCGCGCGGCTCCTCCACCCGGCTCCAGCGGGCCCAGAGCCGGGTGAAGGCCTCGGAGGCGATCTCGTGGGCCGTCTCGTCGTCGTCGACGAGACGGCGGCACCAGCCGGCGAGGCGCGGGTAGAGGGCGGCGAACAACTCGGACGCTGCCTTGTCTCGGGACCGTTTTGTCAACGCTCTACAACGCTCTCCATGGTCGTGCGGAAGCTTGCACGCTTACTGATGGGGATGCCGGACCGGCGGCGTACGTTCCCTGGGCGGGACGGTCAGCGGGGCGGTCAGCGGGACGCAGCGCTCAACTCCGCGAACACGATCACGTTGTCGCGGTACTCGTCGTCCTCGGCCCGCGGCCCTCCGCAGGTGATCAGCCGCAGCTCCGGGCGGTCCACGTCCCCGTACACGTCGTCCGCCGGAAAGTCCGCCTTGGCGACCGTCCGTACGGCGCTGACCGCGAACTCCGCCGTCGTGCCGTCCTCCCTGCGCGCCACGATCCGGTCGCCCCGGTGCAGCCGGGCGAGGTGACGGAACACCCCGTCCCCGTAGGCGCCCACCGTGACATGGCCGAGGATGACCGACGGGCCGAGCTGACCCGGCGTCGGCGAGTGCCGGTACCAGCCCGCCCGGTCGTCGGCCGTGACCGGCGGCACCTGCACGGTGCCGTCCGGCGCCAGCCCCAACCGGATGAGCGGGGTGTCGACCTCGATCGCCGGGATCTGCAGGCGGACCGGGGCCGAACGGCCGAGCGTGCGCGCCGAGTTCGCCGACGGCGAGGGAGAGAGGCCTTCCTCTGACCTCTGCGCGTCCCTCCTCCTCCGGGAGCCCGCGTTCGCGCCCTCCTCTGTCCCCTGGCCACCGCACCCCACCAGCACCGACGCCATCGCCGCCGTGGCGAACGCGCGTCTGGACAGCGGCATCAGGCGCCGTTCGTCCGCCGACGCCGTACGACGAAGGCCGTCGCGCCTCCGGCGACGAGCACCGCGGCGGCTCCCCCGCCGATGAGCCCGCCCTGCCCGCCCCCGGCACCCGAAGCCGGCGCCGTGACTCCGGTGTCGGGCGCTCCCGACGGTACGACGGAGACCTGGCCGCCGTCCGGCGCGCGGGTCGGCTCGGCCGACGGCTCCGAGGGGACGGGGGTCGCTTCCCGGGGCGGCTCAGTGCTCGGCGCGGTGGTCGGTTCTGCGGCGCTGGGCGTGGGGACGGCCGTGGCCGAGGGGGCGGTGGCCGCCGGGCTGGGGACCGAGGTCGGGGCCGCGCTGTCGGCGAACGCGGGCGCGATGCCCGCCAACAGGGCGGTGCAGGTGAGTGCCATGGCGCTGAGCACGGTTCGGCGCATTGAGTCGCTCTCTCTTTCGTCGGCCCGGCCGGTACTCCCGTACGCGGCGGGCTGGGTGACGGTCGAGCAGAGAGACGACGCGGCAGCGGGGCGGGTTGTAAAGAGAAGGCAAAGTCATGCGGGGGGGGGCGGCGACGCCGATTCAGGAGCTCACCCGGGCCCCCCGCCAGGACCCCGTCCAGGCCTCATTCAGGCCCCAGTCGTTCATGCTCGTGAATTTTAATCACGTACACATCTATTGACGCGTACGCGACAGGCCCTTACGGTCCCGAGAAGCATCGAGAAAGCGCTTTCCCTGCCTGCCACGAGGTGTCCGGCACACACGGCCCGTTCACGCACCCGAACCCGCCACGTTGCCACACCCGAAGCCGCCACAGAAAGGGGTCAGCCCCATGCACCCGCACCCGCACCCGAGACCGCGTCCGCACCGGAGCCCGGTCGGACGCGTCACCCCCGCCCTGGCCTCCACCGCCCTCCTCGCCACCACCCTCGTCGCGCTCACGGGCACCACCGCCGAGGCCGCCAGCACCCGTTACGAGGCCGAGAGCTCCCCGGCGATCTGCACCGGCACCATCGACTCCGACTGGGCCGGCTACTCCGGCACCGGGTTCTGCAACGGCGCCAACGCCACCAGCGGCTATGCCCAGTTCACCGTGAACGCCCCCGCAGCAGGCACGGCGACGCTCAACGTCCGCTTCGCCAACGGCACCACCACCGCCCGCCCCGCCTCCCTGGTCGTCAACGGGACCGCCGTCCAGACACCGTCCTTCGAGGGCACCGGCGCATGGACGACCTGGGCGACGAAGACGCTCACCGTCCCCGTCAACGCCGGCAGCAACACCATCCGGCTCAACCCGACCACCTCCGCCGGCCTGCCCAACATCGACTACCTGGACGTCGAGACCAGCGGCAGCACCCCCGCACCGGCGGGCCCCGTCCTGTACGTGGCGCCGAACGGCACCGACGGCGCGGCCGGCACGGAGTCGGCGCCCACCACACTCACCTCGGCGATCAGCCGTATCTCCGCCGGCGGCACGATCTACATGCGCGGAGGGACGTACAACTACTCCTCGACGGTCACCATCCCGGCGGGTACCAACGGCACGTCGAGCGCCCGGACCAAGCTGTCCGCCTACCCGGGTGAGCGGCCGGTGCTGAACTTCTCGGCGCAGAGCGAGAGTTCGTCCAACCGCGGGCTGCAGGTGATGGGGTCGTACTGGCACGTCAACGGCATCGTCGTCGAGCGGGCCGGGGACAACGGCATCTACGTCGGCGGCAGCAACAACGTCATCGAGCGCACGGTGACGCGCTTCAACCGTGACACGGGGCTGCAGCTCGGGCGGATAGCCTCCACCACCCCCAAGGACCAGTGGCCGTCCAACAACCTCATCCTGAGCGCCGAGTCGCACGACAACGCCGACTCCGACGGCGAGGACGCCGACGGCTTCGCCGCGAAGCTCACCACCGGCACCGGGAACGTCTTCCGCTACGCCGTGGCCCACAACAACATCGACGACGGCTGGGACCTCTACACCAAGCCCGACACCGGCGCCATCGGCCCGGTGACCATCGAGGACTCCCTCGCGTACAGCAACGGCACCCTCAGCGACGGCTCCCAGGCCGGCAACGGCGACCGCAACGGCTACAAGCTCGGCGGCGAGGACATCCCCGTCAACCACGTCATCAAGCGCAGCATCGCCTACAAGAACGGCAAGCACGGGTTCACCTACAACAGCAACCCGGGCACGATGACGGTGTCGGACAACGTCAGCATCGACAACCTCCAGCGCAACTACAACTTCGACGCCGGCACCTCGGTGTTCCGCAACGACACCTCGTGCCGCAGCAGCAGCGGCACGAACGACCGGATCATCGGCGACTCCGACAGCTCGAACCAGTTCTGGTCGGGCACGAACGGCTCCCGGTGCTCGTCGTACGGCGGCGCCCTGGGCTGGTCCCTCGCCTCGGACGGGCGCCTCGTCGTGACGTTCGGTGCCACCCAGGTCACACCGTGACCGGGTGAGTCGGCCGCGGGCGGCATACGTACCATGAGGGCGTGACAGCCCGCGCACAGCAGCACCGTGCGCTGCGGCTCCCGATGCCGGGGCCGTGGCGCATGCTTCTGATGCTCGGGCTGCTCGCCGGGGTGTTCGGCATGCATGCGCTCGGCCCCGGCAACGCGGTCGCCGTCTCCGCTCATCCCTCGCCTCATCACGCGCGCGCCATGAGCGCCCCCATGACGGCCATGACCGACGAATCCGTCTGCCACGGCGCCGATTCCGGTGGCGGGCATGCCCAGCACGCCGACCCGACCTGCGCCTCCGGTGCCGTCGGTGCGGGCCCCGTGCTGCCGGCACCGATGCCCGATCCGTCCGGCACCGCTGTCGCGGGCGACCTCGACGGTCGTTCCCTGGCCGCCGCTCCCGAGGGCGGCGGGCGCGCGCCTCCCTCACTGGCCGAACTGCAGATCCTGCGGACCTAGGACAAGGCCTGGCCGTACCCGTCTCCGTCACCGGTACGGCAGTCAGCCATGCCCGTGCCGCGCCCCGAGGCCGGACGCCCCGAGGCCGCGGCAAGTCACGTACACCGCAGGAGTTCTCAGCATGACCAGCACACGCACACGCGCACGCACCCTGACCCGTCGCGCCGGACTGGCCGCGACGGCCGTCGCCGCCGCTCTCGTCCTTGCCGCGTGCGGCAGCGACGACGGCGCGGACACCGCCGCCGGCGCGCAGACGTCGCCCTCGGCGAGCGCCGACACCGCCTCCGGCGCGCACAACGACCAGGACGTCTCCTTCGCGCAGGGCATGATCCCGCACCACCGGCAGGCCGTGCAGATGGCGGACATGGCGGCCGGGCGGGCCTCCTCCACCGCGGTGAAGGATCTGGCCTCGCGCATCCAGAAGGCCCAGGACCCGGAGATCCGGACCATGTCGGGATGGCTGAAGGCATGGGGTGAGGACGTGCCCTCGGCCGCGCCCGGCATGGACCACTCGGGCGGTCACTCCAGTGGCTCCGACAGCTCCGGCATGGCCGGGATGATGGACCCGAAGGACATGGACGAGCTGATGAAGGCGTCCGGCAAGGCCTTCGACACCCTGTTCCTGACCATGATGGTCGAGCACCACGAGGGCGCTGTGGAGATGGCCACGACCGAGAAGGCGAAGGGCCAGTACGGTCCCGCGACGAAGCTGGCCGACGACGTCGTCACCGCCCAGACCGCCGAGATCGAGGAGATGAACAAGCTGCTCGGCATGAGCGGGAGCAAGAGCGGGAGCTGACGCTCCGGCGTTCGGGCGGCGGCCGACCGGCCGCCGCCCGAACGCCTCCCCGCTGCCCTGGTGTCTCAGTGCAGGCCCAACCGGCGCTGGTACGACGCCTTCGGCCCGGCCCGGTCCAGGATCGCGGCGCAGGCCGGGCGGGCCGCGCACTCCGCGGCGGGGGTCAGGCGGGTGTTGGCCTTGAACCCGAGACCGTGCGGGTCGCCGCAGTCCGGCGCTGGCGGCCAGGCTCCGGGGTAGGACCGGCGGGGCAGCCATTCGGGGACGGCGTCGTCCCAGAAGTTGCCCTGGTAACGGACGTTGCGCACCGGCCGGTCGCCCCACTCCTCGCTGCAACCGCCGATCGAGGCACGGTAGTTGTAGACGGCGTTGTGGCGCACGGTCATCCAGTTGCTGCTGTCGTCGGTGTAGATGCCGACGTTCCACACCCCGTACCGGGAGTCCGTCACCGCGTTGTCGCTGACGACCAGGCCGTCGGCGTGCGAGGTGCCCTGTTCGCCACGCAGGTAGATGCCGCCGCCGTCGACCAGCAGCTGGTTGGTGGCGAAGACCCGGTTGCCGGTGATGCGGTTGCCGCGCATGAGACCGCGCAGGTCCTCGCTGGGGCCGGAGAGGATGCCGGTGTAGGGCACGTGGTCGACCTGGTTGTGCGCGATGGTCGTCCCGCTGCCGCCGGTGTCCCAGATGCCGGAGGCCGCGTGGTGGTCGGCTCCGATGTGGTGGATCCAGTTGTCGGTGATCCGGTTGGCGCGGTTGGTTCCCTTGGTGTCCGGTGGCAGGACGCCCAGGACGATGCCGCCGTCCGAGATGTCGGTGAAGACATTGCCGTCCACCACGTTGTGCGAGCTGTTCTCGGAGAACTCCAGTCCCTGCGCGCCGAGTCGGGTGAACCGGTTGCCCTGGAAGGCGATGCGCTCGGCGGTGCGGAAGGCGACGTTGCCCGGCACCGTGAGCGCCGTCATCTCCCCACCCTCACCCGGCCGCATGTACATGCTCCAGGCGGCGACGAACCCGGCGGGCTCGCTCGGCGCCAGCCAGGTCGCGTCGGCGAACGTCAGTCCCCGGAAGGCGATGTCGTGCACACCGGTCCCGCTGAGCAAGGTCTCCAGCTCGGGGGCGACCACCGGTGTGCGGCTCATGTCCTGACCGGGTGTGGGCCGGTAGAGCAGCTGATGGCGGCCGGGCCGCGAGCGGTCGAGGTACCAGCTCCCCGGCCTGTGCAGGAAGTCCGGGCCGTTCTGGACCTCGGAGGGCGCGCCGAGGGATTCCTTTCCGTACAGGTCACGGGCGAGTTTCCAGCAGGCCTTGTCCATGGTGACCGTGGCCCCGTTCCCCGGCCCGCGGGAGACGCCCTGGACACCGCAGCGGCCCTCGACGTAGTCGAAGCGGTACAGCAGTTCGAGATCGCCGGGGTTGCGCCAGGACCGGGGAATCCTGCTGGTGGTGGTGTATCCGGTGGCGGTCGTCCGCACCTTGCCGGGCAGTCCCGACCCCAGGCCCGCCCGCGCGGCCCGCTTCCCGTCGACGTAGAGCTGACGGGTCTCGAGATCCCCGACGTCCGCCCGCCAGACCCCCTCGCGCCTCGGATCGGGCCGCCACCCCGTGACGGTCCGCCCACCGCTGAGGGTCACCGGCTCCTCGTACGACGTCCCGAAGCCGTACGCCTGATAGACGACGCGATGCCCGCCCCGGCCGGAGTCCCCGGCGTCCCGCGACATCCTGAGCGGGGCGGCCAGCCGGTACGTCCCGCCCCGCAGGTTCACCACGATGTCCGAGCTCATCCCGGCCGTCCGGTCCCGCACCTCCCGCTGGGCGCGGGCCGGCGTCGCGAACGGCCGCTCCGCCGTGCCCGGCCAGGCGTCATTCCCCCAGGGCGCCACGTACAGCTGCTGCGCGGCCGACCGCCCACTCGCCGCCGACGCCGGCGGCGGGGCCGCCGCCCAAGTCCCCCCGGACACCACAACCGCTATCGCTGTCGCTGCCGCCACTGCCCTCGCCGATACGACCGGCCCGACCCGCAGGTCCGCCATGTTCCCGCTCCTCCCGTTCGCCGGACGGGTCCATCGTCGATCGGGGGCGGCACGGCGCGCGTCGGCCGATCGTCGCTCGCTGTGCGTCTTTGGTCGCGGTTCCGGATGCCGATGTGTGCCGGTGCCTTCCCGATGTGTCCGTCCGAAGACGGAGGATCGTGGTGGGTATGGCAGAGCAGCGAAGCGACCTGTGGACGTCGGGAGCGGCCTACGAGCGGTACATGGGCCGGTGGAGCCGGCTCGTCGCGCGGGAGTTCGTGACGTGGCTCGACCGCGCGGAGGGTCTGCGGTGGCTGGACGTGGGGTGCGGCACGGGGGCGCTGTCGGCGGTGGTGGCTGCGCGGTGCGGGCCTCGGGGAGTGGTGGGGTGCGACCGTTCCGAGGGGTTCGCGGGCACGGCGGCCCGGCGCCCGCGGCCGACCAGAGCTGCGGCTTTGGACACGGCTGCGGACCCGGACCCGGACCCGGCGCCGGCTGTCGGCTCACCCCGCTTCGTCGTGGCGGACGCGATGGCGCTGCCCGTGCCGGACGGCGTGTTCGACGTCGCGGTCAGTGGGCTCACGCTGAACTTCCTGCCCGAACCAGCTGCAGGAATAGGGGAGTTGGCGCGCGTCGTCCGTCCGGGCGGCGGCCTCGTCGCGGCGTACGTGTGGGACTACGGCGACGGGATGGGCCTCCTGCGTCGCTTCTGGGACGCTGCCGCCGAGGCGGACCCGGCCGCGGCCGCGCTCGACGAGGGCCGCCGGTTCCCGGACTGCCACCCGCAAGCGCTGCACACCCTGTGGACCGGCGTGGGGCTCACCGCCGTGTCGACGACCGCGATCGAGGTACCCACCGTCTTCGCCGACTTCGCCGACCTGTGGACCCCCTTCCTGTCCGGCCAGGGCCCCGCCCCCGCCTACGTCGCCTCCCTCGCCCCGGCCGCCCGCGACCGCCTGCGCGAGACACTGCGCACGACGGTGCCCACCGCGCCGGACGGTTCCGTCCCGCTCACGGCACGGGCCTGGGCGGTACGGGGAGTCCGGCCGTGACGTCAGCCGGCTCGGCCTGGCCAGTACCCGAACCCACGGCGCGTATGGATCAGGGCCGGCTCCCCGGGATCGCGGTCCACCTTGCGGCGCAGCCGCGAGACCAGCTTCTCGATCGCCTCGTTGGCCCGGAAGTCGCCCCAGACATGTCGGCCGATCTGCTCCTTCGACAGCACGCACTCGGCGTGGACGAGCAGATGGCGCAGCAGGCGGTATTCGGCGGGGGTGAGGTCGAGGGCGCGTGAGCCGCGGCGGGCGCAGCAGGTGGCGTCGTCCAGGACGAGGTCGCCGTAGCGGGGCTGGGCCGCCTGTCACTCGGCCTGTCCGCCGGACTGGTCTCGCTGCTGCTGGCCGTCTCCAAGGGCGGCGACTGGGGCTGGACCAGCGGCTCCACCCTCGGCCTGGGTGCCGCCGCGGTCGGAATCCTGCTGGCCTGGGGCTGGTGGCAGCTGCGGGCCGACCGGCCGCTGGTCGACCTGCGCACCACCGCCAAGCCCCAGGTGCTGTTCACCAACCTCGCCTCGGTCGCGCTGGGCTTCTCGATGTTCGCCATGTCCCTCGTCCTGCCGCAGCTCCTCCAGCTGCCCGAGCAGACCGGCTACGGCCTCGGCAGGTCCATGCTGACCGTCGGCCTGGTGCTCGCGCCGCAGGGCCTGGTCATGATGGCCATGTCCGCCGTGTCCGCGGCCGTCACCAAGGCCAAGGGCCCCAAGGTCACCCTGATGATCGGCGCGCTGATCGTGGCCGCCGGGTACGGCCTGAACATCGTGCTGATGAGCGAGGTCTGGCACCTGATCCTCGTCTCCTGCATCATCGGCGCCGGCGTCGGCTTCACCTACGGCGCCCTGCCCGCCCTGATCATGGGCGCCGTCGACCCCTCCGAGACGGCCGCCGCCAACAGCCTGAACACCCTGATGCGCTCCCTGGGCACCTCGTTCGCCAGCGCCATCGCCGGCGTCGTCCTGGCTCAGATGACCACCGACTTCGGCGGCTACGCCCTGCCCTCGGAGAACGGCTTCAAGGTCGTCATGGCCATCGGCGCGGGAGCGGCCCTGCTGGCCTTCGCGCTCGCCACGCTCATCCCGAGGCAGCGCACCGCCGCCGCCGCCACCGCCGACCGGTCGGCCGTCGAGGGCGAGTCCGAGGGCGAGTCCGAGCGAGCGGCGGTCAAGGCAGGCTAGGGCCGATCAGGGCAGCACCGCGCCCTGCGTGAACGGCGGCGCCCGGCCGCCGTGGAAGACGTGGTGGGCGCATACCGGGATGAGAACAGGCGGTTCCCCGCCTCCCGGAGGAGCTTATTCGCCCGTTTCGGTGATAATTGGGGCATGAGTACCGCGACGTATGTACTAGCGGCCACGTCGAGTGGAGTACTCAACGTGATCGCCGCCTTTGTGGGTGGCCTGTTCATCGCCGGTGCACTGATCTGGGCCGTGCAGCTCGGCATGCGGGTCCGTGATCGGGAACTGCCGCGGCCACGCGCCGACGAGCAGCCGCATCTTCCCGACACCGGTCCGGTCCATGAGATGCGCGAGATCAGGGAACCGGACGAAGTGCCGCACGCGGAGGGCAGGGAACGGCTCCTGCCGCACGAACTGCACCACGCGGGCAGCAAACGCAGCGACGACCAGCACCGCAGGCGCTGGTTGCCCGGAAAGAGCGGGGCCTTCGGCGGGGGCGGCCTGGGGCACGGCTGAGCCCGGGAAATCCGGGCGACGCCAACGGCCGCCCGATGTCACCCTGTCCGGACACGCGCGTGGACGCGTACGAGTGACGAGTCCGGACAGGGGGCGGATTGAGCAGACGACGCTACGTGGCCAGGGGTGTCCCCGGCGGTTACCGCATCTGGGACAACCACGGCCGCCGTTTCTGGGGCGACCTCTACGAGCTCTGCCCCGACGACCTGCTGACCGAACTCAACGGCCACAAGGAACCGACCCGGATCAGCGAGCTGCTGAGGCGCTACCGCGCGTTGAAGCGCTAGCGCGGGGGACGTCCGGGGCCAGGGCGAGCGCCAGGATCACGAAGAAGTCGACGCCCACCATGATCACCGACCACACCGGCGTGTACGGCAGGAACAGGAAGTGCAGCACCATGCTGAGGGACGCCACGAAGATGCCGGTGATCCGAGCCCACCAGGCGCCCTTGAGGATGCCGTAGCCGACGCAGGCGACCACGACACCGAGGCCGAGCAGGATCCAGCCCCACGCGGTGAGGTTGATCTCGAAGACGTAGTCGCCGATACGGCCGTAGACGTCGTCCTCGGCGATCGCGGAGATGCCCTGGAGGACGGCCAGCAGCCCGTTCACCAGCATCAGCACACCGGCGAAGACGAGCCCGCCGGTGACCCAGCCGGGGGCGGGCTGATACCGGCCGGCGCCGGGTGCGGGGGCGGTTCCGGCCGAAGGCCAGGTTGCCTGGGACGCGGCGGATCCAGGCGGGCTATGGGCTGCGTCGGTTGCGTGCGACTGCGGCTGCGGCTGGCTCATGGCTGCCGTACCCCACTTCTCGCGTGTCCCGCGATCGGGTTCTGCGGTCGGTACGACGATCGGTGGGCCCCGGGGAGGCCACCACGGGGGAAAGGCCGATCGGGTGACGCCCGGAGTCCCGGAGTGCGGACGGCGACGTACGGATCTTCACTGGAGGAACCGGACCGGAACCGACCCGCTGGAGGCTCCATGCCCGGTCACCGAACGCGGTGGACGACAACCGCGATCCTCACGACGACCTCCACCATGGCCGCCGCCCTCACCCTGACCTCCTGCTCCGAGGACGACATCCCCTCCTCGGTGACCAGCCAGGCGGCATCGGCCTTCGCCTCGGCGACAGCGGAGGCGGGCGACCGGCTGGACGACATCAAGGGCGGCATCGACGCCAAGGACGCGGTGAGCCTGGGCGACCCGACGACCGACGCGGACGGCCGTACGACCGTGGAGGTCACGGCGGAGAACACGACCGACTCGACGAAGTCCTTCGCCGCGCAGATCAACTTCCGTGACAAGGACGGCAATCTGCTGGACGCCACGGTGGTGACCGTCTCGGACGTGGCAGCGGGCAAGACGGCTAAGGGCACGGCACGCAGCACACGCGACTTGAGCGGCGAGGTGAAGGCGGAGGTGGCCAGGGCCCTGCGCTACTGACCGGCCAACTGGGTGTCCGGTGAGCCCGTCACGAGGATGTCGATCTGCTCGCTCATCGCCACGGCCCCGTTGAACGTGGCCGTGGCCTGGAGACGGCCCGGGCCGGGCGGGAGGGGGTGGGACGGCACGCAGGACCAGGTGCCGGCGGGTGCGGCGGTGGTCGAGCAGACCTCCTCCTCCCGCGCGTCGCGCACCGTGACCTGGGCTCCCGGGTAGGCCGTGCCGGACGTCTTCGGCAACGCACCCAGCGGCACGCCCGAATGGGGGCGGGACAGGACCGGCGCCGGTAGCCCGACCGTCACGGCGCAGGTGCCCTTCTGCCGCACGGTGCCGTTCGCGTCGCGCAGGACCAGGGTGCAGTCGGGGAGGCGGGTGCCGGGCTCGGCGTGGGCGGGGACCGACAGGACGAAGGGGAACGTACGGCCCTTCCAGCCCGCCCCTGCCGACGCGTCGGCTTCCGGACCGGCCGCCGCAGGCGCCCCCGTGAACGTGTACGTCCCGCTGATCCCGCCCAGAGCCACCGCCCCTCGGTACCCGCCCGCGGCGAACGGGGTGCCCGTCACTCTCGTCTGCGCCGGCGCCGTCAGGGTCAGTACCGAGCCCTCGCCGAGCGGCATCCCCTCGTAACCCCCGACCTCGACGATGCCCTCCCGTCCGGGCTCGATGGTCGCGGCCGCCCACAGGTCACGGCCCGCCGACCGGGTCGTCGGGCCTTCACCGCCGTACGCCGTCCCGGCCATCGCCGGCATCCCGGTCACAGGGGCCGTGCCGGCCATGACCATCGCGCCCGCAACGGCGAGCAACCCAAGGATCGTCGTCTTCCAGGACCTGCTCATCGTCGGCGGAGCTCCTCACACACGCATCGGCGGCACCCCTGCCCGCGATTCTCGCGGTCTGCTCCCGCAGGGACACGCGCTGTTCGGCCGTACGGGCCGGTGAAGCCGCGCCCACCACCCGTCCGGGCGCGGCCGGTGTCACTCGTCCGTCTCCGGCTCCGCCTTCGGGTGCCGGACGACCCTCCTCACGTCCTCCTCGACCTGGTTGCGCGCGGCGCCCTGTTCCTTCGCGTACTCGGTCACGGCGCTCTGGACGTCACGGGCGAGGTCACGCCAGGCGCGCCAGGCGGTCTCGTACGTGTCGGTCTGGAGCTCGGTCCACGGTGTGTGGGCGGGCGGCCCGTAGTGGTCCCGTAGCTCCTCCACCCTGCTGTGTGCCTGGTCCGCCGCCCGCTGCATGGCGACCAGTTCGTCGAAGGTGCGTGCCACGCGTCCGGATCCTTGGGCAGCGGGCGGGCGCAGCCCGGTTCGCCACGCGAGCGCCCCGCGCCTCTCACTCGGACGGCGTCGGCGCGTGCCGCCAGCCGGGCCTACGCCAGCCAGACCGTCGTGTCCGGCCCCAGCGCACGCCCCTCCAGCGGCCCGCTGCCGATCAGCACCTCACCCGGCGGCAGCTCGACCGCCGTGCCGGAGAGGTTGGCCACGCACCGCCAGCCGTCCGAGCGGGCGAAGTGCAGGACCCCGGGCGGACTGTCCGGGGCCCACTCCAGCTCCTCCCCCGCCAGGAGCTTGCGGCGCAGGCGCAGGGCCGTGCGGTAGAGCTCCAGGGTGGAGCCCTCCACGCCGTCCTGGGCCTCGACGGCGTACGACGCGAAGCCCGACGGCTGCGGCAGCCAGGATCCGCCCGCGCCGAAGCCGTACGACGGTCCCGTCGTCGTCCACGGCAGCGGCACCCGGCAGCCGTCGCGGCCCTTGCGGACGCGCCCCGTCTGCTCCCAGATCGGGTCCTGGAGGACCTCTGAGGGCAGGTCGGCGACCTCGGGCAGGCCGAGTTCCTCGCCCTGGTAGACGTACGACGAACCGGGCAGCGCGAGCATGAGGAGGGTCGCGGCGCGGGCGCGGCGCAGGCCGGCCGACTCGTCGACGGCCGGTGCGTGGCCGCCGGAGAGGAGCCAGGCGTTGTCGTCGGTGCCGGGCGGGAGCATCAGGCGGGAGGTGTGGCGTACGACGTCGTGGTTGGACAGGACCCAGGTGGCGGAGGCGCCGGCCGCGCGTGCCGTGGCGAGCGAGTCAGTGATGACCCGGTTCAGCTCCTCGGCGTCCCAACCCGCCTGCAGATACTCGAAGTTGAAGGCCTGGCCCAGTTCGTCCGGGCGGGCGTACAGGGCGCGGCGGGCGGCCGGGTTCACCCAGGCCTCGGCGACCGCCATGCGGGGCGGGCGGTAGGCGTCGAGGATCTTGCGCCAGTCGCGGTAGATCTCGTGGACCTCGTCGCGGTCGTAGAAGGGGTGGGTGCCGGGCTCGAACCGCGGAAGCGCGTCCTCGTGGCTCAGTTCCGGGGTGCCGAGGTCGCGCAGCGGTTCGCTCAGGTCCTTGGCGAGCGCGTGCGCCACGTCGACGCGGAAGCCGTCGACACCGCGGTCGGACCAGAAGCGCAGGGTGGTGCGGAAGTCGGCGCGGACCTCCTCGTTCCCCCAGTTCAGGTCGGGCTGCTCGGGGGTGAACAGGTGCAGGTACCACTGGCCGTCGGGGACCCGGCGCCAGGCGCTGCCGCCGAAGACGGACTGCCAGTCGGTGGGCGGGAGTTCGCCGTGCGAGCCGCGGCCGTCGCGGAAGACGTAGCGGTCGCGGGCGGGGGAGCCGGGGCCGGCCCGCAGCGCCTCCTGGAACCAGACGTGCTGGTGGGAGGTGTGGTTGGGGACCAGGTCGACGATGACTTTCAGGCCGAGGCGGTGGGCCTCGGCGGCCATCGCGTCGAAGTCGTCGAGGGTCCCCAGGCGGGGGTCGACGTCGCGGTAGTCGGCGACGTCGTAGCCGCCGTCGGCCAGCTCGGAGGGGTAGAAGGGGCTGAGCCACAGGGCGTCGACGCCGAGGGCGGCGAGGTGGTTCAGGCGCTGGGTGACGCCTTTGAGGTCACCGAGCCCGTCGCCGTCGCCGTCGGCGAAGCTGCGGGGGTAGACCTGGTAGATGACGGCCTGGCGCCACCAGTCGGGGTTGCGGGACGAGAGGTCGGGGGTGTCGGGCGTGGTGGTGCGGACGGTCACGCGGCCTCCTCGTGGGTGTGTACGGGCGACAGTGAGAACTCTGTCCACTTGGCCGGAAAAGCGAACACCACGCAGTGCGGAGTAGATCATTCCCTGAGTGATGGAATTGTGATTGCAAATTGAACTTGTATTGCGTTCCCGCAGGTTGACAGCTTCCTCCCGTCGCCCGACGATGTGCTCACACTGTGGCGCGTGTGACCAATGAGCCCAGTGAGTCTTCTTCGACCACTCCACCCCCACGATGGGATACGCATGTCCATAGCGAGACGTGTCATGGCGCGACGCCTGTTGGGGACGGGCGCCGCGTCGCTCGTTCTCTGCGCTGCCGGCGTCGCCTCCGCCTCCGGCGCCTGGGCCACCGGTTCACACGGCGGCGGCGACGGCTGGAAGTCCGGCGGTGCCTACCAGCCCGGCACCGGCGCCGGCACGGAGACGGCCACCGACCGCTGCCAGTTCTCGCTCGACGGCACGAACTTCTACGACTCGGTCAAGGTCGACGACCAGAACCTGAAGGTCACCGACGGCGGCAAGGTCCACATCACGGTCCGCGCCGCCGCCGACGCCACGACCTGCACCGCCTCGCTCGCCTCCTACCTCGCCCTCGGCCCGACCTTCGCCACCTCCGGCGAGCAGGTCTTCGTCGACTTCGACACCGTCACGGTCAAGCCGGGCCAGAGCGACACCCTCGACATCGCCGTCCCGGACGCGGGCTGCTTCGCGCAGATCGACCTGTACCGGGGCGCGGTGAAGTTCGACGGCAAGCTCGACGCGAACGACGGCTTCGAGCACGGGGACCTGCCCAAGGGCCCGGACCGCCCGGTCATCAAGGACAAGCTGATCGCGGCCTGGAACGGCGGCACGAAGGACTGCACGACGGAGCCGCCGGCGACCGAGGAGCCGCCGGCCGAGCCGTCGGAGCCCGCGTCCGAGGAGCCGTCGACCCCGGCGGAGGAGACGACGCCGCCCGCGTCGGAGACGCCGTCGACCGAGACCCCGACCCCGGAGCCCTCCGAATCGGCGTCCACCCCGGCGCCCTCCCCCAACGGCGGCGGCGACCTCGCCCAGACCGGCGGCAGCAGCGCGACCGGCCCGATCGCCATCGGCGCGGTGGTGCTGGTGGCGGGCGGCGCGGCGTTCGTCGTGGCGTCGAAGCGGCGTCGGGCGGCTCGTTCCTGATCGACCCACCTCGACACGAACGCCCCGGAATCTCCCGGGCGTTCGCATGTCTCGGTGCGCGTGGCGCTACTTGCCCGAGAGCGTCAAGTTGGTCTCCCACGTGTCCAAGGGCTGCTTGTCTATCTCCTCGGCCCCGATGCCGTAGATACCCTCGACCGAGAGCTCTTCGCCGGGGGTCGCAGACTGCAGCACGTCACACAGGGCGCTGACCGTATCCACCGGGGAGCCCTTGACGTGAGTGATCACATCTCCGGTGGACAGCTCGGCCTTCGCCGCCGGAGAGTTGGCCGTCGTGCTCTGCACGAGCAGTCCGTGCACGTCGTTCTGAAGGAACTCCTGCTGTGCCTGGCCGACGATCTGCTGGTCCTCCGCGTCGGGGAAATAGTCGACGAGGTATTCGTCGTCCAGGGAGTAGACCGCCCATCCGGCATCGTTCTTCTTGGCACCCGCGGCCAGCCCGGCGATCTGTGCCTGTGCGTGCTCTCCGGTGATCGAGTAGTACTGCCCCTGCGCCTCGGTGTTCACCAAGGTGTTCACACCCACCACTTTGCCGTCGCTGTTCAGCAAGGGCCCTCCGGAATTACCGGGGTTGATCGCGGCGGAGTGCTGAACGGTGGCCGGATAGTGCGGAAGGGACGGGCTCGGATCAGCGGCCACGTCCGGCGACTGAACCGTCCCGGAGGTGAAGATGGCCCTCTGGTCGGCGGAATTCTCGAGAGAACTCGGATAGCCGATGGCCATGACTTCATCCGTGGTCTCGACGTCGTCACCGTCACCGAACTCGAGTTCCTTCAGGTCCTCTTGCGGAGCGTCGAGCTTGACGACGGCCAGGTCCTGGCACGGATCGCTGCCGACGACCTGGGCGGCGACCGGATCCTTGTTCTCGATGCCCACCTTCAGCGCGGTCATACCGTCCACGACATGCGCGTTGGTGAGAATGAGCCCCTTGTCCGCGTCATAGACGAAGCCAGTGCCCTGGAACTCGCCCCCGGCGGTGGTGACCATCAGGTGAACCGTCGCCGGAGCGGCTTTCGTGAATATCTCTTCCGGCGAGTCATCTGCCGGTACAGCGTGCGCCGTTGTCCCGCCGACGGCGATCAGAACGGCCGAAGCGCACGCGGTTGCCCACTTCGCTTTCACGCGCATAAGGCGTCGCCTTCCGAATACAGGCGGCCCGCCCCCCGACCAGGCATGGCCCGGATGGTCGACATCAGCACCAGAATATCCGAGCCTGTTCAGCCTGTCCTGTTCACGCAAATGCAGGCTGCCCCATCGGCGCCTATCCCTCCACGGTCGTCAGATACAGCTTCACGAAGCGGGCCACGTCCACGTCCAACGCCACGTCCACCAGGGCCTGTTCGCGCAGGCCGGTGTGGATCTCGGACTCGCCGGGGCGGGGGCGGCGGTCGACGATCGTCTGGCCGCGGGTGGGGCCGGGGGCGAGGGAGACCTCGACGGGGAGGAGACGGGTGGTGAGGCCCGCCGGATCCACGACCGTGCAGACCGCGCCCGCGTCGCCGATGCCACCGGCCTCGGAGTCGGCGGCGACGTCCGGCGTGGCCGGACGGTGGGCCAGCAGGTCGCCTGCGAGACGGGCACCGGGCTCCGCGCTCGCCCGCAGGCGTCGCACGTCCGCGCCGGGAACCACGACCCGCTGGAAGACGTCCAGGCCGTACATGGTGATCGGCACCCCGGCCGTGAGCAGGATCGCGGCGGCCTCCGGGTCGTGCCACACGTTGAACTCCGCGACCGGCGTGGCGTTCCCCGTGGCCACCGCGCCGCCCATGAAGACGATCCGCTCGATGTTGCCGGTCACCTCCGGGTGCGCGCGCAGCAGCAGGGCGATGTTGGTGAGCGGCGCGGTGGGAATCAGGGTGACCGGGCGCGGGGACGCCAGGATCTCGCGGCGCAGCAGCGTCACCGCGTCCACGTCGACCGGGGCGCGGGTCGGGGCGGGCAGGCCGATGTCGCCCATGCCGTCCTCGCCGTGCACATGCCGCGCCGAGCGCGCGGGCTCGATCAGCGGGCGTCCGGCGCCCCGGGCGACGGGGATGTCGGGGGCGCCGGCCTGCTCCAGGACGGTGAGGGTGTTGCGTACGACGCCGTCCACGTCCGTGTTGCCCGCCACACAGGTGACGGCGCGCAGGTCGAGACCCGGGTGGCGTACCGCGAACAACAGCGCCAGAGCGTCGTCGACGCCGGTGTCACAGTCGATGATCACCGGGATGGGCTGCCCTTCGGCGTTCGTCACGGCGAGGCTCCTGACACGGTTGCGGTGGCGGGCTCTACGAAACCGACCTTACGGTGTGATCTAGGTGGAGTGCGTCGCCGTATGGCGTCGTCGTGCGGTTACGTGCGTGCGGCGTCATGCGGCGTCTCCCCCGCCGTCCGCCTCGGCAACCCCCTCGTCGTCCCACAGCTCGGGACCGCGCGCCGCGACGCGGGCGGCGATCCGGGCCAGCAGCTCCGCGGCGGGTACGGCCCCCGGCCTGCGGCCGTCCCGCAGTCGTACGGCCACGAGGTCACCGTCCGCCTCGGCCTCCCGCTCACCGATGACCGCCTGGTACGGCACGAGGCGTGCCGCGCGGATGCGGGCGCCCAGGGTGCCGTGCTCGGGACCGGCGAGCTCCGCGCGCAGGCCCTGATGGCGGGCCCGGCGCAGCAGGTCCTCCCCCTTCTGGCTCTGCGCCTGCGACACGGGCAGGATCAGCAGTTGCACGGGGGTTAGCCAGGCCGGGAAGGCGCCGCCGTGCTGTTCGACGAGGTGGGCGACCACTCGTTCGACGCTGCCGATGATGCTGCGGTGGACCATGACCGGGCGGTGTCTGGCGCCGTCGGCGCCGATGTAGTGCAGGTCGAAGCGTTCGGGCTGGTGGAAGTCGATCTGCACGGTGGAGAGGGTCGCCTCGCGTCCCGCCGGGTCGGTGACCTGGACGTCGATCTTGGGGCCGTAGAAGGCCGCCTCGCCCTCGGCCTCCTCGTACGGGATGCCGGAGCCGTCGAGGACCTCGCGGAGCAGCGCGCTGGCCCGTCGCCACAGCTCGGGGTCGGCGACGTACTTGCCGCCGCCCTCGCCCCCGCCCTGGCCCTCGGCCGGGAGGGAAAGACGGTGGCGGGTGGCCCGGATACCCAGATCGGCGTAAGCGCGGGCGATGAGTTCGAGGGCGGCGCGGGCCTCGTCCACCGCCTGCTCCAGGGTGCAGAAGATGTGCGCGTCGTTGAGCTGGATCGACCGGACGCGGGTCAGACCGCCCAGGACCCCCGACAGCTCCGAGCGGTACATGCCGCCCAACTCCGCCATGCGGAGGGGGAGTTCGCGGTAGCTGCGGGAGCGGGAGCGGTAGATCAGCGCGTGATGGGGGCAGAGGCTGGGCCGCAGCACCATCTCCTCCGCGCCGAGCCTCATCGGCGGGAACATGTCGTCGCTGTAGTGCGACCAGTGCCCGGAGATCTCGTACAGCTCCCGTTTGCCGAGGACCGGTGAGTACACGTGCCGGTACCCGGCCGCCCGCTCGGCCTCCCGGACGTACTCCTCCAGGGTCTGCCGTACGACGGCCCCGTCGGGCAGCCAGTACGGGAGTCCCGCGCCCATCAGCGGGTCGGTGTCGAACAGGTCGAGTTCGCGGCCGAGGCGGCGGTGGTCGTGCATGGCTACTCCTCCAGGTGAACGGACGAGCACCCACGACAAAACCCCGGGGCACTCGCCCCGGGGCTTCGGATCGCTCAGGTGTCAGCGCGCCGGGACGGGGTCCGGCGTCGTCGTGAGAGACGGGTTGGCGCGCTGCATGGGGCGACGGTAACAGCGGGTGGGCGGGGATGTCGCGGTGATTTCCCGATTCACGTCACCTGTGCGGAGCCGTGTGATTACGCTCAGCTACAGACCGGACTTGGGGGTGGTACGCCTTGGTACACATTCGTCAACTCGACCCCACGGCTTCTCCGTTGGACTACTTCGGCTACGAGCTGAGGAGAAAGCGGGAGGAGGCGGGGCTGACTCTGAAGCAGCTGGGCTCGGTTCTGTTCTGCTCGGGGTCGCTGATCGGCCAGATCGAGACGACGCTGAAGGTACCGACGCGGGATTTCGCCGAGCGTGTGGACGCGGCGCTGGTGACGGACGGGATGTTCTCGCGGATGGTGGGGCTGGTGCTGCGCAGCCAGTTGCCGACGTGGTTCCAGCCGTATGCCGACATGGAGTCGAAGGCGACGTACATCTCCACGTATCAGAGCCAGCTGGTGTACGGGCTTCTCCAGACGAAGGCGTACGCGGCGGCGCTGCTGTGCGTGGACCACCCGGACAGGGTCGAGGAGATGGTCGCCGCCCGCATGGATCGGCAGCGCATCCTGGAGCGCGAACAGCCACCCGCGCTGTGGGTGGTCCTGGACGAGTCGGTGCTGTACCGGATGGTCGGCGACCGGGACGTCATGCGCGAGCAACTCGCCCACCTGTTGAGCTTCCGGAACAACCAGTCGGTGCACATCCAGGTGCTGCCGTACTCCGTAGGCGCGCACACCGGAATGATGGGCACGTTCAACCTCCTGCGCTTCGACGAGCACCCCGACCTCTTCTACAGCGAGAGCTACGACCAGGGGCACATGACCCCCAACCCGCAAGTTATTAGGGAACGTTCAGTCGGATACGCTCGCTTGCAGGCTGGCGCCCTCTCGCCCGAGGACTCGGCCAACCTGATCGCCCGCGTGATGGAGGAACGCTATGGACACCAGCGAGCAGCTGAAGGCCGCGACGTGGCGTAAGTCCAGCTACAGCGGCACCAGCGGCGGCGACTGCGTCGAGGTCGCCGACCTCACCCCCTGCGTCGCCGTCCGTGACTCCAAGAACCCGGGCCACGGCATGCTCACGCTCACGCCGGAGGCCTTCCGTACCTTCGTGGACTACGTCGGTTCGGGCAAGGGCGCCAAGCCCGGTGTCTCGGAGCGGTAGCGGTTCACGGCCGACCAGGACGTCTCGGGCTCGGTGGCGAGTTTGGCGCGGGCGGTGGTGAGACGGTCGACCGGGTCCGGGCCCGCGAGGCGCAACCAGTCGAGGGTGGCAGCCACGTCGCCCTCGGTGAAGGTCCGCATGAGGGTGGCCCCCAGGGCCAGGTAGGCGCGTACCTGGGTCACGGCGCGAGCCACGTCGTACTGGTCGGGGTCGATGGGCGGGGCGGCGCCGATGGCGGCCTCCCACTCGTCGGCGGTGACCGCGGCCTGTGATGCGTCGGCGATCCACCGGGCGGCGCGTGGGGCATCGGCGCCGCTCAGCGTGGCGGCGTACCGGGTCTGCGCGGAGAGGACGGTCCGGGCGTCGTCCTCGATCAGCCTCTGCGACAGCTTCCGCAGGCCCACGGTGCCGCGCAGAGCGCGTTCCGTGGCCAGGCTCGTCACCGCGCGCAGCAGGTCCCGCGGGAGACCGCCCGACAGCACCTGGCACAGCCACAGATACGGCCCGGGCAGCCAAACGCCCCGCAGTTCGAGGAGCGTGCGCGCCTGGCTGAGGCTGAGCGGGCGTACGGCGACCACGCGGTCGAAGGCACTGTCGAACGCGGTGCGCACATCGAGGACGTGCCGACCGAACGTGGTCAGCGCGTCCTCGGACACGGCGACGAGGAAGTGGCAGCCGCGGATCCCGAAGACGACCTTGAGGTCGTTGAGGAACCGCTCGGCGTCCTGCGAGCTGCCCAGCTTGTCGAGTTCGTCGATCCCGATGACCACACGCCCGCCCGACTGCCCGCGGTCCCGGGCGACCTCGGTGAGGAACGCGCGGAAACGGGCGACCAGTTCGGGGTAGGTGAGCACCTGCTGGGTGTGCTGGACCTGGGAGCCGTCGGCCAGTTGAAGCCCGCCCGGGAGAGCGAGCTGGGCGTTGCGGGTGCGCAGGAACGTCAACTGGTAATGCAGGGTGCGCAGATGGGTGGCGGCCAATACCTCGGTGTCCCGCGGGTTTTTTCCGTGCCGGCGCCCAGCCCGGCCCGCCCGTAGGGACAGGGACAGCGCCCACGTGAGGCCCGCGACGGTGAGCACGCCACCCCCGGCGATCACCAGCGCCTTCGCATGACCGGTGACCGCCGCCGCGGCCGCGGTGAGTTCGGGCCACAGAAGTGTCACGACGGTGATCAGAACGCCTGCGGCCACCATCAGGGCGGCACCCAGCTGGTGCACGAGGGTCCTGCGGCGCACAGGATCCGGGGCCTGGCGCCCGTCGTCCCCAGGGTTGCCGCCGGTGACCTGGCGGCACACCTCCGCGAACAGATGGATCAGGAATTCCCGGGGGTCGTACGAGGTCGGGGCGGGCGCCAGGACGAGCAGGTTGTCGGCGGCGGACAGCGAGCCGGAGGTACAGAACCGCTGCATGAGACTGGACTTGCCCACCCCGCGCTGCCCGCTGACGCCGATGCTCGCGCTCTCCAACTCGCGAAGATGGAAGGCGATTTCATCGGCCGTATCCGTGCCCACGAACTGGTCGGAACGCCGTGAGCCGGTGAGCCGGGACGGGGCGATCGCGGGCAGCGCGGGCACCGTCCCCGTGTCCGTACCGACCCTGAGCCGGCCCCGGATCAGCGGCATGACACCGTCCCGGGCCACGACGGTCAGCCAGGTCTGCCGGGCCTCGGACGCGGTTT
Source organism: Streptomyces sp. R28 (assembly GCF_041052385.1). Taxonomy (GTDB): domain Bacteria; phylum Actinomycetota; class Actinomycetes; order Streptomycetales; family Streptomycetaceae; genus Streptomyces. The sequence goes on along the minus strand of NZ_CP163439.1, from coordinate 5,536,270 downwards.
CACGATGGTGACGGATGGCCGGGAGTTCGGGCCAGGCGTCGGGGTCGTCGTCCAGTACGGCGCGGGCACGGGACACATGGGGGCGGGCGTAGAGCCAGGCGACTAGGAAGAAGATGTCTGCTGCCGCTGTGATCGCCGCGATGGTTCCCAGCGAGTGCTCGGGGAGGAACGGGGACAGGGTCCAGGGCGTGGAGGTGTAGAGGGCCAGAACGGCGACGATCACGTAGGCGACGCGGCGGGGAACCGGCGTTGCATCCGAGCGGGCGACGACAAGAAGGACCAGACAGGCCCCCAGCGTCCACCCGACCATGCCTACGCCCACCTTCGACTGGTCCACGCCGGTCAGCACTCCGACGGCTCCGCACACGATGGCCCCGGCCAGCAGCGCCGCGAGCCCGTAGAGCCGCGCCGTCGTGGGGTTCGCCCAGACGCTCACGCGCAGCGCCTCGCTCATACGCTGCCTGGCCTCGCGGTACCGCTCGTACGCCTCGGTGCCCTTGTCCGCGGCGGCGCGCAGCTCGTTGGTCAGCACCTCGTCGGCCAGCTCCGCGATGTGCTCCCGCTCGCGCGCGTACCTCTCGGGGCTGCCGTCGGACGTGAACGCGAGGTAGGCGACGGACTCCGGCAAGGTCAGAACCTCGGCGCGTATCTCTTGTTGAAAGCGTTCCGTGGCGCGGACGCGGGCCAGTCGGTCCGTTCCCCCGCCCAGCAGGGCCTCGCGGGCCAGGCTGTGGCGGAACGTGTAGCAGCCGGCGCCGTATCCGTCGGCCGGTACGAGCACTCCCTGTTCCTGCGCCTCGGCCAGGAAGCGGCCGAGGCGCAGCGGCAGTTCCCCGTCGAGGACCAACCCGAGGTGGGTGAGGCGGTAGCGTCCCCAGGCGGTGCGGGTCAGCAGGACGGTGGTGAAGAATCCCAGCGAGGTCGCCGCCCACACGAACCAGGGCAGTCCATCGCTGCCCGCGGTCTGGCCTGCCGGGTCGGACAACAGACCGATCGGGAGACACGCGAGTGCGGTGACCGCGCTTGAGGTGAGCAGCGCTGCCCCCAGATCGGAGAGCTGGTCACCGGCTCGGCGGGCTCGGCCGGGTTCGGTGTTCGGCCCGGTGATCATGATTACGAATGCCGCGACAGCACCGATCGCCATAAGGCCCATCGAGAACCATGTTCGGGGGAGAAACCACTCCGGATCCAGGGTGATGACCACGCCGATGGGCGGGCTGATCAGCCCCACACCGAGCGTCGTCGCGAAGAACCAGAAGGTGGCTCCATGAAGCGGCACCAGCCGCAGCGCCGGTCGCCGCCAGAGACGCCGGGGCTCCTGGTGCGAGATCATCGGTGCCAGGAAGGCCAGATAGCCGAAGATGCCGTACATCCCCGAGAGGCTGCTCCCGAGCCCCCGGTCCGCCGCCAGCGCGACAAGGGCGGGAATCCCCAGCAACGCGGCGGTCACATAGGCCACCGCCCACGGCGAACCGTACTTACCGGCCATCCGCCACCACAGCAGCAGGCCGTCGGCCTCGCTCCCCATCGCGTCGGCGATCAGTTCGAGGCGGCGCCTTCCGTCCGTGCCCCAGCCCTCGATGCTGACCGTCGGATCGGCCGTGTCCCAGATCCGCTGCCGTACGGCAGCGGCGTCGGGCAGCTCCCCGCGGTCGGTGAGCTCTGTTGGGTCCCGGTGCCGATGCCCTTCGTAGCCACTTGTTGCGAGCGACAGGAACCATGGTGAGGAAAGGGCCTCGGCGAGCGGACCGGACGGTTCGTCCTCGACGGCCGTGGCGACCGGCGCCCATCGCCGGGCGTCGACCGCACGCAACTCGGCGGCGACGTCCTGCGCCCGCAGCGGCAGCAGCGTCACGGTGGTGCCCACGCCGGGGCCGAGGAGGTCGGCCATGTCTTCGTAGGCGTCGGTGCGGCAGGTCAGCACGTACCCGGGGAACCCGTCCAGCCAGCGCATCAACAGGGGTACGCAGGTGGCCCGTTGGGAGTCGGGAAGCTCGTCGAGCCCGTCGAGTACCGGAAGCAGGCGACGAGTCACCGTCAAAACCCGCACATGGTCCGCTTCCGCGCCGTAACGGTCCGCGACGCGTGAGATGAACCAGTCCTGCACACTCTGCGACGCGGGTTCCCACGAGGAGAGGCCGACCATGACGGGCATGGGACCGTCGTCGAGCAGCATGGGAACGAGTCTGCGGGCAGCGGTCGTCTTGCCCGACCCCGCGTCGCCGAGGATGACCAGGCGCTTGTCGTGCAGGCTCTCGAACGTCGCCGCGATGCTCTGCCCCGCTGCCCGCGGCAGCCTACCCGGCGGAGCCATGCCGGCCGGTGGGTACAGCGGTCGTCCCAGCCCCCGGAGCTGTTCGGCCTCCACCGCCCGGACCGCGTACGGGAGGAACTCGGAGGCGGCCGGATGAGCCGAACGCCTACGGGGACGTTCCAACCACCAAGCGCCGATGACGGGTAGGACGAGGCCGATGAGAACGACCGCCACGTTCCGCCATATGTCCGTCGTCACCCGCGCATCCTCCCCGACCGGCCCGCCTCCGCGTGGCCCGAATCGGCGATCCGGCCTGCCCGCAGGGGGAGCGGACCCCGTCACCCGGACGGCTCGGCGCGCTGGTGGTCGTACTCCCGGGGTGATGCCTTAAGAACACGCACCGCTCTTGAGCGCACGCCCGACCCCAGCCCAGGAGGCCCCGCGATGCCCCGTCCCCCGGCCCGCGCCGTCATCGCCTCGACGCTCTCGGCGGCCACCCTGCTGACCACCGCCTCCGCCTGCTCCCTCGTCCGGCCGGAGAGGGCGATCTCGGGCGTCCCCGCCGCGGTCTCCCCCGCGGCCACCGCCACCGGGCCCCCGACCCCCGCGGCCGCCCCGACCCTCACCGAGGCGCAGGCCCGGGCCGCCCTCATCACCGAGGCCGATCTCGGGGAACCCTGGGTCCCCACCCGGGGCGTCGCCACCTGGCGGGACGCCATGCTCAAGGCGAGCGCCGAGTCGGCCGAGTGCCGACGGCTGCTCGACGCCCTGTACGCGGAGGAGCTGTTCGGGCCCGACGCCCGTACGCGCGCGTCGGTCGGCCTCGACGACGAGTACGACGAGGCCCAGCTGCGCTACCAGGTGGTGGCCCATCGGCCGGCGGAAGTGGACCGGACGCTGGAGTGGCTCGGCAGCCTGCCGCGCACATGCGGGCAGTTCACGGCCAGGACCACGCGCGGCGGGCTGATGACCGTGGAGGTCGGCGAGGCTCGGATGCCGGAGGTCGGCGACGCCCGGCGGGGTCTGCACATCGTCCTCAGCGGCGTCTCCGAGAACGAGGAGGGGGGCGGGGACGAGGGTGAGGGCGAGGGTGAAAGCACGGGTGAGGGCACGGCCGCGCCCACGCTCACCCTCCACGTCGCGGCCGTCCGCGTCGGCGACGACGCCATCACCGTCACCAACGGCGGCCTCGGCCAGGTACCGGGCGACGCCACCCTGGCCGCGGTCGAACTCGGCGCCCAACGCCTGGCGGAAGTCAGGAAACGCGGCCGGGTGGAGATCTGACCCCTGCGCTAGGCCATGCGCTCGACCGCGTCCTTGGCCTCCTTCAAGCCCGCCCCCGTGATCTCCCGATAGACCTTGATCGCCTGGATCTTCCTGTCGTTCCGCACGAGCGCGAGGACCTCGTCCATCCGCGGGTCGTCCGCGCGCAGCCCCAAGTGGTCGAGAATCAGGTCGAGTTTGTGCTCGACCCGGGCAACTCGCTGATCCGTCCGGGAGATCCTGCTCTGGATGGTGAGGATGCCTGCGAACGCGGCCAGCACGAAGATGAGACCCACTATGTCCATGGTCGACGATCCTAGGCGGACCCGCGGCCCTACTCCTGGTCGAACCGCACCCGGTGTTCCACCACGTCCCGTGCCACGTCCAGGGCCGTACTCCCGCCCGCGAACGCGTGGGCCCGCAGCCGTGCCAGCGCCTCGTCCGTGCCGACGCCGAGCTGGGCCATGATCATGCCGGTGGCCTGGTAGACCTGGTCGTGGTCGGCGGCCAGGCCGCCCAGCCACCGTTCGCCGTCCTGGTCGCCCGCGTCCTCCGCGCGCGGCAGCGCCATCAGCGCCACCGTCATCATCCCGGCCACCAGCCGCGCCGTCCGCAGATCCCGGTCGGTGAGGTCGCCGGGGGTGTCCCGGTAGAGGTCGAGCGTGCCCACGCACACCGTGTCGTTGCCGAGCGGCATCGAGTAGACCGCCCGCACCCCGGCGGCCGTGGCCTGCTGGGCGAAGACCGGCCAGCGCAGGACGTCTCCTCCGGTCGTCAGGTCGCAGGCCAGCACGGGCGTACCGCTCTGTGCGGCGGACTGGCAGGGGCCGTCGCCCAAGGTCGCCTGGATCTCGGTCACATACGCGGCCTGCGCACTGCTCGCGCCCAGCTGGACGGGCATGCCGTCACTGTGCAGCGACACGCTCGCGCCGGTCACGGGCAGCAGCTCGACGGCCACGCCGCACAGCCGCGCCGGGATCTCGCCGGGTCCGGCACCGCGTACGCCGTCGGCGATCGCGTCCGCGGCACCCGTCCGCTCTCGTCCCCGCTCATCACGATGACCGTCTTTGGGCCGCACAGCAGCCTCCTCATGAGAGCGGCCTGCCTGGTCCAGGGCCTTTGGGTGGCCGTTCCACCGCTCGCCCGGACGCCGCCCGACTACCCGTGGCACGCCCCGCGAAACCCCGCCGACCGCCGCGCGACGAGCGCTGCTACCGCTGCTACCGCTTCTCGTACGGGTTCGCCGGCTGCGCGACCCGCCGCACCGACGCCGCGTCCAGGACGGGCGGCCATGCCTCGTCCGTGCCGAGCGTGCCCTTGGGGTGCCAGGCGCCGGTGACGGTGACCCAGGCGTCGACGGGCGGAGCGTCCGCGCCCCGGATCTCGACCTTGCTGGTGGTGGCGTCGGCGGCGCAGCAGGCGACGAGGAGGCGGGTGACGTACCAGGTGCCGTCGTCGTCGCGGGTGACGAAGCCGGTCAGCCGGACCGTGCGGCCGGCCAGCGACCGTCCGCTGTCGTAGATCGCCCGGGAACCGAACTCCGCCACCGTCAGTTCCACCGGGTTCCCGGCCGCCAGCGCGGGGAAGGCCCCGACCCCTTGCGCGGCCCGCTGCGCCGCCTCGCGTTCGGCGCTGTAGGAACCGAGCGCGGGGGGCGGGAAGAGGAGGAGGGCGAGGGCGGGGAGGGTGAGGAGCCAGGCGACGCCGGGGCTATGGTGGCCGCCGTGCTGATCGTGGGCGTGGGAATCGCCGCCGGAATCGTCGTGCTCGCCGTGCTCGCGTTGCTGATCGCGGCCGGCGTGTTCGCCGTGCTCTGCGTGCTGGCCCTGCTCGGCGTACGGTTCCTGTTCCGGTCGCCCGACCGCCGCGGCCGCCGCCAGCAGAACCAGCAGGAACCCGGACACGACCAGGTATGGCCGTAGTCCCGCCTGCACATACCGCAGGTACAACTCGCTGAGCAGCGATATCCGCAGGATCGCCGCACCCGTCAGGAGCAGCAGCACCGCCGGCCCGTAGCGCCTCACAGCAGCCACCACCCCACCAGCGCGCTGCTCCCCACGGCCACCACCCATGTCACGGACGAGAACCGCACGGCGAAGGACCGCCCGAACGTGCCCGCCTGGAGGGCGATCAGCTTCAGGTCCACCATCGGCCCGACCACCATGAACGCCAGCCGCGCGGTCGGCGAGAAGCCGCTCAGGGAGGCGGCGACGAACGCGTCCGCCTCGCTGCACACGCACAGGACGACCGCGAGGAGCGCCAGCAGCAGCACCGACAGCCAGGGCGAGCCGGTGCTCAGAGAGGGGGCTGTGCGGGGGCGGGCCCGAGGGTGGTGGTGCCGGGAGCCGTACGGTGTCCCAGCCCCGTCCGGTACACGTCCAGGGCCGCCTCCACCCGTCCCGTGCGGCGCAGCAGGTCGCCGAGCAGCCGGCACAGGTCGGCCAGGTCGCCGGCCGCGCCCGCGCGCTCCAGGAGGCTGAGGGCGCGGACGTAGTGCTCCTCGGCGGTCTCGGTGTCGTGGGCGTCCTCGGCGATGATGCCGAGGAGGCGGTGGGCGGCGGCGGAGTGCAGGGCGCCGCGTTCGGGGCTGAGGTCGCTGAGCACCTCGTGGAGCAGGGCGGCGGCCTCGTCGGACTTGCCGCGCCGGTGCAGCACGTCGGCGAGTTCGACGGCGACCTGGCTGGTGTAGAGGGCGGCGCGCTGGGCGGTGAGCATGGACCGGGCCTCGCGCAGTTCGGCCTCGGCGCGCTCCAGGTCGCCGTTCTGGGCGTAGACGTAGCCGCGCATCCAGTGGCAGTTGGCGAGTTCGGTGCGGATCTGCAGTTGCCGGTACAGCTCGGCGGCCTTGGCGAGGGAGGCGTCGGCCTCGGCGACCCGCCCTTCGGCGAGCAGGGTGCGGGCGACGGACCGGTGCATACGGGCGACCAGGGCCGGGTCCGCGGCCTGCGGGGCGAGGGCGAGGGCGTACTCGGCGGCCTGAGCGGCGCGGGCGTGGACGCCCATGTCCATGTAGGGGCCGATGACGCTGGCGTAGAGGAGGAGCAGCGCGTCGGGGTCGTGCAGGCCGCCGCGGTTCAGCTCGTCGAGGGTGGACTCGAGGAGGTAGACGGCGTAGCGGAGCTCCCCAGCGAGGTAGTGGGACACGGCCCTTCCGCGCAGGGCCGGGACGCGGGCGGGCAGTGGGGCGTCGGCTTCGGCAAGCATGCGCTCGGCCCGCTCGAAGTGACGCCGGGCGGAGGCGAGTTCACCCACGTCGATGCCGCACTCGCCGAGCCCGAGCAGCGCGGTCGCCTGCTCCTCGGCGAACCCGTACGCCTCCGCCTCGGCGAGCAGCGCGGCGTACTGCTCGGCCGCCGCCTCGGCATCGCCGGTGGCGAGGGCGCGCTGGGCCTCGGTCAGCCGCAGGCGCAGGTCCGTGACGAGGTGCGCGGGGCGGCCGGTGGCGAGTTCCTCGAAGGCGACGCCGAGCCGGTCGGCGATGTGCCGTAACGCGTCGTCGGAGGCGCGGACGCGGCCCGCCTCCAGGGTGGAGATGTAGGCCGGGGTGTACGCCGGTTCCGCCAGTTGCTTCTGCGTCAGCCCGCGGTCGGCCCGCAGTTGCTGCACTCTCCGCCCGATGATCCCCGGGTCGTCACGGTCCGACATCGCTCAACGCCCCCACCTCGGCCAACTGCCTCTGCGACCCTTGCCGTTCGGGTCCGGCAGCCCCTAGGTTAAACCGCGGATTAAACGCGATTAACCCATGGCTGTTGCGAGGTCGCCGTGCAGGAACGCACCAGCACCACCGAGCGCTACACCCGAGGATTCGCCGCCGCCGTGGTCGCCGTGGCGACCCTGATCCTGGCGGCGAATACGGGCCCGGCGCGGGCGGCGGAACCGGAACCGGAACCGGAACCGGCGCAGCAGCGGGGTCAGAACTCCGCGGTGTCCAGCTCGAACCCGAGGGGCTCGGGCAGCGGCACGGCGAGGCCGAGCTTGTACTTGGGGTTCTGGGTGTATTCGTCGCCGGACGGTTCGGAGTAGACGATGACCTGCGCTTCTTCGCGGTCGATCAGCAGGTAGACAGGGATGCCCGCGCGGGCGTAGCCGCGGATCTTCTTGTTGCGGTCGCGGTCGGCGGTGCTCTTGGAGGTGACCTCGGCGACGAGGAGGACACCCGTCGGGTCGTGCCACACCTCTTGGTCGTCGAAAGTGCCCCTCGGAGCGATCACCAGGTCCGGCTCGACGCGACCAGTGTCGGACGAGCCGGGGAGGCTCAGGCCGATGCCGCCATAGTTGCGCAGGGAATCATCGGACGCCTTCCGGCCGACCTGGTGATTGACCTCCGCCAAAATCTCCTCGTGCTCCCCATTGGCCGGTGGCGTCACGCAGATCTCCCCTTCGATCAGCTCCACGCGCCAGCCCAGGGGAGCTGCCGCACTGATGCGCTCGAAGGCCGCCTCTACGCTCGTGTCCGAGTAGTCGGGCACGCCGCTGTCCGCGTCACTGTCGCCGTCCGGGTCGTCGTACGGCCCGTGAATGGCTTCGCCTTGGTACCCCGGCATGATGATCGGCTCCGCCGTCGCCATGACAGACCTCCTTCGCTCGACGCGACGCTCCCAGAGTAGACGCGGAGCCCACTCAAGGAATCCGGAGCCGCCCACTCGAACGAGTGTGCTGTTACGTTTCCTCCACAGCAATGCCGGACGGTCAGTGGCCGCACACCTTGCGGTACGGCACGTCGCGTACGTACCTCTGCCACTGCGCCCGCGTCAGCCCGTTCCCCCCTCCCGTCCGGGCGCACACCGTCCCGACCGCCTTCGACGGGGCGATGGTGTAACGCTGGAGGGGCACATGCGCGCTTCCCGCGTACACCGTGCCGCTGTCCGCACCGAACGCCACCGTGTCGATCGACTCACCCGGTGTCGTGAGCAGGCCACCGAGCGGTTGCTGGGTGGCAACGTCCCACAGTTGCAGGCTCCCCGCCTCGCCGCCCACCGCCAGTGTGCTGCCGTCGGGGCTGAGGGCGAGGGCGCTGACGGCCTCGGAGGTGTCGCCGGTCATCGTGTTGGCCAAGGCCTCCGGGAGCGCGGGGAAGACGTTCGGCAGAGCCCCCTCCCGCTGCCGGACCGTTCCGTCCCACAGCGTCGCCCGGCCCCCCTGGTCCCCCGCCGCGAGCCGCGAACCGTCCGGAGCGAAGGCGAGGGCGCTGATCTCGCCGCCCTGGACCAGGTCGCGTCTGGTGGCCCTGCCGCCCGGCAGGCCCGCCGTGCGGTTGTCGCCGACCAGGAGCCCGTCGTCGGGACGGACGGTCAGGTGGCGGCTGGACAGGCCCGTGAGGACCGCCGTCCGGCGGTGGCGGGCGATGTCCCAGGTCTCGTTGCTCGGCTCGCCGATCGCCAGGGTGCGGGTGAGGTGGAGGGTGCGGGCGTCCGGGCCCAGGGCGATCGCGATGACCGCCCCGGCCGACTTCTTCGTCGCCAGTTCCAGCGTCGTGCGGACCCGGCCCCGGGCGACGTCCCAGATCGTGAGGCGTTGCGAGGACGCCTCGCTCCCGGGCATCGAGACGGTGTACGCGAGCGTCTTGCCGTCGGGGGCGAAGGCCAGAAAAGGGACGGTGTACTCCGGGCGGACCGGCTGGGAGGGGTCGCGGGATACCGGGAGCGGCGTGGGCGGCAGTGTCTTGAGCAGTCGTTGGTCGCCGGTGTCGCGCAGCTCGAATCGGTAGGTGTCGCCGATGCGTCGCGCGGTGGCGAAGGTACGGCCGTCCGGGCCGATCAGCACGTTGTCCAGCGGCTGGTCCCGCCAGGCGGACGTCACGGCCGTCGCGACGTCCAGGGAGTGGACGGTGCCGCCCTCCAGATAGCGCAGCACCGGGCGGGCAGGGTCCCACTCCAGGCCGCCGTGCAGGGGCTGGTTGTTGAGGGAGTGGCGGAACACGGGGGCGTCGACGCCCATCCGCCACACCCTGATCTCCTCCCCGTCGGCGGTCGCCAGGAACTTCCCGTCCTTGTTGAAGGCGGCGTACTTGACTCCGGCGTCGGCGAGGTCGGCCACCTGCTCCCCCGACCGGATGTCCCAGACCCGCACCCCGTTCGCGGCCACCGCGGCGAGCTTCCCCCAGCCTTCGGCCGGGGGGACCCCCATCTCGCTTCGCTCGCCTTCGCCGAGCACCAGCTGCATGTGCTCCTGGCCGCAGATGTCGCCCACGTGGGCCCAGCGCCCGGGCACCGTGCGCCCGTCCGTCAGGTCCCGTACCTGCGCCGGGCCGGCCGTGGTGGGGCAGAACGCGAGCAGCCGGCCGTCCGCGCTCGGCACCGGCGTCGGCGCACTGTCCGCCTCCGTCTCGAACAGCAGCTTCGCGTCCGCGGCCGAACGTACCTGCACCCTGTCGTTGTCCGTACTGTTCACGACGTAAGTGCGCTCGGCGAAGTCCCCGGAGGTCGACCCCGGCAGCGGGTCACCGAACCAGCGTCCGGCGGCCGTGTCCCACAGCCGTACCCCGTCGTCCCCCTGGATCGCCAGCAGCCGCCCGTCCGGACTCGCCCCGACCGCACTGCCGCCCTCCGGCAGCCGCCCCGAGGCGATCCGCCGGTGCCGTGCCACGTCCCAGGTCCGCCAGGTGTGTCCCTCGACGCTGAGCAGCGTACGGCCGGAGTCCGTCAGGTAGCGGGGGGAGCCGCCCCCGGGTGCCGGGTCGCTGAAGGTGTCCAGTTCCTGCTGGCCGAGCGAGCCCAGCAGCGCCCGCCGGGTCTCCGGCAGCTTCGCCACCTGCCAGGCGGCGACGCCCAGCAGCTGTGCCGTGCGCGGGTCGGTCGTGCGCTGGGCGTCCGCGACGGCGGCGATACGGCGGGCCGCGTCGTCGGTGCGGCGGCGCTCGTTGTCCCGGCGCTGCGTCCAGGCCGCGACACTGGCGACCAGCGCCACCACGAGGACCGCCGCCAGTGCGCCCATCCCCGCCCGTGCCCGGCGCGTGGAGCGGGCGGCGGCCGTGCGCTCCGCCTCCCGGGCGGCCAGGGCGGCGGTGAGGAACTCGCGTTCCGGCACGGTCAGGGCATGGTCGTGCTCATGGTCGGGGAACAGCTCCGCCACACGCTCCAGGCGGGTGCCCCGGTACAGGGCGCCGGGGTCGCGGTCGTGCTCCAGCCAGACGCGGGCGGCCTCGGTCAGCCGCCGGTGGTGGCGCAGCCGCTCACGGTCCTGCTCGATCCAGTCGCGCAACCGCGGCCAGGAGACGATCAGCGCCTCGTGGGCGAGCTGGACGGATTCCTCGTCGACCGTCAGCAGGCGGGCGCGGGCCAGCCGCTCCACCACCGTCGGCCCCTCGGGGCACACCCACTCCCCCCGCTCGGCGCTGGTCAGCGGACGCCGGGTGTCCGGGGTGCCCTGACCGGGCTCGACCATCCGCAGCAGCAGACGCCGGGCGGCCTCCGCCTGGGGTGCGGTCAGCTGCCCGTACGCCTCCTCGGCGCTCCCCGCGATGGCGCCTCGCACCCCGCCGGCCGCCTGGTACGCGGCCAGGGTGAGCACCCGGCCCTTGCGTCGCCGCCAGGTCTCCAGCAGGGCGTGCGAGAGCATCGGCAGCCCGCCGGGCTCGTCGAGGACCTCCTCCACGATCCGCGCGGTCAGTTCCCGCTCCACCAGGAGCCCGACCTCCTGCGCCGGCTTGACGACCGCCTCGCGCAGCTCGTCCGCGGTCATCGGGCCGACCAGCAGTCCGGCGCCGCACAGCGTGTCCGCCAGCCCCCGGTGCTCGCCGCAGCGGGGGTAGAAGTCGGCCCGTACGGCGATGAGCACCCGCAGCCGGCTGCCGGGGTCCCTTGCGGCGAGCAGCAGGTCGATGAACCGGGCTCGCTCGGCCCGGTCCCGGCACAGGGTGAAGAGCTCCTCGAACTGGTCCACCACCACCCAGCTCTCCGGCTCGTCCGCCGCCGGGGTCAGCAGATGGCCGTACGTGGCGGCCGGCCGGTCCCCGGGCGTGAGCACCCGCAGCACCGCCGGGCGGCCCCGGTCCGCGATCACCTTCTGGAGCCGGGGTATCAGTCCGGCCCGCAGCAGGGAGGACTTCCCGCTGCCCGAGGCGCCGAACACCGCGGCGAACCGGTGCCCGCACACCAGCTGGAGCAGGTCCTCCGTCAGGCGGGCCCGCCCGAAGAACAGCCCCTGGTCGGCCGGCTCGAACCGGGCGAGGCCCCGGTACGGCGGCGTCGCGTCCTCGTCGTCCTCGCGAGCCGCCCCCGCCGCCTCCGCCTCGGCGTCCTTCCACCGCGGCTCCCACTCCTCCGGGTCGCCGCCGCAGGCCCGTACATAGCCCTGGACGACGGCGAGGGACGGCAGCCGTTCACCGGCCGCGGCCTGCGACAGCGTTGTCGGGGAGAAGCCCGCCGTCTCGGCCATCTTCCGGTACGAGGGGTTCCCCGCGGTCCTGCGCAGCTCCCGCAGTTCGTGCGCGAGCCGCGGCACGGGGCCGGTCGTCGGGTCCAGCGGTCTTTCCGGGCGCCCCATGCGCACCTCCCTGTATCTGGCGAAATAGCCGACGAACGCGACATCGAGCGCGACGAACGTACAAGGCGCCCGGTGACGCTCAAGTTGCCTGCGGGTGACGTTGAGGCGAGGCGACATGTGATGTGCATCAATCCCCTTCCGCCGATCCCCTTCCGCCCACGAAATTGATTGACCTGACAAATAGGAGGTGGAAACCAACGTTCCGGTTGCGGCCTCGGTCCTGCAAAGCCCGCGATTCGGGATTGATTGCCCCGAGGAAAGGGGGGTGAGCATCAACTCTCCGCTCGCCAGGCTCGGTGTGGTCAGGCCGGATACCGGCGGACCGAGCACTGGAGAACCACGTATGCCCCACGCACACACAGTGGCGAGCCCCCAGCGCGGCGCGCCTCGGTCGCAGACGCAGCGTCGGCTGCCGAAGCCCCTCCTTCTCGTCCTGCAGTTCCTGATGGTGACGCTGGTCGCCACCGGTGCGCTCGTGACGACCACCGGTTCCGCAAGCGCGCAGAACGAGCCCAGCGGCGCGTTTTCGCAGGGCCAGCTGCCCGGTGTGGTGTACCGCGGCGACTCCCGGGACCCGAACGACATCTTCGCCAACGGCTTCGAAGCCCGGGGAACGAACTACGACCTCGTCCGCCATGTCCGCGGCGGAGCGGGGGCCGACGACAGCGGCTTCATCTCCACGTCGGGTTCGCAGAGCGTTTCGGAGACGTTCGCCCGGAGCCAGGGTGGGCGAAACCTCGACGCCGCAGCCCGTGAGCCGCGTTGCCAGGGAGCGGGCTGGACGATCGGCATGAGCATCCCGGTCGTCGGATGGCTCGTCACGTCGCACTGCGCGCACGGGTTCGTCGAAGCCAGGACCTACGTCTACACGATCAACCCGCAGTTCGCGGGGGTCGTCCTGCACGTTCCCGAGCAGCTCCAGGGTGACCCGAACCTGGCCAATACCTACCGAGGCCAGGACGAATGGGCCTTCATCCACAGGATTCCGCCCCAGGCGATCACCGGCGTGCACGTCTACCACATGACGGCGCGGACGACCGGCAGCTACCTCGAGATGCAGAGCATCACCTTCGAGCGGGAACAGTGGGCGCCGAACCCCAACTACGACCCCAACTACCGCTACAACCCGGGCAGTGACGGGGCCGCCAACTTCCACGACGGCGAAGACCTCCACCTCCCGGAGCAACAGGCGAACCATTACAGCCGGGGCTGCAGCGCGGCCCAGCGGTGCAGGGACGGAGGCTGATCCCGGCCACGGCTGAGCCGCGGTGATCCCGGCCCGCCCATCCCGGCGCGCAGGGCACCCGACACGAGGCGGCACCACCGGTCGACGCGGTGGTGCCGCCGCCGTACCGCAGGGGCCGCGCGCTACGCGCCGACGCCCCCGACGTGGCCCACGAAGGCGACGTACGCCTCCGGCGAGAGGGTGAGGGTGCCGACCTCGGGGTTCTTGGAGTCGCGGACGGCGATGTGGGGGGTGAGGTGGGCGACCTCGACGCAGTCGCCGCCGGTGTTGCCGCTGTACGACGACACGAGCCCGTGCCCGCTGTTGTCCACAGCTGTGGACGAACTGGCCGAGCACGGGCGCGGAGTGGTGACCGTCGAGGCCGTCACGGATCGGTGGGGGTGGGTGCCCTTGGCAGACCGGCCCGGCAAGACCGTCTGGTTCGAGTGCGACGCCAAGGCCGCGGCCCAACGTGAGGTGAACGGCGAGCGGCGCGAGAGGGACGGGTGCTGACGCCACGAGGAACATCCCCCCGAAACGCCGAGGACGATTGATTTCCCTGTTCAGAACATGCCGCCGATCAATTCCCCGCGCTCCAGTCTCGTTCTCGTCCCGCCGGACTCCCGGCAGAACGAACCACCGGAGCACCCACATGTCGCAGACAGCCAAGCCCCGCCGACGGTCCCGCCTCGCCAAGGCCGCCCTCGTCCTGGGCAGCGCCGCCGCCCTGACTGTCACTCTGACGGGCAGCGCCAGCGCCGCCGTCCTGAACCCGCTGCCGTGGAACGCAAGCACGTTCCAGAACAAGTACATGCCGTTGTTCGACTACGACTCGGACGGCTGCTTCCCCGCGGCGGCGGTGGACGCGGGCGGACAGCTCAACGGCGGTCTCAACAACAGCGGCTCTATCACCGGCCAGTGCCGGGACGGCCACCTCGGCAGAGCCAACACGTACGCGCAGTCTCTGTGCAGAAACGGCTGGTGCGCCTACGTCTACGCGCTCTACTTCGAGAAGGACCAGACGCTCAACGGCGCCGACGCCTTCGGGCACCGCCACGACTGGGAGTCCGTCGTGGTCTTCCAGAAGCAGGGCGAGGAGCGCCCCCGGTACCTGTCCGCCTCCCGGCACGGCGGCTACAGCACCCACCCGATCAACGAGGTGCCGATGGACGGCAACCGCGTCAAGATCGTCTACCACAAGGACGGCGCGAGCACGCACGCCTTCCGCTTCGCCGGGTGGGGCGAGGACACGGAGGCCTGGGGCCCGGGCAATCACTGGGACACGCCGGCCCTGGTCACCATGGAGCAGATGGACAAGACGCCGCGCGACGCCCTGTGGAACTCCCAGTGGGGCAGGGCCAACTTCCCGCTGACCAACAACCTGGTCAGCAACATCAACAAGGCCCGGCCCGGCGAGGTCCCCGCGTTCTGACGCCCGAGCGGCCACCGCGCCGCGCCACCACGAGCCGCCCCCGGCGGGGACACTCCCCCCTGCCCCGCCGGGGGCTCCCTCTCGTTCTCACCCGTCTCTTACGGAGCCCATGGACCGGCTGTCAGTGCCATGTCCTAGCCTTCGATCACTTACGGCGACACGCGTGCCCTTTCCTGCCGCGTCCGCCGCCCACTTCTTTTTTCGTTCCGGGGGGTTCGAAAAACCGTGCGCAGACGCACTCTTCCCACTACCGCGACAGCACTCGCGGTCCTCTTCAGCTCGGTCGCCCTCGCCGCGACCGGCGCCGGGTCCGCGGCCGCCGACTCCAGCACCACCCTGCCCCTGAAGTCGACCGGCGACATCGTCGTCGACGGGGTCCACCAGCGGGTCTTCATCAGCGACCCGACCGCCGGCCAGGTCCTGGTCACCGACTACGCCGGCACGGTCGTCGGCACCGTCGGCTCGCTCCCCGGCGTCCACGGCCTGGAGCTGTCGCCCGACTCGGGCACCCTGTACGCGGCCGTCGCGGACGCCGACGCGGTCGTCGCGATCGACACGGCCACCGCGACGGAGGCCCACCGCTACGCGACGGGGACCGCCGGGCCCGAGTACGTCGCCCTCACCGGCGGCAAGCTCTGGTTCAGCTACGGCTCCGGGGGCGACGGCAACATCGGCTCGCTCGACCTGAGCGGCACCGACCCGGTCGTCAGCCTGGGCCAGGACACCAACCGCACGTTCTACGACGCCCCGATCCTGGACGCCTCCGCGGGCGCCCCGGGCACGCTGGTCGCGGGCGCGCCGAGCCAGAGCCCGGTCGTGCTCGCCGTGTACGACGTCTCCTCGGGCACCGCGAGCCGGAGCACGTACGCCTTCGACCCGGGCAACACCGGCGGCGGCAACCTCGCCGACCTCGCGGTCACGCCGGACGGCAAGGACGTCATCACGGCCAGCGGGTCGCCGTACTACCAGGCGGTCTACAAGCTCTCCGACCTCTCCGCGGACGGCAAGTACGTCACCAACACCTACCCGAACGCGGTGGACATCGCCCCGAACGGCGACGTCGCGGCGGGCACCTTCTCCTGGTACGACCCGGACGTGCACGTCTTCAAGCAGGGCGTGTCGTCCCCGCTGAAGCAGTACGACTTCCCCAACACCGGTACCACCAGCGGCTCCGACACGCTCGCGCCGGCCGGGCTCGCCTGGGCGCCGGACGAGAGCAAGCTGTTCGCGGTGTCGAAGAACGACAGCGACGCCTACTCGCTGCGGATCTTCGACGCCCCGACGAAGGCGTCCACCACCCTCACGGCGGGCGCCCCCGCCACGGCGACCCGCGCCAAGCCCCTGACCCTGACCGGCACACTGGGTTCCGCGGTGGCGTTCCCGGCAGGCACCACGCTCTCCGTCGTCCGCACCGACGACGAGTCCCCGAGCGGCAAGACGCTCGGCACGGCGACCGTCGCCGCGGACGGCTCGTACTCCTTCACGGACACCCCGCCGGCCGGCGGCAAGGTGAGCTACACCGTGACCTACGCGGGCGACGCCGACCACGCGGGCGCCACGGCCACCCGCTCGGTGACCGTCGCCAAGACGGCAACGACGGTGACGCTGAACAACAACCTCAAGGTGTACGGCTACGGCAGCAACGTCACCTTCACCGCGCACCTCGGCACCACGTACAAGAACCGCACCGTGGAGATCTGGGCCGACCCCTACGGCTCCGACAAGCCCAACACGCTGGTCAAGAAGGGCGCGGTGGACTCGGCCGGCAACCTGACGGCGACCGTCCACCTCACCCGGGACACCAAGGTCAGCGCCAAGTTCACGGGCGACACGCGGTACGCGGCGAAGACGACGACCAACACCGTCTACACCAAGGTGGCGATCTCGACCTCGCTGAGCGGCTCCTACAAGACGGCCACGGCCTGGAACGAGAAGTACTACTACTTCCACCAGTCCAAGGACCCGGTCTACAACACGACGATGACGATGTACCCGGGCCGCAAGTACCAGTTCCAGGTGCAGCGGTTCTACGACGGCGCCTGGCAGACGACGGCTTCGGAGTACTTCGCGCTCGACACCTACGGCAAGGACTCGGTCACCCTGGACGGCACCCCGCCCATCGGGCCCCGCTTCCGGGTCCGCTCGTCGTACGTCGACACGGCGTCGGGCGACAACGTCAACGCGACGACGTACGGCGCCTGGAAGTACTTCACCTTCACCCGCTGAACCGTCACCCGCTGACCTGCAGTTGCCGCAGCCGCTGATGGACGTTCTCCAGAGCGCCCCGTCGGCGGCCCGGCACCCGGCCCCTCAACTCCGCCAGGGCGGAGCCCAGTTCACGCACCGCCGCCGTGTCGTGGATCTGGCCCCACTGATGGTGGGCCCGGTCCACCGCGGCCTCCACCGCGGGCGTGTCCGGGGCCTGCCCTGCGGAGAGCCGAGCCGAGGCAACCGTCAGCCAGGTACGGCAACTGCGCACCGAGTCCCCCGCCAGCATCGCCAGATCCGCCCGGACCTCGATCCAATGCAGGGCCTCCTCGGAGTAGGGCCCATGACTGCGCACGGCAACCTGCTCATGATGCGCGGCCAGCCCATCGGCCTCCCCGGCCCGCCCGGCCTCGATGGCGGCAGCGATATCGGCGTGCGGGTCACTCGGCAGGGGGCTGTGCGCGGGGCTCAGCGCGAAGGCCAGGGTGGGGGTGGGCGCGGAAGCCGGCATGGGGGTGGACGTGGCCGCCTGCACGGGGGGCAGCGGTGCGGAAGCCTGCACGGGGGGCGGCGCGGGAGTGGATGCGGGGCTGTGGACAGGGATCGGCGGGAGGGTCCGCGCGCCACTCGACGCGGAAGCCGGCACGGAGCTCGGCCTGGAGCTCGGCCTGGAGCTCGGCACAGAGCTCGGCACAGAGCTCGGCATGGAAGCCGACGCGGAGCTCGGCGCGGACGTCGCCACGGAGCTCGGCACGGAAACCGGCGCGGGCCCGTGAGCAGGGACCTGCGGGGAACTCTGCCCCGGACTCGACGGGCCATTCTGCGCGGCACTCGACGCAGGGCCCGGTGCGGGACTCTGCACCGGGACCGGCGGGGGATTCTGCACGGAACCCGGCACCGGTACCAGCACAGGACTCTGCCCCCCGCCCGGCCCAGGACCCTGCCCGTAACTCGCCACCGCCACCGGAACCGGAACCGGAACCTGTACCGGGACTGGGACGGAACTCCGCGAAGCGCCCGGCCCCGGGACCGGCACGGGACTCTGCGCAGGGAGCTGCGTCGGCCCCTGTGCGGTCAGGATGATGTCGGTGCCCGGGCCACCCTCGGGGGCGATCCGGGACAGGGCCTGGTGGTGCAGTTGGTCGAGGGGTGGGCGGTGGCCGCTGCGCAGGAGGGTGGCGACGGCCTTCATGTAGGCCGGCGTCGCCACCGTGCGGCGGTTCGGCGGGGGCGCGATACGGCCGTAGACCGTGCTGCCGCGGCCCGAGTCGAGGGGGTTGGCGAGCAGCCACTCCCAGGCCTCGGCGTCGGCGTGCAGGTCGAGGAGCAGGGTGGTCGAACCCGGTGCGCGCAGGCGCAGTTCCTCACGGAACCAGTGCCAGGGGAAGCCGGTGTAGCGGACCGTCGACGGGGTCGTCCGGGCCAGCGCGAGGTGGGGCAGGTGCTGGCGGCGGTCCAGTTGCAGCTGGCCGGTGACGAAGACGGTGAGCGGCGCGGGGGCGGCCGCGGCGGCGCGCAGGCGGGTGAGGACGGCCTGCGGTTCCAGGGGGTCGGCGAGTTCCACCACGTTCGCCGTGTCCGTGCCGGACAGCACCGTGGGCGGGACCGCGGCGAGGACGGGGAGCACGGAGGCGGCATCCACCAGACAGCCCTTGGCCGCCGGTGCGGCGGCCAGCAGCAGCACGGTTCCGGGCATCGGTCCCTCCCCATCCCCCGTCGATCACGTACGGCAGCACCGTAACCGCTGCGGCTGCAAAGGGGGGATCTCAGGACCGCAAACGTCCATTTCCGTCCCCATTCCCCCGCATCCCGTCCTCCCGCATCCCGTCCTCCCGCGTTCCGTCCTCCCGCCGTACCGCGAACACGGTCGTGTCGTCGTCCAGATGCCCGCCGCAGTGCCGCAGCGTGCGCTCCCGCACGAAGGCGACCAGGCGCCGGGGCTGCGCGAGCCCCGGGTCGGCCGCGACGGCGGCGGCGACCTCGTCGGCGAGCGGATAGAAGGCGCCGTCGCCGTCCCGGGCCTCGGTCACGCCGTCCGTGGTCAGCAGCAGCGTCTCCCCGGGAGCGAGCGGCACCCGCAGCACCGGTGGCGGGCCGTCGGCTGGGACGAGCCCCCCGTAGCCGAGGGGCAGACCGTGGCCGGGCGGCAGCGACCGTACGCCGTCGGGGCAGACGACGAGCGGGGTCTCGTGGCCGAGGACGACCGCGTCCATGGCGTCCTCCCGCCCCTCCTCGGGGAAGCCGAGCAGCACGGCGGTGGCGAACCTGTCGCCCTCCTCCTTGCCGAGCGCCGTACCCATAAGGATGTGCCGCTGCATGCGCGCCTCCAGCCGCACGGCGACCGTCGTCAGATCCACCTCGTGGTAGGCGGCCTCGCGGAACGTGCCGAGCAGCGCGGCCGCCGCCTCCACCGCGCCGAGCCCCTTGCCCTGCACGTCGCCGAGGATGACGCGGGTGCCGTGCAGGCCGATCTGGATGTCGTAGAAGTCGCCGCCGACCCTGGCCTCGGTGTCGGCCGCGAGATACACCGCCGCGTGGTCGAGGCCGCCCCACCCCGCGGGCAGCGGGCGCAGCACGGTACGGCGGACCGTCTCGGCGACGTCCTGCATGTGCAGCATGCGCTGTTCGCCACGGACCCGGACCACGCAGGCCAGCGTGGCGAGGACGCCGCCGATGCCGGCGAGGCAGAGGTCGGCCAGGCCGGCCTGGTACTCGTGCGGCAGGACGGCGTCCGCGGCGACGTACGTGGCGGGCGCGAGCGCCGCGTACACGGCCGTCCCCCACACCCCGCAGATCGCGGCGGCGATACCGGGCACCAGCACCATCCAGGACAGGATCCTGAAGTCGCTGCTGGTCTCGAAGTCGACCGCCACGATGCCTACGAGCAACAGCAGCGGCGGCACCCAGGCGACGCTACGGCCGCGCACGCGCAGCAGCTGCGGCCGGCGCGCCTCGCCCTGCGGGCCGGCTCCACCGTCGCTTACGGCCCTCATGGGCTTCAGCGAAGCACGGCGTTCGGCGAGCCGCATCCGGGTACCCGGGGCTCCCACGGTCCGTGCGACCGGTGCGCCGGACGGACCGCGTCGCACCGCCGACTTTCGCACCGCCGACTTGCCGAAGGACCGCCATCAGGTGTGCCCTGGATGGCGGGGGCGAGGAGAGAGAGGAGTGCTCTCATGGCTCATGCGGCACCCGCGCCCGGCGGGCGGACTGCAAGGACGGGCACCAGCGGCACGAGCGGCCTGCCCGACGTGTTCAGCGCGCGGGCGCACCGCGTCGCGAGCGTGGCCGTACCGATCGTCCTCGGGCTCGTCTACGGCTACTGGGCCGCGGCGAACCGGCGCTCCGGCGGTGAGATCACCGGCTGGAACCTGCTCTTCGGCTTCGTCACCGCGGCCGCGTTCATGGTGCTGTACGTCGCCGTGCGCTGGGTCGCCGAGCGCGCGATCCGCGAGGTGCACGCGATCCTGTGGGCCGCCTTCGCGGGCAGCGCGTTCGGGTTCCTGTACGACCAGACCGACAAGAGTGTCCTCAGGTCCGCGCTCATGGGGCTGGTGATCGGCGCGGTCTTCTTCGCCGTGCTGTTCTACCGCTACTACACGCACGAGGACGCCCAAGGCCGCCGTATCGGCTGACGGCGGACGCGGACGCGGACGCGGACGCGGATGAACGGACGCACAGATCGGCCCCGGCTGCCACTGGAGCCGGGGCCGACCCGTTCCCCTTCATCCACCCACGGAACCAGGAGCGTCGTTGCGCTCCTTGCTCCTCTGATCCATGAGACACCCGTTCGGGTGAACGCTCCACCGGAGAGCGGAATAGTGCCGCCGTATGCAGGCACACCACTGGCCCGCCCGCCCCGATGACCCTTGCCTGAAGACGTGCTCACCCGTCTGCGGAACGCCCTGTCGGCAGCGCTGATCGCCCTGTCGTGCCTCCTGGTGCCGTTCGGCGTGCTGGCGGCCTGGGTGACGTACGGGCTGGCCGACACCGGCCGGTACGTCACCGCGATGGCGCCGCTCGCCGCGGATCCGGCCGTGCAGGGCGCGGTCGCGGACACCGTCGGGGCCGGGATCACGCAGGAGGTCGACCGCAGGCTGGCCGAATCCCCCGCGTCGCCCGAGCTGCGCACCATGCGCCCCTTCGTGCACGACGCGGTGCGCTCGTTCACCCGGACCGAGGCCTTCCGCACGGCGTGGGACGCGGGCAACAGGGCGCTCCACGACGCCGTCCTGAGCGCCCTCAAGGACGGGCGCGACCGCCCGGTCACGGTCGACGTCGCCCCCATCACCGCCCAGGTCAAACACCAACTCATCGACGACCACGTCTCGTTGGCGCACCGCATCCCGGTCGAGCACACCGAGGTCGCCGTGCTCCCGGCCCACCGACTGGACCGGCTCCGGAAGGGGTACGACGTGCTCGAAGTCGCCGGTTTCTGGCTGCCCGTCGCAGCCGCCGTGCTCGCCACGACCGGCATCGCGCTCGCCGCCTGCCGCCGCCGCGCGGTCACGGCCACCGCGCTGGGCACGGCCCTCGGCGGCGCGTTCCTGGCCCTGGCGGTGGCCGTCGGCCGCCGGCTCACGCTGGCCGACCTGTCCGAGGCGGCCCACCGCCCGGCCGCGGGCGCGGTCTACGACGCCCTGACGCAGACCCTGCGCACGGTGTCCTGGCTGCTGGTCGCCCTCGGCCTGACGGTGGCCCTCGTCTCCCGGCTCACGGAGCTCCTCGTACGACGCCGGCGAGCGTCCGCAGCGCCCGCCGCAGATCAGGCTCCGCGGCCGAGGCAAGCCCGAGCCTGACGGCGTCCGGGGTGCGGTTCGGGTCGACGACGAAGGCGGGTCCGGGTGTCACCGCGATGCCGTGCGCGGCCGCGGCGGCCGTGAAGGTGTCCGCGCGCCACGGGGCGGGCAGCTCCCACCAGGCGAAATAGGCGCGCGGATCGGACCGTACGGCGAACCCGCGCAGCTCCTCACCGACGATCCGCTGTCGGCGCGCCGCATCCGCCCGCTTCGCCGCGACCAGCCGCTGAACCGTCCCGTCCGCGATCCACCGCGCCGCCGCGTCCACCGCGAACCGCCCCGCACTCCACCCACCGGACCGTACGGCCGCCGCCACCGCCCCGAGGCGCGCCTCGGGCACGACGACGAAGCCGACGGTGAGCCCGGGGGCGACGCGCTTGGAGAGCCCGTCCACGACATGGGTGAGGTCGGGCGCGTGGGCGGCGAGGGGGTCGTCGTCCGTGAGGAAGGACCAGATGCGGTCCTCGACGACGGGGATGTCCAGGGCGCGGACGGCGGCGGCCAGTTGGCGGAGCCGCTCGCCGCTCGCCGTCAGGGACGTCGGATTGTGCAGGGTCGGCTGGAGGTAGAGCGCGGACAGCGGGGCTCTGCGGTGCACCGCGGCGACCGACTCCGGACGTACCCCGCCCTCGTCCGCCGTCAGCGGGACCAGTGTGATGCCGAGCCGGGCGGCGATCTCCTTGACCAGGGGATACGTCAGCGGCTCGACACCGAGGCGCCCGCCGGGCCGGACGAGGGAGGCGAGGGTGGCGGCGATGGCCTGGCGGGCGTTGCCGGTGAAGAGGAGCCGCCCGGGGGCGGGGCGCCAGCCCGGGGTGGCCAGGAGGGCGGCGGCCGCTTCCCGGACCGCTGGTGTGCCGTCGGCCGCGGCGGGGCGCAGGGCCTCGGTCAGGACGTCGGGGCGCAGGAGCGGCGCGAGGGCCGGGGCGAGGAGCTCCGACTGGCCCGGCGCGGACGGGTAGTTGAGCTCCAGGTTGACCGGCGCCGCGGTCGCGGCCTCGACGAGCGCCCGCTCACCCGGCCCCGCCGGAGCGGCCCGCACGAAGGTGCCGCGGCCGACCTCGCCGACGACCAGTCCCCGCCGTACGAGTTCGGCGTACACCCGCCCCGCCGTCGACCCGGCGATCCCGCGTCGCCGCGCGAACACCCGCTGCGGAGGGAGCCGTTGGCCCGGCTCCAGCCGCCCGGCGGCGATGTCGTCGGCTATGCGGTCGGCGAGACGCCGGTAGTCGTCCACGAGCCATCCCCCTGACATTGCACCGAGGGCAAAGATCTTATTGCACCGAGGAGTTGAGCCGATCTAGGGTCGTCCACATGAGCCCCTTCCTCGCATTCGAGGACAAAGGCGTCGATACCTCTCTGACTCCCCTTGTCCTGGTCCACGGCCACCCCTTCGACCGCACGATGTGGACCCCGCAGATCGAGACGTTCTCCGCCGGGCGCCGGGTCGTCGCCCCCGACCTGCGCGGCTACGGCGCCTCCCCGGTCGTCCCCGGCATCACCCCGCTCGCCGCCTTCGCCGAGGACATCGAGACCCTGCTGGACGACCTGAAGGTGGACACCTTCGTCCTCGCCGGCCTCTCGATGGGCGGCCAGATCGTCATGGAGTGCTACGACCGCTTCCCCGGCCGCATCCGGGGCCTGGTCCTCGCGGACACCTTCCCGGCGCCGGAGACGCCCGAGGGCAAGCAGGCACGTCACGCCATGGCGGACCGGCTACTGCGCGAGGGCATGCGCGGATACGCCGACGAGGTACTGGAGAAGATGGTCGCGCCGTACGCCGACGCCGAGGTCAAGGCCCACGTCCACCGCATGATGACGGCGACCCCGCCCGAGGGCGCCGCAGCGGCCCTGCGCGGCCGAGCCGAACGCCCCGACTACCGCGCCCTGCTGACCCGGGTCGGGGTCCCGGCCCTGGTCGTCGTGGGCGCGGACGACGCCTACACGCCCGTATCGGACGCGCAGGCGATGCACGCGGCGCTCCCCGACTCGACGCTGCGGGTGATCGAGGGGGCGGCGCATATGCCGAACCTGGAGCGGGCGGGAGAGTTCAACGAGGCGCTGGGGGAGTTTCTGGCCCGCGTCGACGACAGCCGATAACAGAGGAACGGTCACTTACCGTACAGTGGCGCCGCGAAGTGACCCTGGCAGCCCTGGGCCAGACCACGCTAGGCCCCTACTCGACTCATGGGGCAGGACGTCGCCTGATGACCTGTGCATCCCGCCCCCTGCCGTGGTTCGCCCCCGAAGACAAGCGCTGCTACCTACTCACCGGCACAAACGGCGGACCGATGTCCGGCCTCGCCGACTCCACGGGTTCATCCAGTCGGCCATGGGTCGTGAGCTTCTCTCCCACGTCGGCGAGATACACATTGCCGAAAGCCGCGGCAGACGGCCACGGGTACCGAACCGACTGAACCAGCAGCTCATTGGTCCACACCTGAGGCCCCAGACCCTCCGGCGCCCCCGCTTGCCTGGCTCACACGGCCGGATTCCAACTTGCAACCTTCTGATCCGCAGGATCGGGCGGCGTGTTACGAGAGGGCCCCGCCCTTATCCGGACTATTCGCTGACGGTTGTATTCAACAGCCTCTGTGAGCCGTCGTTGCCGTCAGGACTGCCGTCAGTTCCGTTCCCCGGCGACTGTTCCGTTCACTCCTGGCTTCGGCGAAGGCACCACTGGCTGGTGGACGGAAGCATGGCCATGACCGTTGCGGCAACCGCCACAACGGCCGTCAGTGGGGCGACAAAGAAGAAGAGAATTGCGTCGGGCGAGTCCATCGTCAGTTGCATGCCCGTCAGTAGGGCTTGTGCGCTTGCACTCATACCCTGCAGGGCCCCCAGGGCGCCGGTTATCGCGATCATCCGGCGTCCGGCCATTTTGCGCTGAGACAGTAGCCACGCACCCGTGACAAGCATGGCCATCACCAGTACGCCCACCACCAGATTCGCCCACAGCACCCCAGCCGGCGAACCGGGCATGCGGATGAATTCGGGGATTTTGAAGATCATGAACAGAAGCCCTGGAAGGCACAACAACGCCAGGGCTATCGCTGCGGTCGCCGTCTGGGGTGTGGATGACGGTGCGCCACCGTCATGTGGTTCGGGGAGGAATGGCTGCGTTCCACCGCCGGGCCCCCCTGGGCCTGGATCGACAACGAGCTCACGCAGCCGCTCAGCAAGATCCGCTGCCGTCGCGTACCGGCGCTTAGGGTCCTTCTCCAGAAGCCTAAGAACCACCTTGTCCCAGGCAGCCGGAATGCCGGCCGCAACAGAGCTGGGGGCGGGAGGAATGTCCCTCAGGTGGGCAACGAGGTAGCCCGCCGGGCTGGAAGCCTTGAAGGGCAAGCACCCGGTGATCATCTCGAACAGTACGCAGCCGAGCGCGTACAGGTCGCTGCGCTTTTCCGGGCCGTCCTGGGCCTGCTCGGGCGCCATGTACTGCGGGGTGCCCACGATGAACCCCGTCTGCGTCAGCGCTCTTGTCATGGCGGGGTCGGCTGCCTTCGCGATACCGAAGTCGACCACCTTCACTGCTCCTGTGGCGGTGACGATGATGTTGGCGGGCTTGATGTCACGGTGCAGGATCCCCGAGTCGTGCGCCTCGCCGAGCGCAGCGCACATCTGAAGCCCCCAGCGGGCGGCGTCGGCAAGATCGACGGGGCCGCCGCCAAGGATCACGTCCAGTCCCCGGCCACGCAGCAGCTCCATCACAAGGAACGGCGTGGTGCCGTTCGCTGTCGTGGCCTCGCCAAGGTCGTGGACAGTGACGATGTTGTCGTGCTGAAGGGCCGCAGTGAACTGCGCTTCTTGCAAGAACCGAGCGCGGGCCTCGCCGCCCCGGCTGCCCTCGCCAGCGAGTGCTGAGATCAGCTTGACCGCAACTGAGCGTCCCAGTCTCTGATCGTGTGCTTCCCACACCTGGCCCATACCGCCCTCGCCGAGTGGCCTCACCAGCCGGTACCGATCTACGAGAATGGTGCCGTCCACGCGAACTCCCCTTGCCTTGCGGCCTTTGCGTTCCAGAAGAAGCGTAATCGGCCCAGCACCACCCTCTTCCGAGCAGGATCGGGCAGCTTGTTGGGCCGGGGGCTCCGCCTTCGTCCAGCCTGATCGCTGACGCTCGTGATCGTCGGTCTCCGTGTGCCGTCGTTGCCGTTATTCGATTGCCGTCATTCGGAGGAGGAGTACGGTAGGGCCATCTCGTCAGACTGACGTGAAATAACCCAACCCGTGTCCGTCGCTCCGTCGGTCTGAGATCCTGGAGACCGATCGAGAGGGGCCGCAGGTATGGAGTGGAAGACCCACGGTGAGCGTCAGATCTATACCAACAAGTGGGTGAATCTGTGTCTGGTTGACGTCCAGCAACCCGACGGGCGCAGGTGGGAGTACCACGTCGTTCGCCTCCGGCACCTGGCCGTGGCCGCCGTGGTCAACGACCGCCAAGAAGTGCTGATGATGTGGCGGCACCGCTTCATCACCGACTCGTGGGCCTGGGAGCTGCCCATGGGACTGATCGAGGAAGGCGAGACCCCGGAAGAGGCAGTGGCCCGCGAAGTCCTCGAAGAGACAGGCTGGCGCCCCGGCCCCATCAAGCCCCTGATCTACGGCGAGCCTGCCAACGGCATCACCGACTCGCAGCACCACGTGTTCCGCGTGGATGGCGCGACCTACGCGGGGCCGCCCACGGAGAAGAACGAGTCCGACCGCATCGAGTGGATCCCTCTCAGCGAGGTACGGGGGATGATCGACCGCCGTGAGGTCGTGAGCAGCGGATCGCTGGTCGGTCTCTTGTACCTGCTCATGGATGAATCGATCCGCTGACCGGTGGTAGGAGTTCCCGTAGCCTCGCCTCGAAGGCCAGGGCTACGGGCTCTTGCCTATACGGGGCCAACTGGCCGTAGAACTCTCTAAGATGGCCTGAGACTCGCTCGGAGGTCACCGCTGATGCGGGTTCAAGTGCTCGTGTGGCGGTGTGGCATGCCTGTTCGATCTTGCCCTGATCCAACTGCGTACGCGCCAGCCAGAACGAGTGGAACGCACGGCCGCGCTGGTTGGTGTGGGCCTCGCGCCGCAAGGCGTCCGCGATCAAGGGTTCGGCAGTTGTCGCTTCGCCCAGACGGCCGTGGGCGATGCCGGTATCCACGATGAGCTTCGGCTCGTCGAAGTAGGACACCCAGGATGGATCGGGGTCCCTCTCCTGGATCTGCTCGAAATGGCGGTGGGCTTCTCCGATCGCGCGGTGAGTGGAGTCCCGGTTTCCGAGGGTGGCGTGAGCGAAGGCTTCGCGCATGGACAGCATGGACAGGACGGGCGGGGTGGTGTCGATGGCTGAGCGGGCCTGGTCCTGGGCGGCGGTCACCAGTGCCAGTGAGTCCGCGGGCTTGTCCTGGTAGGTCGCCTGCAAGCTCATGCAGGCCAGCACGTTGGCCATGAACTGCCGGTCATCGATCTCCTTGGCCAGTTGCAGGGCCTCGGTGAAGTACGCACGCGCCTGGCTGTACTGGCGGGCGTCGAAGTAGGTCCAGCCCGTGAGGCGTGCCAGCTCGGCCGCGATTCCGTACAGGCCGTTCCGGATGGCCGGCGGGCGGCTCTCCTTGAGAAGTCCGACCACATGACGGAGTTGACCGACGACGGCCGGCCTCAGCGCCTCGCCGCCGTGCTGGTCATCGCGCCTCCAGTAGTCCTCGATGGAGGACCGGAACGCTTCAAGTGTCGCGGTGTTGAGGTTCGTTCGGGTGGCCAACGCAAGGATGCTGTCCACGTCCGGACCCGGCAGAGAGGCAGGTGTTTGCTGCTCTGGCTCCCTCACTTGAGGCGCCTCGGGCTCGGTGACGACGAGGGCCTGTGGCGTCTCCCAATGTCGCCGGGCAAGCCCGAGCATGTGTCCTGGGATCCTCAGGCCGTCCGCGATTCGCTCGATCACGTCCATGTGCAACAACTGGCGTCGCCCTGTGATGACTTCACCGACTCGACTGGGCGTCAGCTCGCAGCGTCTGGCGATCATCGACGGATAGATGCCCGCCCTGGTCTTCACCAGCCGGAAGATCCTGGCGAAGTCGCGTACCCGACACGCGTTGATCATCTCGGGATCGGTGAGCAGCCTGGTCGGAAGTTCCTGCGGCTGTTCAGGGTCCGGCATTGGCAAGCTCCCACACTACGAGGGCTACGCAACGTCGCTCATTCTCTACTTGCCGTGATATTACCCAAGTTGGGTAATCAGCCTGACCTTTTGGCCAGGTGCCCCCGATCGCGATCCTCCTATGCATGGCGAGCAACCAGCAGACCAGACCAGGCATCGGCGATCTGGCCAAGGACACCAGTCGGGGACGTATCGGCGTCGTCATGGGTGAGGTCGGCGGCCGTGTGCAGATAAGGCCGATCGGTGGCGGCAGGGAATGGGATGCCCTGCCGCGCAACGTGAAGCCACCGAGTGCGCGAGAAGAACTCAGCGCACGCCTGGCCATCAGGAACGGCAACAGCCGGGGTGGGCTGTGATGCGCGTCATCGGCCGATACGCCGGGGTCCTTTTCATCATCGTGATCAGCGCGTCATGCGGCCTGGTGATCGGCATGGCCCTCGGTATTGGCCAGTAGACCGGCCGCCCCGGACGGGTGCCCATTCCCCGGCTCCCCCGTCCCCGTTCGGGGCCGGCCTCCAAGCCCGCTTCCCGATCGTCCATCAGCCGACCTCGGCGATCACGGCGGGACGTAAGTGCCAAGCACCCCCTCACACCAGGAGATTGCAATGACGGCAACGGTGAACGATCAGAAGACCGGTCGCGCGGTGGCTGGTGAGGAGCTGTTCGAGAGCCTCACCCACTTCGTGGTCGTCCACAACGGGCAGTCGCCCGAGCGCGCCGAGCGGATCGCGGACCAGGCGGTCGCCTTCCTGGTCACGGCAGCCACCGCCACGGTTCCCATGGTTCCGTCGGACGACGTGGACCTCGGTCTGCACGCGCTCATCCTGCACACGAAGGAGTACGCGGAGCTGTGCGAGCGGTACGCGGGCCGCTTCCTGCACCACAACCCGAAGCCGGGCGGGGGAACCCGTGACCCTGAGATGGTGGCCGCCTCGGTGCGCGCCATGAAGGCGGCCGGGTTCATGGTCTTCGACGACCTGTGGACCGTGGACGGCTCGAACCTCGCGCAGTGCGACTCGGACTGCGGCCGACCGTACGGACAGGCGTAACACACGACATCGGCGACGCGGGCGGCCTCGACTCGTGGTCAGCCGCGTTCGCTCGGAAGGAGAAGAGACGTTGTCCGGCTCAACCCCTGAACTGCCGGTCGTGGTGCTCGACGCGCTCATGCCCACGGCTCAGCGCCTGGTGCTCAATCGTCGGGGCTCCATGGTCTGGGAGGTGGAGGGCCCTCGGGGCCACCACGCTGTGAAAGTCGGCTATCCGATCGAGGGCACTGCCGACTGGCCCGCCCAGCCCTGGACTGCTCTTGCGCCTGCGCGCGAGGGTGCCGTGCTGTATCACCTCGGCTTCGCTGACTTCGCGTACGGCGAGTGGGAGGGCGGGACGTGGAACTTCCAGCCGTGGCGTGAAGGGCCGGACCTGTACGGGTTGTGGGATCCCTGCCGCAGGCAAGGCTCATCCGTCGAACCGCACACCGGCGTGGCTTTGAGCTGTGTCGAGGCGCTGGCTGAACTCCACGCCAAGGGCTGGGCACACGGTGACGTGCAGCCCGCACACTTCATCATCGGGCCGGAACGGACCCACCTCATCGACCTCGCCCTTGCCCGAGGCGGAAGCGTGCCCGAGGGATACGACTTCCCGTTCCGCGGCTGCCTCGTCCACTATGAGGCACCGGAAATCTCCCGCAGCGTGCTCGACATCGGACAGGCCGAGCCGACGCCGGAAGCGGACGTCTACGCGCTCGGCGCTTCCTTGCTCATCTCAGCCACCGGCTGGCGGGCGGTCGAGTACCCGGACGACGCTCCACGTCCCGTCCAGAGAGAAGCTGTGGCAGCGGGCCGCCGCCGACCAGTGAAGGCACCGGGTGGGCTGGGCGAATTGATCGAGGCGATGCTCAGCCATGCTCCGGAGGACCGGCCGACGATCTGCGAGGTGGGTAAGGCCTTGAACTGAGCCGGTCCCTCTGCGTGCCGCCCTGCCTACGCGTCTCCTCCAGTGCCCGCATTCTCGGGCCGCTCGGCAACGAACGAACCCAGGCCGACCTCAGCTCGGATGCCCCCGTTCGCCGGGCATGCGAGGCCCCCGCGACGGGTGCTGCCGTCCGGGGGCGCGGCCACCAGCAAAAGTAGATCGGAGCTGATGACATGACCGACCTTGTCCGCCGACTCGTCACCTGGACGTCCCTCCTGCTGATGGGGCAGGCCGCGTCGCCCGGCCCCATGCCGTCGCCACCCGGGGTCCTGCCCGTCGACCTCCCTCGGCACCTGCCCCCGCCGCTCCCACCCCACCGCAGCCCCTACGCTCACGACGACACCCCGCTGGACGCTTCAGCGGTCAGATCCGTACGTCCGTATCTGACCGCTGATGAGCAACGTCAGCGCCGTCGGGAACTGGCCATCGCCGCGCTGGGCCAAGACATGCCCGGCCCGTATTGGATTCACGGGCTGGGGGTGGCCTGATGCCGCAAGAACCCCGTCTGCTTCCCAGGTCCGGCCTTGACGACAAGCACTGTTACCTGGTCACCGATGACGATGGCGGACCGGTCTCCCGATGGGCCGAGGTCACGGAGTCGATTCAGCTCGACATGGGCCAGGAACTCGTCGACCATGCCCTCGCCTTGCTCCCCCACACCCAGCCCGGCGACCTCCGCTACCTCGCCGAGCGCCTGACCGAGGCACTGCGAGACGCCCTACGCATCGCCGAAAGCCGAGGCCGCCGCCTGAGCCACCTGAACTGACAAGCCACAACGCCAAGGGCTCCGGATCTCTCCGGGGCCCTCGACCTGTAGGTCACGGTCCCCGCCCTGGTCGTCGTGGGCGCCGACGACGCCTACACGTTCAACGAGGCACTGCGGGGCGTTCCGGGCCCGCGTCGACGCATGACGCTGCACGTGCTGCCCCACGTGCTGCCCCACGTGCTGTCCCCCGTACTGTCCGGCCCGCTCACGACCCGCTCGCTGCCAAGTTCATCAGGGCCACGAGCAGCACGAAGGCGATCGCCACCCCCTGGACGGCCTTCCCCCACCCCGGCATCGGCTCGCCCCTGCCGGCCGCCGACCGCGCGGCGGTGAAGGCGACCAGCAACCCGATGACGCCGAGAGGGGCGAGGATCAGGGTCAGCCAGTTGATCTGCACGGGCGTCATCTCGGATCTCCTTGCTCGACTGTTCACTCGGTGACCGGCGCCTCATCATCGGCGCGGCCCCCGGTACCCCTCCCGATCCGCGCCCCTCCCGATCCGCGCAACCTCCGCCCCACAGCCCACGTCTTTGAGGGAGGATTCGGGCATCCCACCCGCGAGCGGAGGCCGGGCCTTGAAGACTGCGGCTACCTGGTCGGCCGGCCTGCTGTTGCTGGGTGTCGGCGTGGTCGTCGGCTGCCGGGTCGCCGACGTCGACGGCATCACCCCCGTCCCGCAGTTCCTCGCCTTCCTGCCGTGGCTGCTCGTGCCCACCGGACTCGGACTGCTGCTCGCGCTGTTCTCGCGCTGGTGGTTCGGCGTCGTGTGGGCCGTCGTACTGTTCGGGCTGCTGGCCTGGTTCATCGAGCCGTACGGGAAGACCGGTGAGCCGGGCGGGCCCGCGCTCGTCTCCTTCCGGGTGCTGACCTCGAACGTCGAGTTCGGGCACGCTACCGACGCCCTGGTGACCGCCGTCCGCCGCGAGAAACCGGACATCGTCTTCGTCCAGGAGTGCGAGTACACCTGCGACGCACGGCTCAAGGAGGCCCTGGGCACCGACTATCCGCACCGGGCGGCGCAGGTGGCGGGTGGCTCAGCGGGCTCGGTCGTCCTCAGCCGCTTCCCGCTCGACCCCAACGGAGGCGTCCCCGGCACCATGACCATGCCGGGCGCCGTCGCCGACGTGCGCGGGCATGCCGTGCGGCTCCAGCTCGCGCACCCCATGCCGCCGTTGCCCGGCCGGACCGACCTGTGGCGCCGGGAGCTGGGCGAGCTGCGCGACTTCGCCGCCGAGTACGTCGAGAACGTCGAGAACGTCGAGAACACCGGGGACGGCAGGACGCCCCTCGTCCTCGCCGGCGACTTCAACGCCTCCCAGGACCACGCCGCCTTCCGCCGCATCCTCGACAGCGGCCTGCGTGACGCCGCCCGGCTCGCCGGCCACGACCGCACGCCGAGCTGGCCGGCCCGCACCACACCGACGTTCGGCGTGCAGATCGACCACGTGCTGCTCTCCGCCGGCTTCTCCGCCCGCACCGCCCGGTTCCTCGACCTGCCCGGCACCGACCACCGCACGCTGCTCGTCGACGTCACGCTTCACCAGCGCGGATGAGGTCGACGACGAGCTGACCAAGGGTGCTCATAATGGGCCGCATGTCCCGCGAGTTCCCCATCGGCCGCACACCCCCCGACTGGCTGGTGCGGAACCTCCGGGCCCAGCCGGCCCCCGTCAACTGGCCGGCCGTGGCCCGCGCCGCGATCGCGCTGGCCCTCCCCCTGGCCATCGGGCTGGCCGTCGATCGCCCCTTCTACGGCGCCCTCGCCTCCATGGGCGCCCTCAACGGCGTCATCAGCGACACCGCCGCCGCGTACCGCGTCCGCATCCCCACCATCGCGATCCCGCAGCTATTCGGCGCCGTCGGTGTCATCGTCGGTGCCCTGGTGTACGGCCACGGCTGGGTTGCCGTCGCCGCGGTCACCGGTGTCGCGCTGGTCTCCGGGATGATCTCGACGATCGGCGCGGTCGCCTCCGCGGCGGGGCTGGTGCTGCTGCTGACCTGCGTGGTCGGCGCGGGCCTGCCGTTGCCGGGCGAGTGGTGGCTGGCGCCGCTGCTGATGTCCGGCGGCGGGCTGCTCGTGCTGGCCCTCGCGCTGCTCGCCTGGCCGCTCAGGTCGGGGGTGCCGGAGCGGGCCGCGGTCGCGCACACCTACCGGGCGGTCGCCGAGCTGCTGGCGGCCGTGGGCAGCGGCAGCACACCGGCGTACGACGAGGCCCGGCACGCCGTCACCCAGTCCCTGAACCAGTCGTACGACATCGTCCTCGCCCACCGCGCCCGCCACCACGGCCGCAGCCCCGAACTGACCCGGCTGCTGGCCCAGCTGAACGCCATCACCCCGGTCGTGGAGGCCGCCCCTGCCGCCCGCCTAAGCGGCACCCCGCTCCCGCCCGAGGTCCCGGCGGCCGTACGGCACCTCGCCTCCGCCGTGGAGACCGGCTACCCGGGACCGATAGGCCTGAATCTGCCCACCCCGACCACCGAGACCGCCCGCGCCGTCGACCACGCCCTGCGCCACGCCGCCGAGGTCGTCACCACCCCGGACGTGGACCCGCGCGGCGTCGACGACCGCCTCGGCCGCCCGGCCGCGATCGGCATCCGCACGGCCCGCGCGCTGCGCAACGTGACGCTCTCCGCCGCCTCCTGGCGCTACGGCCTGCGCCTCGCCCTGTGCATCGGGATCGCCCAGGCCCTGGTGTCCCTCGTCCCGGTCCCCCGCTCCTACTGGGTCGCCCTCACCATCACCTTCGTCCTCAAGCCCGACTTCGGCTCCGTCTTCTCCCGCGCCCTGCTGCGCGCCCTCGGCACGGTCGGCGGGCTGGTGATCGCGGCGGCGGTGCTCGCGGAGGTGCCGCGCGGTTGGTGGGACGTACCGGTGCTGTTCCTGCTCGCGCCGCTGATCCCGGCGTTCACCCCGCGCGGGTACGGCTACCAGACGGCCGCCATCACCCCGGTGATCCTGCTCCTGTCGGACGTCCTGAACCGCCAGGGCACCGCACTGCTGCTGCCCCGCCTGGTCGACTCCCTGATGGGGTGCGCGATCGCGCTCGTCGCCGGGTATCTGCTGTGGCCGGAGAGCTGGCACACGCGGGTCGGCGACCGGCTCGCGGACGCCGTGGAGGACACGGCGCGCTATGTGGAGGGCGCGTTCGGGCCGGACGCCGTCGACCCAGCGGCCCGCGCCCGGATGCGCCGCCGCCTCTACCGCAACCTCTCCACCATCCGTACGGAGTTCCAACGCGCCCTGACCGAACCCCCGCCCACGGGACGCCGGGCGGCCGCTTGGTGGCCACTGGTCGTAGCGGTGGAACGAATCGTGGACGCGACGACCGCGGCGCGCGTGCGGGTCAAACACGGGGCGGCTCCGCCGTCGGCCGCCGAGGTGGTCCAAGTGGCCCTACAACTCAGAGAGTTGGCGGAGGGCGTAAGGCAGGCCGAGACCCTGTACGAGGTCCGCACAGACCTCACGGGCCCGGCGGGAAGCGTCCTGGAGCCCCTACGGCAAGAGGTAGCAGCGGCAAGAGCAATCACCTCCCCGCACTGAAGCCCGCCCCAAAGGGGCGCGGGGCTGAATCAATATGCGGCTCCGCCGCGTGGGCGCGATCAACCACACACAACCCGCAGCCGCCCACACGGACAAACCACCCGGGCTATTGGGCGAACAAGAACGGCGCGGCCGCCCCGTGCAGGAGGGCGACCGCGCCATGTGGGGGGTGGGAACCGGCAGGCCTAGCGGGCGGCCTTCTCCAGGGCCTTGTCCATAGCGGCAGCGAACCCGTTGGCCCACAGCTGCTCGACCTTGGCCTTCTCGTCGGCGTCCGGCTGGGCGTTCGTGCAGGACGTGCCCGGGCCGCCGCCCGACATCAGCTCGCTGCACGGCCCCTCGTAGTGGTCCGGCAGACCGAGGACGTGGCCCGTCTCGTGCGCGGTGACGCGCGTCGAGTCGTACTCCTTGTTCTGGGCGTAGTCGAGGAAGATGTAGCCCTTGCCGTGACCGTCGGTCGAGGCGTAGGAGCCGCGCGAGTCGTCTCCCTCGCGGTAGGTGAAGTCGGCGCCGGAGCCCTCCTGGAGCTTCACGTTGGACACCGAGCTGTTCCATATCTCGGTGCTGCGGGCTATCTGGGCACTGAACGTGGGCGCGGCGGACGCGTCGTAGGTGACGGTGACGGCCGCGGCCTTCGGGTTCGCGGCGCGCTTCTCGGCGACCGACTTCAGGACAGCCTGGAAGAAGGCCCGACTGGCGTCGGAATCGGCCGACTTGGCGACGTAACCGGCCTGTGCGGGGGCCGGGGCCGCCGTCGCCGGAACGATCGTGCCGAAGCCGAGGGCCGCGACACCGAGACCGACTGCCACCGCTGAACGGGCGGACAGGGAAAAGGACATACGCATCGATGACTCCTAGGTGGGGGGTGAGTCGTCAAGGCGAGTGTCGGCGTCTGTGCGGCGGCTGTGATGATGGCAACCGGTGATAGCACGGCCCTATCAGGGCCCCAATTAGCAAGCTTCAGGGCGGATTTGTGCGGCTGGTGAAAGCTTTGATTCCGCTTTAGTGTCCGAGGGCATGGACCTCGAGGTGAGACACCTCCGCGCACTGTGCGCCATAGCCGACACCGGCAGTCTGCACCGGGCAGCCCGCCAGCTGGGCGTCGCCCAGCCGTCGCTCAGCACACAGCTGCGGCGGATCGAGCAGGAGCTGGGCGGCGCACTGTTCCTGCGCGCGAGATCCGGCTGCCGCCCCACCCCGCTCGGCCGGCTGGTCCTCAGCCGCGCCCGCCCGCTGGTGGCCGAAATGCGCGCCCTGGTCGCCGAGGCGAGGGCGGCCGCGGTGGGCGGCCCGGAGCTGCGGGTCGGCTCGACGGCGAGCAAGGCCCTGGCGGGCTGGCTGCGCCGGCTGCGCGGCCACGGCCAGGACCCGACCCTCCACATGAACGTCTCCCCGAACGCCCTGCTGCGCATGGTCGCCGACGGCCAGCTGGACGTCGCCTTCGTGCACGAGGTGGAGGGCAGCCCCCTGCGCATCCCACCCGAACTCCGCCTGCGCGTGCTGATGGAACGCGAGCCGCAGTTCGTGTCGCTGCCGACCGACCACCCGGCCGCGGCGAAGCCGGAGGTCACCCTCCCCGACCTGGCCGACGACCGCTGGATGGTCGACCCGACGGTCGACGGCGAGTGGGACGCCGTGCAGCGGATGTTCCGCGCGGCCGGCGTCAGCCCCCATGTCCTGCACGGCGACTACTACACGGCGGACGCCCTGGTCGCCACCGGCGAGGTCGTCGCCGTCTGCCAGCCGACCCACGCCGACAGCCCCACGATGGCGGTACGGCGCCTGCACGGCGACCCGCTCGGCGTACGCCTGCTCCTCGCGGCCCGTACGGAGACGGACCTGGACGGCGTCTATCCGGCGCTGGAGGAGGCGTACTGGGAGGCGGCGCGGCAGGCACCGGCGTACCGGGAGTGGCTGGAACGCGACGGCGAGCGGCAGCCGCCGGTCCCAGCACTCCCGTAAGGGCGTCTGTCGCCGACCCTTGCCGGTCAGACGCCGATGTGGCAGCCGTCCTCGCGCCAGACCGCCACGACCGCCGGGCGGTTGATCTTGCCGGGGCCCTCGGGCCAGTCACTCAGCGGCTTCTCGGCGGTCGCGCCGTCGATCTCGCCCGGGTGCTGCACGGAGACGAGCACACGGCGGTCCTGGATGACCGGGCCGCAGGTCTCCGCGCCCTTCGGCATCGTCAGGAACTGCTTGAGCTCACCGCGCCGCTCCCCGCGCGTGGCGACGCCGAAGAGGCCGTCGTGCGAGCCGAGCTGGTTGCCGTCGGTGGAGATCCACAGGTTGCCGTACGAGTCGAAGGCGACGTTGTCCGGGCAGGAGATCGGGGAGACGTCCTCCTTCGGGAACCCGGCGAAGTAGGTGGCCGGGTCGTTCGGGTCACCGGCCACCAGGAACAGCTTCCAGGCGAACTTCTTGCTGTCGGCGCGGTTCCAGCGCTCGGTCAGCTCCAGGACCTGGCCGTGCTTGTTGCTGTTGCGCGGGTTGGGCTCGTCGGCCGGGGCCTTGCCCGCGGCGCCGCGGTCCTTGTTGTTGGTCAGCGCGACATAGACCCGGCCGGAGTACGGGTTCGGCTCGATGTCCTCGGGCCGGTCCATCTTGGTGGCGCCGACCTTGTCCCCGGCGAGCCGCGTGAACACGAACACCTCGTCCGCGCTCATCCCCTCGACGTGCGAGACGGCGCCGTCGGCGGTGGCGGTGGCCAGCGGGATCCACTCGCCGCTGCCGTCGAACTCGCCGTCGGCCGGCAGCTTGCCGCTGCCGTCGATCTCGATGGCGGGGGAGTCACCGGTGAGCTTGGCGACGTAGAGCGTGCCTTCGTCGAGCAGCGACAGATTGTGCTCGCGCACAGCCCGGCTCGACCCCTTCTTCATCCGCTTGCTGCCGACGAACTTGTAGAAGTAGTCGAAGCGCTCGTCGTCACCGGTGTAGACGACCGGCCGCCCGTCCTCGGTCAGCCGCACCGTCGCGCCCTCGTGCTTGAAGCGGCCGAGCGCGGTGTGCTTGCGCGGCTTGGACGACGGGTCGTACGGGTCGAGCTCGACGACGTACCCGAACCGGTGCGG
Source organism: Streptomyces sp. R28 (assembly GCF_041052385.1). Lineage (GTDB taxonomy): Bacteria > Actinomycetota > Actinomycetes > Streptomycetales > Streptomycetaceae > Streptomyces. Next base: position 5,499,114 of record NZ_CP163439.1, on the reverse strand, counting down.
CTCGTTCGGCTCCTGCGCCACGTCGAACCGCTTGTCGAAACGCTCCCACTTGCGCTCGGACGCACCCGTCCCGAGGCCGTAGCGCTTGTCCGTCGCGCGGGTGGCGTTGGCGAAGTACTGGTTGAAGTTCTCCTCGCCGTGCAGCGTGGTGCCCCACGGGGTGACACCGCCGGAGCAGTTGTTCAGCGTGCCGAGGACCTTGGTGCCGGTCGGGTCGGCGGAGGTCTTCAGCAGGTCCGAGCCGGCGGCGGGACCGGTGACCTTGAACTCGCTGGTGGCGGTGACGCGCCGGTTGAGGGGATGCCGGGGCACGGCGGTGAGCTTCCCGCTCCTGCGATCCCCCTCGACGACGACGGCGGAAAGGCCGTGCGCGGCCCAGGCGACCTCGACCTGCTGCTTGGTCGGGTTGGCGGCGTCGTAGCCACGGAACATGAGCACTTCGTCGGTGTACTCGTGGTTGGCGACGAGTATCTGCCGGTTGCGCTCGCCGGGCAGCGGGAGCAGGGCGAGGAAGTCGTTGTTGTAGCCGAACTGCTGGGACTGCGCCTCGCCGGTCTGGTTCTCCGGGTCGAACGCGGGCGCACCGCGCAGGATGGGCTCGCCCCAGCGGATGACGATGTTCTGCGCGTAACCGTCCGGAATCGTCACGGTATCGGCGGTGTTCGGCGCGACGGGGTCGAACCGCAGACCACGGGCACCCCGGGAGAAGGTACCGCCGGCCCGCTCGGCCGCGGTGGCGTCCCCGGCAGCGGCCTCGGCGGCGTCCGCCTTCGGCGCGGAGACGGTGGCGGTGGCGCCCACGGCGGCGGCCGCGGTGACGACGGCGGCGGCGCGCAGCGTGGTACGGCGGCTCACGGCCTCGGCGATCACGTCACCGACGTACGGGTTCGTGGTGGTGTTGGGCACCTCGTGGAAACAGGCGTCACCACACCGGAACCGACAAGTCAGGGCGGATCGGCCACCAGGATGCGAGTCACTGTTGGTCCGGATGATCGGCAACTGAATACGCATGGCTTTTTGTACTCCCCTTGCTTCCCCTTGAGTGCAGCGTGACGGACGGTAGGGGCACCTTTGTGCGGGAGCGGGGCGACCGTATGAACTACAGGTGAATCAGAAGTAGACGTACAGCAGTTGGGCGCGGGACCGGACTCGGCTCGATGCAGCCCTTGACGTACCGAGGGGCCCTGTGTCCGCCCCTCCCCAAGATCGCCATCTGGGGCCGCTAACCTTACGTGTCCGTCCTGGCCAGGGATTACGGGCATCAACTCACGCGAAGGGTTGCGCACATGGGCATTCTCACTCTCCTGCGGAACGCATTCGGCCGGTCACGCAAGGGGCGTACCGCCGAAGCAGAGGGTGCGACTCCTTCGCCGGAGCCACAGCCGACGGTCCCGTCCCCGTCCCCGGAACCGCAGCCGGCGGCTACCGCACAGGTACCGGAACCGCGCGCGTCGGAACCGGCGACGAAGTCGGATGAGACCGGCAAGACCGACAAGAACGGCAAGACTGACAAGGCCGATACGGTCAATACGGCCGACAAGGTCGATAAGGCCGACCCGGTCGAGCAGTCGGACGACGGCGAGCACGAGCTCGTCTCGGCCGCCTTCGACAACGTCGCGGTGCCGAAGCCGGCGACGCCGGTGGAGACGCGGGCGGAGTCGCTGGTGGCGGAGCCGACGAGGGCCGAAGAGCCGGTGGCGGAGACGCCTGTGGCGGAGACGCCGGTCGCCGAGGAAGCCGTCGAGGCAGAGCCCTCCGCGGAAACGCCTGCGGCCGAAGAGGCCGTGGCGGAAACGCCGGCCGTCGAGGAACCCGTCGCGGAAACGCCCGCCGTCGGGGAACCCGTCGAGGCAGAGCCCGTCACCGAATCGGTGACCGAAGAGCCCGTTGCCGAGAAGCCGGTCGTCGAGGAAGCGGTCGCGGAAGAGCCCGTCGCCGAGACGCCCGCCTCCGAGGAAGCCGTCGCTGAGACGTCGGCCGAGGCGCCGGTGGCTGCGCAGGAGCCGGTGGCTGCGCAGGAGCCGGTCGCTGCGCAGGAGCCGGTCGCCGAGGAGCCCGCGCCGGTTGCGGCGGACGAGGCGACGGCACCCGAGCCGGAGGCGGTCGCCGAGGTCACCCCGGAGCCGGCACCCGAGCCCGAGGCGGTAGCCGAGGTCACCCCGGAGCCGGCACCCGAGCCCGAGGTGCCCGCCGAGGTCACGCCCGACCCCGAGCCGGTGGCCGCCGAGGCCACGCCTGAACCGGTCGCGGAGCCGGTGGCACCGAGGCGACCGACGAGCCGGAGGCTGCCGACGGCGAGGAAGCCCCGCAGGAGCCACTCGCGGCCGACGACGAAAGCCACACGGGCGGTGCGGACGCCGAAGGCGAAGCCGAGGCCACAGCCACCGGCACGGCCCCCGCCGCCGACCTCCCCGCGGGCCTGCTCACCGCCTACAAGTCCGCCGGCGCCACGCTCGACGAGCTCGACCTCACCGGCACCCGGGCCAAGGTCTACCTCGTCCTCGACCGCTCCGCCTCCATGCGCCCGTACTACAAGGACGGCTCCGCCCAGGCCCTCGGCGACCAGACCCTCGCCCTCGCCGCCCACCTCGACCCCGAGGCCACGGTCCACGTCGTCTTCTTCTCCACGGAACTCGACGGCACCGCCGACCTCACCCTCACCGACCACGAGAACAAGATCGACGAGCTGCACGCGGGCCTCGGCCGCATGGGTCGTACGAGCTACCACGTGGCCGTCGAAGAGGTCGTCACCCACCACCAGAAGACCGCCCCCGACACCCCCGCCCTCGTCGTCTTCCAGACGGACGGCGCCCCCGACGCCAAGACCCCCGCCACGCAGGCCCTCACGGAGGCGGCGAAGAACCACCCCTCCGTCTTCTTCTCCTTCGTCGCCTTCGGCGACCCCGAGCAGAAGGCCTTCGACTACCTCCGCAAGCTCAAGACGGACAACACCGCCCACTTCCTGGCCGGCGAGACCCCGCTGGAGCTGACCGACAAGCAGGTCTACGAGGGCATCCTGGCGAACTGGCGCCCGTAGCCGACGGGAGCGGTCCAGCCACCGCCTCGCCCACCCTCACCCACGGCCGCCCCCTTCCCACCCCTTAAAACGGGAAGCGGGCGGCCCACCTGTGTCGGCTACGATTTCAAGGTTCGCAAAACGACCGACATGGGAGCAGCCCCCGATGGCTCGACACCTCATCACCAGCGCCCTTCCGTACATCAACGGGATCAAGCACCTGGGCAACATGGTGGGGTCCATGCTCCCGGCGGACGTGTACTCCCGGTACCTGCGCCAGCGCGGGCACGACGTCCTGTACATCTGCGCCACGGACGAGCACGGCACCCCCGCCGAGCTGGCCGCCAAGGAACAGGGCATCCCGGTCGACGAGTTCTGCGCGCAGGCGCACGACCAGCAGAAGGCGATCTACGACGGATTCAACCTGGCCTTCGACTACTTCGGCCGCAGCTCGTCCCCGCAGAACCACGAGATCACCCAGGAGATCGCGCGGGAACTGAAGGCGAACGGCTTCATCGAGGAGCGCGCCATCCGCCAGGTGTACTCGATCACGGACGGCCGCTTCCTCCCCGACCGCTACATCATCGGCACCTGCCCGCACTGCGGCTACGACAAGGCCCGCGGCGACCAGTGCGAGAACTGCACGCGCGTCCTGGACCCGACGGACCTGATCGACGCCCGCTCCGCGATCAGCGGCAGCAGCGACCTGGAGGTCCGCGAGACCAAGCACCTCTTCCTCCTCCAGTCGGTGCTGGCCGACGAGGTCGAGGCGTGGGTCGACGAGCGCGCCGACAGCTGGCCGGTGCTCGCCTCCTCCATCGCCCGCAAGTGGCTCACCGAGGGCCTGCACGACCGCGCGATCACCCGTGACCTGGACTGGGGCGTCCCTGTCCCGGCCGATACCTGGCCGGACCTCGCCGCCGAGGGCAAGGTCTTCTACGTCTGGTTCGACGCCCCGATCGAGTACATCGGCTCCACGAAGGAGTGGGCGGACCAGGACCCGGAGAACCGGGACTGGCGCTCGTGGTGGTGGGAGTCGGACGCGGACGTCCACTACACGCAGTTCATGGGCAAGGACAACGTCCCGTTCCACAGCGTGATGTTCCCGGCGACCCTGCTGGGCACCCGCGCGCCGTGGAAGAAGGTCGACGTCATCAAGGCCTTCAACTGGCTCAACTACTACGGCGGCAAGTTCTCCACCTCGCAGAAGCGCGGCGTCTTCACGCACGACGCGCTGGAGATCCTGCCCGCCGACTACTGGCGTTACTTCATGATGGCCAACGCCCCCGAGTCGGACGACTCGTCCTTCACGTGGGAGCACTTCACGGCCACCGTGAACAAGGACCTGGCGGACACCCTCGGCAACTTCGTCAACCGAGTCCTGTCCTTCTCCCGCAAGCGGTTCGGCGACGAGGTCCCGGCGGGCGCCGAGCCGGGCGAGGCGGAGGCGAGGCTGGGCGAGGAGATCGCCCGCCTGCTCGCCGAGTACGAGGAGCACATGGAGGCCATCCAGTTCCGCAAGGCCGCGGCAGCCCTGCGCGCTCTGTGGTCGGCCGGCAACTCCTACCTCGAGGAGAAGGCCCCCTGGCTGGAGATCAAGACCAACCCTGAGGGCGCGGCCCTCACCCTTCGTACGGCGATGAACCTCATCCACTTGTACGCGGTGATCTCGGAGCCGTTCATCCCGACGTCCTCGGCGGCCATGCGTGGCGCGTTCGACCTGAAGGACGACACGGCGACCTGGAGGACGGTCGAGGAGGCCAAGGCCCTCACCACCGTCCCCGCAGGCACGCCCTTCACCGTCCCGCCGGTCCTCTTCGCGAAGATCACGGAGGAGGACCTGGAGGCGTACAGGGAGCGGTTCGGCGGCGAACCGGCGTAGTACGCGTCGCGCACCCGAAGGGGCCCGGAACCGCACTCGGCTGGTTCCGGGCCCCTGGCGCACACCCCTACGCCAGAGCGAGCGCGCCGACGACCGGGGCGGCGTACACCAGTGGGAACGGGATGTGCGCGTACCACCGGGCCCGCGCCACCGTCACCGCGGCCCCGAGGAAGTACAGCACCAGACCGACCCCGGCCAGCACCCCGATCACGGGCACGAGCAGGCCGACCACCAGCCCCACGGCCCCGGCGGCCTTCGCCAGCCCGAGCCAGGTCCACCACGACCGGGGCACGGAGTAGTCGGTGAGCGCCTGCACGATCCACTGGGCCCGCATGAGCAGGACGGTGCCGGAGAATCCGGCCATCAGGGCGGCCACGACGGTGACGACGACGTGTGCGGTCTGCATGAGGAACTCCAGGTCAGCTGCGGTCGGAACCGCACGGCCGGTGCCGTGCGGCGGGTCCACTGCCTCCCTGACGCCGGGCACCGCGCAAGTGTGACAGCGGCAGACCAGGAGATTTCCTCAGCCGTACGTCAGCCCGGCGTCAGGACAGCGCCCCGGCACCCGTCGTGCCCGTCAGCTCGGTGATCAGGTTCTTCACCGACGTCTGGAGACCCGCCGTCAGGGCCGGCTTCCAGTTCACCGTCGTCTTGATCTTCTTCGAGCTCGCGGCGTTGCAGGCGGCCACGATGTCGGTCGTCGTGCCGTTGACGAGGTTGCCGCCGCCGGCGATCGAGCCGGTGCCGTCGCCGCTCAGCAGCTTGGCGACCTTGGCGCCGGACGGCAGCTTCCAGGCGTTGTGCTCGGCGACGACCTGAGCCCTGGCGCGGGAGTCGATGCTGTACTTCGGCGCGTAGCCGTTGAGTGTGGTCGTGTCGTAGACGTTGTTGTAGAGGTGGATCTGGCCGATGCGGGCCAGGGGCGCCCGCTGCACGATCCCCTTCCACACGTTGTGGTGGATGGTGACGCGCAGCTTGCCGGTGCTGTCGGTGTCGCTGCTGCCGATCAGCATCGTCTTGTCGTGGTTGCTGAACAGGTTGCGTTCGACGGTCACCAGGTCGGAGCCGTTGGTGATGTCGAGGGCTCCGTCGTGGACCTGGTACTTGCGGCCGAAGTAGGTCTTCTCGGCGCTGTCGAAGGTCGGCGCGTCGGTGAACGTGTTGTGGTCCGCCCACACGTTGGTCACCCCGCGCAGGGTGACGGCGTCGTAGTTGGAGTTCCACTCGCCCGTCGAGCCGTCGGTGGGGTCCCACTGCGGGAAGCAGTCCTGGGTGTCGGCGAAGGTGAGGTTGCGGACGATGACGTTCTTGACGTTCTGCACCTGCAGGCTGCCGCCCTTGATGCCGGCGTTCGTGCCGGGGACGCCCACGACGGTGGTGTTGGCGGGGACGCGGAAGACGATGTTCTTCTTCTGTTTGTCCGCGGCGGCCTTGCGGGCGTTCTCCTGCGTGCCGGACGGCGCCTTCTTGCCGTAGGTCGCCGGGTCGTAGGCCTTGAGGTAGGCGGAGAGCGAGTAGCCGGTGCCGGAGGCGTAGTCGGCGCAGGTCAGCTTCTTGCCGACGTCGTCGGTGTTGGCGTCGATGGTGCCCTTGATCTTGATGATCCGGGGCGTGGTGTCGGAGACCGACCCCAGCGCCTTCACGAGCTGGGCGCGGGTGCTGACGGTGTACACGTGTGCGGAGTCCGCCTTCGAGCCGCCCGTCGTACCGGCGCCGGAGGCCGCCCAGCCGTCCTTGGCGGGCAGCGCCTGGTGGTACAGGTCGACCGCGCCGGCGTTCGCGTTCAGCACGAAGACCCCGGCACCTATGCCGGCGGCAGCGACGGCGGCGGTGACGACGACGGTGCGGCGTCCGCGGAGGGAACGACGGTGGGTGGGGCGGTGGGAAGGGGATGCCACGAATGAGTCCTTACGTACCTCGGTGAGGCTCGCGCGCCGGCGAGCGGGCCCGCGTGAGCGGGCTTTTGGTCCGTCTGTGGTCGCGGAGATCTGAAAGGTGCCGTGAATTTTTTGACTGATCCGTGCCCAACTCGGGGACATCACGCGGATGTTGCCCATCCGGTTGGCATCGATCGCGCCCCACCGCCACCATGCCCCCCTACACGACCGTATGGTTTCCGCCATGGCAGTCCCAGAGGTCATCCCGATCGCCTACGAGCCGCACGGCCGTACCGAGGCGATCGGCCATTACGCGGACGGACAGTTCATGGGTTCGGTCACGTACGCCTTTCCCAAGGGCTTCGACCTCGGCACCGGCTGGGAAGAGCACAAACGCCTCTACGCGGTCCTCCACACCTTCGACGCCGACGGCAGGTACCGCGACTCGGAGATATGGTGCGCCGGCACCTGGGCCGAGCAGCAGCTCGCCCCGCACGGCCCCGACTCGGTCATCGCACGCGCCCGCGCCCGCCTGGCCACCGGGTTGCGCAGCCTCCCCCGGCGTACGTACACGGACATCGCGATCCGCCCTTTCCAACTCACCGTGGACGGCGTGGTGTTCGGCCTGGTGACCGGAGAGGACGACGGCGAGGCCTGGGCCGAGCTCTACCCGGACCTGCTCGGTTTCGGTGCGCCCTGGGACGGTTCGTACGACACCTGATCGTTTACGCCTCTATGCCTGGACACCCCCGAGGCGCTATACATTGCGAAGATCATGCTGGGCCGTCAAGGCCGCCAAGTGGGGGGATCCATCCATGGCACTGTTCGGGAACGCGCACACCATCGACCAGGGGCAGGCGCAGCAGGACTACGCGCGTCTGCTGGGTCACGGTGAGCAGGTGCACGCCGCGTACCTGCTGATACGCGACACCATCCTGTTCACCGACCGTCGTCTGATCCTGGTCGACAAGCAGGGCATCACCGGCAAGAAGGTGGAGTACCACTCCATCCCCTACCGCAGCATCACGCACTTCGCGGTCGAGACCGCCGGCACCTTCGACCTGGACGCCGAGCTGAAGATCTGGGTCTCGGGGACGCCGACGCCCATCGAGAAGACGTTCACCAAGGGCGTCGACATCTACGAGGTGCAGGCGATCCTGACGCAGTTCGTGGCGAAGTAGGGCAGCAGACGTGATCCGGGCCGGACGGGGAGGTCCCCGTCCGGCCCGGATCGTTTCTCCCACGAACAGTCCGACCAGCAGCCCCACGGCACCCGCACCCTTGGCCAGCCCGAGCCAGGTCCACCACGAGCGGGGCACAGAGTGTGACAGCGGCGGCCGCCCGTCTTTCGGGTGCACGGATCCGCATGCCGACGGCACGCCGGTCCGGGCCGAACCCGGCGCGACCGCGATAATCGGGGCCACCATGCTGCCCCCGCACCGCGACCTCCTGTCCGACGTCCTCGCCGTCGGCGTCCGCTACCCGCTCGTCCTGGCCGGCGACTGCGCGGTCCGGGCGCACGGCCTGACCGCCCGGCAGGCGCGGTCGGTGGAGGTGGCGACCGAACACCCCGAGCCCATGGACCAGATCGCGGCCATGGTCCGGCACGGCCTGACGGAACGCGGCTGGCGGGTACGTCCCCTGGAGACCGACCCGCTCTCCACCCGGCTGCTCGTCACGGACCCCGACACGGACCAGGAACGTGCCGTTGACCTGCTGAAGGAGACCTTCTGGCGGCCCCCGGTGACGACCGGCCTCGGCCCGGCCCTCTCCCTGGAGGACCTCATCGGCACGAAGGTTCGCGCCGTGACCGACCGGGGTGCCGCGCGCGACCTCGCCGACGTCTATCTGACCGCGGCCCACTGGAGCTACCCCGACCTGGAGGAACTGGGCCGCCGCCACGCCTGGGACGAGTTCGACCTGGCGGACCTCCAGTCCCGCCTGGAGGCCACGGAGCTGTTGCACGACGGGGAGTTCGTCGTGGGCGGCCTGGACGCGGAGTCGGTTCCGACGCTCCGCCGGTGGGCCCGGGCGTGGGCGGACGACATCGCCGAGCGGCTGTTGGAGGAGGAGGCGCTCAGGCCGCCGACGGAAGGGGAGTGACGATTCCCTGACGGTCGCCCCGCCTCACCTCCTTCACCTGCGCGAACGCGCCCACTGCCCGGCATAAGCCCCTGATAAGATCCGGCCACTTGTGCGAGGGCACGGGCCCTCGTAGGGGAGGGAACTTCACGTGGGCAGACACGCCCTGAGACGGGGCGGGCTGGCCGCCGCCGTCTCCTCGCTCGCGCTCGCCGTCGCGGCCGCGTCCATAGTCGTCCTGTCGGAGGGCGGCGGCTCCGCGGAAGCGGCCGAAGCCGACACCACCGCGATCACGCTGGTCGACCCCAGCACCACCACGCCGCGCACCGACCGCCCGTACGTGGCCGGCGACAGCGGCTTCCTGCACCGGCAGACCGGCAGGGCCGGAATGCAATGGACCGACTACGCGACGGGTCGGACCGTCACCGTCAAGAAGGCCGACGGGAGCGTGTACGCCCCGACCTCCCCCTGCTACTACATCGACTCCGAGTGCCGTCCGGCCTGGTACGGGTCGGACGGCGACCTGGTCGCCCTGCCGTCGTCGTCGGTGTCGTCCTCGACCGTCACCCTCTGGGACCCGGCCACGGCCACGGCCAGGAGCCTGAGCTGGCCCGGCTCCACCACGCACGGCTACTACCGGGCCCTGGCCGGGGACACGGTCGTCACCAGCTACTCCCTGATCGACAAGGTCGACGGCGAGTGGCACGCCCGCGAGGTGACCGGTGATCCGACGGCCGTGGGGAGCGACGACGTCCTCGCCGCGGACTCCTCGGGCGTGCTCTGGTCGGTCGACACCAGCAGGATCGGCTACATCGACGTCGCCTCGGCCGTGAACACCGATGTGTTCTCCGACGCCACCTACGCCTCGCACTACGTGATGAGCGAGGACCGCATCGGCTGGTACCAGGAGGGCACCGCCGAGCTGCACCTGAAGTCCCGCACCGACCTCGCCGCCGCCGAGCAGCTCGTCAAGCTGCCCGCGCACCCCGGCGCGCTCGACGGTGACCCGGTCCTGGTCGGCGACTGGCTGCTGCTGCCGCTGTCGTCCCGTGAGCTCGGCTCCAAGCTGCTCGCGGTCAGCGTCACCGACCCCTCGGTGCAGCAGACCCTGCTGACGAGTGCCGGCGAGTACGCGCTGGCGACCGACGGCGGCGGTGCCCTCGTCACGGGCGGCACCGACGCCACCGACTGGTGGGTGCAGCGGGTCGGCCGGGCCGAGGACGGCACGCTGAAGCTGGAGAAGGTCCGGGAGGCCCCGGCGGTGGAGAACACCAAGACGGGCATCGCGCTCAGCCGCGGCAGCCTGCGCGTCGCCGAGGACGACCCGGCCAGTACCACCACGGACACCACTTCGGTACGCACCCTCACCACCGACGGCTCCACCGCGCTGACGGCGTCCGCCGCCACGGAGAGCGGCTCGATGTACGGGCCGGTCTGCCCGTACGCGGGCACCACCTGCGCGGCGCTGTGGGGGAACCTCTCCGCCGAGGACGTCTACCTGGACACGAACGGCGGCACCGACGAGGGCGAAGGCCTCGGCGACGACCGGCTCAAGGCCATCGGCGGCCACTACCTGGACTTCGGCGGCCAGGGCGGCGCGATCGTGGACGTCTCCGACGACTACGCCGTCTACAACTCCGGCGGCACCACCCCGGCGCAGTACGTGGGCGAGTTCGGCCAGGGCCAGAAGCTGAAGCGGACCGTCCGCGCCGCCGCCCTGAACGGCTCGACCCTCTGGAGCGCCACCACCACCGCCGGCAAGCTCACCTCGTACAGCATCCCGCTGGCGAAGACGCTCTCCACGGTGACCGTGCCGGGCCTGGCCTGTGTGCCGAGCGAACTGCAGGCGGCGGGCCGCTGGGTGTACTGGGCCTGCGGGGCGGACTCGGCCGGGGTCTACGACACCAAGGCCGCTACGTCGAAGGCGGTCGTCCCCGGTGACGTGCTGCTGGGCGACGGCTTCACCGTCCGCCACGACCACGCCGCCCACACCCTGGTCCTCACCGAGTCGGCCACCGGGAGCACGCGGGTGATCGCGTCCGGCCTGGCCGCCAACGGTCTGACGGCGGACCGCCGTTACCGCTGGACGGTCGACGAGTACACCGGCCTGGTCGCCTGGTTCGACGACTACGAGCGCACCCACGTCACGACCACCGGCATCGCCCCGTCCGCCGTGACGGCCTTCGAGACGTCGGCCGGCAGCTATGCGGCCCCGAACGTGCCCTTCGAGGCCGACTGGGTGCTGTCCCGCCCGGTCACCTCCTGGTCGCTCACCCTCACCTCCGTGCAGAGCGGCGCGAACGGCAAGGCGACCCGCACGCTCACCGGCGGCGCGACCCCGGACCGGGTGTCGGTGTCCTGGAACGGCAAGACGGCCGACGGGAGTTACTTCCCCAGCGGCTGGTTCAAGTGGACCCTGAAGGCGACCGGCCTCGCCAGCGCCACGGAGAACACGGTCAGCACCGGCGAGGCCTTCCTCCAGCGCGGAGCGCCGGTCCGCCGCGACTTCGTCAGCCCCGACGGCTCGGACGGCCGCGGCGACCTGCTCACCCTGAACTCCTCCGGTGGCCTGACCTTCCACAGCGGCACCGGCACCGGCAAGTTCGGCGACAAGTACACCGGCACCGGCTGGGCCACCACCGTCCTGGCCGTCCCGTTCGGCGACCTGAGCGGTGACCGCTGCAACGACGTCCTCGTGCGCTACAGCAGCGGCGCCCTGCGGCTGTACAAGCCGGGCTGCGGCTCGGTGCTCAAGCCGTCGACGTCGTACACGACCCTCGCGACCAGCGGCTGGACGCAGTACAACGTGCTGACCTCGCCCGGTGACCTGAGCGGTGACGGACGCCCGGACCTGATCGCGCGGAACTCGTCCACCGGAGCGGTCTACCTCTACAAGGGCACGAGCGACGGCAAGCTGGCCGCCCGGGTGAAGCTCTACGACAACTGGAAGGGCTACAAGAAGATCGTCGGCGTCGGGGACATCACCGGCGACGGCAGGCCCGACCTCCTCGCCCAGGACACCGCGAACACCCTGTGGCGCTACAACGGCAAGGGCGACGGCACCTTCGCCGCCCGGGTGAAGCTGTTCGCGAACTGGGGCGGCGGCTACAACGTCGTCGTCGGTGTCGGTGACATCACGGACGACGGCCACCCGGACCTCGTCTCCCGCGACACCAGCGGCAACGCGTGGCGCAACAGCGGGGACGGGAAGGGGTCGTTCGGCTCGCGAACCCAGATCGCGAGCGGGTGGAGCGGCTACAAGTCTCTGACCTGACAGGGCGTTGCGTCGATCACCTTGATGCGAAGGGTGAGCGGGATGCCCTCCTTGTCCTCGGTGATGTCCTGGCGGAGCTTGTCGGCGTCGATGTAGTAGGGGCCCTCGGTGGTCTCCGAGGTGAGCTTGTAGCAGGCCTCCGCGCCGGTGGAGGTGCTGCTCGCCGACGCGCTCGCGGCCTTGCCGTTCGTTTCACCCGCGAAGGCGCCGGCCGCGAGCGTGCCGCCCACGCCCACCGCGGCGGCGGCTCCCGCTCCGGCCACGACGACCTTGCGACGTGTGAGGTCCCGCTTGTGTTTCGGCCCTTCGGCCGTGTGGTTTCCCGTCATGTGCAGGGAAGTTAGGGACCGCGCCTGTCAGGAGGTTGGGTAAGAGCTGGGTGAAAGCCCTGCATGAGCGCCGTAAACGAAAGTGGCTCAGAACCGACGCCGGTTCCGAGCCACCTACGGCTTCAAAGACCTACTTCTTCAAAGACCTACTTCGGCTGCGGCTTGCGCACCGTCAGGTGCAGCTCCTTCAGCCTCGCCTCCTCCAGCTCCGTCGGCGCGCCCATCATCAGGTCCTGGGCGTTGCCGTTGAGCGGGAAGGCGATGGTCTCGCGGATGTTCGGCTCGTCCGCGAGGAGCATGACGATGCGGTCGACGCCGGGGGCGATGCCGCCGTGCGGCGGGGCGCCGAAGCGGAAGGCGCGGAGCATGCCGGCGAACTTCTCCTCGACGGTCTCGCGGTCGTAGCCCGCGATCTCGAAGGCCTTGAGCATGATCTCCGGCTCGTGGTTCCGGATCGCGCCCGAGGACAGCTCGACGCCGTTGCAGACGATGTCGTACTGCCAGCCCAGGATGTCCAGCGGGTCCTGCGTCTGCAGGGCCTCCAGACCGCCCTGCGGCATCGAGAAGGGGTTGTGCGAGAAGTCGATCGCGCCGGTCTCCTCGTCCTTCTCGTACATCGGGAAGTCAACGATCCAGCAGAACCGGAAGACGCCCTCCTCGAAGTGCCCGGCACGCTTGGCGGCCTCGACCCGCACCGCGCCCATGATCTTCGAGACCTCGTCGAACTCGCCCGCGCCGAAGAAGACGGCGTGACCGGCGGCCAGGGAGAGGCGCTTGGTCAGCTCGGCGACGTTCTCCTCGGTGAGGAACTTCGCGATCGGGCCGGACAGCGAGCCGTCCTCGGCCACGCGCACCCAGGCCAGGCCCTTGGCGCCCTGCGAGACCGCGAAGTCACCGAGCTGGTCGAAGAACTTCCGGGGCTGCGCGGAGACGTCCGGCACCGCCAGGGCACGCACGTGCTTGCCGGCGAACGCCTTGAACTCCGAGCCCTCGAAGACGTCGGTGATGTCGACGAGCTCCAGCTGGGCACGGAGGTCCGGCTTGTCGGAGCCGTACTTCAGCATCGCCTCACGGAACGGGATCCGCGGGAAGGGCGAGGTGACGTGGCGGCCGCCGCCGAACTCCTCGAACAGCTCGGTCATCAGCTGCTCGATCGGCTGGAAGACGTCCTCCTGCTCGACGAAGCTCATCTCGACGTCGAGCTGGTAGAACTCGCCCGGCGAACGGTCCGCACGCGCGTCCTCGTCGCGGAAGCAGGGCGCGATCTGGAAGTAGCGGTCGAAGCCGGAGATCATCAGCAGCTGCTTGAACTGCTGCGGCGCCTGCGGCAGGGCGTAGAACTTGCCCGGGTTCAGACGGGAGGGGACGACGAAGTCGCGGGCGCCCTCGGGGGAGGTCGCGGACAGGATCGGCGTCGCCATCTCGTTGAAGCCCAGCGCCGTCATCTTGTGCCGGATCGCCGAGATGACCGACGTACGCAGCAGGATGTTCTTGTGCATGCGCTCGCGGCGCAGGTCCAGGAAGCGGTACTCCAGGCGCCGCTCCTCGTTGACCCCGTCCTCGGTGTTGATCGTGAAGGGGAGCGGGGCGGCCGCGCCGAGCAGCTCGACCTCGCCGACCTCGACCTCGATCTCGCCGGTCGGCAGGTCGGGGTTGATGTTCTCGGCGCCGCGGGAGACGACCTTGCCGTCGACGCGGACGGTCGATTCCTTGGACAGCTTGTCCAGGGCCTCGTACGCGGGCGTGCCGGGACGGGCGACGAGCTGCGTGATGCCGTAGTGATCGCGCAGATCGATGAAGAGGATGCCGCCCAGGTCGCGCCGATTGTGCAGCCAGCCACTCAGCCGGACGTCGGTACCGACGTCAGAGGAGCGGAGCTCGCCGCAGGTGTGGGACCTGTACCGATGCATCGTCGTTCATCCAGTCTTCGCGGATCGAGGGGCGTGTTTCACGTGAAACTTCCCCCAAGCCTACCGGGGACCCCAAGATCGGCTCCCCACCATTTGGCAGCGCTCCGGCGCCCCGGCCGACCAGGTGCCCCGTACAGCTTCGGTGGCAGTGTGCGATCACCTCTTCTTACAGTGGGGCAATGCGCACTGGTGAGCCCCTGCCCACCGTGGGGGAGGTTCTCGCCACCCTCGCGACCGGACTGTGGCACTGGAACACCGCCACGGGACTGGTCACAGTCGACGCGGAGGCGGCACGGCTGCTCGGGCTGCCCCCCGAACAGGCCACGCTCAGCCAGGCCCAGGTGCGCTCCCGCCTGCACCCGGTGGACTGGAACGAGGTCAGCGGAGTGATCCAGCTCGCCGTGGCCGAGGGCACCCTCGGCGAGGTGCGGGTGCGGATCATGGACGAGCGGGGCCGGGTCGTCCGCGTCGGCCGCAGCCGCTTCCACGCCTCCTTCGACCGCGAGAAACGGTCGTACGAGGTGACGGGCTCCCTCCAGGAGGTCACCGAACCGAGGCCGGGCACCCCGGCGGGGCGTACGGCGGTCACCGGCGACTGGCGGCGCTCGCGGGAGGCGTTCCTGCTGGACGCCGGCCGGGCGCTGGCCGAGGCCCGGTCCACGGCGGAGGTGCTGCGGGTCGCGGCCGGCCTGTCGATGCCGGGCTTCTCGCCGGACGGCCTCGCGGTGTTCGGGGTGACGGGCGACCGTCTGACGATCATCGGCCACCACGGCCACCAGCCCGGCGACGAGGGCCCCTTCACACACATGGCCCTGGACACGGACTACCCGGCCGCCGAGGTCGTCCGCACCGGCCGTGCCGTGTACCTCTCCTCGCCCGAGAAGTACAAGGACCGCTACCCCGTCACATGGCCGCTCGCCGCGCACTTCAACCGCCAGTCCTGGGCGTTCCTGCCGCTGACCGTGGCCGGCCGCACGATGGGCGCCTGGATGGCGGCCTTCACCTATCCGGTCGCGTTCACACCCGACGAGCGGTCCGTGCTGACGACGGTGGCCCGGATGCTCGCCCAGGCCCTGTCCCGCGCCGAGGCCGCCGAGTCCGCGCGGGAACTGACGGACGGCCTCCAGCGCTCGATGCTGCCCCAGCTGGGCCCCGAGATACCGGGCATGAGCGTCGCCGCCCGCTACGTCCCGACCGGCGGCGGGCTCCAGGTCGGCGGCGACTGGTACGACATGATCCCGCTGCCGGGCGGCCGCTTCGCCCTGGTCATCGGCGACGTCCAGGGCCACGACGTCCGCGCGGCGGGCCTGATGGGCCAGCTCCGCATCGCCCTGCGCGCCTACGCCTCCGAGGGCCACCGCCCCGACGCCGTCCTCTCCCGCGCCTCCCGCTTCCTGCACGGCATGACGTTCGGCTCCCTCGACGAGGACCCCTCCGAGCTGCGCTTCGCGACCTGCCTGTACGTCGAGGTCGACCCCACGACCGGCCTGCTGGACATCGCCCGCGCCGGGCACCCGGACCCGGCGATCCGAATGACCGACGGCACGGTGCTGGCCCGCCCGACGGCCGGCGGCCTCCCGCTCGGCATCGACCCGGACGCCGACTACCCGACGACCCGGATCACCCTGGAACCCGGCGAGACGATGCTGATCTGCACGGACGGCCTGATCGAGACCGGCGGCCACGACCTGGAGACCGGCTGGAAGCGCATCCGCGCGATCCTGGAGGAGCACGACGGCGACCTGGAGTCGCTCGCCGACGCCCTCGTCCAGGCCGTGCACGGCCCGTCCTCCCACCACACCACCGGCCCGCTCGCCGACCGGCGCGAGGACGACATAGCGGTGCTGCTGCTGTGCCGGGAGGGGGAGGGCTGCGGCGGCCCGGTCGCCGTGCGGCCGACGATCCGGCGCACCATGATGTCGGTGGCCCAGGCGGAGCCGGAGCGGGTGGCGGTGGCCCGGCAGCAGCTGCGGGAACTGCTGCACGACTGGACGTCCGAGGACCAGGTGGACTCGGCCGTCCTCCTCCTCTCCGAGATGCTCACGAACGTCCTCGTCCACACCGACGCCGACGCCCTGCTCCTCGCCGAGGTACGGGGCGAGCCGGGGGGCCGCCGGATCCGCGTCGAGGTGACGGACACCAGCGACGACCTTCCGCACAAGCGCCGCCCCGGGGAACTGGCGTCGTCCGGGCGGGGCCTGATGCTGATCGAGCTGCTGGCTCAGTCGTGGGGGGTGGACCCCCGGGGCGAGGGCAAGAGCATCTGGTTCGAGCTCTACGAGTCCGAGGGCGGCGACGGTTCCGGGGGCGCAGACGGCTCGGAGGGCTCGGGGCTCGCGTAACGGTCCTGCAGTTCGCGTACGACGCCGAAGGCGGCCGCGGTCAGCGGTACGGCGAGCAGCATGCCGAGGACTCCGGCCACGGACGCCCCCGCGGTGATCGCCACCATGACGACGGCCGGGTGCATCTGCACGGTCCGGCTCTGGATCATGGGCGTCAGCACATGCCCCTCCAGGACCTGCACGGCGACCACGATCGCCAGCACCCACAGCGCGATGACGAACCCCCGGTCGGCCAGCGCCACCAGCACGGCGACGGCCCCCGAGAGGAAGGCGCCGAGGTAGGGGATGTAGGCCCCGACGAAGACGAGCGCGCCCAGCCCGACCGCGCCCGGGACGTCGAGGACGAGCAGCCCGACAGTGATGCAGAGGGCGTCGATGAGGGCGATGAAGGTGGTCCCCCGCATGAACCCCTCCACACCCTGGAACGCCCGCCGGGCCATGGCCTCCATGACCTCCCCGGCCCCGCCCGGAACAACGGAGCGCAAGGTGTCTGTGGCCCGGTCGGAGTCCCGCAGGAAGAAGAAGACGAGCAGCAGCGCGAGCACCGCCATGGCGATGGTCTCCGCGACGACACTCACCCCGCTGATGACCCCGGAGGCGGCGGTCCCGCCGAAGTCGGTGAGCAACTCCTTGGCGTTGGTGGCGAGATCGTCCAGCGAGGTCCCGGCGGCCCCGAAGTGCTCGGCGAGGTCCTGGGCCGCCTGCCTGAGCGCGGCGAGGATCTGGTCGCCGGTGTCGACGATCGCGGCGACGACGATGTACACGGCCCCGCCGACGACGGCCACGACGGCGACGCAGGTGAGCCCGGCGGCGACGGACCGGTTCACCTTGGCCTTCACCAGCCGCCGGTGCAGGGGCCCGAGCAACGCCGTCCCGAGCAGGGCGAGCAGCACGGGCACGACGGCCGTACGGAACTCCACGGCCAGCCGGATCCCGACGTAGACGACCCCGGCGACCAACAGCACGACGACACACCAGGCGGCGAGCCGCCGGACGGGGCCGGGGAGCAGCGGGGTGGGGGCCTGCACGCCTCCAGCGGATCATGGACCGACCGGGGCTGTCGTGCGCGGGCGGACCGGGTGGGTGACGGGCCCGGGTGACGGGCCTGGGCGATCAGCACCGGACTACCGGCGCTGATCGCCATGGAACTCGACCGGAACCCGACCGGAAATCGGCCGGAACCCGACCGGTGTCAGCCCTCGGACGGGCCGCTCGCAGTCATCCCGTGCACTGCCGGGATCGTCCCCAGCCGCCCCTTCTGGAAGTCCTCGAAGGCCTGCTGGAGCTCTTCCCGCGTGTTCATCACGAACGGGCCGTAGTGGGCCATCGGCTCACGGATCGGCTGTCCGCCCAGGAGGACGACCTCCAGGTCGGGCGTGTGGGAGTCCTGCTTCTCGTCCGCGCGCACGGTCAGGGAGCCGCCGCTGCCGAAGACCGCCGTCTGGCCCAGCTCGACGGGGCGGCGCTCCGCACCCACCGTGCCACGGCCCGCGAGCACGTACGCGAGGCCGTTGAAGTCCTCGCGCCACGGCAGGGTGATCTCCGCTCCCGGGGCGAGGGTCGCGTGGATCATCGTGATCGGGGTGTGGGTGACACCCGGTCCCTGGTGGCCGTCCAGCTCGCCCGCGATGACACGCAGCAGCGCGCCGCCGTCGGGGGTGGTGAGCAGCTGGACGTGGCCGCCGCGGATGTCCTGGTAGCGCGGGGCCATCATCTTGTCCCTGGCCGGGAGGTTCACCCACAGCTGCAGGCCGTGGAAGAGACCGCCGGACATGACGAGGGACTCCGGCGGGGCCTCGATGTGCAGGAGGCCCGAACCCGCGGTCATCCACTGGGTGTCGCCGTTGGTGATGGTGCCACCGCCGCCGTTGCTGTCCTGGTGGTCGAAGATCCCGTCGATGATGTAGGTGACGGTCTCGAAGCCGCGGTGCGGGTGCCAGGGGGTGCCCTTGGGCTCACCCGGCGCGTAGTCCACCTCGCCCATCTGGTCCATCATGATGAACGGGTCCAGGTGGCGGTAGTTGATCCCGGCGAACGCACGGCGCACCGGGAAGCCCTCACCCTCGAAACCGCTCGGCGCGGTCGTGACGGCGAGCACGGGACGGGCCACTGCCTCCGTGGGCGCGGCGACGCGTGGCAGCGTCAGCGGGTTCTCGACGGTCACTGCAGGCATGTCGGTACCTCCTTGTGCGGCCAGTTTAGTTGAGCATTGAACTTTCTGCCACCTCTAACGTGGAAAGCCCGGAGGGCATTCCCTCCGGGCACAGCCGAAGGCCGACACCCGGGGCGGGTGCCGGCCTTCATCATGAGGAACCGGTGTTTCGGGGGCGGTTCAGTGTGCCAGCAAGAGCCTGGACGGCGTGGTCAGACGACGGGTTCGGGCTGCTTCTCGGGGGTGCGGTCCGCCGCGGGCAGGTGCTCCGCCACCGCCGGTGCGCGCCGGTCGTCCCGCATCACCAGCGTCGCCAGCAGCGCCGCCGCCAGGACCCCGATCGCGCTGACCGTGAAGGTGGTGGACATCGAGGCGGTGAAGGCCTCGCGGGCCGCAGCGACCAGACCGGCGTCGCCGCCGGCCACCGCACCGGCGATCGAGTGCTTCGCCTGGTCCGGCGTCCCCTCGGGCATCCGGTCCGCGAAGCCGCTCGACAGCAGCGAGCCGAGGATCGCGATGCCCAGCGCGGTGCCGGCCTGCTGGATGGTGTCGTTCAGGGCCGAGCCGACGCCCGCCTTGTCCTCGGGGATGGTGCCCATCAGCGCCCCGACCGCGGCCGGCATCGCGAGGCCCGCACCGAGGCCGAGGAGACCGAGCGCCACCGCCGGGACCGTGAAGCCGGAGTCCGCCGAGACCGTGGCCAGCAGGGCGAAGCAGACCACCATCACCAGCATGCCCGCGAGGATCACCCACCGGTTGCCGTACTTCGCGGCGAGCTTGACGCCCACCCCGTTGCCGAGCAGGGCGGTGATCGCCAGCGGCAGGAAGGCGAGGCCCGCCTTGACGGGCGAGTAGCCGAGCACGAACTGCAGGTACTGCGTGAGGACCAGCAGCAGACCGCCGTTGCCGATCTGGACGAGGGCCAGGGAGAGCGAACCACCGCTGAAGTTGCGGTGCTTGAACAGGACCAGCGGGACCATGGGGGACTTGGTGACGTTCTCCCAGACCACGAAGCCGGCCAGGGAGGCGAGCGCCACCACCAGGGTGACCGTGGAGCGGCCGCCCAGCGCACCGTGCTGCGGAAGCTCGATGATCCACCAGACCAGGGCCGTCATCCCGACCGCCGAGAGCACCGCGCCCAGCGGGTCGGCCTTCTGCCAGGGCGCCTTGGACTCCGGCATCAGCATGAGACCGGCGACGATCGCGAGCGCCACGATCGGCACGTTGATGAAGAAGATCGACTGCCAGGAGAAGTGGTCGATCAGGATGCCACCCAGCACGGGGCTGCCGACCAGGCCCAGCATCGACACCGAGCTCCAGGCCGCCATCGCCCTGCCGCGCTCCTCCTCGTCGAAGACGGTGATGAGGATCGACAGGGTGGACGGCATGATCAGGGCCCCGCCGACACCCATCGCGACGCGTGCGGCGATCACCTCGCCGGGGCTGGTGCACCAGGTCGCGGCCAGCGAGGCCGCCCCGAAGAGCAGGAGCCCGATCAGCATCACCTTCCGGCGCCCGAACCGGTCACCCAGGCTGCCGGAGGTGAGCAGGAGGCCGGCGAAGACCAGGATGTAGGAGTCCAGGATCCACTGGGTGTCCTGGGCGCTCGCCCCGATCTCCTCGGTCATCACGGGCACCGCGACGGTCAGCGCCATGCTGTCGACGACCAGCACCAGGGTGCTCAGGCAGAGCACGATCAGGATCCACCAGCGGCGTGGATCACGCGTTCCCTTGACGTCCATGACGACTTCCCCTCCAGCGTTGTGAACACCGTTCCTTCGATGCGAACACTGTACGCACACCGGAACAGTGTTCGCAACCATCGATTCCTGTACGCTCGATGCGAACGATGTACGCAGCAGGTCGGACCGGACCTCAAGGAGCACCCGATGGCCGCCAGGACGACGAAGCAGAGCCCCATCCCCTCCGTCTGGGCCCGCCCCCAGCGCGAGGCCGACCAGCCCGCGCTCAGCCGCGCCACGATCGTGCGCGAGGCGATCGTCATGCTGGACGCGGAGGGCGTCGAGGCGCTGAGCATGCGCAAGCTCGCCACCCGGCTGAACGCGGGCGCGGCCTCCCTCTACCGGCACGTCGCCACCAAGGACGAGCTGATGGAGCTGGCCGTCGACGAGGTCGCCGCGGAGATCCACGTACCGCCGGCGGACAGCTCCGACTGGCGGGCGGCCGTTGCCGAGGCAGCCCATTCCTTCCGTACGACGGCCCTACGGCATCCCTGGCTGGGCTCGATCCTCGGCCAGGCGGGCCTCGCCTACCTCGGCCCCAACCTCATGTCGTACTCGGAGCGCCTGGCCGCGCTCTTCACGGCCGCCGGATTCCCGGATCCCGCTCTCGCGATCGACGCCGTGATGTCGTACGTCATCGGCATGAGCACCACCGAGGCCGCCTGGCTCATCACGGTCGCCCGCTCCGGGGAGACGGAGGCCGGTTTTATCGCGCGCCTGATGCCCGCGGCCCAGCAGGCGGTTGCGGAACACGAACACCTGGCGAAGGGCTACGCCGAAACGGAGGAGGCCGCCACCAAGGACCCGACGGCCATGCGGGACGCGAAGTTCACGGCGGCCCTGGACATCGTGCTCGACGGACTGACCCTGCGACTCGAAGCAACGGGGTCCTGAGCGCCCCGCGGCACCCCGCGAAGCGCTATCCGTACATCCGGCGCATCGCGAACTCGACCATCTGCTCCACGGCCTTCGCGTCGAACACCATCCGGTGCTCGCCCTCCATGTCCAGGACGAAGCCGTAGCCGGTCGGCAGCAGGTCGATCACCTCGGCGCCGGTGATGACGAAGTACTTGGACTCCTTGCCCGCGTACCGCCGCAGCTCCTTGAGCGAGGTGAACATCGGGATCACCGGCTGCTGGGTGTTGTGCAGGGCGAGGAAGCCCGGGTTGTCACCGCGCGGGCAGTAGACCTTCGACGTCGCGAAGACCTGCTGGAAGTCCTCGGCGGACATCTGCCCGGTGGTGAAGGCCCGCACCGCGTCCGCGAGCGAGGGCGGGGACGGCTCGGGGTAGAGCGGTGGCTGCTGGCCGTACCCGCCGGCGCCGGCCATGGGCTGCTGCGGCGGGGCGTACCCCTGCTGTGCACCGACGTTCTGGTCGTAGCCGTACATGGGCGCAAGCGTACCGAGAGCGCCGGGGCGGCGGGCCGGTACGGGCGCCAAAGCAAACCGACAGCGACTTGACAGCGCGTCGACAGTCCCTCCGCTGGATTCCCACAGGTACCGCTCCTAGCGTCTGCACCTATCGACGGGAGTGCCGGGACCGGCACCGCTCCAACGAAGGGGACAGCCATGCGCCGACACCACGACGACGAGGACCACGAGCACGACAGAGGCCTCTCCTACGATCTCCCCGTCCTCGCCCGCCGCCGCATGATCCGGCTGATGGCGGGCGCGAGTCTGGTCCCGCTGGTGGGCTGCAGCTCCGAGGACGACACCTCGGCGTCCTCCTCCTCTTCCTCTTCCTCCGCGTCCTCCGGCGCCTCCTCCTCGTCCGCCGAGTGCGCGACCATCCCGAACGAGACCGCCGGGCCCTACCCCGGCGACGGCTCCAACGGCGTGAACGTCCTGAAGGAGAGCGGTGTCGTCCGCAGCGACATCACCAAGAGCTTCGGCGACTCCGCGGGCGGCACCGCCGAGGGCATCCCCCTGACCGTCACGCTCACGGTCGTGGACGCCACCTCCGGCTGCGGGACGCCGAAGAAGGGCGCCGCCGTCTACCTCTGGCACTGCGACCGGGAGGGCGGCTACTCCCTGTACTCCGAAGGCGTCACCGACGAGAACTACCTGCGCGGCGTCCAGGAGACCGACGACAAGGGCCAGGTCACCTTCGAGAGCATCTTCCCGGGCTGCTACAAGGGCCGCTGGCCGCACATCCACTTCGAGGTCTACGGCAGCCTGGCCGACGCCACGGCCGCCGCCTCCATCACCGCCACCTCGCAGCTCGCGTTCCCGAAGGACGTCTGCGACACGGTGTACGCCACGGACGGCTACAGCCGCAGCGTCACGAACCTGAGCGAGCTGTCCCTGGAGACGGACGGCATTTTCAGCGACGGCCACGACCAGCAGATGGCCGCCATGAAGGGGGGCACGGCCCAGGGATACACGGCGACACTGACGGTTCCGGTGTGACCCGTCACAGATGTACGGATCGGGGTTGCGTCTTATTACTGGCGGGTAGCATCATCGTAGCTACTTGTTGGTACGTGAACTAGCGCGAGGATGCACACCCAGTGCCTCGCCGATCTCTCTAACGGAGCCGTCGCCATGGGGCACTACAAGTCGAATCTCCGCGACATCGAGTTCAACCTCTTCGAGGTACTCGGCCGCGACAAGCTGTACGGCACCGGCCCGTTCGAGGAGATGGACACCGAGACCGCGAAGAGCATCCTCGAGGAGCTCACCCGCCTCGCCGAGAACGAGCTGGCGGAGTCCTTCGCCGACGCCGACCGCAACCCGCCGGTCTTCGACCCCGAGACGAACACCGCGCCGGTCCCGGCGTCCTTCAAGAAGAGCTACAAGGCCTTCATGGACTCCGAGTACTGGCGGCTCGGGGTGCCCGAGGCGATCGGCGGCACGACCGCTCCGCCGTCCCTGATCTGGTCGTACGCGGAGCTGATCCTCGGCTCGAACCCGGCCGTGTGGATGTACTCCTCCGGCCCGGCGTTCGCCGGCATCCTCTACGACGAGGGCAACGACGTCCAGAAGAAGATCGCGCAGATCGCGGTCGAGAAGACCTGGGGCTCCACCATGGTGCTCACCGAGCCGGACGCCGGCTCGGACGTCGGCGCCGGCCGCACCAAGGCCATCCAGCAGGAGGACGGCTCCTGGCACATCGAGGGCGTGAAGCGCTTCATCACCTCCGGTGAGCACGACATGGAGGAGAACATCCTTCACTACGTGCTCGCGCGTCCCGAGGGCCACGGCCCCGGCACCAAGGGCCTGTCGCTCTTCCTCGTCCCGAAGTACCTCTTCGACTTCGAGACCGGCGAGCTGGGCGAGCGCAACGGCGTCTACGCCACGAACGTCGAGCACAAGATGGGCCTGAAGGCCTCCAACACCTGCGAGATGACCTTCGGCGACCAGCACCCCGCCAAGGGCTGGCTGATCGGCGACAAGCACGACGGCATCCGCCAGATGTTCCGGATCATCGAGTTCGCCCGCATGATGGTCGGCACGAAGGCGATCTCCACGCTGTCGACGGGCTACCTGAACGCGCTGGAGTACGCCAAGGAGCGCGTCCAGGGTCCCGACCTGGCGAAGTTCATGGACAAGACCGCGCCGAAGGTCACCATCACCCACCACCCGGACGTGCGCCGCTCGCTGATCACGCAGAAGGCGTACGCGGAGGGCATGCGCGCGCTGGTGCTGTACACGGCCTCGGTGCAGGACGCGATCGCGGTGAAGGAGGCGGCCGGCGAGGACGCCAAGACCGAGCACGCGCTCAACGACCTGCTTCTGCCGATCGTCAAGGGCTACGGCTCCGAGAAGGGCTACGAGCAGCTCGCCCAGTCGCTGCAGACCTTCGGTGGCTCCGGCTTCCTGCAGGAGTACCCGATCGAGCAGTACATCCGCGACGCCAAGATCGACACCCTGTACGAGGGCACGACCGCGATCCAGGGCCAGGACTTCTTCTTCCGGAAGATCGTCCGCAACCAGGGCGCCGCGCTGAACTCGCTCGCCGAGGACATCAAGAAGTTCCTGGCGCTCGGCGAGGGCGGCGAGGAGCTGGCCGGGGCCCGCGAGCACCTCGCGAAGGCGGCCGTCGAGCTGGAGGCGATCGTCGGCCTGATGCTGACCGACCTCGCGGCCACCGAGTCGGACGTCAAGAACATCTACAAGGTGGGTCTGAACACCACCCGCCTGCTGATGGCCTCCGGTGACGTCGTCGTCGGCTACCTGCTGCTCAAGGGTGCCGCGGTCGCCGCCGAGAAGCTGGAGACGGCTTCCCCCAAGGACAAGGCCTTCTACACGGGCAAGATCGCGGCGGCGAAGTTCTTCGCGGCCAACGTCCTGCCGGGCGTGACCGGTGCGCGCAAGCTCGCCGAGAACATCGACCTGGACCTGATGGAGCTCGACGAGGCGGCGTTCTAGCCACTCGTTCCGCCCACTCGTTCCGCTCACTCGTTCCGCTCACTCACGGACAATCCACATCGCCCTTACGAGAGCCCGCTCCCCATCGCCGGGAGCGGGCCCTCGTGCGTCGTTAAGGTGAACCCCATGAGCGAACCCCCCCGCTTCGACCGCGGCCACACCGACGACCTCATGTCCTTCCTCTCGGCGAGTCCGTCGCCGTACCACGCCGTGGCGAACACCGCAGAACGGCTGGAAAAGGCCGGTTTCCGGCAGGTCGCGGAGACGGACGCCTGGGACGGGACGAGCGGTGGCAAGTACGTGCTGCGCGGTGGCGCGATCGTGGCCTGGTACGTCCCGGAGGGCGCGGCGCCCCACACGCCGTTCCGGATCGTCGGCGCGCACACGGACTCCCCCAACCTCCGTGTGAAGCCGCTGCCGGACACCGGGGCGCACGGCTGGCGGCAGGTGGCCGTGGAGATCTACGGCGGCCCGCTGCTCAACTCCTGGCTCGACCGCGACCTGGGCCTGGCGGGCCGGCTGACGCTGCGGGACGGCACGACGCGGCTGGTGAACGTGGACCGCCCGCTGCTGCGGGTCCCCCAACTCGCCATCCACCTGGACCGTTCCGTGTCGGCGGAGGGGCTCAAGCTCGACAAGCAGCGGCATCTGCAGCCCATCTGGGGTCTCGGCAACGACGTGCGCGACGGCGACCTGATCGCCTTCCTGGAGGAGACGGCCGGGCTGGCGACGGGCGAGGTCACCGGCTGGGATCTGATGGTCCACTCCGTGGAGCCGCCGGCGTACCTGGGCCGCGACAAGGAGCTGGTCGCGGGCCCGCGCATGGACAACCTGCTGTCCGTGCACGCGGGCGCGGCGGCGCTCACCGCGGTGGCCGGCTCGGGCGCCGGGCTGCCGTCCATCCCGGTGCTGGCCGCCTTCGACCACGAGGAGAACGGCTCGCAGAGCGACACCGGCGCCGACGGGCCGCTGCTGGGCGGCGTCCTGGAGCGTTCGGTGTTCGCGCGCGGAGGGTCGTACGAGGACAAGGCACGTGCCTTCGCGGCCACCGTCTGTCTGTCCTCCGACACGGGCCACGCGGTCCACCCCAACTACGCGGAGCGCCACGACCCGACGCACCACCCGCGCGTCAACGGCGGGCCGATCCTGAAGGTCAACGTCAACAACCGCTACGCGACCGACGGTTCGGGCCGCGCGGTGTGGGCCGCCGCCTGCGAGAAGGCCGACGTCCCCTTCCAGTCCTTCGTCTCCAACAACTCCATGCCCTGCGGCACGACGATCGGCCCGATCACCTCGGCCCGGCACGGCATCAAGACGGTCGACATCGGCGTGGCGATCCTGTCGATGCACAGCGCACGGGAGTTGTGCGGCGCGGACGACCCGCATCTGCTGGCGAACTCGTTGGTGGCGTTCCTGGAGGGGTAGTTCGCTCAGGCAGCCGCATGGGTGCCGCCGGCCGGGGTACCCGGCGGTCCGGACCGGAACGACCGGACCGGACAGGAGGCGACACTCATGGGCCTCGGCGGATGCATCATCCTCATCGCCGCGGGAGCCATCCTCACCTTTGCGACCGACTGGGACATGGAGGGAGTCAATCTCGACCTGGTCGGCATCATCCTGATGATCGTCGGGCTGATCGGCGTCACGACGTTCAGCAGCATCGCCCGGCGCAGGCGTGTGGTGGTACCGCCTTCGACGCCGGTCGTCGGCGACGAGCCCCACCACCATCGGCGGGACGGGTACAGCGACGGTTACGGCGTCTGAACATCCATGCCGGCGAGTACCAGCGGCAGGCGGTCGGTGCCCTCGTCCGTGAGGCGGACGGGGACGCCCCAGTCCTGCTGGTGGACATGGCACGCCGGGTACTCGTTGGTCCCCGCGGCGGAGCCGCTGTTGGATGCGGTGTCGTCGCAGGACGCGGCCATCGCGGAGATGTGCAGTACGCCCTCCGGGACGCAAGGGTCGAGTTCGAGGGTGCGGGAGAGGTCGGTCCCCGCACCCTCACCCGTGCGCAGCAGCCCCGGCGGGGTCGAGGAGACCAGCAGACGCGTCGAGGGGCCGTACCGCGTGTCGAGCTTCTGGCCCGCCGGGGCCTGGAAGATGACGTCCAACCGCAGCTTGCCGGGGGCGACTTCGGTGGCGGCGCGCTGGGTGCGGTGGGCGACCGCCTCGACGCGTACGGCCTCCTCCGGCAGGCGCAGCCGGGTGAGCCGGTGCCGGGCCGATTCCACGACCACGATGTCGTCCCCGACGAGCACCGCGTCCGACGGCTCCCGCAGGTCCGTGGCCAAGGTGGTGACCTCACCGCTCGCGGGGTCGTAGCGGCGCAGGGCGTGGTTGTAGGTGTCGCTGACGGCGACCGAGCCGTCGGGGAGGGCGGTGACACCCAACGGGTGCTGCAGCAGGGCCTGTTCGGCGGCGCCGTCGCGGTGGCCGAAGTCGAAGAGGCCGGTGCCCACGGCGGTGTGGACGGTGCCGTCCCGGTCCACCCGGCGCAGGGCGCTGGTCTCGGAGTCGGCCAGCCACAGCCGCTCCCCGTCGAGGGAGACGGCGAGGCCCGACGGCTGGGCGAACCAGGCCTCGGCGCCGGAGCCGTCGACGAGGCCCTCGTTGGTGGTGCCGGCGGTGACGGCCACGGTGCCGTCGGCCGGGTCGTACGCCCACAGCTGGTGGACGCCGGCCATGGCGATCCACACGCGCCCGGCGAAGACCGCCACGTCCCACGGTGAGGACAGGTCCACCTCGCGCGCGGGACCGGAGGTGGGCGAGCCCTGCCACCACTGCCTGCCGGTGCCGGCGAGCGTGGTGACCTCGCCGGTCGCGAGGTCGAGGCGGCGCAGGGCGTGGTTGACGGTGTCGGCGACGACGACCGCGGTGTCGTCGAGGAGGGCGAGGCCCTGCGGTTCGTTGAAGGCCGCCGCATCGGCCGTACCGTCGGTGAACGCGCGCGTGCCGGAGCCGATCCGCCGCACGACCGTCTCCCCGTCGGCCGCCAGCTCGACGAGCTGGTGCCGGGTCGTATCGCTGACCAGGAAGTTCCCGCTCGGCAGCAGCAGGGCCTTGCCCGGGAAGCGCAGCACCGTCGGCTCCGGCTCCGGCGCCACGTACGGCCCGTCGCCGCGCCGCAACGTCCCCTTCTCCTCGTGCTCGGCCTCCAGCTCGCTGACGAGCCGCTCGATGGCGTGCACATGGCCTTCGCCCGCGTGCTGCGCGACGACGTAGCCCTCCGGGTCGATCACGACGAGCGTCGGCCAGGCCCGCACCGCGTACTGCTTCCAGGTGGCGAGCTCGGGGTCGTCCAGGACGGGATGCTCGACGCCGTACCGCTCCACGGCGTCGACGACCGCCCGGTGCTCGGCCTCGTGCACGAACTTCGGCGAGTGCACCCCGATCACGACCACCGTGTCCCGGTGCTTCTCCTCCAACTCCCTGAGCTCGTCCAGGACATGCAGGCAGTTGATGCAGCAGAACGTCCAGAAGTCCAGGATCACGATGCGTCCGCGCAGGTCGGCGAGGCCGTACGGGCGGCCGCCCGTGTTCAGCCAGCCGCCCTTGCCGATCAGCTCGGGGGCGCGGACGCGGACACGACGGGGAGTCGGGGCCGGGGATGAGTCGGTCATGGCTCAAGCGTGCCACCCGGCACTGACAGTCACGTCAGCGCGTGTCCCGTGGTGGCGTCCACGTGGTCCGGTACGGCGTCGTGCCGGTCGCCGACGGTGAGGGTGCCGGTGGGTTCCAGGACCAGAATCTCGGAGGGTGCCGGGGCATACGGCTTGTGCTCGGTGCCGCGCGGGACGGTGAAGACGCTGCCCTTGGGCAGGACCACCGTGCGTTCCCCGGCGGCCTCCCGCAGGGAGATGTGCAGCTCGCCCTCCAGGACCAGGAAGAACTCGTCGGTGTGGTCGTGCACGTGCCACAGGTGCTCGCCCTCGACCTTCGCGACGCGTACGTCGTAGTCGTTGACGGTGGTGACGATGCGGGGGCTCCACCGGTCGGTGAAGGAGGCGAGGGCCTCGGCGAGGGAGATGGGTTCGCTGGTCAGGTGTGTCATGGGCGTCATGTACGTCATGCTCGGCCGTGGCCCGGCACGGGCACGAGTGCTAGAAATCGCACATGCCGCAAGGATCCTCTCAACCGCGCCACTCTCCACCGCGCCCCTCTCCACCGCATCGCGTGGTTCTCGTGGTCGACGAGAACTCCAATCCGTTCGAGATGAGCTGCGCGATCGAGGTCTTCGGGCTGCGCAGGCCGGAACTGGGCCGGGAGCTGTACGACTTCGGGCTGTGCGCCGACCGGCCACTGACCCGTATGCGGGACGGCTTCTTCACGCTCACCGGGGTCGCGGGGCTGGAGGCCGCCGAGGAGGCGGACACGCTGATCGTCCCGAACCGGCCGGACACCGGCACGCCCCGCTCGCCTCAGGTGCTGGAGGTGGTTCGCCGGGCACACGCGCGTGGCGCCCGGTTGATCGGCTTCTGCTCAGGAGCGTTCACGATCGCGGAGGCCGGGATCCTGGACGGGCGGCGCGCGGCCTGCCACTGGATGTGGGCGGAGTCGTTCCGGGCACGCTTCCCGAAGGTCCGTCTGGAGCCGGACGTGCTGTTCGTCGACGACGGGGACATCCTCACCGCCTCCGGCAGCGCGTCGGCGCTCGACCTGGGCCTGCATGTCGTACGCCGTGACCACGGCGCCGAGATCGCCAACCACGTCTCCCGTCGGCTGGTCTTCGCCGCCCACCGCGACGGCGGCCAGCGGCAGTTCGTGGAGCGGCCCGTACCGGACGTGCCGGACGAGTCGCTGGGTCCCCTGCTGGCATGGGCACAGGAACGGCTGGGCGAGCCGCTGACGGTGGCGGACCTGGCGACGCGCGCGGCGGTGTCGCCGGCCACCCTGCACCGCCGCTTCCGGACGCAGCTGGGGACGACGCCGCTGGCGTGGCTGACGGGGGAACGGGTGGCGCTGGCGTGCCGGCTGATCGAGCGCGGGGAGGAACGGCTGGACGTGGTCGCGGCGAGGAGCGGACTCGGCACCGCGGCGAACCTCCGCGCGCGCGTGCGGCGGGAGACAGGGCTCAGCCCGTCGGCCTACAGGCGGCGTTTCGGACCGGGCGGCGGGGAACCCCTCGTCTCATGAGATTCCTCGTACGCGACCGGCTCCTCGGCTTCGGTGACGACTACTGGATCGAGGACGACCAGGGCAACAAGGTGTACCTCGTCGACGGCAAGGCGATGCGGCTGCGGGACACCTTCGAGCTGAAGGACACGCAGGGGCGCGTCCTCATCGACATCCACCAGAAGATGCTCGCCCTGCGCGACACCATGGTGATCGAGCGGGACGGCGGTCACCTCGCGACGATCCGCCGCAAGCGGCTGTCCCTGCTGCGCAACCACTACCGCGTGTCCCTGGCGGACGGCAGCACGGAACTCGACGTCAGCGGCAAGATCCACGACCGGGAGTTCGCCATCGAGTACGACGACGAACTGCTGGCCGTCGTCTCCCGCCGCCGGCTGCATGTGCGCGAGACGTACGGCGTGGACGTCGTACGGGACGACGCGGATCCGGCGCTGCTGATCGCGGTGGCCGTGTGCGTGATCCACCTGGCGGAGAAGGAGCGGCGGGACGACGACTGAGACCGAGGGGCGAGCCCTCAGCGACGCGGCGCCGCCAGCCCGAGCATCCGGTCCTTCAGCGCGGGGAACTGATCCCGTGTCACCGCGACCTTTCCCGGGTCGAACTCCACCGTGAGGACCTGCTCCCCGGAACCGGCCTGCGCCAGCACCTCGCCCCACGGATCCACCACGATCGAGTGACCGGCCTGCGGAACTCCCGCGTGCGTCCCGGCCGTTCCACAGGCGAGCACGAACGCCTGGTTCTCCACCGCCCGCGCCTGAGCCAGCAGCGTCCAGTGCGTCCGGCGGCGCTCCGGCCAGCCCGCCGGAATGACCAGGGTCTCGGCGCCGGCGTCGACGAGGCCGCGGAACAGCTCGGGGAAGCGGAGGTCGTAGCAGGTGGCCACACCCAGGACGGTCTCGGGCAGACGCACCGTCACCAGTTCCTCGCCCGCGCCCATCAGCACGGCCTCGCCCTTGTCGAAGCCGAACCGATGGATCTTTCGGTACGCGGCGGCCAGATCACCGGAGGGGGAGAAGACGAGAGAGGTGTTGTAGAGCGGTCCGTCGGGGTCTCGCTCGGGGATCGATCCGGCGTGCAGCCATACGCCCGCATCGCTCGCGGCCTTGGCCATCGCCTCGTACGTCGGCCCTTCGAGCGGCTCGGCCTCGCTGCCGAACTCCTCGTAGGCGAACGCCCCGGTGGTCCACAGCTCGGGCAGGACCACGAGGTCTGCCGCCCCGGCCTGTTCCCGCACGAGGGAGGCAGTCCTCACCCGGCGCGATTCGACCGTTTCACCCTCATTGACATCGATCTGGATCAAAGAGGCGCGCACACTACCACCGTCCTGGCATTCGAGCGGTCCACACGGGCTTCCCTACGGGCCTACGATCGTCACACGAAAGCACTGCCGGGGTGCCTCACAGCAGCGTAACTTAGCGTTTCAAGACACCCGCCGACAGCAGCCGCCGCCCACTGGCACCGCCGCCAGCACTTGCCCGCGTACCGACGTTCCAACCGCCGAGGGGTCCCGTTCCGTGAGTCTGCATCCCACCCTCCAGCCCTACGCCGACGCCTGGACCCACTCCATCGAAGCGATATCCGAGCTGGTGACACCGCTGGTGGAGGGAGAGTGGAACCGGCGCACACCCTGCCCGGGGTGGTCGGTGCGCGATGTGGTGTCCCATGTCATCGGCCTGGACTGCGAGATGCTCGGCGACCCGCGCCCCATCCACACGCTCCCGCGCGACCTCTTCCACGTCACGAACGACCACCAGCGCTACATGGAGATGCAGGTCGACGTCCGCCGCCACCACACGGCGCCGGAGATGACGTCCGAGCTGGAGTACACGGTCATCCGCCGCAACCGCCAGCTGCGCAACGAGTCCCGTGACCCCGGCGCGAAGGTGCGCGGCCCGCTCGGCACGGAGCTCACCCTCGAAGAGTCCATGCGGGGCCACGCCTTCGACGTGTGGGTGCACGAGCAGGACCTGCGCACCGCCCTCGGCCGCCCCGGCAACCTCGACTCCCCCGGTGCCCACGTCGCCCGCGACGTCCTGCTCGGCCGGCTCCCCGACAGCGTCGCCGTCCGGGCCGACGCCCCTCGCAGCTCGGCGGTCGTCTTCGACGTCCACGGCCCGATCGAGTTCCTCCGCACGATCCGCGTCGACATCCAGGGCCGCGGCACCCTCGAAACGGCCCCCGCCCTGGGCCCCGCCGCCACCCTCACCCTCGACTGGGAGACCTACGTCCGCCTCGCCTGCGGCCGCGTCACGCCGGATGCCGTGGCGGACCGGGTGAAGGCGGAGGGGGATCCGGATCTGACGGCGGCGATCCTGCGCAACTTCACGGTGACGCTGTAGCGCTTCGATATGCCGGGGGCCGACAGGGCGGCGGCCCGTTGTTGGCTGTCGGCGACATGACGGTCCGTTAATCGTTGTCGGCGGTGGGTGGCCCCGAGCTAGCGTGCCTGCCGTGACCGATACGACAAACGAAACCGAGGCCGCCCCCGGCCCCCGTACCGACGGCCCGCCCCGCCTGACGCGCCTGACCTTCCACGGTCCGCTGTCCGAGGCACGGGCGCACAGTCTCGTCCAGCGGCTGACCCGGACGAACCCCGCGACCGTCCTGGACATCGGCTGCGGCTGGGGCGAGTTGATGCTGCGCGTCCTGGCCGCCGCGCCGGAAGCGAAGGGCACAGGCATCGACGTGAACGCCGAAGACCTCGCTCGCGGCCGCCACGAGGCCGAAGCCCGAGGGCTGGCGCACAGGGCCGCGTTCGTCGAGGAGTCCGCCGCCGGGACCTCGCGCGGCCCCGCCGACCTGGTCCTGTGCGTCGGATCGAGCCAGGCCCTGAGCGCGGCCGAGCCGCCGGAGCACACCACCGAGGCGCTGCGCGCACTGCGCCGCCTGGTCGCCGACGGCGGCCGTGTGCTGCTCGGGGAGGGCTTCTGGGAGCGCACCCCGACCCCCGCCGAGCTCTCCGGCATGTGGCCGGGAGCCGCGGCGACGGACCACTACGACCTCGCGACCCTGCTCGATCTCGCGGTCGCCGCCGGTTTCCGCCCGGAGTGGACCGAGACGGCGAACCTCGACGAGTGGGAGGAGTTCGAGTCGGCGTACCAGGCGGACGTCGAGACATGGCTGGCCGAGCACCCCGACCACCCGCTCGCGGCCGAGACACGCGAGCGTCTCGACCGCCATCGCGCCCAGTGGATGAGCTACCGCGGGGTACTGGGACTCGCCTACCTCACCCTCGTCGCGGCCCGCTGACACCGCACTGACCCACGGCGTCGGCTCAGGCGGGAACGTGCACGGTCTCCACCCTGCTGGCGACCAGCCGTTCCCGCTCCCTGCGAGCCGCCCGCTTGCGCAGCCGCAGTATCTGGCTGACGCCCAGCGCCTGGAGGACGAACACCGCCGAGAAGGCGATGGCGTAGTCGTCCCCGGTCGCGTCCAGCAGCACGCCGATCGCGAACAGCGTCGTCATCGAGGCGACGAACCCGCCCATGTTGGTGATGCCGGACGCCGTGCCCTGCCGCTCCGGCGGATTCGCCGGCCGCGCGAAGTCGAAGCCGAGCATCGAGGCCGGCCCGCACGCCCCGAGCACCGCGCACAGCACGATCAGCAGCCACATCGGCGCCGTCTCACCGGGCCAGGCCAGCGTCGTCGCCCACAGCACCGCCGTCGCGCCCACCGTGCCCAGCGCCAACGGCAGCCGCGCGCCGTGATGCCGGGCGACGATCTGGCCGTAGACCAAGCCCACGACCATGTTGGACAGGACGACCAGGGTGAGCAGTTCACCGGCCGTCGCCCGGGACAGCCCCTGCGCCTGGACCAGGAACGGCATCCCCCACAGCAGCAGGAACACCATCGCCGGGAACTGCGTCGTGAAGTGCACCCACAGCCCCAGCCGTGTGCCGGGCTCCCGCCAGGACGCGGCGATCTGACGACGGACATAGGCCGCGCCCAGGTGCGGCAGCGGCTCCGGCTCGTGCCCCTCCGGGTGGTCCTTGAGGAACAACAGCAGCAGGACCAGCACGACGACGCCCGCCGCCGCGCTGCCCGCGAACGCCGCCGTCCAGCCCACGCCGTGCAGCAGCCGGGCCAGCGCGAGCGTGGAGACGAGGTTGCCCGCCATGCCCGCGAGCCCCGCGAACT
The DNA here is from genome assembly GCF_041052385.1 of Streptomyces sp. R28. Taxonomy (GTDB): domain Bacteria; phylum Actinomycetota; class Actinomycetes; order Streptomycetales; family Streptomycetaceae; genus Streptomyces. The sequence goes on along the minus strand of NZ_CP163439.1, from coordinate 5,464,866 downwards.
GCGCGATCAGCGGACCGCGCCGGGCCGGGAACCACCGGGTGCCAAGGCGCAGCACGCTGATGAACGTCATCGCGTCGCCGCAGCCCAGCAGCGCGCGCGAGGCGAGAGCCATGCCGTAGGACGGCGAGAAGGCGAAGCCCAGCTGCCCCACCGTGAACAGCACCACGCCGATGGTCAGCACCTTCTTGGTGCCGAGCCGGTCGACCAGCAGGCCGACGGGTATCTGCATGCCCGCGTAGACGAGCAGCTGGAGGATCGAGAACGTCGACAGGGCCGAGGCGTTGACGTCGAAGCGGTCGGCCGCGTCGAGGCCGGCGACCCCGAGGGACGTACGGAAGATGACGGCGACGAAGTAGACCGAGACGCCTATGCCCCAGACGGCGACGGCGCGACGGCCGCCCGGGGGTGCCCCCTCTGGGGGAGGATCACCCGGCAGCACGGCCCTCATCGCTCTTCACCCCGCGCCAGATGCGAGAACCAGCCGATGTGCCGGTGGACCATGCCGACGGCGGCCTCGGCGTCCCCGGAGCGCAGGGCCTGAAGGATCTCCTCGTGCTCGACGAGGGTCTTGGCGATGCGGTCGGGGTGCGAGTGCAGGACGGCGACGCCCATGCGCAGTTGCCGGTCGCGGAGTTGGTCGTACAGCCGCGACAGGATCTCGTTGCCGCCGCTGCGCACGATCTCCGCGTGGAAGCACCGGTCGGTGACGGCGGCCCCGGCGAGATCGCCGGCGGCGGCCTGGTCCTTCTGCTGGGCGAGCAGTTCCTCCAGGCGCGCGATGAGCCCGGGCGGCGCGGGTACGGCCTTGCGCGCCGCGTGCTCCTCGACGAGCATCCGCGTCTCGACCACGTCCTTGATCTCCTGTGCGGAGACCGGCAGGACCAGTGCGCCCTTCTTCGGGTAGAGCTTGATCAGCCCCTCGACCTCCAGGCGCAGCAGCGCCTCCCGCACCGGCGTGCGCGAGACCCCGACGGCCTCGGCGAGTTCGCCCTCGGTGAGGAGGATCCCGCCCTCGTAGCGGCGCTCCAGGACGCCCTGCTTGACGTGGGTGTAGACGCGATCGGCGGCGGGGGGCTGCTTCATGGACTGCTGCTTCATCACGGGTGCGGGCGGGGCGGAGGGCATGCCCACAGCATAGATACAACACGTACCCATGAGGGCGTTCGTCCAGCATGCGGGACGAGAAACCTGACCGGGACTCAGACACGCAGGCAGACACGGAGCAGACACGGGGGACCCGCCGCACCCGACGCACAACCTTCTGTGCTAGTTACGTGTCACACACGTGCGGCCCATCTGTCTCCCCCTTGCAACTCGGCCGCGCACTGGGGCATTCGACGTAATCGGGGTATTTCAGTTGATAACCGCCATCAAGGGCTTCCGTGTCCGCAGAGCCGCAGCCGTCGCCGTGACGACCGGCGCCGTGCTCGTCACCGGAGCCCTCACCGCGGCACCCGCGCAGGCTGTGACGACGCCCAGCATCACCGCCAAGGGCGGGTTCCTGATGAACAGCGCCACCGGCACGACCCTGTTCACCAAGGCCGCTGACACCAAGAGGCTCACCGCCTCCACCACGAAGATCATGACCGCCAAGGTCGTGCTCTCGCAGTCGAACCTGAACCTGGACACCAAGGTCACGATAAAGAGGGAGGTCAGCAACTACATCGTCTCCAAGGGCGCCTCGTCGGCCAACCTGATCGTCGGTGACAAGGTCACCGTCCGTCAGCTGCTGTACGGGATGATGCTCAAGTCGGGCTGCGACGCCGCGATGTCCCTGGCCGACAAGTTCGGTACCGGCACGACGGTCAACGCGCGGGTGAAGTCGTTCATCGGCAAGATGAACACCATGGCCAAGAACCTGGGCATGACGAACACGCACTTCGACTCGTTCGACGGCATCAGCAACGGCTCCAACTACTCGACTCCGCGCGACCTGACGAAGCTCGCCCGGAGCGCGATGAAGAGCTCGACCTTCAAGACCGTCGTGAAGACCAAGTCGTACACGGCGAAGACGATCACGAGCAGCGGCTCCACCCGCACCATGGCGGCGTGGAACAACACCAACACCCTGCTCGGCTGGAACGGCACGCTCGGCGTGAAGACGGGCTCCGGCACCGAGGCCAAGTACTGCCTCGTCTTCGCCGCCACGCTCAACGGGGAGTCGGTGATGGGCACCGTCCTCACCGCTCCCGATGAGGCCAGCCGCACGACGGACGTGAAGAAGCTCATCAACTACGGCTACGCCAAGATCAGCTGACGTCCCCGGTCACACGGAAGGGGCGGCCACTCGACAGTGGCCGCCCTCGTCGTCGTGTGATCGCTGCTCATAGGCCTGGCGAGATCGACTTGCCGCGCTGGTGCTATCGACGCGGTCGAGAGACAGGGCGAGCACGCGCTGACCGCGGCCGCCATGGCCGCTGCCGGACCGATGCCGGCACCCATCGTCGACCGAGTCGGGCACAGCGAGGCGGCCACGCCGCAGCGCCTGAGGGTCGCGGCCCGCCGATGGGCACCCGTCCATAGCATCATCGGCACAGTCCTCGTGGTCTTAGCGCCAGACGCTCTCCAGCTCCGCGAACTCGGCTTCGCACCTGCCCGGCGGCAGAGCCTTGCGCAGGTAGCACAGGTCGGAGGGGCGGAGAAGGCCAAAGGCCTCGGAGGGGAGCGCGCCGATGAGTTCCGCAGCGTGCGCGGCAAGCCAGTCGTCCAGGTTCAGGTCGGCGGCGGTGCGGAGGAAAGCGATGAGGGCGGAGGGGTGGCGAGTGGCTACGTCGGCGACGTCGAGCGCACCGAGGATGTCATCGAAGTACTCACTGGCGCGGCGTCCACGCGGCATGCCGGACCACGCCCAGGTACTGCTGGAACGGCTCGCTTGCACCAGTCGCAGCAGGGCAAGCAGCGCAAAATCTCGCCCGTTGGCTCGACCGTGCTGCATGAGCAGCCCCTGGAGTTCGGCGAGCGCGGTTGTCACCTCCGGCTTCCGTCGGCCCAGCGCGTTGTACACACAGTCGATGATCGGCTGCTTTGCCACCGCGGGGAAACGACCGAGGCGCTCGATGGACCGGTGCAACTTGCGCAGAACAGACACCAGCGTTTCGTCCGACAGCGCGGGGATGTCGTGGGCCAGCTGACGGCTCACTGCCTCCAGGTACGGAACTACGTCCTCGGACGAGAGCAATTCTGTGCTGTCCAGACACATGGCGTAGAGATCGGGCAGCCCGGCCGATGCGTTCACCTGCCTCGTGAGCAGGGTGATGAGTGCCTGTGCCGCCGATCGCAGTTGCCCCGTGCGGTCGGACCGGTACGTCAGCAGGGTGCTGGGCATCCGGCGCAACAACGGGTCGGCAGTATGGAGCAGAAGCTCAGAGTGATGGTCGCCAAGGAACGTGATCTGCGTGAACACGTTCGCCGCGAAGCCCCTGGACGCATCGTCCTCCATCCGAAGGTACGGAGGACGTGAGCCTTCAGGGACGCCGAATGGCCAACCGATGTCATGGCCGAAGGACAGCGTCGAGCGCGTGCTGATCTTCAAGTCCGGTCGCTGTTCGTCGACACCTCTCGGGTCAGGCTCCCAACAGCGGTGGAGCCGGAGCGTTGAGGACAACAGATCCCAGGACTCGTCGGACAGTTGTGACCGCCACAACATGGCGTGCCGCCGCCAGTTGTCGATCAGCTCCCCGGTCCCGAGAAACTGTGAAGCGTGCACTTCACCCGCCGCCACGGCGCCGATCAGCACGAGGTTTACTTCGTACACTGCGTCCCGGTACGTCCTGGTCACACGTATGGGGGTGTGGTTCCCGTCGCTGCGGGTTCCGGCCTCCCACTTGGCGGCTCGGAACAACTCGGCGAGCCGATCCGGCAATTCGCGGCGCGCCCTGCCCGCCGGCCAGGTAGCGAGCATGTCGCACAGATTCTCTACGAGCTGTGCCCGATCGGTGAGCGGGATGAACGACAGCAGCGAGTACAACTCACCGTCGTCCAGGGCGGACCGGCCGTCGTGCCCGGCGAAGTCCCCCATCCGCCGCAAGGCTCGCTCGATCAACCGTGTGGCCAGATACTCTCCGAAGGTCGCGTGCATGAACTCGTAGCTGCGCAACCGCTGTTCGGTGACTACGGCTTGGGCCTCGTGCACGAAGAAGAACCGTCCGAAGAGCAGCCCGGAACCACCGGGCTCCTCGTCGGCCGCCGCAGCTCCCAGCGCCCGCAGGTCGCGGTCCACTTCTTCGCCGCTGATGGACTGGGCCCCGCGGTGGAACATACCGAGCGCGATCACCGAAAGTCGGTGGAGTTCACGGTCGACAGCGACAGCCTGCTCGGCCGGGGGCAATGAGCCGTCTTTGTCCACCTGGCGCCGGACAAACTCCGTGAGGAGCCGTTCGTACAGCTGGGTACGGCTCATGTCCTCGTCGCCGAGTCGGTACAGCGCGTTACCAACCGCGTCGTACAGGGCAAGCATGAGCAAGAGGAGAGGCTGGGCCGCGAGGTCCTGATGAGGCTGCACGACCTCTCTTGTCAGCGGGCGCAGGTCGCACTGTTTCAGGTAGGTGCTGTTCTTCGCGTTCCAGACGGACAGCCACCGATCGATCTCAGGCATCTCGAACGGCTCCAGACGCAGCACGTGGCTACCCTTGGGGATCTCCGCACGGTCGGCCACCACGGTGCGACTCGTCACGATTACGATCACCGGACGACCGAGCACTGCCTCACGCTGCTGGAACTGCTCGATGTCCCGCAGATACCCCCACTGCCGTGCAGAGTCGAGCCGCTGTGCGCCGGCCTGGAGCAGCTCGTCGAACCCGTCCAGCAGCACGACCGGGATCACCTCGGGCTCTGCCTCGGACCAGTCTGGCCAGCTCACCGACCGTCCCGTTCCCTCCCGTAATGCATGTTCCAGCTGGGTCTGTACGTTCGAGTCGGCCGGTGTGTGCCGCAACTCCACCCGCAAGGGGCGGAACTCACTGGTTGGGAGCCTGGCCTTCAGCAGCTTCGTGAGCAGTGATTTCCCGGCGCCGGGGTGGCCTAGTACCACGAGGGGGCTCAGCAGGGCAGGGAAGCTGAGGAGGGAGGAACCCAGGAAGCGTTCGAACGCGTCGTACGACGGCTGTTGTTCCCACCACTTGTCCGAGGCTATTCCATCGCGGACATTCGGGGACGGTCCGTTCCTACGGAAGCGAGGGTTGACGTATCCCTCCGCCAGGCTCGGCAGTAGGGGACCGGTGGAGTCGAGCGAGGCGATCGGTATACGCAACTGGGCGCGGCTGGCCGCAGGGGGCTCGCTCCGGCTGGCGAACTCTGCGAGTAGTGCTCCCAGTCCGGCCAACCCGGTCCCGGCTCGTCCGTCGACCCAGTCGTTCAAGGCGATGCAGGGCAAGCCGGCTGCCAGCGCGAACTCTGGACAGCATACGGCCAGTGGGGTGGCCAGCTTCACGTAGTCGCGGTCGAGCTCCTGTGCCGTCTCGACCGTGATGCTGCCCCGTGTTCCCGCCAGCGGAGACGCGTATCCGTTCCCTCTTTCCCACGCATACACGTAGGCCGGGTACGCGACGTTCGCCAAGTCCTGGATCAGCTCCAGGGCATCCTCAGGAGTCGGCTCGCGCCGCATCACCGCTGCAGCCACCAACACCACGCGCGCGGCCTGGAGCAGGGTAATGCGTACGATGCCGCGTGCGGACCGTACTCGTTGCGGAAAGTCCCTCAGCAGTTCGTCCAGGACCCGGACCGAGCTCTGCTCCCCGTTCAGTGTCCTCAGCAGGTGATCGGAGTCGGACATCATCAGCTCCGACCGCCGGCCGGCCAGCAGGTACACCGCCTCGTCCAGGCCCATGTCCACGCAGTCGGCTACGCCGAGTGCCACCACAGGCTCGGAAGGAACCGGCGCAGTCGGTGACGGAACCGGCACGTGTGCCATCTCAACCGCACGCTCCAGTTCCGCGTGCCGCCCTCTCCACCACGCCACGTCCAGATTGGTGTCCAGTGGTTGCGGTGCCCCGGGTCCATACCGCTGCGCGCACAAGCCGACGATCCGTCGTACCACTTGCCAGTCCGGCGCCTTGCGCCGCCGCCCGTTGAGCAGCTCCGAAACCGAGGCGGCGCTCAATCCGAGCGCTTCGGCGATCTCCGCCTGCGGCACCCGGCACTTGCGCACGAGGCGATGGAGCTCGGTACAGAAGTCCGCGATGGGACCCGCCAGTGGTGCGGCCAACTCCCAACCCCTTCGGTACGGTTCGGGGGACTACTCCGAAGCGTAGGGCCTGACCTGCGTCTTCTGTCGGGAGTTCGGTGGAATTCGGGATCTGGCGGCACCGAGGCCCTGTTGGGCGAATCTCGTTCCGCAAGCAGTCGCCTGACGTTCCGGAGGAACCGCCATGACGTTGACGTTCCACTCGTTTCAACTGCCCGCACTGATCGCGGTCGGGGTCTTCGCCGCGCTCTACGCAGGCGTCGTACTGCCCGCCGTATGGTCAAGGAAGTCGACCCGTCGGCAGGCGGCCCTCAAGGTGCTCACCCAGATTCTCGGCGTCGTCCGCCGATGGCGGAAGTAGCCATAGCTGTATCGGCTCCGGGAAGCGGCTCCTGACCAGTGCCGATGAGCGTGCCGGCCCTATGCCCCCGAGGTGATCTGAAAGACAGGCCCTGGGACTGATCCTGCGGCCCCCGTCCGAAAACAGGGGCCGCCGCTCAGCTCACGCCCAGCTGATCAGCCGCTTCGGCTGCTCCAGGATCGCCGCCACGTCGGCCAGCACCTTGGAGCCCAACTCCCCGTCCACCAAACGGTGGTCGAAGCTGAGCGCCAGCGTGGTGACCTGACGCGGCTTCACCTTGCCCTTGTGGACCCACGGCTGGAGCTTGATCGCGCCGACCGCGAGGATCGCGGACTCGCCGGGGTTGAGGATCGGGGTGCCGGTGTCGACGCCGAAGACGCCGACGTTGGTGATGGTGACGGTGCCACCCTGCATCGCGGCGGGGGACGTCTTGCCTTCCTTCGCCGTGGACACCAACTCGCCCAGCGCCTCGGCCAGTTGCGGGAGCGTCTTGGTGTGGGCGTCCTTGATGTTCGGCACGATCAGACCGCGCGGGGTCGCCGCCGCGATACCCAGGTTGACGTAGTGCTTCTGCACGATCTCCTGGGCCGCCTCGTCCCAGGACGCGTTCACGTCCGGGTTCCGCTTGATCGCGACCAGCAGGGCCTTGGAGATCAGCAGCAGGGGGTTCACGCGCAGGCCCGCGAACTCCTTGTCCTGCTTGAGCTCCTCGACCAGCTTCATCGTGCGCGTCACGTCCACCGTCACGAACTCCGTGACATGCGGCGCCGTGAACGCCGAACCGACCATCGCGGCCGCGGTCGCCTTGCGGACGCCCTTCACCGGGACACGGGTCTCGCGGGCCGCGTCGTACGTGGCGACCGGCGCCGACGTGGCCACCGGGGCGGTGACCGGCGCGGGCTGGGACACCGGCACGGGAGCCGGGGCCGGCGGGGCCACCGCCGCGTGGACGTCCTCGCGCGTGATGATGCCGTCGGGGCCGGTGGGGGTCACCGTGGCCAGGTCGACGCCCAGGTCCTTCGCCAGCTTGCGCACCGGCGGCTTCGCCAGCGGCCGGTTGGGCGTCACCGCCGCGGCGGGGCCGTGGCCGTTCAGCTCGGACTGCAGGGCCCGCGTCGCCGTCGAGGGCTCCTGGCGCGGGACGTCGGCTCCCTTGCGCGGGCGGCGCTTGGTCGAGGACGCGGCCACGCCGTAGCCGACCAGCACCGGCTGGCGGCCCTGCGGCTTGGCCTCCTCCGGCTCCTTCTCGGCGGGAGCGGGAGCCTGGGCCGGCGCCTCGGCACCGGGCACGGCCGTCCCGCCCGCCACGTCCACGGCGATGATCGCCACACCGACGTCCACCGTCGTGCCCTCGGGGAAGCGCAGCTCGCGGACCACCCCGTCGTAGGGGATGGGCAGCTCGACGGCCGCCTTGGCCGTCTCGACCTCGCACACCACCTGACCGTCGGTGACCGTGTCGCCCGGCTGGACGTACCACTTGAGGATCTCGGCCTCGGTGAGCCCCTCGCCCACGTCGGGCATCTTGAACTCGCGCACGGACGCTTCCGTCATCGTCGTCACGACCCTCTCCTCAGTACGCCAGGGCACGGTCGACGGCGTCGAGCACCCGGTCCAGGCCCGGCAGGTACTCCTCCTCCAGGCGCGCCGGCGGATACGGGGCGTGATAGCCGCCGACCCTCAGCACCGGAGCCTCCAGGTGGTAGAAGCAGCGCTCCGTGATCCGGGCGGCGATCTCCGCGCCCGAGCCGAAGAACACCGGGGCCTCGTGGACCACGACCAGGCGGCGGGTCTTCTCGACGGAGGCCTGGATGGAGTCGAAGTCGAGCGGGGAGACCGAGCGCAGGTCCAGGACCTCCAGGTTCCGGCCTTCCTCGGCGGCCGCGGCGGCGACCTCCTGGCACAGCTTCACCATCGGGCCGTAGGCGGCCAGCGTGAGGTCCGTGCCCTCGCGGACGACCTGCGCCTTGTGCAGCGGGCCCGGGATCGCCTCCGTGTTGACCTCGGCCTTGTCCCAGTAGCGCCGCTTCGGCTCGAAGAAGATCACCGGGTCGTCGCTCTGGATGGCCTGCTGCATCATCCAGTACGCGTCGGACGAGTTGGATGGGCTGACGATCTTCAGGCCCGCGACATGCGCGAAGAGGGCCTCGGGGGACTCCGAGTGGTGCTCCACCGCGCCGATGCCGCCGCCGTAGGGGATGCGCACGACGACCGGGAGCTTGACCTTGCCCAGCGAGCGCGCGTGCATCTTCGCGAGCTGCGTGACGATCTGGTCGTAGGCCGGGAAGACGAAGCCGTCGAACTGGATCTCCACCACCGGGCGGTAGCCGCGCAGGGCGAGACCGATCGCGGTACCCACGATGCCCGACTCGGCCAGCGGGGTGTCGATGACGCGGCTCTCGCCGAAGTCCTTCTGCAGGCCGTCCGTGACCCGGAAGACGCCGCCGAGCTTGCCGACGTCCTCGCCCATGATCAGGACCTTGGGGTCGGAATCCAGGGCGCGGCGCAGCGACTCGTTGATCGCCTTGGCCAGAGCCATCTTTTCCGCTGCCATGTCAGACCCCCGAAACCGCGGCGGAGCCGCTGTCAGATTCAGTCGCGAACGACGCCTGGTAGGCGGCGAACTGGGCGCGCTCCTCGTCGACGAGTGCGTGTCCGTCCGCGTACACGTTCTCGAAGATGGCGAAGTGGTCCGGGTCCGGCATGGCGCGGACCGCTTCGCGCACTCGTTTGCCCAACGCCTCGGACTCGGTCTCCAGTTCCGCGAAAAATCCCTCGTCCGCGTGGTTTGAGGCCTCCAGGTACGAGCGAAGACGCAGGATCGGGTCCTTCACCTCCCACGCCTCGCGCTCCTCGTCGGCCCGGTACTTGGTCGGGTCGTCGGAGGTGGTGTGGGCGCCCATGCGGTAGGTGTACGCCTCGACCAGCGTCGGCCCCTCGCCGCTGCGGGCACGCTCCAGCGCCCACTTCGTCACGGCCAGGCAGGCCAGGACGTCGTTGCCGTCGACGCGTACGCCCGGGAAGCCGTAGCCCTGCGCACGCTGGTAGAGCGGGACGCGGGTCTGCTTCTCGGTCGGCTCGGAGATCGCCCACTGGTTGTTCTGGCAGAAGAAGACGACCGGGGCGTTGTAGACCGCGGAGAAGGTGAAGGACTCCGCGACGTCGCCCTGGCTGGAGGCGCCGTCGCCGAAGTACGCGATCACCGCGCTGTCGGCGCCGTCCTTGGCGATGCCCATGGCGTACCCGGTCGCGTGCAGCGTCTGGGAGCCGATGACGATCGTGTAGAGCTGGAAGTTGTTGCTGTTCGGGTCCCAGCCGCCGTTGTTCACGCCGCGGAACATGCCGAGCAGGTTGGCCGGGTCGACCCCGCGGCACCAGGCGACGCCGTGTTCGCGGTAGGTCGGGAAGACGTAGTCGTCCTCGCGGGTGGCCCGGCCGGAGCCGATCTGGGCGGCCTCCTGGCCGAGCAGCGACGCCCACAGGCCCAGCTCGCCCTGGCGCTGCAGGGAGGTGGCCTCGGCGTCGAAGCGGCGGGTGAGCACCATGTCGCGGTAGAGGCCGCGGAGCTCTTCGGGGGTGATGTCGGCGACGTACTTGTCGAACTCGGCGTTCTTGACGCGCTTGCCCTCGGGCGTCAGCAACTGCACCAGTTCGGGGTCGGTGCCTGGCGATTTCCTTGCGGTCGTGCGCTTGCCGGCCGTGCTCTTGGTACCGGCGCTGCGTCGCGGCTTCGGCGCGGCAGTGCTCTCCACGGTCACGTGTGCTCCTCCGTCGGTCCGGCTCCCGGGTTCGCCGGGTGCCAGTGCGGCTCACCTGCAGCCCTACGGACGCACAGGGTGGGTGCGGCTCGTGCGGGAACAGGCGTGACAGGTGCCCCGGCGAGCGCCCTGCAACAGGCACGTTACCCAGTGCTCCACATTTCTGTGAAACCCCTCCTGACCTGCGATTTTGCTTGGATTTCCAAGTAAATCGCGAAAGTCCGGAACAAGTCCTGGTCACAGCCTTGCAGGGGGCCGGAACAACGGCACGTTATATCGGTGACCCAGGTCACGGGAAGAGCAACCGAGGGCGAGATCACTCATCTCGCGTGACGCTGAGCACACACACGAAGACGGAAGAATCAGGAAATTCCGCCCGCGATCACGAAGCGTGTCCGCTGCTACGGCCGACACGACGGTGCGCATTCCGGCCACTGGGCGGTCCCGCAAACGGAACGCGCGCGTGAAGCCCGTTTCCGGGCCGCACGCGCGCGTGGGGCTGAGTCGTCAGTGAGACGGTGCCGTGAGGCCGGTCAGACGCCGTCGCCCGTCGGTGTCGGCAGCGTCGGCGGATCCGAGGGCTCCTCCGTGGGGTCCTCCGTCGGCTCCTCGGTCGGCTCGGCCGTGGTCGGCTCCTCGGTCGGCTCGGCCGTGGTCGGCTCCTCGGTCGGCTCCTCGGTGGGCGTGTACGAGGGCTCGTACGACTGCGTGTAGTCCGGGTCGGTGCCCGCGCCGGTGCCGTCGTCCGTGGCCGTGTCGGTGGGCTCCTCGGTCGGCTCGTCGCTCGGCGTCTCGGTGGACTTGTCCTCGGTGGTCTGCGTGGTGGTGGGCTTCTGCGTGGGGTCGGTGTCGGGACTGTTCGAACCGGTGCCCTTCAGCGCCAGCGCGACGCCCGCCGCGATCGCGATCACCGCGAGGACGGCGAGGATCCACAGTTTGCCTCGGCCGCTGCCCTTGTTGCCGTGCCCCTCGAAGCCACCCTCGTCCCCGCCGCCGTACCCGGAGGGCAGGATCGGCTTCGGGATCTGCGTCGTACCGGAGCCGGAGTCCGAGGGGTGCCCCATGACGGTCGTGTTCGCGAAGCCCGCCGCCGGGGTGTGCCGGCCGTCGTGCATCGCCACCGGACCGGTGTTCCAGGTGCCGGTGTGGCCGCCGTGGTCGTACAGCATCTGCAGGCCGTACTGGACGAGGCCGCGCATCTCCTCGGCCGTCTGGAACCGGTCGTCCGGCTCCTTGGCGAGCGAGCGCATGACAAGGCCGTCGAGCTCCGGCGGGCAGCCGTCGGAGAACTCGGACGGGGGCGTCGGGATGTCCTGGACGTGCTGGTAGACCACCGACAGCGGGGTCTCGCCGGTGAACGGGGGCCGCAGCGCGAGGAGTTCGTAGAGCAGGCAGCCCGTCGCGTACAGGTCGGAGCGGTGGTCGACCGCCTTGCCGAGCGCCTGCTCGGGCGACAGGTACTGCGGGGTGCCCATGACCATGCCGGTCTGCGTCATCGTCGACTGCGCGCCGTGCAGGGCGCGGGCGATGCCGAAGTCCATCACCTTCACGGCGCCGTTGTGCGTGATGATGACGTTGGCGGGCTTGATGTCGCGGTGCACGATGCCGTGCTGGTGCGAGTAGGCGAGCGCTTCCAGGACGCCGGAGACGATGATCAGCGCCTGCTCGGGGCCGGGCGCCTCGGCGTTGAGGAGCAGGTCGCGGATGGTCCGCCCCTCGACGATCTCCATCACGATGTACGGCACGCTGTGGCCGCCCACGAAGTCCTCGCCGGAGTCGTACACGGCGACGATCGCGTGGTGGTTGAGGCCGGCCACCGACTGGGCCTCGCGCGTGAAGCGGGCCTTGGACACCGGGTCCTCGGCGAGGTCGGAGCGCAGCAGCTTGACCGCCACGGTGCGTCCGAGGCGCACGTCCTCGGCCGCGAAGACCTCGGCCATGCCGCCCCGGCCGAGTCTGCGGGTCAGCCGGTAACGGCCGTCCCCGACAAGCCCGCCATTACCCCACATCTCCGGCGCGTCTGACATACCGCCGCCAGCCGCCTCGGGGTCGGACGGGCCCTGAGCGCGCTGCTGCTGTGCCATCGGTCCTCGCCGTCGTTTCTGCCCGCGGTGCGCGCGGTGTTGTTACGGTCTCCGTCGGCCACGCTACAGCCTCCGCGCAAGCCGTCGGTCCGAGAAGGCCGCCCCAACCGGAAGGAGAGGGACCGGCCATCAAACCGGTACCCCGTCCGCTCGTGCAAATTCTGTGTACCGCCCGTACTGCCCCGGTAACTCTTCCGCGACGCTTCCTTCGCGTACGGTCACGGAACGGGCACCGCGCTTGACCTGTCAGTGCCGTGGGGCAGACTTGGCCGGGAATAGCACTTGGATCACTCGGGATCAAACCCGATCCACGGCAATCCACGGCATCGCAGGCGCCTTAAGAGGCTACGGGGGACGCAGCACATGAGCCAGGACGGCGCACAGGGCCGGTACGCGGGGCGGGCGCTCGCCGGCGGCCGCTATCAGCTGCGCGACTTGCTCGGCGAGGGCGGCATGGCCTCGGTGCATCTCGCGTACGACGCCGTGCTCGACCGGCAGGTCGCGGTCAAGACCCTGCACACCGAACTCGGCCGCGAGCCGGCGTTCCGCGAGCGCTTCCGCCGCGAGGCCCAGGCCGTGGCCAAGCTCACGCACACCAATATCGTCTCCGTCTTCGACACCGGCGAGGACGATGTCGACGGCATGACGACGCCGTACATCGTCATGGAGTACATCGAGGGCCGCCCGCTCAGCTCGGTCTTCGACGAGGATGTACGGCAGTTCGGCGCGGTACCCGCCGACAAGGCGCTGAAGATCACCGCGGATGTGCTCGCGGCGCTGGAGATCAGCCACGAGATGGGCCTGGTCCACCGGGACATCAAGCCGGGCAACGTGATGATGAACAAGCGCGGCGTGGTCAAGGTCATGGACTTCGGCATCGCGCGCGCCATGCAGTCCGGTGTGACGTCCATGACACAGACCGGCATGGTGGTCGGCACGCCGCAGTACCTCTCCCCGGAGCAGGCGCTGGGCCGCGGGGTGGACGCCCGCTCCGACCTCTACTCGGTCGGCATCATGCTGTTCCAACTCGTCACCGGGCGGCTGCCGTTCGAGGCGGACTCGCCGCTGGCGATCGCGTACGCGCATGTGCAGGAGGAGCCGGTCGCTCCGTCCTCGATCAACCGCGCCCTGCCGCCCGCCGTGGACGCGCTGGTCGCCCGCGCACTGAAGAAGAACCCGAACGAGCGCTTCCCGAGCGCCGAGTCCATGCGCGACGAGTGCCTGCGCGTGGCCGCGTCCTTCCAGGCGGCCCCGCCGAGCATCGTGCCGGGCTCTCAGGCGCAGAGCGGCCAGGGCGTCGGCGCCTCGGTGTTCCCGCCGGTCGGCCAGGCGCCGCCGCCCGGGGGCCCGGTCCAGACGCCGTACCAGCCGGCCCCGGCACCGACTCCCGCGCCGAACCCGTACGGCACCCCGCCGCCCGCGACGCCCGCGCCGTCGTACGGCTACCCGCAGCAGCAGCCCGGCTACCAGACACCGCCGCCGGCGGCGTACTCCCCGCAGCCGGGCCACCCCACCCCGCCGCCTTACACCATCTCGCCCCAGCCGCAGACCACTTCGGGCGGCGGCAAGAGCAACCGCGCGGTGATCATCGGCTCGATCGTCGTCTCCATCGTCGCGGTGGGCGGCCTGATCGCGGCACTGACACTGACCGGCGGCGGCACCGAGGACGACGCGGGCGGGGACGGCACGAGTACGTCGGCGCCGGCCACGAAGGCGGCCGGATACCGGGCGGGGGACAGCTCGAGGACGGTCGAGACGACCACGTGCACCGAGCCGCGGGAGTCGTACCTCGACCCCGAGAAGGTGCGGATGCCTGACTTCTCGTACCAGTACTGGCCTTCGGTCGTCGAGTGCCTCAAGGCCGCCGACTGGAAGTACGAAACGACCGACAAGAACGAGAACACGTACGGCCAAGGCACGGTGCTGGTGCAGTCCCCCGAGGCGGGCACGGACTTCGACCCGAAGAACCCGCCGACGATGAAGTTCACGGTCTCGACGGGCAATCCGGAGTGAGCTTCACAGCCACACCCGCGACCTGATCCGAAAGGGCCCGGCAGCACTGGCTGCCGGGCCCTTCTCGTATGTATCGGGTCGTAGGTACCGGGTTTGTGACGTACGGGGTCTGTGGCGTACGGGGTCTGTGGCGTTCCAGGTCTTACAGGTACGGCCCGCCCGAGCGGCCCCCCGGGCGCTGCTCACCGTCCTCGTGGCCGCCGACTCCCGGCGGGAGGGCGCGGCGCATCTGCTCCAGCTGGGCCCGGGCAGCCATCTGCTGGGCGAAGAGCGTGGTCTGGATGCCGTGGAAGAGGCCCTCCAGCCAACCGACCAACTGGGCCTGCGCGATGCGCAGCTCCGCGTCGCTCGGGGTCACCTCGTCCGTGAACGGCAGGGAGAGCCGCTCCAACTCCTCGACGAGCTCCGGCGCCAGGCCGTCCTCCAGTTCCTTCACGGAACTGGCGTGGATCTCCTTCAGCCGGACCCGGCTCGCCTCGTCCAGGGGAGCGACGCGCACTTCTTCGAGCAGCTGCTTGATCATGCTGCCGATCCGCATGACCTTCGCCGGCTGCTCGACCTGCTCGGTCACCGGGATCTCGCGGGAGTCCTCGTCTCCGTTGCCGCCGGTGAGCGCCATCCCGTCCTGGCCCACGACCAGGATCTGGGGGTTCTCGGACGGCCTTTCGTTCCTCGGCATCTCCATGCCGCCATTCTCTCGCACCCGTACAGCTCATCATCGTGGTGCCCCCCGTGGGGAGAGATCCACCGTTTACGTTGCGGGACTTTCCGTCATTCCTCGACGGTTCCGGCCCGTCCTGCCTGTCCTGCCCGTCCTGCCTGCCCTGCCTGCCCTGCCTGGGTGAGCCGCAGCAGGCGGGCCTCGCAGATGTCGAGCCAGCGGCTCTCCGCCTCGGCGTGGAACACGAGCTGCTCCAGGACGAGCAGCCGGGCCATCTCGTCGGGGTGCTCGTGCGCCCGCGCCAGCGCCTCGGCCCGCCGCCGCACATAGCCGTGCAGGGTCTGGGCCACATGCCTGCGCTGCGCCTGCACGACCTCCCGTACGTCGACGCCGGGCGCCCTGACCGCCATCACCAGCTTGATCGCCAGCTCGTCGCGCAGCGGGCTCACCCGCTCCACGGGCCGTTCGTACCAGGCCCGCAGCTCGGCGCGGCCCACCTCCGTCAGCGCGTACAGCGCCCGCCCCGCCTCGTCCACGCCGTCCTGGACGACCATGCCGTCCCGCTCCAGCCGGCCGAGGGCCGTGTAGACCTGGCTGATGTTCAGCGGCCAGGTCCCGCCCGTACGCACCTCGAACTCGGTGCGCAGCCGTGCGCCGTAGCGGGGGCCGGGTTCCAGGAGCGCCAGCAGCCCGTGTCGTATCGACATAACCGGATTGTGCGCCCGATTCGGTCGGGTGGCGGAGTCTGAAATGCCGGGTTCGTGGGGTGCTGTGAGGCTGGTTCCGTGACTTCATGGCTGCTGGGGGTGACGCGGGGGCGGCGGACACGTGCTGCTTTCGGCGGCCCGCCCGCCTTGTCCTGGCCGGCACCGACGGCCGCCGCCGAGTTCGTCCCGGACAGCGGGTTCGCGCCCTCGCCCGGGGTGTGGTGGGGCGTGCGGGCGGTGCCGGCTCGGCGGGCGCTGCTGGCTTGGGGAGGTCAGCGGGCTCTTCAGGCGCTGCGGTCTGCGGGAACGCTGGTCGTGCTGGTGGCGGGGCTGGTCGTGGGGGTGAGCGGGAGCGGGGTGTCGTACGGCCTTGAGGGGCCACTGCGGGGCCCGCATGGCGCTGCCGCATCCGGCGATTCCTCCGGCCCCACCGCCGCCACCCGGGCCTCCTCAGGCTCCCCGGCCACGCACCGGCCTCCTTCCGGATCTCCGGGTTCGGGGGCGTGCGGCTCCCCCCGTGCGGCCGCGTCCCCCTCCACACCCGTGACCGGCTCCGAGGCTTCCTCCAGCTCCTCGGCCGCGTCCCGGCCTTCCTCCTCCGCCGAGGCTCCGCCCGGGGCACCCTCCGCCTCCTCCGGCTCTTCCGGCCTCTCCACGCCGTCCAGGGAGTCCGGAGAGGCCAGGGAATCCCGGGCGTCATCCACCTCTCCTGCCCACGCCCACGCCCCCGCCGCCGCCCGTCCCGACCCGTCCGACAAGCCGTCCCGTGCCGGGAGCCGGGCTGGTGAGGGGCGGGAGCGGCCGGGGCGGGAGAAGGGGCCGTTGGAGGACGAGGAAGCGGCGGACGAGGGAGCCGCGGAGGAGGAGCCGGACGGCGGCGTGGGCGACGAGGAGGGCGAGGGCTCTGCGTTGCCCGAGGACGCGGGCGAGGGTGAGGACGATGGTGGGGGCGTCGCCGAGAGCCCGGACGGCGCCGGTGACTCCGCCCGGGACCCCGCCACGGTGTCCGCCGCCCCGTCGGCCCGTCCCGTACGGCAGCCCGGCCCGCATGCCGAGGGTCCCGCCGAGCCCATGTTGCAGGTCCTGCCCCTCGGCAGCGGGCTGGTGCTCATCGGGCTCGGTCTGGGCCTCGCCTTCGTCGGTCTCCGGCTGCGGCGCGGCTAGGGCGTGCCCTCGGCGCGGCGGACGACAGCCCTACGGTGCGACGAGGAGCACCTTGCCGACGTGCCCGCTTTCCTCCACCACCCGGTGAGCCTCGGCGGCGTCGTTCATCGGGATCTCGCGATCGACGACCGGGCGGACGTGGCCGGCGTCCAGCAGGGGCCACACGTGCTCGCGCGCGGCCGCGACGATCGCCGCCTTCTCGCCGAGCGGACGGGCACGCAGCGAGGTCGCGCTGATGGCTCCGCGCTTGCCCAGCAGCGCACCGATGTTGAGCTCGCCCTTGATGCCGCCCTGCATGCCGATGATGGCGAGGCGGCCGTTGACGGCGAGGGCCTGGACGTTGCGGTCGAGGTACTTGGCGCCCATGTTGTCGAGGATGACGTCGGCTCCGGCGCCGTCGGTGGCCTTCTTGAGCTCGGCGACGAAGTCCTGCTCCCGGTAGTTGACCAGGATGTCGGCGCCCAGCTCGGCGCACCGGTCCAGCTTCTCCCGGGTGCCCGCCGTGACGGCGACCTTGGCGCCGACGGCCTTGGCGAGCTGGATGGCCATGGTGCCGATGCCGCTGGAGCCGCCGTGCACGAGCAGGGTCTCGCCGGGGCGGAGGTGGGCGATCATGAAGACGTTGGACCAGACGGTGCACACCACCTCGGGCAGTGCGGCGGCCTGCGTCAGGCTCAGGCCCTTGGGTACGGGCAGCAGCTGGCGGGCCGGCACGGCGACCTTCTCGGCGTAGCCTCCGCCCGAGAGCAACGCGCACACCTCGTCGCCGACGGACCAGCCGGAGACGCCGGAGCCGAGCGCGGCGATCCGGCCGGAGCACTCCAGGCCGGGATAGGGGGAGGCGCCGGGCGGGGGGTTGTAGAAGCCCTGGCGCTGCAGGATGTCGGCGCGGTTGACGGCCCCGGCCACCACCTCGACCAGCACCTCGCCCTCACCGGGCACGGGATCGGGGACCTCGTCCCACACCAGCGCCTCGGGCCCACCAGGTTCGGGAATCGTGATCGCATGCATGGCACGGACGCTACTCCTCGGCCTTCGGCCCCTTGTCCCTCGGTCCTTGGGCGGGTGCGGTCGAAAAATCCTGGGCCCCACCGATGAGTTCGCGCGCTCGTACAAGTCCCCCCATACGCAGCCCATGAACGCGGAAGGACCGCCACTCGGAAGGGCCCGAAACATGACCACGCAGACGACGTCCGGCCTCGCGATCGAGACGGCAGGCCTGGTGAAGACGTTCGGTGAGACACGGGCCGTCGACGGCGTGGACCTCGCGGTTCCGGCCGGCACGATCTACGGCGTCCTCGGCGCAGGCAACCAAGCCCGAGCAGGCGGGCGGGGCTTCAGCCCTGGGGCAGACGCCGGTCGTCGGGTGCGACCTGGCTGCCCGGCGTCGCCCGCACGATGGTGATGAGCCGGTCCGTCAACTCCAGTGTCCCGACGGCCGGATCGTCGTATCCGAGCACCCGGTGCCCGCGTACGACGCTCACCACCAGGTCGTCCGTCTGCCGCGGGCTCTTGCCCACCTCGGCCCTTATGACCGGCCGTTCGACGATGTCGAGCCCGCTGCCCTGCTGGATCAGGTCCTCCAGGACCATGCCGGCGGCGGGGCTGAGCACGGAGAGGCCGAGCAGCCGACCGGCCGCGCTGGCGCTGGTGATGACCGCGTCGGCGCCGGACTGCTTCAGCAGCGGTGCGTTCTCCTCCTCGCGCACCGCGGCCACGATCTTCGCCCCGCGGTTGAGCTGCCGGGCCGTCAACGTCACCAGGACGGCGGTGTCGTCGCGCTGGGTCGCGATGATGATCTTCCGCGCCTTGTGCACCTCGGCCCGCTTCAGGACCTCGCTGCGCGTGGCGTCCCCGGTGACCCCGGCGTAGCCGTCCGCGACCGCCGCCTCGATCACCTTGGAACTGGGGTCGACCACGATGACCTGGTCCTTCCTCAGGCCCGTCGCGCAGACGGTCTGGATCGCCGAACGCCCCTTCGTTCCGAAGCCGACGACGACGGTGTGGTCACGCAAGGTGGACCTCCAGCGGGTCAGACGCCATTCCTCCCGGGTCCGTTCGGTGAGGACCTCGAGCGTGGTGCCGACCAGGATGATCAGGAACAGCACTCGCAGGGGCGTGATGACGAAGATGTTGGTGAGCCGGGCGCCGTCACTGACGGGGGTGATGTCGCCGTAGCCGGTGGTGGAGAGGCTGACGGTCGCGTAGTAGAAGGCGTCGAGAAGGTCGACGGAGCCGTCGGAGTTGTCGTTGTAGCCGTCGTGGTCGGCGTAGACGATCAAGGCCGTCGCCACGAGCAGCATCAGGGCCAGGGTGACCCGCTTGGCCACCTGCCGGAACGGATGCTCCACGATCTTCTTCGGGAGCTTCACCCGATAGGTCGCGACCCGCTCGTCCGCCCGACGGGCGATCGCGTCCTGGCCCGGAAGTTTCACGTGAAACACACCTCGATGCCGGCACTCGCCCAGGGCAGGTCGAGCAGTTCGGTCTCCTGACCCGCGCGGACACCGCCCGGTGGTACGACGGCGACGGCGTCGGCCGCCGCCATGCCCCGCAGCATGGCCGGCCCGTGGTAGTGCAGCGGCACGGCATGGTCGCCGCGCAGCACGACGGGGATGAGCCGGGTGTCGTACGGATGCCCGTGCGCCGCCTCCTTCAGGGGCAGCGTGTACGGCTCCGGGGCCGGGTGGGCGGCGAGGGTGCGCAGCAGGGGCTCGGCGAGGGTAAGGAGGCCGGAGACGGCGGCGAGCGGGTTGCCGGGCAGGCCGACGAGGTGCTGGTTCTCCTTGGTGCGGGCCAGCAGCATGGGGTGACCGGGCCGCACCTTGACGCCGTCCACCAGGAGCTCGGCGCCGATGCGCTGCAGCGTGGGGTGGACGTGGTCGACGGGGCCGGCCGCGGTACCGCCGGTGGTGACGATGAGGTCGGCAGTGGAGCGGGTGAGCGCCTTGTGCAGGGCCTTGGCGTCGTCGCCGAGCCGGCGCACGGAGGTGACCTCGGCGCCGAGTGCGCGCAGCCAGGGCGGCAGCATCGGGCCGAGGGCGTCGCGGATCAGCCCGTCATGCGGGAGCCCTTGGGTGAGCAACTCGTCGCCGAGGACGAGGACTTCGACGCGGGGGCGCGGTACGGCGGTGACGGTGTCGTATCCGGCGGCGGATGCCAGGCCGAGTACGGCCGGGGTCACGAGGGTGCCGACGGCGAGCAGTTGATCGCCGTTACGGCACTCCTGGCCGCGGGGGCGGATGTCCTGGCCGGGCTGGATCTCCCGGGTGGCGTGCAGCCGGTCCTTGGCGTCCATGCGGCCGTGCTCGCTGCGCAGGACGGCGGTGGTGTCCGGCGGGATCCGGGCGCCGGTCGCGATCCGGACGGCCTCGCCGTCGGTGAGCGGCTCGGGCTCGGCGTGCCCGGCCAGCACCCCTTCGTCCCGTACGGCCCAGGGGCCGGGGCCCGCGACCGCCCAGCCGTCCATCGCCGAGGTGTCGAAGGAGGGCAGGTCGGTGAGAGCGGTCAGGGGGGCGGCCAGGGTGAGGCCGAGGGCGGCGTCGAGGGGGACGGAGACGGGAGCGCGACCGGCGGACCGGGCGGTGGCACGCGCGGCGCGGGCGGCGGTGTCGCGGGCTTCGCGCCAGGGGGTGGCCTTGTGGTGGCGGCCCGGGTTGTGGGAACCCGGGGCGTGCTGGCCGGGTGCGGGCACGTGGTCGCCGGGGGTGTGGGGGCCGTGATCGCCGGGGGTGTGGGGGCCGTGGTGTTCCTTCACTAGGGCGAGCACCTCCTCGACGTCGAGGTCCTCCGCGTCCCCGTCCGCCTGGATACCGCGGGCGGTCATCCGGCGTCCGGGCGGGTGTCGGGCGTGGCGTCGGGGGCCGCGTCGGACTTGGCGGCGGCCTCCTCCGCCCAGCGCAGGGCGAGCGCGGCGGGCTTGCGGGACGCCTCGGCCACGGCTTCGGGGCCTGCCTCGCCTCCCCTTGCCTGCGCTGCCGCGTACCCGACCAGGAAGGTGGTCAGCGGGGCCGCGGGCCGCGCCACGCCGTGGGCGGCGTCGCGGGCGAGATCGAGCAGGACCTTGGTGTCGACGTCGAGCTCGATGCCGAGCTCGTCCTTGACTGCGGAAATCCATTCATCCAACACGTGCCCATGCTCCCTGATGCGTGCCCTGGCGGTGGCGATGTCGTCCCAGGTGTCGCAGTCGAAGGACGCGACGGGGTCGGGGACGCGGGTGAGCTCGAGCGCGCCGGTCAGCCGGCGCAGGGGAAGGCCGGTGAGGCCGTCGTTGCCCTGGGCGAGCGCGTCCAGTTCGCGGCGCAGCGCGGACGCTCGGTACGCGGCGACGAGCGGCTGGTCGCGCCCGTCGGCGTCGGTGAGCAGCGCGCCGTCGGCGCCGCTGGTGTGCAGGGCGGCCAGCAGCCGCCGTACCGTGCCGTAGTCGAGGAACGGCAGGTCGGCGGAGAGGACGACGACCCGCTCCGCGGTGGTGTGGCGCAGCCCGGCGTCGAGTGCGGCCAGCGGGCCCCCGCCGGGCGGGTCCTCGCGTGCCCAGGTGACCGGGCGCGCGGTCGGACGGGGGTCGGCGACGACGACGGTGGACCGCGCGTCGGCGCAGGCGGCGAGCACCCGGTCGAGCAGCGCCCGCCCGCCGACGCGCACCCCGGGCTTGTCGGCGCCGCCGAGCCGCCGCGCGGCGCCGCCGGCGAGCACGACGGCGTCGTGGGCGACGTCGTGCCCGGACTCCTGCGGGGCGTCGGCGGCGGCTTGCGCGCCCGGCGGTTCGTACGCGGTCACCCCCCGAGTATGCGTGCCTCCACGATCACAGGGAACGCAGGGGAAGCAGCCGGCCTCGGGGGTGGTGTCACAGCGTGCGCAGCAGCACCGCCGGCTGTTCCACACAGTCCGCCACGTACCGCAGGAAACCCCCTGCCGTACCGCCGTCGCAGACCCGGTGGTCGAAGGTGAGCGCGAGCTCGACGATCTGCCGCACCGCCAGCTCCCCCTCGTGCACCCAGGGCTTGGGGATGATGCGGCCGACACCGAGCATCGCGGCCTCGGGGTGGTTGATGATCGGCGTGGAGCCGTCGACGCCGAACACGCCGTAGTTGTTCAACGTGAAGGTGCCGCCGGTGAGTTCCGCGGGCGTGAGGGTGCCCGTGCGGGCCGCCTCGGTCAGCCGGGCGAACTCCGCGGTCAGCGACTCCGCGTCCCGCGCGTGCGCGTCCCGTACGACCGGGACGACGAGGCCCCGCTCGGTCTGCGCGGCGAATCCGAGGTGCACCTGGTCGAGCTGGACGATCTCCCTGGCCTCCATGTCGACCGTGGAGTTGAGCTCGGGGAACCGGGCGAGGGCGGCGGTGCAGATGCGGGCCAGCAGGGCGAGGAGGGAGATCTTCGGCCCACCGGCTGCGTTCATCGCCGTCCGTGCCCGCATGAGTTCGGTCGCGTCGGCGTCCACCCAGCAGGTGGCGTCCGGGATCTCCCGCCGGCTGCGGGAGAGCTTGTCGGCCACGGCGCCGCGGATGCCCTTGAGGGGGGTGCGGATGCCGCCGACGGGGGCGGAGGAGCGGACGGGGGCCTGCGCGGGCGGGACGGCAGCGGAGGGGGCCGGGGTCGTCGGTGTCACGCGCGGGTGCGGCTCGGCCGACGGCTTGGCCGTCCGCCCGTGCGCCTCGGCGGCCCGCAGCGCGTACTCGACGTCGGCCCGCAGAATCAGCCCGTCCGGTCCGGAGCCGTGCAGCTCCCTCAGGTCCAGGCCGTGCTCGCGGGCGAGGCGGCGGACGAGCGGGGAGATCACGGGTACGGGGCCCTCACCGCGGGTCTCCTCGCCGGCCGGTGCCCCGTCAGGGCCGTGGCCGACGGGGCCGTGCCCCGCAGCCGTGCCGACGGGGCGCGCGACGCCCGGCGCGGTGGCGCGCTCGGCGGTCGGCATGCCCTCGCGCGCGGCGGCACCGTTGGCCGCCACGCCCGCCGGCTGCCCCGCCGGTGTCGTCGGCGCGGTCGGCCGTACGCGCCTGCGCCGCGCCGGTGCCTCCGAGGTGCCGTACCCCACCAGCACGTTCCCGGAGCCCTCGGTCTCGTCGCCGGCCGGGGGCGCCCCCACCGCCACGGTCAGCAGCGGCGCCCCGACGGGCAGCTCCGTGCCCTCCTCGCCGAAGCGGGCCGTGACCACGCCGGCGTAGGGGCAGGGGATGTCGACCATCGCCTTGGCCGTCTCGACCTCGACGACCGGCTGGTCGACGGCGACGACCTCACCGACCTCCACCAGCCAGCGGACGATCTCCGCCTCGGTGAGCCCCTCCCCGAGGTCGGGGAGCTTGAACTCGAGCACCTGTGCCATCAGCTCTCGGCCTCCCACTGCAGACGCCCCACGGCGTCCAGGATCCGGTCCACGCCGGGCAGGTGGTGACGCTCCAGCATCGGCGGCGGGTAGGGGATGTCGAACCCGGCCACACGCAGCACCGGCGCCTCCAGATGGTGGAAGCAGCGCTCCGTGATCCGGGCCGCGATCTCCCCTCCCGGGCCACCGAACCCGCCCGACTCGTGCACGACGACCGCTCGCCCGGTCCGCCGTACCGAGGCGGTGACCGTCTCGTCGTCGAACGGCACCAGCGAGCGCAGGTCGACGACTTCCAGGTCCCACCCCTCCTCCCGCGCCGCCTCGGCGGCTTCGAGGCAGACGGGCACGGACGGTCCGTACGTGATGAGCGTGGCGCTCCGGCCCGAGCGCCGCACCATCGCGCGGCCAATCGGTTCAACGTCCGTCGGGTGGTCCGGGTTCCAGGAGTCCTTCGACCAGTACAGCCGCTTGGGCTCCAGGAAGACGACGGGGTCGTCGGAGGCGATGGAGGCGCGCAGCAGCCCGTAGGCGTCGGCGACGGTCGCGGGCGTGACGACATGGAGCCCCGGAGTCGCCATGTAGTACGCCTCGGACGAGTCGCTGTGGTGCTCGACGCCGCCGATGCCGCCGCCGTAGGGGACGCGGATGGTGATGGGGAGCGGCATCGCGCCGCGTGTGCGGTTGCGCATCCGCGAGACGTGGCTGATCAGCTGCTCGAACGCCGGGTAGGCGAACGCGTCGAACTGCATCTCCACGACCGGGCGCAGGCCGTACATGGCCATGCCCACCGCCGTGCCCAGAATCCCCGCCTCGGCCAGCGGCGTGTCCGTGCAGCGGTCCTCGCCGAACTCCTTGGCGAGCCCGTCGGTGACCCGGAAGACTCCGCCGAGGGTGCCGACGTCCTCGCCCATGACGTGCACGGTGGGGTCTTCGGCCATGGCGTCGCGCATCGCGCGCGTGAGGGCCTGCGCCATGGTGGCCGGCTTGACGGCGACGGTGGTCATCGGTGCGACCCTTCCGACTCGGCATCGAGCTCGGCGCGCAACTGGGCCTGCTGTTCGCGCAGTTGCGGGGTGGGCTCGGCATAGACGTGGGCGAACAGGTCCATCGGGTCGAGCACCGGGTCCTGGTTCATGCGCTCGCGCAGGTCGGCGGCCATCGCCTCGGCGGCGTCCCGCGCGGCCTGCTTGCCGGCCTCGTCGATGAGGCCGCGCTCGGTCAGTTCGTGCTCCAGCAGCGCGATCGGGTCGTGCCCGCGCCAGGTCTCCACCTCGGAGTCGCCGCGGTAGCGGGTCGCGTCGTCGGCGTTGGTGTGGGCGTCGATGCGGTAGGTGATCGCCTCGATCAGCGTCGGTCCGCCGCCCTCGCGGGCGTGCCGTACGGCGTCGCTCAGCACCTCGTGCACGGCGACCGCGTCGTTGCCGTCGACCAGCCGGCCGGGCATGCCGTAGCCGACGGCCTTGTGGGCCAGTGACGGGGCCGCGGTCTGCTTGGCGAGCGGGACGGAGATCGCGAAGCCGTTGTTCTGGACCAGGAAGACGACCGGCGCCTGCCAGACGGCGGCGAAGTTCAGCGCCTCGTGGAAGTCGCCCTCGCTGGAGCCGCCGTCGCCGACCATGGCGAGCGCGACCACGTCGTCGCCCTTGAGGCGGGCGGCGTGCGCGAGGCCGACGGCGTGCGGGAGCTGGGTGGCGAGCGGGGTGCACAGGGGGGCCACCCGGTGCTCGCGCGGGTCGTATCCGGTGTGCCAGTCACCGCGCAGCAGGGTCAGCGCCTGAACGGGGTCCAGGCCGCGGGCCACGGCGGCGAGGGTGTCGCGGTAGCTGGGGAACAGCCAGTCGCGCTCCTGAAGAGCCAGCGCGGCGGCGACCTCGCAGGCCTCCTGGCCGGTGGTGGACGGGTACACGGCGAGGCGACCCTGCTTCGTGAGCGCGGTCGCCTGCGCGTTGTACCGACGGCCCCGCACCAGCTCGGCGTAGAGCCGGCGCAGCAGGCCGGGGTCGGCCTTCGCGGCGGCCTCGGTGCCGAGGACGCGATACGGCTCCGCGTCGGGCAGCAGCGGCGCGGGGTCCATGCGGGGCTGCCAGGCGGGCGGCGGCGATGGCCGGTACGCGCCTCGCTGCTCCATGACCGTCATGACGGCACCTCCTCGTGGGAGTGGCTACGGGAGGCGCAGCTCTTGTGATGCGCCTCACCTACCGATTGTTCGGTCGTCGGCACATTTTGGCTACAGGCGGCCTCAGGCTGTGGACAAACGGTTCTCCACAACCTCCAATGAACGCAGTACGTCCACGGCAGGAAGGTGGGGGGACATGGCGCCTGAACAAATGGCCGAGAGGCCGGACAGCGGCACCCCCCTGCCGCCGCCGCGTCCGCTCGACGCCATCGATCAGGACATCCTCCAGATGCTCCAGGCGGACGGCCGCGCGTCGATACGGTCGGTCGCCGAGCGGGTCCATGTCTCGCGCGCCAACGCCTACGCACGCATCAACCGCCTCATCGAGGACGGCGTCATCCGCGGTTTCGGTGCCCGCGTCAACCACGAACGCGCAGGCCAGGGCACCTCGGCG
Source organism: Streptomyces sp. R28 (assembly GCF_041052385.1). GTDB lineage: Bacteria > Actinomycetota > Actinomycetes > Streptomycetales > Streptomycetaceae > Streptomyces. The sequence goes on along the minus strand of NZ_CP163439.1, from coordinate 5,439,045 downwards.
TACATCACTCTGAAGATCGTCCAGAACTCCTGGCGCACCGTGCGCGAGCAGCTCAGACAACTGCCCGGCGCCTCTCACATCGCCCTCGTCGGGGGCGATTTCGATGTGCTGCTGCTGGTCCACACCTCCGACAACAGGTCGCTGCGCGAGCTGGTCCTCACCCGGCTCCAGGCGATCCCCGAGGTGCTCAGCTCGCGCACGCTGCTGGTGTTCGAGGAGGAGGACCTGGAGCCGCAGGGCTGAGCGTTCGTCCGGGCCGTCAGCCCGAGCGCAGCATCCGCGCGGACCGGCGGTGGGGCAGCGCCCAGGCGACCGCGAGCAGGCCGAACGCCAGGTAGACCGCTCCTCCGAGGAGGCCGACGCCGCGCTCGGCTCCCAACAGGACGAACTCACATACGAGGAGCGGCAGCCCGGGCACCGTGGCCGCCCAAGGCGCCTTCCACCACGTCGGGTCGGCGTCGGCTGGCCGCACGTCGTTCTGGGTCATGCGCCACAGCCCACCACCCGAGTGCCGCCCGACGTATGGGGCCAGGCACTCACCCCGTGCACGCGCACGTACTCAGAGGCGGGGTCATTCCGCCTGCCGCAGGCCCCCGAAGACCAGCCGCACCACGGTGTCGGCGACCTCGCGCTCGTTCATGCCGCGCCCGTCCGGCCGGTACCACTCCACGATCGAGTTGATCATCCCGAAGACGAGTCGCGTCGCCAGCCGCACCTCCACGTCGGCGCGCACCTCCCCGTCGGCGGCGGGCGCCTTCAGCAGTGCGGCGACCTGGTGGTCGAAGTCGCGGCGCCGTTCCAGGGCCCACCGCTCGGTGTCGGTGTTGCCACGCACACGCAGCAGCAGCGTCACGTACGGCAGGTCGCCTATGAGCACCTCGACCATGCGCCGTACGACGTATTCCAGCCGGTCGGCGGCGTGCCCCACGCGCGCGTGCTCCTCGTCGAGGATCCCGAAGAGCCCGTCGAGCGCCCGGCTGACGGCGCGGCGCAGCAGCTCCTCCTTGCCCGCGACGTGGTGGTAGATCGACGACTTGGAGATGCCGGCCGCCTTGGAGAGGTGCTCCATGGAGGTGCCGTCGTAGCCACGCTCGTTGAAGACCTGCACGGCGACGGAGAGCAGCGTCTCCGGCGTGTACGTGTCGCGCTTGGCGGTGGTCATGAGGTGTTGCCCTCCCGCTTGTCGGAGGCGTACGCGTGGCGGTACAGCGCGAGGGACGGCGCATAGCGCCCGGAGGGGTCGCGCATGTGCAGGTCGTCGAGGAGGGCGTACGCCCAGTTGCGGCCGAGCCTGCGGCTCCACTCGAAGGGGCCGAGCGGGTAGTTCACGCCCAGGCGCATCGCGGTGTCGATGTCCTCCTCGGTGGCCACGCCCTTGGCGACGGCGTCATGCGCCAGGTCGACGATCCGGGCGACCGTGCGGGCGACGATCATGCCGGGGACGTCGCCGATGACGCTGACGTCCTTGCCGAGCGCCTGGAAGAGACCGGTGGCCTCGGCGAGGGTCTGCGGCGAGGTGTCCTGGGAGGCGGACAGGGCGATCCGGGTGGCCCGGCGGTAGTCGAGGGCGAGGTCGAAGTAGACGACGTCCCGGAACTCCACCGAGGTCTGGCCGTCGGCGAGCGCGAGCTGGCCACCGCTCGGCAGCACCAGGCGGCTGCCGTGGTCCTCGTCCTCCTCGCGCACCGGGATGCCCGCCTCGCGGATCAGCGTGAGCAGCTCGGAGGCCGGTCCCAGGTTGCCCTCGGCGACGACGTACGCGGGCGGGCGGCCCTGCTCCGCGGTGTGCGGCTCGTCGCGCTCGGCAGCCCCGTTCCCATCGGAGTAGTCGTACCAGCCGTGCCCGCTCTTGCGGCCGAGCCGGCCGGCCTCGACCAGGCGCCGCTGGGCGAGCGAGGGCGTGAAGCGCACGTCCTGGAAGAACGACTGCCACACGGAGTGCGTGACGGACTCGTTGACGTCCTGCCCGATGAGGTCGGTGAGCTCGAACGCGCCCATCTTGAAGCCGCCGCACTCGCGCAGAACGGCGTCGATGGTGGCCGGGTCCGCTCCTTGCGCCTCGTGGACGGCGAAGGCCTCGGCGTAGAAGGGCCGGGCGATGCGGTTGACGATGAAGCCGGGGGTGTCGGCGCAGGCGACCGGCGTCTTGCCCCAGGCCCGTGCCGTCTCGTACGCGCGCGTGGCCGACGTGACGTCGCTGGCGAACCCGGAGACGACCTCGACGAGCGGCAGCAGCGGTGCGGGGTTGAAGAAGTGCAGGCCGACAAAGCGGCCCGGGTTGGCGAGGGCGCCGGCGATGGCCGTGACGGACAGGGACGAGGTGTTGGTGGCGAGCAGGCAGTCCTCGCCGACGATGCCCTCCAGCTCGCGGAACAGCTCCTGTTTGACGTCCAGTCGCTCCAGGACGGCCTCGATGACCAGCGTGCAGTCAGCGAGGTCGGCGAGCGACTCGGCGGGCAGCAGCCGGGCCCGGGCCGCGTCGCGGTCGGCGCCGGTGAGGCGGTCCTTCGCGACGAGCCGGTCGAGGCGGACGCCGATCGCGTCGGCCGCGGCCTGGGCGCGCCCGGGAGCGGCGTCGTACAGCCGTACGGGATGGCCCGCGACCAACGCGACCTGGGCGATGCCCTGGCCCATGGTGCCGGTGCCGACAACGGCCACGGGGCTGCTGAGGTCGAGTGCTGTCATGTGCGCGATCCTCCCGCACGGGGTTTTCCACAGATGCGGCGGACCCCCTTGAACCGACCGATCGTTCGGTTACTCTAACTCTGACCGCCTGTTCCTGCCCATGTTTCTGCCCAGGTCATGAGCTCGACGGAGAGCTCTGGAAACGAGGAGTTGGTCCCGCATGGCCGCCGAACTGACCGCCCACGAGCTGATCGCCAAGCACCGGCCCACCCTCGACCAGGCGCTGGAGGCGATCCGCACCCGCGCGTACTGGTCCCCGCACCCCGAGCACCCCAAGGCCTACGGCGAGAACGGCAGCCTGGACGCGGCGGCGGGCAAGGCCGCCTTCGACGCAACTCTGGGCAACCGCCTCGACCTCGGCCAGGCCGGCACGGACGGCTGGGTGGGCGGCGAGGTGTCCCCGTACGGCATCGAGCTGGGCGTCGAGTACCCGCACGCGGACATCGAGGAGCTGCTGCCGGCCATGCGCTCCGGCATGCGCGCGTGGCGGGACGCGGGCGCGGAGATGCGCGCGGTGGTCTGCGTGGAGATCCTCAAGCGGATCAGCGACCGCACGCACGAGTTCGCGCACGCGGTCATGCACACCTCCGGCCAGGCCTTCATGATGGCCTTCCAGGCGGGCGGCCCGCACGCGCAGGACCGTGGCCTGGAGGCGGTGGCGTACGCGTACGTCGAGCAGGTCCGCACCCCCGACACCGCGGAGTGGACCAAGCCGCAGGGCAAGCGTGACCCGCTCGCGCTGAACAAGCAGTTCACGCCGGTCCCGCGCGGGATCGCCCTGGTCATCGGCTGCAACACCTTCCCGACCTGGAACGGCTACCCGGGCCTGTTCGCCTCCCTCGCCACCGGCAACGCGGTCCTCGTGAAGCCCCACCCGCGCGCGGTACTGCCGCTCGCGCTCACCGTGCAGGTAGCCCGTCAGGTGCTCAGCGAGGCCGGCTTCGACGCGAACCTGGTCGCGCTGGCCGCAGAGCGGCCCGGCGAGGGCATCGCCAAGACCCTGGCCACCCGCCCCGAGATCCGGGTCATCGACTACACCGGCTCGACCGTGTTCGGCGACTGGCTGGAGGCCAACGCCCGCCAGGCCCAGGTCTACACGGAGAAGGCCGGCGTCAACACGGTGATCGTCGACTCGACCGACGACTACAAGGGGATGCTCTCCAACCTGGCCTTCTCCCTGTCCCTGTACAGCGGCCAGATGTGCACGACCCCGCAGAACCTGCTCGTCCCCCGTGACGGCATCCGCACCGACGAGGGCCCCAAGACCTTCGACGAGGTCGTCGTCGATCTCGCCCGCTCGGTCGACGGCCTCCTCGGCGACGACGCCCGCGCGAACGCCCTGCTCGGCGCGATCGTCAACCCCGATGTCAAGGCCCGTCTGGAGGCCGCCGCGGGGCTGGGCGAAGTCGCCCTCGCCTCCCGGGAGATCGCCAACCCGGAGTTCCCGGACGCGGTGGTCCGCACGCCGGTGATCGTGAAGCTGGACGGGGCCAAGCCGGACGACGAGGCCGCCTACATGAGCGAGTGCTTCGGGCCGGTCTCCTTCGCCGTCGCGGTCGACTCGGCGTCGGACGCGGTGGAGTTGCTGCGGCGGACCGTGCGCGAGAAGGGGGCGATGACCGTCGGGGCGTACACCACCGACGACGAGGTCGAGGGCGCGATCCAGGAGGTCTGTCTGGAGGAGGCGGCCCAGCTGTCGCTGAACCTCACGGGCGGGGTGTACGTCAATCAGACGGCCGCGTTCTCCGACTTCCACGGCTCGGGCGGCAACCCGGCCGCCAACTCCGCACTGTGCGACGGGGCGTTCGTGGCGAACCGGTTCCGGGTCGTCGAGGTGCGTCGGGAGGCCTAAGCCCGCAGAGCGCCCCCGGTGAGACTCCAGTGGTACAGCGTCATCGCCACGCTCGTCGCCAGGTTGTAGCTGGAGACCTGGGGGCGCATCGGCAAAGCCACCAAGTGATCGGCACGCGCGCGCAGTTCGGCGGACAGCCCGCTGCGCTCGGAGCCGAAGGCGAGGACGGCGTCGTCCGGGAGCTTGCTGCCCCGGATGTCGTCGCCCTCCGGGTCCAGCGCGAAGACCGGCCCGGGTGGCAGCTCGTCCACGCCCAGCCGCTCCACCGCAGTCGCGAAGTGCAGGCCCGCCCCGCCGCGTACGACCGTCGGATGCCAGGGGTCGAGGGTGCCGGTGGTGACCACGCCGGTCGCGCCGAAGCCGGCGGCCAGGCGGATCACCGCGCCCGCGTTGCCGAGGTTGCGGGGATTGTCGAGGACCACGACCGGGGCGGTGCGGGGCGTGTGCGTCAGCCTTGCGAGGTTGGCGGCGCGGGCCGGTCGTACGGCCAAGGCGGCCACCGCGGTGGGGTGCGGGCGCGGCACCAGGGACGTGTACGTCGACTCCGGCACCTCGGTCAGGAGCGCGTCCAGCGTCTCCCGTACATCCGGCGCCAGCTCGTCGGCGAGGGTCAGCGCGGCCGCCCGGTCGACGGCGACCGCCACCGGGACCTCGGCTCCGAAGCGCACGGCGTGCTTGAGGGCGTGGAAGCCGTCGAGCAGGACGGAGGTCTCGGCGAGCCGGTTCCAGGAGGTCACGGTCATGCCGTGAAGCCTACGTGCGCGTGCTCGGGGTTCTCCGGGGTGCGCGAGTCGGGCAGCGCCGTACGGTCGTCACCGCGCCGGACCAGACGCGACAGCCGTCCACGCGCACGTGCCGCCCACTCGCCCAGGCGGCGCAGGAACGACGTCGGCAGGAAGACCGCGTCCGCCGCGATCATCGCCAGCGAGAAGAACGGCAGGCCGAGCACGACCGCGATCACGGCGTGCTCGGTGATCATCGCGGCGAGGAGGACGTTCTTGACCCGCCGGTTGAACAGCGTGAACGGGAAGGCGACCTGCACGATGACCGTGCCGTAGGTGATGAGCATCACCATCGTGCCGCTGGACGACAGCACGTCGGCGAGGGCGGGCCAGGGCGAGAAGTAGTCGAGGTGCAGCGGGTAGTAGACGGCGGTGCCGTCCTGCCAGCGGGAGCCCTGGATCTTGTACCAGCCGGCGGTCGCGTAGATCAGACACGCCTCGGCCATGATCACCAGCAGGGCGCCGTTGTGCACGATGTTGCCGACCACGTCGAGCAGGATGCGGGGCTGGGCGGTCCGGGCACGGCGGCCCACGATCCACCACACGGCCTGCCCCAGCCAGGCGCCCCACAGGATCACCGGCACGGTCAGGTCGCCGTCGAGACGGCCCGCCGCCGTCACCGCGACCAGCGCGAACCCGAGCACGCTCCACAGGGCAGGGCCGACCCGGTCGGGCCCGATCCGCTCGCCACGCGCGTGTGCCTCGCGCGCGAGCCGCGCCCGGCGCTCGTCCAGCGACCAGACCTGGCCGCAGCGCGTGAACACGAGGTAGAGGCACATCAGGTGCAGGACGTTGTCGCCGCCGTCGCCCATGAAGATGGAGCGGTTCTGCAGCGAGAGCACACCGACCATGAAGAGCACGGTCATCGTGCGGGTACGCCAGCCGAGCAGCAGCAGCACGCTGGTCAGGACGGCGAGCGCGTAGACGGCCTCGAACCAGAACCGGCTGTCCGACCACATCAGCGCGGTGAACGAGCCGTTCGTCCCGATCAGCTGCTGGGCGAGGTCGAAGTCCCAGGGGCTGTCGGGGCCGTACAGCTCCTGGCGGTGGGGGAACTCGCGCAGCAGGAACAGCAGCCAGGTCGCGGTGAAGCCGATGCGGATCACGGCCGTCTGGTACGGGCCGAGGGCGGACTCGGTGACACGGGCGATGCTCGAGGAGATCGCGAGGGTGAAGCGGTTCACGGGGCGCCTCCCTCGGCCGCGGCCGCGGCATCGGTCGTGCCGACGGCACTGGTCCCGCCCGCACTGCCGGCCTCGTCCTTCGGGACCCACCACCAGGGCAGCACGCGGTCGGTCGGCTTGTCCGAGACCTGCTCCCCGCTCCACTTCGGCGGGCGCACATTGGTGGTGCGGGAGCGGACCTGTACGCGTTCGACGACGCCGCCGTCGCCGGCCGCGTTCGCCCGGTCGAGGCGCAGCTGCACTATGTGCCGCAGATACGTCTCGGACAGGGCGCCGCGCAGACCCACGGGACGGTTCTGGGCGTCGTGCGTGGCGACGAAGAAGTCCCAGGCCCGGCGCAGCTCGTTCTGCTGGGTGTGGCTGGGCAGCAGATTGCCGTCGATGGCCCGGCCGTCCTGGGCGGACAGGTCGTACCAGCCGGTGGTACGGCTGCCGCCGTCGGCCGTGCCGACCTGGCCACGGACCTGCACCGCGATGTTCTGCTGCAGCGGATTGGGGGCGAACAGCTTCCAGTTCTGCTCGAACTCCGGGTATATCCAGTCGTCGATCGCCTTGCCGTGCTGCCTGGTGACCGTGTTCGGCGGCGCGACATGCAAGAAGACCATGCCTATGTGGACGCAGACGGCGATCGCCACGACGGCGAGGGCGAGGGCGGCCCCGATCTGGTACCGCAGGGAGAGAGCGGCCACACCGACGCGGGGTTCGGGAAGCGTCGAGGCAGGAGGGGCGGGAGAGGCTTCAGGGATGGGCGAGGCGGGAGAGGCGTCAGGGATGGGCGAGGCCACAGGGGCCGCAGGGGCGGACGAGGGCACGACGACGGGCGGCTCCTCCTGCGGCCCGTGCCGGGCGGCCGAGCCTGCCTCGTACGCGTCTGCCATACCGTTTCGTTCCCCGATTCCGGTTCCGGTCCGTCTTCCCTCAGCGCTCGCACGGTCTCGCACGGGAACGGTACTCAGGCCCACCCGCCGGGCACAGCCCCGGTCGGGCCGCCGCCGTCCACACCTTACGGGGGTCCTACACGATCTCACCGGGGTCTACGAGACCCTCACGGCTGAGCTCCCCCGAGACCCTCACGAGGGACCCCCCGAGGAGCATTCCCTTCTTCTAGAACCTGTTCTATCTTGACGCATCGTCAGATCGACACCGTCAGATCGCCGTGCGTGTGGAAGGGCAGGGACCGTGGACTTCACCTTCACCGAGGAGCAGCAGGCGGCGGCCGAGGCGGCGCGCGGGGTGTTCGCCGGGGTCGCGCCGGACGCGGTGCCCTCTCCCGCGCTCACCCCGGGCGCCGTCGCCGACGACTTCGACCGCCCGCTGTGGGGCCGCCTCGCGGACGCGGACCTGCTGAGCCTGCTGCTCGCCGAGGAGTACGGCGGGGCGGGCCTCGACGCCATCGCGCTGTGCCTGGTGCTGCGCGAGTCGGCGAAGGTGCTGGCCCGGGTGCCGCTGCTGGAGAGCAGCGCGGCGATGGCGGCCGTCCAGGCGTACGGCGGCCCGGAGCTGAAGGCCGACCTGCTCGCCCGCGCGGGGCGCGGCGAGGTGGTGCTGACGGTCGCCGCGCACGGCCGCACCGGCCACGACCCGGCCGAGCTCGCGGTGACCGCTCGGCAGGAGGACTCGGGGTGGGTCCTGGACGGGATGCAGACCGCGGTGCCCTGGGCGTACGACGCCGATCTCGTGCTCGTGCCGGCCCGTACGGCCGCCGACCGGACCGTCCTCGCGCTGGTGCCGCGCGATGCGGAGGGGGTTTCGCTCGCCGAACAGTTCTCGACCAGCGGGGAGCGGCTGGGGGAGCTGCGGCTGGAGTCGGTGCGGCTCACGGCGAGGGACGTCTTCGACGCCGAGGGGGCGTGGGAGTGGCTGCGGGAACTGCTGGCCACGGGCACGTGTGCGCTGGCGCTCGGGCTGGGTGAGCGGGTGCTGGGGATGACGTCGCAGTACGCGAGCAAGCGGGAGCAGTTCGGGCATCCGATCGCCACGTTCCAGGCGGTCGCCGTGCAGTGCGCCGACCGCTACATCGACCTGCGCGCGATGGAGGCCGCACTGTGGCAGGCCGCGTGGCGGATCGCCTCGGGGGCGTCGGGGGCACTGCCCGCCTCCGGAGACGTGGCCGTGGCCAAGATCTGGGCCTCGGAGGGCGTACGGCGGGTCGTGCAGACGGCCCAGCATCTGCACGGCGGCTTCGGCGCGGACGTCGACTATCCGCTGCACCGGTACCACGCCTGGGCCAAGCACCTGGAGCTGGCGCTCGGCCCGGCGGCGGCGCACGAGGAGGCGCTGGGCGATCTGCTGGCGGCGCATCCGCTGGCCTGACGGTTGTCTCCGACGGCTCGGCGGAGCAGCTCAGCGGAGCAACTCAGCGGAACAGCCTCAGAGGACGTAGCCCGGCTGGCCCTCGTCGTTCACCACGGGGCGTCCGGCCTGCGCCCACACCTGCATGCCGCCGTCGACGTTCACGGCGTCGATGCCCTGCTGGACGAGGTACATCGCGACCTGCGCCGAGCGGCCACCGGAGCGGCAGATCACATGAACGCGGCCGTCCTGCGGGGCGGCCTCGGTCAGCTCGCCGTAGCGGGCGACGAACTCGCTGATCGGGATGTGCAGCGCCCTCTCGGCGTGACCCGCCTGCCATTCGTCGTCCTCGCGGACATCCAGAAGGAAGTCGTCGTCCTTGAGGTCGGTGACCTCGACCGTGGGTACGCCAGATCCGAAGTGCATGGCTCCGACGCTACCTGACGGGTGCGGGTGCGTTGAGGGCCCCTCTGAGGGGAGGGCGGATCCACCCTCTGGAGAACACCGGCCTCGTCGTGGCGCACGGGCCTCGTCGTGGCGTACGGGCCTCGTCGTGGCCTACGGGCCTCGTGGTGGCTGTACCGGCCTCGTCGTGGCTGGGTCGCGCCCGCGGGGCGGAGCCTCATATCGATACGGCCCCCGCCCGCAGGTCGGCTTTCCGCCCGCTAGCCGAGCAGAGCTGTCAGTTCGGCTTCCCGCGCCGAGACCTGGGCCAGGAGCTGATCGGCGATCTCGTCCAGGAGGCGGTCCGGGTCGTCCGGGGCGAGGCGGAGCATCGCGCCGATCGCGCTCTCCTCCAGCTCCTTCGCGACGAGGGCGAGCATCTCCTTGCGCTGGGCGAGCCATTCGAGGCGGGCGTAGAGCTCCTCCGCGGGAGTCGGGCCCTGCTCCTTGGGCGCGGGTCCCGCGGCCCACTCCTCGGCCAGTTCCCGCAGCAACGCCTCGTCGCCACGGGCGTAGGCGGCGTTCACGCGGGTGATGAACTCCTCACGCCGGGACCGCTCGGCGTCTTCCTGAGCCAGATCGGGGTGGGCCTTGCGGGCCAGTTCGCGGTAGAGCTTGCGGGCCTCGTCGCTGGGGCGCACCCGCTGCGGCGGCTGCACCGACTGGTCCGTGAGCATCGCCGCGGCCTCCGGGAACAGGCCCTCGCCGTCCATCCAGCCATGGAACAGTTCCTCGACGCCGGGCATCGGCAGCACCCGGGCCCGGGCCTCGTCGGCCTTGCGGATGTCCTCGGGGTCGCCGGTGCGGGCGGCCGTGGCCTCGGCGATCCGGGCGTCCAGCTCGTCGAGGCGGGCGTACATGGGGCCGAGCTTCTGGTGGTGCAGGCGGGAGAAGTTCTCCACCTCGACGCGGAAGGTCTCCACCGCGATCTCGTACTCGATCAACGCCTGCTCGGCGGCCCGCACGGCCCGCTCCAGCCGCGCCTCGGGCCGCTCCGCACGGTCTTCGGCCGTCACCTGCGCCTCACCACCCTGCTCAGCTCCACCGGCGGGCACCTCGGCACCGCCCCGCGTCCCCGCACCAGCGGGCTCGGCCTGGGACTGCTCAGCTTCCGGCGTCGTCACCCGACCAGCGTAGGCCACCCTCCGCCCGGGGCCGCCCCTCGCAGTCCGTCCGTGATCACGGCCACGAGGGCCGCGGCGTCGCAGACGTCCAGGCCATCCGCCTGCTCCGGGTCGGTGGCGCCCGCCCGAGCTCCCGGCGACAGCCACTTCACCGACGCGGGCAACCGCTCGGCCGACGCGGAAACCGCTCCGCCAACGTGGGTACCCGCTCAGCCGCCGCAGGCAGGCGCTCCACCGGCGCAGGCAACCGCGTCAGATCGCGGGCAGCCGGTCCGGACAGGGCCGAGCATCGATGACGCCCGTCGCCTCCACGGCCCGCCCGCCGAGGTCGACGTACTTCACCCGGCGCCCCTCACCGAGGGCCCGGCGCCCGTCAGACCCCCACCTCCGCCGCGATCCGCCCCGCCCGCACCGCCGTCACCAGTGCCGCGTGGTCCGCCTCCGTGCGGTCGGCATAGGTGACGGCGAACGTGGCGATCGCCTCGTCCAGTTCCTCGTTCTTTCCGCAGTAGCCGGAGACCAGGCGCGGGTCGGCGCTGTGGGAGTGGGCGCGGGCCAGCAGGGCGCCGGTCATGCGGGCGTAGTCGTCTATCTGGTCGGCGGCCAGCGCGGCCGGGTCGACGCTGCCCTTGCGGTTGCGGAACTGGCGTACCTGGAAGGGGAGTCCGTCGACCGTCGTCCAGCCCAGCAGGATGTCGCTGACCACCTGCATGCGCTTCTGGCCGAGGACCACGCGCCGCCCCTCGTGCTCCGCCTCCGGCGCTTCGAAGCCGGCCGTCACCAGGTGCGGGACGAGGGCCGACGGGCGGGCCTCCTTCACCTGGAGGACCAGAGGTTCGCCACGGTGGTCCAGGAGGAGGACGACATACGAGCGCGTGCCGACGCTGCCCGTGCCCACCACGCGGAACGCCACGTCGTGCACCGAGTGGCGGGACACGAGGGGATGGCGGTCCTCGGAGAGCGTGGTGACCCAGCTCTCCAGCGACGCCGCCACCGCCGCAGCCTCCGCGTCCGGGACACGGCGCAGTACCGGCGGGGCGTCGACGAAGCGGCGGCCGCCGTCCTCGGTCGGCTCGGTCGACTTCGCCGCGAAGCGCCCGCTGGTGTTGGCCCGCGCCTTCTCCGCGACCCGCTCCAACGTGCCGAGCAGGTCATGGGCGTCGGTGTGGGAGACGAGCTCCTCGTCCGCGATCGCGTTCCACGCGTCCAGCACCGGGAGCTTGGCCAGCAGTCGCATGGTGCGCCGGTAGGCACCGACCGTGTCGTGCACCGCCTTGCGGCACGCGTCCTCGTCCGCGCCCGCCTCCCGGCCCGCGAGCACGAGCGAGGCGGCGAGCCGCTTGAGGTCCCACTCCCAGGGGCCGTACAGCGTCTCGTCGAAGTCGTTCAGATCGATGACCAGGCCGCCGCGCGGGTCGCCGTACAGACCGAAGTTCGCCGCGTGCGCGTCCCCGCAGATCTGGGCGCGGATCCGGGTCATGGGAGTGCGGGCGAGGTCGTACGCCATGAGCCCCGCCGAGCCGCGCAGAAACGCGAAGGGCGTCGCCGCCATCCGGCCCACCCTTATCGGGGTGAGCTCGGAGAGCCGACCGAGGTTGGACTCCTCCACGGCCGCCACGGCGTCGGGGCGGGCGACGTCGAGGTCGAAGAGCGCGTGCTCACCGCGCGGCACCCGCCTGCGCAGCTCCTTGCCCTCCTCCTTGGGCGACCCACCGCCGGGCCACTGCGCGAAGCCGCGCACCCGGGGCAGCCGACACGCCACGGATTGCGACGCCACCGCAGCCGCGGCCGCCTCCGCCGTAGCCTCGCCACCGACCTCGGTCATCGCGACCGCCTCCCCCGCTCAGGCACGAACATCAACTCGTGCCCGACGGTACAGCCGGTGGCCGAAACGCGTCACACCCTGTGGACAACTTGACGGATGTGGAAAACCCGGCTCAGCGGCCCCTCGGCCTCAGCAGCCTCCGGGCCGCTCCCCGTCCGCCAGATACTTCTTCGCCCACCCGCCCAGCTCAGTCAGCGCGGGCTCCAGCGCGGCGCCCGCCTCCGTCAACCGGTAGACGACCCGCAGCGGCGGCCCCTCGTACACCTCGCGCACGACGAGCCCGGCGGCGGCCAGCTCGGTGAGCCGGTCGGAGAGCATGCGCTCGCTGATACCGGGAATCGCCCGGCGCAGGGCGACGAAGTACGCGGGCCCTGTGGTCAGGACGGACACGATCGGGCCGGTCCAGCGCTTGCCGAGCAGTTGGAAGACGCGGGTGATGCCGTCGTCGACCCGCTTGCACGCCGATACGTCGTGACTCTGCTCAGCCGCCATGCCCTTCAGGGTACTGCCCTGCCGTACGGGGGTGAAAAAAAGTAAGTGACTGTGTTATCCATAGTCGAGTACGAAATTTCAGTCCCTGCGGGCAGGTCCCCCGCCCGCTGCCGTCCTCCCCTGGAGAGCCCCATGGCAACGCTTCTGCACATCGACTCCTCGGTCTTCCCCACCGAGGCCTCCGCCTCCCGCGCCGTCACCGACGCCTTCCGCCGCACCTGGCAGGAACAGCACCCCGAGGGCACGGTGATCCACCGCGACCTCGCCACCGACCCCGTGCCGCACATCTCCGCCCACGCCCACACGGCCGGCTTCTCCGATCCGGCCACGCACACCCCGGAGCAGGCCGCGGCGTTCGCCGAGCGCGTGCGGCTGATCGAGGAGCTGGAGCGGGCGGACGCGGTGCTGATCGGCGCCCCGATGTACAACCTGACGATCCCGTCGACGCTGAAGGCCTGGCTGGACAACGTGGTCCTGTTCGGTCGCACGGCCGGCGCCGCCCAGTCGGTCAAGGGCACCCCGGTCACCGTCATCGCGAGCCGCGGCGGCTCCTACGGGCCGGGCACGCCGCGTGAGGGCTACGAGTACGTGCAGAACTACCTGTCGGCGATCCTGGCCGACTTCCTCGGCGCCGACCTCGACTTCATCGTTCCGGAGTTCACGATGGCCCCGGTCAACCCGGAGATGGCCGACCTGGTCCCCCTCTTCGAGGCCTCCCGCGAGCGCGCCCTTGAGGAGGCCGCCACGAAGGCGAAGCAGCTGGCACAGCGCCTCGCGGCGTAGCCGGCGCCCGCGGCCGACACGGCTCGGGTTCGCGGCGCTGCGCGGTCGGTGGCCGCACGCGCGCGTAGGGCCCCGCTCCAGCGGTGCGGGTGCCCAGGCGTCCCTACGCGCGCGTGGCGTGAGAATCGCAGTCGGAGTCGGCCACGACGCCTCACCGGGCGCCGTCGACTCCCCGCTCCGCCACACCGGTCGAATACCCGGGCTGGTTCCCCGGCTGGTCCCCCGCCTCGTACTGCCCCACCGACGGCAAGCACAGCGCCACGACCAGCCCTACCACCGCGAGGACGGTGACCCGCGCCAAATACGCACCTCGGCGCTCCGCCACACCCCGAGAACGGCCACCCCCGCACTCCGCCACACCCCGGGAACGCCCGGCCTGGCGCTCCAGCACTCCCCAGGAATCGGCTCCCCGCCCTTCACCCACGCCCGACACCCGCCCCCATCAACCGCCCGACCCGACGAGCAGCCACCACCAGCTCCGTACGCCGGAACCAGGTGGCCAGGACCAGCGGATAGACCAGGTACCCGAACCGCGTCGCCGGGATCAGGCACATCGCCAGCCCGCGGCGGCCGCGAGGGCTGCCATGGCGAGGACAGAACCGCCGGGGACGTACGTGGCCAGCAGGTACCCCGGCAGCGGGCTGGCCGCCGGCGAGCGCACCCCGCCCTCGCCGAGCGGGAAGAGCACCACGTGTTCGACGAAGGCGTGCGGATCGGCCAGAGCCGCCGGCACCACCGCGACCGCGGCCACCAGCACGGCGACCGCACCGGCCCGTACCGCCGCCCGCCGCCCCGCCGTCACCGCGAGCAGCACCAGTCCCACCGGCAGCAGCGGCCAGGCCGTCCACTTCAGCGCGGCCGCGGCCCCCATCGCCAGCCCGGCCGCCGTACCGTTCCCGCCCCGGCCGGCGAGCGCCAGCCCCAGGCACATCAGCCCGATCACCGGAAGGTCGACCCCGCCGACAGCCAGCGGCAGCGCTACCGCCGGGAAGGCCGCGAGGAGGAGCACGGCGGCGCGCGCGTTCGAGTCGCCGCCGAAACCAAGGGAGTTGCGCCCCGAGGGCCGCGCGGTGACGAGCATGCTCGCCAGGAACGCCGCGCAGAACCACACCCGGGCGTCCGCGAGCGGTGTGCCGCCGAACAGCGCATGAGGTATCCCGAACAGCGCCATGCCGGGCAGGTAGGGGTTGTAGTCGTCGACGCCGACCGGATGCGGCAGGTACGGGCTGCCGGAGTGCAGCAGCAGACCGCCCGAGTGCTCGACGACGCCCACCTCGGACTGCGCGGCGCCCGCGACGATCATGAACGCCAACGGGACCACGACGGATCCGAGCAGCGCCGCCACCGCACTGCGCCCGCTCCAGGCACGCGGCGCCCGGCGGGCGAGCTGCGCCGCGACGACGTACCCGACGGCGGCGCAGGTGCCCCAGATCCGGTGCGGGGTGAGGGTCGTGACCACGGCCAGCGACAGCGCGAAGCCCGCGCATCCGAGCCAGAACAGCACGTCCCGGCGCACACGGGGAGCCCTGCCGGACGGCTTACGGCTGCCTTGGCG
The DNA here is from genome assembly GCF_041052385.1 of Streptomyces sp. R28. GTDB lineage: Bacteria > Actinomycetota > Actinomycetes > Streptomycetales > Streptomycetaceae > Streptomyces. Next base: position 5,424,027 of record NZ_CP163439.1, on the reverse strand, counting down.
GGGCTTCTGACGTGCGGGGGTGGGGGTGGGGGTGGGTGCGGGGGCACGGAGGGAACCGCCGGGCCTGACTCCGGCGACGAAGGAGAGTGCCTCGGGTGGCATCGGTGGGCTCCTGGGGAAGGGGAGCTCCAATCTCGCGCCGAGGCGCCGGCGGCCACCTCGGCCGAACGGCCACCGTTCACCCTCCTCGCGACGGGCAGCTCAGCCGAACGACCGACCCGGCGACCCCAGGACGCAGCGCCCCCAGGACGGAGCGACCGTGAAACGGAACGACCGTGAAATGGAGCGACCGGCCGATCGACCACGGACACCGCACCGGCACAATCACCGCATGCATCTGATCTCTGTCGTCCTCGTCGCCCTCATGGCGCTGCTGCACGCCTACATCCTGGTTCTGGAGATGTTCCTGTGGCAGCGCGGCCCGGGCCGCCGCTTCTCCGGCTTCGACGCCGAGCTGGCCCGTTCCACCGCGGCGCTGGCGGCCAACCAGGGCCTCTACAACGGCTTCCTGGCCGCGGGTCTGGTCTGGGGCCTCATCGCCGACGACCCGACCGGCTACCGCGTCCAGATCTTCTTCCTGTCCTGCATCATCGTCGCGGGCGTCTACGGCGCGGCCACCGCCAACCGCCGGATCCTCTTCGCGCAGGCCCTGCCCGCCGCCGTGACGCTCGCCACGGTCATCGCGGCCGGCTGAGCCCCGCGCCGTGGCCTGAGAGCTTCATCACAGGTCACGGCCGCCGAGGACGCCGTACCGAAGCACAACGTGTCGAACGCAACAACACAAAATGAAGAGGCGGCATCGTGATTACGATGCCGCCTCTTCGAGTGTGCGCGAGGGGGGAGTTGAACCCCCACGCCCTTGCGGGCACTGGAACCTGAATCCAGCGCGTCTGCCTATTCCGCCACCCGCGCATTGGGTGTGTCCTCGGGCTTCTTTCCTTGCGGTCCGGCGCCTTCCGACACGCAGAACATTAGCACGCCGGCCAGGGTGGGTTCACATCCCTTACCCCTGGGCAGCCGCCCACCAGCACCGTCGACATCTCACACCGACAGCACCGAACCAACCCGCGGCGCCATCCGTTCCGTATCAACGAGTACCTGTTCACGTATCAACCTCGTACCGGTACCGCGCATCTGTCCAGGAGCCGGTCCGGGTCCACAGTCAGGTGCGGGACACTGGTTTGCGGCCGCCTCTACGATCCATGGCAGGACTATGGCCCTGAGGAGTTCGAAGCAGAGCTCCACAGGGAACTTCGAGGGCGTCGACACCCGTCGACCGGGCCGACAGGGGGAACCAGCCGATTCACCGGCGCGTGGATACGATCAGTAAGCAGTACCAGGTGAAGCAGTGCCCGCCCGGCGGGATGCAGGACGAAGCAGGCGACGGAGGAGGTGCCCCATGGGAGTCCTGAAGAAGTTCGAGCAGCGTCTCGAAGGTCTGGTCAACGGCACCTTCGCCAAGGTGTTCAAGTCAGAGGTCCAGCCCGTGGAGATCGCGGGAGCGCTCCAGCGCGAGTGCGACAACAACGCGACCATCTGGAACCGCGACCGTACGGTCGTCCCCAACGACTTCATCGTGGAGCTGAGCGCGCCGGACCACGAGCGCCTGAGCCCCTACTCCGGCCAGCTCGGCGACGAGCTCGCCGGCATGGTCCGCGACTACGCCAAGCAGCAGCGCTACACCTTCATGGGCCCGATCAAGGTCAACCTGGAGAAGGCCGACGACCTCGACACCGGCCTGTACCGCGTGCGCAGCCGCACACTCGCCGGCTCCACCGACCAGCAGGCCGGCGGCCGACAGGCTCCCGCGCCCCCCGCACCGGCCGGGCGTCCCGGCGCCCCGGGTGGCTACGGCTACCCGCCGGCCGCCGCACCCGCGGGCGCACCGCCCATGCCTGCCGCGCCGCCCCCGGGCGGCCGCCCCGGCGGGTACGGCTACCCGCAGGCCGCGGGCGGCCAGCGCCCCGCGGCCCCCGCAGCCGGCGGACGCACCCGCTACTGGATCGAGATCAACGGCACCCGCCATCAGATCTCCCGCCCGACGCTGGTGCTGGGCCGCAGCACCGAAGCCGACGTGCGGATCGACGACCCCGGCGTCTCGCGCCGGCACTGTGAGATCCGGACCGGAACGCCCTCGACGATCCAGGATCTCGGGTCCACCAACGGCATCGTGGTGGACGGGCAGCACACCACCCGCGCTACGCTCCGCGACGGCTCGCGGATCGTCGTGGGCAGTACCACCATCATTTACCGGCAAGCCGAAGGGTGAAGCGGGGGCAATGTCAGAGCTGACCCTGACGGTCATGCGGCTGGGTTTCCTGGCCGTACTGTGGCTGTTCGTGATCGTGGCCGTGCAGGTCATCCGCAGCGACCTGTTCGGTACGCGCGTCACCCAGCGCGGCTCCAGGCGCGAGGCCGGCCGCTCGCAGCAGGCCGCCCGGCAGGCGACGGCGCCTCCGCAGCAGCGCGGCCAGCAGAGCGGCGGCGGCCGCCAGCGCCGTAACGCCCCCACCAAGCTGGTCGTGTCCGAGGGCACCCTCACCGGCACCACCGTCGCGCTCCAGGGCCAGACCATCACCCTGGGCCGGGCGCACGACAGCACCATCGTGCTGGACGACGACTACGCCTCCAGCCGGCATGCCAGGATCTACCCGGACCGCGACGGCCAGTGGATCGTCGAGGATCTGGGCTCCACCAACGGCACGTACCTCGACCGAACGCGGCTCACGACCCCCACACCGATTCCGCTGGGCGCGCCGATCCGCATCGGCAAGACCGTCATCGAGCTGCGGAAGTAGTACGACAATGAGCGAGCGGAGCGAGCACGCAGCGGCGGCCCACACGACGGGCCCCGGCGCGCTCCCGACCGGAGGGTGGGCACCGTGCGGATGTACCCGGAGCCGACAGGCGAGGTGCGCATGAGTCTGTCACTGCGCTTCGCCGCCGGATCGCACAAAGGCATGATCCGGGAGGGCAACGAGGACTCCGGATACGCCGGACCCCGCCTGCTCGCCATCGCCGACGGCATGGGCGGCGCCGCAGCCGGCGAGGTCGCCTCCTCCGAGGCCATCTCCACCATCGTCGCGCTCGACGACGACGTGCCCGGCTCGGACATCCTCACCTCGCTCGGCACCGCCGTACAGCGCGCCAACGACCAGCTGCGCTCGATGGTCGAGGAGGACCCCCAGCTCGAGGGCATGGGGACGACCCTGACGGCCCTGCTGTGGACCGGGCAGCGGCTCGGCCTCGTCCACGTCGGCGACTCACGCGCCTACCTGCTGCGCGACGGCGTCCTCACACAGATCACGCAGGACCACACCTGGGTGCAGCGCCTCGTCGACGAGGGACGCATCACCGAAGAGGAAGCCACCACCCACCCGCAGCGCTCCCTGCTGATGCGCGCGCTGGGCAGCGGCGACCACGTCGAGCCCGACCTGTCCATCCGCGAAGTCCGCGCCGGCGACCGGTACCTGATCTGCTCCGACGGCCTGTCCGGGGTGGTGTCCCACCAGACCCTGGAGGACACCCTCGCCAGCTACCAGGGCCCCCAGGAAACCGTGCAGCAGCTGATCGAGCTCGCGCTGCGCGGCGGCGGCCCCGACAACATCACCGTGATCATCGCGGACGTCCTCGACCTGGACACCGGCGACACCCTCGCCGGGCAGCTGTCCGACACCCCGGTCGTGGTCGGCGCCGTCGCCGAGAACCAGAACCACCTGCACGACAACGGCATCATGCAGACCCCCGCCGGCCGCGCCTCCGGGCTCGGCCGCCAGGTCCCCGGACAGGGCGGCGGGGGCGGAGAATTCGGCCCGCCCGGCTCCGGCGACACCACCGGCTACATCCCGGCGGGCAGCTTCGGCGACTACACCGACGACGACTTCGTCAAGCCCCGCACGGGACGCAAGTGGCTGAAGAGATCCTTCTACATCGCCCTCGCGCTCGGCGTGATCGGCGGCGGCCTGTACGGCGGCTGGCGCTGGACGCAGACGCAGTACTACGTCGGCGCCAACAAGGAACACGTCGCCCTGTACCGCGGCATCAGCCAGGACCTGGCCTGGGTCTCGCTCTCGAAGGTGGAGAAGGACCACCCCGAGATCGAACTCAAGTACCTGCCGCCGTACCAGAAGAAGCTGGTCGAGGCGACCATCGCCGAGGGCGGCCTGAAGGACGCCCAGGCGAAGATCGACGAGCTCGCCCTGCAGGCCTCCGCGTGCCAGAAGCGCTCCGAGCAGCAGGCCGCCGAGAGCCAGAAGAACTCCAGGACGGGCGAAGGCGAGGCCGGAGGCACCACGGGAACCACCCGTACCTCCCTTACGTCCAAGGCGACACCGACGCCGAATCCGTCGGCCACCAACTCCCCGAACCCGTCCACCTCCCCGACACCGACTGCGAAGCCAAGCCCCGGCCCCACTCTCTCGGAGGAAGAGCAGAAGGTCGTCTCGAACTGCGGTACGCAGTAGGCAAGCCGTGAGAGGCCCCGTCACACGATGAGCAGTACTACGAACTCGCCGACGCATCACACGTCCACGATCGGCGCCATCGGCGCACCGAGCAGGCGCAACACCGAGCTCGCCCTGCTGGTGTTCGCGGTCGTCATCCCGGTGTTCGCCTACGCCAACGTGGGGTTGGCGATCAATGACGAGGTGCCGGCCGGGCTGCTCGGCTACGGCTTGGGCCTCGGCCTGCTGGCCGGCGTGGCCCATCTCGCCGTACGGAAGTTCGCGCCCTACGCGGACCCGCTGCTGCTGCCGCTGGCGACACTGCTGAACGGACTGGGGCTGGTGGCCATCTGGCGGCTGGACCAGTCGAAGCTGCTGCAGCAGATCGGGCAGGCCGGCGGCAAGGCGACCAACCAGCTGATCTACACGGCCATGGGAATCGCCCTCTTCATCGCCGTGCTGGTCTTCCTCAAGGACCACCGCACCCTGCAGCGCTACACCTACATCTCCATGGCCGGGGCGCTGTTCCTGCTGCTGCTCCCACTCGTGCCGGGCCTCGGCGCCGACATCACCTACGGCGCCAAGATCTGGATCCAGGTCGGCAGCTTCACCATCCAGCCCGGCGAGTTCGCCAAGATCGTCCTGGCGATCTTCTTCGCCGGCTACCTCATGGTGAAGCGCGACGCCCTCGCCCTCGCCAGCCGCCGTTTCATGGGCCTGTACCTGCCCCGCGGCCGCGACCTCGGCCCGATCATCGTCGTCTGGATGATCTCGATCCTCATCCTGGTCTTCGAGACCGACCTCGGTACGTCGCTGCTGTTCTTCGGAATGTTCGTCATCATGCTGTACGTCGCCACCGAGCGCACCAGCTGGATCGTCTTCGGTCTGCTGATGTCCGCGGTCGGCGCCGTCGGCGTCGCCAGCTTCGAACCGCACGTCAAGACACGTGTCCAGGCCTGGCTCGACCCGATGCGCGAGTACACGCTCAGCCAGGAGGGAGTCAGAGACGGCGTCGTCCACTCCGAGCAGGCCATGCAGGCCCTGTGGGCCTTCGGCTCCGGTGGCACCCTCGGCACCGGCTGGGGCCAGGGCCACTCCGAGCTCATCCGCTTCGCCGCCAACTCCGACTTCATCCTCGCCACCTTCGGCGAGGAGCTCGGCCTGGCCGGCGTCATGGCGATCCTGCTGATCTACGGCCTGATCGTGGAGCGCGGCGTGCGCACCGCCCTCGCCGCCCGCGACCCCTTCGGCAAGCTCCTCGCCGTCGGCCTCTCCGGCGCCTTCGCGCTCCAGGTCTTCGTCGTCGCCGGCGGTGTGATGGGTCTGATCCCGCTGACCGGTATGACGATGCCGTTCCTGGCGTACGGCGGTTCGTCGGTCATCGCCAACTGGGCGCTCATCGGCGTACTCATCCGCATCAGCGACACCGCCCGCCGTCCGGCGCCCGCCCCCGCCCCCAATCCCGACGCTGAGATGACCCAGGTGGTCCGCCCGTCATGAACAAGCCCCTGCGCCGGATCGCGATCTTCTGCGGCCTCCTCGTCCTCGCCCTGCTCATCCGGGACAACTGGCTGCAGTACGTCAAGGCCGACAGCCTGAGGGAGGACCCCAAGAACCGGCGGGTCCTCATCGCCCGCTACGCCACGCCCCGCGGCGACATAATCGTCGGCGGCAACCCGATCACCGGGCACACCGAGACCACGTCGGGCGACTTCAAGTTCAAGCGCACGTACAAGAACGGCGCCATGTGGGCGCCCGTCACCGGCTTCGTCTCGCAGGCCTACGGCGCCAACCAGCTGGAGTCCATCGAGGACGGCATCCTCAGCGGCACCGACGACCGGCTCTTCTTCCGCAACACCCTCGACATGATCACGGGGAAGGAGAAGGAGGGCGGCAACGTCGTCACCACCCTCAACGCCGCCGCGCAGAAGGCCGCGTACAACGGCCTGAAGAACCAGGGCGGCAAGGGCGCCGTCGCCGCCATCGAGCCGTCCACCGGCAAGATCCTGGCGCTGGCCTCTTTCCCGTCGTACGACCCCTCCACGATCGCCGGCGGCAGCACCTCCGACGAAGAGGCCTGGAAGAAGCTCCAGAAGAAGAACAACCCCGCCGACCCGATGCTCAACCGGGCCCTGCGCGAGGTCTACCCGCCCGGCTCGACCTTCAAGGTCGTCACCGCGGCCGCGGCGCTGGAGAACGGGCTGTACAAGTCCGCGGACGAGAAGACGAACTCGCCGGACCCGTGGATCATGAAGGGCACCACCACCAAGCTGCCGAACGAGGGCACCATCCCCTGCGAGAACGCCACGCTGCGGGTCGCCCTGCGGTGGTCCTGCAACACCGTCTTCGGCAAGATCGGCTCCGACCTCGGCAACGACACGATGCTGGAGGAAGCCAAGAAGTTCGGCTTCACCGAGGAGCAGTTCACGCCGACCCGCACCAGCGCGTCCGTCTTCTCCGACGACATGAACCCCTCACAGACCGCGCTGTCCTCCATCGGCCAGTTCAACACCGCCGCCACCCCCCTGCAGATGGCCATGGTCGCCTCGGCCGTCGCCAACGACGGCACGCTGATGAAGCCGTACATGGTCGACGAGGTCCAGACGCACAACCTCGACCCGCTCGAGAAGACCAGCCCCGAGGAGATGAGCAAGCCGCTGTCCGCGGAGAACGCCCAGATCCTGCAGTCGATGATGGAGACGGTCGTCGAGGACGGCACCGGCAAGAACGCCCGGATCCCGGGCATCAAGGTGGGCGGCAAGACCGGTACCGCCCAGCACGGTGTCGAGAACAGCGAGAACCCGTACGCGTGGTTCATCTCCTACGCCAAGCTCGACGACGGCAGCTCGCCGGTGGCCGTGGCCGTGGTGGTCGAGGACGACGAGGCGGTACGCGACGACATCTCCGGCGGCGGCCTCGCGGCCCCCATCGCCAAAAGCGTCATGGAGGCGGTCATCGGCAACAAGAAGTGACCCCGCTCACGCCCCCTTCACATCGGTGCACGTTGCGATACCGGTCCTGTATCGGGTTACGAGCTTGACCAGGTCACACAAGATGAGCCGGGTACCGTATGCCCGGACGGACCACCGTCACACCCACAAGGGTGAGGGCGGGACCGACGGAGAGGGCTGGTAGGTAGCTATGGAAGAGCCGCGTCGCCTCGGCGGCCGGTACGAACTGGGCCAGGTGCTCGGTCGTGGTGGCATGGCGGAGGTCTACCTCGCGCATGACACCCGCCTCGGCCGCACCGTGGCGGTGAAGACGCTGCGAGCAGACCTCGCGCGCGACCCGTCCTTCCAGGCCCGGTTCCGCCGGGAGGCCCAGTCGGCCGCCTCGCTCAACCATCCCGCGATCGTCGCGGTCTACGACACGGGCGAGGACTACATCGACAACGTGTCGATCCCGTACATCGTCATGGAGTACGTGGACGGCTCGACACTGCGTGAGCTTCTCCACAGCGGCCGCAAGCTGCTGCCGGAGCGCGCCATGGAGATGACGATCGGCATCCTCCAGGGCCTCGAGTACGCCCACCGAAGCGGCATCGTCCACCGCGACATCAAGCCCGCGAACGTCATGCTGACGCGCAACGGCCAGGTCAAGGTGATGGACTTCGGCATCGCCCGCGCCATGGGCGACTCCGGCATGACGATGACCCAGACCGCGGCCGTCATCGGCACCGCCCAGTACCTCTCGCCGGAGCAGGCGAAAGGCGAGCAGGTGGATGCCCGCTCGGACCTGTACTCGACGGGCTGTCTGCTCTACGAGCTCCTGACGGTCCGCCCGCCGTTCGTGGGCGACTCCCCGGTCGCCGTCGCGTACCAGCACGTACGCGAAGAGCCGCAGGCCCCGTCCGTCTTCGACCCCGAGATCACGCCCGAGATGGACGCGATCGTGTTGAAGGCCCTGACCAAGGACCCCGACTACCGCTACCAGTCGGCCGACGAGATGCGCGCCGACATCGAGGCCTGCCTCGACGGCCAGCCGGTCGCGGCGACCGCGGCCATGGGCTCCGTCGGCTACGGCGGCTACCCCGACGACCAGCCGACCACGGCCCTGCGCGCCACGGACGCCGGCGCCACGTCGATGCTGCCGCCCATGAACCCCGACGACGGCGGCTACGGCTACGACGACCGCGTCGACCGACGCCGCCAGAAGAAGTCCAACACCTCGACGATCCTGCTGGCCGTCGCGGCTGTACTGGTCCTCGTGGGCGCGATCCTCATCGGCAAGTGGGTGTTCGACGGCAAAGGCGCGAGCAACAGCAGCGTGCCCGTGCCGAACCTCGTCGGCGAGAGCCAGGGCAACGCCCAGGATCTGCTCGTCAACAGTGACCTCAAACTGGGGAAGGTCACCAAGCAGGCGTGCGAAGACCAGCCCGTGGGCAAGGTCTGCGACCAGGACCCCGATGCCAAGACCACGGTCGACAAGAACTCCACGGTCAACATCGTGGTGTCGACCGGTGCGCCCAAGCTGACTGTGCCGGACGTCACAGGGCTGACCTTCGACAAGGCGAAGGCCCAGCTCGAGGACAAGGGCTTCCTGGTCGAGCAGAAGACCGAGGAGTCCGACCGGACTCCAGGCGTCGTCATCAATCAGGACCCGAACGGTGACACGGAGCAGGAAAAGGGCTCGACGATCACCCTCACCGTCGCCAAGGAGGAGGAGAAGGCCACCGTGCCGGACGTCCTCGGCAAGTCCTGTGACGAGGCGAAGGCGCAGATGACGGCCAATGACCTGGTCGGCAACTGCGTCGAGGCGGAGACCCAGGACCCGAACCAGGTCGGCAAGGTCATCGCGATCTCTCCGCAGGCCGGCACCCAGGCCAACAAGAACGACACGGTGACCCTTCAGATCGGCAAGCAGGCACAGCAGAAGACGCCGGTGCCGAATGTCGTGGGTCAGACAGTGGGCCAGGCCAAGCAGACTCTGCAGGCAGCCGGCTTCACGAACATCCAGTTCGCCAACGGAAGCGACCAGAGCGACACCGCCTTCGTCACCGACCAGGACCCGAAGGCCAACCAACAGGCCGACGACCCGGCGAACACCCAGGTCACGCTGACCACCCTGAGTTTCGGCAACAACGGCGGAAACAACGGCGGGGGCGGCAACAACGACGGCCAGATCTTCGGCGGCGTGACCGGAACGTCCGCCCGCACGGAGGACTGACCCCGGCATACACGGCTGAGCCCCGGCACCCTGAGCAGGGTGCCGGGGCTCAGCCGTGTCCGGCGCCGTGACCAGTCGGTCGCAGGACAGCCGTTCCTCCGTCGATCGTGTATTCGCATTTCACGACTCGTTGATCGGGTGGGGTGGGGAGTCACAGCTCTGCCCGGCCATACGGCCACACCGCGAACGGAAGGGCAGAACATGATCGACCAATCGGCACTGCTGGAGTCGAAGAGCCTGCGCGACAGCGTGCTGGAACGAACCGACGTGCTCGACAGGGGTGAAGGCACTGTCACTGCTGCCGGACGGGATGCATGTGACGACCGCGATGGTGGCGGTGTACTTCGAGGTCGCCGAGACGGTCATCAACAACCTGCTCAGCCGCCACCGACAGGAACTGGAGTCCAACGGCCTGCGCGTGCTGCGCGGTGCTGACCTGCGTGAATTTCAGGAACTCAATGTGAGTTCCACTTCCGGAGGCGGTTATCCACAGCGACGCTCCAGCCTGGCCGTCTGGTCACGCCGAGCCGTCCTCAACGTCGCCATGCTGCTCCGCGACAGCGAAGTCGCACGTCAGGTGCGTGTGTACCTCCTCGACATGGAGTACGCGGCCCGCACACAGCCTGTGGAAAACCCGGCCCCCACCGACGTCGTCCCCCTCGACGACCGCATCGACCAACGCATCACTCAGATCTCGGCAAGACCGTCGTCCCCATGTTCAACACCCTGATCGCCACCGCCGGCGAACACCGCCGCGAACTCATCGAGCTCCGCGAGGACATCCAGAACGTCGAACGCAAACTGTGCTGGCACCACCGCCGAATCAGCATCCTGGAAGGGGATACTCCGACCGACCAGGTCCGGGCCTCCATCGCGGCCATGACCTGGCAGACCTTCGAGCGCCACGTCGCCGACCTGCTGCGCCGGGACGGCTGCACGGACGTCGTCGTACGACAGGCCCGCACCGACCGGGGCATCGACATCACCGGACGCGCGGCCGACGGCCGTAGCGTGGCTGTCCAGTGCAAGAACCGGACCGGTCGCGTATCCGTCCCAAGTGCCGAGATACAGAAGTTCGCCGGAGCGGCACGCGCGATCGGCCAGGTCGATATCGCGCTCTCCGTCGCCACCTGCAATTTCAGCAGCGAGGCACAAGCGATCGCCGACCTGAGCGGAGTCATCACCGTGAACCGCGACGAATTGGAGGCGTGGAGCGCAGGAGCGCGTCTCAAAGCGCTGCGATAGGCATCACATGCGAAAGGCCCGAAGCCGCAAAGGTTGGTTGCGGCTTCGGGCCAGCTCATATTAGGCGTGACACCACGTCACGCTAACGCAGCTCCTCCGGCAACGTCCGCTCCTCATCCACCTTCTCCACCCGCTCCAGCTCACCCCACACCACGTACCGGTCCCGGCTCGTGTACACCGGTGTGCACGTCGTCAGCGTGATGTAGTGGCCCGCCTTCGTCTTACCCGACTCCTTCGGGACGGCGGACAGGACCTTGACGTTGTACTTGGAGGTCTCGGGGAGGACGGCGTAGACCTTGTAGACGTACCACTTGTCCTTCGTCTCGAAGACGATCGGGTCGCCCTTCTCGATCTTGTGGATGTTGTGGAACTTCGCGCCGTGACCGTCGCGGTGAGCGGCGAGGGAGAAGTTGCCCTTCTTGCCCGAGGTCGGAAGGGCCGCCTTGACCGGGTCGGTGTAGTAGCCGGCGACGCCGTCGTTGAGGATCTTCGACGTCGTGCCCTTCTCGACCAGGATCTCGCCCTTGCTCATCGCGGGCACATGCAGGAAGCCGATGCCGTTCTTGGAGTCGTACTCGGCCGGACGGCCGGAGCTCTCTTCCTGGTGGGCCCATATGTCACGGACCTGGTCGGCCTGCTTGTCCGCCGCACGGTCGGCGAGGACGTTCGTCCACCACAGGGAGTAGACGACGAACAGGCCCAGCACCAGGCCCGCCGTGATGAGGAGTTCCCCGAACACGCTGACCGCCATCGCGATCCGCCCCATGCCACGGCGGCGAGCCCGCCGGCGCGGGGACTCGGTCGCGGCGGTGCGCTCCGCGTGATCGGTGTCGTCGGTGGTCGCTGCCACGTTCATCTGCCCTTAACTGACGAGCGCATCCGGCTTGCCCTTGCTGCGCGGCCGTTCCTCGACCATCTTGCCCCAGACGATCAACCGGTACCTGCTGGTGAACTCCGGCGTGCACGTGGTGAGCGTGATGTAACGGCCCACCTTGGTGAAACCCGAGCCCCGCGGAACCGGATCCAGCACGCTCACATTGCTCGGCGACGTCACCGGCAGGATCGACGCCATCTTGTACACGAAGTACTTGTCCTGCGTCTCCACGACGATCTCATCGCCCGGCGTCAGCCGGTTGATGTACCGGAACGGTTCACCATGCGTATTGCGATGCCCGGCCAACCCGAAGTTGCCGGTCTTGGCATCCGGCATCGCCGTCTTCAGCTTGCCCTCGCCGTAGTGACCGACCATGCCCCGGTCGAGCACCTTCTTGTTACTGACGCCCTCCGCTATCGGGACGACGACGTCCAACTTCGGGATGTGCAGGATGGCGAAACCCTGCCCCGGCTCGAAGGTCCCCGGGTTCCGCTTGCCGCTCGCCCAGTCGTCCTGGAGGCTGCTCGCCTCCTGGTCCGCCTGCGCATGCGCCCGCACGTTCGTCCACCACAGCTGGTAGCTCACGAACAGCAGCATCAGCACACCGGTGGTGATGAACACCTCACCGATCGCCCGGCTGGCAAGGACGCCAGGACTGGGCCTGCGCGCCCGCGCCTGCCTACGGGCCTCCACGCGCGAGAGGGGAGCCTGCGAGGCCTCCGAACCGCTCTCGGCGGCCTCGACGACCTCCGACTCCTGACGAACGCCTCCATGACGCCCGTGACGCCGCTTGGCGGCCTTCCTCCGGGCCGCACGGCCGCCCGTAGAGGTTCCCGTGGCCGAGGAGGCGGAAGAGGCGGCAGAAGCCGATATGGACTCGCCGGCCGTCGGATCCGCTATCCGCAGCGCCACGGTCTCGTCGTCGGGCGGGGGTATGTACGGCTCCACGTAGGGCTCCACATGCGGTTCCAGCGGCTCCACATGCGGTTCCACATACGGCTCTTGGGACGCGAGAGCCCGCTCGGCACCGTAACCACCATCAGCGCCATACCCGTCGGCGCCATACCCGTCGGCGCCATACCCGTCGCTGCCGTAGCCCTGAGCCCCGGATCCCGCGATACCGGACGTCGCTGCGCCGGATCCCCCAGTGCCGTGGCCCTCGCCGCCGTAGCCATCAGCGCCATATCCCGCGGCGCCCTGCCCCTGCGCGACGTAGCCCTCCCCGCCGTACCACTCCCCAAGCGCACCGGACTCCTCGTACGGCTGCTGCCCGTACGAGGTGCCCTGGTCGCCGGCGCCGCCGTAGGAGTCCGTGAAGGACTCCCCGTACGCGGCGCCGGACTCGCGCTCGGGGCGCAGCGCGGTCACGCCGTGGCCCTGCCCACCACCGGGGCGAGCCCCGCCGACCTCGCCACCGCACCCTGGTCGCCGCACTCCACCAGCCAGTTGGCCAGCATCCGGTGCCCGTGCTCGGTCAACACCGACTCAGGGTGGAACTGCACACCCTCGACCCGCAGTTCACGATGCCGGAGGCCCATGATGATGCCGTCGTGCGTACGCGCGGTCACCTCCAGCTCGGCCGGCACCGTCTCCGGCTCGGCCGCGAGGGAGTGGTAGCGGGTCGCCGTGAAGGGCGTCGGCAGGCCCGCGAAGACGCCCTTGCCCTCATGCTCGACCAGCGAGGTCTTGCCGTGCAGCAACTCCGGCGCACGGTCCACCACACCGCCGTACGCCACCTGCATCGACTGCATACCGAGACACACGCCGAAGACCGGCACCCCCGTCGCGGCACAGTGGCGCACCATCTCGATGCAGACCCCGGCCTCCTCCGGCGTACCCGGACCCGGCGACAGCAGCACACCGTCGAAGCCGTCCTGGGCGTGCGCCGTCGACACCTCGTCGTTGCGCAGCACCTCGCACTCGGCACCCAGCTGGTACAGGTACTGGACCAGGTTGAAGACGAAGCTGTCGTAGTTGTCGACGACGAGAATGCGCGCGCTCACTGGTTGTCCACCGTCACATCGTTGAAGGGCAGCAGCGGTTCGGCCCACGGGAAGACGAAGTTGAACAGGACGTAGACCACGGCCACGACCAGAGCGAGCGAGATCAGCGCCCTCACCCACGCATTCCCCGGCAGATGCCGCCAGATCCAGCCGTACATGCCGTCCCTTCCGTCGCACCACGGCACCAGACTCACGCCGTACCGCCAACAGACTAACGGCGCAACGCCCCCGGTTTCCCGGCCTCCACAGGCTGGGTGGAATCCAGGTGCGCCCACACGATCAGCCGGTGGCTGTGCCCCCACTCCGGATCACACGTGGTCAGGGTCAGATAGCGGCCCTCACGCGTATACCCCGACTTACGTGGCACAGGGTCGATCACCTCAATGTCCGTAGGAAGGGTTTTGTAGGGGCCTTTGTCGATCCGATACGTGAACCAAGTCGTCCCGTCCGTCAGCACCACCGCGTCGCCTGGGCGCAGCCTGGGGAAGTCCTTGAAGGGATCGCCGTACGTACGCCGGTGGCCGGCCACCGAGAAGTTGCCCTTCTGCCCGAGCTGGGCGGTGTTCGCGTAGTGACCGAGCCCCTTCTTGAGAGTCCTGGTGGCGGTGCCTTCGAGAACCGGCTTGTTCCACGTGAAACCAAGACGCGGGATGTACATGATCGCGAAAGGCCTGTCCGCGGTGTACGGGACGGGCTTCGGCAGACTCGCCTGCGAACTCTCACTCGGACTCACGGTGCTGCCGGGTGCCGCGGCCGACGGACGCACCGCCCCGTGCGCCCACTGCTCCTGTAACTGATCGATCTGATCGGCCATGACGTTGTCGGCCTTCACGCCCGTCCAGAACAGCACATAGACGACGAACAGAACGATCACCGTGCCGACCGTGATGCACAGCTCGCTGACGGTCCTGACGACAACACGCACCGGCAGCTCCAGAGAAGGCTCACTCCACGGGCTTGGCGTACTGCAGATCCACTGTGCCCGAGTAGCCCGGAAGAGTCACCGTCCCGTCCTCGGTGACTTTCCAGCCGAGACCGTAGACATTGACGTACACCATGTAGTTCTGGATCGCCGGCGAAGCCGCGAGCGCCTTCTGCATCCCCTCCGGATCACCAACCGCCGTGATCTTGTACGGCGGCGAATAGACCCGGCCCTGAAGGATCAGGGTGTTGCCCACACAGCGCACCGCACTGGTGGAGATCAGCCGCTGATCCATGACCTTGATGCCCTTGGCACCGCTCTGCCACAGCGCGTTGACCACGGCCTGGAGATCCTGCTGATGAATCACCAGGTAATCCGGCTGCGGCTCCGGATAACCCGGCAGCTTGGCCGTCGCGTCCGGCGGCGCGTCATTGAGCGTGACCGTGATCGCCTCGCCCGTCAGCTTCTGCGTCCCCGCGCGCTGCTCCAGCGCCGCCAGCTTGTCGTCCTCGGCCTTGGTACTGCCGTCGTCCCGCTCGGCCAGCGCCTCCACATCGTCCCGCAGAGCCGCGTTCGACTCGTTGAGCTGACCGTTCTCGTGGCTGCGCTCCTGAATGAGGTCCGAAAGCTTCAGCAGCGAGGCGTCCGTACGGATATCGGTGCCTTTGGCCGTATTGAAGCTGGTGAAGAAAATGAGCCCCGCGAGAGCGAAGACAGCCGCGGTCAGCGCCCGTACCGGCCGGAAGCGGAAGCGGCGGCGGACAGGGCTGGATCCTGACCCGGGGGAGTCGGCAGAATTGCTCAACGTACCCTTATCTCCTTCGGCGCCGCGGAAGCACTACGCTAACGGACGCCCGGGGGAGCAATCAGAGTCCCCTTGTACGCTGCCCCGAGCCAGCCACAGTTCCCTGCGCGGCCACGCAGCGCATCGACAGGAGAGACCCTCGTGCCGAAGTCACGTATCCGCAAGAAGGCCGACTACACGCCGCCGCCGTCGAAGCAGGCGACCGCCATCAAACTGAACAGCCGTGCATGGGTAGCGCCCGTGATGCTGGCCATGTTCCTCATCGGCCTCGCCTGGATCGTCGTCTTCTATGTGACCGACGGTTCACTGCCCCTCGACGCGCTGGGCAACTGGAACATCGTGGTGGGCTTCGGCTTCATCGCCGCCGGATTCGGCGTCTCCACCCAGTGGAAGTAGCGGTCGAAACGGCAGTCGAAGCGGCCGCCACTTCGCGGTGAACACAGCTCTGCCCAGGACTATCCGCTAAGTTATCCACAGCCGTTTTCCACAGTGTGCAAAAGAAAGACGATCTGTGGATAACCCGTCGGCCGTTGACGCCGGTGTGACGGAACTACCGGTCAACCCTGTCGACCGAAAACTTGTTCGCCCCCTGCCTGACCTGCAGAAACACGGGTCAGTGACAGGGGGCACAGTTGTTCCCGCACAATGTGCACAAGATCCGCCACCCGCTGTGGACAACAGCGGGGCTCACGTGGATGAAGGCCGCGCTCAGGTGAGCTGCAGCGTCCTCAGCACGGTCATCAGGATGACGACGGCCAGGACCAGCGCGCAGGTGCCGTACTGGACCATCGTTCGGCGCTGACGCGGGGCGTGGACCATGGCGTAGCCGATGACGACGCCGGCGACGAGGCCGCCGATGTGGGCCTGCCAGGCGATGTTGTTCCAGCCGAAGGTGAGGATCAGGTTGATCACCAGCAGGGCCATGATCGGCCGCATGTCGTACTGGAGCCGGCGCATGAGGACGGCAGTGGCCCCGAAGAGGCCGAAGATGGCGCCGGAGGCGCCGAGCGAGGCGCTGGTCGGGGCGGCCAGGAGGTAGGTGAGGGCGCTGCCCGCGAGGCCTGAGCAGAAGTAGAGCGCGAGGTAGCGGGCGCGGCCGAGGGCGGCTTCGAGGGGGCCGCCGAGCCACCACAGGCTGAGCATGTTGAAGGCGATGTGCCAGATGGCCTCGTGCGTGAACATCGAGGTCACCAGGCGCCACCACTCGCCTTCGGCGACGCCTTCGGTGGGGATGAAGGGGGCGGGTGGCCAGGTGCCGATGAGGACGAGGTGGTTCAGGAGTGAGGTGCTGGTCTGGACGGCGATGAAGACCGCGAGGTTGATCCCGATGAGGATCTTGGTGAGGAGGCGGGGGTCGGCGGTGACGGTGCCGCCGGCGATGGTGCGGGGGCGGGCGGCGTCGGGGGCGTGTCCGGTGCCGGAGCCGCCGCGGACGCAGTCGGGGCATTGGAAGCCGACGGAGGCGCTGACCATGCAGTCAGGGCAGATCGGGCGGTCGCAGCGGGTGCACCGGATGCCGGTCTCGCGGTCCGGGTGGCGGTAGCAGACGGGCAGGCTCTGGGCGTCCTGCGGGCTGCCTGCCGGCTGGTCCATGAGGTCCCCTAGGTCGTCGTGCGCGATGCACGTCCTCAATGCATCGCCCCGCTCATCCTTACGGACGAGCGGGGCGTTTGGTTCCCTGTGGGAGGTGTCGGACTCAGCCTTCGCGGGTCTCGACGACGACCGATTCGATGACGATGTCGCTGAGCGGGCGGTCGGTGCGGGGGTTGGTCTGGACGGTTGCGATGGCGTCGATGACCTTCTGGCTGGCGGGGTCGGTGACCTCGCCGAAGATGGTGTGCTTGCGGTTCAGCCAGGTCGTCGGGGAGACGGTGAGGAAGAACTGCGAGCCGTTGGTGCCCGGGCCGGCGTTGGCCATGGCGAGCAGGTACGGCCTGTCGAAGCGGAGGTCCGGGTGGAACTCGTCCTGGAACTGGTAGCCGGGGCCGCCGGTGCCGTTGCCGAGCGGGTCGCCGCCCTGGATCATGAAGCCGCTGATGACGCGGTGGAAGACCGTGCCGTCGTAGAGCTTGGCGGCGGACTTCTCACCGGTGGTGGGGTTCGTCCACTCTCGTTCGCCCGTGGCGAGCTCGACGAAGTTCTTGACCGTGATCGGCGCGTGGTTCGGGAGGAGCCGGACCTGGATGTCGCCGTGGTTGGTCTTCAGGGTGGCGTAAAGCTGCTCGGCCACGATCTGCCTTCCGTTGTCTTCTTGTGACCCCCGATCCTTGCACGGACGGCGGCGGCAGTCCCCCGGCGGTCGTTCATCGGCACACGACGGGGGCGATCCCTTGCAGAAATCTGCGCGAGTAGCCCCGGGACGGGGCGCGCGGGGCGGGGATCCGTGGCATTGTCGACGACAAGCTCCCGTTGCCCCGTATTGATCCGCTATTGCACTCGATCGACTCCATCCGCACCCATATGCCTGCCTTTACATGCTGCGAAGCGGTCGGGGAGGCATGATCCGTAAAAGGGTGGAGAGTCGAAATACGTACGCCACCGAGGAGGAGGATCCCGTGACCCGCATCGATAGCGTGCGCGCCGCGACCGGCTCGGCGAAGGACAGCGTGCTGCACGCCGCGGAAGTGGTGGCGCCCTACGCCGACACCGCCAAGGACAGGGCCTCGCACTACGCGCATGAGGCACGCGTACGGCTCGCGCCGAAGGTGTCGCAAGCCACCGAGCAGGCCCGCGCGCAAGCCCTGATGCAGTACGGCGCGTATGTCGCGCCGCGTCTGGAGCAGGCACGTTCGCATGTGCCGTCGAAGGTCGACCTGGCCGCTCATGAGGCGGCCGCCCGTACGCGCAAGGCGGCTCGGCAGGCCGCCGACTATTCCCGGCCGAGGATCGAGCAGGCGGTGGCCGCGGCCGCGCCCGTCAGGGGCGAGGCCGCTGCGCGCGGTGCCGCCGCGCTGGCCGCGCTGCGCGGTCAGGTCTCGCCGAAGGAGATCGAGAAGCTGGTCCGCAAGCATCAGCGGCGCGCCAAGGCCGGCCGCGTCGCGAAGGTGCTGGCACTTGCCGGTGCTCTCGCTGGTTCCGCGTTCGCCGCCTGGAAGTGGTGGGACAAGCAGGCCAACCCGGACTGGTTGGTCGAGCCTCCTGCCGCGACCGAGGTGCCGGAGTCGAGCCCTCTCGCTTCGGTGGACGGCAGCGGCAAGTCCGTTCTCGATCCTGAGGTCGAGGCGAAGGAGGCCGAGGAGGAGGCTGCCCGGCGCGACGAGGGCCGGTGAGCTGAGGGCCGGTGACGGCCGACGTATCGAACTGCGCCGTGGGGCGGGGGACTTGAGGGTCCTTCGCCCCACGGCGATGTTTCACGTGGAACATCGGCCGCGCCGGCGGGCACGCCCGGTCGATCAGCCGACCCGGCCCGGCCCGGCCCGTTTCACGTGGAACGGCGGCCGTGTTTCATGTGGAACGCCGGTCGCCCGGTGCCGGTCGAGCTCTCGGCCGTGTCGTGAGCGGGGTTCCGAGCATGGTTGCGCGCAGGGTCGTGGGCGCGTGGGCGGGATGGCAGGGGGGCGAGCTTGTGGCTGCGCCGCGGAGTGTCCTGGGCCGTCGGCACGGGCGTGGCGAGGGCGCGTATGCGGTCGGTGAAGTCGGGGTCGGGCAGGGGGAGGTCCAGGTCGTCGTCGACGTAGGCGACGGCGGCGGGGATGTAGTGCAGGACTGCGTTGACCGGGTCGGGGACGGGCGAGGTGTCGGGCTTGAGGGCGCGCAGGACGCGCAGGGTGGTGCTGATCTCGTCCTGAGGCTCGTGTTCTGGGCCTGGGCCTGAGTCGTCGATGCGGAGGGTGGCGTCGGCCGCGACGGTGTTCTGGTCGTGGGGGTTCTCGACTTGGGGGGTGTCGCCTTGGAGGTCTGCGCCGTGGGGGCCCTCGCCTTGGAGGCCGTCACCCTGGGGGTCCTCGCCTTGGAGGTCCGCGATGCCGGGCTGGACGCTGCGGGTGTACCGGGCGTGCTGTGTCTGCCACCAGTCGGCGACGCCGTGCTCGCCAAGGGCCCGGTGGTGCAGGTAGAGGCAGTAGCTGGCGGCGGTGTCGCCGGCGCCGGCGGCGTACTGCCACCACATGCGGGCCGACTCCTCCCGTGCGCAGAGCTGGAGCATGCAGCCGAGAACGCGGGCGCCGGGGGGTTCGGGCAGTGCTCGGGCGAGGAATTCCTCGAGGTCTGTGAGGGCGTCGGTGTGGGTGATGACCGTCTCGCAGAGGGTTTGCAGGTCGTCGGCGGCGGAGCGTTCGTCTGTCGGCGGGGCCTGGCCCGGCGGGGCTGGTGTGGCCGACAGGGCTGGTGGGACTGGTGGGGCTGACGGGGTTTGTCCGCGCGTGGCGTGGGCCGGGGGCGGCCCGGGGGTGGCGCGTGCCGGGGTCGGGCCGGTGGCATCCGGGCGGGCGGCGGCACGTGTGGACAGGCGCGCGGCCGCCGCGTCTATGGCTGCTTGGGGGTAGGGCCGGCGGTGGAGGCGGGCCCGGGCGAGCAGGTCGTCAATGGGCGATGTCATCGGCTTTCCCTTCCTCGGCGTGCCCTTCCTCTACGTGCCCTTCCTCGTCCGTACGGGGTTGCGTGAGGTTCTGCTTCACGCCGTACGCGTGCTGGAGGCGCCGTTTGGCGTGGCGGACGGTGGAGCGCACGCCGGCCGGGGTGATGCCGAGGGCGGCCGCTATCTCGACCGCGCTGTAGCCGAGCCCGAAGTGCAGGAAGGCGACGTCCATCTGACGCGGCGGCAGTTGTTCGATCTCCGCGTAGAGGTTGAGGCTTTCCTCGAGCTGGCTGATGGGGTCCACGGCGTGGGTCAGCGCCACGGTGTCGAAGGCCTCGCCCATGAGTGCCGGGCGGCGGTCGCGGGTCCGTGAGTGGTCGATGGTGCTGTTTCTGATGACCCGCCAGGCGTACGCGGTGGGGTTCTCCTTGGACAGCACGGTGCTCCATGCCTTGAGCAGCTGCTCGAAGGCGGCGTCCACCGCTTCCTCGGCGTCGTGCCAGTTGCCCAGTCGGGACTTGGCCCAGTTGACGTACAGCGGCCGGTACATCTGGTGGAAGGCCTCGAAGTCCGGCGGCAGCTTTTTCATGCGCGGGGCGCGGGAGGCTTGGCTCGGCAGGTCCTGACTCATGCCTGCCCCTCGTGGTGTGCGTCCTTGGCTCCCTCGCCGAGGTCGCGCCGCATCTCGCTGATGCCCGCCCGTACGCCGGCCGCAGCGAGCCGGCGCAGCAGTACGACCGCGTCGCGGCCGAACACCCGTAGGGCGAGCGCCGCCAGGATCACCTCGCCGGCAATGTCCATCGTCACTGTGCTGTTGTGCCTTCCTGGTGTCAGGCGAGGCCTGTCAGCACCCCCGGTGGCCTCGGGACGGCGTGTGTTTACGCCCTCCGCCCACGATGACGTTTGCAACGGCCTGTGTGTGCAAGTCCCGCACAGATTTTCTTAACGGAGCGCGTCCTTCTGATTACCCGCTCGCATTCACGCCTGCTCACGCAAGGCCTCCGCCCCGGAGCGCGCCACCCTGGCGCCACGTCGGCCACCTGCGCAACCACTCTGCGGGCTGTACGCACCTCATGAATTTGCGCAAACATCTGCAACGTCACCCTCACCTGTCACGTGATGCACGTCACTCGGGAAGCAGCTCTGCCGGAGCCCACGGAATACAAAAACCGGCCAGAGGCCACGAGGGCGTCTGACCGGTCCGAGGTGTGGAGCCTAGGGGAGTCGAACCCCTGACATCTGCCATGCAAAGACAGCGCTCTACCAACTGAGCTAAGGCCCCGGAAGAGGAGCATCCAACCGGAAGAACCTCCTACCGGCGGGCGCCGCAGACCAGAGTACCGGGTCGCGCCCCGTATCTCGCAAAAAGATTGGGGGTCCCGATGAACGACCACTCTCCGTAAGATGCTCGGCGTGGTTCGCTACAGCGAACCACGGTTTTTTGGGGAAGCGATGGGGAGACGCAATGGACGCCGCACAGCAGGAAGCGACCGCGAGAGCGCGGGAACTGCAGCGGAACTGGTACGGGGAGCCGCTGGGGGCGCTCTTCCGTAAGCTCATCGACGATCTTGGTCTCAACCAGGCTCGTCTCGCGGGGGTACTGGGACTGTCCGCACCGATGCTGTCGCAGCTGATGAGCGGCCAGCGGGCGAAGATCGGCAATCCCGCCGTGGTCCAGCGGGTGCAGCTGCTGCAGGACCTGGCGGGGCAGGTCGCGGACGGCAGCGTGAGCGCGGCCGAGGCCACCGACCGCATGGATGAGATCAAGAAGTCGCAGGGGGGCTCGGTGCTCAGCAACACGACGCAGACGACGAGCAGTTCGGGGGCGCCCACGGTCAAGCGGGTGGTCCGCGAGATCCAGTCCCTGCTGCGCTCGGTGGCCGCCGCGGGGGACATCATCGATGCCGCGGACACTCTCGCCCCCACCCACCCGGAGCTGGCAGAGTTCCTCCGGGTGTACGGCGCCGGCCGCACCTCCGACGCGGTCGCGCACTACCAGTCCCACCAGAGCTGACGCCGAGGCCCGGTCGCCGAAGGGGGTTCGGCAGCCGGGCCGACGGCCAGGTTCTGAGCGGTCATGGGCAGGCCGAGCGGTTCACCGGCGCGGCCACGCGGGGGTCTGGCCGCTCATGGCGGGATCACGACGGGGTGTGTCTCGCACCACCGGCACGGCAAGGGCCTCAAGGGCCGCCTACGGGAAGGGCGCGAGGGACAGTCGGCAACGGGGCCCGCGGAGGGTTCACGAAGGGGCGGCGGGGGAGTCCGCACAAGGAGGGGACAGCGAGGGGAGTCGTATCGCTCGTCGAGGGGGAAGCAAGGGGGGTAACCGAAGGGGGAGGAGCGACGCACAACCATGGGTGAGGTCTTCGCCGGCCGGTACGAACTGGTCGACCCGATCGGACGCGGAGGCGTCGGCGCCGTCTGGCGCGCCTGGGACCACCGCCGCCGCCGGTACGTGGCCGCCAAGGTCCTGCAGCAGAGCGACGCGCACTCGCTGCTGCGGTTCGTCCGCGAGCAAGCCCTCCGGATCGATCACCCCCATGTGCTCGCGCCCGCCAGCTGGGCCGCCGACGACGACAAGGTCCTGTTCACCATGGACCTGGTGGCCGGCGGTTCGCTGGTCCATCTCATCGGGGACTACGGCCCCTTGCCGCCGTCCTTCGTCTGCACGCTCCTCGACCAGCTCCTCGCAGGGCTGGCCGCCGTGCACGCCGAGGGCGTCGTCCACCGCGACATCAAGCCCGCCAACCTGCTCCTCGAGGCCACCGGCACCGCTCGCCCGCGACTGCGCCTGTCCGACTTCGGCATCGCCATGCGGCTGGGCGAACCCCGCCTGACCGAGACCAACCTCGTGGTGGGAACGCCCGGTTACCTCGCGCCAGAGCAACTCATGGGCTCGGAACCGGACTTCCCCGCCGATCTGTTCGCCGTAGGGCTGGTCGCGTTGTATCTGCTGGAGGGCGCCAAGCCGGACACCAAGGCGCTCGTCCAGTACTTCGCCGCGCACGGAACACCCGGTGCGCCCAAGGGGATTCCCGAACCGCTCTGGCAGGTCGTGGCCTCGTTGCTGCAGCCGGATCCGCTGGCGCGGTTCCGCACGGCCACGGGGGCACGCAAGGCCCTCGCCTCGGCCGCCGAGCTCCTGCCGGAACCGGGCCCCGACGACGAGCTGATCGAGATCTTCGACCAACTCGGGCCGCTGCCGCCGGGGTTCGAGGAGAGCGGGCCCCTCAAACCGGCGCCAGGAGTCGGCAGGGGCAGGGATGGCTCCCGGCAGTTCGGCACGGGCACCGCGGGTGCGGGCGTCACCGGCTCTGTACCGACGGGCACCGGCTCCGTACCGACAGGCCCCGGATCCATGGCGACCGGCACCGGCACCGGCACCGGGTCCGCACCGCAGGGCACTGGGTCCGGGACGGCCGGCGGAAACGGCTCGGGCTCCGTACCGAGCGATCCACGCCAGGGCGTGGCCGGACCGGCCCCGGCCTGGGAGGACGCGGCGTCCCACTCCACGCCCGGCCCCCACACACCCCGCCCCGGATCCCAACCGCCCGCGACCCCGGAGCCGTCCACCCCTTCGCAGCCCGGCGACAAGGACGCTCCTCTCACCATGTCGGACACCGGCAGCTTCCACCTGCCACCGCCTCAGGCCACAGGCTCCTCCCCGACTCAAACGCCCCCACCACAGCCGTACCCGGCACAGACACCAGGCCAGGCACAGGCACAGAGCCAGAGACAGGCGGGCCAGGCACACCAGGGCACGCAGCATCACTCTGCTCACGTCTCCCCCTACGACAACACGCACGTCCTGTCCTCCCCTCACCCACACGCACCCCAGTACCCGGCTCAGCCTCCGACGCCGGCGCAGCACCAACGCGTCGATGCCTCTACTGCTTCGTACACCGCTCAGAGCCCGCAGGTTCCACCTTCGGAACTCCCCATTCGGCAGCCGCGCCGCCGCGGCGGCCACCGCGCCACCCGTCGCGCCTCCCACGGCCTCGCACGACGGCCTGGTCCACCCGCCAAGGTGACAGTCCCGCTCCTGCTGCTGGCGCTGGCCTGCTACGCCGTGGGTTTCTGGGCGCTGGCCCGCATCTGAGCTCACTGGCGGCGGCGAAGACCCCAGACCCCCGAGGCTGGCCGAGTGCCCGATTCAGCGCCCCTGCCAACGCCCTGAGCCAGCGCTCCGAGTCAGCACGCCCCCGAACCCGATCCCCCGCACCCTCCTGGCCCGGCCCTCACGCCCCTACCAGGCCCCAACCCTCCGCCGAACCACCACAGCCCACACCCCCAGCACCACCAGCACCAAGGTCCCCGCACCGATCCCGCTCACCGCGAGCACGGTCATCGCAGCGCCACCGCCGTCCCCGGCCCCACCCCCGGCTCCGAACGCGCCCCCCGCACCCGCCCACTGATCGTCTTCCGCCACCTGGAAGACACCCCCAGGTTCCGACTCCCCCGCATAACCGGGCCCGGCCTGTGCCGCACCCCACACCCGCACGCGCAACGTCAGCTGGAGCGGCCCGTCGCCGTACTGCTCGGCCACGTCGGCCGCGAGGTGCACCACGAGGTAGTAGGAACCGGCGAACCGCACGCCTTTGAACCGCTTGGGAACGGCGTACCGGTTCTCGTACGCGACCGGCGGCAGTGGATCGAGCTCGACGGCCTTCTGGTTGCCGTTGTAGCTGGTGCTCGCGTCGTCGACGAAGCCGCGCACGGGGTTGTAGAGCGAGAGGTTCAGGGCGCCGGGCACAGAGCCGTCGCGGCCGTTCGAGCTGCCCAGTTCGGCGGTGGCGTACAACTGTCGGCCCCAGTCGAGCGGGACCCTGTAGAAGAGCGTCCGGCCGGGGTTGAGGTCGGAGTTCCAGACGCCCTGCCCGACGGATGCCGCCGAGGCGAATCCGGAGCCGCCGTCGCGACGCACGTCCTCGCCGGTGAGGGGCTCCGGTGAGGCGGAGTTCCAGCCGTCGGGGGCGCTCGTGGCGTCGGTCTTTTTCAGGCGCGGCTCCGAGGTGGCGAAGAGCTCCAGGTCCCAGGTGTCCGGGGCGGAATTCGCCGTACCGACACGCTCGACGATCACGTAGTAGGTGCCCGCGCCCTCGCAGCGAGGCCGGTTGGAGGAGACCTCGCGGGCGGCCCACACCGCGATCGGGCGTGGGGTGTGCGCGATGCCGAAGGTCTTGGTGTCGAAGGAGCAGTCGCTGCCGTCGGCGTCCTGCACGGACACCTTGATGCCGTCGCTCGCGGAGACAGTGCTGCCGGCGGCGGGGATGGCCATCGCCGAGACGTACGCGTCGGAGGTGGCGTCGAGGTCGAGGCGGTAGTGGCTCTTCGCACCGCTCGGCAGGGAGCTCTTGTACGTCGTGCCGGGCGTGAGGGGCGCGGCGTCCGCGGTGCTCGTCGCGCCGATGATGGGCCGGGCGTCCGGCGCGAAGGCGTAAGGGCCCGGCGTTCCGGCCGCGAGCGCGGACCGGCCCGGCAGGGCAGCCGTCGTACACAACAGCAGCGCGGCTACGACGGCCCCACGCGCGCGTGCCGAGCGATGACCGCGCCTCACCCTCGCGCGACGCCACCGCGCCGTACGCCGCCGCCCCATCGCACGCCACCCCTCGTCGTCACCGGACCACCGACCGTCGCCCATCCTGCCCAGCCGGGCCGCTCGTCACCCGCGTAATCCGTACGACCGTCCGAAACGCCCGGCTCTAAGACGTGCGCGCCGCTCCCGCAACTCGAAGCCACGGCACCGCGCGAGACGGCGAAGACACTGCGAGCGTGTGGCGAACACCTGGCGGACACACAAAACCCCGACCGCGAGGCGGCCGGGGTCTGTTCAGATTCCGATGTGGTGACTCACGAACCCGTGGGCACGGAGTCAGTCGCCTCCGTCCACAGATCCTGCTCGGCGCGATCCGCCTGGATCTGGCGGTACACGAGGAGCCCGCCGATGGCGGCCAGTGCGACCAGGAGAAGCTTCTTCACCGCGCGACCTCGTCTTTCCTTGACGTAGGGGACCTCTGCCGCCCGACTATACACACCGACCGATATCGATCGGTGACCTGCGTCGGGGCTCAACTGCCGTCCGGCGGACCGCAGTAGAAGCGGATGACGGCGCCCCGATCAGAGGGTGATGACACCTCGACAGATGGTTACTTTGCTCCCCTTCCTCGCTTTCTTGCGGTTTTCAGGCCTGATGCGCCCATCCGAGTGGTGTTCATCTGAAGATCGACGCGTCATGAGCGTCGGTCCATGACTTCGCGGCCCTCATACACATCATGAGGAAAGTACGCAAATCGCCCAACCCGAAAGTGAGGGGCCATGGCCCGGAACAAGGTCATGAACCTGTGGACCACGATCGTCACCGCCTTCCTCGCGCTGTGCACTGCGCTCGGATTCGTCACGACGAGCGCCGCTGCGGCCGCACCGCACAAGGAGGCGTCGCGCAAGAGCGACAGCGACCGCGACACCAGCGCACAGCTGTCAGTGCCGGCGATGCCCCAGTGGGCCTGGTCCTACGCCAGAGCACTGCCCCCCACGATGAAGCAGCGCATCCGCGCCGAGGCGCACGGCAAGACCCCCAGCTGCCGCCACCGTCCGCTCACGGACACCGAAACGGCCCCGTCCACCGCGGCCGTCGACGCCTGCGACTCCGCCGAGCCCCCGGCCCAGCCCCTGGTCCCGCACCAGCGCTGAACCCACGGCTCACCCCGAGACGTAACTGCCTCAACCCAGTTGTCCCAGACCGCAGCATCACAGCGAGCTTGCGTACACAGCAGCACGGCTCATGCACAGCACCGCTCACACAGCACGGCCCATACACAGCACCGCCTTACACAGCACCGCTCAGGACGCCGGCCTCTACGACGTACGCACCTCATCCCGGTTCGACGATGTGCCGGAGATAGGCCCAAGGGTCGTTGAGGTAGCGCCGCCAGTGGTCGACGAGTTCCAGATCCCGCCAGTCGGCGGGACGCATTCCGTGGTCGCCCACCTCGATGATCTCGGCGCCGGGCAGCGCCGTCAGCACGGGTGAGTGCGTGGCGCAGATGATCTGCGCGCCGGAACGCCCCAGTTCATGCAGCAGCCCGACGAGTTGAAGACAGGAAGCGAAGGACAGCGCGGCCTCGGGCTCGTCCAGGACGTACAGCCCTGGCTCCCGGAACCGCTCCCGGAAGGCCATCAGAAAGCCTTCGCCGTGGCTCATCTCGTTCACGGCCCCGGACAGCCGCCCCGTCTCCTGCTCCCGGCCCAGCGCGTCCAGCGCGGTCTCCGCCCGCAGAAAGAAGCCTCTGCGGCGCGTCCGAGACCCACGCAGCATACGGCGGCCGGCCGCCGTCGCCTCGAACCGTATCCGCCCGCCCAATGCCGACGGCTCACGCCCGCCGGCGTACCGGTAGCCCGCGGATCCGCCCCAGGAGTCCAGGCCGAACCCCTCCGCCAGGGCCTCGACGAGCGTCGACTTGCCCGAGCCGTTCTCCCCCACCAAGAACGTGACCGGCGCGGTGAACTTCAGGCCGTCGTCCAGCAGCTGCCGCACGCACGGCACCGACCACGGCCACTGGTACCCCTCGCCCAGCTCGCCCTCGGCAACATGCGCGTATGCCCGTTCGACGATCATTCCGCCAGGCTCTCATCCGGCACTGACAATCGCGTCCCGCGAGACTCGCTCACCGCTGGTCGGAACCGGGCGTATTTCGATGTCGGCCGAAGACGTCAAAGACCCCCAACGATGACCGTTTGGGGGTCCTTTCACTGGTGGAGCCAACAGGTTGCTCACACCCGCCGCTATTCACTGGTGTTGGTATCGGACTCCTATGTCAGCTCGTTGCGCCTTTGACGCAGCCTCTGAACTGCAAGTCCGCCAGGCCGGGCACACGCGCTCCCAGGGGTACTCACTGAGAGCGTTGGCCAAGGACACAGAACTCGTTTCCTTCGGGGTCTGCCATGACAACCCACGG
Source organism: Streptomyces sp. R28 (assembly GCF_041052385.1). GTDB lineage: Bacteria > Actinomycetota > Actinomycetes > Streptomycetales > Streptomycetaceae > Streptomyces. The sequence continues at coordinate 5,396,099 of NZ_CP163439.1, read as the reverse complement.
CTGGTCACCCTGGCCAATGTCGACACGCTTCGCGCCATGAGCCTCAAGGCGAGCCACCTCGGCGTCCTGGTCATCAGGCACGAAGTCGAGATGCAGCCGGCTCTTGGCCTTCTTGCTCTCATCGAACCGGACGAAGTCCAACCCAGGTCGGCGATCCGGCTCCGGGCGGATCTCGAACTCGTCATCAGAGGAGTAAACGACAACCCAGCCAAGAGCCTCGGCCCACCACCGTCCCAAGGCCACCGGATCCACCGAATGAACGATTACCTGTTCCCATTCCAAGGTCATCCGCCGATCCTAGGCAGACCGGGGCTTCGAAAACAGGCCCTTGAAGCGCTGCGCGGCAGGCCATGCCCTCCGCTCCCCATTCCCGTCCGTCGTCGCCCTCCACGCCGTGGAGCGGGTGTGGTTCATGGCGTCGAGGTGGAGCGCGCCGATGTGCGACGACGTGGACGCCATGGACCGTTCCTGCTCGGCTCTGCGGGGTCGATGGTGGACGGGCTGGCAGCCCACCACGCTCGCCGCGATGTGCCCCCAGCCGGGAACGGCGGGCCCCTCCATCCCGGTGCCGGCCGGTCCCCTGCTGGAGGCACCGCCTTTTACCGTGGCGGGATGCCGTCGCCATGCTCGCTGAGCTTCTGGAAGATCCACTCATCGGCTGATGTCAGCCGTGGACGTCAAAGACCCCCAGCCGTGATCGACTGGGGGTCTTTTCGCATGTGGGGCTAACAGGATTTGAACCTGTGGCCTCATCCTTATCAGGGATGCGCTCTAACCAACTGAGCTATAGCCCCGCCGCGCTCTGCGGTGTGTCCCGCGCGCTGACTCCTGAAGATTAGCGCACGACATGGGCAGTCCCAAAATCGGTTGTCGGGGGACCGTCAGGAGGGGTTTGAAACCGTCTCCGGGCGGCCACCGTCATCCGACCTCGGTCACTCTCACTCGTCCTCCGCGAGCGTCAGCTCGACGCCGCCCACGAAGCCGGCGGAGAGGTTGTAGATGAACGCGCCGAGTGTCGCCAGCGCCGTCGCGAGGACGACGTCGATGACCGCGATGATCGACGTGAACATCAGGACGTGCGGCAGCGACAGGAAGGACTGCAGGTCGAAGCCGTTCGACTCGTTCGAACCGGTCGCCTCGGAGATCGTGCCGCCCACCGTCGAGAAGACACCCATGGCGTCCATGACCATCCAGAGCACCGCGGACGCGACGATCGTGCAGATGCCCAGCGCGATGGAGAGCAGGAAGCTGACCTTCATCACCGACCACGGGTCGGCCTTGGCCACGCGCAGGCGCGCCTTGCGGGTGCGGGGCGTCGTACTCGCTCCTGTGCGCGGCCGACGTGCGGCGCTCGCCGGAGCGGGCGTCTGGTAGGCCTGCGGCGGGTGGTAGGGCCCGGAGGGCTGCTGCGCCTGCCGTTCCCCCGGCAGCGGCGAAGCCGGCGGCGCGGAGGCCGCCTGCTGCGCCCCCGTGGGCGCGGGCTGCGGCTGTGGCTGCGGCTGGGCGCCCGGAGCGGCCGAGCCCGCGCCGGCCGCGTACTGCTGGGGCTGCGGGCCTCGGGTGTCCGTCACGGTTCCCCCCTGGGATCCAGGTTCGTCTGGCGAGGGCGAGTCCTTCGCGGGCGGCTTGATCGCTTTGAGCTGGGTCGTGTGCGTGTCCGTCGCACGCGCGGCGGAGCCACGGCCGCCGCCGTCCGTGTCCTTACCGGCCGTAGAACCGGTCGAGGTACCGGACGATCCGGCGCCCGTGGCTCCGCTCACGATGACTCTCTCCTCGTGCTACTCGGCCGAGGGTGCCTCACCCTCGTCCGTGCCGATGGTCGTGGCGGCACCCTCGTCGGTCTCGTCGACGGCCAAGTCGCCGTCGACCTCCTCCGCCTCGCGTCCCGCCTCGGCGTTACGAGCGATACCGACCACGGCATCGCGCTTGCCCAGGTTGATCAGTTGGACGCCCATGGTGTCACGGCCCGTCTCCCTGACCTCGTTGACTCGCGTACGAATCACACCGCCGCCCAGCGTGATGGCGAGGATCTCGTCGGTCTCCTCGACCACCAGCGCACCGACGAGCGAGCCGCGGTCCTCCACGATCTTGGCGGCCTTGATACCGAGGCCGCCGCGGCCCTGGACGCGGTACTCGTCGACGGGGGTCCGCTTCGCGTACCCACCGTCGGTGGCAGTGAACACGAACGTACCGGTTCGAACAACATTCATCGAGAGCAGCTCGTCTCCCTCGCGGAAGCTCATGCCCTTGACACCGGAGGTGGCGCGGCCCATGGGACGCAGCGAGTCGTCCGTCGCCGTGAACCTGATCGACTGTGCCTTCTTGCTGATCAGAAGCAGATCGTCGTCGGCCGAGACGAGCTCGGCACCGATCAGTTCGTCGTCGGAACCGTCCTCGCGCTCGCGCAAGTTGATCGCGATCACGCCGCCGGAGCGAGGCGAATCGTAATCCTTCAGCGGCGTCTTCTTCACAAGTCCGCCCTTCGTGGCGAGCACCAGGTACGGCGCCGCCTCGTAGTCGCGGATCGCGAGGATCTCGGCGATCGCCTCGTCCGGCTGGAAGGCCAGCAGGTTCGCCACGTGCTGGCCACGCGCCTCACGTCCGGCGTCCGGCAGCTCATAGGCCTTCGCCCGGTAGACGCGGCCCTTGTTGGTGAAGAACAGCAGCCAGTGGTGGGTCGTGGACACGAAGAAGTGGTCGACGATGTCGTCTTCCTTCAGCTTCGTACCGCGTACGCCCTTGCCGCCGCGCTTCTGCGCCCGGTAGTCGACGGTCTTGGTGCGCTTGACGTAACCGCCGCGCGAGACCGTGACGACGATGTCCTCCTCGGCGATCAGGTCCTCGATGGACATGTCGCCGTCGTAGGGCACCAGCATGGTCTTGCGGTCGTCGCCGTACTTCTCGACGATCGCGGCGAGTTCCGCGCTGACGATGCCACGCTGGCGGACCGGCGAGGCCAGGATCTCGTTGTACTCGGTGATCTTCGCCTGGAGCTCGTCGTGCTCCTGGATGATCTTCTGGCGCTCCAGGGCGGCCAGTCGGCGCAGCTGCATCTCGAGGATGGCGTTGGCCTGGATCTCGTCGATCTCCAGGAGGTCCATCAGGCCCGTGCGCGCGATGTCGACGGTGTCGCTGCGCCGGATCAGCGCGATGACCTCGTCGATGGCGTCCAGGGCCTTCAGCAGGCCGCGCAGGATGTGCGCCCGCTCCTCGGCCTTGCGCAGGCGGAACTTCGTACGACGGACGATGACCTCGATCTGGTGCGTCACCCAGTGGCGGATGAACGCGTCCAGGGAGAGGGTGCGCGGGACGCCGTCGACGAGCGCCAGCATGTTGGCGCCGAAGTTCGTCTGCAGGTCCGTGTGCTTGTAGAGGTTGTTCAGGACGACCTTGGCGACCCCGTCGCGCTTCAGCACGATGACCAGACGCTGGCCGGTACGGGACGACGTCTCGTCGCGGACGTCCGCGATGCCGCCGACCTTGCCGTCCTTCACCAAGTCGGCGATCTTCTGCGCGAGGTTGTCGGGGTTGACCTGGTACGGCAGCTCCGTGACCACCAGGCACTGGCGGTTCTGGATCTCCTCGACCTCGACGACCGCGCGCATGGTGATCGAGCCGCGGCCGGTGCGGTACGCCTCCTCGATGCCCTTGCGGCCCACCACCAGGGCACCGGTCGGGAAGTCGGGGCCCTTGATGCGCTCCATGAGCGCGTCGAGCAGTTCCTCGTGCGAGGCCTCGGGGTTCTCCAGGTACCACTGGGCGCCGGAGGCGACCTCGCGCAGGTTGTGCGGCGGGATGTTGGTCGCCATGCCGACCGCGATACCGGCGGAGCCGTTGATCAGCAGGTTCGGGAAGCGGGCCGGCAGGACGGTCGGCTCCTGGGAGCGGCCGTCGTAGTTGTCCGTGAAGTCGACGGTCTCCTCGTCGATGTCACGGACCATCTCCATCGACAGCGGCGCCATCTTGCACTCGGTGTAGCGCATGGCCGCCGCCGGGTCGTTGCCCGGAGAGCCGAAGTTGCCGTTGGAGTCCACCAGCGGCATCCGCATCGACCACGGCTGCGCGAGACGGACCAGCGCGTCGTAGATCGAACTGTCGCCGTGCGGGTGGTAGTTGCCCATGACGTCGCCGACCACGCGCGCGCACTTGTAGAAGCCGCGCTCGGGGCGGTAGCCGCCGTCGTACATGGCGTACAGCACGCGGCGGTGGACGGGCTTGAGGCCGTCGCGGACGTCCGGCAGCGCACGCGAGACGATGACGGACATCGCGTAGTCGAGGTACGAACGCTGCATCTCCGTCTCGAGCCCGACGGGCTCGACACGCAGGGTCTGTCCCTCGTCAGGAGTGACGGGAGTGTTCTCGTCGGTCATTGCTGGTGAAGGTCCTTCCTGGTGCGGTCAGCTGAGACCGACTCAGATGTCGAGGAAGCGGACGTCCTTGGCGTTGCGCTGGATGAACTGGCGGCGCGCCTCGACGTCCTCGCCCATCAGGACCGAGAACAGGTCGTCGGCCTGGGCGGCGTCGTCGAGGGTGACCTGGCCGAGGACGCGGTGCTCCTGGTCCATGGTGGTCACGCGCAGCTCCTCGGCGTTCATCTCGCCGAGACCCTTGAAGCGCTGGATGGAGTCCTCACGGACGCGCTTGCCGCGCTGACGCCCCATCTCGATCAGCGCGTCACGCTCACGGTCCGAGTACGCGTACTCGACGTCGTCCCGGCCCCACTTGATCTTGTACAGCGGGGGACGGGAGAGGTACACGTGCCCGGCCTCGACCAGCGGCCGCATGAAGCGGAACAGGAAGGTCAGCAGCAGGGTGCTGATGTGCTGGCCGTCGACATCGGCGTCCGCCATCAGGATGATCTTGTGATAGCGGAGCTTCTCGATGTCGAAGTCCTCGTGCACGCCCGTGCCGAAGGCGGAGATCAGCGCCTGGATCTCCTGGTTCTGCAGGATCTTGTCGATCCGCGCCTTCTCGACGTTGAGGATCTTTCCTCGGATCGGGAGGATCGCCTGGTACTCCGGGTTGCGGCCGGACTTGGCCGAGCCGCCGGCGGAGTCACCCTCGACGATGAAGATCTCGCACTTGGTGGGGTCGTTCGACTGGCAGTCGGAGAGCTTGCCCGGCAGGGACGCCGTCTCCAGCAGGCCCTTACGACGCGTCAGGTCACGGGCCTTGCGGGCCGCCACGCGCGCGGTGGCCGCCTGGATGCCCTTACGGATGATGTCCGCCGCCTCGTTCGGGTTGCGGTCCAGCCAGTCCGTCAGGTGCTCGTAGATGACCTTCTGGACGAAGGTCTTCACCTCGGTGTTGCCCAGCTTGGTCTTGGTCTGGCCCTCGAACTGCGGCTCGCTCAGCTTCACCGAGATGATCGCGGTCAGACCCTCGCGGATGTCGTCACCCGTGAGGTTGTCGTCCTTCTCGCGCAGCAGCTTCTTGTCGCGCGCGTACTTGTTGATCAGCGAGGTCAGCGCGGCGCGGAAGCCCTCTTCGTGCGTACCGCCCTCGTGGGTGTGGATGATGTTGGCGAAGGAGTACACACCCTCGGTGTAGCCGCCGTTCCACTGCATGGCGACTTCGAGGGACAGGTGCCTGTCCTTGTCCTCGGCCTCGAGGTCGATCACGGTGGGGTGGACCACTTCTCCCTTGCGGGAGTTGAGGTACTTCACGAAGTCGACGATGCCGCCCTCGTAGTGGTACGAGACGTACTTGACCTCGTGCTTCTCGTCCTCGCCCGCCTCGTCCGCACCGGCGGTGGCCTTCGCCGACTCACGCTCGTCGGTGAGGTTGATGCGCAGGCCCTTGTTGAGGAACGCCATCTCCTGGAAGCGCCGCGACAGCGTCTCGAAGGAGTAGTCGGTGGTCTCGAAGATGTCCGGGTCGGCCCAGAAGATGACCGTGGTGCCGTGCTCGTCAGTGGCCTCGTGCTGGGCAAGGGGGGCCGTGGGGACGCCCAACTTGTAGTCCTGCGTCCAGCGGTAGCCATCAGTCTTGATCTCGACGGACACCTTGGTCGACAGGGCGTTCACGACGGAGACACCCACGCCGTGCAGACCGCCGGAGACCGCGTAGCCGCCGCCGCCGAACTTTCCGCCCGCGTGCAGCACGGTCAGCACGACCTCGACGGCCGGCTTGCCCTCGGAGGGGACGATGCCGACCGGGATGCCACGGCCGTTGTCCACGACCCGTACGCCGCCGTCGGCCAGGATCGTCACGTCGATGGTGTCCGCGTGGCCGGCCAGCGCCTCGTCGACGGAGTTGTCGACGACCTCCTGCACCAGGTGGTGGAGTCCTCGCTCACCGGTCGAGCCGATGTACATGCCGGGTCGCTTGCGGACCGCGTCCAGACCCTCGAGGACGGTGATGGCGCTGGCGTCGTACGAGGCGGTGACCTCGCCGTTCGACGGGGTCACCGCGCCGTTGGCGCCGGCGTCGGTGGACGGGATGTTCTCGTTGGGGTTGCCGGAATCGGCCACGAAGCGCCCTTTCTGGCACAGCACGAGCCAGGCTCGTCGGCGGGTTGCCGGAGCGGCTGCGGCATGTTGCGTTGGTAAGCCTTGATCAGCGTTGCTCAGCTTTTCCCGGACGGTCCCCACGTTTGGGGCGGGATTGGCTTCCAGTCTACCGGTTGCGCCGACAGTGATGGGGGTTTGCCGGTACCTGAGTCCTCATGTGCCGCCCTGAACCCGGCTCGGCCGACTCCCGATATACGGATGGGGGCTCCAAGAGGCTCAGAGAGGCACTCAGCGCTTCCGGCCGTCAACCCTTGGCTACTTAGGAGTCAGGTCGAGATTCGCAACAGCGTGCGGGTGTACGACGAGGAGGTCACCGACCGTGCGTCGTGACCGCTGACGACTGCTGATGTGATGTCTGTCACCTGTGGAAAACGGGGCTGCCGGGACTGCTGTGACGGCGACTTCGCAGCCGCATCTCCCTGCACTTCCGCAGCGGCGGCTCACGACTTCCACGGCGGCGGCTGACGCGAGTCGGACGCCGCTGATCGCCCTTCGGGACGCCGGACACATGTGGTCCGGCCGATCCGATCAGCCGTAGGTGTCACCGGGACCGGTGCTGCCGGGCGCGCGCAGGGGGCCGTAACGGCGGGGCGGGCCACCGGGGCCCTGCACCTTGATCTGCCGCACCGCACCATGGCCGAGGTCCTCGTTGAGGCGGGCGACCAGCGTCGGGGCGAGCAGCCGAAGGTTCGTCGCCCAGGCCGTCGAGTCGCAGCGCACGACCAGGACCCGCTCGTCCTCGTCGTACTTCTCCGGCACACAGTGCTTGGCGACGTCCTCGCCGACGATCTGCGGCCAACGGCCCATCACACCGCCCACCGCCGCCGGGGTCTCCCAGCCCCGCTCGGTGATCAAGCGGTTAATGGCAGCGCCGAGCGCCAGGGGGTCGCGGCCGTCGGCACGCGCGCCGGAGCGCAGCCCTCCGCGCCGCGCCTGCTTCTTCTGCTGCGCCGCGTCCCCACGCGCGCGTGCCTGCTCCTTGGCCGCCCGCAGCGCCACGCGCGCGAGGTCGACTCCGGAGGGTTCGGGGGCCTTCTTGGGGGCGTTCTCGGACGGGTTCTCGCTCATACGCGCTCCACCGTCCCGTCGGACACGGCGTACCGCGCCCCCGTCAGCACATGCGGTACGTCGTCGTCGACCGCGGCGGTCACCAGGACCTGCTCACCGGGCGCGACCAACTCGGCCAGGCGCTCGCGGCGTCGGGTGTCCAGTTCGGCGAAGACGTCGTCGAGGACCAGCACCGGTTCGTTGCCCTCGGCCCTGAGCAGGTCGTACGAGGCCAGGCGCAGCGCCAGCGCGTAGGACCAGGACTCGCCGTGCGAGGCGTAACCCTTGGCGGGCAGCTGACCGAGTTTGAGAACCAAATCGTCCCGATGGGGGCCTACGAGGGTGACGCCGCGCTCGATCTCCTGCTTGCGGGCGTCGGCGAGCGCCGCCATCAGCTGCTCGAAGAGGCCCTCGCGCGTGTGCGCCCCGCCTGGAGCCGACGGCTTGTAGTCCAGGGCGACAGGGCCGCCGCCGGGGGCCAGTTGCTCGTACGCCTTGTCGGCGAGGGGCTGGATCGTCGCGATCAGGTCCAGTCGCTGGGCGAGCAACTCGGCGCCCGCGTGCGCGAGGTGCTGGTCCCAGACGTCGAGGGTGGACAGGTCCATCGTGCGGCCGCCGTGCCGACGGGCCAGCGCGGCCGTCTTGAGGAGGGTGTTGCGCTGCTTGAGGACCCGCTCGTAGTCGGAACGGACGCCCGCCATGCGCGGGGAGCGGGCGGTGATCAGCTCGTCGAGGAAACGGCGCCGCTCTCCGGGGTCGCCCTTGATCAGGGCGAGGTCCTCCGGGGCGAACAGGACGGTCCGCACGATGCCGAGCACGTCACGGGGTCTGACCTGCGAGGACCTGTTGATGCGGGCCCGGTTGGCCTTGCCGGGGTTCAGCTCCAGCTCGACCAGTTGCTGCCGGTCGCCCTGTTTGACCTGGGCCCGGATGATCGCCCGGTCGGCGCCCATGCGGACGAGGGGGGCGTCGGAGGCGACGCGATGGCTGCCGAGGGTGGCGAGATAGCCGACGGCCTCGACGAGGTTGGTCTTGCCCTGGCCGTTGGGTCCGACGAAGGCGGTGACGCCCGGGTCGAGCGGGACTTCGACCCGGGCGTACGAGCGGAAGTCGGCCAGCGACAGATGCGTGACGTGCATGGTCGTTCGCCGACCTCCCCCAACGTGTGGTTCAGCTTTCCCCAGTTGTGGACAACCGGGTCACTCCTGAGGGTGCCAGGGTGCCATCCCCAGGGTGTGGATTACTTGTTCTCGTTTGCGACGGTGTTCCCGACGGTCGTTCCCGCCGGTTACTTCGTCTCGACCGCGTGGCCACCGAACTGGTTCCGCAGCGCCGCGATCATCTTCATCTGCGGGGAGTCGTCCTGGCGGGACGCGAACCGCGCGAACAGCGACGCGGTGATCGCCGGGAGCGGCACCGCGTGGTCGATGGCGGCCTCCACAGTCCAGCGTCCCTCGCCGGAGTCCTGTGCATAACCCCTGAGCTTGTCCAGGTGCTCGTCCTCGTCGAGGGCGTTCACCGCGAGGTCCAGCAGCCAGGAGCGGATGACCGTGCCCTCCTGCCAGGAGCGGAAGACCTCCCGGACGTCGGTCACGGAGTCGACCTTCTCCAGCAGCTCCCAGCCCTCGGCGTAGGCCTGCATCATCGCGTACTCGATGCCGTTGTGGACCATCTTCGCGAAGTGGCCCGCGCCGACCTTGCCGGCGTGCACGGACCCGAAGTCACCCTCGGGCTTGAGGGCGTCGAAGATCGGCTGCACCTTGGCGACGTTCTCCGCGTCGCCGCCGTACATCAGCGCATAGCCGTTCTCCAGGCCCCAGACGCCGCCGGAGACGCCGCAGTCGACGAAGCCGATGCCCTTGGCCGCCAGCTCCTCGGCGTGCCGCTCGTCGTCCGTCCAGCGGGAGTTCCCGCCGTCCACCACGACGTCACCGGGCTCCAGCAGCTCGGCGAGCTCGTCGATGGTCGACTGGGTCGGGGCACCGGCCGGGACCATCACCCAGACCACACGCGGCCCGGGGAGCTTGCCCACAAGCTCTTCCAGGCTGTGGACGTCCGCGAGGTCCGGGTTGCGGTCGTATCCGACGACGGTGTGGCCCGCGCGGCGTATCCGCTCGCGCATGTTGCCGCCCATCTTGCCGAGGCCGACGAGACCGAGCTCCATCAGTTGTTCCTTAGGTTGCTGTGGCGTGTGAGGCACCTTCGTACCCACGTCCGAGCCTAAACCCGGACGCACGCGCACATCCGTGGGCATACGCGCTCATACGTACGCCCTCACCTGCGGCTTCGCCCGACAGATCGTCCCCAGGCCCGGTGATCCACCGGTACTGGGGACGCTGTGGACAACTGCGGCGCCAAAGGCAGCAGGTCAGCCGCTCAACCGCACCGGCATGATCAGGTACTTGTAGGCCTCGTCCGCCTCGGCGTCCAGCGCCGGCTTGCCGCTGAGCAGCGCCGGCTTCGTGGACGTCGTGAAGGACAGCTGGGCCACCGGGGAATCGATGGCGCTCAGACCGTCCAGCAGGAAGGTCGGGTTGAAGGCGATCGACACGTCGTCGCCCTCCAGCTGGGCGTCGACCCTCTCCACAGCCTGTGCGTCGTCGCTGGAACCGGCCTCCAGGATGAGCACGCCCTGCTCGAAGCTGAGCCGCACCGGGGTGTTCCGCTCGGCGACCAGCGCCACACGCTTGACAGCCTCCACGAAGGGGGCGGTCTCGATGACGGCCACGGAGTTGAACTCCGTCGGGAACAGCGAGCGGTACTTCGGGAGGTCACCCTCGAGAAGACGGGTCGTCGTACGACGGCCGGCGCCCTCGAAGCCGATCAGGCCCTCGCCCGCACCCGAGCCGGACAGCGCCAGCGTGACACTGTCGCCGCTGGTGAGCGCCTTGGCGGTGTCCAGGAGCGTCTTGGCGGGGACCAGGGCGACGGCCGAGGCCTCCGGGTTCTCCGGCTTCCACAGGAACTCTCGGACCGCGAAGCGGTAGCGGTCGGTGGACGCCAGTGTCACCGTGTCGCCCTCGATCTCGATGCGCACACCGGTGAGGACGGGCAGCGTGTCATCACGGCCGGCCGCGATGGCGACCTGGGCGGCGGCGGAGGCGAAGACCTCGCCGGGCACGGTGCCGGTCGCGGTGGGCATCTGCGGCAGCGCCGGGTACTCCTCCACAGGCAGGGTGTGGAGTGTGAACCGGGAGGAGCCGCAGACCACGGTCGCCCGTACACCGTCTGTGGAAATCTCCACCGGCCGGTTGGGGAGAGCGCGGCAGATGTCGGCGAGCAGGCGGCCGGATACCAGCACCGTGCCCTCCTCCTCGACCTCGGTCTCCACGGACACGCGCGCCGAGACCTCGTAGTCGAAGCTGGACAGGCTCAGCTGGCCGTCCTCGGCCTTGAGGAGGAGGCCGGCGAGGACAGGCGCCGGCGGACGGGCCGGGAGGCTGCGCGCCGCCCAGGCCACTGCCTCCGCGAGTACGTCGCGTTCCACCCGGATCTTCACTGTTGCCGCCTCCTGCTGTTGCCGGCGCTTCTCGGCCTGCCTGGCTTCGTCGTCTGTCTCGGTGTCGTCGGCCCCAGTGAGGGGAAGGACACCGGGAACAGTCTGACGCACCCCACTGACAGTAGGTGCCTCTCGGGGTCAAGTCGTGACGAGGGGCAGCCGGGAGCCGGACAGCGAGTTGTGCACAGGGCCCTCTTCGAAACGGATTCCCAGCTCTCTCTAGTTGGGAGTAGTAGTAGGGCCTGTGGAAACCGTGGATAACCCTGTTTTCGCAGGTCAGGCCGGAAATTTTGTCCACGGGGCCTGTGGGCGGAGGCGGTGGACAACCGGGCGTCTCTGTGGAGAACGGAAAGTTCTGCACACGCCGTGCACAGCTTCGGGCGACTTCTCCCCAGCGCCGTCCCCAGCTTTACCCACCTTTCCCACAGCCCAACCAGGCAGCTTCGTGTGACGCCTTTCACTCGACCCGGTGAGGAGGCGCGTCGCGTTGCCGAACAGTGGACAGCGATGTGGAGAAGCTGGGGATCACTGGGGACAACCGTCCTCAGCCTGTGGGTTGTCGGTGGACAACTTCATGCACAGCTTGTGGATCGCTGCGCTGTCCACAGTCTGTGGAGATCCTTCGTCCACCAATCCACAAGCACCTGACCTCGCCTGATCGTCTCTCGAGGGAGGAGGCTGTGGACACGGTCTGGACAACTTTCCGGTCCCCAGGATGTGGACGGGAAAAAGTCACCGAATCTGTGGAGAGAGGCCGTAACGCGGCAGGTAATCGAACAGCGGGTGGCCGCGGGACGAAGAAGGGCGCCCACGGGAACTCGTCCCGGGGGCGCCCTCGGCGTCGTGGGTCTGCCTCTGTCAGCCGTTCTTGATGCGGTTGGTCAGCTCGGTGACCTGGTTGTAGATGGAGCGTCGCTCGGCCATCAGATTGCGGATCTTGCGGTCGGCGTGCATCACCGTGGTGTGGTCGCGGCCGCCGAACAGTGCGCCGATCTTCGGCAGGGACAGGTCCGTCAGCTCACGGCACAGGTACATGGCGATCTGCCGGGCCGTGACGAGCTGGCGGCCGCGCGAGCTGCCGCACAGGTCCTCGACCGTGAGGCCGAAGTAGTCGGCGGTCGCGCCCATGATGGCCGTCGAGGTGATCTCCGGTGTCGCGTCGTCGCCGCCGGGGATCAGGTCCTTGAGGACGATCTCCGTCAGGCCCAGGTCCACCGGCTGCCGATTGAGCGACGCGAACGCCGTCACCCGGATCAGCGCGCCCTCCAGCTCGCGGATGTTGCGCGAGATGCGGGAGGCGATGAACTCCAGAACCTCCGGCGGGGCGTTGAGCTGCTCCTGCACCGCTTTCTTGCGGAGGATCGCGATACGCGTCTCCAGCTCCGGCGGCTGGACGTCGGTGATCAGGCCCCACTCGAAACGGTTCCTCAGCCGGTCCTCCAGCGTGACCAGTTGCTTCGGCGGCCGGTCGCTGGAGAGCACGATCTGCTTGTTGGCGTTGTGGAGCGTGTTGAACGTGTGGAAGAACTCCTCCTGCGTCGACTCCTTGTCCGCGAGGAACTGGATGTCGTCGACGAGCAGGATGTCCATCTCGCGGTAGCGCTTGCGGAAGCTGTCGCCCTTGCCGTCGCGGATGGAGTTGATGAACTCGTTGGTGAACTCCTCCGAGCTCACGTACCGCACGCGCGTGCCGGGATAGAGGCTGCGCGCGTAGTGCCCGATCGCGTGCAGCAGGTGGGTCTTGCCGAGGCCCGACTCCCCGTAGATGAAGAGGGGGTTGTAGGCCTTCGCGGGTGCCTCGGCGACGGCGACCGCGGCCGCGTGCGCGAAGCGGTTGGAGGCACCGATGACGAACGTGTCGAAGAGGTACTTCGGGTTCAGGCGCGCGGTCGGTTCGCCGGGCCCGGGCGCCGGCGCGGGCTGTGCGGCAAGTGGGCCGGGGGCGCCGGTGGTGGGCAGGTTCGCGCCGACGGGGCCGCCGCGGTGCACATGGCCGGAGCCGGGGGGCGGCTCGGGCAGGTCGCGGCGGGTGTCACGGTCGTAGTCGCCGCGCGGCTGGTCGTAGTCGGGCCGCTGCTGCTCATAGTCGGGGCGGTGTCCGTCGCGGTGTCCGTCGTACGACGGCCGCTCCATCGGCTGCGGGCGGTAGTCCTGGGAGGGCGAGCGCGAGCCGTAGGAGTCCTGTGCGTACGAGTCCTGTGCGTAGGAGTCCTGCGACGGCGATGCGTACGGGTCCCGCTCCGGGAAGCCGAGCCGTTGCTGCTGCCAGCCGTACTCGTCCTGGGGCGGGCGCGGCCAGCTGCCGGGGCCGGGCTCGGGGCGCTGGTACTCGTTCGGATAGGCCGGACGGGCGGTGGGCAGCGGGTCGCTGGAGGGGCCGGGCCGGTGGTCGTCGGCGCGGTGGCGGCCGTAGCCGTCGTACGGGGGGAGTTCCGGCTCTTCGTAGCGTGGCTGGGGCGGGGCAGGGGGTACTGGCGGCGCCGGGGGCTCGCCGACGGAGTCGTCGACGGTGATCGCGATGCGGATGGGGCGGCCGCACTCGCGGCTCAGGGTCTCGCTGACGATCGGGGCCAGGCGGCCCTCTAGTACGCCCTTCGCAAACTCGTTCGGTACTGCGAGCAGGGCGGTGTCGGCGACCAGTGCGAGGGGCTGGCAGCGCCGGATCCAGTGCTCGTCCTTCACCTCGACACCCTGTCCTCGGCCCTCACCGAGGAGTTGCTCCAGTACTCGTGGCCACACTGCGGCAAGATCGGCAGGTACATCAGCCACAGGGCACGCTCTCTCACGGGTCCCACGAACGTGTGATTGTGGGACGGGTCGGGAATCAAATCGGGTGGAGCCCGAATCAAGGGGACAAGGGAACGAATCGGAGTTCAGCCACGGTAGTCAGGGCGGCGGGTACGGTTCAAGTTGTTGTCCCCAGCCTGTGGATAGTGTCTCCCCGTGGCCTCCGGTTTGACCGGATGGCGCAGCCGCGCGTACCGTAACCAGGTCGAGTTGTCGATGGCTGCTGCCGCCTGCCTCCGATGGGCACAGATCGCGTCAAGGTGATCGGTAAGCGGTGCACTCGGGCGTTAACGCGAGCTACTCGTGGGCGCACGGTGACAGCCAAGACGGCACCCGCCACCACCGATTTAATTTCTGGAGCCCCCGAGTGAGCAAGCGCACCTTCCAGCCGAACAACCGTCGTCGCGCGAAGACCCACGGCTTCCGGTTGCGTATGCGCACCCGTGCCGGCCGCGCGATTCTCGCGTCCCGCCGTAGCAAGGGTCGCGCCCGTCTGTCCGCCTGATCCCGGTCAGGTCATGACGTCGTGCTGCCCACCGAGAACCGGCTGAGGCGGCGCGAGGACTTCGCGACCGCGGTACGACGAGGACGCCGAGCAGGGCGTCAGCACCTCGTTGTCCATCTTCGTAGCGGTGCCACGGACCCCCACGCGCCTGGGGAGAGCGCTCCCCCGACGCGTGCGGGTTTCGTCGTGAGCAAGGCAGTGGGCGGCGCGGTCGTGCGGAACAAGGTGAAGCGCAGGCTTCGCCATCTGATGCGCGACCGAGTCGACCAGCTGCCCCCCGGTAGCCTGGTAGTCGTACGAGCGCTGCCCGGTGCGGGCGACGCCGACCATGCACAGCTGGCCCAAGACCTGGATGCCGCTCTGCAGCGGCTGCTGGGAGGGGGCGCGCGATGAAGTACCCACTGCTGGCCCTGATCAAGCTGTACCAGTGGACGATCAGTCCGCTGCTCGGGCCGGTGTGCAAGTACTACCCGTCGTGTTCCCACTACGGCTATACCGCCATCGACCGGCACGGTGCGATCAAGGGCACGGCACTCACCGCCTGGCGCATCCTGCGGTGCAATCCGTGGTCGCTGGGCGGCGTGGACCATGTCCCGCCGCGCAAGCGTCCGCGGTGGCACGAGATGCTGCGCAACGCTTGGCACGCACGCAAGGGCGGGCACTCCGCCGCCGAAACGGCCACCGAGGGGAAAGTTCCTCCGAGCCCGGCCGCAGAGACCCCGTCCCATGTCCAAGGAGCATGATTAGTGGACACGATTGCCAGCCTCTTCAGCTTCATCACGACACCCGTTTCCTGGGTCATCGTCCAGTTCCATACGGTGTACGGCGCCATCTTCGGCCCTGACACCGGGTGGGCCTGGGGCCTGTCCATCGTGTCCCTGGTGATTCTGATCCGTATCTGCCTGATCCCGCTGTTCGTGAAGCAGATCAAGGCGACTCGGGCCATGCAGACGCTCCAGCCGGAGATGAAGAAGATCCAGGAGCGCTACAAGAACGACAAACAGCGTCAGTCCGAAGAGATGATGAAGCTGTACAAGGAGACGGGCACCAACCCGCTCTCCTCGTGCCTTCCCATCCTGGCGCAGTCGCCGTTCTTCTTCGCCCTGTACCACGTGCTCAATGGCATCGCGAACAACGACACCGTCGGTGTCATCAACCAGAGCCTGCTGGCGAGCGCGCAGAAGGCGCACATCTTCGGTGCCCCGCTGGCCGCGAAGTTCACCGACAGCTCCTCTGACGTCGCCGCCCTCGATGCGTCGCTGACCACTGTCCGCATCGTCACCGCGGTCATGATCGTCCTGATGTCGGCGTCGCAGTTCTACACGCAGCGCCAGCTGATGACGAAGAACGTCGACACGACGGTGAAGACGCCGTTCATGCAGCAGCAGAAGATGCTGATGTACGTCTTCCCCATCATGTTCGCCGTCTTCGGCATCAACTTCCCCGTCGGTGTGCTCGTCTACTGGCTGACCACCAACGTGTGGACCATGGGCCAGCAGATGTACGTCATCCGCAACAACCCGACTCCGGGTTCCAAGGCCCAGGCCGCGTACCTGGAGCGCCTGACCAAGCACGTCACGCACCACGGCAAGACCCGAGGCCGCGGCGAGCGCACCATCGTCAAGGCCATCGTGGCCAAGGGCCGCGACCGCAACGAGCACGAGCGCAAGTTCATCAACGGCCTGAGCAAGGCCGGCCTCGCGGCGCAGGCAGACGGCACCGTGGTGAAGAGCGAGGGCGCTGTCGCCACCGTGACCGAGGACGGTACGCCGACCACCGCAGCTGTCCCCAAGCGTCAGCAGCCGAAGCGGCAGAGCAAGTCCCAGCGTCAGGGTGGCGGCCCGAAGCAGGCCGATGAGCCGACGTCGCTGAAGAAGGCCGACGAGCCCGAGGACGCCAACAAGCCTGAGGACGCCAAGAAGGCCACGCAGAAGTCCGGCGGCGGCACCCGCAGCAAGGCCCAGTCCGGGCAGCGCAAGGGCGGTCCACAGCGCCCCAAGTCCCCGTCCAAGAAGTAAGAAGGAGCCCATCCCGTGACGGAAGGCACCACCTCCGCCGCTGCCGAGGGTGCAGACACCCTGAACCGCCTGGAGCAAGAGGGCGAGATCGCGGCGGACTACCTCGAGGGTCTGCTCGACATCGCCGACCTCGACGGCGACATCGACATGGACGTCGAGGCCGACCGCGCCGCTGTCTCGATCATCAGCGACGCGGGTGGCCGAGACCTGCAGAAGCTGGTCGGGCGTGAGGGCGAGGTGCTGGAGGCACTGCAGGAGCTCACGCGTCTGGCCGTGCACCGGGAGACCGGTGACCGTAGTCGGCTGATGCTGGACATCGCGGGCTACCGGGCCAAGAAGCGCACCGAGCTCTCCGAGCTGGGTGCCAAGGCGGCCGCCGAGGTCAAGAGCAGCGGCGAGCCCGTGAAGCTGAACCCGATGACGCCGTTCGAGCGCAAGGTCGTGCACGACGCGGTGAAGTCGGCGGGCCTGCGCAGCGAGTCCGAGGGCGAGGAGCCGCAGCGGTTCGTCGTCGTGCTTCCTGCCTGATCGGCCCGTACGTTTCCTCCGGCCCCGTCTGTCCGCAGGCGGGGCCGAACTTTGTCAGCCTGTTAGTTCTGGTGGTTCTGGTGGCCGGCGCCCGGGGCGTCGGCGGTACGGAAGGACGGTCCCCCGTGACGGAGGCAGCGGAGCTTCCCCCTGCGCCCGAGCAGGCGCGTGAGGTGTTCGGCGATCGCTACGCAGATGCGGTCCGCTATGCCGAACTGCTGGCTGAGGCGGGTGTGCAGCGGGGCCTGATCGGCCCGCGAGAGGTGCCCCGCTTGTGGGAGCGGCATCTGCTGAACTGCGCGGTGCTCTCCGAGGTCGTTCCCGAGGGTGTGACGGTGTGCGACGTCGGCTCGGGCGCCGGCCTGCCCGGCATTCCCCTGGCGCTGGTCCGGGAGGACCTTAAGATCACGCTGCTGGAGCCCCTGCTGCGGCGTACAAACTTCCTGTCGGAGGTTGTGGAGCTGCTGGGGCTGGACCATGTGACGGTCGTCCGCGGTCGTGCCGAAGAGGTCATGGGGAAGCTGACGCCGGTGCACGTGGTGACTGCGCGGGCGGTGGCGCCGCTGGACCGGCTGGCCACCTGGGGCATCCCGCTGCTGCGCCCCTACGGCGAGATGCTCGCCCTCAAGGGCGACGCGGCGGAAGAGGAGCTGAAGAGCGCGGGGGCGGCTCTGAGCAAGCTGGGAGCGGTCGAGACGTCGATCATCCATGTCGGGGAGGGCGTGGTGGATCCGATGTCCACGGTCGTGCGCGTCGAGGTCGGGGAGAGCCCGGGTGGTGTGCGCTTCGCTGCGAAGAGGGCGAAGGCGGCCAGGACGGGTCGCGCTCGCCGGCGTCGCTGATCCGTCCTGACGACGAGACGTACTCCACACAAGCTGGCAAACCTACGCACGTCGGAGTGTCGCGACAGTTCGGCCAGGGCTGCTGTGCATCGTGTTTCACGTGAAACGTCGCTCACTGCTGCACGGCATCATCAGTCGCGGCCGCGCTGCGGCCGAACCCCGCGACCGAAAGCCCCTCGGATCCCTTAGAGAAGGTGCCTCCGATGACTCTGCGTCCCCCCTGAGGAGCACGGAGTTGTCCACAGAGGTGGATTTCTCCACAGAACACCAGGCCTCACTGGTTCACGACCCCGAAGACATGGGAGGCTCTGTTCATTGCGAGCCTGAAGTCGAGGAGAGTGAATCCTTGCGGTCCGACGCCAACATCGCGGGACCGATGACCGATCCGGTCCCCGGTCCCCGTACCGAGTCGATGGGGGAGGATGTTTCACGTGAAACACCGCCCCCGATGGACGACACTCCCATCGGTCGTGCTGCCCAACTGGCGGTGGAGGCTCTAGGCCGCGCCGGCGAGGGCCTGCCGCGGCCCGAGCAGACCCGCGTCATGGTGGTCGCCAACCAGAAGGGGGGCGTGGGCAAGACGACAACGACCGTCAATCTTGCCGCGTCGCTGGCTCTGCATGGCGGTCGTGTGCTGGTCATCGATCTTGACCCGCAGGGCAATGCGTCCACGGCCCTGGGGATCGACCACCACGCCGAAGTGCCATCCATCTACGACGTGTTGGTCGAGAGCAGGCCGCTCTCGGAAGTCGTCCAGCCGGTCCCCGACGTCGAGGGACTCTTCTGTGCCCCCGCCACGATCGATCTCGCCGGTGCGGAGATCGAGCTGGTGTCCCTGGTGGCACGCGAGAGCCGACTGCAGCGGGCGATTCAGGCCTACGAGCAGCCGCTGGACTACATCCTCATCGACTGCCCGCCCTCGCTCGGCCTGTTGACGGTCAATGCGCTGGTGGCCGGTCAGGAGGTCCTGATCCCGATCCAGTGCGAGTACTACGCGCTGGAGGGCCTCGGCCAGCTGCTGCGCAACGTCGACCTGGTGCGGGGGCACCTCAACCCCGCCCTGCATGTATCGACGATCCTGCTCACCATGTACGACGGCCGGACGCGACTCGCCTCCCAGGTCGCGGACGAGGTACGCACCCACTTCGGCGACGAGGTGCTGCGGACGAGCATTCCCCGCTCGGTCCGTATCTCCGAGGCGCCGAGCTATGGACAGACAGTGCTGACGTACGATCCAGGGTCGAGTGGTGCCCTGTCTTATCTTGAGGCGGCACGAGAAATCGCGCTGAAGGGTGTCGGCGTCAGCTACGACCCGACGCATGCCCACATCGGCGCCCAGAGCAACCCGAGTATGGTGGAGGGGATCCAGTGAGCGAGCGACGGAGGGGTTTGGGCCGTGGTCTAGGCGCACTGATCCCTGCTGCACCGACAGAGAAGACGGTGGCCCCGGCTGCGCTGGGGGGTGCTGCTTCCGTATCGCCGGCTGCCGGCCCGGTGCTGACCGACCGCGGGGTGGCAGCGGCCAAGGTGGCCACCCTGCCGCCTGTTTCACGTGAAACCGAGGAGTTGTCGCCGAACGGCGCCGTGGAGACGCCCGCGTCTTCCATGGGTGCCCACTTCGCGGAGATCCCCCTCGATGCGATCACGCCGAACCCGCGGCAGCCGCGTGAGGTCTTCGACGAGGACGCCCTGCAGGAACTCGTCACCTCCATCCAGGAGGTGGGGCTTCTCCAGCCGATCGTCGTACGGCAGATCGGCCCCGCTCGGTACGAGCTCATCATGGGCGAGCGCCGCTGGCGGGCCTGCCGTGAGGCCGGTCTGGATGCGATCCCGGCGATCGTGCGGGCCACGGACGACGAGAAGCTCCTCCTGGACGCCCTCCTGGAGAACCTGCACCGCGCTCAGCTGAATCCGATCGAAGAGGCGGCCGCCTACGATCAGCTGCTGAAGGACTTCAACTGCACGCACGACCAGCTGGCGGACCGCATCGGCCGTTCTCGCCCGCAGGTCTCCAACACGCTGCGTCTGCTGAAGCTGTCGCCCAAGGTACAGAACCGGGTGGCCGCCGGCGTGCTCTCCGCCGGGCATGCGCGGGCGTTGCTCTCCGTCGAGGACGCGGAGGAGCAGGAGCGGCTGGCCTACCGGGTCGTGGCCGAGGGGCTTTCGGTCCGCTCAGTCGAAGAGATCGTGACCCTGATGGGCTCCCGCCCACAGAAGACCCAGCGTTCCAGGGGGCCTCGGGCCGGCTCCGTGCCCTCCCCGGCGCTGTCCGACCTCGCGACCCGGCTCTCGGATCGCTTTGAGACTCGGGTGAAGGTCGAACTGGGCCAGAAGAAGGGCAAGATCACCGTCGAGTTCGCCTCTCCGGATGACCTCGAGAGGATCCTCAGCACGCTCGCTCCGGGCGAGAAGCTGGCTCTGCAGAAGAGCCTCCTGGACGATGACGCGGAGGAGACCGAGGCCTGAGGCCGACAGGCCAGGTCTACCCCCGGCCCATCAACGCGGGCCGTGTCCGGTGTGTACCGGAACACGGCCCGCTCTTTGCTTTCTGACGGTATCGATGGAATCGCATCGTGGATACGATGCGTTCGGGTATGGCGCATCCACCTGGCAGACCTCTTAGGGGAGGCGGGGTCCATGCGAACGGTGAGCCGCACCGGACTGGTGAGCGCGGGACTTGGGCTGGGCGCGGTCGGCGGGTTCGTCGGCAGCCTGCTCAGGGAACGGAGCGCCCTGACAGCCGCTCGCGACGCCGCGGGCGAAGGAAGCGAGGAACAGCCTTCATGGGGCGTCGGCTCGTACCGCTCACGCTGGACAACCTTCAGGACCTTCCCAAGCGCTGCCGCGCGTGTGTCTTCTGGGAGTTGGACCCGGTCAGCGGCGAAGCCGCGGTAAAAGCCGGCACCTCCGCCCTGGAGAAGGAAGCCTGGATCTCCGCCGTCCTGCTGGACTGGGGCTCCTGCGGCCGGGTCGTCTACGTCGACGACGTACCGGTGGGCTTCGTGCTGTACGCGCCTCCTGCTTACGTCCCCCGCTCGACGGCCTTCCCCACGAGCCCCGTCTCACCGGATGCGGTGCAGCTGATGACCGCGTTCATCATGCCGGGCTACCAGGGCCAGGGACTGGGGCGGGTGATGGTCCAGACGGTCGCCAAGGATCTGCTGCGGCGGGGCTTCAAGGCGATCGAGGCCTTCGGAGACGCACGCTGGAAAGAGCCTGCGTGTGTTCTGCCCGCGGACCATCTCCTGGCCGTGGGCTTCAAGACGGTTCGCCCTCATCCGACCTCTCCGCGCTTGCGGTTGGAGCTGCGGACGACGCTGTCCTGGAAGGAAGACGTGGAGATGGCGATCGACCGGCTTCTGGGAGCAGTGCAGAAGGAACCGGCTCTGAGGCCTCTGTAGAGCTAGCCACCTCGCCAAACAAATGGGCCAACCCCCTCGGGTTGGCCCATTCGTGTTTCACGTGAAACGTCACTCGGCGATGAAGTCCGCGAGGTCTCGGACGATCGCGGCCTTCGGCTTGGCGCCGACGATGGTCTTGGCGACCTCGCCGTTGTGGTAGACGTTCAGCGTCGGGATGGACATGACGCCGTACTTGGCGGCCGTACCCGGGTTCTCGTCGATGTTCAGCTTGACGATATCGATCTTGTCGCCGTACTCCGCGGCGATCGCCTCGAGGGACGGCGCGATCTGGCGGCACGGTCCGCACCAGGCGGCCCAGAAGTCCACCAGGACGGGCTTGTCGCTCTTGAGGACGTCCTGCTCGAAGGAGTCGTCGGTCACGTTCTTCAGGGTGCCGGCCACGGCGGGCTCCTTAACTTTGGTGCGTGGTGGGGTGGGTGGGGGTCAGACAGAGGTCTTCTCGGGCTCGGCGTTCTCCTCGTCCGCGAGGGCGGCGAGGAAGCGCTCGGCGTCGAGGGCGGCGGAGCAGCCGGTGCCGGCCGCGGTGATCGCCTGGCGGTAGGTGTGGTCCACCACATCGCCGGCGCCGAAGACGCCGGTCACGTTGGTACGCGTGGAGGGGGCGTCGACCTTGAGGTAGCCCTCCTCGTCCAGCTCCAGCTGGCCCTTGAACAGCTCGGTCCGCGGGTCGTGGCCGATCGCGATGAACAGGCCGGTGACCGCAAGGTCCGAGAGCTCGCCGGTCTTGACGTTGCGCAGCTTCAGGCCGGAGAGCTTCTGCTCGCCCTGAACCTCGGCCACCTCGCTGTCCCAGACGAACTTGATCTTCGGGTCGGCGAACGCGCGGTCCTGCATCGCCTTGGAGGCGCGCAGGGTGTCACGGCGGTGGACGATGGTCACGGACTTGGCGAAGCGGGAGAGGAAGGTGGCCTCCTCCATCGCGGTGTCGCCGCCGCCGATCACGGCGATGTCCTGGTCCTTGAAGAAGAAGCCATCGCAGGTGGCGCACCAGGAGACACCGCGGCCGGAGAGGGCGTCCTCATTCGGCAGGCCGAGCTTGCGGTGCTGGGAGCCGGTGGCGACGATGACCGCCTTCGCCCGGTGGACCGTGCCCGCGGTGTCGGTGACGGTCTTGATCTCACCACTGAGGTCGACGTTGACGATGTCGTCCGGGACGAGTTCGGCGCCGAAGCGCTCGGCCTGGCCGCGCATGTTGTCCATGAGCTCGGGGCCCATGATGCCGTCCTGGAAGCCCGGGAAGTTCTCCACCTCGGTCGTGTTCATGAGCGCACCGCCGGCGGTGACGGCGCCCTCGAACACAAGCGGCTTCAGCGACGCGCGCGCGGTGTAGAGCGCCGCCGTATAGCCGGCGGGCCCGGAGCCGATGATGATCACGTTACGGACGTCGCTCACGGCTTGGTTCCTCGTCTCTGGACTGCGTCGTCGGACCGGGGGAGCCCTTTCGGAACTCTCACCCCACCCAACGGATCCTAAGGGGCGCGCATTCCCACTGTGTCCGGGCACACGGTGATGCCACACCGTAGGGGTTGTCACGCCAGAGGGAGACGAAGCAGCGGTTTCTCAGGAGCGCACGTAGGAGTCCTTCAGGAGAACCTTGGCCGTGGTCGACGACGGCTGTTTCGCACAGGTCGCGTCCATGACGTAGGCGGTGACCCGGGTGATGTCAGAGGCATCGGGCAGCACGACGAGCAGGGCGTCCTTCCCCTTGTAGACGCCTTCCTCAGCGGCGAGCGCCGCTTCGTTGCGGCCGATGCCCTTCTTGATGCACTCGGGCACCCTGATCTCACGAAGGATCTGGGGGCTCTTGGTGTCGGGCCCGCCCTCCACGCCCATGCTCCGCTCCGGAGCGCGGGAGCTTCCTGCGGAGCTCCCGCTCTTGGCGAGGAGATCGGTGACCTGCTTCTCCAGCTTCGCCGCGGAGATGGTGTCGGCGGCGGTCTGCCCGCCGTCGGCCGATGGACCGGCCCCTCCGCCCCCCATCAGTGAGGTCAGCAGCACAGAGCCGAGGCCCAGGGCGGCGGCCGTGAATGCGGCGCTGAGGACGGCTACCTTGCGTCGGCCGACCTTCTTGCGGCCCTTGCGGCCGGGGCCGGTGGTCGAGGAGCGGGCGTGGCCTGCCGGGCGGTCTGTCGTTGCCGATGTTTCACGTGAAACATGCGCGCTGTCGTCCGCTGCGGAGACCGAGCGGGTCACGCCGGCGAGGTTCGGCTGGTCGACGTCATCGGGCGCCGTGGCGTTGAGCAGAGCCTCTGCGGCGAGGGCGGCGTCGATCCGCCCGGCGACATCGGCGGGCATGTGCGACGGTCCGGGCAGTGTGCCGAGCAGCCCTCGGATCTCCTCAAGTGACGCGTGGACGTCCGCGCAGAGCTCGCAGTCGTCCAGATGCCGCCGTACGTCGGCGGTCCTGGACGGGGGGAGAAGGCCCTCGGTGAGGTCGGAGATCTCGGCGACGTCCGGGTGCCCGGCCGTGTCTGTCGTGGAAGTCACGCTCGCCCACCTCCGCCCTTCACTGCAGCTGAATCGCTCGGCCCGGTATCACGCGGATCCCTGCTTCGCCCCGTGGCGTGTGGACCCGCTGCCGGTGGGACGGATGTCCCCTGCGTCCGGTTCCGCCTCCCGCCGGAATCCTTGCCGTCACTGCCGCTTTCCGGTCGCAGATGCTTGAGGAGAGGCATGAGTCTGGCTCTGCCGCGCGCACATCGGCTCTTGACCGTGCCGGTCGGCACATCGAGGACCCGGGCGGCTTCCGCGACGGGGTATCCCTGCATGTCCACCAGGACGAGCGCCGCACGCTGGTCGGGCGGCAGCGTGCCGAGGGCCTCCAGCAGCTGGCGATGCAGATCGTTGCGCTCGGCCGGAGCGGATGCCTCCTCGTGAGGCTCCAGCAACTGCTCCAGACGCTCGGTGTCGTCGACAGGGGACGTCTTCCGGGAGGCGGCCTTGCGGGCGCGGTCCAGACAGGCGTTCACGGTGATCCGGTGCAGCCAGGTCGTGACGGCCGACTGGCCCCTGAACGTGTGGGCGGCCCGGTAGGCGGAAACGAGGGCGTCCTGAACGGCGTCAGCGGCCTCCTCGCGGTCGCCGAGCGTCCGTAGCGCCACCGCCCAGAGCCGGTCGCGGTGACGCCGCACGAGCTCACCGAAGGCGTCGGGGTCGCCCTCTACATGTCGGGCGAGAAGGTCCTGATCGCTTGTGTCACCGTATGCGCCGCCATCTGCCATCGGACCCCCTCCCCTTCACTCTCAGCTGCTCACCTTGACGTCCACGACCCTGCCGCGGAACTGGCCGTCGTCGATCTGCTTCGGCAGATCGGTCAGCCAGACCAGAAGATAGCGAGACTCGAGGGACTTGCCGGGCTTGAGCGTCACGCTTGTGCCGGAGCCCTCGGCGACCTTGCTGTAGTCGTCGAGGGACGTCGGCTGCGTACCGGTGCCTTCCGAGGCGGCGCGGAGCTCGACGGAGGTGTCACCGACAAAGGTGACGGTCACCTTTCCGACCTGCTGGACCTTGCCGAGATCGAGGACGACTCCTACACCCGACTTCAACCGTCCGAAGTCGGAGCTCGTGTAGTAGTTCGTCTGCCAGTAAGTGCCCGCGGCGGTGTCGTAGATCTTGTCTATGTCCTCCGGATTCTCGGAGGGGTCTTCGCCCAGCGGGTCGAAGTCACGGGCACCTTCGATGGCGACCGGCTTGCTGACCGGCTTCGTCTGGCCCTTGTCGTTGTCTTCCGTTGTCTGCGTCTGGTTGGGGTCCTCGGATTTGTTGCTCTGATCCATGAGCGCGTCTGCCAGCTGCCAGCTGCCCAGGCCCAGGGCGGCGATCAGAAGGGCCGAGACGGCCCACTTCAGGGCCCTGCCGGTACGGCTCTGCAACGGGGGCAGCGGGGCCGGTACTGGCTGGGTGGCGCCAGGATGCTGCGACTGGCGGCCGTACGTGCCCTGCTGGTAAGTCGTGCGCTGGTACTCGGGCGGGGCCGTGAACGTGGGCTCCGGCGGGCGGATGCGGGGCATCTCGCCGATCGCCTTCACCAGCTCCTCCGGCGTCGTGCACGCGGACTCGTGCCGGGAGGCGGTCGCGCCGTCGTTGACCAGCGCGCGCATGGTGAGTTCGGACAGACCACGGTGGACGCCGGCGCGTACCTGGTCGGGGGCGATCAGTCCGACGTCCTTCGGCAGCCCTGACAAGCCGTAGGCGTCGCTCTCGTACGGCCAGCGCTGGGTGAGCGCGGCGTACAGCAGCGCGCCGATGCCCTCTGTGTCGGTGCGCTGCGGGGTGTCGGAGCTGATGCCGCGCAGAGCGGCGTTCACCGCGAGGCCGCGAATGCGCCACTGGCCGGTCGACGAGCGCAGCACGGCGTTCGGGTTGAGGCGGAGGTGGGCCAGGCCCTCGCGATGGGCGGCGGCCATGGCGGCGGACACCTGGGTGACCATCTGGTAGGCGTCATACACCTCCAGCGGGCCGGAGGCGAGCAGCGTGGTCAGTTCGGTCGCATCGGGGAGCCACTCGTGGACGACGTAGACGAGGTCGTTCTCCTCGACGGCGTCGAGCACCTGGACGAATCGGGGGTCGCCGAGCAGCGCGGACGAGCGCGCCGCGGCCAGTACGGAACGGGCCCGCGCATGGTCCGCGGGCAGGATGTGCACGCCGACGGCGCGACGGAGTTTCTCGTCGACCGCACGCCAACTGCTGAAACCGTCCAGACGGGTGACGCACTCCTCGAGGCGATAGCGTCTGGCGAGCTTGTGACCGCTGTGCAGCTCGGGTGGTGAGGCCTTTCCGGGACCCTCGGTCCCGCCACTCCCCTGTGCCTCGTCGGTGTCCGTGTCCCGCTCCCGATTCTTGGCCACCCCGTCGGCCGTGGACTGGTCCGCCTGCGCGGTCAGCGGCTCGTCGCCGCTGTTGTCTGCCACGTCGACGGCAGCCGTGCTCCGTTCCGCCACCGTCGTTCCTGCCTCCCCATCTATTGCGCGCCGTACGACTGCGTGCGCGCCGTCCGACGCCGAACCAATTGTGCCCACAGTCCGCCGCTATGCACGACACACGGTGGCGGACGATGGTTGTGCGCATACCCCAGCTTCAGCGACCCAGGCGCCCGCGAACCATGCCGACCAGTGAGTTCAGCTCTTCGATCCGCATCCGGCGGGCGGCGACGAAGAAGATCCCGAGCAGCACGGCTCCGCCGGCCAGCAGGGCGGCGAAGGAGCCGAGGACGCCCTGACCGAGGACCCGGGCGATCCCGTAACAGGCCGCACCGCTCAGCAGCGCCGCGGGCACCGAGGCGATGCAGAGCCTCGCGTACGTCCGCATCACCCGGGTGCCGTCCAGGTCGCCGCCCAGCTTCTTGCGCAGCCGGTTCCAGGCGACGCCGACACCGATCGCGTAGGCCAGGCCGTACGAGGCGGCCATGCCGACCACGGCCCAGCGGGCCGGGATGACGTAGTAGCAGACGGCGGAGGCGGCAGCGTTGACGGCCGCCACGATGACCGTGTTGTAGAAGGGGGTGCGGGTGTCCTCGTAGGCGTAGAAGGCGCGCAGGACCACGTACTGCACGGAGTACGGGATCAGGCCGAGACCGAAGGCCATCAGCATGAAGCCCATGTTCGTGGCCTCGCTCGTGCCCGAAGAGCCGAACATCAGGGTGCACATCGGGATGCCCAGGGCCAGGAACCCGAAGGCGATGGGGACGATCGCGACCGCCGTCGTGCGCAGGCCCTGGGAGATGTCGTCCCGGACGGCACCGCCGTCGCCCTCGGCCGCCGAGCGGGAGAGCCGCGGCAGCAGAGCGGCCATCAGCGAGACGGTGATGATGGCCTGCGGCAGACCCCAGATCAGCTGGGCGTTGGCATAGGCGGCGAAACCGGTGCCGTCGACACCGGAGTCGATGCCCGCGGAGGTGGACAGCTGGGTGACCACGAGCGCGCCCGCCTGGTTGGCCAGGACGAACAGGATCGTCCATTTCGCGAGCACTGCGGCCTTGCCGAGGCCGTGGCCCCTCCAGTCGAAGCGCAGCCGCAGCCGGAACCCGGTCTCGCGCAGGTACGGGATCATCGCCAGGGCCTGGACGACCAGGCCGAGCAGAACACCGATGCCGAGGAGCCGCTGCCCCTCCGGCGGGATGTTCGTGACCTCCATGCCGGAGTGCTCCGCGGTGCCGTACACCCAGAGGAACATGCCGAGCGTCACGATGATGACGATGTTGTTCAGGACCGGGGTCCACATCATCGCGCCGAACTTGCCGCGAGCGTTGAGGATCTGCCCCATCACCACATGGACGCCCATGAAGAAGATCGAGGGCAGGAAGTAGCGGGTGAAGGTGACCGCCACATCATTGGCGGCGGGGTCGCCGGCGACCTTGGTGGACAGTGCGCTGACCAGGAGCGGCGCGCCGTACATCGCGAGTGCGGTGAGCGCGGCCAGCGCCACCATCACCAGGGTGAGCAAACGGTTCGCGTACGCCTCGCCGCCGTCTTCGTCGTCCTTCATGGCACGCACGAGCTGGGGCACGAAGACGGAGTTGAGGCCGCCACCGACGGTCAGGATGTAGATCATCGTCGGCAACTGGTAGGCGACCTGGAAGGAGTCACCGAGAAGGCCGAGCCCCAGTGCCGAGACGATCATCATGGAACGGACGAAACCGGTGAGCCGGGAGACCATCGTCCCCGCCGCCATCACCGCGCTCGACTTCAGCAGACCGCCGACCCGCCCGCTCTTCTTCGCGGCAGCCGCTGGGGCAGGAGCAGGCGATGGCGCGGGCCCCTCGGCCGCGGCAGGCGGCGCAGGAGCCTCGTACGGGCCGGCGGCCGGGCCGGCGGCCGGGCCAGCGGCCGGTGCCGGGGAAGGTCCCGGGACCGTCGGCGGCTGGTACTGCGGATGCCCCCCGCCCTGCTGCTGGTCGCGGAAGAGGTGCGCGAAGGCGTCGTGCTCGTGGCTCTCCTTGGTGGAGTGCGTGACGAGGTCGTCGACGCCCACGTACTGGGTCGTGCGGGGGTCGTCGCTGTACGGCAGGTACTGGTTCGGGCCCTCCGGCTCGGGCGCCGGGGTCTGGGCCCACACGTGCGGGTCGGGGGCGTACGGCGACTGGGGCGGCTGGCCGTACAGCGGCTGCTGCGGCTGGTACGTGCCCGGCGGGGGCGGCGGGTGGGCGGCACGGTCGTAAAGCGCCTCGGCGACCGGGTCCTGGGCGGTGAGGTCCTGGGCGCGGTAGGGGTCCTGGTCGTAGGCGTCCTGGAGGTACATGTCCGCGGGGTGCTGCGGCGGTACCTGGCCGTGCTCGGGCGGCGGGCCCTCGGGGTGCCCCGAGCTGCCCGCGGCCTGGCCGCGGTCACCGTCGTACGGCGCGTTCATGGCTACCCCACCTCATCGTCCCGGGCCCACCGGCCACGACATCGCTCAACGGTCCACTCTCTCACCCGTGCCGGACGGGTCGGCGCTTTCCGTTGCGGTGTCCGGTGTCAGGTCACTCGGCTGCTCCGGGGCGTCTGCCCGGGTACCGGTGCCGGATTCCTCCTCGAGGAGGTTCTCGGGCTTGAGACGGCCCTCGGGGCCTTCCTGGTTCTCCGGGCCGCCGTCGGCTTCGCTCGTCTCCGTGGGGCCGTCCTCCTCGGCGTCACGGGCGGCCGCGCGCTTGCGCTGCGTGTACATCCGGAATCCGGCGAGGACCAGCAGGAGGAAGCCGCCGCCGATGACCAGCATCACGGTGGCCGTGAACTCGGTGACCTTCACGTCGAACGTGACGGGTGCGCCATACGGCTGGCCGTCCTCCGTGAACAGCTGGGCGACCACCGTGGCCTGGCCGTTGGCCTGCGCCGACGTGGTGAACTTCACCGTCTGGCTGTGCCCGCCGGACACCGCGACGCGCTGTTCGTCGAAGCGCTCGCCACCGATCTCGAGGCGCCTCGGGCTTTTCGAGGTGAGCCGGAGCACCAGGTGCTCGACGCCCTGCACCAGGTTGTTCTGCACCGTCACGGGGATCATGGCGCTGCGTCCGGAGAGCTTGGTCTCCGACTTGTCGATCAGCGTGACCTGGCCCGCCAGGGAGTCGATGTACGCCTCCACGCCGTTGCGATAGTCAGCCGCCTGCGCGGAGCGGCCGCGCCACGAGGTGGACATCTCACGGTTCATGGCCCGCCCGAAGGGCGTCACCACGCGGGACTCCTTGCTGAGGATCACCTTGAACTTGTCGAGCTTGTCCTGCGTGGTCGCGATCTGCTCGTAGGCCGACCGCGGCAGCTCCTGCTTGCGCAGCGAGGAGGGGTACTCGGACGCCGCCGGCACCTTCGTGGTGGCGCCGGAGTCGGGCTTGGCCGTGGCCGCGGCCGAGAGCTCCTGGGACTGGGACCACGTGCCGTCCTGGAGCGCCGTCACCGCCTCGGCCATCGACAGGGCCTGGCTCGCCGTCGGCGTCCGCTGCGGGGCGACGACGATGCTGCGCTGCTTGTCCGTCTGAAGGTTGAGGGCCAGGCTCTGGGCCAGGAACCTCTGCACGGTGAGCGTCGAGCTCGACGCCCTTGTCAGGTTTCCCTGGAACACCGTCGACATCCGTGCGTCCGCCACAACCGCCGTCGTGCCGCCGCCGATGGGGCGGGCCGCGGAGGGCGTGTAGGGCAGGCCGCCCGTCTCCACCAGGCTGTCGCTGCGGGTGATCACCTTGTCCGCACCGGCGGAGGTGGCGACCTTGACGATGGACGGGTCGACTGCGCCGTCCACAGGCCAGGCGAAGTCGGTGGTCGGCTCCACGTGAAGGATCGAGTCGACCGTGTCGGCGGCGACGTCGGCGGCTTCCTTGAGGTGGTTCAGCGAGCCGGTGACGTTCGTGCCGTTGTGCGCCAGCGAGGCCAGGTCGGGGTCGGCGAAGGGCAGGGCGACGACCTCCTTGTCCTGCACCGCCTCCTGCAGCTCGGCCAGCCACCGTTTGGCGACCGCCTGGTGGGTGCCCGCCGTGGTCGTGTCGCCCTCGCCCTGCACGCGGTAGCTGTCCGTCATCGCGTCCACGGAGGCCAGCAGTTCGGGGTCGATCACCCAGGTGACGTCGAGCTCCCTGCCCAGCGACACGAGCTGCTGCAGACGGCCACCGGGGGAGAGCTCCTTGGCGAGGTCGTCGTCGCGGAACACCGGCGTCTGAGATTCGTTCGACCCCGTCTGCGCCGTCATGTGTGCGGTGGAGATGAGCGGCCACAGCACCGTCGTCCGCGTCTTCGTGTCAGCCCCGTCGGGCTGCCACGGCAGGAACGTCCGCTGGATACCGAGCACCCGATCCCAGGGCCGCGCGGCCGTCTCGCCGGACAGGGAGACGGCGAACTGGTAGACCCCGTCCCTCCCCAGGTCCAGATCGTCGACCGGTACGGAGATGCTGAAGCGTTGGGAGACGCCAGGCGTGAGCTTGGGGAACTCCTTGACGTACTTCCCGCCCACCGGAGCCCCGTCGACGCCCTCCTGGTAGCCGGTGCGCCCGGCGACCGTGTCGATGTCCGAGCGGGTGTTCAGGGCGGGCCCCAGGCGCAGGTCCACCTGCGCGTCGGTGACGGCCTGCTTGCCCTCGTTGGTCACCGTGCCGGACACGGTCAGTGTGTCGCCGTCACCGGGGACAGAGGGGGTGAGCGAGTCCACAGCGACAGCCACCGTGTCCGAGCCGGAGGCGGCCTTCAGGGAGTCCTGCCCGGCGGCCTGCGAGGGCACGGCGGCGGGCAGCTGGAGCAGGCCGGCCAGCAGAGGCGCCCCGGCGAACAGTGCTCCGGTGCGCCGCAGCCACCGGCGGGCAGGTGAGGGACTCATCCCCTGGAAGTCTGCCGCCTCGGCCACGCGCTCGCCCGTCCCTCGTCGTCGTCAGTGGTCGTCGGAATGTGCGTCCACGCATGGTAACGATGCGCGCTGAGGGGAAGTGCCGCGGTGTGCTCCACAAGATCGGGCCGCACCGCCGGACTGTCCCGTATGTACAGGAATAAAGAAGAGCGTTTCCGTACGTCGCAAGGCAGTCCTCGTGCACCTTTTGACGCGGGTATCCGTGCACGCGGTGTGCACGTTTAATGGAGGCGCTCGCGGTCGCCCCGGCCACGTACCCTCTTCTGTTGTGCCGAACGCCAACGAAGACAAGCCCAATGTCCTGAGCCAGGTGCAGCACCGCGCGGTGAGCGAACTGCTGCGGGTCGCGCCTGTCGCCGACGACCTCGCCCGCCGTTTCCAGGAGGCCGGGTTCTCACTGGCCCTGGTCGGCGGATCGGTCCGGGACGCGCTGCTCGGTCGGCTCGGCAACGACCTGGACTTCACGACCGACGCCCGCCCCGAGGACGTACTGAAGATCGTGCGCCCGTGGGCCGACGCCGTGTGGGAGGTCGGTATTGCCTTCGGCACCGTCGGGGCGCAGAAGAGCGGTTATCAGATCGAGGTGACGACCTACCGGTCGGAGGCTTACGACAGGACCTCGCGCAAGCCCGAGGTGTCGTACGGCGACTCCATCGAGGAGGATCTCGTCCGGCGCGACTTCACGGTGAACGCGATGGCCGTCGCGCTGCCGGAGAAGGAGTTCATCGATCCGCACGGCGGGCTGGAGGACCTCGCGGCGCGGGTGCTGCGGACCCCGGGTACGCCGGAGGCGTCCTTCTCGGACGACCCGCTGCGCATGATGCGGGCGGCGCGTTTCGCGGCCCAGCTCGACTTCGAGGTGGCTCCCGAGGTAGTGACGGCCATGAAGGAGATGGCCGGACGCATCGAGATCGTCTCGGCGGAGCGGGTGCGGGACGAGCTGAACAAGATGATCCTCTCCGCCCACCCGCGCAAGGGGCTGACCCTGCTGGTCGACACCGGGCTCGCGGATCATGTGCTGCCCGAGCTGCCGGCGCTGCGGCTGGAGAGCGACGAGCACCATCGGCACAAGGACGTCTACGAGCACACGCTGATCGTCCTGGAGCAGGCGATGGCACTGGAGGAGAGCGGTGCCGACCTGACTCTTCGGCTGGCCGCCCTGCTGCACGACATCGGCAAGCCGCGCACGCGTCGCTTCGAGAAGGACGGCCGGGTCTCGTTCCACCACCATGAGGTGGTCGGCGCGAAGATGACGAAGAAGCGCATGACGGTGCTCAAGTACTCCAACGAGCTGGTGAAGGACGTCTCACGTCTGGTCGAACTCCACCTGCGCTTCCACGGATACGGCACCGGAGAGTGGACGGACTCCGCCGTCCGCCGCTACGTCCGTGACGCCGGTCCGCTCCTGGACCGCCTCCACAAGCTGACCCGTTCCGACTGCACCACGCGGAACAAGCGCAAGGCCGCCGCGCTGTCCCGTGCCTACGACGGCCTGGAGGAGCGGATCGCTCAACTCCAGGAGCAGGAGGAACTGGACGCCATCCGACCCGACCTCGACGGCAACCAGATCATGGAGATCCTCGGCGTCGGGCCCGGGCCGGCCATTGGTCGCGCGTACAAGCACATGCTGGAGTTGCGGCTGGAGCACGGGCCGATGGTGCACGACGAGGCGGTTGCGGCGCTCAAGGAGTGGTGGGCCGAGCAAGGCTGAAGCTGTGAAACGGGGTGATGTTTCACGTGAAACATCACCCCGAGGATGCCGGAGGGACGGTGTTTCACGTGAAACACCGTCCCTCTTGGCGTCGGCCCTACTTCTTGTACTCCTTCAGGCAGAGCAGGAATTCGCTGCTCTTGTTGCTCTGCGTGTACGTGTACTCGAAGTCCTTGGCCTCGCTTTCGCACTTGCTGCTGGCCGCGACCTCGGTGGTGTACGACCCCTCGATCTTGGCCAGCACCACGTACTGAGCCTCCGAAGAGCTGCAGTCGACGACCTCAAGGTCCGGGCGGGTGGAACTGGTGCTGCCGCGGTGCATGCAGTCCCCGACCGCCGCCGTCTCCGCGTCATCCCGGCTGGCAATGTAGCCGCCGATGGCCACGGTTATAGCCGCCAGGACGATGACGATGTTCTTGATCGTCTTGAAGCTGAGCTTGCGGCGCGGCTGTGGCGGAACCGGTGCGTAAGGCGCCGCCCCCTGCTGAGGGAACCCGGGCTGGCCCGGCTGCTGCGGGTAGCCGCCCTGGGGCGGGTACGGTGCCTGGCCCTGAGGCTGACCGTAGGGCTGCTGCCCCTGGGCGTACGGGTTCTGGCCCTGGGCGAACGGGTTGCCCTGGGGCGGCGGAGTTGTCACTTGGGGGTCCCCCTAGAACTTTCGTGCGTGGCGCGAACTAAGCGCGGAAATAAGACGCACGTAAGTTATCGGTCCCCACTGACATCCAAGTAACTGGGAGTGGCTCTGTGTCATTGATGTGACACAGGCCGGTGTTCAAAGCGGGCCATAGCCCCAGCAACTGCCGCGTAGATGACGGCGACTGCGACAACGAGCAGTGTCGAGCGGCCGTCCGGCGGCAGTATCAGGGCGGCGACGCCGGCGGCACCGACGAACGCGACGTTGAACAGCACGTCGTAGACGGAGAAGATCCGGCCGCGGAAGCCGTCCTCGACCGAGGCCTGCACGATCGTGTCCGTCGCGATCTTGGCCCCCTGCGTGGTCAGGCCAAGGACGAATGCCGCCACCAGCATGGGAGTTGCGGCGAACGGGAGTCCGAGTGCGGGCACCAGGACGGCGGCCGCCCCCGCACACACCGCGATCCAGAGGCCGGAGCCCAGCCGTCCCACAGCCCAGGGGGTCGTCACCGCCGCCGCGAAGAAGCCGACGGCAGAGATCGCCAACGCCAGCCCCAGCAGGGCGAGTCCGTCATCGGCGTTCGAGGAGAAGGCGTACCGGCAGAGCATCAGCAGCGTGACCAGCAGGGCGCCGTAGCAGAAGCGCATCAGGGTCATCGTGAGCAGTGCCCAGACGGCCTCCCGCCGCGGCGGTGTGGCGAGATGACGTACCCCTGCCGCCAGGTCGCGCGCGGTGCCGGAGAGCGCCGCCGCCAGACGTGGCTGCACCAACTCTCGATCAGGACCCAGAAGTTCCCGCGACATGCGCAGTGACGCAAGTCCCGCGCACAGATACAGGGCTGCTCCCAGGAGCACCACGGCGGCATCGGAGTCCCAGGCCGCCAGCCGTACGACGAAGGCCAGACCGGCCCCCACGCTCGCGGCGAGCGTTCCGGCGGTCGGGGAAAGGGAGTTGGCGATCACGAGACGCTCGTCGTCGACCACGCGTGGCAGCGCGGCGGACAGGCCGGACAGGACGAAGCGGTTGACGGCGGTGACGCACAGGGCGGAGACGTAGAAGAGCCAGTCCGGGACCTCGGTGATGATCAGGACGGCTGTCACCGAGGCCAGTACGGTGCGTAACAGGCTGCCGTACAGAAGAACCTGGCGGCGGCGCCAGCGGTCCAGCAGGACGCCGGAGAAGGGGCCCACCAGCGAGTACGGCAGAAGCAGTACCGCCATCGCGGAGGCGATCGCGGCGGCCGAGGTCTGTTTCTCCGGGGAGAAGACGACGTACGTGGCGAGCGCGGTCTGGTAGACGCCGTCGGCGCCCTGTGAGAGCAGGCGTACGACGAGCAGGCGCCGGAAGTTCCGGAAGCGCAGCAGGACCCGCAGGTCGCGTACGACGGACATGGGGCACAGCCTCACATACGGGGAGGGCCCCCGGGGCGATGCAACCCGGGGACCCTCAGCAGCTCTGGCAGGAGCGTACTAGTGCGGCGCCGTCTGCTTAGCGCTCGACCTCGCCCTTGATGAACTTCTCGACGTTCTCGCGGGCCTCGTCGTCGAAGTACTGGACCGGCGGGGACTTCATGAAGTAGCTCGACGCCGACAGGATCGGGCCGCCGATGCCGCGGTCCTTGGCGATCTTCGCGGCGCGCAGGGCGTCGATGATGACGCCGGCCGAGTTCGGGGAGTCCCAGACCTCGAGCTTGTACTCCAGGTTCAGCGGGACGTCACCGAAGGCGCGGCCTTCGAGGCGGACGTAGGCCCACTTGCGGTCGTCGAGCCAGGCGACGTAGTCGGACGGGCCGATGTGGACGTTCTTCTCGCCGAGGTCCCGGTCGGGGATCTGGGAGGTGACGGCCTGCGTCTTGGAGATCTTCTTGGACTCGAGGCGGTCGCGCTCGAGCATGTTCTTGAAGTCCATGTTGCCGCCGACGTTCAGCTGCATCGTGCGGTCCAGGACGACGCCGCGGTCCTCGAACAGCTTCGCCATGACGCGGTGTGTGATCGTGGCGCCGACCTGGGACTTGATGTCGTCGCCGACGATCGGGACGCCCGCCGCGGTGAACTTGTCCGCCCACTCCTTCGTACCGGCGATGAAGACCGGCAGGGCGTTGACGAAGGCGACCTTGGCGTCGATGGCGCACTGGGCGTAGAACTTCGCCGCGTCCTCGGAGCCCACGGGCAGGTAGCAGACGAGGACATCGACCTGCTTGTCCTTGAGGACCTGGACGACGTCGACCGGGGCCTCTGCGGACTCCTCGATGGTCTCGCGGTAGTACTTACCGAGGCCGTCGAGGGTGTGGCCGCGCTGGACGGTCACGCCGGAGCGGGGCACGTCGCAGATCTTGATGGTGTTGTTCTCGCTGGCACCGATGGCGTCCGCGAGGTCGAGGCCGACCTTCTTCGCGTCGACATCGAAGGCGGCGACGAACTCGACGTCACGCACGTGGTAGTCGCCGAACTGCACATGCATCAGGCCGGGGACCTTGGACGCCGGGTCGGCGTCCTTGTAGTACTCGACTCCCTGAACCAGCGACGCGGCGCAGTTGCCGACGCCGACGACGGCTACGCGAACCGAACCCATTCCGGTTGCTCCCTGTGTGTACGAGTGAGGCCCTGACTGGGCTCTCACGTGGCGGTGTCGCCGGGCGAATCCGTTCCGGGGGTACCCCCGGAACGGGGCAGATCGCCCGGCTCTCCAGATGTGGTGTCCTGTGGAGCGGGCCCCCCGGAGGCGAAACCCTTGAGGTCCCGCCCGGCCCGCTCGCTCTCGATGAGCTCGTTCAGCCAGCGCACTTCGCGCTCCACGGACTCCATCCCGTGGCGCTGGAGCTCAAGCGTGTAGTCGTCGAGGCGCTCCCGGGTGCGTGCCAGGGAGGCGCGCATCTTCTCCAGGCGCTCCTCCAGCCGGCTGCGGCGGCCCTCCAGCACGCGCATGCGCACGTCCTGTGGGGTGCGTCCGAAGAAGGCAAATCGGGCAGCGAAGTGCTCGTCCTCGTACGCGTCAGGGCCGGTCTGCGAGAGCAGTTCCTCGAAGTACTCCTTACCTTCCGCCGTCAACCGGTAGACGATCTTGGCGCGACGCCCTGTGAGTGGTGCGGTGAGGGCGTCCTCGGGGGTGTTCCCCGGTTCCTCGATCAACCAGCCGTTGGCGACCAGCGTCTTGAGGCAGGGATAGAGCGTGCCGTAGCTGAACGCACGGAACACGCCCAGTGACGTATTGAGTCGTTTGCGCAGCTCATAGCCGTGCATCGGGGATTCGCGGAGCAGTCCGAGTACGGCGAACTCGAGGATCCCGGAACGTCGGCTCATCCCCTCGCCTCCTCGGCATATCTCGCGCTGATGTATCGACTCGATACATCACGACGATAGAACGGCCTTCCGGATGCGACAAGTGGGGGAACGGTGAACGGGATCACATCAACGATTCATGTGGAGCGAGTTGCCTGATTTGGGGTGAAGTTCGGGGCTAGGGGGGCTTTGACGGTGCGTAGTCTGTGCGCCATGCACACCACCGGGAACCGAGTGACACCTGAGGGCGTCGTCGTCCTTGGTGCAGTACGGGTGAATGCGGAACCGACCGCATCCGTACTTCGGGGGGACCGGAAATCAGCCGCCGTTGTCAGGCGCCCAGGGGTGCGCCTGCCCGAGGAGTAGTCGTTCGATGAGCGAGCACCGTCGCAAACCGCCGCAGCCGCAGGGAGGCGGACGTGCCGCGGCCCGCCGCGGCCAGCCCGGCTCGTCTCCCGGCCGCCGAGCGGCACCGCGAGGCGCCACCGGATCTCCTTCCGACTCGTACGGGTCGGGTTTCAGCGGTTCGGAAGGCGAGGAACGTGCCTACGGCGGTCGCGCCGAGGCACGACGCGCAGCCCAGAGAAGTGGAGGTGGCCGCCGTAGAGGGGCCGAGCCTGGCCGGGGTGGCCGCCGTGCCGCTCCCGGCGGGCCGAACGGTCCTGGGCGCGGCAGAGGGCGCGCGGCACCGCCGGGCAAGAAGCGGTTCGTCGACTATCCGCGCGCGGGCAAGTACGGCATGGCGCGCTGGGTGCCGTCGTGGCGGCTCGTCACGGGGACGTTCCTGGCCTTCATGGGCGGTCTGGTCGCTGCGGCGGGCATCGGGTACGCCATGGTGGGCATCCCGAAGCAACAAGACACGGCCCTGGCCCAGAACAACGTCTTCTACTGGTCCAACGACAAGCAGATGGCGTCGACCGGCGGTCAGACCAACCGCCAGCTCGTGAGCAACGCGGAGATTCCGAAGGACATGAAGGACGCGGTGGTCTCCGCCGAGAACGCGTCCTTCTACGAGGACAACGGCATCGACCCGGCGGGTATCGGGCGGGCCCTCCTCAACATGGCGAAGGGCGGCGAGACGCAGGGTGGTTCGACCATCACCCAGCAGTTCGTGAAGAACACCTACCTGAGCCAGGAACAGACGGTCTCCCGTAAGTTCAAGGAGCTCTTCATCTCCATCAAGGTGGGCCAACAGATGAAGAAGGACGACATCCTCGCCGGCTACCTCAATACCGCCTACTACGGGCGTAATGCCTACGGCATCCAAGCGGCGGCCCAGGCGTACTTCGGCGTGGACGCCAAGAAGCTCACCACCTCGCAGTGCGCCTTCCTCGCGGCCGTACTGAAGGGCCCGAACTTCTACAACCCCGACGGCGGTGTGGGAGCGGGTGCCACGGCGGCGGCCAACACCGAGCGGGCCAAGGAACGCTGGTCGTGGATCCTGGACCGGATGGTCGAGGTAAACCGTATGTCGGCGGCGGACCGGGCCAAGGTCGGCAGCTTCCCCGACTTCAAGAAGCAGAACTCGAACCTGTCCGGGCAGAGCGGTTATCTCATCGACATCGCGAAGGAGTACGTCGCCAAGAAGGCGGGTCTGTCCCCCGAGGACCTGGAGAAGGGCGGCTACCGCATCTACACGACCTTCGACAAGAAGAAGGTCAACGAGCTGGCGGCGGCCGTCGAGAAGACGCGGAAGAGCTTCCTCGACACCAAGAAGCGCGAGAAGGACAAGTACGTCCAGTTCGGTGGTGCGTCGGTCGATCCCAAGAGCGGAGCGATCGTCGCGCTGTACGGCGGTGAGGGCTACGACAAGGGCCACTACTCCAACAACGCCAACACGCTGGGTGTGCCGGTCGGATCGACCTGGAAGCCCATCGTGCTTGCCGCCGCGATGAAGTACGGGACGTACCAGACCGCCGGCGAGCCGCTGTCGCCGTTGGCCAAGTACAACGGCAACGACCTTCTCGAGATCAAGGATCAGAACGGCGATCCGATCATGGGGAACAACGGAAAGCCGTTCCGGCAAAAGAACGAGGGCGTCAAAGCCTGGGGCATGGTCACGCTCAAGAAGGCGATGGAGCAGTCCATCAACAGTCCGTTCGCGCAGCTTGGCATCGATGTGGGCCTGTCCAACACTCAGAAGCTCGCGAACGACATGGGCATTTCGTCGGGCTTCTTCGACAAGGCCAACATCAGGAACGTGTCCTTCTCGCTCGGTACGTCGACCCCCAGCGCCATCCGCATGGCCGACGCGTACGGGAGCTTCGCCAACGAGGGTGCGCACTACGAGCCGTACTCCGTCACCAAGGTGCTCAAGGACGGCGAAGAGCTCAAGGGGTTCGAGCCCCCGAAGAAGCAGACCGCCATGGACGCCAACATCGCGAACAACGTGACGGATGTCCTGGAGAACGTGGTCCAGAACGGCACCGGTAAGAAGGTCGCGGACATCGGGTTCCCGGTGGCCGGCAAGACGGGTACGACCGACCAGAACAAGTCGGCGTGGTTCGTCGGGTACACCAGGGAGCTGTCCACGGCCGTGACCCTGTTCCGGACGGACCCCGGCAAGGGCAAGCTGCTGTCCATGAACGGCACCGGTGGCGTGCCGTCCATCCACGGTGGTGACATCCCGGCTCAGGTCTGGAAGGACTACATGGTCGAGGCGATGAAGAGTTACGGCATCCCGGAGCCCTTCCCGGAGGCCGTACCCATGGGCGAGGTCATCAACGACACGCCGACGCCGACCGTGGTGCCGACGCCCACCGAGACTGTTGAGGAGAGCCCGAGCCCCTCGCCGTCGCCGTCCGAGTCGCTGCCGTCGCCGTCGCCGTCGACGACGACCACCTGTGGCGACTTCAGCTGGCAGTGCGACACCGCCAACGGTGGGCAGAACGGTGGCGCGGACGGGGGCGTGACCTCGTCGCCTACGCCCACGGTGACGGAGACGGACAACTCCGGAGGCAATGCCAACGGCAACGGAGGCATCTTCGGCGGGCCATCAGGCTGACCGACGTCTCACCTGACGAGAGAAGGCCGGTGGCCGGCACCCACGAAGCGGGGTGTCGGCCACCGGCCTTTGCCGCTTGTACGGCTGTTCAGCCCCCTTCTCGCCCCCCCTGGACGGGGAAGCGGGCGCGGCCTGTTTCACGTGAAACGTCGGTTTCACGTGAAACACTCAGCCGTCGCACCCAGGTCGTCCTCGCACCGTTCTCAGACAGGTACGGCAGGATGTGCCCCATGCCCAGTGCAGAGACGACGCCCACGAGCGTGCACGAGCCGGACTCGGTGCGGCCGACCAAGGCGGACGAGGTCGCCGCGAGCGGGAGTGAGCTGATCGGTGGCCCCATCGGACGGCGCGCCCTGCTCGGGACGTCCTGGTGGACTCCCGTGCGGATCGTCGCGCTCGTGGCGATCGGCATGTTCGCCCTCGGCCTGATCCAGAAGGCACCCTGCTACAACGGCGCATGGTTCTTCGGCGCGAGTTCGCAGTACACGCATGCCTGTTACTCGGACATCCCGCACCTGTACCAGGGGCGCGGCTTCGCCGACGGGCTGGTGCCGTACTTCGACAAGCTCCCCGGCGACATGGAGTACCTCGAATACCCCGTGCTGACCGGTGTGTTCATGGAGGTCGCCTCCTGGCTCACGTCGGGCAGCGGCAGCATCCAGGACCAGGAGCAGTGGTACTGGATGGTCAACGCCGGGATGCTGATGGTGTGCGCGGCCGTCATCGCTGTTTGCGTGACCCGCACCCAGGCCCGGCGCCCCTGGGACGGCCTGCTGGTCGCCCTCGCGCCCGCCTTCGCGCTGACCGCGACCATTAACTGGGACCTGCTGGCCGTCGCCCTGACGGCCGCCGCGATGTTGATGTGGTCACGCGGCCGCTCCCTCGCCTTCGGCATCCTGCTGGGACTCGCCACGGCCGCCAAGCTCTATCCCGTCTTCCTGCTCGGTCCCTTGCTCGTCCTGTGCTGGCGTGCGGGCAAGTGGCGGGACTTCGGGAAGGCGCTGGGCGGCACGGTCGTCGCCTGGCTGGTCGTGAACCTTCCGGTGATGCTCCTCGCATGGGACGGGTGGTCGCAGTTCTACCGGTTCAGCCAGGATCGAGGCGTCGACTTCGGCTCCTTCTGGCTGATCATGGCCCAGAACTCCACCGACCCGCTGAGCACGGAAACCGTCAACACGCTCGCCACCCTGCTGATGCTGCTGTGCTGTGCCGGCATCGCCGCGCTCACGCTCACCGCGCCGCGGCGTCCGCGCTTCGCGCAGCTGGCCTTCCTGATCGTCGCGGCGTTCATCCTCACCAACAAGGTCTACTCGCCGCAGTACGTGCTGTGGCTGGTGCCCCTGGCAGTGCTGGCCCGGCCGAAGTGGCGGGACTTCCTCATCTGGCAGGCGTGCGAAGTGGCGTACTTCCTCGGGATCTGGATGTACCTCGCGTACACGACCAGTGGGGATGCCCATAAAGGTCTGCCGCCCGACGGCTACCACTGGGCCATCGGCGTGCATCTGCTGGGGACGCTGTACCTGTGCGCCGTCATCGTGCGGGACATCCTCATGCCGGAGCGGGACCCCGTGCGTCGGGGTGGCGACGACGATCCCTCGGGCGGCGTGCTCGACCGTGCGGACGACGTCTTCGTGCTCGGCCCCGCGGCCCATCCGCCGCGGCACGCGGCCCACTTCGACGGGCCGCAAGTGGAGTGGGGCAAGCAAGAGACAACCGGAAGTTCGCTCTGAGCGAACAGCGTGTAGGTAGGGCACGCAAAAGGCCGTACACGGACTCTTCCGTGTACGGCCTTTCCTCGTTACGGCGTTGCCGAGCGGCGGTTGTTCAGTCGCCGCGGCGTTCGTTCAGCGGTCGACGAGCCGGTCGAACTGCGTGGTGGTGTGCCGCAGATGGGCGACCAACTCGTCGCCGACCTTCGGCTCGGGAGCATCCGAGGGGACGAACAGGATCGAGACCTGCATGTGCGGCGGCTCCGCGAACCAGCGCTGCTTGCCGCCCCATACGAAGGGAGAAAGGTTCCGGTTGACCGTGGCGAGGCCGGCCCGGGCGACGCCCTTGGCGCGCGGCATGACGCCGTGCAGGGCCTTGGGGGCCTCCAGACCGACCCCGTGCGACGTACCACCGGCTACGACCACCAGGAAGCCGTCGGAGGCCGCCTTCTGCTGCCGGTAACCGAAGCGGTCGCCCTTGGAGACGCTCGTGACGTCCAGGACCGCGCCGCGGTACTCGGTGGCCTCGTGGTCCCCCAGCCACAGCCGGGTGCCGATGCGGGCGCGGAAGCGGGTCTGCGGGAACTGCTGCTGCAGGCGGGCGAGTTCCTCGGCCTTGAGATG
This sequence comes from Streptomyces sp. R28, assembly GCF_041052385.1. Lineage (GTDB taxonomy): Bacteria > Actinomycetota > Actinomycetes > Streptomycetales > Streptomycetaceae > Streptomyces. The sequence continues at coordinate 5,354,181 of NZ_CP163439.1, read as the reverse complement.
GCTGACGAACATCGTGTGCAGCGGCAGCCGGGCGGCACGCAGGCGGTCCATCCAGCCGATGACCTCCTCGACGGCGTCCGAGCCGTCGGTGCGGTCCAAGGGCAGGTGGATGGCGAAGCCCTCCAACCGGACGTTCTCTATGGCGGCGTGCAACTGCGGCAGCTCGCGCTCGCTCACGCCGTGCCGCTTCATCGAGGACATCACCTCGATGACGACGCGGGCACCGACGAGGCCGTACACGCCGTCCACCGAAGACACCGAGCGGATGACGCGGTCGGGCAGCGGCACCGGCTCCTCGCCGCGCCGGTACGGCGTCAGCACCAGCAGATCACCGCCGAACCAGTCCTTGATACGCGCGGCCTCGTATGTCGTGCCGACTGCGAGGACATCGGAGCCCAGACGCGTGGCCTCCTCCGCCAGCCGCTCGTGCCCGAACCCGTAGCCGTTGCCCTTGCAGACCGGGACGAGGCCCGGGAACTGCTCCTGCACGTGCTTGTGGTGCGCCCGCCAGCGCGCGGTGTCGACGTAGAGCGTGAGCGCCATGGCCGGACCTGGAACCTTTCTCGTGGCTGCGGTGTATCAGAGGTATGGAAGCTATCGCCGGTGCAGCTGTTGACGGTATCGAAGCAGAGAACGCGAGGTCAGCGACGCGACATGTAGATGTCGAGAGCCTTGTGGAGCAATTTGTTCAGCGGGAAGTCCCACTCCCCGAGGTACTCGGCGGCCTGCCCGCCCGTGCCCACCTTGAACTGGATCAAGCCGAAGAGGTGGTCGGTCTCGTCCAGCGAGTCGGAGATGCCGCGCAGGTCGTAGACGGTCGCGCCGAGCGCGTAGGCGTCGCGCAGCATCCGCCACTGCATCGCGTTCGAGGGCCGGACCTCACGGCCGATGTTGTCGGATGCGCCGTAGGAGTACCAGACGTGCCCGCCGACGATCAGCATCGTCGCCGCCGACAGGTTCACGCCGTTGTGGCGGGCGAAGTACAGCCGCATGCGGTTGGGGTCCTCGGTGTTGAGGGCCGTCCACATGCGCTGGAAGTACGACAGCGGACGCGGCCGGAAGTGGTCGCGCACGGCCGTGATCTCGTACAGCCGCTGCCATTCCTCGAGGTCCTGGTAGCCACCCTGGACAACCTCGACACCGGCCTTCTCGGCCTTCTTGATGTTGCGTCGCCACAGCTGGTTGAAGTTCTTGTGGACCTCTTCCAGGGAGCGGTTCGCCAGCGGCACCTGGTAGACGTAGCGCGGCTGGACGTCGCCGAAGCCGGCGCCACCGTCCTCGCCCTGCTGCCAGCCCATACGACGCAGCTTGTCGGCGACCTCGAAGGCGCGCGGCTCGATGAAGTCGGCCTCGATGTCACGCAGCCGCTTCACGTCCGGGTTCTGGATGCCCTGCTTGATGGAGCCCGCTTCCCAGCGCCGGATGATCACCGGCGGGCCCATCTTCACGGAGAAGGCACCCTGGTGCTTCAGATGCGCGAGCATCGGCTCAAGCCAGTCGGTCAGATTCGGCGCGAACCAGTTGATGACCGGGCCCTCGGGCAGATAGGCGAGATAGCGCTTGATCTTGGGCAGCTGCCGGTAGAGGACGAGGCCGGCGCCCACGAGTTCGCCGCTCTTGTCGAACCAGCCGAGGCTCTCCGAGCGCCACTCCGCCTTGACGTCAGCCCAGGCCGGAACCTGCATGTGGCTCGCCGACGGCAGGCTCTGGATGTATGCCAGATGCTGCTCGCGACTGATCGTCCTCAGGGTCAGGCTCATTCGGGGCGCTCCTCGGGCTGGTGTGTCCCCATGGGTACAGGGGCTCCGGCTCTCGCGCCGAAGCCTACTGCGCCTTGGGAGCGCTCCGGCTGGGCGTATGGAAGCTTCGCCCCGGCACTGTGGGTCGCCGAGGCGTTCGGTGGCGTTCTATTCACTGTTCTACCGGTGTTCGGAGGGCAGTCTCCGTGGCCGGTTTTTCGGAGGACGGTGCCCTGGCGTCAGAAGACCCCCCCGAAGAGGCCGCCGTGCGCCATGCCGAGGAAGAAGCCGACCGCCGAGGCGCCGAGGCCGATGATCAGCCCGAAGCGCTCGCGGGTCGTCTCCGAGATCCACTGGCCGTATGCGCCGGTGAGGATCCCCACCAGACCGGTCCAGGAGCTGAGCAGGTGCAGGTTGTGGAACATCGCTGTGACGAAAGCCGTGATGCCCAGCACCAGGGTCACCGCGAGCAGGGTGTCCTGGAGAGGGTGGGGTTTTCCGTCCGTGGCGAAAAGGCCTCCGACGGTGTTGGGTCGTATTGCCTGTGCCATAGGGCACCTCCTGCGGAAGGCGGCGCATCGTAGCGCCATACACACCCGATGTGTACAGATTGTCGGTGATGGCGCCCGGATTTCAACCGGACGCCGGTGTGCAGGTACTGTGTACCGTCTGCACCGGTGTCTGCCCGGGCCAGCTCGGGGAAACCGCGAGGTCTTCTCCGATTGTCAGTGGCGGCCGATACCGTTGCGTACGCATCACAACCCTCCTGCCACGGAACGACCGTGGCCGCTGAGTCCAAAGGAGGTGGGTTCCACATGCGTCACTACGAGGTGATGGTCATCCTCGACCCCGATCTGGAGGAGCGCGCTGTCGCCCCCCTGATCGAGAACTTCCTCTCCGTCGTCCGTGAGGGCAACGGCAAGGTCGAGAAGGTCGACACCTGGGGCCGTCGTCGTCTCTCGTACGAGATCAAGAAGAAGCCTGAGGGCATCTACTCGGTCATCGACCTGCAGGCCGAGCCTGCGGTCGTGAAGGAGCTCGACCGCCAGATGAACCTGAACGAGTCGGTCCTCCGGACCAAGGTCCTCCGCCCCGAGACCCACTGAGCTCTCCCGCTCAGCTGATCTCGGGATTCGAGTAGCAGCACAAGCAGCCAGCAGCAAACCCGCCGAGAGGTTCCCCCATGGCAGGCGAGACCGTCATCACGGTCGTCGGCAATCTTGTCGATGACCCCGAGCTGCGCTTCACCCCCTCCGGTGCGGCGGTCGCGAAGTTCCGTGTCGCGTCCACTCCCCGTACCTTCGACCGCCAGACGAACGAGTGGAAGGACGGCGAGAGCCTCTTCCTCACCTGCTCGGTCTGGCGTCAGGCGGCGGAGAACGTCGCGGAGTCGCTCCAGCGAGGCATGCGCGTCATCGTGCAGGGCCGGCTGAAGCAGCGGTCCTACGAGGACCGTGAGGGCGTCAAGCGCACGGTCTACGAGCTGGACGTCGAGGAAGTCGGCGCCAGCCTGCGCAACGCCACGGCCAAGGTCACCAAGACCGCCGGCCGCGGTGGCCAGGGTGGTTACGGCGGCGGTGGCGGTGGCGCCCAGGGTGGCGGCGGCTGGGGCGGTGGCTCCGGCGGCGGTCAGCAGGGCGGCGGCGCTCCCGCTGAGGACCCGTGGGCGACCGGCGCTCCCGCCGGTGGCCAGCAGGGCGGCGGCGGTGGCGGCGGCTGGGGTGGAAACTCCGGCGGCGGCGGCGGTGGCGGCGGCTACTCGGACGAGCCCCCCTTCTAGGCCTTGGGCCGAGGGGCGGGTCGTACCCAAACTTCTTGATCACACAGGAGAATCACCATGGCGAAGCCGCCTGTGCGCAAGCCGAAGAAGAAGGTCTGCGCTTTCTGCAAGGACAAGGTCACGTACGTGGACTACAAGGACACGAACATGCTGCGGAAGTTCATTTCCGACCGCGGCAAGATCCGTGCCCGCCGCGTGACCGGCAACTGCACGCAGCACCAGCGTGACGTCGCCACGGCCGTGAAGAACAGCCGTGAGATGGCGCTGCTGCCCTACACCTCCACCGCGCGATAAGGGAAGGGTGACCGAAACATGAAGATCATCCTCACCCACGAGGTCTCCGGCCTCGGTGCCGCGGGCGACGTCGTTGACGTCAAGGACGGTTACGCTCGCAACTACCTGATCCCGCGGAAGTTCGCTATCCGCTGGACCAAGGGTGGCGAGAAGGACGTCGAGCAGATCCGTCGTGCTCGCAAGATCCACGAGATCCAGACCATCGAGCAGGCCAACCAGATCAAGGGCCAGCTCGAGGCCGTCAAGGTCCGCCTGGCCGTCCGCTCCGGCGACGCCGGTCGTCTCTTCGGTTCTGTCACCCCGGCCGACGTCGCCTCGGCGATCAAGGCTGCCGGTGGCCCCGAGGTCGACAAGCGCCGCATCGAGCTCGGTGCGCCGATCAAGACCCTGGGCGCCCACGAGACGTCCGTGCGTCTGCACCCCGAGGTTGCCGCCAAGGTCAACATCGAGGTCGTCGCGGCCTGATCGCTGCGCTCGGCTTGAACAGCTGAATGAAGGGGCCGTACCCGGTGGGGTACGGCCCCTTCGTTGTGCAGAGAGTGGACCTGGTCCGTTTCACGTGAAACAGCGTGTTTCACGTGAAACATTCAGCGCGTCGCGCCGGTGACGATCCAGCGACCCGAGCGGGTGCGCGCCCACAGCGTCAGCATGCGCACCGTCATCATCAGCGTCATGGCTGCCCAGACTGCGGTGAGGCCTCCGCCGAACGTGGGGACGAGCAGCGCCACCGGGGTGAACACCGCCAGGGTGAGCACCATGGCCCAGGCGAGATAGGGGCCGTCGCCTGCCCCCATCAGGACGCCGTCCAGGATGAAGACGACGCCGCAGATCGGCTGGGAGAGCGCCACCATGAGCAGGGCGGGCAGCGCCGTTTCCTTGACGGCCACGTCACTGGTGAACAGCGGCAGGAAGAACGGTCGGGCGATCACCACGAGCAGGCCGAGTACGACGCCGGCTGCGATGCCCCACTCCACCATGCGGCGGCAGGCGGCCCGGGCGCCCTCGGCGTCGCCGGCGCCGAGATACCGACCGATGATGGCCTGCCCGGCGATGGCTATGGCGTCCAGCGCGAAAGCAAGCAGGCTCCACAGCGACAGGATGATCTGGTGCGCCGCGATGTCGGCGTTCCCGAGGCGGGCCGCGACGGCTGTGGCGATCATCAGAATCGCCCGCAGCGAGAGGGTGCGGACCAGCAGGGGCACTCCGGCCTGTGCGGAGGCCCTGATCCCGGCTCTGTCGGGGCGCAGGGAGGCTTCGTGCTTGCGGGCGCCGCGGACGACGACGATGAGATAGGCCGCGGCCATGCTGCACTGGGCGATGACGGTGCCCCAGGCGGAGCCAGCGATGCCGAGGTCGGCGCCGTAGACCAGGCCCACGTTGAGGGCGGCGTTGGCGACGAAGCCCGCGATGGCGACGTAGAGCGGCGTCTTGGTGTCCTGTAGTCCGCGTAGAACACCCGTGGCGGCGAGTACGACGAGCATGGCCGGTATGCCGAGTGCCGAGATCCGTAGATAGGTGGTGGCGTAGGGGGCTGCGGTGTCCGAGGCGCCGAAGAGCTGTACGAGATACGGTGCGGCCGGCAGGACGATTGCAATGACGGCGGCGCCGAGGAGGAGGGCCAGCCAGATGCCGTCCATGCCCTGGCGGATGGCGGCCTGCAGGTCGCCCGCGCCGACGCGTCGGGCAACGGCCGCCGTGGTGGCGTAGGCGAGGAAGACGAAGACGCTGACGCCTGTCATGAGAAGAGCCGAGGCGACCCCGAGTCCGGCGAGCTGTGCGGTGCCGAGATGGCCGACGATCGCGCTGTCGGCCATGACGAAGAGGGGCTCGGCGACGAGTGCGCCGAAGGCCGGGACGGCGAGTGCGACGATCTCTCGGTCGTGCTGTCGCCGTGTGGCCGCAGGAGTCGCGGGAGCCTGTGTCATGGCCACCAATCTAATCGTCCACAGGTAAGAGATGCAATGAGCTTGTGACCCTTACCTCCTGTCTCGTGGTGTGTGCTTCTGTGTACCGTTCGAAGCGATCTTGGTCCGACTGGGAAAGTTTTTCTTCTGCACAGCCGGTGGACGGTAAATGTGCAGGTCAGGAATAGTGTCAGGAATTCTTGGAGGGCTTGTTCACAGGGCTGTCCACCGTGTCGTGCACAGGTTTTGCGGAGTTCTCCACAGCATCCGGGCCGTCGTCCACATGGCCTGTGGATAACCAGATTGGCTGACGGTGCCCGCGGGCCTACCGTGGTCCGGCGCCCACTCCGTCCGCCGACCGTGAAAACCCTCACAAAACCGGCGACCCAGAACCGGAGTTGGGCCTCTTATTTGTCAGTGGCGTGCCGTAGAACTGAGTGGCACGGCGAGGTCCGCTCGGCGGACGGGAGGAGGTGGCTCGGTTGAGCATTTCCGAGCCCTTGGACGACCCGTGGGCCGACAGCGGTCCCAGTGATCGTCTGCCTGCCTCCCGCCGGCGCGGCGACGGTGGCCGGGGACGCGACGAGCAGCATGATCGCGGCCGGGACTCCGGCGAGTGGGACGGCGGCGGTTCGGCCTTCGAGCGGGTTCCGCCGCAGGACCTCGACGCCGAGCAGTCCGTCCTCGGCGGCATGCTCCTGTCCAAGGACGCCATCGCCGATGTCGTCGAGGTCATCAAGGGCCACGACTTCTACAAGCCCGCGCACGAGACGATCTTCCAGGCGATCCTCGACGTCTATGCCAAGGGTGAACCGGCCGACCCCATCACCATCGCCGCCGAGCTCACCAAGCGCGGCGAGATCAACAAGGTCGGCGGCGCCTCGTATCTCCACACGCTCGTCCAGACGGTGCCGACGGCGGCGAACGCGGAGTACTACGCGGAGATCGTCCATGAGCGCGCCGTACTGCGCCGCCTGGTCGAGGCCGGCACCCGCATCACGCAGATGGGATACGCGGCCGACGACGACGTCGACGAGATCGTCAACCGCGCCCAGGCCGAGATCTATGCGGTCACCGAGCAGCGCACCAGTGAGGACTATCTGCCGCTCGGCGACATCATGGAGGGTGCGCTCGACGAGATCGAGGCGATCGGCTCGCGCAGCGGGGAGATGACCGGTGTGCCCACCGGGTTCACGGACCTGGACTCACTCACCAATGGCCTGCACCCGGGCCAGATGATCGTCATCGCGGCACGTCCTGCGATGGGTAAGTCCACGCTCGCACTGGACTTCGCACGGGCGGCGTCGATCAAGCACAATCTGGCGAGCGTCATCTTCTCCCTCGAAATGGGGCGCAACGAGATCGCGATGCGTCTGCTGTCGGCCGAGGCGCGCGTTGCCCTGCACCACATGCGTTCCGGCACCATGACGGACGACGACTGGACACGCCTGGCGCGGCGAATGCCCGAGGTGTCGGCCGCGCCGCTCTACATCGACGACTCCCCGAACCTGTCGATGATGGAGATCCGCGCGAAGTGCCGCCGGCTGAAGCAGCGCAACGACATCAAGCTCGTGATCATCGACTATCTGCAGCTGATGCAGGCCGGTGGTTCGAAGCGTTCCGAGAGCCGTCAGCAGGAGGTCTCGGACATGTCCCGTAACCTCAAGCTCCTGGCCAAGGAGCTTGAGGTCCCGGTGATCGCGCTCTCGCAGCTCAACCGTGGTCCCGAGCAGCGTACGGACAAGAAGCCGATGGTGTCCGACCTGCGTGAGTCCGGCTCCATCGAGCAGGACGCCGACATGGTGATCCTGCTGCACCGCGAGGACGCCTACGAGAAGGAGTCGCCGCGCGCGGGCGAGGCGGACATCATCGTGGGCAAGCACCGTAACGGACCCACGGCGACGATCACGGTCGCCTTCCAGGGCCACTACTCGCGGTTCGTGGACATGGCGCAGACCTGATCCACCTCGCCCGGGGGATATGCGCTCGACTCCCGAGAGGCCACCGGGGTGGACTGGGGGCATGACGACATCTCAGGAAGAGCTGCTCCCCACCACGCGCCGGGCGCTGCTGCACCGCATCGCCGTGGCCCAGGCCGAAGGGCGTGCGCCCTCGTTGGTCGCCGCTGTCGTACGGGACGGCCGGACGGTTTGGCACGGCTCGCGCACCTCGGTGGACGGGCACGCGCCGGACGAGAACGTGCAGTACCGCATCGGCTCGATCACCAAGACCTTCACCGCCGTTCTCGTCCTGCGACTGCGCGACGAGGGACTGCTCGACCTCAGTGACTCGCTGGAGAAGCATCTGCCGGGCACGGGCGCGGGGGAGGCCACCATCGCCGAGCTGCTGGCGCACACGAGCGGGCTGGCGGCCGAGACGCCCGGACCGTGGTGGGAGCGGAGCCCCGCATCACTGCGTCCCGGGCTCTCCGACGTCCTGGGTGAGCAGCCCTTCCTGCATCCGTCCGGCCGTCGATTCCACTACTCGAACCCCGGCTATACGCTGCTGGGCGCGCTGGTCGAGGAGCTGCGAGGAGCTTCCTGGGAGGACGTACTCCGGCGTGAAGTGCTCGAACCCCTGGGTCTGAACCGCACGAGTACGCGAGCGCAGGCGCCGCACGCGGGAGGCTGGGCCGTGCACCCCTGGGCCGACGTGATGCTTCCCGAGCCCGTCGAAGACCTGGGTCTGATGGCGCCGGCTGGTCAACTGTGGTCGACGACCAGCGACCTGGCGAGGTTCGCGGCCTTTCTGGTCAAGGGCGACGACCGCGTGCTGGGCGCCGAGTCGCTGCGGGAGATGAGGACGCCGGCGGCTCCGCCCGAGGCGGCGGACATGGCGAGTGGCTACGCGTACTGCCTGGGCCTGGAGATCCGGCATCAGGACGGCAGGACTCTGGTCGGACACTCGGGTTCCCTGCCGGGCTTTCTTGCCTGCCTCACCGCCGGTGTGGAGGACGATGTCGCCGTCGTCGTCCTGGCCAACTGCACCTCCGGCCCTCTGCTGTTCACCGTTGCCGCCGACCTCGTCCGCATCGTCGCCGAGGCCGAGCCCCGGATTCCCGAGCCATGGCGCCCGATGCCCGAAGTCGATTCAGCGGCGCTGGAGTTGGCGGGTCAGTGGTACTGGGGAACCCATGCCTTCGGCCTCCGGCTGACGGCCGACGGGCTGGTCTCCTTGGAGCCGTTGTCCGGCAAGGGGCGCCGTTCCCGGTTCCGGGCCAACGGTGACGGTACCTGGACGGGCTTGGAGGGCTACTACGCAGGCGAGCTCCTGAAGGCCGTACGGCGCCCGAACGGAGCCGTGGACCATCTGGACCTCGGGTCGTTCGTCTTCACGCGTCAGCCGTACCACGAGGGGGCTGCTGTGCCAGGCGGCGTGGATCCCGACGGGTGGCGGGGCATCGGCTCGTTCTGACCGCCCCGGTGAGCGCCTGTTTCACGTGAAACAGGCGCTTCGCCATGTCAGAGCGTGAGCTTGAAGCCCACGTGCGAGGCCGTGAAACCGAGCCGCTTATAGAAGCGATGAGCGTCCGTACGGGTGTTGTCGGAGGTCAGCTGCACCAACTGGCAGTTCTGGCGCCTGGATTCGGCGACCGCCCACTCGATGAGCTGCGTGCCCAAGCCGCTGCCGCGCTCGTCGGCGTGGATCCGCACACTTTCAATGATGGAGCGGGTCGCGCCCCTGCGGGACAGGCCGGGAATGACCGTGAGCTGGAGCGTGCCGACGACACGGCCCTCACGGGCCGCGACGACCAGGTGCTGGTTCGGGTCGTTGCTGAGCCGCTCGAGCGCCGCAAGGTAAGGCGTCAGGTCGTCCGGTGACTCGCGCTGGGCGCCCAGCGGATCGTCCGCGAGCATGCCGACGATCGCGGGGACGTCATCGGCGCCGGCGGCTCGTATTTCAAGATCTCCCATGCTCGCACCCTATGCGGGGACGCGGAGCGTCTCCACGGCCCGGACCAGCGGGGCCAGTTCGGGGTTCTTCGCGGCTTCGTCGAGGGCTTGGCGCAGGGCTGTGTCGTTGGTGGGGCGGGCTTCTTCGAGGAGGTTGAGGCCTGCTTCGGTGACGTCGGTGTAGATGCCGCGGCGGTCGGTGGGGCAGAGGTAGCGGGAGAGCAGGCCGCGGTCTTCCAGGCGGGTGACGAGGCGGGTGGTGGCGCTCTGGCTGAGGACGACGGCGTCGGCGACCTGCTTCATCTGCAGATGTCCGCCCTCGCCGTCGTGCTGGCGGCTGAGCACGTCGAGCAGGGAGTACTCGCGCACGCTCAGGTCGTGCCCGCTCTGCAGGGCGCGCTCGATGTGCGCCTCGATCCTCCCGTGCAGCAGGGAGAGGGCGCACCAGCCCTGGGCGAGAGCGGTGAGCGCGGGGACCGTTGCTGTCATGGCGTTTCCTCCGTCCCTAACCAGCTGAAGCCAGAGTGGATCAGCAACGAAATAGCTAGCGTTTGCATATATGCCGCGTCTGCAAGTATTGTCTCCACTCGTAAAGCGCTCCTGCAATCTTCTGGGACGGTGTACCCCTTCATGCCTCTCGCGCTTCTGGCCCTCGCGATCGGGGCCTTCGGAATCGGAACGACCGAGTTCGTGATCATGGGATTGCTGCCCGAGGTCGCGGGCGAGTTCGGGGTCTCCATCCCCACAGCGGGGCTGCTCGTGACCGGCTACGCGCTCGGCGTGGTCCTCGGTGCTCCCCTGATGACCGCGCTCGGCACCAAGGTCTCCCGCAAGCGGATGCTGATGCTGCTGATGGGACTGTTCATCGCAGGCAACCTGCTGTCCGCTCTCGCGCCCACCTTCGCCGTCATGCTGGCCGGGCGTGTAGTCGCTTCGCTCGCCCATGGCGCCTTCTTCGGCATCGGCTCGGTCGTCGCGGCCGACCTGGTCGCCCCGGACAAGAAGGCCGGGGCCATCGCGATGATGTTCACCGGCCTGACCGTCGCCAATGTCGTCGGCGTCCCGCTGGGCACCTTCGTCGGGCAGTCCGCCGGCTGGCGCGTCACCTTCGGCATCGTCGCCGCCCTCGGTGTCGTCGGCCTGGTCGGCGTCGCCAAGCTGGTCCCCGACCTGCCTCAGCCCCAGGGGGTGCGCCTGCGCCACGAGCTTGCGGCCTTCAAGAACGCCCAGGTCCTGCTCGCCATGGCGATGACGGTCCTCGGCTTCGGCGGCGTCTTCGCGGCCATCACCTACGTCGCGCCGATGATGACCCACGTCGCCGGCTTCGCAGACGGCTCGGTCACCTGGCTGCTGGTCCTCTTCGGGCTCGGCATGGTCGGCGGAAACCTCATCGGCGGCAAGTACGCCGACCGCGCGCTGATGCCCATGCTGTACGTCTCCCTGGGTGCCCTCGCCGTCGTGCTCGCGCTCTTCACGCTGACCGCCCAGAACAAGGTTCTGGCGGCCGTCACCATCACGCTGATCGGCGCCCTGGGGTTCGCCACCGTCCCACCGCTGCAGAAGCGCGTCCTCGACCAGGCACACGGCGCCCCGACGCTGGCCTCGGCCGTGAACATCGGCGCCTTCAACCTCGGCAACGCCCTCTCGGCCTGGCTCGGCGGCATCGTCATCGCGGCGGGCTTCGGCTACACGTCCCCCAACTGGGTCGGCGCCGCCCTGGCTGCGGCCGCGCTGCTGCTCGCGTTTCTCTCGGCCGTACTGGAGCGCCGCGACCGAGCATCCTCCAGCACCGTCGTCACGGGCGCCGCGCCCGCCGAGCAGCGAGCTGCCGTACAACACTGAGCCGACCGGCATGCGGGGTCAGGGCCGTCCCCCGCCGGGCACATCGGGCCACGCGAGAACTCACCTCCGCAGCACACCACAAGGAGAAACCTCCTCATGAGCACTGCCACCGCGGTTGCCCCCCTGACCGCTCAGGATGCCGACGTCCTCGTCGCCGCAGCCCACCGGGCCGCCGAGGACGCCGGGGTGACCGTCAGCGTCACGGTCCTGGATGCCGGAGGCCATCTGCTCGCCTTCCGCCGGGACGACCGAGCCGTGCTGATCTCCGGGGAGACCAGCACCCGCAAGGCCTACACGGCACTCCAGCTCGACGCCCCCACCGCCGATCTCGTTGAGGCCGTACAGCCTGGCGGTCTCTTCCACACCCTGCCCACCGCGCTCGACCGGCCACTGCTGTTCATTGCGGGCGGCGTGCCGATCCATCGGGCCGGCCGACTGATCGGCGCGATCGGGGTGGGCGGTGGGGCGCCGGAGCAGGACCACCACTTCGCGACAGCCGCGATCGAGGCACTCGCCTGACACCCCCCCAGCATCGACAACGAAGGTGTCGATGACGAACGCCGACGATGAACGGCGGCGACGACGAAACGCCGGGCCCCGACGGGGCCCGGCGTTTGCCATGAATGTCTCAGCCCGCTGCCACCGTCAGTGGAGCAAACCGCCGGGTCCAGTCGCCGGGCAGTTCCGAGACGCCGTACGTCATGACGGCGTTGAAGGCGACGGAGGCCAGACCGTGCTCCTTCGCCCAGGTCAGTAGCTCCTCGTGGCGTACGTCGATGTCGGTGCGCAACGGGCGGTCGGTGTGGGCGGCGAGGGAGGTGATGAGCGCCTTGGCCGTCTCCGTGTCGCGGGCGATCAGTGGCCCCACGACGTGCGTGTCCATGTTGGGCCAGGCACCCGCGTATCCGATGATCCGGCCCCTGTCCTCGGCGACGCGCAGCTGGTCGGCGAACGCGGGGAGCCGCGTGATGATGTGCGTGCGATCGGCGCCGAACACCTCTTCGTCGAGCCGCAGGATCGTGGTGAGGTCCTCGGCGGTGGCCGCACGCGTGGCGACCGACGGCCCCGAGGCGCCGGCTGTGAAGTGCCCGCGGAGCATCTCCGCCCGGCCGGTGACCTTGAAGCCGAGTTCTTCGTAGAGAGGTTGGCCGTTCGGGGTCGAGTGCATCGTCAGTGGTGTCGTGCCCATCGCGGAGACGACGTGACGCATCAGGCGGCGCCCGATGCCCTGACGGGAATGCCGCTCGGCGACCAGGACCATGCCGATGGCCCCCAGGTCGAGGCGGTCGTGCGGCCCGTACTCCGTGATGACGCAGGCGCTGACGAGCCCGCCGTCGGGGTCGTCGATGCCGTAGCCCTTCCCGGCTGTGAGGAGGAACCCCCACTTGTGTTCCTCACGGGGCCAGCCCCGATCCTCGGACAAGTCGGCGCAGGCGGTGAGATCGCGAGGCGTCAGACGGCGGATGGGCAGAGCGGCGAGGGAAGGAGTCGGCACGCAGGTCAGGCTGTCTGACGACTGCCCTGGTCGTCCACCCGTTTCCGGGGAGACGTACGAGCTTTTGGCCATGTCATGGGCCGGCGCACCAGCCTGCCTACAGGCGCTGGGTGTTTCACGTGAAACATGGAGAAACGGCCAGCGTCCAGCAGGCGAGCGATCATCAAAGGCGTGTTTCCGATCTCCGCTCGGGGGAGTCTCCGGCCAAGGGGGCGACAGCACATCCCATTAGCCTCATGGCCTATGGCCAGACTTCACCTCTTCGACCTCGACGGCACCCTCCTGCACGGAAGTTCCGCCCCCGTGGAGATCTCGCGGCAACTCGGGCTGGAAGCCGAGACCGTGGCGCTCGACCGGGAGATTTCGGCGGGGCTGATCGGGCCACCTGAGTATGCGGCGCGGGTGCACGCGCTCTGGGCCGATCTCACCGAGGTCCATGTGGCGGCCGCTTTCGAGGGCGCTCCTTGGCTGGCCCGAATCCGTGAGGTCTGGGCGGAGATCAGGGCACAGGGCGACTACTGCGCGGTCGTATCGCTCTCGCCCTCCTTCTTCGTGGAGCGGCTGACGGGCTGGGGCGCGCACGCGGCGCACGGTTCCCGCTTTCCAGCCGTGCCGTTCACCGAGCCCGTCGACCCCGCAGGAGTTCTCAGTGCCGCGGCCAAAGTCCTCATCGCCGACCGGCTCTGCGAGGAGTTCGGGGTGAGGCGGGCCGATTGCGTCGCTTATGGCGACTCGCTGTCGGACAAGGACCTGTTCGGAGCTGTCCCGGTCTCCGTCGCCGTCAACGCAGATGGCCATCTGGCCGGACTCGCGACCCACTCCTACATAGGGATGGATCTGTGGGAAGCCTATGAATTGGTGCGCAGTGGCCGCTAATTGAAGGAATGAGTCGTTCGCCGCCTCGCCCCATTCGTGAGGGAGGAAGGGGGGACTTGTGATCGGGGCATCGGCCGGTAGGGTCGACTCCGGTTCGTGTCCGAGCTGTGATGCAGACTCCCGGCGCGGACCGAGCGCAAGGCAATGCAGCCTAACGGGACGGAGAGATCGAAGACCCGCATTCACGGGTATGCGGCCGGGGCGCCCACGCGTGGTGGGATGCTGCGGTGAGAGCACTGCGGCCAATGTCACACTCTCGCCCTACTTGTCCGTACCGAGTGGGAACACGGGTTGAATGTGGCCGTATTGGTCGCGGCAACGAACGGGGAAAAGCAAGCCGTCGCGGGGGAAGCAGGCACCTTCCGATCGAGGAAGTGCGTAGACCGACCGAAAGATGTTCGAGGCGAGGCACACCATGGACGCTCCGACCACCACGTCGGCCGACAACGGCACTTCCGGCGGCGGGGGCGGCTGGTTCACGCCGCGCAAGCAGCCGGCGACGACTCCGGGCAGCGAACAGGAGACGGCCGACGGCCGCCGCCTGGGTGCGATGCGCCCGGTCGGCAGGACAGCGACGGGCGATGACACGCCCCCGTCGGCCCAGGACGGCACACCGCCTGCCACGACGGCCGGCCCGGCAGCACCCACCCCTGCGGACGCCGGAGCAGGCGCTGGAGCGCCGGACCTCACCTCAGGCCCGGCCCCGGAACAGGCACCCGCCGGGCCCGGATACGGCGCCGGGGAACCCGGCCGGGCATCGAACGCCGCCGCTGACCCGACCTGGGGCCGTGGGCCCGGCCCTGCCAACGCCTACCACGCGAGCCACGGCACAACGACCCAGGAGCGAGAGGCACCGGGCGCGACACCGGCGCCCGGCACACCCGCCCCGGATCACACACCGCCCGCGCACACGCTGTCGACATCTGCCCCCGCTCCCGCCCCGGCCGGAGCCCAAGAGTCGGCTGCGTCTGCCCCAGCCCCAAGGCAAGCGGTGCCTGCCCCCGCTGCCGTTCAGGGCGCCACCGCCCACCCGGCGATATCAGGCCTCAGCCCCATATCCCCACCCTCCCCCCAACTGCGCGTGCCGACTCAGCGCCCCGCCCCGGCCCAACCCGCGTCCCCGGACGCCATCCTGATCCGCCGGACGATGGCCGAGGTCGGCCCGGTGGCCGACAAGGTCACCTCGTACTTCTACGCGCTGCTTTTCGTACGCCACCCCGACCTGCGCTCCCTGTTCCCGGCCGCGATGGACACCCAGCGCGACCGGCTGCTCAAGGCCCTGCTCACCGCGGCCGAGCACATCGACAACACGCCCGTCCTCGTCGAGTACCTGCAGAACCTCGGCCGCGGTCACCGCAAGTACGGAACCCGTCCCGAGCACTACCCGGCCGTCGGCGAGTGCCTCATCGGCGCGCTGAACAAGTACGCCGCCGGAGTCTGGGACGCGGAGATGGAGGCCGCCTGGGTACGGGCGTACACGACGATCTCGCAGGTCATGATCGATGCGGCGGCGGCCGACGAACTACGCGCCCCTGCCTGGTGGTACGCGGAGGTCGTGTCGCACGACCTCAGGACCTCGGACGTCGCGGTCGTCACGGTCCGACCCGACCAGCCCTACCCCTTCCTCGCCGGCCAGTACACGAGCCTGGAGACGCCGTGGTGGCCGCGGATCTGGCGGCACTACTCCTTCGCCTCCGCGCCCCGCTCGGACGGCCTGCTGACGTTCCATGTGAAGGCCGTGCCCGCGGGCTGGGTCTCCAACGCGCTGGTGCACCGCGCCCGGCCGGGAGACATCATCCGGCTCGGCCCGCCGGCCGGTTCGATGACCGTGGACCACACCACCGACAGCGGTCTGCTCTGTGTGGGCGGAGGCACCGGCATAGCTCCGATCAAGGCGCTGGTCGAGGACATCGCCGAGCACGGCGACCGGCGACCGGTCGAGGTCTTCTACGGCGCCCGCACCAACCAGGACCTGTACGACATCGACACCATGCTCAGACTCCAGCAGTCCCACCACTGGCTGGAGGTCCGCCCAGTCGTGGACCGGCACGGACTGCTCCAGCTTCCCGACGCCATACGCGAGTACGGGCCCTGGACCGAGTACGACGCCTACGTCTCCGGACCGCCCGGCATGATCCGCAGCGGTGTGGACGCGCTGAGAGACATCGGCATCCCGTCCGAGCGCATACGCCATGACTCGGTGGAGGACCTCGTCGCCACCGGGGACTGATTCATCGTCGTTACCGGGGACTGACGAGCCGTCGCCAAAGCCGAGGTCGGCCGTCGGTGTCAGCCCGGGTTCGGTGTCAGCCCAGGTCGGGGGCGTGCATGGCGCGGACGCCCTCGATGTTCCCGTCCAGGTAGTGCCGCAGTGACAGCGGTACGAGATGGACGGAGGCGATCCCGACGCGAGTGAACGGCACCCGCACGATCTCGTACTCGCCGATGGGCTCGTCCACCTCGGGCCCGTGCCGCAAGGACGTGTCCATCGACTCCAGGCGGCAGACGAAGAAGTGCTGCACCTTCACACCGGTCGCACCGCCGTCCTCGCCTATGTGCTCGACGGTGTCGACGAAGCAGGGAACCACGTCGACGATCTTGGCTCCGAGCTCCTCGTACACCTCGCGGTGCAGGGCCTCGACGACAGTCGTGTCCGTCGGCTCGACCCCGCCACCGGGAGTGAGCCAATAGGGATCCAGACCAGGCTTGGTGCGCTTGATCAGGATCAGATCGTCGCCGTCCAGGAGAACGGCGCGGGCGGTGCGCTTGACCACGGGTCGGACGGTCATGGGAGAAATGTGGCCCGGCTGGTTCCACGTGAAACATCGCGAGACGTCACCGGTCGAGCTCAGTGTGTGATGGCCCCGGATGCCCTGCTCAGGCATCGCGGCAAGCCGCTCCTCAGACCCAGTCGGAAGCCGCTCGCAGCAGCCACTCGTGGGCCCGTGCGATGTGCGGCATCGTCAGCGTGCCGGTGCGGACCACCAGGAAGTACGTCCGCAGTGGTGGCACCGGCGGATCGTGCAGGGCGACGACGTCGCCGCGCTCCAGGGCGGCCGCGCACAGATAGCGGGGCAACACCGCCAGCCCTGCCCCCGCGGCCGCGCAGGCGAGGACTGCGCGCAGGTCGGGGACGATCACGGTGCCCGGAGCGGCGGGCCGGGAGTCGTAGACCGAAGCCCAGTAGCGGGAGACGAAGGGCAGGGACTCGTGCACCTCCACCACCGGGAGGTCCTCCAGCGCGTGGGCTCCCTTGAGGCGCAGCGTCTTCGAGCCGATCCGGTCGGCCCAGCGGGGAGCGGCGACGAGGACGTGCTCCTCGTCGCAGAGCGGAGTCGCCGTGAGCAGAGCGCCACGTGGACGGGCCGTAGTGATGGCCAGATCGTGGTGCCCGGCGGCCAGCCCTTCGAGGGTCTCCTCGGCGTTGCCGAAGGACGCGCGCAGGGCGAAGCCCTGGCCGTCCTCGCCGGTCAGCTCGGTGAGTGCGGGCAGCGCCCGCTCAGCGGTGAACTCCGGAGGGCCGGCGAGGTGCAGCGAGCGTAAGGAGGACTCGTCGTCGAGACCCGTCTCGGTGATCTCCACCAGGGCGTCGAGATGCGGCGCGGCCTTGTGAGCGAGTTCGTCGCCGATGGTCGTCGGTGTCACTCCGCGGGCCTGCCGCAGGAACAGGGGGCGGCCCAACTGTCGTTCCAGGGTGCGGATCTGCGAGGTGACGGCCGGCTGTGACAGCCCGAGCAGCGCGGCGGCGCGGGTGAAGGAGCCGGCCCGGTGCACCGTCACAAAAGTGCGCAACAAGGCCAGATCCATGCCACACCCTCCCCTTCCCCGCCCTTCTCCCCACCCCCAGGGCAGGGCCCAACTATAAATAAGTCGATAGGTCGCTGTCGCTACTGTGATTGGACACTGACAGAGAGTCAACTAGCCTTGTTCGCGCGGTTCTTCGCGCGCAGAACCGAGGGCGGTCCGAGCCACGAGGGGGGAGGTTCGGACCGCCCGTTCTACGGAGACACCGACGGACGCGGCGGCGATCCCGATCACTGCGCCGATTCGTCCAGCGCACGCAGCACATCGGCCACCAGGTCCTCGGGGTCCTCCGCACCGACCGACATACGGATGAAGCCCTCCGGTACGGCGTCGCCGCCCCAGCGTCCGCGCCGCTCGGCCGTGGACCGCACCCCGCCGAAGCTGGTCGCGTCGTCGACGAGCCGCAGAGTGTCGAGAAAGCGCTCGGCACGCGCGCGCGTGGGCAGCGTGAAGGACACCACGCAGCCGTAGCGCCGCATCTGCTGCGAGGCGATCTTGTGCGAGGGGTCGCCCGGCAGCCCCGGATAACGCACCCCGAGCTCCTCCGGCCAGTCCCGCAGCGCCTCGGCGACCGCCAGGGCATTGGCGTTCTGCCGCTCCACGCGTAGTTGGAGTGTGGCCAGGGAACGGTGCGCGAGCCAGGCTTCCATGGGCCCCGGGATCGCCCCGACGATCTTGCGCCAGCGCCGTACGGCGGCCATGGCCTCGGGGTCGCGGCCGGTGACGTATCCCAGCAGCACGTCGCCATGCCCCGTCAGCTGCTTGGTGCCGCTGGCCACCGAGAAGTCGGCGCCGAGCTCCAGTGGCCGCTGCCCGAGCGGCGTCGCGAGCGTGTTGTCGACGGCGACGAGCGCGCCACGCGCGTGGGCCGCTTCGACGAGCCGCCGGATGTCACACACATCGAGGCCAGGGTTGGACGGGGTCTCGATCCACAGCAGCTTCGCGCCGTCCAGGACGCCGAGCTGTGCGTCCCCGCCGGTCGGCGCCGTGCGCACCTCGATGCCGTACGCCTCCAGCTGCGCCCGTGCCAGGGGCAGTGCCTGGTAGCCATCGCTGGGCAGGACGACCGCGTCCCCGGCGCGCAGCTGGGAGAAGAGCACCGACGAGGTGGCGGCCATGCCCGACGCGAAGAGCAGCGTCTCGACGCCGTCCTCCCCCGGCGCCTCCAGCTCGCCGATGGCGCGCTCCAGATGAGTCCAGGTCGGGTTCTCGTCACGGCCGTAGGTGTACGGCCCCGTCGGCTCGCCCGGCAGGTGGTAGTGGGCGGCGAACACCGGACCCGGCAAGGTCGGCTCGTACTTGACCGGCTCGGGCAGCCCGGCCCGCACCGCGCGGGTGCCGTCTCCGCCGCCGGAAGGCAGTCCCCGAGGATCCGTACCGCTCATGCCGCCTGCCCTCCCACCTGCTCGCGGACCTCCGCGAGGAGCCCCGTGCTGGCCGCCTCCACCATCTCGAGGCACTCCTCGAAGCCGTCCCGGCCCCCGTAGTACGGGTCGGGCACGTCGAGGTCGTCTCCTGCGGTGGCGTCGTAGGAACGCAGCAGCCGCACCTTCGCCGCGTCCTCCGGGGAGGGCGCAAGGCGACGCAGGGCCTTGAGGTGCCCGGAGTCGAGCGCGACGATGAGGTCGAGGCGGGCGAACCAGGACGCCTGGAACTGCCGGGCGGTGTGGCCGCCTTCGTAACCGTGCTCCTCGAGGACGGAGACGGTGCGGGGGTCGGCCGGGTCACCCTCGTGCCAGCCGCCGGTGCCGGCGCTGTCGACCTCGACCAGGCCGTCGAGCCCGGCCTCCGCCACGCGGGCGCGGAAGACGGACTCGGCCATCGGGGAGCGGCAGATGTTGCCGGTGCAGACGAAGCAGACGCGGTAGGTCATCGGATGCTCAGTCCCCGTCGGGCAGGACGACGTTGAGCGCCCAGGAGACGATCGAGATGATCAGGCCGCCGAGTACGGCGGTCCAGAAGCCCTCGACGTGGAAGCTCAGGTCGAGCTTGTCGGCGAGCCACGAGGTCAGCAGCAGCATCAGCGCGTTGACGACCAGGGTGAACAGACCGAGCGTCAGGATGAGCAGCGGCAGGCTCAGGAGCTTGACGAGCGGCTTGACCAGGAAGTTCACCAGGCCGAAGATCAACGCGACGACGAGCAGGGTGCCGACCTTCTTGCCCGTGCTGTCACCGGTGAGGGTGATCTTGTCTATCAGCCAGACGGCGACCGCCAGGGCGCCCGCGTTGGCGATCGTCTTGACTACGAAATTCTTCATGTGTCTGATCGTGGCAGACGAGATCGGCCATGAGCACTGTTGACAAGGGCGGACGTGAGCGATGAAGGCATTCCGGCTGGATGAACTGGAGGCGGAGCGCGCCGCCAACGAGGGCGCCTACCTGCAGTTTCTGCGCGAGCGGAACATGTCGGTCGGTCTGTACGCGCTCAATGCCGGTGAGCATGATCCACAGAAGCCGCACAATCAGGACGAGGTCTACTTCGTTGTGAGTGGCCGCGCCCAGATCACCGTCGGCATGGAGACCACACACGTGGCGCGCGGCAGCGTGGTGTACGTGCCGGCCGGAGTCGCCCACAAGTTCCATCACATCAGCGAGGATCTACGGGTGCTCGTGGTGTTCTCTCCGCCGGAAAGCTGACCTTTGGCCTCGGGGTTCCCTAGGGGATCGATCAGGGGAGGACAAGGGGTGCGAGGCCCCCGCCGGGGCACCTGCCCGCCCTAGCATCGAGTGCAGGGAATCAGCAGATTCGAAGGATCGGACCCGGCACTGTGGCGGGCGGAGAGGTAAGGACGAGGGCGATGCGTGAGATCTTCGCAGGACTGCCGTGGTGGGTGAAGTGGATCGCGGTGCCGGTCATCGCCCTGGTCGTGTTCGGCGGGTTGATAGCCAGCGTCGTCGGATTCGTCATCGGGCTGCTCTTCAAGGTGCTGGTCTTCGTGGCACTGGTCGGTGGACTGATCTACGTCGTAAGGAAGTTCACGTCGAGCTCCTCGTCGCGCAGCGATTGGTGAGGGTCGGCAGCGACTGGTGAGGGCCGTGGGGAGAGGGAAGCGGTAACAGGAATCACCGGTTCCCTCGGGCGAGGGAAGTTTTCCGGGCGGGGCGTCTGCGAGCGGTGGCGGACGAATAGAGTCCGGAAATCGACGCGGGGACGACCCCGTGAGCGGCGTGCACCCCCTCCCGTGTTCCCCCGCACGGGCTCCCCCCTCGCGCCTTTGGGAGTGACCCTTGGCCACGGTTGACACCGCACCCTCAGAACCCCACTCACCCCTCGGACAACCGCGCTCCTCCGTGCCCCAGGTGCCGAGGCAGGCATCCCCGAGGACACCCCCCGAGCAGCCGCACTCCGCGACGCTCATCGGATCCGTCCAGCGCGCGATGCGCCTGCTGGAATGCGTCGCCGAGCACGAGTACGGCGCTCCCGCGAAGCAACTCGCCCGCGAGACGGGCCTGGCGCTGCCCACCGCGTATCACCTGTTGCGCACCCTGGTGCACGAGGGCTATCTGCGCCGCGACAAGGGCCTGTTCTTCCTCGGCGAGGCAGCGGTTCGGCTGAGCAGCAGCGGAGCTCAGCAGAAACGTCGCAGCGCGGTTGCCGAAGCACTCGCCCAATGGCGTGATGCCATTGGTGTCCCGGTTTACTACGCCCAGTACCGCGACGGCGAGATCGAGGTCATCTGCGTCTCCGACACCCCGGGCAATCCGGCGGTCGAGGAATGGGCCGACTTCCGTGAGACCGGCCACGCGCACGCCATCGGGCAGTGCCTGCTGTCCCAGTTGGACGAGGACGCCCGCCGCGATCACCTCGACCGCCATCCCGTGCAGTCCCTCACTCCGTACACGGTGCGCGACAGCCGCACGCTGCTGCAACGCCTCGAACGGACGCGTCGGATGGAGCCGGTGACCGAGCGCCAGGAGTACGCGCTGGGCACGGTGTGCGCGGCGATTCCGATCACAGTGGGCACCACGGCCGCGACGATGGCCATTTCCCTGCCCGCACATCAGGCCGACCGGCTGCTGTCGGCGGCACGGCAGTTGCAGGACGAAGTCGGGCGGCTCCTGGGGTCACTGGCGATCTCTATCAGTATCTGAAAACTCACTCCTTGTGATCTCTCGTGTACGTTCAGCAAGATTCCACCAGTGTCGGGTCCGTTCCCGGCCAGTCGACTGCAAACGACGGGGTAGGCGATGCGCGAGTCCGTACAGGCAGAGGTCATGATGAGCTTTCTCGTTTCCGAGGAGCTCTCGTTCCGCATCCCGGTGGAGCTGCGCTACGAGACCTGTGATCCCTATGCCGTACGACTGACCTTCCACCTGCCGGGCGATGCCCCTGTGACCTGGGCCTTCGGCCGCGAGCTGCTGGTCGACGGCGTGGGCAGACCGTGCGGGGAGGGAGACGTACGGGTCTCACCGGCCGGTTCCGAGACGCTGGGCGACGTCCTGATCCGGCTTCAGGTCGGTGCCGACCAGGCGCTGTTCCGCTCCTCGGTGGCGCCCCTCGTGGCCTTCCTCGACCGCACCGACAAGCTGGTGCCGCTCGGGCAGGAAGGCGCGCTCGCCGACTTCGACGCCCACCTTGACGAGGCCCTGGACCGCATCCTGGCGGAGGAGCAGAGCGCGGGTTGAAGCGCTACGGCAACGAGGGGGTGGCGTAACGCTTCGCCGGGGCACTGCGCGGGCGCGCGGGAACGCTTCTTCTTCGCGGGCGTGCGCCGTGTTCCGGCGAATGGGCGGGCCCGTCGGCTGCGCGGGATCGGCGGCCGTTTCCGTCACCGCTTCCGGCGTCGCCCCCGCCCGCCCCGCCCCTGAGCCGGCTGCCCCGGAGCCGACTGCACGCCCGCCGGGAGCGGCTGGGCACCCGCAGCCACCACCCCCTTCTCCGGCCGGTCGGCCGAGACCACCAGGGCCGCGAGAGCCGTGGTGACCGGCACCGACGCGACCAGGCCGATGGAGCCCACCAGCGTGCGCACGATCTCCTCCGCCACCAGTTCACTGTTGGCGACCGTGCCGACGCTGCTCTGCGCGATCGAGAAGAGCAGCAGCAACGGCAGCGCGGCGCCGGCGTAGGCGAGCACCAGTGTGTTGACGACGGACGCGATGTGGTCGCGGCCGATCCGGATGCCCGCGCGGTACAGCCCGCGCCAGCCCATCGTCGGGTTGGCCTCGTGCAGCTCCCAGACCGCGGACGTCTGGGTGACCGTCACGTCGTCGAGGACGCCGAGCGAACCGATGATGACACCGGCGAGCAGCAGACCGCTCATGTCGATCGACGGGTACAGCCCGTGGATCAGGCCGGTGTTGTCGTCCGTGTTGCCGGTGAGCGCGGCCCAGTCGATGAACCCCGAGCCGAGAAGGCCGATCAGCAGCAGCGAGAGCAGCGTGCCGAGCACCGCCACGGACGTACGGGCCGACAGGCCATGGCACATGTAGAGCGCGATCAGCATGATCGCGCTCGCCCCCACCACCGCCACGACCAGCGGGTTCGAGCCCTGCAGGATCGCCGGCAGGATGAAGGAGGTCAGCACCAGGAAGCTGATGGCCAGCGCGACCAGCGCCATGACACCGCGCATCCGGCCCACCACCACGACGGCGAGCGCGAAGATGCCGGCGAGCAGCGCCATCGGGATCCTGCGGTTCACGTCGGTGACCGAGTACTGCAGGTCCTTGGGTGCGGAGGGCTCGTAGGCGACCACGACGTCCTGGCCCTCGTGCAACTGCCGTGACTGGTCGGGCTGCACGATCTCCGTGAAGGTGCGGCCCTTGTCCTCGCCCGTGTCGACGCGGATCGTCGCCTTCTTGCAGGTGCCGTTCTCCTGCTGCACCGCGGAGGAACCCTCGGCGGTGGAGGTGTCGCCGGTCGGGGGCACTCCCGAGGCGCCGACGTCCTTGCAGCTCACCTCGACCACCTTGGTGACCGTGGCCTCCTGAGTCTGCCGGTCGAAGCCGACTCCCGTGCGCTCGTGCGGCGGGGCACCACCCGGCCACAGCACCGCGAGCCCCACCACCACCGCCGCGGCGAACGGGATCAGGATCGCCGCGATGACCTTGCGCAGGTGCTGGGAGACGGGCGCCGCGGGACCGTGGGCGTGACTGTGGGAGTGCGCATGCCCGCCACCACCGTCGCCGCCGCTACCGCCGTCACGCGAGCCGCCGGATCCGGACCCGTGGCCATGGCCACCACCGGAGCCGTGACCGTCACCCGGGCCGGACCCCTGCCCTGGTGAGCCGCCGGATCCGGGACCCTGATCGTGCGGTCCATCAGATCCGGCACCGTGCGGACCGCCGCCGGATCCGGGACCGTGCGGGCCGCCGGGCCCGCGCCTATATCCCCCGCCGCCCCCGCTCCCGGGCCCCTGCATCCCACCGGTCCCGGCCCCGGCCCCGTGTTCGTGCCAGCCGTCGGAACCAGCCGCGTGATCGTCGTGGCCGCCTGCTGAACCAGGCACGTATCCACCGTCGTATCTGCTGCCGGTCATCCCCGAACCCCGGCCGTCTGTACGGCCGTTGCCCCGCGCGGGGCCGTTTCCGGGGCCGTTTCCGAAGCCTGAGCCGCGGGGCGGATCCGGCGGTGGGTACGGAGGCTCATGCGTCGTGGTCACCGACCGATCATCGCAAGAACGACCGGGGCCCTCTGTTCACCGCGCCCGAATTGACGCTAGCGTGGTGCCACCTTTGTACACGCGGGAGCTCGGAGCACCGGGCTGAGAGGGCGCTGACCTCCGTCCCTGCGATGTTTCACGTGGAACATCATCCGAAGAGAGTGACGTTCCCCACGAAACGTCGGCAGACGGAAGCCGCTGCGTCGACCGCCGAACCTGTTACCGGGTAATGCCGGCGTAGGGAGTAGGTCTCATGACCATCAAGGACGCGCGCACGCCTGCCTCCGTTCAGGACGACAAGTCCGAGGAGGCCGGGAAGTCCATCGGCTGGCACAAGGCGTACGTCGAGGGCTCACGCCCCGATCTGCGGGTGCCGGTCCGCCAGGTGCACCTCACCAACGGGCAGTCGGTCACGCTGTACGACACATCGGGCCCGTACACCGATCCATTGGCCGACACCGACGTCCGCAGGGGTCTGCCCCCGCTGCGGGAGAACTGGATCATCGGCCGCGGGGACACCGAGGAGTACGCGGGCCGTCCCGTCCGTCCGGAGGACGACGGGATCAAGCACACCTCGCCGCGCGGCGGTCTGCGCAACCTCGACGCGGTCTTCCCCGGACGGCCGCGCCAGCCGCGCCGGAGCCGTGACGGTGGGGCGGTCACGCAGCTCGCCTATGCGCGCCGTGGCGAGATCACACCCGAGATGGAGTACGTGGCCATCCGGGAGAACGTTTCTCCGGAAGTGGTCCGCGAGGAGATCGCAGCAGGCCGGGCCGTGCTGCCCGCCAACGTCAACCACCCGGAGATCGAGCCGATGATCATCGGCAAGCGGTTCCTGGTGAAGGTCAACGCCAACATCGGCAACTCCGCGGTCACCTCCTCGATCGAGGAGGAGGTCGAGAAGATGACCTGGGCGACCCGTTGGGGCGCCGACACGGTCATGGACCTGTCGACCGGCCGCAACATCCACACCACCCGCGAGTGGGTGCTGCGCAACTCCCCCGTGCCGATCGGTACCGTGCCGCTCTACCAGGCGCTGGAGAAGGTCGACGGCAGGGCCGAGGAGCTGACCTGGGAGATCTACAAGGACACGGTCATCGAACAGGCCGAGCAGGGCGTGGACTACATGACGGTCCACGCGGGCGTGCGCCTGCCGTATGTGCCGCTCACCGCCAACCGGAAGACCGGCATCGTCTCGCGCGGCGGCTCGATCATGGCGGCGTGGTGCCTGGCGCACCACAAGGAGTCGTTCCTGTACGAGAACTTCGAGGAGCTCTGCGAGATCCTCGCGGCGTACGACGTCACGTACTCGCTCGGCGACGGCCTCAGGCCGGGCTCGATCGCGGATGCCAACGACGAGGCGCAGTTCGCGGAGTTGAAGACGCTCGGGGAACTCAACCGGATCGCGAAGCGTTTCCATGTTCAGACCATGATCGAGGGCCCGGGACATGTCCCGATGCACAAGATCAAGGAGAACATCGACCTTCAGCAGGAGATCTGCGATGAAGCTCCGTTCTATACGCTCGGCCCGCTGACCACGGACGTCGCTCCGGCGTACGACCACATCACCTCCGGCATCGGTGCTGCGATGATCGCCTGGTGGGGCACGGCCATGCTCTGCTACGTCACACCCAAGGAGCACCTGGGCCTGCCCAACCGTGACGACGTCAAGACCGGCGTCATCACCTACAAGATCGCTGCCCACGCGGCCGATCTCGCCAAGGGGCATCCCGGTGCGCAGGAGTGGGACGACGCGCTGTCCGACGCCCGCTTCGAGTTCCGGTGGGAGGACCAGTTCAACCTGGCTCTCGACCCGGACACGGCGCGGGAGTTCCACGACGAGACCCTTCCGGCCGAGCCCGCCAAGACGGCCCACTTCTGCTCCATGTGCGGGCCGAAGTTCTGCTCGATGAAGATCTCCCAGGACATCCGCCGCGAACACGGCGGATCCCGGCAGGAGATCGAAGAGGGCATGGCTCAGAAGTCGAAGGAGTTCGCCGAGGCGGGCAACCGGGTGTACCTGCCGATGGCGGACTGACGTCGACGTCCTGACCCAGGGCGCCATGCCCCGGCGTCCGGCGTGCTGCCCAGGCGCCCGGCTTGCGCCTCCCCGAGGAGGTCTCCCCGGGGCTCCGTCTTGGAGGAGGGTCCCCTGGCGGGGGCTCTCCTACGGCGGGGGCGCAAGCCGATGGGCTACTCCGGCTGGTGTTCCGGCCCTCCGAAGTCCGGGCTCGTGTAGTCCGGGCTGGAGAAGCTCGGCCGTGAGCCCCGGGAGGCACCGTCGTCCGGGCTGCTGAAGCCCGGACGGTCGTAGCCGAGGTTCGGGATACGGCCGGCCGGCGTCGACGGTGGCGGGCGGTGCAGTGCCGTCGCCGTGCCGGGGTCGGCGAGCGCCTCCCGCAGGAAGGGCAGGATGCCACGCTCCAGCAGGGCCTCGCGCCAGGCTGCCCTGGCCCGGGCGACCTCCTCGCTCAGTTCGCCGTACGGTCCGCCGTCGAAGGCTGCCGGACGGTTGCGCAGGGCGGTGAGCAGGAGTCCGACGGCGGCGACCAGGATCGCGGCCGCCGCCACTGCGCCGAACACCCATCCGGTGGTCAGCATCGTCTGGGCGAAGGCCGGCTCGGGGTCGAGCATCTTCAGGATGTAGCCGACGAGCAGGAAGAGCGCCGCGGCGGTGCCGGCGAGGACGGGTGCCAGAACGGCGACCACGGCGACCACGCCGGGGCCGGCGGTCTCGGCGACTTCTCCCACGGTGGTGGCGAGCCCCACCGCACCCGTGCCCGGCTCGATCGAGCCGGACTCACGGGTGGACGACGGGGTGGACGGCGCCGGTTGGCGCAGTTCCTCGCGGACCTTCACGTAGTGCTGGTACTCGGTCGCCGCGGCCGCCGTGATGAGTGCGGTGGCGTTGAGCGCCATGGTGCGCAGCTGTTCGGAGTTGAGCCGCTGTCCGACAGCGGCCAGTTCCGGGCGGTGTGGTGCGGAGCGCAGCGCCTCATCGAGGATCCGCTCGTATTCCTGGCGGTCCTCACTGTGCAGGTGCTGCGGAACGCTGTTCATGTGCATCCCCCGATGCTCCGTAGGGCTTGGGGCTCGCATGCCAACGAGCCGTCGGGCAGAAACGGAGGGGAGCCTGCTACGGATAAGCCGATGGTAGAGCGGTGACGGCACACGTTGACAGGGGGTTTGCCAAAATTGGGTTCTGGCCTGCGTCGTCTTCCGTCACTGCGTCATGAGGGGACGCCTGCCCGGTGAACGTTCAGATATCCAGGGGAAGTTGCTGGACCAGCAGCTTTCCGGCCATGGTCACGCCGCCGTCCATCGCGATGGCGAGGCGCTCGGCGTACACGTGCGGCCCCTCGATCAGGGGCCCGGTGCTGTCCTCGCCCTCCTCGGAGCCGACCTCGCCCAGCAGGTACGGAATGGGGCTGTGGCCGTGAACGATGCGGGTGCCGCCGTACGTATCGAGCAGGGAGCGAACGTGGTCGGCGCCCCCCTCGTCGCGGAAGGAGAACCGCTTGGTGAACTTGCGGAACAGGTCCCAGACTTCGTCGGCGTCGTTGCGCGTGAGCGTCTCGCGGACGGTGTCGTTGACCGCCTCGATCGAGTCGCCGTAGTCGAGATAGGCGGTGGTGTCCGAGTGCACGAGCAGGTGGCCGTCGACCTCTTCCATGGCGTCCAGCCGGGACATCCACTGCAGGTGGTGGTCCTGGAGACGGTCCATGTCGGTCTTCTGGCCGCCGTTGAGCAGCCAGGCCGCCTGGAAGGTGGCGGTGCCCGCGCCGGAGTTGACGGGGGTGTCGCCGAACCGCTTGGCGCCGATCAGCAGCAGCTCGTGGTTGCCCATCAGGGCCTTGCAGTAGCCGCCGGCCGCGGCGGCCTCCGCCGACAGTCGCATCACGAGATCGATGACGCCGATGCCGTCGGGGCCGCGGTCGGTGAAGTCGCCGAGGAACCACAGCCGGGCGGTGCCCGCGCACCAGTTGCCCGCCGAGTCGATGAGGCCCTTCTCCTGGAGGGCGGCCACCAACTCGTCGAGATAGCCGTGCACGTCACCGACGACGAACAGCGGCCCCGGACCGTCCACCGACTGCGGGTCCGGCACGGCCGCGGGGTCGACGGTCACCTGAAGGGTGTCACCGCGGTTGATCACGGGCAGGTCGCGCTGCGTGGGCGTGTAGCCCTCCGGAGGGGCCTCGTCGAGGGGCGGGGCGACGTCGCCCGGGTGCGTGCTGTGGGCGTACGGACCGGTCTCGTGGACGTAAGCGGGCACCCGGAAGTCGCGCAACGTCGCCGTCCGCTCCATCTCGGGTCCCTGACCGGCCCCCTGAGTCATCAGACCCCTCCACCATCGCGCCGCAGCTGCACCGCATCGGACTGCCTGGTCGCAGCGGCCCGCGGGTGTCGTGGGCCCATCATAGGAATGCCGATCGCGCCATGTGATGACCCAGGGGTGGTGAATCGGAGCAGGACTCCTGTTCACCGCGGCTTTCGCCCCGATTGGGCAGGGCTTCGGCCGCCCGGTGACCGCGCTTTCTTTCGCCCTCTACCTGCTTGTGCACTCCCCCCGACCTGCTTCTACCGCTCCTCGGGCGACCGGGGTGGGCTGACCGTCGTACGCGGCGGACGTCGCTGGGACGAGGTACGCACGATCAGTTCGGTCGGTATCACCTGCTCGACCGGCCGGTCCGACTCGACCCCCTCGATGGCGTCGATGAGGAGCTGGACCACGGCCGTGCCGATGCGGCGCGGCTTGAGGGAGAGCGTGGTGATGGGCGGCTCGGTGTTGGCGTACACGGTCGACTCGCTGCAGCAGACCAGAAGCAGGTCGTCCGGTACGCGCAGGCCGTAGCGGCGGGCGGCGGCGAGCAGGTCGGTGCCGTTCGGGTCGAACAGGCCGTAGACGGCGTCGGGGCGGTCGGGGCGGGCGAGCAGCCGGTCGGCGGCGACGGCGCCCGCGCACGGGTCGTGCGCCGGGTAGGCCTCGTACACCGGATCCTGGCCGACCCGCTCGCACCAGCGCAGGTAGGCGGTGGTCGACAGGTGGGTGTACGTGTCCGTGGTGGTGCCCGTGAGTAGACCGATCCGGCGGGCGCCTGCGTCGGCCAGGTGGTCGAGGATGCCGAGTACGGCGGCCTCGTGGTCGTTGTCGACCCAGGCGGTGACCGGGAGCGAACCGGCCGGGCGGCCGTCGGAGACGACCGGTAGGCCCTGCCTGACCAGTTCGCTGACGACCGGGTCCTGGTCGGACGGGTCGATGACGACCGTGCCGTCGAGGGCGACGTTCGACCAGACGTCGTGGCGCGAGGTCGCGGGGAGGATCACGAGGGCGTAGCCGCGGGCGAGCGCGGCCGAGGTGGCGGCGCGGGCCATTTCCGCGAAGTACGCGAACTCGGTGAAGGTGAAAGGTTCATCCCCGTACGTCGTCACGGTCAGGCCGATGAGACCTGATTTGCCGGTACGGAGTGTCCGGGCGGCGGCCGAGGGCCGGTAGCCCAGCCGGTCGGCGACCTCTCGGACATGGCGTCGGGTGGCGTCGGGGAGCCGGCCCTTGCCGTTGAGGGCGTCGGAGACGGTTGTGATGGAGACCCCGGCGGCGGCGGCCACGTCTCTGATGCCCGCCCGGCTGGGCCGGCTGCCTCGGCGTGAGGTTTCCGCGCGGCTCACCTGGTGCTTCCCTGCTGCTGTCATGGCGAGCCGATAGTAGGGCTCATGCGGTGGGGTAGTGCGGACGCATATGCACTCGTTGACAGGCACGTTTCTGCAAGGTCATCGAGCGTCAAACCCCTTGGAAAACAAGGGAGTTGAACGTTCCAATAATAGGACCTGACTTGTCGGCACGCATGGGCCTGCCAAGTGCGCGATGTTTCGAAGAGGTCTCAACTCACCTTCACGAGGGATGCGCGCCACGGCGCGAGCCACCGGCGCGTAGATATATGTGTGACGCGCCCCCTAATTCGTACAACTTCGTACGACGATGCCCCTGATGCGGGTGTGGCAGAAGGGGTCCGTACTCGAGGGCGCCGCACCTGTACGCATCGGCGCCGAATCCTCATAAGGTGAGGAGTATTGAGTCGGCGGTGGTGATGGGCCGCCGGTGGTCGCGAGGAGGACTGCGGTGAGCGAGACGAGCCCCAAGCTGCGCGCGGAGCTGGCGGGGATCCCCACCTACAAGCCAGGCAAGCCTGCCGCGGCCGGTGGTCCGGTGGCCTACAAGCTGTCTTCCAACGAGAACCCCTATCCGCCGCTGCCCGGCGTGATGGAGTCCGTGACGGCCGCCGCCTCGTCCTTCAACCGCTACCCGGACATGATGTGCACGGCGCTGATGAGCGAGTTGTCGGAGCGCTACGGAGTGCCGATCTCTCACCTGGCCACCGGCACCGGCTCGGTCGGCGTCGCCCAGCAGCTGATTCAGGCCACGGCCGGCCCCGGCGACGAGGTCATCTACGGCTGGCGGTCCTTCGAGGCGTACCCGATCATCACGCAGATCAGCGGTGCCACGTCCGTGAAGGTGCCGCTGACCCCGGGCGATGTGTACGACCTGGACGCGATGGCCGCCGCCATCACCGACCGGACCAGGCTGATCTTCGTCTGCAACCCCAACAACCCGACGGGCACGGTCGTGAAGCGGGCCGAGCTGGAGCGGTTCCTCGACCGGGTGCCCGGCGATGTGCTGGTGGTGCTCGACGAGGCGTACCGCGAGTTCATCCGCGACCCCGAGGTGCCGGACGGTGTGGAGATCTACCGTGAGCGGCCGAACGTCTGTGTCCTGCGGACGTTTTCCAAGGCGTACGGCCTCGCCGGCCTCCGTGTCGGCTTCGCGATCGCCCATGAGCCGGTCGCGGCGGCGCTGCGCAAGACGGCCGTGCCCTTCGGGGTGAGCCAGCTCGCGCAGGACGCGGCCATCGCCTCACTGCGTGCCGAGGACGAACTGCTCGGCCGGGTGGGCTCGTTGGTGTGCGAGCGCAACCGCGTGGTCGACGGGCTGCGCGCCCAGGGCTGGACGGTGCCCGAGACTCAGGCCAACTTCGTGTGGCTGCGGCTGGGGGAGCGCACGGTGGACTTCGCGGCGGCGTGTGAGCAGCACGGCGTGGTGGTCCGACCGTTCCCGGGCGAGGGTGTGCGGGTGACGGTCGGGGAGGCCGAGGCGAACGACATCTTCCTGAAGGTGGCGGAAGGGTTCCGCAAGGAGCTGTAGGGCTCCGCAAGCAGGTCAGGCGTCCACGAGCTCCACGCGCACGGGGTCGCCGTCGCGGACGGTCGCCAGCAGGCGGGGGTCGCCGTCTACGTGGCCGAGGACGTTGCACGGGCTCGCGAGGCGGCACTCGTCGCCCCGCGAGATCGGTGTGGGCCCATAGGGGAGGGCGAGCGCGTCGCCGTCCGTCCAGAAGGCGACCGTGCCCGGGTCGACGACCTGTCGGGCGTTGGTTTCACGTGGAACGGCGACGCCCGTGTCGAAGTAGACCTCCTCGCCCCACGTGCGGGCGGTGGAGACGAGCGGGAGGGCCTTGGCGAGGGCTTGCGTGGTCGGGGTGTCGTCGAGGGCCGCGGTGAGGTGACCCGCGGGCCAGGAGATCCGTATCCGTTGGGGTGTCTGTGTCTGCATGCAGGTGATTCAACAATATGTTGAAGTTCGCGCCAAGGGGTTGAACCTAATGAGGGACCCCCCTCGGAGGCCGGAATGCGGGTGCTGCATAATTGCTTGTGAATGTGAACGCTTTCACAAGCGTAGGTAAGGAGCGGCGACGTGGACCTGGCTTTGGCGCCGGAGACTCTGGCGCGCTGGCAGTTCGGTATCACCACCGTCTACCACTTTCTGTTCGTCCCTCTGACGATCTCGCTGGCCGCCCTGACGGCCGGGCTGCAGACCGCCTGGGTGCGCACGGAGAAGGAGAAGTACCTCAGAGCGACGAAGTTCTGGGGCAAGCTCTTCCTGATCAACATCGCGATGGGTGTGGTCACCGGCATCGTGCAGGAGTTCCAGTTCGGCATGAACTGGTCCGACTACTCCCGCTTCGTCGGTGACGTCTTCGGCGCTCCGCTCGCCTTCGAGGCTCTGATCGCCTTCTTCTTCGAGTCCACCTTCATCGGCCTGTGGATCTTCGGCTGGGACAAGCTGCCGAAGAAGATCCACCTGGCCTGTATGTGGATGGTCTCCATCGGCACGATCCTGTCGGCGTACTTCATCCTCGCGGCCAACTCGTGGATGCAGCACCCGGTCGGCTACCGGATCAACGAGGCGAAGGGACGGGCCGAGCTCACCGACTTCTGGCTCGTACTGACCCAGAACACCGCCCTCGCGCAGGCCTTCCACACCCTGTCGGCGGCGTTCCTGACCGGCGGCGCGTTCATGGTCGGCATCTCCGCCTTCCACCTGCTGCGCAAGAAGCACATCCGCGACATGAAGACCTCGCTCAGGCTCGGCCTGGTCACCGTCGTCATCGGCGGCATGCTCACCGCGATCAGCGGCGATGTCCTCGGCAAGATCATGTACGAGCAGCAGCCGATGAAGATGGCCGCGGCCGAGGCGCTGTGGGACGGCGAGGAGCCGGCACCCTTCTCGGTCTTCGCCGTCGGCGATGTGGACAAGGGCCATAACAAGGTCGCCATCGAGATTCCGGGCCTGCTGTCCTTCCTGGCCAAGGACGACTTCACCTCGTACGTCCCCGGCATCAACGACGTCAACAAGGCCGAGCAGGAGAAGTACGGTCCGGGCGACTACCGGCCCAACATCCCCGTCGCCTACTGGGGCTTCCGCTGGATGATCGGCTTCGGCATGGCGTCGTTCGCCATCGGCCTGGCCGGGCTCTGGCTGACCCGCAAGAAGTTCATGCTGCCGCAGCACCTGAGGGTCGGCGACGACGAGGTGCCGCATCTGGTGCTGCTCCCGAAGAAGGCGCTCGGCCCGAAGCTGACGCAGTGGTACTGGCGCATCGCGATCTGGACCCTGGCCTTCCCACTGATCGCCAACTCCTGGGGCTGGATCTTCACCGAGATGGGCCGCCAGCCCTGGGTCGTCTATGGCGTTCTGCGCACCCGTGACGCGGTCTCCCCCGGCGTCTCTCAAGGCGAAATCCTCACCTCGATGATCGTCTTCACCACGCTCTACGCCATCCTCGCCGTCGTCGAGGTCAAGCTCCTCGTGAAGTACGTCAAGGCCGGCCCGCCCGAGCTGACGGAGGCAGACCTGAACCCGCCCACGAAGATCGGCGGCGACGACCGTGACGCCGACAAGCCGATGGCCTTCTCCTACTAGGCCGAGGGAGTTGCACAGTCATGGAACTTCACGACGTCTGGTTCGTCCTGATCGCCGTCCTGTGGATCGGCTACTTCTTCCTGGAGGGGTTCGACTTCGGGGTCGGGGTCCTCACCAAGCTGCTCGCCCGTAACCGGCCCGAGCGGCGGGTGCTGATCAACACCATCGGTCCCGTCTGGGACGGCAACGAGGTGTGGTTGCTCTCGGCCGGCGGTGCGACCTTCGCTGCCTTCCCTGAGTGGTACGCCACGCTCTTCTCCGGGTTCTACCTGCCCTTGCTGCTCATCCTGGTCTGCCTGATCGTCCGGGGCGTGGCCTTCGAGTACCGGGCCAAGCGGCCCGAGGAGAACTGGCAGCGCAACTGGGAGCAAGCCATCTTCTGGTGCTCGCTGATCCCGGCGTTCTTGTGGGGTGTGGCCTTCGGCAACATCGTGCGGGGCGTGAAGATCGACCAGAACTTCGAGTATGTCGGCACCTTGTGGGACCTGCTCAATCCGTACGCGCTCCTCGGCGGTCTGGTGACGCTGACGCTGTTCACCTTCCACGGTGCGGTGTTCACCGCGCTCAAGACCGTCGGGGAGATCCGGGAGCGGGCGCGGACGCTGGCCCTGCGGGTCGGTCTCGCCGCCGCCGTGCTGGCGCTGATCTTCCTGCTCTGGACGCAGGTCAAGAACGGCGACGGCAAGAGCCTGGTCGCGCTGATCGTGGCCGTTGCGGCTCTGGTCGCCGCGCTCGTGGCGAACCAGGCCGGGCGTGAGGGATGGTCGTTCGCCTTCTCCGGCGTCACCATCGTGGCCGCCGTGGCGATGCTCTTCCTGACGCTCTTCCCGAACGTCATGCCGTCCTCGCTCAATGACGAGTGGAGCCTCACGGTCACCAACGCCTCGTCGAGCCCCTACACGCTGAAGATCATGACCTGGTGCGCGGTGATCGCCACACCGATCGTCATGCTCTACCAGGGCTGGACCTACTGGGTGTTCCGTAAGCGGATCGGCACGCAGCACATCGCTGCGGAGGCCGCTGCGGGGGCCACGCACTGAGTCCGCTGCGGGCGGGGTGGTTCACGATGTTTCACGTGAAACACCCCGCCCTGGACCGAAGGGCATGTTTCACGTGAAACCGATCGATCCGCGTCTTCTCCGATACGCCCGCACCACTCGCCTCTTCCTGGTCGCGGTCGTCGGCCTGGGCGTCGTCGGTGCGGTGCTCGTCATCGCGCAGGCGATGCTCATCGCCGAGGCGGTGGTAGGTGCGTTCGAGCACGGGATGTCCGCCGCCGAACTGCGCACTCCCCTGCTCCTGTTGGCCGCTGTAGCGGTCGGCCGCGCGGTCATCGCGTGGCTCACCGAGCTCGCCGCGCACCGGGCGAGCGCGGCGGTGAAGTCGGAGCTGCGGGGGCGGCTGCTGGAGCGGTCGGCCGAGCTGGGGCCCGGCTGGCTGAGCGGACAGCGCACCGGTTCCCTGGTCGCCCTCGCCACGCGGGGCGTCGATGCCCTCGACGACTACTTCTCGCGCTATCTGCCGCAGTTGGGGCTCGCGGTGGTGGTGCCGGTGGCCGTGCTGGCGCGAATCGTGACCGAGGACTGGGTCTCGGCGGCGATCATCGTCGGCACCCTTCCGCTCATCCCGGTCTTCATGATGCTGATCGGCTGGGCCACGCAGTCCCGGATGGACCGCCAGTGGCGGCTGCTGTCCCGGCTGTCCGGGCACTTCCTGGACGTCGTCGCCGGGCTGCCGACCCTGAAGGTGTTCGGGCGGGCCAAGGCGCAGGCCGAGTCGATCCGGCGCATCACCGGCGAGTACCGCCGGGCGACCATGCGGACACTGCGGATCGCCTTCATCTCCTCCTTCGCACTGGAGCTGCTCTCGACCCTCTCGGTGGCACTGGTCGCCGTGACGATCGGCATGCGGCTCGTCCACGGCGAGATGCATCTGTACGACGGCCTGGTCATCCTCGTGCTGGCGCCCGAGGCCTATCTCCCGCTGCGTCAGGTGGGTGCGCAGTACCACGCGGCGGCCGAGGGTCTGTCCGCGGCCGAGGAGATCTTCGAGGTGCTGGAGACGCCGAGGCCGGCCTCGGGGACCGCGGCGGTGCCGACGGGGACGGTGTCATTCGAAGGAGTCTCGGTCCGCTACCCCGGACGGTCCGCCGACGTCGTGTCGGACGTGTCCCTCGCCGTCGAGCCCGGGGAGACGGTCGCGCTCGTCGGGCCGAGCGGCGCGGGCAAGTCGACGCTGCTGAACGTGCTGTTGGGGTTCGTGCGGCCTGCCGAGGGGCGGGTGCTGGTCGGGGGAGCCGATCTCGCCGATCTCGATCTGCAGGAGTGGCGCTCACGTATCGCCTGGGTTCCGCAGCGGCCGCACCTGTACGCCGGGACGATCGCCGAGAACGTACGGCTGGCACGGCCCGACGCGGACGACGCTGCCGTACGACGTGCGCTGGGGGATGCCGGGGCGCTGGAGTTCGTGGACGCGCTGTCCGGGGGCGTCGACACCGTGCTCGGTGAGGACGGGGCCGGGCTGTCCGCAGGGCAGCGGCAGCGGCTCGCACTGGCCCGGGCGTTCCTTGCGGACCGGCCCGTACTGCTGCTCGACGAGCCGACGGCCGCCCTCGACGGGGCCACCGAGGCCGAGGTCGTGGAGGCCGTGCGGAGGCTGGCGGTGGGGCGGACGGTGCTGCTGGTGGTGCATCGGCCGGCGCTGCTGGGCGTGGCGGACCGGGTGGTGCGGCTGTCGGAAGCCGCGGTACCCGTGCAGGCAGGCGCACGGCCCGAGGCGCCCGTGCCCGCCGTCGGCCACCCGATCGACCCGATCGAGCGGGAAGCACGGGGCGGTACCGCTGCGGACGAACCTCAGGCCCCTTCGGACGCCGCCGGGGCAGCCGTACCGCTCGCGACTCACACACGGGGCGTCCTCGCCCGGGTCCGCGCCATGTCCGGTCCCCGGCGCGGCCGCCTCGTCCTCGCGCTGCTGCTCGGGAGCCTCGCGCTCGGCAGTGCCGTCGGGCTCATGGCGACCTCCGGGTGGCTCATCTCGCGGGCCTCTCAGCAGCCGCCCGTGCTGTACCTGATGGTGGCTGTGACGGCGACGCGCGCCTTCGGTATCGGGCGGGCCGTGTTCCGGTACGCCGAGCGCCTGGTCTCGCATGACGCGGTGCTGCGCATGCTGGCCGACACCCGGGTCGCCGTGTACCGGCGGCTGGAGCGGCTGGCGCCCGCCGGGCTGCGCCGCACGCGTCGGGGCGATCTGCTGTCGCGGCTCGTCGCCGACGTGGACGCACTGCAGGACTACTGGCTGCGCTGGCTGTTGCCCGCGGCCGCGGCGGCCGTTGTGTCCGCCGGTGCCGTCGGCTTCACCGCGTGGCTGCTGCCCGAGGCCGGTGCCGTGCTCGCGGTGGGGCTCCTGGCGGCCGGGGCCGGTGTCCCGCTCGTCACGGGTGCCGTCGCCCGCCGCGCCGAGCACAGGCTGGCCCCCGCCCGCGGAGTGCTCGCGACGCGCGTGACGGATCTGCTCACCGGCACCGCGGAGCTGACCGTCGCCGGCGCCCTGCCCAGCCGTACGGCCGAAGCGCGGCGGGCCGACGGGGCGCTCACCCGGATCGCCTCACGGGCCGCCACCGCCACCGCGCTCGGCGACGGACTCACCGCGCTGGTCTCCGGCCTCACCGTCGCCGCCACCGCCCTCGTGGGCGCCCAGGCGGTCGCCGAGGGGCGGCTGGGCGGCGTGGCGATGGCCGTCGTCGTCCTGGCTCCCCTGGCTGCCTTCGAGGCCGTCCTGGGGCTGCCGCTCGCCGTGCAGTACCGGCAGCGGGTGCGCAAGAGCGCGGAGCGCGTGTACGAGGTGCTGGACGCCCCCGAGCCCGTACGGGAGCCGGAGCGGCCCCAGCAGGCGCCTGCGTCGCCCTTCCCGGTCGCCGTCAGGGGCCTGACCGCCCGTCACGCGGGGCAGGACCGGGACGCGCTCGCCGGCCTTCACCTGACCCTGGAGGAGGGCCGCCGGATCGCCGTGGTCGGCCCGTCCGGGTCCGGCAAGACGACGCTTGCGCAGGTCCTCCTGCGCTTCCTGGACACGGACGCGGGCTCGTACACGCTGGGCGGCGTGGACGCGTACTCGCTGGACGGCGACGACGTACGGCGGCTCGTCGGGCTGTGCGCGCAGGACGCGCACCTCTTCGACAGCTCCGTACGCGAGAACCTGCTCCTCGCGAAGAAGGACGCCACCGAGGCCGAGCTGCGGGACGCCCTCGAGCGGGCTCGGTTGCTCGGCTGGGCCGACAGCCTGCCCGACGGGCTGGACACGCTCGTGGGCGAGCACGGGGCGCGGCTGTCGGGCGGGCAGCGGCAGCGGCTCGCGCTGGCCCGCGCACTGCTCGCCGACTTCCCCGTCCTCGTGCTCGACGAGCCCGCCGAGCACCTCGATCTGCCCACAGCCGACGCCCTCACCGCCGATCTGCTGGCCGCCACCGAGGGCCGCACGACTCTGCTCATCACCCATCGCCTGG
This sequence comes from Streptomyces sp. R28, assembly GCF_041052385.1. Classification (GTDB taxonomy): domain Bacteria; phylum Actinomycetota; class Actinomycetes; order Streptomycetales; family Streptomycetaceae; genus Streptomyces. The sequence continues at coordinate 5,316,198 of NZ_CP163439.1, read as the reverse complement.
CCGGTCTGGACGCGGTGGACGAGGTGGTCGTCCTGGACGCGGGGCGTGTGGTGCAGCGAGGGACGTTCGCGGAGCTGGCCGCTGTGGACGGGCCGCTGCGGCGGATGGTGGAGCGGGAGGAGGAGGCGGATTTGCTGGTGGGGGCGCCGTAGCGCGCGGTCGGCCCGTGGTCGCGGGTGAGTGCTCTCCGGCGACCGCTCGTCGACGCTCGCGTCAACAGGCGTACTGACCCATCCGCAGCAACGCGTCCCCCAGGCGTACGACCCGAACAAGACTGGGACCCGGCGCGCGGGCCAGGATCGCTGACATGCGCCCATATCGCCGCAAACGCCTCCTCGTTCCGGCGCTGCTGTGCGCGCTCGCCCTGCTGGTGGCTCCGTCCGCCGACGCCACCGGCGACGGGAAGGACACCCCGGGCCGCGACGGCGGGGGAACGGGCGGTGATGTGGGCCTCGGTGCGCAGGTGGCGCGGCTGTACGAGGACGCGGCCCTGGCGACACAGCGGTACGAGGCGGGCCGGCAGGAGGCCGAGGTGCAGCGGGCGAAGGCACAGCGGATCGAGGCGCTGCTCGAACGCGAGCGGCGGCAGATCGGCGTCCTGCACGAGGACCTGGGCCGGATCGCGCGCGCCCAGTACCGCAGCAGCGGCGGAATGCCGCTCACCGTGCAGATGATCCTCGCCAAGAGCCCGGATCAGCTGATGCGCGGTCAGCATGTCTTCTCGCAGACGAACCTGGCCGTCGACAACGCCATCGAGAAGAACCGTCGTGCCGAGGCCCGGCTGGCCGCGGACGAGGCCAAGGCCGCGGCGGCCTGGCAGACCCTGGACAAGCGCAACGCCGCGCTCGCCGAGCTGAAGAAGGGCATCGAGCAGAAGCTCGAAGCGGCGCGGTGGCAGTTGCAGGGGCAGGCCGACGCCTCCGTGGCCGCCGGCTCCTGCGCCGGTGCCGTCCGGCTCGACCAACCGCAGACGGACTTCACGACCGAGTGGGTCACGCCGGTGGAGTCGTACGAGCTGTCCGCGGCGTTCGGCAGCGGCGGGCTGCGGTGGGCGAACCAGCACACCGGGCAGGACTTCGCGGTGCCCATCGGCACGCCGGTGCGGGCGGTCGGGGACGGGCGCGTGGCCAGGGTGTCGTGCGGGGGCGCCTTCGGCATGGAGATCGTCGTCCGGCATGCGGACGGCTACTACACGCAGTACGCCCATCTTGCCTCCGTCGCCGTGGACCAGGGCGAGCGCGTGGACACCGGGCAGTGGATCGGCCAGACGGGCACGACCGGCAACTCCACCGGCCCACACCTGCACTTCGAGGTGCGGGTCACTGCGGAGATGGGCTCGGCGGTGGACCCGGTGCCGTGGCTGGCGGCGCGGGGGGTGCAGGTGGGGTAGGAGGCTGGCTCGGCCTAGTCCCGCTGCGCCAGCAGCTGTTCGATCACGACCGCCACACCGTCCTCGTTGTTGGCGACCGTGCGCCCCGACGCGGCGGCGACGACATCCGGGTGCGCATTGCCCATCGCGTACGACTGGCCCGCCCAGGTCAGCATCTCGACGTCGTTCGGCATGTCCCCGAAGGCCACGACCTCCTCGTGCGAGATACCGCGCTCGGCGCAGCACAGGGCGAGCGTGCTGGCCTTGGAGACGTCGGGGCCGCTGATCTCCAGCAGGGCGCTGGGGCTGGAGCGGGTGACATTGGCGCGGTCGCCGATGGCGAGGCGGGCGAGGGTGAGGAAGGCGTCGGGGTCGAGGGTGTGGTGGTAGGCGAGGATCTTGAGTACGGGCTCGCCGGCGCCGGGGGCGTCCGGCGCCAGGAGGTCCTCGGCCGGCGCGAGCTCGTCCGGTATCTCCATGTGCAGCTTGGGATAGTTCGGCTCCTGGTAGAAGCCGTACGTCTGCTCCACCGCGTACACCGTGTCCGGAGCCGCCTCGCGCAGCAGCCGTACGGCGTCCAGCGCGTTCTGCCGGGCCAGCTCCCGCACCTTCACGAAGCGGTGGGCGCCGGGCCCGCCGTGCAGGTCGACCACCGCCGCCCCGTTGCCGCAGATCGCCAGGCCGTGACCGTGGACGTGGTCGCTGACGACATCCATCCAGCGGGCCGGGCGCCCGGTGACGAAGAACACCTCGATGCCCGCCTCCTCGGCGGCGGCCAGCGCGGCCACCGTGCGCGGGGAGACCGACTTGTCGTCTTGCAGAAGGGTGCCGTCCAGGTCGGTGGCGATGAGCCGCGGGCGGACAGCGGCGGCGGCCGGAGTCTGGGGCTGTCGAGTCGCTGAGGTCACCGGGTCATTCTCCCGCATATGCCTGCACGACCGTGCGGCAGTCCGCACATCTGAGGCACCGCCTGAGGAGAAACCGTCCCTGAGGGCCCCGCCCACACGGTCCTGACCAGCACTGTCGCGCCCGACCGGCTCACCGCAGCTGAGCTGCCGCCTCCATGGCGATCTGCTCGAAGACCTTCTCGTCGGCCGCGAAGTCCGAGTCGGGGATCGGCCAGTGGACCACGATCTCGGTGAATCCCAGTTCCTGATGGCGCCCCGCGAAGTCCACGAACGCGTCGAAGGACTCCAACGGACGGCTGCGGTCCGGAGTGAAACCGGTGAGCAGGATCTTGTCGAGGTCGGCGGTGTCCCGGCCGATCTCGGCGCAGGCGTCGGCCAGCTTCTCGGCCTGTCCGCGAATGGCTTGAATCGACTGTTCGGGAGTGCCGGTCTCGTACAGCTTGGGGTCGCCCGTCGTCACCCATGCCTGCCCGTACCGCGCCGCGAGCCGCAGCCCACGCGGGCCGGTCGCGGCGACCGCGAAGGGCAGCCGGGGGCGCTGCACACAGCCCGGGATGTTGCGTGCCTCGTGTGCCGAATAGAAGTCGCCCTCGTACGACACCGCGTCCTCGGTCAGCAGCCGGTCCAGGAGCTGGACGAACTCGGCGAACCGGTCGGCCCGCTCGCGCGGCGTCCACGGGTCCTGGCCGAGCACGGTGGCGTCGAACCCCGAGCCGCCCGCACCGACGCCGAGCGTGAAGCGGCCACCGGAGATGTCGTCGAGGGAGACCAGTTCCTTGGCGTACGGCACCGGATGCCGGAAGTTCGGCGAGGTCACCAGAGTGCCGAGCCGCAGACGGTCGGTGACGGCCGCGGCGGCGGTCAGCGTCGGCACGGCACCGAACCACGGGCCGTCCCGGAAGCTGCGCCAGGACAGGTGGTCGTAGGTGTACGCGGTGTGGAAGCCGAGCTGCTCCGCGCGCTGCCATGCCTCGCGGCCCCCCTCGGACCAGCGACGGTACGGGAGGATCACGGTGCTCAGGCGCAGACTCATGTGTCGAGCGTAAGCGGCCGAACGGGTTTCACGTGAAACAGTCACCGCGCGCGGCTGCTCAGCCACGGAGTGAGGCTGATTGCGCGTACTCGGCGGTGACTGCGCGGAGGGCGGTGGCGGTGACGGCGGCCTCCGTGGTGGGAAAATTGGTCTATATCACTGAGCACGCCCGAGGTGGGCCCCGAGCCTGCTGTAAGGCAGGGGGGTCAGTCCGAGTCGGGGAAACGCAGGTACTCCGGTGGCACGGCCTTCGTCAGCCACACCCCGTTCGCGCTGACGTGGAAGACATGGCCGTCGTGGTGCATGGCGCCGGCGTCCACGGAGAGCACCAGTGGGCGGCCGCGCCGGGCGCCGACCCGCGTGGCGGTCTCGCGGTCGGGCGAGAGGTGCACGTCGTGCCTGTTCATGGGCCGCAGCCCTTCGGCGCGGATCGCGTCGAGGCTGTCGGCCACGGTGCCGTGGTAGAGGTACGGCGGCGGTGTCGCCGGGGGCAGCCCGAGGTCGACGTCGATGCTGTGGCCCTGGCTGGCGCGGATCCGGGTGCCCTCGATCGCGAAGCGCTGCTTGTCATTGGCGGCGACCACGTGGTCCAGCTCTTTCCGGGTGAACCGGAAGCCGTGCGCGCCCGCGGCGGCGATCAGGGTGTCGATCTCGACCCAGCCGCCCTCGTCGAGCGTGAGCCCGATTCGCTCGGGCTGATGGCGCAGGTGCTTCGAGAGGTACTTCGACACCTTCACGGTGCGTCTTTCGTCCATGCCACCAGCGTGCCGGGAGAGGTGTGAATCACGCGAACGATTTCGCTCCGGATGTTTGATCCACAACCAAGTGCGGTTATCCACAGGGGAATTGGCGATTCTGTGGACAACGAGCCGCCGATTCAAGAGGTTTCGTCAAGATCGGTTGACGTGACGTGACTTGCGGCGAGCCGATCCAAGGCGCGGGCCCTCACCTCCCGTTCGGCGGCCAGCGCGATGAAGGACCCGGCCTGGCCCGGGCCAACAAGCCTCTCCACGGCTACCATCGTCTCGGCCGGGACCGCCACGGACCGCGTCCGATCCCGCGGATCGGGTGTCTCGCCCGTGTCCAGATGCTGACGCAGGTGCCGCACCGCCAACAGTCGCATCGCTCGGGCGAGTTCCGCGTCCACTGTCTGCTGAGCGAGTGGGCGCAGTCGTCGTACGAGAGAGGCCGCTTCGGCCGCTTCGGCGTCCGTCGGACGGTGTGGACCGTCCAGGTAGCGGGCGAAGACGTGTTCGGTGGTGAACTCCAGGAAGCGGGCTGCGATGTGCTCGACCTGCCCCCTCAACTCCCTTAGATGGCCGGAGATCGCGGACAGGGGAACCCCGGCGGAGTGCAACTCGACTGCCACGGCCAGCTCTTGGGGGCTCGGCACGAGGAAGGAGTCCGCGTCTGCGGGGTCCGGCTCCAGCACGCCGAGGGCCACGGCATCGGCCACCGCTGCGTCGTCCGGGGCGCCGCCGAAGCGCTCGTCCAGCTCGGCACGCGAGATCCGTACCGCCTCCTCGTCGGTCCACGGCCCGTCCACCTCGGCGACCAGCCCGAGCACCCCGCCGAGGCCGCGACCGGCGTCCCAGGCCTCCAGGAGTTCCTTGATGGAGGCCAAGGTGTAGCCGCGGTCGAGGAGGTCGGCGATCTGGCGCAGGCGGACGAGGTGGGCGTCGGAGTAGACGTTGGCCCGGCCGCGGCGCTCGGGGCGGGGGAGCAGGCCTCGGTCCTGGTAGGCGCGGATGGTGCGCACGGTGGCACCGCTGAGGTGCGCGAGGTCCTCGATCCGGTAGGCCGGAAGGGCCGGCCCGCCGGCCGCGTGGCCGACCTCGCCGCGCTGGTCGGCCACCCGGCTGACCTCACTCACAGCGGTGGCTCCCACTCATAGCGGCGGCTCCAGTCGCGCGATCCTGCGCAGTGCCCGCGGCGTGAACCTCGACATGAGGTAGGCCCCGCGCGCCTCCGGCGTCACCGGAACCACGGCCTCACCGCGCACCACCGCCCGCAGGATCGCGTCGGCGACCTTCTCCGGCGGATAGTTCCGCAGCCCGTACAGCCGCGCCGACTTCTTCTGGCGCCGCTTCTCCTCCTCGGCGTCGACCCCGGCGAAGTGGGCGGTCGAGGTGATGTTGGTGTTGACGAGGCCGGGGCAGATCGCGGTGACGCCGATGCCCTGGCCGGCCAGCTCCGCACGCAGGCACTCGCTCAGCATGAGTACGGCTGCCTTGGAGGTGCTGTAGGCGGGCAGCGCCTTGGAGGGCTGGTACGCCGCCGCTGACGCGGTGTTGACGATGTGGCCGCCCTGCCCGCGCTCGGCCATCTGCTTCCCGAACAGGCGGCAGCCGTGGATGACGCCCCACAGGTTGACGTCGAGGACCTTCTTCCAGTCCTCCGGCGTGGTGTCGAAGAAGGACCCCGACAGTCCGATCCCGGCGTTGTTCACCAGGACGTCCACCACGCCGTACTCGGTGGCGACCTTCTCGGCGAGCTTCTCCATGGCCTGCTCGTCGGAGACGTCGACCGTCTCCGCCCAGGCCGCGGGGGCGCCGATCAGACGGGACATCTCGGCGGTGCGGGACGCGGCCTCGGCGTCCCGGTCGACGGCCACCACGCGCGCGCCGGCCTCGGCGAACGCGTACGCCGTCGCCCGCCCGATGCCGCTGCCGGCGCCGGTGACCAGGACGAGCTGCCCGCCGAAGCGGTCTGCGTACTTCCCGGTCGCCGTCACGCAGTCCGGCCGCCCGCCTTCCACGGATGTCACGAACTCCGTGATCCAGGCCACGAGTTGGTCGGGGCGGGTGCGCGGGATCCAGTGCTTCGCCGGGAGGGTGCGCCGGGTCAACTGCGGAACCCACTGCTCCAGTTCGTCGTAGAGCTTCTCCGACAGGAAGGCGTCGTCGAGCGGCGTGATGAGCTGTACGGGCGCGTGCGCGTACGCGTCCGTGCGCGGACGGCGCATCCGGGAGCGGACGTTGTCGCGGTACAGCCATGCCCCGTGCGCCGCGTCGGTCGGCAGTGACGAGGTCGGATAGCCGCCGCCGGGCACCTTCTCGAAGCGCTCCAGCAGCCTCGGCCAGTGCTTGCCGAGGGGGCCGCGCCAGGCCAGTTCGGGCAGCACGGGTGTGTGCAGCAGATAGACGTACCAGGACTTGGCGCCCTGGCCGAGGAGTTGGCCGACCCGGCGCGGGGTGGGGCGCTTGATCCGGTTGCTGATCCAGTGTCCGAAGTGGTCCAGGGACGGGCCGGACATGGACGTGAAGGAGGCGATCCGGCCCTCGGTGCGCTTGACGGTGGCGAACTCCCAGGACTGCACCGAGCCCCAGTCGTGCCCCACCAGATGCACGGGCCGGTCCGGGCTGACCGCGTCCGCGACGGCCAGGAAGTCGTCCGTCAGCTTCTCCAGCGTGAAGCCGCCCCGCAGCGGCTTCGGTGCCGTCGAGCGGCCGTGGCCCCGGACGTCGTACAGCACGACATGGAAGCGGTCGGCCAGCCGCGGCGCGACCTCGGACCACACCTCCTTGCTGTCCGGATAGCCGTGCACGAGGATCACCGTCGGCTGCCCGGGGTCGCCCAGCTCGGCGACGCACAGCTCGACCCCGCCGGTCCGCACCCGGCGCTCACGCGCGCTCTGAAGAGTCACCGGCACCGTCACTTCTCCTCCGCCCAACGCCGCACATGCGGCAGATCGTCGTCCAGCCAGAAGGCGCTCTCCTCGGGGTCCACGGAGTCGGTGACGACCAGGATCTCCTCGAACTTCGCGCCCGTCCCCCGAAAGCCCAGGTGGGGTTCGACAGCCCACAGGCCCGGCTGCGGCGGGTGGTCGGAGAAGCGGTACGGCGACCACAGCGGGGACCAGCCCTCGCGGTGCCCGTGCAGCGCGTCGCTCGCCAGGCCCTTCAGGGACTGGGCGCCGAACCCGAACACATGCGCCGACCAACGGTGCCGCTCGACCCTGTCGACCTTGTGCGCGATCACGCCGAAGGGATAGGCGCGGTGCCGGTTGGCGTAGCCCTGGCGGACCATGAGCCGGTCCACGTCCTCGTAGATCTCCCGCAGCGGCCGCCGCTCGCGCACCTGGCGCAGGATCAGCTCGCGATGCGCCTCCAGGTCGGCCATCAGCTTGTCCTGTACGGGGTTGATGCCGAGTGAGCCCGAGTAGCCGATGTCGGCCGTGTAGCCGTCGTACACCGGGGCCATGTCCAGGATGAACGGCATCCCGGGCTCCAGTCGGCGGTTGGTGGGGAAGAACTGCAGCGGGATGCGGAAGTTCACGAACGCCGTGCGATCCCCGAACCAGGCGAAGGGGAGATGGAACCAGTCCCGCACACCGCGCTCACGCAGCCACTCGCGCTGCATACGCGCCGCCTCGCGCTCGGTGATGCCCGGCTCCAGCCGCGCCGCGACGGCCTCCGCGCACTCGTACGCCAGTCGCTGGACCTGCCTGAACCCACGCAATTCCGCGGAATCCGCACGGAGTTCGCCTGTCACTGCCGTAGTCATGCCACCGCCCCACTTGTCCACACTGACTGCGGTACGTGCCCGTAACTTGACACTGGTGAATGTGACAGTTGTTAGAGGCTGCGTCAATAGGCGGGTCTCGGGCTGTGGAAAACCACGCCGATGTGGAAAACCAGGGTCGCGTTGTTCGACTCAGGGGTGACCCCTAGGGCCCCGTAGTCCTGGAGTCTGACCCCGATACAGCTCTGCGGGGTGACGACCGGCGTGGTCCGTGTCACTACCTTCGAAGCGTGACTGTGATCGCGACCGAAAGCCTGAGCAAGCGGTTCCCCAGGGTGACCGCGCTTGACCGGCTCTCCGTGGACGTCGGGCCCGGTGTGACCGGACTCGTCGGAGCCAATGGAGCCGGCAAGTCCACACTGATCAAGATCCTGCTGGGTCTGTCCCCCGCCACCGAGGGCCGCGCCGCCGTGCTCGGCCTCGATGTCGCCACCAAGGGCGGTGCCATCCGCGAGCGCGTCGGATACATGCCGGAGCACGACTGTCTGCCGCCCGACGTCTCGGCCACCGAGTTCGTCGTGCACATGGCCCGCATGTCCGGCCTGCCCCCCGCCGCCGCGCGCGAGCGCACCGCGGACACGCTGCGCCACGTCGGTCTCTATGAGGAGCGCTATCGCCCCATCGGGGGCTACTCGACCGGCATGAAGCAGCGCGTGAAGCTGGCGCAGGCCCTGGTGCACGACCCGCAGCTGGTCTTCCTGGACGAGCCGACCAACGGCCTCGACCCGGTCGGCCGCGACGAGATGCTCGGCCTCATCCGCCGCATCCACACCGACTTCGGCATCTCGGTCCTGGTCACCTCGCATCTCCTGGGCGAACTGGAGCGCACCTGCGACCACGTCGTCGTCATCGACGGCGGCAAGCTCCTGCGCTCCAGCTCCACCACCGACTTCACCCAGACCACGACGACCCTCGCCATCGAGGTCACCGACACCGACGACCACCCGGACGGCACCCGCGCGGTGCGCGAGGCGCTCCACGCGCGCGGGGTGGACGTTCTCGACGGCAGCGGCGGCCTCCCGGGCGCCGGGCACATCCTGCTGCTCACCGCGCAGGGCGACGAGACCTACGACCTGGTGCGCGACGTGGTCGCCGACCTCGGCCTCGGCCTGGTGCGCATGGAACAGCGCCGGCACCACATCTCGGAGGTCTTCACCGACAGCGAGCACAGCAGCGAAGCACAGCGGAAGGAGGCGGTCGGCCATGGCGGTTGAGCAGCCCCTGCAGACACCTGTCACCCAGCCGGGTGACCAGACCCGTATCCACAACATCGGCTACCGCAGCTACGACGGCCCCCGTCTCGGCCGCTCCTACGCCACCCGTTCCCTCTACTCGCAGTCCCTGCGCGGCGCCTACGGCCTCGGCCGCTCGGTGAAGTCCAAGGTGCTGCCGATGCTGCTGTTCGTGGTGATGTGCGTGCCCGCGGCCATCATGGTCGCCGTCGCGGTCGCCACCAAGGCGAACGACCTGCCCGTCGACTACACCCGCTACGCGATCGTCATGCAGGCCGTCATCAGCCTGTACGTCGCCTCGCAGGCGCCCCAGTCCGTCTCCCGCGACCTGCGCTTCAAGACCGTACCGCTGTACTTCTCGCGGCCCATCGAGACCGCCGACTACGTACGGGCCAAGTTCGCCGCGCTGGCCTCCGCGCTGTTCATCCTCACTGCGGCCCCGCTGCTCGTGCTCTACGTGGGTGCGCTGCTGGCCAAGCTCGACTTCGCCGACCAGACCAAGGGATTCGCACAGGGACTCGTCTCCGTGGCACTGCTCTCGCTGCTCTTCGCCGGCCTCGGCCTGGTCATCGCGTCGGTCACCCCGCGCCGCGGCTTCGGCATCGCGGCCGTGATCGCCGTACTGACCATCTCCTACGGCGCGGTGTCCACCCTCCAGGCCATCGCCGACGCCCAGTCCCTCGGCGACGACGGGGGCAGCAGCGGGGCCATCGCCTGGATCGGCCTCTTCTCGCCGGTCACGCTCATCGACGGCGTGCAGTCCGCCTTCCTGGGCGCGAGCTCCGCGTTCCCCGGCGGGGTGGGCCCGAGCAACGGCGAAGGCGTCCTCTACGTCCTTGTCACCCTCGGCCTGATCGCCGCGAGTTACGGCCTCCTCATGCGCCGCTACCGAAAGGTCGGACTGTGACCACGCTCTCCATCGACCACGTCTCCCGCTGGTTCGGCAACGTGGTCGCCGTCAACGACATCACCATGACGATCGGCCCCGGCGTCACCGGCCTCCTCGGCCCCAACGGCGCCGGGAAGTCCACCCTCATCAACATGATGGGCGGCTTCCTGGCCCCCTCCACCGGCACCGTCACCCTCGACGGCCGGCCGGTCTGGCGCAACGAGGCCATCTACAAGCACATCGGCATCGTCCCCGAGCGCGAAGCGATGTACGACTTCCTCACCGGCCGCGAATTCGTCGTCGCCAACGCCGAGTTGCACGGCCTGGGCGCCAAGGCCGCCCAAAAGGCCCTGGCCACGGTCGAGATGGAGTACGCGCAGGACCGAAAGATCTCCACGTACTCCAAGGGCATGCGCCAGCGCGTGAAGATGGCGAGCGCCCTAGTCCACAACCCCTCGCTGCTCCTGCTCGACGAGCCCTTCAACGGCATGGACCCACGCCAGCGCATGCAGCTCATGGACCTGCTGCGGCGCATGGGCGACGAGGGCCGCACCGTGCTGTTCTCCTCCCACATCCTCGAAGAGGTCGAGCAACTCGCCTGGCACATCGAGGTGGTCGTCGCCGGGCGGCACGCGGCCAGCGGCGACTTCCGCAAGATCCGCCGCCTGATGACCGACCGCCCGCACCGCTACCTGGTGCGCTCCAGCGACGACCGCACCCTCGCGGCCGCGCTGATCGCCGACCCGTCGACGTCCGGGATCGAGGTCGACCTGGCCGAGGGCGCGTTGCACATCCAGGCCGTCGACTTCGGCCGCTTCACGGCCCTGCTGCCGAGGGTGGCACGCGAACACGGCGTCCGCCTGCTCACGGTCTCGCCGTCCGACGAGTCCCTCGAGTCCGTCTTCTCGTATCTCGTCGCGGCGTAGGAGGCCGAAAGATGTACGACCCCACAGTCGCCCGGCTCACCTACCGAGCACTGCTCGGCCGCCGCCGGGCCCTCATCCTGGGCGCGTTGCCGCTGCTGCTCATCGCGGTCTCCGTGGTGGTGCGCGCTCTCGCCGGAGCCGACGACCAGACCGCGTCGGACCTGCTCGGCGGGCTTGCGCTCGCCCCCATGGTGCCGATCATCGGTGTCATCGCCGGGACCGGCGCGATCGGGCCCGAGATCGACGACGGCTCGGTGGTGTATCTGCTGTCCAAGCCGGTGAAACGGTCGACGATCATCTTCACCAAGCTGATCGTGGCGATCGCCGTGACGATGGTGTTCTCGGCGCTGCCCACCTTCATCGCCGGGTTCATCCTGAACGGCAACGGCCAGCAGATCGCCGTCGCCTACACGGTGGCCGCGCTGGTCGCCTCCATCGCCTACGCCGCACTCTTCCTGCTGCTCGGGACCGTGTCCCGGCACGCGGTGGTCTTCGGGCTCGTCTACGCGCTCGTCTGGGAGGCCCTGTTCGGCTCCCTGGTATCGGGGGCGCGCACGCTGAGCGTCCAGCAGTGGGCGCTGGCGGTGGCGCAGAAGGTCGCCGGCGGGGAGATGGTGACGTCGGACGTCTCACTGCCCACGGCAACCGTGCTGTTGGCCGTCGTCACCGTGCTCGCGACCTGGTACGCAGGACAGAAACTGCGGTCGCTGACGCTCGCCGGTGAGGAGTGACTCGCCGGTGGGGAGTGTGACTCGCTGGTGATGAGTGAACGCCGGGAGACGAGTTCTCCGGTGAGAAATAAAGAGTTGGGCCCCTGACCGGGCCCGCTCTTGACGGGCGCTTCACCTCTGCCCGGGCACACTGGGCAGAGGGGGATGTACTGCACGAACTGGAGGACGGGGATGGCAGGCGGGACGTCGCAGCACGAGGGTCGCGAACAGTCCGGGGACGACACCTGGGACAACCTGGTCCTGGACGACGACTTCATACGCGCGGCCGACACCTCGGAACCGTCCGCCCGCGCCCGCATGCTGGCCGCGCGCTGGCGCCGCGAGAAGCCCGAACCGCAGCCGTGGCGCTCCGACGAGCCGCCTGCCGGGTGGTTCTTCAGCAAGGGGCGCCGACGCAAGTGGCGCCGCCGTTAAGGGGCGTGCGGCGCCTCACCGGGGCCTTTAATCAGTGGCACCCAACTCGCCGTACAGGCACAGTGGTTGTGTCCACACCGCCGGACGACGAGTTCGGCGCCACGTTCTGGGAGAGGAGTTCGACGATGCCCATGCACGGCAGTACGTCGAGCTCCCGACAGGGCAGCCGGCGGCGGACTCCGGAGTAATCGCTACCCCTCCGACGAGTCCGCACCGCACGGGGAGCTGCCCGGGGCGGCCGCTTCGAGCACGCGATGTCGCTCTCGCGTGGGTCGCCCACCCGGAGGATTGGCCGAGTGGTAAGGCACTGGCTTGCTAAGCCAAGGTCGGGTCTGAAAAGCCCGCGCACGTTCGATTCGTGCATCCTCCGCGAGACGTTTCCACTGGAGCTTGGCCGGTTTGCAGGGCTTGAGCTCTCTTGAAAAGGCACCCGGTGCTGCAGGCCGTGGGCACGGTTGCCGCGGCTTGGCGGGAGCTGAGCGCCCGCATGTATGTCGGCGCCGGTGTCCCGCCGACCTCAGCCCAGCAACCGCTCCAGCACCACCGCGATCCCGTCCTCCTCATGGGAGGCCGTCACCTCGTCCGCCACCGCCTTGAGCTCCTCGTGGGCGTTGGCCATGGCCACTCCACGCGCTGCCCAGGCGAACATCGGGATGTCGTTGGGCATGTCGCCGAAGGCGATCGTGTCCGCCGCCTTCATACCCAGGCGGCGGGCGGCCAGAGACAGGCCCGTGGCCTTGGACAGGCCCAGCGGTAGCAGCTCGACGATGCCCTCGCCCGCCATGGCCACCGTGACGAAGCCGCCGGCGGCTTGGCGGGCGGCCTCGGCCAGCTCGTCGTCCGAGAGGTTCGGATGCTGTAGGTAGATCTTGTTCAGCGGGGCGCTCCACAGATCCGCCGCGTCCGTGAACGGGGTCGCCGGGAGCGTGCCCGTGACCGCGTAGCCGGGCCCGACCAGGACGTCGCCGTCCAGGCCGTCGCGGCTCGCCGCCAGGAACAGCGGGCCGACCTCCGCCTCGATCTTGGCCAGCGCCACACCCGCCAGCTGTCGGTCCAGCGTCACCGACGTCAGCAGGCGGTGCTCGCCGGCGTCGTACACCTGGGCGCCCTGACCGCAGACGGCGAGGCCCTCGTAGCCGAGGTCGTCGAGGATGTGGCGCGTCCAGGGGACCGCGCGGCCCGTCACGACGATGTGCGCGGCGCCCGCCGCGGTGGCCGCGGCGAGGGCGTCACGGGTGCGCCGCGAGATCGACTCGTCGGAGCGCAGGAGCGTTCCGTCGAGGTCGGTCGCGATCAGCTTGTACGGAAAGCCCCCGGACAACTCGCCGGAGGCCTCGCCAACGGCCCTGCTCACTTGGCCACCGGCTCCAGGACTTCCCGGCCGCCCAGGTACGGGCGCAGCACCTCGGGAACCCGGACGGAGCCGTCGGCCTGCTGGTGGTTCTCCAGGATCGCCACGATCGTGCGCGGTACGGCGCACAGCGTGCCGTTGAGCGTCGCCAGCGGCTGCACCTTCTTGCCGTCACGCATGCGGACGGACAGCCGGCGCGCCTGGAAGCCGTCGCAGTTGGAGGCCGAGGTCAGCTCGCGGTACTTGCCCTGGGTCGGGATCCACGCCTCGCAGTCGAACTTGCGGGACGCCGACGCGCCCAGGTCGCCCGAGGCCACGTCGATGACCTGGAAGGGCAGCTCAAGACCGGTGAGCCACTGCTTCTCCCACTCCAGGAGCCGCTTGTGCTCGTTCTCCGCGTCCTCGGGGGCGACGTACGAGAACATCTCGACCTTGTCGAACTGGTGCACGCGGAAGATGCCGCGGGTGTCCTTGCCGTACGTGCCGGCCTCGCGGCGGAAGCAGGGTGAGAAGCCCGCGTAGCGCAGCGGCAGCTTGTCGGCGTCGAGGATCTCGTCCATGTGGTACGCGGCGAGCGGGACCTCGGAGGTGCCGACCAGGTAGTAGTCGTCCTTCTCCAGGTGGTAGACGTTCTCCGCGGCCTGGCCGAGGAAGCCGGTGCCCTCCATGGCGCGCGGGCGGACCAGCGCCGGGGTGAGCATCGGGATGAAACCGGCCTCGGTGGCCTGGGCGATCGCCGCGTTGACCAGCGCCAGTTCCAGCAGGGCGCCGACGCCGGTGAGGTAGTAGAAGCGCGAGCCGGACACCTTGGCGCCGCGCTCGACGTCGATGGCGCCCAGCGCCTCGCCGAGCTCCAGGTGGTCCTTGGGCTCGAAGCCCTCGGCGCCGAAGTCGCGGATGGTGCCGTGCGTCTCCAGGACGACGAAGTCCTCCTCGCCGCCGACCGGGACGTCGGGGTGCACGAGGTTGCCGAGCTGGAGCAGGAGGCGCTTGGTCTCCTCGTCGGCCTCGTGCTGCTCCGCATCGGCCGCCTTGACGTCGGCGGCGAGCTGGCCGGTCTTCTTCAGCAGCTCGGCCTTCTCGTCGCCGGAGGCCTTGGGGATGAGCTTGCCGAGCGACTTCTGCTCGGAACGCAGCTCGTCGAAGCGGACGCCGGACGACCTGCGCCGCTCGTCGGCAGACAGGAGGGCGTCGACGAGCGCGACGTCCTCTCCACGGGCGCGCTGCGAGGCGCGCACTCGGTCAGGGTCCTCACGGAGCAGGCGAAGGTCAATCACGCGCTCAAGGCTACCGGGGCGGGGTGACAGCCCACGACTCGCTATTCCGAACCACGGCTTACGTTCCGTTGGGGATGAATTGCGAGGTGTGTCAATAAAGGGCGTCTCACTCCCTGGAACGGGGCAGGCGCGGGGCGGCCGGTTGACCCGATTCCCTTGTGGGGAACGGGATTTGGATCGCGGTTGTCCACAGGGATCCCCAGCCGGGGAAGAGTTATCCACAGGGTGTGTGGATGGACTGTGGACGTCGGAATTGATCACTCCGCAATGTGCCGAGCAGGTCGAGGATTCCCAGGGCAAACCCTATCCATCCGCACTTTCGAGTGGAAAGCGGTCGCCCCAAAGGATTGCCCAAAGGAAAAGAGTGGACGAAGGGTGACTTGCGCGATGGTGGACACCGAGGTGGCTCGGAGAGTGATTTGTCGACAGCCCCACCCTTGCTTGTCGACTTGTCCCCAGGTCGAGAAGAGTACCTGTGGATAACGCCTGTGGATAACGACAATAAGCTGGTAGTACTGGCGAGAAGCCTGTGCGGGAGCCGGTCACGAACCGACCGTCACAGGGCCGGTCCAAGCTCTCGTCATAGCAACCTCAGCACGCACAGCACGCACAGCACGCACAGGCCCTACGGGCCGTACGGGCGGTACGGGCCGCTCAGAACCGCCCGTCCTGGCACCGCGCCACCCAGTCCGCCGCCGACACGAACGCCTCGTCCGACGTCCCCTGGCGCGGCGTCCGCACATCCCCCGGCTCGATGTCCGCGCGCGGATACGAGCCCAGGTACCGCACCTCCAGGCAGATCCGCTTCAGCCCCATCAGCGCCTCCGCCACCCGGCGGTCCGAGATGTGCCCCTCGGCATCGATGCAGAAGCAGTAGTTGCCGATGCCCGCACCGGTGGGCCGGGACTGCAGCAGCATCAGGTTGATGCCGCGCGTGGCGAACTCGCCCAGGAGGTCGCGCAGCCCGCCGGGATGGTCGTCGCGCTGCCACAGGACGACGGACGTCTTGTCCGCGCCGCTCGGCGCCGCGGGCCGGGCCGGCCGGCCCACCAGCACGAACCGCGTCTGGGCGTTCTCCGCGTCGTGGATCCCGGTCTCCAGGGCCTCCAGGCCGTACCGGGCGGCCGCGAACTCGCCCGCGAAGGCGGCGTCGTACTGGCCCTCCTGGACCAGACGCGCGGCGTCCGCGTTCGAGGCGGCCGACTCCCAGTGGGCGTCCGGGAGGTTCTTCTTCAGCCAGTTGCGCACCTGCGGCTGGGCGGCCGGGTGGGCGGAGACCGTCTTGATGTCCGACAGCTTGGTGCCGGGCCTGACCAGCAGCGCGAAGGTGATCGACAGCAGCACCTCGCGGTAGATCATCAGCGGCTTGCCCGCGACCAGCTCGTCGAGCGTGGTCGTGATCCCGCCCTCGACGGAGTTCTCGATCGGTACGAACGCGGCCTCGGCCTCGCCGAGGCGCACCGCGTCGAGCGCGGACTGTACGGACACGTACGGGATCAGCTCCCGGGTCGCGGCCTCGGGAAGCGTGCGCAGGGCGACCTCGGTGAAGGTGCCCTCGGGGCCGAGATAGGCATAGCTCGCTGGCATGACCTCACCCTAATGGGCCTTGCGAAACGCGGTGGACATATCTCATCCGGCCACGCCAAGGGGGATCCGGACGCGGCTCACGGGATGTACCGAGCCCAGCCCGGCTCATGGGATGTGCCGAGCCCAGCCGGCTCACCCGTGCCCCGGCTCATGCCTGCCCCCGCTCGCCCCTGCCCAGCCCGGCTCCCCCCGTGCCCTGCCTGCCCCGCCCCTCGCCCCCCCGCGTCACCCCTCCAGCAACCGCTGCCCCACGTACTCGCCCTCCGCCGCCCCACCCGGCACCGCGAACAGCCCGCTCGCCTCGTGCCGGATGAACTTCGACAGTGCGTCGCCGCGGTCGAGCTTGCGCTGGACGGTGACGAAGCCGCGCAGTGGGTCGGCCTGCCAGCAGATGAACAGCAGCCCCGCGTCGGGCACCCCGTCCGCGTCGATGCCGTCGTGGTACGAGAAGGGGCGCCGCAGCATGGCCGCGCCACCGTTCTGGTCGGGCCGGGTGATGCGCGCGTGGGCGTTGAGGGGGACGACCAGGTTCCCTGCCTTGTCCGTCTTCTCCAGGTCCATCTCGGTCGTCTCGGTGCCCCCGGACAGCGGCGCCCCGTCGGACTTGCGGCGCCCGATGACGTCCTCCTGCTCCTTGACCGAGAGCTGCTCCCAGTCGTCGAGCAGCATGCGGATGCGGCGTACGACGGCGTAGGAGCCGCCCGCCATCCACGCGGGGTCCTTCGAACCGGACTCCGGCACGAAGATGCGCTCGTCGAAGTCGGCCTGCGTCGGCTTCGGATTACGCGTGCCGTCCATCTGGCCCATCAGGTTGCGCGCCGTCATCGGGTGCGCGGTGGCCCCCGGCGACCGGTTGAAGCCGTTCATCTGCCACCGCACCTTGGCGGCCTGGCCGGCGTCCTTCTGGATCGCGCGCAGGGCGTGGAAGGCGACCAGGGCGTCATTGGCGCCGATCTGCACCCACAGGTCGCCGTTGCTGCGCGCCTTGTCGAGCCGGTCGGAGGAGAAGTCGGGCAGCGGGTCCAGGGAGACCGGGCGCTGCTTCTCCAGGCCGGTTCGCGCGAAGAAGCTGTGCCCGAAGCCGAAGGTGATCGTCAGGGACGACGGCCCGGCGTCCCGGGCCACGTCGGTGTCGTCCTGCTTGGCCGTCTCGCCCGCCATCAGCCGTCGTGCCGTCTCCGACCAACGGCGCAGCAATGCCGCCGCCTCCTTACGGCCCGCGCCCGCCGTCAGGTCGAAGGCGACGACGTGGCCGCGTGCCTGGAGCGGCTGGAGGATGCCGGGCTGATGTTTCCCGTGAAACATCACCTGCTCGGCGCCCAGCGAGGTGAGCGGTGTCGCCTCGGCCGGCCGGGCGGCGTATCCCACGGCCCCGCCGGCCGCACCGAGCACCAGCCCGGTGGCACCGGCGGTTCCGAGCAGCCGCCGCCGCGAGATGCCCTCCTTGGGGGAGGCGCCGTCCTCGACAGAGGCGTTCTCGGAAACGCCGGCATTGAGTGAAACGCCGCCATTAAGTGCCTTCTCGGGGCTGCGGGCCTCTGGAATGGACTGGTCAGCCATGGTGCGGTTCAGCCGATCTGCGCGTTCTTGGAGACGGTGGTCTGGTCGATGTCGGAGGTCCGGACGGTGACGGCGATCTTCCACTCGCCCGCCACGGGGATCTGCACTCCGGTCGCCGACCAGTGTCCGGTGGTGATGTGGTCGGGGACTACGGGCAGCGGACCGATGTCCTGGGACTCGAGGGTGAAGGCGACCTTCACCTCGGGGACGTCGAAGGCGCGGCCGTTGGGCCGCTCCACGTAGACGTGCATCTCGTTGCCGCCCACGCGCGCGGGATCGAGGTCGATCCGTACGACGCCCTTGCCGTCCTCGCCGCCGGTGTCGAAGGACATGTCCAGGGTCAGCGCCCCGGTCGCCGAGGCGTCGGCGGAAGAGGCCGACGTGGCCGCCCTGGCCGCCTCCTCGGTTCGCCCCGGTTCGGTCGACGTCAGCATGGTGGTGACGGCCAGCAGGACGACGGCGACGCCCGCCTCGGCGAGCACCGAGCGGCGCAGTCCGAACCGGTTCGGGTCGGCGTCCCGCTGCTGCTTCTGCCGTGCCGTGTCGATCGCGGCCTGCTGCCGGGCGAGCTGGGCGGCGCGCTGGGAGTCGCTGCCCTTGGAGTCGCTGCCCTTGTCGTCGGCCACGGCGACCGAGGCGCCCTTCTTGCCGGAAGCGGAAGCGGAAGCGGGGGTGGAGGTGGTGGCCCGCGCGGTGGCGTGCTCCCGCTCGCCCTCGACAGCCTCGCCCTCGCCCTCCACATCCTCCTCGACCGTGTCCGCCGTACCCGTACCCGTACCCGTACCCGAGCCCGCCCCCTTCTCGCCCTCAGCCGCGTCCTTCGCCTCCCGCCGCTGCTCCACGACGGCATCCGCCAGCCGTGCCGTCCACCGCCGCGAGATCCACGCGATCCCGACCAGCAGCACCACGAGCCCGATCTTGACCAGCAGCAACTGCCCGTACCGCGTCCCGGTGAACGCCGACCACGATCCGAGCTGGCGCCACGACTGGTAGATCCCGGTCGCGACCAGCGCGAGCACGCTGCCGAAGGCGACGCGTGAGAACCGCCGTACCGCGGAGGCGTCGACCGGTGTGTCCGCGGGCGCCCGGTAGAGCGCCACGAGCAGTGCGGCGAGCCCGCCGAGCCAGCCGGCGACGGCCAGCAGATGGACGACGTCGACCGGCATCGCGATCCCGGCCTGGAGCCCGGTCGAGGCGTGCTCGGACATCGCCCAGCTCGCCGCGAGCCCCGCCGCCACCACGGTCCCGCCGATCGCGAGCCCGAAGGTCAGGTCCTGCTTCTCCTCTTCCTCACGCTTGTCGTACGCCCCGAACAGCACGGCGATGAACAGCGCCGCGGCGGCGAGCAGCAGCAGCCGGGAGACCAGCGCCGCGCCCGTCTTGGTCTGCAGCACCTGCCCCAGCAGGTCCAGGTCGAAGATGTCGCCGACCTTGCCGGTGCTGGTGTACGAGCCGCGCAGGAGGAGCAGCCCGAGCGTGGCGGCGGTCAGTGCCAGCCAGCCGGAGACGACGAGCCGCTGGAGCGGCCGCACGCCCGTCCCGCGCTGCCAGCAGGCGAGCACGAAGGCGGCGGCGCCGACCATGACGGTGAAGCCGGCGTACGACACGTACCGCCCGAACCCGTAGAGCGCGCCGACGATCCCGCCGCCCGCCGTCTGGCCGGAGACGGAGACGGTGGTCTGGGAGGGGGCGCCGATGGAGAAGGTGTAGGCGCCGGCGACGGGATGGCTGTCCTCGGACACCACCTGGTAGGTGACGGTGTAGGTGCCGTCGGGCAGGCCGCTGTGGAGTTTCACGGCGTACGTGGTGCCGCTGAGGTTGGCCGGGTCGCCGCGGTCGATGCGCTGGCCCTTGGGGTCGAGCACGCGCAGGGAGTCGTCGGACAGGGCGACCTTCTCGGAGAAGGACAGCGAGATCTGCGTCGGGGCCTTGTCGACCACCGCCCCCTGCTGGGGGTCGCTGCCGGTCAGCGCGGCGTGCGCGGAGACCGGCCCGGCGCCGGCGAGCAGAAGGCCGGTGGCGGCCAGGAGCAGCAGCACCAGGGTCCGGACGCGGGGGGCGATGGTCTGGGTCAAGGCGATCTCTCCCTCAGTGTCCGGTCTTCGGGTTGTACGTCGCGGACTTCACCGGTATCTCAACCGTCACCGTGCCGGACTCGGCGAAGTGGAGCTGCACGCTCACCTTCTCGCCCTGCTCGGGCTTGCGCTTCAGCTTCTCGAACATCAGGTGGTTGCCGCCGCTCTTGAACACGAGCTGACCGCGCGCGGGGACGTCGATGTCCTTGACCTCCTGCATCGACGATCCGACGGTCTCGTGGGCGGTCACGTCGCCGACGTCACTGGTGACGGAGGTCAACTCGTCCTTCGTGCCGCCCTTGTTCGTGATCGTCAGGAAGCCGGCCGCCATGGAGTCCGAGACGGGCTGCGGCATGTAGGCGCCGCTGACGGACAGTTCCGCCTTTGAGCCGGCTTGGGAGTCAGCCTGGGAGTCGGCCTGGATGTCCTCGGAGCCGCAGCCCGCCAGGACCAGGGCCCCGGTCAGTACCGCGACGGGTGCGACGAGACGCCTCACGGCTTCTCCCCCTTGATGAGCTTGGGGAGGTCCTTGGTGTAGTCGTCGACGGTGGCGTCCTCGGTGTAGAGGACGTACCCGGCGTCGGTCTTCGGCGAGAACGCGACGACCTGGGTGCCGTGGGTGGAGACCATCTTGCCGTTCTTGTCCTTGTGCGGCGGCTCGATGCTGATGCCGAGGGTGCGGGCGCCGGCCTGGATGGTGTCGAAGTCGCCGGTCAGGCCGACGACCTGCGAGTCGATGCCCTTGAGCCACTTGCCGAGCGCGGACGCGGTGTCGCGCTCCGGGTCCGTGGTGACGAACACGACGCGCAGCTCGTCCTGCTGCGCCTTGGACAGCTGCTTCTTGGCGACGGCGACGTTGTTCATCGTCAGCGGGCAGACGTCGGGGCAGTTGGTGTAGCCGAAGTAGATCAGCGTGGGCTTGCCCTGGGTCTCCTTGCGGAGGTCGTACTTCTTGCCGTTCGTGTCGGTGAGGACCAGGTCGGGCTTCTCGAACGGCTTGTCGAGGACGATGGCGGCCTTGTCCGACCCGGCCTCCTCGGAGACCACGGTGACGGGCTGGGCGCTGTCGTCACCGTTGCCGCAGGCGGAGAGGGTCAGGGTGGCGGCGGCGGCGAGCAGGGCGGCCGCGGCGAAGGTCTTCTTACGCATGGCAAGTCTTCTTACGCATAGAAAAATGTCCCAGTGGTGAGAGATCCGGCGCGCACCGGGGTGTGTGCCCCGGCGCGCGCCGTGAACCTAAGGTGCGTCAGCCGTCGGTGCGCCGACGGCCGGCGATCACGCCGTACGCCACACCCAGCGCGCCGACGACGATGCCGACCACGCCCAGGACGCGGGCGGTGGTGTCGCTGCTGTCGGCGGGCTCGGCGGCGGTCTTCGCGGAGGCGGCCTCGGCGTCGTCGGAGGCGGAGGCCTTGTCGGACGACGACGAGCCGTGGTGGCCGTCCTCGGCGGCGGACAGTTCGAGCACCGGGGCTGGGTTGTCCGGCTCCTCCTGGCCGTCCTGCGGGACCTCGATCCAGCGCACGACCTCCTTGTTGGAGTACGTCTGGATCGCCTTGAAGACCAGTTCGTCCGCGTCCTCGGGGAGCTGGCCGACGGAGACCGGGAACTTCTGGAAGAAGCCCGCCTTGATGCCGTCGCCGGTGGCCGTCCAGGTGATCTTGGTGACGGCCTCGGAGATCTTCTCACCGTGCATCTCGATCGGCTTGTCCAGCTTGGACTTGGTGACCTTGATGTCCCAGCCGTTGATCGCCTCCGGCATCGCCGAGGCCAGCGGGTGGTCGGTCGGGAAGTTGACCTCGAGCTTGGTGGTCTCGGCGTTGTCGCGCTCGTTCGGCACCTTGAAGTCGACGACCGCGTAACCGCCCTTGGCGGCGGTGCCCTCCGGCTGCACGCTGACGTGGGCGAAGGCGGGGACGGACAGGGCGAGCACGGCCGTGCCGGCGAGGGCGCAGGCGGCGGCGATGCGAGAGGCCTTCATTCGGAGCACTCCACTGTGGGTGAGATTCGAGATTCCGGTGGTGAAGAGGAGTACGCGTGCGCGGGGGTGCCCGATCAGGCGGGAAAGCAGCGGGAAAGGCAGAACGAAGCTGTCCCTCGATCGGAAACTCGGGCACGCGCGCGTGCCGCACGACGGCGGCCCCTCGTCCCCACGTCAGTGGAGTGGTGGTCGCGTCGTGTCAGGCGGTGAGGACGAGGTCGGTGGCCGGCGGGCCGCGCCTGACCACCGTGTGCTGGAGTGCGAGGGTGCGGGGCTCGGACGGGCCGATCCATCCGGCGCACTGGATGCGCGGGCCCGCCTCGGGCGCGCCCGGCAGCCCGGCACGCAGCGCACGCACCAGCGCGAGCGCCCCGCGCAGGGATCGTACGGACGCCCCCTCGGCGACCGAGTGCGCCGACAGCGCGGACATCTGGACGATCCGCAGCAGGGCCAGGTCCCCGCGCCGCAGCAGCCACCCCGCGACGACCGCCGCGAGAACGTGGGCGAGCACCATGGGCAGGGACGGCAGCAGCGAAGCGCCGGAGTCGGTGGCGGAGTCCGTGACGGTGGACAGCGCGTGTGTCGAGGGGTGTGAGGCATGCGCCCCGGTGGCCGGTCCGGTGGCCGGGCCGATCCGCGCCTCGGTGAGGATCTGCTGGGCCCGGGCCGGGCTGATGGCCGCCGTGGCGGTCCCGCAGACGAGCCGCACCGCCTGCGCCACGAGCGCGGCGTCGGACAGGGAGGCGGAAGCGGAGGAGGCCCCGGTGGCCGCCCCGCCACTCGCCCCGTGCTGACCGAGCCCGAACAGCGTGTGCAGGACGGTCTGGCCGGCCGCGAGCAGCACCGCGATCCCGGGCAGCGAACGCTCGCGTCCCGCGAGCGGCACCGTGACCAGAAGAACTCCGAGGAACCCCGCGCCCAGCGTCCACAGCGGGATCGTGGCGCAGGAGCCCAGTACGTGCCCCACCGCGGCCAGCACGACACAGACCGCGGCGAACACCGCGGCCCGCAGTATCCGGAGATCACTTCCGGAGCGCGCCGTGCGCGGGTGGGGGGCAGACATGGCGGCCTCATCATCGCACTGGCCTCATGGCCGCCATGCGGCAGGTCCGCAAGGTGACTTACGGGCGGTTGAGGACGTATGAGGAGACAGAGGAGGTAGGAGCTGTAGGACCGGAAGATCACCTTCTGGTGTAGGTCGCACCCACATACACCGATTCCATAGTGGGCGCATCGACCATATGGGCGGCATCACGTCAATGAAGTGCTTACAGCGGGGCACTCGCGGCAATACGTAACGGTATGTCGAGCCGCGGCCAGGAGGCTGGAGCATGAGCATCTGGTGGTCACTCCATCTGCGGCGGGAAGCCGCGAGCGTGCCGCTCGCCCGGCGGTTGCTGATCGGCACGATGGAGACCGCGGGCGTCGACCCCGATGTGTCGTACGACCTCTCCGTCGCCCTCACCGAGGCCTGCGCGAACGCCGTCGAGCACGGCGGCGACACCGCGCCCGACGGCTCCCCCCAGGCCTACCGCGTCACGGCCTACCTCGACGGGGAGAAGTGCCACATCGAGGTCACCGACTCGGGCCCCGGCTTCACCGCCCCGTCCCGCGGCCCGCGCCCGGCGGCCACCGACGCCGAACACGGCCGAGGGCTCTGTCTCATCGAGGAACTCGCCGACCACGTCCAGATCGGCAACAAGCCGGGCCGGGCCGGGGCGGTGGTGAGCTTCGACAAGATCCTCAAGTGGCGCGAGGACGCCCCGCTGGTGGCGGTGTAGCACGCCTCCCGTGGGCGACCGTCACCCCATCGCGTCCCACGAGAGCGGCCCGCACCCCGCACCGGCGTCAACCGCCGCAGGCAGCGCGGATCCTGTAGAACTCGCTCAGATACCTCGCGTGATAGGACGCGCTGCTGATCCGCACGATCGCCTCGTCGGCCGAGCGTAGGGACGACCCCGTCAAATTGGCGCTGCCCGTGTAGACGCGCGGGGTGAGGTCGCCGTTGTAGTAGCCGTCGAGCAGGATCTGCTTGTTGTGCGGGCGGACGTCGATTCCGGGGCCGTTGGGAATGCGGCATCCGCGGTGCTGGATGCCGGCGGCGTTCAGCCGGCTGGTGATCACGGAGTCGCTGTCGGCGTAGACGATGTCGATCCAGCAGCCCCGGCCGCGCAACTGGGCCAGTTTGTCGGCGACCTGGCGGCGGGAGCCGAAGAAGCTGTGCGTCACGATGCGGATGTCGGTCTGGTGCCGCAGGCCGTCCGCGCCGGTGTAGGCGCAGCTGACCTCGTTCAGCACGTTGACGACCGTGTCCGTGGCCGGGTTGTTGTACGACGCGTCACCTCGCGGGAAGAAGTAGCCGCGGTAGGTCGAGCCGGTCGGCGTGGAGAAGTAGGCGTTGTTGTTGCCGCGTGCCAGGGTGCGCCCCTGGCGGAGCTGCTCGTGGTACGAGGCGTAGGCGTTGTAGACCGTGCTGTCCGTGAAGGTGACGGCGTCGTTGAAGGACTCCACCTTGTACCAGTCGGAGAGGTTCGAGGAGGTCTGGAAGACGACCCTCGAGTAGCTGGTGCCGTCGTCGAAGGGCCCGATCCTCGAGAAGAGGAAGAACTTGTTGTGGTTGTAGGCCGGTTGGGGCGGCGCCACGGCCAGGCAGCCGCGCTGGACGTCGTCCACCCCGTCGGCGTCCTCGAACCTGTCGTCGCAGACGACGACCCAGGAGCGGGCGGCGGTGCTGGTTCCGAGTACGGCCCTGAGGGACCGGTAGGCCGGGTTGGCGAACTCGGCGCCGTCAGGGCCCACATAGGTCGAGTCGTCGAGGATGAGCCTGACGTCGACACCGCGCCCATGGGCGGCGATCAGCGCGTTCGCGACCTCCTGGTCGGCGAACTCGTGCATCGAGCCGCGGATCTGCGCCCCGGTCGGCGTCGCGTCGATCAGCCGCACGAGCTGGGTGAAGATCGCCTTCCGCTGCGCCGCGGTGCCCAGCGGGTCGTTGAACACGGGCCCGTTGACGACCGGCTTCGTCAGTGCGGCGGCCGGTGTCGCACCGCCCAGGAGGAGCGCGGACACCACGGACAGGACGGTGGCGACGGCGGGCAGCACCGAACGGAGCAACCGCGCTGGGTTCTGGCGTACGGACGAACGGGTCATCGTCTTCGCTCTCCTGGGCAGGGAAGATCGCGGAAGCGATCAGTTCTCTTTGCCCGGGAAGGCGATAAAACCACCGGAAGATACGCATTCGGGGCAATCGCTGAGCTCTACGGGTGACCCACCCACCAACGGCCGACGAGGGCTGCGGACTTCAGCTTCCTCAGGACTCACAGCCCCCGCACAGCGCCATCTCAAGCTCCTGACGGACGGCGTCCCTAATTTCCCGGTCATGACGGGAAACCACAAGGACAAGTCGATCACCCGGCGCCGCGCGATCGCGGTGACCGGAGGAACGCTCGCGGCGGGCGGGCTCGCCGTAGCCGGCTATCAGACGGCCTTCGCCGACGCGGGCACCACCGCGACGGACGCCGCGACGACGGCCACCACCACCACCGCCTCGGAGAGCGCGGGCAGCTGCATGACGCTGATGTCGAGCGTCACCGAAGGCCCCTACTACCTCGACAACGCCCTGGTCAGAAAGGACATCACCGAGGGCAAGAGCGGCGTCCCGCTGACACTGCGCCTCACCGTCGTCGACGCCACCGACGGCTGCACCCCGGTCTCCGGCGCGGCCGTGGAGATCTGGCACTGCGACGCCTGGGGCTACTACTCCGGCTACACCACGGCCAACCCCGGCGGCTCCGCGCCCGCCGAGAGCGAGGACGGCTCGACCGCCGACGACAACACCTATCTGCGGGGCTATCAGGTCGCGAACGCAGGCGGGGTCGTCAAGTTCGAGACGATCTTCCCGGGCTGGTACACCCCGCGCACCTGCCACATCCACCTCAAGGTGCACACCGGCGGCCAGAAGGAGGACGGCACCTACGAGGGCGGCAAGGTCAACTACACCGGCCAGCTGTTCTTCGCGGACGACATCGCCGAGGAGATCTTCACGCTGGAGCCCTACTCGAAGCACTCCGGCAGCTACACCACCCTCGACAACGACATGGTCTACGACGGCGGCGGCGCCTCCAGCGGCCTGCTCACCCTCAAGGCCGTGCACAAGAAGGACCCCTCCAAGGGCTACAAGGGCTTCCTGACCCTCGGCATCGACCCGGACGCCGAGAACACCGGCGCGGGCAGCGGCGGCGGTGGCGGCGAGGGCGGTACGCCGCCGAGCGACGCGCCCACGGGCACCCCGCCCAGCGACGCCCCGTCGGTCTCGGCCTCCTCCTAGGGGGTACGGCCATGAGCAGCCGCGAGGACGATGCGCTCGCGCAGGCCGCCGTGACCGCGCTGACCGGGCAGCTGGCCCTGGCTCCCAAGCCGGGCCTGCCCGACCCGCGCGACCTCGCAGCCCGCCTCACCCGCCGGGACCACCGCATGCTGCGCTGGTCGGCCAAGGCGCTCACGCCGGGCCTCGCGGCGATGGCGGCCGCGGCCAGGCGCACGGGTGAGCCGACGCCCGGGCTCCGCAGCGAACTGGGCGCGATCGGCAGGTGCACCGAGCACTCGGTGCATCTCGCGGGCGGCGGACACCGGGGCGCGCTGTGGGCACTCGGCCTGCTGGTCGCCGGGGCCGCGCTCGACCCCCGGGCCGGGGCGAGGGACGTCGCCGCCACCGCCAAGCGGATCGCCGCGCACACCGACAAACGCGCCCCGCGCAGGCCCTCCCGGGGCTCTTCGGTGTCCGCGAAGTACGGCGCCGCCGGGGCACGGGGCGAGGCCCGGGCCGGATTCCCGCACGTACGGCGGGCGCTGGACGCGCTCGCCACCGCCCGCTCGGCCGGCGCCTCGCAGGAGCAGGCCCGCCTGGACGCCCTGCTCACCGTGATGTCCACCCTCCAGGACACCGAACTCCTCTACACCGCGGGCCCCATCGGCCTACGGCAGGCCCAGCAGGGCGCCCGCGCAGTCCTGGAAGCGGGCGGTACGGCCACCGAGGCCGGTGCGGCGGCCCTGGTCGCCCTCGATGCCGACCTGCACGCGCGCGCGTGGAGCCCGCGGGGGAGTGCGGGGCTGCTCGCGGGGGCGCTGTTCCTGGACGCGCTTCCGGTCACGGCACGAGCACGGGCTGCCTGACCTGTTCCTGCCCCCGACGACCGGCGGCCCACCTGGCCGCCGGTCCCATCGCGTACGACGACGCCAGCATCGCCCCGCCCAGCAGCAGCCAGCCCGGCGTCCCCCACTCCACGAGCAGGCCCGTCAGGAGGAGCGGGCCGAGGGTGCGGGCGATCGTGACGCCGGTCCCGAACAGGCCCTGGTACTCGCCGACGCGGCCCTGCGGGGCCAGGTCGAACGACAGCTGCCAGGAACCCGCCGACTGCCCCATCTCGGCGACCACTTGAAGCACCGCGCCCACCACGAGGAAGCCGACGGCCACCCACAGCGAGGCGCCCGCCGACAGCGCGAACACCACGCACGCGGCGAGCATCACCCAGCCCGCACGACGCACCGCGCGCGTGGCGGTGGCGAGGCCCGTGACGCCGCGCGCCGCCCTGACCTGGAAGAGCATCACCGCACCGGTGTTGAGCACGAACAGCGCGGAGACCAGCCAGGCCGGTGCCTCGGTCCTGCGGGTGATCCACAGCGGCAGCACGAGGCTGAGCAGCGGCAGCCGGAGCAGCAGCACGGTGTTGAGGAGCGCGACCAACGCGTACGGGCGGTCCTGCAGTACGCCGAGCCCGTCACGCCGCCGACTCGGCACAGGCGCCACGGAGGGCAGCCGGAGCAGCAACCCCGCGCACACCACGAAGCTCACCGCGTCCAGCGTGAACACCGCCAGATACGCCGTCCGCGTCCCGGCATGCAGCGCGAGCCCGCCGAGCCCGGCACCCACCGCCAGGCCGGCATTGAGCGTCGCCTGCAGATGCGCCAGCAACCCCGTCCGGTCCCTGGCCAGCACCAGCCCCGCCAGCAGCGCCTGCCGGGCCGCCGCGAGCCCGGACTGCGCGGCGGCGTACGCGCACGCGGCCAGCACGAACAGCACGAACCCCTGCACGACCGTGAAGGACGCCACCGCGAGCCCCGTCACAAGGGCCAGCAGCACCGCCGTACCGCGCGGCCCGTGCCGATCGGCGAGCCGCCCGAGCGGAACCCCGACCAGCGAGCCGACCGCCCAGCCGACGGTCAGCCCGAGCCCCACGCGCGCGGGGGCGAGGCCGACGACCTGGGTGAAGTAGAGGGCCGACGTCGTGTAGTAGGCGCCGTCTCCGACCGAGTTGCTCAACTGGGCCAGGGCGAGGACGCGTTGCGGACCGGCGGGCGGGACGAGGCGGGTTGTCATGCCGATGACGTTAAAGACACGGTGGGCCTGTCAACAGGCCCAATACTCATGCGTCTCAGTGGCCCAATTCAGGCCGTTTCCAGCACCTTCCCCAGTACCTCCAACGCCTCCGGATAGACCCGCTCCCGAGGCGTCCCGTACCCCACGACGAGCCCCTGCGGCCGCTGCCCGCCGCCGCCCGGTGCATGCCAGTGCTCCCCCAGATGCCCCACCGCAAGCCCCTCGGCCTCCGCCCGCGCCAGCACCGCCGCCTCGTCGTCGACCTCCACCAGCGCATGCAGCCCGGCCGCGATCCCGCGCACGTTCCGGCGCGCCCCCAGCCGCTCCAGGAGCTGATCCCGGCGCCGCCGGTACCGCAGCCGACAGGCACGCACATGCCGGTCGTAGGCGTGGCTGTCGATCAGCTCCGCCAGGGCCAACTGGCCGACGGACTCGGTGTGATGGTCGCTGTGCAGCTTGGCGTCGGCGACGGAGTCGACCAGGTGCGGCGGCAGCACCATCCAGCCGAGCCGCAGCGCGGGCCCGAGGGTCTTCGAGGCGGTCCCCAGATACACCACCTGCCCCGGCGCCATCCCCTGCAGCGCGCCGACGGGCTGGCGGTCGTAACGGAACTCCCCGTCGTAGTCGTCCTCGACGATCAGCCCCTCACGCGCGCGTGCCCAGTCGCTGAGCGCCCGCCGCCGCTCCGGATGCAGGGTCACACCGGTCGGGTACTGATGCGCGGGCGTGACGACAACGGCCCCGCAGTCCCCCAACTCCTGGGCGCACGCACCCCGTTCATCGACCCGCACGGGCACGACGGCGCCCCCGTTGCGCCGCACCACCTCCCGGTGGAACGGCAATCCGGGATCCTCCATGGCGACGGAGCCGCCCTCCAGCACGCGCGTGAGGAGCGCCAAGCCCTGCACATACCCGGAGGTGATCACGATCCGCTCCGGGGGCGCGATCACCCCGCGCGCCCGCCCCAGATACCCCGACAGCGCGTTGCGCAACTCGATACGCCCGCGCGGATCGCCGTAGTCGTACGCCGCCGAGGGCGCCGTAGCGATGGCCCTGCGCAACGCCCGCAGCCAGGCCGCCGCCGGAAACGCCCCCACATCCGGACTCCCCGGCCGCAGATCAAAACGCGCCGCACGCGCGCGTGCGGCGGCCTCCGGCGGTTCGGCGTCGACGGGAGGCAACGAGGCGACCTGCGTACCGGCCCCCTGCCGGGCGGTGAGATACCCCTCGGCGACAAGCTGGTCGTAGGCCGCCTTCACGGTGTTCCGGGAGACCCCGAGTTCGTCCGCGAGCCGCCGCGTGGCCGGCAACCGAGCCCCGGGCGCCAGCCGCCCGTCCCGCACGGCATCACGCAGAGCACGCTCAAGCCCAGCACGGCGCCCGTCGGTGGCGGCGAGCTTCAGATGCAGGTCCACATCAACCCCCCCCAGGGGCGCGGAGCTGTCTCGATATGCGGCTCCCCCGCGCGGGCGCGACCAGCCACGAATCGCCCGCAGACCGCAACGATGGCCGGACACCCCTCTGGTGTCCGGCCGTCGATCCCAGATCAGCCCTTCAGCGAGGCCATCCAGCTCTCAACCTCATCCGACCGCCGAGGCAGCCCGGCGGACAGATTCCGGTTTCCCTCCTCCGTGACCAGGATGTCGTCCTCGATCCGCACCCCGATCCCCCGGTACTCCTCCGGCACGGTCAGGTCATCGGCCTGGAAGTACAGCCCGGGCTCAACCGTCAGCACCATCCCCGGCTCCAGCACACCCTCCACATACGTCTCGGTCCGCGCCGCGGCGCAGTCGTGGACGTCCATGCCGAGCATGTGCCCCGTCCCGTGCAGTGTCCACCGCCGCTGAAGCCCCAGCTCCAGCACCCGCTCCACCGGCCCCTCGACGAGCCCCCACTCGACGAGCCGCTCGGTCAGCACACGTTGCGACGCGTCGTGGAAGTCCCGGTACTTCGCGCCCGGCTTCACGGCCGCGATACCGGCCTCCTGGGCGTCGTACACGGCGTCGTAGATCTTCTTCTGGATCTCGCTGTAGCGGCCGTTGATCGGCAGCGTGCGCGTGACGTCGGCGGTGTAGTACGTGTGCGTCTCGACGCCCGCGTCGAGCAGCAGCAGATCACCCGAGCGCACGGGCCCGTCGTTGCGCACCCAGTGCAGCGTGCAGGCGTGTGGACCGGCGGCGCAGATGGAGCCGTAGCCGATGTCGTTGCCCTCCACGCGCGCGCGGAGGAAGAACGTGCCCTCGATGTAGCGCTCGCTCGTCGCCTCGGCCTTGTCGAGGACCTTCACCACGTCCTCGAAGCCGCGCACGGTCGAGTCGACGGCCTTCTGCAGCTCGCCGATCTCGAACGCGTCCTTGACCAGCCGCGCCTCGGACAGGAAGACCCGCAGCTCCTCGTCCCGCTCGGCGGTGACCTTGTCGGTCAGCGCGGCCTCGATACCGGCGTCGAAGCCACGCACGACACGCACGGGACCCGTCGCCTCGCGGAGCTGGTCCGCGAGCTCGCGCACGTCGGAGGCCGGGATGCCGTACAGCTTCTCCGCCTCGGTGAGCGAGTGCCGGCGGCCGACCCACAGCTCGCCCTGGCCGGACAGCCAGAACTCGCCGTTCTCGCGGTCGGAGCGCGGCAGGAGGTAGATCGTCGCCTTGTGACCGTCGGCGACGGGCTCCAGGACGAGCACGCCGTCCTCGGTCTGGTTGCCGGTGAGATACGCGTACTCGACCGACGCCCGGAAGGCGTACTCGGTGTCGTTCGAGCGGGTCTTCAGGTTGCCCGCGGGGATCACCAGACGCTCACCCGGGAAGCGCGCCGACAACGCGGAGCGCCGCGCGGCGGTCTCGGCGGCCTGGGGGATCGGCTCCAGGTCGTGCAGCTCCGTGTCGGCCCAGCCGGACTTCATGCTCTCGGCCAGCTCGTCGGACACGCCCGGGTACAGGCCGTTCTTCCGCTGCTTGATGGGCTCCTCAGACTCAGCTTCCGGGCCCGCTGCGGTAGCAGCAATGGGCTCGGCCGGGGTGAGCTCGTCGGCCACGGTCATCCTCCTCGATACGGCACTGGACCCCGTCCATCGTACGGTCGTACGGAAGGGGGCTCAGGGCCGAAAGACCTGTTACCCGGCTCTTGAGCGCTGCTGTTATGGCCGAGGTCACTCGCCTGTTATGGGCGCCTTTGACGGACGACTACGCGCGCGTGGCGGGCGACCACACAGGGCGACTACTCGAAGCGGGCGGCCAGCAGGACGACGTCCTCCTCGCTGTCCGCCCGGTCGAGCCCGCCCGGCAGCACGGTGCGCAGGACGTGGTCGACGACGGCGTCCGGGTCGTGCCGGATCGCCCGGGGTACGCAGGCCGCCGCCGCGTGCAGCCGGGCGAAGGCGCGGTCGGTGGGGTCGCCGGTGCGGTGCAGCAGTCCGTCGGTGTAGAGCAGAACCGTCTCTCCGGCTTCCGCCGTCAGCTCCACGCTGGGTGCCTCCCAGCAGGCCAGCATGCCCAGCGGCGCGGACACGGAGGTCTCCACGAACTCCGTGCGCCGCTCGCCGATCAGCAGCGGCGGGGTGTGCCCGGCCCCGGCGAGCGTGATCTTGCGCAGGGCGGGCTCGCAGTAGGCGAACAGAGCGGTGGCGGAGCGGGCCGGTTCGGTGAGTCTGAGCAGCAGTTCCAGATCGGACAGGACCGCGACCGGGTCCTCGCCCTCCATGACGGCGTACGCCCGCAGGCTGGCCCTCAGCCGTCCCATCGCGGCGATGGCGCTGGGCCCGGAGCCGGTCACCGAGCCGACCGCCAGGCCGAGCGCGGCGTCCGGCAGCGGCAGCGCGTCGTACCAGTCGCCGCCCCCGCGCGGGCCGGTACGGTGCCGCACGGCGAGCTGGACGCCGGCCATACGGGGCAGGCGGGAGGGCAGCAGTTCCTCGGCCATCGTCTTCATGCACGCGCGCGTGCGCTCGACCTCGAGGAGCCGGGCCAGGTGCTCGGTGGCGTAGCGGGTGTACAGGCCGACGAGGTGGCGCTGGCGCTCGGCCGGTTCGGCGGGCTCGTCGTACAGCCACACGGCGGCGCCGAGGCGGCCGGCGGCCTCGGTGGACAGGGGGAGCGCGTAGCTCGCGGCGTAGCCGAGGCGTGCGGCCACCTCGCGGTGGCGGGGGTCGAGCCCGTTCTCGGAGAACAGGTCCGGCTGGGCGATCTCGCCGTCGCCGCCCGGCAGTCCGTCGAGGATCCTCCCGTACGACATCGCACTGCGCGGGACGGTCTCGATGTGGCCGAGGTCGGCGCGGGCGAGCCCCAGTCCGATCGTCGTGTCCGGGCCGAGCCCGTCAGCCGGTTCCAGTACGACGAGACCGCGCCGGGCGCCCACGAGGGCGGCTCCGGCGCGCAGTAGTTCCTGGAGGGCGTCGTCGAGTGCGTCCGTTCGGGCCAGGCGCTCGGTGAGTTCGTGGAGTGTCGTGAGGTCCGAGACCCAGCCGGCGAGACGGTCCTGAAGCAGCGCCCCTGGTGCGTTGGGTGGGGGGACTGCTGAGGTGCTCGAGGCCGCGGGCGCGGGCGCGACAGTGTGGGCGGGCGAGGGAACCGTCGAATCGATTCCGGCCACTTTCGGAGGGTGAGGAGCGTTCATGGCGTCGGCTTTCCGACCGGTGCGTATTGCTCAAAAGCATCGCAAACCCCCATGTCATTCTGCGCCGCTAGCAGTGTCTCCACATGTACACGCACTCGTGAGGGGATGTCCAGCATTGTCCTGCCGGGTTTCCTGGTGTCCGTGGGTAACCTGAGTACGCGCCGCTGTCCTCTTGCGTAATGGCAAAGTTGGCTTAAAACTGACTCAGGGAACGGGGTATTGCGGTCGACTGGTTTCGCTCCACAGAGCGTCACAGCGGTCGTGATGGGTACGTACTCGGTGAAGGCCAGGGGTGGTTGACGACCACCCGGAACCTGGCGACGGACCCGGGCGTCTTAGCCACCGACGACCGGCCCCATCCTCCCGTGGCGGAGGCGAAGAGAAATACGCGCGACGCTAAACGCCAGACTTCGCCACCCCACGCCACGCCCATGCTTTTGCCAGACGCAGTAAGGGCGAGGTGGCCGCGGAAGCAGTCAAACGCTCGGCCCATAGGGGTTTTCCTTGCCCATGGCAGGGGTGTGATGCGCCAACAGGTACGCACAGTGAAGTGATCGACACATGGTGTGATGTGACCACGGTGTTGCCAGCGGTGCAACGGAAAGGAACGAGCGCTCATGCGCGAGATCCTCGGAAGGCGACGCAGGCTCCTGCGCAGCGACGGGACGCCTGAATTGATCAGCGCGGCTCTGACCTTCGCGACGGAATGGCGCTGGCCGGTACTCCCAGGAGTGACGACGCACCCGCAGGGACACTCCCGCTGCGGCTGCCCCGACCCGGAGTGCACGGTGCCCGGCGCCCACCCCTTCGACCCCGGCCTCCTCGCGGCCACCACCGACGAGCGCATGGTGCGCTGGTGGTGGACCAACCGGCCCACGGCCCCGATCATCCTCGCCACCGGCGACACGGCCCCCTGCGCGGTCAGCCTCCCCGCCCTGCCGGCCGCGCACGCCCTCACCGCACTCGACCGCATGGGCATGCGCCTCGGCCCGGTCGTCGCCTCGCCCGCCCGCTGGTCGATCCTGGTGAAGCCGTACTCCATGGAGCAGCTGGGCGAACTGCTCTACGCCAAGGACTTCGTCCCCGGCTCCCTGCGCTTCCACGGCGAGGGCGGCTACATCGCCCTGCCCCCGTCCGAGACGGGCCAGGGCCCCATCAGCTGGCAGCGCGCCCCGCTGCCCGGCTCGGCCTCCCCGTGGGTGCCGGGCGTGGAGGCCGTGGTGGACGCCGTGGTTGATGCCCTCACTCGTACGGGTGTGAGCGCGCCCGAATTGTAGGGCCGTCCGGCGCGCGCGGGACGGTGCACGCGCGCGTGTTCGTTATCTTCCGCTATATGCCGCGTCAAACCAGGGGAAAAAGGGCACCGTCGTCGCATCGCCGCGGGCCGAATCGTAGAAGAGTCCGTCTGATCGCCTTCGCGTCCGTCGCGGCGGCCGCGGTCGCCCTGCCGCTGGCCTGGGCGGCCGCCGGACAGGTCGTCGACGCGAGCAGGGCCGCCCGACACGCGTCCGCGCACGAGGCCGTACGGTCCTCCCCCCATGCTCCGAGGGACGGTGCCGTACGTCCGTCCCGTCCCGCCGACGCCAAGGCGCCCGCCGCCGAGCTCGCCGACTCGTCGCTGCTGCTCGGTCTGGGCCTTGCCACCGCCGCCCGCTGCGGTCCCGAACTCACCTCACCCGAGGGCATCGAGGCGCAGACCTGCGTCCTCACACAGGGCGAGGAGACCTGGGCGCGCACCTACTTCCGCAATGCGACCGGCGGCGCGCTGGACTCCGTACTGAGTCTCATGGGGCCCGGTGGCCGCACGGTGCAGATGCGCTGCGCCGGGGGCGCCGAGGACGAGCCGGGGACGTGCGAGACGCCCCGGGAGCGCACTCGGGGGAACCTGGACGCCTACACGGCGGTCGCGGAGTTCGCCTCCCGGGCCGGGAGCGGGCCGCTGCTGCTGCGCTCCGCGAGCAACTCCTCGCCGGGCAAATCCGAGTCACCTTCGGACAGTTGACAGGCGGCGTCATTCCGTAAAGGAGTGCGCACATGGAAAGACCCGGTTGCTGGCGACGGGGGATGCACCAGCAACCGGGCTAATGGAACGGTAACAAGAGATCGGCGGTTCGCAAATTCGATCCGGGCTTTCCAGTCACGGATTCCCTTGCTCCGCATGGGAGTTGTGATCGGATTCACCCCTCCCGGACGGGCCGGTTCGGCTGAACGGCCGTTCAGCCGAACCCGATCTCCGCAGCGGCGCTCGTCAGCTGAGCGTGACCTGCCGGTTGGTCAGGCCGCCACGCGCGCGACGCTCGTCCGCGGTGAGCGGAGCGTCCGTGGCCAGGGCCGCGGCGAGGCGCTCGGCGAACTCCGCCGCCGGCTTCTCCACGTCCTCCGCGCCGATGTCGCTCGGCAGGTCCCAGACCGGCACGGTGAGGCCGTGGGCGCGGAACGAGCCCACGAGCCGGGTGCCTTCGCCGAGGTTCGACTTCTTTGCCGCGTGCAGCCGCGCGAGAGCGTCCAGAAGTTGCTCCTCGGGGTGCGGCATGACCCAGCGCAGGTGGTTCTTCTCCGGCGTCTCGCACCAGTAGGCGGCGTCCACGCCGGTCAGCCGCACGGTCGGGATGGCCGCGGCGTTGGCCCGCTCCAGGGAGGCGGTCACCTCCGGAGTGGCGTTCTCCGCGTCCGGGACCCAGAACTCGAAGCCCGGGTGCACAACTGGCTCGAACGCGCCTTCGGGGTCGAGCAGATCCTGCAGTCGCGGACCGTCGGCCGGGGCGCGGCGGCCCTGGACCGGCGTGCCGGGCTGTGCGGTGAGGGCCTGCTGGAGAGTGTCGGCGAGGTCGCGGCTGATGTCGCCCGACGCCGTGTCGTTCTGCAGGCCGAGCAGTACCGAGCCGTCGTCGCGGCGCAGGGCCGGCCAGGCCATCGGCAGGACGGTGGCCAGGGTGACGGACGGGACGCCCTCGGGGAGGCCGCCCTTCAGGGGCAGCTCGACCGTGGCGGCCGGCACCAGCTCGCGCAGCGCCACCCAGTCGCACTCGCCCGGCAGCCCTTCGAACGGGCGGTGCACCAGCTCGGTCACCGCCTGCGCGGCGGCCCGGCCGTGGCAGGCCTTGTAGCGCCGGCCGCTGCCGCAGGGGCAGGGCTCGCGTGCGCCGACGACCGGAAAGTGCCCATCAGCGCCTCCGGCGCGGGCTCCGTCGCTGAGCTGCGGGCGCTTGGCCTTGGTCTGGGGTCGCTTCTTGGCCATCGTGGGTGTCTCCCGGTTACGGCTCGTCACGTACGGCGCGAGCCTAGCCGTTCACGCCATGTGCGACGGGAGCCTGTGGACAACCCACCGGGTCGTGCCGGAAACAGGTCTTCCGGCGGAAGCAGTGCCTCTGCCGGAACCCGTGCTGTCAGTCCAGGTCGTCGAAGGCGTCGGCGAAGTCGAGGCCGGATATCGCGCCCACCGACGGCGCTGCGACGCGCGTAGCGAAGTCGTGGCGGCGGTGCCCGGCATCCGGATCGTGAACGTCGTCGTGGACCACGACCCAGACCGTGACCTCGCCCCGGGCATCGTCCCGTACACCCCAGTCGTCGGCGAGAGCGGTGATGATGTTCAGCCCGCGGCCGCCGTGCGCGGTGACCGAGGGCGTGGCCGGAGCAGGGCGGGTGGGCCCGCCGCCGTCCGTCACCTCCACGGTGAGCCTGCCGCTCGCGTCCACGCGCCACGAGGCCCGGACGTCACCGTCCCCGGACAGTGCGTCACCGAGCGGCCGGCCGTGTTTGCAGGCGTTGCTCAAGAGTTCGGAAAGAATCAGTACGGCATCGTCGATGACCGAATCCGCCACGCCGCCCCTGCGCAACTGAGAGCGCATACGGTGTCTCGCTTTCCCCACGCCCGCAGGGCCATGGGGTACGGCCATGCTCGACGACGTGGGCACCTCCTGTGCCACCACCAACGCCACCCCCGAGACCTCCTTTGCCCCACGCCACGGAGTGGATGCCCCATTGGCCTGTACCGGAAACCGGCCAATCAATGTCCGGTGACGCACTCGTAACGATCGAATACAGACCGAACGCGCCGGAGCACTCCCCGTAATCGGGATGGCTGGAATTCGACGGTGTGACCGAGAGTGGAGGATGGGGCTGAAGGGACTTCGGGGTCAAGAGGTTGTGCAGGGATTGATGAGGTTTTAGAGGTTTCCGGGTGCGCGGTTTGCTGTGACCACCATGTGCTTTGGCTGTCTGTGGTCGTGCTGTGGTCGTGCGTCGGCCACGCGCGCGGGTCAGCGGCCGAGCTGGTGCAGCACCGCGCGCGGGCGGTTGGTGATGATGGCGTCGACGCCCAGTTCGACGCAGAGATCGACGTCCTCGGGCTCGTTCACGGTCCAGACGTGCACCTGGTGACCGGCCCGCTTCAGGCGCTCCACATACGTCGGGTGGCTGCGCACGATCCGGATCGAGGGGCCGGCGATGTGGACGCCCGCGGGCAGCCGTCCGTCCCGGAGTCTGGGCGAGACGAACTGCATCAGATAGACGGTCGGCAGCGTCGGAGAGGCGGCACGCACGCGATGCAGCGAGCGCGCCGAGAAGCTCATGACACGCACCGGGGACTCGTCGGCCGAGGCGGGTGCGTCGAGCCCGAACCGCTTCAGCAGGACCAGCAGCCGCTCCTCGACCTGCCCCGCCCACCGGGTCGGGTGCTTGGTCTCGATCGCCATCTCCACACGCCGCCCCGCGTCGGCGACGAGCTCCAGCAGTCGCTCCAGAGTGAGCACCGAGGTGTCCTCGGGGTCCTCCGGCCGGAACTCCCAGTCGGGCTCCTCGGTGCGGTTCTTCCACGAGTCGCGGTTCTTGCGGGAACCGAAGTCCAGGGCGGCGAGCTCGGCGAGCTCCAGGGCCGAGACCGCGCCGCGGCCGTTGGACGTACGGTTGACGCGGCGGTCGTGGACACAGACGAGATGACCGTCCGCGGTGAGGCGTACATCGCACTCGAGGGCGTCCGCACCGTCCTCGATCGCCTTCTTGTACGCGGCCAGGGTGTGCTCGGGAGCGTCTTCGGAGGCTCCGCGATGGGCGACGACTTGGATCTGCTGCTGCCGTGCGTGGGTCACCGCGTCATGGTCCCACCGCAGGCGGGTAGACGTGCGGCCGGAGCAGTCTTGAGGGTGCCGGGATTGCGCCTGCTTGGTAGCACATGCCCTATATAAGGAATGGCCGTGGACCCACAGCCACCGCTTATGGTGCTCTGACGGCCCGTGGGAAAAGCTGACGGCATACAAAAAGACATGCACAGCTGAAGCGCACCGACCGCCGACAAGTACTGGCCAGCGTGAACGGGCGTGACCGCGTGCGACCGACAACGACAGCCGTGGATCGAGGAGAGAAGCTGTGAGCACCGAGAACGAGGGCGCCGCGGTACCCCCGGCCCCGTCCGCACCTCCCGTGCCGGTGGATGCTCCTGCTGCTCCGGCATCCCCGGAGCGCACGGCTCCCGAGGGCGACGCCGTCCCGCCCACTCCGCTCCCGCCGGTGCCGAACGGCGCCCCGGCGAACTCGAACGGCACGCAGCCGTACGGCGCCGAGGCGGGCGCGAACGGGTCTCAGCCGTACGCCGCCGAAGCGGCTTCGAACGGTGCCCAGCCGCCCGTCGCCCCGGCTGCCTCGAACGGTGCCCAGCCGCCCGCCTCCCAGGGCTCGGCCCCCGACGCCTCCTGGCCGCCTCCGCCGCCGCCCACGCCGCCGTACGCCGACAGCGGTGTTGCCGCCGGTGGTGCCGGCGCTGGTGATGGTGCCGGTGGCGGTGCGGGCTTCGGTTGGGGCGCCGGCTACCAGGAGCCGGCGCCCAAGGCCGGCCGTGGGCGCGGCGGACTGCTCGCCGCGGTCCTCATCGCCGCGCTGGTCGCGGGCGGCCTGGGCGGCGGCCTCGGCTACACCCTGGCCAAGAACGACGACACCAGCTCCTCGACGACCGTCTCCGCCGCCGACAGCGGTGGCGACCTCAAGCGCGACCCGGGCACGGTCGCGTCCGTGACCGCCAAGGCGCTGCCGAGCACCGTCACCATCGAGGCCGAGAGCAGCAGCGGCGAGGGCGGCACCGGCACCGGCTTCGTCTTCGACACCGAGGGCCACATCGTCACCAACAACCACGTGGTGGCCGACGCGGTCGACGGCGGCAAGCTCACGGCGACCTTCCCGAACGGCAAGAAGTACGACGCCGAGGTCGTCGGGCACGCGCAGGGCTACGACGTGGCGGTGATCAAGCTCAAGAACGCGCCGTCGGACCTCAACCCGCTGACGCTGGGCAACTCCGACGAGGTGGCGGTCGGCGACTCGACGATCGCGATCGGCGCCCCGTTCGGCCTCTCCAACACGGTCACGACGGGCATCATCAGCGCCAAGAACCGCCCGGTGGCCTCCAGCGACGGCACCGGCAGCAACGCCTCCTACATGAGCGCCCTGCAGACGGACGCCTCGATCAACCCCGGCAACTCCGGCGGCCCGCTGCTGGACGCGCAGGGCAACGTCATCGGCATCAACTCCGCGATCCAGTCCTCCGCCAACGGCCTGGGCGGCACCAGCCAGTCCGGCTCGATCGGCCTCGGCTTCGCCATCCCGATCAACCAGGCCGAGTACGTCGCCAAACAGCTGATCAAGACCGGCAAGCCGGTGTACGCCAAGATCGGCGCCTCCGTCTCCCTGGAGGACACCACCGGCGGCGCCAAGATCACCGAGCAGGGCGCCAGCGGCTCGGACGCGGTCGAGGCGGGCGGCCCCGCCGCCAAGGCCGGCCTCAAGCCGGGCGACGTCATCACCAAGCTCGACGACAGGGTGATCGACTCCGGCCCCACCCTGATCGGCGAGATCTGGACCCACAAGCCCAACGACAAGGTCACGATCACCTACGAACGCGGCGGCCAGTCCCGCACGGTCGAACTCACCCTGGGCGCCCGCACGGGCGACAGCTGACGCCACCGGCCACGCGCGCGTACGTCCGGCTCCGACCAGGGCCGACGTCACGCGCGCGTGTGCGTTTGTTGTCCGCGTCTCCCGCCCCGTCTTGAGAGGGGGAGAGATGCGGGCGCCTGCGGCGGAGGCGGGAACCAGGACGGGACGCACCCGCGTCCTCCCCGCCGGGAGGGCGCCCTGTCGCACTGTCGTTCGCTGAGGCGACGGCATGGGTGGACGGCCAGGAAGCTGTTCGCCCGGGTGTGGATTACGCTGCGCGCGTGGGGAGTTGCCGATCGAGGGCGACCGCGTCCATACGTTCGGATGGGCTATCGTGCCTTCTCGACCTCGACTGTTCGCGAATGGGAAGCGGAGCCGCGAATGGGAAGCAGACAAGGGGACGGTCTCGCGGTGTCCGATCTCGGGCGGCTCGTCGCCGGCAGGTACCTGCTGGTGGAGCGGGTGGGCAGCGGCGGTATGGGAACCGTCTGGCGTGCCGAGGACAAACTGCTCGGCCGCCACGTCGCCGTGAAGAAGCTGCGCATCCCGCCGCACCTGCAGGACGACGAGGTCCGGACGCTCTACGAGCGCACCCGCCGCGAGGCCCGCAGCGCCGCCCGGATCACCCACCCCAACGTGATCGTGGTGCACGACGTCGTCGACGACGAGGGCCTGCCGTGCATCGTCATGGAGTACATCCCCTCGGTCACGCTGAGCGACGTACTGACCCGCCGGGGCGCGCTGCCACCCGAGGAGGCCGCCCGGATCGGCCTGGCCATGGCCGCCGCCCTGCGCGCCGCCCACGACGCCGGGGTCCTGCACCGGGACGTCAAACCCGCCAACGTGCTGCTCGGTGACGACGGACGGATCGTCCTCACCGACTTCGGGATCGCCATGGAGTCGGGAACGTCCTCGCTGACCAAGCCCGGCGAGTTGATCGGCTCCATCTGCTACCTGGCGCCCGAACGGCTCAGGGGCGCGCATCCCGAGACCGGTCCCGCCAGTGATCTGTGGGCCCTGGGGGCAACGCTGTACCAGGCGGTCGAGGGGCGGGACCCGTTCCGGCGCGACACCCCCATCGAGACGGCGTACGCCATCGCCACCGATCCGTACGAGCCCTCGCGCAGGGCCGGGGACCTGACCCCGGTGATCGAGGGTCTGCTCGTCAAGGATCCCGAACAGCGCATGGACGTGCACGAGGTCGAACGCCGCCTGGGCGAGGTGACCGGCACCCGAACCGCGCGCCTCGATTCCCCCACGCGCCCGGACCGTGCCGAGGACCTCGCGCCTCCTGGCGGGAAGGGCAAGGGCAGGGGCAACCGCCGACGTACGGTGGTGTGGTCCGTCCTGGCAGTGACCCTCGCCGCTTGTCTGGCGGGCGGCGGCGCACTGTGGTGGCTCAAGCGCGGCCCCGATGGGCCGACCGCGCATACGTCCGGCCCCGAGGCGTCACTTCCTCCCCCGCCGCCAGTCCCGGTCCCACCGTGCCGCCGATGCCCGCCGGGTACCACCTCGAGAAGCCGGACACCGGCATCTCCGTGCCGGTGCGGGACGGCTGGACCCGCAAGACGTTGTCCGGCGGCGAAGTCGGCTATATAGACCCGTCGGAACTGGTGGGCCTGAGGGTCAACGTCGTCGAGTTCGCGGGCACCGATCCGCTGCGGCACTGGCGTGAGACGGAAGAGGAACAGACCGCCCGCGACAACCCCGGCTACGAACGCGTCAGGATGGCCGAAACGACCTTCCGGGGACGGCCTGCCGGGTACTGGGAGTTCACCTTCGACGGCCGGGCACGCAAGTACCGCGCGGCGGAACTGGCCTTCGCGAGCGCCGACGGCACCCAGTACGTCATCTACCTCTCCGCCCCGGACGAGCAATGGCACGAGTACCGGCCGGTCTTCGACGCCGCCGTCAAGGGAGTCCGCCTGAGCGACGCCGGCTGACGGCGAGCGCTCGTACGGCCGCTCAGAGACTGCTCGGCAAGGGAGCGACCGGCCCCCATACGGACCACCAACCCCGCGCCACGCGTCAGGCCGGTACGCTGTACCCGCTCCGCCCCTGGTGGGCCGGGGCGAGGTGGGTTGCCCGAGCGGCCTAAGGGAACGGTCTTGAAAACCGTCGTGGCGCGAGTCACCGTGGGTTCAAATCCCACACCCACCGCTTGTCAGGCGGTATAAGGCCAGGTGAGAAGGGGTGCCCGGATTTTCGGGCACCCCTTCTCGGCTCACGACTTCGTCGCGGCGGTCCGCTTCGAGGTTCTGCCTGCCCCGGTGCGGGCTCGCCCGGGACCGGCAGCCGTGCTCTTCTGCCTGCTTCCAGGCTTCTCTGCGCCTGAGGCGGTCGGCCATTTGAACTCGATCTCCAGCTCGATCTCCCCGTCACTGACCTCGACCTCGATCTCGCCGCGAAGGTCGTCCGGGATCCGCAGGCTCAGCTTCCAAGGGTCGAGTTCCAGTTCGGCATCGCCGCCTTCCCTCAGCGCGGTCGCGAGCGCCTCGAGCTGATCGGCCGCCTCAAGGCGGGACAGGGAGCGCTTCTGCTCAAGCTTGAGATCCTTCATGGCGTCTCCGATCCAGCGCGAATATGGGAAGACAATGACCATTTTGGTGCTAATTGCCGAGCTGGACATCTTGCCGAGAAACACCCACCAGCGCGGCGTCGGCGGCGACGGATCAGAGCCCCGGTTACCGGGCCCGTAGCAGCCTCAACTGTCCGATCTCGGCGGCGTTCTTCATCAGCTCGGCGTTCACCCAGCCGATCATGTGGGCGACGGTGTACTGCGGGTCGTTCGGCAAGGGAAACGGCGCCGTGGCGTCCAGATCCGTGTCGTCGAGCCGGTCCAGCGCGGCCAGCCACTCCGCACGCAGGTCGCGCAGCCAGGCGACGGTCGCCTTCCCGTCGCCTGGCCAGGTGACGTCGGTCCGCTCTCGGGGCGGGCGGCCCCGCAGATGGTCGGTGGCCACGCTCCACCACCAGCCGATGTGCCAGCTCACCCAGGCGATGGTCGGCACGGGGACGGGGTCGGGCTCGGTCTCCGCCCAGTCCGGCACCCAGGTTCCGTCGGCAGCCGGGCGCACGGTCCAGCAGTGCGGTCCCGGTTCCCACAGGAAGTCCTCGGGTCGGAGCCGTTCGAGGTGGTACTCGAACAGCGCCCAGGTGAGATCGAACTGCCAGCGCATCAGGTCACGTCGG
Organism: Streptomyces sp. R28; assembly: GCF_041052385.1. Lineage (GTDB taxonomy): Bacteria > Actinomycetota > Actinomycetes > Streptomycetales > Streptomycetaceae > Streptomyces. The sequence continues at coordinate 5,273,244 of NZ_CP163439.1, read as the reverse complement.
GAAATGCTCATCGCCCGACCCTGACAGACGGCCTCCCCTGCGGAGCAAGCCGATTTCTCCGCAAGGGCTGTCGTCGCAGGGCCGTCTCCAGAGCCCGTAGTCCCGCCGTCTAGAGCTCGTAGTCCCGCGCCAGCCGCTCCCACTCGACCTCCCGCAGCGCGTCCTCCGCGTCACAGCCGGAGGGCACGCGCGTGGTGGGCTGGAACCAGATGATCGTGAGGACGGAGCGATACAGGACCGGGTCGTGGTCGCGGTCGAGGGCCGTGGAGTGGAAGGCGCCCACGCAGGCCACAGACGGCAGCACCTCGACCGGGCCGAACGCGCCCGCGTACTGGTCGGGATACTCGCGCGGCGGCGGCACGAGGTGCAGCGGCGAGGCGGGGCGGGCGTGCTCCGCGGCGCGGACGAGGCCCCTGATCCTCATGTCGTTGACCGGCTTGCACGGGTAGCCCTCCAGCATTCCGCCGTACGTCGAGGAGAGCTGCAGCTCGGAGAGGTCGAGCGAGCGGCCGGAGGTGAGGACGACGTGGGTCAGTGACATGGTCGGCACTCTAGGGCGGTGGTGCATCGAGCTCCCGTGAATTTTTCCAGGCCTGTCAGGCGCCTACGGAACCCCGGACGTCCCGTCAGGGCCGGTGCCCCGTCAAGGCCGGTGCCCCGTCAAGGCCGGTGCCCCGTCAAGGCCGGTGCCCCGTCATGCGGGCAGCCGACGCGATCGTCGCGCGGGCCTCGCGTTCGGTCAGGCCGGTGCTGAGTGCCGCCTCGACCAGCGGGTCGACCAGGGCGGGGCCGATGCCGTCCTCGTAGGCGCGGCAGGCGGCCCAGAACAGGCGGGTGTTGCGCTGGCCCTCGTGCGCGGCGAGCACGAACTGGACGAGTCCCTGCCCGTGGCCGCCGGCCGACGGGGGCGTGGGGTGGTGCGTGCGGGGCGGAGGGAGCAGAAGGCGCAGGAGGGCGCGCGGGCAGGGCGCGGGTGCGATGTGGGAGGTGCCGGGGGCGGTGCTGTAGACGCCGTGGTCGGTGCGGGAGCCGGGGCCGACGAGGTAGCCGCCGGCGCCGCGGATGTCGATGCCGGGCGCGAGGCGCCCCGCCGAGTTGGGGACGACGACGTCGGGCGGGCCGGTCAGCCAGAGGTGGCGGCCGCCACTCGGGGTCAGGACGACGACCGTGAGCGGAATCGTGAACAGGTGTCGCAGGGCCAGTTCGCGCAGGGCGGCCGAGGAGTCCGTACCGGATTTGGTGTCGAGGTCGATGCCGATCAGGTGGTGTGGGGGCAGGCCGCACGCGATGCCGTAGCCCGTGGCCCAGGGGGCGGCCGCGAAGAGTTCGCGGATGCGGGCGGGGTCGGTGGAGGCGTCGTAGACCCCGTGCCCGAAGCGGCCGCACTCGCCGTGGCAGGGCGTGGGGCCGGGGTCGTCGCGGTGCGGGGAGCGCAGGGCCGGGAGCTTCGTCCGGGACAGGGGGATGACGGCCAGTCCGCGTTCGGCGGCTGACAGGGCGTGTGCGAGGGCCAGCGTCGTGGCCTGCCGGTCGGTGGTGGCCATGCCTCCATGTTCGTACGAATGTTCGAAAAAGGAAAGAGGGGGAGAGGGTGGCCTGGCGGGCGACTCGCCGGGCGGTGGAGGTTTGGCCAGAAGTCTGCTGGAACCTTTCGCCTCTTGTGGGGCTTGAGATGGGGCTGTCCGCACTGCCCCGACTTGGAGGCTAGAAGTGGCGAAAGGGGTTTATCGACTTGTCATCACGCTTCAGGGCGAATGGTGGCTTCCGGGGTGGTTCGTCGGGGATTCGGTGGGCAACTCTGATCTCGCGACGTCGTGCACAGCTCCGGGGCGGTCGGCCAACTGCCTTGGGACGAGCAGTACTTCATGCACTACCTATGCGTCCGGCGGGGAGCCTGGGCGCTGTTCTGGAGGAACAACATGGCAAGCATCCGTACCGCCCGCGTCATCGCAGCTGTCTCCGCACTCCCGCTCGCCGCCGCACTGTTCACCGGCGTCGCGACGGCGGACAACGGCGCCTTCGCGGACGACGGATCCAGCGCGGCCGTCACGAACGCCGCCCAGGGCCTCATCGGCAGCGGGGTCGGCGGCGACAACTACGGCACCTCGTCCACCACACAGCAGCAGGCGACCGGCTCCGGCGCCTCGAACCAGAGCAACACGGCCCAGGTCAACGGCTCCGCGTTCACGGCCGTCAATCAGGGCAACGACAACACGTCCGTCAACTTCACTCCGATCTGGTGGTGAGCTGAGGGGGCCGGTGCCCCGGTGCTCACGCGCCGGCCCTCTCGGATCTGTGGGGTGTGCTGTGGGGTGCAAAGCGTCTGCGTGGCGGTACTTCGGTGCCGCCACGCAGGCGTTTTCCGTGTTTCTCCTGGCTTTTCTACGGCCTTCCGGTGACCTTCATCGGCCTGCTGCGACCTTGACAGTGGGCTATATCTGACGGACAGTCAGAAACCTTCGTGAGTCTGGAGCCTGGGCCTGGGGCCTGTGGTCTGTGGTCTGAGACCTGGGGCCCGGGACCCGGGCCCGGCGCGTCGTGAAGTTCTCAAAAACTCGTGGGAACCGGATCGGCGGTCGCGGTGTACCAGAAGTGTCAGTGCGATGCGCCGTGGGGCGATGAGGACGAGGGGGCGACGGTGAGCTACGAGCCCGTGGTGAGCCATGAGGCGGAAGCGAGCGACGAGTTCGAGACGCGGTTGAAGGTCTACGAGGGGCAGCGCGCCGCTGTGGCGCGCGCGGGCAAGGATCCCGTCAACGCGCCCATGATCCGACACTGGTGCGAGGCCATGGGCGACACCAACCCGGCGTACTCGGGGCCGGACGCCATCGCACCGCCCACCATGCTCCAGGCGTGGACCATGAGCGGCCTCTCCGGCCATGCGAGAGGCACGCACGCGTACGACGAGCTGCTCGGCCTGCTCGACGACGCGGGCTACACCTCGGTGGTCGCCACCGACTGCGAGCAGGAGTATCTACGGCCCCTGCGGCCCGGGGACGAGATCACCTTCGACTCGGTGATCGAGTCGGTGTCGGAGAAGAAGACGACGAAGCTCGGCACGGGGTACTTCGTCACGACCCGCATGAACATCCGCGTCGGCAGCGACCTGGCGGGCACCCACCGCTTCCGCATCCTCAAATACGCGCCCACAGGCCGGGCCGGTCAGCCAGGGCAGCACAAGAAACCCTCTCGCCCCCGCCCCGTAGTCAACCGCGACAACGCCGCCTTCTGGGAGGGCGTCCAGCGGCGCAGCCTGCTCATCCAGCGTTGCACCGGCTGCGGCACTCTGCGCCACCCCTGGCTGCCCGGCTGCAACGCCTGCGGCGGCCTGGACTGGGACACGGTCGGGGCGAGTGGCGAGGGCACGGTCTATTCGTACGTCGTGATGCACCACCCACCGTTCCCCGCCTTCGACCCTCCCTACGCGGTCGGCCTGATCGAACTGGCCGAGGGTGTGCGGATGATCGGCAACGTGGTGGGGGTGCCGTACGACAAGGTGCGGATCGGGCTGCCGGTGCGACTCGAATTCCGGGAGTACGACGAGGGGTTGGTGCTGCCTGTCTGGTGCGCTCAGGAGGCTCAGCAGATGCAGGAGGTTGTCGCATGAGGGCCGGTGAGGGAGCGACGGGGAATCAGGGAGCGACGGAGAATCGCATCAAGGCCGGTGACGAGCTGCCGCCGCTGGAGATCCCGATCACCCGCACGCTGATCGTCGCCGGGGCCATCGCCTCCCGCGACTACCAGGACGTGCACCACGACGCGGAGTTGGCCCGCCAGAAGGGCTCTCCCGACATCTTCATGAACATCCTCACGACCAACGGCCTGGTCGGCCGTTACATCACCGACCACTTCGGACCGACGGCCGAACTGCGCAGGGTGGCCATACGACTCGGGGCGCCCAACTACCCGGGAGACACGATGGTGTTGACGGGCAGGATCGAGGAGGTCGACGGCGACACGGCGACGGTACAGGTGGTCGGCGCGAACGGCATCGGCAGACACGTGACCGGCACGGTGACGGTGACCGTCCCGGCTGGTGCTGCGGTCACTGTCCGGGCGGGGGCGGCAGTCGGCGTGCCGGTGGAGGCGGTGGACAGCGGGCAGGTGGGAGCGGCGGACAGCGGGACCCCGGCTGGGGTGCCGGGCAGCGTACCGGCGAGGGCTGCGGTCACTGCATCGTCGGAGGGTCCGGCATGAGCGTCCGCGCGCGGGACGCCCTGGCCGGTCGGGCGGCGATTGTCGGTGTCGGGGCCACCGAGTTCACCAAGGACTCGGGGCGCAGCGAGCTCCGGCTGGCCGTGGAGGCGGTGCGGGCCGCGCTGGACGACGCGGGGCTGACGCCCGGGGACGTGGACGGGATGGTCACGTTCACGATGGACACCAGCCCGGAGATCACGGTGGCCCAGGCCTGCGGGATGGGCGAGCTGTCCTTCTTCTCCCGGGTCCACTACGGCGGCGGCGCGGCCTGCGCGACCGTCCTGCAGGCGGCGCTCGCCGTGGCCACGGGGGTCGCCGAGGTGGTGGTCTGCTACCGGGCCTTCAACGAGCGGTCGGGGCGGCGTTTCGGGTCGGGAGTGCAGCATCGGGAGCCGTCGGCGGAGGGGGCGGCGCTGGGCTGGTCGCTGCCGTTCGGGCTGCTCACACCGGCCTCCTGGGTGGCGATGGCGGCCCAGCGATATCTGCACACGTACGGGCTGGCGCCGGAGGTGTTCGGACATGTGGCCGTCGTCGACCGCAAGTACGCGGCGACCAACCCGGCCGCGTACTTCCACGGCAGACCCATCACCCTCGCCGACCACGCGGCCTCGCGCTGGGTCGTCGAGCCACTGCGGCTGCTGGACTGCTGCCAGGAGACGGACGGCGGCCAGGCGCTCGTCGTCACGACCGTCGACCGGGCCCGTGACCTGCGCCGCCGGCCGGCCGTCATAGCGGCGGCGGCCCAGGGCGCCGGCCGAGGGCAGGAGCAGATGACGAGCTTCTACCGGGACGACCTCACCGGCCTGCCGGAGATGGCCGTGGTGGCGCGGCAGCTGTGGCGGACGGCGGGGCTGGGGCCGGGGGAGATCGACGTGGGGATCCTGTACGACCACTTCACTCCTTTCGTGCTGATGCAGTTGGAGGAGTTCGGGTTCTGTGGAAAGGGGGAGGCCGGGGACTTCGTGGCCGAGGAGCGGCTGCCGCTCAACACCCACGGGGGGCAGCTCGGGGAGGCGTATCTGCACGGGATGAACGGCATCGCGGAGGGGGTGAGGCAGGTGCGGGGGACGTCCGTGAACCAGATAGCCGGGGCGGGGCGGGTGCTGGTGACGGCGGGTACGGGTGTGCCGACGTCGGGGCTGGTTCTTGCTGCCGACGGGTGACCCCCAGGGGTAATCCCGCAGTATGTGTCCCCCGCTCGTCCACCTTCAGGAGGTGGAGTCAGCCCCACCCCTACAACCTGAGGCGGACGTTGCTTCGGCACCTGCGGCCGATCCGCTGGGGCAGGGTCCGCTCATAGCGTGGAGCCATGACCACACCCGTCTGCACCAGCGCTTCCGACGCCGCGACGCGGTCCCTGCCGAATGCGACGTATCCCTGCTTCACGTCGTACGTCCGGGCCCGCCAGCCGGTGCTGCTGCGTACCGCCCGGTCGCTGACCGCGAACCCGAGCGACGCGGAGGACCTGTTGCAGACCGCACTCACCAAGACGTACGTCGCCTGGGAGCGCATCGAGGACCATCGCGCGCTCGACGGCTATGTGCGCAGGGCGCTGCTGAACACGCGGACGTCGCAGTGGCGTAAGCGCAAGGTCGACGAGTTCGCCTGCGACGAGCTGCCCGAGCCGGAGTCCGCGCCCGGCCACGACGACGACCCGGCGGAGCGGCAGGCGCTGCACGACGCGATGTGGCGCGCGATCATGCGGCTGCCGGCGCGGCAGCGGGCGATGGTCGTCCTGAGGTACTACGAGGACCTCAGCGAGGTCCAGACGGCCGAGGTGCTCGGGGTCTCCGTCGGCACGGTGAAGTCGGCGGTGTCACGAGCGCTCGGGAAGCTCCGCGAGGACCCTGAGCTGGTGCTGGTTCGCTAGTGCCGGCGCTGGGCCGACGGTGAGCTCCCGAGACCGGAACCCCGCGCCGTCCCTGTCGTCCACGGCGCTGTCTCTGTCATCCACGGCGCCGTCCCTGTCGTCCATCGCGCCGTTCCTATAACCCAGGCCCACCCCCGATCCCACCCCGACCGAGCTCGCCTCCCCCGTTATCGTCACGCCCTCATGAACGCAACGTGACATGATCGATCGCCCGGCCCTAGTGACATACCGCGCGGTATGCGCGCAGAATCTCCGCAGCCCTTACTACCGCGTAGGCAATGTCGCCCCGGGAGGACGCCGTGCTGAGCACGATGCAGGACGTACCGCTGCTGATCTCGAGGATCCTGACCCACGGGTCGACGATTCACGGCTCATCGCAGGTCATCACCTGGACCGGAGCGGCCGAGCCGCACCGCCGTTCCTTCGCCGAGGTCGGTGCGCGTGCGGCCCAGCTGGCGCATGCCCTCCACGAGGACCTGGGCGTGGTCGGCGACGAGCGGGTCGCGACCCTGATGTGGAACAACGCCGAGCATGTCGAGGCGTACTTCGCGATCCCCTCGATGGGCGCGATCCTGCACACCCTCAACCTCCGTCTCCCGGCCGAGCAGTTGGCCTGGATCGTGAACCACGCGGCCGACCGAGTGGTCATCGCCAACGGTTCGCTCCTCCCCCTGCTCGCCCCGCTGCTACCGCACCTCAAGACGGTGGAGCATGTGGTGGTGTCGGGGCCGGGTGACCGTTCCGTTCTGGCGGGCGCGTCCGTGCAGGTGCACGAGTACGAGGAGCTGATCGCCGGCAAGCCGACCACATACGACTGGCCGGAGCTGGACGAGCGTCAGGCCGCCTCCATGTGCTACACCTCCGGGACGACCGGCGACCCGAAGGGTGTCGTCTACTCCCACCGTTCCGTCTACCTGCACTCCATGCAGGTCAACATGACCCAGTCGATGGGGCTGACGGACCAGGACACCTCGCTGATCGTGGTGCCGCAGTTCCACGTCAACGCCTGGGGACTGCCGCACGCCACCTTCATGACCGGCGTCAACATGCTGATGCCGGACCGCTTCCTCCAGCCCGCGCCCCTCGCCGAGATGATCGAGGGCGAGAAGCCGACCCACGCGGCCGCCGTGCCCACCATCTGGCAGGGTCTGCTCGCCGAGCTCACCGCCAAGCCCCGGGACGTCTCCACTCTCGGCCAGGTCACCATCGGCGGCTCGGCTTGCCCGCCCTCGCTGATGGAGGCGTTCGACAAGCTGGGCATGCGGGTCTGCCACGCCTGGGGCATGACGGAGACCTCCCCGCTCGGCACGGTCGCCCGTCCGCCGGCGCATGCGGTCGGTACGGAGGAGGAGTTCGCGTACCGGTTGACCCAGGGCCGTTTCCCGACGAGCGTCGAGGCCCGCCTCACCGGCCCCGGCGGCGAACGCATCCCCTGGGACGGCGAGTCGGCCGGCGAGCTGGAGGTGCGCGGCCCCTGGATCGCGGGCGCCTACTACAACGGCCCTGACGCCGAACCCCTGCGCCCCGCCGACAAGTTCAGCGAGGACGGCTGGCTGAAGACCGGCGATGTCGGCACCATTTCCTCCGACGGCTTCCTCACCCTCACCGACCGCGCCAAGGACGTCATCAAGTCCGGCGGCGAGTGGATCTCCTCGGTCGAGCTGGAGAACGCCCTGATGTCCCACCCGGACGTCGCCGAGGCCGCCGTTGTCGCCGTCCCCGACGACAAGTGGGGCGAGCGCCCGTTGGCCACGGTCGTCCTCAAGGAGGGCGCCACCACCGACTTCGAGGCCTTGCGAGCCTTCCTCGCCGACGAGGGCAAGATCGCCAAGTGGCAGCTCCCGGAGCGCTGGACGGTCATCGAGGCGGTGCCGAAGACGAGCGTCGGCAAGTTCGACAAGAAGGTGCTGCGCAGGCAGTACGCCGAGGGCGACCTGGACATCACCCAGCTCTGAGGGGGCGAGCCCTGACGGTCAACTCCGGGGGCAACTCCGGACGGGCAACTCCCGGACGGGCAACCTCTGACCGGCAACCCCTGACGGGCGTACGGCGGTCGGGACGGGGCGGGTTCTTCCGCGCCCCGCCCTCATCCCGGCCACCGACTCCCGCCGACCGTCACCGACTTCATTGCCGTGCGGCTCAGGCTCCTTCACTGCCGCACGCCTCACCGCCGCACGCCTCCCCGCCATACGCCCAACTCCCATACGCTCACCGCCGCCCCGCAGTGAACCCCCACCCCAACACCAGCCAAACCCCCGCCACCGCACACACTCCGCCCCAGCCCCACTGCCCGAAGGCGAAGCCCGCCAGGGCCGAGGCGGTGGCGCCGCCTGTGAAGCCGGCGACGACGTAGGCGCTGTTGGCGGTCGCGGGAGAGGCCGTGGTCGTCAGGGCCAGGGTCTGGTTGGCGACGTGGGAGGCGACCAGGGCGGCGTGGATGGCGACGGCGGCCACGAACAGCGCGGCCATCATGTGCCCGCCCAGCCAGAACAGCGGCACGGAGAGGGCGGCGAGCAGATACGCGGACCGTACGACCTTGGCGGCACCGAAGCGGTCGACCAGGCCCCCCGCGAGCGGCGCCACGACGCTCGCGGCCAGCCCGAAGAGGCCGAAGAGTCCGGCGGTCGCGGTCGAGAGAGCGTACGGCTTCCCCGTCAGCAGCAGGGCCAGCGAGGTCCACAGGGCGCTCCAGGCGCCGTACATGCCGGCCTGCCGTACGCATGCGCGCCACAGATCGGGGGAGCGGCGCACCAGGCCCGGCATCTCGGTGAGGCCGGAGAAGAGGCCGCCGGGGCCGCCGGCGCGGCGGGGGCGTTCGGCCGGCAGGACGGCGGCTGTCAGCAGGCCGAGTACGGCGGTGAGGACGGCCGCGCCCACGAACACCCAGCGCCAGCCGAAGGCCTGCCCGGCCAGGCCGCCGAGGACACGGGCCGCGACGATGCCGGTGAACAGGCCCGCGATGACGGCGGCGACATGGCGGGCGCGGCGGTCGGCGGGGGCGCGTTCGGCGACGAGCGGGACGAGCAGTTGCGGGACGACGGTCGCGGCGGAGGCGACGAGGACCGCAGCCGCGAGCGCGCTGGTCCCGGGCGCCGCCGCAGCCACGGCCAGGGCGGCCGTCGTGGCCAGCGACAGGACGGCGACCAGTGGACGTCGGCTCACGCGGTCGCCGAGCGGGGCGAAGAAGAGCAGGCCGGCGGCGTAGCCGAACTGAGCGACCGAGGCGATCCAGGCCACGGCCGAGGGGGCGGTCCCGAAGTCCCGGGCGATGATCGAGAGCAGCGGGGCCGCGAGATAGATGTTGGCGGCCGTGACGGCGGAGCACAGGGCGATGAGAGGGAGGAAGAGGCGTGACGTCTTCGTCTCCGGGGCGGGCGTGCGGAGACGGTGAGCTGGGGTGGTCGACTGCATGAGCGGAACGACTCCTTCGAGCCTTCTCTAACAACTAACTGGTTGGTTGGGTGCCGCCGAACAGTCTGCGCCGCACTCGCCTCGCCGTCAACCAAACAGTTGGTTACTTACCCGCTACCCTGATCCCATGGCAGTAAGGGACCCCGAGGCCACCAAGGCCCGGATCTTCGACGCGGCGGTCGCCGAGTTCGCCCGGTACGGCATCGCGGGCGCCCGGATCGACCGCATCGCGGCCGAGGCCAAGGCCAACAAGCAGTTGATCTACGCCTACTTCGGCAACAAGGCGGAGCTGTTCTCCCAGGTCCTCGGCCGGTCCATGGTCGACCTCGCGGCAGCCGTCCCCGTCGACCCGGACGACATCGAGGGCTGGCTGGACCGGCTGATGGACTACCACGCCGCCCACCCGGAACTGCTGCGCCTCCTCTACTGGGAGGGCATCCAGTACGGCACCACCGAACTGCCCGACGAGACCGAGCGCCAGGACCACTACGCCTACAAGGTCGCCGCCGTCCAGGACGGCCAGGACCGCGGCGTCATCACCGACGCGATCCCGGCCCAGGACCTGCTGTTCCTGCTGGTCGCGATGGCCAACTGGGCCACCGTCGTGCCTCAGATGAGCCGCATCCTGGTGGGCGGCGAGGACGCCGACCGCGACCGCCTGCGTGCCTCGGTCAAGGAAGCGGCGCGCAGGCTCATCGCGCGCTGACGTACGTCAGCCGGTACCGCGTCACGACGTACATCGGCCGGTACCGCGTCAACGACGTACGTCAGCCGGTACCGCGTCAACGACGTAGGTCAGCCGGTACCGCGTCACGACATACGTCGTCAGTTGGTCCCGATCCGCGACAGCAGGTCCACGATCCGGGACTGCACCTCACCGCTGGTGGAACGCTCGGCGAGGAACAGCACCGTCTCGCCGGAGGCAAGCCGCGGCAGGTCGGCCTGGTCGACGGCGGCCGTGTAGACGACGAGCGGGGTGCGGTTGAGCTGCCCGTTCGCGCGCAGCCAGTCCACGATCCCGGCCCGGCGCCGGTGCACCTGCATCAGGTCCATCACGACCAGGTTCGGCCGGAAGTCACCTGCCAGCGCCACCGCGTCGGCGTCGCTCGCGGCCCGCGCCACCTGCATCCCGCGCCGCTCCAGCGTCGCGGTCAAGGCCAGCGCGATCTCCGCGTGCTCCTCGATGAGCAGGACGCGCGGCGGGTGCTGCTCGGTGTCGCGCGGCGCGAGCGCCTTCAGCAGTACGGCGGGATCGGCGCCGTACGCCGCCTCCCGCGAGGCCTGTCCGAGCCCCGCTGTCACCATCACCGGCACCTCGGCCGCCACCGCGGCCTGCCGCAACGACTGCAGCGCGGTCCGGGTGATCGGCCCGGTCAGCGGGTCGACGAACAGCGCGGCCGGGAACGCCGCGATCTGCGCGTCGACCTCCTCGCGCGAGTGCACGATGACGGGCCGGTAGCCGCGGTCGCTGAGCGCCTGCTGGGTCGTCACATCCGGCGCCGGCCACACCAGCAGCCGACGCGGGTTGTCGAGCGGCTCCGGCGGCAGCTCGTCGTCCATCGGCTGCGGGCGCGGGGTGTCGGCGATCTCGACGGCCCCGCCCGGCCCGTCCAGCGGTTCGGGCCCCTCGGCGGCGTTCTCGTCCGGCGCGCCTATGGCGTACGACCGTCCGGCGGCCTCGGGCGTCGGCGCCAGCCGCGACTGCCCGGCCTGCGACGGCTGGGACTGCCCGCCGAGCGACGACTGCGACGGTGCGGGAACCGGCTGCGCGGGCACCGGCTGCTCGGCCGGCGGATGCGGCCGCGCCGCCTGCTCCGCCGAGGCACCGGTCCGTGTGGCGGGGTCGGGCGGCGTACCCAGCTTGCGGCGCCGTCCGCCGTTGGTCTGATGCGGGGGAGGCGTGGCCGACGACGGCGCGGGCTGCTGCACCTGCGCCGCCTGCCGCGTGAACGGCACCCCCTGCCCCAACGTCCGCACACTGATCGCCCGACCCTGCGTCGAGTTCGGGTCGACCGCGGCGCCGGGAGCGCCAGGAGCTGCGGCTTCGGCAGGGAGAGGCTGCGCCGCACGCTGCTGCTGGGCGGCCTGGTCCGCCGTCGCCTCGGGGGGCAGCGGGGTGGCCGGAGCCGGGGTACCGGGGGCGGGCTGGGGCTGAGCCTGCTGGGGGACGTTCGGATTCGGCGGTACGGGGTTGGCGGCGCCCTGCGGAGGCACGGGAGCGCCGGCCGCGTGCGGGGCCGCGGGAGTCGCCGCAGCGACGTCCGCCGGTACGGCTGTCCCGGCGCCGGGGGTGTCATCGGCAGCGGGCCACGGCTGGGGGGCCGGGGTGCTTTGGCCAGGGGCCGCCTCGGCGGGGAGGGGGTGGCCCGGCACCGGCTGGCCAGGCACCGGCTGGGGCTGCCCCTGCTGCACCGGAGCCGCGTGCCCAGCAGCGCCCTGTACGGGAACGCCCTGACCGGCGGCAGCCTGCGTCGGCACGCCCTGCGCCTGCGACCCGGCCGCTTCCGCCGGCTGGCCCACGGCCCGGCGGCGACGCCCGGTCGGCGCGGTGGTCGGATGCGGCTGCGGTGGGGTGTGGTCCTCGGACTGGTCGTGCGGCACGGCGTCGTGCCGACCCTCGTCGGCGAGAACGTCACCGGGAGCCCCCTGCGCGGGGGCCTGGACCTGCCCGAGAGCCTGGGCCTGCCCCGGAACCTGAGCCTGCACGGGAGCCGGCGCCTGCCCCGGAACCGGAACCGCACCCGGGACGGGCCCCGGAGCCACAGGCGAAGCGGGAGTCATGGCTGCAGCCGCAGCCGTGGTCGGAGTCATGGCCGGAGCTGGGCCCGGACCCGGAGCCGGAGCCGAAGTCGGCTCGCCGCCGCCCTGCCCCTCTCCGCCGCCGCCGTCGGCGACGGGAGTCCGATCCGCCGCGGCGGGCGGCAGCGCGAACACCTGGCGGGGCCCCGCCTCCTGCGCCTGCGCCTGCGCGGCACTGCGCTCGGCCGCCGCGGCCAGGGCACGTCGCCGACGCCCGGTCGGCTGAGCACCCTCACCCGAACCCGCCGTACCGGCCCCGGAACCCGGCTGGGCGGCGTCACCGCCCGCAGGCAGCGCGGGCGGCAGCGCGTGCTGCTCCCCGCCGTCACGCCGGGCACGTCGCCCACTGGGGCCGGGCACTCCTTGCGGGGGTACGGTCCCGCCGAGCCCGTTCCCGGTGGCCGCGGTCCCCGCCGCGTGCTCGGCGGCCGTGACGACGGCTCCCTCGGCGACACCGTCCTGGCCGCCGTCGCCGCCCTCACCGCTCTCGGCGGGGCGTCCGCGCCGCCGTCCGGTACCGCCGGAGGCCTCGCCGCCGCCGTCTCCCGCAAACTGCGGGAGTTCCAGCGCAGGCGCGGCCGCGCGCCTGCGCCGCCGCCCGGTGGGCGCCGTGCCCTCGGCGTCGGTGGCCTCGGCCTCGGCGTCGGCGCCGGGCGTGTCGCTCTCCAGGAAGGCGTCGACGGAGGACCGCCGGGCCCGTCGCCGACCGCCCCCGGCACCCTGCTCGCCGCCCTCGGCGGCACCCTCGGTCCCGTCACCGACCTCAGCCGCGCCGTCCTCGACGGGGAGGGCGGGAACGGCACCGGCCCCACCGCCGATCGGCACTTCGAGGACGTACGCGCTGCCGCTCATCCCCGGCACGTCGTGCGTCTGCAGCACACCGCCGTGGGCCCGCACGATGCCGCGCACGATCGGCTCGTGCACCGGGTCTCCCCCGGCGTACGGCCCGCGCACCTCGATCCGTACGACCTCACCGCGCTGCGCCGCCGCGACGACGACGGTGTTGTCCATGTAACCGCCCGCGGAGACGGGCGAGTTGCCGGTCGCGTCGACCCCCGCGACATCCGCGACGAGATGCGCGAGCGCGGTGGCGAGGCGCTGCGGGTCGACCTCGGCCTCGATGGGCGGCGCGTGCACCGCGAACTGCACCCGTCCCGGCCCGATGAGTTCGACGGCCCCGTCGACACCCGCGGCGACGACGGCGTCGAGCATCACCTTCGTACGGATGACCTGATCGCCACCCGAGTCGAGCCGCTGGTACCCGAGGACGTTGTCGATCAGCGTCGTGATGCGCGAATAGCCGGCCGACAGGTGATGCAGCACCTGGTTGGCCTCGGGCCACAACTGCCCGGCGTCGTCCGCGGCGAGCGCGGCCAGCTCACGACGGAGTTCGTCGAGCGGACCCCGCAGTGAACGCGCGAGCAGTGTCAGCAACTGCTCATGCCGACCCGCCAGCGCCTCGTACCGGTCCTTCTCCCGCTCCCCGAGTGCGGCGTACCGCTCCTCGCCCGCGGCGAGCTCCTCCTCGTGGAGCTCCTTGAGCTCCTCGAGTTCGGCCACGTGCTTCTGCCGCAGCGCGGTCAGCTCGGAGGCGTGCTCCTCGGCGAGCCGCTCCAGCTCCTGAGCGTGCCGCTTGTCGTCCGCCGCCTTCTCGTCGGCGAGGGTGTCGTACGGCCGCCGGTCGGTGAAGGTCATCACGGCGCCGACGAGCTGTTCGCCGTCGCGCACCGGCGCGGTCGTCAGGTCGACGGACACCTTGTCCCCGCCCTTGGACCACAGCACCTGCCCCCGCACCCGGTGCTTGCGCCCCGAGCGCAGGGTGTCGGCGAGCGCAGACTCCTCGTACGGGAAGGGGGATCCGTCGGTACGGGAGTGCAGGACGAGCGTGTGCAGCTCGCGACCGCCGAGGTCACTGGCCCGGTAACCCAGTATCTGAGCGGCGGCCGGGTTGACGAGAACGATCCGCCCGTCGGTGTCGGTGCCGACGACACCCTCCGACGCAGCCCGCAGGATCATCTCGGTCTGCCGCTGCGAACGCGCCAGCTCGGCCTCGGTGTCGACGGTCCCCGAAAGGTCCCGTACGACGAGCATGAGCAGCTCGTCACCCGTGTAGCCGTAGCTGTCGTAGGCCTGCTGGCCGTTCTCGAGATTCGCGGACGTGACCTCGACCGGGAACTCGGTCCCGTCGGTCCGCCGGGCCATCATCCGGGTCGGCTTGGTCCGCCCCTGCGGATCCATGTGGTCGGGCCGCCGCATGGAGCCCGGAATCAGCTTCGAGTCGAACTGGGGCAGCAGATCGAGCAGCCCCCGCCCCACCAGAGCGGTCCCCGGCGTCTCGAAGGCCTCGAGCGCGATGGTGTTGGCGTTGACGACGGTCCCATTGGCGTTGACCAGCACCAACGCATCGGGCAGCGCGTCGAGTATGGCTGCGAGGCGAGCAGCGCCTCGGGATGGCCTGCTGCTCACGAGACGCTTCCTCCCTGTTACCGCACCTTGCCGACCGCTCGAGCCATCTTGCCAACCGGCCCGCAGCGTGTCACGCGAGGGAGTCTAAGGGCTGAGGTTGCGCTCGCGACGCCGGATGAGAGGGAGGTCGCACGACGAAGTGACCCAGAACGTATGACCGCCTGTGCAGACGTCCTTCCGACTTACGTCCGGCTCCCTTCCGGCTTCGCGAGACCTTCGCGGGAGTTTTACGGAGTCGGTTCGTCCGGTATGGAAATCCTGTGCGACCGACGGCGAAACGCACGTACGCCGGAACCGCACATCAGCACGCCGGGTTCAGGGCGGGCCCTTGAGGGCCTACGACATCCACGTCACCCATGACCCGAGGAGCGCCAGGACCGCTACGGCCGCTACGACCGCTGCCCTTCCGCCCGCAGGTCGGGAAGGAGTGGGACGAGCCGGTCCCATCGGGCGATCTGGCACCCGTCACTGCGGTCGTACCGCGCGTCTACGGGGCGCCCGGCCCAGGTCCCGGTGACATGAGCGGTGGCCGGCCCGCCGTACTGCATGGTGCAGAAGCCGCCCTGCGGCGTGGGCGCGAAGACGTCCTTGCCCCATCGGGTACCGCGGTCGAGCGCGGTACAGGCGCCCTCGGCATCGGGGTGGTCGCCGCTTGCCGGATGACAGGAGAGCTCATAGGTCCGGTCGCCATCGCCATCGCCATCGCCATCGCCACCGACACCGCCGCCGGTGTTGTGGACGGTGACGGTGAGGTGATCGCCGGAGCGGCCCAGGTCCTTGAGGGTCGGGGGCGCGAGGGGAAGGGGCGCGGCCTGGGCGTGCGCGGAGGCGGGCACGACGGCGGCGGAGCCGACGGCCGCGAGGGAGCCGGCGGCGACGAGGAGAACCCGGCGAAGGTGCCGGGCCGGGGCGGAACGGTTTACCTGCAACATGACCTGACTAACGTCGCGCGCCCCCGGACGTTGCGCACGGCCCCACCCGCCCTGAGCCCTTCGGCGTACACCTCGGCGCACACCTCGACGTAAGCCTCGACGCATGCCGGGAAGGACTTTGCCCTGCAGCCTTCCTGCCTAGTACCGTGGGAGCCGATTGGTGACACCACGCTCGACTGTGTCATCATCTGCACGCACCACTCGCGCTCGCGCGAGCGGCTGTGCTGGAGGCGTCGCCTAGTCCGGTCTATGGCGCCGCACTGCTAATGCGGTTTGGGCCTTAAAGCCCATCGAGGGTTCAAATCCCTCCGCCTCCGCGCCTGATCACGAAGCCCCGGTCACCAGACCGGGGCTTCGTTGGTCTGCGCTGCGACGCCATACGGCCGATGGGGGGCTCTTCAGGGCGTTTCCGCAGGCCACAAGGGGTGCGGCAAACGGATTTCACATGGCGGCGGCAGTCATGTAATGTTCTTCCTGTCGCCGCGAGCGGGCCGGAAGGGCCGGGAGCGGCGGAAAACAGAACAAGCACTCGTAGCTTAACGGATAGAGCATCTGACTACGGATCAGAAGGTTGCAGGTTCGAATCCTGCCGAGTGCACATAGAGTCAGAGGCCCCGGAGTGATCCGGGGCCTCTGGCGTTTTCGTCGGGTGGGGGAGCACTTCAAGAGGGCCGCGGCCGCGGGGAAGTGATCTAAGTGGCTCAGAATCCTTATGCGCACCTCGGCGACGAACTGCTCGGTGAGTCCAGCTTGCGGGAGGTCCTCGACGGTGACCTGCCGAAGGATAGGAAGGGCGCCCACAAGTCGTTGACGTCGGCCGCCGTTCAGCAAGGGGGAGTTCGACGCGGGACTTCTGGAGAACTCGGTGGGGCTCGTCGCCGCGTCGTGGCCAAGCCGACCTGCGCGGGGAGCGGGCTACTTCCGTTCGCCGTGTTTTTCCGGCCGGAGGAGCGGGCGCTGATCGAGTGCCTGGTCCGGCACGAGCTGGGACAGGGCTTCCGCGAGGCGATCGCAGGCATCCCTGAGCTCTCGGGTGGTCTGGTTGCGCTCGGCGATGACCGCTGAGAGCAGGAGCGACGTCAGTGCCACGGTGCCGTTGAAGGCCTGCAGGATGACCATCTTGGCGAGGAGGTCCTGGCCGGCGAACGGACCCACCCCGACCGCACCCGCGTAGATCGCGGCCACGGAGCTGATCAGCGCACAGGGCGCGGCGCCGGGCAGCTGGAAGCGGAAGGCCGCCCAGAGCAGGAACGGGACGACGAGGAAGAGCAGGTTGAGCGAGCTGCGGGTGGCCACCACGGAGGCCACTGCCGTGCCGCCCAGCAGGGCCAGCGCCTCGGCGCAGCGCAGCACCGGTGCGTCGCGTGGCCGGCGTACGGTGCGCGCGGCCAGCAGGAGCGGCGCGATGACGAGGACCCCCATCGCGTCGCCCGTCCACCACACCGACCAGGTCGGCCAGAAGTCGTGGGCCGACAGTGCCTCGGAGGCCACCAGGACGGTGGTGCCGATCGTCGCGCTGATCACCATGCCGCCCAGGGCTCCGAGGAAGACCAGGGCCAGGGCGTCCTGCAGTCGGTCGAGGGCGGTGCGGAATCCCACGCGCCGCAGCAGGAGGTAGGCGCAGACCGGGGCGAGGGTGTTGCCGAACACGATGGCGAGCACGGGGAAGAACGACGGCCCGAGCGGCGCGTTCACCGCCAACGCCCCGAGAGCGATCCCGGGCCACATGCGAAGGCCCCACACCATCACGGCGACCAGGGCGATGCCGGTGGGCGGCCAGAACGGCGTGACCTGCCCGCGTACCAGTTCCTGCTGCAGCCCGATCTTGGCGCTCACGTAGTAGGCGGCGGCGACGGCAGCCAGCCGCAGGCCCTCGGTGACCAGGCCGCGGTGCACGCCGCTCACCCTCCGCCGCCCGGTTCGTCCGCGATGCCGCCATCGCGCTCGTCCGTGAGGCCGCCGTACCGAAGGACGAGGACCGCGGCGTCGTCGGTGTGGCCGGTGTGGTCCGCCACCTTGATCACCTGGGCGGCCAGTTCGGCCGGGTCGGAGCCACAGCCGGCACCGACCAGGTCGGCCACCCTCTTCAGCCCGTCCTCGATCGGGTACTCGGGGCCTTCCACGACGCCGTCGGTGACCAGTACGAACGCGCCCGCGTCCGACAGTATTCGGCGGGACGACGGGTAGTGCTCGCCGGCGCGGATGCCCAGTGGCAGACCGCCGTCGCTCACGACGATCTCGCAGTGGCCCTCGCTCGTGGCCCAGACGGCCGGGACGTGCCCGGCGCGGGCGTCGCAAAGCTCCCTGGAGACCGGGTCGAAGCGCAGGAACGAGCAGGTCACGAACAGTTCGGTGTCCATCGCGACGAGCAGGTCGTTGGTGCGCCGGAGTACTTCCGCCGGGTCCGTGGTGGCGGTCGCGACGGCGCGCAGGCAGGTGCGCACCTGCCCCATGAGGGCCGCGGCCTCGACGTCATGGCCCTGGACGTCCCCGATCGCGAAGCCCACCGAGCCGTCCGGCATGACGAAGCCGTCGTACCAGTCGCCGCCGATGTCGAGACCGACCCGCGCGGGTGTGTACCGTCCCGCCACCTGCAGGCAGGGCAGGACGGGGAGCTCGGCGGCGAGGACCTGGCGCTGGAGCGCGGCGGCGAGTTCGACGCGTGCCTGCTGGAACTTGATCTGGTCCAGTATCCGGCCGGTGAGATCGCCGAGCTGCTGCAGCAGCGCTCTGGTCGCATGGGCCGAATCGGTGCGGCGGTGGGCCATGGCCTCACACTCCGGGTTCTTGCGGAGCGCCATATGCGCCGTTCTCACGGTACCCCCGTGACGGGAGGCCGTTCCTGGGAGCGCCCCTGACGCCGCCGCTGCCGACCAGCCGAAACCGCTGCGGTCCGTTCGAGCCGTCGCGCGGCGGTCGCAAGCGGTGCGCGCCTGATCGCGCCCTGTGTTTCGGGTCAGCCGGGTTAACCGGGTTAACCGGGTTGCGAACAAACGTATTTGTGTCATGTGTTCGGATCCCCCTAGCTTCCGTGCATGACCATGTCACGAAGAGCGATCATCAAGGGCATAGCTGCCGCCCCCTTCGCCGCGGCCGCCGGCACCGTGCTCGCAACTCCCGCCCACGCGGCGACCATTGACGCCGGACAGTTCTCGCTCGCCAGCCGCTCCTCCAACAGCCACGGTGAATTCGCCGCCCTCACCGCAGGGTTGGCGACCAAGCTCACCAAGGTGGATGCGACCGCCGTCGTCGCCGACACCAACCGCAGCGCCACCCGGCTCACCAGCGCTCCCAGTACGGCCGAGGCGTTCCAGGCCGGCTTCGCCTTCGACCCCGACGACCAGGCCGTCGACTACTGGATTCCGCAGGGCGTCACCACCAGCGCCGACGCCTACGGCAACGGGCTCTACCCGGAGGGCGGCAGCAACAAGGTCGTTCTCGTCTCCTGGTACTTCGAGACGAACCCCGACGGCGTGGGCGAGGACGAGTACGCGCTCGACAAGGGCCTGCGGCTCACCTTCGTCGACTACAACACCCCTACCGCGCCCACGTATCGGCACGTGCTGCTCGTCGAGCCCGTCAGGACCAGCACCGGCGAGTACTCCTTCAACCCCATCCGCAAGCACGCCGGCGGGATCATGTGGTACGGCAACCTGCTGTACGTCGTCGACACGTACAAGGGGCTGCGGGTCTTCGACCTGAACACCCTTTTCACGGTCGCCACCGGTGAGAAGGACGTGTGCGGTCTGCACACCGACGGGGCGTACTACGGCTACGGCTACCAGTACGTCCTGCCGCAGAGCCACGCCTACGACAACGCCGGCAAGTACCTGCGCTACACGACCATCGGCCTCGACCGCGCCAGCACGCCCGACAGCCTGGTGATCAGCGAGTACTCCCTGTCCGGCACCGTCGACTACACCGACGGCACCTTCAACGGCACCGGCGCACCCACCACCACGCCCAAGGTGGTCCGCTGGGAGCTCGACTACACCGACCGGCACCCGGGCTCGCTCACCGCGAAGGAGGCCGTGACCGTCGCCCAGCAGAAGATCCAGGGCGTGGTCTCCCGCAACAGCAAGCACTACCTCTCGGCAAGCGCCGGCCCGTCCACCAAGGGCACCCTGCGGACCTTCACTTCCGGGGCTTCGACCGCGAGCGCCGTCTGCGACCTGGCCATCGGCTGCGAGGACCTCAGCTACCACAGCAGCGGGGCGTCCGGCTGGGCCTTCGCCGAGTCCGTGATCTGGAACGTCAGCGAGTACACCGGCAAGCGGTACGTCTACGCCGTGCGCGCCGACGGTTCCTAGTCACCGGGGCCCTGGAACGATCCAGGGCCTCTCCGTCGTCGTACCTGCGATCGCGGCCACGAACCGCGTGCCTAGAGCTCCTGGTCCCCGAACGCCAGCGTGTCCAGGTCGCCGTCGAAGTTCTCCCCCAGGCCCGCCAGGCCCAGGAACATCCGCTCCAGGGCGAGGTCGGACTGCCGCTCGTCGTGGATCGCGTCCGGGGTCGTATGGAGGGCCTGCTCCGTCCAGATGCACTTGCCCGTCGCGGTGTAGCGGGTCCCCCACCGCTGGGAGAGCGCGGTGACCAGTTGCAGGCCCCGGCCCCCTTCGTCCGTCTCCGTCGCCCGGCGGATGCGCGGCATCGTCAGGCTGCCGTCGAAGACCTCGCAGATCAGGTCGGCGCCGTGCAGGAGCCGGAGGCGGAGTGGGCCCTTGGCGTGCCGGATGACGTTGCCTATGAGTTCGCTGGCCAGGAGCTCGGTCGCGGGGGTCAGGTCCTCAAGGCCCCAGGCCGCGAGCTGGTCGCGGATCAGGCTGCGGGCCTGGCCCGCTGCTCGGGGGTCGTCGGGGAGGGGCCAGGAGGCGATGCGGGAGGAGGGCAGGGCGTGCAGGCGGGCCAGCAGGAAGGCCGCGTCGTCGGCCGCCTGCTGGTCGGCGGGGAGGAGGGCGGAGGTGACCCGTTCGCACAGGTCCTCCAGGTCCTTCGCGGTGCCGTCCGCGTGCGAGGTCCGCAGGACCTCGGCGAGGGCCGCCATGCCCTCGTCCATCTCGCGCTTCGACGACTCCACGAGGCCGTCGGTGTACAGGGCCAGCACACTGCCTTCGGGGACCGGGATCTCGGTCGTCTCGAAGGGGGGTTCCGCCGCGCCCAGGGGCGGATCGGTCGCCAGCGCCGGGAACAGCACGGTGCCGTCGGGGTGCAGCAGGGCGGGCGGCGGGTGGCCCGCCCTCGCTATGGAGCAGATCCTCGTCGTGGAGTCGTACAACGCGTACAGACACGTCACGTACGACTCCTCGCCCATGGCGCCGACGATGTCGTTGAGGTGGCTCATGATCTCGTCGGGGGGCAGTTCGAGGTCGGCCAGGGTGTGGACCGCCGTGCGCAGGCGGCCCATGGTGGCCGCCTCCGGCAGGCCGTGGCCCATGACGTCGCCCACGACCAGCGCGACCTGGCCGCCCGACAGCGGGATGATGTCGTACCAGTCGCCGCCCACGTCCATGCCCTGGCCGGCGGGCAGGTAGCGGGCCGCTGCCGTGCAGGCGGGGACGGTGGGCAGGTCGCGGGGGAGCAGGCTGCGCTGGAGTTCGCGGGACCTGGTGTGCTCGGCGTCGAAGAGGCGGGCCCGGTCCAGGGCCTGGGCCACCAGGGCGCTGGTCGCGGTGAGAAGGGTGCGTTCCTCGTCGGTGAGGCGGCGGGGGTGGTCGAAGGTGACCGCGCAGATGCCGAAGGTGTGGCCCGAGGCCGTCAGGGGGAGCAGCGCCCAGGCCTGTTTGCCGGCGCGGGCCGGCAGGCCCGCGATCTCGGGGTACCGCGCGGCGAACTCCCGGGGGGAGGAGAGGAACAGCGGGGCGCCGGCGAGTATCGCGTCCCAGAGCGGGCTGGGCTCCGTGCGTTCGCGGCCGTCGAGTATGGCGAGGATGTCGTCCGGGTAGCCGACCGAGCCCACGGTGTGGAGGCGGCCGCACTCCACCGTCTGCACCACCAGTCCCGTCGCCTCGAACGGGGGCAGCACCCGGCGGGCCACCGCGTCCACCACGTCCTTCGAGGTCGTCGCCTTGGCGAGCGCCGTCGTCAACTCCGCTATCCGCGCGGACCGTTCGGCGGCCGCGTGCTCGGCGGACCGGCGGTCCTCCTCCAGGCGCCGCTTCTCGGTGACGTCCGTGAAGTAGATGGTGCGGCCGTCGGGGCCCGGCACCAGCCGCAGGTGGCACAGGCGCCCGTTCGGCAGCCGTACGTCGAAACTGACCGACTTCTCCGCGGCCGCGGCCTGCCGGCACCGGATCTCCAGACCGGGCATCTGCTGCGCTGTGGGCAGGTCCCACAGCAGACACCCGAAGAGCTCCTCCTCGGAGTAGCCCAGGGTGCGCTCCGCCTCCAGGTTGGCGAAGGTGATCCGCCAGTCGTCGTCCACCGCGAGGAAGCCGTCGCTCATGTGCCGCAGGGCCCGGCTGAGCGCGTCCCGGGCGGAGCGCGGCTCGTCGCTGTCCCAGCCCATGCCGATCATCCGCTGCGGCTCGCCGTGGTCGTCGTACGTCGCCCTGCCGCGGGCCTGGGTCCAGCCCCAGCTGCCGTCCAGTTTCCGTACCCGGTACTCGGCCTCGAAGAGGCCGCCGTCGCGGATCGCCCGGTCCGCCGCCGCCAGCGTCGGGGCGAGGTCGTCGGGGTGGAAGCACCGCATCCAGTCGTCGACCTTGCCGGTGAAGTCCTGCGGCCGGGTGCCGTAGAGCTCCAGGGCCGCCTCGTCCCAGATCAGGTCGCCGGTGCGGATGTTCCAGTCCCAGGAGCCGACGCTGACCTCCTTCAGCGACTGGCGCACGCGCTCGCTGCTCGGCGAGTCCATCCGCGAGGGACCCGTCGGTGGCCGTGCGTGGACCATACGGTCCTGCGCCCACGCGATGACGGCGTGGAGGAACTCCCAGTGCTCGGGGGTCGGTTCACCCCGGTCGCCCATCAGGACGCTGAGCGCGCCGGTGGTGCGGTTGCCGCTGTACACGGGTAAGGCGGCGAGGCCGGTGCCGGGCCAGTCGGCGGCCGACCGTGACTCCGGCCGCGCCTCAGGCATCAGCGGGACCCACACCCCACTGCCCTCGTGCAGTGCACGGGCCGGGGCCAGCGGGCCCTCCTGGTCGATGATCTCCCAGGCTCGGGTGAGGGCCGGAGGGAGCCCGGCCGTCGACACCAGGCGCAGGGCGGACATCGGGCCGCGGAGATGGATCATGCCGCCCAGGGCGCCCAGCTCGCCCACCGCATGTTGCAGGGCCAGCCGGAAGACCTCGCTTTCCGCGACACCGGGGGCCACCGTGTCGAGCAGTGACAGCCGAGCGTTCATGCCGGGGACTTTACCGTCACAGCCGCAACCGATTCGATGGTTCGCAAGATCCTCACGCCTCTCACCCGGCCGGTCGACAGGTCGTCAACAGCCAAGATTTATCGTTGAGTTGATGTCGACGGCTTAGCATCACCCGGGACCCCCGACCGCCTGAGGAGCGGCATGGACATCGGTGTCTTCATCCCTATCGGAAACAACGGCTGGCTCATATCGAAAAGTTCGCCGCAGTACCTGCCGACCTTCGAGCTGAACAAGGCCATCGTGCAGAAGGCCGAGGAGTACGGCCTCGACTTCGCGCTGTCGATGATCAAGCTCAAGGGGTTCGGCGGCGAGACCGAGTTCTGGGACCACTGTCTGGAGTCGTTCACGCTGATGGCGGGCCTGGCCGCGGTCACCGAGCGGATCAAGCTGTACGCCTCCACGCCGATCCTCGTCCTGCCCCCGGCGATCGTCGCCCGCATGGCCACGACGGTCGACTCCATCGCCCCCGGCCGCTTCGGCGTCAACATCGTCACCGGCTGGGCGCCCGGCGAGTACTCCCAGATGGGCCTGTGGCCCGGCGACGAGCACTTCGGCAACCGCTACGAGCGGGCCGTCGAGTACGTCACCGTGATGAAGGAGCTGTGGCGCGAGGGCGTCAGCAACTTCAAGGGCGAGTTCTACGAGATGGACGACTGCGTGCTGTCGCCGCGACCGGCGAACGGGCACATCGACATCGTTGCCGCGGGCCAGAGCAGCACGGGCATGCGGTTCGCCGCCGAGCACGCCGACTACAACTTCATCCTCGGCAGCGGCGTCAACACCCCGCTCGCCTTCTCGGACAGCACCGCCACGCTGGTGGAGGCGGCGCGGGAGACGGGCCGGGACGTGGGCGCGCTCTCCCTCTTCATGGTCATCGCGGACGAGACCGACGAGGCCGCCCAGGCCAAGTGGCGGGACTACCACGACAACGCCGACCGTGCGGCCCTCGCGTACATGGCCGGCGAATCGGCCTCGGACACCGCCGCCGACGACTCCTCGACCGCCCGCACCATCGTGCTGCCCGAGGGCGCGGTGAACTTCAACATGGGCACGCTCGTGGGGTCGTACGAGACCGTCGCGAGGATGCTCGACGAGATCGCCGAAGTCGACGGCACCAAGGGGATCATGCTGGTCTTCGACGACTTCCTGGCGGGCATCGAGAACTTCGGCACACGCGTCCAGCCGCTGATGAAGTGCCGACGGGCATGAGCGGGTCACGGCCGCGTGCGGAGAACCGTGAGGAGAACGGTGAAGAGGGCCGTGAGGAGGACTACGAGCGGGCCGGCTTAGGCGGCCGACTCACCCCCGGCGCCTCCCCGGCCCTACTCCTGGTGGACCCCGCCCGGGCCTACGTGGACCCCGACTCCCCTCTCTACGCCGGGGGCGAACCGGCCGTGGAGGCGATGAAGGCGCTGCTGGCGGGCGCACGCCGAGCGGGCATCCCCGTGGTCGTCACCCGGGTGCGGTTCCGGCCCGACGGACGCGACGGCGGCGTCTTCTTCCGCAAGGTGCCGACACTGAAGGTGTTCGCCGAGGGCAGTCCGTACGGCGACTTCATCGACGGACTGGCCCCGGCAGCAGACGAGTTGACGGTCACGAAGCAGTACCCGAGCGCCTTCTTCGGTACGTCACTGGCGGCATACCTCACGGCCCACCGCATCGACACGCTCCTCATCGGCGGGCTGTCGACCAGCGGTTGTGTGCGCGCCACCGCGCTGGATGCGATGCAGCACGGGTTCGTCCCGGTCGTCGTTCAGGAGGCGGTGGGCGACCGGGACCCGGACGTGCACGCGGCGAACCTCTTCGACATCCGGCACAAGATCGGCGAGGTGTGGCCCATGGCCCGGGCCGAGGAGTACCTCGGCGTCGTCCGGGGTGCCGAACGCCCGTGACGACAGCGGTGGTTGTGGGCAGCCTGAGGGACGGCACCTATGCGACGGACGGGACCATCGGGGAGTACGTGGAGCGCTGGGGGCCGGTGCTGAGGGCGGTGGCGGACAGGGCGGTGCGGGCGGCGGCGGAGAGGGCGCCGCGGGACTGAGCCGGGGCTGCCGTGATCGCCAGGGTCGCCGGGATCGCAGGGTTGGTCGGCTTCGCGGGGTTCGTCAGGGGCGAAGGGTTCCCCGGGGTCACCGGAGCCGCCTCCTTCTTCCGCTCGGCGAACACGAACAGCCGCAGGACCAGGAACCGGCCGATGCCGGCCAGCCCCGAGGCGGTGAGGTAGACGGCCTGCTCGCAGAGCATGGTGGGCGACGGCTGCACGGCGTGCAGTACGAGTATCGCGGCGGTCGTGGCCAGGTACGCGGCGACGGCCGACCCCGAGGACTGCAGGTGCTGCCGCAGGCCGGGGCGCTGTCCGGTGCCGAAGGTGAACAGGGCGTGCAGCTCGGTGCACAGGAGGGTCGAGGCGACGGTGATCAGGGCGTTCGCGAGCGCCCAGGGCATCGCTGCGGCCAGCAGCGGTACGGCCGCACTGGACAGCAGCCCGACACCGCCGCCGCACACCACGAACCGGGCGAAGGAGGAGAACGGGCCCGGCGCCGACGCGGAGAGGGCCTGCGCCGACGGGCTCGGCTTCGACGGGCACTGCGACTCCATGACGGCTTCCTTCCGGGCTGACCTGAACCTCTGACCGGTTCAGCTCATCCCGGCGCGGCTTCAGCGGGGCCTCAGCCGGGCTTCAACCGGTATCGGCGGGGCTTCAGCCGGTATCGGCCGGGCTTCAGCCGGTATCGGCGGGGCTTCAGCCGGTATCGGCGGGGCTTCAGCCGGTATCGGCGGGGCTTCAGCCGGAACCGACCAGGCTTCAAGCGGAACCGACCAGGCTGCAGCCGGGATTTCAGCCGGGATCAACTGAGGCCAACGATGCCGTTGTCCGCACGTCGCAACGATGGAGTGACCTACCGGCCCGGAGGTGGGGCAGGCTCCACCATGCGAGGTCGGGTCAGCGGCGCGCCGCAGCAGCGCGCCTCAGTTCATGACCCGCACGAAGCCGCCCCGCGAGGCGCCCGAGCCCAGCAGGTGGCCCCAGTCCAGCACTTCGGGTATCCGGTCCACGGACAGCACCACTGCTCCACCGGCCCGCTCGGCGTCCTCGCACCAGGCGCCCATGTCACCAGGCCCGCCCGCGTCGAGCACCGGTGCGGCGAGCGAGGGAACCATGAGGCCGTACTCCCCCGGCCCGTCCACGACGCACAGGGTGAGCTTGGGCACGACACCCCAGCCCGCGCACAGCGGCACCTGCCCGTCGGCCGCGGCCAGGGCGGGCAGGGCGTCGTGGACGGAGGCGCCGGCCAGCAGGAGGACGGGGGTGTCGCCCCGTACGAAGAGCGTGTTCTCGGGCTCGTGCAGCATGCGGCGGGCCGCCTTCTCAAGTGGCGCAATGTGACTGCTTCGCAGGCTAGGCGAAGGCACTGACATTGCGTCCGGCCCAGTCCGCGAACGCACGGGCCGGCCGCCCGAGGACGTGCTCCACGTCCGGGCTGACCTGCCGCAACGCGGCCGCCGGAGCCCCCAGCATGTCGAGCGTGTTCTCGACGACCGGCTCGGGCATGAAGCCCAGCATCCGCTCCCGGGCTTGTGCTCGGGTCAGTTCGACGAACCGGACCGCCTCACCCAGGGCGTCCTCGATCGCGGCGGTCTGCTGCCGGGGCGAGACGGGCGCGGGGCCGGTCAGTTCGTAGACCTCGCCGTCGTGCCCCGGCTCGCGCAGCGCCAACGCCGCGACGTCCGCGATGTCGGCCGGGTCGACGGTCGGCAGGGCCACGTCGCCGAAGGGAGCGGCCACCTCCCGCCGGGTGCGGACCATGTCGGCCCACTGGAGGACGTTGGAGTGGAAGCCGCTTGGGCGCAACATCGTCCACTCCAGGCCCGATGCCTTGACGGCGTCCTCCAGGACCGAGGGGTGGTGCCCGGTGCCGACGCCCTGGGACGACAGCAGGACCACACGCCGCACGCCCGATCCCCGTACGACATCCAGGACGGCCCCGAGGTCACCGCCGCCCGCCACGAAGTCGCCCGAGGTCAGCACGAACAGGGCCTTGGCCCCCTCCAGGGCGGGCGCCAGGCGCTCGGGGTCGGCGAGGTCGGCCGGGTGATGGCGGGTCCCCTCCGGCACGTCCCGCGCGGAGATCCGGCGGGAGACCGCCGTCACCTGCTCCCCCGCTTCGACGAGGGTCCGCACAAGTGGCCGTCCCACATTGCCCGTTGCTCCGGTCACCACGATCATCATCGGTCTCCGTTCCGAGGTTCTCGTTCTCGTTCTCGTTCTTCTCGTCTCGAACGGCGACGCTACTGTTGTGGAGGTAGTAGGTACCTAGAGGAAAGTATTGGCAGACAGGGGGAGTTGTGACCGAGGACACAGCGAAATGGGCCCCGCGTGGCGGCGATCCCGAGAACGCCTGCCCGGTCGCCCCCGTCGTCGACATCGTCTTCAGCCGGTGGACCACCCCGATCCTGTGGGCGCTCCACGAGTACGGCCGACAGCGCTTCGTCGAACTGGAGCGTCGTATCGCCACGATCACGCCGAAGGTGCTCACCCAGCGACTGCGGCAGCTGGAGCGGGACGGCCTGGTCGTGCGCACGTATCACGCCGAGGTGCCGCCCCGCGTGGAGTACGAGATCAGCGAACTGGGCCGCAGCCTCGCACCGTTGTTCGCCGCGCTCTCCGAGTGGTCCGTTCATCTGGACGAGGTCGAGCGGGCACGGGTGGCATACGACGCCCGTCAGTGATCAGGCCTTGTCCTGGTCGCGCAGTTCGTCGATGTAGGTCTGCGCCAGGCCCGTCGTGCGGGTGAACCAGTCCGTGAGTACGGCGATCTCGTCGGCGGAGTAGCTGGCGAAGAGGTCGTTGAGGCGGGCGTAGTAGGGGCCGTAGAGCTCCTCGGCGCGGGTGACCGCGGACGGGACGGCGGCCACGCGGACGCGTCGGCGGTCGGCCGGGTCCGGGCGGCGGGTGATGAAGCCGGCGCGTTCCAGGCGGTTGAGGATGCCGGTCATCGCGCCGGTCGTGACGTGGGCGTGCTCCGCGAGTTCGCCCGCCGTGAGCAGGTTCTCGCCGGCCTTCAGCACGCAGGCGAAACAGAGCAGGTCGGTGATGTTCAGGCCCAGCCGCTGGGCCATCTCCTGCTGGCCGAGCAGGTGGGCCGCGATGAGGGAGTCCATCGCCTCCAGCGCCTGGGCGGGGGTGGCGGTGGGACGCGGCTTGGCTTGCATCTTCCTGATTACCTTAGCTTGTGAGAGATTCAGTGCCTAAACTTCTCACGAGGTGAGAGATTCTCCGAATGCTCGTCGGGATATCCGGGAGGTAGCACGTGAGTCAGTATGACGAGGGGCACACGATCGCGGGGTGGACCGGAACCGCGATCGCGGGCGTCGGCTCCGCCGTGCTGGGGGCGGGGATATGCACGGTGTCGGCTGTGCTGCTGGTGGGCGGGCTGGGGATCGTGGCGGCGAGCGTCCTCGTCACCTGGGCCCTGCACCTGTCCGGCTGGGGCAAGCCGCCGGGCGTCCGGCCTCGGAGTCAGTGGCGTATGGGGGCGCGCGACCTGACCGCTCGGGACGGGCATACGGACTGCTGGGGATGCCGGTTGGCGGGGCGCGGTCGGCGTACGGCCGCGGTGGCGTCCGAGGCGACATCCGGCGCGGCGTCCGGCGCGGCGTCCGAGGTGGCTCCCGTGACCGGGGATCCCGAGCCCGCTGCCGCTGAAGCCGGCCGCTGAAGCCGGCCGCTGCGGTCGGGTGTTGATCTCGGTCGCGGAACCGGCGCCCCCCGTGGCCTCCAGTCGCCGAACCGCCGTTGTCAGTGCCTGCCTCTAGTCTCGAAGAGCGATGGCACAGGCATGGAGATGCTCGGGGTTGCGGTGGTCGGCGGACGGTCCCGAGCTGGCGTGGGACGGCGGTCGGCGCTCCGCGCTGACCTGGGGAAAACGGGTGGCCTTCGGGGTCGCGGAAGGGGGCGCGCGGACATGCGTGGGGGCGCGGGGGCATGCGTGTCCGGTACGGGCGGTCGTGCCGGGGCGGAGTACGGGGGCGCGGTGCGAGGAGTGTGCGCGGCTGGACCGGGCGCACTCCGTGGCGGCCGACACGATCGCGGACGATCCACGGCCGTACCACGTATATCTGGCGTGGTTCGGGCCCGGGATGACCAAGGCCGGCATCACCGCCCTTGAACGCGGCTCGGCGCGGCTGCTGGAACAGGGCGCGGTCTGCTTCAGCTGGCTGGGCGTCGGCCCGCTGATGGCCGCGCGGCGCGCCGAGGAGCTGCTGCGCGCGGCGTTGCGGGTGCCGGACCGGATTCCGTACGGCCACAAGCGGGCGGTGCGCTCCGTGCTGCCGACGTCGGCGGCCGAGCGGGCGGCCGAGGTGGAGGACCTGCATGCCCGCGCGGTGGCCCTCCCCGGCTGGCCGGAGTCACTGGACCGCGAGCCCTGCCGACCGGTCGATCACGCCGGGGTGTTCGGGCTCGCGGGGCTGCCGGGCGCCGTCGGGGAGGTGAGCGAGCTGATCGCCGGCGGGGTGGTGAGTGGGCGGTTGGTGGCGGCTGCGGGGCCGGATCTGCATCTGGCGGCCGGCGGTGGGGTCGTCGTGCTGGATACGCGGTTGATGCGGGGGTGGGAGCTGCGTTCTGTCGAGGGGCTGGCTGGAGATGGTGAACTCACTTTGCCTGTAAGGGAGTTCAAGCGTGAGGTGAGCGCGCAGGACGGCTTGTTCTGATCCGCGAGGGAGGCGGGAGGCGGGAGGCGGTGACGGTAAAGAGTTGAATCCCTCCGGGATCCCTTTCGGTAAGGAACCTGGACGCCGTGCGGTGCGGGAGCGGACCGTAGGTGACATGAGCGATCACCGCGTTGCACCTGTCGCCCCTGTTTCGGCGCACGAACCTCCGTACTACGCCGTCGTGTTCACTTCCATGCGCACCGAGGGGGACGGTGGATACGACGTGACCGCCCGGCGCATGGGTGATCTGGTCAAGGAGATTCCCGGGTTCCTCGGCGAGGACTCCGCCCGCACCCCAGGCGGCCTCTCCATCACCGTCGCTTACTTCAGGGACCTCGCCGGCATCGAGCAGTGGCGCGACCACGCGGAGCACCGCGCGGCCAAGTCGCACGGACGCGCGCACTGGTACGAGCGCTACTCGCTGCACATCGCCAGGGTCGAGCACAGCAACGGGTTCGAGCGGGCGAGTACTGAAGGCGTCTGTAGGGATTCAGTGCTTGAAAGGTAAACGAATCGGCCCTGCGTCGCCGTCGCCGCCGTGACAGGGCTCGCCGCGGTGCTCCCGGCGGCCGGCACCGCGAACACCGTGCCGTTCGGCGGACACACGACGCTGCCGTTCGGCGGGTACGCGCACCGTACGGTCAGCACGGCCAGTGGCGAGACCTTCGACCTGAAGCCGGCCGCCGGCCCGACCCTGCTGCCCGCCTCCGGCCGCAGTACGGTGCAGGTCAAGGGCGCCGGATACACAGGGCGTCGACAACCGGGGGCAGGGCATATTCCTCGCGTTCTGTGTGATCCCCGAGGGTGTCCGCGTCGGTGACCGTCGACGTACACCAGCCTGCCCGGTCCCTGTCTGCCCGGCGCCGAGAGCAAGGACGGATCCTCGCGCCGGATCACCGACACCGGCATGGGCACGGGCACGCCCGGCATCACGATCCCGTACGAGGACGGCGGCAAGTTCCGTACGACGCTGGAGAACCTCCGGCCCGAGATCGCGGACGGCGTTGTCTGTGACGTGAACGTGCGGTGCGCGATCGTCACCCGCGCCGACTTCACGGCCACCGGCGAGCGGCTGTACGACCAGTACATACCGGTCCGCTTCCTGCCCGGCGTCAAGGGTTGACCTGCAGGTTTGTGGACGAGAGGCTCCTGGGCCCCTCGCGGGCCCGCGAGGCCTCTCGTGTCGATCACCCAAGCGCCCCCTGAGAGTCTCCTGTGCGTTTCTTAGGAAAATCACAGGTTGCGGAAAGCGTGTTCTAAGAGGGCTCCGACAAAGTTCCAGCATGACCACGACCTCGCCCCAGGGGCGCACCGAACTGCTGAGGCCGGACGGGAGCCCCGTCCGAGTGCTTGTGGTGGACGACGAGCTGTCGATCACCGAACTTCTGTCGATGGCCCTTCGCTATGAGGGCTGGCAGATCCGGAGTGCGGGGGATGGCACGGGTGCCATCCAGACCGCGCGCGAGTTCCGGCCCGACGCCGTCGTGCTGGACATGATGTTGCCGGACATGGACGGGCTGAGCGTCCTCGGGCGGCTGCGCCGGGACCTGCCGGACGTGCCGGTGCTGTTCCTGACGGCCAAGGACGCCGTCGAGGACCGTATCGCCGGGCTCACCGCGGGCGGGGACGACTACGTCACCAAGCCGTTCAGCCTGGAGGAGGTCGTGGCCCGGCTGCGCGGGCTCATCCGGCGTTCCGGTGCCGCCGACCGGCGGTCGGACTCCGTACTGGTCGTCGGGGACCTGACGCTTGACGAGGACAGCCACGAGGTCTCGCGGGCCGGGGAGAACATCCACCTCACCGCCACCGAGTTCGAGCTGCTGCGGTTCCTGATGCGCAACCCGCGGCGCGTGCTCAGCAAGGCCCAGATACTCGACCGCGTGTGGTCGTACGACTTCGGCGGGCAGGCCAACGTCGTCGAGCTCTACATCTCCTACCTGCGCCGGAAGATCGACGCCGGTCGCGAGCCGATGATCCACACCCGGCGTGGCGCCGGTTACCTGATCAAGCCCGCGGCGTCATGAGCGGGCGACGACGGCCGCGTACGCAGAAGAGACGAGCGGGTCAGCCGCGCACACTGCGGGCGCGGCTCGTCGTCGCGTCCCTGGTGCTGATCGCCGTGGTGTGTGCGGTGATCGGTACGGTGACGACGCTGGCGCTGCGGTCCCATCTGTACGAACAACTGGGCACCCAGCTCAGCGAGATCGGCGATCGGGCCGCCGGCAAGCCTCCCGGCGCCGACCCCGACAAGAGCGACCCCAGCAAGAACGACGCGCCCGACAAGTCCGCCCAGACCCTCAATCTCACCGAGTTCGCCAAGCGCGCGGGCGGTCCGGGATCGACCGGCACGGTCATCGCCCTGGTCCAGAACGGTGTCATCACCGAGGCGAAGGTCGGCCAGAACACGGACGACAGCACCGCCGCCGACCCGTTCGGGATGAAGGCCGTCGACCTCACCGAAGCCCAGGAAGCGGCGCTCAACAAGGCGTCCCAGGACGGCAAGCAGCACACCGTCGACCTGGGCGGCAGCCTCGGCGAGTACCGCGTCCAGTACAGGACCAGCGGCGACGGCACCCGTAGCTACTACGTCGCCATCCCCATCAAGGACGTCAGCAGCACCCTCAACACCCTCGTCCTCATCGAAGCCAGCGTCACCGCCGCCGCCCTGGTCGCCGCCGGTATCGCCGGCACCGTCATCGTCGGCGTAGCCACCCGCCCCCTCCGCCGCGTCGCCGCCACCGCCACCCGCGTCTCCGAACTCCCGCTCCACACCGGCGAGGTCAACCTCAGCGAACGCGTCCCCGAGTCCGAGACCGACCCGCACACCGAGGTCGGCCGGGTCGGTGCCGCGCTCAATCGCATGCTGGACCACGTCCACGCCGCCCTGCACTCCCGCCAGCAGAGCGAGATGCGGGTACGGCAGTTCGTGGCCGACGCCAGCCATGAGCTGCGCACCCCCCTCGCCTCCATCCGCGGGTACGCCGAACTGACCAGACGCGGCAGAGAAGAGGTCGGCCCGGACACCAAACACGCCCTCGGCCGTATCGAGTCCGAGGCCGGGCGCATGACCCTCCTCGTCGAGGACCTCCTCCTGCTTGCCCGGCTCGACGCCGGACGTCCGCTCCAGTTCGAGCAGACCGACCTGATCCCGCTCGTCGTGGACACCATCAGCGACGCCCGCGCGGCCGGCATGGACCACAACTGGCGCCTCGACCTGCCCGACGAGCCCGCGCTCGTGTCGGCGGACGCGGCCCGGCTGCAGCAGGTCCTCGTCAACCTGCTCGGCAACGCCCGCAACCACACTCCACCCGGTACGACGGTCACCGCGCGTGTCCAAAGGCGGGGCCCGTGGCTGTGCGTGGACGTCGAGGACAACGGTCAGGGCATCCCGGCCGAGCTGCTTCCGCACGTCTTCGAACGGTTCGCGCGCGGCGACTCCGCGCGCTCCCGTGCCACCGGCTCGACCGGCCTCGGCCTGGCCATCGTGCAGGCCGTGGCGACCGCGCACGGCGGCGCCGTGACCGTCGACAGCGTGCCCGGACGCACCGTGTTCACGGTGCATCTGCCGGCGCTCCGCACGCCGCCGAGCCCCGAAATGAGCTGGCAACAGCACTCACAGGCACAGCACAGCGTCACCACATGGGTGGAACAGGGCGCCTGACGAAAGTCGGTTCCATGCGAACCGACTCTTCTCCCGGCACCCTGCCGGCGCGGGAGCACCTCCCGGCCGGCGACGCCGGTACGCCTGTCCTGGACGTAGTGATCCCCGTCTACAACGAGGAGAAGGACCTCCAGCCGTGTGTGCTGAGACTGCATGACCACCTCAAGCGCACCTTCCCGTACGCGTTCCGCATCACGATCGCGGACAACGCGTCGACGGACACCACCCCCCAGGTGGCGTCGCGGCTGGAGGCGGAGATACCGGAGGTCAAGTCCTTCCGGCTGGAGCAGAAGGGCCGCGGCCGGGCGCTGCGGACCGTCTGGTCCGCCTCGGACTCCCCGGTCCTCGCCTACATGGACGTGGATCTGTCCACCGACCTCAACGCCCTGCTGCCGCTGGTGGCGCCGCTGATCTCCGGTCACTCGGACCTGGCGATCGGCTCCCGGCTGGCCCGTAGCTCGCGGGTGGTGCGCGGACCCAAGCGGGAGTTCATCAGCCGCGCCTACAACCTCATCCTGCGCGGCTCGCTCCAGGCCCGCTTCTCGGACGCGCAGTGCGGCTTCAAGGCGATCCGCCGGGACGTGGCCCAGGTACTGCTGCCGCTGGTGGAGGACACCGGCTGGTTCTTCGACACGGAGATGCTGGTGCTCGCCGAGCGCGCGGGACTGCGTATCCACGAGGTGCCGGTCGACTGGGTCGACGACCCCGACTCCACGGTCCACATCGTGAAGACGGCGACCGACGACCTCAAGGGCGTGTGGCGGGTGGGCAGGGCGCTGGCGACCGGCTCGCTGCCGCTGGACCGGATCACCCGCCCCTTCGGCGACGACCCGCGCGACCGCGAGATCAAGGACGTACCCAAGGGCCTGGCCCGCCAGCTCGTCGGCTTCTGCGTCGTCGGCGCTCTGTCCACCCTCTTCTACCTCCTCCTCTACAGCGGCTTCCGGGTGTTCACCGGTTCGCAGATCGCCAACGCGCTCGCCCTGCTGGTCTCCGCGATCGCCAACACGGCGGCCAACCGGCGCCTCACCTTCGGGGTGCGCGGCCGCGGCGGCGCCGTACGGCACCAGGCGCAGGGCCTGGTCGTCTTCGGTATCGGCCTCGCCCTGACCAGCGGTTCGCTCGCCGCCCTCAACGCGGCCAGCAGCGACCCCGCGCACTCCACCGAACTGGCGGTCCTCATCGCCGCCAACCTCGCCGCGACGGTGCTGCGCTTCCTGCTCTTCAGGGCGTGGGTGTTCCCGGACCGCAGCGACAGCGACACCGGCTCGACGGTGGTCGCCTCGCACAACCCGCCGTACGCCCCGGCCCCCAGCCCGTCCTCGCGGATCTACTCCCCGGTCTCCCCGGTCTCCCCGGTCTCCCCGGTCTCCCCGGTCTCCGCGGCGCGGCCCGGCCACCAAGGCCCGCTCCCGCAGCGTCCGGTGGCACAGCGCGCACCCCAGTACACGTACGAAACCGCTCAGTTCCGCGCCGGTGAAGCCGCGGACGGCACCTGGCGGGACGCCACCATGCAGCTGCAGCCGGTGCGCCCGCACGACACCGACTCGAGGGACTCCCGATGACGCTCCACTACGACCAGTCGACGCACGACAGAGACGCGAGCCCAGACACCTGGGGCAGGCCCCCGGCACCCACGCCCGCCACCCCCGCCGCCCCGGTTCCCGACGCCGGTGAACCCAAGCTGCCCTTCGTACGGCGGCTGTGGCGCGGCCGCCCCGAGGACCCGCGCTGGGCCCGCCCGGCCTTCCTGGGCCTGCTGCTCGCCACGCTCCTCCTCTACCTCTACAACCTCAGCGCCTCCGGCTACGCCAACTCCTTCTACTCGGCGGCCGTTCAGGCCGGCAGCCAGTCCTGGAAGGCCTTCTTCTTCGGCTCGCTGGACGCGGCCAACGCCATCACCGTCGACAAGCCCCCGGCCTCCCTGTGGCCGATGGCCCTGTCGGTGCGGCTCTTCGGCCTCCATTCGTGGGCGATCCTGCTCCCCGAGGTCCTCATGGGCGTCGGCACGGTCGCCGTGGTCCACGCGGCCGTACGCCGCAGGTTCAGCCCCGCGGCCGGCCTGATCGCGGGCGCGGTGCTCGCGCTCACCCCCGTCGCGGCGCTGATGTTCCGGTTCAACAACCCGGACGCGATGCTGGCCCTGCTGATGGCCGTGGCCTGCTACTTCGTCATCCGGGGCCTGGAGGACGGCCGTACCAAGTGGCTGGTGTGGGCCGGTGTGGCCATCGGCTTCGCCTTCCTGGCCAAGACCCTGCAGGCGTTCCTGATCCTGCCGCCGCTCGCCCTCGTCTATGCGGCGTGCGCGCCGGTGTCGGTGAGGAAGCGGATCGGCCAGCTCGCCGCGGGCCTGGTCGCGATCGTCGTCTCCGGCGGCTGGTGGGTCGCGATCGTCGAGCTGTGGCCCGCCTCCTCCCGCCCCTACATCGGCGGCTCGCAGAACAACTCGTTCCTGGAGCTGACCTTCGGCTACAACGGCCTCGGCCGGCTCAACGGCGACGAGACCGGCAGCGTCGGCGGCGGTGGCGGCGGCAACGGCGGCGGCAACTGGGGCGAGACCGGCTGGGACCGCCTCTTCAGCTCCAGCATCGGCGGCCAGATCTCCTGGCTGATCCCGGCCGCGCTGATCCTGCTGATCGCGGGCCTGGTGGCCACGCGCAAGGCCGAGCGCACGTCGGTGACGCGCGGTTCGTTCCTGGTCTGGGGCGGCGCGCTGATCACGACCATGCTGGTCTTCAGCTACATGCAGGGCATCTTCCACGAGTACTACACGGTGGCCCTCGCCCCCTACATCGCCCCGCTGATCGGCATGGGCGCGGCCAAGCTCTGGGAGGAGCGCGGCAAGATGTGGGCGTCGCTGTCCCTGGCGGCCGCGATGACGGCCACCGCGGTCTGGGGCTACGTCCTGCTCGACCGCTCCTCCGACTACCTGCCCTGGCTGAAATGGCTGGTCCTGGTCGGCGGTCTGGCGGCCGCGCTGGGCCTGATCTTCGCCGCCAGGCTCGGCCGTCAACTGACCATGGGCGTCGTCGGCCTGGGCCTCGCCGCCGCGCTGGCCGGCCCGACGGCGTACACGCTCAGCACGGTGAACGAGGGCCACACCGGCTCGATCGTCACCGCCGGCCCCGCGGTCGCGGGCGGCCGTGGCGGCCCCGGCGGTGGCGGCGGCCCCGGTGGCGGCGGTGGCTTCGGCGGCGGAATGCCGGGCCAGCAGGGCCAGAACAACCAGCAGGGCCAGAACAACCAGCAGAACGGCAACGGCTTCCCCGGTGGCACGCCGGGTCAGCAGGGCCGGCAGAACGGCAACGGCAACACCCAGAACCAGCAGGGCCAGGGCCGGAACCAGCAGGGCGGAATGCCCGGTGGCGGCATGGGTGACGGCGGCGGTGGTGGCATGGGCGGTCTGCTCAACGGCGCCAGCGTCAGCGACGAGGCCAAGAAGCTGCTGGGGACCAACGCCGACGACTACACCTGGGTCGCCGCGGCCATCGGCGCCCAGAACGCCGCGAGCTACCAGCTCTCCACCGGCGACCCGGTGATGGCGATCGGCGGCTTCAACGGCACCGACCCGTCCCCGACGCCGGCGCAGTTCAAGAAGTACGTGGAGGAAGGCAAGATCCACTACTTCATCTCCAGCGGTTCCGGTGGCGGCGGCATGGGCGGCAGCAGCAGCGGTGCGTCCTCGCAGATCACCGAGTGGATCGAGGTCAACTTCAAGCAGGTGACGGTCGGTTCCGCGACCTTCTACGACCTGACGCAGAAGGCGAGCAGCTGACGTAACCGCGGTGAATCAGCCGGCGAAGCGGCCGGTGAATCAGCCGGAGGCAAGAGGGCGGTGGCCGTGCGCGGCCACCGCCCTCTCTGCTGTCCGAGAATCTCCGTTGTACAGTGTATGGGAGGTGTTCTACGGTGTACGACATGTCGACGTCCCCCCAGGAAAAGGCCCTGGCCCCGCCCCATGGCGGCCACCCGCAGCGCTGGCTGATCCTCGGTGTCATCTGCCTCGCCCAGCTCACCGTGCTGCTCGACAACACGATCCTGAACGTGGCCATCCCCTCGCTGACCAGCGAACTGGGCGCCGCCACCTCGGACATCCAGTGGATGATCAACGCGTACTCGCTCGTGCAGTCCGGTCTGCTGCTGACGGCGGGCAGCGCCGCAGACCGCTACGGCCGCAAGAAGATGCTGGTCGCGGGCCTGGCCCTGTTCGGCATCGGCTCCCTGGTGGCCGGGCTGGCGGACAGCTCCGGCCAGCTGATCGCCGCTCGGGCCGGTATGGGCGTCGGCGGCGCGCTGCTGATGACCACCACGCTCGCCGTGGCGATGCAGATCTTCACGCCCGAGGAACAGCCGAAGGCGATCGGCATCTGGGCGGCCGTGAACTCGCTGGGCTTCGCGACCGGACCGCTCCTCGGCGGCTTCATGCTGAACCACTTCTGGTGGGGCGCGATCTTCCTGATCAACCTGCCGGTCGCGGCGCTCGGCCTGGTGGCGGTCGTGATGCTGGTGCCCGAGTCCAAGAACCCACAAGGTGACCGCCCCGACCTGTTCGGCGCCCTGCTGTCCACGATCGGCATGTCCTCGCTGGTCTTCGCGATCATCTCCGGACCCGAGCACGGCTGGACGTCCGGCAGGGTGCTGGCATCGGCGGCCGTCGCGGTCGTGGTGCTGGGCGGCTTCGCGTACTGGGAGAGCCGGATCCCGTATCCCATGCTCGACATGCACTTCTTCAAGAACCGCCGTTTCACGGGAGCGGTGGCCGGGGCGGTGCTGATCACCTTCGGGATGGGCGGATCGCTCTTCCTGCTCACCCAGCACATGCAGTTCGTGCTCGGTTACGGCCCGCTGGAGGCGGGGCTGCGCACGGCGCCGCTCGCCTTGATGATCGTGGCCCTGAACTTCACCGGTCTGTCGGCGAAGTGGTCCGGCAGGCTCGGCACTCCCGTCTCCATCGGGCTGGGCATGACGGCGATGTCCGCCGGCCTCGTCTCGATCGCGACGCTCACCGAGCACGGGTATCCGGGCACGCTGCTGGGCCTGGTGCTCATCGGCGCGGGCGCCGCGATCGCCAGCCCGGCGATGGCGCACGCGATCATGAGCGCGATTCCGCCGGAGAAGGCCGGTGTCGGCGCCGGCATCAACGGCACGGTGGCGGAGTTCGGGCAGGGTCTGGGCGTCGCCGTGCTCGGGGCCGTACTCAACTCCCGCTTCGCCGCGCTGATCCCGGTCGCCGCGGTGTCCCTGCCGGGGGCGTTGGCCGAGGCGGGGTCGGATGCGGAGAGGGCGCGGATCACTGACGCGTTCGCCTCCGGGCTGGAGACCAGTCAGTTGGTGGGGGCGGGGGCGGTGCTGGCCGGGGGTGTGGTCGCGGCGGCGTTGTTGCGGCGGGCGGAGAGGGCAGACTTCGCCTGAGGGCTCGGGGCGTACAGGCAGAGTCCCGCGCCCTTTCAGGGCGTTGCCGCCTAGCATCTTGATCAGTCAGCGGAGTCGAGGAAGGTGCGCCATGGTGAGGGCAGCCGGGCGGGCGGCGCGTACCAGCGTGTGGCTGGAGGGCAAATCCCGGCGGGGCGGACGCGGCGGGGGACAGCCCTCCGGGCTCGACCGTGACCGGATCACCGCGACCACCGTCCGGCTGCTGGACGCCGACGGGTTGGCGAAGTTCTCCATGCGGCGGCTGGCCGCCGAGCTGAACGTGACCGCGATGTCCGTCTACTGGTACGTCGACACCAAGGACGACCTCCTCGAACTCGCCCTCGACGCCGCCTTCGGCGAACTGACCCTGCCCGACCCGGAGGCCGACGAGGACTGGCGCGAGCAGCTGCGCGCGCTGGCCCGCGGGTACCGCGACCTGCTGGTCCGCCACCCTTGGCTGTCGCCGCTGATCGGCACCTACGTCAACATCGGTCCGAACAGCCTCGCCTTCTCCCGCTTCGTGCAGCGCGTCATCCGCAGGACCGGTCTGCCCGCACACGGCCTGGTGGCCGCGATCTCCGCCGTCTTCCAGTTCGTGTACGGCTTCGGCACGATCGAGGGCCATTTCATCGCCCGCAGCGCGGCGTTCGGCATGACCCCGGACGACTACTTCCAGCACGCCATGAGCACGGTGACGCAGGCCCCGGAAGCCGCCGAGATGGTCCAGGAGTCCGCGGAACTCATGCAGGCCCGCGGCGGCGACACGGTCGAGGAGATGTGGGAGCGGGACTTCGAGTTCGCCCTGGACCTGCTGGTGGCGGGCATCGAAGCGATGGTGGCGCGGGCCACGGGAGACTAGGAGGCCGGGAAGTCCGGCACCAGCGCGTTCACCGGTGCCGGCTTCTCCTGGGTGAGGCGGTGAGGCAGTGAGGCGGTGAGCGGCACTGCGGCACTCACTTCCGGGGCCGCAGACCCCCAGGGACCGGGGTCAGTCCTGCGGAACAAGCCGCGCCGGGAACCCACCGGTCGCCACCGGCCCCCACTTCTCCGGCGTGACCCGAATGATCGACTTCCCCTGCTTCACCATCGCCGCCCGGTACTCGTCCCAGTCCGGGTGCTCCCCGGCGATGTTCCGGTAGTACTCGACGAGCGGCTCCACGGAATCCGGCGAGTCGATGACCTCGGCGGCCCCGTCGATCTGCACCCATGGCCCGTCCCAGCCGTCGCTCAGCACGAGCAGGCTCACCCGCGGATCCCGATGGGCGTTGCGCGTCTTGGCCCGTTCGGGGTACGTGGAGACCACGATCCGCCCCGAGTCGTCGACCCCGCAGGTCAAGGGCGAGGCCTGCGGGCTTCCGTCCGCCCGTCGGGTGAGCAGGATGGCGCGGTGACGGGGACGTACGAAGTCCAGCAATTCTTCGAGCGAAACGCGGGTGTTCGTCGCGATGTTCGGTGCCATGGCCTCAGCCTAGGGGCAGATCGGTCCGCTCGGCGTGACCCTGCCGTGCCTACCCTTGCGGCAGCGTCTCCCCCTGCACCGCCTGGATGTCCAGCTCCACCTTCAGCGTCGTACCGATGGCAGCGATGCCCGCCTGCACCACCTGGTTGTAGTTCATCGCGAAGTCGTCCCGATGCAGCTCCGCGGTAGCCCGGAACGCCGCTCGCGTACCGCCCCACGGGTCGGCTCCCGTGCCGAGGTAGGCCAGATCCAGGTCCACCGGCCGTACGACTCCGTGCATGCCCAGCTCGCCATGGACCGTCCAGCGGTCGGAGCCCGCGGCCGCCGTGACCCCCGTCGACCGATACGTGATC
This sequence comes from Streptomyces sp. R28, assembly GCF_041052385.1. Classification (GTDB taxonomy): domain Bacteria; phylum Actinomycetota; class Actinomycetes; order Streptomycetales; family Streptomycetaceae; genus Streptomyces. The sequence goes on along the minus strand of NZ_CP163439.1, from coordinate 5,232,610 downwards.
TCGGGATACTTCTCCACATCCAGGAAGTCCGGCGACTTCAGGTGCCCGTCCCGCATGCCGTTGCCCGTGTCGATCGAGTCGGCCCGGATCACCGCCTCCACCCGGGATTTGGTGGCGTCGTCCGGCGCGATCTCGATGGCGCCGGAGAAGTGGGTGAAACGGCCGTGCACGCTGGAGATCCCCAGGTGCTGGGCGACCGCGGCCACGCTGGAGTGCGCCGGGTCGATGGTCCACGGCCCGGGCGGCGGCAGTTCCGTGCCGCCCCGGCGGGCCAGCGTCACCGTGCCGACCTCGGCCCGCCCGCTCGCCGTGACGATGGCGCTCGCGGCGGCGGGCGCGTAGCCGACGGCGGTGACGATGACGGTGTACGCCCCCGGGGCCAGCGGATTCGCGTCCCGTACGGCCCCCTCCGCGTCGGCCTCCGCGCGCAGCACCTGGGTTCCGGTCATGTCGGTCACCGTGACGACCGCGTGCGACACGGCCCACCCGTCCCTGGTGCGGATCCTCGCGCTCAGTCCCATCCCGTCCAACTCCCTGCAAAGACTTACAAATTGGCCATAATGAGTCCGGCCCGCAGCGGGGCGCGCCTCCGCTCAGAGCGCGCCGGCCGCCACGGGCCGGAGTTCTGCTACTCGCCGGGGTGGGCGAGTTCGATGTCGTGGTCGTCGACGCCGCGGCCGGTCACCGTCAGCGCCGTCGCCACCGGCGGGTAGCCCGTCGCGATGACCGTGTACTCGCCGCCGTCCAGGTCGGTGAAGGCGTACGCCCCGTCCGCCCCGGTGGTGGCGGTGCCCACGACGTTGCCCGCCGCGTCGACCAGGGTCACGCGGGCATCGGCCAGCGCGCCGTACGGTGCCCGGACCACTCCCTGGACCTGGGCACCGGCCTCAAGGTCGACCTCGATCCGGGTGACCCCGGTACCGCCGATCTCGACGGGCAGGGCCCGCGGCCGGAACCCGACGGCGTTCACCGCCACGGTCACGGCACCCGGCACCAGCTCGGCGAAGCTGAACTCGCCCTGCTCCCCGGTGGCGGCGGTGGCCAGCAGATCCCCGCGCACGTCGGTGACGATCACCATCGCGTCCTTGACCGGCAGCGCGCTCTGCGCCGTCCGGACGACGCCGCTCAGGCCGCTGGTGCCACTGAGCAGGACGTCGTACGACACCGGCTCGTCGCCGTTCACGACGATCGTGGAGGCCTGTGGCTGGAAGCCGTCGGCGGAGGCGATCAGGACGTACGATCCGGCGCCCGGCGCGTCGACCGCGTACGAACCGTCGGCCTGCGCCACCGACCGGCCGAGCTGCCGACCGGCGAGCGAGATCAGCGTGACCGCCGCCTGCGGCACCGGCGCGCTCTCCGCGCCCCGGACGAAGCCGCGGACCGGGACGCCGCCGGACGAACCGGTGGTCTCCTCGGTGCCGGCCACCGTGGCGACGGCGGCGAGCTTCTGGGTGCCGTCGGTAACGGCCTCGGTGTCCGAGGAGGCGGTGGCCCAGCTCGGGACCCGCTCCTGCGCGGCGGCCGGCGCGGCGGCCTCGGCGGGCTCCGGCGTACCGGGCTCACTGCCCTCGGCGGCCTGGGCCAGGGCGCCCTTCGTCTTCAACGGGACCTCCTTGATGAACAGGGCGAACAGGAGGGCGAGGAAGGCGATCGGCGCGGCGTACAGGAAGACGTCCGCGACGCCGTGGCCGTACGCGCTCTCGATGACCGTGCGGACGGGCGCGGGCAGTGCGTCGAGGTCCGGGATCTCACCGTGGCCCGAGGAGCCCTGCACGCCGAGCTTGGTCAGGCCCTCCTCGGCGTAGTGCGTGATGCGGTGACTGAGGACCGCGCCCAGGGCCGAGACGCCCATGGCGCCGCCGAGGGAGCGGAAGAAGTTCACGACCGAGCTGGCGACGCCCAGGTCGCTCGGGGCCACCTGGTTCTGAGTGGCCAGGACCAGGTTCTGCATCATCATGCCGACGCCGAGACCCAGCAGGGCCATGAAGATCGCGACGTGCCAGTACTCGGTGTCGTAGCGGATCGTGCCCAGCAGCCCGAGGCCCGCGGTCACCAGCACACCGCCCGCGAGCAGCCATGCCTTCCAGCGGCCGGTGCGGGTGATGACCTGGCCGGAGACGGTCGACGAGACGAACAGGCCGACGATCATCGGGATGGTCAGTACGCCGGACATGGTCGGCGACTCGTTCCGGGCCAGCTGGAAGTACTGGCTGAAGAAGATCGTGCCCGCGAACATCGCGATGCCGACGAAGAGCGAGGCCAGCGAGGCGAGGGTGATGGTGCGGTTGCGGAACAGGCGCAGCGGGATGATCGGCTCGCTCGCCTTGGACTCGACGAGGACGAAGAGCAGCAGCAGCGCGAGCGCGCCGCCCGTCATCGCGTACGTCTGCCAGGACAGCCAGTCGTACTTGTCACCGGCGAAGGTCACCCACACCAGCAGCAGGCAGACCGCGGCGGTGATGAAGAAGGCGCCAGCCCAGTCGACCTTGACCTTCCGACGGACGACCGGGAGGTGCAGGGTGCGCTGGAGCACGATCAGGGCGATGACGGCGAAGGGCACGCCGACGTAGAAGCACCAGCGCCAGCCGAGCCAGTCGGTGTCGGTGATGACGCCGCCGATCAGCGGGCCGCCGACCATGGCGGTGGCGAAGGTGGCGCCGAGGTAGCCGTTGTAGCGGCCGCGCTCACGCGGGGAGATCATCGCGGCCAGGATGATCTGCGCCAGCGAGGACAGACCGCCCATGCCGATGCCCTGCATCGCGCGGAACCCGATGAGCATCCCGGCGTTCTGCGACAGACCGGCGAGCGCGGAGCCGGCCACGAAGATGACCAGGGCGAGCTGTATCAGCAGCTTCTTGGAGAACAGGTCGGCGAGCTTGCCCCACAGCGGGGTGGACGCGGTCATCGCCAGCAGCGACGCGGTGACCACCCAGGTGTAGGCGCTCTGGCCGCCGCCGAGGTCCTTGATGATGTCGGGCAGGGCGTTGGAGACGATCGTCGACGACAGGATCGCGACGAACATGCCGAGCAGCAGCCCGGTCAGCGCTTCCATGATCTGCCGGTGCGACATCGGAGCGCCGTCGGCGGACGGCCCTCCCGAGTGCTTGGCGTGGGCCCGCACACCGGCTGGTGTGGTCGTTGCCATGGATTTCCTTCTCTTACTGGGTGATCGCGGGTGTACGGCAGTCGTCGAAGCTGGCCCGCAGCCGGGCCATGAGCCGGGTGAGCTCGGCAACGTCGTCGTCGGACCAGTCGCTCAGCCGCTCGGCGAGCAGCTGCGTGGTCCGCCGGGACATCTCCCGCACCCGCTCCTCACCGGCCGCGGTGAGGTGGAGGATGCGGCTTCGCTTGTCCGCCGGGTCGGGGGAGCGCTCGATCCAGCCGCGCTCGGCGACGTGGGCGACATGGCGGCTGGTGACCGACATGTCCACGGCGAGCAGCTCGGCGAGCTTGCTCATGCGCATCTCCCCGTGGCGGACCAGCAACGTCAGTACGGCGGCGGAACCGGACGGGCAGTCGGACGGCAGCGTCCGTCCCATCTCCCGTTTCACGGCACCGAAGGCGCTGAACTGGCGCACCAGCTCCTCGTACTGCGCATGCTCGGCCATCGCACCTCCGTCATTTGTTGCTTAGGGCAACCATAGAAGCTGTTGGTTGCTACAGGCAAACAAAGTGGGGAGGGTGGGCCGCAAAAACTTGGCAAAGGCAAGTATTGCGACCGTAAATGTGCAGGTGGGGTGGGTCCTGTGACCCCCTGTGCAGGGCGGGAGCCCCCACTTGGGCCGAACGGGCGGATTCGCTAGGGTCTCAGGCCATGGCTAACACCCAGGGCCCCCAGGGCAACCACGACCCCGCCGGCAACACCCAGATGTTCCGCGCGTTCGTCGACGAGGCCCCGCAGGGCCGGCAGCAGCAGGCCTCCTCGGGCCCGCGCATCGGTCTGATCGTCGGCGTGATCGCCGCCGTGGTGATCGTGGCGGCGGTGGCCTGGCTGGCGCTCAAGTAGTCCCTGCCGCGTTCACTTCCACCGGACGGTGACGTCCCGCGTCTCGATGTGCATGCCCAGCGGCACGCGCCAGGCGTCGACGCACACCGTCCAGGTCTTCTCCTTGCGCGCCCCGGCCCCGATCGGCGCCGGGAGTTCCTGCGTCGACTCGACCGTCGCCCAGTCGATGCCGAGCGCGCCGATGACGTGGGTGCCGAAGGTGACGGTGCCGGAACGCACGGCTGTGCCGCCCGAGTTGTGGAAGTCGAGGGTCACCTTCTCGCACCAGCGCTGGTCGGTGGGCTCCCGTTCGGGGTCGCTCACGGCGAGCTTCGCGGGCGAGGGGGTCGTCGCGGGGGCCGAGGGCGCGGGTGAACCGTCGGACGGGACGGTGGAGTCGGCCGGTGTGACCGCGGGTGCCGGGGTGTCGCTCGGGGGGTGAGCGGAGCTCTGCGTCCCCTCGGACTCCGTTCCCCGGGAGGCATCCGGCGCCTGACTCCCCTCCGGCCCGGAGGGGTCGCTCGACTCTCCGTTGCTCTTGCTGCCGCTGCCGCTGCGGCTGCCACGGCCGTCGTCCGTGCCGCCGCCACCGTCATCCCTTTCCGGCCCGTCGAGCGGCACCAGCGTCACCCCGCCCGTCGGCGCGACGGCCGCACCGGAGGCCCTCGGCGGGCCACCCGCCGCTCCGGTGGCGACGTACCCGTCACCGCCCCCACCGCCCCCGCAGGCGGCCAGCACCCCGCCCAGGCAGACGACGGCCGCCGACGCACCGATCAGGGTGCACCGACGGCCATGTGTCCAGGTCGTCCTTGTCGCGGTTGCGCGAAGCATCCGGTCATGGTGGCTGACGCCCCGTCAAATATGAAGGGGTCGGTCAGAGATGAGGGTCGGTCAGAGATGAGGATGGGTCGGAGATGAGGGGTCAGTCGGAGATGAGGCCCTCGCGCAGCTGCGCCAGCGTCCGGGTCAGCAGCCGGGAGACGTGCATCTGGGAGATGCCGACCTCCTCGCCGATCTGCGACTGGGTCATGTTGGCGAAGAAGCGGAGCATGATGATCTGCCGCTCGCGGGGCGGCAGCTTGGCCAGCAGCGGCTTGAGGGACTCGCGGTACTCGACGCCCTCCAGCGCGGTGTCCTCGTAGCCGAGACGGTCCGCGAGGGAGCCCTCGCCGCCGTCGTCCTCCGGGGCCGGGGAGTCCAGCGAGGAGGCGGTGTAGGCGTTGCCGACCGCCAGGCCGTCGACGACGTCCTCCTCGGACACGCCCAGCACGGCGGCGAGTTCGGCGACCGTCGGGGAGCGGTCCAGCTTCTGGGAGAGCTCGTCGCTGGCCTTGGTGAGGGCCAGGCGCAGCTCCTGGAGTCGGCGCGGGACGCGCACCGACCACGAGGTGTCGCGGAAGAACCGCTTGATCTCGCCCACGACCGTCGGCATCGCGAACGTCGGGAACTCCACGCCCCGTTCGCAGTCGAAGCGGTCGATCGCCTTGATCAGGCCGATGGTGCCGACCTGGACGATGTCCTCCATCGGCTCGTTGCGCGAGCGGAAGCGGGCCGCCGCGTAGCGCACCAGCGGGAGGTTGAGCTCGATCAGCGTGTCCCGGACGTATGCGCGCTCGGGGCTGTTCTCGTCCAGGGTGGCGAGCCGCAGGAACAGGGAGCGGGAAAGGGTGCGGGTGTCGATATTCGCCGTGGCCGGCCAGGCCGGGACGTCATCGGCCGGGGCGGCCGGTGCCGGAACGGCCTCAAGGGCCGGTACGTCGTCGAGCGCGGCGTCGGGCGCGGACTCGCTCTTCGTGAGCGTGAGCACCTTCGAGCTGCCCTGATCTGCGGACATGCCACCCCCTTTGGGTCGCGGGACGGTCGTGGCGAACGCTCCGATCGAGGAACGCCAGCCTTCACCTGAATACCGGAGCCGAAGCCACGGCAAACGCGCTAGCCGAAGAATGTCACATGTCGGCAACACGCTGTAGTGACATGTCGACATGTGAGACTTGAATCCGCCCTGGATAAAGGGGGTCTGACGGTGTTTCAATGCAGAACCGTCGGGATCCTCCCTGGTGAGCGATTCGCTCGCGACGGTGACCTGTCGCTCTGGTTTGCGGTTACGCGTCGATTCGGTTCGCCGAACGCAGCCGCTGGAAGCTACGCGCGAGTAGCCTCGAAACGTGCATCTGGGAGACCCCGAGTTCGGCACTGATTTGCGACTGGGTCAGGTTGCTGTAGTAGCGCAGGAGCAGGATTCTCTGCTCGCGTTCGGGGAGTTGCACCAGTAGATGCCGGACGAGGTCCCGGTGCTCCACGCCGTCCAGGGCCGGGTCCTCGTAGCCCAGCCGGTCCAGCAGCCCGGGCAGCCCGTCGCCCTCCTGTGCGGCCTCCAGCGAGGTGGCGTGGTACGACCGCCCGGCCTCGATGCAGGACAGCACCTCGTCCTCGGTGATGCGCAGCCGCTCGGCGATCTCGGCGGTGGTGGGGGTGCGTCCGAAGCTGGTCGTCAGGTCCTCGGTCGCGCTGTTGACCTGGACCCACAGCTCGTGCAGCCGGCGCGGTACGTGCACGGTGCGGACGTTGTCGCGGAAGTACCGCTTGATCTCGCCCACGACCGTCGGCATCGCGAAGGTCGGGAACTGCACCCCCCGGTCCGGGTCGAAGCGGTCGATGGCGTTGATGAGCCCGATGGTGCCGACCTGGATCACGTCCTCCATCGGCTCGTTGCGGGAGCGGAAACGGGCGGCCGCGTAGCGCACGAGCGGGAGGTTCGCCTCGATGAGCGCCCCGCGCACGCGGTTGTGCTCCGGCGTGCCCGGTTGCAGCTCCTTCAGCTCGCCGAAGAGCACCTGGGTGAGCGCCCGGGTGTCGGCACCGCGACTGCGGGGTGGTGTGGGCGCGGGCGTGTCCGCGGGAGTGTCCTCCTGGGCCGGGGCTTGAGGCGCAGTACTGGCCGGCACGGTCAACTCCACCTCGTGATCCATCAACTCACATCAACTCATCCGTCAAAAGCGGTCATAGCATCACAAGACATGTCCACCGTGTGCAAGCACCGCATAACGCCGTGTTGGGGATGGGTCCGGGAGTGAATCCGGGGGCAAGACATGCGAAAGCCCCCCGTCGTTCCGGCGGAGGGCTCCGTTGGGACCGGGTGGATCCGAGCGGATCCGGGATGTCGAGGCTCAGTATTCGTAGTCGGCGATCACCCAGGTGGCGAACTCCCGCCACAGCGTGACGCCCGCCTGGTGCTCGGGGTGCTCCGCGTACGTGCGCAGGGCGGCCACGTCCTCGAAGGCGGAGTTGATCGCGAAGTCGTAGGCGATGGGGCGGTCGCTGATGTTCCAGCCGAGCTCCCAGTGCCGGATCTCGGGGATCTTGCCCTCGAGCGAGCGGAACGCCTCGACGCCCTCCACGACCCGCGGGTCGTCGCGCTCGACGCCCTCGTTGAGCTTGAAGAGGACCAGGTGGCGGATCATGAGCACTCCCTAGCTGTCGCCTCCGTTGGCGATCCACGTCATGAAGTCGCCGATGGCCTGGGCGGCGTCCGATATGCCCTCGAACCCTATCTGGACGTAGTCGGCCGCCCCTTTCGGGTCCGTGATGATCACGTAGAACACGAAGACCACGAGCACATAGACGGCGGCCTTCTTCGAATTCACCGCCATCGCGGCCTCCCCAGTCACATTTGCCCCATCGATCGCACATGATCGCACGAAGGGCCCCGTCTTTCGACGGGGCCCTTCGGGGGAGCGGTAGCGGAGGGATTTGAACCCGCTTACGTGACCCGTCTCACCTGCGGTTTTACCTGATAGTGGGACACACCATCACGTTTCCATCCTGCTGAGTCCTGCTCGATCGGCCTCCGACGGTTCCCGTGCGGCACGTGCCTCACGGCGCGCGGTGCGGCTCCGGTGGCTGACCGAGAGCTGCACTCGATGGCGGGGGGAAGCTTCGCTGGGCCGAGAAGAGCGGGCACGCGCGGGGCAGAAATCTCGTGATCGCGGTTGACCGGTTGGCGGGGGAACGGGCGCATCCGATTACGGAGAGTTGCATTCTGTCGGCTTGAGCTGAATCTGGCTGTGCCAGGTTCGGCCGTCGCTGGTGGAGAGGACTCGGCCAGCTTGAAACCAGCCTCAGCCCGATGCCGACCGCCTTCCGCCAGATTCCGTGGTGTCGCACCTGTCCGCCGTATCCTGACTGCACACGGGAAGGAGCCGTCCATGAGCGTCGATGCGATCGTGCACACCGAGTTCCCCAAGGGGTACACGGTCCTGTTCGGGGCCGACGGAAAGGTGATCATGACCCCGCAGAGCGAAGAGCACTCCAGCACCATCAGGTCGATGCAGATCGACTCCGCTCACACGCTCGGTCGTCACGCGAAGGTCACCTCCGACGTCTACATCGACTTCCCCGCCGACGAGAACTCCGCCCCCGACCTGGCCATCCTGCGCGAGGACGCCCGCCGGGAAGGCAAGCGCTACAGCTTCGAAGACGTCCTGCTGATTTCCGAGGTCGTCTCGACCTCCTCCGCCCGCAAGGACTACGACGACTGCACCGCCAAGTACGGCCGCTACGGCATCCCGATCTACCTCGTCGTCGACCCCTACGCCCAGGAAGTCGTCCTCCACACCCAGCCGACTGCCACCGGATACATCGCCGCACACACCCATAAGTACGGCACGGGCAAACTCCCCATCCCCCTGGCCGACGGCCGCACCTTCACCCTCGACCTCGACGAACTCCCCCGCCCCGAACCCGACGGCACCCACTGACGAAGGGTTCCCGGCGCGGCCGGAAGAGGCCTCGCGAGCACTGGCAGGGCATCAGCGGCTCCAGCACCGCCCACTGAGCGTCTGTCAGATCTCCCCGAGCCATGAAACGTGATCATTGCATGACCTTGATCCACTTCTGAAACACGCCCTCAAAGAGCGTTTTGTCCCGGCGAGGTTGTTTGGTGGCGCTTCGAAGGGTGAGTGGACCTGCGGCTGCTGAGGCGAAAGTGGTCAATGCGGTCTGTGGGACAGGAGACTCCATACCTTTGCCCGTTTGAGTCGAGTCGCTCCTGTCTGATCCCAAAGCGCCCCCGGTTGACGCCGTTTGCGCCCTGGGGAGACGTCGTGCCCGACGGTACTACCGAAACATGACGCGACAGCGCCCGTATCCCAGCGACCTGTCCGATGCCCGCTGGGAGTTGATCGGCCCCACGCTCACCGCCTGGCGGGCCGAGCAGAGGCAAGAGCCTGGACATCGGCCGCCCACCCGAGCACGACCTGCGCCGCATCATGGACGCCATCCTGTACGTCGACCGCACCGGGATCCCCTGGCGGTACCTGCCGCATGACTTCGCACCGTGGGAGACGGTGTACGGCTACTTCGCCGCCCGGCAGAAGGAGGGTGTCTTCGACCGGCTCAACGGCCTGCTGCGACGCCTGGTACGTGAAGCCGAAGGCCGGCATGCCGAGCCGAGCGCCTGCGTGCTGGACGCACAGAGCATCAAGACTTCCGCCAACGTGCCGACCGCCGGCCAGGGCATCGACGCAGGCAAGAAAATCGCAGGTCGCAAGCGTCACATCGGCGTCGACACCCTCGGCCTGCTGCTAGCCGTCTGGGTGACCGCAGCGAGTGTCTCCGACAACATCGGCGGCATCCACCTGCTCTCCCAGATCTCCGCCGCCACCCCTCGAGTGACCAAGGCATGGACCGACACCGGCTACCGGACGAAAGCCATCGACCACGGCGCCCGCCTCGGCATCGACGTCCAGGTCGTCCAACGCGACCCCGGCGTCAAAGGGTTCAAGGTGATCCCCCGGCGTTGGGTGGTCGAGCGGGCCTTCGGCTGGTTGATGCACCACCGCCGTCTCGCACGCGATTACGAGACCCACCCCCACCGATCCGAAGCCATGATCCACGTCGCGATGATCGACCTCATGAGCCGACGACTCACCAGCGAATCCACTCCGAACTGGCGCGACACCTGAACCTCGAACCAAACGACCTCGCCGGGACAAAACGCTCTTTCAGCCGCGGACGGGGGGCCAACCAGGTCACCGCCATCGTCACTTCCCTTCCGTCGTCCTCGTCGCGAGGCCCGTCCGGGGCGTAGGTCTTGCGGGCGCCAGCGGGAGCAACTGTCAAGAGTTGTGGGTCGGCTGAGGTGTGTCACGCTGCGACGGGTTCCTTGGGTCGTGCGACGAGGCGGGGAGCGGTCACAGCGCGCCAGCGGATCGCGGCGGTCACGTCACCCTCGGTCGCGCAGGACGCCGACCGGGTGGATGGAGGCGTAACGCTGGGCCGGGTACTCCGCGGCCGCGGGCGGTACTGCCCGGCGGCGGGACTGAGGCTCCGCCGCAGTTCTGCCACGCGGCCGGCTCGATGTTCTCGTCCGCGAAGGGTGAACGGGCGGCGGCCGGTCCCGCTCCGCCGACCAGCCTGATCAGGCTCCCGGCGGTTGCGAAGGCCGCTCCGGTTCGCAGTACTTCTCGTCGGGCGGTCTCCATGGGCGAGCCCCTTCGTGGCGAGCTCGGGCATCCGGCGGCGGGCCTGGGCGCGAGCAGTAGAGGCCCTGGTCGGCGGGCCGGATCCACCATGTGGGCGCGTCGCGGCAGTCGCTGATTGTGAACCGGCGGACGAGCGAAATTCACGCGAACGGAGAGTTTCTTGTTTGCGTATGTTTACTTGCCCACTCCTGCCTGTGGCCACATACCGCCGGTCGTTCACCTGTGCGATGGGCGTTTTAGCATCGATCACATGTTCTCTTAATTGCACCCGAACGGTGAGTTTGTCCGGAGGGTTACTGCTGCGGTCGGGTGAATGCCACTGACATACGCAAATCTCGCCCTAGCTGTTCATGGGTGCACGTTGTGACGTCCGCTTGCTTGTGCATATGCCTTAGGCAAGGGCATCGGCATGGTTGGGCGTGCACCTTTTAGAGTGAATGAGGGGTTATGGCAATCGACCTGAAGCAAACCGCGATCGATCCGGACATCGCGGTCCCACCGACCCGCAACACCACGGAAGCCCTGAGGGCGACCCTGGACGACCTCCAGGGGAACATCCTCAAGAGCCATGGGCGCGACCACAGTCGCCACTTATTCATCACCTTCAAGACCGACACCGCCGACGATCGTAAGAAGGCCCGGGAGTGGCTGGCCAAGATGGTCGCCCAGGACCGTGTCACCTCCGCCCTCCAGCAGTGGGAGGAGGCGAAGACGTACCGGGAGACGCTGGAGACGATCGGCAGCGGCGGCGTGATCTCGATGATCGAGAAGCTCAGGCTGATCATGGCTGCCAGCAAGGTCTTCGTCGGCGTCATGCTCTCGGCCGACGCCTACCGCGACCTCAGGCTGGACGCCCAGCTGCCGGACGACCCGTCCTACCGGGAGGGGGCCAAGAAGCGGGCGGCCGTCCTCAACGACCCGCCGAAGGAGAAGTGGGAGAAGACGTTCCAGGGCAAGCTGCATGCCCTCGTCGTCATCGCCGACGACCATCCCACCGACCGCATCGATCCGCTCGTGGCCACGCTCAAGGAGGAGCTCAAGAGCTTCGTCCTGCGGACCGCCGAGGAGACCGGCACCGCCATGCGGATCGACGGGCAGGGGAACGAGACCTCAACCGCCCCCGTCCGGGAGCACTTCGGCTTCGTCGACGGGATCAGCCAGCCCCTCTTCTACGGCCGTGACATCGAGAACGCGCGGACGCGCCATGGCGGCATCGACCAGTTCGACCCGAGCGCCCCCCTCGACCAGGTGCTGATCAAGGACCCCGGGGGCAACCAGGACACCGGCTACGGCTCGTACTTCGTGTACCGCAAGCTGCAGCAGAACGTGCAGGGCTTCCGCGACGACGAGAAGCGGCTCGCCGTGACGATCGCCCACCATGCCCACCCGAAGTCGCCCGACCCCAGGCCCGAGGACATCGCCCTGGCCGGCGCGTACATGGTGGGCCGGTTCCAGGACGGCACCCCGGTGGTGGACCGTGCGGTCTCGGGCCTGGGCCCCTTGCCGAACAACTTCACTTTCGACGCCGACCCGGACGGCGTCCGCTGCCCCTTCCAGGCGCACGTCCGCAAGACCAACCCGCGCGGCGACAAGCAGCGCCAGTTCGGGCAGCCGCTCACCCAGGAGCGGAGCGTGCGGATCGCCCGGCGGGCCATCAGCTACGGCGAGGTGAGCCTGAAGCCGGATCCGAGTAAGCCGGTCGGGCTGCTGTTCCTGTGCGCGCAGAGCAGCATCGCCGACCAGTTCGAGTTCATCCAGAACCAGTGGGTGAACAACAAGGACTTCCTGCGGGGTGGCAGCGGCCTCGACCCCGTGATCGGCACGCAGGAGTACGGCAAGCAGCGCGAGGACGCGCCCAAGGGGGAGTGGCCCAAGCTCTACGGTTCCCGCAACGAGCTGGACTTCTCGACCGTCCCGCCGAAGGTGGTGAGCCACACCTTCCCCGAGCGCGTCGGCGAGTGGGTGACCATGCGGGGCGGCGAGTACTTCTTTGTGCCGAGCCTCAGCGCTCTCAAGGCGTTCGCGACCGTCCACGAGGAGGCCGAGGCGAAGTGACCGCTGTCGACGTCCGTTCCGCCGCGAACCGCCTGTCCCGCAAGCTGAGCGGCTACATCTGCGAGCCCGGCAACGCCGAGTACGCCAAGGTCGTCGCCATCGACAACGGCCGTACCCGCACGCCCCCGGCGTATGTCATCCGCGCCAACTCATCCCACGACGTCACCCTGGCTGTCGCCTTCGCACGGGAGACCGGACTGCCCATGACCGTGCGCGGCGGCGGGCACAGCGCGGCCGGATACTGCCTGAACCGGGGCGGCATCGTCCTGGACCTCGGGCTGATGAAGGCCATGAAGCTGGACAAGGACAAGCAGCAGCTGACCGTGGAGATGGGTGCCACCTGGAACGACGTGTACAAGTTCGTCGCCGCCAAGGCCTCCCCCTTGATCCCGGTCGGCGGCGGCTGTCTCACCGTGGGGCTGCCGGGGTTCCTCCAGGGCGGCGGGTACAGCTTCGTCTCCCGCTCGTACGGGCTCGGCAGTGACAACGTCACCATGATCAGGCTCATCGACTCCCATGGCACGCCGCGCACCCTGACCGCCGAGGCGGAGGACCAGCACGACCGGGACCTGTTCTGGGCGTGCAGGGGCGGCGGCGGGGGCAACTTCGGGGTTGCCGTCGAGATGACCCTCCAACTGCACGCCCCGCCGGCGGAGACGGTGCTCGGCGGCCAGCTCTCCTTCCCGCTGGACCGGGCCGAGGAGGTGATCGCCGCCTACGACGCGTGGGCGGCCCAGGTCCCCGCCGCGATGGCCGCCTACGGCTACGTCGGCCACGACGTCGACCCGGCCGAGCCCACCCGGAAGATTCCGACTTTCCGGATCACTCCGGTCTTCAACGGCGCGTATGCCGACGGCGTCGAGCACCTGCGGCCGATGCTCAAGCTGAGCCCCATTGAGGTACGGCTGTACTCGGTGCCCCTGCCCGCGCTGGAGATGACCATTGGCCGCTCCACGCTGGTCCGCGACCGGCTGGCCTACATCCGCTCGGGGATGATCCGCGACGACAAGGGCTGGCAGTCGCAGACGATCAAGGACCTCCACAAGGCGATGGCCGCCGCGCCGTCGAAGGACAGCTTCGTGGTGTGGACCCACGGCCGCGGCAAGGTGCTGAAGCCGGACTGCGCCGACCTCGGCCCGTACCCGCACCGCGACAAGCGCTATGTCTTCGAGCTCAAGGCCATCTGGAACGACCCGGCTGACACCCGGCTCAACGTCGAGTGGGCCTACCAGCTCGGCGAGAAGCTGAGCCCCGCGCTCGACGGTGCCTACGTCAACTACATCGACCCGCTCCAGAAGGACTGGGCGAAGGCCTACTACGGCAGCAGCCTGCCGCGGCTGAAGCAGATCAAGAAGGACGCCGACCCCACGGGCTTCTTCCGCTTCCAGCAGTCGGTCGACTCGGACTTCGAGCCCGACGTCACCCCGCCACTCGATCTGAGCCCCCTCAACCGCACCTTCCTCCCCTCCTCATCCTGACCGGGAGCACCGCATGGGCAACAGCACGCCACCACCCCGTACCCCGAAACACATCTTCACCGACATCTCCGTGCAGCTCACCGGCTTCAACCGGGCCGAGCTGGCCGGCACCGGCATGGTCGACGCGTACTACGACACGCTGCTGCGGATGATCGGCGAGCGAGAGGCCGGGCAGTTGTTCCGGTACGCGGAGGACGCGTTCGCCGAGGACCGCAGCACAAAGGCGGAGAACGGACCGGCCTTCAGGGCGGCGGTGGTCGAAAGCCCCCGCTTCGGGCCGGTCGCCCTCAGCCTGATCAAGCTCTGGTACCTCGGCCGCTGGTATCCACTGCCCGGCGCCTACCGCGACCGGTACGGGGCGACCGCGGACGACACCGAGCACGTCGTCTCCAGCCAGTCGCACCGCGAGGGCCTGGTCTGGGCGGCCGCCGGAGCCCACCCGATGGGCGCCAAGGGGCCTGGTTTCGGCTCCTGGGCCGAACCGCCGGCCCTGCTCCCCTGACCGCCGCCCCCGACCGTGAGGAACAGCCATGAGCAACTCCGCTGAACCGCAGTACGACCTGGTCATCGTCGGCGGCGGCATCTCCGGGGCCGTAGTCGCCAAGACCGTCATCGAAGCGGCCCTCAAGAAGCGCGACGAGAAGGAGCAGGAGGAGGAAGGGACGGGAGCGAGCGTCAAGCTTCCCCACATCCTCATCCTGGAGGCCGGCCGGTCCACGGCCCTGAGCGCCGACAAGTACGACACCTACGTGGAGGCGTACCACAAGGCGCTCATCAAGGTCCCGAACTCCCCGTATCCGGCGAGCAGTTCCGCGCAGCAGCCGGACGTGCTGGACATCAGGCCGCTGCACGACGCCGACGGGAACCCGGTGGTCAGCGAGCAGGGGTACTTCGTCCAGAAGGGCCCGCTGCCTTTCGGCAGCGACTACGCCCGCTCGCTCGGCGGCACAACCCTGCACTGGTTGGGCACCACCCTGCGGATGCTGCCGAACGACTTCAAGATGAAGACGACGTACAGCCGGGGTGTCGACTGGCCGCTGAGCTACGACCAGCTCAAGCCGTACTACGAGCGGGCCGAGTGGGACATCCTCGGCGTCGCGGCGAACGTGGAGCACCAGCACTACCCCGGCATCGAGGACGATGACCCGAAGAAGTACTTCAAGAGCGCCGACACGGAGAAGTTCCCGGCCGGGGACTACAGCTTCCCCATGGAGGAGATCCCCTCCAGCTACCTGGACGAGTACTTCAGCAAACGTGCCGGGGACATGACGATCAGGCTGCCCAGCACGACCAAGCCGACCCACTCGTTCAAGGTCAAGATCAGCAACACTCCGGTCGCCCGCAACTCCACCCCGACCAGGGCGAGCTACAAGATCGTCGGCGCCGCAGGGAACGCCGACCGGGGCCAGCGCTGCGAGGGCAACTCCAGCTGCATCCCGATCTGCCCCGTCCAGGCCAAGTACAGCGCGCTCAAGACGCTGTACGAGCTGATCGTCAGGTTCCCCGCGCTGCAGGCCGGGGAGCAGCCCGGGGAGCGGGCCGCCGTCACGATCCGCAGCCAGTCCGTCGCCACGCAGGTGGTGCACGCCTCCGGGAAGGCCGCGCAGCAGGACCGCGGGGAGGCTGAGACGAAGGGCAAGGTCACCGGCATCACCTACAAGACGTACTACGACGACGGCACCCAGCCCACGGAACACACGGTGACCGCCCGCAGGTACGTCCTGGCCGCCAACTCCATCGAGAACGCCACCCTGCTGCTCGCCTCCGAGGCCGCCAACAGCAGCAAGCAGGTCGGCAAGAACCTGATGGACCATCCGCTGCTGCTCACCTGGGGCCTGCTCCCGGAGAACGTCGGTGCCTACCGGGGCCCCGGCTCCACCTCCGGCATCCCCGCCTTCCGCGACGGCACCTTTCGCAAGGACCGCACCGCCTTCCGCGTGGAGATCGGCAACTGGGGCTGGAACTTCCCGGAAAACGCCCCCTACGACACCGTCCTCGACCTGGTCGGGGGCGCCAAGGACGGCAAGGCGCAGCTCTACGGAAAGGCGCTGCGCACGAGGCTCGGCGAGATCCTGCCCCGCCAGTTCCGGATCGCCTGGGAACTGGAGCAGGACCCCGAGGCGCGCAACTGCGTCACCATCGACGACCGCTACAAGGACGCTCTGGGCAAGCACCGCCCGGTCATCCAGTACGACCTGTCGGACTACGTGAAAGCGTCGCTGCCCTGGGCGGCGGAGGCGAGCAGGCAGTTGTTCGCGCAGCTCGGCATGGTGGACAAGCGCAAACGCCCCGAGTACGAGACCGGTGACTACACCGACTACAAGCCGAACCCCGACCCCGACCCCGCGCAGGTCGTGTACAAGGGCCAGACCTACTGGGTGCGCGGCGCGGGACATGTCGTGGGCACGCACCGGATGGGCACGGACCCGAGCACCTCGGTTGTCAACAGCTACCAGCGCAGCCACGACCTGACCAACCTCTACGTCGTCGGCTGCGGCAGCATGCCGACGCTGGGCACCTCCAATCCGACCCTCACCATGACCGCCCTGGCGCTGCGCACGGGCGACATGATCGCGGAGGAGCTGAGCAAGTGACCACGCCCCAGATCCCGGACCCGATCAAGGACATCACGGAGCTCAAGGCCGCTCTCCAACTGGCCGTCGGCCTGGAGCTGAGCACCATCCCCGTCTACCTCACGGCGCTCTACTCCATCAAGGACGGTCACAACGCCGACGCGGCGCAGACGATCCGCAGCGTGGTCATGGAGGAGATGCTCCACATGACCCTCGCCGCCAACGTCCTCAACGCCCTCGGGCAGCCGCCGAGCACCAGCCCCGTCACCTTCCGCAGCCACCAGGACGTTAAGCCGGTCCCCGAGTATCCGCACAACAACCCGCTGGTCTCCGGCATCGGGGACCTCGCGCTGCTCCCCCTGACGCCCGAAGCGGTGAGCAGCTTCGTCAAGATCGAGCATCCGTTCCACGGCGCGGCCTCACTGCGAGGGATCAGGTCCGGCAAGGACAGTTACCCCACGATCGGCCTGTTCTACGAGGCGATCACGACGGCGCTGGACACGCTCTGCACGGACGACGACTTCACGCCGACCAACCAGGTGCCGAGCACCCGGTACTACGGCGGCGCCGGCCAGGTCATCGAGGTGAGCACGAAGGAGCACGCTCTGGCCGCCATCCACAAGATCATTGACGAGGGTGAGGGTCTGCCGCCGGACCAGCTGGAGAAGGAGGCCAAAAAGGTCACCACCGAGGACAAGCTCAACAACGGCTGGCAGATGTACTCCCACTACGCCCGCTTCCGTGAAATCCAGGTCGGCCGCCGCTTCAGGAGTGACCAGAAGGCCGAGGAGCCCCCGATGGGATCCCTGCTGCTGGTCGACTACGACGCGGTTCACCCGGCGGTGTACGTCCAGCGCAACGGCGACGCTCCGGGCGGCCCCGAGGGCGTCGCGCTGAACCAGTTCGACCTGGCGTACACCCGCCTTGTCGACGACCTCTACCTCGCCTTCTCGGGAAAGAAGAAAAAGATCGAGTACCGGAGGAATGGCGAGACGGTGGTGGACTACAAGGACCCGCTGCTGCTCGCCGTGCACGGCATGTGGGCGTTGAAGGAGAAGGCCGTGGCCCTGATGCGCACCCCGGACCCGGCACACCCGGCGCGCAGGCTGTGCCCACGGTTCCACTACGCGGCGACCGCGGACGAACAGAAGAAGCTCAAGAAGGAGATCGAGCTGATGAGGACGGGAGCGTCCACGTGATCTGCATCGTCACGAAGTGGTGGCACGTCGAGGGCAAGCGGGAGCAGGCCGTCACCGCATTGAAGGAACTCGTGCTCCAGACCGAGAGGCACGAGCCCGACACCTACATGTACTGCCTGCACACCTCGATCGTGGAGGGCTCCTTGCCCCCGCCCACCGAAAACGAGATCATCTTCCTGGGCGCGTGGAAGGACCGCAAGGCGTTCGACGACCACCGCACCGGCCCGGTCTTCACGAAGTGGCTGGGGCAACACCTCGACCTCTTCGTGCAGAACGGCGGCAGCCTCTACGTCAGCGCGGAGTTCGCCGACCGCTTCGCCGGATTCGTCCGCGGGGAAGCCATCGGCTGCTGAACCGGACACGGAGTCAGTAGGTGCGCATGCGGCGGGCGATCGTCAGGTCGTCCGCCGCATGCGGCCGCCCGTGTCGCGTGAACCGCCAGGTCAGTATCAAGACCGTCCCCCGGTCACCAGCCTGAGCGCCGAGCAGGCCACACTCGCTCAGCTCGCGAACATGATCCGCTTGACCGCCGGTGACGAGGCCGCTTGTAGGGCATCAACTCGGAGGGACCGCAGGCGGCATATCCCTCCGTGGGAAGGTTCAATGCGCCCGGTGCGCGGGCCAGCTGTGCTCCTGCCCTCCCTCGTGCGGCACGGTCGCGCGCCATGTGTCGCACGCAAAACACCCTCCTGTCCGCGTTTCTGCAGGTCAGGAGGGTGTGAGAGCGGTAGCGGAGGGATTTGAACCCTCGGTGACTTGCGCCACACTCGCTTTCGAGGCGAGCTCCTTCGGCCGCTCGGACACGCTACCGAGGGAGACCTTACAGCACGGTCGGCCGTGCTCTGAAATCCGTTTCCCCTCAAGCCCCCGGTCAGGGGGCCGGCACCGGGTCAGCGGCCGCGGAAGAAGTCGGTGAGGATCCGCGCGCACTCCTCGGCGAGCACGCCCTCGATCACCTCGGGGCGGTGGTTGAGCCGCCGGTCGCGTACGACGTCCCAGAGGGAGCCCGCGGCGCCGGCCTTCTCGTCCCGGGCGCCGTAGACGACCCGGTCCACCCGGGACTGCACGATCGCGCCGGCGCACATGGTGCAGGGCTCCAGCGTGACGACGAGGGTGCAGCCGGACAGTCGCCACTCGCCGGCCTTCGCCGCAGCACGCCGGATCGCCAGGACCTCGGCGTGGGCGGTCGGATCGCCGGTCGCCTCGCGTTCGTTGTGGCCGACCCCGAGGACCGTCGTGCCGTCGGCGGACAGCACGACGGCGCCGACGGGGACGTCCCCGCCCCGGACGGCCAGTTCGGCCTCGTCCAGGGCGAGCCGCATCGCGGCCCGCCAGCGGTCGCGTACGGGGTCGGGCACCTCGGGCGCCGACCCCCGGTCGAACGAGGTCAGCGGACGGTCTCCAGCACCTCCGAGGCGCCCAGGGCCTCGGCGATCGTGCCCAGCGCGTCATCGGCGTCCAGGGCCTTCAGCTCCTTCTCGCTGACGCCGAGGTCGTCGAGGATCTCGCTGTCGCCGACGGGGCTGTGCGGGACCGCGTCGGCGGAGCCGCCGTCCTCGTCGTCGGAGTCGCCGTCCGGCTCCTCGGTGCCGTCGAGATCGAGGGCATCCAGGTCGGGGCCGTCGTCGCCGGGATCCCTGCCGAGCAGTTCGTCGGTGAGCAGGATCTCCCCGTAACTGCTGCGGGCAGCGGCGGCGGCGTCCGAGACGTAGATCCGAGGATCGTCCTCGCCGTCGATCCGGACGACGCCGAACCAGGCGTCCTCCTGCTCGATGAGCACCAGCACCGTGTCGTCCTCGGGAGAGGCTTCACGGGCCAGGTCGGCTAGGTCCGACAGGGTTTCCACATCGTCGAGCTCTGTGTCGCTCGCTTCCCACCCGTCTTCGGTGCGCGCGAGCAGTGCGGCGAAGTACACCGTGACTCTCCCACTGGTCATAGGCGTGCCGGTTGGGGGTCCCCCCGGCGGAGGTTGGGGGCGGGGAGAGCTGTGCTCCGAGCCCACCCACTCGGAATCGTGGCAGAAACAAGGCGTTCAGGGGACGTCTTCGGCTCCCTGTGTCCGGCAGTTTTGATCGGGTTGCCCTGGGAGAGGTGCGAGCACCTCCGTAAAGGACCGACCAGCACAGTCGTTGCTGCCACGTGCGGATCGTACGCGGCTTTTCCAGCTGTCCACGCACGTCCACCGGTGCAACGCACCTGAGGACCGCGGATCTTCCCCGGGCGGCTCCCTCTACCAGCGGAACGTCCGCATACGCATCGCGTGGCGCAGGCGGGCGACCTTGGCGCGGCGCGGCTGGACGCGGTCGCGCAGTTCGCGGGCCTCGGCGAGGTCCCGCAGGAACTGGGCCCGGCGCCGACGGCGCGCGGCGTCGGTCTCCTGCGGTGTGTCCCGCGTGGGATCCGCCGGGAACTCAGGATCAGGCATCGGCTCACCACCCCCGGTACGTCCCTCCCACCTTCCCTCTGATGGGCGGTTTGACGCCAGCGCAAGGGGGACGCGAGCACCGTTACTGTTGTGGACATGCGTCTCCACGTCGTCGACCACCCCCTGGTCGCCCACAAACTCACCACACTGCGCGACCAGCGCACCGACTCCGCGACCTTCCGTCGGCTCGCCGACGAACTGGTCACCCTGCTCGCTTACGAGGCCACGCGGGACGTGCGCACCGAAGCGGTCGACATCACGACCCCGGTCACCGGCACCACCGGCGTCAAGCTCTCCCACCCGCGCCCCCTGGTGGTGCCGATCCTGCGGGCCGGCCTCGGCATGCTGGACGGCATGGTCCGGCTGCTGCCGACCGCCGAGGTGGGCTTCCTGGGCATGATCCGCAACGAGGAGACCCTTGAGGCCTCCACGTACGCCTCACGCATGCCGGAGGACCTGTCGGGCCGTCAGGTGTACGTTCTGGACCCGATGCTGGCCACGGGTGGCACGCTGGTCGCGGCGATTCGGGAGCTCATCAAGCGGGGCGCCGACGACGTCACGGCCGTGGTGCTGCTCGCGGCCCCCGAGGGCGTCGAGCTCATGGAGCGCGAGCTGGCGGGCACGCCGGTGACGGTCGTGACGGCCGCCGTGGACGACCACCTCAACGAGCACGGGTACATCGTGCCGGGGCTGGGAGACGCGGGGGACCGGCTTTACGGCTCGGCCGAGTAGCGGCGGAGGAGAAACGCCCCTCGCCGGCGGGCGGCATGCGCCCCTTGAGGGCCGTCTCAGCAGCTCTTCTTCGAAGCGGCGGGCGTGGGCTTGGGGTTGGTCAGTGCGGCCAGCGCCTTGTCGGCGTCCGCCTTCTTCGTCAGCTCTTTGAACTTGTCGCCGATGATCAGGTCGACGGCCGGGCCCTTGCGGGCGGCTTCGGTGCGGTATTCGGCGGTGCTGAGCTGGGTGGCGAGGACGGGCAGCGAGGTGTGCAGGGCCGCGTCCGGGCCGAGCAGGAGCCCGGTGCCCTTGATCTTCTTGTCGAACTGCTTCGTCGCGTTGCCCACGTCACCGATCTTGAAGCCGCGCTTCTTCAGCTCGTCCGCGGTCTGCTTGGCGAGGCCGCTGCGGGTCGTGGCGTTGAAGACGTTGACGGTGATCTTGCCCGGCTTGGGCAGTGTCCCCGTGGCCGCGGGCGTGGCCGAGGGGGTCGCCCCGGTCTCGCAGTCGGCCTTCGTGCCGGCTGCCGAAGCCTTTCCGCCGCCGCCGGTGAACAGGTCGATGAGCTGCAGTGTGCCCCAGCCGATCATGCCGAGTACGGCGGCGGAGGCGACGGCGATGCCGACCAGCCTGCCGCGCCGCCGACGGCGGCGCATTCGCGGGTACTTGTCCCCCTTGATCCGGTATTGGCCGCCCATGCCGGAGGGGGTCAGCATGCTCATGGGCGCAGCGTAGTGCTCTCGGGCGGCAATGCCTACTAGATGATCATTCGACGCCGCTCAGTCCAACCCGAAAGGGGCAACTGGGGCGGCGCGGGGGTTGTCGGCCCGCGGTCAGTCCAGTTCCAGGACTCGCGCGTGCAGCACCTGGCGCTGTTGCAGCGCCGCGCGCACCGCGCGGTGAAGGCCGTCCTCCAGATACAGGTCGCCCTGCCACTTCACGACGTGCGCGAAGAGGTCGCCGTAGAACGTCGAGTCCTCGGCGAGCAGGGTTTCCAGATCGAGCTGGCCCTTGGTCGTCACGAGCTGATCGAGGCGGACCGGGCGCGGCGCGACGTCCGCCCACTGCCGGGTGCTTTCCCGGCCGTGGTCGGGGTACGGCCGGCCGTTTCCGATGCGCTTGAAGATCACACGGAAAGCCTACCGGTCAAGACCTTCCGGGCGCAGCCATGGCGACGGAGTGCGCCGCTGGAAAAGACGCGACAAAGCTGGACAGACCGGGAAGGGGCGAGGAAACGACGGTCCGATCGGAAGCCGGAACGGACCCGAACGGTGGCCGCGGGTCGCGACACCGAGGCGGAACCGAACGCGTGTCGGACTGGAGGGCGGAGCGGATTCGGGGGGCGTGGATCCGGGCCTGCGGAGGGGTCGAGCCGGGCGTGCGCGGAACCGGGGCCCGAGTCGGGGGCGGAGACCCGTCGGGGCAGAAGCGGGAGTCCGCCTGACGTGAGCGAGCGGGACAGCGCGCCCGAGGCGGGGGCCGGGGCCGTGACTGCGGCTGCACGGACAGACAGTGCGTCTGATTCGCCCGAACGGGGTCGGTGTACCGGCGAGACCGTGGTGACGGTGCTGGTGTGCCGGAGCATGCGATGACGCCGGCGGTGCCGTACCGGCGGTATGCACAGGCTGTGGACAGGGAGTCGTGCGGGGATCGGGCGGGAGATCACCCGGTTGGCCTCCGCCACGGCGGCGTCAGCCGCGCTCCCGTCCCTTCGGGGGCTGCTGCGGCTTCTCCTTCTGGACCTGCGGCTTCGGTGCGTTGCGTACGGCATCCGCGCGCAGCAGGGCGCGCAGGACCGCGTAGTGGTCGGTGGGCATGGCTGTGCTCCTTGTGTCGTACTGGCTGACCTCGTCGCGGGGTCTGTCAGCAGCGCAGGACCACAGTGCGCAGGATGTGCGGGACGTACGGCGGCCGTGGTGGCGCGGGTCGGGGCGGGCATGCCCGGACGCCCGACGGTGCCGATTTCGGCAGGGGTGCGGGACGCAGCCGTACGGTGGTGCGCCGGTCGGGGCGGGCCGGTGGCCGCAGGACCGGGTCGAGGACGTCGTGCTCGGCGAGTTCGCCGGAGGTACCGGAGGTACCGGAGGGACCGTTGGCGCCGTTGGCCACGGATGCCATGGGCACGGCGTGTGCCTGGGTGTGCGCGCCCGGCACCAGCAGGACGAGCAGCAGCACGAGGCCCCGCAGCCAGGCGCGGCTGTGCAGGGGGCCTCGTGCGGTGCTCACGGAGGTCATCTCCCCGGTGGCCGTACGGCGTTCATCGCGTCGGACGTGAGATCCGCCCGCACGGCGTACCGGTTCGCGGCGGGTATCACAGCTCGTGCGGGACCTGGCGGGCCCGCTTCCGCATCCGGATGCCGGTGAGGACCTCGACGATGCCGACCGCCACGAGCCACCATCCGGCGAGCAGCATGAGCACGGTGACCGACTCGATCGGGGAGTCGATCAGCACGATGCCGCCGACGAAGGTGACGACCCCGAGGAAGATGTGCCAGCCGCGGGCGGGCATGGACTTGTCGGAGGCGGCGGCCAGGGTCTGGGTGATGCCGCGGATGAGCCAGCCGATGCCGATCCACAGGGCGAGCAGCAGGACCGACTGCATCGGGCGGCGGAAGCAGAACAGGCCGAGGACGACCGACAGGGAGCCGCTGATGAAGGCCAGCACCCGTAGCGAGGTCGTCCGGTGCGTGCCGAAGGCGGAGACCAGCTGGAACACGCCGCTGATCAGGAGGTAGAGGCCGAAGAGGACACCGGAGACGAAGAGCGGGGCGCCCGGCCAGACCAGGACCAGGATGCCCAGCGCCAGCGAGGCGACGCCGGTGAGCAGCACGACCTGCCAGGCGGCGCGGGAGAGGGCGTGCAGAGGCCCCTCGAAGGGCGGCTCGGGCTCATGGGACGCCACTGGCCCGGGTGGCCCGGGTGGGTGACCGGAGTGGACCCGGCGGTCGTTGTAGTCGCGGCCGTAGGGGGAGCCGGACGGTGCCTCGCTCATGCTCCATGCTGGGAACGAGCCGGTGCGCTGCGCCATCTGGAGCGGGCCAGTCGACTGACGGCTGCCGCGGGGCTGTTTGCGGGCGGGATGGCTGGCGCCGGGCTGTTCCAGGGTGGGACGGTGCCGCCAGGTTGCTCCTGGGTGGGGTGGCTGCTGTCGGGCTGGACGGCTGTCGCCGCGTCGCTTCCGAGCCCGAAGACTGCCGGGCGGCCGGATTGTGAGCGGCCGCATTTACGGGTCGTATGGCTGCCGTCGGGTTGCTCCTGGGTGGGGCGGCTGCCGCCGGGCTGAACCCCGGGTCGGATGGGCAGTTCTGGGCTGCTCCTGGGCGGGGTGGCGGTTGCCGGGCTGCCGCTCCCGGGCCGGACGGATGCTGCCGCGCCGCGCAGGTCGGACGGTTGCCGTCGCGCCGCGCCGCAGGTCGGACGGTTGCCGCCCGCAGCGCCGCGGGCCGGACGGTTGTCGTCGGGGTGTTGTTCCCGTGGCGGGCGGCTGGCCTCTGGCTACTTTCCGGCCGCCTTCGCTGCCTTCGCCGCCGCCTTCATCTCCTGCTTGTGTGCTCGCACCTTGGTCAGTGACTCGGGGCCGGTGATGTCGGCGACGGAGCGGAAGGACTTCGGCTCGCCGTAGGCGCCCGCGGCCTCCTGCCAGCCCTTGGGGCGCACGTTCAGTTGCTTGCCCAGGAGGGCGAGGAAGATCTGTGCCTTCTGCTTGCCGAAGCCGGGCAGGCCCTCCAGGCGGCGCAGGAGTTCCCGGCCGTCCTCGACGCCCTTCCAGACGAGCTCGGCGTCGCCGTCGTAGTGCTCGACGAGGTACTGGCACAGCTGCTGGATCCGCTTGGCCATCGAGCCCGGGTAGCGGTGCACCGCCGGCTTCTCGGAGAGGAGGGACGCGAAGGCCTCCGGGTCCTGGGCGGCGATGTCGTGTGCGTCCAGGTCGTCCGTGCCGAGGCGGTCCGCGATCGTGCGGGGCCCCTTGAACGCCCACTCCATCGGAACCTGTTGGTCCAGCAGCATGCCGACCAGCGCGGCGAGCGGGCTGCGGCCGAGGAGTGCGTCGGCCTCGGGGTCCTGGGCGAGGTGAAGGGTGACGTCCATGACCCCGATCATGCCGTGGCCTGTGTCACATCTCCACGTGGGGGCCGGTGAGGGCGGCACCGAAGTGGCCCTTGAAGCCGCGGACCGTGATGCCGGTGCTCTTGCCGCAGATGCTGACCGAGCCGCTCAGCACGGGGCCGGAGGTCGAGCCGCGGGCGATCCACACGCAGCCGTCGCTGTTCTCGCCGGGAATGCCGACGACCGTCTCCGGCCTGCCGTCCTTGTTGAGGTCGGCGATGTGGACGGCGGTACCGAACTCGTCCTCGGTCTCGGCGGTGCCGGACACGTCCGCGGTGTTCTGGCTGTATCCGGCCGCACGGGCGGTGGTCAGGCCGGAGGCGGAGCCACGCAGCAGGACGACCGCACCGGCCGAATCCTGCGTCCCGATGCCTTCGCCGGGGGAGCCGACGAGGACGTCGGCGTACTTGTCGCCGTTGACGTCACCGATGCTGAGGGACTGGCCGAACCGGTCGCCGTTCTCGGCCGTGCCGGGCACGCCCGCTGTGTCCTGCTGGTACACCTTCGGCTTCTGGTCGGCGGTGATGCCCTGCGCGCTGCCGAAGAGGACCTGGATCTCGCCGCCGCGGTGGGCGGCGCCGGTCTCGCCCGCGAGGGAGTCGTCCGCTGCGATGCCGGTGACGAGGTCGCCGTATCCGTCGCCGTTGACGTCGCCGATCACGCCGGTGTGGCCGTCGGCGTAGGGGAGTTTGGTGGGCCAGTTGGCAAGGCTGTCCTCGTTCGGGGCGCCGTTGTCGAGGTGCACCGGCCCGCGGAGGTCGCCGCTCGTCGGCCCGGCCAGCCAGAACCGCTCGGCCTTGCCGTCGCCGTCGACGTCGCCCATCACGACGCCTCGGGTCTCGCCCGTGCGCCACTCCCGGTAGGCGGAGGCGGCCCGCCCGGTGCGCGTGAACGGGCCGGTGTAGGAGGCGCCTTCGCAGCGGGAGCCGATGCTGAGCTCGGGGGCCCCGTCGCCGTTCATGTCACCGGTGGCGAGGGACATCCCGAAGCCGCAGAGCGTCATGCCGTCTCCGTAACCGGCGGGCGGGGCGATGTTCGCGCCGCCCTTCAGCCCGTCCGGCCCGCCCCACGCCACGGTCACGGAGCCACGGAGCTGCTTGGTGCCGACGTCTTCGCCCGGGGTGCCGACGATCAGGTCCGCGTACCCGTCCCGGTCCAGGTCGGCGCTGGTCACCGCCGTACCGAAGCGGTCGAGCTCCTCGGGGTCCCCGGGAATCCCGGTCGTCGCCTGCGTGACGACCGTCCGCCGCATCGCGCTCACCGACGACGCCGAGCCGTAGAGCACGACGACCGAACCGGCCGCCTTGACACTCCCGTTGGTGGCGTACGGCGCTCCCACGGCCAGGTCGCGATAGCCGTCCCCGTTGAAGTCGTCCTGGACGGCGGCCGTGTTGGCGCCCTTGTACGGCGCCGCGGCGGAGGACGTCACCGGAGTGAGGCTGACGGCGACGGAGGCGGTGAGTACGGCGGCCGCCGTGACTGCTCTGCGCAACGGGACTCCCAGACTTGAGCAACGGACGTCCCACTGGACACACGAACCACACGAATGGTTGTGCGGTCAGGGCCGCCAGTACCCCAGCGCGTTCACCCGCTGCTTCGGCAGCCCCAGTTCCCTGCGGACGTACGACGTGAGGGCGCGGGTCGTCGCCGTGTCGCAGGCGATCCAGACGTACGGGTCCGGGGTGCCGTCGAGGAGGCCGGGCAGGGCGGCCTTCACCTGGGCGACCAGGTGGGCGCCGGAGTCGCGGCGGGGGACCTTTCGCACCTCGTGGCGGGACGGTTCGGTGCGGAAGGGCAGGTCGTCCTGCTCGCCCTCGAACCAGACCGTCACCGGTGCCGAGTCCAGGGTGGAGAGCAGGGAGTTGAGGGCGGGGAGGGAGGCGGGGTCGGCGACGGCGAACACGTGGGAGGGGGCGGGGTCGGGGTCGGTGAACCCCGTGCCGTGGATGGTCGCCTCGATCGTGTCGCCGGGCTTCGCCGCCCGCGCCCAGTCGCTGGCGCAGCCCTCGTGCAGGGCGAACTCCAGGCTGAAGGTGCCGGCCGCCGGGTCCGGGTCGACCAGGGTGTAGGCGCGCTGGTGGGGCTTGCCCGCGTTGTCGAACCAGAGTCGGACCCACATCGTTGGGTGTGCGCCCGTCGCCGCCAGCATGCCGCCGTCCGTGAGGTGGACGCGGCGGTAGTGCTCGGTGACGTCCTCGGCGCCCGTCACCGTGAACACGAAGTCCTTCGCGCGCAGCAGCTTCAGGACCGCGCCCTCCCAGCCGTGCCCCTGCACCATGGCTTGTTCACCCTTCACGTACCATTCCTGCCCCAATGACTTAGGCAAGGCTAACCTAAAGTAAAGGAGGGGCACAGGTGACCGGCGAGATCTTCCGTGATGCCTGGGGCATTCCGCATCTTCGCGCGGGCGACGCGACGGCACTCGCCCGGGTGCAGGGCCGCGTCACCGCCCTCGACCGGGCCTGGCAGCTGGAGGTGGAGCGGCACCGGGCGCAGGGCACCTCCGCGTCCTTCCTCGGCGGCGAGGCCCTGCCCTGGGACCGGTTCGTCAGACGGGCCCGCCTCGACGACACGGCGAGACGCTGTTTCGCGGAGCTGGAGAGACGGGACGCGGAGACCGCGGGGTGGGTGCGGGCGTACGTCGACGGGGTGAACGAGGGACTGACCGAGGGGGCCCGTCGTACGCCGGAGTTCGCGCGGAGCGGGCTCACCCCGGGGCGTTGGGAGCCCTGGACCCCGCTCGGCGTCTGGCTCGGCATCCACATCCTCTTCGCGGGCTTCCCGGCCAAGCTCTGGCGCGAGCAGGTGGTACGGCATCTCGGCGCAGACGCGGTCGCGCTGTTCGCCGCCGACGGGCCCGGCACCTCCGGCAGCAACGGCTGGCTGGTGAGCGGCGAGCGGACCGTCACCGGGCACGCGATCATCGCCGGTGACCCGCACCGCTTCATCGAGGACCCCGGCGTCTACCAGCAGATCCACCTCTCCTGCCCCGAGTTCGACGTCGTCGGCCTCGCCGTCCCGGGCATCCCCGGCATCGCCCACTTCGGCCACACCGGCACGGTCGCCTGGGCCATCACCAACGCCATGGCCGACTACCAGGACCTGTACCGGGAGCGGTTGCGGCGTACGGGGGCGGGGGTGGAGGCCCTGGGCCCGGACGGGGTGTGGCGTCGCGCGGCGCGGCACACCGAGAGGGTGGAGGTGGCGGGGGAGGAGCCGGTCGAGGTCGAGGTGATCGAGACGGAGCGGGGGCCGGTGGTCATCGGGGGGCCGGAGGGGTTGGAGAGCGGGGTGGCCGAGGTGGCCGAGGTGGCCGAAGTGGATGCGGCGGGCGCGGGTGGTGGGTTGCTCGCCCCCGCCCCCGCTATCCGTTCCCGTCAAGCTCCCCCGGAGGGGGGACCCCCGGACGGGCTGACGACCCCTCTCGCCGTCGCCCTGCGCTACCCGCCCCGCGTCACCGGCGACCTCGGCTTCAGCGCGCTCCTCCCCCTCCTGCGCGCCCGCTGCGTCGCCGACGTCGACCGTGCCCTCGACTTTTGGGCCGAGCCCGTCAACGTCGCCCAGGCCGCCGACACCGAGGGCGGCCTGCTGCACCGCGTCGCCGGAACGGTGCCGGTGCGCTCCGAGGCCAACCGCACCCGGCTCGTGCCCGCCTGGGAGCCCGGCCACGACTGGCACGGTCGGCACGAGACGCCGCGCGGCGGGCTCACCGACGGCATCGCCGCCATGGCCAACCAGCGCGGCATCGCCGCACCCCTGGGCGTCGAGTTCGCCCCGCCCCATCGCGCGGACCGCATCACGGCGCTGCTGGGGGAGAAGGAGCGCTGGTCGGCCGCCGACATGCCGGCGATCCACATGGACACGCAACTGGCCTCCGCAGCCCCCCTGTTGGACCTCCTGAGCTCCGTCGACCCCCTCACCCCCGAGGCCGCCCGCATCCGGCAGACCCTCCTGACCTGGGACCGCCGCATGGACGCGAGCAGCGAGGCCGCGGCGGTGTACGCGGCGGTGCGCGGGGCGGTCGTACGACGACTCGCCGCCCACCCCGCCTTCGCCGCGCTGTCGGCCCCGCCCGCCTACCCGGAGGTCCTGCTCCCCTGGCTGGCCCTGCTCCCGCGCGTCGGCTTCGCCCTCGAACACCTGCTGCGCGCCGAGGAGTTGGAGGAGTCGTACGGCATCGACCGCGCTGAGGCCGTACGCGCGGCGGTGGAGGAGGTGGCCGCCCGGCAGCCCACCGGAACCTGGGGCGACACCCATCGCCTCGCCCCCTGGCGGGCGTTGCCGACGACCTCCCACGACGAGCCCGGCCTCTCCGGCGACCACGACTGCGTGCTGTGCACCTCCGCCGTACCCGGCCTCACCGACCTGAGCGCACGCGGCCCGGCCGCCCGCTACGTCTGGGACCTGGCCGACCGCGAGGCCAGCCGCTGGGTGGTCCCGCTCGGCGCGTCCGGCATCCCCGGCTCACCCCACCACCGCGACCAACTCCCCCTGTGGATCAAGGGAGATCTGGCCCCGGTCGTCACCGATTTCACCCGGCTCGAGAAGGAGTCCGATGTCTGAGCTGCCCGCGGTCGTCCGCCCACCGGTCCACGAGGAGGTGGTGGACGGCTTCGGCACCGTCCGCGTCCGGCCCGTCGACCCGCACGCCGACGCCGAGGTGATCCACGGCTGGGTCAGCGAGGAACGGGCCGCCTTCTGGGGCATGAACGCACTGGCCAGGGACCAGGTGGCCGAGATCTACGCCCACCTGGACACCCTCGACACCCACCACGCCCTCTTGGTCGTACGGGACGCCGACCCGGTCGCGCTGCTCCAGACGTACGAGCCGGAGGCCGACCGCGTCGGCGAGTGCTACGACGTCCGCCCCGGCGACATCGGCGTCCACCTGCTGCTCGCCCCGGCCGGTTCGGCGGGCGCACGGCCGGGCTGGACGTCGGCGCTGCTGACGGTCATCACGTCGTACGTCTTCCTCACCCTGGACCGGCAGCGGGTGGTGGTGGACCCCGACGTACGCAACGAGAAGGCCGTCGCCCGTTTCCTCAAGCAGGGCTTCACGGCGGGCCCGGTGGTCGTGCTGCCGGAGGTCGACCTCCCGGACGTGTACATCCCGCGGAAGGACGCCCAACTCGCCTTCCTGGACCGCGAGGTAGCCTTCCCGGCGTGACCCCTGATGACCTCGTCGCGCACTACGCACTGGAGCCGATCCCGCGCGAGGGCGGCCTGTTCCGGCGTACCTGGGCGGGGCCGGAGCTGGCCGACGGGCGCCCGCAGGGCTCGGCGATCGTGGTGCTGCTCACCGCGGACGACTTCTCCGCCCTGCACCGCCTGCCGTCCGACGAGGTCTGGCACTTCTATCTGGGCGACCCCTTGGAACTGCTGCTCCTCGCCCCCGACGGCACATCACGCACCGCCGTGCTCGGCCCCGGCCTCCTGCACGGCCAGCACATCCAGCTCACCGTCCCCGCCGGTACCTGGATGGGCGCCCGGGTGGCGGCGGGCGGGTCCTGGACCTTCTTCGGCTGCACGATGGCGCCGGGCTTCACCTACGAGGGCTACGAGCACGGTGACTTGGCGGACCTCACGGCGCGCTATCCCGCCGAGGCCGCCCGGATCGCGGGACTGTGCCGTCCATGAGCGGACTCAGTGGGCTCCTCGAAGGGCAGGTCGCCCTGGTCACGGGGGCGGGCGGCGGCATCGGGCGCGGGATCGCGCTGCGGTTCGCCCAGGAGGGGGCGGCGGTCGTGCTTCACTGCCGTACGGCGGTGGAGGCGGCGGGGGAAGTGGCGTCAGGTATCCGGGAATCGGGTGGGCGGGCCGTGGTGCTGCGCGGCGACCTGACGGATGAGGAGGAGTGCCGGCGGGTGGTGGCCGAGGCCGCCGAGTGGGGTGACGGGCGACTGACGGCGCTGGTCAACAACGCGGGCGTACAACCGACCCAGGAGCTGCGGGGCATGACCGTGGCGCAGTGGCGGGCGGTCGTGGACACCAACCTGTCCAGCGTCTTCGCATGCACGCAGGCCGCGGTCGAGATCATGCGGGAGCAGGACGGCGGCGGTTCGGTCACCCACATCGCCTCCGTCGAGGCGACCCACCCGGCACCCCTGCACGCCCACTACTCCGCCTCCAAGGCAGCGGTACGGACGCACGCCCGCTCGGCCGCCCTGGAGTACGGCCCCCTCGGCATCCGCGTCAACACGGTCTCGCCCGGGCTGATCCACCGGGAAGGGCTGGAGGAGGCGTGGCCGGAGGGGGTACGCCGGTGGGAACGGGCGGCGCCGACGGGGAGGTTGGGGCGGCCGGAGGACGTGGGGGACGCTTGCGTGTTCCTGGCGTCGGGGCTGGCATCCTGGATCACGGGGCATGACCTGGTGGTGGACGGTGGGGTGTCGGCGCGGCCGACTTGGTGAGCGTGGGGAGGGCCACCGTCCCAGGCGGCAAGCCAGACAGGTTGCTCCGGTGGGCGAAGGGCTATGCGCCTGCCGGCTCAGAGGCTTCCTCGACTGCTCGCTTGCCATGACCGATGGTCATGGACCAGCGCACGGTCGTCGGTGCTTCGACGGAGACGGTCCCCTTGTCGTCCGCTCCAGCGATGTCCACCTGGTGGTGGATGGTGCTCACTTCGCTGTCGAGGCATTCCAGTGGAAAGAAGAGGTCAGTGGGGCGCACAGTGACGTTGATGGTCCCTTCGCCCTGGCATCGCACCGCGACGATGAGCGCGTCGCCCTTCTTTCCCTTGCCGAACTCGAGGCTGCGATTACCGCGCGTCTCACTCTGCTCCACGGCAATGGTCTCGGTCGCGTCCAGCTCTGGAGGCTGCGCCACGGACGGCTGGCTCGCGTCGTCGGACGGGGCGGCCTCTGTCTCCCTCTCCTGGCTGGGCGCGGAGGACTTCGTGGGCTCCTCCGCCCGGGAGTCGTCTGCGGAGCAAGCAGTCGCGGAAAACACCGCAACAGCCGAGAGAAGGCTCAGGGCGGCCAGAGTTCGGCGAGACATGTCAATTCTCCCAGAGGTGGCGTGATATCGGTAGCCGGGCTTACATGCCGCACCGCGGGTGACCGCATCGTTCGCAGCTGTTGCGATCATGACCGTGTGAGCGACCGATGCAAAGCGATTCCTCAGGTTCTGAGGGGGACTTGAGGCTTGCGCGGTCCAAGGGGCGAAACCACCGCCGGGCGCTGAGTCCGAAGGCCTTCACATCCGTACATTCCCCCGAGGCCTCAAGTCCGACGACGGAGATGTGACACACGTGGGGTGCGATGACCGACGACAACCGCGGCGCCGGGCCAAAGGGCGGCGAGGAGTTCAGCGGCTGGTGCTGCTGGGCCCCCTGCTGGTCCTGCTCCTCCTCGGCGGCACGGGACCCGCGTCGGCCCACGCCGCCCTCCGCGCCACCGACCCCGAGGACGGCGCCCTCCTCAAGTCGGCCCCTCGCCACCTCACCCTGACCTTCACGGAGTCCGTCGGCCTGCTCGACGACTCCTTCCGCGTCCTGGATCCCGACGGCCGCCGCCTGCGCACGGGTGAGCCACAGCATGCCCAGGACGGCAGCGACACCGCGCGCGTGACGTTGCCCGCGAAGCTCGCCCAGGGGACGTACACCGTCGCCTGGCGGGTGGTGTCGGCCGACAGTCACCCGGTCTCCGGGGCGTTCACCTTCTCCGTCGGCAAACGCTCCCTCACCACGGCCACCGTGGACACCGGCCGCGTCGAGGACCCGGCGACCAAGGCCCTCTACAACATCGCCCGGTACCTGGCCTACCTCGCCGCCGCCCTGCTCATCGGCACGGCGACGTTCATGGCGGTCTGCCGTCCGCCGGACGCCCCCGTGCTCCACCGGCTGCTCAGGACGGGCTGGTGGACCCTCCTCGTGGCCACCCTCGCCCTGCTGGTGCTGCGCGCCCCGTACGAGACGGGCGAGGGCCCCCTGGGGTCCCTGAGCGCCGATTCCTTCAGCCGGACCCTGGTCAGCCGCCCGGGCACGGTCCTGCTCGCCCGGCTGGGTCTGCTGGCGGTGGGCGCCGGCTATCTCGTACGACTGGCCAGGCGACGTCAGCCCTACGGCTGGTCCGGCGCCGCCCTCGCCGTGGGTCTCGCCGTGACCTGGGCCGCCGGCGAGCACGCCTCCGCGGGCATCCAGGTGCCGGTCGCCATGGCGTCCTCGGCCCTGCACCTGCTGGCCACGGCGGTATGGCTGGGCGGCCTCACCGCCCTGGTCGTGACGCTGTACCGGTCGGCCCACCTGACCCCGGCCACCGTCACCCGCTTCTCCCGCCTCGCCTTCGCTTCCGTGACCGTCCTGGTCGTCACCGGCGTCTACCAGTCCTGGCGCGGCCTCGGCTCCTGGGGCGCGCTCACCGGCACGACGTACGGCAGGCTCCTGACCCTCAAGCTGGCCGCGGTGGCCCTGCTCCTCGGGGCGGCGGCCCTCTCGCGTCGCTGGACGGCGCGGCTGGCGACGGTCGACGCGGAGGCGGTCGGACAGGAGCGAGAGCGGGAACGCGAGCGGGAGCGGGAACGCGAGCGGGAGCGGGAACGGGTGCCTGAGTCGGTCGGTGGGCCGTCCTCGTCGTCGGCGGCGGCGGCGCCGGAGCCGGCGTCCGTGTCGGCCGACGTGTCGCCTCCCACGGACCCGCACCGCCGTGCCCTGCGCCGTTCCGTCCTCGCCGAAGTCGCCGTCGGCGCCCTCGTGCTCGCGTTCACCACGATCCTCACCAGCACGTTGCCCGGGCGGGCGGAGGCCGAGGCGGCGGCGGGGGCGCCCGCGGTGGTCGGGGCGTCCGTCACCACTGTGCCCTTCGACGTCGGCACCCCTGGCGGCCGGGGCAAGGTGCAGATCACCCTCGACCCGGGCCGGGTCGGCGACAACTCGATCGAGGCCCTCGTCTACGGCCCCGACGGCGGCGTCTCCATCGTCCCCGAACTGCGCGTCTCCTTCACCCAGCCGGCCAAGGACATCGGCCCCCTCGACGCCGAGCTCGCCGACAAGGGCGGCTACTGGAGCAACAGCTTCCTCAACCTGCCCATCGCCGGGACGTGGGAGATGAAGGTGACCGTACGGACGTCGGAGGTCGACCAGGTGAGTGAGACCAGGTCGGTCGTCGTGCGCTAGAGGAGCGCGCTCGCGCTGGGCGGTTCGGATCATCCGGGGCATCAAGATCGGTTCGAGATATCGGTCACGTTTCCGAAACAGCGATCGACATCTCTTGACGCATGACCTGACATACGGCTGTTATTGCGCCACCGTGTTCGTTCAAGTTGATTTCTGATCGGTTACGACGGACTTCAGCTAGCCCACCCTCATGATCGAACCCTGTCATCAGGAGCCGTAGATGCAGCACTTCACCCCCTCCGGTCTCTCACTGCCCTCGCCGAGTCGCCGCACCCTGCTGCGCGGCATCGGCGGCGCCGCCGTTCTCGGCGCCGGCGTTCCGCTGCTCAGCGCCTGCGGTGGCAGCGGTACGGCCAGTGACCCGAAGACCGTCACCCTCGGCTCCAAGGCGTCCGACCCGGTGCCGAAGAAGGCGTTCGCCGACATCTACGCGGCCTACAAGAAGAAGTCCGGCATCACGGTCGACGTGAACACCAAGGACTCCAACACCTTCCAGGAGCAGATCAACTCCTACCTCCAGGGCACGCCGGACGACGTGTTCACCTGGTTCGCCGGCTACCGGATGCAGTTCTTCGCGGCCAAGGGTCTGGCCACCCCGATCGACGACGTGTGGAAGACCATCGGGGGCAACTTCCCCGAGGCGATGCACAAGCTCAGCAAGGGCGAGGACGGCAAGTACTACTTCGTGCCGCTGTACACGTACCCGTGGGCGATCTTCTACCGGAAGAGCGTCTTCAAGGAGAAGGGCTACGAAGTCCCCACCAAGTGGGACGACTTCGTCGCCCTGTGCAAGCAGATGAAGAAGGACGGCCTCGTCCCGATCGCCTTCGGCGACAAGGACGCCTGGCCCGCGCTCGGCACCTTCGACCAGATCAACTTCCGCCAGAACGGCTACGACTTCCACGTCGAGCTGATGGCGGGCAAGGCCTCCTGGACCGACGCCAAGGTCCGCAAGGCCTTCGACACGTGGGCCGAGATCCTCCCCTACCACCAGGAGGGCGCCGTCGGCCGCACCTGGCAGGACGCGGCCCAGACGCTCGCCGCCAAGAAGGCCGGCATGTATCTGCTCGGCACCTTCGTGGCCCAGCAGTTCACGAACAAGGCCGACCTGGACGACCTGGACTTCTTCGCCTTCCCGGAGATCGACCCGGCGTACGGGCAGGACACCGTCGAGGCGCCGACCGACGGCTTCATGATGAGCAAGAGCCCGAAGAACAAGGCCGAGGCGGTCAAGCTGCTTCAGTACCTGGGCACTTCGGACGCCGAGGGCATCTACCTCAAGTCCGACCCGAGCGTGGTCCACGCCTCCACCAAGGCCGACACGTCGTCGTACACGCCTCTGCAGAAGAAGGCGTACGACATGATCGCGGGCGCCAAGTCCCTGACCCAGTTCATGGACCGTGACAGCCGGCCGGACTTCACCTCCACGGTGATGCAGCCCGCGCTGCAGAAGTTCATCCGCGACCCCAAGGGCGTCGACAGCCTCCTGGCGTCGATCGAGCGCCAGAAGAAGACGATCTTCGCGTCCGGCTGATCGACATGACCACGGAAACCACCAAGGAGACCCCGGAGGCGGCCGCCGTGCCGCCTTCGGGCGCTGCCCCCGCCAAGAAGGTGCCCCAGGGGCACCGCCGTCTGCTGACCCGCCGCGACCGGCTCACCCTCGGTCTGATGGCGGGCCTGCCGACCATCCTGCACATCGCCCTCGTGTGGGTGACGGCCCTCGCCTCCATCGCGCTGGCCTTCACCACCTGGGACGGCATCGGCTTCGACTCGATCCAGTGGGTCGGGCTGCAGAACTTCAAGGAACTCTTCGAGCAGAACCCGCAGTTCTGGCCCGCCGTCCAGCACAACGTCATCTGGTTCGTCGTCCTGATCGTGATCCCGACGCCGCTGGGTCTGTTCCTGGCCGTGCAGCTGGACAAGAACATCCGGTTCAGCCGGGTGTACCAGACCGCCTTCTTCCTGCCCGTCGTGATGTCGATGGCCGTCATCGGCTTCGTCTGGCAGCTGATCTACAACCCCGACACCGGCCTGATCAACAGCATCATCGGGGCCAACGAGCCCGGCAAGTACATCGACTGGATCGGCGACCCGGACCTCAACCTCTGGGCGATCCTCGTCGCCGCGTCCTGGCGCCACGCCGGCTACATGATGATCCTCTACCTGGCCGGCCTGAAGGGCGTCGACCCCTCGCTGCGGGAGGCGTCCGCGCTCGACGGGGCGAGCGAGTGGCAGACGTTCAAGAACGTCATCTTCCCGACGCTGCGGCCCACCAACACGGTCGTGCTGGTCGTCACCATCATCGAGGCCCTGCGCGCCTTCGACCTGGTCTTCGTCTTCAACAAGGGCGCCGAGGGCACCGAGCTGCTCTCGATCCTGGTCACCAACAACATCATCGGCGAGTCCAGCCGCATCGGATACGGCTCCGCGATCGCGGTCGTCCTGCTGCTGATCTCGCTCGTCGTGATCATTCCCTACCTGGTGGCCACCTTCCGGAAGGAGCGGCGCGCATGAGCACCTCCGTCGTGACCAAGGTCCGCACGCCCATCCGCCCGGCCCGGATCCTGCTGCATGTCTTCCTCGCGGGCGCGGCACTGGCCTGGCTCGCGCCGCTGCTGTGGGCGCTGTACTCGGCCATGCGGCCGTACGCGGAGACGAGTGAGAAGGGATACGTGTCCTGGCCGGACACGCTGAACTTCGACAACTTCACGAATGCGTTCACGCAGTCGGACAT
The DNA here is from genome assembly GCF_041052385.1 of Streptomyces sp. R28. GTDB lineage: Bacteria > Actinomycetota > Actinomycetes > Streptomycetales > Streptomycetaceae > Streptomyces. The sequence continues at coordinate 5,195,743 of NZ_CP163439.1, read as the reverse complement.
GAGCCACTACTTCGTCAACACGATGATCATCGCCGTCCCGGCGGTGCTGGTGACGCTGTTCCTGTCGTCGATGGTCGCCTTCTACGTCAGCCGCTTCGACTTCCGGCTCAACCTCGCGCTGCTGCTGGTCTTCACCGCGGGCAACCTGCTCCCCCAGCAGGTCATCATCACCCCGCTGTACCGGCTGTACCTGCTGATCGACCTGCCCGGCATCACCATGTCCGGCAAGCTCTACGACTCCGCCCTCGGCCTGGTCCTCATCCACGTCGCGTTCCAGTCGGGCTTCTGCGCCTTCGTGCTCAGCAACTACATGCGCACGCTGCCGCACGAGCTGACCGAGGCCGCCCTGGTGGACGGCGCCTCGGTGTGGCGGCAGTACTGGCAGATCGTGCTGCCGCTGTGCCGCCCGGCGATGGCGGCCCTGGCGACGCTGCTGTCCATCTGGATCTACAACGACTTCTTCTGGGCCCTCGTCCTGATCTCCACCGGCGAGAACATGCCGATCACCTCGGCCCTGAACAACCTCACCGGCGCGTACTTCACCGACCCCAACCTGGTCGCCGCGGGCGCCCTGCTCACCGCGATCCCGACGCTGATCGTGTACTTCGTGCTCCAGCGGCAGTTCGTCAGCGGCCTGACGCTGGGCGCCAACAAGGGCTGACACCCTTCTGCTTGAAAGAGAACCACCGTGCCTCACCCCTTCACCCCCGTCGCCTCCGTGCCCGTGGACGCGGCTCACGCCCGCGTCCACGAGGAGGGCTGGCAGTCCTGGAGCCCCAGCGGTGCCTACGCCCTGGGTGACAAGCCGTACCGCCCGACGAACGACAACTGGGCGACGGTCTGTTACCGGTCGGGAGTCACCGTTCCCGAGGGAACCTTCCAGGGCGAGGGCCTGCTGGCCCTGGACCCCGGCGACGGCTCACCGGTCCGGCTGTGGGCGGCCGTCGAGCCCACGCGTGAAGTGCCGTCGGTCCGGCTGGTCGTCGACGGCGACACGGCGGAGGTCAGCGCCGACGGCCCGGTGAAGGAGTGGACGGGCACGGACATCCAGACGGTGTTGGGGGAGTGGGCCGCCTCGCTGGGGGTCGACTCCCCGCGCCCGGCGCCCACCGTCTGGTGCTCCTGGTACGAGTACTTCACCGCCGTCACCGAGGACGACATCCACGAGAACCTCCGTGCGATGGAGACCCTCGACCTGCCCATCGACGTCGTCCAGATCGACGACGGCTACCAGAAGGCCCTCGGCGACTGGCTCACCCTCTCCGGCCGCTTCCGCTCCCGCGCCGGCATCGCGGACGCGATCAGGGCGCGGGGCCGCCGGGCGGGCATCTGGACCGCGCCCTTCCTGGTCGACCCGGCGAGCGACCTGGCCGCCGAGCACCCTGAGTGGCTGGTCCGCGACGCGGACGGCGGCTTCACGCACGCCGGCCGCAACTGGGGCCACGACCTGCGCGTCCTGGACACCACGCACCCCGAGGCGGCGGAGTATCTGACGGACGTGTTTCGCACGCTGCGCGCCGAGGGCTACGACTACTTCAAGGTCGACTTCCTCTACGCGGGTGCGCTGGACGGCGTACGGCACGACCGGGACGCGGACGCGCTGACGGCGTACCGATCCGGCATCGAGCTGATCCGCGAGGCGATCGGCGCGGACGCCTACCTGCTGGGCTGCGGCGCCCCGATCCTGCCCTCCATCGGCCTGTTCGACGCGATGCGGGTCAGCCCCGACACGGCCCCGCACCGCCGCCCCGAGGCCGACGACTACAGCCAACCCGGCCAGGACCCGGCCGAGTTCACCGGCGTCGGCCGTCAGTGGCAGCACGGCCGCTTCTGGATCAACGACCCCGACTGTCTGATGGCCCGCCCGGCGGTGGAGACCCGCGAGCAGTGGGCGGCGCACGTGGAGGCGACGGGCGGCCTGATGGCGTCCAGCGACCGCCTGCTGTCGCTGGACGAGTGGGGCGTGGCCACGACCCGCCGTCTCCTCGGGGGAGCTGCCCGATGAAGCGCGAGCTGTCCCTGCCCGGCATCGCCTACGGCGGCGACTACAACCCCGAGCAGTGGCCCGAGGAGGTCTGGGCCGAGGACATGCGCCTGATGCGCGAGGCCGGGGTGACCATGGTCAGCGTCGGCATCTTCTCCTGGGCGCTGCTGGAGCCCGCCGAGGGCGAGTACGACTTCTCGTTGCTGGACCGCGTCCTCGGCCTGCTGCACGAGAACGGCATCGCGGCCGACCTCGCGACCCCGACGGCGGCACCCCCGGCGTGGTTCTTCAAGGCCCACCCGCAGGCGCTGCCGGTCGACAAGGACGGCCGCGCACTGTCGTACGGCAGCCGCCAGACGTTCTGCCCGAGCAGCCCGGCGTACCGAGCGGCGGCCCTGCGGATGGCGCGGGCGCTGGCCGGACGGTACGCGGAGCACCCGGCGCTGGCGATGTGGCACGTCCACAACGAGTACGGCTGCCACAACGCGGAGTGCTACTGCGACGAGAGCGCGGCGGCTTTCCGGCGCTGGTTGAGGGCCCGGTACGGGGACGACCTGGCAGCGCTGAACGACGCCTGGGGCACCCGCTTCTGGAGCCAGTGGTACTACTCCTGGGACGAGATCCTGCCGCCCCGCCCCACGGGCGCCGTCCCGAACCCCACCCACCAGCTGGACTGGCGCCGCTTCTGCAGCGACGAGCTGCTGTCGCTGTACGAGGCGGAGCGCGAGGTCCTGCTGGAGGCGGCCCCCGCCACCCCGGCCACCACCAACTTCATGGTGATGTACAACTTCGACGCGCTGGACTACTGGCGCTGGGCCCCGAAGCTGGACATCGTCTCCAACGACCACTACCTCCAGTCCGCCGACCCCGAGTCGCAGATCGACATCGCCCTCAGCGGCGACCTGGTCCGCTCCCTCGCGGGCGGCCCGTGGCTGCTGATGGAGCACTCGACGGGCGCGGTGAACTGGCAGCCGGTGAACCGGGCGAAGGGCCCCGGCGAGCTGCGGCGCAACGCGCTGGCCCATGTGGCCCGCGGCGCGGACGGCATCGCCTACTTCCAGTGGCGTGCGGCGAAGGCGGGCGCCGAGCAGTGGCACTCGGCGATGCTCCCGCACGCGGGCACGGACAGCCAGATCTGGCGTGACGTCGTCCGACTGGGCGCGGACCTGCGGGCGTTGGCAGAGGTACGCGGCAGCGCAGGCACGGCCCAGGTGGCCATCGTCTGGGACTGGAACTCCCGCTGGGCCATGGAACTCCCCTCCCAGCCGAGCGCCGAACTGCGCTTCCAGGACCTGGTCCGCGCCTGGTACGAGCCGCTGTGGCGGTCGGGCGTGGCGGTGGACTTCGTCCGCCCGGACGCGGACCTGTCGCGGTACCGGGTGGTGTTGGCCCCCTCGCTGTACCTGGTGGACGACGAGGGCGCGAGCAACCTGACGGCCTTCGCGGAACGGGGCGGCACGCTGGCCGTCGGCTTCCACAGCGGGGCGGTCGACGAGAACTGCCATGTCCGGCTGGGCGGTTACCCGGGCGCGTTCCGGGAGGCGCTGGGGGTCAGGTCGGACGAGCTGTTCCCGCTGCTGCCCGGCGAGTCCGTGGGGCTGAGTGGTGGCGGTACGGGGGCGCTGTGGTCGGAGCGGGTACGCCTGGCCGGCGCCGAGCCGGTGGAGTCGTACACGACCGGTCCGCTGGCGGGCGTACCGGCGGTGACGCGCAACTCGTACGGCGCGGGAGTGACGTGGTACCTGGCGACGCAGCCGGATGCGGCGACGTTGGCGGAGCTGCTGGACCGCATCCGCAGGGAGGCGGGCGTGGAGCCGGTCCGTACGACGCCGCAGGGTGTCGAGGCGGTCCTGCGCCGGGGCACCGACGCCGACTACCTCTTCCTGATCAACCACACCGACCGGCCCGCCCATATCGCGGTCGCGGTGGACGCCACGGAACTGCTGACGGGCAAGCCGGTGCCGGGGGCGGTCAGCGTTCCGGCGGGGGAGACGGCGGTGGTGCGGGAGCCGCACGGGGGCTGAGCAACCGGGTCGGCGCCGCGCCGAGGCGACCTCGGCGCGGCCGGCCTTACCCATCCGTCAGGGGGAAGCGGCGAGGGCCGTCCAGACCGTGCCGATGGATCACGCGGGGTGCGCTGTAACCTCCGCGCGGACGATCAGCGTGCCGATGTGCTCGGCCTTCGGCGCGTCGAGCACGTGCGCCTCGGCCGCGGCGAAACCGGCCCGCGTCAGCAGGCGCTCCCACACCGCGGGGCGGTAGCTGTAGCGGTAGGTGTACATGGCCTTGCCCGCGAAGCCGCCCTTGTACATGCCCTGCGGACCGTAGGCGCCGGGGATGGCCGGCGGCTGGGAGAACACGAACACACCGCCCGGGTTCAGCCGCGCCCGCACGAGCGGGAAGAGACGGGACGGGTCGGCGAACCAGGCCGCTCCGAAGACCGAGTAGACGGCGTCATAGGTGTCCTCACAGGCGGCCAGCCACTCCAGGACCTCGCCACACGCGAAGACGGCGCCGGTGTCCGCCCACCGGGCGGTGCTCCTCCTCACCATGACCGGGGAGAGGTCGACGCCGTGCGCGGTGATGCCGCGCCGGGCGAGGCAGGCGAGGGCACGGCCGGTACCGCAGCCGATCTCCAGCACGCTGCGTGGGTTGCCGAGCAGTTCGGGGCCGGGACCGTGGCCGGTGTACTGCGTCCAGTGGAACACCGGCTCGGCGTCCTGCTTGAAGGCCGACTCGGCGTAGGCGTCCCACAGTTCGGTCTCGGCGGGGATGTCGTGCGGTACGGGCACGGTACGTGTCCTCTTCGCGGGGAAGGGCGGCCCTGACCTCGGGTGGGTTGAGGGCAGGGCCCAGCGTAGGTCGGTTCAGTGGCTGTCGGGGACCTTGTTGTCGCACGGCGAGCAGTCCGTGCCGTCGATGGCCCACAGTTCCTCGTCGATGGCGAAGCCGATGGACTTGAGGAAGTCCGCGGTGCGCAGGCACAGGCCGTCGCGGCGGCGCTCGACGAACGGCGCGTGGTGCTTGTAGCGGCCCTCGTTGTAGGCGTCGCAGAGAGCCCACCAGACTGGGGTGTCGAGGATGAGCTGGTGCACGCCGATGTCGACGAGCTTGCCGACGCCCAGGTGAACTTCGGGGTGCTCCATGCAGCCGATGGTGTACATGACGGCATTGCCGAGGATGCGATCGGCCATGTAGCGGACCATGGTGTGGTCGCGCAGCAGCAGGGCGACCTCGCGGTCCCACAGGCTCATGCCGCTGTCGAGGACGTTGACGGTCAGGTGCCTGATGTGCGGCTGGACGGCGTTGAGGAGTTCCTTCGGATCCCGGGTGCGGGTGTTGGAAGGGCTGTCGAGCAGGACGGTCATGGACGTTCCCTTTCTGGGAGGTGTCGTGCCGTGCTGGGGGGCTTCGGGGCGGGGGCGGGCTGTCGGCGGTTGTCAGCGTGGTGGGGGCAGCCGCAACGGCGGACGAGCCAGATGCCGATGGCGTGGGGCAGCGGAACGTCCTCGGTCTGGCAACACTGACGGTGCAGGCGCTCGTAGCCAGGCTGAACGGCGAGCGCGCACTCGGCCGACAGGGGGAGTGTCTCGGTGTCGGGCGCCGTCATCAGAGCAGTCCCGCCCGGTTCAGCTCAGTCACCCGTGCACGCAGCACTTCGGTGTCCGTGGCGGGTCGGACGACGCTGGGGTCCGCGTCCCACTCGCGTCCGCCGCCGGGTGGTCGGAGCTGGAGGTAGGGGCCCTCGTTCCCCATGACGTAGCCGATCTTGTGCGTCTTCGTGTCGACGACCAGGGCGCCGTCCTCTGCCGCGTCCGGGTCGCTGTCTCGCAGTTCCGTCGTAGCCATGAACAGGACGCTAAGCGCGGTGAGTTGGTAGGCACTATGCTCCTTTCTCGGATTTGCGCAATGGGCTACTCAGATTGCTGGTGATTTCTTCTGAGCCCTGCCTCACCCCGTAGCGCCGGGCTGAGCCCCTGTCCATGCTGATTGGATCAACGCCCCTGGAAAGGAACAGCGTTCATGGCGCGTCAGCTACTCTTCACCGGCACGGACAGCAAGGTCGACGGCTGTCCTGCACTACACACGGACGTCAGCACCGGCGAGATCGTCGTTCAGGGCACGCCGGTCACCGACCCCGAGGACATCGCACAGCTCCGGCACTTCGGGCAGGGAGAGGCCGCGGTGGTCGTGCCACGGGAACTACTCGTGAACTGGGGACCGAAGGAGATGGAGCGGGTGCCGGAACTGGTCGACCGAGACACCTTCCTGCGCCTCTTCGAAACCTTCGAGCACACCGCCTGGCGCTTGGAGACGCGGCGCGGTTACGCGTCAGACCGCCAGGACCCCGATTACCAGGCTTTCCTGGCCACCGGATCGTCGACCTGGGATCCCAGCGAGCCCTGGTTCACGAACATCCGCCGCCAGACCGATGCAGGCAAGACCATCGGCCGCGTCCGCATCGCCGACAAGCCGACCACCACGGAACAGCTGTTCCTGCTCGATTACTCCAGGCACAACGCCTCCGTCGGAGAGGACATCCGCTACCTCTGGCGAGAGGAGGCGGACCGAGCCGGTCTGCCCGCCGAGGACTTCTGGCTCTTCGACTCGCGTCTGGTCGCCCTGCTGCGCTTCGACGACGGCGACAACCTGCTGAACGTCGAGCTGATCACGGAGCCTGCGGCGGTAGTGCGGTACTCCATGGTGCGCGACGCGGCCATGCACCATGCCGTGGCGTACGACAGGTTCGCCGCGCAGGTAGCCGCGACCGAGTAGCGCGTGTGACCGGTGAGCACTGACTACCAGCAGGCACGGGAGACATTGGGGGCGCGGCTCCGCGAACTCCGCTTTTCGTGCCCTGGCGGCCGGCTCACCGGTCAGCAACTCGCACAGCGGCTCGGCTGGCAGGGCTCCAAGGTCAGCAAGCTGGAGAACGGCAGGCAGACGGCCACCCCCGAGGATCTCCGGGCATGGGCGGACGCGACTGAGCAGCCTGGTGTCTATCCCGAACTCGCCACGCGCCTCGCTGGATTCGAGTCCCATATCAGATCGTGGCGCCGGGCCCTGGCGAATGGCTTCAAGCCCCTTCACGAGAGCCTCAGCAAGGAGATCGAAAGCTCCTCGGAGATATGGGTATGGGAAGAGGCAGTGGTCGTCGGCCTGATGCAGACACCGGAGTACGCACGCCATGTCATCGGGCGCTATGCGGAGTTGCTCGGCTCGGCCGGCGACATCGAGGACGCCGTACGGGCCCGGGTGCAGCGCCAGGAGTGGCTGTACCGGTCCGGCCGCAAACTCCACGTGCTCATGTGGGAGGCCGCGCTGCGTTCACTGATCTGTCCGCCCTCTGTACTCGCCGCCCAGCTTGACCGGCTCACCGGCATGATCGGTATGGACACGGTCGAACTTGGCATCATCCCGTTCACCTCCCCGGTGAAGATCGTCCCCGCCAACGGCTTCTGGGTTCTCGATGACCGCCTCGTCGTCGCGGAAGACTGGCACGCGGAGCTGTGGCTGGACGACGCCGACAATGTCGCCCTGTACAGGAAGGTATGGACAACGCTCCGGGAGTCCGCGGTGTACGGGGCCGATGCCCATAACGTGATCAACGCTGCGCGGCGAGCACTGAACCAACGCTGACTCTCCGGTCGTCTACACGTCCTCTGCGGCGGCGGACTTCTCAGGTCGCTCGGCGACGAACGAGCCAAGGCCGGGTTCGGTGTAGATGAGTCCTTCTTCTCGCAGACCCTTGTGGACCTTCTGCGCAGTCACGGCAGCGATGCCGAACTCCGCCGTGATCTCGACGACGGACGGGATGCGCGTACGCGGCGGGTAGGTGCCGTCCTTGATGCGGCGGCGGATCACCTCAGCCACCTGGCGCCAACGGGGGATGTCGGGAGCGAATTCCATCACCACACCACCATGCGCAGACGGTGGCACCCAGCGCGATTCACAGTTAACCGCTCATACCGCAGTAGACCATAGTAGGGTTCTCCTCCAAGAAGCCCCGGCGACGGTTGCAGCCGCCCCGGGGCACGGCCACCAGCCAACTCGGAGCTGATGACATGACCGACTTTATCCACCGCCTGGCCGCCTGGGTGGCGCTGCTACTCAGGCCACGCGGCGCACATCGTCGCCCCGCACGACCGCCCTACCCCGCACTCGTCACCCCACCGCGGCCTCGCGTCGCGCCCCTCCCGGCCCACCGCAGCCCCTACGGCCTGGACACTCCGCTCGACGCCACCGCAACCCGCTCCGTGCGCCCGTACCTCACCGCCCACGAGCAACGTCAACGGCGCCGCGAGCTCGCCCTCGCCGTACTCGGGCAGGACATGCCCGGCCCGTACTGGATCCATGGGCTGGAGGTCGCCTGATGGCAGCGGAATCGCCGCGCCTGCTGCCCTGGTCCGGTTCCGGAGGCAGGGCGTGTTACCTCATCAGCGATGACCACGGCGGACCGGTGTCCCGTCTGGCCGACGCCACCGAGTCCATTCAACTCGGCATGGGCGGCGAACTCCTCGCCCACGCCCACGACATGCTCCCGGACGCCCCGCCCGGCGAACTCCGCTTCCTCGCCGAGCGCCTGACCGAGGCCCTCCATGACGCCCTCCGGATCGCCGAAAGCCGCGGTCGGCGCTTGGGCCGTCTGAACTAGCAGGCGCCAACGCAACGCGAGAGCCCCGGTGATCACCGGGGCTCTCGACACCTGTGCACTCAGGAGGATCCGAACCTGCAACCTTCTGATCCGTAGGATCGCGCAGCTTGTCAGGCGAGGGCTCCGCCTTCTTCCGGGCTGGTCGCTGACGCTCGTGATCGTCGGTTCCCGTGTGCCGTCGTTGCCGTCAGCGTTGCCGTCATTCGGAGCAGTACCGCCTTCGGTCATCACATGGCGTGAGTGCCAGACAGGATGGCCATGGACCAGTGCACATCGGTGCCGTTGACCTTTACGGACAGGTGTTTCTGCTCGCTGGGCGCGGTGTAGACGCGTCCGATGGTGACCGGGTCACCGCATGTGATCTTGGAAGGGTCTGAATCCTTGGGCCCGTACTGAATTGTCATGGCGCCCTTACCCGTACAGAGGGCGTGGATGGTGTAGACCTTTTCCGTCGGCGTGAAGACCGGCAACGTGCGGCTGTCCGTGCCATTGGTCACCGGGACCAGGAAATCAGGCTTCTCTGGAAGGGCCAGGGGGTCTCGGGGGGTCTTGCTGGGGTTCGCCGCTGTAGTGCTCGACGGCGAAGAGGCCGGGGCCTGCGAGCTGACGTCGCCATTGTTAGCGGCGCACGCCGAGATCAGAGAGGCCAGCAGGACCGGCGCGGCAACATGTCGGCGCATGCGATGACTCCTTGAGGTAAGTGGGACGCGCCCTGGTGCCAACGGTCACGACGAGGCGCTCAAATCGCAGCGTGCGGGCCAGCTGTAGATGCGCCAACCTTCGCGATACGGAGCCCATACGCTCATGTATTGCTTGTCGCTGATCTTGCAGTTGCTGTACTGCGTCGCGACGTAGCCATACACGTTCTCCTTCATGATGCCGTAGTCACCCTTGACCGTTGAGCGGGCCTTCACCTTGCCTGCCGGTCTCGATGCCGAGCTCAGATGTCCAACTCTTACTGACGCTGCCGTTGACGTCGACCTCCAACTTGCCGAGCCACAACACCTTGACCGAGCCACTGATGTTGATCGACGCACCCATGGTCGTCGTGCCCGACTTCTTGGACGCGAACTTGAAGTCGACCGCATAAGACAGGTCGTTCTTCACGAAGGTCTTGTACTTGACGGACATCGTGTTCTTGGTGTTGTTGGTGACGCGCACGAACTGTTGCCTGTCGCAGATCGGCCCGTCGGGGAACAGCTCGTCGCCGGGCTTGCCCGGAAATTCGGGGTCGGTGATCTCGGTGGCCTCGTCGGTCTCGCCCGGAATCGGGGCGTCTTCCTCAAGCGCTCCGCTGCTGTCCGATCCGGTCACCGCGCCTTCACTCGGGTTGTCGGTCACGCTTCCCGGCTCGACAGGCGCATCGTCTGCGACCATGGGCGGCGCCACACGGCTGGTCCCAGCCGTGGGCTCATCAGCGGCGAAGGCCGGCACGGATGTCGCCAACATAAGCAGCCCGGTGACGCCGACGAGCACGCTGGATCTTCTCTGCATGAATCCCCCTCACTTCCGCCAGCTATGCGAAGGAGGGCTGGCGTTCGAGGCGAAGTGCATCATGGCCATGATCGAAGATCACGAGAATTGAGCGATATCTGAGCGAAGATCTGCTGCACCATCAAAATGGGCATGAAAAGGAAATGACATAGATGATGGCGGAGGTGTGCAGGTTCCACTACGGCGAAAACGTCCACACTGCGGACAGTCGGTCGACTGCGCGGCGATGCCGGCCGGACGTCGCTACTGGGCATTTGGTCCGGTGACCGATATTTGGTGCAGGGTCCCGTTCCGCGCCAGTTCAGGGCGGCTCCGCCAGTGAGGCTTTGGCGGCCACGAGGTGGGCGCAGGCCCCGAGGCGCCCCCAACTCCCTGGGGCGCCACTCGTGCGCTTCGACCAACAACCAAAGGCCGGACCAACCTAGCCGTACAGATCGAACTCGTCGGAGCCGAGTGAGTCCGGTCGGGCCTTCGTGTGTCCTGCGGGACGCTGTCGCGTCAGAGGAAGAGCATCAGCACCAGCCCCACCAGCACGACGCCCAGAACGAGGAGGATCCCGAGGAAGCAGCTCGGTTTGTTGATCATGTCGGAGAGTCGGGTTGTGATGCCGATCGGGTCCGGCGTGACGTCCGGCGGCTGCGAGGGTGCCATGGGCGCCGGGGCGGTGCGGGGTGACGGGGGAGCCTGGGGCGATGGCGTCGTGGACGGGGGTCTTTCGGCCCGGAGCAGCGCGTTTCCCAGAAGTCGGCTCCACAGGTCCGGCGGCAGATCGGGGACCTGGCCGTTCGGCGGTTCGATGATGCTCTGCCGGAGCCAGTTGCCCGTGGTGGGGTGGGTGTCCCGGCTCAAGCGGTACAGCAGAGACCGCAGTTCGGGCAGATGGCGTTCCTCCCGGACATGTGGGGCGACGGCCCAGCTGAAGAGGTACGCCGCTCGGGAGGCCCGGTCCGCTCCCGACCTGCCTTCCGCACCCGGCCCGTGCGGCGTGAAGTACAGGTCGTTGCGGAGCACCTCCGCGCACAGCTCCTGCTGCAGGTCCAGTGGACGCGCCTGGACGCGGTGGGGTTCTCCCAGCACGTCCAGTACCAACTCGACGGATTCCGGCGGAAGTTCACCCGAGCACAGTTCGTCCAGGAGCAGTTCGTCGGGCTGCCTGCGCAGCTCCGCCAGCAGGACGCTCTGCCCCATGACGTCGCCGCGCCGGTAGGCGCAGAGGTTCCGGCGCAGGGTGTATGCCTCATGGCCGTTCGGGCTGTGGGCGGGCGGCTGGAGGGGTTGCGCCGGTGTGTTCGGGTTCGGCGGGCGGAGCGTGGGGGCGGGGTTCACGTATGGCTCCGGATACGGCTCCGGATACGGCTCCGCGAATGGTTCCGGGGACGAGGCCCGGTACGGCTCCGAGGCGATCACGGCTCGGGTCGGCTCGCCGCCCCGGTCCCAGTGCTGGTTCCCGTGCCAGTGCTGGTCGCCGTCCCATGCCTGGTCCCCGTCCCGTCCCCGATCCTGGGTCCGTTGCAGGTCCCGGTCCCGTTGCAGATCCCGGTCCCGGGCCGGAGCCGGGCCCGGCTCCTCCGCTCGCAGTGCGGGTGTGGGCATCCTCGTGCCGGCCGGGGGTGTGCGGTCCGCGCTGAGGATCTCCTTGAGCCGGGCGCGGCGCCGTTCCCAGTCCAGGGACGCACCGTCGGGGAGTTCCTTGACCAGCTGCGGTAGGCCGGCGGGTGCCTCTCGATGGGACAGGAGGTGCCTCACCAGTTGCAGCGCCGCCTTCTGCTCGAACCGGGGGTTGGCCTCCTTGCGTCCCATGATCCGGGCCAGCGGGCCGGAGCCGCCCGCGTCCGGCTCCCAGCGCGGGACGGACATCAGCTGCAGGGGATGGCTGTCCACCGTGTCGTACGTGGCGAACGTCCATGTCTGCCTCAGCCAGGTCCCGAAGATCAGGAACAGCCCGAGATAAACCACCGGAACCGCGTCCGGCGTCGGCCAGTCGCGCGGTGTCCTCTCCTCCAGCAGCAGCGACACCCGCTGCGTCGGATCGCGCAGCAACTCCGCCGTGGCCAGGATCAGCGCGTGCTCGACCTCCGGCAGCCGCTCCAGCATGTCCGGCAGCCGGCTCCACGCCAGCTCCTCGAGGTCCGCGCGGTCGAACTCGGAGAGCGGCCCGGATGCCTGCTCCGCCTTCTCCTGTTTGCGCCAGCCGCCGCGGTACGCGAGCCCGAGGCACCGATCGACCGTCAGGGTCCCGCGATCCCCGATCAGCACATGACTGACCGTGCTGGGCCGCCCGCCCCGGTCGGTCGTGGGCCAGCGCTGGACCAGCAGGACATCGCCGTCCCGGGACAGCGTGCGTACGACGCTCGGGCGGGCGGCCGCCGCGCCGGAGACCCACAGCAACGGGCCCAGCTCCCGGCCCAGTTCCTCGGCGCGCTCGGCCTCGCAGGAGTAGGCGACGGCGTTCATGCCGGTGCCCTGGCGGCCGTGGTTGCCGTCCCAGCGGAAGACGACCTGGTGCACCGCGCCCCGGTCCTGGAAGTCGTTCACTGAAGTTCCCTTCCCTCGGATCCCTCGGGCTCCTCGGGCCCGTCAGACCTCTCGAAAGACCTCTCGGAAGACCTCTCGAACCGCTCGGGCTCCCCGGCTCCCTCGGCGCCCGCGGCTTGCTCCCACGGCACCGCTTCGAGCGCCGGTGCCTCGCCCACCGCCAACGCCTCGGCGCCGCCCGGCACTTCGATCAGGCCGTGCATGGCCAGCAGCGCCAGCAGCGGTTCCAGCACCCGCCGGGGCCCCGCCCCCGCCGGGTAGCGGCCGTGGTCCTCCTGGCCGCCGGTGGCGGACGCGATGTGCAGGGTGCACCGGCGGATCGCGTCGAAGGGGCGCAGCCACGCCTGGCCCGCGTGCCGGCGCAGCAGCCCGTACAGGTCCCGGCTCTCCTCGCGCATCAGCGCCGGGTCCAGTGAGGTGGCCGGTGACCGGCTCAGCCAACTGTCCACGGGCGGCTGGAACCTGAGGAGGTCGGCCTTGCCGAGCACCATCGCGGCCGGCACGTCCACATACCCGCCGCTCTTCGGCAGCCGGTCCAGGACCGTGCCGAAAGCGAGGTCGCCGTCCCGGTTCACCTCCACGCCCAAGCGGTCCCTGGCATGGTCCAGCTGCGGCAGCGCCAGGGCCAGCGCCGGGTCGACGACGAAGATCAGGGCGTCGACCCCGAGCAGGAACCTGAGCGCCGCGTCGGTCCGTACCAGGTCCTCGCCGCCCAGGTCGAAGAAGGCGACCGGACGCACCTGCCCCCGCACGTCGGTGATCAGCAGGGACTCCACGAAGCGGGCGAAGTCGTCCATGCCCAGTGCCGCCGTGTGGTCCAGGACCTTGCCGTTGCGCAGGGGCTGCACCCGGTCCCGTACGAACCGTGCGTGCTGCTCCGGATTGACGGACTGCCACTTCAGGCCGAACGGCTCCAGACCGCCGTCGGTGATCGCCGCGATCATCTGGGCCAGCAGATGGCTCTTGCCGGTGGAGGACTGCCCGACCATCGCGACGGTCAGCGGGCGGCCGTACGTCAGGTAGGGCACCGGGATGTAGTGCGCGGGGAACTCCGGGTCCGCCGTGCACTTCTGCACGGCACCGCGCATGACGTCCGTGCGCCGCACGGGGTTGTTGATGCCCTTCACGTCCAGCGGCTGGTACTGCATCCGGCTGTCGGTGACGAACAGTTTCGTGAGATCGAGCCGGATGGTCTCCAGGCAGTACGGGCAGAGCACCTCGCTGTCGCTCCGCATCTCGGTGCTGCTCCGCCCGGAAGGTGCCTGCCGTTTGTGCCGCAGCGCCTCCTCGAAGGCCTCGTGGTGCGGGCGCGTCTCGTCGGGGGGCACGGCGAGCCGGACGCGGCGCGCGGCACCCGGCGCCACCAGGTCGAGCACCTGGGCGGGCGTCGGCCGCTCCGCCGCCCTCGGGGCGAAGGCGTCCCGCAAGGTCTGGTCGAGCTTGCGGTGTTCGCCGAGGTCGGCGGGCGGCCGGTCGGCGGGGCCGGTCCGTCCGGTCACCAGCTGGTAGAGGACCTGGGCCGCGCTCCACACCGCGTCCCGCGAGTCGGCGAGTCCCTCGCCCCGGCGCTGTTCGGGCGAGCAGAACGGCGAGCGGCCCCACGGGCGCCGCGGCCGTCCGGCCCGGGTCACCGACTCCAGCCCCCAGAGCTGGACCTTGGCGCCGTCCCAGAACACGGTGGCGGGCGAGACTCCGCGCGGCACCAGGCCCTGGCCCTCCAGCAGGCACAGGGCCAGCATCAGGTCCCGGGTGAAGACCTCCTGGTCGGTCGCGGACATCACATGGATCCGTGCGACGGCCGTACCGCGCGGCGGGTCGTACAGCAGGAACGGCTCGGCGGTGTCCAGCTCGTAGCCGACGATCCTCGGGAAGAGCGTCGCGTACTCCGTGTCGCCCAGCACCTGGTTCAGCCGCAGTGCGGTGCCCGCCTCGGTGTCCAGCAGGGCGCGCGCCGCCGGGTTCGCCGCGTCCTTGGCGCTCAGGCGCACCTGCACGCACTGCTGGCCCTCGTCGTCGAGCACGGCCTTGCGGATCAGCTGGGGCAGCAGTCGGTCGCGGCGGAACTCGCGGCCGACCCGGACGGGGGTAACCCGCCGCCGCCCCGACGGCACGGTGAACGCGAGTTTGTCCGGAGCCGGTCCGCCCGGCCCCGGCAGGGGGGAATGCGTGGTGCTCGTCACCGGCGGTCGCCGTCCCCTCGGTCGTCGCTCTGCGTCCAGTCGCCCGAGCCCAGCCAGTCGTCCGAGTCCGTCCGGTCGTACGAGGCCGGCGCTTCGTACGAGGCCGTCCGCTCGTAGGGGTTCGCCGGCTCACTCCGGTCGTACGGTTCGGTCCGGTCGTACGGTTCCGTTCGCTCGTACGGCTCTGTCCGGTCGTACGCGTCCGTCGTGCCGTACGTCTCCATCCCGTCGTCCCTGGCCCTGCCCCTGTCCCCGTGCATGTCCCCGTCCATGTCCCTGTCCGTCCCGTCCGGCGCGGAGCCGTGCCGGGGCCGGACGGTGTGCACCACGCCCATGCGCAGCGGGGCGAGGCGCACCAGGCCGGCGTACCGGCCCGACGACGTCCACAGGACGTCCTCCGGGTGGACCGAACCGCTCGTCCGCCAGGCCTTCTCGACCTCGTCGCGTACGGCCCTCGGGGCGAACCTGAGCCACACCGCGGCCGCCGGGTCGCGGCTGAGCAGGGTGCCCTGCTCGGGTGTGGACAGCTGCACCACGGCCTGCCGGTCGGCCTCCGCGCCGACCAGTTCGGCCGGTCCCTGCGGGTCCGTGCCGAGCAGGTTCGCCGAGGTGGCGCGGACGCGGCGCGGGGCGGCGAACGGGGGCGGGGCCAGTACTCCGTTGTGCTGGAGGTGATGGCGGGCCGCCGACAGCAGCTCGCGGACCCGTTCCTCGGTGCGCAGGACGGCGCGGGCACCGGCCTGGCCGCGTTCGACGAAACCCCAGTACTGCTTCATCGCCTCCAGGGCCGCGTCCGTCAGGTCGGCGGACAGGGTGGCGACCAGCTCGGGCCCGCCCTCACCGCTCTCCCGCTCCAGCCAGCGCGGCACGACTCCCTTGCCGCGCCGCCCACTTGGGGCGCCGCCGTTCACCTGGCCCGGCTCCTTCGCCTTCTCCTCCTCGGCCGGCTCGTCCTCCCAGGCGTACACGCTCGCCCAGTCGCCGTCGTCGGAGTCGCCGAGGGCGTCGTCCGGCTCCAGGTCCGTGTCGTCGACGAGCCAGTCGTCCTCGACGGACGTCCCGGCGCCGGACGCGCCGAAGCCCGTGGACGCCCCGGCGGTCACGAGGCGCTCCTGCTCGGGCACCGCCTCCGCCTCCGCCGCGGCCGCCGTCGCCCGCAGCATGCCGGCGACGGAACGGGCGGCGTCGGCGCAGTACAGCCGCTCCTCGACGGCCCAGTGCTCCCGGACCGCCTCGCCCAGCAGCGCGTCCAGGCCGTCAAGTGCCCTGCGCAGTACGGCAGTCGCGTGGCCCGGAGCCCAGGCGGCGGCCGCCGCGCGCCAGAGCCGGCGGACCGTCTCCTCCGCGACGCCGAGAGCGACCAGCAGTCCGATGGTGCCCACCCAGACCGGCGAATCGGTCGCGTACCCCGCCGCCGCCCCGACCACCGTGCCGACGACCGCCGCGACCGTGGGGGCCACGCCCCAGCGGCCCGGGCGTCCCGCACCCTTCAGCCGGGCCGACCCGAGCATCGCCATCCCGACGAACAGCAGCGGCACGACGACCGCCAGCGCGAGGAAGGGGCCCGACCACAGCGCACCGAGCAGCCCCGCCCCGGCCGCCGCCAGGGGGCCGGCCACCGGGACGCCGGGGACCTCGGCACCGGCCGTGCCCGCCGCGCCGGTCTGCCGGGCCACGGCCTCGGCGGAGTGGGGGGCGAGCTTCGGCAGCAGCGCCGAGCCGGGCACCGGCTCCACCCGCCCGGCCAGACCGGTGAAGCGCTGGGCCACCGACCGCAGGGCGAGCTGCTGGCCCAGCAGTTTGTGGGCGAACTCCTTCAGCCCCTCGCCGATCCGCTCGCCCATGCCCTCGGCCGAGGGCACCCGCAGCCCGAGGGCCGCGAGCCGGGTCGCCGACTCGGCGGCCGACGGAGCACTGCCGCCGCCGCTGCGCAAGGCCGTGGTGACGAGGTCCCGGTAGTTGTCGAGGGCTTGGCGCGCCTGGTCGACGTCCGTCTCGAACGCCTCCCGGCGGGAGGCCCGCAGCAGGCCGGGCAGGGTCCGCAGCCCGGCCAGCGCTTCGTCGGCGTAGTCGAGGGCGTCCGCACAGGCACGGTAGGCGTCGTCGGCCACGCCGCCGGGTTCCCGGTGCCCCTGGTCCCGGCCGCTGCGGCCCGCGACCAGGCCGCGCAGCGGCTCCGGCAGATCGGGTCCGGACGAGGCGGCCAGCAGCACGTCCGGGGCGAGGTCGGTGTCCGCCCCGGCGAACCGGGTGAGCGCGTCGCGCCAGGCCCGGTCGCGTACCTCCGGCGGCAGGTCCTGCTCCAGCAGCCGTACGCCGGGCGCGGCGACGGCCTCGGGCAGCGACTGGATGCGGTCCAGCACCTCGAGGTAGACGTCCGGGACCGACAGCACGTCCACCAGGACCGCCAGCGCGTCCGGGTCGTCGGGCGCGGGCTGCTCCAGCGCGGTGCGGGCGGAGCGCAGATCGCCGGCCCACAGCAGCGCGGTGCCCGAGGCCCGCAGCACCGAGGGCCGCAGCAGCCGGCGGTCGGGCTGGAAGCCGCCCTCCACACCGGCGAACGCGCCGGGCGCGCTGCCGATCAGCAGCACCAGCAGCCTGACCTCGCTCACCGCCCGGTAGCCGGTGAGGAGCTCGTACTGCAGTTGGTGGTCCGTGAGCCCCGCCGGGGTGTCGACCACCAGGAACAGCGGTTCGTCCGGCTCCGGCAGCCCGGCCCGGCCCAACTCCTGGGCGACCCTGGTCCGCAGGGCCGACGGGCTGTTCAACGCCGCCGCCCCGGCCCTCAGGTCCAGATGAACGACGGTACGGAAGTCCTGGGACAGGCTCACTGCGCGTCACCGTCCCAGGAGGCGCGACGGCCGGTGTCGCCGGGCTCGTCGACGTCCCACGACGGCCGCGGCGGGTCGCCGCCGTCCCGGCCGGAGAACCGGCTTCCGCCGCCGTACTCCTCGTCGCGGCCTTCCGCGTCCCGACGGCTGCCCGGGTCCCGACGGCTGTCCTCGTCCCTTCGGGGGTCCCCGCCCCTACGGCTGTCGCCGGCGAACTCGTCGTAGCCGTCACGGCGGCGGTCGCCGTCCGGGGCGGGCCTGTCGTAGTCGTCGTAGGCGTCACGGCTGTCGGTCCGGGCGCCGGTGTCGCTGTCGTGGCGGCTGCCCCAGCCGTCGCGGCTGTCCCGGCCCTCTTCGCCGCGGTCGCCGCGTTCGCCGCCGTACGGCTTGTCGTGGTCGTCGTAACGGCCCCTGCCGGGCGGGGTGACCGGCGCGGTCCCCCAGTCGTCGTCGTCCGCCACGGGGCGCCGGGGTTCGCCCAGGTTCTCGCGGGTGCGGGGGCGGGCCGGGCTGCCGCCGCGGACGTGTTCCAGCAGGTCGCGCAGCGTCGGCTGGACCGCGCGCTGGTCGCCGAACTGGGTGTCCAGCGCGGCGGGGAGGGTCTCCGCCCAGAACTCCCACAGCGGGCGCACCCAGCCCTCGACCCGCTCGCCGCCCCGCTCCCGGCGCTCCGTCAGCAGCTCCAGCTGGCGCGGGGCGACCTTCTCGACCAGGTCGACGAAGAGCGGATGCGGTTCGCTGCCGGTCCGGGCCAGGCCCAGCGGCTGAGCCCGCATCAGCTCACGGCAGTAGTCCTCGACGATCCGCTCGTCGTCGAGCACCGTCCAGCGTTCGTACGACCGCAGCAGCTCGGCCCAGCTGGAGACGCCCCCGGGGTAGTCCCCCAGCCGCAGCCGCACGCCGGGGATGTCCGTGCCCTTCTCGGGGGACAGCCGCAGCCGGACCCGGTCCGGCGACGCGGGGTCGCCGTCCACCACGTCCACCTGGCCGTTCCACATGCAGCACAGCAGGCGGTGCAGGATGACGCGCCGGTCCTCCTCGCTGCTCACCATCCAGCTGTCCCGGTAGCCGAGCCGCTGCCGCCACCGCAGTACGTCCTGGGCCTGCTCGGAGTCCTTCGCGCGGGCCCACTGGCGCAGCACCTTGCGGGCCTCGGGCACCTGGGTGAGGCTCATCTCGCTGCGGAAGAGGACCACGGTGACCGAGTCGCTCTCCACCCCCCGGTACTCCACGGAGTTCTTCGCGTCCGAGGGCAGCCGCAGCGTCTTGCCGAGGAACTCCTGCACCTCCTCCACGGCCTGCACCCGCGGATAGGTCACCAGGACCCGCAGCAGCCCGGTGCCCTCCGGGGTGAACCCGACCGGCAGCAGCCCGGTCAGCTTCCGGGTGAACAGGTCGAGCGCCTCCTTGCTGACCTGGTCCTTGGCGTCTGTGTCCCCCGCCGCCGCGGCCAGCAGGGTGCCCATGGACGGCAGCAGCGGCCGCTGCTCCAGATGTGCCCCGCTCTCGGCGAACAGCCGGGTGATCCGGGCCTCCAGCTGCCCCTTGACCCGGGCCACCGCGCCCTCCGGGTCACGCCGGCTGAGCCCGTGGACCTGGCGCCAGGTGTCGCCGTCGACCAGCTTGAGCAGCAGCGCGGCCTCGTCGTCGTTCTCCCGCAGCCCCTCCCGGTGGATCAGCCGGCCCACGACGTCCTCGTAGAAGTGGTTGAGGCTGCGCTGCGGCGGCAGCAGATACGAGATGCCGGTGCGGTCCTCGTACAGTTCGTGGGCCTTCTGCTGGGCGGACTTGCGCTCTTGGTCGCTGTGCCGACGGAAGGCGTTCACCAGGCGCCCGAGGTCGGTGCCGGCCGCGTCGGCCTGCGGCTGCCAGTGCTGTTGCTGGTCGCGCCAGGCCTCGTGCCACACCATCCGGCAGCGCCACTGGTACCAGGCGTCCTGTTCCTCGATGGCCGCCTGCACGTCGTCGTCGCCCCAGCGGGCCGGTGCCAGGCCGCCCAACTGGCCCTTGATCCGGGGGATCTTGGGCGGCTGCTCGGTCACCCCGGGCGGACGCTGCGGATTGCGGGCCCGGCTTTCCAGCATGCCGAGGAAGCCGAGCCGGGCGATCTGTTCCTCACTGTCCGGGACACCCCTGACGACGCGTTCGGCGAGGAAGGGGTCGACGGTCTGGAGCAGCTTGTCGATGGCGGGGCGCGGCGCGAACCGGTCGGCCATCACGGTGGCCGCGCGGTCCGCCTCGGCCCGCAGGTCGGACAGCAGCCGCTGCATGTCCGCGATGCGCTCGCCCAGCGCCTGCTCGATGTTGCGGCCGCCGCGCGGCAGCGGATCGGGCTCGGGCACCGCCAACTGCCTGCGTTCCCACAGCTCTTCGAGGTGGGAGTCGGCGAACAGCTGCCGGATCATCGGCACCGCCTGCTCCCGCAGCACCGCACGCGGCAGCTCCACGAGGTCCGTGACCGCCAGCCGCAGCAGCCGCCCGGCGACCAGGTCGGCCAGCTGGTCCATCGGCGCGGTCATGGAGGCGACCAGGCTGGTGGAGACGCCCTGCCGGCCGATGCCGGTGGGGGACACCGCGCTGCGTTGCACGCCCCGGTTGATGAAGCTCGCGGCGAAGGTCTGGAAGTCGTCGTCGGCCGCCATCTTCCGGCCCCGGGCGCGGCCGTCGCCCAGCTCGGTGCCGATCAGCGACATCACCAGGGAGACGATGGAGCGGCGCAGGTCGTCCGCGCGGATGCCGGCGGTCGGGCTGAACAGGAACGCCGTGGGCAGGATGCCGGTGCGCAGCCGGATCGGCGTCGCGCCCGGGTAGCGGATGCCGAGCCCGAGCTCCTGGTCGAGATCGCCGATCTCGTGGCCCTCCGACGGCGCGTTCTGGGTGTCCACCAGCCGGAACAGGTCGACCAGCGAACGGGCCGCGTTGAGTTCCGCCTCGCGTCCGCCACCGGTGGCGGCGGAGAACGAGGACGGCATGACGACCAGCGGGTAGATCTTCACGCCGTCGAAGCGGCGCAGCTGGAAGGCGTGGTTGATGAGGTGCAGGTAGTCCAGGAAGATCCCGGCGCCGGTGCCGCCGGCCACCGAGAACGCGACGAAGACGTCACAGCCGTTGACCTTGCCGCCGCCGAGTTCGCTGAGCTCGCCCGCCGACTTGGCGATCGCGTCGATCGCCTGGAGCAGCGGCTCGAGGACCGGGGCGAGGCTGTGCCGGAGGGTGGCGAACAGGGCGGCCCGGCCGACGGTCGGCAGCTGGCCCGCGCCGGCGTGCAGCGGGGTGACCTTCGGCTCGTCGACGCGCGGCGGCAGCCAGTCGGCGACCTCGTCGCGCAGCACCGCCCGGAGCATCTTGGTCACTTCCGGGGAGGCGTCGAAGTTCGGCAGCAGGTCGTGGGTGGCCCGGGAGGTGCGGGCGTACGCGGCCCGCAGGGACGGGTCCACGTTGAACTGCGGCAGCCGCTGCAGATCGCTCTCGCTGTAGTCGGCGTACACGAACTGCAGGCAGTCGGGCAGCTGGAAGGGGGCGTGGCCGCTCTGCCGGCTGAGCGCCATGCCGTCCGGACCGCACAGGTCGGCGCGCAGTCTGCGCTCCAGCTCGGCGCCGACCAGACCTCCGGTGCCGCCCAGGCCGACGAAGAGCATCGGCTGGAAGATCTTCATGGTTTCCTCCCCGCTTCACGGCCGACGCGGCCGCCGGTTCGTGCTCGGTACGTCTGTGGCGCCGCGCGGCGGGACGGCCGTGCGGCGATGCGATGTGGTGCTCGTGCGGTGGTGCTCGTGCGGTGTGCGGGGGCGGGCCGGGTGGTGACGTGTCCGGCCCGCCCGCGCCTCACGCGAACTCGTCGTAGGGGCCGCTCTGGCTCGGCGGCTTCTGGCCGCCGCGACCGGCGAAGGCGCCCTGCGGCGGGCGGGTCCCCGCGCCGGGGGTCCCGCCGAGGGCGAGGCTCAGCGCCTCGGTCAGCTGGACCTGGCCGCGGACGGGCAACGCCATCCGGCTGCCGCCCCTGCGCACCACCGCTCCGCCCTCGCGGCTGCGCCGGACGGCGTACGGGCCGTGCGAGCGCTTGTCGATACGCGGGCTGCGATGGGCCTCGACGACGGCGAACTCGTACCACTGCTTGTTGTTGCCGTGCCCCGCCTTGTGCTCGTTGAGGACGGTGCCGTCCTCGGAGACCAGCTGCAGGATCAGCCCGAACGGGTCCCGCCGACGCTTGCGCAGCCCCAGCCAGGCGACGACCGCCACCGCGGCGAGCGCGATCGCGACGGCGCCGGACACGAACGCCCACCAGTACTTCTCCCAGATCCCGGGCTCCGGCGTGACCCGCACCGAGACCGGGGCGCGTTCGAGCGTCCGGTCGTCGTCGGTGGTGTCGACGACGGTGAAGGTGCCGGAGAGGTCCAGCCCGTCGCCGAGGCGGTCACCGAAGGCGCCCGCGGGGGAGACCTTGACCATGACCTGCCGGGTGCCCTGCTCACCGGGCTTGAGGGTGATCTCCTTCGGCTCGACGGAGAGCAGCCCGTCCTTCACGTCGGCGACGGACAGCCGCAGGGTGTGCGGGGCGTCGGTGGTGTTGCTGACGTCCAGGGTGCCGGTGACCGTGCCGCCGGGGTGGGTGTCGCCGTCGGGCAGTTCGACCGGTGCCTTGACGGGCAGTTCGCCGGGCGCGATCTCGCCGGTCTCGCTGCGCGTGTCGGCGCTCAGCCCCGAGGCGGTCAGTGTGGCGCTCACCGTCAGCGCCCCGTCGGCGTCGTCGGGGATGGTCACGGTGCCGGTGAAGGAGCCGTCGCTCGCCTCCGGGTCGGACCCCTTGCCGTTGTCCGCGAGTTCGAGCGTGCGCGGGGAGAAGCCGTCCCCGGTCAGCTCGCTGCGCACCCGCAGCCCCTCGTAGTCGCGCGGGTCCTTGATCTCGTAGCCCTCGCGCGTCTGCAGCCGCATGGTCACCGTGACCTTCTCGCCGACCTGCGGCGAGGGCGGGTCCATGGTGATGGCGCCGCGCAGCTCGCCCTGCCACAGCACGCTGACGGCGACGGGCAGCGAGCGGTGGCCCTCGGGGGCCGCGGCCTTCACCTTCCAGATGCCGGGCAGCGGGTCGACGATCTTCAGCGCCTCGACGGTGCCGGAGCCGCCCGCCAGCTCGAACCGGGAGTTCTTGTACTTCCCGGAGGTGGTCGGGACCTCGTCGCCCGCCGGGTCGATGTAGGTGATCTTCACCTCGGGGTCGCCCTTGTCGACGACGATGCTGCCGACGGTGGCCAGCGGCGAGATGCCGATCTCCAGGGTGGCCGGCGGCCGCTTGCTGGGGCCCTCCTCGTGACGCAGGCAGTGGGCGGCGGCGAAGATCTTCTCCAGGGTGGTGCCGACGGCCTTCGCGTCGACCTTGTGGGCCTTGGGAGTCGCTGAGGGCAGTTCGACGCAGCCCTTCTGGTAGCCGCCGGCCGCGATCTGGTCGAGCTGCTTCTTGTCCGGGTCGTCGCCGAAGCCCAGCGGCCAGATCTGGACGTTCTGCGCGGCGGCTTCCTCCAGCGCCAGCTTCAACTGCCGTTCACCCTCGGCCGCGCGGTGCGAGGGGTCGCCGTACTTGAAGCTGTCCTCAACGTCCATCTTCCCGTCGGTCAGCAGGAACAGCACCCGGGGCACCGAGGCGTCGGAGCCGTCGGTCAGGTCGTCCACGCCCTGCCGGATGGCGGTCGGGAGGTCGGTGCCGGTGCCCTCGCTCTTCTTGCGGCTGCGCAGCTTGTCCACGCAGCCTCCGACCTCCTCGCGGCCCGCCGCGTTCAGCGTGGTGCGCGGGCACACCGGGTCCACGACCTGCTGGCCGGCCTTCTCGGCGGCGGCGAAGCCGAACACCGTGACCTGCGAGGACGAGGAGACGTCGCCCAGCGCGATCCGCTTGGCGGCGGCCTTCTCGGCCTTCATGTCCTCGGGCGCGAGGCTGGCCGACTCGTCCACGGCCACCGCGTAGTCGACCGCCGGGAACACCGGTTCCGAGTCCGCCGCAGGCACCGGATCCTGACCGGCCGGTGCCAACAGGGACGCGAACACCGCGGCGCCGCCCAGCACCGAGATCGCGGTGCGGCGCACCCGGGCCCTTCCTGTCTGCCGTCTTCCCGTGACTCTTCCCACGGCCGTCCCCTTGGTCTTTGAGGTTCGTGCTTGAGGTTCTTGATTCGTCAGGTTCTTGATTCGCCCTGCGACGTGTACGGACGCGTCTGCTTCGTGCCTGGTGCGCGCCGATGTCGTGTGCGGTGGTGCGTTGGCGTGTGTGCGGTGGTACATCGGTGTTGCGTGCGCCGGTCGGGGATCAGCCCGCGGTCAGACCCCAGACCACGGCCAGGCCCGCCGACGGGGCGAGCGAGGCCACGCCCCAGCGGATGGCGCGGTACTTGGCGGACAGAATCGAGCTGACGTCCACGGCCTGGACGAGCAGCCACCCGGCGGGATCGCGCGCCGCCTCGGTGACCCGGGCGGACAGCCGCGCGATGTCGCGCGCGGCCACCAGATCGCCGAAGTAGGTCACCTCGTCCCGGGCGCGGACCGTGCCGGTGCGCGGCATCAGCGCCGCGACCAGCGCGGCCACCGCGACGGCCCAGAGCACCCCGGACAGGAGCAGCGTCACGTCGGCGAACCCGTCCCAACCGGGCGTGCCGTGCCACCCGACCAGGAACGCGGGCAGCGCGAGCGTCCCCGACAGGAGCACGGCCGCCTTGGAGTCGGCCCGGCCGAGGTCCTCCCGGACCGTGATCAGCAACCGCTCCGCGATGCGCTCCCCCGCCCGGTCGTGGCAGTGCCGACCCCCGTCCGGCACCAGCCCGACCGGGTCGGGGGAGGTTCGTGCCGCCCCGTCGGCGGTCATCGGTCCTCTTCCACCCAGGACCATCCGTCGTCCTCACCTCGTCTGCGCCGCCGCGGCCGCTCCCGCTCCCGCTCGTCGTCCGGGTAGTAGGGCTCCGGCCGGTACGTCCGGGGCCGGTCGCCGGAGCGCGACTCATCCTCGGGGTCGTGGTCCGGGACGGGTCCCGCGGAGTCGAACTCCGGCCGACGGGGCAGCCGGCGCACTCCGGCACGACGGTCGTCGTAGTCGGCGTCGTCGTCCTGGGAGTAGGGCCCGGGCTGGTAGGCCCGGTCACGGTCCAGGGCGCGCGGGTTGTCGTAGTCGGGGTCGTCGTCCCGGTAGTGCGGCTCGGGCTGGTGGGTGCGTTGGCGGTCGCGGAAGCGCGGGTCGTCGTAGTCGGCGTCCGCCGCCGGGGAGTAGGGGTCCGGCCGGTGGGGCCGGCGCCGGGCGCGGGGTTCGTATCCGTCGTCCGCCGAGTAGGGCTCCCGGTGGGGCCGGCGTCGCGCGCCGGAGGGCGGCTCGTCCGCGTCGGCGTCCTGGCCGGCGTACGGCTCCCGTCGGCCGGACCCCGTGCGGTGCGGCTCGTCCCGGGAGGGCTCGGGCCGGTGGGGGCGCCGTCGGGGCGGTTCGTCCGACACCCAGTCCGGGGTGAACGCCCCGTCCGCGGACGGCTCGAGCTGCCGGGGCTCCCGGCGCGGCGGCAGCGATCCGAGGGGGCCCTGGATGGGGCGGCGCCGGTCCGGGTTGATGAGGTTCAGGACCTGTGTCTCCACGTCGGTGGAGGCGAGCTCTCCACTGAGCGCCATGGTGTAGAGCCGGTCGATCCGCTCCCGATCGTCCTGCCTGCCCTCCTGGCGGATCTTCTCCAGGAAGTCCTTGGCTCCCTCGGGATCGGCCGCCAGCATGAAGCTGAGCTGCTCCAGCTCCCCGCCCTGCAGCATGCGCCGGAACGCGTCCTGACGCTGCCGGGTCACCTCGGCCTCGGCCACCACGTCCCGCTTCTTCTTCGCGTGCTCGATGGCGTCGTCGTCCACCCCCAGACGGACGTACAGCCGTACCCGCAGGCCGAGTTCGGCCCCCAGATCACTCCAGCGGCCCCCGACGCACTCGCGTGTGATGACCCGGTTGGCCTGTTCGGCGTCGGTCACCCGATAGGACCGCGTGACCTCGTGCAGCCGTTCCAGGATCGGGGAGGTGAGCCGCTTGGCGACGTCCTTCACGGCCTGTACGGCGACCAGATGCGGGTCGGTCACCTCCCACTCGATGTCCACCTCGGCCTTGAAGAAGGCGGTGCTGCCGGCGGCCGGCAGCTCCATCCGCAGGGGCGTCACGAAGGTGCCGACCGCGATCTCGCAGACGGTGTACGGCCGGGCCAGCGTCCGCTTGTCGACGTGCCGGACGCCGAAGGCGGTGACCACGGTGTAGCCGCCGTTGCGGTAGAACACCACCGAGGTCTTCTCGGCACTGATCGGCGGCAACCCGCCCGTCGGCGCGTACTCCTTCAGGAACGGGCCCATGGGGGTCGAGTCGGCCGCGGCCCGTTTCGCCTGGACCCGCTGCCTCGCCTTCGCCCTCGCGTCGTCGTTGTCAGCCATGCCTCTCCTCCTGGCCCGTCCGCTCCGGCCGTGAGACGGCGAGCCACCACAGGTCGCGCGCCTTCGGTTCGGGGAGCGGCTTCTCGGGGTCGTTCATCATGCGGCGCAACAGCCAGTCCAGCCGCCGCCGGTCGTTCTCCTCGGTGGCCAGCGCGGGCAGCAGCGCCGCCAGCCCCGGCCGGGTCCACTCGCTGCCGTCCTTGCGTGCCGCCGACCGCAGCAGTGCCTCCAACGCGTCCATCGCGACGTCCTTCGACCGCGCCGTGTTCAGCGTGGTCCACAGCAAGTCGGCCATGGGAGCCACGAGTTCGGGCCGGGTGGCGGCGAGGGCCAGCGGCAGCGGCCAGTCACCGCGGTCGCCCAGCGGGGAGGACTCGGGGTCGTCCGTCAGCACCTCTTCCACCGTGGTCAGCGCCAGCCGGACGGTGGTCACCAGACCCAGGTCCTGGTACGGCTCCTTCTTGTGGTGGGTCCACTCCGCCACCCGCTCCAGCACCGACGCGGCATCGGGCAGGGTCAGCAGCCGTACGACGTTGAACGAACTGACAGCGAGCTGATCGCCCTCGTCCCTGATCCCGATCCGGGCCAGGGCGTCCAGCGTGTCGTCCGTCGTGGCGGCGGCGTTGCCGTAGCCCAGCGCCATCGCGGCGGTCCAGCGCAGCGACTTGGTGCCGTTCCTGCTCCAGTCGCCGATGATCTTGTGCACCGTCTTGCGATGGGAATCGTGACCGGCGGCCTGGTCCATGGTGGTGGCCGCGAAGATCCGCCGACGGGGCGTGTGCGCCTCGGCGAGCGGCCGGACCAGCTCGGTGTAGCCGTGGTCGAAGTCCCGTACGCACAGCTCACCGGCGGCGACCGCGGCGCGCATCCACACCTGGGAGCGCGGATCGTCCGCCAGCAGCCGCAGCCAGCGCACCACCGGCGCCCGGACCGGGAAGTGCCGGTCCCACAGCTCGGTCAGCACCGCGGACGGCAGGGCGGAACCCCGGTACCAGATCAGCCGCGCCGGCACGTCGTGCCCGGCCACCTCGACCTTGCCGTCCTGGAAATCGGCGCGCGAGAGCGCCTTGTCGACCTCCGGGTCGTCGCAGAACAGGGGGCGGGCCGGTGTGTTGTCCGGGTCGCACTGAACGGACAGTTCCCAGGTCAGCAGGTGTGCGGCGGTGGCCACGGCGCTGTACGACGCCCCGCCCAGTACGGCCAGCGCGATACGGAACGCCACCGGGTGGAACAGCGTCGCCGTGTCCGACCGGCGGGCCTTGCCCTCCGCGTCGACCCGGGGCGCGGTGAGCGCCCGGTCCACGCCGGCGAACCACTCCTGGGCCTGCTCGGCGGCGATGCTGCGGTAGCCGGACAGCAACGCCTCGTACGAGACGTTCCCCAGCACATGCCCGGCCAGCAGCGACGCCAGCAACTCGGCCTCGCCGGGGCGCAGATCATTCAGCCCGAGCGCGTCATCGAGCTCCTCGGATTCCGCGAGCTCCTCCGCGCGCGCAAGAAGGTCCTCCAGGGGCGCGTCGCCCTCCCGGCCCTCCGCGACCCGCTCCTCCAGCCGCTCGCGCAGCCGGGTGGCGAGCAGCTCCTCGGTGGGCGCGGGCGGGCAGAGCATGCCGTACCGCCCGGCCAGCAGCGCGTTCGCCGCAGACCCGACGGTGACGACGATCACCGCGAAGGCCTCGCGGCGGTCCAGGGCCGCGGCGAGCTCGTCGAGGTCCATCTCGTCCGGCGGCAGGGTGTCGCTCCGGGTGAGGGACAGCTCCAACAGATAGCCGGTACCGCGCCGGGCCTCCTCGCCCTCGTTGTCCAGCGTCCCGGCCAACTGCCGTGGCCCGCCCTCCGGGTCGACCCGCAGGATCCGGGGGCCCGGGGCGGGGGCGGGCTCGGCGCCGGAGTCGTCCGCCGTGCGCTGGGTGACCTCGTCGAGGAGCGACAGCGCCGTACTCGTACGTCCCGTACCCGGCGCGGCACCCAGCACCAGCAGCCGCCGGGCGCGCAGCGCGCCGCGCAGCCGTACGTACCCCTGCGGCACCACATGGACCCGGCGGAGCCTGCGCAGCTCCTCCTCGGGAACGGGACCGCTGCGCATGCCGGAGCCGAGCGCGCGCGAGCCCAGCGTCAGGTTGAAGTTGTCGCCGATGTGGGCGCTCTGGAGCCGCGAGTGGGCGAAGCTGATCAGGTCCCGGCGGACGTCGAACAGCTGCCGGGTGGCCCGGCGCGTCCGCGCGGCGGCGGCCAGATCGGTGGGCCCGTCCTCGCCCTGATCGTCGGCGAGGGGGTCGCGGGTGCGCTCCTTGAACCGCCCCGCGGCGCGCTCCCGTTCCTTCTCCCGCTCTTTCTCCTTCTCCTTTTCCGCATCCTCGTCCTCGGCGGCCTTCTCGCCGTCGGACTTGCCGTCGTTGTCGCGGGACCGCTCGTCCCGGTCCTGCTTCCTGTCGTCTTTCCTGTCGCCTCCGGCCTTCTTGTCGTCGTCGGACGACCGTCCCCCGCCGGACTGCTCAGGGGTGTCGACGGCTACGCCGCCCGCCTGCTCGTCGTCGCTCACCCGGCTCAGTCCTTCCCCTGCTCGGTGACGCGGTTGGCGGACCCGCCCATCTGCACGGGCCCGTGGTAGACGTTGTTTTCGTTATGGAACGCGTCGCGCCTGACGTTTTGATGAATGCCGACGTCACCGGGCGGACGGCGGGGGGCACGCGGGGCGGCGGGCGCGGCCGGAGCGGTACCCCTGGCGCCGATGACGGCGAGCTTGGCGCCGATCTCGACCGTCTCGTCCTCGCCGACCACGATCTCCAGCAGCGTGCCGGAGGCGGGGGCGAGGATCTCGGTGTCGACCTTGTCCGTCGACACCTCCAGCAGCGGCTCGTCGGCCTCGACACGGTCACCGACCGACTTCAGCCAGCGGGTGACGGTGCCCTCGGTGACGGACTCGCCGAGCGCGGGCAGGACTACGTCTGTGCCGGGGGCGCCACCGGCGGGGGCGGGAGCGGGAGCCGGGGTGGGGGCGGCCGGAGTCTCGGCGGCCAGGGCCGGAGCGGGCCGCCCGGGCAGGTGGAACCAGGCGGTGACCGCGCCCTCCTTGAGGTCCAGCCGGGCCGAGGAGTAGTGCGCGGGCTCGATGAACTTGCCGCCGCCGCTGACCACGTCCTCGTACAGCGACTGGGAGGTCACCAGCACGAGGTCGGCCTTCTCGGCGTCGAGGAGTTGCCGGGCGACGGGGGAGTCGGCCAGTCGGCAGGCGAGGTCGACGGCGCGTCCGCTGATGCCCCGCTCGTCGTGCCGGACCGGGCCGACGTGCATGCCGATGCGCAGCCCGAGGGGGACGGCCAGGTCACGGTTCTCGTCCCGCAGCTTCTCGTGCACCTCTACCAGCCACAGCCCGAGCAGCCGGCTCACCGCGATCCGCCCCGGCACCGACAGCAGCACGCCGTCGCCCCGGTCCTCCATGTGGACGGCGTCCCGAGCCACCTTGGCGTGGGTGAAGCCCGTCTCCAGCACCCGGTAGATCCGGGCGCGCATGCGCGGCTTGTCGACGTCGCCGTACGCGCCGGAACGTCTGGCGTCGACGCTGATCACCAACTCGTAGTGCGCTTCGGTGAGTTCCAGAGCGTCGTGGTTCACCCATGCCCCCTGCATGTTCTTTCCGCTTGCCGAAGAGGTGGTTCGTCCTGCCGAGGACGTGGTCCGCGGAGGTGGTCCGTCCCCTCAGAGTCAGGCCCGGGACGTGAGGCGTCTGTAGCCGTTTACACACGGCGGGGCGTGGGCTTACTCCTGATGACCGTCCGCGAGAAGGGCGAGCAGCGTGGGGTCGAGGACCTCCACCATCCGGTTGCCGGTGCGCACGATGTTCTGGGTGCGCAGCAGCCGTAGGGCCTTGGCGACGGCTTCGCGGGTGGCCCCTATCGTGGCGGCCAGTTCGTCCTGGGCCAGCTGGACGACCCGGCCGGAGGTGGCGGGACCGGTGGTGGCCGGGCCGGTGGTGGCGGGGCCGGAGGTGGCGTGGCCTCTCGAAGGGACCGCTGCGGACGGGGTGTATGGGCCGGAGGGCTCGGCTCCCGACAGTTCGGTGAGCCGGCTGGCCAGGCGTTGCAGCACGGTGAGCGAGGCGAGCGCGGACCGTTCCTGGTCGGCGCTGCGGAGCCGGAAGGTCAGCTGACGTATCACCAGACCGCTGACCCGGGGATGCAGGGCGAGAAAACGACGAAACGCATCCCCGGATATGACCTGGGCCTCTATGGGACCGAGTGCGCGCACGGTGGCGCTGCGGGGATGCGTATCCAACGCGGCCATCTCGCCGAGCAGTTCGCCCGGGCCGCGTAGGCCGAGTATCAGCCGGGTGGCCCCACGGTCCGTCGCCACGGATACGGTCACCCACCCCTGAAGAATGATCACGACGTGACTGGTTCGGTCGCCCTCCGTGAGGAGATGGGCGTCGGCCGGGTAGCGCTTCCGGTTGCCGAGGGCCATGACGCCCTCGTGCTCCTGGGGAGTCAGGGTGTGCGCGAACGCCAGCTCATTGCCGAGTAGCCCCATGGCCAGCCCCCCGCCGCATTCCGGACGCCTGGGATTTCGATGGGTGTTGATGGTGGCAGGACAAAGTTCCGCGCCGAGCGGATTGCGCCATACCAGGGGTACTGGCCGGTAGTTGCGGAATGCCAGGTTGGTCGCCCTGTCGCCGTGCACCCCCGTGGCAGGGCGACCCCCGACACCCACCGCAGGTCGCGGGCGCCATGCCCGCCTCTGAAGGGACGAGCGTGAGGTCAGACACACCACTCGAACAAGGGGTCGCATCGTGGGTGCGATTCGGTCAGCCGATGGAGAGTTGGCGAAAACTCGGGTTTGCGCTGTGACAGGGGTGACGGCGAGGTGGTGGCGAGGTGAGAGGACCGTGAGCCAGGAGGGGGGCGTGGGAGGGGGCCAGGGCGAGACCTCCGGTGCTGCCCTGCGACGGTTGCGATCGATGTGAGCGCCGCCCCCCTGTGTCATGCCGTCAGCTTTCCGAGGGGGAGAGGAGGGAATGTTGAGGAAACCTGTACGCGCAGGTCGTGCGGCATGGACCATGGCCGCCCTGTTGGCACGAGCGGTTATGGAAGGACAGGCCGGTGGAGATCCGGTTGCTGGGGCCGGTACAGGCGTGGGCGGACGGTGCGGAGGTCGACCTGGGCCGGCCTCGTCAGCGGTGCGTGCTGGCCGTACTCCTCATGGAGGCCAATCGCGTCGTACCGATCGGGACACTCATCGACCGGGTGTGGGGGGACGACCCGCCGGACACGGTGCGCAACGTTGTCTACGGCTATGTCGGCCGGCTGAAGACCGCCCTGCGGGCGGCGGACCAGGGATCGACAGGCGTACATCTGGACCGCAGTTCAGGCGGCTACACGCTACGGACGCCCACCGGGCGAGTGGACCTGTACCGGTTCCGTGAGCTGGTCGGCCAGGCCCGGGCCAAGGAGAAGGAGGCCCGCGCCAAGGAGAAGGAGGGCCGGGCCGGCGAGAGGGAGGCCGGCACGGCGGCCGCCGCCGACGACCAGGTCGCCGAACTCCTGGAGCGCGCCCTGCAGATGTGGCGCGGCGAACCACTGACGGGGCTGACGGGGGCATGGGCGCAGGCGACGCGTGACCGGCTCGTGAGCGAGCGGGTCGTCACCCTGCTGCAGTACCACGAGGTGCAGCTGCTCAGGGGGCGCCACGAGGAGATCCTTCCCCGGCTGCGCGAACTGGCCGCCGCCCACCCGCTCGACGAACGGATGGCCGGGCAACTGCTGACCGCCCTGTACCGGTGCGGCCTCCAGGCCGAAGCCCTCCTCCACTACGACGACGTCCGCAAACGGCTCGCCGAGGACCTGGGCGTGGACCCGGCACCGGAGCTGCAGACGCTCCACCAGCTCATCCTCACCAACGACCCCGCGGCGGCCGCACCGACACCGCACCAGCCAGGTCGCCCGGACCGCGACCTCACACCGTCGGTCCCGGCCGAACTGCCCCACGACGCCGCCGGTTTCGCGGGCCGCACCGACGAACTCGCCCGGCTGCACGCGCTGCTGCCGCCCGAGCAGGCGCCGGGGCCGTCGAACACGGTGGTCATCTCCGCGATCGGCGGCGCCGCCGGCATCGGCAAGACCGCACTGGCGGTGCACTGGGCGCACCAGGTCCGGGCCCGCTTCCCGGACGGGCAGCTGTATGTGAACCTGCACGGCTTCGACCACGACCGGCCACCGCTCAAGGCAGGCGAAGCCCTGGAACTGCTGCTGCGGGGCCTGGGCCTGAGGGCGTCGGAGATCCCCCTGAACGACGAGGCCCAGGCACGCGCGTACCGGACCCTGCTGGCCGGCCGGCGCCTGCTCGTCCTGCTGGACAACGCGGCGTCGGCGGAGCAGGTCCGCCCGTTGCTGCCGGGCAGCCCGTCCTGCTGCGTCGTCGTCACCAGCCGCAACCGGCTCGGCGATCTCGTCGCCCGCGACGGCGCACACGCCCTGCCGCTGGACCTCCTGCTGCCGGCCGAGGCCCGCGCGCTGCTGAGCCGGACACTTGGCGAGGATCGGCTCGGCGAAGACCCGTCGGCGGTGGAGGAGTTGATCCGGCTGTGCGGCAGCCTGCCGCTGGCCCTGCGCGTCGCCGCCGCTCGGCTGACGGGCGACCCGGGCCTGCGCCCGGCCGACCTGGTCGCCGAGATGTCCGAGGGCAACCGCCTGGAGGCGCTGGCGCCGGACGATGCCGACGACTCCCCCTTGCGTACGGCTTTTTCCGCGTCGTACCGAGTCCTGTCCCCCGCGGCGCGCCGGCTCTTCCGGCTGCTGGGCCTGTTCCCCGGCCCGGAGTTCACCGCCGAGGTCGCGGCAGCGTTCCTGGACATACCGCTGCCGCAGGCCAGGCGCACGCTCGGCGCCCTGGCCGCGGCCCACCTGATCGAACCCGCGACGGCGGGCCGGTACCGCTTCCACGATCTGCTGCGGGAGTACGCGCAGGAGATCGCGCGGGCGGAGGAGACGGCGGCGGACCGGGACGCCGCGCTGCGGCGTGTCCTCGTCTGGTACCTGAACGCCGCTCGCGCGACCGGCGGAACCTGGCTCTTCCCGGAGCTGCCCCACGACCTCGCCCCGGGCGACCGGCCGGGACTTCCGCCCGCTGCCGGAGCCGGAGCCGGACCGTGGCTGGAGGCGGAGCGGGCGAATCTGCTCGCCGTCATCAACCACGCGGGGCGCCACGGCCCCCGCCCCCTCACCTGGCACCTGACCAACGCGCTCTTCGGAGACTTCTGGCTCCATCTGCCCCGGGCGACATGGCAGGCCACCGCACAGACGGCGCTGGACGCCGCGATGGCCGAAGGCGACCTGCACGGTCAGGCCGCCGTGCACTGCGTCCTCGGACTGCTCAAGTCGGACCGGGGGTGGGGGCGGCAGGCCTTGGACCACCACACCCAACTGCGGGAGATCAGCCGGGAGATCGGTTGGGTGACGGGCGAGGCAGCGGGGCTCGGCGGCCTGGCCCAGGCGGAATGGAGCATGGCCCGCCTCGACAGCGCGTACGAGCACGTCACCACCGGTCTGCGGATCGCCCGCGCGGCCGGAAACCGTTACCTCGAAGCGCTGGGGCTGGTCGTCCTCGGTGTGACCTGCCGGGATCTGGGCCGACTGCGCGAGGCTGCCGAACACCTCGAAACGGCCATCCTCCGTAACGAGGAGATCGGATGGCACGACCACAGCCTGGCTCTGCAGAACCTGGGCTGGGCGTACTGGGAACTCGGCCGTCTGACCGAGGGTCTCGACGCCCTCGGTTCCAAGGTGAGCCCTGACCACAGGGGCGGACACCGCGACGACCGCGCCATGATGCTGGACTCCGTCGCGAGGATCAACCTCGAACTCGGCCGCCACGAAGAGGCGTTGGAACAGGCCGAGCGGGCGCTGGCCATGAGCAAGGCCAAGGGGCGCCGCTGGATTCAGGCCGGCATCCTCAACACGATCGCCGCCGCCCACCGGGAACTGGCCCACCCGGACCGAGCGGAGCGGGCCGGCCGGCAGGCCCTCACCCTGGCCCAGCAGTCGGGGCACCGGCGCACCGAGGCGGACTGCACCCTGGGCCTGTCCCTCACGCTCAGGCAACTGGGCCGGCTCGACCAGGCCCGCAGCCATGCCGAGCAGGCGTTGAGCCTGGCGCGCGACTACTCGTTCCGGGTGGTGGAGGCGCAGGCCCTGTCGGTCCTGTGCGACATCGCGGAGTCCGAGGCGGCACCCGCCACAGCCGTCGCCCTCGGCCACGAGGCCCTGGCCATCCACCGCGAGACCGGCCACCGCCTCGGCGAGGCCCGCACCCTCATGACCCTCAGCCGCGTCCTCCACCAGAACGAGGCCGCCGCGGCCGACCTCATGAGGCAACAGGCGCTGGCCATCTTCTCCGACGTCGGAGTGGCGCCGCGGTAGAGACCGTCGAACGAGCCGACCCAGCGTCCCTCTCCCCTCACCGCGGTTGTCCGGGTGGTTCCGCCACGAGATCACGAACCACGGCGTGTCGCAGGGACATATTAGTAATTTTCCCATTAACTCCTATAACTGTACGAAGTCGATCTGTCACGGATCGCAATCACCTCACTTCACCGGAGATGACATGCACAACCTTCGCAAGGCTGCCGTCGTGGTCGTGGCCCTCGGCAGCGTCGGCATCCTGAGCGCCGGTACCGCCACCGCCCAGGGCATGGACGGCCACGGCGGCAAGACCAGCGTCCTGCAGAGCTCCTCCTGCAAGTCGCACGACCTGAACGTCGACGTCCTCGGCCAGGTCGGCGTCCTCAACGGCGTGCTGGGCAACGCGCTCAACGGCGAGGGCAACTCGGGTGGGCAGGACACCCACATCGGTTCGGCCATGGGCTGCGACAACAGCGCCTTCTAGCCCGAGGTCCGGATCGGGGGTTCCTGTGGTCGGCTGGTCGTCCGCATGTCGACGGAGGCCGACCGCGGGATCCCCTGGCCGGCGCGGACCCCGGTGTTCCATGGCGAGACCTACCGGTGGAGTACGGGCCGTCGTAGACGGTCCCTGGGATGTTCCGCCGATGGCAGTGCACCGGTGTCCGCCCGGCCGTGCTCGACCTCGGAAACCAGCCAGGGGCCTGATCCGCTTTCCCGGATCAGGCCCCTGGCCTGGTGGACCACGAAAAGATCGGAAAGGCAGCAGCGCTCTACCACGTTCAACTGAGGGCCGGATATGTGCAGGGCCCTTCGTTTGTTAATTCTCGGAGAACTCTTCTACAACCTTCGGCACCACGCGTCGGTCTGGCTAACGCAGGGATTCTGAGGGGTTCATGAAGAGGAGCTCAGAACGTGACCGTGCGTTCCTTTGCCCGGCGGATGCGACCGCGAGTCGAGCGGAAGGCCGCCGAACGGGTGTGGCAGCTGCGCACCATGCGGCGGCGCCGCACGGCAGCGGTCACGGACCCGATGCTCCGCCCGGTGGCGGTACGCGGCCAGCAGCTCTACGGCCGGATCGTGACCCGGTTCAGCGCTGTTGAGGCGGCCGCCGCCAACCTCGGCCTGGTCGTCGCCGCGTTGGAGCAGGAAGGCATCCCGTACTTCCTGGTACCGACCTCGCGTACGCGCCACACGGTCGGTGTGAACGCCGTCGACCGGGAGCGTTTCCTCACCGCCCTGGAGGCGCAGAACGCGGGGAAGGCGGTGTTCCTCGGCAGACCGCTGCCCGGCGGACAGCTCAAGAACCCCGCACTGTTCATGGACGGCGTACTGCCGACCGCGCTGCGCACGGCCACCGTCCTGCGGATCGGGGAGAACCACCTCGGCCCCTCGGGCCAGCTGCTCGCCGGGCCGGAACTCGCCTGCGACGTCGAGTTCTGGGAGGACGGGGCACAGCTCCTCGCCTCCGACGACGGGCCCAGGCGACTGGCCAAGGTGCAGCCGCAGGCGTCCGAGGACATCTTCGCCGAGTCCCTGATCGCGCCGCGGAACAACGGCATCACGGACGTACTCCCGGCGTCCGAGCAGAAGCCGGCCACGGTGCGGATCGGCGACCGGGAGCTGCCGAGCTTCGCCCCGCTCACCCTGCCGACCGTGAACGACGTGACCTTCCCCGTCGACGTCGTCTACACCTGGGTGGACGGCGAGGAGCCCCGGATGCGGGCCAAGCGGGCCCAATACCAGGAGCACGGCATCGCCGAGATCCTGGACAAGGAGACCAACGCCTCCCGCTACACCAGCCATGACGAGCTGAAGTACTCGCTGCGCTCACTCGCGATGTACGCCGACTTCGTCCGGCACATCTACCTCGTGACCGACGGTCAGAAGCCGCACTGGCTCGACGACTCGGCCCCGGGGATCACGGTCGTCGACCACCGCGACATCTTCCCGCAGGACGTCCTGCCGGTGTTCAATTCCCATGCGATCGAGACCCGGCTGCACCACATCCCGGGCCTGTCGGAGCACTATCTCTACTTCAACGACGACGTGTTCGTCGGCCGCCGGGTCACCGCGGAGCACTTCTTCCACGGCAGCGGACTGATGAAGATCCCGGTGTCCCCGCTCAAGATAGGCGTCGGCAAGCCGCACGCCGAGGAGACGGCCACCAACTCCGCCAGCAAGAACGTCCGCCGGCTGCTGCTGGAGAAGTTCGGGCGGGTGACGACGAACAACTTCATGCACACCCCGCTGCCGCAGCACCGGGAGACGCTCCAGGCGCTTGAGGAGCTGTTCCCGCAGGACATCAGCCGCACCACGGCATCCCGCTTCCGCTCGCCGCAGGACATCGCCATGACGGCACCGCTGCTCTACCAGTACGCGCTGATGACCGGCCGCGGGGTGCCGGGCAGGTACAGCTTCCGCTACGTGAACATCAGCCGCCCGGACGCCGAAAAACGCCTCGCAGATCTGCGTCGCAACCGCCGCTTCGACTTCTTCTGCCTCAACGACGTCGATGTGCCGCCCGAGGAGCGGGAGCAGGTCGGCATCCGGATGGATGAGTTCCTGGAGAACTACTTCCCCTTCGCGAGCCCCTTCGAGAAGCAGAAGTAACAAGGGCTGGGGGGCATGGACATGGGGGGCATGGACATGGAGGGAACGGGCATCCGTCACCGCTTCGGACT
This sequence comes from Streptomyces sp. R28, assembly GCF_041052385.1. Lineage (GTDB taxonomy): Bacteria > Actinomycetota > Actinomycetes > Streptomycetales > Streptomycetaceae > Streptomyces. Next base: position 5,158,566 of record NZ_CP163439.1, on the reverse strand, counting down.
GCCGGGGGGCATCCGGGCGGCCCGGGACTTGTCGGTACGCCTGCGGCTCTGGCTGACGGCCCGGCTCTGGACGCTGCGCGCGACCCGGGCCCGACGGCGCCTGCGGGCCGCGGATCCCGCACTGCGCCGGATCACCTTCGGACCGATACGGCTCTACGGTCGTACGGTCGCCGGATACACCGCCGCGGACGCCGTCGAAGCGGATCTCGAGCGGGTGTGCACCCTGCTGGAGGGGCTAGGTGTCCCGTACTTCCTGGTCCCCGCCGACCACGGGCCCGGTGCGGCGGCGCCCCGGCAGGCCATCGGCATCGAGGAGAGGCACCGCGGCGCGGTTCTCTCCCGGGCCGCCCGACGCTTCGCCGGCACCGTCGGGTACGTCGGCGCCGTCGGAGCGGACGGCGCCGTGACGACCGCGGTGCTGTGGGCCGACGGGAAGCTGCCGCGAGCGCTGAGGCGGGCCACGGTGCTCCGTACCGGCGTGGTGCGTCTGGGTCCGGAAGGGCAGGTGCTCACCGGTCTCGAGACGGGGTGCGACATCGAGTTCTGGCGTCACGGCCGGGACCTCGGCAGCACCCCGGGCACCGATCCGACCTGGTTCACCGTGCCCGGCAGCCGATTGCCGGACGTCTTCGGCCAGGCACTCGTGGCCCCGCGCCGCAACGCCGTCGCGGAGGTACTCCCGCAGGCGGCCCAGCAGCCTGCCTCCGTGGCGGGCCGCCACCGCAGCGTGCCGACGTTCGCCCCGTTCGCCGAGCCGGGCATCGACGAAGTGCGTTTCCCCGTCGACGCCGTGTACACCTGGGTCGACGGGAACGACCCGGCGATGGCCGCGAAGCGCCGAGCCCATCAGGCCCTGTCCTGCGACGTCATCGCCGCGCGCGAGACCGGTGCCTCCCGCTACACCTGCCACGACGAACTGAAGTACGCACTCCGCTCCCTGGAGATGTACGCGGGTTTCGTCCGGCACGTCTACCTGGTGACCGACTCCCAGATCCCTGCCTGGCTGAACCCGGACGCGGAGGGCCTGACGGTGGTGGACCACCGGGACATCCTCCCGCCCGACGCACTCCCCGTCTTCAACTCACACGCGATAGAGACCCGCCTGCACCACATCCCGGGCCTGTCCGACCACTACCTCTACTTCAACGACGACGTCTTCATCAACCGCCCGGTACGGGCCGAGCACTTCTTCCACGGCAACGGCATAGCCCGCATCCCCCTCTCCCCCCTGAAACTCGGACTCGGCGCCCCGCACCCCCTTGAACCGGCCCCCAACTCCGCCGGCAAGAACGCCCGCGAGGTGATCAGCCGCTTCCACGGCAGACACATCACCCACAAATCCCTGCACACCCCGCACCCCCAACTGCTGTCGGTCATGCGCGAAATGGAGACCCTCGAAATCGAGGAACTCAAGCACACCTCCTACTCCCGCTTCCGCTCCACCTCCGACGTCGCCCCGGCATCCACGCTCCACCACCACTGGGCGATCGCGACCGGCCGCGCCGTCCCGGCCGACTACCGCTTCCGCTACGTCCAACTGGGCACCCCGGACATGCACCGCCGCCTGGCCCGCCTCGGGGCCGGTGAGGACATCGACTTCTTCTGCCTCAACGACGTGGACACCACCCCGGAGGCCAGACCGGCGGCCCAGACCGCCATCCACACCTTCCTGGAACGCAAGTACCCGTTCCCCAGCCACTTCGAAGGCCCGCCCCGCCCCACCTCCCGCCCGGCCCCACCACTTACGGCGCGCGTCCCGGCACACCCGGCGGGCCGGCCGACCCGCCGCCGGCCTGCGACGCCCTGACCAACACCGGCTGCGGGCAGGTCAGCGCTCTGCGACGCGGGGCCGGTGATCGACGCGGCGAGTGAGCGCGTCAGAAATCCGCGGGTGCGGGTGCGGGTGCGGGTGCGGGTGCGGGTGCGGCGGAGGCCGGCTCGAGGCGGACGCAGCAGTGGCCGGGGCCGGGTGCCAGGCATGCCTGGAGGCCGCCTTCTTCGAGCCCTTCGAGCCCTTCGAGGACGCCGCGGAGCAGGTGGAGATTCATGCCGCACACGGTCTGGGTGTGGTCGCGGGCGAGCGCGTGGAAGGGGCAGTTGCCCAGGACGATGGCCTCACCGTCGTAGCGGGGCTCGAACCCGTTGCCTTCCAGCAGGTCGAAGACGCCCGCCTGTTGGTGTCCGGCGAGCTGTGTGCCCAGCTCGTGGGCCTTGCGGTGCAGGACGGTCCGGACCGGTTCGCCGGTGGCCTCGGATTCCTCCAGAGCTTGAGCGAGGAGCCGTCCGGCCAGTTCGTAGTGCCGCTCGGGCAGGCTGACGGTGACCTGCTTGGCGGAGCGTTTGTAGAGCTTGGCGGGCCTGCCGGCTCCCGGGCCGGTGCGGCCGCTGCGCCGTTCGTAGACGACGTCGAGCAGTGATTGGTCCGCCAGGCGGTCCAGGTGGAAGGCCGCCGTCTGCCGGGCAAGGCCGAGGGCCTCGGCGGCTTCGTCGCGGCTGACCGGGCCCGGCTGGCGCACGACGTGCTCGTACAGCCTCCTGCGGGTCGGCTCGTCCAGAGCGGCGACTGCGGAGACATCGGGGTGGGGTGCTTCCTTCGGGTGGTCCACGAACACCAGTGTAAAACCCACGGCCATTGACTATAGAGGCTGCGCGCGCTTCTATCGTTAGTGAGAGTTGTCGATAGAAGGAAGGCGTCATGTCGTCCGCAACCACAAACACCACGTCCGCCACCCCTCGGCGAGCCGCACTCACCGACCCCGGATACCAGGCGTTCGTCATCCTGCGTACCGGGTTCACCGTGGCACCGATCCTGTTCGGGCTGGACAAGTTCACCAACCTGCTCGTGGACTGGCCCGCCTATCTGGCGCCGTGGATCGACGACATCGTTCCGGGCAGCGCCCAGGCGGCCATGTACGCAGTGGGAGTCATCGAGATCGTGGCGGGCCTCGTCGTCGCCCTGGCCCCGCGCTTCGGGGGATGGCTGGTCGCCGGATGGCTCGCCGGCATCATCGTCAACCTGCTGACCATCCCAGGGCACTACGACATCGCGCTGCGCGACTTCGGCCTTCTGCTCGGCGCGGTGGCCTTGGCCCGCCTCGCTCAGCGTTACCGCGGCACGCAGCAGCCGCACTGACACCACGCACGCGGGCGCCGACGGCGACGAGGCGGGTGAGCGCCAGGGGGCCACTCGCCTCGCACGTGCCCGATGACCCAGCCCACGCGGGGGCGGGACGAGGGCCAGCAGCCGGTGACGTGCGCCGCCGGCGCCTACGCTCCGCTGCGGCCCTACGCGGTGATCGGTGACGGCCGCACCGCCGCTCTGACCGCCCGGGACGGGCTGGTGAACGGGCTGGTGAACGGGCTGGTGGACTGGCTGGGGCTGCCTGGCGTCCGTCGCGCTCTGCGCCGGCTCAGCTCCTCGTGAAGCCCGCCCTGCTCAGGCTCTGCGCCAAGCGCTGAGCAGTTCCTCGGGGCCGTAGACCGCCTGAAGGCCGGAACAACCGACCCCGTTGCGGGAGACCGCCACGAGCGGTACCGGCTCGTCGGTGATCGCTGCCCGATGCTTCTGCAACGCGGCCAGGTCATGGCTGTCGAACGTGGAATTCTCCAGCCACTTGACCGAGCCGAGAAAGAGCAACTGCTTCGCCACCGGCTGCCGGTCCGCGCCCACCAGGTCGATTTCGACGTCGTTGCTGCGGGTCCAGTACCCGCCGATCGCCGGCGCGGCGGGCAGGGACCCGGCCGGCAAGAGGCGGGCGAGGGAGTCCCGGACCAGGGGCTCGATCGCGCGGCCCCGCCAGCTCGTCCACTGCTCCTTGATCCGGCTCAGCGTGAGATCTCCCCGCATCCGCTCGATCTCCGCCATGTGCGGATCGAGGAACGCGAGCCAAAAGCGCAGGTAGGGGTCTGCCACCCGATAGCGGCGCTCCTTCGACGGCCGCAGGGAGAGGGGCAGCTCGGCTGCCACCACCCGCTTCTCGGTCAGTACTTCAGTGGCTCGGGTGAGCGTGGTGTGGGCAATGCCGCCGGCGGCGCGCGCGATGTTGGTGAAGGTTCTCTCCCCGGATCCGATGGCCCGCAGGACTTCCCTGCTCATCGCCTGCGGCGGAAACTCCGCGGCCAGTGAGCGCTCGGCGGACACCAGCAGCGCCGAGATCGGGTTGTCCAGCGAGTCGCGGAGGAACTCCCAGACATCCGATCCGGCCCGCCACTCCGCGCAGATCAGCGGAAGACCGCCCGTGATCAGGGCGGCGTCGAAGGCGGCCGCCGACGGCAGATCGAGCATCTCGCCGATATCGGCCGGGTTCAGCGGCCCCACGACCATCTCCCGGCCCCGCTGATGGAACGGGCGGTCGTAGCTGTTCAGCGCCTCCATCATCGAAAGGTCGGATCCGACCAGGAGGAGAAGTACCGGTTTGCGGCTGAGCAGGCGGTCCCATGCCCGCTGGAGCATGCCCTCGAAGGCGTCAATGCGGTCCATGAGATACGGGACCTCATCGATGACGACGACGCTGGGGGTGTCGTCGGGCAGAACTTCCGCAAGCAGCCTGAATGCCGCATTCCACTGAGCGGGCGTCTCCTCCGCGAACAGTGCCCGCTCCGGCAGGGTGGATCTGGCGACGCTGTCGAGCAACTCCGTCAGTTCGTCCTCGGCTGTGCCGCCGGCAGCGGTGAAGAAGAGGTACGGCGTCTCGGTGCGCCGGAGGAACTCCTCGACGAGGCTCGACTTGCCGACCCGTCTCCGTCCGCGCATGAGGATGCACTGCCCCGGTTTCGCCGACCCGACGGCATCGCGAACCGCCTGCAAGGCGCTGCCGAGCCCGCTCAGCTCGCGGTCTCGCCCGATGAAGCGACGCATGGCAAGCCCCCTGCCAGAGATAGTATCAATGGAGATACTATCTCTACAGCTACCATCCCCGTCGGCGTAGGGCAGAACCTTCGCCCAGCTTGCGACGATCTCCTCGGTGTACGTGCCGCAGGGCGCCCCTCCCTCGAACGGCGCGGGCTCGGCAGTCGTGGCCGGGGCGGCCGGCGGCTGGGCCGCCGGAGGTCGTGCCCGAGCAAGTGGGAGACGCCCTCTGGGTGCCGCCCGGAACCGGCGGAGCTCCCGATGCCGCCGGAAAATCCAACAAATGTTCGTCTGGGGGTTCTGGGGCGTACGGCAACGTCCTGACCTGCGGTGCAGCTGGTCCGGTCGGGGGTTCTGAACGGTGCTGTACGCCGGTGAATGCAACCAGAACTGCAACCACGGATGTGGAGCAGCGTGAGTGTGTCCAGCTGCTGCTCGTGGTTCCTGGTCAGCGGGAAATCGCCTCCTTACTCCCCGTTCTGCGACCAGGCCGCGGTGAGCGCGGTGACCGGGTCACTGTCGGCTGGTGCGACGGGCTGCCATTCGCCGTCGTCGTCCTGGAGGTAGGGGTACCAGCGGGCGTCGGGGCCCAGACGCAGCTGGATGCCGTGCTGGGTGAGGGTGAGGCGGTTGCGCCAGGCTCTGAGGTGTGTGGGGGAGTCGGTCATCTCGGCGAGGGCCGTCTCCAGGGCGGTGCGGGTGGCCTTCATCACCGTCGGGTCGGGGGTGTGGGGCTGTTCGGCGATGGTGATGCCCGTGGGGCCGCCGTGGCGCCAGGCGCGGGTGAGGCGTGCGAAGACAGTGGGTTTGGTGCCGGTGTTCTGGATCAGGTGGTGGAACCACTCGGGTCCGGGGTTGCTTGCGGCGATGCGGACGGCGTCCTGGTGCTGGGTCAGGTGCAGGTCGGCGGTGTCGCCCTCGAGGAGCCGGGCGGCGCGCGTGGTGGCGTCGGCCATGAGGCGTTCCAGGTCCGCGGCGGCCAGGCCGGTGCCGGGTGGCGGGGCGACTGGCAGTGCTGTGGTGTGGGCAGCGGGTTCCGGGAGTTCGGGCAGTTCGGGCGGCTCTTCGGCCCAGTGGGCGTACGCGGCGGCGGCCGGGATGCCGGCCGGTGAGGTTGAGGCGGCGGTGTCCTGTGCTGCCGTACGGAGTGCGCGCAGCTGGGCGAAGACCTCCTCACGACCGCGGCCGCGCAGCGTGAAGAGCACGAACGGGTCGGTGTCGATGGTGGCGGCGATGGCGTAGCAGAGTGCGGCGGCGTGCTTGCAGGGGTATCCCCAGTCGGGGCAGGAGCACTCCGGATCGAGCTCGGTGGGCAGTGGGAGCAGTGGGACGCCCGCGTGCCGGGCGTCGTCCACGAGTTCGGCGGGCATCTCGTCGTCGAGAAGTGCTGCGAGATGTCCGGCGCGGGCCGCGATCGTGTCGAGCAGGGTGTCCCACTGAGGGTCGGTGAGGACGGGCAGGTGGACTGAGGAGCGGTACGGGCGTGGGCGGCTGCCCTGGACAGCGGCGTTGACCTTTCCCGGAGCGACGGTGACCGGGCCGACCATGCCTTTGCGGGCGTAGGTGCGTCCGCGCGAGAGCCGTCCTGCGTCCAGGGTGGAGTCCTCCAGGGCGGCCACCCATGCTTGGCCCCACCAGGTCGCGGCGAAGGCTCGCTTGCCGCGGGCGGGCGCACGGCGCTGGCCGGGGACAGCGGGGCTCATGACTGCCTGCCCAGGGCGACGAGTTCGGCGAGGTCAGCGTCGGACAGTTCGGTCAGGGCTGCCTCGCCGGAGCCGACGACGGCGTCGGCGAGGGCGCGCTTGGCTTCGAGCAGCTTCGCCACCTTGTCCTCCACGGTTCCCTCCGCGAGGAGCTTGTGTACCTGGACGGGTTTGCCCTGGCCGATGCGGTAGGCGCGGTCGGTGGCCTGGTCCTCGACGGCCGGGTTCCACCAGCGGTCGTAGTGCACGACGTGAGTGGCGCGGGTGAGATTGAGTCCGGTGCCCGCCGCCTTCAACGACAGCAGGAACACCGGCACTTCACCGCGCTCGAAGCGGTCCACCATCTCCTCGCGCCGCGCGACGGGGGTGCCGCCGTGCAGGAAGAGAGCGGGGACGCCGCGCTCGGCCAGATGCTTCTCCAGCAGAGCCGCCATCTGTTTGTACTGGGTGAAGACCAGCACGGATTCGCCTTCGGCGGTGATGGTGTCGAGAAGTTCGTCGAGCAGGTCGAGCTTGCCCGAGCGGCCCCGCAGGGGAGTGGACTGGCGCAGGCTGTGCTCTCTCAAATACTGGGCGGGGTGGTTGCAGATCTGCTTCAGCGCGGTGAGCAGCTTGAGTACCAGACCGCGCCGGGCGATGCCCTCCGAATCCGCGATCTTCGCCATGGTCTCGCGGACCTGTGCCTCGTACAGGCTCGTCTGCTCGGCCGTCAGCGGGACGACGTGGTCGGTCTCGGTCTTGGGCGGCAGTTCGGGCGCGATGCCGGGGTCGGACTTCTTGCGGCGCAACAGGAAGGGACGTACGAGACGGGACAGGCGCTCGGCTGCCTCGGGATCCTCGCCCGCCTCGATGGCGCGGGCATGCCGGTCACGGAACGCGGTGAGTGTGCCGAGGAGCCCGGGGGTGGTCCAGTCGAGCAGGGCCCACAGCTCGGAGAGGTTGTTCTCCACGGGGGTGCCGGTGAGAGCGACGCGGGCGCGGGCGGGCAGGGCGCGCAGTTCGCGGGCGGTGACGGCGTAGGGGTTCTTGACGTGCTGGGCCTCGTCGGCGGCCACCAGCGACCAGGCTGTCTCGGCGAGCACTTCGCGGTCGCGGCGCAGCACCCCGTAGGTGACCAGGACGATCTCGTCGCCGGCCAGGTCCCCCAGGTGGCGGTCGCCGCCGTGGTAACGGCGTACGGGGGTGGACGGTGCGAATCTGGCGGCCTCGCGCTGCCAGTTGCCGAGCAGGGAGGCCGGGCAGACGACAAGGGTGGGGCCCGCGGTGGTGGGGTCGCTCTGGCGGTGCAGGTGCAGAGCGAGCAAGGTGATGGTCTTGCCCAGGCCCATGTCGTCGGCGAGACAGCCGCCGAGGCCGAGTGCGCACATCTCGGCCAGCCAGGCCAGGCCCCGCTTCTGGTACTCGCGCAACGTGGCCTTGAGGGCGGCGGGCTGGGGCACGGGGGTGCGGGATTCGGGGTCACGGATACGAGCGACCAAGTCGCCGAGCGCACCGACCGCCGCACAGGGGACCCGGTCACCGTCCCGCTCGGTCTCGCCGGTCAGGGCGGCGCTCAACGCCTCCATGGGGGTGAGCGGTTCCATCCGGCGGCGCTTGGCGCGGGCCACCAGCTTCGGGTCGGCGACCACCCACTGGTCGCGAAGCCGGACGAGGGGACGGCGTGACTCTGCGAGAGCATCCATCTCGGCCTCGGTGAGCGGCTCGCCGCCAAGGGAGACCTGCCAGCGGAAGTCGAGGAGGGCCTCGGTGTCCAGCAGGCCGCCCGCGGTGGAACCGGGGGCGGTGCGCTGCCCGATCTCCGCGGTCGCGGTGAGCGCCTTGACCAGGTCACGCGGCCAGTGCACGTCGACACCGGCCGCGCGCAGCGCGTCCGTGGCGTCCCCAAGGAGATCGAAGGCTTCGTCGTCGGTCAACCGGAGCTGATCGGGAGCGGCATCGTTGAGCAGCCTCCGCAGCGGGGACCAGGCGCGGGCGCCTCGGCGCAGGGCGAGAAGGGTCTCGGTCTCGGCGCGTGGGCCGAGCAGCCGCTCCACTTCGGTCGGCTCGCTCCAGAGTCGTGCGGCCTCGATGACGAGCGCCGGGTCCGCCGCGGTGTGCAGTTGCAGGACGGCCCGGAACTGCCGTCGGCGTCCTTCGGGTACGTCGACGCGCAGGGAGATACCGACCTCGGCGGTGAGCGCCGCCTGGGTTACCTCGGCCCATTCACGCAAGGCGGGCACGGCGCGGGCCTCGCGCCAGGCGTACGGCAGCGCTCCCATGGCGAGCGGCGCGGCCGGTGTACGGACCAGATCATCGGCTACCGCGTCGCAGAACTGGCGTACCAGCGCAGCCGGTTCGGCGATCCGTACCGGCGCAGGACCTGGCTCGGGCAGGCAGTGGGCGTGTGGCGGGAAGGCGGCGGCCAGGGCGTCCAGCGTCTGGCGCTGGGCGGCTGTGAAGGGACCCACCTGCCAGGTGTCGTAACCGGCGGGGGTGATGGCCGGGTGGAGGCGGCCGTCGGCCAGCAGCCGCAGCGCGAAGCGGGTGGCCGCCCGCCAGGCGGCGCCGGAGGGATGCGTCGGCTCCGCATCAGCCAGGGCGGAGACAGCGACGGCGACAGGAAGCGCGTAACCCTCGACCCTGCGCCGCCTGACCGAGCGGCCGTGCGGCAGGACCAACTCCGCCACCTCGGTCTCCAGGCCGGTGGGCGCCGTGCTGTCTTCGGCTGCTGCACCGGTCGGCTTCCACAGCAGCAGCCGTCCGAGGCGGGCGGGCTCACCGGGCAGGAACACCACCGCCCAGCCGGAGCTGAGCAACTCCCTCACGAAGGCGGATGTTTCCTGCCGGGCCAGCGGCGGTGCGTTCCTCGCGCCCGTACTCGGCTCTCGTACGACGACTCGTGCCACTCTCTGCCCTGTCGCTTGTCGGACCCTCCCCGGGCCCCCTCACTACCGAACCCCACCAGGCAACGTCACACGCTGGCAACCACGGGCCTTGGCTTGACTGCTGGCGACGGCGCCATGGCGGATATGCCGCTGCCGAACACACCGGTCCTCGACCGTACGGTGCAGCGCTACGGTCAGGCTATGAGCACCTGGGACCCAGCCGCGCTGGAGGCGTTGATCGAAGAGGCCACGGTCGACGCCTACGGCCAGGATGAGCAGCTCACCGGCTTCTTCACGATGATCGAGGAGAGCCTTGCCGTGCCGTTCACCACGACTGTTCTCGGCATCGAGGTGAGCGTGGTCGGTGTCGATCTTGCCAAGGACGGGTGCGTGATCGCACGCTGCGCCCGGGGGCCGGTCCGACAGGACATCGGAATTCTGGACCTGCCGCTGCCGGAACCCGCCCCCGAGGGCTCGCAATGGATCGAGGCATACCGCCACTGGGCCCGCTGAACCAGCGCGTCGCACAACTGCCCAGCTGAGCACCTGCTCGAACGGCCAGTCGCCCCGACTGCCGCTGACCGGACCGACTGCGCAAACAGAGAGTACGTAGCGCGCATACCGCAGTATGCTTACAGCTATGGCTGACACCACACGTATCACGGTGACACTCCCCACCGAACAGGTGGCGGAGCTGAAGAAGATCACGGACAACATCTCCGGCTACGTGGCCGAAGCGGTCGCCAGACAGATCCGGCACCAGCTTCTGGGCGCCGACCTGCGCAGCCACACGGACGAGCATGGGGCCTTCAGTGAGGAAGAGCTGGCCGAGGCGCGGGCGCGGATCTTCGGTACCACGCAGGCCGCCGGCGGCGCGAACGCCGCGTGAGCGGGCACTTTGAGACTGTCGTCCTCGACAGCGAAGGGCTGGCGGCCTGGGTGGCGCAGGACCGGAAGGTTCTGGCGATGTTCCAGGTGTTCCACGACATGGGAGCGGACCTTGTCGTCAGCGCCAATACCATCGTGGAGGTGAGCCACGCCAGGGTGAATCTGCCCCGACTGCATTGGGCGCTCTCCCGGGTCAAGGTGGAGCCGGTCACGGAGGCAGCGGCCAAAGCGGCGGCACAACTGCTCAAGGGCGCCGGTCTGCACGGACACAAGTACGCGATCGACGCCACCGTCGCGGAAGCAGCCTTGCGTCAGCCTGGTCCGGTCGCCGTCCTCACGTCGGATGTCGATGACATGACCCGGCTGTGCGGCAGCAAGGTCCGGATGATCGGGCTATGACCGCGACCTCGTTCCGGGGCCATGGACGGATCCGCGCGGATCCGCCGAGACCAGAGTCGCCGCAGGCCAACCCGTGATGGGTGAATCAGGCATCGACGGATGCTGGGGCATGACTGCGGTCGATGCCGAAGCTCCTCAGGGCGCAACACCTGCTGGCGGCGCAAGGCGGCGACTGCCTCTCCTTCTACGCCGTAGAGGACGGCCAACTCATCGTGTGGGTCCTGGCGGCCGGTAACCGTCGTGACGTATCCCGTCGGATGGTGTGGCTCCCCGCGGTCTGCGCCGGTCGCCCCATAGGACGTGAGCGTGCGCCTTTCCTGCTTGAGGCAATGTCCTAAATGTCGCCTATAAATGCAACCGAAACTGCAACCAAGGCATGCCGAAGAGCCGGACCGCAATGAACGGTCCAGCTCTTCGTTTCGCCTGTTCAGGCGGCTGCGGAGGATACGAGATTCGAACTCGTGAGGGGTTGCCCCCAACACGCTTTCCAGCTGTGGTGGTGTGCTCTGGGGCCGTGAACGGGGCCGTTCACCTGCGTTCATGGGCGTTCGGCCGTGGGAGTGGCTACCGGCTTCGGTCTCGTCTGAACGGCCGTGAACGGTGCTGAATGAGACGGAAACTGAGACGGGCGGTAGGGCTGGGGTCGCTAGCATCGGCGCTGTTGAAGGGGGAGTCATGGCGCTGGTCCGCAGGGGATCACGACGGATCGTTGTCGACGGCACGGTGTACCGCTGGCGGCTGCGGGGCAGGCCGACGTACTTCCAGGGGCTGGCCTGGTCGCCGTGCACGTTCGCGGTCGAGCACGCGGACACCCCGGGGACGACGCTGGTGGTCACCACCGACCAGCCGCATCCGAGCAACTGGATCGGTCGCGAGGCTGAGCCTGTGCGGCCGTCCGGTGTTGCCGCGGCTGTTCGGCTTGCCCTGCGTGAGGGGTGGACTCCGACGGCTCCGGGCTCCGCGTTCCACCTCGACCAATCCGCCGGCTTCTCGCCTTCACACTGAACAGCCGGGGAATCGTTCACGGGCGCTGGTGCGCAGTTCCGTCTGCCTGAAGATACGGGGGAGGTAGCCGATGTTGTACGTACACGAGGTGGTCCTGAACGAACTTGCGCAAGGGCTCAGACCAACGGGCGAGGGTGTCGAGTGGTTCGAGGGTCTCTCGGAGGATGACCAACGCAAGGTCCTGCACGCACTGGTGCTGTTCTGCGGGCAGGCCCGCGCCCGCAAGGATGATGTACCAGAGAGCATTGTGCGGTCTGGCATTCGTCCCACTCACACGCCGGCGGTGATGCTCACGAAGTGGCGCTTCGGGATGGAAGTACTCCCGGCCTATGAACTCACCAAGTCCTTCCGCCTGCTCGTCGCCCTCTTCAGCATCGCGGATACCCGAAGGCGGACGCTGCATTGCGCCGATGGGTGCGGCCACGAGTGGCACAACCTGTCGGATCCGAGGCGGGGTGCAGCCTAGCTGTCTTTTTGCTCTGGGTCTTGCCGGGGATCTTGGTGAGCTGGGTTTCTGCTGGTTAGGGGCCGTGGGCTCGTGCGCCTGTGGGTCAGCCCTCGGGCGTTTCTGTCGGCTGGTCCAGTTGCTGCTGCCTTTTGCGCTGGTCATTCTTGAGGGTCTCAACCCGCTCGGTAAACTCCAGAAGGGCAGCTTCGTCGTCAGCGCTGCCAATATAGCGGCCAACCTTCAGATTGACAGCGTTGTACTCCTCCTCAATGGAGTCGGCTGTCTGCTGGAGATAGAAGCTACGCTCGCGGAACTTGAAGTAGCCCGTGAAGCCTGCTGCGAGACCGACAGAGAAGCTGGTGCCAACGGTGATCCATTTATAAGGAGCCGGGGTATCCGCAAGGCTTGCTGCCGTCGACGTCGCAAGCGAACCAACGATGATGATGCTTTGAAAGAAGTTGTGGACACGCCTGTAACGAAGCCCGTCGGAGCGGTACTGCTCGATGGCTACTGGGACGGTCTCTCGGTAGATGTGGCGGCGGATTTCTGTTGTTAGGTCGATAGATGCTGCGGAGAGACGCTTGCGCTCAAGGGCGAGCTCAAGGTCGATCTTCTTCCCTGCCGCGTGACCCGCTTCCCATTTGTCTTGGAGGGGACCATCCCAGAAGTCAATAGAAGTGCTGTTGGCGCGGACGACCACACACAGGATTAGGAGAGCGATGAGAAGCGGGATGCAGGCCACGTTGACGCGGGCGAGGTCAATGTAACCCCATGTGACGATGTTCCCGATGAACAGAATCAAGAGCAGCGTAGGCGCAGAAGAGTAGGTGGAAACTAGTAGAAATCGCTTAAGGCGGGCTTCGCGAATTTCGTCCCGAAGGGCGAGAATCTTCCTATCGTGCGTAAGAAGTTCCTCAATTGCCCTTTCGGCCGCAGACGTTGACTGTGCCATGGTCCCCCACTACTTCTCTGCATGACGATCCAAAAGCGATCTGATCATAGAAGCCTCTCTCGGATCACGATCTACATCCGAAGTATTAGGTCGCGAAGAGAACCCGCGCCGGTGTGGGCGTTTGCTGCCGAAGTACGAGCGCGGGTGTGGTGAGGCAGCGCCGTGAGGCCGGGTACTGCCCGACCCGAGTGCAGGTGCGGCGCGAGACGAAGAACACGAAGTCACGCGCCGGGCGTCGCGCCATTCCCTTCCGGGGGCGCTGTGGCATCAATCAGTAGCCTTGCGGCACTCGTCCCCAAAAGTGTCGGACTTCGTCACGAGCTCAGCGTGGCGTGCCTCAAGCTGGGTGTCCTTATCGACGTCCTCAGGGGTCGAATACCCGCCACCGACCTTCGTGGCACGTAGATCCCCCAGGTCGATGGTCACCGACACCAGCTCGGCCAAGTCGTCAGCTGCAGTCGCGAGCGGTTGCCAGGTTGTGTCGCTCCGGGCTGCTTGCGCTGCCTTGTTGGCTACCTCCTCCGACAGAGGCAGGAACTCATCGCGGGCCTTCGTTCGGGCGTCTGCATCAGTGAGCACGTCGCCGCCCAGGTCCGGGAACTCCACGTTGCAGGCCTCCCGAGCGAGGCTTAGAGCTTTGTTTTGCTCGTTGGTGCACGCCGTCATCGCAAGGCCGGCAAGCACCAGCACTGTGGCATATCTGCTGAACATCGCCATGAAGCCCCCTCCCGAACGTGCGACTTATTGTGCACGCATGCCTCACATCAATCGGTCTCGATTCGGCTGCCTCTGGGTTTCGATACCTGGTGCGGCACGTGCAACTTGACTGCATGACTCCCTCATGACAGCCCGCTGGCACGGCAGTGGCACGAACCTCAGCCCACGACAGTCCGCCACGACGGCGGGTGCGCCGAACGACCACGCACGCGTATGCCTCGCTGCACCCCCACTGGCCTTAGCCACGCTGCCAATGCCGTCAACCAGAGCAAGCCATGGCGGGGATGCTGGTAGTGAGATACGTGCCCTCTTGCAGTGCTGACAGGTTGCGAGCCGCTGCGCCTCGACCTCGTCCTGGAGCATCGACTTCTGCCCCACCAGCGAGGCCCCCATCCGAACGCTTCAGGTCGCACCGCAGGACGCTCGTCCACGGATTCGACCATTTGCCGTACAGATGCCTCCTTCTGCTGGTATACCACCTCAACGATGACCAAGTGTTGACTGAGAGCGAGGGAGGCAACCATGGGGCTGAAAAGCGAAATTGACGAAGCATTGACTGAGGTTGTGGGGCATACATGGAAGCAGCGTGACGGACGGACGGTTCCAGGCACCAAAAACATCGTCCTGCGTGACGGGGCGGTGAATCTAGAAGCCGTCTATCTATATTCGGATATGCGAGAGTCCACCCGCCTTGCAAGGGAATTTCATCCGACCGTTGCCGCCAAGGTGGTTCGAGCCTTCCTTAACTGCGCTGTTCGTGTCATCAGGAACCACGATGGCCATATTCGCAGCTTCGACGGCGATCGAGTGATGGCCATCTATATCGGCGAGCGCGCACGCACTCGTGCCGCTATTTCTGCCCTGAAGATTAAGTGGGCTGTAGATAACTGTGCGCGACCCGTACTTGCTAATAGATTCCCTCAACTAGCTGAAAAGGATTTCGTTTTGAGTCACGGGACTGGCATCGCGTCGGGGAAGGCATTTCTCGCCCGCGCTGGCGTCCGAGATAATAATGACCTGATATCGATCGGACGTGCTCCAAATGTTGCGGCAAAGCTGAGCGACGTTAAGCGGCCTCCTTATCGAACGTACGTGACCGAGAATGTCTACAAAAAGATGGCTGCCGACGGGAAGACCAGCAGCGACGGAAAGAATATGTGGAGTGAAGAGATGCGGGAGGTGGGTGGCGAGCAAATCAAAGTCTATCGCTCCTCGTGGGGTTGGGTGGTCTCGTGAGCACTAGCCCCGAAGAAACGGCATGGAAAATCCATTCCACCCTCGTGGACTGGACAGGTAAAGTGGACACTAAGGCATCATTTGCTCTAACAGTAGAGTCGGGCATTCTTGTTGCCATCACCGCACTTTCCGGCAGTGGGCGAAGACTCGGAAGAATCGATGGATGTGCACTTTGGGTCTTCTATCTTGGAGTGGCGGCGCTAGCCATTGGTGCCCTCTTCGCCATCTCTGTTGTTTCCCCCAACTTGCGAAAGGCGAAGGTCTCTCCAGAGAGTCACGATAATTTTGTATTCTTCGGTCACGTTCGCCATTGGGATCCTGCAGAATTGGAGACAGCGTTGCGCGAGAGAGACCCTCTGCCCGTGCTGGCCAGGCAACTGGTTGTGATGAGTGAAATTGCCTGGAAAAAGCACGAGAGAGTAAAGAAATCTTTCGCGCTTGCAGTTCTCGGCGCCCTTTTGGTTGCAGTGGCGGGAATCTTCGGCGCATAACAAGGCCAGGCGGAACAGGCGGGACCGAGTGGTCGCCCAACGAGCAAACCGGCTTCGAGGTCGGGGAAGGTCGCCTGTTCAGGGCCCTCAGATCCCCGACCAGTTCGACCATGTCCGCAAATAATCTACGGCGATTGTTGAGGTGTCAGAGCTAAAAGGTTACGATCCCCGTGATCCGATAACTGCATTCCGGCGGCAGTCTTCACCCTCGTCAGCCACCGATTCCGCGGCGGATTTGGAGCCCATTGGCTTCGCGGAACTTGATGACCTTCTGATACTTCCCATATGCCAAGAAGTTTCGCTTAGAGTCCAAGTCTGGCCGACGCCAAGATCCGGTGCAGATTTTTTCGCAGTACGTGTCGCCACATGTTTCACACCAGCCGCTGGTCAGAAGTAGACCTTCAGCGTCTTTACCCGAGACTTTCTCCACATGTTGTTCAGACCAGAGTTCCGCAGATTCGTCACTGCAAGCGCATGAATACCAGAGGTACTCATTGCAGCGAATTGTGTCTGCTATTGGCTTGGTAACGATCATCTGATGGGCCGCGGCCTGTTGTGAGCATTTCGCCGCATAATTCACAGCTCGTCCGGCCCATACGGGAGCGTTATGGTCAGTGCGTGAAATTCCGATTTTCTTGGCGAGGAGATCGCTGACCGCGCAGCCAACCTTAAAGCCCGTCTGTGGAGTATTTGTGGGCCACTTTTTTTCCAGAGCTGGCATCAAAACTCGCTCGCCAAATGTCTTGATCGTAATTCCAGCGCAAATTGCACGCCGCTTTGAGTATTCCCCCGTGAACAGGCCGAATGCGGCATCTCCCTGCACGTCGATGAAATCGGCACCAAAATCTGCCAAGATGCGTACGGCAGGTTTAACCGCCGCGTCATAGATGGAAGCCGTGGAAGCCTCCCACCGGCCGTTGCGTAGACTTGTCGAACCGGCAAGATCGGCAAATACGCAGGAAACCTGCGAATACTTGCGCCACTTGGGTGTATCAATATATAGGTCTGTGGTATCAATCGGCCCGTCGGTCTTGATAACCTCCGGAGTTTGCTTCAACTGTTCGTCGACATGCTCTTCGGAATCGTCCAGCATCTCGGATACCGATGGTCTGTCTGCCATGACTCCCCGTTCACTAGAAGCATCATTATGCCCATCCATTGATGCCTTGGCGCATGTATGTCGAAGAAGCTGCGTATCTGTCCCCATGGCTCGGATGGACGATGTGGAGGGACCAGCCAGTGACAACACGCGATCAAGGCATCGCGTCCACCTTCCGCGCGGCACGGGCGCCGGCCGGGCTGGAGCGGGGCGGAGACAGGAGCGCAGGGCCGGCCGGGGGCCGGGCCGCGCGCGGCGAGCGGAGCGAGCCGCCTTGAACCAGTAGAGAAAGTTGTAACTCGGTCGGTTGCGTGGGACTGTCCCACTTCACTTGTGCTGTGTGCGTCTGGCCTGGTGTGCGAGGTGGGGGGAGTGCCAGTTGTCAGATGTGCGTGGCAGGATCCCCGGATGAGTCAATCGCCGCGCCCTGTCGAAGCTGTGTCCACTGTGGCAACAGATGCTGGAATGCTTGCTCTGTGGGACCCCCAGAGCTTCACCAGCATCGTTGACTACGACACCTGGGACGCGCAGCTCGGCGAGGACGAGGACGTTGAACGGCACATCCGAAGTGGGGCCTTGGCTCCCATCAACATACGAAGTGATGGGGCCTTCGGAGTTGTGGTCCGCATAGGTGGAGTCGACCAGCCTGTCCAGCTGACCGAGCGGGAGAGTAGACACTGCCTGGTCACCTCGGACGCTTACCTCCTGCATTCGACGGGAAAGGTGTGGCTCAGCGGCATCGAGGCTGTGGGGGCCGAAGCATGGTCTGAGACCGTCCGGTTCGATCTACCCGTGGGCCGCTATTCGGTGGTGATCCATTTGATTGCGTGGGAAGACGAACCTGGCAGTGTCAACGAGGACGGCTCCCCGTCCGAGACTGCGCTCTCCGACTTCGTAGCCATCATCAACCCTGCTGCACCGCAACAGGACAACTTCCGCTCTGCGGCGGTGACCTTCGACCGCCTGGGCGGCTGACCACCCAGGGCAGACATCAAGCATCAACTGAACCTAGACATCGGTCGCGTGGGGCTTGAAGTCGTATGCGCAGGCTGGAAGTTCGATGCCTTGTCGGTGTGCAAGCGGTAGGAAGATGACCGGCCGTACTGTCCAAGTGATGCGTGTGCTGGCCTGGTCCACCGTGACTGAGCAGGGTTCCGCGCGGAGCAGGGCCCGCCTGGTATCGATACGGCCCGCATACAGCCACTCCCACGCTTGCTCTGACGCTGCTGCGTCGAGTGCTGGGCTGATGGTGCGCAGTGCGATGGCAATCCACCGGTCTGCCTGCACGGCTGAGTGGGCGTCGAAGGATGCGTGCAGCGCCGGCCGTTGGTCCTTGTCGAGGTTCTGGGTCCAGCACTCGCACCAGTAGCCGCGGGGGAGGGCGTTCACGCGGTGCCTCCCGGCGGGTAGGCCACGAGGAAGTAGCGGGTGTTCTCGTCGTACAGCGTGAGTTGGTAGGCAGTGCCTGTGGCCAGGTAGGTGAGGGCTCGTTCGTGCTCGGCCTCGTCCGTCAGCCAGTGGCGCCCTGGCTGGGCGTATGCGGCGTCGAGCTGGTCTGTGATGTGGACTGTGCGTTCGCGGAGCCAGCGCAATGCAAGGCGAGGGCTGGCGGCACCGTGGGATCCCAGTAGAACCGCGCTTGTCTGGTGCAGGGGGTAGGCGCCTGCCCAGCAGCGGTAGGTGCCGTTTCGATATTCGGTCGGTAAGCCTTCCGTGATTGTCGGCGTCAGCACGGGTGGCCTCCTGCGCGGACATCCCTGTACAGCTCTGCCGTGACGGTGTGGCCGGCATCGCTGTCGTGGACCACGACCCGGTGCGCGATCGCGCTGACCATGCCCAGGCCCCGGCCGTGCTCCGCGTCCCGTTCCTGGTGCTCGATTTTCGGGGCGGTGCCGGTGCCGCCGTCGTCCGTGACTGACAGGGCGATGACCTGCGAGGAGACCGCAAGCGCCAGGTGGAAGCTGCCGGACATGAGGCCGCTGGCCGTGTGCAGGATCGCGTTCGCGCTCAGCTCGCTCACGATCAGTTCGGCGTCCTCCGCTAACGGCGAGCCGCGCAGGATGTCGCGCGTCCAGCGTCGGGCCCGGCTGACCTCTTCCGGGAAACCTGGGCAAGTGAGCCCCCAGACCCGAGTAATGCTCGTATACTCGTGCATACAAGTTCCTTCGTGCTGGTAGGCCGCCATGTGCAGCGGGTTCGGGCTAGACGAGTTTCACGCCGTCGTGGGCGCGGATGGCAGGCGGAGACGCCGCGTCGAGTGCGTCCAGGACGCGGATCGCGTATGCCTCGTCGGCGAGTTCGGAGACTTCTTCACGGGTGGCCCAGCGCAGTGCGCGGGTCTCGTCGCCGGTGGTGGGCGTGCCGTCGGCGGCTTCGCAGCGGAAGACCAGAGAGACAATCAGGCCCGACATGTTCTTGTAGATGCCGGTGAGGGTCGCGGGAAGCGCGATCTTGATGCCGGTTTCTTCGAGGACTTCGCGCTGGAGGGCCTCGGGGATGGTTTCCTCGCGTTCGAGGACTCCGCCCGGAGGTTCCCACTTGCCGTTGTCGCGGCGCTGGATCAAGAGGGCGCGGCCCTGGGCGTCGACGACGACTCCTGCAACGCTCACGGAGTGCGGACGGTCCATGCTCACGTTCCTCGGCCCTCTCGGCTGGCTAGGCTCTCCACCGTAGCAACAACACTCGCCCACTCGTCTAGATACCTAAAGGAGTACACGTGACGTCTCTCCCGAGCCTCCTCGGCGACCTGGACCCCACGAGTGATCGTGCGGTCTTCCGGCAGATCGCCGACCAGCTGCGCGAGGCCATCGACCGTGGGCGATTCAAGGAGGGCGAAAAGCTGCCCTCGGAAGCTGAGCTCGTCGAGCATTACGGGGTTTCCCGTATGACGGTTCGAAACTCCTTCTCCATCCTCCAGGGCGAGGGCCTGGTCCACGCCGAGCACGGCAAGGGCGTGTTCGTGCGACCACGACCGCCCGTGCGGCGACTCGCCTCCGACCGGTTCGCCCGGCGCCATCGCGAGCAAGGCAAGTCCGCGTTCATCGTCGAGGCCGACGCTGCGGGCAGTCATCCGCAGGTCGACAGCCTGGAGGTCAAGGAAGAGAAGGCCAGTCAGGACATCTCCACCCGGCTGGGGTCCGTGCGGCGCGTGCTCGCCCGCCGGCGCCGGTACCTGCTCGACGGGAGGCCGGTCGAGTTCGCCACCTCCTACCTCCCGCTCGACATCGCGCGCGGCACGCAGATCGCCGAACCCAATCCCGGCCCCGGCGGCATCTACGCCCGCCTCGAAGAGTTGGGCCATCACCTCGACCACTTCGAGGAGGAGATCCGCGCTCGCATGCCTTCGCCCACCGAGGTCAAGACGCTCCGGCTCGCCTCCGGCGTCCCGGTCATCCACCTCATCCGCACCGCGTACGACACCGAAGGACGGGCTGTAGAGGTCTGCGACACGGTCATGGCGGCGGACGCGTACGTCCTGTCGTACCAGCTCCCGGCCACGTGAGGGCCTGACCGGCGGTGGTGCGCGGGGCTGCCTTCCCGAACTCGTACACCCCAACAGGCATACTCGTATAGACGAGTGGGCAAGTTGTGTGGCAAGGTGGTCGGCGTTCCCGGAGATCGGGTTCGAAGGCTGCATCTTGTATAGACGAGTAGATGGGGAAGAATCTTGCGCACCATCCGTGTGGAGACCTCGGCCGCAACGATCCTGCTGACCGAGGCACCTGAGCCCAAGGTCCGCGACCGGCAGACCGGCGAGATCGCAAAGGATGCCGTCAGCGGCGAGGCGCTGATGACGATCGGCGTCGTGTACATCGAGGAAGGGGAGTCCTCCCTGATCAAGGTGACCGTCCCGGAGAGCGGGGTGTCCGAGGGGCTCGCGCTCGGGGCGCCGGTCGCGTTGCCGGGTCTGGTGGCCCGGCCCTGGGAGAGCGTGTTCAACGGCCAGCAGCGGCACGGCATCGCCTACCGCGCCGCCGCCGTCACTCCGGCAGCCTTCCCGGCCGCTGTGGGGGCCTCGGCGGCATGACCGATCTGACGACGCTCCTGGAGGTGGGTGGTCCTGTCGCCGCGCTCGGCGGCGGGGCTGCCTACGCCCGGGCCAAGCACCCCGGGATCTACTGGTCGACGGTCGGCCTGCCGACATCCACGGCCCGTTTGCTCAGCTCGTACGGCTCGGTCATGGAGGCGTGCGGCCTGACCGTGGCTCCGTCCCGGCTGCGCGTGCTGGCGGTCATGGCCACCACCCGCCGCGAGGTGCGGCCCGTCCCACCGCGTCGCGGGATCATCCGTCCCACCTCAACCGGGCTGCGGCTTCGTCTGAGGCTTGCCCCGGGACAGGAGCCCGCCGACGTCGCCGCCTCGGCCGAACGGCTGCGGCACGCGTGGGGAGTCCATGCCGTGTACGTCACGACGATCAAGCCTGGTGTCGTCGAACTACGGCTTGTCGGCTACGACGTGCTGAGGCGGGTCCGGATGCCGCGCAAGACCACGGACGGACTCCTGAAAGTACCGGTGGCCTTGAGGGAGGACGCCACTCCCTTCGTACGCGACTACCGCACCGTCCCGCACCAACTCACCCTCGGCGCCACGCTCTCCGGCAAGTCCATGTACCTGCGGCACCTGATCGCAGGAATCGCCCGGCAGTCCGTAGCCCTGGTCGGTATCGACTGCAAGAGGGGTGTTGAGCTGGCCCCCTTCGCCCCTCGCCTTTCAGCGCTGGCCACCGATCCCGACCAGGCTGCCGAACTCCTGCCCGTGCTCGTGAAGGAAATGGAGGACCGCTACGACCTGATCAAGTCCCGACAGGGCATCGCCCCGGGCACCCCCGTCGAGGAGATCACTTCCGACATCTGGGGCCTGCCCGACGACGAACGCCCCGTGCCCATCGTCCTGTTCGTCGACGAGGTGGCCGAACTCTTCCTCGTCGCCACGCGCAAGGACGAGGAACGCCGGGACGAGATGGTCACCCAGCTCATCCGCCTCGCCCAGCTCGGCCGCGCCGCCGGCATCTACCTGGAGGTCTGCGGCCAGCGCTTCGGCGCCGAACTCGGCAAGGGCGCCACCATGCTCCGGGCCCAGCTCACCGGCCGCGTCTGCCACCGCGTGAACGACGAAGCTTCCGCCAAGATGGCACTCGGCGACATCGCCCCCGAAGCGGTCGCCGCCGCCTGTGCCATCGCTCCCGAACGGCCTGGCCTGGCCGTCGCCGGTGACACTTCCGGCGGCTGGTCCCGCATCCGCACGCCGTACCTCGCCCTCGGCGATGCCGCCGAGATCTGCCAGGAGAACGCTCACCTGGTGCCGGAGCTGTCCGCCCTCAAGCCCTTCCGGCCCGACGTCTCCGTACGGCCGATCGAGTTCCCGGCGCCGGTCGTGCACCCGCGCCCTGCGACTGACTGAGCCGCTCCCCTCCCTACGGCGTGACCGCCTCACGCCAACTCCCTACCCGTCCCATGCCTGAATTCGGAAGGAGCCGCAGCATGCGAGCCCAACTGGCCCGTATCGACGCGGTGCTCGTCCAGGCCGTGATCGCCGCCGCGCTGTCCTGCGCCCACCTGCACGACATCGCTTCGGCGGCTGGACAGGACGGGTGGAAAGCGTGGGCCTACCCGATCAGCGTGGACCTGCTCCTAGTCGCCGCCTGGCGCCGCCTGCGGACCGGCGAGGCGAAAGCGGCCGGGTGGTGCTGGTTCGTCATCGCGCTCGCCGCCTCCCTCGGCGCCAACGTCGCCACCGCAGGATTGCTCGACCTGGATGCCGTGCCGGCCTGGCTGCGCATACTCGTCGCGGGCTGGCCCGCGGTCGCCTTCCTCGGCGGCACGTTGCTGGCGCACTCGGCTCCCGCACCCGCCCACGAACAGCCGACGGACGAGGAAGGCACTGCCGACCCCGTGCCTGAGCCCCCCGCTGAGCTGGTGGCGGCCCCGGCGCCTGCCTCTCCCGCCGTGCCCGTCCCAGCCGCGCTCGTCGAGCACGCCCGCAAGGTCGCCGCCGAGCACCACACCCGTACCGGTACGCCCATCGACACCGCCACCCTGCGCGCCCGGCTCGGCGTCCCCGCACCGATGGCGGACGCCATCGCCACCCACCTCTGAAGGGAGACCCGCATGACCGCCAACCGCCGTTTCCGCAACGTCATCCGCATCGGCCCCGTCCAGGTCGGCACCGCCTACGACGGTCGGGGCCGTGAGAAGCACACCGCCGCTTGTACGGCCCCTCGCTGCGGCTTCTCCGCCGACTACGACAGCCGCGCCGCCGCCGAACTGGCCGCCCGGACCCACCGCTGCCCCGTCCGCTGAAAGGACCAGCACACCGTGACCGTCAGCCTGCCGCTCGTCGTCGTTCTCGGCTTCTTCGCCTGGGGAGCGGTCAAGTTCCTCGGTGTCCGCACCTGGATCGTCGTCCTGATCGCCCTCTTCGGCTTCTGGCTCTCGCACACCTTCATGGCCCCAGCCATCGAGTCGGGCACGCGCTCTGGCGTGGACGTCATAAACGGCTCACACGACTAGACGAGTAGATAAGGAGAGATCTGCCGTGTTCCTGCCCAAGTACCCGGACAGCCCCACCCCGCCGCCCGCGCACACCCACGCCCCCACTGACCCGATGCCCGCCCGGCGCGCGGCGCCCCAACTCTCCATCACCACCGGGGCGGTCGCCGCCGTGATCGTCGGTGGAGTTGTGCTGACCGCGCTCCTGGCCGCCGTCGCCGTCGCGGCCATCTCCGTGGCCGTCGCCGCCGTGGTCCTGCGCTCCATGCTCCGCGATTACCACACCCGCCGCTGAAAGCCAGGCACCCCGGGGCGGCTCCGATACCGCCAAGCATCCGCCGCCCCAGGGGCCCCTACCTCTTCCGACCGAAGCCAGAAGGAGAAAGTCATCTTCACCCGCGTCACCCCGCCTCCGCTGTCCGAACTCGGCGACCTGGCCGCGCTTGGCACCATGCCGGGCCTGCTGCGGCAACTCTCCAGTCTCGGCGGCTGTACCCACCCGATCCGCCTCGACGGCCACCGCACCGAGTACGACGTGAACACCCGCACCGGCGAGATCGGCAACGTCCTCCACCGACTCGACTCGTCCAACCTCCCCGCCGGCCACCTCCTCGTGCGGTGCAACAACCGCCGTACGACCCGCTGCGCGGCCTGCGCCGAGGTCTACCGCTGCGACACCTTCCACCTGATCACCTCGGGCCTGCACGGCGGCAAGGGCACCCCGGAACGCGTCGCCGCACACCCTCGCGTCTTCGCCACCTTCACCGCCCCGAGCTTCGGCCCCGTCCACAACCGCCCCTCCAGCGGCCGCCCCTGCCGCTGCGGCGTCCACCACGACCAGGACGACGACGCCCTCGGTACCCCGCTCAACCCATACACGTACGACTACGAAGCAGCCGTGCTCTGGAACGCGCACGCCGGACCGCTGTGGCGGCGCTTCTCGGTCTACCTGCGCCGTGAGGTCGCCAAGCGGGCCGGACTCACGCAGCGAGCCTTCCACCAGTACGCCCGGGTGTCATTCGCCAAGGTCGCCGAGTACCAGAAGCGCGGTGCCGTCCACTTCCACGCCGTCATACGCATCGACGGCCCCGAGGGCGGTAGCACCCCGCCTCCGTCTTGGGCGACAGCCAAACTGCTCACCGACGCCATCCGCACCGCAACCGCCAAGGTCCACGTGGACGGACCGGTCATCGACGATCGCGTCCACACCTTCACCTTCGGCCGCCAACTCGACATACGCACAATCCATAGCGCCGACTTCGACGGCGGCCAGGAGCTGACCGAGCGGGCCGTCGCCGCCTACATCGCCAAGTACGCCACCAAAGGCGCGGAGACGGCCACGGGAGCTCTCGACCGTCCGCTCAAGTTCCTCGCCGAACTCGCCCAGCTCGACATCAGTGAACACGCCCGCCGCCTGATCCGAACCGCCTGGACCCTCGGCGCACGCAAGGACCTGGAACACCTCCGACTGCGTGCCTGGGCCCACATGCTCGGCTTCCGCGGCCACTTCTCCACCAAGTCCCGCCGCTACTCCACCACCCTCGGTGCCCTCCGCGACGCCCGCGCCGAATGGCGCCGAGCCCAAGCCGCAGCAGCCAACGCTCCCGAGCCCGACTCGACGTATGTCCTCGCGCACTGGGTCTTCGCCGGAACCGGTCTCTCGGACGCCGAAGCCTGGCTGGCCGCATCCCTCGAACCCGCCCCTGGCACGGAAGGAGAACCGACGCATGGCTGAGCCCCAAGCCACCGTCACGCAGCTGGAGCCCTTCGACCCGTCCTTGGCCCTCCTGACCGTGGAAGAGGCGGCCCGGCGGCTTCGTATCGGCCGTACGACGTGCTTCCGGCTCGTCCTCGCCGGAGAGATCGAGTCCGTCACCGTCGGGCGGCTCCGCAGAGTCCCCGCCGATGCTGTGCCCGCCTACGTGGCCAAGCTGCGCCACCGACCCGCCCAAGCGGCCTGAGGGGGACGCCATGGCAGAGAAGAACCGCACCCGCCAGCCCAACGGTGCCTCCTCGATCTACCTCGGCAAGGACGGCAAGTGGCACGGACGGGTGACCGTCGGCGTCCGGGATGACGGCAAGCCGGACCGCCGCCACATCGAGCGCAAGACCAAGGCAGAGGTCACCAAGGCGGTCCGTGAGATGGAGCGGGCACGGGATGACAAGAAGCTCAGGAAGCCGGGGCAGAGCTGGACGCTGCAAGCCTGGCTTGAGCACTGGGTCGAGAACATTGCCAAGCCGTACGTCTCTGAGAACACGTACGACGGCTACGAGGTGGACGTCCGCGTTCACCTGGTCCCCGGCCTGGGCGCCCACAAGCTCGACCGCCTGGAGCCCGAGCACCTCGAACGCTTCTACCGGAAGATGCAGACGTCCGGGAGCTCCGCCGGCACCGCCCACCACGCCCACCGGACGATCCGGGTCGCCCTCGGTGAAGCCGTGCGGCGCGGGCACGTCGCCACCAATGCGGCCGAGATCGCCAAGGCTCCCCGCCTGGAAGAGGAGGACATCGAGCCGTTCACGATCGAGGAGGTACAGAGCCTCCTCGTAGAGGCGGCCAAGCTCCGCAACAGTGCGCGATGGGTCGTAGCCCTGGCGCTCGGCCTTCGGCAAGGTGAGGCGCTCGGCCTGCACTGGGAAGACGTCGACCTCGACGCGGGGTACGTCCGCATCCGTAAGAACCGGCTGCGTCCCAAGTACGCGCACGGCTGCGGTGCCGATCCGTGTGGCCGGAAGGCGGGCTACTGCCCCAAGAAGGAGCAGACTCGCCGCGAGCACAAGTCCACCAAGTCCCGCGCGGGTCGGCGCACCATCGGCCTGCCCGATCCGCTGATCAAGATTCTCCGCCAGCACCAGGAAGCCCAGGAGCGGGAGCGGATCACGGCCGGGGCCGAATGGGAGGGCAAGGGATACGTCTTCGCCTCGCCGGTCGGTGGGCCGCTGAGCCCGAACACCGACTTCCATGTCTGGAAGCGGCTGCTGCGGGACGCGGGCGTCCGAGACGGCCGTCTCCATGACGCTCGCCACACCGCCGCGACCGTCCTCCTGATCCTCGGTGTCCCGGACGTCGTGATCGACTCGATCATGGGTTGGGAGCCTGGGGGAGCGGCCCGGATGCGGGCCCGGTACATGCACGTGACCGGGACCATGCTCCGCAAGGTCGCCCAGCAAGTCGGCGACGCTCTGTGGGAGCTCCCGAAAACGAACTGAGACGGAAACTGAGACGGACAACGTCGAAGGGCCCCACCGCGAACGGTGGGGCCCTTCGACATCGTGCCCGGTGAGGCACTGGCGGAGGATACGAGATTCGAACTCGTGAGGGGTTGCCCCCAACACGCTTTCCAAGCGTGCGCCCTAGGCCTCTAGGCGAATCCTCCGCCGCAAACAATACAAGACGTTGAGGAGTGCTCGCGAACTCGTTCCCACCCGCTGCCATCGGGTACTGTTTGGGCAGCCCCTCACGCGGCGCTATCTGACTGAACTCCCCCAGGGCCGGAAGGCAGCAAGGGTAGGTCGGCTCTGGCGGGTGCGTGGGGGGCGCTTGCGTTCCCGCGTGGGTCGGGTTGTCAGTGGGCGCCTATAACCTCGTATGCGTGTCGTCTCTCGCGCTGTACCGCCGCTATCGCCCGGAGTCGTTCGCCGAGGTCATCGGGCAGGAGCATGTCACCGACCCGCTGCAGCAGGCGCTGCGGAACAACCGGGTCAATCACGCGTACCTGTTCAGCGGTCCGCGCGGATGCGGCAAGACGACCAGCGCGCGCATCCTCGCCAGGTGCCTGAACTGCGAGCAGGGACCCACGCCCACCCCTTGCGGTGAGTGCCAGTCCTGCCAGGACCTGGCCAGGAACGGCCGGGGCTCCATCGACGTCATCGAGATCGACGCCGCCTCCCACGGTGGCGTGGACGACGCCCGTGAGCTGCGCGAGAAGGCCTTCTTCGGGCCCGCCAGCAGCCGCTACAAGATCTACATCATCGACGAGGCCCACATGGTCACGTCGGCAGGGTTCAACGCGCTGCTGAAGGTCGTCGAGGAGCCCCCGGAGCACCTCAAGTTCATCTTCGCCACCACCGAGCCCGAGAAGGTCATCGGCACCATCCGGTCGCGGACCCACCACTACCCGTTCCGGCTGGTCCCGCCGGGGACCCTGCGGGAATACCTCGGTGACGTGTGCGGCCGGGAGAACATCCCGGTCGAGGACGGCGTACTCCCGCTCGTCGTGCGCTCGGGTGCGGGGTCCGTGCGTGACTCCATGTCCGTCATGGACCAGCTGCTCGCCGGAGCGAAGGAGGAGGGTGTGACGTATGCCATGGCCACCTCTCTCCTCGGGTACACCGACGGCTCGCTGCTCGACTCCGTCGTGGAAGCCTTCGCGACCGGTGACGGCGCCGCCGCCTTCGAGGTCGTGGACCGTGTCATCGAGGGGGGCAACGATCCCCGGCGGTTCGTCGCCGACCTGCTGGAGCGGCTGCGGGACCTGGTGATCCTGGCCGCCGTGCCGGACGCTGCCGAGAAGGGGCTCATCGACGCCCCGGCCGATGTCGTCGAGCGCATGCAGGCCCAGGCCGGCACCTTCGGCGCCGCCGAACTGAGCCGTGCCGCCGACCTCGTCAACCAGGGGCTGACCGAGATGCGGGGGGCCAACTCGCCCCGGCTCCAGCTCGAGCTGATCTGCGCGCGGGTGATGCTGCCCGCGGCGTACGGGGACGAGCGTTCCGTGATGGCCCGGCTCGATCGGCTGGAGCGGGGTGTGAACTCCGCAGGCGCGGGCGGCGGCATGCCCGCGATGGGGTACGTGCCCGGTCCTGACGCCCACGCGGGAGCGGCCGCCGCGCCGGTTGCGCCGGTTCCGCCTGGTGGCGGGCCTGCCGCGGCCCGGGCGGCCGTACGGGCTTCGGGGGCGCCCGCGACCTCCCCTGCTGCCGCGGCCGGTGGACCGACGGGCGGTATGGACGGTGGCGCGGGGGCCGGTACGCCCGGTACGGCCGGTGCCGCTCCGGCGGGGCAGGGCGCGCCCACGGCTCAGCCCACGTCCGCGCCCTCGGCCCCCGGTCAGCAGCCGCAGCCGCAGAGCGGTCAGCAGCCTCAGCCACCCCAGGCTCCGCCCACGCCCACGCCAACCCCTGCTCCCGCACCCACGCCCGCTCCCGCCGCCGCGAACCCACCGGCACCCCCCGCTTCCGCCCCAGCCCCCGCCCCCGGCGCATGGCCCACAGCCGCCCCCGCAGGTGGTGGCCGGCGCCCCGGCGGCTGGCCCACGGCAACCCCGGCGGGCGGCGGCGCCCAGCCCCAGGGCGCCCAGGCAGCCCCAGCCGCGTCGAGCGGCCCCCCGGCGCCCCCTCAGCCACCGCAGTCCGCGACGCCCACGCCCGCTCCCGGCGCAGGCGCGGCACCGGCCTACGCGCCCCCGAGCGGCGGCGTCGACCCCCGCATGCTCTGGCCGAACATCCTGGAGGCGGTCAAGAACCGTCGCCGCTTCACCTGGATCCTGCTCAGCCAGAACGCCCAGGTGGCCGGTTTCGACGGCACCACCCTCCAACTCGGGTTCGTCAACGCGGGCGCGCGCGACAACTTCGTGAGCAGCGGCAGCGAGGACGTCCTGCGGCAGGCGTTGTCCGAGCAGTTCAACGTCCAGTGGAAGATCGAGGCGACCGTCGACCCGTCGGGCGGAGGCTCGGCCCCCCCGTCGCCGGGCGGTTCCTCCGGCTTCGGCGGTGGCGGCGGTGGCGGTGGCTACGGCGGAGGCGGCACCGGCGGATACGGCGGTGGCGGCAACAGTGGCTACGGCGGTGGCGGTACGACCGCCCAGCGCCCGGCCTCTTCCCAGCCGACGCCCTCGACACCCACCCCACCTCCGGCGGCCCCGGCAGCCCCCGCGCCGAACGCCGCCCCCACCTCGGCACCCCGGCCTCCCTCCGCACCGGAGCCGCGACCCCCGGTGTCCATCGAGGACGACATCCCCGAGGACGACGACCCCGACCTCAACGAGTCGGCGCTGTCCGGCTACGAGCTGATCGTGCGGGAGCTGGGGGCGACGGTGGTCGAGGAGTTCACGAACGAGTAGCGCGCGGGGCCTCGCGGGCGCCGGCCCAGCCGTTCGGGCCACCGGTCACCGGCCCCTCGGTCACCGGCCACTTCGGTCACCGCCCACTTCGGGCATCTCGGCCTGCCCGGCGCTCGAGAACCCCCGCGACTTGGAGGAACGTACAGGTCACCAACCCCCGGCCCCTCATCGTCCCGCACAAAAACCCCGTTAGGCTGACCCCCGTGAAGGTCCTCGTCATCGGTAACGGCGCCCGCGAACACGCCCTGTGCCGCTCCCTGTCCCTCGACCCCGACGTCACCGCGCTGCACTGCGCACCCGGCAACGCCGGCATCGCCGAGGTCGCCGAGCTGCACCAGGTCGACGCCCTGGACGGCAAGGCCGTATCCGCGCTGGCCACGGAGCTCGGCGCCGACCTCGTGGTCGTAGGGCCGGAGGCCCCGCTCGTCGCCGGGGTCGCCGACGCCGTGCGCGAGGTGGGCATCCCGGTCTTCGGCCCCTCGGGGGAGGCCGCGCAGCTCGAGGGCTCCAAGGCCTTCGCCAAGGACGTGATGGCGGCGGCCGGCGTCCCGACGGCCCGCTCCTACGTCTGCACGACCCCCGACGAGGTCGACGAGGCGCTCGACGCCTTCGGCGCCCCGTACGTCGTCAAGGACGACGGCCTCGCCGCCGGCAAGGGCGTCGTCGTGACCGCCGACCTCGAGGCGGCCAGGGCGCACGCCAACGCCTGCGAGCGCGTCGTCATCGAGGAGTACCTCGACGGCCCCGAGGTCTCCCTCTTCGCCATCACCGACGGCGAGACGGTCGTCCCGCTGCAGCCCGCCCAGGACTTCAAGCGGGCGCTGGACGGCGACGAGGGCCCGAACACCGGCGGCATGGGCGCGTACTCCCCGCTCCCGTGGGCCGACCCGAAGCTGGTCGAGGAGGTCCTAGAGACGGTCCTCCAGCCGACCGTCGACGAGATGCGCCGCCGCGGCACCCCCTTCTCGGGGCTGCTCTACGCCGGCCTCGCGATCACCTCGCGCGGCGTACGGGTCATCGAGTTCAACGCCCGTTTCGGCGACCCCGAGACCCAGGTCGTCCTGGCCCGCCTGAAGACCCCGCTGGCCGGCGTCCTGCAGGCCGCCGCCAAGGGCGACCTCGCCGACCTGGAGCCCCTGCGCTGGAGCGACGACGCCGCGGTCACCGTGGTCGTCGCCTCGCACAACTACCCCGGCACCCCGCGCACCGGCGACCCGATCACCGGCCTCGACGAGGTCGCTGCCGAGGACGCCCCGCACGCCTACGTCCTGCACGCCGGTACCAAGCGCGACGGCGACGCGATCGTCAGCGCCGGCGGCCGGGTCCTGTCCGTCACGGCGACCGGCAAGGACCTCACCAAGGCCCGCGACCGCGCGTACAAGGCCGTGGCCCGTATCGAGCTCGACGGCTCCCAGCACCGTACGGACATCGCGGCGAAGGTGGCGACAGAGGCTTAAAAGCGCCTGCGTACCCACCGCGCAAGACAACCCCACAGGCCCCGAATCCGTCTCAGGATTCGGGGCCTGACGCATGCCGGGAGCAGGGGCCTGATCCTCGCTTTCCGTCATCCACCTCTCCCCAAAGCCATTCCATCGAGTGACCGCTGCCCCATCCGGCTGACGTGGGCCGAAGCCCCAACTAGGGTGCGGCGCAAGCGTTCCGGCACTTGGCCCACCGGCATTGCGATGTCAGTGGTGGGTGCCACAGTGGGGGAGTGAGCAAAGCCAGGACAGTTCGGAAAGCCAGGGCAGCGGGGAGGGGGTGAGGTCCGGTCGTGACCGGTATCGGTGTGGAGGTGGGTGCGCAGTCCGCGCGCGCCCGGGCCCTTGCCGTGCTGCGCATCCGCAGCCGCGCGCTCGCTGTCGCCCTGCTGCCCGCGGCGGTCGCCGTGGTGCTGCTCGTCGGCGCCTCCACCGGCCACCTCGTCGGCCCGGGCTGGCATGCCGCCCGCTGGGTCGTGACCCCCGTCGCCGCCCTCGTCCTGCTGGCCGCCGCCGGTATCGCCCTGGTCGTCGCCCGAGCCCGCCCCGCCGTCAGCCCCACGGTGGCGATAGCCGAGGAGCAGGCCCCGGACCTGTACCGGATGGTGCGCGACCTCGCCGACCGCCTCGACGTCCCCGCCCCGTCCGCGATAGCGCTCACCCCGGACTGCGACAGCTGGCTGGAGGACCGCACCCACCCGTCCCACGGCCCGCCCCCTGCCGAGGACCGCGACGAGCACGAGGTCAACGGCCTGCGCGGCGGAAGCACACACGGCACCCACCGGCGTACGCCGGCCGCCCCCGTCCTCGTCATCGGCTCCCCGTTCCTGTGGTGGATGCGGGTCGGCGAGCTGCGCGCGGTGCTCGCCCCGGTCGTCGCCGGTACGGGACCGTCCGCGCACCCCGACATAGCCCAGGCCCGGCGCTTCGTCCGGGGCCTGGACGCCGCCGTCGCCGTCGCCTCGACGCGCGGCCGCTGCCCGGGGTCGCGGGCGGTGTGTGCGGGCGTCGGCTGGGTCGCGCGGCTGCTGCTGCGCAGCTGCCGGGAGCACGCCACCGAGATGGAGCGGGGCGTGGCCAGCGCCGCCGCCGAGCGTGCACAGGCTGTGGATTACGGACTGCGGATCGTCGCCCAGGAACAGGTAGGGCTGGCGTACGCCGGCTGGGACCGGCTGCTCACGCGCGTGGCGCTGCCCGCCTGGCGGATGGGCCGCTGGCCGTCCCGGCTGGACGCGGGCGTCGTCGCCGCCCTTACCGAACTGTCCCGCCGGGACCGTCTGGCCGAGGGCTTCGCCTCCCGGCTGGGCGAGCGCCCCGCCTGTGACCTGCTCGAAGAGCCCGGCACGATCGACGAGGCCGCCTCACTCCTCGCAGCCCGCCTCTTCCACGGCGGCCCGGCCGAGTCCGGCCAGGACTGGTCCCCGGTGGACTGGCAGGAGTACCCGGAGGAGGTCGTCGACCGTAAATGGCGCACCGACGCGGCCCGCCTGCACCGCGTCCTCGACGCCCTCGGCGTCCGCCGCACCACCGGCGGCGCGCCCCCGGAGGCGAGCGGCCCGACCCTGGCCCGCGTCATGGACCACCTCTCGGTCCCACCGGACTCCTCGACGGCCCGGCCCGCCGACGCCCATGCCACCCCCGCCGCCCCGCCCCCAGCTCCCAAGCCCCCCAAGGCGCCCTACGCGGCCATGTCCGAGGACGGCTCCCCGGACGACCAGGAAACGGAGCGAAGCTCCGCTCTCGCCGCCGGCCTGACCGCCGAACTGGCCCGCGAAGAGGCCGCCGCACCCGCGGAGCAGACGGCGTCCCCCGTCCCCGACGCCACCCTCCTGGACATCGGGGCGCTCCCCCTGTTCCCGCTCCAACCGCCCCGCACCGCACGTGAGTTGCTCACCGACCACGTCACGGCGATGGTGTGCTGCGCGGCGATGGACACCGCCGGTGCGGCCCCCGGTCTGGACTGGCTCGACGGCCCCACCCTCCTCATCGACGGTGAGAGAGCGGCCGACCTGACCCCCAGAGTCCTCAGCCTCATCGAGGACGGTGATCCGGTGCCGCTGCGCGCCTGGCTGGTGGAGTCGGGGATACGCCCGGAGAAGCCGGTACGTCTGGTCTGACGGCTGTTTCACGCCGTATGCGGTCGGAACCCCCGGTTCCACTTTCGGCCAATTCGCAACGAATAGTGACAGGATGCGTGCGCAATGTGATGTGCTGGGATCGATAGCGCACATGGCAAGGGCTTGCGACATAGGACAGCCGTACATGGGCCCGCGTCGCAGGACGGAATCCGCAAGCGCACACAGCACTCGCACCACACAGAACGCTCGACGCACCACCACGGGGACACGAGGGAGGGGTAGGGCCATGGGGGAGCAGATTCGCCGCTGGGAGTCGGGAGCACTCGCGCACGCCGTGACGGACCCCTTCGGCCAGGGCCCCGTCCCCTGGCTGCGCGGCAATGTGACGTACTTCGACGACACCGGCCAGGTCGTCCCCTGGTACGTCGACGGCCAGGCCCACCCGCCGACGTCGGACACCCCGAGGGTCCCGGCGCCCCGAAGCGCCGGCCCCCGCTCCGCCGACGACGTCCACCGTCAGATCAAGGGCTTCACCTCGACCGGCGCGGTCTCTCCCGGCGAGGCCGTCGACTTCCACATCACCGTGGACCCGCCCCAGGAATTCGCCGTCGACATCTACCGCATCGGCCACTACAGCGGCGACGGCGCCGCCAAGATCACCACCAGCCCCCGCCTCTCCGGCATCGTGCAGCCTCCGCCGCTCACCGCCGACCGCACGGTCTCCTGCCACCACTGGTGGCTGTCCTGGCGGCTCCAGGTCCCCTCGTACTGGAGCATCGGCGCCTACGTGGCCGTGCTCACCACGGTCGACGGCTACCGCTCCCACATCCCCTTCACGGTGCGCGACAAGCACCCCGCGGACCTGCTCCTGCTCCTCCCCGACGTCACCTGGCAGGCCTACAACCTCTACCCCGAGGACGGCCGCATCGGCGCCAGCCTCTACCACGCCTGGGACGAGGACGGCCGCCTGCTCGGCGAGAACGACGCCGCCACGACCGTCTCCTTCGACCGCCCGTACGCGGGCGCGGGCCTGCCCCTGCACGTCGGCCACGCCTACGACTTCATCCGCTGGGCCGAGCGCTACGGCTACGACATCGCCTACGCCGACGCCCGCGACCTGCACGCGGGCCACGTCGACCCCACCCGCTACCGCGGCCTGGTCTTCCCCGGCCACGACGAGTACTGGTCGTCGAACATGCGCCGCACGGTCGAGCTCGCCCGTGAGAACGGCACGTCCCTCGTCTTCCTCTCCGCCAACTCCATGTACTGGCAGGTCGAGTTGAGTCCCTCCCCGTCCGGCGTCCCCGACCGCCTGATGACCTGCCGCAAGCGCCAGGGCCCGGGCCGCACGGTGCTCTGGCGGGAAATCGACCGCCCCGAGCAGGAGGTGATCGGCATCCAGTACGCGGGTCAGGTCCCCGAGCCGCACCCCCTGATCGTCCGCAACGCCGACCACTGGCTGTGGGAGGCGGCCGGCGCCCACGAGGGCGACGAGATCGCGGGCCTGGTCGCCGGCGAGGCCGACCGCTACTTCCCGCGCACCCCGCTCCCCGACCACGAGGAGCGCATCCTGCTCGCCCACTCCCCGTACACCGACCGCGAAGGCGCCCTCCGCCACCAGGAGACGTCCCTGTACCGCGCCCCCTCCGGCGCCCTGATCTTCGCGTCCGGAACGTTCGCCTGGTCCCCGGCGCTGGACCGCCCGGGCCACGTCGACGCCCGCGTCCAGCGCGCCACCGCCAACCTCCTGGACCGCATCTGTAAACGTGACTGAGCTCACGTACGCCCACGTCACCGCCCCTTTCGAGCCCACCCCACTCCGAGGGCGATCCCCGGCATACGGGAGAATCGAGCCACTTGGACAGAACCACGGGGAGGAACCGTGTCCGGATTCGTAGAAAAGCCTGAGCCGCTCCAGGTTCCGGGCTTGGTACACCTGCACACCGGCAAGGTGCGCGAGCTGTACCAGAACGAGGCGGGCGACCTCGTGATGGTCGCCAGCGATCGCATCTCGGCGTACGACTGGGTGCTCCCCACCGAGATCCCCGACAAGGGCCGCGTCCTCACCCAGCTCTCCCTGTGGTGGTTCGACCAGCTCGCCGACCTGGTCCCCAACCACGTCCTGAGCACCGACGTGCCCGCCGGCGCCCCCGCCGACTGGGCGGGCCGCACCCTCGTCTGCAAGTCGCTCCAGATGGTCCCGGTGGAGGCCGTGGCCCGCGGCTACCTCACCGGCTCCGGCCTGGTGGAGTACAACGACACCCGCACCGTCTGCGGCCTCGCCCTCCCCGAGGGCCTGGTCGACGGCAGCGAACTCCCCGCCCCGATCTTCACCCCGGCCACCAAGGCCGCGGTCGGCGAGCACGACGAGAACGTCTCCTACGAGGAGGTCGCCCGCCAGGTCGGCGCCGACACCGCCGCCCAGCTGCGCCAGGCGACGCTCGCCGTCTACTCCCGTGGCCGGGACATCGCCCGTGACCGCGGCATCATCCTCGCGGACACCAAGTTCGAGTTCGGCTTCGAGGGGGAGACCCTGGTCATCGCCGACGAGGTCCTCACCCCGGACTCCTCCCGCTTCTGGCCGGCCGACCAGTGGGAGCCGGGCCGCGCGCAGCCGTCGTACGACAAGCAGTTCGTCCGCGACTGGCTGACCTCGCCGGCCTCCGGCTGGGACCGCAAGAGCGAGCAGCCCCCGCCGGCGCTGCCGCAGGAGGTCGTGGACGCGACGCGCGCGAAGTACGTGGAGGCGTACGAGCGCCTTACGGGTACGAGCTGGTCCTAGCGCGAAAACCGCGAAGCCCCCGGCGGAATCCGGGGGCAACGCAAAAGCCCCCGGCCGAAACCGGGGGCTTTTGTCTGGAGCGGACGACGAGGCTCGAACTCGCGACCTCAACCTTGGCAAGGTTGCGCTCTACCAACTGAGCTACGTCCGCACTGCGCCGTGGCGCGAGAGCAACTATACCCAACCTCGCTCCCGCGCGAGACGCACCGCCGCGTGCCGGTTCTCCGCCCCGAGCTTGGAGACGGCCGACGACAGATAGTTCCGCACGGTCCCCTGCGACAGCGTGGCCCGCTCCGCGATCTCCGCGACGGGCGCCCCGTCGGCGGCGAGTTCCAGCACCTCGGCCTCCCGCGCGGTCAGCGGCGAGTCTCCGGCGGCGATCGCGTCGGCGGCCAACTCGGGGTCGACGTAACGGTTTCCGGCGTGCACGGTGCGGATGATCTCCGCGAGCCGCTGAGCGCTGACGGTCTTCGGGACGAACCCGCGCACACCCGCCGCAAGAGCCCGCTTCAGATGCCCGGGCCGCCCATGGCTGGTCACGATCAACACCTTGCAGCGGGGCAGTTCGGCGCGCAGGGATGTGGCGACCTTCACACCGTCCGCTCCGGGCATCTGAAGATCGAGAACGGCGACGTCCGGTTCGTGCGCCCGCGCCATGGCCAGCGCTTCCGGCCCGCTCGCCGCCTCGGCGACGATCACCAGGTCGTCCTCCAGGGAGAGCAGCGTGGCGAGCGCACCCCGGATCAGGTGCTCGTCGTCGGCGAGCAGCAACCGCACGGACCCGGTCGTACGGCCGGTCATACGGTGACCTCCCGCACGCCCGCCCCCGCCAAGGGCACCTCCGCCACCAGCCGGAACCTGCCCTCCCCGACGCGGCCGGCCTCCAGCGTGCCGTCCACCGCGGCCAGCCGCTCTCGCAGCCCGGCCAGCCCGGAGCCCCCGCCCCCGTCGGAGGTACCACTCCCGTCGGAGGCTCCGCCGGCCCCGTCGTTCTCCACCGTCAACACCACACGCCCCTCCGTCACCAGCACTCCCACCACGCACCGCGCGGCATCCCCGTGCCGCAGCACATTGGTGGTCGCCTCCCGCACCACCCACGCCAGCGCCGACTGCACCTCGGCAGGCAGCCCGGCCGCTTCCCCGGTCACCTCGCACTCGATCCCGGCCGCCGTCAACACACCCTGCGCACCGGCGAGTTCGACCCCCAGGTCGGCCTCCCGATACCCCCGTACGACGTCCCGCACCTCGCGCTGCGACTCCTGCGCGATCCGCTGCACCTCGATCATCTGCTCCACGGCCTCGGGCCGCCCTCGCCGCGCCAACTGCACGGCGAGCTCGCTCTTCAACGCGATGACCGCCAGATTCCGCCCCATCACGTCGTGCAGATCCCGCCCGAACCGCAGCCGCTCCTCGGCGACGGCCAGCCGGGCGCGGGTCTCACGGGCCTCGTCGAGCTCGAAGACGGCCTTGAGCAGCCAGACGGAGAAGACGGCGCTGAAGGCCATGAACCCGCCGCCGACCAGCACGGCCAGCGCGCTGATCAGGGCGGCGGGGGCAGGCATGCCCAGCGGGAAGCCCACGAGTCCCGCGCCCGCCGCGAAGCCCCCGACGGTCGCGCAGACGCGCCGCCGGCTGCGCATCCCGAGCGCCACGATGCCCGCCCCGTAGATCAGCACGACGCCGAAGAGCCCGCCCGCGGCCGAGTCGACGTCGTCACCGTACGGACCGTACTCGGAGACGGCCAGGGCCGTGACGCCGACCGCAGCGGTGACGGCGCCGAGCGTCCACAGCAGGCGTACGGGCTGCTCACGGCGGCCCCGCACCCAGTCCAGCGCCCGCGACACCGTCAGGGCGCAGACCGCCGCGTGCGCACACACCATGAGCACCAGCCAGCCGCCCAGCTCGGACCCGACCGCGCCGGCGATGGGCGGTCCGACCGCCAGGACCTCGATCACCGCGAAGGAGTGGAACGACCCCCGGGTGTACGTCTCGACCTTCGCCGGCGTGCTCTTGCGCCGCCACCATCCCCCCGCCTTGGACATGTCCCCGCTCCCCCTACGTCAACGCCGCGGTTCCCACCGGAACCACCGCCGTACAGCAAACACGCCAAGGACCGTCCAGGCCAGCGCGGTGAGTACGGCGCCCACCGCCTCGTACGCCGACAGCTCCCCGGTCCAGCCGCCCCGCACGAGCGTGATCACCGGGGTCAGCGGCAGCAGTTCGCACACCGACGCCACCCGGTCGGGCAGGACCTCCAGGGGCACGAACATCCCGGAGAAGATCATGGAGAGGAACACCACAGGCAGTGTCGTGACCTGCGCACTCTCGACGCTCCGGGTGAAGGAGGAGGTCACCGCGGCCAGCGACGCGCACAGGAGGAACCCCAACAGCAGTCCCAGCACGGCGAGATGGGGAGCGCGGGGCGCGTTCACGTCGAGCAGGACGGTGCCGCCGACCGCCAGCACCACGCACTGCGCGAGGCCCGTGGCGACGGCCGGCAGCGCCGCCCCGGCGAGGATCTCGTGGTCCCGCAGCTCGCCGGTGCGCAGCCGCTTGAGGACGAGTTCCTCGCGCCGGGCGGTGTAGACGCTGACGAGCGTCGCATACACCGCGTAGAGCAGCGAGAAGCCGATGGAGGCGGGCAGGATGACCGTGCCGAGAGTGAGGCCCACCTCCGCCAGGTCCATCTGCTTCGCTGCCTCCCCCGCGCTGAAGGGCAGTACAAGCGGCACGAACAGCGCCGCGAACAGTGTGCCCCTGCTGCGCCCGAGCAACGTCAGCTCGGCCCGCGCCAGCGCCGCCATGCGCCCCGCCGGGGCGGTCATCGCCGTGCTCATGCCGCGTGCTCCTTCGTCCTCGTCCGGGCGGCTTCCGCCGCCTCCCGCGCGATCCCCAGGAACGCCTCCTCCAGCGACGCCGACCGCACATCCAGCCGCCGCAGCTCCACCCCGGCCCCGTCGGCCCACATCAGCAGCCGGGTCGCCGCCCGTTGCAGCTGATGGGTCCGCAGCCGTACGACCCGCCCGTCGACCTCGTGCCCGCTCACCCCCATGTCGGCGAGCGGCGGAAGGTCGCCCAGGAAGTAGCCCTCGGGCAGCTCGAAGGAGATCCGCGAGGGCTGGGCCGCGGTCACCTCGGCCGGTGTCCCCGCGGCCGCGATGCGCCCCTCGTGCAGGATCGCGAGCCGGTCGGCGAGGCCCTCCGCCTCCTCCAGATAGTGCGTGGTCAGCAGCACGGACGTACCGGCGTCGCGCAGCCCCCGCACCAACTCCCAGGTGTCCCGGCGCCCTTCGGCGTCGAGGCCGGTCGTCGGCTCGTCCAGGAACAGCACCTCGGGATCCCCGAGCAGCGCGAGCGCCAGGTCCAGGCGCCGTCGCTCACCCCCGGACAACTGCTTCACCCGCACATCGCCCTTCGCGGCCAGCCCGACCAGCTCCAGCACGTCCTTTGGCGGCCGCGCCCCGCTGACACACGCCGCCCACATCCGCGCGGTCTCGGCGACGGTCAGCTCGGACGGAAACCCGCCCTCCTGCAGCATCACCCCGGTCCGCGGCCGTACGACGCCCCGCTCGGCGTAGGGGTCGTGCCCGAGCACCCGCACCCGCCCCCCGGCCGGCCGGGCGAGTCCCTCCAGCAGCTCGACGGTGGACGTCTTTCCCGCGCCGTTGGTGCCGAGCAGCGCGAATACCTCGCCGCGGTTCACCGAGAAGGTGATTCCGCGCACCGCCTCGAACCCGCCCCCGTACACACGCCGCAGGTCAGTGACCTCAATCACGTGTTCGTGTTCGTTGATGTTCATGACATCAGCGTCCCGGCAACGGGAGCCCCACAGCAGTGCGCGCTGTCACCACTCCGCATGACAAATGTCAGACGGACCTCCGTGGGCATACAGAAAAGACCCCGGTCCATTGGACCGGGGTCTCATTCCCGAGCGGACGACGAGGCTCGAACTCGCGACCTCAACCTTGGCAAGGTTGCGCTCTACCAACTGAGCTACGTCCGCATTGCCCCCGACCACCAAGCCCTTAGGGACTCAGCTGTCGATCGGTGCGAGCACCAGCCTACCTGATCCACATCAGTGGTCGGACCGGCGGTGCAGAGCGGGTGACAGGAATTGCACACTGCGCCTTCCCCCTGGAAGGGGGATGTTCTACTACTGAACTACACCCGCATGCTCGGCGAGCTGGGCTTTTCTGCCCCGCCCGGCGGCGTGCTCCAGACATTAGCTGATCGGCAGGGGGGTAGCGCAAGTCGGTTGTCGCACCGGCCCAAGTCGGCCGCCCTCAAGGCCCGCTGACGGACCCTGAGGACACGCCCTCGGGGCGCCTCACTGCGCCGAGGCGAACGCCTCGTAGACCTTCTTGGGGATGCGGCCGCGGGCCGGCACCTCCATCTTGTTGGCCTGCGCCCATGCCCGGACGGCGGCCGGGTCCGGGGCGACCTCGGTCTGCCTGTACGCCTTGCCTGACTTCGACCGCTTGCGCCCGGCCTCCACGTACGGCGCGAGCGCCTTACGCAGTTTCTTGGCATTGGCTTCATTCAGGTCGATCTCGTACGACTTGCCGTCGAGTCCGAAGGCGATCGTTTCCGCCGCTTCTGAGCCGTCGATGTCGTCAAAGAGAGTGACCACGACCTTCTGCGCCACGAATATCGGTCCCTTCGTACGGCACCTCATACAGCTCAGCTGCGACGACGTGCCGAGTCTCGGCTATTTTCCAATTCATTTGTACAGTGCCCGGCAATGCAATGTGAAGCCCGACTAAATCTGTCCGCGTGTCCCAGCGCAATAGCTATCCGGGGCGGTACGGGGATCTTTCCCGTAACTTTTCGTGAACGCACCCCTTCGATACCGGATCGTGACGGCTGTCACGTAGCTTCCTACAACTCTACTCGCGTAGAAATTTTGTGCGGGTAGTCTGAAGGAACCTGCTCAGCACCACACACCGGGAGTGCCAGTGGCACGCGTCGTAGTCGACGTCATGCTCAAGCCGGAGATCCTCGACCCCCAGGGCCAGGCGGTGCAGCGCGCACTGCCGCGGCTGGGTTTCGAAGGTATCTCCGACGTACGTCAGGGAAAGCGTTTCGAACTGGAAGTTGACGGGCCGGTCGACGAGGCCGCGCTCGCCCGCATCCACGATCTTGCGGAATCCTTCCTCGCCAACACCGTGATCGAGGACTTCACCGTCAAGGTGGAGGAAGTCGCGGAGGCCGCGAAGTGACCGCTCGTATTGGCGTCGTCACTTTCCCGGGGAGTCTCGACGACCGGGACACTCAGCGCGCGATCCGCCTCGCGGGCGCCGAACCGGTTGCTCTCTGGCACAAGGACAAGGACCTCAAGCAGGTCGACGCCGTGGTGCTGCCCGGCGGTTTCTCCTACGGCGACTATCTGCGCGCCGGGGCCATCTCCCGCTTCTCGCCCGTGATGGAGACGGTCATCGAGCAGGCGAAGGCCGGCCTCCCGGTCCTCGGTATCTGCAACGGCTTCCAGGTCCTCACCGAGGCGCACCTGCTCCCCGGCGGGATGCTCGGCAACGACCACCTGCACTTCATCTGCCGCGACCAGAAGCTGCGGGTGGAGAACGCGGAGACCTCCTGGACCAGCGACTACAGCGCCGGTCAGGAGATCCACATCCCGCTGAAGAACATGGACGGCCGGTACGTCGCCGACCAGTACACGCTGGACAAGCTGGAGGCCGAGGGACGGGTGGCCTTCCGCTACCTGGACTTCAACCCGAACGGCTCGCTCAACGACATCGCCGGCATCACCAACGAGGCCGGCAACGTCGTGGGCCTGATGCCGCACCCGGAGCACGCCGTGGAGCCGCTCATCGGCACCGGCCGCACCGACGGCCTCCCCTTCTTCACCTCGATCCTCAAGAAGCTGGTCAACGCATGAGCCGGACGCCTCTGGACACGGTCGAGCACGCGGCCGCGACCCCCGACGTCGAGCTGCCCTGGGCCGAACTCGGTCTGAAGAAGGACGAGTACGAGCGGGTCGTGGAGATCCTCGGCCGTCGGCCCACCGGTGCCGAGCTCGCCATGTACTCGGTCATGTGGTCCGAGCACTGCTCGTACAAGTCGTCGAAGGTGCACCTGCGCCAGTTCGGCGAGAAGGCGCCGCAGAGCGACGCGCTGCTCGTGGGCATCGGCGAGAACGCGGGTGTCGTCGACGTCGGCCAGGGTTACGCCGTGACCTTCAAGGTCGAGTCGCACAACCACCCGTCGTACGTCGAGCCCTACCAGGGCGCGGCCACGGGCGTGGGCGGCATCGTCCGCGAC
This sequence comes from Streptomyces sp. R28, assembly GCF_041052385.1. GTDB lineage: Bacteria > Actinomycetota > Actinomycetes > Streptomycetales > Streptomycetaceae > Streptomyces. Next base: position 5,116,745 of record NZ_CP163439.1, on the reverse strand, counting down.
ATCATCGCGATGGGTGCGCGGCCGGTGGCGGTCGTGGACCCGCTGCGGTTCGGTGCCGCTGATCACCCCGACACCAAGCGGGTGCTCCCCGGTGTCGTCGCCGGCATCGGCGGCTACGGCAACTGCCTGGGCCTGCCGAACATCGGCGGCGAGGTCGTCTTCGACTCCTGCTACCAGGGAAACCCGCTGGTCAACGCCGGTGCCATCGGTGTGATGCGGCACGAGGACATCCACCTGGCGAAGGCGTCCGGTGAGGGCAACAAGGTCATCCTGTACGGGGCCCGTACGGGTGGTGACGGCATCGGTGGCGCGTCGATCCTCGCCTCCGAGACCTTCGACGACGCGAAGCCCTCCAAGCGCCCGGCCGTCCAGGTCGGTGACCCCTTCCAGGAGAAGCTGCTCATCGAGTGCACCCTGGAGGCGTTCCGGGAGAAGCTGGTCGTCGGTATTCAGGACCTGGGTGCCGCCGGTCTGTCCTGCGCCACTTCCGAGCTCGCCTCCAACGGCTCCGGCGGCATGCGCGTGACGCTGGACGACGTACCGCTGCGTGACTCGACGCTCTCTCCCGAGGAAATCCTCATGAGCGAGTCGCAGGAACGCATGTGCGCGGTCGTCGAGCCGGAGAAGGTCGACCGGTTCCTGGAGATCTGCGCGAAGTGGGACGTCATCGCCACCGTCATCGGTGAGGTGACCGACGGCGACCGCCTGGAGATCTACTGGCACGGCGGCAAGATCGTCGACGTCGACCCGCGCACGGTGGCGCACGAGGGCCCGGTCTACGAGCGCCCGTACGCCCGCCCGGAGTGGCAGGACGCCCTTCAGGCGGACGACGCCAACAAGCTTGCGCGGCCCGCGAGTTCGGCCGAGCTGAAGGACCAGGTCCTGAAGCTGGTGGCCTCTCCCAACCAGGCCTCCAAGAAGTGGATCACCTCGCAGTACGACCACTTCGTGCAGGGCAACACCGTCCTCGCCCAGCCCGAGGACTCGGGCATGATCCGCATCGACGAGGAGACCGGCCTCGGCGTCGCCATCGCGACGGACGGCAACGGCCGGTACGCCAAGCTGGACCCGTACCACGGCGCCCAGTTGGCGCTCGCGGAGGCGTACCGCAACGTCGCCACCACCGGCGCCAAGCCGCTCGCCGTCTCCGACTGCCTGAACTTCGGCTCGCCCGAGGACCCGGCGGTGATGTGGCAGTTCGCGGAGGCCGTCCGTGGACTCGCCGACGCCTGCCAGCAGTTGGGCACCCCGGTGACGGGCGGCAACGTCTCGCTCTACAACCAGACCGGCGAGGTCGCCATCCACCCGACCCCCGTGGTCGCGGTCCTCGGCGTCATCGACGACGTGGCCCGGCGCACGCCGGTCGCCTTCCAGGAGGAGGGCCAGCTGCTCTACCTCCTCGGCGACACGCGTGAGGAGTTCGGCGGTTCGGCCTGGTCGCAGGTCGTGCACGACCACCTCGGCGGTCTGCCGCCCCAGGTCGACCTGGAGCGCGAGCGGCTGCTCGCCGAGATCCTGATCTCCGCCTCCCGCGACGGCATGATCGACTCTGCGCACGACCTGTCCGACGGCGGTCTGATCCAGGCGGTCGTGGAGTCGGCGCTGCTCGGTGGCAAGGGCGCGCGTCTGGTCGTACCGGACGGGCTCGACGCCTTCACCCTCCTCTTCTCCGAGTCGGCGGGACGCGCGATCGTCGCCGTGCCGCGCTCCGAGGAGGTCCGTTTCAACGACATGTGCGGTGCGCGGGGCCTGCCGGCCACCCGCATCGGTGTCGTCGACGGCACTGTGTCCGATTCAAATGCAGTGGTGGAACTCCAGGGCGAGTTCGCGCTCTCCCTGGAGGAGCTGCGCGTGGCGCACGAGGAGACGATCCCGGCGCTGCTCAAGTAGGCAGCGGTTCCACGGCTCCGAAGCCCCCGTCCGGTCCGCCGGGCGGGGGCTTCGTCGTGCGGTCACCGTCCCTTGCCGCCTCCACACGCTTGCACGTAATTACGTAGTTCCGTAATATTGCAGGAGTGGAACTCGAAGAACGCGTCGCCGACCTCGAGCGACGACTGGCCGTGCTGGAGAACGCGCGGCACACCGCCCCTCGCCTCGGCGAGGGCGACTTCTGGGCCCTGCAAGGGTTCAAGGAGCAGTTGGCCGGGCTGAAAGCGGCCGATGGAGGAGTGCTGTTCACCGGGGCCGTACGGCTGCCGACCGGGGAGCAGTACGAGTGGCAGCACGGCTCGCTGACCGAGGGCCTGCTCGACGGCGACTGGACCGAGGCCGCCGAGTCCTTCGCCGCCCTCGGCCACCCGGTCCGGCTGCGGCTGCTGCGCGAGGTCATCGGCGGGCGGCGCACCGCGGCCGAACTCGCCGAGCTGGACGAGGTCGGCACGACCGGCCAGATCTACCACCACCTGCGCCAACTGACCGGCGCGGGCTGGCTGCACACGACCGGTCGGGGCCGCTACGAGGTGCCGCCGGGGCGGGTCGTACCGCTGCTGGTGGCGCTGTCGACCGCACGGCCCTGACGCGAAGACCGGAACAAGGAAGACACGAACAAGGGGGAACCATGTCCGCACGCAAACTGGCCACCATCGCCTACCGGGGTCTGCAACTGACCTTCCTCGGCCTGGTGATCGCGCACCTCTCACTGGACCTCGGATATCCGTGGTGGTGGAACTTCCTGCCGATCGTCCTGGCCTACGCCCTCGTCATCGTGGCCAACCGATGGGGCGGCGCCCCGGACAGCCCGCGCGCGGCCCGCGAACCCGTCGAGGTCGCCCCGCCCGTCACCGGCCGTTGGACCGCGCTCAACAGCCCGGCCGACCGCACCCCGAGCCACGGCACGCACGCCTACGGCCAGACCTTCGCCATCGACGTCGTCGCCGAACCCGAGGCCGACGCCCGCCCGGGCTTCCGCTGGCTGTGGCCGATCGCCCGCCGCAACGACGCCTTCCCCGCCTTCGACGCCCCGCTCCTCGCGGTCGCCGACGCCACCGTCGTGCGGGCCACCGACGGGCAGCGCGACCATCTGAGCCGCACCTCGCTGCCAGGGCTGCTGTACCTCATGCTCCTGGAGGCGTCCGTGCGCGACCTGTTCGGAGCCAAGCGGATCGTCGGCAACCACGTCATCCTCGACCTCGGCGACGGCACCTACGCGCTCTACGCCCACCTGCGACGCGGCTCGCTCACCGTCCGTGAGGGCGACCGTGTGACCGTCGGACAGCCGCTGGCCCGCTGCGGCAACTCCGGCAACTCCACCGAGCCCCACCTCCACTTCCAGCTGATGGACGGCCCCGACCCGGACAGCGCCCGCGGCATCCCCTTCACCTGGCGCGGCATCGGCGTCCCCCGCAACCGCGAGGCGTTCGAGGCCCCCACGACGGAATCGCAGCCCGCATAGGCCAGGCCCAGCGCGTCCACTCGACTGACGGCGTGATGTCCTGACCGACATCGAGAAGTCCGTCGCCGAGGGCAAGTCCGTGCCGATCAACATCGAGGGGCACGAGGAGAACGGGGACCGGGTGGGGCACGGCATGATGATCGTCGCCCAGGAGGGCGGCATGCTGCAGATCTACAACCCGTGGGGCACGACGGCGGCCAGCGACGACCGGTTCGACAACGTCAACAACGTCTACATCGAGCAGGACTGAGCACCGTGCGCATACGCATCGCCCTCGGTTCGCTCCCCCTCATGGCTCTCGCCGGCTGCGGGCTGACCGGACCCGCCGGGTACGGCACCGACGAGCGTACGGTGACCGCCGAGGTCGGCGAGGAGTTCACCCTGGAGGTGCCCGCCAGCCCCGTGCTCGGCGAGAACTGGTACCTGGCGGAGCCGCGGCCCGACTCGGCCGTGCTGCGCTACGAAGGCAAGGGCGAGGACATCGAGGGCGGCGACGAAGGCGTCACCGGCAGCGGCGGCGGCACCCAGCACTTCGATTTCACGGCGGTGGCGCAGGGCAGGACCACGGTGAAGCTGCTGTACTGCCCGCACGGGTTGTGCCACAGCGCGGCCGAGGTCACAGCGAGCCCGGCCCCCGCGGGCACCGCGTCGCCCGTACCGGTCGTGACGGCGGCTGACACAGCCACCCCGGACGACACGGACAACCCCACCTACTACCTCTACACGATCACTGTCCGTTGATCGCCCCGCAGCCGATCGCCCCGCAGCCGAGGATCACCGCCATCGGGGAGGGGGCCGTCGCGGCCGCCGTCACGCTGGACCGGCTCGGGGCCCTGCCGCGCTCTGTGGCGTTCCTCGCCGACACGGTTCGCGCCGGGGGCATGCGGTACGTCGCCGAGCTGCCCGAACCCCTGCCCTCGGCCGACGCGTCGCAGGTGCTGCGGGGCTGGCTGCGGACCGCCGCGGACGTGGCGGCCGCTCCGGACGCCGAGGACCGTGCCGCCCGCTGGCTGGAGGCCGTCGCCGAACTCATCGGAGTGCGCCGCGATGCCCGCGGGCCCCACCAGTAGCAGGCAGACAGGGCTCCACGAGGGAATCGCAGCCGCATAGGCTGCCGCTATGCCGCCGGCCAAGAAACGCACCCGCACCTATGACCCCGCCAAGATCCGCACCGCGATCCTCGCCCAGTTCGGGAACGTACGGCAGGCCGTACGCACCCTGGCCCCCGAGCAACTCGCGCTGCCCACCCGGCTGGGGGACTGGACCGTACGGGAGCTGGCGGCCCACGTGACCATGGCCGTGGAGACCGTCAGCCGCAACGTCGACCGCGACGAGCCGGCCAAGCCCGAACTCACCCTCCTGGACTGGCCCTTCGCCACCGCCGCCCGCGCCGGCGACATCGCCGACGACACCCGCGACCTCGCCGCCGCCAACCCCGACCTCGAGGCCCTGTACGCCCGCACCGAGGAACGCCTCGCGCAGAGGCTGGCGGACGCGTCCGGCGACCGCGTCCTCGCCGCCCGCACCGGCGCCATGACCCTCGCCGACTACCTGGTCACCCGCACCGTCGAACTCGTCGTCCACACCGACGACCTGAACGCCGCCGTCCCCGGCCTCGACATCCCGTACGACCGCCAGGCCCTCGCCGCCTGCACCCGTCTCCTCGCCGACGCCCTCGCCGCGAGGGCGCCCGGCGGCTCGACCGAGGTGCGGATCCCGCCGTATGCCGTGGTGCAGTGCGTCGAGGGGCCCAGGCACACCCGGGGCACCCCGCCCAACGTCGTCGAGACCGACCCGCTGACCTGGATCCGGCTCGCGACCGGGCGGGTGGCGTGGCAGGACGCGGTCGCGCAGGCCAAGGTGAGCGCGAGTGGGGAGCGGGCCGACCTGGGCGGGTTGCTGCCGCTCATGGGGTGACCCGCGACCGCGCAACGCGCCGCGCGACCGTCGGAAGGCGAGTCGCCACCGGCACAACCCGTCCGGCGTCAGAAGCGGAACCAGTCCCGCGTCCCTCCCGTCCCACCGGCATGAACACACTCGGCACACTCGGCATGGACAAGCAGCGACTGGCCTCCCTCGCCGTACTGACCCTCCTCCCGTTCGCCGTGGCCTGCGGAAGCGAGGACGCGGGCAGTGACTCGGTCGGTGCCGGGGCGTCGGCCTCCGTCACCGGCGCCTACTGGGCCGTGGACGACGTCACCGTCGACGGCAAGAAGAGCGCCGCCCCGAGCAACGCCTACCTGCGCATCGCCGACGGCGGCGAGGTCAAGGGCAACCTCGGCTGCAACAACTTCGGCGCCGACGCCGTCTTCGCCGACAGCCACGTCACCTTCGACCGGATGCAGGCGACCGAGATGGCCTGCGAGGGCGTCGCCCCGAACTTCGAGCAGACCCTCACCCGTGCCCTCTCCGACGGCGACCTCACCACCGAGGTCAAGGGCGACAAGCTCACCCTCTCCACGGCGGACGGCGACCGCGTCACCCTCACCAAGCAGGAGGCGGCCCCGCTCTACGGCACGAAGTGGACCGTCACCAGCCCCGACGCCGGCGGCAAGGCCCACCTCACCTTCGACGAGAAGGCCGGACAGGTCAGCGGCAGCCTCGGCTGCAACAAGGTGAGGGCCACGGCGACGGTCAGCGACGGCCGTATCACGCTGGGCACGGCGTCCACTACCCGAATGATGTGCGACACCTCACTCATGAATACGGAGAAGACCCTCCTGGGCCTCTTCGACGGCACCGTGAAGTACGAACTCGATCACCGCAACATCACCCTGACCAGCGAAAACGGCGAGCGCGTCAACGCGGCCGCGACCGAGTGATCCTTTACGGGCGCGGATCCCCAATTCGGACCAGTGGTCGATCTCGCCTACACTCGGAGCCGTGCCACGTGGTGACGGTCGACTCAATCACGATCTACTTCCCGGCGAGAAAGGCCCCCAGGACGCGTGTGGCGTCTTCGGTGTCTGGGCTCCGGGTGAAGAGGTCGCAAAGCTCACGTACTTCGGGCTCTACGCCCTCCAGCATCGGGGCCAGGAATCCGCGGGAATCGCGGTCAGTAACGGCTCCCAGATCCTCGTCTTCAAGGACATGGGACTGGTCTCCCAGGTCTTCGACGAGACTTCACTCGGTTCGCTCCAGGGTCACATCGCGGTCGGTCACGCCCGCTACTCGACCACCGGCGCCTCCGTGTGGGAGAACGCCCAGCCGACCTTCCGTGCCACCGCGCACGGCTCCATCGCCCTCGGCCACAACGGCAACCTGGTCAACACGGCGCAGCTCGCCGAGATGGTCGCCGACCTGCCGAAGCAGGAGGGTGGCCGCACTCCGCGCGTAGCGGCCACCAACGACACCGATCTGCTCACCGCGCTGCTCGCGGCCCAGGTCGACGAGGACGGCAAGCCGCTGACCATCGAGGAGGCCGCCCACACGGTCCTTCCGCAGGTCAAGGGCGCCTTCAGCCTCGTCTTCATGGACGAGAACACCCTGTACGCCGCCCGTGACCCGCAGGGCATCCGCCCGCTGGTCCTCGGCCGCCTGGAGCGCGGCTGGGTCGCCGCGTCCGAGTCCGCCGCCCTCGACATCTGCGGCGCGAGCTATGTCCGCGAGATCGAGCCGGGCGAGTTCGTCGCCATCGACGAGAACGGCCTGCGCTCCTCCCGATTCGCGGAAGCGAAGCCCAAGGGCTGTGTCTTCGAGTACGTGTACCTGGCCCGCCCGGACACCGACATCGCCGGCCGGAACGTCTACCTCTCCCGCGTGGAGATGGGCCGCAAGCTCGCGAAGGAAGCCCCGGTCGAGGCCGACCTGGTCATAGCGACCCCGGAGTCCGGCACCCCGGCCGCGATCGGCTACGCGGAGGCGAGCGGCATCCCGTTCGGCGCGGGTCTGGTGAAGAACGCGTACGTCGGCCGTACGTTCATCCAGCCCTCGCAGACCATCCGCCAACTCGGCATCCGCCTGAAGCTGAACCCGCTGAAGGAAGTCATCAAGGGCAAGCGCCTGGTCGTCGTCGACGACTCGATCGTGCGCGGCAACACCCAGCGGGCCCTGGTCCGCATGCTCCGCGAGGCGGGCGCGGCGGAAGTCCACATCCGGATTTCCTCTCCCCCCGTGAAGTGGCCCTGCTTCTTCGGGATCGACTTCGCCACCCGCGCCGAGCTCATCGCCAACGGCATGACGATCGAGGAGATCGGCACCTCGCTGGGCGCCGACTCGCTGTCGTACATCTCCATCGACGGCATGATCGAGGCGACCACCATCGCCAAGCCGAACCTCTGCCGCGCCTGCTTCGACGGCGAGTACCCGATGGAGCTCCCGGACCCCGAGCTGCTCGGTAAGCAGCTGCTGGAGACGGAGCTGGCCGCCGGCCCGGCCGCCACGGCCGCCGCCGACGCGATCCGCCGCCCGTAAGACGGCCCGTGCCGTGTTTTTTTCAAAAACGCCTGCCGTACGACACGAAGGTTCTCACTAGCCATGTCTGAGACAACTGGTGCCAGCTACGCAGCCGCGGGCGTCGACATCGAAGCGGGCGACCGCGCGGTCGAGCTGATGAAGGAGTGGGTGAAGAAGACCCAGCGCCCCGAGGTCCTCGGCGGCCTCGGCGGTTTCGCCGGCCTCTTCGACGCCTCCGCCCTCAAGCGCTACGAGCGTCCCCTCCTCGCCTCCGCCACCGACGGTGTCGGCACCAAGGTCGACGTCGCCCGTCAGATGGGCGTCTACGACACCATCGGCCACGACCTGGTCGCGATGGTCATGGACGACATCGTGGTGTGCGGCGCCGAGCCGCTGTTCATGACCGACTACATCTGTGTCGGCAAGGTCCACCCCGAGCGTGTCGCCGCCATCGTGAAGGGCATCGCCGAGGGCTGTGTGCTCGCCGGCTGCGCCCTGGTCGGCGGCGAGACGGCCGAGCACCCGGGTCTGCTGGGCGAGGACGACTTCGACGTCGCCGGCGCCGGTACGGGCGTCGTGGAGGCCGACCGGCTGCTGGGCCCGGATCGCATCCGTAAGGGTGACGCGGTGATCGCCATGGCGGCGTCCGGTCTTCACTCGAACGGGTACTCGCTGGTCCGGCACGTCCTGCTGAACCAGGCCGGTCTGGCCCTGGACGCGCAGATCGACGAGCTCGGCCGCACCCTCGGCGAGGAGCTGCTGGAGCCGACGAAGATCTACTCGCTGGACTGCCTGGCCCTCACCCGCACCACGGACGTGCACGCCTTCAGCCACGTCACCGGTGGCGGTCTGGCCGCCAACCTGGCCCGGGTGATCCCGGACAGCCTGCACGCGATCGTCGACCGCACCACGTGGACCCCGGCCCCGATCTTCGACCTCGTCGGCAAGACGGGCCAGGTCGAGCGCCTGGAGCTGGAGAAGACCCTGAACATGGGCGTCGGCATGATCGCGATCGTGCCCGAGGAGTCCACGGACGCGGCCCTCGCGACGCTTGCCGACCGAGGCGTGGACGCCTGGGTCGCCGGCGAGATCACGGACAGGGGCGACCACGAGACGGGCGCCGCCCTGATCGGTACGTATTCAAACTGAACACGTCCGCCGACTGATCCCCTGCAGGCAGCACAGAACCCGGTCGGTGACCGAGGTCACCGACCGGGTGAGTGCTCAATACAAAGTCAAGCGCCGCGGCGCTGCTCCGAGGGGTCCTCGTCCTGATCCTCGTCGTCGTCCTCATAGAGGTCGGCGTATTTCGAGTACAGGTCGTCGTCCTCCTGCTCATCGTCTTCGAAGCGATCGCCGTTCGGCGATTGATTCGACGTCGATGCGCCCAGCTCCTCGGCCAGGCGTGAGAGGTCTGTCCCACCGCTGTTGTACTTCAGCTGGCGGGCGACCTTCGTCTGCTTGGCCTTGGCCCGGCCGCGCCCCATGGCTCGACCCCCTCAACGACGGGGCTCGACGGCCCCAGAGTCTGACACGCGTTCATGATCCGGAACGGACTCTCCGTGGAGAGGCCGGTCCGTAGGGCTTCCACGGTACCTGAGCCCGCGCCCATACGGTACGTCGCCCGCAGCACGCGCGTGTGCACAGGACCTTCGAGGCGCCCTGTCCTCGCTGGTCAACCGCGATTTTAACCACTTATTGGCGGTCGACCCGCCGGTAGAAGTGAGAGTTCTCTCCAACTGCCCACCGGCGGGTACCGGTCAAACCCCTGTGAGGGCCTTCGGCCGGACCGCTGGGTGGCTCAGCGCGCTCCGCGTGCCTCCGCCATCCGCTGCTCGGCGATCCGGTCGGCCGCGGCGGCCGGCGGAATCCCGTCCGTCTTCGCACGTGCGAATATGGCCAGCGTGGTGTCGTAGATCTTCGCCGCCTTCGCCTTGCACCGCTCGAAGTCGAAGCCGTGCAGTTCGTCGGCGACCTGGATGACGCCGCCGGCGTTCACCACGTAGTCGGGCGCGTAGAGGATCCCGCGGTCGGCGATGTCCTTCTCGACGCCCGGGTGGGCGAGCTGGTTGTTGGCGGCGCCGCACACGATCTTCGCGGTCAGGGCGGGCACGGTGTCGTCGTTCAGGGCCCCGCCGAGCGCGCAGGGGGCGTAGATGTCGAGGTCCTCGACGCGGATCAGGGTCGCGGTGTCGGCGACGGCCGTCACACCCGTCGGGTGCGCCGCGAGGATCCGCCCGACGGCCTCCTCGCGGACGTCCGTGATGACGACCTCGGCGCCCTCCGCCCGCAGGTGCTCCACCAGGTGGTGGCCGACCTTGCCGACGCCTGCGATGCCGACCTTGCGGCCACGCAGGGAGGGGTCGCCCCACAGGTGCTGGGCGGAGGCCCGCATGCCTTGGTAGACGCCGAAGGCGGTGAGCACGGAGGAGTCGCCCGCGCCGCCGTTCTCCGGGGAGCGCCCGGTCGTCCAGCGGCACGCACGGGCCACGACGTCCATGTCGGCGACGTACGTGCCGACGTCGCACGCGGTGACGTACCGACCGCCCAGCGAAGCCACGAACCGGCCGTAGGCCAGCAGCAGCTCCTCGGACTTGATCCTCTGCGGGTCACCGATGATCACGGCCTTGCCGCCGCCGTGGTCGAGACCGGCCATGGCGTTCTTGTACGACATCCCGCGCGCGAGGTTCAGCGCGTCGGCGACGGCCTCTTCCTCGGTCGCGTACGGGTAGAAGCGCGTACCGCCGAGGGCGGGGCCCAGAGCGGTGGAGTGGATGGCGATGACGGCCTTGAGGCCGCTGGCGCGGTCCTGGCAGAGCACTACTTGCTCATGACCCCCCTGATCCGAGTGGAACAGGGTGTGCAGGACGCCGTGTGTTACGTCGGTCACTGTGGTGACTCCTGAGTACTGGCGGCGATTGGAGCGAGCTCCCATGGGGGTGGCGGGAGCCGTGAGCATGAGATTAGACCCGTAGGCGCCTGACCACCCCGCAGTGCTCAGGATCACCTACTCCTGGAGTACAGCCGTGCGACGATTTGCATAGTTTTCCCGCACGTTTGTGAGCGGGTTTCGGAGGTTTTCCTGGCAGACGGCGGGGGAGGGAGCAGGCGTGCCCAAGGTGTCCTCGGTGATCGTCCCGTATGCGACCTATCTGCGCGTCTACGAGCCGCTGGCCGCCTTCCCGGAGCCGGAGCGCGGCCACTGGGACCGTTACGCCCGCCGCCCCGACCGCCCGTCGTACCAGGACGAACTGCGCCGCTCCCTGGCTGACTTGCTGCCCACCCCGCCCATCCCCGTGCCGGTGCACGAGAGCGGCGACGCCTTCGTGCTCGAGGTCGACGGGGTGCTGTGCGTGTGCCCGTGGCGCACCCGGCTGCGTGGCTGGCAGGCGCTGGGGGAGCTGGCCGACGAGCTGCCGAAGCCGGTCCTGGACGCGGCGCTGCCGGAGGTCGTACGGCGCCAGACGGCCCAGGACTACGAGCGCTGGCTGGCCCGCAACCCGGACGCCCGGCCGTGGATCCGCACCTCGACCTGGCAGGTGCCGCTGCACTGGTTCGTGCTGGTGTCGGACGAGGAGCGGCGCTTCGACAAGGGCTCGGGTGAGATCCCCCCGATGCTGCGCTACCGGACGCCCATGGTGGAGGCGCGGCGGCGGGTGGCGCGGGCTCTGAGGACGCTCAAGGACGCCATCGACGAGGGGCCGCTCATCGACGGCCTGGTGGACGTCGGGCGCTGGCTGGAGGAGTTCCACCCGCGCTCGCTGGTCGAGCTGGACTACGGCGGCCTGGTGCACGCCCTGCCGGCCGGCGAGCTGGAGGACGACCACTCGGCGGCCGATGTGGCCGACGGCATCGAGGCGCTGCGGCGCGGTGACGGGGCGGCCGCGGGGGCGGCTTACGGGCGGCTCGTGGAGCGGTGGCGGTCGGTGCGGGACCGGCGTTCGGCGAACTGAGCAGTCGGCCGGCCGGGTGTGATCTGGCGCACTCTGTGATGTAACGAACTGGCGTTTGACGGGCCGCCCGTTTTGGGGTTTCGTGCTCGTTCTGGGGTTCTTGATGCCTCGTCAACATCGGACGTAGTACCCGATACGGGCGTATGCATCAAGGGTGTGTCAACGCACGCAAGCGTGACGGACCGCACGTACGCGGCCCTTGCATCCCCAACCCCTCCTCGTGCCAAAATAGGACAAGGAGTCCGGGGAGGACTCTCTCTCGACATTCCACGCTTTGGGGGGTCTTGGGACTCCTGCACGCCCCTGTGACTGATCGTCACAGTGGCGTGACTGTCCGCTATGGCATGGTCCATCGGCTTCCGTCGCTGATGAACACCTGGGAGGGCAATTCCATCGGTTTGGCCGACGCGGCTGGACAGATGGTGTAGTTGTAGTGCCGAGGACAAGCCGTTCGTCCTATAACCGACTCGACTCGCGTCCGCCATTTCGGGCAACGCGGGTCAAGGTGCAGAATTTAGAGGAAAGAACCGAGAAGGTTCGGTTCTCCCGAGGAGGCCGCTCATGACCGCTCGCACCCCTGATGCCGAGCCGCTGCTGACCCCGGCTGAGGTTGCCACGATGTTCCGCGTGGACCCCAAGACGGTTACGCGGTGGGCAAAGGCCGGGAAGCTTACGTCCATCCGCACGCTCGGCGGGCACCGCCGCTACCGCGAGGCTGAGGTCCGCGCTCTGCTCGCGGGCATTCCGCAGCAGCGCAGCGAGGCCTGAACAACTGCATAACCGGGCAAAACGGGAGTTCCCCCAACTTCCGTGGCGCCCGAACCCTAGCTCCAAGCGACGCGGGTTCTGCCCCAACAGAGCCCACGCCCAAGCCGAACAGAGCTTCGCAGGCACGCAACAAGGGTGCGTCGTAGATCGCGCTGGACTCCGCCGGGTCCAGCGCGATCTTTTTTGTGTGCGGAGCGTGTGCTGACGGTGGTCCTGTGAGCGGGCTTGTCGGAGCCTGGGGAGGGGTGTCGGATCTCCTGTGGACTCGCCCCGGCCGGCCGCTCAGTGCGCGTGGGGCGATCTCCGGAAGCTGGTGCAATTGCACATATTAAATTGACCAGTTGTAGGTGGGGTGTAAGTACCGCACTTCCGGAAACTCATGCGGTGACACCCGTCACATGGCGTGGTGCTTGTTGCCTCTGGACTATGTGCGCTAAAGGAAGGCGTGCGCTCCAGCGCCCCACGGCAGCGCGGGAGTTGACGTCCGAGACGGTCACGCGGTGGAAGCGGTTTCGCCCTCGCTGACCTCGCGCGGAGCCGCCTGAGCGGTGCGCGGGGCGGAGCCCATCGCCAGCCGCAGCAGGTGATGGCAGATCGGGCAGTGCCGGGTGAGATGTCGGTAGGACGTGGCGGCTGACAGGTGCGCGCGGAGCAACGCCCGCGTTTCGTGCCTAGCCGACGCCGCCATACGCCACCTCCAGGGGCCATACGGGGAAAGTGCCCTGACTTCTGGGTACCGAGCGAATGTGACTCCGTCAAGGTGGCGTGGCGCTCCCCTGGTGGTGCCGCTTGAGGGTGCCGGGCCCTGTGGCTGCCGTCCGTGGGGGCTGCCGCCCCCAGACCCCCGCTTCGGCCCCGAGGGGCCTCGTCCTCAAGCGCCGGACGGGCTGATTGGTGCGGACAGGCGTCGAGAGGGCCTGCTCGCGGGCATGAGTAAGGCCCGCGTCCCTTGGCGGGATGCGGGCCTCTCGTTTCACTGCGGTCCTGACGGGATTTGCTGTGTTCGATTGCGGCTGCGCCGCGGGCGCGGTCTTTGTCTGGGCAGGGCCTGCTCGTGGACATGAGTAAGGCCCGCGTCCCTTGGCGGGATGCGGGCCTCTCGTTTCACTGCGGTCCTGACGGGATTTGAACCCGCGGCCTCCACCTTGACAGGGTGGCGAGCACTCCAAACTGCTCCACAGGACCAGGTTTCGCTGCGCTATTTGTGCGTTGCGCTGCGAGAAGAGACTCTACAGGAGGGTGAGCCCGCTGGTCGAACTCACCCAACGTACAGGCCTCGTTACGGCGCCAACGCGTCGATCGTCTTCACGATCCGCTTGTCGGAGATCGGATACGCCGTGCCGAGCGCGTGAGCGAAATAGCTGACGCGGAGCTCCTCCAGCATCCAGCGGACATCCAGCACCTGCTGCGGCACCGGACGCCCCTGCGGCATCTGCTCCAGCAGCCAGGCGTACTCGTCCTGCATCTCGTGGACCTTCGCCATGCGCGTCGTGTCGCGCTGGACGTTCGTCGGCATCTGCTGCAGACGGCGGTCCACCGCGATCAGATAGCGCATCAGATCCGGCATGCGCCGCAGCCCCGCCTCCGTCACGAAACCGGGCCTCACAAGGGCGTCCAGCTGCTTACGGACGTCCGTGAGGTTTGCCAGCAGGGCAGGGCTGCGTACGGCCTTCAGACGGCGCTCGGCGGCCTGCCAGGCCGCGAGGACCTGCTGCACCTGGCCCACCGTACGCACGGTCGTGTCGACGATCTCGGCGCGCACCTTGTCGTACAGCTTCCGATACGACTCCTCGTCCCAGGCCGGCCCTCCGAAGTCGCCGATCAGCTTGTCCGCCGCCGCCATCGCGCAGTCGTCGAAGAGGGCCTGGATCGAGCCGTGCGGGTTCGACGACAGCGCCAGCTTCTGCGCGTTCGTCAGCTTCTCCGAGGCGAACTTCGCCGGGTTGACCGGGATGTTGCGGAGGATGAGCCGGCGCGTGCCCTTCCACATCGCCTGCTGCTGCTCCGCCTCCGTGTCGAAGAGGCGTACGGAGACCAGGTCGCAGTCGTCCACCAGCGCCGGGTACGCCTTGACCGGCTGGCCGGCGCGGCGGGTCTCGAAAACGCGGGTGAGCGAGCCGATGGACCAGTCGGCCAGGCCCTGGCGCTCCAGAGACTCGCCGCCCTCGCGGGACGCCGTGGCCGCCGCGGCCTGGGAGAGGGCCTTGCGCGCCTTCGGCTTCAGGCGGAGTTTCAGGGCCTCCAGGTCCTTGTCCTCGGCCAGCTTGCGGCGCCGTTCGTCGACAATCCGGAAGGTGATGCGCAGATGCTCCGGCACCTTCGGCCAGTCGAAGTCGTCGGCGGTGAAGGGGACCCCGACCATGCGCTTCAGTTCGCGTGCCATGGTCACCGTCAGCGGCTCCTGCAAGGGAGTCGCCGTGTCGAGGAACCGCTTCGCGAAGTTCGGCGCCGGCACGTAGTGGCGGCGGATCGGCTTGGGCAGGGAACGGATCAGTTCCGTCACCAACTCCTCGCGCAGGCCCGGGATCTGCCAGTCGAAGCCCTCGTCCATGGCCTGGTTCAGGACCTGGAGCGGGATGTGGACCGTCACACCGTCCGCGTCCGCGCCCGGCTCGAACTGGTACGTCACCCGGAACTTCAGCGCTCCCTGCCGCCAGGAGTCCGGATAGTCCGCCTTGGTGACCGCCTCGGCCGACTCCCGGATGAGCATCTCGCGCTCGAAGTCCAGGAAGTCCGGCTGCTCGTGCCGCTTGTGCTTCCACCAGGAGTCGAAGTGGGCGCCCGAGACGACGTGGTCCGGGACCCTCTCGTCGTAGAAGTCGAACAGCGTCTCGTCGTCGACCACGATGTCCCGGCGCCGGGCACGGTGCTCCAACTCCTCGACCTCGCTGAGGAGTTTGCGGTTGTCGGCGAAGAACTTGTGGTGCGTGCGCCAGTCGCCCTCGACCAGGGCGTTGCGGATGAACAGCTCGCGGCTGACCTCCGGGTCGATCCGGCCGTAGTTCACCTTGCGCTGGGCGATGATCGGGACGCCGTACAGCGTGACCTTCTCGTACGCCATCACCGCCGCCTGGTCCTTCTCCCAGTGCGGTTCGCTGTACGTCCGCTTCAGGAGGTGCTCGGCGAGCGGCTCGACCCACTCCGGCTCGATCTTCGCGTTGACGCGCGCCCAGAGGCGGGAGGTCTCGACGAGTTCGGCGGACATCACGAAGCGCGGGGGCTTCTTGAAGAGGGCCGAGCCCGGGAAGACCGCGAACTTGGCGCTCCGCGCCCCCAGGTACTCGTTCTTCGCCCCGTCCTTCACGTCCTTCATGCCGATGTGGGAGAGCAGGCCGGCGAGCAGGGAGAGGTGGATGCGGTCGGCGGGAGCGTCCTCCTCGTTGAGGTGGATGCCCATCTGCTTGGCGACCGTACGCAGCTGTGTGTAGATGTCCTGCCACTCGCGGATGCGCAGGAAGTTCAGGTACTCCTGCTTGCACATCCGGCGGAACGAGGACGAGCCGCGCTCGCGCTGCTGCTCACGGACGTACCGCCACAGGTTGAGGTACGCGAGGAAGTCGCTCGTCTCGTCCCGGAAACGGGCGTGCTGCTGGTCGGCCTGGGTCTGCTTGTCGGCGGGGCGCTCGCGCGGATCCTGGATGGAGAGCGCCGCCGCTATCACCATGACCTCGCGGACACAGCCGTTCTTGTCGGCCTCCAGGACCATGCGGGCCAGGCGCGGGTCGACGGGGAGCTGGGCGAGCTTGCGGCCGCTGTCCGTGAGCCGCTTGCGTACGTCCTTCTGCGTCGGGTCCAGCGCGCCGAGCTCCTCCAGGAGCTGGACGCCGTCGCGGATGTTGCGGTGGTCCGGCGGGTCAATGAAGGGGAACTTCTCGATGTCGCCGAGGCCGGCCGCGGTCATCTGCAGGATGACGGAGGCGAGGTTCGTCCGCAGGATCTCCGCGTCCGTGAACTCCGGGCGGGCGACGAAGTCGTCCTCGGAGTAGAGGCGGATGCAGATACCGTCGCTGGTCCGCCCGCAGCGGCCCTTGCGCTGGTTGGCGCTGGCCTGCGAGATCGGCTCGATGGGCAGCCGCTGGACCTTGGTGCGGTGGCTGTACCGGCTGATCCGGGCGAAGCCGGGGTCGATCACGTACTTGATGCCCGGGACGGTGAGCGAGGTCTCGGCGACGTTGGTCGCCAGAACGATCCTGCGGCCGGTGTGGGGCTGGAAGACGCGATGCTGCTCGGCATGGGAGAGCCGGGCGTAGAGCGGCAGCACCTCGGTGAAGCGGTACTGCTTCTTGGTGAGGGCGTCCGCCGTGTCCCGGATCTCCCGCTCCCCGGAGAGGAAGACGAGGATGTCGCCCTTCCCCTCGCCCTGGAGCTCCTCGACGGCATCGCAGATCGCGGTGATCTGGTCGCGGTCGGCGTCCTCGGAGTCCTCTTCGAGGAGCGGCCGGTAACGCACCTCCACCGGGTACGTGCGGCCGCTGACCTCGATGATCGGCGCGTCGCCGAAGTGCCGCGAGAAACGCTCGGGATCGATCGTCGCCGAGGTGATGACGACCTTCAGATCCGGCCGCTTCGGCAGCAGCTGCGCGAGATACCCGAGCAGGAAGTCGATGTTGAGGGACCGCTCGTGGGCCTCGTCGATGATGATCGTGTCGTAGGCGCGCAGCTCGCGGTCGGTCTGGATCTCGGCGAGCAGGATGCCGTCGGTCATGAGCTTGACGAAGGTGGCGTCGGGGTTCACCTGGTCGGTGAACCGCACCTTCCAGCCGACCGACTCCCCGAGCGGCGTGTCCAGCTCCTCCGCCACCCGCTCGGCGACCGTACGGGCCGCGATACGGCGGGGCTGCGTGTGCCCGATCATGCCGCGCACGCCACGCCCGAGCTCGAGACAGATCTTCGGGATCTGCGTGGTCTTGCCGGACCCGGTCTCACCGGCCACGATCACGACCTGGTGGTCGCGGATGGCGGCCGCGATGTCGCTCTTCTTCTGGCTGACCGGCAGCTGCTCGGGGTATCTGACCTGGGGCACAAGGGTGCGCCGGGTGGCGATCCGCTCCTCGCCCCTGGCGATCTCCGCCTCGATCTCGGCGAGCACGGCGGCGCGTGCCTCCGGCTTACGGATCTTGCGCGCACCTTCGAGCCGCCGGCCGAGTCGCTGCGCGTCACGCAGGGAGAGCTCGGTCAGGCGGGGGGCGAGGGCGCCGAGGGCGGGGGCAGGGTGCGTAGACATACGCGATCCAGGATCTCATCCCGCCGAAATCCGTGGCGAACGCTTTTGCCGTCGGCGGTTGGGCGGGGTGCCTGCGGCGGCCGACTCGGCTGGTGGGTGCGAGTCTGCGGTGCGGAAAACAACAAGGCCCCGATCCGAAGATCGGGGCCTGAGCTGTGGCTGGGGCCGGGGTCGAACCGGCGACCTATCGCTTTTCAGGCGATCGCTCGTACCAACTGAGCTACCCAGCCACGAGGCCTACGAGAAGCCTCAGCGGTCCTGACGGGATTTGAACCCGCGGCCTCCACCTTGACAGGGTGGCGAGCACTCCAAACTGCTCCACAGGACCAAGCTGTGCGTACGACAGTGTCGCACACCATACTGCGTGCCCCCAACGGGATTCGAACCCGTGCTACCGCCTTGAAAGGGCGGCGTCCTAGGCCGCTAGACGATGAGGGCTATCGGCCCGCCTGGGCGCTTCTCAGCGCGTCGGGGACGTGAGAAGCATATGGGATGGCGGGAGGTATCGCCAAAACGGTTTACGGCGAGGGGTTGGGTGCGGGTGTGGGCGGCGGCGAGCCGGTCTGCGAGCCAGTCGGTGAGTCGGTCGGTGAGTCGGTCGCGCCCGGTTGGTTCTCCTCCACCAGGTTGCGCCGCACCTCAGCCGTCGTCAGGCCCAGGCCGCCCAGCTCGATCTCGTCCCAGGCCTGGAGGCGGTGGGTGTCGCGGTCGAAGTAGAGGATCGAGGTCTGGATGGGGTCGGGGTGTTTGCCCTCGATCGCACGCAGGCCGCTGCCACCGGTGGAGCCTTCGACGCGGAGGCGGGTGCCGTAGGGGAGGACCTCCATTTCCTGGTGGTGGATGTGGCCGGCCAGGGCCAGGGGGACCTCGCCGTCGGTCTGGCCGGCGGCGACCGGTTCGTGGGCGACGGCGACGTCCACGGGGGTGCCGGCGGCCTTCTGGTCGCGCAGGGACGTGGCCAGGCGGGCGCCTGCCAGTTCGTTGGCCGCGTCGCCGCCGGGGATCTTGGAGCGGTCGGGGGTGAACTGGGGGTCGCCGATGCCGGCGAAGCGCAGGCCCGCGACGGTCTGCGCCTTGCCGTCGTCCAGGACGTGGACGTTCTTGAGCTTTTCCAGGTAGCGCTGGGTGAGGTGGGAGTCGTGGTTGCCGCGGACCCAGACGTAGGGCGCGCCGAGGTCCTCGATGGGGTCGAGGAAGCCGTTCTCGGCGGCGGTGCCGTGGTCCATGGTGTCGCCGGAGTCGACGATCACGTTGACCTTGTACTGCTCGACGAGCGAGGCGATGATCTTCCAGCTCGCCGGGTTGAGGTGGATGTCGGAGACGTGCAGGACGCGGATGGTGCTCGGGTCGGGGGTGTAGGCCGGGAGCGTGGAGGTGGCGTCGTAGAGCTTGGTCACGTTGGTGACCAGGCGGGCCAACTCCTTCTGGTAGACGTCGAATTCGGTGACGATGCTGCGGGCGTTGCCCACCAGGGACGGTGCGGAGGAGAGCAGGCCGGAGAACTTCGGTTCCAGGACGGATTCGGGGTTCCAGGTGGCGTATGCCGTGCCGCCCGAGGCCGCCAGGAGGGTGAGGGCGAGGCCGCCGGCGGCCAGGGCGCGGCGGGGGCGGCGGTAGACGGCGAGGCCGAGGGCGGTGGCGCCGGTGACGACGGCGACGCAGCTGCGCAGGGCCAGGTCGCGGGTGCCGTGGGCGACGTCCTGGGTGACCTCGTCCTGGAGGCCGGAGAGGCGTTCGGGGTGGTCGACGAGGGCCTGGGCGCGGGCCGGGTCCAGCTGGTCGACGTTGACGTCCAGGCGGACGGGGGCGATGTGGCTGTCCAGCTGGAGGGCGCCGAGCGGGGAGACGTTGATCTTTGTGCCGCCGGTGATGGAGGGGCGCAGGGTCATCGTCGTGTTCATGGGGCCGACCGGGACGCGTACGTTGCCGACGATCAGCAGGCCGAGCCAGGCGCCGAGCAGGACGACGGTGACCAGGCCGAGGGCGCGTGTCCAGGGGTGGGGCTGGGTGACGAGTTCCGGGGTGGGGCTCGGGCGGCGGGTGGCGTAACGGCGGGCGAGGGCGCGTGGCGCCCTGGGGAGGGGGGCGAGAACCTTCCGGACTGCGGCGGGGACGCGGGCCATTGGTCCCGTATGCCCAAGTGCGCGGGTGGGTATGCGGGGCCGTTGGCGGCTCCTTCACGGCGGGTTCGTACCCGACAATGGGCCTGTGCTGGAGATGACGCGCGAGGAGTTCGAGGAACTGGTCGCCGAGGCGCTGGACCGGATTCCGCCGGAGTTGACGCGGCTGATGGACAACGTCGCGGTGTTCGTCGAGGACGAACCGCCCAAGGACGATCCCGAGCTGCTCGGGTTGTACGAAGGGACTCCGCTGACCGAGCGCGGGGAGTGGTACGCCGGGGTGCTGCCGGACCGGATCACGATCTATCGGGGGCCGACGCTGCGGATGTGTACGTCGCGGGAGGAGGTCGTCGAGGAGACCGAGGTGACGGTGGTGCACGAGATCGCGCATCACTTCGGGATCGACGACGCGCGGTTGCACGCGCTCGGGTACGGGTGAGGCGGCTTCCGGTCTTTCGGTGGCGGGCGTGTGTCCTGTCGCGCGGGGCGCGTGTCCTCTTGTGGGCGGCGGGAGTTGGGCAGGTTGACTTCTTCGCCCGCCCCTGGAGGTGGCTCCCGTGCGCCCCTTGTACGTACCTGTCCGTCTGGCCGCCACGGTGGTGGCCGTCGCCGCTGCCGCCGGCTGTATGAGCGTGGGTGACGACGCCGGAGGGGGGAGCGCGAAGCCCTCGCACTCCGCGGGTCAGCGCGGTGGTGAGGCGCCCGACGGAGGGTCGGCCGTGTCGGGCGGCGGGGCCGGGTACGGGGCGCATGTGGACGACCGCAAGCGGGAGAAGGAGAAGGGCAAGAAGCGCAAGGGGAAGGGCGAGAAGGGTGCCGAGGCGTCGGCGTCCGCCTCGGCCTCGCCGTCCGCGGCCGTGAGCCCGTCCGCTCCCGCGGGGGGCAAGCCGCCGGTCAATCCGGGGCAGAGCGACAAGCCGGGCCCCACCCGTACGGCCGAGCCGACGCCCACCCGGACGCCGGATCCGGAACCGACGCCGACCGAGCAGCCGACGTCCGCCGCGCCGACGCCCACGGAGGCCGAGCCCTCGTCGTCGGCGCACGAGGAGACGGGGCCGCAGCTGGCTCAGCGGGAGCCGGCGCCGACTGCGGGGGCGCCCGCCTGACGTCGGAGCGGCAGGGGCGAGGGGACGGTGGCGAGTGACGTTGCCTACACGGTTGACGGTCGGTTTGCCTTGGGGGGCCGGGGGTGCGTATGGTGGTAGATCGTTTGATCCCATTTGCCCGGCGCCACTGCAGAGCGCGCCGTGTGGCGCGTACTCTCCCTTGCCGTGGCTGACCGCATAGAGGCGGTCGTATTGCGAATCACGGAGTTGACGGGCGCGTGCCGACGAGACTCCGGAAGGTTTCGCATACGCATGTCCATTTCCAGTACTGATCACGTCGTTGTGCCCGAGGACGCGGAGAACGCGCCCGTCGAGGACGCTCCCGAGGCGACGTTCGCGGACCTCGGTCTCCCCGAGGGCGTCGTCCGCAAGCTCGCCCAGAACGGCGTGACCACCCCCTTCCCGATCCAGGCCGCGACCATCCCGGACGCCCTGGCCGGCAAGGACATCCTCGGCCGTGGCCGCACCGGCTCCGGCAAGACCCTCTCCTTCGGTCTGCCGACCATGACGCGCCTCGCCGGTGGTCGCACCGAGAAGCACAAGCCGCGCGCCGTCATCCTCACCCCGACCCGTGAGCTCGCGATGCAGGTCGCGGACGCCCTCCAGCCCTACGGCGACGTCCTCGGCCTCAAGATGAAGGTCGTCTGCGGCGGTACGTCGATGAGCAACCAGATCTACGCCCTCGAGCGCGGCGTCGACATCCTCGTCGCCACCCCGGGCCGACTGCGCGACATCATCAACCGCGGCGCCTGCTCCCTGGCGAACGTCGAGGTCGCCGTCCTCGACGAGGCCGACCAGATGTCCGACCTGGGCTTCCTGCCCGAGGTCACCGAGCTGCTCGACCAGATCCCGGGCGGCGGCCAGCGGATGCTGTTCTCGGCCACGATGGAGAACGAGATCTCCACCCTGGTCAAGCGCTACCTGACCAACCCGGTCACGCACGAGGTCGACAGCGCCCAGGGCAACGTCACGACCATGTCGCACCACATCCTGATCGTGAAGCCCAAGGACAAGGCGCCGGTCACCGCCGCGATCGCCTCCCGCAAGGGCCGCACCATCATCTTCGTCCGCACCCAGCTGGGCGCCGACCGCATCGCCGAGCAGCTGTGCGACTCCGGTGTGAAGGCCGACGCGTTGCACGGCGGTATGACGCAGGGCGCGCGCACCCGGGTGCTGGAGGACTTCAAGAAGGGCTACGTCAACGCCCTCGTCGCGACCGACGTCGCCGCTCGCGGTATCCACGTCGACGGCATCGACCTCGTGCTGAACGTCGACCCGGCCGGCGACCACAAGGACTACCTGCACCGTGCGGGCCGTACCGCTCGCGCGGGCCGCACCGGCACGGTCGTCTCCCTCTCCCTGCCGCACCAGCGCCGCCAGATCTTCCGGCTGATGGAGGACGCGGGCGTCGACGCCTCGCGCCACATCATCCAGGGCGGTGCCGCCTTCGACCCGGAGGTCGCCGAGATCACCGGCGCCCGTTCGATGACCGAGGTGCAGGCCGAGTCCGCGGGCAACGCCGCGCAGCAGGCCGAGCGTGAGGTGGCTCAGCTCACCAAGGAGCTGGAGCGGGCGCAGCGGCGTGCCGCGGAGCTGCGTGAGGAGGCCGACCGGCTCGTCGCCCGGGTCGCGCGCGAGCGGGGCGAGGACCCCGAGGCCGCGGTCGCCGAGGCGCAGGCCGTGGCGGTCGAGGCTGCCGCCGAGGTGGCCGTGCCCGAGCAGCCGGTGGCGCAGGACGTCGACAAGACGGAGGCTCCGGCGTACGAGCGTCGTGAGCGTCGTGACAACGACCGTGGCGGCTTCCGCCGTGACGACCGTCGCGATGACCGTCGGGACGACCGGGGTGGGCGTTCCTTCGAGCGTCGGGACAACAACGACCGCGGTGGGTTCAACCGTGACCGTGGCGACCGTGGGTTCGAGCGTCGTGACAACGACCGTGGCGGCTTCCGCCGTGACGACCGCCGTGATGACCGTCGGGACGACCGGGGTGGGCGTTCCTTCGAGCGTCGGGACAACAACGACCGCGGTGGGTTCAACCGTGACCGTGGCGACCGTGGGTTCGAGCGTCGTGACAACGACCGTGGCGGCTTCCGCCGTGACGACCGCCGCGACGACCGCGGTGGCCGCTCGTTCGAGCGTCGTGACGACCGTGGTGGCCGCACCTTCGAGCGCCGCGACGACCGGGGTGGGTTCCGCCGGGACGACCGTCCGGCCGGGCGCCCCTTCGAGCGCCGGGACGAGCGCGGCGGTCACCGTGGCAGCGACCGCCCCTTCAACCGCGACCGTCGCGACGACCGCCCGGGCTTCCGCTCCGGCGGCCATGACCGCCCGTACGGCCGTCGTGACGACCACCGTGGCGGCACCTCCGGCACCTCCGGCACCTCCGGCACCTCCGGCTCCTTCGGGCGCCGCGACGACAAGCCGCGCTGGAAGCGCAACGGCTGACACAAGCTGAACGGCAACTGATCCACTAAGGGCTCCTTCTCCGAAGGGGCCCTTTTTGGCCATCAGGTGACGCATGTCACGCCCCCGGGGAGGGAATTGCTGGGGACATGACAGATGACGCCAGAGCGAGTGGGCTGTCTGACGAAGAGCGGCTGGCCCAGCTCGGCTACACGCAGGTTCTCGCCCGCCGCATGTCGGCGTTCTCCAACTACGCGGTCTCCTTCACGATCATCTCGGTCCTGTCGGGCTGCCTGACCCTCTATCTGTTCGGCATGAACACGGGCGGTCCGGCGGTGATCACCTGGGGCTGGGTGGCCGTGGGCCTGATGACCCTCTTCGTCGGCCTGTCCATGGCGGAGATCTGCTCGGCGTATCCGACGTCGGCGGGCCTGTACTTCTGGGCGCACCGGCTCGCGCCGCCGCGTACGGCCGCCGTCTGGGCATGGTTCACGGGCTGGTTCAACGTGCTGGGCCAGGTGGCGGTGACCGCGGGCATCGACTTCGGGGCCGCGTCCTTCCTGGGCGCGTATCTGAACCTGCAGTTCGGCTTCGAGGTGACGCCGGGCCGGACGATCCTGCTCTTCGCCGCGATCCTGCTGCTGCACGGCCTGCTGAACACCTTCGGCGTGCGCATCGTCGCGCTGCTCAACGGCATCAGCGTGTGGTGGCACGTGCTGGGTGTCGCGGTGATCGTCGGCGCGCTGGCCCTTGTACCGGACGAGCACCGGTCCGCGTCCTTCGTGTTCGGCGAGTTCGTGAACAACACGGGTTGG
The DNA here is from genome assembly GCF_041052385.1 of Streptomyces sp. R28. Taxonomy (GTDB): domain Bacteria; phylum Actinomycetota; class Actinomycetes; order Streptomycetales; family Streptomycetaceae; genus Streptomyces. The sequence continues at coordinate 5,092,570 of NZ_CP163439.1, read as the reverse complement.
GGAAGCGGGGTGTACGTGGTGCTGCTGGGTCTGCTGATGGCCCAGTACACCTTCACCGGGTACGACGCCTCGGCCCATATGACGGAGGAGACGTACGACGCCGCGACGGCCGGCCCGAAGGGGATCGTGCGGTCGATCTGGACGTCGTGGATCGCGGGCTTCGTGTTGCTGCTGGGCTTCACCTTCGCCATCCAGTCGTACGAGGGTGTCCGCACGTCCCCGACCGGCGCGCCGCCCGCGCAGATCCTCCTCGACGCGCTGGGGGCGACGGCCGGCAAGCTGCTCCTGCTGGTGGTCATCGGGGCGCAGCTGTTCTGCGGGATGGCGTCGGTGACGGCCAACAGCCGCATGATCTACGCCTTTTCGAGGGACGGGGCGCTGCCCTTCTCCCACATCTGGCACACGGTCAGCCCGCGCACACGTACGCCGGTCGCGGCGGTGTGGCTGGCGGCGGGCGGGGCGCTGGTCCTCGGGCTGCCGTATCTGATCAATGTGACGGCCTACGCGGCGGTGACCTCGATCGCGGTGATCGGCCTGTACATCGCCTACGTCATCCCGACGTTGCTGCGGCTGCGCAAGGGGGAGGCCTTCGAGCGGGGGCCGTGGCATCTGGGCCGCTGGTCGGGGGTCGTGGGGGTGGTGGCGGTGGCGTGGGTCGGCGTGATCACGGTGCTGTTCATGCTGCCGCAGGTGTCGCCGGTGACCTGGGAGACCTTCAACTACGCCCCGATCGCCGTCCTGGTCGTCCTCGGCTTCGCCGCGACCTGGTGGCTGGCCTCGGCCCGGCACTGGTTCCTCAACCCCGACCACGAGCGGACGATCGCCCGGGAGGCGGCGCGGGCGGGGGCGCCCGAAGCGGTGGATCCGTAGGGCCACGGTGGCGCGCGGGGGCCTGTTTCCTCGCCGTCCACCACCGTCGACGTGGCCGTGTCCCCGATACCCGATCGGAGACACGGCCATGGGCGGCTATGCTCGGGGTGGCAACATCGCTTGGGCCCTTAGCTCAATTGGCAGAGCAGTGGACTTTTAATCCATTGGTTGTGGGTTCGAGTCCCACAGGGCCTACTGGTGGTGGGTGCGGGGAGTCCCCGCTGACCTGCTGCGCAGCGCCTGGGTCGGCTTCGGTCGGGTCGGGCGCTGTTTCGTTCTCGGGGCCGGGAGTGAGCGGCCGTTCTCCGCTGACATGCCGTCAACGCGTCGGCGGCCAGATGGCGCCGAGGATCACCTGCACCTGGCCGATGAGGTGGGGCGGGTCGAATCTGCCGGGATCGGTGAGCGCGATGCGGCCGAAGTGTTCCGCGCAGGCGACGAGGGCGTGGGCGAGGACCTGCGGGTCGAGGGCCGGGCCACTCCGGTCGGTCAGGACGAGGGAGAGCCATTCCTCGACCCGGCGCCGAAACCGTTCACGGTCCGCCTCGATGCGGTCGCGGACGACCGTGGGCATGTTGCCCGGAGTCAGCAGGATCAGCCGCCAGGTGTCGGGGTCCTCGCGGAGCATCGCGGACATCCGGCGTACCGCCTCGGAGGCGAACGCGGCGGGCTCGCGCAGGTCCTGCGCGCTGGGGATCGTCTCAAGCAGTCGTCCGAAGGCGCGTGCCTGCTGCCGGTCGAGCAGCGCGGTCAGCAGGGCGTCGAGGTTCTCGAAGGCGCCGTAGACCACCGACCGGGCGACCTCGGCCTTCTTCGCGATGGCGTCGATGGAGACCCGTTCGTAGCCGTCGCTCACGATCACCGCGAGGGCCGCGTCGAGCAACTGCTCGCGGCGTTCCGCGATCGGGACGCGCGGGGCGTAGGGGCGCCGCTTGCGGGGCCTGTCTTCTGAAGAGGCGGAGGCTGACACCTTGGCAGTTTACGACACTCGTGTCTTAATTTACGACAGCAGTGTCGTAATCGGGGATCGAGGCGGCGTGCGCCGCGGACGCGTGAGGAGCGGCTCCATGGCGAAGGCGAAGTCCAAGGCGAAGTCCAAGTCCAAGTCGAAGTGGAGTGAGGTCGAACCGCACGAGGACTACGGCTTCTTCGGGCCGGGTTCGGTGGTGTGGAAGGTCTGGGGCTATCCGACCGCCCCGACGGTGGGTTTCCAGCGGGCCGTGGTGGTGGAGGAACTCGACCCGCCGCTGGTGGCCGCCGTCCACGCAACCCAGGGCATCTACCGGCGCTCCCGCACTCGTTACGACCGGACCCTGCGGTACTTCGCGATGGTGGCCTTCGCCGGTTCGCGGGAGGTGTGCAAGGCCGCGGACGTCCTGGTCAAGGTCCATTCCAAGGCGATCGGCCGACTGCCCTACGGCGGCGGGACCTACGACGCCAACGACCCCGCCTCGCAACTGTGGATCCAGCTCACCGGCTGGCACTCGATCCTCTACGCGTACGAGAAGTACGGGCCCGGGAAGCTCACCGCGCAGGAGGAGAAGGAGTACTGGGAGGCATGCGCGGTCGCCGCGGAACTGCAGACATGCTCCCCCGACGACATCCCCCGCAGCCGTGACGGCGTCCGGGCGTACTTCGAGCGGATGCGTCCGCAGCTGTCCGCCAGCCCGATCGCCCGGCAGGCCATGAACCACCTGCTCAGGAGTGAGCTCGTACTGCCGCCGACGCCGCGCTGGGCGAAGCCGGCGAGTCTGGCGGTCGCGAAGGCGCAGCGGATCGCCACGATCGCCACCCTGCCGCGCTGGATGCGCGAGATGGCCGGGATCCGGCAGTCCCGTCTCCTCGACCTGCTCATCGTGCCCGTCATGAAAGCGGCCTTCGCGCTCGCCCACCTCAGCCCCAAGGCCGAACTGCGCCTGATAGCGCGGCTCTCGCCCTCCACGGCCCCGGTGATCGCGCCGATGAAGCTCGGCATCCCTCCCCGCACGGAGGAGGTGCTGACGCCCGCGGAAGCCCGCGCCCGCCACGGCTACGCCAAGCCCGCCGAAGCCCACCTCGAATTCCGGGCCCGGCAGGCCGCCCGCGTCTTCGACGACGGCGAGGCACCCAGCGACCAGGGGCTCATCGAGTCCCAGGAGATCCTGGGGCCGCTCTCGTAACCGGGACCGTTCCTCCCTCCTCCTCCTTCTCCTCGCGCCTCGGGATCTTCGAGCCTTCTTCGGACCCAACTCCGCACGGCAGTCAGTGCGTTCGGGCTTGCCACCCGCAGAAACGGACTCGGCGCCGGGCTGGTGGGCCCGGCGCCGAGACTTGTAGCGGTGAACTGGGACAACTAGTCACAAGTGCTTGAGCCCGTGTGGTTGAATTGCCCACCCGCGCTGCCTTCACCGTTCAGCGCGTTGCCCAGCAGACCGTTGAGTACGCCGACCTGGCCGAGGATGTCGATGTTCTGGTCGTGCGACTTGCATCCTCCATGGCCATGGTCGTGTGCGGAGGCGGTGCCGGTGGCTATGAAGCTGAAGCTCCCCAGGATGGCGGCCGCGACGGCGGCCTTCTGAAGCTTGCGCATTGCTCCTCCTTGGGTCGGGTAGAGCGCATCATTGATAGATCTGCTTTGCGCTCATATGGGACGTTAATCCGATATTTCCCACGGCGCTCATCGGGACTGCCATATGGGGGTCCTGAGGGTCAATCGGCTGTGACGGAGCCTCAACATCCGCCGCCCTGAGCCGACTTCGACTTCTCACGTTATGGCTTGCATCCATCCGTGAGAAGCGGTTAGCTGCCTCTCACGGATACACGCACTATCAACCGTGAGGTGTCACGATGGTCGCCCACCGCACCACCAGCGAGCAGACCCCTGTCCGCGTCTTCGGCGGTCCGACCGCTCTCATCGAGTACGGCGGTCTGCGCCTGCTCACCGACCCCACCTTCGACGCCCCCGGCGACTACCCGCTGGGTGGCGGCCGTGCCCTGACCAAGACCGCCGCCGCCTCCGCCTCGCCGGCCGACCTCGGGCGCATCGACGTGGTGCTGCTCTCGCACGACGAACACCCCGACAACCTCGACGTATCCGGCCGTGCGCTGCTCTCCGAGGTGCCGTTGACCCTGACCACGCCGAGTGGCGCGGGACGGCTGGGCGGTACCGCTCGGGGGCTCGGGGACTGGGAGTCCGTGACGGTGGACCGGCCCGGCGGGGGCGCGGTCACCGTGACCGGGGTGCCCGCGCTGCACGGCCCGGGAGAGCGTGAGGAACTCGAAGCGGTCGTCGGTCAGGTCGTCGGCTTCGTGCTGACCGGGGACGGCCTGCCCACGGTGTACGTCAGCGGCGACAACGCCCAGCTCGGGCCGGTCAAGGAGATCGCCGAGCGGTTCGGGCCGGTGGACACTGCCGTCCTCTTCGCCGGCGCCGCCCGCACGGCCGTTCTCGACCGCCAGTTGCTCACCCTCGACAGCGTCCGGGCCGTGGAGGCCGCCCGGATACTCGGGGCGCGCCGGATCGTCCCCGTCCACTTCGACAGTTGGGCCCACTTCACCGAGGGGGGCGACGAGTTGGCGGCCGCGTTCACCGAGGCGGGGCTGATCGACCGGGTGCAGTTGGGCTGACCGGCGATCGGGCGCCACCCGGGCGGGGCGCGACCGGACCGTCTCACAGGAATGTCACAGCCTGGTCCGATAAGTCCCCCGTGACGTATGGCGAGTTTGTGCCAGTCGGCGATCTTCGGTCCCTGAACTATCAATAGAAATCGGTCCCTTGAGGGAAGCTGGGCGATCATCCGGGATCACATTCCGGACCGCGGCGGTCGAAGGTGCTCGATACGGCCGCCGACGTCTACGTTCCTTCAGCACCAGGGATCACCATGCCCACCACCCCCCACCCGGCCCCGATACCGGGCGCGACACGCGTCGCCCGTATCGCCGTGGCCGCGGGCCTCGTCGCCGCGCTCTCCGCGGCCGGGCCCATACCCCTCGCCCTCGCCGCGGACGGCTCCCCCGCCACCGCGGCCGACCCCGGCGTCAAGTCCGCGCACGACAAGCTCGGTTCGGACGACGCCGACCTCCTCGCGGAGGCCAAGGCACAGCGCGACAAGACCGTCACCATGATGATCGCCACGGCGCCCGGGCAGACCGAGAAGGTCGCCGAGCAGCTGGACGCGATCAAGGGCGGCTCCGTGGGCCGTACGTACGACAAGCTCGGTTACGTACGGGCCACGGTGCCGACCGCCAAGGCGGACTCGGCCATCGCTGCCGCCGCCAGGCTCTCCTCCGTGCAGGCCATCGACCTGCGCAACGAGATACCCCTCGAGGAGCCGACCCGCGACACCGGCAAGTCGAGCGCCTCCGCGGCCACTTACCCCGGCCCGGACAAGAACACCCCCGCGAAGAACCCGTACAACCCGTCCTTCGAGACGGGCGCCGTGGACTTCGTGAAGAAGAACCCGAAGGCGGACGGCCGTGGCGTGACCATCGGCGTCCTCGACACCGGTGTCGACCTCGCGAGCCCCGCGCTGCAGAAGACGACGACCGGTGAGCGCAAGATCGTCGACTGGGTGACCGCCACCGACCCGATCGTCGACGGCGACGGCACCTGGCGCCCGATGACCACCTCCGTCACCGGGCCCACCTTCACCTACGGCGACAAGACCTGGAAGGCCCCCGCGGGCTCGTACGGGATCAGCGTCTTCAGCGAGGCCGTCACCAACCAGGGCGAGGCCAAGGACGGCGACGCCGACGGTGACGTCAACCGCGACGGCGACAAGACCGACGACTGGGGCGTGCTCTACGACCCCGCCGCCGGCACGGTCACCGTCGACGTCGACGACAACGGCGACTTCACCGACGACACCCCGATGAAGCCGTACAAGGACGGCCACCAGGTCGGCCGCTTCGGCACCGACAACCCGGCCACGGACATCCCGGAGAGCCAGGACTTCGTCGTGGAGATCCGCAAGGACGTCCCGATGGATCCGCTGGGCGGCGACTGGGTCGGCAAGAAGTCCGACTTCGTCAACATCGGCCTCACCGCCGGTGCGCACGGCAGCCACGTGGCCGGCATCACCGCCGCCAACGGCATGTTCGGCAGCAAGAACATGAACGGCGAGGCCCCCGGCGCGAAGATCGTCTCCGAGCGTGCCTGCATCTTCGGCCCCGGCTGCTCCAACGTCGCGCTCACCGAGGGCATGATCGACCTCGTCGTCAACCGTGGCGTCGACGTCGTCAACATGTCCATCGGCGGCCTGCCGCCCCTGAACGACGGCAACAACGCCCGCGCCGAGCTGTACACGCGCCTGATCGACACGTACGGCGTCCAGCTGGTCATCTCGGCCGGCAACTCCGGCCCTGGCGCCAACACCATCGGCGACCCGGGCCTGGCCGACAAGGTCATCTCGGTCGGCGCCGGCGTCTCCAAGGAGACCTTCGCCGCCAACTACGGCAGCGGCATCGAGAACGACTACCAGCTGTTCAACTTCTCCTCGCGCGGCCCGCGTGAGGACGGCGGCTTCACCCCGACCGTCGTCGCCCCCGGCTCCGCGGTCAGCACGATCCCGGCCTGGATGCCCGGCGCACCCATCGCCGAGGCGGGCTGGAAGCTGCCGGCCGGCTACGCCATGTACAACGGCACGTCGATGGCGTCCCCGCAGGCGGCGGGCGCGAGCGCGCTGCTGCTGAGCGCCGCGAAGCAGAAGGGCATCAAGCTGACGCCCGAGAAGCTGCGCACCGCCCTGACCTCGACCGCCCAGCACATCGAGGGACTCCAGGCGTACGAGGAGGGTGCCGGCCTCATCGACGTCGTCGACGCCTGGAAGGCGGTCAAGGCGGGCGCCACCGCCCACGACTACGCCGTCAAGGCCCCGGTCGACACCGCGCTCGACCAGGCGCTGAAGACGCCGGGCTTCGGCACGGGCGTCTACGACCGAGAGGGCGGCCTGAAGGCCGGCCAGAAGAAGACGTACGACGTCACCATCACCCGTACGTCCGGCCCCGCCGGCTCGCTCCCGCACACCCTGCGCCTGGCGAACAACAAGGCCCGCACCTTCTCGATCGTCGGCCCGAAGGTGGTCGACCTGCCGCTGAACAAGGCGGTGACCGTCAAGGTCCAGGCCGCGCCGAAGCGCGCGGGCATCAAGAGCGTGATCCTTGAGGCCGACGATCCGAGGACGGTGGGCGTCGACAAGCAGATCCTCAACACCGTCGTGGTCTCCACGCCGGTGAAGCACACCTTCACCGCCTCGGGTTCGGTGCAGCGCAACAACTTCAAGTCGTACTTCGTGACCGTCCCTGAGGGCACGAAGTCGCTGCAGGTCACGCTCGGCGGTCTGAAGGAGGGCAGCCTGGCGCGGTTCGCCGCCATCAGCCCGTACGGCACCCAGATCGCCGACGACGACACGAACACGACGGACATCGCCCGGTACGAGGACCCGCTGCCCGGCGTCTGGGAGATCGAGGTCGAAGGGCGCCGTACGTCGGCGCTGCTGGACAACCCGTACAAGCTGGACGCCACCGTGTACGGCGCGTCCTTCGACCCGCAGTCCGTGACCGTGCCGGAGGCCAAGGTCGGTTCGCCGGTCGCCGCCTCCTGGACGGTGACGAACAAGATGGAGGCCGTGGAGGGCAACCTCAAGGGTGGCGCGCTCGGCTCGTCGAAGACCGCGCGGCCGACCATCGCGGGCGGCGCGACGCAGACCAGCACCGTCGAGGTGCCCGAGGGCACCACGTCGCTGGACGTCGCCATCGGCAAGGTCTCCGACCTGGGCTCCGACCTCGACCTGAACGTGTACGACGCCGAGGGCAAGCTCGTCGGCCAGTCCGCGGACGGCGACTCCGAGGAGGCCGTCTCCATCGCCAACCCGGCCGCCGGCAAGTACACCGTCGAGGTCGTCGGCTTCGAGGTGCCGTCCGGCTCCACCGCGTACGACTACCGGGACGCGTTCTTCTCCTCCGCGCTCGGCTCGGTCAAGGTCGACGAGTCGGCGCCGGTGAAGCTCGGCACGGGCGACTCGGCGAAGGTGGCGGCGGAGGTCACGGCCGCGCGGGCGGTGCCCGAGGGCCGGCAGCTCTTCGGTGAGGTACGGCTGGTGAACACGCGCGGGACGACCGCGGGTGTCGGCGGGGTGACGATCGAGAAGGTCACGCCGTAGCCGTCGTCAGGCTGCCGTAGTCGACGTACGACTGAGGGGCGGGTGTCCGATCCGGACGCCCGCCCCTTCGTTCTGCCTCCGGCGTACTGCCGCGGCTCAGCTCACGTTGAGCCCCGCGAGGTCCCCCAGCGGCAGCGTGTGCTGGGTCTGCAGGACCTTCGCGCGCAGGTAGCGGACGTTGTCCGCGGTGGCGAAGACGCCGGTGGGGACGCGGCCCTGGACCTCGATGCCCAGGGCGCGCAACTGGTCGGCCTTGTCGGGGTTGTTGGAGAGCAGGTCCAGTGCGCCGATACCGAGGGCGGTGAGCATCTGGGCGGCCGCCGTGTAGTCGCGGGCGTCCTCCGGCAGGCCGAGGGCCGCGTTCGCGGCGTAGGTGTCCAGGCCCTGGTCCTGGAGGGCGTACGCGTCCAGCTTGTTGTAGAGCCCGATGCCGCGGCCCTCCTGGCGCAGGTACAGCAGCACGCCGCCGCGCTCGGCGATGCGCTCGACGGCCTCGCGCAGCTGGGGGCCGCAGTCGCAGCGGGCCGAGCCGAAGACGTCGCCGGTCAGGCACTCGGAGTGCAGCCGGACCAGCGGGGTGGCGCCGGGGGCCGGGTCGCCGAGGACGACGGCCACGTGCTCCTGGCCGTCGGTCAGGCCGTGGAAGGTGACCAGCTCGGCGTCTACGGAGTAACCGTCGTGGAAACGCAGCGGGACCCGGACGCGGGCGCGCTGGGTGGCGGCGGCGGTGAAGTCGGGCATGCGGGTTCTCCGGGTTCCGTACGTGGGCCGTCTGCTTCAGATTTGAAGCAGCTCCTCGGTCCAGGACCCTACCCCATGCTTTAAATTTGAAGCAACAAGTATGTCGTGTGCGTCACGAACAGGACTTGCCGGAGCGCCGCCGCCAGGGCACGTCCTCCGCGGTGGCGTGCGCGTCCTCGCCCTGGAAGCCCTCGGCGACCGCGGTGAAGATCTCCTCCAGCTGTCCGACCTGCTCCGGGGTCAGCCGGTCGAAGAGCAGTGCCCGTACGGTCTCCACATGGCCCGGGGCCGCGCGCTCCAGGACGCGCATCCCTTCCTCGGTGACCCTCGCGATGCTGCCGCGCTTGTCCCAGCGGCAGTCCTCGCGCCCCACCAGTCCGTCCTTCTCCAGGCGCGTCACGGCGTAGGTCAGCCGGCTGCGGGTGATCTTCAGCCCCTCCGCGAGATCGGTCATGCGCAACCGGCGCTCCGGGGCCTCGGACAGGGTGGCGAGGATGGAGTAATACAGATGGGGCATGCCGGCTTCCTGCTGGAGCTGCCGGTCCAGCGCGTCCTCCACGAGGGCGGCGGAGGCGATGTAGGCGCGCCAGGCGCGCTGCTCCTCGGGGGAGAGCCAGCGAGTCGTCATGCGACCAGTGTAGGTTTGTTTCAAACTTGAACCAAGCCCGAGTCTGTCGAGCCGGAGAGCGTGCCGATGCCGTCGTACCCCTACGTCCTGCTGTCCGCCGCGGTCTCGCTGGACGGCTACCTCGACGACACCACCCCCGAGCGCCTGCTGCTGTCCAGCCCGGCCGACTTCGACCGGGTCGACGAGGTACGGGCCTCCGTGGACGCGATCCTCATCGGCGCCGGCACCATCCGGGCGGACAATCCGCGACTGCTGGTGAACTCGGCGGAGCGGCGGGCCGCCCGGGTGGCGGCGGGGAAACCCGAGTATCCGCTGAAGGTCACGGTCAGCGCGTCCGGCGAGCTGGACCCGGCGGCGAACTTCTGGCACACGGGCGGCGAGAAGATCGTCTGCACGACGGAGAAGGGTGCGCAGCGGCTGCGGCGGGCGCCGGTCGCGGCGGACGTGGTCGTGCTGGGCGCCGAGCTGGACTGGCGGGGGCTGCTGGAGCACCTGCGCGAGGTGCGCGGCGTCGAGCGGCTGATGGTCGAGGGCGGCGGCACGATCCACACGCAGCTGCTGCAGCAGGGGCTCGCGGACGAGGTGCAGCTGGTGCTGGCGCCGCTGTTCGTGGGGGACCCGGACGCACCGCGGCTGTTCGGGCCGGGGGGATACCAGGGCGGGCGGCTGCGGCTGCTGGAGACGCGGCGGATCGAGGACGTCGTCCTGATGCGCTACGAGCCGACGGCGCCCGGCACCGGGGTCCTCCCCTCCGCCGCGGATCGGCACTGGCTGGCCCTGGCGTGTGACCTGGCGGAGCGGTGCCCGCCGTCGGAGACGGCCTTCAGCGTCGGCGCGGTGGTGGTGGCGGCCGACGGTACGGAGCTGGCGCGCGGGTACTCCAGGGAGGGGGACGACCCCGTGGTGCACGCGGAGGAGGCGGCGCTCGCGAAGATCGCGGCCGGTGATCCGAGGCTGGCGACGGCGACGGTGTACAGCAGCCTGGAGCCGTGCACCCGGCGGGCCTCGCGGCCGGCGCCCTGTGCGCGGCTGATCCTGGCGGCGGGGGTGCGGCGGGTGGTGACGGCTTGGCGGGAGCCGGACACGTTCGTGGTGGGGGCCGACGGGAGTGGGGTGCTGGCGGGGGAGGGGGTGGATGTCCTGGTCCTGCCGGAGTACGAGAAGCGGGCAAAGGCCCCGAATGGTCACCTGTTGCCGTGACGCCGGGAAAGGCGTGTGCTTTCTGTCCCGCGGATGGCGTACTATTGAGTCATCGCCGCGGGGTGGAGCAGCTCGGTAGCTCGCTGGGCTCATAACCCAGAGGTCGCAGGTTCAAATCCTGTCCCCGCTACTGATGGCTCAGGGCCGGAACTGATTCAGTTCCGGCCCTGAGTCTTTTCCCCGGCGTTTTCCCCGGTTTGTGGGATCGTGCGCCTCCTCAACCGCGGACACCCGCCGCCCCTGCTGCTGTACGCGGACGACGCCGTGCGCTCGCGAGACGCGGGGCGAGAACGGCCCTGATGGAGATCTTGTGGAGCACATCCTTGATCGCCGTCACCACCCGTGATCGAGTGAATGCCCTCCGCATAACAACTGACATACCGTCAATACCTGTGCGGCTCCTGAACCCTGGCCAACTCGCCCGTTTTAGGCCGCTCATGACCCGTAAGTCCAGGCGAAAATAGTTAATGATCAAGTGGAACAGCTTGGAATCCGTACCCCGCGTCTATTAACGTTCGATAACGCAGCGCGGTCGTCCCAGCCGTCACAAGAGTCGGCTCCGTGCGCACGCGCCGAATCCCGCAAGGGAACCGGGGAACCACCACCTTGGGGTGAATCGCACGGATACCGCCGTGAACTCACGGCCGGTATACGCGCGTAGGAGACCTTCCTGCTCCGAACCCGTCAGCTAACCCGGTAGGCGAGAAGGAAGGAAAGGAGCACGCCCACGTGGCGTCCAACCGGCCTGCCCAGCAAGCCCCGTTCGTGCCGAGTCAACGCAGTACCGACACCTTCGGCTACGACCGCTACCGCACCGACGAGGGCCCGTTGGAGGAGTGGAACCCCACCGCGGAATCCATTCGTCCCGTACGTGGCAGGCATCGCGTCTCCAAGCAGCGCGGCGGGGGACTCGCCCGCAGCTCCACGGTTCTCGGCGTCGGTGTCATAGCCGCCGTCGGCGCGGGCGGCATGGCCAGCGCGAACAGCGGTAAGCCGCCGGTCGCCATCACCATGCCGGACCTGCCGCTGATCTCCGACGACGACTCCTCCGCGGCCCCCGACGACTCCGCGACCGCGCTGAGCACCATGGGCGGCGCGACCGAGGAGACCACGCAGGGCACCGCCGACGCCGGCGAGGCGCTGCGCAGCCGGATCATCGCGCAGGCCGAGCTGCAGCAGGACCAGATCGACAGCAAGGCCGCCGCTGCCGCTATCGCCGCCGCCGAGAAGGAGGCCGCCACCGCGGCCGCCAAGGCGGAGAAGGAGGCCGACGCCAAGGCCGCCGCCGCGAAGGCAGAGGCCGAGGAGGAGGCCCGCAAGAAGGCCGAGGCCGAGCGTCTCGCCGAGCTGGCCAAGCAGTTCACGCTGCCGACCTCCTCGTACACCATCACCTCGACCTTCGGTCAGGCCGGCGCCTACTGGTCCTCCGGCTACCACACGGGCCTCGACTTCGCCGCCCCCACCGGCACGCTGATCAAGGCGATCCACTCCGGCACGGTCACCTTCGCCGGCTGGGACGGGTCGTACGGCTACAAGACGGAGCTCACCCTCGACGACGGCACCGAGCTCTGGTTCGCGCACCAGTCCTCGATCAGCGTGAGCGTGGGCCAGAAGGTCAACACGGGCGACGTCATCGGCCGTGTGGGCGCCACGGGCAACGTGACCGGCGCACACCTGCACCTCGAAGTGCACCCCGGCGGCAGCGCGAGCGGCATCGACCCGATGGCGTGGCTGCGCGGCAAGGGCCTCACGCCCTGAGCCCTCGATCGAGGTCTGATCCCCGGCGTTTCTGATCCCCGGCGGTCCTGACGGCAACCCCCCGACGTCAGGGCTGCCGGTTTTCGGAGCGCCGGGGTCCGCTTGTTTACGGGAACTTTGCGGCCGTTCCGGAAGAGCGGCCTCCGTCGAGGGCGTTGATGTGGAGCATGACTTCCCTTCGCAAGCTCGGCTCCTCCGACCTCGAGGTCTTCCCGCTCTCCCTCGGCGGCAACGTCTTCGGCTGGACCGCGGACGAGACCCAGTCCTTCGCCGTCCTCGACGCCTACGCTGCGGCCGGCGGCAACTTCGTCGACACGGCCGACTCGTACTCGGCGTGGGTCGAGGGCAACGTGGGCGGCGAGTCCGAGACGATCATCGGCAAGTGGGTCAAGGCGCGCGGCAACCGGGACGACGTCGTGATCGCCACGAAGGTCAGCCAGCACCCCGACTTCCAGGGCCTGACCGCGGCCAACATCAAGGCGGCCGCGGACGCCTCCCTGCGCCGCCTCGGCACCGACCACATCGACCTCTACTACACCCACTTCGACAAGCCGGAAGTGCCGGTCGAGGAGATCATCGGCGCGCTGGACGAGCTGGTGAAGGCGGGCAAGGTCCGGCACATCGCCGCGTCCAACATCTCGGCGGAGCGGCTGGCGGCCTCCCTCGCCCTCTCCGACCGCGAGGGCCTCGCCCGCTACGTGGCTCTTCAGCCCCACTACAACCTGGTCTCCCGCGACACCTACGAGGGCGAGCTCCAGAACCTCGCCGAGCGGGAAGGCCTGGCGGCGGTCCCGTACTTCGCCCTCGCGTCCGGCTTCCTCACGGGCAAGTACCGCGCCGACACGGCAGTGCAGAGCCCGCGTGCCCAGGGCGCCGGCAGGCACCTGGAGACGGAGCGGGGGCGCAGGGTGCTGACCGCGCTCGACGAGGTCGCCCAGGCCCACGAGGCCCCGGTGGCCACGGTGGCCCTGGCCTGGCTCGCGTCCCAGCCGACCGTAGCGGCCCCGATCGCCTCGGCCCGGACACTCGAGCAGCTGCCGGCGCTGCTGGGGGTGGGGGAGCTGAGGCTGACGGACGAGGAGCTCGGGAAGCTGACGGCGGCGTCCGCCTGATCCTTCTCAGCACCGCCGCTGATCCTCCGCGCTCCCCGAGGGCGCGGAGCGCGGACCGGCGGTGCCGGACCATCCGCAACGCACCACGATCACGTCCGATACGGCGCGATCACGTCTGATGCGGCGTGATCATGTCCGATACGGGTTGTACGCGGGATACGGCGTCGCCGGCCCATACCGGGGCCCGTACATGTGCCCGTTCACCTGGCCGTACGGCTGCCCGTACGGCTGCCCGTAAACCGGCACCGGCGCCCCGTACCCGTACGCCGACCAAGCCTGCGCGGCACCCGCGTGCTCAAGCGCCGGCCGCGCGAGCTCCCGGCGTCGCCACAGCTCGTGCAGCAACTCCCGTTCCCGTACGACGAAGTCGGCGCCGGCCCGCCCACGGCGTCCCCGGCGTCGTAGGAAGGCCAGCGATGTGGCGTACGCCTCGTACTGCGCCACCGCCCGGGCCGCAGCCCGCCCCCCGCGGCGCCGCGCGTACTGCCGGGCCATCCGCCTGGCCCGCATCGAGCCGAGCACGAAGGGCTCGCCCGGGGTCAGCCACCCGGCGACGACGTAGGCGGGCAGTTCCTCGCGCACGGTCCTCAGCTCGCGCTGCCGGGTCCAGATCACCAGCCAGGTCAGCAGCCCGAACGTGGGCAGCATGAAGGCCGCGTACACGGCGAAGAACCCGAACTCGCCGAAGGCCGACGAGCCGTTCCACAGGGCGTGCATGCCCATGGCGAGCAGCAACCCGGAGAGGGGGAGGAGGACGCGGCGCACATGCTGCCGCTCGCCGGACAGCGCGGCGATGCCGAAACCGATGCCGGTGAGGACCGTGAAGAGCGGGTGCGCGAAGGGCGACATGATCACGCGGACGAAGAAGGTCGCCGCCGTGACGGAGGCGATGCCGCTGTCGCCGGAGAGCTGGTCGGTCCCGAAGGCGGTGCCGAGGTAGAGGATGTTCTCGGTGAAGGCGAAGCCGGTGGCGGTGACCCCCGCTATCACCACGCCGTCGACTATCCCGGTGAAGTCCCGTCGGCGGAAGAGGAAGACGAGCAGGACCGCGGCGGCCTTCGCCGTCTCCTCCACGATGGGCGCTATGACCGTCGCACCCAGGGTGTCCGCGTGCGACGGGTCGGCGGTCGCGGTCGCTATCCATCTGGTCGCGAAGCTGTTCGCGACGATCGCTATCAGGGCCGCCGCGCAGGCGCCCCAGGCGAAGGAGAACAGCAGATTGCGCCAGGGTCCCGGCTCGACCCGGTCCAGCCACCGGAAGGCGGCGACGAGCAGCGGCACCGGCAGGATCGCGAGCCCGAGCCCGACCAGGAACCCTTCGGTGCCGGTCTGCTCACGCACCAGGGCGAGGATGACCAGCCCGGAGAGCGCGAGCAGGCTGCTGAGCGCGCCGTAACGCACCCACCGCTTCTGCCACCAGTGCGCGTGCCGCAGTGCGCCGCCGGTGGGACCGGTGGGGGGCGTCGGGTACGGGGGCGGGGGACAGGTGGCCACGGCATTGACCCTAACGAGGCAGGGGCGCCGCCCGCAGCAGCGCGAGGGGCTCTGGCGCCGGTGAGGGGTGCAGTCGGTGTTGCTGTAGATGCTCTTGTCGGTGCTGTTCGTCCGGTCGTCTGCCGGATGTCTTTCGTCGCATCCGGTCGTCCGCCGGATGTTCTTCCCGCTGCTTCTACGGCTGTACGCGGCGGAAGAGCAGGTCGTTCACCACATGACCCTTGTCCAGTCCCTGCCCCTCGAAACGGGTCAGCGGCCGGAACTGCGGACGGGGCGCGAAACCGCCGTCGTCCTGCGTGTTCTCGAAGTCGGGGTGCGCGGTCAGCACTTCGAGCATCTGCTCGGCGTACGGCTCCCAGTCGGTGGCGCAGTGCACGAGGGCGCCGGGCTTCAGCCGGGTCGCGGCGAGGCTGAGGAACTCGCGCTGGATGAGCCGCCGCTTGTGGTGCCGCTTCTTGGGCCAGGGGTCGGGGAAGTAGACGCGCAGCCCGTCGAGCGAGTCGGGCGTGAGCATCTCGCGCAGCAGGATGATGGCGTCCCCGTTGCCGACCCGGATGTTGGACAGTCCGTTCTGGTCGGCGAGATTGAGCAGGTTTCCCTGCCCGGGGGTGTGGACGTCGACGGCGAGGATGTTGGTGCCGGGGTCGGCGGCGGCCATCTGGGCGGTGGCCTCGCCCATCCCGAAGCCGATCTCCAGCACGACGGGATTGCCGTTCCCGAACAGCTCGGCGAAGTCCACGACGCGCCCGCCGTCGATGTCGAGCCCCCACTCGGGCCACAGCCGCTGCAACGCGTCCGCCTGCCCCGCGGTCACCCGGCTCCGCCGCGGCTGGAAGCTCCGGATCCGCCGCTCGAAGTGCGACCCGGCGGGGTCGGCCTTGGGCCCGTCCGGGAACCTCGGCTCACCCTTGGTCCGGGTGTGCCGAACCGAGACACCGGGGAGGTGGCCGGGGTGTTCCTCGCCGGAGATGCCGGAGATGCCGGAGATGCCGGAGATGCCGGAGATGCCGGCGGTGTCGGCGGTGCCAGCGGTGCGGGGCTGACCGGAGGTGCCGGGCTGGGGGATTTCGGGGGCGTTGAGGGAGTCAGACACAGTGGGGTCGATTTTACGTGCTCTCCAAGGCCGACCTCGTGCTGCTCAAGTGGGCCTCCCTGAGCACAGTCGACCGGTCGCTCAAGCCTCCCCCAGCACCGCCAACGCCCGGCGGGCCACCTCCCGCCCGATCGGCAGGGAAGCCGTCGCCGCAGGGCTCGGTGCGTTCAGCACATGCACGGCCCGTGGCCCCTCCCGGATCAGGAAGTCGTCCACCAGCGTCCCGTCCCGCAACACCGCCTGCGCCCGCACCCCGGCTGCCGCGGGCACCAGGTCGTCCGCCGTCACCGCCGGCAACAGCCTGCGCACCGCGACGCCGAACGCCGCCTTGGACACCGACCGCCGAAGCTCCCCGCCTCCGTACCGCCAGTGCCGCCGCGCCATCCGCCACACGCCGGGCCACGCCACCGTCGTCGCGACCTCCCGCGGCCGTACGACGCCCCAGTGGTACCCCTCCCGGGCCAGTGCCGGCACCGCGTTGGGCCCGATGTGCACACCCCCGTCGATCCCGCGCGTGAGGTGCACCCCGAGGAACGGGAACGCCGGATCCGGCACCGGATACACCAGTCCCCGCACCAGCTCGGGCCGCGCCAGCGAGTAGTACTCCCCTCTGAACGGCACGATCCGCATCTCCGGATCGTCCCCCGTCATCCGGGCCACCTCGTCGCAGTACAGCCCGGCACAGTTCACCAGCACCCGCCCCCGCACCACGTCCCCGCGCGTGGTGCGTACAGCGACCCCCAGCTCGGCCCGCCGGTCGACGCGCTCGACCTGCGCGCCGTACCGGATCTCCGCCCCCGACGCCTCGGCCAGCTGCCGGGCGACCCCGACGAAGTCGCACACGCCCGTCGTCCCGACGTGTATCGCGGCGAGCCCCTGCACCTCGGGCTCGTACTCCGCGATCTGCGAGGCGCCCAGCTCCCGTACCGGAATGCCGTTCTCCCGCCCGCGCTGCACGAGGGCGTGCAGCCGCGGCAGCTCCTCCCGCTCGGTCGCGACGATCAGCTTGCCGGTGACGGCGTGCGCGATGCCGTACTCCGCGCAGAACTTGACCATCTCGGCGCCACCCCGCACCGCGTACCGCGCCTTCAGCGAGCCCGGCCGGTAGTAGATCCCGCTGTGGATGACCCCGCTGTTGCGCCCCGTCTGATGCCGGGCGGGCCCCGGCTCCTTCTCCAGCACGGTCACCCGTGTCCCCGGCGCGGCACGCGTGATCGCATAAGCCGTGGCCAGCCCGACGATCCCGCCACCGACCACGAGCACATCACAGTCGTACCCGCCCGACCGCCCCTGCCGCGCCACCTGCACCACCTCCGGCTTCGATAGTGCACTGCGCCACTGACAACGCGTTCAAACGCACAGGGCTGCGCGACAAGCCACACACAACCCGCAGCCGCCCGTGCACAGCGACCAGGCGGACGCGAGGCCACCCCGGCCCCGGAAGCGGAGCGCTTACGCCGGAGCCATCAACAACGGCCGAGCTCGCTCCCGCAACTCCACCACCCGCGGCTCATCCCCATACGGCTCCAGCCGATGCAGAAGATCCTTCACGTACTCGGTAGTGCGAGCCGACGATATGCGCCCCGCGACCTCCACCGCCCGCACCCCCTGCTCGCACGCCGCATCGAGATTGCCCGACTCGAGCTCGGCCACCGCCGAAACGACGAGCCGCAGCCCGTGCGACCGTACGAACTCCTCCGTCGGCTTCGACAGTGCCTGCTCCGTGAATCGTCGCACCTGCCGCGGCGCCTTCAGATCCCGGTAGCACTCCGCGGCATCCGCGGCGAACCGGTCGTAGGAGTAGAACCCGAGCCAGGACGGATCGTTGTCCCCCTCCCGGGACCGCTCCAGCCACCCCTCCGCCGCCTTCAACGCCGCGCCGGCCGCCTGCGCGTCACTGGCGCGCGCGTGCGCGCGTGCCTCGACGAGCCGGAAGAAGCTCATGGTGCGGGCCGTGGCGAGCCCCCGGTTGCGTTCCAGAGCGGCCTGGGCGAGGTCGACGCCTTCGTCGCCGAAGCCCCGGTAGGTCGCCTGGAGCGACATCGACGCCAGCACGTACCCGCCGAGGGGTACGTCGGCGGCCGCGCGCGCGAGTCGCAGCGCCTGGATGTAGTACCGCTGCGCGGCCTCCTGCTGCCCGGTGTCGAAGGCCATCCACCCGGCGAGACGCGTGAGCTCGGCCGAGGCACCGAACAGCGCCCGACCCACGTCGTCGGAGTACGAGCCGAGCAGCAGCGGTGCCGCCTCCACCCGTAAGCACTCCGGCACCATGGACGAACGCCAGTCGCCGCCTCCGTACTTGGAGTCCCAGCGCCTGGCGTCCTCGGCGGCCTCCCGCAGCTTCTGCACATCGCTGTGGCCGACTTTGAGCGGTGCGCCGGCGTCCTCGGAAGGGTTCACCTCGCGCGCGACCGAGCTGTCGGCCGGGGTTATCAGCCACCGTGAGGCGGGCGTTGCGTATGCGCTTACTGCGAACGATCCGGCCAGTGACTGCCAGATGCCGCCGGAGCCGGCGCGGCGCCCGGCGAGGTCGAGACGGTAGAGCTCCGTCGCCGACTTCACCGCCTGTCCGACGTCCCGGGGGAAGGCGAGGCCCACTTCCGGTGCGGGGTCCGCGTCCGCCAGGCCGATCTCGTGGAGCGGCACCGGACGGCCCAGCTTGTGGCCGATGGCGGCCGCGATGAGGTGCGGTGCGGCACCCTGCGGCACCATGCCTTTCGACACCCAGCGCGCCACCGACGTCTTGTCGTAGCGAAGAGTCAGTCCCCGCTGAGCGCCAAGATCGTTGACGCGTCGAGCGAGTCCTGCGTTGCTGATTCCCGCGAGGGCGAGAACGGTGCCGAGCTTTTCGTTCGGCCCGCGTTGCTCCCTGGACATGCGCCACCCCTCGACACAGACGGCTGCCGCGCTGGCATAACCACGCGGCATTCGTAAACCCAGCGTAGTTCGCCGCATCCCAAGCGTTAAGGGGCATTGTTCCGGTTGGCGGGATTGTGGTCCGTACTCAAGTGCGCGCCCCCTACGCACAGTTGTGACGTGCTCCCGCTGTGTGGCCGTGCGCCCGTCCGTGCGCTCTTCTCCGGCCACCGGGGGAGCGGTTCCATGGATTCTGCGTGGGTCGGCCCGCTGTACTGGATCCAGTGGGCTGGGGGATTCCGCCGCCTACATCCCCGCGGGTGGCGGAACGGTCCGGGGGGCGTGCACCGTTCCCCGGACTGCGCGCTCGCCGAGCACGCCGAGCACGGCGAGTAGTACGCAGGACTTGTACGGAGCGTGCGCGAGCCTGTCCCTACAGCGCCGATTTGGCTGAAAATCGACCCTGCTGCTTCTGGGTAATTACCGCTCCCACCACGGAACTTGAGGGCGCAGGGGGCGTTTTAGGGGAGCGTATCGGGGGCGCATTCGCGTCGAAGCTGTGGTGCTGACGCGGTGCTGACGTGGCGTGTTCCCCTTGCCCACCCGTCTCGATCTCCTTGCCCCGTCCGGGTGTTCGGGTGGCACGGCGACCACGCGTGGGTCGCGTTCGTGCCGACGCGGGGGCGCCCTCAAGGGCGCAACTCCGGGATCTCCAGCGGCTCCGCCGCCCCACCGCCGCGCGTCCTTCATGGCAGCATGGTGCACCGGTTCGTGCGGTGCACTGGTTGTCCACAGCCTGTGGAGGCGTCGATGCGGTGGTTGGTGGGATGGAGCAGCACCGCCGCGGTGGCCGCCGGGATCGGCTCCGCGGGGGCAACCGGAAGCGACGGCGAGACCGTGCACCCGGTGGGGTCCCAACTCCTGTGGGGTGACCCGGATCCGCTGTGGGCGGTCGGCGACTGGCGGCCGGACGAGGTGCGCGTGGTGAAGGCCGACGAGCAGACCCGGATCGCGGTCCTCGGCACCTGCGGGGCGAGCGACGAGCAACTGCGGGTCGGCCTGTTCGCCGCGCGCGGAGGGGCACTTCGGCATCTGACGGCGTGGTCCGGCAGCTACACGGCCGTCGTCCAGGTCGGCCGCAGGATCACCGTGTGCGGCGATCTGGCAGGCGCACGGCCCGTGTTCCACACCCCCTGGGCGGGCGGTACGGCGTATGCGACGGCCGCGCTCCCGCTCGCCGACCTCATCGAGGCCAACCTCGACTTCGGCCACCTCGCCGCCCTGCTGGCCGCCCCCGACGTACCGGCGGCTGTGCACGACTCCACCCCGTACGACGGCGTACGCCGCATTCCACCGGGGCATGCGCTGATCCTGCGCGCCGGGGCACGGGAGATCGCCGGGTACGAGCAGGTCGCCTCGCTGGCGGTGGCGGCGCCGACCGCGGACCCGGACAGTGCGGTGGACGCCGTACGCGACGCCCTGGTGGAGGCGGTACGCGCGCGTCTGTCCGCACCTCGCCATGTTCCCGGCGCCGACATAGACCCGGGGCCGGTCCCGGGGATGGGCCCCGCCGAACGGCGGGCCGCGCGCGGGATGCCGGTTCCGGGTATCGGGTCGGACCTGTCCGGCGGCCCCGCGTCAGGCACCCTCGCCCTGCTGGCCGCCGGCCTCCCGGGGATGCCGGGCACGGTCCTGGGCCACGGCACGGGCGCGGGGGAGCGCCTCCTGGCGGTCACCTTCAACGACCTCGCGGTAGGCGGCCGCGAGGCCGAGCTGGAGAGGGCGGGAACCCTGGCGGCCAACCCCCGCCTGCACCACGTAGTGGTGACGGGCGGCGAGGAGACACTGCCGTACGCCGACCTGGACGGCCCGTTGACGGACGAGCCGGGCCCCAGCCTGGTGACGGCGGCGAGGCACCGCGCCCGCCTGGCGTCCGGCAGCGCGGACCACTTCACCGGCTACGGCGCCCGTCAGGTCCTGGACGCACACCCGGCCCGCCTCGCGGACCTCCTGATGGACCGCAAACGCCGCCACCTGGTCCGCCCGGTCGCGGCACTGGCGAAGGCGGACGGTTCGGTGCTGGTCCCCGCGCGCGTGTACGGCGCGGCGAGAAAGCTGGCCCGCACGCCGTATCGCACGGGCCTGGAGTCCCTGGCCGCCCGCCTGATGGACCGCCGCTTCGACGAACCCGGAGGGGCCGTAGGGGCGTCGCTCGCCGCGCTCACCTGGGCCAGACCGGGCCCGGCGGCCCGCTGGCTGACCGGCGAGGCGCTGGCTGAAGTATCGGTTCGCCTGCAAGCGGCGACGAGCCGCAACGGGGTGGGCCCCGGCCAACGCCCCGGCGACTACCGCGCGCGTGCGGCACTGGCCCGCCACGCAGCCGACCTACGTGTCCTCGAACAGGCCGCCGAGATCCGCTTCCAACGCCTGCACGCCCCGTTCCTCGACAACCAGGTCGTCCGCGCCTGCCGAGCCCTCCCGGAAGCCCTGCGCGTCCAGCCCGGCGCCCGCGCCGCGATACTCCGTACGGTCCTGGAGGGCGCCGGAGTCGCCGACCTCCCGCCGGGCTGGGGCGCCCCGTCGCACGCGTCGGCGGCGGTGGCGGCGCGAACGGGTCTGAGGGTGGCCGCGGACCCCCTGATGGCCCTCTTCAGCACCCCTCTCCTCGCCCAAGCGGGCCTGGTCGAGGCCCGCGTGGTCCGCAAGGCCCTGCGCGCAGCGGCCGAAGGCGAACCCCTCCCCCTGGACGGCCTGGCCGACCTGGTCTCCCTGGAGCTGTGGCTGCACCGCCTACTGGCCCGCCGAGGCACCTGCTGGACGGGCACGCCGGCACGGCAACGCGCGGTACCGGCGGGGATCAAGCCGCAGCGGGGCGCGCTGGGTGCGGGGGCGGCGCGGCAGGCATAGGTACTGCGTACACGAGGGCTGCCCTGAACGACGGCAGGACTCACTTCTCGAGGCCGGTGAGCATCATCCAGCCTGCCCGGCGTATGAGCACGATCGCGGCTGTGGCATTCAGCCCGTCTGGGGGTGCCCCCTCTGGGGGAGTTTGAGGACGAGGCCCGTTCAGGGCCGATGGGGGTGCAGGGGGCGGAGCCCCCTGGCGGGGTGGAAGGGGCGGAGCCCCTTCAGGATGGGACGGGTAGGGGCGGCGGGGGCGAGAACCCTTCCGGCGCACCTGGACGACCACCGCAACCACGAACCCCTGACCCACCCGTCAGGCTGACTCGCCCCCCGGGGGCTGCCCCGACCCTCCCGGCCGCCAAAACCCGTGCCACCCACAGCCACCCCCGCGACAATGACCCGGTGCAGTACAGAATCCTGGGCGTCACCCAGGCAGAGGACGACCAGGGCACCGCCATACCCATCGGCGGCCCCCGCCTCCGCGCGCTGCTCACAGCCCTGGCCCTGCGCCCCGGCCGCCTCACCACCCCCGACACCCTGATCGACGATGTCTGGTCCGGCGACGGCACCCCGCCCCATGACGCCCCCGCCGCACTCCAGGCCCTGATCGGCCGCCTGCGCCGCACGCTCGGCAAGGACGCGATCACCTCCGCCCCCGGCGGCTACCGACTCACCGCGTCGAAAGACGACGTCGACCTCTTCGTCTTCGAACGCCTCGTACGCCAGGGCACCTCCGCCCTCGACAGCGGCGACCCCTCCACCGCCGCCCACGACCTCGCCGCCGCCCTCGCCCTGTGGCGCGGCCCCGCCCTGGCCGACCTCCCCGACCGCACCGCCGCCGCGACCCGCCCGGAGGCCCTGCGGCTGGAGGCGACCCGGGCCCGCATCGAGGCGGAGCTTCGACTCGGCCGCGCCCAGGACGCCGTACCGGAACTGAGGGAACTGACCGCGGCGCACCCGTACGACGAACCGCTGCACGCCCTCCTCATCCGCGCCCTGCGCGACACGGGCCGCCCCGCCCACGCCCTCACCGCCTACGAAACCGCCCGCCACGCCCTCGCCGACGGCCTCGGCACCGACCCCGGCCCCGACCTCCGCGCCCTGCACACCGAGCTGCTGACCCAGGCGCCCTCCGAGGCGGAACCCGAGCCGCAACCGCGACCCGAGCCGCAACCCCACCCCCAGCCCCCCGAACGCACCGGCAACCTCCGTCCGCGACTTACCTCTTTCGTGGGCCGGGAACTCGAACTCGACGCGATCCGTTCCGAATTGCACAGGGCCCGACTGGTCACGCTCACCGGACCGGGCGGCTCTGGAAAGACCCGTCTCGCCGAGGAAGCCGCCGTCGGCCTCCCGCAGGCATGGCTGGTCGAGCTCGCCCCGCTCGACCGGCCGGAGGCGGTACCAGGCGCGGTGGTCAACGCCCTCGGTCTGCGCGAGACCGTGCTCATGACCAACGAGCTGACAGCCCAGCAGGACGACCCGGTCGCCCTGCTGATCGAGTACTGCGCCCCGCGCAGCCGACTCCTGATCCTTGACAACTGCGAACATGTCATCGACGCGGCCGCCACCCTCGCCGAAACCCTGCTCACCCGCTGCCCAGGGCTCACGATCCTCGCCACCAGCCGTGAACCCCTGGGCGTCCCCGGCGAGTTGGTGCGCCCGGTCGAGCCCCTGCTCCCCGACCAGGCGCACCGCCTCTTCGCGGAGCGCGCGGCGGCCGTCCGCCCCGGCCCCGGCTCCGGTGTCGGCCCCGGCCCCGACGCCGACGCCGTGCTGAGCGACGAGCGCGACCAGGAGGCCGTCGCGGAGATCTGCCGCCGCCTCGACGGCCTACCGCTCGCCATCGAGCTGGCGGCCGCCCGGCTGCGGCTGCTCACCCCCCGACAGATCGCCGACCGTCTGGACGACCGCTTCCGCCTCCTCACCTCCGGAAGCCGTACGGTCCTGCCCCGCCAGCAGACCCTGCGCGCCGTCGTCGACTGGTCGTGGGAGCTGCTGGACGAGCGGGAGCGCACGGTGCTGCGCGAGGTGTCCGTCTTCGCGGGCGGCTGGGACCTCGCGGCGGCGGAGGCCGTGTGCACCGGGCCGGTCGCGGACCTCGTCGGCGCGCTCGTCGACAAGTCCCTGGTCGTGGCCACCCCGGGAGAGCGGGACGGCTCCGGCGGCATGCGGTACCGCCTGCTGGAGACCATCCACGAGTACGCCGTCGAGCGCGCCGACGAGGTTCCCGAACTGCGCGTCGCGGCCGAGCGGCGGCACCGCGCGTGGGTGCGCGCGCTCGTCGAGCAGGCCGAACCACTGCTGCGTTCCGCCGGCCAACTCCCGTGGATCTCCCGCCTGGAGACGGAGCTGGACAACATCCGGGCGGCCCTCGACCGCGCCCTCACCGCGGGCGACGAACCGGACGCCACATCCATCGTCCTCGCCATGGGCTGGTTCTGGTGGCTGCGCAACTACCGCCATGAGGGCGCAGCCTGGGTAGACCGGACCCTGCGACTGGGGACGGCCCAGGCCGCCCTCGACTCCGGCGTCGCCTCCCCCGACCCGATCGACGCCTTCCTCGCCACCCCGGAAACGGAGACTCACCACCCGCTGCACATCCCGCGAATGAACCTCCGGCTGCTCCACCTCTTCCTCAAGTCCGAGACCGAATCCATCGCCGCGCTGCTGGACGAGCGGATGCGGCGCTACATGACCCGGATGCGGGACTTCTTCGAGCGGGGAGGCCCGCAGTCGGCGCGGCTGCCGGGGCTCGTCTGGCCGCTGATCGCCTTCTTCCTGGGCAGCCCGCGGGACGTCCGGGCCGCCATGGACATCGCCGTCGCCAACTGCCGTGCCCACGGCGGCGACTGGGAGGTCGGCGTCTCGCTGATGTTCCGTACGCACATGGTCGTCGACTCACCCGGCGGCCTGGAGGGCATCGACGACGACCTCGCCGAACTGCGGATCCTCAGCCGCCGCGTCGGCGACCGCTGGATGTGGGCCCAGGTGTGCAGCGCCGCCGCCGAGACGGCCATGTCGCGCAGCCGCTTCGAGGAGGCCAAGGGCGAGTACGAGGAGGCGCTGCGGCTCGCCTACGAGGTGGGCGCGTACGCCGAGACCCCGTTCCTGGTCGCCCGGCTGGCCGAGATCGCCTACCGCTCGGGCGACCGTACGGCCGCGCGGGCCGCGCTGGACGAGGCGAGCGCGGCGGCCGACCGTTACGGCGTGACGGACTCACGGGCGTTCGTCCTGCTGCTGCGGGCCCAGATCGCGCTGGACGACAAGGAGACCACTCTCGCCAGGCAGATGTGCGAGGCGGCCCGCGTGGAGACGGCCCGAGGCACGCCACCGCCCCAGTTCATCGTGATGCTGAAGGCGGTCGAAGCCATGACCGTGACGGCCGAGTCGGGTCCGGAGCGCGGACTGCCCCTCCTGGCCGACGCGCTGCAGGTGGCCGTCGAGAGCGGGTGTGCCGATGTGATCACGGCGACCCTCGCGGACACCGCGGCGGATCTGCTGACCCGCCTCGGCGACCATCCGTGCGCGGTTCGCCTGCTCGCCGCCTCGGAGTGCTGGCGCCGTGGTCACCCACGCCCGCTGCCGGAGCGCGCGCACGCCGAGCGGGCCGAGGCCACCGCCCGTACGGCACTGGACGCCGAGCGGTTCACCGCCGAGCACACCCGAGGCACTGCCCTGACCCGGAACGACGTCGTAGGCGACCTCGCCGAGGCCGTGCGCGACCTCGGCCGCCCTACCCGCAGCTGAACTTCGACTCCGCCCAGTCCGCCAGCATCAGGGTGTCGAAGGTGCTGTGCGGCTCGACCACGAGCCGGACGGTCTCGCGCCCGGTGAGGTTCACATGGACCGGTACCGCCGCGTCCCCGCCCTTGAGCACTCCGGACCGCCACAGCCGGACGCCGTCGGCGTAGACCGAGAAGGAGAACGCGCCGAGCCCCAGGGTCGTGTCGTCGACGCCGGCCATCGCGTCGTAGGCGGAGCACTCCCGGTTGAGGTCGATGGTGACGGAGGACCGGCCGTGCACGGTGACGCCGTGCGCGTACTGCTTGTCGGCGATCGACACGCCGTACCGCTGCCACACCCAGCTGCTCTCGCCGAGCCGCATCTCGGGCTCGGTGCCGTCGCCGGTGAGGTTGTACGACAGCTCGCTCCACTGGTAGACGGCCGGGGCGGGCGGAGGCGGCGGAGTCGGCGTGGGTGTGGGTGTCGGGGTGGGGGGAGGCGGCGGAGTCGGCGTCGGGGAGGGCGTGCGCGTCGGACTGGGGGTGGGCGTGGGTGACGGCGTCGGTGTCGGGTCGGGCTTCGGCTCCGCGGCCGGGACGATCGCCGGCGGCTGCGGTGTCGGCGGCTTCGGTGCCGACTCCTCCTTCGACGGCTCGGGCGTCGGCGTCTCCTCGACGATGGGGGAGGGGACGGGGGGTTGCTTGGCGTCCGTCCTGTCGGCCGGATGGTCGTTGCCGGCCAGCGCGAGCACGATCGCCGCCGTCACGCCCACGGCGACCACACCGGCCGCGATACCGGCCTTCAGTGGCGCGCCCACTCCCTCGGAAGCGGCCGCGCCGCCCCCGGTGCTCGACCCGCCGGACGAACTGCCGCCCGCCGCAGCGGCCGCCCCCGCAGCACCGGCCGCACCTGCCCCGGCACCGCCGGCGATGAGCCCGGCTGCCTTGGCGTACCCGGCGGCGCCGAACCAGCCGATGACCGCGACCGGCACGACGGCGGGGATACCGCTGGCGACTTCCTTGATCTGGCCCGCGGCCAGCCGGCACTTGACGCACTCCTCCAGGTGCTTGCGCAGGCCGCGTTCGGCACGGGTGCGCAGGCTGCCGCGGGCGTAGGCGCCGAGCCGGTCGGCGTAGCGGGCGCACTCCTCGTCGCCGACGAGGCTGGCGCTGACGTGGGCCTGGAGATAGGCCTGCTTGAGCCCTTCGCGGGCGCGGCTGGCGAGCACGCGCGTGCCGTTGGCGTCGAGCCCGAAGAGCGTGGCCACCTCGCTCGGCGACTCGTCCTCGACCTCGGTGTGCCACAGCACCGCCTGCCAGCGCTCCGGCAGCGACCGGAAGGCCTGCATCGCCATGGACTGCTCGGCCTCGTGCAACGCCCGCACGTCCGCGCCGAGGTCCAGCCCCGCTCCGAAGGACCCGGTGTCGTCGGACACCTCGGACACACGCGCGGACTGGGCGGCGAACACCGCGAAGTCGTCGACCAGCTGCTCCCGCCGCGCCGACTTCGTCCAGTCCGCGGCGGCCCGCCGGATCGAGGTCAGCAGATACGCGCGTACGGCGTGCTCGGGGCCGGAGCCGCCGCGTACCGCCTGGAGCATGCGGGCGAACACCTCGGCCGTGAGGTCGTCCGCGGTGTGGGCGTCACGGCAGCAGGTGCGCGCGTACCGGCGTACCGCCCCCGCGTGGCGCCGGTACAGCTCCTCGTAGGCGGTGTCGTCGCCGGAGCGCATCCGCCCGATCAGGTCGGCGTCCGAGGGCGGCAGCTCGCGCGGCGGTGGCAGCGTGCTGTCCTCGCGCCGGTCGCGCTGAGCCGGGACGCTGCCTTCCGCGCGCCCTTGAGCGCGGCCTCCCGGGGGCATGCCTCCCGGCGGCAGGTCCGCCCGTCCGCCCTGACTCGGCACCTGCGGAGTCGACGAGTCGCCCTCACCGGGTGACTCGTCCCGACCGTCAACGCTCATCGCGGAAAGCCCCCGCCGCCAGCTCTACCCGTCCCGGACACCGGGTCAGGGTGCCATATTGGCTTTCGGCCAGGACCCACCCGTACGGACCATCCACTCGTCCGTGGGCCATTCCCGCACCGCAGTACTAGCCCTCACCCGCACAAGGGTGCCTCAAACAGCCTCGCCCGCACGGGAGTTGAGCGCGACGACGGAAATGTGCGGCATGTTCCGCGACGTTCATTCGAGGCGAGGGCAGCGCAGCACCCCGCCTCTTGGTCACCCCTTCGAAGTCATGGCCGTTGCTTCGAAGCCACGGGACGACTTCGAAGCAACGGCCGTCACTTCGGCCGGCTCACGCCTGAGGCCGCGACCGCAGCCCCTCCAGCAGGATGTCCAGCAACCGCGCCGAGGCCGCCGCCTGCTGCGCCGCATCCGGCAGCGAGGGCGCCGCCGTCGCGATCACCAGCAGGACGTCCGACACCGACACGTCGGCCCGCAGCTCACCCGCCGCGCGCGCCCGCTCCACGAGCTGGCCCACCACGTCGAGCAGTGCCGCCGCCCCGGCGTCGTCGATCACGTCCGTCGGCACCGCCGCAGGCTGATCGGACACCAGCCGCAGCTCACCTGTGCCCGGCTGCGACCGCTGCTGCGGTACCCGGGCCTCCTCGAGCACGGTGCCGTCCTCGGCGACCCCGACCCGCAGCACCTGCGGCGGCAGCAGCCGCCCCGCGCCCGAGGCCACAGACGTGCGCAGGAAGCGCGAGAGCGCCGACCACGGCTCGTCCTCCTGACCGAGCGCCGTACGCGCCTGGTCGGTCAGCCGGGAGGTCTCCTCCTCGGCTATCCGGCGCACCAGGACGTCCTTGCTCGGGAAGCGCCGGTACACCGTCCCGACGCCGACCCGCGCGCGTCGCGCCACGTCCTCCATCGGCGCGCCGTACCCCAGCTCGCCGAAGACCTCGCGCGCCGCACGCAGCACGTGCTCCAGATTGCGCTGTGCGTCCACGCGCAGCGGCGTCGTACGCGAGCTGTCCCCGCGTCCGTTGCTCGCAGCCGCGCTCATCGTGCCGCCCACCGCTCCGCCGCCCGATGTGATGGCGGACGCGGAAGACCAACGAGAATCCTGAACATGCATAAGCGATCCCCCGGTAATGACGTCTCCCCCCGGAGACACTCCCCGTCATTGCAAAGCCGGAGCGTCGCGGAACAAGCCCGGACCACGAACCCGCCCTGTGTGACGCGCGGACCCGAAGAGCGCATCCCCCTACACCCCGTCGATACACGAACATAGTTGAGCGAGGGTCAATTCAGAAGGGGCACGTTCCGCACGGAGCGCCCCTCGATCGGAGTACGGGTCGTTTACGTCCAGATTTCACCCCCTGAGGTCCACCGGCGCACGCCCGTTGACCTGCGAACCTTCCCCACACTCCGGCAATTCGGCCAAATCGCGGCGCCGTCGATCTCCGGTCACACAAATTGCCGGGCCTGTGGACAAACGGAAGCGCCGGGTGCGTCATGGGATGGTGAAGGAACGTGCGCGCATTCTCGTTGTCGGCGGCGGCTACGTCGGGATGTACACGGCCCTGCGCCTCCAGCAGCGGCTGAAACAGGAACTGGGGCGGGGCGAGGCCGAGATCACGGTCGTCACTCCCGACCCGTACATGACGTATCAGCCTTTCCTCCCCGAAGCGGCCGCAGGGTCCATCTCCCCGCGCCACGTGGTCGTACCGCTGCGCCGCGTCCTGCCCCAGTGCCGGATCATCATCGGCGAGGCCACCGCCATCGACCACGCCAAACGCACCGCGACCCTCTCCACCCTGGCCTCCGAGGAGGAGGGCACGGGCAGCGAACAGCTCTCCTACGACGAACTGGTCCTCGCGCCCGGCTCCATCTCGCGCACCCTGCCCATCCCCGGCCTCGCCGACCACGCCATCGGCTTCAAGACCGTCGAAGAGGCCATCGGCCTGCGCAACCACGTCATCGAGCAGATGGACATCGCCTCCTCCACCCGCGACCCCGCGATCCGCGACGCGGCCCTCACCTTCGTCTTCGTCGGTGGCGGCTACGCCGGTGTCGAGGCGCTCGGCGAACTCGAGGACATGGCTCGCTACGCCACGCGCTACTACCACAACGTCCGGCCCGAGGACATGAAGTGGATCCTCGTCGAGGCCTCGGACCGCATCCTGCCCGAGGTCGGCGAGGACATGGGCCGCTACACCGTCACCGAACTGCGCCGCCGCAACATCGACGTACGCCTGCACACCCGCCTGGAATCCTGCGTGGACCGCGTCGCCGTCCTCAGCGACGGCGCCCGCTTCCCGACCCGAACGGTCGTCTGGACGGCCGGCGTCAAGCCCCACCCGATCCTCGCCGCGAGCGACCTGCCACTTGATGAGCGCGGTCGGCTGAAGTGCACCCCCGAGCTGACCATCGAGGGCACCACGCACGCGTGGGCCGCGGGAGACGCCGCCTCCGTCCCCGACGTCGCCGCCGGCGATCCCGGCAAGGAGTGCGCCCCCAACGCCCAGCACGCGGTGCGCCAGGCGAAGGTGCTGGGCGACAACATCGCCCACTCCCTGCGCGGCGAACCCCTGGAGACGTACGCCCACAAGTACGCGGGTTCGGTCGCCTCCCTCGGCTTCCACCAAGGTGTGGCCCACGTCTACGGACGCAAGCTGAAGGGCTACCCTGCTTGGTTCATGCACCGCGTCTACCACCTCAGCAGGGTTCCGACCTTCAACCGCAAGGCCCGCGTCCTGGCCGAATGGACCCTGTCGGGACTCTTCAAGAGGGAGGTCGTCTCCCTCGGTTCACTCGAACATCCCCGAGCGGAGTTCGAACTCGCGGCCGGTGGAAAGGCTCCTGACAACCCGGAACGCGACCCGAAGGGGTCGTCCTGACCGGACCCAGGAACTCCACCGACGAGGCAGGCGTCTGACGGGTGTCGGCCAGGTCGGCCGCACTGCCAGACTGATCCCCGAACCGATCCCGACCGCGAGGCTCTTCCCACAGTGCTGCAACCCCGGGGTGCTGGTGCCACCCATCAGACCCCAGGCCGGGTCCGGAGCTGGCCGCAGACGACGACACGAGGCAAGGATTCGTGAACTTCACGCGCTGGAGCGCCCGGCTCCCCGGAACGCAGCGCCGCGCCGCAGCGCGGACCGAACCCGCGGCGGCGGTCACCCAGGACCGCCGGGGAGAGAGCCCGGGCGCCGTCCCCGCGGCCCGCGCCGAACAACTCACCGACGAGGCCATGCCGATCCCCGCAGTGGACGAACTGCCGGTCCGTGAGGTCCTGGACCGCGTCCCGGCCCTGGTCGCCCTGGTCCACGGCTCCGACCACCGCCTGGCCTACGTCAACGACGCCTACGTGACGGCCTTCGGCCCGCGCCCCCCGGGTGAACCGGCCCGCGAGGCCCTCCCCGAGCTGGCCGAACTGGGCCTGCTCCCCCTCCTCGACCAGGTCCTGCGCAGCGGCAAGCCCCGCACCCTCAAGTCCCGCAAGGCCCCCGACGGCCGCTCCTACACCTTCACCTGCACCCCCGTGACGGAGGGCGACGGCGGCGTCCTCGTCTTCGCCACGGACGTCACCGACCACGCGGAAGCCGCCGAACGCCTGCGCGCCAGCGAGCGCCGCCAACGCGAAACGGCCGTCACCCTCCAACGCTCCCTCCTCCCCCAGGAGCTCGAAGAGCCGGACGACCTGCGCGTCGCCGCCACCTACCACCCGGGCGGCACGGAGGCCGCGGTCGGCGGCGACTGGTACGACGTGATCACCCTCGGCGGCGGCCGTACGGCCCTGGTGATCGGCGACGTCATGGGCAGAGGCGTACGAGCAGCAGCGGTCATGGGCCAGCTCCGTACGGCAGTGAGGGCATACGCCCGCCTCGACCTCCCCCCGCACGAGGTCCTCCAGCTGCTCGACGGCCTGGCCACGGAGATCGACGCCAACCAGATCGCCACCTGCGTCTACGCCGTCCACGACCCGAACGAGGGCCGCTTGGTGTACGCCTCCGCCGGGCACCTCCCGATCCTGGTCCGCGACGAGAGCGGCGCGGTCCAACGCGCCGACGAACCGACCGGCCCGCCCCTCGGCACGGGCGGCTGGATGCACACCTCCGGCTCGATCGCCCTGGGCCCCGGCTCCACGGCTGTCCTCTACACCGACGGCCTGGTGGAACGCAGGGACGAGGACCTGGACGAGGGAATCGCCTCCCTGGAACGAGCCCTGGCCGGCGCGACCGGCACCCCCCAGGTCGTCTGCGACCGCCTGGTTCGCTCAGCAGGCGTGACGGCGGACCACGACGACGACGTAGCAGTCCTCGTCCTCCAGCACCCGGCCCGCACGGGCCCCGACAGCGACCTCTTCCGCAACGCGGCCCTGGAACTCCTCGGCGGTATCGAAGCGGCCCCCCGCGCGCGTGCCTTCGCCTCCGGCGTCCTCACGAGCTGGCGCTTCCCCACCGACCTCCACGACCTGGGCGTCCTGGCGGCCAGCGAACTCGTCGCCAACTCGCTCCAGCACGGCACCCCACCCATGCGCCTGCGCCTGCGCCGCACCGACCGTCGCCTGATCATCGAGGTCACCGACGGCGACGACCACCTCCCCCGCCGCCGCCGCGCCGAAGCGGGCGACGAATCAGGCAGAGGCATCGCCATCGTCGCCACCGTCGCCTCCGCCTGGGGCGCACGGAGAACGCCGGGAGGCGGGAAGGCAGTCTGGTGCGAGTTCGCCCTACCGAAGCCCCCCACCGAAACTCCAAGACATTCCAGCCCGTCCGGCGTTTGAGGACGAGGCCCGTTCAGGGCCGATGGGGGTCCAGGGGGCAGAGCCCCCTGGTGGGGTCGAAGGGGCGGAGCCCCTTCAGGATGGGACGGGTAGGGGCGGCGGCGGCGAGAAAACTCAGGCGTGGGCGCGGGCCTGCCCCGCAGCAGACCCAGCCCCCTGCGCCACCACCCGACTCTTCACCAACCACGGCTGATCCTGAACGGCGCTGAGCTGACGCCCCAGCCGCACCGCGAGATACGTGATCCCCAGCGAGAACACCAGAAACGTCACGACATACGGCCCATGCAGCGACGCCCCCATAGGCCCACCCACCGCCGGCCCAACCGCCAGCGCAAGCTGCTTCACCAGGGCAAACGCAGAGTTGTACTGCCCAGCCATCCCCTCAGGCGCCAAGTCCGCCACCAGCGGAGCAACCGTAGGAGACAACATCGCCTCACCCAGCCCGAACAGCGCATACGTCGAGATGAAGGCAGCCGTAGCCATCTCCTGACTCCCGTGCCCCATCCCCGCATACCCCGCCGCGACCCAAGCCACCGCCCAGATCAGCCCCACAGCCGCGATCACCCGCGACCGCCTCCGCCGCTCGACGAACTTCAACACGGCGAACTGAGCCACCACGATCATCGCGGTGTTCGCCGCCAAAGCGGTCCCCAGCGCCGACGTGGAAACCCCGGCCGCCTCGACCCCGTACGCACTCAGCCCCGACTCGAACTGCCCGTAGCAGGCGAAGAACAGAACAAACCCCAGCACACACAGCTGCACCATCGCCCGGTTCTGGAGCAACTGCTTCCAGCTCCCCTTCGCCGACCCAGCCCCCGGCGCCCCGTCGATCCGCGGCGCCCGCGGCATCCGCACCGTCGACATCACCACGACGAGCAGCAGGAACATCGCCGCCTCGATAGCGAACAGCAGAGTGAAGGACGAGACACTCGACGCGTCGACGAGGTGCCCACCGATCAGCCCGCCGACCCCCAGCCCCAGGTTCTGCAGAAAGAACTGCGTCGCGAACGCGCGTGACCGCGTCTCCGCACCGGAGCAGTCCACGATCATCGTCGCGAGCGCCGGCTGCATCACGGCCTGCCCCGACCCGAGCGCGGCCGCCGACAGCAGCACGGCCGCCGCACTCCCCGCGAGCCCCAGGCTCAGCGATCCGAGCGCGGCGGTGACCAGAGCGGCGATCAGCACAGGCAGCGGGCCACGCCGGACGATCGCCCGCCCGGCGAACGGCAGCACGACCAGCGCGGCCACGGCGAAGACGGCGAGGACGAGCCCCGCCGTCATCGAACCCAGCCCCCGCACCTGCGCCACGTAGACGTACAGGTAGGGGACGGTGAAACCGAGCCCGAACGCGCTGAGTGCGTTGCCCACGTGGATCCGGCGCATCGCTGCGCCCATTGCCCTGGTCACGTTCACCTCTCTCGTATGTAGACCTGAAGACTTCAAAGCTAAACTTCGAAGCTAAACAGTACACAGCGAAGGACTTCAACGCCAAGCAAGCCCATGCGATACTCGGCCCATGGGCGACACCCACGGCGTCAGTGAGCCGACACTCGAAGAGCAGATCGCCGCCTACCAGCGCGAGTTCCAGGGCCTCGACCCCCAGGTCGAGAAGATCGTCTCGGCACTGTCCCGCCTGAACCGCCGCATGAACGTCGCCTACGGCCGCCAGACCGCCGCCCTCGGCATCAGCAACGCCGATTGGGAGGTCCTCAAGGCCCTCGTCCTCTCCGGCGCCCCCTACCGGATGGGCCCCAGCGACCTCGCCAAGCGCCTCGGCCTCACCCCGGCCGCCATGACCCACCGAATCGACCGCATGGTCACCGAGGGTCTGGTCACCAGGGAGCGCGACGAGTCCAACCGCGTCCGCGTGATCGTGGAGCTGACCGGGGAGGGTCGCGAGAAGTGGCTCGAGGCGATGCGCCTGGCCTCTGTCTTCGAGGAGGACCTCCTCCAGGACCTCGCCGCGGATGAACGCACCGCCCTCGGCGAAGTCCTCACCCGCCTGCTCCGCAGAGTGGAAGACGCCCAGCCGGACGCCGGCGGACGCCTCAGGGACCTGGACTGACGCGCGGCCGTCGGCCACGGTAAAAGATCTTGACAGGGGACGCTTGACAGCCCCCTGCCCGATCCGTAGAGTTCTTCGGGTTGCCACGGAGCCGTAACGGTTCTGCGGCAGCACCTTCCGCCGCGAGAGCGGCAAACCAAACCACTAGTACGACCTCCCAACGGGGTTGAATTCGGCGTGCCCGAATTCAATTCGATTTGGGTTCGGCAGCTCGATTAGGAACTGCCGAGAGGATCCGCTAAGGTTTGAGACGTCGGAACGGCCCAACAGCCGCGAAGACAAGCCCGCTGACTGGGAGTCAGGCCCGAAAGGATCTGATAGAGTCGGAACCGCCGGAAAGGGAAACGCGAGAGCGGGAACCTGGAAAGCACCGAGGAAATCGGATCGGAAAAGGATCTGATAGAGTCGGAAACGCAAGACCGAAGGGAAGCGCCCGGAGGAAAGCCCGAGAGGGTGAGTACAAAGGAAGCGTCCGTTCCTTGAGAACTCAACAGTGTGCCAAAAATCAACGCCAGATATGTTGATACCCCGTCTCCGGCCGTCATGGTCGGGACGAGGTTCCTTTGAAAAAACACAGCGAGGACGCTGTGAACGGCCGGGCTTATTCCGCCTGGCTGTTCCGCTCTCGTGATGTGTGGTCCCGATTACGGGAAAACATTCACGGAGAGTTTGATCCTGGCTCAGGACGAACGCTGGCGGCGTGCTTAACACATGCAAGTCGAACGATGAACCACTTCGGTGGGGATTAGTGGCGAACGGGTGAGTAACACGTGGGCAATCTGCCCTTCACTCTGGGACAAGCCCTGGAAACGGGGTCTAATACCGGATATCACTTCCACTCGCATGGGTGGGGGTCGAAAGCTCCGGCGGTGAAGGATGAGCCCGCGGCCTATCAGCTTGTTGGTGAGGTAATGGCTCACCAAGGCGACGACGGGTAGCCGGCCTGAGAGGGCGACCGGCCACACTGGGACTGAGACACGGCCCAGACTCCTACGGGAGGCAGCAGTGGGGAATATTGCACAATGGGCGAAAGCCTGATGCAGCGACGCCGCGTGAGGGATGACGGCCTTCGGGTTGTAAACCTCTTTCAGCAGGGAAGAAGCGAAAGTGACGGTACCTGCAGAAGAAGCGCCGGCTAACTACGTGCCAGCAGCCGCGGTAATACGTAGGGCGCAAGCGTTGTCCGGAATTATTGGGCGTAAAGAGCTCGTAGGCGGCTTGTCACGTCGGGTGTGAAAGCCCGGGGCTTAACCCCGGGTCTGCATTCGATACGGGCTAGCTAGAGTGTGGTAGGGGAGATCGGAATTCCTGGTGTAGCGGTGAAATGCGCAGATATCAGGAGGAACACCGGTGGCGAAGGCGGATCTCTGGGCCATTACTGACGCTGAGGAGCGAAAGCGTGGGGAGCGAACAGGATTAGATACCCTGGTAGTCCACGCCGTAAACGGTGGGAACTAGGTGTTGGCGACATTCCACGTCGTCGGTGCCGCAGCTAACGCATTAAGTTCCCCGCCTGGGGAGTACGGCCGCAAGGCTAAAACTCAAAGGAATTGACGGGGGCCCGCACAAGCAGCGGAGCATGTGGCTTAATTCGACGCAACGCGAAGAACCTTACCAAGGCTTGACATACACCGGAAACGGCCAGAGATGGTCGCCCCCTTGTGGTCGGTGTACAGGTGGTGCATGGCTGTCGTCAGCTCGTGTCGTGAGATGTTGGGTTAAGTCCCGCAACGAGCGCAACCCTTGTCCTGTGTTGCCAGCATGCCCTTCGGGGTGATGGGGACTCACAGGAGACCGCCGGGGTCAACTCGGAGGAAGGTGGGGACGACGTCAAGTCATCATGCCCCTTATGTCTTGGGCTGCACACGTGCTACAATGGCAGGTACAATGAGCTGCGATACCGTGAGGTGGAGCGAATCTCAAAAAGCCTGTCTCAGTTCGGATTGGGGTCTGCAACTCGACCCCATGAAGTCGGAGTTGCTAGTAATCGCAGATCAGCATTGCTGCGGTGAATACGTTCCCGGGCCTTGTACACACCGCCCGTCACGTCACGAAAGTCGGTAACACCCGAAGCCGGTGGCCCAACCCCTTGTGGGAGGGAGCTGTCGAAGGTGGGACTGGCGATTGGGACGAAGTCGTAACAAGGTAGCCGTACCGGAAGGTGCGGCTGGATCACCTCCTTTCTAAGGAGCACTTCTAAGCCGGGCTTGCCTGGTTCAGAGGCCAGTACATCAGCGAATGTCTGATGCTGGTTGCTCATGGGTGGAACGTTGATTATTCGGCACTTTCAGTCATCTCGGGCTGCCAGTACTGCTCTTCGGAGTGTGGAACGCTGATCATGAGTGGCGAGGGTGTCGGGCACGCTGTTGGGTGTCTGAGGGAATGAATTCCCTCGTGATGCCGGCCCCAGTGAACTCGAACCGGTTGGTTCGGGGTGATGGGTGGCTGGTCGTTGTTTGAGAACTGCACAGTGGACGCGAGCATCTGTGGCCAAGTTTTTAAGGGCGCACGGTGGATGCCTTGGCACCAGGAACCGATGAAGGACGTGGGAGGCCACGATAGTCCCCGGGGAGTCGTCAACCAGGCTTTGATCCGGGGGTTTCCGAATGGGGAAACCCGGCAGTCGTCATGGGCTGTCACCCATACCTGAACACATAGGGTATGTGGAGGGAACGCGGGGAAGTGAAACATCTCAGTACCCGCAGGAAGAGAAAACAACCGTGATTCCGGGAGTAGTGGCGAGCGAAACCGGATGAGGCTAAACCGTATACGTGTGAGACCCGGCAGGGGTTGCGTATGCGGGGTTGTGGGATCTCTCTTCTGTTGTCTGCCGGCAACAGGACGAGTCAGAAACCGTTGATGTAGGCGAAGGACATGCGAAAGGTCCGGCGTAGAGGGTAAGACCCCCGTAGTCGAAACGTCAGCGGCTCGTTTGAGAGACACCCAAGTAGCACGGGGCCCGAGAAATCCCGTGTGAATCTGGCGGGACCACCCGCTAAGCCTAAATATTCCCTGGTGACCGATAGCGGATAGTACCGTGAGGGAATGGTGAAAAGTACCGCGGGAGCGGAGTGAAATAGTACCTGAAACCGTGTGCCTACAAGCCGTGGGAGCGTCGGAATGTGCTTGCACATTCTCGTGACTGCGTGCCTTTTGAAGAATGAGCCTGCGAGTTTGCGGTGTGTTGCGAGGTTAACCCGTGTGGGGAAGCCGTAGCGAAAGCGAGTCCGAATAGGGCGATTCAGTAGCGCGCTCAAGACCCGAAGCGGAGTGATCTAGCCATGGGCAGGTTGAAGCGGAGGTAAGACTTCGTGGAGGACCGAACCCACCAGGGTTGAAAACCTGGGGGATGACCTGTGGTTAGGGGTGAAAGGCCAATCAAACTCCGTGATAGCTGGTTCTCCCCGAAATGCATTTAGGTGCAGCGTCGTGTGTTTCTTGCCGGAGGTAGAGCACTGGATAGGCGATGGGCCCTACCGGGTTACTGACCTTAGCCAAACTCCGAATGCCGGTAAGTGAGAGCGCGGCAGTGAGACTGTGGGGGATAAGCTCCATGGTCGAGAGGGAAACAGCCCAGAGCATCGACTAAGGCCCCTAAGCGTACGCTAAGTGGGAAAGGATGTGGAGTCGCAGAGACAACCAGGAGGTTGGCTTAGAAGCAGCCACCCTTGAAAGAGTGCGTAATAGCTCACTGGTCTAGTGATTCCGCGCCGACAATGTAGCGGGGCTCAAGCGTACCGCCGAAGTCGTGTCATTGCGATATGTACCCCCAACGGGGATCGTGATGGGTAGGGGAGCGTCGTGTGCCGGGTGAAGCAGCACCGGAAGGTAGTTGTGGACGGTTCACGAGTGAGAATGCAGGCATGAGTAGCGATTCACACGTGAGAAACGTGTGCGCCGATTGACTAAGGGTTCCTGGGTCAAGCTGATCTGCCCAGGGTAAGTCGGGACCTAAGGCGAGGCCGACAGGCGTAGTCGATGGATAACCGGTTGATATTCCGGTACCCGCTGTGAAGCGTCAAACATTGAATCGGGCGATGCTAAGTCCGTGAAGCCGCCCTGGAGCCTTCGGGCAAAGGGGAGTGGTGGAGCCGACGGACCAGACCTGTAGTAGGTGAGTGATGGGGTGACGCAGGAAGGTAGTCCATCCCGGGCGGTGGTTGTCCCGGGGTAAGGGTGTAGCCCGAGTGGTAGGTAAATCCGCCATTCATACAGGGTGAGACCTGATGCCGAGCCGATTGTGGTGAAGTGGATGATCCTATGCTGTCGAGAAAAGCCTCTAGCGAGTTTCATGGCGGCCCGTACCCTAAACCGACTCAGGTGGTCAGGTAGAGAATACCGAGGCGTTCGGGTGAACTATGGTTAAGGAACTCGGCAAAATGCCCCCGTAACTTCGGGAGAAGGGGGGCCACGCTTGGTGAGAGGACTTGCTCCTCGAGCTGGGGGTGGCCGCAGAGACCAGCGAGAAGCGACTGTTTACTAAAAACACAGGTCCGTGCGAAGCCGTAAGGCGATGTATACGGACTGACGCCTGCCCGGTGCTGGAACGTTAAGGGGACCGGTTAGTCAGGATTCGTCCTGGCGAAGCTGAGAACTTAAGCGCCAGTAAACGGCGGTGGTAACTATAACCATCCTAAGGTAGCGAAATTCCTTGTCGGGTAAGTTCCGACCTGCACGAATGGCGTAACGACTTCTCGACTGTCTCAACCATAGGCCCGGTGAAATTGCACTACGAGTAAAGATGCTCGTTTCGCGCAGCAGGACGGAAAGACCCCGGGACCTTTACTACAGTTTGATATTGGTGTTCGGTTCGGCTTGTGTAGGATAGGTGGGAGACTTTGAAGCGGGCACGCCAGTGTTCGTGGAGTCGCCGTTGAAATACCACTCTGGTCGTGCTGGATGTCTAACCTGGGTCCGTGATCCGGATCAGGGACAGTGTCTGATGGGTAGTTTAACTGGGGCGGTTGCCTCCTAAAGAGTAACGGAGGCGCCCAAAGGTTCCCTCAGCCTGGTTGGCAATCAGGTGTTGAGTGTAAGTGCACAAGGGAGCTTGACTGTGAGACCGACGGGTCGAGCAGGGACGAAAGTCGGGACTAGTGATCCGGCGGTGGCTTGTGGAAGCGCCGTCGCTCAACGGATAAAAGGTACCCCGGGGATAACAGGCTGATCTTCCCCAAGAGTCCATATCGACGGGATGGTTTGGCACCTCGATGTCGGCTCGTCGCATCCTGGGGCTGGAGTCGGTCCCAAGGGTTGGGCTGTTCGCCCATTAAAGCGGTACGCGAGCTGGGTTTAGAACGTCGTGAGACAGTTCGGTCCCTATCCGCTGCGCGCGCAGGAATATTGAGAAGGGCTGTCCCTAGTACGAGAGGACCGGGACGGACGAACCTCTGGTGTGCCAGTTGTTCTGCCAAGGGCATGGCTGGTTGGCTACGTTCGGGAGGGATAACCGCTGAAAGCATCTAAGCGGGAAGCCTGCTTCGAGATGAGTATTCCCACCCACTTGATGGGGTAAGGCTCCCAGTAGACGACTGGGTTGATAGGCCGGATCTGGAAGCACGGTAACGTGTGGAGGTGACCGGTACTAATAGGCCGAGGGCTTGTCCTCAGTTGCTCGCGTCCACTGTGTTGGTTCTGAAACCACGAACAGCCCCATGCCAGGCCACGGTATGGTGCGGCATGGTTCGACAGTTTCATAGTGTTTCGGTGGTTATAGCGTGAGGGAAACGCCCGGTTACATTCCGAACCCGGAAGCTAAGCCTTACAGCGCCGATGGTACTGCAGGGGGGACCCTGTGGGAGAGTAGGACGCCGCCGAACAAATTTTAGAAAAGGCCCACACCTTATGGTGTGGGCCTTTTCGCATTTCAGGACGGCTTCACCAGTCCCGTGTCGTAGGCCAGGATCACTGCCTGAATGCGATCCCGTGACCCCGTCTTCGCGAGGATACGGCCCACGTGGGTTTTGACCGTCGATTCGGCCAGGTGAAGGCGTGCGGCTATCTCCGTGTTCGTCCAGCCTTTGCCGATCACCGTGAGGATCTCGCGTTCGCGGTCGGTGAGGGCGGTCAGGCGGGCATCCAGGACCGTTGGTTCAGGACCGTCGCCCGGGCTTGGCTTCGGTAGGTGGTGGGCGTATGCATCGAGGAGGCGGCGGGTCAGGCTGGGGGCGACCACCGCGTCGCCCGTGGCCACTGCGCGGATGCCGGAGAGGAGCTCCTCCGGCTGGGCATCCTTGACGAGGAAGCCGGAGGCGCCTGCGCGGAGGCCGGCGTAGGCGTACTCGTCGAGGTCGAAGGTCGTGAGGATCAGGACCCGGGTGCGGTCGCCGGCGGTGGTGATGCGGCGAGTGGCCTCGATGCCGTCCAGGCCGGGCATGCGGACGTCCATCAGGACCACTTCGGGGTTGAGTTCCGCGGTCATGTGGATCGCCTCGCTGCCGTTGGCCGCTTCACCCAGCACTGTCATGTCGTCCTGGCTCTCCAGGAGCATCCGGAAGCCGAAGCGCTGGAGGGGCTGGTCGTCGGCGATGAGGACGGTGATCACTGCTGGGTTTCCTCCGGGAGGTGCAGGTGGACGCGCCAGCCCTGCTCGGGGTGGGGGCGTGGGCCGGCCTCAAGTGTGCCGCCGTACAGGGCCGTTCGCTCGCGCATTCCGGGCAGGCCGCGGCCGCCCGTGGGCTGAGTGGTGCCGGTGCCGGGGGCGCCGCTGCCGGTGTCGGTCACTGTCGCGGTGACGGCGCCTTTGTCCTCGTACGAGAGCTCTATGGCCGCCGTGGTGCCGGGGCCGGTGTGTTTGAGGGTGTTGGTGAGGGCCTCCTGGATGACGCGGTACACCGTGAGCTGGCGGCCGGGGGGGAGGCTCGGGGTGCCGTGGATGGTGGTGGTGACGGGGAGGCCCGCGGCGCGTACGCCGTTGATGAGCTGGTCGAGGTCGGTGAGGGTGGGTTGGGGGGTCAGTTCGGGGTGGGAGGCGTGGGGGTGGTTCTCCTCGCGTAGGACGTCCAGCAGGCGGCGTAGTTCGCCGAGGGCCTGGCGGCTGGTGGTGCCTATGGCTTGTAGGGCCTGGGCGGCGCGTTCCGGGGACTTGGCGGCCGCGTACTGGCCGCCGTCTGCCAGGCCGGTGATGACGGAGAGGTTGTGGCCGATGATGTCGTGCATCTCGCGGGCGATGCGGGCGCGTTCGGCCGCGGCGGCGAGTTGGGCCTGCTGGTCGCGTTCGATCTCCAGGCGGCGGGCGCGGTCCTCGAGGGCCTCGGTGTGCTCGCGGCGGGTGCGGACCGTGATGCCGATGGCTGTCGCCACGGCTATGGACATCAGCACGGGCACGATGTCGCGGTCCGGGCTTCCCTGCGGGTGGCGGGCGGCCATCACGGCGGCGGGCGTGGTGATCAGGGCCGCCGCCCACCACAGGTTGCGCGAGGGGCGGCGCAGGGCGATGTGGAAGACGACGAGCAGCTGGAGCAGGAACGCCTGGAGGGCGGCGCCGGTCCAGGCGTTGACGAGGGCGAAGGGGGCGATGGCGAGGAGTGCGGCGCTGGGGTGGGTGCGGCGCCGGAGGAGGGGGACGGAGAGGCCGAGGCTCAGGGTGAGGATCAGCCAGCCGGGGTTGTCGCGGTCGCGGGCCACGTTGAGCCAGCCGCCGCCGTAGTAGTCGATCAGAGCCGCCGTCACCCAGAAGCCGGTGAGGTGCAGGTCCCAGACGAGTGGGTGGCGGTGGTCGAAGGCGCGCACGCGGCGGCTGATGCGCTGGACGTGCTGAGTGAGGGGTTCCGCCGTCGCTTGCTCTTGCGTCACTCGGTCCGCCTGGCGCGCCTCGTCCACGTTGTCCACGTCGTTCACGTGGTCCATCGTGCTGGTTGCGCCGTCGGTCGGAACAGCACCGTGGGTGGTATTCCGGGTGAGCGATGTCGTACCGGGGTACTACGGTGGCCGTCATGAGCACCACGAACCCCGGGGCCTACGTCATCCGGTCCATACGCGCCGACGAGTGGCCCGCCGCGAAGGAGTTGCGGCTTGCCGCGCTGCGGGACCCGGTCGCGCCGATCGCCTATCTGACGACCTATGAGGAGGCCGTGGCGCAGCCCGACTCCTTCTGGCGGGAGCGGGCCGCGGGGGCCTGCGAGGGGGCCGAGAAAGCGCAGACGATTATCGCCGAAGGGCCGGACGGGGGGTGGGTCGGGACACTGACCGTGCTGGTCGAGGAGCCGGGGACGACCGACTGGGCGGGGCTTCCGGTCGAGCGGAAGCAGGGGCATGTCGTCGCCGTGTTCGTGCGGCCCGAGGAGCGCGGGATCGGGCTCACCGAGGTGCTGTTCGACGCCGCTCTGCAGTGGTCGTGGGCGCGTGGTGCGGAGCGGGTGCGGCTGATCGTGCACGAGGAGAACGGGCGGGCGCAGCGGTTCTACCGGAAGGTGGGGTTCGAGCCGAGCGGGGTGGCCGTGCCGCTCGGTGAGGGTTCGGAAGACGCCGAGTTGGAGTTCGTCATCGAGCGGCCATGAGGGGCTGCGCCGACAACTGGTCCGGCTAGGCGGGGAGTTCGTCGTGGGGCCAGCGGGAGCGGGCCTGTTCGCGGGACCGGAGCAGGGCCAGGGTCGGCATGCCCCGGTCCGCTCCGGTGGCCAGCAGCTCCGGCAGCTGGGGAAGCGGAGCCACGGCGGCGACGTCGTCCAGGACGAGCGTCAGTGGTGGGTCGAGGCGACCGGAGGATGACCGTTCGGCCATGCGCCGGCCGCGCTCGACCACGCTTGCGGCGAGGGCCGTCAGGAGTGGCATGGCGCCCGGATTGGCTCGGGGGTCCTCGATGGATTCACCCACCACATAAAGCGTGCCCCCTTCATGGACGAAGGAATCCAAGGTGAGGGCATCAGTTCGGTTGGGAGTGCACGACTCTCGGATGTTGACCGTGGAGAGGGCGGAGAGGGCGCGGGTCGTCAACTCCTGGGCCATGTCCCGGCGTTCGGGGTGGGCCGTGAGGGCGGCCTCGAGTTCGCCGGCCGCGCCTGGGGCCGCCTTCGGATTCGTACGGAGGGTTCGTACGGCGTCCTGGACCTGGGTGCCCTGGGACCAGCGGTGGACGTGGCGGATGGTGCGGCCGTCGATGGCCGCGGCGTGGAGGTAGCTGCGCAGGAGGGTTTCGGCGGTGTCGCTGACCGCTTGGTCCAGGCGGGAGGTGGGGCGGACCGGGGTCAGGAGTGCGGTGGCTCTCGCGGCCGCGGTTTGTTTGTCCTCGCAGCCCGTTGTGGGGGACCAGTGGGTGCGGGCCGGGGTGTCGCAGAGGTGGGTGGGGTCGTAGAGGAGGACCGGACCGAGTTTTGCGCGGGCGTCCTTCGTGTCCTGCCAGAGGGCTGGGTTCGAGGTGACTACGAGGGCGGGGCCTTCCGCGTCGCGTACGGCCGAGGTTGCGGTTGTTCGGCGGTCTTCTCTTGTGGCTACGAAAAGCCGTTCCCAACCGCCCACCCGTTCGCTGATCTGAGAGGCCTGGGGGCCGGCACCGGGCACCGCCAATTCGCTGAGTGCCCTGGGCGCGGTGACCGTCGTCGGCTGGTCGGCATCGGAATGCCCGGCCGGCTGCCCCGTCGGCTGTGGCTGCCCCGTCGGCTGCGGCAGCGGCTCCGGCGCCGTTCTGGGCGGAGGCACCACGAGCGGTGCGGGCACCTCGTGCGGTATCGGTGCTGATGCTTCCGCGACCTCCGCCTTCCCGCCACGCCGGCCCGCCCTGACCGCCCGCCACCGGGCCACCGTCCCCAGCACGAACACGGTCAGCACGATCAGGATCATCAGCTGGCCGATGAACAGCCCCCAGAACAGGCCGTACCCGGACAGCTCCGCCTTCGGGGTCTGCGGCCATGCGCCCGGGATGTCGTGAGGCTGGGCGATCAGGGAGCGCATGGCCAGGGGCGTGCGGGTGAAGGTGACATCGGAGGGCCAGGTGCC
Organism: Streptomyces sp. R28; assembly: GCF_041052385.1. Lineage (GTDB taxonomy): Bacteria > Actinomycetota > Actinomycetes > Streptomycetales > Streptomycetaceae > Streptomyces. The sequence continues at coordinate 5,048,320 of NZ_CP163439.1, read as the reverse complement.
GTGGGCGAACAGGGCCGCCAGGCCCGTCGCCGTCCAGACCAGCAGCGTCATGCCGAGGAGGAAGGCGAGTATGCCGATGAGCAGGCCGTCGGGGATTCCCCCCTGGCCGTTCCGCTGTTCCCGGCGGTCGTCCGGTCTATCTGGTCTGTCCGGTCTCACGCTGACCCCCTGGCCCTACGCCACCGTCGATTCGGAGTCGCCGAGGTGCTGCTCGACGAAGGCCGCCGCCCGTTCCTCCGCCTCCAGCTCGGCGGCGCGCAGGGCATCGTCGATCAGCTCGCGGTCGGCGGACGACTCGGTCATCGCGCGGTCGGTGAAGACCAGGGGGCGTTCCGTTTCCGTGATCAGGTGTTTGACCACCTGGACGTTGCCGTTGACGTCCCACACCGCGATGCCGGGGGTGAGGCTGGGGATGATCTCCACCGCCCAGCGTGGCAGGCCCAGCACGCGGCCCGTCGCCCTCGCCTCGTCCGCCTTCTGGGCGTAGATCGTCCTGGTCGACGCCATCTTCAGGATCGCGGCGGCCTCCTTCGCCGCCGCGCCGTCCACGACGTCGGACAGGTGGTGGACGACGGCGACGAAGGACAGGCCCAGGCGTCGGCCGAACTTCAGCAGGCGCTGGAAGAGCTGGGCCACGAAGGGGCTGTTGATGATGTGCCAGGCCTCCTCGACCAGGAAGATGCGCTTCTTCCGGTCGGGGCGGATCCAGGTGTGCTCCAGCCAAACGCCGACGATCGCCATCAGGATCGGCATGGCGATGGAGTTGCGGTCGATGTGGGACAAATCGAACACAATGAGCGGCGCGTCCAGGTCGATGCCGACCGTCGTGGGGCCGTCGAACATGCCGCGCAGGTCACCGTCGACCAGGCGGTCCAGCACCAGCGCCACGTCCAGGCCCCACGCCCGTACGTCGTCTATGGCGACGTTCATGGCCTCGGCCGACTCCGGCTCGGGGTGCCGTAGCTGCTCGACGATGTCGGTCAGGACCGGCTGGCGTTCGAGGATGGTCTCGTTGACGTAGGCGTGCGCGACCTTCAGGGCGAAGCCCGAGCGCTCGTCGAGGCCGTGGCCCATCGCGACCTCGATGATCGTCCGGAGCAGGGCCAGCTGGCCCGTCGTCGTGATCGCGGGGTCGAGCGGGTTGAGGCGGATCCCCATGTCCAGGGCCGCTGTCGGGTCCAGGCGGATGGGAGTTATTCCCAGCTCCTGCGCGATGAGGTTCCACTCGCCGACGCCGTCCTCGCCCTGGGCGTCGAGGACGACGACCTGGCGGTCGCGGAAGCGCAGCTGCCGTAGGACGTACGTCTTCTCCAGGGCCGACTTGCCGTTGCCGGACTCGCCGAGGACCAGCCAGTGCGGGGCGGGGAGCTGCTGGCCGTACAGCTGGAAGGGGTCGTAGATGTAGCCCTTGCCGGAGTACACCTCGCGGCCGATGATCACCCCCGAGTCACCGAGACCTGGCGCGGCGGTCGGGAGGTAGACCGCCTGGGCCTGGCCCGTCGACGTGCGCACCGGCAGCCGGGTCGTCTCGACCTTCCCGAAGAGGAAGGACGTGAAGGCGTCGGTGAGGACGGACAGCGGGTCCCGCATCAGGTCCTACCTCCGAATGCCGGTGGCGAAGGGGAGCGTGTTGACGAATGCCCGGTGATGCTCGCGGTCGCACCACTCCAGCTTCAGATACGACTTTCCGGCTGACGCCCGGATGGTCCGCTTGTCGCGGGCCAGGGCCTCGGGGGAGCGGGAGGAGACGGTGATGTAGCCGACCAGGTTGACGCCGGCTGCACCGCTCGCGAGGTCTTCTCCTCGCTGGTCGAGACGGTTGTGGGCGGCGATGTCGCGCGGGTCGACGGTCCGGTTCATCTTGGCGGCGCGGCTGGCCTCCGCCTCGTCGTTGGTCTTCTCGGTCAGCATGCGTTCGATGGCCACCTCGGTGGGTTCGAGGTCCATCGTCACGGCGACCGTTCGGATGACGTCCGGGGTGTGGACCAGGAGCGGCGCGAGGAAGTTGACGCCGACCGGGGTCATCGGCCACTCCTTCACCCAGGCGGTGGCGTGGCACCAGGGGGCGCGGGTGGACGACTCCCGGGTCTTGGCCTGCAGGAACGTGGGCTCCATGGCGTCCAGCTCGGCCGGCCAGGCGTTGCGCTTCGTCATCGCCTGGATGTGGTCGATCGGGTGGTCCGGGTCGTACATGGAGTGGATGAGGGAGGCCAGACGTCCCTGGCCGAGCGGCTGGCGGACGCGGATGTCCGCCTCCTGCAGGCGCGAGCAGATGTCGGTCAGCTCGCGGGCCATGACCACCGCGAGCCCGGAGTCCCGGTCGACCTTGCCGCCGTGCGGGCGGGCCGCGCGGGCCATCGCCTGGGCCTCGGCGGCCAGTTCGCGCGTGAAGTGCATGCAGGCGACGAGGTAGGCGCGGTGCTGCTCGCTGCTCGTGGACACCATCGACTGGAGTTGGTCGTACGACTGCTGCAGCCAGCCCAGGGCCCGGTCGTCGCCGCGTACGGCGACGTCCTTGGCGTGGGCGTCGGGGTCGGCGGGCAGGGTGCGGGCGAGCATCTGCAGCCGCGTCACGAAGCCGTCGCCGTTCGCCACGTGCTTGAGGAGGGTGCCGAAGCGGTCGACGAGGGCTTCCTGGTCCTCGGAGTCGCGCAGGCCCACGCCGGGGCCCTCGATCTCGATCGCGGCCGTGACCGTGCGCCGGTCGGCGTGCAGGAGTACGGCGATCTCGTCGGGCCCGAAGGGCGCGGCCAGCCAGGTGATGCGGCCGATGCCGGGGGGCGGGCCGACCTCGACCTCCCGCCCGTCGAGGTGGGTGCCGGCCTCGACGACGCCGGAGCGGTAGGTGGTGCCCTGGCGGAGGGTGCGCTTGTAGCTGCGGTTGATCTCGAACCACTTGTAGATGGTCCGGTGCTTGTACGGCACGTAGACCGCGGCCAGCGCGATCAGCGGGAAGCCCATCAGCAGCACGATGCGCAGGGACAGGACGGGGACGAGGAGTCCGCACATCATGCCGAGGAACGCGCCCCCGATGATCAGCGCGATCTCGCCGGTCTCGCGGTTGCGGCCGACGATCGCGTTCGGCCGGGCGCGGCCGATCAGATATGTACGGCGGGGCGTGACCGCGTGGGACACGTGGGACTCGGTCGTCAACGCCCGTCACCTCCTGAACGGTTGCTGCTGCTGTTACGGGTGTTGCTGGCGTGGGGGGTGTTCACCGGGCTGCTCGAACGGGGTGCGGGTGCGGCGGAGGGGACAGATCCGCCGCCTGAGTTCGAGGAGCGCGAGCTGTGCGCGGCGACGCCGCCGGAGGCGGGGTTGGAGGGGCGGGCGGACCCGCCCTGGCTTCCGCCGCCGTTGTTGTCCGCGCGGGAGCTGTGTGTCTTGATGCCCTGGGCGACGAGGGTCGCCGGGGAGCTGATGACCGCGGCGGCCTTGCCCTCGGCGCCGCTCATGATGCGGTTGTTGCGGGAGCCGGCGATCTCGTCGCCGAAGCCCGGGACGAAGCGGTAGATCATCGCGCTGGCGAAGATGGCGAGCAGGATGATGGCCAGGCCGGAGACGACGGCCGAGAACGCGTTCGGGCCGTCGTCGGAGGACAGTGCGCCGGCCAGGCCGAGCACTATGACGATGACCGGCTTGACCAGGATGACGGCGATCATGATGCCCGCCCAGCGGCGGACGTGGCCCCAGAGGTTCTTGTCGACCAGGCCCGCGTAGACGACGGTGCCGAGGAGGGCGCCGACGTAGAGCAGGGCGGCGCGGATGACGAGCTCCAGCCAGAGGATGCCGGCGGCGAGGATGGAGACGAGGGACACCACGATCAGCATGATCGGGCCGCCGCCGATGTCCTCGCCCTTCTCCAGGGCGCTGGAGAAGGTGCCGAAGAACGTGTCCGTCTGGTCGCCCGTCGTCTTCGCGAGGACCTCTGTGACGCCGTCCGTGGCCGATACGACCGTGTAGAGGATCAGCGGCGTGAACGCGGATGCCAGCACCGTCAGCCAGAGGAAGCCGATCGCTTCGCTGATGGCGGTGGTGAGGGGGACGCCTCGTACGGCTCGCTTGGCCACGGCCAGGAGCCAGAGGAGGAGCGTGAGGATCGTCGACGCCGCGAAGACGACCGCGTACTGCTGGAGGAACTTGCTGTTGGTGAAGTCGACGTTCGCGGTCTCCTTCACGGCCTCGCTGAGCTGCTTGACGGTCCAGCCGGCTGCGTCCGCGCAGCCCTTGGCGAGGGAGGAGAGGGGGTCGAGGGTGGCGGTGGGGTCGTCGAGGGTGGATCCGCCGGTGCGGGCGCCTGAGCCGTTGTCTTTTTCGCAGTAGTCCTTGGCGGGGCCGCGGATGAGATCGCAGGGGTTGTTGCTCGCCGCAGGCGTGGGAGTAGGAGTGGGTGCGGCGACAGCGCGGGTGGCCAGCAGTACGGCCGTGGCCTGTACGGCGGCGAAGGCCGCGGTTACCTTGAGGAAGCGGTGGTTAGCGCGCATACGTGAACCCTCCGTACTCCTCGACGGCCTTCGTCATGTCGTCAGCGGTGGAGGCCCTCTGGTCCCGACCGACCGGCACGGGTCCGTCCTTCTGCTGGAAGTCGGTGACCTTCCAGTCGTTGTTGACCCACTGCAGTTGGTAGGTCGTGGTGTACCAGCTCTCGGACACGGGGTTGGTCGAGCCCTCGCCGGACAGGCCGAAGAGGGACGTGTACCAGACCTCGACGGTGGCGGCACTCCTGCTGAACGAGGTGGTCTTGGTGCCAACCGGGATGACCCGGGAGATGAAGGACTGGCCCGCTGGCGCGGCACCGTCCTTGTCGAGGCCGATGTTCGCCAGGAACGCCTCACTGGAGTACGCACTGTCCAGTGCCGCCTGCCGGCTGGCGGCGGCATCGGGGGCGTAGACCGTGTTGACGATCTCGTGCCGTAGGGCCGTGTTGAACATGTCGGCCGACCCCAGGGCTACGGAGTAGTTGGCCGCCGCGCTCTGCACCCCCTGCTCATCCTGCGCGAACCCCGCCGGGATCCCCCCGGCCTTCGCCTCCACCGGTCGGGACCCGCTCGCCGCCGTAGCCGCAGATTTCGGCTGGTTTTCGCCCCCGCCCGCGGAACCGGAGTTGTCGCCTCCACGGTTCGCGAAGGCGATCGCCGCGATGAGGAGGACGACCACGCCGACCACGGTGACCAGGCTCCGGGACGACGAGCGGCCGCCTCGCCGCGCGCCGCCGTACACGTCACCGCTGGTCTCGGGCAGCCGGGTCCGGGTCTGACCGGTGCCTGCGTAACCGCCGGAGGTCTCCCGTTCGTCTCCGAGAGTCATGCCGCGTACGCCCCCTCGACGTCGGACGAAAACACGTAGGAGTACGACGGTAGCCGTGCTGGTGCCCGTGTGGGCGCGGTGTGTTGACTCGACATCAGGGAAACGCAACCTCAGCCGGTGGGCACGACGGGTGGGTGGGGGACTGGAGGGACCGGGCGTGCCCGGAGCGGACGGAGGGGACGCGGCCGCCTAGACGGCCATGCCGTACACGATGGTGAACAGTGTGCCCAGTGAGCCGATGATGAAGACGCCCGTCAGGCCGGCGATGATCAGGCCCTTGCCCTGCTCGGCGCTGAACGTGTCGCGCAGCGCCGTGGCGCCGATGCGCTGTTTGGCCGCCCCCCAGATGGCGATGCCGAGGCAGAGCAGGATGGCCACCGCCATCACGACCTCGATCATCACCTTCGCCTCGTTACCCAGGCTGCCGAAGGGGCCCCAGTCCGGAGCGATCCCGCCGATGATGGTGTTGATGTCGCCCTTGTCGGCCGCAAACAGCATGTAAGTCACCGCCCCTGTTGGGTAGTTCCGCAGTCCCCTGCGGTGCGCAGAGGTCAGGCCTCATTCTCGCCGACAATGGCGCTGCCGGATGTCGACTTGGCGTCATTGATGGGCGGGATTCGTACGAATACCTCGTATGGTCACTCTGTGTATCACGGCAGGTCACCCCGGGCAATGAGGCCTGAGCGGAACCTGTCGTGTGGTTCCGTCGTTACCTCTCTTCACGCCGGGGGCCGTTTCTGACGGCCGGTCGGGTGAGTGGTCGTGCCCGTGTTCTGCGGGTGAAGGCTATCCCGGCATGGCCAACGGGCCACGGCGGGGTGCCGTGGCCCGTTGCTGTCAGAGGTGGTGACGGAGGGTCAGCCGGTGAAGGCGCCCAGGCCCTGCGGGGTGCCCCAGCCGGTGGGGCCGTCGTAGCCGGAACCGGCGGTGCAGAAGTACGACGTCGAGCAGGTGCCGTTGTTGCCGGAGGTGACGTCGTTGAGGGCGGACGTGCCGGCGGCCGCGTACGGGTACTGGGCCGGGTAGGAGCCGCTGGACGGGGTGCCCGCGAGGGCGTAGACGCCCGCGATGAGCGGTGCCGAGGCGCTCGTGCCGCCGAAGGTGTACCAGCCGGCGGTGACGCCGTAGGAGTCGTAGACCGAGACGCCGGTCGCCGGGTCCGCGACGGCCGAGACGTCCGCGATCATGCGCTTGCCGCAGCCGCTGTCGGTCTGCCAGCTGGGCTTCGCGTCGTACGAGGAGCAACCGGAGCCGGTGCCTGCGGTGCTGCTCGTCTTCCACACGCTCTCCGTCCAGCCACGGGACGTGGAGGAGGTGGACAGCTTCGTGCCGCCCACGGCGGTGACGTAGCGGGACGCGGCCGGGTACTCGGCGCCGTAGGCCGAGTCGCCGGCGCTGACGGTGATGGCGACGCCCGGGTGGTTGAAGTAGGTGGAGTCGTACGAGGCGTCGGAGGAGGACTCCGAGCCGCCGTAGCTGTTGGAGACGTACTTGGCGCCCAGCTTGACCGCCTCGTTCACTGCTGCGCCCAGGTTCTCCATGGACGCGGAGGATGCCTCGACCAGCAGGATGTTGCAGTTCGGGCAGGCGGCGCTCGCCATGTCGACGTCGAGGGAGATCTCCTGGGCCCAGCCGCTGTCGGCGGAGGGGAGGGAGGTCGTGGAGCCGGTCTGGCCGACCTTCTTGAAGCAGCCGTTGGCGGTCGTGCAGGCGGCAAGGCCGTAGTGCGAGCGGTACGTGGCGAGGTCGGCCTCGGCGTTCGGGTCGTCGTACGCGTCGACGATCGCGATGGTCTCGCCGTCGCCGTTGGAGGCGGCGGCGGACGTCAGGCCGTAGGCGTCCTGGAGGTCGGACGGCCCGTAGCCGGAGGGGGTGGTGGCGTCACCGGCCTTGGGAGTCTTGCCGCTCTTGGCCGCCCGCTGCTTCTCGAAGGCGGTGGTACCGCCGGTCACGCGGACCGAGTTGCAGGCCAGGTCGCCCTTGCGCTTGGGCGTGGCGCAGGGGGTGGCGGTCCAGGTGACCTTCGTGGTGGTGGGGGTGTTCTGCCGCGTGGCGGTCGCGGTGGTCGCGGCGGTCGCGGTGCCTACGCTTCCGAGTCCGGTGAGGACGAGTGCGGCGGTCGCGGCCGCGGTGGCGGCCGTTGAGGTGAGGCGGTGCCATCTGCCGCGGGTCGTGGGGGAGTTGGGGGTCGTCGTACGCAACGTACAGCCTCCTGTGCGTGGGTGAAGAGGCCTGCGGGTGGGGGGTCCACCGGTGCGGTTCCCGGCGGGGGCGGCGGCCCGCCGACGACTGTCGCTTGTTGAGTACGTGACAACAAGATGAGTTTCGGAATCCTGACTTCCCTATTGCTCAGGGGTGTTGGAGATTGCTGATCAATGGCGCACGGATGGGTGGGGGATGGCGCGGGGATGGGCGGGGGATGGCCTGGGCTTGACCTCGGTTCTCCGTGACGTTCGTGGTGATCAGGCGGGGCGACGACTGCTTGGCCAGGGTGTCCTGTTGAGCCGGGGTCGGCCTCGGTGGGGCGGATGGCGACCGAGCGCTCGTCCTCGGGGCGGCGCTCGCGGAACGGCGGCCGGGTCGTGGCGGGTCACGCCCCCGTGGCGGAGCCGCAGGTCGGCACAGCCCCGCGCCCCTGAGGGCGTTGCCGCTTACGTACGTTGAAGGTGATCGTCAGCGGGGCTTCAGGCCGTGCAGCAGGTGGTGGACCAGGCCTTCCACGCCGGCCAGGGCCGCTTCCGGGGTCAGCCAGCCGGCTGCGATGAAGCCGGCCACGCCGTGGAGGGCTGCGCCCGTGACGAGGTTGAGTTCCTCGGGGTCGCCCTCGACGATCTCGCCGCGTTTCTGGGCGTCCGCGAGGACCCGTTCGAGGCTGCCGACCGTCTGCTCGACGGCCGCCGCCATCTGCTCGGAGGCGGCCGGGTCGTGCTTGCGGGCGTACATGAGCTCCAGGAGCTCGGCGTGGTCGATGGCGAAGCCGAGGTAGGACCGGGCGAGGGCGGTGAGGCGCGGCTCCAGTGGGAGTGCGGGGTCGTCGGCGCCGTTCAGTGCCTGGGCGAGCCGCTCGTACCCGGCCAGGGCCAGGGCGTTGAGCAGGGTCTGCTTGTCCTTGAAGTGCCGGCCTGGTGCGGCATGGCTGACGCCGACCTCGCGGGCCAGTTCGCGCAGTGAGAGGGAGCCGACGCCCTTCTCGCGCAGGGTGCGTTCCGCTGCCGCGAGCAGGGCGGCGCGCAGGTCTCCGTGGTGGTAGGGGCGGCTCTCGGGCATGTGGACATCGTAGCTTGATGTTGGCGGTGACATCTTTGTTGACGACGTCAGCATTGTTGTCATTGACAGCATTGTTGTCGGCGCCTACATTCGGCTTCATGGCTGAGGAGCAGACGACGCAGACGGAGCGGATGAGGCAGATGAAGCAGAGGAAGCAGATGACCAAGGAGGCGTGGGACGCTGCCCGCCTCCCCGACCTCGCCGGCCGCACGGCCGTCGTCACCGGCGCCAACAGCGGTATCGGCCTCACCGCGGCCGACGCGCTGGCCCGCGCGGGCGCGCACGTCGTGTTCGCCGTACGGGACCTGGAGCGGGGCCGGGCAGCGGCGGCGACGGTGAACGGCAGCACGGAGGTGCGGCGCCTGGACCTGGCGGATCTGGCCTCCGTACGGGAGTTCGCGGACGGCTGGCAGGGGCGGCCGCTGGATCTGCTGATCAACAACGCGGGCGTGATGATGGTGCCGCAGCAGCGGACGGCGGACGGCTTCGAGATGCAGTTCGGCACGAACCATCTGGGGCACTTCGCGCTGACGAACCTGCTGCTGCCGTACGTCACGGACCGCGTGGTGACGGTGTCGTCCGGCGCCCACCGCTGGGGCGATGCGCGGATCCGCTTCGAGGACCTCGACTTCTCGTCCGACTACAACCCGCAGCGCGTGTACGCCCAGTCGAAGCTGGCGAACCTGCTCTTCACGCTGGAACTCCAGCGGCGGCTGACGGAGTCGGGCTCCCCGGTTCGTGCCCTGGCGGCCCATCCCGGCTACGCCGCCACCAACCTCCAGAGCCACGCGGCGAACCCGGTGATGCGCGGGTTCATGAAGATCGGCAACAGGTTCTTCGCGCAGGACGACAGGGCGGGGGCGCTGCCCACGCTGTACGCGGCGACCCAGGATCTGCCCGGCGCGAGCTACGTCGGCCCGGACGGGCTCGGTGAGATGCGGGGTGCGCCGACGCTGGTGGGGCGGAGTGCGGCGGCGAGTGACGCGGGGGTGGCGCGGCGCTTGTGGACGGTGTCGGAGGAGCTGACGCGGGTGAGCTGGCCGGCGGAGCAGGTGGGTCCGACGGAGCAGGTGGGCCCGGCGGGTCAGGGCCGGGTGGCGGCCGAGAGGTAGGTCGCTGCGCCGCCCGGCGCCACGGTTGCTTGGCCTGCTTCGGGCTGCCTCGCCTGCTTGGCTTACTTGGCCTGCTTCGCCCGGGTCACGACTCCGGCTGCGTCACGGTCAGTGCCCACCGGATGTCGTCAGCCGATGCGTCGACGTCCACCTGGAAGGAACCGGCGCGCACCACGCCGGGGTCCATGGTCACCGAGCCCACCCCGGCCTTCCCGGCCGGACAGTCGACGGAGAACGCGGCGACCTCGGAGTCCTGCGACCGCATGGTCACCCGCACCTCGCCGCCCCCCTCGCACGCCACGGTGAGCACGGTCGGCAGGCTCTCCCAAACGCCCGCCGACACGACACCGCCGTCCCCCGTCCACTCCTCCACCCACACCAGGCCCTCCGGCCCGGGATGAGGCAGCAGGACATCGCCCGACGCGGCGGCGGGCGCCGCGCCGAGGCCGGCCAGCCCGCAGGCCGCCAGTGCCGTCATGGTCAGGGCTCGACTGGTCCGTCTCATGGTTGTTTGTTCCCCCTGTTGGTCGGTTGGATCTGCCGGTCCGTGGATCCCTGAGTGTTACTCGGCGGTCAGCGTCTCCCGCATGGCCTTCGCCGTCGTGGCCGGGTCGTAGTCCTCTGCGACGCCTTCGACCAGGATGATGTCGCCCTCGATGTGCCGGGCGCGCAGGGGTGCGATCTCCTGGTAGGTGGGCGAGTTCCACCACGCCCGCGCCTCGGCGATCCCGGGGAAACCGATCACCACGACGCCCCCGGGCCAACTGCCCTCCTTCGTCTCGTGCGGCGTGGCGTGCACGAGGAAGCGGCCGCCGTACGGCTCGAAGGTGGCGGTGATGCGCTCGATGTACTCGGCGATCTCCGGGTGCGGGGTGGCGTCCCGGAGGTGGGCTATCGCGTAGGCGGGCATGGCGTCCTTCCGGTCGGTCGGGCTCCGTGTTCTCGCGTTGTGCTCACGATCGTGGCACGCGGGCCCGCCGGCATCGATTACCCGCCGGGTAACGAGGCCGACGGCATCGTCACTCCACGAAGTGGTCGAACTCGCCTGCCTGTACGCCGAGTACGAAGGCGTCCCACTTGCGGCGGTTGGTGGTGACCACGTTGTCCGGGGCGGTGGTCTCGCGGATGTAGACGGGGGCGTCGCCGTCGTCCCCTTCGCCGAAGGCGATCTCGATCCAGGGGCCCGGGCCGGTCGCCTCCGGCGGGGCGGCACGTTCCCAGGTGAGGTTCGGGGGGATGTCAGGCACGGGGGGTTTCTTTCTTGAGGGTGGTCAGGAGGGCGTGGAAGGTGGCCGGGGTGGCCGTGAGTATCGCGCCGGTGGGGTCGCTGCTTTCGGTTAGGTGGATCGTTTCGGTGGGGGTGGCGGCGACGTGGACGCAGGACTCGCCTTCGCCGCAGTACGAGGACTTCTGCCAGGGGGTACTGGTCATGTCTGCCTCTCAGAGGGACCGGATGATGTGGTGGATCAGGGCGCGTGATTCCAGCTCGATCAGGCTGAGGGCCGTCAGGCGATCCAGGACCATCCGGTACTTGTCGAGTTGAGCCTCGGCGTCCAGCAGGACGATGCCGTGCGACTGGTCGAGTTGGACGGTGTCCAGCTGCGGTACGGCTCCGTGGACGTAGTAGATGGGCTGGCCGGCTCCGGGGTAACCACCGGCGTCGAACGGGATGACGTGGATCGAGATGTTGGGGTGCTCGCTCATCTTGAGCAGGTGCTTCAGCTGCTGTCCGGCGACGTCCCGCCCGCCGAACCTCATGTGCAGGGCAGCCTCGTGGATGATCGCCCGATACGGGACGGGGACCTTCCGGAAGAGCACCGCCTGGCGCTTGAGCCGGAAGGAGGCGCGGTGCTCCACCTCGGGGGGTGAGAGCTCGGGCACGACCTGACGGAACACCTCACGAGCGTGGTCCAGGGTCTGGAGAAGGCCCGGGATGCCCGACGTGTGGGCGGTGCGCAGAGCGGTGCCGTGATATTCGAGTTCGGCCAGGTCCAGCAGCCCCGTGGGCAGGATCTCGCGGTACTCCTCCCACCAACCGCGCTTGCGGTCGGGCGTCATGGCGGCGAGCGCCTCGATGAGGTCCTTGTCCGGGCAGTCGTAGTGGCAGGCGATGGTGCGCAGCCGGTCAGGGCTCACGCCGTGGCGGCCTGCCTCGATGTTGCTGACCTGGTTCTGCTTGATTCCGAGAAGCTGCGCGGCCTGTGTCGAGGTCAGACCCGCGCGCTCGCGCAGCTTGCGCAGCTCGGCCCCCAGCCGGAGTTGACGGCCGGTGGGCGTGCTTCTCATGGCCAACGTTCGACTCCTTTGTCACCCACACGCATGAACATAGAAGCCGTTCAGGCATCAGGGTCTAACAACTTACAACTTGCCGCTAAATTCCTGTGCAGGCGCCCTCGCCCAGAAGTGCACCGCCCGACGGGGCGGCACCGCCACTGGGTCACCACCCAACTCCCCACCGTGATCGGAGACTTCCATGGCCACCGTATCCCCGTCCTGGTCCTACACCCTTCAACTCCCACACGATCCACGCGCACCGGGGATCGCCCGCGCAACCCTGCGCACCGTCCTCGCCGCCCATGGCCTCACCGACGTCACCCCCACCGCCGAACTGCTGGCCGCCGAACTCCTCGCCAACGCGCACCGCCACACCGCCGGCCCCTACGCCCTCCGTGTCCGTCCGATGGAATCGGTCGCCTGCGGGTCGCCGTATGGGACACCGACCCGAGGGTTCCGCCCGGGTTTCGAAGTCGAGGGTGCGTCCGAGGGGGTGCCGCCGTACGACGCGGAGCACGGTCGTGGTCTGCATCTCGTGCGGGCCTGCGCGGACGCGACCGGCGTCTCGGTGTTGCGGGAGCCGGGGGCCTCGGGAGCGGGAAGTTGCTGTGGGCGGAGTGTCGGCGGGGTGGCCCACTGTGATGAATTTCCCGGGTACGGCACTCGGCCGGACGAACTCTGACGCTTCTCTCACCTTCGTGGGTCACAGTGGCCCGCGATGAAGCGCATCGCCCGGACCTCCCCCAACGCCCGGCCCTCCCGTCTCCCCCTGTACGCCGCCAGCCTCCTGCTCGCCCTCACCTCGGCCTCCGCCGCGGCCGCCGACGCAGGTACCGGTCCCTTCGGGGTGACCGCGTTCGCCGTGGCGACGGCTCGGAGCGCGCGGGTCGGTGCGCTGTTCCCGGCCGACCGCCGTGCCCACCTGGGCGGCGGCCACTTCTGCACCGCGTCCGTCGTGCACAGCCCGCACCGGAACCTCGTCGTCACCGCCGCCCACTGCCTGAAGGACAGGACGGAGGCGCTCGTGTTCGTGCCCGGGTACCGGGACGGCGAGGCGCCGTACGGGGTGTGGAAGGTCGGGAGGTGGTTCATGCCGGAGAGGTGGGTGAAGGGTCGGGACGAGGACAGTGACGTGGCGTTCGGGGTCGTGGAGGAGCGCGGTGGCGGGGAAGGCGTCGAGGAGGTGGTCGGTGGCAATCGGTTCGCCACGGGTACGGCCACCGGGGCTACGGCGGTGACGGTCACCGGGTACCTCAACTCCCGGGAAGCGCCGATCAGCTGCACCGACAAGCCGGGCCTTCAGTCCCGTACGCAGCAGCGCGTTGCCTGTCCCGGCTTCGGCGGGGGGACCAGCGGAAGCCCTTGGGTGAACGGGGACGGGGCCGTTGTCGGGGTGCTGGGCGGGCACGACGGGGGTGGGGCGACGGCGGACGTGTCGTTCAGTGTGGTGTTCGGGGCGGAGGCGGCCAAGCTGTACCGGGAGGCGGAAAGGGGTTCCCCGTCGAACTGATCTCTGTGGCAAGGTCAGTTCGGTGGACGCACTGAAGGATCGGGATCCCGCGCACATAGGCGCGTACACGCTGCTCGCTCGGCTTGGAGCGGGCGGTATGGGGCAGGTCTATCTGGCTCGGTCGCCGGGTGGGCGGCTGGTGGCGATCAAGGTGATCCGGGACGAGATCACCGACCATCCGGAGGCGCTGGCGCGGTTCCGGCGGGAGGTCGAGACCGTGCGGGCTGTACGGAGCGCGTATACGGCGAACCTGATCGATGCGTCGCTGGATACCGCGCCGTACTGGCTGGCGACCGAGTATGTGGCGGGGCCGACGCTCGGGAAGGCTGTGGGGGAGCGGGGGGTGTTGCCGGCCGACAGCGCGCGGCGGCTGTTCGCGGCTCTGGCCGAGGCCTTGGCCAGTGTGCACGGGTACGGCGTGACGCACCGGGACCTCAAGCCGCAGAACGTGATCCTCTCGCCACAGGGGCCGCTGCTCATCGATTTCGGGATCGCCCGTGGCGCGGCGGACACGGCCCTGACGCAGACGGGGCTCACTCCGGGGACGCCCGGGTACACCGCGCCCGAGGTGCTGATCAGCAATCAGGTGGGGGCGGCCGCGGATGTGTTCGCGCTCGGGGCGACGCTCGCGTACGCGGCGACGGGCCGTCCGCCGTTCGGTTCCGGGCCCACCCATGCGGTGTCGTACCGGGTGGTGCACGAGGACATCGACCTCGCAGGCGTAGAGCCGGAACTGGCCGGGCTCATATCGGAGTGCGTGGCCAAGGACCCCGCCGGGCGGCCGGGGTTGGACGCGGTCATCGCGCGCTGTGCGGTGTCCTCCGCGCTTGCCGAGGATCCGTTCTACGGGCGGCTCAGCGGCGATGCCGAGGCGGTACCGCAGGACCTCCAGGCGGCGGTGGCGGCCGGGCTGGTGCCACGGGGGCACGGGGCGCCGACGCCGCCGGTGTATCCGCCGACGGCCGGGCCCGGTTATGTGCCGACGGCCGTTCCGGCCTACGTCCCGATGCTCGCGGCCTCGGCGCCGACGGCCGCACCGGAGCGGCCCCGGTCCCGGCGTACCCCCTGGATCGTGGCCCTGGCCGTCGCCGTGGTGGTCGGGACGGGGACCGCCGTGGCGGTGCGGACGCTGCAGGACGGCCAGGACGGCCAGGACGGGCAGGGCGGCTCGGAGGCGCGGGGCGGTGGTGAGTCGGCTTCGCCGTCCGCGAGTGGCACGGCCGCTTCGCGGAAGGTCCCGGAGTACATCGTGAACAACAAGGTCTCCGTCGACAACTGGACCCTCTCCGACGATCCCTACGATGCGGCGGCGGGGCGCGGGGAGTGCAAGCAGGTCGGTGCGGTCAGTGCGCCGATGGAGCTTCAGTACAGCGCCACCGATGCCGAAGATCCCGACGGTGGGAACGTCCGACAGCGGGCGAAGATCTCCTTCCGGTTCAAGTACGCGGAAATGCAGACCGAGAAGCCCGCCCCCTACTACGTGTCGGTCGGTGTGAAACCGCCGCACGACATCGATCCGGACACGGGCATGCCGTACCAGTTCCCGAGCAAGGGGATCGGCTACACCAGCAAACCGCAGGACATCTTCAGGCATTGGAAGGACGGCAGGGACGTCGAACTGGTCTATCCCGACGACTTCCAGGAGCACACGGCCTCGGGCAAGACGTATGAGGCGATTCCCGTCGCCAACGACCCGGGTGACTGGACGGTCGTCTTCTACCACGTCTTGGGCAGTCCGACGAACTACGAGAGCATCGGTTGCCACGGGTTCCGCGTGGGAAGCTCCTAAACTGGCGCGGGCGGACTCCCGGCGGGCGAGGGGCGGTTGACGGTGCGTAAGGCATGGATCGTGGCGGGTGCCGCTGTCGCGGCGGGGCTCAGCTTCGTGATGCTGCTCGTCGTCGGGGTGTACATCGTCGCCGGAAACCTCGCCAACGGGGTGGGCGGCGGGGCCAAGACCCTTGCCAAGGGGGCTGTGCCGGCCGCGTATCAGGCGCTCGTGCAGAAGTGGGGCAACATGTGCTCCGCGATCAACCCGGCCTTGCTCGCCGCCCAGCTGTACCAGGAGAGCGGGTTCAACCCGAAGGCCCAGAGCCCGGCGGCCGCGCAGGGTATCGCGCAGTTCATCCCGGGCACCTGGGCCACGCACGGCGTGGACGGCGACGGCGACGGCGACCGTGACGTATGGGATCCGAACGATGCGATTCCGTCGGCCGCGTCGTACGACTGCAAGCTCGCCTCGTATGTGAAGGACGTTCCCGGCGACCCGACGCGGAACATGCTCGCGTCCTACAACGCGGGGGCGTACGCGGTCATCAAGTACGGGGGCGTGCCGCCGTACAAGGAGACCCAGAACTACGTGAAGACGATCACGACTCTGGAGAAGAGCTTCGCCGCCCCCGTCACCCGTGTCGACCCCAGCAAGCAGGCCGCCAGTGCCATCTACTACGCGCAGAAGAAGCTCGGCACGCTCTACCTCTGGGGCGGTGACGGTACTGCTGAGGACGGTGGGCGGTTCGACTGTTCGGGGTTGACGAAGGCCGCGTACGAGAGTGTGGGGATCGAGTTGCCGCGGGTCGCCAATGATCAGTACAACGCGGGGCCGCATCCTGACCGGGACGAGTTGTTGCCCGGGGATCTGGTGTTCTTCTCGGACGACCTCACCAACTCCCGGGCCATCCGGCATGTCGGGATTTATGTCGGTGGCGGGTACATGATTGACGCGCCGAGAACGGGTGCTGTGATCCGGTTCGACCCGATCGACACCCCCGACTACTTCGGGGCTACGCGGGTTACCGAAGATGGCGCGAAAGCGCTGCCCACGGCCGTGTAGACGGAGCGTGAACCCACCCCCTGAGCTGCAGCGATGGGTATCTCTTCGATAACGTCTGCGTGATCATTCAGTGGAGTGTGGAACGTATCAACAGGAGCCGTGCGTTCCTGGTGTAGTAGCCGGATCACAACCCACGGGGGTGGGCGGAGCGGCGTACGCAAGATGCGCCGGAGAGACGACGAAGGGGCCGCGGCATCATGGCTGGACTCGCAGAATCCGGGTCGAACCCCGACGTCGATCTGCTCTACGACATCAATGGCCTGGCCAAGGACGCGCCGCGCTGGTTCGACCGGGTCATGGAGTACGTCGGTGAGTACGGGCTGGTGCTCGCCATGGTCCTGCTCGTGGTGTGGTGCTGGTGGTCCGTGCGCCGGCGGGGCGCGGAGGACGCCGCCTCCTCGGTGGCCGCGCTCGTGTGGGCGCCGCTCGCCGCAGCGATCGCGGTGCTCGTGAATGTGCCCATACGGGGGTTCGTCGAGCGGCCTCGGCCGTTCAACGATCACCAGGGGCTCGAAGTCCTGGTGTCCGGCAAGACCGACTACTCGTTCGTGAGTGATCACGCGACGATCGCCATGGCCCTGGGGGTCGGGCTGTTCGTCGCGAACCGGAAGTTCGGGCTGGTCGGGATCGGGCTCGCTCTGCTCGAAGGGTTCTGCCGGGTCTACATGGGTGTGCACTATCCGACCGATGTCGTCGGTGGGTTCGCGCTCGGTACGGCTGTCGCGCTGTTGCTGTCGCCGCTGGCCATGGCTCTGCTGACGCCCGTGATGGCCGCGATCGAGCGGTCGCCGAGGGGTGGGTGGCTGATCAGGTCGCGGGGGCTGTCCCGGGCGGGTGGGCAGGACGCGTTGATTCCGGGGGCTCGGAAGGAGTCGGCGGGGGCTGAGGAGCGGGACCTCGCGGCTTAGGGCGGAGGCCTGGGGCTTTCCCGTTCCCCGCAGGCCCGAGGCTTTCCCGTTCCCTGCAGGCCTGAGGCTTTTTGGTTCCCTGTGACGGCTACAGCGCCTGCGGGTACGTGAAGAAGCCCTGCGGGTCGTACTGCCTCTTCAACTTCGCGAGGCGCGTCGCCGCGTCCCCGTAGTACGCCTTGCGCCAGTCCCCCAGGGTCGGGTCGGTGTAGTTCTGGTACGCGGCGCCCGAGGCGTACGGCCGCATCGCGTCGTGGGCCGATTTCAGCCAGGCCTGGGCCGTGGAGCCCGTCGTGCCGGCGCGCCAGGCGGCGATGTACTGGGCCAGGATGCGGGAGCGGCGGTGCACGAAGGCGGTCGCGGTGGGGGAGACCCGGTTGACGGCTCCGCCGAGGGCCGTGAGCGCGATGCTGCCGGAGCCGCCGCGGACCGACTGCATCTGCTTCAGCAGGGTCTGGATGCCCGCGGAGGAGAGGGAGTGGTCGAAGAAGTCCGACTTCGCCGTATACGTTTCGCGGTGCAGGGCGCCCTGGGGGGAGCGGCCGGGGGTGGAGCCGGGGAGGTGGCACTGCGCGTCGGTGGAGAACGACGAGCAGCCGGCGTAGAGCTCCATCGACTCCTTGTACGAACGACGCTTGAGGACGACGTTGCTCGCGGGGCCGGGGCCGCCGGGGCGGTCGGCCAGGCGGTCCACCGCGTTCTGGAGTTCGCCGTAGGTGCCCAGGCAGAACGCGGCGACGGAGATGGTGGGGGTGCCGCCCGCGTGGTTCGAGATGCTCAGGGCCGACCAGATCTCGTCGGGCTGGGTCGGGCCCCACTCCTGCCAGGCCTTGATCAGCGCGGCCGCCTTCGACCAGGGCCAGGTCATGTACGCCGTGACGGCCTGGGGGGCGGGGTGGGTCTTGAACTGCAGTTCCGTCACGACGCCGAAGTTGCCGTTGCCGGCGCCGCGCAGGGCCCAGAAGAGGTCCTTGTGGGTGGTGGCGTTGGCGGTGAGCTGCTTGCCGTCGGCGGTTATCAGGGTGGCCTGGGTGAGGCTGTCGCAGGTCAGGCCGTAGGCGCGGGAGGTGACGCCGTGGCCGCCGCCGAGGGTGAGGCCGGAGACGCCGACGGTGGGGCAGGAGCCGGCGGGGATGGTGACGCCCTTTGCGGCGAGGGCTCGGTAGACGTCGATGAGCTTGGAGCCGGCGCCGACGACCGCGGTGTTGCCCGAGGCGCGGATGCGGTTGAGCTTGGAGACGTCGATGATCAGGCGGTTGTTGCCGGAGGACCAGCCGGCGTAGGAGTGGCCGCCGTTGCGGATGGCGACGTGGAGGTTGTGGGCTCGGGCGTAGGCGAGGGTGGTGCGGATGTCGTCGGGGTGGGCGACGTAGGCGACCGCGGCGGGTTTCAGAGAGTCGAAGCGGGTGTTGTAGAGCTGGTGGGCCGACTTCCAGTCGGCGTCGCCCGGGCGGATGAGGCGGCCGTCGAGGTCTCGGGCCAGGGCGGTCCAGTTGGCGGGGGTGGCGGCGGAGGCGGTGGTGGAGCGGGTGGCGGTGGTTTGGGTGCGGGTGCCCGTGTCTGCGCCTGTGTCTGCGCCCGTGCCGGAGCCTGCGCCTGTGTCTGAGTTGCCGTTGCAGGCGGTCGCTGCCAGGGCGGTGAGGGCTGCTGCGCCGCCGCCGATGAAGGTACGCCGTTCCATGTCGCCTCCTGGGGGTTACGTGGAACGAGACGGGGTGGCGGGGGTCGGGGTTCCATGGTGCGGTGGTCGTTCGTGTGCGGGCCTGGGGATTCTCGCCCCCGCCGCCCCTACCCGTCCCATCCTGAAGGGGCTCCGCCCCTTCGACCCCGCCAGGGGGCTCCGCCCCTGGACCCCCGTCGGCCTGAACGGCCTCGTCCTCAAACTCCCCCAGAGGGGGCACCCCCAGACGGGCTGAAGTGCCTGGTCCGGCGTTGAGAGGTGAAGCCGGCCGAGATCGAACGCCAGGCCTCCGTGACTTCCCGGCCTCCGTGACCTCCCGGCGCGGATGCGAACGTCGGGTGCACGACCACGAACGCCGCCGCCGTCACCGTAGCCGCGCGAGGGCCGCGGGCTCTCGGATCGCGGACCGGGTCCCCGCCGGCCGGGTCCCCCTCCCGGGCGGCGTCTACAAGAACGCCAGGTTCACGAGGCCGAAGGCCGCCGCTGCCACCGCCGCCGCTGCCGGCATGGTGATGAACCAACCCATGACGATGTTCTTGGCCACGCCCCACCGCACGGCGTTCACCCGCTTTGTCGCGCCCACGCCCATGATCGCGGAGGTGATGACGTGGGTCGTGGAGATCGGGGCCTTGAAGAGGAAGGCTGTGGTGAACATGATCGACGCGCCGGTCGTCTCCGCGGCGAAGCCCTGTGGCGGGTCGAGTTCGATGATCTTGCGGCCGAGGGTGCGCATGATGCGCCAGCCGCCGGCGTAGGTGCCGAGTGACAGCATCACGGCGCACACGATCTTGACCCACACCGGGATCGGGTCGCCGTAGTCCTCGACGTCGGCGATGACCAGAGCCATCACCACGATGCCCATCGTCTTCTGGGCGTCCTGAAGGCCGTGCCCGAGGGCCATTCCGGCGGCCGAGACCGTCTGTGCGATACGAAAGCCACGCTTGGCCTTGTGCGGGTTGGCGCGTCGGAAGATCCACATGATGGCCGTCATCACCAGGTAGCCCGCGCACAGGCCGACGATCGGCGACACGAACATCGGGATGACGACCTTCTCCAGGACGCCGCTCCAGTACACCGTCGTCCCGCCGGCCAGCGCCGCTCCCACCATGCCGCCGAACAAGGCGTGCGAGGAGGACGACGGTAGGCCGAAGTACCAGGTGACGAGGTTCCAGGTGATCGCGCCCACCAGTGCCGCGAAGAGAATGCCCATTCCCTTCGAGCCCTCGGGTGTCTGAATCAGGCCCTCACTGACCGTCTTGGCGACGCCGGACCCCAGAAAGGCACCACCGAGGTTCATCACCGCGGCCATCGCCAGCGCGGCCCGCGGCGTCAGCGCGCGCGTCGACACGGATGTCGCGATCGCGTTCGCGGAGTCGTGGAAGCCGTTGGTGTACGTGAAGAAGAGCGCGACTCCGATGGTCGCGACCAGCGCAAAGGTGTCCATGGGTGGTTCTCAGGACTCCTTGACGGCGATGGTCTCCACCGTGTTCGCCACATGCTCGAAGGCGTCCGCCGCCTCTTCCAGCACATCCACGATCTGCTTGAGCTTGAGGACCTCGATCGCGTCGTACTTGCCGTTGAAGAGGTGGGCGAGGAGCTTGCGGTGTATCTGGTCGGCCTGGTTCTCGAGGCGGTTGACCTCGATCCAGTACTCGGTGAGGTTGTCCATCGTGCGCAGGTTCGGCATCGCCTCGGCCGTCAGCTCGGCCGCGCGCGACAGCACCTCGATCTGCTGCTCGACGCCCTTGGGCAGTTCCTCGACGTTGTAGAGGACGACCAGGTCGACGGCCTCCTCCATGAAGTCCATGATGTCGTCGAGGCAGGACGCGAGGTTGTAGATGTCCTCGCGGTCGAACGGCGTGATGAACGAGGAGTTCAGCTGGTGGAAGATCGCGTGTGTGGCGTCGTCACCTGCGTGTTCCGCGGCCCGCATACGCTCTGCGATCTCGGCCCGGCCGGCGGTGTCCGCCCCGAGCAGTTCCATCAGGAGCTTCGAGCCCGTGACGATGTTGTCCGCGGATGCGGCGAACATGTCGTAGAAGCTCGTCTCCCGGGGGGTCAGACGAAATCGCACGTGGGGTCCTCAAGAAGCATCGGTTTCGGTCAGGCTGATGCTAGGCGCATCATCCGGCCACGGCTAATGGGCCGTCCTCCAGTGTCGCCCATCGGGCACAGTGGTCGGCACGGGGGCTGCCCGGTGGTCCAGTCCAGCGGTCGTTCGCGGCGTCGGCCACAGGCCCTATACCCAGCAAAGTTCGGTACGATATACCCAGTAGGGGTATGTGAAGCGGTCTACGTCTGGAGGACGCGATGACGACCACCGAGGCCGGCGCGGGCGCGCCCTCCGAGGCGGAGGACACATCCGCCGTCGTGACCGACCACGACCGCGGCATCCACGGCTACCACAAGCAGAAGGACGAGCACCTCAAGCGCCTGCGCCGGATCGAGGGCCAGATCCGTGGCCTGCAGCGGATGGTCGACGAGGACGTCTACTGCATCGACATACTCACGCAGGTGTCCGCCTCCACCAAGGCCCTGCAGTCCTTCGCCCTGCAACTGCTGGAGGAGCACCTCCGCCACTGCGTCGCCGACGCGGCCCTCAAGGGCGGTGGGGAGATCGACGCCAAGGTGGAGGAAGCGACCAAGGCGATCGGGCGACTGCTGCGGACCTGAGAGCGACGGCTGCCGGCCTGAGAACGACTGCCGCGGACCTGGGAGTGGCTGAGAATGCTCACTCGCCCGACAGGTCCCTCTCCTCCGCGACTCGCAGCACCTCGTCGATGCTCTCCAGGCTGAGCCGGTCCTCGCGGGCGGTCGACGCCGCGATGATCAGCTCTCCGCACAGCTCGATCTCGGCGAGGGCGACGTGGTCCTGAACTGCCGTACCGCCGACCGGAGCCACGTGCATCACCTCTTCTCTGCCGTTACCGACTTCCTAGAGTAGGCAGCGGCCTACACGCCGCGCATGGCACGGACGGGCTAGTTCTCGACGCCCGTCACGCACGCATACGCCGGCCCTCACTCCTCGGCGATCTTGCCCGCGTAGATGTCGTCGCCGTCCGGCAGCCGTACGTCGACGGGGGCCCCGAAGTCGTACAGCAAGGTCGTCGAGGCCACGGCGACGGCGTTGTTCTGCTGTCCGTTGACGAAGCTGAACCGGTGCCGGACCTTGCGGATCCGGCCGGACTCGTCGAGGTAGACGTCGAACGGCACCTGATCCGTGGCGAACCCTTTCGCCGCCGCCGCCAGCGGTCCCTTGTTCCCGTCGGACGCGCCCTGAGCGGCAATCCCCAGGTCAGCGGTGCCCCGGTAGTGCCGCACCGGCGTACCGGCGATCTCGTCCTCACCCACATACGTCGCCGTCCGCGCCCCGCGCAGCACCTCGGCGGCGGCGAACGGATCGGTGGCCCCGCCGGTGACGAGGTTGCCGTCGGAGAGGGACCGCGTCTCGACGCGCACCCATTTGTCGGTGGGCACGCCGGCGCCTCGGTTCTTCATGAACAGGGCCCCGGGAGCGAGGAGTTCCCTGATCGGCCGGTGGTCGGGGGTGCCGGCGGGATCCTGCGGCAGCAGGACTTTCAGCTCCCCGAGCTGCTTGCGGAAGTCGTACACGCCCTCGCCGCGGATGGTGACGCGGGTGCCGCCGGTGGCCATCTCCATGGAGGTACGGGTCTTGGAGCTCCGGGCGCCGACGAGCGCGTCGGCGGCGCTCCGCACGGTTTGCACGGCCTCGCCCTCGCGCGCGTCCTCGGCGGCGGCGCCGAGATCCGCGCACCCGCTGCCCGCCAGACAGATACACAGGACCCCAGCCGCAACGCCGGCCCCGCGCCTCGGCTTGTGCTGCTGCCGCTCCGTCATCGCCTGCCTACCCCCAGCCGGTACGTCCGTCACGGGCCCCCTGTCGTTCCGGTTAACGACGGGTAGGTGCCCTCGTCACGCACGCGGGGGCGTTGCGCTTACTTGCCCTGGGTAACGTTGTCGGTGTGGCGCAGCAGGACGGACCGACCTCTTCCCGAAATCACGGCGACCCCTTCGACCACCGCACGACGACGGTGGAGAAGGGCCCCTTCTGCACAGCCCAGTGCAGCTGCGGCTGGCGAGGGCCGGCGAGACGCGCGCGGAGTCTGGCGCGGACGGACGCGGAAGGGCATCTGGGGGGTTGAGACGGCGGTAAGGAGGCGGTGAGAGGCGGCGCTTTCCGAAGCCACCTTCCGAAGCCACCTTCCGAGGCCGGCTCCCGAGGCCGGCTCCCGAGACGCCTCCGCATAACAGAGACGGGCCCGCCCCCTGGAAGCCAGGGGGCGGGCCCTTTATCTGCCTCGCGGTGGCACCGCCATGCAGCACCGCGAGGGGTTTGTGTCGCCTGGCGGCGGATCAGCCGAAGCGGCCGGAGATGTAGTCCTCCGTGGCCTGGACCGACGGGTTGGAGAAGATGCGCTCCGTGTCGTCTATCTCGATCAGCTTGCCGGGCTGGCCGACGGCGGCGAGGTTGAAGAAGGCCGTGCGGTCCGAGACGCGCGCCGCCTGCTGCATGTTGTGCGTCACGATGACGATCGTGAAGCGTTCCTTCAGCTCGCCGATCAGGTCCTCGATGGCGAGCGTGGAGATCGGGTCCAGGGCCGAGCAGGGCTCGTCCATCAGCAGGACCTTGGGCTCCACCGCGATGGCCCGCGCGATGCACAGACGCTGCTGCTGGCCGCCGGAGAGGCCGGAACCGGGCTTGTTCAGGCGGTCCTTCACCTCGTTCCAGAGGTTCGCGCCCTTGAGGGACTTCTCCACGACCTCGTCCAGCTGCGACTTCTTGTACTTGCCGTTGAGGCGCAGGCCGGCCGCGACGTTGTCGTAGACGGACATGGTGGGGAAGGGGTTCGGCCGCTGGAAGACCATGCCGACCTCACGCCGTACGGCCACCGGGTCGATTCCGGTGCCGTACAGGTTCTCGTCGTCGAGCAGCACCTTGCCCTCGACTCGGCCGCCCGGCGTGACCTCGTGCATCCGGTTCAGGGTGCGCAGGAAGGTGGACTTGCCGCAGCCGGAGGGGCCGATGAAGGCGGTGACGGAACGGGGCTCGACGGTCATCGAGATGTCCTCGACGGCCAGGAAGGAACCGTAGTAGGCGTTGAGGCCGCTGACATCGATGCGCTTGGCCATGTGAATCACTGCTTCTTTCGAGGGGGTTCGGGTCGCTGATCGGCCACACGCGGCGGTAGCCGCAAATCGACGGGCTAGCGGCCCGTCTTCGGTGCCTTCCAGCGGGCGATCCCGCGAGCCACCAGGTTGAGGATCATGATGAAGGCGATGAGCACCAGAGCCGCCGCCCAGGCACGGTCGTACGCCGGACCCTGACCACCACTGTTCGCGAACTGCAGGTAGATGTAAACCGGCAGCGAACCCTGCGGGTCCTTGAACGGGTTGGCGTTGATGAAGTTCGTCACCCACACCAGCAGCAGCAGCGGAGCGGTCTCACCGGTGATACGCGCGACGGCGAGCATCACACCCGTGGTGATACCGCCGATGGAGGTCGGCAGGACCACCTTGAGGATGGTGCGCCACTTGGGCACGCCCAGCGCCAGCGAGGCCTCGCGCAGCTCGTTCGGGACGAGCTTGAGCATCTCCTCGGTGGAGCGGACGACCACCGGCAGCATCAGGATGGACAGGGCCATCGAGCCGGCGAAGCCGGAGTAGCCCATGTCCAGGATCACGATCCACAGGCTGAGGATGAACAGACCCGCGACGATCGACGGGATGCCCGTCATGACGTCGACGAAGAAGGTGATGGCCTTGGAGAGCTTGCCGCGGCCGTACTCGACCAGGTAGATGGCGGTCAGCACACCGATCGGCACGGAGATCACCGTGGCGATGCCGACCTGCTCCAGGGTGCCGAGGAGGGCGTGGTAGATGCCGCCGCCGGGCTCGGTGTCGGAGACCACACCCATCGAGTGGCTGAGGAAGTAGCCGTCGAGGACCTTCACACCGCGCTCGATGGTCTCGTAGATGAGCGAGGCCAGCGGGATGACGGCGAGCAGGAACGCGACCCAGATCAGGCTGGTGGCCGTGCGGTCCTTCGCCTGCCGGCGGCCCTCGACGCGTGCCGAGATGCCGTACGACCCGATGACGAACAGCAGCGAGGCGATCAGGGCCCACTGGATGCTGCTGTCCAGCCCGGCGGCCGCGCTGATGCCGAGGCCGAGAGCGACCGAGCCCGCGGCGACGGCCCAGCCGAACCACTTGGGCAGCGTGGCGCCCTTGAGGCTGTTGGGGCGCTGGTCGGAGAGAGTTGCGTTGCTCATGCGTTGGCCCCCGAGAACTCCTTGCGCCGCTCGATGATGATGCGGGCGGTGCCATTGACCAGCAGGGTGATGACGAAGAGCACCAGACCGGAGGCGATCAGCGCGTCACGGCCGTCGGTGGTGGCCTCGTTGAACTTGCTGGCGATGTTCTGGGCGAAGGTGCCGCCGCCCGGGTCGAGCAGGCTGGCGTTGATGTCGAAGGTCGGCGACAGGACCATGGCGACCGCCATCGTCTCGCCGAGCGCGCGGCCGAGGCCCAGCATCGACGCGGAGATGACACCGGAGCGGCCGTAGGGGAGGACCGACATCCGGATGACCTCCCAGCGCGTGGCGCCGAGGGCCAGGGCGGCCTCCTCGTGCATCTGCGGGACCTGGCGGAAGATCTCACGGCTCACGTTCGTGATGATCGGCAGGATCATGATCGCGAGCAGGACGCCGACGGTGAGCAGCGCGCGCGGGGCGCCGCCGCTCCACTCGAAGATGCCGGTCCAGCCGAGGTACTCGTCCAGCCAGCCGTACAGGCCGACCAGGTTCGGCACCAGGACGAGGGCGCCCCACAGGCCGTAGACGATGGACGGCACGGCGGCGAGCAGGTCGATCACGTACGCGATGGGGCCGCCGAGCTTGCGCGGGGCGTAGTGCGTGATGAACAGGGCGATGCCGAGGGAGACCGGGACCGCGATGGCCAGCGCGATGATCGACGACACGACGGTGCCGAAGGCCAGGACGGCGATGCCGAACTCCGGCGGGGACGCGGTGGGGTTCCACTCGAAGGTGGTGAAGAAGTTGGCCTCGTCCCTGCTGATCGCATGGGCGGCGCGCAGGCTGAGGAAGACGGCGATGGCCGCCATGACGACCAGCAGGAAGATGCCGGACCCGCGGGAGAGCGCGAGGAAGATCCGGTCTCCGGGGCGGGTGGCGCCGCGGGCGGCGCGCTTCTGCTCGGTCGGGAGCGGCTCAGGTGTGGGGGGAGACGCAGTGCTCTTTGTTGATATATCCATCGGGTTCTCCGGTCTGCGGAGCCGTCGGGTCCGACGACTCTCGAGCGGAGCCGAAGCGGGTGGGCGGCGGCTCCTGGCGGCGGTGCACCGGACGGTGCGGCCCGCTCCCGTGTGGAGCGGGCCGCACTCAGGTCAGCTCAGGCCCGAGACGGTGCTGCGGACCTTCGTGATCAGCTCGTCGGGGACCGGGGCGTAACCGGCTTCGGTCAGCACGCCCTGGCCGTCCTCGGAGGCGATGTAGGAGAGGAAGGACTTGACGGCGGGGAGGGTCTCCGCCTTGTTGCCCTTGTCACAGACGATCTCGTACGTGACCAGGGTGATCGGGTAGGCGCCCTCGGCCTTCGGCGTGTAGTTCAGCTCCAGCGCCAGGTCCTTGCCCGTGCCGACGACCTTGGCCTCGGAGATGGACTTGGTGGCGTTGTCGGTGGTGGCCTCGACCGGCTCGGCGGCACCCGTCTTGATCTTGACGGCCTTCATGCCGTCCTTCACGTACGAGAGCTCCATGTAGGAGATCGCACCCGCGGTCTGGGTCACCTGCTGCGCCACACCGGAGGAGCCGGAGGCGGACTGGCCGCCC
Organism: Streptomyces sp. R28; assembly: GCF_041052385.1. Lineage (GTDB taxonomy): Bacteria > Actinomycetota > Actinomycetes > Streptomycetales > Streptomycetaceae > Streptomyces. Next base: position 5,021,560 of record NZ_CP163439.1, on the reverse strand, counting down.
TTGGCCTCCCACGACTTGCTGTGCTCGTACTTCCAGTCGCTGGGCGCGGCGGCACCCAGGTACTTGGTGAAGTTGTCCGTGGTGCCGGACTCGTCCGAGCGGTGGAAGGCCTGGATCTTGAGGTCGGGAAGCTTCGCCTCGGGGTTCAGCTTCTTGATCGCCGCGTCGTTCCAGTTGGTGATCTTGCTGTCGAAGATCTTGGCGAGGGTCGGGGCGTCCAGGACGAGGCTGTCGACACCCGGCACGTTGTAGCCGACGCCGATCGGGCCGACGACCATGGGCAGGTCGATGGCCTGGCCACCGCCCGTGCACGCGGTCTTCTTGGACTCGGTGATCTCCTCGGCCTCCAGCGCGGAGTCCGAACCGGCGAATGCGGTCTGACCCTGAAGGAAGGCGGTGACGCCGGCGCCCGAACCCGTCGGGTTGTAGTTGAGCTGCACGCTCTTGCAGGCCGCGATGTACTGCTTGACCCAGGCGTCGATCGCGTTCTTCTGCGCGGACGAGCCGGAGGCCTGCAGCTGGCCGGAGGCGTCGCCACAGTCGATGTTGCCGGCCTTGGCGGTCGAGGTGGAGTCGCCGCCGGTGTTGCCGGTGTCGTCGGAGCCGCACGCCGTGAGGGCCAGGGCGCCGGAGACGGCGAGAGCGCCGAGAGCGAGAGCCCGCCGGTTCTTGCGCTGAAGCTTCACTTGAGGGAGTTCCTTCCAGGAGCCGCCGTCCTGAATTCGGCGGCGTGCGAAGAATGGGCGATGCGGACGCGTCCCGTCGGGCGCGATCCGTCATCGTGCAAGGCCGAAATTAGGCAGGACAGGTGAAGGCACCGAAGGGCGTAAATGAACGAGGGGTGAACCCCTGGGGACGGTGCGGTGAGGTCACGGAACGCTTACGTTGAGGACACGGGTGCATTCCGAGGCTTTGTGGCGGGTTGTAGCGGACTATGCCGGGCGCAGCGACCGCAGCAGGGCGTCCACGAGGGCGCGGTCCCTCGGCTGCGTCAGCCGGCCCCGCGCCGCCGTGGGCGGGAGCCACAGCAGGCGGTCCACCTCGTCGCTCGGGGCGAATGATCCGGGTCCGGCCTCGGCCGCCCAGTAGCGGACCTCCTTGGGGCGGCCGTTCGCCTGGTACCGCAGCGTCGGCAGCGCGGCGCCCGGCCGGGCCGCGTGGCCTGTTTCCTCCGCGACCTCGCGCAGGGCTCCGGAGAGGGGGTCCTCGTCGCGTTTCAGCTTGCCCTTGGGGTGGGACCAGTCGTCGTATTTCGGCCGGTGGATCAGGCATATCTCCAGCTCACCGTCTACCGGCGAACGGCGCCACAGGACGCAGCCCGCCGCATGGACGGTGGTGAGGTCATTCGCGTGAGTCACCGGGTATGCCTCCTTCAGGGGACGCCCACCGTCTGATTCAGAGCCTGCCCGTCGTCTTCAGAGCCTGCCTGTCGTCTTCAGGTCCTGCCTGCCGGCTGGATCTGCCAGGACTGCTGGAACGCGAACCGCGCCGCCTCCACCTCGTGCCGCTGGTCGGCGTGGAGCACGCCGAGGGCGTAGGCCGTCGCCGGGGCGATCCGCGGCGTGCGGGCCGCCTGGGCCGCGGCCGCCGCCGCCTCGGAGGCGTCGCGGTGCCGGTTGAGGGCCTGGCCTGCGGTCAGCAGCCGTACGTCCACCAAGTCGTCGTCGCCGTGCAGGACCTCGCGGGCGTAACGGTGCAGGCGCAGCAGCAGGCGGACCTGGTGCCAGGGCGCGTCCTGCGGGTGCGGGGCCGGGTCCGGGGAGAGGCCGTGGATCAGGGCCTCCGCGTTGTAGGGGTGGCCCGCGGTCACCAGGGGCAGCGCCGTCACCGCGTCGCTCAGGCGCTCCTCGGCGGCGGCCGCGAGGGGGCGCAGATCGCCGGTGGCCGCGGCGGGGGTGAGGGGGACCTCGCTGGCCAGTACGGCGATGTTGTCGGCGACCGCGTGGAAGCGGCTGCTGCCGAGGGCCTGGAGGGCGGTGCTGTGCGCTCGGGTCCGGGCCAGGGTGAGCTGGCGTTCGAGCAGGGCGCCTGCTTTGGCCGCGCCCACGGTGAGGTTGCCGCGTTCCGCGGTGGGCGTCGGGTGGGCCGGGGGGCCGGCGGGTGGCGCCGCTTTCGGCGGGAGGGACGCGGCCCCTGCGGCACGGCTGCCCGCAGCCGCGTTGGCACGGCTTGCCGCAGTCGCCTCGGCACGACCGGCTGCGGCGGCATGGGTACGACTGCCCGTGGCCGTGTCGGTGCGGCCGCTCGCCGCTGTGTCCGTCAGCCTGCTCGCGCCGCTCGCGCCCGCCGTGCCCGTCTGTGTCGGCAGCGGCGTGGCCCCCGACAGGCGGTGCAGGGCCAGCAGCAGGCGTTCCAGGCGGGCCGAGTACGCGTGTTCCATCGCCAGCGTTCCCGAGAGCCAGGCCAGCTCGGGGCGGATGGCCTCCGACCAGTCGGTGTCCAGCAAGGGACGGAACGTGTGCAGGCTGGCGCTGATGCGGCGGGCCGAGCGGCGCAGGGCCCGGGCCGCGTCGACGGACTCCCCCGAGCCGTTGGAGGTGCCGCCGCCGGTCTCCCGGTGCAGGCGCAGGGCTCGGAGGAACTCCGTGGCCTGGGCGCGCAGGTAGCCCGCGAGGGCGTCCCCCGCCACAGCCCCGGCCGTGGGGTCCGTCGGATCAAGGTGTTGCTGTGCCACGCCGGCGCCTCCGGGCGTCTATGAGCATCTCCTGGACGTTGCGCAGGGGCTGGCCGTCCGCGTCCGTCGCGTGCCGGGTCCACTCGCCGTCCGGACCGAGGTGCCAGGACGCGGTGGTGTCGGACATACCGGTCTCCAGGAGCCGGTTCAGCGCGGCGCGGTGGGCCGGGTCGGTGACCCTGACCAGGGCTTCTATACGACGGTCGAGATTGCGGTGCATCATGTCGGCGCTGCCGAACCACACCTCGGGCTCGCCGCCGTTGCCGAAGGCGAAGACCCGGGAGTGTTCGAGGAAGCGGCCGAGGACCGAGCGGACGCGGATGTTCTCCGACAGTCCCGTCACGCCCGGGCGGATCGCGCAGATGCCGCGCACCCAGATGTCGACCGGCACGCCCGCCTGGGACGCGCCGTAGCAGGCGTCGATGAGGGCCTCGTCGACGATCGAGTTGACCTTGATGCGGACGTAGGCGGGACGCCCGGCACGGTGGTGCTGGACCTCCTTGTTGATCCGCGAGATCAGGCCGTCACGCAGGGACTTGGGGGCCACGAGCAGACGGCGGTACGTCTCCCGGCGCGAGTAGCCGGACAGCCGGTTGAACAGGTCGGACAGGTCCGCGCCGACCTGCGGGTCGGCCGTCAGCAGGCCGAGGTCCTCGTACAGCCGTGCCGTCTTCGGGTGGTAGTTGCCGGTGCCGACGTGGCTGTAGCGCCGTAGCGTCTCGCCCTCCTGGCGGACCACCAGCGACAGCTTGCAGTGGGTCTTCAGGCCGACGAGGCCGTACACCACATGGCAGCCGGCCTCCTCCAGCTTGCGCGCCCACTTGATGTTGGCGTGCTCGTCGAAGCGGGCCTTGATCTCGACCAGGACGAGGACCTGCTTGCCGGCCTCGGCGGCGTCGATGAGCGCGTTGACTATGGGGGAGTCGCCGGACGTCCGGTACAGGGTCTGCTTGATCGCGAGGACGTCCGGGTCGTCGGCCGCCTGCTCCAGGAACGCCTGCACGGAGGTGGAGAAGGAGTCGTACGGGTGGTGCAGCAGCACGTCGCGGTTGCGCAGCGCGGCGAATATGTCGGGCGCGGACGCCGACTCGACCTCGGCGAGATCGCGATGGGTGCCCGCGACGAACTTCGGGTACTTCAGCTCGGGCCGGTCGATGGAGGCGATGCGGAAGAGGCCCGTGAGGTCCAGGGGGCCGGTCAGCGGGTAGACCTCGGCCTCGCTGATCTTCAGCTCGCGCACCAGCAGGTCCAGGACCTCCTGGTTGATGTTCTCCTCGACCTCCAGGCGCACCGGCGGCCCGAAGCGGCGCCGCATGAGCTCCTTCTCCAGCGCCTGGAGGAGGTTCTCGGCGTCGTCCTCCTCCACCTCCAGGTCCTCGTTGCGGGTGACCCGGAAGGCGTGGTGCTCCAGGACCTCCATGCCCGGGAACAGCTCCTCCAGGTGGGCGCCGATGACGTCCTCCAGCGGGACGAACCGGCCGGGGGAGGCCTCCAGGAAGCGGGAGAGCAGCGGCGGCACCTTGACGCGGGCGAAGTGCGGGGTGCCGGTGACGGGGTTGCGGACCCGTACGGCCAGGTTCAGGGAGAGCCCGGAGATGTACGGGAAGGGGTGCGCCGGGTCGACCGCCAGCGGGGTCAGGACCGGGAAGATCTGGTGCCGGAAGAGGGTGAAGAGGCGGGCCTGCTCCTTCTCCTGCAGCTCGCTCCAGCGGACCAGGTGGATGCCCTCCTCCGCGAGGGAGGGGGCGACGTCCTCGTGGTAGCAGGCGGCGTGCCGGGCCATCAGCTCGCGGGAGCGGGCCCAGATCATCTCCAGGACCTCGCGGGGCTGCAGGCCGGACGCGGACCGGGTGGCGACACCGGTGGCGATACGGCGCTTCAGTCCGGCCACGCGGACCATGAAGAACTCGTCCAGGTTGCTGGCGAAGATCGCCAGGAAATTCGCCCGTTCGAGGAGCGGGGTGTTCGGGTCCTCGGCGAGTTCGAGGACGCGCTCGTTGAACGCTAGCCAGCTGCGTTCCCGGTCCAGGAAGCGTCCCTGGGGCAGCTGGACGCCGTCGATCTCGGAGACCTCGTACGCATCGAGGTCGGCATCGATGTCGGGCTCCAGCTCGGAGACCACCGCCGAGGTCACCGTGTGCGGGCGGTGCGCCGCGATGGAGCCCACGGAGGGCTGCGCGTGCTGGACGTTTGCCTGGGCGTTCGTGGACTGGCTCATATGCCCATTGTTCCGCGTGGCGAGGCTTATGGGCGCGTCGGACAGCGCGGGTGGGAGCGTGGCGGGGAGGTGTCGTGCGTCCCCGTTCCTCGCGCTCCCTCCTGGAGGCGGCGCAGGCTCTGGCACGGCGGGCGTCATTGGCTGAGCCTCGCAAGCCCGTCTGAACCAATGGTTACGGAGACATGGCGTGTGGGATATCGGGGGGCGGCTCGCGGGCGTCTGCGTGACGGGTCGTCGGTCCGAGCCGCACGTCCCTCCCCCCGTGGAGGGACGTGCGGGCCGGAGGTCCGGTCCGCCGTCAGGCGGTACGGCGGCGCAGCAGCCGGAAGGCGGCGAGTGTCGCCACGGCGGCCACGGCGAGAAGAATGCCGGTCTCGACGTACTGGAGCGGCCAGAAGTGGGACTGGGGGTGGTACGTCGCCCGGGTCGCCCGGGTGGGGCCGGGCCAGCTCATCTGCCAGACCGAGCGCGGCAGCTCGAAGCCGCCCGCGTCGGCGCGGATGACCTTGGGCCAGAGGTCCCCGCGGTAGCGCTCCAGCACGGTGTGGAGGAGCAGTGCGGCCCCGAAGCCCACCCCGGCGGCGGGCAGCGCCCGGCCGAGCAGCAGTCCGGCGAGCGCGCCGAGGGCGAGGCCGGCCAGAGCGTAGGCGACGGCCACCGGGCCGATGCCGGCGAACTGGTCGGGGCCGTACCAGTCCCCGACGAGGTTCGGGTTGTCGTCCGTGCGGGCCCAGATGTTCAGCAGCAGGACGGTACCGGTGCCGGCGGTGAGCAGGACGGCCGGGACGGCGAGCTTGGCGGCCAGCCAGCGGGTCGGGCTGACCGACTGGGTCCAGGCGAGCCGGGCGGTGCCGTTCTCCAGCTCGCGGCCGATGAGCGCGCCGCCCGCCCAGGCGGCCACGGGGAGGATCACGTAGCACAGGGCCGTGGTGACCAGGGCGATGCCGTTGGAGTAGAGGTCGTCGGCGGTGATCGCTTCGACCGAGGCGCAGGAGGGCAAGCCGTCGTGGGCGGGCTCGGCGCACGGGACGTTTCCCCGGCGGGCGTCGTCGGCGATGGCGTACAGCCAGATCAGGCCCGCCGTCGCGGCGGTCAGGGACAGGCCCCAGAAGATCAGGGCCGTGCGGTGCACCCGCAGGACGGCCCAGACCAGGCCGCTCGGCCCGCGCCGGGTGCGGGCGGCCGGAGCGGTCACGGCGGTGAGGGCGGTGGTCATACGGCGGCTCCGGTCCGGCGCTTCAACAGCCGGAAGGCGATCAGGACCGCCAGGGCCGTGACGGCGAGGACGATGCCCGTCTCCACGAGCTGCAGGGGCCAGAAGTGGGAGGCCGGGTGGAAGTCGCGGTAGAAGCCCACGATGTCGTGCTCGGCGAGGCACTTGGCGTTGTCGACGCAGATGGGGTCCGGGACGCGGGCCCCGGTGGAGGTGAGCGCACCCTCGTCGATGACCATGCCGATGTACGCCGGGTACTCGTGCTTGTTCGTGAGCGTCTCGACCGGCCACAGGTACGGGCGGAGGACGCCGATCGCGTACGCGAGGACGGCCAGGGCCACGACCGCCGTGCCGAGCGCGGGCAGGGCCCGGCGCTGGAGCAGGCCCGCGAGGACGCCGACGGCGAGGCCGAGGAGGGCGTAGGCGGTGGCGAGGGTGCCGTTGGCTTCGAAGGTGGTGCCCTCGTACCAGCTCCGCGAGCCCATCGCCAGCCGTAGCGGACCGTCCGCCGACCACACCACGCGGTGCAGCAACGTGAGCACGAGCGTGCCGGAGACGAGCAGGGCGGCCGGGACGGCGAGCTTGGCCGCCAGCCAGCGGGCCGGGGAGACGGACTGCGTCCACGCCAACTGGGCGGTGCCGCTCTCCAGTTCGCGCCCGATGAGGGCGGCGCCCGCCCAGGCGGCGGTGAGGAACGGAGCGAGGCCGAGGATTCCGGCGCCGACGCCTACGCCCGTGTCATACCGGCTGTAGGCGGGGCCCGTGTAGTCGCAGCCCAGGTCCGGTGCCGTCGTCGAGCCGCACCCCATCTTGTGGTACTCGGCCCAGGCGGCGTCCGCGCCCGGACCGTACGCCCACAGCAGTGCTCCCGCTCCGACGGCCACGAGCATCAACCAGAACCACAGCGCCGAGCGGTGCAGCCGCAGCATCGCCCAGAGCAGGCCGCTGGGCCCCCGGGAGGACGTGACGGCGGTGGACGTCTCGATGGTCGTCGCGGCGGTCATACGGCGGCCTCCTGTGGGGTGTCGAGCCGCAGCGCCGGTGCCTCGGGTGCGCGCAGGTGGGCCAGGACCAGCTCCTCCAGGGTCGGGGCGGTGGTCTGCCAGCCGTCGCCGAGGGGGCCGTCGGGGCGTACGAGTGCGGTGAGCTGGCGTCCCGTGGTGCGGGACTCGACCACGGTGTGCGGGTCCAGCAAGGCGTCGGCCCGGCCGGTGACGAGCTTGTGTGCGGCGAGCAGGTCGTCCAGTGGCCCGGCGAGGCGGACGCGGCCGGCGCCGAGCAGCAGGAGGTGGTCGCAGGCGCCGTCCAGCTCGGCCACGACGTGCGAGGACATGACAACCGTGGTGCCGTGTTCGGCCGCGTCGGCCATGAGCGCCGCCATCAGCTGGTGCCGGGCCAGCGGGTCGAGGTCGGCCATCGGCTCGTCCAGGAGCAGCAGTTCGGGGCGCTTGCCGAGGGCCAGGGCGAGCGCGACGCGGGTGCGCTGGCCGCCGGAGAGCGTGCGGATCTTCGCGTCCGCGGCCAGCTCGCCCTCGGCGACGATGCGCCCGGCGACCCGGGCGTTCCAGCGGCGGGGGTTCAGCTCGCGGCCCAGGCGCAGGGTGTCGGCGACGGTGAGCTGGGGGTGCAGGGGCTTGTCCTGGGCGACGTAGGCGAGCCGCTCGCGGGCCGCCGCCGGCGCCTGGCCGAGGACGGTGATCGTGCCGTCGGTGGGGCGCAGCAGCCCGGCGGCGAGGGAGAGCAGGGTCGACTTGCCCGCGCCGTTCGGCCCGACGACGGCGCAGACGCGGCCTGCCGGAAGCCGCAAGGCGCAGCCGTCCAGCGCCGGTGTGCGGCGTCGCCCGAACCTCTTGCTCAGCGCGGCCGCCTCGATGGCGGTCTCGGTCATGACTCGTCCCCCTTGTTGTGCGTGTCCGGCTTGAAGTGCGTTTCGAGTACAGAGGTGAAGAGAGCGTCCACGTCGTCGCGGTCCAGCCCGGCCTCGCGGGCCCGTGCGGCCCACGCGTCCAGTTCGGTGCGCAGGGGCGAGTCGGCCGGCGCGGTGCTCAGTGCGCGCCGTACGAAGGTGCCGAGTCCTCGACGCGCCTCGACCAGGCCCTCGCGTTCCAGTTCGCGGTAGGCCTTGAGGACGGTGTTGGGGTTGATGGCGGTGGCCTCGACGACCTCACGGGCCGTCGGCAGTTTGTCCCCCGGCTCCAACAGGCCCAGGCGCAGGGCCTGTTTGGTCTGCTGGACGATCTGCACGTAGGTGGCGACGCCGGAGCGCCGGTCGATGCGGTACTCGACCATCCCGTTCCACCACCCTTTCACTAATTGAGTAGTGAAAGGGTGGTGCAAAAGAAGGGGCGGCGTCAAGGGTGCCGCCCCTTACAGGAGTTATGTGCGGTTTGCCGTCACGTCTCGGCCCGGTACATCACGTCTCCGCCCGGTACATGAGGTCCGTCTCGTACGTCACGAACCCCAGCCGCTCGTACACCGACACCGCCGCCTTGTTGTCGGCGTCGACGTAGAGCATCGCCGTGGGCAGCCCCTGTGCGGCCAGATGCCGCAGCCCGATCGTCGTCAGGGCCTTGCCCAGCCCGCCGCCCTGCGCTCCCGGTCGCACACCGAGGACGTACACCTCGCCCAGCCGTTCCTCCGCGTGGACCTTCGTCCAGTGGAAGCCGACGAGTTCGCCCGCCTGCTCCGCCAGGAAGAACCCCGCCGGGTCGAACCACGGCTCGGCCTTGCGGTCGTCGAGGTCGCGCTGGGTGAGGGAGCCCTGCTCGGGGTGGTGGGCGAAGGCGGCGGCGTTCACGGCGAGCCAGGCCGCGTCGTCCTGGCCGGGCACGAAGGTGCGGACCGTCACGCCCTCGGGGAGCACCGGGTCCGGCAGCTTCAGGTCCGCCAACGAGCGGCGCATCTGGCGCAGTTCGCGGAACAGGGTGAGGCCGAGGACCTGGGAGAGATGCCGGGCGGCGGCGTGGCCGCCGTGGGCCCACACCCGCAGCCGCTTGCCGGACGCGCCGAGGAGGGCCGAGCCGAGCGCGCGGCCGTGACCGTGGCCGCGGTGCGAGGGGTGGACGACCAGCTCGGCGGCCGGGGCCTCCACGGGGTCGGTGTCCTCCAGCTGGGCGTAGCCGACGAGTTCGCCGGCGACGGTCAGCAGCAGATGCGACACGCCTTCGCGCGGACCACCACGCAGTTGCAGTCGGCCCTGCTCGGACACCGCCTGCTGCCCGTCGTTCCGGGCGGCCTCCGCGAGCAGTTCGAGCACGGCCTCGGTCTGCTCCGGGGGGAGCGCGGAGTGGGTCTCGATGGAACGGGTCGGAAGGGGGTGTGCGGTGTCGTCGCTGGTCATGCGTACGAGGGTAAGGGGAGCGTCCGGCAATGTGGCGGCAAAGAGGCGGGCAAAGGGAAACCAGAAAGTAACCATGAACCCCCTGTCGCGCTACGCGCGTTGACTCTAGGCTGCGCCCGACGGGGCCATGTCACTTTCGAGCCACAGGGGGGCATATGCCAGCCGAGTCACAGGCGCACCAGCGCCGCAGACGCCGTACTCACCTTCTCCTCGCCGGGGCCGCCGGTCTCGCCACCGCCGGTGCGCTGGCCGCGGCGCTCCCCGCGACGGCGACGGCGGAGGAGAGCTCCGCCAAGCACGGGGGCCCTTACGGCTTCAACCGCTACCAGGACGTGCAGCTGCTGTCCTTCAACGACCTGCACGGCAACCTGGAGCCGCCGGCCGGTTCCTCCGGTCGGGTCACCGAGCTCCAGGCGGACGGCACGACGAAGACCATCGACGCGGGCGGCGTGGAGTACCTCGCCACGCACCTGCGCCAGGCCCGCGAGGGCAACAAGTACTCCATCACCGCGGCCGGCGGCGACATGGTCGGCGCCTCCCCGCTGATCTCGGGCCTCTTCCACGACGAGCCCACCATCGAGGCGCTGAACAAGCTCGACCTGGACGTCACCTCGGTCGGCAACCACGAGTTCGACGAGGGTGCCAAGGAGCTGGCCCGCCTGCAGAACGGCGGCTGCCACCCGACGGCCGGCTGCTACACGGACACGGAGTTCGAGGGCGCCGACTTCCCGTACCTCGCCGCGAACGTCCTCGACGAGAAGACCGGCAAGCCGATCCTCAAGCCCTACTGGGTGTGGAAGAAGAAGGACGTCAAGGTCGGCTTCATCGGCGTGACCCTGGAGGACACCCCGGGTGTCGTCTCCGCGGACGGCGTGAAGGGCCTGAAGTTCAAGGACGAGGTCGAGACGATCAACAAGTACGCCAAGGTGCTCCAGCGCCAGGGCGTGAAGTCGATCGTCGCGCTGATCCACGAGGGCGGGGCGCCGGCGTCGGCGTCGTACAACTACGACTGTGACGCGCCAGGCGCGGGCGACGGCATCTCCGGCCCGATCGTCGACATCGCCAAGAACATCACGCCGCAGGTCGACGCGCTGGTCACCGGCCACACGCACGCCGCGTACGTCTGCACGATCGACGACCCGGCGGGCAGGCCCCGCATGGTGACGTCGGCCGCGTCCTTCGGCCGCCTCTACACCGACACGACGCTGACGTACGACCGCTTCACCGGCGACATCGCCCGTACGTCCGTGAAGTCGGCGAACCACGTGGTCACCCGGACCGTCGCCAAGGCGCCCGACATGACCGAGCTGATCAGCGAGTGGAACACCCTCGCGGCGCCCATCGGCAACCGCGCGATCGGCTACATCTCCGCCGACATCCCCAGCACCGGCACCGAGTCCCCGATGGGCGACCTGATCGCGGACGCGCAGCTGGCGCACGGCAAGGAGCTGGACCCGGAGACGGACCTGGCGCTGATGAACCCGGGCGGCGTCCGGGCACCGCTGACCTACGCGGCCAAGGGCAGCGAGGGCGACGGTGTGGTGACGTACGCCGAGGGCTTCACCGTGCAGCCGTTCTCCAACACCGTGAACCTCCAGGACTTCACCGGCGCGCAGCTGATCCAGGTGCTCAAGGAGCAGGTGAGCGGGACGAACGCGGCGTCGCCGAAGATCCTCCAGGTGTCGTCGGGTCTGACGTACACGCTGGACCTGACGAAGTCGGGTGCGGAGCGGGTGGTGACCGACTCGGTCAGGCTGAACGGCGAGGCGATCAACCCGACGGCCACCTACCGCGTCGCCACGAACAGCTTCCTCGCGGGCGGCGGCGACGGCATCCCGACGCTGGGTCAGGGCACGAACGACCTGGTCGGCTCGGACGACCTGGCGGCGCTGGAGAAGTACCTGACGGCCAACTCCTCGGCCACGAACCCGATCGCGCCGCCGGCGGCGAAGCGGATCACGGTCGTGAGCTAAGCAGTACGCGCGCGTCAAGCGCGGGCAGGCGGGGTCGGTACGCACGGTCGACCGGATCGATGCGTACCGACCCCTTGCTGATCTCCGGCCGCGTTGGTGCAATCGCAGCTCCCTCCTCCTACGGAACGCGTATCCCGGCCTGGTCACCGGGCTGTTTCGGCCGAAACACCGGCACCGACAGGCCTGTTCGGGGGCACCATGAGTGACCCGCCGACAGCGCTTGGTCAGGGCGACCCGAGGCTGAACGGCGGCTTGGGGGAGGGGGGAAACACATGCTGCTGCCCGACAACCCGATTTCGGGACCGGACGGAGATCGTTTCGGATTCAGCACCCATGCCAAGGTGCTCTGCGACGCGATCGCGACCGCGGAGGGCCTGCCGTTGACCATCGGGGTCTTCGGGCCCTGGGGGATGGGCAAGTCGAGTTTCATGAAGGTCTGCGAGGGCCTGCTGAAAGCCCGCGACATCCGGACCGTCTGGTTCAATCCCTGGAAGTACGACCAGAAGGACGAGATCTGGCACGCGCTCATCCAGACCGTACTCACCGAGATCGCCCAGGACCTCGACAACCGACGGAAGTCCGGTGAGGAGACGCCACAGGAGCGGCTCGGCGCAGCCCTGGAGACGGTGAAGCGGCTGAGCCAGGCAGCGGCCTGGCTGCTCGCGCGCAGGACGGCGGGCCCCCTCACGGCGGGTTTCCTGGGCCCCGGGGACGTCGACGCCGTCCAGAGCGCGCTCACCGCACCGGGCGTGGAGACATATCTGCACGTCAACCGCTTTGAACAGGACTTCAAGGACGTCGTCAACGCATACTCCGACGGCGGTCGGCTCGTCCTGTTCATCGACGACCTGGACCGCTGCCACGAGGACGCGGCGATCACCGTGCTCGACTCCCTGAAACTCTTCATGGGAGAGGGCTCCTGTGTCTTCGTCCTCGCCATGGACTATCAGGTCGTCGCGGACGCGGCGGCCAAACGGTTCGACAGCGAACGTACGGACGGCGCGCGCGGCCGTCAGTACCTGGAGAAGCTGATCCACTTTCCGTTCCACCTGCCCGTGATCCCGTTCGAGTCACTGCAGCTGCACCTTCACGACGAGGTCACGGACCCGGCGCTGACGGGCTCACGCGAGCTCTGGGAGCTCATCGAGGTCGCCTTCACGGCCAACCCGCGACGTGTGCGCCGCTTCGTCAACGGCCTGAACCACACGGCCCTGACGCTGCACGAGCACAACGACCCGCCCGGGCGGGAGCGGCTGCTGCACGCGGGCACCCTCCTCGCGTTCCAGATCATGCACCCCGACTTCTACTCCGCCCTGCAGCGCGATCCCGGCGTCTGGGCGCGGTTCGACGAGGCCGAGTTCGCCAAGACCGAACTCGGTGGGCAGGACGCGGAGCTCGCCAGAAGGAACCCCGGGGTACGGCGGCTGATCGCGGCGGTGTCGTCGCGGCGCACGGGCTTCGACTTCCCCCCGCCGCCGACGGCCACCGTGATCAGACTGCTGACCGAGGTGTTGACGGTCGCCGGCGGATCGGCCGGGGCCGAGGGGGTGGCCCGTGGCGCGTGACACCGAATCCGACATCGGGTACGCGGTCGGCCTGGACCTCGGAGACGGGGAGAGTTCCCTGTGCTGGTTGCCGACGCACGGGCGGAGCAAAGCGCGGGTCTACACCAGGGGAACCGACGGCGCCGCCATCGTGACGGCCCTGGGGCGCGAGCGCCTGGACCAGGGCGGATACCGGTACGTCATCGGCGAAGCGGCCGTGATGGCGCAGAACGTCCTGCACTTCAGCGTGAACTTCAAGTCCCGGCCGGACCCGCAGGACCTGGCCGTCCCGGAAGCCGTCCAGTTCGCCCAGATCCTCCTCACCGAGTTCCTGTCCCGGCACCCCGAGGTCAGGGGGAACTGCGTGGTGTACGTCGGTCACCCCACGGGCTGGGACGACGTATCGGTGGCGACGTACGCCAGGCACTTTTCGTCGATGAACGTTCCCGTGCGGCTCGTGGCGGAGTCCCAGTCGGCGCTCGTGCACGTCAGGGACCGAAGAGGCGGGCGGCGGGAGGAACGCCGGCTCGACCGGGTCCTGGTCGTCGACATCGGCTCCTCCACGACCGACTTCACGTTCGTCGAGGACCTGATCCCCAGGAACCTTCTGGTGGGCTCGGATCTGGGCTGTGCCGTGATCGACCGGGAGCTCGCCAGGATGGTGCGGGAGGCGTTCGCGGGGGACGAAAAGTTCACCACGGCTCTTGGCCGGGACGACTCGGGGGAGGAGATGCTGCTGCTCGCGTGCCGCCGGGCGAAGGAAGCGCAGTTCACCGGGACGGATGTCCGCCTCCAGGATCTCCAGGTCGGCTGTGACCCCCGGTTCACCCCCTTCCTGGGCCCCTCTTTGGGCTGGCTCAGGGGCGTGGACATTCCAGGGCGCGTCGTGCGTGGGCCGGGCGGCTGGGCCGAGGGCTTCGCGGACGTGCTGACGGAGGTGCGGGGCCTGCTCGGCGCGACGGAGCCCGAGCTGGTGGTGATCACCGGAGGCGGATCGCGTATGCCTGTCGCACGCCGGCTGTGTCTCGACGCGTTCCCGGAGGCCACCGTCGAGAGCGACACCGACCCTTCCCAGTCCGTGACCCGGGGGCTCGCCAGCGTCGGACGGCACCGAGTCAACGTGGCACGGTTCCGGCACGACATCCATGAGCTCAAGGACCGGCCGGAGTTCGAGGAGAAGATCCGCGCCGGCCTGCTCGACGCGTTCGACCAGGCGAGGAACACCCTCCTGACCCGCCTGCTGGAAAGGGCCGACGACGACAACGCCGATGCCGAGGACGAACAGGACATCGACGCGTTCATCCGCCGGCTCACCGGGATGGACCAGGTGCTCGCTCGCCTGCGCGTACGCCTCAATGCCGAACTCACCCCCATGGCCCTGGAAATCTGCCGCAGATACGACATCAGGGCCGACCAGTTCATGCTGGAGCTCGTTCTGCCCGGGGTCATCGGCACCGCCATCAGCGCGCGGATCCGTCCCATGTGGCGCACGTTGCGTGGTGCCCAGTCCGTGCTCGAGACGATCGCAAGCATGGGGGGTCTCGGCCTTTATGCGATGAGGTTTGCGATGCAGAGCTCGAAGCGTCTCGCGCACCTGGGCGCGCTGGGAGCCGTCGCCGGAGGCGTGCTGGCTCTCCCGAAGGCGACGGAGATGGCCGCCCGCAAGCTCATCCGTACGACACTGGAGAACGCGCAGCTCGATCCCGCCGAGGTGAGCAGCGTGGTCACCCACGTGGCCGAGCAGATCACCGAGCAGATGGACCGCCGTGCCGAGGAGGTCGAGCGCTTCGTCTCCGACAGACCCGGCCCTGAGGCCGGGCTGTAGTGACGTGAGTCGCAGACTCCCGGTACAGGTTGCGGGTGGGGGGCATGCGCATGATCGGATGGATCGATGCGTACCCCCCACCGCATAACCACGCATCCCTATACGAACCCCTACGAGGAGCTCGCCGGCCTGGACGACGGTCCGCTGGACGAGTTCCTCCACGAGGACGTACGGGACGAGCAGACCGAGCAGGACGAGGCGGCGGCCCAGGACGATCCCTGGGCCCCGCCCAACCACCGCCGCAACGGCCGGCGCCGCCGGCGAGGCCGCTTCGCGGGGCTTCCCCTCGCGCTGAAGGCGGTGGTCGCCCTCGTCGTCCTCGCCGCCTTCCTCACCCTCGGCGACCGCTGGGCCCTGCTGTACGCCGAGCGCAGAGCAGCGGACACCCTCAAGGACCGCTTCGACCTGGCCGCGGCGCCCGAGGTGGAGATCGGCGGCTTCCCCTTCCTCACCCAACTCGCCGACGAGCGGCTGGACTCGGTGAAGGTGACGGTCCCCGACGTGGCCGCCGACCGGATCTCGCTCGCGCAGGTGACGGCGACGGCACGGGACGTACGGCTGGACACCGACGGCCCGACGGCGGTGCGCGGCGCCGAAGTCCCGAGGCTGGAGGGCGACGTACTCCTCTCCTTCGCGGACCTCAACCGCGAACTCGGCGCCTCCCAGGTCACGTTCACGGGCCAGGGCCGTGACCGGGTCGCGGCGCGCGGCACCCTTCCGGTCGCCGGACACGACCTGCGCCTGCGCGCCGAGGCCCGCATCCTGCGCGACGGAGACCACGGCATCGCGACGCACATCGGCGGAATGCGCCTGGACATCGGGGACCTGGCCACGTACCGCCCCGGCGCCCGCGCCACGGACGGCCTGCACCTGAGCCGCGACTCGGCGGCCCGCCTCGCCCGCGAAACCAGCAAGGCGAAGGCGCTCCTGTCGATCCCGTCGGTCGTACGACGCCTGGGAGTGCCCGACTCGGTCGTCCGCGAGGCCCTGCGCAACGAGTCCAAGCTCACCGACCTGACCGGCACCCCGCGCTTCCTCCACCAGGCCATGCGCCTGAACCTCATCGACCTCGCCCTCGACCACCCCGCCCTGCTCAAGCGCCTGGGCTTCGACCCCGCCCTCCTCGACGCCCTGCCCCGCCTCACCCGCCCGGTCCTCGCCGACCAGCTCTCCCTGGGCTTCCGGCTGCCCGAGCCGCCGAGCGGGCAGCTGCGGCTGCGGGATGTGCGGGTGGAGGAGGACGGGATCAGGGTGCGGTTGGAGGGGGCGGGGCTGGCGGTCGGGCGCCGGTAATCAATTCTGTGCAAGGCCGCGTTTGGTTCCGGCCCCTGAAAACTCTCATCGAGCGCGCGGCGCGTGCAGCGGCGGCGCAAGACCTCCTCGCCGCGCTCCCCGAGGGATACGACACCCACCTCGCCCCCGGCACGGCGGCCCTCTCCGGCGGCCGGCTGAAGCGGATCACCATCGCCCGCGCGATGCTGCGCGCCGCGCCCGTCCTGATCCTGGACGAACCGACCGCCGGCCTCGACTCGGCGGCCCCGTCGATCGCCGGATGCGGACCGGATGCTGGTCGTGGACGACGGCCGGCTGGTGGAGGCGGGCACGCACGGGGAGCTGGTGGCGCGGGGAGGGACGTATGCGCGGCTGGCGGGGCCGACGGCGGGGGCATTGGCGGAGCAGACGCTCGTTCTCAGGCTTTGATCGCCGTGGCGTGACCAGGGTGGTGGCATGGCGGAGCACACGACCGTCCAGGTGTCCCGGCATGCTCGGCTTCGACTGACGTCGGGCATGCCGGGGCGGGCGGGGTTTTCCCGCCGGTCGCCGTCGTCAGGCGAGGCGGTGGACGCGCTGGGTGTCCAGGTCGTAGCGGGCGCCGACGATGGCCAGTTCGCCGGCGGCCACCTTCGCGGCGAGGTCGGGCTCCGCGGCGAGGCGGGCGCGGACGGCCCGTACGTTGGCGTCGATGGTGGAGCCGACGCGGGCGTCGCCCGTCTTGGAGTGGTCGATGTTCGGGGCTATCTGGTCGGCGATGTACTGGATGTGGGCCGGCAGCCGCTCACCCGACTCGTCCGCCGCGACGGCCGCCTTCACGGCACCGCACGACTGGTGGCCCAGGACCAGGACCAGCGGGATGTCCAGTTCGAGCACGCCGTAGGCGACGCTGCCGAGCACGGCCTCGTCCAGCACCTCGCCGGCGCTGCGCACGGTCATCAGGTCACCGAGGCCCTGGTCGAAGACCAGCTCCGGCGGCACCCGGGAGTCGATGCAGCCGAGCACGAGGGCGAACGGGTGCTGAGCCGTCGTCAGACTCTGCCGCACGGCGGGCGACTCGTCGGGGTGCCGCTCACGGAAGGTGCGCCAGCGCTGGTTGCCCGCGGCGAGCTCACGCAGGGCTTCCGCGGCGGTGCTGGGGCGACGACCGGAGCCGCTGGTGCGGGGGGCGGCGGAGGCGGAGCCCGTACCGAGGGCGGCGGTGGCCCCCAGTGCTGCGGTCCCGGTCAGCCCGGCCCGCAGGAGTGCGCGGCGGGCGAGAGAGGGGAGGGCGAACCGCTTGTGAGCAGTGCTGGCCGACGGTGAGCCGGCGGATCTGTCTGAGTTCACGGAGTGGAACGTACGCTCGAAGTTTCAAATAAACGTTCCCCTTGCGGAAACATGGCCGGGCGCGGGGAATTCATGATCGTCCGTTGGTCGGCTCTTGGTGTTCTCCCGCGCCTGCCTTGACCTTCCCGGCCCGAACTCGCCCGTCAGGAACGGCACATGACGTCGCCCGCGGGCAGTCGGCGGCTGGTCGGATAGGCGGTCACCGTGCGGGTGGTGCAGGAGTCGGGGTCGGGATATGTCCCGTGGCCCCTCCCGCCCCGGACCTCCAACAGGCGGGAGCCGCGCAGGGCGCGATGCATGGCCCGCCCTCCGGGCAGAGGGGTTGTGAACTGCTGGCGGTTGACTGCGCACGGGCGTGTTCTGGCGCGCATGAGTGAGTGTCGGGGCTGCGGCAGGTGCGGCCTCCTGGGAGTGAACGAAGGTTCCTTGGTCGAATGTGTGACCTTTGCCGGTGGTGGTCGTTGAGCGTGGTGAGGGCTCGCGAGCAGGCCGGAGGCGGCGAGTGCGGCCTTGTGTGCGGTGCGCATGACCCCCACCCTCGCCGCGCCGACCTGCCCCGCACTTCGGCCGAAAGGCCGGAAACCCGGGGGTCCCCGGCCTCGCGGACCCGGCCGAACGGCCGAGTCACGTCAGTCGACCGCAGGACGCCACCCACCGGCCTAGGAAGCCGAAGGCGTCCAGTCCCCCAGCCAGTCGGCGACCTCCTGGCCACCGGCCTGGCCGTCGGTCAGCTGCGGGCGGTCACTGCTCGCGCTGCCGGCACCCGCGCCGGTGTTCTTGTACTCGGCGAAGCGGTCGTCCTTCCAGGAGAAGCCGCCCATGTCCGACCAGGGCGTGGTCTTGACGGCGGCGCTCAGGGTGCTGTTGCGGACGGTGGTCTGCGGGTCGAGGGTCGCGTCGCCGCCGGCGTGCCAGTTGCGGCCGAGGAAGAAGGAACGGTCGGAGACGTCACCGTTGACCGTGGTGTTGGCGATGAGGATGCCCTTGCGGTTCGCGGGGGTCGACGGGGCGGTGACATAACCCGCCGACGTGCCGTCCCAGCGCTTCTTCAGCGTGATGACGGACTTGTCGATCACCGCGGTCGCGCGCCCGAAGATGAAGTCGACGTTGCCGATGACGTAGGAGTTCGTCATGTAGACGCGGCCCAGCTTGTCCTTGGACGCGGTGTCCACGAGCAGGGTGTCCTGGTCGCCACCGACGATGACGCCGTCGAGGAACACCTTGTCGGCGGCGGTGCGCAGGGCGACGGCCTGGTGGCCGTTCAGGTTCTGGTTCGCCTTCTCGTCGAAGTCGTTGTTGATCGTCAGGTTGCGGGCCTGGAAGTCGTCGGCCTCGACGGCGACGGTGGCGCTGCCGCCGGTGCCGTAGGTGCCGCCGCCCGGCTTGGGCGTGCCGGACGCGTTGTTGTAGACGATCACCGTGTCCTTACGGCTGGCGCCCGTGCCCTGGATGGTGACGTGCGGCTTGTTCGCCGGGACCTTGACCAGCTCGCGGTACGTGCCCGGCTTGACCGCGATCACGACCCGCGAGGCGTTGTTCGCGGGTACGGCGTTCACGGCGGCCTGCACGGTCGTGTACTGTCCGCTGCCGTCCTTGGCGACGGTGAGCGTCGTGGCGGCGGCCTTGGTGCTCGCCGCTGCGGCCGTCGTACCGATGGAACTGCGCGGTCCCGCGCCCGACTTGAGGAGCGACGGCACGTTCGCCGCCGCATCGAGCGTGTACGAGTAGTACGCCTTCGGGTCGAAGGCCGTACCGCCGCTCTCGTTGCGTCCGCTGGTACCGGAGAAGACGCTGCCGCGCTGGACGAGGGTCGCGGTGCCGTCCTTGATGACCGGGTTGTTGATGCCCTGGAAGTACGAGTTCTCGAGCACCATCTTGGTCTTGCCGCGCGAGTAGTTTCCGTACGACGACTTGATGTCGGTGCCCGCCACGTCCTCCAGGAAGTTGTTGTAGAGGTGCGCGTGGGCGGCGTTGTCGGTGGAGGGATTGCGCTGCTCGGTCTCGCGGATCCAGTTGTGGTGGACGGTGATGTCGGTGACGACGTTGTCCGTCCAGCCGATCCCGAAGGCCTTGTTGTCGTTGCTCAGTTTGTTCCAGGACACGGTCACGTTCGTGCTGTCCTTGCGCACGTCGATGAGACCGTCGGCCATGTGCCGCAGATCGTTGTGGTCGATCCACACGTGGTGCGCGCCGTCCATCTGGACGGCGTCGAAGTCGTGGTCCTTGTCGTTCCAGACGCCCTGGTACGCGTCCCGGATGGTCAGGTTCCGGATGATCACGTTGTGCACACCGGAACCGAGGAAGAACCCGCCGCCGACGATGTGCCCGGAGGTCCCGGACCCGACGATGGTCTTGTCCGACTGGACCTTGATCTCCTTGCCCACCGGGTTCATGTTGATGGTCCCGGCGACGACGATGACGTAGGGCTCCGCGGCTGTCGCGTACTTCTCCAGGTCGGCCTGCGTCCTCACCGTCACGATCTGGCCGTCCCGGCCGCCGTAAGTGCCGTTCTGACCAAGGGAGTTGACGGACGCGAAGCCGTCAGCGGTGGCGGTGGCCCAGGTGGGGGCGGCGGCGGTCGCGGCGGACGCCTTCTGCTGGGCGTCCTCGCCGAAGAGGCCGAGGTCCGTGCCGTAGGCCAGAGTGCCGGCGGCGGTCAGGGCGAGGGGGATACCGACCGCCAGCGCGCTCCTGCTTCTGCGGTGCCGGGGCCGGTTGCGGGTTTCAGTCACGGCTGCATCCGTTCAGGTCAAGTGGTGGGGGGCTCACGTCACTTGCCTGTCGAAGCCGCGGAGGGAAAGGTTGCCGTGCTCGGACGTGCTTTTGGGGCGCCTACGAGGACGGCGCCGGAGTCGTGTCGTCGTCCCTTGCCGTGGCGTTGCGGTTCTGCCGGCTGAGGTGGACGGCGTGGAGCAGGGTGCCGACCGCTGCCGCACCGCTCAACAGGGAACCGAAGGCCGCGATCAGCGAGCCGGGGCCGTCGCCTCCGCCGCCACCCGGGTTCACCGCGACGACGGTCTGGGTCACGACGGTGACGGGGGTCGGTTCACCGGGTGCGGTCGGTTCCTCGGTCGCGCCGGGATCACCCGTATACGGCGGCTGCGTGGTGTACCAACTGGTCGACGCGTGCCCGGGGCGAGGAGTCCCACTCGACCCCGAGGTCGCCGCCACGACGAGGAGCGAGACGGCTCCGGCAGTGAACAAGAGACCCAAGGTGATCCACAGGGTGATCTTCGGCGATGAGTTCTTCAACATGGCTCCCCCTCGCCTCAAGCGTAAGGAGAAACGGCCGGGAAGTGGATCACGTTCCCGGCCGCCTTCGGCGAGAAAGTGCGCCAAGTGGCGCCTGGGACACGCCTACTTGGAGCAGGTGCCCGGGTCCAGCTTCTCCTCCACCTTGTCCTCGCGGCCGTCGGGCTGTCCGTTGGGCAGGAGCTTGTCGGAGACGCCGTCGATGTAGTAGCCGTAGGAGTAGATCGTCTTCCAGCTCGCGTCCCGGCCGCGCCAGGTGTGCGTGGTGACGTCGCCGTCACCCTTGTTCCACTCGTAGTCCTCGACGTAGAAGACCGGGTTCACGCGCACCACCCGCTGGTACGGCGTCCAGGTCACGGCGACCTGGGTGCACGGCGGGATGGTCTTCTCGCTGCGGCGCTCGAACTTGGACTCCTTCTCCCAGCCCCACTCGTAGCCGGCGCTGCCGCCCACGCTGCCCGAGAAGATGCTCTTGGCGAGGGAGAGACCGATGGTGCCGCCGACGCTCTTCTTGGCGAACGTCTTGGTGCCGTAGCTGCTGACGAAGGTCTCCTTGTCGTCCTTCGACCCGCGGTTGCCGATCCACGGCGAGGTGCGGACCGTCGCGCCCTTGGTGGACCAGGTGGACGCCTCGGCGTAACCGCACCAGCCGCGGAACAGCTCCCACGGCCCGGCGGGCTTCCACAGCCCGAAGACGTCCCGCAGGTACTCGTCCTGTGTCTTGAACTCGCCGGTGTCGACGTTGTAGGCGCCGTAGACGCCGGTCAGGCTCGTCTCCTGGTTGCAGAGCCGCTCGATCAGCAGGTCGGTGTTCCCGGGGTCCGTACCCCGGATGTTCGACGCGCCGCCCGGCCCGCTGCCCGCCGCCTGGGCGGAACCGGCCCCCGCCAGTACGCCGGATATGGCGAGGGCGGCGGAGGCGATGCTCAGGGCGCTCTTCTTGAGCGTCGATTTGCGAATGAGTCGCATGGGGGTTGGCTCACTCCTGTGTGCTGTGCACAGGTGCCGACTGGTACGTCCGGCACCTGTCTGACAGCCAGGAAGATTTCAGAGAACTCGCGGGTAGGGTCAGGAACAGGTGAGGATGACAGGACATCGACAGCTGGATGGGGGTATCTGTCGGGTTTTTCTCGGCTTTGGTCTGCTGCCGCTTCACATGACTAACTCCGGTGGCAGGCCCACGAGTTCGAGGGGTGGCCGACTCGCGGCCCCCTGGGCGGTACGGAACCCTCAGCCGCGACCGTGGACGTCGGGTGCGCGGCAGGGAACCGTGGCCGGTGCCGTATGCGTTCGCGATCATGTTCCGCGCTCGCGCCGCACCACCAACTCTCGCGTCCCTCGCCCTTGATGTGCCTCGGAGTGATCAGAGGGCGACCAGGTCGACGACGTTGATCACGACATGGCGGTTCGACACGATGTAGGTGATGAAGCCGCCTGTGAATGCAGCCGACCAGCTGTTGTCCCGGTTGCTGATCGCGGGCGGGCCGAACGGGTTGAGGCTGAGCCGCTTCTCGACATCCTCCAGAGATGCACGCTGGGGCGTGCTGAGCGCCGCCTTTCGCTGAGCCGCTCGGTCGGCATACCTGATCGCATAGGCGCTCACCCACACCTACCCGCGTCAATGGGCCGATTGTCGGCGTCGTAGGCATTGCCCTCCGCGTCGCGGAACACCATGCCTTCGGTGTCGCCCTCGGTCACCCTCTTGACCGTCTGCTCCACCTCGTCCAGATAGCCGGGCGTGGCGCAGGCGCAGGCGAAGGGGAACCACTTGTCGGTCACGGCGTCGAGCGCCGCCTGATCGAAGTCGGCCGCCGCGCTGAGCCAGTCCTGCTCGAAGGCCTGCAGCCAGTCCGGACGGCGTTGCAGGGCCGCGCGGATCGCCTCGGGAGTTCTCTCGCAGGAGTTCGGATCCACCTCGTGGGTCATGATCGGTTCCTCTTCTCCGGCTGGGGTGAGACGTGGGGGCCGGAGGTCCACGGTAGAACGCGCGAGGTGTCTGGTGGCGACGGATGGGCGTGTCACGTTTCACCCGCCTCGATGCGTTCACCACGGCTGACCGCGATGCGGAGTACGTCCTCCAGGGACTCCGTGGCTCGCGTGAGCGCGAAGCGCACCGCGCGTTCGCCCGCCTTGGTGTCGCCGAGGACTGCCCTGGCTCCGTCGAGCACCTGCTCGCCCGAGTCGAGCTGGGCCGCCTCGACGTCGTCGGCGAGCAGGGAGAGCCTGCTGTGGTCGCTGGCGGCGCTGAGGTAGCAGGGCTTGCCGTCCGGGGTGGTCCACGGGAGGAGGCGGAGCATGTCGTCGCTCATGCGGTGTACGACCTGGGCCCTGTGCCTGCGTTCGTGGCCTTCTGGTGGGGCGAGTACGCCATGGCTCGAGACCCCGAGCTGGACGCACATGTGCACGCTCTCGAACTCCGGGCAGCAGAGTCCACCGACATCGCCGAAGCCAAGGCCCTCCTCGAAGAAGCGGCGAAGATTCGCCACCGGGTGCAGGAACGTGCGGCCGTGGTTAGCGGTCACGGTGAGCCGGGCGGCGGCGTGTCAGCACCCGGCAGCCGTACCGTCGCCACCGTGCCGCCGCCCTCTGCACGGGCCAGCATGACCTGGCCGCCCGCCTGCTCCACGGTCCGCGCAACGATCGATAGACCCAGACCGGAGCCGGGCAACGCGCGTGCCGACGGGGAGCGCCAGAAGCGGTCGAAGACGTAGGGGAGTTCTTCGGCGGGGATGCCGGGACCGTGGTCGCGGACCGTCAGGAGGCCATGCGCCAGCTGTACCTCGATCGTCCCGGCCTCCGGGCTGAACTTCACCGCGTTGTCCAGGACGTTGACCACCGCGCGCTCCATGGCGGCCGGTTCTGCCAGTACGTACCAGGGCTGAAGGTCGGCGGTGATCGTCAGCTCCGGGCCGCGCAGCCGTGCCCGGCGCAGGGCGGACTCGACCGTTTCCTCCAGCGAGATCACCTGGACGCGTTCGCCACGCTGGCCCTCGGAGCGGGACAGCTCCTGCAAGTCGCCTATCAGGGCGGCCAGTTCGGTCATCTGGGCCTTGACGGAGGCGAGGAGGGCCTTGCGGTCCGCCTCGGGGATCGGGCGGCCCGTCTCCTCGCTGCGGGTGAGGAGTTCGATGTTGGTGCGCAGGGAGGTGAGGGGGGTGCGGAGTTCGTGGCCGGCGTCGGCGATGAGTTGTTGCTGGAGCTCGCGGGAGCTGGCCAGGGCGGAGGTCATGGAGTTGAAGGAGCGGGAGAGCCGGGCCACCTCGTCCTCGGAGTCGTCCTCCACTGGGATGCGGATGTTCAGGTCCTCGGTGCGGGCGACGTGTTCGACGGCCTCGGTGAGCTTGTCGACGGGGCGCAGGCCGGCGCGGGCTACGGCGAGGCCGGCGGCTCCGGCGCCCACGACTCCGATGCCGGAGACGAGGAGGAGGATGAGGGCGAGTTCGTTGAGGGTCTTCTGGGTGCTCTTCAGGGATACGGCGACCACGAGCCCGACCTTGGGTCCGGTCCCCCCGGACGCGGTGGCGGTGGGGCCGAGCGGCCGGGTCAGCACACGCACGCCGGTGCCGTCCCCGGCGGTGCCGTTGCGGAAGTAGACCTCGTCGGTGTCCGCGTCCTTGATCTGGTCCTGGTCGGCCTGAGTGACCTTCACCGTTGCCGCGGAGTCCTGGAGGATGCAGACGGTGCCGTCCTCCTGCACCAGCTGGGAGTAGGTGTTCCGGAAGACGCCGGTGCCATACGGGGTCTCGGTGCAATTGTCGAGCGCGTCCTGGAGCTGTCCGGGCATTCTCATCGACGCCTTCTTGAGGTCGTCGTTGACCTGGGCGTACAGCTTCCCCTGCACGATGAACCAACACGTCACCGAAACCGCAGCCACCGCGAACGCCACCGCCGCCGCCACCAGCAGCGCCAGCCGCGACCGAATCGGCAGCGACCGGTACCGGCGTAGAACCCTGTTCACTCCGCCCCACCCTGCCGCAGCACATACCCCACGCCCCGGACCGTGTGCACGAGCCGCGGCTCGCCGCCCGCCTCGGTCTTGCGGCGCAGGTACATGACGTACACGTCCAGCGAATTCGACGACGGCTCGAAGTCGAAGCCCCACACGGCCTTCAGGATCTGCTCACGCGTCAGCACCTGGCGCGGATGCGCCATGAACATCTCCAGCAGCGTGAACTCCGTACGGGTCAGCTCCACCGGCCGCCCACGCCGCGTGACCTCCCGCGTCGCGAGGTCCATGCGCAGGTCCGCGAAGGTCAGTGCCTCGTCGTCCTCCACCGCGCCCGCACCGGCTGCCGCAGCGTAGGAGCTGCGCCGCAGCAGGGCGCGGACCCGGGCGAAGAGTTCGTCCAGTTCGAACGGCTTGACCAGGTAGTCATCCGCACCCGCGTCCAGTCCCGTCACGCGGTCGCCGACCGTGTCGCGGGCCGTCAGCATGAGGATCGGCGTCGTGTCGCCGGCGCCACGGATGCGGCGGGCCGCGGTCAGGCCGTCCATGCGGGGCATCTGGATGTCCAGGATGACGAGGTCGGGCCGGTAGGCCGTCGCCTTCTCCAGGGCATCGGCGCCGTCGACCGCGACCTCGGTGCCGTACCCCTCGAAGGCGAGGCTGCGCTGGAGTGCTTCGCGCACCGCCGGCTCGTCGTCGACGATCAGGATGCGCTGGGGGTCACGGTCGCCGTCGGCGGGGCTCATGGGCTCGGGATCCTCGGGTGTGGTGGGGACAGGGGGCTGAGCTGCTGAACGCCTTCAGCCTCGCATGCTTCTCGGTTTTCTCGGTCTTCTCGGTTTTCGGCCTCGCGGCCTGGTCAGCCCCGTACGGCACGGCGGCGGCTGCTGCGGGCCGGGGCGGCGGCCCTGCGGCCCGCGCCGAGGCCGGCGGTCGCCAGCTCCGGGGCCCGGGACGGGGCCGTCGGCGCGTGCAGGGCGCCGGCGAACTCCAGGGCCAGGGCGATGTCGGCCGCACCGGTGCCGGTGGCCGTGTGCTCAACCTGCTTGATCATGACGTACTCCTTCAGCTCTGCGAGGCGAGTCGGCTAGCTCTGCGAACCCGACCGCAGCTTCGCCAGGTCGGACTTGACGGTGTTGATCGGGATGGCGAACCCGAGGCCGACGCTGCCGGCGTTGGAGGAGGAGCTGGAGCCGGCGGCCGAGTACATCGCGGAGTTGATGCCGATGATGTTGCCGTTCATGTCGATCAGCGCGCCGCCGGAGTTGCCGGGGTTCAGGGACGCGTCCGTCTGGAGCGCCTTGTACGTCGTCGTCGACGAACCGGTGTCGCCGTTGAACTGCTGACCGCCGAACTCGAACGGCCACCCGCCGCCGCCCTGCTGCTGTTGCTGCTGGCCCTGGCTCTCGTCCGTCGAGACGGTCACGTCCCGGTTGAGCGCGGACACGATGCCGCTGGTGACCGTGCCGGTCAGGCCCTCGGGGGAGCCGATCGCCACGACCTGGTCGCCGACCTGGACGCCGGAGGAGTCGCCGAGGGTGGCCACCGTCAGCCCGGAGGCGTTCTGCAGCTTGATCAGCGCGAGGTCCTTGCTGCTGTCGGTGCCGACGACCTCGGCGGTGTACTCCTTGCCGTCGCTGGTCCTCACCTTGATCGACGAGGCGCCGGAGACGACGTGGTTGTTGGTGACGATCTCGCCGTCACTCGTGATGATCACGCCCGAGCCGGTGGAGGATCCGGCGTTCGAGGCCGCGTTGATCTCGACGATGCTGGGGCTGACCGCCTTGGCGACCCCGGAGACCGTGCCCTTCTGGCTGGAGGGGACGACGTTGGTGCTGGTGGAGCTGGAGGCGGCGACGGTGTCGTTGCCGGTCAGCTCCTGTATCCCGTACGCCGTACCGCCGCCGATCGCCGCGGCGACGATCGCCACGGCGGCGAGGAGGGCGACCGGGCCGCGGGGGCGGCGTCGTGCCTTCGGCGGCTGGGTGACGGGCTCGGTGAGGAGAGCGGTGGGGGCTTCGCCGCCCGTGCCGCCCCCGGAACCGGCCACCTGCGTGGTCGGCTCGTGCGTCGCCGGCCGGTACGCCGGCGGGGGCGGCCACTCCGGGTTCACGGGGGAGGAGGCGTGCTGCTGGGCGCCCTGGTAGGGGTTCGTGTACTGCTCGTACTCGCCGTCGCGGCGGAAGCTCTCGGTCATGACAATGAGCTTGTCGCCCGACCATGAGAGCTTCCTGAGTGCTCCCTGAGAAGCCCGGCAGAAGGTCGTATGCCCGATGTAAAGACCGTTCTCGCGGCTTGGCGAGGCTTCTCAGACGGGCTTCATAAAAGCTCGCCGGCCCTCACTTGCAGCCGCAGGACCGCCGTACCACCAAGCGCGACGGGAACACCTTCAACCGTTCCCGCCGAGATCCCGCGACCCGCAGTCCGTCATCCAGCACAAGATCCACCGCGGCCCGCGCCATCGCCGACCGGTCGGACGCGACCGTCGTCAGCGGCGGATCCGTCAGCGCCGCTTCCTTGATGTCGTCGAACCCGGCGACCGCCAACTGCCCCGGCACATCGAGCCGCAGCTCCCGCGCCGCGCGCAGCACGCCGATGGCCTGGTCGTCGGTGGAGCAGAAGATCGCCGGCGGGCGCTCGGGCCCGGACAGGATGTCGAGCGCTATGCGATACGCGTCGTAGCGGTTGTACGGCGCCTCGAAGAGGCGGCCCTCGGTCGGGATCCGGGCCTCGGCCATCGCGCGCCGCCAGCCCTCGACGTGGTCGGAGACCGGGTCGCCGACCGCCGGGGTCTCGGCGGTGCCGCCCACACAGGCGACGTACTCGTAGCCGTGCTCCAGCAGGTGGCGTACGGCGAGCTGGGCGCCGCCCAGGTCGTCGGTGACGACGGCGACGTCATCGATGGCCTCCGGCCGCTCGTGGAGGAGGACGACGCGGGCGTCCCAGGCCTCGATCTCGGCGGCGGCCAGGTCGTTCAGAGCGTGCGAGACCAGGATGAGCCCCGAGACGCGCATTCCCAGGAACGCCCGCAGGTAGTGGACCTCGCGCTCGCCGACGTAGTCGGAGTTGCCGACGAGGACCATCTTCCCGCGCTCGGCGGCGGCCCACTCGACCGCGTGCGCCATCTCCCCGAAGAAGGGCTGGCGCGCGTCCGGGACGATCAGGCCTATGAGATCGGTGCGCCGCGAGGCCATCGCCTGCGCGACCCGGTCGGGGCGGTAGCCCAGTTCCTTGATAGCGGCGAGTACACGCTCGCGCGTGGCCGGGGCGACCGGCCGGGGTCCGTTGTTGATGACATAACTGACGACGGCAGTGGAGGTCCCTGCCAGCCGAGCCACATCATCGCGAGTCACCTTGGCCACGCGCGGAGTCTACGCGGATGGACCCGCTCTGGGCAGGGCGTGAAGGAGCTTCCCTGTCGCCCGGCTGTCACCGGGCTGTGCGAAAGCAACGCCGACGACGCCCCGCCCGAGCGTCCGCTGAGCCTTTCTATGCCTCGGCCCGCACTTCGGCGTCTTCCAGAGCGGCCGTCTCGTCCGCATCCTCCGAATTTGCCCGGTCAGCCTTGGCCTTGGCTTCCTCGGAGGCGCGGTCGATCTTCTCGGGGGTAACGAATCGATAACCGACGTTCCGGACGGTCCCGATGAGCGACTCGTGCTCGGGGCCGAGCTTGGCGCGCAGTCGTCGTACGTGGACGTCGACGGTCCGGGTGCCACCGAAGTAGTCGTAGCCCCAGACCTCTTGGAGTAGCTGCGCGCGCGTGAAGACGCGGCCCGGGTGCTGGGCGAGGTACTTCAGGAGCTCGAACTCCTTGAAGGTGAGGTCGAGGACCCGGCCCTTGAGCTTGGCGCTGTACGTGGCCTCGTCGACCGACAGATCGCCGTTGCGGATCTCCATGGGGGAGTCGTCGTTGACGATCTGCTGGCGGCCCATGGCGAGCCGCAGCCGCGCCTCGACCTCGGCGGGTCCGGCGGTGTCCAGCAGGACGTCGTCGATGCCCCAGTCGGCGGTGACGGCGGCGAGGCCGCCCTCGGTCACGACGAGGATGAGCGGACAGCCGGGCCCGGTCGAGCGCAGCAGCTGGCAGAGGCTGCGGACCTGAGGCAGGTCACGCCGGCCGTCGATGAGGATGGCATCGGCACCCGGGGTGTCGACGAGGGCGGGGCCTTCCGCCGGAGCCACGCGCACGTTGTGCAGCAGCAGGCCAAGGGCGGGGAGCACCTCCGTCGACGGCTGGAGGGCGTTGGTCAGGAGCAGCAGAGAACTCATACGTCTGGTTCCTCCTCGGTCCCTGCGAGGACGTGTGCGGTACGGAACAGCTCTGCGATCCCGGGGCCCCGTACACCTGCGGTCACCTGAGGTTTCCCGCTTCGTATACAACGCTTCCGAAAGCACAAAAGGACCCGGGGGCTACGCTGCCCGAGTCCTCTGCCCAGCAGAATAGCCCACATGAGCAACGGTCCGGCAGGTCATGTGGCACGATCGACGGTTCGTCCGCACTCTGAGACAACCAGACCTACACCTTTGCGGACGTTTCTGCACACCGACGACGGCGTGACGATCGATTCCGTATACGACCCGGGTGCGGTCGTATACGACGCCTCCCGTCCATCTGCCGGTGATCTGGCGTTCGTCGTGGCCCACGGCTTCACCGGCGACGTGGACAAGCCGCACGTGCGACGGGTGGCGGAGGCCTTCACAAGGCACGGGGCCGTCGTCACCTTCTCCTTCCGGGGCCACGGAGCATCGGGCGGCCGTTCGACGGTCGGCGACCGCGAGGTGCTCGACCTGGCGGCCGCGGTGCGGTGGGCCCGTGAACTCGGGCACGCGCGCGTGGCGACCGTCGGCTTCTCCATGGGGGGCTCGGTGGTGTTGCGGCATGCGGCGCTGTACGGGGAGCAGGGCGGGGCCGGAGGAGCAGGCGGGGGCGCGACCGGGGACGGTGGGGCGCGTACGGACGCGGTGGTGTCGGTGAGTGCGCCCGCGCGCTGGTACTACCGGGGTACCGCGCCCATGCGCAAGCTCCACTGGCTGGTGACCCGGCCCGAGGGGCGCCTGGTGGGCCGCTACGGATTCCGTACCCGCATCCACCACCGCGAGTGGGATCCGGTACCGATGTCGCCGGTCGAGGCGGCGGCGCTCATCGCGCCCACTCCGTTGCTGATCGTGCACGGCGACCGGGACGGCTACTTCCCCCTCGACCACCCCCGCATGCTGGCCGCGGCCGCCGGTGACCATGGCGAACTCTGGCTGGAGCCGGGGATGGGGCACGCCGAGCACGCGGCTGCCGACGAGCTGCTGGGCCGGATCGGGGACTGGGCTGTCGGCCGGGCGGGCTAGCCTGACGGGGTACACAGCCGATTGATTGAGGAACCGGATGCCAAAGGTCACGGTGCGCTACTGGGCCGCCGCGAAGGCCGCGGCCGGGATCGCCGAGGAGCCGTTCGACGCGGCCACGCTCGCCGAGGCGCTCGACGCCGCCCGCGAGCGACACCCCGGTGAACTCGTGCGCGTCCTGCAGCGATGCTCGTTCCTCGTCGACGGTGACCCCGTGGGCACCCGCGAACATGAGACGGTACGGCTGGCCGACGGCGGCACGGTCGAGGTGCTCCCGCCGTTCGCAGGAGGGTGACGATGACCGACCAGCCGTATCAGGGGTACGACGGGTACGACCCGTATCAGCAGCCCGCACAGCAGCCCGCGCCGCAGGGATGGCCCGGGCAGCAGGCGCACGACGATCCGCAGGCGGCCCAGCAGTACACGCAGCAGTGGCAGGGGCAGACCTGGGAGACGCAGGTGCAGCCGCCGGTCGCGCCGGCCTCGGCGGCGGAGACGTCGTATCTGCCGTCGCAGGGGTCGGGTGCTTCGGAGTACCGGGGCGGGGACCCGTCCGGGTACCAGGCCGGGGGCTGGAACGGCGGGCCGCAGGGCCAGGGCCGGCAGCAGCAGCCTCACGGTCAGGGGCAGCCTCACGCTCAGCAGGGGCAGGGGCGGATGCGGCCGCAGTCGCAGGGCCAGACCCACGCCCATGCCCAGACGCATGGCCACGCCCAGCCCCAGCCCCACGCGCAACCCCACCCTCACGCTCAGGCCCAGTTCCAGTCGCCCGCGCAGTCGCAGAACCGGACGCGCCCTCAGGCTCCCGAGCCCGACGCGGATGCTGAGGCCGCACAGGCCGCCCAGGCAGGCGACGACGGCGCCGACTACGGCCCCGCGACCCTCGCCGGCAACGCCCGTATCACCGACGCCCAGCGGGCCCGGCTGGAGGGGCGTTCCCCGATCATCGAGCCGGGGATTCAGCCGGCCGCGCTCACGGCGCTGCTGGGGCTGCTCCTCTCGGCCACGGCGGCGATCGGGTCGTACGCCCTGCTCGTGCCCCT
The DNA here is from genome assembly GCF_041052385.1 of Streptomyces sp. R28. Taxonomy (GTDB): domain Bacteria; phylum Actinomycetota; class Actinomycetes; order Streptomycetales; family Streptomycetaceae; genus Streptomyces. The sequence goes on along the minus strand of NZ_CP163439.1, from coordinate 4,990,594 downwards.
CGTCGCTCTTCAGGCGGTGACGGCGGCGGGCTGGTTCCGGCTGAACGGCATGTGGCCGGCCCGGCAGGGCATCGCGCTGGCCTTCGCGGGCGCGGTGACGGCAGACGTGGCGCTGCTGGCATCCGGCCGTGCGCCGGCGGCGATCCTCGGCACGCTGGGGGTCTGGGTGCTGCTGTCCCTGGTCCTGCAGCTCCGTTCGCATGCCGACCCGGACGAGCGGATGTACGGGCTGATGGCGACGGTCGCCTCGGCGGCGCTGTCGATCGTTGCGGCCGGGTACCTCGCGGCGGAGGCGGACGCGGTGACGGTGGGCGCGGTGTCGGTCGCGGTCGCGGTCCTGGCGCGGGCGCTGCCGTTGCCGACGCCGGTTTCCGTGGTCGTCTCGTTGCTCGCGGCGGCCGGGGCAGGGGTTGTGGTCGGTGCGATGACGGGGGTGGGTACGGGCGGGGCGCTGCTCGGTGCGGGTGCGGCGGTGTGCGCGCTGATCGGCCACCGCGTTGCCAGCTACGACTATCCGTCCAGGTTCGTGCACTTCACGGCGGGCGTCGCCCTGCCGTTGGCGGCCGCGGCACCGGCGGTGTACCTGCTGGGGCGGGCCCTGGTCTGAGCCGGGGCCGTTCGAGAAAGCCATCCGACTCCGGTGACGGCCACCTCGGTCCGTCTCCCCTGTCACAGGTGATCGACAAATCGCCGGGTCAGGCCTTCCGCGGAGTTACGCTCGCGCTGACGGCCGCCCGGTCGTCGGTGACCGTCGTCGTTGATGACCTTTGAGGTGGGGGAACACCACGTCATGCGAGCCCTGCGGATACTGCTGATAGTCGTCGTGATACTCGGCGGCCTCTTCGTGCTGGCCGACCGGCTCGCCGTCGGGTTCGCCGAGGACGAGGCAGCCGGCAAGCTCCAGACCACCGAGAACCTCGACGCGGCCCCGGACGTGTCCATCAAGGGCTTCCCCTTCCTGACCCAGGTCGCCAGCGGCACGCTGGACGACGTCGAGGTCGGTATCAAGGACTACGAGGCCGCCACCGGCACCGACGGCAAGACGATCCGCATCGACGACCTCACGGCGAACATGAAGGGCGTCGACTTCTCCGGCGACTACAGCTCCGCCACCGCGAGCACCGCCACCGGCACCGCGTCCATCACCTACGCCGAGCTGCTGAAGACCGCCAAGTCCGAGCCCACCCAGGTCGCCCCCGGTGTCACCGCCGCCGTCATCGGCCTCTCCGACGGCGGCAACGGCAAGATCAAGGTCGCCGTCGAGGCCACCGTCCTCGGCACCAAGCTGCCCGAGCCGGTCTACGTCCTGAGCTCGGTCACCACCCAGGGCGACACCGTGAAGGTGCACGCCGACAACCTGCCGAACTTCGGCGGCGCCGACATCGCCGAGGAGCGCGCCCGCGCGATCACCGACTTCGAGCAGAAGATCGACGGCCTCCCCGGCGGCATCCAGCTCGACAAGGTCCAGGCGGCGAAGAACGGCGTCGAGATCACGGTGCAGGGTTCGAACGTCCGCCTGGCCGGGTAGTACGGCCACCGAACGCGGTACCTCGACGCGGTACCTCGACGCGGTACCTCGACGCGGTACCTCGACGCGGTACCGCGACGCAGCACCCCGACACCCGGTGCTCGAACCCGGGTGTCCGGCTGGTGAGACGGTGTCGTCCGCACCGTAGATGTGACCGCCGATACATCGGCCCGGGAGCCGCGCGAGGGCGCCCTCGGGGGAAGACTCGATCCCGAATCCCGGACATTCTCGTCTCAGCATGCGACACACCGGTGACACGCCCGCCTGTCCGTCCCTACGATCGAGGCCATGAAGCGACAGGCGGATCTCACGAAGCGGCGGGCAGTAGACCTGTGCCGCGTTGCCGCCATGCTCTGTCGCCCCTTCTGAGCGGAAGCTCCGACTTCTGCGTTTCCCCGCGCCCTGACCAGGGCACAGGTGCGCCGTCTCGGCACGAGCGCGCGCACCCCCTCGCACTCGCACGCCCCGCCGCAACTGCCCCGGAGGAGAGAAGAGCATGAGCCGCAGCGACGTCCTCGTCGACGCCGACTGGGTCCAGGAGAACCTGGACAACCCCAGCATCGCGATCGTGGAGGTGGACGAAGACACGTCCGCCTACGAGAAGAACCACATCCGAGGCGCGATCCGCATCGACTGGACCAAGGACCTGCAGGACCCGGTCCGCCGCGACTTCGTCGACCAGGAGGGCTTCGAGAAGCTCCTGTCGGCCAAGGGCATCGCCAACGACACCCTGGTGATCCTCTACGGCGGCAACAACAACTGGTTCGCGTCCTACGCCTACTGGTACTTCAAGCTCTACGGCCACGAGAACGTCAAGCTCCTCGACGGCGGCCGCAAGAAGTGGGAGCTGGACGCCCGCGAGCTGGTCGAGGAGGTGCCCGAGCGCCCCGAGACCTCCTACCAGGCCAAGCCGCAGGACAAGTCCATCCGCGCCTTCCGTGACGACGTCGTCGCCGCGATCGGCTCGCAGAACCTGGTCGACGTCCGGTCGCCCGACGAGTTCTCCGGCAAGTTGCTCGCCCCCGCGCACCTGCCGCAGGAGCAGTCGCAGCGTCCGGGTCACGTCCCGTCCGCGCGCAACATCCCGTGGTCGAAGAACGCCAACGACGACGGCACCTTCAAGTCGGACGAGGAGCTCAAGGAGCTCTACGCCGAGGAGCAGGTCGACCTGGCGAAGGACACCATCGCCTACTGCCGTATCGGTGAGCGCTCCGCGCTGACCTGGTTCGTCCTGCACGAGCTGCTCGGCGTGGAGAACGTCAAGAACTACGACGGCTCCTGGACCGAGTACGGCTCCCTCGTCGGCGTGCCGATCGAGCTCGGCGCCAACAAGTAAGACCCAGCCAGCAAATCCCGACCGGCCTTCCTTCCGGTCAGACCCCTCTTGGAGAAAGACATGTGTGGAGCGAAGGCCGGCGGCCCCGACGCCTCGACGATCAAGCCCGGTGAGACCACGATCCAGGGTCAGGTGACCCGCGACGGCGAGCCGGTGACGGGCTACGTCCGTCTGCTGGACTCGACCGGCGAGTTCACCGCGGAGGTCCCCACCTCCGCCACGGGCCAGTTCCGCTTCTACGCGGCCGAGGGCACCTGGACCCTGCGTGCACTCGTCCCCGGCGGCACCGCCGACCGTACGGTCGTCGTCGCCGAGAAGGGCGCGCTCGCCGAGGTCGCGATCGCGGTCTGAGCGAACCTCAGCAGCCGAACAGCTGCCGAAGAGGGGCCGCACCCCACGGGTTGGACACCTGGGGTGCGGCCCTTCGGCATGGCTGCCTGCCCGACCTACCCTGGACCCATGTACGCACGGCGACGTCACCTCTACTTCGCCATGATGGGGACCTGCATCACGCTCTTCGTCCTGGCCTGGGCCGTCGTGCGTCTCTGGTCGGTTCCGGTGGCCGTGGGGATGTGCGTGGTGGCCATGGTCATCCCGCCGCTCGCCGCGATGGTCGCCAACCGGCGAGGGCCGGACGACCGCTGGTGGGACGACCCGTCCGGCGACCCCAAGTCCGACGAGTGGTGGGACGAGCTGGACGGCAAGAAGCGACCGCGGTCCCAGTAGGAGAGGGACGGTAGCGGGGGTTCCGGGGCGGGGTTCAGTAGACGAGCGCCTGCGTCCCGTCCCCGAGTGCCTCCTGTACGAACACCTGCGCGCCCGCGATGCGGACCCCCTCGATGACGTCCTTCTCGGTGATGTCCCGGCGGGCCGCGCACTGGGTGCACAGGGTGAGGCGGCCGGTCGCGAGGATCGAGTCGATCAGGTCGGGGAGCGGGGCCGCGTGCGGGAGCTCGAACTCGGCGGCCCGACCCGGCAGGGCGAACCAGGCGGACTCGCCGGTCAGCCACACGGAGACGTCGACGCCGCTGGCCACGGCCACCGCAGCCACCGTGAACGCCTGCGAGCAGCGTTCGGGGGCATCGGCCCCCGCCGTCACCTTGATCACGAGCTTCTTCGCCATGACGGAATCGTAGTCAACGGCCCGGCGACCCGGGATGTCGAGCGCGCGCCCGCGCAGCGCCGGCCGCTCGACCGGCCCCGCGAGGGCGTACCTCACACAGAGGGCCGGTGCCCGGCCGCGTAAGCTGGGGCCCGGCCCTGTGTACGCAAAGCATTCCCCGCGCTCAATCGAGGAGCACCCCGTGGAGATCTTCTTCGAAGTCCTGCTGGTCCTGGTCGCCGTCGGCGTTCTCGCCTTCGCCGGTCTGACCGTGAAGAAGCTGTACCAGGGCCAGCGCTGACCGCCATCACCGACGTACGAGGCTTCTGAGCTGCTCATGATCGAGATCCCGTCCGACCTCCACAAGGACCTCGTCCCCCTCGCCTTCCTGCTCGGCAACTGGGCGGGTGCGGGTGTGCACGACTTCCCCGGCTCCGAGAAGTGCAACTTCGGCCAGGAGGTCGCCTTCACGCACGACGGCCGGGACTTCCTGGAGTACCAGTCCCACACCTGGGTGCTGGACAACGACGGCAACAAGGTGAAGCCGCTGGAGTCCGAGCACGGCTTCTGGCGGATCGACGCCGACCGCAAGGTCGAGGTCACGATGGTCCGCGACGACGGCGTCGTCGAGATCTGGTACGGCGAGCTCGCCGACAAGAAGCCGCAGATCGACCTGGTGACGGACGCCGTGGCGCGGACCGCCGCCTCCGGCCCCTACACCGGGGGCAAGCGGCTCTACGGCTACGTCAAGAGCGACCTGATGTGGGTCGGCGAGAAGCAGACCCCCGAGGTCGAGCTGCGCCCCTACATGTCGGCTCACCTGAAGAAGGTCGTCACCCCGGAGGAGGTCGAGCGCTGGGCCAAGGCCCTGCCCGACGATATGCCGGACGACGGCATCGCCTTCTTCAAGTAGGCGGCTGTTCGAGTAGCTCTAGACTTCCAGTGTGGTGAGCACCGACTGGAAGAGCGACCTCAGGCAGCGCGGCTACCGGCTGACGCCGCAGCGCCAGCTTGTCCTCGAAGCTGTGGACACCCTGGAGCATGCGACCCCCGACGACATCCTCGTGGAAGTGAGGAAGACGGCGTCGGGGGTCAACATTTCCACCGTGTACCGGACCCTGGAGCTCCTGGAGGAACTCGGGCTGGTCAGTCACGCCCACCTCGGGCACGGTGCGCCGACGTATCACCTCGCCGACCGGCACCACCACATCCACCTGGTCTGCCGGGACTGTGACAACGTCATCGAGGCGGACGTCCAGGTGGCCGCCGAGTTCACGGCCAAGCTGAGCCGGACCTTCGGCTTCGAGACCGACATGAAGCACTTCGCGATCTTCGGTCGCTGCAAGGACTGCTCCCTGAAGAGTTCAACTACCGAGTCGTAGGCTTAGGCATATGAAGAGCCCCCTGCTGACCCTGCCCGGCGCCGTGCCTGCCGAGGGCGTGGACGAAGGCGTCGCCGCGCACTACGGCGAACTGTTCCGCGAGCAGCGCGCCCTCGCCGACGGCGCCGGTTTCGTCGACCTCTCGCACCGCGGAGTCCTCACCGTCACCGGCCAGGACCGGCTGAGCTGGCTGCACCTGCTGCTCACCCAGCACGTCAGCGACCTCCCGGTCGGCGAGGCCACCGAGGCGCTGATCCTCTCCGCGCACGGCCACATCGAGCACGCGCTGTATCTCGTCGACGACGGCACGACGGTCTGGGCCCATGTCGAGCCCGGCACCCAGGAGGCGCTGATCGCGTACCTGGAGTCGATGAAGTTCTTCTACCAGGTCGAAGTCGCCGACCGGACCGCCGAGTTCGCGCTCGTGCACCTGCCCGCCGGGTCCATCGCCGAGGTGCCCGAGGGCGTCGCCGTACGCGAGACGGCGCACGGCCGTGATCTGTTCCTGCCGCGTGCCGACCTGGAGTCGTATGCGGGGAAGGCCGGCCCGGCGGCCGGGATCCTGGCGTACGAGGCACTGCGCGTCGAACACCACCGCCCCCGCCTCGGCTTCGAGACCGACCACCGCACCATCCCGCACGAGCTGGGCTGGATCGGCAGCGCGGTGCATCTGCAGAAGGGCTGCTACCGGGGCCAGGAGACGGTGGCCCGGGTGCAGAACCTCGGCAAGCCGCCGCGTCGGCTGGTCTTTCTGCACCTGGACGGCAGCGAGGTCCACCTGCCCCCGCACGGTACGGAGATCCGACTGGCCGACGAGGGCCCCGACGGCCGCAAGATCGGCTTCATCACGACGTCGGTACGGCACCACGAGCTGGGCCCGGTCGCGCTCGCGCTGGTGAAGCGGAACGTGCCGGCGGACGCTCGGCTGGTGGCGGGGGACACGGCTGCGGCGCAGGAGGTCGTCGTAGAGCCCTGAGGTCTGGGCCTCAGATCTCCAGGAGCACGGTGAACGGGCCGTCGTTCGTCAGGGACACCCGCATCCGGGCGCCGAAGCGGCCCGTCGCCACCGTGGCGCCCAGGGCGCGGAGTTGGGCCACCACCTCGTCCACGAGGGGCTCGGCCACGTCGCCGGGGGCGGCGGCGTTCCAGGTGGGGCGGCGGCCCTTGCGGGCGTCGCCGTAGAGGGTGAACTGGCTGATGACGAGGAGCGGGGCGTCGATGTCGCTGCAGGACTTCTCGTCGTGCAGCATGCGGACCGACCAGAGCTTGCGGGCGAGTTGGGCCGCCTTCTCCTTGGTGTCCTCGTGCGTGACCCCGACGAGGACGCACAGCCCCTCGCCCGCGATCTCCCCGACCGTCTCGCCGTCCACGACGACACTCGCGCCGTCCACCCTCTGCACCACAGCTCGCATGCCGCCATCATGCCGTGTGCGGGAAAGTGCCTCGTAAGGGGCTTCTTTTTTGATCCTTAAGCCCCCATCTGGGGCTGTTCATGGGCACTCGGTCACATAGTGGCCAGTTGTGATGGCACGATGCTTCCCACAGCCGGTCGAGGGGACGGTAGAGGCATATGAGCACACCGAGTACCGGGCAGCCGCCCGGGGTTGTCCTGTGGACCCACGCGGGTCAACTGGACGGCCTCAGGCCGCCCACGCAGCGCACCGCCGACGATCCGGGCCCTGGTCCGGCTCCGCGGCTGCCCGTGGAACCGCCCGAGCACGATCTGACCGTGCTCAGCCTGCCAGAGCTGCGCACCCTGCGTCGGGACGCACAGCGCGACGAGGCGGACCTGAGTTATCTACGACGACTGCTGCAGGGGCGCATCGACATCCTGCGGGCGGAGCTGGCACGGCGTTCTCCGGCGGGGGCGGCGTCCGTCGTGGAGCGCCTGTCGGAGATCCTGACCGACGCCCCGGCGCGCCACCGCTCCTCGGCCCGGCATGTCACGCTGGGCACACCGCAGAGCGAGGAGTACCGGCGGCTGGCGACGGAGATGCTGGCCGAGGTGGAGCTGTCGGACCTCCAGGCGCGTACGGATGTCGAGCTGGAGACCGCGATGGGGCGTCTCGTGCGCTACGAGCAGCAGGTGTCGGGGCGCCGCCAGCGGTTGCAGCGGACGGCCGACGACTGCAGCGCGGAGATCACGCGCCGATACCGGGAAGGTGAGGCGCAGGTGGACGACCTGCTGACCTAGGCCCTGTCACAGTGCCTGGCCGGCCTCATCCACAGGCTGTGGAAGAAAGGGGCGGGGGGCGGGGCGGGGACCGGGAAAACTCGGCGACACCCCGCGCCCGCCCACCTACCGTGGCCCCATGAGCCGTCCCGAACCCCACATCGACGTCCGCCCGGTCGCCGAGGCCGACATCCCCGGCTGGATCAGGGCCCTGAACACCGGCTTCCTGCGCACCCCCGACGTCTCCGATGCGGAGGTCGCGGACCGCAGCTCGTACATCGTCCCGGCCCGCACCCTCGGCGCTTTCGACGCCGGCCGCTGCGTCGCCACCTTCCGGTCGTTCGCGCAGGAGATCACCGCCGTGGGCGGCGCCCCGGTCCCCGCCGACGCCATCTCCAACGTCACGGTCACTGCCACGCACCGCCGCCGTGGCCTGCTGACCCGCATGATGGACCAGGACCTGGCCGCCGCGAAGGAACGCGGGGACGTCGTCGCGACCCTGATCGCCGCGGAGTACCCGATCTACGGCCGCTACGGCTTCGGCCCCGCCACGTCGACGGCCCAGTGGACCGTCGACGTTCCCCGGACCGGCCTCGACCCGAGGTGGGCCGGGCCCGACGGCGGCGGCCGTATCGACATCGTGGACGGGGCGGGCGTACGCAGGACCGGCCCGGGGCTGTTCGAGCGGGTGCGGCGGGCCCAGCCGGGAGCCGTCGACCGGGACGAGCGCTGGTGGCTGGTCAACACCGGGGTGCTGCGCCTGGACCGGGCCTCGTGGACCGAGCCCTTCTTCGCGGTGTACCGGTCGGCGGGCGGCGAGGTCGAGGGGCTGGTGTCGTACACGGCGGACGACCACTGGGGTGACGGCAAGCAGCCGTTGAACACGGCGACCGTGAACTGGCTGATCGCGGCGACCCCGGACGCCGAGCGCGCCCTGTGGCGCTACCTGTGCTCGATCGACTGGATCACCACGGTGAAGAGCGGCTGGCGGGCCCCCGACGACCTGCTGCCCTTGTACCTGCCCGATCCGCGGGCCGCCCGGGTCACGACGCTGGCGGACTGGCTGTGGGTTCGGGTCCTGGACGTCGTACGGGCGTTGGAGGCGCGGACGTACGAGGGGCAAGGGGCGCTGGTGCTCGAGGTCGTGGACGCGGGTGGGCTGACCGGCGGGCGGTATCTGCTGGAGGCGTCGGCGGACGGGGCGTCCTGCACGCCGACCACGGCTGCCGCCGAACTCACCCTCGACGTCGCCGACCTGGGCCGTCTCTGGCTCGGTGACGAGTCCGTGGTGCGGCTCGTCGCGCTGGGGCGGGTGCGGGAAGAACGAGCGGGCGCCGCCCGGGTGGGCGACGCCCTGCTGCGTACGTCCAGGCGGCCTTGGTGCCCGGACATCTTCTGACGCTCCTCTCTGCCGACGGCAGGTCTGCTCATCCGTAGCGAGCTGTTCAGTTGTGGTTGTGGGCTGTGCGCCTGTATGCGGTTGTGGCTGTGCGGTTCGCTGTTCGGTTGTCGATGTGAAGTTGTGACTGTGCCTTTGGTGCAGACCGACCGGGCTCCCGGCTCCCCTCCGGAAGGGAGCCCGGACGGCCGAACCTGGTCGCCAGGTCCTGGACTACAGGACCTAGTGGGCGAGCAGCATCACGAGGATCACCGCGCCGATGCCGCCGATCATGGTGTTCTTTGCCTTGAGGCCGATGGACAGCGCCAGGAAGGCGATGATGCCCATCGGCCCGTACTTCCACTGGACGAGCTGCTCGAATCCGATGGCGAGTGCGGCGACGGCGAGGTAGACGAGCGGCATGCCGGTCTCCTTCGAGGCGATGGTCGACAGAACCCACTCTGGTGGCCAACCCTCGAAAAGTTTGACCATGTTGCCTAAGTTGGCGACCAACTTCACTGTACTTATGACCGCTTGGAAGCGTCCTATAACCACCTTCCCCGGAACTGCCCAAAGATGGCGGGAAGTTGTAGTGTTTTGACGTGGAGCCGAAACCCGTCTCCGTCAATGGGCGGAAGAGTTCACAGCGGCCACAGAAGTCACATCGGGAGGTGGCCGACGAGCTGCGCGCCCGGATCACCTCCGGCGAGTTGCGCCCCGGCCAGCGCATGCCCACCCAGGCCAGGCTGGCCGACGAGTTCGGCGTCGAGCGCGGAGCGGTACGGCAGGCCCTGCGCATCCTGCAGTCGGAGCGTCTGCTCACCAACGTGTCCAAAGGGGCCCCGGCGACCGTCGCACCCGACCTCGGCAGGGCGCTGACCGGCCCCGGAGCCCCACCGCAGACCACCATGGTGGCCCTCGGCCCGCGCATCGCCGCCGCCTTCGCGGCCCCGCACGTCGAGATCGACGCCCTGTGCCTGACCTCGGTCTCCCTCACGTTGGCCATCGGCGAGCCGCTCCGCCAGATCCACGCCGGACGGCTGAAACCGGCCAAGGTCGACGTCCGCATCCTGCTGCCGAGCCGCGACATCTCGCTCGCCTTCCCGACACCGGTGGACGCCTCGGCCGACGACGCCGACGAAGAGCTGCGCCGGCGCTGGCTCACCCAGCGCAACGCCCAGGGCCAGGTGCTCCAGCACAACCTGCTGGCGCTGCGCGCCACGCACGGTATCGATGTACAGGTCAGCTTCCGCGCGCTGCCGTTCACACCGCCGGTGAAGCTGTATCTGCTCAACGGCACGGAGGCGCTCTTCGCGTACTACACACTGGCGCGCCGCGAGGTGGAGATCGACCACCAGTACCTGGAGATGTACGACGCCCCGGGCATCCAGTCGTTGCTGTTCGCCTTCGAGCAGGGGGCCGGGCTGCGGGACATGACGTTCGTGGAGCAGTCGCATGTGTGGTTCAGCGCACTGTGGGAGACGATCAGTTCGGAGCTGGTGCTCACGAGCTGATCGTCTCCCACAGCTCACAGGGCGGGGCCCGAGACCAGGAGCGCGAGGACGACGGCCCCGATCGAACTGACGGTGGGGCTCTTGGCCTTGATGCCTATGGTGAGCAGCAGCAGGCCGATGACGCCGGTGGCACCGTACTTCCACTGGAGGGTCTGCTCGACGCCGACAACGAACACGGCGGAGAGGAGTGCGAGGACGGGCATCTGTGTTTCCCCCTTCGGGCTCCTGGGGATGGAAGGATTACTTCCGCCAACTTAACCAACTTGGCGCCAACTCTGATTAAGTTGTCCCCACTTGGCCTCTACTTTGAAACAACTCACAAACAACTCCCTCTAGATGGATCAGAGTTGTAGCGTTTTGGTCGTGACCCAGGAGAACGTGGTAGTGAACGGCAGCAGGAGACTCTCGCCCCAGGAGATCGCCGACCTCCTGCGGGAACGCATCCGCGTAGGTGACCTCAAGGCGGGCGACCGCCTGCCCACCCAGGCCGAGTTGGCCGAGGAGTTCGGCGTCGAGCGCGGCACCGTACGCCAGGCCCTGCGCGCGCTCCAGGAGGACGGCCTGCTCACCAACGTGAGCAGGGGCAGCCCGCCGCGGATCGCCGCCGCCCCCACCCCCTCCAGCGACGCCCCCCAGCCGACGATGGTCGGCCTGGCACCCCGCCTGGCGGAGGCCTTCGCGGCCCCGCACGTGCGCGTGGACGTCGTATGCCACACCTCCGAGACCCTGATGCTGGCCCTGGGCGAGCCTCTGCGCCAGATCCACGAGGGCTCGATCCACCCCGAGTCGATCGACGTCCGTATCCTGCTGCCCTCCCGGGACATCCACCTCGCCTTTCCGGTTCTGGTGGACGGGCGGGGGGAGGACGACGACCCGGTCCACAAGCGGTGGCTGGAGATGCGCAACGCCCAGGCCCAGGTGCTGCGCCACAACCTGCTGGCGGTCCGCTCCACACACGGCGTCGACGTCCATGTCACCTTCCGCGCGCTGCCGTTCACGCCGCCGGTGAAGCTGTATCTGCTCAACGGTGGCGAAGCGCTGATCGGCTACTACGTCCTCACCGAGCGCCAGGAGGAGTACGAGAGCCAGACGCTGGAGATGTACGACGCCCTCGGCTCGCGGTCCCTGCTCTTCTCCTTCGTGCGACAGGCCGGTGAGCGCGACGCCGCATTCGTGCAGGAATCCCAGAAGTGGTTCGACGCCCTCTGGGAAACCATCACGACGGACCTGACACTCTCCTAGTGACCTCTGATACGAAGCAGACCGAACTGGTGGCGGCATCGCCGCAGCGCCTGCGGGAGCTGACCACTCATGCCCGCGTCGTGCTCTGGGATTTCGACGGGCCCATCTGCCGGCTGTTCGCCGGGCACCCGGCGCAGGAGGTGGCGGCCGGTCTGCTGGACTGGCTCGAAGGGCGAGGACTGCACGGCCTGCTGCCAGTGGGCGAGCGGCAGACCGAGGACCCCCATGAGGTACTGCGCGACGTCGACCGGCGGCACCCCGACAGCGACCTGGTGACGGAGCTGGAGGAACGTCTCACCCAGGAGGAGCTGCTCGCCGTACGGTCGGCGATGCCCACCGCGTACGCCGACCCGCTGATACGCACGTTGACGGCGGTGGGGTCCCGGCTGGCCATCGTCACCAACAACTCCCCGAAAGTGGTCCGTGAGTACCTGGGCACGCGCGACCTGCTCGCCTGCTTCGGTCCCCACATCTATGGCCGCAGCGAGGAACTCCAGTACCTCAAGCCCCATCCGCGCAATCTCAACCGCGCACTGACCGCGATGGGGGCCGCGCCGCCCACCGCCCTGTTCATCGGGGACACCCCCACGGACTACGAGGCGGCCCGCGAGGCCGGGGTTCCGTTCCTGGGCTACGCCCGTAACGAGCGCAAGGTGAAGCAGTTGAAGGAGGCCGGGGCGACGGACATCGTGGGGTCGTTGGAGCCCTTGCTGGGGGCGGTCAGGTCGGGAGGGTGAGGCGTGGCCGGGGATGAGCCGCGCGCCCGAACGGCCGACGGAACGTTTCCGGTGAACTCTCTCCTGCCCACGCGACGCCACGACTACGACGATCCGCGCCCGTCCCGAATAGCGCCGAACGGGTTGTCTCGTTCGTGCCGTTGTCGAGACCGAACAGGTTGGGGCAAACCGGCGGCCATCGCCCGGACGTGCGCGAATGTCTTTGTGCAACGTGACACAAGGGCCGGAAAGTTATGCACCTGTTGGCATGGTCTTCAGCGCGAAGCGCTAATCTCGGCCACCGTGCCCCCTCTGCAACACGGAGCGCGTTCGTCGCTCGCGCACCGCCTTTTGGAGTCCCGTCGACTCCGAGGTGGGGGCGAGGTGCTCAAGGGGCACCACAACACCAACTACGTGCTGCGGGTAGGGCTGTTGCCGGCCCTGGTCATCGGTGTGATGCCGTATACGCGCTTCAAGTACCGGGTGCCGCTGAAAACCGTGGAGGTCGTCCCCCGCATCTGGCCGCGCGAGGCCGATGTCCTGGAAGTGGTCTGCCGGCATCTGCGCGAGGTGCCGCGCTGTCTCGCCGTACTGGGGGAACTCGGCGACCGCTCCCTGCACCGGTACCGCAGGGGCAAGGCGCTCAGTGAGCGCAATCCCGACGGCGAGATCGACGAGAAGCTGATGCGGGAGTTCGCGGCGTTCTTCGTCAGGACCGCCCAGGTGCCGGTCGGGGAACTTCCGCCGCCCCCCGCGGACTGGCCGGACGACGGCGACAGCGACGGATTCCTGCGCTGGCTCGTCGACTTCACCGAGCAGCGCGTGCACCACCCCAACCGTGACCGGTTCGGCGACCTCTTCGACGCCGTGGGGATTCCGCAGGACGCGATGACGGCGTTCAAGGCGAACCATCACGGCCTGACCTCACGTCCCTTCAAGCTCCTGCACACCGACGTCCACCGCGCCAATGTCGTGGTGCGCCGCGGGCGGATCGCGGTGATCGACTGGGAGCTGGCGATATACGGCGATCCCCTGCACGATCTCGCCACTCACCTCGTGCGGACGGGGTACGGGAAGGCGCAACAGGACCGAATGGTCGAATTGTGGGCCCAGGCCATGGAGAGGGCCGGCTGCGCCGAGCTCACCGCAGGATTGCACCAGGACCTCGATACCTACCTGGCCTTCGAGTACGCGCAGTCCGTGTTCCCGGACGTCATGCGCGCGGCACTCGATCTCCGGGGCGATGCCGAGGAGCGGCACTTCCGGGCGGCGGCGGAGCGGGTGAGCCGGGCCCTGGGCCGTGCCCGTGAGCCGCTGCGGCTCGTGGAGGTGCCGGACCTGGAACAGATCGTGGAAGCCCTGCGGAAGTGGCACAGCATGTCCGGGTCGACGGCCGGGTCCTGACCGTAGGACGGAATTCCGTTTGCCGGAGGGCGAGCCCGCGCACGCGAGGACGCTCGACGACGAGGATCCGAGCTGGTCCGGGAGGGCGCGCACCCCGACTGCCTGGACCGCGCGCTGCACGCGCCGGGGGCCGATTCCGTGGTGATCTCGCAGTCCTCTTCCTGGCCGTGCGTCCGGCGGGGCACCATGAGCGGGCTCCATTCAAATCGGGGGCCCACAGGGGGAATTGGTGTCGGACACAAGCTCGTCGTGGGCCAGCAGGCTGGCCGCCGCATGGGAGCGCGCGGAGTCCACGGTCACGCGGCTCTTCCTGTTCGGCGTCTTCGTCGTCGGACTGGTGGCCCAGTTCGTGAAACCCGTCGGGGACGCGCTGCAGGACAAGGTCTACCTGGGCGGGGCACTGCTCACAGTGGTGGGGTACGTGCTCTACGCCGAGGTGCAGCGCCTCAACGCGGGGCACTCCGCGCAGCGTGTGACCGAGGCGGAACTGCAGGCCGTGGTGGAGGAGCTCAAATCGGGGGTGCAGCGCCTGAACGACGTGCTCTGCCCGAGCGGAGTCCTGCCCACGAAGCTGGAGGCGCAGTTCCAGGAGGTTCTCGAAAAGGGGGGAGAGGTGCGTCTGTCGGTACTGGGATTCACCGGCGAGACGTTCGCGGACCCCTTGGTGCAGCGCATACTGCCGCAGCTGACTCCGGGCGTCGCCCGCACCATCCAACTGCGTGTGCTCGTCCCGGACTTCACCAAGGAGATCGAGGTCCCCGGCCGGGTGGGCGCGGACGGCAAGGCCGACGATGCCCCCCGTTTCCGGGAGAGCCTGGTGGGTCAGATCGAGAACCATGAGAGAAGGCTGAAGGACCAGGCAAGGCGTATGGAGAGCAACGACAGGGGGAGACTGTCCGTCGAGTTCCGGGTGCTGCACATGTCGCCCTCGCTCAAGCTCTACTTCATCAACGACGACGTCGTCTACGAGGGGATCTACGACAAGATCGAGAAGGTCGAGCCCAACGGGAGTGGCGGCCAGCTCCTGGATCCCCAAGGCTACGACTCCTTGCTGACCCGCTGGGCCTCGAACGGTGGCGACGAGGCACGGAAGATCATCGACCGGCGCCGGGAGTTGTTCGACACGCTCTGGGACAGCGCGCGCGCTTTCACCACCGAGATGCCCGGCACGGCGCCGGTGCGGCCGGAGGTTTCCTGACGGGCCCGCATGGCGCGGCGGCGGTGCGGGCTGAGCCGGGGGGTCGGTGTGGTGCGTAGGCTCACCGCATGAACGAGACGGACCCCGCCGAGATCGGCCTCCGGGAACGCAAGAAGCAGCGGATGTACGAGACCGTGTCGGACACCGCCGTCCGCCTCTTCCTGGAGAAGGGCTTCGACGCCGTGTCCGTCGCCGAGGTCGCCGCCGCGGCCGAGATCTCCAAGCCCACCCTTTTCCGGTACTTCCCGGCGAAGGAGGACCTCGTCCTGTACCGGATCGCCGATCACGAGCAGGAGGCCGCCCGGATCGTGGCCGGCGCGCAGGGCTCGCCTCTTCGTGCGCTGCGGCGGCACTTCCTCGACGGGCTGGAGCGGTGTGATCCTGTCACCGGGCTGAACGATCATCCCGAGGTGCTCCGCTACCACTCGCTGCTGTATGGGACTCCCTCGCTGGCCGCGCGTATGTACGCCTACCTGGAGCGTTCGGAGGCGGCGCTCGCCGAGGCGCTCGGCGGGGACCTGGACGCACGGCTGGCCGCCGGGCAGATCGCCGCCGTGCGCCGGATCCTCGCGCTGGAGAACTGGCGTCGGATCGCGGGCGGGGAGCGGGTGGAGGACGTCCGGGCCGATGCCGTGGCCGCTGCCGAGCGGGCGTTCGACCTGCTGGCGAAGGGGTTGCCCTACCTGTCCCGGTGAGTGCCACCCCAGCGGATGAGATTCGGTAAAAAACTTAACTCGGTAACGTTATATGGGTACGCTTGCTCGAATGACGTCAACCGAACCTGCCCTGCGGCAAGCCCTCGCCGACGAACGAGCCCACCACGACCGCTGCCGCACCGCCCTCGCCGCCATGGTCGCCGGCGCCCAGGAACAGGTCGTCGTCGGCGAGGACGTCTCCGCCTCCGGTGCCGACGCCGAGGTCCTCGGATATCAGCTGCGCAGCCAGGCCAAGGAACTGAGCGAGCTGCCCGAAGGGCCCCTGTTCTTCGGGCGGCTGGACTTCGGTGAGGGTGGTGAACACGCCGGGCAGAGCTACCGCGTCGGGCGCCTGCGGATCACCGAGCACCCCGCCGCGCCACCCCTCGTCGTCGACTGGCGGGCTCCCGTCTCCCGCGCCTTCTACCAGGCCTCCGCCCGCGACCCGCAGGGCGTCGCCGTACGGCGGCGGTTCGGCTGGGCCCCGGGGAGCCGCGGGGACTGCGCCGACCTGACCGGGCTGGAGGACGAGCACCTCGACCGGGGCGAGTCCCGGGCCAGCGACATCGTCGCCCGGGAGATCGAGCGGCCCCGCGTCGGGCCCATGCGGGACATCGCGGCCACCATCCAGCCCGAGCAGGACGACCTCGTACGAGGCGATCTCGCCCTGTCGGTGTGTGTGCAGGGCGCTCCCGGCACCGGCAAGACCGCCGTCGGCCTGCACCGCGCCGCGTATCTGCTCTACACCCACCCACAGCGCATCCGGCGCGGCGGACTGCTGATCCTCGGGCCCAACCGGACCTTCCTGTCGTACATCTCCGAGGTGCTGCCCGCCCTCGGCGAGACCGGCGTGCGCCAGTCCACGCTGCGGGACGAGATCGCCCGGCATCCGGTCACCGGGGCCGACGACGGGCGGGCGGACGTCGTGAAGCACGACGCCCGGATGGCGCGGGTGCTGCGGCGGGCGCTGTACTCGCGGGTGAGCACCGAAGGGATCAACACCCTTGTCCTGGCCGAGGGTTCGTACCGGTGGCGGGTCTCGGCGGGCGAGCTCGTGCGGATCGTGGCGGGGGTGCGGGAGGAAGAGCCGCCGTACGGCGTCGGGCGGGAGCGGGTGCGGACTCGGGTGGTGCGGTGCATCCGTGATCAGGCCGAGCGGCGCAGCGGGGTGCGGAGCAACGCGTGGGTGCAGAAGGTGTCGCGCTCGCGTGCGGTCAAGGCGTACGTCGAGGCCGTGTGGCCGCGGGTGAGGCCGGAGGAAGTGGTCGCCGAACTGCTCGGTGATCCGGCGGTGTTGGCGGCCGCCGCCGACGGGCTGCTGGACGCCGAGGAGCAGAAGGCGCTGCTGTGGGCGAAGCCGCCGCGGTCGTGGAAGTCGGCGCGCTGGTCGGCGGCCGATCTCGTGCTGCTCGACGAGGTGGCGGGGCTCATCGAGCATCCGCAGGGCTACGGCCATCTCGTCGTCGACGAGGCGCAGGACCTGTCGCCGATGGAGTGCCGGGCGATCGCGCGCCGGGCGGCCTTCGGTTCGCTGACCGTGCTCGGGGACCTGGCGCAGGGGACGACGCCCTGGGCCGCGCGGTCGTGGGAGACGGTGCTGCGGCATCTGGGAAAGCCGGACGCGGTGGTCGTACCGCTCACGACGGGGTTCCGGGTGCCGGGGGCGGTGCTGGCGCTGGCCAACCGGCTGCTGGAGCGGGTGGATGTGGACGTGCCGCCGGCGCGGTCGCTGCGAGGGGACGGGGAGTTGCGGTTCCGGCAGGCGGTGGGGGGCGAGCTGATGGGTGCCGTCGTGGGCGCCGTACGGGACGCGCTGGGCCGGGAGGGGTCCGTGGGCGTCGTCGCCGCCGACGCGGATGCGGCCCGGGTGCGCGAAGCGCTGGCGGCCGCCGGGATCGAGGCGGGGGGTGCGGACGAACTGGGGGCGCGGGTGGCCGTCGTACCGGCGAGTGTGGTGAAGGGGCTGGAGTACGACCATGTCGTCGCCGTGGAACCGGCCGCGATCGTGGAGGCGGAGGAGCGGGGGTTGCAGCGGCTGTATGTGGTGGTGACACGGGCGGTGGCGGGGCTGGAGGTGGTGCACGGGAGGCCGTTGCCGTTCTAGTGGTCGGTGCGGGCGACGGCCTCCCGTGGGTCACCGTCGGCTGTTACACGGCGTCCAGGGCCGGGATCAACTGCTCCTCCTCATACGTCAGATGCGCCTCCAGCTCCGCCGTGAGGCGCTCCACCTCGGTGCGAGCGGCGGCCGGGTCCGGGTGCTCGGCGCTCACGGCGTGACGCAGGTCCTCGACGAGGGCGGCGATGCGCTCGTGCTCCTCGCGGAGGCGGGCCAGGGCGGGGGAGAGCGCGGGGTGGCGGTCGGCCAGGAGCGGGAACATGGCCATGTCCTCGCCGGTGTGGTGGTTGTGGAGGCCGGCGCAGAAGGTGAGGCAGTTGACGCGGAGCTGGGCGCCGAGGGTGGAGCCGCCCCTGCCGCCCGCCTCGCCGCTCTTGCTCATCTCCGCGCGGATCAGGGCGAGTTCGCGCCGGAAGGCGTCATGGACGACCTTGATGGCCTCCCCCATGGAGGACGCGTTGATGTTCGGGGGGCCGCCCTGGGCGATCTCGTACAGGGCGACCACGGGGATCACCCGCTCCGTCTTCTCCTGGTACGCCGCCCAGCCCGGATCCGCCTCGACGGCCCGCGCGAAGCTCCGGTCGCGCTCCTCGCCCTCGAGCACGACCGCCCGGGCCTCGTAGGTGAACGCGCCGCTCTCGACGGTGACCTGGGGGTTCGCGACCAGGTTGTGGAACCAGGCCGGGTGCTTCGGGGAGCCGCCCGCCGAGGCGATGACGAGGACGCGCTCGCCGCCGTCGGGGAGGTAGCCGACGGGGGCGGTGTGCGGGCGGCCGGTGCGGGCGCCGGTGGTGGTGAGGAGGAGCAGACGGGCGCCCTCGAAGTAGCCGCCGACGCGGCCCTTGTTGGCGCGGAACTCGTCGATGACCTGTTGATTGAAGTCGTTGGGCAATTCTCTCTCTATTCTCTTTCTCTGTCGCTGATTCCTTACGGAGGGAAGGCGAAGAGAAAGAGGCGGGCTCCTGGCCCGCCGCCGCGGCCTCACTCAGAGGCCGGGCAACACCCAACTCGCTCACGGCACGAAGCCGACCCGGCAGTCATGGCCATGACTGTAGCTTCGTCGTATGACTGCCACGACCGATTTTCAGGGCATTCCCACGACCACCCTCGCCGACCTGCTGGGCCGCGACCAGGTGATGGACATCGGTATCCGCCCGCTGTGGGCTCCGGTCCCGCGCGTCGCCGGACCGGCGTTCACCGTGTCGTGCCCGCCCGGGGACAACCTCATGCTGCATGCGGCCATCCACCGCGCCGAGCCCGGTTCGGTCGTGGTGGTGGAGTCGGGCGACCTGGACTACGCGCTGGCCGGCGGAAACGTCTGCGCCGTCGCCCGCCGCCGAGGTGTCGCCGGGTTCGTCGCCGACGGGCTGATCCGGGATCTGCCGGAGGTGCGGGAGATGGGGTTCCCGGTGTTCGCGCGGGGTGTCATCCCGATCCCGGGCGCCAAGTCGGTCGTACGGCCGTTGAACGAGCGGGTGCGGTGCGGGGGTGTGTCGGTCGACGCGGGGGACGTGGTGGTGGCCGACGAGGAGGGTGTCGTGGTCGTGCCGGGCGCGCGCCGGGAGGAGGTCCTGACGGCGGCCCGGACCAAGCTGGCCAAGGAAGCCGCCGAGACCCTCGACGCCTGGGAGGAGGCGCACCGGGCGCGCATCGACAAGATCCTTGCGGAGCGGGGGTTCGAGGGCTGAGCGGGACCTTTTCGGCACGGTCCTTTCCGCACGGTTCTTTCCTTACGGCGCTCATCGGCTGATCCACGCCGCCCCCCTCTCGCTGCCGGTGCTGGACTGGCCGGAGGAGGGTACGGAACCCCAGATCGGGCCCCGTGGCCTGCACTGGAAGACGCGGCCACCCAGTCCCGGTCGGCGTCCTCCAGCGCGTCGACCACCGCTACGGCCTCACCGCCCGGGACTTCGCCGTTCTGGAGGAGTGGATCACTGCCGGGAGTGGCCGGTGCGGGAGCGGCCCAGCAGTTCGGTGACCCGCATGAAGCCGTCCGTCCCGTGGCCGAGGGCGACGACCCGGCGGGCCAGTCCTTCGGCGGCGCGGATCATGCCCGCCTCGATGCCGTGGGACTCGGAGGCCTGGACGATGTGGGCCATGGAGGAGACGGCGGAGGTGATCGGGTTGAGTTCGCCGGAGTAGGTGCCGTCGTCGACGTCGCCCGCGAACTCCTCGAAGAGCGGCGGCAGGATCGCGCCGATGCCCTGGGCGAGGGGGAGGAGCTCCCGCGCGGTGATGCCCTCGGCCCGTGCCACGGCCAGGGCGTGCGCGTAGCCGGCCATCGCCGTCCAGAAGATGTCGAGCAGGGCGATGTCGTAGGCGGCGGCCCGGCCGATGTCCTCGCCGAGGTGGGTGTGGGTGCCGCCCAGGGCGTCGAGGACGGGGCGGTGCTCGCGGTAGAGCTCCTGCGGACCGCTGTAGATGACCACCGCGTCGGGTGTCCCGATGGTCGTGGTCATCGACATGATCGCGCCGTCCAGATAACGGATGCCGTGCGCGGCCGCCCATTCCGCAGCGTCCCGGGCCCGTGCCGGGGTGTCGGCGGTCAGGTTCACGACCGTACGGCCCTTGAGCGCGTCGGTGACCGCGTCCTGCCGCAGGACGGAGTCGGCGGCGTCGTAATTGACCACGCAGACGACGGTCAGCGCACCGGCGGCGACCGCCTCCGCAGGGGACGCGGCCGCCGTGGCACCGCGGTCCACGAGCTCCCGGTCCCGCCCCGGCGTGCGGTTCCAGACGGTGACCCGCACTCCCGCGTCCAGGAACGCCCCGGCCAGGGCCCGCCCCATCGGGCCGAGACCGAGGACGGTGACGGTGGGGGTGAAGGCGGGCTCGTCGGCGTATGTGGGCATGACTCAACTCCCTGTAGGGTGGCGATAGTTGATGAATTGCTGACAAAAGGGGTGGGGTATGACGCGTCGGCGCCATGACCCGAACGTCTGCGGGGTGACCGCCGCGATCGCCGTGATCGACGGCAAGTGGAAGACGTCGCTGCTGTGGCTGCTGGAGTCCGGCCCGCTCCGCCCGGCGGAACTGCGCCGCCGGCTGCCGGGCCTCAGCGAGAAGGTGCTGACCCAGGCGCTGCGCGAGATGGAGACGGACGGTCTGGTGCACCGTGAGGTGTACGACGTCCTGCCGTTGAAGACCGTGTACTCCCTGACCGGGTTCGGCCGTGACCTGGCCGAGGCTCTCGGCCCGCTCTCCGACTGGGGCCACCGCCGCCTGGAGCGACTGACCGAGACCCAGCCGGCCTCCTGACCTGAACGCCACCTCCGTCCGCCGTACGACTGCCGGGCGAGTCCTGCGCCTCGTCGATCACCCGTATCCAGGGTCGGACGGCGGCGGAGCGCTGCCAAGTACCCACAAAAAAGTGGGTACGAGCCGTGCGGCTCAGGCCAGCTCCGCCCGGAACCCCTGGCGCCAGGACGGATAACGCGGCTCCCAGCCGAGCTCCCGCCTGGCCTTGGCGTTGGAGAACCCGCGCCCCTCGGTCATCATCGTCACCAGCACGTCCCCGGCCAGCAGCCGGGCCAGCCACTTGGGCACCCGAAGCGGAGGCTTCGCCCCCGCGCAGGCCGCCAGATACGGCAGCCATTCGCTGGCCGGCGCCGGTTCGTCGTCGACGATGTTGAACACGCCCCTCGCCCGCTGCTCCACGGCCAGGACGGTGGCGCTCGCGGCGTCGTCGAGATGCACCCAGGAGCAGTAGCCGGTGCCGCCCCCGACCAGCGGGAACTGCCGCTTGCGTACGAGCTCGACCTGGTCGTCGGTGGCGCCCGGCCCGTAGAACCCGCCGTACCGCAGGACCGTCCCGTCGGCTTTGAGGACCACGTCCTGGATGTGGCGGATCGCGTCCGCCAGCGCGCGCAGCTTCCCCGTCTCCACGGGCAGTGGGTCCTCCTCGGTCTTCACCCATCCGCCCTCGCGGACGCCGTTCCAGATGGCGGCGCTCTGTGCGACGAAGTGGGGGACGCCGGCCGCCGCCGCCGCGGCCAGCAGGTGGTCCGTGCCCTCGGTGCGCAGCCGGTTCGTGGTGGCGAACCAGCGGTCGAAGTGCCTGATGTCGGGCTTGCCGGAGTGCGGCACGGAGATCGCCGTCATCTGGTGCACGAGCACGTCCGGCCGGGCCGCGGCCACTGCCGCGGAGACCGACCCGGCGTCCAGCCCGTCCATCACGACGCCGTCCGCGCCCAGCTGCTTCAGCAGGTCCAGCTTGGCCGCGCTCGTCGTCGTAGCCGTCACGTGGTGACCACGGCCCACGAGCTGCGGCACCAGCCGCCGCCCGATGACCCCGGTGCCGCCTGCCACGAACACCCGCATGACACTCACCGTCCTGATTCCGGAAGACGTTTCTCAAGGCCCTTTCCAGGGTCCTTTCCAAGGCTCTCTCCAAGGCCCTGCTCAAGGCCTGGGCCTCTCACTACCTTGGACGAGTCGGCACGTCCGTTTTGTGACATGGCGGGGGCGCGGGCCGATCACGTGGTGTTCGCCGTCCCGGCTGCTCGTCGATCCCGCTGTCGCCGTCAGGACCTCTTGACGGCCTCCGCGATCTGCCGGGCGGCCTGGGCGGGCGTGAGGTGCGTGGTGTCGATGACCTCGGCCTCACCGTGCAGCCATGTGCGGGCCGCCTCGGCGTAGGGCTCCAGGTATCTGAGGCGGAACGGGGAGGGGCCGAGGGCGGTGTCCCCCTCGATGCGTCCGCGGAGGGTGTCCTGGTCGGCGTGGAGGACGAAGTGCCGTACTGGAATGGCGTGTCGGGCGAGGCCCGTGCTGATCTCGCGCCAGTACTGCTCGACCAGGACGGTCATGGGCATCACCAGAGTGCCGCCGGTGTATTCGAGTACGCGGCGGGCGGTCTCGACCACGAGCGGCCGCCACGGCGGCCAGTGCTGGAAGTTGTCCGTCCCGGGCAGCCCCGGCGTGATGTCCATGAGTGTCTCGCCGACCTTCTCGGCGTCGAGCACCCGTGAATCCGGGATCAGCTGCTGCACGAGTGCACTGGTCGTCGTTTTGCCCGCGCCGTGGGTGCCGTTGAGCCATACGATCATGAGGCCCGACGCTAGCGCTGTGCGGGCCGCGGAGCCCCCGTCGCGTGGCGTGGCGCACTTTTGCAAGCGGGTGCTTGCAATAGTTAGCGAGGGTGAGGCAAGGTGGAGGCATGGCATCGCTCAACGTCGGCAATCTCGGTGACTATCTGCGTGAGCAGCGGCGCAACGCGCAGCTGTCACTGCGGCAACTCGCCGATGCCGCGGGGGTGTCCAATCCGTATCTGAGCCAGATCGAGCGTGGCCTGCGCAAGCCGAGCGCGGAGGTGCTGCAGCAGGTCGCCAAGGCGCTGCGGATCTCCGCCGAGACGCTGTACGTCCGGGCCGGCATCCTCGATGCCGAGCGGGACCGGGACGAGGTGGAGACACGCGCCGTCATCCTCGCCGATCCCACGCTGAACGAGCGGCAGAAGCAGGTACTGCTCCAGATCTACGAATCCTTCCGCAAGGAGAACGGGTTCGGGATATCCCCCGAGGCGGGCGAGGCCACCGAGGTGGTCGAGGCTGTCGAGGCAGTGGAAGCCGTCGCGTCGGCCGAGGCCGTCTCGAGCGACGGCCACCCCGACGGTGCGGCGGACGCTCAGGGCGATGACACCGCCGTACGCCGTAAGCCCGCCGCGCGCCGTACCCGCACGACGCGAGCGACCCGCACGCCCCGCACACCCCGTACGTCCGGCGGCAACGACGCCGACTCGGAGCACCCGAACGACCCCCAGCAGTCGGCCGGCTGACCACGCGCACCGGCAGGCCGACCGCGGGACCCAAAACCCTCACCTCGAAGCAACCCGGGAGGACCATCACCATGGCCATCACCGACGACCTGCGTAAGACCTTCAGCGACCCGACCCCGCTCTACTTCGCCGCCGGCACCGCCGACCTGGCCCTCCAGCAGGCCAAGAAGGTGCCCGGTCTGGTGGAGCAGCTGCGCGCCGAGGCGCCGGGCCGGATCGACGCCGTTCGCAACACCGACCCGAAGGCCGTCCAGGAGAAGGCCACCGCCCGCGCCAAGGAGGCCGGCGTCAAGGCCAAGGAGGCGCAGGAGACCATCCAGGCCAGGGTCAACGAGTTCATCGGCAACCTGGACGCCGACATCAAGAAGTTCGGCAGCAACCTGGACGCGGACTTCAAGAAGTTCGGCAGCAGCATCGACGCCGACCTGAAGAAGTTCGGCGAGAGCGCTCAGGACCTCGCGTTGCGCACCGTCGGCGTCGCCGCCGAGTACGCCGTGAAGGCTCGCGAGACCTACGAGAAGGTCGCCGAGCACGGCGAGCAGGCCGTGAAGACCTGGCGCGGCGAGGCCGCCGAGGAGATCGAGGAGCTCGCGGTCGCCGTCGAGCCGAAGGCCGAGCCGGTCGAGGTCAAGGAGGACAAGGCCGAGGCCAAGCCCGCCGAGACCCAGCCCGCCGCTGAGGCCGCCGCGGCGAAGAAGACCACCGCCAAGAAGACCACGACCCGCAAGACCACCGCCAAGAAGACGACTCCGCCCGCCTAGTAACACGGACGGGTGAAGAAGAGCGGTCGGACACGGGCCGGGCACTTACACGGTGCTCGGCCCGTTGTTCGGGTAGCGGGCCTGCGGTTGCGGGTACGGTGACCGCGTAGGTACGAGCCGAACCAGGTGGTGGACGTTGTGCTGATGCAGGGATTCGCGGGGTTCATGTGGCTGCTGAGCATGGCCCTGATCCTTTTCAGCGGCTTCGCGCTGATCGACGCGGCCATGCGCCGTGAGGACGCCTACCGCGCGGCGGACAAGCAGTCCAAGCCGTTCTGGCTGATCATCCTCGGGCTCGCCTTCATCGTGAACCTGATCTTCAACATCCTGTCGTTCCTGCCGATCCTCGGCCTCATCGCGACGATCGTGTACATGGTGGACGTACGCCCGGCGATCAAGGGACTTCCGGGCGGCGGCCGCAGCAGAAAGGGCTCCAGCAGCGACGGCCCTTACGGCCCGTGGAACGGCGGACGGTAGGGCCCTGAGGGGCGTGCGGGGCCGTATCGATATGCGGTGCGCCGCGTGGGCGCGACCAGCCACAACGCCCCGCGGACGGCGAACGACAGCGCCCACTGCGGCGGGCTCCCGTGACCGGCACAACTCAGGCGGCGCGCTCCCGCAATCGGCACAGCCAAGCGGTGCGCTCCCGCAATCGGCACAGCCAAGCGGTGCGCTCCCGCAATCGGCACAGCCAAGCGGTGCGCTCCCGCTCAGACCCCCCGGTCGAGCAACAGCACAGCCACGTCGTCCGTCAGCTCGCCCCCGTTGAGGTCCCGCACCTCATTGACCGAGGCCCGCAGCAGCGCCTCTCCGCGCAACCCCTCGGAGAGCTGCCGTCGCACCATCTCCACCATGCCGTCCTGGCCAAGCCGTTCCCGGCCCTCGCCGACACGCCCCTCGATCAAGCCGTCGGTGTAGAGCATCAGGCTCCACTCCGCCCCCAGCTTGACCTCCATCCGCGGCCACCGAGCCCCAGGCAGCAGGCCGAGCGCGGGCCCGTTGTTGTCGTACGGCAACAACTGCGCGGGCCGTCCGGGCCGGGCCAGCAGCGGTGACGGGTGCCCCGCCAGGCACAACCCGGCCCGACGGCCGTCCGGCGCGATGTCCACCGTGCACAGGGTCGCGAAGATCTCGTCGTCGGCCCGTTCGTGCTCGAGGACCTGCTGGAGCGTGCCCAGCAGAGCGTCCCCGCACAGTCCCGCCAGCGTCAGCGCGCGCCAGGCGATGCGCAGCTCCACGCCGAGCGCCGCCTCGTCGGGCCCGTGCCCGCAGACGTCGCCGATCATGGCGTGCACGGTGCCGTCCGCGGTGCGGACGACGTCGTAGAAGTCACCGCCCAGCAGCGCACGCGAACGGCCGGGCCGATATCGCGCGGCGAACCGCAGCGAGGAGCCCTCCAGCAGCGGCGTGGGCAGTAGACCGCGCTCCAGACGCCGGTTCTCCTGCGCCCGCATCCGGCCCTCGGCAAGGCGCCGCTCGGCCGTGTCGGACCGTTTCCGCTCAACGGCGTACCGGATCGCCCGGCTCAGCAGCCGCCCGTCCAGCTCGTCCCGGAAGAGGTAGTCCTGGGCGCCGACGCGCACGGCCTTCGCGCCGCGCTCGGCGTCGCCGGAGGCGGTGAGCGCGAGGACGGCATGCCGGGGCGCGAGCTCCAGGACGTGCTTGAGCACGGCCAGCTCGTCGTCGTCGGCGACCCGGCCGGGCGCCGCGAGCGCGAGGTCCAGCAGGATGCAGTGGACGTCGTCGGTCAGCAGCCGCTCGGCCTCGGTGAGGTTGCGCGCGGTGCGCACCCGGATGGGCTTGCCGTCCGAGTCGAGCAGCTCGGGCACGATCGCCGAGCCGCCGGGATCGTCCTCGATCAGCAGCAGCGTCAGGTTGGTGTGGGTGGTGTTCTCGACCGTCTCTTCCTTACGCGGGGCCTCTTCCCGGAGGGTGCCGCCGCCTGGGGACGCGGCCTGCGCCTGACCACTCTCCACGGCCGGGATCGCTCTCTGCCGCGGTATGGGTACGGGCATCGTCTGAGTTCCTTCCCTCCCCCCGAGGGCATGGTGCGAACGAGGGGCCTCGATCCACCGACGGGGACCATAGCGGTAGTCGGCGGCGCAACGGAATGGCGTGAGCCACGCCGAGTGGGCGTCGGCCACTGTCATATGCCGCGTTCCCTACCGCAGTTGGACAGGGCGGAAGAGAGTCAGGGATGACGAACGTCACGTTCAGCCGGCGTTTGGGGGGTGAATCGACGTGGGGTGGGTCACGTGGCCGGGGTCACGGCGGGTGTCACAAGGTGCCCCGAATCCTCAGCTATCGGGGAATCCTGACGCGCCGGAGAACCTTCACGCGCCGGAGAACCCTCACGCATCGGGTCGAACCACCCCGAGGATCGGCATCGAGCCGGCCCCCGCGACCGTCACCGTCCGCCCCGGACGCGGGGCGTGGATGATGGCGCCGTCGCCGATGTACATGGCCACATGGCTGGCGTCGGCGTTGTAGATGATGAGGTCGCCGGGGCGCATGTCCTCGACGTCGATGCGCTCCAGCTGCTTCCACTGCTCCTGCGAGGTCCGCGGAATCCCCTGCCCGGCGCTGGCCCAGGCCTGTGACGTAAGCCCGGAACAGTCGTACGTCTTCGGCCCCTCGGCGCCCCATTCGTACGGTTTGCCCAGCTGCTCCGTGGCGTACTCGACGGCCTTGCGTCCCTGTTCGGACGCCTCGCCCTTGATGTCCTCCAGGATGCCGGAGTCCAGCCACTCGGTCTGCGCCTTGTACGCCGCCTCCTTCTCCAGCTCGGCCAGCCGCTCCTTCTCTTTCTCCTCCAGCCGGGATTCGAGCTGTTCCGCCGCCTTGATCTGCTTCTCGATCTTCTTCTGGGCGGCGGCCTTGGCCTTGCGGCCCGCCTCCAGCTTCTTCCACTGGGCGGAGGCGTCCTTGGCGTACAGCTCCAAGTCCTGCTGGATGCGGGTCATCTCCGCGAGCAGCCCCTTGGTCGCGCGCTGGCCCTGCAGCACCCGGCCCGTGCCGTCGAGGAACGCCTGCGGGTCGTCGCTGAGCATCAGCTTGGCCTCGTCGGGCAGCCCGCCCGAGCGGTACTGCGCGGCAGCCGCGGCCCCGGCCTGCTTCTTCAACTCGGCCAGCCGCTCCTGCCCTTTGACGATCCTCTTCGCCAGCGCGACGATCTCGGCGGACTGCTTCTCGGCCGCCTCCTCGGCGGCGTTGTACTCGTCGGTGGCGACGGCCGCGGCGTGGTAGAGCTTCTCGAGCCGCTTGCGTACGGCCTCAAGGTCCTTGTTCGACACGGCGGCCGAGGGGGTCGAGGCGCTCGGTGACGGGGTGGGCGAGGGGGAGGGCGCCGCGAACGCCGTGCCTGGCGCCGCGAGTACGGTGACCGCACAGACGACGGTCACAGCTGCAGTGATCAGGCCGCGCTTGCCCGAACCCATACCTGGTGCCCCCAAACTGATGTCTCGTCAGTAACTTACGAGCGTCCGGGGGATCGGGCCATGTCGGCGCGCAAAGTGACAGAGGTCTGCTTCCCCCCGTTCCTCCCCGTCATGACGGTCTCCCCGCCTTTGTGACGAACGACTCGCGGAGATCGTTCCCCGCGGCCCCGGGAGTCAGACGCGCGGCGCCAACGCCTCCCACCGCACGGTCACTTCACCCTGCCGCCACCGCACCGGCCCGTCCGCCACCGGCCAGTCGACGGCGAGATCCCGCACCGCCCTCATCCACCGCTGTCGTGCGCCGTACGACGCATAGGGCGCGGCAGCGGCCCAGGCGCGGTCGAAGTCGCGCAAGAAGGCGTGAACGGGCTCGCCGGGAACATTGCGATGGATGAGCGCCTTCGGAAGACGCTCGGCGAGGTCCGAGGGCCGCTCCAGCGAGCCCAGCCGCGTCGCGAAGGTCACCGTGCGCGGCCCCTCCGGTCCGAGCGCGACCCACACGTGCCGCCGCCCGATCTCGTCGCAGGTCCCCTCGACGAGCAGCCCCCCACGGGACCCGGCCCCCGGATCGGCCGGCGCGAGCCGCGCACACAGCCGTTCCCAGACCCCGGCGACCTCACCCTCCTCGTACTGCCGCAGCACATTCGCCGCCCGCACGAGCACCGGCCGCTGCGAGACGGGAATCTCGAACCCCCCGTGCCGAAACACGAGCCCCTCCCGCTCGTACGGCTTCGCGGCCACGACCCGCGCCGGTTCGATCTCCACACCGACCACCCGCACCCGTGGCGCCACGGACCGCAGCCGACCGAGCAGCTCGACCGCAGTCCAGGGGGCGGCGCCGTACCCGAGATCCACGGCGACCGGATCGACGGCACGACGCAACTCGGCCCCATGCGTGCCGGCGATCCAGCGGTCCATGCGGCGCAGCCGATTGGGATTGGTGGTCCCGCGCGTGACGGTGCCCACGGGGCGGGCGGAGGCGCGGGATGTCATGCATACGAGGGTATGCGGTCGCTCCGGCCGTAGCCCCGTAGCCCCGTAGCCCCGTAGCCCCGTAGCCCCGTGGCCCCGCAGCCGCCTACGGATACCCCCGGCACGACCCCGACCCACAACGCACCCGCAGGCGCTACGCGCTCCCCCACTCACCCGCGCAGGCCGCCGCAGGCCCCCCGGCCCCCCGCCCCACCGCCGGAGGCGCAACGCACGCCATCCCCGAACAGTTGAGCGACCCCCGGTAATACCTCGGCAAAAACCGCCCCACCAGGAATGGGAACCCGTCCCTGCGGCGTTGCACCGCCGTGGAGGGCGCGAGCACCCTCCGTCCGGCATGCCCGCAGCGAGGAGGAACGCCACGTGAGCCAGTACGTCGGCAGGCTCGGGCGTCGCTCCCAGGCCGCCCCCCACCGGCTGCGCCTGCACCGCCGCCCCCGCCGCATCGCCATGCTCTCCGTCCACACCTCACCGCTCCACCAGCCCGGCACAGGCGACGCCGGCGGCATGAACGTCTACATCGTGGAGCTCGCGCAGCGCCTCGCCGCGATCAACATCGAGGTCGAGATCTTCACGCGCACGACCGCCACGGACCTCCCGCCCGTCGTGGAGCTCTCCCCCGGCGTCCTCGTCCGCCACATCGACGCGGGCCCCTACGAGGGCCTCAACAAGGAGGACCTCCCCGCCCAGCTGTGCGCCTTCACCCACGGCGTGATGCAGGCCTGGGCCGGCCACCGCCCCGGCTACTACGACCTGGTCCACTCCCACTACTGGCTCTCCGGCCACGTCGGCTGGCTGGCAGCCCAGCGCTGGGGTGCCCCCCTGGTGCACGCCATGCACACCATGGCCAAGGTCAAGAACGCCAACCTCGCCGACGGCGACACCCCCGAACCCGCCGCCCGGGTCATCGGCGAGACCCAGATCGTCACGGCCGCCGACCGCCTCATCGCCAACACGGCCGAGGAAGCCGACGAACTCGTACGGCACTACGCCGCCGCCCCCGACAAGGTCGCCGTGGTCCACCCCGGCGTCAACCTCGACCGCTTCTCGCCCGCCGACGGCCGAGCCGCCGCCCGAGCCCGCCTCGGCCTCCCGCAGGACGCCCTGATCCCGCTGTTCGCGGGCCGCATCCAGCCCCTGAAGGCCCCGGACATCCTCCTGCGCGCGGTGGCCGTCCTCCTGGACGAGCACCCCGAGCTGCGCTCCCGCATCCTCGTTCCGGTCGTGGGCGGCCCCAGCGGCAGCGGCCTCGCCAAGCCGGAGGGCCTGCAGAAGCTGGCCGCCCGCCTCGGCATCGCGGATGTCGTACGGTTCCGTCCGCCCGTCGGCCAGGAGCAGCTCGCGGACTGGTTCCGGGCGGCGTCGCTGCTGGTCATGCCGTCGTACAGCGAGTCCTTCGGCCTGGTGGCCATCGAGGCGCAGGCGGCCGGCACACCCGTGCTGGCGGCAGCGGTGGGCGGGCTGCCGGTGGCGGTCCGGGACGGCCGTACCGGCTTCCTGGTCCAGGGCCACAACCCGGCCGACTACGCGCGCGTGCTGCACGCCTTCGCCGACGACCCGCACCTGTCCCCCCGGATGGGCGAGGCCGCGGCGCGGCACGCCCTGTCCTTCGGCTGGGACACCGCGGCCGCCGCCACGGCGGACGTCTACGTGGCCGCGACCCACGCCCACCGGCGTCGCGTACGCTCCCACCATGGCTGACGTACAGAAGGCGGCGCAGGTCGTCGAGGGGGCCCTGAAGGACGCCGAACTGGAGTGGGAGAGCCCCGCCCCCGGCACCTACGTCGTCAAACTCCCCGGCACCCGCAAGCTGTCGACGACGGTCTCCCTGCTCGTCGCCCGCCACTCCCTCTCGCTGAACGCCTTCGTCATCCGTCACCCCGACGAGAACGAGCCCGGCGTCCACCGCTGGCTCCTGGAGCGCAACCTCAAGCTGTACGGCGTGAGTTACGCCGTCGACCGGCTCGGCGACATCTACGTCACCGCCAAGCTCCCGCTGTCGGCCGTCACCCCCGACGAGATCGACCGCCTCCTCGGCCAGGTCCTGGAGGCGGCGGACGGCGCGTTCAACACCCTCCTCGAGCTGGGGTTCGCCTCCGCGATCCGCAAGGAGTACGAGTGGCGCGTGGCGCGCGGCGAGTCGACGCGCAACCTGGACGCGTTCGCCCATCTGACCCAGCGGCCCGCGGATTGAATCCAGGTCGATACACCTAGTCGCCGGTCGTGCCGTCGAGCATCTCGCGCAGGATGTCCAGGTGGCCGTTGTGGCGGGCCGTCTCCTCGGTGAGGTGGAGCAGGATCCAGCGCAGGTCGACGTGGAGGCCGTTGCGGACGGCTCGCTGGGCCTGCTTGTCCAGGCCGTTCCCGGCGACCAGTTCGCGGTAGCGGGTGCTCTGTTCGGCGTATTCGTCGAGCAACTGCGTGAGCGGGAAGTCGACGGCGATACGCATCTCGCGGTCGGGGTCCTCCTCGGTCCAGGGGCCCCGGTCTTCCTCGCCGAGGAAGACGACCTGGAACCAGTAGTACTCGACCCAGCGGAGGTGGTTGATCACTCCGCTCATGGTCATCAGCGGTGAGCCCGGCAGGAGCGCCTTGCGTGCGTTCTCCGCAGAGACGCCAGCGCACTTGGCGCGGGCGGTGTCACGTGCGTAGTCGAGAAACGTGGTGAGCTGAGTGCGCTCGTCCCACGTAGGCGGCGTGTCATCGATTCTGGTCATCGCGCGAAGCGTCCCCGATCACCGCGCCCGATGTCGAGGTATTTATCGAGGCCCTCATAGTCACGCCCCCCGCGCCCCCTCTTCCCGGCGCAGGGGTCTCGACGCTCAGCGTGCGCTGCTGCGATAGCGCCCCGGCGGCACCCCCACCAGCTTCCGGAAGTGCCGGGTGAGATGGGACTGGTCGTAGAAGCCGGTCGCGGTGGCCACGTCGGCCGGCGACCGGCCCTCCAGGAGCAGTCGCCGGGCGCGGTCGACACGGCGGGACATCAGGTACTGGTGCGGGGCGATGCCGTACGCCGTGCTGAACGACCGTACGAGATGGGCGGGATGGGCCTGGACGAGCGCGGCGGCCTCGTCGAGGGCGATGCCGTGGACGACGCGTTCGTCGAGGAGTTCGCGGAGCCGGCGGGCGAGCGCGGGGTCGCGGCGCGGGATGTCGGTCAGTGCCCTGGGGCGCAGGTGCGCGCGCAACCGGTCGCCGATGAGGGTGAGCCTGCTGTCCGCTTCCAGTTCGTCGCCGGCGTGCGCGAGGGCGGCGTGCAGCTGACCGACGCGCAGCCGCAGTACCGGGTCCCGCAGGTCGGGGGAGTCCACCGCCGGGCCGATCAGGTCCTCGCCCAGTCGGGTGCTGTCCAGGTACAGGACGCGCTTGCGGAAGCCGTGCGGGGTGGCGGGGGAGCCGTTGTGGGGGACGTGCGGCGGGAGGAGGGACACCGTGTCGTGCGGGGTGCCGTGCTCGTGCCGGTCGAGGTCGTACCGTACGGCGCCGTCGTCGACGATGAGCAGCGTCCAGGCCTCGTGGACGTGCATCGGGTACGCGTACTCGGTGAAGTGCGCGTGGAAGACCTCGGTGACGCCCGGGACGGAGGGGCGCCACGCGGTCACTTCCTGCCGAGCCGCTGCGTGGGGCGCCATGCAAAGAACGTACAAGACGGCGTCGTGCGGCGGTCGGCAGTCTCGTCGTATGAGCGATACGACCCATACGACTGATGAGGCCCCCGTCCGTTTCGACACGAAGATCGCCGTGCTGCTGCGCGAGGACCTGGAGCCCTGGCAGCGCCTGAACGTCACGGCCTTCCTGGTCAGCGGCCTGGGCACGCAGGTTCCCGAGGTGATCGGGGAGCCGTACGAGGACGCCGACGGGGTGGCCTACCTGCCGATGTTCCGGCAGCCGGTGCTGGTCTTCGAGGGGACGAAGGAGACGCTGACAGCTGCCCACGCGCGCGTGCTGTCCCGCGCCCTGCCGCGCGCGGTCTTCACCTCCGACCTGTTCTCGACGGGCAACGACCGGGACAACCGGGCGGCGGTGCGGGCTGTGGGGACGGGGGAGCTGGATCTGGTGGGGGTGGCGGTGTATGGGCCGAGGAACGCGGTGGACAAGGTGGTGAAGGGGGCGCGGATGCATCCGTGAGGTCAGCGGGGGCGCTTCTTCGAGGGCTGTTGCCGCTTGAGGGAGGCGCGGAGGCGTTGGGCGTCGTGGGTTTTGCCCTGGCGGGCCAGGGCGTTGGCGAGACGCATGGTGACGGCGGTGTAGAGGCCGTGGTCGGTGCCGAGGGTTTCCCGGACGCGGGTTCTCGCGGTTTGCAGGAGCCGCTCCGCTTCGGCGTACCGGCCGGTGTCGATGAGTGTCTTGCTGAGGCTGTCGACGCTGAAGAGCGTGCTCCGGTGCCTGTCGCCCAGCAACTGCCGACGCAGCGTCAGAACCTCCCTCTTGATGTTGAGGGCCTCAACGTCTCTGCCGAGACGAGCCAAGGTCTGGCCCAAGTAGGCCTGCGTTTCGAGGGCAGAGGGGTGGTGCTCGTTCAATGTGCGCCGGTACCGGGCCAGGGCGTCCGTCAGTACGCGGTGGGCTTCGTCGAGCCGATCGAGCTCGATCAGAGCGGCCCCGGTACTGGCGACGGAGAAAAGGGCCTCGACGTCCTCTTCGCCCAGTCTCGCCTGACGACGTGCCGCGGTGTCCTGGAGGATGGCGTGCGCCTCGGCGTATCTACGCAGATGAAGTAGGGCGATACCCACGTCGTGGGTGGTGCTCAGTGTGTCGGGATGGTCGTTCCCGAGCACTCTGAGACGCCTCTCCAGGAGATCTTCGACGAGTGACAGGAACTCCTCGTACGCCTCCATGTCGTGCAGGGCCAGGGCCACCATGTGTGCCGCACGCAGCGTGTCGGGATCGTCCTCGCCCAGAGACCTCCTCCACTTCTCGTGCATGATCTCGGCAAGGCCGAGGGCCGCCTCGGGCTGCGCGTTGCGGACGAGATACCGGGCAGCATCCAGGTACGTCGACCGCAGCTCGACCTTGCTGATCATCGCGTCCAGCGTCGCCGTCAGATGCTGGGTGAGCGACGCCCATTCGGGCCACGCCTCGGGCAACTCGGGGTCCCCGGGATCTACGGCGGCCAGCAACGCGGCCACGTCCTGCACCGGGCCCCCGGCCCGTTCGGCGCTGACATGGCGCATCACGGCCTGAGTGAGCCGGTGCACCTGGAACGTGTCGGGCCCGACGACCGCCAGCCCGTACTGGGCGAGCGGCTTCAGCGCGTTTCGCGGCCAGCTGACGCCGTGCGCGGCGCCGGGAACGCTGGTCAGCGCCTCGCGTGCCTCGACGAGCCACTTCGTCGGAATGGGCTCGGGCCCGAGGAACGCCGCCAGGCGAAGCAGGGCCGCCGCCTCGGGATGTCCCGCGTCCAGACGGTCGGCGGCGATCGTGACCGTGGCCGCGACCGAGACCGGATAGTCGTGGACCTCCCCGTCGTTGAGGAGCTCGGCGGTGTTGGTCCTGAGCAGCTGGAGGTAGTGGTCGGGCGGTGTCCCCTCGCTGAGCGCGCCCGCGGCGTGCGCCAGCGCGAGCGGCAGGTCGCCCAGCGCGTCGGCCAGGGCGTCGGCTGTCGGCTCGTTCAGGGTGGGGAGTTGCCGGTTGAGGTAGGCGAGTGACTCCTTGCGGCTGAACACTCCCAGGGCGAGATCCGGCCCGATGTTCTTCCAGGCCGGGTTGCGCGCCGTGATGAGCACATGTCCGGAGCCCTCCGGCAGCCAGGTGCGCAGCTGCCGCGGGTCTTCGGCGTTGTCCAGGACGATGAGCCACCGCTCGTGGGTGCGCAGGTACTCCAGGGCGTACCGGGCGTTGATCTCGGCACCGGCGTCCGGCTTGGCCACCTCGACTCGGGCCGCGAGTTCCGCGTACCGGGCAGGTACCTGTTCGGCCTGTTCGGCGTCGACCCACCACACCAGGTCGTACTGTCCGGCGAAGCGGTGCGCGTACTCCAGCGCCAGCTGGGTCTTCCCGACCCCGCCCGGACCGTGCAGGACCCGTACGGCGGTCCGACGCTCGCCGAGCAGTCCGCCGCGCACCTTCTCGATGATCTCGTCACGGCCGGTGAAGTGCGGGTTGCGCCCCCGCTGTCGTACGTCCCATACGTCGGGGTCGTGGGTGGTGGACGGGAAGCGGGGCTGGAGGCCCTGAGGTGCCGATGAGCCGGCGTGCTTGGACGTCCGGGACCTCTTGCCCGCCTTGCCGGGGAAGGCCGGCGAAGTCGTCGGGATCTCCCGTCCGCGCAGCGCTTCCAGCAGCGCATTGAGCGCCGCCGCCTCGTCCAGGTCGTGCAACTCCTGGCGGATCAGCGGTCGCAGGGTCGCGGGCAACTGGCCGGGTTGCAGGGGCTCGACGACCAGGGGGACGAAGCGGTCGCGGCCGGCCACGGCGGCGGTCCACTCCTCCTCGGTGTACCGGCCCGGAGCGAAGTACTGCGGGGAGAACAGGGCGATGACCGCGGACGCACGCTCCAGCGCTTCGTTCATCTTCTTGACGAAGTTCTCGCCGGTGTGCCAGTGCCAGAGGTCGAGTTCGACCTCGTACCCGGCCTCCCCGAGGTGCCAGGCCACCCATTCCGCCCACTGGCCGTCGAGCCCGGCATGACTGATGAAGATCAACCCGGAACTGTCGGTCATGTCCGTCTCCCACCCCAGCGGCCCCCACGGCCCCCGTACCGCGCCTCCTTGTATACCCCGTGGGACGCGGGCTCGGCAGGGAGTCAGGGTGAGGCTGCGGGGAGCGGGGGCTCGCAGGGGGCGGTGTGTCAGGCCGTACGGACGTCGGGCTCCGCATCGACGGGCGTGGCGTCGGCGGTCGACGGCGCCGGCGGGGCCTCGGCAGGGAGGCCGCGCATCAGAACGCCGTACCCGATCCCCGCCACCGTACCGACGACCGCGCACAACCCCCACAGCCACTCCGCGCCGAACTGGTCGATGACGAAGCCGGACACCAGGGGAGCGACCAGGGCGGCCACGGACCACGACATGGTGTACATGCCCTGGTAGCGCCCGCGCCCGTGCACGGGGGAGAGGCGTACGACGATGCTGGTCTGCGTCGGCGCGTTGACGATCTCGGCGAGGGTCCACACGCACACGGTGAGCGCGAAGACGCCGACCGACCCGGCGAAGGCGGTGAGCCCGAAGCCGTACCCGGCGAGGACGGACGAGACGACGAGCAGCCGCCTGGGATCGCGGTGCTCGATGAACCGGGTGACCGGGAGCTGCAGCGCGACGATCAGGATGCCGTTGACGGCGACCACGAGACCGTAGTCCGCGGGCGTGAAGCCGGCCTCGCCCATGGCAACGGGCAGGCCGACCGACCCCTGCTGGAAGATCACGGCGACGAGGAACGACAGCCCGACGACGCTCATGAAGCGCCGGTCGCGCAGCACGGTGCCGAGTCCGACCTCGGACTCGGCGGCCTTGGCCGTGGCGACCGGCTTGGACTCCGGCAGCTTGACGAACACGACGACCGCGCAGACGGCCGTCATCCCCGCCTCGATCAGGAACCCGGCGAGGTAGCTGACCTCGGCGATGAAACCGGCGGCCATGGAGGAGACGGCGAAGCCGAGGTTGATGGCCCAGTAGTTGAGGGAGAAGGCGCGGACCCGGTCCTCGGGCCGGACGATGTCGGCCATCATCGCCTGAACGGCGGGCCGGGAGGCGTTGGAGGCCATGCCGACCAGGAACGCGACCGCGGCGATGGAGACCGGGTCGTGCATGAAGCCGAGCAGCGCGACGGAGAGGGCGGTGGACGCCTGCGCGACGAGGAGGGTGGGCCGCCGCCCGAGCCGGTCGGTCATGACGCCGGCCCCGAGGGAGGAGATGACACCGCCGAGCCCGTGGAGCGAGGCGACGAGACCGGCGTAGGAGGCGGAGTAGCCGCGGTCGAGGGTCAGGTACAGGGCCATGAAGGTCGCGACGAAGGCCCCGAGCCGGTTGACGAGCGTGCTGGTCCACAGCCACCAGAACTCGCGGGGGAGCCCTGAGACGCTCTCACGGGTGGCGCGTCTCAGGCTGGCGAGTGACATCGGGATCCCCCACGGATGTAAGCGGCTAACGCGGTAGGCACAACTTACGGAGATCCACTCCACGCCGGCCACTCAATTAACAGATGCAGTCAACTGTCCGGCCTTCGGGCAGCCGCGCGAGGGGGCGAAAGCGTGGATTACGCTCTGGGGCATGGCCGACGCACCGTACAAGCTGATCCTCCTCCGCCACGGCGAGAGCGAATGGAACGCGAAGAACCTGTTCACCGGCTGGGTGGACGTCAACCTCAACGAGAAGGGCGAGAAGGAGGCAGTCCGCGGCGGCGAGCTCCTGAAGGACGCCGACCTCCTCCCCGACGTGGTCCACACGTCCCTCCAGAAGCGCGCCATCCGCACGGCGCAGCTGGCGCTGGAGTCGGCGGACCGCCACTGGATCCCCGTCCACCGCTCGTGGCGCCTGAACGAGCGCCACTACGGCGCCCTCCAGGGCAAGGACAAGGCGCAGACCCTGGCCGAGTTCGGCGAGGAGCAGTTCATGCTGTGGCGCCGCTCGTACGACACCCCGCCGCCGGCGCTCGAGGACGGCACGGAGTTCTCCCAGTCCGGCGACCCGCGCTACTCCTCCATCCCCCCGGAGCTGCGCCCCCGCACGGAGTGCCTGAAGGACGTCGTCGTCCGCATGCTCCCTTACTGGTACGACGGCATCGTCCCGGACCTCCTGTCCGGCCGCACGGTCCTCGTCGCCGCCCACGGCAACAGCCTCCGCGCCCTCGTCAAGCACCTCGACGGCATCTCCGACGCCGACATCGCGGGCCTGAACATCCCGACGGGCATCCCCCTGTACTACGAGCTCGACGCCGACTTCAAGCCGGTGACGCCGGGCGGGAAGTACCTGGACCCGGAGGCCGCTGCGGCGGCCATCGAGGCGGTCAAGAACCAGGGCAAGAAGAAGTAAGCAGAGCTGAAGAAGCCCCCTGCCTGCGCTTTTTCTGCGGGTAGGGGGCTTCTCGCTGTCATGGAGTCGCCACTGGGGTGTTGATCTCGCCCGTGCGCATGTCAGCCGGTTCAGTGCCGCTGACGCAGAAAGCCGCAGGTCACCCCTTTTCGAGCCCGGCAAGGGCTCCCGCGACTCTTCGTGATCATGTCACCAGCCTGTGACAACGGTGTCTTGGAACGAAGGCACCGGGATCCCTTCGCCTCGCAGCCCCCTCATAGTGATCGAGCAGCACCGAGCAGCCGAAACCGCTTCGGCCTCAACCAACCGATGACCAAGGGGATTTCATGTCCGGCAACCGTCGCAAGGCCTTCCTCGTCTCCGCAGCCATCGTGGGCGGCGCCATGCTGATGACCGCGTGCCAGGACACGGACACGGACAAGGCCGCCGACACCGGTGCTGCGCAGGGTTCTTCGTCCACCACCCCGTCCGGCGATGCGGCCACCCCGTCGGGCTCGTCGACCGCGGGGAGCGGCCAGGGCTCCGGCAAGGGCTCCGACGCGTCGGGCAAGGGAACCGGGGACGCGGCCGGCTCCGGCGCCGACACCGGCAACGGCCAGCGAGAGCCGGTCGAGCAGAGCTGCGGCGCCAACGACATCTCCTGGAGCACCAGGTCCGAGACCCAGGCCGGCGGATACATCCTGATCATCGCGAAGGCGAAGTCGGGGATCACCTGTTACCTGCCCGCCGCGCTTCCGACCGTGGCGTTCGGATCCGACGGCACGCAGGCGGGTCCCGCGGAGCAGTCCGTCGGCGAGCAGATAAAGCTGAGTGGGAGCACCGCCGCCTACGCCGGGGTGAACCCGAAGACCACCAACGGAGACGGTGGCAAGGAACTGGACAGCATCATCGTCGGCGTCGGTGACGACGACCCCAACCCGGTCTCCCTGCCGGTCGGCACCATCACCGTCGAGAAGCCGATCGTCACCAACTGGCACACCGCCCCGACGGAGGCCGTTCCCTTCAGCTGAACGGAGCCTCGGCTGGTGAATCACCAGCTGATCAACGGACCCTCAGCTGGTGATCCATGGTCGAACGGCTCGGCGCAGGCAGCGGTCGATCCGGGGCCGGGCTTTGGCAGGGGCGCCGTCGGGCGGACGCGGGCACCGACGCGGTGCGGCCGAGCCGATGGGCGGCGCCCCACGGCGCCGGCAGGCGAGTTCGGCGGTGCCGCGGTCCCCGACGGGGCTTGCACGAGGGGATGCCGACGGGGTTGTGCGGTCGAGTTTCCGGCCGCTCACCAGGTCTGGACGAGGTTGCCGCCCGGGTCTGTGTGGACGGCCACAGCGAACGGGATGGACGTAGGCGCATACTAGGGGCAATGACTAAGCCTGCTGCACCGAAGCGTCATTTGCCTACCAGCCCCTTCAAGGCCCCGGTCGCCCCGGCTCCCAAGCACTTCGCCGTGGGTGACCAGGTCACGCACGACGTGTACGGACTCGGCCGAGTGATCGGCATCGAGGACGGAATCGCGGCGCTCGTGGATTTCGGCTCGACCCAGATGCGGATCCTGAGCCCGTACGCCAAGATGACCAAGCTGTAGGACCGCTGTGCCCGGTCACGGCACGCCAGGCCTCTTCGGAGGCCTGTAACGAAAGGCAGACCTCTCATCGACCAGACGTCGCTGTTCTCCGCCTTGGAAGGGCAACCCCGCCGTTCCACTGCTGTGTCGCCACCTCCGGCGACCAACCCCTTCCAGGCCCCGGATCTCGGAGAAGACGGGATCTTCCTGGTTGAGGACGCGCAGGAGCCCGCCCCGGGCATGCGTGCGGCGCGGCCCAGGGCTGCCTAGCTGCCGGACCACCTGTCGCCCGTGAACCCGGGTGAACGCCTCCGCGGACGTCCGGCGTGGGGCGGCATCGGGGTTCGGTCTGCGTTTGCCATACGCTCGTACGCCGTACGCCTGTGCATGATCACGGTTTCCCGAGCTGAGTGGCCTGGACGCCTGAGCCTGAGTAGCCGACGCCTCGGCATGGGCGGAAGCCGACCCAGTACTCGTCAGGACCGCATACGAAATCCCCCTGGGCGCTCCGCCCTCAGCGCCCTGAGCCGCGTGGCAAATACATCCTGAGCCTCGTGGAGCGAGCCGCCGAGCTGCTCACGGAGTGCATGGTGCGGCCGTGGCCTGCCCGACGGGGCAGGAAGCCAAGACGCACCCCCCGACCTGTGAACAAGCCCCCTACCTGCAGATTTCCTGCAAGTAGGGGGCTTCTCGCCGTCCTGGGGCTGTCTGTCCCTACGCCCGCCCCTGAGCCTCGGCTTCCGCGTCCGCGACCGCAATCGTGATGCCAAGCGCCTTGGCGATGTTCCCGGCCGCCGTCATGACGCGCGCCGTACCCACCACGGGTGCGATGGCAACCAGCACGTCCTGCACCTGCTCAGCAGTCATCCCGGCCTGGATGGCAGGGTCGATATGGGCGACGTACGAGATCGGCGGGGCGTCCGAAGCGGCGAGGGCGGCGATGCGGGTGAGCATGAACGTCTCCGGAACCAGCCCGCACCGCTCGACCGAGTCGACCGTCATGGCGGCGAGGGTGTCCAGTACCGGGGTTTCAGATGCTGTGGCCACGGCAGATCGTCTCCTGTTGGTGTCGTGAGGGAAGTCGACGGGCGGTGCCGGCACGTGAGGGCACCTCACCTGGTGCAGCGCCCACCGCTCGACCGTAAGGCCGTTTGCCGCGGATCGCCTGTCGAGCGGTCGCCCGACGGAGCCTCCAGAGCGGCCTCCCGTCCCCAGAGCGGCGCTCCCGCGGACACACGTCGGCCCCCGGCCTGCGTCACGCGCGGGCCGGGGGTCTCCTCCTCTTCTCACACGGACAGCGGAACCGCGTGGACCTCATCGGCCTTGTGACCGGCTCGCTCGTGGATGCGCTGGACCGCCTCCGCCGAGGGGGCCTCGGAGAGGCAGTAGACGACGCCGGAATCCGGGTCGGCCCACGCCCGCTCGAAGTGCACGCGCTCGTCCTTCTCTATGGCGAGGTCCGCGTTGTGGGCCTCCCTGAGCTGGTCAGCCGTGATGCCCTTCATGTTGTGGTGTACGTCCATGTACTGAGCCATGCCTCGCACCTCCTGACGATCCTCGGACCTGCGGTCCTCGGAGTGCGCTCGCCTGCTCTCACTCTCCTTCCATGCTGCGCCCGTCCGGGACGACCAGCACGACGAAGGGCCCCGGCATTCACGCCGGGGCCCTTCACCGTCGTACGAGATCCACGGCGTCGTACGCCGCAGTACATCCGCACCTACACCCTTACCTGCTCACCCGCTCACCCGCACTGGCAAGGATTCCCCGACTGGCACCCGCACCCGCACCCCGAGCCGCAGCCGCAGGCGCCGAAGAGTGGGAGGCTTCTGATGTCGGCGGGCTGTTCGGACGGGCGTTCGCGGGTGGGGTCGGGTGTGGTGCCGGGGGTTTTGGGAGTGCTGGGGGATTCGGCCATGGTCCCTCCTCAAGGCTGGTGCCTGTGCCCATTCCATGCCCGCCCCCCTGGGCGCATCAACGGCGCACAGAGGCTTGCAGACGCCCCGACCAGTCCCCGGTGAGTCCGCTCGGGCTTACGCCCCTTCCGCACCCGAGACCGGCTGGATCTCCGGCTGGATGTCGGCCTGCAGCTCATCCGCGTGCTCACCCGTCACCAGGTACACCACACGCTTCGCAACCGCGACCGCGTGGTCGGCGTACCGCTCGTAGTAGCGGCCGAGCAGCGTCACGTCGACCGCCGTCTCGATGCCGTGCTTCCAGCGCTCGTCCATCAGGTGCTGGAAGAGCGTGCGGTGGAGGAGGTCCATCGCGTCGTCGTCCTGCTCCAGCTGGAGGGCGAGGTCGACGTCCTT
Source organism: Streptomyces sp. R28 (assembly GCF_041052385.1). Lineage (GTDB taxonomy): Bacteria > Actinomycetota > Actinomycetes > Streptomycetales > Streptomycetaceae > Streptomyces. Next base: position 4,949,007 of record NZ_CP163439.1, on the reverse strand, counting down.
GGTGATGATCACCTCGGCAGCCTTCGCCATCAGGCGCTGCGCGAGCTGGCCCATCTCCAGGATGGTGGCGTGCAGGTCCTGCGGGATCGCGCGCGCGGGGTAGCGCAGCCGCGTGAGCTTGGCCACGTGCTGGGCGAGGTCGCCCGAGCGCTCCAGGTCCGCCGACATACGGAGCGAGGTGACGACTATCCGCAGGTCGGTCGCCACCGGCTGCTGGCGTGCCAGCAGTGCTATGGCCCGGGCCTCCAGGTCGTGCTGGAGGTCGTCGACCTTCTGGTCGGCCTCGATCACGCTCTCGGCCAGCTTCAGGTCGGAGTCGAGGATCGCCGTCGTGGCGCGCCCGATCGCCGACCCGACCATCCGGGCCATCTCCACCAGGCTGTCGCCGATCGAGTCCAGTTCCTCGTGGTACGCGTCCCGCATCAGGGTCCCTCTCTTACGTATGCCTCGGGGGTTCCGGGGGCCAGGCGACCGTCGTCGAACAGGCAGTCGTGTCGTCCGAACCGGCAGTCTTACGGTCGTGACCTCCGACCATAAGACTGCCGTGAAAACGACAGTCGGACTGTCGTGAAACCGCCAGTGCGATCACCATGTGATCACCCATACGGTCACCAGCGCGATCACGCATGCGCTCACCAGCAGAAATCGCCTGTGCGAACCCCACGCTCCTACCTTCCGGGCGCTACGCGTCCGTTTCCGCCACCCCAAATGAACCAGTACTGGCTCCAAGGTGAACTCTGGGCGACGAGTGTTCGAGCTCGCACTCCGACGGCTGTGGCCACGGCCTGCGTCATGCCTAACCTGGGTGCATGGACGTGAACGCGGCGGTCGCCGCAGCGGCAGCGATCGCCGGGGTACTTACCGGCGTCATCGCCATGCTGGCGTTCCGCTGGAGCGAACGCGACCTGAAGCGACCCACCCGAACCTCTCTGCACACCGACCCGGTCCTGCCACCCGGCGTGGACACGGTCCTGTCGGTGCTGCGCTCCTCCGCCGTCGTCCTCGACGAGGGGGACGCCGTCGTCAAGGCCAGCTCGGCGGCGTACGCCCTCGGTCTGGTGCGCGGTGGCAAGCTCTCCGTCGAGCCCATGCTCCAGATGGCCCGGGACACCAGACGAGACGGTGAGATACGGCAGGTCGAGCTGGACCTGCCGCGGCGCGGCACCGGACGCGGCGAGGCCCTCGCCGTGTCCGCTCGCGTCGCGCCCCTGGGCTCCCGCCTCGTCCTCCTCCTCGTCGAGGACCTCACCGAGGCCCGGCGGATAGAGGCGGTGCGGCGCGACTTCGTCGCCAACGTGAGCCATGAACTGAAGACACCGGTCGGCGCCCTCTCCCTCCTCTCGGAGGCCGTCATGGACGCCTCCGAGGACCCGGAGGCCGTGGAACGCTTCGCCGGGCGGATGCAGATCGAGGCGACCCGGCTCACCAGCCTGGTGCAGGAGCTCATCGACCTCTCCCGGGTGCAGAACGACGACCCGCTGGAGGACGCCGAGCCCGTCCGCATCGCCGAGCTCGTCGCCGAGGCCATGGACCGCTGCCGGCACGCCGCCGGGACGAAGCAGATCAACATGGCTTCGAACGTAGGGGTGCCCGAAGGGCCCGATCAGGGTGGTGATGGGCGACGGGCAGGAGGCACCGCCGACCTCAGCATCTGGGGCAACCGCGGCCAGCTCGCCGCCGCGCTCGGCAACCTCGTCGAGAACGCCGTCAACTACTCGCCCGCCCGCACCCGCGTCGGCATCGCCGCCCGCCGGGTCAGCGCCCCGGGCGGAGACCTCATCGAGATCGCCGTGACCGACCAGGGCATCGGCATCTCCGACAAGGACAAGGAGCGCATCTTCGAGCGCTTCTACCGCGTGGACCCGGCCCGTTCCCGTGCCACCGGTGGCACCGGCCTCGGTCTCGCGATCGTCAAGCACGTGGCCGCCTCGCACGGCGGGGAGGTCACGGTGTGGAGCTCCGAGGGACAGGGCTCCACCTTCACCCTGCGGCTGCCGGAGGCCGGGGCGACCCGCGACCGTGCACAGCAGCACCCCGACCTCGACGACGAGGCCGGGCAGTCCGCCGGATCGTATCCCCGCAGATCCCCCGACTCACCCCCTGACTCAACCGCGTACGAAACGCTTTCCGCCCCGGAGGTCCTTCCGTGACCCGTGTGCTCGTCGTCGAGGACGAGGAGTCCTTCTCCGACGCCCTGTCCTACATGCTCCGCAAGGAGGGCTTCGAGGTCGCCGTCGCGACCACCGGGCCCGACGGACTCGACGAGTTCGAGCGCAACGGCGCCGACCTCGTCCTCCTCGACCTGATGCTGCCGGGGCTGCCCGGCACCGAGGTCTGCCGCCAGCTGCGCGGCCGCTCCAACGTCCCGGTGATCATGGTCACCGCCAAGGACAGCGAGATCGACAAGGTGGTCGGCCTGGAAATAGGAGCCGATGACTACGTCACCAAGCCGTTCTCCTCGCGCGAGCTGGTCGCCCGTATCCGGGCCGTCCTGCGCCGCCGCGGCGAGCCGGAGGAGGTGACCCCGGCCGCGCTGGAGGCGGGCCCGGTCCGTATGGACGTGGACCGCCACGTGGTCACGGTCTCCGGCTCCAAGGTCGACCTCCCCCTCAAGGAGTTCGACCTCCTGGAGATGCTCCTGCGCAACGCCGGCCGCGTCCTGACGCGCATGCAGCTCATCGACCGCGTCTGGGGCGCCGACTACGTCGGTGACACCAAGACCCTCGACGTCCACGTCAAGCGCCTGCGCGCCAAGATCGAGCCGGACCCGGGCGCGCCGCGGTACCTGGTGACGGTGCGTGGCCTGGGCTACAAGTTCGAGCCGTAAAGAGCACGCTGACCACGTAGAAGAAGGGCGGGACCCCCGGAAACCGGGGGTCCCGCCCTTCTTCTTTGTTCTACGACCGCTCAGTGACCGGCCGTCGTCTGCGAGGCGCTGTCGGACGGCGTCGCCGCACCGGCACCGGCACCGGCCCCGGCGCCGGTACCGGCCGCGGCGGCGTCCGTCGACGTCGCGCTCGCGGAGGCATCGTCGGCCGGGGCGGCCGGGGTGCCCTCGGCCGGGGATCCGGTCGGCGAGGCGGTCGGGGAGGACGTCTTGTCCGGCACCGCCGGGACCTCGGTCGGCCCCCAGCTCTCGAAGTAGTGCTCGGCCGGGACGACGAACGCGCGCAGGCTCACGTCACCGGTCTTGCTGAAGGTGAAGGTGATCTTCTGGGCGTTGCCGTCCTGGATGGCCTCGCGGCTGCTGGGCAGCACGGCGGAGGCGTTGTCCTTGCCGCCGAGGATCAGCGAGCCGCCGGCCGGGATGGTCAGGCTGCCCCCCTTGGCGGGCTTGAGCTCGGCGCTCTTGTCGGTGCCGTCCACCTTGATCGCGTCCAGCTTCTGGGCGGTGCGGCCGGAGTTGAACAGGGTCGCGGAGATCGCGGCCGGACCGGTCGACTCCAGGTCGGGCTGGGTGATGACGATGGCGTTCTGGATCTTGATGTCGCCGACGGAGGTGGCCGCGTTGTCCGGCTTGATCTCCAGCGTCTGACTGTCGTTGCCGGCGGCGCACGCACCGAGCGACGTGATGGAGAACGCGATGGCGGCCGCGGCGAGGGCGCCGCGTCGAAGGCTGCTGCTCACGGCGGCGGCAACTCCTTGACTCGAACGGGGCGGGCGAGTAAAGCCGCCCTAAGTGTCTGTCAGCGGCCTTAGGTTACCGAGCCGTTCCCGCGCGGGCGCACCCGACCCTCCCCTGAGCGGCCATGTGCCGTCGAAGTACCTCTTCCACCACCCGTCACTTCACCCACAAGTGCCCCTGGCGTCACATTGCCCGCGCGCCCTGTCCGCCATTCACATAAGTCCCTTGCAAGCCCTCGCGCAAAATTTCCGTGAAGGAATGCGCGACCCTCCCGAAATTGATCACCGAACCTGCTGTCGACCTGGCCGTGATCAATTCCGGATTCGACTGGTACCCGACTCCGGACGTCGAACGGAGTAGCGGAAGTCGCACACTTGGAAGCGGACATATGCGGACGTTCGGCCACTCGGACGTGCCTCCGGATGCGCGTAACGTGCGCGTTTCACCTCACCCGCAGAGCCGCTCCGACCTGCGAATACCTTCTTCCGGTCGGCCCGCGCAGCACGTTCCTGTTGGAGTTGTCAAGCCCCGAGATATGCCCTGACCTGCGAAAACGCCATTCAGAACCCGCAGTTTCCGTGTTACCCTGGATAGCCACGGAAGGGGTACCTGTCACATGACGTTCAAGGTTGGCGACACCGTGGTCTATCCCCATCACGGGGCCGCGCTGATCGAGGCCATCGAAACTCGCCAGATCAAAGGCGTGGACAAGACCTACTTGGTGCTGAAGGTCGCCCAGGGTGACCTGACGGTACGTGTGCCAGCGGACAATGCGGAGTTCGTCGGCGTGCGTGATGTGGTCGGTCAGGACGGGCTGGACCGGGTCTTCGAGGTGCTGCGCGCGCCGTACGCCGAGGAGCCCACGAACTGGTCGCGTCGTTACAAGGCAAATCTGGAGAAGCTCGCCTCCGGCGATGTCATCAAGGTCGCGGAAGTCGTGCGTGACCTGTGGCGTCGTGAGCGCGAGCGTGGACTCTCCGCTGGTGAGAAGCGCATGCTCGCCAAGGCCCGCCAGATCCTGGTGAGCGAACTCGCTCTCGCGGAGAACACCAACGAGGACAAGGCCGAGGCCCTGCTCGACGAGGTTCTCGCGTCCTGACGCGGTTCATCCGCCTCAGTTCAGCACAGTGTTGTTTTGAAAAAGTGCCGCGGTGCCCGATGACGTATTTCTCGTCGCCGGGCGCTGCGGCATGTTCGTACCCGGACGCCATGTCCTCGGACGCCGTACGCGAGTTCACCCCCGGAGGGGGAGCCCCCGATACTTGGCGTGCCGGGCCCGGGCTGCTGGCTCGACCGGTGTCACGGAAGGGTCCGGTCAAGGCGTCGCGCCCGGCACGCTGAGGCCATACCCACGTAGGCCGAGCACACAAACCTGACAGGAACCGATGTCTGACGATTCGCGTCCCTCGCCCGCGGAAGTCCTCCCCCACTCTCGGCTTCGCTCGAGCGGGGGGACCCCCATCGCTGCCGTGATCCCCGCCGCCGGCCGGGGCGTACGCCTGGGTCCGGGCGCCCCCAAAGCGCTTCGCGCGCTGAACGGGACGCCCATGCTGATCCACGCGGTCCGCGCGCTGGCCGCGTCCCGCGCCGTCTCCCTGGTCGTCGTCGTGGCCCCGCCCGACGGCGCCGGCGAGGTGAAGTCGCTGCTCGACGCGCACGCGCTGCCCGAGCGCACCGACTTCCTCGTCGTCCCTGGCGGCGAGAGCCGCCAGGAGTCCGTGAAGCTGGGGCTGGACGCGCTGCCCGCCGCGTACGACATCGTGCTGGTGCACGACGCCGCCCGGCCCCTCGTCCCGGTCGACACGGTCGACGCCGTCATCGAGGCCGTACGAGAAGGCGCCCGGGCGGTCGTTCCGGCGCTGCCCCTCGCGGACACGGTGAAGGAGGTCGAGCCCGCGGCGGCCGCGGGGGAGCCGGAGCCGGTGGTCGCGACGCCCGAACGGGCTCGGCTGCGGGCCGTGCAGACCCCCCAGGGCTTCGACCGCGCGACGCTGGTCCGCGCCCACGAGACGGTCACCGACAACGTCACCGACGACGCGAGCATGGTCGAGCAGCTGGGCGAGACGGTCGTGGTCGTACCCGGCCACGAGGAGGCGTTCAAGGTGACGCGCCCGCTGGACCTGGTCCTGGCGGAGGCGGTCCTGGCGCGCCGGAGGCTGAACGATGGCTTCTGAGGCACCGGAGACGGGCGGTGCGGGGATGCCCCTGCCGCAGGTGGGCATCGGCACCGACATCCACGCCTTCGAGGAGGGCCGCGAGCTGTGGTGCGCGGGCCTGAAGTGGGAGGGCGAAGGGCCGGGCCTCGCCGGGCACTCCGACGCGGACGTCGTCGCGCACGCCGCGTGCAACGCGCTGTTCTCGGCGGCCGGCCTCGGCGACCTGGGTCAGCACTTCGGCACCGGGCGGCCCGAGTGGTCCGGGGCCTCGGGGGTCGCACTCCTGACGGAGGCGGCGCGGATCGTGCGCGAGGCGGGCTTTCGGATCGGCAACGTCGCGGTCCAGGTCGTCGGCCCTCGCCCCAAGATCGGCAAGCGCCGCGACGAGGCGCAGAAGATCCTCTCGGAGGCGGCCGGAGCACCGGTGTCGGTGTCCGGCGCGACCACGGACGGACTGGGCTTCCCGGGCCGCGGCGAGGGCTTGATGGCGGTGGCGACGGCGTTGGTGGTGCGGGCCGGCTGAACGGCCTTGAGCACGGGGGATGTCACGAATACGTCCCCTTGAGTGGGAAGGTCGCAAGGCACTCGCTCCCGCCCACTACCCTGGACTCGTGACTATTCGCCTGTACGACACCAGTGCCCGGCAGATCCGTGACTTCACCCCGCTCACGCCGGGCTGTGTCTCGATCTACCTCTGTGGCGCCACCGTGCAGGCCGCACCGCACATCGGGCACATCCGCTCCGGGCTCAACTTCGACATCATGCGCCGCTGGTTCGCCTACCGCGGCTATGAGGTGACGTTCATCAGGAACGTCACGGACATCGACGACAAGATCATCGCCAAGTCCGTCGACCAGAACCGCCCTTGGTGGTCCATCGGCTACGAGAACGAGCGTGCCTTCACCGACGGCTACACCGCCCTCGGCTGCCTCCCGCCGACGTACGAGCCCCGCGCCACCGGCCATGTCACCGAGATGGTCGAGATGATGCGCGGTCTCATCGAGCGCGGACACGCCTACGAGGCGGACGGCAGCGTCTACTTCGACGTCCGGTCCTGGCCCTCCTATCTGGAGCTGTCCCGCCAGGACCTCGACGAGATGCGGCAGCCCTCGGAGGAGGGCATCACCGGCAAGCGGGACCCGCGCGACTTCGCGATGTGGAAGGCCGCCAAGCCCGGCGAGCCCGACTGGGAGACGCCGTGGGGACGGGGCCGCCCGGGCTGGCACCTGGAGTGCTCGGCCATGGCCCACAAGTACCTGGGCTCCGCCTTCGACATCCACGGCGGCGGCCTCGACCTGATCTTCCCGCACCACGAGAACGAGATCGCCCAGGCCAAGGCGTACGGCGACGACTTCGCCCAGTACTGGGTGCACAACGCCTGGGTCACCATGAGCGGCGAGAAGATGTCCAAGTCGCTCGGCAACAGCGTGCTCGTGTCGGAGATGGTCAAGCAGTGGCGCCCGATCGTCCTGCGCTACTACCTCGGCACCCCGCACTACCGCTCGATGATCGAGTACAGCCCGGAGTCCCTGCGCGAGGCCGAGTCGGCGTTCGCGCGCATCGAGGGCTTCGTCCAGCGCGTGGTGGAGAAGGCGGGCGTCGTCGAGCCGTCCGCCGAGGTGCCGCTCGCGTTCGCCGAGGCGATGGACGACGACCTCGGCGTCCCGCAGGCCCTCGCGATCGTGCACACCACCGTCCGGCAGGGCAACAGCGCACTGGCCGCCGACGACAAGGAAGCAGCCGTGGCCCGCCTCGCCGAGGTGCGCGCCATGCTCGGCGTCCTCGGCCTGGACCCGCTCGATGCGCACTGGGCCGGCGAGACCGACCGCGGCGAGGACCTGCACGGCGTGGTCGACACCCTGGTCCGCATGGTCCTCGACCAGCGCGAGGCGGCCCGCTCCCGCAAGGACTGGGCCACCGCGGACGCCATCCGCGACCAGCTCAACCAGTCGGGCCTCGCCATCGAGGACGGCCCGCAGGGCCCGCGTTGGAGCCTCGGCCCGCGCTGAGGTCGGCCCCGCCGGGGAAGATCGATTGTGCCGTCCGGGCCTCCGGGCGGCACACTGCATAGACGTACGTACGAACCCCTCACGACAGACAGGTAGGTCATGGCCGCGAACAACCGCCGCATGTCCGGCAAGAAGGGCGCGCAGGTCGGCAGTGGCGGCCAGCGGCGCAAGGGTCTGGAGGGCAAGGGCCCGACCCCGCCCGCCGAGATGCGCAAGAAGCACAAGAAGAACCGCATCGCGAACGCCATGGCGAAGCAGGCCGCACGCCGTCCCGCGCCGCGCGGCCGCGGCGGCAAGTCGTCGTCCGAGCTGGTCGTCGGCCGCAACTCGGTCGTCGAGGCGCTGCGCGAGGGCGTGCCCGCGAGCACCCTCTACGTCCAGCAGTTCATCGACAACGACGAGCGCGTCCGCGAGGCCCTCCAGCTCGCCGCCGAGCGCGGCGGCATCAACCTCATGGAGGCCCCGCGCCCCGAGCTGGACCGCATGACCAACGGCCTCAACCACCAGGGCCTGGTCCTGCAGGTCCCGCCCTACGAGTACGCCCACCCCGAGGACCTCGCCAACGCCGCCTACGACGGGGGCGAGGACCCGCTCATCGTCGCCCTCGACGGCGTGACCGACCCGCGCAACCTCGGTGCCGTGGTCCGCTCGGTCTCCGCCTTCGGCGGCCACGGCGTCGTCGTACCTGAGCGCCGCGCGGCCGGCATGACCGCCGGTGCCTGGAAGACGTCCGCAGGCGCGGCGGCCCGCACTCCGGTCGCCCGCGCCACGAACCTCACCCGCGCCCTGGAGGCGTACAAGAAGGCGGGCATCGTGGTCGTCGGTCTCCCCGCCGACGGCGAGACCGAACTCGGTGAGCTGGCGGCCCTGCAGGGCCCGGTCGTCATCGTGGTCGGCAGCGAGGGCAAGGGCCTGTCGCGCCTGGTCGGCGAGACGTGCGACTTCCGCGTCCGCATCCCGATGCCGGGCGGCGCCGAGTCCCTCAACGCCGGTGTGGCGGCAGGCATCGTCCTCTACGAGGCGGCTCGCCGACGCGTCTGAACAGACATCCGTGGCGTCACCCGTGCGGGTTAATTCTGGTGACAGTGGTGCGACCTGCGCATCCTTGACGGGGTCCGGACAGATCGGACGGGTCAAGGCAGTGTCCTAACCACACGTCACTCGGTTAGTTGAGTGTGGACACCAGAACACCCCGCACACCCACGGGGGACCGTTCGTCGGGATACGACGACGCTCCCGCGCTGAGCATGGTGAAGGTGCCGAGCGATCCGGCGCAGATCATCGTCAATCACGCGAGTTTCCGCGTGTTGTTGGGCGCGTCGACGCGGCGCGCCCAGTCCCCACGGATCGCACGGCACCTGAGCGCCACCGAGGACACCACCCGTATCCCCGCCGCCAACGCGGTCGGCAGAGCGGGAGCAGCCACCGGCGCCCGCCGCCGGGTCGCCGTCTGGAACGGAACATCCGCGCCCGACGACACCGGCGCCCACCGCCTGCTCCAGGCCGTGCGGGACGGCAGCGTCCGCCACGGCGACGAGCCGCTCACCGGCGCCGGGGGCACCCAGGTCATCCCGCGCGTCGAGTTCGGCGACTATGACCGGGGCTACGAGGGCGGCTACGACGACGAGTTGACGCAGACCGTCGAGACACCGACCGTCGGCGCGCAGCGCACGCACGAGTCCGTCGAGGCCCGGCTCCTGTCGAACATGCGCACGGTCGAGAGCGCGTACGACGAGGAACTCCCCTACGACGACGAGGAGTTCGAGGAACCCGAGGTGGCGGACGGGAGCGGCGCGTCGCTCAAGCGGCCCGGCGGCGACGACCCCGCGCGGCACGCCTACTACCCGGGCCGCCGCATGAACCTCGGCGTCGTCCTCCTCCCCCTCCGGGTCTTCCTCGGCTTCATCTCCATCTACGCCGGCATGGGCAAGCTGTGCGACCCCGTCTACTTCGACGGCGGCAAGCGCGGCTCGATGGTGACGTGGCTCAACACCCTGCACCCGTGGGACGTCGCCGAACCCCTGCGCCAGTTCGCACTCGCGCACCCGATCGGCTCCGGCCTGGTCATCGCCTTCTTCCAGGTCATCGTGGGTGTCCTCACGGTCCTGGGGTGCTGGCAGCGGGTCGCCGCGGTCGTCGGCGCGCTGCTGTCCGCCGCGCTGCTGGTCACCGTCAGCTGGAAGAGCGTCCCTGCCTACGACGCCCCCGACATCATCTACCTCGCCGCGTGGTCCCCGTTGATCATCGCCGGCGCCCCCGTCTACTCCATCGACGGCCGACTCGCCGGCATGGCCTGGCGGCGCCTCGGCCCCCGCTCCGACATCTGGGAGCTCCGCAGCTACGTCCTGCGCCGCGGCGCCCTCGTCACCGCGATCGTCACCGGCCTCACCCTCCTCCTCGGCTCCGTCCTCGGCGGTGCGGTCCGCGACGCCGACCGCGTCGTCGTCCCCGGCCCCGGCGAGGCCCCTCGCAACGAGCTGCCCGGCTCGCCTCTCCCGCAGGAGCCCGGCAATCGGCACAAGAGGATGCCGTCGGCCTCCAACTCGCCCACCCAGGGCGCCACGTCGGGCTCGGCGAGTCCGAGCGCGGGCGCCGCGACCACGCCGGGTGCCACCAGCGACACGGGCACCGCGGGCGCCGGTACGCCCAGCCAGACGCAGGGCACGGGCCAGGCCCCGCCTCAGCAGTCCACCCCGACCGACGAGGCCCCCAGCACCAGCACCGGTCCCACCTCCGGAGGCCCCTCCTCCAGCGGCGGCTCGACGGGCGGCTCCTCACCCGACGAACCGGGCCTGGTAGGCGGCCTGTTGGGATAGCCACCCCGGTGGGCGCCCTACGCGACACCTGCCCCACCGACTGCTACGACGCCGATGGGCCCCGGACACGATCCCGTCCGGGGCCCATCGGCATACGCCCGGCTACGCCCGTGAGCAGGGCCGCCGGTTGCACGGTTACCCGGCGCGGGATGACCGCGTCGGCTGAGCCGAGTCACGGGCGCGGTTCGTTCTGCGGGTTGCCCGGCGCTGCGGCTGGGTCGGGAGCGGGTCGCGCGGCCCAACGCCGGCGGGGTGCCGCCCGCGCCCACCCGTGCCGCCCCAGCGGCCCGGCGCCGGCGCGGCGGGGACGGACGTAGGAGCGCACCGCGGCCGGGTCGCTACCGCGGCTGGATGCGGCTGGGCGGAATCGGGGCGCGACATGTGGCAACGGCGCGCAGCCTCGACGCGCCCGCCGAACCGCAGGCGCTACGCGCACCCCCACCCAGCCCCGCAGGACGCCACTCAGCGCCCCAGGGCCGCCAGTTCCTTCGCCGCCTCCGTCAGGTCCTTCGCCGTGTCGATGGCTCGCCAGTACGCCCCCTGGGGGAGCGGGAAGCCGGCCAGACGGCGTTCCCGGGCCAGGTGGGGGAACGTGGTGCGTTCGTGGTCGCCGCGTTCGGGGAGGAGGGAGGCGAACTCGGGGGAGAAGACGTAGACGCCCGCGTTGATCTCGAACGTCGACGGCGGGGCCTCGATGAAGTCCGTGATGTGGCCGAAGCCGTCCGTCTTCACGGCACCCCACGGGATACGCGGCCGAGCGAGGGCCAGCGTCGCGACCGCGTCGCGCTCGGTGTGGAAGTCCGCCATGTCGCGCAGCGAGAAGCGGGTCCAGATGTCGCCGTTGGTGGCGTACCAGGACCTGTCCGGGTGCGGAAGATGCCGGGCCGCGTACTTCAGGCCGCCACCTCGTCCGAGCGGCTCCGTCTCGACGACGGTCGTGACACGGACCGGAAGATCGGCCGACTTCAGCCAGTCCTGCAGCACCTCGGCGAGGTGCCCACAGCTGACCACCACGTCCGTCACGCCCTCTTCGGCGAGCCAGGCGAGCTGGTGGCCGATGATCGGCGTCCCCGTACCGGGGATCTCGACCATCGGCTTGGGCCGGTCGTCGGTGTAAGGACGCAGCCGAGAACCCTGACCACCGGCCAGGATGACGGCTTGAACGGGGCGGGACGCGGCGTTCGGATCAGTCATGACCGAACTGTACGCGGCGCCCCGCTCGCGGCATTCGCCGACAAGGGCTAGCTGTGCGCCGCCGCCACCCCCGAAGCGAAGGCGGTGTCGCAGACGGGCCGGGCGTACGACTGCGCACGCGTCGGACCGTACATGCGCACCGCGGCGCGGCCGAGGGCGCGGGCGATCGAGGCGCAGTGCCGGCCCAGGGACGGGCGGTCGTCGACGGCCTGCTGGAGGTGGGTGAGGGCGACCCCCGGGTTCTCCGCCTGCAGCTCGGTCAGCAGCTGGTCGCGCAGCACGTCCTGCGGGGCACGCGGGGTGGCGTGCTTCGCGTCCGCGCTCGAGACGTCGGTCGCGGTGAGCACCGAGTCCGAGGGGTCCCCCGACCAGTTGACCCGGGTGACCGCGAGGGTCCCGGAGAGCACCAGGACGACGGGCAGGACAAGGGCGAGAGTGCGGCCGAGCTGGCGGGCGGGGCCCCGGTGGCCGCGTCGTGTCTGTTGGGTGGTGGAGTGCTTCACGCGAGTGAGAGTAGCGTTCGGTGCTGACATGGCGACATTCGGTCACCGGTTTGGGGGACGAAGGGACGCCACTTCTCGGCTGCGCGTTGACGCACAGAGCTCGAAATGACCGATCTGCCGGGGTATTTGTCGACAACGAGAAGGGCCCCGCAGCAGTCTGCGGGGCCCTCTTCGTCAACCTGGGTGAATTACCCGGGGTTGTACTGCCTGTACCTGCCCTCGGGCGCTTCCTCAGTCGGAGAGGCGCGCACCCGTGGAGGTCGAGAACACGTGGGTCTCGCCGGAGCGCGGGACGATGTGCAGCGTGCTGCCCTTCTCCGGGACGTCACGGCCGCTGACGCGGACGACGAGGTCCTTGGAGTCCTCGCCGACCTTGGCGGTGCCGTAGACGTACGCGTCGGCGCCCAGTTCCTCGACCACGTTCACGGTGACCGCGAGGCCCTGCTCCGACTCGGCGCCGGCCACGTCGAAGTGCTCGGGACGGACACCGACGGTCACGGTCTTGTCGGTGGCGGCGGCGAGCGCGTCACGGTCGACCGGGACGACGGAGTTGCCGAACTTCACGCCGCCGTCGGTGATCGGGACCTCGACCAGGTTCATGGCCGGGGAGCCGATGAAGCCGGCGACGAAGAGGTTGGCCGGGCGGTCGTACATGTTGCGCGGGGTGTCGATCTGCTGGAGCAGACCGTCCTTGAGGACCGCCACGCGGTCGCCCATCGTCATGGCCTCGACCTGGTCGTGGGTGACGTAGACGGTGGTGATGCCGAGACGGCGCTGCAGCGACGCGATCTGCGTACGGGTCGACACGCGGAGCTTGGCGTCCAGGTTGGACAGCGGCTCGTCCATGAGGAAGACCTGCGGCTCACGCACGATGGCGCGACCCATGGCGACACGCTGGCGCTGACCACCGGAGAGGGCCTTCGGCTTGCGGCCGAGGTAGTCGGTGAGGTCGAGGATCTTCGCCGCGTCCTCGACCTTCTGCTTGATCTCGGCCTTCGGCACGCCGGCGATCTTGAGCGCGAAGCCCATGTTGTCGGCGACGGTCATGTGCGGGTACAGCGCGTAGTTCTGGAACACCATGGCGATGTCCCGGTCCTTCGGCGGCAGGTGCGTGACGTCGCGGTCACCGATGCGGATGGCGCCGCCGTTGACGTCCTCGAGCCCTGCCAGCATGCGGAGCGAGGTGGACTTGCCACAGCCGGACGGGCCGACCAGGACGAGGAACTCCCCGTCTTCGATGTGGATGTCGAGCCCGTCTACGGCGGGCTTCTCGGTGCCCGGGTAGATCCGGGTCGCCTTGTCGAACGAGACAGTGGCCATGGTGAATGGGCCCCCTTCTACCGGCAGGAACGTGCCGGACGATCCGTTGTAGGAAGGTGGTTGGTTTAGTCCACATGTGCGGACTGGCTCTGGACGCTACCTGGCGTCCGCCTGATCTGTCAGTACCTGGAGGCATGTGAACTTCGCGGAAATTTTCGACAGGGCCCACTCGGATCCTGGGTACACTGCACGGGCGCGTGCGTGACAGCGCGTGCATGCCTCCTTAGCTCAGCTGGTCCAGAGCGGCTGTCTTGTAAACAGCAGGTCGTCGGTTCGAATCCGACAGGGGGCTCCACCCACATCGACAACCCCGCCGCAGAGCCGGAGCGCGACGCTCGCTCCTAAGTAAGCCTGCGCCAGGCCGGGTTTGAGTCGCCTCCGTCACCCTCGGCAGCGCCGCGTGCACCCATCTCCCCTCTCGGACACGGGACATGCACCGACATGGAACCGGTTCGTAACTGCTAGTGTTCGTGCAGTCACAGTAGGCAATCAGCCTCTATGTATAGGTAATGAAAACCGAGGGTTCCATGCGCAAGCTTCACCAGGTCATGATCGTTGCAGCGGCGGCCGGCAGCCTGTCCGCCATCGGTGCCGGTACCGGTGTCGCCTACGAGGCGAGCACCGACCTCTACCGCCCCTACCAGGAGTGCAGCCCGCAGACGGTGGCCGAGGGCGATCTTCCGATCGCCGTGCTCGGTCTCGCCGAGACCTTCGACACCACCTGCGGTCAGTTCAACAACGCCTTCACTGGTTGAGGTCGGCGGCGTAGTCGTGCCGACGCCTTCCGCGGGCCCCTTCGGGGTCACCCCCCGAAGGGGCCCGTTCATGTGCGGTTGCCCGGAGCGCAAGGCCGCTCCCCGGGCCCGTACGCGTGCGCCACGGCACTGAACTCCGGTGTGTCGATGAGTGGTTGCGCGCGCACGACCTGAGCCTCGATGCCCTGAAGCCTTCGGCTCGGGCACGGACTGCGGCCCCAGTGCCCTCCGGCAGGTCGGTCCTTCACTTCACTTCAGGTCAGTCCTTCACTTCGTAAGCAATGCGGCCCCGAGCGTCCCCGGCACGAGTCGGACGCCGGGGCCCGTCTCTCCGACATCCCCGGGCCCCATCGCGGCAGTTCGCGGTGCACGGCACCCGGGGCACCCCTCACAAAGGAGACGCAGGACATGTTCAACGGAAAGAAGATCGCGGCTGTCTCGGGGCTCCTCGGCGGCCTCGCCATGACCTGGATCGGCGCGAGCCAGGCTTACGCCGTAGCCCTGCCGGGCGTCTGCGGCGCCGACGCCCAGGGCAACATCGTCTGCACCCAGCGGATCGTGGGCGAGACGAAGGAGGGCGAGGACATCGCCCTGCGCCGGTCGGTGACCTGCCAGCCGACGGAGCCGTTGACCTTGCCCGCCGCCGGCCTGCTGAACCCTGGGCGCGTTCGGCTCGGTCCCCAGATCACCTGTGCTCAGCAGGCGCCCGAAGCGCCGGCGCCCGAGAGCGACAACAACGTCGAACCCCGCCTGTCACAGCTCGGATTGCCCATCTGAGCCCCTGGGCGGAACCCCCCGACTTTCCTGCCTTCAAGCGGCGGATGGCCGGACCAGCGCGACCTGGTCCGGCCATCCGCCGCTTTCGCGTCCGGGGGCGCGGCGTCGGCAAACGGGTGAGCGCCCCGCGCTGCCCGTGACTCGCCCTCGGGGAACTGTCGTTTCTTTCAAGGGAGAACAGTGCCTTTCACGTCCATGGCGAAGCGGACGGAAGGGTTCCTTGGCATGAGCCGACACGACACAGAGAAGGGTCGAAGATCCCAAATTGCTACGGTTCGCATGTATATGCTCACACTAAGTAGTCAACCAGGGCCTCGTGCCCGGGAAGAAAGGGTCAAACTATGCGCAGGTTTCAGCGCGTTGCGGTCGTAGCCGCGGCGGTTGCAGGGCTGTCCTTCGGTGCCGGTGCGGGTGCCGCCTTCGCCGGCGAGGGTGACTGGGACGGTCAGAACGTGACCGCGGTCGCTACCTCGACGGCCAACGCGGTGGCCACGTGGGGCGGTGCCCACGACGACAAGGCGTACGCCGCCCCCGCGGCTGCGCCCGCTGCCGCGCCGGAGGCTGCTCCGCAGGCCGCTCCGCAGGCTGCTCCGGAGGTCGCTCCCAAGACCGCCGCTCCGGAGTACGGCTACGGCGAGTACGCCGCTCCGACCGCAGCTCAGTAAGGAAATGCCGGGGGTTCGATGCGCGAGTTTCAGGGCACCGCGGTTGTCGTCGTGACGGCCGTGAGGCGGGTGGCTCGGTATCGGCTCGGGGTTTCGCTCCACAGCCGGCCCCATGGACATCGCCTCGCAACGTCGCGACAGGCGCATCGACTTCCCTCGGAGCACCGTGTTCAACGGTGTGCTGGACAACACCTTTAGCAAAGCAGCCCGGACGCGCATGAGACCCATCAGGGTGCGCGGCCGGGCTGCACCCAATCGTATTTCGATCTTCTCCCGGGCTCGAGCGCGTGCCGATCGGCGGCACAGGCGTTCGGGCCTCGATTTGCAAAGGAAGGCAGCACATGATCGGTCGACAGAGGATCGCAACCGTCTCTGGGCTCCTCGGCGCTCTCGTCGTGCTCTACAGCGGTGCCGCGCCGGCGTACGCCGATGATCCCAAGGGTGACTGCACGATCTCCGAGCAGGGCGACATCGTCTGCATCAAGAAGAGCGAGATCGTCCGCAAGGACAAGAAGGGCAAGTATCTCGTCAAGCAGAAGCAGGACTGCCAGACCGTCGAGCGGCCGCGCTTGGTGTATCCCGACGGGAACCTGTTCAACGGCGGTGACGTGAAGTCCGGGCCGACTGTGGAGTGCTCCAACAGGGCGCATCTGCCCAAGGGTTACAAGCTGCCCAAGATCAAGATCTGAGGGTTGATCGGCGAATGCCGGACCGGGGTTCTCCCGGTCCGGCATTTCGGCTTTCCGGGCGGCGGTCCGCCGGTAAAAGACCGGTGCCCCGGCCTGTACGGCCGGGGCACCGGGGGGAGGAGCTGGCTTACGTCACTTGCCGACGGCGTTGTTGCAGCCCATCGACGAGCCCAGGGAGGTCTCCTGCGCGCCCGGGTTGCCCTCGCCGTTCAGCAGGTTGCCGCCCAGGCCGTTGGCGATGCCGACCTGGCCGAGGACGTCGACGTTGGCGTCGTGCGACTTGCAGCTCGTGCTCTGCAGGATGCTGAAGTTCGAGCCGCTCCTGCCGTTGCTCTTCGAGCCCCAGCCGCCCTGGTCGGCGTGGGCGGCGCCGGCGGTCAGGAGCCCGACGCTCCCGAGGGCGGCGACCAGGACGGCAGCCTTGCGAAGCTTGTGCATGTCTTCTCCGGTGGAGTGGAGTGGGTGCGATCTATTTCAGATCGCCTTCGTACGGTTACGGAGGCTAATAGGAAGTAATCCAAAGAAATCGGCGGCACGCCGAATTCAGGAAAGTCTCACCGCCTTGGCCGATGGCCGGGAAATGCTGGCTGCGCGTTGGATATCGACATAAAAAAAAGGGGGTCCCGGTACCGTGCCTGAGGCTCGGTACCGGGACCTGTTTCCCGTCATCGGCCGCCGGTGCGGCCCGTCAGGCTCTTAGAAGGCGCTGTTGTTGCAGCCCATGCTCGAGCCCAGGTGGGTGTCCTGGCCACCGGCGTTGCCCTCGCCGTTGAGGCCGTTGCCCAGCAGGCCGTTGAGGATGCCGACCTGGCCGAGGACGTCGAGGTTCAGGTCGTGGGACTTGCAGGAGGAGCTCTGCAGGACGCTGAACTTGTCCCCGCCCTTGCCGCCGTGCCCGTCGTTGCCGTGCGCGGTGGCAGTGCCGGCGCCCAGAAGTCCGACGCTGCCGAGGGCGACGACCAGGACGGCAGCCTTACGAAGCTTGTGCATGTCATCTCCGGTGGAGTGAGGTGGGTGCGATCCGTGAGAGATCGACTTCGTACAGTTACGGGAGTTAATAGGAACTATCCGTAAATGTCCCGACGACGCGCCGGTGTTCGTGCTCTCGTGGTGGAAGCACCCAGAAGTCGCATCGCGCGCGAGCGCGTCCTCTTCCGGGAGGGGCGATCCTCGATGACGTCTCGGGATCGGGCGGTGGATGCCGCGGCTGCGCGGGCAGTTGAGGTTCGCGCGGGAGCCGGCCGCGCTGTGCGGGGTCTTCGTACCGTCCCGTTGATCGGCTGCCGTTCGGTGCACTCAGGCGGACGGCCGGACTTGCTGCCCTCGGGGCAACGGTGCGTCCGGCGCCGCCCGCTGAGCCTTCGTCGGATCTTCTCGGACCGCTCGACGTGATCAGTGCACGACGTCGATCTGCTTCCGAAGCGCGCTCTAGCTGACGGAGCGGGCGCTGGAGACGGCGTTCGCCTGGCTGTTGGCCTGGTGGCAGTCGATGCCACGGTTCTCGGCGGCGGCGAGTACGGCGACCGGGACGGCGGCGTTGAGCAGGGACTGCGGGCTGCACTCCTGGTACGGGCGGAAGAGGTTGGAGTTGTGCAGCGGGGCTTCCTGCGAGGCCGGCTGAGGAGAGATCTGCGGGTTGAGCTGCGGGCTCAGTTGGGGGTTGAGTTGCGGGCTGACCTCGGCGCCCCGCTGGGGGGCCGCCGCCTCCCGGTGCGGGGTCGGCGCGTTGGAAGTCTGGACGCTGGTCTGCGAGCGGGTCCACGTGGCGGCCTGGGCGTCCTGCCGCGGCGCGGGATACGGGGCGGTGCCGCCGTATCCGACGGGAGCGTCGGCGACGCTGGGGCCGACGCCGATGGCTGACAGACCACTGGCTGCTGCGACGACGAGCGCGACCTGGTGAAGCTTGCGCATGGAACCTCGGCCCTTCATTGACCTGTGCATGGAACGTATGGAAATGCTATGAGTCGGTGCAGCTTTCGCTTTTCTGCTGCCCTACGGCTGCGATGGGCCATCGCTCTGGCCCTGTGCGGAACGAGATAAGTGCGGGTCCGGTCACGTGAGCCTTGGTGCGGTCACCCATTCGCTTTCCTTGACGGGGTGACAAGTCCGGATAACCGGTTATCGGATCGATGGCAATTGAGTGACGGGATTTTGGATCCCGTGACCTGGCCGGTCAAATGTCGTTGCCAGCTGAGAGAGGGCAGCGATCAGGAATCGGAGAGAGGGCAACTGGATCTGCTGTCGGCTCCGGCGTGAAGTCCACATGACAGCTCAGGCATTACCCCTGTAAGGGCGCAGTACGAATATCAGACTGAGCGCACGCAAGATTGCACTGAAATACAACGGATTTCCCTGCACAGGTAATGAAGGGCCGAGGGTTCCATGCGCAAGCTTCACAAGGCCGCGCTCGTCGTAGCGGCGGCCGGCGGTCTGACCGCCATCGGCGCCGGCGTCAGCGAGGCCGCCGACTACTATCCCGCCGGGTACAACGGTGCCCCGGCGCCTGCTCCCGAGTACCCGGCGCCTCAGTACGCCCCGGCACCCGCTCCCTACTACGCGCCGCCCCAGTACGCGGCCCCGGCGCCCGCGCCGCAGTACGCGCCACCTCAGTACGCCCCGGCACCCGCTCCCCAGTACGCGCCGCCCCAGTACGCGGCCCCCGCACCCCAGTACCAGGCACCTCAGCAGGCCGTCGCCGAGGCTCGTTCGACGGGTACCGCGCAGGCCTCGGCTCCGCAGCCCCACCCGCAGCAGGCACCTCAGTACCAGGCCCCGGCGCCCGCTCCGGCTCCGGCGCCCGCTCCGGCTCCGGCGCCCGCTCCGGCTCCGGCGCCCGCTCCGGCTCCGGCGCCCGCCCCGGCTCCGGCGCCCGCCCCGCAGCACCAGAGCGGCTATGCCTCCGCCTCGGCCGCATCGGGTGGCGCCGCCCAGGCCTCCAGCGCGCCGCACGCCCAGCAGCAGGCCGCCCCGCAGCAGTCGCCGGTGTCGCAGGTCGTGCCGCAGGTCACCCCGCAGACGGCGCCCCAGGTCATGCCGCAGGTCGCTCCGCAGGTCAACGCGCCTCAGGTCTTCAACCCGGAGCCCCCGCCGCGTGTCGCGCCGCAGGTGAACCCGCAGGTCAACCCCCAGGTGAACCCGCTCATCAACCCGCTGCTCTCGCCGGCGAGCGCACCGCAGGTTCCCGGGCTCGGCCTCGGACAGGTCGCGGCACCTCCCGTGGGCCAGTTGGGGCTGCCCCGACTCGGCTGAGGGCCTTTTGCCGTACGTGTCCACCGTCCCAACTCGATCTGCTGCACAGCACATCTGCTAGACCAACGGAGAAGTAATGCACAAGCTTCACAAGGTCGCCCTCCTGGGCGCCGTCCTCGGCAGTGTCGGTTCCCTCGGCGTCGGCACCGCCTTCGCGCACGGTGAGGGTGGGGCCCACGACCTCGACATCACGCAGGGCATCGAGTGCCGCTCGCACGACATGAACATCGACGTCCTCGGCAGCCTCGGCGTCCTCAACGGCGCGGTGGCCAACGCGCTCAACGGCGAAGGGTCGCCGGGTGCGCAGCCCAGCCACCTCGGTTCGGACATGGGCTGCAACAGCGCGGTCAAGTAGCCCGTGTGAAGCGTTAGGTCCGACGCCCGCTCCACCACGGGGCGGGCGTCGGACTGTGAGGTCGGAGCTCGTCGGCGGCGGACAGCAAAGGAAGAGGATGGCGACGTATCGCATGAGACTGTCCTGTGCCGACGAGATGTTGCTGCTCAACGGGTGTCCGGGAGTCATCGGACTGGCGACGGTCTTCGCCGGTGAGCAGCCCGATGTGGATCGGGTGCGGGCGCGCGTCGCCGAGCGGTGGACGGGTCTGGAGCGGATGAACTGTGTGCTCGACCGTTCACCTGGCGACGGCGGGACGGCGCGGCCGGGGCGGGTTCGGTGGGCCGTACCGGGGCCGTTCGATCCGGCTGTACATGTCACCGTGGCACGCAACAAGTTGGACGACCTGTGGGCGGAGAGCGTGGACCGGCCGCTCGTCGGCCGGGTGCCGCCCTGGCGGCTCTTCGTGGTCCCGGACGCGGCGCACGGCGGCGACTTCGCGCTGGCGCTCGTGGCCCAGCATGTGCTGCTGGACGGGCGCTCCCTGGCGACGTTGATGCGCCTGTTGATGGACAGCCCTGTGGAGACGAGGGAGTCGGGCCGGTCGGTGCCGCTCGCGCGTACCGGGCTGCGGGCGGCGGGCAGGGAGCTCAGGGTGATGGCGGCCGGGGGACAGGCCCTTCCGATGCGGCCGGCGGAGCAGACGTACCCCTCGGTCGCGGTGAGCGAACTGTCCGCGCACACCGTCCGGTCCGCGCGCCGGCAGCCGGCCGACGGCCGGGGTGCGACGTTGAACGAGCTGCTCGTGGGTGCGGTGGCCGGGGCGCTGCGGGCCCAGTACGGTCCGGTACGGCGGTGGCGGCAGCGGGATGAACCCGTGTACACGGCCGTACCGTGTGATCTGCGCACCCGGGCGAATCCGAGAGAGCTCGGGAACACGCTCACGGTCGTTCGGGTTCCGTTGCCCGTCGACGTGGACGGTCCCGTGGCGCGGCTGCGGGCGTGTCAGGCCGCGATGGCCACCGTCCCCGACCGGGCCGCGGTACACGCCACCGTGCTGTTCCCCGCGGCGGAGGCGGTGCGCCGGACGGGCCCGTGGGTGACCGGGCTGCTGGCCGACCGCGGCCGGCACTCCTGCTTCGCGGCGACCGCGACCACGGCCATGAAGTGGCCCGGCGGATCGAGCACCTTCCAGGACCGTCGGCTCGTGCGCACGGTCGGGCTGCCGCCCTTGCAGCACCCGGGCACGGTCAGCTTCGCCCTGGCACAGGCGGGGGACGCGTTCACGCTCACCGTGGTGTGCAACCTGCGCCCGAACGACGCGAGACGGCTCGCCGACGCGGTCGTCACGGAGTTCGAGACATGGGCCCGGACGGCGACGCCGTCGGTGTGAGTCAGCCCTGACGGCACCAGGAGATGGAGGCAGTTGCATGGATGTGGAACACGGCGACGTATGGGAAGCACTGCGCCCGCTGTGCGCGCGAGTGATGTCGGTCCCGCCGGAGGCGGTCGTGCCGCAGGCCCGGCTGGTGGCCGACCTGGGAGCCGACAGCCTGGACATCACCGAACTGGAAGTGGCGTCGGAGGAGTTGTTCGGCGTGTCCCTGAAGGGGACCGACAAGGCCGGAGTGTCCACCGTGGGTGATGTGGCCGACCTCATCGTGAGGCTGCGCACCCATGCCGGCCACAGCCCCCTCGCCCGATGACCCGCCGACCCGCTGTCGCCGTCACTGGCCTGGGAGTGCGGTGCGCCGCCGGGGCGAGTCCGGCAGCGCTGTGGGAGAGCCTGGCGGAGTGCCGTTCGGCGACGTCGCTGCATGTCTTCGACGACGAGGGCACCGTCGTGTACCCGGCGTGTGCGATGTCCGACTTCGATCCGGCCGGCTATCTGACGCCCAAGGAGGTACGGCGGGCCGACCGTTCGGTGCAGATGGCCGTGTGCGCGGCCGCGGACGCCGTCGAGGACGCCGGCGGACTCCATGTCGCGGCCGGCCGGCGGGCGGTGGTCACCGGCACCGGGTACGGCGGGGTGATCAGTCAGGAGAACGGCATCGGGCATCCCGACGTGCTGTACGCGCCTCGGCTGATGCACAACGCGGGGGCGTACTGGATCAGCGCCCGGCTCGGTATCACCGGCCCGAGTCTGACGGTCTCCACCGCCTGTGCCTCCGGCACGCATGCGGTGGGTGAGGCGATGCAGATGATCCGGGCCGGGTGTGCGGACGTGGTGGTGGCAGGAGGCCATGACAGCCCGCTGACCCCGACGACCGCGCTGGCCTTCGGGCGGGCCGGGGCGATGGTCACCGAGTGCGAGGATCCCGCTGCCGCGTCACGGCCGTTCGATGTCGGGCGGCGGGGATTCGTCCTCGCCGAGGGGGCGGCGTTCCTGGTGCTGGAACGGCTGGACCTCGCCCGCGCGCGGGGCGCCCGGATCTACGCCACGCTGACCGGGTACGGCCGTACCTCCGACGCCCACCACCTCACGGCACCGCATCCCGACGGCGCCGGTGCGCGGGCGTGCATGGAGCAGGCGCTCGCCGACGCCGGTACGACGGCCGACGCCGTGACCCATGTCAACGCGCACGGCACCGGCACCGAGCTGAACGACCTCGCGGAAGCGCAGGCGATCACTGCTCTGTTCGGCCCGCGCGCGGTGCCGGTCACCGCCCCCAAGGCTGTGACCGGGCACGGGTTGGGGCTCGCGGGAGCGCTGGAGGCCGTGATCACGGCGTGGTCCGTGCATGAAGGGCTCGCGCCGCCGACGGCTCATCTCACGCGGCTGGACCCGCGATGCGAACTGGATGTGGTCACCGCCGAGCCACGCAAGATCCCGGACGGGCCGGTGATCAGCAACAGCTTCGCCTTCGGGGGCCACAACGCCTGTGTCGTCTTCGATTCGCCCCACGCCTGATCACGGGAGGCGGGCACCCAGGGGGGACTTGGGAACGAGAGGCTGGAACATGAGGCTGACGGCCATCGAGGAAGGGCACCTCCGCAACGGAATGCCGGGGACGATCGGCATCGCGGCGGTGTTTCCCCAAGGGCCGTTCGACCTGGCACAGGTGCGGTCCCGGGTACGTGACCGGTGGGGCGGGCTGGCTCGGATGAGCCTGGTCCTCCAGCCCCCCGCCGGGCCGGCGGCGCTGTCGGGCCACCGGTGGTCGGCGGCCCGGCCGTTCGATCCCGCCGCCCACATCACCGCCACGGACCAGGAGCTGGAATCCCTGCTCACCGACGGTGTCAGTCACCGGCTGCCGGTCGAACGGCCCCTGTGGCGGCTGCTGGTCACGCGGCAGGCCATCGTGCTGTTCGCCCATCACGCGCTGCTGGACGGCAGGTCCCTGGAGACTCTGTTCCGGCTGCTGATGGATGACGCGGTGGCGCCGGGGCCGCTCGGACAGGGGGCGGCACACCCGCTCGCGGCGGGGCAGCAGCGCCCTGCCGTCCCTCCCGCCACGGTGTGCAGGGAACTGCGTCGTATCGGGGTCCCGGGCCAGCCCCTCCCGTCGGCTCCCCCTGGTGAACCGTGGCCGTCGGTGGCCGTGGTCGAGCTCGACCCGCAGATCATGCGCACGGCCCGCTGCCGGCCGGCGGGCGGGCGCGGATCGACACTCAACGAGCTTCTGCTGAGCACGTACGCCGGTGCCCTGCGCGCCTGCCACGGGCCCCTGCGGTCCTGGCCGAAGGGACCCACCCCCTTCTACGCCACGGTGCCGGTGGACCTGCGGACCCGCCACAACGCCCATCACCTCGGCAACGGCGTCACCGCGCTGCGCATGGCGCTGCCCGTCGACCTCGCCTCCCCGGTGGCGCGCCTGCAGGCGTGCCAGGAGGAGGTCGCGGCGTTCGACGGACGCTGCGACGCCCATCGCGCGATCCTCCCGGCGCTGCAGGCCGCCGCACGTACCGTGCCGTGGCTGGCCGGGGTGATGGCCAAGAGGCTGGCACGCCCGGAACTCACCACGAGCCTGTGCACCGCTTTCAAGTGGCGGGACAACCCCAGCCACTTGCACGGCCGTCCCCTGTCGCGCATCGTCCCCCTGCCGCAGCTCTCCCCGCCGGGCACGGCGAACCTCTGCCTCGTGCACACCGCCGACGCCTACACCCTCACCGTCGTCAGCAACCTGCGCGGGGGTGACGCCGGGGCGATCGGCGAGGCCGTGGAGCGGGAGCTGAAAGCGGTCGCGGCGTCAGACCCGTTCTGACCCGGGCCTTCGCATGCTCTGGCCGGCGGCCCTGGTGAGTTCGGGGCGGGTCAGGACGTCGGTGCTGTCGAGGAACTGGTCCACCGCGCCGACGAGCGGCAGGTCGCGCAGGACCGGGTCGGTGATGCGGGCGGTGAGGGCCTCGGTGAAGCGGTCGGCGCGCAGCACCCGGAAGGGGCGGGAGTGGTACGGGCGCGTGGTGGGGGCGACGCGGTCGGTCAGGGCGAGCTCGTTGTGCAGGTGCGCGACGATCTCGTACGCGTGGGTGAGGTGCCGTTCGCGGGTGTGCCAGTCGGTGGCGGCGAGGGTGGCCGTGAGGTCGGGGGTCAGGCGAGGGCCGACGCGGGTGCGGGCGAAGGCGCTGCCGAGCCACTTGCCGTACGGCGGGTAGCGGCGGTCCATCAGGAGGCAGAGCCGCATCAGGTCGCGGACCAGGCGGGCGGCGGTGACGGCGGAGCCCAGTTCGTCGCCGACCTCGCCCGCGCGGCCCACGAAGGCCTCCTCCTGCGCGATGCGCTGCCACTGGCAGGCCAGGACGTACAGCCAGACGTCGTGGGGGTACCAGCGCAGCGCTCGGCGTAACGGGGTGAGGGTGTGCAGGCCGTCGTGGAAGACGGCGCCCGCGGTGACCTCGGCGAGCAGCTGGGTGGGGGTGGCCAGCCAGTCGGCCGGGGTGATGCCCTGCGCCGGGTCGAAGCCGAGGGTGTCGGTGAACCAGATGGGGGTGCCGGTGACTTCGACGCGGTGGTGGACGGGGCCGTCGGTGCGGCGCATGACGCGGATGTCGCGGCTCTCGCCGGTCGGGGCGAAGTTCGTCGGGTGGCCGAGGAACGTCTTCGGGAGGTGCTCGGCGAGCATGTGTCTGATGCGGGCGGCGTGGCGGGGCACGTCGTGGCGGTGGAGGAAGACCTGCAGGCGCGGGCCCCACTCGTGGTCGGCGGAGCGCGGGGTGTCGTAGCCGAGGACCTCGGAGCCGCTGCCTATGCGGGCGGCGGAGTGGGGGACTCCTGGGGCGGCCTCCTCCAGCAACGGGCGTACGGCGTCGGTGTAGAAGCGGCGGGAGAGTTCCAGGCCGGGGATGAAGTCGGGCTCAGGTGCGGGGGAGTTCATGCGGCGCATATGCGTGGGGCTCATGCCAGGGAGCCGTGCCCGTTCGGTGGCGTGTCATGCGCAGGACGTTCACAGCGCCTCGTGCTCCGGTGCGGCGCCCAGTTTCGCGAGCGCGTCGTCCGTCAGGCGGTACACCGTCCACTCGTCCTGAGGGCGGGCGCCGAGAGCCTCGTAGAAGGCGATGGAAGGGGTGTTCCAGTTCAGCACGGACCACTCCAGGCGCTCGTAGCCGCGCTCCACGCACAGCCGGGCCAGTTCGGTGAGCAGGGCCTTGCCGTGGCCGGCGCCCCGGGCGGTGGGGCGGACGTAGAGGTCCTCCAGGTAGATGCCGTGGACGCCGCGCCAGGTGGAGAAGTTCAGGAACCAGATCGCACAGCCGACGGTCTCGCCGCTCGCGTCGTCGGCCGCGATGTGCGCGTAGGCGGCCGGTTGGTCGCCGAAGAGGGCCTCGTGGAGCTGCTGCGGGGTGGCCTTCGCCTCGTGCGGGGCCTTCTCGTACTCGGCGAGTTCGCGGATCAGGGTGTGCAGGGCGGGGACGTCGGCGGAGGTGGCGGGGCGAATCATGAGGTGAGGTTAGCCGGGGGGCTCGCGCAGGCGCCTGGCGATTTCCAGTTGGCGCTCCTCCACCGGGCGGCCGTCCTCGATGTCCCAGAGGCAGTTCTGCAGGAGCCGGCCGTACGTCCACGCACGCGCGCGTGCCCGGTCCAGGCCGAGTACGTCGGTCATGGCGTCGAAGCGCCAGCGGACGTCGTCGGCGTCGAAGCGGTTGTCGAGGGCGGGCCACAGCTCGAAGCCGGGGTCGCCGGCGAGGGGCTTGGGGTCGATGGCGAGCCAGGGGGAGCGTTCGCAGGCGAGGACGTTCTCGTCGTGCAGGTCCCAGTGCAGGAGGCGGTCGCCGGGCTCGCCCGCGACCTCCCGTACGGCGGCGGCGCAGTCGGCGACGATCCGGCGGGCCTGGGGGTCCGGGATGTGCTCCAGGGCCCGGGGTGTCCGCTCCAGCATGTCCTGGGCGATGTCGCCGAGGCGGCGCAGGCCGGCGGGGGCGGGGACGGACGTGAGGTGGGCCAGCAGGCGGGCGATGATCAGGACGGACTCGTGGAGGTCCGGGTGGTGCGCGAGCATGCGGGACGAGTCGAGGCGTTCGAGGAGCATGGTGCCGGTGGGCTCGTCGTGGTCGAGGAGTCGTACCGCCCCGTCGCCGTCCCACACGCGCAGCGCGACCGGCTCGCCCTCGCTCTCCTCGTCGAGGAGTTGCAGCTTCAGGACGGCCGGGGTGCCGTCGGGCCGCAGGACGGGCAGGACCAGGGCGGTGACTCCGTGCATGGGCCGTCCGTCGACCGTCAGCTCCCAGCGGCCGAGGAAGTCCGCCGTCAGGTCCGGGAGTCCGGCGATGAAGGCGCGGCCCGCCTCCCCGTTGTACTTCTGCTGTGATGCGGCGAGCTCCTGCGGAATGTCGATCACCTTGTGACCGTATCGGGGTGGGGGAATCGGCTCACTCGAATTAACGTCCTCGCATGAGCAGCTCGGTGAGTGGTGCCGTGAACGGCGGCATCTCCTTCTGGTACGCGGACGACGGCCTCCCCGAGGTCCGGGAGCCGCTCGTGGGTGACGCCTCCGCGGACGTGGTGATCGTGGGCGGTGGGTACACGGGACTGTGGACCGCGTACTACCTGAAGAAGGCGGTCCCCTTCCTCCGGATCACCGTCCTGGAGCAGAAGTTCTGCGGATACGGCGCCTCGGGGCGCAACGGCGGCTGGCTGTACAACGGCATCGCGGGGCGCGACCGGTACGCGAAGCTGCACGGCCACGAGGCCGCCGTACGGCTGCAACGGGCCATGAACGACACCGTCGACGAGGTCGCCCGAGCCGTCGCCGAGGAGGGCTTCGACGCCGGCCTCCACAAGGGAGGTGTCCTCGAAGTCGCCCGCACCCCCGCCCAGTTGGCGCGACTGAAGGCCTTCCACGAGCACGAGCTGTCGTACGGTGAGAAGGACCGCGAGCTGTTCGGTGCCCGCGAGACCGCCGAGCGCGTGAAGGTCGCGGACGCGGTCGGTTCGACCTGGACACCGCACGGGGCGCGGGTGCACCCGGTGAAGCTGGTGAAGGGCCTCGCGGCGGCCGTGGCGGCGCTCGGTGTGACGATCCACGAGCTGACGCCGGTGACGGAGATCAGGCCCAAGCATGCCGTCACGCCCTACGGCACCGTCCGCGCGCCGTACGTGCTGCGCTGCACCGAGGGCTTCACGGCCGCGCTGAAGGGCCAGAAGCGGACCTGGCTGCCCATGAACTCCTCGATGATCGCCACCGAGCCGCTGACGCGGGAGCAGTGGGAGTCGGTGGGCTGGGACGGGGGCGAGACGCTGGGCGACATGGCGCACGCCTACATGTACGCGCAGCGCACCGCCGACGGACGGATCGCGCTGGGCGGGCGCGGGGTGCCGTACCGCTTCGGATCGCGCACCGACAACGACGGGCGTACACAGGACGCGACGGTCGAGGCGCTCCGCGAGATCCTCGTGCGCTTCTTCCCGCAGCTGGCCCCGGTCCGGATCGAACACGCCTGGTCGGGCGTGCTGGGCGTGCCGCGCGACTGGTGCGCGACGGTCACCCTGGACCGCTCGACGGGCCTCGGCTGGGCGGGCGGTTACGTCGGCTCCGGCGTCGCCACCGCCAACCTGGCGGCCCGGACACTGCGGGACCTGGTGCAGCAGGACTCCGGCCAGGGCGGGCGCACCGAGCTGACCGATCTGCCGTGGGTCGGCCACAAGGTGCGCAAGTGGGAGCCGGAGCCGCTGCGGTGGCTCGGGGTGCACGGGCTGTACGCCGCGTACCGGGCGGCGGACCGGCGGGAGCAGCTCACCAACAGCGCCGAGTCCACGCGGGCGGCGCGGATCGCCGACCGGGTGGCCGGGCGGCACTGAGGTAACTCAGGTAACTCAGGTAACTGAGGGCGCGTTCGCCCCTCCCGGATACTCGCGAGTGCGTTGTCACACCTGTGTGCGACTATCGCCTCAACGACCGATGATCCGGGGGGATTCCATGTCTGACGACGGCTCCTGTCCGTCTGCGAGACCTTCTGTGGGACGGGGGCGGGCGGCCGTGTTTCCGGCCGTCTTCGCCGCTGTCGTCTCGCTCTTCGCCTCGACTCTGACCCTGACCGGGGCGAGCCCCGCCGTCGCCGCCGAGGCGGAGTGCGCGTCGCTCGCGCTCGCGTCCTTCGGCGACCCGGGGGACGCCGTCGGCAAGGCGACCGTGCCGGCTCAGGACAGCGCCTGCTTCTCCGTGACGGCTCCGCAGGCGGGCCTGTACCGCATGTCGCTGGACGACAGCGGCAACAACGCGTACGCGCAGATGTACGCCGAGGACGGCACCCAGGTCGACTGCTACGACGAGCAGTACTACGACGACGGCTGGTGCCAGGTGCCCGCGTCCGGCACCTACACCGTCAAGGTCGTCAACAACGGCTCGGTGGAGCCGGAGGAGGCCGCGGTCACCGTCGTCCCGCTCGGCTCGGCCACGCAGGGCTGCTTCGAGCCGGTCGGCACGTCCTGGGACCTGCCGACGGTGCGCCGGACCTCGGCGAACCGGCTGGAGGTGGACTGCCAGGCGTTCGAGGGCAAGCCGGGTCAGCGCATCCGCCTCACCCGGGGCACGAGCGTCTACGGCTTCGTCGTCGCGTGGATCACCGACGCGAGCGGGGCCCGGATCTGCCCGCGGTTCGCCGAGGACGGCGAGGACACCTTCAGCTGTGTGCTGCCCGGCGAGGGCCCGTACCGGGTGCTGTCCCAGGTCACGGAGGCGGGGAACGGCTTCCCCGCCGAGTACGCGGTCAAGGTGCGCGCGCTGACCGACCCGCAGGGCTGCCGGACCGCGTCCGTGCGCCCCTTCGGGCCGCCGGCGGGCCTCGACTTCGACACCAACCCCTGCTTCACCTTCACCGTCGGCAAGGCCGGGTCCTACCTGGTCCACGCGGTCGACGACGACTCCGCGAGCCCCGTCCAGGTGTACGACGCGGCCGGGAAGATCGCCTGCCGGGAGGGCGACCCGTGCCGGTTGCCGGCCGCGGGTACGTACACCGCGATCCTCGACGGCACCTCCCCCTACAGCGGTGCCAAGGACGACCTGCTCGTCCTCGACCGCGCCTCGGACGCCGGGTGCGTGCCGGCCGGGATGGGCTTGTACAAGGGCGAGTTGAGCAAGACCGGTCAGTACGACTGCCTGACGCTGGACGCCCCGCAAGGCGCCCGCATCGCCGCACTCACCTCGCTCTCCTCGGCCGGGCCGACCCCCGAGGTGGAGGTCGTGGACCGCGCCGGCACCCCGCAGTGCGGCGAGGACAAGCTCCGGGGCGGGGACTGCGCGCTCACCGGCGAGGCCCCCTACCGGGCGCTGGTGCACACCGACGACGAGGGGGACACGGCGACCGGCGCCTACGCGGTGGCCTTCCACCGCACCGACGTCGCGCAGGGCTGCCCTGCCCTGCCCGCCGGCAGTTTCGCCGCGGACGGCAGGAAGGCCACGCTGACCACCGGCGACGGCGTCTTCTCGCACTGCCTGGGCATCCCGGCGGACGCGCACACGGACGCCGAGGTCTTCCAGCTGATCGCCACCTCCGGAACCGCGTCCGCGCGGTTCTCGGTACTGGACTCCGACGGCAAGCGGGTCTGCGAGCGCTACGCCACCACCAACGGCTGGACGATCTGCTCCCTGACCCCGGGCAAGGCCCACACCGTGCTGGTGACCGGCCGCGACGAGGCCGCCACCTACACACTGACCCGGCGCGACGTCACCGAGAGCGCCTCATCGGCGGGCTGCATGAAGACCGCGGCCGCGAAGGTCGGCGGCCCCTCCGTGAAGAGCGCGTACGGCGTCCCCGGCACCCTCGACTGCCGGCAGGTGACCACCGCCGCGGACACCGACGTCGTGCACGTCAACGTGCGGGACGCCCTCGGCACCGCCAACTCGGCGGTCGTCGCCGCGGACGGCCGTATGGAGTGCTCCTTCCGCAACACCTCCTGCGCGGTCACCGGGTCCACCACCCACCAGGTCCTGGTGCAGACCCCGGCCAACCTCAAGGCCGCGCCCGAGTACCGCCTGGACGCCCTGCGCATCGCGACCGCCGACGGGCCCGCGCCGGAGTGCGCCGAGGTGCCGTCCGTGGCGTACGGGTACGGGCCGGTCACCGGCACGCTGGACGAGTCGCACACCGCGGTGTGCGCGGCGCTGCCGACCGCCGGGTTCGACCGCTTCGAGACCGACATCAAGGACACCGCCGGTGCCGCCACGACGGCGGTGCCGGTGCTGTACAACACGTCGACCTGGGCCAACGGCTGCACGCACTACATCCCGGAGGGCTACGACTGCGACGCGCTCGGCTCTTCCCCGCAGAGCACGCCGACGGTGTTCCTGCTGGGCCTGCCCGAGAAGGCGCCGAGCACCGCCTACAGCGCCAAGCTGACCTGCACGTCCGCGCCGTGCGGCACCGAGGAGACGGCCGTCACCGCGGTCAGCCCCGACACCGGTGCCGCCGGCGGCAAGGTGAAGCTCACGGTCACCGGCACCGCGCTCGGCCCGGACGTCACCGTCCGGCTGAGCCAGGCAGGGAAGACGATCACGGCGGCGGCCGACTCGGTCTCCGCGGACAACCGGACGGTGACCGCCACCCTCGACCTGACCGGCGCGGCCACCGGCACCTGGAACGTCAGCGTGCTCACGCGCGGCTGGGAGTTCGGGCGCGGCACCTTCACCGTGACCCCCCAGCCCAAGCTGGAGAACACGGCCGCCCCCAAGGTGACCGGCACGGCCAAGACCGGCGCCAAGGTCACGGCCTCACCGGGGAGTTGGTCGGCGGCTCCGTCGTCGTACACGTACCAGTGGAAGGCGAACGGTACGGCGATCAGCGGGGCGACGGCGTCGACGTACACCGTCCCCGCCTCGATGGTCGGCAAGAAGCTCACCGTGACCGTCACCGCGGTCAAGTCCGGCTGGGTCAGCGGTTCGGCGACCTCGGCTGCGGTGACCGTGGCCAAGGGCGACGCTCCCAAGGCGACCGCGCTGCCGGTGATCAGCGGGACGGCGAAAGTCGGCAGGACGCTGAAGACGTCCACGGGGACCTGGTCTTTGGCGGCGACGTCGTACGCGTACCAGTGGTACGCGGGCGGCACGGCGATCAGCGGGGCGACCAAGTCGTCGCTCGTGCTGAAGTCGGCGCAGAAGGGCAAGAAGATCACCGTGAAGGTGATCGCGCACCGCACGGGCCACCAGGACGGGGCGGCGGTGAGCAAGGCGACGAAGGCGGTCGGCTGATCGCCGACCGGCCCCCGTACAGGGGTGGGGGAGGGGCTCCGCGGTCCGGTGGGGCCCCTCCCCCCGTTTCTCAGGTCACCGACTCCGGGACCGGCGCCTCCTGCGGGGCGCCGTGCTTCGGGGGCTTCGCCGTCACCATCAGGGCCGCGACCAGGCCGGCCAGGAGCATGATGGCGGCGGCCCACCAGATGGCGACGGTGTAGCCGTGGACGATGCCCTCCTTGGTGACCAGGGCCCGCTGGGCCGGGTCGGTGAGGTGGGCGGTGATGTAGGCGGCGCTGCTGGTGGTGGCGATCGTGTTCAGCAGGGCCGTACCGATCGAACCGCCCACCTGCTGCGAGGTGTTGATGGTCGCGGAGGTCACGCCGGAGTCCTGCGGGGCCACGCCCGCCGTCGCCGTGGCGAACACCGGCATGAAGATCAGGCCCATGCCGAGGCCCATGAGGATCAGCGCGGGCAGGATGTCGGCCGCGTAGGACGAGTGCACCGTCAGCTGCGTCAGGAGCACCATGCCGACCGCCGCCAGCAGGGCGCCCGGGGCCATCAGCAGGCGCGGCGCCACATGGTCCAGGAGCCGGGCGGCGATCTGGGTGGAGCCGGTGATGATCGCGGCCGTGAGGGGCAGGAAGGCGAGGCCGGTCATCACCGGCGAGTAGTCGAGGATGACCTGCAGGTAGTAGGTCATGAACAGGAACAGCCCGAACATGCCGATCACGGCCAGCGCCATGGTCAGGAAGCAGCCGGCTCGGGTGCGGTCCTTGATGATGTGCAGCGGGAGCAGGGGCACGGGGGCCCGGGTCTGCCACCAGACGAAGGCCGCCAGGAGGACGACCCCCGCCGCGAAGAGGGTGAGGACCATCGGGTCGGTCCAGCCCCGCGGCTGGGCCTCGGCGAAGCCGTAGACGATGGCGACCAGGCCGCCGCAGCCGAGCAGCACGCCGGGTACGTCGAGGCGGGCGCCCGCGTGGCCGGGGCTGTCGCGGAGCAGGGCGAGGGCGCCGATGACGGCGATCACGGCGATGGGCACGTTGACGTACAGGCACCAGCGCCAGTTCAGGTACTCCGTGAGCAGACCGCCGACGATGAACCCGATCGCGCTGCCGCTGCCGGCCAGGGCGCCGTAGATACCGAAGGCCTTGCCGCGTTCCTTGGGGTCGGTGAAGGTCGTGGTCAGCAACGACAGGGCCGACGGGGCCAGTACGGCGGCGAAGACGCCCTGCAGGGCACGGGCGCCGAAGAGCATGCCGGACGTGGTGGCCGCGCCGCCCAGCGCGGAGGCGGCTGCGAAGCCGACGAGGCCGATGACGAAGGTGCGTTTGCGGCCCACCAGGTCGGCGATCCGGCCGCCCAGCAGGAGCAGTCCGCCGAAAGCCAGGGTGTACGCGGTGATCACCCACTGGCGGTCGCCGTCGGACATGCCGAGGTCGCTCTGGGCGGAGGGGAGCGCGATGTTCACGATGGTCGCGTCGAGGACGACCATGAGCTGCGCGAGCGCGATGATCACCAGGCCCCACCAGCGGCGGGGGTCGGCGTCCACGGCGGCCTCACCTGTTCGGGTGAAACTCACCTGGCCAGAAGACCATGCTTCGGGTCGTGTCGCATCCGGGGAGGGCTGAGGAATCGCGTCTGTCGCCTCTGGGGAGGACCGAGGAATCGTCTCCGGCGAGGGGTGGGGTATCGCCTTTGCGGAGTGCTTGCGGCTGATCATGGCTCCAGTACCACCTTTCCGGTGGTTCCGCGCGTTTCGAGGGCGCGATGGGCGGCTGCCGCCTCGGCGAGCGGGAAACGCTGGACGGCCGGGGTGAGGCGGCCTGCGGCGGCTTCGGTGAGGGCGCGCAGTTCCAGGGCGCGTACGGGGTTGGGGCCACCGGCCTTCTGCATCATCACGGGGCCGAGGACCTGCTGGGAGACGCCGTCGACGAAGTAGGGCCTGCCGTGCGGCCCCGCGCCGGACCAGCCGAAGACGAGGTGCCTGCCGCCCGGCCCGAGCAGGGCGACGGACTCGCGGGCGACGTCGCCGCCGACGCCGTCGAAGACGACGGTGGCCCCTCGCCCGCCCAGGAAGGCGCGGACCTTCTCGGGCCATGCCGGGTCCGTGTAGTCGACGGCCAGGTCGGCGCCGTTCTCCTGCACGCGGGCGACCTTCTGAAGGCCGCCGGCGAGGCCGATGACGACGGCGCCGGCGTTCCTGGCGTACTGCACGAGCAGGGTGCCGATGCCGCCGGCGGCCGCCGGGATCACGGCGACCGCGTCCGGGCCGAGCTCGGCGAACTGCAGGATCCCCATCGTCGTCCGGCCCGTGCCGATCATGGCGACGGCCTCGGCGAAGTCGAGGTTCGCCGGGATCTCGTGGACGCGGTCGACGTCGGCGACGGCCAGCTCGGCGTAGCCGCCCGGCGCGAAGCCCAGGTGAGCGACGACGCGCTTGCCGAGCCAGAGCGCGGCGACCCCCTCGCCGAGGGACTCGACGACGCCGGCGACCTCGCGGCCGGGGATCGTGGGCAGCGTGGGCGGCTGCGGCGCCGGGCCCTGAATGCCCTCGCGCAGGGTCGCGTCGAGGAGGTGGACGCCGGCTGCCGCTACGGCGATACGGACCTGGCCGGGGTCCGGTGCGGGGGCGTCGACGTCCTCGTAGGTGAGGTTCTCGGCCGGGCCGAAGGTGTGCAGGCGGATGGCGTGCATACGGGTCCCCCATCGGATGTGCGGTGCTGGGAAGTTGTCAGGCACCCACCCTTCAACCTCAAGCTCGCTTGAGGTCAAGGGCGTGCCGGCCGAGGGCCAGGGACACGGCCGTGAGCGCGCTGTTGAAGGAGACCTCGGACAGCACGCCGGGGGCGGCGACCTGGTCACCCGCCAGATAGATCCCGTCGCCGCGGTCGACGGCCGGACGGTCGCGCCAGCTGGTGCCGGGCAGGTCGACGGCGCCGGTACGGCCGTTCGCGACGGACTCGCGCCGCCAGGTGACGCGCTCGCGCCAGCCGGGGAAACCGAGATCGAGAAGCTGCTCGGCACGGGTGATGCCGTCGGCCCTGGACTCGTGCGGGGCGATCGGGATCTGCCCCTGGATCAGCTGTTCACCGGCCGGCGCCAGAGAGCGGTCCTGCGCGGTGAACCGCTCCAGCCACCCGGTCCCGTCGAGATCGGAGAGGGCGAAGGCGTCCCCGCGCCGGGTCCGCACGGCGAGGTCGATGAGCGCCGTACGTCCGCTGGTCCAGGTCAGGGAGTCGTCCCTGAGCAGGCGGCGGGCGGCGTCGAGGGAGGTGGCGACGACGACGGGCGTGCCGGTCGTCAGGTCGTCGAGGCTGTCGACTCGGGAAAGGGTCTCCATCCGCACCCCGAGATTCCAGGCCCGGGCCGCCATCCGGTCGATCATGGTCGCCCATCCGCCGCGCGGATAGTGCGCCTCCGGGGGCAGCTTGGTGGCCCGGCGCAACCGCTCCTGCACGAACGCGGCGGACAGGGCGCCGGGGTCGTGGTGGAACAGGGCGACGGCGGAGTAGTGGGCGGCGGCACGGGCACCCTCCTCGCCGGCGATGTCCGTGGCCCAGGTCATGAAGTCGACGTCGACGGGCGCCTGCGGCAGGCCTCGCCGCAACAGCTTGAGCATGGCGAAGGGCGGGGTGCGCCGCAGGACGCCGCGGTGCCGCAGCCGCAGCCGGGCGGCCTCCAGGGGTGGGATCGGCGCGAGCGGCCCGATGAGGTCGCGCTGCTTGAGCCAGAGCCAGTGCGGGCCGCCGCTGTACAGGGCGTGCGGTCCCTCGTTCGTCCGGTACGGCCCCTCGGCGGTCCGGGCCCGCCCGCCGAGGGTGTGGTGGGCTTCGTAGACGGTCACCTTGGCGCCCGCCTCGGCGGCGGTGATGGCCGCGGTGAGTCCGGCGAAGCCGCCGCCGATGACGGTGATGCGGTGCATGGCTGGGTCTCCCTTGTGCTCGGGGTCGCCTTTCGCCCCTTCTCCGTGCGTAAGACGGTCCTGGGCACCCGGAATGTGACATCGGTGGTGTCGGCGGGGTGTCGGCGCAGGTCAGGGGGATTGTCAGTGGTGGCGTGCAGCATGGGGGCATGGCGAGGAGAGCGATGGGTGAGGGCGGCGGTACCGGCAGGGGTGGCAGCGCGGGCAGGGGCGGTGGTCCGGGCAGGGGTGGCGTGAAGGGTGCGCGGCGGCCCGAGGTGCGGTTGCCGCCGCTGGAGCCCTACCGGGACGGGGAGTTGGAGCCGGACGGGGACTACGACGGCCTGGAGTTCCGGGAGGAGGACCTCGGCGGACAGGACGGCGCAGGCGCCCGGTTCCTGGACTGCGAGCTGCGGGGCTGCGCCCTGGACGAGACGAGACTTCATCACGCCCGGATCCTCGACTCGGTGCTCACGGGCCTACGGGGCGTCGGCACCGATCTCGCCGAGTCGACCCTGCGTGATGTGGAGTTGGTGGACGCCCGCCTGGGCGGGGTGCAGCTGCACGGCGCCGTGCTGGAGCGGGTGCTGATCCGCGGCGGCAAGATCGACTACCTGAACATGCGCAAGGCCAAGCTCAAGGACGTCGTCTTCGAGGGCTGCGTCCTGGTCGAGCCGGACTTCGGGGGCGCCCGCCTGGAGCGGGTGGAGTTCGTGGACTGCGCGGTGAAAGGGGCGGACCTCACCGGGGTGACGCTCACGGACGTGGACCTGCGCAGGGCGGCCGAGCTGGACTTCGCGCGGGGGGTGGACCGGCTGGCCGGGGCGGTGATCAGTCCGGGGCAACTCCTGGATCTGGCGCCGGTGTTGGCGGCGCAGCTGGGGATCCGGGTGGAGGGATAGGGGCGGTCCGCGGAAGGCCGGTGGGCTGAAGCGCGGCGTTGGCCAGTGCTGTGAACAGCCCGTAAAGGGGTGGGCGGTGGCCTCTCCGCCAGCGGCTCCGTGGACGGCCTGACCGAGGTCTCCGTGAAGCCCCTCGGCCGCGCTGTCTCGGACATCGAGCTGGGCCCGATCGCCGGCTGACACAGCGGGTGGGGCGGAGTCCGCGTGGTGTGGGTGAAATACGGTGGACCTGGTCGACGTCGGCCGCCATCAGAGCGTCGGCGCAAGCCCCGGCGCCGACACCGCCCCGCTCACCCCACCCGGGGAAACCGTGCCTGGAGCGTCCAGATCGCCGGGTTCTCGGCCAGGCCCTCGTGCAGGTCGATCAGGTCGGCGATCAGGTCGTGCAGGAAGTCGCGGGCCTCGCGGCGCAGCTCGGTGTGCGAGAACGTCAGCGGGGGCTCCTCCGCCGGCATCCAGTCCGACTCGATGTCCACCCAGCCGAAGCGGCGCTCGAAGAGCACGCGGTCCGTGGACTCGGTGAAGTCCAGTTCCGCGTGTTGCGGACGGGAGGCGCGGGAGCCGGCCGGGTCCTTGTCCAGCTGCTCGACGATGTCGCACAGGGCCCAGGCGAAGTCGAGCACCGGCACCCATCCCCAGGCTGTGGACAACTCCCGGTCCGCCTTGGTGTCGGCGAGGTAGACGTCGCCGCAGAACAGGTCGTGGCGCAGGGCGCGGACGTCCGCGCGGCGGTAGTCCGTCTGCGGGGGGTCGGGGAAACGGGTGGAGAGGGCGTAGCCGATGTCGAGCACGTAGGGGATGGTGTCACGAGCGAACTCATAGGATCACCGGCGTGTCCCGTTTCGCGCCCGTTGCTCTGACCGTCACCTCCGCCCTGCTCGTTCTCACCGCGTGCAGCAGCGGCGTCCACGGCACGCCCGGCGGTTCCGGCGTGCGCGACCCGTACTTCGTGAAGGCCGGCAACGGCGGCTACGACGTCACCCACTACGCCCTCGACCTCGCCTACGACCCCGACGACCGCCACCTCACCGGCACGGCGGAGATCACCGCACGCGCCACCCAGGACCTCTCCGCCTTCGACCTGGATCTGAAGGGCATGGACGTCGAGCGGGTCGGCGTGGAGGGCCGGAGCGCTCGCTGGAGCCGCAACGGCCAGGAGCTCGTCGTCCGTCCGCACGACGAGCTCGACAAGGGCGAGACCTTCCGGCTCACCGTCCGCTACTCCGGCACCCCCGAGACCCTCACCGACCCCGACGGCTCCGAGGAAGGCTGGCTCCCCACCGCCGACGGTGCGCTCGCCCTCGGGGAGCCGGTGGGATCCATGGCGTGGTTCCCCGGCAACCACCACCCGTCCGACAAGGCGACGTACGACATCGACGTGACCGTGCCGGAGGGCCTGGAGGCCGTCTCCAACGGGGAGTTGGCGAACCGCACGACCAGCGAGGGCGGAACGACCTTCCGTTGGCACACCTCCGAACCCATGGCGAGCTACGTCGCCGCGCTCGCCATCGGTGACTACGACATCAGCCGCTCCACCACCGACAGCGGCCTGCCCGTGTACGTCGCCGTGGACAAGGAGGAGGCCGACGACAGCCGCGAGGTGCTCGCCGAGCTCCCCGAGATCATGGACTGGGCGGAGGAGAACTTCGGCCCGTATCCCTTCTCCTCCACCGGCGCGATCGTCGCAGGCGGGGACGCCGCCGACTACGCCCTGGAGACCCAGAACCGGCCCGTCTTCCCGGGCGCCCCCGACACCGAGCTGCTCGTCCACGAGCTCGCCCACCAGTGGTTCGGCAACTCCGTGACGCCGAAGAGCTGGCGGGACATGTGGCTCAACGAGAGCTTCGCGACCTACGCGGAGTGGCTGTGGGAGGAGGACGACGGCGGCGACAGCGCGCAGGAGACCTTCGACGCCCTGTACGACCACGGCGAGGACGACCACGAGGGCCTCTGGGACTTCCCGCCCGCCAAGCCCACGAGTGCCGCGCACATCTCCGACACCCCCGTCTACGAGCGCGGCGCGATGGTCCTCCAGAAGATCCGTCAGACCGTCGGCGACGACACCTTCTACGACATCGTCCAGGGCTGGGCGGCCGACCACCGGCACGGGAACGCGGACACCGACGACTTCACGGCGTACGTGGAGAAGACGGCGCCGGACGAGGACTTCGACGCGATCTGGGAGGACTGGCTGTACGGGGACGGGAAGCCGGACCGGCCCTGACGGCGTCCGCTGCCCGCCGCCCGGCAGGACGACCGCCGGCGGCTACCCGGGCGGGGCGGCCCGGCGCGGGGTGTGTGGGGGACTGGGCAGCGGCTTGCGCAGGACCGTGCAGGGGCGGCCGAGTCGGCGGTCCTCGCGGTGGGCGATGGCCTCGTAGCCGAGGGCGGTCCAGAAGGCGAGGCCCTTGGGGTTGTTGTCGAGGACGGCGAGGCGTACGGCGGCACGGCCCGCCGCCCGGAAACGGTCCTCGACCAGGGAGGCCAACCGGCGGCCGTACCCGTGGCGTTGCGCGCCCGTGTCGATCATCAGCAGGCCGATCCACGGGTCCGGGTCGGCCGGGTCCGGGTGATGGGCGAGCGTGATCACGATCCCGACCAGCCGCCCGGTACTACGGGCGAGCAGGACCTCCACGTCCGGGTTCGCCAACTCGTCGGCCAGCGCCGCCGCCACCTGCTCCGGCCGTACGTCGTCCGGGTCCGGGAAGTCACCGCTGAGGGCGTGGAACTCGCGGTTGGCGGCGTAGAGCGCGGTGAGCTCGGTGAGGAGTGGGGCCGGGATGTCGCGATCGGGGGTGAGGGGGAGGGGGGCGAGGATCACGTGGGCAACCTATCGAAGCCTCGATCGACGGCCCCGAACCCCGAGCGCTGCGGCCCTGCGCCCTCCGGCGCTAGCCCTCCAACGCCAAGCCCTCCAACGCCAAGCCCTCCGACGCCCGGAGCCCCCGGCCACGGTGTATCGCGGCAAGGGGCTCCGGCTCAGCGCGGCGTCCGTCAGACGTTCACACCGAAGTCCTGCGCGATGCCCACCAGGCCCGAGGCGTAGCCCTGGCCGACGGCGCGGAACTTCCACTCGGCGCCGTTGCGGTAGAGCTCGCCGAAGACCATGGCGGTCTCGGTGGCCGCGTCCTCGGACAGGTCGTAGCGGGCGATCTCGGCGCCGCCGGCCTGGTTGACGATGCGGATGTAGGCGTTGCGGACCTGGCCGAAGTTCTGCGAGCGGTTCTCCGCGTCGTAGATCGAGACCGGGAAGACGATCTTGTCGACGTCGGCCGGGAGGCCGGCGAGGTTGACGTTGATCGCCTCGTCGTCGCCGGCGCCCTCGCCGGTGCGGTTGTCACCGGTGTGGACGATGGTGCTGTCCGGGGTCTGCTTGTTGTTGAAGAAGACGAAGTGGCCGTCCGAGTAGACCTTCCCCGTGGGGTTGACCGCGATCGCGGAGGCGTCGAGGTCGAAGTCCGTGCCGGTGGTGGTGCGGACGTCCCAGCCGAGGCCCACGGTGACGGCGGTCAGGCCCGGAGCCTCCTTGGTGAGCGAGACGTTGCCACCCTTGGACAGGCTTACAGCCATTGTTGGGAGTCCCTTCCCTCGTTGCGGTACGGCTAGAAGCTACAGCTACCCCTATGAACGCGAAGAGGGGTGCCTCAAGTTCCAGGTGTCTTTACTTTCTTTGCCAAAGAGCACTCTCAGGGGGCCCTCGGGGGCCTCGGAGGGCCTCGGAGGGAACCTCCAGGGATATTCGCGTGACGTGGACCGGACAGGACAGGGAACATGGACGGCATGTCTGGTCCCTACGTCGTCCGTGGCTCCGTCTCGCTTCCCGAGGCCGAGCTCATGTGGCGTTTCTCGCGGTCGAGCGGCCCGGGCGGCCAGCACGTCAACACCAGTGACTCACAGGTCGAGCTGCGGTTCGACCTGGCGAAGACCGAGGCGCTGCCCGAGGTGTGGAAGCAGCGGGCGCTGCAGCGGCTGGAGTCCCGCCTCGTCGACGGCGTCGTCACCGTCCGCGCCTCCGAGCACCGCTCCCAGTGGCGCAACCGCGAGACCGCCGCCGTACGCCTCGCCGCGCTCCTCGCCGAGGCGACGGCGCCGCCGCCGAAGCCGCGCAGGCCGACCCGGATCCCCCGGGGCATCAACGAGCGGCGCCTGCGGGAGAAGAAGCAGCGCTCGGACACCAAGCGGGGACGGTCCGGGCGGGACTGGGGGTAAGGGCTCCGCCCGGCACCTGCGTGCCGTGGGTCGGCAGCCTGAGCTGTGGTCCTGCTCCTGTGCCGCGCTCGGCACCCCGCGCCGTCACGTACCGGTACTGCGCCGCCAGGCGCCCGCACCGCGCGCTCGCGTACCCGCACCGAGCCGCCAGGCACCCGCGCCGTCGTATACCGCACCGCATCGCACCGCAACGCACCCGCACCGCCCCTGTCACAACCCCGGCGCGCGGTCCGTCATGGCATTGATGACGGACCGCGACGAGAGGCTGCGACAGATGAGCGGCGGCGACACCAGTGACATCGACTTCCTTGCTCAGCGCTTCGAGGCGCACCGCGCTCGCCTGCGCGCCGTCGCTCACCGCATGCTCGGCTCGACCGCCGAGGCCGACGACGCGGTGCAGGAGGCGTGGTTCCGGGTGAGCCGCTCCGACACCACCCGGGTCGACAACCTCGGCGGCTGGCTGACGACCGTCGTCGGCCGGGTCTGCCTGGACCTGCTTCGCTCCCGCAAGTCCCGCGCGGAGCAGCCCCTGGACACCACGGCCCCCGCTCCCGCCGCTCCGGCCGCACCCGCCCTCTCCGCGTCCGCCTTCCCGCCCGCCCCCGCGACCGACCCCGAGCAGGACGCGCTCCTCGCCGACTCGGTGGGCGTGGCCCTGCTCGTCGTACTGGACGCTCTGACGCCCGCCGAGCGGCTGGCGTTCGTGCTGCACGACCTGTTCGGGGTGTCGTACGAGGAGGTCGCGGCCGTCGTGGACCGTACGCCGGCCGCCGCCCGGCAGCTCGCCAGCCGCGCCCGGCGCCGGGTACAGGGGGCGGACGTGCCCGAGGCCGACCGCGCCAGGCAGCGGCGGCTCGTGGACGCCTTCCTCGCCGCCGCGCGGGACGGTGACTTCGACGGGCTGCTCGACGTCCTGGACCCGGATGTCGTCGCCCGCACCGAGGTCGGGGTGGCCACGGGCGCGGCGGCCGTGGCCCGGGGCGCGGCGACGTTCGGGCCCCTTGCCGGGGTCGCGCGACCCGCGCTCGTCGACGGTGCGGCGGGGTTCGTGGTGCTTGCCGAGGGGCGGGTGCGGCGGGCCTTGAAGTTTGCGTTCGTACGGGACCGGATCGCCGTGATCGACATCGTCACGGACCCCGAGCGGGTGTCCCGGCTCGACGTCAGGCCGGTCTAGCCGATCCGGTCCAGCTCCAGCACCCCCACCGTCTCGCCCTCGCTGGTCTCCCCGTTCGGCCGGAAGCCGAGGCCGAGGTAGAAACCCTCGGGGCCGTTCGGTCCGGGATGCCAGGTGACGTACAACTCCTTGCCGCCCCGGCGGCGGATCTCGGTGGCCACGGACTCGACCGCGAACCGGCCGTAACCGCGGCCCTGTTCCTCCGCCGCGATGTTCAGCCGCCACAGTCCCGAGCGGAACAGGGTGCCGTCGCCGCGCCAGTCGATATCGAAGAAGGCCATCAGGAACCCGACCGGGCGGTCGCCGTCGACGATCAGGCGCGGCCAGGCGACGCCCGCCGGGTGAACGTATGCCTCGGCGAGCGACTGCATCACCGGGGAGACCGCGAATTCCTGCTCGGGGCGGACGCGTATGCCGGTCGCGGTCTCGAAGTTTCCGGGTGTGATCTTTTCGAGGCGGAGTGCGGGAGTCGATGTCATCCGGGGACCGTATGCCGAGTGATCATCGGCGGCCACGGATTTTCGTCCGGGCGCCGGATCCCGCCGCGATCGCCG
This sequence comes from Streptomyces sp. R28, assembly GCF_041052385.1. Taxonomy (GTDB): domain Bacteria; phylum Actinomycetota; class Actinomycetes; order Streptomycetales; family Streptomycetaceae; genus Streptomyces. The sequence goes on along the minus strand of NZ_CP163439.1, from coordinate 4,906,566 downwards.
ATCTTCACCCCAACTGCCGGTACCGCCCCCGGAAATACGTCAGTGGCCCCCCGTCCGAACTCGGCAGTGAGGCCGACAGGACGCGGCCGATCACCAGAGTGTGATCGCCGGCCGTCACCCGTTGCTCGGTGCGGCACTCCAGGGTGGCCAGGGCGCCGCCCACCAGAGGGGCGCCGGTCTCCATGCCGCGGACGTACGGGATGTCGGCGAACAGCAGCCGGTCGCTGACGCGGCCCTTCATGGCGAAGCGGCCGGCGATGTGGCGCTGGCTCTCGGAGAGGACCGACACCGCCCACAGGGGCTGCTCGGCGAGCAGGTCGTCCATACGGGAGCCCTCACGCAGGCTGACCAGCACCAACGGTGGGTCCAGGGACACCGACATGAACGCCGTCGCCGTCATGCCGACGTCCTCGCCGACCGGCGCGTGCGGGTCGTCCGGGTCCAGCGGCGGCTCCAGCGCGGTCACCAGGACCACACCCGCGGCCAGCCGCGACATGGCGTCACGGAACTCGTCGTTGCTCACTCCCTCAGCATGCCCGGAAGAGCTCCGGGCGGTGGGGAGGACTGCGGTCACGGGCGGCGCGTGGGGAGAAGTGTTCGGCACGCCGAAAACGCTAATGTCGGCACCGCACACGCCACATCGGCCCTTCGCCCGAGAACGGACCTAGGACACGGTCCTAGGACGTGGACCTAGGACCACAGGGAAGACTCGCGGAACCTCGGACCGTTCTCGACGTACCTGTTCAGAGCCGTTTCGCGGCACCTCCACACGTGCACAAAGTTTGCGTTCAGTAAACGCACAGGAAAAACGCAGAAACGCCGCTCAATTGTTCACGTTTCCCTGTGACTTGAGTCACAGGGGGCATTAATTGTTGACCCTGTGTACCGAGTGGGCAGCGCGCTGTGATTCAGTGGCGGGGAAGCTGCAAGGGCACGATCGATTAAGAAGCGCCGAAGAGCACCCTTGATTCGCTGCGAGGTCTCGGGGGGAGGGCGAGCATGGAGACCGAGTCGGAGCCGTACGTCCGTCTTGCGACCTTGCGCCAACTGCACCAGGTCATGGCGGACATGAACACGGCCCGCAGCCTGGCGGACACGCTGCAGACCGTGGCCGACGGAGTCGTCGTCGGCCTCGGCTACGAACTCGCGTGCGTCAACCTCGTACGCCCCGACGGCGATCTCGTCGTCGCCGCCTTCTCCGGCAATCCCGCCGCCGAGGCCCTCATCACCGGCCGTGTCGGCTCCCGCGACTCCTGGGAGCGCCGGCTGACCATGGGCGAGCGCTGGGGCGGCCTGGTCTTCATCCCGCACACCGAGGGCTGGATACTCGACGACGACGACGTACCGCAGTGGTACACCGACGGCCCCGCGCCCCGCTTCGAGGACGAGTGGCACCCGAGCGACCGGCTCTTCGCGCCGATGTACATGCCCGGCGTGCAGGGCAGCGCGTGCGGCGAGCTGATCGGCGTCCTGTCCGTGGACCGGCCGCGCAACGGCCGGCTGCCGGGCGCTTGGGGCCGCGAGGCGCTCCAGATGTACGCGTTCCAGGCCGCCATCGCCATCAGCAACGCACGTCTACGCGCGAATATGCAGCGGGCACTGGTCCGGCTCGAACGCGAGCAGCAGGCCCTGCGCGCGAGCGAGGAAAGCTTCAGGCAGGCCTTCGAGTACGCCCCCTCCGGCATGGCCATCGCCGAGATGGGCGGCGACCAGCACGGCCGGATCCTCAGGACCAACGACGCGCTCTGCCGTCTCCTCGGCCGCCCCGCCTCCGCGATGCGCCGCTACTCCTTCTCCGACCTCGTCCACCCCGAGGACATCGGCACGCTGCTGCGTACGTCGGCGGAGGGCGGCCGCGCGGAGCTGCGCCTGGGCCGCCGCGACGGCACCTACGTCTGGGTCTCGCTCCGTAACTCCGTCGTCGCCGACGCCGCCGACGGCCCCCGCTTCCTGCTCACCCACGTCGAGGACATCGAGGAGCGCAAGCGCCGCGAGCTCCAGCTCGCCCACCGCGCCTCCCACGACTCCCTCACCGGCCTGCCGAACTCCGCCGAGCTGCGCTCCCGCCTCTCCGCGCGCCTGTGTCAGCGCCCCACCCACGCGGGCGCCCTGGAGTCCACGGACGCGGCCTACGGCCACCCCGCCGTCTACGACGCCAACGGCCACGGCTTCGACTTCCCCGGCGCGGCGGCGTTCGACGCCTACGACCATCACGAGCACACCATCGCCCCGGTCGAGAGCGGGCGCGACGACGGCACCAAGGGGCTCGCGGTCCTCTTCTGCGACCTCGACGGCTTCAAGTCGATCAACGACCGGTTCGGGCACAACGCGGGTGACGTGGTTCTCATCGAGGTGGCCAGGCGGCTGACGCGCGGGGTCCGCGACGGCGACACCGTCGCCCGGCTCGGCGGCGACGAGTTCGTGATCCTCGCCGACGGGCTGGGCCGGGCCGACGCCCAGGACCTCGCCGTACGTCTGCGCAACGAGATCATCCAGCCCATCCGGGCGGAAGGCCGTGCCGTGCGGGTCGGCGCCAGCTTCGGCATCGGGTGGGCACACTGCGGAATGACGGCGGACGAAGTGCTGAAGTCCGCCGACGAGCGGATGTACGTAGAGAAACGATCTCGTCCCAAACAACACAGACGCGCCGGGTAACTCCCAGGTCAGCGAGCTGATGCGATCCGAGTCACCCGTTTGGGTCAGCAGGAGCGGGTAGGCTCGCCATTCTGACCCCACGTATCGCATCCGCCCGCACCTGGTGAGGAGTACCAAAGGGATGACGTCCGGCAACAACGGCGCAACTACGCCCGAGGACGACGACCCGTTCGGCTACCTCTACGCCGACGGGCAGGCCAACGGCGCCCAGCCCCCCTCCGGTGGCGGGGGCTACGGCTACCCGGGCTCGGTCAACCGGGCGCGAGCGGTCGGCCAGCGCCAGTACGGCCAGCAGCAGCCGACCGCGCCCTACGGCCAGATACCGCAACAGCAGGGCGGCGCCTACGGCCAGCCGAACGCGCACTACGCGGCGCCGGAGACGCACCCCGGCGGGGCCCCGACGGCCCAGCAGCAGCCGGCGTACAGCGGCGGCAGCGGCTCCGGCGGCGGCCGCGGCGGGGGCCCCAACACCAAGGGCCTGCTGATCGGCGCGATCGCGGTCGTCGCGGCGGTCGTCATCGGCATCGGCGTGGCGATGCTGGGCGGCGACGACAAGGACAAGACGGGCAACGAGGCCGACTCGACGCCGACGCAGTCCCAGCAGAGCAGCGCGCCGAGCCCGTCGAACAGCAACAGCCAGGCGGCCGAAGAGGACCTGCCGACGATCGACGCCAAGGCCCTGGCCCTCGGCGGCACTGCCGCCACCGCGTCCGACGTCAAGGGCGCCCAGGCTGACGGCGGCGTGTACGTCCAGGGCTTCAACCAGGTCGGCTCCTCGGTCACCTGGAGGGTCGACGGCATCCCGAAGTCCGGCAAGTACACCGTGTTCGTCGGCTACAGCGTCCCGGGCAAGGACCAGAACGCCACCCTTACGGTCAACGGCACCGCCTCTGACTCCCCGGTCGACCTCAAGAACTGGTCGGGCGGCCCCGAGGGCGACTACGAGAAGGGCTGGACGAAGACCTACAACTGGATCCAGCTCAACAAGGGCACGAACACGATCAAGGTCTCGTGCGAGCAAGGCAACCAGTGTGACGCGCTCCTCGACCAGATGTGGCTGATCAAGGGCTGGTACAAGTCGTAGTCAGGCCGCGGTGACCTCCCCGGTCACCGCCACCCGCCCCAGCAGCTCCTCGTAGGCCCCCCGGTCGAACTCGCCCGCCACCGGTGCCAGCACGCTCGCCGCGCTCAGCGCCGCCGCGCGGGCCAGTCGGTCGGGCCACGGCAGCCGTTCCACCAACCCTGACAGCAGGCCCGCGACCGCCGCGTCGCCGGCGCCGGTCGGGTTGCCGTGGAGGCGGGTCGGTGGGGTGGCGCGCCAGCGGCCGTCGGGGGTCGCGGCGAGGAGGCCCTCCGCACCGAGGGAGGCCACCACCGCACGCGCCCCCCGTCGGCGGGCGTCCTGCGTCGCGCGCAACGGCTCGTGGGAACCGGTGAGTTCGGCCAGCTCGTCGGCGTTGGGCTTGATGATGTCCGGGCGGGCGGCGACGCCCCGGCGCAGTGCCTCGCCGCTGGTGTCCAGCAGCACCGGAACCTCCGCCGCGCGAGCGGCCCGTACCAGACCGGCGTACGCCCCCACCGGCACCCCCCGTGGCAGGCTGCCGCACAGGGCCACCGCGGAGGCCGACGGGACGAGATCCTCGTACGCCTCCTGGAAGGCGGACCACTCGGCCGAGGTGATCGTCGGGCCCGGTTCGTTGAGTTGGGTCGTGTCGCCGGTTCGCTCGTCGACCACGGCGATGGTGCGCCGGGTCGCGCCCGCCACCGGGACCAGCGCGTCCACCACGCCGGGCGTCGCCGTGAGCTGCTCCTGTACGACGCGGCCCGTCGCGCCGCCCGCGAAGCCGGTGACCGTCACCTCGTGGCCGAGGGCGGCGAGGACGCGAGCCACGTTCAGGCCCTTGCCGCCGGGGCGTTCGGTGACCTCGGAGACGCGGTGGGACGCGTGGGGCCGTAGCGCCCGTACGCGATAGGTGATGTCGAGAGCGGTGTTCAGCGTGACCGTGAGGATCACCTGGGCCGACCTCCCCCGAAGAAGTTCCGAATGCGAAGAAGTTCAGAACGTGTTTGCGCATCTGTCTGCCGGGCGCCTCGCCGGGCGGACTTGATCATGCCAAACGGACGGCGGCCGTCCCAGTCTCCCAGGACAACCGCCGCCCTCAACAGCAGGACACATCACCCCAGTTGGGGTTCAACCACCCATTCGCCCCGGCGCATCACGCCCTTGAGGTCGAAGTCGGAGTCCAGCAGGACCAGGTCGGCGTCCTTGCCGGGCTCCAGGGAGCCGATGCGGTCGTACCGGCCGAGCAGCTTGGCGGGGTTGACGGACAGCGCCGCGACCACGTCCTTGACCGGCAGCCGGTCGATCGTCACCGCCCGCTGGAAAGCGCGGTCGAGGGTGAGGGTGGACCCCGCGATCGAGCCGCCTTCGACGAGGCGTGCCACACCGTCGGCCACCTCCACCTCCAGCGGGCCGAGCATGTAGCGGCCGTCGCCGAAGCCCGCGGCGTCCATCGCGTCCGTGATGAACGCGACCCGGCCCGCGCCCGCGTGATGGAACGCCAGCTGGAGCGAGGCGGGGTGCAGATGGGTGCCGTCGTTGATCAGCTCTACGGTCACCCGCTCGTCCTCCAGCAGGGCCGCGATCGGGCCCGGCTCGCGATGACCGAGCGGCGGCATCGCGTTGAACAGGTGCGTGGCGACCGTCGCGCCCGCCTCGATCGCCTCCACCGTCTGCTCGTACGACGCGTCCGTGTGCCCGATCGCCGCGATGACGCCGTGCTCGGCGAGCAGGCGTACGGAGTCGAGGCCGCCCGGCAGTTCGGTGGCCAGGGTGACCATCGTGGCCCTGCCGCGCGCTGCGTCGATCAGCTTGCGCACCTCCGCCGGGTCCGGGTCGCGCAGCAGCTCCTCGGAGTGCGCGCCCTTGCGGCACGGGGAGATGAACGGGCCCTCGAAGTGGATGCCGGCGATGTCGCCCTGCTCGGCCAGTTCGGAGAGGAGGCCGGCTCGCCGGGTCAGGAAGTCCATGTCGCCGGTCACCATGGAGGCGACCAGGGTGGTGGTGCCGTGCAGGCGGTGGGTGTGGATGCCGGTGACTACGTCGTCTGGCGTGCCTGAGGTGAACGAGGCTCCGCCGCCGCCGTGGTTGTGGATGTCGACGAAGCCGGGGACCAGCCAGTGGCCGGTGAGGTCGATGCGGTGAGCGTTTTCTGGGGCTGTGCCGGCGATTCGGGTGCCGTCGACGATCACTTGGCCCTCTTTGCGGGTTCCCGTCGGCATGACCACGTTGGCGCCGGACAGGACGAGGGGCGCCTTGGCGGTTGCGGGGTGCGGGCTGTGTGTGGTTGCTCGCGCACCGCGGCGGAGCCGCATATCGGCGCTGTCCCGCGCCCCCAGGTCGGCAGCCATCAGGGAGTTACCTCCGTACGGTTGATGTGGTCGAGGAGATCCCAGGCCAGGAGGCCGGCGCCGAGGCAGCCGGCCGTGTCCCCGAGGGCCGCAGGGACGATCTCCGGCAGCTTCTGGAACGTGACCCGCCGCCGGACGGCGTCCCGTAGCGGTGTGAACAAGGTTTCCCCCGCCTCGGCGAGCCCGCCACCGATGATCAGGGTGCGCGGGTCCAGCAGGGTGAGGGCGGTGACCAGGCCGTCGGCGAGTGCGTCCACGGCCTCCTGCCACACCCGTACGGCGTTCGGGTCACCGGACGCGACGGCCTTGGCGCAGTCCGCCGCGTCCGCTCCCGGGTCCCCGCAGGCGGCGGCCCACGCCTCGCTCACCGCAGCCGCGGACGCGAACCGCTCCAGACAGCCGCGCTGCCCGCACGGACAGGCGGGCCCGCCGGGCCGTACGACGATGTGGCCGATCTCGCCCGCGAAGCCGTGCGCGCCCGCCTCCACTCGGCCGTCGATGCCGATGGCGCCGGCGATCCCGGTGCCGAGCGGCACGAAGAGAAAACGGTCGGTGCCCTTGCCCGCGCCGATGCGGCCCTCCGCGAGACCGCCGGTGCGCACATCGTGGCCGAGGGCGACGGGCATACCGCCGAGCCGTTCGGTGAGCAGCTGCCGCAGCGGTACGTCGCGCCAGCCCAGGTTGGCCGAGTAGGTGGCGATGCCGCGCTCCTCGTCGACGATCCCGGGGACGGCGACGCCGACGGCCGCCGCGGGCTCGCCGAAGTGCTGCTCGCCGTACGCGCGCAGCTCGGCGGCGAAGTCGAGGATGCCCTCGACGACCGCGTCCGGCCCGCGCTCACGCCCGGTGGGGCGGCGGGCCTGGTGGGGCACGGGGTGCGCTTCCCCGTGCGGCGCGGCACCGCTCGCTCCCGCCAGCGCGGCCTTCATCCCGGTGCCGCCCACATCGAGGGCGATGACATGTCTCACGGGGGACAGTGTGTCTTGCGCACCCACGAGAGGTCTAGTCCACTTACGTGGTGTAGACCTATGGGGGCAATATGTATGACGTTTCGAAAGTTTCGAACATGGGTGTGGGGCGGTTCTGCGTGCAGCGGCGTAGGAGTACAGGGCGTACGGGAACGATCGCGGCGATGACCGCGCTGGGCCTGACGGCGGCTCTGGGCGGCTGCGGGCTGACCGGTGGTTCGGACGAGGTGACGCTCAAGCTGGTCGCCGCGGACTACGGGGACAGCGGGGCGAACAGCTCGCAGAAGTACTGGGACAAGCTCGTCAAGGAGTACGAGGAGGAGCACGCCGGCGTGCGGATCGACGTCACGGTGTACTCCTGGAACGACGTCGACGCCAAGGTCAAGGAGATGGTCGACGCCGGGAAGGCGCCGGACCTGGCGCAGATCGGCGCGTACGCGGACTACGCCGCGAAGGACCTCCTCTACCAGGCCGACGACCTGCTCTCCATCCCCGTCCAGGCCGACTTCGTCTCGCAGCTCGCGGACGCCGGGCAGGTCAACGGGGTGCAGTACGGCATACCGTTCGCCTCCTCCACTCGCCTGCTCTTCTACAACAAGACCCTCTTCCAGAAGGCCGGCCTCACCGCGCCGACGACCTGGAAGGAGCTGGCCGCCGACGCCGAGGCGCTCAAGGCGGAGGGCGTGAAGTACCCGTACGCGCTGCCGCTCGGGGCCGAGGAGGCGCAGGCCGAGACGATGCAGTGGCTGCTCAGCGGCGGGGGCGGATACACCGACGCCGACCTCGGCACGTACAGCATCGACTCCGCGGAGAACGTCGCCACCTTCAACTGGCTCAAGAACAACCTGGTCGGCAAGGGACTCACGGGCCCGGTCGCGCCCGGCGAGCTCAATCGGGCCGACGCGTTCTCCGCCTTCGCGGCGGGTGACGTCGGCATGCTCAACGGCCACCCCTCGCTGATGCGGATCGCCGCGAACAAGGGCGTGAAGTTCGGCATGGTGCCCATGCCCGGGGCGGACGGCCCCACCAAGATGTCCATGGGCGTGGCCGACTGGATGATGGCCTTCAAGCAGAACGGCCATGCCGAGCAGGTGGGCGAGTTCCTCGACTTCGTCTACGACAAGCAGAACGTCCTGGACTTCTCCCGCGAGTACGACCTGCTGCCCGTCACGAACTCCGCGTCCACGGTGATGACCGGGGCCAAGGGGGACGCCGACCTCAAGCCCTTCCTCGAGGAACTCCCGCTGTCCGAGCTCTACCCCGTCGGCCGGACCTCCTGGGCCGCGGTCAGTGCGGACATCAAGAAGCGCATCGGCAGGACGGTCGCGTCCGGTGGCAGTCCGTCGGCGGTCCTGGGGCAGCTGCAGTCGACGGCTACGCGGGCGGAGAGTGCCGAGTAGGTCGCTTGTCGGTGGGGGGCGTTACGGTGCGACCCATGAACGAGGAGCAGCCTGAGGACGCCGCTGCCGTCCTCGCGGAGCGGGAGCAGGCCATCCTTGCCCTGGAACGCCGGGGCTTCGCGGGTCCCGGCGCGAAGGAGCGGGCCATACGCGAGGAACTTGGCCTGGCACCCGTCCGCTACTACCAGCTGCTGAACGCGCTGCTGGACGACGCCCGGGCTCTGGCCCACGATCCGGTGACGGTGAACCGGCTGCGGCGGGTGCGGGAGGGGCGGCGGGGGGAGCGGTGACGCGGGGTGCCGCAGAGGGGTTTCGCCCCCGCCGCCCCTACCCGCCCCATCCTGAAGGGGCTCCGCCCCTTCGACCCCGCTCCTCAAACGCCGGAGGGGCTGGATTTTCAGCCCGTCCGGCGTTTAAGGACGAGGCCCGTTCAGGGCCGAAGCGGGGGTCTGGGGGGCGGCAGCCCCCAGGGACGGGACGGGTAGGGGCGGCGGGGGCGGGAATTCTCCCGACGCGTACCCCTCCCTCGATAGGGTCGCCCCATGGGCAGTCACAAGGATCTGACCGACTCCGACTCGACCAACTCCACGGCCCCCCTGCCGACCCCCACAACCCACCCCGGGCGCGACGGCCTCGCCGCCATCCTCGCCCGCCCCGAGCGCGCCCTGGTCGCCCTCGACTTCGACGGAACCCTCGCGCCGATCGTGCCCGACCCCGAGAAGGCCCGCGCCCACCCCGACGCGCTGCCGGCGCTCGCCGCGCTCGCCCCGAAGGTGGCCTCCGTTGCGGTGATCACCGGTCGCCCGGCCGACGTCGCCGTCCGGTACGGCGGATTCGCCGGCGTCCCGGGGCTGGAGCACCTCGTCGTGCTCGGGCACTACGGCGCCGAGCGCTGGGACGCCGTCAGCGGTGAGGTCACCGCCCCCGACCCCCACCCCGGCGTCGCAGCCGTCCGCGCCGAACTGCCGCGCCTTCTCGAAAGCACGCAGGGCGCGTGGATCGAGGACAAGGGGCATGCCATCGCCGTGCACACGCGCCGCGCGGCCGACCCCCAGGGCACCTTCGACGCCCTCCGCGAGCCCCTGACCGACCTCGCCACCCGAGGCGGCCTCATCGTCGAACCGGGGCGCATGGTCCTCGAACTCCGTCCGCCCGGCATGGACAAGGGCGTGGCGCTGAGCGAGTACGTCCGCGAACTCGGCGCCGAGTCCGTCCTCTACGCCGGCGACGACCTCGGCGACCTCCCCGCCTACGCCGCCGTCGACGAACTCCGTTCCGACGGCACCCCGGGCCTCCTGGTCTGCAGCGGCAGCGAGGAGGTCACCGAGCTGTCGAAGAAGGCGGACGTGGTGGTGGACGGCCCGCAGGGGGTCGTACGGCTGCTGCAGGCGATCGCCGCTCAGACGGGCTGAGACCAGCCTCCCGGTCCTCCCGGTCCTCCCGGTCCTCCCGGTCCTCCTGGTCTTCCTAGTCTTCCTAGTTCTCCTCGTCCTCCGCGGCCTCTGCGTCGGCCACGTCCAGCGCGTGCAGCTGGTCCAGGAACCACTGGGCCGGGGGGAGGGCGGTCGCGGCCGCAGCCAGCCTCTTCGACCGTTCCGCCCGCTCCTCCGGCCCCATGGACAACGCCTCGTGCAGCGCCCGCGCCGTTTCCATCACGTCGTACGGGTTCACGGCGATCGCGTCCTCGCCCAGCTCCGCGAAGGCTCCCGCCTCCCGCGACAGCACCAGCGCGCACCCCTCGTCGGAGACGACTGGGACCTCCTTCGCGACGAGGTTCATGCCGTCCCGGATGGGGTTGACCAGTGCCACGTCCGCCAGCCGGTACGCGGCCAGCGAGCGCGCGAAGTCGTCCTTGACGTGGAGGACCACCGGGGTCCAACCAGGCGTCCCGTACTGGGAGTTGATCTCCTCCGCCCGGCGCTGGACCTCCGCCGTGTACTCCCGGTAGACCGCCAGGTCCTGCCGCGACGGATACGCGAACGCCACGTGCACCACCCGCTCACGCCACTCGGGGTGGTCGTCGAGCAGCTGCCGGTACGCCAGCAGGCCCCGCACGATGTTCTTGGACAGCTCGGTCCGGTCGACCCGGACGACGGCTCTGCGCCCCTCGCCGATCTCCGCGCGCAGCGCGGCCATGCGTTCGTCGACGTCGGCCTCGTGCGACCGGGCCCGCAGGAAGTCCGCGTCCGCACCGAGCCCGTGGACGCCGATCCACGTGGTGCGCACAGGCGGCATGCCCGTGCCGGTGTGCTGGATGTGCTTCGGCTCGCTCGGCACCGGCGAGTACACCTGGATCCGCTCGGCGTCGATCTCGTTCGCGCAGGCCATGAAGCCGTACGCCCACCGCCAGGTCAGGAACGCCAGCCGGTCGGCGCCCAGCATCCCCCACACCAGCTGCGCCCGGATGTCCTCCGGCAGCATCCGGAAGTACTCGGCCGGCGCCCACGGCGTGTGCGAGAAGTGGCCGATACGCAGGTCAGGGCGCAGCTCGCGCAGCATCCCCGGCACCAGGCACAGGTGATAGTCCTGCACCAGCACCGCCGCACCCGGCGCCGCCTGCCCGGCCAACGCCTCGGCGAAGGCCTGGTTGTACGCCTCGTACGACGCCCACTGCCGCCGGAACTCGGCGTCGAAGACCGGCTCCAGTGGTGTCTGGTAGAGCAAGTGGTGGACGAACCAGAGGACCGAGTTCGCGATGCCGTTGTAGGCGTCGGCGTGCACGTCGGCCGGGATGTCCAGCATCAGCACGCCGTCCGCGCCGACCCCGCGCCGCACCGCCTCCCGGTCCCCGTCGGACAGCGCGGAGCACACCCACAGGGCGCCCGCGTCCGGCCCGATCGCCGACAGTCCGGAGACGACTCCGCCGCCGCCCCTCTTGGAGTGCAACGAGCCGTCGTCGCGGACCTCGTACGAGACCGGGCCGCGGTTCGACGCGACCAGCACCTTGGCAGCACCGTGCGCATCCTGCGTGGAAGCCATACGCCTCAACCTAGCCCGGCCCGGAACCGCTCAAACGTGCGGTTCACCTCACTGGCAGGGGCCGTGTACGAGCTTCAAGCCGACCTCGCACCGCCTTCAAGCCACCTTGCGGGAGGCGTACTCCGCGATCTCCGCCATCGGCGGCCGCTCCTCCGTGTCCACGGAGAACGTGCGTGGCTCGAACCCGTCCTCGCCCCGCTCGAACTGGGTGAGGGAGGGGCGGATGAGGTGCCCGCGGGCCAGCCGCAGCTGGGCCGTGCGGTAGATCGCGGCGGACATCCGGCCAAGGGCCTGTCCGTCCTGGTGGCGGTGGATTCGGACGCCCACGTCCACCTGGGCCAGGGCGTCGAGGCCCACCAGGTGCAGGGCGTCGACCAGCATGCCGAGCTCGATGCCGTAGCCCACGGGGAAGGGGAGCTGTTCCAGCAGCGAGCGGCGGGCCGCGTACTCGCCGCCGAGCGGCTGCACGAAACCGGCCAGCTGCGGCCAGTGCATGTTCAGCAGCGGGCGCGCCATCAGCTCGGTCACCCGGCCGCCCTGCCCGGCCGCGCCGCGGAGGGGACGGTCGTACATGCCCTTCACCAGATCGACCTCGGGGTCGGTCAGCAGCGGGCCCACGATGCCGGAGACGAAGTCGGACTTGAACTCCCTCAGGTCCGCGTCGATGAAGCAGACGATGTCGCCGCTCGTGACGAGCAGCGAGCGCCACAGCACCTCGCCCTTGCCGGGCACGGGCGGGATGCGGGGCAGGATGTCGTCGCGGTGGACGACCCGGGCGCCCGCGGCGGCGGCCACCTCGGAGGTGCGGTCGGTGGATCCCGAGTCGACGACGACGATCTCGTCGACCAGCGGCACCTGCTGCATGAGGTCGTGGCGGATGATCGCGACGATGTCGCCGACCGTCTCCTCCTCGTTGAGCGCCGGCAGCACGACGGAGACCGACTGGCCCGTACGCTGCTTGGCGGCCAGGATCTGGTGGAGCGGGCGATCGGTCACGGACCAGGAGCGGGTGCTCAGCCAGCGCTCGACTTCTTCCAGCACGGTTGGCGGCTCCTCACGGTTTGTCTCGCGGTTCGGACGGACTCTCTCAACTGTCCTGGCCGTCGGTTACAGTCTTGAACAACGCGGATGACCATCGCATGTCCGGGGTCAACCGCCGTTAACAACCGAATACAGCTCATCCAGAGGGGCAGAGGGAAACGGCCCGATGAAGCCCCGGCAACCCTCCAGTCGGTTCTCGTAGCGATCACTGTCGATCGTCTCCGCGAGGCTCCCGGCTAGGGAAGGTGCCAAATCCGTCTCACGGCGAGATGCGTCGTGAGGAAGATGAGGAGAAAGGGCCTCGCCTCACATGGCTGCGCAGACTGTTGCAAGCACCACCGAATCCACCGTAGACCTTGGTCCCGCCGCGGCGCTGTCCTGCCGCGAGTGCGGTCACCGGGTACCCCTCGGACCGGTCTTCGCGTGCGAGGAGTGTTTCGGCCCGCTGGAGATCGCGTACGACTTCTCGGCCTACGACGCCGAGGAGCTCCGCAAGCAGATCGAAGCGGGTCCCGCGAACATCTGGCGCTACGCGCCGCTCCTGCCCGTCCCCGCCGACGTGGCCACCAAGCCGAACATCAACCCCGGCTGGACCCAGCTCGTCAAGGCCGACAACCTCGCGCGTGAGCTGGGTGTCGACGTCGGCAAGCTCTTCATCAAGGACGACTCCGGGAACCCGACGCACTCCTTCAAGGACCGTGTCGTCGCCCAGGCCCTGGAGGCCGCCCGCGCCTTCGGCTTCACCACCCTGTCCTGCTCCTCGACCGGCAACCTCGCCGGTGCGGTGGGCGCCGCGGCGGCCCGCGCCGGCTTCCGCTCCTGCGTGTTCATCCCGCACGACCTGGAGCAGGGCAAGGTCGTCATGGCCGCGGTGTACGGCGGTGAGCTCGTCGGCATCGAGGGCAACTACGACGACGTGAACCGCTTCTGCTCCGAGCTGATCGGCGACCCGGCCGGTGAGGGCTGGGGCTTCGTCAACGTCAACCTGCGGCCGTACTACGCCGAGGGCTCCAAGACCCTGGCGTACGAGATCTGTGAGCAGCTCGGCTGGCAGCTGCCCGACCAGATCGTCGTGCCGATCGCCTCCGGCTCGCAGCTCACGAAGATCGACAAGGGGCTGCAGGAGCTGATCAAGCTCGGGCTCGTCGAGGACAAGCCGTACAAGATCTTCGGCGCGCAGGCCGAGGGCTGCTCGCCGGTGTCGACCGCGTACAAGGCGGGGCACGACGTGGTCCGCCCGCAGAAGCCGAACACCATCGCCAAGTCGCTGGCGATCGGCAACCCGGCGGACGGTCCCTACGTCCTGGACATCGCTCGCCGTACCGGCGGTGCGGTGGAGGACGTGACGGACGAGCAGGTCGTGGACGCGATCAAGGTCCTCGCCCGGACCGAGGGCATCTTCGCGGAGACCGCCGGTGGGGTGACCGTGGGTGTGACGCGCAAGCTGATCGAGAACGGTGTCCTCGACCCGACGAAGACGACGGTTGTCCTCAACACCGGTGACGGCCTCAAGACGCTGGACGCGGTGGCCGGCACGGGGCTGACCGCGACCATTCGTCCCAACCTGGACTCGTTCCGCGAGGCTGGTCTCGTCTAGTCGTCTTCGTCTGCGGGCCGGCGGGGGCTGGTCGCGCCCACGCGGCGGTAGCCGCACATTCGACACAGCCCCGCGCCCCTAGGGACGCTGCCCACCGAACCTGCATACCCGACCGGAGGTCACACCGCATGAGCGTCAACGTCCGCATCCCCACCATCCTGCGCACCTACACCGGCGGGCAGGCCGAGGTCGCCGCCGAAGGCGCCAACCTCGCCGAGGTCATCGCCGACCTGGAGAAGAACCACACCGGGATCGCCGCCCGGGTTCTCGACGACCAGGGCAAGCTGCGTCGGTTCGTCAACGTGTACGTCAATGACGACGACGTCCGTTTCGAACAGGGGCTGGAGACGGCGACGCCGGACGGTGCGGGTGTCTCCATCATTCCGGCCGTCGCCGGAGGCTGACCGAATGACCGATCATTACCATCGGTAACACAGATTACTGAGAGTTCATCGAATTGCCCCCTCCGTGAGAGAAGCGGAGGGGGCAATTCTGTGTGGTTGAGCGAGGTACAGTTGGGGAAGATGCCGCCGATTCACGGGTCGGTGGCCCTTGATTTCTTCCGCCCGCCCGACAAGAAGTAGCCAAAGTGTGCGGGTTTTTTGCGGCTTTTGTGCCGTTTATCAGGTCCGACTTGACCTGAAGTCAGGGGAATTGTCCCCACATTCCCGACCGGCTGTGCCCGGATTTCTCGTCCGATTGACCTGTTGCAGACGGCAGTTGGGCAGATACATTCAGCCGCGGTCGACGCGTTCCGGCGCACGCCCCCGACCGATGGGGGGTGAGGTCTGACCCGGATCCGCGAAGTGTGGATCTGTGCAAGGGCCAGTAATAGGGGAGTTAGGCATGGCTCAGGGCACCGTCAAGTGGTTCAACGCGGAGAAGGGGTACGGCTTCATCGCGGTCGACGGTGGTGCGGATGTTTTCGTCCACTACAGCGCGATCCAGATGGACGGGTACCGCACCCTGGAAGAGGGCCAGCGAGTCGATTTCGAGATCTCGCAGGGTCAGAAGGGGCCGCAGGCGGACATGGTCCGGCTGGCGGCCAGCTGAAGCACGCGTCGACTTAAAGCAGCGACGTTCTTCTTCGAAGGGCCCGCACCTCCTGGGGTGCGGGCCCTTCGCCGTGCCACGGGTGCGAGGCCTTCGCCGTGCTCGGAGTGCGGGGTCTTCGCCGTGCTCGGGCCTGCATGTGGCCTGCATGTGGCCTGCATGTGGCCTGCCCGGACCCTGCCCGAGCCCTGCCCGGCCCCCGCCCGGACCCCACCAGAGCCCTGTTCGCGCATCGCGGAGCGCCCCGCCCGATCCCCGAGAGCCGCTTGCACTCGCAGGGGGCGAGTGCTAATCATTGCGTTAGCACTCTGAAGGTGAGAGTGACAATGAAGGACCGGGTCGGTGAGGCCCGCAAGCCAGGTGGGGCAAGGAACCACGAGGCATGCGAGCCGTCCGTCGCGGGCGCGGGCGCGGTCCGAAGGAATCACCCCCAGTCCTGGAGGGACCACTTCACATGGCCAAGATCATCGCGTTCGACGAGGAGGCGCGGCGCGGCCTCGAGCGCGGCATGAACCAGCTCGCGGACGCCGTGAAGGTGACGCTCGGCCCCAAGGGCCGCAACGTCGTCCTCGAGAAGAAGTGGGGCGCCCCCACGATCACCAACGATGGTGTCTCCATCGCCAAGGAGATCGAGCTCGAGGACCCGTACGAGAAGATCGGCGCCGAGCTGGTCAAGGAAGTCGCCAAGAAGACGGACGACGTCGCCGGTGACGGTACGACCACCGCGACCGTTCTCGCGCAGGCCCTGGTCAAGGAAGGCCTGCGCAACGTAGCCGCCGGCGCCAACCCGATGGCCCTCAAGCGCGGTATCGAGAAGGCCGTCGAGGCCGTCTCCGCCGCCCTGCTCGAGCAGGCCAAGGATGTCGAGACCAAGGAACAGATCGCCTCCACGGCCTCCATCTCCGCCGCCGACACCCAGATCGGCGAACTCATCGCCGAGGCCATGGACAAGGTCGGCAAGGAAGGCGTCATCACCGTCGAGGAGTCCCAGACCTTCGGTCTGGAGCTGGAGCTCACCGAGGGTATGCGCTTCGACAAGGGCTACATCTCGGCGTACTTCGCCACCGACATGGAGCGTATGGAGGCCGTCCTCGACGACCCGTACATCCTGATCGCCAACTCCAAGATCTCCTCGGTCAAGGACCTGCTCCCGCTGCTGGAGAAGGTCATGCAGTCGGGCAAGCCGCTGCTGATCATCGCCGAGGACGTCGAGGGCGAGGCCCTGTCGACCCTGGTCGTCAACAAGATCCGCGGCACCTTCAAGTCCGTCGCCGTCAAGGCCCCGGGCTTCGGTGACCGTCGTAAGGCCATGCTCAACGACATCGCCATCCTCACCGGTGGCGAGGTCATCTCCGAGGAGGTCGGTCTCAAGCTCGAGAACACCTCCCTGGACCTCCTGGGCAAGGCCCGCAAGGTCGTCATCACCAAGGACGAGACCACCATCGTCGACGGTTCCGGCTCCTCGGACCAGGTCGCGGGTCGCGTCAACCAGATCCGTGCCGAGATCGAGAACAGCGACTCGGACTACGACCGCGAGAAGCTGCAGGAGCGCCTGGCGAAGCTCGCCGGCGGTGTCGCGGTCATCAAGGCCGGCGCTGCCACCGAGGTGGAGCTCAAGGAGCGCAAGCACCGCATCGAGGACGCCGTCCGCAACGCGAAGGCCGCCGTCGAGGAGGGCATCGTCGCCGGTGGTGGCGTGGCCCTCATCCAGGCGTCCGCCGTCTTCGAGAAGCTGGAGCTCGAGGGTGACGAGGCGACCGGCGCCAACGCCGTGAAGCTCGCCCTGGAGGCCCCGCTCAAGCAGATCGCCGTCAACGGTGGTCTCGAGGGTGGCGTCGTCGTGGAGAAGGTCCGCAACCTCCAGGTCGGCCACGGCCTGAACGCCGCGACCGGTGAGTACGTCGACATGATCGCCGAGGGCATCATCGACCCGGCGAAGGTGACGCGCTCGGCGCTGCAGAACGCCGCGTCGATCGCCGCGCTGTTCCTCACCACCGAGGCCGTCATCGCCGACAAGCCGGAGAAGGCCGCCGCGCCCGCCGGTGGCGGCATGCCGGGCGGTGACATGGACTTCTGAGCCTCTTCGTAAGAAAGGCTCGGACCTGGTCCGTCAGTACCGAGGGCGGCACTCCCTGTTCCGACAGGGGGTGCCGCCCTCGGGCGTTTCAGTCGGCCGAGTGAGGGGAGCGGGCAGTCCGTATGAACCACCACGACGCCATACGGGAGGAGCCGGCCGAGCACCTCCGCTTCGCGGCCTACGTGCACGAACTGCAGCAGGTGACCGACGCCGAAGAGGCCGGTCTGATCAGCGCGGTCCTCGCCGATCCGGACCGGACGATGGCCCAGTCCGCCGTCCTGCGGCACCTGGACCGCCGGGCCACCGACCTCCACCTCGGCCCGGCCTACGAACGATGGGCCGAGTCGATGGCACAGGCCACTCTCCGTCATCCGTTCCTGGCCCGCCGCCTGCAGGAATGGACCCTCTTCCGCGCGATCACGCTCAGGCAGTCCTGGCGCCCCGACGCCCTGCTCGCGTCGTCCGACTGGCTCCAGCGCAAAGCGGCCGCGGCGTCGAACGCCGACGCCCTCGAGATCCTCGCTGAGCGCGGTCGCACCAAGCGGATTCGGCACACCGCCAGGGCGGGCCTCAAGCACCGGCGATCGCGCTGAACCGTACGTCGGCGTAGTGGGAACCGACCGCGGGCTGGCCCGTGTAGTTCGGGCCGGCGGCCGGGTCGGCGCCCAGGTAGCGGAACGGGAGCGTGACCTCGCGCCCGCCTTCCAGAGTGAGCCGGTGATGGCGGGCGCTGTAGCGAAAGCCGGCCGACCGCAGGGCCGAGACCGCTGCCCGGCCCGCCGCCGACCCGTCGTCCCAGCGGACTGACTCCGGGTCGAAGTGAGCGGCCAGCAGTCCTTCGGGGGCGAGCCAGGAGGCGGCGCGGGCGAGGAGACCGAGCTGGTCGCCGACGTAGTGCAGGCCGTGTACGCAGGTGATGAGGTCGTACGTCCGGGTCGGCACCCAGGTCGACACCGAGGCCACGATCTCCGTCAGGGTCGGCGGGGCCGGGAGGCGGACCAGCGGGCCGACCAGGTCGACGCCGGTGAGGACCGCGTCGCCGGGCAGCGCCGAGGCGGCCTCCCGCAGGGCGCGGCCCTCGCCGCTGCACAGGTCCAGCCAGGAGGGGGCGTGGGGGCGGGCGGCCAGCCGGGACAGGGGGTCGAAGCCCAGTTCACGGGTGTAGCTGTTCACTCCGGCGAGTCCGCGTTCCCGGTTCATCGTGTTGTTGGCGACGACGGAGGAACGTTCCAGTTCGCTCGTGGAGTGCAGTGAGGGCTTCGGCATACGCACATTCTCGATGGTGGGCAGAGCAGAGCAGGGCGGGACGGTGCGGGGCATTGCGGGGTGGCCGGGATCACGGGCGGATCCGGCAGCCACGGAATACGTGGACCCGCATAATCGGTTGCTTAAGTGGGTGCAACAATGCACACGCACATACCATTCGGTCAACCGAACCCTCATCCCAGGAGCCCCCGCGTGACCGTCACCACGACCTCCGCCTCCCGTGCGGCCCAGATCCTGTCCCGGCCGACCACGATCAACGGCCTGACAGTCCCCAACCGCATCGCGATGGCGCCGATGACGCGCAAGTTCTCCCCGGGCGGCGTCCCCGGCGAGGACGTCGTGTCGTACTACTCGCGCCGCGCCGCCGCCGGCGTCGGCCTGATCGTCACCGAGGGCACCTACGTCGGGCACGACTCGGCCGGGGAGAGCGACCGTGTCCCGCGCTTCCACGGCGAGGAGCAACTGGCGGGCTGGGCCAAGGTCGCCGAGGCGGTGCACGCGGGCGGCGGCACGATCGTGCCGCAGCTCTGGCACATCGGCATGGTCCGCCAGCCGGGCAAGCCGCCCTACGCCGAGGCCCCGGCGGTCGGACCGTCGGGCCTGTGCATCGGCGCCGAGGAGGCCACCGGCAAGGCGATGACCCAGAGCGACCTGGACGACGTCATCGGAGCCTTCGCCCAGGCCGCCGCGGACGCCGAGCGCATCGGCTTCGACGGCGTGGAGATCCACGGCGCCCACGGCTACCTCGTCGACCAGTTCCTGTGGGCGGGCACCAACCGCCGCACGGACGCGTACGGCGGCGACCCGGTGGCCCGTACGACGTTCGCCGCGGAGATCGTGGCCGCCGTTCGCGAGAAGGTCTCCGCGTCCTTCCCGGTCATCTTCCGCTACTCGCAGTGGAAGCAGGAGGCCTACGACGCCCGCCTCGCCGAGACCCCCGAGGAGTTGGACGCCATCCTCGCCCCGCTCGCCGCGGCCGGCGTCGACGCCTTCCACGCCTCCACCCGCCGCTACTGGATCCCTGAGTTCGACGGCTCCGACCTCAACCTGGCCGGCTGGACGAAGAAGCTCACCGGCAAGCCGACCATCACCGTCGGCTCGGTCGGCCTCGACGGCGACTTCATCGGTGCGTTCATGGGCCAGGGCTCCACGGTCAAGGGCTTCGACGACCTCCTGGACCGCCTGGAGCGCGACGAGTTCGACATGGTGGCCATCGGGCGCGCCCTGCTCCAGGACCCCGAGTGGGCGGCGAAGGTCCTCGGCGACCGTCTCGACGAGCTGAAGCCGTACGACCCCGCGTCGCTGAACACGCTGAGCTGAGCGGCAACTCCGCGCTAACGTCCGGGAGATGAGGATCCTTCATCTCTCGGACACACACATCGAGCGAACCGACGCTCCGAACAAGAACGGCGTCAACGCCACCGACTCGCTGCGCCTGATGCTCGCCGAGCTGCGGCACCAACGGGACGTGGACGTGGTGGTCGTCACCGGAGACATCGCCGACGACGGGTCCGTGGAGGCGTACACGGCCGTACGGGAACTGGTGGGCGGGTTCGCGCAGCGGCTGGGCGCGCCCGTGTTCTACACGACCGGCAACCACGACGAGCGGGACGCCTTCGGGAAGGTGCTGGGCAGCGGGCACCCGGAACCGGAACTGGTCCTGGACTCCGAGGCGTCGGAGCGGGCCGCGGTGAGCACGGTCGGGGGCCGGCGCTTCGTGACGCTGGACTCGCTGGTGCCGGGGAAGGTGTACGGCCGGCTGAGCGCGGCCCAACTGGACTGGCTGCGCGGGGTGTTGAGCGAGCCCGCCGAGCGGGGCACCGTCCTCGCCTTCCACCACCCGCCGATCAGCCTCGCCATCTCGGCGACGCAGCCGCACTTCGGGCTGCGGAACCCGGGGGAGCTGGGGGAGGTGATCCGGGGGAGTGACGTACGGGTCGTGCTGACCGGTCACTACCATCTCCAGCTCTTCGGACTGCTGGAGTCGGTGCCCGTGTGGGTCACGCCGGGTGTGGTCAGCCGCGGCGACCTGACGGCCGCCCCCGGGACCGAGCGCGTGGTGCGCGGGGCGTCCGCGTCGCTGGTGGAACTGGGTGGGGCGGCGGGGCCGATGTTCCACACCTTCCATGCGCGGGATCCCCGGGCGCACGAGACGGTGTACGAGCTGGACGAGGAGCAGGTGCGGTCGTTCGTGGAGCGGGAGGCGTGACCTGCGGCGGTGGCAGGGGTGATCTGCGTCGGCGGGAGGCGTGGCCCGCGTCCGTGTGAGCTGGTTCCCTTGAGTCAGTCAATCAACTGACTTAAGGTTGCCTAGGTCAATTATGAGTCATTCGCTCACGCACGTACGCCGACGGAGGCCGAGCCATGTCCGACGCACCGACCCGTCCCGCCGAGGCGGCCGGAGGCGCCGCCCCGCCGAGGTCGAACGGCGTGGTGGCGGTGCTGGCATTCGCCGGGATCGTCGTCTCGCTGATGCAGACCCTGGTCATCCCGATCGTCCCGGAGCTGCCGAGGCTCCTCGACGCGCCCGCGTCGGACACGGCCTGGGCCGTCACCGCGACCCTGCTCGCCGCCGCCGTGGCCACGCCGGTGATGGGGCGGCTCGGCGACATGTACGGCAAGCGGCGGATGCTGCTGGTCAGCGTCGTGCTGCTGGTGAGCGGCTCCGTGGTCTGCGCCCTGAGCGATGCGCTGGTCCCGATGATCGTCGGGCGGGTGCTCCAGGGCCTGGCCTCAGGCGTCATCCCCCTCGGCATCAGCATCATGCGTGACGAGCTCCCCGCCGAGCGCCTCGGCTCCGCGACCGCCCTGATGAGCGCCTCCCTCGGCATCGGCGGCGCGCTCGGTCTGCCCGCCGCCGCGCTCATCGCGGACAACTTCGACTGGCACGTCCTGTTCTGGACGTCGGCCGGCATGGGTGTCGTGGCGCTGGTGTGCGTGCTGCTGGTCGTGCCCGAGTCGAAGGTGCGCACGGGCGGGCGCTTCGACCTGGTCGGTGGCATGGGGATGGCGGCCGGCCTGGTCTGCCTGCTGCTGGCCGTCTCCAAGGGCGCCGACTGGGGCTGGGGCAGTGGTACGACGCTGGGGCTGTTCGCCGCGGCCGTGGCCATCCTGTCGGCGTGGGGCTGGTGGGAGCTGCGGGTGGAGCAGCCGCTGGTCGACCTGCGGACGACGGCCCGCCGTCAGGTGCTGGTCACCAACCTGGCCTCGGTCGCGGTCGGCTTCGCGATGTTCGCGATGAGCCTGGTCATCCCGCAGCTCCTCCAGCTCCCCGCGCAGACGGGTTATGGCCTCGGCAAGTCCATGCTCGTCGCGGGCCTGTGCATGGCACCGTCCGGCCTGGTGATGATGGCGACGGCCCCGGTGTCGGCCGCCGTCTCGCGGGCCAAGGGGCCGAAGGTCACGTTGATGGCGGGTGTGCTGATCGTCGCTGCCGGATACGGCCTCAACATCGTTCTGATGTCCGAGGTCTGGCACTTCGTTCTGGTGGCCTGCGTCATCGGCGCCGGCGTCGGCTTCGGTTACGGCTCGATGCCCGCGCTGATCATGAGCGCCGTACCCGCGTCGGAGACGGCCGCGGCGAACAGCCTCAACACGCTGATGCGTTCCCTCGGTACGTCCACGGCGAGTGCGGTCGCGGGCGTGATCCTGGCCCAGATGACGACGGACCTCGGCGGTTACGCGCTCCCGTCCGAGAACGCCTTCAAGGTGGTCCTGGCGGTGGGCGCCGGGGCGGCGCTGCTGGCATTCGTGGTGGCGTCGTTCATCCCGAGACAGCAGGCGGCCGCGGTCGGGGAGCCGGTGGCCGAGGGGGCGGCGGAGCCGGCAGGGGCGACGGCGAAGTCGTAGGGCGCAGCAGGGCGGACCGGGTCCTACAGGTTGCCCAGCGGCTCGATGTCGACCTTCACCGGTGTACCCCAGACGCGCAGCACCTCGTAGTCGGTGAACTCGTGCACGAGCCGGTAGGCCATGGCGGGGCGCGGGCCGCGACGCTGGGCGGCGAGATAGAGCTCGGCCTCGCGGCGGTCGCGGCGTGGGGTGCCGCACAGCTGCCACTCCTGCCCGTTCCACAGCTCCGCCAGCCAGCGCTGCTGGGGCTGGGGGCGGTCGCCTCGGACGCCGTAGCGGGAAGGGGCGGAGGGCTCGGAGGAGCGGGGGACCTCGGGGGGCGGGCCGTTGAACTCGGAGCGGCGGGCTGCCCGGCGACGGGTCTCGCAGAGCAGGCAGAGGTCGGGGGCGGCGGTGTCGACCGGGCCGTTCGGGTGCTCCGGGCAGCGGGTGGTGGGGGCGGTGCCGGTGACGCTCTCGTCCAGGAGATCGAGGGCGCGGCGCAGGTCGGCCTTCACCTCGTGGAGCTTGGCGTCCGGGGTGGTGGAGGTGAGGGACTCGCCGTGTTCGCCTACGAGGCGGAGGGCTCGGCCCAAGGCGGTCAGCTGGGCGTGGTTCATGGGGTGGCTCCGGGGCTCTGCGGGGGCCTGGTCACGTTCACGGGGAGGTGACATCGACGGTTGCTCCCCAAGGGTAGGAGGGGGCTGCTGGTAGCGGCCTTCCTCGGGGGGCGTCGACTCTGCGGCGGGCGAGCCGGGACGGCCGTATCCACCAAGCAAGTCGCATGCCCCGGCGCACCGGCCGGCCGCTGACCGGGGGTTCGTCGACTGTCTGGGCGGGAGTCGGTCGCGACCGCTGTCACGGGGCGGGTTCGGTGTGCCGGAGGCTGCGGAACACCGCGGGGGTCGTCCAGCCGCGCAACGTGGCGTGGATCGTCGACCGGAACGCGGCCTCGGCCGTGGCGGTGTCGAGGGCCCCGGCCAGCTCGAGAGCCACGAGCCCGTGCATGGTTCCCCAGATCGACAGGGCGATCGACGTTGCTTCGCCGGCGAAGACGGACGCCGTCAAGGCGCGATCGATGGCATCGAGGAGCGGGCGGATGGGGTCGCTGTCGCCGACCTGGCCCGACGGGTCGAAGGATTGCACACCGCCGAACAGCACGGCGTACAGGTGGCTGTGGCCGCGCCCCCAGCGACGGTATGCGACAGCCAGCGCGTAGAGGTCGGCGAGGGGGTCCGCGGAGGCCGGCACCGCCGACACCTCCTGGAACAGGCCGGCGACGGCCCTGTCACGCACCGCACCGATCAGTCCGTCCTTGCCGCCGAACAGGGAGTACACCGCCGTCGTCGACGTCTCGGCGGCAGCGGCCACGGCACGGACCGTGACCGACTCCCGCGGACGGGTGGCGAGCATCTCGGTCGCGCACACCACAAGCCGTTCTCTGACGGCGTCGTCGTTCGTTCTCGGCCTACCCACGGCCAGCAGCCTACCCGCTCTGATAACGTCGTTTTGAAACAGCGTTCTGAAACTGCTGGAGGTCCGCCGTGCCCACATCCGCCATACGTCTTGTCCGCTTCACCGGACGCTTACTTCTGGCCCTGGCCGCCGTCGCGTCGCTGGTCGTCGTCTTTCTCGGACTGATCGTCCTCACGGACGGAGCAGGCTCAGGGCTCGGCGCATGGCTGGCGACCCTTGGAGTCGGGACGGTCCTCGCACTGTGGCGGGGGCGGCGCCGCACCTGGCCGGCGCGGCTCATGCCGTTCCTGCCGGTGGCTGTCGCGGCGGCGTTGACGGCGTCGGTGTGCATCCCGACCGTGCCGACGGACCGCCGATACCCGCCTGCCCTGCCGTTCGTGGCCACACAGCACTGGAGCCTGGCCACAGGCAGCCGGGTCGCGGTGTATCACTACCCGTCCGCGAGACCCGGGATCCGACACCCCGTTCCGCTCGTGTACCTCAACGGCGGACCGGTCCGCGGCATCTCGGTGCTCGACCACCGGTTCCTGAGACTCCTGGCGCGACAGGGCTACGACGTCTACGCCTACGAGCAGGCCGGCGGCGGACGAAGCGACCTGCTTCCCATGAGCCGGTACACGATCTCCAGGTCGGTCCGCGACCTCGCCGCTTTCGTCGACCGCCTGGGCAAGGGCAAGGCCGACATCCTCGGATTCTCCTCCGGTGGGGTCGTGCTCACCCGCGCCCTGGCCGACCCCCGCGTCGCCGCGCGCCTGCACCGGGCGATCGTCGCCGAGCCCGGCCCCATGGACGGCCCCACCGCGCGCATCACCGGGCACAAAGGCCGGGAATCCGCACGGAGCCTCGCGCCGGCCATGACCGGACCGCGATCGACACACACCCCCCGGTACGCCGCGGCATTCGGCCTCATGCGACTCGGGCTCCTCACCCCGGACACCGGGCTGATCGGACAGGCCGAAGGCGCCAACGCGTTCAAGGCCGCGGACCTCGGCAGCGATACCGCGTCCGCCTACTGCGCACGCGACGCCCACCGCATCCCGGTCGAGGACACGGCACAGAACTTCACCTTCAGCCCCGCCGCCAGCATGCGCATCCAGCAGACGGTCAGGGACTCACCCTCCATCGCCCCGGAGCTGAGGCGTTCCCAGACCCCCGCGATGCTGATGATCGCCGAGTGCTCCTCCCAGGTCCGTCAATGGGCGACCGCCGTCCTCGCCCACGATCCCGCCATCCAGCGCACGCAGTACATGCCCGGAGTCGGGCACCACATGTGGAACGGCCTCGACGACAACAACGACCGAGCTGCCGCCGTCATCACCGCATTCCTTCAGGACAAGCCGGCACCGCTGACGAACTACCCGACCCGCGACGAGATCCCCGCATTCCTCCGTGACCGCAAGTGACCCGCTATTGGCACCCTTGAGCCAGCCCTGGCGGCCGTGGCCAGGCCTTTTCCCCACTCCGGTTGGCCCGAACTCACCAATTCCCCAGCACGGAGACGTCCCGAAGCAGGGGCGAGGAGGATTGGCAGGTCCGTTCCACGCCGGGGCCGCAAATCCAGGGGTAGACGCCCCAGCGGTGAAACGGATCTGCCAATCACGGGACGACAGCGGCCGCTGGGCGCCCAGGTCGGCCTAGGGTCCGCAGGTCCGCAGGTCAGCCCATGCTCTTCGCGCCGTCCAGGCCCTCGCGGATGATGTCGGCGTGGCCCGCGTGCTGGGCGGTCTCGGCGACGATGTGCAGCAGCACCCTGCGGGCCGACCATCGAGCCTCGGCTTCGAACCACGGTGCCTTGGGCAGCGGGTGTGCGGCGTTCAGGTCGGGCAGCGTGGCGACCAACTCGTCGGTCCGGCGGGCCACTTCCTCGTACTCCGCCAGCACGTCGGCCAGCGTCTCGCCGGGCAGCATCCGGAACTCGTCGGCCCGCTTGGCGAAGTCCGCCTCGGTCATGGCGGTGAAGTCGGGCATCGCCGACGGGCCGTGCTGGATGAAGGCCGCCCAGGTGCCTTCCACCGACGTGACGTGTTTGATCAGGCCACCGAGACAGAGTTCGCTGACGGTGGTTCGCTCGCCGGCCTGCTCGTCGGTGAGGTCGCGGGTGGTGAAGCGCAGGAAGTGCCGCTGCTTGGCCAGCGCTTCCAGCAGGTCGGCGCGCTCGTCGGTGGCGGCGGTGGTGGTGGCGGCGGTGGCGGTGGTGGTGTTGTGCGTGGTCTCAGTCATGACGGCTACGTTAGAAGCCAACTAGGTCAGATCCTGACCGCTTTGGCGGAGGCGGACCAAGCCGATGCTCGGAATACGAGTTTCGGGCCGTGGGGGGGTCTTGGAGTCGCGGACGGGGCTCGGGCGCTGCAATGTCCGCACCGCGGAGCGGCTCGCGGCGGTGGCTGCGGAGTGAGCCCGTGGAACCCGCGCCGACGAAGGAGGAGCTGTTGGCGCGGGTTCGGCAGGTCAACCGGGAGGGGAGGCTGCCGCGTTAGGCCTCCTGCGAGGCGCGGTTCAGGCGGTCGTACTGGTCCTGCGTGAGGTGCACGGCGTCCGCCCCGAGGTTCTCCTCCAGGTGCGCGATGCTCGTCGTACCCGGGATCGGGAGGATCGCCGGGGAGTGGGTGAGGAGCCAGGCCAGGGCGACCTGCGTCGGGGTCGCGTCGAGTTCCTTCGCCACCGCGGCGATCTCCGACCTCGCCCCCGACTGTCCGGCCGCCGCCGGCCGCCACGGCAGGAACGCTATGCCCGCCGACTCGCAGGCCTTGAGTACGGGTTCGTGCTCGCGGTCGAGGAGGTTGTAGCGGTTCTGGACGCTCGCGATGTCGACGACGGTCCGGGCCTCCGCGAGTTCGGCGGCCGTGACCTCGGACAGGCCGATCCGGCCCACCTTGCCCTCTTCGCGCAGGTCGCGCAGGGCGCCGAGCTGGTCGGGGAGCGGTACGGCCGGGTCGAGGCGGTGGAGTTGGAGCAGCTCGATGCGGTCGAGGCGGAGGCGGCGCAGGGCCTCGTCGACCTGGGCGCGGAGGTCGGCCGGCTCGCCCGCGTGCCGCCAGCCCTCGCCGGACGTGGTCCGGCGGATGCCCACCTTCGTGGCGATCAGGACATCGGCGGGGTACGGGTGCAGGGCCTCGGCCAGCAGATCCTCGTTCGCTCCCCAGCCGTACATGTGCGCCGTGTCGATGAGTGTGACGCCCAGTTCGACGGCCCGCCGGGCGACCGCGACACAGGCGGCGCGGGCCTCGGCGGTCTCCGGCCGCAGGTGCATCGCCCCGAATCCGAGTCGCCGTACTTCCAGATCGCCGCCGATGCGGAACGTCGTCGATGCCGTCATGTGGCCACGCTAACAGGGGAGTTGGCCCTATGGCCGTCCCTGAGAAGTGGGTGAGAAGCTCCTGCCTGCCGTCGTCCGCCGCGAACAAGACCGGCATCACCGCCACCGGGATGGGCGGCGCGACCAGCCGTCAGGCGCTCGCGCTCGCCGCCGGGTACGTCGTCGTCGAGCCGGGCGCCCGTGGGCGTACCCTCGTCGACTCGTCCGGTACGTACTACGGCGTCGCGCCCGCCGCGACGCCGACATCCCGGCCAAGCTGGCACGGCGCGGACCTGGATCCGGGCGAGTTCATCACGTGGATCGCGAAGGTGTGCGGCTACCAGAGGGAGAGCAAGAACAAGGGCTAGGGCTAGAGCTAGGGCTAGAGCTAGGGCAAGGTCACGTAGCCGTCGCCAGCGCGGTGCGCAAGTGGCCGCCGGAGTCCTCCAGGAGGCGGGTGGCCGTGGGGCCGTCCACATCCCCCAGCAGGATCAGGATCGCCGTCTTCACCTCGCCCCCCGCCTCGGTCAGGGCCCGCTCGATGGCGGCGTCGTCCGCGCCCGTGGCCAGGGCGACGATACGGCGGGAGCGGGCCCGTAGCTTGTCGTTGGAGGCGCGGACGTCGACCATCAGGTTCCCGTAGGTCTTGCCCAGGCGGATCATCGTGATCGTCGAGAGCATGTTGAGGACCAGCTTCTGGGCCGTGCCGGCCTTCAGGCGGGTCGAGCCGGTCAGCAGTTCCGGGCCCACGACGATCTCGATGCCGTGCTCGGCGGCCGCCGCCAGCGCGCTGTCCGGGTTGCAGGACAGGCCGATCGTCAACGCGCCCTGTGTGCGGGCGTGTTCGACCGCGCCGATCGCGTACGGGGTGCGCCCGGAGGCCGAGATGCCGACCACCGTGTCGGTGGCGGTGAGCGCGAGGGCGTCGAGGTCGGCGCGGGCCAGGTCCTTGGAGTCCTCGGCGCCCTCGATCGAAGTGACCATCGCTTCCGGGCCGCCCGCGATGAGTCCGACGACCTGGGCCGGCTCGGTGTTGAAGGTGGGCGGGCATTCGGAGGCGTCCAGCACGCCCAGGCGACCGGCCGTACCCGCGCCGGCGTAGACGAGCCGACCGCCCTGCGCCATCCGGTCGGCGATGGCGTCGATGGCGGCGGCGATCTCGGGGAGGCGCGACGCGACGGCGGCGGGTACGGAAGCGTCTTCGCCGTTCATGAGCCGGGCGATGTCGAGCGTGGGGAGCCGGTCGATCTCGGCGAGCTCGGGACGGAACGCCTCGGTGGTCAGGGTCTCCAACTCGGCGCGGAGATCACGGGGGTTGGATGTCGAGGTCATGAGGGAGGCGGCTCTCTTCAACTTCGGTGTGTTGACATACCTACGGTCTATCGACGATGCCGATGTGCCAGCGCCTCGTAGGAGGCGGCCAACGCCGGCGCCGCCGTCTCGTACGTCCGCTGAGCAACCCCCACGAACAGACAGTCCACCACAAGCAGCTGACTGGTCCGGGACGACATCGCCGCGGGGCGCAACTCGCTCTCGCGCGCCGTGGACGTCGTCAGGATGTGATCGGCGTACTGAGTGACGGGCCCGTCCGGGCGGCCGGTGATGGCGACCGTCGTCGCCCCGCGCTCGAAAGCGACCCGCAGCGGCTCGATGACGTCCCCGGTCGACCCGGAGTGCGTGATGGCGATCGCCACGTCACCCGCACGGAGCTGCACGGCGTTCGTCACGGCGAGGTGCGGATCGCTGTGCGCGTGGGCTATCAGCCCTATGCGCAGGAGCTTCTGCGTGAGGTCCTGTGCGACCAGCCCGGACGCCCCGACGCCGTACACGTCGATACGGCGGGCCGTCGCGGTGGCCGACACCGCCGCTCCCAGCTGGCCCGTGTCGAGGCCGGCGGCCGTGTCGGCGAGGGTCTGCTGCTCGTCGTAGGCGAGTTTCGCCACCACGTCGGCGATGGGGTCGTCCACCGCGATGTCGGTCGTTATGGCGGGGGCGCGGCCCGACTGCTGCTGGGCGGCGAGGCCGGCGAGGGCGAGACGCAGGTCGCGGTAGCCGGGGTAGCCGAGGAGGCGGGCGGTGCGCACGACCGTCGCCTCGCTGGTGCCGGTGAGTTCGGCGAGACCGGTGACGGTGAGGGCCGCGCAGCCCGCCGGGTCGCCCGCGACCGCTTCGGCGACGCGCTGCATGGAGCGGGTCATCGACGGGGCGAGCGTGCGCACCTTGGCCGCGAGGGCGGCGGGGGCGGGCGGGGGTCCGGCCGGGGGTCCGGCCGGGCTCGACCCGGATCCTCGGCTGCCGCTGCCGCTGCCGAAACTTTCCTTCACTCTCTGGGGCACGTATGAAAGATATTTTCGGCTCGGCGTCCGGGTCAAGAGTGCGCACAATAGGTCCATGGAACCCATCAGTCCGCTGGAGCAGGCGCTGCACGCCGCCCGCGCCCTTGTGCTCGCCGACCTGGTCGCGGGCAAGGTCGCCGAGGCGGACGTCGTGTCGCTGGTAGAGGAGTCGGTCGTACAGAGGCGCTGGTGGGTGGAGCAGTGGCCGCAAGGCGTGGAGTACGTGGCCGGGCTGGTCGCCCAGGACGTGCAGGACGCGCTGCTGGAACGGCGGGGCCGCTGGCCGCTGTGCCCGGTGTGCCGCACCGGTGACCCGCATGCGCTGGAAGTCGAGCCGGAGTTGGGGCCCGATCCGCACTGGGTGTGCCACCAGGCGGGGGTGAAGGTCGCGGCGGTGGGGGCGCTCGGGCTGTCCGGCCCGGGCGGGGCGGCGTCCTCGTGAGACGCGCGACGTCGTGACGATCTATATCGACCCGCCGACCTGGCCGGGGCACGGCCGGATGTGGTCGCACCTCGTGAGTGACGTGTCGTACGACGAACTGCACGCGTTCGCCGAGGAGTTGGGCGTGCCGCGGCGGGCCTTCGAGCGGGATCACTACGACATCCCGTCGCATCGGTACGCCGATGTGGTGCGCGCGGGTGCCGTGGAGGTCAGCAGCCGTGAGGTGGTGCGGTTGCTGACGGGGGCGGGGTTGCGGAGGCCGAAGGGGCGGGCGGCCGGCTAGCGCCCCCTCGGCCTCGCGCGCAGTGCTCCCGGCTAGGCGAACTGGCCGGGCTGGTAGCTGCCCGCGGGCTGCTGGATCATGACGTTCAGCCGGTTGAAGGTGTTGATCATGGCGATCAGGATCACCAGGGCGCCGAGCTGTTCCTCGTCGTAGTGCTTGGCGGCGTTCTCCCAGATCTCGTCCGGGACCCCACCGGCGCCGTCCGCGATGCGGGTGCCCTGCTCGGTGAGTTCCAGGGCGGCGCGCTCGGCCTCGGTGAAGCAGGTGGCCTCCCGCCAGGCAGCGACCAGATTGAGGCGCAGCCAGTCCTCGCCGGCGGCCACCGCATCCTTGCTGTGCATGTCGGTGCAGGCGCCGCAGCCGTTGATCTGGCTGGCCCGGAGCGTCACAAGGTGCTGGGTGCTGAGCGGCAGCGGCGAGTTCTGCACCACCTTGCCGGCCGCCCCGAAGTGCTTGATGACCTTGCCGGCGATCGGGTTCTCGAAGAGGTTCAAGCGGGCGTTCATGGCCAACTCCCTTGCCGTTGTCGTCGGGTTACGCAGATATGACGGAACGGCCGGGCGGGATGTGACATGAGCGAACGTGACGTGGGTCACGCGTGCGCGGCCCGGCGCATGGGATACCAGGTGTCCCCGGACGGCCGGGGCGGATCCGACAGGTTCCAGCTCCACGAGAGCGTCGGCGTGATGCGCAGGTAGTGACCGGGGCCCACCATGCCGACCCGTTCCACGGGACCGTCCGCGACGCCGTACACCCGGATGCCGCGGGCGACGAACGGCTCGAGGGAGAGCAGGTCGTCCACGACGAAGGCCACCTTGTCGCGGCCGTGGGCGACGTTGCGGAACTTGCGGGTGCCGAGGACCTCCGCGCGGGGGCCGCCGACCCAGAAGTGGGTCCCGTCGAACTCCAGGGCCACCGGGACCACGTCGGGCTGCTCGTCCGCGCAGAGGCTGGCGAGGCGGGCGAGCGGGTTCGTGGTGAGGTAGGCGATCTCCTCGTCGGTGAACGACATGGCGGCTCCCTACGGTGGTGCGGGTCGGCTCCGCCCCAGGCTAGGCCGCCGTGGGCCGCCCCTCGCGGACGTAGAGCCGGAGCGTCGGGTCCATGTCGTGCCCCTCCTGTGCCGCCCGCTCCTCCTCGACCGTCGCCCGCACATACCCGGCGCGCGAGGCCACGCCCTGCGACGGGAGGTTGTCGGCGTCGACGATGGCACAGAGGAGTTGTACGTCGTCCCTGGCCAGGGCCCACTCCGACAGTGCGTCCAGCGCCTCGCTCGCGTAACCGCGGCCACGGGCGCCCTCCACGAGGTCGTAGCCGACCTCCGCGCGGCCCTCCTCGTCGGGGACGCCGTGGAAGCCCATGCCGCCGACCGTGAGGTCGTCCTCCTTGCGTACGAGGACGAACAGGCCGAACTCGGGACGGTGCACGCCCGTCTCGTAGGCCTTCACCATCATCCCGGCCGCCTCCCTCGTCCCCTCGAAGGGACCGCCCACGACCCAGGTGAACCCGCCGTCGCCGCCCGCACTCAGGTCGGCGGCGGCCGCCGGGGTGACGCCCTGGAGGGTCAGGCGCTCGGTGGGGATGACGAGGTTGTTGCGCCAGCGCCACTCGGTGACCGGCGCGCGGCCGGGCAGGTCGCCGCGGCCGGTGGCCCACAGCAGGGTGCGCCAGTGGTCGGGGCCGGGCTGGACGTGCGGGAAGATCCGGGTGAGGACGAACTCGGGGAGTTCGGCGGGCGGTTCGTACGTCAGGCCCAGGCCCTCGGCGATGTCGTGCGTGTGGAGGAGGAGCTCCGCGACGCCCATCGTGGCGAAGCCCTCGCGGTTCGCGCTGCGGAACGGGTACGGGTGGAAGCCGCGCACCTCGGGGGGTGTGGTGCGGATGGTGGCGGTGAGGAGGGCGCCGGTCGTCTCGATGACGTGGATCAGGCCGTGGTTGTCGGTGCCGTCTTCGAGAGTGATCTCGAAGGGGACCCAGTCGTCCTGGGCGCGGCCCGCCAACTGGCCGGCGTACGCGATGAGATCCTCGGCGATGTGGAACGCCGTCTCGTGGCAGTCCCACTCCATCCGCCCCGCCGTGACGGCCGACCAGTCCCGGTCCGCCACCGTTCGCAGCAGCGTCACGCAGCTCGCCACGGCCTGTTGTACGCGTTCCCCGCTTATGTCTCGCATGCCGTGCAGGCTACGGCGGCGGCCTGGTCAGAGCGACAGCATTTCCAGCTCGGAGGAGAGGTTGTAGCGGGCGGTGGCCGCCCACTTCTGCTGGCCGTACGGAGTGCTGAACAGGCTTGGCAGGGCGAGGAGTTGACGCAGGATCGCGGCGCGGCCCTCGCGGAAGGCGTCGTTCGGGACGAAGTGGTACTCCTCGCGGACGGCGGCCGTGTAGGCGGCGTACGCGGAGGGCGGGGCGGCGAGGATCGCGAGGTCGGCGTCGCACAGGACCTGGCCGTCGCGGTCGTCCGGCGTCGGGGCGTGGCTGGTGGTGAGGCGGACGAGGCGGGCCACCTCGGCGGTCCGCTCCGCGGGGACACCGGCCTCCGGCAGGGCGCGTTCGGCGAGGCGGGCGGAGCGCTCCTCGTTCTCCGAGCGGTCGGGGAGGTACACGGCGTCGTGGAACCAGGCGGCGAGGCGTACGACGTCCGGGTCGTCGGCGTGGTCGGCCAGCTCGTCGATGTGGTCCAGGACCGCGGTGAGGTGGGTGAGCGTGTGGTAGTGGCGCTGTGGTTCCTGCCAGCGGGCGAGCAGGTTGTCGGCGTACGGGGCCGGGTCGGGGGTGGTGGCGGGGGAGCGGGTCGCGTCGAGGGCTCGGGCGAAACGGGTGCGGAGGGCGTCGAGATCGGCCATGGAGTCATTCTCCCGGGCAGGCGCCCTGCCCCCTAGCGTGGACGCCATGACTTCTGCTGACGTGTACGACGTACGGGATCCCGAGCTGCCGGGGCGGCTGCTGGTCGTCGAGCGGGACGCGCTGGTTCCGCTGTTGCGGGCGAGGTCGGAGGCGGACTTCGCGCTGCCGACCGCCGCGTGTCCGGGGTGGTCGGTGCGGGATGTGCTGGCGCACTGCTCGGCCGCGTTGATGCGGGTGGTGGAGAACCGGTTCGAGGAGGGCGTCTTCTCGCCCGAGTCCAACGACCGGGACATCGCCGAGCGGGCCGACTGGACCGGCGCACGGGTCGTCGACGAGCTGGAGCGCGGGATGACGGAGGCCGGGCCGGTGATTGCCAAGGCGAGCGGGGTGCTGGACGTGATTGCGCTGGGGGAGTGGGTGCACGCGGGTGATGTACGGGACGTGCTCGGGGAGCCGGGGGCGTACGCCGGGCCCGGGTTGCCGGACGCGCTGCGGCTGCTGGCGTGGCTCACCCGGGAGCGGCGGCATGTGCCCCTGCATGCCGACCTGGACGACGTCGACGAGCCCCTGCGCCTGGGCGACCCGGCGGCCCCGCACCCACCGGGGCGGTACATCGGGGACGCCGCCACCCTCGTACGGCTGTATGCGGGGCGGCCGGTGGAGGGGGCGTCCTATGAGCTGGCGGGGGTGGAGGCGGGGGAGCTGAACATCTTCCGCTGACCCTGCGGATCCTCGGGCGGGCCTCCACCACGTACGCTTGGATTGGACTAGACCTGTAGCCGCCGTCGAATGCCGAGGAATGGGGTCCCATGAGCGAGCGTGCAGTCCTGGAGGTGATCGCCCTCGGCGTCGAGGACGCGGTCGCCGCCCAGGCCGGGGGTGCGGACCGGCTCGAACTGGTCACCGACATGGCCGCCGACGGGCTCACCCCGCCCGTCGAGACCTTCGCCGGGATCCGTGCCGCCGTCGACATCGATCTGCGCGTGATGCTGCGGCTGGCGGACGGGTTCGCGGCGGGGGATCCCGACCGGCTGGTGCGGACGGCGCGGGAGATGCGGGACGCCGGGGCCGAGGAGTTCGTGCTCGGGTTCCTCGATGCCGACGGTGGGGTGGACCTCGGCGCCGTCGAGCGGGTGGTGGGCGAGCTGGACGGGTGCCGGTGGACCTTCCACCGGGCCATCGACCGGGCCGCCGACCGGGACGCGCTGCGTAAGCAGCTGGACGGGATGCCGGGGCTGGACACGTATCTCACCGCAGGGTCGGCGGTGGGCGTGGATGACGGGCTCCCCACGCTGGTCGCCGAGGCGGGGAAGGGCGGGGAGCCCGGGTACGAGCAGCAGATCCTGGTGGGGGGCGGGCTGAGCCTCGACCATGTGCCGAGGCTGCTGGCCGCCGGGATCGACGCGTTCCACATCGGCGGGGCGGCGAGGCCGGACGGCTGGGACGGTCCGGTTTCCGTCGCCGCCGTGGCGCAGTGGCGGGCTGTGCTGGACGAGGTATCCCATCCGTAGATCACCTCAGAGCGTGATCTACTTCCCGTCTCCACTGTTGATCAACATGAGCTGAGGCCATGACCGAACACTGCTGCGACGCGATGACCAGCCGAGTGAACTGGCACTGCGACCGGCACGACGACCCCGCCGCCTGCCCGGACGCCCTGATCCGATTCAGTGCCAGGTTCCAGGAGTACGGCCTGCTCATCCATGATGGCGGCACATCCAGCATCGGGATCGACTTCTGTCCCTGGTGTGGACGGCGCCTGCCCGCGTCGCAGCGGGATCGGTGGTTCGACGAACTGGAGAGCCGGGGGATCGATCCGTGGGAGGACGAGATCCCTGCCGAGTTCCAGGACGGGAGCTGGCTCGCCGCAGCGCGTCACGAGCGATGAACCAGCACCCCGCGGCTCCCTCCCCGGGGCCTCAGCCCAGCTGAGCCGGCAGCGTCGCCGCGTGCGCCACGATCAACCCCGACACCGCTCGCGTCAGGGCGACGTACAACCGCCGCAGCCCCGTCCGCTCGTCCGGCTCCCCGTCCACCACCGCCTGCGGCTCGTCCAGGACGACGTAGTCGTACTCCAGACCCTTCGCGAGCGACGCCGGGACCAGCGTCAGGCGGGTCTGCCGGGTCGTCTCCTCACCCGGGGCCAGGTAGCTGACCCCCGCCGCCGTGAGCGCCTCCGACAGGGCCGGGATCCGGGCGTCCGCGGCGATCAGGCCGATCGAGCCCTCGTTGCGCAGCAACTCCTCGCACGCGGCGACGACTTCGGCCGTCTCCGACACTCCACGGACCTCGAAGAACCCCGGGTTCTCGCGGATCGACACCACCGGCGTCAGGCCCGGTGCGATGTGGGGCAGGAGGCGGGAGGCGTACGCGATGACGTCCGTCGGGACGCGGAAGCCGGCCGTCAGCTCCTCGATGACGCCCTCCGACTTGCCGAGGTGGGCCAGCGCCTCGTCCCAACTCCGTGTCGCCCAGGGGGTCGTACCCTGCGCCAGGTCGCCGAGGACCGTCGCCGAACCGGTCGTACAGCGACGGCCCACGGCCCGGTACTGCATGGGCGAGAGGTCCTGCGCCTCGTCGAGGACGACATGGCCGAGGGAGGGCGTGCGCGCGACGATGTCGTTCGTCTCGTCGATCAGCACGGCGTCGGCGAGGGACCACTTGGCCGACTTGACGCTCCTCGCCGGCTTCGCCCACAGGATCGTCTTCTGCTCGTCCTCGCTCAGCAGCCCCTGCGCGTGTACGGCGAGGAAGTCCGCGTCCGCGAGCAGGCGCAGGACGAGTTTCGCCGGGTCGACCTGCGGCCAGATCGCCTTGACGGCGGCCTTCACCGCGCTGTTGCGGGCCACCGCGTCCTGCACCCGGTCGTCCGGCGCCTCGCCCGACCGCTCCATCTGCACCAGCACGGCGTGCGCGATGCGCTGCGGGAGGGCCTCGCGGGCGGCGCCGTAGCGGATGTCGCGGGCCAGCAACTCGCTGACGATCTCCTCGACTTCGTACGGCGGGACGCGCCAGCGGCGGGATCCGCGTACGACGACCACCGCCTCCGTCGGCATGGTCACATGGGCGTAGACGGCGCGCCGCAGCACCTCCGCCATCCTCGCGTCGCCCTTGATCACCGCGGCCGCCGCGTCGTCCGTGCCGCGTACCTCGACGTGCGCGACGAGGTCATCCAGCGTCGCCTGGTGGACCGTCAACTCGCCCAGCGCGGGGAGGACTTGCTCGATGTAGTGCAGGAAGGACTTGTTCGGCCCGATGACGAGCGTGCCGGTGCGGGCGAGCCGCTCGCGGTGGGCGTAGAGGAGATAGGCGACCCGGTGCAGGCCCACCGCCGTCTTCCCGGTGCCGGGGCCGCCCTGCACACACACGGTCCCGCCGAGCCCGGACCGTACGATCTCGTCCTGCTCCGGCTGGATCGTCGCCACGATGTCGCGCATCGGTCCGACGCGCGGGCGCTCGATCTCCTGCTGGAGCAGCTTGCTGGTCTGCGCCGCCTCCGCCGGGTCGGAGAGGTGCTCGTCCTCGTACGCCGTGAGGTCACCGCCGGTGTAACCGAAGCGGCGGCGCAGCCCGATGTCCAACGGGTCCTTCTTGGACGCCCGGTAGAAGGGCTGGGACACCGGCGCCCGCCAGTCGATGACCATCGGGTCGCCCCCGGCGTCGTGCACATGCCGGCGCCCGATGTAGAAGCGCTCGCCCTCCGCGCCTTCCGCCTCCTCGGCGCCGGGTGCGTGCAGATAGTCGAGCCGGCCGAAGAACAGCGGGGTGTCGCTGAGGTCGGCCAGGGCCTTGATGCGCTCGTCGATCTGGCGGCTGAGGACTTCGGCGTTGACCCAGTTCGCGGTGACGTCGCTGATGTCGAGGGACTCGACGTCCTCCCGCATGGAGCGCAGGGCGGCGCGGGAGGAGGCGAGGTGGGAGCGCTCTCGGAAGAGCGGGTCGAGGGGGTCGTCGACGGGCGTGGCCAAGGGGGTGCCTCCGGGGGGACCTACAGGTAGGTGATCGAGAGAGCCGACCGGTTTCCGTCCGGGCGGCGGCACTCCACGGGGGAGGCGGGCAAGAGCGGAGATTTTAGGTGAGCGGGGAGGGCGAGCGCCACCGAGTATTTCGCGCCCTGTCCGCCCCCCCCCGGGATTCCACCCCGGATCCGGGGGCGGCATCCACACCGGCATCCACACCGGTATCCACACCGGATTTCCGACCCGTGTTCGGCCTGGCTTCCGCCCCACGTCGGGCCCGGATTTCCGCCCCGTGTTCCGTCCCCTAGGGGACGCGGCCCTACTCCCTGAGGGGAAGGGGTCCGTCGGGAGGTGTACGGCGGTGGTACGCGGCTTGGGACCGTAGGCCGATGCGGTCTTTATGCCCGCGAATCCATCATGGAGACATGAGCGCAGCAACCATCAACCCAGCCCCCGTGGGTCCCCGCGGAGCGACAGCGCTCCAGGGGAGTCACCACCGTCATCGCATCGGCGAAGCCCTGCGCGCCGTCAAGGTGTTCGCAGGCGCCGCCTTCGACGTGGTCGTTCTCGGCGAGTACGGCGAGGAGGCGGGCGTCCGCCACAAGTGACCGTCTAGGGTCACCGCGTGACCCGCCGATCACGTTCCGCAACTCCCTGTCTCCTGCTCGTCGTTTCCGGCCTCTCCCTGGCGACCTTCACGGCCCTCTGCCTCCACCAGCGCATCCCGATGGCCGACGCACTGGTCTACCGGGCGGAAGGACAGGCGGTCCTGCGCGGCGGCGACGACCTCTACGGCTTCACCGTCACCGAGTGGCAGCTCCCCGCCACCTACCCGCCCTTCGCGGCCCTCCTCTTCGTCCCGGCGACACTGATCCCGGTGACGGCCCTCAAGGCGACCTTCCTGGCGGGCAACGCGCTCCTGCTCGCCGTACTCGTCCACCTCTCCGCCCGGCTGTCGGGCCTGGCGAGGACCCGCCTCCCGCGCCGAACCGCCCTGTGCGCCGCCACGGCCGCGGCCCTCTGGCTGGAGCCGGTCTTCCAGACCCTGCTCTTCGGCCAGATCAACCTCGCCCTGGCCTGTCTGGTCCTGTGGGACCTCACCCGGCCGTCGGGCGCCCGCTTCAGGGGCGCCGCCGTGGGGATCGCGGCCGGGGTCAAGCTGACGCCGGCGATCTTCATCGGGTACCTGCTGCTGCGTGGGCGGCACCGAGAGGCGGGGACGGCGACGGTGGCCTGCGCCGGGACGGTCGCGCTCGGGGCCGCCGTCCTCCCCGCCGCGAGCCTCGACTTCTGGACCCGCCGCCTCTACGAGACGGAGCGCGTGGGCAAGGCCTGGATCGTCGACAACCAGTCGCTGCAGGGGCTGATCACCCGCGCCCTCGGCGACCCGGCACCGGGCCCGGCGGTCTGGGCGCTGCCTTGCGCGGCGGTCGCGCTCACCGGCCTGTGGCTGGCCGCGCGAGCCGCCGAGGACCGCCACGCGATCCTCCTGACGGCGTTCACGGCGCTGCTCGTCTCACCGATCAGCTGGTCCCACCACTGGGTGTGGTGCGTGCCGCTGATCGCCGTGCTCCTGGCGGAGCGCCGTACGCGTACGGCCGCACTCGTGGCCCTCGTCTTCACCGCCCGCACGATGTGGCTGCTGCCGCACGAGGGGGACCTGGACCTGCGACTGCCCTGGTGGCAGCAGCCGTTGGCGTCGCCGTACCCGTTGCTGGTGGTGCCGCTGGTGCTGTTGCTGCCGACGGCTGAGTACGTGATCACCCGGCGGATGAGTACGCGCACCGGTGCCCCGGTCCTTGCCGGACCGGTTCACTGCTCGCATGACGACACAGCACATCGCGGCACAGCCCCCGGCCCGGGCGGACGTGGCTGAGCGGGACTCCAGGGCCTGGATCGCGCCGCTCGTCGCGACGATCCTCCTGGCGTTCCTGGGCCCCGCCGCGCTGCTCTTCGGCGGGCTCTCCGCCATGGCGACGGACAGCTGCGGTCCCGACGACTGCTCGCCGGCGCTCAACACGCAGCTGTCCGTGATCTACGGAACCCTCACCTTCGGCACCCTGCCCACGCTCGCGGCCTGGATCACGGCATGGGCACTCCCCTGGCAGCGCCGCTGGTCGGCCTGGCGCACCGGCGCCGCGATCACCACCCTGCTGCCGCCGCTCTTCGTACTGCTGCTGGTGTTCACGCTGCCTGCGCCCTGAGGGGGCGGTGCGCTCTGAGGGGGCGGTGCGCTCCAGCGGGGCCGCGTGCCCCGAGCCGGGCCGCGGGGGTGGGGCCGCGGGGCGTGTGGAGGGGAGCGCGGGTTGTGTGGACGGAAGCGCGGGTCGTGGCTGGTGCCGTGCCTCCGGCCCCCGTGGATTGTGCGTCCGACCTCGCGAGCCGTGCGGACGGGGCCTCGGGTCGTGCGGTCGGCACCCGTGGGTTGTGTGGACGGGTGCGTGGGTTGCGGCCGGTCTCGTGGGGTGTGCGTCCGGTCTCGCGGGGTGTGAGGACGGGGCGCGGTCGTGTGTCCGGCCCCGTGGACCGCGCGTCCGACCGTCGTGGGTGGTGCGTCCGGTCCGCAGGTGTGGGGACCGGAGTGCCGGTCCCGCGCGGCCCCATGGGTTGTGCGCTCGGTCCCGCGGGTCGTGTG
This sequence comes from Streptomyces sp. R28, assembly GCF_041052385.1. Taxonomy (GTDB): domain Bacteria; phylum Actinomycetota; class Actinomycetes; order Streptomycetales; family Streptomycetaceae; genus Streptomyces. The sequence goes on along the minus strand of NZ_CP163439.1, from coordinate 4,867,021 downwards.
GGCGGACCCGGGGGTCGTATGTCCGAGCCCGCGGGTCGTGTGGGCGGACCCGGGGGTCGTATGTCCGAGCCCGGGGGTCGTGTGTCCGGGCCCGGGGTCGTGTGTCCGGGCCCGGAGATCGTGTGGGCAAGAGGCCAGCCGTGTGGCTGTCGTGTGGGGCGGGCCCGTCAGCTCTCGGCCAGGAGTTCGTCCGCGTCCATGATCCGGTACGCGTACCCCTGCTCCGCCAGGAAGCGCTGGCGGTGGGCGGCGAAGTCCTGGTCGATCGTGTCGCGGGCGACGACCGAGTAGAAGTGGGCCTTGTGGCCGTCGGCCTTGGGACGCAGGACGCGGCCGAGGCGCTGGGCCTCCTCCTGGCGGGAGCCGAAGGTGCCGGAGACCTGGACGGCGACGGTCGCCTCCGGCAGGTCGATGGAGAAGTTGGCGACCTTGGACACGACGAGGACGCTGATCTCGCCCTCCCGGAAGGCGTTGAAGAGCTTCTCGCGCTGGGCGTTGGAGGTCTCGCCCTTGATCACCGGGGCGTTCAGATGCTCGCCCAGTTCGTCGAGTTGGTCGATGTACTGGCCGATGACCAGGATCTGCTGCCCGGCGAAGCGACGGACGATGGCCTCCGTGACCTTCCGCTTGGTGTCGGTCGTCGCGCAGAAGCGGTACTTCTCCTCGGTCTCGGCGGTGGCGTACGCGAGCCGCTCGGCGTCCGTCAGATTGACCCGCACCTCCACACAGTCCGCCGGCGCGATGTAGCCCTGCGCCTCGATCTCCTTCCAGGGAGCGTCGAACCGCTTGGGCCCGATGAGCGAGAAGACGTCGGACTCGCGCCCGTCCTCCCGCACGAGGGTCGCGGTGAGCCCGAGCCGCCGCCGGGCCTGAAGATCGGCGGTGAACTTGAAGACGGGCGCGGGCAGCAGATGCACCTCGTCGTAGACGATCAGCCCCCAGTCCCGGGAGTCGAACAGCTCCAGGTGCGGATAGACACCCTTCCGCTTGGTGGTGAGTACCTGATACGTGGCGATGGTGACGGGCCGGATCTCCTTCCGCGTCCCGCTGTACTCACCGATCTCCTCCTCGGTCAGCGACGTCCGCTTCATCAGCTCGTGCTTCCACTGCCGGGCGGAGACGGTGTTGGTGACGAGGATGAGCGTCGTCGACTTGGCCTGAGCCATGGACCCGGCGCCGACCAGGGTCTTCCCAGCCCCACAGGGCAGGACCACGACCCCGCTGCCGCCGTGCCAGAAGTTCTCCACGGCCTGCTTCTGATACGGCCGCAGCGCCCACCCGTCCTCGGCCAGCTCGATCGGATGCGCCTCGCCGTCGACGTACCCCGCGAGATCCTCGGCGGGCCAGCCCAGCTTCAGCAGGGTCTGCTTGATCTGCCCTCGCTCGGAGGGATGGACGACGACGGTGTCCGGGTCGATACGGGCACCGACCAGGGGCGCGATCCGCTTGGAGCGGAGCACCTCCTCCAGGACCGGACGGTCGGTGCTCGTCAGGACCAGCCCGTGGGCCGGGTGCTTGCTCAGGGTCAGGCGGCCGTACCGGTCCATCGTCTCGGCGATGTCGACCAGCAGCGCGTGCGGCACCGGATAGCGGCTGTACTGCACCAGCGCGTCCACGACCTGCTCGGCGTCGTGCCCCGCCGCGCGCGCGTTCCACAGCCCCAGCGGCGTCACCCGGTACGTGTGGATGTGCTCCGGCGCCCGCTCCAGCTCCGCGAACGGCGCGATGGCCCGACGGCAGTCGTCGGCCTGCTCGTGGTCGACTTCCAGGAGCAGGGTCTTGTCGGACTGGACGATCAGTGGACCATTCACGCGCGGCAACCTTTCCATGCGGCCGGACGGCGCGACCAAACGTCCAGTGTGCCTGATCCTTCCCCAGGTCGGGACGGTCGGCGCCTCCGGTCCTACAGGATGTCTATTCAGTCCTGTGGGTGGTTCGGTTGAGCTGTTCGGCGGTGGCTTCCGAAGAATGGCGGATCGTGACGACCACGACAATCGGTTACGCCCTGTTCGCCACTCGCTGGCTCCAGGCCCCGCTGTACTTCGGCCTGGTGGCTGCCCAGGGCGTGTACGTCTACAAATTCTTCTACGAGCTGTGGACCTTACTGGTCCGGTGCGTGAGCGGGCAGGCGACCGAGACGTACGTGATGCTGGCGGTGCTGAAGCTGGTCGACGTCGTCATGATCGCCAATCTGCTGATCATGGTGATCGTCGGCGGCTATGAGACGTTCGTCTCGCGCATCGGTCTGCAGGGCCACCGTGACCAGCCCGAGTGGCTCTCGCACGTCAACTCCAATGTGCTGAAGGTGAAGCTCGCCACCGCCATCGTGGGCATCTCCTCGGTCCATCTGCTCCAGATGTTCGTGGATGTGCACCACACCTCGCACCACTCACTGCTGTGGGGCACGGTGATCCACATGGCGTTCATCGCCTCGGCGGCGATCCTGGCGTACATGTCGGGGCCGATGGCCGCCCACCGGGCCGATCACGCACCGCACAAGGAGAGCCGGGGGCAGGGAACCGACGCGGCGTCGTCCGCGGCGCCGACGGAAGCGGTGGCCACCGCACGCTCCGTGCCGATCCCCGCCCAGGCGTCCGCCCCGCACGTGGCCGACGACGCCGGCACCGAGGCCCGTGTCCGGGCCGCCGGGTTTCCCGCCCGCAAGCTCCTGGAGGACTTCGACGAGGAGCATCCCCACGCCTTCGACCGGGAGGCCGTGGCCCGGCTCGGCAAGCTGGACTTCGTCGCCGCCCACCGGAACGTGGTCCTGGTCGGCCCGCCCGGCACCGGCAAGACCCATCTGGCCGTCGGCCTCGGCGTGCGCGCCTGTCAGGCCGGCCACTCGGTGCTGTTCGCGACGGCCGCGGAGTGGGCCGCCCGGCTGGCCGGCGCCCTGGACGCCGGCCGGCTCGCCGAGGAGCTCACCGCGCTCGACGACCACGCCCTGCTGATCGTCGACGAGGTCGGCTACACCCCCTTCGACGCGGAGACCGCCGCCCTCTTCTTCCAACTGGTCGCGCACCGCTACGAACGGGCCTCGCTGATCGTGACCAGCGACCGTCCGCTCGGCCGCTGGGACGAGATCTTCGGCGGCCCCTCGGCGCTGGCGATGGTGGACCGGCTGGCCCACCATGCCGAGCTCGTACGGATCGACGGCGACAGCTACCGGATGCGCCGCGCTACTTCAGGATGGGCAGACCGAAGTTGTTGATCAGCGGCCCCTCGATGGTGACGCCCTCGGTGACCAGGGATTCCGTCGCGGGAGCCGGGACAGGCAGTGGTAGGGCGCAGGCCGGTGCCGCAGTGACCGCGGGAGCGATGACGCCGACCACGAGGGCGGCGGCGACGGTGGCGAGGCGGGCGGCGGTGGGACACATGAGACTGGGAGCCTTTCTGATGCCGGTCTGATGCGGGGCGTTGACGCGTTGGTGAGCCGGTCGGGCCGGACCCTGGAACACGGGTCCGGCCCGACGCGTGTGCCGGCGGTGTCAGATCGGGAACTCGATCACCAACCCGGCGACCTCGCCACCGATCGCTGCGGCCTGCGTAGCGAAAGCGCCGATCATGGCGGCGGTGGCGGTCAGCACGGTGGCAATGCGACGAGCAGCACGCATGGGACAAACACCTCTCTGTTGCGCTCACTTGAGAGCGTGATCAGGACACCCGGTGGCTGCCCTGCGCCTCGTGACGCGAAGCGGAAAGGCCCGCAAGGTCCCTCAAGAGTTGGAAAAGCCCGGCGTGGCGTGCATGGAATGCCGCGTACACCCGAACGAGGGGGACCGCCGGATCCGGCCGTCAGGTCTCGTCGTCCGCCAGCTCCGCAACCCCCGTGATCCGGTGCAGCGGATACGTCCGTACCTCGTCCGCGGTGTGGTCGTACGCCGTCACGAAGCCGCCCTCGACCCGTACCGGTGCGACGACCCGCTGACTCGCGGCGCCCTCGGCGTTGACGTACCCGATCCACAGCGCCTCGCCGGTCAGGACGGCGGCCTGCATGGTGGCGAGGGTCTCGGCGGGGGTCGTGCGGGGGAGGTCACCGCCGGTCACCGAAGCCGTGGCTCCGCTCGGCTTGCGCGGAGTCGTGGAGGCGAGGTCGCCCGCGCGGATGGCGCGGATCGCGGCCGCCAGCAGCGTGGCGTCCGGCGTCGGCGGGCCGTCGGGGACCGGCTCGGGGGCCGTGCGCGGTGGGGTGCGGTGGGCGTCGGCGCGGGTGATCAGGACGTCGCCCTCCGCCGACTCGGCGGCCGGGGCGAAGCCCATCGCGCGCAGGCCGTCGAGCAGCGCCGCCGGGTCCGCCTGGGTGGCGAGCACGGTCGGCGCCAGGCGGCGCAGGCGCAGGCCCGCGGCGCGCTTGTCGGCGAGGATCTCGTTCAGCAGCGCGTCGTCGTCGCAGCGGACGTACGCCGAAGCGGCGCCCACCCGCAGATGGCCGTGCTTACGGGCCACGTCGTCGATCAGGTACGCCAGCGGCTGCGGTACCGGCGTACGGGAGTGCTCGGTGAGGAAGGCGTGCAGGTCGGAGGCGCTGCGGCCGGCGTCGAGGGCGCGGCGTACCGAGCCGGGCGTGAAGCGGTAGACCGTCGCGCCGCCCTTCGACTCCACGTCCGCGAGCACGCCCAGCATCTCGGCGAGCGGGCGCTGCAGGGGGCCGGGTGCCACGGCCGTGAGGTCGGCCTGGAGGAGGACGTGGTCGAGCGGCTCGGGCAGGAGCGGGGTGAGGAGGCGGGCGGCGGCCGCGGAGGCGACGGCCTGCTCGGCGGGGGAGAGCGGCTCGGGGGGTGCGGTCGGACGGTGATGGTGGTGCACCGGGAGTTTGTCGCCGGGGCCGACCGGTTCCCCGGCGGCCGGTTCCGGCATCCGCGCGCCCAGCAACGCCCGCCCCTGCGCCGACAGTGCCCCCCGCCCCGTCACCCCCAGCAGCTCCGCCTCGCTCAGCGTCCACCGGGCGAGGCGGCTGCGCAGGTCGTCTTCGTCCTGCTGCGGCCCCCGCAACGGCCGCTCCCAGCGCAGCCGCGCCAGCACCGACTCGGCGGACGGGGACGCCCCCTCCGGCAGCCCGGCGAGCAGGGCCAGCACCCGGTGCCGTACCTCCGGCGCGGCGGAGCGGTCCAGGCCCGGCCCCAGCGCCGACAACGTACGGTCCTTCGCGTCCCGCCCCCCGACCACGCCCGCCGTACGCGTCGCCGACAGCCACGCCTCCGCCAGCCGCACCCAGCGCTGCGCGGAGGGCTGCTCCAGCCACTCGTCGTAGGCGGGCGTCGCCGCGTACCGCTCGTCGGCCTCGCCGTCGGAGGCCAGCAGCCCGGCGGCGTAGGCGAGCTCGACCCAGAACGCGGCCATCGGCTCGGAGACGTCGAGCCCGACGGCGGTCCGCTTGAGGTCGCGCACGCTCAGGCCGCCCGCCCGCAGAACGGTCGGCCCGCCCTCGTCCCAGTCCTTCAGCAGTTCCTCGACGGTCGCCAGCGCCGTGTACGCCTGCCCGGCGGCGGTCCCGTCCACAACCTGTGGACGGTGCGTCGCGGTCGCCTCGACCGGCGGCGGCAGCGGCTCGGTGGTGCGGTGCGCGCGGCCGGCCCGCAGGTGCAGGGCCACCTCGCGGGGGAGGACGACCGTGCCGGGCGCCGTCGGGAGGAGGAGGCCGCGGTCGAGGAGCCAGCGCAGCCGGGGCGCCGGATCGGCGGTGACCTGGCCGTACGGCGGCCCCCAGACCAGCCGGGACAGGACCTCCAGGGACTCCTCCGGGGCGTCGGCGAGCAGGTCCGCCATACGCCGCCGGTCGGCGAACAGCGCGGTGAGCGACGACACCGCGGACACGGCGTCGTGAGTCGTGGCCAGCCCGGCCGTCGTGACGATCTCCTGGATACGGCCCGGCGACATGCCCGCGGTGGCTTCCTGCACGGTCGGGCCCAGGCCGGTGGGGGACGGGTGCTGCGGCGAGGGCGCGAGCAGCTCACGTGCCGTACGGACCAGCCGCAGCCGGTCGTCGGAGCCCCACACCAGGGCCTGGTCGCGTAGGGCCCCGAGAGCGTGCGGCAGGGCGCCGGCGACGGCCTGGTCGCCCTCGTCGCCGGTCATCAGGCCGAGCAGTTCGCCGTACGTCGCCGGGTCCGCCGCCACCGCCAGCGCCTCCGCCGTCTGCAGCGCGAAACGGTCCAGCCGCTCCAGGGCGCGCACCACGGAGGCCCGGGTGCCGGCGCGGGTCGCCAGCTGGGTGAGGTCGGTCGGGACGGGGGTGATGAGGTCTGGGCGGCTGCGCAGGAGTACGGCCAGGGAGACGTCGTCCCGCGCACGGAGGGCTTCCGCGAGGGAACGGGGCGGTGTAGCCGGGTCGCTCATCCTGCCCACGTTAGCGGGTTGCCTCCGGCGGCCGGGCGGACGAGGGCCGGGTGGGGGCCGGTGGGTGCGGACGGGCGGCGCTCCCCCTGCGCTAACGTCCTCCCACGGGGTATCCAACGCACCCACCCCGGAGGGGACTTCGTGGGGATCGAGAGCGACCAGGTCGTCTACGAGTATCTGAGCCGCGTCGGCGACGTGGCTCAGCAGCGCCAGCTGCCGTCGGCCACCCGCATGCGCCTGGTGAACGAGCTGCGCGGCGAGATCGACCGGCGACGCGCGAAGGCCCCCGTCGACAGCCCCGCCGCCGTCCGCCGCATCATCGCCCGTCTCGGCACCCCGGCCGAGGTCGTCGCGGCCGCTGGGGGTCCCCCCTCCGGGGGAGGCAACGCCGCCCCCGCACCCCAGGCGCCGGTCACCTCCGTGCCCGTACAGCCGGACAGCCGGGACAGCCAGGCCCATCAGGCCCACCAGGAACGGCCCAAGGGGCTGCGCCGTCTCGTGCCGCGTCCGCGCCCCGCCGAGGCGCCGGCGGTACTCGACGACGCGCCCCCGCCGCCCCACTTCGCCAGCACGGAGGACCTGGGCGGCAGCGCGACCCGGCCCGACTGGTGGCGGGTGGACAGCAGTCCCTTCGGCCCCGGCGAGGACGTCCCGGGATTCGTCGGCGGCGTCGAGATCCCGGAGATGCTCAGGCGCCCGCCCGCGAAAGCGGAGACGCGGCTCGAGAAGAAGGATCCCGCCGAGGATCCGGCCCTGGCCGACGTGGAGAGGGCCGACGACTCGGAGGCGGAGACCGTCGCTCCCCGTCGCCGTCGCTTCCTGCCGCGCCGCCCGACCCTCCCCAGCGGCCGCTGGAGCAACCCCCTGCTCCTGCTCGCCGCCGCGCTGCTGGTCGCCGGTGCCGTCCTCGGCAACCTCATCGCCCTGCTCCTCGGCTGGCTCATCGCCTGGGGCTCACGGCGGCTGAGCGACGCCGAGACCAAGTGGGCGGTCGTGATCCTGCCCGGCCTCGCGCTCACCGCCGGCGTCGTCTGGCTGTGGGGCCGCACCGAGGGCCGCTGGAGCACCCCCATCGCCGAGGGCCACATGAACGACGCGATCTCCGAGACCTGGCCGTGGGTGCTGCGGGGGGCGGCGGTGGCGTCGGCGCTGTTCATCGTGTGGCGGTCGCAGCGCGAGAAGTAGGCGTCCGCGAGGTGCGGCCCGCGAGGTGGATGCGGATCACGAATGTGGATCACGGACGCGGATCACGGACGCGGATCACATCCATCCGGCGTCTGGCCCTCCGGCCGCCTGGGCACAATGGCCCATATGGCCTCCTCGACCCTGTCCCCGCTCACCGTCGGCTTCGACCTCGACATGACCCTCATCGACTCCCGCCCCGGCATCCACGCCTGCTACACGGCACTGGCCGAGCGGACGGGTACGTATGTCGACGCCGACCTGGCGATCACGCGGCTCGGGCCACCGCTTGAGGAGGAACTGATCAACTGGTTCCCGGCGGAGCAGGTCGCGGCCACCGCCGACCTGTACCGCGAGATGTACCCGACGATCGCCATCGCCGCCACGCCCGCCCTCCCCGGCGCCCGCGAGGCGATCAACGCCGTACGGGACGCGGGCGGGCGCGCGATCGTCGTCACCGCCAAGTACGAGCCGAACGCCAAGCTGCACCTGGAGCACCTCGGCATCCAGCCCGACGCGGTCGTCGGCAACCTGTGGGCCGAGCAGAAGGCGGAGGCCCTGCGCGAGTACGGCGCGAGCGTCTACGTCGGCGACCACCAGGGAGACATCCGCGCCGCGCGCGCGGCCGACGCCCTGTCCGTCACGGTGGCGACCGGACCGTACGGCGCCGATGAACTCGGTGCGCTCGGCGCGGACATCGTCCTCGCGGACCTGACCGAGTTCTCGGACTGGCTCGCCGGCTACCTCGTCGCGCCGCGCGCCTGACGCCGGCCGGCCGCGATCGACCGGAACACCCCCGCGCCGGCGACGAGGAATCCGACGCCCATGAGCATGCTCAGTCCGAACATGAACGTCGGAAATGGCGTCGTACCGAGCAGGAACGGGGCCACCGTGACCAGAGTGGCCACGGCACCGATGAAGAACAGGACCGCTCCGGCACGGATCAGTCGGTCGCCGGGAGCGGCGGAATTCGTTTGGGTTTTGTCACGCACCGGACCAGGGTAGTTCCCTGCGCGAAGGAACAACCGGGCGACGTCTTGTCACCGGCTCCGGGAGCATTAGCCTTGGTAGCGGCGGGTCATGGTCGACCCGCTGTAGTGCTATCAAGAGCCGTTTTCAGAAGCAGTTTTCCGACGAGTACGAGGACGAGGACAGACGTGCCTACCGGCAAGGTCAAGTGGTTCAACAGCGAGAAGGGCTTCGGCTTTCTCTCCCGCGACGACGGCGGTGACGTCTTCGTTCATTCCTCGGTCCTCCCCGCCGGAGTCGAGACACTCAAGCCGGGCCAGCGAGTTGAGTTCGGCGTGGTCGCAGGCCAGCGCGGCGACCAGGCACTCTCGGTCACGGTCCTGGACCCGACCCCGTCGGTCGCGGCCGCCACCCGCAAGAAGCCGGACGAACTGGCTTCCATCGTCCAGGACCTGACGACTCTCCTGGAGAACATCACGCCGATGCTGGAGCGAGGCCGCTACCCCGAGAAGACCGCCGGCAAGAAAATCGCCGGCCTGCTGCGGGCGGTCGCCGACCAGCTCGACGTATAGGTACGTCGGCGACTTAAGGGAATTCCAACGCATCACGGCCGAGGGGCGGCACCAGCCCCTCGGCCGCCGCACGTGTGAGCAGCCCCCGTACCGCGGCATAGCCGTCCTCGCCGAGGTCGGCGGTGAACTCGTTGACGTACAGCCCGATGTGCTGGTCGGCGACGTTCGGGTCCATCTCCTGGGCGTGCCGCATGACGTATGCGCGGGAGGCCTCGGGGTCGTCCCAGGCGGCCCGGACCGACGTACGGATCGAGTCGGCCAGCAGCGTCAGCTTCCGCGCGCCCAGCGCACGCTTGGCGATGATCGCGCCCAGCGGGATGGGCAGCCCGGTGGTGTCCTCCCAGTGCTCGCCCATGTCCGCGAGCTTGTGCAGCCCGTAGTTCTGGTACGTGAAGCGCGCCTCGTGGATGACGAGCCCCGCGTCGACCTTCCCGTCCCGCACGGCGGGCATGATCTCGTGGAACGGCATCACCACGATCTCGCCGACACCGCCGGGGAGCGTGTCGGCCGCCCAGAGCCGGAACAGCAGGTACGCCGTCGACTTCTCGCTCGGCACGGCGACCGTACGGCCGGTGAGGTCCACCCCGGCCTCCCGTGTCAGCACCAGCGGGCCGCAACCCCGGCCCAGCGCGCCGCCGCAAGGCAGCAGGGCGTACTCGCCGAGGACGTACGGCAGCACGGCGTACGACACCTTCAGCACGTCGAACTCGCCGCGCTCGGCCATGCCGTTGGTGATGTCGATGTCGGCGAAGGTGACGTCGAGGGCGGGGGCGCCGGGGACGCGGTCGTGGGCGAGGGCGTCGAAGACGAAGGTGTCGTTCGGGCAGGGGGAGTACGCGATCCGCAAGGGCTGTCGCTGCTGCTGCTCACCGGTCATGCGGGTGCCAACCTTCCAGGACGGGTGCGAGCTTCCCGAAGGCCTCGGTGAGGGCCGCCAGCGCCTCACCGATGCGCCAGGCGGCGCGGTCGCGCGGGCCGACGGGGTTGGAGACCGCGCGCAGCTCCAGCACGGGCGTGCGGTGCGCGGCCGCGGCCTCGGCGACGCCGAAGCCCTCCATGGCCTCGGCGAGGGCGCTGGGGTGCCGCTCGCGCAGCTGTGCGGCGCGGACGGCGGTGCCGGTCACGGTGGAGACGGTGAGGACCGCGCCGGGGCGCGCGCCGGTGGCGGTCGCGACCTCTCGTACGAGTGCTTCGGGAGGACGGTGGGTGACGGTGCCGAAGCCCAGCTCGGTGACGGGCAGGAAGCCGTCGGGGGTCTGCGCGCCGAGGTCGGCGGCGGTGATCTCGTCGGCGACGACGAGGGAGCCGACGGGGGCGTGCGGCGCGAAACCGCCCGCGATGCCGGCCGAGACGACCAGGCCGTACGGGGCGCCTGCGAGGGCGGCCGTGGTGAGGGCCGTCGCGGTGGAGGCGGCGGCGAGGGCGGGGCCCACGCCGGCGGCGATCACGTCGACGCCGGGCGCCTCGATCGCCTGGGCCACCGCGTCCCGCTCAGCCGGGACCGCGGTGGCCACCAGTACACGTACGCCGGACGTGGTCAGCTGTCCTTCTCGAGCTTGAAGGACCACAGACCCGTCACGTCCTGCTCGCCCTCCTTGATCGACACCAGCGTCGAGTCGCCGCTGGCGCCGTACTGGGCGTTGAAGAACACGCTGCCCGGGATGGTGCGGTACGTCTTCTTGCTGGAGTCGGTGAGCGGCTGACCGTTCATGAGGACGGTCCAGCCCTCGTCCGCGATCTCCGGGTCGACGCCGAAGCGCACGGTGTCGTCGGGGTCCACCTTGATGGACTTGATGTCCTTGTCCTTCAGGCACTTGCCCAGGTCCGCGGTCTTCAGGGCGTCGCCCTCACCACCGCAGGTGGCTTCCGCGTTCACGGAGGAGGTGCCGACGGTGATCGTCGCCATCGGCGTCGGCTTGTCGCAGGCCGACAGGGCGAGCAGTCCGGCGGAAACGGCGCCGGCGGCGGCGAGCGCGCGGCGGCGTCGCACAACGGCGCGGACATCTGCGGCTCCGCCGCGTGGCATCGTGGTCATGGGCGAAGGTTATCGGGCCCGTATGACGCTCTCCCCAAGTGGGGGCGGCGTGCCGTACGTCACGGGGGCGGACGGGGCGTGTCAGGCCACGTTCGGCCGTCCGTGGCCGGCGTGCCGGGCCGAGCCGATCAGGCCCTTGATGGTGGTCAGCCAGCCGACGGCGACGATCCCCGCGCCCACCAGCAGGCCCAGGGAGCCCTTCAGGGGCAGCACGATGCCGATCGCGCCGCCGAGCACCCAGGCCACTTGCAGCAGCGTCTCGGAGCGCGCGAACGCCGACGTACGGACCAGCTCGGGCACGTCCCGCTGGATCAGCGCGTCCAGCGACAGCTTGGCCAGCGCCTGCGCGAACCCGGCGGTCGCCGCGAGGAACGCCACCAGGACCGAGCCGAAGAAGAGCGCGGCCGTGAGCGACGCGAGCAGGACGAAGCCCACGACCGTCACGATGATGATCTCGGGCGCCCGGGAGCGCAGCCACGCGCCCACCGCCGTACCGCAGGCGTTCCCGACCCCGGCGGAGACGGCCACTATGCCCAGCGACACGGCGGCGCTCTGGCCGGACATCGGGTGCTCGCGCAGCAGGAACGCGAGGAAGAAGATCAGGAAGCCGGAGAGACAGCGCAGGGCGGCGTTGGCGCCGAGGGCGTGGGTGACGGCGATGCCGACCGTGCGCAGTCCGGGGCGCTTGACGGGCTTGAGGTGCGGCCCGTGCAGATGCTGCTCGTCGGCCGCCAGCAGCGCGGTGTCCTCGCCCTTGGCCGAGTCGACCTTCGGCGGCAGGGTGAACGACAGGAACGTACCGGCGATGAAGATCACGAAGGCGCCGTACAGCGGATAGCGCGGCCCGAGCGCCTGGAGTCCCGCGCCGATGGGCGCCGCGATGCCGGTGGCCAGGAGGCCGCCGAGGGTGACCCGGGAGTTGGCCTTCACCAGGGAGAAGGCGGGTGGCAGCAGCCGGGGCACCACGGCGCTTCTGACGACGCCGTAGGCCTTCGAGGCGACCAGCACCCCGAGCGCGGCCGGATAGAGCTCGATGCTGCCGGTGACGACCGCCCCGGACAGCACCAGCGCGAGCATCGCCCGCGCGAACATGGCGCCGGCCATCGCGGCGCGGCGGCCGTGCGGGAGACGGTCGAGGAGGGGGCCGATCACGGGCGCCAGGACGGTGAACGGCGCCATGGTGATGCCGAGGTAGAGGGCGACCCGGCCGCGGGCCTCGTCGGTGGGGACGGAGAAGAAGACGGTGGAGGCGAGGGCGACGGTGATCATCATGTCCCCGGCGCCGTTCACCCCGTGCAGCTCGATCAGCTTGCCGAGGCCGGACTCGCCCGCCCCGTGCGCGTGGGTGGCCTTGCGGATGCCGCGGGCGGTTCCGGTGAACGGGAAGTGCAGGGCACGGCCGACCGAGCGGAAGGGGCCGCGCCTCCGGCCCGTTCCGCCACCTCGATTCCGGCCCCCCTTGGCCCCACCGATACCGGTGGCTCCTTGGGGCGGCTTCGCGGTCGCCACGACGCAATAGTGCCCCGAGATGGGGGTGGGTAGTGCGGTTACGGCGCGTATGGAGGGCAAGGGCTCGGGTCGGCCGAGGGTGACTCTCGGTTCGCAGGCACGGTTTCGGCACCCGCCGCGCAGCGGTGAAAGGGCCGTCGGTGTAGGCCCAGCGCTCGCGAACAGGTAGCGTGCGTATCTCAGCCATCCCGCACAATGGATGACGTAGGTGCGCCCGAGCGCGATTCGGATGCGGACGTCGACGCGGCCCACTGGTCCGCTCCGTTCGCTCCACCGCCTCAAGGCACCGCACCCGAGAGACGGCGTAGGAGAGAAGCGATACCTGTGAGCGCAGCGACAACGCGAAGCCGCACCCCCGACCGTCTGTGCGCCGAGGCGGTCGACCTCGCGCGCAGTGCAGCCGAGGAGGCCGCCGCGCCCGGCGTCGTGGGCGAGCACGCGGGTCTGGTCTCCGAGGGCGACCGCGTTGTCACGCACTTCTTCGAGTGCAAGGAACTCGGCTACCGCGGCTGGCGCTGGGCGGTGACGGTGGCGAGGGCGTCGCGCGCCAAGGTCGTGACGCTGGACGAGGTGGTCCTGCTGCCGGGCCCGGACGCCCTTCTGGCCCCCGAGTGGGTGCCGTGGAGCGAGCGCCTGCGCCCCGGCGACATGGGCCCCGGCGACCTGCTTCCCACGGACGCCGAGGACCTGCGCCTGGAGCCCGGCTTCTCGGGCGAGGACGAGCCGGTGCCGAGCTCGGCCGTCTCACACGAGATGGCGGAGCTGGTGGAGGCGGAGGACGCCGACGTCACGGCGGGGGTCCCCGCGGACCTGCCGATGGCACCGTCCCGGGGCTCGATCGCCGCGGTGGCGGAGGAACTGGGCATGCGCCGCGCCCGCGTCCTGTCCCGCTACGGCCTGCACGTGGCCGCGGACCGCTGGGAGGAGTCGTACGGCGCGAAGACCCCCATGGCCCAGGCGGCCCCCGCCTCCTGCGTCACCTGCGGCTTCCTGGCCCCCATCGGCGGCTCCCTGGGCCAGGCCTTCGGAGTCTGCGCGAACGAGTTCTCCCCGGCGGACGGCCGGGTCGTGTCCCTGACCTACGGCTGCGGAGGCCACTCCGAGGCCGCGGTGATGCCCACGCCGCCGCGGCCGGCTCCGCCGGTGATCGACGAGACGCGGGTGGATCCGTTCCCGTTGCGTCCGGCGCCGGATTCGGGGTCGGTGTCGGTCGTCTCCGACGAGGACGCGGCGGAGCTGGGGCACTCGTAGGGAGGTCAGCTCCGCCGGTGTGGCTACTACTCGGCTTCGAAGATCTCTTCGGCGGTCGAGGCGGTGATGGCGCGTCGGTGCCAGCGGCGAAGGGTCTCGGGGTCGCCGCAGCTGGTGATGCGTTCGCGGACCGCTTCGGTGACGTGGATGCCACGTACGTCGAGGACGTCCAGGACGTCCAGGACGTCCTCGGTACGGCCTTCAGCCCGGCCTTCAGCCCGGCCCTCGTCCCGGATCTCTTCTGCGATGTACGACTTGTAGAAGGAGAGGTCCACGGCCACAGCTACTCGTTCGCGAAGATCTCGTCGGTGGAGGGAGCGGTGACGGCGCGCAGGAGCCAGCGGTGCAGGATCTCCAGATCGCCGCAGCTGGTGATGCGCTGACGGGCTTCTTCCGGGACGTCGATGCCTCGTTCCGCCAGGACCGCCAGGACGTCCTTGGCGGCACGTCGTGCCTCGCCCTCGGCCCGGACTTCTTCAAAGAGGGGCGACTTGTAGAAAGAGAGGTCCACGGCCACCAGTTTCCTCCGCAGTTCTGCGGCCGGGTGCTTGCCCAGGCCTCGTGCGACGAGTTCGATGATCGGGTCGGTGACGGTTCGGGGTGTGTCCTGCAGAACGGTCGTCACGGCCCTCAGTATGGCCCCGACGTCCGGATTCCTTGCGTGGGTGATCGCGGACAGTGTGGCGAGCGCGAGGTCCTTGCGGACCTCGGCCGGATCGGTGATCACCGGCATGTTGTGCGGTCCCGCGACCAGCGGGCACAGGGTGAGCAGAGGCCACTGGCGAGGGCCGAAGTCGACCGGGCGGGCGGCCCATTCCGCGGTGGCGCGGTCCTGGCAGATGACGAGCAGCATCGGCTGCAGCCGGTACTTCGTGAGCAAGTACGAGGCGTAGTACGCCCAGCTCGCGGGCTTGTCCGGGACCTGCTTGCCCTGGGCCTCGACCGCGAGGAGTAACGGCTCCTCGTCGTCCTCCGTCTCCAGCCGCAGGAGCGTGTCCACACGGCGTTCGACCGGGCTGACCTCGGTGAGGTCGTTAGGAAGGACGGTGACTGACGTGGGCGGGGCGAACTCGATGCCCAGCACCTCGGAGACTCGGGAGAAGAGCCCCGGGTGGTCCTGGAAGATGCGGTGCATCGCCTCGTGGGACGAGCTGACCATGGTGCGGTTTCGGGGCTTTCGTTGGGTACGAGGCAGCCGCTCAGGCGGCTTGTGCGGGATCGGGCACACGGCAGGCGCGGCAGCTTCCGGGCAGCGGTGCGCGGAAGGCGCGGTCGCAGCCTTCGCAGGTCTGGAAGGGGTGCCGGACGGGCGACGGTGATGCGGGTGCACGGAATGGGGGTGGGGGCGGCAGCTGGGTGGTGAGGCGGTGGGCCAGGAGGGCTGCCGGGCGGCACAAGGGCTCGGGTGGCAGGTCGGTGGTCAGGGCGTGGCGTACGGCGGTGGGGGTGAGGTCCCGTTCCAGCCAGGCCGCGATGCCGGGGGCCAGGTGGGCTGTGTCGCGCTCGCTGAGCAGCAGGCGGGGGTCGTGGTGGCGCAGGTCTGCGAGGAGGTCGGTTGCCGTCTGGAGGAGGGTGGGGGCCGGGTAGGCGGGTTGGGGTACCGCGGGGAGGGGTTTGCGGGGTGCCGGGTTGCGCTTCTTCCGGGGTGGGGCCGGGTGGTCCTGGGCGTGGCGGCGGCCGGGCTGGTTGCAGGAGATCGTGCGGGTGATGATGCGGCCGTTCGGGATGCGCTTGCGTTCGCGGCGCAGGTAGCCGTGGGCTTCCAGCTCGCGCAGTGCGGCGGCGATACGGGTCGTGCCCTCGGGGAAGCGGGCGGCGAGGGTCTTGATGTCGGCGCGGGCTCCGGCGGGGAGGGACTGGATGTAAACGGCGAGCCCGATCGCGAGGCCGGACAGTTCCGGGTGCTGGGCGAGGTGGTTGCCGATCACCGTGAAGCGGGTGGTGTGGCGGGTGTGGTCGTGGACCAGGCCGCCTGCGTGGGAGTGGTTTTTGCCCGGGACACGGGACTGGGCGCGCGAGGGCGCGCTAGGGTTTTGGGTATCCATCGGGAAGCGCTCTTCTTCCTTGGTGGTCAGGCCCTCGCACTGGGATTGCCGTCCCGGCGAGGGCCGTTGCATGTCTGCGGTTGTGTCGCGCTGAGCGTAAGTCAGACAACCTGCCCGAAATCCAGCTGAGTTGGTGATATTCACCCTCGCGGGTGAGCGTGCGCTGCGGGAGGAGCGGGTGGGGTTTGGTGGGGTTCTTTCACCCTTGGATTACTTTGTGGGTGACCGCCCGTGCCACCGGCGCACGGGCTTCCGGGTTCCGGTGCGAGGTCCACTTCGGCCCAGACCGTCTTGCGCGGCGGCAGCCCCGGTGTGACGCCCCAGCGGTCGGCCAGGGCATTGACGATGACCAGGCCTCGGCCCGACTCCGCTTCGGGGGTAGGGAGTTCGGTGCGCGGTAGCCGGTCGGCGCGCGTGTCGGTCACCTCGATACGGACGGTGTCGCCGGCGACGTGAATGAGGAGCCGGAAGTCCCGTCCGGGGACTCTGCCGTGGGTGACGGCGTTGGCCGCCAGTTCCGCCACGATGTGCGCCGTGGGGTCCAATGGCAGGTTCCAGCTGCGGAGTTGCTCGGCCGTGAGCAGGCGGGCCAGGCGGGCCCCACGTGGCGTCGAGGACAGTTGCAGGCTGAAGCGGCGGATGGGGGTGATGAGTTCGGCGGATTTCTGATTCACGTCACTCAGAGTTGCGGTGCGTGCTTACTGTGAACAGTGACTCAGCGGGTGCGTACGGTGACTGTCCGGAGCTTGTCCGGTCGTGTCCGGGCTGTCGGGACGGGCGTGCGGGTAGGGCGCTGCTGCACTGCGGCGGTACGACGGAGGGGTACGGGATGTCGGTTGAGGTGGATGCGGGACGGCTCAAGACGGAGGCGGATGAGCCGGGGTGGGAGGTGGATCCGGACGACGAGTGGGGCGTGGCGGTGATCGCGACCGTCGGGCGACAGCTGAAGCTGCGGCGGGAGGCGGTGGGGATGCGGGCCGCCGAGTTCGGGGCGGCGGTCGGGTATGGCGAGGACTTGGTCTACAAGATCGAGGGTGGGAAGCGGATTCCTCGGCAGGAGTACCTGGACAAGGCCGACGAGGTGTTGGGGGCGGGTGGGCTCATCGCGGCGGCTTGGGAGGACGTGAAGAAGGTCCGGTATCCGAAGAAGGTTCGGGCGCTGGGGGAGATGGAGGCCAAGGCGGTCGAGCTCCAGCTCTACGATCCGCTGAACGTCCACGGTCTGTTGCAGACGCCGGAGTACGCACGTGGGCTTCTCCTGATGCGGCGCCCCGCGTATACCGAGGACGAGGTGGAGCGGTTCATCGCGGCGCGCGTGGCCCGCAAGGCCGTGTTCGAGCGGGACCCCGCGCCTGAACTCAGCTTCGTCTTGGAGGAGTGGACGCTGCGGCGTCCGCTCGGAGGCGGGGTGGCGTTGCGTCGCCAGCTCGAACATCTGCTGGAGGTGGGGAAGTTGCGCAACGTCGAGCTTCAGGTGATGCCGATGGATCGCGAGGAGCACGCCGGGCTGGCCGGTGGTATCGAGGTGCTGAAGTTCGAGGACGGCTCGGCCGTGGGGCGTTCTCCGGCCGTGGCCAACGGCCGCCCGGTCACCGAGCCCAAGCAGCTCCGTATCCTTGAACTGCGGTATGGCATCATCCGGGCGCAGGCTCTCACACCACGTGAGTCGACGGCCTTCATCGAGCAACTGCTGGGGGAAACATGATCCGCAACGCCTCGGCCGGGAACGCCTCCGAGCTGACGTGGTTCAAGAGCAGCTACAGCAGCAGCAGCGAGGGTGACTCCTGCGTCGAGATCGCGATAGCGCCCCGCACCGTCCACGTCCGCGACTCCAAGCACCGCGACGCCGGCCCGCGACTCGCCCTCGCGACGCAGGCTTGGGCTGCTTTCGTCACTTACGCTTCCGAGGGCTGATCCCCGGCAGTTACCTTCTGGCGCATCAGCTCCAGCCACTGGCGGAGTGACATCCCATCCGGTGGCAGAAGGTCGAGCCCCAACGCCGTCGTTGCCGTGTGGAGTTCCTCATCCGAGGTCACCATCGTGAGAAGCTCCGTGATCTCCTGTGCTGCCTGCGTGCGGTCTTCCGGCTCAACTTCGCTGACGTAGTCATCGATAGCAGCCTCGGGAGAGGCATAGAACTCTGAGTAATTCCGGTGCAAGTAGGCGCCGAGGAACTGGCTCAGCTGGGGGAATCGCTCGTTCCATTCCCAAGCGTTCTGTGGGTTCATCTGGGGAACCCGTGACGGGTCCTCCAGGAACCGATTGAGGTGGTCCCTGGCGATACGCAGGCAGTCTTCCACGCTCGTGCCCATCGGAGGGCGGATTTGCTGCAGGCCCTCTACATCATCCGCGATCTCTTCGGAGAAGAGTCCGACGGAGAGTAGGTCGTCAATTTGCTGGACGGCCGTTGAGGCGCGTGCAGGATCCCGGGTGGCGATTCTGAGATATGAGGCCAGACCAGGACCAGGGGCCTCGGCAGTGTCGGTGAAGGTGAAGCCGGTGTTCGCGTAGGCCTCTAGCAGCTCGCTGAGTTCGTAGAATCGCGGCCAAGGGGGGATTGCCTGACTCATCGCTTGCTCCAAGAACGGGTTTTCAGGGTTGAGGGAACGAAGTGAGGACTCGGTATCCGGATGGCGACGACGGGTCGGCCTTGAGAACTACACGAACACGGTTCACCCACTGCGTTGGCCGTCCGTGAGTGAAGTCGTACCGAGTGAGGTGGAGTCCTGTGGGTTCGTCAAACCTGGCTTCTAGTCGCAATGTTCCTTTCGCGCCGTTGGCCATCCAAGCAGATATCTTCCGTTGGTTTCGAATGATGGTCAGAGTCTTGTCGGTGAAGCTTTGTGCCGCATCGACGTCAACGTAGCGTGAGTCCGCCTCAAGCTCAGGGTTCTCACGCAGGCGCCTGCGCATGCCGCTAATGGTCTTGTCGACGTGCTTGTCGATGGTGTGACCCTTGCTCTTACCGCCAAGGCTCTTGCCCTCGTCGCCACGGACATCAGCCCGGTGCTCGGGCTTTTGACGCCCCTTGCGTTTGTTCCTCGGCCACGCGTTGTAGTCCCTGCCGGACCCATTCGAGGCACCCAGCCCCATGAGGACGAGCCCGGCCGTGCCGAGGACGCCGGCACTGAGCGCCGCTTCGGCCGTGAGTGCGCCGACCGCGCCACCCCCGGCCAGCGCGAGGCCTCCAGGAGGGAACAGGGCGAGCAGGGAGAGAAGGAGGAGGGCGAAGCCGAGGTAGACCAGGAAGGTGTTCAGGGCGTCGAGGAGGTGGAGCGTGCGGATGGCCCTGCCGTCGGGGCCCGCGTCGCCGAGCCCGCGCCACAGGAGGAATACGCCGGTGGTCGCCGACCCCAGCGCGGTTCCGAGACGGAAGCGGTGGGCCGCCAGTACTTCACCCATCGGCTGCGCCGACGCCAGTCGCCAACTGCGGAGCAGGACCGTGAGCTGGTAGACGATCCAGGCCAGGGCGGCTATGCCGAAGCCCATGAGGATCTTCGGTCCCGCACCGGTACTGAAGAACTCCTGGAGGCCCGCGGTGGAGGTGAACGAGCCGACGCCCAGGAACAGCAGCGCGGGGAGCATCAGCACGCACGGGATCAGCAGGAGCCATCGCTCCCTGGAACGGCGGGCAGCCCGGGTCGCCTTCAGCCAGGCGCGGATGTTCAGTGCCTGCCAGGCGCGCTGGTTGTCGGACGCGTCCATCCGGGCCGTGATCCCCGCGACGACCTGGCGAAGTTCCCCGGTGGCCTCGGGTGGCGCCGACGCGGCGGCGTACAGCAAGGAGCGTCGCAGCCTGACGTAGCGCAGGACCAGCAGCAGGCTCCATGGCAGACGCCAGGCCGCGTAGCGCAGCAGTGCGCCCAGGCTGTCGCCGTCGGCGCGTTCGGACGCGAGTTGTACGCCGGGCACGGTGCGCTTGCCTCGGTGGAGTTGGCGTAGGTCGACCGCCATGGCGATGGCCAGGCACACGAGGGGCGCTGCCCATGCCATACCGTCCAGAGAGTCCAGCCACTCCGTGGCCCCGTCGGCGTGTTCCTGTACCGCGTAGTTGTTCACCGTGTGATGCACAGCGGCGGCCGCGATCGGGAGGACGGACAACAGGCGCACCCAACCGCTCGTGCGCCACAGCAGCCCGACCCCGAAGCCGGCCACGGCCGTGAACACCAGGTGCGTGAACGTTTCCGTGACCGCGGGTCCGCCCAGGTCCAGTTGGCTGAACGGCGCAGGGAGCCAGGACGTCAACACCTGCCCCAGGCCCGGCACATAGGGCGGGGACAGGCTGTCGGGGACGATCCAGCCCTCACCGCGGACGATCGCCCGGTCGGCGTCGAGGCCGAAGCGGAGAACCGCCTCCAGCAGCCCGAACCCCGCCCCCAGCGCCGCACCCACCACCACGAAGTCGGTCAGGCCCCACTGCCGGCGCACCCGCAGACTCAACCCCGCGAGCAGCAACGGGGCGACCTTGAGTAATTCCTCCACCCAGGGAGCCACCGTGTAGCTGGTGGTGTCCACCACCGTCACCAGCGACTGACCGGACTGCTCCGCGTAGACGCGGGTGTAGGCGAGCTGGATCAACGCCGTCGCCACACCGCACCCGTACACGCCCAACGCGAACGCCAGCAGCACGGTCGACAGGCGCACCGAACGAGTCGGCCAGGAAAGGGCGAACAGTTGCAGCACGCCCCAGACGGCCGCCACCGCCATCACCAACGTCACGCCAGGCCCCCGATGCACCGGAACAACATTCGATTCGCGATAGTGAACGCGATGCTAGGCAGTCAACCGGCGGTGCGGCAAGGGAGTTGTGAGACGGCTGCGTCGTCTGTCGCGGGTAGTTCACGGTGATGCGGATCCCGCAGGCCACCGGCAGCGATCACCTGCCGGTGGCGGCCGGTATATCAGCTGGTGCACGCCGCGCAAGGCCTCCGGATCCGGCCCGCGCTCCCGGTCCCCCGCGGGAGGCGGCGGAAAGCGCGTCGGGAGCGGAGCGGGCGGGCAGCGCATGCGCCTCGCATGGGCGGTACCTTCATCATCACGCCGATGAGGAGAGTCAACGTGAGCAAGTTCGTGCGGCCCGCAGCCGAAGGTGCCGACCCCTTCGGTACGGCCCGTCTGCGCCGCGGCGTGCTGGACGCCTGGGCCACCAGCCCCGCTCGTTTCCGCGAGGACGCCAACGCCGAGGAGGATCTCGTCCTCGGCGGGTACCGGGACCGGCTCGTCGTCGAGCTTGCTCAGAACGCCGCCGACGCCGCCGCGCGGGCGGGGGTGCCCGGAAGGCTGCGGCTCACCCTTCGCGACGGCGTGCTCGTCGCCGCCAACACCGGCGCCCCGCTGGACGCGGCCGGCGTCGAGTCGCTGTCCACCCTTCGGGCCTCCGCCAAGCGGGACACGCAGCAGAGCGCCAGCGCCGTCGGCCGCTTCGGGGTCGGCTTCGCCGCCGTCATCGCCGTCACCGACGAGCCCGCCGTCGTCGGGCGGCACGGCGGCATCCGGTGGTCTCTCGCCGAGGCCCGGGAGCTGGCCCGGGAGACCGCGCGGCACAGCCCGGGGCTCGGGGACGAGATCCGGCGCCGGGACGGGCATGTGCCGCTCCTGCGGCTGCCGTTCGCCGCCGAGGGGACCGCCCCGGATCCGTACGACACCGCCGTCATCCTCCCCCTGCGCGACACCGCCGCCGCCGATCTCGCCGAGCGGCTGCTGCACGCCGTCGACGACGCGCTGCTGCTCGCCCTGCCCGGCCTGGAGGAGGTCGTGGTCGAGGTCGGCGACGCCGAGCCGCGCACGCTGCGCCGCAGTGTCGACGGCCCCTTCACGGTCGTGGAGGACTCCGGCAACGGCGTCACCCACTGGCGCACGTCCGCCGCCCACGGCCCGCTCACCCCCGACCTCCTCGCCGACCGCCCCGTGGAGGAGCGGCTGCGGCCCCACTGGTCCCTCACCTGGGCCGTCCCCGTCAACGCCGCCGACAGCACCCCTGCCCGGCCCCGCACCGCCCTCGTCCTGCACGCGCCCACGCCCAGCGACGAACCCCTCGGCGTCCCGGCCCTCCTCATCGCCTCCTTCCCCCTCGACACCACCCGCCGCCACGCCGCCCCCGGCCCGCTGACCGACTTCCTCGTGCAGCGCGCGGCGGACGCGTACGCCGAACTGCTCGCCGACTGGCGCCCGGTGAGCGAGGGCATCATCGGCCTCGTGCCCGGGCCGCTCGGCAAGGGCGAACTGGACGGCGCCCTGCGTCAGGCGATCCTGGAGCGGCTGCCCCGGACCGGGTTCCTGCCGCCCGCCCACCCGGCCTCCCTCCCGCCGGCCGTCGAGCCGCACGAACTGGAACCGGAGCTGCCCGAGTCGCTCCGGCCGCGGGACGCCGAGGTCGTCGAGGGCGCCGGTGCCGACACCGTGCGGGTGCTGGCCGAGGTGCTGCCCACCCTCCTGCCCGCCGGGCTCGAACGGCGCGTGGAGCTGCGGACCCTGGGTGTCGCCCGCGTCCCGCTCACCGATGCCATCGACCGGCTCGCCGGACTGGAGAAGGCGCCGGGCTGGTGGCGGCGGCTCTACGACAGCCTCGCCGGGGTCGACCCGGACCGGCTGTCCGGGCTGCCGGTGCCGCTGGCCGACGGGCGCACCACCATCGGGCCCCGGCAGGTCCTGCTCCCCACCTCCGACGGCGCCTCCATCGACCCCGAGATCCTCGCCCGCCTCGGCCTCAAGGTCGCCCACCCGGACGCCGCCCACCCCCTCCTGGAGAAGCTCGGTGCCCTGCCGGCCACGCCCCGGGCGGTCCTGACCACGCCCCAGGTGCGTGCCGCCGTCGCCGCCTCCCTGGACGACGACGGCGGGATGAGCTGGGAGGAGGACGCTCCGGACGCCGAGGAACTGGCCGACACCGTGCTCGCGCTCGTGCGGGACGCGGGCCTGGAGCCCGGTGACGAGCCGTGGCTCGGTGCTCTCGCGCTGCCCGACGAGGAGGGGGAGTTGGCGCCCGCCGGTGAACTCGTCCTCCCCGGCAGCCCCTTCGCCCAGGTCATGCGGGAGGACGAACTCGCCACCGTCGACGCCGAGCTGGCCGAGAAGTGGGGCGAGCAGCCGCTCGCCGCCTGTGGCGTCCTCGCCAACTTCGCCCTCGTGCGGGCCACGGACGTCGTCCTCGACCCCGACGAACTGGAGCCGCGCGAAGGCGACTTCGCCGAGCCCGACGACGCCGGCCTGCTGGACGCCGTGGACGTGTGGAGCGAGGACATCCTCGACCGCTTCCCGGACACGCCCGTACCGCCCGTCGCCACCGAGCTGATCGCCGTACGCGACCTGGATCTGGTGGACGACGACAAGTGGCCGCAGGCCCTCGCGCTGCTGGCCCAGCCGCCCCTGCGGGACGCGCTGACCCAGCAGGTGCGGATCCTGCTGCCCGACGGCACGCATGAGGTCGTACGGCCGTACACGGCCTGGTGGCTGCGGGGCAACCCGGTGCTGGACGGCCGCCGCCCGGCGGGCCTGCTGGCCTCAGGCGGTGATCCGCTCCTGCGCGGCCTGTACGACGAGGCGGACGCGACCGGCTTCGAGGACGAGCAGGTGCTGCGGGCGCTGGGCGTGCGGACATCCGTCGCCGCGCTGCTGGAGGAGCCGGGCGGCGCCGCCGAGCTGCTCGACCGGCTCGCCGACCCGGATCGTCCCGTCACCTCGCCCCAACTGCACGCCCTGTACAGCGCCTTGGCCGACCTGGACCCCGAGCAGGTGACCCTGCCGGACGAGGTGCGGGCCGTGGTCGACGGGCGGGTCGAGGTGGTGGACGCGGCCGACGCGGTGGTCGTGGACTCGCCGGACCTGCTGCCGTTCACGGAGGGTGTGCCGCTGCTTCCCGTACGGCCGTCGCGAGCCGCCGAGTTGGCCGAGCTGTTCCAGGTGCGGCGGCTGAGCGAGTCCGTCACCGGGGAGGTGACGAGCGAGGGCGCCGAGCATGACGTACCGGAGCCGGTGCGGGTGCTGCTCGGCGCGCGGACCCCGCAGTCGTACGTCGAACACGAGGAACTCGTCGTGGACGGCGTGGAGATCGACTGGCGGCTCACCGATGACGGGGTGCTGCACGCGTCCACCCTGGAGGGTGTCGCGGCGGGGCTCGCATGGGCGGCGGGGCAGTGGCCGCGGCGGTTCGAGGTCGCCGCCCTGCTGGAGGACCCGTCCAGGACGGCGGAACTGGCCCGCGACCGCTGGTTCGACTGAGCCACGGGGTCGTCCCCTCGGGCGGCCCCTGTTCGTTTCGTCAGTCCGCTGTTCGTTTCGTCAGTCCGCCTCGATTTCCCGGAGACGCCCGGCGTGCTCCTGCGTCAGCCTCACCTTCCGGGACTGATCTTGAAATTTCTCGCACAAATTATTCAGGAGTCGTACAACCTTTCACTTGTGTCGTGGATCTGATCATGCGAGCCAACAGGCTCCCTGATCACTCGGGTCCCGCAAGGCGCCCTGGGCCGCTCGGTACGACACGCGACCGGCGCCGGGACCCCCTTCTCCACGTGGGGAACGACACATGCGCATGCGTGCCACCCTGGGCGTCGTCACCGGTGCCCTGGCCCTCTCCGCTCTCGCCGTCCCGGCCGCGCAGGCCGACGAGGTCGAGGGCGACACGACGATCTCGAACGTCGTCGTGAACGGCGGCAAGGCGGCGGTCGTCGGAGCGACCACCACGAAGACCGTCACGGTCTCCTTCACCGTCAAGGACGCCTCGGGCGTCGACTGGGCGCAGGCGATCCTGTACCACGGTGCCGACATCGACAGCTCCGACACGGGCGCCGTGGCCAACAGCAGCGACGGCCGCGCCACCTGCACCGTGGTCAACGCCACCACGTCGACCTGCAAGTCGACCTTCAACCTCGACCCGGGCTACAACGTGGTCAACAGCGCGGCCGGCAGCTGGAAGGTCTGGGCGATCGCCGCGGGCAACGACGCCGACTACGTCCTGAAGGAAAACGCCAAGAGCTTCAACGTCCAGCGCGCCTCGAAGCTGACGGTGAACGCCTCGCCGGAGCCCGTCGCCAAGGGCAAGACCATCACCGTCACGGGCAAGCTGACCCGCGCCAACTGGGACCGCGGCACGTACAACGGCTACTCCACCCAGCCGGTGAAGCTGCAGTTCCGCAAGAGTGGCTCCAGCACCTACACCACGCTGAAGACCATCAAGACGAACACCACGGGCGACCTGAAGACGACGGTCACCGCGTCCGCGGACGGCTACTTCCGCTACAGCTTCGCGGGCACCACGACCACCCCGGCGATCAACGCCACGGGTGACTTCATCGACGTTCGCTGAGCAGCGTGACGCCTGCCGCCCGGTGCCGGTTCCTCCGGTGCCGGGCGGTTCCCGATTCCACCATCACTCCGGTCCCGTGACGACCATCGCCGGGTCCCTCATCCCCATGGGGAGCGCATGCGCATCCGAGCCACCGTGGCAGCCGTCTCCGGCGCCCTGGCCCTCTCCGCCCTCGCCGTGCCGGCCTCGCAGGCCGCCGACGCCCCCTCGCACGGCAAGGAAGACGTCCGGGAGGCCCTGCAGGCCGCGCGTCAGGCGGACGCCGGCGGCTCCGCCCGCAGCACCTACGCCGCCGAGGACGAGGGCACGCCGTACGCCCTGGACCTCTCCTTCTCCGGCGTGAAGGTCAACAACGGCAAGCCGATCGTCGCGGGCACCACCAACCAGGTGACCGTCCCGGTGACGTACAAGGTCACGCACGCCGCGGACATCGACCTGAACGCCCCCGACTTCTACCTGGACGTGGAGATCTACCGCGGCGCCTCCTACTCCGAGTGGGACAACCTGCTCTACGGCGAGGACTGGCCGGTCTGCACGGCGACCTCCGCCACCACCGCCAACTGCAAGGGCACCATCGACATCTATCCGGACTTCGAGCTGGAGAACGTCGACGCCGCCACGTGGAAGGCCGGCGGCTACGCGTACGACTTCAACGACCAGGACCCGCTCGCCGAGGACATCGACTGGAGCAAGGTCGGTTACGCCGAGCAGGACGGCCTGGGCACCACCAAGCTGCAGCGTTACTCCAAGCTGACCGTGAACGCCTCGCCGGAGCCGGTGAAGAAGGGCAAGACCATCACGGTCACCGGCAAGCTGACGCGCGCCAACTGGGAGACCCACAAGTACGCGGGCTACTCCACCCAGTCGGTGAAGCTGCAGTTCCGCAAGAAGGGCTCCAGCACCTACACCACGCTGAAGACCATCAAGACGAACACCTACGGCGACCTGAAGACCACGGTCACCGCGTCGGCGGACGGTTACTTCCGCTACCGCTTCGAGGGCACCGCGACGACCCCGGCGGTCAGCGCCACCGGTGACTTCGTCGACGTGCAGTAGGCAGCAGGGCGGTAAAGCAGTAGGGCAGTAGCGCAGTAGGAGTAAAACGGGCATGCGTCGCGAACTTCCCGGCCCCCGCCGGGAGTTCGTGACGAAGCTCACGAAAGTTCCGCACCGGCCGCACAACCGGCGACCCCCGTCGCCTATCTGATCACATGGGTCAACAGGCCCCACGATCACTCGGGCCCCGACGTGACCGGCAGTGCACGGAACGACGACCAGCGGGGCCCCTTTCCGTACCAGGGGAACGCATGCGCATCAGAGCCACCGTGGCCGCCGTCTCCGGCGCCCTGGCCCTCTCCGCCCTCGCCGTTCCGGCCGCACAGGCCGACGACTCCACCGCCGCCCAGCGCGCGGACGTCGCGAAGATCCGCCAGGCCGCCGACGCCGGGTCCGGCAGGGCCCCGGCCGAGGAGGGCAAGCCGTACGCCCTGAACGTCACCTTCTCCAACTTCAAGATCGCCAAGGCGATCAAGGTCGGCACGACCGACCACGTCGCGGCCACGGTGACGTACACGCTGACCCACGGCGAGGATGTCAAGATCACCGCCGCCGACTTCATCACCGACCCCATCGTCTACCGGGGCTCCGCCACCGCGCCGGACAACATGCTCTACGGCAACAAGCCGGCCAAGTGCACCGCGACCTCCGCGACCACCGCCGACTGCAAGGGCACCATCGACGTCTACCCGGGCAACCACGAGCTGCTCAACTCGGACGCCGGGACGTGGCGGGCCGCGGCCGAGGCCACCGCCTTCAACGGCCAGAACCCGAGCGGCGAGACCTTCGACATCACCAAGGTCGGCTACAAGAGCCAGAGCGGTCTCGGCACCACGCTGATGCAGCGTTTCTCCAAGCTGACGGTGAACGCCTCGCCGGAGCCCGTCGCCAAGGGCAAGACCATCACCGTCACGGGCAAGCTGTCCCGCGCCAACTGGGACCGCGGCACGTACAACGGCTACGTCGAGCAGCCGGTGAACCTGCAGTTCCGTAAGAAGAACAGCAACACCTACACCACGGTGCAGACCATCAAGACCAACGCCACGGGCGACCTGAAGACCACGGTCAAGGCCACCGAGGACGGCTACTTCCGCTACACCTTCGCGGGCACGACGACGACTCCGGCGGTCAACGCGACCGGCGACTTCATCGACGTCCAGTAGCCGAGCGCAGAGGCTACGCCGGGAAACGGCGGTCGACCCACGTCCACGTGAACTCCAGGGCGACCGCCGCCACCGCCGAGATCGCCACCGCGATCCACGGCATCGTCACCCCGACCAGCCGCAGCGCGAAGAACTCCTGCAGCCATGGCACGACCAGCACCAGCAGGAACCCGAGGCCCATCGCGGCCACCAGCGCGACCCGCCACCACGTGTACGGCCGGGCGATGATGGCCAGGACCCACATCGAGATCAGGAAGAGCGTCAGCGTGGCGACGCTGGTCTCCGCGTCCAACGCGCCCTCCCCGCTGTAGTAGTGCCGGGCGATCAGATACGTCGCGAACGTCGCCACCGCGGCCACCAGCCCGCCCGGGATCGAGTACCGCATGACCCGCCGTACGAAATGGGGTTTCGCGCGCTCCCTGTTGGGCGCGAGGGCCAGAAAGAAGGCCGGGACGCCGATGGTGAGGGTGGAGAGCAGGGTCAGATGGCGGGGCAGGAAGGGGTACTCCACCTGCCAGCACACCACCATCAGCGCCAGCAGCACCGAGTAGACGGTCTTCACCAGGAACAGCGTCGCGACCCGCGTGATGTTGCCGATCACCCGCCGCCCCTCGGCGACCACCGACGGCAGCGTCGCGAAGCTGTTGTCGAGCAGCACGATCTGAGCGACCGCCCGGGTCGCCTCCGACCCCGAACCCATCGCCACGCCGATGTCGGCGTCCTTCAGGGCCAGGACGTCGTTCACGCCGTCGCCGGTCATGGCGACGGTGTGCCCGTGGGACTGGAGCGCGCCCACCATGTCCCGCTTCTGCTGCGGGGAGACCCGTCCGAACACCGTGGCGTCGTCGAGAGCCGTCGCCATGCCGTCCTTGTCCTCGGGGAGCCGGCGCGCATCGACCGTCGTACCGGTCAGCCCGAGCTTGTTCGCGACCGCCCCGACGGACACGGCGTTGTCCCCGGAGATCACCTTGGCGCGGACGTTCTGCTCGGCGAAGTAGCGCAGGGTGTCGGCGGCGTCGGGGCGCAGCCGCTGTTCCAGTACGACGAGGGCGGCGGGCTTGGCGCCGTCCGCGACGTCGGGATCGTCGAGGTCGCGGACGGCGCGGGCGAGCAGCAGGACCCGTAGGCCCTGTTCGTTCAACCGATCGGTTTCGGCCAGGGCCGGGTCGTCGGTGGGCAGGAGCACGTCGGGGGCGCCCAGCAGCCATGTGCTGGCCTCGCAGTTGCCCTCGCTGAAGGTGGCGCCGCTGTACTTGCGGGCGGAGGAGAAGGGCAGGGACTCGGTGCAGCGCCAGTCCTCGGCGTCGGGGTAGGCGTCGATGACGGCCTGGAGGGAGGCGTTCGGGCGGGGGTCGGACTCGCCGAGGGCGCCCAGCACCTTCCGTATGTACTCCTCGTCGCTGCCGCCCAGGGGCCGCAGTTCGGTGACGTCCATGCCGCCCTCGGTGAGGGTGCCGGTCTTGTCGAGGCAGACGGTGTCGACGCGGGCGAGGCCCTCGATGGCGGGGAGTTCCTGGACCAGGCACTGCCGACGGCCGAGCCGGATGACGCCGATGGCGAAGGCGACGGAGGTGAGGAGCACGAGCCCCTCCGGGACCATGGGGACGATGCCGCCGACGGTCCGGGCGATCGAGTCGTCGAGCTCGTTGTCCTTGGCGACCAATTGGGTGATGATCAGGCCGATCGCGGCCGGGACCATCATCCAGGTCACGTACTTGAGGATGGTGGAGATGCCGGAGCGCAGCTCGGAGTGGACCAGGGTGAACCGCGAGGCCTCCTCGGCGAGCTGGGCGGCGTAGGCCTCACGCCCGACCTTGGTGGCCTGGAAGGCACCGCCCCCGGCGACCACGAAACTGCCGGACAACACCTGATCCCCCGGCCGCTTGACGACGGGGTCGGCCTCCCCGGTGAGCAGCGACTCGTCGATCTCCAGCCCGTCCGCCTCGGCGCACACCCCGTCCACGACGGCCTTGTCGCCCGGCCCGATCTCTATCAGGTCGTCCAGCACGATCTCCGAGGTGCTGACCTCGGCGGCGGCCCCGTCCCGCCGCACGGTGGGCCGCGCCTCACCGATCACGGCGAGCGAGTCGAGGGTCTTCTTCGCCCGCCACTCCTGGATGATCCCGATGCCGGTGTTGGCGAGGATCACGAAGCCGAACAGGCTGTCCTGGATCGGCGCTACGCACAGCATGACCACCCAGAGCACGCCGATGATCGCGTTGAAACGGGTGAAGATGTTGGCGCGGACGATGTCGGCCATGGACCGGCTGCTGCGCACCGGCACGTCGTTGACCTGCCCCCGCGCCACCCGTTCGGCCACCTCGGCCGCGGTCAGCCCGCCCGTCGCCACCGGGGCGGGGGCGGGGTGCACAGGGTTGTCCACTTCGGCGCCCGCGTCGGTATGCGTCATGCATTCGACGGTACGTGCGGATTTACGGCTTCACCCGCCGAGTGACCGGAAGTTCCGACCTGGGGAGGACGGGGTGTCGTGCCGGGGTTGTAGGGCGCGGTACCTCAGGACGACTGGGGTTCGCCGGTGGCTTCCCGGGGTTCATCGGACGCCGCCGCCCTCTTGATCGCCGCGTCGCGCCTACGGACGTACCAGATGCCGATGAGCCCGAGGCCCCCGCCGGCCAGGCAGGTCCACACCCACCGGGTGTGGCCGTGGTCGTCGAACCAGCCGTAGAACGGCAGCTGAACGACGAAGAGGACGAACCAGATGATGGTGCCGCCGGTGATGGTGGCGACCACGGGCCCTTCCAGGGGCTCCGGCGCCTCGTGCTTGGGGGTCCACTTCGCCATGGAGGACAGCTTACGAGGCGATCAGGTCTACGCGCGGAGATGGCCGATCCGGCCCTTATATGTTCATACTGAAACGGTTTGTGTCTGACCACTTCTCTTCGTAGGAAACACCGAACACATGCCCTCCTCGGCCCCCGCCAAGGTCCCCGCCCCTGAACAGCCGGGAGCCGGCCCCGCATACGGCGCACTCGACCGCTTCTTCAAGATCTCCGAACGCGGCAGCACGCTGCCCCGGGAAATCCGCGGCGGTCTCGCCACCTTCTTCGCGATGGCCTACATCATCGTGCTGAACCCGATCATCCTCGGCAGCGCGAAGGACCTGTACGGCCACCAGCTGGACAACGGACAGCTGGTCACCGCGACGGCCCTGACGGCGGCGTTCACCACGCTGCTGATGGGTGTCATCGGCAACGTGCCGATCGCGCTCGCCGCCGGTCTGGGGGTGAACTCGGTCGTCGCGCTCCAGCTCGCGCCCCGGATGTCCTGGCCGGACGCCATGGGCATGGTGGTGCTCGCCGGCTTCGTGGTCATGCTGCTGGTCGCCACCGGTCTGCGCGAGCGCGTCATGAACGCCGTGCCCTACAGCCTGCGCAAGGCCATCTCCATCGGTATCGGCCTGTTCATCATGCTGATCGGCCTCGTCGACTCCGGCTTCGTCTCCCGCATCCCGGACGCCGCCCGGACGACCGTGCCCCTCCAGCTCGGCGGCGACGGTCACCTCAACGGCTGGCCGGTCCTGGTCTTCGTCCTCGGCGTGCTGTTGACCCTCGCGCTGATCGTGCGCAAGGTCTCCGGCGCGATCCTCATCTCCATCGTCACCATGACCGTGCTCGCCGTCCTCATAGACGCGGTCGCGAACGTGCCGTCCTGGGGCCTGACGACCCCCAAGTGGCCCGGCAACCCCGTCGCCAGCCCCGACTTCGGCCTGATCGGCCAGGTCAGCCTGTTCGGCGGCTTCGAGAAGGTCGGCGCGCTGACCGGCGTCCTCTTCGTCTTCACCGTCCTGCTGTCCTGCTTCTTCGACGCCATGGGCACGATCATGGGCGTCAGCGACGAGGCCAAGCTGACCGACGCCCAGGGCCAGATGCCCGGCATCAACAAGGTCCTGTTCGTCGACGGCCTCGCCGTCGCCGCGGGCGGCGCCAGCTCCTCCTCGGCCACCACGGCCTTCGTGGAGTCCACGGCCGGCGTCGGCGAGGGTGCCCGTACCGGATTCGCGAACGTCGTCACCGGCGCCCTGTTCGGCGTGGCGCTCTTCCTGACGCCCGTCGCCACCATGGTCCCGTCCCAGGCGGCCACCCCGGCCCTGCTCGCGGTCGGCTTCCTGATCCTGGCGAACTCCGTCAAGGAGATCGACTGGGCCGACTACACGGTCGCGATCCCGGCCTTCGTGACGATGGTGATGATGCCGTTCACCTACTCGATCACCAACGGCATCGGTATGGGCTTCATCACCTTCGCGGTGCTGCGCCTGGCCGCCGGGCGGGGCCGCGAGGTGCCGGTCGCGATGTACGTCGTGGCGGCGGTGTTCGGCTTCTACTACCTGATGCCGGCGCTGGGCCTCACGTAAGCCCGTAGAACTTCTCGGTCTCCTCGACCGCGGACTGGAACCGCGCGTCGAAGTCATCGCGGATGAGCGTCCGGACGACGTAGTCCTGGACGCTCATTCCTCTTTTCGCCGCGTGCTCTCGGAGTCGTTCGAGCAGCTCGTGGTCTATCCGCAGGCTGAGCACGCTGGTCCCCATGGACACGAGGGTTGCGGCACCCGCCGGTCCGCCGTGTCACGTTCTGCCACGGGACCACCCGAATGAGTGATACCGAACCCGGTGGTCTTTAGTCAGGGTAATGAGTTATGCTAAAGAACATGTCGGACCTTACCCATGGCGACGATGCTGCCGCCGTGAACTCTCTGCGCTCCGCCGTGATGCGACTGTCACGCCGGCTCAAGCACCAGCGGGTCGACGAGTCGCTGAGCCCCACCGAGATGTCGGTGCTGGGCACCCTCTCCCTCTGCGGCAAGGCCACCCCCGGTGAGCTCGCCCGCAAGGAGCACGTCCAGCCGCCCTCGATGACCCGCATCGTCGCCCTGCTGGAGGCCAAGGGGCTGGTCCGTCTGGAGCCACATCCGGAGGACCGGCGCCAGAAGGTCGTCACGAAGACCGAGCAGGCCGAGGCGATGCTCGAGGAGAGCCGCCGCAAGCGCAACGCCTTCCTGGCCGTCCTGGTCGACGGCCTCGACGAGGACGAGTGGGCGAAACTGCGCGCCGCCGCCCCCGTGCTGGAGAAGCTCGCACACCTGTAAGCCATATTCGCGAGGAGGCGAACCCCTATTGAGTACGGGATCCGGAGCAGCTTCCGCCCCCGCACCAGACGCCGACGACTCCATATCCGCCCCTGAGGGCCCCCGGACCCCCAAGTCCGCCAGGCCCGCCAAGTCCTCGATGTTCAGCTCGCTGAAGGTCAGGAACTACCGCCTGTTCTTCCTCGGCCAGGTCGTCTCCAACACCGGCACCTGGATGCAGCGCATCGCCCAGGACTGGCTGGTGCTCAGCCTCACCGGCTCCGCCACCGCCGTCGGTATCACGACGGCCCTGCAGTTCCTGCCGATGCTGCTCTTCGGCCTCTACGGCGGCGTCCTCGTCGACCGTCTGCCCAAGCGGCGCACGCTGCTCGTCACACAGACGTCGATGGCCTTCACCGGTATCGCGCTGGCCGTCCTCACCCTCACCGGACACGTCCAGATCTGGCACGTCTACCTCGCCGCCTTCGCCGTAGGCCTCGCCACGGTCGTCGACAACCCGGCCCGGCAGTCCTTCGTCTCCGAGATGGTCGGCCCCGACCAGCTCCAGAACGCGGTGAGCCTCAACTCGGCGAACTTCCAGTCCGCCCGCCTGATCGGCCCCGCCGTGGCCGGCCTGATGATCACCGGTGTCGGTACGGGGTGGGCGTTCCTGGCCAACGGCCTGTCCTTCGTCGCACCCATCGCCGGTCTGCTGCTGATGCGGGCGCGTGAGCTGTATGTCGTCGAGCGGGCCCCGCGTGCCAAGGGGCAGCTGCGGGAGGGGCTGCGGTATGTCGCCGGGCGCCCGGAGCTGATCTGGACCATCACACTCGCCGGGTTCGTCAGCACCTTCGGCTTCAACTTCCCGGTCTATCTGTCGGCCTTCGCCGACGACGTCTTCCGCGCGGGCGCCGGTTCCTACAGCCTCTTCAACACCCTGATGGCAGTGGGCTCCCTGGCGGGCGCCCTGCTCGCCGCGCGGCGCGGTACGGCCCGGATGCGGGTGCTGATCGCGGGGGCGGTGGCCTTCGGCACCATGGAGATGGTGGCCGCTCTCGCGCCCTCCCTGTGGCTGTTCGCCCTGCTCATGGCCCCCATCGGCATGTTCGGCATGACGGTGAACGTCACCGCCAACAGCAGCATCCAGATGACCACCGACCCGGCCATGCGGGGCCGCGTGATGGCCCTGTACATGATGGTGTTCATGGGTGGCGCACCACTGGGCGCGCCGATCGCCGGCTGGGTCACGGACGCGTACGGCGTGCGGGCGGGCCTGGCGTTGGGTGGCGCGATCACCGCCGCCGCGGCCGTCACGATCGCCCTGGTCCTGGCTCGGGTCGGTGGCCTGCGGCTGTCGGTGGGCTGGAATCAGGGTCATCCGCACGCCCGCTTCGTCCCTCGGGAACAGCGGGAACAGCGGGACGAGCAGCTGGCGACGGTGGCGTAGGAGGGGGCGTCCGGGTCAGTCGCGGGGGAACTCGTCAGTCTTGAGGGTGAGGCCGACCGGGGTACTGGTCAGGTTGATGTCCTCGCCGAACGGAAAGCTGACGTCGCTGTGGTACTTGCCGTCCTTCGGCAGGGTATGCAGATGCCACTCGCCGGTGTACGGATCCACGATCAGGTACACCGGCACTTCGGCCGCGGCGTAGGTGTCCTTCTTCGGGCCGTAGTCGTTGCCCGCGGTGTCTTTGGAGATGACCTTGGCCACGAATTCGACGTCTTGATAGCGCCAACGGCCCTTGCTGTCCTTCACCGACCTCTCGGCCATGGCCGCAAGGTCGGAGGCGAAGCCGTTCAGATGCCCGGGGAAGTCGATCCGCACATCCGATGCCAACCGCTTGCGGGGGTACTTGGCGCGCAACTGCTCCGCGATGTCGAAAATGATTTCCCAGTGGTTCTGCCGCTGCGGTGACATGAAGATGTTTCCCCCGACGATCTCGACCTTCGTCCCTTCGGGGATGGGCATCTTCTCGAGGCACTCGAACAAGACGTCCAGAGTCAGCTCGCCACTCTCCTCGGCCATCTCGATCCTGTCGTCAAGGACGGTCATCGTGGCGCTCCTCGGCCGCTCGGTCACGGACAGCCGCGCAGTACAACGATACGCACGGTGACCGGGTCACGTGTGGCCATAGTCACGCTCACGGCCCGGAGGGGACTAGACCCTCCGGGCCAGCACCTGCCCCGGCCAGTCGTCCTTCCCCACATAGGTCTCGGTACGGACGAAGCCGTGGCGCTCGTAGTAGCGGACGAGCCCGCCGTCGTCGCCCGCGTAGCAGTCCACCCTCAGCAGCGAGAGGCCCGCGCGCCGGGTCTCCTCGGCGGCGTGCGCGAGCAGGGCGCTGCCCACGCCGGACCCCTTGAAGCGGCGGTCGGAGGCGAGCCAGTGGATGTAGCGCTCGGGCTCGCCGGGCGGTGGGAGATGGGCCAGGTAGGCGCCGGGCGCGTCCGTGAGGGTGAGGGTGGCGGCCGGCACGCCGTCGATCTCGGCGATGAACGCGCTGCCCACCTCCATGTCCCGGGCGACCGATTCCGCCACCTTCGCGTTCTCCGACAGAGGCTTCGTCCCCCACTGACCCGGGCGCCCCTGGGCGACCAGCCACTCCACACAGCTGTCGAGCATGCCGAGTATCGCGGGGATGTCGTCGGGCCCGCCTTCTCTGATGGTGATCTCCATGCCGTCATGGTGCCAGGCTGGATCCCATGAGACTCTTCGCCGCCGTGCTGCCACCAGAGGACGTCACCAACGAACTGGCCGCAGAAGTCGCCGAGTTGAAGAAGCTGCCCGGCGCGGACGGGCTGCGCTGGACCGGCCGGCCCGGCTGGCACTTCACCCTCGCCTTCTACGGCGAGGTCGACGACGCCCTCGTACCCGACCTGTCGGCCCGCCTGGAGCGCGCCGCGCACCGTACGGCGTCCTTCCCGCTGGCGCTCAGCGGCGGCGGGCAGTTCGGGCACGGGCGGGCCCTATGGACGGGCGCGGAGGGGGACCTGGAGACCCTGCGGCTGCTGGCGGACCGCAGCGAGGCGGCGGCGCGCAAGGCCGGGGTGCCGATGGGGGAGCACCGGCGGTACAAGGCCCACCTGACGGTGGCGAGGAGCCGGTCGGCGGTGGACGTACGGCCGTATGTCGCGGCCCTCGGAGCGTTCACGAGCCGTACGTGGACGGTGGACGAGCTGGTGCTGGTGCGCAGCAATCTGCCGAAGTCGGGGGTGGCGGGCGAGCAGCCCCGGTACGAGGCGGTCGCCCGCCGGCCGCTCGGAGGGGCCGGTTAGGCTCGTGGCGTGGACCCGAAAACCCGGAACCGGATCATGGCCGGTGCGCTTGTGTTGATGTTCGTGCTGGTGGCCACCGCGGCGGCGCTCGGACGCTAGGACCGTCAGGTGAGCTCGATCAGCCCCAGCCGGACGCCTTCGCCGACGGTGGCGGCCCGGTTCTCGGTGCCGCGCATGCGGTAGATCCGTACGAGGACCTCCCGCTCGCTGAGCACCGGTCACCGGCGCCAGTCAGGTGTCACCAGGCGAAAGCCTCCGGGGAGGGCCCCGGGCCCGGGAAGATCTCGTCCAGTCCTGCCAGCAGTTCGCCGCTCAGCTCCAGCTCCGCCGCGCGCAGGGCCGAGGCGAGCTGTTCGCCCGTGCGGGGGCCGACGATCGGGCCGGTCACGCCGGGGCGGGTGAGCAGCCAGGCCAGGGCCGCCTCGCCGGGCTCCAGGCCGTGCTTGTCGAGCAGGTCCTCGTACGCCTGGACCTTCGTGCGTACGGCCGGGTCGGCCAGGGCGTCGGCGGCCCGCCCCGAGTTGCTCCGTCGGCCCTCGCCCTCCTTCTTGATGACGCCGCCGAGCAGTCCGCCGTGCAGCGGCGACCACGGGATGACGCCGAGGCCGTAGTCCCGCGCGGCCGGGATGATCTCCATCTCGGCGCGGCGCTCGTAGAGGTTGTAGAGGCACTGCTCGCTGACGAGGCCGATGGTGCCGCCGCGCCGGGCGGCGATCTCGTTGGCCTGGGCGATCTTGTACCCGGGGAAGTTGGACGAGCCGACGTACAGGATCTTCCCCTGCTGGACCAGCACATCGATGGCCTGCCAGATCTCCTCGAAGGGGGTGGCGCGGTCGATGTGGTGGAACTGGTAGACGTCGATGTAGTCGGTCCGCAGCCGCTTGAGCGAGGCGTCCACGGCGCGCCGGATGTTCACCGCCGACAGCTTGTCGTGGTTGGGCCACGCCTCGCCGTCCGCGGCCATGTTGCCGTACACCTTGGTGGCGAGGACGACCTTGTCGCGCCGCTCGCCGCCCTTCGCGAACCAGTTGCCGACGATGCTCTCGGTGCGGCCCTTGTTCTCGCCCCAGCCGTACACGTTCGCCGTGTCGAAGAAATTGATGCCCGCGTCCAGCGCCGCGTCCATGATCGCGTGACTGTCCGCTTCGTCGGTCTGCGGACCGAAGTTCATGGTGCCGAGGACGAGTCGGCTGACCTTGAGTCCTGTGCGTCCGAGCTGCGTGTACTTCATGACCTTCAGCCAACGGCTTGGAGCGCGCTCCAAGCAAGCGATCTTGACGCTAACCACTAGTTAGTGCTTTCCTTTGGTTAGCACTAGCTTGAACTTTCAATCTCATTGGGAAGAGAGCGTCGTGACCCCCACCTCCCCTGCCCGTAGGGCCCTCGTCGCGGTAGTCGCCTCGGCCGCCCTGCTCGGTGCCGCCGCCGTGCCGGCTGTCGCCTCCGCGCCTGCTTCCGCTGCCTCCGCCGCGTCCACCGCTTCCTTCGCCGGCTACTCGGACTCCGTGCGCCTCGGCTACCAGAAGGCCGTCACCGTCCGCGTGCTCAAGGGTGTGTTCGAGCAGGGCGACACCGAGGTCGTGGACCGTTTCGTGCGGTCGGACTACATCCAGCACAACCCGTTCGCACCCGACGGCGCCGAGACGCTGAAGAACCTGGCCACGTCCGTCCACCAGCAGTTCCCGGACGCCCGGTACGACGTCAAGCGGGTCATCTCCGAGGGCGACCTCGTGCTGGTCCACTCCCACGTGGTCCTGACGCCGGGCGCGCGCGGTCAGGCCGTGTTCGACATCTTCCGCTTCCAGGGCGGCAAG
This sequence comes from Streptomyces sp. R28, assembly GCF_041052385.1. Taxonomy (GTDB): domain Bacteria; phylum Actinomycetota; class Actinomycetes; order Streptomycetales; family Streptomycetaceae; genus Streptomyces. The sequence continues at coordinate 4,829,432 of NZ_CP163439.1, read as the reverse complement.
ATCGCCGAGCACTGGGACACGGGGCAGAACGTGCCGGAGGGCTCCGCCAACGGCAACGACATGTTCTCCACGGTGAGTTGGCCGCGCACCGAGCAGCCGGGGCCGGCCTGGCTCACGGCGTACAACAAGAAGCTCGTCACCAAGGCCTTCGACCAACTCATCGTCCAGAAGGACCTGTCCGCCCTCGACCGGTACTGGGGCCCCGAGTACCACCAGCACAACCCGACGATCGCCGACGGTGTGGCGGGCGCGAAGTCAGGGCTGGGCGGTTACTTCGAGGCGTTCCCGCAGCTGACGGTCACACCGAAGCGGGTGATCGCCGAGGGCGACCTGGTGGCGGTGCACAGCCACTATGTGAACGCGCCGGGTGAGCGGGGCATGGCGGTCGTCGATCTCTTCCGGGTGCGGAACGGGAAGATCGTCGAGCACTGGGACGTGCTGCAGGACGTGCCGGAGACTTCGGCGAACGACAACGGGATGTTCTGAACGGGATGTTCTGAAGCGGGCGTGGGTGCGGGGTGGCCGTCGAGGTCACCCCGCACCTCTGTGCCGTTCCGGATCAGTCGTGGATGGTCACGCAGGCCTTGCCCCGCGGGTAGTTGGACCAGCTGGCGCACGCCTTGGTGCCGTCCCTGAAGGACTTGTTGACCGTGATCGGGCCCCAGGAGAAGTCCCGGGCCTCGCAGATCCTGCCGCTGGTCTTCTTCCAGGAGCCGATGGTGATGGTGGCCTTGCCGCAGTCGTCGGCGTGGTTCTTGGTGAGGGTGGTCTTGACCGTATTCACCTTGAGCTTGGTGCCCGTGACGGATATGCACTTGGATCCGCTGCTGCCCGGATTTCCGGTGCAGCCACTGCCGGAGGCGTATGCGGGCGGCGAAATGGACAGGGCTCCGATCAGACAGGCCCCGGCCATGATGGCGGTACGTGTGCGATTGAGCACGTCAACTCCCCGTAATTGCAATCGAGTTGCTCGGTCGGAGTTGACGCTAATGATCGGTGATCTTGCCCGGCAAGTTGTTATCGCCGCTTTTCACTGTTGCTGCACAATGTGTCGAGCACGGGCGGCGTTCCGTCGAGATACCAGCGCTTTTCCGTTTCGATCACCTGCCAGGCCGTGCAAGTTCCGGGGCCGTCGACCACGATGTAGGTGGCGTCCGCGGACTTTTTAACAGCTCCTCGTGAATTCTTTGCGGCCGTTTTGCCGAGGCGATTCAGATAGTTCGCCGCATAGTCGTCGGCGACGCTGTCCTCGGTGAAGAGCAGCTGGAATTCATCCGCGTCCTGGGTGTGCAGTGCCGTGACGGTGTGCTCTTCGAGGGAATTCAGGTCAGGGGCTCCACCGGGGGACTCGTTGTTAATGCTGACGACAATGGTGGTGAGCCATCCCGCGAGCAGTGCCCCACCGACCCAAATGCCCAAGCGGCCCTTCCTCATTGGCTGCACCTGCTCTCCGCGTCTCGCTTCTCTGATCAACGTGAGGGAAGCGTAGCTTGGACAATGCGCTGCTCCTCGGGCTGTCCCCCGGTGCCGTGTGGGGATGACTCCCGCGTGGAACCGGGGGACAGCCGGGGCGAGTTACGGCGATCGCGTCCGTAGCGTCGAGGTTCATGGAGCGGATGAACACCACACGCCGAGGCGTGCTCGCGCTGGGTACCGCGGCGGCGGCCACACCCTGGCTCGGGACAGCCCAGGCCCGAGCCCATGCCCAGCCCCGGACCCCCGCCGACTTCTCCGGAGAGCTCGACGAGTTGGGCATCGCGGAGCTGCGCGGACGGATGGCCGACGGACGGCTCGACGCCGTACGCCTCACCCACTACTACCTGGACCGGATCGACCGCATCGATCCGCTCCTGCGCTCGGTGATCGAGGTCAACCCCGACGCCCTGCGCGAGGCTCGGCGGCTGGACGCCGAGCAGGGCCCCCGGGGGCCGTTGCACGGCATGCCCGTCCTGCTGAAGGACCTGGTGGAGACCGGGGACCGGATGCACACGACGGCGGGCTCGCTCGCCCTGGAAGGCCTGCGGCCGGCGCGGGACGCCACGGTCGCCGCCCGGTTGCGGGCCGCCGGTGCCGTCATCCTCGGCAAGACCAACCTGAGCGAGTGGGCGGGCGGGATGTCGCTCACCCACCACGCCGGGTGGAGCGCCCGCGGCGGTCAGACCCGCAACCCCTACAAGCTGGACCGGTCGCCGAACGAGTCCAGCTCCGGTACGGGCGTCGCCGTCGCGGCGAACCTGTGCGTCGCCGGGATCGGTACCGAGACGAACGGCTCGATCATCGACCCGGCCTCGGCGAACTGCGTCGTCGGGGTCAAGCCGACCGTCGGACTGGTCGGACGCGGCGGTGTGATCCCCGGAGTGCCGAGCCAGGACAGTGTCGGGCCGCTGGCGCGTACGGTCCGGGACGCCGCGATCCTGCTCGGGACCCTTGTCGGGGTCGACGCGCGCGACCCGGCGACCGAGGCGAGCCGCGGCCGCTTCCACCGTGACTACACCCGCTTCCTGGACGCCGACGGGCTGCGCGGTGCGCGCATCGGCGTGCCGCGAGCCGTGTACTTCGGCTACAGCGACCATGCCGACGAGATCGCGGAACGGGCGATCGCCGTGCTCCGCGCGGCCGGTGCGACCGTCGTCGACCCGGCCGACATCCCGACGGCCGGGCAACTGGAGGACCTGCCCGGCTCGATGATCGTCCAGGCGTACGAGATCAAACGGGGGCTGGACGCCTACCTGGCCGCCGCCCCCGGCGACCACCCGCGCAGCCTCGCCGAGCTCATCGAGTTCAACCGTGCGCACGCCGACCGCGAGCTGCGCTACGTACGCCAGGACGGACTGGAGGCGGTGCACCAGCTGGACTTCACCGAGCGTGAGTACCGGGAGGCGCTGGCCACCAGCCACCGCCTGTCGCGTGCCGAGGGCATCGACGCGGTGCTGCGCCGGCACCGGCTGGACGCCTTGGTGATGCCGACCTCCGGCCCCCCGGCCAAGATCGACCTGATCCGCGGGGACACCTACGGCGGCGGCGCCTCGACCCCCGCCGCGCTCGCCGGCTACCCCGCGATCAGCGTCCCGGCGGGCTTCGCCTTCGGCCTGCCGGTCGGCCTGACCTTCATGGGCACGGCGTGGAGCGAGCCGACGCTGCTTCGGTTGGCGTACGCCTACGAGCGGGCGAGCCGGGTGCGGCGACCGCCGACGTACCGGGCGGCCGATGTGGGGTTCTGAGAGCCCGACACCCAGCCCCTCCTCCCCCTCCTCCACCGCACCCGGACGGGGATGAGCGTGGGGACGGCGACCTGTTACCCGGCGTCCGCCCGTGCGCGGGCGTCCTCGTGGACGCCGTCGACCGTCACGCGGCCTCGTACGGCTCGCCCAACCCCCACGCCTGATACATCGCGTCCGCGAAGGCCTCCGCGATCTTGTGCTCGCCGCTCGCGTTCGGGTGCGTGCCGTCGTACGTGTCGAGGTGGATGTCGTACGACGGGGGAGGGGAGGCCAGGAGCAGGGGCGAGCGGGGCTCGTCCAGGTCCGCCACCGCCTTGGCCAGCAGTTCGTTGAAGCGGGTGACCTCGGCGGCGAAGGGCGCGTCCGAGGTGGCGCGGACGTTCGGGATCACCGGCAGTACGGCCATCCGCACCGTCGGGTTCGCCGCCCTTGCCGCCGCCACGAACTCCCGTACGTTCTCCGCCGTCTGCTCCGCGTTCGTGTAGAAGCCCAGGTCGATCAGGCCCAGCGACACCAGCAGCACATCCGCCCGGTGCGACCGCACCGCCTCGCCGATCAGCGGGGCCATGTGCAGCCAGCCCTCGCCCCAGCCGGCGAGGTGGGCGCGGGGGAAGTCGGGGTCGGCGTACTCGTACGACGTGGGCGCGTCCATCGCCTTGTCGTACAGGGTCTCGCGCGGGCCGACGAGGGCGAAGGGGCCGCCGTACGTCTCATGCAGGTGCTGCCACATGCGGTAGCGCCACGTGTGTTCGCCGGCGCTGCCGATGGTCTGGGAGTCGCCGACGGGCATGAACCTGAGCATCCGCTCATGATGGACGATCGCTACCTGTCGGTAGGGACCGGCGGAGTGTGAAGCCTGACACTCCCGGAGCGGTTCACCCCGCCGGTCACTCGGCCGCCGAATCACCGGGCCGGATGGCAGGCTTGGGGACATGCGCCGACCGATCGCCCTTCTCGCCGGATTCCTGATCGCGGGCGCGTGCGCCCTGCCCGCCTCCGCCGCCGACGGCGACGAGGACTTCACGATCAAGGACCCGCGCATCACGGAGTCCAGCGGCCTCGCCGCGTCGCGGCAGCACCCCGGCATCTACTGGACGCACAACGACCAGGACAAGGGTGCCTACCTCTACGCCGTCGACAGCGGCACCGGCGAGACCGTCGCGACGATCACCATGACCGGCGTGGGCACCCCGCGCGACGTGGAGGCGATCTCCATGGGGCCCGGGAACGAGATCTACGTCGGCGACATCGGCGACAACGACGGTGTGGAGTGGCCCTATGTGTGGGTCTACCGGCTGCCCGAGCCCAAGACGCTCAAGGACCAGACGATCCGTGCCACGCAGTACGTGGTGAAGTACTCCGACGGGCCCCGCGACGCCGAGTCCCTCGTCGTGCACCCCAGGACCGGGCGCGTCTACATCATCGACAAGCAGGAGGACGGCGGGCACCTGTACGAGGCGCCGGCCGAGCTCTCCGCCAGCGGCACGAACGTCTTCAAGCCCGTCACCCCGGTCGACCTGTGGGCCACCGACGCCGCCTTCTCCCCGGACGGCGAAACCCTCGCCGCACGCGGCTACTTCGGCGGCATCGCCTACGACTGGAACGGCGGCAGGCTCAAGCGGCTGGAGCGCATCAACGTGCCCCTGGGCCAGGGGGAGTCCGTCTCCTACTCCGCCGACGGCACGAAGATCATGCTCGGCAGCGAGGGCGCCAACAGCAACGTCGTGGCGAAGGACGCCCCCGGGGGCGCCGGATCCTCCGACTCATCGTCCGGCAGCGGGAGTTCAGCCTCCTCCGGCGAGGGCGACAGCGGCAGGACGGGCGACCTCAAGGTCGGCGCCGTCGCGGTGCTCGTGGCCTGCGTCGTGGTCTTCGGGTTCCGGCGGCTGGTGCGCCGCAGGTGAGCGGTTACGGCGTCCGGGGTGATGTCTCTGCGCGCCGGGCGACCAGGACGTCGAGTCCGTCCAGGATCCGTTGCAGTCCGAACTCGAAGTGGTCGAAGTCGGGGCCCCAGGCGTCCTCGTGGAGGGAGGCGAGCAAGGGGTAGCGGCCGGAGGCCATGATCTTCTCCAGCATGGGTGCCTGGGCCTGCCAGAACTCCGTGTCCGTCAGGCCCGTGCGGCGCTCCGCCTCCCGCTGGTACAGCTGGGTGCGCGCGGCCCCGACGACGTAGCTGTCGATCATGATGATCGCCGAGACCAGCTCGGGGTCGGTCAGGCCCATCGGCTTGATGCGGTCGAGCACCTTCTCCATGGCGTCCACGGCACTCGGGCCGAGGATCGGGCGGGACTGGTTGACCTGGAGCAGCCAGGGGTGGCGGCGGTAGAGGTCCAGGGTCGCCCGTCCCATGGCCTCCAGGGCCGAGCGCCAGCCGCCGTCGCCGAGGGCGGCCGGGTTCTCGGAGGGGCGCTGGACACGGTCCAGCATCAGGTCGAGCAGCTCGGCCTTGCCGGGGACGTACCGGTACAGCGACATCGTGCCGGTGCCCAGCTCGGCGGCGACCCGGCGCATGGACACCGACTCCAGGCCCTCGCCGTCCGCGACCCGGACGGCCGCTTCCACGATCTGGTCCAGGGTGAGGGTCGGCTTGGGCCCCCGGCTCGGGCGTGGGCCCGCGTCCCAGAGCAGCTCCAACGTGCGGACGATGTCGCCGCTGCCGCTGGTCTCCGTACCGCTGGTGTCGCCCTTGCCGCTCGTCATGCAGTTCAGCTTAAGTCCTCCCGAAAAAAACTGAGTACGGCGTACGCGAAATCGGGTACGGTGTACTCAGTTATCGAAAGGGGGACCCCATGGGTGAAGGAAGCGACGGGAACGACGGATGCGCGGTGCGGGCCGAAGGGCTGGAGAAGCGCTACGGCGAGAAGCGCGCCCTAGACGGCTTCGACCTGGCCGTTCGTGAGGGGACGGTGCACGGTCTGCTCGGGCCGAACGGCGCGGGCAAGACCACCGCCGTACGCATCCTGTCCACGCTGATCAGGCTGGACGGCGGCCGGGCGACGGTGGCCGGTCTGGATGTGGCCCGGCAGCCGCGCGAGGTGCGGGCGCGCATCGGGCTCACCGGGCAGTACGCCGCCGTGGACGAGGTGCTCACCGGGCGGCAGAACCTGGAGATGTTCGGCCGGCTCTTCCATCTGGGCGGCAGGCGGGCGAAGGTGCGTGCCGCGCAGCTCCTCGATCAGTTCGACCTGACCGACGCAGCCGACAAGGGCGTCGGCGACTACAGCGGCGGTATGCGGCGCCGTCTCGACCTCGCCGCCTCGATGATCCTCGCCCCGGCCGTCCTCTTCCTCGACGAGCCGACGACCGGGCTCGACCCCCGTAGCCGGGGCGAGGTCTGGGATTCCGTACGGGCGTTGGTGGCAAGCGGCACGACTGTGCTGCTGACCACGCAGTACCTGGAGGAGGCCGACAAGCTGGCCTCGCACATCACCGTCATCGACCAGGGCCGGGCCATCGCCGACGACACCCCGGACGGACTGAAGAACCTCGTCGGCGGCGACCGTATCGAGGTCGTCGTCGCCGAACGGGCCGACATCCCGCAGGTGGCGAAGGTCGTCGCCCGCGTCTCGGACGGCGAACCGGAGACGGAGGAGGGCGAGTTGCGGGTACACGCGCCCGTGGTCGACCGGGTGGCCGCGCTGACCGAGGTCGCGCGGACGCTGCAGGACGAGGGCGTCCAGGTCGAGGACATCGGGCTGCGCAGGCCGAGCCTCGACGACGTCTTCCTGCGCCTGACCGGACACCGCACCGAGAAGGCCGGGAAGGCCGAGAAGGAGGCCGTCGCATGACCGCCGTGGACCTGCCTGCCCCGGCCACGCACGGCCGCCTGTACTGGACCCTCGCCGACGTCTGGAACGTCGTCCGCCGCGGCCTCACCCACTACCAGCGCCAACCGGTCAACATCGCCTGGCAGTTGGGCTTCCCGATCCTGTCCGTCCTGCTCTACGGCTATGTCTTCGGCAGCGCGATGAAGGTGCCCGGCGGCGGGGACTACAAGGACTTCCTGATGCCGGGCATGTTCGTGATGACGATGGCGTTCGGCTTCATCAACACCGCCACCCTCGTCGTCCACGACTCCACCAAGGGTGTCATCGACCGGTTCCGCTCCATGCCGATGGCCTCGTCCGCGGTGGTCGCGGGGCGCGGGATCACCGATCTGCTCACCGCCTGTGCGGAGTTGGCGATCATGATGCTGACGGCCTTCGCGATGGGCTGGCGCCCGGACGGCGGGTTCGGCTTCCTCGGCGCCTTCGGTCTGCTGCTGTGGCTGCGGTTCGCGCTGATCTGGATCGGGGTGTGGCTGGGCCTGATGGTCCCCAACCCGGAGGCCGCGGGCGGTCTGTTCGCCGTCGCCTTCCCGCTCACGATGATCTCCAGCATCTTCGTCGCGCCGCAGCTGATGCCCGACTGGCTCGGCTGGGTGGCGGCCTGGAACCCGATCTCGTCCACCGCCGCGGCCGGCCGTGAGCTGTTCGGTACGCCGGTCGTGGGCGGGGACTCCTGGGTCGAGCAGCACGCGCTGCTGATGGCCGGGGTGTGGCCGGTGGTCCTGACGGCGATCTTCCTGCCGCTCGCGGTGCGGAGGTTCCAGAAGCTGAGCCGGTGATGCCGCGCGGCGGAGCCGCAAATTGATACCGCGTCCTTGACGTGTCCAACCGACCTGTCTTCCATGGGAGGTGCGGGATGTGGGAGCGCTCCCACCTGTTCCGGGCCCGCGCCTCCCGAGAGGAAGCAGCGACATGTTCCGCAGCTTGCGAAGAGCGCTGTGTGCTGCCGCGGCGGCGCTTCTGTTACCGCTGGGGGCCGGTGCGCAGACCGCCCACGCGGCGGATCCCGGCGCCGGCTACTGGCACACCAGCGGTCGGCAGATCCTGGACGCGGCCGGGCAGCCGGTCCGTATCGCCGGGATCAACTGGTTCGGCTTCGAGACCGGCAACCACGTCCTGCACGGCCTGTGGGCCCGCGACTACAAGAGCATGCTCGACCAGATGCGATCGCTGGGCTACAACACCCTGCGCCTGCCCTTCAGCGACGACATCCTCAAGCCCGGCACCATGCCGGACAGCATCAACTTCGCCGACGGCAAGAACGCCGACCTGCAGGGGCTGACGTCCGTGCAGGTCCTCGACAAGATCGTGGCGTACGCCGGTCGGACCGGCCTGAAGGTCGTCCTCGACCGGCATCGTCCCGACTCCGGCGGCCAGTCGGCGCTCTGGTACACGGCGTCGGTCCCCGAGTCGACGTGGATCGCCAACCTCAAGGCACTGGCGCAGCGCTACAAGGGCGACAGCACGGTCGTCGGCATCGACCTGCACAACGAGCCCCACGACCCCGCCTGCTGGGGATGCGGCGACACGACCCGCGACTGGCGCCTCGCCGCCCAACGGGCCGGGAACGCCGTCCTGTCCGTCAACCCCGAGCTGCTGATCATGGTCGAGGGCGTCCAGTCGTACGACGGCGTCAGCGGCTGGTGGGGCGGCAACCTCATGGGCGTGGCCCAGTACCCGGTCCAGCTCGACGTCCCGAACCGGCTCGTGTACTCGGCCCACGACTACGCCACCAGCGTGGCCCAGCAGCCCTGGCTCAGCGATCCGGCGTTCCCCGGCAACATGCCGGGCGTCTGGGACCGGTACTGGGGTTACCTCTTCAAGCAGAACATCGCCCCCGTGTGGATCGGCGAGTTCGGTACGACGCTCCAGTCGACGGTGGACCAGAAGTGGCTGACGGCGCTGGTGACGTACCTGCGGTCGACGTCGACGTACGGGGCGGACTCGTTCCACTGGACGTTCTGGTCGTGGAACCCCAACTCCGGTGACACGGGCGGGATTCTGAAGGACGACTGGTCGACCGTGGACACCGTGAAGGACGGGTATCTGGCGAGCATCAAGGCGCCGGGATTTCCGGGGAGCGGGGGCGGCGGGGGTGATCCCGGCCCCGGCGGCTCCACGGCCACCTGCAGCGCCGTTTACACGGTCAGCAGCGACTGGGGCGGTGGCTTCAACGCCGAGGTGAGGGTGACCAACGCGGGTGCCGTGCCCGTCAAGTCCTGGAAAGTGATGTGGACTTGGGGCGGGGCACAGAAGGTCACCAGCATGTGGAACGCGTCGTACACGCAGAGCGGGAGCACCGTCAGCGCATCGAACGCCGACCATAACGGGGCGATAGCGGCCGGTGGCACGGCGAGCTTCGGGTTCTCGGGGGCGCCCGGGGGCGGAGGTGTGCCGAGTGTGAGCTGTACGGCGACGTGAGCGCGAGGGGCGCCCGGCGAGTGCCGGGCGCCCCTCATCGTCGTACCGCTCTAGACGACTGCAGCGTCGCTCGGCAGGCGCGGTGCGACCGGACCGCTCATCCGGCCCGGCAGGATCGCGCAGTGACCACATTCAGCACAGCGATCCTGATCAAGCGGAACGGGAGAGCTGCTCGCGCACCCACTCAGCAGCGGGGCTGACGTGTGCTCGGCCCGCCACGACCACGGTCGGCACGGTCTCATTGCCGTCGTTGGCCGCCCTCACCGCTGCCGCTCCAGCCGGGTCGCGCCAGATGTCGACCCAGTGCAACTGGCGGGCGTCACGGCCCAACCGGATGCGCAGTCGCAGGCAGTACTTGCACCCCGGCCGCCAGAAGACGACCGGCCGGCCATCGACCGCACTGCGGCGTTCTGCCTCCAGCGCACCGATCGACCTCGGGAAGGGCAGAGGCGAGTTCACGCCTGCGAGCAGCACGAACACCAGCAGGAGTGCCGCGGCGGCGCCTGGGGTCCCGCTGAAGACCAGCTCAGCCGCAAGGGCTGAGCCACAGAGCACAAGCAGCGTCGGCAAGATCCAAGCGCGCATCATGGGGACGAAGGCTATCGATGAGACGGAGGCCATCGATGAGTCGGGATGCTCCTCGATCCAAGCCGCGTTCATCTGTCCAGTGGGCACGGGAGTTCACGGATCCCGCGATTCGGGGCGCAGCCGAAGGCCGCCGAGATCATCGCGGCAAGTCAGGCGAGGGTCAGCCGCCTTGAGAGCGGTCACGTCACCGCGCGCGTCATCGAGGTGCGGTTGCTGCTGGATGCGTACGGCGTGACGGAACAAGAAGTGCGCAGCAAGCTAGAGGAGTTGGCCAAGCACTCCAAGAACCGGGGCTGGTGGATCGAACATGCCGAGCACCTGCGGCCGGACTACGTCGATCACATCGCGTTGGAGGATGACGCGACGTACATCCGCGAGTGGCAGCCGGTGATGGTGCCGGGGCTACTGCAAACTCCGGCCTATGCAGAGGCGGTTATCGCTCACGGCCCCAACTGCATGGAGCCGGAACGGGCCGCCCAGTTGGTGAAGGTCCGTGTGGGCAGGCAGGCGAAGATCGAAGAGGGCGGAGCCTCGTACACGGCCATCCTCTGGGAACCGGTCCTCGCTCAACCGCTGGTGAACGTCGAGACTCACCGCGAGCAGCTGTCCGCGATCCTGGAGATCGGCAAGCGGAAGAACGTCACCGTGCAGGTGCTGCCGTTCAGTGCGGGCATCCTGGCTGGTTACTCCTCCGCCTTGTACTCCTTCAGCTTCGATGAGGAGCCGACGGTCGAAGCGGTCGCCATGGACAATCTGCGAGGCACGTCTGTCCTTGAAGGGGCCGAGGACCTTGCGGCTTACGCCAATGCGTTCGACCTACTGCGATCGTCAGCGTTGACGCCGGACGCGAGCGCGAAGCTCATCCGGGGCGTACTGCGGAGCCTGAAGGAAGACACATCGTGACCGAGGTCGTAAGCCCCTTCTGGAAGTCGTCGTACTCGGGACAGGAGAACGCCTGCGTCGAGGTCGCCGACACCGCCCCCGGCGGCCGCGCCGTCCGTGACAGCAAGCAGCAGGACGGCCCCCTCCTCACCGTCTCCCGCGAGGGCCGGCAGGCCTTCATCCGGCAGTTCGGATAGTCGGGCGGGCGGCGCACGCCAGTAATTACTTGTACCGTACAGGCGTATGCTCGCCTGCATGGTTGAGCACCGCATGATCGACGTGAACGGCATCCGGCTGCACATCGCGGAGGAGGGCGAGGGCCCGCTCGTCGTGCTGCTGCACGGCTTTCCCGAGTCCTGGCACTCCTGGCGCCACCAGTTCGGCCCGCTGGCCGCCGCCGGGTTCCGGGTGGTCGCTCCCGACCAGCGCGGATACGGCCGTAGCGATCACCCGCAGGACGTGGACGCGTACAGCATCCTTCATCTCGTCGGGGACGTGGTCGGGCTGATCCACGCCCTGGGCGAGGAGGAGGCGTTCGTCGTCGGGCACGACTGGGGTGCACCGGTGGCCTGGCACACCGCGCTGCTGCGGCCCGACGTGGTGCGCGGGGTGGCGGGACTGAGCGTGCCGCCGCCGTTCCGCGGGGACCAGCCGCCGCTCCAGGCGATGCAGGAGCGGTTCGGCGGGCGGTTCTACTGGAACTACTTCAACCTGCCCGGCGTCGCCGACGCCGAGTTCTCCCTGGACACGCGCACCGCCCTGCGCAAGTTGTTCTACTCCGCCTCCGGTGACGCTCCCGGCGCAGGCCGCCCCGACCAGGCCCTGGTGGCCGACCCGGAGCGGGGCTGGCTCACGGAGATGACCGACCCCGAGGTGCTGCCGGACTGGCTCACCGAGAAGGACCTGGACGAGCTCACCGAGAGCTACGCCAAGGGCTTCACCGGCGCCCTGAACTGGTACCGCAACCTGGACCGCAACTGGGAGCTCACCGCCGCCTGGCACGGCGCGGTCGTCAGCGTGCCCGCGCTGTACATGTACGGCGACCGCGATCTGGTCCCGGCGTTCCCGGGCACGCCCGAACTCATCGCGAGTCTCCCGGAGTTGATGCCCGCCCTGCGCCGTGAGCCGATCGTGCTGCCGGGCTGCGGCCACTGGACCCAGCAGGAGCGGCCCGCGGAAGTGAACGCCGCGCTGATCGAGTTCCTGACGGAGCTGCGGGGCTGAGACCGGCCCCCGCACGAGTGAGGGGCGCCCGGCCAACGCCGGGCGCCCCTCACTGTCGTACGGGAAACTCATTGCCGTACGGCAAACGCCTACAGCTTCTCGATCACATAGTCGATGCACTTCGTCAGCGCGTCGATGTCCGCCGGGTCGATCGCCGGGAACATCGCCACCCGGAGCTGGTTGCGGCCGAGCTTGCGGTAGGGCTCGGTGTCGACGATGCCGTTGGCGCGCAGCACCTTGGCGACGGCGGCGGCGTCGATCTCGTCCGTGAAGTCGATCGTGCCGATGACCTGGGAGCGCTTGGCCGGGTCGGCGACGAACGGGTTGGCGTACTTGATGTCCTCGGCCCAGCCGTACAGGGTGCGGGCGGAGGTGGCCGTACGGCTGACCGCCCAGTCGAGGCCGCCCTGGCCGTTGATCCACTCCAGCTGCTGGTTCAGCAGGAAGAGGGTGGAGAGGGCGGGGGTGTTGTACGTCTGGTTCTTGCGGGAGTTGTCGATGGCCGTGGGGAGCGAGAAGAACTCCGGGATGTGGCGGCCGGAGGCGTGAATGCGCTCGGCGCGCTCGATGGCGGCCGGGGAGAACACGCCGATCCACAGGCCGCCGTCGGAGGCGAACGACTTCTGCGGGGCGAAGTAGTAGACGTCGGTCTCGGAGACGTCGACCGGCAGGCCGCCGGCGCCGCTCGTCGCGTCCACGAGGACGAGGGCGCCCTCGTCGGCACCGGCCACGCGCTTGATCGGCATGGCGACACCGGTGGAGGTCTCGTTGTGCGTGAAGGCGTACACGTCGACGCCCGCAGCTGCGACCGGTTCGGGGTGCGTGCCCGGGTCGGTGGAGATGACCTCCGGCTCGGCCAGCCACGGGGCGAGCTTGGCGGCCTTGGCGAACTTCGAGCTGAACTCACCGAACGTGAGGTGCTGCGACTTGTTCTCGATCAGGCCGGACGTCGCGATGTCCCAGAACGCGGTGGAGCCACCGTTGCCGAGGACGACCTCGTAGCCCTCGGGCAGCTGGAACAGTTCGGAGATGCCCTCGCGCACCTGGCCGACCAGGTTCTTGACCGGGGCCTGGCGGTGGGAGGTGCCGAGGAGGGAGGTACCGGTCGCGGCCAGCGCGTCCAGCGCTTCCGTCCGCACCTTGGAGGGGCCCGCGCCGAAACGTCCGTCGGCGGGCTTGATGTCAGCGGGAATCTGGATCTCAGCCACGGTGGGAGCGTAGCTGTTTCGGGAAACCTGGGTGAAACCTCGTCCGTCGGGTGAGACGGCGTTTCGGCTGGCGTCGGAGTTGAGGGCTGCCGCCCCCAGACCCCCGCACCGGCCCTGAAGGGGCCTTGTCCTCAGACGGGCTGATGTAGTGGACGTATGTCGGAACTTGAGGCGGAGCTGCGCAAGGTCGTCCGGGGCGAGGTCGGGTTCGATGTCACCTCCCGGGCGCTGGTCACCATGGACGCTTCCAACTACCGGCGAGTCCCCCTGGGTGTGGTCGCACCACATGATGCCGAGGACGTCGCAGCCGTACTGGAGGTGTGCCGCGACCACATGGTGCCGGTCGTGGCACGTGGTGGAGGTACATCCATCGCGGGACAGGCCACTGGCACCGGGGTCGTCCTGGACTTCACCCGCCACATGAACCGGATCGTGTCCCTCGACCCGCAGACCCGCACCGCCGTCGTCCAGCCCGGCCTCGTCCTCGACCGCCTCCAGGACGCCGCCGCCCCGCACGGCCTCCGCTTCGGCCCCGACCCCTCCACCCACAGCCGCTGCACGCTCGGCGGAATGATCGGCAACAACTCGTGCGGCTCGCACTCGGTGGCGTGGGGGACGACCGCGGACAGCGTGCGGGAGCTGGACGTGATCACCGCACGGGGGGAGCGGCTGCGGCTCGGGCAGGAGTGGGCCGGCGCGCCGCGGGGACTCCGGGACCTGGTGGAAGGGGACCTGGCCCGGCTGCGCACCGGCTTCCCCGAACTGCCCCGCCGGATCTCCGGATACGCGCTCGATGCCCTGCTGCCCGAGAAGGGCGCCGATGTCGCCCGTTCCTTCTGCGGGAGCGAGGGCACCCTCGGGATCCTCACCGAGGCGACCGTAGAACTGGTTCAGGCGCCACGCGCGCGTGCGCTCGCCGTGCTGGCGTACGCCGACGAGAGCGCCGCCGCCGAGGCGGCCGCAGGGCTGCTGCCCTACCGGCCGCTGACGGTGGAGGGCATGGCGGAGGACCTCGTGCCGGAGTCGGCGTCCGCCGCGCTGCCCAGGGGCGGTGCCTGGCTGTTCGTGGAGACGGGCGGGGAGTCGGTGGCGGAGGCACGCGCGCGTGCGGAGGCGATCGTGCGGGCCGCCGATGTCGTCGACGCGCTGGTCGTGACCGATCCGACCGGGCAGCGGGCCCTGTGGCGCATCCGGGAGGACGCGAGCGGGACGGCGACCCGGATGCCGGACGGGAGAGAGGCCTGGCCCGGCTGGGAGGACTGTGCGGTGCCGCCGGAGCGGCTCGGGGCATACCTGCGGGACTTCCGCGCGCTGCTGACCGCACACGGGCTGCGCGGCACGCCGTACGGGCACTTCGGGGACGGCTGCATCCACGTCCGTATCGACTTCGACCTGCTGACGGACGCGGGCGTCGGCCGTTTCCGGCACTTCTCCGAGGAGCTCGCCGAGGTCGTCGTCGCGCACGGCGGTTCGCTGTCCGGGGAGCACGGGGACGGGCAGGCACGCGCCGAGCTGCTGCCGAAGATGTACGGCGCCGAGATGGTCGGGCTGTTCGAGCGGGCCAAGGGCGTCTGGGACCCCGACGACCTGCTCAACCCGGGGATGCTGGTGCGCCCGACCCCCCTCGACTCGAACCTCCGCTTCTCCGTCCTGCCCCGCGAGCCGGTGGACGTGGCCTTCGGCTACCCGGCCGACGGCGGCGACTTCTCGGCAGCCGTACGGCGGTGCGTCGGGGTCGCCAAGTGCCGTACGACGGCGGTGGCAGGTTCTGCCGCGGGCTCCGCCGTCATGTGCCCGTCGTTCCGCGCGACCGGCGAGGAGGAGCACTCCACGCGCGGGCGGGCCCGGCTGCTGCACGAGATGCTCGCCGGGGAACTGGTGACCGACGGATGGCGGTCGACGGAGGTGCGGGACGCGCTGGACCTGTGCCTGTCCTGCAAGGGGTGCCGGTCCGACTGCCCGGTCGAGGTCGACATGGCCACGTACAAGGCGGAGTTCCTGCACCACCACTACCAGGGCCGCCGACGCCCGGCCGCGCACTACAGCATGGGCCGACTGCCCCAGTGGCTGCGCGCGGTGGCACGTACGCGTACGGCGTCACTCGCCAACGCGCTGGCCGCCGTAGGGCCCTTGGCCCGGGCGGCGAAACGGCTCGGCGGGATCGCGCCGGAGCGGGCGATCCCGCGGCTGGCGACGCGGACGTTCAGCCAGTGGTGGGAGCGGCGGCGGGAGAAGGCGGATCTCGGGGGCGGCGGGGGTGGCGGGGGTGGCGGGGGTGGCGACCTGGTCGTCCTGTGGCCGGACACCTTCACCGAGCACCTCTCGCCGTCCGTGGGGCAGGCGGCCGTTCGCGTGCTGGAGGCGGCCGGGCTGCGGGTGGCGCTGCCGCCGACGGTGCGGCTGAAGAGGACGCCGGCGGGGGCGGGCGGGACCATGGGGGACGGTCGGACGGCGGGTGCGGGCGAGTCGGTGGGTGACGGTCGGACCGTGGGCGGCGGTACGACCGTGGCGCTGGACCCGGTGTCCCTCCTGCGGGGCCGGGGGCGCGTCTGCTGCGGGTTGACGTACATCTCGACGGGGCAGCTCGACGGCGCCCGCGCCGTGCTGCGGCGCACGCTCGACCTCATGGAGCCGGTGCTGGAGACGGCCGCCCCGGTCGTCGTCCTGGAGCCGAGCTGCGCGGCAGCCCTCCGCGCGGACCTGCCGGAACTGCTGCACGACGATCCGCGGGC
The DNA here is from genome assembly GCF_041052385.1 of Streptomyces sp. R28. GTDB lineage: Bacteria > Actinomycetota > Actinomycetes > Streptomycetales > Streptomycetaceae > Streptomyces. The sequence continues at coordinate 4,813,329 of NZ_CP163439.1, read as the reverse complement.
CCGCCTCCTGGCCGACCGCGTCCTGACCTTCGCGGAGACGCTGGAGCGACTGGCGCCCGACTGGACGCCGCCCCGCGTGGACCGGCCGACGGTCGGGCAGACCCACTGCCATCAGCACGCGGTGCTGGGGGACACGGCGGACCGCGGACTGCGTGAGGCCGCGGGGCTGACCGGGGAACTGAGCGGCGGGTGTTGCGGTCTCGCGGGCAACTTCGGCTTCGAGAAGGGGCACTTCGAGGTGTCGGTGGCGTGCGCGGAGGAGCAGTTGCTGCCGGCGGTGCGGGAAGCGGGGGAGGGGACCGTGGTGCTGGCGGACGGGTTCTCCTGCCGGACGCAGCTGGAGCAGCTGGCGGGGGTGCGGGGGAGGCATCTGGCGGAGGTGCTGGCGGAGAAGCTGGCGGAGGAGCTGGCGGAGCGGTTGCCGGGGGACCGGGAGTGAGGGACGGTTCCGGGGCGATCGTGAACGGAGTCCGGTGGCAGACCGATCGTGATCGGGGCTCGGATGTAGGCCGATCGTGAGCGAGCGGGCAGCGGGACCGTGAGGCCGCGAGGGGGCGTGCATAGGCTGGAAGATCACCCAGCTTGTCCGGCCCACCCACACACAGCAGCCGACCCCCGACCCCCGACAGGAGCCCACCCATGCCCCTCACCCTCCGGCCCATCACCCGCGACGAGCACCTGGCCTTCGTCGCCTCCCGCCCCTCCGCCAGCCACACGCAGGTCCCGTCCTGGGGCGACGTGAAACCCGACTGGCGGGCGGAGAGTCTGGGGTGGTTCGACGAGGCGGGGCGGCTGGTCGGCGCGGGGCTCGTCCTCTTCCGGCCGCTCCCGAAGCTGAGGCGATACCTGGCCTATCTCCCCGAGGGCCCGCTCATCGACTGGTACGCCCCCGACCTCGGCGAGCGCTGGCTGGAGCCGATGCTCGTCCACCTCAAGCGGCAGGGCGCCTTCTCGGTCAAGATGGGCCCGCCCGTCGTCGTACGCCGCTGGAACACCGAGGCGGTGAAGGCGGCCATCGCCGACCCGGCCGCCCGGCGGCTGCGCGACGCGGAGCCCACGTCGTGCGAGACGCGCGCCCTCGACGTCGCCGACCGGCTGCGGCGGGCCGGCTGGCGGCAGACCGAGCCGGGCAGCGAGGAGGGCTTCGCCGTCGGGCAGCCGCGGTACGTATGCCAAGTGCCGTTCGCGGGGCGGTCGTTGGACGACATCCACCGCGGCCTCAACCAGCAGTGGCGGCGCAATATCAAGAAAGCCGAGAAGGCCGGCGTGAAGGTCGTGCGGGGCGGCTACGAGGACCTGCCCGTCTTCTACGAGCTCTACGCCGAGACCGCCGAGCGCGACCGTTTCATCCCCCGCCCCCTGCCCTACTTCCAGCGGATGTGGACCGCGCTCACCGCCGAGCACCCCGACCGCATGCGGCTCTACCTCGCCCACCACGACGGCGACACCCTCGCCGCCGCCACCATGCTGTCCGTCGGCGACCACGTCTGGTACTCCTACGGCGCCTCCACCAGCCGCAGGCGCGAGGTCCAGCCGAACAACGCGATGCAGTGGCGCATGATGACCGACGCCCACGAACTGGGCGCAGCCGTCTACGACTTCCGCGGCATCACCGACACGCTGGAGGAGTCCAACCACCTGCTGGGCCTGCTGCGGTTCAAGGTGGGCGCGGGCGGAGAGGCCGTCGAGTGTCTGGGGGAGTGGGACTTCCCGCTCAACCGGCTGCTGCACAAGGCGTTGGACCTGTACATGGCGCGGCGGTAGTTCGCCCGCCCCCGGTCGGCCCCTCGCTCCGAATTCACTCGGCCACACTCTGAGACAGCGGCGTAATGGGTTCACACACCTGACCATGTCCAATACCCTGGACCAGGCAGTACAGCACGATGAACAATACGAACCCCCGAGTCGAGCCCTGGAACGCCCGTGAGCACCCCTGAAGCCACCGCAACACCCGCAGCGACCCCCACCCGGCCCGTCCCCGAGCCGATGGTCGGAGCCCCGCGCCGCTGGGGCTCCCTCGGCCCGGTGGGCCTGGTGTTCGCCGGAGGCGTCTCGGTGCAGTTCGGCGGCGCCCTGGCGGTGAGCCTGATGCCGCGGGCCGGTGCGCTCGGTGTGGTGGCGCTACGGCTGCTGGTGGCGGCGGTCGTCCTGCTGCTGGTCTGCCGGCCGCGCCTGCGCGGTCACTCGCGTACCGACTGGGCCACGGTGATCGTCTTCGGTACCACCATGGCCGCGATGAACGGCCTCTTCTACCAGTCGGTCGCCCGTATCCCGCTCGGCCCGGCGGTCACCCTCGAGGTGCTCGGCCCGCTCGCCCTGTCCGTCCTGTCCTCGCGTCGTGCGATCAACGTCCTCTGGGCCGGGCTCGCCCTGGCCGGTGTCTTCCTCCTCGGTGGCGGAGGCTTCGGCAGCCTCGACCCCATTGGTGTCGCCTTTGCCCTGGGGGCCGGCGCCATGTGGGCGGCCTACATAATCTTCAGCGCCCGCACGGGCCGACGCTTCCCACAGGCCGACGGGCTGGCGCTCGCGATGGCCGTGGGCGCCGTGCTCTTCCTCCCCTTGGGCATCGCCGAATCGGGCATGAAGCTCACCGATCCCGTGACCCTCGGACTGGGCGCGGCCGTGGCCATCCTCTCCTCGGTCCTCCCCTACACCCTCGAACTCCTCGCCCTGCGCCGGCTGCCCGCAGCGACCTTCGCCGTCCTGATGAGCCTCGAGCCGGCCCTCGCCGCCACCGCCGGCTTCCTCATCCTCGACCAGGCCCTCTCCGCCCTGCAGGCCCTGGCGATCGCCCTGGTCATCGCGGCAAGCATGGGGGCCGTGCGCACGCAGGTGGGCCGGGGGGACGCGGGTCTGCGGAAGGTGGGGCGGCGGAAGGGTCAGGGGAAGGAGGGTCAGGGGAAGGCGAAAGCCGTTCCGAACGACTAGGCGCGTTCGCGCCCCGGCGCTCGGCGCCCCCGCGGCCGGGGCTAGCGCATCAGCAACCCCTGGATCCCACGGCCGTGATGGACGCGCAGTCGGCGCAGTTCCCACAGACCCACCGCGGTCACCGAGACGGGGCCGCCGAGCGTGAACACGATGCGGACCGGCACCGGCACGCCCGCGTAAGCGTCCGTGAACAGGTCGATCAGCGCCATCTCCCACACCAGCGCCATCGCCAGCAGCGGCGGCATCGCCTCGTGGATGTCGGCGGTGCGGAACACATGGATGAGGGCCAGGCCGATGCCCCAGATGACGAAGGGCAGCACCCACACGAAGGTGAGCGCGATGCCGGTGTAGGTGAGGACGGACATCACCGGGCTGGTGGCGAAACGGCCCTCGACGAAGCCCGTGAGCACGGAGGCCGGGAACACGAAGACCGCGGCCACCAGGGCGACCATCGCGCCGAAGCACTTGGCGCTCCGGCGCAGCAACTCCCGCCGGGCCTCAGGGGAGGCGAGCGCGAGCAGGACACCCACGACGACCGGGAAGGTCACGCACAGCACCAGGACGCTGATCCAGGACTGGTTGAGCCGGTCGTCGGCGACGTCGCTCATCGATTTGGTGATCTTGTATGTGACCGACAGCCACACCATCGCAGCCAGCCCCACATAGGTGCGGATCTTCTGCATGCGGGCCACCACGGGGTCCTCGACGATCCCAGGCCTGGACGGCTTGAAGACCCTGCGCGCGGTGTGGATGGGCCCGATCTTCTGCCACAGCCGCATGAAGGGCCCGGGTGGTGCGGGCGTCGGCGGCACTGGGTACGGCGGGTAGGGCGGATGGGGGTGCGGCGCGTAGGGGTGCGGCGGCGGGTACGACCCGGGCTGCGGTGAAAACGGTCCCGGCTGCTGCGGAAACGGCCCGGGCTGCGGCGGGAACGGCTGTTGCCCGTGCGGGTCGTAGGGCGGCTGCCCGCCCGGGTTCCAGTTGCTCATCGTCGTGCTTCCCCCGATGCGTGACTCACGCGTTGCGTTGCTGATGCGACAGGCGCGACGGCCGAGTGTATTGATCGCGCGTCACATCCACACCCACACCCTTCCCCGCGTGAACACTTCCGAATTAATGCAAGCGTGCTTGCTTGTTTTCTTCTCCACTGCCATGCTCCTCACCACGCCGCACCACCCCGCACACCGCCGTGCCCCGAGGGGAGCGCACCGTGTCCGATCTCAGGCCCGTGTTCGACGATCTGCGCGAGGAGAGCGAGGAACTCGACCGGCTCGTGGCCGAGTTGAGTCCCGAGCAGTGGGCACGGGCGACACCCGCGCCCGGCTGGTGCGTCGCCCACCAGATCGCGCACCTCGCCTGGACGGACCACTCGGCGCTGCTGGCGGTGACCGACGTGGACGCGTTCCACGCACTGGTGGAGAAGGCGCTGGCCACCCCGGGTTCGTTCGTCGACGAGGGGGCCGAGGAGGGGGCCGGTCTCCCGCCGGCCGAGCTGCTGGCGCGGTGGCGGGATGGGCGGGTCGCCCTCGATGCGGCCTTGCGTGAGGCGCCACAGGGCGCCCGCTTCCCCTGGTACGGCCCGCCCATGTCGTCCGCCTCCATGGCGACGGCCCGACTTATGGAGACCTGGGCCCACGGTCTGGACGTCGCCGACGCACTGGGTGTGGTGCGCGCACCTACCGACCGGCTGAAGCATGTGGTGCGGATCGGGGTGCGGACCCGGGACTTCGCCTTCGGCGTGCACGGACTCCCCGCGCCGCTCGAAGAATTCCGCGTCGAACTCGTCTCACCGTCCGGCGAGTTGTGGACCTACGGTCCCGAAGACGCCTCCCAGCGCGTGACCGGCCCCGCTCTCGACTTCTGCCTCCTGGTCACCCAGCGGGCCCACCGCTCCGATCTCGCCCTGCGTGCCGAGGGCGAGGACGCCGACCGCTGGTTCGACATCGCCCAGGTCTTCGCGGGCCCGCCCGGCAAGGGCCGCGTGCCGAAGGGGGCCGCTCAGTGACGCCCACGCCCCGTCCCCTGCGGATCGGCAACGCCTCCGGCTTCTACGGCGACCGTTTCGACGCCATGCGCGAGATGCTCACCGGCGGCGAACTGGACGTCCTGACCGGCGACTACCTCGCCGAACTGACCATGCTGATCCTCGGCCGGGACCGGCTGAAGGACCCCGGCGCCGGATACGCCCGCACCTTCCTGCGGCAGCTGGAGGAGTGCCTGGGGCTCGCGCACGAGCGGGGCGTCCGGATCGTCGCCAACGCGGGCGGTCTCAATCCGGACGGACTGGCAGACGCCGTACGGCAGTTGGCCGATCGCCTGGGCATCCCCGTCCGGGTCGCCCATGTCGAGGGTGACGACCTCACCGCCGCCACCCCGGGCAGCCTCGCCGCCCACGCCTACCTCGGCGGCTTCGGCATCGCCGCCTGCCTGCGAGAGGGCGCGGACATCGTGGTCACCGGGCGGGTGACGGACGCCGCCCTGGTCACGGGGCCCGCCGCCGCCCACTTCGGGTGGGGGCCGGGGGAGTACGACCGGCTCGCGGGCGCGGTCGTCGCCGGGCATGTGCTGGAGTGCGGGGCGCAGGCGACCGGCGGCAACTACGCCTTCTTCCACGAGGAGGGGCGCGACCTCCGTCGCCCCGGCTTCCCACTGGCCGAGCTCCACGGGGACGGCACCAGCGTCATCACCAAGCACCCCGGCACGGGCGGCTTCGTCGACGTCGGCACGGTGACGGCCCAGCTGCTGTACGAGACGGCGGGTGCCCGGTACGCGGGGCCGGATGTCACCACCCGCCTCGACACCGTACGGCTGCTGCAGGACGGGCCGGATCGCGTCCGCATCGAGGGCGTACGGGGCGAGGCGCCGCCCCCGACGCTGAAGGTCGGCGTCAACCGCCTCGGCGGCTTCCGGAACGAGGTCGCCTTCGTGCTCACCGGCCTCGACATCGAGGCCAAGGCCGCTCTCGTGCGCGAGCAGATGACGGACGCGTTCGCCAAGTCGCCGCCCGCCGAAGTCCGTTGGGAGCTCGTCCGCACCGACCGGCCCGACGCCCCGACCGAGGAGATGGCGAGCGCGCTGCTGCGGCTGGTCGTACGCGACGCGGACCAAGCGGTCGTCGGACGGGCGCTGAGCGGGGCCGCCGTGGAGCTGGCGCTCGCCAGTTACCCCGGCTTCCATGTGCTCGCACCACCCGGAAAGGGCTCGCCCTATGGGGTCTTCGAGGATGTGTACGTCCCCCATGGTGCCGTCGACCATGTGGCCGTCCTCCACGACGGACGCCGGGTTCCTGTGCCGCCGGCCCACATACCGCCGGCCCACATACCGCCGGCCCACGTACCGCCGGCCCACGACACGGCCGGACTCGACGATGTACCGGAGCCGCCCCTACCGGAGCCCCTACCGGAGCCGCTGCCACCCGCGCCCACGAAGCGCGCCCCCCTCGGCCTCGTCGCCGGCGCCCGCAGCGGGGACAAAGGCGGGAACGCCAATGTCGGTGTCTGGGTTCGGACGGACGACGCCTGGCGCTGGCTCGCGCATGAGCTCACGGCCGACAGATTCCGGCAGCTGATCCCGGAAGCCGGGCAGCTGAAGGTCACCCGGCACCCGCTTCCCCACCTCCGCGCCCTCAACTTCGTAGTCGAAGGGATCCTCGGCGAGGGCGTCGCCGCCCAGCACCGCTTCGACCCACAGGCCAAGGCCCTCGGCGAATGGCTGCGCAGCCGCCACCTCGACATCCCGGAGATCCTCCTGTGACGACCCTCGCCTCTTCCCTGGACACGAAGAGCCCCGACTACGCGGCCAACCGCGAGACCATGCTCGCCAAGCTCGCCGACCTCGACGCCGAGCACGCCAAGGCCCTCGCGGGCGGCGGGCAGAAGTACGTCGAACGGCATCGGGGGCGCGGCAAGCTCCTCGCGCGCGAGCGCATCGAGCTGCTCCTCGACCCCGACACGCCGTTCCTGGAGCTGTCGCCGCTGGCCGCCTGGGGCAGCGACTACACGGTCGGCGCGTCCCTCGTCACCGGCATCGGGGTCGTCGAGGGCGTGGAGTGCCTGATCACCGCCAACGACCCGACCGTGCGCGGGGGAGCGAGCAATCCCTGGTCGCTGAAGAAGGCCCTGCGCGCGAACGACATCGCCCTCGCCAACCGGCTGCCGGTCATCAACCTCGTCGAGTCGGGCGGTGCCGACCTGCCGTCCCAGAAGGAGATCTTCATCCCCGGAGGCGCCATCTTCCGGGACCTGACACGGCTGTCGGCGGCCGGGATCCCCACCGTCGCGGTCGTCTTCGGCAACTCGACCGCAGGCGGCGCGTACGTCCCCGGCATGTCCGACCACGTGATCATGGTCAAGGAGCGCGCCAAGGTGTTCCTCGGCGGTCCGCCCCTGGTGAAGATGGCGACCGGCGAGGAGAGCGACGACGAGTCGCTGGGCGGCGCGCAGATGCACGCGCGCGTGTCGGGTCTCGCCGACTACTTCGCGGCCGACGAGCCGGACGCGTTGCGGCAGGCACGTCGCGTGGTCGCCCGCCTCAACCACCGCAAGGCGTACGGCGATCCGGGCCCCGCCGAAGCCCCCAAGTACTCCGCCGACGAACTCCTCGGCATCGTCCCCGGCGACCTCAAGACCCCCTTCGACCCGCGCGAGGTCATCGCCCGCATCGTCGACGCCTCGGACTTCGACGAGTTCAAGCCGATGTACGGCACGAGCCTGACCACCGGCTGGGCGGCCCTCCACAGCTATCCGATCGGCGTGCTGGCGAACGCCCAGGGGGTCCTGTTCAGCGAGGAGTCCCAGAAGGCCGCCCAGTTCATCCAGCTCGCCAACCAGCGCGACATCCCGCTGCTGTTCCTGCACAACACCACCGGCTACATGGTGGGCAGCCAGTACGAGCAGGGCGGCATCATCAAGCACGGCGCCATGATGATCAACGCGGTCAGCAACAGCCGCGTGCCCCATCTCTCCGTCCTCATGGGTGCGTCCTACGGCGCCGGCCACTACGGCATGTGCGGCCGCGCCTACGACCCCCGCTTCCTCTTCGCCTGGCCCAGCGCCAAGTCGGCCGTCATGGGCCCCCAGCAGCTCGCCGGCGTGCTCTCGATCGTGGCCCGGCAGTCGGCGGCCGCGAAGGGCCATCCGTACGACGAGGAGGCGGACGCCGCCCTGCGCGCCATGGTGGAGCAGCAGATCGAGTCGGAGTCGCTGCCGATGTTCCTGTCAGGGCGGCTGTACGACGACGGCGTCATAGATCCGCGCGACACCCGAACCGTCCTTGGTATGTGCCTGTCCGCCATTCACACGGCGCCCTATGAGGGCGCGCGCGGCGGCTTCGGCGTCTTCCGGATGTGAGGGATCCAGTGACCGATGCTGTGAGGGCACCTTCAGTGACAACTTCAGCAACAACGTCAACACCAACGTCAGCGACAACTTCAGCGACCAGCTCAGCGACAACTTCGGCGATCACCTCTCTGCTCGTCGCCAACCGGGGCGAGATCGCCTGCCGCATCTTCCGCACCTGCCGTGAGTGGGGAATCCGGACGGTCGCCGTGCACTCGGACGCCGACGAGAACGCCCTCCACGCGCGCGTGGCCGACACGGCGGTACGGCTGCCGGGGGCGGCGCCCTCCGCCACGTACCTGGACGGCGACCTGATCGTGAAGGCGGCCGTGGCCTCCGGCGCGGACGCCGTGCACCCCGGCTACGGCTTCCTCTCCGAGAACGCCGACTTCGCGCGCGCCGTCCTCGACGCGGGGCTGGTCTGGATCGGCCCGCCGCCGGAGGCGATCGAGGCGATGGCGTCCAAGACGCGGGCGAAACGGATGATGGGGCCGGCCCCCCTGGGCGAGGTGACCGAGACCGACCTGCCCGTGCTGGTGAAGGCGGCCGCGGGCGGCGGCGGGCGCGGCATGCGTGTCGTGCGCCGCCTGGAGGAGCTGACCGCCGCCCTGGAGAGCGCGCGCACCGAGGCCGCGAGCGCCTTCGGCGACGGTGAGGTGTTCGTCGAGCCGTACGTGGAGAACGGCCGCCACGTCGAGGTGCAGATCCTCGCCGACACACACGGCACGGTCTGGGCCCTCGGCACCCGCGACTGCTCCCTCCAGCGCCGCCACCAGAAGGTCATCGAGGAGGCCCCGGCGCCCGGACTGTCCGCGGGGCTCGCGCAGGAGTTGCGCGCCCTGTCCGTACGCGCCGCGCGTGCCGTGGACTACGTGGGTGCCGGCACGGTCGAGTTCCTCGTCGCCGACGGCAAGCCCCACTTCCTGGAGATGAACACCCGCCTCCAGGTCGAACACCCCGTGACGGAAGCCGTGCACGGCATCGACCTGGTCGCCCTCCAGATCCAGGTGGCCGAGGGCCACGCCCTGGAAGCCGAGCCCCCACGCGCGCGTGGCCACGCGGTCGAGGCCCGCCTCTACGCCGAGGACCCGGCCCAGGACTGGGCCCCGCAGACCGGCACCCTGCACCGTTTCGCCGTACCCGAGGGCGTCCGGCTGGACACCGGCTTCGCCGACGGCGACGACATCGGCGTCCACTACGACCCGATGCTCGCCAAGCTCGTCGCCCACGCCCCCACGCGCGCGGGCGCGATCCGCAAACTCGCCGGCGCCCTGGAACGGGCGACGCTCCACGGCCCGGTCACCAACCGCGACCTCCTGGTCCGCTCACTGCGGCACGAGGAGTTCACGTCGGCCGAGATGGACACCGGCTTCTACGACCGCCACCTGACCGACCTGACCGAGCCGGCCCCCGACCCGCACGCCCCCCTGGCCGCGGCCCTGTCCGACGCCCACGGCCGCTCCCGCTTCGGCGGCTGGCGCAACGTGCCCTCCCAGCCGCAGGCCAGGCGCTACGCGAGGGCGGGTGAGGAGATCGAGGTCCACTACCGGCACACGCGGGAGGGCCTCGTCGCCGACGGCGTCCGGGTCGTACACGCGGACGCCCGTCTGGTCGTACTCGAAGTGGACGGCGTACGAAGGAAGTTCGACGTCGCCAGGTACGGCGACGAGATCCACGTCAACGCCACGCGCCTCACCGCGCTGCCCCGTTTCCCGGACCCGGCCGCGCAGCACACCCCCGGGTCCCTCCTCGCCCCCATGCCGGGGACAGTCGTCCGCGTCGCCGACGGCCTGACCGTAGGAGCGGCCGTACGGGCCGGAGAGCCCCTGCTGTGGCTGGAGGCGATGAAGATGCAGCACAAGATCGCAGCGCCCGTCTCAGGGACGCTGAGCGCCTTGCACGCCGTGCTCGGCCGGCAGGTGGAGGTCGGCGCGTTGCTGGCCGTCGTGGAGGAGGACCAGTGAGCGCCATCATCGAAACGGACGAGCACCGAGCCCTGCGCGCCGCCGTCGCCCAGCTGGGAAAGCGGTACGGACGCGACTACATCACCAGGATCGTCGGTGAGGGCCGCCACCCCGGGGAACTCTGGTCCGAGGCCGCGAAACTCGGCTACCTGGGCGTCAACCTCCCCGAGGAGTACGGCGGCGGAGGCGGCGGAATCGCCGAACTCTCCCTCGTCCTCGAAGAACTCGGCGCGGCAGGCTGCCCCCTCCTCATGATGGTCGTCTCCCCGGCGATCTGCGGCACAGTGATCGCCCGCTTCGGCACCGACGCCCAGAAGCAGCACTGGCTCCCCGGCCTCGCCGACGGCACCCGCACCATGGCCTTCGGCATCACCGAACCCGACGCCGGCTCCAACAGCCACCGCATCACCACCACGGCCCGCCGCGACCCGGACACCGGCGACTGGCTGCTCACCGGCCGCAAGGTCTTCATCTCCGGCGTCGACACAGCCGACGCCACCCTCATAGTCGGCCGCACCGAAGACGCCCGCACCGGCAGCCTCAAGCCCTGCCTCTTCATCGTCCCGCGCGACGCGGAAGGCTTCACACGCCACCGCATCGACATGGAACTCGCCGCCGCCGAGAAGCAGTTCGAGCTGACCCTCGACGACGTACGGCTCCCCGCCGACGCGCTCGTCGGCGACGAGGACGCGGGCCTCCTCCAGCTCTTCGCCGGCCTCAACCCCGAACGCGTCATGACGGCCGCCTTCGCGATCGGCATGGGACGGTACGCCCTCGCGCGTGCCGTCGAGTACGCGCGCGACCGCACCGTCTGGAAGGCCCCCATCGGCGCCCACCAGGCCATCGCCCACCCCCTCGCCCAGGCGCACATCGACCTCGAACTGGCCCGCCTGATGATGCAGAAGGCCGCCCACCTGTACGACGCCGGAGACGACGTGGGCGCCGGCGAGGCCGCCAACATGGCGAAGTACGCCGCCGGGGAGGCCTGCGTGAAGGCGGTCGACCAGGCCGTGCACACCCTCGGCGGAAACGGCCTCACCCGCGAATTCGGACTGGCCTCGTTGATAACCGCCGCGCGCGTGTCTCGTATTGCTCCGGTGAGCCGGGAGATGATTCTCAACTACGTCTCCCACCAGACTCTTGGCCTGCCCAAGTCGTACTGACGGCATCCGTACGGCACCGTGTCGCGAGGAGGAACCGTGTTCCGCAGCGAGTACGCAGACGTCCCGGCCGTAGAACTCCCCATCCACGAAGCCGTACTGGGCCGGGCCGCCGTATTCGGTGACGCACCCGCGCTCATCGACGGCACGGACGGCACCACCCTCACGTACGAACAGCTCGACCGCTTCCACCGGCGCATCGCCGCCGGCCTCGCCGAGGCGGGCGTCCGCAAGGGAGACGTCCTCGCCCTGCACAGCCCCAACACCGTCGCCTTCCCGACCGCCTTCTACGCGGCCACGCGCGCGGGTGCCTCCGTCACCACCGTGCATCCGCTCGCCACGCCCGAGGAGTTCGCCAAGCAGCTGAAGGACTCGGCGGCCCGCTGGATCGTCACCGTCTCGCCGCTGCTCCAGGCGGCACGCCGGGCCGCCGAACTCTCCGGCGGGGTCCGGGAGATCTTCGTCTGCGACAGCGCACCCGGACACCGCTCACTCGTCGACATGCTGGCGTCCGCGGCCCCCGAACCGCAGACCGACATCGACCCCGTGACGGACGTCGCGGCCCTGCCGTACTCGTCGGGCACCACCGGCATACCCAAGGGCGTGATGCTCACCCACCGGCAGATCGCCACCAACCTCGCCCAGCTCGAATCCGTCATCCCGGCCGGCCCCGGCGACCGCATCCTCGCCGTGCTGCCCTTCTTCCACATCTACGGCCTGACCGCCCTGATGAACGCGCCCCTGAGGCTGGGCGCGACGGTCGTCGTCCTGCCCCGCTTCGACCTGGAGACCTTCCTCGCGGCGATCCAGAACCACCGCATCACCGGCCTGTACGTGGCCCCGCCGATCGTCCTCGCCCTCGCCAAGCACCCGCTGGTCGCGCAGTACGACCTGTCGTCGCTGAAGTACATCGTCAGCGCCGCCGCGCCCCTGGACGCGAAGCTCGCGGCCGCCTGCTCGCAGCGCCTGGGCCTGCCGCCGGTCGGCCAGGCGTACGGCATGACGGAACTGTCCCCCGGCACCCACGTCGTCCCCCTGGACGCCATGAACGACGCGCCCGCCGGAACCGTCGGCAGGCTCATCGCCGGCACCGAGATGCGCATCGTCTCCCTCGACGACCCCGACAAGGACCTCGGCATCGGCGAGTCCGGCGAGATCCTCATCCGCGGCCCCCAGGTCATGAAGGGCTACCTCGGCCGCCCCGACGCCACCGCCGCGATGATCGACCCCGACGGCTGGCTGCACACCGGCGACGTCGGCCATGTCGACGCCGACGGCTGGCTGTTCGTCGTCGACCGCGTCAAGGAACTCATCAAGTACAAGGGCTTCCAGGTGGCCCCCGCCGAACTGGAGGCACTCCTGCTCACCCACCCCGGCATCGCGGACGCGGCGGTGATCGGCGTCTACAACGACGACGGCAACGAAGTCCCGCACGCCTACGTGGTCCGCCAGCCGTCCGCCGCCGACCTCTCCGAAGGAGAGGTCATGATGTACGTCGCCGAACGCGTCGCCCCCTACAAGCGCGTCCGCCAGGTCACCTACATCGACGGAGTCCCGCGAGCCGCCTCCGGCAAGATCCTGCGCCGCGAGCTGCGGGCACTCAAGGAGGCCACATGACACTGATCGGCCGTACACGCGCGCGTGCCGTGGAGACCCTCGCCCTGGACTCCCCGGACAACCGCAACGCGCTCTCGGCGGCGCTGGTGGGCGAGCTGACCGACGCGCTGACGGACTGCGCCAAGGACGCCGGCGTACGCGCCATCGTCCTCACCCACACCGGCAACACCTTCTGCGCGGGCGCCGACCTGCGCGACCCCCCGCCCCCCGACGGACTGGTGGCGCTGCTCCGGCAGATCGTGGAACTGCCCAAACCCGTGGTCGCCCGGGTCAACGGCCACGTGCGCGCGGGCGGCCTGGGCCTGCTCGCCGCCTGCGACATATCGGCAGCGTCGCGGGAAGCCACCTTCGCCTTCACGGAGGTCCGCATCGGAGTGGCCCCGGCGGTCATCTCCCTCCCGCTCCTGCCCCGCACCGACCCCCGCGCCCTGGCCCGCTACTACCTCACCGGCGAACGCTTCACCGCGCCGGAGGCCGCCCGCATGGGCCTGCTCACGGCGGAGGGCGAGGACGTCGACGAGACGCTGGCCCCCGTCCTGGACGGTCTGCGCCGCGCCTCCCCCCAGGCCCTGGCCGAGACGAAGGCGCTGCTCACGGCTAGGGTGCTGGAGACCTTCGACCGGGACGCGGCCGACCTGACCGCGCTCTCGGCCCGGCTGTTCTCCTGCGCGCAGGCCCGCGAGGGGATGACGGCCTTCCTCGAAAGACGGGATCCCGAATGGGTGGTGTGAGCACAGCCGGCGACCGCGTGGACCGCGTCCCCAAACAGGACCGCAGCCGGGCCACCCGGCAACGGCTCCTGGAAGCCGCCGTGGCCTGCCTCGCCGAGCACGGCTGGGCGGGCTCCACGGTCTCCGTCGTCGCCGAACGCGCCGGAGTCTCCCGCGGCGCCGCCCAGCACCACTTCCCGACCCGCGAGGACCTCTTCACCGCGGCGGTCGAGTACGTCGCCGAGGAACGCTCCCTCGCCCTGCGCGCCCTGTTCCCGCAGGGTGCCGCGGGCGACCGGCGCGCGGTCGTGTCCGCCCTCGTCGACCTCTACACCGGCCCGCTCTTCCGCGCCGCCCTGCACCTGTGGGTGGCCGCGTCGAACGAGGAGCAGCTGCGCCCGAGGGTCACCGAACTGGAGGCCCGGGTGGGCCGGGAGACCCACCACATCGCGGTGGACCTGCTGGGCGCGGACGAGTCCCGCCCCGGCGTACGCGAAACGGTCCAGGGCCTCCTCGACATGGCCCGCGGCCTGGGCCTGGCCAACCTCCTCACGGACGACGCCGCCCGCCGGGAGAGGGTGGTGGCGCAGTGGGCGGTGTTGCTGGAAGGAGCGCTGGGCTGAGGCGCTGGGCTGAGGCGCCGGGCCGAGGCGTTGTGCTGAGGCGCCGGGCTGAGGCGTTGTCAGTGGTGGGGCTTACGGTTCGGGCATGGGGGACACTTTTCAGACGATCGTCGACCTCGACGCGCCGCCGCAGGACGCGCCACGCCTCGCGGAGCGCGTGATCGAGTGGCTGGTCGCCGAGGGCATCGTGCTCGCACAAGCCGAGCCGGGCTGGGCGCTGGGAGACGACCCGGCCCACCCGCCCGGCCCCGACTGGCACAAGGCGGTGGCCCACGCCCGCTGGGGCGCGCCGGAGGGCCTCGTCGTCCACACCGGACACCAGGTCTTCTACAGCACCCACGTCACGGCGAACACGGTGACCTGTCCGCGCTGCGGGCAGACCACGACCGTGGAGGGCGAGGTCACGCCGCGCTTCGGTACCGCCATGAACGCCTGGTACGAGACGGGTGCCGCCGACGTCGACTGTCCCGGCTGCGCCGGATCCGTCCCCCTGCCCGCCTGGAGATGGGCCGACCACGCCTACGCCTTCGCCCACCTCGGCTTCAAGTTCTGGAACTGGCCCGCTCTCAGCGACGAGTTCCGGGCCCGCACAGCCCGGTTCCTGGAGGGCCACGACACCGCGTTGCTCATGGGCAAGATCTGACGGCCCCACCGCTCACGGACTGAGCCGCTCCACCCGCCAGCTCCCGTCCTGCTCCGCCACATACCGCAGCCGGTCGTGCAGCCGGTTCTCCCGGCCCTGCCAGAACTCCACCGCCTGCGGCGCCACCCGGAAACCACCCCAGTGCGGCGGCACCGGCACCTGCTCCCCCTCGGGATAGCGCGCGGCCAGCTCGGCGTACGAGGCGTCGAGGTCGGCGCGCGTGGCGACGACCGTGGACTGGGCGCTGGCCCAGGCGCCGAGCTGGGAGCCGTGCGGGCGGGTGCGGAAGTACGCGGCCGTCTCGTCGCGACCGGTGCGCCGCGCCACGCCCGTGACGATGACCTGGCGGGCCATCGGATGCCAGGGGAACAGGAGCGAGATGTACGGGTTCTCGGCGAGGTCGCGGGCCTTGCGGGAGTCGTAGTTGGTGTAGAAGACGAAGCCCTGCTCGTCGAACTGCTTCAGCAGCACCGTGCGGGAGCTGGGCCGCCCCTCGCCGTCCGCCGTGGAGACGATCATCGCGTTCGGCTCGAAGAGGTGGGCCTGTGCCGCGGCCTGCTTGAACCAGCGCGCGAACTGTTCCACCGGAGTGGCTGCCAGGTCGGCCTCGGCGAGGCCCTCGGCCCGGTAGTGCTTGCGCATGGCGGCGGGGTCGGGGACGGGCTCGGCGGGATCGAGGGGCACGGCGTCTCGGTCGGTCACGCGGTCATCTTGCCGTATGCGGCGGGCGCCGTCCGGTACGGTGTCGTTTCCTCCTGGCATGGCACTGAGTGCCGCGAGGCCTCCCCAAAGGTGGCACTCAGAGATATCGTTCTGATGTCGTCGCAGTTGGATGACCGCCGACCCCGCGGGGCATCACAGGGGTACGCCCCGGACCGCGAGTCCCCGAGTTCGTGACCGTGGATCCACCGGCGTACGTCCCGATCTCTGCCGACGACATGTGGTCGTCCCACCCACAACCCATCCGTCGCACACATCACGAGGAGCCGCCTGATGTCCGACTTCGTACCCGGACTCGAGGGAGTCGTCGCGTTCGAGACGGAGATCGCCGAACCGGATAAGGAGGGCGGCGCTCTTCGGTACCGGGGCGTCGACATCGAGGATCTGGTCGGCCACGTCTCGTTCGGCAACGTCTGGGGCCTGCTGGTCGACGGCGCGTTCCGCCCCGGCCTGCCGCCCGCCGAACCCTTCCCGATCCCCGTGCACTCCGGCGACATCCGCGTCGACGTCCAGTCCGCGCTCGCCATGCTGGCCCCCGTGTGGGGACTGAAACCGCTTCTCGACATCGACGAGGAGCAGGCCCGGGAGGACCTGGCCCGGGCCGCGGTCATGGCCCTCTCCTACGTCGCCCAGTCCGCCCGCGGACAGGGCCTGGCGATGGTTCCGCAGAGCGAGATCGACAAGGCCCAGTCCGTCGTCGAGCGCTTCATGATCCGCTGGCGGGGCGAGCCCGACCCCAAGCACGTGGCCGCCGTCGACGCCTACTGGACGTCCGCCGCCGAGCACGGCATGAACGCGTCCACCTTCACGGCCCGCGTCATCGCGTCCACCGGCGCGGATGTGGCCGCCGCCCTCTCCGGCGCCGTAGGAGCCATGTCCGGCCCGCTGCACGGCGGCGCCCCCTCCCGCGTCCTGCACATGATCGAGGAGATCGAGCGCACCGGCGACGCCGACGCGTATGTGAAGCAGACCCTCGACAAGGGCGAACGCCTCATGGGCTTCGGCCACCGCGTCTACCGCGCCGAGGACCCCCGCGCCCGGGTCCTGCGCCGCACCGCCCAGGAGCTGGGCGCTCCCCGCTTCGAGGTCGCCGAGGCCCTGGAGAAGGCGGCCCTGGCGGAGCTCCACGCGCGCCGTCCGGACCGGGTCCTGGCCACGAACGTCGAGTTCTGGGCCGCCATCGTGCTGGACTTCGCGGAGGTCCCGGCGCACATGTTCACGTCGATGTTCACCTGCGCCCGTACGGCGGGCTGGTCGGCGCACATCCTGGAACAGAAGCGCACCGGCCGCCTCGTGCGCCCCTCCGCGCGCTACATCGGCCCGGGCCCGCGCGACCCGCGCGCGGTCGAGGGCTACGCGGACATCGCGCACTGATCCCGAACGCTCCGGGATCCCCGACCCCTCCGGCGGGCCGGCATCACGCTGGGCGCACCAGCTCCGCGTGATGCCGCTCGGCGGCCGCGGCCCGTGCCGGTGAACTCGCCATACGGAACGTGACTGATCCACTCCGCCAGTATGCTGGGTCGGCTGCGGCGCCCCTCCTCCATCACCCGTCCCCACGTGGTGAGTTACGGCCTGCGGCGACCAAGACCCCACGGCATGAGGATGAGAACAGGTGCTGATAGCGGGCCGCTACCGGCTGAGCGAGTCGATCGGGCGCGGTGGCATGGGGGAGGTCTGGAGGGCCTACGACGAGACGCTCGCCCGGCAGGTCGCCGTCAAGCTCCTGCTGCCCCAGGACTCCGACCCCACCGCCACCTCCCGGTTCCGGCTGGAGGCGCAGACCGCGGCACGGATCGCCCATCCGAACGTGGTCGGCGTCCGGGACTTCGGCGAGCACGACAACCGGCTCTTCCTGGTGATGGAGCTGGTCGCGGGCGACAGCCTCGCCCGGGTGGCGTCGCAGTTCGGCGCGCTGCCCGCCGAGCGCGTGGCACGTATCGCCGCCCAGGCCGCCGCGGGCCTTGCCGCCGCGCACCGGCAGGGCATCGTCCACCGGGACATCAAGCCCGGCAACCTGCTCCTGGACGCCGACGGCACCCTCAAGATCGGTGACTTCGGCATCGCCCGCTTCCTGGACGACCCCGGCGCCGCGCTGACCGCCACCGGGCAGATCGTCGGCACGAGCCTCTACCTCGCCCCCGAGCGTGCCCTCGGAAAACCGGCGGGCCCGGCCTCCGACGTCTACGCGCTGGGCTGTGTGCTCTACCAGTTCCTCACCGGCCGCCCGCCGTTCCACGCGGACACCGCGGTCGCCATCCTGCACCAGCACCTCGACGCGGCCCCCGTGCCGCCCCGCGAGCTGGGCGTCGCCGGCCTCCCGCCCGCCTTCGAGAACTACCTCCTCGGCCTGCTCGCCAAGGACCCCGAGCACCGGCCGGCGGCCCAGCAGGCCGCCGACTGGTTCGCCGGCGGCGCCTGGCAGGGACACCCCGAGCCGTTGCCCGACGCAACGTCCCCGTCCCGGCAGCGCGCAGCCGCCCCGGCGCCCGCCGCCGGGGCACAGCAGGTGGGGGAGGCCAGCACGCCGACCACGTACATGCTGCCGTCGGCCCAAGGAACGGCGTCCGTCGGCCGGTCCCGCACCGGACCCGGAACCCGGTCCCGCACCAGACCCCGGCCCGGGACCCGGCGCGTGGCCACCATGGCGGGCGGAGCGGTGCTCTTCGTGACCGCGATGCTCCTCGGCATGCTGTGGTTCTCCCCCGACAACACCGCCTCGGAGGGAACGAAGTCCGAGGCACCGCCCAGCCCGAGCACCTCCGCATCCACCTCCCGCCTGGCCACGAGCCCGTCCGCTACCGCCTCCCCGAGCCCGACGGCGGAGACGAGCGCCGGCCAGGAAGGACAGGACGACGCAAGCGACGAGGACGGCGAGGACGACTGACGGTCGGCCCTCCAAAACGCAGACGACCCGCGAGCTCGGGTCCCTCCGCCGGTGGCGGAGGAGCCGGCCGGACGTTACCGGCGAGCTCGCGGGTCGGGTGACTGCTTTGGAATGGGCCGGCTGCACGCTTTTCTCACGTGCTGGTCCGGCACCGCACTGCGTGTGGTGGCGAGCCGCTAGCCCGCAGCCACCTCGCTCGTCCGGGATTCATACATGTACCGGATCACCTCCTTTCGGCGTGAGCCACACACTAGGAACCTCTCGGTCACCGTTCAACGGGTTTTTCGAGATGTTGACTGTGGCGATTCCGATCGCGTGCTGTAGCCGTAGCCGTCGCCCCGTTGCAGAAGCCGCAGATTCCAGTGGGAGACATTGAACCTGCCCATCGGCGTCGTGAGGCTGTGCTGTCCTCTGGCTCGCACCGAGATGCGGCCGGTCCAGGTCCCTGCCCACATGCCGATGGGCATGACAGCACGTACGAGATCTCCAGTGACGTACCCGAAGTGCTGCTTGGTTCGGGCGCGCCGCAGCCTGGGAAACCCGTAGCGGTCGGGGGTGGTGCGGGCGTAGGAGCCGCGTCCGGTGGCTTTGGCGACGAGGACCTGCTCGGGGAACCGTACGATCGCGTCGCCGCCCTCGTGATCGAGAGGCCCGACGCACAGAGCGTCCAGGGTGTGCGTCTTGGTCAGCCCCATGGCATTGCGGTTTTCCTTGGTGCCTTCGCCTGTCCAGGTGTGCACCGGTCTGCCGAGGGTGCCCAGTGCCTCGATGAGCTGCCATTGGGTCGCGTTCATGTGCTGGTCACCTAGGGTTCCGTGCATGACAAAACAGCAGGCAGCGGGACGGCAGGCGATACTCAGCGGTTCGACCTTCGAGGAGCAGATCGGGTACGCGCGTGCCGTGGTCGACGGGGACTGGGTGCACGTGTCGGGGACGACCGGGTTCGACTACGCGACGATGACGATCTCCGAGGACGTGGTGGAGCAGGCCGAGCAGTGTCTGCGGAACGTGGGGGCCGCGCTGGAGGAGGCGGGGTGTTCGTTCGCCGACGTGGTGCGGGTGCGGTACCTGTTGCCGGAGCGGGAGGACTTCGAGCCGTGCTGGCCGGTGCTGCGGCGGTACTTCGGGGACGTGCGGCCGGCGGCGACGATGATGATGTGCGGGCTCGCCGACCCTCGTATGAAGATCGAGATCGAGGTATACGCCCGGCAGGGGAGTGGCGCCCGTGTCTGACCGTCCCGGACTTCACATCGCGCCGGTCGACGGCGAGGTCATGCTTCAGCAGTGGCGGCACGTCCACAACGTGATCGTTCCGCCCGCGGCCATGGATCTCGACGAGGTACGGGAGCGCGGTCGGCGCTACCGCCTGCGGAACGCGTACGTCGGTGACGTCCTCGTCGGCTGCTCGACCGTGCGGCCGCCGGAGGGCGAGGACGCGGTGGCGACGGTCATCGCGCGCGTGCTGCCCGAGTACCGGCGGCGCGGGTACGGCACGCGGCTGTACGAGGACGGGCTCGCTCACGCGCGCGTGCTGGGCGCGAGGGCGATCGAGACCTGTGTGCTGGCGGTCAACGAGGACGGGCTGCGGTTCGCCGAGGCGCGTGGGTTCGTCGAGACCGATCGGTATGTGCTGGACGGTGAGACCGATGAGTGGCTCGACCTGCGGCTGGAGTAGTCGCGGAGCGGCTCGTACAACGATTCCTTCAATCTTGGGGAACACGGTGTGTGCTGCGTCACGTTCGAGTTAGATGATTGCAAGTGAGCGAACCGACGCGTCTTACGTGCGGACGCAGCTTGGCAGGGGGTCCAGGTGAGTGCTTCCCGGCGTAGTGGGACCACCGACGAGTTGGGGCCGGACGAACCCGAGCGGGACGGTCCGGACGGTTCGGCAGGTGGTTCGGAGGGTTCTGCAGGCGGCTCGGATCTGCTGGCCGCGCTGCTGGACGGCATGGACGCGGCCCTGTGCGCCTTCGACGCGGACGGGGTCGTCACCCATTGGAACCGTGAGGCGGAGCGGATCCTCGGGTGGAGTGCGGCCGAGGCCGTGGGACGGCACGGGTTCGCCGGGTGGGCCGTGCGCGAGGCCGATGCCGAGGAGGTCGAGGGGCGGTTGATGGCCGCCATGCAGGCTCCCGGGCGGCAGGTGCACGAGTTCGCCCTGCTGACCAAGGACGGCGGGCGGGTCCTCGTGCGGACGCAGTCGGCGGCCGTGCGGGGGCCGGACGGGAAGCCCGCCGGGTTGTACTGCGCCTTCAGCGAGGTGCATGTGCAGATCGACCTGGAGCGGTCGATCGCGCTGAGCGAGGCGCTGTTCGAGGACGCGTCGTGGGGCGTGGTGCTGGTCGACGCGGATCTGCGGCCTGCGGTGGTGAACGCTCACGCGGCTCGGGCGCTGGGTATCGGGCGTACGTCCGTGCTCGGGCGGCCGCTCGGGGAGTTGCTGGCCCAGGGGGTCGAGGAGCTGGAGAGCGCGCTCACCCATGTGCTGGCCGAGGGTGCGCCGCCCGCGCCCGCCGAGATCTGGGTGAGCGTGCGGACGCCGGAGGGTGAGCGGCGTCGGTGCTGGCGGTGTGGCTTCGTACGGCTGGCCTCGCCGCTCGCGGAGGAGCCGGTGCCGTTGGGGGTGGGCTGGCTCTTCCAGGACATGACCGAGTCCAAGCAGGCGGAGCAGGAGGCTGCGCAGCTGCGGTTCCGGACGAACCAGCTGCATCGGGCCGCTCGGGCCGCCGCGGAGTGCGAGGACTCCGCGGAGGCGGCGACCGTGCATCTGGACTTCGCGCTGGCCGGGTTCGCCGATCATGCGCTGATCGACCGGGTGGCGGGTGGGGCGGTCCTGGACACGGACACGGCGGGCCCGGTGCGGCTGGTTCGGATCGCGGCGACGCCCTCCGGGGCGCCGGGGCCGAGTCTGCTCGGCGGGGAGGCCGGGTTCCCGGTCCGGTACGGCGAGGGGCATCCGGCGTTGCGGTGTGTGGCGCGGGCCGGGTCCGTGCGGGCCGATGCGGGCGATGTGCCGGCGGAGCAGGCGCGTCAGTGGGCGGTGGGCCGGCAGTGGCCGGCGGACACGGTGCACGCGCTGTGTGTGGTGTTGCGGAGTCGGGGGCGGACGCTGGGGGTCGTGACGTTTCTGCGGGGCGCCGGGCGGAGTGCGTTCGAGCGGGGCGACGCGGTGTACGCGGAGGGGGTGGCGGTGCGGATCGCTTCCGCGTTGGACTTGGCGGCGGCTGTGGGCGCGGAGGCATCGAAGGGCGCGGAGGGCGGGGAGGGCTCGGAGGGTTCGAGGGGCTCGGAGGGCTCGCGGTAGCGCTGCCTGGTCAGCGCCGGTAGAAGATCCGGTCGCCGTACTGCTCGAACACCCGGCTGTTCCAGTCGTGGCCGCCGTCCACGTTGCCGGAGCGCAGGAGTGGGGGCTCGATGCCGCGGGCGGCCAGGGCGGCGGCTGCCGTGGCCATGACGGCCTGCAGGAGCGCGCTGGTGACGACCGTGGACGCGGGGGCGAAGGGGGCCGGGATCGTGTCGAGGGTGAGTTCCGCGTCGCCGATCGCGATCTTCGAGTCGAGGACGATGTCGCAGTGGTCCTTGAGGTAGGTGCCCGAGACATGGCGGGACTTCGTCTCCGAGGCGTACGCCACCGATGTCACGCCGATGACCCTGATGCCGAGGGCGCGGGCCTTCATGGCCATTTCCACGGGGAGGGCGTTGCGGCCCGAGAGGGAGATGATCACGAGGGTGTCGCCGGCGCGGAGGGGGGAGCTGTCCAGGACCGCGCTCGCGAGGCCGTCCACGCGTTCCAGGGCGGAGCCGAGGGTGGCGGGCATGACGTCGACGCCTACGACGCCGGGGACCGCGAGCAGGTTCATCAGGGCGAGGCCGCCCGCGCGGTAGACGATGTCCTGGGCGGCGAGGGAGGAGTGGCCGGCGCCGAAGGCGAAGAGGCGGCCCCCGGTGGCGACGGTGTCGGCGAGCAGGGTGGCGGCGGCCTCGATGCTCTCCGTCTCCTCGTCACGGACTCGCTGGAGCAGGCCGATCGCGGCGTCGAAGAACTGGTCGGCCGGCTTGCTGTCGCTCATGCGGGGCCCTCCGGGGGTGCCGGGTGTGGGTGTGTCGCGGATCACGGTGCGGTCTGGACCAGTGCGGTGTCAATACGGCCGGATGCCCGCGGCGTCCTGTCGGCGGCCGGCGGGGGTTCGCGTCCAGGCGATCTCCGCACCGCGGCATAAACCGCTGCTTTCAGCGGCGCGGCACGGTTGTCAGTGGTATCCGGCAGAATTGAGTGCAGGGCCAGCGCACGCGCCGTGGAGCTGTCTCGCTTCCGGCTGAGCTAATCGCAGAGCTAATCGAGGGGCACGTATGTCCGGACTGATCGACACCACGGAGATGTATCTCCGCACCATCCTCGAGCTGGAGGAGGAAGGTGTGGTCCCCATGCGCGCCCGGATCGCCGAGCGGCTGGACCAGAGCGGGCCGACCGTCAGCCAGACGGTGGCGCGGATGGAGCGCGACGGGCTGGTGTCCGTGGCGACCGACCGGCACCTGGAGCTCACGGACGAGGGGCGGCGGCTGGCCACCCGCGTCATGCGCAAGCACCGTCTCGCCGAGTGTCTGCTCGTCGACGTCATCGGGCTGGAGTGGGAGCAGGTGCACGCCGAGGCGTGTCGCTGGGAGCACGTGATGAGTGAGGCCGTGGAGCGGCGTGTGCTGGAGCTGCTGCGGCATCCCACCGAGTCGCCGTACGGCAACCCCATCCCCGGCCTGGAGGAGCTCGGCGAGAAGGACGGTGCCGATCCGTTCCTGGACGAGGGCATGGTCTCGCTGGCCGACCTCGACCCGGGCGTCGAGGGCAAGACGGTCGTCGTACGCCGTATCGGCGAGCCGATCCAGACCGACGCGCAGCTGATGTACACGCTGCGCCGGGCGGGCGTGCAGCCCGGTTCGGTGGTCAGTGTGACCGAGTCCGCGGGTGGTGTGCTCGTGGGCAGTGGTGGTGAGGCGGCCGAGCTGGAGGCGGACGTCGCCTCCCATGTTTTCGTCGCGAAGCGCTGAGTCGGCGGCACCTGTCGTCTTCGCTTTTCTTCCGCGTAATTCCCGGTGACAGAGCGGGAGTTGTGGCGGTCCGTCGATCTCGTCGATTCCAAGATTCAGTGCGCTGAATCGCAGCGCTCGGCCGCTTCGCGTGCCAGGCTGTCGTGAGGCGATGCATCCGGCCGGGGAGGGGGCGGGAGGGTGTGCCGTGAGTGTGGAGAGGGCCCCGGCGCCGTGTGGCGCCGGGGCCTGTCCTCCCCTGTGCTGACCCGGAGCCCCGAGCTCCCAGGGTCATTCCCCTCGGACCGTTTTCCCCGAGCGGTCCGCCTCCCGGTGAAGATCTCCCCCCGGCGATGGCGATCAATCCTGGAGAGGGGTCACTCGAATGAGGGGTGTTGCCCGCTGAGGCCGCATTTTCGAATAGGAGTTCGATAGTCTGCGGGTGACGGGTCATGCGGAACGTGCGCTTCATGAATGTGCGCATAAGATCACGTCAGACACACAGGACATGCACATCGCGTGCGAGGGCATCTACGCTGCGTGCGACGCGGGTGGCACGCGGTGCTCGCGTGAGCGTCGGCAGACACGGCGGATACGGCAGGCACAGCAGACAGGACGCGGTCCACAGGATCGGCCGGCTCGAGCGGGAGCGAGCGGTCCGAGCGGAGCTAGGGGGGTGCCAGGACCAATGGCGCGGCGCATCGACGTGACTGGTGCAGGCGGCGTACGTCTCGCGGCCTGGGAGTTCGGCGACCCTCCCAAGACCGACCCGGCCAAGGAGCACGACCGCACACCCGGTGTCCTGTTACTGCACGGCCTGATGGGCCGCGCCTCGCACTGGGCCTCAACCGCCCGCTGGCTCTCCGGGCGGCACCGTGCGGTGGCCCTCGACCAGCGCGGCCACGGCCGTAGCGACAAGCCCGCGCAGGCCTCCTTCACGCGCGAGGCCTACGTCGACGACGCGGAAGCCGCTCTCGAACAGCTCGGCCTCGCATCGGCCATCCTCATCGGCCACGCCATGGGCGCGCTGACCGCCTGGCAGCTCGCCGCCAAGCGGCCCGACCTGGTACGCGGCGTGATCATCTGCGACATGCGGGCCTCCGCGCTCGGCTCGGCCTCGCAGCGGGAGTGGGCGGACTGGTTCGAGTCCTGGCCCGTGCCCTTCGCCACGCTCGCGGATGTGCGCAAGTGGTTCGGTGAGGACGACCCGTGGGTCGAGCGGCCGAATCCCGCGCGCGGGGAGTTCTACGCCGAGGTGATGCACGAGTGCGAGGACGGGTGGCGGCCGGTTTTCGAGCCGGAGCAGATGCTCAAGTCCCGGGAGACGTGGGTGTTCGACGCGCACTGGGAGGAGTTGGCGCAGGTTCAGTGCCCCGCGTTGGTGGTGCGTGGCCTCGATGGGGAGTTGGGGCGGGCGGAGGCTCAGGAGATGGTGCGGGTGTTGCCGCGGGGGGAGTACGCGGAGGTGGCTGACGCCGGGCACCTGGTGCATTACGACCAGCCGGAGGGGTGGCGCACCGCGATCGAGCCCTTTCTGGACGCGGTGCGCTTCGCGGGTGAGGCCGGGCGCCTTTGAGCTCGGGGTCTTGTGTTCGGTGACGGCTGCGGGTGGTTCGTGGCTGATCGCGCCCACGCGACGGAGCCGCGTGTCGACACGGCCCGCGCCCCTCAAAAGGCGTTGCGGCGCCCCGCGTCGCAGGAAGCCGTCACCCCTTGCTCACTGCCATGAGGATCTCCGGCAGGCGCGCCGCCGTCCGTGGTGCCGCCAGCCGGAGACCCAGCCACGTCACCGCCGCCCCGTACCCCGCGCCCACCGGCAGCAGCAGCCAGCTCCACGCCTCCCCGTCCTCGCTCACGTTCAGCCAGATCGCCACCGCGATCACGGGTGCGCACACCAGGGCCGCCGCGATCATGCCGCCGAAGATCGAGATCCAGGCCAGGCCGGTCTGACCGGGAGCGACGTTCTTGTAGCCCTCCTGCGGGATGGAGTACGGGAAGCGGGCCGAGGTCCAGGCGCCGGTCGCCAGCATGGCGCCGAGGAGGGCGAAGGACAGGCCCAGCACCTCGGGGAGTTCGCTCCAGTCGCCGAGGAGTGCCGTCGTCAGGACGGAGACGAGGGCGGCGTAGGGCAGGGTGATCAGCAGCAGGGCCAGTGCTCGGCCGCGCAGCTCGACGTAGGCGTCCCGGGGGGACGAGATGGTCGTCGCGACCATCCAGAACGCGGATGTGTCCTGCCCGAACTGGTTGTACATCTGGATGCCGAGCATCCCGGCGGCGAAGCAGGCGAAGTAGACCGAGCCGGTGCCCTGGAGGGCGTTGAACACCGGCACGATCAGGCCGATGGCGAGCGAGGTCACCCAGGCCGCCTTGGTCTTCGGGTCGCGCCAGATGTAGCGCAGGCTGCGCTCCATGACGGTGCCGGTGCGGCCGGCCGGCAGGAGGCGGGCCAGGCCGGTCGAGGTCCGCTCCCGTACGGCGGCCTCGGTGACGGCCTGGAGGGTGGACCCGTCGGGCGAGGTCATCAGCCGCGTCAGGTGGCGTGACCATACGGCGATGAGCGCCACCAACGCGCCCGCACTCAAAGCGAGTTGAAGCGCCCCCCTCCCGTACGACCCCTCGCTCACCGACTCCACCGCCCCGATCGCGGACGCCGGCGGCACCCACCGCAGCACATCCGCCGCCGGATCGAGCCGGCCGAGCCCCGCCGAACCCAGCCGCTGCACCCCGAAGTTCACGACCTGTGCCCCGACCGCGATGACCAGCCCGCTCAGCACCGCCAGATCGCGCCCCTTGCGGCTGGTCAGCAGCCGGGTGTTGGCCGCGGCGACGGCCCGCGCGAGCGCCACGCACACCAACAGGGCCAGGACGACGCCGACGACACCGACGGCGTACGCCACTCCGCCCCGCGCGACCGCGATCACCGAACCGGTGAAGAGGCACAGCGTGAACAGCGGGCCTATGCCGACCAGCGAGGCGACGAGCAGCGCCCGCACCAGCGGCCGGGGCCGCAGCGGCAGCATCACGAGCCGTGTCGGGTCCAGGGTCTCGTCCCCGCCGGGGAAGAACAGCGGCATCACGGCCCAGCCGAGCGCGAGCACCGAGACCAGGAGGACGGCCACCGCGTCGGCGTGCGCGTTGCCGCGCAGCATGATCAGGCCGAGGAGTTGCAGCGCGGCGAAGAGGAGAACGAGGACGGCCGAGGCGGCGTAGGCGGCCCGGCGCCCGCCGGACTGCCGCAGCCCGTTCCTGAGCAGCGACAGCTTCAGCCGTACGACGACTGCGGTCACGTCGGTGCTCATCGGGCCCCGCCGCCCAGCCAGTCGAGGTCGGATCCGGCGTCGCGGCCGTTCGCGCCGACGAGTTCGAGGAAGGCCTGCTGCAACGAGGCCGCCTCTCCGCGCACCTCGGCGAGCGGGCCGTGGGCACGGATGCGCCCGGCGGCCATGACGGCGACCCAGTCGCACAGCGACTCGACGAGCTCCATGACATGGGAGGAGAAGACGACGGTCGCGCCGGAGGCGGTGTAGCGCTCCAGGACGCCCCGGATGGTCTGGGCGGAGACGGGGTCGACGCCCTCGAACGGCTCGTCCAGGAACAGCACTTCGGGATTGTGGAGCAGCGCGGCCGCGAGCCCGATCTTCTTGCGCATACCGGTCGAGTAGTCGACGACCAGCTTGTGCTGGGCCCCCGCCAGATCGAGTACGTCGAGCAGTTGGGTGGCCCGCTTGTCGACCTCGGCACCGGGAAGCCCGCGCAACCGCCCTGAGTACGCGAGCAGTTCCCGCCCGGAGAGCCGCTCGAAGAGCCGAAGCCCCTCCGGCAGCACCCCGATCCGCGCCTTCACCTCGACGGGGTCCCGCCAGACGTCATGCCCGACGACCGAGACGGAACCCTGATCGGGCCTGAGCAGCCCGGTGACCATGGAGAGAGTGGTGGTCTTCCCGGCCCCATTGGGCCCGACAAGCCCAATGAACTTCCCGGCAGGCAACTCCAGATCAATCCCAGCAACGGCAACTTGCTGCCCGAACCGCTTCCAAAGCCCACGCACACTCACGGCCGACGTCATGATGCCAACCTACGGGGCGCGGGGCTGTGTCCAATGTGCGTTACCGGTCCCGTCCGCAGGCATACGCAAGCGGCGAGATCAACTCCTCCGCGTCCGGCAGCCACCGATTTGCCGGCGTGGGCCGACAGGCCCACTGCACGGCCCCCCGGGACCCGAACCGCGTGGGAGGCCCGGCGACATACGCGCCCTCCCCGAGCGCGACCAGATCCAGCGACCCGATCGACCACCCCAGCTTGCGCACCAGCTCAGGAATCTTCACCGACGCACCCGGCAACACGAAGAAGTGCATCCGACGATCCGGCGCCAACGTCACCGGCCCCAGCGTCAACTCCATCCGCTCCATACGGGCCAGGGCGAGAAACCCCGCGGTCTCCGGGACGGAAATCGCATCGAAGGTCCGCCCCGTCGGCAACAGGATCGACGCGTTCGGCTGCTTCTGCCACATCCGTCGCGCGACCGTCGCGCTCCCCGTTGCCTGCGTCGCCCAGTCGGGGCGTGCGGCGTGCGCCCCGGGCGCGGGGCATGCGCTGTCGCCGCAGGAGCACAACTGCACGCCGTCGACGGCCTCCAGCCAGGTTCCCGGGAACACGTCCCAGTGGCGTTCCTCGGCATAGCGAACGGCGGTCTCCAGCAGCGTTTCGCCGCGCTGCTTCGGAATCTGTGCGGCTTCGGTGGCCGGGATCGTCTCTTCCACGCTGAACACAACTCCCGCACCCACCTCGGGTTACGGCCGGAGCGCGCGCGGGGGAGGGGCATCGATTCCTCACCTGGGGCGCATGGGTGCACGTGTGGGGGCGCGTGGGAGGATCCCCGGCCCGAGTTGGGTAGCCACCTGTGGGGTCGGCTTCCGCCTTAACCCCGGCAATCCTCGCAAGCCTCGCATTTTCGGTATGCCGACGGGGCATTGATCTTCACGGCCGGAACCTTGCGGTGTCACGACCAGTGCCCCGTGCCGGATTTCGGCGGTGAAAGAGCCATCAACTCGGTGCGTGGGCAGGCACCGCAGCCACAGGGGGTACGCCATGGCCGCAAGGCCTCTCGTCGCGCGACAGCCGAACGAACGGCTGCAGGCGCTCATTCAGGAAGCGGGCTGCTCGAACGCCGGGCTGGCCCGCCGGGTCAACATGTGCGGCGCCGAGCATGGCCTCGATCTGCGCTATGACAAGACATCCGTGGCCCGTTGGCTGCGCGGACAGCAGCCGCGGGGGCGGGCGCCGGCGATCATCGCGGAGGCGCTCGGCCGCAAGCTGGGCCGTACGGTCACGATCGACGAGATCGGCATGGCCAACGGCAAGAACCTCGCGTCGGGCGTAGGCCTCCAGTTCTCGCCGACTGTACTGGGCGCCATCGAGCAGGTGTGCGAGCTGTGGCGCAGTGACGTCGGGCGGCGGGACTTCCTGTCCGGCTCCTCCGTCGCCGCGTCCGCGCTGGTCGAGCCCAGCCGCGACTGGCTGATCTCGTCGCCGGACTCGCAGGTGTCGCGCTCGGCCGGGCCGCGCGTGGGGCAGTCCGACGTGGCGGCCGTGCGGGCGATGACGCAGGCCCTCGTAGACCTTGATCACCAGTACGGCAGCGGGCATGTGCGCCCGGTCGTCGTGCACTACCTGAACAGCGTCGTCTCCGGGCTGCTGGCCGGGTCGTACCGGGAGGCGGTCGGGCGGGAACTCTTCGCCGCCGTCGCGCGGTTGACCGAGCTCGCCGGGTACATGGCCATCGACACCGGGCAGCCGGGGCTCGCCCAGCGGTACTACATCCAGGCGCTGCGGCTCGCGCAGGCGGCGGGAGACCGGGGGTACGGCGGGTATGTGCTGGCCGCCTCCATGAGCCACCTCGCCGCGCAGCTGGGGAACCCGCGCGAGATCGCGCAGTTGGCACGGGCGGCGCAGGAGGGGGCGCGTGGGCGCGTGACCCCGCGCGCGGAGGCGATGTTCTACGCGGCCGAGGCGCGCGGGCATGCGTTGATGGGCGACGCGCGGGCCGCACAGGTGGCGTCCGGGCGGGCGGTGACCGCGCTGGAGACGGCGGATCCGGAGTCCGGGGACGACCCGGCGTGGATCGCGCACTTCGACGAGGCCTATCTCGCCGACGAGCTGGCGCACTGCCACCGCGACCTCGGCCAGGCCGAGGCGGCGGCACGACGCGCGGAGGAGTCGCTCGCCGGGCTCCCCGAGACGAAGGCGCGGCGCCGGGCGATCGGTTATGTGCTGCTCGCCACAGCGCAGGTGCAGCAGCGCGAGATCGAACAGGCCTGTCACACCGGGCTGAAGGCCGTGGAACTTTTGGAGGGCCTGCGTTCCAACCGGGGTGCCGAGTACCTGGAGGACTTCCAGCAGCGGCTGGAGCCGTACCGGGACGAGCCGGTGGTCAGGGACTTCGGGGCGCGGCTGGATCTTCAGGCGGCGGCGTGAAACCACGGGGTACGAGGGCGTGAACGACAGGGAAATGAAGGTGACGGTGAGGGGAGGGGAGCTCATGTAGCGGATGGGGGACCACAACTGTTACGGCGGTCACAGGGACACAGGTCACGTCCCGGGCTGCGTAGCACGCGGATCGGAGGAGCCGGTAGCGTGAGCCGACGATTCACAAGGTCCCCCATTAGTAGGAGTCCCGGTGACGCAGAGTGGACAGGGCGAGGAGCCCTCGGCGCGGCCCGCGCGCGAAGGCATCGTGCTGCCCTCCGACGGTGGTGAGCCGCTGCTGCCGGGTATGACGGGCGGGCAGGGCGGCCGGCCGACGTCGGTACCGCCCACGCCGCCGACCCAGCCCGCGCCCTCGGCGCCGCCCGGCGGTCAGGCCTGGGGCACCCCCTGGGGGCCCGACCAGAACCAGCACCCGACCCCGCCGCCGGCCGCGCCGGGCCAGACCTGGGGAACACCGCCCGGCCAGTCCTGGGGCGGGCAGGAACAGGCGTACCAGTCGCCGCCGCCGGCCCAGTGGGGCGCGGCGCCCGATGCCGGCGCGCCGTCCCAGCCGCTGCCGCCGGAGGGCGTGTCGTACGGCGGGGGCGCGCACGGTGAGCCGGGCACGCCGTCGTACGGCCACGGCGCCCCGGCCGGATCACCGATGCCTGCGCCGCAGCCGCCGTACGGGCAGGCCGGTCCGGCGCCGACACCGCTGCCGCCTGCCGGTGGGGAGATCTACGGCGCTCCCGGACCCGGTGGTGCCTTGCCGCCCGCCGGTGGGGTGGCGTACGGCGCTCCTGGCTCCGGTGGTGCTGTGCCGTCCGGCCGCCAGGGTGACCCGAGTGGGCCGCTGCCGCCCGCCCGCGTCGAGGAGTACGGCGCTGCGGGCTCCGGCGCGCCCTTGCCGCACGCCGCGCACCACGCTCCTGGCGCGCCCCTCCCGCACGCCGGTGCCGGTGGCTTCGGGGCCCCGTTGCCGCCGGCCGACGAGGGCGCCACTCAGTACATACCGCCGGTCGGCGGCGCCCCCGCGGGCGCGGGCGACCAGGCGAACCGTTACATACCGCCCGCCGCCGCATCCCCCGCTTCCGCCGCCGACGAGGGGGCGACGCAGTACATCCCGCCGGTGGGGCCGGGGGCGTTGCCGCCCGAGGTGCCCGGTGAGAGCACGCAGATCCTGGGACGCGTCCGGCAGGGGGGAGGCGCCGGTCTTCGGGGCGGTACCGGACCGATGCCGCCTGGTTCCGGCGGTGACGCCGACGCCACGCAGTACATCCCGCCCGTGCCCGGCGGGCCGGGCGGGCCGGGCGGGGCGCCGTACGCGGGGGCCGAGCGGCAGCCGCTCTCCGACTTCGACAACCTGTTCCGCAGTGAGCCGGGCGGCGAGCCCCCGGCCGCGGCCACCCAGCAGATGCCGCGCTTCCAGCAGCCGCAACCGCAGCCACAGGGCCGGCACGAGACGGGCTACTTCCCGCCCGGCCCGAGCGGCGACGACGGCGGCCGGGGAGGCCGCGGAGGCGGTCGTTCGGGCTCTCGGCTGCCGCTCATAGCCGCCATCGGCGTCGGTATCGCCGTGCTCGGCATCGGGGCGGGCGCGCTGCTCGCCGGCGGGGGCAAGAAGGACGACGACAGCGGCGAGGACAACGCTCCCGTCTCCGCCACGGCCCCGGCGAGCGAGGGTTCCCCCTCCCCGTCGGCCGATCCGGCCGAGAAGCAGGCGATCGCCCTGGACAAGCTGCTGGCGGACAGCGGCGACAGCCGTACCGCCGTGATCAACGCGGTGGCCGCCGTGAAGTCCTGCGGCAACCTCGCCCAGGCCGCCACGGACCTGCGCGGCGCGGCCAAGCAGCGCAACCAGCTGGTCACCGACCTGTCCAAGCTCACCGTCGACCAGCTCCCGAACCACACCGCGCTCACCACCGCGCTGACCAAGGCGTGGCAGGCGTCGGCGTCCGCCGACAACCACTACGCGGCGTGGGCGGACCAGGTCGCCGCCAAGAAGAAGCAGCTCTGCAAGAAGGGCCAGGCCCAGGCCACCAACCAGACCCAGGCCGGCAACCGGGCCAGCGGCACCGCCAGCGCGCAGAAGAAGACGGCCGCGCAGCTGTGGAACTCGATCGCCGGGAAGTACGGCCTGACGGAGCGCCAGCCGACCCAGCTGTAGTCCGGGCCGGGCGGCGGTCAGTTCAGGTCGGCGCTCTGCAGCGTCTTCGTCACGTCGATGAAGCCCTTGCGGGCCGCCACCAGCCGCCCGTCCCGTACGACCTGGAGGGTCACCTCGCGGTTGACCAGACGGGGGAAACCGACGGAGGCCAGGACGTCCTGGAACTTCCACCGCAGGGCCGGTGTGAGCCCGCCCGTGGAGACCTTCAGGCCCCCGTTCAGAGCATCCCGCACCGAAGTGGCGCTCACCTCACCGTCGCCCAGCGACTCGACGACCTTCCTGAACACCGTGTACGCGATCCATGTGGTCTGCACACCGGCGTCCGCGGGGTCGATGCGGTTGTCGCCGAAGGCCTGCTCGCTGATCACCTTCTTCATCGAGTCCCAGCGCGGATCGCTCGCGACCGGGTACCAGCCGGTGATGTACGACCCCTCGTACGGCCCCGACGCCCCGCCGCCCGCGTTGATCACGGTCTGGTCGACGCTGCCGAGGACGGTGGCGGTGCGCACGTCGGGGTAGTCCGCGCGGGAGCGCCGGAAGGAGTCCATGAAGGTAGTGGTGCGGTCGCCGAGCGCGGGCACCACACAACCCGTCTCCGTCGGGCTCTTGGCGGAGTGCTCCAGCGCCCGCGCCGACTGGCCGCCGTACTCCGTGGCGTCCTCCTCGGCGAGTTGGTCGGCCGAGACCGGGTGTCCGCCCGCCTTGAGGCCCGAGTCGAGCAGCGGCGGCAGCTCGTCGCCCGCGATGCTGTCGGGGCGCACCAGCGCGACGGGGCCGCAGGAACGGGCCAGTTCCTTGCCGAGGCCCGACAGGAGGGTGGGCTGGCCGCCGTTGACGGGGTAGGAGAGCGGGCTGGTGAATTCGGCGTTGGTGACGCCGTAGCCGCCGATGTACGGGATGCCGGCGCCCTCCAGCGAGGGCAGGAAGGTGTCGCCGTACTGGCTGTAGGAGCCGATGACCGCGACGACGTTCTCCTCGACCGCGCGGTCGGCGCACCTCGCCGCGGACACGCTGTCGTTGTGGTCGTTGCAGGTGAGGACCTTCAGCTTGCGGCCGCCGAGGCCGCCGTGGGTGTTGACCCAGCGGGCGTACGCCTGCGCGAAGGCCGGCATGCCGGGCTTGTTGGTCGCCTTGGTGTTCTCCGGCGCCCAGGTCATGACGGTGATCGTGCCGTCCCCGGAACCCCCCGCGGTACCGGGGACGACCCCGCATCCGACGGCGAGCGACGCACAAGCCACCACTGCCGCCGCGGTACGTGCGGAGGCCCGGACGGGCCGGTCGGTGATCGTGGGGAGGACGGTGCTGCGGGTGCGTCGCCTGCCAGTCATGGTCACTCACGATTCCGCCACACCACTAACCCTGGCGTGACCCATGGTTATCACTTGGTGACGGGAAGGTGAATTAGGAGGGCTGTTCGTGCGAGTGTGACGGGGAACGTACGATCGATGACCGTGCAAGGTTCGGAGAACTCTTCCCGTCGAGGCCGTCGCTCATCCACCATGGGCGGCATGCCACTGAACGACATGCCGTGGTGGCGCTGGCGCAGCAATGTGCGCTCCGCGCTGCACATGCTCTCCGATCCGGTGTTCCAGCGGGACGCCTGGCTGGCCGGCGTCGACGGATACGGCGACGTCACCGACGCTGTGTACCGCCTGGTCGAGGACACCTGGCTGGACAACTGGTCCGCCGAGAAGTACGTCGGCACGATCTTCCGGGACTCGCAGGAGGCGGCGCTCGTCGACACCGCCGTGCTGCGCGTGCTGCGGATCATGCACCAGGTCGGCCCGGACGCGCCGGTCTCCGCGTACCTCGAGAACCAGGGGTGGCCGGAGGCGGTGCGGGCGGCGCGGGACGCGCACGTCCGGATGGCCACGGCCGACGGCGACGACCCGGACGCTCCACCGCGCACGCTCGAGGTGCTGCGGATCATGACGCGGTCCGCGTAGCGGGACGGCGCTCCGGTGGGGACCGCGGATATGGGACCCTGTGCTGCATGAACGAGCAGTCCGACCGAGCCGCGGTCCCCTCCGACCAGTACGTCCTCATCCTGTCCTGCCCCGACAAGCAGGGCATCGTGCACGCCGTGTCGAGCTACCTCTTCATGACCGGCTGCAACATCGAGGACAGCCAGCAGTTCGGCGACCGCGACACGGGACTGTTCTTCATGCGCGTCCACTTCTCGGCGGAGGCGCCGGTGACGGTGGACAAGCTGCGGGCGAGCTTCGCGGCGATCGGGGACTCCTTCCAGATGGACTGGCAGATCCATCGGGCCGAGGAGAAGATGCGGGTCGTGCTGATGGTCAGCAAGTTCGGGCACTGCCTGAACGACCTGCTGTTCCGGGCCCGGATCGGGGCGCTGCCGGTGGAGATCGCCGCCGTGGTGTCCAACCACACTGACTTCGCCGAACTCGTGGGGTCGTACGACATCCCCTTCCACCACATTCCCGTGACGAGGGACAACAAGTCCGAGGCTGAGGCGCGGCTGCTGGAGATCGTGCGGGAGCAGGACGTCGAGCTGGTCGTGCTCGCCCGGTACATGCAGGTGCTCTCCGACGATCTGTGCAAGGCGCTCAGCGGGCGGATCATCAACATCCACCACTCCTTCCTGCCGAGCTTCAAGGGCGCGAAGCCGTACCACCAGGCGCATACGCGTGGTGTGAAGCTGATCGGGGCGACGGCGCACTACGTGACCGCCGACCTCGACGAGGGGCCGATCATCGAGCAGGAGGTCGAGCGGGTCGGGCATGACGTCACCCCGGACCAACTGGTCGCGATCGGGCGGGATGTGGAGTGCCAGGCGCTGGCTCGGGCGGTCAAGTGGCATGCCGAGCGGCGGATTCTGCTGAACGGGCGGCGGACGGTCGTTTTCGCCTAGTGGCTCGGGCGCATGTGTCGTAGGGCGGCTGCGGGTTCAGGGGCGCGGGGAACTGCGCGAGCAACCACCAACTACCGGCAGCCGCCGTCTCGCAGCAACCCACCCCCTACATACGGCTCAAGCTCGCCGCCGCGAACAGCACATCCCTGATCGCCTCCCGGTCACCCGTCTGCCCTGCCGCTGCCTCCTGAGGCGAGACGTGGCCCGCAGCCAACCGGCAGAACTCCCCACCATCCAGGGCGATATGGGCCACCTCATGCTCTGCGGAGCCGACCGCCGCCGGCGAGTCCAGAGGAATCAGCCACTCTCCACCACCGGACCCCTCGATCTCCAGCCGGAGGCTACGGCCGGGCTCGCCGGCGGGCACGAGGTGGCGGTAGGGGCCCGGCGAAGGCGCCGCCAGGCCGTCGCGGCGGCGGGCCGCCAGGACCGTGGGGAGCATGCGGGCCGCCAGGTCGACCATGTGGTGCAGATCGCGGCCGGACGGCGCCTCGTACGGGTAGTCCACCGCCTCGGCGATGTCCTCGGCGTGCACCCAGCACTCGAAGGCGCGGTCCAGCATCGCGTCGCGCAGCGGCAGCTCGAAGTCGCCGTAGGGGACGGACAGTTTGCCCGTGCCGCTGCCCGTGAAGGACACCGTGCGGACCAGGTCGTGGGTCTGCTCCCGCCAGGGGGCTCGTACGGCGCGCGTCGGCGGGAAGTGCGAGGCACGCCAGTACGCCTCGGTGCGCGAGGACGGCGTCGGCCGGTCGGCGGCCACGTCGCCCAGCGGGTCGTGAAGGCCCAGCGCGATCGCCACCAGCCCGTCGACCGTCAGCAGATGGGCGATGACCCCGGCGACGGTCGTACGACGGCTCGTGGGCTCGTCCTTGCGGAACCACCGCAGCCGCACGGGCGCGTGCCACTCGGCGTCCCCGAAGTCCTGCAGCAGGGCGTCCAGGCGGGCCGTCTCGGCGTCGTACGGCGTCGCCCACTCGGGCACCGGGATGCGCGGTGGACGTCGCTGCAGGCAGCCCTCCAGGACGCGGGCGCGCAGGGAGGGGTCGAGGTCGAGGGTCTCGGCGGGGTGCAGCAGACCCACGGCCTCGCGCAGACGTCGTGCCTCGTCCGCGCAGGAACCGCAGTCGCCGAGGTGCTCCTCGACGGCCGCCGTCTCCTCCGCGGAACAGGCGGCCAGCGCCCACGCTCCGAGGAGCGCCTTCAGGACACGGTGTTCGAGGATGAGCGGGGCCGGGCGCGGTGCCAGGTCGCCGAAGTGCTCCAGGGCGGGCAGGGGGCGTCCGGTGTCCTCGACGGAGGAGCGGGGGAGCGGTATGCGGGGTGGCTGGTCCGGGCTCGGCTCCGGGGTGGGGTGCTGGTCGTCGCCGTTGCCGCTGCTCATACCGTCGGCTCCGCGGGTGGCGTCTTTGGAGCCGTGCCCCTCCTTGTTCTGGTCGTGCTTGTACTGGTCGCGTTCGTTCTGGTCGTGCTCGTTCTGGTCATGGTCCTTGTCGGGGAACCGCTCCGCCTCGTTCACACCGCACCCCCGTAGCCCGGCGGTGCCCCGGGCGCGGCTCCCGCGTCGTGGGCCGTGGACAGCAGTTGCAGGCCCAGGCGGAGGCGGCGGCGGGCCTCGTCCTCGGTGACGCCGAGGTCGGCGGCGGTCTGGCGGTAGTCACGGCGCTGGAAGTAGGCCAGCTCCAGGGCGGCGCGCAGCGGGGCGGGCATGGCCTGGACGATGTAGTCGGCGCGGGCGGCGACCGAGGCGTGGCGCACCTTGCGCTCCAGCTCCTCGGTGCAGCCCTGGCCGGCCCGGACGAGGGCGGCGGTCTCGGTGTCGCGCAGCCGCTGCACGGCGAGGCGGTGGGTCAGCGTGGCGACCCAGGAGCGCAGCGGGCCCTGCTTGGGGTCGTAGGCGTCCGGGTGCTCCCAGACGTGAGCGAAGACGTCGCGGGTGACGCGGTCGGCGGCGCGCTCGTCGCCCAGCACGGTGTGGGCGAGGCCGTGCACGAGGGAGGCGAACCGGTCGTAGAGCTCGCCGAGGGCGGCCGCCTCGCCGCGGGCGAGCCGCTGCTGCATCTTGCGGTCCCAGCGGGGCGGTGCGTCCTTCTTCGCCATGCGACCCCCCTCACCGGTGCGTCCCTGTCCAGCGTGCGTCCACCTTCTCCCCGAATGTAGTCGGCACGTCTGACAGCGCACGCCCCTTTGTCGCATTGTGCGCCCCTCAACGAGCAGTGGGTGGTAGTGGACCTTGTTCTGTCCGGCCTGCCTGTCCTGTCTGTTCTGCCGGTCCTGTCTGGTCGGCCTTGCAGTCGCTCGGTTACCCGGCTGCCGTGCGATCGGAACCGATCGAACAGGATCGAATGCGATTGAAACAAGCCTCTTCCGATCGGTGACCGTTTTCTCGAAGGTGTTTCAGGGAACAGCCGCTGGGCAGCCGCGCTGCAAGGAAGCGTAGGTGTCGCTTCCGTTTCGGCCGGCGAGGGGCGTGGTGGTGACGTTGAAAGTGATCGGTGGCGAACAAGGCGACTGGGCTGTGCTCCAGGTGTCCGGCGAGCTGGATCTGGTGACCTCGCCGGTGATGCGTCAGCACATCCATGACGTGGTGGCCGAGGGGCGCCACAGCCTCGTCCTCGACCTCTCCGATGTCATGTTCTGCGACTCCAGCGGCGTGGGCGTCCTCATCGCCGCCCGCCGTCTCATCCGCTCCTGCCAGGGCAGCCTGCGGCTGATACTCCCGGCGCAGGGCGCGGCGGACGGGTCGCACGTCAACCGGGTCCTGGGGGCGCTGGGCGTACGGCGACTCTTCGAGGTCTACCCGGACGTCGCGGCGGCGGTCGCGGACGACGCCCGGCCGCTGTCGGCCTGACCGGCCCCGACCCGGGCCGCGGTGACACCCCACTCGAAGTGCCACACCGTTGTCCCGAAATTCCCCCGGTCTTGGCACAACCGCCGCTTTCCCGCGCCCGGACGGCCCCCGGCGTCGTACGCTCCGTGCGAGATGCCCCCCATGTGACGTAAGGCGGCCCGATAAGACATGGTCAGCAGCGATTACGAGCGCAGGATTGCCGCCCGGTTCGCCCTCTTCGACCAGGACGGCAACGGCTACATCGACCGCGCGGACTTCAGTGCGGCGGCCAAGGCGCTGCTCGCGGAGTTCGGCACCACTGCCCGGTCCGACAAGGGCCAGTCCCTGTACATCGGCGCGGAGGCGTTCTGGCAGGGCATGGCCGGGATCGCGGACCGGGACGGAGACCAGCGCATCACCCGCGAGGAGTTCGTGAACGGTGCGGTCAAGCGGTTGCGTGACAACCCGGACAGGTTCGCCGAGATCGCCCGCCCCTTCCTGCACGCCGCCCTCGCCGTGGCCGACCCCGACGGCGACGGATCCGCCACCGTCGCCGACACCGTGCGCGTGCTCGGCTGCCTCGGCGTGCAGCAGGAGGTCGCCAAGGCCGCCGCCGCCATGCTCGACGCGGACAGCGACGGCAAGGTGGCCGAGGGCGAGATCGTGACCGCGTTCGCCCGCTACTTCACCGTGCCCGAATGAGACGAGCACCGCTGGTCCCTACGCCCCCGAGAAGCGCTCCCTGAGCTGGTACTTGAGCACCTTCCGCAGGGTGTCGTTGCGCGGAAGGGCGTCCACCACCTCCAGCTGCTCCGGCAGCTTGTGCGTCGACAGCCCTTCCCCTCGCAGATACGACGTCAGCTCCTCCAGGGTCGGCTTCCGCGCGCCGGCCGGCTGTTCCACCACCGCGCAGACCCGTTCCCCGCGCTCCGCGTCCGGCAGCCCGATCACGGCCACGTCCCCGACCGCCGGATGCCGGTGCAGCAGGTCCTCGATCTCCTTCGCCGAGACGTTCTCGCCCTTGCGGATGATCACGTCCTTCAGCCGGCCGGTCAGCA
This sequence comes from Streptomyces sp. R28, assembly GCF_041052385.1. Classification (GTDB taxonomy): domain Bacteria; phylum Actinomycetota; class Actinomycetes; order Streptomycetales; family Streptomycetaceae; genus Streptomyces. Next base: position 4,774,327 of record NZ_CP163439.1, on the reverse strand, counting down.
CCAGATGCCCGCTGTCCGTCAGATACCCGAGGTCCCCGGTCCGCAGGAACCCCTCCTCGTCGAAGGCCGCCGCCGTCTGCGCCGGATCCAGATAACCCCGGCACACCGCCTCCCCGCGCAGCCGCACCTCCCCCCGCACGATCCGTATCTCCATCTCCCGCGGCGGCCGCCCCTCCGTCGTCGCCAGGTTCTCCGCCGTGTCGTCCGGCGCCCCCATCGTGATCATCGGCACCTCGGTCATGCCGTATCCGTGCGTGAGCTGCACCCCCATCTCGCGGACCACGGCGTGATACAGCTCCGGTGGCTTCGGCGCCCCACCGCCCGCCAGCAGCCGCAGCGAGGGGACGACCTTCCCGCCCCCCGGCTCCTTGCGCTGCTCGGCCAGGAACATCGAGTAGAAGGCCGTCGACCCACCGGCGATCGTCACGCCGTGCCCGCGGTACGCCGCCAGCGCGTCCGGCAGCGCGAACTGCTCGAACAGCACCGCCGGGAAGCCGTACAACAGCAGCATCACCATGTAGTCCGGGCCGCCTATGTGCGCGTACGGGAAGGCGATCGAGCCCACGTCGTCGGCGGTCGGACGCAGCGCGTGCGCCAGGCAGGAGCCGCCCGCGATCAGGGAGCGGTCGGTGTGCAGTACGCCCTTGGGGTCGGACGTCGTCCCCGAGGTCCAGTAGATCCAGCGCACCGAGGTGCCCTCGGCGGGCGGCGGGGGCAGCACCGAAGGATCGCCGTCGGGCAGGCCGTCGTACGCCTCGAAGACCCCCTTCGCCCCCAGCCTCCGCGCCATCTCCGTGTGGTCGAAGCCCCGCCACCGGCCCGGCACCGCGAAGAACTCCGCCTTCGACTCCCGCAGCGCGAAGCCGACTTCACGGTCCCGGTAGAACGGGATGACCGGCGACTGTACGGCGCCCAGGCGGGCCAGCGCGCAGGACAGCACGGCCGTCTCGATGCGGGTGGGCAGCTGCCAGGCGACGACCGTGCCGGGGCGTATGCCCATGTCGTACAGGCCGGCCGCCACGCGCTCGGCACGCGCGCGTAGGTCACCGAAGGACAGGGAGCGCTCGTCCTGGAGGAGGACGGGACGGTCGGGGGTGCGGTCGGCGCGCTGGGCGACCAGGTCCCAGAGGGTGCGCGAGGAACTCAGGGCGTGAGCGGTGTCGTTCATGACGGCCCCCTGCGTTAGCTGACGGTCAGTCAGATAGTGGGCAGAGCGTAGGGCTCGCCGCCTTGTCGGTCCAGGGGTGTGGGGCTTAGCCTTCCCGCAGAGCGGTATCTGACAGACCATCAGATATGGAGTGGCCGCACATGGACCTCGCCCACACACCGGAAGAGGAGGAGTTCCGGACGCGGCTGCGGGAGTGGCTGGGCCAAGTGCTGCCCACGCTCCCGCCGAAGCCCTCCCCGGACGACTGGCCGGGGCGGCGCGCCTACGACCTCGGCTGGCAGCGCAGGCTTTACGACGCCGGCTACGCCGATGTCCACTGGGACGCGTCCCCGGCCGTGCGGCTGATCTTCCTGGAGGAGACCGAGAAGGCGGGCGCGCCCTATGTGGGTGCGGGGTTCGTCGGGCTGCTGCACGCGGGGCCGACCATCGCCGCCGAGGGAACCGCCGAGCAGCGGGCGCGCTGGTTGCCGCCGATCCTGCGCGGCGAGGAGGTCTGGTGCCAGGGCTTCAGCGAACCGGACGCCGGATCCGACCTCGCGGCGCTGCGCACGCGCGCGCGCAGGGACGGCGACGACTATGTGGTGAGCGGGTCCAAGATCTGGACCTCCCATGCCGAAGTGGCCGACTGGTGCGAGCTGTTGGTGCGCACCGACCCCGAGGCGCCCAAGCACCGCGGGATCAGCTGGCTGGCCATGCCCATGGACGCGCCGGGCATCACCGTACGGCCGCTGAAGACCCTGGCCGGGTCGGCCGAGTTCGCCGAGGTGTTCCTCGACGAGGTGCGGGTGCCGGTCGCCAACCGGGTCGGGGACGAGAACGACGGCTGGCGCGTGACGATGGTGACCCTGTCCTTCGAGCGTGGCACGGCCTTCGTCGGCGAGGTCGTCGCGTGCCGTCGGGTGCTGCGCGAACTCGCCGGTGAGGCGCACAAGAACGGGCGCTGGGACGATCCGGTGCTGCGGCGGCGGCTGGGGCGGCTGAACGCCGAGTTCCGGGCGCTGTGGCGGCTGACGCAGTGGAATGTGAGCGAGGCGATGGGGGTCCCCCCGGTCGGGCGAAGCCGAGGCCGGGGGAGGACGGGCGGGGTGCCGGGCGGGGTGCCGGGCGTCGGGGGTTCGGTTTTCAAACTGAGGTATTCGCACGCCCGTCAGGAGCTCTACGACGCCGCCGCCGACGTACTGGGGCCCCAGGCGCTGGACCTGGACCGGCCGTGGGTGCTCGACCGGCTGTCCTCCCTGTCGTACACCATCGCGGCCGGCACCTCGCAGATCCAGCGGAACATCGTGGCCGAGCGGATCCTCGGACTGCCGAAGGGGCGGTGACGGATGCGTTTCCAACTAACCGAGGACCAGCGGGCGTTGCGGGACGGCGTGCGGGAGCTGCTGGCACGGCGCTTCGGCCGCGCGGCGCTGCGGGCCGCCGTCGAGGAGCCCGGCCGCCTGGACCGGGCGCTGTGGCGGGAGCTCGGCGCGGCCGGCTTCTTCGCGCTACGGCTGCCGGAGGCGCGGGGCGGGGTCGGACTCGGGCTGCCCGAGGCGGTGTTGGCCTTCGAGGAGGCGGGGCGGACGCTGCTGCCCGGGCCCTTGGTGGCCACGCATCTCGCGGCGGGGGAGGTGCCGGGCGCGGCCACCGGGGAGGCGGTCGTGGCGGACGTCGGCGCGTGCGGGCTGGTGGAGTGGCTCGCGGAGGCGGACGTCGTACGGGGGGACGCGGCGGGGGCCGTACCGCTGCGGTCGGTGGATCCGCTGACGCCCCTGCACCAAGTTCCCGTGGCCCGCGGCGTGGACCCCGTCGCCGTACTCCTGACCGCCGCCGAGCAGCTCGGCAGCGCCGCGCGCGCGTGCGAGCTGGCCGTGCAACACGCCCGGGGCCGTGAGCAGTTCGGGCAGCCGATCGGAGGCTTCCAGGCGGTGAAACACCTGTGCGCGGAGATGCTGGTGCGCACGGAGACCGCCCGCGCCGCCGTCTACGCCGCGGCCGTCACCGCCGATGCGGCGGACATCGACACCGCCCGGCTGCTCGCCGACGAGGCCGCCGTGCGGGGTGCCCGCGACTGTCTTCAGGTGCACGGCGGCATGGGATTCACCTGGGAGTTCGAGGTCCACCTGCATCTGAAGCGCGCCTGGGTGCGGACTCACCGTGCGGGCGATGCTACGGAGAGTGAGGAGAGGATGGCCGCCGAACTTCTCGCACAGCCGATCTAAGACGGCCTGGTCTGCGGCATCGCCGACGGTGTCCGCACGGGTGTCGCGGATTGTGGCATACCGGAATTACGGAGCGTTGATATCGGGTTGTGTCCTACGCGTGACTCGTCACGGCCTGGAGTCGACTGCCCGCTCCGGTACCTTGTGTGAGATGCGAGTGGTTCCGAGCACGAGCCATGCCGGAGTTGCCCTTGAGGCGGCGCCGGATCCGGCGGTGCGCGCCAGTGCTCGCAGGGCGGGAGGGCTCTCTGTCCCCGCCTGTTCGACTCCCCGCAACAAGCGTCGCACAGTATGCCGCAGGGGTACTCCTTCGCGCTGGAATATGCCCGAAGCGCTTGTTGGGGTGACTGTACGTCAACCATGCTGTCAGCTAAGGGATTCACGTTCCGTGACCCTGGCTTTGGCCATTGTTCTGGCCATGAAAAGAATGGCTAGGATCGTGGCCCTCGTGAGGCGCGGGGCTGAGTGTCCGCCGGTTCGGATGGTGTGAGCGGTGCAGGTGCTTCAAGTGCAGCTGGAGATCCGGCCCGACCCCGCTGAGGTGGGGCGAGCCCGGCGGTGGGCCCGCTCGCGGCTTGCCGGGTCCGGGATAGAGGTCGACGAACCGCTCGCCGAGACGCTGATCCTGCTCGTCTCCGAACTGGTCACCAACGCGGTGGTGCACACCGGTTGTCCGGCCGTGCTGCGACTGTCCCTGCCGGGCGCGGCCGAGGAGTCCGCCCCCGTGCGCCTGGAGGTCGCCGACCGCAGCGACCGCGCGCCCGTGCCCCGGTGTGCCGACGGCGACGCGACCGGCGGCCGGGGCCTCGCGCTCGTCGACGGCCTCGCGGACCGGTGGGGCTGGAGTTGTGAGGGTGCCGGCAAGCGGATCTGGTGCGAACTGGACCGCGAGGCGGAGTCGCAGGGGTCCGCTTCCGCCTACGGGGGCGGGGCGTCGGCGTACGAGGGGCTCGCGTACGAAGCGGTGTGACGGGCGCACGGCGCGCCAATTACGCCGGGTCCGGTGCACGGTTGCAGAAAGCGCTGTCGCCCCTGTGCGGGCGAGCGTCGGTGCGCCCGGGCATGCTTCTGTGCGCGCCTTCCACAAATGGGGTCGTAAGTGACAAATCCCCGAGTGGGTGTTGACGCCGCGTGTCCGGTTGATCACGCTTGTGTTCAGCGATTCGCCGCGAGGGGACGACGAGGGTTTCGGTGACGGAGGCCCTCGCCGAGCGTGGATCGTGATTCGGCGTCGGTTCTCTCCGGGCCCGGAGAGATGGGGCGGGTGCGCCGGAGTCGGATGGCGGCGCGCGGTGCCGTGCTCGGGGCGATCGCTGCCGCGCCGCCAGCCGACCTAGTCAGAGCACCGCCACGGGTGCCACGGGAGTTCCCGTACCCCCGACGAAGGGCTCGGGCATCGCCGACAGCAGGAACGCGTAGCGGCCCGCTTCTCCACAGGCTGTGGACAACTCTTCGAGATTCCAGTTCTGACCCTGGAGCATCCCCATGTCCACCAGGTCGAGCGCGTGCACGGGCAGCCACAGATTCTCGATCTCGGGCGGAAAGATCTCAAATGTGAGGGTGTCGTTCGCGACGGCCGCCACATCGCGTGCGTGGAACCACTCCGGTGTACGGATCGACAGACCGGGCGAGGGGTAGCCGTACCCGTGCTTGTCGCCCGCGAGGCAGACCTGGATCTGTCCCGTCCGTACGAGCACGATGTCGCCGGCCCGCACCCGTGTGCCCGCGAGTTCCTCGGCCGCCTCCAGGTCCTCCGGTGTGACCGCGTGCCCGCCGTCGAGCCGCGTGACGCCACGCGCGCGTGCCACGTCCAGCAGTACACCCCGCGAGACGATGTGCCGCGCCTTGTCGATGCCGCTGAACTCGGCGCCGCCGTGCGGGGTGATGGTGGATGCGGGGCGGCCGTTGTAGAGCCGGCCCGAGTGGGAGACATGGGTGAGCGCGTCCCAGTGGGTCGCGGCCTGCAGTCCCATCGTCACGGCGTGGTCGCTGCAGGCGACGGTTCCCGGGCCGAAGATCTCCTGGTTGATCTGCACCATGGCGTGCAGCGGGTTGACGCGGCCGGGGATCATGCCGGTCTGTATGCCGTCCTGTTGCAGGGGGAGCGCGAGGGGGACGCGGCGTCCGGTGCGGACGCAGGTGGCGGCCTCGCGGACCACCTCGTCGGTGATCAGGTTGAGAGTGCCGATCTCGTCGTCCGCCCCCCAACGGCCCCAGTTGTTCACGCGCTTGGCGATCTCATGGAACGCGTCCGGCAGTGACATGAGTCCTCCCCGGGGCTTGTCTCCGCGTATCTGACGGGTCGTAGAATCAAATCGAATCTAACGGACCGTCAGAAACTGCGGGAAGGGGCCGGGGCGTGGGGAACTTCTTGGCAGGCAAGGTCGTCGCCGTGACGGGCGCCGGGCGGGGGATCGGGCGGGCGGTGGCCCTGGCGGCCGCGGCCGAGGGGGCGCGGGTGGTCGTCAACGACTACGGCGTGTCCGTGGACGGGGTCTCGCCCACGAGTGAGGTCGCCGAAGGCGTGGTCAAGGAGATCGAGGCGGCGGGCGGCGAAGCGGTCGCGGTGGCCGACGACGTGTCCACGATGGCGGGTGGGCAGCGGGTCGTGGACGCCGCCGTGTCGGCCTACGGGCGGATCGACGGGGTCGTGTGTGTCGCCGGGATCCTGCGCGAGCGGATGCTGTTCAACATGACCGAGGAGGAGTGGGACCCGGTCGTCGCCACGCATCTGAAGGGGACCTTCACGGTGTTCCGGGCCGCGTCGGCGGTGATGCGCAAGCAAGGGGCGGGGACCTTGATCGGGTTCACCAGCGGCAATCACCAGGGGTCGGTCTCGCAGGCGAACTACAGCGCGGCGAAGGGCGGGGTCATCTCGCTGGTACGGAGCGCCGCGCTGGGCCTGCACCGGTACGGGGTGACCGCCAACGCGGTGGCGCCGGTGGCTCGTACGCGGATGTCGGCCGGGGTTCCCACGGAGTTGGCGGAGATGGGGGAGCCGGAGGACGTCGCCGCGTTGGTGGTCTACCTGTTGTCGGATCCTGCTCGGGAGTACGGGGTCACGGGGCAGGTGTACACGGTCGCGGGGCCGAAGATCGCGGTGTGGGCCCAGCCGCGGGAGCTGCGCTCCGCGTATGCCCAGGGTTCCTGGACGCCGGAGCGGATCGCGGAGGTGCTGCCGGGGTCGGTGGGGGTGGATCCGATGCCGATGCTGGAGCGGGTGGAGGCGATGCGGCGAGCTGCCGCTGAGGGTTCGCGGCCCAACGCCTGAGAGCTCGGGGGTGGGGTTTGGTCGGCGGCTGCAGGTTGTCTGTGGCTGGTCGCGCAGTTCCCCGCGCCCCTTTCAGGGGCGCTGTTCCTGGCCGGTGATCAAGAGGAGACCCCATGGACTTCGGGTTTGCGGCGGAGGACGAGGCGTTTCGTGTGGAAGCGCGGGCGTGGCTCGGCGAGCGCGCCAAGGACGCTCAGGATCGGCGGACTTGGGAAAAGGTGCTTGGAAAAGCCGGTTGGATCGGGCTCGGTTGGGGTGAGGGCGGGTACGGCAATCGGACCGCGACTCTCACTCAGCAGGTCGTCTGGGCCGAGGAGTACGCCCGTTCGGCCGCGCCTGCCCGCTCTGGGCATATCGGCGAGAACCTTCTGGCGCCCACCCTCATCGCGCACGGCAGCGCGGAGCAGAAGGCGCGGTTCCTGCCGGCGATCGCGGCCGGGGAGGAGCTGTGGTGCCAGGGGTACAGCGAACCCGGTGCGGGGTCGGATCTCGCGGGGGTTCGGACCAGGGCCGAGCTCGGTTCGGACGGGTCGTACCGCGTCACCGGGCAGAAGATCTGGACGTCGCTGGCCCATGAGGCCGACTGGTGTTTCGTCCTTGCCCGTACCGACCCGGAGTCGAGCCGTCATCGCGGGCTGACTTTCCTGCTCGTGCCCATGGATCAGCCGGGGCGCGTCGAGGTGCGGCCCATCCGGCAGCTGACGGGGACCAGTGACTTCAATGAAGTGTTCTTCGACGGGGCACGCGCGCGTGTGGAGCACGTCGTGGGGGAAGAGGGCGGTGGCTGGCGCGTCGCGATGAGCCTGCTCGGGTTCGAGCGGGGCGTTTCGACGCTGGCCCAGCAGGTCGGGTTCGCCGCCGAGTTGGGGCGGGTGGTACGGGCGGCCGTCGAGTCGGGTGCGGTCGGGGATCCCGTCGTGCGGGAGCGGCTGGTGCGGCAGTGGGCCGAGCTGCGGGTGATGCGCTGGAACGCGTTGCGCACGCTCGGGAGGGCCGGGGACGCGGGGGCGCCCAGTGTGGCCAAGTTGCTCTGGGGCGGCTGGCATCAGCGGCTCGGGGAGCTGGCGATGCAGGTGCGGGGGGCGGTGGCGGCGGTCGGGCCCGGGGAGTGGTCGCCTTCGGCGCCGTACGAACTCGACGAGGCGCAGCAGCTGTTCCTGTTCTCCCGGGCCGACACCATCTACGGCGGCTCGGACCAGGTTCAGCGCACGATCATCGCCGAGCGGGTGCTCGGGCTGCCGAGGGAACCCAAGGGGGTCGCGTGATGCGCGGCGTGGTGTTCGACGGAAAGCGGGTCGAGGTCGCGTACGACCTTGAGGTGCGGGACCCGGGGCCGGGTGAGGTGCTGGTCGCGATCTCGGCCGCGGGGTTGTGCCACAGCGATCTGTCCGTGGTGGACGGGACCATACCTTTTCCGGTTCCTGTGGTGCTGGGCCATGAAGGTGCGGGGGTGGTGGAAGCCGTGGGTGTGGGGGTCACCCATGTCGTGCCGGGAGATCATGTGGCCCTGTCCACGCTCGCCAACTGCGGTACGTGCGCCGAGTGCGACCGGGGGCGGCCGACCATGTGCCGGCAGGCCATCGGGCGGCCTGGGCAGCCCTTCGCCCGAAGCGGGCGGCCCGTATTCCAGTTCGCGTCCAACTCCGCGTTCGCGGAACGGACCGTGGTGAAGGCCGTGCAGGTGGTTCGTGTCCCCGAGGACATCCCCCTGCCCTCGGCCGCGCTCATCGGGTGCGGGGTGCTGACCGGAGTGGGCGCCGTGCTCAACCGGGCGAAGGTGGACCGCGGGGACAGCGTGGTCGTGATCGGTGCCGGGGGTATCGGTCTCAATGTCATTCAGGGGGCCCGGATCGCGGGTGCGCTGCGGATCGTCGCCGTGGACGCGAATCCGGCGAAGGAGGCGGTGGCGCGGCAGTTCGGGGCGACCGACTTCCTGACGTCGGTGAAGGGGGTGCGCGAGCTGCTGCCCGCGGGAGCGGACCATGCCTTCGAGTGCGTGGGGCGCGTGGAGCTGATCCGGGCGGCCGTCGATCTGCTCGACCGGCATGGACAGGCGATTCTGCTGGGCGTTCCGCCGGCCGGTGCCGAGGCCTCCTTCGCCGTGTCCTCCATGTACCTGGACAAGTCGATCCTGGGGTGCCGGTACGGGTCGTCGAGGCCGCAGCGGGACATCGCGCTGTACGCCGAGTTGTACCGGAGCGGGCGGCTGCTGCTGGACGAGCTGGTGACGCAGACGTATCCGGTCGAGGAGTTCGAGCGGGCGGCGGCGGATGCGGAGGCGGGGAAGGTGGCTCGCGCGGTGCTCACGTTCTGAGGTCCCCCTCGGCTTGCGAGGCCCCTGCGCGCCGTTTTCCACAGGCCCGGAAACGCGCTGCCGTGCTGTCGGTGGCTGCGCCTACCGTCGTCTCCATGACCTATCGAGACGTCGCCTCCAAGCAGGTCCTGATCTGGGCCTGCACCGCCGTCGCCGCTCGTATGCCGGTCGCCATGGCGCCGTTGGCCCTGGTGTTCCTGGTGCGGGAGCGGCCCGGCGGTTACACCCTGGGGGCGACGCTCGCGGCGGCCTACGTGCTCGGCGAGATCATCGCCGCCCCGGTCCTCGGGATGCGGCTGGACCCGGCTCGCGGCCGGTGTCATCTGGCCCTCGGGCTCGCGGGCGGGGCGGTGGGTTTCACGGGGCTCGGGGTGCTGGCCGGGGCGCACCCCCTCGTGCTGGGCGCGTTCGCGTTCCTGGCCGGTGCGGCACCGGCCGCGGCCGCCGGCGGCCAGCGGGCGCTGCTGACCTCGCTGGTCCCGGAGCGTGCCGTGGCGCAGGCGCTGTCCGCCGAGTCGATGCTGATGTCGGGCGTGTGGGCCGTCTCCCCGGTCGCGGTCGCCGGTCTCGCCCTGGGGGTGGCGCCCCGGCTGCCGCTGCTCCTCGCGGCCGCCCTGATGGCGTCGTCGATCGCGGGCCACTGGCTGCTGCCCGCCGGCTGGGGCAAGGGGGAAGAGGAGGGCGAGGCCGGCCGGCCGAAACGCCGCGTGCTGATACGCGCGTGGCCGGTGTACGTCACGGGCGCGGCCAGTCTCACCCTGCTCGGCCTCGCCGAACTCACCCTGCCCGCCCTGCTCGAGCAGCGCGGCATCGGCGTGGGCTGGTCCGGCCCGATGTTGGCGGGCATGGCGACGGGGGCGGGGCTCGGGGCGTTCGTGTACGGCCTGCGGTCGTGGCCGGGGCGGCTCCGCGCGCGCAGTGTGGTGCTGATGTGTGGCATGTCGGCCTTTGTGGCCCTCGCCGCACTGATACCGGGGGCGGCCGGGATCGCGGTCGCCCTCGTCCTGGCGGGCACACTGCAGTCGGGAGCGCTGATCACCCGCAACCTGTCGCTGCGCGAGGCCCTGCCGCCGGGCGCCCTGGCCGCCGGGTACTCCGTGATGTACGCGGCCGCGGGCGCGGGCTACGCGGCGACGGGCTCCCTCGCCGGCGGCCTGCTCCAGGTGGTCGCGCCGTCCACGGCCATGGTCGCCGGTGTGGTGCTGACCCTGCTGCTGACGGCGCTCGGCTGGTGGGGCGAGGTCCGCAGGGCCCGCTCAAATACCGCTGAGGTCCTGGGTGTCGACGTCGTGCGCGGCGCCTGCGCGGAAGGTGCGCCGATAGCTGGTGGGGGTGACACCTAGCGCCGCCTGTAGGTGCTGCCGCATCGACTGGGCGGTGCCGAAGCCGGCGTCCCGGGCCACCTGGTCGACGGACAGGTCGGTGGACTCCAGCAGGTGCCGGGCGCGTTCGACACGCTGCTGGGTGAGCCACTGGCCGGGGCTGACGCCGACCTCCTCGCGGAAACGGCGCGTGAAGGTCCGTACGGACATGGCCTCCTGCTCGGCCATGTCGCGCAGCTGGATCGGTTCGTGGAGCCGGCCCAGGGCCCAGGCGCGGGCCGCGGTCGTGGACGCCTGCTGGGGGTCGGGGACCGGGCGGTGGATGTACTGGGCCTGGCCGCCGTCCCGGTGGGGCGGTACGACCGTGCGGCGGGCCACCTCGTTGGCGATCGCCGTGCCGTGGTCGCGGCGGACCATGTGCAGGCACAGGTCGATCCCGGCCGCGACCCCGGCCGAGGTCAGTACGTCGCCGTCGTCGATGAACAGGACGTCCGCGTCGACCTCGACCCTCGGGAACAGCCGTTGGAAGCGCTCGGCGTCCGCCCAGTGGGTGGTGGCCGGGCGTCCGTCGAGGAGGCCGGCGGCGGCCAGGACGTACACGCCGGTGCAGATCGAGGCGAGCCGGGTGCCGGGGCGGATGTGGGCGAGCGCGGCGGCCAGTTCGGCGGTGAGGACGCCCTCCTCGAAGACCGGGCCGAGCTCGTACGACGCCGGGACGATCACGGTGTCGGCGGTGGCGAGGGCGTCTGGGCCGTGTTCGACCTGGATGGCGAAGTCGGCGTCGGTCTGCACGGGGCCGGGGGGCCGGATCGAACAGGTGACGACCTCGTACAGATGCCGCCCGCGAGCGTTCTTGGGGCGGCCGAAGATGCGGTGCGGGATGCCCAGTTCGAAGGGGAGGGCGCCGTCGAGGGCCAGGACGACGATGCGGTGCGGGCGGAAGCCGCGGTCCTCGACCTCCGCGGCCTCGGTCTCCGTCTCCTCGGTCCTCGTATGCATGGCCCTCGTAATCATGGCCCGATCCTAACGAATGCTGTCCTTCGGGCCACTCGTTTCGGGCCCATCCCAGACCCGAAGCTCTATGTCGTGACCCAGACAACCCAGGCAGCAGCCACCGCAGAGGACATCCGGCCGGTCAAGGGCTCCCGCATCCATCGGGCGTGGTTCGTCGCCGCCGTAGCCTTCGTGACGATCATCGGCGCCGCCGCCTTCCGCTCCGTGCCGGGGCTGCTCATCGACCCGCTGCACCGGGAGTTCGGCTGGTCGCGCGGCACCATCAGCGCCGCCGTCTCGATCAACCTCGCGCTGTACGGGCTCACCGCCCCCTTCGCCGCCGCCCTGATGGACCGCTTCGGCATCCGGCGCGTGGTCGCGGTCGCGCTCAGCATGATCGCGCTCGGGTCGGGCCTGACGGTGTGGATGACGGCGGCCTGGCAGCTGCTGCTGTGCTGGGGCCTGCTGGTGGGCCTCGGCTCCGGTTCGATGGCGCTGGCCTTCGCGGCGACGGTCACCAACCGCTGGTTCACCGAGCGGCGCGGCCTGGTCACCGGCATCCTGACCGCCGCCTCGGCCTCCGGCCAGCTGATCTTCCTGCCCGTGCTGTCCTTGATGGTCCAGGCGGGCAACTGGCGCCCGGCCGCCGTCACGGTCGCCCTCGCGGCCCTCGCGGTCGTCCCCTTCGTCTGGCTGCTGCTGCGCGACCACCCGGCCGACGTGGACCTGAAGCCGTACGGCGCGAAGGAGTTCGTGCCCAAGCCGGCCCCCGTGCCGGGCGCCGCGCGCCGGGCGGTGACGGTGCTCTTCTCGGCGGCCCGCACCGGCCCCTTCTGGCTGCTGGCCGGCACCTTCGCGATCTGCGGCGCCTCCACCAACGGCCTCATCCAGACCCACTTCGTGCCCGCCGCACACGACCACGGCATGACCGTCCCGGCCGCCGCCTCGCTGCTCGCGGTCATCGGCGTGTTCGACGTGGTCGGCACGATCGCCTCCGGCTGGCTCACCGACCGCTTCGAGCCGCGCCGCCTGCTCGCGGTCTACTACGCCCTGCGCGGCGTCTCGCTGCTGTTCCTGCCGATGCTGCTCGCCCCGTCGGTCCACCCGCCGATGCTCTTCTTCATCGTCTTCTACGGCCTCGACTGGGTCGCCACCGTCCCACCCACCGTCGCCCTGTGCCGGGAGCAGTACGGCGACGACAGCGCGATCGTCTTCGGCTGGGTCCTCGCCTCCCACCAGGTCGGCGCCGCGTTGGTGGCCTTCCTCGGCGGGGTCGTGCGGGACGTCTTCGGGGCGTACGACATGGTCTGGTACGCGTCGGGGGCACTGTGCGCTGCGGCGGCGCTGATGGCGCTGGTGATCCGGCGGCGGACGGTTCCTGTGGGGATGGCTGCCTAGAGGAAGCGCCCCTTGTGGAACAGCAGCGGCGCCTCGTCCCCGTCGCTCGCGCCCAGGGCCTCCACGCGGCCCACCACGATCAGGTGGTCGCCCCCCGTGTGCACCGCGTGGATCGTGCAGTCGATCCACGCGAGCGTGCCCGCGAGGCGGGGGGAGCCGGAAACCGGGGCCGCGTCGTACCCGACCCCCGCGAACTTGTCCGCGCCGCTCACCGCGAAGGCGCGGCACAACTCGCCCTGACCCGCGCTCAGGACGTTCACGCAGAACACGCCCGCGCGGGCGATGCGCGGCCACGTCGTCGACGTACGGCCGACCATGAAGGCGATCAGGGGCGGGTCGAGGGAGAGGGAGGAGAAGGACTGGCAGGCGAAGCCGGCGGGGGTGGGAGCGGGGGTGGGGCTGAGGCTGGGGGTGGAGTTGGAGGTGGGGGCCTGCGGGGCGTCGGTGGTGGCCGGTGCCGTGACAACGGCCACCCCCGTCGCGAAGTTCCCCAGCACCCGCCGGAACTCGGCCTGTCCGACCGGTGCCCGCTCGTCGTCGCCGACGCATCGCAGCTCGGGGCGCGGCAGCACTTCGACGGGCTCCCGTTCGGGGGCTGCCTTGACCGACCTGAGGTAGCGGACGGCGGCGGCCGCCATCCCTGCGTGTCCCATCACACCGACCATTGAAGCTGACGGTGTGTCAGATTGGAAGGGGTGTGCGGGCCTCGGAAAACCCCTGCGTACGCTGCGCCCATGGGGCGCGGAGAGATACAGCAGGCACACAGACCCGACGGCTCGACCACCGCGTTCGCCGAGCTGAACGCGGCCGCCGCGCTCGCCGCCGCGCAGTTGCCGGCGGCGTGGCTGCTGTGGTGGGTGGTCGAGGTCACCGGCAGTGACGACTACGGGATCGGCTACGGCGGGGCCTTCGGCTTGGTCTGCCTGTTCCTCTTCGCGCCGCTGATCCTGCCGGTGCTCGGCCTCCTCCATGCCGCTGCGCACATCGGACCGGCCGGCGCTCTCGCCCGCCTGGCGGCCAACCGCCTTCGCGGGCCCCGGTGGGCCTGGCACCTGCTGTGCGCGACGGCGGTCGGTGCGGTCTGGGCGGCGCTGACCGCAGTGCTCTGGGGCCGGCCGTTCATCCACACGGCCGCGGCTGCGGCGGCCCTGGGCGTGCTGCCCGTACTCGGTCTCGCCTACGGACGCGGGCGCGCGCGGGAAACGGGCCAGGTGTGGAGGGCGTGGAGTGTCTGGCTCCGCTCGGCGCTGCTCTCCGCCGCGCTGTTCATGCTGGTGATCGTGGTCGCCGTACCGGCCACGGTCATGGGGCTGATCGAGGAGTACGAGCCCCCGAAACTGCCCGCCGAGCGACTTGCCGGAGTCTGGCGCGGCGAGGACGGGGCCGTGCTCCGGTTGCACTCGGGCGGCGGGGCTCAGGTGAGCAAACTGCCCACCCAGTCCGAGTCCGGCGACTGGTACCCGGACCCGATCGACATGTGTGACGGAACCGGCAGCTGGTCGCCCGGTGAGCAGGGCGGTCGCGACGCCGTACTCGTACGACTCGACGGCGGATGTGGGCGGGACACGTACTGGACGATCGGCGGCACGGAGCACGAGCCCGAGCTCTTCGTCCTGTTCGGCGACCCGGACGCGGCTGACCTGCGGATCCTGAAGCGGACCTCCTGAGCGTCACCGGCCCTTGTACTCGGCACTCCTGCGCTCCACGAAGCTCGCCACCCCCTCCCGCGCGTCCCGCGTCGTCATGTTGATCTCCTGCGCGGCCGCCTCCGCCGCGAAGGCGGTGGTGCGGTCGGTGTCGAGGGAGGCGTTGACGAGCTGCTTGGTGAGCGCGAGGGCACGGGTCGGGCCGGTGGCGAGGCGTTCGGCCCACTCGCGGGCCGTCTTGTCCAACTCCCCGTCGGCGACGACCCGGTTGACCAGGCCGAGGCGCTCGGCGTCCGCCGCGGTGAGCGCGTCGCCGAAGAACATCAGCTCCTTCGCCCGCTGGGGGCCGATCAGGCGGGGGAGGAGATAGGCGCCGCCGCCGTCGGGGACGAGGCCGCGCCGGACGAACACCTCGATGAACTTCGCCGATTCGGCGGCCAGTACGAGGTCGCAGGCGAAGGCGAGGTGCGCGCCGAGTCCGGCCGCCGTGCCGTTCACCGCCGCGATCACCGGCTTCTCGCAGTCGAGGACAGCTGCGATCAGGCGCTGGGCGCCGAGGCGGATCGTGCGGGCGACATCGCCGGCGACGCGCTCCGCGCCGGCCGTCGTCCCTCGCAGGTCCGCGCCCGCGCAGAAACCACGGCCCGTACCGGTCAGTACGACGGCCCGTACGCCGGGATCGGCGGAGGCGTCGGCGAGCAGTTGGATGATGCGTTCGCGCTGGTCAGGGGTGATGGCGTTGAGTGCCTCGGGGCGGTTGAGGGTGATGCGGCAGACCTGATTGTCAGTGGCGTGCTGTACCAATGAATCAGCGGAAATCGACGGCTCGATCTCCGGCTCGACGGACTTTGCGACGGGCTTTTCGACGCAGGTTTCGGTGTACGTTTCGGCGGATTTTTCGGGGGAGGAATTCATGGGGGTACTCCGCTTCTTACGACGGCTGTTCAGGGGCCGGCCGGCAGATGGCCAAGGCGTCCAGCGCCACTGCCCCCTGCCCCTGCGGCAGCACCATCAGCGGGTTGATGTCCAGCTCCGCGAGGTCGTCCTGAAGTTCCAGGGCCATGCGCTGCACCCGCAGGACGACTTCCACGAGCGCGTCCAGGTCGGCCGGGGGGCGCCCCCTGACCCCGTGGAGCAGGGCCCGCCCGCGCAGTTCCGCGCACATGTCCCGCGCCTGCTCCTCACCGAAGGGCGGCACGCGTACGGCGGTGTCGCCCAGGACCTCCACGAGCACCCCGCCGAGTCCGACCGTCACCGTCGGGCCGAACAGCTCGTCGTGGGTGGCGCCCACCACCATCTCGACGCCCCGCTCGACCATCTGGCAGACCAGGACGCCGTCCAGGGAGACGTCCTCGTAGCGGGCGATGTCCGTCAACTCACGGTAGGCATCGCGTACTTGACTGGCGGAAGTCAGCCCGATCTTGACCAGGCCGAGCTCGGTCTTGTGGGCGATCCGCGCGCCGGACGCCTTCATCACCACGGGGTAGCCCACCAGCCCCGCGGCCCGTACGGCGGCCGCCGCGCTGGTCACCAACTGCTCGCGCGGGACACGGATTCCGTACGCCCGCAGCAACTGCTTCGCCGCGTGCTCGCTCAGCTGCTGGCCCGGGCGCATCAGCGCCCGCGCCTTGCGGAAGGAGGGCGAGAGCGTGCGCGGGGCCTCGTCGAACGGGGAGCGGTAGCCGGCGACGAAGCGATGGTGGTCGAGGTAAGCGCGGACGGCGGTGATGCAGTTCGCCACTGTGCGGAAGGTGGCCACGCGCGAGGAGCCGAGCAGCACCTCGCGGTACGCCGGCTCGGTGCCGACCGGCGACCCCCACACCACGCACACCAGCTTGGCCGTCCGTTCGGCCGCGTCCACCAGGTCCTGGACGAGCCGGTCGCTGAGCGGCGGGAAGGGGCCGGTGACCGGGCAGATCAGCACCCCGACGTCGGGGTCGTCGAGGATCGCGTCGATGATCTTCCGGCCGCGCCGGTCGCCGACGGGATGGCCGCCGTTGTCGACCGGGTTGACCACGCTCAGGTACTCGGGTATCCACTGGTGCAGCTCGGCCTGCTTGGCCTGCGACAGCACCGGCAGCGTGAGGCCCGCCTCGCTCGCCAGGTCGGCGAAGTGCGCGCCCGTGCCGCCCGAGATCGAATAGACGACGACGCCCTCGGCCCGGGGCGGCCGCGCTCGGGCCAACAGGGCGGCGGTGTCCTGGAGTTCGTCCAGGCCGTCGACCCGGATCACCCCGTACTGCCGCATCGCCGCGTCCACCACCGCGTCCGCGCCGGTCAGCTTGCCGGTGTGTGAGGCGGCCGTGCGGGCACCGGTCTCGGTGCGGCCCACCTTGACGGCGACGACCGGCACCTTGCGGCGGGCGGCCCGGTCGGCGGCGAGCAGGAAGGACCGGCCGTCCTTGAGGCCCTCGACGTAGCAGGCGATGGCTCCGACCTCGGGCCGCTCGGCGAAGTAGGAGATGAAGTCGGCGGTCTCCAGGTCGGCCTCGTTGCCCGTGGGCGCCCAGTGGGTCAGGCGGATGCCGAGTTCCTGGAGGGCGAAGACGGGGCGGCCCTGGTGGCCGGACTGGGTGATCAGGGCGATCGAGGGGCCGTCCAGGTCGTCGCGGAACCGTTCGAAGGCGTTGAGGTTGGTGTTGGGGCCCAGCAGCCGCATCCCGGACCGCTCGACGGCGGCGGTGAGCCGGTCCTGTGAGGCGGCGCCCTCCTCGCCGGTCTCCGCGAACCCGGAGGCGAAGACGACGGCGAACTTCACCTTGGCCTCGGCCAGTTCCTCGATCACCGGAAGGGGGTCGGCGACCAGCAGTACGGCGAGATCGACCTGCTCGGGCAGGTCGGCGACGGAGGGAGAGCACGGGATGCCGAAGACGGACGGACGGTTCGGGTGCACGGGATGGAGCCGGGCGCCGACCCGCTCGGACCAGGCGACCAGCTGGCGGGTGACACCGGTGTTCGGCCGGCCCTCGGCGTCCGAGGCGCCGATCACCGCGACCGACGCCGGCCGGAAGAAGCGGTCCAGATCGGGCACGTCGGAGTAGAGCGGACGGCCGCTGACATCGAGATCGTCGACCTCGGCCGGCCGGCCGTGGACGGCGGGCCCGGGCTGTTCGCCGCAGGCGATGACCCGGGCCCGGCGGGAGTCGGTGGTGAGGGTGCCGTGGGTTGATCCAAGCATCGGTCCGCCCGCTCCTGTGTGACAGCGATTAACTGACGCAATGTCAGATTAGAGGAACTGACGCTCCGTCAGGAATGGTTGTGCACGCAAAGTTGGGCGAGCCGGCGCCGGAACCTGCGCGGCGTCACCGTGCGGCGCGCCGCTCAGAGCGCCTCCAGTACCTCCTTCGCCACCCGCTCCCCCGACCGCACCGCCCCGTCCATGAAGCCCATCCAGTAGGTGGAGGTCTCCGTCCCGGCCCAGTGGATGCCGCCGACGGGCTCGCGCAGGGCGGGACCGTACTGGGTCAGGACGCCGGGCGCGGCGATGGAGACGGGGCCGCCGCGGGTGTAGGCCTCGTTGTTCCAGCGTTGCAGGACGAAGGAGGTGGGGGAGGCCGCTTTCTCGCCGAAGTACGTGACGTAGTCCTTCAGCACGGCCGCCCGGACCTCCGCCTCGCTCGCGGCGTCCAGCTTGCGGGCCTCGTCGGCCTCGATGAAGCCCATCAGGGCGCCGTAGGAGGCGTCGGGCGGGGAGTTGTCGAAGGTGGAGCTGACCACGCCGGTGTCGCTGACGACCTGGCCGTTGAGGCCGTCGGCGCGCCAGAAGGGGGTGTCGTAGATCGCGATCGCCTTGCCGACCGAGGCCATCGGCAGGCGCTGCATGAGCTGGTCGCGGGCGGCCGGGAGGAGGGGGTCGTAGGAGATGCGGGCGGCGATCGGCGGGGGTACGGCGACGACGACCCGCTTGGCCGTGACGGTGATGCCGTCGGCGGTCACGAGGTAGATGCCGCCGGACCGGGCGATCGTGCGCACCGGGGCGTTGAGCACCACCCGGTCGCCGAGCGTGGCGGCGAGTTTGATCGGCACCAGCTGGGAGCCGCCGACGAAGCGCAGTTCCTGGGCGCCGTTCGCGGTCTCGGTGAGGCGTTCCAGGGTGCCTGGGTGGGAGGCGTTGCCGGCGGCGGCGATGTAGAAGAGGACGAACAGGAAGGAGAGTTCACGGGGTTCGGCCGAGAAGATCGACGTGCAGGCCACGTCGAAGAGGAACTTGGCGGACGGGACGACGGCGTTGGCGCGCAGCCAGGTCTCGAAGGTCTGCCGGTCCCACTCGTCGGCCTTCGCGGCGGTCCAGGGCGCGGCGACCGGGATCTGCTTGGCCAGGTCGTCGAGCGTGGCCTGCACGATCGCGGCGTTGGCGAGCCCGGCCGCGTCGATGGGCGGGACCGAGCCGAGGATGCCGTCGGTGGCGTAGGGGGTCTTCTTGCCATCTTTGTGGAGGAGGTTGTCGCCGGTGTTGTAGGTGGCGAAGGTCTGCACGCCGAGTGAGTCGGCGAGCGCCTTGATGCGGTCCTGGGTGGGGCCGATGAACTCGCCGCCGCCCTCGGTGGTTCCACCGCCCGCGAGGTCGAGGCCCATCACCCGGCCGCCCACGCGGTTGCGGGCCTCCAGGACGACGACCGACTTGCCGGCCGCCACCAGGTCGCGGGCCG
This sequence comes from Streptomyces sp. R28, assembly GCF_041052385.1. GTDB lineage: Bacteria > Actinomycetota > Actinomycetes > Streptomycetales > Streptomycetaceae > Streptomyces. The sequence goes on along the minus strand of NZ_CP163439.1, from coordinate 4,755,362 downwards.
CGGTGAGGCCGGCCAGACCGGCGCCGACGATGGCGACGTCCACCGCGCGTGTGGCCGCCGAGGCCGGGCCGGCGGTGGTCGTGGTGAGGGTCGCGGCGCCGGCTGCGGCGGCCGCGCCGCCGAGCAGCGAGCGCCGGGAGATCCGGGGGAGTGAGGGGAGCGGGGGGAGCTGTCTTTCGCGTGCCACGTGCGTCCTCCGTCGTAGCGAGAGGGGGTGAGCCGGAAAGTTGAACAGGGCTCACATTCTGGCTCCGTGCGGTGGCGCGGTACAGCTCTCGCGCAACTTCTGACCCACAAGTAACAACGGATCTACGTAGGAGAGTTGAGGGTGTCTACGACGGAGAGGGCCTGGGCGGAGGGGGCCTGGGTGGAGGGGGCCTGGGCGGAGGTCAGGCCGGCAGTCGGGAGACCCGTCGGCTGCCGTCGCGGGTGATGGCCTTCGCGATCTTCGCCGCGTCGATCGCCATCTCGCGGAGGTTGCCGCTGATCGGGTTGGTGAAGCCCTGGAAGTAGAGGCCTTGCGCGTGCTTCGGGGCACGGGCGCCCTGGACGACCGGCTTGCCGCGGGCGTCGAGCACGTCCAGGTGGCCGACGAGGCCTTCGAGCCCACGGACGTAACCGGTGGCCGCGATGACGGCGTCGGGCGAGACCCGGTTGCCGTCGGCGAGGATGACTTTCCCCTCCTCGAAACCGTCGACGGCGGCCACGATCTCGACCCGGCCCTTGCGTACGGCGTCGATGAGGCCGACGTCGAGAACCGGGATCGCGCCCTCCTCGACCCGGCTGTACAGGCCGGTGTCGGGGCGTGGCAGTCCCTGGGCCGACAGGTCCGGCACGCTGAGCTTCGCCACGGGCCTCGCGAGCCGGTCGACGAGCCCGACCGGCAGCCGTCGTACGAGGATGCTGGTGAACTGAGCGGCCCACCCGGCGGTCGAGCGGCGCACGATGTGCGGAACCGTCCGCACCGCCAGCCGCACCCGAGCCGCCCCGCCCTCCACCAGGTCCACGGCGATCTCGGCACCGGTGTTGCCGACACCGACGACCAGGACGTCGCGGCCGGCGTAGGGCGCCGGGTTGCGGTACTCGCCGGCGTGCAGGAACTCGCCGCCGTACGCGTCCCGTCCGGGCCACCGCGGGATGTGCGGGGTGTGGTTGTGGCCGGTGGCCACCACGACCGCGGCGCCGGTCAGTTCACGGCCGCCGGTGGCGTGCAGCAGCCAGCCGGAGCCGTCGGGTGAGGGCTCGACGCGGGAGACCTCGACGCCGGTGACGATCTCCAGGTCGTGGTGCTCGGCGTACTTCTCCAGGTAGCGCACCACGTCGTCCCGGGACACCCAGCGCCCGAAGCGGCGCGGCATCGGCAGCCCGGGCAGCGCCGACAGCCGGCGGGTGGTGTGCAGATGGAGCCGGTCGTAGTGGCGCCGCCAGGAGGCGCCGACCCGGTCCGACCTCTCCAGCACCACGGCGCGCAGTCCCTGGGCGCGCAGCGCGTACGCGACGGAGAGTCCGCCGGGGCCGCCGCCGATGACGTAGACGGGGCGGTCGGTGGGGGTCGGGGACGCTGTGGAGTCGGCCATGTTCGGGAGCGTAATCACGCTGCCGGTTGATGGGTCTCGGTCAAGACCGGAATTGGTTGCGGATCGATCACGGCTGTGGAAGGAGCGGGCGGGGCCTGTGGCGTGGATCTCCTGGTTGTGGGCGTGGACCTGCCGCTGTGGGCATGGATCTGCTGATGTGGGGGTGGAGTGGGCTTGGGGCGAGTCCGGACATTGTCGAGCCGCCCGCACACGAACGGGGCGGCGTACTCCGACGGGTGTCGGTGTACGCCGCCCTGGGGTGGGTCGGGGTGCGGGAGGTGGCCCGCGTCGTCATGGCGGTTACTTCGGGTCGTCGTTGAACTTCGAGGCCGACCAGAAGTAGCCGAGTACCGCGAGGCCCAGGCACCAGGCGACGGCGAGCCATCCGTTGTTGCCGATCTCGGTGCCGAGGAGCAGGCCGCGCAGGGTCTCGATGGCGGGCGTGAAGGGCTGGTACTCGGCGATCGGCTGGAACCAGCCCGGCATCGCGTCGACCGGGACGAACGTGCTGGAGATGAGCGGCAGGAAGATCAGGGGCATGGCGTTGTTGCTCGCGGCCTCGGCGTTGGGGCTGACCAGGCCCATGCCGACCGCGATCCAGGTGAGGGCCATGGCGAAGAGCACGAGCAGTCCGAACGCCGCGAGCCACTCCAGGACGGTGGCATCGGTGGAGCGGAAGCCGATGGCCACGCCGACGGCGCCGACGAGCACCACGCTGACGATCGACTGCAGCACGCTGCCGACGACGTGCCCGACGAGCACCGAACCGCGGTGGATCGCCATCGTCCGGAAGCGGGCGATGATGCCCTCGCTCATGTCGGTGGAGACGGACACCGCCGTCCCGATCGTGGTGCTGCCGATGGTCATCAGCAGCAGGCCCGGGACGAGATAAGCGACGTACTCCGAGCGGTCGGCGCCCCCGCCGCCGATACCCGCGCTCATGGTGTCGCCGAAGATGTAGACGAAGAGCAGGAGCAGCATGACCGGCGTGAGCAGCAGGTTCAGGGTGAGGGACGGGTAGCGCCGGGCGTGCAGGAGGTTGCGGCGCAGCATCGTGGTCGAGTCGCGTACGGCGAGGGAAATCCGGGTCGGGCGGGCGGGAGCCAGAGGGGCGCTCATCGGTCGGTCTCCTTGGACTGGGTGGGGATGGCGGCTGTGCCGGTCAGGGCGAAGAAGACGTCGTCGAGGTCGGGGGTGTGCACGGTCAGCTCGTCGGCCTCGATGCCGGCGGCGTCCAGCCGGTCGAGGAGGGAGCGCAGTTCGCGCTGGGTTCCGTCGCTGGGTATCTGCAGGGCGAGCAGCTCGTCGTCGCGGGTTGTCTCGCGCAGTGCGGCGGCCGCCCGTTCGTACGCGGCCGGGTCGGTGAAGCGGAGGTGGATGTGTCCGCCGGGGACGAGTCGTTTCAGTTCTTCGGCGGTGCCCTCGGCGGCGATCTTGCCGTCGTTGAGCACGGCGATGCGGTCGGCGAGTTCGTCGGCCTCCTCCAGGTACTGGGTGGTGAGGAAGACGGTGACGCCGTCGGAGACGAGTGCGCGGATGATCTGCCACATGGTGTGCCGGGAGCGTGGGTCGAGGCCGGTGGTCGGCTCGTCGAGGAAGATGATCCGCGGGTTGCCGACCAGGGTCATGGCGATGTCGAGGCGGCGTTTCATGCCGCCGGAGTAGGTGGAGGCGGGCTTTTGCGCTGCCTCCACGAGGTCGAAGCGCTCCAGCAGTTCGGCGGTGACCCGCCGCCCCTCGCGCTTGGAGAGGTGGTGCAGGTCGGCCATGAGGAGCATGTTCTCCTCGCCGGTGATCAGCCCGTCCACAGCGGAGAACTGCCCGGTGACACCGATCGCCGCGCGCACCGCCTGCGGGTCGGCGGCCAGGCGGTGACCGCCGACGTGGATGTCGCCGGTGCCCGGGTCGGCTGAGATCAGAGTGGAGAGGATCTTGACGGCGGTGGTCTTGCCGGCCCCGTTCGGGCCGAGCAGGGAGAAGACCGTTCCTTCCGGGACGGTCAGGTCGACGCCGGCGAGGACGGTCTTGTCGCCGTAGGACTTGCGCAGCCCGTTCGCCGCGATGGCCAGGTTGGTCATGAGGGGTGCTCCTAGTTACCGGCTGCGGGTTTTTACAGGCTGCGGGCGGTGATGTCGCCGTGGGCGGTGGTCGCCCGGATGTTCAGGCCGGCGGCGGCGCCGTCGGTGTTCTTGAGCGAGTTGTTGATGCGGCCGTAGCTGGTGCCGGCGTCCAGGGAGGCGGACACTCCCCGGGCGGCGCCGATGGACAGGTCGCCCATCTGGGTGGTGAGGACCACGGTGCCGTGCACCGCCTCGGCGATGTGGATGGCGCCCTGTTGGGTGCTGATCTCCGCGGGGCCGCCCAGGCGGCCGACCGAGACATCACCGGTGGCGGTGAGGCGAACGCTTGCGGCCTCGTCGATCCTGACCGCGCCGTGGGCGCCCTCGAAGTCGATGTCCCCGAGGCGTCCGACGACGCGGAGTTCGGCGGCGGCCGCCTTCGCCTCGACGCGGGACCCGGCCGGCAGCTGGACCGTGACCTCGACGGAACCGAAAGCGCCGAGGATCCGGTTCTTCGCCGCCGGGGCCTCGACCCGCAGGACGCCGTCGCCGTACACGACCTCGATCTGCTCCGCGGCCTTCACGTCGCGCCCCTTCGAGGCGTCCACGGGCCGGACCTCGACCGTGGTGTCGGCCCGGTCGGCGGCGATGAACTGGATGCGGCCCGCGGGGATGTCGAGGACGGCGGAGACGGGGGCGGGGGTTTCGAACTTCTGCATCGTGCTCTCCTGTGCTCGGTGTGGTTTCCAACGCTGGAAAAGCTACGTTGCGTTCATGGATACGGCAACAGAGTCGTTGCGCTTGATTGATGTAAATGCAGGTCAGAGTGCATAAATCGTTGCAACAGTTCTATATTTAACGCAACGTCAGGCATCCGCTCGTTGCAATGGATGGGGAGTGAACGCTATCCTGGAGGCCTCAAGGAAGTGCGAAGGGAGACCGCGGTGCCGGGAGGCAGGCTCACTCAGCAGGAACGTCAGCAGATCGCGCTGGGGCTGGCCGACGGCCTCGCCTACGCGGAGATCGCCAGGCGCCTCGACCGTCCGACCTCGACCATCACGCGCGAGGTCATGCGCAACGGCGGGCCCACCGCCTACCGCGCCGACCTGGCCCACCGCGCCACCGAACACCGTGCCCACCGGCGCAGGCAGGCCGCGCCCCGAGGGTCGCAGGCGCCCGTGCAGGCCCATGGGCGCGACGCGGAGGCCGTACGCGAGTACGAGGAGGCGTGGACCACGCTCCTCATGCAACAGGGCCTGCCCAAGATGATGTCCCGGGTGCTGACCTGCCTCTACACCACCGACGCGGGCAGCCTCACCGCGTCCGAACTCGTCCAGCGGCTCCAGGTCACCCCGGCGTCCATCTCCAAATCGGTCACGTTCCTCGAAGGCCAGGGCCTCATCCGCCGGGAACGCGACGAAGGCCGCCGCGAGCGCTACGTCGTCGACAACGACGTCTGGTATCAGGGGATGATCGCCAGCGCCCGGTCCACCGCCCAGCTCGCCGAGACCGCACGGCAGGGCGTCGGCGTCCTCGGTCCCGACACCCCGGCCGCCACCCGCCTCGAGAACATCGCCCGCTTCATCGACTTCGTCGCCGAGAGCATGACCCGCGCCGCGGAGCAGGCCCGCGACGTCCTCTACGCGAAACCCGAAGCGACCTCGGGCGGCACTGCCGAGCCGGGTTCGGATCGCTGACCGCTGCGACGCGGAGCTGACGCCCGCACGCCTGGAAACCCGCTTGCCCGTCGGGTCGCCGCTCGCCATCGTGAACAGGGTGAGCGACGAGCCCGAGCGATGGAGCCAGGCCAGTGTCTACCCCGACATGTGGGTGGACCCCGACGAGGACCCCCGCACCAGTGACGGCGTCAGCCCGGACGGCGAGTCGGCGACGCTGCGGGACTTCCTGAACAACTACCGGCTGACCCTGCTGATGAAGTGCGAGGGGTTGGACCCGGAGCAGTTGGCGCGCCGGTCGGTCCCGCCGTCGACGATGTCCCTGCTGGGTCTGGTACGCCATCTCGCCGAGGTGGAGCGGGACTGGCGCAATTGGATCGTCCCGGGAGACCCGGCGCCGAAGCTGTACGGAGCGGGGGGTGACTTCGAGGGAGCCGCAGCCGAGCAGGCACTGGTCGAGGGCGCGTTCGCCGATCTCGCTCGCGAACAGGCGGCGACCGACGCGGCGTTGGCCGCCTTTGCGGATCTGGGCGCGCGCGTGGTCCAGGACGGCAACTCCGTGCGGGAGCTGTGGGTTCACCGGATCGAGGAGTACGCCCGCCACTGCGGGCACGCCGATCTGCTGCGCGAATGCGTCGACGGCCGGGTAGGGCAATAGACGGCCGCGGCGGGCATAGGGCGCGGGGCACAGGGAACTCCGGCGAAAGGCACGACGCCGGGCCCTGACATGGGTCGGGCCCGGCGTCGTGCGGGCGGTGGCCGGAGTTATGACGGGAAACCGGCACCGCGTCTTGAGGGGCTACTCGGTCACAGGGGTACTGCTCGATCACAGGGGGCTACTCGGTCACAGGGGATTACTTGGTCCGCTTCCCCTCGTAGCCGCTGATCTTGGCGATCCACGTGATGAAGTCGCCCGGGTCCGAGTTCGCGCCGTGCCCCTCGTCCCAGTAGTAGAGGTGGCTGACCTCGTCGCTCAGCCCGTTCGCGGCGGCGGCGAGGTTGGCGGAGACCGTCACCGACGCAAGCGATTCTGTTGGACTCATCGCGGATGCACAGGCGATTGTCAGACTCGTCTTATCTGACGTACCGTCAGATCCATGGACGCGATCTGGCTCACAGGTGCGCAATGGCTGGCCGTGCTCCGCATAGGCCTCGGGCTGTGGTGGCTGGAGAGCTGGCGGCACAAGGACAAGAAGAGCTGGTTCGAGGGGTCCGGGATCGCGTGGGCGGCGGATGTGGCGGCCAAGCACCGCTGGAACGCCGTACGCTCCGGCTTCGAGTTCGTCGTCACGCCACGGCCGCGCGCGATGGCGTACGTCGTGCTGTACGCGGAACTGGCCCTCGGGCTCGGGCTCGTCCTCGGGTTCCTGACCCCGATCGCCCTCGTCGGCGGGCTGCTGCTCAACGGCCTCTACTTCGCCCTGATGATCCACGACTGGGCCGAGCAGGGGCAGAACGCGATGATGGCGCTGATCTCGCTGGTCGCGCTGGGCGGCATGTCGTGGCAGTCGTGGTCGGTGGACAGCGTGCTGGGGCTGTTCTGATGGGCGCTCAGCGCTACGACGTCCCGGAGGCCGACGCCTTCACGCGCGCGTACTGGGACGCGGCGGAGGAAGGCCGACTGCTCATCCGGCAGTGCGGCACCTGCGGCCGGGCCCACCACTACCCCCGCGAGTTCTGCCCCCACTGCTGGAGCGAGGACGTGACATGGCGGCCCGCGAGCGGCCGGGCCACCCTCTACACCTGGTCCGTCGTGCACCGCAACGACCTGCCGCCCTTCGGGGAGCGGACGCCGTACGTCGCCGCGGTCGTCGATCTCGCCGAGGGGCCGCGGATGATGACCGAGGTCGTCGGGTGCGCGGACGCCGGGCGGTTGCGGGCGGGGATGGACCTGGAGGTCGCCTTCCGTGACGGGGTGCCGGTGTTCCGCCCTGTGAGGTGACCGAGGGGGTTGTGAACTGCTGGCACGATCGCGCACCGGCTGTCCCTCCCGGTCGCGGAGAAGGGCGGCAAGCGGGCTCCGGGCGGCTACGCAAGCAGGCAGCAGTGGCATGCCAAGACCCGCCGCCTGCACGTGTTCGAAGACCGGCTCCAGACGGCGCGCGGACTGGGAGGCCGGGCGCGTGCACTTGGTGCGGGGCGGGAAGCGGCTGCTGAACACCCGCCACCACCTGGAGCAGGCGCAGCTCACCGAGGAGCAGTGGCGCACGCGGTGGCAGGCCGGGCGCCGGTTCCTTGAGGCCGACGGCGAGAGCGGGAAGCGGTTCGGTAACGAGACCATCCGCGTCACCCCCGGCGGCGAGGTCTCCATCAAGCTCCCCGCGCCGCTCGCGCATCTGGCCAACGCCCCGCACGGCCGGTATGTCCTCGCCTCGAAGGTGGCGTTCGCGCACCGGGGCGAGCAGTGGGCCGACCGCGTCCAGGCGAACCGGGCCGTGGCCTACCGCATACACGAAGACACCACACGCGGCCGCTGGTATCTGACCGCATCGTGGACCATTCCTCCGGTCAAGACCGTGCCCCTGGCCACGGCCCGCACAGGCGGGCTGGTCGGCGTCGACACCAACGCCGACCACCTGGCCGCCTGGCGCCTGGACGCACACGGCAACCCCGTCGGCGAACCGGCCCGGTTCGGCTACGACCTGTCCGGCACCGCCGCCCACCGGGACGCCCAGGTCCGGCACGCGCTGATTCGCCTGCTGCACTGGGCGAGGCGCCACAGCCTCACGATCGCGATCGAAGACCTCGACTTCCAGGCGGAGAAGACCCGCGAGAAGCACGGTCGGCGTAAGAAGTTCCGCAACCTCGTCTCCGGTATGCCCGTGTCCAGGCTGCGGGCCCGGCTGGTGTCGATGGCAGCGGAACTCGGCATCACCATCGTCGCCGTCGACCCCGCCTGCACCAGCCGCTGGGGCACCCAGCACTGGCAGAAACCCCTCACCACCAAGAACAGGAAGATCACTCGCCACGACGCAGCCGCCGTGGCGATCGGCAGGCGCGCCCTGGGACACCCGATCAGGCGACGGACGGCACCGCCCCCACACGACCAGAGCGATCGCGTGGGGCATCGGACCGTCCAGGCCCGACCGGGCACCCCGGGACGTGAGGAACCCCGCCCCCGCATCCCCGGACCACGGACACGATCCGTGCCCGCCGGACGCGGAGCGAAAGCGGGTAACCAGCGTGCCCAACACCGTTCGGGGCACACGGCTGAGCATGAGTCCTGGCAACAGGACTCACTCCCGCTCAGTCTTTAGGAACGGTTTGAATGGCCGCATGACTCACCCCGACGCCGGCATACGACCCCCCGCCCACCCCCTCCCCGACCTGCACGGCCACGGCCTTCGCCTGCGTCCCTGGGACGCGGACTCCGACGTCGACGTCGACGTGTGGTTCCGGGGGCGCGCCGACCCGGAGCTCCGGCGCTGGAACACCCCGCTGAAGATCGCCACGGACCTCGACAGCGCCCGGGAATCCCTGCGCGCCACGGCACGGAACACGGCGCAGGGCGCGGCGGCGTCGTACTGCGTCACCGACGCGGCGACCGGCGCACCCCTCGGACACATCGGCGTCAACGTCATCAACCGGGTCATGAACACCGCCCGCGTCGGCTACTGGGTCCTGCCCGAGGCCCGCGGCCGCCGCGTCGCCACCCACGCGCTCGCCCTCACCGCCCGCTGGGCCCTCACCGAACTGGGGCTGCCCCGCCTCGAACTCGGCCACGCCGTCGGCCACGACGCCTCCTGTCACATCGCCGAGCTGTGCGGTTTCCGCCTTGAGGGGACCCTGCGGGGCGGGATGTGGGAGGCGGGGCGGCACGACGCGTACCGGGACATGCATCTGCACGCCCGGCTGGCGACGGATCCGGAGCCGGACGTCAACCTGTAGGCCCACGGGACCGTGAACCCGGGGCCCGCCGACCCCCGCCTGGGAGTGGCGTCTTGTGTCGGCTTCGTGTCCACGGCGGAAAAGGGTGCACAACCGCCGCCCGGGCGCGGGATCATGAGGTATGCGCCCGGACGACTGGTACTGCACCCAGGACCTCACCGGTTTCCTCTCCCACGCCGGTGGCTTCCTGCGCTCACGCCCCGATCTGCACACCGTCGCCCTGACGGTGACCGAGACGCTGCGCAGGGGCGGGTTGCGTGCCTACGGCGACGAGGCGCCCGTCTTCGGCGTGCTGGAGCTGGGCGGGCAGGTGCGCGCCGCCTACTTCCGCACCCCGCCCTTCCGGCTGAACGTCACCCCTCTCGCCCCCGACGAGGCCGAGTCCCTAGCCGCCCACCTGGTCGCCCTCGGCCACCCGGTCCCCGGCGTCATCGCGGCCCACGAGACCGCCGAGGCCTTCGTCGCGGCCTGGCGCCGGCAGACGGGCGCCAAGGGTGCGGTCAGCCAGCGCCAACGCCTGTACCGGCTCGGCAACCTGACCGCCCCGCACCCCCTCCCGGCGGGCCGGGCGCGGGTCGCGGGCAAGGCGGACCGGGAGCAACTGACGTGCTGGTACCGCGAGTTCGTCAACGCCGTCGGCGACCACGCCGCCCGTGACGCCGCCGCATGGGCCGACTCGCGGATCTCCTACGGAGGCGTCACCCTCTGGGAGGGCGAGGACGGCACCCCCCTCGCCATGGCCGGCGTGACCCCGGTGGTCGCCGGGCAGGTCCGGGTCGCCCCCGTCTACACCCCGGCCCATCTGCGCGGACGCGGCTACGCGGGCGCGGTCACCGCACAGGTCAGCCGATCCGTGCTCGCCTCCGGGGTGCGCGAGGTGCTGCTCTTCACGGACCTGGCCAACCGGACGAGCAACAGCCTCTACCAGCGCATCGGGTACCGGGCGGTGGCCGACTTCACGGCGTACGACTTCCGGGGGATCCGCACCTACTGAGAGACGAAAGGCCCTCAGGGCCAGAGCAGCTCCTTGGCCCAGCCTTCCTCGGTACGGCGGTAGTTGAGCCGCACATGCCGCCGCCGGGCGTCCCCCTGGAAGAACTCCACCGTCTGCGGGCGCAGGTGGTACAGCGTCCAGGTGGGCACCGCAGCGTCGGGCTCGCGCCGGGCCCGCTCCCAGGCCGCTTCCGAGGTGCGCGCCAACTCCTCCAGCGAGCCGAGGACTTGGCTCTGGCGGCCGGTCAGGGCAGCCGCCAGGGCGCCGGTCGAGCGGGCGTGCAGGTCGGCCTGGGACTCGGCGGACGGGGCGTTCGTCACCGGCCCCCGCAGGCGCACCTGGCGGCCCTGGGCGGGCCAGTAGAAGCCGAGGGCCGCGTACGGGCGGGCGGTGAGCTGACGGCCCTTGCCGCTGTCGATGTGCGTCGCGAAGGACCAGCCGGACGCGTCGGCGCCGTGCAGCATCACCGTCCGTACGTCCGGCAGGCCCTCCTCGTCCGTCGTGGCGAGGGACATCGTGTGGGGCTCCACCTGCCCCGCCGCGACTGCCTGCGCGAACCACGCCGTGAAGAGGGCGAGGGGTTCCGCGGGCGCCGTGGCGGGGTCGAAGGCGGGCAGGTCGACGTCCCACACCCGAAGCGACCTCAGCAGCTCATGGAGATCCGGCTCATGAGGATCCTGCTCATGGAGATCCGGCTCATGAGGATCCTGCTCATGTTGATCCAGCTCGTGACGGTCCATGCCCCGATTGTCACGTGCGGCGCGGGCTCAGACCTGCCCGAGGTCGGACGACACCCAGCGTTCGGGACGCATTTGACATCCTCCCCCTCTTAAAAGAGGGGGATTCCAACCCAGGAGGGTTGAGGTTCACGGGTGCTCGAACGGCCACTTGCGAACCCCGTCAGTCCCGCCCCAGCACCACCGTCCCCGACGAGCAGAACCACCCCCCGGTCCCCGAAGCCACCCCCAGCCGCGGCAACTCCCCGACCCGCCCCCGCTGCCACACCTGACGCTCCCCGCCCTCCCCCCGCAACTGCCGTACCGCCTCCACCAGAAGGAACAGCCCCCGCATCCCGGGATGCTGGGCCGACAGCCCGCCCCCGTCCGTGTTGACCGGCAGTTCCCCGCCCCGCACCAACAGCCGGCCTTTCTCCACGAACGCCCCGCCCTCGCCCTTCGCGCAGAAGCCGAGGTCCTCCAGGGTCACCAGGGTCATGTAGGTGAAGGCGTCGTAGATCTCGGCGAAGTCGATCTCCTGTGGCCGCACCCCGGCCCGCTCGAAGGCGAGCCGCCCGCTCACCGCCGCCGGGCCGGTCGTGAAGTCGGGCCACTCGGACATCGCGGCGTGCGAGACGTGCTCCCCGGCGCCGAGGATCCACACGGGTGCCGCACGGCAGTCCCGTACGAACTCCTCGGCGGCCAGCAGCACCGCCGCCCCGCCGTCGGAGCGGATGCAGCAGTGCAGCTTGGTGAAGGGGTCCGCGATCACCCGGCCGGACAGGACGTCGTCGACCGTGATCGGGGCGCGGAACATGGCCTCGGGGTTCAGGGCGGCGTTCGCCCTCGCCTGGACCGCCACCTGCGCCAACTGCTCGATCGTCGTGCCGTGTTCGATCATGTGGCGGCGGGCGGCCATGGCGTACTTGGCGATGAGCGTGTGGCCGTAGGGCACCTCGAACTGCAGCGGGCCCCGGGCGCCGAAGGACAGGTTCCCCGTCCGCCGACCCGCCTTGATGTCCGCGCGGGCCGTGGAGCCGTAGACCAGGAGGACGGCGTCGGCGTGCCCCATGGCTATCGCGTCCGCCGCATGGGCCGCCATGACCTCCCAGGTCGAGCCGCCGACGGAGGTGGAGTCGACCCAGGTGGGGCGCAGGCCCAGGTACTCGGCCACCTCGACGGGGGCGAGGGTGCCGAGCCCGGCGGACGCGAAGCCGTCCACCACCTCCCGGCCGAGCCCCGCGTCGGCCAGGGCGCGGCGGGCCGCCTGGGCGTGCAGGGCGAACGGGGTCGCGTCGTCCACGCGGCCGCAGTCGGCGAGGGACACGCCGACGACGGCGACTTTCCGGCTCCCGGGAGTCATGCGAGGCCTCCAACCTCTGTGCATCTCGTTTCGGCCCTCCTAATATGACGGCCCGTCAGATACGGAGGGAAGAGCCATGGACGCCAGCTTCACCCCCGAGCAGGACGAGATCCGCCGCACCCTCCGCGAGCTGCTCCACAGCCGCTGCGGCCCCCGGGAGCTGCGCGCGGCCCTCGAAACCCCCGCCGGACACGACCCCGCCCTGTGGACGGCCCTCGCCGAACAGCTCGGCCTGCCCGGGCTCGCCCTTCCCGAGGCGTACGGCGGTGTCGGCTGCTCGGCGACCGAACTCGCCCTGGCCGGCGAGGAGACGGGCCGGGCGCTGGCACCCTCCCCGCTGCTGGCCACCGCCGTCCTCGCCGCACCGCTGATCACCGCCTTCGGGACCGAGGCCCAGCGCGCCGACCTGCTGCCCCGCATCGCCGCCGGCACGCTCACCGCCGCCCTCGCCGTACCCGGCACCGCCCTCGCCACCGCCCTCGGGCTCACGGGCACGGGCGACGGCGACTGGGCCGGTGGTGGGCGGGCCGGGGGCGTGCAGGCGCGGCGGGCGGAGGGCGGCTGGCGGCTGTACGGGCAGGTCGACCAGGTGCTGGACGGGCACAGCGCGGGGCTCCTCGTGGTCGCCGCGCACGCCGGGGGGTTCGCCCGGTCGCGGACGCTGCTGTTCCTGGTGCCGGGGGACGCCGCCGGGGTCGTACGGGCGCGGCAGACCGCGCTGGACGCCACGCGGCCGCAGGGGCGGGTGCAACTGCGGGACGTGGCGGCCGAGTTGCTGGGGGAGGAGGGCGCGGATGCGCTGGGTGCCCTCGCCGGGGCGGGGGACACGGTCGCCGCCGTCCTCGCCTGCGAGGCCGTGGGGGCCGCCGACCGGGTGCTGGAGCGGACCGTGGAGTACGTAGGGCAGCGGGAGCAGTTCGGGCGGGCGATCGGATCCTTCCAGGCGGTGAAGCACCGGCTGGCGGACGTGTACGTGGCGGTGCAGGCGGCGCGGTCGGCGGCCTATTACACAGCCTGGGCTGCAACGCCCCCAAGGGGCGCGGGGAACCGCGCGACCAGCCACGACGCACCCGCAGACGCCCGACAACACATCGCGGCACCCCCAGAGGCGCGCCTCGCCCTCGCACAGTCGCTGGAAGCGCTCCGCACCGCCTCCGCCGAAGGCATCCAGCTGCACGGCGGCATCGGTTTCACCTGGGAGCACGAGGCCCACCTGTACTTCAAGCGGGCCGCGGGCGACGAGCTGCTCTTCGGGCCGGTGCACCGGCTGCGGGCGCACGCCGCCGAGGCGGCGCGGCTCTTTTGGACCTCCGAAGCGCGGGAGGTGGCGGTGTGATCGGCGTGCGCGTGGTGCAGAAGGTGTCCTCGACGCGGGGCTTCGCCAAGGTCGCCCCCCATCTGATCCCCGCGCTCGACCGGGCCGTCCACCGGCTCACCCGCGGGAGAGTGCTGCTCAGCGCCCAGATGCTGCCGGGCGTGATCCTCACCGCGACCGGCGCGCGCAGTGGGCTCTCCCGCCGTACGCCGCTCGCCTGCATGCCCGAGGAGGGCGGCCGCAGCTGGATCCTCGTCGGCTCCAACTTCGGCCGCGCCGGCCACCCCGCCTGGACCGCGAACCTGCTGGCCCGTCCGGACGCCGAGGTCAGCTGGAAGGGCCGGGACATCCCCGTCACGGCCCGGCTGCTGGAGGGCGAGGAGCGGGCCGCCGCCTGGAAGGCGGTGCTGGCGTTCTGGCCGCCGTACGCGACGTATCAGGCGCGGGTGGAGCGGGAGATCCGGCTCTTCAGGATCGTCCGCAGGTCATAGCGTCGCCAGGCGCTGGACGAGGAGGAACGCGCCGATGCCCAGCATCGCCGCCCCGGACGTGCGGGTGACCGCCCGCGCCGCCGCCGGTCGGGCGCCGAGGACCGCGCGGGCCGCGAGGCCCACCGTCAGATAGACGGCGGCGCAGCACGCCATGTGGAGCAGGCCGAGTACGGCGGTCTGGGCGGGGACCGGCAAGTGGTCGCCCCTGGTCACCAGGAACTGCGGCAGCACGGACAGGTAGAGCAGCAGGCCCTTGGGGTTCAGGCCGCTGATCGTGGCACCGCGCAGAAAGGCCCGGGCCGGGTTCGTGGCCACGGTCTCCTCGGCCGCCCCCGGCGTGCCCGGCCGGCGCAGCACGCTCCAGCCCAGCCACACCAGATACGCGGCCCCGGCGACCGTCAGCGCGGTCAGCAGCCCCGGCTCGCTCGCCACCAGCACCGCCAGGCCCGCCACCGCGAGGACCGTGTGCAGCGCGTACCCGGCGACCAGGCCGGTCACCGCCGTCACCGGCGAGCGCTCGCGCAGCCCGGCGGAGATCGCGTACGCCCAGTCGGCGCCCGGTACGCAGACGAGCAGCAGGTCGATGGCGAGGAAGGAAATGAGCAGTCCGGAGTCCATGGTGGCGACATTAGGTGGGAATGGCCCGAAAGTGTTGTCGAAGTTTTCCCGTGACCAGCGGTTATGAGGGAAGATCTGCCTCATGGACGACGTGGATAGAAAGATTCTTGCCGAGCTTCAGCAGGACGGGCGGCTGACCGTGACCGAGCTGGCCGCTCGGGTGCGGCTCAGCGTCTCGCCGTGCCACCGGCGGCTGCGGGAGCTGGAGCGGGCCGGCGCCATCAGCGGCTACCGGGCCGTCGTTGACCCGGCCGCCGTCGGGCTGAACTTCGAGGCGCTGGTCTTCGTCTCCATGCGCCAGGAGGACCGGGCCACCGTCGCCGAGTTCGAGCGGGCCATCGGCGAGGTGGAGGAGGTGCTGGAGGCGCAGCGGCTGTTCGGGGAGCCGGACTATCTGCTGCGCATCGTCGCCGCCGACCTCGCCGCCTACCAGCGGCTGTACGACGAGCGGCTGGCGACGCTGCCGGGGGTGCAGCGGCTGACGTCGACGCTGGTGATGAAGCACGTGGTGAGGGACCGGCCGTTGCCGGCCTGACGCAGGACGCAGGACGCAGGACGCAGGACGCAGGACGAAGACGCAGGACGCTGGAAGGCGCAGCGGGCGGCGGTTCACCTGTGTGAACCACCGCCCGCGAGACAGGACTTGGGGTCGGGAAAAGGAGCGTCGGGCGCCCGGCGTTACTTCGTCGGCTTCTTGCCGGTCACGCCCAGGTGGACCAACAGGGCGAGGTTCGGCTTGAGTTCAGCCTGCTTGACACCCCACGTCTGGAAGCCCTTCTGGTGCGAGGCCACCGCCGCGAGCATCGCGACGATCGAACCCGCGACCGCGGCCGGGTTGACGTCCTTGTCGACCTTGCCCTTGGCCTGCAGCTGAGTGACCGCTTCCGACAGGGAGTTGTTGACGGAGTTCAGGATCTTCATGCGGATCTTGTAGAAGCGTTTGTCGCCCTCGGACGCGCCGAGGTCGACCACGCGGAGGATCGCGTCGTTCTTCCGCCAGAACTCCAGGAATCCGTCGACGAGTTCCTGGGCCGTCTGCCAGCCGGCCTTGCCGACCCAGCTGCGGCCCTCCACGAGCTCGGTCAACCCGGCTCCCTCGGCCGCCATTTGCTCGGCGATCTCCAGGACGGCGCCCTCGACGTCCGGGAAGTACTGGTAGAAGGTCGCGGGTGAAGTGCCCGCCTTCCGGGCGACATCGATGACTTTGACGTCCCGGTAGGGGGAGGAGCTGAGCATCTCGCTGAGGCAGTCGAGCAGCTTCTGCCGGGTCGCCTGCCCACGCCGGCCGGCCACGCGGCCGTCGACGGTACGCACTTGTCCTGTCATGTCGTCAGCTTACCGAGGCGTGATCGGGGCGCGATTCGGCCGACTGCAAATGGGGTGCACGAGGATGCGGAGGCTGGTGTGCCTGGTCTGCGCGGTGCGTGAGACGCCGTTACTTTGGCCGCATGGCCGAAAACAGGGCATCCGCAGACGGAACGGCGTACCCGGAGGGCGTTCCGTGCTGGGTGGACGCGCAGCTCCCCGACGTGGAGGCGGGCAAGCGGTTCTACGGTGAGCTCTTCGGGTGGGACTTCGAGGAGGCGTACGACACCACCGTGCTCGCCCGGCTGGACGGCGAGCCCGTCGCCTCGCTCTCGCGCAAGACGGACGGGCGGATGCCCACCGTGTGGACGGTGTTCTTCGCCACCCCGGACGCGGCAGCGCTGGCAAGGCGGATCCGTGAGGCCGGGGGACAGGTGGTCACCGCGCCCGTGGAGGTGGGGGAGGGCCTCGGGACGGCCGCGCTGGTCACCGACCCCGACGGCGCCGTCTTCGGGCTCTGGCAGGCCGGCGAGCACACGGGCTTCGGGCGGCGGCACGAGGTCGGCAGCTTCGGCTGGGCGGAGCTGTACGCCCGGGACACCGAGGTCGCCAACGACTTCTACGGCGGGCTCTTCGCCGACGCCCTGTTCGGGCCCGACGCCAAGCCGGACTTCGGGCGGGCGGCCGTCGAGGAGGTCTTTCCGGCGATGATGCCGCCCCACTTCGTCGTCCACTTCCGGGTGGAGAACTGCGAGGCCGTCCTCGCCACGGTGACCGGGCTCGGCGGGCGGGTGCAGGTGCCGCCCTTCGAGACGTCGTACGGAACGGTCGCCGTGGTCACCGACAATCAGGGGGCGTCCTTCGCGCTGCTGGAACGCGCACCGCTGGCCCGCCGAGGAGCGCCGGAAGTCTGACCGCACTCTTACCTCCGGCGTCCCAACATGCGAACCGGAGCTTTCCGTCGGGCGCCGGAGTGTGGTTTTGTCCCAAGACACCCCGTTCCGCCCTTGGGTTCGCAACCACGCCCCAGGACAGGAAGAATCAGGGTGCGTGCCGCCAAGGCGGTGCGGTGGTGAGACGCTGCACGGGGTCGCGTGAACATGTCGGTGGCGCGGCTCGTACGGGGAGGTGGCAGGCAGAGTGGTGGATCAGCTGACGCAGCACGATCCGCGCAGGATCGGGCCGTTCGAGGTGCTCGGACGGCTGGGTGCCGGTGGCATGGGGCTGGTCTATCTCGCGCGATCGGCGTCCGGCCGGCGCGTGGCGATCAAGACGGTCCGTACGGAGCTCGCCGAGGACCAGCTGTTCCGTGTCCGCTTCACGCGTGAGGTGGAAGCGGCCCGGGCGGTCTCCGGCTTCTACACGGCGGCCGTCGTCGACGCCGACCCGCGCGCGGCCGTGCCGTGGCTGGCCACCGCGTACGTCCCCGCGCCCTCCCTCGAAGAGATAGTGAACGAGTGCGGGCCGCTCCCGGCCCAGGCGGTGCGCTGGCTGGCGGCGGGGGTCGCGGAAGCCCTGCAGTCCATCCACGGCGCCGGTCTCGTCCACCGCGACCTCAAGCCGTCGAACGTGCTCGTGGTCGAGGACGGCCCCAGGGTCATCGACTTCGGTATCGCATCCGGCGTCTCGAACACGCGTTTGACGATGACGAACGTCGCGGTCGGTACGCCCGCCTACATGTCGCCCGAACAGGCGAAGGACTCCCGCAGCGTGACCGGCGCGAGCGACGTCTTCTCGCTCGGCTCGATGCTGGTGTTCGCCGCCACCGGACACCCGCCCTTCCACGGCGCCAACCCGGTCGAGACCGTCTTCATGCTGCTCCGCGAGGGCCCGGACCTCGAAGGCCTCCCGGACGAGCTGCGCCCGCTCATCGAGTCGTGTATGCAGATGGAGGCGACGGCCCGCCCCAACCCCGCCGATCTCCAGGCCCAGTTGGCCCCCCACCTCTTCGGCTCCGGCTCCGACGACAGCGGTACGGCGTCGGCGTGGCTGCCCGAGCGTGCGGTGAGCCTGATCGAGTCGCGGCGCGGCGGCCGCCCGGCGGTGAAGCCGTCGACGTCCTCCGGTCGCAGCGGCGGCCGCATCGCCCCCGCCCCGGTCCCTCCGCCGCCCCCGCACGACCCGGTGGTCCCGGGCCCGCAGCCGGCGCCCGTCCCGGTCGGCGCCCCCGACACCGGCCCGGTGCGCCTGGCCGGCGCCGCGGTGCCCATCGGCCCCGGCCCCCGCGTCGCCGACGCCCGCGCCGCCGCCGTGAAGGCGCCCCCTCCGGAGGCCGGCCTCGTCGCCTCCTGGTCGAGACCCCACCCCGGCGTCAACGGCACGGACCCCGCCGTGGGCCCCGCCGTACCGGCACCGCCGCCCGTGCCCCCGGAGACGGCGGCAGGCTGGCGCCCCTGGCGTTTTCGCATGTCGAACGACGTCTGGGGGACACCCTCCGTCGCCGACGACCTCGTCTACGTCACCTCCTTCGAGGTCCATGCTCTCGACGTGGCCACCGGCCGCCGCCGCTTCAAGACGCGGGACGTGGCCTGGTCGATGGCGGTCGCGGACGGCCGGATCCACGCCTCCGACGGGCCCACCCTCTTCGCCCTGGACTGCCGCGAGGGCGCGGACCTGTGGCGCCTGCAGACGGACGCCTGGGTGTACTCCCTCAAGGCCGAGCGGGGCACGGTCGTCACCGGCACCCGCGGCGGCGGCGTCCAGGCCTGGGAGGCCTCGAACGGCCAGAAGCTGTGGGAGATCACCGGGGCGCAGACCGACTTCGAGTCCCCGGAGGCGGGCCCCGTGCTGTGCGACGGCACGGTGTACGTCTGGAAGGACGCCCGCCTGCGGGCCCTGGACGCCCGCACGGGCGACGAGCGCTGGTCGTACCCCATCGGCGACGCCGCCTCCTGCGGCGGGGTGCCGGTGCGGGTGGCGCAGGCCCAGGACGGCTATGTGTACGTGTCGGCGGGCACGCGCGTGCTGGCGATCGACGTGGCGAGCGGTCACGTCCGCTGGCACTTCGAGGCCCCGGCGGTCTTCCTGTGCCCGCCGGCCTTCGTGCCGGGCCCGGCGGTGACGGGCGGCGGCGTGTACCTGGCCGACTACCTCGGCACGGTCTACGCCCTGGACGCCACCGACGGCCGCGACCGCTGGCGCATCGCCACCGAGGCCCGGTCCTCGCTGGAGCCGGTCCTGGTGGCCGCGGGCCATGTCCACGTCGGCAGCGGCAAGGGCCTGTACACGCTGGACGCGGTCACCGGGACGCCGAAGTGGCGCTTCCAGGCGGGCGGCGACATCGTGGGCGCACCCGCGGTGGCGGAGGGCCGTATCCACTTCGGCTCCACGGACCACCTGCTCTACACCCTGAAGGCCGACGACGGCCGCCTGAGGTGGAAGCTCGCCACCGGCGGCGAGATCACCGGCTCGCCCGTGGTGAAGGACGGCGTCGTGTACGCGTGCAGCAAGGACCGGTGCGTGTACGCGCTGGACGCGGAGAAGGGCACCGGGACGGCCAGAACGGCCTAGGACATGCCCGGTGACGGCCGTCGTGCGGTTGCACGGAAGGGGGCCGGACGGCGCCCGTCACCGGGGTGAAGCGGGTTCGCGGCCTGCTGAGGCTTTCTTCACCGCTCTTACACGAGACGCTACGCCGGGTAAGCGATTGTTGCCATGCAGCCACTGCTAGCGTGACGTGCTCACGATCAGTACAACGGGGTTGCACAACATTTTTCGGGGGTTGAACAACGTGAAGCTTCGCCATGTGCGCGCTGTGGCCGTGTCCGTCTGCGTGGTGGTCGCCCTGACCGGAGCCCGGCGCTCCCACGGCGGCGGGTGCGACGACAACTCGAGCTCCCACGGCTCGTCGAGCAGTTCGGGCGGCTACTCGAGCGGCAGCACCCACTACGACGACGATGACGACGACTACTCGTCCTCGACCGGCGGCTCGGGCGGCAGCAGCGCGACCCCGACCGCCGAGGCCACCCAGGACGTGACGATCCAGAGCTGCGTGTTCGACGAGAGCCGGGGCATCGTCGCCCGCGTCGAGGCCACCAACACCAGCAGCATCACGACGTACACCTACGAGTTCGGTGTCACCTTCAAGGACTCCGGCGGCGCCCCCGTACGCACCAGCGCGTCCACCATCGCGTACGTCTCGCCCGACACCACTCAGACGCTGGACGTGACCGCCTCCTACCTGCCGGGCACCGGGGACAGCACGAGCGGCGTCACCTGCACGCTGGGCGACGTGACGCGCACGGCGGAGTAGCTCACCGGACCCTGTGGTCGCGGCGCCGCGCCCGGAACAGCTCGCCCTGCCGCTCGCCCGGCAGGTTCCCGAGCGCGATCAGGTGCGGCGCCTGGGCGAAGGCGTGGGCGAGCGCGGCCTCCCTGGCCGCCCACAGCGCCCGCACGGTCCCCTGCACGCCCCGCGCCGGATACCCGGCGATGACGGCGGCACAGTCGACGGCGGCCGCCAACGCCCCGCCGGGCTCGGTGAGTTCCGAGACCAGCCCGATCTCGTGGGCCCGCCGCGCGGACAGTCTCTCCGCGCTCCCCATGAGCGCCATCCGCGCGACCTCCCCGTGCGGCATGCGCAGCGCCATGAGCATCGACTCGTAGGCGCTGACCATGCCGTAGGTGGTGTGCGGGTCGAAGAAGGCGGCGGTCGGGTCGGCGACGACGAAGTCCGCCTCCCCGAGAAGGTAGAAGGCGCCCCCGCAGGCCATGCCCCGCACGGCGGCGACGACCGGTTTCCACAGGTCGTTGGCCTTGGGCCCGACCCGCAGCAGCGGATCGTCCATCATGTACGGCGAGTCGGGCTGCGCAACGACGACATCCCGGTCAAGGCCCGTGCAGAAGGCCCGCTCCCCGGCGCCGGTGAGCACGACGGCACGGACGCCGTCGTCGAACCTCAACTCCCGCCAGGCCGCGACGAGTTCGTCCCGCATCCCGAGGTCGATGGCGTTGAGCCGCTCGGGCCGGTCGAGGGTGACGACGGCGACGCCGGTGTCCTTGTCGGCCGTGACGGTGAGGCTCATGGGCGCTCCAGGACCCACCGGGGCAGGCCGGTGCCGCCGAAGACGGCGTGGACCTTGGCACCGATGCGGATCCGGTCCGGGGCCAGGGAGTCGAGGGGTGCGTCGGGGCCGGTGACGAGGTTGCCGACCAGGCGGATGCGGGGTGCGTCGGTGAGTTCGACGACGACGACGTTGTACGGCGCCTGCTCGGCGTAGTCGGGCAGGAGGGGCGGGTGCGGGACGACGTACGACCAGATGCGGCCCTGACCGGAGGTCCTGATCCACTCGCTTGCGAAGGACTGGCAGTGCGGGCAGCAGGGGCGGGGCGGGAAGCGGGGTTCGCGGCAGTCGGCGCAGGTCTGGACGCGGAGTTCGCCCTGGGCGGCGTAGCGCCAGAAGGGGGCGCCGTCGGGGTCGGTGACGGGGGAGAGCATCCTTGGTCAACTCCTCAGGAGCAGCGCGGAGGTGGGGACGCCTTCGCCGGCGGTGACGAGACAGGTGGCGGCGCCGGGGACTTGGGCGGTGCTGGTGCCGCGGAGCTGCTTGACGCCCTCGTTGATGAGGTTGAAGCCGTGGACGTACGCCTCACTGAGCCCGCCGCCCCCGGTGTTGAGGGGCAGCAGACCGCCGATCTCCAGGGCGCCCCCTTCCGTGAACGCCCCGCCCTCCCCCCTCCCGCAGAACCCGTACCCCTCCAGCGACAGCGGTATGAGGGCCGTGAACGCGTCGTAGATCTGGGCGACGTCCACATCCTGTGGAGTGAAGTCGGCGTGCTTCCACAGATGCCGGGCGGCGGTCCAGGCGGGGCCGGTGAGCGGGTCGTCGTTCCAGTAGTTGACCATGCCGTGGTGCTGGGCGGGCAGGCCCTGGGCGGCGGAGTGGACGTAGACGGGGGTGTGCCGGCAGTCCCGCGCGCGCTCCCGGCTGACGATCACGCACGCGAGGGCCCCGTCCGTCTCCAGGCAGTTGTCGAAGAGGCAGAGGGGCTCGCTGATCCACCGGGAGGTCATGTACATCTCGCGGGTCAGGGGCCGTTCGTACATCACCGCGGCGGGATTCTGGTTGGCCCTGTTCCGGCAGGCGAGGGCCACGTTGAACAGATGGTCCCGCGTCGCGCCGTACTCGTGCATGTAGCGGCGGGCGAGCATGGCGATCTCGTCGACGGGCCGCAGGAGGCCGTACGGCCGTGTCCACTGGGCGGGGGTGGGCAGTTGGGCGGCGGTGTTCCGCCAGGGCCGGGGCCCGCTGCCGCGCTTGCGTGACCGCCAGGCGACGCCGACCGTCGCCTGCCCGGTGGCGATGGCGGAGGCGAGATGCGCGACCGTGGCACACGAACCGCCGCCGCCGTACCCGACCTTGCTGAAGAAGGTGAGGTCCCCGAACCCGACGGCTTTCGCCAGCTCGACCTCGTCGGTCTCCTCCATGGTGTAACTGGCGAGCGCGTCGACCTCGCCCGGGGCTATTCCGGCGTCGTCGAGGGCGTCGAGGACGGCCCGGCAGGCGAGGGTCTTCTCGTCCTCGGGAAGGTGTTTGGCGAACGGCGTCTGTCCTATGCCGACGATGGCGGTCGCGTCCTTGAGTCCGGCCATGTGCACACCTCCGCGCTGCGGACGGGCTGCTGACAGGCCGTCAGGTTACAGCTAATCTGACGGGTAGTCAGCTGTGTGCCGGTCGCCGAGTTCGGGGAGGCCCATCGTGGAGTGGCAGAGCATCCCGGAGCTGGTCCGACGGGCGGCCGAGCGGTACGCGGACACCGAGGCGGTGGTGGAGGGACGGACCCGGATCTCGTACGGCGAACTCGGCGCCCGCGTCGAACGGTCGACGGCCGCCTGCCTGGCGAACGGCATCGAGCCCGGCGACCGGGTCGGCATCTGGGCGCCCAACACGCTGGACTGGATCGTGGCCGCACTCGGCGCGGTGTCGGCGGGGGCGGTGCTGGTGCCGGTGAACACGCGGTTCAAGGGCACGGAGGCCGCGGACGTGCTGCGCCGCAGCGGGGCCCGTCTGCTCTTCGTGACCGGCACCTTCCTGGGCACCTCGTACGTGGCGTCGCTGCGCAGGGCGGTCGCTCAGGGGCCGGCGCTGCCGGAGCTGCGGCAGGTGGTCGTGCTGTCGGACGACGCCCCGGCGGACTTCCGTACCTGGAAGGACTTCCTGGCGAGCGGCGACGGGGTGGGCGAGGCGGAGGTGCGGGCGCGCGCGGGGGCCGTGGAGGGCTCCTGGTCCTCGGACATCGTCTTCACGTCCGGTACGACGGGCCGCCCGAAGGGCGCGGTGATCACCCACGCGCAGACGCTGCGGGCCTACGAGGCGTGGAGCGACCTGGCGGGCCTGCGGCAGGGCGACCGCTATCTGATCGTGAACCCCTTCTTCCACACCTTCGGCTACAAGGCCGGGGTGATCGCCTGCCTGATGCGGGGCGCGACCATGATCCCCCAGCCGGTGTTCAACGTCGGCACGGCCCTGGCGAACATCGCGGCGGAACGCGTGTCGGTGCTGCCGGGCCCGCCGACACTGCACCAGTCGCTCCTCGACCACCCGGCCAGGGCGTCGTACGACCTCTGCGCGCTGCGGCTGGTGGTGACCGGCGCGGCGGTGGTGCCGTTGCGGCTGGTGGAACGCCTGCGCGGGGAGCTGGGCGTGGAGACGGTCCTGACGGCGTACGGCCTGTCGGAGGCCAGCGGCATCGTGACGATGTGCCGGCGCGGCGACGATCCGACGGTGATCGCCTCGACGTCCGGGCGGGCGATACCGGGCACGGAGGTCCGGGTCGAGGCCCCGCCCGGCGAGCCCGGCGAGGTCCTGGTGCGGGGCTTCAACGTCATGCGGGGCTACTACGAGGACGAGGCGGCCACCGCGGAGGTGCTGACGGAGGACGGCTGGCTGCGGACGGGGGATGTGGGCGTCCTGGACGAGGCGGGAAACCTGCGGATCACCGACCGGATCAAGGACATGTTCATCGTCGGCGGCTTCAACGCGTACCCGGCGGAGATCGAGCAGTTGCTCGGCCTGCATCCCGACGTCGCGGACGTGGCGGTGATCGGCGTACCGGACGCGCGGCTGGGCGAGGTCGGCAAGGCGTACGTGGTGCGGCGGGCGGGTGCGGTGCTGACCGGGGACGACCTGATCGCCTGGGCGCGGCGGGAGATGGCCAACTACAAGGTGCCGCGGGTGGTGGAGTTCGTGGGGGAGTTGCCGCGGAATGCCGGCGGGAAGGTGGTCAAGGGGGAGTTGAGGGCTTAGGTCGGCTTTATCTCCGTGAAACGATTGTGAAGACAAGCTGACAATTAACCTTTCAACGTTCTCGAATGCCCGGGTTTCTGTGAGATTGGCGGCAGGGGAAGCAACTCATGCCAAGCCGACCACTTTGGAACCAAGTTGACCCACCGTCACATAGGTCCGAGACTCCTCGCCGCGGTGCTCGTACCTCTCCTTTCCGGGGCTCTCGTCGTCACGGGGACAGCGATGTCGGCACACGCCGGCACCGAGAACCGCAGTGCCACCACCGGCACTTACGTGGTGAAGCTGACCGACGCCCCGGTCGCCGCGTACGAGGGCGGCCTGCGCGGCCTGAAGCGGACCATGCCTGCTTCCGGGAAGCGTCTCGACACCGCCTCGTCCGCGTCCAGGGAGTACGTGAGCCGTCTGGACGCCCGCAGGGACCGGGTGCTGGACGCTGTCCCGGGCGCCAGGAAGCTCTACGACTACGACTACACGTTCAGCGGTTTCGCCGCGAAGCTCACGGCCGGACAGGCAGCCGAGTTGGCCCGGACGCCGGGTGTGGTGTCGGTGACGAAGTCCGCCGTCACCAGGCCGGAGCCCGCACCCGCACCCGCTCTCGCGCCCGCACCCGGACCCGCCTCCGCGCCCGAACCGGCCCCGGCACCCGGACCCGCCCCCGAGGCGGACAGCGGGCGAGCCGCCGTCGGCAAGGGGACCGCACCGAGGTCCTCCGCGTCCGGCCGCGCCGAGGCCGCCCCGGCGTCCCCGCCCGACATCCCCCGTTTCCTCGGCCTGTCCGGCAAGAAGGGCCTCTGGTCGAAGCTGGGCGGTCCGCGGCACGCCGGTGAGGGCATGATCGTCGGCGTCATCGATCCCTTCGACCCGAAGAACCCGATGCTGGCCGCGCTGCCGGAGCCGCGCCCCGACGCGGCGGTCATCGCCAAGAAGTGGCACGGCACCTGCGACAAGGGCGACCCCCGCGACCCCGCCCACCAGGTCACCTGCAACAACAAGGTGATCGGCGCCGCCTACTTCCGCGCCGAGCTGGCCGACCCCCAGCCGGTCGACGTGCCCTCGCCCCTCGACATGCACAGCCACGGCACCCACATCGGCACCACGATCGCCGGCGACTACGACACCCCCGTGTCGATCCCCGGCACCAACGTCCGCGGCAGGCTCAGCGGGCTGGCCCCGCAGGCCCGGCTGGCCTTCTACAAGACGTGCTGGAGCTCCGGCTGCGGCGAGGCGGACAACCTGGCCGCGATCGACCGTGCCGTGGCCGACGGCGTGGACGTCATCAGCTTCTCCATCGGCGGCGGACTGACCGGTCCGGCGAACCGGGAGGCCATGTTCAACGCCGCGAAGGCCGGCGTGTTCGTCGCCGCCGGGGCCGGCAACGACGGCCCGGACACGGTGGAGAACACCTCGCCCTGGGTCACCACGGTCGCCGCGGAGAGCCACGACACGGACTACCAGGCGACGTTGGTCCTCGGCAACGGGCGGCGCATCACCGGCCCCGCCTTCAGCGAGGGCGTCCCGAAGGCCCCGCTGGTCTATGCCGCGAACGCAGCCCTTCCGGGCGCCGAGGAGGCCGCGCACTGCGCGCCGCACGCACTCGACCCGGACCGGGTGAGAGGCAAGATCGTCATCTGCGACCGGGGCGGCAGCGCCGCGTTCGAGTACCAGGACAGGCTGGACGAGCTGAAGAAGGCCGGTGCGGTGGCCATGGTCCTGGCCAACACCCCCACCAGCTCCCAGGACGTCTTCGCCGAGCCGGCTTTCCCCACGTTCGTGCTGGGTCCGCGGGACGGAAAGGCCGTCAAGGACTACGCCGCCGTCAAGGGGGCCACCGCACGCTTCACCGCCACCGTCAGCACCCGCGTCGAGGCCCCTTCCGTCGCCCCCTTCTCCTCCTCGGGCCCCGACCCGGCCTCCGGCGGCGACCTGCTCAAGCCCGACATCGCCGCACCGGGGCAGCTGATCGCCGCGGGCACCGTGCCCGGTGGCGTCGCCGGGTACAAGGGGTCGTTCGGCTTCTGGGAGGGCACGTCGATGGCGACCCCGCACATCGCCGGCCTCGCCACGCTGCTGAAGCAGCTGCATCCCGGCTGGTCGCCGATGGAGATCAAGTCGGCGCTGATGACCACGGCCACGACGGCCGACAACGAGGGCAGGCCGATCGCCCGGCAGACCGACACCGCGGGCAAGACGGTTCTCGCGACACCGCTCGACTACGGTGCCGGCTCGCCCCGGGCCACCCGGGCCGCTGATCCCGGCCTGGTCTACGACTCGACCTCCGCGGACTGGACGGCGTACCTCTGCGCGGTGGGCGTCGAGCCGCCGACGGCGGGCGCCTGCGCGACAGCCCCGCAGACCGACCCCAGCGACCTCAACTACCCGACCATCTCCGTCGGTGACGTCTTCATCCGGCAGACGGTGACCCGCACGGTCACCAACGTCTCCTCGCAGACGGCCACCTATCGGGCCGCGCTCCGGACCCCGCCGGGCTTCAGGGCCGAGGTCACCCCGAGGACGCTGACCGTGGCGCCGGGCGCGAAAGCGACGTACAAGGTCGCCTTCACCCGCACCGACGCCGCCTACGGCTCCTGGCGGTTCGGCACCCTCACCTGGAGCGACGCCCACAGCGCCCACCGGGTCAAAAGCCAGATCTCCCTGCGGGCCGCGCGTCTCGACGCACCGGACGAGGTGCCGGTGACCGGTGGGAAGACAAGGGTCGCGCTCTCCACGCGCATCGGCTGGACAGGAACGCTGACGGCCACGACCACGGGCCTGTACGCCGGGGAGAAGCACACCGGCACGCTCACGGGCGTGGACAAGGAGGGCCACGCCGCGTCGCCGCCGAGCGAGTCGGGGGCGATCAAGAAGGTCCGCGTCCACGTACCGCGGGACACCCGGCTCGCCCGGGTGGCGGTCTTCTCCTCCGACCACCTCCGCGGCAGTGACCTCGACCTGTTCGTGTACGACAAGGACGGCAAGCAGGTCAGCCCGAGCCCGGTGGAGGGCTCGGACGAACACGCCGACCTGCCTCCGGGCGACTACGACGCCTACGTCGTCCAGTACGCCCTCCCCGAAGGCACCCGCAGCCAGCGGTTCACCTTGTGGACCTGGCAGCTGGGCAAGTCCGCCCCCGACGTCCCCGCCACCGTCACCCCCGCCTCCCAGCAGGTCGGCACCGACAACCGCGCCCGGGTCACGGTGACCTGGCAGGGCGCGGAAGAGGGCCGCAGGTACCTCGGCCTCGTCGAGTACGGCGACGGTTCGACGGGCGTGGGCCACACGGCGCTGACGGTCACGCCGTAGTCGCGGTCAGCCCTTCACGGAGGTGAGGAAGGCGGCCCAGGACGGTGCCCGGAAGAGCAGTACGGGGCTGTCCTGGGCCTTCTTCGCGGCGATCGGGTCATGCCCCCGCACCGACGCGCTGCGGTCCGTGCCGGGGTCGCCTGAGCTGAGTGGGGAGGGGCGCGGGCGAGGCTTCCTCGGTACGGCGCCAGGTGGCCGGCGCCTCGGCCATGACGAGCGCGAGGGCGTACCACAGGAGGGTGTCGATCCGGTCGAGGTTCGCCGGGTGGTCCATCATGCTCATCAGCGAGAAGCCGGTGAGGGCGGCCAGCCCGACGGTTCCGATCACCGACTCCGCGCGGGCGGCGCGGGCCGCGGCGGACAGGGCGATCACGGCTACGGCGGTGATGGCGAGGAACGCGAGCGGGCCGGCCTCCACCAGCCAGTTGAGCCACAGGTTATGGGCGTGGACGAAGGTCCGGTCGCCGGTCGCGGTGGCGGATATGGCGGCGCCGGAGCGGCCGAGCCCGACGCCCAGGGGGTTGTCGGCGGCCAGGGAGAGCGCCGCCTGCCAGGCCTGACCGCGCACCCCCAGCGAGTTCCCGGCCCGGGACACGGCTCAGATGGCGCCGGCCGCGGCGAGCAGGGCGAGCGTGCCGAGGGCGACGAACAGCCGGCGCCGCGCGCGGTCGGCGATCCTGGGCGCCAGCCAGTAGGCGCCGCCGAGCACGAGCAGCCCGGCGGCACCGGCGACGTACCCGGCGCGCGAGAAGGTGGTCAGCAGGGCGCCGTACCCGACGACCACGAGCACGACGACGGCCGTACGGGCCGTGCGCTCGTCCACGCACACGGCGGCGAGCAGCGCGAACGGCAGCAGCAGGACCAGGAAGGCGCGGCCAGCAGGTTCGGGTTGGCGAAGGTCCCGGTGGCGCGGATGAGGATGCCGTCGCCGCCGGCGTCGCAGGCGACGTCGGTGAGCAGGCCGGTGCGGCAGAAGCCGGTCGGGGTCTCGTTGGTCACCTGGGAGAAGGCACTGGTGGCGGCCACCGCGACGCCGGCCGGCGCGATGATGCCGATCGCCCGCCACGACTCGGGCTGCGTGCGGCGCACGCCGACGACCAGGTAGTAGCAGCCGATGACGGTCAGGAGCCCGCGCAGCGGCGCCGTAGGATGCCCGCCGCCGTACGTCGCCGAGGCCGCGGCCGCGACCAGCAGCCCGGCGGGCGGATCCAGCCGCGTGCGGAAGTCCCGCAACCGCGCCCGCGCCCGTCCCGGCACGGGGATATGAGGGCCGACAGGCCGAGCAGCAGGGCGAGTCGGGTCGGCGTCACGATCCCGAGGACCGACTCGACGGGGGAACAGAGCGCAGAGACCGGCGAACGCGCTTCTCCTCCCTTGGGAGGGGCGGGGAGGGAAGGGGCGGGGCGGGCCTGAGCGGGCCTGAGAGGCCTTGATCGGCAGAAGAGTCCCATTGATGTGGCCGATCGCGCGGGCGTATCGGCCTGTCGCTGGCACGAATCTGCCAATCCTCGGGTTCTCCGCCTTGGAAGCGCTCCCCGTGCGGCAGGGGGGCGACGGCCTACGGTGGTGTGAAAGTGCCGGGAGGGTCGATATGAGGCGAGCGCGCTGCCGCGGCACGCAGGGCGGCACGAACCTCGCGGATCATCGTCGCGGGCCGATGGAAGACGTCCTCCGCCGTGTAGCGCAACACACTGCGCACCTGAGGACATTGGGTGAGCTGATTGAAGCGAGCGACGTCCCGGCGGTGGGCGTCACGGGTGCCGTGATAGGCGTACCCCTCGATCTCGATTGCCAGCCCCTCTGCCCGGAAGAGGAAGTCGAGGTAGCGGCGACGGCCGTCGGGCGGGTGGACCTCGACCTGAGTCTCGGGTCGCAGCCCGGCGTCATGCATACGCAGGCGGGCGATGGTCTCTGCCGGTGATCCGGAACGGGGGTCGAGGAGGCCCAGCCAGCCCCGGGCCCTGGCGACACCGAGAAGCGGGGTCTCCAGCGCGACGGCGAGGGAGGCCGGGGCAATGAGCGGGGGGCGGCGTGCCAGGCCCACCCTGCGGTAGGTGAGTGCGGACTCCACCGCGACGAGCGCGTTGTCCCTCGGGCCGGCTCGGAGGAGGTCGGCGAGGGTACGAGGCACCTCGGTGACGCGCAGCCCCGACCGCTCGACGACTTCGAGCTCCGGCAGGGGGATGCGGTGGACCCGTACCCCTGCGAAGCCCTGCCGGGCACTGAGGCCGGGGTCGGTGAATTCCAGGTGGTGCGAGGGGTGTGATGGGCGCGAAGGGTGTGATGGGCGCGAAGGCTGTGATGGGTGTGATGGGTGCGAAGGGGGCGATGGGTGCGAAGGGGCCTCGCCGAGCGTCTCGATCTGCCAGAGCCGAGCGGCCGAGCCGTGACTCACGACCAGGTGCGGCCTGACCGACTGGGCGGCCTTAAGCCGTACGACGAGGTCGACTTCCCTCCCCGGCTCAGCCCAGGCTCCGCCCTGGACCCGGTACCACCCCTCCGAGCGCAGCCGCCGGAAAAGCGACGCCCGAGGCCACCCGGCTTCCAACGCCCGCGAGATCAGCAGCACGCCGCCCTCGACGAGCAGCTTCAAGTCCGTGCGTTCCACGCCCCTACTGTCCCGAACCCAGACCAACCCCGCCGAGCATGTGGATAACTCGACGTCGGGGCCCACGGGCAGGGCCAAGGAAGCCGGAGATAGGCAGATGCGTCCCGCCTCAGCCGCCGTTTCGCGGGCAACCGCGCCATGTGCGTGGGACAGATCCGCCTATCGCCTTCTCTGCGATCGAGCCAGGGACCGGCGAGCGGCCGGCACTTGGGACACGTCGGCCGCGGCGGCTCCCCTCCGCGCCGCCGCGGCCGATCCCCGTGTGGAGGAAGGTCTGGTCAGGCCGGCTCGTCGGTGGCGTGAGTGTTGTCGGTGGTGGCCTCGCCGGTGTCCTTCTCGGCAGCCAGGGTGCTCGTGTTGAGAGGTTCACCGGTGGCGTGCGTGTTCAGCGTGGTCACCTCGGTTGCGTCGGTGCCCGGCGCCGCGGCCGCAGTGCTCTTCTTGTCGTTGCTCATAACTGGCTCCCCTGGCGATTTCGATGCGTAGATGAGAGAGGCCACGCCCGGCAACTCCCCCGTGGGCCGCCGGGCGTGGCACTCTCGGGCCGCTACACCTTAAAGTGCGGCCGCCGGCCGACCCGTTTGCCCCCCGACGCGACGGATCGACACGACGAGAGTGCCGTGCGGCGATAAACGAATGATGAACGTGCAGGCTTGCCGTCTCAGGCGACAGCATGAGGGTTGAGGAGAGCTCGTACTTCCTCGGCTTCCGGCGCCCCCAGCGTCTCGAAGACTTCAAGGGCTTCCTCCCAGCAGACCTGGGCTCGGCCCGTCTGTCCAATGCCACTGAGGGCACGCCCAAGCGCTGTGAGCACGTTTCCGCGCCGCCATTCACCACCGATTCCGCGGAGAACGGTCAGCGCGAGTTCTGCATTGGCTGCCGCCTGCGCCGGACGTTGGGCGACGAGGTCGACCTCGGCGAGACGGAAGAGGGTCATCCCCTCCCAGAGTCGCTGTCGGCGGTCCCGGAAGACGTCGAGGGCTTCTTTGAGACGATCAGTAGCCTGCTGGACCTGACCACTCTGGGTGAGTGCAAGGCCCAGCGCATATCGTCCGTTGGCCCCCCTCAGCGCGTGCCTCATGTCGTCATACATGGTGGTTCCCTGCTCGGCCAGGGAAACCGCGCTCGCGGTGTGCCCCATCGCGAGGTGGATCCGCGAGAGGTTGCACAGGGCACTCGCCTCGCCCGGGCGATCCTTGCACGAGCGGAAACTCTCGATGGCTCGGGTCAGGTGCGCCTCGCCGTCTTCGTGCCGGCTCTGATAGAGCGCGATGACACCGAGCATGTTGGTAGCCCAGCAACTGGCGAGGGAGTCACCTACTGCCTCCGCCAGTTCAAGGGCACCAGCAGCCTCTTGATCTGCCAACTCGAATCGGCCCGAGTAGTAGTGGCCGTTGGCCAGCGTGATCAGAGCCCGGGCTTCGGCCTGTTGATCGTCGGCAGCGTGCGCCGCGGCACGCGTGGAAGCTCCAGTTGCCTGGTATTCCTTGGAGTTGGCTCCGGACTCCGTCAGATCGATCGCCGCCCACAGCAAGTCGACCGCACGCCTCAGTTGACGGGGCGCCGTCGACTGTCGCACGCATGCGAGCACGCAAACGGCCTCCGCGTACAACCAGTCCTGAGCCGCGCGTCGATCGTCGAAACGCAGCCCTGGATACTCCGTTACCGCCAGATGATCCACCAGCCGATCCCCCGGCCGCTCGATCGCGTACACCCCCGCCGCCGTGGCCAGATAGAAGTCCAGCAACCGCGACATCGCCGCATCCCGCTCACCGGGCGGCCACTCGTCCCGCTCCGCACAGGCACGCGCGTAGAGCCGCACCAGATCGTGGTACCGGTACCGCCCGGGCGCCGCCGACTCCAGCAGCGACGTGTCGACGAGGGCCTCCAGCAGGTCCTCCGTCTCCTCCGCCGGCAGGTCCAGCACCGCCGCGGCCGCCGCCAGCGAGATGTCCGGCCCGTCCGCCAGCCCCAGCAGCCGGAACGCCCGTGCCTGGGCCGCGTCCAGCGCGCCGTACCCCAGCTCGAAGGTGGCCTTCACGGCCAGGTCGCCGGCCTGGAGCTCGTCCAGCCGGCGGCGTTCGTCCGCGAGCTTGGCGGCGAGGACCGAGACCGTCCAGGTACGGCGGGCCGCGAGCCGGGACGCCGCGATGCGGATCGCCAGCGGCAGGAAACCGCACGCCGCGACCACGTCGAGTGCCGCCTCCCGCTCGGACGCCACCCGCTCCTCGCCCACGATCTTCGTGAAGAGGGACAGTGCCTCCTCCGGGGACATCACGTCCAGGTCGACCAGATGGGCGCCCGCGAGGTCGACCATGCGGACCCGGGACGTCACCAGCGCCGCGCAGCCTTCCATGCCCGGCAGCAGCGGGCGGACCTGGGCCGCGTCCTTCGCGTTGTCCAGCAGGACCAGGACCCGGCGGCCGTCCAGCACGGACCGGTACAGCGCCGCCCGCTCCTCCAGCGAGTCCGGGATCGCCGAGTCCGGCGTGCCCAGGGCGCGCAGGAACGAGCCCAGGACCGTCTCCGGCTCCGCCGCCCGCGCGCCCGCGCCCTGGAGGTCGACGTAGAGCTGCCCGTCGGGGAAGGCGGTGCGTGCCTGGTGGGCCACATGCACCGCGAGCGTCGTCTTGCCCACGCCACCGATGCCCGCCACCGCCGACACCGCCATCACCCGGCCCTCGGCCGAGGCGAGGACCTCGCTCAGCTCCGAGACGAAGGCGGAACGGCCCGTGAAGTCGGGCACGGTCGCCGGGAGCTGGGCGGGGCGCACCCGGGCCGCCGGCGGCTCGGCCACCGTGTCCGACGGCGCCGCGAGGCCCGGGTCCGCCCGCAGGATCCGCTGCTGGAGCTCCTTCAGGCCCGGGCGAGGGTCCACACCCAGCTCGTCCGCCAGCAGGCGCCGCGTGTCCGCGTACACCGCCAGCGCCTCCGCCTGACGGCCGCTGCGGTACAGCGCGAGCATCAGCAGCTCCCGCAGCCGCTCGCGCAGGGGGTGCGCCGCGGTCAGTGCCGTCAGCTCCGAGACCGCCTCCGCGTGGCAGCCCTGCTCCAGGTCCATGTCGAGGCGGGACTCCAGCAGTTGGAGCCGCCATTCCTCCAGGCGGACCCGCTGAGCCTCCGCGTACGGCCCGGGGACCCCCGCCAGCACCTCCCCGTCCCACAGCGCCAGCGCCCGCCCCAGCGCCCCCCGCGCGTAGCTCAGATCCCCGGCGTTCCTGGCCTTCTCCCCCTCCGTGGCCAGCTCCTGCGCCGCCGCCAGGTCCAGCGCGCCCTCGGCCAGGCCCCGCACCGCGTAGCCCCCCGACTCGCTCACCAGGACCCCGGGATCCAGCACCTTGCGCAACCGGGAGGCGTACGTCCGTACCGCGGCCAGCGCCTGCGAGGGCGGCTCCTCGCCCCACAGGGCGTCGATCAGCTCGGCCGCGGTCGCCGTACGGCCCTCGCGCAGCAGCAGGGCCGCGAGCAGGGCCCGTTGCTGGGGGGAACCGGTGGGGAGCTGATCCTCGCCGCGCCAGGCGCGCACCGGGCCGAGCACGCCGAAGCGCAGCGCCGCCGCCGGCTCCGCCGTATCTGCCGAGGAGCCGGGACGCCTCTGCTCCGGCACTCGCGGTACCCCGTCCATCGCAGTCCCCCTAGGACCCGTTTACATCTCCGCCAGTTTGCCTTGTTCCGGCAGATGCGTCAGCTGTGGAGGGGCTGATCGCAGGCAGGCGCGCGGGATATCACAAGGCCCTCACGTGCTCTCCGCACAGCGGTGCCCGCTCCCGCATAGCTGACGACCCGTCAGATCAGCGCTACCGTGGCCGACATGGACACCGAGACGACGTTTCCCCTGATCATCTCCGTCGACGACCACACGGTGGAGCCGCCCACCGTCTGGCAGGACCGGCTGCCGAAGAAGCACCTCGACACCGGGCCGCGCATCGTCCGCGCCCCACTGAGGGAAATGACCTTCCTGGGCGGCCGGTTCAAGCCCGTCATGGGCCGGCCCGGCGACGACGGGCCCATCGGCGACTGGTGGGTGTACGAGGATTTGCACCGGCCGATCACCCGCCTCGACACGGCCGTCGGCTACAGCAGGGACGAGATCAAGCTCGAGGTCATCACCTACGAGCAGATGCGCCCGGGGTCCTACGACGTCCCCGCCCGCCTCGCCGACATGGACGTCAACCACGTACAGTCCGCCCTCTGCTTCCCGACCTTCCCCCGCTTCTGCGGCCAGACCTTCACCGAGGCGGCGGACCACGAACTGGGCCTGCTGTGCGTCCAGGCCTACAACGACTGGATGGTGGAGGAGTGGTGCGGGCCGGCGGCCCAGGGGCGGCTCATACCGCTCACCCTCATCCCCCTCTGGGACGCCGAACTCGCGGCCGCCGAGGTCCGCCGCAACGCCGCCCGCGGCGTCCGCGCCGTCGCCTTCTCCGAGATACCCCCGCACCTGGGCCTGCCCTCCGTCCACACCGACGACTGGGACCCCTTCCTCGCCGCCTGCGACGAGACCGGCACCGTCATCGCCATGCACATCGGCTCGTCGAGCCGCATGCCCTCCACCTCCGCCGACGCCCCGCCCGCCGTCGGCTCCACCATCACCTTCGCCAACTGCTGCTTCTCGATGGTCGACTGGCTGATGAGCGGCAAGTTCGAGCGCTTCCCGAACCTCAAGGTCATGTATGCGGAGGGCCAGATCGGCTGGATCCCGTACATCCTGGAGCGCGCGGATGTGGTGTGGGAGGAGAACCGGGGGTGGGGCGGGGTCGCCGACAAGGTGCACCGGCCGCCGTCCGAGCTGTTCGCCGACCACGTCTACGGCTGCTTCTTCGACGACGCCTTCGGGCTCAGGAACCTGGACGCGATCGGCGTCGGAAACGTCCTGTACGAGACCGACTACCCGCACTCCGACTCCACCTGGCCGAAGTCCCGCGAGGTGGGCGAGGCGCAGATGGGGCACCTGGACGCGGACGTGGTCGAGCGGATCGTACGGGGCAACGCCATCGAGCTGCTGGGGCTGACGCCACAGGGGCTGTGGGCACCGGGAGGCAGCCGCTGATCGTAAACAACCGGTCTTGAACGGAACCCCGACCGCGTTCAAGCCATCTTCCCCACCGAGGCGCGAAGTACCTCGTACATGACCATTACGTACATATCTCTTTTCGGTCGGGACAACCATGGCTCTTCAGGACGCGCAGGTCACTGTCGTCGTCATCGGGTACGACGACGCCGCCCATGTGGCGGACGCGGTGCGCTCGGCGCTCGCGCAGGGGCCGGCCGTCCGTGAGGTGATCGCGGTCGACGACTGCTCGACGGACGGCAGCGGGGAGCTGCTGGAAGGGCTGGCCGCCGAGGAACCGCGCCTGAAGGTGATCCGGCGCCCGGCCAACAGCGGCGGCTGCGGCACTCCGCGCAACGACGGGCTGAACGCCGCGACCTCGCCCTATGTGATGTTCCTGGACAGCGACGACGTCCTGCCGCTCGGGGCCGTCGACGCGCTGCTGGGCGCGGCCGTGATGCACGACGCGCCGGTCGCGTCCGGGCTGGCCCTGCGCAAGGAGCTGCCGTCCGGGCGCGAGACCCCCTGGCAGCCCGAGCTGTACACCCGGCGCACCCTGGTCGCCCACCCCGCCCGGCGGGTGCGCCTCGTGCGCGACACCCTGTGCGTCAACAAGCTCTACAGCACCGCCTTCCTGCGCGAGCACAAGATCCGCTTCCCCGAAGGGGCCTTCCCGTACGAGGACTTCGTGTTCGGCGCTCGGGTGCTGGCCGCCGGGCCGCGCATCGCGATCGTCCCGGAGCCGGTGTACCTCTGGCACGTGCGCCGGTCGGCGGCCCGGCTGTCCATCTCCCTCGACCGCTCGGACACAGCCAACTGGCAGGCCCGGATCGACGCCGACCGGCTGTCGTACGACATCCTGCTGAGCGCCGGGGAGAAGCGGCTGGCCCGGGCGACGCGGGCACGCTTCCTCGACCACTCGCTGCGGATGTACGCCCGCGAGCTGCACCTGCGCGGCGCCGACTACCGGCGCGAGTGGTGGACCCTCACCCGCGCGTACCTGGCCTCCTTCGACGAGAGCGACCTCACGGCGGCGACCACGCCCGGCCGGATCGTCGCCCGGGTGGTGCTCGCCGCCGAGGAGCCGCGCGACCTGGGCCGGCTGGGGGAAGTCGCGGCCCGCCCGGCACGGCTGAACCCCCCGTACGCGCACACGGACGACGGTTCCCCGGTCTGGTCGGCGGACCTGCCCCAGGCGGAGTTGGACCACCTCCTCCTCCGCCCGGTGCACCGGCTGCCCGCCGCCGTCGACGCCGAACTGCGGCCACGCGTGCGTGGCACGGTGCTCCGCCTGCGCCTGCACGAGCTGTACGGGCGGATGGCGGAGGGGGGCCCGCAGACCGTGGAGGCGGAGTTCGCGGAGCGGGAGGCCGGGCGGGTGGGATTCGCCGCCACGGCGCCCCTCACGGCCCGCCCGGAGTCCGACACCTGGTCGGCCGAGTTCCCCCTTGACCTGGCGGCGCTGGGCAGCGGCACCTGGGACCTCAGGCTGCGACTGCGCTTCAGGGACGGCACGGAACGGAACGCCACCGCCCACGCGGTCGCGGGCGCCGGACTGCTGCGCCGCAGCGCACTGCCGAGCCTGCTCCACGGTGTGCTGCTGGTACAGCCGTACGCGACCCACTCGGGGGCACTCGCGGTGCGGATCGCGTCCGGCCGGCGTGGACTGACCGAGGTCGTACGTCGCCGCCTCAAGCGCCTGCTGCGCTGACACCTGACACCCGACCCCCGACACCTGACACCTGACACCTGACACCTGACGCACCTGCACTATCACCTACCTACGAGGAGACGGTCGTACATGACCTGGCTGATCACCGGTGGCGCCGGCTACATCGGGGCGCACGTCGTGCGCGCGATGCTCGACGCGGGCGAACGAGCCGTCGTCTACGACGACTTGTCCACGGGGATCGCCGAGCGGGTGCCCGACGGCGTGCCGCTGGTCGTCGGCTCCACCCTGGACGGTGAGCGGCTCGGGCGGGTCATCCGGGACCATGGCGTCACCGGCGTCGTCCACCTCGCGGCGAAGAAGCAGGTCGGCGAGTCCGTCGAACTGCCGCTGCACTACTACCGGGAGAACGTCGAGGGCCTGCTCACCCTGCTGTCCGCCGTCACCGACGCCGGGGTCGGGTCGTTCGTCTTCTCCTCCTCGGCCGCTGTCTACGGCATGCCGGACGTCGACCTCGTCACCGAGGAGACGCCGTGTGCGCCGATGAGTCCGTACGGCGAGACGAAGCTGGTCGGTGAGTGGCTGGTGCGGGCCACGGGCCGGGCCACCGGTCTGTCGACGGCCTCGCTCCGCTACTTCAACGTGGCCGGTGCGGCGACCCCCGAACTGGCCGACACCGGCGTGTTCAACCTCGTACCCATGGTCTTCGAGAAGCTCACCGAGGGCGCCCCGCCGCGGATCTTCGGCGCCGAGTACCCGACCCCCGACGGGACGTGCGTGCGCGACTACATCCACGTCGTCGACCTGGCGGAGGCCCATGTGGCGGCCGCGCGGCGGCTGAGCGCGGCACCGGGCACGGACCTCACCCTCAACATCGGGCGCGGTCAGGGCGTCTCGGTGCGCGAGATGATCGACCGGATCAACGCGCTCACCGGCCACGCCCTGCCCCCGGTGGTCGTGGACCGGCGGCCGGGCGACCCCGCCCGGGTCGTCGCCTCGGCCGACCGCATTGCGGCGGAGCTGGGCTGGAAGGCGCGGTACGGGGTGGCGGACATGATCTCGTCGGCGTGGGCGGGCTGGACCCTGAACCACCCGGTGAAGTGAGCGTGAGCGGACGTGAGGCATACGTGGCAGTGAGCCGTACACAGGGCGCGGCCGCAGTCGCCCGCGCCCTGCGGCCCTCTACAACAGGGGTCGCACCTGTGCCCCGAACGCCGCCATCTGGTCGGTGAGTTCACTGCGGCTGCGGCTGCGGAACCGCACCTGGAGCTGGTCCACCCCCATCGCGCGGTAGGCGCGCAGGGACTCCGCGAGGGCGTCCGGCGCTCCGGTGACCGTCCTGCGCCCGACGTCCCACCCCGGCGTCCCGACATACAGCGGCTCGGTGATGGCGCCGACGGTGAACGGCCCCTCGCCGTGTCCATCAGCGGCTGAGCCGCGGGCCGCTTCTTCCCTGAGGCGCCGTATCCGGGCGATCTGCGCGGGGAGCCGGTCCCGCGGATCCCCCTGCGGCAGCCACCCGTCGCCCTTGAGGGCGGCCCGGCGTACGGCGGCCGGGGAGGACCCGCCGACCCATACCGGGACACGCTCCTGAGCGGGCCGCGGCCGCTGCCCGAGCCCCTCGAAGTCGTAGAGCTTGCCGTGGTGCTCGGGGAACTCGTCCGGCCCGAGGGCGGCGCGCAGGGCGTCGACGCATTCGTCGAGCACGGGTCCGCGCCGCTCGAAGTCGGCGCCCAGCGCCTCGAACTCCTCCCGCACATGCCCGGCGCCGACCCCGAGGATGAGCCGCCCGCCGCTGAGGTGGTCGAGGGTGGCGTACTGCTTGGCCGTGGCGAGGGGATGGCGCAGGCCCACCACGGCCACGTGACTGAGCAGCCGGACGCGCTCGGTCGCGGCCGCGAGGAAGGAGAGGGTGGCGACGGGGTCGTACCAGACCGTGCTCATCGCGGACGCGAGGCGGCGCGGGATGGCGACGTGGTCGCAGCTCGCCAGGTAGGCGAAGCCGGCGTGGTCGGCGGTGCGGGCGACGGCGAGCAGGTCGTCCGGGCCGGCGGATGCCTCCCAGGGTTCGGCGTAGATCGTGCTCTGCGACTGGACTGGCAGCTGGATGCCGTAGGCGAGACGGCCTTGCGGCGACAGGGCTGGCATGGGGCCCCCTTCGGTGGCGGTCCGGCACGTCGACCGGCGCGGACTACATGGTCGTAGCTGACGCACCGTCAGACAAGGGTCCGGCCTCCACCGAAGGAACCCGTGCGCCCCTATTGACATCTACCCATGTGGCCCTCAAGCGCGTGATCGCTTCCAAAGGGTGGAAGCAGGGATGAACGAGGTGAATGTGGACGTCGATCAGCGACCCTCCGTAGCCGACGTCGCCATGTCCGTCGTCGTGATCGTCTACAACGACGAGGCCAGGCTGCCCACGGCCGTACGCTCGGTGCTGGAGCAGACACTGCGCGGCGTCGAGGTCGTGATCGTGGACGACCACAGCACGGACGGCTCGTACGAGGTGGCCCGCCGCCTCGCCGCCGAGCACCCCGACCGGGTACGGGCGCACCGGCTCCCCGAGAACAGCGGCGGCTGCGGCGCGCCCCGCAACCACGGCATCCTGAAGGCCCGCGGCGCGTACGTCCTCTTCCTCGACAGCGACGACGTCCTGGAGCGCAACGCCTGCCGCAACTTCCTGGAGGCGGCCGAGACCACCGGCGCCGACCTGGTCTCCGGCCTCTGCGTCCGCGTCCACGTCGACTCGCGCCACCGCAAGGAGGTCAGGTGGTACCCGTGGCTGTACGCCCGCACCCGCACCCTCGACTCGGTCTCCGAGCTGCCTGACCTGCTGGTCTACGACACCCTGTCGACCAACAAGTGCTACCGCCGGCAGTTCCTGGTCGACAGCGGCCTGGACTTCCCCGTCGGCATCCACTACGAGGACCTGCTCTTCTCCGCCCAGGCGTACACGGCCGCCCGCCGCATCACGCTCATACCGAACCGGGTCTACGACTGGAACGTGGCCGAGAAGGCCGACGCCAAGTCGATCAGCAACCGCCGGGCCGAGATCGCCAACTTCGCGCACCGCATGGAGATGCACCGCCGGGTCGACCGGCTGCTCGCCGACCGGGGCCTGCCGGAGCTGAAGTTCCGCAAGGACGTCAAGTTCCTCAAGCACGACCTGGTCCTGCACCTGCGCGACCTGCCCTTCCGGGACGCCTCCTACCGCCAGGAGTTCGCCGCTCTCGCCCGCCCCTACCTGGCGTCGATCGACCCGGCCGCGTACGACGAGGTCGAGCCGATCCACGCGGTCTGCGCGTATCTGCTCCGCCGGAGCGACTGGGACAACCTGCTGCCCGCCGTGGACACGCTCACCAACCGTGACAAGGTCTCCGCCCCGCTCGCCGAGCGCGAGGGGCGGGTCTACTGGTGCGCCGAACACATCGACGAGGACCCCCTCGCCCGCCGGGTCCTGGACGTCACCGAGCTCGGCTATCACGCCCGTCCGGTCGGGAAGCTGTTCCTGCGCAACGAACTGACCGAGTACCGGCAGGAGGACGGGGGCGGTGCCGTCCGGCTCGCGGGCCGCGTCACCAACCCCCTCGGCGTCATCCCGCCCGGTGCCCGGCTCACCGCCGAGCTGGAGTTCTACGCCCGACGGCAGGGCGTACGCTTCCAGACCTTCCGCTTCCCGGTGGCCACGGTGCGGCACGAGGGCCCGCACGTCTCCTGGGAGGCCGCGGCGAACCTGTCGAAGGGCCTGCGCCCGCTCGGCATCGTGGACGCCGTCTGGGACGTACGCCTCCACCTGGTCGTCGACGGCGAGCGCACGACGACCCGCCTCACCGCCGCCGGCCCCGGCCTCACGACCGGCGCGATACCGGTGCGCCCCCGCCTCACCCGGCTGGTCGCCGACCGCGTCGAGCCGCAGGTCTCCGCCCGCGGCCACCTCGCCTTCCGCCTCGTCCCCGACAAGAAGGCGAACGTCCTCGTCACCCGCGGCCTGCAGGGCCCCCCCGGCCGCCTCGCCAAGGCCGGCTACCGCAAGGCGAAGACCCTGCGCAAGAAGGCCACCTCCGGAGACACCAAGCTCCGCCTCTACCGCGACGTCTTCCTGCGCATGCCGGCGCACAAGCGCCTGGTGGTCTTCGAGAGCCACCTGGGCCGGCAGTACAGCGACAGCCCCCGGGCGATCTACGAGGAGATGCGCCGGCAGGGCATCGACTTCGAGGCGGTGTGGTCGTACACGGGCAAGCCGCAGGGCTTCCCCAAGGACGCCACGCTGGTGCGCCGCTGGTCGCTGCCGTACCTGCGCGCGCTGGCCCGCGCCGCGTACTGGATCGACAACCAGAGCTACCCGCTGAAGCTGACCAAGCGCCCCGGGACGACGTACATCCAGACCTGGCACGGCTCCGCGCTCAAGCGGATGGGCTTCGACGAACCCGGCTGGAAGCTCATGTCCCGCGCCGAGCAGGCGGAGCAGCAGCGCACCCTGGACCGTTTCGACCACTTCCTGATCCGCTCCGAGCACGATGTCCGCACCCTCGCCAAGGCCTTCCGGCTGCCGGAGAAGGCGCTGCTGCGGGTCGGCTACCCGCGCAACGACGCCCTCGCGCAGGCACGCGGAGCGACCGAACGGCCGCCGCTGGCCGCCGAGTTGGGCATTCCGTCCGACAAGAAGGTCCTGCTGTACGCCCCAACCTTCCGCCAGCACGGCGGGCGCCGTTTCGCGCTGCCCTTCGACGTGGAGCGGTTCGCGGAGGCGTTCGGCGATGAGTACGTCCTCCTCGTCCGCGCGCACTACCTCAACCACGTCGTCCTCCCGCCGTCCGTACGAGGCCGGGTCATCGACGTGTCGGACCACCACGACGTGACCCCCGTCCTCGCCCTCGCCGACGCCCTGATCACGGACTACTCGTCGGTGATGTTCGACTACGCCCTGCTGGACCGCCCGATGCTCTTCTTCCCCTACGACTACGAGGAGTACGTGCACGAGGGCCGCGGCACCTATTTCGACCTGCTGGAACGGGCACCGGGCCCGGTCGTCCGCACCGAGGACGAACTCCACTCCGTGCTGGGCGCTTCGCCGCTGGAGGAGCAGAC
The DNA here is from genome assembly GCF_041052385.1 of Streptomyces sp. R28. Lineage (GTDB taxonomy): Bacteria > Actinomycetota > Actinomycetes > Streptomycetales > Streptomycetaceae > Streptomyces. The sequence continues at coordinate 4,713,398 of NZ_CP163439.1, read as the reverse complement.
GGTCAAGTACGCGGCCGCGCGCGAGCGGTTCGTGGCCGACTTCGGCGAGTACGACAAGGGCACCGCCGCGCGGCGCATCGTCGAGGAGTTCTTCGCCGACTGGAGGAAAGCGTGAGGGAGAGCATGACGGAGCGGGACGTCTTCCTGGTCTCCAACAGCGTGGACGAGATGGGCGGCGTGACCAGCTGGTCCCACCAGATGGCCCGGCTCTTCACCGAGCGCGGCCACCGCGTCCACGTCATCGGTGTCACCACCCCCGAGGACCCGCACGACCTCGGCGAACTCGCGTATCCCACCACCCGGTTGTACGAGGGCCAGCCGCCCGCCCCCGGCCGGGCGCGGGACGCGAGCATGCGGGAGAAGGCCGCCGTGCTGACGGGCCTCTTCCGCGCCGCGCGCCCCGGCGGGGTCGTCATCGTGACCCAGGTGTGGGCGATGGAGTGGGTGAAGCTCGCCGACACCACCGGCCTGACCGTCATCGGGATGAGCCACGAGTCCTTCGAGACCTCGAAACGGTCCTCGCGCTTCCAGCGGGTCCTCAAGCACTACCGGGACGTCGACCGCATGCTCGTCCTCACCCGCGAGGACGCCGACCTGTGGATCGGCGCGGGCCTCAACAACGCCTCGTATCTGCCGAACGCCGTGCCCTGGCTGCCGGACGTGCCCTCACCGCGCACCGAGAAGGCCGTGATCAGCATCGGCCGGCTCAGCGACGAGAAGGGCGTCGACATGCTCCTCGACACCTGGTCCGAGGTGGCGCCCCGCCACCCCGGCTGGGTCCTGAAGATCTACGGCTCCGGCGAGGACGAGGAGATCCTACGGAAGCAGTGCACCACCCTCGGCCTCGACGGCTCGGTGCGGTGGATGGGCCGCACGAACGACGTGCCGGGCGCGTTGCGGGGCGGCTCGGTGTTCGCGCTGTCCTCCAGGGGCGAGGGCTTCCCCCTCGCACTCATGGAGGCCATGGCCATGGGCGTCCCCTGCACCGCCTTCGACTGCGCCCCCGGCGTCCACGAGATAGTCCGTGACGGCGAGGACGGTCTCCTCGCCAGGCCCGGCAACACGGGCGAACTCGCCCGCAAGCTGGACCTGTTGATGTCGGACGTGGGGTTGCGGGACCGGATGGGAGACGCGGCGAGGGAGAACATACGGCGGTACGGGGCGGAGGAGATCGCCGGGAGGTGGGAAGCGCTGTTCGGCTTTCTGGAGAGGTAAAGGGCCGGCGCCCTTCCCCAGGAGGGCGGACGGGCATCGACGAGGGGCCGAGGGTGTCACGAACGCCGCCCAGCCCTTCGGCGAGCTCTGCGAGCGCGGCTACTGCGGCGGCATCACCGTGGTGCGCGGCTGATCAGGCGCAACGTCTCAAGGCCGTCCTTGTCCGCTGCCCTGCGCTCAAGCGAACCGCCCAACACGTCCGGGCCGTCGCCGAGTTGGTGAACAACCGCCGGCGGCCGGCACCTGAACCGGTGGATCACTCGTGTCCGGGACGACGAACGCCCTGCTCTGCACACCTTCGTCAACGGACTGGCCAGGACCTCGACGCCGTCGTCGCCGGCCTCCGCATCGCCTGGCTCTGCTCCCTCTGAGTGTGTGCCGCGGCCTATGGACCTGGGACAGGAGCGGTGACGGTGGTGATGCGCCGCCCGCCTCAGGGGCCTGGAGCCGCCGCATGCCCCTGCCCCATCCCAGTGGCGAGGAGTTCCGCCGGTTCCATGAAGGCGTGCTTCGCTTCCGGGTTCTGGGGGCGGGCCCGGCGCGCGAAGACCCATGCGCGGACAGCCTGCACATCGAACCGGTTCGGAGAAGCTAGCACCAGGGGGACCGGGCGGCAATGCCCCCGGACGCCGGGCCTCCGTGCGTGCACCCGGTGGGCCTCCGGGGCGGCTCAGGTCGACTGATTCCTGAAATGTACCTGGCAGGAAGGGGTCGGGCGACGCTATGAACCCACGGCTGCCGCCTGAGCACGAGGTTTCCCGGCTGTTACGGAAATGTGTGGAGCGAAGTGATTGACACCCGTGCGGGCTGCTCTTACCTTCACTTCACGCGAACCGGTTCGACAGGCGTCGGAGCCCTTCCCTGATCCACCTGCCTTCGCCTCCGGCACCTTGGATTCGGGTTTCACCGGGTGCGGGATCATCCGACCGGTTCGCACATCGCCATCCACAAGGAGTGCCCGTGAACATCGGTGAGATAGCCAAGCGGGCCGGTGTCTCGCGGAGCACCGTGTCCTACGCGCTGAGCGGCAAGCGTCCGGTGTCGGACGACACCCGTGAGAAGGTCCAGCGGGTCATCGACGAGCTGGGCTACCGGCCGAACGCGAGTGCTCGGGCTCTGGCCAACGGCCGGACCAGCACCATCGGTCTGGTCTTCCCGCCCGCCGGGAACCACTACACCGGTATGCAGCTGGACTTCATCGGCAGCGTGGTGGAGGCCGCCGCGGCCTACGACTACGACGTGCTGCTCTCCCCGAGCGGTGTGGACAGCGACCGCTCATTCCAGCGGCTGCTGGGCGAGCGCCGGGTCGACGGTGCGATCCTCATGGAGATCCGGCTGCAGGACGACCGCATCGACCACCTCACCGCCGTGGACTTTCCCTCCGTCGCCATCGGACGCACCGCCCATCCGGAGGGCGGCTGGTGGGTCGGCCTGGACCACACCGCGCTGGTGGAGGCCTGCGTCCACCACCTCGCGGACCTGGGCCACCGCAGGATCGCCTTCGTCAACCGGTCCGAGCAACTTTTGCGGGCCGGGTACGAATCCGCCCACCGGGGTCTCGACGGCTTCGCCAAGGCCGCGGCGGAACGCGGGCTCACCGTACAGACGTACTGCTGCGGCGACGACGCCACCTCGGGCCAGGCATGCCTGGAGCGGATCCTCCACGACGACCCCGCCACCACGGGTCTGGTCACACTCAACGAGGCGGCGCTGGGCGGCCTCTACCGAGGGCTGGCCGAGGCCGGCCGCCATGTACCGCGCGACTTCTCCGTCACCGGAGTCGTGGCCAGCCGTTGGGCGGAGACGGTGACCCCGCAGCTCACCGCGGCGGACGTGCCGGCGGAACAGATGGGCCGCCTCGCCGTCGACCTGCTCGTCGAGCGGCTCGGCCATCCCGGTGCGGTTGCCCGGCATCACCTGCTCAGGCCGCCGATCTCGCTGCGGGCGAGCACCGGGCCCGCCGGCACCACACCGGCGGAGACCACGTCCGACGCCCCGCCTCCGGGCGGCGCCGATCTCCCCCATGCCCCCTGACCGTCACCCCGCTCTCCCTTTCACTCTTCACTTCCCGTACCGGTCGGCCGAGCGACTCACCGCCCGGTTCGGCGAGCCCAGTAACCCGCGATCACGCGCTCCCGAGCACACCTGTGCCCGAACCCATGAGGAACCCGCCATGAACACAACCGCCGGACGGCGCCTCACCGCCGCAGCCCTGACCGTCGTCGCCGTCGCCACCAGCGCCACCGCGTGTTCCGCCGGTGGCAGCGGCACCTCCTCGAAGGCCGCGGACAGCGGCACGTACAGCATCTGGGACCCGTACCCGCAGTTCGACAAGGGCTCGGCGTGGGCGAAGCTGCTGGACGGCTGCGGCGCCGAGGCCGGGGTGAAGATCAAGCGGACCGCGTTCGACACCAGTGACCTGTCGAACAAGGCGCTGCTGGCAGCCCAGCAGGACAACTCCGCCGACGTCCTCATCGTCGACAACCCGGTGGTGTCCACGCTGGCCGAGGCGGGGGTACTCACCGCGACCGACGACAACAAGCTGGACACCTCGAAGGCGGACCCCAACCTGCTCGCGGCCGGCCAGTCGGGCGGGAAGACGTACGGCACGCCGATCGGCGCCAACACCCTGGCCCTCTACTACAACAAGAAGGTCCTGAAGGCGGCCGGGGTGGACATCTCCTCGGTCAAGGACTGGAAGTCGCTGACGGCAGCCCTGGAGAAGGTGAAGGCGGCGGGCAAGAAGGGCATCACGTTCTCCGCCATCGGGACCGAGGAGGGCACCTTCCAGTTCCTGCCCTGGTTGTGGGGCTCGGGCGCACAGCTGACCGAACTGGACTCGGACAAGGCCGCCTCGGCGCTGTCGCTGTGGACCGGCTGGCTGAAGAAGGGCTACGCGCCCAACTCGGTCATCAACAACACGCAGACCACCAGCTGGCAGGAGTTCGCGAGCGGGGACTACGCGTTCGCCGAGAACGGCACCTGGCAGCTCGCCAACGCCGAGAAGGCCGGCTTCGAGTACGGGGTCATTCCCGTTCCCGCCGCCTCGGGGGGCAACGCCGCGGCGCCTACCGGCGGTGAGTTCGTCACCATCCCGGTGCAGGGCGACACCGGCCGCTACGCCACCTCGAAGAAGCTGGTCTCCTGTCTGACCAACTCGCAGAACCTCCTCGACACCGACACCACCCTGTCCTACGTCGCGCCCACCGGCGAGGTGCAGGACAAGCAGGTGGCGGCCAAGCCCGAGCTCAAGCCCTGGGTGGAGGCGGTCAAGGCGGCCAAGGGCCGCACCAGCGACGACCTGGGCACCAAGTACCCCAAGATCTCCGAGCAGATATGGAAGGCCGTCCAGTCCGCCCTCAGCGGTGCCGCGTCCCCGAAGGACGCCCTCTCCGCCGCACAGTCCGCCGCCAAGTAGCCAGGACCTCGGGCCTGCCGATGAAGCACACGACACAGCTGTCGGACCACCGGTCCGTGCGCGTACGGAACGGGGCGGCCACCGCCGCCCCGCCCCCCGCCCCAGCGCGCGCACGGCGCCGTCCGACCTCGCAGCCGGGGGTCCCCCCGGGCGAAGCCTGGGGGAGGGCCGCCTGGGGATTCCTCGCCCCGGTGACCCTCTACCTCGCCCTGTTCTACGCCTATCCGCTCTACCGCAACCTCGATCTGAGCCTGCGCAACTACACCGTCCGCTCCTTCGTCCAGGGCGACGCGCCGTTCACCGGACTGGACAACTACCAGAAGGTCTTCGCCGACCCGACCTTCGGTCCGGCGCTCACCCACACGGTGGTGTTCACCGTCGTGTGCCTGGTCTTCCAGTACGCCATCGGCCTGGTGCTCGCGGTCTTCTTCCACCAGCACTTCCGGTTGTCCGCGACCTTGCGGGCCCTGTTCCTGGTGCCGTGGCTGCTGCCGCTGATCGTGTCGGCCTCCACCTGGTCGTGGATGCTCAACAGCGACTCCGGTGTCGTCAACGCGGCTCTGCATGCCGTCGGTATCGGTCCGGTGAACTGGCTGACGTCACCGGAGTGGTCGCTGACGTCGGTGATCATCGCGAACATCTGGATCGGCGTCCCGTTCAACCTGGTCGTGCTCTACAGCGGCCTCCAGTCCATCCCCCACAGCCTCTACGAAGCGGCCGCCCTCGACGGCGCCGGCGCCTGGCGACGCTTCTGGAGCATCACCTTCCCGCTGCTGCGCCCGGTGTCCGCGATCACCCTGCTGCTGGGGCTGGTCTACACGCTCAAGGTCTTCGACATCATCTGGATCATGACCAAGGGCGGCCCCGCCGAGTCGTCCACCACCTTCGCCACCTGGTCCTACCAGCTCGGCTTCGGCAACCTGCTGCCCGCCTTCGGCCCCGGAGCGGCCGTCGGCAACCTGCTCGTCGTCGCCGCCCTGGCCTTCGGCCTGGTCTACATGAGGGTCCAGCGGAAGCAGGCACTGTCGTGACAGGGAACGCCATGAACCGACGCAACCGAACGTGGTGGAAGACAGCCCTCGGCCTCCTGCTGACCGGGATCATGCTCTTCCCGGTCTACTGGATGCTGAACGTGTCCTTCACCCGCGACCAGGACATGCGCAAGTCGCCCCCGGACCTGTTCCCGGCCGACGCCACCCTGGAGGGCTACCGGGCCGTCCTCGACCAGCAGCTTCCCTACCTGGGCACGAGCCTGGTCGTCGGCCTCGGCACGGTCGTGCTGACCGTGGCGCTGGCAGCGCCCGCCGGATACGCGCTGGCGAAACTGCGCCCGCGCGGCGGGGGAGTCCTCAGTTTCCTTTTCCTGGTCGCCCAGATGATCCCCGGCATCATCATGGCGATGGGCTTCTACGCCATCTACCTCCAGCTCGGCCTGCTCCAGTCCGTCCCGGGCCTGATCGTCGCGGACTCCACCCTGGCCGTCCCCTTCGCCGTCCTGATCTTCACCGCGTTCATGTCCGGCATCCCCGGCGAACTGCTCCAGGCCGCGCAGATGGACGGATCCGGGCCGCTGCGCACCTTCCGGTCCATCGTCCTGCCGATGAGCCGCAACTCGGTCGTCACGGTGTCCCTGTTCGCGTTCCTGTGGTCCTGGTCCGACTTCATCTTCGCCAGCACCCTCGCGAGCGGCGGCACCCACCAGCCGATCACCCTCGGCATCTACCAGTACATCGGCAACAACAACCAGGAGTGGAACGCCATCATGGCCACCGCCGTCGTGGCCTCACTGCCCGCCACGGTGATCCTCGTCCTCGCCCAGCGCTACGTCGCCGCCGGCGTGACCGCCGGCGCCGTCAAGGACTGAGCCCCGGCGGCCGCGCCTGCCGCCGCACCGTGCGCGGGCCGCCCTCGACCGCCGTCCCCCCGCCCGCACCGGCAAACCGCTGACCACCCTGCTGAAGAAACGAGTCACCCGTCATGACCGCCGCCCCGTCCGGCCCGGCCTTCTCCGTCCACGACATCCCGTTTAGTACACACGGATCCTGGTTCGGTATCTCTCCCGTGCTCGCGGAGAAGGAGCGCTCCGAGGACCTCCACCTCGTCTCGCACCAGAACGGCATGCACGCCGTCCTGCGGCTGATCCCCCTCGACACGACGACGGGTGACCGGGCCGAGACCATGGTGCAGGCGACCGCGAGCCTGCTCAGCTGGGCCGATGCGGGCGGGCGCATCGACCTCGCCTACGAGTCGCCCGACACCGTACGCCTGCGCGGCGAGGGACTGGGCCTGCGCGTCACCGCGGCGGCGAAGGCCCTGACCCCCTTCAGCGGCACCTACTTCTACCGCGACCCGGTGGCGGACGCGCATGTGTTCACCTCCTACGAGACCGGACGCCGCTACCGGATCACCGTGCTGTCCGGCACGGTTGCCGACGAGTCAGGTGCCCAGGTCCTGGGCGCCGGTGAGCGAGGTCTGACCATCACTGCCGGGGCCGACGGATCCTGGGAGGCCTCGGTCGAGGAACTCGACAGTGCCCGCCGACCGTACGCCTCGTCGGCCACGTTCGGCGACGTAGCGGCCGCCGCGCGGCGCTCGTTCGCGGAGTTCGTCGACACGGTGGCCCCGTGGCGCTCGTCCGCCACCCCGGCCGCCGAACTCGCCGCCTACGTGGTGTGGTCAGCGACCGTACAGCCGACGGGCCTGGTCACCCGGCCTGCGGTGCTGATGTCCAAGCACTGGATGGACAAGGTGTGGAGCTGGGACCACTGCTTCAACGCCCTCGCCCTGGCCCCCGGAGCACCCGCCCTGGCCTGGGACCAGTACTCCCTGCCCTTCGACCACCAGGACGAGAGCGGGGCCCTGCCCGACTCGGTCACCCACTCCGAGGTCCTCTACAACTTCGTCAAACCGCCCATCCACGGCTGGGCCCTGGGCCATCTGCGCCGACGGCTGCCCGAACCCCTCGACCAGGCGGAACTGGCCGAGGCGTACGAAAGGCTGACGCGCTGGACGGACTTCTGGCTCACCGCCCGGCGCACCCCCGGCGCCGCCCTGCCCCACTACCAGCACGGCAACGACAGCGGCTGGGACAACGCCACCACCTTCGACCCCGAACGTGTGATCGTCTCCGCCGACCTGGCCGCCTTCCTCATCCTGCAGCTGCGCGAACTCGCCGATCTGGCAACCGAGTTGGGGCGACCTGACGACGCCCACTGGTGGACGCGAGCGGCTGACACGACCCAGGCCGCGATGCTCGACGAACTGTGGACCGGTGACCGGTTCGTCGCCCGTGGAGTCCACAGCGGGGACTCCTGGGACAGTTCCAGCCTGCTCGACCTGATGCCCATCGCGCTGGGCGAGCACCTGCCGGACAGCGTCAGCACGGTGCTGGCCGACCGTATCGACGCCCACCTGACCCCGCACGGGCTGGCCACGGAACTGCCCGCCTCACCGCACTACCTCGCCGACGGCTACTGGCGCGGCCCGATCTGGGCACCCGCCACGGTCCTCATCGAGGACGGGCTGCGCCGCGGCGGGCACGAACGTCTGGCGAACGAGATCAGCGCCCGGTTCCGTGCCCTGTGCGAGACGTACGGGTTCGCGGAGAACTTCGACGCCCTGACCGGCACGGGCCTGCGCGATCGCGCCTACACCTGGACCGCCAGCAGCTACCTCCTCCTCGCCGAGGCCCACGAGCTCCGGCACACCGCACCCGCCACGCGCACCGGCGGCTGAGAGACCCCTGGGCGCCCCGCCCAGGCAGCACCCACCCCCACGTCCGGCACGGGGGCCGACGCAACAACAACCAGCCGCAGCTGAAGGGACATAAGCACATGCCAGGAATCGGGCAAAGGCGCTTGACCACACGACGCCTTCTGCACGGCATCACCACGATGCTGATCCCGCTGACCGTCGTAGCCGGCCTCACCACCGGGACGGCAACGCCGGCCTCCGCCGCCAACCCCACCCTCACCGTCGACCTGGGCACCAGCACCGGAGCCTTCCGGGGCGGCGCCTCCGGAGTGCTGTACGGCCTGTACGGCCCGGACGTACCGACGAACAACCTCATCGAGGGCATGGGGGTCCAGACCACCAACACCAAGTACCAGGACGGACAGCAGCACCCTGGCTCGGACGCCCTGGAGATCGCCAAGCCCTTCGCGGAGAGCGGCGGCGGCGACGTCTTCATCTACATGACGGACGTGTACCGCGCCAACTACGAGCGCGAGAGCTACTCGGCCTACCAGGCGACCATGAAGACCCAGGTCGAGCAGGCGAAGGCCAGCCCCTACGCGGACCACATCGTCTTCGTGCCCTACAACGAGCCCGACGTAGGCTGGTTCAAAGGCATGCGCACCGACTCGACCGTGCTGGCCAACTTCAACGCCGAGTGGCGCCAGACCTACAACTTCATCAAGGGCATCTGGCCCGCGGCACGGCTGGCAGGGCCCAACCTCGCCGGCTACAGCTCCTTCGCCTTCAACAGCTTCCTCAGCTACTGCAAGGCCAACAACTGCCTGCCCGACGTCGCGACCTGGCACACCCTGGGCAGTCCGGCGGAAGTCCGTAGCACCGTCGACACCTACCGTTCGGCGGAGACCGCCGCGGGGGTCACCTCCCCGATCCCCGTCAACCTCAACGAGTACGCCCACCGCTACCACCTGACCGACCCCGGCCAGATGGTCCAGTGGATTGGGGCCATCGAGGACAAGAAGGTCGACGGCAACCTGCCGTACTGGAACATCAACGGCAACCTCGGCGACTCGGCGGCGGCACAGAACACCCCCAACGCCCAGTGGTGGCTGTACAACTGGTACAGCTCCATGAGCGGCAACACCGTCAAGGTCACCGGCGCCGCGTCCAACGCCGCGTACACCCTCCAGGGCCTGGCGAGTCTGGACACGGCCAAGAAGCAAGCCCGCGTCATCCTCGCCGGGGGCGGCACCAGCGGTGCCTCCGACACGGTCATCAAGAACATCGACCCCGCGGTCTTCGGCAGCACCGTGCACGTCAGCGTGGTCCAGGACCGCTACAGCGGCTACCTGGGCGCGGCGGCCACCCCGACCCGGATCTCCGACGCCGACGTCGCCGTGGGCTCCGACGGCTCGATCACCGTCCCCATCACCCTCGACGCGATGTCCGCGTACCAGGTGATCGTCTCCCCGGGAGGCACCGGCAGCAGCACGCCCTCCGACCGCACCTGGACGGGCACGTACGAGGCCGAGAACGCCACGCTCAGCGGCAGCGGCTACAACATCAACACCGAGGGCACCACCAGCAAACTCGACAAGTTCGCCACCTCGGGTACCAAGGACGTCGGAGGCCTGCGCACCGACTCCACCACGGTGATCTCCTTCCCCGTCTCCGTCCCCACCACCGGCGACTACAAGCTGTCGGTGTTCGGCAACAGCTACGCCAAGGACGCCCAGGTCAAGGGCCCCACGGACGTGTACATGCGGGTCGACGGCGGTGCCTCGAAGAGGATCGACATACCGGTCGGCTTCCAGTGGGCACTGTGGGGCCGCAGCGACACCACCGTGCGCCTCACCGCGGGCAGCCACACCGTCTCCCTGGCCACCACCGGCGACAACGGCGCGAAGACCGACGGCGACGCCATTGTCGACAAGATCGACCTCCAGTACCAGGACGCCGACGTCCAGGGCACCACGCTCTACGAGGCCGAGCAGGCCAACCTCTCCGACAGCGGCACCGCCACCTACACCTCCCAGGGCCAGTCCGGCGCGGGCGCGGTGAACCTCACCTCCGGCAAGTCCGCGACGTTCTGGGTCTACTCCGAGCGGGACGGCTACGCGGACCTGACGGCCCGCTTCCGCAACACCGGCCAGGCCGGCCTCACCGTCAACGGCAAGGCCGCCGACGACCAGACCCTCTCCGGAGCGACGACCGGTGCCTGGTCCACGTCCGCCAATCGGGTCTACCTGAACGGCGGCATCAACAAGGTCAAGGTGACCGGCACCAGCGGCACCCTCGCCCTGGACCGCCTGGCCGTCACCCCGTTCAGCGCCACCGACGCCGTCACCACCGGCAACGTCGTCACCTACCAGGCCGAGAACGGCACCCTCACCGGCACCGCGGCCGCCGACACCACCTACAGCCAGGCCAACGGCGGCGTCGTCAAGGGCATCGGCAACGGAACCGCCAACTCCCTCACCCTCAACGTCAACGCACCCGCGTCCGGCACCTACGCCATGACCATGCGCTACGCCAACGCCGAGGAACTGCCCTCCAACCACTACAACCCCGACCTGTACGCCGAGCACGCCGACGTCAGCGTCAACGGGGGTGCCGCCAAGCGCGTCAACTTCGCCAGCACCCTGCACTGGAACCAGTTCCACGACTACACCGTCCCCGTCACCCTCACCAAGGGCGCCAACGCCGTCAAGTTCACCGCCTCACAGCTCTACAACTGGGACGGCACCACTGTCGGCAAGGTCTACTCCGGCGGGGGCAGCGACATCGGAGAGCCCATGCGCTCCAGCTCGGCGCCCCACCTCGACGAGGTCTCCTTCGCCCCGCAGAACCTCCACATCGGCGCCTCGACCGGCTTCTCCTCCACGGCCGTCGCCCAGCACAGCGGGCTCTGCCTCGAAGACCCCGCCAAGTCGACCGCCAACGGCACCCAGTACGAGCAGAACACCTGCGGAAACGGCCAGGAGCAGCTCTTCGACTTCCACCCCGTCACCGGCACGACCGACACCTACACCGTCGTCAACCACTCCAGCGGCAAGTGCCTGGACATCTCCGCCCTCTCCACGGCCGACGGGGCCGCCGTCCAGCAGTGGACCTGCACCGGCGGCGCCAACCAGCGGTTCAACCTGCGCGCGGTGACCGCGCTGGGCAACAGCCACGACTACCAACTGGTCGCCGCGCACAGCGGCAAGTGCGTCGACGTCAGCACCATATCGACCAGCCCCGGCGCCAAGATCCACCAGTGGCCCTGCGACGCCGCCGGCGCGCTGAGCACCAAGAAGAACCAGATCTGGCGCCTGCTCGGCAAGAGCTGACCGGACGCCACTTCTCACGGGGGCTCCGGGCCACGACCCGGAGCCCCCCGGCGCATGCCGCCCTCCCCCGTGTGCGGCCCGGCCGTCGAGTTCGAGCGGCGTCCGCGGTCTCACTCACATGCCGGGGGCGGGCCGCCGACCTCGACGCCTGGGTCAGGCTCCTGGGCCTGCCTGACGTCGGCGACCTGGCCGACGCCGAGATCGACACCATGTGCTTCCGCCTCTACCACCGGCCGGGCCGCCTCACGAAACACACCCGCCGCCGGCTCCGCATCGATGCCACCTGGCCCTGGACCGACGCGTTCACCACCTGCCGACAGCGACTCTCCGAACTTGCGGCCGTCACCCGACGGTCCGGCCCCGTCCCGACGAAGACCAGAACGGAGGAGGCCCGCACCACCCCGGGCCCGTGGAACCCGGCGCAGCCGCAGCGTCACGCGACGGCCCAACCCTGACCGAGCGGTCGTCGCAACTCGCCCGATCCGTGCGGACCTTCGCCTGGAACGGCCAAGGCTCCTGCCGTGATCGCCATCATGGGGACCACACGGGACGACGCCTGACCCACACCGGTGGCCGGCGCCCCGCCGCCGAGAGCGATCAGGATCGCGTCAAACGCCGGGGCGGTGTCCAACAGCTCCAGGCCCATGGTCGCCGCGCCCTCGCAGCCTCGATGTCCAGACTGTCTGGCGGGCCCTGTAGTCGGCCCGGCACACAGCGCTCGTTGAAAGCTTGAACATGTCCCCGCCGATCGCCGTATATACGAGCGGTATGTACGGACGTACGGACGTACGGCTTCGGCGGAAGGACACACGACGTGCGCACTCCCCGGAAACTGACCGTCGCCCTCGCCTGCCCCGAGGGCACCTGGCCGCACTCCGACTGGCCGGCCCCGGACGACCCGTACGTCGGCAGGGTGGTCCGGCTGGCAGCCCCGCTCAAACCGTCGGAGGCGACCGCGGACGTCGTGATCCTGTGCTGCGAGGACCCCTCGGCGGCCCTGCGGGAACGGTGGGCCGCCGACGTCCCGGTGATCGTCGTCAGCCCGCGCCGGGACACCGAGACCATCGTCGAGGTGTTCCGCGGCGGCGCGGGCTATCTGGTCGAGGGGGACTACTGCACCTGCATGCTCTCCTCGGCCGTCGTCGGGGCCACCGTCGGGCACACCTACCTCTCCCCGGCGGCCTGCGCCGCCCTGCGCGAAGGGGCGCGGCGGATGCCCACCGGCGGGGAGGCCATGGAGCGGCTGCGGTCGCTGCTCTCGCCGCGCGAGCGGCAGATCATGGAGCTGCTGTCGACCGGCCTGGGCGCGCAGGAGATCGGGCTGCGATTACGGCTGAGCGAGAAGACCGTCCGCAACAACCTCAGCAACATCTACGCCAAGCTGGACGCACGCGGCAGCACGGACGCGGTCCTGCGCTGGCTGGGGGCCGCGCCCGTGCTTCGCATCCGAGAATGCGGCTAAGGTGCGACAACCTCCGACAGCGGGATCTCGACGTCGGTGACGTTCTCGCCGCCCGCGCCGAACCCGGCTTCCGACCTCAGCGCGCGGGTCGAATTCTGAACGCCGGATGCCTCAGGAGTTCCGCATTTCACATTGCGCAGCCAGAGGCGGCCGTCGGGGGTGCCGTTCTTCAGGATCTGCGGATAGAAGACGTGTACGCCCGCGGAGCCCTCGCTCGGCGAGAAGAACACCTTCTGGCCGTCCTGTGCCTCCTTGTACGTGGCCTTCAGGAATCCGCTCACATCGGTGCGCTTGGCGGACCACATGAAGAAGCCGATGCTGTCCGCCTGGACGGTGTCCGTCCTGCTGAACGCCAGCGTCGTCGTCTTGTCGTCGCGCGTGATGTTGATTTCCGACGTGTTGAACTTCACGCCGATCTCGAAGAAGGAATTGCCGAGCTTCGTGCCGCCGTCGGCGGTGAACCCGTCCTCGAGCTGGATGGTCCTCGTGACGGACGCGCTCACGTTGAAGGTCTTCGAGGCGGTGCCCGTCGATCCGCAGTTGTCGCTCACCGTGGAGACCCGTTGATTGGGCCCGAGGCTGTCCCGTTTGAACTGGACGTCGACGAACTCGCAGTTCTCCAGCTTGTCGGAGTCCGCCGAGCAGTCGGCGGTCACTTCGGAGGGGGTGGCGGCACCGGCCGAGTTCATCAGCGGGACGGCCACCGCGACGGCCACCAGGGGGGACAGGGCGAGGGCGATGCGCTTCCTCTTGCTCCGGTGGCTTCTGGTGCGGCCGGTGCGTGTCATGGGGTTCTCCTGTGGAATGTGGGGGGTCAAGGGCTCAGCAGTCGGTCAGTACGGCCTTGGAGGTGCCGTCCACGACACCCGGAGCGCCGGCCGCACCCGGCAGGATGACGGGGCCCTCGACGACGTCCGGTGCCACGAAGTTCTGCTCGGGGGAGGGGTTGGTGACGGTCGTCGCCTCACGGGCGTCGATCCGCACCCGCCATTCGCCGGTCATGCGCTGCAGCTTCGGCGTGAACTCCATGTGCAGCACCTTGCCGACCGGTACTTCCCGCTGTTCCGTGTCACCGGCGGTCGCGGACTTCACGGTCATGTCGAGGGTGCCCTTGTGCTTGAGCCAGGATCCGGTCAGTGCTCCGAAGAGCCCTCCGCCGCCGCCCTGTTGGGTGACGGTGTACTTGCCCTGCCCCTGGGCCGCCGTCGCCGACCAGGTGATCGACACCTTCGACGGTTCGGTGGCGTTCGGTTCGCAGTTCGGGAAGTCGATGGAGGCCTTTTCGGCCGGCCCGTCGAAGGTCTCGAACTTCGTCTCCACGAAATCGCAGTTGTCGGAGGCGAAACTCGGTCCGGCGATCGGGTGGCCGCCGAAATCGAAAATGGACTGCTGCTTGCCATTGAGCACCTTGGCCCGCTGGCACATCGTCATGATCTGCTCGGGCGTCTTCTCGTCGGCGGCGTTCGCCGACGGCAGCAGTACGGTGGCGATGGCTCCGCCGGTCACGAGGGCCGATCCGACCGCCACGATCCTGATCTTCTTGTTCTTCAGTCTCCGCTTGGACATGGGCAGGATTTTGGATTCCCTTGACGCACGCCGACAGGGTCAAACATCCCTACTTGTGAGTCACGTGAGATTCGCCTCAGCAACCCTCAGGGCTTGCATCTGACGCCTCGTCAGGTATGGCGCTACGATGCGGAGTCCACCGTGTCCACCCTTCGAAGGGGGCCGTAATGGGCAAGCTCGACGGACGGGTCGTCATCGTCACCGGGGCGGCGCGCGGACAGGGCGAGCAGGAGGCGCGCCTCTTCGCCGCGGAGGGCGCCGGAGTCGTCGTAGCCGATGTGCTCGACGATCAGGGCGAGGCCCTCGCCGAGGAGATAGGCGCGCTGTACGTCCACCTCGACGTGGGCCTGGAGGCCGACTGGCAGGCCGCCGTCGCCGTCGCACGCAGGACCTACGGCCACCTCGACGCGCTGGTCAACAACGCCGGCATCCTGCGCTTCAACTCCCTCGTCGACACCCCCCTCGACGAGTTCATGCAGGTCGTACGGGTCAACCAGGTCGGCTGCTTCCTCGGCGTCAAGACCGTCGCGCCGGAGATGGCCGACGGCGGCACGATCGTCAACACGGCCTCGTACACCGCGGTGACCGGCATGGCGGCCGTGGGGACGTACTCCGCCACCAAGCACGCCATCCTCGGCCTCACCCGGGTCGCCGCCCTGGAGTTGGCGCCCCGCGGCATCCGGGTCAACGCGATGTGCCCCGGCGCCATCGACACCGCGATGTCCAACCCGTCGCTGCTGGATCCGGCGGCGGACGCGGAGGAGACGTCGAGGGCGCTCGACGGGCTCTACCGCAAGCTCGTGCCGCTCGGCCGGATCGGCAGGCCCGAGGAGGTGGCGCGCCTCGCGCTGTTCCTGACCTCGGAGGACTCCTCGTACATCACCGGGCAGCCGTTCGTGATCGACGGGGGCTGGCTGGCGGGCGTCTCGGTCATCTGACTGCCGCCCGACCGCTATCTGACTGGTCGTCAACTATTGACCATCCTTGCGCCCGGTGCCACAGTCGGCGGCATACCGCCGATCTGACGATGCGTCAGAAACTACTGGGGACGGTGAACCTCCTTGGAATTCGGGCTCTTTGTACAGGGATACGTGGGCAAGCGCGCCGAGACCGACCCGCTCGCCGAGCACAAGGCACTGATGGAGGAGACCGAGTACGTCATCCAGGCGGACCGGTCCGGCTTCAAGTACGCCTGGGCGTCCGAGCACCACTTCCTGGAGGAGTACTCGCACCTCTCCGCGAATGACGTCTTCCTGGGGTACCTCGCGCACGCGACCGAACGGATCCATCTCGGCTCCGGGATCTTCAATCCCCTCGCCCAGGTCAACCATCCCGTGAAGGTCGCCGAGAAGGTGGCCATGCTCGACCATCTCACCGGCAACCGCTTCGAGTTCGGCTCGGGGCGGGGCGCGGGGTCGCACGAGATCCTCGGGTTCCTGCCGGGCATCACCGACATGAACCACACCAAGGAGATCTGGGAAGAGACCATCGCCGAGTTCCCGAAGATGTGGCTCCAGGACGAGTACGCCGGCTTCCAGGGCAAGCACTGGTCACTGCCACCGCGGAAGATTCTGCCGAAGCCGTACGGGAAGTCCCACCCCGCGATGTGGTACGCGGCCGGGTCGCCTCCGTCGTACGCCATGGCGGCGATGAAGGGGCTCGGGGTGCTGGGCTTCAGTGTGCAGAAGGTCGCCGACATGGAGTGGGTGCTGGAGCAGTACAAGACGGCGGTCGTGAACGCCGAGCCCATCGGTGACTTCGTCAACGACAACGTGATGGTGACGACCACGGCGATCTGCGCGCCCACGCATGCCGAGGCGATCGAGATCGCGGTGCGGGGCGGGCTGCACTATCTGCCGTCGCTGGTGTTCCGGTACCACGACACGTTTCCTCGTCCCGAGGGGTTCCCGGTGTGGCCGGAGACGTTGCCCGCGTACACGCCGGAGTTCGTGGAGCTGCTGATCGAGGAGGAGCTGCTGATCTGCGGGGATCCGGATGAGGTGTTCCGGCAGTGCAAGCGGTGGGAGCAGGCGGGGGCGGATCAGCTGAGCTTCGGGTTGCCGGTGGGGGTGCCGAAGGAGGAGACGTTGCAGACGATTCGGCTGATCGGGGAGCACGTGATTCCGAAGATCGATACGGATCCGGTTCATCGGACGTCCCGGTTCCGGGGTGCCGCGTAGTCGCCGTTGCGGGGTGCGGGCCGTGGAGGGCTGGTCGCGCAGTTCCCCGCGCCCCTGAAGGGGCGTGGACGCACCCGGAATTCGAGGAGGAGCCGTCATGCTCGATCACGTCATCAAAGGCGCGACCGTCGTCGACGGGACGGGCGCGCCCGCTCACACCGCCGATGTGGGTGTCCGGGGCAGCCGGATAGCCGCCATAGGGCGGATCACCGAGGAATCCCGTACCAGCGAGGACGCCACCGGGCTCGTCCTCGCCCCCGGATTCGTCGACCCCCACACCCACTACGACGCCCAGCTCTTCTGGGACCCGTACGCGACCCCCTCCCTCAATCACGGGGTGACCACCGTCGCCGCCGGGAACTGCGGGTTCACGCTCGCGCCGCTCAATCCCGCCCGTCCGGACGACGCCGACTACACGCGCCGCATGATGTCCAAGGTCGAGGGGATGTCGCTGGTCGCGCTGGAGGAGGGCGCGCCCTGGAGCTGGCGGACCTTCGGGGAGTACCTGGATGCCCTTGAGGGGCGGATCGCCGTCAACGCGGGGTTCATGGTGGGGCACTGCGCGTTGCGGCGGCATGTGATGGGGCCGGACGCGGTGGGCGGGCAGCCGAGTGCGGAGCAGCTGGGCGAGATCGTCCGGCTGTTGCACGACGCCATGGATGCCGGGGCCTGGGGCTTCTCCACCACCCAGTCGACGAGCCACTCCGACGGGGACGGGAAGCCGGTGGCCTCCCGGCACGCCGGGCCGGAGGAGCTGCTGGCGATGTCGCGGGCGGTCGGCGAGCACGAGGGGACCCAGATCGAGGCGATCGTCGCGGGGTGTCTGGACCAGTTCAGCGACGCCGAGATCGAACTGTTCGTGGAGATGAGCGCCGCCGCCGGACGGCCGCTCAACTGGAACGTCCTGACCATCGATTCGGCCGTTCCGGAGCGGGTGCCGCGGCAGCTCCTCGCGAGTGAGCAGGCCCGGAAGGCGGGCGGCCGGGTCGTGGCCCTCACCATGCCGATCCTGACGCCGATGAACATGTCGCTGGGCACCTTCTGCGCCCTGAACCTCATCCCCGGGTGGGGGCCGGTCCTCGGGCTGCCCGTGCCCGAGCGGATCGCCGAGCTGCGCGAGCCGGACGTCCAGGCCGAGCTGCTCAGGCACGCCACCGCCAAGGAAGCCGGTGTCTTCCGGCGGCTGACGAACTTCGGGCGGTACGTCATCGGCGACACCTACAGCGAGGCGAACCGGGGGCTGACCGGACGGGTCGTGGAGGACATCGCCCGCGAGCGCGGACAGGAACCCTTCCCGTGCCTGGTGGAGATCTGCGCCGCCGACGATCTGCGTACGGTCCTGTGGCCCATGCCCACCGACAACGACCCCGCGTCCTGGTCCCTGCGCGCCGAGACCTGGCAGCACGAGGACGTGCTGCTCGGCGGATCCGATGCCGGGGCGCATCTGGACCGGATGTGCGGGGCGCCGTACACGACGCGGTTCCTCGGGGACTGTCTGCGCGGGCGGCGGCTGGTGGGGCTGGAGCAGGCGGTGAAGATGCTGACCGATGATCCGGCGCGGCTGTTCGGGCTGCGTGAGCGGGGCCGGGTGGAGGAGGGCTTCCATGCCGACCTGGTGCTCTTCGACCCGGAGCGGATCGACGCCGGTAAGGCCACCCTGGTGCACGACCTGCCGGGTGACAGCCCGCGGCTGGACTCCAAGGCGATCGGTGTGCGGGCCGTGTGGGTCAACGGGGTCGAGGCGATCCGGGACGACGTGGTGACCGGGTCCGTGCCGGGGCGCGTGCTGCGCTCGGGGCGGGACACCAGGACGGTGGCCACCAGGTGAGCGTCAAAGGCCCCGATGGTCCTGATCGGCAGCGGTTGTTCGTGGGCGGGTCGTGGGTCGAGCCGGACGGGGGCTATTACGCCGTAATAGACCCGGCGACCGAGGAGACCGTCGGGTGGGCGCCGGAGGCCTCGCGGGATCAGGTGCACGCGGCCTGTGCCGCGGCCCGCGAGGCCTTCGGGCCGTGGTCGCGTACGGCGCCGGAGGAACGGGCGGCCGTGCTGGGGCGGGCTGCGGACATCATCCGCGGCCACCTCGTGCCGTACGCCGAACTGGCCCAGGCCGAGACCGGCGCGACCACGGGGACGGCCCGGGGCATGCAGGTCGGTGTCGGGGCCGCCCGTTTCCGGCGGTACGCGCGCGTGGAGCCCGCCGAGTGGGCCATCTTGCCGCAGGTCAACGAGGCCGGGCCGATGGGGAAGGCGGGCGTGATGGGTGCGCTGGCCGTGCGTCAGCCCGTCGGGGTCGTCACCTGCATCACCTCGTACAACAACCCGTGGGCCAACCCGGCCGGCAAGATCGCCCCCGCGCTGGCCATGGGCAACACGGTCGTCGTGAAACCGGCGCCGCAGGATCCGCTGTCCGTCTACCGCATGGCGCAGGCGCTGGAGGCGGCCGGGGTGCCGGCGGGGGTCGTGAACGTCGTCTCCGGGCGGGCGGTGGAGGTCGGCGAGGCGGCCGTGTCGTCCCCGGACGTCGACATGGTGAGCTTCACCGGCTCCACGGCGGTCGGGCAGCGCATCGCCGAGGTGTGCGGGCGGGACATGAAACGCCAGTTGATGGAGCTCGGCGGTAAGGGCGCGGCGGTCGTCTTCGACGACGCGGACCTCGGGTCGGCAGTGGCCGGGATCGGCACCACCTTCTCCTTCTACAGCGGGCAGATCTGCACGGCGCCGACGCGGGTGCTGGCCCAGCGGGGCGTGTACGACCGGCTGGTCGAGCAACTCGCGGTGTATGCGGGCCGGTTGAAGGTCGGCGATCCGCGTGAGACGTCCACGATCGTCGGGCCGGTGATCTCGGCGGAGCACCGGGACCGGGTCGAGGCGTACGTGGAGATGGGCCGGAAGGAAGGCGCGGTGGTGGTGGCCGGGGGTGAACGGCCGTCGTACCAGCGGGGTTTCTACGTCTCTCCCACCCTCCTCGCGGACTGCACGAACGACATGCGCGTCGCCCGCGAGGAGATCTTCGGGCCGGTCGTCTCCGTGATCCCCTTCGAGGAGGAGGAAGAGGGCATCGCCCTCGCCAACGACACGGACTACGGCCTGATCGACTACGTCTGGTCCGGCGACGTGGCCCGCGCCTTCCGGGTCGCGCGGCGGTTGCGGGCCGGCGGGGTCGGGATCAACACCGTCGGGCGCAACATGGAGGCGCCGTTCGGGGGGTTCAAGAAGAGCGGGGTGGGGCGGGACGTCGGGTCGTACGCCCTGCACGCCTACAGCGAGGTGCAGGCCATCGTGTGGCCGGGGTGACGGTGGCCGGGGTGGCGCTCGCTCGCGCCCGCACACGCGCCCGGGCAGGGCGCCGACTCGCACGGTAGGGCTCGCCGGCACCCTGCGGTCTGGGTGTTTACGGGTGGATTCGGACTGTCCGGGCCGTGTTGCCGCGGACGTCCTTGACCGTGAAGTCGACGCCGTTGATGGTGCAGTGCAGCGGCGGGGTGCCTCCGCAGCCCATCTCGGTGCCGTCGCCGTAGGCCTTGATCTGGATGTTGGTCTTGCTGATCTGCGGGAAGGTGACGCGTTCGATCCAGAAGCGGTGAGCCTTGAACCCTTCGCCCTTCTTGACCTGGACCTTGCAGTCGAGGTCGGCGCACTTCTTCAGACGCGCGGGATAGGAGATGGCCCGCGTGTCGGCTGCCGCCGCCGAATGGGCTGCGACACCCGTCACGGTCAGAGCGAGAGCGATCGCGCCCATGGCTGCTTTGCGGGAGCGAGCGGCTGCGCGCCTGGTCGCTCCCACCTTCGTCTTCGTGGTGTGTTCCATGCGGCGGTTCTACCGGGCCGGCCTTGGGACGGGTCCCGACGTGCGGCCCTGATCAGGCCCGTCGGACCGTCAGTCCCCCAGGTCCACGCGCACCGTCAGCAGGTTCGTCCCGAGGGCCCTGACGCCGGCGCTGTTGAGGCGGGGCAGGTCGCGCAGGCGGGCGACGGGGTCGTCGTCGGGCAGGAGGTGGGCCGTGCCGGTGTGCCACCGCCCCCGGATCCGTACCCGCACCCGCGGATCGGCCTTGATGTTGCGGACGTACTGGGACTTGTCCCCGAACTCCGAGACCAGCCAGAAGGAATCCCCGACCCGGCGGCCGCCCACCGGTGTCTGCCGGGGCAGGCCGGAGACACGGCCCCTGGTCTCCAGGACCGTCTGGAAAGGCAGTCGGCGCAGCATCGGATTCCCGACGCGGCGTTGGAAGGTGGTGGCGGCGCGGAACCTGAGGTCGGCGAGGCGGGACATTGTGTGTGAGTCTCCTGTCTCGTGCCGGGTGTCACGGCGCGACGGTCGAACTGTTGCTTCAATGGTCCCCGACGCGGCATGACGAGAGCGGGTGGCTGCGGATGCGGGTCGTGACCTGGAACCTGTGGTGGCGCTTCGGGCCCTGGGAGGCCCGGCAGAAGGCGGTTCTCGCCACGCTGCGCGAACTGCGCCCCGACGTGGTGGGCCTGCAGGAGGTGTGGGCCGCCGGTGGCGAGAACCAGGCCGAGTGGCTGGCCGGCGAACTCGGCATGCACTGGGCCTGGGCCCCCTCGCCCGCCCCCGAGCGCTGGCGCCGGCGGATCGGCGACCCCACGGTCGACATCGGCAACGCCGTACTGAGCCGCTGGCCGGTCACGGACCGGCGCACGCTGCGACTGCCGGCGCCCTCCGACATCGACGACGGCCGCCTCGCCCTGTTCGCCCGCCTGGCCACCCCCTCCTACGACATCCCCTTCTTCACCACCCACCTCACCTCCGCCCTGCACGCCTCGGCCATACGCTGCCACCAGGTCACCGCGCTCGCCGAGTTCATCGCCGAGAACCGGGGCGACACGCCCTTTCCGACCGTCGTCACCGGCGACTTCAACGCATGGCCCGACTCCGACGAGATCCGCCTCTTCGGCGGCTGCCGGACCACGCCGGTCGTACCCGGCCAGGTCTTCCTCGACGCCTGGCAGTACGCCGACGCGTCCGCCCCGTCGGTCACCTGGGACCGCGAGAACCCGTACGTCGCGGCGGGCCTGGGGCCGAGCGTGCGCATCGACTACATCCACGTGGCGCCGCCGGGGGCGGGGGGACTGGGGCATGTGCGGGACGTGCGGCGGGCGGGGGACGGGCCGGTCGAGGGCGTCTGGCCGTCGGACCACGCGGCGGTGGTCGCCGACCTGGGCGACGGGCCGACGCCTTGACGGAGCGGGGAAGCCGGCAGGGAGGTGCTCATGGCTCGACATCTACAGCGCCGGCCACACCCGGCCGCGCCGGCGAGGTGATCACGCCCGCTGACTCGGGCGGTTCGTGGCGGGCGCGGGTGAGCTGCAACGGGCGGGCCGCGGCCGCGGCTCTGTCGCAGGGTTGAGGGTACGGGGCGAGGCGTGGAGAAGTACCTGGTGCGATTCTGGCCGTCCAGCCTCTGAACAGGACGCCACGCGTGAGGCCACGCAGGAGGTCACGGGGGCGGCGGCCCGCCCGCGGACCGCCGCACCGTCCGCCCGCCTCTACGAACGCCCCAGGAAAACCGGATTCGTGAACGCCGCCAACGCCCCCGGCAACGGCCCCACCGCCGCCTCATGCCGCAACTCCGCCCGCACATACGCCGCGTAAGACGGCGTCGTACGCCACTCCACGACCCCCGCCCCCGCCACCGGCAGCGGCGGGCTCGTGAAGAGGACGCCCTGGTCGGTCACGAAGCGGACCGTGCAGCGGGGGGCGCCCGTGGCCTCCAGGCGTACGGTCACCGGCGAGTTCCGGCCGACCTCGAGCCGCTCGCCGATGCCGGCGTGTTCGCCCTTCGCGCCGGAGACGCCGAAGGTCAGGGAGATGTTCTTCGACTCGGCGACGTACGCCCGGCCCGCCTTGATGCCTTCCTGGATCGCCTCCCGCGTCAGGTCGTCGGCCAGGACGACGGTCTGAGGTGAGCCGACCGGGTCCGGGTCGCGGTGGGCGTCGCTGTTGCCCATCGCCGGGATCCAGTCACGGCCCTCCCGTACCGACGCCACCAGCATGCTGTCCCAGTCGGCCAGCGTGACTTCGTCGTCGGGCGTGTAGGGGCCGTTCCAGACCTCCACCGCGTCCGCCTCGGCGAAACCGAACTTCCAGTTGCAGCCGACGCAGGTGGCGTGCGGGTGGGCGGGGACGACGAGGCCGCCGGCCTGGCGGATCCGGCGGGCGAAACGGCCGAAGCGGTTGTCCCGGGCGCGGTAGCGCCAGTCGACGAAGGTGCCGGGGTCGGTGCCGAGCGCCACCACGTGGCCGTTCCGTGTGGTGACCTCCTCGCCCAGCATGATCAGGAGGTCGTCCCCGGCCTCGGACGCCCAGTGCGCGTGCGCCGAGTGCGTGTTGTGCTCCGAGCTGTTGATGAAGTCCAGGCCCGCCGCTCGCGCCAGCGCCGCGATCTCGGCGGGCGTACGGCGGCCGTCGGAGTACCAGGAGTGCAGGTGGCAGTCGCCCCGGTACCAGGCCCGGCCCCGGCCCTTCGCCCGCTGAGCCGGGTACGTCGGCTCGACGGCCTCGCCGGGCTCGCCGTAGGTCAGCGTGATGGTGAGCTCGTACGGCAGCCCCTGCGGAGCCACCGTGTAGGGGCCCAGCGCGATGTGCCACGTGCCCTCACGCACCGGGCCCGGGATGTACCCGGGCGTCGCTTCGTCCGTCCGGATGAAGAACTCCGTGCGGGCCCCGCCCGACCAGCCCCGGAAGCCACGGCCGCCGAGCTCCGTGCCGCGCCAGTCGAAGATGCCGATGTCGAGTGCGTTGCCCGGGGTGCCGGCCGGGACGGACGGCTTCTCGTAGGTGTAGGAGACCTTGATCTCCCGTACGCCGGACGGCACTTCGACCGGTACGTACACGAAGTCGGGGGACCCGGGCGGCAGGGTGCCCCGCACGGTGCGGGTCTCCGCGTCCTGGGTGTTGTCGGCGCCTGAAGCGAAGGTCACGCTTCCCAACGTAAGCGCGGCGGCGGCGCCCGTCACGAACAGTGCGCGTCTTCCCAGGCCCGTGTGGCCCGCGTGATCGTCCTCGCACATGCTGCTGCTCCCCAGGTCGTCGTGAAGGACAGGGCGTGGGTGGTGCAGTGGTGGTGCGTGCAACTCTGGTATTCAGCCGTGAACTGCCGTGCAAGGGAAGGGAATCGGCAGCCAATCGGTAGCCGGCCGGCAGTCGGCCCGAACGCTGTGCCGACCGGTCGGTATCGACATCGGCACGTGCGCGCGGTACAGATGCGGTCATGCGCATCTCCGTGACGATCTTCCTCACCGACGAGAGCATCACCCCGACCCGGCTCGCCCGTGAGCTGGAGCAGCGCGGGTTCGCCGGGCTCTACCTGCCCGAGCACACCCACATCCCGGTCGAGCGGGTCACCCCGTACCCCGCCGGCGGTGACCTGCCGCCCGAGTACGGCCGTACCCTCGACCCCTTCGTCGCCCTCGGCCAGGCCGCCGCCGTCACCGAACGGCTCGGCCTCGGCACCGGCATCACGCTGGTCGCCCAGCACGACCCGATCGACCTCGCCAAGCAGATCGCGACCGTGGACCACCTCTCCGGCGGGCGGTTCACCCTCGGCCTCGGCTTCGGCTGGAACGTGGAGGAAGCCGCCGATCACGGCGTCGAGTGGGCCACGCGCCGCGAACTCGTCCGGGACCGGATGGCCCTGATGCGGGCCCTGTGGGCGGACGAACCCACCGCGTACGAGGGGGAGTTCGGGGCGGTACGTGCCAGCTTCGCCCACCCTAAACCCGTACAGAAGGCGCGCACGTCGAAGGTCGTCGGGCCTCGCACGCTCATCGGCGGAGCCGCCGGGCCGAAGCTGTTCGCGCACATCAGCGAGTACGCCGACGGGTGGCTGCCGATCGGTGGGCGCGGATTGTCCGAAACTCTTCCCCGGCTGCGGGCTGTCTGGGCCGACGCCGGGCGTGATCCGAACGCCCTTCAGGTCGTGCCGTACGCCGTCCATCCCAGCCCCGGCAAGCTCGCGCACTACGCGGAGCTGGGGATCGAGGAGGTCGTGGTGCAGTTGCCTCCGGCGGGCGAGGGGGAGGCGATGCGGCTACTGGACGGGTACGCCGAGTACTTGTAGCCGACGGGTGGAACGCCGGCCCAGCGCCTCGTCGCCGAAAGGCGCGGGACCGTGTCGGTATGCGGCTCCGCCGCGTGGGCGCGACCAGCCACAACGAGCCCGCACCCGGCAACGCACCGCAGCCCCCACAGACCACCCCGACCTCGCTGAACCGGCGGAGCCCGACCGTATGCTCGAAGGATGACGAACCCCGCGACCTCCGGAACCGGCCCGACCGAGAACTCCATGCGTCGCGCCCTCAAACGCGCCCGGGACGGCGTCGCCCTCGACGTCTTTGAGGCGGCCGTGCTGCTCCAGGCCCGCGGCGAGGCCCTCGACGACCTCGTCGCGTCGGCCGGCCGGGTGCGGGACGCGGGCCTCGACGCGGCAGGCCGGCCCGGCGTCATCACGTACTCGAAGAGCGTCTTCATCCCCCTCACCCGGCTGTGCCGGGACAAGTGCCACTACTGCACCTTCGTCACCGTCCCCGGCAAGCTGCGCCGCGCCGGGCACGGGATGTTCATGTCGCCGGACGAGGTCCTCGACATCGCCCGCAAGGGCGCCGCCCTCGGCTGCAAGGAAGCCCTCATCACCCTCGGCGACAAGCCGGAGGAGCGGTGGCCGGAGGCCAGGGAGTGGCTGGACGCGCACGGCTACGACGACACCATCGCCTACGTGCGGGCCATCTCCATCCGCATCCTGGAGGAGACGGGCCTGCTGCCCCACCTCAACCCGGGCGTCATGACGTGGACCGACTTCCAGCGCCTGAAGCCCGTCGCCCCGTCGATGGGCATGATGCTGGAGACGACCGCGACCCGTCTGTGGTCGGAGCCGGGCGGCCCGCACTACGGCTCCCCGGACAAGGAGCCGGCCGTCCGCCTGCGCGTCCTTGAGGACGCGGGCCGTTCCTCCGTCCCCTTCACCTCCGGGCTCCTGATCGGGATCGGGGAGACGTACGAGGAGCGGGCCGAGTCCCTCTTCGCGCTCCGCAAGATCTCCCGGGCCTACCACGGCATCCAGGAACTGATCATCCAGAACTTCCGCGCCAAGCCGGACACCGCGATGCGCGGCATGCCGGACGCGGAACTGGACGAACTCGTCGCCACCGTGGCGGTCGCCCGGCACATCATGGGGCCGAGCGCCTGCCTCCAGGCCCCGCCCAACCTGGTCGACTCCGAGTACGAGCGGCTGATCCGGGCCGGCATCGACGACTGGGGCGGGGTCTCCCCGCTGACCATCGACCACGTCAACCCCGAGCGCCCCTGGCCGCAGATCGAGGAACTGGCCGACCGGTCGGCCGCCGTCGGCTTCGAACTGCGCGAACGCCTCTGCGTCTACCCGGAGTTCGTCCAGCGCGGCGAGCCCTGGATGGACCCGCGGCTGCTCCCGCACGTCCGGGCGCTCGCCGACCCGCAGACGGGCCTGGCGCGCCCGGACGCCGTGGTCGAGGGGCACCCGTGGCAGGAGCCGGAGGAGGCGTTCGTCGCGTCCGGCCGTACGGATCTGCACTCCACCATCGACACCGAGGGCCGTACGTCCGACCGCCGCGACGACTTCGACGAGGTGTACGGCGACTGGGGCGCCCTGCGTGAGGCGGCCGCGCCCGGGATGACGCCGGAGCGCATCGACACCGATGTGCGCCAGGCGCTGCGGGTCGCGGCCGACGACCCGACCCGGCTGACCGACGAGGAGGCGCTGGCGCTGCTGCACGCGGACGGCCCGGCGCTGGACGCGCTCACCCGCATCGCCGACGACGTCCGCAAGTCGGCGGTCGGCGACGACGTCACGTACATCGTCACGCGGAACATCAACTTCACCAACGTCTGCTACACCGGCTGCCGCTTCTGCGCCTTCGCCCAGCGGCGCACGGACGCCGACGCCTACACCCTGTCCCTGGACCAGGTCGCCGACCGCGCCCAACAGGCCTGGGACGTGGGCGCGGTGGAGGTCTGCATGCAGGGCGGCATCCATCCGGACCTGCCGGGGACGGCGTACTTCGACATCGCACGGGCCGTGAAATCCCGCGTCCCCGGCATGCACGTGCACGCCTTCTCCCCGATGGAGGTCGTGAACGGGGCCACCCGCACCGGCATGTCGATCAGGGAATGGCTCGCGGCGGCGAAGGAGGCGGGCTTGGACTCCATCCCCGGTACCGCCGCCGAGATCCTCGACGACGAGGTCCGCTGGGTCCTGACCAAGGGCAAGCTGCCGACGGCGACGTGGATCGAGGTGGTGACGACCGCGCACGAGCTCGGCATCAGGTCCTCGTCGACGATGATGTACGGCCATGTCGACCAGCCCCGCCACTGGCTCGGGCACCTGCGCACGCTGGCCGGGATCCAGCAACGCACGGGCGGTTTCACGGAGTTCGTGACGCTGCCGTTCATCCACACCAACGCGCCGGTGTACTTGGCGGGGATCGCGCGGCCCGGCCCCTCGATCCGGGACAACCGCGCGGTGACGGCGATGGCCCGGCTGCTGCTGCACCCGTGGATACCGAATATCCAGACCAGCTGGGTGAAGCTGGGCACCGAGGGCGCGGCCGAGATGCTCCGCTCCGGCGCGAACGATCTGGGCGGCACGCTGATGGAGGAGACGATCTCGCGGATGGCGGGTTCGTCGTACGGCTCGTACAAGTCGGTCAGGGACCTGATCGCGGTGGCGGAGGCGGCCGGCCGTCCGGCGAGGCCGCGCACGACCCTCTACGGCGAGGTGCCGCAGGAGCGGCAGCGGGCTGCGGCGGCGTCGGACGGGCATCTGCCGGAACTGCTGCCGGTGCTGGACTGAGGAGGATCGCTTCGCGGGGGTCGGTACGATGATCCGACCCCCGGCGGAGGGGTTCCGTAGCTGAGGAGATGCGTGCCGTGCCTGCTCCCAAGGTCTGGGTGACCGGTCTGACGGTGGGAGCGATAGCCGCCGTCACCGTCCTCGCCGTACAGGCCGACAAGGGGCCGCACCCGACGGCCACGGCGGCCCGCCCGAGCGCGTCGGCGTCGGCGGGGGCGAGCCCCGCACCGTCGAGGTCCACCGCACCCGCCGCCGTGCCTGAGGGCTCGGGCACGGGACGCCGGATCGTCTACTCCCTCGGCCAGAAGCGGGTCTGGCTGGTCGACGCGAGCGACGCGGCCCGCCGTACCTTCACCGTCTGGCCGGGGACGGTGAGCCCGGACCCCGGCACCTACACGGTGTCGACGCGCAACATGGCCACCACGGGCTCGGACGGTGTGCAGATCGAGAACATCGTCTACTTCGCCGCGAAGTCCGGTGTCTCCATCGCCTTCTCCAACGCCGTGGACGGCTCCTCGCCCCCGCCCGCCGCGGGCAAACAGACCGGCGGGGTCCGGATGCGCGCGGCCGACGGGGCGGCGTTGTGGACGTTCGGGGAGACGGGCACACCGGTCGCGGTCGTCAAGTAGCCGTCCCTCCCGTAGCCGTCCCTCCCGTAGCCGTCCCTCCCGTAGCCGTCCGTCCCGTAGCCGTCCATCTCAGGGCGGACGGGCCGGTGTGGTCGTCTGCATCCTTTTGTGTACGACAGGTTCGGCACCGCTCACGACGATTCGGGCCGTTGCCGCCGTGACGATGAATCCATGACGCACACGGACGCGCGAGCCCCGCAGGCACTGGATTCCCCGCCCACCGGACGGCGACTGCCCCTCCTCGACGTACTGCGCGGGGCGGCCATCCTGGGCACGCTCATGACGAACGTATGGATCTTCACCGGTCCGGGCGGGGAGTGGGGAGTCCTGGAGTCCGGTTCGAGCGAGCCGTCCTTCGGATCGCTCGCGGGAGCCGTCCAAGGCACCTTCAGCGTGCTGGCGAACGGCAAGTTCCTGTCGCTGCTGACGATCCTGTTCGGCGTCGGGCTGGCCATCCAGTACGGCTCGGCGGCGCGACGCGGACAGCCGTGGCCGGGGCGCTACCGGTGGCGGGCGCTGTTCCTGTTCGGCGAGGGCACGCTGCACTTCGTCCTGGTCTTCGCCTGGGACGTACTGATGGGATACGCGGTCACCGCGCTGCTCGTCGCCTGGCTGCTGACCCGCTCGGAGCGGGCGCAGCGGCGGGTGATGTGGTGGGCGGCGGGGATACACCTGGCGGTGATCGGCCTGCTGACGGCGGGCATGGCCCTGGCCGGCAGCGACGAGGGTGACACCGGGGGCACGGTCTCCCGCGAGGTCGTCGACCTCTACGCGCACGGCGGCTACCTGGATCAGATCGCCTTCCGTCTGGAGAACGCGATCGCGCTCCGCATGGAGCCGGTACTGACCTTCTTCCTCCTGATCTTCCTCTTCCTGGTGGGCGTACGGCTGTTCCGGGCGGGGGCGTTCGGCGCGGACGAGACGGGGCGGAGGCTGCGCTCCCGGCTCCTGCTGTGGGGCCTGGGCCTCGGACTGCCGCTCAACGTGGCGGCGACACTGGCCGGCCCGGACCTGTTCCTGCTGGCCCGGTACGGCACCGCGCCGCTGCTCGCCCTCGGCTACATCGGCCTGATCGGCGCGCTGGTGGACCGGGTACGGCGTCCGGGCCCGCTGATGACGGGGCTGACGTCCGTCGGCCGAACCGCCCTGTCCGCCTACGTCCTGCAGAACCTGCTGTGCGTGCTCGTCTCCTACGGCATCGGACTGGGCCTCGCCGAACGGCTCGGTGACACGGGCCCGTGGTGGGTGGTGGGACTGTGGGCCACGGTCTGCGCGTTCCTGATGGTGGGCTCCACGCTGTGGCTGCGACGCTTCTCGGCGGGGCCCCTGGAGACGGTCCAGAAGTGGGCCCTGCGCCACTGATACGCGAACGGCGTCGGGGTGGTCATGGCGCCGCGTTCTGGAGATCGGTGGGGCGCGGCGAGCCGGTGGTGGGGGAGAGGGAGGGGGAGGGCGCGGGAGTGGGGGTGGTCGGGGTCGATGTCGGCAGATCCCCCTCCGGGCGACGCACGCGGGTCAGATCGGCTCCGTCCAGCCGTACGTCCAGCAGGTCCGCCTCCCGCAGATCCGTGTGGTGGAGCGTGGCGCCACGCAGGTCCGCCTTCTCCAGGTCGGCGGCTTTCAACTGGGCGGATTGGAGGCGGGCTTGGGACAGGTTCGCCTCGGTGAGAACGGCGTCGTTGAGGACGCCTTTGCTCAGGTTCGCCCCGGCCAGATCGGCGCCCTTGAGGTTCGTTCCCGTCAGCGTGGCGCCATGCAGGTCCGCGCCGGACAGCTTCGTGCCTTCCAGGTTGCCGTGGGAGAGGACCGCTCCGGCGAGGTTCGCCCCGCTCAGATCGGCCCGGTGAAGATCGACGCCGGTCAGCCGGACGCCTCTGAGGTCGATGGGGCGATCACCGTCGTGCGCGGGGTCGCGCTGACCGAGCACGGAGAGGGCCGCCTGGATGTCGGGAGCCTTGCCGGTCGTGGACGACTTCTTGGTGGCGTGACCGCGGATGTACTCGGACAGGGTGTAGAGCACCGCCGGCTGCTGTCGCGGAGAGTCCTCCATGATGCCCTGCAGGGAAAAGATCGCGCCTCTGCGGATGTTGGCGGAACCGTTGTCCAGCCGTTCCATGGCCTTGTCGAGCCGGTCCGCGATCTGTCCCTGCTCTGAAATGGTCAGTTCTTCGGAGGCCTGCGTCACGGACACCCAGGTGAAAGCCAGTGTGGCGACCGCCGCGACCCCGGGGAGCATCAGCGCGACGAGACCCGCTCGCTGTCCCCAGAGGGCCCCTTCCGCGGGCGGGCCCCCCGCCGGGCGGGAGGCGGCACCGGTCCCGCGGCGCTCCGGTGCTCCGCGGCGGTGTCCTGGGCGATGTGCTCCCAGCGGAGCTCTGCCGCGCCGGCCGGCGGGCCGGCCCGTTTGTGCCCGGCGTTCTGCGATCCGCCGCAGCTGTCTGCTCCGTGCCCCTGCCCGCGGTATGCCTCTGGTCATGCCTGCCATTCGAACCGACGGCGGCCCGGAGAGGGGTGGATGTGGCTGCTGGGTTCACAGGATTCCCACGCATCCGGGCCGCCGGTCGTCAGTGGCGCTGGGCCGTCAGCAGCAGGGGTCAGCCGGCGTCGGCCTGCCCGCTCCGCCCGAGCGGCAGATGGTTGACGATCAGCACGACCCCGCTGAACAGGAACACCCGGGTCGCGGCGTCCAGCCCGTTCCAGTCGCCCGACTGCCACATCGAGAACCACTCACCGCCGATGGCGATGAACCCGCCGCCGAACAGCAGCATCAGCATCAGCAGGCCGTAGGTGGAGAAGCGGCGGGCGCGCGGGTCGTCGCGGCGGAACCAGAGCCAGGTGCCGTATATGAGGACGAGGGCGGCGACGGTCTCCCAGGCGATGATCGCGACGTACGCCGCGTCCTGAAGTCCCTTGCTGGTGATGGCTCTCCACATCAGGTCGTCGTCCTTGAACGTCGTATCCATCGCCAGGACGTGCCGCACGAACTGCTGGTTCGTCCCGAAGTCGGTGATGTTCCCGAAGGCGACGAGGGCGATGTAGAGGGCGACCGTCGCGGTGAGGAGGGTGGCGGCCAGGTGCAGGGCGCTGCGTGGGGGTGTGGTTGGCATGGTGGTCATCTTTCCTGTGGGGGTGCTGTGTTCCGCATGCATTGAGCCAGAATGATGGCGCAGGAGGCCCGACCGAGAGGACGCACGGGTGGCGCAGTCGCAGCCGTCGATGCAGGAGCTGATCGCGCGGCGTCAGCGCGCGGGGTTCGCGGGACGCAGTGCGGAACGGGCTGCCTTCCGGGCGAACTTCGACGTTCGGCCGGAGGACGACAGGCATCGGTTCCTGTTCCACGTGCACGGGAACGCGGGGGTCGGGAAGACCTTTCTGATGCGCGAGCTGGAGCAAGTCGCCCGTGAGTGCGGCGCGTTGACCTCGTTCGTCGACGAGAACGCGGGCAGCGTGCCGGAGGCCTTGACGGTGATCAGCCGTCAGTTCGCCGCGCAGGGACGGCGTTTCAAGGATCTGGAACGGTTGCTGGCCGTGCACCGGGAGCGGCGGCACGAGGCGGAGGCGGCCGCCGTCGCAGCGCTCGAACCACGGCCACAGACGCCTTCGGCAGGCAGCATGGTGGCGGCAAGGGCGGGCCTGGTGGGACTGGGGATGGTACCGGTGGTGGGACCCTTCACCGGCGCACTGGATCCGGCCCCGCTCGCTCAGGGAGCCGACCGGCTGCGGGCCCGCCTCAGCGCGCGCTTCCGCAGCCACGAGGACGTCGAGCTCGTGCTCTCGCCCGAGAGCGTGCTCACCCCCGTGCTGCTGAACGAGCTGTCCGACGCGGCATCCGCGGTGCCGTGGATCGCCCTGTTCTTCGATACCTACGAACGGACCGGGTCGTTTCTCGACGGCTGGCTGTGCGATGTCATGACCACCGACCGGTACGGCGCGCTGCCGGCCACGGTCGTCGTGGTGACGGCCGGTCAGCTGCCCTTCGACAACGGCCGGTGGCGCGGCTTCGGCGAGTTCATGAAGGACGTACCGCTCGGGCCGTTCACGGACGCGGACGTACGGGCGCTGCTCGCGACCCGGGGAGTGGTGGCCGAGCCGGTCGTCGACGAGGTGCTCCGCCTCACCGGCGGACTCCCGGTCCTCGTGTCGATGCTCGCCGAGGCCCGCCCCGCAGGCCCGGACGAGGTGGGAGACCCGAGCGCCACCGCCGTGGGTCTGTTCCTGGAGCGGGAACAGGATCCGGTACGGCGGGACATCGCCCTGGTGTGCGCGCTGCCACGGAGGCTGGACGCGGACGTGTTCAGGGCGCTGGTCGACCGGCCGGACGACGAACTGGATGCGCTGTACGAGTGGCTGCGGGGCATGCCGTTCGTCGGAGAGCGGGGTGATCGACTGCAGTACCACGACGTCGTACGGGCACCCATGCTGCGCTGGCAACGGAGCCGGTCGTCCGTGACGTGGGCGGAGCGGCACCGGTCGCTGGCGGCGGTGTTCCGGGAGCGGCGGACCGAGGCCGCGGCGGGCCGGGGCGCCGAGAAGGCGTGGGCCGACGAGGAGTGGCGCGAGCTGCGGCTGGCGGAGTCGTATCACCTGCTGTGTGCGGGGGAGCGGCGGGTGATGCCGGAGGTGCTGCGGGACCTCGTCGACGCCTGCGACCAGGGTGAGTCCATCGCCGGGCGGTGGCTGCAGATGCTGGTGGACGCGGGGCGGGACGCGGCCGTGGAGGCCCTGGCCGGAAGGGCACGGGAACTGTCGCAGGCCCTGGCCGCCGGCGGAACGGCCGCTGTCCTCGGGGTGTTGCTGCGGGAGGCGGGGTTCGACGGGGTGGCCGGGGTGGGCGTCCCTGGTGCGGCGGCGTCCGGCGTGGGTCGGGGCACAGGCGTGGGCGGCGTGGGCGGCAGGGCCGGCATGGGCGGCGCGGGTGCGGCGTCGGGCGTGGGCCGTGGCACAGCAGCCCGGCCCGGTGCGTCCCGCGGTCCCCAACCGCGGGGCCTGGGCCGCGGGGCACTGGGGCGATCACGTGGCGGTGTGGTGGGCGGCGGACGCCGGGACGAGCGGACCGGGGAAGACTGGAGCGCCGTCCTGCCCCGCGCCGCGGCGGCCCGTGCCTACCGCGTCCGGGCCATGACCCACGACCTCGCCGGCGACCTCCGAGCGGCCGTCGCCGACCTCGACCGAGCCCTGCGGCTGGCCCCCGAGGACGCCCGCAGCCTCACCCTGCGCGGCGAGTACCGCCGGGCCCTCGAGCATTACGACAGAGCGCTCGACGACCTGGACCGGGCGATCCGGCTCAACCCCACCGACGACTTCGCCTGGGCCTCCCGCGGCGCCACCCGCCTCAGCCGCCACGAACTCGACAAGGCGCTCACGGACCTCGACCGCGCCGTGGAGCTCAAGCCGGACTACCCCTGGGCGCTGGTCCGCCGGGCCCGCGTACACCGCGCCCTCGGCGACCCCGACCGCCAACTGGCCGACCTGGACCGGGCGGTGGCCGTGGACCCGGACTGGGCCTGGGTCCGCTGCGAGCGCGGTGACGCCCTGCGCGCCACCGGCCGCGACGAGGAGGCCCTCGCCGACTACGACCACGCGCTCGCCCTGGAGCCCGACTACGACTCCGCCCGCGCGAGCCGGGGCGCCTCACTGGCCAACCTCGGCCACCACGAGGAGGCTCTCGCCGACCTTGACCGGGTGCTGGAGAGGAGGCCGTCGTATGGGTGGGCCCTCCGCCAGCGGGCGGCCGTCCACCGCCACCTCGGAGACGAGGCCGGGGCCACCGCGGACGAGGAGCTTGCCCAGGCTTATGAGTGACGCCGGCACACGGTGATAACTGCCCACTCAGGATCACTCGTGACCATTCAGGCCACACCTCGCATACCATTCCGCCCCCTGAACCGACCGTCCCCGGTCGATTACAGTGGCGAACTGTCGTACGGACGGACGCTGTCACGGGGAGGTCTTGGTGGGTGCGACACTCGGCGCCGTCTGGGGCCGTACCGAACAGCAGGACTTCCGTAGCCGGGTGCGCGGCACGCTTCTCGGGACGGCGGTGGGGGACGCCCTCGGAGCGCCGGTGGACGGGCTGGGGCTGGACGAGATCAAGGAGCAGTACGGCCTTGAGGGGCTCGTCGATCTCGGGTTCGGGTATGGCCGGCGCGGTGCCGTGACGCACCTCACGCAGCTCACCCTCTTCAGCGTGGACGGGTTGATAAGAGCGCAGGTCCGGCGGGACACCGGCGCCTGGCATCCGCCCACCGACGTGCACCGGGCGTATCTGCGCTGGGCCGCCACACAGCGGGACTGGGGTCCCGACGAGCGCCGTAAGGACGACGGGTGGCTGGCGCGGGAGGAGTGGCTGTACGCCCGCCGGGATCCCACCCGCGCGCTCCTGCTGGGCCTCGGTGACGAGACCATGGGCACGCTGGAGTCGCCCAAGAACACGGCCGAGCTCGGGCCCGAGGCCGTCGCCCGTTCCGCGCCCTTCGGGCTGCTCGTCGGCTGGGAGCCGCAGCTCGTCGTCCAGCTCGCCGTGGAGTGCGCGACGCAGACCCACGGCCATCCCATCGCTTACCTGGCGGCAGGCGCGTACGCCGTGATCGTGCACGGTCTGGCCTGCGGGGAGAGCCTCGACGGGGCCGTGCAGCGGGCGCTCGCGCTGCTCGCCCTGCGGCCCGGGCACGAACCCGTGTCGGACGCGTTGCAGCACGCGCTGGGCGCCGTACGGCAGGGCATGCCCACCCCGGCGCGGGTGGAGGAGCTCGCGGCCGACGGCTCGGCGGACGGGCTGCTCGCGGCCGCCGTGTACTGCGCCCTGGTGGGTGAGGACGTCCGCCACGGGCTGTGCCTCGCCGTGAACCACGACGGCCCCTCCGCCGCCGCGGGCGCCCTCACCGGCGGCCTGCTGGGCGCCCTGCACGGCGAGACGGCCCTGCCCCCGGCCTGGCTGGCCGAACTGGAGGGCCGCCCCACGATCCTCGAACTCGCCGACGACTTCGCCATGGAGATGACCCAGGGCCCCGCCCTGCACGGGCCGGCCGGAGCCTCCGCCGGGTGGCTGGCCCGCTATCCGCGCGCCTGAGCCGCGGCAGAGCGGACCCGGACGCCGCGCTCTACCGCGCCGCAGGCGCTGCTCCGTGTCGTGATCGTCAGCAGTGACCCCGACTGCTCGGTGACTGCTCGGTGTTTCTGGGCACCGAGGACGCCGCCGGGCGGGAAGGCGTCGGCCTCACCCTCAAGAACCGCGACGACCACGACCCCGTGGCCTTCGACACGGATCGTCGGCCGGACACCCCGTACAGCGGGCACCGGCAGCGGGCAACGACAGCGGGCAATGACAAGGGCGGCCCCCGGTGCGCGAGTGGCCGCCCTCCCCTCTCCCGTCCCGATCCTCAGTCCTTCGCCCGGACCACGTCCTCCACCGGGCCCGCCGGAGTCGGCACCGCGGCCGCGGCCGCCCCGTCCCCGTCGGTGTTGATCTTCTCGATGATCGCGAGCCGCTCCGGGGTGTCCTCCGGCTTGATGAAGCCGACGAGGATGTACAGGACCAGCGACACCGCCAGCGGGATCGAGACCTGGTACTGGAGCGGGACGCCGCCCTCGATCTGCCAGCTGATCGGGTAGTTGACCAGCCAGAAGGCGAGCAGACCCATCGACCAGCTGGTGAGCGCGGCGGTCGGGCCCGAGCGGCGGAACGGGCGCAGCAGGCCCAGCATCATCGGGATGGCCATCGGGCCCATGAGCCCGGCGACCCACTTGATGACGACGGTGATGATGTCGCCGAAGGTCGGGGAGTTGACCTGCGTCGCGGCCGCCATGGACAGGCCGAGGAAGACGACGGTCGTGATCCGGGCGACCCGCAGGCCCTGTCCCTCGCTCCAGGCCCGCGCCCTGCGCCACAACACCGGCGCGCAGTCCCGGGTGAAGACGGCCGCGATCGCGTTGGCGTCGGAGGAGCACATGGCCATGGTGTGCGAGAAGAAGCCGACGATGACCAGGCCCAACAGGCCGTGCGGGAGCAGCTGTTCGGTCATCAGGCCGTACGAGTCGGAACCGTCCCCCTTCTGCGACGTGACCAGCAGCGGCGACATCCACATGGGGAAGAAGAGGACCACCGGCCAGACCAGCCACAGGATCGCCGACAGGCGTGCCGAGCGCTCGGCCTCGTACGCGCTGGCCGTGGCCATGTAGCGCTGGGCCTGGTTGAGCATGCCGCCGTTGTACTCGAAGAGCTTGATGAAGAGGAAGGCGAGGAGGAAGACCGTGCCGTAGGGGCCGACCAGCGGCTCACCGTGGCCCTGCAGCTCCGGCCTGTCCCAGGCGTCGAAGAAGCCGATGCCCTTGTCGTTCAGCTTCATGATCACGGCGACGAACATCGCGACGCCGGCCAGCAACTGGATGACGAACTGGCCGAGTTCGGTCAGCGCGTCCGCCCACAGGCCGCCGATCGTGCAGTAGACGGCCGTGATGGAGCCGGTGATCAGGATGCCCTGGTTCAGCGAGATGCCGGTGAACACGGACAGCAGCGTCGCGATCGCCGCCCACTTCGCGCCCACGTCCACGATCTTCAGCAGCATGCCGGACCAGGCCAGCGCCTGCTGGGTCTTCAGGTCGTAACGGTTCTTCAAGTACTCCAGCGGGGAGGCCACATGGAGTCGCGACCGCAGCCGGTTGATGCGCGGCGCGAACAGCTTCGAGCCGATGGCGATGCCGAGCGCGATGGGGAAGGACCAGGTGACGAAGGACGTGACGCCGTAGGTGTAGGCGATGCCCGCGTACCCGGTGAACATCACCGCGCTGTATCCGGACATGTGGTGCGAGATGCCGGACAGCCACCACGGCATCTTGCCGCCCGCGGTGAAGAAGTCGCTGACGTTGTCCACCCGCTTGTGCGACCAGACGCCGATCGCCACCATCACGCCGAAGTAGCCGATGAGCACGGCCCAGTCGAGACTGTTCATGGGTTCCCTTCCAGGGTTCCGTCCTGTGAACGGCTCGCCCATGGTGGGTATGGTGGCGCGGGCACGACAAGCGCGCGTCAGGTCAACAGAAGGTAAAATTGTTCTGTGTGGTGACCTATGTTCATGGATATGAACTCCTGAAAGGTGGCTGAAGGGGCACTTTCAGCGCATCAGCTCCCCCGCGTTCACCAGCAGCGACTGCCCGGTGATCGCCCGCGCCCGGTCGGACGCGAGGAACACCGCCGCGTTCGCCACATCCCCGTCCGTGGCCAGCTCGGGCAGTGCCATCCGCTCGGTCAGCCGCTTCCGTACGTCCCCCTCGGGTGCGCCCTCCGTCTGTGCCGTGAACTGGACATACGCCTGCACCGGAGGCCCCCACATCCAGCCCGGCAGCACGGTGTTGACCCGGATCCGGTGCGGTCCGAGCTCCCGGGCCAGTGAGTACATGGCGCTGGTGAGGGCGCCCTTGGAGGCGGCGTAGGCGGCCTGGCTCACCTGCGACGGGGCGGCCACGGCGGACTGTGTGCCGATGAACACCACCGACCCGCCGCACTCCTTCAGCGCCGGCAGACAGGCCCGGGTCATCCGCAGCGAGCCCAGCAGATTGACGTCGATCACCGACTGCCAGGTGGTGAAGTCGGCGCCCTCCAGCCCGCCGAAGTAGGAGTCCCAGGCGGCCACATGCACCACCCCGTCGATCCCCCCGAACCGCTCCCGCGCCAGCGCGGCCAGCGCCTCGCACTGCCGCTCGTCGGTGATGTCGGTCGCCCGGTACGCCGTGTGCGCCCCGTCGGGATCGATCTCGGCGGCGCTCTTCGCGAGGTTCGCCTCGGTGCGCGCCCCCAGCACGCAGTTCCCGCCGTCCCGTACGACCGCCGCCGCGACCTGGTGACCGAGCCCGGCGCCGACTCCCGAGACGACGACGGTCTTGCCGGTGAGCAGTGACATCCGGCCCTCCCTGACTGTGTTCTGGCTCTGGCGCATTATCTGACGGAGCGTCAGAGTATGGGCGTCCGAGGGAGGACGGAAGGCAGCGGAAGGAAGGGAACGGCATGAGTGAGGACACCCGCAGCGAGGCGTACGCCGAACTGGCCGCCGTCGGCCCGTACGGAGTCCGCCCGGGACACGCCCTGATCACCATGGTCGAACCGCACCCGGGCCACGAGTACGCCTACAACCGCTGGTACGAGGACGACCACTACTACGCCGGCGCGATGGCGATGCCGTGGATGTACGCGGGCCGAAGGTGGGTGGCGACCAGGGACCTCCAACTCCTGCGCTACCCCGAGAAGTCGGCGATCGCCCAGCCGGTCACCGCAGGCTGCTACCTCTCGACGTACTGGATGACCGCGGGCCGCTACGACGACCACATGCGCTGGACGGTCGCCATCAACAAGCGCCTCAACCACGACGCCCGCGTCTACCAGGACCGCACCCACGTCTTCACGGCGTTCCAGGAGCACGAGGCGACGGTGTACCGCGACGGCGCGGCGGGCCCCCGCGACTTCCACGCCCTGGACCACCCCTACGCGGGTCTGGTGGTGCAGGTCATCGACGCGGACTCACCGCAGCGGCGCACCGAACTGCTGGAGTGGCTGCGCGCACGTCACCTCCCCAAACGCCTGGCGGGCTCCCCGGCCGCGATGGTGACGATCTTCCGGCCCACGCCGCTGCCGCTGGACCGCATGTCGTACGTCAAGCAGGTCGAGGGGGTCGACACCCGCCTGACGCTCCTGTGGTTCCTGGAGACGGACCCGAGGGAGTGCTGGGAGCGCTGCTTCACCGACCTGGACACGGCGGTCGGCGCCGCATCCGTCAGCGGCTCCGCCGCGGGAGGGCTGGGGCGGGTGGAGCTGGTGGCGCCGTTCATCCCGACGGTGCCGGGCACCGACACCTACGTGGACAGGCTCCGCTGACGGCTTCGGCTCCCGTCAGCGCAACTCCTCCGGACACGGAGTGCCCCGCGGGAACGTGTACGGCGCCGCCAGCCGGTACTCGCCCGCCCGCGGAGCGACCAGCATCGTCCACCGGTCGCCGAGCGCGTCCTCCGCCGTCTCCGTCAGACAGCCGTTGGCGTTGTGGTACGTCTTCGGCTCGTCGTCGGGACGGTTCCTGGACGCCTCCGTCTCCCGCGGCGGGTCGAGCTTCTTGCCGTCGGCGTCGACGATGCTCAGCCAGGGCGAGTAGGGGATGCGGATGAGGACGCGGCCCGGCTTGCTCACCCGCATCGTCATCTCGCCCTGCTCGGCCCGCTCGACGACGGCGTTGGGCTCGGCGAGCGGCGCCGGGTCGGTCACCTGGAACAGCTGCCAGTTGGCGTCGCCCCACACCTGCTTCAGATACGGCATGCCGCGCTGCACCAGCTGCCGCTCACGCTGCGCCGAAGAGGGGTCCGGCTCGTCCTTGGGCAGCACCACGAAGTGCACGGCCCAGCGCTGGAGCCACTCGTGATAGTTCGCGGAGTTCAGGGTGTCGTCGTAGAAGAGCGGGTTGCGCTCCATGTCGGCCTGGCGCATCCAGCCACGCGCCAGATTGACGTACGGCGCGAGCGCGGAGGCCTCGCGGTGGGAGCGGGCGGGCACGACCTCCACCCGGCCCTTCTCGGCGCCGACCTCCTGGAGCTCGTTGACCAGCGGGGCCAGCTCGCGCGCCCAGGACGCCTCCGGGGCGGCGTGGATGATGTCGTCGACCGTCTTGTAGCCGATCCAGCCGGTGAAGGTGAGAAGTGCCAGCACGCCCGTGTACCACTTGCGCGAGCGCGGCACCGTGAAGGGCAGCGCGGCCACGAGGGCCGTCCCGCCGAACAGCATCGCCAGGCGCGTGATGTTGGAACCGATCTGTGAGCTGACCACCCAGACCAGGACGACCGAGAGGCCGTAGACGGCGGACACCAGCCGGACCGTCTTCCACTCCTTGGGCACGAGCACGAACGTGGCGACGGCGCACAGCAGCGGCAGGAGCACCGAGCCGATCACCATCGGCTGCGTGCCGGAGAAGGGGAACAGCCAGGCGGACACGGCCACGACCGCGGCCGGCGCGAGGCCCAGCGCCCACGCTCCCGGCCGCCGCTTCTGCAGGAACAGCGCCACCGCCACGAAGCCCACGAACAGCCCCGCCACCGGCGACGACATGGTGGCCAGCGCGGCCAGCGGCGCGGCGCACAGTGCCTTCGCCCACCGTTTGTAGCGCCAGCGGTACGGCCAGCAGAACACGACGGCCACCGCGCCCAGCGCGAACATCGTGCCGAGCCCGAAGGTCACGCGCCCCGAGATCGCGTTGCACACCAGCCCGAACAC
This sequence comes from Streptomyces sp. R28, assembly GCF_041052385.1. Lineage (GTDB taxonomy): Bacteria > Actinomycetota > Actinomycetes > Streptomycetales > Streptomycetaceae > Streptomyces. Next base: position 4,672,809 of record NZ_CP163439.1, on the reverse strand, counting down.
CCCGGCGAGCGCCGCCCACAGGGGGTTCTTCACCGACCGGCTGCGGAGCAGGACCAGCGTCAGCAGACCCGCCGAGACCGTCCCGGCGATCATCATCGTCGTACGGACACCGAGGACCGACATCAGATACGGCGACACCACGCTGTACGACACCGGGTGCAGGCCGCCGAACCAGGCCAGGTTGTACGCCGAGTCCGGATGCCGGCCGACGAACTCGGCCCAGGCGTCCTGGGCCGCGAGATCGCCGCCGCTGCTTGCGAACGTGAAGAACCAGATGACGTGGAGAAGTCCGGCCAGAGTCGTGATCGACAGCACCGGATGGCGCAGGAGACGCTCACGCAGGGTGAGGGCGGCGGAGCTCAACCGCGACGGCGGTCTGTCCTCCGGAGGGCTTTCGCGCTCTCCCTGACGTGGCGCGGGCACGCGTATTCGCGGACCGGCTCCCCGTCCCGGATCGGCGTCGTCCGCGCGTGTCGGCTCCGCAGTGGCCACCTTGAGGCACTCCCCGTACTGTCCTGTCTTCTGTTCTGGCCGCGTCCCGTTTCCCGCGTGTGTCGGCCCTGTCCCTGAAGAATCTCCGGCCGCGCCTCGTCCGCGACGACCTGCCGGTTTCGTGACGCTAGCACGCAGCCCGCCGACGAGGCCTGTCGGCGGGCTGCGGTGTGACGCCGCTGAACCGTCCCCGGGGGTCAGCCGAGGCGGGTCAGCTTGTCCGTGAAGCCCGGTTCGGTGAGGTCCGTCTGCAGGGCGACCGGGATCTTGACGGCGCCGCTCGTGCCGTCACCCACGGTGAGCGTGCCCACCTCGGTGCCGGCCTTCGCGGTGTGCGGTACGGCATCGGAGGCGAAGGTCAGCTCGACCTTCAGCCCGGCCCAGCCGACCGCCGTGACGTCCTTGGTGGCGACGACCGCGGTGCGGCCGCCGAGGCCGTCGTCGACGTATCCGACGACGTCACCCTTCTTCAGCAGTGTCGCCGACTTCAGGGCGTCCTGTGCGGCCCGGATCAGCTGGTCGCCCGAGTTGAGCGCGGCAGCGAGGATGCCGCCGCCCGCGTCCGGCTGGCGCACCACGGCGCCGACGATGGTCCGGGTCTCGCCGCCGATCTCCTTCTTCGCGGCGAACACGAGGTTGCCGAGGGCGGAGGTGGTGGTGCCGGTCTTGATGCCGACGACGTCGTTGTGGCCGACCAGCTGGTTCCAGTTGCCGTGGTTGTGGCCCTTGTAGTCGTCGTACGACATCATCGCGGCGACCTCGCGGAAGGCGGGGTACTTCATCGCCGCCTTGGCCAGCTTCACCTGGTCCACCGCCGTGCTCACGGTGGTGTTGTTCAGGCCGGAGGGGTCGGTGTACGTCGTGTTCGTCATGCCGAGGCCCTTGGCGGCGGTGTTCATCTTCGCCACGAACCCCTTCTCGGAGCCCGCGTCCCAACGGGCGAGGAGGCGGGCGACGTTGTTCGCGGATGCGATCAGGATGCTCTCCAGGGCCTCGCGCTGGGAGATCTTGTCGCCCGCGAACACGTCGACGGTCGACTCCTGGCCCGCGTCCGACTGGTCCTCGGCGGCCTGGTCGATCCCGATGTCCGGGCCATTGGCGCCGCTCTTGAGGGGGTGCTCGCGCAGGATGACGTACGCCGTCATGACCTTGGCGACACTGGCGATCGGGACGGGCTTCTGGTCGCCGGAGGAGCCGAACGTGCCGAGGCCGTCCACGTCGAGCGCGGCCTGGCCCTCGGCCGGCCACGGGATGTCGACCTTGCTGCCGTCGAACGTGTAGGTGTCCTCGGCGGTGAGGTCGAGGGTGGGGGCCGGGAGCGGGCGCACGGACTGGACGACGCCGAGGATGATCACGAGCAGCAGGACCAGCGGGGTCCAGATCTTGATCCGCCGGATGACCGTGCGGACGGGGGTGTCCGGGGGCGGCGGCGTGTTCGTCAGCTCGGCGAGCAGGTCGAGCGGGGGCCTGGGGGGCAGCGGCTGCTGCGTGGTGCGCTCGGGGCCGACCTGGGGGATGGCGGCGGTGGCGTCGGGGGGCGCCGCGGCGGTGTCCGGGGCCTTCGGGGTGTCCGGGGCCTTCGGGGTGTCCTGCCGGATGTCCGCCTTCAGGGCGACGAACTTGCTCGTGCGCTCGGAGGGGGACTCGGGCTGCTTGGGGGCCTTGAGGGTGGTCGTGGGCTGGTCGACGGGGGGCTTGGCGGGGCGTACGGCCTTGAAGACGGCGGTCGGCTGATCGACGGGCTTGGCCGCGGGCGCGCCGCCCTGCCCGGCCTCGGCTTCGCCGTCGGCCTCGTCGCTCCCACCCGCACCACCCGTGCGGCTCTCGTCGCCGGCTGCGGATGGCCCCCGCGGGGCGTCCTCGCCGTCGGCGGCTGCGGGTGCGTCGTCAGGGGTGGCGTCGTCGGCGGCATTGCCGTCGCTCGCGTCGGCGCTCCGGGCGGGGTCGCCCGAGCCGTCCGCGGCGTCCTGGGCGGCTTCGCCCGCGTCGTCGGCGGCAGCCTTGCCGGACGCGTCCGCGGCTGCGACAGGAGCCTCAGCAGCCCCGGTCGAGCCGTCCTGGGCGGCCGCGGGGGTCTCGTCGGCGCCGGAAGCCTTGGCGGGCTCGCCCGAGCCGTCCTCGGCGGCTACGTCGGCCTCGGCGTCGGCGTCATCGGCGCCCTGAGTCGCGCCGCCCTCGGCGTCGCCCGCGGTCCCGGCCTCGGCGTCGGTCACGTTGCCGGCTTCGTCGGCATCCTTGGTGCTGTCGTCGGCGGTGTCCGTGGAAGCCACCCAGGCCGCCACAGCAGCCTTCAGCCGAGCGTCACCCGGCGCGTCAGCGTCGTCACCGTCATCAGGCGCCTCGGACGAGGTCCCGTTCCCGGCACCCTTGCCTTCGGCACTCCGCGAACCCTCGGCCTGCGAGCCCTTGGCGTCGTCGGTCTCGGCCTGGGTGCCCTCCGCGTCGTCGATCTCAGCGTCAGGGCTCCCGGTCTCGCTGTCCCCGGCGCTCCCGGCCGCAGCCTCCGCGCTGCCGGCGTCCGAGTCTCCGGCGCTCGGGCCCTCGGCGTCGTCAGCGTCAGCCTCGGCGTCAGGGCTCCCGGCCTCGCTGCCCGCGTCGCTCTCGCCCGCAGCCTCAACGTTCCCGGCGCCCGTGCTCGCGCTGTCGGAGCCCTCGGCGCCTGTGCTCGCGCTCTCGGAGCCCTCAGCGCCCGTGCTCGCGTCCTCGGAGCCCTCAGCGCCCGCGTCCGCGTCGGCGTCGCCGTCCTCGGCCCCCCCGGCCTTCTCCAGCTCCGCCCTCACGGCCTCCAGCTCCCGCCGTGACAGGACCCTGGTCGCCGTGTCCACACCGCCGCGCGGCGTGGCGGCAGACTCCGGCGGTGCGGCACTCTCACGTGCCACCGCCAGTCGAGGGTCGCGCTTCTCACCGGTGCCGGCTGCGCGCGCGCCTTCGGTTTCGGGGCCGGACTCGGGAACCGGACTCGCGCTCCCCGACGTCGGTTCTGCCGACGACTCGCGCTGCTTCGACCTGTCGGGGGACTCGCCCGCCACCGATGCCTCCTCCATGTGCCGCCGCACGCCCTCCGTGCGTCTGCCGAACCGTGAGCCGTCGCTCGGACACCGCGCCCGCACGACCCCCCGTGCCGCTGCCCGAACCATGTACCAGTGTCCTGTGCGCGACCCTCTACTTCTGCGGTAGACGAGAACGACATACGTGCCGGTTCCCTCACGAACCGGTCACGCACCCTCGACAGATGAATGTGAGAGGGGTCACCCTGTCTTTCATCCACGCGGGGAGGCATGGATGGGCAGGAGCCGCAGAACACTTCCGGAGGAGCTTCTGCTGCTGGCGTTGGACCCGGCCACGGGTACCACCGCACAGCCGCAGTCGCTCGACCTCGGTCTGGCCGGAGCGCAGCTAGTGGAGCTGGCGCTGGCCGGACGGATAGCCCCAGACGGGGATCGTATCGCCGTGGTGGCACCACGGCCGACTGGAGATCCAACATTGGACTGCGCATTGGAGTTGCTGCGAAGGCGTGGCGCTCCCGTGCGTGCCGTCCACTGGATTGGCGGGCCCCGGCTGGGGCTGCGCCAGACCTACCTCTCGCATCTGGAGCGGTGCGGCATGGTGCATGCCGTGGCCGGTCAGATGTGCGGGGTATTGCCGACGACTCGCTACCAGGCGACGGACAACGAGATCAGCCGGGAGATCAGGGCCCGGCTGGATTCGGCGATCCGCACCGGCGTACCGCCGGACCCGCGGACCGCGGCGCTCGCCGCCCTGGCACACGCGGTCGGCCTCGGCAAGCACCTGTATCCGGGGAACGAGGGGCGATCCTCTCGTTCTCGGCTGCGGGATCTGATCAGGCACGACCCCATGGGCGGTCTCGTCGCGCACGCCGTGATGGACGTCCAGAACGGCGCGGCGGCCCAGCCGCGCCGCAGCCCGGCCCCGGCCGGCCGTCAGGCCGCCCCCGGAGGCAGGGCCGCAGCGGAACCCCCCCGTGGCGTTCCGGTGCAACCGCGCCGCGGATCCATGGCGCGTGTCGTGGCCCACTGAGCCGCAGTCCCACGATCCGCACCAACCGGTCCACCGCACGCACCGCCTGATCCACACGCTCGACAAGCTCCACACGCTCGACAGGCACGGCAAGCTCCACAAGCACGGCAAGTTCCACACGCTCCACCAGTTCCACGAGCTTCATACGCACGCCACGTGCAGCGCCGCACCGCAGTCCCCAAGACCCGGTCCGGGAGCCGCTGGTCCGCGCGGGGCGACGGGACCGTACGTCCGGACGACGACACGGGTCCCGCCGCCCCGCGCGGCCGTATTTGCCGGGGGTGTCCCCGAACTGGCGTGTATCCAGCGCATATCCACCGTTTCCCAGCGGTAGTAAGCACCTTGGTGGCAGTCTGCTCAGCAGCAGATACGCAAAGTGGCAATCAGCAGTCACGCAGCCGGAGGTGCACGTCCCGTGGCGTCCAATGTCAATCCCACCGTCAGGCGACGCCGGCTGGGCCAGGAGTTGCGCCGGCTCCGCGAGCTCAAGGGCATGACGGCCGAAGAGGTGGCCGAGCGGCTGTTGGTGTCGCAGTCGAAGATCAGCCGGCTGGAGAACGGGCGGCGCAGCATCAGCCAGCGTGACGTCCGCGATCTGTGCGGGGTCTACGAGGTGGAGGACCACCGCATCGTCGATTCGCTGATGCAGATGGCCAAGGATTCGCGGCAGCAAGGGTGGTGGCATTCGTTCGGCGACATTCCGTACAGCGTCTACATCGGGCTGGAGACGGACGCGGCGAGCCTTCGGGTGTACGACCCGCAGGTCGTCCCCGGGCTGTTGCAGACCAAGCAGTACGCGGAGGCCCTGATCGCCGGGGCGTTGCCGGAGACGCCGCCCACCGAGGTCGAGAAACGGGTCCAGGTGCGCATGCGCCGACAGGAACGAATCTCCACCGAGGAGAACCCGCTGCGCCTGTGGACGGTCCTGGACGAGGCCGCCCTACGCCGGGTCGTCGGCAATCGCTCCCTCATGCGTGACCAGTTGGAGCAGCTCGTCGAGCAGTCCCAACTGCCGCACGTCACCGTGCAGGTGATCCCCTTCGACATGGGAGCGCACCCGGGCCTCAACGGGCAGTACGCGATCCTCGAGTTCCCGGACGCGGCCGACTCCAGCGTCGTCTACATCGAGGGCGTCACCAGCGACCTCTATCTGGAGAAGGCGAACGACGTCCAGAAGTACAGCGTGATGTACGAACACCTGCGGGCGCAGGCCCTGAACGTGGAGCAGTCCCGCCAGTTCATCGCGGACATCGCGAAGGAGTACGCGCGTTGATCGTCCGCGTTGATCGTCCGCACTGATCATCTGTACTGATCATCAGCGCTGATCACCCGTGCGGGGGACCATCCCGACCGGAGGGGCGCGGTACCGTACACCGTCTCCTGGCCGGGATGGAAGGCTCCACTGGAATATGCCATCCAGTCGAGTGAATAGTCGCTTCGTAAGCCGATGTTGGCTAGTAGCGTCGATCACGCCACCAAGCAACAAGGTTGGCGTGAATCGCATTGCGGGGTCCGGTTCCGTCCGGACGTGCAGTGCGGTGACAGCAACTCAACATCTGGCAATTCGGAGCAAACATGGCAATTCGTCAGGGTGCCACGGACACGTGGACCAAGTCGTCGTATTCCACTGGGAACGGCGCGTGCGTCGAGGTCAAGTCGCCGGTCACAGCGGCCATGGCGGTGCGGGACTCCAAAGTTCCCGCGGGCCCGGTCCTGGCGTTCCCCGCCAACGCGTGGAACACCTTCGTGGCGTCGGTCAAGGTGTGAGGGGCGAGGCTGTCTGATCCTCACCCTCGACCAACCGCACGGATCAACAACTGCACAAGCACCACAGGAAGAGCCCTCTCGACCAGCCCGCCGTCCTTGCCGAGAGGGCTCGGCCGTGCCTCGACACGTCGACGGCCCCGACCCCCGAACCCGACCCCTGAGCCCCGCCCCTGGCACCTGACCCCGGCACCCTGGGACCTGGCCCTCCCCCCCCCGGATCACCTCACCGGGAACGCCACATCGCACACCGGGTCCTCGGCCCCCGCCGCGTCCCAGTCCGCGAAGTACACCTCCCGGCACGGGCCCGCCTGTTCGAGGCCCTCCCGGGCGATCCACTCCTCCACCGCCTCGAAGGCGGCCAGGATCTGCGGATGGGCCACCTGCGCCTTGGTGATCCGGGCGTAGGCCAGCCGCTGGGCCGGCTCGACCCGTACCTTCGTCTCCCGCGCCCGGCCCTGCTTCTCGGCCCACGCCCGCGCCGCCGCCTCGTCGGCCACCGGCACGCACGACTCGGCCGGCCCGTCGCTCTCCATGGACACCTCGGAGTGGTAGACGACGAACGGCGCCGCCGTGCTCCCGCCGCACTCCCGCGCCCCCTGCTCCAGCCGGTCCAGCGACGCGCCGATCCAGGTCGGCAGCTCACCCGCCAGGATGTGCCGGGCCTCGCTGATCACCACCTGCTCGGGCACGTCCACCGTCTCGACCACGAACTTCCCGTACATCTCGGAGCTCCTCCCCGAAAGCCGTCCACGGAGGTACTCGGCGAGCGTCCGCTGCCCGGCCACCCGCGCCTCGACGTCCGCCCAGTAGGCGGTGAGCCGGTCTGCCGCCGCGGCCCCGTCCGGTGCCTCGACGACCTCCGCGACCCGCGCGAGCGGCATGTCGAGCTGGCGCAGGAGCGCCACCAGACGGGCGCGCTCGACCTGGCCGACGCGGTAGTAGCGGTAGCCGCTGACCTCGTCGACGTGCGCGGGTGGCAGCAGTCCGAGGCGGTCGTACAGGCGCAGTGCCTTGGCCGACAGCCTGGCCCGCGCGGCGAACGCGCCGATGGTGAGCAGTTCGTCGTCCACGGCCTCATCCTCCGTCACCGGGCGGCTCTTCCGCCCGGTGCGAAGGACGTTCCGCCCTGCCCCAGGGGCAAGGTCAACACCGGCTAGGCGAGGGCGCCCTCCAGCGCCGCCACGATCTCCGCGGCCTCCGGCTCGGTCTGCGGCGAGAAGCGGGCGACGACCTTGCCGTCCCGGCCGATCAGGAACTTCTCGAAGTTCCAGCGGATGTCCCCGCTGTGTCCCTCGGCGTCCGCGAAGCCGACGAGCCGCTCGTACAGCGGGTGCCGGCCCTCACCGTTCACCTCGACCTTCTCGGTCATCGGGAAGGTCACGCCGTACGTCGCCGAGCAGAACTCGGCGATCTCCTCGGCGCTGCCGGGTTCCTGGCCGAGGAACTGGTTGCAGGGCACGCCGAGCACGGTGAAGCCACGCTCCGCGTACTGCTCCTGGAGCTTCTCCAGGCCCGTGTACTGCGGGGTCAGGCCGCACTTGGAGGCCACGTTCACGACGAGCACGGCCTTGTCGGCGTACTGGGAGAGGTCCGCGGAGCCGCCCTGGAGGGTGCCGATCTCGACGTCGAGGGGGGATGCGTTGGTGTCAGCAGTCATAAGCGGATGCTAGCTCCGGCAGGTGTCGGGCCCGTCGCCCGGTCCGGCCGCCTCCACGAGGACCTCCCCGGCCGCCGTACGCGAATACAGCACCGACCGCCCCGCCCGCCGCCGCTCCACCAGCCCCGCGTCCAGCAGCACCCGCAGATGCCGCCCGACCGAGCCCAGCCCCTGCCCCGTCACCGCGACCACCTGGGTCGTGCTCAGCGGGGAGTCGAGGAGTACGAGCACCGCGGCGCGCGCGGGCCCGAGCAGGGCGCCGAGGCTCGCGGGGACCACCCGGGCGCCGGGGTCGGCGAGGGCGCCCGCGCACGGGTAGACGACGGCGTACCGGTCGGGCTCCTCCCAGGAGACCCAGCCGCCCTTCGGCGTGACCGGCACGAAGACGAGTTCGGCGCCGGAGATCTCGCGGGGCGGGTACTCGTGCAGATTCACCTGGAGCCGGTTGTCGCCGAGCCACCGTGTCCGCCCGGGCCGCAGCGAGTCCAGTACGGCCGCCCAGCCGCCCCGGCTCACCTGCGCGGTCCGCGCCACCACATCGGCCTCCAGGACGCGCCGACGCCGGTCCCAGTCCGGACGTACGGCCTCGGTCCAGACGTATGCGAGGAGCGCGGCGGCGCGTGCGGGCAGGTCGTCCCGGTCCAGTACGGCGGGGAGGGGGCCGGCGAGGGCGACGGTGAGGTGGGTCCGGGCCTGGCCGGGGTCGGCGGCACGCACCCGTGCCACGCCCTCCTCGAAGGGCTCGCGGTCCCTCGGGGTCGGCGTGAGGAAGTCGGCGATCCAGTCCTTGCCGAGCCCGGCGCGGACGAGGTGCGCGGTGACCGGGTCGGCGGCCAGGCGGGCCCGGTAGGCGGGCCGGTGCGCGTCCAGCCAGGCGCGCTCGCCGGGGTGCGCGGCTCTCCCCAGGTGCAGCAGCTTCAGCGCGGCGAAGGTCTCGGCGAGCGGGGAGAGGACGAAACGGCTGCCGGCGAGCGTGTCGGCGTTGATCTGCCACCAGCCCATACCGCCCCGCCCCCCCGGCCCCCGGCCCACGCCGACCTTTCGCTTCAGCGCGAAACAATATCGACCTGTCGCCGGGCCTCTCAGACTCCGCCCATGCGCAGCTACCGACAGCTCTTCCACACCCCGGAGTTCACGCCCCTCTTCCTCGCCTCCTCCGCCAACGTCCTGGCCCAGACGATCAGCGGTCTGGCCCTCGGCACGCTCGTGTTCCGGGCGACCGCGTCACCGCTGCTGTCGGCGGTGAGCATGTTCGGCCCGTCGCTGGCGCAGATGCTCGGCGCGACCTTCCTGCTGTCCGGTGCCGACCGGCTGCGCCCGCGGTCCGCGCTGACCGGCATCTCCCTCGTCTTCGCCGCCGCCACGGCCGTCCTCGCGCTGCCCGCACTTCCCCTCTGGGTGATCTTCGCCGTGATTCTCGGCCAGGGCCTGGTCGCGTCGCTGGGCGGGGGAGTGCGCTGGGGGCTGGTGAACGAGATCCTCTCCAAGGACGGCTTCATGCTGGGGCGTTCGGTCTTCAACATGATGTCCGGGATCGCCCAGATCGTCGGGTACGCGACGGGCGGTCTGCTGGTGGCGGTGCTGTCGCCACGCCTGTCGCTGCTGTTGTCGGCGGCGCTGTACGTCGTGGCGGCCGCCGTCCTGCGGCTCGGCCTGACCCCGCGCCCGCCCCGCGCACAGGGCCGCCCGTCGGTCGCGGCGACCTGGCGCAGCAACGCCCTGCTGTGGTCCTCCCGCCCCCGCCGCCACGTCTACCTCGCCCTGTGGATCCCCAACGGCCTCGTCGTCGGCTGCGAGTCCCTCTACGTCTCCTACGCCCCCGGCGCCGCGGGCACGTTGTTCGCCTGCGCGGCGCTCGGGATGTTCGTCGGCGACGTGACGGTGGGCCGCCTGGTGCCGCCCCGGCTGCGCCCGCACCTCGGCATCCCCCTGCTGGTGCTCCTGGCCCTGCCGTACCTGTTCTTCGCGCTGCGCCCGACGCTGCCGTGGGCGGCCGTCGCCGCGGCCGTGGCCTCGGTCGGCTTCGGCGCGAGTCTCGTCCAGCAGGAGCGCCTGATGGCCCTCACCCCGGACGAACTCAGCGGCCACGCCCTGGGGTTGCACGGCTCCGGCATGCTCACCATGCAGGGAGTGAGCGCGGCTCTGGCGGGCTCCGTGGCCCAACTCACTTCTCCGGCAACGGCGATGACGGTGATGGCCGTGGTGTCCCTCGCGGTGACCCTGGCGCTGACGGTGGCGAGCCTGCGCCATGCGGAGGAGGGCGGGCTGGTGGTCCTGGGCCGGAGGTGAGCCGGGCGGCGCCGCCAAGAGGGGAGTTTTTCCCACCGCGTTCCCGCCCCGACGTCGCAAGAATGAGGGCACGGGCGCTACGGCTCCCACGACCGCACGGACAGCACAGTACGCACGGACAGCAGAGGGGGGAGCGTCGTATGGACCGCACGACGCAGCTCGGGGTGAACCGCACGCCGGACGAGATCAGGGGATTCTCCGTCACCGCCGGACTGGTGGGGCTGCGCCGGGCCCTCGCCCTGTGCTGGATGGCGTCGGCGGGGCTCGGCCGGTCCCTGGCGGTCTCCGGGGCGATCAGCCTGGTGGGACCCGGCCTCGGCATGGTGCCGCGCGCCATGGAGGGCGTACGGAATCTGGCGGCCCGGCAGCGCGAACTCGCCCTGCGCTGGTCGGGGGTGGAGATACCCGGGCCGCCGGGACCGCTGCCGCCCGCGCCCGAAGGCGCCTTTGGGGCGGTCGCCCGCTACCGGTGGATCGTGAGCGACCCGCAGACCCGCCGGGAGTACGTGTGGGTGCTGGCCGACCCGCTGGCCGGCGCGTTCTTCGCCTTCGTCCCGATCGCGCTGGTCCTCAGCGGGGCGTGGGGTGTCTTCCTCGCCTTCTTCGGCGTCCCGCTGTCCGCCGAGTGGGACGGCCTGTGGTACCAGTTCATCCCGATCGAGGGCCGGGCCACCGCCGTACTCGCCGGTGTGCTGGGCGCCCTCCAGCTGCCGCTGGCCCTGTGGTCGGCGCCGCGCGCCGTGCGCCGGCACGCCCTGTACACGCGCGCGATGCTCGCCCCGAGCGAGAGCGAGCTGATGGCCCACCGCATCCAGCACCTGGCCACCACCCGCTCCGACGCCGTCGACACGCAGATGGCCGAGATCCGCCGTATCGAACGCGACCTGCACGACGGCGCCCAGGCCCGCCTGGTCGCGATGGGCATGACGCTGGACGCCGCCGAGCACCTTCTGGAGACCGACCCCGAGGCCGTCCGCGCCCTGCTCATCGAGGCCCGCGCGTCCTCCTCCAAGGCGCTGGAGGAACTGCGCGACCTGGTCCGCGGCATCCATCCGCCGGTCCTCGCCGACCGCGGACTCGCCGACGCGGTAAGGGCGTTGGCGATGGTCTGCCCCGTCCGCACCGAAGTCCGGGTCGACCTGCCGGGCCGCCCCGAGATGCCGGTCGAGTCGGCGGCCTACTTCGCGATCTCGGAGGTCATCACCAATGTCGCCAAGCACTCCGGCGCCGACCGGGCATGGATCGACCTTGGCTACGATCACGGAATGCTGCGTGTCACCGTCACCGACGACGGCCACGGCGGCGCGGACGCCTCGCGCGGCAGCGGCCTGCGGGGCATCGAGCGCCGGCTCGCCACGTTCGACGGTGTGCTCGCCGTGAACAGCCCCGTGAACGGACCGACCATGGTGACGATGGAGGTTCCGTGCGCATTGCCCTCGCCGAAGACCACTTCCTTCTGAGAGACGGACTCATCCGCCTCCTCGGTGCCTACGGCCACGAGGTCGTCGCCGCCGTGGACAACGGCACGGAACTGCTGGACGCGCTCGTCCGGGAGCAGCCGGACGTCGCGGTCGTCGACGTCAGGCTGCCGCCGACGTTCACGGACGAGGGCCTGCGCGCGGTGCTGACGGCCCGCGAACGGATGCCGGACCTGCCGGTCCTGCTCCTCTCCCAGTACGTGGAGCCGCTGTACGCACGGGAGTTGCTGGCCGGCGGCGGCCGGGGCGTCGGCTACATGCTGAAGGACCGCGTCACCAACGGCGCCCAGTTCCTGGACTCCATCCGCCGCGTGGCCGAGGGCGGCACCGTGATGGACCCCGAGGTGATCTCCAAGCTCCTGGCCCGCAAGGAGCGCGACGAGGCGGTGGGCAGCCTCACCGGACGTGAGCGCGAGGTCCTGGAGTGGGTGGCCCAGGGCCGCTCCAACGCGGGCATCGCACAAGGCCTGTTCATCACGGAGAAGGCCGTCGCCAAGCACATCGGCAACATCTTCACCAAGCTGGGGCTGCTGCCGACGGACGGCGACAATCGGCGGGTGCTGGCCGTGTTGGCGTATCTGGACCAGTGACGGTCTCCGGCGGACGGTGGGCCGCAAGCCCTGAGGTGCGGTGCGCGCTCACTCACCGCCCTTGTTCCACGTACTCCCTGAACTGCTCGAGATCGCTACGGACGAGCCGCTCGATGGCGCTGGCCTGGGCGAACCCCTTCGGCCCGCCGAAGGTCTCCCTGACCGTGCCGGCGTCGTACTCGACCCGTGCCTGCACACGGGTGCGGTTGCGGTCGATCGGCAGCAGCGAGAACGAGCCCGCCAGGTCGGGAGCGCCCGTGGTACGCCACTCCAGCACACGTTCCCCCGCCCGGTCGGAAACCTCGGCCTCGAACTCCCGGGCCCGCCCCCCGGCCTCTACGTCCAGACGAGCCCGGCCCCCGGCCTCCGTACGGGCTTCACGCACTCCCGCCAGGAAGCGCGGATAGTCGTCCACCCGGTGAAGGCTCTCCCAAGCCGTGTCGATCGGAACTCCCACATCGACGTGTTCTTCGAGGGTGCTCATGGCCCACCTCCACGTCCGGCTCATAAAGCATGACCTGCTGCTTCCAGTGTGCGCCCGGTGCGCTTCGGGCGGGCCGGCCCCGGTGATCCGCGCTCCACCGCAAGCGGCACCGCACGCTCCACCATTGCCGCAGCTCTGCGCACCCTGACGCCAGGCGCGTCGTTAGGGTCGTCATGAAGATCATCGCTACCGCCGCGCTTGCCGCCGCGACCCTCATCCTGACCGCCGCCGTCCCCGCTTCGGCAGACGGGGACCACAAGACCCGCCAGGCCGACAAGAAGGCCTCGACCGGCTCCGTGGTCACTCCCGAAAGCAACATCCCCATGAGGATCAACGTCGACGAGAGCGCTGACAGCGAAGTCTCGGAGGGGCTCCTTCCGCGCATCGTGGGCCAGCTGCTCTAGCGGTACCGAGGGGCGTGGAGCCGGGCACCGGGTGACGGCGGAGACCGTCGCGTCCCCGCCGTCGGCGGCCGCTCACCGCCTCGCCGAGGCGACATGTACGCCAAAGGTGCAAAATCGATACGGACCTCTGTGGGCGCGGCGCGGAGAGGGACGCCGATGGATCTGGACACTGTCGCCGACGAGCTGTACGGCCTGCGGCCGGAGGAATTCATCGCCGCCCGCGCCACCCGTGCGGCCGCGGCCCGCACAGCCGGCGACCGCGCCCTCGCAGAGCGGATCACCAAGCTGCGACGCCCGAGCCTGTCGGCCTGGGCCAGCAACCTCCTCGTCCGCGCACACCACAGCGAGGTCGAACCGCTGCTCCGCCTCGGCGAGGGGCTGAGACAGGCACATCGCGACCTGGACGGCGTCCAGCTACGCGAGCTCAGCCGCCGGCAGCGGGTTCTGATCAACGCGCTGTCCCGGCAGGCCGGACAACTCGCCGCGGCGGCAGGCCACCCGATCAGCGAGGCTGCCCAGCACGAAGTCGAGGACACCCTGCGCGCCGCTCTCGCGGACCCTGATGCGGCCCAGGAATGGGCGAGCGGCAGACTCAGCAAGCCCTTCAGCGCCACCACCGACTTCCCCGCGATCACCGAGACAGCGGCCAAGCGCCGCGCCCCCGCCGTGCCCCCTCCGACCGAACCCCCTCCGACCGAACCCCCTCCACCCCCTCCTCGGGACCGCAAGGCCGACGCTGACCGGCGCAGACGTCTCGCCCGAGCCCGCAAGGACGCCGACGAGGCCACGCGGGAACTACGCGCGCGGGAGGACGAGGCGGCGAGCGTGGGCCGTGAGGCCGACGCGGCCGGGAAACACCTGGATGAGATGCAGCAGCGCGTCAGCGAACTGACCGCCGAACTGCAACGCGCCAGGGATGAGCAACGACAGGCACGCTCCGCCGAGCAGGCGGCACGCGACCTGGTGCGTACGGCCGATCGGCAGGTCCGTGAGGCGCGCCGCCGGGCGGATGCCGCTGCCGCGGACGTCGAGCGCCTCACCGACTGAGGCCCCCGCCTCCAGCGTGATCACCGACCGGCATCAGTCCCGTCCGGACTCCCACCGAGCGACTGAATCCACCGGCCGGGCCGCGTGTCTGGCAGGCGGCGCGGCCGGCTTGGCGCAGGGTGTTCGGTACTGCCGCCCTCGAGGAGGAACCGTGAAGCGTCGTGTCGTCGCCGCCTTGGCCGTTGCCATCGCCGGGCTGATGCTGTCCGCAGTACCGGCCGCGGCTCACGTCGGCCAGGGCGAACTCGGGCGCGACGAGTGGAACTTCTTCATCACCAACATCCTCGTGTAGGCGGGGCCCGTAGGCACGCCTAGGAACGCCACCGCCGCATCGTGGCGACGGCCGTCCCGACCCCCGCGATCGCCAGCCCGATCCCACCGAAGACCAGCGGCAGCAGCCACAGCGAGGCGAACCCGTTGATCCGCGCGTCCGCGGGGGAATCGGCGCGGTAGAGCACCTCGACCCGCTCGCCCTTCTCGTACGACGGTGGATTGGAACCCGTCGAGCTGCGGAACGTCCTCGACGTGCCGTCCGCCGACGTGAACTCGACCACCGGATACGCCACGGGCTCGTCGTTCTCCCTCTTCCTGCGGGATGCGCCGTTGTCGTCGGCGCGCCACTCCAGCGCCACCACCGTGCCCGGGGCACGCTCCGCATCCACCAGGAACGACACCGACATCCCCGCCAGGATCAACCCGACGACCAGGAACACCGCCCCGAACGCGATCGCCCCGAACGCGACCCACCGACGGGCCCCCCGCCCACGCACCTGAACCTGCACGACGTCCCTCTCACTCGCCCGGAGTGAGAGGGACGTTATCTCACGATGATCAGCACGCTCGCCGTGCGAGGGTGCGGCGGCCTGGGCTTCAGGAGCTGTCGCCGAACAGGCCGTCTGCGGGCGGGGGTTCTTCCGAGGGCGGGGGTTCCGGCACGGGGAGCGTGTCTCCCGGTGCGGCGACGTCCGTCGAGGGGGTCGCGGCCGTGTGGGAGATGGTGGTGGGATCCCGGCCGGGCAAGGGGGTGCCGGCCCTGCTGGCGGCCACGATCGCCGCCGGGTACCAGCCCGTACGGCAGCGGGTCGAGGCCAGCATGGACGAGATGCTGTTCGGCAGGTCGGCCGACCCGGTCGAGACGCTGACCCGGCTCGGCACGGACCTCACCGCCGGCGCCCCGCCGCCACTGTGGCTGCACACCCTGCGCTCCACCCTCGGCGTGCCCGGCATCGCCCTGCGTCAGGACGGGACCGCGGTCGCCACAGCGGGCACCATGGACGACGGCCACACCACACGCACCGCCCTGCACGCGGGCGCCGAACACGTCGGCGACCTCGTGGTGTGCCTCCCACCCGGACACCTGGGGCTGCCCCGGGCCGCCACGGCGGTCCTCGAACTGGTCGCGGCACCGCTCGCCCAGGCCCTGCACGCCGCGCGGCTCAGCGAGCAACTGCGCGTCTCCCGGGGCCGGGTGGTCACCGCGCTGGAGGAAGAGCGCCGCCGGATGCGCCGTGATCTGCACGACGGTCTCGGCCCGGCGCTGACCGGCATCGCCTACACCACCGACGCGGCCGTCAACCTCATCGCCACCGACCCGGAGCGCGCCGTGCGGACGCTGCGCGGGCTGCGCGCCGACATCGGCGACGCGATCACCGAGATCCGCCGGATCGTCTACGGCCTGCGGCCTCGTGCCCTCGACGAGCTCGGTCTCGTCGACGCCGTCCGCCAGCGCATCGCCCCGCTGCGTGCCGCGGACGGCCGGCCCCTGACCGTCACGATCGACGCTCCGCAACGGCTGCCACCGCTCCCGGCGGCCGTCGAGGTGGCCGCGTACCGGGTGGCGGTGGGAGCCGTGACCAACATCGCCCGGCATTCCGACGGCACCACCGCCGCCGCCCTCACCCTGGAGCTCGCGGCCCCCGCGGACCCCGCGCTGCTGCGCGTGACCATCGCCGACAGCGGTCCGTGCACCGAGACGTGGACGCCCGGCGTGGGCATCCAGTCCATGTACGAACGCGTCGAGGAGATCGGCGGCACCCTCACCATCCACACCACCCCACAGGGCGCCACCGTCACCGCCGACCTGCCCCTCGTCATCCCTGCTTGACGGTGCGGTCGGCGGCGGTGCCGACGCCGCGGGGCCGCCGCACGCGAACGGCCCCGGACGAGGAGTCCGAGGCCGCCCGAACGGGTGCCTTCCCGGCACGGCGTCAACCGCTCATGCGGCGGGCTGGAGGCGGTGCCGGGACGGGGGTCGGGCGGTTCGGTCTCGTGGGAGGCCGAACCGCCCGTACCCTTCATGGTGTCCAACGGCGTCACATAGCGGGCGCCAAACACTGGAGGCAATACCTCGTGCTGATTGCTCAGCGTCCGTCCCTGACCGAAGAGGTCGTCGACGAGTTCCGCTCCCGGTTCGTGATCGAGCCGCTGGAGCCGGGCTTCGGTTACACCCTTGGAAACTCCCTTCGCCGGACCCTCCTGTCCTCGATCCCGGGTGCGGCGGTCACGTCCATCCGCGTCGACGGCATCCTGCACGAGTTCACCACCGTGCCGGGTGTCAAGGAGGACGTCACCGACCTGATCCTCAACATCAAGCAGCTGGTTGTGAGCAGCGAGCAGGACGAACCCGTCGTGATGTACCTGCGCAAGCAGGGCCCGGGTCTCGTCACCGCCGCCGACATCGCGCCCCCGGCCGGTGTCGAGGTGCACAACCCCGACCTGGTCCTCGCCACGCTCAACGGCAAGGGCAAGCTGGAGATGGAGCTCACGGTCGAGCGTGGCCGTGGTTACGTCTCCGCCGTGCAGAACAAGCAGGTGGGCCAGGAGATCGGCCGTATCCCGGTCGACTCCATCTACAGCCCCGTGCTGAAGGTCACGTACAAGGTCGAGGCCACGCGTGTCGAGCAGCGCACCGACTTCGACAAGCTGATCGTCGACGTCGAGACCAAGCAGGCGATGCGTCCGCGTGACGCCATGGCCTCCGCCGGTAAGACGCTGGTCGAGCTGTTCGGTCTCGCCCGCGAGCTGAACATCGACGCCGAGGGCATCGACATGGGCCCGTCCCCCACGGACGCCGCCCTCGCCGCCGACCTCGCGCTGCCGATCGAGGAGCTCGAACTCACGGTCCGTTCGTACAACTGCCTCAAGCGCGAGGGCGTCCACTCCGTGGGTGAACTCCTGGCGCGCTCCGAGGCCGACCTGCTCGACATCCGCAACTTCGGTGCGAAGTCGATCGACGAGGTCAAGGCGAAGCTGGCCGGCATGGGCCTGGGCCTCAAGGACAGCCCGCCCGGATTCGACCCGACCGCCGCCGCCTTCGACGCGGACGACAACGGGGACGCGGGTTTCGTGGAGACCGAGCAGTACTGACGAAACAGCCCCCTCGGAGATCACTTCGAGGGGGCTGTTCGGTACGTATTGCCTGGCCAGGCCATGGCGCCTGCGCGCACTCCGTCGGCCGGGCGCATGCTCGCCGCCCCTAGCCGACGTCCACCGGACCGTCGTCCGACCTCTTCTCCTTGGTGGTGGGGAGCTGGAGCAGACCGTTGCTCTTGCTCTCCTCGGGGCGCTGGCCGCCCGAGTCCTGGCCGTTCAGGTTCTGCCGGACCGAGTCGAGGATCGTCAGGCCCTGGGACACCAGGCCGGCGGCGATCTCGCCGAGGCCGTCCGCGCCGTTGAGGACGTTGACGTTGGCGCCGGCGAGGCCGCCGGCCGCCTCCTTCACGATCTGCGGGAGCTGGTCGATCAGCATCCGGTCCAGCGCGACCCGGTCGTACGAGGCCGCGGCCTCGGCCTGGATCTTCATGCGCTGCGCGTCGGCGGCGGCGAGCACCCTGATCCGCTCGGCCTCGGCCTCGGCGGGCTTCACGATCTCGGCCACCAGCTGCTGCTGGCGCAGCTTGGCCTGGCGCTGGGCCAGCTCGGTCTGGGCGGCGAGCACCTCCTGCTGGGCGTGGGCCTGCGCCAGCGGCCCGGCCTGGGAGGCCTGCGCCTGGGCGCGGTCCACCTCGGCCGAGTACTCCGCCTTGACGATGGCGGTCTGCCGGGCGTACTCGGCCTGCTTGCGGGCCGCTTCCTGCTGCGCCTCGACCGAGGCCTGGGTGGCCTGGGCCTGGGCGATCTGGGCCTGCCGCTGGATGGCCGCCTTGTGCGGCGCGGACATCGCGTCGATGTAGCCGGCGTCGCCGTCGTCGATCGACTGGATCTGCAGCGAGTCCACGATGAGGCCGATCTTCGCCATCTCGGTCTTGGAGGTGTCCAGGACCTCCGCGGCGAGCTTCTGCCGCTCGGTGACGATCTCCTCGACCGTCATCGAGCCGATGATCGCCCGCAGGTGGCCGGCGAAGATACGGCCGGTCAGGACCGACATCTGGTCCTGGTCGGAGAGGAAGCGCTGGCCCGCGTTGATGATGCTCTCGTGGTCGTTGCCGACCTTGAACGCGATGACCGCGCGCACGTGCAGCGCGATGCCCTGCCGGGTCACACAGGTCTCGGTGACCTCGGACTCGCACATCGACAGGGTCAGGAAGCGGGTCTTGCGAAAGAACGGGATCACGAACTTGCCGTGCCCCGTCACCACTCGGAAAGGCGCGCCCCCCAGTCCCCGCCGGCCCCCCGAGATCAGCATCGCCTCGTCGGGAGCGGGAACGCGGTATCCGAACATGCTGTACTCCTCAGCCGGCGTCGGCGGTATCGCCGCCGAGCGCGTCCAATGGATCCACCCACTCGATGACGCCGACCTCCCGGCATCCACGTGATTCGATCACGAGCACTGTCGCGCCCGTGGGCAGGGGATCCTCCGACCAGGCGAGGAACGTCTCGGAACCGCCTCTGACCCGCACCAGGATTTCGCCGGGGCCCGCGGATCCGCGGGTTCCGATGAGTACCTTCCCCGTGCAGCCGATCACGGCCTCGTCCTGCGGCATCACCGGCCGTCCTCCTACTCCTGACCCCTGGATTCCGACGATAGACCCAGTCCGGCCGGGACCCAATGGCCAGGGACCCTACGGGCAGCAGGACTCGGCCTGCGCCGGACCGCGGGAGAAATCTCGGAGCCTCGCGCCCCCGCCCGCACGCAAACGGCCCCGGACGAGGAGTCCGAGGCCGGTCAAGGCATGCCCCTGGGGAGAAGCCCCAGGCCAGAGTGGTGTCGCGTCGTGCCCCGGCAGGATTCGAACCTGGGACACCCGCTTTTAGGAGTTCATGCACTGCGAACTGGAGGATGACGCCGGTGAGAGCCGGATCCTCGATCCTCGGCGGCCCGGGGGCCCGGGGGGGCGGCGCCGGCGCCGGCGCCGGGCCCCGTGTGAGCTACTTGCCGAGGACGATGGTGTTGTTGCAGCCCTGGCTTGAGCCGATGTTGGTGGCCTGCGAGCCGGGCGAGCCCTCGCCGTTGGACCGGTTGCCTTCACGGCCGTTCTCGACCCCGGACTGGCCCTGAACGTCGACGTTCTCTTCGGTCGTCCTGCATGAGGTGCTCTGGCTGATGAAGACCGTCCTGCTCTCTTCACTCTCGCTCTTGTGCCCGCGTCCGTGCTTGTGGCCGTGCTTGTGCTCCTGCTTGTGTGCCTGCTTGTGTTCCTGCTTGTGTCCGTGCCCCTGCCCGTCGGCGTAGGCGGTGCCGGTGCCGAGGAAGCCGATGGCGCCGAGGAGGACGGCCACGACAGCGGTCTTGCGAGGCTTGCGCATGTCTTCTCCGAGCGTTGAAGCGGACGCGTACACGACCCGCCACGTCATAAGGTGACGAGAGGTTAATGTGTAAATGTCTGAGATCTGCTCGTCGGCACGCCGGATCGTCTGACCAATGGGCAAGGGTGTCGGCCTCGCGGACGGCCCAAGTGCCCTGTACGGCCAAGGCATTCCGAAGCCGAACGCGCGCGTAGGCGCTCCGCGCAGAACCACCCGTGTGGCGGCGCCAGGAGTGTGAGGCGGCCCGGGCTCCTCGCCGATGCCTCAGGGCGCCGACGAAACTCCCGTGCGGTGTCGACGAGTTCGTCTCACGACGACGCATCCCGACTGCGTCACACGGTCGGGCCATCGCTCCCATCGCCCCGCTGGCCCCGCCGGGGTTGCCAGGTCGGGATGGCCTTCGCCGGGGACGGTACGTTCACCGTGCCGTCCCCGCCGCCACGGCTGCCGCCGGAGCCACGGCGCGGCCGGTTTGCGGGGAGATCATGCCGGCGCACAGGCCCCGGGCGGCCAACCCCTGGGCGATGCGCGGGATCGCCGCGAGGGAGTTGGCGGACCAGTCGTGCATGAGGATGACCTGGCCGCTGGTGAGCCGGCCGGCCGCCGCCACGATCGCATCGGTGCTCGCGCCGTTCCAGTCCTGCGAGTCGACGTTCCAGAGGATCTCGGTCAGGCCGTACTTGGCCTCGACGGCCCTCACCGTCGAGTTGGTCTCGCCGTACGGCGGCCGGAACAGCTTCGGCGTACCGCCGCCCGCGGCCGCGACGGCCTGCTGGGTCCGGGAGATCTCCGAGTCGATCGTCGCCTGGCTCTGCTGGGTCAGATGAGGGTGGGTGTAGCTGTGGTTGCCGACCCACATGCCTGCATTGACCTGGGCCTTGACCCGTGCCGGGTAGGCGGCGGCGTACTGGCCCTGGTTGAACATCGTGGCCCGCAGCCCGTTCTGCGTGAGCGCGTTGAGCAGGGCCGGGGTGCTGCTGGACGGTCCGTCGTCGAAGGTGAGCCCGACGTACCCGTTGCACGTGGCGGCCTGCGCCGGGGCGGCGGCGTCGACGGTGAGGGTGCCGGCAACGGCGAGCGCGGCGACGGCGAGTGACGACAGACGTGGTGTGGCTTTCATGAGGAGCGGTCCTCCAGCCTGTGGGGGATTCGGGGGGCAGCGCCTGGGACCGGGACACCGGCGCCGGTGTCCCGGATGGAGAGGGGCGGGGTCGGGAGACGAGGGGGGCGATGAGCCCCGCGGGGGACGGCACATTCATCGTCACGGTTGCCGTGCGACAGCCGCTCCGCCGACGCACCAGCTCGTCCCGCCGCCGCTCCCTCTCCGAACTGGCCTATGACACCGTGATGTTGGAGCTCCCGCTGCTCTGGTATCCCTCGGTGGCGAGGATCATGTAGTAGCTGAAGCTGCCCAGGGGCATTCCGGCGCGGGCCCAGGCGTCGAAGTGGTTGCCGGTGGTGATGGTGCCACCGGTTCGCCTCGACTGCCGGACGCTCCAGTACTGGTTGAACGTGCGGGTGCCTTCGACGGACGGGGCGTTGTAGCGCGTGGTCTGGTAGATGTCGTACGTGCCGCCGTCGCTGGTGACAGTGCCTTTGTACGCCCCCGTGGGCCGGTAGGTGCCCCAGTTGTCGACGATGTAGTACTCGACGAGCGGGTTCGACGTCCACCCGTAGAGAGTCAGGTAGCCGTTGCCGGACGGGTTGAAGCTGCCGGAGTAGGTCACGGTCCGGCGTGAGCCGTTGCTCCAGCCCTTGCCGGCGACGAAGTTCCCGGTGTTTCGCCACGAGGTGCTGTAGTTGCCACCGGAGTTCAGGGTCATGGAGACCGTGCCCTGGCTGTCCGTCCAGAACGAGTAGTAGTACCCGTTGTTGGTTCCGGTCTGGTTCGTGGTGACGACCGTGGCCGCCTCGGCGGTGCCGGGCAGGGCCAACGTCGCCCCGGTGGCCAGCAGCAGGGTGCAGACGCTGCGGCGCGTCGGATGTGCGGGTCCGTCATTCATGAGCGTGCTTCCTCCTCGTCCTCGTGAGGCCGACGGGGCCGGGCACATGGTGTCGGCGGGTGGTTCGTGCCAGCCCGCGTCGACAGTGGTTGAGCTCTGCCAACGGCGAACAGTTTTGGTATGACCCTGCCAACTGTCAACAGTTTCGACATTGATTCCGAAACATTCGGTCGACCGATTGGTTTTAACGGGAGGAGTTTTGGCTGTTCAAGGCGGTGATTCATGGAATGAAGGAAGGTTGATCACCGACGCGGCGACTGTGAGATCAAATGTGTAATTCAGGCCTTCGAATGTTTCGAAGCCTTTCCACTGACGTGCGCGGGGTGTCCGTGTGTCGGTGTGTCCGTGTGCCAGCGGGACGGCGCGGCCCGGCACCGAGCAAACGGCGCCGTGCGGAGGGCGCCGGCTGCTCGGCGGTGATCAGCCGGCGAAGGCGGGTGCGTTGTCGTGTGCCCAGTCGGCGAAGGTGAGTGCCGGCCGGCCCAGCAGGTCTTCCACCGTGCTGGTGGTGGGGCCCGGCCGGTCGGCGTAATCGGCGAGGGAGCCGAGCAGCCGGGCGGGGATTTCCTCGGGCAGCCCTTGGGCGAGCATGCCCTGCCGTACCTGCTCGGGCGGGAGCTCCTGGAAGGACAGCGTCCGGCCTATGGCGGCGCCGATGAGCCGTACCTTCTCGACCTGGTCCAGTGACCGCGGCCCGGTCAGTGTGTGGACCGCCTCCCTGTGAAGGCTGCCCCGCAGAGCGCGTACGGCGACCGCCGCGATGTCGGTTTCGTGGAGGGGAGAGGTGGCGGCCCGGCCGTACGCGCCGCGCACCACGTCACCGGCCCTGATCTGGGGCGCCCAGGCCAGTGCGTTGGCGGCGAAGTCGGCCAGGCGGAGGATCGTCCAGTCCAGGCCCGAGCCACTGACGAGTTCCTCGGCGTGCTTGAACTGGGCGGCGAAACGGGCCTCCCCCGCCGGGTACTCCACTGTGGCGGCCGACAGCAGCACGGCGCGCCGTACGCCTTGCTTGGCGGCGAGCCTCAGCAGTTCGCCGAGGCCGGGCCCGGCGGCGCGCGGGCTGATCTGCAGTGCTTCCACTCCTTCCAGTGCTGCCTCGATCCACTCGGGGTGGAACAGGTCTCCGCGGACGGCTGTCACGCCGTCGGGCAGCCGGGCCTCGCCGGTTCCGCGCGTGACCGCGGTGACGGCCGTGCCCTCCTGTACCAGCTGGTTCATCACCCGACGTCCTACGACGCCATTGGCTCCGGTGATCAGGATCATGATGGTTGCTCCTTCGCTCGATGCGTGGAGGGGATGGGGTGAGGTTCGGTCACCACGCGACGGGGCCGAGGCGGTCGATGAAGACCCCGGTCGGGCCGTCCTCGTCGAGCGTCGCGAGCCTGACGATCGAGTCGGTGCCTTCGGCGACCGTCAGCCGGCCGGTGTGGTTGTTCATGTCGGTGGCGGCGAATGCATGGTTGGCGACTTCGCCGGGTGTGGCGACGTTGAACTTGATGTTCGGGAGTGCCTGGGCGTACCGAACCGTGATCATGTTCAGCGCCGCCTTGGACGAGCTGTAGGCGAGTTCGTGCATCTTCGAGACAGGCTGCTGTGGATCGGTCACGACCGAGAAGGAGCCGCCGGCGCTGGACACCATCACCACCCGCGGATGGGCCGACGCCTGCAGCAGGGGCAGGAACGCATGGGTGACCCTGACCGGTCCGTACACGTTCGTGTCGTAGACGGAGTGGATCTCCTCGCCCGTCGCGTCCGCGGGTGCGACGAGCCTTCCCGGTGCCCCGGCGTTGTTGATCAGCACGTCCAGCCGGTCGGTGTGCTCGCGGACGAGACGCACGGCGTCGGCCACCGACGTGTCGGAGGTGACGTCCAGTGGGACCATGACCACCTTTGCGCCGTCGGCCGTCAGCTTGTCGGCGGCCGCCTGGCCGCGGGCCTCGTCGCGCGAGCCGAGAAAGACGGTCCAGCCCTGCTCGCCGAGTCGGCGAGCCGTCTCGAGGCCGAGTCCCTTGTTGGCTCCGGTGATCAGCACTGAGGTTCGTTCCGGATTCATCATGTTCATGTCAGCGTCCGTTTCGCGAGGCCGAGAGGTCGAGAGGCCGGTGGAAGGTGAGTTGGTGCCGCCGCGCTTAGGTCACCGGCGCTTTGGGGGGCGGGGAGCCCGCGAGCGGGGACGAGTCCATGTACCTGACCTCGTAGACGCGTTCGCTGAACTTCCAGCCGTCGGGGGTGCGTGCGTAACGGTCGTGGTACAGGGCGTAGTTCAGGTGCGAGCTGCCGTCACGCATCCGCCCGAACTCCTGGATGTACGCACGGCCGGCCGCGGTGTCGCCGTCCAGCCGGATGACGCCGGGGTGGACGTTCTGCACGAAGAACTCCCAGAGCCTCTGCCCCCATTCGATCCCCGCGCGGATCTCCTCCCGGCCGGCGAATTCCTTGTCGATGTGCGGCCATCGCATGGCGCCCTCAGGAGTGAACAGCGATGCGGCACGGTCGTAGTCGCGCATCATCACCGCGTCGGTGATCTCGGCGCGCAACGCCTCGATCTCCAAGCGGTCGGCGATGGCCTGCATGTCACTCATCGATAACCTGCCTTGTCGACGATGGGTCAGGCGTACGCCGCCTGTCCGGTGGGGCCGTGTTTCCAGCATCGATGCAGGTCAGCGGCCGAACAAGATAGGATCCGTGGGGCTATTCATAACGGGGGGGTTATGTATGGAGCTGCGCGAGATAGAGATCTTCCTGACGTTGGCCGAGGAACTGCACTTCGGCCGCACCGCCGAGCGGCTTCGTGTGTCCCAGGCCCGCGTCAGTCAGGCCATCAGCAGGCAGGAACGTCGCCTCGGCGTCGCCCTGTTCGACCGAACCAGCCGACGTGTGGCCCTGACGCCCGTCGGCCACGCCTCCGCGAAGACCTCCAGCAGGCCGTCGACCTCCTTCAGACAGGGCTCGCCCGGGCCCAAGCAGCCGGGGCGGGCGCGGGCCGGACGCTACGGCTGGGCGTGTTCGGTCACGCCGGACACGAATTGCGCCCTCTCGTCGACGCGTTCCGCACCCGCTGTCCCGGCAGCGACGTCCAGTTCGGCGAGATCAACGGCAGCGATCCGTTCACCGCCTTGCGCACCGGAGAGCATGACGTGCACGTGCTGTGGCTGCCTGTCGCCGAGCCGGATCTCACGGTGGGCCCCACCGTCCTGACCGGCGGCCGCGTGCTCGCCGTGTCGGCGGACCATCCACTGGCCGCGCGCGGTGCCGCGTCGCTGGAGGACCTCGGAGACAACCGCGTCGTCGACTTCGGTCCCGACGCCCCCGAGTACTGGGTGGCGTCCATGGTCCCCACGCGTACGCTGCTCGGCCGACGTGTTCTGCGTGGGCCGGTCGCGCGGACCTTCCACGAGATCCTTTCGCTGGTCGCCTCCGGGGAGTGCGTTCAGCCGCTGGGCGAAGTCGCGGCCCGATACAACAGCCCCCCTGGCATCGTCTTCCTGCCCGTCCATGACGCCCCCACCCTCCAATGGGCCCTCACCTGGCGGTCAAGCGACGACAACCCCACCATCCGCGCACTCGCCGAAACGGCCGCGGACCTCGGCCCCATCGCGTTGTGACACCCACATGACTGCGGAAGACCAGTCGGCTACGAACGGCCCGGTGTTCTCGTCGTAGCCGTTCCAGGGTGAGCGCTGCCGCGTCGCGGTGGTGGACGCCTGTGGCGGTCACCGCCCGCGGCCAGGCCGAGTGCGCGCACCAACTGGCGCTTGTGCCTGCCGCCTTCGTCTCGCCGTCCCGCCCACGTGGTTCCTGACCACACCTTCTGTAACCGTTCCAGTTCGTACTGTTGACACCTCAGCGGCTTCCCTCTAGCGTCGCGCCAGCATTTCGAACATGTGACTATATTTCGAACGTTGAAAGGCGAGTGTCCTGTGCGTTGCCGGAATCAGCACGCATGTGGTCGGAACGCGGCACCGACTCGAACCATGTGCCGGGCCGACCCGACCCTGACGACCTCGGCGGCCATGTGCCGATCCACGAGAGCGCCGAGCTGATCCGTCACGGCGCACGGCCCTGTCTGAATTTCGGTCTGTCCAGGGCGCCTGAGGGGCTACCCGTGCGGCACCCATGTGCGGGACGGGACCGTCCACACCGCCCGGGAGCAGGTGCGGCGCGTCCACTCGTTTCTTGCCCCGCCCGCCCGCCGACCGCCCGGCCCGCTCCACCGCTTCCCCCCCCCTTGACGTCTGACACGACGTCATCCCCTTGCCGACGAGAAGAACAAGGAACGATCAGCATGTTCAATCGAAGAACCGTCCTCGCCGGAGGTGCCTCCCTCGCCCTCACCCTGTCCGCCTGCAGCAAGGACAGCGAGGGCGGCTCAGGGAGCAGCTTTGAGGGCGGTACCGTCGGCATCGCCATGCCGACCCGGTCCTCCGAGCGCTGGCTCACCGACGGCAAGAGCGTCGTCGACGACCTCAAGGCCATGAGGTACGAGACCAAGCTGGTCTACGGCGACGACGACCCGAAGGTCCAGGTCTCACAGATCGAGAAACTGATCCAGCAGGGCGTTAACGCCCTGATCATCGCGGCCATCGACAACAAGTCGCTGAACGGCGTGCTCCAACAGGCCGCCGACGCGGACATTCCGGTGATCTCCTACGACCGGCTCATCCTCGGCACCAAGAACGTCGACTACTACGTTTCCTTCGACAACGAGATGGTCGGCCTGATCCAGGCCCACTACATCATCGACAAGCTCGGCCTGGAGGATGGGAAAGGCCCGTTCAACATCGAGTTGTTCGCCGGCTCCCCCGACGACAACAACACCAAATACTTCTTCGCCGGTTCGATGACGCACCTGCAGCCGTTTCTGGACAGCAGGCAGTTGGTCGTCCGGTCCGGCGAGACCGAGCTCAAGCAGATCACCACCCCTCGCTGGGACGGGCCCACCGCGCAAAAACGCATGAGCGGCATCCTCACCAAGTGGTACCGCAGTGAGCGGGTCGACGCGGTCCTGTCGCCGTACGACGGCATCTCAAGGGGCGTCCTGTCCGCGCTGAAGTCGAGCGGCTACGGCTCCGACATCAAGCCCCTCCCAGTCATCACTGGTCAGGACGCCGAACTGGCGTCGGTGAAGTCAATCATCGCGGGTCAGCAGTCGCAGACCGTCTACAAGGACGTCCGCCGGCTCGCAGAGGCCGCCACGACCATGGTCGACGACCTGCTCAAGGGCAGGGTGCCGTGGGTGGACGACCGCACGGGTTACAAGAACGGCGTCAAGGCCGTGCCCGCCGTACTGCTGCAGCCCACGAGCGTCGACAAGAGCAACTACGACACCCTTGTCGCGGACGGCTACTTCACCGCCGACGAGCTCAAGTAGCGGCACGGCCCCTACGTGACAACGCCTGCACCGTGCCCCGAGTGGTGACGGAGGTCCTGGGCCACTCCGACTTCCGGTTGTGCTCCTCGCCTGGTGGTGGCGCGGTGCCTGTTGGTGGGACCCGGATGCGTTCCCCGATCTCTCGTCGCCGGGGGCGTAGCCAGCCGGGCCGGGGCCAAGGGGCACCCGCCATAGCCGTAACGATCACGGCGTGTTGTCTCTGTCTCTGCCTGGCTAGGCAAATCTCCGCCTTTCGGTCGTTGGACGCCACGACTGGTCAAGGTGTCCCGCCCCGAGAACCCGTGACTCGGAGCGGTCTGCCGTGGACCGCAGAAGGTTCCACTGATATCCGCGGCGGGGGCCTTCTTCCTGCTGGGCCGACCTTCCCGTCGAGGACCCGTGCAGGTTTCCGGAGAGGTGCGTCGCGTCTGAGGCGCGTGTGGGGAGGAGTGCCTGCCCCTCTCGTGGCCGCAACTCACGTACCTGCTGCACGGAGTCCGGTCCGGCGAATGGGTGAGGACAGGCAAGATCCCGTGGGGATGTGGACTCCATGTGGCAGTCGATCATGGAAGCGGCCCCTCGTTCGCATAGAACGAGGGGCCGGCAACCCTCTGACCTGCTGTGACCTATCGAGTAGCCTCATGGCGAACGACAGCGCTGGCCAGCACGCGTGCAGAAGTCGGAAGCTGGAGGGACGCCAGCGTGGCCACCGACATCCCGGTGCTCGCCTCGATCGCATAGGGCTGTGACCTGTGGGAACGTCGACTTCGGGGTGTCTGGCCTGGGCATCCCCACCAACGTGTGGATCAACCAGCCGGACGACCATGCCGCCGCCCAGTGATCACCTCGGGCGCCGGCGACCCCGGCTCACTCGACAAACCCTGAAACCGACCGACTCACCAGGCTTGACACGTTCCGCGTCTCGTGGTCGACCAGGACGAGGCCGCCACCATCCGGGTTCTCCGCGTGCACGGGCGGGCTCGGCCTTGCGCCGAGCCCGCCGCTCCAACTCCACCCGTTCCTGATCGCTCGCTGTGACGCTCACCCTGTTCGGCGTACGTCGTTGCCCGCGAACGTCAGGACCGGAGCCGGACCTGTGTCACGCCACCGGCTAGCGCTGCAGTGTCAGCACTCCCGGCCGGTACGGCAGGAGGCCGTAGTCCCCGCCGTCTGTGCTGGGGTCGCGCCCCTGGTAGAGGAACTGCAGATTGCAAGGGTCGATGGTCTTGGTCTGGTCGGGGTTGGTGCGAACCAGATCGCCGTGGCTGATGTCCCTGGTCCAGGTCGTCGCGCCGCTGTTGGCACTGCCGGCGAAGGGGCTGGTCACGGTGTTGGCCTGCGGTGACGGTGTCCAGGTGCCGTTGAGGCTGGTGGCCGTGAACGCGCGGAAGTAGCGACCGTACCCGGTGTAATTCTGGGCCTCGACGATCATGAGGTACTGGTTCTGGCCCTGGACCTTGTAGACCTCCGGCGCCTCGAACAGGTCGAGCGCCGATTCGCTCATGATCTTCGTGAACGAACCGAAGGTGCCCGGGAAGTTGCCGATGGGCATGCTGGCGCGGTAGATGCCGCCCTCGTCGTCGGCGAAGAACATGTACATGTTCGTGTCGTCACCGATGAGGGTCACGTCGAGGGGGCCCCTCTTGCGGGTCGTGCCGTCGGGATCCACAACGTCCGGGAGGGTGGTCGTGAAGAGATCCTGCTGCGGGCCCCAGCCGTTGGGGTTGGTGGGGTCGGTCGAGGTGCGGTAGGAGAAGCTGTAGGGCCAGCCCCCGTTGTAGGCGAGCACCCAGAGGTTCTTCGGAGCGAAGTAGAACAGCGTCGGCGCGATGCCGTCGAAGGGGATCGTGGTCTGGGTGGCGGTGGCCATGTCGGACCAGTTCGTGAAGGGGCTGAAGGTCGCCAATCCCCAGCGCCCGTCGTTACCGGCGAGGTTGTTGTGCGACGTGGCATAGACGACGTGCTTGCCGTTGTAGACGACGCTGGTGAAGTCCTTCAGTGCGGACCACCCCGCCTTCGGCTGCGCCAGCGGGCCGGTCGAGGTCCAGCGGTACGTCGACGGAAGAGCAGCACACCCGTTGCCCGTCCCGGACAGGCCGGTCCACTTCTGGTTGGTGCCGCCGTGGCACGACCAGAGCTGCACCGCCGTGCCGTTGGTCTTGCCCCAGCCCGCGGCCTCCAGGCACAGCCCGGACCGCACGCCGACGATGGTGCCGTCGGAGTTCACCCGCCACTGCTGGTTGTCACTGCCGTTGCACGACCAGATCTGCACCGGGGTCCCGTTCGTGGTACCGGCGCCCCGGGCATCCAGGCACTTGTTGCCGTACACGGTCAGCTGGCTGCTGTCCGTCGACGTCCACTGCTGGTTGACTCCGCCGTGGCAGTCCCAGATCTGCACGTTCGCGCCGTCGGTCTGGCTGAAGCCCGACACATCGAGACACTTGCCGGAATCAACACCGCGCAACTCGCCAGTGGTGGCCGCCTGAGCCGGGCCGGCGACGAGCAGTGCCGCCAACGCGGCCAGGGCCGCGACCGCGGCGGCGAGCACCGCAGGCGGACGTCTGCGGCTGAAAATACGTCTGTGCATAAGGACCTCGTCATCCTTGAGCAAGCGACACCGGTTCGCCCCGTCAGGGGCTGTCCGGAGACGGTGTGGTGCGGCCCTGGAGTGTTCGACATAGCGAACGCGGGTCGAAGTGTCGAGCAACTGGATAATAGGGTTCCGGTGATCAGCGTCAATACCTCTCGCAAAACTCGCGGGCAGAAACGTTCGCAGGCTGAAACCAGACTGCTTCAAGTCCCGTGGTTGTACGGGTCTTTGGCGTGAGGGGCAGGTAGCGGTGCGGGCACGGCAAGGTCCGCACCGACCCGACGTGGGCGACCGCCCTGATGAGGTCCCTGCTCGTCCTCACGAACCGCGGCGTTTCCCGGTGACCGACGATCTTCACCGAAGTCATCCACCCACGACCAGGCCGACGCGCCCACCGCCGAGGAGACCGACTGGATGCAGATCGTCGAGTGGTACGACGAGCTGGTGCATTTGACCGACAGCCCGGTCGTCCGGCTCAACCGCGCGGTGGCCGTCGGCCAGGTCGACGGACCAAGCGCCGGCCTGGCGGCGCTCGCGGCGCTGGACGACTCCTTCCCAAGCTCTTCGAGCAGGGGATACCCCATGCCCCGCCACGCCGCGGTGGCGGCGTACCTCCACGAGCGCGACGGCGACCTGGCGACGGCGCCTCGGCTGTACGCCGAGGCGGCCCACAAGGCACCCAACCTCGCCGAGCGCGACCACCTGACGCGCCAGGCCCCCCGGCTCAACGCCCGCCTGCCAAGGGTGTTCTCCTGGGCGTGGTGATGCGGCGTGGCCGGGTTGTCGGGTGCTCCGGCCACCACGCTCCGGCCGGCCAGTGCGGCCTGGGCCGCGCCGCCGCCCGTCGCGGTGGCGGCGGCCGTCGTCTGTCTTTTCCTGTGCGTCGTGTGCGGCTTCAGCCGCTCGGCCACCGCGGGGCGGTGTGCGACCGGAAGCATGAGATGGTTCGCGCCGTCGAGGTGGAAAGGGAGCCCGGGCGTGTCACCGGGGCACGGGGTCACCGCGTCCGGTGAGACGGTGCGACCGGGTCTCGGCGAAAAAAAATAATTGAGACGGCAACCTTTCCGCTCTGGGTGGCCACTTAGGCGTGTACCGACGAGGGCGAGCCGTGGTCAGCGGCGCTACGCCCTCTGTATCAACGCCCGATCGGAGCCCCACGTGTCACCAGACGACCCGATATCCGCCGAGCAGCCGATGCCTTGGGGTCGCACGCCCCGCCGTAGCCGGATGCGCCGCCGCTTTGTCGCGGGGGCGGTGGCGGTGCTCGCCGCCTCGGCCGGTGTCGGCGCCCTGGCGCCCAGCGCGGACGCCGCGCCGACCGTCGGCATCAAGGTGGACGCCGGTACCTCCTTGGGCACGGTGCCCAGCAGCGGTGCCGGCCTCAACTTGGGCTTCGGCGACGAGCACATGGGGGACGCCAAGGTCACATCGCTGATGAAGGCCGCGGGAGTTCGGCAGCTGCGCTATCCCGGCGGCTCCGGCGCGGACGAATACCACTGGAAGACCCACACCTCCGGCGACGGCAAGGGCTGGATCCCCTCCAACACCAACTTCGACCGCTTCATGACCATCGCGAAGAAGGTCGGCGCCCAGCCGATCCTGACCGCGAACTACGGTTCCGGCACCCCCCAGGAGGCCGCCGACTGGGTCAAGTACTCCAACGTCGACAAGGGTTACGGCGTGAAGTACTGGGAGATCGGCAACGAGGTCTACGGCAACGGGCACTACGGCAACGGCAAGGGCTGGGAAAGGGACGATCACGCCGACAAGAGCCCGAAGGAGTACGGGAAGAACCTCGTCGCCTACTCGAAGGCGATGAAGGCCGTGGACCCGACGGTGAAGATCGGAGCGGTGCTCACCACCCCCGGCGGCTGGCCGGACAAGGAGAAGGCTCCCGGTGACACCGCCGACTGGAACAACACGGTGCTCTCCATCGCGGGAAGCTCGATCGACTTCGTCATCGTCCACTGGTATCCAGGCGGCAAAACCACGGCCGACCTGCTGAACACCCCCTCCAAGATCGCCGCTACCACGTCCGAGCTGCGCTCGCTGGTCGCCAAGTACACGGGCTCGCGCGCCGCTTCGGTGGAGATCGCGGTCACCGAGACCGACGGCGTCGGCTCGCCCGCCTTGACCAGCCAGGCCGCGGCCCTGTTCGCGCCGGACACCTACATGACCTGGTTCGAGCAGGGTGCCACCCACGTTGACTGGTGGAACCTGCACAACGGCACGGACCAAGCACCCACCACCGTCCACGGCGAGACCGACTACCAGGACGGGGGCATACTCTCCGCCGGAACCTGCGCCGGCGGGAAGTGCCAACCGCGGCGCGACACGCCCTTCCCCACCTACTGGGGCATCCGCTCGCTGACCGCACTGGCGAAGCCTGGCGACACCATGGTCAAGTCGTCCTCGGGCAACTCGTCGGTCACTGTGCACGCGGTGCGGAACAGCACCGGCGGTCTGAACGTCATGCTGACCAACAAGAGCCCGCAGAACGCGGCGCAGGTGTCGCTCTCGTACGCCGGATTCACCCCGGCCGCAGGGGCGGTCACGACAGTTTCGTACGGCAAGGGAGACACCGCCCTGACGACGGCGAAGCGGGGCACGGCGGTCGCACAGACGCTGCCGCCGTACTCGATCACGACTCTTCAGCTGAAGCCCAGGTCGGGGACCGCCGGCGCTGACAAGCCGACGCCCGCCCCCACGCCGACCGCCGTCACGCCGGTTGTCTCGGCCCCCGGCACGACCGGCACCCGTGCGCAGGGGGAGGTCGGCGCGCCCGTCGGCCAGTCGACCCCGAGCAGCACGTCCGGCGACCTGGCTTCCACCGGGGCGAGCAGCGCTGCCACGTACAGCGCCCTCGGTGGCCTGCTGGTCATCGCTGCCGGCGGCGTGCTGGTGCTTCGCGGACGTCGCCGCAGGGGTTTGCACGGGAAGTGAGACCGCGTGAGTGACTGACGGCCCGGCAGCAACGCCACCCACCCGTGGCGTGCGCGCCGGGCCGTCGGCCTCCGCGCCGGCGTCGGCGGTCAGGAAACATACAAGGCCCGGGTCGTTGCCCTGGACCTGGCCTGCCTCGGCACCGGTCCCGACCCGTGGGGCGGCCCACGGGCCGCGTTCCGGGCCACCGTCGAACTGCCGCGCGAGGACTTCGCGATGAACTACAACCAGGTCGTCCAGGCCGGCATGGCCGCCATCGGCACCACGCTCCGCGTCGGGATCGACCTCCAGGCCGTCCAGGGCGAACAACTTCCGCCGCTCGCCTGACGGCGGAGACGGCTCGGCCCCCTGCCTCACTCGGGAAGCAGGGGGCCGATCCGTCCGTGGCCGGTGCCTCCTGGCGGCTGAGCAGGATGTCGACACCGTCCTGGCTGCCGTACAGCGTGATATCGGGAGGAGTCCGGCGGCTGCGGCGGGCCGGTCGACGTCAAGCCGCGCGGCATCGCCTCCGCGGTACCGGCGGCCGCGCCGACACTCGGAAGTTGCCGCCAGGGCGCGGTCCAGCCCAGAACCCGCCGTCCAGGCGAAGGCAGCGTGACGTGAACCGGTCCGGCCACGCCGCGTCGCGACCGGGCCGCTACCCCGATATCCGGGTCACGCAAGGCCTGGATGAACCAGTCGAGCACCGGTGCCAGGTTTTCCGGGGGCGACCAGCTGTTGATCACTGCGAGCAGCTGAAGGTACCGCTCCCGGTCAGGGTTGTTCGCGGACCTCGTGCCCGGTGGGCAGCTGGCCCAGACCTGGCCTCGCAGGTTGTCCAGCGGCACGTACTCCAGCTGGGCGAGCGGGTGCCGGTCGGGCACGGCCAGCAGGGCGTTCTCGTGGACCAGGCTCGTGGTGCGGATGCCCGGTGGGGCGCGGGCGGGCCAGTGCGTCCACTGCCCGGCCAGTCCACCGGTTTCGACAATGCCTCGCCTTTTTGGTGGGGCTGGGCCGTCTCTGGGCCAAATCGCCAGGGCATGGTGGACGACATCATCGACTTGATCCACCAGGCCGACCTGCCGGGCACCAGCGGCGTTCGGCCACGACTTCCTCGAATGCGGGATCGTCATCGCATCCTGCCGGACCGCGCACGGATGTCAGGTACGGATCAGTGCACGCTTGCCCGTTACGCCGCCATGCGCCCGCGGGGGACAACCACGAAAGGGAGGAACCCCGACCGACACGCGGCTGGGGTTCCTCAAGGTGGTGAGTATCGGTCAGCGGGTGGAGTCGCCCACGCCGTAAACCGGTCGTCTACGCGTCGGCGGACCGCACCACATCGCGATCACCGTGGATCAGGCGGGTCAGCGCTGCAGGGTGAGCAGGCCCGGCCGGTACGGCAGCGTCAGGTACTCGGCGCCGTCCGTGGAGGGGTCCCTGCCCTGGTAGAGGAGCTGCAGGTTGCAGGGGTCGATGGTCATGGTCTGGTCGGGGTTCTCGCGCACCAGGGCACCGTGGCTGATGTCGCTGGTCCAGGTGGCCTTGCTGTTGGCTTTGCCGGCGAAGGGGTTGCTTTCGGTGGCGGCCTGCGGGGTCCACGGACCGTTCAGGCTGGAGGCCGTGAATGAGCGGAAGAAGCGCTGCTCATTGACACCCCGAGCCTCGACGATCATGAGGTACTGGTTCTGGCCCTTGACCTTGTAGACCTCCGGCGCCTCGAACAGGTTCTTCTCCGTGTCGCTCATGACCGTCGTGTACGAGGAGCCGAAGCTGCTGGGGAAGTTCCCGATCGGCATGCTCGCCCGGTAGATGCTGCCGTTGTCAGCGGCGAAGAACAGGTACATGTTCTGGTCGTCGGCGATCATGGTCGGGTCGATCGGGGCATACCTCCGGTTCGGATCGGGGTAATTGGGGAGGGTGCCGGTCCACAGCGGCTGCCTGGCGGACCAGCCGTTGGGGTTGGTGGGGTCGCTGGACGTGCGGTAGTAGAGCGGCCACTCGCTCCACTGGGACACCATCACCCAGATGTTCTTGGGCGCGAAGTAGAACAGTTCGGGCGCCACTGCGGGCTCGTTCATCGGGGTCTGGGTGGCCGCCCCCATGTCCGACCAGTTCGTGAAGGGACTGAACATCGTCGAGCCCCAGTTCTTTCCGTCGGAGGTGGTCGCGTAGACCAGGTTCTTGCCGTTGTACTTCACGGTGGTGAAGTCCTTCAGCGCGACCTGCCCGTTCGCGGGCTGCGCCAGCGGACCGGTCGAGGTCCACCGGTAGGTCGACGGAAGAGCACACGTGTTGCTCGGCCCGGACAGGCCGGTCCACTTCTGGTTGGCGCCGCCCTGGCACGACCAGAGCCGCGCCTCCGTGCCGTTGGCCTTGCCCCAGCCCGCGGCCTCCAGGCACAGCCCGGACCGCACGCCGACGATGGTGCCGTCGGCGTTCACCCGCCACTGCTGGTTGTCACTGCCGTTGCACGTCCAGATCTGCACCGGGGTCCCGGACGTGGTGGCGCCGCCCCGGGCATCCAGGCACTTGTTGCCGTACACGGTCAGCTGGTTGCTGTCCGTCAACGTCCACTGCTGGTTGGTTCCACCGTGGCAGTCCCAGATGTGCACGTTCGCGCCGTCGGTCTGGCTGAAGCCCGACACGTCGAGACACTTGCCGGAATCAACACCGCGTACGTCGCTGGTGGTGGCCGCCTGAGCCGGGCCGGCGACGAGCAGCGCCGCCAACGCGGCCAGGGCCGCAACCACGGCGGCGAGCACCGCGGACGGGCGTCTGAGACTGAAACTACGTCTGGGCATAAGGACCTCGTCATCCTTGAGCAAGCGACACCGGTTCGCCCCGTCAGAGGCTGTCCGGAATGAGGTGTGGTGCGACCCCGACTGTCCGGCATGTCGAACAAGGGTCGAAGTACCGATCGAGAGAATGCTAGACATCCCATGAATGACGTCAATGCTTCTCGCAAGATCCGAGGGCAGAAACGTTCGCAGGCTTAAACCAGGCGGCTTCAAGTCCCGTGGTTGTACGGGTCTTCGGCGTGAGGGGCAGGTAGCGGTGCGGGCGCGGGCTTGGTGATCATTACGGACCCCGACCAGGTCGCTCACCTGAGCCTCTGGTTCGGCTCGGTGCCCGACCCGCGCTCGCGGCGGGGCCGGTGGCACTCAGGAACACCGCACTGGCAGCGGTCCGGGCACCGGTGGAGCACGGCTTTGCCCACCTCAAGAACTGGCGCGTGTTCGGCAAGCTCCGCACCGACCCGACGTGGGCGACCGCCTTGGTGAGGTTCCTGCTCGTCCTCACAAACCGTGACGTTTCCCGGTGACCGACGATCTTCACCGAAGTCATCCACCCACGACCAGCACGAGCATCCCGAACCCCGCACACACCAGACCCGTGACCAGCAACTTCACGATGCACAGCGCTCAGTGCAGAAGAGCCCACCCGTGTCTGCCCGCCTGCAGTTGCGGACGGCCCGCGCGGTCCGCTGCCGGGAATCGAGATCCCTCCCGCACTTGCCCGAGTGGCGTCTGTGTCGCTGGAAACCGACGATCCTGTCGACGACATCAGGATCGATTAGTGCGCTGTGCCCCCGGCAGGATTCGAACCTGCGACACCCGCTTTAGGAGTTTTGCCTGGACGAGGCGCTGACCTGGGTAGATGTACGCCGCAAGGCGTCTGGTCAGGGGAAACACTCCTCTGCAGTTCTCACCTGTTCGCGGCGCTTCCCGCTCCCATGTGTGCTGAATGCGTGCCGGTGGATGCGGTCTGACTGAGTACGGGTTGCTCAGGGGTAGGTGGCGAGTGGTCGAATGGCAGCGCGGGCGCCGTTTCGTCAGACCTTCTCGACTCGCACGGAGTGTCCCGCGAGGAGTTGATTCATGTCGTCGGTGTCGGAAGTGAACACGGTTGCTTGAGCTCCCTGCACGGCTTCCCGCCCGGCCACCGCCGCCAGAATGGCATCGATGGCGTACTTGTGCCCATGCAGGCCGGCTGCCTTCAGCATGTCTCGCGCCATGGCGATCACCTGATCGTCCGTGTGCACGATGCGGATCCGGGAGAGCGTCCAGTTCCACAATGCCTGCCTCGACGTTTCGCGAGGATCCCATGCCTCCAAGGTAGTGAGCGCCGAGGTGACGATCGGGATGTCCAGCCGCGGAGCCGTCTTGATCAGCGCGGCCATCTCCCGGTCGCCCTGAACCGCCTTGGACAGAGCCTCGCAGTCAAACACGAAGACGCGTTGTCGCGGCCGGTGCAGCTTCGCTCGGGCGGTGCGGCTCACGCGGCCTCGTCCGAATTCGATGGCTGCTCGTCATGCCAGCCGTCAATGGCGGCGATGCGGTCCAGCGCTGCTTGCTGCTCGTCGTCCGTCACCGCGCCGTGCTCTTCTTCGAGGCGCTCGGCCAATTCGCGCAACCGGTCCATGGCGTCCTGATGAGCGGCGGCGGCCGCGATGTAGCCGGACACCCCGCGCGCGTCGACGCGCTCCTTGATCGATTCCACCAGCTCTTCCGGCACGGTGATGGTGATCTTCCGAGTTGCCATACTTCAAGTATGCCAGGTTCTGTCCCGCGCGGCTTGGCCTCCCAAGGGGTCCGCACATCTTCGGCCCGTCCTCCCGACGGGCACGGCGCAGATCTGCGAGAGGTGCGTCTCGGGTGCGCGCGGGGATGCGGACTCCTTGCGGACTCCAGACGTGAGGAAGGCCCCCCGTTCGAATGGAACGAGGGGTCTGGAACTCCCTTACCTGCGGCGCAGGTCGTGCTCCCGGCAGGATTCGAACCTGCGACACCCGCTTTAGGAGTTTTCCTCGGGTGGGGGCTGTGACCTGCGGATACGCCGACATTACGGTGCATGGCCTGGGGAAATGCCCCTCCGTAGTTCTCACGTGTTCACGGAGATTCCCGGCCTCATGTGTGCTGAATCCGTTCTGCCAGGCCCTCGTCCGACGACGGGTCGACGGCAACCTTGTAGCGCCGGGCCGGGTTCGCGACCGCCGACCAGAGCTCGTCGTCGACGGTGACGCAGTCGTCGCCGGATGCCGGATAGCCGTGCTCCTGGACCGATGTGTGCCGTGTCAGTCACCGCATCACGGGCACCGACGGCATGCGGCAGCACCCTCTAGGCGGGGACGTGGGGGTGCCTGAGCGGTGCTCCGGCCTGATGGAGGCTGGTGAGGGCCTGCCGGTAGGAGGTGATCAGCCCGGTCTCGACGTAGTCCACGCCCAGTTCCTCGCAGTAGTGGCGGACGATGGTTCGGGCCTTGCGCAGGTTGGGGCTGGGCATGCTGGGGAACAGGTGGTGCTCGATCTGGTGGTTCAGCCCGCCCAGTGCGATGTCGGTGAACCGGCCGCCGCGCACGTTGCGTGAGGTGAGCACCTGGCGGCGGAGGAAGTCCGGGCGGTCATCGCCCGTCAGGATCGGCATGCCCTTGTGGTTCGGAGCGAAGAGGGAGCCGAGGTAGACGCCGAACAGGCCCTGGTGGACGGCGATGAAGGCGATCGCCATGCCGGGCGGCAGCAGCCAGAGCAGGACGGTCAGGTAGACCGCGAAGTGGGCGAACAGCAGGGTGCCGTCGAGCGTTCGGTGCTTGAGCGAGCGGTTGGCCAGCGCCTTCACGCTCGACACGTGCAGGTTGAAGCCCTCCAGGGTGAGGAGCGGGAAGAACAGGAAGGCTTGCCAGCGGCCGATGAGGCGGGGGAGCCCCTTGGCGGCCCGGGCCTGGTCCTGGGACCAGACCAGCAGGTCGGGGGCGAGGTCGGGGTCGAGTTCCTCGTGGTTGGGGTTGGCGTGGTGGCGGGTGTGCTTGTCCTGCCACCACCCGTAGCCCATCCCGATACCGGCACCGGCGATCCGGCCGGATGCTTCGCTGGCCCGGCGTCGGCGGAACACCTGGCGGTGGGCTGCGTCATGGGCGAGCAGGGCGACCTGGCCGAAGACGACGGCCAGGAAGACGGCGACCGCCAGTGTCCACCAACTGTCGCCGACGAGCGCGACGGCGGCCCACCCACTGACGTAGAGCGCGGCCACCACTGTGATCCGCACTGCGTAATAGCCGGGACGGCGTCCCAGCAGGCCGGCATCAGCGATCCTTCTCGACAATCGGGCGAAGTCACTGCCCGACGTCTCCGAGGGCGGGGGGCGGACCGTGGTGTTGGTGGTCATGTTGCTGTAACTCTCTCCGAAGGGGGCAGATGGTCAGGCGCCGCCTCGGAAACTCTCTCCGAAGGGGGCGGATGGTCAGGCGCCGCCTCGGAAACTCTCTCCGAAGGGGGCGGATGGTCAGGCGCCGCCTCGGAGTTGCTGAGACCGGGCCACAGGCAGGGATGCGCTTTGGCCGTTGCGGATGCACATCGCGCGACCGCGGAGCAGGGACGACGTCGCTCTCCGCATGCGGGTTCCCTGTCAGGCAGGTCTCACACCGTGGCAGGTCAGGGCTGGCGGAGTGACGGCCGCGCGCTTTCAGGGAAGAACCGGGAAGGTCGGGGGAGGGGGGTCGGCTGATCACTGAGGGGCACTCATCACGGTGACCGGCGAGGTCTGTCGCCAGGGCGCGGTTTCCGTGATGAGGACGGCGACGGTGGCCGGGCCCGGGCTGTGAGTGGTGGCTGCCTCGGCTACCGCCTCCCGGACGGCGCGGGCGACTTTCAGTGGATGGTGTCCGGGGCCGACCGCGAGGTGAACCTCGATGTGTCGGCCGGGTGGATCATCTTGGTCCTCCACCCTGACCGGGCGGCTGCCCAGCATGGCCGTGAGGCGGGCTACGCCCGGCACACCCGTCGCGACGTCCGCCAGCTCCCTGGCGAGTCCGCGCATGGACCCTGTTCCGGTCACCGGGGGCGAGTTCCGCGCGGCCGCAGCTTCCGGCGTGGGCCTCATGGCCGTCGCCGCGGTCCGGGACGTCATGCCTGCCTCCGGGACCTCACGGAGATCCGTTACGCGCAGGTCAGCCGTCACCGTGGCCAGCCCGAGCTGTTCAGTGGCCGCGCCCAGCAGTGTGCTCCTCAATTCGTCGGCGGTCTCCGGCAGCGGCCGCACGAGGGATGCGGTGAAGGCGGCCTCGATGGTGAGCGGGCCAGGCGGTAGCGCGCTGGCCGGCGGACGGACGGACGGCTCGGACACGGGTTGGAGCGGCGCCGACCCGATGCGCAGGGACTCCAGTCGGACACCGGGGACCTCGGCGGCGGTGCGCCCGAGGGCCTGGACGGCCGCTTGCTCGGTGATCCACGTCCCGTCGTGGGGCCCGCCGAGCGGGAGCAGCCGGCCCAGGCCAAGCCGGCTTCGTACTGCCTGCGTCCACGCCTCGGTCACTGGCCACTCACCCTTCTTCTCCACGGCCGCGGTTCTCTTCCCGCCGCGTTTTGCCCGAGTGTCCTTGAGAGCTCGGGGCCGGGCCTCGGGCCACTCGTCGGACCACCCCGTCTCACGCTCTACAGACGGGCAAAAGGTACTAAAAAGAATATAATCCGAGTAATGGGTTATCTGTGGCCTCGCGAGGGAGGAATATCCCGATGACTGAGAACACCGGCGTCAGGCTCGGCGCTGCGCCCGGTTCCCGAGGCCGGACGACCGTCGCCGATGTGGTGGTGGAGAAGATCGCCGGAATGGCGGCACGGGACGTACGCGGCGTCTATGCCCTGGGCAGCGGATTCGCCCGCTCGATGGGATCCATGCGGGAGCGGATGCCCGGCGCCGGCAGCGGCAAATCCGCCACGCGCGGGGTCAGTGTCGAGGTCGGGGAGCTGCAGGCGGCCATCGATCTGGAGCTCGTCGTCGACTACGGCGTCTCGATCACGGACGTGGCCGGTGAGGTGCGGGAGAACGTGATCGCCGCGGTGGAGCGGATGGCGGGCCGGGAAGTCGTGGAAGTCAACATCATGGTCAGCGACGTGAAACTGCCGGACGACGAGGAGGACGAAGGGGAGGAGCGGCAGCGGATCCAGTAGCCGGAGCGGAGCAGCCCGCTTGAGTGAAGGAGCGCGAAATGAGCAGGGGCGTGGTGGGCTTGATGGCCGGAATGGCGCTGGGTTTCGCCGCGTATTTCGGTGACTTCTGGGCTTTCCTGCTGGTGCTGGGGCTGGGCGTCGTCGGTCTCGTCATCGGGCGGTTCATGGAGGGTGATCTCGAACCGGGCGACTTCGTCCGCCGCCGGGACCGGCAGGATCGGATCCGCGACGACCGGCGACAGGCTCGGGGAGACTGGCGGCGGTGAGCGGGGAAGCCGATGAGCGTCCGGGCGTCCCCCGCGGGGAGCGCGGGGCGACCGCCGTCACCGACCGGGTCGTCGCGAAGATCACGGCCCGGGTGGCGCGCGAGGCGCTGAGCCGGTTCGCCGAGTCGGCCGGCCACGTACCACCCGGCCACCGGACGCCACACGTGAGCACATCCGTACGGCGGGCGCCGGAACGGACCGGCGCAGGACGGGACGCCGAGTCCGCCGCCGGACGGCAGGCGGTGCTCGGCGAGGCACGGCTGCACATCACCGTCGAGCTCGGCTATCCGTCCGACATCGGGGCGCAGTGCGCCGCGGTGCGCCGGGAGGTCACCGAGCGGATCAGGGCATGGGCCGGCATGGAGGTGTCCGACCTCGTGGTCTCGGTCGAGCAACTGCACTCGGCGCATACGCGGCACACGGACCGGGAGAGGGTGCGATGAGCGCGAACACCTCGCGGCAGCCGACCGGTGACAGTGACCTCTCCTCCGGTCCGGGACAGGCGGCTCCGTCCGCCGACGGCACCCCTGGGACGGCCGGGGGCGCCACGAAGGTGACCGACGGATCAGGCCGGTCGGCGCACCGTTTCTGGTCGGCGCGGCGGATTCCCGCGGCCTTGGCAGCCCTGCTGTCCGCCGCGGCCGTCGGATTTCTCCTGTACGACGTGGTCGCGGTGCGGGCAGGCCGGAATGCGATGCGCTGGCGGCGGCGGCTCGCCGAGGAACTGGCCACACGGCCCCTGGACGACGTCTGGATGATCGTCGGGGCCGCGGTCGCGATGGCCCTCGGCCTGTGGCTTTTCCTGCTGGCGGTGACGCCGGGACTGCGCCGGCTGCTGCCCATGCGGGAGCCCACCGGTATCCCCGGGACAGAGGACGTCCGCGCCGGGCTCGACCGCCGCGCGGCCGCCCTGGTTCTGCGCGACCGGGCCATGCAGGTGCCCGGTGTCCAGTCGGCACAGGTCGCTGTCGGCCGCCGGAAGGTCAAAGCCCGGGCACGGGCACACTTCCGCGATCTTGAGGAGGTCCGCTCCGACCTGGACGCCGAACTGGGCGAAGCCGTGACGTCCTTGGGCCTGGCCCGGCAACCCACACTGGCCGTGCGCGTCCGGCGCCCCAAGAAGGGCTGAGGTGACCCTGATGCTCAAGACGGTGAACCGGGTGCTGCTCGGGCTTGTCGGCCTCGGACTGTTCGCCCTGGGCGGCGGCGTGCTGCTGGGCGCACTGGACCTGCAGCGCCACTGGGATTTCGACGTGCCGGGCTGGTGGCCCTTCCGCGGGCCGGACGATGTGGTGCTGGGCGCCTGGGGACGCACCCGGTGGCGGGACGAAGGCTGGTGGTGGGCGACCGTGATCGCGGTGCTCGCCGTGCTGCTGGCCCTGCTGCTGTGGTGGCTCCTCGCGCAACGCAGACACCGCCTGGACCGGGTCCTCATCGACAGCGAAGACAGCGCGCCGGCCCGGCTCAACGGCCGCACACTGGAGAGGGTCATCGAGGAAGAGGCACAAGCCCTCCACGGGGTCTCACGCGCTCACGTCCGGCTGACCGGCCGACGTACCGCTCCCACCGCGCGCGTGCGGCTGCTGTTGGAGCCTCACGCCGATCCAAAGCGGACTCTGGGGCAACTGAGCCGCGAAACACTCGCACACGCACGAGACTCGGCCGGCCTGGACCGCCTCCCCTCGAAGGTCCGACTCCGGGAAGCCCGCCACCGCGCCCAACGCGCCACCTAGGACCCCCTGGGCCAAGCCTCATGGGGGTACCGGCCGCGAGGTGTCCCGAATTCCTGGAACCCGAGCGCTCTGGCACACGGAGGATCAAACCGACAGCACGCTGCCTGGCGCACTCGCTTCGCTGACGGCGTGCGCGAAGACACCTTCCTTGGTTGTCGTCGGCATCATCCTGAGAACCCTGGGGTCGGTGGGGCACGCCGTCGGCGGAGGCCGCCACCACCCTGGTGGCGGCCTTGTGCGCCGGGGCCGTCACGTATCACCCCTCGGCCGACGCGACATCGAGCACAGGCACAGCGTGTCCTGCCGTAGCCGAGAGAACACGCAGATCTCGCACGGTTCCTTCAGGAGGCATCCCGTCATGGTCCTCTTCCTGATCCTGCTCATCGCCGGAATCGCTCTGGTCGCCATCGGCGCGGCCGTCGACGGCATGTCCTACCTGATGTCCATCGGCGTACTGCTTCTCATCGTCGATCTGCTCTACCTGGCGGCCCGCTCCATCTGGCGCTCCACCCGGCGCCCGGCCCGCTGACCGGCTCCCGAAAGCCCCGGACCAGTCCGGACCTGACAGCACAACAGCCAGGCGCAACCGTTGGTGCACTATGCACCCGGCGCGGTTCAGCGGCCTTGAGCGCACGAAGCCCCTGGAGGGCCCTTGGGTTCTATAGATGGGTGAGGCTTGTGCATGATCGCGTGGGGATGTGGCATCCATGTGGCATTCGATCATGAGAGAGGCCCCCCGTTCGAATAGAACGAGGGGCCTGTAACCCTCTGACCTGCTGCGCAGTCTGTGCCCCCGGCAGGATTCGAACCTGCGACACCCGCTTTAGGAGAGCGGTGCTCTATCCCCTGAGCTACGAAGGCAGGGATCTGTCGGAAAACGTGTCTAAAACCCGGCGCGAATGGCGATGGGCTTCAGGCCTGCTGCCGACAGGGCGGACAGACCGGTGAGGTCTGGGCCACCGCCGACAGTGTAGCGGGTCAGGTGAGATCGGCGTCGGTGTCTGATCACTGGCTCCTGGGTTGTGGGGGTTGGGGCAC
Organism: Streptomyces sp. R28; assembly: GCF_041052385.1. Taxonomy (GTDB): domain Bacteria; phylum Actinomycetota; class Actinomycetes; order Streptomycetales; family Streptomycetaceae; genus Streptomyces. The sequence goes on along the minus strand of NZ_CP163439.1, from coordinate 4,629,009 downwards.
CGGAGCGTGTGCTGAGCAGACGGGCCCGGGTGAGGCGCGGTTTCAGGTGACAAGAGCAGCCGCCTGGGGGTGCATGACCCGTGTGACGGAGTTGTTCAGCCAGGCATAGCCGATGTAGATGAGGAGGGCCCCATTGGCTCCGTACGCGGGGACCCTTTTATGTGGGTAGCTCTGGTCGAATCGTGAATGTGTGGATTCGCTGTCCTGGCGGAACCCTTTGAGGCGGCGGCCTGCGGGTGTGTCGGGCGGGACCTGCCGGAGATGTTCGGTGCGGTTGAAGCGTTTCTTGCCTGTGGTGGGATCGATCTGGCGGTCATCTTCCGTTTCATCGACCGGGATGCGGAGCGTGTGGTCTTTGGCGCGGCACGGGATGGTTAGGCGGTGGTAGTAGCGGGTCCGCTTTCCCTGGCGGCACTCGAGTTCCTCGACGGGGAGCGGCGTGTAGTGGGTCTGCCCATCGACGGTGATGTGGCGTTCACAGACCCGGGCCTCGGCGACGTAGAGATCGTGTTTGCAGGGACCGTCCTGGTAGCGCTCCAGGGACTGTGGTGGGAGGCCTGAGTGCTGGGGGGTGAAAACAAGCAGGCCTTCGGCGATCAAAGGGGCGCGGTGGGTGCCGCGGAGGGCCGCGTCGTAGGTGGCGGCTCGTAGGCCTGGAGCACGGGTGAGGATGTGCTTGACCAGCCCGACGAAGGCGGCGCCTTCGGCTTCCCGTTCCGGGTCTTCTTCTTGGGATCTGTGGCGGATGGATTCCAGCGCCAGGATCACGCGGCTGTGGGCCCGGTTGGCAAGGCGGACGCCCACGGAGAGGAATTTGTTGCCGTAGACCTGCCTGCCGCCGCCTTCTGTTGTGACGCCAGCGTCTTCGTCGACTCGGTGGGTTCGAATCTCACCGGTGGTTTCGTCTACGGTCTCGTGCTCGGTGTGGGAAGAGGGTGGGGCGGCGACGGTGGCGTCGCCGTGCAGGACCTGTTGGCGCTCGGGGTAGATGCGGCTGGTGCGCTTGCCGGACTCCTTCATCATTCCGTGGTCGAGGGCCTGTTGAATCCACAGGTCGCGGCTGATGTCGCGGACCGTTCCGTGGGCAGGTTTGAGGTGCTTGTGAAAGTAGTGGTTCCAGTTGCTGCGGGAGGGCCCGGTGGGCCTGAGGGCGTCGGCTGCTTCGTCTCCTTGGTGGGCCCGGACTGCTCGGCGTACGGCTTCCCACCAAAGAGGGCGCTGGAGGTGGCTGGCGGTGGAGCGGGCAGAGCCGAACAGTGAGATTGAGCAGAGGAAGATCAGATAGACGACGGGCGGGTAGTGGGCGGGGCGCCCGACCTTCTTCGGGCCGGGCAGTGCGGTGGCGGCGGTATAGAGGTCCGGATTGTTCACCAGGTACTCGAATCGTTCGTCCTGGGCGAGCGGAGGGGCTTCGGGGCCTTTGGGCGGCGGCCGGTCGGTCTTGGCGCCGAAGGCGTCGTCGGGGATGGCGCCGTAGATGTACGTGCGCTGGTCCCTCTGCCCTTTTGCCTCGGCTGTGACGGGCCGTTTGGCCGCCGTTACCTTGCGTCGACTCACGGGGAGGCCTTCCCGTTCTGCCAGGCGAGGCCGGCCAGGCCGGCCGCGGCATCAAGGGAGGACAGGCCCAGGCGGCGAGCGACCTCAGACAACTGGCCGGTCTGGTGCAGGACCTGCCGGGCGACGTAGCGGGTGATGTCGCGGGGCTCGACCTTGCGCTTACGGGTGGCGAGTCCGGCATTGCGGGCGATGTCGTTGAAGCCAGCGCCGACACTGGCCTGGGCGCCGTACCGCGAGGATTTCGTGCTGGTGACCAGCCGGTGCGGACCGTGCCCGGTGCGCTCGAGGCGGGCGGCGCGCAAGCCCAGGACGTAGACGCCCCACTCATTGAGTGGGCAGGTGCGGGGGTGGGTGCGGGTGCCGCCAGCGGTGCTGACTTCGGCTGCAGGCAGGTCGAGGTCGGTGGTGGTGGCTGCTGCGGTCTCCGCACTGTTCAGTCCCGCAAGGAGGAGCGCGAGGAGGGCGGCGTGCCGGGTTGCGGGCATGCCGCGCTCGGCGTGGAACTGCAGGTTCTCGATGTCCCGTCTGGTGAGTCCGGCGCCGGAGTTACGAGGGGCGCGCTTGATCGGCGGAGAGTCGAGGAGCGGTGCCGCCCTGGTCATATCCAGGGCTCGGGCGTGCGCGAAGAGGGAGGCGATCGCGGAGCGGCGCTGGCGGCGGGTGCTGTTCCCAGGGACCAGGGTGATGTTGTTGCGGCGGTCGCGGCCGGGGGCGGAGATGAACGTCTCCGTCAGGTCTCGGGTGACATCGTCCATACGGCTGATGTGATGGGCGTCGGCGTAGCGGTGGAAGCGTTCGCTGACCTGGATGTATAGATCGACGGTCTCGATGCTCATCTCGCCTGCGGCGGCCTTGTGCAGCCAGAGTCGGCTGACTTCCAGGAGTGCCTCTTTGATCGTTGCCCTAGTCACGGTGGGCTGCCGGGGTGAGCGGGTTCCGGGCGGGTGAATCACACGCGCTGTGGGGCGCGGGCGCGCTACGGTGGACGCTGTTCCTCGCCTTGTGTGAGGGCATGCCGAAGCCCCTTCCTACGCGGCCTCGCCGCGCCGGTCGTGGTGACGGTGGAGGTCCGGCAGCACCAACCCGGCCAAGGGATAGTGGGCGCTGCCGGACCGTTCTTTTTGGGGAGGCTTATGAGACGGGGCGCCCCCGGAGTTTCGCGGTGAGTGAGGCCACCGCACGCAAGTGGCCGTGCAGAGCGATCACTTCCTCCTCTGTCAGACGGGTCAGATCCGCCAGAAGCACCGGCGGGAGTAGCAATGCGAGTAGATCGTCATCCGCGACCGCGGATCCGGGATGCGGGCCGGTCGCGGAGAAGCGTCGTGGGGCCGGAACCGTGGCGGCCTTGTACCTGTCCGAGTCCCGCTCCCCGGTCGTGCCCAGCCCGGTATCCCCTGTAAATGGAAGTTCCGGCTCGCTCGAGGACGTGCCGGGCAGGGGGGCTTCCTCGTCTGGGGCATTGCTGGCGGGCGTGCCCTGTGGTCCGGGCACTTCCGGCACCTCGGTGAATGCCACGTCGGCGGCCTTGGGATCTGATCGCTCCTCTGGGACGTAGGCGGCGCCGTCGTACCAGTTCAGAAGTCCGTCGTCGCCGGGCACCACCATGCCCACGGACACCAGAAGATCCAGAAGAACGTGTGCCTGCCGGATCCGATTCTCAGTGGCCCGCGCGGCCAGAAGTAGCTTGGCGACCAGGCCCTCGCGTGTGACGGGGCCGTGCCCCAACCGCTCCCGCATGGCGCGCCCGAACCACTGCCCCCGCCACACGCCACGCAGGGCCTCCAGCCCCGCTTCCTCGCTCCTGGCGAAGGCGCGTGCCACTGCACGGCCTTTCCGGCTCGGGAGATACATCGTCTGCCGGTGCGCCTTGACCAGCAGCCCTGTATTGACGGCGAACACGGGGACTAGCCCGCAGTTCTTCGCGGAAAACCCGGTGGCCTCCGCCAGTTGGGCAGCACCCACGGGCGCCGTCGACATGCACGCCGCCTTGATCACGGCTACCTGCTGATCGGCTCGCATCTTGCGCGTGGGCATCAGCTTCTCGTCGGCCGCCAGCAGGGAACGCCCCGTCGTCACGGCCCCTCACCTCCACTTCGTTGAGCAATCAAATGTCGAACCGTTCTGGTCGCGGACATAGGCCTGACTACACCAGCTTCCTGCTGCTTGAATAGCATCCATGGGCGAGGTGCGCATGTCGGTGCACCGTCCGTCACACTGGTCGCGTGCCTGGAGGAACAAGACGTGGAAAGAAGCCGTGGGAGTACGCCATGGCCGGCGCCTGGCCGTACGCGATGATGGGCGGTTACCGCCCCGCCCAAGTCGGCCAGGCCATCGCCCGGGCACTCGCGGAAGCAATGGAACGCAAGGGGCTGAGCGCCAACGCGCTCGCCGCGGCCTCGGGGGTCAACCGACAGGTCATCACTAACGTGCTCACTGGCTCGACATGGCCTGACCTGCTCACTGTGGCCAGCCTTGAGGAGACGTTGGGCGAGATGCTTTGGCCCCGCCATGTGGACTGGCCAAAGGACGAGAACGGAGTCCGCCACCAGCCGTTGCCGCCCGAGACGTGCCGTGACGACGGGGAACGTGGATCTACCCCGCGCTGACTGCCTCGGATGAATGTGTGAAGAGGACATGCCTGTCCGTTCTCCCGATAGAGGGAAAATGGCCGGGCACTCCTCTTCGCGCGAGCAGAAACCCGCTAGCGTCAAGGGTGGCGGCCAAGCCGCGCTGGAGACCGCCGCCCCGCGCCTAGGCGCTGGCCTCTACACCTTGGCCGGGCGTGGGGCGGCGGTCGCTCATGTGGACGCGCTCGTCTAAGCAGCCTCCCAAGCGGCGGCCAGCCGGAACACGCACCGCCGGCCGTCACCTTCGCGCCGCTTGTGCAGCACCTTCCGCCGGGCAAGAGAATCCAGCAGGGCCCGCGCGCGAGCGTGAGCAGTCGGCTCCTGGCCGGCGTCGTGGCCCTCCAGTCGCACCGCGATGTCCTTCGGGGTCCAGCCCCGGTCCGGTTCAGCTGCGATGATCTTCATCACTGCGACCGACCGTTCGCCGGTGATCCGGACGGCCGTTTCTTCAGGCTCCAATGTGACGGCAGCTGAGGTAGCCGGGGCCTCTCGCTGCTCGGTCGCTGCGGCCGCGGAGTGGGGCGCAGCAGCTTCATCAGGTTCGGGAGCGTCAGGAACGACGCGCAGTCGAGTCTGGGTGTGCCCACGTGACTGGCGCAGACCTGTCCCCTTTTCCACGGCTGCCCGGAATGCTGCGAGGACTTGCTCTGCCTTGTCACGGTCAGTAACGGCCAGAGCCCGTTCGGCGCTGATCTGATCCATCTCGGCCTGGAGTGCCTCGATACCCGCTGCCAGGCGGGCCAAGTGTTCGTCCTTCGACGCGATGACAGCATCGCACTCTCGGAGCATCGCCTCCATGTCCTTGGCAACCCAGTCCGCGGACGCATTGAGGCCATCGATCGGGCTCATGGCGACACCTTAGGGGGACCGCGTTTGCCCCGTCTGCCCAAGAGGGTCAGGAGCACACAAACGAGTGCAACCTGATCAGCCACTGGCGACGGCTGCTCGATGTGCATCACAGGAAAAGGGCAGGTCAGCTGACTCAACTCTGTTGATTCAGCGGGAACCTGAAGACAGACGCCTGCAGTACCGCCAGCCCACATAAAGGTGACGCGCAGGGCCGATACACGGGCACTACCGCAGGGTCCGCGGGAAGTCTGCAGGGCTGTGTGAACCGCGCCCCATAATGCGTTCTGATGGACACGAGCGGGCGCAGACCGCGGCCACGGCGGCTTCAGCGTAAGGCACTTCAGACCGCTCGACTGTTACGCCGGGAGACTGGTTCCCGAGGGGCCCAAGCTTCAGGAGACGACGAGCTCCCAAGCCTTAGCTTGTTGTTTAACCACAGGCGTTCGGCGAGGTCGAGGCAATGGTGACCTGAGCGGTCCAGGACCCGGGTTCCCGGGGCGGATCCCAGGTCACGTTGACGCGTACTTTGTGGAAGTCATGTGCGAGTCCTATCACCATGGTCGCCGCGGCGGCCCGTGCCTCGGCTGGGCCAGCGGTGACCGGAACGTCGGCGAGATGCCCGCAGAGCATCCCCCCTGCCGCGGTGAGGGCACTGTGACGCCAGCCTTCTGGCGTCGTGAGCAGGACGATGCCCTTCGGCAGGCTGGTTCGATGACTGGCCCTGTTTCTGCTGATCAAGGCCCCTACGGGGCCCGCACCGCCCGACCGCGCTGCATCCCTTCCACACTCCCCGACTGCCGGACGCAGTCCGCAGGCCGGGAACGTGAAGAGGACGCGCTGCGCGCGGCGACCGCAAGAGACACCTGCCCCCGCAGCCGTCGGACACGCAGCGCAAGACGACGCCCCGGACCGGACATCACGGTGCGAGGAAGACAACCCTGCTGCGGTCTTCCTGCATCCGGGCCACCCGGACAGCAGCGCCGAAGGCGATGCCACGGAAGTACTCCGCCTTCACCTGCTCGACCGGAATGATGTCCTCCTTCGCCGCAGCACTCAAGTGCGCCTTGACGCCCTTCTCCCACGCGACAGCCGACACGCAGGGACGGGAGATCCACGCGTCGAAAAGGACCGCCTGGGCGATCTTGGCCTCGCCCTCATGCGCCATGATCCGCTTCCGGACCTGCGCTTTGTCCTCCTTCTTCGTCCGGCCGACCTTGACGTACGACAGCTTCGAGCACACGGACCGGAAGAACAGGACGTACAGTCGGTCACCGACGACGTTGAGCGAACCCCCCTTGTACTCCAGGTCCCTCCACGACTGGTGCCGTACCGCCGCGACGACCTCCGCGGGCGGCAGACGCCCGGTGTCGAAGTAGTCGCCCAGCAGTACCTTCGCCGTCATGGAGTCCAGGTACGGGTTCCTGTACTGCACGTTCAGCCTCGTCGCCGGCAACGCCTGCTGCTCCCACTGCGGCGCATCGGCGCCGGATTGCTGCTCGTCGCCGAAGTACTGCTCGGTGTAGAGGTCCTCTTCTCGCATGTCCGAGATTGTGGTGCGGCAGCGCCGCCGGCAGAAGAGCACCTCGGCCAAGGGTCACCTGGCGGATACCCGTCCCGGCAAAGGCGATGCCCCCTACAGTGCTCCCATGGCCTATGACGAAGAGACCGGGACCATCCGAGACGTGTTCGTGGTGGAACGCCCGGCTGGGACGAGCCTCTCGGATTCGAGCAGTCCCGGGGGGATCAGCGCCCTCCTGCGGGACGCCGCTAACGTGCTCGCTGGACACGCCGTGCTCTACCCGGCCGACGCCCAACTCGACGAGATCAGGGCTGAGGCGAGGGAAGAAGGCCGTCAGGAAGGCGTCGCGAACGGCGCGGTGATCGGCGTCGCCGCCACCGTCGCCGTCGCCGCGCTCGGTGCCGTCGCCGTGAAGGCCGCGCCGCACATCAAGAGCAAGCTCAACGGCCTCAGGTCGAAGCTGAACCGCAAGCCCGAGGACACCGCCGAGACGGGCCCCCTCCAGGCCGTGCCGGAACCGCCCGCCACGAAAGACGAGGAGCCCCCGCGCCGAGATCGGCACCTGCGCGTGGCGTGAGGGCCCCTGCGGACCACCTGCCGCATGTGCTCTCGCGAGGCAGAGCGGGTCCATAGTCTGTCGGGCGTGATGCCGACTCACCGAGGACATGCTGCACACCGTCCTCGCCGCGCGCTCGGCGAGTCCGTGGAGCGGATTCAGCCCGACCTGATCATCCCCACCGGCAAACGCAAGGGACACAGCCCCTCCGTCGCCAGCATCTACCGCGCCCTCGCGGAACACAAGAAGGCCCAGGCGTATCCCGAAGCCGTCGAGGCCGCGCAGGCCGACTTCACCGCGCTGCGCCAGCGATCGGCAACCTCGCCCACCAGCGCCCGGCCGAGCTGGAGCGGGTGCGGGCGTCCCTGTCCGACGCGGAAGAGGTGCTCAGGTGCCGGGTGATCGGCCTGGAGCAGTATCTGGAGGCGGTGGCCGAGGAGGCTGCGCCCGCGGCGGCGGGCGAGGGGGTGTCGCTGAGGAAGCCGGGGGGACCGCGCCGGGCGGTGCCGCACCGGCAGAACGCGGCCGGGGTCGAGGGTTTGTCGGTGGACTACCAGGCGTTGGTGGCCGCCGCTGGGGAGGCGGGCGGCGACGGGCTGGGTGCCCGGCGGGCAGCGGTGGTGCTGGGCTGGGACAGCGCGTCCGCCTCTCGCGTCGAGGGAGCGAGGGCCCGGCTGAAGCGGCTGGTGGAACGGGGCTGGCTGGTCGAGGAAAACCGGGCAAGTTCACGCTGTCCGCGCCGGAGCAGGACGCTGCTGATGCTGGGCGGCCAGGCGGCTGGTCATGAGCGTGGTCATCGACCACAGGATGAAGGTCTCGCTGGTGTCGGTGCGCCGCTCGTAGTCACGGACCAGACGCCGGCTGCGCAGGAACCAGGCAAAGGATCTTTCCACGCCCAACGGTTGGGCAGGACCTGAAAGCCTGTGACATCGTCGCTGCGGCGGACGACGTCAAGAACAACTCCGAGGTGCGCCGCGGTCCAGTCGGCGAGCGTAGATGCCGCCTGAGGCGGCATGAATGCCGAGAAGAACCTTGGTCAGCCAGGCGAGCCGCACCGTGCGGTCGAGGGCACCGCTCACTCCAGGCGTAGTAGCCCGACTCCGCGAGATGCAACATCTGGCATGTCCGTTCCCCGCAGTGCCCCTCGCCCGCCGTCACGCGGGTGACTCCGAACCGTGCTTTGAGGAAGTCCCCTCGCCCAGAAGTTCTGGCCCGGCGGCGGATGGCCAACTCCGTCCCCGGCTCCGGAGGCTGCTTCTGCCTCATGGAACGGCGCTGGTTACAGGCTCTATCGCAATTCGCTGAGTTCGCCCCGTTCACAAGTGGTCCATGGCCTGGCGCTGATCACTGCGCCAGGCCATGGACAGGTAGAGCAGGCCGAGAAGTTCAGAACAGGAACCAGTAGTTCCCACCCGCGACACCAACGGCAACGGCCAGGAGCGTGAGGAAGCCAGGCGAGACCGACAGGGACACGAACAGGTTGAAGTGCTTGCCGATGGTCACGCGCACGCATCGGGGCGTGCCTGCGAGTTGAACCTCGGAAGTGACCAGGCCGTCCTTCTGGCTCTCGGTGGCAGACATGTCATGCTGGTGGTTCATGGGTAACCCCCTTCGCGGTGGGGCGTCGCCGCTTTCGTGGCCTAGGAACCTGATGACGGCGACGCCCCCACTCACCTCCACCGCTTGTGCAGAAGAGGACAAAAAGGGGCCCCACCATGGCATGCCACGGTGGGGCCCCTTAACGTTACTGCGACGTTAGCGAGTTACCGCTGAGTAGGTCAACTCAGCGCCCACCTGGGGGAGTTGGCGCCGCTCCTGGCCAAGACTCTCGACTCCAACGGTCGTAGGGTTCAGCCCTCCTTGGCGTTGGCCAGACCGCTGGTTGGTGCGACCCGGACGGTGAGCCGCCGCCTTGATCGTTTTGTGGTAGGGGGCTGGCACCGCCAGTGGTGGGTCAGGGGTGGTTGTAAGTGAGGGTGGCGATGGCGTCGTGGCTGTGGATGCTTTCCAGGTTCTTCGCGCGGATGGTATGCGTAAGGCCTTTTTGCCGACAGGTAAGGCTTATGTCACGGACGATGTCTTCGACAAAGACGGGGTGGTCATAGGCCTGCATAGTCACGACACGTTCGTCGGGGCGCTTGATAAGGGGGATGACGGGGGCGGAACCGGCGCTGCGCAGCAGGGTGACCATCTCGTGAACGTGCAGGGGGTAGGGAGTGTCAGCGGCGCCGGTGACCTCGAGGGTGATCTCGCTGCGCTGATTGTGGGCGCCGTAGTCGGAGATGGCCTTGGAGCAGGGGCACAAACTGGTGACGTGGCTGGCCACTGCCGTGGTGACGGTGCATCCAGAGTCATCGATGTGACCGGTAACCGTGAGCTCGTGTGTCTGCCAGGACTCCTGGCCGCTGGCGGGAGCAGTCACGGTGGTGGCGACGGGTAGTGAGCATGTGAGCGTGAGAGCCGGGGCGTCCAGCAAGGTCAGCCCGCGCTTGAGAGCGATGGGCAACTCCTGCGGGGTGAGGGTCGCTACGTCCTCGTGGACGAGGGCGATCATGCGGCTCATGTGGGTGCCGCGCCGGTCGGCCTGCAGGCGGACGGTGACGGCGATGTCGGCGATGCCGTGCTGGCGGGTGTGGCCATCATCGAAGGTGATGGGGTAGCGCAGGCCGCTGATGCCGACCTCGTCGATAGGGATACCGCGGCCGTCGGGCTCGTTTTGGATGTCGTGCATGCCGTCACTCGCCTCGGTAGGTGCAACCGGAGGTGCAGGTTTCGCGTACGGTGATCGCGGACAAGCTGGGAAGCTCGGTGATCATCCGGTCCCAGATCCAGCGGGCCAGGTTCTCGCTGGTGGGGTTGTCGAGGCCTTCGATATCGTTCAGGTAATAATGGTCGAGCTGCGCATCAATAGGCTTAAACGCCCGCTTGATGTCGCCGAAGTCCATCACCCACCCCGCCTCCACGTCGACGGGCGCTTCCACGTGCACGGTGACCTTGTAGGAGTGGCCGTGCAGGCGGGCACACTTGTGGCCCTCCGGCACGCGCGGCAGGCGGTGGGCTGCCTCGAAGGCGAACTCGCGAAAGATTTCCATTACTGAATTCCCAGATACTTGTGCGTCTGGAGGGAAAGCGTCCAGCGCGGGTTCTTCATGCAGTACTCGACGGCGGCACGAGTGTGGGCCTCGCGGTCGGCATCATCCAGCGGTTGCAGCCTAAAGTGGCGAAAGTCCAGCCCCTCGAACTGGGCGGGGTCGCCACCGGCCTGAGGGTAGACGAGTTTGAGTTCGTCGCCGCTCGTGAGGGCCAGGGTGGAGCCGATCTTCGGGCTGACGCACAGCCAGTCGATGCCACGGGGGGGCGGGCGGGTGCCGTTGGTTTCCACGGCGATCTCGAAGCCGCGCTCGTGGAGGGCGTCGATGGCGGCCTCGTCCAGTTGAAGCAGCGGTTCTCCGCCCGTGCACACCACAAACCGGTGGGCTTGATCAGCGGTGGGCCAGGCGGCCTCGACGGCTTCGGCCAACTCCTGAGCCGTGCGGAAGCGGCCGCCGCCTTCGCCGTCGGTGCCGACGAAGTCGGTGTCACAAAACTGGCAAATGGCACGGGAGCGGTCGCGTTCCCGGCCGGTCCACAGGTTGCAACGGGAAAACCGGCAAAAGACCGCGGGGCGGCCGGCGTGGCCGCCTTCTCCCTGCAGCGTGTAGAAAATTTCTTTGATCAGGTAGGTCATGCTCAGGCGTTCTGGTACCGGACGGGGTCCTTGACGCCAGCTTCGGCGAAGCCTTTCAGCCGCAGCAGGCAGGTGTCGCACCGGCCGCATGCCCGCCCCTGCTCGTCGGGGTCGTAGCAGGATGAGGTGAGGGAGTAGTCCACGCCTAGACGCAGCCCTTCGCGGACGATGTCGGCCTTGGACAGGGCGATCAGGGGGGAGTGCAGCGTGATCTTGGAGGTGCCTTCGACGCCGGCTCGCGTCGCCAGGTTGGCCATGGTGGCGAAGGCCTCCATGTATTCGGGGCGGCAGTCGGGGTAGCCGCTGTAGTCCACCGCCGTGACCCCGGTGAAGATGTCGCTGGCGCCGACGGTCTCGGCAAACGCCAACGCGAACGACAGGAAGATCGTGTTGCGGGCCGGCACGTAGGTGATCGGTACCCCCGCATCCTCCACGTCAGTGAGGGACTCATGCTTGGGCACTTCGATGTCGGCCGTCAGAGCAGAGCCGCCGAAGACCCGCAGATCGATGTCGGCGATGACGTGCCGGGCCACCCCCTGGACCTCTGCGACGTGCTGCGCCGCCTCCAACTCGATGGAGTGTCGCTGCCCGTAGCGGAAGCTGAGCGCGTAGGGAGTGAAGCCCTGGTCCTTGGCGATGGCCAGCACCGTGGTCGAGTCCAGGCCGCCGCTCAGCAACACGATCGCGGGACGGTCCATGCTGTCACTCCCTAACCTAAGGTCCAGTTGCCTCCGTTGAGACAAGTGCAGCCTACCCTCTTAACTACCGGCTACAGTAACCACAACAAGAATCGAGTTATGGAAGTCAGAGGTCGATCCGTAGTGAACGAGTTGCCCATCGTGGTCACGTGCACAGACCGGAAGACCTCACCCCCCGAACCCGGCCTGCGCGTGCGTGAACTGCCCGCCACGGACATCCGGCAACGCGCGGCGGAATGGGCACGGCGTCTGCACGCCGCACCGGGCCGGCGGACCGCTTTGGGGGAGCTGTACCAGGGAGACCAATGGCGCCGCGCCGCGGCCCTCACGAAAGCCGCCTCCGGGGCAGGGTTTACGCCTCGCCTGTACGTGGCCTCGGCCGGCCTGGGCCTGCAACCAGTCTCCAGCCTCGCCCCGTCCTATGCGGCCACTTTTATGCCTCGACACGCAGATTCCGTGGCATCCTCCAGCGCGCAGGCAGCCCAGTGGTGGGGTCAGTTGCAGCGTATGGAGGCCAGCCGTCATCTTCCCCAGATCGCGGCAACTGCCGGACAGGCACTGGTGGTGCTGTCCGAGACCTACGCCCAGGCCATGCACAACGACCTTGTCGCGCTGGCAGCCACCGGAGCTGACGTGGTACTGATCGGCGGCGCCAGCGATGTGGACGGGATCGTGCGCATGCCGGCCAACGCCGCCCTCAGGCAGGCCCTGGGCGGAACGCTGACCAGTTTGAACGTCCGCATGGCAGCCTCTTGGCTCGAGCACTGCACGCCGGGCCACCTCATCACCCCAACTGCCAAGGAGCGTTGGAGCACATGGTCGTCCCAGGTAGCCCGCACGGAACGCTATGCCCGACAGCCGATGTCGGACCAGGCCGTGATCGCCTTCATCAGAGATGTGAAGGGCCGCTACCCCGACTACTCGCGCACCCGCCTGCTGCGCCTGCTGAGAGACAAGGGGATGGCCTGTGAGCAGAAGCGCTTCGCAGACCTGTATACCTCAACGATTGGCCCTCGATGACCTCCACTGTGCTTAAGCGCCGGGCCCTGCGGATCGAGCAGCACCCCACGATCCCTCTGTATGTGTTCACTCTGGCAGCAGAAGAGGTGCATCAGGTCGCCGACGTGGCACGGATCTCCCGAGACGAAGCCGGCAAACTGATCGGCTACCAGCGGCCCGAGAAGAAGCAGCACGTACGCCAGATCCTCGACTACCTCGACGGGGAAGAGGTGCTTTTTCCCAACGGGCTGATCCTGGCGCTTCCCTCGAGCGTGCGGTTCAAGTCCAGCCCGGGCCCGGGCAGCAGCGACGGTCTGTGCACGTCGGGCACCTTGGAGATCCCTGTGCCCGATTCCCTCGATGCCCCGCGACCCGCCTGGATCGTCGACGGCCAGCAGCGCAGCCTCGCACTGGCACGCACCCGTAACACCCGCCTGGCCGTAACTATTGCCGGATTCGTTGCCGAAGACCTCGAAACCCAACGAGACCAGTTCCTGCGCGTGAACACTGTCTCCCCGCTGCCCACCAACCTGGTCACCGAACTCCTACCGGAAGTCGGCACGGCCCTGCCCACCAAACTCTCCGCTCGCAAACTCCCCTCCGTCCTGGTCGAAGCCCTCAACCACGACAAGGATTCACCGTTCCGGGGCCTGGTGCGCCGCCCCTCCACCACGTCCGAGCAGAAAGCGGACGCCGTCGTCACAGACAACAGCCTCACCACGGCCATCCAGGAATCCCTCAACTCCCCTGCAGGCGTCTTCTTCCCGCACAAGAACCTGTCCAACGGCACCGTCGACACGGCCACCATCCGCCAGATCCTCGTCATCTACTGGAGTGCTGTGCGTGACATCTTTCCCACCGCGTGGGGGCTCCCGCCGACACGGTCGCGGTTGATGCACGGCGTGGGCATCCGCTCCATGGGACGCCTCATGGACCGAGTGATGATGGCCATCGATCCGGCATCGCCCCTCGCTGTGGAACAGGCACGGGCCGAACTCGCCCTGATCGCCCCTCATTGCCGCTGGACCCAGGGACGTTGGCCCGACCTGAACCTCCCCTGGAACGAACTCCAGAACAACCCGCGCCACATCAGTACCCTGTCGAACTACCTCCTCCGTATCTATGTGCAGGAAAAGGCAAAAGCCGCGTGAAATTCTATTTCCCTGACAGCCAGGACTTGGTGAGCCCCACCTACGACTTCATCAACGACGAGTACTCGCCCTACCGAGTGCGCCAGCGCGATGACGTGTACGCTCACCAGGCCGTGACGCCGATCCCCTACGACGGGATCCTCGTCAGCAAAGCGGTTGTCGACGGATCCATGAAGGGGGCAGGGAAATACTCTGCCCCACAGCGCGAGCGGCTCTACCGTCTGGGCGTGCGGAATTTCTTCCGCCTTCCCGACACCTGCTCGACGATCGGTGACTGCGGCGCCTTTAACTACATCGACGAAGAACGCCCACCGTATGAGGTAGACGAAGTCCTTGATTTCTACGGCCGCTGCGGTTTCGACGCAGGCATCAGTATCGACCACATCATTTTTGGATACATCCCGGAAGAGTCCGATGCGGAACCCGAGTCGGCGTGGGTGGAGCGCCAGGAGATCTCCCTCGAACTTGCTGAGGACTTCATCACCGCAACCCACGCGCAAGGCGCCCGCTTCGAACCAGTTGGTGCCGCCCAGGGATGGGGACCCGACAGCTACGCCCACAGCGTCGCGGAGCTGCAGAAGATGGGATACCGGCGCATTGCCCTCGGTGGCATGGTCCCACTGAAGTCCCACGAGATCCTCGCCTGCCTGCGGGCCATCGACGAAGTGCGCACTCCCGAAACCGGACTGCACTTGCTCGGCATCAACCGTGTCGAGAGCATGGAGCAGTTCGCCCGCCACGGCGTGACCAGCTTCGACAGCACTTCCGCCTTCCGCCAGGCCTTCATGGACGACCGCAACAACTACCACACGGCCACCGACTCCTACACTGCCATCCGCGTCCCCCAGGTCGACGGAAACCCTGCCCTGAAGCGCCTCATCCTCTCCGGCCACGTCTCCCAAGCCGAGGCAATCGTCGCCGAACGCTCCTGCCTGCGCGCCCTGCGCGAATTCGACCAAGAAGAAACAGCACTCGAAGAAGTCATGAGTGCCCTCGCAACGTACGAAGCTCTCGTGCTCGGCCCGAAAAAGAAAAGCTATCTTGAGTACTACGAACGCACCCTAAGTTACGCCCCGTGGCGCACTTGCCCCTGCGCTCTGTGCAAGAAACATGGAATCGAAATCGCTATATTCCGCGGCAGTGAGCGTAATAAACGCCGCGGATTCCATAATCTCGCCGTACTCGAAGCCAAGATAAGACAACTTACCTTCGCGTAAATGCACCCCCTTCTAGCTTTTCTTTCCAACCCTGCCAGGAGATGTGATGGCCGACCGATACGAGTTGAGGCTTCCCGCACTTGAAGTGCGCCAAGGCAACCGAAAAATCTACTGCTTTGCCGTCGACGGGAAGAAAATCCACAGTTTCGCCGCTGTCTCCCGCGTCCGCCGCAACGACAGCAGCGAACTGCAGGGCTACCAGCGGCCAGAGGTTCTCAGCCACATCCGCGGCATCCGCCGTTACCTCGAGTCCGACCACGCCATGCTCCCCAACGCGCTCGTCCTGGCATTCGATGACACCGTCCGCTTCGAAACTGGCATCCGCCCGAAAGCCGGCGTGGACTACTCAGTCCCCGGCGTGCTGGTGATCCCGGTGGATGAATCTCTTACCGACGAGGACAAGCCCGCCTTGATTGTGGATGGCCAGCAGCGCAGCGCCGCCATCCGCGACGCGGACCTGGCCGAATTCCCCGTCGCCGCCGTCGGGTTCATCGCCGACAACCAAGAAGACCAGCGCTCTCAGTTCATCCTGGTCAACTCCACCAAACCGTTGCCTAAGGGCCTCATCCACGAACTGCTGCCCGAAACCAGCGGACAGCTTCCCCCCGCCTACGCCCGCCGGCGCCTGCCCGCCCAGTTGATGATCCGCCTTAACACCGATGGCCAGGGCCCCTTCTACGGCAGGGTGGCCAGCCCCACCTCACCGCACGGCAACATCAAGGACACCAGCATGCTGCGAATGCTGGAACACAGCCTCTTCGAAGGCGCTCTCTACCAATACCGCAACCCCGAAGACGGCTCCGGCGACGTAGAGCGCATGCTGAAGCATCTGCGCGCGTATTGGAACATCGTGAAGGACACCTTCAGCGACGCTTGGAAACTCCCGCCTCGCCAGTCCCGCCTCACCCACGGTGTCGGCATCCAGGCCATGGGTTTCGTCATGGACACCCTCACCGACGGCATGCCTGCCGAAGCCGTCGACTGCGACGAGGTACGCAACGCCGTCCTGGGGCTGATGCCCATTACCGCCTGGACCTCCGGTATGTGGCGCTTCGCCGACGGCGAACAGCGTCGTTGGAATGGCCTGCAAAACACACCTAACGACATCCGTCTCCTTACCGACCTGCTGGTACGTGCCGTCCGCAACTGACGTTGCACCCGTTCACCGTGCCCTGGCCCGGCACGGTGACTCCGGGATCTCGCCTGTCGGTCAACCGTTTTGCACACCCTCGATGAGGGTGCGTCCGCACTGTTGCAACAGCAGAAGTGGTTGGTGCCGCGTATAACCTGCCCATTGGTGCTGGGCAGAAGCACCGCGACATCGGCGGTGTCGGCGTCGTACCTGGCTTGAGCGGCGTTCCAGGCACGTAAGCCGAGGCGGATCCAGGCGGCCGTCTTGCGCGTTACCGCTGTCGGCAGGCACGGCGCAACATCGGCCGGCCAGCGGCAGGCGCACCACGCAGCGAATTCTCCGCCCTGTCCACGGTCAGCGCCAACGCTCACCACTGCCGACGAGACGCCAGGACAAGCAAGCACCCCCACCGCGCAGCGAGTGTGGCCCTCCCACGGCAGCCGTATAAGGTCCGGCGTCGCGTTCCGAACAGCCCTTCATCCTCGCACCGTTGGCCAGTGACGCAGTCGGCGCACCGCGCCGGCCTCCTCGTGCGGCGTACCGTTGGCCATCGAGCGCACAGCGCCCGACTCGCTCCGCTGCAACGTTCGAACACCTCGCCTACATCTGCCGTCTGAAGGGCCGCGTCGGCTTATCGGCCTGGCTCCAATCGCTCCCCGGGCGGCCCCGTCCGCCTCCCGTCAGACACACTGCTTTGGTGGAAACAGTCCATCGCCTTGCACGTGCCTCATAGATCGGTATTCCATGGTGATCGTGAACGGCACGATCACCGCCAACGTGCGCTGAACATGCCGTAGGGGGCGGGGTGGCGCGAGTTGGTACGCGACCGTGGTGACGTCGAGCGGGGCAGGGGGAGCTTCCGGCATGGTGAGCAGCATTTTTCCGTCGCGGGGCCGCGGCAGACCGGTACGCCCGGGCGGAGGCACTGTCAGTGGCTCCGGTTACGCTGCAACCAGCTGGATGTGAGCACCTTGTGAAGGAAGTGCAATGCCAAGGCTGAGCGTGGGGGAGTTGTGCTGCTTTGCCGGTTGTTGGAGGTGTGGGCGTGCCGTCTTACACAAGTGGGAAAGCTCCACATTCACCAGCTGTGAGGCCGTAGAGGAATCCGTGCTGCTGGCACACTGCACCGCTGCGCATGTCCGTGCACCGACGCGTGGGTCGGTCGGCTCCCCAGCCTGCCGACGTGGTGTTCTGCATCGTCAGTCGGCGCCGGGTAGCGGACACGTGCACCACGTGGGCGCCCCGCTCCGCACGGACGCGCAACTGCCTGCCGTTGCCTCCACCCAGCGCGTGCGTCAGGACCTGCGTGTGCGCACTCCACGGCCGTCCCGGCAGCCCGGCAGAATATCGCCGGGCCGCCTGCGCCGTCCTAACCTGCCGACGGCGCCTGCCTACGCTGCTCTTTCGGAGTGTGCCTGTGACGGATGATGCTGTCCTGTGTCCCCGGTGCGGCGCCAAAATGGTCATGCAATTCGCATCGCGGGGACCTAACGCAGGCAACTGCTTCTGGGGCTGTTCACGGTTCCCGCAATGCCGTGGATCACGGACCATCGACGGCGGCGCGGGCAAGGCGGCGCCGGCCCGGCCCCGCACAGCGAAGGCGAGCCGTCCGGCGCGCAGCAGCGACCCCTCCCGCGGCCTGTCGCTGCGCCCAGGCGACCTGCTCGTATCCAGCGCCAACACGCTCGGTGCAGGCAAACTCGTAGGCAAGGACGGCGATGGCCTGATCCTCGAGTACTTCGACACCCCAGGACAGCCTCCGGACGAGCGCAGTCGTCACACCGTCCCCAAGAAGGGGCTTAAGCGGTTCACGCTGGCACCCGAGACGCGGGTGTTCTGGCCCACGGGTGCCGCATGGCGCTCCGGGCGCGTCATCGAGGCCACAGCCCATCGGGACATCCACGTGCGGGCGCGCAACTGGGAGGGATACCTTGCCGAAGAGGACCTGTATGTCCGCTGGGACCAGCCGCTGACCGACCCCGTCGGCTTTGCCGGCGCCGGACTGCTCGAATCGCCTCTGCTGGCCGACATGCGGCGCCCCTTCCTGCAGAGCACCCTGACGCAGCGTTCGGCGGCCCATGGCATGCGCGGCGCCCTCTCGAGCGGTATCGAGTTGTACGAGCACCAGGTCGAGACCGTGTGGCGCGTGCTGCAGGACCCAGTGCAGCGCTACCTCCTGGCCGATGAGGTCGGTCTCGGCAAGACGATCGAGGCCGGCCTTGTCGTGCGGGAACTCCTGCTGGACCAGCCCGACCTCACCGTGCAACTGATTCTCCCGCCGTTCCTCGTGGAGCAATGGCGCCGCGAACTGTCGGGCAAGTTCCGCACCGGTGACTTCCCGGGCGCCCGCATCATGTACTCCCGCGACGACGCACCCGACACGTGGGTACCGGCTGATCTCGTCGTGGTCGATGAGGCGCACCATCTGGCCCGCCTGGCGCACAGCGAGCAGCCCGAACTGTCCAGCCGCTACACGCGCCTTGCCGAAGTTGCCACCGCCAGCCCGCGCTTGCTGCTGCTGTCGGCGACGCCCGCGCTGCACAACGAACGTGCCTTCCTGGCCATGCTCAAACTGCTCGACCCGGCCGTGTACCGGGACACGACGACCGAGGACCTGCGACGGCGCATGGAGGCGCGTTCCGCGCTGGGCCGGCTGTTCCTTGGACTGCAGCCCCATTTTCCTGGCGTGCTGCTGAACAAGCGCCTCACGGAGATCGGCGCCGCGTTCCCTGAAGACGCTGAAGTCGCCGCCTTGATCGGTGAGGTCAGGCAGGCAGTCGCAGGACCGGACCGGCATGCGCTGGCCGTTGCGATCGGCGCGCTGCGCACCTATGTGTCCGAGGTGTATCGGCTCCACCGCCGGATGCTGCGCACCCGTCGTACCGCTGCGCTGCACGAGTCGTACCGGGTCACCGGGCGTCTGCGCCCCCAGCAGGTGGTTCTTCCCTCGTCCGCTTTTGCCGGCCTTGCCTCCCTTTTGGACAACTGGCGCCAGGAGGCTCTTGCTGCTTGTGAGTTCGACGAAGAGGCCCGCCGCGAGGCAGCGTCGGCCTTCGCGACGGGCGTGGCATTGTCCTTGGACCCGGACGCCCTGTGCGCGTGGGCCCAGTCCCGAGTGGCCGCCACGCCGGGCGAGCAGGACGCGCTCGACCGCATCGAGAGTGACCTGCGCTTCGTCAGCCGCCGCCGCGACATGGCACGCCCACTGGCCGACGCACTGACCTACCTGTTCAAAGCACGTGAGCGGGTGGTCGTCTTCTGCCCGACCCCGCAGTTGGCAGGGGAGTTGGTCGGCGCGTTCAAGGAAGTGCTTCCCGGGGCTGTCTACCAGCACCTGGCGAGCGACTCGCCCGCAGCCTCCGAGCAGGCAGTGCGGGATTTCGAGCAGAGCCGGATGGCAGCCGTCCTCGTTGCCGATCACTCAGCGGAAGAAGGACGCAACCTCCAGTTCGCCGATCTCCTCATCCACGTGGGCCTGCCGCCCAGGGCGAACCGCCTCGAGCAGCGTATCGGCCGGTGCGACCGCTGGGACGCCCGTCGCGAAGGCGGCGCCTGGCGCTCCTACTGGGTGGCCGAGACGACCGACCCGCAGTCGTTTGCCGCAGCGTGGATGCAGATCCTCAGCGAAGGGTTCGCCGTCTTCGACACGTCGATAGCCAGCCTGCAGCATGCGGTGGACGCCGCCACAGACGCCGCCTGGGACCTGCTGTTCGAGCACGGTGCCGATGCCGCACCCGACGCCATCCGCATGGTCCGCACCATGCTCGAGGACGAGGTCAAGCGCGTACAGGAACAGGACGCCCTGGACAGCATCGAAGCACCCGCTGACGAGCGCTCGGTGTACGGACGGATGATGGCATCGGAGAGTCAGGCAGCCTCGTTCGCCGACGTCACCGATGCACTGCTGTCCTCGCGGCGGGCGGCCGGGAACCTGCGGTTCGCCCCCGCAGGCGACCCCGCCCATGCGATCGGCAGCTACGAACCCGTCAGCCGGCTGGCAGCCGGACACGTCCAGATGCCGCTGGTATCCGCAGCGCGACTGCAGCGCGACTTCGTGCCGCTCGCAGGACACCGCGGCACCTTCGTGCGCAAAGTGGCCGTCGAGCACGAAGACGTCCGCCTCTACCGCTACGGCGATCAGTTCATCGATGCCGTGTCCGACTTCCTGTGGAACGACGACCGGGGGAGAGCCTTCGGCATGTGGCGGTGGATCCCCACCTGGCCCTACGCAGAGCGCCTTGCCTACCGCTTCGACTACGCCATCGAAGCGCAGCCGTTGCAGGCCAGCCCGGAAAGCGACCTGCTCGACCAACTTGCTGCAGCCTGGACCAGCGACCTGGTGGACTTGCCGTCGCTGCGACGCCGCGCCGACGCGCTCTTCCCGCCGCTCATTGCGACCGTGTGGACCGACGCAGATGGCACACCCATCACCGACGGGCGCCACCTCGACGCCCTGCAGGCGCGCTATGCCAAGCCGACGCCCGCAGAGCCCGGAGGCGACTACGCACTCAACTCAGAGCGCATCAAACACGCATACGCATTCATCCCGGCCGACCAATGGGCGCCGCGCTGGCGAGCTGCTGAACACAGTGCCCAGCGCCTGGTCCACAGCAACGACGCCGTAGAGGCGACCCGCACCCGGGCCCTGGCCATGGCCGAGACCGACATCGCCACCCGACTGCGGCAGTTGAGACTGCGTGCCGCGCGCTCGGAGGGAAACGAGCGCGCTGAACTGGAGGAAGAAGTGGAAACGGAAGCGCTGGCGGGCCAAGCGCTCATGACAGCCCTCCAGACACCGTCGCTCCGCCTGGACAGCACCGGTGTGGTCGTGGTCTCGGGCCGCAGCCCGGAGCAGGACGGGTGCGTGTGACCGCTCAACTCGACATCATCCAGCGCATGGTCCTGGGAAAGGAGGCATCGACAGAACAGCTCACCGGCCCCCACCGCCGGTTCGCCGATGCCTGGCGCTCACCCCTTGCCGGGCCCGCCTTCAGCGGCGACATCGCCGCCCTGCTGGCTCAGATGCTCCGCCATCAAGCCGGCGTGACGGGCCAGCGCCACCACGAACTGGAGATCAACCTCCACGACCGCGGAATCGACCTGCAGGCGCTCCAGCGAGCGCACCTGCGTGTCGAACGGTTCGGCGCCACACGGCACACCGTGCGCCTCGGCGACGCCTGGACGCCTGACTGGCTCCACGGCGACCCCCGCTGGATCGATCTCGCCTGCGCAAGCCCCGGTCCGTTCGTCTTCGCCGACAACACGACGGTGGAGACCAGCGCTCGCCCGAACAGTCCGGTGCCCGTCGATCCAGCCCTGCACGCGATCGCTCCCGACATCGATCACTACCGCTCACGCAGCCAAGCCAGCGCGGTGCGGACCGCCTCCCTGGCCGATCCGGCATCCACCCTGCACGTCGTCCTGCCCACCGGCACGGGTAAATCCCTCGTCGGTCTGGCCCCTGGGCTGCTCCGGCAGCGCGGAACCACCATCGTGGTGCTGCCCACCATCGCCCTGGCGCTCGACCAGGAACGCCACATGCGCAAACGATTCCCGGCGTCCGTGCTCCCCCGCGAACTGGCCTATCACAGCGACCGCGTCAGCGAGGAACGCGCAGCCATCAAGGAACGCCTGCGCGAGGGAAGGCAGCGGATCCTCCTCACTTCCCCCGAAGCCCTTGTACGCGGATTCACCGCGACGCTGCGCACCCTTGCAGCGTCCGGCCAACTCACCAACCTGGTCATCGACGAGGCGCACCTGGTACGCCTGTGGGGCTTGAGCTTTCGTCCGGAGTTCCAGATCGTCGCCTCGCTCGTGGGAGAACTGCGAGAACTCGCCACCGGGGCCGGGCACCCCCCGCCACGCGTCACACTTCTGTCCGCAACGCTGTCGGCGCCCAGCCTCCAACTCAACGATCAACTCTTCGCGGGCAGCGCCGAGTCACTGTTCGTCGGGTCGACCTTTCTGCGCTCCGAACTGCGGTACTTCCTGGGCACTACCACGTCCTCCGGTGCCCGGATGGAACGCCTTGTCGAAGCGATGCACCACCTTCCGCGGCCGGCGATCATCTACACCACCAAGAAGGAGCCCGCCAGGACCATCGCTGAGCGTCTGCGGGCCGCCGGGTTTGCACGCACCGCCGTTTTCCACGGAGGCCTCGGTTCTGCTGAGCGTCTTGGCATCATGCGTGGATGGTCCGGCGACGACGGGCCGACAACGACCGACATCGTGGTCGGCACCAGCGCTTTCGGTCTGGGGGTGGACCAGAGCGACGTCCGTACCGTGGTGCATGCGTGCGTCCCCGCCTCGGTCGACCGCTTCTACCAGGAAGTCGGCCGCGCGGGACGTGACGGCCACGCGGCGCTGTCTGTCTGGCTTCCCGCCCTCCCTGACGCGGCCGAAGGCCAGCAAGTCGAAAACGCGACCGTGATCGGGGACGTCAAGGCGTGGAACCGATGGCAAGCCATGCGGGATCAGGACCTGTCCCCGAAGGAGGCGGGCAACGGTCTGGTCCTGGACACCACGGTGGTACCCGAGCACGGCGACGAGCCCTCGGACGCCAATCAACTGTGGAACCGCAACACGCTCGTCCTTATGGAACGTGCCAACCTCATCACCATCACAAGGCTGGCCCCTCCGGTGGTCGAACGCATACCCGGCGAGTCCGAGCAGGCGTGGCAAGCACGGTTCGACAAGGAGTGGACGGCCTTCGTGAGCCACGTCCCGGTACGGCTCAGACCGCACGTGGC
Organism: Streptomyces sp. R28; assembly: GCF_041052385.1. Classification (GTDB taxonomy): domain Bacteria; phylum Actinomycetota; class Actinomycetes; order Streptomycetales; family Streptomycetaceae; genus Streptomyces. The sequence continues at coordinate 4,606,228 of NZ_CP163439.1, read as the reverse complement.
CAACCTGGACCAAGAGACTCTCGAGGCTGCCCTGCAGCGGACCCGCGCGGAGATCAAGAACGCCGAAGCAACCTCAACGGCGCGCATCACCCGCCTGCTGGAAAGAAGAGAATGCTGGGGACGCGTACTGAGTGAGGAGTACACCTACACGGGCATAGGTGCGATGGGGGCCAGCCAGAACGTGGCGCCCGCGTGCTCCGGATGCCCGGCAGAGGGGCACGCGCACCAGCCCATCTTGCACACCGCGCGTCCCCTCGTCGCAGAAGCGCTCATGCCAGATCTCGGCAGAAGCCCCAGCGCGGCCCTGGCGAACCTGGCCGCTGGCCACCCCAGCATCGTGGTCACCTACTCCAGCGGACGCCTCAGAACTGCCCTGAGCAACCTCATCCAGTCATGCGTCACCAACGGCGTACGCGGCATCGTCGCCCCCGACGCACTGCTTGGGCTCCCGGCCATCCGTACGGCCTCGCGGTTCGCCGACGAGGGCCTGGTCGTCGTGGACCCCCTGCGCACCGGCGGGGTACCTGCGCGCCTCTCGGTGCCGAGTCTGATCCTGATGGACCACGGGCAGACGCCGCCCCTGTCGTGGCTCGCCCCCACCAGCGGACCGCTGCGCGTCGTGGTCGTCCCGGAAGACATGCCCGACCCGGCCTATCCAGATGCCCTCATCAAAAGCATCCGCAGCCCTCACTGGACCATTGACGACTTCCTCAGGAGACTCTGATGGCTGTTCTGAACCCACCGCGCAGCCTTCCGGCGCTTGGCCGCTCCATCATCAACTTCCTTACCGGATCTCGACGGGTCTGGACCGAGGAAGAGTTGATCGAGGCGTTCAGACCGCCAGGCCTGAACGAGGACAGTTCCTCCTTTGAAGGTGTCGCGCACACCGTGTACACCTTCCGGGCAATCGGGATGCTCTGCAGCGACACGGCCGGTGTGATCACCGTGAGCGACACTGTCGCTGCCACAGGAGGCACCCTGTCGCCGGCGGCGTTCCGCCGGACACTTCAAAAGCATGCCCTCGATCTGGACCGAGACGGAGACCCGTGGCAGACCGGCCCGGGAGAGAGCCTCACCGGCGGGGCACGTGATCTGCTGAGAGCGATGTCGTGGTTCCTCGCGCAGGATGCGCTCGGGCGTCCCTTGTCGTGGACCAGCGGCGTTCAGGCCCTCCAGCACGCGCAGTTCCCGGACCCGGACAATGAAACCTGGGCCATCACCAACGACACACGCTGGGGTGCCGTCACCCGATGGGGACAGGCACTTGGCCTCGCGGCGCCTTCGCTCGTACAGGCCAGATCGGGACTTGTGCCCCTCCCCGTCGTGGCGATCAACGACGTCTTGGACGAATTGCCTGCCGGACAGATGCCCATCGCCGAATTCCTGGGCCAGTTGGCGGCCAAACTGCCTGTGCTGTACGGCGGTCTCGTCCGCGCCTCCCTCGTGGCGTACCTTCCCGACGGAGACCCCGACCCGGGCATCGCACAAGACTGTGCCGACAGTTCGGTAGGCCAGGCGCTGCGCATCTTGCAAGACCGCGGCCGACTCGTCTTCGACACCCTGCCGGACGCCGACGGCATCCGGCTGTCGCGATTCGACAGCCAACGTCAAACACACGTCACCCTGGTTCAAGGAGGAAAACGATGACCTGGCGGGGCACTCTTCCTGCTGCATGCTGGGAGGCCCGTGAGGCCCCGGCCATCATTCCAGTCGAGGCGGAGAGCACCTCCAACGGGGTCTTCCTCGCCACGCACACCTCGATCCCGATCCTCCTGCGCGACCGGGTGGACAGCGCTGTCGGCGGCACCATCGTCGACGAACACAACCTGCGGCGCGCCGTCGAGGAACTGCCGGCGGACCAGCCCATCATCCCCATCCTCGGGAAGTCGGGCACAGGCAAGTCGCACTTGATCCGCTGGCTTCGCATCAACCTGAAGCCCAACGACGCGACTCGGCTGATCTTTGTCCCCAAACACCGCATGTCGCTGCGCGGGATCCTCGAACTCATCCTAGAACACGCCACCAGCGAACGCGCCGCGGAGGTGCGTGCCAAGGTCGCCGCTGCTTCGGACGCTGCCGCGGACGAAACCACAGCACAACTGCGCCTGCGCAACGAGTTGGCTGTCCTGGTCGAGACCCGCGGAGCAGACAAAGACGGCACACCCGAGGAGAACGACCTCCGCGCCTTCCTCGCCTCCGCGGAGGGCCTGCCCGCACTGCTGGGCGACCTCGTCTTCCGCAGGCGACTGCTCACCGACAACGGTCCCATCGCGCGTCTGGTCCGGGAAAAGCTCTCCGGCAAGGGTTCCGAGGACAAGGAGGACGCGTTCGGCTTTACCGCGGCAGACCTGGACCTCTCGGTCGACGATGTCAGCAGGGCCGGAGTCGACGCCGCCAGTGTCGCCAGCGCACTCGCCAGCGACGCCCCCCTGCGGGACCTGGCAGCGAAGATGCTCAACGAGCAACTCGGGCCGGCGGTCAGCGAGGTCTTCGGGATCGGGGGAGACGACCTCAAGCAACTCCTCGTCGAACTACGCCTCGACCTGCAAAGGCAGGGGCTGGAACTCCTCCTCCTGATCGAGGACTTCTCGATCTTCCAAGGCATCCAGGGCGGCCTCATCGACGCAATCACCCTGCTGCCCACCGAGACGCTCGCCCTGTGCCCAATGCGTGTCGTCATGGCCGTCACCACTGGTTACTTCGTCAACCAGATGCCGGAGACGGTGTACACGCGGACCTACAAGGTCTTCGATCTTGAACTTCCCGCGGATATGACAGCCCCGTTCGACCCCGCACGGTTCGCCGCCCGTTACCTCAACGCAGTACGCGTCGGCTCCCAGGAGATCGACAAGCACCGCACGGACGAGCGCCCGGAGCCCAACCACTGTCAGCAGTGCCCCGTCCGGGACAAGTGCCACCAGGCGTTCGGGGAGGTTGAAGGCGTCGGCCTGTTCCCGTTCAGCAGGACGGCACTCGATCGGGCCATCCGCAGCCAGTCCAAGGGTGATGCCTTCGTCGCCCGCGACGTGCTGACCCGCGTCCTGCGCCCCGTCCTCCACCGCGACCAGACCGAACTCGACGAAGGCCGCTTTCCCAGCACCGGATTCGAGAGCGACTTCCGCACCGGTGCGCTGGACATCCTCGACAACGTCGAGGACCAGGTCCGGCTGCGCACGCCAGGTGACCCCGAACTCTCCGAGCGTCGCGTGCGGATGGTGCGTTTCTGGGGACCAGGCCACGGGCCGCAGAACCTTCACCCGACGATCCACGAAGCATTCGCCATCCCGCCCCTGCCTGACCTCATAACCGAGCAGCAGACCCTCCCGCATCGGCCGGCAGTGCAAGAACCCGTCCTGCCCTTGAACGGTACGCAGACACCGATTGTGGTGGCCCCCCCGACGCCGCCCCCGCCCACGTCGGCACCCGCGCGTCCGTCCCCGGCGGCTTCGAAGCCGACTCTGGTCCAGGCGGTCGACGAATGGCACAAGACCGGCCAGCTTGTGCAGAGCCACCGCAACGATCTCCGGAAGATCGTGCACACCGCCGTCATCGGCTGTCTGGGACTCGAAGACGGATACGGAGGAGACAGCGGAGACTGGACCAAGGCAAGGGCGGAATTCACGCCGAGCTTTGATGCCAAAACCTCGATCGCACTGGACGGCAGTGCCCTGCAGACCGCGCTGATCTCGATCGACCACCGCAACGTGGAGGACGTCCGCGTTCTGCGTGCCCTCGCCTGGGTAAACGCAAAAGGGTCCTGGGAGGACGTGCCGCAAGGAGATGCGCTGCAGAGCTTGTGCGTGAACAGGGTCCAGGAATGGGCGGACAGCGTGTCCGCTTTCCTCCTTCCGTCGGAAGGCGACGACGCCGAACTGGGCCGGCTCGCGCACGCTCTTCTGTCCGTCAGTAAGGCCCTGGGGATCGCCGACTCGTTCAAGAGCGACACACTCAGCCGGGTCAGGGCGCTCTTCGCCAGCCCGCCGAAGCTGGCCGATCCCGTGCGGCCCCACATGCGACAACTCCAGGACCGCTTCGTCGACCCGAAAGCGGATCGAAACCTCCTTCAGCAGCGACTGCTCCGCTTGACGTCCTACCGCCAGGGCGCTGGCAAGCCGCTGGCCATTGACCTGCCCCGCCTTGTGCGCGCATTGCGCGACAACGCAGCTGAGGTGCCCTGGCCCGAGCACGTCCCCGAGCAGATCAGAAAAGCGGCGGACGACATCCAGAAGCGAACCACCACGCTGGACCCGATGCTCGACGAAACCCGACGGCTGACACCCGACGTGAGCGATCTCGGCGGTGACGTCGCCCAGGTCGCCCATGCCCTCAACACCCTGCTCTCCGACCTGGCGGCGCTTGGCCAGTCAGCCAACTCGATCAACCTGCCCGCCCTCCACGACGCGGCGAAGGCGGTGAAACCCAGTGATCTGAAGAAGGTGACAGACCTGACTGAGGGCCTCAACGCCTGGTCCACCCTCACCGCCGATCAGCGCCTGCGCCTGATGACCCAGGACGAAAGGCCGGCCCTGCGCATTCGAGCCTGGCTCGAGCCTGCATTGGAAGCCGTGAACGCACTGGAGCAAAAGCTCCAAGCCGGACCTGCCTCGGAGGCTCAGCGCGAGTACGACGAGACCCTCCAGCGGCTCATGGCCGGGCTGGAGACCTTGAGCCGTGAGGTCATGGACGTGGCCGGATGCGAGGGGGGCGCATGACGCTCATCGAACAAGTTCAGCGTCTGCGTGTCGCAGCGGTCGCTGCCCACGACGAGAACAAGATCAACCGCCGCACCGGCGAGTTGGCCGAGTTGGCCGAGAGGGTCGAGACGCTCATCGAGACGATGCAGCGCCTCAGCCGAGGCGTCGCCGAACTGCGCGCAGCCCATGCGGCTTTCGACGCAGACCTCGGTCCGCAGGCCGCCCAACTGGCCGCAGACCTGCACGTGCTCGCCGAAACGCTCCCCAGCCAGGACGCCGATACCCCACCGCAAGCACTGAAGGCGCAGATCAAGGCGGCCGATGGCTTCGTCAAGGGCCTTCGCGGGAGCGTTGAGCAGGCATGGACTGCTGAACGCAACCGCGAAGTACCGGTGATCAATGAGGATCTCGTCGCTACGCTGAACAAGAGCGGGATCGACGTGGAAGAGATCCGCATCAAGATCGAGAAGGCGCATGGCGTGCTCAACGTCCTGAAAAACCGTGCCGTCCCCGAGTTGGGCGACGTCGCAAGGCTGGCCGCGGCGCTGGAGAGCCTCCACGCATGCGGCCAGCAGATCTCCGAACTCGTTGACCCGGTCCTCGCCCGAGTGATCACGGGCGCTCAGGAAGCCACCGGGACGCCGCTGAACTCCTTCACCCCCGAAGTCCTTGCAGGGCTGTCGAGGCTGGGAATCCTGGACCGCTTCTGGGTGAGGCTGCGATGACTCCTGAGACCGAGAGTGAAATCCTCGACGTCCTCGAAGCACACGAGGACCCCCTGCTGTCCTGGGGCGTTGTCGACGGCGGATTCACCGACGACGAACTGCACACCCACGTCGATGACGTTCTCATCAAGCGCGCCGAACTGGACACCGCACAGGAGGCAATCGAGGCCCTCGAGGACAAGGGTCTGATCATCCGCGATGATGCGATCTCGCCGTCGCGGTGGCGTACCCGCAACGGCGAGACGCTGCGTCTGCTGGCCCGGCTGCGCCAGATCTTCCCTTCCGGCGACCCCGCGGCCTGGCGTCAAGGTGCCGCTCTTGTCTCGGACTTCCGCTACGCCCGGCGCCCCCGCGCCTACCCCCGGCGCGACCAGCCCAGACACGCCGTCATCGAAGGCACCGATGCTCTCCATGACCTCTACCGGCAGGTCATCGATGCCATGACGCGGCGGGGTCCCAAACACGCCGACCTCAGCGGGTTCCAGGTCCGTGCCAGCCGTCAGATCTTCACGGCCCTGCAGTCCAACATCACCACCGCCACAGTCGTGGGTGCCGGTACCGGCAGCGGAAAGACACTCGCCTTCTACCTGCCGGCCTTCGCCTACCTGACGGGCCTGCAGGACAAGTCGGCATGGACACGTGCGCTGGCCGTCTACCCGCGCAACGAACTTCTCAAGGACCAACTCAACACCGCTTTTGCGAACGCCCGGCGACTCGACCACCTGTGGACGAAGGCCAACGGTCGGCCCATGACTATAGGGGTGCTCAACAAGGACACCCCAACCAGTACGAAGAGCCTGACAGCCTCCTATTCCGCATGGACGAAACGGGCTGAAGGCTTTCAGTGCCCTCACTTCACCTGTCCCGGCGACGGATACACCGTGTGCGGGGGCGCATTGTTCTGGTCAGAACGGGACGCCAGGGCCAGAACGGAACGTCTGACCTGCGGCACCTGCACGCGCGTGTTCGATGACTCCGTGCTGGTCCTGACCCGTCATCGGATGAGCCAGCGGCCTCCGGACGTGCTGTTCACCACGACCGAGATGCTCAACCGCGGCCTGTCCGACCTGTCGCTGGGCAAACTGTTCGGTGTCGGCGCGGCCAAGAAACCCCGCTTGATGTTGCTCGACGAGATCCACACCTACAGCGGCACCACCGGCGCCCAGGCAGCCCTCGTCTTGCGGCGCTGGCACCACTCGCTGCGCAGTCCGGTCACCTTCGTCGGCTTGTCCGCGACGCTGTCGAACGCCGTTCGCCACATGGCCGATCTGACCGGTGTTGACGATGGACTCGTCACCAACATCGAACCGGGCGCAGATGAAATGGAGTACGAGGGCGCCGAATACATGGTCGCAGTGCGCAGCGACCCGACCAGCGGCGCCTCCGTGCTGTCCACCACCATTCAGACAGCGATGCTCCTCCCGCGCGTCCTCGACCACCCTGCACAGCGCACGTCCCAGGGACTTCTGGGCACCAAGGCGTTCGTCTTCACCGACGACCTCGACGTCACCAACCGGCTCTTCTTCTACCTCCTCGACGCAGAAGGCCAGCGCTACCGCAGCCCCCGTACCCAGCAGTTCAAAGACCCCCTGGCATCCATGCGTCGTCCCGGTCAAGACGGACTGACCGACCAGCGGCGCGCCGGCCAGGTCTGGGACCTGCCGGTGAAACTGGGCCACGCACTCCATCGCCCGGGCCTGAACGTGAGCCGGACCACCTCGCAAGACGCAGGAGTCGACACAGCGTCCCAACTCGTCGTCGCAACCGCCTCGCTCGAGGTCGGCTTCGACGATCCAGACGTCGGTGCCGTGCTGCAGCACAAGGCGCCCCGCGGCGTCGCCGCATTCCTGCAGCGCAAGGGCCGAGCCGGCCGAAGCCGCCGCATGCGCCCGTACACCGTCGTTGTGCTCTCCGACTACGGACGCGACCGTGCCACCTATGAGGCTTGGGACGCGCTGTTCGATCCCGTCCTGCCCGAACTGGTTCTTCCCATCCGCAACCGCGCGGTCCTGCGTATTCAAGCCACTCTGGCAATGCTTGACTGGCTGGCGGATCAACTGCAGCCCGTTCACCGGTATGCAAAGCTGTGGCGTGACTTGAAGGGTCTCGCCGATCCGGACTACCCGGACAACCGCAAGGTCCAGCAGACAGCCGTCACCATCCTGCGTGACCTGCTGCGCGACCCCGGCCGCCAGCGCAGCCTCCGTCTGTGGATCGAAGGCGCACTCCAGGTGCCCGAGGAGTTGGCCGCCGAGATCCTGTGGCACCCCCCTCGCCCGCTCATCCTGGCGGCCGTGCCCACACTGGCCCGACGACTGGACAACGAGTGGGCCATCGCCGAGGACCACACGTACGCCACGGGCAAGGACACAATGGGCAAAAATCCGCTGCCCGACTTCTTCCCCGAGAACCTCTTTAGCGAACTCGCACTTCCCGAAGCGTACGTGGTCATCCCCCCCCAGCAGTCGTGGGAAAAGGAACCTGAGTTGCAGGCGATGGGCCTGGCCCAGATGCTGCGCGAATACGCGCCCGGACGAGTGTCACGGCGCTTTGCCACCCGCAACCTCGAGCACCGGCACTGGATCCCCATTCCCTACGGGCAGCGCGAGACCGTCATGGACCTCGCCCCTGTCCTTCAGGCGCACCATCGGGAGGAGGCCGCCACCGTCGAAGTCGGCGGGGTCCCCACCCCCATCCCCATCGTCCGTCCCGACAGGGTGGAACTCCAACTCGCACCGCCGGAACTCAAGGATGCTTCCAACGCGGCCCTGGTCTGGCGATCCCAGTTCCTGGAGAGGGGCCTCGGCCTGGTCGCCCGCCTTCCCCTGTCGGACCCCATTGGCGGCCTCATCGATGAAGCACGCTTCTTCCTGCACGCTCAAAACGCCCACGTCGAGGTCCGCCGTCTTGCCGTCCAGAGCGAGGCCAGCCTGGTCTTCGCCCGCGGCGGCGAAGCCCGAGTCAAAGCACAGTTCTCGCTCGATGACGAGCGGATCGGTCTCGGAGCCACCTACGACGTGGACGGCCTACGCCTGACGATTACGTTGCCAGAGGTGATTGCTCCACCCGGCGGCATCGACCCAGCCCTGCGCAGCGCCTGGTTCCAGCACGTTCTGACGAACGACCCCGAACTCCTGGAACAGATGAACAAGTTCCAGTTGGAATGGCTGCACCAGACCATCGAATGCATGCTGCTGATGTCCGCCGTGACCGACGGCACGCCGCTTCCCCACGCCTACCAGGCGGTGCGGGAAACCTTCGCCGACCGGTTGACGGACACCCTGAGGGCAATGTTCCGCAGTTCGGACGTCGAGGAGAGCGAATCCGCGACACTCGGCCGAGTGGGTGAGCGACTGCGCCAACTCCTCGCAGACAAGGACATCGTCGCCCGCCTGGACCACCTGACGGATCAGGTCTGGAACCCTGATCCCGCACAGTTCCAAGCCTGGCTGCGCCAGCGTGTCCTCGCCACGCTGGGACAGGCAGCCCTGTGGGCCGCCCGGGAGATCTGTCCCGAGCACGACCCCGAAGGCATCATCGTCGACATAGAGCCCGGCTACGCCCTCGATGGCACATGGCGCCGCGGCCAGGTCTGGCTCACCGAAGCCTCGATCGGCGGCGGCGGCTTCATCGAAGCGCTGGCGACGCGCGTGCGCCCCGATCCGCGGCGGTTCCTACGGCTGATCATGAGAGCCGTCCAGCCTTCCACCAGCGAACTGGTCGACGCACACATGCGGCGGATCGTGCGCTACACCACCGAGCGCAGCGACTGGCTCGACCTCGTTGCGGAATATCGAGGTTCGGCGACACAGGCAGACCGGGTGAAAAACCTTGACCGCATACGGGCGCAGTTGCGCGCCTCAGGCATCCACGGCGCGGAACAATCCGTCGTCTCGAGCCTGGCAAACCGCCTGCTCCGGCCCGGATCGACCGCACAGACGGACCAGGCACTACGCACCCTCATCGACGAGTGGGAGATCCAAGAGCAACGTCTGGGCCTTGAAATCTCGCCGCGTACCTGGGCTTATCTGATGCGTCAGAGGCACGACTTGGACGCCGGACTGAACCTGTCCGCGAACTCCTCGGACCGCCAACGTATCGACGCCATCCAGAGCGCTCTCTGGCCACGCGGATGGGCCATACGCTCCGGAGCACTGCAGTCGTGGAACCCCTACTTCGACAATTTGCCGGCCGCACCCGATCTGCTCCGGGGGCTGTTCACGTCAACAGCCGACCTCATCAGCGTGACAGATCCCGACGCGGTCACCCTAGTGCGCACACGCCTGGCCCAACAGGGATCCGCCCAACTCATCGCACCCCCCGAGGACGTACCCGCCCTGGCAGGCATGCTGGTGGATCTGTCGATCCGCGCCATCGAAACGGACTTCCTCCAGGTCTTCCCACGAGCCGTCGAGATCGACCACCGCTCCGAGGGCAGCGTCGTGGTCACCCTCGAACTTGCCGAGGTGTCCGCATGAGAAGGATCATCACCGCCGGGGCTGGCGAGACTCGACAACTCACCGATCTGGTGCAGAACCTATTGGTGTCAGAGCTGCTGGCGCCGTCAAGTCGCTTGTGGGTACTGTCCCCGTGGATCTCCGACATCGTCGTCATCGACAATGCATCCGGACAGTTCAAGAGCGTGCTCCCCGCCTTGCCGGCCCGACCCATCCGGCTGACGGAAGTACTCATCGAACTCGCCCGTCGTGGCTCGGACGTCCGAGTGATCATGCGCGACGAGCCGCGCAACGTCGTCACAGGACAACGCCTCACCGACCTCGCCCCGGTGGGGCCACGGCCGACCCTGCTCATCCGGAACACACTGCACGACAAGGGCATGGTGAGCGACCGATTCCATGTTCACGGCTCGATGAACTTCACCTTCTTCGGCCAGAGAGTGAACCAGGAAGGCGTCACCGTCGTATCCGACCCCGACCAGATCGCTCGCGCTTGGGTCGAATACCAGAACAGGTACCAATTGCCATGAGCGTCGACTTCAAGGAATTCTTCGGTCCGGGCAATGACATCACGCCCACACGGGTAGAACCGAACCTACAACTCATCCTCGAGAACTTCATGGCAGGCATCCAGCAGCGCCAGACCGGATTCCTGCCACGAAGTTCTCACGGCCGTCTGTGGTGGTACGGGTTCGCGCCCACCCCGCGCCAGCAGCGCGAGACACTCGCCATTCTCGACAGTTGGATCGGCCCCACTTTCAGCGACCTGTCCCGCCACCGTGGTGCCCTCAACCCGGCTGATCCGTTCGACGCCGCACTGGCAAAGGCACCTGTCAAGCCACTGCGCTTTGAGGTGCTGCCCCGCCCGACAGCGGATTCGGAGGATTGGAAACACGCGCGAGGCCAGGTACGCGACGCCCTGCTGGTTCTCAGCAAACTCCTCAACGGCAGGCCGCCCTCGGAGTTCGACGCCCCCCGAACCACCGTCGAGGTCCTCGACGACCTCGGACACGCCATCGCTGCCCGCGACCGTACTGTCGCCTTGGCCTGCCTGCGCGAACTTGAGGCGACCGCCGATCTCGACCAGCCGAACCTGGCATTCCTGCGACTGCGACTGTTCGCTGGACTCGAGGATTGGAAGGCCGTTCTCGGGGACCGGGATCTCGACCACGTCCTCGCCATGCGTCGCCCCTTGAGCGTCACTCAAGTGATCCAGCAGGCGGTCTACGCCAGATGGTTCGCCTCGCACGACGCAGCAGGCGCAGAGAATGAACTACTCGGTGCTGTTGCCGCGCTCCCCGCGGCATTCCGGCCCCTGTTCTCGGGCACACCGATAACGAGTCGGGCGCAGGCTGTCGTGGAGTTCCTCATCGCGGTCGAAGAGGACGCGGGAGACGACACTCTCAACCGACTCCTCGACGAAGCCGGCACGGTCGAACCCGGCCTCCCCGCCCATCTGCGCAACGTGCTGCACCTGCACCGGGAACAAACCCCTCAGCCCACCACCCCGTCGGAGCCACCCGCCCCCCTGGACCAGCCCGGCGCCCCGAGCGAATCGCCCCTCGAGCGCGCGACCGGGATGATGGCCCGGGGCGAGCTTCAGGCAGCCATCGAACTCGTGCTGACACTCGAACCGAGCCTCCACGCGGCATACCTGCTCCTGACCTGTGCACGCGACCTGCAGTCACCACAGCAAGCAGCATTGGTGCTTGAGTACGTCTCCACCCATCACCTGCATGGCTTGATCGACGGAGCGAGTGCACGCCTGCGCGATGATCTTGCCTGGCTGGAGCAGTTCACCCAAGACGGACCCGACGTGGATTGGCGCACCTGGCTGGACGCTCTGGAAGGCGACCATGGCAGCGCAGCACTGGCGGCCGGCCCCGAAATAACTGACGCCTGGACGCCACTGAGCAACAGTGCACTGACCGCATGGCTTCACGATGCATCCGACGAGGTACTCGGCAAACTCGGTGAGATCGGAGGCCAGTTCATGGCGGCGCACCGCGACATCTTCACTGAAGATGGAGCGGCCGAACTCAGCGAACGTGTCCTTGCCGGTCTCGCGCTGAGCGGCAAGAATTCGGCTGGCGTTCGGGTGCAGACCCAAGCCCTACTGGACTATCTGCTGTCTGCCAACCCCACATCCGAGGTGTTCGCCTCAGCGCTCGAGTGGACCGATCTCATCATCTCCGCGAACGTCTCAGCTGTAACGACGACGTGGGCGATCGACATACTGCAGACGGCGACAGCTACATCGGCAGCGGCAACGAGTCCCGCCACTGTTGATTTCTTCTACAAGATCACCAACACGGTAAGGCCGTTTAAGACGGCACTGGACCCAACCGACATTGAGGCCATCAAGCTCATAGCCGGCGAACTGGGAGTCGGCGTCCCGGAAGACTTGCTTGCCGAGCAAGTACAGGACAGCGACCCTGGAGCGCCGTACCGCTACCTGCAGGACTCAAAGGTGGTGCTGTATTCCCTGACCGAGTCGGCCACCATCCGGGCGGCACAGGTACTGCGCATCCTGGTACCCAAGATCGACGTCGAGACGAGCGCCGAACACGACGGCAGCAGCAAACTTGCCGCACAGGCAGCGAACGCTGACGTCTTCGTCGTGGTGACAGCATCGGCGAAGCATGCCGCCACCGACTTCATTACTGCCAAGCGGGGAACGCGACCAGTCGTGCTCGTCAACTCTCGGGGCTCGTCTGCTATCTTGCGCGAACTCGCGGAAGGTTGAGTCTGTCGCACTCTTCGTCTGGAAGTAGGGACAACGCCTCCAACCGTAAGGTCCGCGCCCGCGTCGAACACGCCTTCGCCCCGATCGAGACCTGGAAGATTCTTCGCGACTTCCGCCTGAAGGGAGAGGGAGTTCACCACGTCACGCATGGCCTCGTCCGCCTGTGCAACCTCGCCTTCGCCGGGTGATGCAAAAGCCAGCAAGTCACCCCGTGCGTCATGAATCATTTGCAGAGTAGGCCTTAGTGGAGAGAGATGGGGCCATCGGGAAGCCACCCCTCTACGTAGCCTGAGGCGAGGGGGACGACTCCCTCTGGCGAGACTTCCCGGTAACGGGACTTGAGTTCGCCGAGTCCCCACCTGGCATGTGTCCGAGAAGTTGCCTGAAGCGCATCGGACTCGTCAGAACTGATCCTCACGATCAATACGTGTGAAATGGTGTGGCGGTCGTGCTCCCAACAGTTGGGATCCTGTGTTTCAAGGACTCCATAGACAGATCCGAAGCGGGGGTTGGTGATGCGAAGCCGTTCGGCGAGGTAGTGAGCGGCTCCGTCTCGAAAGTCGGTGCCGGGAGCGAGCCATAGTTGAGGGATAGTCCAGCCGCTGCAGCAACCGCCGCACAGCATTAGGCGGTCCTGGTCATCGAGGAGGAGCAGGCGGACGCGGCGGTCGATGGGCTGCTGTGGGTTGGAGTAAGTGGGCACACAGCAAGACTGCGCAGATAGCTATTCAAGTAGCAAGTGGTGTGCCCTCCTATGGGTGAGCCCCTCACCCTCAGAGCGCCAGGCGCGGGCGGCCAGCTGGGGCGCCCTGCTATCGCGGGCGTGCACAGGTTGCGGTGTGTCACGCCTCGTTTTGCCGAGTGCGACACGGGTCGTGAGCTGCAAAAACACGGCAGAGGCGTTTGGAATTCAGCGCTGCGGCGTTTGGGGGCGTCGCATGGCATGAGGCCTGAGCTGCGATGACGGAATTTCCGACAGATCCCACGAAGGCACGGATCCGTGTCTCGTCGTTCGCCTCGGTTGTCGGTGATCGGCGGCGTGCCTCTTCGGTCTTCTTCGGTCTTCCTCGGTCGCCTTCGGCCGTCTCCGGGTCTTCCCCGGCCCCGCTTGACCTCAAGTTAACTTGAGATTTTACGTTGCTTGTGCGGGCCCATTCAGGGCCGATCGCGGACTTTCTCGGCTACTCGGAATCGAGGCACCTCCATGTCCCAGCCCCCACTCAAGATCGGCGTAATGATCGGCAGCGTCCGTCCCGGTCGTTTCGCCGACAAGGTCTCCCGTTGGTTCGTCTCCGAGATCGGTCGGCGTGACGACATGGAGACGCACGTCATCGACCTGTCCGAACCCGCTCTCGCCGCTGAACTCAAGCTCACCCTGGAGCAGACCGGCGCCCCTGACGACGGTGCCCCGACGTTGGCCGAGCGCATCGGTGGGCTCGATGGGTTCGTTGTCGTCACGCCCGAGTACAACCATGGGTACCCCGCCGCGCTGAAGCTGGCCATCGACTACGTCTACCGGGAGTGGCGGGCCAAGCCGGTCGGGTTCGTCTCGTACGGGGGTATGGCCGGCGGGCAGCGGGCGGTGGAGCAGCTGCGGCAGGTCTTCGCCGAGTTGCACGCCGTCACCCTGCGCGACACGGTCAGCTTCCACATGGCCTGGGAGCAGTTCGACGACGAGGGGCGCCCGTACGACCAGGACGGCACCGCCAAGGCCGCCGCCGTGCTGCTGGACCAGCTCGCCTGGTGGGGGCTGACCCTGCGTGAGGGCCGTGCCGTCAGGCCGTACGAGGGGTGAAGCTCAAGGCTCCAGGGGACGGCCCCAGGGGATGGACCTCGGGAGAAGGGGCTCCTGAAAAGGACGTCTCGAGAAAGGCCTCAGGAGACCGGAACCCGTGTGAATCGACCCGCCACCCCCAGGTCCCCCTCCACCCGCCCAGCCGTCTCCACCAGCTCCGGCAGCACCTCGCGCACGCACTCCTCCACCGACCGCCGCGCCGCGTGCATCGCCACGTTCACCGCGGCGACCACCCGGCCCGTCCGGTCCCGGACCGGTACCGCCACCGACCGCAGGCCCTCCTCCAACTCCTCGTCGACCAGGGCGTATCCGCGCTCGCGGACTTCCTCCAGCATCGTTGCGAGGGCCGAGGGGTCGGTGATCGTACGGGGGGTCAGCGGGTGCAGTTCGCCCAGGGCGGTGGCCAGCCGCCGTTCCCCGGGCGGGACATCCGCCAGCAGCACCCGGCCCAGTGATGTCGCATACGCCGGCAGCCGCGTGCCGATCGTGATGTTGACGCTCATCACGCGGCTGGTGGCGGCCCGGGCCATGTACTGGATCTCCTCGCCGGACGGGGTGAGCACCGCCAAGGATGCCGACTCGTGGACCCGGTCGGCGAGTTCGGCCAGGTGCGGGGTCGCGATCTGGGACAGGGACGTGCGGGACAGGGGCGGGTAGCCCAGCGACAGTACGCGCGGGGTCAACGTGAAGCCCCGGTTGCCCGACTGGCGTACCAGGCCCAGATGCTCGTAGGTGATGAGTGCCCTGCGTGCCGTGGCCCGTGCCAGGCCCGTCGCGCGGGCCACGTCCGTGAGCGTCAGCTCGGCCCGGCCCTCTCCGAAGGCGGTCAGTACGGTCAGCCCGCGCGCCAACGACTCGACGAACTCCCGGCCCAGTTCCTGCTTGGAGGCGCCCGTCCAGATCGCCAGGCCCGCCGGCGCCGCCCCGGACTGCGGCTGCGGTGCCTCGCGCAGCTCGCGTTCCATCTTCGCCACCGCCGCGCGCAGGCGGGGGAGGAGCGTGTCGCGCAGGTTCGCGGCGGTGTGGCGGCTGGTGTGGCTGACCACGTTCGCCACGCAGGCGATACGGCCGCCCGCGCGGGGATCCCGTACCGGTACCGATACGGCCACCAGCCCCGGCTCGATCAACTGGTCGTCCAGCGCCCAGCCGTCCTTGTGTGCGCGCTGCGCCCGGCGCTCGAAGTCCTCGTCGGGCGAGGCGTGTTCCCGGGGCGGTACGGCGGGAAAGTCCCGGTCCTGCGGGTCCGCCGCCCGGCGCTCGCGCCAGGCGTGCCACTCCGTGTCCGTCCACTCCGTCGCGAACAGCGGGCCCGGCGCGGTGCGTTCGGCCGGGAGCAGGTCGCCGATGCGGAAGCTGAGGGCCATCGCGCGGCGGCGGGTCGCCTGGTGGATGAAGCGGACGCCGTCGCGGTCGGCGACGGCCAACGACACCGACTCGTCCAACTCGTCGGCGAGCGCGTCCGCGTGGGAGGAGAGGAGGGCGGGCAGGCCCAGGGCGGCCAGGTAGGCGTTGCCCAGTTCCATCACGCGGGGCGCGAGGACGACGTCGCGGCCGTCGAGACGGACGTACCCCATGCGCGCGAGCGTGGACGCGATACGGTCCACCGTGGAACGGGCCAGTCCGGTGGCCCGCTCCAGTCCGCTCGCGCTCAGCGTGCCGTCGGCCTCGGTCAGCTGCCGCAGTACCGCGACGCCACGGATCAACGGCGTCCCCGCCTCCGCCGGTACGGCAGGGGCGGCGTCCATGGTCGTCTTCGCGGGCATCGGCTCTCCGGTACGGCGGTCTCAGCAGGCCTAACCGTAATGCGACCCACGCCCGCGTACGGCGACGTCGACCGACCCGCGCGTACTCGACACCCCGCACCCGCACCCGCACCCCACGCCCGGCGACCAAGCCGTACGCCCCCGCACCCCACGCCCGCAGCCCTCCTCCACCCCTACTCCCGAGTCACCCGCACCCGATACGCACCCCCCACCTCCGCTCCCACCACCGCAATCCGCACCCCCCGCTTCGCATCCCGGAATTCCTCCCCCGGCACGAACGTGGCGTCCGACAGTTCGGCGTGGACGTTCGGGCTGCGGGTGCAGCCGGCGCTGTCCTCTTGGGAGTCGTGGACCTTCACCGGGCCCATCCCGGTGTCCACGTCGGCGTCGACCTTGTAGATCAGGACGCCGGGGCGGCACACGGTCTCGTCGTTGCCCTCGCGGGTGCGCAGTTCGACGGCGTAGCCGCTGCGGCTGTTCAGCGGCACGAACACCAGCTTCGGGCCGCCCTTGAGGGCCAGCGGGGTCAGGGCGTACTCGGAGGTCCCGGTGTGGGCCGCGCACCGTACCTGCGCCGCGTCCAGCCAGCCCAGTTTCCACTTGTGCCAGCCGAGCAGGTCGTTGTTGGACCCCCAGTCCTCGCTCATGATGTCCCAGTGGCCGACCGCGCCCCCGCCCTCGGCGGTGTAGAGGTCCGGGAGGCCGAAGACGTGGCCGTTCTCGTGGGGGAGGACCCGGTAGCCGGTGCGGTGGTAGGTGCCGGAGCCGTCGTCCTGGCGGGAGTAGACGAAGGAGGCGTTGGCCACCGAGACGCCGTCGGCCACCGGGGCCTCCATGTTGCCGGCGAAGGACACCGACAGGACCGTGTCCAGGGCCGACGGTCCGGCGTTCGGCGTCACCAGCACGTTCAGGAAGTCGTACGAGCGGAAGTCCACCTTGGGATCGGCCGCGGCCACGATGTCCTGGACCAGTTCCCGGTACCCGGGGTCGAAGGGCGCGCCGCGCTCTATGCCGTACGCCCTGAAGGACTTGGGCATGCGCAGCCAGCCGGAGATCGGGGTCCGGGGGTGGTAGTCGAGGCGGCCGTAGGAGCTGGTGCGGAACCACTCCTGGGTCTTCGGGAAGAACTCCGCGAAACGGTCGAGCGCGCTGCCGGGGCCGGGCGAGTCGGGGAAGTCGACCATCAGGGTGAGGGCGCGGACGGTGCCGATGGAGCGGGCGTAGCCGCGCGGTGTCGGTACGCCCTCCGACATCTGGACCGTCGGGCGGCCGCTGATCATGCAGGGGCCGAGAGGGGAGGAGCGGGCCAGCGAGATCGGGCCCGCTCCGGTCGCCGTCGGGGTGCCCGCCGTGTGGTGCCCGGTGCCTGCCGAGGTGCCGACCGCCAGGGTCAGGGCGGTCACGGAGGCGAGGGCGGCCACACGGCGGGGGCGTATCCGAAGGCTTGGCTGCATGCATGGGCCCTTCAGTCCATGGCAGCCCGCCGGACCGCGTGCTGCACCCTCTCGATCACCCTGTGTCGAGGGATGCGCGGGCGCGCGCTGGAGGAGACCGAACGTGGGTTCTTGGAACACCGCGCTTGTGATTCAGGTCACATGAAACTTTTCGGAAGGCGGGAAATAACCGGGGACCCCTTCCCCGTTTAGCCATGTGTCCGAGCGAAACGGGGACACCTTCCCCGGATCGCCCCTCACTGGAACTCAGGAGTACGCCGTGCAGACCGCGACCCCCGTAGCGCGCAAGGCGACCCGGCCGCGCGCCGACGCCCTGCGCAACCGGGAGCGGATCGTCACCGCCGCCCGGGAGATGTTCGTCGAGTTCGGCCCCGATGTGCCGCTCGACGAGATCGCCCGCCGGGCCGGCGTCGGCAATGCCACGGTGTACCGCAACTTCCCCGACCGCGACGCGCTGGTCCGCGAGGTCGTCTGCTCCGTCATGGACCGTACGGTGGCGGTGGCCGAACTCGCGCTCGCGGAGACCGGGGATGCCTTCGAGGCTCTGGAGCGTTTTGTGCACGCCGCCGCCGACGAGCGGATCAGCGCGCTGTGCCCGATGGTCCAGAGCACCTTCGACAAGAACCACCCGGATCTGGAAGCCGCACGCGAGCGGGTCGAGCAGCTCGTCGGGGAGATCATGGGCCGCGCCAAGGCGGCCGGCCAGCTCCGCCCCGACGTGGATGTCGGCGACGTCATGCTCGGCGTGGCCCAGCTCAGCCGGCCTCCGGCCGGGACCGGGTGCGACATCGCCGACCGCTTCGTCCACCGCTATCTGCAGCTGTTCCTGGACGGGCTGCGGGCCCCGGCCCGTTCCGTCCTGCCGGGCACGGCGATGACCATGGAGGACCTGCGCCAGACCTGACCGATCAGTTCAGCGCACCACAGCAGTCACCACACCCCATCTCACCGGCCGTCACAGCCGACGAGCCGTCCCCTTTAGACACTCTTTTTCCGTCACGAAGTCCCGAAGTGGGTACCCCCATGTCCGAAACAGCCGCAAAGGCTCCAGGCAGCACCCTCGGTGCCGCCGATTCCAACCGCTGGAAAGCGCTCGTCTTCATCGCGCTCGCCCAGCTGATGGTCGTCCTCGACGCGACCATCGTGAACATCGCCCTGCCCTCCGCCCAGCAGGACCTGGGCATCTCGGACGGCAACCGTCAGTGGGTCGTCACGGCCTACGCGCTCGCCTTCGGTGGTCTGCTGCTGTTCGGCGGCCGGATAGCCGACCTGTGGGGCCGTAAGAACGCCTTCGTCGTCGGTCTCGTCGGCTTCGCCGGCGCCTCCGCGCTCGGCGGTGCGGCCACCAACGAGGCGATGATGTTCGGCGCCCGCGCCCTGCAGGGTGTCTTCGGCGCGCTGCTCGCGCCCGCCGCGCTCTCGCTGCTCGCCGTGATGTTCACGGACGCCAAGGAGCGTGCCAAGGCGTTCGGTATCTACGGTGCGATCGCCGGTGGCGGCGGCGCCGTCGGCTTCATCCTCGGCGGTGTGCTGACCGAGTACATGGACTGGCGCTGGACGTTCTTCGTCAACATCCCGTTCGCGATCGCCGCCGCGTTCGGCGCGTACTTCGTCATCCGTGAGCCGGAGGGCGGCCGCAACCGCAACCCGCTCGACATCCCCGGCGTCCTGCTGTCCACCCTGGGCCTGGTCGCACTGGTCTACGGCTTCACCCGCGCCGAGTCCGACGGCTGGGGCGACTCCGTGACCGTGGGCATGTTCGTCGTCTCCGCGGTCCTGTTGCTCGCCTTCGTCGTCACCGAGGCCAAGGTCAAGGCCCCGTTGCTGCCGCTGCGCGTGGTGACCGACCGCAACCGCGGCGGCATCTACCTCTCGCTCGGTATCGCGATCATCGCGATGTTCGGCACGTTCCTGTTCCTGACCTACTACCTGCAGATCGTGAAGGGCTACTCGCCGATCAAGACCGGCTTCGCCTTCATGCCGATGATCGTCGGCATGATGGTCGGCTCGACCCAGATCGGCACCCGTCTGATGACCCGCGTCCCGGCGCGGCTGCTGATGGGCCCCGGCTTCCTGGTCGCCGCGGTCGGCATGCTCCTGATGACCCAGCTGGAGATCGGCTCGTCGTACGCCTCGACGATCCTGCCCGCGATGCTGCTGCTCGGTCTCGGCATGGGTACGGCGTTCATGCCGGCCATGTCCTTGGCCACCCTGGGCGTCGAGCCCCGGGACGCGGGTGTCGCCTCCGCGATGGTCAACACCTCGCAGCAGGTGGGCGGCGCGATCGGCACGGCCCTGCTGAACACCATCGCCGCCTCGGCCACCACCTCCTACATCGCCGACCACATCGGCTCCGCGAGCTCCCGCTCGCAGCAGCAGCTGGTCCAGCTGGAGGGCATGGTGCACGGCTACACCAACGCGATCTGGTTCGCCGTCGGCATGCTGGTGCTCGCCGCGGTGATCGTCGTGACCTTCGTCAACGCCGGCCGCCCGGACGGTACGGCGGTCGCGTCCTCCGAGGAGGGCGCCGAGGGCGAGGTGCTGGTGCCGGTCGTCGCGCACTGAGGCCGACGACGACCGCACGGTCGTACTCCTTCGGGACCAGGCGTACGTACGGGGATGGGGACGCTCCGTACGTACGGCCCTGAGGACCTGCCCCGGCTCGCTGCTGAATGAGCGGTTCAGCGGAGCCAGGGCAGGTCCGCACCTGCTTCGCTGGGCTGCAGGCCCTCGGCGACGATCCGCATGATCTCGCCGAGGGCCTTTTGCTGTTCGGTGGTGAGCCGGTCGAACACCGCCTGGCGCACGGCCTCCACATGGCCCGGTGCGGTCTCCCGCAGCACCTCCAAGCCCGCGTCGGTCAGGACCGCGAACTGGCCCCGCTTGTCGTCGGGGCAGTCCTCGCGCCGGACCCAGCCGTTGCGCTCCAGCCGGGCGATGGCGTGCGAGAGACGGGAGCGGGTGATCTTCGCGTACATCGCCAGCTCGGTCATCCGCAGCCTGCGGTTCGGGGACTCGGCCAGCTTGACCAGCAGACCGTAGTAGACGTGCGGCATGCCCGCGTCTCGCTGGAGCTGGCGGTCCAGGTGGTCTTCGAGCAGGGTGGCCGCGTCGATGTAGGAGCGCCATACGCGCTGCTCATCGTCGGTGAGCCAGCGCGGCTCCGCCGCCGATGCGGCTGCGGGCGAGGGTGGTGCGGAAGTCGATGCCGTATTCATGCACTCCACTGTACGAGAGCTCTCCTTGAAATTTTAACTACTGCGGCGTACCGTCTTTTGAGTAGATAAGCTTTAGATTTGAAGCAAATAACGCTTCAGGTCTCCGGAGGGAGTCACCGCCATGTCCGCCGCCACGCAGGAGCGCATGCCCGCCCTCTATCTCAGCCACGGCGCCCCGCCCCTCGCGGACGACCCCGTCTGGCCCGGAGAGCTCGCCGTCTGGTCCGCCGGGCTGCCGCGCCCCAAGGCGATCCTGATGATCTCCGCCCACTGGGAGGAGGCCCCGCTCGCCATCGGTGCCACCGAGACCGTTCCTCTCGTCTACGACTTCTGGGGATTCCCCGAGCACTACTACAAGGTGACGTACGCGGCTCCCGGCGCGCCCGAACTTGCCGAGTCCGTCCGGAAACTGCTGCGCGCCCCCGGCATCCCCGTGCAGGACATCCCCGACCGCGGCCTCGACCACGGCGCCTACGTCCCGCTCGTCGAGATGTACCCCGAGGCGGACATCCCCGTCCTGCAGGTCTCCATGCCGACCCTCGACCCGGTGAAGCTGATGGAGATCGGCCGCAAGCTGGCGCCGCTGCGGGACGAGGGCGTGCTGATCGTCGGCTCCGGCTTCTTCACCCACAACCTCGCCGCCCTGCGGCAGGGCGGCATCCCCGCCTGGTCCGTGGAGTTCGACGACTGGGGCCGCCGGGCACTGGAGAGCGGCGACTGGGACGCCCTGCTGGACTTCCTCCACAAGGCGCCGGCGGGTCGCTACGCCCACCCGCGCACCGAGCACTTCGCCCCGCTGTTCGTGACGATGGGCGCGGCGGACGCGGCCGGTGAGCCGGCGGCGCAGAAGTCGGTGATCGACGGGTTCTGGATGGGGCTGGCGAAGCGGTCGGTGCAGTTCGGCTGATGGGTGCGGTTCGGCTGGTCGGTGCAGTGCGCCTGCTTGCTGCTGTTCGGCTGATCGGCGCTTGCGGCTGATCGGTGCGGTCCGGCCGGTGCGGTGGAGGCTGAGGGGCCGGGCCTTTCGCGCGGCTCAGAGCTCCTTCTCGTACCAGGCGACGTCCCAGTACCGGCCGAACTTGCGGCCCACCTCGCGGTACGTGCCGACGTGCCGGAACCCGAACCGCTCGTGCAGCCGCACGGACGCCTCGTTCGGCAGGGCGATCCCGGCGTAGGCGCGGTGCAGGTCCTCGTCCGCCAGGGCCTCGAAGAGGGCCTCGTAGAGGAGGCTGCCGACGCCGCGCCGGCCGGCGTCCGGCGCGAGGTAGATCGTGACCTCGACGGAGGTCTCGTAGGCGGGCTTCGCCCGGAAGATGCTGGATGTGGCGTAGCCAAGAATCCGCTGTGAGTTGCCTGCGGGGCCGCTCTCCACGGCAACCATCAGCCGGTGCGGCCCGTCTTCAGGGTGGGAGAGCAGCCAGGGGCGGCGCTCTTCCGGCGTGAAGACCGCGGTATCGAATGTGATGGGCGTCTCACGTACATAGTGGTTGTAGAGGTCGGTGAGGGCTTCGAGGTCACTCTCGACTCCTGGTCTGACCTGCACCTCTGTACGTGCCGACGACATCCATGCCTCCTCGCGTGGCCGGACAGGGTACTGCAAGATCAGAAAAATATGGGGGCGGGTTGGGAATTCTGTCCTGATTCCAGTCGTTGTTTCCATCGAACGGCGGGCACTCGAGAAGAGTCCCAAGCGTTCAAGAACCACCCGCCAGTCCACATCGCAAGGGAGCACG
This sequence comes from Streptomyces sp. R28, assembly GCF_041052385.1. GTDB lineage: Bacteria > Actinomycetota > Actinomycetes > Streptomycetales > Streptomycetaceae > Streptomyces. The sequence continues at coordinate 4,583,643 of NZ_CP163439.1, read as the reverse complement.
CATGGCAACCCGTGCCGTCGCCCGTCGTCAGTCCGCCACTGGCGGGACCGACGCGGCAAGCAGTGTTCGCGCCCATGGCGGCGAGATCGCGGACCGCGACCTGGTCGGCATGTACCTCGACGAGATCGCGCGTACGCCGTTGCTCGACGCAGCCAAAGAGGTCGAGCTGTCGCAGATCATCGAGGCGGGTGTGTTCGCAAAGCAGGTCCTCGACGGCTGCGAGGAGGCCAGGGCGGACGCCACCCGCGACGAGTTGGAGGCCCTGGTCGCCGAGAGTGAGCGGGCCAAGGACGTCTTCATCCGCTCCAACCTCCGCCTGGTCGTCGCCGTGGCCCGCCGCTACCCGCGCAGCGGCCTTCCCCTCCTCGACCTGATCCAGGAGGGCAACGCCGGCCTGGTGCGCGCGGTGGAGAAGTTCGACTACCGCAAGGGCTTCAAGTTCTCGACGTACGCGACCTGGTGGATCCGTCAGGCCATCACGCGCTCGATAGCCGACCAGTCCCGCACCATCCGTCTCCCCGTCCACCTGGTCGAGGAACTGGGCCGCATCCGCCGCGTCCAGCGCGAGTTCAACCGCGAGCACGGCCGCGACCCGGAGCCCGCGGAGATCGCCGCCGAGCTCGGCTCGAACCCGGACCGCGTGATCGACGTCCTGGACTGGGCCCGCGACCCGGTCTCGCTGAACATGGCGGTGGACGACGAGGGCGAGACCCAGTTCGGCGACCTGCTGGAGGACACGTCCGCGGTCTCCCCGGAGCAGTCGGTCCTCACGCTCCTGCGCAGCGAGGAACTGGACGACCTGATCGGCCGCCTGGACCAGCGCACGGCCTCCATCATCAAGATGCGCTACGGCATCGAGGACGGCCGCGAGCGCACCCTGACCGAGGTCGGCAAGGAGCACGGCCTGACGCGCGAACGCATCCGCCAGATCGAGAAGCACGCCCTGCTGGAGCTGAAGAAGCTGGCGCACAGCACTGGCTTCGACGCGGCCGCGTAGCCCCTGCGGCCGCAGGGGCGGGGGCGTACGAGCCGTGCGGGCGCGTACGCCGGGTGGCCAAAGACCGCGCAAACATGGCGATGTAACGCCGCTTCAAGGCGCGGGGCACCGGGAACAAGACCTGCAGGTAAGGCAGTTCGGCTCCTGAGGCGACCGCCCTCGGGCCCCCGGACAAGGACCACGGCGCCCCGCCGGCCGACCATGACCATACCGAGTACCGACAGACCAAGTCCCGACGCACTCCCCCCGGCGCCGGGACTCTCCCCGAGCCGGGCTTCGGCGCCTATCCCCCCTGGGTGCCGGGGCCCGGCTCTTTTCGGTCACCGGGCACGCAGACGGGTGGGCCACCCCGTACCTGAACCACGGGGTGGCCCACCCGAATGGCAGATTGTGTCACATCGGCATAGCCTGCCGAACGTGAGCAGCCCCACCCCCGCCCACCCTTCCGCCACTCCGTCCCTCACGGAGCGACGCAAGGCAGCGACCCGCATGGAGATCGCCCGCGCCGCGGCCGCCCTCTTCGTGAAGCAGGGTCTACGGGCCACCCGAGCCGAGGACATCGCCCAGGCCGCCGGCATAGCGCCGCGCACCTTCTACCGCTACTTCGCCACCAAGGAGGAGGCGGTGGCCCCCCTCTACGCGGCCGGCGCCGACCGCTGGGCAGAAGCAGTCCGCACCGCCCCACCGGAACTACCCGTCTCCCAAGCCCTGGAACACGCGACCCGCCACATCCTCACCCCGGACGCCGGCGTCTCCGCACGCTCCTGGGAGTGGGTCCGCACGCTGGTCCGCCTGGCCGACTCGAGCCCCGCGCTGCGCAAGGTGTGGGCGGAGGCGTGCCATGAGGCGGAGGCAAGGCTCGCGGAGATCCTGGCGAGGAGAAACGAGGGCGACGACAACGTTGCCGCCCCTGCCCCCGGCCTCCGCTTCGCCGCCGCGGTGGCAGCCGCCTCGGTACGCGTGGCCGTAGAAAACTGGGCAGCGGGAGACGCCCCCGCACAGGGCGCGGAGGGCCCCGCCCCCCTGGCGATGCGCAACCTGGCGGCACTGAGGGACTTCCCGTGGGAGGACATCACGGCACGCCCGGCGTGAAGCCGAGCCACCGAACGGCGCACCCTCACGGCGCCGCACCCGCGTACGGCGGCAAGGGGACGTGCCGGGGGTGTCCGCCCGCAGCGGCGGGCGTCAAAAAACAGCACCTCTAACCCAACGGCAACCGCCCGACCGAGGACGGACACCCCCCGGCACGGCCCCGACCCACCACCCACCCGCAGGCGCTACGCGAACCCCGGCCGAACCGGCACAGGCCGCCGCAGGCATCAACGCGCACCCCCACCCAGCCCCACAGGCCGCCACACGCACCCCGGCCCAACCGCCGGAGGCACCCGCAAGCACCCCGGCCTAACCGCCGGAGGCACCCGCACCCGCCCCGCCCGACTCAACCGCCCCCCAACTCCCGCACACACCGCACCAGTTCCTCCGGCGACTCCACCACGAACTCGCAGTCCACCATCGCCAACCGCACCGCCATCCACTCCACCGAGTCCCCCGCGGTCCCCCGCAACCGACACCGCGCCCCACTCCCACCCCCGCCCTCAACCGCCTCCGGCACCCCCAACCACCCAGGCAGCCGAGCCGCGACGAACTCCGCAGGCGCCTCGAACGTCACCGAGAACGCGTACGTCTCCTGCCGCCGCCACATCGACTGCCGCAGATACTCCGCAGCACTCCCCGTCGGCAACTCCCGCGGAGCGAACCGCGCCCCCGTCGCGAACGGCTCGCTCACCCGGTCGACCCGGAACGTCCGCCAGTCCTCCCGATCGAGGTCGTACGCGACGAGGTACCAGCGCCGCCCCGTGGACACCAGCCGATACGGCTCGGTCAAGCGACGCGACTCCGTGCCGTCCCCCGCCCGGTACGCGAACCGCAACCGCTCCTGCCCCGCCACACTCGACGCCATCACGGTCAGCGTCTCGGGCGCGATACTCGCCCCGTCCCCACTGATCAGCGGCGTAGTCGCGGCCTGAAGCGTCGTCACCCGGTGCCGCAACCGCGCCGGCAGCACCTGCTCCAGCTTCGCCAGCGCCCGCACGGACGCCTCCTCCACCCCCTCGACCGCATGCCCTGCCCCGGCCCGCAACCCGACCGCGATGGCCACGGCCTCCTCGTCGTCGAGAACGAGCGGCGGCATCGCCTTGCCCGCCACGAGCCGATAACCACCGTCGGCCCCCTTGGTCGCCTGAACCGGGTACCCCAGTTCCCGCAGCCGGTCGACGTCCCGCCGCACCGTACGCCGGGACACCCCGAGCCGAGCGGCAAGCTCACCGCCGGGCCATTCACGGGGCGTCTGAAGAAGAGAGAGGAGCGTGAGGAGCCGTGCCGGAGTATCCGTCGTCATGAATCCGAGGATGCCGCAGAAGTAGGACACGATCTGACCTAATGAAGGCATAGCTTCACACCATGACCTCACGGACCTCAGCCGGGACAGAACCAGCACCCCTGCCCAACCCCGGCGCACAGCCCACCGCAGCAGACCGCCGCCGGTGGTTCGCCCTGGCCATCGTGATGACCGCGGCCTTCATGGACTTGGTCGACGTCACGATCGTCAACGTCGCGATCCCGTCGATCCAGCGGGAAGCCGGCGCGACGTTCAGCCAGATCCAGTGGATCACCGCCGGTTACGCCCTCGCGTTCGCGGCAGGCCTGATCACCGGCGGCCGCCTCGGCGACATCCATGGCCGCAAGCGGCTGTTCCTCATCGGCATCGGCGGCTTCACCCTCGCCTCGGCCCTGTGCGGCTTCGCCGCGAACCCGGAGATGCTGGTCGCCTCCCGCATCCTGCAGGGCACGATGGCGGCGCTGATGGTCCCGCAGGTCCTGTCGATCGTGCACGCCACCTTCCCGGCGCACGAACGAGGCAAGGTCTTCGGTCTGTTCGGCGCGGTGGTCGGCCTCGGCGCGGTCACCGGCCCCCTCCTCGGCGCACTCCTCACGGAGTGGAACCTCTTCGGCCTCGAATGGCGCCCGATCTTCCTGATCAACCTCCCGGTCGGCATCGCGGGCCTGATCCTGGGCAGCCGCTTCATCACCGAGTCCAAGGCGCCGCGGGCACTGAAGCTCGACCTCGTCGGCGTCGGTCTCGTCACCCTCGGCCTGCTTATGCTGCTCTACCCGCTGACCCGCGGCCGCGAGCTGGGCTGGCCGCTGTGGGGGTACGCGTCCATGGCCGGAGCGTTCGTGGTCCTCGCGGCGCTGGTGGCGTACGAGAGGCGCAAGGCGGCCCGCGACGGCTCCCCGCTCGTCGAACTGTCGCTGTTCAAGGTGAAGAGCTTCGCGGCCGGTATCGCCGTACAGACCGTCTTCGGCGTGGCGCTCGGCATCTTCTTCCTGGTCTGGACGCTGTACATGCAGTTCGGCCTGGGCTGGACCCCGCTGAAGGCGGGTCTGACGGGGATCCCGTTCTCGATCGCCGTCTCGACGGCGGCCGGGATGTCCGTCCAGAAGCTGGTCCCGCGCTTCGGCCGCAAGGTGCTCCAGGCGGGCGCGCTGGTCATGGCGATCGGCGTGCTGCTCTACATCTGGGAGTCCGGCCGCTACGGCATGTCCATCGCCCCCTGGCAGATGGCCCTGCCCCTGGTTGTCATGGGCCTCGGCATGGGCCTGATCGTGGCCCCGCTGACGGACGCGATCCTGTCGGAGGTGCCGCGCGAGCACGCGGGTTCGGCGTCGGGCCTCATCAGCACCGTCCAGCAGATGGGCAACGCGCTCGGCCTCGGACTGGTCTCGGTGGTCTTCTTCGGGGTCGTCGACGACCGGCTGACCGAGGCCACCGGGCGCACGGCGGCCGGCATGGCCTTCGCGGACGGCTTCCAGCACGCGCTCGGGTGGGTGGCCGCGGTGATGGGCGTCATCTTCCTGCTGATGTTCGCGCTGCCGAAGCGCCCGGCGCAGCACATCGAGGGAGCGGCCGATGATCCGTCGCCGTCGACGGAGAAGGAACCCGCGCTGGCGGGCTGAGAGCGGGGGAGGGGCCCGGCACTTCAGTGCCGGGCCCTTCGTCGTTTCCGTTTCTCCCCAGCTCGGAAGCCCGATCATGCCCGATTGGGCCCGAACCTGTTTACTTTCCGGAAATCCGGGCGTAGCCTCCCTGCGAAACCACAAGTTCGGGCACAGTTCGGAGGCGAACGGACATGTACGCACCGGAGCGGCAGCAGGAGATCCTCCGGCTCGCCCGTGACGGCGGCCGAGTGGACGTCCTGTCGCTGGCAGAGGCGTTCCAGGTGACGGCGGAGACGATCCGCCGGGATCTGAAGGCCCTCGACCGCGCCGGGCTCCTGCGCCGGGTGCACGGCGGTGCGATCCCGGCCGGGCGGCTGGACTTCGAGCCGGATCTCGCCGAGCGCGAGTCGACGGCGGCCGACGAGAAGGACCGCGTCGCGAAGGCGGCCCTCGCCGAGCTGCCCACCGAGGGTACGGTGATCCTCGACGCCGGTTCGACGGTGGCCCGCCTCGCCGCCGCGCTGCCGCTGGAGGCGTCCCTCACCGTCGTCACGCACAGCCTGCCCATCGCGGCCCGCCTCGCGGACCACCCCGGCATCCAGCTCCACCTGGTCGGGGGGCGCGTACGGCACCGTACGCGCCCCGCCGTGGACGCCTGGGCGCTGCGGGCGTACGGCGAGATTCGTGCCGACGTCCTGTTCGTCGCGGCCAACGGCTTCTCCGCCGAGCATGGTCTGACCACCCCCGACCTCGCCGAGGCCGCGGTCAAGCGCGCGGCCGTGGCCGCGGCCCGCCGTGTGGTGCTGCTGGCCGACTCCTCCAAGCACGGCCAGGAGCACTTCGCCCGCTTCGGTGACCTGAGCGACGTGGACCTGCTGGTCACCGACAGCGGGCTGAGCCCCGAAGACGCCACCGCGATCGAGCGCGGCGGCACGGAAGTGCTGTGTGTTTAGAAACGAGTGCGCATGATCCTCACCGTCACCCCGAACCCGTCCCTGGACCGCACCTACGAGGTCCCGTCCCTCGACCGTGGCGAGGTCATACGCGCCACCGGCGAGCGCATGGACCCGGGCGGCAAGGGCGTGAACGTGTCGCGCGCGATCGCGGCCGCCGGACAGCGCACGGTCGCGGTGCTGCCCCTGGGCGGTGCGCCCGGCGCGCTCGTCGCCGACCTGCTCGACGCGCAGGGCATCGAGGTGGCGCCGGTCCCGGTCGCCGGGGCCACCCGCTCGAACATCGCGCTCGCGGAGTCGGACGGGGTACTGACGAAGATCAACGCACCCGGTCCCGAGCTGTCCGCGGCCGAGCAGGAGCTGCTCCTGGAGACGGTCCGCGAGCAGTCGCGCGACGCCGACTGGATCGCCTGCTGCGGGAGCCTGCCCCGGGGGCTCGCGCCCTCCTGGTACGCCGATGTGGTTGCCCGGGCACACGCGGGCGGCGCGCGGATCGCGCTGGACGCCTCCGGGCGCGCCCTCCTCGAAGCCCTGCGTGCGCGGCCCGACGTGGTGAAGCCGAACGCCGAGGAGCTCGCGGAAGCGGTCGGGCGCCCCCTGTCCACCGTGGGTGACGCGGTGAAGGCGGCCGAGGAGTTGCGCGTGATGGGCGCGCGCGCCGTGCTCGCGAGCCTGGGCGCTGACGGGCAGCTGCTGGTGGACGACGCGGGCGCCTGGTTCGGCAGTGCGCGCGTGGACGTCGTACGCAGCAACGTCGGCGCGGGTGACTCCTCCCTCGCCGGCTTTCTGATCGCCGGGGGAAGCGGGCCCGAGGCGCTCGCCTCCGCCGTCGCGCACGGTGCTGCGGCCGTGCAGCTCCCCGGCAGCGTGATGCCGGCCCCGGGCGACCTGGACATGGCGGCGGTGACGGTCACGGCCGAGGTGCCCGTGGACCGCGTACTGGTGGACCGCGTACTGAAGGAGTCGGCGTCATGACGCATGTCGTGGTTGTCACAGTTCTTGCCGATCCGGTCCGTAAGCGGCGAAGCTCGGCGTTACTCACGCCCGCCGACGGACGGCAGAGCCTCCTGAGCCGCTCTGCCGCCCGGGGGAGGCGGGCTTTCCCCGACCTCGCCTCCCCCACCCCCCACTCCACACCTGTCACCCCCCACCGCACCCCCGTCCCCTTCTGCGCCCACCAGACTCCCCGGGCGATACGCGAGCGAAGGAGCCCGCGATGAGCGGCATGATCACCGCGGACCTGGTCGATCTCGACCTGTCCGCCGACACCAAGGAAGCGGCGGCGCGTGCCCTCGCCGAGCGCATGGTGGCCCTGGGTCGGGTGACCGACCTCGACGGCTTCCTCGCCGACGTGGCCGCGCGCGAAGCACAGATGCCCACCGGCCTCGACGGGGGCATCGGTATCCCGCACTGCCGCAGTGAGCACGTCACCGAGCCGACGCTCGCCTTCGGGCGCAGCGCCGCTGGCATCGACTTCGGTGCGGCGGACGGTCCTGCCGACCTGATCTTCCTGATCGCCGCCCCCGCCGGTGCGGACGACGCCCACCTGACGATCCTGTCGTCGCTGGCCCGCCAGCTGATGAACGCCGAGTTCACGGACGCGCTGCGGTCGGCGGGCGACGCGGCGTCCGCGGCGGCGCTGATCCGGGGCGAGGAGCCCCCGGCGGCCGATGCCGCCGATTCCGAAGACTCCGTGGCGTCGTCGGTGGCGGCCTCCGCCGACGCCGCCACGGGCACCACCTCCGAGGCTCCCGCCGAGCGCCCGTTCCGTATCGTCGCCGTCACCTCCTGCCCGACCGGCATCGCCCACACGTACATGGCAGCCGAGTCCCTGGAGAACGCGGGCCGCGAGGCGGGCGTCGAACTCGTCGTCGAGACCCAGGGCTCGGCCGGCTTCACCCGGCTCGACCCGGCCGTCATCGCGGCGGCGGACGGCGTGATCTTCGCCCACGACGTGTCCGTACGGGAGAAGGACCGGTTCGCCGGCAAGCCAACCGTCGACGTCGGAGTGAAGGCGGGCATCAACCGCCCGGCCGAACTCATCGCCGAGGTGCGCGCCAAGGCCGAGCGCGGCGAGGTCACCGCGGCCGCCAGGCCCGGCGGCGGCACCCCCGTCGAACGCGCCGGCGAGCCCGGCGAGGGCTACGGCACCAAGCTGCGCAAGTGGCTGATGTCAGGCGTGAGTTACATGGTCCCGTTCGTCGCGGCCGGCGGTCTGCTGATCGCCCTCGGCTTCGCGATCGGCGGCTACCAGATCAACGAGGCCAAGTCGGTCACCGAGCACTTCGACTGGGGCCAGGTCGACAGCTGGGGCGCGCTGCTGTTCCAGATCGGCGCGGCGGCCTTCGGCTTCCTCGTCCCGGTCCTCGCCGGATACATCGCCTACGGCATGGCCGACCGGCCAGGACTCGTGCCCGGCTTCGTCGGCGGCGCGATCTCCGTGACGATCGGCGCCGGGTTCCTCGGCGGTCTGGTCGCCGGTCTGATCGCCGGTGGTGTGGTGCTCGGCATCCAGCGGATCGACATCCCGCCGGTGCTGCGCGGCATCATGCCGGTGGTGGTGATCCCGCTGGTCTCCTCGGCGGTCGTCGGCTTCCTGATGTTCGTGGTCATCGGCAAGCCGATCTCCGAGGCGCAGAAGGGCCTGACCGACTGGCTGAACAGCCTCTCCGGCACCAACGCCATCCTGCTCGGCGTCCTGCTCGGCCTGATGATGTGCTTCGACCTCGGCGGCCCCGTCAACAAGGTGGCCTACACCTTCGCGACGGCCGGCATCTCCGTGGCGGCCCCCAGCGACTCCGCGATGAAGATCATGGCCGCCGTCATGGCCGCGGGCATGGTCCCGCCGTTGGGCATGGCCCTCGCCACCACCGTCCGCAAGAAGCTGTTCACCACGGCCGAGCGCGAGAACGGCAAGGCCGCCTGGGTGCTGGGCGCCTCCTTCATCTCCGAGGGCGCGATCCCGTTCGCCGCGGCCGACCCGCTGCGCGTCATCCCCGCCTCCATGGCGGGCGGCGCGGTCACCGGCGCGCTGACCATGGCCTTCGGCTCGACCCTGCGCGCCCCGCACGGCGGTGTCTGGGTCACCTTCCTGATCGGCAAGCCGTTCCTCTACCTGCTGGCCATCGCGGTCGGTACGGCGGTCACGACCGGCCTGGTCATCCTCCTGAAGGGCATGCGCAAGACGGCCCCGGAGGGCACCTCGGCGGCCGAGTCCCCGGCGGCCGCGGCCGCGGAGGCGAAGCAGCCGGGGCGGCGTAAGCCCCCCGCCGGGCAGGCCTCCCGCTTGTCCCTTTGGGGCGCTGTGAGTTGTTCACGGCACCTGCGAGATACGTCACGGTCCGGGCCCAAAGGCCCGGACCGTGGTGTCTACTGGGGCGCATGCCTGAGCACGTCTCGTTCCTCCAGCTGCTGGGGCCGGTCGTGCTCGCCCTGGCGGCCGTGCTCTGGGTGATCGGCCTGACCCGCGTCCTGCGCCGTGCCCGCACCGGGTCGTCGCCGTGGCGCTCGGTCCCGGTGCTCTCCGCGCTCCCGCACCAGCGGCAGACCGCCCCCGAGCTGGAGGCCGTGGAGCTGACCCCGGCGGAACGGGACGCGTTCGCGGGACTCGTACGACAGCTCGGCGACGGTCGTTGAAATCGGCGAGGGTTGCTGAAATCGCCGACGGTCACTGAAAAGAGGGGCCGGCCCGGCGGCACCGCACCCGCGCTGTATGGCGGAGCCGGTGTTACGACACCTGCGCCGCCCGCCGCTCCATCGCATCGCGTGCCGCGTCCTCGCTGACGTACACCTCGCACATGTGCCGCCCGTCGGGTGTCGCCGTGTGCTCGACCTCCCAGAGGGAGATCTCCTTACCGTCGTGCAGGAGGAAGGCGTGCTCGTAGAGCGAGAAGCACAAGCCGGCGCGCCTCGCGCGGCCCGGGCGCCCGAAGGCCTGTGTGATCTGGTGTGCGAACGCCGTGGTCAGCAGCGCGGCCGTCTCCGCGTCCGGCCGGTCGGCGTTCTCCGCCCGGCGCAGTAACCGGCGCGCGTGGTCGGCCGAGTCGTCCGGCGCATACGCGTGCCGAGGCGCGGGTATCGGCGACAGCTGCACCGTCACCGGAAGTTCGAAGTCCGGCGCGTCCGGCGGCAGCGGCAGCCGCGCGGTCGCGGCGCGCAGCTCCTCCTCGTCGACGTACACCTCGTGCTGTGGGGCGCGGTCCTGCGCGGTGTTGTGGACGAGCTCCCACAGGGTGAGCGCCGAGCCGTCGGCGAGCAGCCAGGTGTGCCGGTACGTCTCGCGGTGCAGTCCCGCGCTGTGGTGCGCGGAGTGCAGCGAGCTGTCATGAGCCAGCGCGCAGTCGAGCCGCCGTATCGTCTCGTCGGGCAGCTCGAAGGAGTTCAGGGCGCGGCCGAGGAGTCGCGCGAGGTGCTCCTCCGGAGACTCCGGCGACTCGGGTGGTTCGTACGCTGCCGTCTCGTACGGAACGCTCAAGGTTTCTCCCGGCGTTGCTGCATGTCACCTTGTGGGTGCATACCGTAGCCCCTCGGGCGGACATCATGTCCGGGAACCGAGAAAACGTACGTCCGGTAAAACGCGCGGGTCGCGCGAGAAGTTCCCGCGCGACCCGACGAACTGTCAAGAATCCCTGCTCGGACGGTACTCAGTGGCTCACGCGGCGCTGCCCGCGACCCACTCGCTCCACGTCATGTTCCAGCCGTTGAGCCCGTTGTCCGGCGCGACGGTCTTGTCGGGGGAGTTCTTGACGATCACCACGTCACCGAGGACCGAGTTGTCGTAGAACCACTTGGCGGGGGTGTCTCCCTGCCCGCCCCGCATGTCCCGCAGGCCGACGCAGCCGTGGCTGGTGCCCTGGCTGCCGAAGGGCGGGTTGCCCTTGTTGTACCAGTAGTTGCCGTGCAGGAAGGTCCCCGACTGCGTCAGTCGCATCGCGTTCGGCACGTCCTTGATGTCGTACGCGTCGGCGAGATCGACCGTCCGGCTGTCCATGCGCACCTGCTTGTACTTCTCGGAGATCACCATCTGCCCGTTGTAGGTGGAGAACTCCGAGCTGCCCGCCGAGATCGGGACCGACTTGAGCGTCTTGCCGTCGCGCACGACCGTCATGGTCTGCGTGTTCACGTCGACGGTGGACACCTGCGAGCGGCCGATGGCGAAGGTGACCGCCTTCTTCTGCACCCCGCGGACGCCGTTCGCGCCCTCGACGCCGTCCAGGTCGATCTTCATCGTGACCTTGGAGCCGGCCTTCCAGTACTCCTCGGGCCGGAAGTCGAGCCGCTGCGTCCCGAACCAGTGCCCGACCACCTTCTGCCCGCTGCTGGAGGTGACCTTGATGTGCGACTGCACGGCCTTCTTGTCGCTGATCGCCTTGTCGAAGTTGAACGACACCGGCATGCCGACACCGACCGTGGTGCCGTCGTCGGGTGTGTAGGTCCCGATGAAGCTGTCGGCCGAAGAGACCGTGGTGAAGTCGGAGTCGGCGGCGGCCGTGCGCCCGTCGTCGTCCTTCGCGGTGGCTGATATCTGGTACTTCGTCCCCCGCTCCAGCTGCTCCTTCGGCTGCCAGCTGCCCCCGTCGGCGGACAGGGAACCCGGCACGGCCTTCCCGGTCCCCGCCACGGTCATCTTCACGTCGGTCAGCTTGCCGTCGCTGACCTTCACGCCGGTCGTGTTGATCGACGCGCCTGTCGAGCCGTCCTTCGCCGAGATCACGATCTTCGCGGCGGACGCATGGGAAGAGTCACTGCCCCCCTTGTCGTCGTTGTCGGCGTTGGCGCTCCCACCACAGGCGGTGAGGGTCAGGGCGCCGATCATCAGGGCGGCACAGGCCCCCAGTGCGCGCCGCGCTGCTATGTCCGGCGTTGTCACGAGCTGCTCCAGTTCTTACGATTTGCGGGATCCGTTCCGTTCCACGGTGGAAGAGGCCACCGTCACCGGACCGGGTTCCCGCCGTGCGCGGTGAATGCCATCACGTGACACAACCGCGACAATCGACCACGCGGAACAGGTGCCACCCCCTCAGTGTTGCCCCCTGTCGTCAGCGTTCCCCGTACAACTCCCCGTACGACGGCCACACTCCACCCGGTCCGTCCACCGACTCGGCCGCGCGCACGGCCCGCACGATCGCCCGCGTCACCGCGTCCGCGCCCGCCGCGAGAAGCTCGTTGAGCGCGAGCGGGTGCCCGGCGTCGAGCGGCCGGTCCCCGGTGGCCAGCGCGAACACGGTGTCCCCGTCGTTGAGCAGATGCACCGGCCGTACGGCGCGTGCGATGCCGTCGTGCGCCGTGCCGGCCAGCTTCTGCGCCTGCGCCTTCGACAGGTCCGCGTCGGTGGCGACCACCGCGAGCGTGGTGTTCAGCGGGGGCGGCGCGTTCTTCGCCGCGATCTCGGCGAGGCGCACCCGCGCGGCCTCATGGACCTGCTCCTGCGGATAGTCCACGCGCCCCTGGAACAACTCCCCGTACAGCACCCCCGTCTGCGGATCCACCGCCGCCCCCGCCGCGTTGGCCACCACCAGCGCCGCCACCGTGATCCCCGAGTCGAGAACGACGCTCGCCGTGCCGACCCCGCCCTTCACCGACCCGACCGTCGCCCCCGTACCGGCACCCACGCACCCCTGCCGCACGGCCGCCCCGGCCTTACTCGCCGCGGCCGCCTCGACCGCCGCACGCCCGGTGGCCGCGTCCGGCCTCGCCCGGAAGTCGCCGCCCCGGCCCAGATCGAAGACGCAGGCCGCGGGCACCACCGGCACGACATGCGCCGGATCCACCCCCACGCGCACCCCGCGCCCCCGCTCCTCCAGCCAGGCCATCACCCCGGACGCCGCGTCGAGCCCGTACGCGCTGCCGCCGGTCAGCACGATCGCCTCGACCTTCTGCACGAGGTTGCGCGGATCGAGTGCGTCGGTCTCCTTGGTGCCGGGACCGCCACCGCGTACGTCCACGGCTGCCACGGCCCCGCCCTCGGGTGCGAGGACGACCGTGGTGCCGGTGAGCCAACCGTCGTCTTTGCGCGTCGCGTGCCCCACGCGCAGCCCGGCGACATCTGTCAGAGCGTCAACTGTCATGGGGCCAGTCTCGTCCAGCCACCGGCGCGCTCCCGCGATGTCCGGCCATGTGGGGCCGGTCAGGCGACCGGCGCCCGCGCCGCCGTCCCGCGCTCCCGGGCCGACCTGCGTGCCGTCAGTGTCTCCCCGGTCGCCACCGCTCCCGCCGAGACGAGGCCGGCCGCGAGCACCGCCCAGTCGCCCAGGAACGTGCAGCAGATCACCAGCAGGGCCGTGGTCGGCAGCACCAGCTGCTGGGCGATGCCCACCTTGAAGTGACGCGAGTGCAGCGCCCACACGGTGAGCAGATAGAGCGCCGTCGGCAGGGTCACCGCCGCCGACGCGGCCAGCGTCGAGATGTGCGCCTTGCCGACCACCTGCTCGACCGCCACCTCCAGGCCCGCGCCGATCGCTGCCGCCGAGGCGAAGACCAGATAGTGGCCGTAACCCCACAGGAACGCCTGCTTGTTGGAGCGCAGGTGACCGTGGATCGGCACCACGAAGTAGATCCACCACGCGGCGAAGATGATCAACAGTCCGCCGGCGGCGATCGGCAGCAGGTCGCCCAGCGCGTCGTTCTCGTCGATGCCGGTCTTCACGGCGACCGTGGCCGCGGCGATGGTCTCGCCGAGCACGATGATCGTGAACAGCCCGTACCGCTCGGCGATATGGCGCGGATGCCAGGACGTGGGATGGTCCTTCTCCGCGTACGGCGGCACACACATCTCGAGGATCGCCATCACCAGGAACACCCAGGGCCTGGCATCCTCGGGCAGGAGCACCAGCCCCAGCCAGCCGATCTGGCACAGCAGCACGCCGACGGCGTATCTCAGGGCCATCGTCCTCTCCGCGCCCTCGCTGGACCTGCCCGCCCGCAGCCACTGCGTCACGAGGGCGAGACGCATGATCACGTAGCCCAGCAGCACCGCCAGGAACTCGTGGTCCTCGAACGCCCGGGAGACCCCTGCCGCCAGGACCAGCACCCCGGCGATCTGGATCAGGGTGACGACCCGGTAGAGCACGTCGTCGTTGTCGTACGCCGAGGCGAACCAGGTGAAGTTCATCCAGGCCCACCAGATGGCGAAGAACACCATCGCGTAGTTGAGGATCCCCTCGCCCGCGTGTCCCTCGGCGACGGCGTGCACCAGCTGCATGCCCGCCTGGGCGATGGCCACGACGAAGCACAGGTCGAAGAAGAGCTCCAGCGGGGTGGCGGCCCGATGCACCTCACCACGGCCACGCGCCGCGAGTCTGCGCAGCGGTCGGCGGCTTCCCGGTGTGCGGGGGGAGTCCGGCGCAGGAGTCGAACTGGACGTCATGGGGTCAAGCACAGCAGATGGGGCGGGGAATTTCTTGCGAAGGGATCACCAGCGCGCAAGCGCCTGGGCCGCCGCCGAGAGGGTTGTCGCCGCGGAGGGCCCTCGTGCGGGCCGTACCCTGGACGCATGAGTGACTCCCCCGCCCCCGAGCCGCGCGAGCCGAAGCCCGCGCTGATCTTCGACGACCCGCTGGACCAGCAGTCCTCGGACGACACGGACCGCGGGTGGGGCGATCGGCCGGGCACCGACAGCGCGGCCGACCTCAAGCGCTTCCTCGACGAGAAGCCTCCCCACCACCTCTGAGCGGTTACCGCTCGTCGTGCCCCGAACCGCGCTGCGCCACCAGTGCGTCGCGGATCTCCTTGAGCACCTCCAGCTCGGTCACCTCGATGACCTCGTGGGCGCCTTCCTTCGCCTTCCTGCGGGCCTCCACCCCGGCCAGGTACTTCGCCATCGGCAGGACCATCAGGAAGTAGACGACGGCCGCGGTGATCACGAAGCTGAGGGTCGCGCCGAGGACCGAGCCCCACAGGATCTGGATCCCCTGATCGCCCTTGCACGACGTGCTCAGGCACGAGCTGTAGTGATCGAGGTTCTTGGTGCCGATCGTGCCGACCAGCGGATTGATGATCCCCTTCACCACCGCGTTGACGATGTTGGTGAACGCGGCACCGATGACCACCGCCACAGCCAGATCGACGACGTTCCCGCGCATCAGGAAGGCCTTGAAGCCGTCCCAGATGCCCGGTTCCTTCTTCTCGCTCACTTCGGAGCCTCTCCTCGCGCGCACAGGTTGCGGAACAAACAGCTCCGCAACCTACGTCAGGGCTGGGCCATCCTGTCCAATTGCGCCACCGGAAGGAGGGACTTGACAGGGCCTTGACTGCCATGCGCACGACACGTGCGACCCGGCTCAGCACAGCGTCACCGCCAGCCGTCCCGTAGCGCTCGCCCCCGCGAGGTGTGCCGCGGTGGCGCGCGGCACCGAGAGCACGACCAGCGCCCCACTCTCGGTCGCGGCGTCCAGCGGCTCCGGCACCTTCGTCACCCGCGCGCCGCGCGCGACCACATGGGAGGCGCCGCCCGCGGCCGTGTCCTGCGCGGCGATCACGTCGACCCGGTCACCGGGCCGCAGCAGCCGCACCGTCGCCCCGTCGGCGATCCGCACCGGCGCGGACACCCGCTCGACCGCCCGGTGCTGGCGTACCGGCTCCGCCACCGGATGCCCGGGCGCCCCGTCGGCCTCCCGCCCCGCTTCCCGCGGGCCCGCCGCCACGAGCGCTGCCGCGGTCACGGCGAGCCCGGCTGCCACGGCCCGCCTCCGGTGCCGCACGAGCCGGCGTAGCCGATACCGCCCGCCGCGTACCCGTACGGGGGCGAAGTGCGGCACCTCGCACGTGGCCGGAGCGTCCGTGCCCGGGGGGAGCGGAGCAACGGGAGAGGGAGAGGAGAAGGACGACGGAGCCATGGACATGAGGACACCACCTGCGACGACGGAACGGCTTGCGAGCCCACGATGAGGCATCGCGCCGCCGCCCGCCGGGCCCGGTGGACTACTGGCCGGTTGTGGAAAACTCCCGCACCCGAACGAGGACTTCCGCCCGCCGGAGAGCCCTACGGCAGCTCGAACCCCGGATCCATCCCGCCCAGCGCCTTGGTGCACAGGCAGTCCCGCTCCTCGTTCGTCGGCAGCGCGGCCACCGCGTCGAAGAGCACGCCCCGCAGCCGGTCCACGTTCGCCGCGAACACCTGCAGCACCTCGTCGTGCGAGACGCCCTCGCCGGTCTCGGCGCCCGCGTCGAGGTCCGTGACCAGCGTCAACGAGGTGTAGCAGAGCTCGAGTTCACGGGCGAGGGCCGCCTCGGGGTGGCCGGTCATGCCCACCACCGACCAGCCCTGGGCCTGGTGCCACAACGATTCGGCACGGGTCGAGAAGCGCGGCCCCTCTATGACGACCAGCGTGCCGCCGTCCACCGGCTCCCAGTCCTGTCCGCGCGCCGCCTTCAACGCGACCGTACGTCCGGCGGGGCAGTAGGGGTCGGCCAGGGAGACGTGCACCACGTTCGGCACGGTGCCGTCGGGCAGCGGCAGCCCGTCGAAGTACGTGCCCACCCGGGACTTCGTACGGTCGACCAGCTGGTCCGGCACGAGCAGGGTGCCAGGCCCGTACTCGGGACGCAGGCCGCCCACCGCGCACGGCGCGAGGACCTGGCGCACGCCGAGCGAGCGCAGCGCCCAGAGGTTGGCCCGGTAGTTGATCCGGTGCGGCGGCAGATGGTGACCGCGTCCGTGCCGGGGGAGGAAGGCGACCCGTCGGCCGGCGATCTCGCCGAGGAAGAGGGAGTCACTGGGCGGCCCGTACGGGGTGTCCACCTGTATCTCGGTCACGTCGTCGAGGAACGAGTAGAAGCCGGAGCCGCCGATCACGCCGAGTTCTGCGTTCGCCTTGTTCACCATGACCGCACCCTAACCGCCCCCTCGAACACCGAGGACCCCGTCGTCGCAAGACGACAGGGTCCCGTAAGAAGCAGGTGTTACGCGGCGGAGCTGCTGGAGGAGGTGCCGGAGCTCGACGACTTCGAGTCCGAGGACGACGAAGAAGACGTCGAGGCGGACGAAGAAGAGGACGAGTCGGACGAGGCGGACGTCGACGGCTTCGACGACGCCGGCGAGCTGCTCGACGAGGAGCCGCGGCTGTCGTTGCGGTAGAAACCGGAGCCCTTGAAGACGATGCCGACCGCGGAGAACACCTTCTTGAGGCGGCCCTGGCAGCTGGGGCACTCGGTCAGGGCGTCGTCGGTGAACTTCTGCACCGCCTCGAGGCCCTCGCCGCACTCGGTGCACTGGTACTGATAGGTGGGCACTGTCTTCCTCCTGGCACTCTCACTCGATGAGTGCTAACGACGGTCAATAGTGACGTATTCCGGCCGCTCAGTCCACTGCTACCGGGACTCGGTGACCGACGCCACGTGCGACGGTACGGCCGCGGGGCCGCGCCGCCAGCCGCGAACGCAGTGCCACCAGGGTCGCCAGGGCGAGCAGCGTCCCGCCCGTCGGCACCAGGAACCCGGCGCCGCCCCAGAAGCGATCCTCCAGCTGTCCGGCGACCGTGACGGCGGCGGCCTGGCCGAGCGCCACCGCGCCCGTGAGCCAGGTGAACGCCTCGGTGCGGGCACCGGCCGGAACCAGGTCCTCGACCAGCGTGTACCCGGTGATCAGCGCCGGCGCGATGCACATGCCGACCAGCAGACCGAGGCCGGCCAGGACGAGCACCGAGTGCGCGGCCCACAGGCCGGACGCGGCCAGCGCGAGGGCGGCGTATCCGACGACGAGGCGGCGCTGCGGGGAGACCTTCCACGCGATGGCGCCGCAGGCGATGCCGGAGAGCATGTTGCCCGTGGCGAAGGTGCCGTACAGGACGCCGTTCAGGCCGGGCTCGCCGATCGACTCGGTGAAGGCGGCCAGGGAGACCTGCATGCCGCCGAAGACGGAACCGATGCCGAGGAAGGTCACGATCAGCACGCGCACACCGGGGACGCGCAGCGCGGAAGCGTGCTCCACGCGCGCGTGCCCGTCGACGGCGACCAAGGGCTGGGTGCTCTTCTGGGCGGCGAACAGCAGACCGCCGAGCAGTGTGAGCGCGGCCTCCGTGACCAGGCCCGCGGCCGGGTCGACGGTGGTGCACAGGGCGGTGGCCAGCAGCGGACCGACGACGAAGGTCAGCTCGTCCGTGACCGACTCGAAGGCCGCCGCGGTCGTCATCAGGGGCGAGCCCTGGAGCTTCACGCCCCAGCGGGCCCGCACCATGGGCCCGACCTGCGGCACCGAGGCACCGGTCGGCACGGCCGCCGCGAACAGCGCCCACAAGGGGGCGTGGTTCAGGGCGAGCGTCGTCAGGGTCAGTCCCGACAGCGTGTGCACCAGCACGCCGGGGATCAGCACGGTGCGCTGCCCGTAGCGGTCGGCGAGACGGCCGCTGTAGGGCGCGAACACCGCCATGGAGACGCCGGTGACGGCCGCGGCGGCGCCCGCCGCACCGTAGGAGCCGGTGGTGTGCTGCACGAGCAGCACGATGGAGATGGTCAGCATCGCGAACGGCTGACGCGCCGCGAAGCCGGGCAGCAGGAACGTCCAGGCGCCGCGGGTGCGCAGCAGCTGTCCGTATCCCGGGCGGGAGGAGGCCGACGAGTCCTTCGACGGCTCGATGGTGACCGTGGATGCCACGGCCCGTGCCTTTCTGCCGCCTGGTAGCGCGGCCCCGTCGGGTGGGGGGCGGCGCCGAGAGCTGTCCTGTCGCGCGGAACTGCGGTAGATACCGGCGCCTGCTGAGGAAGGGCGTCCCGGCCGCCATACGGTCGCGCCAGCTCTGCGTCAGGCAGAGGTGGTTTGATCTGGGTGACGCCTGCATAGTACAGGGAACAGCGGCCGCTGCCCCTGTGAAAATGAGCACTGCCCAGTGCTTCACCTGCGATTGGGTCGCCTGGTGGAGGTCGCTCCGTTCGTCCCCAGCCATCCGGCCAGCTTGCCCCCGGCCCCCACGGCGCGCAGTCGGCGCTCCGCGGCGTCCCGTACCGGATCCGTGGCGACCACGAGCAGCTCGTCCCCGAGGCGCAGCACCGTCGTCGGCAGCGGAACAAACGATTTTCCGTCGCGGACGACGAGGGTGACGGCGGCCCCGGCGGGCAGCCGCAGCTCGTTGACCTCGACGCCGTGCATCTTCGAGCCGTCGGGGATCGCGACGGACAGCAGATGTCCGCGCAGCCGCTCCAGCGGCGCCGACTCGATGCCGAGGTCGGCGGGCTCGGGGCCCTGGCCGAGGTGCAGCATGCGGGCGAGCCAGGGCAGCGTCGGTCCCTGGATCAGGGTGTAGACGACGACCAGGACGAAGACGATGTTGAAGATGCGGCGGCTGTCCTCGACGCCGCCCACCATGGGGATCGTCGCCAGGATGATGGGGACGGCGCCGCGCAGCCCGGCCCAGGACATCAGCGCCTGCTCCCGCCAGGGGACCCGGAACGGCGTCAGACACGCGACGACGCTCAGCGGGCGCGCCACCATCGTCAGCACCAGCCCGATGAGCAGCGCGGGCAGGATGTCGTCGCCCAGCTCGTGCGGGGTGACCAGCAGGCCGAGCAGGACGAACATGCCGATCTGGGCGATCCAGCCGAGCCCGTCGGCGAACCCGCGCGTGGCGGGCCAGTGCGGCAGCCGCGCGTTGCCCATCACCATCGAGGCCAGGTACACCGCCAGGAAGCCGCTGCCGTGCGCCGAGGCGCCCGCCGCGTAGGCGGCGACGGCGATGGCCATGACGGCGATCGGGTAGAGGCCGGAGGCGGGCAGCGCCACGTGCCTCAGGCCCCAGGCGCCGAGCCAGCCCACCGCGATGCCGATGGCGGCGCCGATGGCCAGCTCCAGGGCTATCTCGCCCAGCAGCGCGTACCAGTGCTCGATCGGGCCGGACTGGGAGAAGGCGACGACCAGGATCACCACGGGGGCGTCGTTGAAGCCGGACTCGGCCTCCAAGGTGCCCGTCACGCGCGAGGGGAGGGGGATCTTCCGCAGGACGGAGAAGACCGCGGCCGCGTCGGTCGAGGAGACGACCGCCCCGATGATCAGCGCCTGCCGCCAATCCAGCCCGACCAGGTAGTGCGCGGCAGCCGCCGTGACCCCGACGCTCACCGAGACCCCGACCAGCGCCAGCGCGGTGGCGGCCGGAAGGGCCGGCTTGATCTCCTTCCACTTCGTGCCGAGACCGCCTTCGGCCAGGATCACGACCAGTGCCGCGTACCCGATGACCTGGGTCAGTTCGGCGTCGTCGAAGCGGATGCCGCCGATGCCGTCCTGGCCCATGAGCACGCCGATGCCCAGGTACACGAGCAGGCTGGGGAGCCCGCTGCGCGAGGAGATCCGGACCGCTGCGACGGCGACGAGCAGGACGAGCGAGCAGACGAGCAGGAGCTGGTTGAGGTCGTGGACAGTCAGCGGCCGTTCCCTTCCCTGGCCCGCGCGCACACGCGCGTGGGCTCACGTACATAGGACACGAAGTGGCGGTACTCCGCATCCAAGTACTTCGTTACCTTACCTAACTCTTGACGATTTCTTGACACTCGGCGATGCATGATCGAACGTCCGTCCGCGCTGGTTCCCTACTCCGCGTCAAGTTGGACCGGGCCCTGCGCCTATGGTTGCTCCAGCACTCCAGGACCGCCTGCCGCTCGCGTTAGGACAGCAAGGACAGCGATGCCCCCCAACACCACCGCCTCCACGGGTCAGCAGCCCGGCAAGTCCGGCAGGAAGAAGGGGCGCAGAGCCCGTCTGTTGCTCCTCGTGCTGGTGCTGGCCCTCGTCGGAGGCGTCACCGGCGGGGCGTACTGGTCCATCAGCACCGTCCGGGCCTCCTTCCCGCAGACCAAGGGCTCACTCACGCTCGCAGGCCTGTCCGGGCCCGTCGACGTGAAGCGCGACGACTACGGCATCCCGCAGGTCTACGCCTCCTCCGACGAGGACCTGTTCATGGCGCAGGGCTACGTCCAGGCGCAGGACCGGTTCTACGAGATGGACGTGCGCCGCCATATGACGTCCGGGCGCCTGTCGGAGATGTTCGGCAAGAGCCAGGTCGACAACGACGAGTTCCTGCGCACCCTCGGCTGGGACCGGATCGCGCAGCAGGAATACGACAAGACGCTATCCGCCTCCACCAAGAAGTACCTCCAGGCCTACGCCAAGGGTGTCAACGCCTACCTGGACGGCAAGGACAACAAGGACATCTCGCTGGAGTACGCGGCCCTCGGGTTCACCAACGACTACAAGCCGCAGAAGTGGACCCCGGTCGACTCGATCTCCTGGCTGAAGGCGATGGCCTGGGACCTGCGCGGCAACATGCAGGACGAGATCGACCGCGCCCTGATGACCAGCCGCCTCGGCCCCAAGGAGATCGCGGACCTGTACCCGCAGTACCCGTACGGCCGGAACAAGACGATCGTCCAGGCGGGCCGGTACGACGAGGTCACCAAGACGTTCCAGCAGAACGGCGGCACGTCCTCCGCGGGCTCGTCGGCCGGCGGCTCCACGAGCGGCACGGCCTCCGCCTCCGCCGGCCTGCAGAGCCAGCTGTCGGGCCTGCAGAACGTCCTGGACGACCTCCCGACGGCCGTCGGCGTGAACGGCAACGGCATCGGCTCCAACTCCTGGGTGGTCCGCGGCAAGTACACGATCACCGGCAAGCCGCTGCTGGCCAACGACCCGCACCTGTCGGCGTCGCTGCCGTCCGTCTGGTACCAGATGGGCCTGCACTGCCGCGCGATCTCCAGCAAGTGCCAGTACGACGTCACCGGCTACACCTTCGCGGGCATGCCCGGCGTGGTCATCGGCCACAACCAGAACATCGCCTGGGGCATGACAAACTCCGGCGTCGACGTCACCGACCTCTACCTGGAGAAGCTCTCCGGCGACGGCTACCTGTACGACGGCAAGACGGTCCCCTTCACCGCGCGCGAGGAGACCATCGAGGTCGCCGGCGGCACGCCCAAGAAGATCGTCGTCCGTGAGACCAACAACGGGCCCCTGTTGTCCGACCGCAGCAGCGAGCTCGTGAAGGTCGGCAGGAAGGCCGCCGTCGACACCGCCGCCCCCGACCGCGGCGACGGCTACGGCATCGCGCTGCGCTGGACCGCACTGAGCCCGGGCACCTCCATGGACGCCGTCTTCGCCATGGACAGGGCGGCGAACTGGAGCGACTTCCGGGCCGCGGCCACCCTGTTCGACGTGCCCTCGCAGAACCTGATCTACGCCGACACCAAGGACAACATCGGCTACACGCTGCCCGGCAAGATCCCCACGCGCGCGCAGGGCTACGACGGCTCCGTCCCGGCGCCCGGCTGGGACGCCAAGTCCCGCTGGACCGGCTACATCGACCAGGACGAGCTGCCGTACGAGTACAACCCGACCCGCGGCTACATCGTCACCGCCAACCAGGCCGTGGTCGACAAGGCCAAGTACCCCTACACGCTCACCACGGACTGGGGTTACGGCGCCCGCAGCCAGCGCATCACCGACCTGATCCAGTCGAAGATCGACGACGGCGGCAAGATCTCCACCGACGACATGCGCCAGATGCAGCTGGACAACAGCAGTGAGATCGCCAAGCTGCTCGTGCCCAAGCTGCTGAAGATCGACATCGAGGACAAGGACGTCCGTCAGGCGCAGGAGCTCCTGGAGGGCTGGGACTACACCCAGGACGCCGACTCGGCGGCGGCCGCCTACTTCAACTCGGTCTGGCGCAACATCCTCAAGCTCGCCTTCGGCAACAAGCTGCCCAAGGAGCTGCGGGTCGAGGGCCAGTGCCTGTGGGTCGACCCCGTGAACACCACCGGCCCCGCGGACGAGACGCAGAAGGTGCGCGAGTGCGGTGAGCGCGAGGCCGACCAGGCGCAGCCGGACGGCGGCGACCGCTGGTTCGAGGTGGTGCGCAGCCTCATGAACGACGAGGACAGCGACTGGTGGAGCACGCCGAGGTCGGGCACCCGCCCGGCGGCCGCCAACCGCGACGAGCTGTTCAAGCGCGCCATGATCGACGCCCGCTGGGAGCTGACCGCCAAGCTCGGCAAGGACATCGACACCTGGAGCTGGGGCCGGCTGCACCGCCTGTTCCTGAAGAACCAGACCCTCGGCACCGAAGGCCCCGGCTTCCTGCAGTACATCCTCAACCGCGGCCCCTGGAAGCTCAGCGGCGGCGAGGCCACGGTCAACGCCTCGGGCTGGAACGCCGCCGGCGGTTACGGCGTCGTCTGGGTGCCGTCGATGCGGATGGTGGTCAACCTCGGCGACCTCGACAAGTCGAAGTGGATCAACCTCACCGGTGCCTCCGGGCACGCCTACAGCGCCCACTACACCGACCAGACGGACAAGTGGGCCGACGGTGAACTGCTCGACTGGTCCTTCTCGGACGACGCGGTCGACGAGAGCACGAGCGACCACCTGGTGCTCAAGCCATGAGTCGCCGACGGTGAACGGCTGAGGCAAGTGCCGAAGGGGCCCTCCACGCGCGCGTGGAGGGCCCCTTCGCATGCGGAGCGCGGCTCAGGGCTCCCGGAAACGGCGCGTGCCCGACGGCGTCACCACCGCGTGCACCGGCCGGTCGTGCGGCTCCGCCGGGACGCGCTCGACGACCTCGGAGTCGTACAGCAGCACCACGAGCGAGGGATGGGCGCCCGCGCCTTCCAGCCGGGCGAGGACGCGGTCGTACGACCCCCCGCCGCGCCCCAGGCGCATCCCGCGCGCGTCGACCGCGAGGCCCGGCAGCAGCACGACGTCGGCGTCGGTCACGGCGTCCGGGCCGAGGCGCTCGCCGGTGGGCTCGAAGAGGGCCATCTTTCCGCCGTGTTGGACGCGGGCGAGGGAGTCCTCTCCGGTGTACGCGCCCCAGTCGAGGTCGTTGTCGGGCAGGAGGGCGGGCAGCAGGACACGCACGCCCCGCGCGCGCAGCGCGTCCAGCAGTGCGAGCGTGCCGGGTTCACTCCCCACGGAGACGTACGCCGCCACCGTGCGCGCATGCGCCAGCTCGGGCAGCTCCAGTGCCCGCCCGGCCAGCGCGGACGCCGATACCTGCACGTCAACCGCTGTCAACCTGCTTCTCACCGCGAGGAACTCTCGCCGCAACATTCGCTTGTCAGTCTCGGCCGGACGCCCGATGTGACTCACTGGTCGTTCCCGAACCCTTCCTAATGCGCTCATATGAGAGCCAAATAACCGGAGCCTCAGATTCCCTGCAAAGGCACCGGATATGGTGTCGGGCATGACTCAGTCGCACCCTCGGATCAGCAAGGCTGTCATCCCCGCAGCGGGCCTCGGTACCCGGTTCCTGCCGGCCACCAAAGCCACTCCCAAGGAGATGCTGCCGGTCGTCGACAAGCCGGCGATCCAGTACGTGGTCGAAGAGGCCGTCTCCGCCGGCCTCGACGATGTCCTCATGATCACGGGCCGCAACAAGCGCCCCCTGGAGGACCACTTCGACCGCAACTACGAGCTGGAATCCGCCCTGCAGAAGAAGGGCGACGCCGGCCGGCTCGCGAAGGTGCAGGAGTCCAGTGACCTCGCGACCATGCATTACGTGCGCCAGGGCGACCCCAGGGGCCTCGGCCACGCCGTCCTGTGCGCCGCCCCGCACGTCGGCCACGAGCCCTTCGCCGTCCTGCTCGGCGACGACCTGATCGACCCGCGCGACCCGCTGCTCAAGCGGATGGTCGAGGTCCAGGAGCAGCACGGCGGCAGTGTCATCGCGCTCATGGAGGTCGCGCCCGAGCAGATCCACCTCTACGGGTGCGCGGCCGTCGACCCCACCGGCGACAGCGACGTGGTCAAGGTCCACGACCTGGTCGAGAAGCCCGCCGTCGCGGACGCCCCGTCGAACTACGCGATCATCGGCCGTTACGTCCTCGACCCGCACATCTTCGACATACTGCGCAAGACCGAGCCGGGCCGCGGCGGCGAGATCCAGCTCACCGACGCCCTCCAGCAGCTCTCGCAGGACGAGAAGGTCGGCGGCCCGGTGCACGGCGTCGTCTTCAAGGGCCGCCGCTATGACACCGGTGACCGCGGCGACTATCTGCGTGCCATTGTCAGACTCGCATGCGAACGTGAGGACCTGGGCCCGGACTTCCGGACCTGGCTTCGCAGTTACGTAGCCGAGGAGATGTAGCGCTTTGAGCACCGCCGCGATCCGCCCCGCCGGCCAGGACCACCTCTGGTCGGTGGACGAACACCTGGAGGACATCCTCGCGACCGTCCGTCCCCTCGAACCCATCGAGCTGCAACTCCTCGACGCCCAGGGCTGTGTCCTGGTCGAGGACGTCACGGTGCCGGTCTCCCTGCCGCCGTTCGACAACAGCTCCATGGACGGGTACGCGGTGCGGGTCGCGGATGTCGCGGGCGCGAGCGAGGAGTTCCCCGCCGTCCTGGAGGTCGTCGGGGACGTCGCGGCGGGCCAGGCCGAGCTGCTCCAGGTGGGCCCCGGCCAGGCCGCCCGCATCATGACCGGCGCCCCGCTGCCGCCCGGCGCCGAAACCGTCGTTCCGGTGGAGTGGACCGACGGCGGCCTCGGCGAGGGCCCGGTGACCGGGATGCAGGCCCGCAGCCTCGCCCCCGAAGGCGCCCACGGCCAGGTGCACATCCACCGGCCGGCCGAGGCACGCGCGCACGTACGCGCGAAGGGCAGCGACGTGAAGTCCGGCGACCGCGCCCTCGAAGCCGGCACCGTCCTCGGCCCGCCGCAGATCGCCCTGCTCGCCGCGATCGGCCGCGGCACGGTACGCGTGCGCCCCCGCCCGCGCGTGGTCGTCATGTCCACCGGCAGTGAACTCGTCCAGCCCGACGAGGACCTGGGCCACGGCCAGATCTACGACTCCAACAGCTTCGCCCTCACCGCCGCGGCCCGGGACGCCGGCGCCATCGCCTACCGCGTGGGCGCCGTCGCCGACGACGCCGAGACCCTGCGCTCCACCATCGAGGACCAGCTCGTCCGCGCCGACCTCATGGTCACCACCGGCGGCGTGAGCGTCGGGGCCTACGACGTCGTCAAGGAGGCGTTGTCCCACGCCGCCGACGAGGACGAGGCCGGCAGCGGCGTCGAGTTCCGCAAGCTCGCCATGCAGCCCGGCAAGCCCCAGGGCTTCGGCTCCATCGGCCCCGACCACACCCCGCTGCTCGCACTCCCGGGCAACCCGGTGTCGTCGTACGTCTCCTTCGAGCTGTTCGTGCGCCCCGCTATCCGCACCCTGATGGGCCTGGAGGACGTCCACCGCCCCCGGACGACCGCGACCCTGTCGGCGGACGAGGCCCTGAGCTCGCCCAAGGGGCGCCGGCAGTTCCTGCGCGGGACGTACGCCGACGGCACGGTGCGGCCGGTCGGCGGCGCCGGATCCCACCTGATCGCGGCCCTCGCGCACGCGGACGCGCTGATCGTGGTCCCCGAGGACGTGGAGAGCGTCGAGCCCGGCAGCGAGGTCGAGGTGGTCCTGCTCGGCTGAGAAGCCCTGCTTGGCGGTACCGTGTCGCGCACAGCAGGCCCCGTGCGCCGCACCGCGACGGGCCCGGACCGGGAGCGCCACACAAGCATGAGCACGCAGGAACCGTCCACGCAGGACCACCTCACACACATCGACGACGCGGGCGCGGCCCGCATGGTCGACGTCTCCGGGAAGGACGTGACCGCGCGCACCGCCCGAGCCGCCGGCCGGGTCCTCGTCTCACCCCGCGTGATCGAGCTGCTGCGCGGTGAAGGCGTCCCCAAGGGTGACGCCCTCGCCACCGCACGCATCGCGGGCATCATGGGCGCCAAACGCACCCCGGACCTGATCCCGCTGTGTCACCCGTTGTCGGTGTCCGGTGTGAAACTGGATCTGTCGGTAGCGGACGACGCCGTGGAGATCGTGGCCACCGTGAAGACCACGGACCGCACGGGCGTCGAGATGGAGGCCCTCACCGCCGTCTCCGTCGCCGCGCTCACCGTGATCGACATGGTCAAGGCGGTCGACAAGGGAGCGGTCATCACGGACGTACGGGTCGAGGAGAAGACGGGCGGCAAGTCGGGCGACTGGAGCCGGGCATGACTCTGGACGATTCGGTGGGCGGCGCGCTGGTCGCGCCGTATGCCGCCTTGGTCATCACCGCCTCCAACAGGGCGCCCGCCGGGGTCTATGAGGACAAGGGTGGCCCGCTGATCACTGAGGGCCTCAGGCGCTTCGGTTTCGCGGTCGACGGCCCGCAGGTCGTCCCAGACGGTGACCCCGTCGAGGCCGCCCTGCGCGCCGGTGTCGACGCCGGGTACGACGTCATCGTGACCACGGGCGGCACGGGCATCTCGCCGACCGACCGCACACCGGAGGCGACCCGCGCCGTCCTCGACTTCGAGGTGCCGGGCATTCCCGAGGCGATCAGGGCGTTCGGACGGGAGAAGGTGCCCACGGCGGCGCTGTCACGGGGGCTCGCCGGAGTCGCCGGGAGCACGCTGATCATCAACCTGCCCGGTTCCAGCGGCGGGGTGAAGGACGGTCTGGCCGTCCTGGAGCCCCTCCTGATCCACGCCGTCGACCAGATCCGCGGCGGCGACCACCCCAGACCCAGCAGTGGGGGTGCGAGCTGAACAGCCCATCCTGGCCCGTCGTGCTGGGGGACGGCGATGTCGTCCTCCGGCCGATAAAGATGCGCGACCAACGGGCCTGGCGCGAGGTCAACCGGCGCAACCGGGACTGGCTGCGCCCCTGGGAGGCGACCATTCCGCCGCCCACGCCCAGCGGGCCGATCGCCCACCGGCCGACCTACCGCCAGATGGTCCGGCATCTGCGGTCCGAGGCGAACTCGGGCCGGATACTGCCGTTCGTCATCGAGTACCAGGGGCGGCTGGTCGGGCAGTTGACGGTCGCCGGTATCACCTGGGGCTCGATGTGTTCGGGGCATGTCGGTTACTGGGTGGACGAGGCGGTGGCGGGCCGCGGGGTGATGCCGACCGCCGTGGCGCTCGTCGTGGACCACTGTTTCCGCACCGTCGGTCTGCACCGCATCGAGGTCTGCATTCGCCCCGAGAACCGCCCGAGCCGCCGGGTCGTGGAGAAACTCGGATTCCGCGAGGAGGGGCTGCGTCCCCGATATCTCCACATCGACGGAGCCTGGCGGGACCATCTCGTCTTCGCGCTCACGGCGGAGGAGGCGCCGGAAGGGTTGCTGAGCCGCTGGCACCGGGCACGCTCGCAGCAGACGCCGCACACGAACCCGCAGAACACCCGGGGGAATCCCGCGTAGCCGGGAAGGAGCTCCGGAAATTGAATAAGTGTTCGAAATTGATCGCCGGATGACCGGCTCGGGGCATTAAATTCCCACCCTCGGTGGGCTGCTGATCGCATCGGTCACAAAAAAAGTTCGAAATATCAGCCAGATCGTGCGACACACCGGCTCAATTGGCAGATGGCCTCACGCAAACCCCTCTACCGTGTGAGGCGTGAGCAGCAGCGGCCTCATCTACGCAGTCATTGTCGGGGCCTGGGCCGCCTACTTGGTGCCGATGTGGCTCCGTAGGCAGGACGAGCTGAACGAGGCCCGTCCGACGGAACGCTTCAGCACAGCCATCCGGTTGCTGTCCGGACGGGCGGGGATGGAGCGCCGGTACGCCAAGGACCTGCGCGCGCGCTCCACCGACGAGGGGGAGCCCAGCGCCGATGACCCGGGCGACGTCACCGAGTCGGTGGACGTCCGGGCCTTCGCCATGCCTCCGACCCGTCCGCAGACCCAGGCGGCGGTTCAGGCCCAGGCACCGGAGCGCCCGGAGCCGGCGCGTGAATCCCCCCGCGAACCAGCGCCCAAGTCGGCCCCGGAACGCGCCAACGCATCCGTGCCCGAACCGGGCTCCGGTGCGGCGGACAAGGCGCGCAAACGCGTGCCCGCGGCCCGGCGTCCCCCTGTGGACGAGGCGGCCGCGGCACGGGCGCGGCGCTTGAAGGTGCTGGCGCGCCGGAGACGCACCACCGTCGCACTCTTCATCGCCTTCACGCTCGGGGCGATCGTCGCCGCGGTCGGAGGGCTCGCGTTGCTGTGGGCGCCCGGCGTTCCCGCGGTGATGCTCAGCGGGTACATCGCGTATCTGCGCTCCCAGGAGCGCCGCCGATTCGCGTACCAGATGGACCGGCGCAGTGCCGAGGTCGCCGCGCAGCGGCTGCGCGAGCATGCGCGCCAGTCCCGGCGGCGCGGCACCGCCGACACCGGTGCCGGGATCGACGAGCCCGACGAGAGGCCCGAACCAGGCACGGACACCGGGATGTCCGCGCTCGCCGCGGACCGGCGTGCCCTCGTCGAGCAGACCGATCACGCCGAGTGGGTCGACCAGCAGCGCGAGCGCCAGCGCCGGCCCGGACACGGGGACAGCTGGGAGCCGGTGCCGGTGCCGTTGCCGACGTATGTGACCGCGCCGGTCGCTCCGCGGGCCACCCCCGACGTGGATCTCGGCGCGCCGGACGCGTGGAGCTCGGCACGGTCGAGCACCGTCGGGCGGGACCGGGACGCGGGGGCCGAGGCGGGCTCCGCTTCCGCCGGCGCGCGGCAGGACGGTGCGGCCGGCGAGGGCACGCCTCGGGACGGTTCCGCGCGGGGCGCCGAGTCGGACGACGCGGCTCGTGACGAGGAGAAGGGCGAGGGGGGCGGTCGTAGCGACGCCCGCCGCGCCGCTTCCGCCCGCCGGGCGCGCGAGCGGGGCCGTACGCCACTGTTCGACCAGTACGAGGACGGCGACCGCCCGCGCGCGGCGAACGAGTAGCCACCGGTCCAGGCGGGGAACGGATTTCCAAGCAGGCCGATCGGGGTGCTAAAGTTTCACTCGTTGCAAGGGCCTGTGGCGCAGTCCGGTAGCGCACCTCGTTCGCATCGAGGGGGCCAGGGGTTCAAATCCCCTCAGGTCCACCGCAACAACTTTCCAAGGGAACTTGGGAGTTGAAAGATCCCGTCCGATCGGTTGATCGGGCGGGATCTTTGTTGTTCCCCAGTTTGTTCCCCAGCTTGTTCCCAAGGTTGATCCCAGAGGAAGTGTCTTGAGGGGGGAACGTGGAGAAGGCCGCCGCAGCGTTACCAGCCTCGCGTACGGCGCCGTTGCGGAGCGTGGCCTTCCGGCGGTTCCTGTGGGCCAATCTCGTCTCCGCCACCGGGTCCGCCATGGCGCCCCTCGCGCTCGCCTACTCCGTGATCGGGGAGGGCGGCGGGGCCGGGGACCTCGGGCTGGTGCTGGCCACGAACACCGTGCCGACGGTCGTGTTCCTTCTCGTGGGCGGAGTGCTCGCGGACCGGCTGTCCCGGAGCCGGATGCTCTTCCTCGGCAATCTGCTGGCGGCCGCAGCCCAGGGGGCGCTCGCTGTGACCGTCGCCATGGGACACGCGTCGACGAGCTCCATCGCGGTCTGCGGCTTCGTCTCCGGCACGGCGGTGGCCTTCACCGTCCCCGCCGCTCAGGGCGCCGTGGGCCAGATCGTCCCCGGGGAGCAGTTGCAGCAGGCCAACGCCCTGCTCAGGCTGCCGGGCAACGCCGTCAAGGTGCTCGGACCGGTGGTCGGCGGAGTCGTCGTCGCGGTCAGCGGCCCGGCCTGGGCGCTGGCCTTTGACGCGCTCACCTTCGCCGTCGCCGCCGTACTGCTGCTCGGGCTGCGCCTGGACGCACCGGTCACCGTCACCAGCGCCCTGAGCGATCTGCGGCAGGGATGGACCGGGTTCTGGTCGCGGACCTGGCTGTGGACCTACACGGCGTCCGGGACCGTCGTCGTCGCCGCGTGGCTGGCGGGGTACCAGCTGCTCGGGCCCGTCGTGGCGGCGCAGCGGTACGCGGGGGCGCGTGACTGGGGGCTGGTGCAGGGCGCGTTCGCGGCGGGGCTGCTGGCCGGGACGGTGGTGTGTCTGCGCTGGCGGCCGTACCGGTTGCTCGCGGTGGCCGTCGCGGGCGGCATGCCGCTCGCCGCGCCGCTGCTCGTCATGGGCTGGGGACTGCCGCTGCCCTGGGTGCTGTTGGCCGCGCTGCTCGCGGGGGTCGGGCTGGACGTGGCGATCGTCGCGTGGTCGACCGCCTTCCAACAGCATGTGCCGCAAGGCGAGTTGGGGCGCATGAGTGCGTTCAACAGTGTCGGTGAGCGGCTGGCGATTCCCCTCGGCTACCTTCTGACCGCCCTCGCGGTCGGCACCTGGGACAACCGGACGGTGCTGGTGGCGTGCGCCGGTCTGGTCGTCGCCGCTGTCGTCCTCAACCTCTGTGTGCGGGACGTGTATCGCATCAACCGGCGCTCAGCGGGCGGTTGATGCCTCCCGGGCTCACAGTGCCTTGGCGTAACACAGGCTCAGCTCGTGGAAGCGGTAGTAGCCGAACTTCTCGCACGGCTCGTACCCGCTGGACGTGTACAGCGCCACCGCTTCCGGCTGCTTGGCGCCGGTCTCCAGCACCATGCGCGTGCGGCCCGCCGCCCGCGCATCCTCCTCCAGTGCGGCCAGGATGCGTCTCGCCAGGCCCCGCCCGCGCATCTGATCGACGACGTACATCCGCTTGAGCTCGGCGTCCCCGTCCGCGTTGCCCTCGCCGTTCTCGTCCTGGGCGCGCCAGCCGCCGGAGGCGACGGGGGTGCCGAGCTCGTCGTAGGCGATCAGGTAGAGGCCGTTCGGCGGCTCGAAGTCCGCCGGGGCGAGGGAGGTGGCGTCGCCGCCGTCGCCGTAGCGGACGCCGTACTCGGCCTGCACCTGGTCGTTGAGCTTGACGGCGTCGGGGTGGTCGAAGGAGACGTGACGTATATACATGCTGGTTACCGTATATCAATTCAAGATCAAGAGGTTCCAGAATCGGACAACGTCCAGTGTGCCGGTATGGTGCCGGAGTGCTCACTGTGACCTCTGTGAATGTGAACGGGCTGCGGGCCGCCGCGAAGAAGGGCTTCGTGGCGTGGCTCGCCGGCACCGAAGCCGATGTGCTGTGCCTGCAGGAGGTGCGCGCGGAGCCGCAGCAGCTGCCCGAGCAGGTCCGCACGCCCGACGGCTGGCACGTGGTGCACGCGCCCGCGGCCGCCAAGGGGCGCGCCGGCGTCTCCCTCTACACCCGCCGTGAGCCCGACCGCATCCAGGTCGGCTTCGGGTCGAGCGAGTTCGACGCCAGTGGGCGTTACGTCGAGGCCGACCTGCCCGGTGTGACGGTCGCCTCCCTCTACCTCCCCTCCGGCGAGGTCGGCACCGAGCGGCAGGACGAGAAGGTCCGCTTCATGGGCGAGTTCCTCGCCTATCTGAAGGGCCTGCGCGAGCGCGCCGCCGCCGACGGCCGCGAGGTCCTCGTCTGCGGCGACTGGAACATCGCCCACCAGCAGGCCGACCTGAAGAACTGGCGCGGCAACACCAAGAACTCCGGGTTCCTGCCGGAGGAGCGGGAGTGGCTCGGCCAGGTGTTCGCCCCCGCCGCCGGCGGTTACGTCGACGTCGTACGGTCGCTGCACCCGGACGCCGAGGGGCCGTACTCCTGGTGGTCGTACCGCGGGCGGGCCTTCGACAACGACACCGGCTGGCGCATCGACTACCACGTGGCGACGCCGGGGCTGGCCGCCAAGGCGCTCAAGGGGTACGTCGAGCGGGCGGCGACGCATGGGGAGCGGTGGTCGGATCACGCGCCGGTGACCGTGGTCTACGACCGGTAGAGCTGCTCGTTCCGTCGTCACCCCTGCTCGGTCTGCTTGCGCAGCCGCCGGTCCAGGGCCAGTGACAGCTCCGCCTCCACCACGCTCCGGGCGAGCGGGCGCAGGCGTTGGAGGTCGTTCTCGCCGGTGTGGCGGAGTACCAGGTCGGCGAACATCTCCGCGAGGTCGTCGACGTGTTCGCGGACGCGCTTGCCCGCCGCCAGGACCTCCGCGAGGGGGATGCCCTCGCGGACCAGCGCCGAGGAGACGTCCAGCAGGCTGCGGCTGACGTGGACGATCTCGTCGCCGTCGGTGCCGAGGTAGCCGAGGTCCAGGGCGAGGGCGAGGTTCTCCGGGGTGACCTGGCCCTCGAAGCGGGAGGCGAGTTCCTCGGGGGTGAGGTGGACCGGCTCCTCCTCGGTGGGGGCGGCGACGCCGAGGAGGTCGGCGACGTCGCGGCCGTGATCGAGGGCCTCGGCGAGTTCCGCGATGCCGGTGAGGGTGTGGCCGCGCTCCAGGAGGGCGGCGATCGTGCGCAGGCGGGCCAGGTGGTGGTCGTCGTACCAGGCGATGCGGCCCTCGCGGCGGGGCGGCGGGATCAGCTTGCGCTCGCGGTAGAAGCGCAGGGTGCGCACCGTGATGCCGGCCAGGCGGGCCAGCTCCTCCATGCGGTATTCACGCTTCTCGGTCACCTGGGAACCTTAATTCGTACCGGCGGTACCCGCGGCGGCGGCCGCTGATGTCAACGTCCTCGGTTCGACCCCTACCGGTCGGTACGGACCTCCTCTACTCTCCCCATTGCGCCAGTGTTCACTGGCATGGTTCCGGTTCCGGGGTGACGTTCCCGGTGAGGCATGGAGGCACAGG
This sequence comes from Streptomyces sp. R28, assembly GCF_041052385.1. Classification (GTDB taxonomy): domain Bacteria; phylum Actinomycetota; class Actinomycetes; order Streptomycetales; family Streptomycetaceae; genus Streptomyces. Next base: position 4,550,295 of record NZ_CP163439.1, on the reverse strand, counting down.
CATGGCCGAACGCGAACATGTGAGGGTCGCGGTGGTCGGGTCCGGGTTCGGCGGGCTGGGGGCCGCCGTACGGCTGCGGCGCGAGGGCGTCACCGACTTCGTCGTCCTGGAGCGGGCCGACAGCGTCGGCGGCACCTGGCGGGACAACACCTACCCGGGGTGCGCGTGCGACGTGCCGTCCCATCTGTACTCGTTCTCCTTCGCGCCCCATCCCGACTGGCCGCGCACCTTCTCCGGGCAGGAGCACATCCGCGCCTACCTGGAGCACGTCACGGACGTCTTCCGGCTGCGCCCCCACATCCGCTTCGGCTCGGAGGTGAAGCGGATGACCTGGAACGGCGAGCGGCTGTGCTGGGACATCGAGACCAGCAGCGGGAGTCTCTCGGCCGACTTCGTCGTCTCCGCCACCGGGCCGCTGTCCGACCCCAGGATCCCCGACATCCCGGGGCTGGACTCCTTCCCCGGGAAGGTCTTCCACTCCGCCCGCTGGGACCACGACTACGACCTGCGCGGCAAGCGCGTCGCCATGGTCGGCACCGGCGCCTCCGCCATCCAGATCGTGCCGGCCGTCCAGCCCGAGGTCGAGCGGCTCACGCTCTTCCAGCGCACCCCGCCCTGGGTCATGCCCCGCGTCGACCGCGCCATCAGCGGCGCCGAGCGCGCCCTGCACCGGGCCCTGCCCGTCACCGCGCAGCTGCGGCGCGGGCTGCTGTGGGGCATTCGGGAGTTGCAGGTGCAGGCCTTCACCAAGCACCCCGACCAGCTGGGCTTCATCGAGCAGTTGGCCAAGCGGAACATGGGCCGCTCCATCAAGGACCCGGCCCTGCGTGCCAAGCTGACCCCGGACTACCGCATCGGCTGCAAGCGGATCCTGCTGAGCAGCGAGTACTACCCGGCGCTCGCCCAGCCCAATGTGGACGTCGTCGCCAGCGGGCTGAGCGAGATCCGCGGCTCTACCGTCGTGGCGGCCGACGGGAGCGAGGCCGAGGTCGACGCGATCGTCTTCGGTACGGGGTTCCACGTCACCGACATGCCCATCGCCGAGCGGGTGGTGGGTGCGGACGGCAAGACCCTCGCCGAGGCGTGGAAGGGCGGGATGGAGGCGCTGCGCGGCGCGTCCGCCGCCGGGTTCCCGAACTGGATGACCATCATCGGGCCCAACACGGGGCTCGGGAACTCCTCCATGATCCTGATGATCGAGTCCCAGCTGAACTACATGGCCGACTTCGTCCACCAGTTGAACGTACTGGGCGGCCGCGTGGCTCTCGACGCCCGGCCGAGCGCCGTGGCCGCCTGGAACCGGCGGGTGCAGGAGCGGATGAAGCGGACGGTGTGGAACACGGGCGGCTGCACCAGCTGGTACCTGGACGCCAACGGCCGTAACGCGACCATCTGGCCCGGTACGACATCGGAGTTCCGGCGGGTCACACGGCGGGTGGATCTCGCCGAGTACGTCGTCGTCCGGGCCTGCGCCGGCGAGAGCACCGAAGGCGAAGCGAGCAACGAGAGCGCGGAGGTGACCGCGTGAGCCGGCTGATGAACGTCGCCTCGGGGCCCTACGCCCCGCCCGCCCCCGCCCGTGAGCTGACGGCCATATCCGCCGACGGCGCCCGGCTGCACGTCGAGATACACGGTCCCGTGGACGACACCGCCGCGCCCGCCGTCGTCCTCGCGCACGGCTGGACCTGCTCGACCGCCTTCTGGGCGGCGCAGATCCGGGAGCTCGCCGCCGACCACCGGGTCATCGCCTACGACCAGCGCGGCCACGGACGCAGCCCGGCGAGCCCCGCCTGCAGCACCGACGCCCTCGCCGACGACCTCGAAGCCGTCCTGAAGGCGACCCTCGCACCCGGCGAGAAGGCGGTGATAGCCGGGCACTCCATGGGCGGCATGACGGTGATGGCCGCTGCCACGCGCCCGGGGTTCCGGGAGCATGCCGGTGCCGTCCTGCTGTGCAGCACCGGCTCCTCGCGGCTGGTAGCCGAGTCCACGGTCGTACCCATGCGTCCGGGGCGGCTGCGGACCTGGCTGACCAAGCACGTCCTCGGGTCGCGGGCGCCGCTCGGGCCGGTCACGCCGATCGCCCGGGCGATCCTCAAGTACGCGACGATGGGCCCCGGTTCGGCCCCGCACATGGTCGAGGCGTGCGCGCGGATCGTGCACGCGTGCCCGCGCAAGGTGCGGTACGCCTGGTCGAACGTGCTCGACCTGCTCGATCTCGACCACGGCGTACGGGAGTTGGCGGTGCCGACCGCGGTCGTCGTCGGTACGGCCGACCGTCTGACCCCGCCGGTGCACGCGCGCTCGCTGGCAGCCGCGCTGCCGCACTGTCTCGGCGTCACCGAGCTGCCCGGCCTCGGGCACATGACGCCGGTCGAGGCGCCCGAGCTGGTGACCGGGAAGATACGGGAACTCGTCACGACGTACACGCAGGACCGGACGCATCAGCAGGCCGACACGTACACGCAGGTGAAGGAGGGCGCATGAGCAGGGTGAGCCTGGAAGGTCAGGTCGCCGTCGTCACGGGGGCGGCTCGGGGCGTCGGTGAGCTGCTCGCCCGCAAGCTCTCCGCACGCGGTGCGAAGGTGGCGCTCGTCGGGCTGGAGCCGGACGCCCTCAAGCAGGTCTGCGAACGGCTGCACAGCGACAGCGACCACTGGTACGCCGATGTCACCGACCACGAGGCGATGGCCCGGGTGGCGCGGGAGGTCAAGGAGCGGTTCGGGAAGGTCGACATCGTCGTCGCCAACGCCGGGGTCGCGACCGGCGGGCCGTTCGTCGACTCCGATCCCGAGGCGTGGCGGCGGGTCATCGAGGTCAACCTCATCGGGTCGGCGGTGACCGCGCGGGCGTTTCTGCCGGTGCTGACGGAGAGCCGGGGGTATCTGCTGCAGATAGCCTCGCTCGCGGCGATCACTCCGGCGCCGATGATGACCGCGTACTGCGCGTCCAAGTCGGGTGTGGAGGCGTACGCGCACAGTCTGCGGGCCGAAGTCGGCCACCAGGGCGTACGGGTGGGGGTCGGGTATCTGTCCTGGACCGACACCGACATGGTGCGCGGGGCCGATCAGGACGACGTCATGCGGGAGTTGAGGAAGCGGCTGCCCTGGCCGTCCAACAAGACCTATCCGCTGGGGCCGGCGGTCGAGCGGATCGTCGCCGGGATCGAACGGCGGTCCAGTCATGTGTACGGGCAGTGGTGGCTGCGCGGGATGCAGGGCGTGCGCGGGTATCTGCCGGGGATCATCGGCACTGTGGGCCAGCGGGAGATGAAACGCTTCGCCGGGCGGCTGGAGGGGATGCGTACCGGGCTGGTCGGGGCGGGGGGCGCCGCCGATGAGCAGGAGAGAACTACGCGGCGTAACTGATCGAGATGCGGGGGGTTATCGCCCGTGTGAATCTGGTCGAGGCCCCACCGAGGGGCCAATCCCCCCCCCACTCACTACGGGAGTGAACCCACATGGGTATGAAGGACCAGTTCCAGGAGAAGTCCGAACAGATGCAGCAGCAGGCCCGTCAGAAGGCCCAGCAGGCCAAGGAGCAGGCGCAGCAGCGTGGGCGCCAGCGGCCGCAGCGGGACGAGGAGTCGGAGCGGACTCGGCGTGAGGAAGAGGACCGCCTGAACCAGGACTACGACGCGTAGCCGCTGCGCTCGGCTTTGGCCGTTGACGCGGGGCGCCCCCTGATTGGGGGGTGCCCCGCGTTTTGGCTTGTGTTGGGGTGCGTTGTCGGGTGCGGGTCTGTGGGGGCTGGTCGCGCAGTTCCCCGCGCCCCTGGGTGGGTTGAGTTGCCGTGTCTTGATACGGCCCCGCGCCTCTCAAGAGTTGCGCTCCGTGCCTCTCAAGAGTTGCGCCCCGTGCTCCTCAAGAGTTGCGCCCTGCGACCCTTGAGAGTTGCGCCCTGCGACCCTTGAGAGCCCTCACGAGCGTGGTGGCAGTTTGGGGCGGGAGCGGTCTGGGGCGTGGGTGTAATCCGGGGGTGTCGCGGGCGGGTTGGTCTCCAGTAGCTCCAGGGCCAGTTCCACCGCGTCGGTCAGTTGGGCGTGGCGGCCCTCTGCCCAGTCCAGGGGGGTGCGGAGGATTTCCACGTCCGGGGTTACGCCCTTGTTCTCGATGGACCAGCCGTAGGCGTCGAACCAGGCCGCGTTCATCGGGACCGTGATCACCGTGCCGTCGCCCAGGCGGTGGCGGCCGGTCATGCCGACGACTCCGCCCCAGGTGCGCTGGCCGACGACCGGGCCCAGCTTGAGGAGTTTGAAGGCGGCCGTGATCATGTCGCCGTCCGAGGACGTCGCTTCGTCGGCCAGGGCGACCACCGGGCCCCTCGGGGCGTTGGACGCGTACGACACCGGCTGGGCGTTGCGGGTGAGGTCCCAGCCGAGGATCGTGCGGGTCAGCTTCTCCACGACCAGTTCGCTGATGTGGCCGCCCGCGTTGCCGCGTACGTCGACGATCAGGGCGGGGCGTGACATCTCCATCCGCAGGTCCCGGTTGAACTGGGCCCAGCCCGAGCCGCCCATGTCCGGGATGTGCAGGTAGCCGCAGCGGCCGCCGCTCAACTCCCGTACGACGTCGCGGCGTTTGGCGACCCAGTCCTGGTAGCGGAGCGGGCGCTCGTCGACGAGGGGGACCACCGCCACCCGCCGTGCCCGGCCCGCCTCACCCTCTGCCGGGGTGAACGTCAGCTCGACCGTGGTGCCGCCGGAGCCGGCCAGGAGGGGGTAGGGGCCCGCGGTCGGGTCCACCGGGCGGCCGTCGACGTGGGTGAGTACCGCGCCTTCCCGGATGCCGGTGCCCGCCAGCGGGGAGCGGGCCTTGGAGTCGGAGGATTCGCCGGGGAGGATGCGCTTGACCATCCAGCCCTCGTCCCTGCGGACGAAGTTGGCGCCCAGCAGGCCCTGCCAGCGCTGGTAGTGGGCCGGGCCCTCATTGCGGCGGGCGGCGGTGACGTACGCGTGCGAGGTGCCCAGTTCGCCCAGTACCTCGCGCAGGAGGTCGGCGAACTCGTCGGGGGAGGCGACGCGTTCGACCAGGGGGCGGTACTGGTCGAGGACCGCGTCCCAGTCGATGCCGCACATCTCCGGCTCCCAGAAGTACGCCCGGATCAGCCGGCCCGCCTCCGCGTACGACTGCCTCCACTCCGCCGTCGGGTCCACCTCGTGCAGGATGCGGCGCAGGTCGATCCACACCGTCGTGTCGCTGTCGCCGGTGTCGGACGCGGGCACCCCCCGCAGTTCGCCTTCGTCGACCAGGACCAGGCGGGACCCGTCGCCGCTCACCGCGAACCAGTCCAGATGGTCGACGAGTTCGGCCTTCTTCGCCTTGCTGATGTTGAAGTGTTCGAGGGTCGGCCGCCCGGTCATGTCGTCCGGGTTGGCGAAGGTCTCGCCCAGCGCGCCCGAGATCGGCCAGCGCAGCCAGACCAGTCCGCCGCCCGAGACCGGGTGCAGCGCGGAGTACTTGGAGGCGGTGACCGGGAAGGGGGTGACCCTGCTCTCCAGGCCCTCCACCTCGACGGTCGTCGTACCGGCGTCCCCGCCCTCCTCGTCCTCCACCGGGTCCAGGCCACCGGCGGCCGGCCGGCCCTCGGGGTTCAGGGCGAAGGGGGAGGGGGTCGCGGAGGACAGGGGCACCAGGTAGGGGCGGCAGCCCAGCGGGAAGGACAGGTCGCCGGTGTGGACGTCGTACACCGGGTCGAAGCCCCGCCAGGAGAGGAAGGCCAGGTACCGGCCGTCCCGGGTGAACACCGGGTTCTCGTCCTCGAAGCGGCCGTTGGTGACGTCGACGATTCCACGGGCCCCTTCCCCGGCTCCGGAGATCCGGGCCAGCTTGATCTGGCGCAGGGAGCGGCCGATCCCGGGATGCGACCAGGTCAGCCAGGCCCCGTCCGGGGAGAAGGCCAGGTCCCGTACCGGGCCGTTGACCGAGCGGATCAGCTCCGTGACCTCGCCGTTGGAGTCCTCGGTCACGTCGGTCAGGAGCAGCCGGCCGTCGTGCGAGGCGATCGCGAGGCGCTCGCCCTTCGGGTCGGCGACCATCTCCAGGACCCGGCCCAGCTCGCCGGAGGCCAGCCGGCGCGGCTCGCGGTCGCCCGTGGCGCGCGGCAGGTACGCGATCTCGATGGCGTCCTCGCCCTCCGCGTCCGTCACATACGCGACCTGGCCGACCGAGCCGAGCATCTCCGGAAGCCGGACCCGTACGCCCGGGGTGTCGGTCATCGTGCGGGCCGGGCCGTCCCGGTGGGTCAGCCAGTAGAGGCTGCCGCGGACGACCACGGCGCTCGCGCGGCCCGTCTCGTCCACGGAGATGCCGTCGATGTGCTGGGCTGCGGGCACCTGGTACCTGCGGCGTCCCGCGCGCGGCCCGCTCAGCCGTACGTCGAGGCGGCGCGGCTCGCAGTCCGCGGCGAGGTCGTCCACGATCCACAGGTCGCCCGCGCACTGGTACACCACCCGGGTGCCGTCACTTGAGGCGTGCCGGGCGTAGAAGGCGTCGTGGTCGGTGTGGCGGCGCAGGTCGGAGCCGTCGTGGGCGCAGGAGTAGAGGTTGCCGACGCCCTCGTGGTCGCAGAGGAAGGCGATGCGGCCGCCGACGAACATGGGGGAGTGGAGGTGGCCGCCGATGTCCGGGAGCAGGCGCTCGCCGTGCAGCCAGAGTCGGCCCGTGGCCCCGCCCCGGTAGCGCTTCCAGGCGGCCGGTTCGTGGGGCGGGGTGCCCGTCAGGAGCAGGGTCTTGCGCTCGCCGTCGAGGTCGGCGACCTGGATGTCGGAGCACGGTCCCCAGGGGAGTTTGCGGCCGGGGTCGCCGCCGAGGCTGAGCTTGTAGGCCCAGGTGAAGTGGGAGAAGGGCTCGCCGTGGGAGGCGACGGCGAGGATGATGCCGTCGGGTGTCCAGCCGCAGACCTGGGTGTCCGCCGACCCCCAGTGGGTGAGCTGGGTGCCCGGGCCGCCGTCCACCGGGACCAGGTGGATCTCGGGGACCAGACTGCGCCAGCTCGTGTACGCGATGTGCCGGCCGTCGGGGGAGAAGCGGGGGTGGCCGATCTTGGTGCGGTCCACGGTGAGTCGCCAGGCGCGGCCCGGGCCGTCGAGGGGGGCCAGCCACAGGTCGTCCTCGGCCACGAAGCACAGCAGATCGCCGCTCAGATGCGGTAGGCGCAGGTAGCTCACCTCCCCATGCTTTTCCTGTGGACGTACCTGGGCAACTCGTGACACAGGGGCAGGCGTGACTCAGGACGCGAACGAAACCGTTTCGTTTCGATGAGAGATGGGGTACCTTTCTTGGTGTACGAAACCGTGTCGTTCGGAGTGGGAAGGTGAGAACGGTGACCGAGGCCGCAACCGCGCGTCGCAGCCGCATCACCCCGGAGCGCGAGGCCGAGTTGTACGAGGCCGTGCTCGACCTGCTCCGGGAGGTCGGCTACGACGCCCTCACCATGGACGCCGTGGCGGCCCGCACCCGGTCCAGCAAGGCGACGCTCTACCGCCAGTGGGGTGGCAAGCCGGAGCTGGTGGCGAAGGCGGTCCGGCACAGCAAGCCGGGCGGCATCGGCCTCGGCGACATCGACACCGGATCGCTGAAGGGTGACCTGCACGCTCTCACCATGCGCTCGGACGACTGCGAGATGGAGCAGAACTCCGCCCTGATGCGGGGTCTGGCCATGGCCGTGCACAGCAACCCGGACCTCCTGCGGGCGTTCCGGGAGCACCTCATCGATCCGGAGATGGCGGAGTTCCGTCGCGTGGTGCAGCGGGCGATCGACCGGGGCGAGGTCCGTGCGGACAACCCGGCGATCGACTACATGATGCACATGATGATGGGCGGGTTCGCCGCCCGCACGATGCTCGACGAGCTGCCGCCGACCCAGGCCTTCCTCATCTCGTACATCGACGCCGTGGTCCTCCCCGCCCTCGGCGTTCCGAGCGACTGACCCCTTTCCCCTTTCCCCAGCAAGCCCTCCACCTGACGTATCCGCTCACGTCGTCGGGCTGATCACCCCTGCTCAAGTACCGACCCCACGACCTGACCGGGAGACGCCTCCGTGGCCACGTTCCTGTACAAACTCGGCCGACTCGCCTTCAGGCGACGGCACTTCGTCGTCCTCATATGGGTGGCGCTGCTCGCCGTCGCGGGTGTCGGCGCGGCCAGCGCACCCAGCGCCGGATCCACCTCCTTCTCCATCCCCGGCACCGAGGCGCAGAAGGCCTTCGACCTGCTGGAGCAGCGCTTCCCGGGCAGCAGCGCGGACGGAGCGACCGCCCGCGTCGTATTCCAGGCGCCGAGCGGCGAGAAGATGACCGATGCCGGCAACAAGGCGACCGTCGAGGAGACCGTCAAGGAGCTGTCCAACGGCTCCGAGGTCGTCTCCGTCGCCGACCCGTACACGGCGAACGCCGTCAGCCGGGACGGCACGGTCGCGTACGCCTCGGTGTCCTACAAGGTCGCCGGCCCGGAGCTTCAGGACAGCACCCGGGACGCCCTGGACGAGGCCGCGCAGGACGCGCGGGACGCGGGGCTGACCGTCGAGGTCGGCGGTGACGCGCTCCAGACGGTCGCGGAGGCCGGGGCCGGCGAGATCGTCGGCATCGCCATCGCCGCGATCGTCCTCGTCATCACCCTGGGCTCGCTGGTCGCGGCCGGGCTGCCGCTGCTGACCGCGATGATCGGCGTGGGTATCGGCGTCTCCGTCATCACCGCCCTCGCCAGCACCCTGGAGCTGGGCTCGACCACGTCCACCCTGGCGGTGATGATCGGCCTCGCCGTCGGCATCGACTACGCCCTGTTCATCGTCTCCCGCTACCGGGGTGAGCTGGCCGAGGGCCGTGATCGCGAGGAGGCGGTCGGACGGGCCACCGGCACGGCGGGTTCCGCGGTGGTCTTCGCCGGCCTGACGGTCGTGATCGCCTTGGCCGGCCTCTCGGTCGTCAAGGTCCCGATGCTGACCAAGATGGGCCTCGCGGCGGCGGGCACGGTCGTCATCGCCGTCCTGATCGCCCTGACCATGATCCCGGCGCTGCTCGGCTACGCGGGCCGGAAGGTCCAGCCGACGGGTGAGAAGAGCAAGCTGTTCGGCCGCCGGAAGGCACCGAAGAGCCCGCAGACGGCGGCCAAGCCCAACATGGGCACCCGCTGGGCGAGCTTCGTCGTCCGCCGTCCCGTCGCCGTCCTGCTCCTCGGCGTGGTCGGCCTGGGCGCCCTCGCGGCCCCGGTCACCTCGATGGAACTGGGTCTGCCCGACGACGGCACACAGCCGACGTCCACCACGCAGCGCCGCGCCTACGACATCCTGTCGGAGGGCTTCGGCCCCGGTTTCAACGGCCCGTTGATGATCGTGGGCGACGCCAGGGCGAGCGACGACCCGCAGGCCGCCGCCACGACGGTGGCCGACAGGATCAAGGGCCTGGACGACGTCGCGGCGGTGACCCCGGCGCAACTCAACAAGGCCGGGGACACCTTCGTCATCACCGTCATCCCGGACTCCAAGCCCGCCTCGACGCAGACAGAGGACCTGGTCCACGTCATCCGTGACACCGGTGCCGGCATCAAGGCCGACACGGACGCGGAGGTGCTCGTCACCGGCCAGACGGCCATGAACATCGACTTCTCGCAGCGGATGAACGACGCGCTGATCCCCTACCTGGGTCTCGTCGTCGGCCTGGCCTTCCTCCTGCTGATCCTGGTCTTCCGCTCGATCCTGGTCCCCCTCAAGGCGGCCCTCGGCTTCCTGTTGAGCGTGCTCGCCGCGCTGGGCGCCGTCGTCGCGGTCTTCCAGTGGGGCTGGCTGTCCGGCCTGCTGGGCGTCGAGGAGACCGGACCGATCATGTCGATGATGCCGATCTTCATGATCGGCGTGGTCTTCGGGCTGGCCATGGACTACGAGGTGTTCCTCGTGACGCGGATGCGCGAGGCGTACGTCCACGGCGAGAAGCCGAGCCAGGCGGTGGTGACCGGCTTCAAGTACGGCGCCAGGGTGGTCACGGCGGCCGCGGTGATCATGATGGCGGTGTTCGCGGGCTTCATCAGCTCCAGCGAGTCCATGGTCAAGATGATCGGCTTCGGCCTGGCGATCGCGGTCTTCTTCGACGCCTTCATCGTGCGGATGGCCATCGTCCCGGCGGTCCTGTCCCTGCTCGGCAAGAAGGCCTGGTGGCTCCCGAAGTGGCTCGACCGCGCCCTGCCGAACGTGGACGTGGAGGGCGAGGGGCTGCGCACGGACGCCGAATCGAAGAAGGACGAGGACCCGGACGGGGACCGCGCGCTGGCACGCGTCTGAACGGCCGCCGTTGAAGTACGACCATTGAAGTAGCTGCCGGCGGTGAGGGCTCCGTGGGGACGGGGTGCCCTCACCGGCTTTTATTTCCTTGCGCGGTGTCAGCCGACGGCCATCCTGAACTTCCAGAAAGCGAGCAGAGAAGAAGGAGCCATGGCCAAGGGACGCGTCACCGTCTGTGTACCACCCTGCGACCCGGAGGACCCCGATTCGCTGCGCCGGGCGATCGGACGGGCCCTGGCTCCGTACGACTACAACCGTGAGGACATCCCCCATCCGGACTGGGTGGGGGAGTGGGACTACTGGTTCATCTCGGGCGCCGGGTGTGCGTTCGCCGTCCTTCCCGGGCACGAGGACGACCCCCGCCTCGTACGGCACGACGAGTGGAAGCCAGCCGAGGAGCTGCCCTGGTCACGGTGCCACGGCGGACCACGCGGGCTACTCGATCTTGACACCGACCGGGCGGAGGTGGCCCGGGAGGCCGCACGCCGGTGGGACGACTGGCGGCGGTTCGAGGCCCGCCACACCGGTCCGGAGGCAGTGCTGCGGGCCATCGCCGAGGACGAGGAGTTGAGGGAGCGGTTCCCCCACGACCCCTACAACTCGTTCGGCCGGGACCGGGAGGCGTACATCGCGGAACGCGCAGCCGACGTGCTTCCCACCACGGCGCTGCTCACCCTGGACGGCCGCTGGGTCGAGTACGGCGGACCCGACTACCGGGAGTGGTTCAACACCTACCTGGACGCACTGCCGGCGGACACGATGGTCGTGCGAGTGCTGTACCACGCCTGACCTCGGCCCACACCGTCTTGCGCGGATAAGGCCCCGCCGCCGCACCCCACCGGTCGGCCAGCGCCTCCACGAGGAGCAGGCCCCTGCCTGTGGGTGTGCCTTGGGGGAGGAGGTCGCCGCGGGTGTCCGTGACCTCGATGCGGAGGGTGTCGGCGACGACGTAGAGGGTCAGGCGGAAGTCGCGTCCCGCTACGCGGCCGTGGGTGGCCGCGTTGTTGGCCAGTTCGGCGACGATGTGCTCCGCCGGGTCCAACGGGATCCCCCAGCTGCGGAGTTGCTCCCTGGCGAGGAGTCGGGCGAGGCGGGCGCCGCGGGGCGTGGGGGACAGCAGGACGCTGAAGTTGCGGGCAGTCATCTCGCGGTTCATGTCACTCAGGGTGGCGTGATCGGCTTCCCTGGGTGAGTGATCGCTCCGGTGCGTAGCGGGACTGTCCCGACTTTGTCTCGTGCTGTCTCGGCTGTCTCGGGGGTTGTACGGGTACGAGTGCGCGTCGGAGGTGGGTGACTGTGAACGACCAGGTGGACGAGGCCGGTTGGGATGTCGAGCCGGGGGATGAGATCGAGCCGGTGGTCCAGGCGGTGGGGCGACTGCTGAAGGTGTGCCGGGAGTCGGCGGGGATGCGGGCGGCCGAGCTCGGGGAGGTCATGGGCTACGGCGAGGACATGGTCCGCAAGATGGAGCGGGGGCAGCGGATTCCCCGGCCGGAGTTCCTGGACAGAGCGGACGACGTCCTGCGGGCGCAGGGCCATCTCAAGGCGTTCAAGCGGGACATGGAGCAGGCCCGGTACCCGAAGAAGGTGCGGGAGCTGGCGGACTTGGAGGGGCGTGCGGTTGAGCTGTTGATGTACGGCAACCACAACCTGCACAGCTTGTTGCAGACCGAGGAGTACATGCAGGCGCTGCTCGCGACATGGCGCCCGGCCTACTCACCCGACCAGCTTGAGCGAATGGTGGCGGGGCGCATGGCCCGCAAGTCCATCTTCGACCGGTCCCCTGCGCCGGAACTCAGCTTTGTCCAGGAAGAGGTCACGCTGCGCCGCCCGATCGGGGACACAATGGTGTTGCGCCGACAGCTCGAACACCTGCTGGAGGTGGCCCAGTTGCCGTTCGTGGAGCTTCAGGTGATGCCGACCTCCCGCGCGAACCACCCCGGGACGGGGGGCCGGATTCAGGTGCTGAAGTTCGGCGACGGAACCGGAGTCGGGCGCACCGACGGCGACTTCGGCGGCCGTCCAGTCTCCAATCCGAGGCAGCTCCGGCTTCTTGACCTGCGGTATGGCATTATCCGGGCTCAGGCGCTCACGCCAGGGGAGTCTCTGGCCTTCATCGAGCAAGCGCTGGGAGAACTATGAGCACCCCGGAACTCCACTGGTTCAAGAGCAGCTACAGCGACAGCAGCAACGGCAACGACTGCGTCGAGGTCGCCACCACCCCCGCCACCATCCACATCCGTGACTCCAAGACCCCCGGCGCCCCTCACCTCACCGTCGCCCCGGGCACCTGGAATTCATTCGTGGGCCACGTATCCGACCGCTAGCCTGCGGAGCATGACCCGTTTCGACGAGGCCCTGCGTGAGCTCGGCCTGACCGACCTCCACACCCGTATCCGCCGCTTCCCGGACGAGACCCGTACCGCCGCCGAGGCCGCCGCGGCCATCGGGTGTGAGCTGAGCCAGATCTGCAAGTCACTCATCTTCGCCGCCGACGGGGTGCCGGTGCTGGTGCTCATGGACGGGGCGTCCCGGGTGGACGTGGAGCTGGTCCGCAAGGAACTCGGCGCCGAGCAGGTCACGCGGGCCAGGGCCGATGTCGTACGGGAGACCACCGGCTACGCCATCGGGGGCGTACCGCCCTTCGGGCACCGTACGAAGACGCGGGTGCTCGCCGATCGGTCGCTGCTCGACCACGACGTCGTGTGGGCCGCCGCAGGGAACCCGCATGCCGTCTTCCCCATGGCACCCAAGGACCTTGTCACCCACGCCGGCGCCACCCTGGTGGACGTGCGCGAGCAGACGCAGACGCAGACTTCGTGACCCCGCTGGTCACCACCGCCGTCCTGTTGGCGGCCGTCACGCACGCCAGTTGGAACGCCATCGCCCACAAGATCACCGACAAGCTGGTCGCGTTCACGCTCATCACGGGCGGCGGGGTGCTGATCGGCGCGGCCATCGTGCCGTTCGCGGCGTTCCCGGCGGCGGGGGCGTGGCCGTATCTCCTCGCCTCGGCCGTCGTCCACATCGTCTACTTCGCGCTGCTCATGAAGTCCTTCCGGCTCGGCGACTTCGGGCAGGCCTACCCCATCGCGCGCGGCACCGCGCCGCTCGTCGTCGCCGTGCTCGCCGCCCTCGTCGCGCACGAGGTGCCGGACGGGTGGGCGGCGGCCGGGATCGCCTGCTCCTGCGCGGGACTTACCGGCGTCGCGCTGTGGGGTCTGCGTGGGCGCCGGCCCGACTGGGCGGCGATCGGCGCGGCGTTGGCGACGGGGCTGAGCATCGCGGCGTACACCGTCCTCGACGGGCTGGGCGTACGGGCCTCCGGGTCGTCCGTCGGCTACATCGCCTGGCTGATGACGGTCCAGGGCCTCGCCGTTCCGGCGTATGCCGTCTGGCGCCGGCGCGGGGAGACGGTCGCCGTGCTGCGGCCGTTCGCGGGGGTGGGGCTGCTGGGTGCCGCGATGTCCTTCGCCGCGTACGCGCTGGTCCTGTGGGCGCAGACGAAGGCGGAGTTGGCGCCGATCGCGGCCCTGCGGGAGTCCTCGATCATCGTGGGGGCGGCCATCGGGGCCGTCTTCTTCAAGGAGCGGTTCGGAGCGCCCCGGATTGCGGCGGCGGCTCTGCTGGTCGTGGGCATCGGGATGATGCTGCACGCCAGTTAGACCAGGCGGCCGGCTGTTCGCCGGCCGCCTGTGACCTCTGGCTGTGCCTCCTGGCGGTGCCAGGAGGGCTCGGCTAGAACGCGCTGTTGCTGCAGCCCATCTTCGAGCCGAGGCTGGTGGCCTGGCTGCCCTCGTTGCCTTCGCCGTTGAGGGCGCCGCCCAGCGCGCCGTTGAGCACGCCGACCACACCGAGGATGTCGATGTTCAGGTCGTGGGACTTGCACGAGGTGCTCTGCTGGATTTTGAAGTCGTTGCCGCCGCGGCCCTTGCCGTCGGCGTGGGCGGTTCCGGCGGCCGCGAGGCCGACGGTGCTGAGCGCGGCGACCAGAACGGCGGCCTTGCGAAGCTTGTGCATGTCATCTCCGGTGGAGTGAGGTGGATGCGCTGTGTGAAGGATCGGCTCCCTACGGAAAGGAGCGACTCCTTACGATTACGGGAGATTAAGTAGGAAAGACCCCAAATCATCCTGAGGCACGCCGAGTTTCACGATCTTGCACTAGAAGTGCCGTGTGACAGGGTCCGAGCGGGCGTCGGCTAGGCGAGCGCGGGCTTGCCCACCCGGAACGCGAACTGGCCGCAGTACGTCAGCTTGCGCAGGTTCACCAGGGCCGTCCTGCGGCGTCCGTTCTCCTTCGCCCACCCGTCGATCTCGGTGTTGAGCGGGGACTGCTCGTCCCAGTAACGGCTGTACTCCGGCGGCCGGCCCAGGTAGCTGCGCATGATCAGCGCCACTCCGTCGAGCGAGGGCCGGATCTCCTCCAGCGCGAGTCCCGCCTCCTCGACCAGGACCCGGAAGCCGTACGGCGTGTAGTTCCACAGGCTGAAGGAGTGGTACGGCTCGAACTGTGATGTTGATCCGATGAAATGCCCGCCGGGCTCCAGCACTCGGGCGATCTCCGCCAGCAGTTCGCGCGGGCGGGCGACGTGTTCGAAGACCTGGTGCGAGTAGATCAGCGGGAGGGAGTCCGAGCCGAGGGGGAGGTGGACGCCGTCGTAGTGCACCACCGGGTCACCGCCGGGCGTGCGCTGACCGGCCTCCGGCGAGTCCCGGATGTCGACCCCGACCCACCGCACCTCCCGGTCGTGCTTGCGGAAGAGCGCGGCAGACGTACCGCGGCCGCATCCCAGGTCGACGACCAGCCCGGGTGCGCCGGGGGCGCCCATCACCTCGTCGACGTAGTACCGCGAGGTGACCTGACGGGCGTGGTCGTCGGGGATGCAGTCCCGCATGAGGTCCCAGAGGGTCGCCATGCTTCGATGCTACGGACACTCGCTGTTACGTGCGATTCACGCCCGGTGAAACCGTGACTCCCGACAGGTCGTGCGCGGTCATGCTGTTGCGGTCGGTGACCGAGCGGCCCAGGGCGTGGTGCGGCCACAGGCCCGCGGCGACCCGGCGGCTGCGCTCGCTCCACTGCCGGGCCGCCGGGTCACCGGCCTTGTAGTGGTTGAGGGCGTAACCGCCGGAGTGGATGCGCAGGAGGGTGAAACCGCCGGGGTACTCCTTGGCGGCGGCGACCTCCTGCTGGGTGACGTGCGGGGCCCGCGGCAGCACGGTGCGCTTGTTGCGGTGCGTGTGGCCCGCGTGGTGGAGGAAGACGCCGGGTGCGGACGCGTAGGCGTCGAGGACGGTGCGGGCCTGGCGGCGGTCCAGGCACTGGCCGCGGGTCACCGGGAACACCGAGTCCCGCACGGTCAGCGGATGGTGCCCGAACACCAGCGTCGGCTGGTCCGGCGACTCCCTCAAGCGCGCCTGGAACCACGCCAGTTGCTCCGACCCGAGCCCGCCGGCGTCGGCGCCGTTGCCGGTCTTGACGTACGTGTCGAGGCCGATGATCCGCAGCCCGCCGAGGTCATGGGCGAAGTAGCCGGGCCCGCCGCCCGGGAGGGAGTTGTGGAAGGCGTGAGGGAAGGCGTCGTCCCCGGCGCCGTCGCTGCGGTAGCGGTCGTGGTTGCCGCGTACGACGAAGTAGTCCCGCCCGTGCGTGCCGAAGCCGTCCAGGATCCGCCGGGCCTCGCGCAGGTCGTGAGCTGCTCCGCCGGCCGAGATGTCGCCGCCGGCCAGCAGCAGGTCCGCCCCGCGCCGACGGGCCTCCTCGACCAGGGCGCGGCTCATGAGCTCCGGATAGGGCGCGCGCCCCGGCTGCTGCACCACCCCGCGCAGCAGGGGCAGGCCGCCGACCAGGCCCGCGGTGGTCTCGCCGAGGTGCAGGTCGTTGCAGAGCGCGACCGACAGCAGGTGCCGGCCGGGCGGGGGCTGCGGCGTGGTGAAGGAGTACGGCCCGCCGCCCGGACCGAACCCGAACGTCGACGTGCCCACCGCGTTGCCGCGCACCAGGTGCAGCGGGGTGGGCGTGGCGGCCGCGCCCCGTGAGCGGGCCTGGTAGTAGTACGTCTGCCCCGGCTCCAGGTCCGTGAGCTCGACCTGGTGGTGGGCGGTCGGCAGGCCCTCGGACGCGGTGCGGTTGAGCCGGGAGGGGTGGGTGCCGTAGACGACCTCGCCCTCGGTGATCGCGGGCAGGGGGTGCCCCAGGCCGTCGTCGGTGCCGGGGATGCCGGTGTACCAGGTGATGACGGCGGTGTCCTCGGTGAGGGTGACCAGTTCCAGATTGACGGCGGTCAGGTCGTCGGGGTGGTGGGAGCGCGCCCGCTGCATGGCGGCCGAGGCCGTGCGCAGGAGGGCAGGGGCGAGGCGCGCGCCGGAGCGCAGCACCTCGCAGGGGCCGGGGAAGGCCGACAGTGCCGCGAGAGCGGGGAGGTGGGCGGAGAAGCAGCAGCGCATGTCCTCGATGTGGCCCGGAGCGGTGAACGGGGGAGGTGGCGTTGGCGGCGGGGCCAGGTCCGGCGCGCGACATCTCCGTGGAACGGGACATCTCCATGGAAGCAGGGCGGAGCCGGTCACCGAAGCGAGTGTGCCGAGTCTCACTGATCCCGAGTTGCGGTCTTTGCTCCGCCACTACGATCGGGCGGGCGAAAACTTCACCTAGGGGGGCGGGGCTGTGACTGCGCTGAGTGAGGGGTCGGGCGCGGGCGTCGGCGGCAGGGCGCCGCTGGACGCCGACCGGATCAAGCATCTTGAGTTCATCCAGGCGACGATCACCCGCTTGGGCACCAACTCGTTTCTCGTCAAAGGCTGGGCGCTGACCCTGGCCGCGGGTCTGCTGGCGCTCTCCGCCAGCCGCCTCAGCTGGCAGCTCGCGGCCGTCGGCGTCGTGCCGCTGCTCTGCTTCTGGCACCTGGACTGCTTCTTCCTGCGCCAGGAGAGGGCCTTCCGCCGGCTCTACGACGCTGCGCGGGTCCCCGACAGCACGGTCGAGGTGCTGTCCATGAACGTGGCGCCGTACCTGGCGCGGATGCCCTGGCCGGAGGTCTGGCTCACGCCGACGTTACTGCTGTTCTACACGCCCTTGCTGCTCGCCGACCTCGCGCTGGTCGTCATCGCCCTGTGAACTCAGCGCGCCGGACCGGCGATCGCCTCGGAGAGGCGGGCGGCGAGCTCGTCCGCTGCCGCCTCGGCATCGCCGTCGTCCCGGAACCCCGCCCCCTTCGGGGGCCAGATGGGCCCCATCGCGTCCCCCGGCCGGCGCGGCACGAGGTGCACATGGGTGTGGAACACGGACTGCGAGGCCGCCGCGCCCGCGGAGTTGATGACGTTCATGCCGTCGGGTTCGAGGACCGCGCGCAGCGCCCTGCCCACCACCGCCACGGAGTGGAACAGGTGTTGGGCATCCGCCTCGTCCATCGCCCACAGGTCCGCCGAATGCGCCCTGGGCACGACCAGAGTGTGGCCGCGCGTCGCGGGCGCCAGCGGGAAGAAGGCGAGGGTGTGCGCGTCCTCGTACACCACCCGTGCCCAGCCGGTGCCGGCGACGATCTCGCAGAAGGCGCAAGCCTGTTCACGGGCGTCCATGGACCTTTCCGTCGCTCTAGGGTGTGTGGCGTGGGCGGCATCTTCATCAACTACCGCAGGGGCGATCACGAAGACGTCGTGCGGAAACTGTACGACCGGCTCGAACAGCACTTCGGCGAGGACCAGGTGTTCCGCGACGTCGCGTCCATCGTGCCGGGGCAGCGGTACCCGGACACGCTGCGGGAGCGGGTGGCGGACTGCGAGGTGCTGCTCGTGGTCGTGCACCGGGGCTGGCTCGAGGCGCGGGGCCCGTCCGGCGGACTGCGGCTGGACGACGAGGCGGACTGGGTCCGCCGGGAGATCGACCAGGCCCTGCACACCGGCAAGACCGTCGTCCCCCTGCTGCTGGACGGCGCCGCCCCGCCGAGAGCGGACCAACTGCCGTGGCCCATCCGGGAACTGGCCCACCGCAACGCCCAGTCGCTGCGCGCGGCCCGTTTCGAGGACGACCTCGCGGAACTGATCGCCGTACTGGAGACCGTCGTCTCCCGGACCTGGCGGCCCGTCCCGCCGCCACCGCCGGGGTACCGGCCGGGGCGGTGGCTCGGCGTCCTCACCGCGTCGGCGGCCGGCGCGGCGCTGCTCGGGGTCCCCGCACTGCCCCAGCGCGGCGACTGGGCGCGCGGGGACGGCCTCCCGTGGACCCTGTACGCCACTCTGGGTGGCTGCCTGCTGCTGTGCGCGCCGCTCGTCGCGGTCGCCGTCGGCCGCTTCCTGCTCCGCCGCCCCATCGACAGCTGGGAACGCGACCTGCACGCCGTCAAGCACCAGACGTACGTCCGGCAGACCTGGCCGATGGGCGCGGGGCTCGTGCTCATCGGGCTGTTCCCGGCGCTTCAGATGGGGGGCGACAAGGGCATGTGGGGGTCCATGGTCCTGCTGCTGGTCATGGGCCTCGCCGTCGCGCACACGGCCGCCACCCACATCCGCCTCAAGCGGCGCGACGCCGACCTGTGGGCCCGCTGGCCGCAGGGCCTGCCGGACCGGGTGACCCGGCCCGTGCTGCGCCGGGCGATCGCGCGGCTGGAACTGCGCCTGGCCGAGTCGCGGCCGCCGCTCTCCCGCGAGCAGCGCGAGAAGGCCGGCTGGGAACTGAAGGACATGCGCGGGGCGCTCGGGCGGCTGGCGGACGAGGCGGGGCGCTCCCGAGTGCGGTGGCTGTGCCAGGACCACCCCTGGACCCTCGCCGGCTACTGCGTGGGGCTGGCCCTGGTCACAGCCCTGGCCGTGGCGTCCGGGCTCGCCTTCGACGCGGCGGGCCAGGGCAGGCCGCGGGTCTACGTCACGCTGGCGGTCGTGGTCCTGGTCGGCACGGCTCTGGCGCTGTCCACCATGGAACTCGCGCTGCGCCACCAGCGCCGGCTGCGCACCGACCTGGCGACCGAGGCCGCCGAGCGGATCGCCCTGCTCGCCGACCGGGTGAGCGCCCTCAGCGCCCCCGCCCGCACCAGGCGCCCGACCCCGGTCCCACGGCCCGAGGAGTTCGACGAGCCCGACTAGGGGCCGAGCCCGACCGGACGCCGAGCCCGACTGGTCGGCGGGCCCTTCCGAGGCGCACCCTGGAAGCAGAACTTCCGGAGGTGATCGTCATGATGCACACCGCAGTGGGATGGCATGTCGAGCTGGAGTTCCAGGAGGACCAGACGCACACCAGGGCGGTCGCGATGGTGCGGCTCCCCGACGGCACCGAGGTACGGGCCCACGGGCACGCCTCACGGCACCACACGGACGCGAATCAGCCACGCGTCGGGGAGGAGATCGCCGGTGCTCGCGCGCTGAACGAGCTGGCGATGCAGATGCTCACCAAGGCGCACGGGGAGATCGACCAGGCGTCGGGGCGCACGTCGCACCCGATCCACGCCTGAACCGACCGCTACGCGAGCGCCGCCCGTACCGCCCGTATCAACGCCTGCGCCCTCGGATCCGCCGTCACCGTCTTGCGGAAGCCGTTCGTCACATAGCCGAACGCGATCCCCGCCTCCGGGTCGGCGAAGCCGAGGGCGCCGCCGCGGCCGGGGTGGCCGAAGGAACCCGGCCCCAGCAAGGGCGACGCGGTGCCGTGCAGCATGTAGCCGAGGCCGAAGCGGGTGCCCACGACCAGGACGAGGTCCGGGCCCGCCGACTCCTGCGCCCGAGCGAGCTCCACCGTCGCCGGGTCGAAGAGCCGTACGCCGTCGACCTCGCCGATCAGCGTGGCGTAGAAGCGGGCCAGCCCGGCGGCCGTCGCGATGCCGTTCGTCGCGGGGAGGGCCGCGGCGCGGTAGGCGGGGTCGTTCTGGTCGGGGAACGGGGTGATCGCGGCGAACGCGCGGCGGGTCAGGGAGTCCGGGTCGTCGTAGGCCTCGGTGACCGAGCGCTTCGGGCGTGAGCGCAGTCCGCCCACCGGCTCGGGCCCCTCGACCCGGCCGGTACGGCCCACCCGGCCGGCCTCCGACTCCGGCAACCCCAGCCACAGGTCCAGGCCCAGCGGACCGGCGACCTCCGCCGCGAGCCACTCGCCGGCCCACCGCCCCGTCACCCGCCGCACCAGCTCGTCCAGCAGCCAGCCGTACGTCAGCGCGTGATAGCCGTGGTCGGTGCCCGGCTCCCACGCGGGCGCCTGCGCGGCCACCGCCGCGGGGCCGCGATGCGGGTCCAGCGCGTCCTCGGGCGTGAGCGGGCGGTCGAGCACCGGGAGCCCGGCGCGGTGGTTCAGCACATGCCGGACCAGCAGCCGCTCCTTGCCGTGCGCCTTGAACTCCGGCCAGTACTCGCCCACCGGCGCGTCCAGGTCCAGCTCCCCGCGCTGGTGCAGGAGGAGCGGTACGGCGGCGGCGACGCCCTTGGTCGCCGAGCGCACGACCTGCGCGGTGCCGTGCTGCCACGCCTGCGTACCGTCGACGTCCTTCGTGCCGGCCCACAGGTCGACGACCTTGCGCCCGTCCCGGTACACGGCGACGGCCGCGCCCCGCTCCCCGAGCGTGGCGAAGTTCCGTGCGAACGCCTCCCGGACCGGCTCGAAGCCCTCGGCCACTGTGCCGTTCACGCTCACGTCCGTCTCCTCGTCCTGCCTGCTGCGGGTGCCCTTCTACCCAAGCAGGATCGTGACGTCGATGTTCCCCCGGGTCGCGTTGGAGTACGGGCAGACCTCGTGCGCCGCGTCCACCAGCTTGGCCGCGAGGTCCGCGTCCAGGACCGGCAGGGAGACGCTGAGGGCGACCGCGAGGCCGTAGCCGCGGTGCTTGTTGGGGCCGATGCCGACCTTCGCGGCGACCGTGGATCCGGTGAGGTCGTAGCCCTCGCGGTTGCCGACCAGGATCAGCGCGTTGTGGAAGCAGGAGCTGTAGCCGGCGGCGAACAGTTGCTCGGGGTTGGTGCCGTTGCCGTCGCCGCCGAGCTGCGGGGGCATCGCGACCTTGAGCTCGATCTGGCCGTCCTGGCTGGTGACATAGCCGTCCCGGCCGCCGTGCGCGGTGGCCTCGGCGACGTACATGATCTTCGTCGGACGGGTGTCGACGGCGGTGTCCTCGGCGGTCATGATTGGCCCTCCCCCAGAAACTGTGTCCATGTGCGGCTCCGCCGCATGGGCGCACAAGTACATCGTGCACAAGGTACTTGCCGGTAGGGCGCCTGCCGTTACCAGGGGGTAGTAACTGTTGGTAAGGCGAGATCAGCGGGTGCGGTCGGCCGCTGCCGCCGCCTTCGTCGCCAGCTGCCACAGCTCTCCGCGCAGCCGCTCCACCTCCGGGCCGCCGAGCCCGGTCTCGGCGAGCAGGGCGCCGGGCACGCGGGCCGCGCGCTCCCGCAGCTCCTCGCCGCGCCCCGTGCACCTGACCAGTACCGAGCGCTCGTCGCTCGCCGCGCGCTCCCGGCGGACAAGCCCCGCCGCCTGAAGCCGCTTGAGCAGCGGCGACACCGTGCCGTAGTCCAGCCGCAGCGCGCCGGCCAGCTCCTTCACCGTCGTCTCGCCGCGCTCCCAGAGGACCAGCAGGACGAGGTACTGCGGGTAGGTGAGGCCGAGTTCGTCGAGGAGCGGGCGGTACGCGGCCGTGACCGCGCGCTGGGCGGCGTACAGCGCGAAGCACAGCTGCTCGTCCAGCAGCAGCGAGCCCTCGGCCCCGATACCCGCGGCCCCGATCCCGTCGTTCCCGGTGCCCTCGTCTTTGGTCACGCGCCCATTGTCACGGACCGCGGATCGAATCCGAACGGCAGCTCCAGGCGATGGGCGCGCATCAGCTCGTCGTCGGACAGCAGCTCCGCCGTCTTGCCGTCCGCCGCGATCACGCCCTCGCTGAGGACGAGGGAGCGCGGGCACAGCTCCAGGGCGTACGGCAGGTCGTGCGTGACCATGAGCACGGTGACGTCCAACGAGCGCAGGATGTCGGCCAGTTCGCGGCGGGAGGCGGGGTCGAGGTTGGAGGAGGGCTCGTCCAGGACGAGGATCTCCGGCTCCATCGCCAGGACGGTCGCCACCGCGACCCGGCGCCGCTGGCCGAAGGAGAGGTGGTGCGGCGGACGGTCCTTGAACTCAGCCATGCCGACCCGCTCCAGCGCCCGGTCGACCCGCTCCTCCAGCTCCAGCCCCTTCAGCCCGGCCGCCGCGGGGCCGAAGGCGACGTCCTCGCGGACCGTCGGCATGAACAGCTGGTCGTCCGGGTCCTGGAAGACGATGCCGACCCGGCGCCGGATCTCGGCCATGTGCTGCTTGCCGACGGGCAGCCCGGCGACGTGCACGGTGCCCGTGCCGCCGGTCAGGATGCCGTTGAGGTGCAGGACGAGGGTCGTCTTGCCGGCGCCGTTCGGCCCGAGCAGCGCGACCCGCTCGCCGCGCGCGACGGAGAAGTCCACGCCGAACAGGGCCTGGTGGCCGTCGGGGTAGGCGAAGGCCAGACCGGCCACTTCGAGGGAGGCAATCGGTTCCGTCACAGCGACCATCCCAGCAGACAGACGACGAGGGCGGCGAAGGGGAGCGCGAGGGCGTACGACCACTGCGCCCGGGACGCGGTCACCTCGTCGATCACCGGCATCGAACCGGCGTACCCGCGGCTGACCATGGCCAGATGCACGCGCTCGCCGCGCTCGTAGGACCGGATGAACAGCGCGCCCGCCGACTTCGCGAGGACGCCCCAGTGCCGCACGCCCTTCGCCTCGAAGCCGCGCGACTCGCGGGCGATACGCATCCGCCGCATCTCGTCCGTGATGACATCGCCGTACCGGATCATGAAGGACGCGATCTGCACGAGCAGCGGCGGGAGCTTCAACCGCTGCAGGCCGAGGAGCAGTTCACGCAGCTCGGTCGTGGAGGCGAGGAGTACGGAGGCGGCGACGCCCAGAGTCCCCTTCGCGAGCACGTTCCAGGCGCCCCACAGTCCACTGACGCTCAACGACATGCCCAGTACCTCGACCCGCTCGCCCTGCGCCACGAACGGCATCAGCACGGCGAACGCGACGAACGGCACCTCGATCAGCAGTCGCTTCAGCAGGAACCCGGCGGGCACGCGCGCGGCGTACGCGACGAGCGCGAGCAGCACGGCGTACAGGCCGAACGCCCACATCGCCTCCCGCGGCGTCGACACCACGACCACCACGAAGGCGAAGGCCGCGGCGAGCTTGGTGTGCGGCGGCAGGCCGTGCACGGGTGAGTGCCCGTGCCGGTAGAGCCGGTGCGCGTGCCCTGCGCCCATGTCAGACGCCGACGCTCGTGGGCGACACGTCGGCCGCCTCGTCCGTACGACGCCGGCGCACCGCCCAGAAGATGCCGGTGCCCGCGACGACCGTGGCGCCGACGCCGATCACGCCGGCGAGGCCGCCGGACAGCCGGGCGTCGTCGATGGCCTTGACGCCGTAGTCGGCGAGGGGGGAGTCGGCGCCCGCGTGCTTCTCGGCGGACCCGGCGAACCCCTTGTCCGCGGCGACCTTCTCCAGGCCGTCGGGGCTGGCGGAGGCGTAGAAGCTGACGAACCCGGCGAGGACGAGGGAGGTGACCAGGCCGCTGATCCACAGCGTCCGGCGCGAGGTCCGGGCCGCGACCGGCCGCGCGGCCCCGGCCCCGGTCGCCGGAGCGTCGACGAGCTCGCCGCCGATCCGCAGCTTCAGCGGCTGGCGCAGGTCACGGGCGCCGTACACGAGGTCCGGGCGTACGGCGATGACGGCGCCGACGGTCAGCGCGGTGATCGCGGCCTCGCCGATGCCGATCAGCAGGTGGACGCCGACCATGGCGGTGGCGACCTTGCCGATCGAGACGTCGGTGGTGCCGCCGATCCAGAACAGGAGCGTGAACGCGAGGGCCGCGGCCGGCACCGAGACCACCGAGGCGACGAAGGAGGCGGCGGTGATCGACCGGCGCGTCTTCGGCAGGACCTTCACCAGGCCACGGAAGACGACGTAGGCGACGACGACGCCGACGATCGCCATGTTGGTGATGTTCACGCCGAGCGCGGTCAGGCCGCCGTCCGCGAAGAGGATGCCCTGCATCAGCAGGACGACGGAGATGCACAGCGCGCCGGTGAAGGGGCCGACGAGGATCGCGGCCAGGGCGCCGCCGAGCAGATGGCCGCTGGTCCCGGCAGCCACGGGGAAGTTCAGCATCTGCACCGCGAAGATGAACGCCGCCACCAGGCCGGCCAGCGGAGCCGTCCGCTCGTCGAGCTCGCGGCGCGCGCCGCGCAGGCTCACGGCGACCGCGGCCGCGGCGACCACTCCGGTCACGGCGGAGGTAGGGGCGTCGATGAATCCGTCAGGTACGTGCACCGTTCGATGATAGTGGCTTAATGCGAATGGGTTGCAAGAGCGAGGAGCTTGTGTGTCCGCACTTCCGTATCCGCGCTCGCGTAAACCACATGTGAGATACGTCGGCTCCAGGGAGCGCTTTCCGCAAGATATGCGACATTGGAGGGGGAGCGGAGGCACAGCTTTCACAAAGGTCACGCAGCGTAAGGGGCCGTCCGATGTCGGTAGTCGAACAGTACGCCCGAGCACATATCGTCACGGACGCCGACCTTTTGCAGGAGGAGCAGGAGGCCGTCCCGGTCGTCCTGCGCTATGACCCCGACACCGATCCGCGCTCGGTGCGCGTGCGGTTGCCCGGTCGCGAGGAACACGAGTGGACGTTCTCGCGCTCCCTGCTGGAACAGGGGCTGCGTGCCCCGGCCGGGAGCGGCGAGATACGTGTGTGGCCGTGCGGGAGGGTGCAGGCCGTCGTGGAGTTCCACTCGGACCAGGGCGTTTCCGTGGTGCAGTTCGAGTCGAAGGCCTTGATGAGGTTTCTGCGGCGGACCTATCTGGCCGCCGCACCCGTGGCGCGCTGAGCCACAGCCGCCAATCTCCAGCCACCCGACCCGGCTTCAGCCACCCATCTTCAGCAGCGCCGCCACGATCGGACCCGCCGTGTCGCCGCCGTGGCCGCCCGCCTGGACCACGCCCGCCGCCGCGAGGTCGTTGCGGTACGCGGTGAACCAGCCGTTCGGCTTCTTCTGGCCGTCGACCTCCGCCGAGCCGGTCTTCGCGCCGACGTCACCGACGACCCCGGACATCGCCTCGGCCGCCGTGCCGTAGGCCGCCGTGTAGGACATCAGCTCGCGCAGCTGGGACAGCGTGGACGCGGACATGGAGCGGGAGGCGGTGGCGAGGGCGCGGTTGTCGACCGTCGGGGCCACCAGGTAAGGCTGCTTGAAGGCGCCCGTCTTGACCGTCGCCGAGACCGACGCCATGTTCAGCGGGTTCATCCGCACCCCGCCCTGGCCGATCAGCGAGGCCGCCATCTGGGCCTGCGACTGGACCGGGACGGCGCCGTCGAAGGTCGGCACGCCGACGGACCAGTTGTTCATGGAGAGGCCGAAGACCTGCTGGGCCTGCTGGGTCAGGCTGTCGTTGTCCAGCTCGGGGGCCTGGCTGATGAAGGCCGTGTTGCAGGAGCGGGCGAAGCTCGCCTTGAAGGTGCCGCCCTTGATCTCGAACTTGTCGTCGTTCTGGAACTTCCAGTGCCCGTACGTGAAGTACTTCGGGCAGGGGTGCTCCTTGTCCGGCGACGCGAGGCCCTTCTCGATCAGCAGCGACGAGGTGATGACCTTCATCGTGGAGCCCGGGGCGAGGGAGCCCTGGAAGGCGGTGTTGAAGCCGTGCGAGGAGTTCGCGACCGCCAGGATCTCGCCCGTCGAGGGGCGCAGGACGACCACCGACGCCTTGGCCCTGGCGGCCACCTGCTTCTCCGCGGCGGCCTGCATCGTCGGGCTCAGCGTCGTCCGCACGGTGCCCGGCGTGCCCTTGCTCAGCTCCAGCAGGGACTTGTCGGACAGCTCGGCTTTCTTGGACTCCTTGCCGCGGATCACCTGGAGCTCGACGCCCGCCTTGCCGCCGGCCTTCTCGCCGTACTTCTCGCGCAGCCCGTCCAGGACCGAGCCCAGCGAGGGATACGTGGCCTCCGTCAGCTCGCCGCCGTCCCGGTCGAGCGCCTTGACCGGCGGGGTGCCGGACTCGCCGGTGACCAGCGTGTCGCCGTCCTTGAGGTCGGGGTGGACGATCGCGGCGTGCCACTCGACGAGCGGCTTGCCGTCCTCGGCGCGGCGGACGACGGTGAGCGAACTGTCGTACGTCAGCGGCTTCTCGGTGCCCTTGTACGACACCGTGCCCTTCACGGAGAAGGGGACCTTGTCGCCGGTGCGGGTGCCGGCGGTGAGGGTGACGTCCTTGATGTGGGCGTCCTTGGTGTAGCCGGTGAGCAGGGTCGTGGCGGCCGTGGTGTCGTCAGTGGCGGCGGCCGCCTCGGACACTTGGCCGTGCTGCCAGGCGGTGAGGAACTCCCGGGCCGCGGACGTGACCTCGGTCGCCGACAGCGGGCCGGTCTTGACGTCCTTCGCCTTGTCGTCGGCGCTCGCCGACGTCGACTGCGTACGGCTGTCGGCGACGGCCCCGCCGCCGAACAGCGCGTAGGCACCGAACCCGGCGCCGCCGATGACCACGGCGATCATCCCGCCGAGCACGGCGGGGTTGGTCTTCCGTCGCTCAGCGACGCGCCCTCTGTTGCCCACTTCTTTCCGTTCCCTCGCGTATTCCAGGGGCCCCCGCCGCCCCGCCGATCTCACGCATACCAACGACGACGCCCACCCTAGAGTCCCGTGCCGCGAGGGATAAGTTCAGCCGGACGCTCGTAGCACGGCTGCGACAATCGGCCCGGCCGCGTCGCCGCCGTGGCCGCCCTGCTGGGACAGGGCCGCGGCCGCCACATCATCGCGGAAGCCGGTGAACCAGCTGTCGGAGGTGGCCTTTCCGTCGATCTCGGCGGAACCGGTCTTGGCGCCGATGTCGCCGCGGATCCCGGACATGACCTGCACGGCGGTGCCCTGGGCCGAGGTCGCGGTCAGCTGCATCATCTGCTTCAGCTGGGCGGCGGTGCTCGCCCGCAGCCCCTTGGCGGTGGCCAGTCGGCGGCCGTCGAGGTCGGGCGAGACCAGATACGGCTGCCGGAAGTCGCCGGTGATCGCGGTGGCCGTGACCGACGCCATGTTCAGCGGGTTCATCTCGACCTGGCCCTGGCCGATGGCGTTGGCCGCGCGGTCGGGGCCGCCGGAGGCGGGGACGCTGCCGTCGAAGGACGTGATGCCGGTCTTCCAGTCGCCCCGGCCGAGCCCGAACCGCTCCTCGGCCTCCGTCGTCAGCGAGGCGTCGGTGAGCGGGTCCTCGTCGACGAGCTTGATGAAGGCTGTGTTGCAGGAGCGCACGAAGCCGTTTGCGAGCGTGGCACTCGCGCTCTCGTCGGCCTTCATGCCGGTGAGGTTCTTGAAGGTCTGGCTCTGCCAGGTCGCCGTGTCCGGGCAGGGCGCCGGGCCGTTCATCGAGGTCACGCCGTTGTCTATGAGCATCGCCGCGGCGATGATCTTCATCGTGGAGCCGGGCGGGACGCGCCCCTCGAAGGCCGCGTTGAAGGCGTCGTCCCGGTGGTTCGCCACCGCCAGCACCTCGCCGGTGCTCGGCTTGAGCGCCACCACCGAGGACTGGTCGTACTGCTTCACCGCCTTCTCGGCCGCCGCCTGCGCGCTCGCGCTGAGCGTCGTCTCCAGCTTGCCGGGCTTGCCCTTCGCGAGGGTCAGCAGCGAGGTGTCCGCCGACTCGTCGGCGTGCCGTATCGCCAGCTCGATGCCGGGCGAGCCGCCGGCCTTGCTGCCGTACCGCTCGCGCAGCGTGTCCAGGATCGGGCCGAGGGAGGGGTACTTCTCCTTCGTCAGCACGGTGCCGTCGCGGTCGACGGCCTCGATGGGCGGGTTCGCCGCCTCACCGGTGACGAGGGTGTCGTCCCTTCTCAACTGCGGGTGGATCACGGTCGGTTGCCAGTCGACGAGGGCCCGCCCGGTGGTGAGCCCGCGCACGACGGTGAGCCGGCTCTTGTAGCTGAGCGCCTCGGACTTCCCGCCGTAGGACACCTTGGCCTTCACCGTGTACGGCACGGTGGCGCCCTTCGCCGCACCCGGCGTGATCTTCACGCCGGTGATGTGCGCGGCCTTGCCGTAGGAGGTGAGTACGGCCTCCGCGGCCGCGTCGTTGTTCGTGTACGACGCCGCCTGCGCCGCCTTCCCCTTCTCCCAGGCCGCGAAGAACTTCGCCGTGGTCTCCTCGACCTCGTCCCCACTGGGCGGCCCGGACCGCACCGGCGCCGGCTCACCGCCCTGCCCTGTCGCCCCGCCGCCGTTCAACGCGGACATGATGTTGTACGCGCCGTACCCGGCCCCGCCCACCATCACGGCGAACACCCCGCCTATGACGGCAGCCTTGACCCCCTTGGACATGCGTCCCCTCCCCGTTCCAGTCCTCCGCACTGTAAGTGGCGTGAGGGAAACCTGTGGAAGGTGTTTTCTTTTGTTGGCCGCTTTTATGCGCTGCGGTCGGCCTGTTCGGCCGACCGCAGCGCTCGGCGGGCGACGATCCTCAGAGGACGCCGAACGGGGCGAGGCCGAGGATGGCGACTGCGGGAGCAGCCGCCAGGGGGAGGACGCCCGGCGGGTAGGCGGCCGAGTACGGGTACACCAGGTTCGTGGACGTCTGCGGGGGCTGTGAGTCGCGGGTGTCGGCGTTGGCGACGGTGGTGGCCGACAGGGCCGCGACTCCGGCGAGGGCGATGACAGCGAGTGTTCGTTTGGTTACGTTCATGTCCAATGAACGATCGTGGAGTGCTCCTGTTACGCAAGTCGGCCCGCCCCTGTGTGGGACTGTCTGCGGCGAACGCGGGTGGCGCTGACCGTGGCCCGGACACGACCGCCTGTGCCTCCTTCGGAACGGGCATGGGCGGGTGGGGCATCGGAGAAGACGTACTCGTCTGCTGCGGGGATTCGAGGCAAGTGCAGGCGCAGTGGTCCACGTGGGTTCTAGCCTCGGTGAGTTGGGACCGCTCGGCAGGCACGGGGGTTGAGTTGGTGGGTACTGAGGGCGGGCAGTGGTTGTTCGTCAGCCATGCGGGTGCGGATCTGGCCTGGGCTGAGTGGGTGGCCTGGCATTTGCAGGACGCCGGATACGACGTGGAGCTGGATTCCTGGCACTGGGGGGCCGGGGACAACGTCATCGTGCGGATGGACGAGGCCATCGCGCAGCGTCGGATGGTGGCGTTGTTCTCCGCGGCCTACTTCGATCGCGAGCGGTGGACCACCGAGGAGTGGACGGCGGTGATCGCCGGGCGTGACAAGCTCATCCCGGTGCGGGTCGACGCTGCGGAGGCGCCGCCGATGTTGCGGGCGCTCAAGGCGCCGGCCCTGTATGGGCTGGACGAGGAACGCGCCCGGGAAGTGCTGCTGGAGGCGGTCACCGGTCCGGTCGGGGCGTCCAAAGCGCGGCCGGGTTTCCCCGGCGGCACGAACGGAGTTGCCGCAGGCCGTTTGCGGAGTATGGGGGCGACGGGGCCGCGGCTGCCGGGGACGCTGCCTCGCGTGTGGAACGTGCCGATGCGCAATGCCGGCTTCGTCGGCCGTGATGAGCTTCTGGTCGAGGTGCGTGGCCTGTTGGCGGGCGGTCGCACGGTGGCGGTGGTTGCGCTGGACGGGCGGGGCGGGGTGGGCAAGACCCAGCTGGCCACCGAGTACGCGCACCGGTTCTGCGGTGAGTACGAGCTGTTGTGGTGGGTGCGGGCCGAGGACACGGCGCTGATCCCGGACCAACTGGCCTTGCTGGCCGTGGAGACCGGTGCCGCACGGCGGGACACGTCTCCCGAAGAAGCGGTGGCCGCGCTGGCCGCGGAGCTGCGGTCGCGGGCGCGCTGGCTGATCGTCTTCGACAACGCCGAGGATCCGGCAGAGCTGGCCGGATACCTGCCGTCCGGGGCGGGGCATGTGCTGATCACCTCACGCAACCCGCGCTGGCACGGTGTGGCGACGCCGCTGGACGTCGACGTGCTCGCCCGTCGGGAGTCGGTCACGTTGCTGCGCAGCCGGACGGCGTGGTTATCGCAGGCGGATGCGGACCGGCTCGCCCAGGCGCTGGACGATCTGCCCCTGGCCCTGGTCCAGGCCGCCGAGGTCCTCACCACGACGACCGTGGAGGAGTACCTGGAGCTGCTGGGCAGCAATGCCGGCGCGGTCACCGATGAGGGCCGGCCACCGGACTATCCCTGGTCGCTGGCGGCACAGATACGCCTGAGCATGCGGATCCTGCGGGAGCAGGATCCGGGGGCGGCCGATGTGTTGCAGGGCTGCGCCCTGCTGGCCCCCGAACCGTTCGCGCTGCCCATGGGCGCTCCTCGCGAGGTCGACGAGTTCTCACTGGTGGACGGGGTGTTGGCTGATAGGAGTGCCAGGCACCGTGTCCTGTCACTGGTGAATCGGCACGGACTGGCGAGGGTCGCCGGTGGCAGCCTGCACCTGCACCGCCTCACCCAGGCCGTGCTCAAAGACCAGCTTTCAGCCGAGGAGCGCGCCGCCGCGGCGCGGGACGCCAGTCTTCTGGTGGGCGCGGCCTACCCTGGCCAGGCGCGGGAACCTGCCGCCTGGCCCTTCTGGCCCGACTTGCTGCCCCACGCGCTGGCCATCGACCCGGCCGACCTGGTCACTGCTGACGCCCGCTATGCGGCATGCGAAGCATGCCTGTACCTCATCGACCGCGGCGGAGCTCCGGTGGCTCTGCCACGCCTTCAAGCCCTCCACAAAGCGTGGACCGCGCTCCTGGGCCCGGACCACTTTCACACCTGGTGGGTCGTCAACTATTTGGCTCAGGCCTTCGCCGCCGTCGGCGAGCACGATCAGGCCCATACGCTGCACAGTGACCTGCTAGACCGCCAGCGGCGGGTGCTGGGCGAGGACGACTCCTGGACATTGAACTCCGCGACCGCTCTGGCGGTCTGGCGGGCTGATCTGGGTCGGGTGGAGGAGGCGCGGGACCTGGCTCGGGACACGTTGGAGCGTCTGCGGCGGGTGCTGGGTGACGACCACCCCGACACCTTGACCTCCGCGAACAACCTGGCGATCCGGCTGGCGGAACTGGGTCGGGTGGAGGAGGCGTGGGACTTGGCGCGGGACACGCTGGAGCGTCGGCGGCGGGTGCTGGGCGACGACCACCTCTTCACCTTGACCTCCGCGAACAACCTGGCGATCTGGCTGGCGGAACTGGGTCGGGTGGAGGAGGCGTGGGACTTGGCGCGGGACACGCTGGAGCGTCGGCGGCGGGTGCTGGGTGACGACCACCCCGACACCTTGACCTCCGCGAACAACCTGGCGATCCGGCTGGCGGCACTGGGTCGGGTGGAGGAGGCGCGGGACCTGGCGCAGGACACGCTGGAGCGTCGGCGGCGGGTGCTGGGCGACGACCACCCCGACACCCTGGCCACCGCGGGCCTCCTCAGTGCCCTGACATCGCAAGGATGACGAACAGCGGATCGAGCGT
Source organism: Streptomyces sp. R28 (assembly GCF_041052385.1). GTDB lineage: Bacteria > Actinomycetota > Actinomycetes > Streptomycetales > Streptomycetaceae > Streptomyces. The sequence goes on along the minus strand of NZ_CP163439.1, from coordinate 4,518,615 downwards.
CCGCCCCTAGACCCACGTATCCAGCCACATCCGCGACCGCCAGTCGTCGACCGGGATCGCCGTCCCCGTGTAGATCGGCCAGAAGTAGATGAAGTTCCAGGCGATCAGCAGCACCAGGACGCCCGCGCCCGTGGCCCCCGCCACCCGGCGGGTCTCGCCTGCGCGCGGTGGGCCGATGATCGCGCCCAGGAGCATGGCGACGGCCAGGCAGAGGAAGGGGAGGAAGACGACGGCGTAGAAGAAGAAGATCGTGCGCTCCTGGTAGAGGAACCAGGGGAGGTAGCCCGCCGCGACGCCGCAGGCGATGGCGCCCGCTCGCCAGTCGCGGCGGAAGAGCCAGCGCCACAGGATGTACAGGACCGCGAAGGCGGCCACCCACCACAGCAGCGGCGTGCCGATCGCCAGTACCTCGCGCGCGCACTTCTCGCCCGCGTCGGCGGAGCAGCCGTCCTTGCCGGGCAGGGAGGACTCGTAGAAGAACGACACCGGGCGGCCGTCGACGATCCAGCTCCACGGGTTGGACTGGTAGGGGTGCGGGGACGACAGGCCGACGTGGAACTCGTACACCTGGTGCTCGTAGTGCCACAGGCTCAGCCACCAGTCGGGGAACAGCCACGACCAACTGCTGCTGCGGCCGCCTGCGGACGCCCAGTCACGGTAGTAGCCGCCGGTGCCGTCGGTGGGCGAGAGGATCCAACCCGTCCACGACACGAAGTACGTGACGATCGCCACCGGCACGGTCGCCAGGAAGGCGAAGCCCAGGTCGCGCTTGAGTACCGTCGTGTACGGGTAGCGGGCACCGGCGATCTTGCGGGCGCCGACGTCCCAGAGGACCGTCATCAGGCCGAACGCGACCAGGAAGTACAGGCCGTTCCACTTGGTGCCGATGGCCAGGCCCAGCATCAGACCGGCCGTCCAGCGCCACGGACGCCACCCCAGGCGCAGGGTCTCGGCGGTGTGCGCGTCGGGGCGGACCCGGCCGTCGGCGTCGGCCGGCAGCGCGGCCGCGAGTTTCGCGCGTGCCCGGTCCCGGTCGACGACGAGGCAGCCGAACGCCGCCAGCACGAAGAACATCAGCACCCCGTCGAGCAGCGAGGTGCGGGCCATCACGAAGGCCAGCCCGTCCACCGCCATCAGCCCGCCCGCGAGGCAGCCCAGGAAGGTGGAGCGGAAGATACGGCGGCCGATGCGGCACAGCATCAGGACGGCCAGGGTGCCCAGCAGCGCCGTCATGAACCGCCAGCCGAACGGGTTGAACCCGAACATCAGCTCGCCGAGCCCGATGACGTACTTGCCGACCGGCGGATGCACGACGTACGCCGCGTCGGTGGGGATCGGGACGTGACCGTTCGTCGACAGGATCAGGTCGTTGGCGTTCTTGTCCCAGCTGACCTCGAAGCCGCGGTGGACGAGCCCCCACGCGTCCTTGGCGTAGTACGTCTCGTCGAATATCACCTTCTTCGGGCTGCCGAGGTTCCAGAACCGCAGCACTCCCGCGAGCAGCGTCACCAGCAGCGGACCGCCCCAGCCGGACCAGCGCGCGACCCGCTCGGCGAGCGGCCGCGGGACGCCGAGGAACTGCCACATCCGCGGGCTGGGCTGGACATATGGCGGGTCGAGCCGGTCGCGTACGTCGCTTCTGGGCGCCGGCGTGTAGCCGAAGCGGCGCAGCCGCTGCTGCCACGAAGGCCGCTGCTCGTGGGTCGCCTGGCCCTGCCGGGTGTCCGTGGAGGACGCGGTACTGGTCACCGCGCCATCGTAGGGAACACGTCTGTGGGAGTCGCGTGGATGCGCCCTGCGAGGATGGAAACGTGACAGGAACCCTTGTTTTGGCAGGCACCCCCATCGGCGACATCAAGGACGCCCCGCCCCGGCTCGCCGAGGAACTGGCGGGAGCGGACGTGGTCGCCGCCGAGGACACCCGGCGTCTTCGGCGCCTCACCCAGGCGCTGGGCGTACAGCCCGCCGGGCGGGTCGTGTCGTACTTCGAGGGCAACGAGGCGGCTCGTACGCCCGAGCTCGTCGAGGCGCTCCTGGAGGGCTCGCGCGTGCTGCTGGTGACCGACGCGGGGATGCCGTCGGTGTCGGACCCCGGGTACCGGCTGGTCGCCGCGGCCGTCGAGAAGGACATCCGCGTCACCGCCGTACCGGGGCCCTCCGCCGTGCTCACCGCGCTCGCGCTGTCCGGGCTGCCCGTCGACCGGTTCTGCTTCGAGGGGTTTCTGCCGCGCAAGGCGGGGGAGCGGATGTCGCGTTTGCGGGAGGTGGCCGAGGAGCGGCGGACACTCGTCTACTTCGAGGCCCCGCACCGGCTCGACGACACGCTCGCCGCGATGGCCGAGGCGTTCGGCGCCGAGCGGCGGGCCGCCGTGTGCCGGGAGCTGACCAAGACGTACGAGGAGGTCAGGCGGGGCGGGCTGGGGGAGCTCGCGGCCTGGGCCGCGGAGGGGGTGCGCGGGGAGATCACCGTCGTGGTCGAGGGCGCGCCGCCGAAGGGGGCCGAGGAGGTCGGTGCCGAGGAGTTCGTGCGGCGGGTTCGCGTGCGGGAAGAGGCGGGGGAGCGGCGCAAGGAGGCCATCGCGGCGGTGGCGGCGGAGGCCGGGGTGCCCAAGAGGGAGGTCTTCGACGCGGTCGTGGCGGCGAAGAACGCTGGGGCGTGACACGCCGTGTGAGCAGGGCGTATCTCGGCTGAGCGGGCGCCCCATGCGGGGGTAAAGGGACCCGGCCCTTTCGGCAAGGAACGTCCAAGTCGCCGCCAACACTGGACAGATGGCGTGCGTTCGCTCCCGCAGAGGAGTCCACTGGACGAAGGGACGCAACCCGTCCCACCAGCGGACCACAGGAGCTGGCATGAGCGAGATCGCACAGCAGACCACGGGCCTTCGCAACGCCGCGACCGCCGTCGTCCACGAGTCCTATTCCTTCGCCTGCATGCGGTGCGGGCACGGCTGGGAGCAGTCGTACGAGATAGAGCACCACATCGACGGCGACGGGCGTGAATTCGTCATGTACGTGGCCGACGGCCAGGTGGTTCCGTCTCCGTTGAGCCGGCCCACGTGTCAGAACTGCGACAACCACGTCGTCCGCATCATGCGGGCCGGGCAGGTGTCCTCCGTGCAGAACTCCCTGCACCCCCAGCGCCCGATCCCCCGGCAGGCGAAGCCGGAGTCGGCGGCCGAGGCGGACCACCACTGGCATCTGTCCGATCTCCTGCACGTCTTCCACCGCAAGGCGAGCTGAGACGAGCGCCGGCTGAGACCGAGCGCCGACAGAGAAGGCATGCTCCTTTCGTAGGATCGGGGCATGCCTTCGAACACCTCCGACAAGCACGCCGCCCCGCCCCTCCCGGAACCGCTCCGGGTGCCGGTCGCCGACTCCCACACCCACCTCGACATGCAGTCCGGCACGGTGGAGGAGGGCCTGGCGAAGGCGGCGTCGGTCGGGGTGACGACGGTCGTGCAGGTGGGCTGCGACGTACGCGGCTCGCAGTGGGCGGCCGAGACGGCGGCGCGGTACGACGCCGTGCACGCGACCGTCGCCCTGCACCCGAACGAGGCTCCGCGCATCGTGCACGGCGACCCCGACGGCTGGTCACGGCAGGGCGCGCGCGAACCCGGGGGAGCGCGGGCGCTCGACGAGGCGCTCGCGGAGATCGACCGGCTGGCCGCGCTGGAGCACGTCAGGGGTGTAGGCGAGACCGGCCTCGACTACTTCCGCACCGGGCCCGGGGGCAAGGAGGCGCAGGAGGCGTCCTTCCGCGCCCACATCGAGATCGCCAAGCGGCACGGCAAGGCCCTGGTCATCCACGACCGCGACGCCCACGCGGACGTCCTGCGCGTCCTGAAGGAGGAGGGCGCCCCCGAGCGGACCGTCTTCCACTGCTACTCCGGGGACGCCGAGATGGCCCAGGTGTGTGCCCGGGCCGGCTACTACATGTCCTTCGCCGGCAACGTCACCTTCAAGAACGCCCAGAACCTGCGGGACGCGGTGGCGGTGGCCCCGTTGGAGCTGCTCCTCGTGGAGACCGACGCGCCCTTCCTCACACCGGCCCCGTACCGCGGACGGCCCAACGCCCCGTATCTCATTCCGATCACGGTGCGTGCCATGGCCGCCGTGCGGGGCATCGACGAGGACGCGCTGGCGGGGGCACTCGGGTCGAACACGGCACATGCCTTCGGCTACTGACCGATAACCGACGGATAACGCTCGCCGGGTTCACCCCGGCTCCTCCGGTCACGTTGCGTGGTCGCGTCGCTTTGGAGAGTAACGACCCCTCCGCTAGGTTCTGTGGGCCCGATCCGGACCCCTCCGCTGGAGCGTGTCGTCGTGAGCAACGCGCAGTTCGAGACGTATGGCCCGAGCCCCGCCCACGAGCCCCCGGCGTACGGCGGCTTCGACCCGTACAGCGCTCAGACGCTGGGATACGGGGTGCCGGGGCCGTACGAGACGCGTACGGACACATACGGCCCTGTGTACGGGCTGTACGCGGGCCACGGCGGCCACAGTGTCCACGGCGGCCATGGCGGCGGTGGGGCCTACGGGAATCATGGCGCCCATGGGGACTCCGGGGATTACGGGGACTACGAGGACACGTACCGGCCCGCGTACGAGATTCCCGAGGCGGCGCCCGCACCCGTCGTGCGCCCCCGGCACGGTCGGCGAGCCGCGCGCCGGCACCGGGCTCGGGCCGCCGAGCGGGTGGACGGGCCCATGCGCAGACTCGTGCCGCAGGCGCTGGTGGTCGCGTTCCTCGCGGGCGGGACGACCGCCTTCGTCGCCGAGGACAAGGCGATCGAGTTGAGCGTCGACGGCGAGCCGCGCACCATGCACACCTTCGCGGACGACGTCACCGAACTGCTCTCCGAGGAGGGCGTGGACGTGGGGGCGCATGACGTGGTGGCGCCCGCTCCCGGTGCGGCGCTCACCAACGGTGACGAGGTCGAGGTGGACTACGGACGCCCCGTGCGGCTCACGCTCGACGGTCAGCGGCGCGAGGTGTGGACGACCGCGCGCACGGTCGAGGCGGCGCTCAAGGAGCTGGGGGTGCGTGCGGAGGGGGCGTATCTGTCGACGCCGCGCTCCCGTCGCATCGGGCGCGAAGGGCTCGCGCTTGAGGTGCGCACCGAGCGGGCGGTGACGATCATGGCGGACGGCCTGGCGCGCCCCATCCGTACGAACGCGGCGACCGTGGGCGAGGTCGTGGAGCAGGCCGGCATCACCCTGCGCGGGCAGGACACCACGTCCGTCGCGCTCGACAGCTTTCCGCGCGACGGTCAGACGGTCACGGTCCTGAGGATCACCGGCAGGAAGGAGGTCCGCGACGAGGCGATCCCGTTCGCCACGGAGCGGGTCGAGGACCCCGCGGTGTTCAAGGGCACGGAGGTCGTCGAGCGAGCGGGCCAGCCGGGGCTGCGGCGGATCACGTACTCGCTGCGCACCGTCAACGGCGTCAGGCAGAAGCCGCGGCGGATCAGGACCGAGGTGGTGCGGGAGCCGCGGACCCAGGTGGTGAAGGTGGGGACGAAGCCGTTGCCGACGTCCGTGCACGGTGCGGGCGATCTGAACTGGCAGGGCCTGGCGGCGTGCGAGTCCGGAGGGCGGGCGGATGCGGTGGATTCGTCGGGGACCTACGGCGGGCTGTACCAGTTCGACACGCAGACCTGGCGGAACCTCGGGGGTAAGGGGCGGCCGCAGGACGCACCGGAGGAGGAACAGACGCTGCGGGCGAAGAAGCTGTATGTGCGGCAGGGAGCGAGCCCTTGGCCGCACTGTGGGGCGCGGTTGCACGGGTGACCGCCCGGGGCGCGGTGGCTCGCGTGACCGTCCGGCCGGGAACCCGGCTGCGCTGGTGCGATCGCGCCCGGCGGTGCCCCGTACCCTTGTCGGGTGAGTAGCCCCACCCCTGACGCCCTGCTGGGCCCCGCCGACATCCGTGAGCTGGCGGCCGCCCTCGGTGTGCGCCCCACCAAACAGCGCGGCCAGAACTTCGTGATCGACGCGAACACGGTCCGCCGTATCGTCCGCACCGCGCAGGTCCGCCCCGACGACGTGGTCGTCGAGGTGGGCCCGGGGCTCGGCTCCCTCACGCTCGCCCTGCTGGAGGTGGCCGACCGCGTCACCGCCGTCGAGATCGACGACGTGCTGGCCGGCGCGCTTCCCGCGACCATCGCGGCCCGCATGCCGGAGCGTGCCGACCGTTTCGCGCTGGTGCACACCGACGCGATGCACGTCACCGAGCTCCCGGGCCCGCCGCCCACCGCCCTGGTCGCGAACCTCCCGTACAACGTGGCGGTCCCCGTCCTGCTGCACATGCTCGAAACCTTCCCGAGCATCGAACGCACCCTCGTCATGGTGCAGTCGGAGGTCGCCGACCGGCTGGCCGCCGCGCCCGGCTCCAAGGTGTACGGCGTGCCGTCCGTGAAGGCCAACTGGTACGCCGAGGTCAAGCGGGCCGGTGCCATCGGGCGCAACGTCTTCTGGCCCGCGCCGAACGTCGACAGCGGGCTGGTGGCCCTGACCCGGCGCACCGAGCCGCTCAAGACCACCGCCTCGCGGCGCGAGGTCTTCGCCGTCGTCGACGCCGCGTTCGCCCAGCGCCGCAAGACGCTGCGGGCCGCGCTCGCCGGGTGGGCGGGTTCGGCGGCGGCCGCCGAGGCGGCGCTCGTCGCGGCCGGCGTCTCGCCGCAGGCACGCGGAGAGGCGCTGACCGTCGAGGAGTTCGTGCGCATCGCCGAGCACAAGGCAGACGACAACGCCGAGCACCAGGCAGAACCCGAGAAGGATGACAAGGAGCCGGGTCAGCAGTGAGCGTCACCGTTCGCGTCCCCGCCAAGGTCAACGTCCAGCTCGCGGTGGGCGCCGCCCGCCCCGACGGGTTCCATGACCTGGCCAACGTCTTCCTCGCCGTGGGCCTGTACGACGAGGTCACCGTGACCCCGGCCGGGGAACTGCGCGTGACCTGCGAGGGGCCGGACGCCGACCAGGTCCCGCTGGACCGTACGAACCTGGCGGCGCGGGCGGCGATCGCTCTCGCCGAGCGCCATGGGATCGACCCGGCCGTGCACCTGCACATCGCCAAGGACATCCCGGTCGCCGGCGGCATGGCGGGCGGCAGTGCGGACGGCGCGGGCGCGCTCCTCGCCTGCGACGCGCTGTGGGGCACGAACGCCTCCCGCGAGGAACTCCTCGACATCTGCGCCGAGTTGGGCAGTGACGTGCCGTTCAGCCTGGTCGGCGGGGCGGCCCTCGGCACCGGGCGGGGCGAGAAGCTCCGTACGCTCGACGTGGGCGGCGGCTTCCACTGGGTGTTCGCGATGGCCGAGCGCGGGCTGTCGACGCCCGCCGTCTTCCGGGAGTTCGACCGGCTCGGCGAGGGCACCGACATCCCTGAGCCCGTCGCCTCCCAGCCGCTCCTCGACGCCCTCGCGAAGGGCGACCCCGACGCGCTCGCCGCCGCCGTCTACAACGACCTCCAGCCCGCCGCCCTCTCCCTCTTCCCGGAACTGGCCGACACCCTTGCGGCCGGCCGCGCCGCCGGTGCGCTCACGGCACTGGTCTCCGGCTCGGGCCCGACGACGGCGTTCCTCGCCCGCGACCCCGAGTCGGCGCAGAAGGTGGCCGAAACTCTACGGTCGTGCGGCACGTGCCGGACGGTGCGTACGGCGTCGGGTCCTGCCCCGGGCGCCACGGTGATCAGTCGCTGAGACCGGCCTGGCCTGCATAAACATGCACGCAAGGGTAATGTGCGTCACAGTTCGGCACAGTGCTTGAAACTTAATCCATTCGCCTCCATGATCCCTTTCGGGTGGTCCGCTCCTTGAAGAGGGGGCCATGTTCGGCCACCCCCGGTCCTCTGTTGCCGGCGGCACCCTCAAGGAGCTCCCATGGGGCACATGGACCACTTCAGCGCGGGATGGGTCACCCCGGTCCTGTCCTACGCGATGGCCTGCGTCGGCTCGGCGCTCGGACTGCGCTGCACCGTCAGGGCACTTGAGGCGGACGGCGCCTCCAAGCGGAACTGGCTGCTGCTCGCCTCGCTCGCCATCGGCTCCGGCATCTGGACCATGCACTTCATCGCGATGATGGGCTTCAGTGTCGACGGCACCCCGATCCGCTTCGACGTCCCGATCACCGTGCTGAGCCTGCTGATGGCCGTCGCCGTCGTCGCGGCCGGCGTCTTCACCGCCGGATACGGCCGCTCGCGCGTGATGTCGGTCGGCCTCGGCGGCCTCGGCGCCGGGCTCGGTGTCGCCGCCATGCACTACACCGGCATGGCCGCGCTCAACCTCCACGGCGACGTCGCATACGACCCGATGCTCGTCATCGCCTCGGTCGCGATCGCCGTCGTCGCCGCGACCGCCGCGCTGACGCTCACGCTCATCGTGCGCGGACCGGTGCTGGCGACCGCCGCCGCGCTCGTCATGGGGCTCGCCGTCAGCAGCATGCACTACACCGCGATGTACGCCGTGCGCATCTCCCTCGCGCCCAGCAGCGCGCCCCTGCCCGGCGCGACCGCCACGGAGTTCATCTTCCCGCTGGCCGTGCTGCTCGGCTCGTTCCTCTTCCTCGCCGCCGCGTACGTCGCGCTGTCCCCGACCGGCAAGCGCCACGAGTCGGCGGCCGCGGCGCAGCTGCTGCGCGAGGTCGAACTCACCACGGCCTGACGGCTCCCGCTGCTCCCCGAGCTTCTCCCCTGACCCAGGCCGAACGAGGTCCCTCATGCGCGTCCCCCGCCGAAACTCCGCCCGGCTGCGCCCCAGATCGGTGCGCGCGAAGATCGTCTCCCTGCTGATGCTGCCCATCGTGTCCCTCATGGCGCTGTGGGGCTTCGCCGCCGTGACGACCGCGTCCAGCATCGGCGACACCGAGCGCGCCAAGGACGTCAACGCCGAACTCCTCACCCCGGTCGGCGAATTCGTCACCGTGCTGCAGGCCGAGCGGACCGCCGCGATGCGGTACGCGACTGCCCCGGAGGCCTTCACGAAGGCCCGCAAGGCCACGGACAAGGCCGCCACCGCCCTGGTGAACGGCATCAACGCCTCCAGCTCCGACGCCGCCCTCCTCGACGCGAGCCTGCCCGGGCGCATCGAACAACTGAAGGGGGACGCCGGAAGGCTGGCGAAGCCGCGCGCCGAGGCGACCGCGAAGAAGTCGGGGGCGCCCTCGGCTGCGTACACCGCCTACTCGGCGATCATCGAGCACGCCTTCGCCGTCACCGGCGCCCTCACCGGCGACCGGGGCACCGACGCCGCGTCCGAGGCGCGGGTGGTGCTCGAACTCGGCCGCGCACGGGAGGCGCTGGCTCAGGAGCAGGCTCTGCTGAGCGCCGCCGACGCGCGCGGGGCGCTGAGCAAGGGGCAGTACGCGCTGTTCGTGGGCGCCGTCGCAACGCAGCGCCAGCTGCTGGAACCCGCGGTCGCCGACCTGAAGGCCGCACACCGGGCGGCGTACGAGAAGGTCCTGGACGGCGACGGGTACGCGCGCGTGCGGGCCGTCGAGAACCGGGTGCGCGACGCCGGTGCCGGGGCGGCGGCCGTGACGGCCGGTTCGCTCGCGGGCTGGGACACGGCGGTGTCCGGCGTACTGACGGGGCTGACCGAGGCCGAGACGGCGGCCGGAACGGGGGCCGCCGCACAGGCCGACCCGTTCGGCTGGGACACCCTCGGCGCCTCGGGTGTGGCGGTGGTGCTCGGCCTGGTGGGTGTGCTGCTGTCGCTGCTGGTCTCCGTGCTCGTCGGGCGCGGCCTCATCGTCGAACTCCTCGACCTGCGCAACGACGCTCTGGAGGTCGCCGGCCGGCGCCTGCCCCAGGCCATGCGCAAGCTGCACGCCGGACAGGGCGTCGACATCGACGCCGAGGCACCCATGCGGCGACTGGTCGGCGACGAGCTGGCCCAGGTCGGCACGGCGCTGACGGCGGTGCAGCGGGCGGCGCTGAAGGCCGCGAGCGAGCGGGCCGAGCTGCTGAGCGGGATCTCCGGGGTGTACGTCAGCCTGGCGCGCCGCAGCCAGGTGCTGCTGCACCGTCAGCTGGACCTCCTGGCGGGGATGGAGCAACGGCAGCAGGATCCGGCGGAGCTGCAGGACCTGTACCGGGTCGACTACCTCGCGACGCGGATGCGCCGGCACTCCGAGAGCCTGCTGATCCTGTCCGGCATCGCGCCGGGGCGTGGCTGGCGGGACCCGATCGCGCTGGCGGACGTGCTGCGCGCGGCGGTCGCCGAGATCGAGAACGGGCTGCGCGTGCAGATCTGGGCGGTGCCGCAGGTGTCGCTGGTGGGCGGCTCGGTCGCCGACGTCATCCACCTCCTCGCCGAACTGGTCGAGAACGCCACGGCGTTCTCCCCGCCGAGCACCAAGGTGCAGCTGCGCGCCGCGCGGATGCGCGAAGGGCTCCTCATCGAGGTCGAGGACAGCGGCTTCGGCATGAACGAGGACGCCCTCGCCGACGCCAACCGCAAGATCGAGTCCGAGAAGGTCGACCTCCTCGACGCCAAGCAGATCGGCCTGTTCGTGGTGAACCGGCTGCGCGAGCGCCAGGGCTTGCGCGTCGAGCTGCGCGCGTCGCCGAACGGCGGCATCACGGCGGCGGTCCTCGTCCCCGAGCACCTGCTGCGCGACGACATGCCGGTGGGCGAACAGGCGGCCCTCGGGCGCGGACTCGCCCCGGCTGCTGCGCTGATCCCGCAGCAGCGGGCGGACGGCGCCGGAGCGTGACGAAGTACTCACAAGTAGGGCTTCTTCGCCCGATCTTCACACGAATGTACTGCGATCGGGGTACGCGTGAGGCGGGTGGGGCGGTTAGGGTCCCTTGACGTTTCAAGCGCCCGGCGTCAGGCCGGGACGCCCGGGCTGCCCTCGGCATGTCCGGCGCACCCCCCGTCAAGTGCACTTCTGGAAGGGGACACTTCCGTGTCCGAATCCCCCACCCCCGCCCAGGCGTCCCACCGTAGAAAGCGCTCCCTGTCCCGCCGCGGCGTGATTGCCGCCGGCGGCGCGGTGGCCGCCGGAGCCGCGATCACGCCGATGGTGTTCGCGGCCACCGACTCCGGCGAGAGCGACAACTCCGCGTCCGGCTCCGGCGATTCCGGTACGACGCCGGAGAAGTTCCCCGCCACCCGGACCGAGGCCGCCACCGGCACCGGCGAGGCCACCACCGCCTTCGCCGCCTCCTACGTCGGTGTGCGCTGGTCCGGCGCCAAGGAGGGCGCCGCCATCCGGCTCGCGGACGGCGACTGGCAGACCCTCGCGAGCGGCTGCGCGACCGTCGAGAACGGCGGCACCGCCCTGGTCGCCGCCGCCAACGCCACCGCGTACGCGGTGAAGGCCCCGAGCGACATCGACGGCGTCCACTCGCTGGCGATCGACACCACCGACGGCCCGAACCGCACCGTCCAGGTGCCGAGCGAGCCCACGCGCGTGCGTGGCGTCGGCTACCTCTCGCGCGCGGCCTGGGGCGCCGACGAGTCCAAGCGGTTCAAGCCGGACGGCTCGGTGAACTCGCCCGAGACGTACTACCCGCTGCAGATCATCACGGTCCACCACACCGCGACGCCGAACAACGACCCCGACCCGGCCGCGACGGTGCGCGCGATCTACGAGTACCACGCGATCACCAACGACTGGGGCGACATCGGCTACCACTTCCTCATCGACGAGGCTGGCGCGGTCTACGAGGGCCGTTACTCCGGCGACGACGGCATCCCGGCCTTCAACCCGGACGGCGACCTCGTCACCGGCTTCCACTCCGTGGGCTACAACTCCGGTGCCCTCGGCATCGCCCTGCTCGGCAACCTCGAACAGCAGGCCCCCACGGACGCGGCCAAGGCGTCCCTGATCCGCCTGATCAAGGTGATCTCCCGGTTCAAGGGCCTGGACCCGCAGGCGAGGGTGACGTACACCAACCCCGTCAACGGCACGAAGAAGGACACGAACACGGTCGGCGGTCACCGCGACTACTTCGCCACCGAGTGCCCCGGCCAGGTCATGTACGACCTCCTCGCCGAGGTCCGCGAGGCGGCGGCCGCCCGCCGCTGACGCCCAGCACGGCGATGCGCCCCGGGGTTCCCCTCCCCGGGGCGCACGGTCGTTTCAGAGGCTCTCAGGCGTCCCGGGGCTCAGAAGGTCCGCTTCCAGCGAGGGGGCCGGGACGACGCGGGGCGAGGAGCTGTCGGTGCGCGCGACTACGCTGGGAAGCTGATCCATCCCCCTGGGCAGGAGAGTAATGGCCGTCAATCTGGTCAATGTCGAGAACGTCAGCAAGGTGTACGGCACCCGTGCCCTGCTCGACGGTGTGTCGCTCGGCGTCTCCGAGGGGGACCGCATCGGTGTCGTCGGGCGCAACGGCGACGGCAAGACGACCCTCATCCGGATGCTGGCCAAGCTGGAGGAGGCCGACACCGGCCGCGTCACGCACTCCGGCGGGCTGCGGCTCGGGGTGCTCACGCAGCACGACTCGCTCGACCCCGAGGCGACCGTCCGGCACGAGGTCATCCGGGACATGGCCGACCACGAGTGGGCCGGGAACGCCAAGGTCAGGGACGTGCTCACCGGGCTCTTCGGCGGTCTCGACCTGCCCGGGTTCCCGCAGGGCCTGGACACCGTCATCGGCCCGCTGTCCGGTGGCGAGCGGCGACGGATCGCGCTCGCCAAGCTGCTCATCGAGGAGCAGGACCTGATCGTCCTCGACGAGCCCACCAACCACCTCGACGTCGAGGGCATCGCCTGGCTCGCCCAGCACCTGCGCGAGCGGCGCTCGGGGCTCGTGTGCGTCACTCACGACCGGTGGTTCCTCGACCAGGTCTGCACCCGCATGTGGGACGTGCAGCGCGGTGACGTCTACGAGTACGAGGGCGGCTACTCCGACTACGTCTTCGCCCGCGCCGAGCGCGAGCGCATCGCCGCCACCGAGGAGGTCAAGCGGCAGAACCTCGTCCGCAAGGAGCTGGCCTGGCTGCGGCGCGGCGCCCCCGCGCGTACCTCCAAGCCCCGCTTCCGGGTCGAGGCGGCCAACGAGCTCATCAAGGACGTACCGCCGCCCCGGGACAGCAGCGAGCTGATGAAGTTCGCCTCGTCCCGGCTCGGGAAGACCGTCTTCGACCTGGAGGACGTGACCGTCCAGGCCGGCCCCAAGTTGCTGCTCAAGCATGTGACGTGGCAGCTCGGCCCCGGCGACCGCGTCGGCCTCGTGGGCGTCAACGGCGCGGGCAAGACGTCCCTGCTGCGGGCGATGGCCGAGGCCGCGCGGACCGAGGGCGAGGCGCAGCCGGCCGGTGGGCGGGTCGTCGTCGGAAAGACCGTCAAACTCGCCTATCTGTCCCAGGAAGTCGCCGAGCTGAACCCCGGCCTGCGTGTGCTGGAGGCCGTTCAGCAGGTGCGCGAGCGCGTCGACCTCGGCAAGGGCCGCGAGATGACCGCCGGGCAGCTGTGCGAGACGTTCGGGTTCAGCAAGGAGAAGCAGTGGACGCCGGTCGGGGACCTCTCCGGCGGTGAGCGGCGCCGCCTGCAGCTGCTGCGCCTGCTCATGGACGAGCCCAACGTCCTCTTCCTCGACGAGCCCACCAACGACCTCGACATCGAGACCCTCACCCAGCTCGAGGACGTCCTCGACGGCTGGCCCGGCTCGATGATCGTCATCTCCCACGACCGGTTCTTCGTCGAGCGGACCACGGACCGGGTGTTCGCCCTGCTCGGCGACCACGCCCTGCGGATGCTGCCGCGCGGCATCGACGAGTACCTGGAGCGGCGCCACCGCATGGAGGCGCAGGTCGTCGCCGCGGCTTCCGCCTCGGCCGCGGAGAAGGCCGTACCGGAGAAGAGCGCCGCCGATCAGCGCGCCGCCAAGAAGGAGCTGCAGAAGATCGAGCGGCAGCTCGACAAGCTCTCCGATCGGGAGACCAAGCTTCACGCACAGATCGCCGAGAACGCCACCGACTTCGGGAAGGTCGCCGAACTCGACGCCGAACTGCGCGACTTGGCCGGTCAGCGGGACGAACTGGAGCTGCGCTGGCTGGAACTCGCCGAGGACGCGTAGCGCTCCGCTGGGTGGGGCGGGTTCGCGGGTTCGCCGTGGGGCGTGATGTCGCGGTGGCGGGTGCGGCGTTGATGTGGCTGGTCGCGCCCACGCGGCGGTAGCCGCATATCGACACAGCCCCGCGCCCCTAAGGGGCGTTGTCGGAGCCGCCCGCGTGAAGGGGGCGTGAAGGCGCATAACGGGGGTATCACGGGCCGGTTCTCCCTTGGGAACAGGGGGCGAGACGGCCCGGTGCGGTGTCGGTGGCGGGTGATAGAAAGAGCGGTCTGAGAACAGTCTGAGAACCGCTGGTGTGGCGCAAACGCGATGGCACAGGACGTGCCGCACACCGGTCACAAGGGGGAACCGCGCATGAGCCAGCCGCCCAACCAGCCGCCGCAGGGCGGTTTCGGCGCACCACAGGACCCACGCCAGGGCGGCTTCGGGGCTCCGCAGCCCCCGCAGCAGGATGCCCCGCAGGCTCCGCCCCCGCCGCCGCAGGGCCCGCCCCAGGCGCCGCCGCCCCCGCAGGGACCGCCGCCCGGCGCCCCGCAGCCCGGCTACGGCTACCCGCAACAGCCGCCGGTCCAGCCCGGGCAGCCAGGCCCCTACGGCCAGCCGCAGCAGCAGCCGGGCCCGTACGGCTACCCCCAGCAGCCCGCGCCCTACGGCCAGCAGCCCGCCCCGGGTTACGCCTACCCGCCCCAGCCGCAGTACCCGGGCGCCCCTGGCGCTGCGCCGGCCGGCTCGCGCAACCCCTTCAAGGACAAGCCCGCCCTCATCATCGGTGCCGTGGCCGCGGTGCTGCTCGTCCTCGGCGGCACCGTGTTCGCGGTGACCCGCGGCGGCGACGAAGACCCGAAGAATCCGGTCGCCCAGCCGAGCGGCGACCCGAAGGGCTCCGAGTCCCCGACCGACGACCCCGACAACGGCGGTGGCGGTGGCGGCGCCGACCCGGAGAACCTCAACGCGGGCCGCCAGGCCGGTGAGTCGAAGGTGCTCTGGTACAAGTCGGCGCCCGACGCGCCCGCCTCCGGCGCCGACGCCCCCGGCATGTGGATCACCGACAAGACCGCGGTGAAGGCGGCGTACAAGCAGGTCTCCGCCTACAACGTCGGTGACGGCGAGGCCACTTGGGACCCGATCGCCTTCCCGCAGAAGATCTGCGCGGTCACCCCGCAGAAGTCGGCCGACGACAAGATCGTCGTGGCGTACATGAGCGGCAGCAGCGACCGCGCCAAGTGCAACCAGCTCCAGCAGGTCGACCTCAACACCGGCGCCAAGGGCTGGAAGGCCAGTGTCGCCAACGGCCAGCTGTTCGACAGCACGCTCGACGTCGAACTGTCCATCACCGGCAAGACGCTGATGGTGGGCCGCTCGCAGTCCGGCACGGCGTACGACATCGACAGCGGCGAAAAGCTGTGGGACAAGACGCGGTTCGGCGACAAGTGCTTCCCGGACTCCTTCGCGGGCGGTGAGAAGCTGCTCGCGGTGGCGGGCTGCGACGCCACCGGCACCAACGAGCACGACGAGGTGCAGGAGCTCGACCCGGCGACCGGCAAGGCCAAGTGGACCCTGAACTTCGACAAGGGCTGGCAGGTCGCGCGCATCTACTCGATGGACCCGCTGGTCATCTACAGCACCAACAAGGACAAGAAGGCGTACAACATCTCCACCTTCACCGCCGGCGGCAAGTTCCGCTCGCAGATCGGCTTCGACCTCGACATCGGCGCCCAGTGCGGCTGGGCCATCCTCCAGCGTGACCTCCAGGGCTGCACCGGTGTCGCCGCCGACGCCGACACGCTCTACCTGCCGACCCGGGCGACCACCGGCGCCAACGAGGTCGTCGCGGTCAACCTCGCCAACGGCAAGGAGAAGTGGCGCGTCAAGTCCCCGGCGGACGAGTCGATGCTGCCGATCAAGGTCGAGGACGGCAAGCTCATCGCCTACGTCGACGCGTCGTACGACGCGGGCGGCCAGGTCGTGGCCATCCCGGTCACCGGCAGCAGCCACCAGCCGACGAAGCTGCTGCAGAACCCGGCGAGTGCCGCGAGCGCCGAGAACGGCTTCTTCTCGAAGACGTTCGACTGGGTCGACGGGCGCTTCTACCTCTCCAGCACGCGGCTGACCGGCAGCGACGAATCCGAGGAGAAGCTGATGCTCGCCTACGGCAAGTAGGCGTGCGCCTCCGCTCCCCTTCCCCCGCTGTCCCCACCGTGTCCGCCGTCCCCCTCCCCTGAGGTACCCACGCCATGACCCAGCCGCCTCCACCGCCCCACCAGCCCCCGCCGGGGGGAGGGTTCGGCGCGCCGCAGCCACCGCAGCAGCCTCCGCAGCCGCCAGGGCAGGCACCTCAGACACCGCCGGCGCCCCAGGGCCCGCCCACGCCACCGGCCGGCGCGCCGCAGCAGCCTCCGCAGCCCGCGTACGGCTATCCCCAGGCACCCCAGGCGCCCCAGGGAACCCCGCAGACCCCTCCGCCCGGGTACGGCTACCCCGGCCAGCAGCCCGCTGCCCACGGCCAGCCGCAGAATCCGTATGGACAGCCGCCGAACCCGTACGGGCAGCAGCAGAACCAGTACGGACAGCCCCCCGGTTACGGCTATCAGCAGCCCGCCACGCCGCAGTACGCCCAGTCCGCCGTGGCGGCCGGCGGCTCGAAGTTCAACGCGCAGGTGGCCGTCATCGTGGCGGCGACGGTCGTGGTGATCGCGCTGATCATCGGCGGTGGCGTGTGGTACGCCAAGTCCGGTGACAACGGCGGCAAGGACGACACCGCCAGCTCCAGCGGCGGCACCGGCGGCGGGGACGACGGCGCGGGCGGCGGCGACTTCCCCGACGGCACGGAGAAGGTGCCCGCCAACCCCGCCTCCCACGTCCTCTTCCGGGTCCCGCCGCCCGACGTCGGCGACAACACCAGCGTCGTCGTGTCCGGCTCGTGGCTGACCGACAAGGCCTACGTCAAGAGCGGTGTCGCCGAGATCGTCGGCTACGACCCCGACAAGGGCACCAAGCTGTGGACGATCCCGCTGCCGGGGCCGGTCTGCCAGGCCAGCAAGCACCTCACCGAGGACAACCTGACGGCCATCGCCTTCGAGCCCGCGATGCCGACCAAGGCGAAGCCCTCGCACGGCTGCAGCCAGGTCGCGGCACTCGACCTGAACGCCGGCAAGAAGCTGTGGACGAAGTCCACCGAGGTCGAGGGACGGCTGATCCCGTACGACAACGTCACCGTCAGCGGTGGCACGGTCGCCGCCGGCGGCACCAGCGGCGGCGCCGCGTTCGACCTGAAGTCCGGCAAGCCGCTGTGGGTCCCGAAGGCCAACGACAGCTGCTACGACCTCGGATACGCCGGCGGCGCGAAGCTGGTCGTGGTCCGCAAGTGCGGCTCCTACGACCGGCCCCAGCTGAACATCCAGACCATCGACCCGAAGTCCGGGAAGGTGATCTCCGAGTACAAGATGACCCAGGGCGTCGAGTACGCCAGCGTGATCTCCACCGAGCCACTCGTCGTGGCTGCCGAACTCGGCGAGTCCCAGGACGCCATCGGCATCACGGACGCCTTCTCCATCGACAGCAAGACCGGCAAGCTGCGCATCCGCATCTCCCTGCCGGGCGGTCAGTACGCGGCCCGCTGCTCCGGCGTCACCAAGATCGAGTCCTGCACGGGCGTCGTGGTCGGCAACGACCGGCTCTATGTGCAGACCGAGGAGCACGCGAGCGGCGGCGAGCGCGGCCGGACCAACGAGATGGTCGCGTTCGACCTGGCCACCGGCAAGCAGACCGGGCAGCGCGCGGACGCGGGGGACGGGTACACGATCGCGCCGCTGCGGATGGACGGCGGCAATGTGATCGCGTACAAGCGTCCGCCGTACGACAAGGGCGGGCAGATCGTCAGCATCGACGGCGGGAGCTTCAAGGAGACGAAGCTGCTGGAGAACCCGGCCACGAGGGCGGTGCGTGATGTGGAGACCCGTATGTCTCCGGATTACGCCGAGATCGTCTACGCGCAGGGGCATCTGTTCATGTCTGCCATGTACGCGAGCGAGTTGACGACTTCGGACACCAGCAAGTCCCATGTGGTCGCGTTCGGTACGACCGGCTGACGAACACGACCGGTCGGCGAACGATCGGTATCGGGCGTGATGACGGCCCCGTTCCTGTTCAGGGGCGGGGCCGTACGCGTACCGCTCATCACCCTCGAATGCGGGAAAAGCCAGAAATTCCGTCGATCCGGGGCACTTCTCACCGGTAGGGGGAGCGCAACGTCGAACAAGCGTGTAGCTTCCGGGGGCATGAAGGGCGGGGGAGCCGGGAGGGGGCTTCTGTCCGCGCGGACCAGTGGGCATCCATAGGGGAGTATCCGGACGGGCGCGGCTGGTCCGGGGTATTGATGGGGATCCATTGGGGGGACTGGGGGGTTGCTCGATGGGAGCGCGGCTCATGGTGGTCGACGACCACCGATTGCTCGCCGAGGCGCTGGCCTCGGCACTGAAACTGCGGGGGCACCGGGTGCTGGCCGCGGCGGCTCCGGCCGCGGGGGCGGCGGAACTGGTGATCACGCGGGCGCCCGAGGTGTGCCTGCTGGGTACGGCGACGCCGGCGGAGCCCGGCATGTTCGATCCGGTGGTGAAGATCAAGCGGGAGCGGCCGCAGGTGGCGGTGCTGGTGCTGGGGCCGGTGCCGAGCCCGCGCGGGATAGCGGCGGCGTTCGCGGCGGGCGCTTCGGGTTACGTACGGCATGACGAGCGTATCGAGGGCGTCGAGCGGGCGATCATGAAGGCGCGGGCGGGGGAGGCGGCGGTGGCGCCGCAGCTCCTGCAGGGCGCGTTCAGCGAGTTGCTCAACCCGGCCGCCCAGCCGGACGACGAAGGTCAGCGCCTGCTCCAGATGCTCACCCCCCGGGAGGTCGAGGTCCTGGTCCGGGTCGCCGACGGCGAGGACACCCGCCTGATCGCCGCGGGCATGGGCATCGCCCCCTCGACGGCACGTACCCATGTCCAACGGGTCCTGATGAAGCTGGGCGTCGGCTCCAGGCTGGAGGCGGCGGCGTTGGCGGCCCGCACCGGGCTTCTGGACCGGGCGGGGCCGGTGCCGCACACCCACCCCCTGGTGGCCCCGGAAGCGGGGCCGGACTCCTAGTGGGCGGTGCCCCCAGGGGGCGTTCTCGTGACCAGGCGCACCGTGAGGTGTACTACGCCGACCACCATGAGGACTTCGGCCTCAGCGGGCTGGCAGGCACCCTGTGCTCCTGGTCCGGGCCACGACTGGACGTGCCGACGGTCGTGGCCCGCGCCGCGGAGGCGGCCTGCGACGACGCGGACCACCAACTCGGCAGGGACGTAAGGCTCCTGCTGGAGTCGGCGCTGCCGGACGAGGTGCTCCACACCGTGTGGCTCGCGGCCACGCGAAGGCGCTTCGACCCGTCCGGCCACGGCCTGGACATGCGCGCGTGGCTGAGCGGGATCGCCGAGGCGTGCCCGCCTCGCACGACACCTCGGACGCAAGCGGAAGAGGCCGTTCTGGCAGAGCTGGCACCGGTCGTGCCAAAGGAAGAGCTGCGCGTCCGCGTGTCGGCCGAGATCCGGTCGGCCGCGTCCGCGCTGACGCGCGCCGCCGAGCTGCCGGACCTCGTGCCCGCACTGCGGCAGGTCGTCGAAGAGGCCGACGCCGACCTCGGCTTCCGGCTGTTCCTGCGCGCGCTCAAGGCGTGCGCCGTGACGGTGGAGCACGACCAGTACGAACGGCTGCTGGGCATCGGTGACCGGCTCGCCTACCCGCACACCGCCGTCTTCGAGGGCTTGGAGGTGCGATGGCCGCCGCTCGACGCGGGCCGAAGGGATTTCGAGTTCGGGTTCGGACTGCGGCAGCTCTCCCGCATGTTCGACGGGGAGTGGGACGCCTGGCGGTACGAGGGCACGGGCACGCCGCGCGAACAGGTCGCACGACTGGCCCACGCCGACAGCGGTATGACGCCCGGATCGCAGGCGGCCGTACTGCTTCAGGACGTGCGGTGGCTGCTGGACTCCGCCCTGCCCGACGACGAGGTCACCGCTGTGTGGCGTACCGCGGCGCGGCGCCGGCACAGACGTGAGGCGTTCGACGCCGACGGACGGGCATGGCTGCGGGAGATCGCCGAGGTGTGCACGCAGCGGTTGGCGGAGGTCGCCCCTGCCTACCCGCCCGTGGCGCCGGAGGAGACGGTGCGGTCGGTCGAGGCCGACCTCGGGTACCGCCTCCTCCTGCGCATTCTCGATGCGTACGGCATCCCGGCCGAGCAGGTGGAGGAACTCCTGCAGCACGGCTGAAGGGGGCTCTGGGCCTGCGCCCTGAGTCACTCCCTCGGCTCGTCCCCCGGTGCCAGGTCCCCGGCCGCCGCCTCCGGCGGTGGTGGAGCCGTGGGCCTCAGCTTCAGCCATGCCAGGAAGAACAGGCCGAGGAGCAGCATGCCCAGGCCGGTCCAGAGGTTGATGTTGACGCCCTCGGCCTTGTCGATCGCGGCGTCGTCATCGGTGAGGCCGGTGATGGTGACGATGACGCCGTAGAGGACGAACAGGCCGCCGATGATGCGGCGGATGTCGAAGAGACGGGCAGCGGTCGCGGACTTGCCCTCCAGGTCGGTGACTTCCCGCTGGACGTCCTTCTCGGAGTACCCGGACTGATCAGTCATGGTGTGTCGATCCTCCCTCGATCAGAACGAGAACGGGATGTAGCAGGCGGCCGCCAGTACCACCGCACCCCAGCCCAGCAGCGCCGGCCTGCGGTACCACGCGTCGTCGCCCTCGGCGGGCGGCTCGGCCATGCCGGGGGAACGGGTGCCGTAGACCAGCCCCTGCAGTTCCTCCGCCGGCTTGGGCGCCGTGAACAGGGACACGGCCACCATCACGACCGCGCCGGCCACGAAGCCCGCGATCGCGGAGACGAAGTTGGCGCCCTGGTCGGAGGGGATGGAGATGACGTCCTGCTTGTAGAGGACGAAGTAGTTGACCATCGCCGCCGTCGTGCCGGCCAGCAGGCCCCAGAAGCCCGACTTCATCGACGCCCGCTTCCAGAACATGCCGATGATGAAGACCACGAACATCGGCACGTTGAAGAAGGAGAACAGGGTCTGCAGGTAACTCATGATGTTCGAGAACGACGAGGCCAGGAACGCCGTGCCGATCGACGCGAGCACCCCGATCGCCGTGATCAGGCGGCCGAAGCGGACGTAGTAGGAGTCCTCGCGGTCCGTCACCACGTACTTGGCCCAGATGTCCGTGGTGAACACGGTGTTGAAGGACGACACGTTCGCCGCCATGCCCGCCATGAAGGCCGCGAGCAGGCCCGTCACCGCGATGCCCAGGACGCCGTTGGGCAGGAGCTGTTCCATCAGGTACGGGATCGCGTCGTTGTACTGCAGGTCCGAGCCGGAGGTGCCGATCTTCGGTACCAGCACCGCGGCCACCAGGCCCGGGATCATCACCAGGAACACGATGAAGATCTTCGGGAAGGCCGCGATCAGCGGGGTGCGCTGGGCCGCCGAGAGGTTCTTCGCGGAGAGCGCGCGCTGGACCTCCGCGAAGTTCGTCGTCCAGTAGCCGAAGGAGAGCACGAAGCCGAGGCCCAGCACGATCGTCAGCCAGTTCGCGCCCAGCGGGTTCGCGTCGCCGATGCCCGTGCCGCCCCAGGCGGTGACGAAGTCGTCGCCGTGGGTCTTGGTCAGGGCGTCCGTCAGGCCGTCCCAGCCGCCCACCTTCTTCAGCGACAGCACGGTGATCGGGATCAGCGCCGCCAGGATCACGAAGAACTGGAGCACCTCGTTGTAGATCGCCGACGACAGGCCGCCGAGGGTGATGTAGGCGAGGACGAAGAAGCCCGCCACGACGATGGCCACCCACTGCGGCCAGCCCAGCAGGGCCTCGACCACGATCGCCAGGGCGTACAGGTTCACGCCGGCGATCAGGATGGCGGCGAAGGCGAACAGGACCGAACTGAGCAGGTGCGCCCACTTGTCGAAGCGCAGGAGCAGGAACTCGGGGACCGAGCGGACCTTGCTGCCGTAGTAGAAGGGCATCATCACCAGGCCCAGGAAGACCATGGCCGGGATGGCGCCGATCCAGTACCAGTGCACGGTGTAGGCACCGTACTGCGCGCTGTTGGCGGCCATGCCGAGGATCTCGGTGGCGGCCAGGTTGGCGGAGATGAAGGCGAGGCCCGTGACCCAGGCGGGCAGGGAGCGGCCCGAGAGGAAGAAGTCGAGGCTGGTCTTCACCGAGCGGCGGGCGGCGAAGCCGATGCCCAGCACGACGACGAAGTAGATGCCGAGGATCGTGTAGTCGAGCCAGTTTGTGGGGAGCCGTAGCTCGGCGGCGAGGTAGGTGGGGGATTTTGTGGGGGTTTGCATATGTACTCGCTTCGTTGTGCGAACCGATACAGAGCGGAACCTACGCCCCTGCGTTCAGTAATTGAACACGTCAGATGATGCTCTTTGTTTGATTGTGACGTTGACCCTCCTGGTGGCTTGTGTTCCAATGTGTTTAGTTCTGTTTGGTGGTTGAGTGGCCCTCATAGGGAGTCCGGCGTGAAGAAGACCTCGACCCGACTGGCCGACGGTCGTGAGCTCATCTACTACGACCTGCGCGACGACACGGTGCGGGACGCGGTCGACCGCCGTCCCCTGGACCGGACCGTCACGGCGTCCGAGGTCCGTCGCGACGCGCTGCTCGGCGACGCGGTCGCCATCGCCTCGCACCGGCAGGGGCGGACGTACCACCCGCCGGCCGACGAGTGCCCGCTGTGCCCCTCGGAGGGCGACCGGCTGAGCGAGATCCCGGACTCCTCGTACGACGTCGTCGTGTTCGAGAACCGCTTCCCCTCGCTCGCCGGCGACTCCGGGCGCTGCGAGGTCGTCTGCTTCACCTCCGACCACCACGCGTCCTTCGCCGACCTGACCGAGGAGCAGGCGCGTCTGGTCCTCGACGCGTGGACGGACCGGACCTCGGAACTGTCATCGCTGCCCTCCGTGCAGCAGGTGTTCTGCTTCGAGAACCGCGGCGCCGAGATCGGTGTCACCCTCGGCCATCCGCACGGGCAGATCTACGCCTACCCCTTCACCACCCCGCGTACCGCCCTGATGCTGCGCTCGCTCGCCGCGCACAAGGACGCGACCGGCGGGGAGAACCTCTTCGACGCCGTCCTGGAGCGTGAACTCGCCGACGAGCGGGTCGTCCTGGAGAGTGAACACTGGGTGGCCTTCGTGCCGTACGCCGCGCACTGGCCGTACGAGGTCCACCTGTACCCGAAGCGTCGTGTGCCGGATCTGCTGGCGCTGGACGAGGACGCGCGCACAGAGTTCCCCCAGGTTTATCTGGAACTCTTGAGGCGCTTCGACCGGATCTTCCAAGGGCGGGACGCGGGGGAGAGCTCCGCGGACGAGCCTGGCACCCCGTACATCGCCGCCTGGCACCAGGCGCCGTTCGGCACGCTGGACGAGTTCGAAGGGGTCGTCCGTGAGGACTTCGCCCTCCACCTCGAGCTTTTCACCATCCGCCGCACTTCCGGCAAGCTGAAGTTCCTCGCGGGTTCCGAATCCGGCATGAGCGTGTTCATCAACGACATCCGGCCGGAGGCCGCGGCCGAGCGACTGCGAGAGGTAGCGAGTTCATGAGTGGGAAGTACCTGGTCACCGGCGGCGCCGGCTACGTGGGCAGCGTGGTCGCCCAGCATCTGCTGGAGGCGGGTGACGAGGTCGTCGTCCTGGACAACCTCTCGACCGGCTTCCGCGAGGGCGTGCCGGCCGGGGCTTCCTTCATCGAGGGCGACATCCGCGACGCCGCCAAGTGGCTGGACCCCTCCTTCGACGCGGTGCTGCACTTCGCCGCGTTCTCGCAGGTCGGCGAGTCGGTGGTGAAGCCCGAGAAGTACTGGGACAACAACGTCGGCGGCACCATGGCGCTGCTCGGCGCCATGCGCGAGGCGGGCGTGCGCAAGCTCGTCTTCTCCTCCACGGCGGCCACCTACGGCGAGCCGAAGGAGGTGCCGATCGTCGAGTCGGCGCCGACGCAGCCGACCAACCCGTACGGCGCCTCGAAGCTCGCCGTCGACCACATGATCACCGGCGAGGCGGCCGCACACGGCCTGGGCGCGGTCAGCCTGCGCTACTTCAACGTCGCGGGCGCCTACGGCGACTGCGGCGAGCGCCACGACCCCGAGTCGCACCTCATCCCGCTGGTCCTCCAGGTCGCCCAGGGCAGGCGCGACGCGATCAACGTCTTCGGCGACGACTACCCGACGCCGGACGGCACCTGCGTGCGCGACTACATCCACGTCGCCGACCTGGCCGAGGCCCACCTGCTGGCGGTCAAGGCCGCCCAGCCCGGCGAGCACCTCATCTGCAACCTCGGCAACGGCAACGGCTTCTCCGTCCGCGAGGTCATCGAGACCGTCCGCCAGGTCACCGGGCACCCGATCCCGGAGGTCGTGGCCCCGCGCCGGGGCGGCGACCCCGCGGTCCTGGTCGCCTCCGCCGACACCGCCCGCGAGCGGCTCGGCTGGAACCCGTCCCGCGCGGACCTCGCGGGGATCGTCGCGGACGCGTGGGAGTTCGCGCAGCGCCGCGACAGTTAAGTTCTACGGCCGGTACGGCCGGCTGTAAGTTCCAAGGCTGTTCGGCCGGTCAACTCACCGGCCGCTTCAGCCGGTTCAGCAGGGAAGGTCAGGGTCAGGGGATGAGCGTCGACACGGCAGCCGCGGTCGCCGAGCGGTTCAAGGAGCTGTACGGGGCCGAGCCGGAAGGGGTGTGGGCCGCGCCGGGCCGGGTCAACCTGATCGGCGAGCACACCGACTACAACGACGGTTTCGTCATGCCGTTCGCGCTGCCGCACACCGCGGTCGCGGCGGTCTCGCGGCGCGAGGACGGCGTCCTGCGTCTGCACTCGGCGGACGTCGAGGGCGGCGTCGTGGAACTGCGCGTCGACGACCTGGCGCCCGAGTCGGACAAGGCCTGGACGGCGTACCCGTCGGGTGTTCTCTGGGCGCTGCGGGAGGCCGGCAACGCGGTGACCGGCGCCGACATCCACCTGGCCTCGACGGTCCCGGCGGGCGCGGGCCTGTCGTCGTCGGCGGCCCTGGAGGTCGTCGTCGCGCTCGCGCTCAACGACCTGTACGACCTCGGCCAGAAGGGCTGGCAGCTGGCCCGCCTGTGCCAGCGCGCCGAGAACGTCTACGTCGGCGCCCCGGTCGGGATCATGGACCAGACGGCGTCCGCGTGCTGCGAGAGCGGACACGCCCTGTTCCTCGACACCCGGGACCTCTCCCAGAAGCAGATCCCCTTCGACCTGGCCGCCGAAGGCATGCGCCTGCTGGTCGTCGACACCCAGGTCAAGCACTCCCACAGCGAGGGCGAGTACGGCAAGCGGCGCGCGGGCTGCGAGAAGGGCGCGGCGCTGCTGGGCGTGGACGCGCTCAGGGATGTCGCCTACGACGACCTGGACGCGGCGCTCGACCGGCTCGGCGACGACGAGGAGGTGCGCCGCCTGGTGCGCCATGTCGTCACCGAGGACCAGCGTGTCGAGCGGGTCGTCTCCCTGCTGGAGTCCGGCGAGACGCGGGCGATCGGCCCGGTCCTGACCGAGGGCCACGCCTCCCTGCGGGACGACTTCCGGATCTCCTGCCCGGAGCTGGACCTGGTCGTCGACACCGCCCTGGCGAACGGCGCGCTGGGTTCGCGCATGACGGGCGGCGGCTTCGGCGGCTCGGCGATCGTGCTGGCGGAGGCGGCCGAGGTCGAGACCATCACCAAGGCGGTGGAGGAGGCCTTCGCCGCCGCCGGGTACACCGCACCGCGGGTGTTCGAGGCGGTGCCCGCGGCAGGGGCGCGACGGGTGAGCTGACCCCGAAGATCCCGAAGATCTCAAGGATTACGGGGCTGAGGGCGCCGCCCTCAGCCCCGTAATCCTTTCTGGAGCCGGCCCTCCAGAGGCAGCCCCACGCCCGGCACATCGGCCGCGGCACATCGGCGATCTCGTCGGCCGCGGCTCACCCCAGCCGCTTGGTGAGCGTGTACTCCGTGATCCCCGGCGGATAGTCCGGGATCACGCACACCACGTCGTACCCCCGCTTCTTGTAGAACTCAGGCGCCTGGAAATCCCACGTCTCCAGGCGTACGCCGGTGCAGCCCCGTTCGGTGCGGGCCGTGTGCTCCGCGCGTGCGAGCAGATGCGAACCGAGACCGGTGCCGCGGTGGCGTTCGTCGACCCAGAGGTAGGTGACATGGAGCCAGGTGGTCCAGGTGTGACCGACGAGCCCGCCGGCCAGGGCGCCGGAGTCGTCCAGCGCCCAGACCTGGAGCGGGCGTTCGCGTTCACCTGGGCTTCCGCGCAGGGCGCGCAGGATCGGGGAGACCGCGGTGTTGGTCTCCCGCAGCCGGCGGCGGAGCAGATCCTGCCGCGTTTTGTCGACTTCTGTCTCCAGACGAAACATGCGGCTCACCATAAACGCGCTGGACTACCAGTTCTGCGAATTACCTTCCGCTCCAGCCCCCCACCCGTACTCTGATGAACGGCACCGGTGGGGGCCGGTGCTGATCAGGGGGCGAGACAAGTCGGGTTCGACGCCCGAAGTGGGGGGTAGCAGTTTCTGCACGGCGGCGGCCGTGCGGCCTCTCATGCTTCGGGCGTCGTACCCGCGACCGTGTTCGTCTCCCGGTGTCGTCCTTATGACGATGGGGTATCCCCTGCTCTTCGAGAGCTTGGGGAAGGGGGTTTCGTGGTTCGCATCCGAGTGCTGGTCGTCGACGACCATCGCATCTTCGCCGAGTCGCTCGCCGCCGCCCTGGCAGCCGAGCCCGACGTCGACGTCTCCGCCGCCGGCAGCGGCCCGGCCGCGCTGCGCAGCCTGGAGCGTGCGGCCGCCGAGGGGCGCCGGTTCGATGTCTTGCTCGTCGACGCCGACCTGGGCGGCAACGTGGCGGGGATACGGCCCGCCGTGCCTGTTCAGGAGGTGGGCGAGGACGGGCTGGTCGACGGCATCTCACTCGTCGTCGGCGTCCGCACCGCCCAGCCGGCCGTACGGATCGTCGTCCTCGCCGAGAAGGACGATCCACGCCGGGCCGCGCTCGCCCTGCAGGCCGGGGCCTCCGGATGGGTGGCCAAGGACTGTTCGCTGTCCCGGCTGCTCACCGTCATCCGCGGTGTCCTGCGCGACGAGACCCATCTGCCTCCGGCCCTGCTCACGGGCGTCCTGCGGGAGTTGACGGCCGCGCGCAAGCACCGCACCGAGAGCGAACGGCTGGTGGAGTCGCTGACCCCGAGGGAGCGGGAGGTCCTGCGGTGCATGGTGGCGGGACTGGGGCGCAAGGCGGTCGCGGAGCGCCTGTTCCTGTCTCCCCACACGGTCCGCACCCATATGCAGAACGTCCTCGGCAAGCTGGGCGTGCACTCGACGCTCGCCGCCGTCGCCCTCGCGCGGCGGGCCGGGGTCGGTCCGGTCGACTTGGGCCCCGCCGGCCGGATCCTGCCGGAGGAAAGCAGCAGCGCCTGATCAACGCCGCTGAGCAGCAACGCCGTCGGGGGCAAGGGGCTGTGCCGATTCGCGGCTACCGCCGCGTGGGCGCAACCGGCTACGACGAAGCCGGGGACACCGACACCCCGTCGCGGCACTGACCACGCGGCTCTCCCAGCGGAGTGCCTAGCCGGGGATGTTGTCGAACGGGGCGGTCAACTGGCGTAGCAGACCGGCCAGTTCGCCCTGCTGGGCGCGCGACAGTTCCGCGAGGATCGCGCGCTCCTGGTCCAGCAGGCCGGCCAGCGCCTGGTCGGCGCGGTCGCGGCCCTCGTCCGTGAGGCGGACGAGCACACCGCGCCGGTCGCTGGGGTCGGGGAGGCGCTCCACCAGGCCCTTCTTGGCCAGGCGGTCGATGCGGTTGGTCATCGTGCCGGAGGTGACCAGGGTCTGCGTCAGCAGCTGTCCTGGAGAGAGCTGGTACGGCGTTCCCGCGCGCCGGAGCGCGGTCAGCACGTCGAACTCCCACGGCTCCAGGCTGTGCTCGGAGAAGGCCAGCCGTCGTGCGCGGTCCAGATGCCGGGCCAGTCTGCTGACCCGGCTGAGTACCTCCAGCGGCTCCACGTCGAGGTCCGGGCGCTCCCGGCGCCACGCTGCGACCAGCCGATCGACCTCGTCCTCCATAGAGATCAGTGTAGTGGTTGTGTCGATGTGAAGTCTCTTGACGTCAAGATACCTTGGGGGGCAGGCTGGAGATCGACAGACAGGAGGCTCGCCCATGTCCGCTGCCGCCGCCCCCACCTGGGACCCCGCCCAGTACCTGCGCCACGCCGACCACCGCGCCCGCCCTTTCACCGACCTCCTCGCCCGGGTCCCCGACCTCCCCGGCGAGCGGCCCCGCATCGCCGACCTGGGCTGCGGCCCCGGCAACGTCACCGCCGTGCTCGCGCAGCGCTGGCCCACGGCCCGGATCACCGGCTACGACAACTCCGCCGAGATGCTCGACAAGGCCCACGTCGAGCACGAGGGGCCGACCCCGGGCGGCGGCCGCCTCGACTTCGCCCACGCCGACGTACGGACGTGGACGCCCGCGGAGCCGTACGACCTGATCATCAGCAATGCCACCCTGCAGTGGGTCCCCGGGCACGTGGACCGGTTCGCGGACTGGGTGCGGGGCCTCAGGCCCGGCGGCACCTTCGCCTTCCAGGTCCCCGGCAACTTCGACGCCCCGAGCCACCGCCTGATGCGCACCCTCGCACCCCGGTACGGCCTGGCCGACACCCTGCGCCACGAGGACGCCGTGCTCACCCCGCAGACCTATCTGGCGCGGTTGGCCGACCTGGGCTGCGTCGCCGACGTCTGGGAGACGACGTACGTCCATCTGCTGACCGGCGAGGATCCGGTGCTGGACTGGGTGAAGGGGACGGGCCTGCGGCCGGTCCTCACAGCGCTCGCCGACGACCCCGCCCGGCGGGACGCCTTCCTGGCCGAGTACCGGGCCGCCCTGCGCGAGGCCTATCCGGCCGGTGCGCACGGCACGCCGTTCCCGTTCCGCCGGATCTTCGCCGTGGCCCGCAAGGAGGCGTGATGATCGACGCCGTCGACCATGTCCAGCTCGCGGCCCCGCCCGGCTCGGACGCCGGTCCCGCTGTTTGAGCGCCACGACGGAGGGTCACCCGCTGGGTAGAGCACGACGTCAAGCCTTGCGAGGAGTGAGAGACGTGGCGAAGGAAGAGAAGGTCAAGGGGAAGAAAGAACAGCTCAAGGGCAAGGCCAAGGAAACAATGGGCCGCACGGTCGGCAACGAGGGGCTGACCGCCGAAGGCAAGGCCGAGAAGAGGAAGGGCAACGCGCGCCAGACGAAGGAGAAGGGCAAGGACACCTTCAAGGGCTGAGCCGGAGCCGAGAGCACGTCGGTTCAGAGCGTGCGTCAGCTCTTTCGGTGCCCTATCAGCCGCGGCTTCGCCTCCAGGCCGTCCAGCCCGTGCCACGCCAGATTCACCAGGTGCGCAGCCACCTCCGCCTTCTTCGGACGGCGGACGTCGAGCCACCACTGGCCGGTCAGGGCGACCATCCCGACCAGGGCCTGCGCGTACAGCGGGGCCAGCTTGGGGTCGAAGCCGCGGCTCTTGAACTCGCGGCCCAGGATGTCCTCCACCTGGGTCGCGATGTCCGAGATCAGCGAGGCGAAGGAACCCGTCGACTGCGGGATGGGCGAGTCACGGACCAGGATGCGGAAGCCGTCCGTGTACTCCTCGATGTAGTCGAGGAGCGCGAAGGCCGCCTGCTCGCACAGCTCCCGGGGATGGCCTGCCGTCAGGGAGCTGGTCACCATGTCCAGCAGGCGGCGCATCTCGCGGTCCACCACGACCGCGTACAGGCCCTCCTTGCCGCCGAAATGCTCGTACACCACCGGCTTGGAGACCCCGGCCTTCGCCGCGATCTCCTCCACCGACGTGCCCTCGAAGCCCTTCGCGGCGAACAGGGTGCGACCGATCTCCAGCAGCTGCTGGCGGCGCTCCGCACCGGTCATCCGGGTACGACGCGTCCGCCGCGGCTTGTCGTTGCTGGGGGTACTGCTGGAGTCGGTCGCCACGGCGTCAATCATGCCGCCTCGGCAGGCTCCTTCCGGCGCCGGGAACCGCCTTCCTCGGTGTTCCGGCGTGAATCGATACGCGAGCGTGACGGCCAGCGCACGTCGTACGCCCAGCCCAGCATCTCGAACCAGCGGATGAACCGCGCCGAGGAGTCGATCTGCCCGCGCTCCACACCGTGCCGCGCGGACGTCGGGTCGGCGTGGTGCAGGTTGTGCCAGGACTCACCGCACGACAGGACCGCCAGCCACCACACGTTGCCCGAGCGGTCACGCGACTTGAACGGCCGCTTGCCCACCGCGTGACAGATCGAGTTGATCGACCAGGTGACGTGGTGCAGCAGGGCCACCCGGACCAGCGAGCCCCAGAAGAAGCCCGTGAACGCGCCCCACCAGGACATCGTCACCAGACCGCCGATCAGCGCGGGCAGGGCCAGCGAGAGCACCGTCCAGGAGATGAACTGACGGGAGATCGCGCGGATCGCGTTGTCCTTGATCAGGTCCGGCGCGTACTTCTCCTGCGGCGTGCGCTCCTCGTCGAACATCCAGCCGATGTGCGCCCACCACAGGCCCTTCATCAGCGCCGGGAGCGTTTCCCCGTAACGCCACGGGGAGTGCGGGTCACCCTCCGCGTCCGAGAACTTGTGGTGCTTGCGGTGGTCGGCGACCCAGCGGACCAGGGGGCCCTCCACCGCCATCGAGCCGGCGATGGCGAGCGCGATGCGCAGGGGGCGCTTCGCCTTGAAGGAGCCGTGGGTGAAGTAGCGGTGGTAGCCGATCGTGACGCCATGGCAGGCGAGGAAGTAGAAGAAGACCAGCAGACCGAGGTCGAGCCAGCTCACCCCCCAGCCCCAGGCCAGCGGCACCGCGGCGGCGAGCGCCAGGAACGGGACGACGATGAAGAGGAGGAGTGCGGACTGCTCGACCGACCCCTTCTTCTCACCGCCGAGTGTGGCTGAGGGAACCAGCGTGTCGTCGTGCGCCTGCGGGGCGTCTTCGATCACATCGGAGCTCGTGGTCATGGGCGTCCCCTGTGGGGTTTCGAGGGTTGCGGCAGGTGCCGGGGTCGCAGGAACTGTTCCCAGGTTCCGTTAAAACGGTCCCTACGGTTCCGTAACCTACGGCGTCGTAAGTATGGCAGTGAGCCGCCCGGCGGCAAGAGCCCGAGAGACTGCGCGTCCGCATGGACACCTATCCTTGGAGTCGGTCGGACAGCGCGGTCCGCTCTGAATTCTTCCCGGATGCCAGGAGCCGTATGCGGCCCTCGCCGCGCGGCTCCCGGCCCCGGGTTCCCCTCCCGGACGAGCTTCAACACTGCAAGGAGCCGCACCTGTGAGCAGTGCCGACGACCAGACTGTGTCCCAGGCGACCACCAGCACCGAGCTGCGAGCCGACATCCGCCGACTGGGTGACCTGCTCGGCGAGACCCTCGTCCGCCAGGAGGGTCCCGAGCTGCTGGAACTCGTCGAGAAGGTCCGCCGCCTCACCCGAGAGGACGGCGAGGCCGCAGCCGAGCTGCTGCGTGGCACGGAGCTGGACACCGCGGCCAAGCTGGTCCGCGCCTTCTCCACCTACTTCCACCTGGCCAACGTCACCGAGCAGGTCCACCGAGGCCGCGAGCTGCGCGCCCGGCGCGCCGCCGAGGGCGGCCTCCTCGCCCGTACGGCCGACCGCCTCAAGGACGCCGACCCCGAACACCTGCGCCAGACGATCAAGCACCTCAACGTCCGCCCCGTCTTCACGGCGCACCCCACCGAGGCCGCCCGCCGCTCCGTCCTCAACAAGCTCCGGCGCATCGCCGCGCTCCTGGAGACCCCGGTCCTCGAAGGAGACCGACGCCGGCACGACACCCGACTGGCCGAGAACATCGACCTCGTATGGCAGACGGACGAGCTCCGCGTCGTACGCCCCGAACCGGCCGACGAAGCGCGAAACGCCATCTACTACCTCGACGAACTGCACGCCGGCGCCGTCGGCGACGTCCTGGAGGACCTGACGGCGGAACTGGAGCGCGTCGGCCACAAGCTCCCCGACGACACCCGCCCGCTCACCTTCGGCACCTGGATCGGCGGCGACCGCGACGGCAACCCCAACGTCACCCCCCAGGTGACCTGGGACATCCTCATCCTCCAGCACGAGCACGGCATCAACGACGCCCTGGACATGATCGACGAGCTGCGCGGCTTCCTGTCGAACTCCATCCGCTACACCGGCGCCACCGAGGAGCTCCTGAACTCCCTCCAGGCCGACCTCGAAGCCCTCCCCGAGATCAGCCCCCGCTACAAGCGCCTCAACGCCGAGGAGCCCTACCGGCTCAAGGCCACCTGCATCCGGCAGAAGCTGGAGAACACCAAGGAGCGCCTCGCCAAGGGCATCCCGCACGAAGCCGGGCGCGACTACCTCGGCACCGGCGAGCTGCTGCAGGACCTCACGCTGATCCAGACCTCGCTGCGCGAGCACCGGGGCGCCCTGTTCGCCGACGGCCGCATGGACCGCACCATCCGCACCCTGTCCGCGTTCGGCCTCCAGCTCGCCACCATGGACGTCCGCGAACACGCCGACGCCCACCACCACGCCCTCGGCCAGCTCTTCGACCGCCTCGGCGAGGAGTCCTGGCGCTACGCCGACATGCCCCGCGACTACCGCTCCAAGCTGCTCGCCAAGGAACTCAGGTCGCGCCGCCCCCTCGCGCCCACCCCGGCGCCCGTGGACGCGGCCGGCGAGAAGACCCTCGGCGTCTTCCAGACCGTCAAGCGGGCCCTCGCGGTCTTCGGACCCGAGGTCATCGAGTCGTACATCATCTCGATGTGCCAGGGCGCCGACGACGTGTTCGCGGCCGCCGTCCTCGCCCGCGAGGCCGGCCTGATCGACCTGCACGCCGGCTGGGCCAAGATCGGCATCGTCCCGCTCCTGGAGACCACCGACGAGCTCAAGGCCGCCGACACCATCCTGGAGGACATGCTCTCCGACCCGTCGTACCGCAGGCTCGTGGCCCTGCGGGGCGACGTCCAGGAGGTCATGCTCGGCTACTCCGACTCCTCCAAGTTCGGCGGCATCACCACCAGCCAGTGGGAGATCCACCGCGCCCAGCCCCGCCTGCGCGACGTCGCCCACCGCTACGGGGTGCGGCTGCGCCTCTTCCACGGCCGCGGCGGCACCGTCGGCCGCGGCGGCGGCCCCTCCCACGACGCGATCCTCGCCCAGCCCTGGGGCACCCTGGAAGGCGAGATCAAGGTCACCGAGCAGGGCGAGGTCATCTCCGACAAGTACCTCGTGCCGTCGCTGGCCAGGGAGAACCTGGAGCTGACGGTCGCGGCGACTCTGCAGGCCTCCGCCCTGCACACCGCCCCGCGCCAGTCCGTCGAGGCACTCGCCCGCTGGGACGCCGCCATGGACGTCGTCAGCAACGCCGCCGAGGCCGCCTACCGCAAGCTCGTCGAAGACCCCGACCTGCCGACGTACTTCCTCGCCTCCACACCGGTCGACCAGCTCGCCGACCTGCACCTGGGCTCACGGCCCTCCCGCCGCCCCGGCTCGGGCGTCTCGCTCGACGGACTGCGCGCCATCCCGTGGGTCTTCGGCTGGACCCAGTCCCGGCAGATCGTCCCCGGCTGGTTCGGCGTGGGATCGGGGCTGAAGGCGCTGCGCGAGGCCGGCCTCGACACCGTGCTCGACGAGATGCACGAACAGTGGCACTTCTTCCGCAACTTCATCTCCAACGTCGAGATGACGCTCGCCAAGACCGACCTGCGGATCGCCGCCCACTATGTCGACACGCTGGTGCCGGACGAGCTGAAGCACGTCTTCGACACCATCCGCGCCGAACACGATCTGACCGTCGCCGAAGTCCTCAAGGTCACCGGCGAGAAGGAACTCCTCGACGCGGCACCGGTCCTCAAGCAGACCTTCTCCATCCGCGACGCCTACCTGGACCCCATCTCCTACCTCCAGGTCACCCTCCTCAAGCGCCAGCGCGACGCCGTGGCCGCGGGCGCCGAGCCCGACCCGCTGCTCGCACGGGCCCTGCTGCTCACCGTGAACGGCGTGGCGGCCGGCCTGCGCAACACCGGCTGAGCGCCCCGCACACGACGGTGCCCCCGTGCTTCGTACGAGCACGGGGGCACCGTTCGTTTCACAGCCCCGGCGGGCAGCCCGCGATCAGGCCGCGGCCAGGCCGCCGTCAGGCCTTACGACGCCGGAACACCAGGTAACCGCCCGCGCCCAGCAGCGCCGCCGCAGCCGCGGACAGCAGACCCACCGGAGCACCGTTGCCGGTCTCGGCGAGGTCACCCTCGACGTCGCCCTGCGCCGACGGGGACGCCGACGTGGACGCCGACGGGGCGGCGGCCGGCTCGGTCGTCGGGGCGCCCGGCGTCTCCGACTCGGAGCCGGACGGTGCGGTGGACGACGGAGCGGACGGCGTGGCCGTGCTGCCGCCGCCCGGCTCCTCGTCCTCGCAGTCCGTCCAGAACACCTTGTGCTTGGCGGCCCCGTTCTCGCCGTCGAAGTTCCAGAACAGCTTGTAGTGCCCGTCGGGCAGAGTCAGGTCGTCCGTACGGCCATGACCCTCGCCGTCCAGGGTGATCGCACCGGACTTCACCGTCTCGCCCTTGACGTCGGCGGTCGGCGCCCACGCCTCGATGTGCCAGTCGACCTTCTGGACGCTGTCGAAACCGAACGCGTCCAGGTAGAACTCGCACACGTGCGGCTCGTTCTTGCGCAGCTCCTCGCCAGTGGTGGCGTCATGGATCTTGACGGTGCCGTTGTCACCCGGAGCGGTGGCGTGGGCGGCGGCCGGTGCGGAGAAAACAGCGGCCGCAGCGACGGCGGACAGAGCGCCGACGCGGGTGAGGGTTCGCATGAGGCAGTAGTCCATCTTCGTGAAAGGAACGGGAAGATGTGGAGGGGGCGGCTCAGCATCCAGCCCGGACTGACCTCAGGTCAATCACGAACAGACAACAGTCACATCCTCCACAGATATGGAGAACGGCCAAAACCTCAGACCGTCACGAACACCGCCGTCAGCAACGCGATCCCCGACCCCGCCAGCACCCACGCCAGCCGCGTCCGCCGCAGCCCACCTGCGACGACAACCGAGGCCAGCAACAGCGCGCCACCCAACGGCACCCAGGCGTAGAGGACCCCCGCGGGCCCGGACCGTACGACGTCGTCACTCCCGGGCTTCACCACGACCGTGTACGTCTGCCCCCTGCGCACCGCCACGTTCTTCTCGATGACGACCGACCTGCGCGGCTGCGACCCCGCCGAGATCGGCGTGTACGGCCCACTGCACGTGTCCGCACCACACCGCGTCACCTCGATCGTGCCGCTCTCCCGCCCCTTCGTGAGCATCACATGATGCGCCGTGCCCCACGACGCCCACACACCCGCGATCAGAATCAGCACCGCGACCGCGCCCATCGCCGCGAAGCGCCCGAACCGCAGCACGGCCACAGCGCCCTGACTGGAAACAACGGCAGAAGGCATGGCCGCGATCCTTGGCCATGCCCATACGCCCGGTCAACCTCGGCCCCTTGGGGCAGACGGACAAGTCAGGAGTTGTACGTGCTTTGCGCCCGCTCCAACCCCTCGATCACCAGACACTCCACCGCATCCGCCGCCCGGTCCACGAAGTAGTCCAGCTCCTTGCGCTCCGCCGACGCGAAATCCTTCAACACGAAGTCCGCCACCGGCATACGCCCCGGCGGCCGCCCGATCCCGAACCGCACCCGGTGATAGTCCGAACCCATCACCTTCGTCATCGACTTCAACCCGTTGTGCCCGTTGTCCCCGCCACCCAGCTTCAACCGCAGCGTGCCGTAGTCGATGTCCAACTCGTCATGGACGGCCACGATGTTGCCCACCGGCACCTTGTAGAAGTCCCGCAACGCATTGAGCGGACCACCGGAGAGATTCATGTACGACATCGGCTTCACCAGGATCACCCGCCGGTTCAACGGCCCGGGCGGCCCGATCCGCCCCTCCACGACCTGCGCCTGAGCCTTACCGGCCCGCTTGAACTTCCCCCCGATCCGCCCGGCCAGCAGATCCGCCACCATGAACCCGACATTGTGCCGGTTCATCGCGTACTCGGGCCCCGGATTGCCGAGGCCGGCGATCAGCCAAGGGGCGCTCGGGTCGGTCGTCACGTCCATGTCTCCTTGCTGTGCTTATCCGGGGGTCCGGGGGACAACCCCCGGACCCCCGGCAGAAAACGCCGGTCCGTCGGGGATGGCCGGAGTGAACATTGCCGGGAAAGCCCGACTGATAGACGCCAGCCGCTGCCCCCATCGGGAACAGCGGCTGACAAACCAATGACAGAGCCGAAAATCACGCCTCTGCCAGAGCCGAAGATCAGGCCTCGGCGACGGCCTCGCCCTCGGCGGCCTCACCCTCAGCGGCCTCCTCGGCCTGCGCGGCCAGGACCTGCAGGACGACCGTGTCACCCTCGACGGCCAGCTTGGTGCCCTTCGGCAGGGGGATGTCCTTGGCGAGAACGGAGTCGCCGGCCGTCAGACCCTCGACGGAGACGGTGACCGACTCGGGGATGTGCGTGGCCTCGGCCTCGACCGGAAGCGCGTTCAGGACGTGCTCCAGCAGGTTGCCGCCCGGGGCCAGCTCGCCCTCGGTGTTCACGTAGATCTCGACGTTGACCTGCTCGCCACGCTTGACCAGCTGCAGGTCGACGTGCTCCAGGAAGCCCTTGATCGCGTCACGCTGCACGGCCTTCGGAATCGCCAGCTCGTTGGTCTTGCCGTCGATGTCCAGCGCGATCAGGACGTTCGGCGTACGCAGCGCCAGCAGCAGGTCGTGACCCGGAAGGGTCAGGTGCAGCGGGTCCGAACCGTGGCCGTACAGGACACCGGGAACCTTGCTGTCACGACGGATACGACGGGCGGCACCCTTACCGAACTCGGTACGGGTCTCGGCGGAGATCTTTACCTCAGACATGATCACTCCTCGTAGAACTAGAGACGGACGTGGTCACCCGGCCACGAACGGCCTGCTACGAAGAGCGCGTCGATAACGGACAGCCGTACCTCGCAATGAGTACGGCCTCCCTCGCCGAGCAACTGAAGCAGTCTACTCGGCAAGGGAGGCCGCAGAAAAGTTGACCTTGAGCACCACCCGCCGGGCGCGGGCGATCAAGCAGAAGGGCTCACGACCTACTGCTCGTCGAACAGGCTCGTCACCGACCCGTCCTCGAACACCTCACGCACCGCACTCGCGATCGTCGGCGCGATCGACAGCACCGTCAGCTTGTCCAGATCCCGGCTCAGCTCACCCGGCGTCGGCAGCGTGTTCGTGAACACGAACTCACTCACCCGGGAGTTCTTCAGCCGGTCCGCCGCCGGGCCGGAGAGCACACCATGCGTGGCCGTCACGATGACATCCTCGGCACCGTGCGCGAACAGCGCATCAGCGGCCGCACAGATGGTCCCACCCGTGTCGATCATGTCGTCGACCAGGACACACACACGACCCTTGACCTCACCCACGACCTCGTGGACGGTCACCTGGTTCGCCACGTCCTTGTCCCGCCGCTTGTGCACGATGGCCAGAGGAGCGCCGAGACGGTCACACCAGCGATCGGCGACCCGCACACGCCCGGCGTCCGGGGAGACGACGGTCAGCTTCGCCTTGTCGACCTTGGCACCCACATAGTCCGCCAGCAGCGGAAGCGCGAAGAGATGGTCGACCGGACCGTCGAAGAAACCCTGGATCTGGTCCGTGTGCAGATCCACGGTCAACAGGCGGTCCGCACCCGTGGTCTTCATCAGATCCGCGATCATGCGCGCCGAAATCGGTTCACGCCCACGGTGCTTCTTGTCCTGCCGCGCGTAACCGTAGAACGGCACGATCACGGTGATGGAGCGAGCCGACGCACGCTTCAGCGCGTCGATCATGATCAGCTGCTCCATGATCCACTGGTTGATCGGAGCCGTGTGGCTCTGGATCACAAAGCAGTCCGCACCACGTGCCGACTCCTGATAACGGACGTAGATCTCACCGTTGGCGAAGTCGAAGGCCTTCGTCGGGACAACCCCGACCCCCAACTGCTGGGCGACCTCCTCGGCAAGCTCGGGGTGGGCGCGGCCGGAGAAGAACATCAACTTCTTCTCGCCGGTCGTCTTGATCCCGGTCACAGCACTGTCTCCTCAGAGGTGTCGCAGCTGGGTGTCGAGAGACCACGCCGCTGGGCGCGACGAGCCGTCTCAGCTGGTGGGTGCGGGTGTGCACTTATCACGGTACGCCGTGTTTGACGCACCTGTTTCCGGTCAGTCCTCGTCCTCCCCCTGACGGGAGGCCGCCTCGGCCGCCTTCGCGGCCGCACTGCCCGGACGCTTACGGGCCACCCAGCCCTCGATATTCCGCTGCTGGCCACGGGCCACGGCCAGCGAACCGGGCGGCACGTCCTTCGTGATCACAGAGCCGGCCGCGGTGTACGCGCCGTCCCCGACCGTGACAGGAGCCACAAACATGTTGTCCGAACCGGTACGGCAGTGCGAGCCGATGGTCGTGTGGTGTTTGTCTTTTCCGTCGTAGTTCACGAAGACACTCGCGGCACCGATGTTGGAGTACTCACCGATGGTCGCGTCACCGACGTACGAGAGGTGAGGCACCTTCGTGCCCTCACCGATCGAGGCGTTCTTCGTCTCCACATACGTACCGATCTTGCCCTTCGCACCCAGCCGGGTACCGGGCCGCAGATACGCGAACGGTCCCACGGACGCCTGCGCCCCCACGACAGAGCTCTCGGCCACGGTGTTGTCGACCCGGGCCCCGGCGCCGACCTTGGTGTTGTTCAGCCGGCAGTTGGGCCCGACCTGCGCACCCTCGCCGAGATGAGTGGAGCCCTGCAGCTGGGTGCCGGGGTGGACGATCGCGTCCTGCTCGAAGGTGACCGTCACATCGACCCAGGTCGTCGCCGGGTCGATCACGGTGACGCCGTCGAGCATGGCGCGGGTGAGAAGCCGGTCGTTGAGGATGCGGCGGGCCTCGGAGAGCTGCACGCGGTTGTTGATGCCGGCGATCTCACGATGATCGGCCGCGACGGAGGCGCCGACGCGGTGACCGGCCTCGCGCAGGATCCCGAGGACGTCGGTCAGGTACTCCTCGCCCTGGCTGTTGTCGGTGCGGACCTTGCCCAGGGCGTCGGCGAGAAGCTGCCCGTCGAAGGCGAAGACGCCCGAGTTGATCTCCCGGATCGCCCGCTGCGACTCGCTCGCGTCCTTGTGCTCGACGATGGCCGTCACAGCACCGGAGGCACCGTCCCGCACGATCCGCCCGTACCCGGTCGCGTCCGGCACCTCGGCGGTCAGCACGGTGACGGCGTTGCCGTCGGCGGAGTGGGTGGCGGCGAGGTGGGTCAGGGTCTCGCCGGTGAGCAGGGGAGTGTCCCCGCAGACGACGACGACGGTTCCGTCCACGGTGCCACCGAGCTCCTCGAGGGCCATCCGTACGGCGTGCCCGGTGCCGTTCTGCTCGGCCTGCACGGCGGTGCGTACGCCGGGGTCGATCTCGCCGAGATGCGCGGTGACCTTCTCACGTGCGTGCCCCACGACCACGACCAGGTTCTCGGGCTGCAACTCGCGTGCGGCGGCGAGCACATGACCCACGAGGCTGCGTCCGCAGAGCTCGTGCAGGACCTTGGGTGTGGCCGACTTCATACGGGTGCCCTCACCCGCTGCGAGAACGACGACGGCTGCCGGGCGAATGGCGCTCACGGGATGCCCTTCGGCTGTGGAGGGGGTGGGGTGACATCCGCAGGATACCGGGGGGTTTCGTGAGGGGCATGGGAGCGGGCCCTGACTTGAGCAGTTGGCAGTCAGGGCCCGAACCGAGCATGTGCTCCCCCGCCAGGACTCGAACCCGGACAGATGGCACCAAAAGCCACAGTGCTGCCAATTACACCACGGGGGAAGAAACTCGACCAAACCGGACATTCAGTCAGGTTGCCGAGCGGCGCCTCCTACTATGCCGTACCAGGTGCCCTCGATGCGACGGTACAGATCAGCTCCCTGCCGCACTTTGATGCCGAGGCACCCTCGATAGCTGTCTCCGGTGTTCTTGCGCACGGTTGTCGGGTTGTGCTGCTTGAGGATTGTTTTACCGAGGGCTGAGAGGTCAACGCCAACGAGGTCGGCCCAGTAGTGCTCTGCCGCCTCGACGTCTGCGGACTCGTGGATCATGACGCGACAGTGCAAACGATCGTGTCCCACCTCAAGCAGCTTTAGCCAGGCCAGGAACACGGAGACCATTCCGGGGTCGCTGTTGACGAACTCCACGCTCTCGCGGCGGGCGTGCGGCTTGTCCTTCGTGCCCTCAGCCCAGTAGAGGGCGACTCCCGTGATGAACAGCTCGCGGTCCGACAGCTCGCCCACGGCTTCTGCTGCGGCCAGCTTGGTTGCTCGGCGCTCCTCGTCCTGCGCGGCACGCAGTCGCGCCAGTCCCGCGTTCATGCGTGCGCGCTGTTCCTCCGGTGTGCACTTGGGTTCGGGGGTCGGCAGATCTCGTACCCAGAGTGACACCGAGCTCTTCGAGCAGCCCAATTCGGCCTGGATCTGGTTGTACGCCCAGCCCTGCCTTCGCAGTTCCCGCGCCCTCTCGCGGAGGTCGTCCTTCGCTCGCGGTCGCTTCGTCCACTCCGGAGGCGGCTCGCCCTCGACGAGGCGTTGAAGGATCTCCTTGTTGTGGACCTGAAGCTCGTCGCGGATCTGCCGAAGGCTGTAGCCCTGCCGCCGCAGCGCTACCGCCCGCTCCCGCAGCCCCTCGAAGTCGGCGTATTTGCCCTCTGGATGTGCCATAGGCATACCCTCCGGACGGAATGATCGCTTCCGGAGTCGAACGGTGAGCGATTCGGCAGTTCGAGGGATATCGGGTGGTTTCGCTTCCGTTCGGTTACGGACTGTGGTGTAGGCCAGTCCGTAAAACTCGCCGGAAAACCATCGAGGCCCGCCCGTAGGCTGGAGGCATGACCACGACGGGGGAAGACCACGCCGAGGCCCCGCCACGGGGGGCGGGGCCGTGGTGGTGGGGCAGGGTGCGCAGTGCGGTGCTGGACGTGAGTCTGGCTGTCGTGTCCGCGCTGGAGTGCGGGGGCGAGGGGGTTCGGTTCGCGCGGGATGCCGGCATTCCGCAGGCCGCGGGGGTTGTGTTCGGGGTTCTGGCCGGGTCGGTGCTGGTGTTGCGGCGGCGGTGGCCCATCGCCGTCGTGCTGGTGTCGATCGCCGTCATGCCCGCGCAGATGGGGTTCCTGATGGGCATCGTCGGGCTGTACACCCTCGCCGCTTCCGAGCTGCCGCGGCGGATCATCGCCTCGCTCGCGGGGATGTCGTTCGTCGGGATGCTGATCGTGACGTTCGTGTGGGTGCGGCAGGGCGTGGCGAACGGGGATCTGACGTTCGGGGACTGGGTTGTTCCCCTGGCCTCTCTCACCACGGCCGTCGGCATGACCGCGCCTCCTCTCCTGCTCGGGCTGTATGTGGGGGCCCGGCGGCGGCTGATGGAGAGTCTGCGGGAGCGGGCCGACAGTCTTGAGCGGGAGCTTCAGCTGCTCGCCGAGCGGGCCGAGGAGCGGGCCGAGTGGGCGCGGAACGAGGAGCGGACCCGGATTGCGCGGGAGATGCATGACGTGGTCGCGCATCGGGTGAGCCTGATGGTGGTGCATGCTGCCGCGCTGCAGGCCGTGGCGAGGAAGGATCCCGAGAAGGCCGTGAAGAACGCCGCGCTGGTGGGGGACATGGGGCGGCAGGCGTTGACCGAGTTGCGGGAGATGCTCGGTGTGCTGCGCAGTGGGGGTGGCGGTGCGGAGCGGGAGCGGCGGGTTGTGGTGTCGCTTGCCGCTGTGGGGGCTGCCGCCGCTGCCGTGGCCGATCGGGAGAGGGGTCTGGAGGACGAGGGGGCTGCCGAGGGGCCTTGTCTGTCCGACGTGGATGAGTTGATCGGGCAGTCGGCCGCTGCGGGGATGGTGGTGGATCTGTCCGTGGAGGGGGAGTGGCGGTCGTATGCGCCGGAGATCGAGCAGACGGCGTATCGGGTGGTGCAGGAGGCGTTGACGAACGTCCACAAGCATGCGGCGGGGGCGAAGGCGCATGTGCGGCTCGCGCATCGGGTGTCGGAGATCGCGATGCAGGTGGAGAACGAGCCGCCGCCGGAGGTGTCGTCTGCGGGGTCGGCGCGGTTGCCGTCGGGGGGCAACGGCCTGGTGGGGATGAAGGAGCGGGTGCTGGGGCTGGGCGGGGTGTTCGTGTCCGGGCCGACGGATGCGGGGGGTTTTCGGGTGTCGGCGGTGATTCCGGCGGCGTAGCCGCGCATCGCTTTGCGTGCTTTACGTGGGCGTAGCGGCTCTTTCGTGTGTCAGCCCGCTGTCAGGCGTGCCGGTTCTATGCCGG
Source organism: Streptomyces sp. R28 (assembly GCF_041052385.1). GTDB lineage: Bacteria > Actinomycetota > Actinomycetes > Streptomycetales > Streptomycetaceae > Streptomyces. Next base: position 4,476,137 of record NZ_CP163439.1, on the reverse strand, counting down.
AGACGAGGCCGGCGAGGGCTTGGTCGATGTCGGGGCCGAGGTACCAGTCGCCGGTGTGGTCGAGGGCGTAGATGCGGCCTTCGGTGTCGATGGCGAGGATGGCCTGGGTGTCGGTTTCGGTGCCGAGGGGGCAGACCTCGGTGTCGAGGGCGCGGCCGAGGTCGCCGAGGGTGCGGGCCATGTGGAGGCCGTGCAACGGGTCGAAGTGGATGTGGGCGGGGGCGACCTGGCGGCCGGGGCCGGTGGGGGTGAGGTGGAGGCCGCCGAATTCTGCCCAGGCCTCTACGGCGGCGGGGAAGACGGCGTGGCGGTGACCGGCGGGTGAGGCGTGGTCGCGGAGGGTGTCCGCCCAGAACTCGGCCTGTTTGATGTCCCAGCGTCCGGGTTGCCAGCCGGCGGCGCGCAGGGCGGCGTCGACGGGGACGGGGAAGCGGGTGGTTGAGGTGCGGTCGGCTTGCATCGGCCCTTCGTTCGTCGTTCGTGTGGTGCGTGGTGCGTGGTGCGTTCGTGCGTGGTGCGGTGGGGCGGGGTCAGTTGCCGGTGGTTGTCGGGTCGACGATGCGGACGCCGAAGTGGGAGCTGAGGGCCGTGCAGGCGCGGCAGGGCGTGGCGAAGCTGCCGTGCAGGGGGTCGCCGTCCTCGCGGATGCGGCGGGCGGTGAGCTTGGCCTGTTTGAGGGCTTTGCGGGCTTCGCCGTTGGTCATGGGTTTGCGGGCGGCGCGTTTGCTGCGGGCGTCGTCGGCGGCGGCGAGGTGCCGGGAGATGAGGATGGTCTCGGCGCAGCGGCCGGTGAAGCGGTCGCGTTCTGAGCTGGTGAGGGTGTCCAGGAAGTCCTGGACGAGGTGGTGCAGTGGCGGGGGTTGGTCGCCGCGGGCGGCGGTGCCGGTGAGGGTGGCGCCGCGGACGGAGAGGGCGGCGGCGACGGTCGGGAGTATGCCGTCGCGGCGGTGACGGAGGGTCGGCGCGTGGGGTGCTTCGGCGGCGCTCCAGCCGATGCGGGGGTCGCCGGAACTCGCTGCGTGTGGGCCTGTCTGTGTCGCGTTCATGATCATCATCCCCTCCCGAGCATCCCCCGGGCATGCTCTCGGACGTCACAGAGTGCCAAAAGGCGTGGCGGGTGCGGAAGCTGGGGCCACGCGACACGCCCGGGTTTGGGCGGGCTGTCACGGCGGGGTGACGGCTGGTCACGGAAGCGGAGGGGGTGGTGCCCGGTGCCGGTGACCGGTGTCGTCGTACCGCATAGGCTGTCGGCACCGCTTTCCATGCGGTGACGTATGGATGCAGACGAGACAGCCGATACGGGGCGTTGTGACCGAGTGTGGTCACGGTGGGTCGTATCAGAACGCCGCAGGGGGCAACCGCCATGACGACAGGTCGGCTCGGGCAGCAAGCCGCGCCGCCGAACGCGGCCTACGCCGGGCAGGTCGTGCATTTCCCGGATCCGGTTCGGGCGTCACGTCACCCGAGAGGAGTACGGGTGGACGAGCATGGTTACCCCGACTTCTCGCCGTATGCGCGGGCGGCGGCGGAGATCGCGGAGCCGCCGGAGGGGTTCGGCGTCGACGAGTTGCGGCTGACGGACTACGTGTCGGCGAACGCGGCGCTGGCGGCGTCGGGGCACGACCTGTGGGACACGATCCCGGCGGTGGCGACGCCGCACGGCTGGACGTGGCATCACGTGGTGGGTTCGCGGCGGCTGGAGTTGGTGCCGGTCGAGGTGAAGGCGCTGCTGCGGCATCACGGTGGGATCGCCACGTCGACGGTGGACCAGTACAAGCGGGGCACGCGGCCGTTGCAGGAGACGCGGCCGGCGCACTTCGGGCTGCCGAAGTCGGGTGTGGCGGTGACGGAGTCGCAGGTGGTGGGGGCCGAGGAGGATCTCGGGTACCGGCTGCCGGGTGCGTATCGGTCGTTCCTGAAGGCGGCGGGTGGTTGTGCGCCGGTGGGGACGGCGCTGGACGCGGAGTTGGGCCTGCTGGTCGACCAACCGCTGTTCACCGTGCGGGACGAGGCGGCGGTCAACGACCTCGTCTACGTCAACAAGTGCCTGCGGGACCATCTGACCAAGGACTACCTGGGTGTCGGGTTCGTGCAGGGCGGCTTGCTGACCGTGAAGGTGAAGGGCGAGCGGCTCGGTTCGGTGTGGTTCTGCGCGTACGACGACGCGCGGGACACGGATCCCTCGTGGTTGCCGGCCGAGCGCGTGGAGCGGTTGCTGGTGCCGTGCGGTGAGGACTTCGACGTGTTCCTGTCCCGACTGGCGGGTTCTCCGCCGGAGTTGGAGACGGTCGCGAATCTGATGGTGGATGGTGGGTTCGCGCATGCGGTGCCCGTGGCGGCCGCGGCTGTGGGGGAGTGAGCTTCGCGATGGTGACGTTCGCGCAGGCGCAGGAGCGCGCGGAAGAGTGGATCAACGGGGATGTGCCGGCGTACCAGCATCGTGAGGTGCGGGTGCGGGAGTTCGAGCTCGGGTTCGTGGTGTGGGCCGAGGACCGTGCGGACGGTCCGAGCTCGGACGGGGGCGCGCAGCGGCTGGTGATCGCCCGGGACAGCGGTGAGGCCACGTTGTGGCCTTCGCTGCCGGTGGGTGAGGTGATTCGCCGGTACGAGGAGGAGTACGGCCGCGCGGACACGGTTGCGCAAGCGGCGCCGGCTGCTCCGGCTCGGGTGGACCTGAACCAGACGTCGTTCCTGCTGACTCCGCCGGAGTGGTTGCAGGAGGCGGCGGACCGGATAGGGGTTCCGGATCGGCGGGGCGGGGGGGCGGGGTCGGACTTCGACACCCGTGCGGGTGCGGGTGCGGGTGTGGCTGTGGCTGTGGATGGGGGCGAGGGCGCGTCCGGCGGTCCGGCCGGTGCGTCCGAGGGGTCGTCCGGTACGTCCGGAGGCGGGGCGCTTCCTGAGACACACGGCGGGGTTCCGGGCGGGTCTTCGTCGCCCGCCGCTGCGGGGGTGCCTGGAGGTTCCGGTGGGCCGGGGATGCCCGGGGTGCCTGACGGGGCGACTCCTTGGGCGGGCACGGACACCAACGCCGATGCCGGTGAGGACCGTTCCGTGCCGTTGCCGGAGACGGTGTTCGCGCCGCCGTTGAGCGGTGACGACACCACGCCGCCGGACGCCAAGACAGCGCTGATGTCGGGCGGCAGCCGGCTTCCGTCGACGGCCGTCGAACCGGCCGTCGAACCGGCGGTCGACGCTCAGGGCGCGCCGGGTGGCCTGGGCGGTGCGCCGCAGGGCAGCATGCCGCCGCCGATGCCGGGGCCGGTGCCGGGTGCGCCTTCGTACGGGTATCCGCAGGCTCCGGGCGGCCCCGGGCGGCCGCTCGCGCCGAACGCCGGGGACATCGCCGATGCCGCGACGAGCAAGGCGGCGCCTCCTCGTGCGCGGGGTGGGGCGACACCGCCTCCGCCGCCGGGGGCTCCGGGGACGCCGGGTGCGGGGGTGGGGGGTACGCCTCCTCCGCCGCCGTCCGCTCCGGGTGTGCCGTCCGCGCCGGGTACGCCGGGTGCGCCGGCGGGTGGGTACGTTCCGACGCAGCTTGTGTCGGCGTTGGGGCCCGATGGTCCTCAGGGTGCTGCCGGGCCGGGGGCTCCGCAGGGGCCGGGTGCCGCTGACGGCGCGTCTGGCGTGCCGCGGCCGCCTGGCGCCCCCAATCCGCCCGGCGCGCCCGGTGGTACGCCTCCGGGCGGTGTGCACCATGCCGCCACGGTGTTCGCCGACCCGGTTCAGTTGGGTGGCCCTCCGCAGCCTCCGGGCGCCCCGGGCATGCCGGGTGCCCCGCAGCCTCCGGGTGCGCCGCACCCTCCCGGTGCCCCGGGAATGCCAGGTGGACCGGGCGCCCAGGGTTCTTCCGGCGGTGCGCGCGGTGCCGTACACCACGCGGAGACCGTGCTGGCCGCGCCTCCGGTGGGCGGCCCCGGTGTGCCTCCGCCGCCGCAGGCGCCCGGCGTCCCACAGCCACCGCACGCCCCTGGTGCGCCCCAGCCTCCGGGTGCTCCGGGTATGCCGGGCGCTCCGGGTATGCCGCCGGGCGTGCCCCAGCCTCCCGGCGCTCCCGGTATGGCTCCGGGCGCCCCCGGTGTGGCGCCGGGCGCTCCGGGTATGCCGCCCGGTGCCCCGCAGCCGCCCATGCCGCCGGGGGCGTTTCCGCCGCCTCCCGGTCAGCCCGGGCCGGGACAGTCCGGGCCGGGTCAGCCCCCGGCGTACGGCTACCCACAGCAGCCCACCGGCCAGCCGACCGTCGGCCCCGGCTACCAGGCCGTTCTCCGCTACCGCGCGCAGGACGGGTCGGAGCAGCAGCTGATCCGGCGTTCGGCGCCGGGCACCCCGCACCCGGAGTGGCAGATCTTCCACGAGCTGCGGGGCATGAACGTGCCCCCGGACCAGGTGCTGGAGCTGCACACGGAGCTGGAGTCGTGCGAGCTGCCGGGGGCGTACTGCGCACGGATGATCCGGGAGCAGTGGCCGCAGGCACGGATCACGTCCATCGCGCCGTACGGTACGGATCACGCGAGCCGGCAGCAGGGCATGCAGCAACTGCTGGCGCACCAGGGCGAGTTGCACCAGGTGGCCGACGGGCCCGCCCGTCCGGCGCCGGTGCGCGCGCCGCTGCAGCAGGTGCAGGCGGCGCCGCCGATTCCGCCGGAGGGTGTGGCGCAGGAGCTGGCGGGGGCGTTCGGGCCGGGGCTCTTCCGGTTCGAGCAGGCCGCCGTGTCCCGGCAGGGCGTACCGCCGGTCGTGGCGCACAGTCTGGTGGTCGGCGGGCTGCCGATGGACTTGGGCCCGTTCTTCTGGGCGCAGGCCCAGCCGGGGCGGCCCGTTCCGACGCTGGCGGAGCTGGCGGCCGAGCGGGGGGTGCAGCCGGCTTCGGACGCGGGCTCGTACCTCGTCATGGGCAGTGACTTCGGCAAGGCGCTCTGCGTGCAGTACGGGACGGCGAACATCGTCGCCGTGCCGGTGGAGGCGGGTCCGGGCGGTGTGCCCGTGGCGCCGCAGTTCGTGAACACCGGGCTGCCCGAGTTCCAGCGCTGCCTGGCGCTGCTCGGCCGGATGTGGCGTCTTCGATTCGGTCTGAACCAGGAGCAGGCGGGCCGCTGGACCGTCGACTTCCAGGCCCAGCTCGCCGCCCTCGACCCGGCGGCGCTCGGATCGCCGGAGAGCTGGTGGTCGGTGTTGCTGGAGCAGATGTGGGACGGGTTGCTGTGACGCCGCCCGGCTGCTGGTGGTGATGTGACATCGCCCTGCTGCCGCTGACGGCGGCGTGTGTGCGGTAGGTGGCCAGGCAGGTAGGTAGGTAGGCAGGTAGCGAAAGGGCCGGCTCTCGGTTGTGTGACCGGGGTCGGCCCTTTCGTATGCGCCCGCGCACCGCTCCTCGTACCCCAATGCCCCGCGCGCCACCTCACCCGCACGCCACGCCACTCGTATGTTTTTACGCCCGGCCGCCACCCCACCCGCTTGCCCCTTGCGCCCCTGCTCCACCACGCCCCGAGCCCTTACGCCCCGCCCCTCCGCGCCCCTACGCCTCGGCATCTCTCGTCTGTGTCTCTGCGCCTGTGCCGTGCCCCTGCGCCTGCCTCGTGCCCCTGCGCGCGGAGTGTCGCGTTATGAGCGATTCCACCTGATACATCAAGATGGGCGCTAAATCATCATTTTTGTGTTCGCTCGGCGGAGAGGGGTTCAAGGATGAGCAGCGCACCGGTCTCGCTCTACGACTTCACGGTCGTACGAGGGCGTGGCTACCGTCCCGAACAGGTCGACGCCTACGTCGACTCCCTCTTCCGCGATCGCGACGCGGCCTGGGAACGGGCCGCTCGGCTGACCGTGCTCGCCCGGGAGATGGAGGAGGAGGCGGAGCAGCTGCAGGAGGAGGTGGCGCAGCTCGCCCCGCAGACGTACGAGACGCTCGGGGGGCGTGCGCGGCGGATCCTCGCGCTGGTGCAGGAGGAGGCCGCGTCCTTGCGGGACGGTGCGCGGAAAGAGGCACAGGCCTTGGTCGACGAGGCGGAGAAGCGCGCGAACGGCGTGCGTGACGCGGCACAGGCGTACGCCGACGCCGTGCGCGCCGACGCGGAAGAGCGTGCCGATGAGCGGTTGCTCGCGGCGCGTGCGGAGGCGATCGAGCTCCGTGTCACCGCCCGGCGCGATGTGAAGGAGGGGCGCGGGGAGGTGCTCGGCACGTTGCGTGAGCTACGGGAGCGCACCGCCGGGATGCTCCCCGAGCAGGAGAAGGAGCATGCCGAGCGGTGGGCCGAGGCCGAGCGGGAGGCCGAGGAGCGGCTGGCGGCGCTGGAGGCGTCGGAGAAGGAGGGGATGGCGCGGGCCGAGGCCTCGTTGGCCGATGCGGAGCAGGAGCTCGCGGACGCGCAGGTCTCGACGCAGCGCTTGCAGGAGGAGGCGCGGGCGCGCGCGACGGAGCTGCTCGCGCAGGCTCGGCGGCGGTCGGACGCCATCGCCCGGGAGACGGAACGGGTGCTGCGCGAGCACGGGGACATGTGGGACGACGTGCGGGCGCACATCGGGCAGATGCGGGTCAGCCTGACGGCGCTGACGGGGCAGGCCGCCCTGGAGTGAGCGACGCCGGTTGCGGGCCGGTACGTCCGGGCAACTCCGGGCTGTCCAGCCAGCTCCGGGCCGTCCAACCCCTGGCCGTCCAACCCCCGGCCGTCCAACCCCCGGCCATCCAACCCCGGACCACCCAGTCCCGGCCCACCACCCCGCCCCTCACCCCCCCCCGTCAATCAGCTCCCCCTCCGCACCGCCCCCGCCAGGATCCACCCCTCCACAGCCTCGTACTGCCGCCGCTGCTTCTCCGACTCGCCCCGCCCCGACACGACCGTCCCCAGCCAGCCGAAGAGGAACCCGGCCGGGATCGACACCAGCCCGGGCGTCGTGAACGGGAACCAGTTGAAGTCGGCGTCGGGGAAGGCCGAGATCGGCGATCCGGAGACCAGATTGGTGCCCGGCATCAGCACGAGCACGACCAACGAGCCGCCGATCAGGGTCCACAGCAGACCGGCCCGGGTGTACCGGCGCCAGAACAGGCTGTAGACGAGGGCCGGGGCGATGGCCGAGGCGCCCAGGGAGAAGGACAGGGTCACCAGCGGCTGCAGGCTGCGGTGCTGGACCATCGTCGCCAGCACGATCGCCGGGACCCCCACCGCCAGCGCCGACAGCCGCGCCAGCATCATCTCGCGGCGGCCGGACAGCTCCCGTACCCGCACGGCGAACACGTCATGGGCGAGAGAGTTCGCGCAGGCGAGGATCATGCTCGCGACCGAGGCGAGCACGGTGAGGAAGATGGCCGTGGTGACCGTCGTGAACAGGAGGGTCTCCGCGGTGGAGACCTCCGCGCCGAAGGCGGCCCTGGAGCCCAGCAGATACGCCGTGTTGCCCTGCGGGTCCGCCCCGGCGATGACCTCGCGCCCGATCAGCGCCGTCGCGCCGAAGCCGATCACCGTGATCACCAGCACGAACAGCGCCACGCTGGATACCGCCCACGACATCGAGCGCCGCACCTGACGCGCGCCCGTCGCCGTGTACATGCGCATCGTGATGTGCGGCAGACACGCACCGCCGAGGACGACCGCCAGCTGCGAGCTGATCATGTCCAGGCGGGGATGCGGTCCGCCCGCGAACTGCAGCCCCGACTCCAGGAACGCCGGACCGACCCCGCTCTGCTGCGCCGCGGTGCTGAACAACGCACCCGGATCCCAGTCGAACCGTGCCAGCATCAGTACGGCGACGACGGCGCCCGACCCGAGCAGCATCACCATCTTCAGGATCTGGATGAGCGCGGTGCCCTTCATGCCGCCGATCGCCGCGTAGCTGATCATCAGCACGCCGAGGCCGATGATGCACCCCGTCTTCAGCGAGTCGCCCGAGAAGCCCAGGATGAACGCGAGCAACTGCCCGGTCCCCGCCAGCTGAACCAGCATCAGCGGCACCAGCGCGGCCAGCGTCACCGCGCACGCCGCGATCCGCACCCCGCGCCCCGGCATACGGCGCGCCAGCGCGTCGCCCATCGTGAACCGGCCCGCGTTGCGCAGGGGTTCGGCCAGCAGGAACATCAGCAGCATCAGCGACAGGGCCGTGCTCAGGGCCAGCACGATCCCGTCGTAGCCGCACAGCGCGACCACGCCGGTCGTGCCCAGTACGGTCGCCGCGCTGATGTAGTCGCCGGCGATCGCCAGGCCGTTGCGCATGGGGGAAAGGGAGCTGTAGCCCGTGTAGAACTCGTCGAGGTCGTCGCGGTCCGGGCCCATCATCACGCACAGCAGCAGCGTGACGGTGGCCACGGCACAGAAGGCGACCAGCGACATCGCCTGCGCGTCCCCACTGAAGTCGGTCATCGCTCCGTCCCCCTCTGTCCTGTGCTCCTCTGCCCCGTCCCCCTCTTCGCCGACTCCCGCTTGGCTTCCACCGCGGCCTCCTTGCGGATGCGGTCCGCGAGCGGGTCGACGTAACGGCGGGCGGTGTGTTCGTACAGGCCTATCGCCAGCCAGGTGACGGGCAGTTGGATCAGCGCGAGCAGCAGGCCGGCGGGGAGTCCGTCGGCGACCGTGCTCGACATGAACCCGGGCGCGAAGGCGGACAGGATCAGGAAGAGGGTGAAGTACCCGAGCGCGGTGAGCGTCGCCACGCGCCGCTGCCAGCGGTAGGCGGTGCGCAGGATGCGCAGGTCGCTGTGGTGGCCGAGCGGCGGATGGTCGGGGGTTCGGTGCCGTGGGGGCGGCGGTGGCTGTGGTGGGTCGGGGGGTTGCCAGGGATAGGTGGGCGAGTACGGGTCGTACGGGGAGGACATCCCGTTGCTCCTTGCATGGCTCGGGTCCGGCGGGGCGGACCGCAGGGAGGTGGGGGGCGGGCGAGCCATGCATGTTACTTCGCAGTAAGGGGATGCGTGCGGTTTTCATCGAACTGGGCAGTCGGTATGCGCTTACTACGCCAAACCGTGTCTGACCTGGGGTGTTACCTCCGTTAACTCAGACCTTTTGAAGCGGTGCGGGCGTGGAGCGTCTTGCGGTAGCGGGCGACGGCTTCGCCGACCCGTTCCATGGGCTCTCGCACAGCGTCGGAGGTGCGGCTTCTGACGAGGGTTCGCAGAACGTAGTCGGGAGAGAACTCCCCCGCGAAGCCGGCCGGGGCGTTGGAACGGATCATCGGCTCGTTGGTGAACACCGACGAGGTGTCGTCGGAGTGCCGGTACGTCCAGCGGCACGGCCAGAGCCGCAGCGCGCTCTCTCCGACGTATCTGACCGCGCCCTCGAAGAACTCGTCCGCGGCCGCCGCCTCCAGCGAGGCGGGGCCGTCGAAGCGGTCCAGCACCAGTCGTTCCAGCTGCGAGAGCGATTCGAGCGAGTAGTCGAAGGGGAAGCCGTCCGGCAGATGGGCCGTTCGCCAGCGGTCCAGTGCGGCGTCCATCGAGGCCAGCCAGTCGTCAAGGCGCCGGCGGGACTCCTCGCTCGCGTGCAGGCGGTCGTCCTCCACGTACCAAGCGGGCGTCTCGGGCTCCTCCGCGGGGATGAGGTCGCGCATCCGGTTGCCGAGCTGCACCGGCAGCGGGAGGCCGAACTCCTTCAGCCCTTCGGCCTGGTCGGGCGTCAACAGGAGCCACCAGGCGTCGTAGGACTCCTCGTCCAGTTGGTAGAAGCCCCTTGGGTCGTCGTTGCCGGGCACGAGGTCGCCGATGGCGTCGAAGGCGGTGTTCCAGTCCATGTAGCGGGTGCTGTCGGAGAGGTGTTCCGCCGGGTGCCATATCGAACGGCCATTGCGCCGGAAGTGCAGGTACTCGTCTCCGTCCTCGTCCGTCACCAGCTGTACGTCATCGACGACCACCGAACCGCCCGAGCACGCCGCCGCGTCGAGCAGCAGCTCCTCGTACCCCTCCTCGAGATCGCCCGACACCTTTTCCGGCGTCTGGAAGCCGAGGCCGCATTCGCCGAGGAGGAAGGTCAGCTCGTCGGTGTCCTCGAACTCCTCGTCGAGGTCCATGCCGATCCCGGCGGCCTCCGCCAGGCCGGCCGCGGCTTGTTCGTCCGTCGCTATGCCCAGGCGGACCAAGGTGTCCGCCAATCCACGGAGGGTGCGTCGTGTGGGGTTGGTCATGACAGCACCCTCACACAGTCGGAGGCGTGGATGTCGGTGGCGTCGAGGGCCACGGTTGTGAGGTGAGCTCCTCGAACCCGTCTCTCTCCAGCGCCCGTTGAGTCATCATGGACGCACTCGTAGTGGTGCGCGGGATGCAAGGGGGAGGCCACATGAGTGACGTGCCGGTGCCGGGGCGGGTGTTCATCTCGTACGCCCATGACGACGACAAACACGTGGAAGACGTCCGCGAGTTCTACCACTTCCTGCGCCGCTGCGGGATCGACGCGGACCTGGACCTGCCGGCCGGGGAACGCCGCCAGGACTGGTCACTGTGGATGCTGCGCGGCATCCGGAACAGCCGGCATGTGATCGTCGTCGCCTCGCCGCAGTACAAGCGGCGCGCGGAGGGTGATGCGGCGGCCGGTGAGGGCTTGGGAGTGCAGTGGGAGTCCATGCTGCTGCGGAACCTGGTGTACGAGGATCAGGCCGCCGCGCTGGAGAAGATCGTCCCTGTCGTCATGCCCGGCGGTTCCGCTGCCGACCTGCCCATGTGGCTGGGCGGCCGTAGCCACAGCCACTACGCCATCGAGGATTTCACCGTCGACGGTGCGGAGCCGCTGCTGCGGCTCCTGACCGGCCAGCCCCACCACACGGAGCCGCCGCTTCCGCCATTGGTGCTGCATCCGCCGATCACCTCGTCGACGCCGGTGCCGGCTCCGGAGCCACCGCCCCCGACCTTCGTGATGCCCGAGACGAAGGACCTGGTCGACGCGCTCATGGCCTGCCCGAGGCTGCGCCAGAAGTCCTACCGTTACGAACTTCTGGAGATGATGACCAAGTCGCTGGGCAGCCCGGAGTACATCTTCGACGTGCCCGAGTCCGACGACGCCCGGACGCATCTGCGCCGGCTGGACGAAGGCATCAGACGTACGACACTGATGCCCGACGCGGTGCTGAAGGCGATGTACCTTTCCTTGAAGGACATCGCGCCGGGCGACATCGGCACCAAGCGGGTGCGGGACCTGCTCGTGGCCTGCGGACTGGTACTCGGGGACGTGTAGGTGTTCCGCGACTTGCGCCGCAGGATCTCCGCCGGCCGTACCGCATCCCGGAGTACCGCCCCGATCCAGCCCGGCCCGGCGCGGGAGACCGAGCGGGGGATCGAGGAACTGCTCGTCGGGATCCTGGCCGACATCCCTCGGCTGCGGTCGCTCGACGGCCGCCTCGACCTGCTTCACCATGCGGCCCCCCGGCTCCGGGACGACGCTCCTGAGCACAACGTCACCCGCGACCATCTGCACGCCATCGCCCACGCCGCCCAGCGCACCGGAACGCTGAAGTCGCTGCGGGACGCCCTGGAGTACGTGGCACCGGACGACATCGCCACGAAGTGGTTCGAGCTGGCGGTCGTGGTGCTGACCGGGCGGCCGGGCCCGTTGCCGGTGCCCGTCATGCTGGACCTGATCGGCGAACTGCACAGGCAGGAGCTGGGCTTCGGCTGGACGGCGGTACATCAGTACCGCACCGAACGCCGCACCGCAGGCCGACCGTTGGACGCCGAGCGGCTCCCGCAGGTGCTGCTCCAGCTCTACGACGCACGGGTGACTCCCGCCGACCCCGAGGCCCCGCGCGACCAACTGCTGGGGTTCCTCGGCCTGTTGGCAGCGGAACCCGCAGCGCGACCGGAGCTCGTCCGTCTGCTCTCCTCCGTCCAGAGGCGGGGTGCGGGCGCCGGCACCCCGCCCGCGAGCGTCGACCGGCAGGTCATCATCCAGATACGGGTCGAGGAGGAGGACGCGCCGAGCGACCTGCCGTACACCCAGCGCCGCTACTCCCTGCGCGGCTACCACTACGAGCGCGTCGGCGACGCCCGGCCCGCCTTCCGGGGCTCGCAGTCCCTGCCCGGCACCTTCGCCGGCGGCGAACTGATGGACTGCGGCCGCGGTTTCCTGGCCGCCTGGCAGGAACCGGCCGAGGCCGGCCGGGGAGTGGACAAGCGGGTGGAGTTCCTGCTGCCGCACTCGCTGCTCGACCACCCCGCCGAGTCGTGGCCCGGTGGTTCGGCCGGCGTGCCCCTCAGCCGCAGCTGCCAGGTCGTCGTACGCTCCCTGACCCGGTACAAGGACAGCACGATCCACGACGAATGGATCCGCCGCTGGCAGGCACTGGAGGCAGCGGACCGCGACGGCACACCGGGCGACGCGCTGGAACGCATCGGCTGGATGGGGCCCGACACACCGGAACGGGCGGACGGCCAGAACCCCACGGCGAAACCCTGGAGTTGTCCCGGCAGCCGCTATTCGTCCCTGCGGCTGTCCGACCCCGCCGACGTCGCGGACTGGCTGCTCGAACACGCCGACCTGTCCTGCCTGGGACTGGGGATCCCGTACGACCACCATGACGAACTCATCCGGGAAGCGGTACGAGGCGCCCTGCTGGAAGACGGAATCCCGGTCATGGTCTGGCGTCGCGACGACGGCGACCCGGGCTCGCTGCTGGACGTCCTGCGCCACTGCCGGCCGCTCGACCGGCTGGCAGACCTGCCGCACAGCGTGCACGAGGCCCGTAAGCGCGGGCGGCGCGACCCCGAGAGCGTGCACAACCGGATAACCCTGCTGTGGGACGACCCGACATGCGTCTTCAGCGGCCAGGACCAGCAGATGACCGGTACCCGCGGGGCCGGCGAAGGAGCAGCATGACGAAGAAACCGGACTGGTGGGTCTACGAGGGGACGGGCACCCCGCACGACGGCATCAAGAACCTGCCCGAGGCACCCCCGTGGCGCGCCTTCCGGCACGGCGGCGAACAGCCGGCACGGCTGCTCGACACCCCGCAGGCCCCCGACGACGACGCCGTCCACCGTCATCTCGGCCGAGAGGGCCAGGGCGTCGCGTACCAAGCCGGTGAGCGCGAGATCCACCTCGTCAACCTCGCCCTGCATCTGCGCCGCCCGCTGCTGCTCACCGGCAAGCCCGGCACCGGCAAGTCCACACTCGCGTACGCCGTCGCGCAGGAGCTGAAGCTCGGCCCGGTGCTTCGCTGGGGCATCACCAGCCGTTCCACCCTCAACGACGGGCTGTACGAGTACGACGCCGTGGGCCGTCTCTACGACGCCGGCCTGCGCAACGCGGGCACCCTCACCGGCCGCCGGGAAGGCGAGGCGCCCCCGCCGCCCGACATCGGCAAGTACATGTGGCTGGGACCGCTCGGGACGGCCCTGCTGCCGTGGAAGCGGCCCCGGGTCCTGCTGATCGACGAGATCGACAAGAGCGACATGGACTTCCCCAACGACCTCCTGAACGTCTTCGAGGAGGGCGAGTTCGTCATCCCCGAACTGGCCCGGATGGAGGGCAAGGAACAGACGGTCATGACCGCCGACCGTAAGAAGGTGCAGGTCAAGGGCGGTGAGGTGGCATGCGCTCAGTTCCCGTTCGTCGTGCTGACCAGCAACGAGGAGCGGGAGTTCCCGATGGCGTTCCTGCGTCGCTGCATCCGGCTGGAGATCGGGGCGGCGGACAAGGGGCGTCTGGCCGGCATGGTCGCCGCGCACCTCGGGGAGCCGGGGACCGGCGGCAACGGCTCCTCCGCCGAGGTGCGGGGCAAGATCATCGGCGACTTCCTCACCAAGCAGCGGGAGAAGGGCACGCTCGCCAACGACCAGCTGCTCAACGCGCTGCTCATGGCGGAACGCGGGCTGTGGAACGACGAGACGGGGCGGGCCCTGCTGGACGAGGATCTGCTGCGGCCGCTGGATCGGGGCTGAGCGGGCCGTGACGGGGGCTGAGGGAGCCGACGGAGCCGACGGAGCCGACGGAGCCGGGGGAGCCGTGGCCGAGCCCGGTTCCGTGCCCGACGACGTCCTGCGGGAGGAACTGGCCCGCCTCCTGGACGCCGGAGGCGCACCGGATGCCGACGACGCCCTCGACGTGCTGTGGATCGCCCGGCTGAGCGGCCTCGACCCGGTCGACTGGTCGCTGCTCGGCAACGGCACGGACCCGACGCGGCCCCCGCCCCCCGCCACGCCGCTCCCGCTCGTACCGCAGGACGACGACCCCACCCCCGACACCGGCCCCGAGCCTCCGTCGGCCCGCCTCCACCTTCCCGGCGGCACAGACGGCACAGCGCCCGCCGGCCCCGGCGGCGCACACGCCATCCGCGTCGCCCAACCCCAGGCCCTCCCCGACGCCCTCGCCCTGACCCGAGCCCTGCGCCCCCTGCGCCAGACGGTGCCCTCGACTCGCGCCCGCACCCTCGACGTGGAGGCCACGGCGGCAGCCTCGGGCGATACCGGGCTGCTCCTGCCGATCTTGCGCCCTGCCCCTGAACGCCGGTTCTCCGTCGACCTGTTGATCGACACGGGCACGACGATGAAGGTCTGGCACCGCCTCGCCGATGAGCTACGGACCCTGCTCGCCCGGCACGGTGCCTTCGCCGACGTGCGGGCGTGGGCGCTTCAGACCGACGGTCCGGAACCGACGCTGGCGCCGTTCCGACGCAGCGGCGCGCAGGCGGCGTCGCCGGTACGGCGGTGGCGGCAGGCCTTGGCGGACCCGGCCGGGCGGCGCGCGGTCCTGGTCCTGACAGACGGGGTGGGCCCGTCCTGGTACGGCACGGAGCTGCCTGCGGCGCTGGCCGACTGGTCCGTACGACGCCCCGTCGCCGCGCTCCAGGTGCTGCCCGGACGGCTGTGGCACCGAACGGCGCTGCGTACGTCTGCGGTGCGGGCGCGTGGCACGGAGACCGACCGGGCGACGATCGAGGTGCGGTCGTCGGGGCCGTTACCGGGCATCGCACGCGGGCGTGCGGGGGCGGAGGACCGGGCGCGGATCCACTGGCTGCCGGTGCTGGAGGTGTCCGGTGACTGGCTGAGCCCGTGGGCGCGGCTCGTGTCCGGCCGCACGACGGACTGGCTGCCGATGCGGGCTGCCGCGCTGACGACGGTGGAACGGCCGACCCTGCCGGCCTCGGGGGCGTCGCCGAGCACACCGGGGGAGTGGATCGAGCGCTTCGAGGAGGGCTACTCGCCGGAGGCGTTCCGGCTGGTGCGACTGCTGGCTGCCGCACCGCTGAGTCTGCCGGTGATGAGACTGGTCCAGCGCACCATGCTCCCGGCGTCGACGCCGATGCATCTCGCCGAGATCTTCCTCTCCGGGCTCCTCGTACGCCGTACGCCGGCCGCCGTGCCGGGTGAGGATCCGGACAGCGTGCTCTACGACTTCCGGGACGGCGTACGGGAGGCGCTGCTGGACCGGCTGACCCGTACGGAGTCGCTGCGGGTCCTGGAGCGGGTCATCGACGGCGTGAGTGAGCGGGTGGCGGCGACGTTCGGCGGGGTGACCGACTTCGGGGCGCTGCTTGCTGCCGTGGCGGAGGGCGGCGGCGGGCTGGACGGGCGCGGACTGCCGGAGGGGAGCCGGGCGTTCGCGGAGGTCGCGCTGGCCGTGGTCGCCGGGGTCGGCGGGGATCACGCGGAGGTTGTGGAGAGGCTGACGCGGGGACGGGTGAGGGGCGTTGCGCCGACGGAATCGGTGCCGGAGCCGAGGGAGGAGCGGCGGCGGGGGTGGGGGCTGCTCTCGTGGTGGCGGCGGAAGGGGGCGCTGGAACCGGAAGTGGGCGAGGCGCGGCGAGAGGGCAGCGTCGTGGCCGGCGGGAACATCGGGGTGGCTCGGACCGGTGAGAGGGTGCCGAGCCGGATTCCTCCGCTACCGGAGTTCTACGTCCGCAGGGAAGAAGAGGCGTCGAGTGTCCTGCGGTCGCTGGTCGGGGGTAACCGCGACGCTGCCGCGCGGGGGCTGCTGCCGATGTGGACGCAATGCATGATCGTTGGAGCTCGCGGCGTGGGCAAGACCGCGCTGGCCATCGAATGTGCCCAGGCGTCTGCCGACACGTTCACGATGGTCCGCTGGATCCGCGCCCACAAGCCCGACATCCTGCGGGAGGACCTTGCCGCCCTTGCGGACGACCTCGGCATCACGCTTCCTGAGAACACGCTGTGGGACCGCCTGGACCGCCTCTTCACCTATCTGAGTGACAATCCGGGCTGGCTGCTGATCTACGACGGCGTCTCTTCGGAAACCTTCTTGACCGACGAGAGGGATTCGGATCCGTGGCCCACCTGGTTGCCGCCGCCGCACTCCGGCAGCTTGTTGGTCACCCTCTCTGAGGGGACGCGATGGTGGGAAGAGCCGTACGAGACGGTGACACTGAGCGGCCTGACCCGTGAAGCAGCGGTGGAATTCGTTCGGGACGCACTCGCTCCGTATCGTGGAGAGGTGTGGCACGAGGTCGCCGAACTAGCCGATTTCGTGGAGATCATGGGAACGCACCCAGGAATACTGGCGGCGGTAATTTCGAATATCACGGAGCGACGCTTGCCGATCGCCTCCTTTGTTGAGGGGCTTCTGATCGGTCGTCCGGCAACCCGCGAGTTCCTGTCCTCTCTCGTCAGCATCAGCCGGGAGGGTCGCTTCGTGGGTACTGGGGTCGCGGTGAGACCGGACGTCGTGCTCGCCGCCGGATTCAGCCCGGGCCCAGGGGTACTTCAGGTCCGAGGACCGGACGGTGCGGAGTTCCGAGTGGTCCGCGCATCTGTGGTACCTGAAACACCGAAACTGGTCAGCATCGAGCTCGAAGAGGCTGGTCTTCCCGCAGTTCCTCTGGCCCACTCTGTCGAAAGCCCCTTCGCCGCAGCGTGGTACGAGAAGCCGACGGGAGGCTCGCGGACACCTGAAATCAAGCTGAGCCTTGCCTCCTCGGAGGCTGTTGTTCCTCCCGCGGGTGCGGTAGTTGTAGACGCGGGAGGAAGACTTTGTAGTCTCTATTCTTCGAAGGGCGTGGCGTGGTTCGTCAGTCCTGGACTCATCGACCGGATCGCGCTGTCCACCGGGAGGGTCTCGCACGTTCGTGAGCGCGAACCGGAGGCGATGCCGTCCGAGGCGCCTCGTGAAGGGCCGCTGTTCTTTCTGAGCTACAGCCGTGCGGCATATCCGGCTTCAGGTAAGACACATGGCAATCCGGAAGAGGACTTCTTCCACCTTGTGAGCCAACACGTTATGGAGATGACGGATTTCGACGGGGAGAGTCCCGGCTTCATGGCTGACAGCCTGACCAAGGGTGCACGCTGGCGGGAGGAGGCGTACGCGGCCCTGGCCGAGGCGCGAGTCTTTGTGCCGTTGCTTTCGCCCTCGTACTTCGAGAGCAAGTGGTGCCACAGGGAGTGGTCGGTCTTCAGGTGGCGTCAATCGCTGGGCGGGGTGATCGCGACGGTGCCTGTGCTCTGGGAGCCCGTCGATCCCACGCAACTGCCGCGAGAGGTCAGGGAGGTGCAGTACATGTCGTCGACACTCGACAGCGAACTGGCTGCAGTGGGGGGTCTGCGGGGCTTGCGCGAGTCCGGGCATTGGTCGCAGTACCGACGTGTTGCCTGGGCCATCGCACAGACGATCGTGGAGGTGGCCCAGAGACGCGCTCTCCCTCCGGTCGAACCCAGCCTGCTCGCCGACGTGCGCGACTTCTCCGAGGACGAGGAGCCTTAACGAACTCCGTCGACGAACGCCGTCCAGGCCGACGCCGAGAAGACGATCGCCGGGCCGGTGGGGTTCTTGCTGTCGCGGACGGGGACGTGGGTGGGGCGGGCGGTGTCGTTGACTTCGAGGCAGGAGCCGCTGCTGCCACCGCTGTAGCTGGACTTGCGCCAAGCGGCAACTTCGAGGCAGTCGCCGCCGCTCTCGCCGCTGTAACTCGACTTGCGCCAGCCGGTCAGTGCCGACGCGTCAGCAATCCTGGTCTCGCTGCGCTTCATGCTCGTAATCCTCCGCGACGGACCTGAGCAGGTCCAGGGATTTACGGTGCGACAAGGCATCGCCCAGCACATGATCGTAGAGGTCCTGGCACTCGCGTACCACGGACGGACGCTCCAGGACCCTCCCGCTGTTCACGCCTTCCGCGTACGCGATGGGCGGCAGGTCCTCGAACCACATCAGGGAGAGAAAGCCCTCTTGCAGAGGGTGCGCGCCCGCCGAGTAGGGCAGCACATGTACGCGGATGCGGCGGCTTTCACCCAACTCGGCGATGTGACGGAGCTGTTCGCACATCACCGCCGGCCCGCCGACGGCACGTCGTAGCACCGCCTCGTCGAGCAGTACCCAGACCTCGGGTGAGTGGAAGTCGTCGAGAATGCGGGCCCGTTCGAGGCGTGTGACCAGGAGCTTGTCGCGCTCCTCGTCGTTCTTGCGCGGGTAGCCGCAGCTGAGCACCTCGTAGGCGTACGGCTGCGTCTGCAAGATGCCGGGAACCAGACTCGGGGCGTACTCCTTGATCACCGTTGCCTTGCTCTCGAACTCCAAGGCGCCCTTGAAGTGTTCCGCCACCTCCTTCCCGTCCAGAGTCGGCAGGAAGTTCACGAAGAACCCACCCGCCTCCAGCACCTGATCCAGCCGCCGCGCATCATCCGGATCCGGCCTCCGCCGCCCACCCTCGATATGCGCGATGTGCGTGCGCGACATCACCGCACGCTGGCTCAACTCCTCCTGCGTGAGTCCCGCCGTCTCCCGACGCCGCTTCAGCTCCGCCCCGTACTGCTCCCGCGAACGCGGATTGTCCTCGATCGCCACGCGTGCAACTCCCCTCAGTGCGGACACCGTTGTCACGCTGAGCCACCTTCCGAGCGTACCCGCGGTGACGTCACTGTGTGCAGGCAACAGCACGCAAAGTGAAAGGCGTTGGCGTGGATCAACTCGACCAGGCGAAAGAGCAGGCGCAGGACCCGTGGGACAGCGTCCCCGGCCCCTCCCTCACCCTCCGCGTCTCCCGCGACAGCGGCCGCACATGGGGACCCACAGTGACGTACCAGCCCTCCCGCAAGGACACCCCGTTCGACCTCGCGGGCCGCTTCCCGCCCTGTCAGTGCCCGAGATGCGAGCGCCGGTAACGGACCGCGGGCCGGCCGTCGACAGTGACGTCTTCCATCGCGATGAAGGCATTGCGCTCCAGGACGGCCCGGGACGCCAGGTTGTCCAGGTGGGTGACCGCGACCAGGGCCGTCAGCCCGTACGCCGTACCGGCCACCCGGCACACCTCCGCCACCGCCGCCGTGGCGACGCCCTTGCCCGCCGCGCGTTCGCCGACGCGGTAGCCGAGTTCGGCGCAACCGTCCTCGACGTCGACCAGGTTGACCCGCCCGACGAGCCGCCCGTCGGTGTCCAGCACGACGTGGAAGTGGCAGACCCCGGCGTCCTGTTCGGCCAGCCGCGCCTGCAGGAGGGCGTCGAAGTCCGCAAAATACGCGTCCCCGCGATCCGGAACGGAACGGGCGAAGTACTCCCGGTTCTCCTGCTCGAAGGCCAGCAGGGCGTCCGCGTGGTCGGCGCGTAGGCGCTCCAGGGTCAGCATGACGGACAGGGTATGTGTACGTCCGTGGTACTACCGGGCGTCCAGGACAGCAGACTCCAGGGCGACGCCGGGTCACGGGCCCGCGGCCTACCGTCCTCCGCATGAACAGATCACGCATGAACAGGCCCCGCATGAACAGATCACGCTTCTTAGCGGTCGCGGCGTCCGCAGTGCTCGCGCTCGGACCCGCCCTGACCCTGCCGATCGCCGCCGCGGGCTCCGCCTCCGCCGCCCCCGCGAACCCTTCTCCCGCCATTGCCTCGGCCCAGCTGCCCCGTCCCACCGGCCCGCACGCGGTCGGCCGCAGCACCGTCCACCTCGTCGACGCCGACCGTCCCGACCCGTGGGTCCCGTCCGCCGGCGCCCGGCAGCTGATGGTGTCCATGTACTACCCGGCACGGCCGGGTACGGGCGGAGCGACCGCTCCCTACATGACCGCCGAAGAGGCCCGCCTTCTACTGGAGTTGAGGGTCCCGGACGCCACCGTCCCGCCCGAGACGATCAGCGGCGTCCGTACCTGGGCGCACACCGAGGCGCGCCCGGCGCCCGGCAGGTTTCCGCTCGTCGTGCTCTCGCCCGGGTTCACTCTCCCGCGCGCCACCCTCACCGGCCTCGCCGAGGATCTGGCCAGTCGGGGGTACGTCGTCGCGCTGGTCGACCATCCGTACGAGAACGCCGGGACGACCCTTCCCGACGGGCAGACCCTGCCCTGCGCCATCTGTGACGAGTTCCCCTCGATCGGCGGCTCGGCCGTCGCCGAGAGCCGGGCCGAGGACATCTCCTTCGTGCTCGACCGGCTGACCGGGCGCCACCCGGCGTGGCGGTACGCGCGCGTGATCGACGCGAAGCGGATCGGCATGGCCGGGCACTCCATCGGCGGCAACGCCGCCGCCGCGACGATGGCCGCCGACGCGCGCGTACGGGCCGGCGTGAACATGGACGGCACCTTCTTCGCCCCGGTCCCCGCCACCGGTCTCGACGGCCGTCCCTTCCTGATGGTGGGGGCCGAGAACAGGCCGCCGCTCGACAGGACCTGGGACGAGGCCTGGGCCCACCTGGACGGCTGGAAGCGGTGGCTGACCGTCGCCGGAACCGACCACGGCTCCTTCACCGACGTACCGCTCCTCGCGGAGCTGGTCGGCATCCCGGACACCGCACCGCTTCCCTACGAGCGTTCGTCGGCCCTCACGCGCGCGTACGTCGCCGCTTTCTTCGACCTGCACCTCAAGGGCGTTCCGCAGCCGGTGCTCGACGGGCCGTCGCCGGCCAACCCCGAGGTCAGCGTTCGTCTTCCTTGAGGATGTCTTCCTTGGGGACGTCTTCCTTGGGGACGTCTTCCTTGAGGGCGTCCTCCTTGAGGACCGGGAAGCGCCTCGGCGCCAGCAGCAACAGCACCAGGAAGGCCAGCGCCGCCGCGCACGACGCGCCCAGATACACGGCGTGCACCGCGTCGGCGATGGCCCGCCTGGTGGCCTCCGGTGCCGTGCCGCCGGATTCCAGGGCCCGCGTCACCGAGTCCAGGTCGCTCGCGCCGCCGAGCCGTGACGCCAGTACGCCGTTGGCCACCGCGCCGAAGAGCGCCGCGCCCACCGTCTGGCCCGTCTGGCGGCAGAACAGCACCGACGCCGTCGTCGTGCCCCGCTCCGACCACCCCACCGTCGACTGCACGCCCACGATCAGCGGCAGTTGGAACAGCCCCAGCGCAGCCCCCAGCAACAGCATCAGCAGCGTCGGCTGCCACGCCTGCCCGGGATAGGGCAGGAACAGGAACGCCAGCAGGATCAGCGAGGCCGAACCGATCCCCAGCATCGCCGTGTTGCGGAAGCCGATCCGTCGGTACACGTGCTGACTGAACGCCGCCGACACCGGCCAGCTCAACGTCCAGACGGACAGCACGAATCCGGCCGCCACCGGGGCCAGGCCGAGGACCGACTGGGCGTAGGTGGGGAGGAAGACGGTCGGCGCCACCATCAGCAGCCCCAGCGCGCCCAGCGCCAGGTTCACCGCCGCGATCGTCCGGCGCCGCCACACCCAGCCCGGGATGATCGGCTCGGCCGCCCGGCGCTCCACGAGCACCACCACCGCCACGAGCGCAAGTCCCGTACCGAACAAGGCGATCGACGGCCCCGACAGCCACGGCCACGCCACCCCGCCCTGCACCAGCGCCGTCAGCAGCACACCCCCGCACGCGAACACCGCCAACGCGCCCGCCCAGTCGACACGCGCGCGCGTGCCCGTCGACTCGCGCTTCGGCTCGTGCAGGTACCGCACGATCAGCCACAACGCCACCGCCCCGATCGGCAGGTTGATCAGGAAGATCCAGCGCCAGTCCGCGTACGCCGCCAGGACCCCGCCCAACCCCGGTCCGGCCACCGCCGACACCGCCCACACCGTGGACAACTTGGACTGGATCTTCGGCCGTTCCTTCAGCGGGTACAGGTCGGCGGCCAGCGTCTGCACCGTCCCCTGCAACGCCCCGCCGCCCAGCCCCTGCACGATCCGGAACGCGATCAGCGCCGCCATGTTCCAGGCCAGAGCGCACAGCAGCGATCCCAGCAGGAACAGCGCCGCGCCCGCGATCAGCACCGGCTTGCGGCCGAAGGTGTCGGAGAGCTTGCCGTAGACGGGGAGGGTCACGGTCACGGCGAGCAGGTAGCCGGAGAAGAGCCAGGAGAAGACCGAGAAGCCGCCGAGGTCGCCCACGATCTGCGGTACGGCCGTGGAGACGATGGTGGCGTCGAGCGCGGCCAGCGCCATCGCGAGCATCAGGGCCGCGACCACGGCTGCCCGCCTGTCGGTTCCGGTGTGCGGTGCGGTGTCGCGTATCGCGGGTGTCGTACTGCCCACCGGGTTCCTCTCCTAATGCATTCCCCTTGCACCTATGTACCGCCGAACAGCTTCCCACTTGACCCTGACGTCGCGGGAGGGTGGAGCCTGGATGGGCCGCAGGGTGGAGACAACCCCGAGGTGCGCTCCACCGACGGGTGGATGGCCCCTAGGGGTACCTCCGTACTAGGTCTCGGGGAGGGTTGGTACCGCCGGAGGACGAGACACCAGGGGGGCCGTCCTTAATCTGGCTTTACGCCGCTGGGGGGCGGCTGACCGAACCGGCGGGGGTGGGGTTTTCCCCCGTACAAGACGGGGCTCGGCACCAGCGCGCCGGACCCCTCTCCGGAGCCAGACTCAACGACGTACCAGTTCTCGATGCACGAGCGCTCGACGCACCAGTTCGCGACGTCGAGGCACGCGGCCTCGTGCGTCCATCCATAACCGACTTAGGAGTCATACCGTGACATCGGCTGTAACCATTCCCAGGCACGGGGGCACTGGAGGGCGTACGGCCGTTGCCGCGCGGGCGCGGCAGGTCGTCAAGGCGTACGGGTCGGGGGAGACCCGCGTCGTCGCCCTCGACCATGTCGACGTGGACATCGCCCGGGGGCAGTTCACCGCGATCATGGGCCCTTCGGGGTCCGGCAAGTCCACCTTGATGCACTGCCTCGCCGGGCTCGACACCGTCAGCAGCGGCCAGATCCATCTCGACGACACCGAGATCACCGGGCTGAAGGACAAGAAGCTCACGCAGCTGCGCCGGGACCGGATCGGCTTCATCTTCCAGGCGTTCAACCTGCTGCCGACCCTCAACGCCCTCGAGAACATCACGCTGCCCATGGACATCGCCGGGCGCAAGCCCGACCGGGCGTGGCTGGGGCGCGTCGTCGAGACCGTCGGGCTCTCGGACCGGCTCAAGCACCGGCCGACCCAGCTCTCCGGCGGTCAGCAGCAGCGTGTCGCCGTCGCCCGTGCCCTGGCCGCGCGGCCGGAGATCATCTTCGGTGACGAGCCGACCGGCAACCTGGACTCCCGGGCCGGCGCCGAAGTCCTCGGCTTCCTGCGCAAGTCCGTCGACGAGCTAGGGCAGACCATCGTGATGGTCACGCACGACCCCGTCGCCGCCTCGTACGCGGACCGGGTGCTGTACCTCGCCGACGGCCGCATCGTCGACGAGATGTACAGGCCGACCGCCGACGCCGTCCTGGACCGCATGAAGGACTTCGACGCCCGGGGGCGTACCTCATGACCGTCCTGAAGACCTCCCTGCGCAACTTCTTCGCGCACAAGGGACGCATGGCCCTGTCGGCCGTGGCCGTCCTGCTGTCGGTGGCCTTCGTCTCAGGGACGCTCGTCTTCACCGACACGATGAACACCACCTTCGACAAGCTCTTCGCCGTCACCTCCTCCGACGTCACCGTCAGCCCCAAGGACGCCAAGGACGAGGACGACGGCGGCGGTACGGGCCGGCCGACCTCGCTGCCCGCCTCGGCCGTCGAGCAGGTCGCGGCCGTGGACGGCGTGAAGAAGGCGGAGGGCGCGGTCGGCTCGACGAGCGTGACCGTCGTCAACTCCGAGAACAAGAACATGGGTTCCTCCACCGGCGCGCCCACCTTCGCCGGCAACTGGACCCAGGGCGACCTGAAGTCCATGGAGATCACCTCCGGGCACGCCCCGCGCGGGCCCACCGAGGTCATGGTCGACGCGGACACCGCCGACAAGCACGACCTGAAGCTCGGCGACGAGCTGCGCACCATCGCCGCCACCGGCGACATCCGCGCGCGGATCGTCGGCATCGCCTCCTGGAAGGTGACCAACCCGGGCGCGGCCGTCGTCTACTTCGACACCGCCACCGCCCAGCGCACCCTGCTCGGCGCCACCGGCCGGTTCACGCAGGTCTCCGTCACCGCGGCGGACGGCGTGAGCGACGCGCGGCTCAAGCAGGACATCGCGCAGGCCATGGACGGCGCGTACAAGATCCAGACGGCCAAGGAGACCGCCGACGAGAACCGCAAGGACGTCGGTGCGTTCATGAACGTCATCAAGTACGCCATGCTCGGCTTCGCCGGGATCGCCTTCCTGGTCGGCATCTTCCTGATCATCAACACCTTCTCCATGCTGGTCGCCCAGCGCACCCGCGAGATCGGCCTCATGCGGGCCATCGGCTCCTCGCGCCGCCAGGTCAACCGGTCGGTGCTGGTGGAGGCGCTGCTGCTCGGCCTCGTGGGCTCGGTGCTGGGCGTCGGTGCCGGTGTCGGCATCGCGATCGGCCTGATGAAGCTCATGTCGATGGCCGGCATGAACCTCTCCACCGACGACCTGACGGTGAAGGTGACCACCCCGGTCATCGGCCTGATCCTGGGCGTCGTGGTGACGGTGCTCGCCGCCTACCTCCCGGCCCGCCGCGCCGGCAAGGTCTCCCCGATGGCCGCCCTGCGCGACGCCGGCACGCCGGCCGACGGCAAGGCCGGCTGGATACGCGGCCTGATCGGCCTGGTCCTGACGGGCGCGGGTGCCTGTGCCCTGTACGCCGCCGGCACCGCCGACAAGGCGAGCGACGGTGCGCTGATGCTGGGCGGCGGCGTGGTGCTGACCCTGATCGGCTTCGTGGTGATCGGCCCGCTGCTCGCGGGCGGAGTGGTCCGGGTGATCAGCGCGGTCCTGCTGCGGGCCTTCGGACCCGTCGGCCGCATGGCCGAGCGCAACGCCCTGCGCAACCCGCGCCGTACCGGTGCCACGGGCGCCGCCCTGATGATCGGCCTCGCGCTGGTGGCCTGTCTGTCGGTGGTCGGCTCCTCGATGGTCGCCTCGGCGACGAGCGAGCTCGACAAGTCGGTCGGCGCGGACTTCATCGTCGTGGCCCAGCAGCAGGACATCGTCGCCAAGGCCGAGCACGCGATGCAGCAGACGCCGCACCTGGAGCACGTCACCCGCTCCAAGGAGGTCCGCGCCACGCTGACCTCGCCGGACGGCAAGACCGATGACACCGGGCTCACGGCCGCCGACCCGACGTACGCCGAGGACCTTCGCCGTACGACGACGGAGGGCACCCTCTCCGCCGCCTACGGCAAGGACGCCATGTCGGTCGGCTCCGAGTACGCCACGAAGCACGGGGTGCACGTCGGCGACAGCCTCACCGTCGCCTTCAAGGGCGGTGAGACGGCGAAGCTGAAGGTCGCGGCCATCACGGACGACGACACCTCCTTCGACCAGGGCGCGCGCTACATCAGCATCGAGACGCTGCAGAAGTACCTCCCCGCCGACCGGATCCCGCAGAGCCAGATGCTGCTCGGCAAGGCGAAGGACGGCCAGGAGAAGGCGGCGTACGCGGCCCTGAAGAAGTCGCTGCACGACTACCCGCAGTACCCCGTCCGCGACCAGACCGACTACAAGCAGGAGCTCAAGGACCAGATGGGCCAGCTCCTGAACATGGTCTACGGCCTTCTCGCCCTCGCGATCATCGTGGCGGTCCTCGGTGTGGTGAACACCCTGGCCCTGTCGGTGGTGGAACGCACCCGCGAGATCGGCCTGATGCGCGCCATCGGCCTCTCCCGCCGCCAGCTGCGCCGCATGATCCGCATGGAGTCGGTGGTGATCGCCCTGTTCGGCGCCCTGCTGGGCCTCGGACTCGGCATGGGCTGGGGCGCGACGGCCCAGAAGCTGCTGGCTCTGGAGGGCCTGAACGTCCTCGACATCCCGTGGCCGACGATCATCGGGGTCTTCATCGGCTCGGCCTTCGTGGGCCTGTTCGCGGCACTGGTGCCGGCGTTCAGGGCGGGCCGGATGAACGTACTGAACGCGATCGCGACCGAATAGCCACCGCACACGGGGGTTGCGGGGGACGGGCCCGGTCCGGAGGTTTCGCCCTCCGGACCGGGCCTTTCGTCATCGCCCGCTCTGCCCCGGTCCGGTCCGCCGCTCCAGCAGTACGACCCCGTAGGCGGTGCCCTTGACGGTGTACCGGGCGTCGGGGTGAAGGGACTCGGCGTAGGCCTCGACGTCGCGATAGCGCTTGCGGGAGTTGTCGAGGGCGATGAAGTCGGGGTTGATGCCGCGCGTGGTGCTCACCCAGAAGACCCGGCAGCGCGAGGTGAGCCGGCTGATCGGAGCGATGTTCGCCTCGACGGAGGCGTTGTCGGGCACTTGGGCGAGGAGCCGCTCGATGGCCGTCACGCGCGCGGGCTTGCGATAGATCTCGCTCTCGGTCAGCGCGGCGAGCGGCAGTGAGGTGGTCAGCGCCAGCGAGGCGGCCGCGACGGCGGCGGGCAGGTGATGGACGTACGACCGCAGCCACGCGCGTGTGCTGTGCCGGGCGGTGTCGAGGGCGTCGACGAGGGCGAGGACGACGATGGGCATCAGGACGGCGTTGTAGTGCCAGTCCGTCCCCCAGTACTGCGGGTAGGAGGAGACGAAACGCCAGCCGATGGTGGGCAGGGCGACGAGCAGGACGGGGGACCGCAGGGCGAGCAGTCCGGTGGTGGGGACGAGGAGCCAGCAGAGCGTACGGAATTTGGTGTCGAGGCCGTCGAAGGGCCCGCCACCGCCCGACGACTCGCTCACCTTGTTCCAGTAGTCGTAGCTGCCGGCGCTGTTGAAGCTCGGTATGACCACCAGGAGGGTGGCCGCGACGGCCACCACGCCGAAGACGGCGACGCCGAGCGCGTACCGGGACGCGCGCGGCGCGCCTTGGCGGGCCCGCCAGGCGACGACCAGGGCGATGGCCGTGAGGGTGAACCCCAGATCCTCCTTCACCAGGACGAGCGGAATCGCCCAGAGCAGAGCGGCCCGCGGGCGCCGCGCGAGCAGTGCCTCAAGGCTGAAGGCGATGAGGGGTACGGCGAAGCAGATCTCGTGGAAGTCGAAGTCGACGGCCTGCTGGAGCCCCCACGACAGCCCGTACGCCACCCCGATCGCCAGCCCACCCCACCGCCCGAGCAGCCGGGCCGCGGCGCGGGTGACGGGGACGGCGGACAGGGCGAACAGCGCGGCCTGCGCGACGAGCAGGGTGACCGGGGAGGGAAACACCCGGTAGAGCGGCGCGAGCAGGGCCGTCACCGGGCTGAAGTGATCGCCCAGGATGTTGAACCCGGGCCCCTTGAGGTCGGCGACCGGAGCCTGAAGATGCGCGTACGACCGGATGACCTGCTCGAAGATCCCGAGATCCCACGACCGCTGCCCCAGATGCCGGTAACGGCCGACGGAGACGATCGCGTAGCCCACGAAGAGCGCGGCGGCGAGCAGCCAGGGTTCACGCCGGGCGGGGCCGGGCCGCGCCTGCCCGTCAGGGGGCGTGGCCGGCGCCGGTATGTGGGGGTCCGAGGACGCGTTCGGCGTCGCGGAGGTGGCGGGGGTGGGCATGGGGGGACCTTACGCGGTACGGGGTCGGGGGCCTTTGCCCACCCGTACTTCCCGGCGCCGGTCCGTATATCCAGCCCGTCCGGCGTTTGAGGACGAGGCCCGTTCAGGGCCGAAGCGGGGCCTGGGGCGGCAGCCGCAGCGGGGTCGAAGGGGCGCGGCCCCTTCACGACCACGTCAACGCCGGCCACCGGAGAACGGACGTTATCCACAGGCCCGGCACCCGCCCGCGCAGCGACGTACGCTGGAAGCCCCCGGCCCGTCACACGCGTCGGGCCCTTCGTGTTGCCCACCCCGGACGAAAGCGCCCCCGAATGAGCCTGCACGGTCTGCTCGACGCCGTAGTCAAGGACACCGCCCTCGCGGAAGCGATCACGGCGGCCGCAGACGGCAACCGCATGCACGTCGACCTGGTCGGCCCCCCGGCGGCCCGCCCGTTCGCGATCGCCGCCCTCGCCCGCGAGACCGACCGCCCGGTCCTCGCGGTGACGGCGACGGGCCGCGAGGCCGAGGACCTGGCGGCAGCCCTGCGCTCGCTCCTCCCCTCGGAGGGCGTCGCGGAGTACCCGTCCTGGGAGACCCTCCCGCACGAGCGCCTCAGCCCCCGCAGCGACACCGTGGGACGCCGCCTCGCGGTCCTCCGCCGCCTCGCCCACCCCCGCCCCGACGACCCCGAGACGGGCCCGGTCTCCGTCGTCGTGGCCCCCATCCGCTCGGTCCTCCAGCCGCAGGTCAAGGGCCTCGGCGACCTGGAGCCGGTGGCCCTGCGGACCGGACAGACCGCCGACCTCAACGCCATCGTGGAGTCCCTCGCCGCCGCCGCGTACGCGCGCGTGGAGCTCGTCGAGAAGCGCGGTGAGTTCGCCGTACGAGGCGGCATCCTCGACGTCTTCCCGCCCACCGAAGAGCACCCCCTGCGCATCGAGTTCTGGGGCGACGACGTGGAGGAGATCCGCTACTTCAAGGTCGCCGACCAGCGTTCCCTCGAAGTCGCCGGCCACGGCCTGTGGGCCCCTCCTTGCCGCGAACTCCTCCTCACCGACGACGTGCGCGCACGCGCGCGTGCCCTCGCCGAACAGCACCCCGAGCTCGGCGAACTGCTCGGCAAGATCGCCGAGGGCATCGCCGTCGAGGGCATGGAGTCCCTCGCCCCGGTCCTCGTCGACGACATGGAACTGCTGCTCGACGTCCTGCCCAAGGGCGCCATGGCCGTCGTGTGCGACCCGGAACGGGTACGCACGCGTGCCGCCGACCTCGTGGCGACCTCGCAGGAGTTCCTGCAGGCGTCCTGGGCCGCCACGGCCGGCGGCGGCGAGGCGCCCATCGACGTCGGCGCGGCGTCCTTGTGGTCCATCGCGGACGTCCGGGACCGCGCCCGCGAGCTGGACATGATGTGGTGGTCGGTCTCGCCCTTCGCGGCCGATGAGACCCTCGACGCCGACACCCTCAAGCTCGGCATGCACGCCCCCGAGTCGTACCGCGGCGACACCGCCAAGGCCCTCGCCGACACCAAGGGCTGGCTCGCCGACGGCTGGCGCACGGTCTTCGTGACCGAGGCCCACGGCCCGGCCGCGCGCACGGTCGAGGTGCTCGGCGGCGAGGGCGTGGCGGCCCGCCTGGAGACCGACCTGGGGGAGATCTCCCCCTCGATCGTCCATGTCGCCTGCGGCTCGATCGAATACGGCTTCGTCGACCCCGCGCTCCGGCTGGCGGTCCTGACCGAGACCGACCTGACCGGGCAGAAGGCGGCCGGCAAGGACGGCGCCCGCATGCCCGCCCGCCGCCGCAAGACCATCGACCCGCTCACCCTGGAGACGGGCGACTACATCGTCCACGAGCAGCACGGCGTCGGCCGCTACATCGAGATGGTGCAGCGCACCGTCCAGGGCGCCACGCGCGAGTACCTCGTCGTCGAGTACGCCCCCGCCAAGCGCGGCCAGCCCGGCGACCGGCTGTACATCCCCACCGACCAGCTGGAGCAGATCACCAAGTACGTCGGTGGCGAGGCCCCCACCCTGCACCGCCTGGGCGGCGCCGACTGGACGAAGACCAAGGCGCGCGCGAAGAAGGCCGTCAAGGAGATCGCGGCCGACCTGATCAAGCTGTACAGCGCCCGCATGGCGGCCCCGGGGCACACCTTCGGCCCGGACACGCCCTGGCAGCGCGAGCTGGAGGACGCCTTCCCGTACGCGGAGACCCCCGACCAGCTGACGACCATCGCCGAGGTCAAGGAGGACATGGAGAAGTCGGTCCCGATGGACCGCCTGATCTGCGGCGACGTCGGCTACGGCAAGACGGAGATCGCGGTCCGGGCCGCCTTCAAGGCGGTCCAGGACGGCAAGCAGGTGGCGGTGCTGGTGCCGACGACCCTGCTGGTGCAGCAGCACTTCGGGACGTTCTCCGAGCGCTACTCGCAGTTCCCGGTGAACACCCGGGCCCTGTCCCGCTTCCAGACCGACACCCAGGCGAAGGCCGTCCTGGAGGGCCTGAAGGACGGCTCGGTGGACATCGTCATCGGCACCCACCGGCTGTTCTCGTCGGAGACCAAGTTCAAGGACCTGGGCCTGGTCATCGTCGACGAGGAACAGCGCTTCGGCGTCGAGCACAAGGAGCAGCTGAAGAAGCTGCGCGCGAACGTCGACGTCCTGACGATGTCGGCGACCCCGATCCCGAGGACCTTGGAGATGGCGGTCACGGGCATCAGGGAGATGTCGACGATCACGACACCCCCCGAGGAGCGCCACCCGGTCCTGACCTTCGTCGGGCCGTACGAGGAGAAGCAGATCGGCGCCGCGATCCGCCGTGAACTGCTGCGCGAGGGCCAGGTCTTCTACATCCACAACCGGGTCGAGTCGATCGACCGGGCGGCCGCGCGGCTGCGCGAGATCGTCCCCGAGGCGCGTATCGCGACGGCGCACGGCCAGATGTCGGAGCAGGCGCTGGAGCAGGTCGTCGTCGACTTCTGGGAGAAGAAGTTCGACGTGCTCGTCTCGACGACGATCGTCGAGTCCGGCATCGACATCTCCAACGCCAACACCCTGATCGTGGAGCGCGGCGACAACTTCGGTCTGTCCCAGCTGCACCAGCTGCGCGGCCGGGTCGGGCGCGGCAGGGAGCGCGGCTACGCCTACTTCCTCTACCCCCCGGAGAAGCCCCTCACGGAGACGGCCCACGAGCGCCTGGCGACCATCGCCCAGCACACGGAGATGGGCGCGGGCATGTATGTCGCGATGAAGGACCTGGAGATCCGAGGCGCCGGCAATCTGCTGGGCGGCGAGCAGTCCGGCCACATCGCGGGCGTCGGCTTCGACCTGTACGTCCGTATGGTCGGCGAGGCGGTCGCGGACTACCGGGCGTCCCTGGAGGGCGGCGTCGAGGAGGAGCCGCCGCTCGAGGTCAAGATCGAGCTCCCGGTCGACGCGCACGTTCCGCACGACTACGCGCCGGGCGAGCGGCTCCGCCTCCAGGCCTACCGCTCCATCGCCTCCGCCAACACGGAGGAGGACGTCAAGGCCGTACGCGAGGAACTCGTCGACCGCTACGGCAAGTTGCCGGAACCGGTCGAGAACCTCCTGCTGGTGGCGGGCCTGCGCATGCTGGCACGCGCGTGTGGCGTCGGCGAGATCGTCTTGCAGGGCAACAACATCCGCTTCGCGCCGGTGGAGTTGCGCGAGTCCCAGGAGCTCAGGGTCAAGCGCCTGTACCCGGGCACCGTCATCAAGCCGGCCGTGCACCAGGTGCTGGTGCCGCGTCCGAAGACGGCGAAGGTGGGCGGGAAGCCGCTCGTCGGGCGGGAGTTGCTCGGGTGGGTCGGGGAGTTCCTGGCGTCGATTCTGGGCTCGTGAGCAGTCCGTGTGCGGCACGGCGCCTGGAGCCGGTGCCGCACACGTGACCGCTGCGGCTCAGGCTCAGCCCACCGGCCGTACGCGCCCGCCTCTCGCCTCCGCCAGGGCTGCCGCCAGCCGGTCCCGCACGGCGATCTGCGCCGCGATGCGCTCGTTCATCAAGGCGAGGCGGTCGAGGGCGACGCGGAGGACCTTGTCGGAGGCGGGGCCCTCGGTCACGTCGCCGTCCAGGCACGGCAGGAAGACGCGGACGTCGTCCAGCGTCAGCCCCGCGTCCACGAGATGCCGGATGTTGCGGACACGGACGGCGACGGCGGCGTCGTAGAGCCGATAGTCGTTCGCCGCCCGCTCCGAGGTGATGAGGCCGGCCTGCTCGTAGTGCCGCAGGGCGCGTGGCGTCGTGCCGGTCGCGTCGGCGAGCTCGCCGATCCGCAGACGGGGCTGTCCCGAAGGCTGCCGCAGAGGTTGTCCCATGCGGCGAGTCTCAGGCGACGACGGCACCGCCGTCCACCGGGAGGATCACGCCGGTGACGAACGACGCCTCGGGTGAGGCGAGTCGGGTGATCGCCCAGGCGACCTCCTCGGGTCGGCCGACCCGGCCCAGCGGGGTGTGCGCCAGCTGCCACTGCCGGATCGCGGCCCGTTGCCCGGCCGTGTAGCCCGCGTGATCGCCGATCGGTGTCTCGATCGCACCGGGGGCGACGGCGACGACCCGGATCCCGTGTGGGGCCAGCTCCACCGCCCAGCTTCGGGTGAGCACTTCGAGGGCGGCCTTCCCCGCCGCGTACAGGGAGTTGCCGGGCCAGCCGCGCTGGGCGACGGACGTCGTCACGTTCACGATGACGCCACGGCTGTCCTCCAGCGCCGGGAGCGCGGCCTGGGTGAGCAGGACCGGGGCGAGGAGGTTCGTCGCGAGCTGGGGTTCGACCGAGACGCGGGTGTAAGTACGCAGGGACTCGGTGTTGACGACGGCGGCGTTGTTGACCAGCACGTCGATGCTGCCGTACCGCTCCAGCGCCGTACGGACGACGGTCTCGGGGCCGACGT
The DNA here is from genome assembly GCF_041052385.1 of Streptomyces sp. R28. Classification (GTDB taxonomy): domain Bacteria; phylum Actinomycetota; class Actinomycetes; order Streptomycetales; family Streptomycetaceae; genus Streptomyces. The sequence continues at coordinate 4,443,588 of NZ_CP163439.1, read as the reverse complement.
CGGCGGTGATGTCGACGGCGAGCGGCGTGATGCGGTCCGGGGCAGGGGCGGCGGTCTCGGCGAGGGGCGCGGCACGCCGGCCGACGGCGAGGACGTTCGCCCCTGCTTCGGTGGCGAAGGCGCGGGCTGTGGCGCGGCCGATACCGGTGCCGGCGCCGGTGACGATGACGGTGCGGGGTTCTACGGCGTTCATGGATACGACGTTCGAACCCTGCCGCCGGTGTCAAGGTCAAGTCGTCAGGCGCGAGGCGCCTCCTGGTCGACGTGCACCCCGGTGTTCTGGCAGGCGTGCAACAGCCACCTTCCGTCGTCCTGCTTGGTCATGACGTAGAGCGGTGCGCCCTCGGTGTCGCCGCCCGGCGAGTGGTAGACCTGCCGGACCTTGACGGCCGCCACGTCGGGCCGCAGGAACTGTGTGTGCACCACCTCGTAGGTGACCTCGCCGTCGAAGACGGCGGTGGGCAGGGCGGCGCGGGTGAACTCGGCGATGGCGTCGAAGCCGATGAGGACCTTGCCGTGGCCGGTCGTCCAGAGGGCGTCGGGGTGGAAGAGGGCGAGGAAGCCCTCGGGGTCCTTGGCCCGCTGAGTGCGTTCGACGGTGGCCACGACCTGTGCGATGGCCCTGAGGTCCGCGTCGTCGCCGGGCTTGTTGCGTGTGGCGACGCCGGGCTTGTCGCCCGTGATGTCGACGGCCTCGTTGTCTGCGGTGGCGGCGGCTTCGTTGTCTGCAGTGCCGGCGGCTTCGTTGGCTGCGGTTTCGGTGGTCATGCGGATCACTCTGGGACCTCAAGTGGACTTGAGGTCAAGCCTTGTCTTCCCGGGGCTCGCTCCGGAAGAGCGTCGCCGCCAGGGTCCGGAACACCTCCTCGGGGTCCTTGTCGCCGATCGGTCCGTCCAGGTTGTGGCCGAGGAGCAGCGTGGCGAAGCCGTGGGCCAGGGACCAGGCGGCGACGCCGGCCAGGCGGCTGTCGATGCCGAGGCTCTCGGGTCCTACGGCGGAGACGGCACCGCGTAGTGCGTCGCCGGCGAGGGTGCGGGCCGTGGACAGTTCTAGGTCGTCGGCGCGCAGCAGCCCGGGTGCGAACATCACCTGGAAATGGGCCGGGTGCTCGCGTGCGAAGCGGACGTAGCGAACGCCCGCGTCCTTGAGGTCCCCGGCCTCGTGGAGCGTGCCCGCGAGCAGGCCGAAGCCCTCGGCGGCGATCGCCGTGAGCAGTCCGGTGCGGTCCTTGAAGTGATGGGCCGGTGCCGCATGCGAGACACCGGCGCGGCGGGCGAGGTCACGCAGGCTCAGCGCGGAGGGGCCGTCGGTGGCGATGACGTCCAGCGCCGCGGTGAGGATGGCGCGACGCAGGTCGCCGTGGTGGTAGGGGCGGCGGGCGGACGGCTGCCGGGGAGTCGAGGGCTTCTGCTGGGCGGGCGGTTGTTGTGCGGAGGCCATGGTCAGCAGCGTACGCGCAATCTAGGCATTGACAAGTTTGGGAGGCGTCGGGCAATCTTGCCAGTGTCAAGTTGTGGAGCTCGGGATCCCGTGCCACGAACTGGGGGAGTCGCGTCATGGTGAAGCACGACAGCGGTCTGGAATCGGGTCGCGTACGTCAGCTCTGGCACCTGCTGGAGCCACTGCATGCGGTGCTGTACTACGCGCCGGAGGTCTTCGAGGAGGCGGCCGCGCTCGGTTACGTCACCGAAGAGCGCTGGCCGAGCTACTTCCCGTACCGTGCCGCGCCGTTGGGGGCGGTCGGTGCGGGGCAGGTCGCGTCCACCTTCTACAGCTTCAGCCCCCGTATGGTCGCCGAACACATCGAGCCCGCATGGAAGATCGCGAGCCCCGAGGCCCTGTTGCGGGCGAGGGTGTGGGGGGTGGACCGGGCCTACCGCGCGATATTCGGCGACCGGACGGAGAGTCCCGAGCTGGCGGCAGCCGCGGCACTCGCTCGCCGCGCCGCCGAGGCGGCCGACGTCGCGGGCCGCCCGCTCGCCGCGGCCAACGCCGCCCTGGACTGGCCCGAGACCCCGCACCTCCAGCTCTGGCACGCGGCGACAGTGCTGCGCGAACACCGCGGCGACGGCCACATAGCGGCCCTGCTGGTGGCCGGCCTCGACCCCGTCGAGTCGCTCGTGTCCTTCGCCGCGACAGGCGCCGCATCCGTCGAACGCTTCGAGAGCCGAGGTTGGAGCCCCGACGAATGGGCGGCCGCCCGCGACCGCCTGACCGCCCGAGGCCTGACCGACGCCGACGGCATGGCCACGGACGCCGGGCGTGAACTGCGCCGCACCGTAGAGGGGCACACCGACCGACTCGCCGCAGCGCCCTGGCAGGCCCTGACGATTGAGGAGATCGACCAACTCGTGGAACTGCTCGGCGAGTTCTGGGTGGCGGTACTGTCCTCCGGCCTGCTGCCTTCGGAGACGACGTTGGGGATCGGGAAGGTCTGAGGGAGGCATGGCCGATTGTCGGCCGGTAGCCGGTAGCCGGTAGCCGGTAGCCGGTAGCCAGCAGCCAGGGGCTAGCCGGTAACCGGTAGCGCGTAGCGGTTAGTTGCCGGTCGGTATCCGGCATCGGCATCCGGCAGCGCGAAGCCGCCCGCGGGAGGTGGTCTCCGTGGACGGCCCCTGTGCTCGGGTCAGGTGTCCTCCGTGGGGCTCCGGGCCTACGGCTGATCGGGCCTGTCGCGGTCCATGCCGGGTTCGCGTTCCATCCGTTGCTGTGCGTCGTCGACCTGGCTCTCGTACTTGTTGCCCGTCTTCTCGTTGGCCTTCCGTTCCGCCGCGTCGGACATGTCCCTGGCCCTGTCCTGCGCGTGGCGGTTCTTGAACTTGTCGAAGATGCCCATCCAGAGCTCCTTCCGGAGGTGACTCACCACCGACGATACGCCCAGGTTGTGAGGTATGCGCGCTTGAGCCCGTTGTGGTCTGGACCTCTTGAATGCCGCGGTGCGCCGGGTCGCTACCGTGTGCCCGACGGTGTACCAGGGAAAGCCGCCTGTGCGGGGCGGAGCGGGCGACAGAAGGAGGGCGCATCGTGATGCGTCTGAGGGGCGGGGCGGCAAGCGCCGCGGCGATGCTCGGCATGGTGCTGGCACTGGCGGGGTGCGAGAACGTGGACCTACCCGTGGACAGCGAGCCCACCGGCTCCGTCCCGGGCACGGGTTCCGGCCGCGCCGTGAGCCCACTGGACAACCCCGACGGCACCAAGCCGGGGCTCGCGCCCCTCACCTCGGACGCCGACCGGGCCGAGGCACGGGCCCTCATCGGGAAGGTGGCGACGAAGGGCCGCGGCCCCAAGACGGGCTACGACCGCGACGAGTTCGGCTACGCCTGGATGGACTCGGCCCCGGGCGGCATCCCGTTCGCGCGCAACGGCTGCGACACCCGCAACGACCTCCTCCAGCGCGATGGCGAGGACGTCCGCTTCCGCTCCGGCTCGGACTGCGTCGTGACCTCCATGACCCTGCACGACCCGTACACGGGCCGGACGATCGACTGGGCCAAGTCCCGCGCGACGACCGTACAGATCGACCACGTCATGCCGCTGTCGTACGACTGGCAGATGGGCGCCTCCCGCTGGCCGAAGGGCAAACGCGAGGACATCGCCAACGACCCCCTCAACCTCATACCGGTCGACGGCCCCACCAACGGTTCCAAGGGCGACTCCGGCCCCGCGTCCTGGCTGCCGCCTGACAAGCAGATCCGCTGCTCGTACGCGGTGCGCTTCGCCCAGGTGTCCCTGAAGTACGAACTTCCGGTGACCACCGCCGACAAGGAGATGATGCTGGGCCAGTGCGGGGGATGACCCGGTACGCGGCGGAGAGCCCAGTCGGTGGGCGCGCCGTGCCTGGTGGTGGGTCGAAAACGGCTTTCCGGTGCGGCCGCCCCGCTCATACGCTGGCGAGCATGGAGCTGAAGGTATCGAGCCTCGCCGAACGCCCCGAGATGCTCGAGCGGGTCGTCGGCATGGCGGACACCTGGCCGGAGTTCACTGTCCAGGACCTCGTGGGCAACGCCCACTACGGCCGGATCCCGCGCGAACTCCCGGAGTACGTGCTGTTCGCCGAGGACGAGCGGGGCGAGGTCGTCGCCCACGCCTACAGCGTGCCCTTCTCCCTCGCCGCCGAGGGCCGCGGCCGGCTGCCCGCCCGAGGCTGGGACGAGGTACTGGTGTGGGCCTTCGCCGACCTGCGCCGCGGCGTCCGTCCCGACACGGTCAGCGCCATCTCCGTCGTCATCGCCCCGCACGCCCAGGCCGGCGGGCTGTCCGCCCTGATGCTCTCCGCGATGCGCGACAACGCCCGATCCCACGGCTTCCACGAGGTCGTCGCCCCCGTCCGCCCCAACGCCAAGCACTTCGAACCACGCACCCCCATTGAGGAGTACGCCCGTCGCGTACGCCCCGACGGCCTGCCCCACGACCCGTGGCTGCGCGTCCACGCCCGCGCCGGCGCCACCATCGACTCCATCGCCCCGGCCTCCATGACCACCGCCGGCTCGCTGGAGCAGTGGCGCCGCTGGACCGGCCTGCCCTTCGACACCGCGGGCGACATCGAGGTGCCCGGCGCGCTGGTGCCGGTGCGGTGCGAGCCGGAGCGGGACTACGCGGTGTATGTCGAGCCCAACGTGTGGATGCGGCACCCGCTGTGAGACCGCTTCCGCGGGATGCCGGGTGATCACCCACCCCGCCGGCGCTGCCGCACGGGTGAGCTCGAACGCGGGCTCTCCGCCCAGCTCTTGCGCAGGCGGCGCCGGAATTCCCGGTACGACTCCGTGGACCTGGGGCGCCGGCTCCAGCTGCCGCTTCCGCGGCACGTACGACGGCTTGACGAACGAGTCGGTCGCGTCGACTGATTCGGAGGCCCAGCCTCCGTGCGACCTGCGGCGTCGTGCGAAGTGATCAGCATGACAACGGTTCGGTACAACCGGTGACCGTATGTCGGTGTCGACCTATACGCTCGAAGCGACAATCGCACGACCGAGGTTGCCCCGCACCGGGCAGGGGGCGGTCGACGCCGTACGCCCACTTCAGGCATCAGGAGCAGTCATGCAAGGCCACGGCTACACGCAGCCGGTGAAGCAGCAGCCGCCCACCGGGGTGCTGGTCTTCCTGCGCGTGTTGTTCGTCGTGATCTCGGTGTGCAGCTTCGGCCTGCTGATGTGGACGATGATGCTGCGCCTGGCCATCGTGACCCGCAAGGCCCTCGACTGGTGCCTGTTCGCGGCGTCGATCGTGGTGGAGTTCCTCGGCTTCTACCTGATGGGTTCCGAGCCCGGCGAGGAGATCCACACCCCGGGCGGCTGGACGGGCCTCGCCCTCGTCCTGGGCGGCCTCGTGGCCTCGATCTCCTACTACCTCTCCGCGGAGATACGCCACTTCCACCAGCTCCGCTTCCCCGGCTACCCCGCCCAGCAGCCCCCGGCCCCGGCCTACGGTTACCCGCAGCCCCAGTCGCCGTACACCGCCACGACCGTGCCGCAGGCGCCGCCGATACCCCACACACCGATACCTCGGCCGCCGACAGCGCCGACACCGACGCCGACACCCCGCGACGCCGCCCCCCACACCCCCGTACCGCCGCCCCCGGCCACGCGCCCCGCGCCCGCCCGCATCGACCAGGTGCGTGCCGAGCTCGACGAGCTCAGTGACTACCTGCGCCAGCACGACGGCCGACAGGACGGCAACCACGAGGGCGGAAGGTGAGCGTGGCGACAGGACGTGTCGTCGCAGGCCGCTATGAACTGTCCACGCTCATCGGACAGGGCGGCATGGGACAGGTCTGGACGGCGTACGACAAACGGCTCGACCGGCGCGTGGCGGTGAAGCTGCTGCGCCCCGACAAGGTGGCCGGGCAGGAGGCGGACGAGTTGCGCCGCCGGTTCGTGCGCGAGTGCCGGGTGACCGCGCAGGTCGACCACCCCGGGCTCGTCACGGTGCACGACGCGGGCAGCGAGGGCGAGGAGCTGTTCCTCGTCATGCAGTACGTCGACGGCGCCGACCTCTCCGACCACCTCGCCGAGCACAACCCGTACCCCTGGCAGTGGGCGGTCGCGGTCGCCGCGCAACTGTGCGCCGTACTGAGCGCCGTGCACGCCGTGCCGATCGTCCACCGTGACCTCAAGCCGCGCAACGTGATGGTGAAGCAGGACGGCACGGTCACCGTCCTCGACCTCGGCGTCGCCTCCGTCATGGACGCCGACACCACCCGCCTCACCCACACCGGCACCCCCATCGGCTCACCCGCCTACATGGCCCCCGAGCAGGCGATGGGCGGCGCGGTCGGCCCGTACACCGACCTGTACGCACTCGGCGTACTCCTCCATGAACTCCTCAGCGGCGACGTGCCGTTCTCCGGCTCGACGGCGCTCGGCGTGCTGCACCGGCACCTGTACGAGCCGCCGCTGCCCGTGCGGCGTATCCGCCCCGAGGTCCCCGAGGCACTCGAAGCCCTGGTCCTGCGCCTGCTCGCCAAGGACCCGCAGCACCGCCCCGCCTCCGCGCAGGAGGTGTACGAGGACCTGGAGCCGCTCCTGCCCGCGCGCGGGACGCCCACCGGCTCGCCTCTGGACCCCACTCGCCCCTTCCTGCGCCCGCACGCCCCCTGGCCGGACCGCGCCCGCACCCCCGCGCCCCAGCCCGCCCCCGTCACACCGGCCGCGCCCGCCACCGGGAAACCGGACGTCGCGCGCGCCGTCGACGAGGTCAAGCGCCTCCTCGGCGAGGGCCGTATCACCCAGGCCGTCGACATCCTCGGCGCGATCCTGCCCGCAGCCGCCGAACAGCACGGCGAGCACTCCCCGGTGGTCCGCACCCTGCGCAAGCAGTACGCGGCCACCCTCATGGACGACGGCCAGTACCGGCGCGCGCTGCCCGAACTGCGCCGCCTCGCCGACGAACGCGCCGCCGAGGCCGGCCAGGCCGACCCGCAGTCCCTGCGCTTCCGCTACGACGTGGCCCACTGCCTGGAACAGCTCGGCGAACCGGCGGCCGCCCTCGCCGAGTACCGCGCGCTGCTGCCGTACTACGAGAACCAGTACGTCTCCGGCGACCCCCAGCTCGCCCATGACGTGCGCCGCCGCATCGGCCACCTCCTGCTCGCCCTCGGCGACCGCCCCGCGGCCCACGACACCCTGGCCCGCCTGCTGCTCGACGTGGAGCGGCTGCACGGCCCCGGCCATCCGCTCGCGGGGGAAGTGCGGCGGACGCTGCAGTGGCTGGGGCAGGTGCGCGGCTAGTTTTTGCCGGGGGTTGAGGGATCCTTGTGCCACCCGCGGGGCGGTGTTTTCCGAACACAGGACGAACGCCGGTTACGTTGCGAGCCGTTTTCCTAGTCACGCGAAGTCATACGAAGTCATGCGAACCATGGGGTGGGGCCAGACATGTCGAGTCACCGTCAGTCGAAGAAGCGCAGATACGTCACCTGGGCGGTGGCCGGCGCAGCCGTCGTCGCCGGAGCCGGCATCGCCGCGCAGACCTCCATGGCCGCCACCACCTGGCCCGCGCAGCGGACGTACACCGGCCGCGCCTTCGACACCTGCGCCGCACCCTCCCTCTCCGCGATGAAGGCCTGGCGCACCAACGGCTTCTACGGCGCCGCCGCCGTCTACGTCGGCGGCAAGAACCGCGGCTGCTCCCAGCCCAACCTCACCGCCTCCTGGGTCAAGTCGGTCAGCTCGGTCGGCTGGAAGCTCATCCCGATCTACGTCGGCGCCCAGCCGCCCTGCCAGACCGGCTCCAGCCCCGAGAAGCTCACCGCCTCCACGGCCGCCTCCCTCGGCGCGAGCGACGCGGCCGACGCGGTCGCCAAGGCGTCGGCGCTCGGCATGAAGGCCGGCAGCCCGATCTACCTCGACATGGAGCCGTACGACATCACGAACAAGGCGTGCAACGACGCGGTCCTGACCTACGTCCGCGCCTTCGACAAGGGCCTGCGCGCCAAGATCTACCGGGCGGGCTACTACGGCTTCAGCAGCTCCAGTGCGAAGGCCATCGCGACCGCCACGGACAAGACCGACCTGCCGGGCAACCTCTGGTATGCGCTGTGGGACAAGCAGAACACCACGACCGCGGACTGGCCGTGGGGCGCCACCCAGTACACCGGTCACAGCCGCGGCCACCAGTACATGGTCAACAGCAAGGAGACGCGGAACGGCTACACGATCACCGTGGACCGCGACGCGTGGGACGCGCCGGTGGCCATCACGGGCTGAGCAGGCGGTGCGGGCCGAAGAGGGCCGAGTGGGCCGTGCGGGTCGTGCGGGGGAGGCGTCGGTGCCCGAAGTCCTGGTGAATCGTTGGTCGAATGGGTTGGCCAGAGCTTGCCGACTGCCTACCATCGATCACCGCAAGACTTTGTGCACCGTCGCACAATCTCCTCGGGAGGTTTCCTTGCACCGCCGTCGTCGCACCGCGCTCCTGCTCTCCGCCGTGATCGCCGCGGCGCCCTTGCTCACCGCCTGCGGAAGTGATGCGCATCCCGGCGCGGCGGCCGTCGTCGGCGGCCAGCGGATCACCGTCGCCCAGCTGGAGAACAGGGTGAGCGAGGTGCGCACGGCACAGCGCGCGGCCGTGTCGGACGACGCCCAGTACGCACAGATCATCGCCAAGTCGGGCACCCTCCCGCGCGACGTCCTGCACAACCTCGTCCTCGACCAGGTGCTGCACCGCGCCGCGCAGGACGCGGGCGTGACCGTCACCCGCAAGGAGCTCCAGAAGATGCGCTCCGAGCTGGAAGGGCAGGTCGGCGGTGCCAAGGCGCTGGAAACGGCGTGGCTCCAGCAGTACGGCATCGCCCCCGAGCGCCTCGACGAGAACCTCCGCCTCCAGCTCGAGGCCCAGAAACTCGCCGCCGCCCTCGGCACCGACACCGGCAAGCCGGCCTTCTGGAACGCCCTGGCCGAGGCGTCCAAGAAGCTCGACATCGACCTCAACCCGCGCTACGGCACCTGGGACGTCCAGAAGAGCAGCCGGGTCGACGCGAAGACGCCGTGGGTACGCGAGGTCACGGCGGCGGGGACGCCACAGACGGCGTAACGGTACGGCGGGGCCGCCCGCCCCCTGTGGACAACGGCGGGGCGCCGGCCTGTGGATAACTCAGGGGGTTGTGCGTGGCTTGGGTTACGTTCGGATCGTGAACGCAACCAGTCCCGAAGCCGCCCCCGGCCGCATCGTCCTGCTCACCACCAGCCACCGCGTCGCACCCGGCCTGCTGTCCTGGCCGGCGTGGCAGGCGCTGCACGGCGCCGACCGCGTGCTGTGCGCGGACGGCGCGCATCCGCAGCTGCCGTATCTGCGTGAGGCCCGGATAGCGGTCGACGAGGCCGCCCCGACCGCAGAGGAACTGATCGACGCGTGCTTCGGCGGCCGCACGGTCGTGGTCGTGGCCACGGGTGAGGGCGAGCCGGCCCTGACGGACGGCCTGGCCCGCCTGGCGGGCAGCGGCCGCATCCAGATGCCGGAGCTGGAGCTGCTCCCCGCCTCCTACGACCTCCCGGGCGCCCGCCTCCTCGACCTCGTCCAGGTCATGGACCGCATCCGCGCCCAGTGCCCGTGGTCCTCCCAGCAGACCCACAAGGGCCTGGCCAAGTACGGCATCGAGGAGGCGTACGAACTCGTCGAGGCGATCGAGGACGGTGACCGCGACGAGCTCCGCGAGGAGCTGGGCGACGTGCTGCTGCAGGTCGTCTTCCACGCGCGGATCGCCGAGGAGGACCCGGAGTCCCCCTTCTCCATCGACGACGTGGCCGGCGGCATCGTCACCAAGCTCATCCACCGCCACCCGCACGTCTTCGGCGACGAGACGGCGACGACGCCCGAGGAGGTCAAGGAGCACTGGCTGCGCACGAAGGCCGTCGAGAAGCAGCGTGAGTCGGTGACCGAGGGCATACCCCTGGGCCAGCCGGGCCTCGCCCTCGCGGCGAAGCTGGCGTCGCGGGTGCGTACGGCGGGGCTGGAGGTGCCGCTGCCGTCGGGGGAGGGCATCGGGTACGAGCTGCTCGCGATGGCGGTGCGGGCGGAGGCGGCCGGGGTGGATCCGGAGGCGGCCCTGCGGGTTGCCGCGCGGGCTTACCGGGATGCTGTGCGGGCTGCTGAGGGGGTGTCCTCTTAGTACCGTTGGCGCAACGGGTGGGTGCGAGGCGTGGGGGCCGGTGTGACAACGGAGTTGGAGGAGCTGAGGGACGCGCTGATGCGCGCCATGGTCGACTCGCGGGACACATCGAAGCGGGTCGTGGATGCGCTGATGCGGTCGAGCGTTCCGGGGGCGGTGGACCTCTGGATCCGGACGGCCGGAACGGCGTCCATGGACAGGACGGACGCCCGTGACTGGGTGGGGTTGCTGGCGCTCCTGCGCAGAAACCATCCCCAGGAGTTCTCCGACCTCAAGGCGATCGCGGCGGGCGGTGACCTCGGCGCCGCCGTGACCGGCGACAACGTCCGTGTGGTGACCGGTGGCGGCACCGACCACGTCGCCGGTGACCACATCGACTTCCGCGACTCCACGTTCCACGACCGCGTCGTCGGCGTGCAGCACAACCACTACGGCACCGTTCCCGCCCCGGCGCAGTGGCGGCCGGTGGGCGAGGTGGGGCCGCGGGAGTTCGGCGTACGTCCGACCCGGCCCGTGCCCGGGCTGCCCGACGTGCCGCCGTATGTGCCGCGCGACCGCGACGAGGACCTGCGCACGCAGCTCGCCGGCAACAGCCTCGTGCTGGTCCTGGGCGAACCGTGCGTGGGCAAGTCGTACACCGCATGGCATGGCGTGCGGTCGTTGGAGGGGCACCGCCTGTACGCCCCGGACCCGGGCGAGGACCTCCGGCCCCTGGCGGCCACACTGCAGGGCAACCCCGGCAGATACGTCGTCTGGCTGGACGAGCTGACCGGCCATCTCGGCACGGGCGGCCTGGACCTGCGGCTGCTGGGGCGGCTCAACGATCTCGGCGCCGTCGTGCTCGCCACGATGAGCCCCGGCGGGTACTACCGGCGCCGGGCCGGGACCGCCCCGGGCGACCGGGTCGTCGCCGCGGCCCGCACGGTGGAGCTCGGGCGCGAGTGGAGTGAGGCGGAGCTGGCGCGGCTGGCGGCGCTCGACGATCGGCGTGCGTATCCGGCGTACATGTGGAGCGGCCGGGAGGGTGTGGCCTCTTACTTCGCCGTGGGACACCACCTGTTCGACGAGTGGCGTCGGGTGGGGACCCAACTGGAGCACCCGCGTGGGCAGTTACTGGTCCGGGCTGCGGTAGATCTGGCCCGGTGCGGGGTCACGGGAGCGGTACCCGTCGAGCTGCTCAGGAGGGTCCAGGAGCTGTACAGGGCGGAGGAACGGGAGTCGTTCGAGGACGCCCTCGCCTGGGCCACGGCGCCGATGTTCGGGGTTTCCGGTCTGCTCGTGGCGGGCGAGGAGGACGGCACCTGGCGGGCGTACGGGGCGCTTGTCTCGGAGGCACTGAGGTCGGGTGGCGATCTGGAGCCGGTGCCGGACGAGGTGTGGTGGACCCTGCTCGACGCGGCCCGGGAGCCGGACGCCGCGGTGGACTTCGCCGCCGTCCTCGACGCGGCCCGCACTGCGTTGCACGACCGCGTGCAGGCGGGGGACGCGGCGGCGGCCCTCGGCTTCGCCCGGCGCACCGAGGGCGAGGAGCGTGAAGGGTGGCTGCGGCGGGCGGCGGAGGCGGGGGACGCCGAGTCCGCCGGGTGGCTCGGGCGGCTGCTCGCCGAGCGCGGTGACGCCAGAGAAGCGGAGCTCTTTTTGGAGAAGGCCGCGTCGGCCGGGGATGCCGTGGCGGCGACGTCGCTGGGGAAACTGCTTCGAGGCCGAGCGATGGGATGGCTGCGAGCGGGAGCCAAGCTGGGGGATCCGGAGGCAGCGCACCGGCTGGGGCAGCTGCTGATGTCAGACGGCGACATCGATGGCGCCGCCGAGTGCTATGACATAGCGGTCAAGGCCGAGTACGCGGAGGTCGCGACAAGCTACGCCGCGTTGCTCCGGTTGTCGGACGAGCCGCACCTCGCCGGGGTCTGGTTCCGGCGAGCAGCCGACGCGGGGGACCAGCGTGCGGTCCAAGCGCTCATGGTGAACCCGGCAAACCACTCCGTCGACGAGGCGGTGCGCTTCCTGGACGAGGAGGCCAAAAACGGTGTCGCCCTGCAGGCGACCAACCTCGGCGTCCTCCTGGAGGAGCACGGGCGCGTGGGTGAGGCTCGTTCCTGGTACCTCACAGGCCACCGTGGCGGCGACGCCTATGCGGCCTACCGCCTGGCAGTCCTCATCGAAAGAGAAGGCGCGCCTGAGGAAGCCGAGCCCTGGTACCGCGAAGCCGCCGCCATGGGCCACCCCGCTGCGAGGAAGGCCCTCGGTGAGCCCCCCGACCCGCCAGCTACCGTCAAGGAGTGACCAACCAGCCCACCCCCACCGGCATCACCCCCCAGGCCCCCGAACTCTTCACCTGGGAGTTCGCGACGGACCCCTACCCCGCCTACGCCTGGCTCCGCGAACACGCCCCCGTGCACAAGACGCGGCTGCCCAGCGGCGTAGAGGCCTGGCTGGTCACCCGCTACGCCGACGCCAAGCAGGCCCTCGCCGACGCCCGTCTCTCCAAGAACCCGGCCCACCACGACGAGCCGGCTCACGCCAAGGGCAAGACCGGCATCCCGGGTGAGCGCAAGGCCGAGTTGATGACGCACCTGCTGAACATCGACCCGCCCGATCACACCCGCCTGCGCAGGCTCGTCTCCAAGGCCTTCACCCCTCGCCGCGTCGCCGAGTTCGCCCCCCGGGTGCAGGAGCTCACGGACCACCTCATCGACCAGTTCGTACAGAAGGGCAGCGCCGACCTCATCCACGAGTTCGCCTTCCCGCTCCCCATCTACGCCATCTGCGACCTGCTCGGTGTTCCCCGCGAGGACCAGGACGACTTCCGGGACTGGGCGGGCATGATGATCCGGCACCAAGGCGGGCCCCGAGGCGGTGTCGCACGGTCCGTGAAGAAGATGCGCGGCTATCTCGCCGACCTCATCCACCGCAAGCGCGAGGCACTCCCCGACGCCCCCACCCCCGGCGAGGACCTCATCTCCGGCCTCATCCGCGCCTCCGACCACGGCGAGCACCTCACCGAGAACGAAGCCGCGGCGATGGCTTTCATCCTGCTGTTCGCCGGCTTCGAGACGACGGTCAACCTCATCGGCAACGGCACCTTCGCTCTGCTCACCCACCCCGAGCAGCGCGCCCGCCTGCAGACCTCCCTCGCCCGCGGCGAATCCGCCCTCCTCGCCACCGGCATCGAGGAACTCCTGCGCTACGACGGCCCTGTCGAACTCGCCACCTGGCGCTTCGCCACCGAGCCCCTCACCATCGGCGGGCAGCACATCGCACCCGGCGATCCCGTCCTCGTCGTACTGGCCGCCGCCGACCGTGACCCGGAGCGGTTCGCGGACCCCGACGTCCTCGACCTCGGCCGCCGCGACAACCAGCACCTCGGCTACGGCCACGGCATCCACTACTGCCTCGGCGCCCCGCTCGCCCGCCTGGAGGGCCAGACCGCCCTCGCCACGCTCCTCGCCCGCCTGCCGGACCTGGAACTCGCGGTGGATCCAACCGAGTTGCGGTGGCGTGGCGGCCTCATCATGCGGGGACTGCGCACGCTGCCCGTCGAGTTCACGCCGGGCCCGAGTAATCGCAGTTCACACCCGTCCAGTTACTGACCGGAGCGAAACGCTGTCTCTACCCCGTACAGCTCTTTCGCACACCTGAAGATGAGAGCCCCTCAAGTCTGTGATCTTCACGTGATCTACGCGGCATTAACTTGTGACAAGTGATCGCCTGCCTATACGTTCACGGATCAGCGCGGCCCCTGCGTCACCCGGCTTCACTCGCCGCGCCGGTCCCTGCTGTCTCGCGAAAGGCACCTGCATGCTCTCCGGGAACGGTCGTCACCGTCGCCCCCGTCAGGCTCCGGCGCTCCTCGTTGCGGCCGGCGTGACCGGATCCGCCATCGCCATCCCGCTCCTCGGTGCCACGGGCGCGAGCGCGGCCGAGGGCAATGTGTGGGACAAGGTGGCCGACTGCGAGACCGGCGGCTCCTGGAGCGCCGACGAGGGCAACGGGCGCTACGGCGGACTGCAACTGACCCAGGACGACTGGGAGAAGTACGGCGGCCTCGACTACGCCTCCAGCCCCGACCTGGCGAGCCGTTCCCAGCAGATCGCCGTGGCCCAGGACGTCCTCGCCGACCAGGGTGTCGGTGCCTGGCGTACCTGCGGACTGCTCAGCGGGCTCACCAAGGAGTCCGGTTCGATCGACCTCGACACCGGTGTCGACGAGGACTCGCCCTCCGAAGTGTCCGGATCATCCGGATTGCTCGATTCGCTCAACTCGTCGAGCTCATCGAATTCATCGAACTCGTCCGACTCGGCGAACTCGTCCGACTCGGCGAACCCGTCCGGCGACTCCTCGAGCCCCTCGACCTCGTCGAGCGACTCTTCCGGCGATTCGCGCGAATCGTCCAAGGATTCCTCCACTTCTTCCTCCTCTCCCTCGTCATCCTCTTCGGCGGACAAATCCTCGAAGTCCGATAAGTCCGCCGACGCGAGTGCCCCACGGTCGCCCGACAGCTCGCTCATGGAGACACCCAACAGTGACAATCAGGACAACTCGGAGCAGGGGGAAGGGTCCCGGAGTCTCGTCGACACCGGAGCCATCGACTCCGCGACAGCCGGCTCCGGACGTCATCGCGGACCCGGTGCCGACGAGAGCCGGGCGACCGAAGCCACCGCCAAGTCCTCCGGTCGCCATGCCTCGTACACGGTCCGCGTCGGCGACACTCTCGCCTCCATCGCCGACTCCCTTGACCTCGACGGCGGATGGTCCGCGCTCTACGACGCGAACAAGCGGGCCATCGGTACTGACGCGAACCACATCTTCCCCGGTCAGACCCTGGAAGTCCCCACCAAATAGGGGGCGAACAGGGCGAAAGGCAGCGACAGTTCGCGTCATGGTTCGTGCTGAATGTCCGTTTTGGATGTACTGAGAGATAGATCTCAGAAGCCCTGATCGTCTTTGAAATTCCGCGAATCGCGTGGCTACGGTCATGACCGCTCGTCACCACGAGCCCCGGCTGCCGCAACGCCGAATCCTGCCAGCGGCCGTACGGGAACAGTCGTCGCGTAAAGCGCCGTAGGCAGGAGCGGGGGACCCAAGGTAAGTGCCGGGTCCGGCAGTTGAGGCCCTTCGGGGCCGCACGGCCGGAGTCGGCTTGGGGTGAAGTCGCGCACCAGGCATCAGCGGTGCGCGGCCGGGCAACTCAACCGGCCCGAACCCGACAGCTCACCTCGCAGGCGTCGGTGAGGGGATCTCTCCATGCTGTTTTCCAGCAAGGGCAAGCACCGTCGTCCGTCCAAGGCCGCTCGCGCCATAGCCGTCGTCGGCGTCACCGGCGCCGCCGCCGTCGCCGCCCCGCTGATGGCGGCCGGCAGCGCCTCCGCCGCCACCGCCTCCGAGTGGGACGCCGTCGCCCAGTGCGAGTCCGGCGGCGACTGGGCGATCAACACCGGCAACGGCTACTACGGCGGTCTGCAGTTCTCCAGCTCCACCTGGGCCGCGTACGGCGGCACGGCGTACGCCTCCACCGCCGACCAGGCCAGCAAGGGCCAGCAGATCGAGATCGCCGAGAAGGTCCTCGCCAGCCAGGGCAAGGGTGCCTGGCCCAACTGCGGCACCGGCCTGTCGAGCGCCGCGTACAGCGGTTCCGGCTCCTCGTCGAGCGGTTCCTCGCAGAGCGACGAGAGCGCCACCCGCTCCACCGAGCAGCAGTCGGCCTCCCGCTCCAGCGAGCGTCCCGCCGCCAAGAAGAGCACCAAGACCGTCACCACCCCGACCGGCAAGAAGGTCAAGAAGGGCGACGGCGAGTACAAGGTCGTCAAGGGTGACACCCTCAGCTCGATCGCCGCGGAGCACGACGTCAAGGGCGGCTGGGAGAAGCTCTTCCAGCTGAACAAGGACATCGTCGAGGACGCGAACCTGATCTACCCGGGCCAGCAGCTGCACCTGAAGTAGGACCGACAGCTCAACCACAGGGCCCTCACATCCGTGGACCTCATAGTGAAGCCCTCGTGAGGGCCACCCCCGTCCCCACGGGCTCCCGCTCCGGTGCGTGTTCCCCCGTACGCACCGGGGCGGGGCTTTTTCTTTCCCTGTATGTCACCCACCCTTTGTTCCGACAGGGAACAATGGGTACGGTTCGGTCCTGTCCACGGGACGGTCGGTCGGCTGCCGATGTCCCCGAGGCGGTTAGGCTCTAGTCGCAAGGCTCACAGCCCCGCACTACCAGCGTCACATCCACGAAGGAGATGCTCGTGCCGTCCATCGACGTCGTCGTAGCCCGGGAAATCCTCGACTCGCGAGGCAACCCCACCGTCGAGGTCGAGGTCGGCCTCGACGACGGCAGCACGGGTCGTGCCGCCGTTCCGTCCGGCGCCTCCACCGGCGCCTTCGAGGCCATCGAGCTCCGCGACGGCGACCAGAACCGCTACCTCGGCAAGGGTGTCGAGAAGGCCGTCCTCGCCGTCATCGAGCAGATCGGCCCGGAGCTCGTCGGCTACGACGCCACCGAGCAGCGCCTGATCGACCAGGCCATGTTCGACCTGGACGCCACCGACAACAAGGGCTCCCTCGGCGCCAACGCCATCCTCGGCGTCTCGCTCGCCGTCGCCCACGCCGCCTCCGAGGCCAGCGACCTCCCCCTCTTCCGCTACCTGGGCGGCCCGAACGCGCACCTGCTGCCGGTGCCGATGATGAACATCCTGAACGGCGGCTCGCACGCCGACTCCAACGTGGACATCCAGGAGTTCATGATCGCCCCGATCGGCGCGGAGACCTTCTCCGAGGCCCTGCGCTGGGGCACCGAGGTCTACCACACCCTCAAGAAGGTGCTGAAGGGCCGCGGCCTGTCCACCGGCCTCGGCGACGAGGGCGGCTTCGCCCCGAACCTCGGCTCCAACCGCGAGGCCCTCGACCTCATCCTCGAGGCCATCAAGGAGGCCGGCTACACCCCCGGCGAGCAGATCGCCCTCGCGCTCGACGTCGCCGCGTCCGAGTTCTACAAGGACGGCTCCTACCTCTTCGAGGGCAAGGCGCGCTCCGCCGCCGAGATGACCGACTACTACGCCGAGCTGGTCGCGGCGTACCCGCTGGTCTCCATCGAGGACCCGCTGTTCGAGGACGACTGGGACGGCTGGAAGACCATCACCGACAAGCTCGGTGACAAGGTCCAGCTCGTCGGCGACGACCTGTTCGTCACCAACCCCGAGCGCCTGGCCCGCGGCATCGACGAGGGCGCGGCCAACGCCCTGCTGGTGAAGGTGAACCAGATCGGCTCGCTCACCGAGACCCTGGACGCCGTCGAGCTCGCCCAGCGCAGCGGCTTCAAGTGCATGATGTCCCACCGCTCCGGCGAGACCGAGGACGTCACCATCGCCGACCTGGCCGTCGCCACCAACTGCGGCCAGATCAAGACCGGCGCCCCGGCCCGCTCCGAGCGCGTCGCGAAGTACAACCAGCTGCTGCGCATCGAGGAGATCCTCGACGACGCCGCGGTGTACGCCGGCCGTAGCGCGTTCCCGCGCTTCAAGGGCTGAGTCGTAGCCTCGTAGGAAGCGTCGTACGTACGTCCCCGTACTCGGTCCCGTACCGTGTGCGGGGACGTACGCATGTGAAACGGGAGGCGGGACATGGCCGTGAAGGACCGGGACCGGTTCTCCACCGCGACCAGGATTCGGTTGCTCGGTGAGCAGACGGCGGCCCGCGTCTACCGCTCCCAGACCAAGCGGCAGGCCCGGCGCTCCAGGCTCACCGGACGTGCCGCGCTGCTCGCGCTGGTCGTCTGCTCCCTGATCGTGGCGCTCGCCTACCCCATAAGGCAGTACGTCTCCCAGCGCGCCGACATCGCCGACATGCAGCGGGAGAAGGAAGAGGCCGCCGAGCGGGTCGAGCAGCTGCGCGACATCAAGGCGCGCTGGCAGGACGACGCGTACGCGGAGCAGCAGATCCGGCTGCGGCTGCACTATGTGATGCCCGGGGAGACCGGTTACATCGTGATCGACCCGGACGCGGCCAAGCAGTCGCGGACCGAACTGGGCGCGGCCGACCGGCCCTGGTACACGAACATCTGGGACGGGGTCGACAAGGCCGACGCCTCCGACCACTGAGTCCAGCAGAACCGATGAGAAAGACAGGCATGGAAACGCCCCCGTCGCCCACCCCGCGCACCGAGCCCACCGACGCTGACGTCGAGGCCTTCAAGCAGCAGCTCGGACGTCCGCCACGCGGGCTGCGCGCGATCGCGCACCGGTGCCCCTGCGGGCAGCCGGACGTGGTCGAGACGGCTCCCCGGCTGCCCGACGGCACGCCCTTCCCGACGCTGTACTACCTGACGTGCCCCAAGGCGTCGTCGGCCATCGGCACGCTCGAGGCGAACGGCGTGATGAAGGAGATGACGGCGCGGCTGGAGAGCGACCCGGAGCTGGCCGCCGCCTACCGCGCCGCGCACGAGGACTACATCCGGCGCCGCGACGAGATCGAGGAGCTGAAGGGCTTCCCGAGCGCGGGCGGCATGCCGGACCGGGTGAAGTGCCTGCACGTCCTGGTCGCCCACTCCCTCGCGGCCGGGCCCGGGGTCAACCCGCTCGGCGACGAGGCGATCGAGATGCTGCCGGAGTGGTGGAGCAAGGGCGCGTGCGTGACGCTCCCGGAGGAGTCCGGGGAGGACGCCCAGTGACCCGCGTCGCCGCCATCGACTGCGGTACGAACTCCATCCGGCTGTTGGTCGCGGACGCCGACCCGGAGACCGGCGAACTCGTCGACCTGGACCGCCGTATGACCGTCGTGCGGCTCGGACAGGGCGTCGACCGGACCGGCCGGCTCGCCCCCGAGGCGCTGGAGCGCACCTTCGCCGCCTGTCGTGACTACGCGGCGATCATCAAGGAGCACGGCGCCGAGCGGCTGCGCTTCGTCGCCACCTCCGCCTCCCGGGACGCCGAGAACCGGGACGAGTTCGTGCGCGGGGTCATGGACATCCTGGGGGTCGAGCCCGAGGTCATCTCCGGGGACCAGGAGGCCGAGTTCTCCTTCACGGGCGCGACCAAGGAGCTGGCCGAGCACGATCACCTCCCCAGGCCCTACCTGGTGGTGGACATCGGCGGCGGGTCGACCGAGTTCGTCGTCGGCGAGGAGCACGTGCGCGCGGCACGCTCCGTGGACGTCGGCTGCGTGCGGATGACCGAGCGTCACCTGGTCCGCGACGGCGTCGTCTCCGACCCGCCCTCCGCGGAGCTGATCGCGGAGATGCGGGCCGACATCGAGGCGGCTCTCGACCTCGCCGAGGAGACGGTGCCGTTGCGCGAGGCGCGCACGCTGGTGGGGCTGGCCGGTTCGGTCACCACGGTGTCGGCGATCGCCCAGGACCTGCCCGAGTACGACTCGGCCCGCATCCACCACTCCCGGATTACCCGCGACCGGGTCCGGGAGATCACCGAGTGGCTGCTGCGCTCCACCCACGCCGAGCGTGCGACCGTACCGTCCATGCATCCGGGGCGAGTTGACGTCATCGGGGCGGGCGCGCTGGTGCTGCTCGCGATCATGGAACGGATCGGTGCGCAGGAGGTCGTCGTCAGCGAGCACGACATCCTCGACGGCATCGCCTTCAAGGCGGCGGAAGCCGCGGAAGAGGGCAAGCGCGGCGCCTGACCTGTGCGGTGACGCGGAACGGCCCCGGTACCTCGTGATGAGGAACCGGGGCCGTCGTCTTGGCCCTTGCGGGCTATCCGTCAGTTGCAGAGGAGGACGACGAGGCCGCTGCACCCCCCGTCGTCGCCGTGGTGGTGACCGTGGTGGCCGTGGTGACCGTGGTGGTGGCCGTGGTGGCCGTCCGCGACCTTGGCGACGACGTGCGAGGCGGGCGGCGCTGCCGCGGCGGATGCGGCGGTCGCCGCCCCCAACGCGAGAGCAATGCCCAGGGCCGCGCCGACCGAGACTATTCGCGAGGTGGCCCGCGTGAGGGCCTTGTGTGTAGTGATCATGGCTGCACGTTATGCGCGCTTCTGCACATTTTGCGCGCGGAGCGTGGCTGACCGGGTGACGGGTGGCGCCGGTCGCACCCGCGGGGTGGTCCGGGTCTCCTTCGCTACTGATCGGTAGCCATCGGTTGAGCAGGTCGGCTAGCGTATGAGCGCCTCCGAGGGGGCCTTCCGGGCCCTTCGAGAACCCTCCGGAGACGCCTGTCGAAGAAACTTCGTGAACTTCTTCACAAGGAATTCTGCCCTGTCGGAGCACGGATCGATGTCGGTTGACCCGTCCGAGGGGTGAACAGGGCCTTGAACGTGTTCAGACGGACGGTGTAAGGATGCTCCGGGAGGCTCTCACCGGAGGGCGTTCCGACCCGCTCACAGGGGGCCCGGCGACCCAGAGAGGCAGCTCACGCGGCATTGACAACGGGGCGTAGCGCACCCGGGTTCCCGATCGTGACCATGACCTGCGTCACGCGGGCCGGGGAGTGTAGCACAGGGCCTGGAAGAGCTTGTGAAGGGGCGCACGAGCGACCCCCCTGAGGCGGGTGGATACTCGATGGCATGAGCACCACGGAGCGTCCCAGGATCCTCGTAGTAGGCGGTGGGTACGTAGGCCTGTACGCAGCTCGGCGCATTCTCAAGAAGATGCGCTACGGCGAGGCGACCGTCACGGTCGTCGACCCCCGGTCGTACATGACCTACCAGCCCTTCCTCCCCGAAACCGCCGCCGGCAGCATCTCCCCGCGCCACGTCGTCGTCCCGCTGCGACGCGTGCTGCCCAAGGCGGAGGTCCTCACCGGCCGGGTCACCACCATCGATCAGGACCGCAAGGTCGCCACGATCGCCCCGCTGGTCGGCGAGGCGTACGAGCTGCCCTTCGACTACCTGGTCATCGCGATGGGCGCGGTCTCCCGCACCTTCCCGATCCCCGGCCTCGCCGAGCAGGGCATCGGTATGAAGGGCATCGAGGAGGCCATCGGCCTGCGCAACCACGTCCTCGAGCAGCTCGACAAGGCCGACTCCACGACCGACGAGGAGATCCGCCGCAAGGCGCTCACCTTCGTCTTCATCGGCGGTGGCTTCGCGGGTGCGGAGACCATCGGCGAGGTCGAGGACATGGCCCGCGACGCGGCCAAGTACTACACCAGCGTGTCCCGCGAGGACATGCGGTTCGTCCTCGTCGACGCCGCCGACAAGATCCTCCCGGAGGTCGGCCCGAAGCTCGGCCAGTACGGCAAGGAGCACCTGGAAGCCCGCGGGGTCGAGGTCTACCTCTCCACCTCCATGGACTCCTGCGTCGACGGCCACGTCGTGCTGAAGAACGGCCTCGAGGTCGACTCCAACACCATCGTGTGGACGGCCGGCGTCAAGCCGAACCCGGCCCTCGCCCGCTTCGGTCTGCCGCTGGGCCCCCGCGGTCACGTCGACTGCGAGACGACGCTCCAGGTCAAGGGCACCGACTACATCTGGGCCGCGGGCGACAACGCCCAGGTCCCGGACCTCGTCGGCCGCAAGGCGGGCAACGAGAACGCCTGGTGCCCGCCGAACGCACAGCACGCGCTGCGTCAGGCGCGCGTCCTCGGCGACAACGTGATCTCCGGTATGCGGGGTTTCCCGCAGAAGGACTACTCGCACGCCAACAAGGGCGCGGTGGCGGGCCTCGGCCTGCACAAGGGCGTGGCGATGATCGTCATGGGCAAGATGAAGATCAAGCTCAAGGGCCGTCTCGCCTGGTACATGCACCGTGGCTACCACGGCCTGGCGATGCCGACCTGGAACCGCAAGGTCCGCGTCTTCGCCGACTGGACCCTCGCCATGTTCCTCAAGCGCGAGGTCGTCTCCCTCGGCGCGATGGAGCACCCGCGCGAGGAGTTCTACGAGGCCGCCAAGCCGGCCCCGGTCGCTGCCGCGAGCAAGGCCGCCAAGGGCGAGAAGGCCAAGGCCTCCTGACCCCTTCCGGTCGTTGAACGAACCGAAGGACCTCCCGCCATCCGTGGTGCGGGAGGTCCTTCGGCGTTCGTCCCTGCGGGGCCGTTGTTTGCCCAGCTGTAACGCGCGTGGGGGACTGCGCACGGGGCTCCCAGGTGTTTACGTGGTGTTGGACATTCCGGGATCCGATCACGGAGGTGTGCGCCATGGCAGACGCTGCTGTGCGGCTGAAGAGCCTGCTCGAACAGTTGCTGGGAGTCCCGCTCCCGGTGCGCATCCGAGCCT
This sequence comes from Streptomyces sp. R28, assembly GCF_041052385.1. GTDB lineage: Bacteria > Actinomycetota > Actinomycetes > Streptomycetales > Streptomycetaceae > Streptomyces. The sequence continues at coordinate 4,421,327 of NZ_CP163439.1, read as the reverse complement.
GGGACGGTTCGCAGGCGGGTCCGCCGGGCGCGCCCATCCTCGTCGTACGCAACCGCCGTGCCGTACGGCGGCTGTTGTTCAAGCCCGGTGAGTTGGGGCTCGCCCGGGCCTGGGTCGCCGGGGACCTGGACATCGAGGGGGATCTGTACACCGCCCTGGACCTGCTCGCCGGCCTGGTGTGGGAGCGGGGAGAGGACGCCCGGAGCCTGGCTCAGGCGCTGCGGGATCCCGAAGTACGCGCCGCCGTACGAGGGCTCGTCCAGCTCGGCGGCCTTCCACTGCCGCCCGCGCCGCCACCGGAGGAGGTGCGTCGGATCCGTGGCCATCTGCACACCAAGCGCACCGACAGACGTGCCATCAGCCACCACTACGACGTCGGCAACGACTTCTACGAGATCGTCCTCGGGCCGTCCATGGTGTACTCCTGCGCCTACTGGTCGGCCCCGCCCCCGGACGGCACCCTCGAATCCGCCCAGCACGACAAGCTCGACCTCATCTGCCGCAAGCTCGCCCTCGGGCCCGGCCGGCGGCTGCTCGACGTCGGCTGCGGCTGGGGCTCTCTGGCCATGCACGCCGCCCGTGAGTACGGCGTGCGTGTCGTCGGCGTCACCCTCTCCCAGGAGCAGGCGGCGTACGCCCGCAAGCGCGTCGCCGAGGAGGGGCTCACCGACAGGGTGGAGATCCGCGTACAGGACTACCGGGAGGTCGAGGACGGGCCGTACGACGCCGTCTCCTCCATCGGGATGGCCGAACACGTCGGCGCCGAGCGGTATCTGGAGTACGCCGATGTGCTGTACCGGCTCCTGAGGCCCGGTGGGCGGCTGCTCAACCACCAGATCGGGCGGCGGCCGCAGCGGGACGAATCCACCTACCAGGTCGACGAGTTCATCGACTCCTACGTCTTCCCCGACGGCGAGCTCCAGCCCATCGGCGTCACCGTCGCCCAGCTGGAGCGGGCCGGCTTCGAGGTGCGCGACGTGGAGTCGATCCGGGAGCACTACGCCCTGACCCTGCGCCGCTGGGTCGCCAACCTGGAAGCCCACTGGGCTCGGGCCGTCAGGCTCACCAGCCCGGGGCGAGCCCGCGTCTGGCAGCTGTACATGGCCGCCTGCGCACTCGCCTTCGAGCGCAACCGCATCGGGGTCAACCAGGTGCTGGCGATCAGGACCCCCGACTCCGGTGATTCCGGGATGCCGTTGCGGTCCCGCAAGTGGAGTGAGCCCGAGCGCCGTTGATCCGGACATAGCCGCAAGGGCCGGGTTCCCCCTGTCACGGGGAAGCCCGGCCCTTGGGTGTGGCGGGACGTGGTCACTCGGCCTTGATCGCGTTCAGCATGTTCAGCCTCGCGGCGTTGCGGGCCGGCCACAGCGAGGCCAGGACGCCCACCAGACCGGCCAGCACCAGGAAGATCCCGATCCGGTCCCAGGGCAGCACCAGCGCGTAGCCCGGGATCTGGTCCGCGATGGTCTCGCCGATCGCCCAGCCGAGGAACGAGCCGAGACCGATGCCGATCACCGCGCCGAACACGGAGATGACCACGGCCTCCAGCCGGACCATCCGCTTCACCCGGCGCCGGTCGAGACCGATCGCACGCAGCATGCCGATCTCCTGCTGCCGTTCGAAGACCGACATCGCGAGGGTGTTGACGACACCCAGCACGGCGATGATCAGGGCCATCGCCAGCAGGCCGTACATGATGTTCAGCATGGTGTTGATGACGCCGCCGAACTCGTTGCGGATGTCCTGCTGGTCCATGACCGTGATCGCGGGGTTGTCGCCCAGCGCGTCGGTGAGGACCTTCTCGTTCGCCGCGGACTCGCCGCCGTCCACGTTCACGAAGATCTGCTGGATGGACGGCTGCACCTCGTGCGGGTTCACCACCTTGGCGTCGACGAGGACGGGGGAGAGGAACTCGCTGTCCTTGAAGACGGCGCCGACGGTCAGCGTGGCCTTCTTCTCGTCGTTGAAGGTGACGGGGAGGCTGTCGCCGGGCTTCCAGCCCTTGTTCTTGGCCGTCTTCTCGGCGATGGCGATCTGGCCCTTGGCCAGCGCGTCGATGTTGCCGCTGACGACGTCGACGTTCAGGACCTGCTCGATGTCGCCCGGCGTGACCGCCGAGGCGGACACGAAGTCCTCGTCACCGAGCTGGAAGTAGGCGCTCTGCTGCGGCGAGACCGCGGTGACGCCCTTGGCCTTCTCCAGCGCCGTCAGCGCGGACTGGTCGAGGTACCCGCTGTTCGCCATCGAGACCATGTAGTCGGCCTTGATGTTGTCCGTGGTCATCTTGTCGATGGCCGTGCCGACCGTGGCACCGAGCACCGACAGGCCGGTGACCAGCGTCAGCCCGATCGCCAGTGCCGAGGCGGTGGCGCCGGTACGGCGTGGATTGCGGACCGCGTTCTGGCCGGCCAGCTTGCCGGCCACCCCGAACGGGCCGACGAGCAGCGGACGGACGAGCGCGATCACGGGGCGGGAGAGCAGCGGGATCAGGATGATCACACCGACCAGCGCGAAGAACGCGCCCGCCGCGATGTACATCCGGCCAGTGTCGCCGCCGGACGAGGCACCCAGCACGATCCCGGCCGCGCCGAGGGCGGTGACGGCCGCACCGAGGGAGTTGCGCAGCACCAGCGACTTGGTGGTCGCCACCGCGTGGACGCTGCTCATGGCCGCCACCGGCGGGATCTTCGCGGCCCGGCGGCCGGGCAGCCAGGCGGCGAACATCGTGATCAGCACACCGACACTGATCGCGGCGATCACCGGCGTGACGGACAGGATCAGGGGGCCGTCCGGGATCTTCATGCCGAACGCGGCCATTCCCGACCGCAGACCGACCGCGAGGCCGACGCCGAGGACGAAGCCGATCACCGAGGCGACCAGGCCCACCACCGCGGCCTCGGCGAGCACCGACCGGGTGATCTGCCTGCGCGACGCGCCGACCGCCCGCATCAGCGCGATCTCCTTCGTGCGCTGGGCGACCAGCATCGTGAAGGTGTTGGAGATCAGGAAGATCCCGACGAACAGCGCGATGCCCGCGAAGCCCAGCAGGACCTGCTTGAGCGAGCCCAGACCCTGTTCGATCTGCTCGGCCTGCTCGTCCGCGAGCGCCTGGCCGGTCTTGGCCTCGGCGGCTTCCGGCAGCAGCGGCTTGACCGCGTCCAGGATCTTCGCGTCGTTCGCGCCGGGGGCGGCGGTGACGGTGGCACTCGCGAAGTAGCCCGGCTTGAGGTACTGCTTCTGGGCGACCGCGGTGTCGAACAGGACGAGACTGCCGCCGGCGTTGACGGCGCCGTCCTCGGTGGTGAACACGCCGCTGAGGGTGTACTCCTTCACCGGCCCGTTCGTGGCGACCCGGACCCGGTCGCCGACCTGGTACTCGCCCTTGGCCGCGGACTCCTTGTCCAGGGCGATCTGATCGTCCTTCACCGGGCCCGAGCCGTCGGTGAACGTGTAGGCGGGGTCCTTGCCGTCCTTGCCGGGGGCGAAGTTGGAGCCCTTGTTGGACCAGCCGACTCCTATCAGCTTCCCGTCGGGGTCGGCGACCCCGGCGAAGCCGTCGACGCGGCCGTACGCGGCGGTGACGCCGTCCACCGCGGCGATCTTGTCCAGGGTCTTCGGGGAGAGACCGGGCTCTGCCTTGGCGTCGTCCGGGTTCGCGTACGAGGTGATGGCGACGGCGACGTCGTCGTAGCTCTTCGCCGACTGGTTGCGGAAGGCGTTGGAGAGGGTGTCGGCGAAGACCAGGGTGCCGGAGACGAACGCGACGCCGAGCATCACGGCGAGCACGGTCATCAGGAGCCGGGCCTTGTGCGCGAGTACGTTGCGCAGGGCGGTGCGGAACATCAGCTGGTGCGGCCCTTCGCGTCGAACTGCTTCATGAAGTCGAGGACCGTCTCGGCCGTGGGCCGGTACATCTCGTCGACGATCCGTCCGTCGGCGAGGAACACCACCCGGTCCGCGTACGCCGCCGCCACCGGGTCGGGGGTCACCATCACCACCGTCTGCCCCAGCTCCCGTACGGAGTTGCGAAGAAAGCCCAGCACCTCGGCGCCGGAGCGCGAGTCGAGGTTTCCGGTCGGCTCGTCGCCGAAGATGATCTCGGGCTTGGAGGCCAGCGCGCGGGCCACGGCGACGCGCTGCTGCTGGCCGCCGGAGAGCTGGGCGGGGCGGTGGCTGAGGCGGTCGGCCAGGCCCACCATCCGGATGACCGAATCCACCCACTGCTTGTCAGCCTTGCGGCCCGCGATGTCCATCGGGAGGGTGATGTTCTCCAGGGCCGTCAACGTCGGCAGCAGGTTGAACGCCTGGAAGATGAATCCGATCTTGTCCCGGCGCAGCTTGGTCAGCTGCTTGTCCTTCAGGGAGCCCAACTCGGTGTCGCCGATGCGCACCGACCCGGACGAGAAGGTGTCCAGGCCGGCCACGCAGTGCATCAGCGTGGACTTCCCGGAGCCGGACGGGCCCATGATCGCGGTGAACTCGGCCTGCCGGAACTCGGCGGTGACCCGGTCCAGGGCGACCACCTGGGTTTCGCCCTGTCCGTAGATCTTCGAAAGATCCGTGGCACGCGCGGCCACGGTGGTGGCCCGGTCGGCGATGGATGCGGTGGTCACGAGAAGGCGCTCCTGAGGGACGACGGTGTGTTCGGGGACTTCCTCCATCGTCCCGGCCGACCGGCGCCGTGTAGTCAGTCGCTGTTCCGGTTCCGAAGGCAGACTCCGGAGGGACCGGACGCCGTCGCGTCATACCTGAGGATGATGAGGGACCCTGACGGGTGTTCGCGTCGAGAACAGGTGGAGCGTCCTCGTTTGGACGGTGAAATTCCGTCATTCCGTATGCGCCGCCGAGCGCCGCACGTAAGGCTATTGGCAAGTGCGGATGGCGTGTTCCGTGGGCTGATGCACCCTCAGGCATCAATAAAATAAGACAACATCGGTCCGCCCGGCCGCTGTTCGGGGGAGGTACCCCGATAGGCTCGGAACCTCGATGCGGAGCCCATGGCCTGCCCAGATGGTGGAATGCAGACACGGCGAGCTTAAACCTCGCTGCCCCTTCGCGGGCGTGCCGGTTCAAGTCCGGCTCTGGGCACTTCCGAGTCTCTCCTTCCCTTCAAGAGTTCACGCGCACCCGTTGACAGCGGGCGCGCGCGGCCGGAGACTCCCGTCAGGAAGTGGTGAATAAAACTTCACTGCACGAACAGGGTGAACCAGCGAAGGGAAGCGACCGATGCGCACCACCGTCGGCATCATCGGAGCGGGCCCCGCCGGCCTCCTCCTCGCCCGGCTGCTCCACAACGCCGGCATCGACTCGGTCGTCCTGGAGAGCCGCGACCGCGCCTACGTCGAGCACCGCCAGCGCGCCGGAATCCTGGAGCAGGGCACGGTGGACGTGCTGCGCGCGGCCGGCGCCGCGGAGCGCATGGACCGCGAGGGCCTGCGCCACGACGGCATCGAGCTCCGCTTCGACAAGCGGCGCCACCGCGTCGACTTCCCCGCCCTCACCGGCGGCCGGTCCGTGATGGTCTACGCCCAGACCGAGGTCTGCAAGGACCTCATCGCCCTCCAGCTCAAGGAGGGCGGCCCGCTGCTCTTCGAGGCGGAGGCCCTCGCGGTCGAGGGCGCGGACACCGACAGCCCGCGCGTGCGCTTCCGGTACGAGGGGAGCGAGGACGTCCTCGAATGCGACTACGTCGTCGGCTGCGACGGCTTCTGGGGCGTGTCCCGCAAGGCGATCCCCGCCGAACTCACCCAAGTCTTCGAGCGGACGTACCCCTTCGGCTGGCTCGGCATCCTCGCCGACGTACCGCCCTCCCACGACGAACTCGTCTACGCCCGCCATGACCGCGGCTTCGCCCTGCTGTCCATGCGTTCCCCGTCCGTCTCCCGCCTCTACCTCCAGGTCCCCGAGGGCACGGACGCCGAGGCATGGAGCGACGACGAGATCTGGGCGGAACTGGAGCGGCGCTTCGAGACGGCCGACGACTGGCGGCTGGAGCGCGGCCCCCTCACCCAGAAGTCGGTCACGCCCATGCGCTCGTACGTCCACGAACCCATGCGCCACGGCCGTCTGTTCCTCGCCGGCGACGCGGCGCACATCGTGCCGCCGACGGGCGCGAAGGGCCTGAACCTGGCCGTCGGAGACGTCGTCACCTTCGCGAGGGCGCTGACGCACGAGCGGGAGACCGGCTCGGCTCAGCTCCTCGACGCCTACTCCGAGACCTGTCTGCGCCGCGTCTGGCAGGCCGAGCGGTTCTCGTACGACATGACGACGCTGCTGCACCGCACCCCCGACGCCACGCCGTTCGAGGACCGGCTGCAGCTGGCGCGGCTGGAGCGGATCGCGGGGTCCAGGGCGGCCGAGACGGATCTGGCCGAGGGGTACACCGGGTTCCCGTTCGGGTGAGCACCCCTGTGGGACGGGGAGTGATCTCCGGCCGGTTCCGGCCACGTACCGGGTTCGTCATGAATGAGCCCCTCCGTGGCTGGGAATCACCCGGCCGCGTAGCGTGTTGCGCAGCACGACGAGGGAAAGATCCTCCCCAAGCACTAGGGTCAATCCTTTGCCTACCTATTACTCTTGAGCCAAGGCCGCGCCTGGTGGCCATGGAGGAGTGAAATGAGGAGCAGTAACCCGGTCTTCTCGCGACGGGGGTTCAGCCGCGACAACGGCTACGCGGGCTTCAACACCGCGCCGCAGGCCGGGGGCGCCGCTGTCGGCACGCAGGGCAACCCGTACGCCCAGCCGCAGGCCGCCAACCCGTACGCGCAGAACCCTTACGCCCAGAACCCGTACGCCCAGCAGGACCTGCAGCACGGCGCACCGCCGCAGGCCCCGGCCACCACCGGCCGGATGACGATGGACGATGTCATCCTGCGCACCGGCACCACGCTCGGCGTCCTGATCGTCACGGCCGCGCTCGCCTGGGCGCTGCTGCCCGTCGACGACGCGAACATCAGCCGGTCCTACGGCATCGGTATCGGCGCCGCGCTGGTCGGCATGGTCCTGGCGTTCGTCCAGTCCTTCAAGCGCAAGGCCTCGCCGGCGCTGATCCTGACGTACGCCGCGTTCGAGGGCGTGTTCCTCGGCGTGATCTCCAGCATCGTCGACAACCGCATCGCCAGCGGTGCGGCCATGCAGGCGGTGCTCGGCACCATGGCGGTCTTCGCCGCGGTGCTGGTGGCCTACAAGGCCGGCTGGATCCGCGTCAACCGCCGCTTCGTCGGCTTCGTGATGGCGGCCGCGCTCGGCTTCATCCTGCTGATGGCGGTCAACCTGCTGTTCGCCGTCTTCGGCGGCGGTGACGGCCTCGGCTTCCGCAGCGGCCCGCTCGGCATCCTCTTCGGTGTCGTCGGCATCCTGCTCGGTGCCTGCTTCCTCGCCCTGGACTTCAAGCAGGTCGAGGACGGTCTCGCCTACGGCGCGCCGCGCGAGGAGGCCTGGCTGGCGGCCTTCGGCCTCACGCTGACGCTGGTGTGGATCTACATGGAGTTCCTGAGGATCATCGCGATCCTCAACAGCAGCGACTGACAGCGACGGGCGGCGGCTGGCAGCGCCAGTCCGCGACAGCCGTTGCAGCAAAGGGCCCCGGGTTCGCACCCGGGGCCCTTCGTCGTCTGTGCGCGCCTAGAGGAATTTGCGCGCCGCCCTCCTCAGGTCGTACTCGTGGACGATCGCCTTCGCGTGGCCGTACGCGAGGTCGTATTCGTGGCGAAGCCAGCTGACCTTCTCTTCGAAGCGAAAGAGAGCCGGTCCTTCTTCTACGGTGCGGAGCCAGTCGGAGACTTCACGACCGGTGCAGTGGGGGATGCGGGCGAGCATGTTGCGGTGGGTCTCCTCGGAGAGGACGTGGGACATCGGCGCCTCCGGACGCAAAGGGGATGTAAGCCGGTCCTTCAGGTCACCGTGCCTGAGCGTTCGCCCGTTGGCAACAGTCGTGGTGCGACGCGTAGGTTTGTGGGGTGGTTGATACGACGCCCTTGACTCGTGCCGTTGATCACTTTGCCGACCGCTTGCGGGCCGCGCCCCAGAGCCGGTTGCAGAGAGGCGCCGCCGGCGAAGCGTTGCGGCTGGCCAGGGAGTTGGCTCGGTGGGCACAGGTTCTGGAGGTGCCCGGGGCGGAGCCTCGGGAGATGCCGGACGCCGGGATGTTCGCCGCGGCCGACCAAATCACCGTGGCCGTGCACGACTTGGCCCTCGTACTCACGAACGAGGGTGAGATCGAGGACGCGCTGAGGCTGGTGGAGGAGGCGCAGAAGCGGGCCGGGGTGTGACCCGGGCTTCGACCGCTACAGGGACGCTATGACCCGGTCCGCCAGGATGTAGACGTTCTCCTCGCCGCACGCGAAGGTCAGGGTGTACGCCCCCGAGACTCCCGAACCGCCCAGCAGTACCGGAGTCTCGCCCGCGCGCAGGGCCGCCGCCAGGCGCTCCGCGGTCTCCCGGTGGCCCGGGGTCATGCAGAGCGTGGTGCCGTCGGCGAAGACGTAGACGTCGAGGGTGCCGAGCGGGCCCGGGCGGACGTCGGTCAGTTCGGTGGCGGAGGCGGCCAGGTCCTCAAGGGTGGAGACCGTACGCTCATGGTCGTTCACCGCGGGTGAGGAGACCGGGACGAAGTCCGGGTGGGAGGGGTGGCGGCGGCGGGCCGCGGCCAGCTCGGGGGACTCCCCGGCGAACTCGTCGGCGTCCGCGGTCGTCTCGCTCACCGGCTCCAGGTGCTCCAGGCCCGCGAAATCGGCCTGGCGGGGCAGGAACAGCTCGCTGTCGGACAGGCCCAGCAAAGTAGGCGCGTCGGAGGCGTCACGGGCCTCCTGGGCGGCCCAGAAGGCGCGCGCCTCGGCCAGCTCCCGCTCGCGTTCCTCGGCGAGCGCCTCGGCCACCGCGGCGCGTATCTCATCGGCCTCGGTGGAGAGACGGGCCGGCGGGACCAGGCCGCGAGTCGCGGCGGCGTTGTTCTGTGCCAGCTCGGTGTGCAGGGCCGCGACCTGTCGGCGCAACACCATCAGGGTGCGCAGGACGGCGACGCCCACGGCGCCGGTGGCGGCCGTGGTGAGCAGCAAGGCGATCGGCATGGCGCTCACTGACGTACTCCCGGTTCAAAGTCGACCCCCGACTTCCTACATCAGCTTGAAGGGCGGACTATCCAGCTGTCAGTGCGTAACGTCACGAAACGGACAGGATTTTGGGGCCTGTGTTTCGTGGTGAAGCGGCTCTGAGCTGCGTAAATCCCTCCGCGAAGGGAGATAGGTCACATCCTGGGGGAGATTGGATCACAAATCGGCCCAGAACCTTGGAGTTTCTCGGGTTCTGGGCCGAAGGCTCACGCTGGGTCGCGAGTTGACTACCTAGGGGCTCTGGATCGGTGGTTCAGCTCAGGCGCTCGATGACCATCGCCATGCCCTGGCCGCCGCCGACGCACATCGTCTCCAGGCCGAACTGCTTGTCGTGGAACTGGAGCGAGTTGATGAGCGTGCCGGTGATGCGGGCGCCGGTCATGCCGAAGGGGTGGCCGACGGCGATGGCGCCGCCGTTGACGTTCAGCTTGTCGAGGTCGATGCCCAGGTCGCGGTAGGAGGGGATCACCTGGGCGGCGAACGCCTCGTTGATCTCGACCAGGTCGATGTCGTCGATCGTCAGGCCGGCCCGGCGCAGGGCCTGGTTGCTCGCGTCGACCGGGCCGAGGCCCATGATCTCGGGGGAGAGGCCGGAGACGCCCGTGGAGACGATGCGGGCGAGCGGGGTGAGGCCGAGCTCGCGGGCCTTGGTGTCGGACATGATCACGACCGCGGCCGCGCCGTCGTTGAGGGGGCAGCAGTTGGCGGCGGTGACGAGGCCGTCGGGGCGGAAGACCGGCTTGAGGCCCTGGACGCCCTCCATGGTGACGCCGGGGCGGGGGCCGTCGTCCTTGCTGACGACCGTGCCGTCGGGGGTCGTGACCGGGGTGATCTCGCGCTCCCAGAAGCCGTTCTTGATGGCTTCCTCGGCGAGGTTCTGCGAGCGGACGCCGAACTCGTCCATGTCCTGGCGGGTGATGCCCTTCGCCCGGGCGAGGTTCTCGGCGGTCTGGCCCATGGCGATGTACGGGTCGGGGACGAGGCCGTCCTCGCGCGGGTCGTGCCAGGTCGTGCCCTCCTGCTGGGCGACCTCGGCGGTGCGGGCCTCGGCCTCGGCGAAGAGGGGGTTGTGCGTGTCGGGGATGCTGTCGGAGTTGCCCTTGGCGTAGCTGGAGACCATCTCCACGCCGGCCGAGATGAAGACGTCGCCCTCGCCGGCCTTGATGGCGTGCAGGGCCATGCGGGAGGTCTGCAGGGAGGAGGAGCAGTACCGGGTGACGGTGCAGCCCGGGAGGTGGTCCATTCCCATCTGTACGGCGACGATGCGGCCGAGGTTGTTGCCCTGCTCGCCGCCGGGGAGGCCGCAGCCGAGGTGGAGGTCGTCGATGTCCCTCGGGTCCAGCTCGGGGACCTTGGCGAGGGCCGCCTGGATGATCGTGGCGGTGAGGTCGTCGGGGCGCAGGTCTTTGAGGGAGCCCTTGAAGGCGCGGCCGATGGGGGAGCGGGCGGTCGAGACGATCACGGCTTCGGGCATCACGGCTCCATTGGCATACCGGGGGTCAGGCAGGGCTGTGAGGGAAGTTACCCGTACGTACGGCCAAGGTCACTGGTAGTGCGGTGTGACCCTGGCCGCAGTTTTCTAAGCGCTTGCTTTTCTCGCCCCCGCCGCCCCTACCCGTCCCATCCTGAAGGGGCGCTGCCCCTTCGACCCCGGGCTCCTGGGGGCTGCCGCCCCCAGACCTCCGCTTCGGCCCTGAACGGGCCTCGTCCTCAAACGCCGGACGGGCTGAAATGCCCTGGACCGGCGTTGAGAGGTGGAGCCCCCTTCACGGCGACGGCGTCACCGGGGCACGGTCCGGTTCCGGGACGCGGCGGCGGCGGCGCCTCTTGAGGAGGGCCCACGGCCCCTTCGGTCCCGTCGGCATCGCTGCCGTGACCTCCGTGCCCGCCTCCGACGCGGCCTCGGCCGCCGCACGGGCCACCGGGAGGAAGCCCTCGCGGCGGGTGACGTCGGGGCGCTCCTCTTCCGCCGGCCACAGGCCCAGGGCCGCGCAGACCGTCGGGAGGACCGCCATCGCCGCCGTGGCGTAGCCCTCCGCCGAGGGGTGGTAGTTGTCGGGGCCGAAGAGCTCGCGCGGGTTCGCCGCGAACTCCGGACCCAGCAGGTCGCCCAGCGACACCGTGCGGCCGCCCTGTTCGACGACTCCGATCGTCTGGGCGGCCGCCAGCTGGCGTGAGGCCCGTCGGGCCAGCCAGCGCAGGGGTTGCTGGACCGGTTCGATGGTGCCGAGGTCGGGACACGTGCCGACCACCACCTCCGCGCCGGCCGTGCGCAGACGCCGTACCGCCGAGGACAGGTGGCGCACCGAGCGCGTCGGTGGCATGCGGTTCGTGACGTCGTTGGCGCCGATCATGATCACGCAGATGTCGGGCAGCGGGGCGGGGTCGGCGAGCACCAGGGCCACCTGGCGGTCCAGGTCGTCCGAGCGGGCGCCCGGCAGGGCCACGTTGCGCATCAGCACCGGACGTTCCGCCACCGCCGCCAGCCCCGACGCCAGCAGTGCGCCCGGGGTCTGGCCTGCTCGGTGCACGCCCTGGCCGGCGGCCGTCGAGTCACCCAGGATCGTCAGGCGCAGCGGCGGGTCGGCGGGGGTGTCGTACAGGTGGCCGTAGCGGCCGTCGGCGTTCGGTACGTGGTTGTCGGTGCCGTTGCCCACGTGGCGCCTGGCCAGCCGCACCTCGGCGAGGAGGAGACCGACGGCCGCCGCGCCGGCCAGACCGATCCCGCCTCCGCCGTACGCCGCTCCCGCCGCGATCCGCCGGGCCACTCGCGCCCTCGACATGCTCGTCATGCGTCGCCGCCACCTCCTCATAGCCGTACACCCACTGCTTGCCCCGCACGGACCGTGGCCCAATCCCAACGGCGAGTGAACGACCTTTACGAGCCCCCCGCAGGCCATAGGCTGGCGGAACCACTACGACCACCTCTTTTTCAGCATCCGGAGACAACGGTGCATTTCCACGACTCGATGATCAGCCTCGTCGGCAACACCCCGCTGCTGAGGCTCAACAACGTGACCAAGGGCATCGGGGCGACCGTCCTGGCCAAGGTGGAGTACTTCAACCCGGGCGGCTCCGTGAAGGACCGCATCGCCCTGCGCATGATCGAGGCCGCGGAGGAGAGCGGTGCGCTCAAGCCCGGCGGCACGATCGTCGAGCCGACCAGCGGCAACACCGGCGTCGGCCTGGCCATCGTGGCCCAGCAGAAGGGGTACAAGTGCATCTTCGTGTGCCCCGACAAGGTCAGCACCGACAAGATCAATGTGCTCCGCGCATACGGCGCCGAGGTGGTCGTCTGCCCGACCGCCGTCGACCCCGAGCACCCGGACTCCTACTACAACGTCTCCGACCGGCTCGTGCGCGAGACGCCCGGCGCCTGGAAGCCGGACCAGTACTCCAACCCCAACAACCCGCTCTCCCACTACCACTCCACCGGCCCCGAGCTGTGGGAGCAGACGGAGGGGAAGATCACCCACTTCGTGGCGGGCGTGGGGACCGGCGGGACGATCTCCGGTACCGGTCGCTATCTGAAGGACGTCAGCGACGGCAAGGTGCAGGTCGTCGGCGCCGACCCGGAGGGCTCCGTGTACTCCGGCGGATCCGGGCGGCCGTACCTCGTCGAGGGCGTCGGTGAGGACTTCTGGCCGACCGCGTACGACCGGACCGTTGCCGACGAGATCGTCGCCGTGTCCGACAAGGACTCCTTCCAGATGACCCGGCGGCTGGCCCGTGAGGAAGGCCTGCTCGTGGGCGGTTCGTGCGGCATGGCCGTCGTGGCCGCGCTGCGGGTCGCCGAGCGGCTCGAGGAGGACGACGTCGTGGTGGTGCTGCTGCCGGACAGCGGGCGCGGCTACCTTTCCAAGATCTTCAACGACGAGTGGATGGCCGACTACGGCTTCCTCGATGACGAGGGCCCGAGCGCGCGCGTCAGCGACGTCCTCAACGACAAGGAGCACGGCGCCATCCCGTCCCTCGTCCACATGCACCCGGACGAGACGGTCGGTCAGGCCATCGAGGTGCTGCGCGAGTACGGCGTCTCGCAGATGCCCATCGTGAAGCCGGGCGCCGGCCACCCGGACGTCATGGCCGCCGAGGTCGTCGGGTCCGTCGTCGAACGGGAGTTGCTCGACGCGCTGTTCACCAAGCGGGCCTCGCTCGACGACCCGCTGGAGAAGCACATGTCGGCCCCGCTGCCGCAGGTCGGATCCGGCGAGCCGGTCGGCGACCTGATGTCGGTGCTGGGCGGCGCCGACGCGGCGATCGTCCTCGTCGAGGGCAAGCCGACCGGTGTGGTCAGCCGGCAGGACCTGCTGGCCTTCCTCGCCAAGGGCGGGAAGTAGCGGCGAACCTGCGGTGAACGGGCCGTGTCCGCGGCGAATTCGCGGTGACCGGGGCCGCTCGGGCCGTCGCGGAACTGGTACGAGCACGTCACGTTCACGCAGCACCCGCTTAACACGGGTCCGGCACATTAGTGGGTGTCGGCAGGGCGGGAGCGGCTCCCCGCCCCAGCCGACGCCGAACGGCGCCAAGGACCTCCGGAGCGGCTCCCGGACCTCCATGGACGCCTAGGACGCGTAAGCCCGGCCTGACCCGGCCCGCGTCCCTCGCGGGGACCGCCGTCGTCCCGCCCCCCGGAAACGGGGGTGCGGCGGTCCCCGCGCACACTCTTTCAGCGGCCGGGACTCGACGCCCAGCTTCCCAGCAGCGCCAGCCTCTCGGCCGTCTCCGAACCCGGCTCCGGCGTATAGACCACGAGCGTCTGTTCCGGCGTCTCCGGGAGCGTCAGCGACTCGTACGGCAGGGTCAGCAGACCCGCGACCGGATGCCGGACGCGCTTCACCCCGTACATGCACGCCCTGACCTGGTGGTCGGCCCACAGGCGGCGGAAATCCTCGCTCTTGAGGGAGAGTTCGCCGACGAGTTCGCGCACACCGCGGTCGTCCGGGTGGGCGCCTGCGCTCAGCCGCAGGTTGGCGACGGTCTGGGCGGCGACCGCGGCCCAGTCGGGGTAGAGATCGCGGCCTTCGGGTTCGAGGAAGAGCTGGCGGACGACGTTGCGCCGGTCGGGGGCCATGCGGCTGAAGCCGTTCAGGGCGTCGGCGAGGGAGTTCCAGGCCAGTACGTCCATGGCGGGGCCGAGGACGAAGGCCGGGGTGCGCTCGATGCTGTCCAGCAGCAGCTGGATGCCGGGGCGGACACGTGGCGCGCTGCGGCGGCGCTCGCCCTTCTTCGACGGACGGGCCACCGCGTGCAGATAGGCGTGCTCGGTCTCGTCCAGGCGCAGGACCCGGGCGATCGAGTCCAGCACGGCGTCCGAGACGCTCGGCCCGCGGCCCTGCTCCAACCGGATGTAGTAATCGACGCTCACCCCGGCCAGCTGCGCCACCTCCTCACGGCGCAACCCGGGCACCCGGCGCCGGCCGTAGGAGGCCAGCCCCACCTCCTCGGGCTGGATGCGGGCGCGGCGCGAGCGCAGGAAATCTCCGAGGTCCCCGTCCATGGGTTCGATCGTAGGGGAGCCGTCGACGCGGAACCTGGTACTGGCAGACCCAGGAAAAGCTCATCCCTGGGTACGGCGGCCCCGGCGGCCGAGGGTGGTGGACGAGGCCGGGGAGACGCCCCGGCCGACTTCCCATCCGAGGAGCACCTCCATGTCGTACGAGAACCTGGCCGGACGCACCGCCGTCGTCACCGGGGCCGCCAGCGGGATCGGCGAGGCCGTCGCCGTACTGCTGGCCGCGCAGGGGGCGAAGGTCGCGCTGCTCGCGCGGCGCGGTGAGCGGCTGGAGTCGATCACCGAGAAGATCCGGGCCGAGGGCGGACAGGCGCTGGCCGTGGCCGCGGACGTCACCGACGACGCGTCCGTGGCGGCCGCGGTGGAGCGGATCCACGAGGCCTACGGGACCGTCGATCTGATCGTCAACAACGCCGGCGTCATGCTGCCGAACCCGATCGCGGACGCACGCGTCGACGAGTGGCAGCGGATGCTCGACACCAATGTCATGGGTGTCCTGCGCGTCATCGGTGCCCTCGCCGACGACCTGACGGGCGCCGCCGCCGAGGGCCGCAGCGCGGACCTGGTGAACGTCTCGTCCATCGGCGCGCATGTCACCGGCTTCACCAACTACGCCGTGTACGGGGCGACGAAGGCCGCGGTCACCCATCTCTCGGCGCTGCTACGAGGCGAGTTCGGGCCGCGGGACGTGCGGGTCACCAACATCGAGCCGGGGTTGACCCAGAGCGAGCTCGCCTCGCACATCGACAACGACGGTCTGCGGGAGCAGGTCGGCGGGATGGTCGAGGCGATGGGTGCGCTGGCGGCCGGGGAGATCGCCGATCTCGTCGCCTACGTCACCAGCCGCCCCCGGCACATGAACCTGCGCCAGGTCGTGGTGCTGCCGACCCGGCAGGTGTGAGCGCCCCGGCCGGTCGGGAGGCTCAGTCCTCCCAGCGGTCCTCGTCCTTGGCCGACCTGTGGCGCCGGCCCCGGAACAGACCGGGGTTGGTGCGGGCCGCCTGCACGACGTTGACGCCGACGATGCCGATCCAGCTGACCAGCAGGCCGGGGAGGTGGGCGATGGCGGCGCCGATCGCGGACAGTGGGACCGCCAGGACCAGCGAGACGATGCCGAAGCCGAAGCGCTCGCCGAAGGAGTCCGTGGCCTTCGGCGAGCGGGCGCCCCGGGCCGCCACCATCTGCTGCTCGGCCAGCTGCCGCCGCAGCCGGCGCTCGACAGCTCCGTCGATGCGCTGGTCGACCTTCTCCAGGAACGAGTCGACCAGCGCGGACTCGTATTCGTCGCCCAGTTCCCTGCGGGCCTGCAGGGTGGCGTTGAGTTCCTTCTTGAGCTCGGTGTCCCGCGCGTCCATTCCGGTCATGCGCCCACGGTAGGCAGCGCGGACGCGGCCCGCACTGGGGTTAGCCCCCCTGTTGGGACGGGGGTGCACGGCAGGGCGCCGTCACTTCACCAGCCCGTGCTCCTTCGCGTAGGCGTCCGCCACGTCCTCGGGGTCCTTCTTGTCCTTGTCGACCTGCCGGTTCAGCTCGGTGAGCTGGGCGGTGGTCAGGGTGTTGCCGAGGCGGGCGAGGGCCCTGCGGACCGTGGAGTCGGCCTTGCGGTCGGCGATGAGGGGGACGACGTGCTGGCCGGGGATGAGGTTCTTGGGGTCGGTCAGGACCACCCAGTCGTTGGCCTGGATGTCGGTGTCCGTGGTGAAGAGGTTGGCCACGTCCACGTCGCCTTTCTTCAGGGCGCCCTTGACCAGCGGACCGGAGGAGTCGAGGGACTTGAACTCCTTGAACTCCACCCCGTACACGTCCTTCAGGCCGACCGCCCCCACCTCCCGCTTCTTCACCTCGGGTGCCGCGCCGATGACCAGCTTGCCGTTCTGCTTCTTCAGGTCGGCGAGGGAGGTCAGGCCGTACTTCGCGGCCGTCTCCCGGGTGACGACGAAGGCGTCGGAGTCCTCGGCCATGCCGTACGGCAGTACCTGGAGGCCGCTCGGGAGGGCGATGGTGAGGGCGTTCTGCATCTCGCCCTCCTCGGTGGCCTTCGCCTTGGGAGCCACGTAGTGCAACAGGGCGCCCTGGTACTCGGGGAGCAGGTCGATGTCGCCGCCCCTGAGAGCGGGGATGAGGATCTCGCGGGTGCCGAGGTTGGGGCGGACGTTCACCTTCACGCCGGCCTCCTGCAGCACGGCGGCGTACAGGTACCCGAGCACCTGGTTCTCGGTGAAGTTGGCGGTGCCGATGGTGATGCCGCCCTTGCTGGAGCCGCCGCCACCGGAGGAGGCCCCCTGGCCGTCCAGGGACGTGATGCCGCTGGAGCAGGCGGCGAGCGCGGGGACGGAGGCCGCTGCGAAGAGGCCGCCGAGGAGAGTGCGTCGGTTCATCGGAAGATCCCTAGGCAGTGCGGTGGCGGAAGAGGAAGCGCTGGAGGCCGGACAGGGCCAGGTCCAGGGCCACGGCGACCACGGCGACCAGCACCGCGCCGCCGAGCACCTGCACGAGGTCGCGCTGGGCGAGGCCGTCGAAGACGTAGCGGCCCAGGCCGCCGAAGGAGACGTAGGCGGCGATGGTGGCGGTGGCCACGACCTGGATCAGTGCCAGGCGCAGGCCCGTCATGACCAGGGGGAGGGCGAGAGGGAGTTCCACCTGGACCAGGACCTGGTACCCGCGCATGCCCTGTCCGCGCGCCGCGTCCTTCACCTCCGGGTCGACGGCCGTCATCCCGGCGTAGGTGTTGGTGACGATCGCCGGGACCGCGAGGGCGACCAGGGCGACGTAGACCGGGAGCATGGACAGTCCGCCGGCCAGGAAGACCAGGACGACCAGGCCTACGGTCGGCAGGGCGCGGCCGAAGGACGCGAGGTTGATCGCGAGGAAGGCGCCCTTGCCCGTGTGGCCGATCAGCAGGCCGAGGGGGAGGCCGATCGCCGCCGCGATGAGCGTGGCGAGGAGGGAGTACTGGAGGTGTTCGGCCAGGCGGTGGCCGATGCCGTCCGGGCCGGACCACTGCTCGCCGCTGACCAGCCAGGCGCCGAGATTGCTGAAGAGTTCGTACATGTCAGGCTCGCCGCCTCCGCCAGGGGGTCAGGACGTACTGCAGGGCGACCAGAGCCGCGTCCGCGACCACCGCGAGCAGGAGGGTGAGGACCACTCCGACGATCACCGGGGTCGGGAAGTTGCGCTGGAAGCCGTCGGTGAAGAGCTGGCCGAGGCCGCCGTCGCCGATGTAGGTCGCGACCGAGACCAGCGAGATGGACATGACCGTCGCGATCCGGACGCCCGCCATGATCACGGGGAGCGCGAGCGGGAACTCGACCGTCAGGAGCGTGCGCAGGGGGCGCGTGCCCATCGCCTTCGCGGCCTCCTTCACCTTCACGGGGACCGAGTCGAGGCCCTCCACGGTGTTCCGCAGCAGGACGACCAGCGTGTAGACCGTCAGGCCGATGACGGTCGTGGTGCGGGTGAGGCCGGAGACCGGGAGCAGCAGGACGAAGATCGCGATCGAGGGGATGGTGAACAGGACGTTCGAGAGGCCGAGCAGGAAGCCGCGCAGGGAGCGGATCCGGTGGGCGATCACCGCGAGGGGGAGGGAGATCAGGACGCCCAGGAACACGGCGGTGAGCGCGGCCTGGAGGTGGGAGATCGCCAGGGTGGTGAGGTCGTCGGTGTGGTCGCCTATCCACGACCAGTCGATGGTCATGCGGCCACCCGCGCCTCGGTGTGGGCCTGTCCGGCGTGCTTGTGGATGTCGTCGCGGGACGAGACGCCGGTGAGGACACCGTCCGCGTCGACGCGGGCGATCAGGCCGGTGGGGGAGGCGATCGACTCGTCGAGGGCCGACAGGAGCGAGTCGGTGTCCTTGAGTGGTCGTACGGGGAGTTCGGCGTCCTTGGTGTCCGTCGACGCCCAGTGCAGCGGCCTGTTCGCCGCGTCGAGTACGAGGCGCCAGTCGCCGGCCTCCGGCGCCGGGCCCTGCGGGAGGTCTGCGAGCGTGCGCAGGGACAGCAGCTTCAGGCCGCGCTCGGCGCCGAGGAAGTCGGCCACGAAGTCGTCGGCCGGGCGGGCGAGCAGTTCGGTGGGCGGGGCGCACTGGACCAGGTGGCCGCCGGTGCGGAAGATCGCGATCTGGTCGCCCAGCCGTACGGCCTCGTCGACGTCGTGCGTGACGAAGACGATGGTCTTGCTCAACTCCTTCTGCAGGCGCAGCAGTTCGTCCTGGAGCTGGGTGCGCACGACGGGGTCGACCGCGCCGAACGGCTCGTCCATCAGCAGTACGGGCGGATCGGCGGCCAGCGCACGGGCGACGCCGACGCGCTGCTGCTGGCCGCCGGAGAGCTGGTGCGGGTAGCGCTTGCCGGCGTCGGCCGCGAGGCCGACGGTCTCCAGCAGTTCCGCCGCCCGGGCGCGGGCCTTGCGGCGGCTGGAGCCGAGCAGCAGCGGCACGGTGGCGATGTTGTCGAGCACCGTGCGGTGCGGGAACAGGCCCGCCTGCTGGATGACGTAGCCGATGGAGCGGCGCAGCTCGGCGGCGTCCTGCCGGGTGACGTCCTTGCCGCCGACCCGGATGGTGCCGGAGGTCGGCTCGACCATCCGGTTGATCATCCGCAGGGTGGTCGTCTTGCCGCAGCCGGACGATCCGACCAGGACGGTCACGCCGCCCTCCGGCATCTCCAGGGAGAGGTCGTGGACTGCTGTCGTGCCGTTGGGGAAGCGCTTGTGAACCGCGTCGAACTGGATCATGAGGTGTCCTCTGCCCGGCTGTATAACCTCATGCAGAGTTCTCGGTGTCTGAATAGATTGTCAATACTCTGCTGTTAATCCGCGGTAACGGATGACCGGGGGGCAGGATCGGCTGTCCGGATTAGTGGGCTTTCGGGGCTTATCTCGTCTCGGATCGTGGACGCATGGCGCCGCGTCACTGGTGCCGGACGAGTTCGCCGGCAGTGCTCAGCGGGCGCCCGGCGAGGCGTGGTCGTCATCGAGGGCCACGGGGGCCGGAACGGTCCATTCGGCCGGTGCCCGCCAGTTGCGCCACTGCTCCCACCAGCACGCGCCCCGCTCGATGAGATCCACGACGGAGGCCGCCGCCGCACGGACGGCGTCCGCCTCCTCGGCGTCGAAGCCGCCCGTGCGCACCTGCTCCTCGAAGTGCTCGACGTCCTTCCACCGGTACGGAGAGCCGTCACCGGGGATGATCAGGTCCAGCTCGTGGTCCAGCGTGTCGAACCCGCGCTCCGTGCGGACGAGGGGCGCCTGGAAGTTGACGTACCACTCCGACAGGGCGCCGCCCTCCCATCGGCCCCACACGGCGTAGCCGTCCCCCGGGCGCTGCAGCTGCAGGACCCCGCTGGACTGCCATGTGTGCTCGAACTCGATCCAGGGGTGCGGGCCCCATCGGAAGTCGCCGCGTCCGAAGGTGAGCGGCGTGCCCTGCGCCAGGTACACGGCGAGCGCCCGCTCGTCGTCGCTCGCGACCCGCACCGGGTACACCAGCCATTCGCGGCCGGCCAGGATCTCCCGCCGGACGATGGCCTCGCCGCTGCGGAACCGTGACGTCATGACGCCCGACCCTAGTGGATCATGAGATGCCCTTGCCTGGCTGTATAACGTCATGCAGAGTTCTGGGTGTCTGAATAGGCGGTTGAAGCTGCCCGGATTGAGGGGTGTGTGAGCTCTATGTCGTCTCGGATCGTGGACGCCCCCGGCGCCGTGCACACCGTGCACACCGGCCTGGTCGTCCTCGACGGGATCGGGCTCGGCGTCGAGGACGTCGTACGTCTCGCCAACGGGGCCGCGCGCCCGGTTCCCGCGACCGACGCGATGAAGCGCGCCGAGGAGTCCTGGGACGCCGCCCGCCTCATCGCCGCGACCGGACGCGTCTACGGCCGCTCCACCGGCGTGGGCGCCAACCGGAACGAGGACGTGCCCACCGACGCCGCCGCCGAACACGGCCTGCGCCTGCTGCGCAGCCACGCGGGCGCCATCGGCGAGGAGCTGCCCGCCCGGCAGGTGCGGGCCATGCTCGCCGTACGGGCCAACCAACTGCTCGCGGGTGGCGCGGGCCTGCGCCCCACCGTCGTCACGGCCCTGTGCGAGGCGCTGGAGAGCGGGGCCCACCCGGTCGTGAACGAGTTCGGCTCGGTCGGCACCGGAGACCTCGCGGCGCTCGCGCAGGCCGGCCTCGCGCTCGCGGGCGAGCACCCGTGGCGGGGGTCCGGCGCCCCCGAGCCGCAGCCGCTCGACAACAACGACGCCCTCGCGTTCATCAGCAGCAACGCCCTCACCCTCGGCCAGGCGGCCCTGGCCCTGCACGAACTGCGCGGCCTCGTCGCCGCCACCCAGGTCGTCGGCGCCCTGTCGCTGCTCGCCGTCGACGGCTCCCACGAGGCGTACGCCGCCCCCGTGCACGCCGCCCGCCCGCACCGGGGCAGCGCCGAAGTCGCCCGCCGGATGCGGGAGCTGATCGGCGCCGAGGACCGGCCGACCCCTCCGCTCGGCCGGATCCAGGACCCGTACGGCTTCCGCTGCCTGCCCCAGGTCCACGGCCCCGCGCACGACGCGGCCGACGCCCTGGACGAGGTGCTCGCGGTGGAGATCAACGCGGCCGCCGAGAACCCCCTCATCTCCCCCGGGGACATGGCCGCCTACCACCACGGCGGCTTCTACCAGGCCCAACTCGCCCTCGCCCTGGACCACTTCCGGCTGGCGCTGACCCAGGTGGCCCGGCTCTCGACATCCCGCCTGTCCACCCTGAACGAGCCCGCCTACACCCGCCTGAAGCCCTTCCTCGCCGACCACGAGCCCGCCTCGTCCGGCGTGATGATCCTGGAGTACGCCGCCGCGGCCGCCCTCGGCGACCTGCGCGCCTTCTCCGCCCCCGCCTCGCTCGGCCACGCTGTACTCTCCCGGGGCGTGGAGGAGCAGGCCAGCTTCGCCTCGCTCGCCGCACGGCAGACACTGCGGGCGTGCGGCGCGTACCGTCTGGTCGTCGGCTGTGAACTCGTCGCCGCCGTACGGGCGCTGCGGCTGCGCGGCCTCAGGCCCGACCCGGACCTTCCGGTGGGCCGGGCACTGGAGCTGGCCGAGTCGGTGCTCGACGACGACCTGGCCGACCGCCCGCTCACCGATGATGTGACGGCGGCGGCGGCACTGCTGGACCGGTTCACGGACATCTGGAGGGGGAGCGCGGCATGAGCGCGGACAGGAACACGGGTGGGACGGACAGTCCCGCCGCGCGACTTCAAGCGCTCTTCGAGGGGCACCGGCTGACGCCGACGCAGCGCCGCATCGCGCACTGCATGGTGCGGCGGGCCGCCGACGTGCCGTTCCTGTCCAGCGTGGAACTGGCCGAACTGGCCGGGGTCAGCCAGCCGTCCGTGACCCGCTTCGCCGTCGCCCTCGGCTTCGACGGCTACCCGGCGCTGCGCAAGCACCTGCGCGAGGTCGCGCCCGTGGAACAGGCCCCGGACGCGGGCTCGTACAACGAGTACCAGCAGGCCGTCGAGGCCGAGATCGAGAACCTCAGGCACCTGGCGGAGGTGCTGGCCGATCCGCGCCCGGTGCAGAAGGCGGGGCGGCTGCTCGCGGCCTCGCGTCCGCTTCCCGTGCTCGGCCTGCGGGCCGCGGCCTCCCAGGCGTACGGCTTCTCCTACTTCGCCGCCAAGGTGCACCCGGACGTACGGCTGCTGCACGAGGGCGGCACGATGATCCACGACCGTATCGACGCCGCCGTACGGGCCGGGGCGACGGCGCTGCTCTGCTTCGCGCTGCCCCGGCATCCGCGCGAGGTCGTGGACACCCTGGCGTACGCCAAGGAGGCCGGGCTGACGGTGGTGACGGTGGCCGACTCCGCCTTCGCGCCGGTCGCCAAGGTCTCCGACCTGCTGCTGCCCGCCGCCGTCGGCACGGGCCTCGCCTTCGACACGGCCTGCGCGCCGATGCTGCTGGGCCGGGTCCTGCTGGAGGCGATGTGCGACGACCTGCCGGACGCGCAGGCGCGGCTGGAGGAGTTCGACGCGCGGGCGATGGCGCGGGGGCTGTTCGTCGAGTGAGTTCCTGAGGACCGGGTGAGTTCCCACGGGCCCGGGTGAGTTCTTAAGGTTCGTCTCACGTTCGCTGGCTAGCGTGCGCGCACAGCATCTGGACAGACGTGAGACGGGAGGCGGGACGTGGCACGCGCAGGAGGGCACGGGCTGGCTCGGGTGGCGGTCGTCGTACGGGCCGGGGCCGCGCCGCTGTGGTGGCTCGGGGTGTTCGCGGCGGGCATCGGGGTGCTGGTGCCGGGGCTGACGGGACGCCGGATCGGGGTCCTGGCCGGGGCGGCGCTCTTCATCATCGCGACGGCCGTGGTCGCGTACGCCCGCCGCAGGCGCTACACCGCCCTGAGCCGTTCGGCCGCCCGCGCCGGCAAGCACGACGTGCTCCAGGACCGTGCGGTCTCCGTCCGCAACTGGCGCCGGGGTCACCGCTGGTGGCTGGCGCTCGCCTTCGTCGCCGCGCTGGGCAGCGCGTTCGCCGTGCCGGCGGCGGGCGGGATGCTGCTGGCGGGGTGCGGGGCGGGGCTCCGGCTCAAGGCCGCGTGGCTCGGACGGCGGGAGCGGGCCGAGAACGCCCTGCTGTGGGTACGGGTGGACTGGCTCGACGGGCGCGGCGGCCGCCCGGCGGGCAAGGCGGTCAAGGCCTTTCGCAGTACGGGCGTCGCGGCGGGCGACGCGGCCCCGGGCGGGGCCCGCCGCCGCACCGCGGCGCTGGTGTAGGTCAGCCCTTTTGGCCGGTGCGGGTCAGACCTCCAGGTCTTCCTCGATCTTCTTCAACTGGTGCCTGGCCATGGCCAGGTTGGCCCGCTTGGCGTCGAGAACCAGATACAGGAAGAGGCCGTTGCCGCCGCGCCCGGTGATCAGCCGGATCAGGTGGTACTGGTCGGAGAGGGTGATCAGGATGTCCTCGATGCCGCCCTTGAGGCCGAGGTGCTCCATCGTGCGCATCTTGGCGCGGACGACGTCGGTGTTGCCCGCCGCGGCGACATTGAGGTCGAAGGTCTTGCTGCCGCCCAGGGTGCCGAGCGCCATTCCGCTGGTGTAGTCGACGAGCGCGGCCCCGGTCGCCCCCTCGATCGAGGCGAGGCATTCCTTCAGGGTGGTCTCGGTGTTGGCCATGATGTGAGTTCCTCTCAACTATCCGTAGTGGTACGCGCGTTGGCGGTGGTGCGTGCGGCGCGCGTGTTTCTTGTGCGGGTGGGCATGGGTTTGGCGGGCTCCGTGGGTTCCGTGGGTTCCTTCGGTTCCTTTGCGGAGCCCTTGGCAGGGCTCCTCCTGAGAGGCGCCGCCTCCGCGTCGACGAGCTCCCCGATGCGGGCACCGGCGCGGCGGCCCTCCAGATGCAGACGGCCGACGTTGACGCCGTCCGCGGCGAGCAGCGTCAGCACCGCGGTGCGTCCCGCCGCGTACGTCGCCACATAGCCGTCCGTCCCGCGCACGAGCAGCTCGCGGAAGTCGCCCCGTCCGGTCGCGTCCGCCACCCGCACCGCGACGCCGAGTGCGGCGGCGGTCAGCGCGGCGAGGCCGTCCGGTTCGACGCCTGGCGTGTCGTGGGCGAGGACGAGGCCGTCCACGCCGGCCGCGAGTGCTCCGGTCAGCTGGGGCACGCGGGCTCTGAGCCGGCGGAACTCGTCGAGTATCGGGGCCTCGGCCGCCATCAGGTTTCTCCTCTCGGCGCGGGACCGCTGCGGCGGGCGCCGCAGTCCGGCCGGCTCGCTGTCTTCGACGGGGCCGCGGTTCTCGCTGGGTCTGAGGGCTTCGAAGGGGTTGCGGCCCTCGAAGGGGTTGCGGTCAAAGGGCCTCCAGCGCATCCCTGACCCTCTTCAGCAGCGCGACGTAGGGATCGGCGGCGGCGTCGGGCGGGGGGCCCGGGGCGGCGGGTGGTGGCGGCTGCGGGGACACCAGCCCCGCCGCGGCCAGCCGCCGCAGGTGCACCAGCGTGTGGAACGCCGGTCTGCCCAGCTCCCGCGCGATGTCGGCGGCCCGCCTGACGCCGTCCACCCGGGCGAGTACGGCGGCCTGCCGGGGCGGGACCGCGGGGGCCGCGACCGGGTCGGCCCGGATCAGGGGGGCCGCGTCCGTCGCCGGGTCGGGCCAGATGCGGCGCAGCAGGGCGCGGCGGCGCAGCATCTCGCGCTCCAGCGCGGCGACCGGCACGGGGTGCACGGCGGCGAGCCAGTGCGCGGTGCCGTAGCGGAAGCGGCCGGGCGTACTGCTGGGGGCGAGGGCGAAGTACGCGGCGTCGTACAGCGCGCTCACCTGCGCCAGCTCCAGCGCGCCCGGCGTGACACCGTGCCGCAGCAGCCGCCCCCCGTCGCCGCTGTCCTCGGCGTCCCGCCAGGCCTCACGGCCCAGGGTGCCGTGGGCCGTGAGGAGCCCGGCGAGGCCGGGGGCGAGAGGGCTCTCGGCATGCACCACCCGGCCCTCGGCGAGATGGAGCGTGCCGTGCTCGCGGTCCAGGACGCCGGTGGCCCGCTCCTCCGCGAGCCGGGTCAGCATCGGCGAGACGCCGGCCCCGGCCCGCTGGTGTGCCGTCGCCCGGTCCCGGACCGGCAGACGCGGTGGCGGGGTGGTTCCGACCATGGTCATCCCAGCACCAGCCGTTCGGCCATCTCGCCCAGCCGGATACGGGCCAGCGCGAGATTGCCGTCCGCGCGGGACAGCCACAGGTACAGGAACACGCTGCTTTCGAAGGTCGTCGGCACGAACCGCAGCACGTGGTAGCTGTCCCGGTTGCTGAGGATCACGTCCTCGACGGGCGGATCCGCGGCGTCCGCGTCGGCACCGGGCCCGAACGCGTGCTGCTCGGCGGCCAGCCGCGCCAGCTCCGCCGCCTCGGCGGCCGCCGTCTCGTGGTCACCGCCCGGCGGATCGCCCACGGTGCCCAGGGCCAGTCCGCTGGTCCAGTCGACCAGCGCGGCGCCCCGTGCACCGGGCAGCCGCATCGTCTCCAGCAAGCACTCGTCGATTCCGGGCACCGTCGCTCCCCTCCCGCCTGGGGTTCGGCTGAGTGACGGCCAAACTACGCAACGTGTGTGCGGCGAGTGAGTGTTCTGGCATTTTCCAGTGGAACATGCGCCGAGTGACTAAGGTGGGTCAACTGACCTTGTTTTCAATCCAGTTGATCACCCATGGCGTACCGCTCCTCGTCGGCGTGCATCAACGGCGCTTCCGCGGGGGCAGGGTGGTGAGCGACGCCGCGTACGCCCCTCCGGATTCGGCCACGATCTCGTCGAGCGACTGCGGCTCGCGCACCGTCGCGAAGGCGATGGCCCCGGCCTCGTCCGGAGCGAAGCCGTAAACGCCGGGCCGGGCCAGGGAGTTGTACGCGTAGTGGTGCGCGAAGTAGTACGCCCCCGTGTCCACCGCCGCCGCGTAGTCCCCTTGCTCCAGCAACGGCAGCGCGCACCCCTCGGCCAGCAGATCGCCCGAGAAACAAGCCGGACCGGCCACGTCCTGCACCACGGCCGGACCGTCCTTCGGGCGCCCCTTGCTGTCGTACGCGGTGATCCTCAGCGGCCAGCTCGCCGGCGCGTACACCGTGCGCGTGGCGACCTGCACGCCCGCGTGCGTGACCGCCACCGGCCGGCCGCCCGCACTCTTGGCGTACTCGACCCGGGCCACCACCGTCCCGTGCTTGGCGAGGAGCGAGCGCCCGAACTCCGTGACCAGCCCGTACCGCCCGTCGAACAGCCCCGGCACCGTCTCGCTCAGCAGTCGCGCGTACTGCGCGTACGTCGGGGCCGTCGCGTCCGAGGCGAAGTTCACCGGCAGCCCGCCGCCGATGTCGAGCGTGTCGATCTGCCGCCGCCCGATCCGCCGGTTGATCTCCTCGGCGAGCGCGTACGCCTCCGCGACCCCCCGGGCCATCAGTGCCAGCGGGATCCCCTGAGAGCCGGTGTGCGCGTGCAGCCGGGTCAGCCACGGGCGGTCCTGGTACGCCCGTACGACCCACTCCCGCGCCCCCTCGTCGCGCAGCGCCACTCCGAACTTCGAGGTCGCCGTGGCCGTGGACGTCGCCTCGATGGAACCCCCGCCGACCTGCGGGTTCACCCGGAGCCCGAGCGGGGAGCGACTGGCGGCGGACCGGACGAGGCCGTCGAGGCGGTCCAGCTCCTGCGGGTTGTCCGCGTTGACGGCGATGCCCAGCGCCAGCGCCTCGCGCAGCTCGGCCGGCGTCTTGGCGGGCGAGTCCAGAACCGTCGCCTCCGGGCGCAGCCCCGCCGCCCGCGCCAACGCCAGCTCGCCCGGGCTCGCCACCTCCGCGCCGATGCCCTCCTCGCGCAGCAGCCGCAGCACCGGCACCAGCGGGGTCGCCTTCACCGCGAAGGCGTGCAGCACGGGCGTGCCCGGCGCCACGACCGCGTCGAACGCCGCCCGCAGTGCCGCCGCCGACTCCCGGATACCGGTGGCGTCGAGCAGGCCGACGATGGGTGAGCCGGGCCCCAGCAGCCCCTGCTCCACGGCGGCCCGCACCGCCTCGTTCCGCCGGGCCACCCGGCCGGCGTCGTACGCCGGTATCTCGAATCCGTCGCCTACGCCGTTGCCTACTCCATCGCCTGCGCCGCTGCCCACTCCGTTGTCCACAGCATCCCCCGTCATGTCGTTGTCCGAGCCCATGCATCCAGCCAAACATCCGCGACGCGCGAGCGCTGGCCCGCGAACGTATTGACTAGCTCTATTCAGGAAGACAGGATGTGAATATCCACCTCAACAGTTCGCAGTCACAGTCCGCTGGGAGGCAGACCATGTCAGGACCCCGCCCCGTCCGAGCGCCGCGCGGTACGGAACTGAGTGCCCTGGGATGGCAGCAGGAGGCCGCTCTGCGGATGCTGCAGAACAACCTGGACCCCGAGGTCGCCGAGCACCCCGACAAGCTCGTCGTCTACGGCGGCACCGGCAAGGCCGCCCGCGACTGGCGCTCCTTCGACGCGATGGTGCGCACGCTGAGGACGCTGAAGCAGGACGAGACCATGCTGGTCCAGTCCGGCCGCCCCGTCGGCGTCATGCAGACCCACGAGTGGGCCCCGCGCGTCCTCATCGCCAACTCCAACCTCGTCGGCGACTGGGCCAACTGGGAGGAGTTCCGCCGCCTGGAGGCCCTCGGCCTCACCATGTACGGCCAGATGACGGCCGGCTCCTGGATCTACATCGGCACCCAGGGCATCCTCCAGGGCACCTACGAGACCTTCGCCGCCGTCGCCGCGAAGAAGTTCGAGGGCACCCTCGCCGGGACGATCACCCTCACCGCCGGTCTCGGCGGCATGGGCGGCGCCCAGCCGCTCGCCGTGACCATGAACGACGGCGTCGCGATCTGTATCGACTGCGACCCGCGCGCCATCGAGCGGCGCATCGAGCACCGCTACCTGGACGTGAAGGCCGACTCGCTCGACCACGCGTTGCAGCTGGCCGTGGAGGCCCGTGACGCCCGCCGTCCCCTCTCCATCGGCGTCCTCGGCAACGCGGCCGAACTGGTCCCGCAGCTCCTCGCCATGGGCGCCCCCATCGACATCGTCACCGACCAGACCTCGGCACACGACCCGCTGGCGTATCTGCCGGTGGGCGTCGGCTTCGAGGACATGGCGGATGCCGCCGCCAAGGACCCGGCGGGCTTCACCACCAAGGCCCGCGAGTCGATGGCCAAGCACGTCGAGGCCATGGTCGGCTTCATGGACGCCGGTGCCGAGGTCTTCGACTACGGCAACTCGATCCGGGGTGAGGCCCAACTCGCCGGTTACGAGCGGGCGTTCGCCTTCCCCGGCTTCGTCCCCGCCTACATCCGCCCCCTCTTCTGCGAGGGAAAGGGCCCCTTCCGCTGGGCTGCCCTCTCCGGCGACCCGGCCGACATCGCCAAGACCGACAAGGCGATCCTGGAGCTGTTCCCGGAGAACGAGTCCCTGGCCCGCTGGATCAAGCTGGCGGGGGAGCGGGTGCACTTCCAGGGGCTGCCCGCGCGCATCTGCTGGCTCGGCTACGGGGAGCGGGACAAGGCGGGCGAGCGGTTCAACGACATGGTGGCCAGCGGTGAGCTGGCAGCGCCGCTGGCGATCGGGCGCGACCACCTGGACTGCGGTTCCGTCGCCTCGCCGTACCGCGAGACGGAGGCGATGCTCGACGGCTCGGACGCGATTGCCGACTGGCCGCTGCTGAACGCCATGGTGAACGTGGCTTCGGGCGCCTCCTGGGTCTCCCTCCACCACGGTGGTGGCGTCGGCATGGGGCGGTCGATCCACGCCGGGCAGGTGACGGTGGCCGACGGCACGAAGCTCGGCGGGGAGAAGATCCGCCGGGTGCTGACGAACGACCCCGGGATGGGCGTCATCCGGCACGTGGACGCGGGCTACGACATCGCGGAGACCGTCGCCGACGAGCGGGGCGTTCGCGTCCCGATGCGCGAGGGTGACGAGGCGTGACCCAGCGTTCAGGTGAGCCGAGCGGCAACAGTCCGGCGGGGGCTGAGGTCTCGTCGCCGTCTGCTGCTTCGGCTGTGCCCACCCTCCCCCACTCGCCACTTCGTTCGAGCGGGGGGAGTCCCGTCGCCCTGCGGAACGGGGGCGATGCAGGCCGGCCTGTCGAGGGGGCGGGCGATGCAGCGCGGCCTGTCGCGGGTGGCGGCTCCTTCCACGAGATGTGGCGCGAGTTGCTCCCCATCGGCCGGCACCCCGGCTCCCGCGGCTACCGCCGCTTCGCCTGGACCGGCGCCGACCTCGACTGCCGGGCCTGGTTCAAGGAGCAGGCCGAAGCTCGCGGGCTCGCCTACGAGGTCGACCGGAACGGGAACCAGTGGGCCTGGGCCGGTGACCCCGCTGCCCGGGACGCCGTCGTCACCGGGTCGCATCTCGACTCCGTGCCGGACGGGGGCGCCTTCGACGGGCCCCTCGGGGTGGTGTCGTCCTTCGCCGCTCTCGACGAACTGCGGGGCAGGGGCGTGGACTTCACCAAGCCCCTCGCCATCGTCAACTTCGGTGACGAAGAGGGCGCCCGGTTCGGGCTCGCCTGTGTCGGGTCACGGCTCGCCGCCGGACAGCTCACCGTCGACAACGCCCACAAGCTGACCGACGGGGACGGGGTCAGCCTGCCCCGGGCCATGGAGGCCGCGGGGTACGACCCCGACACCATCGGCGCCGACCCGGAGCGGCTCGCCCGCATCGGTGCCTTCGTCGAACTGCATGTCGAGCAGGGCCGTGCCCTGGACCTGTCCGGCGACCGCGTCGGCATCGCCAGCGCCATCTGGCCGCACGGCCGGTGGCGGTTCGACTTCCGGGGCGAGGCCAACCACGCCGGCACCACCCGCCTCGTGGACCGGCGCGACCCCATGCTCGCGTACGCCGAGACCGTGCTCGCCGCCCGCCGGGAGGCTCGACTCGCCGGTGCCGTCGCGACCTTCGGCAAGATCTCCGTCGAGCCGAACGGCGTCAACGCCATTCCCTCCCTGGTGCGCGGCTGGCTCGACTCCCGGGCCGAGGACCAGGCGAGCCTCGACACCGTCGTCGGCGGCATCGAGAAGGCGGCCCGGGAGTACGCGGCGGCCCACGGCATCGACCTCGACATCGTCCGTGAGTCCTTCACGCCCGTCGTCGAGTTCGACCACGCCCTGCGCGACGAACTGGCCCGCATCCTCGGCAAGGACTCCGACATCACCGTCCCCGTCCTGGGAACCGGGGCCGGACACGACGCCGGAATCCTCTCCGGGACCATCCCGACCGCCATGCTGTTCGTACGCAACCCCACGGGCGTCTCGCACTCCCCGGCCGAGTTCGCCGCCGAGGACGACTGCGTGGCCGGAGTCATCGCCCTCGCCGACGTACTGGAAGGACTGGCCTGCACGTGACGCCCACCCAGCAGACCCGTACCTACTGGCTGGAACACGCCTGGCTCGACACCCACGTCGAGCCGGGCGTCGCCCTCGACGTGAGCGACGGCCGCATCGCCGCCGTCCGGACCGATGTCCCCGCCCCGCCCTCCGGCGCCGAGATCCTCCGCGGGCTCACCCTCCCCGGGCTGGCCAACGCCCACTCGCACGCCTTCCACCGTGCCCTGCGCGGCACCGTCCAGGTCGGCTCCGGCACCTTCTGGACCTGGCGCGAGGTCATGTACTCGTTCGCCGACCGGCTGACCCCGGAGACCTACCACGCCCTCGCCCGCGCCGTGTACGCCGAGATGGCGCTGGCGGGGATCACCGCCGTCGGCGAGTTCCACTACGTCCACCACGCCCCGGGCGGCACCCCGTACGCCGACCCGAACGCGATGGGCGAGGCCCTGGTCGCGGCCGCCGCCGACGCCGGCATCCGCATCACCCTCCTCGACACCGCCTATCTCTCCTCCGGCTTCGGGCAGGCCCCCAACAGCCACCAGCTCCGCTTCTCCGACGGCAGCGCGGATGCCTGGGCCGAACGCTGTTCAGTTCTCAAGGACCGGGATCACGCACGGATCGGGGCGGCGATCCACTCCGTACGGGCCGTGCCCGCCGACCAGTTGGCGACCGTGGCGCGGTGGGCCGAGGAGCGGCGGGCCCCGCTGCATGTGCACCTGTCCGAGCAGACCGCCGAGAACGAGGCGTGCCTGGAAGTCCACGGCTGCACCCCCACCCAGCTCCTCGCCCTGCACGGCGTGCTCGGACCGCGTACCACCGGCGTCCACAACACCCACCTCACCGCCGAGGACATCTCCCTGATCGGTGGCAGCGGCACCGGCACCTGTATGTGCCCGACCACCGAACGGGACCTCGCGGACGGCATCGGGCCGGCCGTCGCCCTGCAGAACGAAGGCTCCCCGCTCTCCCTCGGCTCCGACAGCCACGCCGTCATCGACCTCCTCGAAGAGGCGCGCGCGATGGAGCTCAACGAGCGCCTGCGCACCCGTACGCGAGGTCACTGGACGGCGGCGGCGCTCCTGCGGGCGGCCTCCGCCGACGGCCACGCGGCTCTCGGCTGGGACGACGTGGGCACCATCGAGCCCGGCGCACGCGCCGACCTCACGACGATCGCGCTCGACTCGGTCAGGACGGCAGGGCCGCTTCCGCGGCTCGGGGCCGAGACGGCCGTATTCGCTGCGTCGGCAGCAGACGTGTCGCATACGGTCGTGGGCGGTCGGCACGTCGTACGGGACGGGGTCCACTCACTCGTACCGGATGTGCCGAAAGCCCTCGCGGACGCCGTCGCAGCCCTGCGCGGATGACCCCCGGCCGCCCACCCGCGCGGCCCGCCTGCGCAGCTGTCCCCGAACCCGCCCCCACCGCCGACCAGGCCACCAAGGACGCCATGAGCAACGCGACGACCGTCAGCCCCGCCCACTCCGCGAGCACCGCAAGCACGCTCATCACCAACATCGCCGCCCTGGTCACCAACAACCCCTCCCTAGGTGACGGATCCCCCCTTGGCCTGATCCAGGACGCGGCCGTCGTCATCGAAGGCGACCGCGTCGTGTGGACCGGTGATCAAAGCAAAGCACCCGCCACTGACAATCGGGTCGACGCGGGCGGCCGGGCGGTCATCCCGGGCTTCGTCGACTCCCACTCCCACCTCGTCTTCGCGGGCGACCGGACGCAGGAGTTCAACGCCCGTATGTCGGGGCGGCCGTACAGCGCGGGCGGCATCCGTACCACCGTCGCCGCCACCCGCGCCGCGAGCGACGAGGAACTCGAGGCCAACCTCACCCGTTACCTCCGCGAGGCGCTGCACCAGGGCACCACCACCTTCGAGACCAAGTCCGGCTACGGCCTGACGGTCGAGGACGAGGCCCGGGCCCTGCGCATCGCCGCCGCCCACACCGACGAGGTCACCTACCTCGGCGCCCACATCGTCTCCCCGGACCACGCCGACGACCCGGCCGCCTACGTCGCCCTCGTCACCGGCGAGATGCTCGACGCCTGTGCCCCGTACGCCCGTTGGATCGACGTCTTCTGCGAGAAGGGCGCCTTCGACGGCGACCAGGCCCGCGCGATCCTCACCGCGGGCAAGGCCAAGGGCCTGCACCCCCGCGTCCACGCCAACCAGCTCACCTACGGCCCCGGCGTGCAGCTCGCGGTCGAGCTGGACGCGGCCAGCGCCGACCACTGCACCCACCTCACCGACGCGGACGTGGACGCCCTCGCGAGCGGCAGCACCGTCGCCACCCTCCTGCCCGGCGCCGAGTTCTCCACCCGCGCCCAGTGGCCGAACGCCCGCCGGCTCCTCGACGCGGGCGTCACCGTCGCCCTCTCCACCGACTGCAACCCGGGATCGTCCTTCACCTCCTCCGTGCCCTTCTGCATCGCGCTCGCGGTACGGGACATGGGGATGACCCCGGACGAGGCGGTCTGGTCGGCCACGGCGGGCGGCGCCGCGGCCCTGCGCCGCGACGACATCGGCCACCTCACCCCGGGCGCCCGCGCCGACCTGCTCCTCCTCGACGCACCGAGCCATGTGCACCTGGCCTATCGGCCGGGCGTGCCGCTGGTCAGCGAGGTGTGGCGCCGGGGCGTGCGCGAGGCCTGATCAGGAGCCTCCCGTCCTCCACCGATCAGGAGGCTCCCGCCCTCCACCGCTGCTCCCTGCCCCCGTCCAGCGGCTCCAGCGACAGCCCCTCCCCGGCGCCGCCGTCCGGTGTCACCGCCGTCTCGACGGCGATGGCCGGCCGGATCGCTCCGGCGCCGTCCACCACGAACTTCAGGTTCTGCCCGTTGCGACCGTGGACGGAGTCGCACGTCCAGATCCCGACGCCCCGGTCCGTCGCACCGCGGCTGTCCAGGCAGTAGTCGGGGTCGGCGGACGACTGGAGCACGCCGCGCGCGGAGTCGACCCGCCAGCGTTGGGTGCGGGAGCCGGTGCAGGGGGCTGTGACGACATCGGTTCCGTCGAAGAAGGCACCGGCCACGTCCAGGCACAACCCCGAGGCGAGGTTCACGACTTGGGCGTATCTGCCGTCGGGTGGGCGCGTCGGGGCGGGACTGGGGGAGGGCGGCGGCTTCGGGCGTGCCGTTTTCGAGGGGGCCGAACTCTTCCTGGGGGACGGCGGCTCGGTGGTGGGGGAAGGCGACGGACTCGGGGAAACCGTGGCGGTGGCCGTCACCGTCACCGCCACCGGCGGCACACTCACCGGCGTCCCGACCGAGCCGACCGGATCCTGCGCCGACGACGAACCGCCCTGCGCCACCAGGAACGCCACCAGCGGCAGCAGGGCCACCCCGAGCGCCGCCGACGCCAGCACGAACCGTCGGCGATCCCACGGCCAGGCCCCCTGCGGCCACCTCCCCTCCGCGACCAGCCCGACGGCCTCCCGCACGCCCGCGCCACCCGCCGCGTACGCCGTCCCGCCCCACGGCAGCAGCCCCTCCGCCAGCGTCGTGCGCGGAGTGTCCCGGAGCGCCGACAGTTCCTCGTAGGCGGTCGTGCAGTGCGGGCAGTGCGCCATGTGGGCGTGCAGGTCGGTGCTGTCGCGGGGGCTGTCCGGCCGTACGGACTCCTCGATGAGGCGGCCGAAGTCGGGGCAGTCGGGGTCGTCGGAGGCGGCGAGACGGGTGCGCAGGCAGGCGCGGGCCAGCTGCTGGAGCGCCGCGGCGGTGCCGTACGTGACGTCTTCGCGGGTGAGGCCGAGGAGAGCGGCCGTCTGCTCCACCGGCTCGCGCTCGACGACCCCGTACCAGATCAGGCCCTGCGTGCGGGACGGCAGGGACTGGAACGCCGTGAGCATGGGCGGGACCGGCCCGGACGGACCCGTCGTGTTCAGGACGAGGAGCAGGCCCGCGTCGAGGCCCGCGGCCCGTTCGTCCATGGCCCAGGTCCCGGCCGACCGGGCGGTCAGCAGCAGAAGCCGGTGCCGCCAGGGCAGGCCCGGGTCGACGCCGCGTGCCGTCTGACGGGCCGCGAGCGTGAACGCCTGGGCCGCGAGCTGCCGCGCCATGGAGTCGTTCGGGATGCACAGGCGGGCGTAGGCGAGGACGGGGGCGTGATGGCGGGCGCGGAGTTCCTGGAGCGCCTGATACGCGGTGGCCGTGTCGGCGCCCAGCAGTTCGGTGAGCCGCGCGTCGGCCGCGCCCGCAGGCACCCCTGGGCCAGCTTCTCTGCCGTCGTCGGCCCGAGCCATCCGCCTGCCTCCTTGCAGCCGTGCGACCCGCTCCAGCATTGATCTACCGGCGGGTATGACGGCTCATAGTGGAGGAAGGGAAGCTTTGGGGAAAGGGTTTCTGCGGGTAACCCGTGAACAGCCCATGAACGGACATGAACGGCCATGAACGGCCCGAGAACGACCGAACGCGCTGTGCCCGGTATCCGGCCGACGGATTCGGCGGGGTACCGGGCACAGCGCGTGTCGGCGGGGAGGGGGGCGCCCCTCCGCCGTCGGTCGTCACTCTTCGACCGTCAGCCCCTTCCGGAGCCGGATCAGGGTGCGCGACAGCAGTCGCGACACATGCATCTGTGAGATGCCGAGTTCCTCGCCGATCTCCGACTGGGTCATACCCGCGACGAACCGCAAGGAGAGGATCTTCCGGTCTCTGGGCGGCAGTTCGGCGATGAGCGGCTTCAAGGACTCGACGTACTCGATGCCTTCGATGCCGTGGTCCTCGTAGCCGATCCGGTCGGCGAGCGCGCCCTCGGCGTCGTCCTCCTCGGGCTGGGCGTCCAGCGAGGAGGCGGTGTACGCGTTCGAGGCCGCCATGCCCTCGACGACCTCGTCGTTGGTCAGACCGAGGCGCTCCGCCAGTTCCGCCACCGTCGGGGCGCGGTCGAGCTTCTGGGCCAACTCGTCGCCGGCCTTGGCCAGGTCGAGCCGGAGTTCCTGCAGCCGGCGCGGTACCCGCACCGACCACGAGGTGTCGCGGAAGAAGCGCTTGATCTCGCCGACGATGGTCGGCATCGCGAAGGTGGGGAACTCCACGCCGCGGCTGAGCTCGAAGCGGTCGATCGCCTTGATCAGGCCGATGGTGCCGACCTGGATGATGTCCTCCATCGGCTCGCTGCGCGAGCGGAAGCGGGAGGCGGCGAACTTGACCAGGGCGAGGTTGAGTTCGACGAGCGTGTTGCGGACGTACGAGTACTCGTGGGTCCCTTCCTCCAGCGACTCCAGCCGCTCGAAGAGGGTCTTGGAAAGGGCCCGCGCGTCCACCGGCCCCACCTCGTCGTACGGGGGGATGTCCGGAAGCCCGGCGAGTACGTCGTCCTGGGTCAACTCCTGACCGAAGTCCGGTTCGTTACGTACGGCGCTGTCGCGCTCGATGGGATCCAGATGTTCCGGTCGGGGTGCCGACGTCGCCGTCTGGGTATGCGATGCGTCGAGCCGGGGTGACATGATGTCCTCCATCGTTCTCGGCATATGGCTGCCGAAGCCTGCGTGCACTGCGGTGTGCGGCGCCTCCAAAGCCGGCCGAGTCGGTTACGTGTCTCTACTAGCCCTACCCGCTTTCGGGAGCCCACCGCAAGTGCGCTCTGTTCCGAAATGTCCGTTTCTGGGTGGATGTTCGGGTGTTGGAGGGCGTGGGGAAGGCGTAGTGTTCGAAAGCGTCAGTCAGCAGCCACGACGTCGGGAGTGAGAGACGGCATGGACCGCGGGACGGTCGGCAGCGCACAGTCTGGCCGACTTCTGGTCGAGGTGCGGGAAGAGGGCTCCAGTGCCGTCGTGACCCCGGCGGGTGAGTTGGATCACCACACCGCCGATTTGTTGCGTGAGCCACTCGAGGACTGCCTCGGCAAGGGTTTCAGTCGGCTGGTCGTCGATTGCTCGCGGCTCGAGTTCTGTGACTCCACGGGGCTGAACGTGCTGCTCGGGGCCCGGCTGAAGGCGGAGGCCGCCGGTGGCGGGGTGCATCTGGCGGGCATGCTGCCCGTCGTTGCGCGCGTGTTCGAGATCACAGGGGCCGACGCGGTCTTCACGGTCCACGACTCGCTCGACGACGCCCTGGCCGACGAGTCCGACGGGTCGGGTTGACCCCTCGCGTCGGGCACCGCATCAGACGTCACATCATTCGTGCCGAATCCGGGGGTGTTCCCTCGGCGCGGTCGGGCAGGAGACATCCTGAACCTGTCGGCTGTGAGGTCGGCCACCGGGGGTGGGGAACTGTGACCGACGCATCAGGCAGGGACGTGTACTGCCGTACTGACTCTGCGTACAGACTTGTGAATCGTGTGAACGTTGAACTGGTGAATCGGTGAGGTGAAGCGCTGATGAGCACCACCCGGCCTTTCTCGCCGGGCGACCGCGGCCCTGAGCCCAGCGGCGCTTCCGGGGTGTCCGAGGGGGGCGTGCCGGCCGCGGGGGGCTCCGACGAGGGCGCTCCGGCGGCGGCAACGCCCGACGGGGGCGCCGTGCCGTCCTTGAGGCCCGAGGCGTCCGAGGCGTCCGTCCAGGCGGCTGCGGGGCGTCAGGTCCGTCGGCTGGACTTCGGCGACCAGAGCGGGGTCGTCCCGCTCGCCCGTGACTTCGCCCGCCAGGCGCTGTACGCGTGGGGCTGGCTGCCGGCCGCCACCGCCGACCAGCGGGCCGCGGCCGAGGACGTACTGCTCGTCGTCTCCGAGCTGGTCACCAACGCGTGTCTGCACGCCGAGGGGCCCGACCAGTTGTGGGTCGCCTGCGACAACAAGGTGATCCGTATCGAGGTCTCCGACAAGGGCACGGGCCAGCCGGCCCCCCGCACGCCGCACCGCGCGGGCCGCCCCGGCGGCCACGGCATGTTCATCGTGCAGCGGCTGTGCCTGGACTGGGGAGTCGTGAGGACGCCGGGGGTCGCGGGCAAGACGGTGTGGGCGGAGCTGGGAGCACCGGCGTAGGGCGCCCGTCCGGCGGTACGGGACGAAAATTCGCTTCCGCGGCGCTGAGCTGCTGCTCTACTCTCCCTGCAACGCGCTGACGGAGACAAGTAACCCGGGGCCGCGAGCCGAGAGAGCCGCCGATCGCTGTGAAGGCGGCCTCGCGTCCCGAGTGAATCCACTCCCGAGTGCGGGGAGGAAATGCCCCGCCGGCCGGCCCCCGTCATCGGGCCCGAACGAGTCCGTCGTACGGCCACGCAGGTGGGGTACGGCGGTGAAGGCGTGGTGGCACCGCGAGCACCCTCTCGCCCACGCCCCGAGGGACCACCCCGGGGCGGACCGTGTGCCCCGGCCGACCGGACGGAGCGCGCACCATGCTCGACGTCACCCTCATCCGAAACCACCCCGACCAGGTCCGCGAGGGCCTGCGCAAACGCGCCGTGGACGCCGACATCCCGGCCTTCCTCACCCTCGACGCCGCCTTCCGCGAGGCCCGTACGGCCGTGGAGCGGCTGCGCGGGGAGCGGCGGGCGGATCTCGGCCGAGATCGCCGTACGACGCCGTGAGGGCACCGCGGCCGACGAGCCCCGGGCGACCGCCCGGCCCCTGGCCGACGAACTCCAGGCCACCGCCAAGACCCTGGCCGGCGAACTCGCCGAGGCGGAGGCCCATCTCGCCGAACTGGCCGGCCGACACCAGGAGTTCCTCGACGCCCTGCCCAACCTCCCGGACGCTGACGTGGCGGCGGGCGGCAAGGAGAACAACGAGGTCGTGCGGGCCGTGGGGAATGCGCCCGCCTTCGACTTCCCGGCCAGGGACCACGTGGAGCTCGCCCAGGACCTCGGACTGGTCGACTACAAGCGGGGTGCGGCCCTCGCCGGCAACGGCTACTGGATCTACCGTGGCGAGGGCGCCGCCCTGGAGTGGGCGCTGCTCAGCCACTTCCTCGACGCACACCGCCGCGCGGGATACGAGTTCGTGCTGCCGCCGCACCTGCTGACCTATGAGGCCGGGTACACGGCCGGACAGTTCCCCAAGTTCGCCGACGAGGTCTTCCGCGTGGACGAGCACTTCCTGCTGCCCACCGCCGAGCCCGCCCTGGTCAACCTTCACCGCGGCGAGACGCTCGACGAGCGGGAACTGCCGCGCAGGTACGTCGCCTACACGCCCTGTTACCGCAGGGAGAGCGGCAGCCACCGCACGGCGGACCGCGGGACGCTGCGGGGGCACCAGTTCAACAAGGTCGAGCTGTTCCAGTTCGCCCGGCCGCGGGACTCGGACGCCGCGCACCTCGAACTCCTGGCGCGGGCCGAGGAGTTGGTCACGGAACTCGGCTTGCACTACCGGGTCACCAAGCTCGCCGCCGGGGACATCAGCCCCGCGCAGGCCAAGACCTACGACGTGGAGGTCTGGCTGCCCAGCCTGGGCGCGTACGCCGAGGTCAGCTCGGTGTCGAACGCCCGTGACTACCAGGCCCGGCGCGGCGGTATCCGTCACCGCCCGGCCGACGGCGGCAAGGCGGCGTACGTCCACACCCTCAACGCCTCGGGTCTCGCCACCAGCCGGCTGGTGCCCGCGATCCTGGAGCAGCATCAGCGGGCGGACGGGACGGTCGCCGTGCCGGAGGTGCTGCGGCGCTGGGGGCTGCCCGAAGTGCTCCGGCCGCGGGCGACGTCGACCTGACCCCGGGTTACCGAGGGTCACCCTCTCCACCCGAACCCCCGCACGCGCACGCCGGATCGCCACAACTCCGGTGTGCGCCGTGTCTTCCTTCCTCAAGGCCCCGGGCGTACCTTGACGGCCGATCTGATGTGCCGTCAGGAATGAGGGGACCGTGTCGAAGCAGAAGCGAACCGCCGCGCTCGCGACCGTCGCGGCCCTGGCCGGCTCGGCGGTGCTGATGGCCGCCCCCGCGGCCAGGGCCGAAGTCGTCGACGTCAACTACGCCTGCAAGACGCCCATCGGCGACAAGAGCGCCGTGTCGCCCATCGACATCAAGGGCGTCAAGAGCGGCAGCGGCTACAAGGTCACCATGTCGTGGCAGAAGGGCGTCTCGTCCAGCCCGGTCGAGCTGGGCAAGGGCGCGATGAGCCCGAGCGCCACCGTCAAGCTGGGCGGCGCCGACAGCGGCACGCTGGCGATGACCGGCTCGGCCAACCAGGAGGCGATCCCCGCCAACACCCCCATCAAGATCAATGACTTGACGGGTACGTACGCCCCGAAGAAGACCGGCAAGGTCACCTTCACGGCGGGGATCCTCACCATCAAGGCGCTCGGCACGACGACCACGTGCACCCCCACCAACAGCCCCGGACCGTCGCTGACCCTCGACGTGACGGCGGCGGCCGGCGCGGGCGGCGGCACCGGCCGGCCAGGCTCCGGATCCGGCTCCGAGCTCCCGCAGACCGGCCCCGAGGACTCGGCGATCGCCCTGGGCACCCTCGGCGGCACCGTCCTGCTCGCGGGCGCGGCAGGAGCGCTGTGGCTCACGCGCAGGAGCCAGGCAGCACGCCGCTGACCGTTTCGTGGTAGCACCGCTGGAGCCGCCGATGTCGTCAGCCGTCCGTGTCCTGTGCCTGTCCCTGCTGTCCCTGCTGGCTCTGCCGGCCGCCACCCCCACGGCGACCGCCGCCGAGGGCTGGTCCGTCGCGCCCTCCGGCGGCGGACGGCCGTCCTTCTACGCCGAGGGCGAGCCGGGGGCGGTCCTGCAGGACACGGTGTCCGTGACCAACGGAAGCGGCCGATCGGTCGGCGTGCGGCTGCGGGCCACCGGCGTTCCGGTCACCTTCGCGGAGCGCGAGGTGCGGATCCCCGCCCGCACCCGAGCCGACGTGCCCTTCTCGGTGACCGTCCCGGACGGTGACGGCACCGCGGAGATCGTGGCGCTGGGCACCGACGGCCGTACCCAGCGCCTGCGGGTCCATCTCAGGGCATCGGTCGCGCAGGTCGCGGCACTGACCGTCGAGCAGGTGTCCGTCCGCGCCGACGGCATCACGTACGAGCTGGTCAACCGAGGTACGACGCCCCTTGTGCCGCGGCTGTCCGTCCAGGTGCGCGGAGTCTTCGGCCCCGTCCTGGACCGCGGCCCGCGCACCCTCTCCGTCGACCTGCCGCCGGGCAGTCGTACGAAGCTCACCGAGCCGTGGCCCGACCGGCCCGTCCTCGACGCGGTCGACGTGCGGCTGACGGTGACGGCGGCCGGTGGGGCGAGCGACACGGCGGCGGTGTCGGTGCGGTTCGTGCCCTGGGCCACGCTCGCGGGAGGAGCGGCGGTGATCGGCGCCTTGTTCGTCGTACGGCATCGCAGGCGTCGTACGACGACCGCCGACGAGTCGGCCGAACGGCCTCACAGTCAAGCCGAGTTGACGGGAGCGGGGACGTGAGCGGGAGGGTGCGGATCGCGGCGCTGGTGGCGGTGCTGGCGCTGCTGTTGCCGGGGGCGGCCGTGACCGGGTGGGCCGCCGACGGGACGGTGCCCACCGTGAAGCTCTCCAGGTCCCAGGCGGGGACGGGTGGTTCGATCACCGTCACCGGAAGTGGCTGGCGGCCGCGCGCGCTGCTGATGATCCTGATCTGCGGCCAGTCCGTGCCGTCGACCGGAGTGCGGGGCGGCACCAACTCCTGCGCCAACGCGGACGGCAGGGCCGTGACCACGGACGCCGAGGGGCGCTTCAGCAGGAAGCTGCCGGTGGCCGAGCCGCCCGTGCCGTGTCCGTGCGTGGTGCACGTCGCGACCGTGACCGGAGCGAAGGCCGAGGCCGACGCCATCTTCCAGGTGGCCGGGCACGCGGTCGAGCCGCTGCCCGCGGAGCCGACGGGCGGGCGCCTGTCGGTCCTCACGGAGACCCGGCTGGAGGGCTCCGGTGGCCTGCTGACGTGGTTCGGCGCACCACCGGCGCGGACGCTCGTCTTCACCGTCGGCAATGTCGGCTCCTCCGCCGTGAAGAACCCGGTCTTCCAAGTCGGCACCTCCCACGGCGTGTTCGCCCCGCAGTGGGAGGAACAGCAGTGGCGCGGCACGATCGAGCCGGGCAGGAAGGCGCGGATCGAGCTGCCGGTGGAGCTCGCCGCCGGGGCGCACGGCGGCTACACCGTCTCCCTGAAGTACGGCGGCAAGGTGATGGCCGAGCAGCCCTGGGGCGTGGGCCGGCCCTGGGGCGTGACGCTGTTCTGGGTCCTGGTCTGTCTGGTCGTACCGGCGGCGTTGTTCCGCGTCGGGATGGCGGTGGTGGACCGGGTACGGCCGCGGCGGACCGCCCGCCGACGCGGACCCCGCCTGCCCGAAATGGCCCTGCGCATCCCGGGGCTGAAGCCCCGCGAAGAGGCGAGGCACGCCTCTTCCTCTCCCTCGGCCCTGCCGTGGTTCACCCCGGACAACGACCCGGGCACGGCCGGTCGGCTCTCCGCACCGCACGACGACGACAGCCCGACGAGTCGTACGCGTCCTCCGGGTCCTGCGGCTCCGACCAGGAAGGGACCCCCGTGAGCAAGCGAAGGAGAGTCACACCGGCAAGCCCGAGAAGAGGTGGCGCGGCGGGCGTCGCCCTGATGCTCGGCGGCGCGGGCATCCTGCTCGGCGTGTCCGCCGCGCCCGCCCAGGCCGCCGAGGTGGCGTACGCGACCGAGTGCATCCCGCCCGCCATCTCCGGGCTGCCGCCGGTCCAGGGCACGACCAAGGTGGAGGTCACCGCGCCCGCGGAGGCGAAGGTCGGCGACGAGGTGGAGATCGTCTGGAAGTTCGTCCAGGCGGCGTCGAAGAAC
The DNA here is from genome assembly GCF_041052385.1 of Streptomyces sp. R28. GTDB lineage: Bacteria > Actinomycetota > Actinomycetes > Streptomycetales > Streptomycetaceae > Streptomyces. Next base: position 4,379,191 of record NZ_CP163439.1, on the reverse strand, counting down.
CCCAACATCCTCGACCTCGGGCAGGACACGGTCCAGCCGACGGGGACGCTGAAGGCGGCCGGTGCGCAGACGGCCGACATCGCCATGCAGGGGCCGCGGCAGAACCCGCCGATCCCCAAGAACAGCGACATGAAGCTGTCCGACATGAAGGGCAAGCTGAAGCTGACGGCGCCGGGCGAGGTGACCCTGACGCCGGACGCGTACAACATCAACGTCAACAAGCCGATCTCCACGGACACCAAGTGCACGCCGAAGGAGACGGTGAAGCCGGCGGCGACGATCAAGGTGACGGACGGGGGCGGGGGTCCGGGCGGTACGACGGGAGGGCTGCCGACGGTCGTGCCGACGCTGCCGACGGGTGTGCCGACCGACCTGCCGACAGGTCTGCCGACGGGGTCGTCGAGCCCGTCCAGCCCGGATCCGACGCCGAGTGAGAGCGAGACGGGCGCGGACACCGGCGGTTCGAGCACCGGCGGCGGCGACGGCGGCCAGACCGACTTCACGGGCAAGGAGGTCCAGGTCCCGTACGAGTGCAAGACGCCCATCGGTGACAAGGAGGCCACTTCGCCGGTCCAGATCAATGCCAAGAAGAGCGGTGGCGGTTTCGATCTGACGGTCCAGTTCAAGAAGTCGGTGATGGACAGCCCCGCCGACATCCCCAAGGACTCGGTCAAGCCGTCCATGGAGGTCGTCCTGGGCGGCGCGGACAAGGGCACGGTCCATGTCGAGGGCCCGGCCAACTCCGAGGCCATCAAGTCGGGCGACCCGATCGAGATCCCGGACCTGACGGGCACGTACAAGCCGGGCGCGAACGGCGAGTCGACGCTCTCCCCGGGAGTCCTGACCATCGAGGCCCTCGGCACGACGACGACCTGCACGCCGACCAAGGCGGAGGTGTCCTTGACGCTGGACACGACGGAGCAGGCGAGCGGGGCGTCCGGCGGCGGCTCGGCGGGCAGCTCGACCGGCGGCTCCGCGGGCGGCTCGTCGACGGACGGCGGCCTGGCGGCGACGGGCGCGGAGGACCACGGCTCGCTGAAGGCCCTCGGGCTCGTGGCAGGGACGGCACTGCTCCTCGGCGGAGCGGTGTTCACCTTCATGCCTGGACGTCGCCTGCGCTAGCGCCCTTCGTCAGGTGGTGCGGGGACGAGGACGCCTCGGCCGACGGGCTGCACCTGTCGGCCGGTCAGGGCGCCGCCGCCTCCTCCTCACATGCCGTGGTCCAGCCGTAGATGCGTGCGCATCAGCACGTTCGCGTCGGCCACCGCGCTGTGGTCGTGCGCCGTGCGTGCCGCGGCCCGTCGTGCCGCGAGTTTCCGGCAGGGCTCGCAGCCGTCCACGGGGGCCGGTGAGCGACTCACGTCGAACGAGGGGTACGGCGGCGGCTCGGTCACGGCGCACACCCCCGTCCGACGCTCCAGTGCTCCCTCAACTCCCGTTCGCAGGCCCCGGCTTCGGCGGTCCGGCCCGCCTCCTTCGCGGCGTCCCGCTGAGCCAGTAACGCGCCGCACACGTCACAGGTGGGCGGCGGCGGGGGAGCCGCCGCCCATGCCGTGCGCGCGCTCACGCGGACCACCGTGCGAGCGCCGACTCGAGCGTGCGCAGCACGGCGGGCGTCGGCCGCGCCCAGCCGCCGGGCGGCGTCCAGGCGGCAGCCGAGCGGTTCGGGCGCGTGCGGCGGGGGAGGCGGGGGAGAGTCGTGCTCGACATGGCTCACTCCTTGCGGTTCGCGTTCCGGGGAACGCCTGTGCTGCACGCATTCGCCGGATTACGCTGCGTGTTCAGGTGCCGGTTACGAGCATGCCGTGTCCGGACCGCGAAAGGGCTGCTGAGACGCGCTAGTTCCACGCTCGGCACTCCAAATTCCACAAATTCCACATCAGGGCGGAGGGGGAAACAGGGTGCCGCAGCGACGGACAGTGACGAGCCGCAGCCATGAGCCGCGATGGAGGTACGCGGAGGAGGTACGCAGGCTGCGTGAGCAGAGCGGGCTCACATTGCGGCAGCTCGCGGAGCGACTGGGCTGGGACTGGTCGACGCTGGGGAAGCTGGAGCGGGGGCAGTCGCTGGGGAGCCCTGAGGTGGCGCAAGCGCTGGACGAGCATTACGGGACGCCCGGGTTGTTGCTGGCGTTGTGGGAGCTGGCCATCGCCGATCCGGTGCAGTTCAAGGAGCAGTACCGCAGGTACATGCTGCTGGAGGCCGGGGCGGTGAGCTTGTGGCACTTCGCCGTAAGCATCCTGCCGGGCCTGCTTCAGTCGGACGGGTATGCGCGGGAGGTGCTCGCGACCGGCGGCATCAAGGGCGAGGAGTTGGCCCAGCAGGTGGAAGCGCGGGTCGGCCGCCGGGCGTTGCTGCTGGGCGAGGATGCGCCGACGTTCCGCACCATCCTGTCCGAGGCCGTGCTGCGCACGCCGTTGCGGGATGCCGGGGCCTGGCGGGAGCAGCTCGAACACCTGGCGGAGGTCGCCGAGCGTCCGCACGTGACGCTCCAGGTGCTGCCTCTCAGCGCTGGGCTGCACGGCTTGGTCGGCACTGCCGTGATGTTCCTGCGGTTACCCGACGGGCGGACAGTGGCGTACACCGAGACCGCGTACAAGGGCGAACTGATCGAGGGGAACGGAGAGGTTGAGCGGCTGCAACGTGCGTACGATTCGATGCGCGACCTCGCGCTGTCACCGGCGGAGTCGCTGAAGTTCATCGGGCAGAGGCTGGAGGAAGCACCGTGCGATCCATCGACCTGACCGGCGTGACGTGGCGCAAGAGCAGCTACAGCAACCCGGACGGTGGCGAGTGCGTCGAAGTCTCCGACGACCTCCTGGCCGGGGCCTCGTGGCGCAAGAGCAGCTACAGCAACTCCGACGGCGGCCAGTGCCTCGAAGTCGCCGACAACATCCCCGCTCCCCTCGTCCCCGTCCGCGACTCCAAGAACCCCCACGGCCCCGCCCTGATCCTCCCGGCGACGGCCTGGGCCTCGTTCGTCACGGCCGTACGGCGCGACGAGCTGCCGCACTGACCTGACCCACAACTAACGGAGGCCGTTCACCACCGGTGCAACGGCCTCCGGCTGTTCTCCCCAGCCGCAGGCGCTCCCGGAGATCCCACGTCAGAAGCCGCGGGACCAGCCTCTGGATTTGCCGTCAAGATCAAGTGTGGCATAGCGTCTCGCTGTTCGCGTGAGCAAGCGTGCGATGGGTTGCGTATGACGCAACGAAGCACGTCAGGTGGTGACCAAGCGTGCTCGTTGCTCGACGTGGGAAAGAGGAGCAAATGATCCGGGGGAAGAAGGCCGCCGTGGGCGCGCTCGCGGCCGTTCTGATGGCGACGGGGATGGGCCTGGCCGACGCGGGTACCGCCGAGGCTGCCGGGGCCCGGTACAAGTGCAAGTCCGAGGTGCACCTCAGCCTCGGTCGTCCGACGGCGACGTCCAGCTGCAAGAAGTCGAGTTCGGGCAAGAAGGTGAGCAAGCACCGGGTCAAGCTCACCTGCGATGTGATCCGCGGCACGGGAGCCGGTTCCGAGCACACGATCCCGTGGACCCTGTGGGGTCCCTGGAAGAAGCCCGGTGAGAAGTCGACCGTGCAGTGCGGTTTCCGCAGCTTCCTCCGCTCATGGTCGGTGGAGACGAGGGCTTGACGCGAGCCCGACAGAACGGCGAGGGCCGCCGCACCTCAGGTGCGGCGGCCCTCGCCTTGCGTATGGAGGGACGTCAGTGGACGTCGCCCATGAGCGACTTGACCTTCCGGCGGTACATGTAGACCGCGAAGCCCGCGAGGGCGGCGAGCGCCGCCTCCCCGAGGACGGCGGGCGTGCCGCCGAGGTCGACACCGGCGATGGCCGGGTTGGACAGCAGGCTGGTGATGGAGTCGCCCGCGGTGACCGCGAGGAACCACACGCCCATCATCTGGCTGGCGTACTTGGCCGGGGCCATCTTCGTCGTCACCGACAGGCCGACCGGCGACAGGCACAGCTCGCCGACGGTCTGGATGAAGTAGATGCCCACCAGCCACATCGGGCTGACCGCGGTGCCGTTCGCCGCCATGCCCAGCGGGATGAGGAAGAAGAAGAACGACACGCCGATCAGGATCAGGGCCATCGCGAACTTCACGATGGTGCTCGGCTCCTTGCCCTTGCGGTTCAGCCACAGCCAGACCCAGGCGAAGACGGGGGCCAGCGCCATGATGAACAGCGGGTTCAGCGACTGGTACCAGGAGGACGGGAAGTCGAAGCCGAGCAGCGAGCCCGCGGCCTTGCCCTCGCCGAATGCCTGGACGGTGGACGCGCCCTGGTCGTAGATCATCCAGAAGACGGCGGCCGCGACGAAGAACCAGATGTAGCCGGTCATCTTCGACTGCTCGGTGGTCGAGAGCTCCTTGTCCCGCTTGATGCGCAGCAGCACACCGGTCGGGACGACCAGACCGATGACCGTGAGCGGGATCATTGCCCAGTTCAGGGTGAAGTGGCCGGTGACGCCCACGACGCCGTAGAAGACGGTCGCCGCGATCACCCAGAGCAGGCCCTTGCGCAGCCAGGCCGCGCGTTCCTCGGCCGCGAGAGGCTTGGGGACGACGCTGCTCCGCGGGCTCAGGTGGCGGGTGCCGAGCAAGAACGCCACGAGGCCGATCGCCATGCCGACCGCGGCCATGCCGAAGCCGAGGTGCCAGTTGACCTCCTGGCCGACGGTGCCGATGGCCAGCGGGGCGAAGAAGGCACCCGCGTTGATGCCCATGTAGAAGATCGTGAAGCCGCCGTCGCGGCGCGGGTCGTCCGGGCCGTCGTACAGGTGGCCCACCATCGTGGAGATGTTGGCCTTGAGCAGACCGGAGCCGGCCGCGACCAGCGCCAGGCCCGCGAAGAACGGGGCCTGACCGCCGGGCAGCGCCAGGGTGAGGTGGCCGGCCATGATCGTGACGGCCGCGATGGTCACCGTCTTGCGGGGGCCCCAGACGCGGTCACCGAGCCAGCCGCCGGGCATGGCGAGCAGGTAGACCATCGCCGAGTAGACGGAGACGATCACCGTGGTGGTGGCCACGTCCATGGCCAGGCCGCCGCCCATGCTCCCCTTGCCGGCGTCGGGGCCGCCGGAGAGCAGGTAGACGGTGAGCAGGGCTTTCATGCCGTAGTAGGAGAAACGCTCCCACATCTCGGTCATGAAGAGTGTGGCCAGGCCGCGGGGGTGGCCGAAGAAGGTCTTCTCGGAGCCGGGGGTGCCCGGGCGGGCCGAGTCCTTCGTCAGGCTGGACGCCATGGTCGATCCTTGCTGGTCGGGACGCGCACCGACGTTGACTGTCGCGCGCCCGGTGGGGGGGGGGCGGCCGGCACCGGCGAGGCACAGCCGCCCACCCCCACGCCCACGGGGAGTTCCGCTCCGGGTCACGAAGCGGCGGACGGCGGCCACCGGGATCCACGCCCCCGTCCTTGGGGGCCCGGCCACAGGTCATTCCAGACACAAAAGAGACCCTCAGCGTCAAGCCGCCGAAGGTCCCCGCAGTGCTACAGGCGTTGTTTCACCATACGTCAGGACACTGCCTGATATGGAAGGACTTGAGACTGGGATCACAGGTGTCGAGGGAACCGCGAGCACCCTTTCCAAGGTCCTTTCCAGGATCGCACCTCGTAGGCATAGGTCTGTACCACAGCGGGCGTAGGTAAGAGACGGGCCGGGGAGCGGTAAGAATCAAGGCGCCGATCACTCTCCAGCTCTTGTCATGGGCGGACTACCATCAGCTCATGACCCGTGTACTGCTCGCCGAGGACGACGCGTCCATTTCAGAGCCGCTGGCCCGCGCACTGCGCCGGGAAGGGTACGAGGTCGAGGTGCGGGAGGACGGCCCCACCGCGCTCGACGCTGGAATGCAGGGCGGGATCGACCTCGTCGTGCTGGACCTCGGCCTGCCCGGCATGGACGGCCTGGAGGTGGCCCGCCGACTGCGCGCCGACGCTCACGCCGTGCCGATCCTCATCCTGACCGCACGCGCCGACGAGGTGGACACCGTCGTCGGTCTCGACGCGGGCGCCGACGACTACGTCACCAAGCCGTTCCGGCTCGCCGAACTGCTGGCCCGGGTCCGGGCCCTGCTGCGGCGCGGCGCGGCGGAGCCGCAGCAGCCGCCCGCCACGCACGGGGTGCGGATCGACGTCGAGTCGCACCGGGCATGGATGGGCGAGGAGGAACTCCAGCTCACCGCAAAGGAGTTCGACCTGCTGCGGGTGCTGGTGCGCGACGCCGGCCGGGTGGTGACCCGGGATCAGCTGATGCGGGAGGTCTGGGACACGACCTGGTGGTCGTCGACCAAGACGCTCGACATGCACATCTCGTGGCTGCGCAAGAAGCTCGGCGACGACGCGGCGAACCCTCGGTACATCGCCACCGTGCGAGGCGTGGGCTTCCGTTTCGAGAAGAGCTGACCCAAAGCCGCAAAGGTAGAAGCTGCCAAGGTGGAAGCCGCAAAAGTAGAAGCCGTACAGGCAGAAGCCGTACAGGTAGACAAGCCGTACAGGTAAGCAACAGGACACCATGCGCCGCCGACTGATTCAGTCCACCCTCGCCGTCGTTCTCGTCGTCATCGCCGTCTTCGGCGTGTCCCTCGTCATCGTCGAGACCCGGACGATCACCAGCACCGCGCAGGAGCGGGTGGACACCGAGGCGGTGCGGCTGGTCAGCATCGTGGACAGCCGGCTGCTCGGTGAGGAGACCGTGGACGCCTCGGTGCTGCGGGATCAGATCCAGGGGGATCGTTACGCCGAGATCCGGATCCCGGGCAAGCCGGTGATCGAGGTGGGCTCCAAGCCGACCGGTGACGTCATCAGCGCCAAGGAGACCGGCGAGGAGGGCGAGACGATCACCGTGCAGGAGCCGCGGTCGTCGGTGACACGGGAGGTCGGCCGTACGTTGCTGATCATCGGGGCGGTGGCGCTGCTGGCGGTGATCGCGGCGGTCCTGCTGGCGGTACGCCAGGCGAACCGCCTTGCCTCTCCGCTCACCGACCTCGCGGAAACGGCGGAACGCCTCGGCTCGGGTGACCCCCGCCCCCGCCACAAGCGGTACGGCGTCCATGAGCTGGACCGCGTGGCGGACGTGCTGGACTCCTCCGCGGAGCGCATCGGGCGCATGCTGACGGCGGAACGCCGCCTGGCCGCGGACGCCTCGCACCAGCTCCGCACGCCGCTCACGGCGCTCTCCATGCGCCTGGAGGAGATCACCCTCACCGACGATCTCGACACGGTGAAGGAAGAGGCGACCATCGCCCTGACCCAGGTGGAGCGCCTCACGGACGTCGTCGAGCGCCTCCTCACCAACTCCCGCGACCCGCGCAACGGCTCCGCCGTCACCTTCGACCTCGACGAGGTCATCCAGCAGCAGCTGGCGGAGTGGCGCCCGGCGTACCGCAGCGTGGGCCGGGCGATCGTCAGCTCGGGCAAGCGCCACCTCCGGGCGGTCGGCACCCCGGGCGCGGTCGCTCAGGTCCTGGCGGCCCTGATCGAGAACTCCCTCATGCACGGCGGCGGCACGGTGGCGCTGCGCACCCGCGTGACGGGCAACCAGGCGGTCATCGAGGTCACGGACGAGGGCCCGGGCATCCCGGCGGACCTGGGCGCCCGCATCTTCGAGCGAGCCATCAGCGGCCGCAACTCCACCGGCATCGGCCTCGCGGTGGCCCGCGACCTGGCGGAAGCCGACGGCGGCCGCCTGGAGATGCTCCAGACCAACCCCCCGGTACTGGCCCTGTTCCTCTCCCGCACCCCACCGCTGAAGAAGCAGGCGGAGGATTCGGGCCCGACGGTCAGGTAGGGCGTGGAGGGGGAGGGCCACCCACCCGCTGGGTGCTCTGCCTCGCGGCGCTGACGGTCACTCCCCGGCGCCGGCCAGGCATTCCAGCCCGTCTGGGGGCACCCCCTCCGGGGGAGTTTGAGGACGAGGCCCGTTCAGGGCCGAAGCGGGGTCTGGGGCGGCAGCCCAGCGGGGTCGAAGGGGCGGAGCCCCTTCAGGACGGGACGGGTAGGGGCGGCGGGGGCGAAAGGCTCCGGGGCCGCACCCCGTACCCCGCACCGGGGTGAGCGTCAGCCCACCCGCTGCCTGACCCGCGGCTTCGCCGCCTGCGCTGCCTGCGGAGGCGCCTCCAGGAACGATTCCCCGCCGGCCACCTCCGCCTCCTCCGCAGGAAGCGCCCGGAACACCCACGTCCGATACGACCAGAACCGGAACAGCGTCGCGATACCGATGCCGAGGAACTTGAAGATGTTGCTCTGCAGCGGACTGTCCCAGCCGAACCAGTACGTCGCCGCGTACAGCACACCGTTCTCGATCACCAGACCGACCACGCTGAACAGCAGGAACAGACCCAGTTCCTTCGTACGACGACTCTTGTCCCGATCCCGGTAGGTGAAGTAGCGGAAGCCGATGTAGTTGAAGACGATCGCGACGACGGTGGCGATGACACTCGCCCGCACCACCTGGAGGTCGGTCACATGCCGTACCAGGTTGAACACGAGGAGGTTGACCAGCAGCCCAGCTCCACCCACCGCGCCGAACTTGGCGACCTCACGCATCAGCAGGTCGAACCGCTGCCGCACCGCACTGCGAGGTACTGGAGGCGCCGCATGAAGCCCCGAGGAACCACGTCCCATGGTTGTGAAGGCTCCTGTCGGTCGTTTTGTCGGTCGGTTTCGTCAACCCAGCCATGCTAACCACCCCCCTCCGCGATTGCCTGTGGGCGAGCTCATAGGTGGGGACATAGGTCGGAAAGAGGCCCGGAAAAGTCCGGTAAGAGGGTCGCCCCGACGCGGCCGATACCCTAGGGGCGTGACGTTCCCGGTAGTCGGCATGGTCGGCGGGGGTCAGCTCGCTCGTATGACACACGAGGCGGGCATCCCGCTCGGCATCAGGTTCAAGCTCCTCAGTGACACCCCTCAGGATTCCGCGGCGCAGGTGGTGAGCGATGTCGTCATCGGCGACTATCGCGACCTCGACACGCTGCGCGACTTCGCGAGGGGCTGCGATGTGATCACTTTCGATCACGAACATGTACCCACCGAGCACCTCAGGGCTCTGGAGGCGGACGGCATCCCCGTCCGCCCGGGCCCTGACGCACTCGTGCACGCCCAGGACAAGGGCGTGATGCGCGCGAAGCTCGACGCGATCGGCGTGCCGTGCCCACGGCACAGACTCGTGGCCGACCCACAGGATGTGGCGGCCTTCGCGGCCGAAGGCCTTGCCGAGGGCGCCGAGGGCGACGGCTTCCCCGTCGTCCTCAAGACCGTCCGCGGCGGCTACGACGGCAAGGGCGTCTGGGTCGTCGACTCCGTCGAGGAGGCCGCCGAGCCGTTCCGCGCCGGCGTCCCGGTCCTCGCCGAGGAGAAGGTCGACTTCGTACGGGAGCTCGCGGCGAACGTCGTACGCTCCCCGCACGGCCAGGCCGTCGCGTACCCGGTGGTCGAGTCCCGGCAGGTCAACGGCGTCTGCGACACCGTCATCGCACCCGCCCCCGACCTCGACGGGACCCTCGCCCTGAAGGCCGAGGAGATGGCCCTCACCATCGCCAAGGAACTCGGCGTCGTCGGCCACCTCGCCGTCGAGCTGTTCCAGACCCGCGACGGCCGCATCCTCGTCAACGAACTGGCGATGCGCCCGCACAACTCGGGCCACTGGACCCAGGACGGCGCGATCACCTCCCAGTTCGCCAACCACGTCCGCGCGGTCCTGGACCTCCCCCTCGGCGACCCGCGCCCGCGCGCCGAGTGGACCGTCATGGTCAACGTCCTCGGCGGCGACTACCCCGACATGTACTCCGCGTACCTGCACTGCATGGCCCGCGACCCCAAGCTCAAGATCCACATGTACGGCAAGGACGTGAAGCCCGGCCGCAAGGTCGGTCACGTCAACACCTACGGCGACGACCTCGACGACGTGCTGGAGCGCGCCCGTCACGCTGCCGGCTACCTGAGAGGCACGATCACCGAATGAGCCCCGTTGTTGGCATCGTCATGGGGTCGGACTCCGACTGGCCCGTCATGGAGGCCGCCGCCCAGGCCCTCGACGAGTTCGAGATCGAGTACGAGGTCGACGTCGTCTCCGCGCACCGTATGCCGCGCGAGATGGTCACGTACGGCGAGCAGGCCGCCGAACGGGGCCTCAAGGTGATCATCGCGGGGGCGGGCGGCGCCGCTCACCTCCCCGGCATGCTCGCCTCGGTCACGCCCCTGCCGGTCGTCGGCGTCCCGGTCCCGCTGAAGTACCTCGACGGCATGGACTCGCTGCTCTCGATCGTGCAGATGCCGGCCGGCGTGCCCGTGGCCACCGTCTCGGTCGCCGGCGCCCGCAACGCCGGTCTGCTCGCCGCCCGCATCCTCGCCGTGCACGACGAGGACCTGCTGCAGCGGATGCGTGACTTCCAGCAGGAGCTCAACGACCAGGCCACCGAGAAGGGCAAGCGCCTGCGCGCCAAGGCAGAGGGCGCGAGCGGCTTCGGCTTCGGCTCGGGGAAGTGACCGCGATGACCTCCCTGGAGGCAGCCCGGGAACTCCTGCGCGAGTTCCCGGTCGTCGACGGCCACAACGACCTCCCCTGGGCCCTGCGCGCACAGGTCCGCTACGACCTCGACGCCCGCGACATCGCCACCTCCCAGGCCGCCCACCTGCACACCGACATCCCCCGCCTGCGCGAGGGCGGCGTGGGCGCGCAGTTCTGGTCGGTGTACGTCCGCTCGGACTACGCCGGGGACAAGGCGGTCAGCGCCACCCTCGAACAGATCGACTGCGTACGGCAGTTGCTGGCGCGCTACCCGGCCGACCTGCGCCCGGCGCTGACGGCGGCGGACATGGAAGCCGCCCGCGGCGAGGGCCGTATCGCCTCCCTCATGGGCGCCGAGGGCGGCCACTCCATCGCCGACTCGCTCGCCACGCTGCGGGCGCTGTACGCGCTCGGCGTCCGCTACATGACCCTCACCCACAACGACAACATCGCGTGGGCGGACTCGGCGACGGACGTCCCCGGCGTGGGCGGTCTGTCGGCCTTCGGCCGCGAGGTCGTCCGCGAGATGAACCGCGAGGGCATGCTGGTGGACCTCTCGCACGTGGCGGCGACGACGATGCGGGACGCGCTGGACGCCACGTCGGCGCCGGTGATCTTCTCCCACTCCTCCTCCCGCGCGGTGTGCGACCACCCGCGCAACATCCCCGACGACGTCCTGGAACGGCTCCCCGGCAACGGCGGCGTCGCGATGGTGACGTTCGTGCCGAAGTTCGTGCTCCAGGCGGCGGTCGACTGGACGGCCGCCGCCGACGAGAACATGCGCGCCCACGGCTTCCACCACCTCGACACCACCGCCGAGGCGATGAAGGTGCACCGCGCCTTCGAGGAGACCAACCCGCGTCCGGTCGCCACGGTGCCCACGGTCGCCGACCACCTGGACCACATGCGCGAGGTCGCGGGCGTGGACCACATCGGCATCGGCGGCGACTACGACGGCACGGCCTTCACCCCCGACGGCCTGGGCGACGTGTCCGGCTACCCCAACCTCATCGCCGAGCTCCTCGACCGCGGCTGGTCCAAGCCCGACCTGGCCAAGCTGACCTGGCAGAACGCGGTACGGGTGCTGGGTGCGGCCGAGGACGTCGCCCGTGACCTGAAGGCGACGCGGGGCCCGTCCAACGCGACCATCGAGGCGCTGGACGGCTGAGCGTCGAGGGCGGGGCAGTCGGCGTAACCACCGCTCGCCCCGCCCGTGTACATCAGGTCCCGGTCCCGGACCTCACCGCGGAGCGGGCACTGACCGCCGAGAGGCAGCCCTCCGGTACCCCCGAACGCCCCGTCCACCAGGTACCCGCTCCGGGTCCGTGCGACGGTGAACCGTACTGCTGATCAGGACGCCGATCACGTACGGAGACAGCCGCCATGGCAGACCTCAAGGACGAACTGGACACCAGCCCCGAGGTCGGCGAGATCGATGACCTGCCCGCCGCGCTCCCCGGGGAGCCGTACGAACCCGTCGCCGGTCCGGGCCAGGACACCGACGCGGGCCTCCTCGAACGCGCCCACGCCCTGCTCGCCGCCCACCCCGTCGCCGACGGCTACAGCGGACTGCCGTGGGCGCTGCGCCGACTGCCCCGGGTCGACCTGGAGCTCGGCGAGAGCGCCGTCGACACAGACGTGCCGCGGATGCGCGAAGGCCACGTCGCCGCGCTGTTCTGGGCGCTGCACCTGCCCGAGGGACTGGCCGGCGAGCGGGCCGTCGGTGCCACGCTGGAGCAGCTGGACCTGGTGAAGACCGTCGTACGGGCCCACCCCGAGGGCCTGCGCCTCGCCGACACCCCCGGGCCGATCACGGACGTCCGCCACTTCGGTCGCGTCGCCGTCCTGCCCGGCCCCGCGGGGGCCGCGGCCCTCGGCGACTCGCTCGGCATCCTGCGTTCCCTGCACGGGCTGGGGCTGCGCGCCCTCACCCTGTCCGGCACCTCCTGGGCGAGCGAGGCGGGCCTGACCAGGTTCGGCGACGAGGTGCTGCGCGAGATGAACCGCCTCGGTGTGCTGGCCGAACTCTCCGGCGCCTCCGCGGACACCCTGCGCCGCGCGTGCGCGGTCTCCAGGTCACCGGTCCTGTGCGCCCGCTCCGCCGCCCACGCCCTGCGCCCCCACCCGGCCAACCTCCCCGACGACCTGCTCGCCGAGCTGCGCGCCGTCGGCGGCCTGTGCATGGTGCCGCTGACCGCCGAGCAGACCGGCCCGTCCGTCCGGGACGTCGCCGACCATCTCGACCACGTGCGCGAGGTGGCGGGCACGGAGTGCGTCGGCCTGTCCGGCACCTACGACGTCGGCGCCGCCCACCCGCAGGATCTCAGCGACGCCTCCGGCTTCCCGCGCCTGGTCGCCGAGCTGCTGCGCCGGGGCTGGCCCGAGGCCGACATCGCCCTGCTGACCTGGGGCAACGTCCAGCGTGTCCTGCGCGAGGCCGACTTCACGGCCCGGGAGGCGCAGCGGCGCCGGGAGCCGTCGACGGCGAAGATCGCCGAGCTGGACGGATAGCCGGGGCCGCCAGGAGTCCACGATCACGGCTGCTCGATCACGGCCGCTCGATCCGGCAGAGGCAGAACGGGTGCCCCGCGGGGTCGGCGTAGACCCGCCAGTCCTCCTTGTCGTCGGCGTGCAGCAACCGCGCGCCCAGCTCCAGCACCTTCTCCTGAGCCGCGTCGACCTCCTCCCAGGTGGACCCCGCGTCGAAGTCGAGGTGGAACTGCTGCGAGTCGTGGTCGGCGCGCGGCCACTTCGGCGGGGTGTGTCCGGGCGCCGACTGGAAGGCGATCCGCGGTCCGCCCGGGAGCTGGAGTACGACCCAGTCGGGATCGTCGTCCTCGGGTGTACCGCCGCCTACGCCGGCGTAGAAGCGGGCGAGGGCGCGGGGGTCGGGGCAGTCGATGACGACGGAACGCAGACGTGCCACGGCGGCCATGGTTTCCTCCCGGCGGTCAGGGCGTGATCAGCAGGCGCACAGGCAGAACGGGTGCCCGGCCGGATCCGCGTAAACCCTGAAGGTCCGGCCGCGGTCCTCGGCGTCCAGAGGCTTCGCCCCCAGTGCCAGTACGCCTTCCTCGGCCGCGTCCAGGTCCGCGACGGTCAGGTCCAGATGGAACTGCTGCGAGTGCTCGGACGCCGGCCACTGCGGCGGTACGAACCCGGGGGCGGCCTGGAACGCCAGCGACTGCCCGCCGGGCACCTTCAGGTCCACCCAGTCTCCTTCGCCTTCGACGCTTCCGCCGAGCACGCGCGCGTAGAAGTCGGCGAGGGCACGGGGGTCGGGACAGTCCAGGACGACGACGCCCAGTTCGGCGATGGCCATGACTTCCTCCTCGAAGTCTTGGTTACCTCTACAGCTCCGCAGAGGGTAACTCCGTTACTGCATACTCCAGCATTGGCGGTAACGTCGCAAGGGGAAGCGGGAGGTAGCGTGCAGCCATGAGTGAGAGATCGCCCGCGCCCGGGGGCCTGGAGCTGGTCGAGTCCCTGGTCAACACGCTGGACATCGAGTCGGGCGCCGACTCGCTGGACACGGCGCAGGGCCGGGCGCGCTTCGGGCTGGCCGAGGAAGACGTGCCGGGGGCGCGGGAGCTGCGGGAGTCGCTGCGGGTGGCCCTTCTCGCGCATGCGGGGCATCCTCCGCACCGGGTCGCGACGCCGTTGGGGGAGGTGCTGACGGCCGGCCCGCTGCTCGTCACGGTCGACCCGGCCGACGGCTCGGCCGGCCTCGCCCCCGCCGTCGAGGGCCCGCTGCTCTCCCGGGTGGCGGCGGCCATCGCCCAGGCCCTCGTCGAGGGCACGTGGAACCGGCTGAAGGCCTGCGAGGCCGTCGACTGCCACTGGGCGTACTACGACCGCAGCCCGGCGGGCCGTGGTCGCTGGTGCTCGATGCAGGTGTGCGGGGCGCGGGCGAAGATGCGGCGGTACCGGGCGAAGTGACGCCCACCGGGGTGCCGGGGCATGTCGTCCTGCGGCTGCGGAGCCGCATATGGATACGGCCCCGCGCGCCTTTCAGGGGCGTTGCCGTCAGGTCTCCTCTTCGCGGGGCCGGGACGCCCTTGAGCCCACCAGCAGGAGGCACAGGACCGCGACCCCTGCGACCATCCCGGTCAGGACCAGCAAGGGGTCCAGTGGGCGGGTTGGCGAGGCGGTGATCTGGGTCTGCGGTGCTGGGGACGGGGTGGCCGTCGGCGTGGGTGACGGCGACTGTGCGGCGGCCTGGTGCGACGGGGACGGTGCGGACCGGGCGGGCGAGGGGGTCGGTGAGCGTGTCGCCGCTGTCCGGCTCGGTACGGTCGAGTGGTGGCCGGACGACTGGTGTCCCGTCCCCGAGTGGTCATGCGTCGGCGCGGGCGCCGGTGCCGACGTCGCCGCCGCCCGGACCACGATCCGGGCGGTCATGTTCGGGTGGACGGTGCAGTAGTAGGCGTACGTCCCCGGCGTGGTGAAGGTGAAGCTCCAGCTTCCGCCCTTGTTCAGCATGGGGGAGTGGAAGGCGGCCGGGGCCGACGTGGTCTTCACGTCGTGCGGGGCGGTGTCCTGGTTGGTCCAGGTGACCGTGGAGCCGGCGGTGACGGTCAGGGTCGCGGGACTGAAGGCGTATCCGCTCATGGCGACCCGGTACGTCGCCGCCGACGCCCGGCCGACCGGCAGCACGAGCAGCAGGCCGACCAGGCCGACCAGGACGGCCAGGGCAGCCAGAGCGCGGACGGTCCCCGGGACCGCTCGCCGTGCCGCCCTCACGCGAACTCCCCGGCGACCAGCAGCCGCAGCCGCGTAGTGGGCCGCAGCCGGCCGAACCGGCCGAACCGGAAGCCGGTGGCGCGGCGCAGCAGCCGGTACGACAGCCGGGCGGTGCCCACGACGAGCAGCAGGTCGTCGGACCGCTCGACGACCCGCAGCCGCAGCAGCGCGGGGAAGTCGGTGCCGTCGATACCGAGGTCGCCGGTGAGCTGGACGGTGCCGGTGCCCTCGTGGGCGTGGGCGGGGGCGAGGGTGAGAACGCCAGTGAGATGGGGGCCGTCGAACTCGAAGCGGAAGGTGGGGTGTTCGTCGGTCTCCGGGACGGTGAGCGAGGCCGCCGCGAGGGTGAGGCGGCGGCGCCGGAGCGGCAACGGGCCGCACAGAGCGGTGAGTTCGACCAGCGAGCGGCCGGGGGCCACGGCGTACCGGCCGGGCAGGGGCAGCCAGGGGGGTGAGGCGGGAGCCTCGGGCGGGGTCGGGTCGACGGGCAGGGTGACGGTTGTCATCCCGGTCTCCTTGGAAAGCGGTTCCGGAAGGGCGGCGGTGACGGGGACAATGGGGGAGCGCCGGTCCGGCCGACTGAGCCTCGGCCGGACCGGCGTCCGTCTTCCGCGCGGGCGGTGTCAGCAGCTGTTGGTGAGGAAGTCCTCGGTGGGCGTGAGCAGGTGCTCGGCCCAGACCGTGTGCATCTGCACGTAGCTGTCGACGTTCAGCAGATCGGCGACCTGCTGCCCGGGCGACTCCTCCAGGTGCGCCTTGTTGATGTGGTTCAGCAGCACGCTGAGAGTGTCGTCGAGGATCGTGCCGCCGCCCTCGGTGGCGGGCGTCAGGATGCTCTCGATCCACACCGTGTGCGTCTTGACGTACGAGTCCAGCGCCAGCGCGTCCTGCACCTGCTGGGCCGGGGACCGCTCCAGGTGCGCCGCGTTGAGATGCTGGAGGATCGGCAGCAGCACGTCCTGGACGCTGGCGCACTGCTCGTCGCCGCCACCGGAGCCACCACCGGTCGTACCGCCGGAGCCACCACCGGACGTGCCGCCTGTGCCGCCACCGGACGTACCGCCCGACGTACCGCCCGACGTACCGCCCGACGTGCCGCCCGTGCCGCCACCGGAGCCGGACCCACCGGAGGAGCCGCCGCTCGACCCGCCCGAGGAACCACCGGACGAGCCGCCTGACGAGCCGCCTGACGAGCCGCCTGACGAGCCGCCGTCGTCGGCGGCTACGACCTTCACGGACGCCACCATGTCCGGGTGCACCGCGCAGTAGTAGTCGTACGTCCCGGCCGTGGTGAAGGTGTACGACCACGAGTCGCCCTGCTCCAACGTGCCCGAGTCGAACTTCTTCGGGCCCTTGGTCGTGGTGACCGTGTGCGGCACGCTGTCGTGGTTGGTCCAGCGGACCGTGTCGCCGACCTCGACGACGAGCTGCTTTCCGTCGCCGAACTTGTTGTTCATGATGTCGACCTGGTGGTCCGGCGCCGCGTCGGCCGCCGGCTGTACCTGGGCCGCGGCGGCAGCGGGCGCCTGAGCCGCGCCCGCGTCCGTCGTGGAGGCCGCCCCGGAGGCCGAGGTGCTCGAGGCGGCCTGGAGCAGCCCCAGGCTGAGCACCGCGGCCAGCGCCGCGCCGACTCCGGCCACCAGCAGCCCCCGGTTGCCCGCGGGCGGGCGGCGGCCCGCTGCCGCGTCGCTCTCATTGCTTCGTTTCAACGCAACTCCTTTGATTTTCATGGGAGTTCACTGGCCAGGGTTGGCCGTGACCAGCAGACTCGTCACGGCGAGCACGACGAGGACCAGCCCCGTCTCGGCCGCGACCGAGTAACCGAAGGGCCGCACGGTGGCGGCGTCGCCGCGCAGCAGCACGGCGAGATCGAGGCGGGTACGCACCCACTGGCGGCTGGCGAGGGCGACCAGCAGGACGACCCCGAGCACGGCTGTCTTCGCCAGCAGCAGGTGCCCGTAGGAGGTGTGCAGCAGGGCGTCGTACGACCCCACGACCTGCCACGCCAGCACCAGCCCGGCGGCCACGATGCCCGCCACACTGATGGCCGCCAGCCGTGAGTAGCCCGGCACCACCGCGGCCAGCTCGCCGGGCCTCCGCCGCGGCAGCACCGCCAGAGCGAGCATGACCAGCCCGCCGATCCACAGCGAGACGCCGAGCAGGTGCACGAGGTCGGCGATCGCGCCCCAGGTGGGCTCACCGCCCTCGGAGTTGTGGCCCGCCATGCCGGTCGCCCGCAGCAGCCCGAGACAGACGGCCAGTGCGCCGACCCGCCAGCCGGGGGAGCGGGAGGTGCGTGGCCCGCCCTGGAGCAGCGCGCTCAGCACCACGGCCGCGAGCACCCACAGCAGCACCCGGGCGGCGAGCACGATGCCGGGCTCGGTGGTCAGGACGTCCGCGTACGTCTCGCCGCGCAAGGCGTCCCGCAGGTCGCCGAAGGCGGTGTACGCGCCCTGGAGCCCGATCGCCGCGACCGACGCCAGCAGGCCGCACGTCCAGGCCAGCCCCAGCAGCGCCCGGGCCCGAGGCTCGTGCGCGCCGCGCGGCCACAGCAGCGTGACGAAGGCGAGGCCCCCGATGAACAGCGCCAGGGAGAGATAGCCGGCCCAGCGGGCGGCGACGAGGCCCTTGCGCACCAGGGGGGACGGTGCGGTCGCGGCCTCGTCGCCGCGGTCCTGTGCGGCGGGTGCCGCGGTGCCGAAGTCGAGCCGGCCGGAGGAGGCGTGCCCGTCCTCCTCGTCGACGACCGACCAGACGACGGCGAAGGAGCCGTCCGCCGGGTGCCCGAGGGCGGCCCGTACGACCCTGCCCTTGTGCCCCGGCACGAGGGACACCGGGAGCCGGTCGCCGTCCACGGTCATGACGCGCACCCCGGCCGGCTCGACGGGCTCGTCGAAGGTGAGCGTGAGGTGGTCGGGGGCCTGCTTCAGCTCGGCGCCGTCGGCGGGGCTTGAGGTGACCAGCTCGGTGTGGGCGAGGGCCTGGGCGGTGCCCGGCAGGACGTAGAGGAGCGGCGTGAGGACGAGGAGGGCGAGGGCGCGGCGCAGGGTCATGGCGTCGCCTCCGGCGTCGGGCTGATGCCGCCGAGGAGGGAGGGCAGCGGGGCGAGCCCGATGCAGGGGGAGGGCCGCGGCTCGGGTGCCGCCGACTCCTGCGCGCCGCTCGCCGCCGGATCGAGGAGGCCGAAGACGGGCTGGGTGAGGCCGGTGAGGAGCGGCCGGGCGAGCCGGACCTCGCCGTCCTCGCAGGTGGCGTCGTCGCCGCCGGGCGGGGTGGTCCCGGGGGCTGAGGGGGAGGGGGAGGACGGGGGTGCGGAGTCGGAGGGGGCCGGGGAGGCGCCATGGCCGGAGTGACCCGCTCCGCCGGTGCCGCCGCCCAGGTGGCCGGTGTGGTCCTCGCCGGTGCCGCCGGGGTAGTAGACGCCGGTGCCGGGCATCGCCCCGGGGGCAGGCGCGCCTCCCGCCGAGCCCTCTGCCGCGTCGCCCGGGTTCTCCGGCGGGGCCGCACCTTCCGGGGACGACGGTGAGGTGGCCGCGGGCGGCGGGGCTGCGGTCGCGTCGGAGGAGGCGGCGGGGGCGCCGATGCCCGACGCGTATCCGAGTACGACCACCACGGCGCCGACGAGCGCTCCCGCGACCAGTTCGTCGCGGTGGTCGTGCGGCCACAGGGCCCGGCGGAACAGGGGCATGGTCACTCCTGGCATGGTCTGTTCAAAACCAGCGAACGACGACCAGTGGAGTGGCGCGCGAATTCCGTGCGGCTACGCGTCAGTTAAACCGCCGTTGCGGCCCCTCTCTTTCGAGGGGACCCTCACTGTGAGACCGGGTGAGACCGCCGCTATTCCGCGCAATGCGACTGTGAAGAATTCGCGTGCGAGCATTTCTTTTCCCTCACGCTACTCGAATAGAATTCGAAGCCGGGTGGGGATTTCAAGGAGAACGGCATATGCCGTTGTGTGGGCTCGCCATGGGCCGGCGGCGGGCGCCCGCGGGCCCGCCCCCCCCCGGTAGGGAGGGCGGTGCGGGCACGACCCCTTTTGCTCGAACGGCCGCGTCCTTTGCCTGAACGACCCGCGCGAACGGCCCGCCTTTTCTCAGGCCGTCGGCCGCCCCATCGCCCGATAAGTCCAGCCGGCCTTCCGCCACAACTCCGGGTCCAGGGCATTGCGCCCGTCCAGAATGACCCGAGCCGTCGCGGCCTCGCCGAGTGCCGCCGGATCCAGCTCGCGGAATTCCCGCCATTCCGTCAGATGCAGTACGACGTCGGCGCCCCGTACGGCATCGATCGCGCTGTCGGCGTAGCCGAGGGTCGGGAAGAGGCGGCGGGCGTTGTCCATGCCCTTGGGGTCGTACACCGTGACCTGGCCGCCCTGGAGGTGGATCTGCCCGGCGACGTTCAGCGCGGGCGAGTCCCGGACGTCGTCCGAGTCGGGCTTGAAGGTGGCGCCGAGCACGGCGACCCGCTTGCCGAGGAAGGACCCGCCGCCCAGCGCCTGCCGGGCGAGCTCCACCATCTGGCCGCGCTGGCGCATGTTGATCGAGTCGATCTCGCGCAGGAAGGTCAGCGCCTGGTCGGCGCCCAGCTCACCGGCCCGGGCCATGAAGGCGCGGATGTCCTTGGGCAGGCAGCCGCCGCCGAAGCCGATCCCGGCCCGCAGGAACTTCCTGCCGATCCGGTCGTCGTAGCCGATGGCCTCCGCGAGCTTGGCGACATCGCCGCCGGCGGCCTCGCACACCTCCGCCATCGCGTTGATGAAGGAGATCTTGGTGGCGAGGAAGGAGTTGGCGGAGGTCTTCACCAGCTCGGCGGTGGGGAAGTCGGTGACGACGAAGGGGGAGCCGGCGGCGATCGGCGTGGCGTACACCTCGCGCAGCAGCTTCTCGGCCCGCTCGCTGCGCACGCCGACCACGATCCGGTCCGGGTGCAGGGTGTCGTCCACGGCGAAGCCCTCACGCAGGAACTCCGGGTTCCAGGCCAGCTCGGCGTCCTCGCCGGCCGGTGCGTGCGCGGCGAGGTAGGCGGCGAGGCGGTCGGCGGAACCGACGGGGACGGTGGACTTGCCGACGACGAGGGCGGGGCCGGTCAGGTGCGGGGCGAGAGACTCGAAGGCGCGGTCGACGTACGACATGTCACAGGCGTACTCGCCGTGCCGCTGAGGCGTGTTCACGCACACGAAGTGCACATCGCCGAACGCCCCGACCTCGGCCCAGTCCATGGTGAACCGCAGCCGCCCGGTCGACCCCTCGATGCCGGCCACGTGCTTGCGCAGCAGCTCCTCCAGTCCCGGCTCGTACATCGGGACCTCACCGCGCCGCAGCATCTCGATCTTCTCCGGCACGACATCGAGCCCCAGCACCTCGAAGCCGAGCTCGGCCATGGCCGCGGCGTGGGTCGCGCCGAGATAACCGGTGCCGATCACGGTGATCTTGAGGGCCATGGGGTACTCCAGAGGTCTGCGGGGGTCCGGCGGTGATGCGGGCCCGAGCATAGTCGGGCCGTTCTACGGGCAACTTCCCAGCTGTCACCAAGCTCACGTATCACTCCCGTGAGCCGCCCCCTAAAATTTGAGTTACTTAACGGTAATTAGCATGAGCGCCGCGCTTAGACCACACAGCGTCCGCTAGACCACACAGCGTCCTTGGAGCGTGAGAGACCTTGGCCGGATCGGCTGACTTCGACCTGTACCGCCCGTCCGAGGAGCACGACATGCTCCGCGACGCGATCCGCTCGCTGGCCGAGGCGAAGATCGCGCCGCACGCTGCCGCGGTGGATGAGGACGCCCGCTTCCCGCAGGAGGCGCTGGACGCGCTGGTCGCGGCTGACCTGCACGCGGTGCACGTACCCGAGGAGTACGGCGGCGCGGGCGCGGACGCCCTCGCCACGGTGATCGTGATCGAGGAGGTGGCCCGCGTATGCGCGTCCTCCTCCCTCATCCCCGCGGTGAACAAGCTGGGCTCGCTCCCGGTGATCCTCTCCGGCTCCGAGGACATCAAGAAGCGGTACATGACCCCGCTCGCCAAGGGCGACGGCATGTTCTCGTACTGCCTCTCCGAGCCGGACGCGGGCTCCGACGCCGCCGGCATGAAGACGAAGGCGGTCCGCGACGGCGACCACTACGTCCTGAACGGCGTGAAGCGCTGGATCACCAACGCCGGTGTCTCCGAGTACTACACGGTGATGGCGGTCACCGACCCCTCCAAGCGCTCGAAGGGCATATCGGCCTTCGTCGTGGAGAAGTCGGACGAGGGCGTCTCCTTCGGCGCCCCCGAGAAGAAGCTCGGCATCAAGGGCTCCCCGACCCGCGAGGTCTACCTGGACAACGTTCGCATCCCGGCGGACCGCATGATCGGCGAGGAGGGCACCGGCTTCGCCACGGCGATGAAGACGCTGGACCACACCCGCATCACGATCGCCGCGCAGGCGCTGGGCATCGCGCAGGGCGCCCTCGACTACGCCAAGGGCTACGTCCAGGAGCGCAAGCAGTTCGGCAAGCCGATCGCCGACTTCCAGGGCATCCAGTTCATGCTCGCCGACATGGCCATGAAGATCTCGGCCGCCCGCGCCCTGACCTACCAGGCCGCCGCCGCCTCCGAGCGCGGCGACGCCGACCTCACCTATCTGGGCGCCGCCGCCAAGTGCTTCGCGTCCGACGTGGCGATGGAGGTCACCACCGACGCCGTCCAGCTCCTCGGCGGCTACGGCTACACCCGTGACTACCCGGTGGAGCGCATGATGCGCGACGCCAAGATCACGCAGATCTACGAGGGCACGAACCAGGTCCAGCGCATCGTGATGGCGCGCAACCTGCCGTAGGGCTGCCGCAGTCTGTCGTAGCTCTTCTCCGATCGCCCTCCGCCCTCCCCGGGCGGAGGGCGATCGGCGTTCGTCACTCAAGTGCCGTGCTTCCGCGCTGAGTTGAGGGCGCCATTGCCTGCCTGGAGGCGGACGCGCGCCATGCGGAGCCGATGCAGGCGTCCGCGGCCCGGACACCGGACACGAACTTCGGACCGGCTGGCCGGTCGGCCAGTCGGTCGCGATCGCCATGCTGGGCATCCTGAACTCCGTGACCGGGGACGACCGGGCGATGACGGTGGTGGGACCCGGCGTCCTCTCCTGCCTGCGGAGCCGTAACCCCAATGGGGGCGGATCGGGCGCGTCCGTCCGATGGCGCGGCGCGGCGGGCGGGCGTAGGACGGAAGGGCACGGGGCCCGCCCCGGGCTTCCGCACCCCCAGGAGGAGCCATGACCCAGCAAGGCACCATGACCGCCATGAGCAAGGAGATGCAGGCCTGCGTCGACGCGTGCATGTCCTGCCACGTGGTCTGCGAGGAGACGATGAGCTCCTGCATGCAGATGGGCGGCCAGCCGCAGATGCAGATCATGCGGGCGCTCATGGACTGCGCCGAGACGACCCGCATGTGCGCGGACATGATGATGCGCCGCTCGCCCATGTCGGCCGAGATGTGCGCGATGTGCGCCAAGGCCTGCGACATGTGCGCCGAGGCGTGTATGTCCATGCCGGACGACCCGCAGATGATGCGCTGTGCCGAGGCGTGTCGCCGCTGCGCCGAGTCCTGCCGCGCGATGTCGGGCGCCACCATGTGACGAACGTCCGGCCCCCCGGAAACACTCGAGGGCACCCGCAGGGTGCCCTCGACTGCTGTGCGCTGCCCGGCTGTGTGCTGCCCGGCCGTGCGCTGCTCAGTTGCTGGAGACGGTCACCGTCTCGTCGTTCTTCAGCTGCTCCACCAGCGTCTTCACCTTCGCCTTGTCCCAGACGAGGTTGCCGCCAGTGGAGCCGGAGATCGGCATGTTCATCGACTTGCCGTCACCGCCGGTGACGCCCTTCATCGACCAGAACATGTCCGCCAGGTCGAACAGGCCCATGTCCTTGTCGACGATCAGGGTGTCCAGCCCCGCACCCATGGTCGGGTACAGCTTGAACGGGTTGAGGATCGTGCTCGGGGTCGCCACCTGGTTGGCGAGGGCCGAGAGGAACTTCTGCTGGTTCTTCGTGCGGTCCAGGTCGGAGCCGGGCAGTGCGTAGCGGGTGCGGACGAAGGCGAGCGCCTCCTCGCCGTTCAGGGTCTGCTTGCCCTTCTTGAAGTCCGCGCCGGACTTGGAGTCCTTGATGTCCCGCGGGATGTCGATCTCGACACCGCCGACCGAGTCCACGATGTTCGCGAAGCCCGCGAAGCCGATCTCGACGTAGTGGTCGATGTGCAGACCGGTGTTGTACTCGACGGTGCGGACCAGCAGCTCCGGGCCGTCCTCGGCGTACGCGGCGTTCAGCTTCACGTGCCGGCCCGTGCCCTTGTACGTCTTGCCGGACTCCGAACCCACGAAGGTCGGTATCTCGACGTCCGAGTCACGCGGCAGCGAGATCAGCGTAGGACCGTTGCTGCCGGTGTGCAGGATCATCATCGAGTCGGTGCGCTTGCCTTCGGCGGACCCGGTGTGCAGTTGCTTCTTCTCCTCGGCCGACATGCCCTCACGGCTGTCGGAGCCGACGATCAGGTAGTTGGTGCCCTCTCCCGCGTCCGGCCGGTCGATGACCTTGGACAGGTCGACCTCGCGGTTGAGCTTGGAGTCGGCCCAGAAGTAGGTGGCGACGGACGTCACGACCGCAAGGGTCACGACGGTGATCGCGGTCACCTTGATACGGCGCCGCCAGTTCGGCGCGGGCCGCGGCTCGCGCATCCCGCGGCCCCCGCGGCCCCCGGGGTCCCCGGGGTCCCCGGGACCACCGGACCCGCCGTAGACCTGGCCGGTGTTGTAGCCGCTGTCGTACCCGTCGTCGTAGCCGGGGTCGTCGCCGTAGCCGCCGTGGCCCTGGCCGTTCACGTACGACGGCTGCTGCGGCACCCCGCCGTACCCCGGGCCGGGCGGCGCCGCCGGACCGCGGCGGACCTGCCGCATCACGCGCGCGCCCTCGGGCTGTGCCCTCGAGCTGCCGCGTCCGTAGCGGTCACCGCGATTGTCGTCGGACCATCCACCGGGCCAGTCATTCATGCGCCCCAGTGTGCAGGGCACCGCCAGGGGTCTTACAAGGTTCCGGGGAAAATAGAGGCACGGCTGTTGCGAACCCAACACAAAGTCCGCGAATGTCGGGTCGGCATAAGGTGGAGGCCATGACAGACCAGGTCACCGCCGCGCAGTCGGACACTCCGGAGATCCCGGGCAAGCCGACCGCCGCATCCCGCACCACCCTCAGCCACATCATGACCCACAGCGACACCAACCTTCTGGGTACGGTGCACGGCGGCGTGATCATGAAACTCGTCGACGACGCGGCGGGCGCCGTGGCCGGCCGGCACAGCGGCGGCCCCGCCGTCACCGCGTCCATGGACGAGATGGTCTTCCTCGAACCGGTCCGCGTCGGCGACCTCGTCCATGTGAAGGCCCAGGTCAACTGGACCGGCCGGACCTCGATGGAGGTCGGGGTACGGGTCCTGGCCGAGCGCTGGAACGAGTCGGCGCCGCCCACTCAGGTCGGCTCCGCGTACCTCGTCTTCGCGGCGGTCGACGCCGACGGCAAGCCGCGCCGTGTCCCACCGGTCGTACCGGAGACCGAGCGTGACAAGCGCCGCAACCAGGAGGCCCAGATCCGCCGCACCCACCGCCTGGCCCGCCGCCGCGCGATCAAGGAACTGCGCGAGAAGCGGGTGGCGGAGGGGTACGAGGACTGAGGGGCCGGGGACCAGGGAGCGCCGGGGGCGCGTCGGGAGCCCGGGCCGGGCGCCCCGGAACCGCGAGCGGCCCGCCCCGCCTCGTCGCGCCGGGACCCGGCCGGGTCACCCGAAACCCGGGTCACCCGTAGCTCAGGACACCCGGAGCTCAGGTCACCCGGAGCTATGAGCACCCCGCCTCATCGCCCCGTACCACGAAGGACTCGCCCTGGGTCGGGTCCTCGGCGCGTACCTTGCGGACCTGCCTGAAGTCGGTGCCGACGATCACCTTCAGCGTCGGGCCCAGCCCCTTGACCGCGCGCAGCTCGCTCCCCGGCAGTGCGGCTGCCAGGGACTTCGCCGAGCGGTCCCAGCGTGGGTCGTGGGCGACGACCGTCCGCTTCACCGGGCGGTCCGCCGACTTCACCGGCCGCCCCGTCGTCCGGAACCCGGTCGCCGCCAGCGCCGCGTCCACGCGCTTGCCGAGGTCGGAGGCCTCAGTGCCGTTCTCCACCTGGACGTGGATCTCCTGCGGGGCGACCTCCACCCGCACCGGCCTGCGCCTCGGCCGGTGCGCGGCCAGGGGCTCGTCCTCGCGCAGGGCCCTGAAGAGACGCTCGGACTTCGCGGCGTCCCACTTCACCGTGGAACCGACGTCCTTCACGGTGTACTCCAGCTGCCGGATGGGCACGGTCGTGAACTCCGACGACGACGGCGAGAAGTTCCGCATCGCCCGCCCGAGGTCGAGCAACTCGCCCGTCCCGAAGCCCTTGTCGGCCCGCACCGAACCCAGCACCGCCCGCGTCACATCCCGGAAGCGCATCGGGTTCAGCAGGATCCCGGACGACGTGGCCCGCTCGATCAGCGCCGCCATGAAACGCTGCTGGCGCTGCACCCGGCCCAGGTCGGAGGCGCTGTCGACATGCCGCGAGCGCACGTACTGCAACGCCTCCCCGCCCATCAGCCGGTGCGTACCGGCCGGCAGGTCGAGACCGGTGTACTCGTCCTTCATCGGCTCGGCGGTGCAGATCTGCACCCCGCCGACCACGTCCACCGTCCTCATGAAGCTGGTGAAGTCGACCTCCAGATAGTGGTCGATCTTGACGTGGGTCATGTGCTCGACCGTGGCGACGGTGAGGTTCGGGCCGCCCTCCGCGTACGCCGCGTTGATCTTGATGGGGTGTGCCTTGCGCCCCTCACCGGCGGGCACCTCCGCGTACGAGTCGCGCGGCAGGCTCACCACACTCGCCCGCTCCCGGTCCTCCGAGATGTGCACGATCATGATCGTGTCGGTGCAGTGACAGGGGGCCCCGCCGAGCCGGTACTTGCGCCGCTCCTCCTCGCTGATGCGGTCGCGGCCGTCCGTGCCGACTAGGAGGACGTTCATCCCGTGCCCGGCCTGCGGCCGGTTCTTCATGTCCTTGAAGGGGTCCACGCGCGCGATCTTCGCGTCCAGGCTGGTCACCACGGCGTGCCCGATACCGGCGGAGGCGAGGACCACCACGGACAGCGTGGTCACCGCCCGCATGGCCCAGCGGGGCCTTCTCCGCCGTACGGGCGCGACCGGCCGCGCCCCGCCACGGGACGGCTGCGGGCGGCGCTGCGGAGGGGCGGGGGAGCGGCGGGGCGGCGTGGGCATGGGGGGCTACCTTCCGCTGGGGCTTGCCCTGGGGGCCGTACGTGGGATCCGTGAGCACCGTAGGCCCATACGATCTGCTGACCGGGGCAGCGACCCCGGCGGGGCGCACCGGTGTCCCCCGTTCGCGGTAACGTGAGCCCCCTATGAACGCCAATCCCGACGTGCAGCTCCCCGCCGTGTCCGTCATCATGCCCGTGCTGAACGAGGAGCGGCATCTGCGCGGAGCAGTCCGAGCGATCCTCGCGCAGGAGTACGCCGGCGAGATGGAGGTCGTGATCGCCCTCGGTCCGTCCACGGACCGCACGGACGAGATCGCCGCCGAGCTCGTGGCCGAAACCGCTTCCTTCGAAAGCAAGCGCGTGCACACCGTCCCGAATCCGACCGGCCGTACGCCCGCCGCGCTCAATGCCGCGATCAAGGCCTCGCGCCACCCGATCGTCGTGCGCGTCGACGGGCACGGAATCCTCTCGCCGAACTACATCGCCACCGCCGTTCGGCTCCTGGAGGAGACCGGCGCGCAGAACGTCGGCGGCATCATGCACGCCGAGGGCGAGAACGACTGGGAGCACGCCGTCGCCGCCGCGATGACCTCGAAGATCGGGGTCGGCAACGCTGCGTTCCACACCGGTGGCCAGGCACAGGCGGCCGAGACCGTCTACCTCGGCGTCTTCCGGCGCGAGGCGCTGGAGCAACAGGGCGGCTACAACGAGGAGTTCATCCGGGCCCAGGACTGGGAGCTCAACTTCCGGATCAGGGAAGCGGGCGGGCTCATCTGGTTCTCGCCCGAGCTGAAGGTGTCGTACCGGCCGCGTCCCTCGGTGCGCGCCCTCGCCAAGCAGTACAAGGACTACGGCCGCTGGCGCCACGTCGTCGCCCGCTACCACTCCGGCTCCATCAACCTGCGCTACCTCGCCCCGCCGACGGCGGTGTGCGCGATCGCGGCGGGCCTCGTGCTGGGCGCCCTGGTCACCCCGTGGGCCCTGGTGATCCCGGGCGGCTACCTCGCGGCCATCACCGCCGGCTCGGTCCCGGCCGGCAAGGGCCTCCCGCCGAAGGCACGCCTGCAGATCCCCGTCGCCCTCGCCACCATGCACATGTCCTGGGGCTACGGCTTCCTGACCAGCCCGCGGTCCCTGGCGAAGAAGGTCATCGCCTCCCGCCGCCCGGCGGTGCTCAGCGCCAGCTGAGCCCGCCGGTGGCGGGTGCCGTCACCAGGTGAACCCCGGGTTCACCTTCATGCAGGCCTTGGTGTCGGAGGCGTTCAGCGCCTCCGCCGTGTCCGGCGTCCTGTCGTCCTGCTTCGGGGCCTTGTACGCCGTCCCCTCCCGCCAGTCCGCGCCGACGACGAGGGTGACGCCGGAGACGTCCGTGGACTTCTCCACGGCGCTGGTCGGGATGCCGAGGGCCTTGGCGACCCGCTGGGCGTCGCCCTCCAGGTCTGCGCTCGGGTAGCGGACGAGCGTCGTGTCCTCGACCGGCGCGGCCGAGGCGTCCGCCACGGCCTGCGTGAATCCCTTGTCGACGAGCAGCCCGGCGACGGTGGTCGCACGGCCACGGACCGGGGCCAGGGTGTCGGTGCGGGTGCCGTTGCGGACCTGGACGGCGATCTTGCCGTCCGCCGCGGCCGGGTCGGTGGAAACCTTCTCCTTGGTGGACTTCTTCTTCTTGTCCTTGCCGTCGAGCGAGACGTCGTCGCGCACCAGCCGGAACAGCTTGGTCGCGTCCTCGGTGGGCACCACCCGGCCGGTCTGGACCGTGTCGTACGCGTTCGGCATCGTCGTCATGGTGATGCGCGAGGTCGGCACCTTCTTGAGCTCGCCCGCCAGGTCGTACAGCTTCGCCACCGTGCCCAGGCCCGGGTCGACGGTGAGTGCCTCGGTGGCCGCCTCGGCGAGGGCGCGCAGCTTGCCCGGGTTGCTCAGCTTCGCGTGCTTGCGCAGCTCACGGACCATCGAGTTCATGTACATGTGCTGCGCCTTGGCGCGGGCCAGGTCGCTGCCGTCCTCGAAGCCGTACCGGGTGCGCAGCCACTGCAGGGCCTGTTCGCCCTGGACGTACGTCGTGCCCTTCTCCAGCTTCAGCCCGGAGCCGTGGCCCTCGCTGTCCTTGGAGCGGATGTTGGCGTCGACGCAGACCGGGACGCCGCCGATCGCGTCCGCCATCGACACCACACCAGAGAAGTCGATCATCATGAAGTGGTCGATGTGGATGTCGGTCAGCTTCTCCCACGTCGCCACCGAGCATCCCGGTCCACCGCGGCCCAGCGACCGGTTCGTCATCGCGCGGCCGAGGGCCTCGTAGACGTCCCCGCTGTCCGGGTCGGTGCACTTGGGGATGTCCACCAGCGTGTCGCGCGGCATGCTCACCACCGACATGTTGGTGCGGTCGGCGGAGACGTGCAGCAGCATCTGCACGTCGGCGAGCGGAGTGCCGCCGAACGTCTCCTTGGCGCCGCCGAGTTTCTGGTTCTCCTTGCTGTCCCGCGCGTCCGAGCCGATCAGCAGGATGTTCAGCGGCGTCTGACCGGCCGCGTTCGCCTCGCTCTCGGCGGCGCGGTCCTTCGCGTCGCCGATGTTGAGGTCGTCCTTCTTCAGGTTGTCGTTGAGGTGCTGGTAGTAGAGATACCCGGCGCCCGCGGTGCCCAGTATCACCACCGCCAGAACTGTCGCCGACCAGCGCAGCACCCGCCGTCTGCGGCGCCTGCCGTCGGTTCCGCGGCCGCCCCTGCGACCCCCGCCACCGTGCCGGCCGCCCTGGTCGGCCTGCGTGTCCTGGTCGGCCCGCGGTGTGAGGGACATGGTGTCCTCCACCGCGGGGACCTCCCCCCGCACACTGCTCTGCGCCAACTGTTCGCCCTTCCCCACCCTTGGCCCGGCACGGCTTCGCTCCGCGGCGGACCTCCCTGTCCGGTGCGGAGCGAACCATGTCAGGCCACCCTGTCCGACTCCGGTTCGCAACCTGTCAGACCTCTGTGGGTCCGACCCGGGTTGGCCACGCGTCGGCAAAATCCAAGCTCGGCACGGCCACGTGGTGTGTCAGGCCAACGCTGCCCGACACAACCGTGTCCTGTGTCAGACCAACGAGGGTGGGGCACAGTTGCGTTCCTCGCGGCAGATTCCGTACCGGAGCCCGCGTACCGCAGCCGCGGTACCGGAACGGGCGGCCCGCCTCACCTCAAGTCGCCGGTGAGACGGGCCCGTTGGGTCACCGCCGGACGCTACTTCGCGCACTCGACCTTGTCCGCCGTGGACTTCGGCACGTCGGGCGCATTGGTCGGAGCCGTGAGGGAAACGCCCGCACCCTTGAAGTCCTTGCCCAGTGTCAGCGTCATCGTGGGCAGGCCCTGGGAGTTGGTCACGCTCTTGCCGGGCTTCATCGCGGAGCCGGAGAGCCCCATGATGGCGGCGAGCCGACGCGCCTGGTCCGCCTGTTCCGGCGCGTACTCGAGCGTCGTCTTCGACAGCGTCGCCGGTGCGTTGCCCGCGTTCTCGGACTTGCTCACACCCTCCTCGGTCTGCAGCCAGGTGAGGGTCTCCTGGGCGCTGCCCGCGGGCGCCCCGCCGTTGAAGACCTGCACGCGCACCTCGGAGGCGTCGGCCTTGGTGCCCTTGAGCCGGGCGGCCACGGCGGCGGCGTCCTTCTTCTTCTGCTGCTTGACCGCGGTGAAGGAGACGTCGTTCTGGATCGCCTGGAACACCTGGGGAGCCGTCGTCTCGTTGAGTACGACGGTCGCCTTCACCTTCTCGGCCGGGTTGTCGATCACCGGAATCGTCGTGAAGGTCAGGTTCTTGGTGTCGAGCTTGCCCAGCTCCAGGCCCAGGTCCTTCAGCTTGTCGATGGTGTCGAGCTGGGAGTCGACGGTCAGCGCCTTGGTGCCCGCCTCGGCCAGCTTGATCATCTTCGTCGGGCTGGAGAGCGTGTCGTTCGACTTGAGCTTGCGCATCAGCGCGCTGAGGAACTGCTGCTGAAGCCCGATCCGGCTCAGGTCACCGCCGAAGCCGACGGAGTGCCGGGTGCGGACGAAGGCCAGCGCCTGCTCGCCCTCGATCAGATGCTTGCCCTCGCTGAGCTTGAGGTGGGAGTCGGGGTCGTCGATGTCCTTGGCCAGGCACACCTCGACACCGCCGACCGCCGACGTCAGCGTCTTCACCGCGTTGAAGTCGGCCACCATGAAGTTGTCCGGCTTGATCCCGGTCAGCTCGGTGACGGTCCGGCTCGTGCAGCTGGGCGTACGGCCTTCCTGGCCGAGGCTCGTGTTGAAGCGGACGCCGGTCTCGCCGGGAATGACCTTCTGGGAGCCGTCCTCCTGCGTGGTCGGGCAGTCGGGGATGTCGACGATCAGGTCGCGCGGGATGCTGAGCGCGGTCGCGTTCGAGCGGTCCTTGGAGAGGTGCAGCAGGATCGTGGTGTCGGCGTGCCCGGCGCTGCCGCTGTCGCCGTAGTTGCCGTTGCCCGCGCCGGTGCGCTTGTCCGTGCCGATGAGCAGGATGTTGATGGCCTTGTCCTTGCTGAACCCACCGGTGCTCGCGCCGTCGTCGGAGACGGACTGGATGTTGTCGTTGAGGTGCTCGATGTAGAGGTACGCGCCGACCCCGGCGGCGACCAGCACGAACGCCATCACACCGCCGGTCCAGAGCAGGGCCTTCTTCGCCTTGCTCTTCTTCGCCGGCCGGCGACCGCGCCGACCCGGCGGCGGCTCCTCGGGCGCGCCCCGACGCCTGCGCTGCGGCGGGACCTCACGGCCCGGCGACACCGGCCGCGTCTCACGGCCCGGGGTCGCGGTCCGGCCGCGCGCAGCGCCACCGGCACCCGCCGCGCCACCTGAACCTGCGGCACCCCCGGCCGCGGTCGCACCGGCGGCACGCGCGGCGGCGCCGGCGCGCGAAGCGGATCTACGGGGTCCAGGAACCGGCGACTGCGCTGCGGAAGGAGTCAGTCGCAGTTCGTATTCGCCAGTGTTCGGATTGAGTACCCACTGGTCTGCGGGGTCGATGTCGTCCGCCCGCCCACGGCCTTGCGCGTCCACGGTTGTCTGATTCCTCCGTCGGGGCCACGCGGCGCCTACCCCCTCCAAGGCGCTCGGGTCTCTCGGTCGAACAGTGCGCAAGCCTAACTACGGCCGGGTGCACCGGATCGCTCACACTATCCGCCCAGTTCAGCGTCAAGCCACGACGGTGACAAATTCCACGTCCCTACAACTGGGCAATCCATCCCATTTCTTTGAACTGGGGTTCGCCGACTTGGTGAGCGTTTTACTCGCAGGGGTTCTCGGCGGCGGTGTTGCCGCGGAAGGTGGGTGCCGGAGGAGTGGGTCCCGCGTGTTCGCCGG
The DNA here is from genome assembly GCF_041052385.1 of Streptomyces sp. R28. Taxonomy (GTDB): domain Bacteria; phylum Actinomycetota; class Actinomycetes; order Streptomycetales; family Streptomycetaceae; genus Streptomyces. The sequence goes on along the minus strand of NZ_CP163439.1, from coordinate 4,347,302 downwards.
GACGCTCGGCGCCCGCCTTTCCGTCGCCGTAATGCGAACTCCTGTGCGGAGATGGGTGCCGAGGGCCGTGGGATGTTTCGGGCGAATTCACGACTTCCACCGGGGCGTCGACGCGCAGTCGCTCGAAGAGTCGCTCGGCCTCGGGCTCCACGAGTTGGTCGCGATTGGCGTTGTAGATGTACGACTCCCGAGGGACGGTGAGGAATTGCACGCGTTCGGTGGGGATGTCGCGCACGCCGCGGACGAGTTCGTACAAACCGCGCAAGCTGGCCAGGGCCGGGTCGGTGGTGAGGGAGGACGTGGCGGCGTCCAGGACGGGGTAGAGCCTGACCGGATTCAGTAGGACGTCGTTGCTCTGCACCTTCTGGACGAGCGCGGCGAGGAATCGCTGCTGGCGCTTCATGCGGTCGGTGTCGCTGCCGTCGCCGAGGGACTTGCGGGCGCGGACGTAGCCGAGGGCCTGCTCGCCGTTGAGGGCCACCTTTCCGGCGGGGAGCCTGAGCTTGGCGGCCTTGTCGTTGATGGGCCGGGTGAGGCAGAGCTCCACGCCGTCGAGGGCGTCGACCATCTCCTTGAAGCCGTGGAAGTCGACGACCACGTGGTGGTCGACGCGGATGTCCGTGAGCCGCTCCACGGTGCGGACGGTGCAGGCCGAGCCGCCGACCTGGAAGGCGTAGTTGAACATCGCGAACATGGGCTCGCTGCGGCGGCCGTCGGGGCGCCGGCAGCCGGGGACGTCCACCATCAGATCGCGGGGTATCGACACGGCGGTGGCGCTGCGGCGCCCTGCGGAGAGGTGCAGCAGGATCGCGGTGTCGGACCGCTCGGTCCCGGAGTCACGGCCGTAGCGCCGGTTTCCCTCGCCCGCCCTGGAGTCCGACCCGATGAGCAGGATGTTCCGGGCGTCGCGGACGAGGGAGGTGGGGCGCTCCTTCTCGTACCGGGCGAGTTCGGCGGCGGCGGCCTTGTCGGGCGTGATGTTGGAGTCGAGCTTGGCGTAGACGGCCCACCCGGCCCCGCCGGCGGCGATGAGCACGAGCCCGACCCCCAGGGCCCCGCGCCGCACCCACCGCCGTACGAGCCCCCTCCTACTGGCCGACGCCCCCCGGCGCGCACGTGCGGTGTCGGTCACGGCTGGGTCCACCCCTCATGGCGTAGTGCGTGTGGTGTGGGCTGCTGTTACGACCATGGCTCGGATGGAGGGTGGGGGGTGGGTGGTGGTGGGCTGAATGGGTGACGGGGGCCTTCGGCGGTTGGGCCGGGGGTACCTGCGGGTGCCTTCGGCGGTTGCTGCGGCTTGGAAGGGTGCTGTGTGTTGACGCGGCCGCTGCGGGCGGACACCCCCGGCACGTCCCCTTCCCGCCGTACACGGCTGCGGGTCCGTGGGGCCCCGGCCCATTCCGGCGCTCGTCCCTGCTTCGCATTGCCGTCGGGGTGCACCTCCTCGGTGCCGGTCGGCTTCATCCAGCCCGTCTGGGGGCACCCCCTCTGGGGGAGTTTGAGGACGAGGCCCGTTCAGGGCCGAAGCGGGGGTCTGGGGGCGGCAGCCCCCAGCGGGGCCCGCGTCGGCGCCGGGTGCCTTGAGAGCCGCCGCGCGTGGTGGCTCGGCTCAGCCGACGCAGTCACCTCGCCGTCGCCGTCACCCGCTCGCTTTCGATGCGCTTGGCCAGGGACTCCTCGTCCAGGGACTCGAGGTGGCGGCACAGGACCACCGAGCCGCCGGTCGCCAGGGCCGCGTACAGGCCGGCGTTGAGGCCCTCCCAGGTGTCGTAGGGAAGGGACGACAGGATGCGCGAGCCCGGTCCCGTGAGGCCCAGCCCCGTCGCCTCGGCGCGGGCGCGTTCGACCACCTCGGCGCCGCTGAACTCCCGGCCGGCCACGATCAGCGCCGGGTCCTCGGGGTCGACCGGGGCGTACGGGGCGAAACGGTCGCCCTGGCCCGGTACTTCCACGGCGTAGTCGGCGAAGCCGGCCGGCGGCTGCGGGAAGCGGCCCCCCAGCGGCCGTAGCGCCAACGCGACACGTTCCCCTCGGCACGCCCGCGCGGTCTCCAGGGAATCCGGTCCGCTCACGACCACGTCGGCCGCCGCCGGATCCCCGCCCACGTCCGCGATCGTGCCCACCGACGAACACGCCAGCAGCCAGACCGCCGTCTGCCAGTGGGTGGGCAGCAGCAGCGTGACCCGGTCGCCCGGCCCGGCCCCGAGGTCGCCCTGGAGCAGATTCGCGGTCTTGGCCACCCAATTGGCGAAGGTGGCCACGGACAATTCGACACGTTCCCCGGTGGCGTCGTCGTAGAAGGTCACCAGGGGGCGTCCGGGATCCGCGGCGAGCGCGGAACGCAGCAGGTCGGCAGGGGTGCGATCGGTGGCGTTCACCCGCGCAAGCGTACGCGGACACGTAGGCGCACACGCCTTGTCGGGGGCACCCGGCCACCACCGGTTCGGGCGAATCGGACGCCGACACTCCGTCAACTTCCAGATGGACAGGTTTGTATGCCTATGTCCAACATCGGGGGTATGCGTGGATTCCTTGCTTCCTCGATCGGTGTCACGTGCGCGGCCGCTCTAGCCCTCCCGCTCACCCCACCCGCCGTCGCGTCGTCCGCGAGACCGGCGCTCAGTGCGGAAGCGGCCACGCGCGGGGAGACGGTGGCCGGGCCGGCGGTGCGTCAGGGGGACGCCGAGTCGTACGTCCCCGGCAGCACTCAGTCGATGCCCCTCGCCCCCCTCACCCCCCTCGCCCGTGACCGCGTCGTCGGGGCCCCCGCCGAAGAGGGCCTGTCCCCGCGGGACGTACGGCACTTCTCCCTCGTCGGCGTCATCTGGGACGACCCGGACGCCGAACTGCACGGCCGTGTCCAGGTCCGCACCCGTGCCGTCGACACGGGGACCTGGTCCGGCTGGCAGGACGTAGAGACACACAACGGCGAACACGCGGCCGACCCGGGCAGCGTCGAACGCACCTCCGGCCGGGTACGCGGCTCCACGGCGCCGCTGTGGGTCGGGGAGTCGGACGCCGTGGAGGTGCGGGTCACGGCGCAGGCCGTCGAGACCGGGCCCGAGGAGGGCGCACAGGCACCGGGCAGTGGTGACCCGACCCCGCCGGCCGGCACCGGCGTCGTCTCTCCGCTCCCCGCCGGCCTTCGCCTCGAACTCGTCGATCCCGGCGAAGCCGCCCCCGCGCCGGACGACCCCGGCGCCCCCCGCCCCGGCTCCCTGCAGGCGGAGACCGCCGAGACCGCCGAGGCCCTCGGAGCCGCCGCAGCCGACACGGCCGCCTCCGCCGCCAACGCCGAACTCGCGCCGCTCGGTGTCTCCGAGATCCCCGCGCTCGGCCGGGCCGAGACCGAACGGGAGCTGTTGGCCCTGCGCGGGAACGAGTTGACGCAGGAGCAGCGGGCGAAGCCGTACATCGGGCCGCGGCCGCGCATCGTCACGCGGCGCGGCTGGGGAGCGAACGAGGGGTGGCGGGAGCGGCAGTTCGTGTACACGAAGAAGGTGAAGGCGGCCTTCGTGCACCACACGGCGACCGGCAGCAAGTACTGGTGCTCGCAGGTCCCCTCGCTCATCCGCGGTATCTACCGCTACCACGTCAAGAGCATGGGCTGGCGTGACATCGGCTACAACTTCCTCGTCGACAAGTGCGGAAACATCTACGAGGGACGCGCCGGGGGGGTGGCGAAGCCGGTCCTGGGGGCCCACACTCTCGGGTTCAACACCAACAGCATGGGGATCGCCGTCCTCGGCAGCTACGGCTCCGCCAAGCCGACCGGCGCCTCGCTGAAGGCCGTGGCCCGCCTCACGGCTTGGAAACTGGGCCTCTACGGGGCCAATCCGCGAGGAAAGACATACCTGAAGTCCGCCGGTGGCAATCTCTACCGAAAGGGAAAGAACGTACGACTGAATGTGATCTCCGGCCACCGGGACGGCTACTCCACGGAGTGCCCCGGACTGCAGCTCTACCGCAAGCTCGGCACGGCCCGCGCCACGGCGGCCCGCTACCAGGGCCGCTGAGCCGGGGGCGCGGAGTACCGAACCGCCGTCGAGGGCGTCGCGCAACGGTCTGCATACACTGGCCGGCCGAAAGACAGTTCGGCCGGTCCCGGCAGGAAGCAGAGACGACAGGTGACAGAAGCGATCCTCCTGGTCGGCGGCAAGGGCACTCGGCTGCGTCCGCTCACCGTGCACACGCCGAAGCCCATGGTCCGGGCGGCCGGAGTCCCCTTCCTCACGCACCAGTTGGCGAGAGCGAGAGCGGCGGGCGTGGACCACATCGTCCTGGCGACGTCGTACTTGGCCGAGGTCTTCGAGCCGTACTTCGGCGACGGCTCCGCGCTCGGCCTCCACCTGGAGTACGTGACGGAGGAGGAGCCCCTCGGCACGGGCGGCGCGATCCGCAACGTGGCGTCCCGGCTCCACTCCGCGCCCGACGACCCCGTCCTGATCTTCAACGGCGACATCCTGACGGGCCTGGACATCAGGGCGCTGATCCACACGCACGAGACGACGGGCGCGGACGTCTCGCTCCACCTGACGAAGGTGACGGACCCGAGGGCGTACGGCCTGGTCCCCACGGACGACACGGGCCGGGTGACGGCGTTCCTGGAGAAGCCCCAGACCCCCGAGGAGATCGTCACCGACCAGATCAACGCGGGGGCGTACGTCTTCCGCCGCTCGGTCATCGACACGATCCCGGCGGGCCGCCCGGTCTCCGTCGAACGCGAGACCTTCCCCGACCTCCTCTCGGCCGGAGCCCACCTCCAGGGCATGGTCGACTCGACGTACTGGCTCGACCTGGGCACCCCCGCGGCCTTCGTCCGCGGCTCGGCGGACCTCGTCCTGGGCCGCGCCCCTTCCCCCGCCGTCCCCGGCCGCTGCGGCGACCGCCTGATCCTCCCCACCGCCAGGGTGGCCCCCGATGCCAAGCTGACCGGCGGCACGGTGGTGGGCGAGGGCGCCTTCGTGGCGGAGGGAGCGCGCGTCTTCGGCAGCACGATCCTCCCCGGCGCCGTCATCGAACCCGGCGCCGTCATCACCGACTCCCTCATCGGCACCCGCGCCCGCGTAGGCGAACGCTCCGTCCTCACCGGCACGGTCATCGGCGACGGCGCGGTGATCGGCGCCGACAACGAACTGCGGGACGGCGCCCGGGTGTGGTGCGACGCCAGGATCCCCGCGGGGGCGGTGCGCTTTTCACCGGACCTGTAGAACCCAGCCACCGACCGAGGCACAGGGGAGCCTGAGCCGGGTGCTCTGCCTCGCGGCGCTGACGATCACATCCCGGCGCCGGCCAGGCATTCCAGCCCGTCTGGGGGCACCCCCTCCGGGGGAGTTTGAGGACGAGGCCCCTTCAGGGCCGAAGCGGGGTCTGGGGCGGCAGCCCCAGCGGGGTCGAAGGGGCGGAGCCCCTTCAGGATGGGACGGGTAGGGGCGGCGGGGGTGAAAAACTCAGGCGGCAACCAAGGCACAGACCCCCCGTCACAACGCCCCGATATCCCCCCGAGGCATCCGCGGCGCCCGCCGAGCCGGAACCCGCCCGCTCAGCAGAATCAACCGAGCCGCCCGATGCCGCTGCCCCGCATACGGCTCCAGCAACTCCAGCATCACGGAGTCGTCCGCATCCCGATCCCCGGCAAGCGCCCACCCCACGATCCCCGGCAGATGCAGATCCCCCACGGTCACCGCATCCGCCGCCCCATGACTGCGCTGCACAACCTCCGCAGACGTCCACGGCCCGATCCCCGACACGACCTCCAACCGAGCCTGCGCATCCCCCGGAGGCATCCGCACCGCCTCCTCAAGCCGCGCAGCGACCCGTACAGCTCGCAAAATCGTGGACGCCCGCTTGTTGTCGACCCCGGCCCGATGCCACTCCCAGGACGGAATCAGCCTCCAGGTCCCCGCGTCCGGCATCACACACATCCGCTCCGGCGCGGGCCCCGGCGCCGGCTCCCCGTACTTCCGTACCAGCAACCGCCACGCCCGATACGCCTCATCGGCCGTGACCTTCTGCTCCAGAATCGACGGAATCAACGACTCCAGCACCAACCCGGTCCGCGTCAACCGCAGCCCCGGCCGCCGATGCCGAGCGAGCGCCACCAGCCGGTGCCGCGGCACGAAGGCGGACGGATCGTCGGCGGCCCCGAGCAACTCCGGCAACTGCTCCAGCAGCCACTCGGCCCCCGGCCCCCAGGCCTCGCCACGCACTTCGGCACCCCGCACGGTGACCCGCAGCGTCCCGGCCCCGGCAGGCGTACGGCAGGCCCGCCACACGGACCCGTCGGGCATCGCCCGGAACGTCGGATCCCCCGGCCCCCGCCTCAGCGGCCCCAGCACCAGTCCGAGATCGAGCGGCCCGTCCGGCACCACCGTCCGCACCTTCGCCGCCGCGACAGCCTGCCGCGGCACACCCGCAGGCACCGCGACATGCCCACCGCGCACAGTCGTACGCGTGGGCCGCGGAGCGAAACGTCCTGCCACGGATGAGGTCCTAGGGGTACGGAGGGGGGCCGAGCGTAGGTACCGGAGGAGTCCTACGAGCGCTGTATCGGAGGGCTCCTACGAGCGTAGGCCCTGCGCGGCGACGGTCACCGCACCTCGATGAAACCCCCCGCATCCCGCTCCGGCCGCGCCCGCGGTTCCTCAGCCGGATGACCGACCGCCACCGCCCCCATGGGATCCCAGTCCTCCGGCAGCCCGAGCACATCCCGCACCACATCCCGGCAGAACATGGTCGAGGACACCCACGCCGACCCCAGCCGCTCCCCGGCCAGCGCGACCAGGAAGTTCTGCACCCCGGCCCCGGTGGCGACGACGAACATCTCCCGCTCGGCTCCGTCCCGCCGCGCGTCGCCGTACGTGTGCGACCCGTCCATGACCAGGCAGGGCACCACCAGATACGGCGCGTTGCGCAGCACATCCCCGCGCCGTACCCGCTTGGCGATGGACTCCTCGCTCTTGCCGTCCCGCCGCAGATCGGCGACCCACGCATCCCGCATCGCGTCGAGCAGCCGCGTCCGCGAGTCCTCCGACTCCAGCAGCACGAACCGCCAGGGCGTCGTGTGATGCGGCGCCGGCGCCGTCACGGCCGCCGCGACCGCCCGCCGCACGGCCCCGGGGTCGACGTCCTCGTCCGTGAAGGCCCGTACGGTACGGCGCTGGGTGACCGCCTCCCGTACGGCCTCCGACGTCCCCAGCCGGAACATGTCGTCACGCGCGCCGCGCACCAGGGCCCGCGCCCCCTCCCCGTGGTCCTCGGCGACCATGTGCGCCAGCCCGCGCACGACGGCGACGGGCAGCCCGGCGGCCTTGCCCTTCACCAGATCACCGGCGGCGGCGAGTTCGTCCGCCGTCGCCACGACGGTCGCGCTGAGCGGATTGCCGTACGCGTCCGTGCCCCCGCGCAGATCGTCGAGCACCCGCACGCCCGCGGCGCCGATCGCCACGTCCGTGAGCCCGGAGCGCCAGGGCCGCCCGAAGGTGTCGGTGACGACGACCCCGACATCGACGCCGAGGGTGTCCCGCAGCCCGTCCCGGATCGCCCGCGCGGACGCGTCCGGGTCCTCGGGCAGCAACAGCACGGTCCCGGCAGGTGTGTTGGAGGCGTCGACCCCGGCGGCGGCCATCACGAGCCCCTGCCGGTTCTCGACGATACGGAGAGGGCCGCGACGCGCCACGACCCGTATGGTCTCCGCGTCTATCGCGGCCTCCCGGTCGGCCGCCTCGACCATGCGCCCCTCAGCCTTGGAGACGATCTTCGAGGTGACGAGGAGGACATCCCCGTCGACCAGCCCCGGTTCGGCTGCGGCGATCAGCTTCGCGAGGTCGTCGCCCCGCTGGACCTCGGGAATCCCGGAAACGGCCCAGACCCGGTAGCCGTCGGCAGACACCTCGCTCAAGCCCCCCGCACCTCCTCCGCCAGCGCCAGTGCCTCGCGGGCCATCTGCGCGGTCGCGTCCACGTCGGTCATCATCAGCGGGACGGCCCGGCAGCGGATGCCGGCCGCCTCGACCCGCTCCACGGCACCCGCGTCGACGGTGTCGACGAGCCAGCCGTCCAGCAGGCCCGAGCCGTAGTGCTCGGCGACCGCCGCGGCCGTCGACTCCACGCCGACCGCCGCGAGCACCTTGTCGGCCATCCCGCGCACGGGCGCGTCCCCGACGATGGGGGACAGACCCACCACCGGCACCCCGGCGTCGGCGATCGCCTCGCGGATGCCGGGCACGGCGAGGATCGTGCCGACCGAGACGACCGGGTTGGACGGCGGAAAGAGGACGACGTCCGACTCGGCGATGGCCTCCAGAACACCCGGCGCCGGCTTGGCCTGCTCCGCGCCGACCGGCACGATCGCCTCCGCCGGCACCGAGGCCCGCAGCCGCACCCAGTACTCCTGGAAGTGGACGGCCCTGCGTTCGCCGTCCACCTCGATCGCGACGTGCGTCTCGACGCGGTCGTCGGTCATGGGGATGAGGCGGACCCCCGGCTTCCAGCGGTCGCACAGCGCCTCCGTCACCGCGCTGAGCGGGTATCCGGCGCCGATCATCTGCGTCCGCACGATGTGTGTGGCGAAGTCGCGGTCGCCGAGCCCGAACCACTCCGGCCCCACGCCGTACGCCGCGAGCTCCCCCTTGAGATGGAAGGTCTCGTCCGCCCGGCCCCAGCCCTGCTCCTCGTTGATGCCGCCGCCGAGCGTGTACATCACCGTGTCGAGGTCCGGGCAGACCTTCAGCCCGAAGAGGTGGATGTCGTCGCCGGTGTTGCCGATGACCGTGATGTCCGCGTCCGGCACGGTCCGCTTCAGACCGCGCAGGAACCGGGCACCACCGATGCCGCCTGCCAGAACCACAATGCGCATGGGAGCAGTCTTGCAGGCGGGTACGACAACGGGTCAGGCAGTCACCGGACTCGGTTCGATACGAGCCTCGCAAGCCCGGGGCGTGTGCATCGGCATCTCCGTCAGGCCCGGGTAGTACACGTGCAGGCTCACCGCCGGCTCCAGCGCGTCGTTCACGACCTCGTGCGTGTACCCCGGGGCGAACACGCGCTGCGCTCCCGCCGCCAACACGCGCGTGCCGCGCTCCGAGCGCTCGGTCAGCGTGCCGTCCAGGACGGTCAGGACGCCGGAGGAGCGGCCGTGGTCGTGCAGTCCGCTGCCCTGTCCGGGGACCCAGGACAGCAGCCACACCTCGTAGCCGGGGCCCGTGCGCAGCCGGTGGTACCAGCGCGTGGTCGCGTCGTACCGGACGAGGTGCTCCCACTGGGCGCGGTCGGCGGCGATGGAGCGGGCCAGGCCGGCGAACTCGGCGACGGTGGCCGGGTGCTCGCGCGGAGCCTGGAGGAGGTGCGGGACTTCGAGGATGTCGCCGGCGATCTGGAGGTCGCTGTCGCTGTTCATGGGGTGCGGTGGTTCCTCAGTGAAGGGAGGTCAGAGGGAACGGAAGCCGAGTCGCGGCCGACTCGGCCGACAGCTGGAGCAGGTGTGGCTCAACAGCTGGAACAGCAACAACAGCTACAGCGAACGTGGGCCGCACCGAGGGACCCGGCGGTGCGGGTCGAGGTGAGTGCCAAGTTCGCGAGCATGCCCACAAGGACAGCGGTTTGCACCTCCACTGTCAACTCGACGCCCGTTATGTGGGACATGTTTCACCTCATCCGGTTCATCTCTGTGGCGAAAGGTTTGTTCATGGGTTGACCGGGACACATGGCGCACAACCGGGCGCACGGCGCCGTTGTGATCCTGTGATCCGACTGTGATCCGGTTCGCTTCTGCGCGAGTGTGCAACGAGATCGAACTTCTGGGCGTCCTTTTCCGTACAGGCTCTGCGCGGGGCTGGATGCCCTCGCGGGTCCCGTCTGCTTGTCAAGGTTTATGCCGATTTGAACACTTTCCGCTAGGCCTTGGTTCCGCAGAGTGAATAAGGGGCTCAATAGCAGATCTCGGCTTGACTCGCCCGGAGCAGCACACTTGTAATTTCACTCGTGTCGTTCAGCCGAAATCGGTAACGGCTACATCACGGGGACGCGGAAAAGAACAGACGAGGGGCGCACATGACCGAGCTGGTGCAGCAACTGCTGGTCGACGACGCGGACGAGGAACTCGGCTGGCAGGAGCGCGCGCTGTGCGCCCAGACCGACCCCGAGTCCTTCTTCCCCGAGAAGGGCGGCTCCACCCGCGAGGCCAAGAAGGTCTGCCTCGCCTGCGAGGTCCGCTCCGAGTGCCTTGAGTACGCCCTCGCCAACGACGAGCGCTTCGGAATCTGGGGCGGCCTGTCCGAGCGCGAGCGCCGCCGCCTGAAGAAGGCGGCCGTCTGACCGGCCTCCCGGCCGCATCCGCGCGTACATACGTCTCGCAACAGGTCTCGCACGACTCTTGCTCTCGCGCGTCTTGAACGGCCCGTCGCAGGTGGTTATCCACAGGCGGCGGGCCGCCGTCATGCCCAGCCGATAGTGTGGTCGCTCGTCCGAGACGCCCCGCTGCCCCCTCGGGGCACAGGCGTCCACCGCAGTCCACCGAACCGGGGCCCGTACCTCGATGTCCGTGCACAGCCACACGGCAGCCCATCAAGACGTCGCTGCCACACCTGAGTTTCCGCGTCATGTGGTGACCGCGGTGCTCGTCTCCCACGACGGCGCCCGCTGGCTGCCCGACGCGCTCGCCGGGCTGCTCGGCCAGGAGCGCCCCGTCCAGTTCGCCATGGCCGCCGACACCGGCAGCGCGGACCAGTCCGCGCAGCTGGTCACCGACGCCCTCGGCGACGATCGCGTACTGCACCTCGCCCGGCGCACCGGATTCGGCCAGGCCGTCGAGGAGGCCAACCGCAGCGCCCCCGTCCTCACCCCGGACGAGCTGACCTATCTGAAGCGGCCGAGCGGCTGGGACCCCGTCACGCGCTCGTGGCGCGACGACGCCTACGACATGCCCGAACTCCCCCACGGGGAGCCGGTGCAGTGGCTGTGGCTCCTGCACGACGACTGCGCCCCCGAACCCGACGCCCTGGCCCAGCTGCTGCGCGTCGTGGAGAACGAGTACGAGCTGGGCCGCGACGACGTCGCCGTCGTGGGCCCCAAGCTGCGCGGCTGGTACGACCGCCGGCAGCTCCTCGAGGTCGGCGTCACCATCGCCCACTCCGGCCGCCGCTGGACCGGCCTCGACCGCCGCGAACAGGACCAGGGCCAGCACGACCACGTCCGGCCCGTGCTGTCCGTGTCCACCGCCGGCATGCTGATCCGGCGCGACATCTTCGAACAGCTCGGCGGCTTCGACCGACGGCTGCCCCTGATGCGCGACGACGTCGACCTGTGCTGGCGCGCCACGGCCGCCGGCCACCGCGTCCTCGTCGCCCCCGAGGCAGTCGTACGACACGCCGAGGCATCCTCCCGCGAGCGCCGCACCGTCGACTGCGTGGGCCGCACCGCCGCCTCCCCGCACAAGGTGGACAAGGCGGGCGCCGCCTACACCCTGCTCGTCAACAGCCGTACAGCTGTGCTGCCCTGGGTGCTGCTGCGGCTCGTGCTCGGCACCGTCCTGCGGACCCTGGCCTACCTCGTGGGCAAGGTCCCGGGCCAGGCCCTCGACGAGATCCGCGGCCTCATGGGCACACTGCTGCGCCCCGAGCGGATCATCGCCGGACGGCGCAGGCGCGGAAATCCCGTCGCCGACAAGGGCGAGCTGAGGGCGCTGTTCCCGCCGCCCGGCGCGACCGTGCGGGCCACCGTCGAACAGGTCGCGAGCAGCCTCGTCGGCCGCTCCGACCCCGAAGCGGCCGCAGGCGCGGGACGGCACGGCAGTGCGATCGAGTCCGGACCCGGCGGCGACGACGCGGACTTCCTGGAGATAGAACAGTTCGCCCGCATCAAGCGCATCGCCCGCAAGCCCGGCCCGGTGCTCTTCCTCGTCCTGCTGTTCTTCTCGCTGATCGCCTGCCGGGAACTGCTCGGCGGCGGTGCGCTCGCGGGTGGCGCGTTGCTGCCTGCTCCCGCCGACTCCGCTGAGCTGTGGTCGCGTTACGTGGACGCCTGGCACCCGGTGGGCGTCGGCGGCACACCGTCCGCGCCGCCGTACCTGGCGATCGTGGCCATGCTGGCCTCCACACTGCTGGGCTCGACCGGGCTCGCCGTCACCGTCCTGCTCGTCTGCTCGGTGCCCCTGGCCGGACTCGCCGCCTACTTCGTCTCCCGCCCGCTCGTCGAGTCGCGCCTCCTGCGCGCGTGGGCGGCCGTCGTCTACGCCTTCCTGCCCGCCGCCACCGGCGCCCTCGCCGGCGGCCGCATCGGCACCGCCGTCCTCGCCGTCCTGCTGCCGCTCACCGCGCGCGCGGGCATCGCGGCCAGTGGCCTGGCGAACGGCTCCGGCGCGCGCGGCAGTTGGCGCGCGACCTGGGCGTACGCGCTGCTGCTGACGATCACCACGGCCTTCACGCCGATCGTGTGGCCGATCGCGCTGGTCCTCGGGATCGGTCTGCTCGCGGTGCGGCGCGCCGACATCACCGCGTACGGCCTGCGTTTCCTGGCCCAGTTCGGCGTGCCGCTGCTGGTCCTCGCGCCCTGGTCGCTGTCGCTGCTTCCGTTCGGCTTCTTCCAGGAGGCCGGTCTGCGGTACGGCGCCTCGGCCGCGTCCGCCCTGGACCTGCTCGGCGCCAGCCCCGGCGGGCCGGGCACCGTCAGCGGGCTGATGCTCATCGGCGTCGTGCTGGCCGCGCTGGCCGCCCTGATGCGCTCCGAGCGCCAGTTCGGAATCTGGACGGCGTGGGCGGTCGCCCTGGTGGGCCTCGTCTTCGCGGCCCTGTCCAACACCTCCACATGGTCCGGTCCCGCGACCCTCGTCTACGGCATCGCCCTCCTGGCCGCCGCCGTGCTCGGCGCCGACGGGGCACGCTCGCGCGTGGCCGAGCAGAGCTTCGGCTGGCGCCAGCCGGTCGCCGCGCTGATCGCCTTCGCCGCGGCCGCCGGCCCGCTGCTCGTCGCCGCCGGCTGGATGATCCGCGGCGCCGACGGGCCGCTGGAGCGGCGCGATCCCGTGCAGGTGCCCGCGTTCGTCGCCGAGGAGAGCAGCACCCGCGACCAGGCCCGAACCCTCGTCCTCGACAGCGATTCCCCGGCCCACGTCGGCTACATGCTCGTCCGCGGCTCCGGCGCCCGCCTCGGCGACGCCGAACTCGCCGCCGAGGACGGGGAGAACGCCACGCTCGACAAGATCGTCGCCAACCTCGTGGCCGGCTCCGGCGCCGACCAGGCCGACCAGCTGGGCGCGTTCGCGGTGCGGTACGTCCTCGTCCACAAGGGCGCACCCCGCGAGGTCGCGCGCGTGCTGGACGCCACGCCCGGGCTGTCGCGGCTGAGCGAGCAGAACGGCAGCGCGTTGTGGCGCGTCGACCGGCAGGTGTCGCGGGCAGCCGTGGTTGCCGGTACCGGCTCTGGCTTGGGCTCCGGCTCGGGCTCCGCCGAGCCTCAGCCCGTCGCCGCCGGGCCCGTCGAGATCCACACCACGCTTCCGAGTGGCTCCGAAGGGCGTGTCCTGCGCCTCGCGGACAGTGCCGACGACGGCTGGACGGCCACCCTGGACGGCAAGCCGCTCACCCCGACCACGGTCGACGGCTGGGCCCAGGGCTTCGAGCTCCCGGCGGCCGGCGGCAGGCTGGACGTCACCTACGACGACCCGATCGGCCACACCGCCTGGCTGTGGACCCAGGGCTTCCTCGCCCTCGTCCTCGTCGTGATGGCCCTTCCGGGACGCCGCCGCGACGTCGACGACGACCTGCCCGAGGAGCCGGCCGTCCCGGCCGAGGCCGTGGCCGGCGAGGGCCGGCGGGCCCGTCGGCTGCGGGCCCAGGCCGAGGCCGAGGCCGAAGAGGCCGGTCAGGGCGGCGAGTTCCCGGCTCCTCCCACGGAGCCGCCGGCTGCGGCGATTCCGCAGCAGCAGCCCTACGGCGACTGGGACGCACCCAGTTACGCGGGCGCCGAGTACGGCAGCTACGGCGGCGAGCAGTACGAGGGCGGCCAGCAGTACCCGGCGGGCGCCGCCTACGACGGGACGTATCAGGCGGATCCCTATCAGGGCGGCCAGTACGACCCGTACGCGTACGGCGGGCAGTCCTCGCCGGGGTCGTACGAGGGTGGCTACGACACCTCGTACGACCAGACGTACCAGCAGGGTTACGACCCCACGTACGACCCGGCGCAGCCGCATCCGAACGGCAGTGAGCGTTCCGACGGGAGCCAGCAGTGAACCGCACCACCCTGTCCCTGATCGTCGGTGCCACCGCCCTCGCCGCCATCACCGGGATCGCGTCGCTCACCACGCCGGACGCGTCCGGCACGCACACCGCCGAGGCGGCCGCCGAGCTGCCCGTGGAGCGTACGAGCCTGGTCTGTCCGGCGCCGAGCATCTCGGACCTCGCCGAGACGACGTACACGTCGTTCACGCCCGTCACGAAGGGGACGGGGAACGGCGGGAAGGCGGAACTGCAGTCCGCGGCGGAGGAGTCGGGTGCCGGGGCGGACGCCAAGGGCAAGAAGGCCGGTGACGCCGGCAAGGCCGACAAGCCCGTCCTTCAGGGCAAGACGCCGGGGACGCCGGTCACCGGGGACGCGTCCGGGGGCGACTCGCCGGCGCTCGTGGGGACCGCCGACGGGAAGTTCGCGCCCGGCTGGACCGTGCAGGAGACGACCGAGGTCGCCGCGGGCACGGGGCGTGGCCTGCAGGGCGTCAACTGCACCGCGCCGGACACCGAGTTCTGGTTCCCGGGCGTCAGTACGGCTGACGACCGCACGGACTACGTGCATCTGACCAACCCCGACGACTCCGCCGCCGTCGTCGACATCGAGCTGTACGGCAAGGACGGTCCCCTCGAGACCACGGTGGGGGACGGGGTCACCGTTCAGCCGCACTCCGGTGAGTCGATCCTGCTGTCCACGCTCACCGCCGAGAAGCAGACCAATGCGACCGTGCACGTGAGTGTGCGCAGTGGCCGGGTGGGCGCTTCGGTGCAGGCGCTGGACGACAGGCTCGGCGGGGACTGGCTGGCCGCGTCCGCCGACCCCGCGGGGAGCCTGGTTCTGCCCGGCATTCCGAAGGACGCCAAGGCCGTGCGCCTGGTCGCCTTCACGCCGGGGGACACGGACGCGGACCTCAAGGTGCGGCTTGCCTCGCCGTCCGGCGCGATCACACCTGCCGGGCACGAGACGTTGCACGTCAAGGCGGGGATGACGAGTGCGGTCGACCTCGGGGACGTCATGCGGGGCGAGGCGGGGTCACTGGTGCTGACGCCCACGGACCGGTCCGTGCCGGTGGTTGCGGCAGTACGGGTGGTTCGTGGTGAGGGTGCCAAGCAGGAGACCGCGTTCATTCCGGCGACCCGGCCGGTGGGCACGCGCGCGACGGTCGTGGACAACCGGGCGAAGGGCACGACGCTGTCTCTCAGTGCGCCCTTCGGCTCGGCGGAGGTCAAGGTGACGGCGTCGGCGGGGAGCGAGGGCGGCACGGCGGCGTCGAAGACCTACACGATCAAGTCCGGGACTACACAGGACGTCGAGGTCCCGGTGCCGAGCGGCCTGAAGGGCACGTACGCGCTGACGGTGGAGTCGGTGTCGGGCGGGCCGGTGTACGGGGCTCGGACGCTGGCCGTGACGGAGGACGGGGTGTCAGGCTTCACCGTGCAGCCCCTGCCGGATGATCGAGGGATGGTGGCTGTGCCGGAGGCGGACGAGGACTTGTCGGTGCTGCAGAAGTAGGGCGGGGGCGCCGGCGGCACCCCGTCGGCGCCGGACTGCGCGAACCTCCGGCCCGGCGCCGACGCCGTCGCCGTCAGTCCTCGCCGTAGCGGGGGTCCACCGTCTCGGGTGTCAGTCCCAGGAGTTCGGCCACCTGTTCCACGACCACCTCATGGACCAGGGCTGCCCGTTCGTCCCGGCCCTTGGTGCGGATCTCCACCGGGCGGCGGTAGATGACCACCCGCGCGGGGCGGCCCTCGAGGGCGGGGATCGTGCCGCCGAGTGGGACCGCCTCGTCGTTCCAGGTACGGCCGGGGCCGTCCAGGCGGGGGACCTCGAGGACCAGGAAATCGATGTCGGCCAGTTGGGGCCAGCGGCGTTCGAGGCGTTCCACGGAGTCCTGCACCAGGTCGGCGAAGGCGTCGGCGCGGCTGGCGGCGAGCGGGACCTGGGGTGGTGCGATCGGGCCGCGCATGCCTCGCCCGTGGCGATCACGGCGGCGGGGCCCGGGGCCGGCGGCGCGGGGCGGTACGGGGGCGTCCATCACTGGTGAAGCGTAGTCCTCGGGGCCGGTGCGTGTCCGATCGCGGTGGGGTGGACAGGTGGTGTCCAAGAGCCGTACGGCATGTCGGCACATGACCATTCCAGCCAAGGTTGGGCTCGATTCCACATCTCTCCGAGACTGGCGGTGTCGAGGTGTTTGGTGTGGTTTGTGATAAGAGGTGACCAGCGCCGGGGGCGTTCGGGATCTCGGAAGAGGGCTTCGGCGCAGGTCAGCGACGTGGGGCGTAAGGGACGTGTGGGGTGTTTCACAGCACGACACGGTGGGGTGACCTGGGGGAGAGTCGTCGCGGCCCGCTCAAGAGTGCGGTACCGTCCAACGTCGTGAGCCCTGTACGTCGCTGTTCGCGCACCGCTTGCGGCCGTCCCGCCGTCGCGACGCTGACGTACGTCTACGCCGACTCGACCGCGGTCCTCGGCCCGCTCGCCACCTACGCCGAACCCCACTGCTACGACCTGTGCGCCGAGCATTCCGAGCGCCTCACCGCCCCCCGGGGGTGGGAGGTCGTGCGGTTGCTGGACGGTTCGGCCCCGGCCCGCCCCAGCGGCGATGACCTGGAAGCGCTTGCCAACGCCGTGCGTGAGGCGGCTCGTCCGCAGGAGCGGGCGGCCCAGGCCGGTGGAGGCGGAGGGCGCGGCGCCGATCCGATGGAAGTCGCGCGGCGGGGGCATCTGCGCGTGCTGCGGTCGCCCGACAACTGACGGTCGGTTTTCTCCGGCTGTGCGGGTGTTTCCCGTGTGCTCGTTTCGTTGAGTGATGCACGGGCATTGACGTGCCATTGGCGCGGACACGACCATTCCGTATGCCGGAACGAGAAATCGCTTTCCGCATGGCGGAATCCGGGGAGGCGCCCGTGTACGTCCAGAAACTGGAACCCGTCGCCGACTCGCTCGGCCTGTCCGCGCTTGTGGCGGCGCTGCCGCTGGTGATCGTCCTCGTCCTGCTGGGCGCGGTGCGGCTGAAGGCGCACTTGGCGGGGCTCACAGGGCTTCTGGCGGCCGTACTGGTCGCCTGGCTCGCCTACGGCATGCCGCTCGGTCAGACGCTCTCCAGCGCCGCCCAGGGGGCCGCCTTCGGGCTCTTCCCCATCCTGTGGATCGTCGTCAACGCCCTGTGGGTGTACCGGATGACCGTCCGGACACGCCATTTCGACATCCTGCGGCGGTCGTTCGGTCGGCTGTCCGACGATCCGCGGATCCAGGCGCTCGTCGTCGCCTTCTGCTTCGGTGCCCTGCTGGAGGCGCTCGCCGGGTTCGGGGCGCCCGTCGCGATCTGTTCGGTCATGCTGGTGGCGCTCGGGTTCGAGCCGGCGCGGGCGGCGGTCGTCGCGCTGGTCGCCAACACCGCGCCCGTGGCCTTCGGCGCGATGGGGACGCCGGTGGTGACGCTGGCCCAGGTCACCGGGCTGCCACTGGATGACGTGGCTTCCGTGGTGGGGCGTCAGACGCCCCTGCTGGCCCTGGTCGTGCCGCTCGTGCTCGTCGGGCTCGTGGACGGGCGGCGCGGGCTGCGGGAGACCTGGGTGCCCGCCCTGGTGTGCGGAATCGCCTTCGCCGTCGCCCAGTTCGCCGCGTCGAACTACGTCTCCGCGCAACTCGCCGACATCGGCGCCGCCTTGGCCGGTGCGGGTGCCCTGGTCGCCGTACCGCACGCGCGCGTGCCCGCCACCGAGGCCGTACGCGCGTCCGTGCTGACCGGGGCGCGGAGCGAGGAGTTGGACGAGGACGACCCGCCGCGAGAAGTCGTACGGGCCTACGCGCCGTACGCGTTGATCGTCGTGATCTTCTCCCTCGCGCAGATCCCGGTGGTCAAGGACTGGCTGGCCGGGGCGACCCAGACGTACGACTGGCCCTTCCTGAACGTCGCGAGCCCGGACGGGGAACCGGTCGGCGGCAATGTCTTCAGCTGGCCGATCGTGTCCACCGGCGGCACGCTCGTGCTGCTCGCCGGGGTGTGCACGGCAGTCGTTCTCGGCGTGCACGCGCGCGTGGCCGTCAAGGAGTGGGCCGCGACCGTGCACGAGCTGAGGTTCGCCATCCTCACCGTGACGTCCGTGCTGGCGCTCGCGTACGTCATGAACCTCTCCGGACAGGCCGCCACCATCGGCTACTTCGTGGCCGCGGCCGGTGCCGGGCTCGCCTTCCTGTCGCCGGTGCTGGGCTGGTTCGGTGTGGCCGTGTCCGGGTCGGATACCTCGGCCAACGCGCTGTTCGGCGCGTTGCAGGTGACGGCGGCCCGGGAGACGGGGCTGTCGCCGGAACTCCTGGCCGCCGCCAACAGTTCAGGTGGTGTGCTCGGCAAGATGATCTCGCCGCAGAACCTCACCATCGCGTGCGCGGCCGTAGGGCTCGCGGGCCGGGAGGGGGACCTGCTGCGGCGAGTCCTGCCGTGGAGCCTGGGCCTGCTGCTGGTGATGTGCCTGATCGTGGTCGGCCAGAGTTCACCGGTGCTGGGCTGGATGCTGCCCTGACCTGGCCCTGACCTCCACTCTGACCTCCGCGCTGACCTGAGGCTACGGCTGGGAGTCCGCTCAGTGGCCGCACAGCCCGCTGTCAGTGGGGGCGGGTAGTTTGGGGTGACCGACAGGACTTTCAGAAGGGTTGGCCGTGGCTGCTGATCTGTCACAGCTCGTGAAGGCGTACGACGTCCGCGGGGTCGTCCCGGACCAGTGGGACGTGCCGCTGGCCGAGCTCTTCGGGGCCGCCTTCGTCCAGGTGACCGGCGCGAGCGCGATCGTGATCGGGCACGACATGCGGCCCTCGTCCCCCGGCTTGTCCCGTGCCTTCGCGCGCGGGGCGGCGGCCCAGGGCGTCGACGTCACCGAGATCGGCCTGTGCTCCACCGACCAGCTGTACTACGCCTCGGGCGCGCTGAACCTGCCGGGCGCGATGTTCACGGCCTCGCACAACCCGGCCCAGTACAACGGCATCAAGATGTGCCGCGCCGGCGCCGCCCCGGTCGGCCAGGACACCGGCCTCGCCGAGATCCGCGAACTGGCCGAGCGGTGGAGCGACTCGGGTGCCCCGGAGCCGGCAGGGACGACGGGCACGATCACGCAGCGGGACACGTTGGAGGACTACGCGGTCCACCTCCGCTCCCTGGTCGACCTGACCTCCATCCGCCCCCTGAAGGTCGTCGTCGACGCGGGCAACGGCATGGGCGGCCACACGGTCCCCACGGTCTTCGACGGCCTGCCCCTCACCCTCGTCCCGATGTACTTCGAGCTGGACGGCACGTTCCCGAACCACGAGGCGAACCCGCTGGACCCGGCGAACATCGTCGACCTCCAGAAGCGAGTCCGAGAAGAGTCCGCCGACCTCGGCATCGCCTTCGACGGCGACGCCGACCGCTGCTTCGTCGTCGACGAGCACGGCGCCCCGGTCTCCCCCTCCGCCATCACGGCCCTGGTCGCCTCGCGCGAGCTCGCCAAGAACGGCGGCAAGGGCACGATCATCCACAACCTGATCACGTCCTGGTCGGTCCCGGAAGTCGTCAAGGAGAACGGTGGCACCCCGGCCCGCACCCGCGTCGGCCACTCCTTCATCAAGGCCGAGATGGCGAAGACCGGCGCCATCTTCGGCGGCGAGCACTCCGCCCACTACTACTTCAAGGACTTCTGGAACGCCGACACGGGCATGCTGGCCGCCCTCCACGTCCTCGCCGCCCTCGGAGGCCAGGACGGCCCCCTCTCCGGCCTGGTCGCCCAGTACGACCGCTACACCGGCTCCGGCGAGATCAACTCCACCGTCGCCGACCAGGCGGGCCGCCTAGCGGCCATCAAGGCCGCGTACGAGGGCCAAGAGGGCGTGGAACTGGACGAACTCGACGGCCTGACCATCACAGCCGCCGACTGGTGGTTCAACGTCCGCCCCTCCAACACGGAGCCGCTGCTGCGCCTGAACGCGGAGGCACGGGACGAGGCGACGATGGCGAAGGTACGGGACGAGGCGCTGGCGATCATCAGAGGCTGAGGGCTGAGGGCTGAGGGCTGAGGGCTGAGGGCTGAGGCGGTCGACGCCGGTCCAGGCACTTTCAGCCCGTCCGGCGTTTGAGGACGAGGCCCGTCCAGGGCCGAAGCGGGGTCTGGGGCGGCAGCCCCAGCGGGGTCGAAGGGGCGGAGCCCCTTCAGGATGGGACGGGTAGGGGCGGCGGGGGCGAAACCCTCCCACCGCACCCGCACCCCCACCCACCTCTCCCCGCCCAACCCCGGCACCCCGCCCCCACCGGCGGTACGCTGACCAGGCACATCCGCACACCCGCACGTACCGCACACACCCACCCCAGAAGGGACCCCCTCATGCCGCTGGAAGCCGGCCTCCTGGAGATCCTCGCCTGCCCGGCCTGCCACGCTCCCCTCAAGGAGCAGGAAGCCGAGCTGATCTGCACCGGCCAGGACTGCGGCCTTGCGTACCCCGTCCGCGACGGCATCCCCGTTCTGCTCGTCGACGAGGCCCGCCGCCCCGCGTAAGCCGAGGCCCGCCGCCCCACGTAACGCGATGCCATGGCCTCCGGCGCAAAGACAACCGGTCACCGTCCAAAGACAGCCGACCACCGGCGTACGGACATCAGGCCACGGCATGAGACCACCGCCGAGGGGCCCCACGCCGACAGCGACCGGCAACGGCTAACCGGCAACGGGCAGCGGGCGACAGGCGACGGAACAAAGACAGCCTCCGCCCGCATAAAGGCACCACGCCCGCGCCAAGACAAACAAAGACACCCCGCGGCCACCCGCGACCGAGCAAGACCCCGGCGAACACACCCGCGCAGGACACAACCCCGCCGGACCCAAGCCCCAGACCCGGCGATCGGAGGCTGCCGCCCATGCTCGACGAATCGCTGCTGGACACGCCGGAGGCGCTCGCAGAGACCGACCGCCGTGCCCTGCTGCGCGGCGCGGCCGAAGCCGGCGCCCGCGTCCGCACCGCCGCCCGGCACGCCGCCGAGGCCGGCGTCCACGACCTCAAACCCGACGGCCGCCCCCGCGCCATCCTCATCGCGGGCCCCGGCGCGGCCGCCATCTGCGTCGCCGACCTCCTCGGCACGCTCGCCGGCGTCACCAGCCCCGTCACCCGACTGGCCCCGGCCGGTGTCGCCCCCGCCGCGGGCGCCCTGCGCTGGGAGCTGCCCGGCTGGGCCGGCTCCGTGGACCTGCTGCTGATCACCACCCCCGACGGCTCCGAGCCGGGCCTGTCCCTGCTCGCCGAGCAGGCCTACCGCCGTGGCTGCACGGTCGTAGCCGTGGCCCCGGCCGGCTCCCCGCTCACCGAAGCGGTGCGCAACAACCACGGCCTGTTCGTGCCGATGGCGTCCGCCCCGTACGAGCCGGAGGAACCCATCGCGGCCTCCGCCCCCGGCGTCCTGTGGGCGTTGCTCACCCCGATCCTGGCGCTCCTCGACCGCACCGGCATGCTCACCGCCCCGCCGGAGGCCCTGGAGAAGGTCGCCGACCGCCTCGACCACATCGCCGAACGCTGCGGCCCGGCCATCGCCACCTACAGCAACCCCGCCAAGACCCTGGCCGCCGAACTCGCCGACACGCTCCCACTGATCTGGACCGAGGGCGTCTCCGCCGGCCCGGCCGGCCGCCGTCTCGCCGCCGCGCTCGCCGAGCTCGCCGGCCACCCCGCCCTCGTCGCCGAGCTGCCCGAGGCGCTCGCCGCGCACAACGCCCTGCTCGCCGGCAGGCTCGCGGGGAACGCCGACCCCGACGACTTCTTCCGCGACCGCGTGGAGGAGGCACCGGCCCTGCACGCGCGCGTGGTGCTGCTGCGCGACCGCCCGCTCGGCGGCCTCACCGCCGCGCCCGCCGCCCGGGACCTCGCCCTCAGCCATGACACGCCGATCAGCGAACTCGAGCCGGAACCCGGTGGCGAACTCGAGACCCTCGCGGAACTGATCGCCATCACGGATTTCGCCGCAATTTACCTGGCGCTCGCCTCGGGGGCCTGATCTGTCCCAGGACGCCGTGACAGCCGTACGCACAAGGAACCAGCAGTCGTACACAAGGCGAACCCGGCGTCCTACCGATGAGATCCCGAAGAAACCCGGCGTCACGCACAGAGAGCAGGCAGACAACCGCATGGACCGCCTCGACAACACCATCCGCCCCTACGCCTGGGGTTCCACCACCGCGATCCCGCAGCTCCTCGGCATCGAGCCGACCGGCGAACCGCAGGCGGAGATGTGGATGGGCGCGCACCCGGGCGCACCCTCGCGCACCGAGCGCGGGACGCTCGTCGAGGTCGTCGAGGCCGACCCGGAGCGCGAGCTGGGCGCCGCGGCCGTGGCGAAGTTCGGCCCCCGCCTGCCCTTCCTCCTCAAGATCCTCGCCGCCGGCGCCCCGCTCTCCCTCCAGGTGCACCCCGACCTGGCGCAGGCGAAGGAGGGTTACGAGGACGAGGAGCGCCGCAACATCCCCGTGGGCGCAGGCCACCGCAACTACAAGGACGCCAACCACAAGCCCGAACTGATCTGCGCGCTCACCGAGTTCGACGGCCTGTGCGGCTTCCGCGACCCGCTCCGAGCCGCCGACCTGCTCGACGGCCTCGGCGTCGACTCCCTCAAGCCGTACGTCGACCTGCTGCACGCGCACCCCGAGGAGGCGGCGCTGCGTGAGGTCCTCACCGCCGTCCTCACCGCCGACCCGGACGAGATGGCCCACACCGTCGCCGAGGCCGCGGCCGCCTGCTCCCGCCTCGGCGGCGACTACGCCCCGTACGCCGACATCGCCCACCACTACCCGGGCGACCCCGGCGTCATCGCCGCCATGCTCCTCAACTACGTCCGACTCCAGCCCGGCGAGGCCCTGTTCCTCGGCGCCGGCATCCCGCACGCCTATCTGAGCGGCCTCGGCGTCGAGATCATGGCCAACTCCGACAACGTCCTGCGCTGCGGCCTGACCCCCAAGCACGTCGACGTCCCCGAACTCCTGCGCATCGTCCGCTTCGAGGCCGGCGACCCCGGCGTGCTGCGCCCGGAGGCGTCCCCGGACGGCGAGGAGGTCTACGAGACCCCGATCGACGAGTTCCGGCTGTCCCGCTACGTCCTCCCGGAGGGCACCACCGCGCACGACTTCACGCGCGCGACCCCGCAGATCCTGCTCTGCACGGCGGGCGCCGTCCGCGCCGGGGAGCATGAGCTGACGCCGGGTCAGTCGGTCTTCGTACCGGCAGGCGAAAAGGCCGAAGTATCCGGTGCCGGTACGGTCTTCCGGGCCACGGTCGTCGCCTGACCGAGGGCGTCGGACGACCCGGCGCACCGTTGTCGGACCGGGCTGCAACAATGGCGCACCGGCAAAGGACGGGCAAAGCCGATCGGGGGCCACGCGCTCCCCTCGGCGACGCCTGGACGGAGTACGTACGAAGGCTACGAAGGCCTACGAAGGCGAAGGGACAACGCGACACATGAGCGCGGCAGGCGGTACCAAGGCGATCGTGGCGGCACTCGCCGCCAACCTCGCGATCGCGGCATCGAAATTCGTGGCGTTCGCGTTCAGCGGCTCGTCGTCGATGCTCGCCGAGGGCGTGCACTCGCTCGCGGACTCCGGCAACCAGGCCCTACTGCTGGTCGGCGGCAAGAAGGCCCAGCGCGAGGCGACGCCGCAGCACCCCTTCGGTTACGGCCGCGAGCGTTACATCTACGCCTTCCTCGTCTCGATCATCCTGTTCTCGGTCGGCGGCATGTTCGCGCTCTACGAGGGCTACGAGAAGATCAAGCACCCGCACGAGATCGAGCACTGGTACTGGCCGGTCGGCGTTCTCGTCTTCGCGATCATCGCCGAGGGCTTCTCCTTCCGCACGGCCATCAAGGAGTCCAACGTCCTGCGCGGAAGGAAGTCCTGGAAGGATTTCGTCCGCCACGCCAAGGCCCCCGAGCTGCCCGTCGTCCTCCTGGAGGACCTCGGCGCGCTGGTCGGTCTGGTCCTCGCCCTGGGCGGCGTCGGCCTGGCCCTGCTCACCGGCGACGGCGTCTGGGACGGCATCGGCACCGTCTGCATCGGCATCCTGCTCGTCCTGATCGCCGTCGTCCTGGCCGTCGAGACCAAGTCGCTGCTGCTCGGTGAGGCCGCGGGCGTCGAGAACGTCCAGAAGATCGAGGCCGCCATCGTCGACGGCGACACCGTCACCCGCATCATCCACATGCGCACGCTCCACCTCGGCCCCGAGGAGCTCCTGGTCGCCGCCAAGATCGCCGTCCAGCACGACGACACGGCCACCGAGGTCGCCTCCGCCATCAACGCCGCCGAGGGCCGCATCCGCGAGGCCGTCCCGATCGCCCGCGTGATCTACCTCGAGCCCGACATCTACAGCGAGACCGAGGCAGCCAAGGGCGCCGACCGCGAGGCGACGCCCGGAGGACCGACGCAGCAGGGCGCCGAGCACTGAGCTTCCGTACGACGGGGGCCCGCCGAGTCGATCGGCGGGCCCCCTCGCGTATCCCTGGCAGCGGGTTCCCTCACAAGTGCGGGGGCCACAGCGCCAACTGCGCCGCCGGCCGCCGCCGTACGTTCCGCGCCGCGACCCCGCAGACGATTCCGGCGACGGCGAGAAGAAGCCCGAGCAGCGTGGCCACGGCGAGCAGCGCCGGCAGCACATAGCTGTCGGTCACCCGGCCCATGACCGCGCCGACGGGCACCGTCCCACCGTGGTCCTCGGCGAAGAAACGGGAGTCACGCGAGTTCAGACGGTGGTCGCCGAGCAGGAACAGCCGGCCTTCGGGCACCGTCACGTCGTACGGGCGCTGCATCCCGTCGGCGACGCCGTCCTTCACATACGACTCGCTGAGCGGCGTCCCGTTGACGGTGAGCCGCTCCCGCGCCGTGCCCGCGCCTTCGCAGCAGACGACGCGGTCGCCGCCGACGCCGATGACGCGCTGCACGACGGCCCTGCTCTGATAGCGCTCCGGCGCCGTGTACAGCACCACGTCGCCCCGCCCCACCTCTTCCACGCCCACCCGCTCGGCGACGATCCGGTCGCCGATGTCGTACGTGGGCCTCATGCTCTCGCTCGACACGCTGGACAGCACATAGCCCGTCCGCAGCCACAGCACGGAGGCGATCACCAGCACCAGCCCCACAGGGCCCACCACCCACGCCGTGACCGCGAGTCTTCGCCCCTGCTCCATCGGCACTCCCTCCCCAGGCGGAACGTCCGCGGCGGCAGAGAGTAGCGGCCGGCCGTGACGCGTCCGCGCGGGCCCACGGCGTGACGGCCGCGGGCCCGCACTTCGGCTACCGCACCTCGCTCGCTTCTGCGTTCCCCGCCCCGGCTACTGGATCTCGCCCAGCACGCCGAGCACCGTGCCGTCGTCCCCGGCCGCCAGCAGCCGGTCCCGGAACCCGGCGTCCATCAACTTCCGCGACAACAGCGCCAGAATCCGCAGGTGCTCGTCGCCCGCGGCCGCCTCCGGTACGGCGATCATGAACACCAGCCTCGCCTTCGTACCGTCCAGCGAGCCCCACTCGACGCCCTCGGCGGACCGCGCGAAACCGACGACCGGCGCCGTCACCGCATCCGTCTTGGCATGCGGAATCGCGATCTCCTCCCCGAGCCCGGTCGTCCCCTGCGCCTCCCGCCGGAGGGCGGTCGCCACCAACTCGTCCACATCCGCGACCCTGCCGGTCCGCGCCAGCAACGCGGCCATCTCCCGGATCGCGGACTCCTTGTCATCCGCGTCGAGTTCGACCTTCACGGTCTGCTCGGTGAGGTAACCGGAGAGATCCTCGGCCGCGGCGCCCTCTGCGGGCGTAGCGGTCTCCGCAGCTGCAGTACTGTCCACGCTCGTCGCGGCCGCCGCCGGCTCCCGTACGGCCCCCCCCTCCAGGACGGCACCAGCACCCGCCACCCCGACGCCCGCCCCGACCAGCGCGGGCTCGGGACCTGCCGTACCAGTACCCGTACCCGTGCCGGTGCCGACGACCGCCTCGCCACGCAGCCTGCGCTCGCGCAGGTCGATCAGCGCGACCGTGGTCAGCGCGGTGACGACCGAGCCGATCACCACGGCCACGAAGAACATCGGTACGCCGTTCACCGCGCCCAGCACGGCCACGATCGGCCCGCCGTGCGGCACCGCGTCCTCGACCCCGGCGACCCCGGCGACGGCGCCGGCCACCGCGCCGCCGAGCATGTTGGCGGGGATGACCTGCGCGGGCCGCGCCGCGGCGAACGGGATCGCGCCCTCGGAGATGCCGAAGCAGCCCATGAACAGCGAGGCGAGCCCGGTCTCCCGCTCCTGCTCGGTGTACAGCCGCTTACGTATCAGCGTGGCCAGGCCCTGCCCCAACGGCATGACCGGGATCGCGGCCGCGCACATGCCCATGACCGTCTGGTTGCCGGTCGCGATGAGGCCGGCGCCGAACAGGAACGCCGTCTTGTTGACCGGCCCGCCCATGTCGAACGCGATCATCAGCCCGAGAATCGCACCGAGCAGGATCGCACTCGTGCCGGTCATCCCGCTGAGCCAGCTGGTCAGGTGCTCGAACACCCAGGAGATCGGCTTCCCGATGACGTAGATGAAGAACAGCCCGAGCGCCGTGGTCGCCACGATCGGGATCACGATGATCGGCATGATCGGCTGCACGAACTTCGGGACCTTGACCTTCTTGATCCACAACACCAGATACCCGGCGAGGAACCCGGTCACGATCGCCCCGATGAAGCCCGCGCCCGCCTTGGAGTCGTACAGCGAACCCGTGTTGGCGATCCAGCCGCCGATCATGCCCGGCACGAGCGCGGGCCGGTCCCCGATGGCATACGCGATGTAGCCGGACAGAATCGGCACCATCAGTGTGAAGCCGATGACGCCGATGTTGTTGATGTCCATCCAGAAGGAGTCCTTCGGGATGACCAGACCGCCGGACGGGTCCGTGTGGCCGCCCAGTGAGAGCGAGATCGCGATCAGCAGTCCGCCGACCACGACGAACGGGATCATGTAACTGACCCCGTTCATCAGCGCCTTGTACCCGACGCTCCGCTCCTTGCCGCCGCCACTGCCGGCCGCCGAGGCCGCGGACACGGCCCCCGCCTCGTACACGGGCGCGGCCAGCACCCGCTCGATCAGCCGCTCGGGATGGTGAATGCCTTCGGCCACCCCGACGGTGAGCACCCGCTTGCCCGCGAAACGGCTCAGGTCCACGTCTTTGTCCGCGGCGACGATGATGCCGTCCGCTTGCTTGACATCGTTGTCATCGAGGACGTTTTCAGCCCCGATGGATCCCTGGGTCTCCACCTTCATCTCGATATCGCGGCTCTCGGCAGCCTGCGCGAGCTTCTCCGCCGCCATGTACGTATGCGCGATGCCGGTCGGGCAGGCGGTCACCGCGAGCAGCTTCAACCGCTTCCGCTCGCCACCGCCGCTGGCCGTGGGGGGAGGGTCGGCCGGACTTGTCACGTCGATCTCCTAACGCCTTTGTCATGCGAAAACGCCGTCCCGGACGTCCCGCAAGATCGATCAGATGTTCCGATTCCCCGGCATCCTGCACCACCACGCCGCAGACTCAAAGGCGCAAAGATCCCGCATCGTCCCGGTCTGCCGCCTCCTGTTCACGGTTCGTTGGTGTCCTGTGATCGCTCCCGCACCCGACCGTCACCTGACCTCCCACCCGCCCATGAAGGCCCCCTCGCCCCCTGCACGACTCCCTTGATGGCCTGATCTCTACGCAGGCGGACTGGGGGCCGCCGGGCCTCCCGGTGTAGCTTGGGGCAGAGCCAGACGTCGCTGCTGATGGCGGTCGGGCGGTCCCTCCGCGGACCGACCGAGGGAGAGAGGGCCTCCGACGGACTGCGCTGCGCGTACGCGGGCATGCCTGTGTCCTCTTCGGGCACCCCGGTGTCCGTCGCCGCGCAGACCAGCCGTACCCACCCTCGCCCCAAACCCCGAGGAGCAGCTCGCAATGACGACTGTCGAGAACCGACAGGACTTCAAGGTCGCCGACCTCTCCCTGGCCGAGTTCGGCCGCAAGGAGATCACCCTCGCCGAGCACGAGATGCCCGGCCTGATGGCGATCCGCAAGGAGTACGCCGAGGCGCAGCCGCTGGCCGGCGCCCGCATCACCGGCTCCCTGCACATGACCGTGCAGACCGCCGTCCTCATCGAGACCCTGGCCGCCCTCGGCGCCGAGGTCCGCTGGGCGTCCTGCAACATCTTCTCCACCCAGGACCACGCCGCCGCCGCGATCGCCGTCGGCCCCAACGGCACGCCCGACAACCCCCAGGGCATCCCGGTCTTCGCCTGGAAGGGCGAGACCCTGGAGGAGTACTGGTGGTGCACGGAGCAGGCCCTGACCTGGCCGAACACCCCCACCGGCGGCCCGAACATGATCCTGGACGACGGTGGTGACGCCACCCTCCTCGTCCACAAGGGCGTCGAGTACGAGAAGGACGGCAAGGTCCCGGACGTCGACACCGCCGAGTCCGACGAGCACCGCGTCATCCTCGAACTCCTGCACCGCACCATCACGGACGGCTCGCAGAAGTGGACCCAGCTGTCCTCCGAGATCCGCGGCGTGACCGAGGAGACCACGACCGGCGTCCACCGCCTGTACGAGATGCAGCGCGACGGCATCCTCCTTTTCCCGGCGATCAACGTCAACGACGCCGTCACCAAGTCGAAGTTCGACAACAAGTACGGCTGCCGCCACTCCCTGATCGACGGCATCAACCGCGCCACCGACGTCCTGATCGGCGGCAAGACCGCGGTCGTCTGCGGCTACGGCGACGTGGGCAAGGGCTGCGCGGAGTCCCTGCGCGGACAGGGCGCCCGCGTGATCGTCACCGAGATCGACCCGATCTGCGCCCTGCAGGCGGCGATGGACGGCTACCAGGTCACGACCCTCGACGAGGTCATCGACAAGGCCGACATCTTCATCACCACGACCGGCAACAAGGACATCATCATGGCCGCGGACATGGCCAAGATGAAGCACCAGGCGATCGTCGGCAACATCGGCCACTTCGACAACGAGATCGACATGGCCGGCCTCGCCAAGATCCCGGGCATCGTCAAGGACGAGGTCAAGCCGCAGGTCCACACCTGGACCTTCCCCGACGGCAAGGTCCTCATCGTCCTGTCCGAGGGCCGCCTGCTGAACCTGGGCAACGCCACCGGTCACCCGTCCTTCGTGATGTCCAACTCCTTCGCGGACCAGACCCTGGCCCAGATCGAGCTGTTCACCAAGCCGGACGCCTACCCGACCGGTGTGTACACGCTGCCCAAGCACCTGGACGAGAAGGTCGCCCGCCTCCACCTGGCCGCGCTCGGTGTGAAGCTGACGACGCTCCGCCCCGAGCAGGCCGCGTACATCGGCGTCGAGGTCGAGGGCCCGTACAAGCCGGACCACTACCGGTACTGAGCCGAGCCGCTGCCGAGCGGTGTTACTGCTGCACACCGGGCCTCTTGAGCCGGGCTGCCGGGCGACGGGATACGCACGGCAGTTTCCGGCGAACGAGGTCGGCATGGCAGTTGCCCGAGAGGGCGCCCGTGCACTGGCGCGCTCTCAGCAGCAGATCCTCAGAGGCAGGCCCCCGCACCCCCGTGTCGGGGGCCTGCCCCATTGGCCCGCGTGACCACTTCGGCCGTGTGGCCGGACCAGCCCGTCAAGCTCCAGGACCCCGATGCCCCGCGGCCGTTATTCGCTCCACGATCCGCACGATCACACCCCCCTCGCAGAAGAGCACTTCCACTGCGCCCCCGGCCCTTCCGGCTGGCGCTACGTCTCCCAGCTGACCACCCCTGCGGGCGACCACAGCGGCTCGGTCGACCTCGCCCTCGACGAGCTCGGCCGCCCCATCCGTCTCGAACTCCACGCCGGTGGCTGGCAGGTACGCGGCGCCGCCATCGAGGGCGTCACCTGGGTCCGTACCGACCCCACCGGGACTCACGCCACGGAAGGCAATGTGCGCGCCCATGCCTTCACCGGGACGTCCCCCGCGTTCCTCATCGCCACCACTCGTCTCCTGCGCCTCACCCCTTCCGCCTCGGCAACCCGCGTACGCCTCGTGGCCCTCACGGACCCGGTCCTCGCCCCCCGCACCGTGGACCAGTCCTGGGCCTTGGTGAACAGAGAAACACACGCCACTGACAACGCCCCCCTGACCGTGGACGAATACCAGGTCACAGCCCTGGACACGGGCGAGCAGCACGCCGTACACATCGCGGGCGACGTGGTCCTCGCGGCACCCGGCATCGAACTCGAGGACTTGGACTCGCCGCCGTCGACGTTCGCTTGAGCGACGCCGGGCATACGGGAAGGCAGGGGGGCAGGCAGTCAGCCGACGCGGAGAGCGGGCCGGGCGCGGGGCAGTTCCCCGCGGCCAGGAGGCCAGTCGGGCCAGTCGGCCGGACTCGCGGACCGTCAGTCCGTCTCGGCGCCCCGTCCTGGCCGCCGCGTGCTACGCCGGTGGGACGAAGCCGGTGGTGGGCCGGTCGATCGACGGCGCATCCTGCGGCGCCGGGGCCTGCTGCACTGAGTCCTGCGATACGGGGGAATGATCCCCGTCTTCCCGAACTGCGGGATGAGTACTGAGCGAAGCCTCCCCTGCGCCGTACGCGCCAGGCAGAGAGGGAGCAGCAGCGGGCGGCATGGCCGGCGGGCCGTACGCACCCGGAGCACCAGTCACAGCCTCCGCAATACCCCCAGGGCTCACTCCACCCACAGGGCTCGCGCCACCTGCCGCGCCGGCACCAGCAGGCACCCCACCCGCGGTCGGCCCCTTCCCGAACGCGCGCCGCGCCTCCCGCGCTTGCCGTTCTTGCAGAACCGCTGCGAGATAGGCCGCCGCCGGCACGCCCTGCGGGGCCGGAGTGCCCGTCCGCGCCGCCAGATCCGTAGCGAGCCGCTCCGCCATACTCCATCCGACCTGCGGGTCGAGTTGCTGCATCCGCGTCAGGTACTGGCGGATGGCCAGCCACAGCCCATCCGGAACCGCCGACAGGTCAAGCCCCGAGAACCGTCCCGCCAACCACGGCGGAGGCGGGGGAACGAAACCCGTCCGCGTGAGGGGGACTCGTTCCCGTACGACGAGAGTCCCGGCGAACACGTCACCGAGCCGCCGCCCGCGCGCGGACACGAGCGAAGCGATGACGGCGACGACGCCGAGCGTCATCAGAATCTCGATCACACCTATGAGGCCACGCACCAGAGCGTGCCGGAACCGGATCGGTCCGCCGTCATCACGCACCACCCGCAGCCCGCATGCCAACTTCCCGAGAGAGCGCCCGTGGCTGAGTGTCTC
Organism: Streptomyces sp. R28; assembly: GCF_041052385.1. Lineage (GTDB taxonomy): Bacteria > Actinomycetota > Actinomycetes > Streptomycetales > Streptomycetaceae > Streptomyces. Next base: position 4,315,797 of record NZ_CP163439.1, on the reverse strand, counting down.
GACCGCAATCGGCCCACCGACCAGCAGCAGAACGAACATCGCGATCGACAGCGCGGTCTGCGCCGCCTCGTCCAGGGAAGCGGTAGCAGCCACCACACCAATGGTCACGACGATGTAGGCGATCACCGCCGCGGCCAGATCGAGCAGCACGGCCAGCGCCCTGCTGGGCAGCTTCGCAGGGCGCAGCTCCAGCGCCACCGCCTCGCCCGTCACCAGCTCACTCACACGGTCCGTCCTTCCCCTGACCTGCCCCTGGAATGGCCAGTCTGCCAAGCTGAGGGCGCATCGCGCTGCAGTACGACAAGCTGACACCAACGACGAGTCGCCGACGAACAGCCGGGGAGCAGGAAAGCAGATGGACCTCGACGTCTTCGTCGCCGCCCACCGAGCCGAGTGGGACCGCCTCGACGCCCTGCTCGGGCGCCAGCGCCGCCTCACAGGCGCCGAGGCCGACGAACTCGTCGCCCTCTACCAGCGCACCGCCACCCACCTGTCCCTGATCCAGTCCAGCGCCCCGGACCCGCAGTTGACGGGCCGGCTCAGCCAACTGGTGGCACACGCGCGTAGTGCCGTAACAGGCACGCGACGCGCCTCCTGGCGCGATGTCACCCGCTTCCTGGCCCACAGCTTCCCCGCCGCGGTCTACCGATCACGCCACTGGTGGGTGCCCACAGCGCTCCTGTCCACCCTCGTCGCGGCTCTCCTGGGCTGGTGGATCAGCACGCACCCCGAAGTACAGGCCACCATCGCGGCCCCCGGTGAACTCCGCGAGCTCACCCGCCCCGGCGGCCAGTACGAGACGTACTACTCCAGCCACCCAGCGGCCTCCTTCGCAGCCCAGGTCTGGACGAACAACGCCTGGGCCGCCGCCCTGTGTCTGATACTCGGCGTCTTCCTCGGCCTCCCGGTCCTCTGGATCCTCTTCCAGAACATGCTCAACCTTGGTGTCGGCTTCGGCCTGATGTCCTCGGCAGGACGTCTGGACACCTTCCTCGGCCTCGTCCTGCCCCACGGTCTCCTCGAACTGACCGCCGTCTTCGTCGCCGCCGGCACAGGCCTACGCCTTGGTTGGACCCTCATAGACCCAGGCCCCCGCACCCGACGCTCCGCCCTCGCCGAGGAAGGCCGAGCCGCAATAGGCATGGCGATAGGCCTCGCCCTAGTTCTCTTCGTCTCCGGCGCCATAGAAGGCTTCGTCACCCCGTCGGGCCTGCCTACGTGGGCGCGCATCAGCATCGGCATCGCAGCCGAGCTGGCCTTCCTCGCATACGTCTATGTCCTCGGTGGACGTGCCGCCCGCGCCGGTGAGACGGGCGACATCGAGGCGGCCGAGCGAAGCGCCGCCGTGCCGACGGCCGCTTGATGTGCGAACACCCCTGCTGAGCTGCTAGTCTCCTCTTCGCCCCACAAGAGCCGTTGACACGGAGCGACTGGGGAGGTAGATTCGAACAGTTGCCTGGAAGAGGATGTAGATCCCACACCGGGCAGAGTGAGTATCTGTCTGCTTCAGTGGAACATCGATTCCCGAAGAAGCCCCTCCCGATGATTTCGGAAATGAGTGGCCGGTCAGTCCGGCCCGGAACTTCTGATAAAGTCGGAACCGCCGGAAAGGGAAACGCGAGAGCGGGAACCTGGAAAGCACCGAGGAAATCGGATCGGAAAAGGATCTGATAGAGTCGGAAACGCAAGACCGAAGGGAAGCGCCCGGAGGAAAGCCCGAGAGGGTGAGTACAAAGGAAGCGTCCGTTCCTTGAGAACTCAACAGCGTGCCAAAAATCAACGCCAGATATGTTGATACCCCGTCTCCGGCCGTCATGGTCGGGGCGAGGTTCCTTTGAAAAAACACAGCGAGGACGCTGTGAACGGCCGGGCTTATTCCGCCTGGCTGTTCCGCTCTCGTGATGTGTGGTCCCGATTACGGGAAAACATTCACGGAGAGTTTGATCCTGGCTCAGGACGAACGCTGGCGGCGTGCTTAACACATGCAAGTCGAACGATGAACCACTTCGGTGGGGATTAGTGGCGAACGGGTGAGTAACACGTGGGCAATCTGCCCTTCACTCTGGGACAAGCCCTGGAAACGGGGTCTAATACCGGATATCACTTCCACTCGCATGGGTGGGGGTCGAAAGCTCCGGCGGTGAAGGATGAGCCCGCGGCCTATCAGCTTGTTGGTGAGGTAATGGCTCACCAAGGCGACGACGGGTAGCCGGCCTGAGAGGGCGACCGGCCACACTGGGACTGAGACACGGCCCAGACTCCTACGGGAGGCAGCAGTGGGGAATATTGCACAATGGGCGAAAGCCTGATGCAGCGACGCCGCGTGAGGGATGACGGCCTTCGGGTTGTAAACCTCTTTCAGCAGGGAAGAAGCGAAAGTGACGGTACCTGCAGAAGAAGCGCCGGCTAACTACGTGCCAGCAGCCGCGGTAATACGTAGGGCGCAAGCGTTGTCCGGAATTATTGGGCGTAAAGAGCTCGTAGGCGGCTTGTCACGTCGGGTGTGAAAGCCCGGGGCTTAACCCCGGGTCTGCATTCGATACGGGCTAGCTAGAGTGTGGTAGGGGAGATCGGAATTCCTGGTGTAGCGGTGAAATGCGCAGATATCAGGAGGAACACCGGTGGCGAAGGCGGATCTCTGGGCCATTACTGACGCTGAGGAGCGAAAGCGTGGGGAGCGAACAGGATTAGATACCCTGGTAGTCCACGCCGTAAACGGTGGGAACTAGGTGTTGGCGACATTCCACGTCGTCGGTGCCGCAGCTAACGCATTAAGTTCCCCGCCTGGGGAGTACGGCCGCAAGGCTAAAACTCAAAGGAATTGACGGGGGCCCGCACAAGCAGCGGAGCATGTGGCTTAATTCGACGCAACGCGAAGAACCTTACCAAGGCTTGACATACACCGGAAACGGCCAGAGATGGTCGCCCCCTTGTGGTCGGTGTACAGGTGGTGCATGGCTGTCGTCAGCTCGTGTCGTGAGATGTTGGGTTAAGTCCCGCAACGAGCGCAACCCTTGTCCTGTGTTGCCAGCATGCCCTTCGGGGTGATGGGGACTCACAGGAGACCGCCGGGGTCAACTCGGAGGAAGGTGGGGACGACGTCAAGTCATCATGCCCCTTATGTCTTGGGCTGCACACGTGCTACAATGGCAGGTACAATGAGCTGCGATACCGTGAGGTGGAGCGAATCTCAAAAAGCCTGTCTCAGTTCGGATTGGGGTCTGCAACTCGACCCCATGAAGTCGGAGTTGCTAGTAATCGCAGATCAGCATTGCTGCGGTGAATACGTTCCCGGGCCTTGTACACACCGCCCGTCACGTCACGAAAGTCGGTAACACCCGAAGCCGGTGGCCCAACCCCTTGTGGGAGGGAGCTGTCGAAGGTGGGACTGGCGATTGGGACGAAGTCGTAACAAGGTAGCCGTACCGGAAGGTGCGGCTGGATCACCTCCTTTCTAAGGAGCACTTCTAAGCCGGGCTTGCCTGGTTCAGAGGCCAGTACATCAGCGAATGTCTGATGCTGGTTGCTCATGGGTGGAACGTTGATTATTCGGCACTTTCAGTCATCTCGGGCTGCCAGTACTGCTCTTCGGAGTGTGGAACGCTGATCATGAGTGGCGAGGGTGTCGGGCACGCTGTTGGGTGTCTGAGGGAATGAATTCCCTCGTGATGCCGGCCCCAGTGAACTCGAACCGGTTGGTTCGGGGTGATGGGTGGCTGGTCGTTGTTTGAGAACTGCACAGTGGACGCGAGCATCTGTGGCCAAGTTTTTAAGGGCGCACGGTGGATGCCTTGGCACCAGGAACCGATGAAGGACGTGGGAGGCCACGATAGTCCCCGGGGAGTCGTCAACCAGGCTTTGATCCGGGGGTTTCCGAATGGGGAAACCCGGCAGTCGTCATGGGCTGTCACCCATACCTGAACACATAGGGTATGTGGAGGGAACGCGGGGAAGTGAAACATCTCAGTACCCGCAGGAAGAGAAAACAACCGTGATTCCGGGAGTAGTGGCGAGCGAAACCGGATGAGGCTAAACCGTATACGTGTGAGACCCGGCAGGGGTTGCGTATGCGGGGTTGTGGGATCTCTCTTCTGTTGTCTGCCGGCAACAGGACGAGTCAGAAACCGTTGATGTAGGCGAAGGACATGCGAAAGGTCCGGCGTAGAGGGTAAGACCCCCGTAGTCGAAACGTCAGCGGCTCGTTTGAGAGACACCCAAGTAGCACGGGGCCCGAGAAATCCCGTGTGAATCTGGCGGGACCACCCGCTAAGCCTAAATATTCCCTGGTGACCGATAGCGGATAGTACCGTGAGGGAATGGTGAAAAGTACCGCGGGAGCGGAGTGAAATAGTACCTGAAACCGTGTGCCTACAAGCCGTGGGAGCGTCGGGCAAGCACTTGTGTTTGCCTCGTGACTGCGTGCCTTTTGAAGAATGAGCCTGCGAGTTTGCGGTGTGTTGCGAGGTTAACCCGTGTGGGGAAGCCGTAGCGAAAGCGAGTCCGAATAGGGCGATTCAGTAGCGCGCTCAAGACCCGAAGCGGAGTGATCTAGCCATGGGCAGGTTGAAGCGGAGGTAAGACTTCGTGGAGGACCGAACCCACCAGGGTTGAAAACCTGGGGGATGACCTGTGGTTAGGGGTGAAAGGCCAATCAAACTCCGTGATAGCTGGTTCTCCCCGAAATGCATTTAGGTGCAGCGTCGTGTGTTTCTTGCCGGAGGTAGAGCACTGGATAGGCGATGGGCCCTACCGGGTTACTGACCTTAGCCAAACTCCGAATGCCGGTAAGTGAGAGCGCGGCAGTGAGACTGTGGGGGATAAGCTCCATGGTCGAGAGGGAAACAGCCCAGAGCATCGACTAAGGCCCCTAAGCGTACGCTAAGTGGGAAAGGATGTGGAGTCGCAGAGACAACCAGGAGGTTGGCTTAGAAGCAGCCACCCTTGAAAGAGTGCGTAATAGCTCACTGGTCTAGTGATTCCGCGCCGACAATGTAGCGGGGCTCAAGCGTACCGCCGAAGTCGTGTCATTGCGATATGTACCCCCAACGGGGATCGTGATGGGTAGGGGAGCGTCGTGTGCCGGGTGAAGCAGCACCGGAAGGTAGTTGTGGACGGTTCACGAGTGAGAATGCAGGCATGAGTAGCGATTCACACGTGAGAAACGTGTGCGCCGATTGACTAAGGGTTCCTGGGTCAAGCTGATCTGCCCAGGGTAAGTCGGGACCTAAGGCGAGGCCGACAGGCGTAGTCGATGGATAACCGGTTGATATTCCGGTACCCGCTGTGAAGCGTCAAACATTGAATCGGGCGATGCTAAGTCCGTGAAGCCGCCCTGGAGCCTTCGGGCAAAGGGGAGTGGTGGAGCCGACGGACCAGACCTGTAGTAGGTGAGTGATGGGGTGACGCAGGAAGGTAGTCCATCCCGGGCGGTGGTTGTCCCGGGGTAAGGGTGTAGCCCGAGTGGTAGGTAAATCCGCCATTCATACAGGGTGAGACCTGATGCCGAGCCGATTGTGGTGAAGTGGATGATCCTATGCTGTCGAGAAAAGCCTCTAGCGAGTTTCATGGCGGCCCGTACCCTAAACCGACTCAGGTGGTCAGGTAGAGAATACCGAGGCGTTCGGGTGAACTATGGTTAAGGAACTCGGCAAAATGCCCCCGTAACTTCGGGAGAAGGGGGGCCACGCTTGGTGAGAGGACTTGCTCCTCGAGCTGGGGGTGGCCGCAGAGACCAGCGAGAAGCGACTGTTTACTAAAAACACAGGTCCGTGCGAAGCCGTAAGGCGATGTATACGGACTGACGCCTGCCCGGTGCTGGAACGTTAAGGGGACCGGTTAGTCAGGATTCGTCCTGGCGAAGCTGAGAACTTAAGCGCCAGTAAACGGCGGTGGTAACTATAACCATCCTAAGGTAGCGAAATTCCTTGTCGGGTAAGTTCCGACCTGCACGAATGGCGTAACGACTTCTCGACTGTCTCAACCATAGGCCCGGTGAAATTGCACTACGAGTAAAGATGCTCGTTTCGCGCAGCAGGACGGAAAGACCCCGGGACCTTTACTACAGTTTGATATTGGTGTTCGGTTCGGCTTGTGTAGGATAGGTGGGAGACTTTGAAGCGGGCACGCCAGTGTTCGTGGAGTCGCCGTTGAAATACCACTCTGGTCGTGCTGGATGTCTAACCTGGGTCCGTGATCCGGATCAGGGACAGTGTCTGATGGGTAGTTTAACTGGGGCGGTTGCCTCCTAAAGAGTAACGGAGGCGCCCAAAGGTTCCCTCAGCCTGGTTGGCAATCAGGTGTTGAGTGTAAGTGCACAAGGGAGCTTGACTGTGAGACCGACGGGTCGAGCAGGGACGAAAGTCGGGACTAGTGATCCGGCGGTGGCTTGTGGAAGCGCCGTCGCTCAACGGATAAAAGGTACCCCGGGGATAACAGGCTGATCTTCCCCAAGAGTCCATATCGACGGGATGGTTTGGCACCTCGATGTCGGCTCGTCGCATCCTGGGGCTGGAGTCGGTCCCAAGGGTTGGGCTGTTCGCCCATTAAAGCGGTACGCGAGCTGGGTTTAGAACGTCGTGAGACAGTTCGGTCCCTATCCGCTGCGCGCGCAGGAATATTGAGAAGGGCTGTCCCTAGTACGAGAGGACCGGGACGGACGAACCTCTGGTGTGCCAGTTGTTCTGCCAAGGGCATGGCTGGTTGGCTACGTTCGGGAGGGATAACCGCTGAAAGCATCTAAGCGGGAAGCCTGCTTCGAGATGAGTATTCCCACCCACTTGATGGGGTAAGGCTCCCAGTAGACGACTGGGTTGATAGGCCGGATCTGGAAGCACGGTAACGTGTGGAGGTGACCGGTACTAATAGGCCGAGGGCTTGTCCTCAGTTGCTCGCGTCCACTGTGTTGGTTCTGAAACCACGAACAGCCCCATGCCAGGCCACGGTATGGTGCGGCATGGTTCGACAGTTTCATAGTGTTTCGGTGGTTATAGCGTGAGGGAAACGCCCGGTTATATTCCGAACCCGGAAGCTAAGCCTTACAGCGCCGATGGTACTGCAGGGGGGACCCTGTGGGAGAGTAGGACGCCGCCGAACTCCTTTTAGAGAAAGCCCCCGGCCGGGGATACCGGCACGGGGGCTTTCTGCATTTCAGGGTCGCGCGCTGATTAAAAGCTGTCCCGCAAATGGTCGCCGGCGGGGCGCGCGGCGGCACCAGGTGCTGAGGCCGGATACTCGTGAGACTCCGACGTGGCAGCTGTGGCAGCCTGCGGACATGCCAGAGCTGCGCGTTCATGCAGGCCGCCACTACGCCATCCAGTTCCACTACGCCTTGCCGGACGACGCCTGGTGTGTGGAGCTGAGCGAGGCCGTCCCGGCGCCGACTGCGTGGGCTGAGATTCCCAACGCAGAGACGCACTTGCCTGGAGCTGCCTTCGTGGTTGCGGTGATACCCGACGAGGACCCGCGCCTGGAGCCGACCGTCCACATCCACAGCCGCGACGAGCACGTCATCCCCTACGAGATCATGCGCTGGTTCATGGAGCAGGTAGCCGAGCAGGTTGAAAGCTGCCGCCGCACGTTCGAGCAGGGAGCACCTGAAGCAGTGGAATGATCACGCAGTGACTGGTGTGATCACGGCGTCGGGTCCTTCCTGGATGGCCCCGTTCAGCGGACTGAGCCCGCGGCAGTTCGGCTAGCTGATCACCGCGTTACGGCGTAAGAGCACTGACCCCGTTCGCGAGGGTCGGCCATGAAGCCTGCCGCTGGAGGATCGGGTCCTGCTGGCTCTGCAACAGCGCAAGCGGTTCCGCAAGGACACCGTGCTCATTGTGGACGGCACCCTGGTGCCCACTCGCGATCACACCATCGCCGAGCAGTCGAAGAACTACCGTTACGCGACCAACCACCAGGTTGTCATCGACGCCGACTCCCGACTCGTCGTCGCCGTCGGCAGGCCCCTGACCGGCGACCGCAACGACTGCAAGGCGGGGCGCTCCGTAGGTAGGAGAGCTCCCCATTCCCCTGTTTACGTTTACAGGCGTCCCGCCGCCTTGAGGGCCAGATACGCGTCTGCCAGCGCCGGTGCGAGTTCCTCCGGCGTTGCGTCGATGACTGTGACGCCATGCCGACGGAGTTGTTCGGCGGTGTGGTGGCGTTCGCTCTGAGTCTGGGCTGCTGCTGCAGCCTCATAGACGGCGTCCGTGTTTCCACGTGCGGTCGCCATCTGCGCGATGTGGGGGTCCGCTACTGATGCCAGCAGAACAGTGTGGCGCTGGGTGAGCTGGGACAGGACCGGGAGCAGGCCTTCCTCGATGGGGGCCGCGTCGAGGGTCGTGAGTAGCACGATCAGGGAGTGGCGGGGTGCCGTACGGAGTGCCACGGCGGTCAGGCCTCGTGCGTCCGTTTCGATCAGCGCCGGTTCGAGAGTGGCCATTGCGTTGACCAGGGAGGGGAGGAGATCGCCTGCTGTGCGGCCCTGGACGAGCGTGCGGACCCGGCGGTCGTAGGCGAGAAGGTCCACGCGGTCGCCGGCTCGGGAAGCGAGGGCTGCCAGGAGCAGTGCCGCGTCCATGGAGGCGTCGAGGCGTGGAGCGTCGCCGACGCGTCCTGCCGAGGTGCGGCCGGTGTCCAGCACGAGCAGGATGTGGCGGTCACGTTCGGGACGCCAGGTGCGTACGGCGACGGCGGACTGTCGGGCCGTAGCGCGCCAGTCGATGGAGCGGGTGTCGTCGCCGGGGACGTATTCGCGCAGGCTGTCGAATTCTGTGCCCTGGCCCCGAATGAGCACGCTGGTGCGGCCGTCGAGTTCGCGTAGGCGGGCCAGTTTGGATGGCAGGTGCTTGCGGCTCGTGAAGGGCGGCAGGACGCGCACCGTCCAGGGGATTTTGTGGGTGGCTTGGCGGGAGAAGAGACCTAGGGGGCCGTACGAGCGAATCGTCACGCGGTCGGTCTGGCGGTCGCCGCGGCGGGTGGGGCGTAGGCGTGTGGTGATGCGCCGGCGTTCACCGGCAGGGACCGTCACCTTGTGGCGGGATGACGCCATCTCCGTGCCTGGCTGCCAGCTGCTGGGTGGCCAGGCGTCGCGGAGGTGGGCGCGGAGGGGGCGGGGGGATGGGTTGGTGATCGTGAGTGTGACGTCCGCCGTCTCGCCCAGGCGTACGGAGGTGTCGCCGGAGCGGGTCAGGCCCAGACGTCGTACCGGCGCCGCCAGTGCGAAGTCGCAGGCGCAGGCCACGGCCAGGGGGGCGTTGACCGCGAGGATGCCCGTCCAGCTGGGGTCCCAGATGCCTACGGGGAGGGAGCCTAGGGCCGCGAGGAGCGCGGCGCGTCCGGTGAGTGGCATCAGCGGGGGACGGGGACGTGGGCGAGGATCGCGTTGATGACGGAGTCGGCGGTGACGCCTTCCATCTCGGCCTCCGGGCGGAGCTGCACGCGATGGCGGAGGGTGGGAAGGGCGAGTGCCTTGACGTCGTCGGGGGTGACGTAGTCGCGACCGGTCAGCCACGCCCACGCGCGGGCGGTGGCCAGGAGGGCCGTTGCGCCGCGTGGGGAGACGCCCAGGGCCAGGGACGGCGATTCCCGGGTGGCTCGGCAGATGTCGACCACGTAGGCAGTGATTTCCGGGGACACCGTCGTCTTGGCCACCGCCGCGCGTGCCGCTTCCAGGTCTGCGGGGCCCGCTACCGGGCGTACGCCGGCTGCGCGCAGGTCGCGCGGGTTGAAGCCCTCGGCGTGGCGGGTGAGGACGTTGATCTCGTCCTGGCGGGAGGGGAGCGGGATGGTGAGCTTGAGGAGGAAACGGTCCAGCTGGGCTTCGGGGAGGGGGTAGGTGCCCTCGTACTCGACCGGGTTCTGGGTTGCTGCGACGAGGAACGGCTCGGGGAGGGGGCGGGGGGTGCCGTCGACCGTGACCTGGCGTTCCTCCATGGCCTCCAGGAGGGACGACTGGGTCTTCGGCGGGGTGCGGTTGATCTCGTCGGCGAGGAGGAGGTTGGTGAAGACCGGGCCGGGCTGGAAGGAGAACTCGGCGGTGCGGGTGTCGTAGACGAGGGAGCCGGTCACGTCGCTCGGCATGAGGTCGGGGGTGAACTGGACGCGCTTGGTGTCGAGTTCGAGTGCGGACGCGAGGGCGCGGACGAGCAACGTTTTGGCGACCCCAGGGACTCCTTCTAGGAGAACGTGTCCGCGGCAGAGGAGGGCGACGACGAGGCCGGTCACGGCGGGGTCCTGGCCGACCACGGCTTTGGCGATCTCGGCGCGCAGGGCTTCCAGGGAGGCGCGGGCGGTGCCCGGATCCCCGGTGTTCCCGGCGTTGTCAGTGGTCGGGTCCATCATGGACGGCGTACCTCTCTTTCGAGGGCGTCGAGTTGGTCGGCGAGGGAGATGAGTGCTGCGTCGTCGCTGGGCGGCGGGCCGAAGAGGAGGGTGTGCAGGGCCTGTCCGTCTCCGTGGTTGTGGAGGCGGGCGGACAGGGCGGGGAGCAGGGCCTCGGGCGCGTGCGCCTGAGTGAGGGAGACACCTACGAGGGGGGCGAGGCGCGTGCGGGTGGTGGAGCGAAGAGCGGCGGCCGCGCGGTCGCGGGCGTTCGCCTTGCGGTAGAGGCGGGCGCGGCCTTCGACGGTTTCGGAGGCGCGGATCGCCACGGGGAGTTTTTCGGGCACGAGGGGGCCGAGTCGGCGTGCCCTCCAAAGGGCGGCCAGGGCTGCGGCGATGAAGAGCTGAAGTGTGCCCCAGAGCCAGCCCGAGGGGAGCAGGTCGAAGAAGCTGCGTTCGTCGTCCGCGTCTGCAGCCGATCTGTCGGAGAGCGAGGGGAGGTACCAGACCAATTGGGGGCGGGAGCCGAGGAGTTGGAGGGCGAGGGAGGCGTTGCCCTGCTCGTCGAGGCGGTCGTTGTAGAGGATGTCGGGCGCGCCGAGGACGATGGAGTCGCCGTCCCCGGTGGTCTCCGGTACGCGCAGCAGGGTGGCCAGGCGCTCGCTGGGGTAGCACTGGTCGGCGCCGAGGTGGGTGGTGGTGTAGCGGACGCCGCCCAGGTCGGCGGTGCCCGCGCGCTGGGCGGCGGGCAGGGTGCAGTCGGGGGTGAGCTCCGAGTCGAGGCTGGTGGCGGGGTCCGCGGTGACTCCGGGCACGAGCCGTTCGACGGACCAGCTGCCAGGAGCGACGAGGACGGTACGGCCGCCGGAGTCGGCGGTCGCCGAATGCAGCGAGGTCTGTTGGCGGTGCGTCAGGAGGTCGGGGGCGGCGACCAGGAGGGTGGTGTCCGCGGCGGCCGCGGCGTGTGCCTCGTCCAGGGTGGTGACGATGCGGGTGTCCACGCCGCGGTCGGCGAGGAGTTCGGCGACCGCCCGGCTGCCCTTGGGATCGGCGGAGCGTGGGTCGAGGGCGCCGTGCCGGGCGTCGGAGCGGATCGTGGCGATCACGACGGCCGCCGCCAGCAGGAGCACGACGGCGAGGGCGATGCCTCGCGTGCGGGTCCACACGTGGCGTGCGGTGGGCGAGGCCGAGGTGGACGGGAGCGTGGCCTCGGTGGTCATTCGGCGGCTCCCTGGCGGGCGTTGTGGGCCGTGCTGGGGGCGCTGCTCGCGAGCTGTGGCTTGGTGCTCTCCAGGTCGCGGTCGAGTTCGGCGATGCGCCGGTACGCCTGCTGGGTTGCGGTCCGTCCGCCGTATGTGACGTCGTCGAAGTCCCGGGCGGCGGCGCGCAGTCGGTCCGTCTGGGACGGCAGCGAGCGGCCTGCTTCGGCGGCGGCCTCGTCCGCGGTGCGGCCGGGGCGGACGTCGAGGAGTGCGCGTTCCTCGAGGGAGCGGACGATGGCACGCATGCGTTCCTGGACGGCCTGGTTCCAGTGGCCCTGGGCGGCGTGTCCTTCGGCGGCGGCTCGGTGTTCGGCTGCGCTGCGCGGGCGGTCGTCGAACAGGGCGGCGGAGGAGGTGGGTTGGCGGCGCGGGGTGCCGAGGCGCCACCACAGGGCGCCGATGACCGCGAGGACGACCAGGATGACGACGACCAGGCCGAGCGGTCCGCCGGGCGTCACGGTCGAGGCACTGCTGAACAAGTCCTCGACCCAGTCCCAGAAGGCGTCCAGGGCGCGCTGGAACCAACTGGGTTCGTTCTCGTGGTACATGTGCTTCGACAGTTCGCGCCGGGCCGCTTCCCGCGCGGGATCACGCGGGATCGTCAGCGGTGGCTCGTCGTCGGAGCGTGCCGACAGCGACAGCACGGACGTGTCGCCGGTACGCAGGAATGCGCGTACTGCTGCGTCCGGTAGTGCCGACGCCGTTGTGAGAACTCCCCCCGCCAGGCTCACCGATTCAGCTCCCCGGAGTGTCGGTGCCGTAGCCCTGGACGCCGGCGGCTCGGGCCAGTTCGAGGTCGAGGGCCTCGCGGCGGATGCGCTGGTCGATGTAGAGCAGCACGGTGACGCCGGCCGTGATCGGGAAGGTGATCATGGAGCCGATCACCGAACCGACACCGCTGATGATGAGGAACGTCCAGCCGAACTCGGTGCTGCCGTTGAGGAAGGTGGTGGCGCCGTCGCCGCTGAGTGCGCCGGCGAGGAAGGTGAAGGGGATGACGACGATCGCCGCGACGATGTTCGCGATGATCGTGGCGAGCAGTTGGATGCCGAAGACGCGCCACCAGGAACCCTGCACCAGCTTCGCGGAGCGGCTCAGCGCCTTCACGATGCCCTGCTTCTCCAGCATCAGCGCGGGCGAGGCGAGGGAGAAGCGGAACCACAGCCACAGTGCGACGATGCCGGCGCCGAAGATGCCCAGGAGGGCGAGTGCACCGCCCGCGTCGCCGGAGCCCGTGGCGGCCACGAGGATGCCGGGTACGGCGCCCGCGAGTACCAGGCCGAAGGTCATGAGCAGCAGCAGGAAGAGCAGGCCGAAGAGGCGCAGTACCTGAGGGCGGGCGTCGCGCCAGGCCTCGCCGGTGGTCACCGACTTGCCGATCACCGCGCGGCTGGTGATCGTCGTCAGCAGGGCGGTCGCGGCGATCGCTCCGATCACCGAGATCAGGAAGATCACGCTGGAGCTGATCAGGGCGTCGCCCGTGGCGCGGGTCAGTTCGCTGAGGGTGGCGTTGGGATCGTTGAGGGCCTCGGTGCTGAGACGGTCGTTCAGGACGAGGCCCTGGACGAGGATGACGAGGATCTCCGTCACGATCGCTACGGTCAGGGAGATGCCCAGGACCGTGCGCCAGTAGGTGCGCATGGTGGAGACCGCGCCGTCGAGGATCTCGCCGACGCCGAGGGGACGCAGCGGGATCACGCCGGGCTTTGCCGCGGGCGGAGGGCCTCCCCAGCCGCCTCCCCAAGCGCCGAATCCGCCCGGGGCGCCGTAGCCCTGGTGGCCGCCGCCCTGTCCGCCGTATCCGCCGGGGCCGGCCGGAGGGCGGGCGCCCCAGCCCGGGCCGGGCGGTGGGGGTGGCGGGGTCCGGCCCGGAACCTGGGTCCCGGTCGGGGCGGACCACTGGCTGGGTGGCGGCTGCTCCTTGGACCACTTCGGGCCGGTGCCCTGTGCGTCCGGTCCCGGCTGCTGCGCGGGGTCGGGACGGTCTGCGGGCTCGGCCGGGCCGGACGTGGCGGGTTCCTGCCCGTCGGACGGGGCGGATCCGGGCGAGGCCCAGCCCGGAGTGTCTTTCATCGTCGCTCCTTCACGGTGCCCGTCCGCGGTCGCGGTGGCAGGTTTGCAGCCATCGTGCCATGGGGTGGTCGGCTAGGTACCGGCCGCGGTATGGGCTGCACACCTTCAATAGTCCGCCGTACAAAGGGCAGACTGACGGCATGGCTGATCAGTACGCGCAATCCGGCGAGGACAGCAGGCCGACCGAGATACCCGCGATCCGCTGGGACGAACCACCTGAAGGTCCCGTTCTGGTCCTTCTCGACCAGACGAGGCTGCCGGCCGAGGAGGTCGAGCTGGTCTGTACGGACGCGCCCGCGCTGGTGGAGGCGATCCGTTCGCTCGCCGTGCGCGGGGCGCCGCTGCTCGGGATCGCCGGGGCGTACGGAGTCGCGCTCGCCGCCGCGCGCGGGTTCGACGTGGACGACGCCGCGGAGTCGCTGGCGGGCGCTCGGCCCACCGCGGTGAACCTCGCCGTCGGTGTGCGCAGGGCCCAGTCCGCGTACCAGGCCGAGCTCGCGAGGAGCGGGGAGGTCGAGCAGGCCGCTGCTGCGGCGCTGGGTGCGGCGCGGGCGTTGCACAAGGAGGACGCCGAGGCCAGCTCCCGGATGGCCGAGCGGGGGCTGGCGCTGCTGGACGAGCTGCTGCCCGGCGGTGGGCACCGCATTCTCACGCACTGCAACACCGGGTCGCTGGTGTCGGGCGGGGAGGGCACGGCGTTCGCTGTGGCGCTCGCGGCGCATCGGGCCGGGCGGCTCAGGCGGCTGTGGGTGGACGAGACGCGGCCGTTGCTGCAAGGGGCTCGCCTGACGGCGTACGAGGCGGCTCGCAGCGGGATGGCGTACACCTTGCTCACGGACAACGCGGCGGGGTCCCTGTTCGCCGCCGGAGAGGTGGACGCGGTGCTGATCGGTGCTGACCGCATCGCGGCCGACGGTTCGGTGGCGAACAAGGTGGGGAGCTATCCGCTCGCGGTGCTCGCGCGCTACCACCATGTGCCCTTCATCGTGGTGGCACCGCTCACGACGGTGGATCCGCAGACGCCGGACGGGGCGTCGATCGAGGTCGAGCAGCGGCCCGGCTTCGAGGTGACCGAGGTCGTGGCGCCCCATGCGCCGTTGGCGGGAGCGGAACCGGGGGGCGGGATTCCGGTGGCGCCGCTGGGGACTCAGGCGTACAACCCGGCGTTCGATGTGACGCCGCCCGAGCTGGTGACGGCGATCGTCACCGAGGAGGGAGCCGCATCGCCGGTGACGGCCGAGGCGCTGGCCGAGCTGTGTGCCAGGTCGCGGCAGGTGACGCGGAGCTTGTGAGGCAGGGGCTGGAACCAGTCGGGCGGGCAAGGCGGGACAAACCCGCCTGAAGGTCACACCCTGTGATCTGGGCGAGGGCAGACAGTAGGGACTGCGTACGACTAAGGTCACTGGCCGGTGACCTATCTCACCACTGCCTTCGCCACTGTTATGAGAATGGGATGATGGCATTCATGAAGGGACGAGTCCTTGTCGTCGACGACGACACCGCACTGGCCGAGATGCTCGGCATCGTGCTGCGTGGTGAAGGTTTTGAGCCGTCTTTCGTAGCTGACGGCGACAAGGCGTTGGCCGCATTCCGGGAGAGCAAGCCCGATCTGGTGCTGCTCGACCTGATGCTGCCCGGACGGGACGGCATCGAGGTGTGCCGTCTGATCAGGGCGGAGTCCGGCGTGCCGATCGTGATGCTGACGGCCAAGAGCGACACCGTCGATGTCGTGGTGGGCCTGGAGTCCGGTGCCGACGACTACATCGTGAAGCCGTTCAAGCCGAAGGAGCTGGTTGCCCGGATCCGGGCGCGGCTGCGGAGGTCGGAGGAGCCGGCGCCGGAGCAGCTTGCCATCGGTGATCTCGTCATCGACGTGGCCGGGCACTCCGTGAAGCGGGACGGGCAGTCGATCGCGCTGACGCCGCTGGAGTTCGATCTGCTGGTCGCGCTGGCCCGTAAGCCGTGGCAGGTGTTCACGCGTGAGGTGCTCCTCGAGCAGGTGTGGGGCTACCGGCACGCGGCTGACACCCGTCTGGTGAACGTGCATGTGCAGCGGCTGCGCTCCAAGGTCGAGAAGGACCCGGAGCGACCGGAGATCGTGGTGACCGTTCGTGGTGTCGGCTACAAGGCAGGGCCGAGCTGACATGTCCGGGGACAGTGCCGCTGCGGCCCCCGGTCGGACCGGGGCCCGTCCGGAGCGGCCTGTCGGCCGGAAGACGTCGGGCTCCCGCTGGGGCCGGTTCCTCGAGGGCGGGCTGCTGCAGGGTGGAGTCCAGGGCAGCCCGGTCCTTCGTCTGGTGCTGCGTTGGGTGCGCCGGCCGCTGCTGCCCGTCATGCGGCTGTGGCGACGCAACATCCAGCTCAAGGTCGTCGTCACGACTCTGCTGATGTCGCTCGGCGTCGTGCTGCTGCTGGGCTTCGTCGTCATCGGGCAGGTGCGCAACGGCCTGCTGGACGCCAAGGTGAAGGCCTCACAGAGCCAGGCCACCGGCGGGTTCGCGGCGGCCAAGCAAAGGGCCGACGAGGCCGCCGCCGGGACCGCTGACGACGGCGGGACGGTGGACGGGCGGGCCGAGCAGAACGTCAGCCCGTGGATGGGTGACCTCGTTTCCTCGCTCTCCAGCGGCGGCCAGGGAGCCTTCGCCGTGGTGTCGCTCCCGACCTCCGATGGCGGCGACACCGGTGGGCGCGCACGGCGTGCTTCCGGTGAGGTGGATCCCACCGTCAGCGTGCCCGAGGACCTGCGCGAGCGGATCGACAGCAGTACGGGCGCGTTCCAGAGCTATACCCGCATCGTCTACAACCGCAGTGCCGATAAAGAGCCGCAGCCGGCCCTGGTCATCGGCAAGCAGGTCAACGACCCCAACGGCGACCCGTACCAGCTCTACTACCTCTTCCCGCTCACCCAGGAGGAGAAGTCGCTGAGCCTGGTCAAGGGGACGCTCGCCACCGCCGGGCTCTTCGTCGTCGTACTCCTCGGGGCCATCGCCTGGCTCGTGGTGCGCCAGGTCGTCACGCCCGTGCGGATGGCGGCCGGGATCGCCGAGCGGCTGTCCGCCGGGCGGCTGCAGGAACGGATGAAGGTCACCGGCGAGGACGACATCGCGCGGCTCGGCGAGGCCTTCAACAAGATGGCGCAGAACCTCCAGCTGAAGATCCAGCAGCTGGAGGACTTGTCGCGGATGCAGCGGCGGTTCGTGTCCGACGTGTCGCACGAGCTGCGGACGCCGCTGACGACCGTACGGATGGCCGCCGACGTCATACATGAGGCGCGGGAGGACTTCGATCCGGTGACCGCGCGGTCGGCGGAGCTGCTCGCCGACCAGCTGGACCGGTTCGAGTCGCTGCTCGCCGACCTGCTGGAGATCAGCCGCTTCGACGCGGGCGCGGCGGCGCTGGAGGCGGAGCCGATCGACCTCAGGGAGGTCGTACGACGCGTCGTCAGCGGGGCCGAGCCGCTCGCCGAGCGCAAGGGCAGCCAGATACGCATCGTCGGAGACCAGCAGCCCATCGTCGCCGAGGCCGACGCGCGGCGCGTCGAGCGTGTGCTGCGCAACCTCGTCGTGAACGCCGTCGAGCACGGCGAGGGCAAGGACGTCGTCGTCAAGCTCGCCGCGGCGGGCGGGGCGGTCGCCGTCGCGGTGCGCGACTACGGCGTCGGGCTCAAGCCGGGCGAGGCGACCCGGGTCTTCAGCCGCTTCTGGCGGGCGGACCCGGCACGCGCGCGTACGACGGGCGGTACGGGTCTGGGGCTGTCCATCGCGCTGGAGGACGCGCGGCTGCACGGCGGCTGGCTGCAGGCGT
Source organism: Streptomyces sp. R28 (assembly GCF_041052385.1). Taxonomy (GTDB): domain Bacteria; phylum Actinomycetota; class Actinomycetes; order Streptomycetales; family Streptomycetaceae; genus Streptomyces. The sequence continues at coordinate 4,298,347 of NZ_CP163439.1, read as the reverse complement.
GGGGCGAACCGGGGGGAGGTTCGCAGTTCCGGCTGACGCTGCCGAGGACCGCGGACGAGCCGCTGAGGGGCTCGCCGATACCCCTGGAGCCCAAGGACTCGCGCCGCAATCGCGGACTTGATGACGCCGGTCTGCCGTCCGGCGGCGGTGAGAAGGCCGTGACGGTGCCGGCGCAGCACACGGGGGGCCAGGGACCCGCGTGTCCGTCGAGGGACCCGATCGCGCCGCGTTTGGGCGCCCCCTCGGCCCCCAAGGCCGATCCGACGGCGCTTCCCGGCAACGGCGCGCGTGTGGTCCCCCGGCCCGCATCGGGTGAGCGGAGACAGGACGACCAGCCCGGTGCGGATGTGCCCCCGAGCAAGGAGGCCGGGCAGGCTGAGGAGTCGAGCAGGCATGGGGAGGCATCTCGTGGGCGCTGACCGCGAGGGGGGAGCCCGGCGCACGCCGGGGCGCGCGGTGGCGTACGCCGCCTGTGGAGCCGTACTGCTGGCGGGGTGCGCCTCGATGCCGGACAGCGGCGATCTGCGCGGCGTCGAGTCCACGCCGCGCCAGGACACGCAGGTGCGGGTCTTCGCCAATCCGCCGCACGAGGACGCTTCGTCGTCGGAGATCGTGTCGGGCTTCCTGGAGGCACTGACCAGCGACGACCCGGACTATGAGATAGCGCGCAAGTACCTGACCAAGGAAGCGTCGGCCAAGTGGCGGCCCCTGCTGTCCACGACGGTGCTCGCGGACGGACCGGGCGCCGAAGCCGAACGTGCGGGAGGCCGGGACGAGACCGACAACCTGTCGTACACGCTGTCCGGCACCAAGGTCGCCAGGGTCGACGCGCAGCAGTCGTACGTGCCCGCCAGTGGGGACTACAGCGAGCTGATGCACCTCACCCGGGACAAGAAGACGAGGCAGTGGCGCATCGACGTGCCGCCGCGCGGTGTCGTCATGGGTAAGTCGGATTTCCAGCGCAACTACACGTCCGTCGACAAGTACTACTTCGCCACGAACACCACGCTCGGGAACTCCCCGCACACTGCGGCCGTCGCCGACCCCGTCTATGTGCGCAGGAACGTGGACCCCATGACGCAGATGGTGCGTTCCCTGCTCGCGGGGCCCACCAGCTGGCTCAATCCGGTGGTCAGATCGAGCTTCCCCACCGGTACGGCGCTCAAGGACGGCGTCCCCTCGCTGACGCCCAACGACCAGAACATCCTGACCGTCCCGTTGAACGACAAGGCGGCCCGGGTCGGCCTGGCCCAGTGCAACGAGATGGCCGCCCAGCTCCTGTTCACCCTGCAGAACCTCACCCCCACGGTGGACGAGGTCGAGCTCAAGGCGGGTGGCAGACAGCTGTGCGGGCTCACCGAGAACCAGGCGGAGGACATCGCCACGCGCGGGTCGGTGGAGCGCGCCGACTACCTGTACTTCCTCGATGCCAAGCACCATCTCGTACGGCTGGCCGCCGCCACCCACGAGACGAAGCCCGAACCCGTGCCGGGCGCCCTGGGCGAGGGCGATACGCAGCTGGGGTCAGTGGCGGTGTCGCGCGACGAGGACATGGCCGCAGGGGTCGGCCGCGACGGCAAGGAGCTGTACGTCGGGGCGCTGGTGTCGGGCGGGCCGCTCGGGGAGCCGGAACTGACCAGCGCGGGCCCGACGGAGGATGAGCGGCTGTCGGCGCCCAGCTGGGACGCCCAGGGCGACCTGTGGGTGGCCGACCGCGACCCCGACAACCCGCGACTGCTCCTCGTGGAGGAGGGTGCGGGCGATCCGCTGGTGGTGAAGACGCCGCCAGGGCTGGAGGGTCGCATCGAGTCCGTGCGGGTGGCCGCCGACGGCGTGCGGATCGCGCTCGTGGTGGAGCAGGGCGACAAGTCGTCGCTGCTCATCGGGCGGATCGAACGGAGCGAGGACGGCAAGGCGGGGGAGCAGTCAGGCGTCTCGGTGCACGAACTGCGTTCCGCGACACCGCAGTTGGAGGAGGTCACCGCCATGTCGTGGGCCGGTGACAGCCGCCTCGTGGTGGTCGGGCGTGAGAAGGGCGGCGTACAGACGATGCGGTACGTCCAGGTCGACGGCTCCACACCGGAGGGGCCGGCACCCGAGGCCCTCAGCGGTGTGAAGGAGATCACCGCGTCCGAGGACGCACAGCTGCCGCTGGTCGGGTATTCGGAGGACGGGATCGTACGGCTGCCGTCCGGGACCCAGTGGGAGAAGGTCGTGACGGACGGGACGGCGCCGGTTTATCCGGGGTGAGGTTCTGCCCGGGCCGAGCCGTTGGGGTTCGAGAACGGTGAGTGTGGCGGCTGCTTCCGGCCGGGGTGGTACTCCGGCTGGAAGCAGCCGCTTCTCTACCGGCGGGGGAATCCAGTGCCGGGAATCCGGCACGGCTCCAGGGCTGCGCCGGGACGGAAATGGGCGTCTGCGCCGGGGCCGGAGTTTTCCACAGGGAGTTATCCACAGGGGTGGTCGGTCGGGGCGGTCGTTGGCACAGTGGTGGGCATGCGGGGGTGGTGGCAGGACCTCACCGACTTGGTGCTGCCGGCCGAGTGCGGAGGCTGTGCAAGGCCTCGCACGGTGCTCTGCCCGGAGTGCCGTGCCGTCCTGAGCGGGACCGTACCGAGCCGGGTGCGACCGGTGCCGGAGCCGTCCGGACTGCCGGTCGTGCACGCGGCGGCACAGTACGCGGACGAGGTGCGGGCCGTGCTGCTGGCCCACAAGGAACGCGGGGCGCTGACGCTCGCGGCACCGCTCGGTGCGGCTCTGGCGGGAGCCGTGCGGGCGGGGCTTCGGGAGGCCGGTGCGTACGGCGACGGGGCGTCCGTGCGGGCTGTGCGGTCCCGGGGGCCGCAGGGGCGGGTCGATGGGGCGGGGAGTTTCGGGAGCGCTGGTGCGCGTGTGCTGCTCGTACCCGTTCCGTCCGCGCGAGGAGCAGTTCGGGCGAGGGGGCATGATCCGGCGCGGCGGATCGCGCTCGCGGCTGCAGGTGAGCTGCGGCGGGCCGGGACGCCGGCGCAGGTGCTCGCCGTGCTGCGGCACAGGCGGGCGGTGGCCGATCAGTCGGGGCTCAACTCCCGGCAGCGGCTGGACAATCTCGCCGGCGCGCTGACGGTGGCTCCCGGGGGCGGTCGGCTGCTCGCCGGTGGTCCGGTCGTGCTCGTCGACGACCTGATGACGACGGGTGCGTCCCTGGCGGAGGCGGCGCGTGCTGTGCGGGCGGCCTTGGCGGAGGGGACGGAGTCCTGCAGCCCGGACGGGGCGGACCCGCGTAGCCCGGAGGGAGTGGGCTCGCGCAACCGTACGGCGGAGTCGGCGGGCCGCGGGAGCGCGGTGCGGTCGGTCGCGTACGGCAGGGCGGCAGGTACCGGAGCCGGCCGGGGCATGGCTGAGGAAGCGAGCGGATACGGCAGAACGGCGGAGGTGGCGGGCGCGTATGGATGGGTGACCGGGGAGTCCGGTGTGAGTGATGACGGGACAACCGCTGTGTACGTGGCGGGAACTCGGGAAAGCACATGGGAACGGAGGGCGCGATCGACGGAGGGCGCTGTGCGGCAGACGCGTGAGGTGCCGGGAATCATGGGCACCGGGCGGGCCGGTGACGTGATCTGCGCGGCCGTGGTCGCTGCGTCGCCGGATTCTTTCGAAATAAACCGGAACTGACTGCGAACTTGCATCGTTGCAGGTAACGAGAGGGTCAATTCACCTGAACGGAGGTACGCCGCAGTAGAGGGTGACGACATCCGTCCGGGCGAGATATGTTCGGTTGTGAGGGAAAGGCGCAGGCCATCCCTGCCATATCCGAATGCCGTGCTGCGGGTTTTACGCAATCAGCCGCGGCGCTGGGGTGGAGATCTTGCCCATGGGGGAGGAGGAGGTGGAAGTCACCGAGTCCGAGGTTCCGGGGTTCACCGGAGCCTGGTGCAAAAGGGAGATGCTCCGCCGATGGAGCGGAGCGATCCGGGAACGGAGTTCTGCGTGGACATCGTCGTCAAGGGCCGCAAGACCGAGGTGCCCGAGCGGTTCCGCAAGCACGTGGCCGAGAAGCTGAAGCTGGAGAAGATCCAGAGGCTCGATGCCAAGGTGATCAGCCTCGACGTCGAGGTGTCCAAGGAGCCCAACCCCCGACAGGCCGACCGCAGCGATCGAGTGGAGATCACGCTCCGCTCCCGCGGTCCGGTGATCCGGGCGGAGGCAGCGGCGAGCGATCCGTACGCGGCGCTCGACCTGGCGGCGGAGAAGCTGGATGCCCGGCTGCGTAAGCAGCACGACAAGCGTTTCTCGCGCCGAGGCGCACGCCGACTCACGGCGGCCGAGGTCCCCGACCACGTTCCGGGCGTGGCGACGCTCAACGGCAACGGCCACACCTTCCAGGAAGAAGAGCCGGACGGAGTTCCCACCAAGAAGATCGGCTCGCTGGAAGTAAAGGGCGAAGGCCCTCTCATCGTGCGCGAGAAGACGCACGTCGCCTCCCCGATGACCCTCGACCAAGCCCTCTACGAGATGGAATTGGTCGGGCACGACTTCTACCTCTTCGTCGACTCCGAGACGAAGGAACCGAGTGTCGTCTACCGGCGGCACGCCTACGACTACGGGGTCATCCACCTCAACACGGACCCGATGGTCACCCAGGCGCACTCTCCCGCGGCTGGTGGCACGCTGGGCGGCTGACCGACCCGGCTGACAGCTGAGCCGGTGCCCCTGGAGCGCGTGTGCGCCCCCAGGGGCACCGGTGTGCGACCACTTCGCGCCCCGCGCGTCACCGCAGTGTCGGCCCGGCATGAAATCATGGCCGCTACCGGCCCAACCGGTGGGCCGCTGCCTTGGGTTGGCGATGGCAAACGACCAGCCACAGCCTTCAGGGGGAGGAACGATGACGGACAGCTTCGGACCGATGCGGGACGAGGGTGCCGACGGCGATGTCGTCGGCATGGGCCCGGAAGCGGGCTCTCCACGCAAGGAGCCGATCAGAGTCCTCGTCGTGGACGACCACGCCCTGTTCCGCCGTGGACTGGAGATCGTGCTCGCGGCCGAGGAGGACATTCAGGTCGTAGGGGAGGCGGGAGACGGCGCGGAGGCCGTGGACAAGGCCGCCGACCTGCTGCCTGACATCATCCTGATGGACGTACGGATGCCCAAGCGGGGCGGGATCGAGGCCTGCACCTCCATCAAGGAGGTGGCCCCCAGCGCGAAGATCATCATGCTGACGATCAGCGACGAGGAGGCCGACCTCTACGACGCGATCAAGGCGGGCGCGACCGGTTATCTCCTCAAGGAGATCTCCACGGACGAGGTGGCCACCGCCATTCGCGCGGTGGCCGACGGGCAGTCGCAGATCAGTCCGTCCATGGCCTCGAAGCTGCTCACCGAGTTCAAGTCGATGATCCAGCGGACGGACGAGCGCCGGCTTGTGCCCGCGCCGCGGCTGACGGACCGTGAGCTGGAGGTCCTCAAGCTCGTCGCCACGGGGATGAACAACCGCGATATCGCCAAGGAGTTGTTCATCTCCGAGAACACCGTGAAGAACCATGTGCGCAACATCCTGGAGAAGCTTCAGCTGCACTCCAGGATGGAGGCCGTGGTGTATGCGATGCGGGAGAAGATCCTCGAGATCCGTTAGAGGGGAGCCTTTGAGGGTCACGCCACCAGGCGGGCTAGTTCGCGGGTGAGGGGTTCGCGCAGGTCGGGTGTGTCCACCCGTTCCACGCGTACGTCCGTGCAGTCCACCCAGCTCGCCGCCTCGGCCAGCGCCTGGGCCACCGCAGGGACCGCCTTCGGGCCGTCCAAGGTGACCTGCTTGGCCACCAGCGTGCGGCCCTCACGGGCCGGGTCCACGCGGCCGACGAGGCGGCCGCCGGCCAGGACCGGCATCGCGAAGTAGCCGTAGACCCGCTTCTGCTTGGGGACGTAGGCCTCCAAGCGGTGGGTGAAGCCGAAGATCCGCTCCGTGCGTGCCCGTTCCCAGATGAGGGAGTCGAACGGGGACAGGAGAGTGGTGCGGTGACGGCCCCGCGGGGGTGTCTCCAGGGCCGCGGGGTCGGCCCAGGCCGGCTTGCCCCAGCCCTCGACCGTGACCGGGACCAGGCCCGAGTCGGCGATCACCGCGTCGACCTGTTCGCCCTTGAGGCGGTGGTAGTCGGCGATGTCCGCGCGGGTGCCGACGCCGAGGGACTGGCCGGCCAGGCGGACCAGGCGGCGCAGGCATTCGGTGTCGTCCAGGCCGTCGTGCAGCAGTGCCTGCGGGATGGCGCGTTCGGCGAGGTCGTAGACGCGCTTCCAGCCGCGGCGCTCGACGCAGACCACCTCGCCGTACATCAGCGCGCGTTCGGCGGCGACCTTCGAGCCCGACCAGTCCCACCACTCGCTGGTCCTTTTCGCGCCGCCCAGTTCGGTCGCGGTGAGGGGGCCCTCGGTGCGGAGCTGCTTGATGACCTGGTCGTAGGCGCCGTCGGGGAGTTCGTGGTTCCAGTGGGGGCGGTTTCGGTAGGCGCGGCGGCGGAAGGCGAAGTGCGGCCATTCCTCGATGGGGAGGATGCAGGCGGCGTGGGACCAGTACTCGAAGGCATGCGGTCGTGGCGAAGGGGCGTCGGTGGATGCGGCCGTCCAGTAGGCGGTCTCGACCGTCTTGCGGCCTACCGCGCCCAGGCGGGCGTACGGGATGAGCTCGTGGGAGCGGGCCAGGACCGAGATGGTGTCGAGTTGGACCGCGCCGAGGTGACGGAGTATGCCGCGGACGCCGGACCGGCGGTCGGGCGTGCCGAGGAAGCCTTGGGCTCTCAGGGCGATGCGGCGGGCTTCGTCTGCCGAGAGGTCAGTGCTGGGGCGCGGGGTCGTCATGGGATCGGACGATAGGGGGTGGCACTGACAAGGGGGCGTGAGCTGGGGGTTTGAGGGAGGGGGGCCGGTGCTGGGGGCCGCGTGGGACGGCGGTGTCTCCCTCGCGAGTGGAGGCCGGGACGGCCGTGCTCAGCTCCCCGTGCCGGACTGGGCGGAGCGTGTCGGTGCCGGCAAGTACGGTGCCGTCGAGGGTAGGCCCAGGTCCGACGGGAGCAGGGAACCCACCCAGCAGTCCCGGTGTACGCCTTGGTGGGCGATGGCGGAGCGGAGGGTGCCCTCGAGGGTGAAGCCGGCGCGCTCTGCCACTGCGCGAGAGGGGGTGTTGCCGACCTCCGCGCGCCATTCCACGCGGTCGATCGAGAGGTGGACGAAGGCCCAGCGGGAAGCGGTGAGGACGGCTTCGGTGATGTAGCCGTTGCCGCGGTGTTCCTTCGTGCCCCAGAAACCGATCTCCGCTCCGCTCATGGAACGCATCGTGAGACCGAGCATGCCGACCAGGTCCTCCCCTTCGGGGAGGAAGAGTCCCCAGGTGAACATCGAGCCGTTCCGCCAGCCGTCGGGGACCAGTTGGTCCGTGAAGCTGTGGGCGTGCTCGTACAGGTAGGGCGAGGGGAGCGTGGTCCAGCGCTGGATGTCCGGGTCCTGGGCGGCCTCGTACACGGCGTCGGTGTCCTTCGGGCCGACCGTGCGCATCAGGAGGCGGCCGGTGGTGAGCGTGACGGGTTCCATCGGCCGATTCTGCTCCGGGGGGCGCAGCAGGCGCCATCCTTTAGTGAGCGGTGTGTGCGCGTGCGATCGCATTTCGTGCAATTCGTAGGCGGAACGCGGCACCATCTGTGACCCCCGGCCGTTGTCCCCTTTGACGGAGATTTGAAGCCGCGGACGGTCGGCGTCACCGGCAGGCTCCCGGCGTGGCGGGGTCCTCGCATACGATGGCCGTTGCTCAGTCAAGTCAAATGGAAACCGACCGTCCCAGGCCCGACCGGCAAGGAGACCAACCCCCGTGTCCGTCCTCTCGAAGATCATGCGTGCAGGCGAAGGCAAGATCCTGCGCAAGCTGCACCGCATCGCGGACCAGGTCAACTCCATCGAAGAGGACTTCGTCGACCTCTCCGACGCCGAGCTGCGGGCCCTCACCGATGAGTACAAGCAGCGGTACGCCGATGGTGAGAGCCTGGATGATCTGCTCCCGGAGGCCTTCGCCACCGTTCGCGAGGCCGCCAAGCGCGTCCTCGGCCAGCGACACTACGACGTGCAGATGATGGGTGGCGCCGCCCTCCACCTCGGCTATGTCGCCGAGATGAAGACCGGTGAGGGCAAGACCCTCGTCGGCACGCTGCCCGCGTATCTGAACGCTCTTTCCGGAGATGGCGTTCACCTCATCACGGTCAACGACTACCTGGCCGAGCGCGACTCCGAGATGATGGGCCGCGTCCACAAGTTCCTGGGTCTGTCCGTCGGCTGCATCCTCGCCAACATGACGCCGGCCCAGCGCCGCGAGCAGTACAACTGCGACATCACCTACGGCACGAACAACGAGTTCGGCTTCGACTACCTCCGCGACAACATGGCGTGGTCCAAGGACGAGCTCGTCCAGCGCGGCCACAACTACGCCATCGTCGACGAGGTCGACTCCATCCTCGTCGACGAGGCCCGTACGCCGCTGATCATCTCCGGCCCGGCCGACCAGGCCACCAAGTGGTACGGCGACTTCGCCAAGCTGGTCACGCGCCTGAAGAAGGGCGAGGCGGGCAACCCCCTCAAGGGCATCGAGGAGACCGGCGACTACGAGGTCGACGAGAAGAAGCGCACGGTCGCCATCCACGAGTCCGGTGTCGCCAAGGTCGAGGACTGGCTGGGCATCGACAACCTCTACGAGTCGGTGAACACGCCGCTGGTGGGCTACCTGAACAACGCCATCAAGGCGAAGGAGCTCTTCAAGAAGGACAAGGACTACGTCGTCATCGACGGCGAGGTCATGATCGTCGACGAGCACACCGGCCGTATCCTCGCCGGCCGCCGCTACAACGAGGGCATGCACCAGGCGATCGAGGCGAAGGAAGGGGTGGACATCAAGGACGAGAACCAGACCCTCGCCACTATCACCCTGCAGAACTTCTTCCGCCTCTACAGCAAGCTCTCCGGCATGACCGGTACGGCGATGACCGAGGCCGCCGAGTTCCACCAGATCTACAAGCTCGGCGTGGTCCCGATCCCGACCAACCGGCCGATGGTCCGCAAGGACCAGTCGGACCTGATCTACCGCACCGAGGTCGCCAAGTTCGAGGCGGTCGTCGACGACATCGCCGAGAAGCACGAGAAGGGCCAGCCGATCCTCGTCGGTACGACGTCGGTCGAGAAGTCCGAGTATCTGTCGCAGCAGTTGAGCAAGCGCGGTATCCAGCACGAGGTGCTGAACGCGAAGCAGCACGACCGTGAGGCGACGATCGTCGCCCAGGCCGGCCGCAAGGGCGCCGTGACGGTGGCCACCAACATGGCCGGCCGTGGTACGGACATCAAGCTCGGCGGCAACCCCGACGACCTCGCCGAGGCGGAGCTGCGCCAGCGCGGCCTCGACCCCGAGGAGCACATCGAGGAGTGGGCCGCGGCGCTGCCCGCCGCCCTGGAGAAGGCCGAGCAGGCGGTCAAGGCGGAGTTCGAGGAGGTCAAGGACCTCGGCGGCCTCTACGTCCTCGGCACCGAGCGGCACGAGTCGCGTCGTATCGACAACCAGCTGCGCGGTCGTTCCGGCCGTCAGGGTGACCCGGGCGAGTCCCGCTTCTACCTGTCGCTGGGTGACGACCTGATGAGGCTCTTCAAGGCCCAGATGGTCGAGCGCGTGATGTCGATGGCGAACGTCCCGGACGACGTGCCGATCGAGAACAAGATGGTCACGCGCGCGATCGCGTCCGCCCAGTCGCAGGTCGAGCAGCAGAACTTCGAGACCCGTAAGAACGTCCTGAAGTACGACGAGGTCCTCAACCGCCAGCGCGAGGTCATCTACGGCGAGCGGCGCCGCGTCCTGGAGGGCGAGGACCTGCACGAGCAGGTGCAGCACTTCATGGACGACACGATCGACGCGTACGTCGCCGCGGAGACCGCCGAGGGCTTCGCCGAGGAGTGGGACCTGGACCGGCTGTGGGGCGCGTTCAAGCAGCTCTACCCGGTGAAGGTCACCATCGAGGAGCTGGAGGAGGCGGCCGGCGACCGCGCCGGGCTGACCGCCGAGTTCGTCGCCGAGTCCATCAAGGACGACATCCACGCGCAGTACGAGGAGCGCGAGGGGCAGCTCGGCTCCGAGATCATGCGTGAGCTGGAGCGCCGGGTCGTTCTGTCGGTCCTGGACCGCAAGTGGCGCGAGCACCTCTACGAGATGGACTACCTCCAGGAGGGCATCGGCCTGCGCGCGATGGCCCAGAAGGACCCGCTGGTCGAGTACCAGCGCGAGGGCTTCGACATGTTCACCGCGATGATGGAGGGCATCAAGGAGGAGTCCGTCGGCTACCTGTTCAACCTGGAGGTCCAGGTCGAGCAGCAGGTCGAGGAGGTCCCGGTCGAGGACACCAAGCCGGTGGCCGACCTCGAGAAGAAGGACGCGGTGCCGGCGCAGGCGGGCGCGCGTCCCGAGATCCGTGCCAAGGGCCTCGAGGCCCCGCGCCGCCCGGACCGGCTGCACTACACCGCGCCCAAGGTGGACGGCGAGGGTGACATCGTCGAGGGCGACTTCACCAACGACGACGAGCCGGTGCGCTCCGAGGCCGACGGCCTCACGCGCGCGGAGCGGCGCAAGCAGTCGCGTGGTGGTCGGCGCCGTAAGAAGTAACGCCGGGTGAGAGCGCCGCACGGGCCCAGCGCCGTCGGGAAGACGGTGCCTGTGCCGGTGCTCGTGGCGTCGTAGCGATTGAAGGGCCGGGTCTCCGTTTGGGGGCCCGGCCCTTCGGCGTGCGTGGCCTGCTGCGGCTCGTAGTGAGCCGTTGTGGTGGCTCGTGGCGACCTGTCGTGGCGACCTGTCGTGGTGGCTCGTGGCGGCCCGTTGTGGTGGTCAGTCGTCGGCCGGGCGCGGCCTGCGCGGGCCGCCCAGTTCCACCGCCGTGCAGCGCCACCGGAGATCCCCGCCCTGCTCCAGGCGGAATGCCATGGCGCGCAGCTGGTCGCCGGCGCCGATGCGGGCGAAGGCCTCGATGGCTCCCGGGCGGGGCTCGAAGTACCCGATGTCGCGGACGACGGGGCGGGTGCCGCGGGCGCGCAGGGGGCCGCGTTCCGCGAGCCAGGCGAGTTCGTCGTAGGCGCGGCCGATGGTGTGGCGGAGCATCGAGTGGACGGGGCGCTGGCCGCTGAGGACCAGGAGCAGGCGGTCGGCGAAGACGTCGGTGGGGCGGGGCTGGGGGATCTGGATGGCCGGCCCACGAGGAGCTTGTGCCGGGACGAGGTGGGGTGCGTGGGCCCCTTGCCCCGCCGGGGCTTGCGGAGCGTCCCACGTCGGGGCTGGGGCGGTCGGGTGGGCCGCGTGGACCGACGCGGGCGGGGTGCCGAACCGTTCTGGGACGGGGGCCGGTCCGACGGGGGCACGGCTGCCGGTAGGCGCCGCGGACACCGCAGCCCGCGGATGGACGTGGGCGGGCGCGGCGATGCTTCCCGCGGTGGGCGGCCGGTTGTCGGTGGGCCTCGTGCGGGTGAGGGCTTCCGTCGTGCCCGGTGAGTTCGGTGGGCGGCCGTCGGGCGACGTCGTACGGGATGCGCCGTGGCCCGGTGTGCGGGGTGGGATGCCGCCGGGGCGGCGGGTGTCGCGGCGGCTGGGCGGGCGGGTGCCGGGGCGGTGCTGTGCCCTGGTCATGACCTTGTTCATGGAGTCCCCGTTCGCTGAACCCGATTGATACCGGGCAGTAACTTCGCGGTCGGTGATCTTGTACGGGGTTCTGGGTGCCGACGGCAAGGAAGCGGAGGCTCGGGGCGGGCGGCCGGAATGTTCACTTATCTGGGTGATCCGCGGACGCGGAGGGCCGTGATGGCGGGCCTGCACCGGGTGAATTTCCGGACCGGAGTGGACGCCGGGCGGGGTGGTGGTGGGGACTCGAAAGGGGACACCCGCACGTATCCTGAAGGCCGTCCGGGAGGTGCGGGACCGGCGGTGCGGGACCCGCCCTTCCGAGTCCTTGCGGAGCCTTACGAACGACGAAAGTGGTCAGCCATGCGCGTCTACGTCCCCCTGACCCTCCCCGGTCTCGCCGAGGCCTACAAGACGGGTGAGCTGGGGACCGGGCCGCTCGTCGCATACGGCGTCACGCCCGCGTTGCGCGAGTGGTATCTCTCCGACGACATCGAGGAGTTGGAGTACGCGGCGCTGAACCGGGCCGCGCTGGCCTCGCTGCGGCTGCTGGCGGCGGAGTCCGGGGCGGTGCGGCGCCGGGTCGTGGTCGCCGTCGACGTGCCCGACGGGGCGGCGGTCGCCGATCCCGACCGAGGGCTGGATCCGTCGGCGCTGGGTGAGGTGCGGATCGCCGGGGGCGTGGCGCTGGCCAAGGCGGCCTCCGTGCATGTCGACTCGGGCGACGCGGAGGCGGACGTGGCGGCGGCCGCAGAGGCGCTGGAGGCGGCCGACGGCGGGGACGACGACGCGCAGTTCGTCGTGGACGGGGCCGAGGATCACGAGCTGCTGTGGTACGCGACTCAGGAGATTCCGAATCTGGTGGGGCTGAGGGACTGAGGCCGGCGGCGTTGTGCCGGTCGACCGGTCGACCGGTCGACCGGTCGGCGGGTCGGTCGGGTCGGGTGGTTGTTGGGTCGGTCGGTGTTCGGATGTGCATCCCGGATGCCTCGTTGACCTGCTGTTCTCTTGATTGTCAGTGGTGGCGGGTACGGTTTTTGGCATGGGGAAGCAGGTAGGGGCGCACATCGTCTGGGACTGGAACGGGACGCTGTTCCACGACAATGACGCGATCATCGGGGCGACGAACGCGGCGTTCGGCGAGCTGGGGCTCGACCCGATCACGATGGAGCAGTACCGGGCGCTGTACTGCGTGCCGGTGCCGAAGTTCTACGAGCGGTTGCTCGGGCGGCTGCCGACCGACGCCGAGTGGGAGGTCATGGACGAGACCTTCCACCGGTACTACACCGAGCACCGGGTGAGGTGCGGGCTCACCGAGGGCGTGGCGGAGCTGCTCGTGGAGTGGCGGTCGGCGGGGCGCAGCCAGTCGATCCTCAGCATGTACGGGCATGAGGAACTCGTCCCGCTGGTACGGGGGTTCGGGATCGAGGAGCACTTCATACGCGTCGACGGGCGGACCGGGCCGTCCGGGGGCAGCAAGGCCGAGCACATGGTGCGGCACATCGAGGCGCTCGTGAGCGTGGATCCGGCGCGCACGGTGGTGATCGGGGACGCTGCCGACGACGCGGTGGCGGCGCTGCATGTGGGGGCGCGGGCCGTGCTCTACACCGGCGGGTCGCACGGGCGGGCGAGCCTTGAGGAGGTGGGGGTGCCGGTGGTGGACACGTTGGGGGAGGCGGTCGCGGAGGCGGAGCGGCTGGCTGCTTGAGCGGGGGCTGGGCGGGCCGCGCGGCGGGCTGCTGAGCCGGGGAGCCGGGGAGCCGGCGGGATTGAGCCCCGCGGGCATGGGTCCGAGTAGGCGGGGTGCCGGAGTGGGGGCGGTGCCCGAGGGGGCACGGTGCCGGAGGAGGTGCGGTGCCGGAGCAGAGGCGATGCCGGGGGCCGGGCACCGTGATGTGGGCGTTCCGGTGGCAGTGGAGAAGGGGCGCTGTGGCTTGCGGCTGGAGCGGCGCGGCGCTCTGGGAACGCCGCGCCGGGGGTGGTGGGGCTGCTTGTGGGCCCGAAGCCGGTCAGGTCACCGGTGCCTTCGCCCGTAGGACCGTCAGGAACTCGCGCATCCAGCCGGAGTGGTCCGGCCAGGCGCGGGAGGAGACCAGGGTGCCGTCGACCACCGCCTCGGCGTCCTGGAAGGTGGCGCCGGCCGCCTGCATGTCCAGTTCCAGGGCGGGGTACGCCGTGACGCGGCGGCCGCGGAGGCTGTCGATCGCGGCGGTGAGCAGGGGGCCGTGGCAGATCTGGGCGACCGGCTTGTCTGCGTCGAAGAACGACTTGAGGATCTTGCGGAGTTCGGGGTCGTTGCGGAGGTACTCGGGGGCTCGGCCGCCGGGGATGACGATGGCGACGTAGTCGCCCGGGTCGACCTCGGAGAAGGCCAGGTCGGCGGGCCAGGTGTAGCCGGGTTTCTCGGTGTAGGTGTCGAAGCCGGGTTCGAAGTCGTGGACGACGAACTGGAGCTGTTTGCGGGTGGGGGCCGCGATGTGGACGTCGTAGCCCTCTTCGCGGAGGCGCTGGTAGGGGTAGAGGACCTCCAGTGACTCTGCGGCATCGCCGGTGACGATGAGGATTTTCGCTGTCATGTCGGGTGCGCTCCTCTTTTTGGCCGTGGTCTGCGTCTCCGTCGGGCCTTATGGGCAACGTGCCTCGGGGGCGGGGTCTTGCCAAGGGGCTGTGCGTCTTTGGGTGCCGCGGAAGGGGGTGGGTTTCGCTTGGCGGTGTTTTGCTGGGGGCCCGGCGCTGCGGCTGAGGCTGCGGGCGTTGCGCAGCCCGGCGCTACGGGGTGCCGCTGCGCCCACCCGTGCCGCCCCAGCTGCACGACTGCCCGCAGCTACGTGCGCCGGACTGCCCGCAGCTACGTGCGCCGGACTGCCCGCAGCTACGTGCGCCGGACTGCCCGCAGCTACGCGCCCCCGACGGCCGCAGCTACGCGCCCCCGACCGCCGACGCTGCGCGCGCCCGACCGCTCGCCGTCGTGCGCCGGGCTGCCCGCAGCTACGTGCGCCGGGCTGCCCGCAGCTACGCGCCCCCGACCGCCCCCAGCTACGCGCGCCCGACCGCCCACAGCTACGCGCCCCCGACCGCCGCCGCTGCGCGCGCCACGGAGTCGCTGCCGTTGGCCGCTGCCTTCGTACGGGTTGCCGGGGGACTACGGGGCACCAGCTGTTTTCGGACACCCGTTGCCTCCCGATGGCGTGGTTTCGCCTCGGTTTCCCGTCCCCGCTCCGCCTCGCCCGCACATCCCAGCCTCCCCCTCCCCACCCCACCCCGCCAGTTACGCCCTCCCCGCCCCGTTTGCCCCTGTGCGGAACGTCAAAGTTCCACCCCCGGTTTTGTACACATACGGCTCATGACGGGCCCCCTGTAAGGAGCGATAGCCTTAGTGGCGTGATCAGCGCGATAGCTCGCGGGAGCACTGTTGCTCCTGCCCTGCGCCCGGGGAGCACGGACGACATCCGTGCCCGGGCGGCGGTCGCTGGTCTTCGCGGGCGGGAGGGGGGCGTAAGGGCTCCCGGGACGTCATGTACACCCCGGGCCCGGACGTCGCAGAGAGCAGCGTCACACCCCGTGAGCAGCTCAAGATTGGCTCATATATCCCCGCTCATCTCACCTCGCGGCATAGCGTCGAAGCAGACCGGACACCCCGCGTCGCGGCGTTACACCGGAGGGGAAGAGACCGTACTTCCTTCAACGTCACGCAACGGCGCGCGACAGGAGCCAGAGGACAATGCAGACCAAGCTGGACGAAGCCAAGGCCGAGCTGCTCGAGAGGGCCGCCCGGGTAGCTGAGAACAGCCCGGTCGGGGGGTACCTACCGACTGGGACGACGGACGAGAGCAGCCCCGGCACCCCGGACCACGACACCGTGCTCTCGTTCCTCCAGCGCTACTACCTGCACACCGCCCCGGAGGACTTCACCGGCCGCGACCCGGTCGACGTCTTCGGAGCCGCCTTCTCGCACTACCGGCTGGCCGAGAACCGCCCTCAGGGCACGGCCAACGTGCGGGTGCACACGCCCACCGTCGAAGAGAACGGGTGGATGTGCAGCCACTCCGTCGTCGAAGTCGTCACCGACGACATGCCCTTCCTGGTCGATTCGGTGACCAACGAGCTGACTCGGCAGGGGCGGGGGATCCATGTGGTCATCCACCCGCAGGTCTTCGTCCGCCGTGACGTCACCGGCAAGCTCATCGAGGTGCTCCCCGAGTCGCCGGCCGGTGAGATGCCGCACGATGCGCACACCGAGTCCTGGATCCACGTCGAGATCGACCGTGAGACCGACCGCGCCGACCTGAAGCAGATCACCGCCGACCTGCTGCGCGTCCTGTCCGATGTCCGTGAGGCCGTCGAGGACTGGAGCAAGATGCGGGACGCGGCCCTGCGGATGGCCGACGAACTGCCCCGCGAACCCACCTCCGACCTGCGCGAGCAGGAGGTCGAGGAGGCCCGCGAGCTGCTGCGCTGGCTGGCCGACGACCACTTCACCTTCCTCGGCTACCGCGAGTACGAGCTGCGCGAGGACGACTCGCTGGCCGCCGTGCCCGGCACCGGCCTCGGCATCCTGCGCTCCGACCCGCACCACTCCGAGACCGACAGCCACCCGGTCAGCCCGTCCTTCGAGCGGCTGCCCGCCGACGCCCGCGCCAAGGCCCGCGAGCACAAGCTCCTCATCCTCACCAAGGCCAACAGCCGGGCGACCGTGCACCGGCCGTCGTACCTCGACTACGTCGGGGTGAAGAAGTTCGACGAGAACGGGGAGGTCGTCGGCGAGCGGCGCTACCTGGGCCTGTTCTCCTCGGCCGCGTACACCGAGTCCGTCCGCCGGGTGCCCGTCGTCCGGCGCAAGGTGGATGATGTGCTGGAGGCCGCCGGGTTCTCGCCCCACAGCCACGACGGGCGCGACCTGCTGCAGATCCTGGAGACGTACCCGCGCGACGAGCTCTTCCAGACCCCGGTCCCCGAGCTCCAGCGCATCGCCACCTCCGTGCTCTACCTCCAGGAGCGCCGTCGGCTGCGGCTCTACCTGCGGCAGGACGAGTACGGCCGCTACTACTCCGCCCTCGTCTACCTCCCGCGCGACCGCTACACCACCGGCGTGCGCCTGCGGATCATCGACATCCTGAAGGAGGAACTCGGCGGTACCAGCGTCGACTTCACCGCCTGGAACACCGAGTCGATCCTCTCCCGGCTGCACTTCGTCGTCCGCGTCCCGCAGGGCACCGAGCTGCCGCAGCTGTCCGACGCCGACAAGGAGCGCATCGAGGCCCGCCTGGTCGAGGCCGCCCGCTCCTGGGCCGACGGCTTCGCCGACGCGCTGAACGCCGAACTCGGCGAGGAGCGCGCCGCCGAGCTGCTGCGCCGCTACTCGGGCGCCTTCCCCGAGGGCTACAAGGCCGACCACGGCCCGCGCTCCGCGGTCTCCGACCTCGTCCACCTCGAACAGCTCACCGAGGAGAACAACTTCTCGCTGAGCCTGTACGAGCCGGTCGGCGCAGCCCCCGAGGAGCGCCGCTTCAAGATCTACCGCAAGGGCGCGGCCGTCTCCCTGTCCGCCGTCCTGCCGGTCCTCAGCCGGCTCGGCGTCGAGGTCGTCGACGAGCGGCCGTACGAACTGCGCTGCTCCGACCGCAGCGTCGCCTGGATCTACGACTTCGGCCTGCGTATGCCCAAGGCGGGCGGCGCCGTCGACTATGTCGGTGACGACGCCCGCGAGCGGTTCTCCGAGGCCTTCGCCGCCACCTGGACCGGCAAGGCGGAGAACGACGGCTTCAACGCCCTCGTGCTGAGCGCCGGGCTGACCTGGCGCCAGGCCATGGTGCTGCGGGCGTACGCCAAGTACCTGCGGCAGGCGGGCTCCACCTTCTCGCAGGACTACATGGAGGACACCCTCCGCGACAACGTCCACACCACCCGCCTGCTCGTCTCCCTGTTCGAGGCGCGGATGTCGCCGGACCGCCAGAGCGCCGGCCGCGAGATCGTGGACGCGCTACTCGAAGAGGTCGACGCGGCGCTCGACCAGGTGGCGAGCCTCGACGAGGACCGGATCCTGCGGTCCTTCCTCACCGTCATCAAGGCGACGCTGCGGACGAACTTCTTCCAGGAGGCGGCGGGCGGCCAGCCGCACGACTACGTCTCCATGAAGTTCGACCCGCAGGCCATCCCCGACCTGCCGGCGCCGCGCCCGGCGTATGAGATCTGGGTCTACTCGCCGCGCGTCGAGGGCGTGCACCTGCGCTTCGGCAAGGTCGCGCGAGGCGGCCTGCGCTGGTCCGACCGGCGTGAGGACTTCCGCACCGAGATCCTCGGCCTGGTCAAGGCGCAGATGGTGAAGAACACCGTCATCGTGCCGGTCGGCGCCAAGGGCGGCTTCGTCGCCAAGCAGCTGCCGGACCCGAGTGTGGACCGGGACGCGTGGCTGGCGGAGGGCATCGCCAGCTACAAGACGTTCATCTCGGCGCTGCTCGACATCACCGACAACATGGTCGCGGGCGAGGTCGTGCCGCCCTCGGAGGTCGTCCGGCACGACGGCGACGACACCTACCTCGTCGTCGCCGCCGACAAGGGCACCGCGACCTTCTCCGACATCGCCAACGGGGTCGCCGAGCAGTACAACTTCTGGCTCGGTGACGCCTTCGCCTCCGGCGGCTCGGCCGGCTACGACCACAAGGGCATGGGCATCACCGCCCGCGGCGCCTGGGAGTCCGTCAAGCGGCACTTCCGCGAGCTGGCCGTGGACACGCAGAGCGAGGACTTCACGGTCGTCGGCATCGGCGACATGTCCGGTGACGTGTTCGGCAACGGCATGCTGCTCAGCGAGCACATCCGCCTGGTCGCCGCCTTCGACCACCGGCACATCTTCATCGACCCGAACCCGGACGCGGCCACCTCCTACGCCGAGCGCCGCCGCGTCTTCGAGCTGCCGCGCTCCAGCTGGGAGGACTACAACACCGAGCTGCTGTCGGCCGGGGGCGGCGTCTTCCCCCGCAGCGCCAAGGCGATCCAGGTCAACGCGCACATCCGCGAGGCCCTCGGCATCGAGGGCAAGGTCTCCAAGATGACGCCGGCCGAGCTGATGAAGGCCATCCTCAAGGCGCCGGTGGACCTGCTGTGGAACGGCGGCATCGGTACGTACGTCAAGGCGTCCACCGAGACCCACGCGGACGTCGGCGACAAGGCCAACGACCCGATCCGCGTCGACGGCGCCGACCTGCGCGTCAAGGTCGTCGGCGAGGGCGGCAACCTGGGCCTGACCCAGCTCGGCCGGATCGAGTTCGCGCGCAACGGCGGCAAGATCAACACCGATGCCATCGACAACAGCGCGGGCGTCGACACCTCCGACCACGAGGTGAACATCAAGATCCTGCTCAACGGCCTGGTCGCGGACGGCGACATGACCGTCAAGCAGCGCAACAAGCTGCTCGCCGAGATGACCGACGAGGTCGGTCACCTGGTCCTGCGCAACAACTACGCACAGAACACGGCGATCGCCAACGCCCTCGCCCAGTCCAAGGACATGCTCCACGCCCAGCAGCGCTTCATGAAGCACCTGGTCAGGGAAGGCCACCTGGACCGCGCGCTGGAGTTCCTGCCCACCGACCGCCAGGTCCGCGAACGCCTCGGCGCCGGCCACGGCCTGACCGGCCCGGAGACGGCCGTCCTGATGGCGTACACGAAGATCACGGTCGCCGAGGAGCTGCTGCACACCTCGCTGCCCGACGACCCGTACCTGAGCACCCTGCTGCACGCGTACTTCCCGACCGCGCTGCGCGAGCGGTTCCCCGAGCACCTCGTCAGCCACCCGCTGCGCCGTGAGATCACCACGACCGTGCTGGTCAACGACACGGTCAACACGGGCGGTACGACGTATCTGCACCGGCTGCGCGAGGAGACCGGCGCCTCGCTGGAGGAGATCGTCCGGGCGCAGACCGTGGCCCGCGCGATCTTCCGCTCGGCGGTCGTCTGGGACGAGGTCGAGGCGCTCGACAACAAGGTCGAGGCCGACGTCCAGACCCGGATCCGGCTGCACTCGCGCCGTCTCGTCGAGCGCGGCACGCGCTGGCTGCTCAACAACCGGCCGCAGCCGCTGCAGCTCGTCGACACCGTCGACTTCTTCGCCGAGCGTGTCGAGCAGGTCTGGTCGCAGCTGCCGAAGCTGCTGCGCGGCGCGGACCTCGACTGGTACCAGCAGATCTACGACGAGCTGTCCGGCGCCGGCGTCCCGGACGAACTCGCCACGCGTGTGGCCGGGTTCTCCTCCGCCTTCCCGACGCTGGACATCGTCTCGGTGGCCGACCGCATGAGCCGGGACCCGATGGACGTCGCCGAGGTCTACTACGACCTCGCCGACCGCCTCCACATCACCCAGCTCATGGACCGCATCATCGAGCTGCCCCGCGCGGACCGCTGGCAGTCCATGGCCCGCGCCTCCATCCGCGAGGACCTCTACGCCGCGCACGCGGCCCTGACCTCGGACGTCCTGGCGGCCGGCAACGGCACCGCGACGCCCGAGCAGCGCTACAAGGCGTGGGAGCAGAAGAACATGGCGATCCTGGGGCGGGCGCGCACCACCCTGGAGGAGATCCAGGGATCGGACACCTTCGATCTGGCCAACCTTTCGGTGGCCATGCGGACCATGCGGACGCTGCTGCGGACGCACTCGTAGGCCGTACGCCTATCCAGGCCGTACGAATATCAGGGCGCCCCGGGCTGTGACGGCCCGGGGCGCTCCCGCATTCGGGGCAAATCGGGAATTACAGTGCTGGCGTGAGCACGATGCGCGCCGCGCCGCGGAGGCGGAGAACGACGGTCGCTCCGCAGGCCGCTGCCGCGCTGGTCCTGGTTCTGCTGCTCCTCGTGATCGTCCGGCTCCCCTGGGCCGGTGACCTCGGTATGCACGCGGCGACCGTCGAACGCCTGCGGCACAGCCTGGTCGATCCCGGCAATCCGCTGGTCGACGCGGACACGCCGAGTCCGTACTACTCGCCGTGGATGCTGGTGCTCGGGTGCCTCGCGCGGGTGACGGGGCTTTCGGTCTTCGTCGTGCTGCGGATCGGTGCGCTGGCCGGGCTGGCGCTCTTGATCACGGGCCTGTGGCGCTACGTGCGCACACTGAGCGCGCATCGGGCCGCGCCCGCGCTGGCCGCGCTGTGCCTGGTGTTGCTGTGGGGGACCTCGCTGTTCATGTGGAGCGGGTTTCTCGGGCTGAACTCGCTGGCGTTGACGGTGTCGTATCCGAGTGTGTTCGCGCTCGGGCTGGCCTTTCATTTCTGGGCCTGGCTGGCGGGGGCGGTGCGCTCGGGTCCGGCGGGTGGTGCGGGGACGTGGATCGGGCTCGGGGTGCTGTGGGCGGTGATCCTGCTCTGCCATCAGTTCTCGGGGGTCGTGGCCTGCCTGGGTGCGCTGGCCACGGTGGTCGCCGCACGGCCCGGCCGCGAGGTGTGGCTGCGGCTGGCGGGCGGGGCGGCGGTCGGGGTGGTGGTGCTGTGGGTGTGGCCGTACTACGACTTCTTCGCACTGTTCGGGGCGGGCGCCGATCTGGAGGCGGTGCATCGGGGGTTGTACCGGGACCTGGTGGGCCGGTACTGGCTGGTGCTGCTCGGGGTGGCGGCGCTGGTGGCGCGGTGGCGGCGGGACCGGCGCGATGCGTTGGTGCTGTTCTTCGCGCTGGGGGCGATGGTCGTGGCGCTGGGTGGGGTGAGCGGGCACTACTCGTGGGGGCGGGCGCTGCCCGCGGTGCTGATTCCCGCGCAGATCGCTGCCGCGTTGGGGGCGTTCGAGTGGCGGACTCGGCGTGGCGTGTGGGTGGGGATGCTGGCCGGGGCGCTGGTCGTGGGGGCGTGGACGCAGGTCGGGACCCTTGGGTACGTCGTTCCGCGCGCTGCGCTGCCCGGGGTGGTCGCAGCCAAGTACCGGGCGCCGTGGGCGGGATACCACTGGGTCACGCCCTGGGTGAAGTACGGGGACGTGGTCATGGCGCGGACTCTTCCGGCGCGGCAGATTCCGGCGTACGGGGCGTACACCGTGGCGCCCGGGTATCCCGACTTCTTCCTGCCGGACGAGGCGCGGCGGGAGGCTGCCGTGCGGCGGTACTTCGCGGTGGGGACGCCGGGGGGCGTGCGACGGGGGATCGCGCAGGCGTACCGGGTGCGGTGGGTGGTGGATCGGGCGGCGGCGGGCGGGGCGGGGGAGCCGGGGCTGCGGGTGGTGGCTCGGGGGCCGGGTGGGCAGGTGCTGTACGAGGTGGTGCCGTGAGGATCCCTTCGCCGGGCTCGTGCGAGAGGTGACCGTCGACGCGAGTCCTACCGCAGCGCGCTCCTCAGCAGGCGGGCCGCTCTGCGCACCCTCGGGCGCGCCACGCGCCGTACCACCGGCCGCACCACCCTCGCCGTGACGCCCACCGGCTGCCACCGCACCTGCAGGCGGCCCGGACCGCGGCCCTCCGGTTCGATCGTGACCCGGTGCGGGGCCGTACCGGCGTGGTAGTCGATGCGGGCCGTCAGGGGCGGGAAGGACAGGGGCGCCAGGAGTACGGCCGTGTGGGCCAGGCCCTGGTGCTCGATGCGCAGGAGGGGATGGCGGACGCCGGCGAAGCCGTGGTGGGGGACCGGGGCCGACGACAGGTCCAGGTGGACGTGGCCTTCGAAGATGCCGGGGCGGACGGGGGAGAGGCGGAAGGGGACCTTGAGGCGGCGTCGGCCGGGTCGGACGAGGAGGCTCGCGCGGTGCGGGCCCACCGGGAGGCGCAGACCCGGGTCGTAGGTCCGGATCGTGAGGTCGACCGAGGCGCCGGGGCCGCGCGTGAGCTCCGTGATCTCGTGCCGGAACTGGGCGCTGCGGAACGGGCGGGTGTCCAGCTCCAGGTCGGCGATGTCCAGTTCGCGGCGGGCCCAGTCCGTGGTGGGGAGGCTGTTCCCCCAGTACGTGCGGCCTTCGGCGTCCGGTGTCACCTGCCTCGGCGCCACCCCGTGGCCCAGTCCCCGCGCCGCCAGCCGGGCCTCGGAAAAACGGTGTTCGCGGATCAGCTGGAGGACCACGCGTTCCGTGCGGGGCAGGCGGGCGTAGGCCGTGGGGGACACGGTTTCCAGGTAGGGGGTCATGATCTCCGCGAAGCCGGTCAGCCACTCCTCGTCGCGGTACGGCAGGTCCCCGGCGTACATCCGGAAGTCGTGCTTGAGGAACTTGTAGTCCTTGTCCTCGCGCAGCGCCCCGTGCCCGTTCTCGGTGAGGAAGCCGTCGATGAGCCGCTGGACCTGGACGCGGTCGCGGACGTTGTCGAGTCGGTGGCGCTGGTTGGAGATCGACGCGGCGTCCGTGGCCGCGTACGGCGCGATGTACCAGCGGTACACCGGCTCGGGGATGATCGTGAACTCCTTGGCCAGACAGTACGCCTGCGTCGTGAACAGCTGGTCCTCGTAGTGGATGCCCTCGGGGAACCGCAGGTCGTGCCGGTCCAGGAACGCGCGGGCGTACATCTTGCTCGTCGACAGGTGCTCGAAGAGCAGCCGCGGTTCGGACTCGATGCCGACCACCGTGCGGCGCTCGGCGACCAGGTGCGGCATCCACCTGGTGCGGCGCCCGCTGTCCTCCCGGACCCGCACCACCGCGCCCATCGCGAAGTCGATCTCCCGCTCGCGGTGGGCGGCGAGCAGCAACTCCACGGCGTCGTCGGGGAGTTCGTCGTCGCTGTCCAGGAACATCACGTACGGCGCCCGGGCGATCTCCAGGGCGCGGTTGCGCGGGGCGCTGCAGCCGCCGCTGTTCTCCGGCAGGCGGAGGTGGCGGATACGGGGATCGCGGGACGCCAACTCCCTTGCCACATCCGGAGTTTCGTCCGTCGAGTGGTCGTCGCTGATGACGATCTCGATGTTGGCGTGGGTCTGGCGGCGCACCGACTCCACGGCACGGGGCAGGCGTGCCGCGTCGTTGTAGACGATGACCGTCACGGTGACGTCGGGGACGGTGACGTCGGGCACGGCGGCGCCTTGGGGTGTGGCGTCCGGTTTCATACCGACTCCCGGGGGCTCGGCGCCGGCGTGCGTTGCTCCAGCGGGATCACCGGCGGCAGGGCGTCCTCGCTCTCGCCTAGGAACACCCGGCGTACGACCCGTTCGGCGGCGCGTCCGTCGTCGTACTCGCAGAAGCGGCGCCGGAAGGCCGCCCGGGCCTTTGTCGCGCACTCGTCGTGCCATGCCTCGGTGGCGAGGATCTCCGCCAGTTCGTGCTGAGTGCGGGCCACTTGGCCCGGTGGCTCGGCCGGCAGGTCGAAGTAGACGCCGCGGGTGGAGCGGTAGGTCTCCCAGTCGTCGGCGTAGACGACGATCGGGCGGTCGAGGTTGGCGTAGTCGAACATGATGGACGAGTAGTCGGTGACCAGCGCGTCGGCGGCCAGGCACAGGTCCTCGACCGGGTCGTAGGCGGAGACGTCGATGATCCGGCCCGTGCGGCGCAGGGCGGTCAGCGGGGACGGTCTGCCGTCGTAGAAGTAGTGGCCGCGGATCAGCAGGACCGTTTCCTCGCCGAGCTGGTCGGCGAGGGTGGCGAGGTCGAGGCGGGGCGTCCAGCCGGCCTCGTAGTCGCGGTGGGTCGGGGCGTAGAGGATCGCGCGGTGGGCCGGGGGGATGCCCAGGCGGTCGCGGACGGCGCGGATGTCGGCGGCGGTGGCCGTGTAGAAGACGTCGTTGCGCGGATAGCCGTAGTCGAGGGAGACGAAGCGGGAGGGGTACGCGCGCTCCCACATCCGGGTGGAGTGGCTGTTCGCCGAGACGCTGTAGTCCCACTTGTCGATACGGGCGAGCAGCGCCTGGAAGTCGAGCCCCTTGGCGGCGGCCGGGAACTCCAGCTGGTCCACGCCCATGCGCTTGAGCGGGGTGCCGTGATGGGTCTGCAGGTGGACCGCGTCCGGGCGTTTCACCACCGCGTTGGGGTAGTTGACGTTGTTGACCAGGTACTTCGCCGTGGCCAGCACCTCGCGGCAGCGGCGGGTGCCGGGGAGTACGTGGTCCGTGTGGGGCGGCAGGAGCGGGGCGTTCTCCGGCGTCACCACCCACACCGGGTGGATCTGCGGGGCGAGTTCGGTGAGCTTGGCGGCGATCGCCGCCGGGTTGCAGGCCACGCCGCGGTTCCAGTACGCCGCGAAGACGGCCAGGTTGGGGTTGACCGGGCGGGACAGGGACGTGCGGTAGTGGCGGTCGCCGAAGGCGGCGGCGACCTGGCGTCCGCGGGTTCGTACGGCCGCCTTCGCGGCGCGGCGGGCGCGGTTGGCGGTCTGGAAGGCGCGGTACCTGGTGTACGCGTTCTCTTCGAGCAGGGCGCGGCGGATGGCCTCGGGGCCGGAGGGGGGACGGTGCCCGGGCGGGCGGTGCCGCACGGCCGCTTCGCCGGCTCGGCGGAAGAACTCCCTGGCCACCGCGTCCGGCATGGCGGTGCGGGCGAAGGTGCGCAGGCAGTCCTGGACCATGACGTCGTACAGGACGGCGTCGGGGGCGGGGCCGGCGGTGGGGCGGGCGGTGGGGCGGTTCCGGGCGAGGGCGAGGAGCGTTTCGTAGCGGTCGATCAGGGCGTAGCGCTCCTCGGGGGTGACCGGGGGGAGGCTCTCGGGGCGCAGCTCGTGGTGCTCGTACGCCACTTGGTTCAGGGCGGCGATGTGGTCGGCGAGGAGGAGGGCGGCGTAGGCGGCGTACGGCTCGTCGAGGGTGGTGAGTTGTGGTTCGTGCGCCTGCCAGAAGGGTGTGCGCAGCGCGCGGTTGCCCAGCAGGGGCGTGATGCGGAGCGCGGTGCGGGCGATGCCGTCGAGGGGGTGGGCGGCGCGGCCCGCGCGGGCCAGGCGGGGGCCGTCCTCGGAGGGGAGGCCGGAGGTCTCCCAGGTGGAGCGGACGTGGTCGAAGAGGAGGACGTCCACCTCGTCCGGCAGTTCCGCGGCGCGCTCGGCGATCATGCGCGGGGCGCCGGCGGGCAGGCCGTCCTTGGCGTGCACGAAGTGCAGCCAGCGGCCGGAGGCCCGGGACGCCCCCGCCGACCGGGCCGCGGCGTCCCCCGTCCCGTCCGGCAGGGGCAGCACCAGCATCTCGGGGGCGCACGCCCGGGCCGCCTCGTGCGCCCAGGCGCCGACCGCGGCCACGATCACCTCGACCTCGGGGTGGGGGTGCGCGGCGAGGGAGGCGATGAGTGAGGTCAGGCGGTCCTGGGTGTTGGGTCCGTGGACGATGACGCTGAGCTCGGGCATCGCGGGGACTCCTTCACCTTCGCCATCACTCCGGGGACCCTGTGTCCGCCATAGTGGCACCAATAGGATGAAAGGGGCGCCCGGAGTTGCGCCTCACGGGGGAGGCCGCGCGCGTGAGGCCTCGCGGGGAGGCCGCACGCGGGACGCCTCACGCGGGAACCGCAGCCTTCGGCTTCGGCTTGGCCGGCTTGTCACCCGTGAAGGCCTCGTACTCCTTCAGCACCTCGTCCGTCGGCCCGTCCATGCGCAGCTCGCCGCGCTCCAGCCACAGGACACGGTCACAGGTGTCGCGGATCGACTTGTTGTTGTGGCTGACCAGGAACACCGTGCCCGCGTGCTTGCGCAGCTCGCGGATTCGGGCCTCGGAACGCTTCTGGAAGGAACGGTCACCCGTCGCCAGCGCCTCGTCGATCAGCAGCACGTCGTGGTCCTTGGCGGCGGCGATGGAGAAACGCAGGCGGGCCGCCATGCCGGAGGAGTACGTGCGCATGGGGAGGGTGATGAAGTCGCCCTTCTCGTTGATGCCGGAGAAGTCGACGATCTCCTGGTAGCGCTCCTTGACCTGCTCGCGGGACATGCCCATCGCGAGGCCGCCGAGGTGGACGTTGCGCTCGCCGGTGAGGTCGTTCATCAGGGCCGCGTTCACACCGAGCAGGGAGGGCTGGCCGTCGGTGTAGATACGGCCGTTCTCGACCGGGAGCAGGCCCGCGACCGCCTTGAGCAGGGTCGACTTGCCCGAGCCGTTGGTGCCGATGAGGCCGATGGCCTCGCCCCTGTAGGCGACGAAGGAGACCTTCTTGACCGCGTGCACCTTGCGCACGCCGCCCGCCTTCTCGCTCTGCTTGCGGCGCAGGATGCGGTTGAGGGCGGCGGTGGCGGAGCCTCGACCGGCGCCGGTGCCGTTGACGCGGTAGACGATGTCGACGCTGTCGGCGATGACGGTGGGGACGTTCTCGCTGATGCTGCTGGGGACGTTCTCGCTGGTGTTGTCAGCCACGGCCGTAGGTCTCCTCAGCCTTCCAGAAGTAGATGAAGCCACCGACGCCGGCGAGCAGTGCCCAGCCCGTCGCGATCGCCCACACGTGCGGCGGGAGCTGGTTGCCGTGGAAGCTGTCGATGAGGGCGAAGCGCATCAGGTCGATGTAGACGGCGCCCGGGTTGGCCTGCAGGGCCGAAGTCACCCAGGACGGCGTGTGCGTGTGCTTGGCCATCATGTGGCTGATGCTGAACATCACGCCCGACGCGTACATCCAGGTGCGCAGCAAGAACGGCATCAGTTGGGCGATGTCCGGCGTTTTGGCACCCATCCGGGCCACGATCATCGCGACGCCGGCGTTGAAGGTGGACTGCAGCACCAGGGCCGGGATCGTCAGCGCCCAGGAGGGGGTGATCGGCATGCCGAGGGAGAGCAGGATGACGACCAGGGCCGCCATCGAGAACAGCAGTTGCTGGAGCTGCTGAAGCGCGAAGGAGATCGGCAGCGCGGCCCGGGGGAAGTGCAGTGCCCGTACGAGGCCCAGGTTCCCGGAGATCGCGCGGGTGCCCGCCATGATCGAGCTCTGCGTGAACGTCCAGACGAACACGCCCGTCACCAGGAACGGGATGTAGTCCGGCACGCCCCGGCTGGTGCCCATCAGCTTGCCGAAGATGAAGTAGTACACCGCCGCGTTCAGCAACGGCGTCAGCACCTGCCAGACCTGACCGAGCTTCGCCTGGCTGTACTGGGCGGTGAGCTTGGCGGTGGCGAACGCGGTGATGAAGTGCCGGCGCGCCCACAGCTGGCGGATGTACTCGAGCAGGGAGGGGCGGGCACCGCTGACCGAGAGTCCGTGCCGGGCGGCGAGGGCCGCGGGGTCGACCGGGGCCGGGGCGGGTGTCGTCGGGGGCGGTGTGTCGAGGACCTGGCTCACATCCGCTGCTTTCGTTGGGGGGGGGGTGGGGTGCACGACGTTCTCTTACGTGACACTTCACGTTTTCTTACGTCGGGACGGGACCGTATCGTCGCAACGTGAGCGTAGATCGAGGAGGCGTCGGGACGCAACCGTTTCGTCGTGACGTAGGTGACAGTCGGCGGGTGTGGGGGCGTGGGGCGTGGGGACGGGACTGTCTCGTCGTGACGTCGGTGACGTCGGTGACGTCGGTGACGTCGGTGACGTCGGTGACGTCGGTGACGTCGGTGGCGGCGGGCGGGCGGACGGGCGGGCGTGCGTGGGGACGGGACTTTCGTCGTGACGTCGGTGGTGGCGCCGGTTGACGTAGGGACGGCACCGTATCGTCGCAACGCTCTATGCTTGCCCGCATGACGACGAACGCCGACCAGCCCCAGCCGCGTCCGCGCCGCCGGACCCCCGCCGGCGCGGCCGTACTCCGGGAGGACGTGACGGAGGCCATCCGGGCGGCCGTCTTCGAGGAGCTGGCGGCTGTCGGCTACGCGCGGATGTCGATAGAGGGCATCGCGCGCCGCGCGGGCGTCGGCAAGACCGCGGTGTACCGGCGCTGGCGTTCCAAGCTGCACCTGGTGCTGGACGTGGTGTCGGCGGTCGCGGTCATGGGACTGCCCGTGCCCGACGCCGGCTCCCTGGAGGGTGACCTACGGCTGCTGTACGGAGTGACCGCACGTGCCCTGCGTCACCCCTTGGCCTCGCAGATCCTCCCTGACCTGCAGGCCGAGGCGGCCCGCAACCCCGAGATCGCCGAGGCCCTGCAAAAGGCGTTGCGGGACGGGCAGGCGAGCGTCGCCAGCGGGATTGTGATGGCCGCGGAGAAGCGCGGCGAGGTGCGTCCGGGCATCGACGAGGACCTGGCACTGGACCTGATCTCGGGCCCCCTGTACTGGCGCTCGGTGGTGATCCGCAGCCCCAAGCTGCCCAAGGGGTACCTGGACGCCCTGGCCCGGGCCACCGCACATGCCCTCAAGGCCCTGTGAGCAGGGGTGGGTAGGCTGCGGGGCACCGGCCGCCAACGGTGATCCATCTGGCGTCGCCGCGTACGACGCGGTGACCGGAGCAGAGGCGGAACTGCCGTGAGAGTCGTGATCGCCGAGGACAACGCCCTGCTGCGCGAGGGCCTGGTCCTCCTGCTGACGTCGGCCGGGCACGAGGTCGCGGCCGTCGCGGGTACCGGCCCCGAGATCCTGCCCGCGCTGCTGGAGCACCGCCCCGACGCCGCCGTGCTCGACGTACGGATGCCGCCCGACTTCCGCGACGAGGGCCTGCGCGCCGCACTCGCCGCCCGCAAGCAGATCCCCGGCCTGCCGGTCCTGGTGCTCTCCCAGTACGTCGAGGAGTCGTACGCCGCCGAGCTGCTCGCCGGTGGCGCGAGCGGCCTCGGCTACCTGCTGAAGGACCGCGTCGGCCGGGTCGACGAGTTCCTCGACGCGCTGGAACGGGTCGCGGCCGGCGGCACCGCCCTCGACCCCGAGGTCGTCACCGAACTGCTGACCCGCCGCCGCGACTCCCCGCTCGACTCGCTCACCCCGCGCGAGCGCGAGGTGCTCGCGCTGATGGCCGAGGGCCACGACAACGCGACCATCGCCAAGACCCTCGTCGTGACGGAACGCGCGGTCCACAAGCACATCGGCAACGTCTTCCTCAAGCTGGGGCTGCCGCAGAGTGACAGTGGGCATCGGAGGGTGCTGGCCGTGCTGACGTATCTGAACAACTCCTGAGCGGCCTCGCCCCGGACGCAGACGTACTTGAGTGACCGTCAGCTCTGCCGGCCGTCGCACACGACGGTGCCGTCCACCGTGTGGGGGATGCGGCTTCCGCAGGCGACCATCTTCCATTCCAGGCGGAGCGTGTAGGGCTTTCCGCCCGCGTGATAGTCGACCCACGCCGCGTCGATGTATCCGCCCTGCCTGCCCACGCCCAGGACGAACAGCAGCTCGGTGAAGCCTGCTCCGTCCTTCTTCTGGTCGGCGCACCTCTGGGTGATGCGTGCCCCGGCCCGGACGTTCTCGTAGTGGCCGGGTGCCTCCCGGTTCTGGAAGTGCGGAGGCTGCCCCACGGCGGCGCCGATCCAGCCCGCGTCGACGGTGTCCTTCCACATCCGAGGGGTCACGGTCCTCAGCTTCAGGGCGACCGACGTCGGCTTGACCGGCGCGCGGTACCGGACGCCGTCGATGGTGAGGGGATCCCCGTCGGCGGAGCACAGCAGGAAACTGCCGAACGTCGCCGTCCACGGAACGTTCTTGGGCGCGTACACCGACGTGGTGCCCGAGGAGCTCTGGGAGCTGAGCGGGCCCTTCCCGTCGGCGTGTTCCACCCGCTCATCGCCGAAAGGCCCGCCGAGCAGCAGGGCCACGGCCACCGCCACCGCGACCGCTGCCCCGGTCGCGACCAGGATCAGCGTGGCCCTGCTGCGGATCACAGTTCCTCTTCGATGCGGTTGTAGTACTGCTGCACCTTGGACGCGGGGTTCGGCTTGTCGGTGTCGCCGCACAGGGAGTCGTGCCCGGCGTCCATCTTGTAGCTGAGGCTGGAGCCCTTGGTGTAGGTGCGGGCCGTACTCAGCTCGATGCCGATCACCGAACTGATCTTGACGCCGCCGGAGTTGGCGTACGCCTTGCCGGTGGTCTTCGTCCACGTACCCGCAGGCATGTTGAAGGTGCACTTGGCGCGGGACAGCCAGTGCGGCGGGAGCCCGTCCGTGTGGATGGTCTTGACGCCGCCGGTCTCCAGCGCGGCCTTCACCTTGCGGTTGACGATCACGCCGCCGCAGTCGTACTTGTACTTGTAGTAGCGCACCTCGGTCCGGTACGAGATGGACATGAAGTCGTCGGGGGCCCACTGGAAGTCGAAGCCCTGAGTGTTGGCCACCGAGGCGCTGCCCTCGGCGGACCACTTCTGGCCGTCCGTGGTGACCGCCGCGCCGTAGGTGATCTCGGAGCCGTTGCTGTGAGTCATCCACACCGTGCCGCGCTTCGTGCCGTAACCGGGGGCGGCCGGGTAGCCCTCGCCGATGGTGGCCCAGGCGTCGTTCTGGCCGATCTTCGTGGTGCGGCAGGTGTCGGCGCGGGACACGAAGGCGTTCTTCGCACCCTTGGGTGCCCTGCCCAGGTGGACCTTGACCTTGGGCGGCCGGCTCGTGGCGGAGCGGGCGCCGACCGCGGCCCGTCCGGAGGCGAGCGGGTCCGCCCAGCTCCGGCCCGCCGCGCCTGCGGACCGCGTGGCCGGTGCGCCGACGAGCCGCACGGACTGGGTCGTCCAGGCGTAGCGGTTGCTCTGCGGGTCGTAGATCTCCAGCTCCAGCGACACCAGGCCGTTGGATCCGATGTAGTTCTCGGGCACGTCGGCCGGGTCGACCGCGACGCTGAAGGAGTTGCCGCTGGTGCTGATCCCCGCGGTCGGCAGCTTCAGCATCGGGACTTCATCGCCGTCGGCGAGGCCGGCGGTCCGGGCGGCGGGAAGGTCGGCGCGCAGCGTGAACAAGGCCCGGTCCATGGGTATCCGCGTGTCGACCGAACCGGTGAAGGCCACCGGGTCCCCCGTCGCCGCCTGGGACGCGGGCACATTGACGAGACTGGCGACAGCGCAGGCGCCCGCCGCCGTGAGTACAGCGAGTTTCCTCGCGATCATCGGGTTTCCCCCTGGTACGCGTGCAGAGTGAGTGCACAGAAAGGCGGGAACGCGAGCCCCCCGCCAAGTGGTCGCCGCGAACTTATCAGGCCCTTATGGCTGAATTTCGCCCCTGCTCTTCGGCTGAGCGGAACCTCACATTCCGGAACCTCGGTGCGGGATTTGTCGTCCGAGCAGCCTCGGTGAGTTCAGCTCTCTGTGCAGGTAGGGGCGTTGGCGGGAGTGGTGGCGACGCCGAAAATCCCCACGGCCGGGGCCTGACCCTGGCGCCCGCGGCCGGCCTGGTCGAGTGCGATCCGGTCACGGTGCGCGACTCAGCCGCTCAGTCGCTCAGTCGCTCAGTCGCTCAGTCGCTCAGTCGCTCAGTCGCAGCGCGAGCTCGGCCAACTCCTCCACCCGCAACACCCGCTCTCCGAACCCCGGCAACGGCACGCGCAGCGCCGCCGACCACCGTTCCGGCACGGCGTCGATGCCGTACACCGCCCCGGCCGGCCCGCCGGTCACGGCCGCGACGGTGTCCGTGTCGTCGCCGAGGTCGATGGCGGCGCGTAGGGCGTCCTCGTAGGAGGAGGCGGTGCGCAGGGCCCGGACGGCGGAGCCGAGGCAGGGCCAGACGGCGCCGTTGAACTCTGTTGCCTGGTCGGGGTGCCAGGCGGTTGCGCTCCGCGGGTATCGGTCGATTCGACTTCTTCGGAGGTGGGTTCAAGCCAAGTGGACACAGAGTCGCCTGAACTGCTTGGAACGTTGTCAGACCCGTGAGTTACGGTGCTGATTCGCATCTGTGATGATCAAATTCGATCGGATTTGAACCTGAAGCTGTGCACGCAGTAGGCGGTGAAATCCACGACGGGGGCTGACGTGAGCGCCGACGCATTGCGACTGCGGCTGACGGATCTGGCGGAGACCGAGGACGGCGACCTGCGGGCGGTAGTGGGGGAGTTCAGGCGCAGCGAGCTGCTCGTGCCGGTGGTGGACGGCTCGCTGGTGTCGGCTGAGGCGGGCGGCATCCGCTGGCTCTTCGCGTTCACGGACGATGCGGCGCTGACGCGTTTCGCCCAGGCTCGGGGCGAGACGGTTCAGGAGCGCGTCCCGGTGTACGGGGCATGGCTGCTGGACCGGGTGATCCCGCGCGCGGACGGCCCGGTCGCGATTGCCGTGGATGCGGGCAGCGCCACGGGGATGATCCTGCCGCCCGTGGCGGGGATCGTGCCGGAGGCAGTGGCGGTGGACGCGGAGAGTGCGGCCGTACAGGGGGCAGACGCGTGAGCGGCAGTGGTTACCGGGTCGATCCGGAGGCGCTGGAGCGGGTCACCCGGGGCATCAACCAGGCGACGGATGAGCTGAAGGAGTTGGGCTTCGACATCGAGGCGTCTCAGGGGCTCGGCTTCGACGAGCTGGAGTTGGCGGGCCTGGAGGTCGGGGATGCCGGCTTGCGCCAGGTCTTCGCCGATTTCTGCGAGCGGTGGGGCTGGGGAGTGCGTTCGCTGTTGCGGGACGCCAACCAGTTCGCGGAGCGTCTGAACCTGTCGGCGGGGCTGTACCACGAGCAGGAGCAGTACGCCTCGAACACTCTGAAGACGCTGTGGACGGCGACGGCGGGCAACCCCTACCTGTCCAAGGAGGAGGTCGAGCAGCGTGGTTGGTCGGACACGCTGAAGGACAACCCCGTCTCCCATGTCATGGACGCGGACTGGAGCGCGGAGTCCATCCGGGAGGGCGACGAGGCGGCCCGGAAGGCCTGGGACCAAGCCGAGAAGGATGTGGAGAGTTCGACGGTGACCCCGGACGCCATGTTCGATTCGAAGACGGACTGGCAGCCGGATGGCCCATCGCAGGCCTCGTTTGGGGAGGTTGAGCGCTGATGGGCCTGGGGGACATGGTCAACGACCTCGGGGACGGCCTGGACAGCGTCGCCGACAGCGTGCAGAAGGGCGTCGGAGAGGCCGTCAACTGGGGTACGGACAAGGCGGCGGACGGCCTCTCGGCGGTCGGCGCGGACGGCGCGGCTGAGGGGGTGCGCGACTTCGGGGAGGGGGTGAACAACCGGCTGGGCGGCGATGTCGCCGAGCGCTCCCTGGGAGAGAGCGAGGACCCCAGGGAGCTGGTCCATGGCAGCCCGGCGGCGCTGGAGGCGCGCGCCCGGCACCTGCGTGACTTCTCCCGGGCGTTCGAGAACGTCGGCCAGGGGATGCGCTCGTTGGACGGCGAGGGCTGGCAGGGCCAGGCGGCGGACGCCTTCCGCGAGAAGTTCGACATGCATCCCAAGCAGTGGCTGACGGCGGCCGACGCCTGTGAGGCGGCGGGCAAGGCGCTGGAGGCGTACGCGGACACGGTGCGCTGGGCCCAGCAGCAGGCGCAGTTGGCGATCGACGCCTACCGCAACGCACAGGAGATCAGCCGGCAGGCTGTGGACGCGCACAACGCTCAGGTGAAGGTCTACAACCAGGCCGCCGAGCAGTACAACGCGGCCGCGTCGACGGGGCGCAACCCCGGCCGGAAGCCGACCGAACCGGGTGCCTTCGTCGATCCGGGCGTGGCACGCCGGCAGGAGGCCGAGGAGATCCTGGCCGAGGCACGCCGCCAGCGCACCGATGCCGCCCGCGACGCGCAGCGCCGGGTGGCGGCCGCCCTGGATATGGCCCCACCGAAGCCGGAGTTCACCGACCGGTTGAAGGCCGACGCCGTGGACGCCGTCGTGAGCACGCAGCTGAACCAGGCCCATGTCGTGGGCGGTTTCCTCAAGGGTGGCGCGGACCTGGTGAAGCTGGTCCGCACCGTCAACCCGTGGGATCCCTACAACCTCACCCACCCCGGTGAGTGGTTGAAGAACTCCAACATGCTGCTGGCCGGGCTGGTGGGGACCGCCGCCCATCCCGAACGCCTGCCCAAGGCCATCGTCGGCAGCGGCTGGAGCAGTGACCCGGCCGACTCCATGGGTTACCTCGCCTCCAACCTGATCGGCGGCAAGGGCGCGACCGGCATGGCGCGAGGGGCTGCGCGAGGGGCTGCGGAGGGGGCGGCCACGGGAACGGCGCGCAGGAGCGTCGGCCAGGCGATCAAGGATTTCGCCAGGGAAAACAAGTGCAAGTGGTTCGGCGACCCCATCGACATGGCCACCGGCCGCATGGCGCTGCCGCAGACCGACGTGACACTGCCCGCCAAGCTGCCTCTTGTCTTCTCCCGGCAGTTCGAGTCGTCGTACGGGGCCGGCCGCTGGTTCGGCCCGAGCTGGACCTCCACGGCCGACCAGCGCCTGGAGATCGACGCGGAAGGCGTCATCTTCATCCGCGAGAACGGCGCACTGCTCGCCTACCCACACCCCGTTCCGGGCGTGCCGACCCTGCCCCTGGAGGGCGGCCGGTATCCCCTGACCATCGACGCCTACGGCGACTACGCCATCGCCGACCCCGAGTCCGGCCGCGCCTGGTTCTTCGCCGCCCCGGGCGGTGACGGCAATGGCATCGCCCTGCTGGAGCAGATCACCGACCGCTCGGGCCAGTGGCTCACCTTCGAGTACGACGACGAGGGCGCCCCCACAGCGATCGTGCACTCGGCCGGCTACCACCTCAAGATCGAGACGGCCGGAAACCGGATCACTGCTTTGAGCCTGGCCGATGCCGCCCCGGACTGCAGCGACCAGGAACTGGTCCGCTTCGGCTACGACGAGCACGGCCACCTGGCGACAGTGACCAACTCCTCCGGCATACCGACCCGGTTCACCAACGACTCCGCCGGCCGGATCACGGCCTGGACCGACACGAACAACTCGTCGTACAGCTATGTCTACGACGATCAGGCGCGCTGCATCTCCCAGTCAGGTGAAGCAGGCCACCTGCGCAACACGTTCACCTACGGCGACCCCGACCCGCAGACCGGCCACCGGATCATCACCGCGACCGACTCCCTGGGCCACAGCACGCGCTACGAGGTCAACAGCGACCTGCAGGTGGTGGCCGAGACCGGCCCGGACGGCGCGGTCACCCGCACCACCTACGACCGCTACGACCGCCCCCTGACCGAAACCGACCCACTGGGACGCACACGGAGCTACGCGTACGACGAGGCCGGCCGCATGGTGATGGCCGTCCGCCCCGACGGCCGCTACACCAGCATCGGCTACAACGACCAAGGCCTGCCCGTTTCCATATCCGGTGCCGACGGCGCGCACCTCAGCCAGCAGTTCGACGAGTTCGGCAACCGCACCGCGGTGACCGACTCCTCCGGGGCCACGACCTGCTTCACCTACGACGACCTCGGCCACCTGAGGGCGGTAACGGACGCGACGGGCGCGACGACCACGGTCCGCTGCAATGCCGCGGGCTTGCCCCTGGAGGTCACGGACCCACTCGGCGCCGTGACCCGGCACGAACGAGACGCGTTTGGCCGCCCGACCACCATTACGGACCCACTCGGCGCCGTCACGCGCCTGGAGTGGACGGTCGAGGGCAAGCCGGCCCGCCGCACCGCCCCGGACGGCAGCACCGAGTCATGGACATACGACGGTGAGGGCAACTGCACCAGCCACACCGACGCCATGGGCGCGGTCTCCCGCAACGAGTACACGCACTTCGACCTGCTCGCCGCCCGAACGGGCCCAGACGGCGTCCGATACACCTTCACCCACGACACCGAGCTGCGCCTGACACAGGTCACGAACCCCCAGGGCCTGACCTGGAGTTACGAGTACGATCCGGCGGGGCGTCTGGTCGCGGAGACGGACTTCGACAACCGCAGGCTGACATACGCGCACGACGCGGCGGGCCAACTGACCGCCAGCACCACGGCCTTGGGTCAGACCGTCCGTTTCGACAGGGACGTGCTGGGCCGCGTGGTGCGCAAGGACGCGGCCGGATCAGTCACCACCTACACGTACGACACGACGGGCGGTCTGGCCCAGGCAACCAGCCCGGATGCGGTTCTGGCGTTGCAGCGGGACGACACGGGCCGCCTGATATCCGAGACGGTCAACGGCCGCGCGCTCACCTACACCTACGACGAGCTGGGCCGCCGCACCAGCCGCACCACGCCCACAGGCGCGACCAGCACGTGGACCTACGATGCGGCCGGCAACCGCGCCGAATTGAGCACCGCTGGCCGCACCCTCACCTTCACCCACGACGCGGCAGGCCGCGAACTCACCCGCCGCATCGACGACACCCTCACCCTCACCAACGTCTTTGATCCCCTGGGCCGCCTGACGAAGCAGGAACTCACCGGCCCCTCCGGCCAGCGCCTGCAGCACCGCGCCTACACGTACCGCGCCGACGGCAATCTCATCGGCATCGACGCCCACCTGGGCGGCAGCCGCCGCTTCGGCCTTGACGCGGCGGGCCGGGTCACCGCTGTCCACGCGGGGAACTGGACGGAGTCCTACGCCTACGACACCGCAGGCAACCAGACCCACGCCACCTGGCCGGACTCCATGCCGGGCCAGGAAGCGACCGGCGACCGCACCTATACCGGCACCCGCGTCACGCGGGCGGGCAGAGTCCGCTACGAACACGACGAAGCGGGCCGCATCACCCTGCGCCAAAAGGCGCGCCTGTCCCGCAAACCCGACACGTGGCGCTACACCTGGGACACCGAAGACCGCCTCACCTCGGTGATCACCCCCGACGGCACCACCTGGCGCTACCGCTACGACCCCCTGGGTCGCCGCATTGCCAAACAACGCCTCGCCACGGACGGCGAAACCGTTGCTGAACAGACCGACTTCACCTGGGACGGCACGACCCTCTGTGAGCAGACCACAGTGTCCCAGGATCTACCTAACCCAGTGACCCTGACCTGGGATCATCGGGGCCGACGTCCGATCGCCCAGACAGAGCGCATAGCGGCAGCGAACGCACCACAGGAGGAGAGTGACTCCCGCTTCTACGCCATCGTCACCGACCTGATCGGCACTCCCTATGAACTCGTCGACGAACACGGCGACATCGCGTGGCGGGCCAGCAGAACTGTATGGGGTGCCACGGCTTGGGCAGCCGGCGGCACCGCGTACACGCCGCTGCGCTTTCCAGGCCAGTACTACGACCCCGAGACCGGACTCCATTACAACCACTTCCGCCACTATGACCCCGAAACAGCCCGCTACCTCACAACGGATCCGCTGGGCTTGGCGCCGGCACCGAACCCTGTCACATACGTGCGGAACCCATATGTATGGACTGATCCGCTGGGGCTGGCACCCAAGGCATGCACTGAAGAAGAGCACCTGTTTCGCGGGACTACCCGGGGCTGGGATGCGAGCAGCGGGAATCAGGACGTCGGATTCACGCCCACGTCGACAGACCCGGGCGTGGCAGCGACTTTCGCAAGGCATTCGGAGCAATATGGTGAGGCTATGGTGCAGGTGATCCCGAGAAGCGCACTTGAGGGGATTGAAACTGCGAGCGGGTATATCAGAGCAGAGGCAGAAGTTGGGGTCCGGATGTCTGCAGGAGAACTGGCTCGTAGAGCCAGTGTCACCCTACCAGTGGATGTAGCGAGCGATATTCTTGGCAAGATGGGAATCCAAGTGCCAAGGGTGAACAGTTACGGCGGAATCACCGATGCCTTGGAGTGGGACATCCCTAAGCTGTCGCCAGAGCAGATAAATCAGTTCGTAAGGGAGGCGTACGCGCATGGATGATAAGGTCGTCGGGCAGCTGCAGATCTATGCGGTGGAGGAGACTGAACCCGCGAGCGCAATCTGCATCGTCAGGTGCGTGGGTGGCATTGTGCGTCCGGGCCAGCAGTTCATCATCGAGTCCACCGCCGACTCTTCAACTAAATCCTTCCAGGTCTCACTTGACTGGATTGAGTGCTATGGACGCCGTGTGGGATTCGTTGATCCCCCTCACAGTGCGAGGGTGCAACTCGCGGGGGAGGGAGTTTCCTTGCTAGCTAAAGGGATCACAATTAGTGAGCTTGAACTCGGGTTGTCGGGGTAGCTAGCAGTGATAAGCAATTTCAAACCCTCTATATGTCGTTCGATCCACTCCTCTTCTTCGGTGACAACAGAGTAGGGGATCAGTTCGCCTTCGTTCGTACTCCCGAATTGGAGGTAGTTAAGCCTGGCTAGCTGCTCATCCGTCCAGCCGACGGGCCAGCTCCGCCAACTCACCTACCTGCAACACCCGTTCACCGAACCCCGGCAGCGGTACGTGCAGCGCCGCCGTCCACCGCTCCGGTACGGCGTCGATGCCGTACACCGCCCCGGCCAGGCCGCCGGTCACGGCCGCGACGGTGTCCGTGTCGCCGCCGAGGTCGATGGCGGCGCGTACGGCGTCCTCGTAGGAGGAGGTGGTACGCAGGGCCCAGACGGCGGAGCCGAGGCAGGGCCAGACGGCGCCGTTGAACTCGGTGGCGTCGTCGGGGTGCCAGGCGGGGGCGAGGACGGTGGTGTAACGCGCGCGGTGGTCGTGTTGGACCGCGTCGAGGGTGTTCGGGACGGCGGCCTGCGGGTCGCCTCCGGCAAGGGCCACCCGCACCAGCTCGTGGAAGACGGCCGTTCCTTCCCAGGCCGCACGGTCCCCGTGGGTGAGGGCGGCCAGGCGGCGGGCCGCGTCCATGGTGGCCTCGCGGCCGTGGTGGGCGAAGTGGACGGCCGATGTGGCGGCGCGCATCAAGGCGCCGTTCCCCGCCGCCCGTTGGTTTGTCTGGAAATGCAGCGCGGCGGCCAGGCCCCACGGGTCACCGCTGCTCAGTACGGCTTCCGTCTGGAGGCCGATGTCCTTCGGCTCGGCCGCCGCCCAGCGCTGGAAGCGCCGGAAGACGTCCGGGAGTTCGAGCCCGCCGCACTCCAGTAGTGACTCACCGACGAGTACGGCCATCTGCGTGTCGTCGGTCGCCTCGCCGGGGTCCCAGCCGCCGCCCCCGCACATCTCGCCGCCGTGGCCCTTCGGGAAGCGGGCGGAGAAGGCGCCCTCCGGCCCGAACTCGAAGGGCGCGCCCAGGGCGTCGCCGACGGCGGAGCCGATGACGGCTCCGAGGGCGCGGTGCGTTCGGGAGGGGGTGCTCATCTGCTCATCCGGGCAGGCCGTTGCCGTTCTTGAGGATGGTCAGGAGGGCGTGCAGGGCGGTGGGGGTGGTGGTGAGGACGGTGGTGGGGGTGTCGCTCTCGCGGAGGTGTATGGAGGTGGGGGGTGTGGTGGGGAGGGCGAGTTCGACACAGTCGTCGCCGGTTCCGCCACCCGAGAAGGATGACTTCTGCCAAGTGAGGGCTGTGGTCATGGCGGGGCCTTTCAGAGTTCCTGGAGCATGTGGGCGATGAAGTCCCGGGATTCGGCCGGGCTCAAGGCTGAGCCTGCCACCTTGTCGTACCGCTTGCGGTATTGCTTGAGCAGCGGCTCGGCATCGAAGAAGACGCTGCCGTGACCGGTTTCGGCCTGCACGGTGTCCAGCTGGGGAGCGGTGCCGTGCAGGTAGAGCATCGAGTGACCGGCTCCGGCGAAGTCCTCGGCTGTGAACGGCAGGACGCGCAGGGTTACATGTTCCAGCTCCGAGCGCTCAAGGATGCGCTCCAGCTGCGCGTGTGCTGTTCTGCGGCCGCCGACGCGAATGCGCAGGGCAGCCTCATGGATGATCGCTTCGTACGGCGTCGCTGGTGACTCTGTGATGACGTGCTGGCGGCGCAGGCGGAACGCCACGTACGCCTCCAGGTCTTGGGGCGTCAGCTCGGGGGACGCGTAATGGAACGCGGCTCGCATGTGCTCCTCGGTCTGCAACAGGCCGGGAACGTGCGCCATTTGAAAAGTCCGAATGCGTACGGCGTGATGCTCCAGCTCCGCCAGGTTGAGTCCGGCGGGGACCACGATGCCGCGGTACTTCTCCCACCAGCCTTTGCCCCGCTCCAGGGCCATAGCGACCAGCGCATCGATGTACGCGGAGTCATCACAGGCGCAGTGCCTGGCCAGGCGCCGGACGCGGTCCTCGCTGATGCCACCGCGGCCGGTCTCGACGTGGCTTTGACGCATGGGACTTGAGCTGAGCAGCGCGGCTGCCGCTCGCGCGGTGATGCCCGCGTGTTCGCGCATCTTGCGCAGCTCGGACCCCAAACGCTCCTGGCGATAAGTGGGGTTGCTCCTGAGCGGCATCTGCGTCGTCCCCCTGGTCTTCCTGCGTACGTCCGTGCCGAGCAAGCATGGCACGGGGCACACAGAGGTTGGCATTTTCCGGATATAGGTTGCTCAGGATATGGGTTGCCCCCTACCTTCGGTGATGCGGGCGGCACCCTCCGTTGCCAACGGCCTCCGCCCGCCTCGACTCACCTCTGCCCTCGGCGACTTGGAGCTGACCCCCCATGCCCGAATACAGCCTCCGCATCCCACCCCACGTCACTTCCCCCCGCATCGCCCGCGACTTCGTCACCTCCGTCCTGCACGCGCAGCGACTCGGCGGCATCGTGGACGACGCGGCGCTCTGTGTCTCGGAGCTGGTCACCAACTCGTGCGTCCACGCGTCCGGAACCGGTGCCGGACTCCTTCTCGTCACCAACCCGGTCGGCATGCGCGCGACGGTCTTCGACACGGACGTGACCCTGCCCGTCATGAAGGAGGGGTACGACGCCGAGAGCGGGCGTGGGCTGTGGATCCTCGACTCGCTCACCGAGGGCCGGTGGGGAGCGGAGCGGGGTGGGTGGCGGACGGGGCGCGGCGGGGGCGAGGGCGGGAAGGGGGTCTGGTTCGAACTTGGCGTGCCGGACCCCTCCCGGCCTGGACGATGACCGCTTGGCTGCGCTCCCGCACTTCCCGGAATCACCCTCGGGAAAAGAACTTGGCCCAGGCTGGGGCGCGCTTGAAGAATGACGGCCATGCGGATTCGACAGGCAGGGCCTGATGACGCATCAGCCGTCGCTGGTGTCCATGTGCGCTCCTGGCAGGCGGCGTTCGCCGGTCTCGTGCCACAGCCCTACCTCGATGCCATGGATCCGGTCCGCGAAGAGCCCGCATGGAAGACGCGCATCGCGGAGACGCGGTGGCCCTCGTCCGGAGTACTGGTGGCCGAGACCGAGGCGGGAATCGTCGGATTCACCAGTTTCGGCCCGTCACGGGAGGGCCCTGGCATCGCGGAGATCGGCACTCTCTATGCGCTGCCGGAGGTCTGGAGCACTGGGGTCGGCAGGCAATTGATGTCGGCCACGTCGGCGGCTCTGGGACGGGCCGACTACGCGCTCGCCACCTTGTGGGTGCTGGAAGACAATCAACGCGCCAGACGCTTCTACGAGGCCCAGGGCTGGCGCGCGGACGGTACTGCCGTGGAGGACACCACCGGCGGGGCC
This sequence comes from Streptomyces sp. R28, assembly GCF_041052385.1. GTDB lineage: Bacteria > Actinomycetota > Actinomycetes > Streptomycetales > Streptomycetaceae > Streptomyces. The sequence continues at coordinate 4,256,642 of NZ_CP163439.1, read as the reverse complement.
TCGCTCAACAAGTTGCGTTACCGCCACTCTCTTGGCTGACCCGCGTGCCAGCGCGCCTTGCAGCGCAGGCTCAACTCCGCGCCGCCCCCGGATGCATCCGCACCCACCCCTCCCAGGCCGAAGCAATCATGTCCCGCACATCATGCTTGGCCTTCCACCCCAGCTCGGTCGCGATGCGGTCGGCGGAGGCGATGACGCGGGCCGGGTCTCCGGGGCGGCGGGGGGTGACCGTCGGGGGGCGGTCGTAACCGGTGATGGCGTTGATCATGTCGATCATCTCGCGGACCGAAACGCCCTCGCCGCGGCCGATGTTGAGGGTGAGGGAGTGGCCGGGGGAGGACTGCAGCGCGCGGGCCGTGGCCACGTGGGCCTCGGCCAGGTCGACGACGTGGATGTAGTCGCGGATGCAGGTGCCGTCGGGGGTCGGGTAGTCGTCGCCGAAGATGCGTGGGGGCGCGTTCTCCGTGAGCTTCTCGAAGACCATGGGGACGAGGTTGAAGACGCCCACGTCGGCGAGGTCCGGGGCGGCCGCGCCGGCCACGTTGAAGTAGCGGAGCGATGCCGTCGACAGGCCCGTCGCACGGCCCGTCGCGCGGACCAGCCACTCGCCCGCCAGCTTGGTCTCGCCGTACGGCGACATCGGCACGCACGGCGTCTCCTCCGTCACCAGGTCGACGTCCGGCATGCCGTACACCGCGGCCGAGGAGGAGAAGACGAAGGACGGTACGTCCGCCGCCGTCACGGCCTCCAGGAGGACGCGCAGGCCCTCGACGTTCTCCCGGTAGTAGTGCAGGGGGAGGTCCACCGACTCGCCGACCTGCTTCTTCGCCGCCAGGTGGACCACGCCGGTCACGCCGTGGTCGGCCAGGGTGCGGGCGACGCGCTCGCCGTCCAGGGTCGAGCCGACGACCAGCGGGACGCCGTCGGGCACGCGGCCGGCGATGCCGGTGGACAGGTCGTCGTACACCACGGCTTGCTCGCCCGCCTCGGTCATCGCCCGGACGACGTGTGCTCCGATGTAACCGGCGCCGCCGGTGATCAGCCAGGTCATGTGCGGCAGAGTCCCCTCGTCAGTGGGCCTGTGGGCAGTGAGCTCGTGCTCGGCCGTGGTCGGTGTCAGTGACAGTGAAGCAGGCGGCGGAGTCTGCCGCCGATCACTGACATGACTCCCCGTAAACCCCCGGCCATGCGTAGTGCCAGCGCTCCGGAGTGGGTGGCATATGGCTGTACGAGTACTACGGCGTGACCCGCGCCGACCACGGCGCGACGGCGCAGTGGACCGGCGCCCGTGAGGGCGTGCGCCGTGACCTCGCGGTACGCGCCGCCTCGGAAGCACACGCGCAGCCGCATGTCCCACGTGCCCGCCCCCCGTCCACCCGGACTCCCGAACGCCGCCCAGTCGACCGTCGTCTCGGCCGACCAGACGCCGCCGTCGGCCGAGGGCGTCAGCGCCGCCGTCGTACGCGGAACCGTCGCGCGCCCCGTCTCCCGGCACCGCCACTCCACCTCCAGCGCCTCCGGCCCCGCCTGCGCCACCCGGCCGTACAGCTCGTGCAGGCGTAGCCGGAGGAGGGCGGTACGCGCGCGTGGGCGCAGTTCCGCGTCGACGGCGAGGGGGAGGAGGCGGACGGGGCGGGTCAGCAGCGGCTCCAGCTGGACCTCGGGCAAGGCGGCCGACCAGACAGGGATGCCGTCGGGGGTGTGGGTGTACGGCGGGAGGAGGCGGGCGGGGCGGGAGGCCAGGTCCCTGAGGCGGGGCAGGTCGCGGGGCTCGGGGGAGGCCAGGACGACGCGGCCGATGAGGCGGCCGGGTGCGGCGGGGTTGTGGGCCCAGTCGGACGCGTCGTACTCCGCGAGGTACGCCCGCGTGTGTGCCCACCACGCGCGCTGGTAGGGAGTGTCGTGCAACCCCAACTCGCGTGCGTACACCCGCAGATCGTGGTCGAGGAACTTGGCGCGCGCCTCCCGGGCGAGCTCCTTCTGCCCGGCGCCCAGCAGGATGTCGTACGCCAGCCGGCTCGCCTGCGTGCGCGCCTGCCAGTTGGTGATGCCGGCGCGGTCCAGGGAGATCGACAGCCGGTCGGCGGCACGGCGTACGTGCCAGACGTACACCCGGTCCGGGATGAGCGCGAGGCGCGGGCCGGCGGCGAGCACGCGCGCGGTGAAGACGAAGTCCTCGTAGAGGAAGCGGCCTTCGGGGAAGCGGATGCCGTGCTCGCGCAGGAAGTCGGTGCGGTAGAGCTTGTTGACGCAGAGCGTGTCGTGGACCAGGCGTGGGCGCTGTGCGGGGCGCTCGAACACGGCGTGCGCGGCGTAGAGGGGCGCCTGCCAGGGCACATCGCGCCGGCCGGGCAGCTCCCGCCCGCCGGGTAGCCCCCGCCGACCAGGCAGCTCCCGCCGCACACACAGACCGCCCGCCACCTCCGCGTCCGCCCCCGTCGCCGCCGCGAGCAGCGCGTCCACCGCGCCCGGCGGGAGTACGTCGTCACTGTCCAGGAACATCACGTACGGCGAGGTCACCCGGTCGAGTCCGGTGTTGCGCGGGCTGCCGCAGCCGCCGCTGTTGACCCGGCGCCGGACCACCTTCAGGCGCGGTTCGGTCGCGGCGAGACGGGCGAGCAGTTCCGCGCTCCCGTCCGTCGAGCAGTCGTCGACGGCGACGACCTCACGGACCACGGGCCCCTGCGCCAACGCCGAGCGGACGGCCGTCGTCACATGCGCGGCGTCGTCGTAGCCGATGACGACGATGCCGACCTGGGGGCCGTGCGTGCTGTGAGGAGCGTGAGGGGGCATGGGAGGCCACGATCCGGAATCGCAGGAATGAGGGGCAGTCGCTCGTGAAGCGGGACTTGGGCCCGTTGCGGAAGACGGCCGGAGTGTGAGACCGGTTCACTCACGGGCAGCGGCATTTCAGGGGTGCGCGGGCCGATCGTATGCCGGGTGAATGCCAAATTGGTGATGATACGCCGTCAATCGTCAGTAAGTGTCGGTTAATAGTACAAACTCGGTCCTGTGGTGAACGGCGAGCGGGAGCCGACGAGGAAGGGTGGCCGCGCCGGCGGTGCGGCCGCGGTCGTAGCCGTAGGGGTCCCCGTGCTCGTCATGTCCGGGCTCGGGCTGTGGGGGCTCGACCGGGGCGGCATGTGGCGGGACGAGGGGGTGACGTTCCAGGTCGCGCGGCGGTCGGTGCCGGAGATCTGGCGGCTGGTGCAGGGCGTGGATGCCGTGCACGGCCTGTACTACCTGCTCATGCACGCCGTCCTGGCCGTCCACCCCGGTGAGGTCGTCCTCCGGCTGCCGTCGGTGTGCGGGGCGGCCGCTGCGGCCGGGCTGATCGCGGCGCTCGGGGTGCGGTTGGCGCGGCCGAGGGTGGGGTTGTGGGCCGGGCTGTTGTACGCGGTGACGCCGATGGCCGGGCACTTCGCGCAGGAGGGGCGGTCGTACGCGCTGGTGACGGCGGGGGTCGCGGGGGCGACGCTGCTACTGGTGCGGCGGGTGTGGTGGGCGTACGGGGCGGTCCTCGGGGTCACTTGTCTGCTGCATGAGCTGGCCGTGCTGGTGGTGTGCGCGCACGCGGTGACCCTCGGAGTGGGACGGGTGTCGTGGCGGGCGTGGTTCGGGTGGGGGCGTGCGGTGGCCGGCGCCGGGGTCGCCCTGCTGCCGTTGGCGGTCGTGTCACGGGCGCAGGCCGGGCAGGTGGCGTGGTTGCCGGTGCCGGGGTGGGGGAGCGCGGAACGGTTGCTGCGGGGGTTTGTCGCCGGGCCGACGGGAGTGGTGTTCGGGGCGTGCGTCCTGCTGATGGTGGCGGGGCTGGGGGTGGGGCGGGTTGCCGCGGTCGCGTTGCCGTTGCTGGTGGTGCCGCCCGGGCTCCTTCTCGCCGTGTCGCAGGTTCGGCCGATGTACGACGACCGGTATGTGCTGTACGGGCTGGCGGGGGCGCCGTTGCTGGTGGCGGCGGGGGCTGATCGGATGGTCGGTCTCGTACGTCGCGAGTCCCTGGACGGAGACCGGCCGGCACCCAGTCCCGCCCGGCACCCACACTTCCCCCTGACGCCCGTGGCCGGCGTCATCGCCATCGCCCTCGCCTTCCTCCACCACCTCCCCCTCCACCGCCAGGACCGCTCTCCGGCCCACCGCCCCGACAACCTCGCCGTCACCTCGGCGTTCGCCGCCCGGCACCTGCGCCCCGGCGACCCGGTGCTGTACCTGCCGTCCATCGGGCGGCGTTCGGCGATGGCGTATCCGAAGGGGTTCCGGCGGGCCTGGGACATCGCGTTGCGGCAGTCCGGGCCGAGGTCGGGGACGTTGTACGGCCGTGAGGTCGGGGCCGAGGAGCTGCGGCGCAGGCTCGACTCGGTCGACCGGCTCTGGGTCGTCGCCGAGCCGTACGCGCTGAACTCGCCCTGGTATCCGCGCAACCCCACCGAGCGCGCCAAGCTCGACGTCGTGGGCGAGGAGTTCCGGCCCCACCCTGCCCGGCAGCCCGACGGCCCGCTACGCCTCTACATCCGCCGCGCGACCAGCCCGGGCATACACCCCGCCCCGCCTACGCACCCCGCCCCGACGTCGTTGCCCCCGCGTTCTCTGCCGCAGTCTCCTCGACCGCAGCCTCCTCCACCGCCGCCGCATCCAACGCCTCCGTGAGCTGATCCAGCCGTGCCCGCAGCTCGCGGATCTCGTCCACGTCGAAGCCCGTCGCCGTGGCGATCCGGCGCGGCACCTGCAGGGCCCGCTCGCGCAGCGCGGCCCCCTCCTCCGTCAGCCGCACCTCCACCGAGCGCTCGTCGCGGGCGCTGCGCTCCCGGCGTACCAGACCGGCCGCCTCCAGTCGCTTGAGCAGCGGCGACAGCGTGCCGGAGTCGAGGCGCAGGTGTTCGCCGAGCTTCTTCACGGGCAGGTCGCCGTGCTCCCACAGCACCAGCATCACCAGGTACTGCGGATACGTGAGCCCCAGGTCCTTCAGCACCACGCGGTAGACGCCGCCGAAGGCGCGCGACGCGGCGTTCAGGGAGAAGCAGATCTGCTGGTCGAGGCGGAGCCAGTCGGCCGTGGGCGTGGTCGTCATGCTTCCAGGGTAACTCGTGCCCGTCATTTAGTTGTGTGCAATTGAATTGTGTGCTCTACTTGTGGTCGTACGGCGGCCGCCAACGGGGCCGCCGGAACATGACCCGATCGAGAGGGATGGTTTTCCATGGACGCGCTCTACACCGCTGTCGCCACCGCCACTCACGGCCGCGAGGGCCGCGCCGTCAGCAACGACGGCAAGATCGACCTCGCGCTGGCCATGCCGGTGGAACTGGGCGGCAACGGCCAGGGCACCAACCCGGAGCAGCTGTTCGCCGCCGGTTACGCCGCCTGCTTCGGCAGCGCCCTCGGCCTCGTCGGCCGCGCGGCCAAGGTCGACGTCTCCGACGCCGCCGTCACCGCCGAGGTCGGCATAGGCAAGCAGGGCGAGGCCTTCGGTCTGAAGGTGACCCTGCGCGTGGAGCTGCCCGACACCCTGGACGAGGCGACCGGCCGCAAGCTGGTCGAGCAGGCCCACCAGGTCTGCCCCTACTCCAACGCCACCCGCGGCAACATCGACGTCGACCTCGTCATCGAGTAACCACCGCGGAGCAGCCCCACCCCGAACCGGACCGTCACCCGATCCGCGCCAGCACCTCCCCCGTCCCCCGACTCCACGCCACCACCACCGCCTCCTCCGGCACCGTCTTCCATCGCGTCAGCAGCAGCCAGTGCGCGTGGTACCGCCGGGCGATGGCCGTGCGCTCGGCGCGGGTCGAGGTGTCGGAGAGGTAGGCGCGGACATCGGCGAGCCGGCGCTCCCGTTCCCGCTCGTCCAGGGCGGGGTCGGGCCAGATCGGGGCGGCCAGGTTCGGGCCGTAGCCGGGGATGGAGCGCGGGGCGAAGTGCCCGTCGGAGATCACCACCTCGCCCTTGCCGACGTGCCGTGCCACCCAGGCGTACGACGGCCAGTGCGACGGCTGCTCGAGGCCGATCGGATCCAGTGCCCGCGGCACCACCGCCCCGCCCTGCACGGTGAGGAACCCGACGCAGGCCCCGACGGCCGTCGCCCCGCCCAGCACCCGGCGCGCCCTGCCCCACGGCCGGGGCGCCGCCAGCTCCACCGCGAGCGCGAACTGCGGCGGCACCAGGGTGAGCCCGAGGATCCTGCCGTAGGTGTAGCGGCCGCTGACCCAGCCGTACGCCACGAACAGGCAGTCGAGGGTGAACAGCAGCACCAGCGGATCCCGCCAGGAACCCCGCCGCCACCGCAGCCACAGCGCCGGCAGCCCCAGGAGCGCCAGCCAGAACTGCCCGCCGAGATGCTCGTAGAGCCGCCGGTGCATCCAGTCCACGCTCTCGTCCCCGGCCAGCGCGAACACGTCGAAGTACGGCCAGCACCCGGCGACCAGCGCCGCCACACCCGCCGTCACCCCCCACCGCACGGCCACGGCGGCCATCCCCCGCTGCCACCCGGCGACGAACGCCACCGCCCCCAGCACCGCCGCCGCCGCGGTGATCGGATGGATCAGCAGGATCAGCCCGTACAGCGCGCCGATCCCCGCGTACCCGGCGAACCCCGGCAGCCCGCTCGGCCCGACGTACCGGACGAGCCCCGGGGCGGACGGCGGTGCGCCCGCTCCCTCCCCGCCCGCTCCCTCCCCGCGCGCCCGCACCCCCGTGAGCGACCACGTCCAGAACGTGAGCCCGATGGCGAAGGCCGACGGATAGCCGAGGTTCCCCGTCATCGACATCAGGCTCAGATAGCCACTCCACCAGGCCCGCTCCGTCCCCCACAGCAGCGTCATCGCCCCCAGCGCGAGCACCGGCGCCCACGGTCTCGGCGTCAGCACCCGCACGAAGCGGCCGATGCCGGTCAGCAGCACCAGCAGGTTCAGCGGGCCGGCCAGCCGCACCACCTCCCAGCCGCCCAGCCCGGTCAGCCGGGCGAACGCGCCCTGCGCGGCCGTGTACGGCGAGTAGTACGGGCTGCCCGCGCCCGGCAGGTCCGCCATCGGATGACGCGGGTGCAGCAGGTTCGCCTTGAGGCGTTCGACGACCGCCGCGTGCTGGCCCGCGTCGCAGCACAGCGGCACGGCCCAGTACGCCAGCGACATCGCCAGGAAGAACGCGAAGCCGAAGACCTGGTACGGCGTCGGACGCCAACTGCGGCCGCCGCGCAGGGCACTCGCGCCGCGCACGGTCCTCCGGACGAGGACACCTACAGCGCCCGCAGTGCTGGTCGTTGAGGTTGTGTGGGTTTGAGGCATTTGCCGTATGTTCCCGATCGGGCCGGTCGGGTCAACGGCTTTACCTCACATCACCTCATCGAGTGAGCCCTCGCGTCTGCCGGAGCCGGCACCCGCTGCACCCCGCTCGGACGCTCCGGCATCGACTCACCCAGCATCAACGTCCGTACGACCCGCTCCGCGGCCAACCCGTCGTCGAACTCGCAGAACCGCTCCCGGAACCCCGCCCGCAACCGCGCCGACTCCCCGTCCTGCCACGTCCCGGACGCGAACAGCCACGCCAACTCCCGGTAGGAGCGGGACACATGACCCGGCGCGTCGGACGTGATGTCGAAGTAGGCGCCCCTGCTCGCCGCGTACGCCCCCCAGTCGTCGGCGTGGACCACGATCGGCCGGTCCAGGTTGGCGTAGTCGAACATCAGGGCCGAGTAGTCGGTGACCAGCACATCGGCGGCGAGCAGCACGTCCTCGACCTGCGGCACGTCCGTCGCGTCGATCAGCACGCCCCGCCGGTGCAGATCGGCCAGGCCCATCCCGCGCGCCGTGCCCTGCGCCAGCGACGGATGCAGCCGTACGACGAGCGTGTGGCCCGCGCCGAGGTCCGCGGCGAACCGGGCGAGATCGATCCGGTCGACATGGCCGCCCCGGCGGTACTCACGACGGGTCGGCGCGTACAGCACGACGGTGTCACCGGCGGGGACACCGAGCCGCGCACGGGCGGCCTCAGTGGCGTCCGGACCGGCGGTGACCAGCACGTCATTGCGCGGACTCCCCGTCCGCAGCGACGCGAAGTGACACGGATACGCCCGCTCCCACACCAGCTCCGAGTGCCGGTTGGCCACCAGGCTGTAGTCCCAGCGGTCGGCCCGCCACAGCATCTTCGGCACGTCGAAGCCGTGCCGGGCGCCGGGCTTGGCCAGCAGGTCGGCCGCCATGTACTTGAGCGGGGTGCCCTGATGGGTCTGGATGTGGACGCTGCCGGGGCGCTTGGCCAGGCTGCCGGGCCAGTTGACGTTGTTCACCCAGTACGTGGCCCGCGCCATGACCTCGTGGTAGCGCCGCGAGCCCGGCGTCACGAAGTCGGTGGCGGGAGGGAGCGAGTCGACCGCGTCCTCCTGGACGACCCACACACCCCTGATGTGCGGGGCGATCTCCCGGGCCTTGGCGTGGATCGCCGCCGGATCGCCCAGCACCCCGCGATGCGAGAACGCCGAGTAGACGGCCAGGTGCGGATCGAGCGGCAGCTTCGACTGGGCCGCGTACCAGACCCGTTGGGCCCGCTGCGCCGCCACCCGCGCCACGCGCCGCTTGCCGGCCCCCGCCACCCTGCGCACCTCGTGCAGGGAGCTCGCCACGGCGTACGACGCGTAGGGCGCCGTCGCCAGCAGCCGCATCTCCTTGCCGCGCCGGCCGTCGGGAGGGGTGAAGCCCGCCGGGACGTGGCGGGCGTGGAAGGAGCGGATCTCACGGTAGAAGTCCGGCCGGTCCGCGGGCCTCACCCGGTCCTCGCGGGCGAGCACGAACAGCATGTGGTCCAGGGCCCGCTCGAACAGCAGCGGACGTGCCCACGCCAGGTCCGGGCACCCTTCGAGGAACGCGAACAGGCCCTCGTACTGCGGGAAGATGTCGAAATGCCGCCGCCCCGGAGTCTTGGTGATCGCCCCCTGCCTGCGCTGTCGGTACTCGACCCCGATCCGCTCCAGGCAGGCGATGCGGTCGGCCAGCACCATCGAGCGGTAGGTGACGGGCGCGTCCTCGTACAGGCCCGGCGCGTAGCGCAGCTCGTGCTTGAGGAAGAAGTCCCGCCGGTACGCCTTGTTCCAGGCGACCAGGAACAGATGCAGGTACTCCGGGCTCTCGCGGACGCTGAAGGTGTCCGTGCCGGCCGCGGCCAGCAGGTCCGCCGCCGTGCTCCGGCCGCCGCGCCCCCACCAGTGGGTGCGCACGTGGTCGAAGACCAGGATGTCCGGGTCGTCGGCCGTCTCCAGACGCGCGGCGACGGCGGCCAGCAGGCCCGGCGTGTAGTGGTCGTCGCTGTCGAGGAACAGGACGTAGTCGCCGCTCGCCTGCTCCAGACCGGCGTTGCGGGCCCGGCCGAGGCCGACGTTCTCCGGCAGGTGCAGCACGCGCACGCGTGCGTCGCGCTCGGCGTAGGCGTCCAGGATGGCGGGGCAGCCGTCGGGGGAGCGGTCGTCGACGGCGATCACCTCGAAGTCGGTGTACGACTGCCCGAGCACCGAGTCGAGACACTCCCGCAGAAAGCCCTGCACCTTGAAGACGGGGACGATGATGCTGAAGCGGGGCACGTCAGTTCCTCACGAGGGTCGTCGCGGCGGGGGCGGGGATGCGCTCGGCGAGGGGGATCACTGGCGGGATCGCCTCGGGCGGCTCACCGAGCAGCACCCGGCGTACGACGCGCTCGGCGGCGTGCCCGTCGTCGAACTGGCAGAACCGCTCCCGGAACGCGGCACGCAGGTCCCTGGCCTCCTCGTCCGCCCACGAGCCGTCACGGAAGACGGCCGCCAGCTCCCCCGGCGTACGCGCCACCCGGCCCGGCGGGGCCTCCATCAGGTCGAAGTAGACGCCCCGCAGCTCCCGGTAGACGTCCCAGTCGTCCGCGTACACGACGATCGGGCGGTCCAGGTTGGCGTAGTCGAACATGATCGAGGAGTAGTCGGTGATCAGCGCGTCGGCGGCCAGGCAGACGTCCTCGGACGAGCGGTGCCCCGTGACGTCGATGATCCGGCCGGTGCCGCGCGCGCCGCCCCGGTCGTAGAAGTAGTGGGCGCGCAGCAGCACGACGTACTCGTCGCCGATCTCCTCGCACAGCGCCTGGAGGTCGAGGCTCGACTCGAAGCCGGTGGTGTGGTCGCGGTGCGTGGGCGCGTACAGCAGGGCCTTCTTGCCCTCGGGGACGCCGAGTTCGCGGCGGATGCGGGCGACGTCGGCGGCGGTCGACGTGTAGTAGGCGTCGTTGCGCGGATAGCCGTACTCGAGGGTCTCGTGCGCGGCGGGGAAGGCGCTCTCCCACATCTGAGTGGAGTGCCGGTTGGAGGTGAGGTTGTAGTCCCAGCGGTCCACGCGGGCCAGCAGCTTGGCGAAGCTGCCGGTCGCGGCCGCCACCACGGGGTACGTCGCCTGGTCGGCACCCATCTTCTTCAGCGGGGTGCCGTGCTGGGTCGACAGATGCACGCTGCCCTCGCGCTTGACCACGGCGTCCGCGAAGTTGGCGTTGTTGACCAGGTACTTGGCGCGGGCCAGCACGTCCCAGTACTTACGGCTGCCGATGACGGCGTACTCCACGTCCTTCGGCACGGTGTGCGCCTGGTCCTCCTCGACCACGAACACCGCACGGAGGTGGGGGGCGAGTTCGCGTGCCTTGGCGTGGATCGCGGCCGGATTGCAGACATAACCGCGCCCCCAGTAAGCGCAGTACACGGCGAGGTTCTGATCCAGCGGCCGCCGCAGCTGGAGCCGGTACCGCAGCCGCGTGCGCAGCCCGCGCGGACGCGGCACGCCCGAAGCCGCCCGCGCCGCCACCTGGTTGGCCCGGCGCAGCGCCCGGAACGCCGCATACGCCCCGCTCGCCAGCAGCCGGTGCTGCACACCGAGACTGCCGCCCGGCGTCCGGAACCCGGCGGGGCGGTACCGCCGGTAGAGCCTGCTCGCCCGCCGGAAGAAGGCACGGCGCCCGCGCGGCAGCCGTCGCGGATGGGCGGCCGTCTTCAGTACGGCGGCGAAGAGCTGCTCGAACAGCGCCGCGCGCCGCTCCTCGGACAGCCCCTCCTCGGCCGCCCGCGCCAGCACCAGCTCGGCCTGGTCCAGCAGCTCGAAGTGGTGCTCCCCCGGCAGGCCCAGCCGGTTGCCCTGCCGGCGCAGCAGATGCCGTACGACGACCTGGCGCAGCACCGCCATGCGCTCCGCCCCCAGCACGACCAGCCCGCCGAAGCCGACATCGGTGAAGTGGCCGTCGGGAAAGGCGAGGTGGTGCTCGGCGAGGAAGGTCCGCCGGTATGCCGCACTCCACGCCGGGAGCTGGACCCCCGTCAGCTCGACGGCCTCCTCGGGCGAGAAGACCCCGCCCGGCGTCCGCGCCAGCACGAGCGCGGCCGGATTGGTCGGCTCACCCACCCACCACGGGGTCCGCTCGTGCTCGAAGTGCAGGACATCCACGTCACCGGTCTCGCCCAGCCGGGCGTCCAGCGCCGTCAGAGCCCCCGGCACCAGCACGTCGTCGCCGTCCAGGAACACCACCCAGTCACCGATCGCCGCCCGCAGCCCGGCATTGCGCGCCCCGGCCAGCCCGGCCGCCGGCGGCGAGTTCACGGGCGCCACCCGGCAGTCCCGCTCGGCGTACCCGGCGGCGACATGCGCCGCCGGGGAGTCGGGGGCGTCGCAGACCGGGATCAGCTCGAAGTCGCCGAAGGGCTGGGCGAGGACCGAGTCCAGCGCCTGGGACAGCCGGCCCGCGACCCCATGGGACGGAACGATGATGCTGAAGCGGGGCATACTGCTCTTTCTGTCGATGTGCTGGCGGCCGGGTTCTTCAGGAGGCTGCGTCGGCCTCAGTCGACTTGAGGGGGGCGGGCGGTGTCGGCTGCGGTTCGGCAGCGCCCTGAAGGGGCGCGGGGAACTGCGCGACCAGCCACGATGGCGCCGCAGACGATCGACGGCCCATCGCGGCACTCCCAGCGGAGCGCTCCGCGGCCGGCGACGGTACGGGGTGGCGCTTGTCGAGGGGCACGACGGATGGTGGGCCGGTCTCGCCCAGCACGACATGGCGGACGACCCGCTCGGCGGCGCGTCCGTCGCCGTACGGGCAGAAACGCTCGCGGAACGCCGACCGCAGCTGGGCGGAGCGCGAGCCGCGCCAGTGGCCGGTGGCGAAGATGTCGATCAGCTCGTCCTCGCTGCGCGACACCGCGCCCGGCGGGAAGGAACGCAGGTCGAAGTAGGTGCCGCGGGCCGCCTCGTACGCCTCCCGGTCGTCGGCGTGGATCACGATCGGCCGGTCCAGGTCGGCGTAGTCGAACATGATCGACGAGTAGTCGGTGACCAGGGCGTCCGAGGCCAGGCACAGCGACTCGACGCTCGGGTGGTCGGTGACGTCGATGACCTGGCCCGCGGTGGGGGCGAGGGGGCCGCCGTGCCGGGGGTGCGCGCGGGCCAGGACGACGAAGCGGGGGCCCAGGCGGCGCAGGACGTGGTGCAGGTCGAGAGTGGTGCGCTGGGTGCGCCGGTAGTCGCGGTGGGTGGGGGCGTAGAGGATCGCGACCGCGCCCTCGGGGATGCCGAGCGACTCCCGGATCCGGGCCACGTCCGCCGAAGTCGCCTGCTGGAAGACGTCGCTGCGCGGGCTGCCGTATTCGAGGGTCGTGTAGTCGCCCGGGTAGACGCGCTCCCAGACCAGGGTGGAGTGGCGGTTGGCGGACAGGACGTAGTCCCACTTGTCGACGTCGCCGAGGAGTTCGTCGAAGTCCGTGTCCCCCGCGGCTGCCGGCCGTTCGCGCAGGTCCAGGCCCATGTGCTTGAGCGGGGTGCCCTGCCGGGTCTGCACCAGGACCTGGCCGCGGCGCTTGACCAGGCGGCGATCGAAGCCGGCGTTGTGGACCAGGTACTTGGAGCGGGCCAGGGCCGTCCAGTAGGCGGCCGTGTCGGGGCGCAGCCGACGGGTGTCGGCGGGGACGGAGTCGTGCTGCTCGGCCTCGGCGATCCAGGCCGTGCGGATGCCCGGGGCGTGCGTGCGGAAGGCCTGCTCCAGGGCGCCCGGGTGGCAGCCGTGGCCGCGCACGCCGTGGGCGGCGAAGACGGCGCGGTCGGCGCGCAGCGGGAGGCGCCGCTGGATGCGGTAGTGCAGGCGCAGGGCGGTGGAACGCAGGCCCTTCAGCAGACGGTTGGTGAGCTTGGCGGTGCGGCGGACCAGGGTGGCCGTCAGTTGCAGGGCGCGGTAGGTGCGGTGCAGGCCCAGGCGGACCAGGGCGTGGTGGACCCGGGCGCGCGGAGGGACGGGGGCGCCCGGGGAGCGGTAACGGCGGTAGTAGGTGCGGGCCGTGCGCAGGAACTGGGCGCGGCTGCGGCGCGGCAGGCGGTCGCGGCGGGCGAACACCACGACCAGGTGGTCGACCATCCGACGGAACAACAGCGGGCGCCAGCGGGCGAGTTCGGGGTTGCGGTCGACGTACGCGAAGACACGGTCGTACTGCTCGAAGATGTCGAAGTGCCGCGGGCTGACCGTGCCGAGGATGCCGCCCCGGCGCCGCTGCCGGTAGTGCACGCACACCCGGTCCAGGGTCGCGATCGACTCCGCCGTCATCAGGACCGGGTACGTCCAGGGCGTGTCCTCGTAGTAGCCGGACGGGAAGGCGAAGCCCTCCTGCTCGACGAACTCCCGCCGGTAGGCCTTGTTCCAGGCCACCATCAGCAGCCGCAGCAGCCCCGGGCGGTCCGCCAGCCGGAAGGGGGCCGGGCCCTGTTCGGTGAGCCGGGCCGCGGCCTGGTTGCGGACCGTCTCGCCGGTCCAGTAGGTGCGCGCGTAGTCGTAGACCAGGACGTCCGGGTCTCCGGTCTCCTTCAGCCGGTCGGCGATCGCCTGCAGGGCATCGGGAGTGAGGCTGTCGTCGCTGTCGAGGAAGATCAGGTAGTCGCCGGTGGCCTGAGCCATACCGGCGTTGCGGGCGGGCCCCAGCCCCCGGTTCTCGGCGAGGTGCACGGGACGCACACGCGCGTCGCGGGCCGCGAACTCGTCGATGATCGCGCCGGACGCATCCGGTGAGCAGTCGTCGACGGCGATCAGTTCGAGATCCGGGTACGACTGTGCGAGCACCGATTCCAGGCACTCGTGCAGGTACGCCTGAACCTTGTACGCGGGGACAATGACACTGAACCTGGGCAAGGGACATCCACTGGGTCGGCCGGGACGGTCGGCGCTTTCGCCGTAGCGCCTTGCCCGGGAACGGCCAATGGAGTGACTTGGTTACGGGACCTAAGGCATACGAGGGACCACGAGTGAACGGCAGGGGGCGGACCGATGACGGCCCGCCCCCTCAAGCATCGTGCGCTTGCGCCTACTTCACCGCGCCCGCCATCACACCGGACACGAACTGTCGCTGGAACGCGAAGAACACCACCAGCGGGATCACCATGGAGATGAACGCGCCGGGTGCCAGGACGTCGATGTTGTTGCCGAACTGGCGCACCTGCGTCTGCAGGGCGACCGTGATCGGCTGGCTCCCGGAGTCCGTGAAGATCAGCGCGACCAGCATGTCGTTCCACACCCACAGGAACTGGAAGATGCCGAGCGCGGCGATCGCCGGACCGCCGAGCGGCATCACGACGCGGAAGAACAGGCGCAGTTCACCGGCGCCGTCCAGGCGGGCCGCCTCCAGCAGCTCCCTCGGGATCTCCGCGAAGAAGTTCCTGAGCAGGAACACCGCGAACGGCAGCCCGAAGCCGACGTGGAAGAGGATCACGCCGATCAGGGACCCGAAGATGCCGATGTTGCCGAACAGTTCGGCGATCGGGATCAGCGCCACCTGCACCGGCACGACCAACAGGCCGACCACGCCCAGGAACCACCAGTCGCGGCCCGGGAACTCCATCCACGCGAACGCGTAGCCCGCGAGCGAGCCGATGACGACGACGAGTACCGTCGCCGGGACCGTGATCAGCACGGTGTTGAGGATCGAGTCGGTGATGTCGGGGTTGCTCAGCAGCTTGTCGTAGCTGTCGAAGGTGAGTTGGGAGGGCTTGCTGAAGACCTCCCACCAGCCGCTCGCGGTCATCTCCTCCGGCGGGCGGAGAGAGGACAGCAGCAGCCCGATCGTCGGGACCAGCCAGAACAGGCCCACGACGATCAGGAACACCCGCACCAGCCCGCCGCTGACGAAGGAGGCGAGCCGGCCGCCGAGGGACTGCTCGGCCTTGACGGCCGTGAGCGGCTCGGGCACCGCCTTGCCGATGCCGGCGTCCGCACTCATCGCCTGACCTCCCGCCTGAGCCGACGGACGTTGAACCACATCACGGGAATCACCAGGAGCAGCAGGAACACCGCGATGGCGCTGGCGATGCCCGGCTGGTCCTCGGAGAAGCCCTTGCGGTACAGCTCAAGGGCGAGGACGTTCGCGTCGTCCTGGGAGGAGCCCGGGGCGATGATGAAGACCAGGTCGAAGACCTTCAGGACGTTGATCATCAGGGTGACCGTGACGACCGCGAGGACGGGCGCCAGCAGCGGCACCGTGACCCTGCGGAAGACCTGCCACTCGTTGGCGCCGTCCACCCGGGCCGCCTCCAGCAGATCCCGGGGGATGCCCGCTAGCCCGGCCGCGATCAGCACCATCGCGAAACCGGCCCACATCCAGATGTACGACCCGATGATGGACGGCGTGACCAGGGACGGGCCGAGCCAGTCCACGCCGTTGTACGGCTCCCTGAAGTTGTCCGCCGGGAGCCGCAGCTGCGCCCCGTCGGCGGCGGCCGGCAGCGTGAACGTGCCGTCGTCGGCGGGCTCCGTGCTGGCCACGACCTTGCCGTCCTTGACGGCCTCGATCTTCATCCCGGCATAGCCCAGCTCGGCCGCGTCGACCCCGCCGAGCGTGCCGACGCCCTTGCCGCGCGTGAAGTCCTGCCAGGTGGTGCCGGTGACCTTGCCCGTCTCCGGCCGCGCCGGTACGGCCTTCTTGGCGTCGTCCGGCATCTGGTCGGGGGCGACGCCGACCAGGGGCAGGGTGACCGGGGTGCCGGCGCTGACGCCGGCCTTGGTGATGAAGCCGCCGCCCGGTGCCGCTTCGAGCGGCGACTCCCGCCCCGGGTGCGCCTTCGGGAACGCGGACGCCTGCGCGAAGGTGTCGTGGACACCCACCCACACCGCGTTGGCGACGCCCTTGTCCGGGTCCTGGTCGTAGACGAGCCGGAAGATGATGCCCGCCGCCAGCATCGAGATCGCCATCGGCATGAAGACGACCAGCTTGAACGCCGTGCCCCAGCGCACCCGTTCGGTCAGCACCGCGAAGATCAGACCGAGCGCGGTGGCCACCGTCGGGGCGAACACCACCCAGATGACGTTGTTCTTCAGGGCCGTGCGGATGCCGTCGTCGGTGAAGAGGGCTTCGTAGTTGTCGAACCCGGCGAAGCCGTCGCCGGACTGGTCGTAGAAGCTGCGGATGACCGAGTACCCGATCGGGTACACCACGAGCGCGCCGAGCAGCACCAGAGCGGGCAGCAGGAACAGCGCTGCCACCATCCTGCGGGTGCCGGTCACGCTCTTGCGCGACTTGGGTGCGGCAGGGGGCGCGGTGCCCCCTCCCCCTTCCGCGGACGCCATGGCGTCAGTTTCCGTACGCCGCGGCGGCGTCGGCTTCCAGCTTCGCTTGCGTGTCCGCGATGTCCGACGGGTTCTTCAGGAAGTCCTGCAGGGCCTTCCACTCGCCCTTGCCGGGTGTGCCGCCGAAGGCCTGCGGGGCCTGGTCGGACATGTCGAAGCGGAAGTCGTCGCCCGAGTCGATCAGGGCCCCCGCGATCTTCTGCTGCACGGCGTTCGGATACGCCGAGTTGTCCACGTTCTTGTTCGGCGAGAGGTAACCGCCCAGCTTCGCCTGGATGGTCGCCGCGTCCGGGGAGGCCAGGAAGGTGGCCAGGGCCTGCGCGGCCTTGGAGTCCTGCAGGATCACGGCCGCGTCACCGCCGGAGACCACGGGTGCGGTGTCACCCACGGCCGGGAACGGGAACACCTTCGCGTCCGTGCCGACCTTCGCCTTCGCCTGCACGATGTTGACCTGCGCGAAGTCGCCCTCGTAGACCATGGCGGCCTTCGGCTGGTCGCCGCCGGTGAAGGTCTGGGTGACCGACGCCGGGAAGTCCGTCTGCAGCGCGCCACTCGCGCCGCCCGCCACGTAGTCCTTCTTGCCCCAGACCTGGGCGAGCGTGGTCAGCGCGTTCTTCACGGACGCGTCGGTCCACTTGATCTCGTGCTTCGCCAACTGGTCGTACTTCTCGGGACCGGCCTGGGAGAGGTAGATGTTCTCGAACCAGTCGGTCAGGGTCCAGCCCTCGGCGCCGCCGACCGAGAACGGCGTGACGCCGGAGTCGTAGACGGTCTGGGCAGTGCTGAGAAGCTCGTCCCACGTCTTGGGCTCGGTGGCCCCCGCGTTCTCGAAGACCTGGGCGTTGTACCAGATCAGGGACTTGTTGGCGGCCTTGTAGTAGACGCCGTACTGCTTGTTGTCGACCTTGCCGATGTCCTGCCAGCCCTGCGAGTAGTTCGCCTGCAACTCCTTGACCGCGTCGGCGCCGAGGGGCTTGGCCCACTTCTTCTCCACGGCCTGCTTTATGGCGCCGGGCTGCGGAAGCATCGCGATGTCCGGCGGCTGGCCGCCCGCGACCTTCGAGCCGAGGAAGTTGATGATCGGGTCCTGGGCGGGCACGAAGGTCACCTTGGCGCCCGTGCGCTTCTCGAACTCCGCGAGGACCTTCTTGAAGTTCTCCTGCTCGGCACCGGTCCAGACGGCGGCGACTTCCAGGGATTCGCCGTTCAGCTTGGGAAGGGTGACGGTGCTGCCGGTCTCCTGGTCACTGCCGCTCTGTTCGTTGCCGCTGTCGTTGTCGTCGCCGCCTCCGCATGCGGTGAGCGAGAGCGCGAGGGCGCCCGCGAGTACGGCTGCCGCGGCCCTGGCGACCCTGTTTGTCCGGTTCCTGCTGCTCGTGCTGCGCATCACTGCCCCGTTCTTCGTGCCTCGTCGAACGTTCGAGCGCTGTCCCGTGCGATCTGGTCTACGCCCTGGGTTTGGGGGCGGCAAGACCGCGTCCGCTGTCAAGCCGGGGATCGTGACCCCGTCGTGACCAGGCTCGGCTCCGTCGAGGCCGGCGTCCCTGAGGGCTGCCGCCCCCAGACCCCCGCTATCGGCCTGAACGGCCTCGTCCTCAATCGCCGGACGGGCTGAAATCGCCGACCGGCGTCAAAGGAGCGACGGCACCTCGGTCGCCGAGACCTCTCGCGCCGCCCTCTCCAACGCACTGGCCAGCAACGCCAAATCCGTCGGTCCGTTGCCCAGCTCCCGGACCGGGCGCCGGGCCGGTGGGTCGCCCATGCGGTGCCACTCCAGCGGCACGACCGTGGGCCGCAGTGTCGCCGTCCGCGGGATACGCCCCGTGACCCGACCGCCCTGGAACGGCGCCACTCGCCCGTCCGCCCAGGCCAGCCGCCCCCGCCCCGGCGCCGGTTCGTCCGGCCCCGCGGCCACCGCGTCCAGCGTCACCCGCAAGGTCGCCAGCCGCGCCGGCTCCGACTCCGCCGTACGGCCCCCGATTCCCGCGGCGGCCACCAGGTGCACCCCGAGCCGCTGGCCCTCCCGCGCCACGGCCTCCAGCGCGCGTATCACCGAGCCCGCCGCAGGCCTGCCCGTCGACCCCAACGCGGGCGAGACCAACGCGTCCAGGTCGTCGACGACCACGACGAGCCGGGGCAACGGCGGCACCGCCTGGGCCTCGGCCTGCCGACGAGCCGCCCCCGGCCGCAGCCGGATCGTGGAGCTGGGCGGCGAGTCGAGATCCCCCGTGAGGTCACCGGCCCCGGTACCGACGCCGGCCCCGGCGCCGCCCCCCGCCGCGCGCTGCGCGACCATCCGGCCCGACAGCTCACGCCCCGTGTGCCACTCGGCGAAGTCGGACCGCCCGAGCAACTCCGCGCGCCGCTTCAGCTCGGCGCTCAGCGACTGGGCGAACTCCCGCATGCGCACGGGGTCGTTGGCGGTGAGGTGGGTGGTCACATGAGGTACGTCCGTACAGACCCGCAGGCCCTCGCCGTGCCCGCCGCCCGCGCCGACGCCGTCCCGGCCGTCGATCAGTACGACGCCCAGCCGGTCCGGCCGCTCGGCCGCCGCGAGCGACGCGACGACGGCCCGCAGCAGCTCCGTACGCCCGCTGCCGGGCGGTCCCTCGATCAGCAGGTGCGGTCCGTCGGCGCCGAGGTCCGCGCTGACCGGCCCGCGCGGCCCGGCCCCGAGCACGGCACACACCCGCCCGCCGAGGGCCTCCGCGTCATCGGCCGCGTCGGCCCAGCGTGCCATCAGCGACGCCGGGGTGGCCCGGGCCAGCCCCAACTCGTCCAGCAGCCGCGCCGCCTGAGGCAACGGCACGGACACCCGCGCGTGCCGCTCCCCGCCGCCGCCCTCCGGACGCAACGGCGCCAGAGCCCGCGCGAACCGCTCCGCCCAGGCAAGGGAAACGGCGTCCACGGCGGCTACGGTGCCGTGGCCGACGGGGCCGTGGCTGGGGGCGGGAGCGGGGGTGGGGGTGGTGTAGGCGGAGGCGGAGGAGGCAGTGGGGCTGGGGCCCGCGGCGCCGTGGCCGACTTGGCTGTGGCCGACGGGACCGTGACCGCCTGAGCTGTGTCCGACCGGGCCGTGTGCGCTTGAGCTGTGACCGACCGGACCGTGTGTGCCTGAGCCGTGGCCGGCCCGACCGTGATCCGCGGAGTCGCGGCCGCCGGTGCCCTGATGGGCGGCACCCGGCCGGGATGCGTCCGTCGCGCGCGGGCCGGGCTCCACCCCACTCCCGACGGCCCCGGCCCGGGCAACCCGCATCAGCCGCAGCGCCGTCGCCACATCACCGCTCAGCAGCGCGACCGCACCGCACTCCCGGAACACCGGCGACACCGTGCACGCCGCCTCGTAGGTCTCCGTCACCGGCGACGCGGGCGACGCCGAAGCCGTCTCGGCGAGGCACACGACATGGATCCCGGCCCGCGGCCCCTCCAGCGCCAGCCGCGCCACCGCCTCGCGGACGTCGGCGCCCCCGGGATCGCCGTCCACGACCACCACGGTGTGCGGCCCCGCGAAGCCGTCCGCTCCGTCGGCCGGGCCGTCGTCCCGTGCCCAGGAGGGCCGCCGGACGGCAGGTCCGTCCGGGGCGGCGGAGACAGCGCCGGTGGACCGCCCCTCGGCGGAGCTCCCCCCGGCGCCCGCGCCGCGGGTCTGCGGCGACAGGTCCTCCAGGCGCCGCAGCAGCTCCTCCGTGCGGGCCGTGGCCTGCTCGCGGTCGTAGGCAAGCAGGAGGCGGCAGTCCTGGGCGTGCCCGGGGCGGACATGCGGCAGCCAGCCGAGCCAGGCCCATTCGGCGGTGCGCTCCGCCAGCGGACGGGAGCGGTCCGCACTGATCAGCACCAGCTCCAGGGCGTCGGGCGAGTGCAGTGCGGCGAGCTGGGCGAGCACCGCGCGGGCCAGCCCGGCGAGGCGCTCGCGCGGACCGGCCAGCCCCAGCGCCCCGACCTCGCGCAGATCGGCGGTCACCGGCACCGCGGGCAGCAGTCCCGAACCGTCGGGCGCCGCCCGGTCGGCGGTGCCGAGCCGCACCGTGAGCGCCTCCGGGTGACCCGGCGTGCGCTCCCACAGGCGGGGCCCGGGACCCAGCGCCGTCAGCAGCAGGGACGCGGGGTCCGGCCAGGCCTCCGGCAGCCGGGGGCCCTTCGTCGCCGAGGGGAGCTCGGTCGCCTCGGGCAGCTCGTCATCGTCGTACGTCCCGCGCCGGGCCGTCGCCCCCTGCTCCCCGCGCCCGCCGGCCAGCCGCCGCGCCCACGCCGTGAGTCCGCCGCGCCTGCGCACGCCCTGCGGGACGTCGGTGCCCCTGAGCGGGGTGCCTTTGCGGCTGCTGCCGCCGTTCGCCGGGATGTCTTCGCGGTCGCCGTCGCCCGAAGCGCGGTCGGCGCCCGTACCGCCGTGACCTCCGCCGTGTCCCCAGGCGTCCCCGTCGAGCGCGTCCACCTCGAAGCCCGCGCCGTGCGTGTCGCCGCCGCGCGGTCCCGGAACCGCCCGCTCGGACCCGCCGTCGCTTTCGATCCGCGGTGCCCCGCCCTGCACCGGCACGAGGGGCGGCTCGACCGGACCGTGTTCCTGAGCGGCCGACCGGCCTCCCGAGGGCGCGGCCGTGTCGCCTCCGTCCGCCACACGCGCGTGAGACACCGCCGCGCCGGCCCGCGGAGGGCCGCCCGCCCCGACGCCCGACGCTGCCCGCCCGTCGTCCCGCGCCTCGGCGTCCCGTCCCGGGTCGCCCCCGGCAGGGACCCGTACCTGCCCCTCCCCGTCCGGCTCCGTCGCCACCCGCGCCCTGGGCCCCCCGGCCGGAGCAAGCCGCAGGGCCGACTCGCCGATCCGCAGCAGCGCCCCCGGCACGAACCGCACCGGGCGGGCGGTCACGCGGGTGCCGTCCAGCGTGGTGCCGTTCGTGGAGTCGAGGTCGGTGACCGAGACGTGGCCGTCGGCGGCGACCGTGACCGCGCAGTGCAGCCGGGAGACGTCCGGGTCGTCGAGCGGGACGTCCGCGTCGGCGGAGCGGCCGATGCGGATCTCGCCGCCGTGCAGCAGGTGGACCCCGCCGGCGTCGGGACCGGCCACGACATGGAGCTGGGTCGGGGCGTCGTCCAGCTCGGGATGGGGCTCGGGCGCCGCCGGGGCGCCCAGGGACAGCACGGCACCGTCTATCAGCGGGGGTTCGCCGAGTGTGCTGCGCCGGTCGTCGAGCCGCTCCGCGCCCGCGTACAGCACGACCGGGCCGTCGCCCCCGGACACCGCCGAGGCGAGCGCCGACGCCACCGCGGCCAGGGCGGTGCCCGCGGGCGCCGTGACCAGCACGTCGCAGCTCGCGGCGCGGCCTCGCACCGGGGCAGGAGGGGCCAGCGGGTCTACGACGGTCAGCCGGATCTGCATCGGCGTCAGCGGTCCCTTCTGCGAGGGCGCGGACCAGGGCCCGCCTGATGGATCTCCGTGGCGTCGCGACGCCACGCACGCACTCTCGGCGTGCCGCACCGAACGCCGCTCCCTCTTCCGCGGAGATCCATCGGACGGGCCCTCCCCACCCCACACGAGCACATCGGCCAGTACTCCACGCATCCTCGCACCTGCCACTGACAAAGCGCCCCCCGCCCGAAGGCAAGTGATCTTGATTGGTCGGCTCTGCCCGCAAAAGTGCATGACAAGTGCACTGCTGGTGATCACTTGAGATCGCTCACTTCTGCTTCCGGCAACCACGAGACAGAGCCGAGCGTCTTTCCTTCGAACATGTACGGGAAGCCATACGTAAGACGCACAGAATGACGACAGGCCGGTGCCCCGGGGGACGGCACTACAGTGGATCGGAACGTAGGCAAGCAGCAGGGAGCGCGACGTGCGGCCGGTAGGCAGCAAGTACTTCCTCGAGGAGCCGCTCGGTCGCGGCGCCACGGGGACCGTCTGGCGGGCCCGCCAGCGGGAGACCGCGGGCGCCGAGGCGGCGGTGGCGGGGCAGCCCGGCGAGACCGTCGCGATCAAGGTCCTCAAGGAGGAGCTCGCCAGTGACGCGGACATCGTCATGCGGTTCCTGCGGGAGCGCTCCGTCCTGCTCCGCCTGACCCACCCGAACATCGTCCGGGTGCGTGACCTGGTCGTCGAGGGCGAGCTGCTGGCCCTGGTCATGGACCTCGTCGAGGGCCCCGACCTGCACCGCTACCTGCGCGAGAACGGTCCCTTCACCCCGGTCGCCGCCGCCCTGCTCACCGCCCAGATCGCCGACGCCCTCGCCGCCAGCCACGCCGACGGCGTCGTCCACCGCGACCTGAAGCCCGCCAACGTCCTGCTCCGGCAGGACGGCGGCCAGATGCACCCGCTGCTGACCGACTTCGGCATCGCCCGCCTCGCCGACTCCCCGGGCCTGACCCGCACCCACGAGTTCGTCGGCACGCCCGCGTACGTCGCGCCCGAGTCCGCCGAGGGCCGCCCGCAGACCTCCGCCGTCGACATCTACGGCGCCGGAATCCTCCTCTACGAGCTGGTCACCGGCCGCCCCCCGTTCGGTGGCGGCTCCGCCCTGGAGGTCCTGCACCAGCACCTGAGCGCCGAGCCGCGCCGCCCGTCCACGGTCCCCGACCCGCTGTGGACGGTCATAGAGCGCTGCCTGCGCAAGAACCCCGACGAACGGCCCAGCGCCGAGAACCTCGCCCGCGGCCTGCGCGTCGTCGCCGAGGGCATCGGCGTGCACGCGAACTCCGCGCAGATCGCGGCGGCCGAGGGCGTCGCCGCACTGCTCGCTCCCGACCCGGCGCCGGCCCACGTGCCGGGCTCGGCCGACCCCACGCAGGTGCTGCCGCACGGCGCGGCCCCCGGGGCGTACGACCCGAACGGCGCCACCAGCGTCCTGCCGCACACCGGCGCTCCCGGCGCCGCCGACCCCACGGCCGTACTGCCGAACACGGGCGGTCCCGGCGGAGCCGACCCGACGGCCGTCATGCCGCCGATGCCACCGGGACAGCCCGGTCGGCAGCCCGGTCAGCCCGGGCCCGAGGAGCCGCACCCCTGGCAGAACCAGCTGCGCGCCGCCCGGGACCGCAACGAGCAGACGCAGGTCCAGTACCTCGACCCCAACCAGGACCCGCTGCGCCGCCGCCCCCAGCGGCAGGTCGCCCGCCCGCAGCAGCAGCCGCAACAGCGGCCTCCGCAGGGCCGGCAGCAGGGGTACGGCCATCCCCAGCAGCACCAGCCGCAGCCGTACGCCCCACCGCGCCAGCCGCAGCAGCAGCCGCAGCGGTACGCCCCGCCGCCCGCGCCGGAGCCCCAGCGGCCCCAGCGCGAGCCGCGTCAGCCGCGTCAGCGCAGCGCCAACCCGATGCGGATCCCCGGGCTCGGCTGCCTCAAGGGGTGCCTGTTCACGATCGTCATCCTCTTCGTCGCGGGCTGGCTCGTCTGGGAGCTGAGCCCGCTGCAGGAGTGGATCGGCACGGGCAAGAGCTACTGGGGCCAGCTCAGCGACTGGTTCAGCACCGTGACCGGGTGGATCGGGGACCTGGGCGGCGGCTCCGGCGGAGGCTCGGGCACCAACTGACCGCAGGCGGCGCGGAGTCCCGGCCGGGTTTGGGGATTTGTCGACACCTGGCGGGTGATTTCCGCCTCCGAGGTGAAGGTTGGCTCGCTGGGCGCGTAGTTTTGTCGACCGGGGGTCCCGGTTTTGTCGGCTGAGGTTCCGGGGGTCGGCCCCCGGAATGACGCAGCGCGACAACACGCGTCGGTAGGAGCAGTCTTGGCACGGAAGATCGGCAGCCGGTACACCGCCAACCAGATCCTGGGGCGGGGCAGCGCCGGCACGGTGTGGCTGGGTGAGGGGCCCGAGGGGCCCGTCGCCATCAAGCTGCTGCGCGAGGATCTCGCATCCGACCAGGAACTCGTCGGACGCTTCGTGCAGGAGCGCACGGCCCTGCTCGGCCTCGAGCACCCGAACGTCGTCTCCGTACGCGATCTGGTGGTCGACGGCAACGACCTCGCGCTGGTCATGGACCTCGTCCGCGGCACCGACCTGCGTACCCGGCTCGACCGCGACCGGCGGCTCTCGCCCGAGGCGGCGGTGGCGATCGTGGCGGACATCGCGGACGGGCTGGCGGCGGCGCACGCGGCCGGGGTCGTGCACCGGGACGTGAAGCCGGAGAACGTGCTGCTCGACATGCAGGGGCCGCTGGGGCCGGGCGGCTCGCATCCCGCGCTGCTGACGGACTTCGGTGTGGCGAAACTCATCGACTCACCGCGCCGTACCCGCGCCACGAAGATCATCGGGACGCCGGACTACCTGGCGCCGGAGATCGTCGAGGGCTTGCCGCCCCGGGCGGCGGTCGACATCTACGCCCTCGCCACGGTGCTGTACGAGCTGTTGGCGGGCTTCACGCCGTTCGGCGGGGGCCACCCGGGCGCGGTGCTGCGCCGCCATGTCACGGAGTCGGTGGCCCCGCTGCCCGGGATCCCCGACGAGCTGTGGCAGCTGATCGTGCAGTGCCTCGCGAAGGCGCCGGCCTCGCGGCTGCGGGCGTCGGAGCTGGGGGCGCGGCTGCGGGAGCTGCTGCCGCTGGTGGCCGGGATGCCGCCGCTGGACGTGGACGAGCCGGACGTGGAGCCGGCGGAGGAAGAGGCTCCGGCTGCTCAGGAGGCGGCGCCGGCTGGGGAGCGGGTGCGGCGGCGGGGAGCGGTGCCGCTGGTGCCGGGTGCGAAGCCGGCCGACTCCAACCGGGACACGCATACGTCGATGAGGGTGCCGGCGCCCGACGAGCTGGCGGGCGGGGCGCGCGGGACGGCCCGGGTGCCGAGGGCGACGGGTGCGCCGCGTCCGGGCTCGGCCCGGCATCGGGCGGTGACTCGGCGGCGGCGGGTGGTGCTGGGCGCGGCGGCGGTGGCGCTGGTGGCGGCGGCGGGCGTCGGCACGTGGCTGGCGACCTCGGGTGACGACGCGGACGCGACCCCGCAGGACACGAACAACTCGGCCCCGGCAGCGCCCTGACGTCTCTCGCCCCGCCGCCCCTACCCGTCCCACCTCCAGGCGGGCTGTCCGGGGCTTTTCGAGCCCGGCCTCTTGGCCGACCGAGTCAGGTGGCAGGTCAGCGGTGGCGCCGGGTGAGTCTTGGCCACGGACACCGGGGTCTCGGCGCTTGGCGGAGCCGTTACGCTGGAGGCGTGGCAGTCGTCGATGTATCCGAAGAGCTAAAGTCCCTCTCCTCGACCATGGAGTCGATCGAGGCCGTTCTGGACCTCGACAAGCTGAGGGCAGACGTCGCCGTGCTCGAGGAGCAGGCGGCAGCGCCGTCCCTCTGGGACAACCCGGAGGAGGCGCAGAAGATCACCAGCAAGCTGTCCCACCTCCAGGCGGAGGTGAGGAAGGCCGAGGCCCTGCGCTCGCGGATCGACGATCTCGCCGTGCTGTTCGAGATGGCCGAGGAGGAGGACGACCCGGACACCCTTGCCGAGGCCGAGTCCGAGTTCGCCGCCGTCAAGAAGGCGCTGGACGAGATGGAAGTGCGGACGCTGCTCAGCGGGGAGTACGACGCCCGTGAGGCGCTCGTCAACATCCGCGCCGAGGCCGGCGGCGTCGACGCCGCCGACTTCGCCGAGCAGCTGCAGCGCATGTACCTGCGTTGGGCGGAGCGCCACGGCTACAAGACCGAGATCTACGAGACGTCGTACGCGGAAGAGGCCGGCATCAAGTCGACCACCTTCGCCGTGCAGGTGCCGTACGCCTACGGCACCCTCTCCGTCGAGCAGGGCACGCACCGGCTCGTCCGGATCTCGCCCTTCGACAACCAGGGGCGCCGCCAGACGTCCTTCGCGGGCGTCGAGGTCCTCCCGGTCGTCGAGCAGACCGACCACATCGACATCGACGAGTCCGATCTGCGCATCGATGTCTACCGTTCCTCGGGCCCCGGCGGCCAGGGCGTGAACACCACCGACTCCGCGGTCCGCATCACGCACCTGCCCACCGGCATCGTGGTCTCCTGCCAGAACGAGCGCTCGCAGATCCAGAACAAGGCGACGGCCATGAACGTTCTGCAGGCGAAGCTGCTCGAACGGCAGCGCCAGGAGGACCGGGCGAAGATGGACGCACTCAAGGACGGCGGCAGCTCCTGGGGCAACCAGATGCGTTCGTACGTCCTGCACCCGTACCAGATGGTCAAGGACCTGCGCACCGAGTTCGAGGTCGGCAACCCGCAGGCCGTGCTCGACGGCGAGATCGACGGTTTCCTCGAGGCCGGAATTCGCTGGCGCAAGCAGCAAGAGAAGTAACTTTGTCGACAAGGCAACTGCCGCCCTTCCGGCGGTAGTTGCCTTTTCTGTGCCTGCATGTCTGGGTTTTACATCACACTCACAGACTCCAACTCCTTGCATAGCCACCTGTTTTGGACATGGCGGGCGTAAACAGCCTTGACGTGTCTTTGAAAAATGGGAAGGGTAAAGCGTGGCATGCGTATCTCTGGGGCGCATGTGAACCGGGGGGCTCAAGTGCAGCATCACCTCCGTCGATCACGGCCCCCGAGCGCCGCCTCACCGACGATTCAGCTACTGGGGGTAGCAACCACATGACGAAGAAGACGCGGATCCGCCTCGCGCGCGTCGCGGCCGGTGCCGTGATCGCGGCCGGCGCCTCGCTGACCCTTGCGGGCGCCGCATCCGCCGCCGAGGCGGACGACTGCGTGTTCGGCCTGCTCTGCGGGCCCGAGGACCCGACCGAGCCGCCGGTTCCCACCGACCCGCCGACCGACATCCCCACCGACATCCCGACGGACCCGGGCATCCCCACCGAGGAGCCCACGCTCCCGACGGACCCGACGCTGGAGCCGACCGAGCCGTCGGACCCCACCGAGGACCCGACCACCGACCCCACCGACCCGGGTAACGGGAACGGGAACGGCAACGGCAACGGGAACGGGAACGGCAACAACGGCGGCGGTAACAACAACACCGACCCCGACGGCGGGACCTCCACCCAGGAGGAGGGCTCCTCCTCGCTCACCGACACCGGCACGGAGACCACCGGTACCGGCACCAGCACCTCCGCCCAGGGCGGCGGTGACCAGCTCGCCGAGACCGGTGCCGCTCAGACCACCTTCCTGCTGGTCGGCGCCGCCACGATGATCGCCGGCGGCATCGGCTTCCGCATCCTCCCGCGCCTCGCGGGTGGCCGCGGCGGTGCGGCTGCCTGACGGCGGCCCATCGTTTACGCTGCGTAATCAACGCCGTACGGCCGAGGGGCCGGAGCGCATGTCGCTCCGGGCCCCTCGCCATGTCCGCGTATGGTGTCCGCGTCGCCTACGCGGTCTGGTGCGCCAGCAGTGCGACCGCCGCGATCAGTATCGCCAGCAGGGCGATCAGCGTCATCGGGTTCAGGCCCGCGAACGGGTTCTCCTGCTGCAGCCGCTCGCGGTTCGCACGGCACACGGGGCAGCGGCCCTCACTCACGGGCGCGGCACAGTTCGCGCACACCAGCCGGTCGTACGTCATGCGCCACCCTCCTTGTGCCGGTTCCTGGGAATTCAACGTCCGCGGAGGCGCGAACGTTCCCCCCTCCACTGTGCCAGGTTCCCGCGGAAGGTGCGCCGCGTCCCTCTCAGAGGGGTGGCCGGTCTCCTCTCAGGGTGTTGCCCTCACCCGGCACAAAAACGCACAAGCCCCACGCAACCCCTCCTGGCGACTGCGCTGGCGTACCCGGTTCGCGTATGGTCACGCTCATCTACCCCCGGCGACCCATGGTGCACCCGTGATCCGACTCGACAACGTCTCCAAGGTCTACCCCAAGCAGACCCGCCCCGCACTCAGGGATGTGTCCCTGGAAGTGGAGAAGGGCGAGTTCGTGTTCCTCGTCGGGTCCTCCGGCTCCGGAAAGTCCACCTTCCTGCGACTGATCCTCCGCGAGGAGCGGTGCACTCACGGGCAGGTGCACGTCCTGGGCAAGGACCTCGCGCGCCTGTCCAACTGGAAGGTGCCGCAGATGCGGCGCCAGCTCGGCACGGTGTTCCAGGACTTCCGGCTGCTCCCGAACAAGACGGTCGCCGAGAACGTGGCCTTCGCGCAGGAGGTCATCGGCAAGTCCCGCGGCGAGATCCGCAAGTCCGTGCCTCAGGTGCTCGACCTCGTCGGGCTGGGCGGCAAGGAGGACCGGATGCCCGGTGAGCTCTCCGGTGGTGAGCAGCAGCGTGTGGCGATCGCCCGGGCCTTCGTCAACCGGCCCAAGCTGCTCATCGCCGACGAGCCCACCGGCAACCTCGACCCGCAGACCTCCGTCGGCATCATGAAGCTGCTCGACCGGATCAACCGGACGGGCACCACCGTGGTGATGGCGACGCACGACCAGAACATCGTGGACCAGATGCGCAAGCGCGTCATCGAGCTGGAGAAGGGCCGCCTCGTCCGCGACCAGGCACGCGGCGTCTACGGCTACCAGCACTGACCGCGACCGTCCACGGAAAGGCCTGAAGAAGACGCCATGCGCGCCCAGTTCGTACTGTCCGAGATCGGTGTCGGTCTCCGCCGCAATCTGACGATGACCTTCGCCGTCGTCGTCTCCGTCGCCCTGTCGCTCGCCCTGTTCGGCGGGTCGCTCCTGATGAGCGACCAGGTCAACACCATGAAGGGCTACTGGTACGACAAGGTCAACGTCTCGGTGTTCCTCTGCAACAAGAGCGACGCCGAGTCCGACCCCAACTGCGCCAAGGGCGCGGTCACCGAGGACCAGAAGAAGGAGATCGTCGCCGACCTCAAGAAGATGACGGTCGTCGAGAAGGTGACGTACGAGTCGCAGGACCAGGCGTACAAGCACTACAAGGAGCAGTTCGGCGACTCCCCGCTGGCTGCCTCGCTCACGCCGGACCAGATGCAGGAGTCGTACCGGATCAAGCTGAAGGACCCGGAGAAGTACCAGGTCATCGCGACCGCCTTCGACGGGCGCGACGGCGTGCAGTCGGTGCAGGACCAGAAGGGGATCCTGGACAACCTCTTCGGGCTGCTGAACGGCATGAACTGGGCCGCGCGGGCGATCATGGCGCTCATGCTGGTCGTCGCGCTGATGCTGATCGTCAACACCGTGCGGGTGTCCGCGTTCAGCCGTCGGCGCGAGACCGGGATCATGCGCCTGGTCGGCGCCTCGGGCTTCTACATCCAGGCGCCGTTCATCATGGAGGCCGCGGTCGCCGGGCTGATCGGCGGGACGGTCGCCTGTGCGTTCCTGGTCATGGCGCGGTACTTCATCATCGACCACGGCCTGGCCCTGTCGGAGAAGCTGACACTGATCAACTTCATCGGCTGGGACGCGGTGTTGACCAAGCTGCCGCTCATCCTCGCGACGAGCCTGCTGATGCCCGCGATGGCGGCGTTCTTCGCGCTGCGCAAGTATCTGAAGGTGTGACCAACGCCAAGGGGGCTGTGCGGGCAACGCACCGTGCGGCCCCTCGCGTTGTCCTAGACTCACCGGCATGTCAGGTCGTGACCTGTTCTGTCAGCCCCGCCGCATTCGCCGCGGGGCCGCCCTGACATTGCTCTTCACGAGCGTGCTCGTCGCGGGCGCCGCGACCGGCTCCCTGCCCGGACCTGACCGGAAATCCTCGGCCGACGAGGCAGGTTCGGCCGCCCCCGCGGGCCGGCACGTCGACGTCGCCGAGGCCGCCGCCGAGGCCATGGCCGCGGGCAAGTCCCCCATGGAGGCCGCCGAGCGCGCGGTCAGCCGCAGCGGGGACCGCTGGGGCGCCGTCTACTCCGAGGGGGAGTACGAGGAGTTCGAGGAGGCCCTCGACGGCGAGTACACCGGCGTCGGCCTGTGGGCGCGGCGCGAGCGGGACGGCCGTATCGAAGTGACCAAGGTGCGGGCGGGGTCGCCCGCGGCGGTCGCCGGGATCCGCGCGGGCGACCGGCTGCGCAGCGTGGACGGCGAGCAGGTCGCCGGGCGTCCGGTGACCGAGGTCGTCTCCTTACTGCGCGGCGACGCGACCGACGCGCCCGCCGGTACGGCGGTGAAGGTGGGAATGGAGCGCGGCACGCGCGCGTGGGACCTCACTCTGCGTCGGGCCACCCTGTCCACCGACCCGGTCACTGTTCAGAAACTCGCCGACGGCATCACCGTCGTCAGGATCGCCTCCTTCACCAAGGGCTCCGGCGACGCCGTCCGCGCCGCCCTGCGCCACGCCCCGGCCGGCATCGGCGTCATCCTCGACCTGCGGGGCAACTCCGGCGGCCTGGTCACCGAGGCCGTCACCGCCGCCTCCGCCTTCCTCGACGGCGGCCTCGTCGCCACCTACGACGTCGACGGCGACCAGCGTGCCCTGCACGCCGAACCCGGCGGCGACACCGGCAGACCCCTCGTCGCACTCGTCGACGGCGGCACGATGAGCGCGGCCGAGCTGCTCACCGGCGCCCTGCAGGACCGTGGCCGCGCGGTCGTGGTGGGCAGCCGCACCTTCGGCAAGGGCTCGGTCCAGATGCCGAGCCGCCTCCCCGACGGCTCCGTGGCCGAGCTGACCGTCGGGCACTACCGCACCCCCTCAGGACGAGCCGTCGACGGCAGGGGGATCACCCCAGACCTGGACGCCGACCAGCAGGTCGTGGAGCGGGCCGAGACGGTCCTCAGCGGACTCGGCGAGTCATAAATCGGCTTTCCGTGCACCCCCTTCGTAGTGCGAAAATGGACGGCACTATGAGCAAGGGAATGTACGTACCGAAGGAGTCCCAGCCCAAGCAGGGCGGGGCGGTCGCGAAGTCCAGGGACGGCGAGAAGGGCGGCAAGCGCAAGATCGTCGCCCAGAACAAGAAGGCCCGGCACGACTACGCGATCATCGACACCTACGAGGCCGGCCTGGTGCTCATGGGCACCGAGGTCAAGTCGCTGCGTGAGGGACGGACGTCGCTGACCGACGGCTTCGTCCAGATCGACCGGGGTGAGGCGTGGCTGCACAACGCCCACATCCCCGAGTACCACCAGGGCAGCTGGACCAACCACTCCGCGCGCCGCAAGCGCAAGCTCCTCCTGCACCGCGAGGAGATCGACAAGCTGGAGGCCAAGTCCCAGGAGACGGGTCACACGATCGTGCCGCTCGCCCTGTACTTCAAGGACGGCCGCGCGAAGGCCGAGATCGCTCTCGCGCGAGGCAAGAAGGAGTACGACAAGCGCCAGACCCTGCGGGAGAAGCAGGACCGGCGGGAGTCGGACCGGGCGATCGCGGCGGCGAAGCGGCGGCAGCGGGCCCAGTAGGCGGCTCGGCTGCCGGGCCGCCGGGAATTGGCTGGCATCGTCGTACGTTGGTCACGTACGATGGCACTGCACCTCACAGAGGGTGCGCGCCCCTCGCCGGATCTTTCCGGTGGGGATTGAAAAAAGCACATGGGGATGATCGGTTTCGACAGCGGCTGTTCAAGCAGGGGAAGCGTGTCGAGGAAGCGGCAATGATCTCGTAAACCATATGTCGCAAAAAATAATCGCCAATACCAAGCGCGATTCCTTCGCCCTCGCTGCCTAAGTAGCGACTTGCGAAGTGTCAGCCCGGGGCTGTTCCCGACCCGGATCCTGGCATCAGCTAGGGAACTAAACCTTGATCCCGGTCACGGGGTGAAGAGGGAAATCTAACAGTGACTGGGCCCGTCGGCGACTTGTTCGCGTGATCGCCGGGGCCGAGAAAATCACAGCGAACTGCACACGGAGAAGCCCTGATTCTGCACCGTTGGACGCGGGTTCGATTCCCGCCATCTCCACGATCGGGAGGTTTCCGAACCTCCCAACCCATGTGGGCAAAGGCCTCGCCGCCTCCGGGCAGCGGGGCCTTTGTCATGCCGGAATCGCGAAACGCGGCGATGAAGCACGGGACGAAACGCGGGGATGATGACGCAGCCGGATGAGCCGTACTACGTGATGTACGACGAGGACTTCGGACTCAGCGGCCTCGCCGGGAGGTCCGGGGCCGTCCCGCCCCTGCCGTTGCCCGAGGGCGGTACGGAGGGGGACGAGCAGGTCGGGGAGGATGCCCGGCACCTGCTGGAGTCGTCCTTGCCGGAGGACATGATCCGCACGCTGTGGCTGGCCGCCGACGGGGAGCGGTTCGATCCGGTCGCCCGGGGCGCGACCGTGCGTTCCTGGCTGCACGGCTGGTCGCAGGCGTATCCGGCGCGGCCGCCGAAGCGCCCGAAGACCTTTGTGAAGTACCGGAGCACCATGTTCGTCGGACCCCGTCGGCCGGTGCTGGTGGAGGAGGAGATGCGGGACGCCGTACTCGCCGAGATCGGGGCTGTCGAGACGGATCTGGCGCGGGCCGTGCCGCTGCCGGACATCGTCCCGATCCTGCGGCGGGCCGTCGTCGAGGCCGGCGCGGATCTCGGATTCCGGTTGCTGCTGCGGATCCTGAAGGCGCACTCCGTGCGGGTCGACAAGGCGCGCTACGACCGGTTCATCGAGCTCAGCGAGCCCTTCGAGTACTGCTTCGCGGTCGTCCACGACGACCTGGAGGTCGACTGGCCGCCCATCGACCCGGCCCGGCGCGACTGCGACTGGGACTTCGGGCTCTCGGAGCTCGCCGGGCGGTTCGCGCACTGGTACGACGGCACGGCGGACGGGCGCCTGCGCGATGCGGTCGCCGCCGACGGCGTCCGGCAGTCGCCGGGCAGCGCTGCCGCGGTTCTGCTGGAGGACGTGAGGCGGCTGCTCACCTCGCCCCTGTCCGACGACACGCTCACCACGTTGTGGCTGGCCGCGTGCGACGGCGGCTTGCGGCCCGACCGTCTCGGCATCGACGTACGGCAGTGGCTGGAGCAGATCGCCGAGGTCTGCCGGGAGCGGCTGCGGGAGATCTCGCCGGCCTATCGCCCCGACCCGGCGCCGGTGCGGGCGGACCTCGCGGACGAGGTGCTGCGCGAACTGCGGGACCTGGAAGCCGAGTTGGCGTCGAGGACCATCCAGCCCCACTGGCAGGGCATACCGGGTGCCGCCGCGGCGCGGGCGCTGGAGCAGGTCGTCGCCCAGGTCGATCCCGACCTCGGCTTCCGTCTGTTCCTGCGGGTCCTGCTCGCGCTGTGCCTGCCCCTCACCCCGGAGCGGTACGCCCGCTACCAGGCGCTCGGGGAGCGGTTCGGCTATGGCGAGTTCCATGTCTCCCTGGTCGACGGGTTCATCGAGAGTGATTTGTGACACTGCCGTGACCGGAGGTGTGGGTTCCGCCACAGCCGGTGCGGCCAGGCCTTGGTGAGGTGGGCGGATGCCTACCGCCTTACGTGCCGTTCCCGCCGTCCTCGCCGGCGCCCTGCTGCTCGCCGCGTGTGGTTCCGAGAGCGCCTCGCCGGGCGGTGACGGAGCTGACGGCCGGGTCCGGGCCGAGACGCTGTGTCCCTCGGACTTCTCGCGGTACGGTGCTCCGCCGCCCGCCGAATCGTCCGCCGGCCCTTCTGGGACGCCGACCGCGCTGCCCCTGCCCTCCGCCGACGGTGCGGCAGAGGGCGGCGTGAAGATCACCGCGCTGTACGCCTGGGGGTCGGAGAGCGGCTGCGCGGGGGTCGACTACAGCGCGGAGTTCGAGGTCACCAACCGGGAGACGGAGAGCGCCACCTACACGGTGACCCTCGGGTTCCTCTCCGCGGCCGGAGGTGCGGTCGACAACGGGGAACGGATCGTCGAGGCGGTCGGACCGGGGCGGACCGTCAAGGGCAGCGTCGTGATGGCGCAGCCGGTCGGGCACGCACCCGAGGTGTCGGGCGTGAAGGTGGTCGAGGTCCGCAGCGTTCCCGCCGCCGAGGCGTCGTCCGCCTCGGGGCCGTGCCCCGAGTCCGGCGTGCGCCTCTACGCCGATGAGGGGGACGCCGCCATGGGCCTGCGCGTCGTCGGCCTGCATCTCGTCAACTGCGGCACCGGGACCTACCGGCTCAACGGGTACCCGGAGCTCGAACTCCTCGACGAGGACCACGACACCGTCGACGGTGTGCGGATCCTCCGGGGAACCGACAAGATCAGCACCGCCACGGGAGGCGGCGGCACCCCGCAGCCCGTTGCTCTGCGGCCGGGCGAGGCCGCTGAAGCGGGACTGGCGTGGCGCAACACCACCGAGGCGGGCGTCGGCGACCCGGTGAACGCGCCGTATGCCCGCGTGCGGGCGAAGCCCGGGGCCCGCCCCGTGATGGTGGTGCCGGAACTCGACCTCGGGACGACGGGGCAGCTCGGCGTCGGACCGTGGAAGAAGGACGAGGCGTACCAGGACCCCGCCGCCCCCGCCCCCGCCACCGCACCCACCACCCAGCGCCCGTGATCACGCTCCTCGTCCTCCTCGGCGCGCTCGCCCTGTACCTGCTCGTCCATGCGCGCATCGCACCCGGGTTCAAGGTCCTCGTCCTCACCGCACCTCCAGTCGCCGGAGTGGTCTGGCTCCTGTACGTGGTGCTCGAAGAGCCTTCCACCGCCGTCGCCGTCGGCGCGGTGTTCGCGGTCGTACTGATCGCGCTGATCGGGCTCCTCGCCCATCCCCGCCTGCCGACCTGGGCGAAGATGACGGTGTTCGTCACGGTTCCGGTGGCCGCGGTGGCCTGGCTGCTGGTCGTCACCGCGGACGACACGATCAAGGACCCCGGCGAGGACCCGTGCTCCATGTACTACGGCGGCGTCGGCGTCTCCAGGGCGTTTCCCCCGCAGGCGTACTGCCGCTACGACGACGGCAGCACCCACAACCTCGCGGCGGGCGCCCAGTTCGTGTTCTGGGTCTGCTTCGTCAGCAGCCTGCTGCTGCTCGCGGCGGGCCTGTGGGAGGTGGCCCGGGACCCGAAGGCGCTCGTGCGGCAGTTCCGTACGACGAGGTCGCTCACTCGATAAGCCCCATGGCGGACGCGCCCGTTGTGTTGTCCCACCCCATATCGACGGGTCGTTCACGCTTCTACGGTCCCTCCCCATGACCCAGACCAGAGCCGCAAGCCGTCGTGTCCGTCGTATCCCCGTCCTGGCGACCCTTCTCGTCGCCCTGATCGCCGCCGTCCTCACGCCGGGCCGGGCCGAGGCGGCCGCCCTCCAGGAAGTCACCGGGTTCGGGTCGAACCCCGGTGCCCTGCGCATGTTCCGGTACGTCCCCGACGGGCTGCCCGCAGGCCGGCCCGTGGTCGTCGCGCTGCATGGCTGCACACAGAACGCCTCCGGATACGGCACCGGCAGCGGCTGGACGCAGCTCGCCGACCAGTGGGGATTCTCCGTGGTGCTGCCGCAGCAGCAGACCGCCAACAACGCTTCGTCCTGCTTCAACTGGTTCCAGAGCGGTGACATGGCGCGCGGCCAAGGCGAGCCCGCCTCCGTCGCGCAGATGGTGGACCGGCAGCTCGCAGATGTGTCCGGAGGCCGGGTGTATGTCACCGGACTGTCCGCCGGGGGCGGCTTCGCCGCCGTGATGATGGCCGCGTACCCGGAGAAGTTCACCGCGGGCGGCATCGTCGCCGGGCTGCCGTACGGGTGTGCGCAGGCCGCCGGGTCGCCGTATGTGTGCATGTACGTCGGGGCCACCCAGAGCCCGAAGCAGTGGGGCAACCGGGTGCGGGCCGCGCGGCCCGGGTACGCCGGGCCCTGGCCGACGCTGGTCGCCTTCCAGGGCACCGCCGACTACACCGTGAAGCCCGTCAACATGACCGATCTCGTGCGGCAGTGGACCGAGGTGCACGGGGCCGACCAGAGCGCGGACGTCAGCGACACCGTCGCCGGATATCCGCACCAGACGTACCGGGACGGCAGCGGGAACGCCGTCGCCGAGACGTACAGCGTCACCGGCATGGGGCACGGGCAGCCCGTCGACCCGGGGAGCGGGAGCGGGCAGTGCGGGACCGCCGGGGCGTACATCCTGGACGTGAACCTGTGTGCCGCGTACCGGATGGGGCTGGCCTGGGGGCTGGGCGGCTGACGGCGGTCTGTCGCCGGGCTGTCGGATCCGGGATGCTCCCTTGCCATGAGCAGACCCGTGAAAGGTGCCGGGAGAAGCTTCAACTCCCGTAGAAGTGCAGGGACCTGGGCCCTGGTGGCCGCGCTCGTCGCCGTCCTCGGGCCAGGTGCGCAGGCCGGAGCGGACTCCGATCGCTCCGGCCTGCCGGAGGCCATCGACACCGTCCTGGGTGATACGCGGATGGAGGGCGGGGTGGCGAGTGTCGTGGTCGCCGACGCCGCGACCGGCGATCTCCTCTACCAGCATCTGCCCAGCACCCGACTGATGCCCGCCTCCAACACCAAGCTGTCCACCTCGGCCGCAGCGATGGAGATCCTGGGCCCCGGGTACCGGTTCACCACCGACGTACTGGCCGACGGGAAGCGGTACGGTTCCGTCCTCCGCGGCGACCTGTATCTGCGCGGCACCGGGGATCCGACCCTGCTCGCCGCCGACTACGACACGCTCGCCGCCCGGGTCGCCGCGTCCGGCGTCACCCGGGTCGACGGGCGGCTGATCGCCGACGACACCCGGTTCGACACCCAGCGGCTCGGGCGCAACTGGGCCGCTGACGACGAGTCCTCGTACTACTCGGCGCAGATCAGCGCGCTGAGCGTGGCACCGGACACCGACTACGACACCGGGACCGTGATCGTGACGGTGAAGCCGGGAGCGGCGGCGGGCGACAAGCCCGTCGTCACCGTCACGCCCGACACCGACTACGTGGACATCGACGTGCGCGCCACCACCGTCGCCGCCGGCGGTGGCGACGACCTCACCGTCGAGCGGGAGCACGGCACCAATGACATCGTCGTGAGCGGTACGACACCCGTGGGCGGCGCCGGTGCCAAGGAGTGGGTCACGGTGTGGGAGCCCACCGGGTACGCCGCCGCGGTCTTCCGTGACGCGCTCGCGCAGCACGGGGTCAAGGTCACCGGGCCGGACCGGCTCGGACGGCAGACACCCGGTACGGCCAGGGAACTGGCCTCGCACGACTCCATGACGCTGAAGGACCTGCTCATCCCCTTCATGAAGCTGTCCAACAACATGCATGCCGAGATCCTCACCAAGACCATGGGGTACGAGGTGTCGAAGCGGGGCAGCTGGAGTGCCGGGCTGGCCGTGATCGCCGGATACCTCAAGGGCATCGGCGTCGACGCCGCCAAGGTGCGTCAGGTCGACGGCTCCGGGCTCTCGCGGATGGACAACTTCCCCGCCGGGCAGCTCGCCAGGCTTCTGCTCGCCGTACGTGCCAAGCCCTGGTACGCGGACTGGAAGCGCTCGTTGCCGGTCGCCTGCGATCCCGACCGGTTCGTCGGCGGGACGCTGCGGACGCGGATGTGCGGGACGGCGGCCGCGCTCAACGCCCGTGCCAAGACCGGGTCCTTGACGGGAGCGTCGGCCCTGTCCGGGTATGTCATCGACGCCGGGGGCCGTGAGCTCGTCTTCAGCGTCGTCCTCAACAACTATCTGGCGTCCTCCGTGAAGCCGTTGGAGGACGCCATCGTGGTCACACTCGCGAAGTCGACGGCCGAGGCCGCCACGCTCGTCGAACCGAGGACGGCCCGGGGCACCGACCTCGAGTGCGCGTGGCGCAAGCCCGTGCTCTGCTGAGACACCTGAGCAGAGGGCCTGCGCCACGCGGCGCCGGGAATCAGCGCAGACCGAACGTCGCCAGGCGCAGGCCCTCTCCCTTCAGCACCAGATACACGTCGGTACGGCCCTTCGCCGCGCGCGAGAGGTCGGCGGTCACCGTCTCGTAGTCGTACGGCGACGAGGTGCCGTCGAAGCGAGCCGTGCCGGCGAGGGTGCCGGTCGGGGAGCCGATCCTGACCTCGATTGTGCCCGCGGCGCCCGCCACCTGCGCGGTGAACTTCGCGGCGCCCGAGCCCAGTCGGGCGTCCGCGAACTTCAGCCACGCTCTGCTCGCCGTGACCCCCACCGCCGTACCGCGTGCCTTCGACTCGTCGACGAGGCGGGTGCCGTCGTAGTCGTCGAAGTTCTCGGCGCGGGTGGTGCGGGACAGGTCGCGTGCCGGGATCGTCTCGCCGGACACCTGCCAGGTCGTGCGGGTGCGGATGTCGGCGGAGGAGGAGCCGGCCAGCACGTCGTACGTGCCCTTCTCCACCACCCACCGGGAGCGGGTCACGTCCCAGTGCGCGAGGTCCTTCTGCGACACCTTCAGCTTGACCGTCCTGGTCTCGCCGGGCTTCAGCGACACCCTCTGGAAGGCCTCCAGCTGCTTGAGGGGCTGCTTGTCACGGGAGACGTGCTGGTGGGCGTAGAGCTGGACCACCTCGGCGCCCGCCCGGCTGCCGGTGTTGGTGACCCGCACCTCGTAGCCGCCGTTCGTCTTCCTCAGGTCGCCGTAGCGGAAGGACGTGTACGACAGGCCGTGGCCGAAGGGGTAGAGCGGGCTGCCCTTGAAGTACTGGTAGGTGCGGTCGGACTTGATGATGTCGTAGTCGAGGATCGACGGGAGGTCCGACTCCGAGCGGTACCAGGTCTGGGTGAGGCGGCCCGAGGGGTTCGCGTCGCCATAGAGGAGGTCGGCCAGCGCGTTGCCGGTCTCCTGGCCCGCGTGGGACGTCCACAGGACGGCCGGGACCTCCTGCTGCAGGGCGCCCAGGGTGGTCGGGTAGCTGTTCTCGACGACCACGACCGTCTTCGGGTTGGCCGCGCGTACCGCCCTGACCAGGGCTTCCTGGGCAGGGGCGAGGCCCATGTCGGTGCGGTCGTGGGCCTCACGGCCGTTGATCGACGGGTTGGAGCCGACGACCACGACCGCCGTGTCCTTGCCCTTCACCGCGGCCACGGCCTCCTCGACGCCGCTGCGGACCACGTCCTTCGTGTAGTGCGCGGCCGCGTCCTTCGCGACCAGGCCGAGCGTGCCGTCCTCGCCGGTCGGGCCGAGGTAGAGCGGGTTGCCCCACCAGGGCTCCTCGGTCTCGTAGCCCGCGTAGCGCAGCAGGTACGTGCCGTCCGCCTGTTTCTCCAGCTTGAACTGCTGCTGGACGTACCAACCACCCGGCTGTACCTGGTCGTTGGCGAAGCCCGACCAGTTGTAGCCGACGTATTTGCCGTTGGCGGCCGAGCGCAGGGCCACGACACCCCCGCCCCAGTCGAACACGTCGAACTGGGTGGCTGTGCCGGTGCCTTCCGTCTCTCGCAGCGGCTCGCCGTCGGCGTCCGTGCCCGCTGTGATGTAGTCACCCGTCGCCGTGTTCTTCAGCGCGATCCGGTCCACGCCCTCGCTGCTGGTCACATCGGTGCCGAGCTTCGCCGCGATGCCCTCGGCGGGGGTGACCGCGTACGGAAGCGTGCCCGAGTACCAGTCGGTGTAGAGGGTGTCGGCGAGCGGGCCGACCACGGCGACGTTCTTCGCCGACTTCTTCAGCGGAAGCGCGCCCGCCTGGTTCTTCAGCAGCACCGCGCCCTCGGTCGCCGCCTCGCGCGCCAGCTTCTGGTGGGCCGGGCTGTTGATGACCGACTTGTCGATCGAGCCGTACCTGCCGCCGCCCGGGTCGAACTCACCCAGACGCACCCGGACGGAGAGGATGTGACCCGCGGCCTCGTCGATGTCCGACTCCTCCAACAGGCCTTGCTGCAACGCCGACTTGACCGCCCCGGTCGTCACCGAGGAGTTCGCGTCGTTGTCCGTGAAGCTGTCGATGCCCGCCTTGAGCGCCGCCGCGTCCCCCTCCACCACGCTCGGGTAGTACTTCTGGTCGCCGTGCAGGTTGCCCGGGCCGGCGGCGTCGGTGACGTTCAGGAGGTCGTACGAGGTCCAGTTGCGCACGGCGTCGTTCAGGTCCGGATTCACCGTCGCGGGGCGGCCGTTGACGAGGTTGTACGAGGACATGACCCCCGTCGCCGCGTCCGCCTCGATGGCCGGTTTGAAGGCCGCCTCGTCGTACTCCTTCGCGACGCGCGGACGCAGGTCGGAGGAGGTGGTCGTGCGGTGCCACTCGTTGTTGTTGGCGAGGTAGTGCTTGATCGTGGGCGCGGTCTTCAGATGGTCCGGGTCGCCACCCGTCAGGCCCTCGCCGTACGCCGTGGACAGGGCGCCGGTGAGCTCGGGGTCCTCGCTGTAGCCCTCCTCGTTGCGGCCCCAGCGCGGGTCGCGCAGGAGGTTCACCACGGGCGCCCAGAGGTTCAGGCCCCAGCCGGCGGGGCGTTCCTGCTGGAAGCCGCGCGCCTCGTCGCCGACCGCCGAGCCGACCTGTTCCATCAGGGCCGGGTCCCAGGTCGAGGCGAGCCCGATGGCCTGCGGGAAGACGGTGGTCTCGC
Organism: Streptomyces sp. R28; assembly: GCF_041052385.1. Lineage (GTDB taxonomy): Bacteria > Actinomycetota > Actinomycetes > Streptomycetales > Streptomycetaceae > Streptomyces. The sequence continues at coordinate 4,215,923 of NZ_CP163439.1, read as the reverse complement.
CGAGCCAGGCGACGCCGTGCAGGGCCTCGGTGCCGGTGCGGAAGGACGGGATGCCGAGGCGGGGGATGGCGGGCTGGTACTGGTGCAGAAGGGAGATCTTCTCGTCCAGGGTCAGCCGGTCCAGCAGGTCATCGACGCGCCGGTCGACGGGGAGATCGGGGTTGCGGAAGGGGTACGTGGCGGAATGAGCGGGAACGGTGGCGCCGAACCCTGCGATCAGGGCCAGCGCCACCACAAGCGTGGTTCTACGTCTCTTGCTGCCTGCCATGTCACGGCTCCTTCGAGTAGGGCCCTGCATCTACTGGCGTCTGCGGTCTACGGGCATCTGTGGGGTTCAGGGAGCGTTCCGCGGTGCCGTGCTCGCGCGTTCCGTCATCCGGGGCGGCAGCAGCGTGGCCTCGGGCACGGCGTTGCCGCCCAGCTTCTTCATCAGCAGCTCCACGGCCCGCGTGCCCACCTCGGCGGTGGGCAGGGCGACCGAGGTGACCGGCACACGGAGGTTCTCGGCGAGTTCGTCGGGGCAGATGGCGGTGACGGACAAATCGGCCGGGATGCGCAGGCCGAGCTGCTCGAAGGCGTCGATCAGCGGCTCCAGGATCGCCTCGTTGTGGACGACGACACCGGTCAACGCGGGGTGCTCGCGCAGCAGTTGCTCGGCGACCGCACGGGCGGCGGCGGGCGCGGCCTCGCACGGGTGGACCGAGGAGGCGAGCCGGCCCCGGTCGGCGGCGGCGGTGAAGCCCTGGACCACGCGCTGGGCGAACGCGGTCTGCCGGACGTACACCTCGGGCGGTGACCCGACCAGCGCGATCACCCGGTGCCCGAGCCGCGCCAGATGTTCCACGCAGGCCTCGCCGGCCGCCTTGAAGTCGAGGTCGATACAGGTCAGTCCATTCGCCCGGGCCGGGAACCCGATCATCACCGACGGCCGGTCCAGCTCGCGCAGCAACGACAGCCGGGGATCGTCGAGTTGGACGTCCATCACGATCATCGCGTCGACCAGTGCCGTGTCGGCGACCCGCCGCAGCCCGGCGTCGCCCTCCTCCTGGGTGAGCAGCAGGACGTCATGGTCGTAGCGCCGTGCCGTCGTCACCACCGACACCGCGAACTGCATCACCACCGGCACATGGATCCCGGCCCGTAAGGGCACCACCAGCGCCAGTACGTTCGACCGACTGCTGGCCAGCGCCCGGGCGCCCGCGTGCGGCCGGTAGCCCAGCTCGCGGATGGACGCCTCGACGCGCAGCCGGGTCTCCTCGGAGATCGGGCGCTTGCCGCTGAGCGCGTAGGAGACGGTGCTGGGGGAGACCCCGGCGTGCCGCGCCACGTCAGTGATCTTCACCATCAGCCCAGCTCCACCGTGAGAAACCCGGTCCCGGCCTGCGCGTGTACGACCCGCTCCCCGGCGGCCAGCGCCCACGGGGCGGAAGGATCACCGCACGACGCCCGCAGCGTGTTGCCTTCGCGTACGACGGTGAAGGCCACGTCCCCGACCCGCACCGCCACCTGGGCGCCCCGCTCGAGGCCGTACGCCCGCAGCGTCACCCCGTCGGCGTGGTCGTAGTCGGGCCGGTCGTCCACCGCGCCCACCGGGATCACCGCGCCGGGCCGTACCAGCAGCGGCACGCTCAGGAAGCCGTGCTTCTCGCGCACCCAGCGCGGCCCGGTGACCGTCCGCCCGCCGACGAAGTGGGTCCAGGTGCCCTCGGGAACGTAGTAGGCCACGTCCCCGTCGTCGCTGAACACCGGCGCCACCAGCAGGTCCGGGCCGAGCATGTACTGCCGCTCCAGATGCGCGCACCCGGGGTCGTCGGGGAACTCCAGCACCATGGCCCGCATGACCGGAGTGCCCTCGGTGTGGGCGGTGCGGGCGGCCTCGTACAGATACGGCATGAGCCGCAGCTTCAGCCGGGTGAAGTGCCGCAGCACATCGACCGATTCCTCGTCGAAGAGCCATGGGACCCGGTAGGAGGAGCTGCCGTGCAGCCGGCTGTGCGACGACAGCAGCCCGAACGCCAGCCAGCGCTTGAAGAGTTCGGGCGTCGGCGTGCCCTCGAAGCCGCCGATGTCATGGCTCCAGAAGCCGAACCCCGAGAGCCCCAGCGAGAGTCCGCCGCGCAGCGACTCGGCCATCGACTCGTAGGTCGCCTCGCAGTCGCCGCCCCAGTGGACCGGGAACTGCTGGCTGCCCGCCGTCGCCGACCGGGCGAAGACGACCGCCTCCTCCTCGCCCCGGTGCTCCCGCAGCACGTCGAAGACGGTGCGGTTGTAGAGGTACGTGTAGTAGTTGTGCATCCGCTCCGGGTCCGAGCCGTCGGACCAGGCCACGTCGAGGGGCACCCGCTCGCCGAAGTCGGTCTTGAAGCAGTCGACGCCCTGGGCGAGCAGCCCCTGCAGCTTGGACGCGTACCAGTCGCGTGCCGCCGGGCTCGTGAAGTCCACGAACGCCATGCCCGGCTGCCAGTGGTCCCACTGCCAGACCCGGCCGTCCGGACGTCTCAGCAGATGCCCGAGCGCCTTGCCCTCGGCGAACAGCGGGGAGCGCTGGGCGATGTACGGGTTGATCCAGACGCAGACCCGCAGACCGCGCCCCTGCAGCCGCGTGAGCATGCCCTTCGGGTCCGGGAACACCCGTGGGTCCCACTCGAAGTCGCACCAGCTGTGCTCACGCATCCAGAAGCAGTCGAAGTGGAAGACCGAGAGGGGGAGTTCACGCTCCCGCATGCCCTGGATGAATGACGTCACCGTCTCCTCGTCGTAGGAGGTGGTGAAGGACGTCGACAGCCACAGGCCGAAGGACCAGGAGGGCGGCAGGGCGGGGCGGCCGGTGAGGGCGGTGTACTTGCGGAGGATGTCCTTCGGGGTCGGGCCGTAGATGACGTAGTACGTCAACTCCTGGGTCTCCGCGCTGAACTGGACCCTCGACACCGCCTCCGAGCCGACCTCGAAGGAGACCTTGCCCGGGTGGTCGACGAAGACGCCGTAGCCGGCGTCCGTCAGATAGAACGGGACGTTCTTGTAGGCCTGTTCGGTGGTCGTGCCGCCGTCGGCGTTCCAGATGTCGACGACCTGGCCGTTCTTGACCAGCGGGCCGAAGCGTTCGCCGAGCCCGTAGACACAGGTGCCGACGGTGAGGTTGAGCTGCTCGCGGAGGTAGTGGCCGCCGGCCGCGTCCCGCATGATGCCCATGCTCTTGTTGCGGCTGCTGGTCAGGACGCGGCCCTGGGCGAGGAAGTCGAGGTGCCAGGGGCCGGAGGCGGCGAACCGCACCGACAGGGCGCCGGAGGTCAGGGTCGCGTGGTCGTCGTCGTACGAGATCTGAGCGGCGGGGTTCTCGGTGCTGAGCTCGAACGCGGGGCCGGTCCGCTGCTCGCCCTCGAAGTGCGTGAACGTCACGCCTACGACGTCCGGCATCGGCGTGTGGGCGTTGATCGTCATGACCGGTCCCGTCATCAGGTCGCCGCGGCTGCGGATGGGCCGGGAGGGTGCGTGGATCTCCAGACCGCCGTCGGTGGGGGTGACGTCGAGGACTTCGGCAGGGTGGTCTGCCGTGACGCCGTCGCGCAGCAGCCAGTAGCCGTCGGTGAACTTCATGTGGGGGGTTCCTTATTTGACGGCACCCACGGCGATGCCACGGGTGAGGGTCCGCTGGAACAGAAGGAAGAAGACGATGGCCGGCAGGACACCGAGCAGCGCCGCCGCGTTGGTCATCGTGGCGTCCATCAGCCGCTGGCCCTGGAGGACGCCGAGGGCCACCGACACCGTCTGGTTGTCGTTGGAGATCAGCATGACCAGGGGGAGCAGGAACTCGTTCCAGGTCCAGATGAAGAAGAAGACCATGAGCACACCGAGGGTGGGGCGGCTGACGGGGACCACGATCCGCCAGAGGATCTGCCACTTGTTGGCGCCGTCGATCTTCGCGGCCTCGATGATCTCGCGGGGGAACTGTCCCAGCACGGACGACAGGAGATACGTGCCGAACGCCGCCTGGATCACCGTGAACACGATGATCACGCTGAGCCTGGTGTCGTAGAGCCCCGCCTCCTTGCTCAGGTAGTAGATCGGGTAGACCAGCGCCTCCTGCGGCAGCATGTTCGCCAGGACGAAGAAGGCCAGCACCCAGGTACGGCCCTTGATGCGGCCGATGCCGATCGCGTACGCGTTGAGCACCGACAGGATCACCGCGCACACCGCCACCGCACCGCTGATCAGCAGGGAGTTGAACAGCTTCTGGCTGTAGTCGACGCGCTCCCAGAAGTCCTTCAGACCGTCCATGTAGAGACCGTCGGGGAGACTCAGTGGGCCGTTCTGGGAGTACTCCGTCGGTGACTTGACCGCGTTGAGCGCCACGATCAGCAACGGGATGATCATGAACAGGGCGGCGACGCACAGGGCGATCAGTACCGGGTAGCGACGCAGGGCCGTGGTCATGACCCGTCCCCTTCCTCCGCGCGGGTCTGGAGCTTCAGGCCGATCAGGGAGAGGGCCAGGATGATCACAGTGAGGACGGTGGAGATGGCGGCGCCATAGCCGACCTGCGTCTTCTCGAAGAACGTGGTGAAGGAGAAGTAGGACGGGACGTTCGTCGCCCCGCCGGGCCCGCCCTTCGTCAGGACGTACACCGCGCCGAACACCTTGAGCGCGGCGATGGTGCACCAGGTCAGGACGACGTAGATCTCCGGGCGGATCTGCGGCAGCGTGATGTGCCAGAACCGGCTCCACCAGCCGGCGCCGTCCAGCTCGGCCGCCTCGTGCAGCAGTGGGTCCACGCGCTGCAGGCCCGCCATGAAGACGACCAGCGGGAAGCCGATCTGGACCCAGACCATCACGCCCATGACGCTGTAGAGGGCGATGTCGGGGTCGCCGAGCCAGTCCTGCTGCCAGCTCGACAGGCCGATGGCCTTGAGTAGTTCGTTGAGGGAGCCGTCGGTGGGAGCCAGGATCCAGCTCCAGACGATGCCCGCGACCGCGATCGGCAGCACCTGGGGGAGGTAGAAGCAGGCGCGCAGAACGGCGACGGTCTTCGACCCGAAGTGCTTGCCGACGTAGTCGAACAGCGCGGCGGCCAGGACCAGTCCGACCGCCGTCGGCAGGGCCGCCATGGCGACGACCATGAAGAGGCTGTGCCGGAACGACGCCCAGAACTCCGAGTCGTCCATCAGCTCGCGGTAGTTGGCGAGCCCGGTCCAGCCGGGGGAGCCCACGCCCTGCCAGTCGGTGAAGCTGACGCCCGTGTTCATCAGGAACGGGACGACGATGACGGCGAGGAACGCGAGGACGCCGGGGAGGAGGAACAGGGCGTAGGAGTCGCGGGGGCGGCGAGGGGGACCGGCCTGGGTCTTCTTGCCGGTCACCCCTCGTTCGACGGTGATCGTCATTGCTTCGGCGCGCCCTTGTCGTAGGCCTCCTGGAGGGCGTCCAGATAGCCGTCCGGCTTCCCGCTGCCGGCGATCAGCTTCTGGGTCTCGGAGACGAGGACGTCGTAGTAGCCCGGGACCGGCCAGTCGGGGTAGAAGGCCAGGCCGTCACGTTGGGACAGGGCGTTGAAGTTGTCGATGAGCGCCTTCGACTTCGGGTCGCTGATGGCGCTCACATCGGCCGCGACCGGGACGCCGCCCTTGTTGCCGAGCAGGTTCTGGATCTTCTTCGACATGGTGATGTCGATGAAGTCGTAGGCCAGCTTCTTGTTCTTGGCGCCCTTGGGGACGACCCACAGGTTGCCGCCGGAGCCCAGGGTCAGGTTGGAGTCGGGCCACAGGAAGGTGCCCCAGTCGAACTTGGCCTCGTCGACGAAGCGGCCGTACCACCAGCTGCCGGAGAACAGGATCGGCGACTTGCCCTGGATGAAGGAGACGCCCGCGTCCTCCGCCTTGGCGCTGTTGGACGTCTTGCCGATGTAGCCCTTCTTCACCCAGTCGGCGAAGGTGTCGGCGGCGTACGTCCAGGCCGTGTCGTGGAAGTCGGTCTTGCCCTTGTAGAGCTCGTAGGAGTCGACCCAGGCGCGGTCGGCCTTCGACAGGGCCAGCTGGTAGAGGTACTGCTGGGCGGGGTACTCGGCGCCGGAGTTGGCGAGCGGGGTGACCTTGTTCTGGACGAACGTGTCCATCGCGGCGGTCAGTTCGTCGAACGTCTTCGGCTCGGCGATCTTGTACTTCGCGAAGAGGTCCTTGTTGTAGAAGACCATCGTGTACTCGGCGTAGTTGGGCACGCCGTACCACTTGCCGGAGCCCATGACGCCCTGGGCGTCGTACATGCTGGTGGTGCGCACGCTCGGGGTGAGCTTCTTGTCCCAGCCGCGTTTCGTGGCCTCCGCGCTGAGATCGGTGAGAAGCCCCTGCTTGGACAGGAGTCCCGCCGTCGCGTTGCCCTTGTTGTACTCCATGACGTCGGGCGCGTCGGAGGAGTTGAGGACCATCGGGGCGGTCTTCTGGATCTGCTCGAAGCCCTTCGCCTCGAACTCCACCTTCACACCCGGGTGCTTGGCCTTGAACTCCTTGATCGCCTCGTTCCAGGCCTGCCCCATCGCGCTGTTCGGGGCCTCGTAGTGCCACAGTTTCAGTGTCTTGCCGTCTTCGGAGGACCCGCTGTCCGAGTCCGAGCAGGAGGCCAGGAGCAGTGAGCCGGTGAGGGCCACCGCCATCGCCACCACACGCCGTCGTGCCGTCAACATCCCGTGCCTCCAGGGAAGTCGGAGCTGGATGGTGCTGGAGACATCACGCATCGATCATCGAATCGATTCGATGCGTGACGTCGAAGCGCTTCGACGGGCGAAGGTATGTGCGAGCTGTGGGCGCGTCAATGGATCGCGCGTGAATTGGGGCCGGGGCGGGGGTGGAGTGGCGTACGGCGTGGCTCGGGCCTGTGCCTTACTCGGACCTCCTGTAGCTGCCGGTGATCTGGCCCTGGTCGTTGATGCCGGCGGCGCCGGTCGCGGGGTCGCCCGGGAAGTTGACCTGGGTGAAGGCTCCCTTGATGCCGTCTGCCAGGACGAACCCGCCCCCTGTCGTCGCCACGTCGGCTGTGGCGGCGGCGATCCCCGCTATCCGGCCACGGTTGTCGAGGCCGGACGCGAGGGTGATCGGGACCCCGGGCGCGGCGAAGGACATATAGCGCCCCTTGCCCAGCGGGAAGCCGCGTGAGGTGAGTGGCGTGGCCGGGTTCACGAACTGGACGCCGGTGATCTGGCCGCGGTCGTTGATGCCGCTCGCGGAGGTGGCGTAGCCGCCGGGGGCGTCGAGGGTGGTGAACTTCCCCCGGGTCCAGCGGAAGCCGTGGTACTTGCCGGCGGCGTCCTGGTACTCGCCGACGATCTGCCCCTGGTTGTTGATGTTCAGGGCCTGGGTGTACCTCGCACCGGGGACGTCGATCCGGGTGAGCCGGCCGCCGCGCGGCAGGAACCCGCGCCGGTTGTCGTCGTCCCCGACCCGGCCGGTGCTCAGGCTTTACGCGCCCACGAGCTCACCCCGGTCGTTGATGCCGAACGGCGAGGTCGACCGAGCGCCCGGCACGTCGACGGTGGTGAACCGGCCGGCCCGGTTGCGCACGAACCCGTGCTCGTCGGCTCCGGCGCCACTGGACGCCGTACCGCTGTTGTACTTGCCCGTGATCCGGCCGCGGTTGTCGATGTCGAACGGCGAGGTCCCCTGCTGGGCGGCCGGCACGTCGAATCCGGTGTAGCGGCCGTCCGTCAGCAGAAATCCGGGGGCGGGGGTGTGGGGGCGGCTGTCGCCGCCGGGCCGGGCCCGGGCGGCTGCGGCAAGGGCCGTGAGTGTTGCGATGGTGATGGTGATGGTGATGGCCGAGAGTGTCCGGCCGAGACGCTTCGTGCGTAGTGGAGTAGCCACGACGGTCTCCTTGCCTGTGCGACTCCGTTTCCTGGTATTCGCACCCGGCGTCCGCCGCGGATGCCGCGGGAGGCCGGGCAAGTTGAGTGAGCATCAGCTGGGGCGGCGAGTTACGGACAGCAGCGCGATGGACAGAGCTGCTGCCGCTGCCATGACCGGCACGCCGTAGCCCGTCGTCGTCGATGCGTGCTCCACCGTCCAGCCGCCGACGGCGCTCCCGCAGGCGATTCCGCCGAGGAGTCCGGTCACCGCGAGGGTCATGCCCTCGTTGATGCGGCCCTCCGGTGTGCGCTGCTGGACCAGGGTCATGCAGGTGACCATCGTCGGGGCGGTGGCCATGCCGGCGATCAGCAGGGCGCCCGCGAGCACCAGGAGGGAGCCGGTGAGGGCGGCGGCGAGCAAAGGCAGGATCAGGAGTGCGGTCATGGCGGTGACGCACCAGACGTAGCGGTCCTCCGCGGGGCCGGCCGGCTTGAGCGCCCCGTACAGCAGGCCCGCCGCGCACGAACCGGCGGCCTGGAGGCCCAGGACGACACCGGCTGCCGACGGGTGTCCCTGTGCGTCCGCGAACGCGATCGTGACGACCTCCATGGAGCCGAACACCACGCCCATGGCCAGGCATACGGCGAGCAGCGGGGGCATGCCGGGGGCGCCGAGCGGAGCTCTTGAGGGGGGTCCGTCCTGAACGGGCGGTTCCGTCGATCGCTGTGCGGTGAACAGCACCATGCCCGTCACCAGCAGCACCACGCCGACCAGCGTGCCCGCTTCCGGGATGAACGCCCCGCAGAGCAAGGCGGCGAGCACCGGGCCCAGCATGAAGCAGAGCTCGTCGGCGGCCTGCTCGAAGGAGTTCGCGACGTGCAGGGACTCCGGCTTGTCTCTGAGCAGGTGAGCCCAGCGGGCGCGGGACATGCCGCCGATGTTGGGGGTCGTGGCGGTGGCGGCGTACGACGCGAAGAGCGTCCACGCCGGCGCCCCGGACCGCACGCACAGCAGCAGCGCCAGCGAGCCGAGTGCCGCAAGTACCGTGGCCGGTACGGCTATTCGGGCCTGGCCGTACCGGTCGACGAGCCGTGCCGTCCAGGGGGCGACCAGCGCGGTCGTCGCGAGGCCGGTCGCGGTGACCGCGCCGGCGAGGGCGTACGACCCCCTCGTCCCGGCGATCATGACGACCGCGCTCACGCTGAACATGCCCATGGGCAGGCGGGCGATCAGGTTCCCGAGGGTGAAGGCGCGGGTGCCGGGGTGGGCGAAGAGCCGGCGGTAGGGGCCGTGGGGGCGGTGTCTGTTCCGGTGGCTGGTCCGGGGGCTGAAGTCGACGGCCACGAGCATGTCTTGGGTTGTCGTGAACATGGGTTCCGGCATGGACCCACCGTCGCGCCGAAGTGATCAAGGCGTCCAACACCTTCTCCGTACCGACTTACGCACTCTCGTTGTAAATTCGCCGTATGCCCGCCCCGACCAACCTCGACCCCCGCCTCCTGCGCGCCTTCCTCACCGTGGCCGAGGAGCGGCACTTCACGCGCGCCGCGGCCCGCCTGTACGTCGCCCAGCAGGCGCTCAGCCGGGACGTGCGGCGGCTGGAGCGGGAGTTGGGCGCCGAACTGTTCGTGCGGACGACGCGGCAGGTCACGCTGACGGCCGACGGCGAGCGGCTGGTGCCGTACGCGCGCCGTGCCCTCCAGGCCCAGGACGACCTGCTCGCAGCCTTCGGCCAGGCCCGCCCCCTGCTGGTGGACCTGAACTCGCCGGGCCTGGTCACCGGCCGCAGGGTCCTGCACCGGGCCCGCGAACTCGCCTCCGAACACGAGCTGATGGCCCGCTACGAGAGCGGCCTGACGGGCGCGGCCGGCGAGATGGCCGCGGGGCGGCTGGACGCGTCCTTCGGCCGGTTCGCGGGGCTGGACCCGGCGCTGCGGGCGGGCCTCGATCACCAGCCGGTCCGCTACGAGCCGATGGCGATCCTGCTGCCCGAGGGCCATCCGCTGGCGGAATTGGAGGCGGTGCCGCTCGCCGCGCTCGAGGGCGGGACCGTCTATGCCGGGGCCGGAAACCCCCGTACGCCGGAGTGGACCGACCTCGCGCGCCGACTGTTCGACGGGCGGGGGATCGAGGTGGCCCCGCCCGCCCCGCTCGCCGTCGGTGACGAGGAGTTCCAGCGGATCATGGCCAAGGTGAGGACCCCCGTTCTCGCCGTCATCGGCTTTCCGGCCATGCCCGGGTCCGTGCTTCGCCCCTTGACCGATCCCGTGCCCCTGTCACCCGTGTCACTGGTGTGGCGAAAGGGCCTGGTGCACCCCGCATTCGACGCCCTTCGACGGGCGGCGGCCCAGCTCGCCGCCGAGGAGGGGTGGCTGCTGAGGCCCTCCGGGGGATGGATTCCGGCCATCGATTCGGCCGCCATGAGCGTCCGCGATTGACGCGACGTCGAAGCGCTTCGAGCAGAGAGATGCATGCGAGGGCGGAGAGGGTGGGCAATGGGCGATGTCCCATATGGCCGTCTGTGTTCTGTCGCACGGCTTTCATGTGTGGAGGGAGTGTGAAGACCGCTGGTAATTTATAGGTGACTCAAGGGGAAAGGAGGGCGCTGTGACGCTGATGGGGCATGGGGAGGAGCCTCAGGAGCGGGACGTCACCATGCAGTTGAAAGTGCCCGGCTCATTCAAGGCGGACGAGACCGTTCAACTGAGGGTGCCGCAGCAACGTATATCCGGCACCGAACAGGAATCAACGGAATCCGAAATATCCCACCCTTCCGGGGTGGACTCATCGCATCGAATACGTGACGACAACACAGCCGATCAACTGAATCGCCGCAGAAATCGGAACCCTCGCAAAGCCCCTCGACCATCCCTCTTTTCCCGCCTGGTCGCCGTCCTTCACCTGGCGCCCCTGCTGAGCGTCCTCGCCACGCAGGCCGCCCGCCTCGCGCCCTACGCCCGGCGTATGCGGCCGCAGTACCCCCGGCCAGGACGCACCGGCCTGCGTCGATGGCTGCCCTCCTGGCGGCAGTGGCTCGGCGCCTCGTTCACCGGCGTGGGCCTCAGCGGCCTCTTCCTCGTCGTCGCCTACGCGGCCACCGACATCCCGGACAACCTCAACTCGTACGCCACCCAGCAGGACAACGTGTACCTCTGGGCCGACGGGACCCCCATGGCCCGTACCGGCTGGGTGCAGCGGCAGGCGATGCCGCTGAAGGACATCCCCGCGGACGTCCGGTGGGCGGTACTCGCCGCGGAGAACGAGAGCTTCTACAGCGACCCCGGCATCTCCTTCCAGGGCATAACCCGTGCCCTGTTCCGCACGCTCGGCGAGGGTGACACCCAGGGCGGCTCGACCATTACCCAGCAGTACGTCAAGAACGTGTACCTGAACCAGGACCAGACGGTCGGCCGCAAGTTCACCGAGGCGATGATCGCTCTCAAGCTCGACGACCGGATGAGCAAGGACGAGATCCTCGAGAACTACCTCAACACGAGCTGGTTCGGCCGCGGCACCTACGGAATCCAGCGCGCCGCCCAGGCCTACTACGGCAAGGACGTCAGCGAACTCAACGCCGGCGAGGCCGCGTTCCTGGCCGCCCTGCTCAAGGGCGCCGGCCTGTACGACCCGACCCTGAGCAGCGCCAACCGCGCCCGGGCCGTGGAGCGCTGGTCCTGGACCCTCGACCGGATGGTCGACATCGGCAAGCTCTCCCAGGCCGAGCGGGCCACGTACAAGAAGTTTCCCGAGCCGCTGAAGCGCAACCCGTTGTACGACACCGGTGAGCAGACCGATTACCTGGTCGAACTCGCTTCCCAGTACGCCAAGAAGGCCGCGAAGATCTCCGACAAGGATTTCGACCTCGGCGGCTACCAGATCTACACGACCTTCGACAGGAAGAGGGAGGACCAGCTCACCGGCGCCGTCACCAAGGCGCGCAAGAAGGCCCTGAAGGACCACCCGAAGACCGCCAAGACCGCGCACTACGGCGCGGCCTCCGTGGCCGCCGACGGCCGGATCGTCGCCGTCTACGGCGGACCCGACCACCGTAAGCAGGGCTACAACGAGTCCAACGCCACCACCGTCCCGGCCGGTACGGCCTTTGCGCCGTTCGTCTACGCGGCCGGTCTGGAGCACGGCGTCCGCAAGACCCGCGACGGAGAGGCGACCCCAATCACCGGGGAGTCCCTTTACAACGGCGACGACGACGTGCCGGTGACCACGCCGGAGGGGCCGTACTGGGACCGCAGCGGCCGCAAGGTGGCCGCCAGTAACGACGGGGACAGGTCCTACGGGCAGATCTCCCTGCACAGGGCGATGGAGCTGTCGGTGAACACGCCGTTCATGCAGCTTGGTATGGACACCGGCCTGGACAAGGTGCGCGCCACCGCCGAGGCCTCGGGGCTGCTGCCCTCCAGCATCGGGGCCCAGGTGCCCGCGCTGTCGATGGGCAGCTCCACGCCCAGCGCCATCCGCATGGCCGGCGGCTACTCCACGTTCGCCGCGGCCGGCAAGCACACCGAGCCGTACTCGGTGCGCCGCATCACCCACAACGGCACCAAGGTCCCCCTGGACCTGCCCAGCTCGCGCCGGGCGGTCGGCGCCGACGTGGCGGAGGAGGTCGACTCCGCGCTCACGGACGCCTTCCGCGCCGCCCACCCCGACGGCGCCCCCGCCACCGCGAAGGTGGCCGGGAAGACCGGGACAACGCAGAAGGACACCGCCGCCTGGTACGTCGGCACGTACAAGTCCGTCTCCACGGCGGTCGTCGTCTACCGCATCGACCTCGCCGAGAGCCTCGAACCACTGCCGCTGAAGGGGATCGCGGGCGCGCCCGCGCCTGACGTCCCCTACGGCATCTGGGCCGGCGCCATGAGCCCGCTCGGCTGATCCTGAGCGCTCCGGCCCAGCAGCCCAGCAGCCCAGCAGCCCAGCAGCATCGCCACCCCCTTCGCAGAATGAGCCGCACATGAAGCCGAAGCCGGCCACCGGCCGCCGCCGCACAGCCCGCGCATCCCGTCACCGAGCAGGGGAGCCCCAGGTTTCCGTGCGCCTGGGAGCACTGGTGGTGGCGGCCCTCCTCTTTGCCTTGGTGATACCCGTGGCCTACCAGAGCCTGACCGGCTCGGACAGCACCACGCCGATCGCGTCCGCCGACGACCGGGGCGGCTCCGACGCCGAGGGCGCACCCTCCAGACCGCCCAAAGAGCCCGAGTGGGACGGGAAGACCAAGGTGCTCGGCGACGGCTCGACGTCGTACACCGGGCCGCAGAAGGGCACGTTGAAGCCGAAGCGGCTCAAACCGGGCGAGAAACCACCTCAGTTCGTGGTCTTCTCCTGGGACGGCGCCCTGGCGGGCGACGACCAGCTCTTCGAGCACTACCGGGAGTTGGCCAAGGAGTACGACGCCCACATGACGTTCTTCCTCACCGGCATTTACCTGCTGCCCAAGGACGAGGCGAAGGTCTACGACCCCCCGCAGCACGACAAGGGAGCCGCGGCCATCAGCTACCCCACCGACGAGCACATCCGCACCACGCTGGAGCAGCTCGGCAAGGCGTGGCAGGACGGGCACGAGATCGGCTCGCACTTCAACGGCCACTTCTGCGGAGCCTTCGGCGGCGGCTACTGGAGCGTCGACGAATGGAAGAGCGAGATCGACCAGTTCTACTCGTTCCTGCAGAACTGGAAGACCAACACCGGTTACCAGGACATCGCTCCCCTGCCCTTCGACGCCGAGCGCGAGATCACGGGCGGTCGCGCGCCCTGCCTGGAAGGGCAGAAGAATCTGCTCAAGGCCGTCAAGAGCTACGGCTGGCGCTATGACGCGAGCTCAGCCGGCGACTTCCAGATCTGGCCCGCCAAGAAGGACGGCATCTGGGACTTCCCGCTGCAGATGCTCCCGTACGAGGGCGGCGACTACCAGGGTCTCTCCATGGACTTCAACTTCCTCTACAACCAGTCCGACGGCGAGACCGAGGGCGCCCCGGCCATGTACCCCCAGTGGCAGGAGGAGACCGTCCAGTCGTACATGAACGGATTCAACCGTGTGTACTACGGCAGCCGGGCACCGCTGTTCATCGGCAACCACTTCGAGCAGTGGAACGGCGGCACGTACATGCGGGCCGTCGACGAGGTGGTCAAGAACGTCTGCACGAAGAAGGACGTGCGCTGTGTGTCCTTCCGCGAACTGGCGGACTGGCTCGACGCGCAGGAGCCGGAGACCCTGGAGCGGCTGCGCACCCTGGACCCGGCCCAGTCGCCGGACTGGTCGACCGTCGTTCAGTGACGGTCCCATAACTCCCTTGGCTCCCGGGCGCACCCCTCTTCACAAGAGCCACACAAGTCATGCAAAGATGCGCTGCCCGGCATCCGTCCGCCGGGGCAAGAGGGGAACTGACAGTGAAGTCAAGGAAATTGAGCCGCACGCGGCGTCGCGCCACCATACTCGGGGCAGCCGCCGCCTCGGTCGTCGCCGGAGCAGCGATGCTTCCCAACTGGAGCGCGGGCGCCGCGGTCGCCGACGACCCCACGGTGGATGCCAGGACCAAGGCCACCTTCCAGCGGCTGGCGGACGCGGTCTTCACCGACCGTACGAACGCTTTGGTCGACGGCACGCAGGGTGACCGGGAGAAGCCGCTGACCGACGGCCTGTCCGGGGATGTCCGGCTGTCCTCCAGCCTGGCCCGCAGCGAGGACGCCGCGCTGTCCACGCTGGATCAGCGCGGGGACAGGCTCGCCGAGCTGGGCGAGAAGTACACCAAGGGCAGCACGACCGTCACTGTGGACGGCACGAGCGTGAAGGGCCGCAAGGCCAAGGTCGCGGTCACCGAGACCACGACCCTCGCCTACGACAACGCCCGCGGCGGCGAACCGAGGACCACCGGGTTCCAGGCCCACCACGAGCTGACGTTCAGCGCCGACCGGCGGGGCGACTGGCAGCTGACCGGAATCCGCGCGACCGACGAGGGGTACCTCGCGGTGAACCAGACGGCCAGGCCGGCCGTCGCACCCATGGCCGCGAAGGCCGGCACCACCACGCCCTCGGCGCCCAAGGCATCGACCTCGTACCCCGGCCCGGTCAACCCGAAGAACTTCACCGCCAGCGGCCTGGACTACCCGGCGATGGCCGCCTACGCGAAGCAGTACTGGTCCAGCTACAACCCGGCCTACCCGGACTTCAACGGGCAGGGCGCAGGCGGCGACTGCACCAACTTCGTCAGCCAGGCCCTGAAGGCGGGCGGCTGGAAGCACGTTCCCGGCTATGTGTACGACTACACCAAGTGGTTCGGCAACGCCGAGATCCAGTCGTACTCGTTCGTCGGCGTCAACGAGTGGTCCTGGTTCGCTCAGAACTCGAAGCGGACGACCAGCCTCGCCAACGTCTACCAGATGGACGTCGGCGATGTGCTCCAGATGGACTTCGACAAGGACGGCTCGAAGGACCACACCATGATCGTCACGTCCCGCAGCCGGGGCGTTCCGTATCTGACGTACCACTCCACCAACACCTACAGCCGGTCGGTGTCGAGCATTGTCGCGTCGTACCCGAACGCCCTGTACTACGCCTACCGCACCTGATCCGACCGTGGTCACCCACGAGCGCCTTCGGCGGGCGCGGGTCGGCCCCCGGTGGGGGATGCCGGGGGCCGTGCGTGGGGAGGTGGCTCAGAGCGTGAGCGTCCAGCCGTTGAGGGTGCCGGTGGCGCCGGAGGAGGCGTCCTTGACGCGGAGCTTCCAGGTGTGGGCGTCGTCGCCATGCGTGTGGTCCCTGGCCGCGAGTGTTGCCGACCGGCGGCCAGGGACTGGCGTCACCCGATGGCGATGCGTGTCTTCCAGTAACTCGCCGGCGCGATGATCTCCTCGCCGGACCCTGGGACGACGACGGTCCGGCCGCCCGCGTAGAGCCGTACGGCTCCGTCCGACCGCACGCCCCAAATGTCGGGGACGGCGTCGCTGTTGGCGTCGGGCGTGCCCATCAGTAGCGGAAAGTTACTGACCGCCCAGCCCGAGGCGCCGTACTCGCTGTCCACGCCCCCGGCCGAACTTCCGGCGTTGGCCAGGGAGGCGAGGCTGACCCCGCCTCCGGAGGCAGCGATGCCCTTGCGGAGCAGGAGCTTGCCCGACGTGTCGGATCGATAGAGGAGGTCGGTGACGCCGTCGCCGCTGATGTCCAGCGCGGTGACGATGTCCCGGCTGGTCCAGCCCGAGGCCGACAGCCGGGTCGCCTGGTCGACGGTTGCTCCGTGGTAGCCGGTGAAGACCCATAGTTCGTCGCCGATGGTGGCGAAGAAGTCGGTCCGGCCGTCCCCGGTGGCGTCGCCCGCCGAGACGAACTGGGTCAGGTCGGCGGGGCTGGGAGCACCCTCGGGGAGCAGGATCTCGCGGCGCTTGTCGATGTTGACGGCGCCGTAGCCGTCACCGGGGTACACCCACAGCTTCCCTCCGACGCGGACGACCAGGTCCTGGAGGCCGTCGCCGCCGTAGATGTCGCCGTTGTGGGTGATCAGGGCGCCCTTGAAGTGGCCGTTGGGCGCGGGCACATAGGGCGGCAGTTCATCGCCGTTGGGGTCCTTGTCCGGGTTGTCCCGGTAGGCGCCGGGCATCGAATAGTTCAGGTCTCCGGTGCCCTTGGCGAGGTCGGTGGTGGTGGCCTGTGAGGGATACATGGCCAGGTTGCCGGCCTCCGTGACGACCATCAGGTCGGGCAGCTTGTCGCCGGTGAAGTCGCCGGGGGAGTCGGCCTGGTCGCGGGGGGTTACGTAGAAGAAGTACTTCGCCGGTTCCGAGGGGTTGCCCGCGCTGTCCACGGCCCTGACGTAGAGCACGTTGGGCCCGGCCGCCGGCGGTTTGGCGTTGGAGATCGTCGCACTGACGCTGGTGGCCGTGTTGGCGGTGCGGTTGAGGCTGCCGGTGTAGTTGGGCGAGTTGTAGCCGTACTCGTAGCGCACGACGTCGCTGTTGAGCGCGCGGACCGTGAACGACCCCGGCGTGCCGAACTTCTTCGCGGACCAGTTGGCGTCCTCGGCGTCGTTGCCGAAGCCGTTCTCGCTGCCGTCGGCGTTGGGGAAGTCGGTGGAGCTGACCTTCGGCGGCCTGGGCGCGGTGGTGTCGAGGACGAAGCGGCACGGCGTCTTTGCGGGCGCGTAGCCCGAGCTGGCCCCAGCGTCGTCGACTGCGCGCACCCGCCAGGAGTAGGTGGTGCCGTTGGTGAGCTTGCTGGTGGAGAAGCCCGTCGTCGTGCGCAGTGCGGTGTTCTTGTCACCGCCGACGGGGACCTTGCCGGTGGGGCCCAGCAGGTCGCCCGTCGCCTGCCACTTTTCGTGCGGCCACAGGTCGAAATCGAGGTGGTCGAGGTTGCTGTCCTTGTCGGAAGCCCGTGCGGTGAACGTCAGGTCGCCCGAGCCCATGCGGACGTACGGCTTGGTGGTGGTGCACTTGCCGTCCGGGCCGAGATCGAGCGATCTGGCGTCCACGGTCGGTTTGCGGTTGTAGACGAGCTCCAGTACGGGCGCGTTGTCCCCGTTGGCCTGGAACTTCTTCCACGCGTACTGCGAGTGCTCGTCCCGTGCCCGCAGCCCGAAGGTGATGGTGTCCTTGCCCTGGTCGGCCTGCTTCTGCGCGGCTTTCTTCACGTCGAACGCCTCGTACGCGTCCCGGCACCCGGACTTGTATCCGTGCGCGAAGCTCTTGGTCGCGAACTTGTTGCCGTCGTGCAGCTTGGGGGCGTTCTTCCAGTTGGTCTTCCCGTTGACCGGGCCGGTGAGGTGCACGCTCATCGAACGGGCGCTGCACGACCAGGAGTACGTCTCCAGCATGCGCAGCTTCGCACTTGTGATCTTCGTGCCCTTGAGGTCCTTGTCGAAGGCGATGTTGAAGTACGAGCGGGAGGTGCCCCAGGTGTCCGACTCGAAGCCGACGCGGGCCTCGTGCGTACCGCCCTTGTTGAAGCCCTTGCCGTTGTAGAACGTGGCGTTCGGGTGGCGGCTGTAGGCGGTGGTCCAGTTCTGCGTGTGCTTCTTCACCGACGGGTCGATGAAGACCGGGTACGAGGTGGCCGGGTCGTCGAGGAAGGCCAGGTCGGGGGTGAGTACCCACTTCGCCCCGTCCAGGCTGGGCTCGACCAGCTCGCCGCGCGAGTCGGGTGACGGACCGTCGAGCCCGGGAAGGCTGAGCGTGGCCGCCGAGCCGCTCTGCGAGGGTGCGGGCGTCGGCTCGGCCGGGGCGGACGGCAGCGGGGACTCGGACACCGAGGGCTCCGGGCCGTCGGTGGCCGCCGGCAGAGTCTCGGGGGCGGTGTCCGCCTGCTCGTCGGTCTCGATGAGCTCCTCGGTGGGGCTCGGGCTCTCGCTCGGTCCGTCGCCGGCCGAGTCGGTCGGTACGGGGCTCTCCGACGTGGTCGGCTGGGCGGTGGCGCCGACCGATCCGTCGGTGACGGCCGGCCGGCCGCTGCTGTCCCACATCAGCGGGGTCGGCGACATCGCGACCTCGTTGGCGAAGGCGTCCTCGGCGGTGAGGACGCCCGTGACCGGATCCAGCCGGAAGTTCAGCGTCGCGGAGGTGATGCCGTACGAGATCTGCCGCGCCCGCGGATCGGCCGCGGCCTGCCGGTTCTTCAGGACCAACAGTTGGGCGAACCCGTCGTCGTCGGCCGTCAGCACCAGATCGGCGCCCGGGAAGATCTCGGGGTACAGGGCGCGCGAGCCGTCGATGACCGGGGCGGGGACCGTGCCCGGCCAGGTGAGCTGGATCGCGTGACCGTCGACGGTCAGGGTGACCAGAGGGCTCGAGGTCTCGTCAGCGGCGGCGCTCTTCAGCCCTTTCACCAGGGAGACTCGGCGCACGCTGGAGCGCGAGGTGCGCTGTTTCCCGTCGCGCGACCCGGAGCCGGCCGAGAACACGATCCGCGTGTTCGTGGCCCTGGGCTCCCAACCGGCCTTCGTGCGGTGGAGGTCGTAGTCGATGTCCCTCCATTCGCCGCCCACCTTGGCCCGGATCGGTGACGAGTACAGTTTCTTGGCCATCAGACCGTCGGGCCGCGCCCAGGTGGTGGAGCGCGCGGTGTGCAGCGCGGTGACCTCGACGGACTTGCCCGTCTTCGTCGCTCGCGCGATTGCGGCGGCCTCGGTCACGGGCTGCGCCTTCGCGTTCGCCTCTCGGCCTGATCCGTCGTGCGAACCCGGGTCGTCCAGACCGACGCCGAGCAAGGTGATGCCGGTGGCGGTGAGCGCCGCGGTCAGTACGGCGGCGGTGGTCCGACGTCCGGGCACACGGCGCCAGTTGCGCGTCTTGCGCGTCATCGGGCGAGCTCCCCTTCCCCCCTTGGAACCGGCGCGCGACAGGGCGCGGCCGGGCGAGCCGATGATGACCCATGAGGGGGCTGTCGTCACCCTTCGGATGCGGGCGACGGGGCTGAGTCGATCAACTGCGCGAGCCGTAAAGGTGGTTGGGCGTGCACGTCCACAACTGGTCGGAGCAGTGTTGACACTGGTGACAAATCGCCGTGAACCATCCCGCAAGTCCCAGAGTTCCAGGGCGATTTGATGGCGTAACAGGCGAATCAGGTGAATGATCACGGAAGGGTGGGGACTTCCGTTAGCTGAGGAAAGCGCAATCTTGCCCTCACGCACCGCTATGAAGCGTTACACGCCGTGATGGTCATCACATCCCCACAGCTGATCTAGCGGAGCTCCACGAAGTCGTCACAGAATCTGCATCATCTGATACGCCATCACGCGTGGTCCGTTCCCGGTCCCGCCTCAGTGGTCCGGGGGGACTTCGCCGTGTTCGGTCGCTCTTCGCATGTCCGTCGCCGACATCTGCGTCGTCTGCACAGGGCTGTCGTACCGGCCCTCGGCGCCGTCCTGCTCGTGGGCCTTCTGCCCGCGCAGTCGTTGGCCCTGCCGCCCGACCCGGCGGTCGAGGAGAAGGGTCGCGAGACCCTGGACCTGGAGACGCTCGACCAGGACGAGCCGGTCGCCGGCGAGACCTTCGAGCGGGACCTGGAGACCCTGAAGGTCGAGGTCCCCGAGGACCAGCAAGCGGCTCCGGCAGGCACGGCCACCGCTCCGGTCGCCGACTCCGGGACGGTCAGTTTCGGTACGGCGGCGTCGGCCACGACGCAGGCCTCGGCCCGCACGGGGACGACCGCCCGGCAGGTCGCCCTGTCCCCCGTCGACGACCTCCCCGTCAGCCTCGGGCAGGCCCCGGACCGGCCGGCCCCCACCGGCACCTGGTCCGTCCAGGTCTTCGACCGCACCGCGCCCGTGTCCCAGGGCGTCGACGGTGCCGTGGTCAAGGTGCAGGCGCCCGACACGGGCACGGTCCCGATCTCGGTCAAGCTCGACTACGCCAAGTTCAAGAACCTGTACGGCGCCGACTGGGCCTCCCGCCTGCGCTTCGTCCAGTTCCCCGAGTGCTACCTGACCACGCCGGACGTCGAGGCGTGCCAGGTGTACGAGGAACTGGAGACGACCAACGACACCAAGGCCCAGTCGATCACGGCGACGGTCGACACGGCGGCCGACGGCACCGTGACCCCGGCCTCGGCGACGACCACCGACTCCGACGGCCCGTCCGTCGCCCAGGCCGCCTACCGCACATCGGCCACCCCGGCCACTCCGGCTGCCGCGACCGGAGACGCCGCGGTCATCGGCGCGGTCGACTCCGGCGGCGGCGCGGGCGGCACCTTCAAGGCCACGCCCCTGGTCTCCAACGGCAAGTGGGAGGCGGGCGGTTCCTCCGGCGCGTTCACTTGGTCGTACCCGCTGACGGTGCCCGCGGCTCCGGCCGGCCCGGCCCCCACCATCTCCTTCAACTACAACTCCCAGACGGTGGACGGCCGTGTCGCGGTGTCCTCCCCCCAGTCCTCCTGGATAGGAGAGGGCTGGGACTACGACCCCGGCCACATCGAGCGCCGCTACCGCACCTGCCAGGACGACCGCAAGGCGCTGAAGTCCGGCACGCCCAACAACACGGCCAAGAAGGACAAGACGTCCGACCTGTGCTGGGTGTCGTACAACGCGGTGATGTCGCTGGGCGGCCGGAGCGTAGAGCTGGTGCGAGACGCGCCGACGGGCAGCAACCCCGAGACCGACACCGAGATCTACCGTCCCCAGAGCGACGACGGCACTCGCGTCGAGCGCCGCACCGGCGGCGCCAACGGTGACAACAACGGCGAGTACTGGATGGTCACGACTCGGGACGGCACCAAGTACTACTTCGGCCTCAACCAGGTGGGCGGCGGCCACGCGGACACGAGCTCCGTTTCCACAGTCCCCGTCTTCGGCAACCACCCCGGAGAACCCTGCCACGCCACCTCCTTCGCCGACTCCCGCTGTGGCGCCGGCAAGAAGCAGGCCTGGCGCTGGGGCCTGGACAAGGTCGTCGACGTGCACGGCAACGTGATGGTCGTCAACTGGAAGCAGGAGACGAACTACTACGCCGTAAAGAAGAAGTTCAAGTCTCCCGAACAGTACGACCGTTACGCCTACCCGACGTCGATCGAGTACGGCATGCGCCCGTCCGACCTGACCAAGCCGTCCGCCACCGTCGAGTTCGGCGTCAAGCAGCGCTGCCTGAAGTCGGAGACGGGCTGCGACCCCGCCAACTTCGCCAAGACCGACGACCCCGGCGCGTACCGCCCCTGGTGGGACACCCCCGGCAATCTCAACTGCAAGTCCACGTCGAAGCTGTGCCCGTCGTTCCCGTCCTTCTGGACACAGATACGCCTGGACACGGTGACGACCAAGGGCGCCCGCGCCGCCCAGACCGGCCTCGGCAAGGTGGACACGTACCAGCTCCACCAGTCCTTCCCCGAGGACTGGTACGACACGGCCCCCGGCCTGTGGCTCAACTCGATCACCCGTCGCGGCTTCGCCCCCGGCGACAGCACCGGCACCCTCCAGCACAAGGACGGCGTCAGCTTCGCCGAGTACTCGGTCGGCTCCACCTCGCCCCTGCACGACCGCCTGAAGGACCGCCAACTGCCGAACCTGGTGTCGAGCGGTCCGAAGGACCAGCGCCCCGCTTTCACGCGCCCGCGCATCGGCACGGTCGCCACGGAGTACGGCGGTGACATCGAGGTCGAGTACAAGGGCGGCTGTGCCGCCGAGCCGTCCGAGGACAAGGGCGAGAGGAACGGCACCTGTTACCCCGTCCGCTGGTCGCCCGACGGTGACGAGAAGACACCCGCGAAGTCCTGGTTCAACAAGTACGTCGTCGACTCCGTGACCGAGACCGACAAGGTCACCTCCCACGGCAAGCCCGTTCACACGACGTACCAGTACACGGACTCCGCCTGGGCCAAGAGCGATGACGAGTTCACCCGCCCGTCCCTGCGCACGTACAGCGTCTGGCGTGGCTATCGCCAGGTGGCCGTCACCAAGGGCAGCAGAACCACCAACCAGCTCAACTTCCCGCAGGCCCAGTCGTACTCCGAGACCCGGTACTTCCAGGGAGTCGGTGGGACGGTCAAGGACTCCACGGAGAAGCACACGCTGCTCGCCGACGACGCACCGCAGTACGCGGGCATGACGGCGGAGACCATCACCTACCGGGACGCCGACAAGCGGATCCACAAGCGCACGCTCAACTACCCCTGGTCGAAGCAGACCGCGTCCCGCTCGCGGGAGGCCGAGAACGGCACGGACATGGATCCCCTGCTCGCGCACCGCATCGGGATCGAGCGCACCGAGGAGATCCAGCCGGTCGACAGCAGCTGGCGGGCCGTCCGGACGCTGACGACGGTCGACGACACATACGGCCTGCCGATCCAGGTGGAGACCGCGGTGGTCAAGCCGAACGGCAGCACCGGTGAGACCCTCTCCGACCAGACCTGCACCAAGACCTCGTATGTGCACAACACGTCCGCGTGGCTGATCGGTCTGCCGAAGGAGCAGCGCAGTACGGGCACGGCCTGCGCGGCCCACGACACGGCGGACCCGGCGACCAAGCTCATCAAGGCGGTGCGGAACAGCTACGACGGCCTGGCGTACGGCGAGACGCCGACGAAGGGGCTGGTCACCTCCGCTGCCGGGGTCAACGGCGCGGGAACCTCGTACTCGGTCGTCACCAAGACCACGTACGACCCACTGGGCCGCATCCGCACCATCACCAAGCCGGAGGTCGGCACCACAGAGACGCAGTACACGCCTGCGGATGCGGGCGGGCCGGTCACCTCGGTGAAGACGATCAACGCCAAGGGTCATGCCGTCACAACGACCTTCGACCCGGGCCGCAGCCTGGCGCTGACGGCCACCGATGCCAACGGCCGGGTCACGCGCTACGAGTACGACGCCCTCGGCCGCCTGGTGAAGGGCTGGTCGCCTTCGCGTTCCTCGGGCGGCAAGTCCCCGGACGTGGAGATCGCGTACCAGGCGGCGGTGGCCACCTCCGCCGAGACCAGGCCCGCCGCTGTCACCACGAAGACGCTGAAGGACGACGGTACGTACAGCCGTCAGGTGACGATCTACGACGGCCTGATGCGCCAGGTCCAGACCCAGTCCGAGGCGCACGGCCCCGGCCGGATCATCACCGACACGAAGTACGACGACCATGGCCTGGCCAGTGAGCAGACGAGCGGCTACCTCGCGAAGGGCGAGCCGGCGGCCGACTTGTTCGCGCCGAGATCGAAAGCGCTGATCCCGAGCCGGGTCACGTACGGCTACGACGGTCTGGAACGGCCGTCGATCCAGCTGACGTACCACGGCGATGCCTACCGGTACGCGGCGTACACCTTCCACGACGACACCAGCGCCTTCACGGACCCGTTGGGCTCGACCGCCCCTCAGACGCGCACGTACACCGACGCCCTCGGCCGGGTCACCGCGATCCGCCACTACAAGGACAACGCCGCCACGACCAACTGGGAACCGGCCACCTCGGAGAACAGCGGCCGCAAGACGACGTACGAGTACGACGCCCGCGGCTACCGCACGAAGGTCACCGACCCGGCAGGCAACACCTGGACCTACACATACGACGCCCGGGGCCGCGTGACGTCGACCACCGACCCGGACACCGGTAAGACGGAGACCTGGTACGACGACGCCGACCGCCCGGTCAAGGTGACGGACGCCAAGTCGCGGACGACGTACACGGACTACGACGAGCTCGGCCGGGTCACCTTCGTCCGTGAGGGCTCGGCAACCGCCGCCCCGGTCAAGTCGTTCACGTACGACAGCCTGCCGGGCGCGCTGGGCCAGCCGGTCGCCTCGACCCGGCACACGTCGGGCGGCGACTACATCAACCGGGTCACCGGCTACGACACCGACTACCGGCCCACCGGCAGTGAGACGGTGATCCCGTCGAACCCGCTGACAGCAGGCCTGGCGGGCACGTACGCGTACGCGTACGCCTCCACCCAAACCGGCAAGCCGCTGTCGGTCACCTTGCCTGCCGTGGGCGGACTGGCGAAGGAGAAGGTCGTCACCCGCTACAACGGCGACGGCCTGGCCGAGTCGACCTCGGGCCTCACCTGGTACACGTCCGACGCCACCTACTCGCCGTACGGCGAGGTCCTGCGAACGGTGTCCAGCTCCCAGCCCTACCGGGTCTGGACCACCAACTTCGTCGACCCGCACACCGGCAGCCTCCAGCGCACGGTCACCGACCGCGAGACCTCCGGACCGCACCGCATCACGGACAGCTACTACTCGTACGACGTGTCCGGCACCATCACGTCGACCGCCCGCGAACTGTCGGAGGCTTCGGGCGTCAAGTGGGACACCCAGTGCTTCACGTACGACGTGATGGGCGAGCTGGTGAACGCCTGGACGTCGAACATCACCCCGGCCCGCAACGCCACCGGCTGCAAGGCGTCGAACGGCGCGACGTGGGGCTATCGCACCGACTACAGGACCTCCTCCGGCCCGGTGGCCCACGCCCCGGACACGGCGGGCGACAAGTCGAGCCCGGACGCCTCCTTGTCGTCGACTCTGGCGGCCACGGCTCCCGACGCGACGACCGTGGCCACGGGTGCGACGGCGTACCACCAGTCGTTCACCTTCGACTGGCTGGGCAACCGCGCCACCTTGACGGAACATGATCCGGCGGACGCGACCAAGAACGTCACCTACACGTACGGCTACGGCACCACCGCGCAGCCGCACACGATGAAGTCGATCAGCTCCAACCCGTCGGGCATGGGCAGCAGTTACACGTACGACGACGTGGGCAACACCGAGGTCCGCGACCTGCCCGCCACCACGCAGGACCTGACCTGGACGTCCGAGAACAAGCTCGACACGATCACGGACGACGGCAAGAAGACGACGTACGTCTACGACGCCGCCGGCAACCGCATCCTGGAGAACTCACCGTCGGGCTCGACGCTCTACCTGGGCGAGACGGAGGTGACGACGGGCGCAACGGGGGCGATCACCAAGGCTTCCCGCTCCTACGCTCAACCCGGCGCACCTACGGTGACCCGGACCACGAGCAACGGCGCGACGACGGGCCACAAGCTGAACGTCCTGCTCGCGGACCACCTCGGCACGGCGAACACGACAGTGGAAGTGTCGAGCGGCCAGCCCGTCACCCGCCGCGCCTTCAAGCCGTACGGGGAACTTCGCGGCCCCAAGCCGTCGACATGGCCGAACAAGCGCAGCTACCTGGGCGTGGGCATCGACGACGCGGCAACGGGTCTTACTCACATAGGCGCCCGCGAGTATGACCAGAACTCTGGCCGCTTCCTCTCCGCGGACCCGATCATCGATATCGCGGACCCGCTCCAGATGAACGGGTACAGCTACGCGAAGAACAGCCCGATCAGCACCAGCGACCCCGACGGCCTCAAGCCGGTCACCCTGTGCGACAGCGGGTGCTCCAAGGACGGCGACACCTACCGGGACTGGATGACCCCGAACGGTGACGGCACATGGAGCTATCACTACGAGAACTCCCACTACGTCCACGACTCGACAGGCAATCTGCACAGCGTGGTCAGGACGGGCAGTGATCTGCCGGGCCTCGGCAAGAAGACCGTGCACAAGCCTTTCGACCTGTCGGTTCAAAGGACTGTCTTCAAGGCCCTTGCCACGGTCTTCCTCCCCGATCCGACGGACTGGAAGGAATGTCTCTCCGGCTCTGGAGCAACGAGTTGCTTCATGGCGGGGACGGACCTTCCCTTTGCCAAAGCCCTGAAGCTGGTCCCCGATTCGGTGATCAAGAAGGGGATCAAGGCCGTCGAGGACTGGTTCAAGAAGTGCAAGTGCTTCCTCGCCGGCACCGACGTCTTGATGGCCGACGGCGAGACCAAGGACATCGAAGACATCAAGGTCGGAGACGAGGTCCTCGCCACCGACCCGAAAACCGGTGAGACAGGCCCCCGAAAGGTCATCCGCCTCATCGTCACCGAGGACGACAAGTACTTCAACGAGTTGTCCATCGCCACCGAGAACGGCATCGACAAGCTCACGGCCACACACGAGCATCCGTTCTGGTCCCCGTCTGAGCGGGACTGGGTCGAAGCGGGTGACCTCAAGCCGGGCATGACCCTGCTCACCGATGACGGAGACACCGTCATCGTCACGGGCAACCGTCCATTCACAAAGCACGCCCGCACGTACAACCTCACGGTTGACGACTTGCACACGTACTATGTGCTGGCGGGGGCGACGCCGGTACTGGTTCACAACAGCAGCTGTCCGGCGTTCAAGGATGATCCGTACCATCCGGATCAAGTGCAAAGTCGAATTGATGCTGGACGGAAAGCCTGGGCAGAAATTCCCAGGGAAGTTCACAATACGGTGAACGGCATCGAGAGCGGTCGGGTCAGGCAGCGAATCAACAGCACTGGACCTGACTGGTTCAATGCGAACGGAAATACTAGCAGTCCTTGGTATAATGCCACGATCTTCACCGGTGTGGGCTCGGCTGCGACCAAGACTCGAGTCCTCGTGCGAAGTGATGGGGTCGTAGGGTACGTACTCGGTCACAATTACAACAAGGTGATCGAGTATGGTTACGCCAGGCTTCCCAACCAGTATGTGCCAAGGCCTTGATCTGGGGAGGGGTGAATGGAGCTGAAGAGACTTCTCGCTGAGGCGGGCCTTGTAGTGACGGAGGGGTGTGGCGACCAGGAGGGATTTGTGCCCCCCCTCGTCACCGGTCAGGCGCCAAGCTGTCCCGCTGGGGACGGTCGCACCGATTTCCTGGTGGACATCGAGGACCCATTGCTGGCCGAGAAGGCGAACGCAGGGTGGTATCGCTTGTCGGTTGAAGCAGGCCTGTTTAGTGAAAAAGATCGCCGATTCTTGGTAGCGGTAACACCTGATGAAGGAGGTCCGTCGCGGTGGATCTGTGTAGAGTTGCAGGAATCGTGGGACCTAATGGGTATAGGGGCTTCCGGTCCGCTCGGTAGTGGATATTGTCGTCCTGAATTTCGGATGCTCTCACTCGATGGATCGGTGCTTTCCTGTGGGACCACTTGGGAATCGGCGATAAGTGCGTTTGTGGTGCGGGAGCCGCACCGTTCGCAAGTCTTGCGTACGTTCGCTGAGTGGGTGGCGACGGGTGATATCGGGCACCCGGTGGAGAGTGCCGCGGCGCGTCGCTGGCTTGGCAACTTCTAGCCTCAATACCAGTGACTAAGTGAGATCCGGATCGGAATATGGGGAGGGGAGCCTCGATGAGGGCGGGCGTCCGCTTGGCTGCGGTCGCTGTGCTAGTTCTGACTTCCGCTGCCGCGTGCGGGAAAAGTTCCGGAAGCGACAACGTGAATTCAAAGGCCAGAGGGTCATCGGCGAACAGTGCCCCGCACAAGCCATTGACTGAGGCGGATCTGAAAACGGTGGCGCTCTCTGGCGGCGACGGATACGAGGTGTCCGGCTGGAGTCCTCAGAGCACCCGTCCTTCCAATAGGACAGCGGACCCTGCCGAGTGTAGTCCGGTTGTCCAGGCGCTCGGCAGCAGCAGTAGCGCTTACCCTGCTTACGCGCGTATCAACCGGCTATTCAGTCCGGAAGGAGCGGGTTCTGGGGCAGTCATGAATCTTGCATCGTACAGGATCGATGATGCAAAACGAGTGGTACGGGAATTCCGGATAGCGGCTGAGAAATGTACGTCCTTCAAGGATGTTGAACAGTCCTTCGAATACGATGATGTCGAAATGTAGTCTGACCCTGGATGTGGAGATTAATCCGTCTCCTTGCGACTCATTCAGGTTGTGTCGTACCCAGATGACGAGTCATTGAGGGTTCCTTGCGCGGTGGTGGTATCCCGAAAAGATACAACGGTCGCGATGTTTTACGACTTCAACCCCCCGAAAGGGCCGGATGGGAAGAAGCCAGCTGGCATCCCGGATGATCTCGGCACGGCGCAATTGGACAAGATCGGCGAGTTCGGCACCTTGAAGTGACCTCGGCACGGTGGCCATTTCCTCGACGAGGCGATGATCTATCGCAACATCCGGGCCGACTCTGAGATCGGCTACTGCGGCGTCACCGAGGATTGACTCCGCGGGCGTCGGCTGCCTATGCCCCGGCGGGTGGCTGTCAAGAGTGAGGAAAGGACTGGGGCGTCGAGGGAGACAGCGATCGAGGGAGTGTCGGACTCGCGGAGGCGGATCGTTCCGTCGGGTCCAGTGGCCAGTTCGAGGCAGTTGTTTCCCTCGCTGCTGTAAGACGACTTCTGCCAGTGGAGGGTGGGCACTTGGGAACCTTTCACAGATCGTCGATGATCTCGTGGATCAGGTCTCGGGAAGCGGACTCCTTGAGAGCGACTGCTTCGAAGCGGGTCATGAACGTGCGGTACTTCTCCAGCAGTAGGTCGGCGTGGAGGAACACGGACCCATGCTCGGAGTCGAGCTGCACCGTGTCCAGTTGGGGGACTGGCCCTTCCGCGTACAGGACGGTTTGGCCGGCGCCGGGAAAGACACCGGCGTCGTAAGGGGTCACCAGGACCGTCACGTGGTCCCGCTCACTCATCTCGACGACGTGCCGCAGTTGTTCGCGAGTGACGTCCCGGCCGCCGAACCGCATCCGTAGCGCGGCTTCGTGGACGATCGCCGTGTACGGGGTCGGCGCGTCCGAGAAGAGGATGCCCTGCCGCTTGATGCGGTGTGAGACGCGGTACTCGATCTCGGGTGGGGACAGCTGAGGGATGGACTGTCTGAAGATCAGGCGGGCGTAGTCGACGGTCTGGAACATGCCCGGGATGTGGGAGATCTGGGCCGTGCGGATCGCGACGGCGTGGTGTTCCAGTTCGGCGAGGTCGAGGAGGCCTGAGGGCAGGGTCTCGCGGTACCCGTCCCACCAGTCGAGGCCCCTTCTGGGAGTCCGTCGTGGCGACCGTAGCCCCGCCCGACACCTGGGCGTACGCCCTCCGACTCCCACATGACCCCCGTGCCGCACGCGTCGCGCGTGTGACCGTGCGAGCCGCCCTCAACGGCCACGGCAGGGCCGAAATCCTGGACGTCGTCGAGCTGTTGACGTCTGAGCTGGTCACCAATGCCTACCGGCACACCAACGGCCCTGCGTCCCTGCGCCTGACCGCCCTGAACGACGGGCGACTGCGGGTGGGCGTATGGGACACGAGCTCCTGCATCCCGGCCCCTTTCGATCAGCCGCCCGGCGTCCGCGTCCCGCCCGCACCGGCGGACGCCCTCGGTGGACGCGGGCTGCTCCTCATCCAGGAGTACGCCGACCGCTGGGGCGGCTGGCCCCTCGGTGATGGTCGCTCGATCGGGGTGCGGGGAAGCTCCTGTGGTTCGAGGTGGGTGGGAGGCGGGAGCGGGTGCGGGGGGTGGCCGCGTGATCCCAAACCGGCACATCATCCCGCGGCAAGGTTCCACCAAGATCCCGTGAACCGTTCCTAGAGACTGAGGGGGAGTGTGTCCTGTTGCCAGGACACACGCTCAGCCGAACGCCCCGAACGGTGTTGGGCGTTCTGGTCCCCCGTGTTCGCTCCGCAACCAGCGCGCACGGATCGTGTCCGTGGTCCGGGGATGCGGGGACGGGTTCCTTCACGCCCGAGGACTCCTGGTCCCGCCTGGACGGTCCGATGCCCCTGCTCATCACTCCGGTGAGCAGGGGGCGGTGCCGTCCGTCGCCGGATCGGGTGTCCCTGGGCGCGCCTTCCGATCGCCACGGCGGCCGCGTCATGGCGAGTGGTCTTGCGGGTGGTGCTGGTGAGGGGTTTCTGCCAGTGCTGGACGCCCCAGCGGCTGGTGTAAGCCGGGTCCACGGCGATGACCGCGATACCGGTGGCGTCGGCCATCGAGGTCAGTCGAGCACGGAGCTTTCCGGTGGGCATGCCGGAGATCAGCTGCCGGAAGCGTTTCCTGCGGCCGTGCTTCTCCCGGGTCTTCTCCGCGGCGAAGTCCAGATCCTCAACGGCGATGGCGCGGACACCGCACGTCCGGGCCCAGTGCAACAGCCGCGTGAGGGCGTGACGCACCTGGGCATCACGATGGTCCCGGGTGCCGGACAGGTCGTAGAAAAAGCGGCGCGGGGCGCCGGTCGGATTGCCGTGCATGTCCAGGCGCCACGCGGCGAGGTGGTCGGCGTTCATGTCCACGCCGATCGCCCCGTGCGCGAGTGCGGTCCCGACAGGGATGGCAGGGGTGGGCGGCATCTGCCAGGACGCGGTCACATACCAGCGGTCCCGGCCCGTATCCAGGTGGATGCGGTAGGCCACAGCCCGGTTCGCTGCGACGCGGTCGGCCCACTCGCCACCCCGGTGCGCGAACGTAACCCTGCTCGCGAGGACGTACCGTCCGTGCGGAGCGTTGGCCAGATACGCGAGCGGCGCGGGGAGTTTGATGCTCACCTCGCCGTCGGGGCTGACGCGGATCGTCTCATTGCCATACCGCTTGCCGGACTCACCGTCCGCCTGGCACAACCAGCGTTCCGCCTCCCAGCCCCGGCGCCATTCGGACTCGGTGAGCCCGGCCGCCTCCAGGTGCTGCCTGGTGCGGGCCAGCCGCTTGCCGCCTCGCACGACGTGCACAACTCCCGCCTCGCGGTCAGCCCGCGCGGCGGCCAGCCGGTTCTCCAAGACCCGTAGCCGCCGGGATTTCGCGTGCCACTCTCGCTGCGACCGGTAACCGCCCGGGGCTTGTCTGGTCCCCTTCTGCCCGACCGGCTGGGACAGCCGGTGCCCGATGGTGCGGATGCCGGCTTCCAGGTTCTGGATGTGGGCCAGCTGGCAGCGGCGGGCCAGTGCCCACTGATCATGAGTGGCCTTGGTGATACTGCCCGCCCACCGCGACGACGAGAGCGGCGTCAGCTCCCGCTTACGCACCGCCCACGTGTCACCGGAGTGCTCCAGGCCGTCCCGGCAACGGGCCTTGAGATCCTTCGACGCCAGCGACCCCAGATGCGCGCCCACCAGACGCAGCACCTTCTCATCGTCCGGTGCCAGCTGCTTGAGGCAGGTCCGGACGGCCACACCACTCGGACCGGACGCGACGAACGGCGCCGCCATGCCCCTCAGCTCCCCCACCCCGTCACCCCCGACCCCACCCGAAGAACCCTGTCACCGCATCCAACGAGCAGCTCCCGCAAAGGTCACCCATTCGACGCAAGAACGTCAGTTCCCCAATGGAAACCGACCCAACGGCCAAGGCACGCCACACGACACCGGCCATCGGCCACCGGCACTCACTCCCGCTCACCAGAACACATTTGAAGGCACTCCAGCGGCAGCAGCTCCCAACCCCGCCGACCGAGGTTCCGCACTGTCAGACCCCCGTGGAACACTGACCGGGTTGCGCAAGTGAACGGGGTGACCCGAGGGGCCGATGGGCCCGAGCGGTCGGTGGGGAGCAGGTCCTGATGAGCAAGCGGCAAGTGCAGAAGATGCTGCGGCTGATGGCGAGCGGAGAGCCCGTCGAGCTCACCAGCCCCATGGCCTCCGTGAAGAAGCTCGCCACGCTGGCCTTCACCGCCCAGCAGTTCGGGTACGAGTACATGGACGTACGGCAGAGCGGTGGGCGGAACAACGCGCTCGTCATGTTGATCGCGCCCGACCCCAGCCCCCAGGCCCGCGCCCGCGCCGCACAGAACTGGGCGCAGTATCCGAACGCCGGTGACGGGGTCTCCGTGCCGCCTCTCGTGCCGGACGCCTTCGAGCTCCTCAAGGCCCGCATCAACTTCGATCTCACGGGCAAGCACGCCGAGAAGAAGATGTGGTGGGCGGCGGGTGGCATCACCCTCGGCTTCGTGGTCGCCGTCGCGAAGGCCGGCGGGGATGCCGATGCCTTCCTCTTCGCCGGTCTCGGGTGGGTCGGCCTCATCGGCCTGCTCGGCATCGGCCTCGTCGTCACCCGCAAGCGCAACGCCAAGTTCGCGGCCCGGCTCCAGGCCGCCGGGTTCATGCCGATCACCGACGAGACGGGGCGGGTGCGCTATCTGCCGCCGGGTGCGCAGATGCCAGGCCAGTTCCCGGGCCAGTTCCCGGGGCAGGGCAACCCCTTCGCCGCCGGGCCCTACGGCCACCAGCCCCCGCCCGCCGCCCCCACCCCGGCCGGTTACGGCCAGCAAGCCCCCGGCCCGTACGCCGGCCAGCCCGCCGCCCCGGGTGCGTACCCCGGCCGGCCTGCCGCTCCGGGCGCCTACCCCGCCCAGCCCGCTGCCCCGGCCCCCGGCCCGTACGGCAACCAGCCGACCCCGGGTCCCCATGGCGCTCCCCAGACCCCGGGCCCGTACGCCTCCCCGCAGCCGCAGCCGCAGCCGCCGTACGGCCAGCCGCAGGCCCAGCCCGCCTACCCGCCACAGCCCTACCCCCAGCAGAACCCCCACTGGCAGCCCCCGCAGCGCTGACGCCGCCGCCCCTGTGTCCCGTCCCTATATCTCGCCCTTATATAGGGACGACCGACACAACCTCTCATCCGCCCTCCCCGCCGGGTGAGAGCAAAGTTCCCTTCCGGTCACTCGGTGCCACAGCGCGGAAACGAGCCCTCCCTACCTTCGGGGTCAGCCACTCATAGCGAGACCGAGCCCCGAAGTACCGTGGAGGCGTCATGACAGCCCCTAGCACAGCCCCCGCCGCGAGCAGGGGAGGCCGCTGGATCGATCACTGGGACCCCGAGGACGAGACTTTCTGGAACGAGACCGGGGAAAAGGTCGCCAAGCGGAACCTCTTCTTCTCGGTTCTCTCCGAGCACATCGGGTTCTCGATCTGGACCCTGTGGTCCGTGATGGTGCTCTTCATGGGGCCGGAGTACGGGCTCACCCCCGCCGACAAGTTCACCATCGTCTCGATGGCCACCCTGGTCGGCGCCATCGTCCGCGTGCCGTACACCTTCGCCGTCGCCATCTTCGGTGGCCGGATGTGGACGGTCATCTCGGCGAGCATGCTGCTCCTGCCGACGGTCGCCGCGTTCGTCGTGATGGAGCCGGGGACCTCGTTC
This sequence comes from Streptomyces sp. R28, assembly GCF_041052385.1. Taxonomy (GTDB): domain Bacteria; phylum Actinomycetota; class Actinomycetes; order Streptomycetales; family Streptomycetaceae; genus Streptomyces. The sequence goes on along the minus strand of NZ_CP163439.1, from coordinate 4,182,743 downwards.
ACCACGTTCGTGCTGTGCGCGATGCTGGCCGGTGTCGGTGGCGGGAACTTCGCCTCCAGCATGACCAACATCAACGCCTTCTTCCCCCTGCGCAAGAAGGGGTGGGCGCTCGGTCTGAACGCCGGGGGCGGCAACATCGGCGTGCCGGTCGTGCAGCTCGTCGGTCTCGCGGTCATCGGTGCCAGCGGCGGCCCGCGCCTGCTGCTCGGTATCTACATCCCGTTCATCGTGATCGCCGCCGTCCTCGCGTGGCTCAAGATGGACAGCATCTCGTCGGTGAAGAACGACACCGGTGCCGCCAAGGACGCTGTGAAGCAGGCCCACACCTGGATCATGTCCTTCCTCTACATCGGCACCTTCGGCTCCTTCATCGGATACAGCTTCGCCTTCGGTCTCGTCCTGCAGACCCAGTTCGGCCGGACGCCGCTCCAGTCCGCCTACGTCACCTTCATCGGCCCGCTGCTCGGCTCCCTGATCCGCCCTGTGGGCGGCTGGCTCGCCGACCGGTACGGCGGTGCGAAGATCACGCTGTGGAACTACGTCGCCATGGCCGCCGCGACCGCGGTCATCATCGTGGCCTCGATGCAGAAGTCGCTGCCGCTGTTCACCACCGCGTTCATCGCCCTGTTCGTGCTGAGCGGGCTCGGCAATGGCTCGACGTTCAAGATGATCCCCGGCATCTTCCACAACAAGGCCCTCGCCAAGGGGCTCACCGGTGAGGACGCCGCCGCCTATGGCCGCCGGCTCTCCGGTGCCTCCATGGGACTCATCGGCGCGGTGGGCGCGCTCGGCGGCCTCGGCATCAACCTCGCCTTCCGCCAGTCCTTCCTCACCGTGGGCTCCGGCACCGGCGCCTTCGTCGCCTTCCTCGCCTTCTACGGAGCCTGCTTCGTGGTCACCTGGGCCGTATACCTTCGCCGCCCGGCCGCCTCGGAGACGCACGCCACAGCGACCTCGGAGGCAAAGCCGCAGCTCAGCTACGCGGAGGTGTGACGTAACACCGCTGACATGAAGCCGAACCGAGCCTGTCACGCACCGTTGACAGGCTCGATCGGCATGCAGGTGTACCCACCAAGGGTGCGATCAGGAGCCGCTCCCGGCCGACCCCGGTGGAACCACCTGGCGCAGGCACCACAACTCGAGTGCGGGACGAGAGTTATGTACGACGAACAGCAGCAATCCGACCATGGGCCCCTCGCGGGGTTCACCGTGGGCGTGACCGCCGCGCGCCGCGCCGACGAGCTCGGAGCCTTGCTCCAGCGGCGCGGCGCCGCCGTGCTGCACGCCCCTGCCCTGCGTATCGTGCCGCTGGCCGACGACAGCGAGCTGCTCGCCGCCACCAAGGAGATCATCCAGCGGACGCCGGACATCGTGGTCGCCACGACCGCGATCGGCTTCCGGGGCTGGATCGAGGCCGCCGACGGATGGGGGCTGGGCGAGGACCTGCTGGAACGGCTGCGCGAGGTCGAGATCCTCGCGCGCGGGCCGAAGGTCAAGGGCGCGGTCCGGGCCGCCGGGCTGACGGAGGAGTGGTCGCCGTCCAGCGAGTCCATGGCCGAGGTACTGGACCGGCTGCTGGAGGAGGGCGTCGACGGGCGCCGGGTCGCCATCCAGCTGCACGGGGAGCCACTGCCCGGGTTCGTGGAGTCGTTGCGCGCCGCCGGAGCGGAGGTGCTCGGGGTCCCCGTGTACAGGTGGCTGCCGCCGGAGGACATCGGCCCGGTCGACCGCCTGCTGGACGCGACGGTCTCCCGCGGCCTGGACGCCCTCACTTTCACCAGCGCCCCGGCCGCGGCGTCCCTGCTGTCGCGGGCCGAGGAGCGCGGGCTGCTTCCCGAAGTGCTCGCCGCCCTCAACCACGACGTCCTCCCCGCCTGCGTCGGCCCGGTCACCGCGCTGCCCCTGCAGGCCCTCGGCGTCGACACGGTCCAGCCCGAGCGGTTCAGGCTCGGTCCGCTGGTCCAGCTCCTGTGCCAGGAGCTGCCCGGCCGGGCCCGGTCGCTGCCGGTCGCCGGGCACCGGGTGGAGATCCGCGGGCACGCGGTCCTGGTCGACGGCGCACTGCGCCCCGTGCCGCCCGCGGGCATGTCCCTGCTGCGGGCCCTGTCCCGCCGGCCGGGCTGGGTGGTGCCGCGCGCGGAGCTGCTGCGCGCGCTGCCGGGTGCGGGGCGGGACGAGCACGCGGTGGAGACGGCGATGGCCCGGCTGCGGACGGCTCTCGGGGCGCCGAAGCTGATCCAGACGGTGGTGAAGCGGGGGTATCGGCTGGCGCTGGATCCGGCGGCGGACACGAAGTACGCGGACGTGTGAGCTTTCTCGCCCCCGCCGTCCTTATGCGTCCCATGCCCAGAGGCTGCTCCGCCCCTTTGACTCCGCCCCTTTGACTCCCCCAGGGGGCTCCAGCCCCGCCCCCTGGGCCCAGCCCCGCCCCCTGGACCCCGTCGGCCTGAACGGTCTCCTGCTCAAACTCCCCCGGAGGGGGCGCCCCCGGACGGGCTGGAATGAGCCGACCGGTGCTGATCAGCCGGCCGCTGCATCCGGTCAGCCACCCGCTGCATCCGGCCGTACAGCACCAACGCCCGCCCCAAGCACCCCAACGCCACCGTCGACAACCCCGCCCGCACCCCATTCCACGCCACCCACGGATCCTCGAACTCCTCCCGCAGGGCGGCTGGATCCCCGCCGCCCGCAAGGCCGTCGTTCAGCGGGATGTTGAACCCGACGGTGACCACGAAGGCCAGCCCGTACGCCGCCACCGCCGCCCACACCCACCACCGGTACGGCGCCCCGCGCAGCTGCCACGCCGACACCCCCGCCAGCACGAGCGCCCCGACGAAGCTCAGGAAGAACACCGGGTTCTGGATCACGTCGTTGACGTCGCGCATGACCTCGACGTACACCCGGTCATCGCTCCGCGCCAACCCCGGCATCACCGCGCACGCGAAGACGTAGAAGGCCCCGGCGATCAGGCCCATCGCGACCGTGGCCGCGCCCAGTACGGTTCCCACGACTGTGCTGTTCCTTGTCATGTTCTCCAGTCAACGGACCCGCGCGCACCCCGAACATGGCCGTCACGCGCAGCTCCATAAGCGTTCGTCCAGCCAACCCCCGGTACGAGGGGTTCCGGCGCCGCCACCGGGCAGGCACTGTTGGAGGGAACGCTTCTCCCAGCTCTTCCCCCAGCCCTCTCACGGCACCTCACCGACCCCTGATGACCGGGGTGACCCCTAGGCGGTGACAGGCACATGGCACTGGGTACGGTCACGGACGCGTACGAGCTGCGGTTCGACGCCGGGCGGACCTGTCTGGATCTCCTCGCGACCACACACCCCGAGGAACGGTTCGACTCCGTCGAGGTGTTGTGCGCCTGGATCATCGGCGCCGGGCTCGTCCCGCCGGGCACCACGCTGGCCCACGCCGACGGCTCCTGGCTCGTCGAGTTCCGCGAACTGCGCGGACGTATCGGACAGTTGGTGCGCGGAGGACTCGCCCCCGAGCCCTGGCCGTCGTACGACGTCGCGCTCGCCCGCGTGAACGACCTCGCCTGCGCCGCGCCCCCGGCTCCCCGTGCCGTACGGGATGAAGACGGCAGCCTCGTGAGGAAGTTGGATCATCCGCCCGAGTGCGCCGCGCTGCTCGGCGCCCTCGCGCGGGACGCCGTGGAACTGCTCACCGATCCGGTCGCGCGGGCCGGGCTGAGGGAGTGCGAGGGCGACAACTGTCCGATCGTTTATCTCGATTCGTCCCGGGGGCGCAGGAGGCGCTGGTGCTCCAGTGAGGTCTGCGGGAACCGCGAAAGGGTCGCCCGGCACCGTCGCCGCGCGGCCCTCGCCCGCGCCTGACGGTCCGTTATGCGGCTTCTGTGGAACGACTGTCGAAGTGATTTCGATTACATGCCGTTTACCTACGCACCCGTAGGGAAGCCGCGACTCGATCTTGCCGTTGTGGGGGAAATGTAAAGATCGCACGGTGGGAATGTGCTGTCATGTCCTGCTCGTCACGTCACTCCGAAGAAAACTGTCGCCTCACTTTGAACACTCAACGGGCGCCTTCCGTACGGGTAGTCGAGCGACCGACTGGGGGAACCCCCGGACATCGGAGGTGGGCGTGCGCAAGGATTCCGTCGTGGCCAATGAACGTGGATCGAGGGCCCGACATCGCATGTCCCAGCCCTCGGAACCAGATGAGGAGCTGATGCGTGCGCTGTACAGAGAGCACGCCGGACCCCTCCTTGCGTATGTCCTTCGACTGGTCGCCGGTGATCGGCAACGAGCAGAGGACGTTGTGCAGGAGACGCTCATCCGTGCCTGGAAGAACGCCGGACAGCTCAATCGAGCGACCGGATCGGTACGCCCCTGGCTGGTGACGGTCGCCCGGCGCATCGTCATCGACGGCCACCGCAGCCGGCAGGCCCGGCCGCAGGAGGTCGATCCGTCGCCGCTGGAGGTCATCCCCGCGGAGGACGAGATCGACAAGGCGCTGTGGCTGATGACGCTGTCGGACGCACTCGACGACCTGACCCCCGCCCACCGGGAGGTCCTCGTGGAGACGTACTTCAAGGGGCGTACCGTCAACGAGGCGGCCGAGACGCTGGGCATACCCAGTGGCACCGTTCGCTCACGGGTCTTCTATGCCCTGCGGTCGATGAAGCTGGCTCTGGAGGAGCGGGGGGTGACGGCGTGATGAGTGTTTACGGGGGAAACCAGGGATTCGGGATGGGCGGTTCGGGTATGTCTGGACCCATGCAGGGACATCCGGTTCCGAGCGAGCACGAGACCGTCGGTGCCTACGCCCTCGGGATTCTCGACGACGCCGAGGCAACCGCTTTCGAAGCCCACCTCGCGACCTGCGAATGGTGCGCCCAGCAGCTGGACGAGCTCGCCGGAATGGAGCCGATGCTGGCCGCGCTCGCGGATCTGCCCGGTGCCGGTACGCCCGCGATCGGCGACTCCCTGTCCGCGAAGCCCAGCCCGCGTCTGGTGAACAAGCTCGTCGACGAGGTCGCCGAGCGACGTGCCCAGAAGCGCCGGCGCAGTTTCTACATGGTGGCCGCGGCGGCCGCGCTGATCGTCGCCGGTCCGTTCGCCGCGATCGCGACGACCGGCGGCGACTCGGAGGGCGGCGGCACCAGCCAGACCCTTGCGGCGAACCCCGCCAGGGACCTGTTCAACAGCATCGAGAACAAGGTCACGGGCACCGACCAGGCGAGCAAGGTCACCGCGACCGTCGCCCTGCAGGAGAAGGCGTGGGGCACCGAGACGGCCCTCGAGCTCGGTGGCGTCAAGGGTCCGCTCAAATGTTCCCTGATCTTCGTCAGCAAGGACGGCGAGCGCGAGACGGCGGCCTCCTGGTCCGTCCCGAAGTGGGGCTACGGCATCCCGGACGCCAAGACCGAGCAGGCCAGGAACCCTCTCTACGTCAGCGGCGGAGTCTCCATGGCCCCCGATGACGTCGATCACATCGAGGTCATGGATTTCGACGGAAAGAAGCTGGTCGAGGTCGACGCGTAGCTTTTACGGGTCCCCTTCGCGTACGGTTGACGGCTGCCCAGCACGTCAGAAGGGGGCCCGGTGGCCGTTCAGGCTCAGCAGGAAACCGCGCTCGAAGACTCCCTGAGAGACCGAGAGATCGGCGTCGAACAGGAACACCTGGACCGGGTGTACCAGCGGCTCGAGGAGAAGATCCACGAGGCAGAGTTCCTCATGAACGACGCGGCCAAGCGCGGCCAGGTCGGCACCCCAGGCGCGCTCGCCGAGCGCGACGCACAGGTCTTCCGGGCGGGGGTCCACCTCAATCGGCTCAACAACGAGTTCGAGGACTTCCTCTTCGGCCGTATCGACCTGCTGCCCGGCAAGGACGGCAAGAAGGGACCCGACGGCGCCTACACCGCCGTCGAGCCCGCCGAGGGCGCCGTGCGGGACGACAACACCGCCGACATCGCCGAGACCCTGCACATCGGCCGCATCGGCGTGCTCGACCAGGACTACGCCCCGCTGGTCATCGACTGGCGGGCCCCGGCCGCGGCGCCCTTCTACCGCTCCACTCCGGTGGATCCGGGGCGGGTCGTACGGCGCCGGGTCATCCGCTCCAAGGGGCGCCGGGTGCTGAGCGTCGAGGACGACCTCATGCGTCCCGAGCTCAAGGCCTTCCTCGACGGCCACGAGCTGCCCGTCATCGGCGACGGCGCCCTCATGGCCGCCCTCGGCCAGGCCCGCAGCCACACCATGCGGGACATCGTGGCGTCCATCCAGGCCGAGCAGGACCTGGTCATCCGCGCCCCCGCAGCCTCGGTGACGTACGTCGAGGGCGGGCCGGGGACGGGAAAGACGGCCGTAGCCCTGCACAGGGCCGCCTATCTCCTCTACCAGGACCGGCGCCGGTACGCGGGCGGCATCCTGATCGTCTCGCCGACCCCGCTGCTGGTGGCGTACACCGAGGGCGTGCTCCCGTCGCTGGGCGAGGAGGGCCAGGTCGCCATCCGCGCGATCGGCTCGCTCGTCGACGGCGCCGAGGCCACGCTGTACGACTCCCCGTCCACGGCCCGCGCCAAGGGCTCGTACCGCATGCTCAAGGTGCTGCGGAAGGCCGCCCGTGGGGCCCTGGAGCTGAACGATTCGCCGGCCCGGCTCAGGGTCGTCGCCTTCGGCCGCCGGCTCGAACTGGAAGCGGCTGAGCTGGGACGGATCCGCCACAACGTCCTCGGCGGTACGGCGCCCGTGAACCTGCTGCGCCCGCGCGCCCGCAAGCTGCTGCTCGACGCCCTGTGGGCGCAGTCGGGCGGCGCCACCCGCCACTCCGATCCGGAGCTCGCCGCCGAGCTGCGCTCCTCCTTCGACGAGGACGTCACCTCGGAGGACAGCTTCATCGCCTTCCTCGACGCATGGTGGCCGGAACTGACCCCGAAGGCCGTGCTGGAGGTGATGGCCGACGAGCGGCGGCTCGGCCGCTTCGCCCGCCGGATCCTCAACCCGGGCGAGGTGCGCAAGGTGGCCCGCTCGCTGAAGCGGGACGGCCACTCGGTGCACGACATCGCCATGCTCGACGAACTCCAGGCGATCCTCGGCACCCCGGCCCGCCCCAGGAAGAAGCGCGAGCTGGACCCGCTCGACCAGCTCACCGGCCTCGAAGAGCTGATGCCGGTCCGCGAGGAGTCGCAGCGCGAGCGCGCCGAGCGGCTGGCGGCCGAGCGCACCGAGTACGCCCACGTCATCGTCGACGAGGCGCAGGACGTCACGCCGATGCAGTGGCGCATGCTCGGCCGCCGCGGCCGGCACGCCACCTGGACGATCGTCGGCGACCCGGCCCAGTCCTCCTGGTCCGACGTCGACGAGGCGGCCCAGGCCCGCGACGAGGCGTTGGGCTCCCGCCCGCGCCGCCGCTTCCAGCTCACCGTGAACTACCGCAACCCCGCCGAGATCGCCGAGCTGGCGGCGAAGGTGCTGGCCCTGGCCATGCCGGGCTCGACCTCGCCGTCGGCCGTCCGCTCCACCGGTGTCGAGCCACGGTTCGTGACAACGAACAAAGGACCCGGAGCTGTCGTAGGGGACTCACTCGCGCACACCGTCCGCGAGGAGGCCGCCCGGCTGCTCGACCGCGTCGACGGCACGGTCGGCGTCGTCGTCGCCATGCAGCGGCGCGAGGAGGCGGCCAAGTGGCTCGCCGGGCTCGGCGACCGGGTTGTGGCGCTCGGCAGCCTGGAGGCGAAGGGGCTGGAGTACGACGCGACGGTCGTCGTCTCCCCGGCGGAGATCGCCGACGAGTCCCCGGCCGGCCTGCGCGTGCTGTACGTCGCCCTCACCCGGGCCACCCAGCAGCTGACGGTGGTGTCGGGGGAGCGGGACGAGCCGGATGCGACCGGGGTGCCGGACCTGCTCAGAGACTGATCCGGATGCCGCGTCCTCCCGGGGGCCGTTTTGGATCTGCGGCTACCTGGCCCGAGTAATCCGCGGTGCGGGAATGGCCTTACGGCATCCGTTTGTTAGCCTGGGTGTGGCACCGGCTCGATCCAAGCCCCCGGGCCCAACCTTCGTCGCTACGAGCGACCACTTGCCGCGAGGCGAGCATGGCGGGCCGGTGTCATGAACGTTGGAGAGACCCACGTCGCGTTGTGACGTGGGTCTCTTTTTATGGAAAGACGTGGCGAACAATACGTTCGCAATTCAAGCCCGGCTAACTCCTACTCGGCGGTAGGTGCGACGATCGGACGGCATCCAGCGTCACACGGTGAAAGCAGAGGAAGTCGGCCATGGCAACGGCGCCCAGCGTCTCCTACTCGATGACGGTCCGGCTGGAGGTGCCCGCGAGCGGAACCGCGGTCTCGCAGCTCACCGGGGCCGTCGAGTCCCACGGAGGCTCGGTGACCGGCCTCGACGTGACCGCCTCCGGCCACGAGAAGCTCCGTATCGACGTCACCATCGCGGCCACCTCCACGGCGCACGCCGACGAGATCGTCGAGCAGCTGCGCGGCATCGAGGGCGTCACGCTCGGCAAGGTCTCCGACCGTACGTTCCTGATGCACCTCGGCGGCAAGATCGAGATGGCGTCCAAGCACCCCATCCGCAACCGCGACGACCTCTCGATGATCTACACCCCGGGCGTGGCCCGCGTCTGCATGGCGATCGCCGAGAACCCCGAGGACGCCCGCCGCCTCACCATCAAGCGCAACTCCGTTGCGGTTGTGACGGACGGTTCGGCGGTGCTGGGCCTCGGCAACATCGGCCCCAAGGCCGCGCTGCCGGTCATGGAGGGCAAGGCGGCCCTCTTCAAGCGGTTCGCCGGTATCGACGCCTGGCCGATCTGCCTGGACACCCAGGACACCGACGCGATCGTCGAGATCGTCAAGGCGATCGCCCCCGGGTTCGCCGGCATCAACCTCGAGGACATCTCCGCCCCGCGCTGCTTCGAGATCGAGGCGCGCCTGCGTGAGGCTCTCGACATCCCCGTCTTCCACGACGACCAGCACGGCACGGCGATCGTCGTCCTGGCCGCCCTGACCAACGCACTTCGCGTCGCGGGCAAGGCAATTGAGAACATCCGCGTCGTCATGTCCGGCGCCGGCGCGGCCGGTACGGCCATCCTCAAGCTGCTGATCGCCGCGGGCGTGAAGAACGCGGTCGTCGCCGACATCCACGGCGTCGTGCACGCCGGCCGCGAGGACCTCGTCGACGCCGCCCCCGGCTCGGCGCTGCGCTGGATCGCCGACAACACCAACCCCGAGGGCCTGACCGGCACGCTGAAGGAGGCCGTGCGCGGCGCGGACGTCTTCATCGGCGTCTCGGCCCCGAACGTCCTGGACGGCGACGACGTGGCCGCCATGGCCGACGACGCGATCGTGTTCGCGCTCGCGAACCCGGATCCCGAGGTGGATCCGGCAATCGCCCGTCAGACGGCCGCAGTTGTGGCCACGGGCCGCTCCGACTTCCCGAACCAGATCAACAACGTGCTGGTCTTCCCGGGCGTCTTCCGCGGTTTGCTGGACGCGCAGTCCCGCACCGTCAACACCGAGATGATGCTCGCGGCCGCGAAGGCACTGGCCGATGTGGTGACCGAGGACGAGCTGAACCCGAACTACATCATCCCGAGCGTCTTCAACGACAAGGTCGCGGGAGCGGTGGCCGGCGCGGTGCGGGAAGCGGCCAAGTCCGTCAGCGCCGTGGCGTCGGTCGAGTAGTCACCCGGCCTCGGGGCGGGCGTCGGCGGGGGCTGCTGCCCCCGGACCCCGCTGCGGCCCGAAAGTGTGTGGCGGCTGTGAGGATCGCCACGGCAAGCCCTTGTGACGGCGCGTCGTGGAACCAAGGGCCTCCAGCGGCCGTTTATCGTGACGCGAAAGCTCAGGCCCTCTCTTCGTGTGACTCCCAAGGGTGTTCTCACGACTCCTCCGGGTGCCGGATTGGCTTTCCCGCCGCAGGTAGGGGCAGGATGCGTCCCTGGGCGCGAGGGTCTGACGACGGACCCGGGTCCGGGGAGTGTCCGAGGCCCCTGGCAGCATCGGCTTCGCTGTGCCCACTATGCGGCTCCGCCGCGTGGCACGCCTCAACAGCAAGAAGAACACGGGAGTAACGACATGAACCGCAGTGAGCTGGTGGCCGCGCTGGCCGACCGCGCCGAGGTGACCCGCAAGGACGCCGACGCCGTTCTGGCCGCGTTCGCCGAGACCGTCGGCGAGATCGTCGCCAAGGGCGACGAGAAGGTCACCATCCCCGGCTTCCTGACCTTCGAGCGCACCCACCGTGCCGCTCGCACCGCGCGCAACCCGCAGACCGGCGACCCGATCCAGATCCCGGCCGGCTACAGCGTCAAGGTTTCCGCGGGCAGCAAGCTCAAGGAAGCCGCCAAGGGCAAGTAAGCCTGCCGGTGCGTCTCGAAACGACGTACGAGGCTCAGTAACGCCAATGGGGCGGCCCCTTTGACCGGGGGCCGCCCCATCGTCGTGTCTACGACCGGGTCGTGGCGTCTAGCCGAGCGCCTTGCCCGGCAACTCCACCTTCGCGCCCAGCTCCACGAGCTTCTCCATGAAGTTCTCGTAGCCGCGGTTGATCAGGTCGATGCCGTGGACCCGGGACGTGCCCTGGGCCGCCAGGGCCGCGATGAGGTACGAGAAGCCGCCGCGGAGGTCAGGGATGACCAGGTCGGCGCCCTGGAGCTTGGTGGGGCCCGAGACGACCGCGGAGTGCAGGAAGTTGCGCTGGCCGAAGCGGCAGTCGGAGCCGCCCAGGCACTCGCGGTAGAGCTGGATGTGAGCGCCCATCTGGTTCAGGGCGGAGGTGAAGCCGAGGCGGGACTCGTAGACCGTCTCGTGGATGATGGAGAGGCCTGTCGCCTGCGTGAGGGCCACGACCAGCGGCTGCTGCCAGTCCGTCTGGAAGCCGGGGTGCACGTCCGTTTCGAGGGCGATGGACTTCAACTGGCCGCCGGGGTGCCAGAAACGGATGCCCTCGTCGTCGATCTCGAAGGCACCGCCCACCTTCCGGTAGGTGTTGAGGAACGTCATCATCGAGCGCTGCTGGGCGCCACGGACGTAGATGTTGCCTTCGGTCGCCAGCGCCGCGGACGCCCACGAGGCGGCCTCCAGGCGGTCCGGCAGGGCCTTGTGGTTGTAGCCGCCGAGCTTGTCCACACCGGTGATGCGGATCGTGCGGTCGGTGTCCATCGCGATGATGGCGCCCATCTTCTGCAGGACGCAGATGAGGTCCTCGATCTCCGGCTCCACGGCCGCGTTCGAGAGCTCGGTGACGCCTTCGGCGAGGACGGCCGTCAGCAGCACCTGCTCGGTCGCGCCGACGGACGGGTACGGCAGCTGGATCTTCGTGCCGCGCAGCCGCTGCGGAGCCTCCAGGTACTGCCCGTCCTCCCGCTTCTCGATGCGCGCGCCGAACTGCCGCAGCACCTCGAAGTGGAAGTCGATGGGCCGGCCGCCGATGTCGCAGCCGCCGAGGCCGGGGATGAACGCGTGCCCGAGGCGGTGCAGCAGCGGGCCGCAGAAGAGGATCGGGATACGGCTGGAACCCGCGTGGGCATCGATGTCGGCGACGTTCGCGCTCTCCACGTGCGAGGGGTCCATCACCAGCTCGCCCGGTTCCTCACCCGGGCGGACCGTCACGCCGTGCAGCTGCAGGAGACCGCGTACGACGCGCACGTCACGGATGTCCGGCACGTTGCGCAGTCGACTCGGCTCGCCTCCCAGCAGAGCGGCGACCATCGCCTTCGGTACGAGGTTCTTCGCACCGCGGACACGGATCTCGCCCTCCAGCGGGGTTCCGCCGTGGACAAGCAGGACATCGTCGTTGACGGTCATGTATCTCGCGTTCCGATGAGTTGGGCAGGGGCCAGAAGGGAAAGGGTAATCGCCGCCGACCCCCCTTCAGTAAGCCCAAGGAGGGCTCAGGATCGTCATAGCTGTGTCACAACACGAACCGTTCCCCGTCGGGCACAAGCGGTCACCATCACGGCCGTGCGCCCGGGGCGCTCCTTTCCGCCCTGAGCTGCATTCACTCCCGAACCGTGATTGCCTCCCCAAGCGAGGGGAAGATGCGGGATCATGTCTGGCATGACCGAGGTGTCCTCGCTCACAGGACGGCTGCTCGTGGCAACGCCCGCCCTGGCGGACCCGAACTTCGACCGCGCGGTGGTGCTCCTTCTCGACCACGACGAGGAGGGCTCCCTCGGTGTCGTCCTCAACCGTCCGACCCCCGTGGACGTGGGCGACATCCTGGAGGGCTGGGCGGACCTCGCAGGCGAACCCGGCGTCGTCTTCCAGGGTGGCCCGGTGTCCCTGGACTCGGCGCTCGGCGTCGCCGTCATCCCCGGCGACGCGAACGGTGAGAGCGCCCCGCTGGGCTGGCGCCGGGTGCACGGCGCGATCGGGCTGGTGGACCTGGAAGCGCCGCCGGAACTGCTCGCCTCGGCCGTCGGCAGCCTGAGAATCTTCGCCGGGTACGCGGGTTGGGGCCCCGGCCAGCTGGAGGACGAGCTGGTGGAGGGCGCCTGGTACGTCGTCGAGTCCGAGCCGGGAGACGTCTCCTCGCCGTCGCCGGAAAGACTCTGGCGCGAGGTCCTGCGCCGTCAGCGCAACGAGCTCGCGATGGTGGCCACGTACCCCGACGACCCTTCGCTCAACTGATGCCTGTGAGCTTCAGTACTCTTGGCGGTATGAGCACTCTCGAGCCCGAGCGCGGGACTGGTACGGGAACCCTCGTAGAGCCGACGCCACAGGTGTCCCACGGCGACGGCGACCACGAGCGCTTCGCCCACTACGTCCAGAAGGACAAGATCATGGCGAGCGCCCTCGACGGGACCCCCGTCGTGGCGCTCTGCGGCAAGGTCTGGGTGCCCGGCCGCGACCCGAAGAAGTACCCGGTGTGTCCCATGTGCAAGGAGATCTACGAGTCCATGGGCGCCGGCGGCGGCGACGACAAGGGCAAGGGCGGCAAGGGCGACAAGTAAGCCGTCCCACGGTCCGGCAGACGTAAGGCCTCCAAGGTGCGTTTTGCGCGCCCTGGGGGCCTTTGTGCTGCCCCGGCGTTGCAGGGAGTGCGTTCGCCGGTCACAGAGTGGTTGAGACCTCTTGTGGGCGTGTTCATGAAGTCCCTAGCCTCCGAGTGTTGTGCACAGCGAAACCGTCATTGCGCATGTTGCAACGCCCCATCGGAGGAGCACTCCATGAAGCTGTCCGTCCGACTCACCGCGCTGGCGGCCGCCGCCCTGGTCGCCGCCGCCTGCGCACCCCAGACCTCCACCAACTCCTCCTCCCGCAAGGACGAGAAGACCGGCACCCTGCGGGTCTGGCTCTTCCAGGAAGTCGGCAACAAGCCGAAGGAGAAGGTGGTCGACTCCGTCGTCACCGCCTTCGAGAAGGCCCACGAGGGCACCGAGGTCGACGTCGAGTACATCCCGATCGAGACCCGCGCCCAGCGCGTCAAGGCCGCCTTCAACGACCCGGACTCCGCCCCCGACGTGATGGAGTACGGCAACACCGACACCGCCGGCTATGTGAAGGACGGCGGACTCCTCGACGTCACCGAGGAGTTCGGCGACTGGAGCGAGACCAAGGACACCGACCCCACCGCCGAGCAGTCCGTCACCGTGGACGGCAAGATCTACGGCGCGCCCTTCTACGTCGGCGTCCGCGCCCTGTACTACCGCACGGACGTCTTCAAGGAACTCGGCCTCGAAGTACCCGGGACCATGGCCGAGTTGGCGACGACGGCCCGCAAGATCCGCGCCGCGAAGCCGGAGCTGTACGGGCTCGTGGTCGGCGGGGCGTACACGTACGGCGCGATGCCGTTCGTCTGGGCCAACGGCGGTGAGATCGCGGCCGGCAAGGGCGGCTCGTACGCCTCGGCGATCGACAGTGCGGCCGCCCAGAAGGGCATCAAGGCCTACACCTCGCTCTTCACCGACGACAACTGTCCCGCCGCCAAGTGCGCGGGCATGGGCGGCAACGACACGGTCACCGCGTTCGCGGCCGGCAAGGCGGGCATGGCGATCGGCGGCGACTTCAGCCACACCGCCGTGGAGGCCGGGAAGGTGAAGGGCAAGTACGCGGTGGTGCCGCTGCCGGGGGTCGAGGCGGGCTCCATCGCCCCGGCGTTCGCGGGGGGCAACAACATCGGCGTACTGAAGAGCACCTCGCACCGCACGCTGGCGGTCGAGCTGATGGAGCAGCTGACGTCCAAGAAGACCCAGGCGTCCATGTTCGAGGCGATGGGCTTCCTGCCGACCTTCTCCGACGTGAGGCAGCAGGTCGCGGCGGAGGAGCCGTACGTCAAGCCGTTCGCGCAGACCCTGTCCGCGGGCACCAAGTTCGTTCCGGCCTCGCCCGCGTGGGCACAGATCGACTCCTCGCTGGTGCTGCCGACCATGTTCCAGGAGGTCATCAGCGGCAAGAAGGACGTGACGGCGGCTTCTGAGGACGCCGCGAAGAAGATGGACGAGGCGTTCGGCTCCGCCGGATGACGGCGCCCACCCGCTCGGGGGGTGCGGATCGGGTGCGGCTGCCGGTAGTTCGTGGCCGGTCGCGCCCGCGCGGCGGTAGCCGCACATCCCACACAGCCCCGCGCCCCGAGGGGCGGCTGGGTGCGCGGAGTCGGATGACACCCTGGCTCTACCTCGCCCCCGCTCTCGTCGTCCTCGCCGGCCTGCTCGTCTACCCCGTCTACCAGCTCGGGCTGATCTCGTTCTTCCAGTACACGCAGGCGCAGGTCAGCGGCGGGGAACCCACCACCTTCCAGGGCTTGGGGAACTACGCGGAGCTCTTCGGCGACGACCAGTTCTGGCAGGTGCTGCTGGCGACGGTCGTCTTCGCGGGGGCGTGCGTCGTGTCGACCCTCGCCGTCGGCTGCGCTCTCGCCGTGCTGCTCACACGCGTGCGTGCCGTCCCGCGCCTCGCGCTGATGCTGGCCGCGATGGGGGCGTGGGCGACGCCCGCCATCACCGGCTCGACGGTGTGGCTGTTCCTGTTCGACCCGGACTTCGGGCCGGTGAACCGGATGCTGGGGCTCGGCGACCACTCGTGGACGTACGGGCGCTTCAGCGCCTTCTTCCTGGTCCTGCTCGAAGTGGTGTGGTGCTCCTTCCCGTTCGTGATGGTGACGGTGTACGCCGGCATCCGTGCCGTACCGGCGGAGGTACTGGAGGCCGCCGCGCTGGACGGTGCCTCGCAGTGGCGGATCTGGCGGTCGGTGCTGACGCCGATGCTGCGGCCGATCCTGGTGGTCGTCACCATCCAGTCGGTGATCTGGGACTTCAAGGTCTTCACACAGATCTACGTCATGACGAACGGCGGCGGCATCGCCGGCCAGAACCTCGTGCTGAACGTGTACGCCTACCAAAAGGCGTTCGCGTCCTCGCAGTACAGCCTGGGCTCGGCGATCGGTGTGGTGATGCTGCTGATCCTGCTGGCGGTGACGCTGGTGTATCTGCGGTTGCTGCGCAGGCAGGGGGAGGAACTGTGAGGTCCGTGAGGTCCGTGAGCTTCGTACGGCGTCCCTGGCGGCTGCTCGCGGAGGTGTCCGCGCTGCTGATCGCCGTGGTGGTGGCCTTTCCGCTGTACTGGATGGTGCTCAGCGCCTTCAAGCCGGCCGGGGAGATCGAGTCCAGCGAGCCCCGGCCCTGGACGGCGGCGCCTTCCCTGGATTCCTTCCGGCGGGTCTTCGAGCAGAACGAATTCGGCCGTTACTTCCTCAACAGTCTTGTCGTCGCATGCACGGTCGTGATCGTCTCGGCGTTGATCGCGTTTCTCGCCGCGACCGCGGTGACACGATTCCGCTTCCGCTTCCGGACCACCTTGCTGATCATGTTTCTGGTGGCCCAGATGGTGCCGGTGGAGGCCCTGACGATCCCGCTGTTCTTCCTCATGCGGGACTTCGGACAGCTGAACACGCTCGGCTCGCTGATCCTGCCGCACATCGCCTTCTCACTGCCGTTCGCGATCTGGATGCTGCGGGGGTTTGTGAAGGCGGTTCCCGAGGCCCTGGAGGAGGCCGCCCACATCGACGGGGCGAGCCGGTCGAGATTCCTGTGGCAGATCCTTTTCCCGCTGGTCTTCCCGGGGCTCGTGGCCACGAGCGTGTTTTCCTTCATCTCGGCCTGGAACGACTTCCTGTTCGCCAAGTCCTTCATCATCAGCGACACCTCGCAGTCGACCCTGCCGATGGCCCTGCTCGTCTTCTACAAGCCGGACGAGCCGGACTGGGGCGGAGTGATGGCGGCGTCGACGGTGATGACGATTCCGGTGCTGATCTTCTTCGTACTCGTGCAGCGGCGCCTGGTGTCCGGGCTCGGCGGCGCCGTCAAGGACTGAAAGGTCTGATCATTCATGGATCTCATTCCGGTACCTCACCGGACGCAGCGGGCCGAGGGCTTCTTCGAACTCGGCGACGGCTTCGGGATCGAGGCCGGGCCGGGCACCGAGGACACCGCGCGATGGCTGCGCGCGACACTCGGCGCGGCGACCGGGCTCGCGCTGCCGCCCAAGGAGGGGGGCGAGTACGACGTCCTCCATCTGTCCGTCCGGCCCGGCCTCGACGCCGAGGCCTACCGCCTCGTCGCCGCCCCCCACGGCGTCCACATCCATGGCGGCTCGCCCGCCGGTGTCTTCTGGGGCGCCCAGACGCTGCGCCAGCTTCTCGGCCCCGACGCCTTCCGGCGCGCCCCCCTTCCCGGCCGTACGTGGCGGCTGCCTCTGACGGAGATCCGGGACTCCCCCCGATTCCGCTGGCGCGGCCTCATGCTCGACGTGGCCCGGCACTTCATGCCCAAGGACGGCGTCCTGCGCTACCTGGACCTCATGGCCGCCCACAAACTCAACGTCTTCCACTTCCATCTGACGGACGACCAGGGCTGGCGCATCGAGATCAAGAAGTACCCCCGGCTCACCGAGGTCGGCTCCTGGCGGGCGCGCACGAAATTCGGCCATCGGGCCTCCCCGCTGTGGGACGAGAAGCCGCACGGTGGCTTCTACACGCAGGACGACATCCGCGAGATCGTCGCCTACGCCGCCGAGCGGCATATCACCGTCGTCCCCGAAATCGACGTACCCGGCCACTCGCAGGCCGCGATCGCCGCGTACCCGGAACTCGGCAACACCGACGTCATCACCGCATCCATTGAGGGGGGCTCCGCACTCTCCGTCTGGGACACCTGGGGGATCAGTCCGAACGTACTCGCCCCCACTGACAACACCCTGCGCTTCTACGAGGAGGTGTTCGAGGAAGTCCTGGAGCTGTTCCCCTCGGAGTTCATTCATGTCGGGGGTGACGAATGCCTCAAGGACCAGTGGCGGCAGTCGCCCGCCGCACAGGAGCGCATCAGGGAACTCGGGCTGAAGGACGAGGACGAGCTCCAGGCCTGGTTCATCGGCCACTTCGACACCTGGCTCGCCGCGCGCGGACGCCGGCTGATCGGCTGGGACGAGATCCTGGAGGGCGGTCTCGCCCCGGGCGCGGCGGTGTCCTCCTGGCGCGGGTACGCGGGCGGCATCGCGGCGGCCCGCGCGGGCCACGACGTCGTCATGTGCCCTGAGCAGCAGGTGTATCTGGACCACCGTCAGGACGCGGGCGCCGACGAGCCGGTGCCGATCGGGTACGTGCGCACCCTGGAGGACGTCTACCGGTTCGAGCCCGTTCCCGCGGAGTTGACGCCGGACGAGGTCTCGCACGTCCTCGGGACGCAGGCCAACGTGTGGACCGAGGTGATGGAGGACCAGGCACGCGTGGACTACCAGGCGTTCCCGCGCCTCGCCGCCTTCGCCGAGGTGGCCTGGAGCCGCCTGCCGGCCCCGGCGGAGCGGGACTTCGCCGACTTCGAGCGGCGGATGGCCGTCCACTACGGACGACTTGACGCCCTGGGGGTCGCCTACCGTCCGCCGACGGGACCGCGGCCGTGGCAGCGGCGCCCCGGTGTGCTGGGCCGCCCGATCGACGGCCCGCCCCCGAACAGGTAATGGAAAAAACCGGCAAGGTGTCACCGAAGAGTGTCAATCGGCACGCACCGGTGATGCCGGACGAAAACGGACCATCTCCCTGATGAGGTGGGCGAATGCCTCCTAGCGGACCCCTGTCTTCGGGTCCTGCGAAGATGTGCCAGAGTTGCCACGTCCGCCCTGTCAGCACGTACGGTACGGCAGCACAGGTGGGACCAGGTGGGGCAGCGGGAAGGGGCAGCCGGTTTGACCACGCACACACCGAAGGCGGCGCAGGCCGTCACGCTGCCCACGACGCTGGACGAGGCCGTGGCAGCACTCGCCGCCACGCCCGCCGCCGTGCCCGTCGCGGGCGGCACCGACCTCATGGCCGCCGTCAACTCCGGGCAGCTCAGGCCCGCCGCACTGGTCGGCCTCGGCCGGATCAGCGAGATCCGTGGCTGGCAGTACCAGGACGGCCACGCTCTGCTGGGTGCCGGACTCACGCACGCGCGTATGGGCCGCCCCGACTTCGCCGCGCTGATCCCGGCGCTCGCGGCCGCCGCGCGCGCCGCCGGTCCGCCGCAGATCCGCAATGCGGGCACGCTCGGCGGCAACATCGCCTCGGCGTCGCCCACCGGTGACGCGCTGCCGGTCCTCGCCGCCCTCGAAGCGACCCTGATCATCGCGGGCCAGGGCGGAGCCCGTCGGGAGATCCCGGTGTCGCACCTGCTGGCGGGCATGGAGATGCTGCGCGCCGGCGAACTGATCGGCTACGTGCGCGTGCCGCTGCTGCACGCGCCGCAGGTCTTCCTCAAGGCCACCGGCCGCACCGGCCCGGGGCGCGCGATGGCGTCCGTCGCGGTCGTCCTCGACCCCGCCCGGCGCGGAGTCAGGTGCGCCGTGGGCGCCATAGCGCCGATGGCGCTCAGGCCGCTGGAGGCCGAGCACTGGGTCGCCCAGCTGATCGACTGGGACAACAACCGCGCGATCGTCCCCGAGGCGCTGCACGCCTTCGGCGAGTACGTCTCCGCGGCCTGCATCCCCGACCCGGCCCCGGCCGAGGACGGCTCCGTGACCCAGCATCCGCCCGCCGTACTGCACCTGCGGCGCACCGTCGCCGCGCTGGCCCGACGAGCACTGGGGAGGGCACTGTCATGACCGACGACCAGCACGGAGAGGGCACGCCCCGGGGCGGGAGCCGGTGGGACCCGCTGCCCCAGGGCGACTACGACGACGGCGCCACCGCCTTCGTCAAGCTCCCCGAAGGGGGCATCGACGCCCTCCTGGCCTCCTCCGACAGCCCGCTCGCCGCGCCCGGCCACGGGTATGTGCCGCCGCAGATAACGGTCGGGCAGGGACCGGCCGCGGGCACCGACCCCGCCGCGCACGGCGGCTGGCCGGTCGCGGGCGCGCCCGTCGAGGGCGCCCAGTGGCCCGACCCGAACGCCGTCCCGCAGGACGCGGGCACCGGCCAGTTCGCGTACAACCCCGGGGCCACCCAGCAGTGGAACTTCTCGGAGACCGCGGCAGGCCAGGAGGCTGTTCCCGCACCTGGTCAGGACGTCACCGGGCAGTGGTCGATTCCCGTCGCCGACGGTGATCTTCCGGATGAATCGGGCGAGTTCACCACGTCGTCGCTCGTCGAGCAGTGGGGCGGAACCCCTCCGGCCACACTGCCGGGCGGCGCGCCCGCACCCTGGGCGACCCAGGCGACCGGGCAGCCGTGGGCGCAGCAGGCCGAGGCCGCGGCGCCGACCGACGAGGCGGTGGGAGCCGCACCCGCGACCGGGGAGCTGACGGAAGCCGGGCACGCGCCCGGGCAGCCGGGACAGCCCGGGGCGCACGCCGGCGACCAGCACGCCGTACACACCACCGACCGGCCCGGTGAGCGGCCCGGACCGGACCCGCACGCGCGCGTGGAGCCCGGTTCCGCCGCGCACGCTTCCGGGGAGCCGTCCGCGCTCGCGTCCGAGCCGCCGGCCGAGACCGCCTCGGAGGCCTCACAGGGCGCTCCTGAGCCCGGCGAGGCCGCCGCGGACGCCCAGGGCGCCCCAGAGGCCGCCGAGGGCCCCGCGGAGACTTCCGCCGAGCCCGGGGCGGCCGAGGGCGGCGACCCCGACCCGGAGGCCGCCGAGGGCCCCGCGCAGGCCGCCGCCTCCGACGACGTACCGGCGCTCCCCGGCGAGGAACACCCCCTCGCCTCCTACGTCCTGCGGGTCAACGGCGTCGAGCGGCCCGTCTCGGACGCCTGGATCGGCGAATCGCTGCTCTACGTGCTGCGCGAGCGGCTCGGGCTCGCGGGCGCCAAGGACGGCTGTTCGCAGGGCGAGTGCGGGGCGTGCAACGTCCAGGTCGACGGGCGGCTCGTCGCGTCCTGCCTGGTGCCCGCCGTGACCGCCGCGGGCGCCGAGGTCCGCACGGTCGAGGGGCTCGCCCAGGACGGGCAGCCGTCGGACGTGCAGCGGGCGCTCGCCCGGTGCGGCGCCGTGCAGTGCGGCTTCTGCGTGCCGGGCATGGCGATGACCCTGCACGACCTGCTGGAGGGCAACCCCGCCCCGACCGAGCTGGAGACCCGCCAGGCCCTGTGCGGCAACCTGTGCCGCTGCTCCGGCTACCGGGGCGTGGTGGACGCCGTCAAGGAGGTCGTCGCCGAACGCGAGGCACACGCGGCGGCCGACGACGAACAGGACGGCAACGAGCCGCGTATCCCTCACCAGGCGGGCCCCGGGGCCGGCGGGGTCCACCCGTCGTTGTTCGAGGCGCCCGGTGCCATGGGACCGGGACCGCATGACCAGGCGTACGGACAGGACGGAGGCCAGGCGTGAGCAACGAAGCCGCCACCGCGACCACAGCCGCGGAGGCAGCACCTGCCCCCGACCCGATCCCGCACGGCCTCGGCGCCTCCCTGCCGGCCGCCGACGCCCGTGCCAAGACCGAGGGCACCTTCCCGTACGCGGCCGACCTGTGGGCCGAGGGCCTGCTGTGGGCGGCCGTCCTGCGCTCGCCGCACCCGCACGCGCGCATCACGTCCATCGACACCTCCCACGCGCGCGAGATGCCCGGCGTACGGGCCGTCGTCACGCACGAGGACATGCCGGGCAGCCCGCTGTTCGGCCGCGGCAAGGCCGATCGTCCGGTCTTCGCCTCCGAGGTCGTACGCCACCACGGCGAGCCCATCGCCGCCGTCGCCGCCGACCACCCGGACACCGCGCGCCTGGCCGCCGCGGCCGTCATCGTCGAGTACGAAGTGCTCGACCCGGTGACTGACCCCGAGCAGGCCTTCGAGGCCGAGCCGCTGCACCCCGACGGCAACCTGATCCGCCACATCCCGCTGCGCCACGGCGACCCGGACGCGGCCGGCGACATCGTCGTGGAGGGCCTGTACCGCATCGGCCGCCAGGACCCGGCCCCCATCGGCGCCGAGGCGGGCCTCGCGGTTCCGCGCCCCGACGGCGGCGTGGAGCTCTACCTGGCCTCCACCGACCCGCACACCGACCGCGACCGGGCCGCCGCCTGCTACGGCCTGGAGCCCGAGCGCGTGAAGGTCGTCGTCACCGGCGTCCCCGGCGCCACCGCCGACCGTGAGGACCAGGGCTTCCAGCTCCCGCTGGGCCTGCTGGCGCTGAAGACGGGCTGCCCCGTCAAACTCACGGCCACGCGCGAGGAGTCCTTCCTCGGCCACACGCACCGGCACCCGACCCTGCTGCGGTACCGCCACCACGCCGACGCCGAGGGCAGGTTGGTGAAGGTCGAGGCGCAGATCCTGCTGGACGCGGGCGCGTACGCCGACACCTCCTCCGAGGCCCTGGCGGCCGCGGTCGCCTTCGCCTGCGGCCCGTACGTCGTCCCGAACGCCTTCATCGAGGGCTGGGCCGTACGCACCAACAACCCGCCCTCCGGCCATGTGCGCGGTGAGGGCGCCATGCAGGTGTGCGCCGCGTACGAGGCGCAGATGGACAAGCTGGCCAAGAAGCTCGGCCTGGATCCGGCGGAGCTGCGCCTGCGCAACGTGATGGCGACGGGCGACGTGCTCCCCACGGGCCAGACGGTGACCTGCCCGGCCCCGGTCGCGGAACTTCTCCAGGCCGTACGGGACTACCCGCTGCCCGCCCTCCCCAAGGACACGCCCGAGGACGAGTGGCTGCTGCCCGGCGGCCCCGAGGGCGCGGGCGAACCGGGCGCCGTGCGCCGCGGCGTCGGCTACGGCCTGGGCATGGTGCACATGCTCGGCGCCGAGGGCGCGGACGAGGTCTCCACGGCGACGGTGAAGGTCCACGACGGCGTCGCGACCGTGCTGTGCGCGGCGGTCGAGACGGGTCAGGGCTTCACGACACTGGCCCGGCAGATCGTCCAGGAGACGCTCGGCATCGACGAGGTGCACGTGGCTCCCGTCGACACCGACCAGCCCCCGGCGGGCGCGGGCTGCCGCGGCCGCCACACCTGGGTGTCGGGCGGCGCGGTGGAGCGGGCGGCGAAGATGGTCCGCACGCAGCTGCTGCAGCCCCTGGCGCACAAGTTCGGCATGTCCACCGAGCTGCTCCAGATCACCGACGGCAAGATCACGTCGTACGACGGCGTCCTGTCGACCACCGTCACCGAGGCGATGGACGGCAAGGAACTGTGGGCGACGGCCCAGTGCCGCCCGCACCCGACCGAGCCGCTGAACGAGTCCGGCCAGGGCGACGCCTTCGTCGGCATGGCCTTCTGCGCGATCCGCGCGGTGGTGGACGTCGACATCGAACTGGGCTCGGTACGGGTCGTCGAGCTGGCGCTCGCCCAGGACGTCGGCCAGGTGCTGAACCCGGCCCAGCTGGAGGCGCGCATCGAGGCGGGCGTGACGCAGGGCGTGGGCATAGCGCTCACGGAGAACCTGCGCTCGGCCCGCGGCCTGATCCGTCACCCCGACCTCACGGGCTACGCGCTGCCGACGGCCCTGGACGCACCGGACATCCGGATCGTGAAGCTGGTCGAGGAACGCGACGTGGTCGCGCCCTTCGGCGCGAAGGCGGTGAGCGCGGTGCCGGTGGTGACCTCGCCGGCGGCCATCGCCTCGGCCGTACGGGCCGCGACGGGCCGCCCGGTGAACCGCCTGCCGATCCGACCGCAGGCGGCGGTGGTGACCGGCCAGTGAGCGCGACCCGGCTGTCCTGCCCGTCGGGCTGATGGACGGGGTCGTCCTGGTCACCGGCGTGATGGCGGCCGGGAAGTCGACGGTCGCGCAGGCACTGGCGGAGCGGCTCCCGAGGGCTGCGCACGTCCGGGGTGACGTGTTCCGGCGGATGATCGTCTCGGGGCGGGTGGAGTACGAGCCCGGAGACGAGGAAGCCCAAGGCGGCGAGGGCGAGGCTCAACTCCGGCTGCGATACCGGCTGTCGGCGGCGACGGCGGACGCGTATGCGGAGGCCGGGTTCACGGCGGTGGTGCAGGACGTGGTGCTGGGTGCCGACTTGGCGGCGTACGTACGGCTGGTGCGCACGCGTCCGCTGTACGTGGTCGTCCTCGCGCCGAACGCCGCGGCCGTGGCGGCGCGGGAGGCCGGGCGGGCGAAGACCGGGTACGGGACGGGCCACGGGGCTTGGACGGTCGAAGAGTTGGACGGGGCGCTGCGGGCGCGGACGCCGCGGATCGGGTTGTGGGTGGATTCGTCGGAGTTGACCGTGGGGGAGACCGTGGAGGCGATTCTGACGGAAAGGGAACGCGCGAGGGTGGGCTGAGCGTCTACGGGGGGTGAAGCGCTGTCAGTGGTCGTGCTGGGCCGGGGGCGTTGTGGGCGATCGCGCTGATCCGGGGCGTTGTCAGTGGTGGCGCGTAGTGTTCTGGGCAGTGGGGACGGCGGCCGGATCCGGCGGGTCGGGCGGTCGGCCGTGTCCTGCCCGGGGCGGTGAGCAAGCGCATGCGGGGGAGCCATGAGCACGACGACTACGACTTACACCAGTACAGCCTGCGCCAGTACAACCTGCGCCAGTGCAACCTGCGTCAGCGACACGGCGATCATCCTGACCGACACCGAGCTGGCTCCGTACGTCACGCACGCGTCGACGCGTCGCTGGCTGACGGGTCCCGGACTGCCCTGCGGCAGCGGCGTGTTGAGCTTCGCCGAGCTGTGCCGTGAGGGTCGGCAGGGCTTGCGGACGGTGGCCGACTCGACGGGCGATCCGGCCGACCGGCTGGCGGCGGAGCTGCGGGACCAGCTGGTGATAGGCGGACTGCTGGGCCCCGGCGGCCTGGAGATGGAGTCGGTCCTGCTGGACGGCGCGACGGGCGAGATCTCGACGACGTACTTCCTGCACGACCGCCCCGACCTGATGGACCGCCGCCCGCTGGCACCGTCCCTGCGGACGCTGGTCCGGTTCGCTGAGGCGACGGACGAACTGGCGGGCCTGCGCGGCCAGTTCGCCTCCTACGTCGGCCGTTACGGCCCGAAGGCGGTGGCGCAGGCCTCGCAGCACCTGCTGGCGGTGTTCGAGGACGGCACGGACGGCGAGCCGGCGCCGTTCTGGAAGATGGCGGCCCTGATCCGCCCCCTGGCGCTCGTCGCGGGCCGGGCCGGAGAGTCGGGGCTTGCCCTGGACCTGCCGCCGCGCCTCCTGGACCAGGAATTCGGCAAGGGCAAGGTGGTGCGCTTCGAGGAGGTCGACTTCCCCGTCACGCTCACGCACGACCCGACCCGCCGCTTCCTGCGCGAGGTGGGCCTGCCGGAGGACGGCTTCCTGTTCTCGCTGGAGACGGATGCGCCGCTGCAGACGCTGGCCGAGTACTACGCCGACGTGGAGCGGGTCGCCGAACTGCCCGCCCGGGCCGACTGTTTGATACGCCTCGGTCATCTCGTCGAGGACGACAGCCTGGTCGTCGACGGCGAGACGGGCGCGGTCCTGAACTGGAGCGAGCCCGAGGCGAGGCTGTTCCCCCTGAACACGGACGTCTCGACGCTCGCCTTCACGCTCTGGCTGCTGCACCGCGAGCAGGCGATCGACGAGCAGTCGGGCCACGAGCTGACGACCGACACCTACGACCAGCTGGCCATGACGATGCTCCAGGTCCTGTCGACGGTCGACCCGACCGGCACCAGGGCCGCCGACGGGGACGGCCGGCATTACTGGACGGAGGTGTTCCAGGACGAGGCGAGCGGGGTGCTGGAGTCGGTGGGCGGGGTGCGGTGAGGTATCGGGCGGGGGCGGGACATGGTGGATCGACCGACCGGCGGGAAACGGTGAGTTGACCGGTAGGCCGTGGTGCGGGAGATCGACAGTTCCCGTATGGACAACCTCACCGTCCGCCCGGTCGAACCGCGTGAATTAGCGGCCGTCGCGGGACTGCGGTGGCAGCGGATCCTCGAGAACGACGGCGCGGCACCGGCAGCCGTCGACCACGACGCCTTCGTACGCCACTTCGTCACCTGGGCCGAGCAGAACGCCTCCTCGCACCGCTGGGGTTCGAGAACTCGCCGCGCCTCCTCCAGGCCCACGTCGCGCGGGCTGTGCCGCATCCCTGAGGCCGGGCGCCTTCGGCCGGCGGCCCCAGGGACAGGCATCGTCAGGAGGACTTGGCGGCGGCGCGGCGGCGACGTACGGCCAGGACCAGGGCACCGCCGAGGGCTGCTGCGGCGGCTGCGGAACCGGCGATGAGCGGGGTGCCGTCGGAGCCGGTGCTCGCCAGGTTGCCGTCGAGGGAACCGGTGGTGGAGCCGCCGGCCGAGGTGCCCGCGGAGGTGCCGGCCGACGTGGAGCCGGTGCCGCCGGTGCTGCCCGTGCCGCCGGTGGACTGGCCCTCGGGGTCGTTGCCGTCGCCGCCCGTGGTGGAGCCGCCGTCCGTCGAGCCGCCGGTGGAGGAGCCGCCGGAGGTGGCGGGGCCGGGTTCGTTGTCGCTGGGGAGGTCGATGCTGACGTAGGCCTTGTCGTTGGCGGGGTTCTTGTCGAACCACGGGTGGATGTCGTAGATGGAGGTCGCCTTCACCTCACCCTTGGGGTCCTTGGCGCTCTCGTTGATCTTCACCAGGAAGGTGTAGGCGTACGTCTCGCCGACCTCGATGACGGCGCCGTCGGGCCGGCAGACGTACCGGGGCTTGCCCGGAGCCGAGGGGCCGGTCGGGCCGTCGATCCCGAACGGCTTGCACTCCTTGGGCACTTCGACGGCGACGGTGCCCGGCGGGATCTGCACCATGAGTGCGGTCAGGTCGTCGCTCTCCTGGTTCTGGATCCAGCCGGGGCCGTCGTTGCGGAGCTTCACGGTGAACGACTGCTGGCCGCCGGGGAGCGCCTCGGTCTCCTCACCGATCGCGGCGAGGTCGGCCGAGCTGTCCGCCCTGAGGGTCACACGCTGGTAGCTGTCGGTGAACCCCTCGCCGGGGGCCTCACCGGTGGGCGAGGTGCCGTACTCGACGGCCTCCATCAGCGCCTTGGGCAGCGCCTTGAACCGCACGGGGGTCTCGACGGAGGCACCGGGTTCGATGACCGTGTCGAGCTCGCAGAGCGCCTGCCGGACCTGGTCCTCGATGGTCGAGTAGGTGCAGCCCTGGACGGACTCGGGGAAGTCGAGGCCCCGGGTCAGCCGGATCCGGAAGGTGACGCCGTCCGCGGCCGCGGTGCCCTTGTTGGTGATGACGACGGACTCGTCGGACACCTCACCGGGCTTGGGAGACGTACTCGGCAGGCGCGAGATCACCAGGGACGGCGCGGCCTCCTCGGCATGCGCCGCGGGAGCGACGACCGCGGGAACGGCCGCGGCGATCGCGGCAGCGGCCACGATGGCCGCGGAGGGGCGGATGTGCGAGGGGCGGATGCGCTGGCGCACGGATGGGTCTCCTCGTCGGGACAGGAAGCACGGCGACCGGAGCTTTGCCGTCCAGTCATGTCCTGGACAGCTGGAGGGGGTCCAGGGTTGTGCTGCTGTTTGAGGAGATGCAGGGGAGGGGTGGGGGAGAGAGTAGAGAGGCGGAGGCCGTGGCGCGCATGCCACTGTTTGCGGCGCCCCTTACTCAGAGGGATCGTGTTCCTTAACTTCATATTCCGCGCTTTCTGGGCACTGGCGAACCGAGGTGAGTAACCGATGCGTCGCCTGATTGCGCTTGCCTTGGCCGTGTTGGTCAGCATCGCCGTGGCCGCTTGCGGGGATGGGGATAAGACGGTCACGACCACGCCGACGACCAGTGCACCCGAGCAGCAAACGACTACCACGCAGCCGCCCACTTCGACGCCGAGCGCAGCGCCATCTGCCGCGTCAGTGGGCGGCACCCTCAACCTGACCGGTACTGATGAGGGCGAGAATCTCGCCGTCACAGTGGTCAAGGTTGTCGATCCGGCACGGGCCAAGAACGAGTTCTCCAGCCCTGAGTCGGGCGAGCGGTTCGTTGCCGTCCAGTTCAGGCTGCGGAACACCGGTTCCGCCGTGTACGACGACTCGCCGGACAATGGAGCGAAGGTGAGGGATACGCAGGGGCAGCAGTTCAGCGCTTCGATCGAGGAAACAGCCGCGGGACCGGGCTTTGGCGGAAGCGTCACCCTTGTCCCGGGCGACACCGCTCTTGGGTTCATCACCTTCGAGGTCCCAACCGCCTCGAAGATTGCGAAGATCCAGTTCGCCATGGCCAGCGGGTTCGCCGGCAATGTAGGGCAGTGGAATGTGCCCTAGCCCCCGGTACGAAGAGGCGACCTCCTCGTGAGGGTTGCCCCCAACCAACGTCAGGGACGGGCGTCTGCGCGACGCTCGCCACACGGCCGCCACGGTCCTGCTTATCCTCGGTGTCCCGAGCGCCGTCATGGGCCTCATGGGGTGGTCGACCACCGCCATGGCCGCCCGGTACCAGCACATGTCGGGCGCTGTACGGGCCGATGTCGCGTGCGTAGTTGTGCTTGTCGGGTTAGCTGAAGTCAGCAGGCGTGCATGGTGATACTTCGCAACTTTTGCGCTCTGCGCGCGCCCTGGTGGTCGCCGGCGGGGACGCCTATTTTCGACGGTCTCAGGCGGACAGGACCATTGGAGCGACGAATGGCATCCGGCGACCCCGCACCTCCCACGGGCGACCCCGCACCTCCCACGAGCGACCCCGCACCTCCCACGGGCGAACCCGCGCCTCATGCTGGTTGGACTAGAGAGCAGCGGTTGACCCTCATTGGCGTAGTGGTCGGAGTGGCAGCCCTCCTAGTCGCAATTTTCGTCATCTACAAAGAGGATGTGTCGGAGGAGCAGGTGGAATCCTCTAAAGAGGCGTTCGCTTCTTATCTCGCGGAATCTGACGCGGCATGCGCAAAGCACGGTCCGGCTCTTGCGGAGTTGGGCGATGGGCCGTGGCAGGGTGATCCGGCAGCATATGCTGCGCACCTTCGCGAGAAGAATAAAGTGCTCAGCGAAGTCGTCCGTGACTGGCAGGCTCTTGCTGTCCCCTATGAAGAAAAGAAGCAGGATGTGGCTGAAGCTCAGTCCTTGGCCTTGGGGTCTATACGTCAATACGAGATTGCCGCCGATGTGATGGAGGATGGCGGAGAGGACGCTAACCCTTACATCACCGAGGGTGGACGTATGGGCTTGGAGGCCATCACGAAAGCGAGGGCCACCGGCTTCAAAATCTGTCCTGGAGGCCGATGAGGCGACACGCCCTGCCTCGATCGACGGACTGACGAACGACAGGCCTCGCAGTGCGTGCACCGCGAACCGGTACGAGCTACAGCAGTTCAACTGAGACGAGAGCTGCGACGGACGGCCGACAGGGCGGCACCCCCGGAGGGGTGCCGCCCTGTCGTTTTTGCCTGGTCAGGCAGTAGAGGCCGTGGCGGGATTCGAACCCACGTAACTCGCTTTGCAGGTTTGTCCGGGTTGGTCAGGGCGTGATCCGGGCTCGTTCGCCGTTGTTCATTCCCGTACGGACGCCACGACTATCGGGGCAGGGTGAACGGCTCTGGACGGCCGCGTACAACGATGAACGAGACGGAAACTGAGACGGAACCCGATCATGTTCGCGGCGCAGAGTGGATCTCTACCGCATCGAAGCGGAAGGTTGGGCCCGCAGGGACTCAGGCCGACTCCTCCGCCGAACGGCACACCGGACAGGTCAGCCGCCTGGCCGGTTGGTCGTGCCCCATCTTGCCGGGTTGGGCGGCTCCACTGAGTTGCATCGCCTCGGTGCGCACGTGGTCGCTGCAGACAGCGGCCCCGCACAGCCGGCAGACGGCTACTGCTTCTGAGGCCCGCCCCGACTGGGCGCATTCATAGCAGTTCATGTAAGGACGACCTTTCAGCCGTAGGGGCTGCCAGCGAGGACTGGCTTCAGGTGGCCTGACTCTCTCGCTGTGGGTTCCGGAGTCCCCCCCGCTGCGGCTCCGCAAACCTGGCGACCTGGCAACTTGGCGGCGGGTGGCCAAGTCGTCGGGGGCGTAGCGCCACGGTTCGACCCCCCCGGCGAACGCTTCGGAACCATGGTCTTCCTCCCGCCTAGTGAACTGAGGGGTCCGCTATCTCAAGCCTGACGCCGTTGGGCATACGGAACAACTCGGAGGCATGGAAACGGTAAGGAGGGCAGGAACCCGAGACGGCATGACGACGACTGAGCGCACCGAGTTCGACGCAGACGCGGCAGTGGCCATTCTGCGAAAGGCGTGCGAGGTCGCAGGTCGAGGAAACCAAAGGGTGCTAATTAAAAGCCAAGGCGAGCGGAATTCCGGCTATATTCAAAATCAGGCCCCCAAGTGCCACGTATGATAGGCCTAGGAATTTTCTGGCCAGATAGGCTTGAGGGCGAGAGAGGTACATGCCGGAGTCGGAGACGATCAAGATGATCGAAATTATGACATAGATTGCTCTCCGGCGAGCCAGGTTGCCATAGTGTCCGGGAAGCAGAGCATAGTCCCTACGCTTGTCAGCGTGACCGCAGGTACGATCTGCACCGCATCGGCGGCAAATTCGACATAGTCTTCAATTTGTGCTGGGGATAGGTAATAGGGGGGTGTTCCGAGGCCGACATTGGACTTAGCCTCCTCCGAAGATATCCAACTCCGAACGGCCTCCTTTGCCCGCTTGGTCAAGAGCGGGCTCAGCAGGAACATGAGGCTCGCAGCGATAAATGGGACCGCCTCTTTCACCGGACACCCCTTACAAGCCTAAGGAATTGGACACCCCTTACACTCCTAAGGGGTAGTGTCAAAAGTTATGATCGCAGGGTTCTGGGTAGATCCTGTGCCGGCGAACGTGAAGTCTTGGCAAAT
The DNA here is from genome assembly GCF_041052385.1 of Streptomyces sp. R28. GTDB lineage: Bacteria > Actinomycetota > Actinomycetes > Streptomycetales > Streptomycetaceae > Streptomyces. The sequence continues at coordinate 4,152,647 of NZ_CP163439.1, read as the reverse complement.
CCATTCAACGGATACCTCTACCCTTTCGTCGCTGCGACCGCCCGATACGGCAACAATCGGCTTGCTCAGGTTTCGTCGACTGCGCGCCCTCTTCCTCCCCCTGCCCTCCAGGGGGACTTTTGCGCTCCAGCCACGACGTCGACGCTTCCCCTCGGTGAAGCGGATATCTTCAGTGGTGCACGAGGATGTGACCATAATGAGCCATGGAAGCGGAGAATCGCTGTTTACATCAACGATGTGAGAGGCTTCTAGTTCTGTAGCGCTAAGGGTGAACTCTTTCTTAGGCGCGAGATACGTTCCGACTGAAAGGAATCCAGGCAGCGCGTCATTCGGGAATTCATCGCGACACTTCGCCGTTTTCCGGGGTCGACTCTTCAGGCGTATCAGCATGCTTTGCATCCTGAATCCCAAGTTCGTAGGCGGGCACACTTCTGAAGGTTGGGGGGCTAGTTTGGTAGAACTAGTGAAACTTCCGGTATATGTTTCCGGACCATTCGCGTCCCCGTTTCATGCGCAGTACCCCATATGTTTGGTATCGCTTCAGCTGTGCAAACAACGCTTGCTATGTGCAGGTTGTTGAGTACGTGATAGGCGAGCGTTGATTTGGAAAAATCAACCCGTATGAAATCGCACGATTTATCAGTTTCGGATGCTGTAAACTTACTTGACCATTCTCTTGCCCGGCACCCGTTTCCGCGGAATCTCTGCCCGGCGATGAACGAGGTGACTTCCACACCCGCCGCGTTGACGTGCTGCGATGCGCCGATCCTGTTCCGCGTTTGCGCAGATCAGACCACGTATAAGAGGCCGTGGCGGGATTCGAACCCACGTAACTCGCTTTGCAGGCGAGCCCCTGAACCACTCGGGCACACGGCCGTTACCAATGCTGGCCGTGTGTGCGCTGAGTGGTGGGAATCGAACCCGCGTAACTCCCCGCGAGCGAAGCTCGCTGATGGATGCAGCGCAGGCGAGCCCCTGAACCACTCGGGCACACGGCCATCTTCCGACTTCGGGTGTTCGGCCCTGGTCGGTGGTTCGACCGTAAGGGCCTGGCCGTGGGGCCATCAAGGGAACCGGCGGGTCTGCAATGGGACTGCCACACGCCGTTCATGAATCCCGGCGGTCGTACGACCAAGGTCTCAGAGCGGAGCCGTCTCTCGACAGGGGTCAAAGTTGGTTGTGGCCCTTACGCTCGAGGGCATGACTGCCCTCGAGCCGCGCGACGCCGGTGTCGCGAAGACATCCGATGTTCCCTTGGCCTCCGACTCCGAGGAGACCGTGCTCAGTCGGTCCCATCGGGCGCTCAGTGTCGGGATCGTCTCCGTCGTGCTGCTCATTGCCTTCGAGGCCACCGCAGTTGGGACGGCTATGCCGGTGGCCGCGCGGGAGCTGGACGGGGTGTCGTTGTACGCCTTCGCGTTCTCGGGGTACTTCACCACCAGCCTGTTCGGGATGGTGCTGGCGGGGCAGTGGTCGGACCGGCGGGGGCCGTTGGGGGCGCTGAGCGCGGGGATCGCCGCGTTCGGGGCAGGGCTGCTGCTGTCCGGGACCGCCGGGGTCATGTGGCTGTTCATCCTCGGGCGGGCCGTGCAGGGGCTCGGGGGCGGGCTGGTGATCGTCGCGTTGTACGTCGTCGTCGGGCGGGCCTATCCCGAGCGGTTGCGGCCGGCGATCATGGCGGCGTTCGCGGCGAGCTGGGTCGTGCCGTCGATCGTGGGGCCGCTGGCTTCCGGGGCGGTGACCGAGCATCTGGGCTGGCGCTGGGTGTTCGTCGGCATTCCGGCGCTCGTCGTGTTTCCGCTCGCCCTCGCGCTGCCGCAGATACGGCGGCGGGCGGGAGGGCCGGTCGACCCGTTCGCCGGTGCCGTCTCCTTCGACCGGCGCCGTATCCGGCTCGCGCTCGGTATCTCCCTCGGGGCGGGGCTGCTGCAGTACGCCGCCCAGGACCTGCGGTGGCTCTCCCTCGTCCCCGGCGTCGCCGGCGCCGCGCTGCTCGTGCCGGCCGTGCTCGGGCTGCTCCCGCGCGGCACGTACCGGGCGGTGCGCGGGCTGCCGTCCGTGGTGCTGTTGCGCGGGGTCGCCGCGGGGTCGTTCATCGCGGCCGAGTCCTTCGTGCCGCTGATGCTGGTCACCCAGCGAGGGCTGTCGCCGACGCTCGCCGGGTTCTCGCTCGCGGCGGGCGGCGGGACGTGGGCGCTGGGGTCGTGGATGCAGTCGCGGCCGCGGGTGGAGCCGTATCGGGAACGCCTGATGACGTGGGGGATGGTGCTGGTGGCGGCTGCCATCGCCGCCGCGCCGAGTGTGCTGATCGACTCCGTGCCGGCCTGGACCGTCGCCGTGGCGTGGGCGTTCGGCTGCTTCGGGATGGGGCTGGTCATCTCCTCCACGAGCGTGCTGCTGCTCCATCTGTCCGCCCCCGAGGAGGCCGGCACCAACTCCGCCGCGCTCCAGATCTCCGACGGCCTGTCCAATGTCGTCCTGCTGGCCGCGGGGGGTGCCGCCTTCGCGGCTCTGGGAGGCGGCACGGTGAGTCACGCGGCCGGGGAGGGCTCCGGCGCGGGGGCGCATCCGGCGGCGTTCGCGGCGGTGTTCCTGCCGATGGCGGGGGTGGCGTTGGTGGGGGCCTGGGTGACCACGCGGTTGCGGGAGCGGTGAGCGGTGAGGGGTGGGGTGGGCGCCGGAGGGTGTCGCCCCCGCCGGCCCTTGGAGCCCCGCTTCGGCCCGAAGGGCCTCGTCCCCGAACTCCCCCAGAGGGGGGCACCCTCAGACGGGCTGAAAGATCCGCACGGCGGCCGGGGGCGAAGGCCTGAGAACGCCGCGGCGGTTGTGACGTCGGTCCCACCCGCGCGTGACCCGGCCTGGTCCGCACATCGGCACCGTCGGGCCGCCGGTAGGGTGGCCCGGTTGTCATACGTAGCCGAGCCCGACCCCCTTACGGAGACCGTGACTACCACCGCCGCCTCCTCCTCGCACCACCTATCCCCCGCCTTCCCCGGCCGCGCCCCGTGGGGCACCGCCAGCAAGCTGCGCGCCTGGCAGCAGGGGGCGATGGAGAAGTACATCCAGGAGCAGCCGCGTGACTTCCTCGCGGTCGCCACGCCTGGCGCCGGAAAGACGACCTTCGCCCTGACGCTCGCGTCCTGGCTGCTGCACCACCATGTCGTGCAGCAGGTCACGGTGGTCGCGCCGACCGAGCATCTGAAGAAGCAGTGGGCGGAGGCCGCCGCGCGGATAGGGATCAAGCTCGATCCCGAGTACAGCGCGGGCCCGCTCGGCAAGGACTACCACGGTGTCGCCGTCACGTACGCCGGTGTCGGCGTGCGGCCCATGCTCCACCGGAACCGGGTCGAGCAGCGCAAGACCCTCGTGATCCTCGATGAGATCCATCACGCGGGTGACAGCAAGTCCTGGGGCGAGGCCTGCCTCGAAGCCTTCGAGCCCGCCACGCGCCGCCTCGCCCTGACCGGTACGCCCTTCCGGTCCGACACCAATCCCATCCCCTTCGTCACGTACGAGGAGGGGAACGACGGGATCCGGCGGTCCGCCGCCGACTACACCTACGGCTATGGCAACGCGCTCGCCGACCACGTCGTGCGGCCCGTCATCTTCCTCTCCTACAGCGGCAACATGCGCTGGCGGACCAAGGCGGGGGACGAGATCGCCGCTCGGCTCGGCGAGCCGATGACGAAGGACGCCATCAGCCAGGCGTGGCGTACGGCGCTGGATCCGCGCGGCGAGTGGATGCCCAGCGTGCTGCGCGCCGCCGACCGGCGGCTGACCGAGGTCAGGAAGGCCATTCCGGACGCCGGTGCCCTCGTCATCGCCTCCGACCAGGACTCCGCGCGCGCGTACGCCAAGCTCATCCGTGAGATCACGGGAACCAAGGCGACCCTCGTCCTCTCCGACGACGCCGGGGCGTCCAAGCGGATCGACGACTTCAGCGGCAACAACGACCGGTGGATGGTCGCGGTGCGGATGGTGTCCGAGGGGGTCGACGTACCTCGGCTGGCGGTGGGGGTGTACGCCACCACCATCTCCACCCCGCTCTTCTTCGCGCAGGCCGTCGGCCGCTTCGTGCGTTCCCGCCGCCGCGGCGAGACCGCCTCCGTCTTCCTCCCGACCGTCCCCGACCTCCTCACCTTCGCCAACGAGATGGAGGTCGAGCGCGACCACGCCCTCGACAAGCCGAAGAAGGAGGGCGAGGAGGACCCGTACGCCGAATCCGAGAAGGAGATGGAGGAGGCGAACAAGGAGCAGGACGAGGACACCGGCGAGCAGGAGCAGTTCTCCTTCGAGGCGCTGGAGTCCGAGGCCGTCTTCGACCGGGTGCTGTACGACGGCGCCGAGTTCGGCATGCAGGCCCACCCCGGGAGCGAGGAGGAGCAGGACTACCTCGGGATTCCGGGGCTGCTGGAGCCGGATCAGGTGCAGCTGCTCCTCCAGAAGCGGCAGGCCAGGCAGATCGCGCACAGCCGCAAGAAGCCGGACGACGAGGCCGACCTGCTGGAGCTGCCCGCCGAGCGGCGGCCCGTCGTCTCGCACAAGGAGATGATGGAGCTCCGTAAGCAGCTCAACACCATGGTCAGCGCGTACGTCCACCAGAGCGGCAAGCCGCACGGTGTGATCCACACCGAGCTGCGGCGGGTGTGCGGCGGGCCGCCGAGCGCCGAGGCCACGGCGGGGCAGTTGCGGCAGCGGATCGCCAAGGTTCAGGAGTGGGCCACCCGGATGCGGTGACGCTGGGCGCGGTGCCGCTGGGCGCTGTGCCTGAGCCGGTTCTTATGGGGGGCACCTGTCCTACTTCGGCCGCGGGCCGGTGGGGGCTGGGCGCGCCCACGCGGCGGAGCCGCATATTGATACAGCCCCGCGCCCCTCCAGGCGCTGCGCGCCTGTCAGGGCGCCCCATGTGCCGCATATAGCAGGACGAAAGGGCGTGGGTCGTACCCGCCGCCGCCCGGATTCTGGACGGAGCCTTCCGCTCAGCGAACCGCCTTCGCTAATGTCCCGCTACGCACACGCCCCGTGGCAGCGCCGCCGCGGAGCGCAGCCGTGAAGCGACGCGGTCCGGAAGGCCGGACCGCCGGCCGATCGGCGGCCTCTGAAGCGCGTCACCGACGGGACTCGGTGCACGCATCCGCCGCGAGGGGGTCGCCGACCTCACCACTTAAGGAGTGGGCGTCGTGACCGCGGAGACCTCTCAGACGCTCGACCGAGGACTGCGTGTCCTCAAGCTGCTGGCCGATACGGACCACGGGCTGACCGTCACCGAGCTTTCCAACAAACTGGGCGTGAACCGGACCGTCGTGTACCGGCTGCTCGCCACACTTGAACAGCACGCCCTCGTACGCCGTGACCTGGGCGGCCGCGCCCGGGTCGGGCTCGGCGTGCTGCGACTGGGCCGGCAGGTGCATCCACTGGTACGGGAGGCGGCGCTTCCCGCGCTGCGCTCGCTGGCCGAGGACATCGGGGCGACGGCCCATCTGACACTGGTGGACGGCACGGAGGCACTCGCCGTCGCCGTGGTCGAGCCGACGTGGACGGACTATCACGTGGCCTACCGGGCCGGTTTCCGGCACCCCTTGGACCGGGGGGCCGCGGGCCGGGCGATACTCGCCGCCCGGCAACAGCCGCTGGAGGAACCCGGATACACCCTGACCCACGGCGAGTTGGAGGCAGGAGCGAGCGGGGCGGCCGCGCCGTTGCTCGGGGTCACGGGTGTCGAGGGCAGCGTGGGTGTCGTGATGCTGGCCGACGCGGTGCCGGAGCGGGTCGGGCCGCGGGTCATGGACGCGGCGCGGGAGGTGGCGGAGGCGTTGCGCTGAGGCGTGTCCGGTTCGGAGGCTGCGTGCTCGTGCGCTCTAGGCAGGGCCTGCGCGGCCTCCGACACTCGACACATGACCTCACTCAGCATCCGCACCGTGCACGACGTCGCCGGGTTCGCGGCCGTCGCCGACTACTTCAGTGACGTGTGGCAGACGCCCCGCAGCGCACCGCCCTTACTGTCCGAGACGCTGCACAGCCTCGCTCACGCGGGCGGGGCCGTGCACGCCGCGTACGACGGGCAGCGGCTCGCGGGCGCGAGCGTTGCCGTGTTCGGGCCGCCCGCGCTGCGGGAGACGTACTCCCTGCTGGCCGCCGCTGACCAGGGGCTCGGGGTGCAGGTCAAGCAGGCGCAGCGGGCCTGGGCGCTGGAACTCGGGGCACGCACGATGCGCTGGACCTTCGACCCGCTGGTCGGTCGCAACGCCCGGTTCAACTTCGTCAAGCTGGGCGCCGTGGGGACCGAGTACCTCGTCGACTTCTACGGCCCCATGGCGGACGGGGTGAACGACGGCGACGAGACCGACCGGCTGGCGGTGGCCTGGGACCTGACCGGGCCCAGACAGTCGTACGACACCGGTGGCACTGGTGGCACTGGTGATCGCGAGGCTGCGCCCACCACGCACACCGCCCCCGACGGCTCCCCGCTCGCCCGCCGCGACCTCGACGAGTGCCACGTCTGGTGCCGTGTACCGGACGACATCGTGGCGCTGCGGGCCGCCCACCCCGAGCTGGCGCTGCGCTGGCGGCGGGCCGTGCGCGAGGTGTTCACCAAGGCGTTCGCCGACGGGTTCAGGGCGACGGAGATGTCCCGGGACGGCTGGTACACGCTCACCCGCCGGGAGGCCGCCGCGTGAAACTCGAACGCGTCGAGATCGTCCACGTGGCGATTCCGCTGGTCACCCCCTTCCGTACCTCCTACGGCACGATGACGACGAAGGACACCTTCCTGCTGCACGTCGTCACGGACACGGCCGAGGGCTGGTCGGAGTTCGCGGCCGACCCCGAGCCGCTGTACTGCTCGGAGTTCGTGGCCGGCGCGGAGATCGTGCTGCGTGACTTCCTGCTGCCGCGCGCCGCCGCGCTCCCCGTGCTCGATACGGCCCACCTCGCTCCGGCGATGGAGAAGACCAAGGGGCACGAGCTGGCTAAGGCGGCGCTGGAGACGGCAGTCCTCGACGCCGAGCTGCGGTCGTACGGAATGCCGCTGGCGACGTATCTGGGGGCCGTGCGGGAGCGGGTGCCGGCTGGGGTGTCGGTCGGGATCAAGGAGACGATCGGCGACCTGCTGGACGACGTCGAGGGGTATCTCGGGCAGGGGTACGTCCGGATCAAGCTGAAGATCGAGCCCGGCTGGGACCTGGAGCCCGTACGGGCCGTGCGGGAGCGCTTCGGGGCGGAGCTGCCGCTCCAGGTCGACGCGAACACGGCGTACACGCTCGCGGACGCCGAGCATCTGCGGCGCCTCGACGAGTTCGGGCTGCTGCTGATCGAGGAGCCGCTGGCGGAGAACAACCTGTACGCCCACGCCCGCCTCCAGCAGCGCCTCGCGACCCCCGTCTGCCTCGACGAGTCCCTGCACAACGCCCGCGACACCGCGTCCGCGATCGCGATGGACGCGTGCCGGGTCGTGAACGTGAAGCCCGCGCGGGTCGGGGGATACCTGGAGGCGCGGCGGGTCCATGACGTGGCGCACGCGCACGGGGTGCCGGTGTGGTGCGGCGGCATGCTGGAGACGGGCATCGGCCGCGCGCCGAACCTGGCACTCGCGGCCCTGCCCGGCTGCACCCTCCCCGGGGACACCTCCGCCTCCAGCCGCTACTTCGCCGAGGACATCACGGAGCCGTTCGTGCTGGTCGACGGCCATCTGCCGGTCCCGAGGTCGCCGGGCATCGGGGTGGCGCCGCTGCCGGGCGCACTGCGGCGCTTCACCAAGGAACGGCGAGAGCTGTACGGGGCCTGAGGTGCGGGCCTGCGGCGGCGGGTCCGAGGTGGCGGGCCTGCGGCGTGCAGGCCTGGGGCGTGGGCCTGCCCGAGGCGGCGGCCTGAGATGCGGGCCCGAGGCGGTGGGCCCGAGCCGACTGGCCTGAGTCGGCCGCCCTGAGTCGGCCGCCCTGAACCGGCCGCCCTGAGGCGGCTGGCCTGGGCAGGGGTGGCCAGCTCCGACCTGGGCCTGGCCGGAACCCGCCGCCACGTTAGATTGAACCCGTGTTCTCTCGTCTCACGCGCCCCCAGGCCCTCGCCGTCTGCGCCCTGCCGGTGGTGGCCCTGCTCGCCACGGCCGCCTTCGCGCCGCTGCCGTTCTCGCTGACGCAGCCCGGCCTGACGGCGGACGTGCTGGGTGAGAACAAGGGCGAGCCGGTGATCACCATCTCCGGTGCGCCGACCCGCGACACGACCGGCGAGCTGCGCATGACGACGATCGAGGCGACCTCGCCCGACACGGACGTGACGCTCGGCGACGTGATCGACGCCTGGTTCCGCACGGACAAGGCGGTCATGCCGCGCGACTCCGTCTACCCGAGCGGCCGCAGCACCCAGGAGATCGAGAAGTACAACACCGAGCAGATGAAGGAGTCCCAGGACGCCGCGACCGAGGCCGCGCTGAACTACCTGGACCTGAACGACAAGAACATCAAGGTCACCCTGAAGCTGGCGGACGTGGGCGGCCCCAGCGCCGGTCTCCTCTTCTCCCTGGGCGTCATCGACAAGCTCAACGGCGCCGGGGCCGGAGCCGACCTCACCGGCGGCCGCACCATCGCCGGTACGGGCACGATCGACGCCGCCGGCAAGGTCGGCGCGGTCGGCGGCGTGTCCCTGAAGACCCAGGCGGCCAAGCGGGACGGGGCGACGGTCTTCCTGGTCCCGAAGGACGAGTGCTCCGACGCGAAGACGGAACTCCCGAAGGGCCTGCGCCTGATCCCGGTGACCACGCTGAAGGGGGCGGTGGGCGCGCTGGAGTCCCTGGAGTCGGGGAAGGGCTCGGTTCCGAGCTGCTAGGTCGGGGCCGTCCGTGGTGCGTCTTCATGAGCTGACGGATGAATCGTGGCGGTGATCGGGGAACAAACGGCCTGAGACAATTGCCCCGTCACTTTACAAACCCCTCCTTCTTCATCCAGTCCAACGCCACCTGATGCGGATCCTCCCCGTCCACATCCACCTTCGCGTTCAGGTCCTGGGCCACCGTGTTGTTCAGCTTCTTGGTGATCGGGTCGAGGACGTCCGCGATCGCCGGCCACTTCTTCAGGGTGTCGGAGTTGATCATGGGGGCGGCGTTGTAGTTGGGGAAGAACTTCTTGTCGTCCTGCATGACCGCGAGGTTCATCGACTTGATGCGGCCGTCCGTCGTGAAGACCTCGCCGTAGGCGCAACTCCCCTTCGCGGCCTGGGTGTAGATGATCCCGGTGTCCATCTGCGTGATGTTCTTCGTCGGCACGCTCATCCCGTACTCCTGCTGCATGCCCGGCAGCCCGTCCGCCCGGTTGGCGAACTCGACCTCCACGCAGAGCGTCACCGCGTCGGGGTCGGACTTGGACAGTGCGGCGACGTCGGAGAGCGTGTTCGTGCCGTACTTCTTGTGGTTCTCCTGGTTCATCGCCAGGGCGTAGGTGTTGTTCAGCGCGGACGGCGCGAGCCAGCTCACCCCGTTCTTCGCGTCGGCCTCGCGCACCGCCTCCCACTGCTCGTGCGGGTCGGGAATGGGCTCGCTGCGGCCCAGGTACGTGATCCAGGCCGTGCCCGTGTACTCGTACCCGGCGTCCGCGTCCCCCTTCCTGACCGCCTCGCGGCTGCCGATGGAGCCCTGGATTCCGGTGCGGTCGAGGACCTCCGCGCCGGCCGCCTGGAAGGCGATGCCCATGATCGCGCCGAGGATGAGCTGCTCGGTGAACGACTTCGACGTCACCGTCAGGTCGGCACCCTTCAGCGGCTCGCCCCGCCCGATCGTCCCGGGCCGCACGTCGTCGGCCATGGGGGAGCCGCTGGTCAGGCCGCAGCCCGAGGGCACCGCCAGTAGTCCCGCTGCCAGGAGCAGGCTCGCACGCCGCCTCATGCCTGCAACCCCCGCGGCCGCAGCAGCAGTTCCGCCAGCGACGCCAGCCAGTCCATCAGCAGGGCCAGCGCGACCGTGAGGATCGAGCCCAGTACCAGCACCGGCATGCGCTGGTTGGTGATGCCCGCCGTGATCAGCACGCCCAGGCCGCCGCCACCGCCGAAGACCGCCAGGGTCGCCGTGCCGACGTTCAGGACCAGGGCCGTGCGCACGCCCGCGAGGATGAGGGGGACCGCGAGCGGGAGTTCCACCCGTGTCAGGACCCCCGTCGGGGACATGCCGATGCCGCGTGCCGCCTCCAGCAGTGTCGGGTCGTTCGCCTTCAGGCCGGCGATCGTGTTGGACAGCACCGGCAGGACGGCGTAGGCGATCATGCCGATCAGGGCCGCCCTGCGGCCGATGCCCAGCCAGATCACCAGCAGGGCGAGCAGGCCGATCGCGGGGGTCGCCTGGCCCATGTTGGCGAGCGCCATGGCCACGGGGGTGGCCTTCCGGAACGCCCGCCGGGTGAGCAGGATCCCCAGCGGGATCGCGATGATCAGTACGAAGAAGGTGGAGATCACCGTGAGTTCGATGTGCTGCCACAGGGCCTTGGAGACCTGGCCGTTCGACAGAGCGTTCTCGGAGACCTGGTCCAGGTCGGCCTGCTGGAACCACAGCCAGGTCGCGAGCAGCATCGCCACCAGCACGGTCGGCAGGACGGTCAGCTTCTGCCAACTCACCTTCCGGGCCGGGGGCTGCGCGGCTGCGGGGGAGGGGGCGTCCCCCGGCTCCCCGGTGTCCTCCGCGAGCGTCGCCCCGGAAGCCCCGGAAGCCCCGGAAGCCCCGGAAGCCCCGGAAGCGGAAGCCCCGGAAGCCTCCGGAGCCCCGGACGTCCCTTGAGCGCCGGACGCCTCCGGAACCCCGGACGTCCCCTGAACGCCGGACGCCTTGGGAGCCTCGGGAGCAGTCACGCCTTCGCCTCCCCTCCGATGCCCTCCTGCTCGGCATGTGTCCGGTCGGCCCGTGCCCCCTCCAGCTCGTGCTGGGCCTCCAGCGCCTCCAGCCGGTCGGCCTCCAGCAGCTCGTGCACGGAGTTCATCAGCGTCTCCATGTCGACGACACCGGTGTACTCACCGCGCCGCCCGGTCACCGCGACCCGCCCCGCGTTGTCGATGAGGACCGCCTCCAGGGCGTCCCGCAGTGTGGCGTCCCGGGTCACAGTGTCGTGCACCAGCGTCCCCGCCCGCGCCAGCGAACCCCTGGCCCGCATCAGGTCGCCGCGCCTGAGCCACTTGTACGGCCGGCCCCGCTTGTCGAGGAGCAGGATCTCGTTGGTGCCGCTGGACCGGAGCCGGTTGAAGATCTCCTGGAGCGGGTCGTCGACGGTCACCGTCGGATAGTCGGTGACCTCCACATCCCGTACGCGGGTGAGGTTCAGGCGCTTCAGCGCGGCCCCGGCGCCCACGAACCCGGACACGAAGTCGTCCGCCGGGTTGGTGAGGATCGCCTCGGGGGTGTCGAACTGAGCGATGTGCGACCGCTCGCGCAGAACGGCGATACGGTCACCGAGCTTGATCGCCTCGTCGAAGTCGTGCGTGACGAAGACGATCGTCTTGTGCAGCTCGTGCTGCAGCCTGATCAACTCGTCCTGGAGATGATCACGGGTGATCGGGTCGACCGCGCCGAACGGTTCGTCCATCAGCAGAACGGGCGGATCTGCCGCCAACGCCCGTGCCACGCCCACGCGTTGCTGTTGTCCGCCGGAGAGCTGACGCGGATAGCGGCCGTGGAACTCCCCGGGGTCCAGGCCGACCAGGTCGAGCAACTCCTCGACCCGCGACGCGATCCGCGCCTTCGACCAGCCGATCATCCTCGGTACGAGCGCGATGTTCTGCGCGACCGTCATGTGCGGGAAGAGGCCGGCGGACTGGATCGCGTAGCCGACCTTGCGGCGCAGCTTCACCGGGTCGATGTCGGTGACGTCCTCGCCGCCGATGCGGATCCGGCCGCCGGTCGGCTCGATCAGCCGGTTGATCATTTTGAGCGTCGTCGACTTCCCGCACCCGGACGGGCCGACGAAGATGACCATCTCGCCCGCCTTGATCTCCATGTTGACGTTGTCGACGGCGGGGTTGGGATTGCCCGGGTACTGCTTGCTGAGGTTCTCCAGCTCGATCGTGGCACCGGTCGTGGCAGCCGTCGTGGCGCCGGTCGTGGCAGCGGTCGTGGCACCCGAAGCGGCACCCGGCGTACCGGCGGCGGACGTCTCAGACACGGATCCCCCTGGGAATGGTCAGCCGTCCGAGCAGGACGTACGCGGCGTCGAACAGCAGCGCGAGGACGATGATCCCGAGGGTGCCCGCGAGCACCTGGTTGAGCGCGTTCGCGCTGCCCAGCGAGGCGAGGCCGCGGAAGATCACATTGCCGAGGCCGGGGCCGGAGGCGTACGCCGCGATCGCCGCGATGCCCATCAGCATCTGCGTGGAGACCCGGATCCCGGTCAGGATCGGCGGCCAGGCCAGCGGCAGCTCCACCCGCAGCAGCTGGGCCGGCCGGGACATCCCGATGCCCCGGGCCGCGTCCACCAGCGACGGATCGACACCGCGCAGCCCGACGATCGAGTTGCGCACGATCGGCAGCAGCCCGTACAGCGTCAGGGCGATCACCGTGGGCGCCACGCCCAGCCCCACGATCGGGATGAGCAGACCGATCATGGCGAGCGACGGAATGGTCAGGATGGTCGAGGTGCTCGTCGTGGCGAGGTTGCCGGCCAGGTCGCTGCGGTAAGTGGCCACCCCGATCAGCACCCCGAGCAGGGTCGCCACGATCATGCACTGGAAGACGGCGCTGGCGTGCTGGTAGGCGTCGGTGAGCAGCTGCTGGTGACGGTTGGCCAGGTACTCCCAGAAGCTCACTCGGACTCACCCCACCAGGTCGTGGCCAGCTAGCTGCTCTCCCGGTCCTGGGCCGCCTGCTCCACCAACGGGATGATCCGCAGCGGAACGGGGTTCTCCATCACGATCGCGGTGGAGGCCCGGACGATCCCATCGAAACCGACAACCCGGTCGATCACACGCTGGAGATCGGCGTTGGAACGCGCCACGAGACGGCACATCATGTCCCCGGTCCCGGTGGTCGTGTGCAGCTCCAGCACCTCCGGCACGGTCGCCAAGTGCGCCCGTACGTCGGCCCCTTGCCCCTGCCGGATCTGCAGTGTGGCGAAGGCGGTGACCGGATATCCGAGCGCGGCCGGATCCACCTCCGGGCCGAATCCCCGGATGACTCCGTTCGACTGAAGCCGGTCCAGCCGCGCCTGCACCGTGCCGCGGGCCACTCCCAGGCGCCGGGACATCTCCAGCACCCCGATCCGCGGCTCCCGCGCCAGCAGCACGATGATCCGCCCGTCCAGATGATCGATCGCCACGACCGTCCGCCTCTCCCTCGACGACCCTCGCCGCTCAAGGTGGTCATCCTGTACAGAAGGCCCGCCGAAGTGGGTCCGGCACTGAGCAGATTGCCCAGCGGGAAACCAAACTATTGCGCACCTTGCCGCACCGGAGTGAGGCTGCGCCTATGACGCAGACCACACACCACACTCCCGACACCGCCCGGCAGGCCGACCCCTTCCCGGTCAAGGGAATGGACGCGGTCGTCTTCGCGGTGGGCAACGCCAAGCAGGCGGCGCACTACTACTCGACCGCCTTCGGCATGCGGCTGGTCGCCTACTCCGGACCGGAGAACGGCAGCCGTGAGACCGCGAGCTACGTGCTGGAGAACGGCTCCGCCCGTTTCGTCCTCACCTCCGTCATCAAGCCCGCCACCACCTGGGGCCACTTCCTCGCCCAGCACGTGGCCGAGCACGGCGACGGCGTCATCGACCTCGCCATCGAGGTCCCGGACGCCCGCCGCGCGTACGCCTACGCGCTGGAGCACGGCGCCCGCTCGGTGACCGAGCCGTACGAGCTGAAGGACGAGCACGGCACCGTCGTCCTGGCCGCGATCGCGACGTACGGCGAGACCCGCCACACCCTCGTCGAGCGCACCGCCTACGAGGGCCCGTACCTCCCCGGCTACGTCTCCGCCGCGCCGATGGTCGAACCGCCCGCCCAGCGCACCTTCCAGGCCATCGACCACTGCGTCGGCAACGTGGAGCTCGGCCGGATGAACGAATGGGTCGGCTTCTACAACAAGGTCATGGGCTTCACGAACATGAAGGAGTTCGTGGGCGACGACATCGCGACCGAGTACAGCGCGCTGATGTCGAAGGTCGTGGCCGACGGCACGCTCAAGGTCAAGTTCCCGATCAACGAGCCCGCCATCGCCAAGAAGAAGTCCCAGATCGACGAGTACCTGGAGTTCTACGGCGGCGCGGGCGTCCAGCACATCGCGCTCAACACGAACGACATCGTCGCGACGGTACGGACGATGCGCGCGGCCGGCGTGGCGTTCCTCGACACCCCCGACTCGTACTACGACACCCTCGGCGAGTGGGTCGGCGACACCCGCGTCCCCGTCGAGACCCTGCGCGAGCTGAAGATCCTCGCCGACCGCGACGAGGACGGCTACCTGCTGCAGATCTTCACCAAGCCGGTCCAGGACCGCCCGACCGTCTTCTTCGAGATCATCGAACGGCACGGCTCGATGGGCTTCGGCAAGGGCAACTTCAAGGCACTGTTCGAGGCGATCGAGCGGGAGCAGGCCAAGCGCGGCAACCTCTGAGGCTCGTGCGGGACCTGCGGACCCGTGCAACCTGCGAATAATGCGCAACCTGCGGTGAACGCGATACCTGCGAAAGCTGTGAATTCGTAGAAAGCGCAACCACATCGGCCCGGTGAGGCCTCTCCAGACGTGCGGGCGCCACGGGGGCGCCCGCACGACCCGGGAGTGAACAGTGGCCGACCGTTTCGACCTTTCCGCACCGTCCGAGCGCTGGCTGTGGAAGAAGGCGACGCTGCGGGAACCCACGATCCTGCAGTCGTTCGCCTTCGACGAGGTGAACCGGCACCTGTACGTCCTTCAGCTGCGGCGGGGCGGCGGCGACGCCGGTCACCTGTGCCTGAACAAGCTCGACCTCGCGGGCAAGCGCTTGGGCCACATGTACCTCCAGGGCTTCGGGCACGGCGTCAGCATGGGCGTGCAGAACGATCCCGACGGCACGGTGTGGATCTGGACCGAGGCCGACGCCAAGGGCGGCTACGGCCAGGGCGTCACCCGGTTCCGCTTCTTCGACGGCGCCGTCCGCACGCGGGAGGACGTCAAGGTCCGCAACCCGATCCCGGGCTCCACCCACAACCAGCCGTCCGTCTGCATGACCTCGCGGCGCATCGCCGTACGCCATCGCATCGACGACAAGCCCCGCTACCGCGTCTGGGACCTCGACGCCTTCGTCGCCCGCGACTACTCCGCCCCGGTCGCCGACTTCCCGCAGACCGGCGCGCACCCCAAGGCCGAGATCCCCTTCCAGGGGTACGCCCTGGACGGCGACCACCTCTACCAACTGGCCGGCACCGCCTACCACGCCAAGACCAACCCGCCCGCCAAGCGCGGCAACGCCCACATCTCCTGCCTCGACATCCGCACCGGCGAACTCCTCGACCAGCAGCGCACCGAGGCCGGCCACTCCCTCGACCACCGCGAACCGGAGGGCCTGGCCGTCCGCCCCCACGGCTCCGGGGCACGGCTGTGCCTGGGGCTCGCGTCCGGCCCGGAGGGGGCGCGCAGGTTCTCGATCTACTACAAGCCACGCGCGGCCTGAGGGGCCCGCCCGCTCACCCCTTTCGCGGCTTCGCGTCCACTTGCGCGTCCATCTCCGGTACGTCCTTCACCGACGGCTCGCCCAGCTCCTCCAACGCCGCCGTGGCCAGCGGCACCCGCGTCGGCGAGAAGTGCGGATTGATCCGCAGCGCCTCCTGCAGATGCCGCCGCGCGGGCCCCGCCAGCTCCAAGTCCCGCTCGATCATCGCCCGGTGATACACGTACGGAGCACTGCGCACCCCACCGCCACGTGCCTTGTCGGTCGCGATCCTGGCGAACTTCAGCGCCTCCTTGTCCTCCCCGGCCTGGTGCAGCGCCCACCCCAGCGCGTCGGCCACCGCGATGCCGGGCTGGCGCCGCCACTCGGTCCGCAGCCGCCGTACCGCGGAGGGTACGTCGCCGTGGTCCGCCTCGAAGAGGCCCAGCACCAGTTCCTCGTCCACCCCGGCCGCCGCGGCCCGCGCCGCCCGCTCCCGCAGCAGGTCGTACTGCACCCGGGCCGCCTGCCCCAGCCCCAGCGACTCGTACAACTCGCCCAGTTCCAGCGCGTACTGGGGACACGGCTGCTTGGCGAGCGCCACCCGGTAGGCGTTCAGCGCCTCCGTGGTGCGGCCCAGCGCCGCCAGCGTCCGCCCCTGCCCGGCGAGCGCGGCCCGCTGGTCGGGGTCGAGGCGTACCGCCTCCTGGAAGTGGCGCAGCGCCACGTCCAGGTCGCCGCGTTCCCAGGCGAGCTGACCGGCCCGTTCGAGATACGCCGCCCGCTCGGCCGGTGCCTCGGCGGCCCCCGCCGCGTCGGACAGCGCCGCCGCCGCGTCCTCACGGCGGCCCCGGTCCCGGTAGACGGCCGCCGCCCGCGCCTGCACCGCCGGCCCCGAGCGCAGCTTCAGCAGCCGGTCCAGGGTCCGCTTGGCCGCCTTGTACTCGCCCAGCCCCGTGTACGCGTCGATCAGCTGCGGATACGTCGTCCACCGCTTCCGGTTCACCTGAAGCGCCGCCTCGCCCCACGTCAGCGCCGCCCGGAAGTCCCGCCGCGCGTTCGCCAGCGCCGCCATGCCGTCCAGCGCCTCGGCGTTCCTCGCCCGCACCTTCAGCGACGTACGCAGCGCCTTCTCCGCCTTCGGGTAGTTCACCGGCTCCGCGGTCCGCCGCCCCCGTTCCACATACGCGGCGCCCAGCACCGCCCACGAGTGGGCGTCCTTGGGATGCGTCCGCAGGTGGGCCTCGCGCTCGTCGATCAGCACCGCCAGATCGGGCAGCGCGGCCGGCACACCCGTGGTGACCGCGGTGAGCGCCTGCGCACCCGGCGCCGGTGGGGCGGCCGCCCGCGTCCCGGCCGGCCCCCACGGCAGCAGCGCCAGCATCCCGCCGAGCACGGCACACCCCGCCACCGCGGCGATCAGCACCCGACGTCGGATGCGCGAGCGGTCCGGCGCGGGCTGCTCGTTCTCACCGGCGTCGTTCTCGTTCTTCGAGGCGTCGTGCTCCGCGGCGTCGTTCTCCGAAGCGTCGTTCGTCGAGGCGTCGTGCTCCGCGGCGCTGTTCTCGGTGGCGCTGTTCTCCATGGCGCTCACTGTGCGTGAAACCGTGCGTCAATACGACGACCACACCCGTCCGCCGCCGGCTGCCGTACGTGGGGTTCACACCGATGGCCCCGGGTGTCACGCTGTGATCATGAGCCGTACCGAAGCCGCACCCGACCAGGCCCGGGGTGACCTCACCGAGCGGCTGCTCGCGGGTCTGCCCGCCGAGGCCGTCCTGACCGACCCCGACGTCACGGGCTCCTACGCCAACGACATGGCCAGCTTCTGCCCGGCCGGCGCCCCCGCCGTGGTCGTCCTGCCGCGCACCGTCGAAGAGGTCCAGCACGTCATGCGCACCGCCACCGAGCTGCGCGTCCCCGTCGTCCCGCAGGGCGCCCGCACGGGCCTGTCGGGCGGGGCCAACGCCTCCGACGGCTGCATCGCGCTGTCCCTGACCAAGATGGACCGCATCCTGGAGATCAACCCGGTCGACCGCATCGCGGTCGTCGAGCCCGGCGTCATCAACGCCGCCCTCTCCCGCGCGGTCAACGAAGTGGGCCTCTGCTACCCGCCGGACCCCTCCAGCTGGGAGATGTGCACGATCGGCGGCAACATCGGCACCGCCTCGGGCGGCCTGTGCTGTGTGAAGTACGGGGTGACGGCCGAGTACGTCCTCGGCCTGGACGTCGTCCTCGCCGACGGACGCCTGATGTCCACGGGCCGGCGTACGGCCAAGGGTGTCGCGGGATACGACCTGACCCGCCTCTTCGTCGGCTCCGAGGGCTCGCTCGGCGTCGTCGTCCGGGCCGTCCTGGCGCTCAAGCCGCAGCCGCCGCAGCAGCTGGTCCTCGCCGCCGAGTTCGCGTCCGCGGCCGCCGCCTGCGACGCCGTGTGCCGGATCATGGCCGGCGGACACGTCCCGTCACTGCTCGAACTGATGGACCGTACGACGGTCAAAGCGGTCAACAACATCGCGAACATGGGACTGCCGGAGACGACGGAGGCCCTCCTCCTCGCCGCCTTCGACACCCCGGACCCCGCCCCCGACCTCGCCGCCGTCGGGGCGCTGTGCGAGGCGGCCGGCGCCACCCAGGTGGTCCCGGCGGACGACGCGGCCGAGTCCGAACTCCTCCTCCAGGCACGGCGGTTGTCCCTGACCGCGCTCGAAGCGGTGCGGGGCGTGACGATGATCGACGACGTGTGCGTGCCCCGGTCCCGGCTCGGCGACCTCATCGAAGGCGTCGAGCGGATCGCCGACAAGCACCAGCTCACCATCGGGGTCGTCGCGCACGCAGGAGACGGCAACACCCACCCGACCGTGTGCTTCGACGCGGCCGACCCCGACGAGTCCCGGCGCGCCCGCGAGTCCTTCGACGAGATCATGGCCCTCGGCCTGGAACTCGGCGGCACGATCACCGGCGAGCACGGCGTGGGCGTCCTGAAGAAGGAGTGGCTGGCGCGCGAGATCGGCCCCGTCGGGATCGAGATGCAGCGGGCGATCAAGCAGGCCTTCGACCCGCTGGGCATCCTGAATCCGGGCAAGCTGTTCTGACCCGTCCCTTCGGTCGGTACGGCTCACTGGGCGAGCAACTGGTCGAGCGCGTCGTCGATCCCCAGCTGCTTGCCCTCGGTCCCCGGGGGCACCACCCTGAGCGTCCGCTCCAGCCAGGCCGACACCTGCGCCGCCGGCGCCTCCAGCAGGGCGTCCCCGTCGGGCGAACTCAGGCCCATGAGCACGACGCTGCGGCCCTCGACCTTCGTCGGCCACACCCGCACGTCCCCGTGCCCGCACGGCCGGAACACCCCCTCGACCAGCAGATCGCGGGAGAAGGTCCAGTACACGGGGTGCTCGGAGTTGATGTGGAAGGCGACGTGGACGGCGTACGGATCCTCGCTGTGGTAGCTCAGCCGGGCCGGGACGGGGACGCGGCGCTCGGGCGACAGGATGAGCTTGAGCTCCAGTTCGCGCTCTACGACGGCGTGATGCATGGCGTGGGTGTCCTCTCTCGTGACGCGTGCGGGTCCTGCGGGCGGGCCCGTACGAGTGGAGAGCGAGGACAGGGGTGGATCATTACGCGGGTTCGCAGAACTTTTTTCCGGCCTGTTCCCGGAGCGGTTCCGTACATGTGAAGTACGTGTACGAGCTTGCCCGGAAAGGAGCGGGTCCTACGGGACTGGCGGTGCTTGTTGCGCCGGTCTGATAGATGTGGAGGCCCCCAATCGACCCTCGAGCAGATACCGGACGACGGACATGAGCGCCCCAACCCCGGCCCCAGGTGACGACAGGCCCCGCGAAGGGTATTACCCGGACCCGTCCATTCCTGGATATGTCCGGTACTGGAACGGTGCCTCCTGGGTACCGGGCACCAGCCGTCCGGCGCCGACGGACGGCGAATCGCTCGCCCCGCCCCCGGGCGCGGACCCGGGTCAGGCCGCGTCGGCCCCGGCCGCCCCGGTCGAGGAGACGGGCCCGCACTTCTTCGACGAGGACCCGGCCCAGGCGCCCCCGCAGGCCGACGCCCAGCACGGCAGCCGCCCGGAGCCGGCGTCGGCCTGGGGAGCCGACTCCGTCCATCAGTCCGGCTTCGGCGGCGACCAGGACCGCCGCGTCTCCTGGGGTGCCCAGCAGGGCGCCGACCCGAGGGACCCGGGCGAGCCGGACGCGGGCGCCGGGGGCGGCGCCTCCGGTGACACGTTCATGATCCGCCGGCCGGTCGCGGAGCCCGGGGGAGCGCCGGCGTCCGGCGCCGCGGGGCAGGCCACTCCCCGTATCCCGAACCCCGCCGGGTCGGCGCCCGCCGACGGCACCATGGCCATCCGCGCGCTGTCCCCGCGCACGGCGCAGCAGGGCGGGGCGGCCGGGGCGCAGGGCGGGAGCACGGGCGCGTCCGCCGGCCCGGGCGCCGCACATCCGGATGCTCACCACCCCTCGGCGGCCGGCGCCCCGCAGGGCCCCGGCTTCGGCGCCGGGAAGGCCGCCGCCGAGCGCGCCGCGGTGGCCCAGGGACAGCCCCAGGGACAGCCCCAGGGACAGCCTCAGACGGGCGCTCAGGCCGGGACTGCCGCCCAGGCGGCCGGTGCCGCCCCCACGGCCCTCTCCGGCCCGCAGCAGGCCGCCCCGACCGTCCCCCAGCAGTCCGGCCCCCCGTCCGCGGCCGCGGCGTCCGCCGCGCCCATGAGCGCCGGTGCCGGCGGCGGTCAGTCCTCCTGGGCGCAGCAGGTCCACCGGCTCGCGGGACCGTCCGGCGACGAACAGCCGGTCGCCCCCTGGAAGCCCCCGGTCGAGGACATCTTCCAGGCGGCCGCCAGGCGCCAGGCCGCCGCCCGCCCCGCCGGCCTCGGCAAGCGGCTGGCCGCGCGGCTGCTGGACACCGTCGTGCTGGGCGCCGTCACCGCGGTGGCCGCCGTGCCGCTCGGCAGCCAGGCGCTCGACCACGTCAACGACAAGATCGACGCCGCCAAGCTCTCCGGCGAGACGGTCACCGTCTGGTTGCTGGACGGCACGACCTCGATGTACCTCGGCATCGTCCTGGCCGTCCTGCTCCTGTTCGGCCTCGTCTACGAGGTCGTGCCCACCGTCAAGTGGGGCCGCACGCTGGGCAAGAAGGTGCTCGGTCTGGAGGTGCGGGACATCGAGGCCCACGAGCCTCCGACCTTCGGTCCCGCACTGCGCCGCTGGCTCGTCTACAGCATCCCCGGCCTGCTCGGCATCGGGGTCGTCGGCGTGTTGTGGTGCCTGTTCGACCGGCCGTGGCACCAGTGCTGGCACGACAAGGCGGCGCGTACGTTCGTCGCGGGCTGACCGCACACGGCGAACCGCACGGACGATTCCGTACTCCGGACGGCCCCGCGCCGGATGCGAAGCCGGGGGGTTCGAGGTCGACTCGGGCCATGAGCAGTGAACCGCCTCCCGGCTCCGGTCAGCAGCCCCCGGAAGACGACCCGTTCAGGAAGCAGCCCCCGCCGCCCGAGGGCTCGGGCTCGCCGTACGGCCAACAGCCTCCGTACGGTGACCAGCCGCCGCCCCCCTCCGGCGGCGGCCCCTCCGGCGGCGGCCCCTACGGCGGCGGCCCCTACGGCGGGGACCCGTACGGCGGCGGCGGTTACCCCACCGACCCGCTCGCCGGGATGCCGCCGCTCGCCGACAGCGGCAAGCGCACGCTCGCGCGCATCATCGACATGATCCTGGTGGCCGTCGTGGTCTGGCTGCTCACCTGGGGCTTCGGCGTCACCGAGTACAACGTGGACGCCGACGAGGTGGAGTACGGCAAGTCCTTCCTGCAGTCGCTGGTCGCCGTCCTGCTCTTCATCGGCTACGACACCTTCATGACCGTCAGGACGGGGCAGACGCTCGGCAAGAAGCTGCTCAACATGAGGGTGGCCAACCTCGACAACGGGGCCACGCCGTCCGTGCAGACCGCGTTGATCCGGGCGGCGGTGCTGTGGATCCCGTTCGCGTTCTGCTGCGCCTGCATCTGGACCGCGATCTGCGGCGGCTGGAGCTTCTTCGACCGGCCCTACAAGCAGGGCCTGCACGACAAGGCGGCGAAGACGGTGGTGGTCAGCACCAATGCCTGAGGCGGGTCAGGACTGCGTCAGCACCGGTTCTTCGGTCTGTTCCCGTTCCGCCGGTTCCCGTTCCGCGGCGGCGGGCTTGGGCTTGCGCATCGCCACCACACGGGGCTTCTTCGGCATGGGCACCGTCATGGCGACCAGCAGCCCGAGCATGAGCGCCGAGACGGCGATGACCGCGATCCCCACGCCCGAGCTGGTCTGGGACAGCAGCAGCATGGCGAGCGTCGAGAAGATCACGGTGCACGAGCCGTAGGAGAGCTGTGCGGCAGTCGGACGAGGCATGATCATCGTGTCCTCGGAATCAGGGGTGCACGGGGGTCTCGGCCTGGCTTTCCGCCGACGTCCGGGCGTTCCGCCATCCGACTCTAACCGCGTGCATGCCCGAGCGGAACAAACCGTAAGCGTGACCTAACCAACAGTGCCGGTGCACAGGGGGCGCACGGAGTCATGCCGTCCATCAAGTGGACGGGGCCACGCGCCCGTTGACGAAAGATCGTTGTCCGTTAAATGAACATCGACTCCGCATAGTGCAATTGAGGTGTGCAAGTCAAGGTCTGTCTTTTCTGCTTAACCTCTAGTCAAATGTCGTCACTTGACTACACGCGTTGATCAGGTGCGCGCGGAACCTCCATGACCAGGACCTTCCCTCCGTGCGCCCGAACGCGGGGGAGGAAGCAAGTGACCAGCAGACCCTGGACGTTCAGAGCGGCGGCAACCGCCGTCGCGCTCGCGGCAGCCGCGGCGACGGGCTCGACCTACGCGGTGGCGCAGGCCGGCGAAGGCACCTCGGCGGCATCCGTGGAGCGGCACGACCCGGCGGAGCACACTCACGCCGACCACGACCTGGATGGCCCCCTGAGCAAGACCCAGGAGGCCCAGCGCCAAGAAGCCCTCAACCAGGTCATATCCGGCAAGGCGAAGGTGAAGGAGCGCGCGGGCTCGCAGGTCGTCGAGCTCAAGAGCAAGAAGGGCGACGGCAAGTACGTCGAGCTGGGCCGCGAGAAGACCGACAAGATATTCACGATCCTGGTCGAGTTCGGCGACCAGATCAGTGACTTCGGCGGCACGCCCGGCCCGGCCCACAACCAGATAGCCGAGCCCGACCGCGCCAAGGACAACTCGACGGCCTGGCAGGCGGACTACAACCAGAAGCACTTCCAGGACCTCTACTTCGGCACCGGCAAGAAGACCGAGTCGATGAAGAAGTACTACGAGAAGCAGTCCTCGGGCCGCTACTCGGTCGAGGGCGAGGTCGCCGACTGGGTCAAGGTCCCCTACAACGAGGCCCGTTACGGCAACAACGCCTGCGGCCAGACCAACTGCTCCAGCGTCTGGAACGTCGTCAGCGACGGTCTGAACGCGTGGGTCGCCCAGCAGAAGGCAGCTGGGAAGACCGACGCCGAGATCAAGGCGGACGTCGCGCAGTTCGACCAGTGGGACCGCTACGACTTCGATGGCGACGGCAACTTCAACGAGGCCGACGGCTACATCGACCACTTCCAGATCGTGCACGCCGGTGAGGACGAGTCCGCGGGCGGCGGCGCGCAGGGCACCGACGCGATCTGGGCCCACCGCTGGTACGCGTTCGGCACCGACGCGGGTGCCACCGGCCCCTCGGACAACAAGCTGGGCGGCGCGCAGATCGGCTCCACCGGCATCTGGGTCGGCGACTACACCATCC
This sequence comes from Streptomyces sp. R28, assembly GCF_041052385.1. GTDB lineage: Bacteria > Actinomycetota > Actinomycetes > Streptomycetales > Streptomycetaceae > Streptomyces. The sequence goes on along the minus strand of NZ_CP163439.1, from coordinate 4,129,264 downwards.
AGCCGGAGAACGGCGGGCTCGGCGTCTTCGCCCACGAGTACGGCCACGACCTCGGCCTGCCGGACCACTACGACACCTCCGGCGGTGAGAACTCCACCGGCTTCTGGACCTTGATGTCCTCCGGTTCCTGGCTGGGCACCGGCAAGAAGGAGATCGGTGACCTGCCGGGCGACATGACCGCCTGGGACAAGCTCCAGCTGGGCTGGCTGAACTACGACAAGGCGAAGGCCGCGACGGAGTCCGAGCACAAGCTGGGCGTGGCCGAGTACAACACCCGGCACAAGCAGGCCCTCGTGGTCGAGCTGCCCAAGAAGAAGGTCACCACCGAGATCGTCAAGCCGGCGCAGGGCGCGAACCAGTGGTGGAGCGGCAGCGGCGACAGCCTCGCCAACACGCTGACCCGTTCCGTGGACCTCACGGGCAAGTCCTCCGCCGCCCTCACCCTTGACGGCTGGTACGACATCGAGGCCGAGTTCGACTACCTCTACACCGAGGTCTCGACCGACGGCGGCGCCAACTGGACGGCCGTCGACGGCACGGTGGACGGTGCGGCCCTCCCGCGCGACGCCAGCGGCAAACCCGCCCTCACCGGCACGGTGGACGCCTACAAGAAGCTGGTCTTCCCGCTCGACGCCTACGCCGGCAAGAAGATCGACCTGCGCTTCCGCTACCAGACGGACGGCGGCGTGGCCCAGAAGGGCTTCGCGGCCGACGAGATCACCGTGACCGCCGACGGCACGGCCCTGTTCTCCGACAACGCCGAGAGCGCGGACGCCGCTTGGGCGACCAAGGGCTTCTCCCGTATCGGCGCGTCCATCACGGACGACTACGCGCAGTACTACATCGCCGAGAACCGCCAGTACGTGTCGTACGACAAGACCCTGAAGTCGGGCCCGTACAACTTCGGCTTCTCGTCGACCCGTCCGGACTGGGTGGAGCACTACGCGTACCAGAACGGCCTGTTGATCTGGAAGTGGGACACCTCCCAGGCGGACAACAACACCAGCAAGCACCCCGGTGTCGGCCTGGTCCTCCCGGTCGACTCCCACCCGACCGCGCTGAAGTGGTCCGACGGCACGCTGATGCGCAACCGCATCCAGTCCTACGACGCGCCGTTCAGCCGGTTCCGCACGGACGGCATGACGCTGCACAACGCGGACGTCGCGACCCGGATTCCGTCGCGTGCGGGGGTGCCGGTCTTCAACGACCGCACCAACACGTACTACGACGCGGCGACCCCGACCGCGGGCGTCAAGATCACTGACACCAACACCAAGATCAAGATCATCAAGGAGGCCTATGACGGCTCGACGATCACGGTCGAGGTCGGCGCTGCGGTGAAGTAAGCATCATCTTCGCAGGTCAGAGCATTATCGGCGGCAGCCCCCTGGCGGGTTGCCGCCGATCGTGTTTAGGTGCACCCTGTGCTTCCCTTATTGACATCGGCACCCACGCCGACCCTGATCCAGACCTTGACACCGACTCGCACGGGGGTGTGACCGCATGGCCGCAGGAGGTTTCTGCAAGCTGCCGACCGGCAGCGTGGTGGTGGCGCTGAACCTGCCCAGCCCCACCGCCCATGGCACGGGCTGCGTCCGTGTCCTCGTCCACGCCCAGAACCGCGCCCGAGCCCTGACCAGGCTCCGCAACCTGGGCATGCGGGCGGTCTACCTGCGCGGCAACGCCGCCCCGCCGAGCCCGGACGAGATCACGGCGGTCCTGCACCACCCGGACGGCCTGATATGGCGAACGGCCCCTGACAACGGTGTCGTGGCGAGCCCGGACCTGGCCCAGGAACTGTGGCATCCGATCAGGGCCCTGCTGAGGAGACCGGCGGCGCCGGCGTGAGCGCTGGGCAGCCCTGACGCAGGCCGGCTGCGGTTCGGCAGCGCCCTCAAGGGGCGCGGGGCTGCATCGATATGCGGCTCCGCCGCGCGGGCGCGACCAGCCACAACGGCGCCGCAGCCGCCCGACGGCCAATCGTGGCACCCCGCGAAGCGCTACGCGGCACCCCCGCGAAGCGCTACGCGGCACCCCCGCGGAGCGCTACGCGACGACCGGCTTCCCGGACAGCTCGACCCCCGCCTCGCGCATCTCCTCCAGTGCCCGTTCCGTGGTCTCCGAGGCCACTCCGGCGGTCAGGTCCAGCAGGACCTGCGTACGGAAGCCCTCGCGTGCGGCGTCCAGCGCGGTCGCCCGCACGCAGTGGTCGGTGGCGATCCCCACCACGTCCACCTCCGAGACCTCCCTGGCCCGCAGCCAGTCCGCCAGCTTCACCCCGTTCTCGTCGGCCCCCTCGAACCCGCTGTACGCCGCCACGTACGCCCCCTTGTCGAACACGGCGTCGATCGCGCCGGATGCGACGGCGGGGGCGAAGTTCGGGTGGAAGCCAACCCCCTCCGTGCCGGCGACGCAGTGCGCGGGCCAGGAGTGGGCGAAGTCGGGGTTCGTGGAGAAGTGGCCGCCGGGCGCGATGTGGTGGTCGCGGGTGGCCACGACGTGCTGGTAGCCGGACCCGGCCGCCTGCCCGATGAGCTCGGTGACGGCGGCGGCCACATCGGCCCCGCCGGACACCGCGAGGCTGCCCCCCTCGCAGAAGTCGTTCTGCACATCTACGACGATCAAGGCGCGGCGCATGGTCGGTGTCCTTCGGTTATGGACGCTGAGGTCGGGACGGTGAAAAGGGTGCTGGCCCGGCCGTGAACTTCCGAGCCTAGAGACTTCGGGTGCCGTGCGGGAGGGGGCATGGAGTGAGCGCGCCGGGCGCACTCGCTTCACGACCCCGTCCGGCTCCCCGCGCGCCCGTTGACATACTCCGTCGGAATGACCGGTTCCCCCCGCGAGAGCTGAGTCGCGGACAGCGGCAGACTCGCGCGAGCGGCCGTGTGCCGGTCCCGTACGACGTCCAGCGGCTCACGGGCCACCACGTCACCGCCCTTGACCAGCTCGACCAGCAGCTGCCGGTCGGCGAGCCCGTCCGGCACCGCCCCCGTGCCGACGACCTCGGCCTCCACGACGCCGTACTCGTCGAGGCGCCGCGCGGCCCACTTGCGGCCGCCGATGGAGGTCTTGCCGCCGCTCGACTTCTTCGCCACCGGCACCAGCGGGGCCCCCGCGTCGGCGGACTCGGCGCGGGCGACCAGCTTGTAGACCATCGAGCAGGTCGGATGCCCGGACCCGGTCACCAGCTGGGTGCCGACGCCGTACGCGTCCACCGGCGCCGCCGCCAGCGAGGCGATGGCGTACTCGTCCAGGTCGGAGGTGACGATGATCTTCGTGCTCGTCGCGCCCAGCTCGTCCAGCTGCTGGCGCACCCGGTGTGCGACCAGCAGCAGGTCGCCCGAGTCGATGCGGACGGCGCCCAGCTCGGGCCCGGCGACCTCCACGGCCGTACGGACCGCCTCGGCGACGTCGTAGGTGTCCACGAGCAGCGTGGTGCCGCGGCCCATGGAGTCGACCTGGGCCTGGAAGGCGTCCCGCTCGCGGTCGTGCAGCAGGGTGAAGGCGTGGGCGCTGGTGCCGACGGTGGGGATGCCGTAGCGGAAGCCGGCGGCCAGGTCGGAGGTGGAGGTGAAGCCGCCGACGTACGCGGCGCGGGACGCGGCTACCGCGGCCAGCTCGTGTGTGCGCCGGGCGCCCATCTCGATGATCGGGCGGTCACCGGCGGCCGACGACATGCGTGAGGCGGCGGCGGCGATCGCGGAGTCGTGGTTGAGGATGGACAGGATCACCGTCTCCAGCAGCACGCACTCGGCGAAGGTGCCCTCGACCCGCATGATCGGCGAGCCCGGGAAGTAGACCTCGCCCTCGGGGTAGCCCCAGATGTCGCCGGAGAAGCGGTAGTCCGCGAGCCACCGCAGGGTCTGCTCGTCGACGATGTTCCGCTCGCGCAGGAAGCCGAGGACGTCGGGGTCGAAGCGGAAGTTCTCGACGGCGTCCAGCACCCGGCCGGTGCCGGCCAGGACGCCGTAGCGCCGCCCCTCGGGCAGCCGCCGGGTGAAGACCTCGAAGACGCTCCGCCGCTCGGCGGTGCCCGCCTTCATGGCGGCCTGCAGCATCGTGAGCTCGTACTGATCCGTGAAGAGCGCCGTCGAGGGAACGTCCACCGGCAGCCCAAGGTCCGCTACATCCACGACAGCTCTCCTAGCTATGACTCTCCGGGCGCCCCCGGGTCGGCCGGGGGTCCGGGGGTTGTCCCCCGGTGTATGCAGCATGACGACAGATGGTACCCCCATTTCGTCACTCTGACGATTTGTGGGGTGGAGGTCACAACAGGCGCGCTTGCGCAGCCCGTTTGTGCGACCACCCCCCTCGGGTGGCAGCATGGGTCTGTGACGTCACCCGCTCCCCTAGAGATCGAACGAACCGAGTCGGCGGAGGAGGTCTTCGCCGTCCCCGAGCCGGACGTCCCCTGGGTCACGATCGTCCACAACGACCCGGTCAATCTCATGAGCTATGTGACCTACGTCTTCCAGTCGTACTTCGGCTACACCAAGGACAAGGCCACCAAGCTCATGCTCGACGTCCACCACAAGGGCCGGGCGGTCGTCTCCAGCGGTACGCGCGAGGAGATGGAGCGCGACGTGCAGGCCATGCACGGCTACGGTCTGTGGGCCACCCTCCAGCACGACCGCAAATGACCGCTCGCCCCCGCCCGCAGGACCGGAAGTAGCGAATCGCCTTGGGGGGTGTCCTCTGGATCAGCTCGGCGTCGCGGGGCCTGGCACGCACTCCCCCAGAGGGGGGACCCCCAGCCGCGTTGTCGTCAGTCGCCGACGCTCCGCGTCGACTCCCTCCTCCGCCTTGCAGCTGCACGCACCAGACCCCGCTCGGGTCGGCCATGATGCACTCGGCGTTACAGCCGACCTGATCCAGAGGACACCCCCCAATGCCAGGAACCTTCGAACCGCTCCCCGGCGGCGGCGCGGCCGTCGCCCTCGACGACGTCGAGATCTCCATCATCCGGTCGCTCGCCGTCCAGCTGCTGGAACTCATCGGCCCCGGCCCCGCCGAGGAAGCCCCCGACGACCCGCTCGCCGAGCTCTTCGCCGAGGGCCCGAGCGAACCGCCCGCCGACCCGGTCCTCAAGCGCCTCTTCCCGGACGCGTACAGCGACCCGGAGGCGAACCCCGGCCCCAAGGTGGCCGAGGAGCAGCGGGCGCACTCCTCGGAGTTCCGGCGCTACACCGAGAACGACCTGCGCGCCGGCAAGCGCGACAACGCGCTAGCGGTGGTCCGCTCCCTGGACGCGCTCAGCGCCGCTTCCGCCGGTGAGGGCGGCGCGGTGCTCAAGCTCTCCCCCGAGGAGTCCCAGCAGTGGCTCGGTGCCCTCAACGACCTGCGCCTGGCCATCGGCTCCCGCCTGGAGATCACCGACGAGGACGACACCGACCTGCTCTACCGGCTCCCGGACGAGGACCCGCGCAAGCCGATGGTGATGGCGTACCTGTGGCTGGGCGGGCTCCAGGAGACGCTGGTCGCCACGCTCATGCCGTAGAGCGAGACGCGCATGGCGCAGATTGCAACGTTCCTGTGGCGATATGTGATGGTTCCGTGTTCGCTCAGAGGACGCTCAAATCCGAATAACGATCGCGTCAACGCCGCCACCCCGTATGGGGGGCGGCGATGATTTTGTCCGGTTCTTCTTGTGTGATGCGCCACAAGCTTCGTAGCCGATCACTGTGACGGCCGTGATAGATCTTCACGACGCCCGCCGAGCACCACCCGAATGTTCGGCTGGGTGCGCCACGTGGTCGACGGATCGTCGGCCGGGCACAGCTCCAGCAGTCCGGGGGGATCGAGACCCGATCCGAGGCCGACGAAGGCCCGGGTCGGCATGGAGAAAGGCGCACTACACATGACCTCTTCGAAGGTCACTGACGCAGAGGCCACGGGCGCCCCCGAGGAGGGGTACGAGCGCGGGCTCGGCAGCCGTCAGGTCCAGATGATCGCCATCGGCGGCGCCATCGGCGTCGGCCTGTTCCTGGGTGCCGGCGCGAACATCGCCAAGGCCGGTCCCAGCCTCATCCTGATGTACGCCCTCGCGGGCGCCATCGTCTTCTTCATCATGCGGGCGCTCGGCGAGCTCCTGCTCTACCGCCCTGTCTCGGGTTCCTTCGCCGAGTACTCCCGTGAGTTCCTCGGCCCGTTCTTCGGCTACTTCACCGGCTGGACGTACTGGCTGATGTGGGTCGTCACCGGCATGGCGGAACTCACCGCCGCCGCGATCTACGTCCACTACTGGTTCCCGCACGTCCCGCAGTGGGTCACGGCCCTGGTCTTCCTGGTGATCCTCTTCGGGGTCAACCTGATCTCCGTGAAGGTCTTCGGCGAGCTCGAGTTCTGGTTCTCGATGGTCAAGGTCACCGCCCTGATCGGCATGATCGTGATCGGCCTGGGCGTGCTCACGTTCGGCTTCAGCTCCGCCGGCGACACCGCCGCGGTCTCCAACCTCTGGGCCTTCGACGGCTTCTTCCCCAAGGGCATCGGCTCGTCCCTGATGACCCTGCAGGGCGTCATGTTCGCCTACCTCGCGGTCGAGCTGGTCGGCGTCACGGCCGGCGAGTCGGAGAACCCGGAGAAGACCCTCCCCAAGGCGATCAACACCCTGCCCTGGCGTATCGCGCTGTTCTACGTCGGCGCCCTCACCGTCATCCTGTGCGTGGTGAAGTGGACCGAGTTCGCGGAGGGCGTCAGCCCCTTCGTGAAGGCCTTCGCGATGATCGGGATCCCGGCCGCCGCCGGCATCGTCAACTTCGTCGTGCTGACGGCCGCCCTGTCGTCCTGCAACTCCGGCATGTACTCCACGGGCCGCATGCTGCGCAACCTGGCCGACAGCGGTGAGGCCCCCAAGGTCTTCAGCAAGCTGTCGTCGACCAAGACCCCCGCCTTCGGCATCTTCGTCTCCGTGCTCTTCATGGGCATCGGCGTGGTCCTGAACTACATCGTCCCCGAGAAGGCGTTCGGCTACGTCACCTCCATCGCCACCGCGGCCGGCATCTGGACCTGGCTGATGATCCTGATCAGCCACGTCGTCTACCGCCGCGCGGTCGTCGCGGGCCGACTGCCCGCCTCGTCCTTCCCGGCGCCGGGCGGCTCGGTGTGCAGCTGGATCGCCATCGTGTTCCTGCTCTTCGTGACCGGTCTGATCGCGTACGACGCCGACTCCCGCGTCTGCCTGTACGTGATGGCGGGCTGGGCCGTCGCCCTGGGCATCGGCTGGGCGGTCCTCAAGGGCCGCAACCCGCAGATCACCACGCGCGGTGGCGAGGAACCGGAGTTCGAGAAGGTCGGCTGAGCCGGCCCTGTTCGAGAAGGCCTGCCGAGTCCGCCGTATTCACGGCCGAGGACGTCCAGCCGCAGGGAGCACTCGTGGCGCCCCCCGGCGGCTGCCGCTCAGGACGTCCGGCATGTGGGCCGTCCCGTACCACTCTTCGGTACGGGGCGGCCCTTCTGCTTATCCTGACGAGCATGCTGACCATCACCCAGGCCCTCGTCGACCAGATTGTCGCCCACGCCCGCAAGGACCACCCCGACGAGGCGTGCGGCGTCGTGGCGGGGCCGGCGGGCTCGGACCGCCCGGAGCGTTTCATCCCGATGCTGAACGCGGCCATGTCGCCCACCTTCTACGAGTTCGACTCGGGCGATCTGTTCAAGCTCTACCGCGAGATGGACGACCGCGACGAGGAGCCGGTGGTCATCTACCACTCCCACACGGCGACCCAGGCCTACCCTTCGCGCACCGACATCTCCTACGCGAACGAGCCCGGCGCGCACTACGTCCTGGTCTCCACGGCCGACACCGACGGTCTCGGCGAGTTCCAGTTCCGCTCGTTCCGGATCGTGGACGGTGAGGTGACGGAGGAGGAGGTCGAGGTCGTAGGGGCCTACTGAGCCCACGTCCCGCTATTCGGCCAGAATCCGTCCATCATGCGAGATCACACTCCGGTTGCCCGACCGGGAATCGATACGATGAGCCCATGGTTTCCCATGACGTGAGCGAGAAGACGCCGGGCATGCTGCTCGTGGCGCGGCTGCACGTCGACCTGTGCAGGCTCGCCAGCGCCATCTGTTGACGCTGCCCCTGCCGCCGTACGGCCGTGAGCCGCGGCGCCGCCCACACGCACCACCTGCTGTACCTGCGCTGCCGCGCGCCCCCGACTGACTACTCCCGACAGGAGCCCTGAGCCATGGCCATCGAGGTCCGCATCCCGACCATCCTCCGCCAGTACACCGACGGTCAGAAGGCGGTGGAGGGCAGCGGTGACACCCTCGCCGACCTGTTCACCGACCTCGAGACCCGGCACGCGGGCATCCAGGCCCGCATCGTGGACGAGGGCCAGCTGCGCCGCTTCGTCAACGTCTACCTGAACGACGAGGACGTCCGTTTCGTCGACGGCATCAACTCCAAGCTTTCCGACGGCGACACCGTGACGATCCTGCCGGCCGTCGCCGGCGGCATGGCCTGAGACCGGTATGCGCTACGACTCCCCGCTCGCCGCGGTGGGCAACACCCCTCTGGTGCGCCTGCCGCGGTTGTCGCCGTCCGCCGACGTCCGCATCTGGGCCAAGCTGGAGGACCGCAACCCCACCGGCTCGGTCAAGGACCGTCCGGCCCTGCACATGATCGAGCAGGCGGAGAAGGACGGCCGCCTCACCCCGGGCTGCACCATCCTGGAGCCGACCAGCGGCAACACCGGGATCTCGCTGGCGATGGCGGCGAAGCTCAAGGGCTACCGCATCGTCTGCGTGATGCCCGAGAACACCTCGCAGGAGCGCCGTGACCTGCTCGCCATGTGGGGCGCGGAGATCATCCCCAGCCCCGCCGCGGGCGGCTCCAACACCGCCGTACGGGTCGCCAAGGGGCTGGCGGCCGAGCACCCCGACTGGGTGATGCTCTACCAGTACGGCAACCCGGACAACGCGGGCGCGCACTACGCCACGACCGGCCCGGAGATCCTCACCGACCTCCCCTCCGTCACCCACTTCGTGGCCGGCCTCGGCACCACGGGCACGCTGATGGGCGTCGGCCGCTACCTGCGCGAGCACAAGCCGGACGTGAAGATCGTCGCGGCGGAACCGCGCTACGACGATCTCGTCTACGGCCTGCGCAACCTCGACGAGGGCTTCGTACCCGAGCTGTACGACGCCTCCGTCCTGACCACCCGCTTCTCGGTCGGCTCGGCCGACGCGGTCACCCGCACCCGCGAACTCCTGCAGCAGGAGGGCATCTTCGCGGGCATCTCCACCGGCGCCGCGCTGCACGCCGCGATCGGTGTCGGAAACAAGGCGCTGAAGGCGGGCGAGAGCGCGGACATCGTGTTCGTCGTGGCCGACGGCGGCTGGAAGTACCTCTCGACCGGCGTCTACACGGCCGCCACGACGGAGGCCGCCATCGAGACCCTGCAGGGACAACTCTGGGCGTGAGCAACGCCCTGCACCGGCTCTCCCGGCGGAGCGCTCACGTAGCGAGGTGACGGACCTGGTCCCACACGACCGGGTCCATCACCCCCACCCGCCGCCGGAAGTCCCTCACCGGTACGTCCCGCAGCTCGCCCGTCTCCAGGAAGCTCGCCCGCCCACGGGTGTCCCCGACCGAGCCCGGCGGCAGCGGAATCACTCCGCCCCGCTCGTCGCGGTACTTGCTGGTGATCTTCGCGACGGTGACCCGCTGCCCGCGCACCGCGAGCACCAGACACGGCCGGTCCTTCGCTCCCGGCCCGTCCTCGTAGGGCACGTTTGCCCACCAGATCTCCGCGGGCTCCGGACGAGCGGGACCACGCCCGTCCTGACGAGCCGCGGTGCGCCGTTTCGCCCGCCCCGGCGGACGCGTCCGCCGTCCCCGGGGACGCCGCCTGCGCCCCCACCCGTCCACGAGCGTGGCGATCAGTGCGAGCAACACCACGGCCGCGAGCGCCAGCCACCAGGACGTGTCCATGAGGACGACGGTACCGGCGTGCGCACGGCCCCGCGCGCCCTCTCTCCCGCCTCATGCGCCCCGCGTCCAGCCGAACGCGTGACACCACAGGTGAGTTCGCCCACAACAGCCCTTGGCGGAGGAGCGACCGGAGGTTTTGCGCCTTACGCTCGACAAACCGCACGACCCCCGACGCACCCATCCCTCGATCTTCTCTTTTTCCGCCAGCGGAGGTTTCTGTTTCATGAAGCTCACCGTCGTCGGCTGCTCGGGGTCGTTCCCGTCCGCGGAATCGGCCTGCTCGAGCTACCTCGTCGAGGCCGACGGCTTCCGGCTGCTCCTCGACATGGGCAACGGCGCCCTTGGCGAGCTGCAGCGCCACTGCGGTCTCTACGACCTCGACGCGATCTTCCTCAGCCATCTGCACGCCGACCACTGCATCGACATGTGCGCGTACTTCGTCGCGCGCTACTACCGGCACGACGGCGGCCGCTGCGACCCGATCCCGGTCTACGGACCGGAGGGCACGGAACAGCGCCTGACCACCGCCTACGCCGACACCCCCACCGCCTCGTCCATGAGCGAGGTCTTCGACTTCCACACGGTCAAGCCGTCCACCTTCGACATCGGCCCGTTCACGGTGCACACGGAACGCGTGGCCCACCCCGTCGAGGCGTACGGCATCCGGATCGAGCACGGCGGAAAGACCCTGACGTACTCCGGGGACACGGGCATCAGCACGGCCCTGGACGAACTCGCCCGCGACGCCGACCTGTTCCTGTGCGAGGCCGCTTTCACGCACGGCAAGGAAGACATCCCGGACCTGCATCTCAACGGCCGCGAGGCGGGCCAGACAGCGGCCCGCGCGAACGCCCGCCGTCTGGTCCTCACCCACATCCCGCCGTGGACCGACCCCGAGGCCAACCTCGCCGACGCGCGCGCGGTCTACGACGGTCCGGTGGAACTGGCGGCGCCGCGGCGGGCGTACGAGATCTAGCCGGTCGAGAACCGGGCCCGTACGGGGGCAGGCCGTATGTGCACGAAAGCCGTATGCGCACGAAGGCCCCGGAACCTTTTCTTGGGTTCTAGGAGTCGTTGCAACACCCCAGTTCAAGGGGTGCGATGGGCTTCAAGATCAGGGAGAACCGGGGCCAGGCTCAGGGCCGTGGGACCCTGGTCCGTGAGCGGGAGGAATACTTCCGGCTCATGGATCAGGGCCTGAGCGGCGCCGAAGCCTGCAAACGCGTCGGAATCAACTACCGGACGGGCAAGCGATGGCGTAACGGCCGGGCGGCCTCGGGCAAGGACAGGGCGGCACCGCCGGTCCGTGCCGTGAGGGCGTCTGAGGGCCCGTCGAGGTATCTGCGGCAAGCGGACCGCATCCATATCGCCGACCGGCTGCGCGAGAAGGCGTCCGTCCGGCAGATCGCGGCCGAGCTGGGCCGCAGCCCCTCCACCATCAGCCGCGAGATACGCCGCAACGGCATGCCGCTGCGCCAGGCCGCCTCCCGCTGGGCCTACCGGCCGTATGCCGCCCAGGCCCGCTCCGACGCCCGCCGGCCCCGTCCCAAGCAGGGGAAGATCGGCCAGAACCCACGGCTGCGGGACTTCATCCAGCGTCACCTCGACCTACGGTGGAGCCCCGAGCAGATCTGCCAGGCTCTGCGGACCGCCTTTCCCGACCGGCCGGAGATGCGCGTGGCGCACGAGACCGTCTACCAGGCCCTCTACGTCCAGGGCCGGGGTGAACTGCGCCGTGAACTCGCCCGGGCGCTGCGCACCGGACGCGTCCGGCGCAAACCCCGCCGCCAGGCCCAGCAGCGCATCCCGCGCTTCACCACCCCGATGGTGATGATCAGCGAGCGCCCGGCCGAGGCCGAAGACCGGGCCGTGCCCGGCCACTGGGAGGGCGACCTGATCATCGGCAGGGACGGCAGTTCCGCGATCGGCACCCTCGTCGAACGCGCCACCCGCTACGTGATGCTGCTGCACCTGCCCGACGGCCGCACAGCCGAACAAGTCCGCGACGCCCTGGTCGCCACCGTCCAGACGGTGCCCGCCCACCTGGCGCGTTCGCTGACCTGGGATCAAGGCTCCGAGATGGCCGCCCACGGCTCCTTCACCCTCGCCACCAGCATTCCGGTCTACTTTTGCGACCCGGCCAGCCCCTGGCAGCGCGGATCGAACGAGAACACCAACGGCCTGCTGCGGCAGTACTTTCCCAAGGCCACCGACCTGTCGCTCCACAGCCGCGAGCGCCTCGATGCCGTGGCAGCCGAGCTGAACAGCCGCCCACGCAAAACGATCGGCTGGGAAACCCCAGCCGAGCGCCTCGCTAAGCTCCTGGCCGCAACCAGCTGATCACTTGTGTTGCAACGACCCCTGGAATCCGCCTTTCGGTTCCGGGGCCTCTGCGCCGTTCGTCGCTGGGCCGTGCGGCCTACTTCGCCTCCGCCTTCTGGAGTTCGGCGAGCTCCTCGTCGGACTCGCGGCCCGGGGTCGGCAGGTTGAACTTGGTGATCGCGAACCTGAAGACCACGTAGTAGACCGCGGCGAAGCACAGGCCCACCAGGGCCAGGCCCCACGGGTTGGTCGCGATGCCCAGGTTCAGACCGAAGTCGACCGCGCCGGCCGAGAAGCCGAAGCCGTCCTTCATGCCGAGCGACCAGGTCAAGGCCATCGACACACCGGTCAGCACCGCGTGGATCGCGTACAGCACCGGGGCGATGAACATGAAGGTGAACTCGATCGGCTCGGTCACGCCCGTGACGAACGAGGTCAGCGCGAGGGAGAACATCATGCCGCCGACGACCTTGCGGCGCTCGGGCCGGGCGCAGTGCACGATCGCCAGGCACGCGGCCGGCAGCGCGAACATCATGATCGGGAAGAAGCCGGTCATGAACTGGCCGGCGCTCGGGTCGCCCGCCAGGAACCGGGCGATGTCGCCGCTCTTGCCCTGGTACTCGCCGGCCTGGAACCAGGGGAAGGAGTTGAGCAGGTGGTGCATGCCGATCGGGATCAGCGCACGGTTGGCGACACCGAAGATGCCGGCACCGACGGCTCCGGAGCCGACCAGCCACTCGCCGAAGCTGTGCAGACCCGTGCCGAGGACCGGCCAGATGTAGCCGAACACTATGCCGATGACCAGGCCGGCGAAGGCCGAGAGGATCGGGACCATGCGGCGGCCGCCGAAGAAGCCCGCCCAGTCCGGCAGCTTGGTGCGGTAGAAGCGCTGGTAGAGGAGGGCGACGACGATGCCCATCACCACGCCGCCGAGGACCTTGGCGTCCACCGGTGCGTCGACCATCACGACCTTGCCGTCGACGGCCTTCGCCACCTGCGGCAGGTTCTTGTCGGTGAACGTGGCGAGCACGTTCTTGAAGACCAGGTAGCCGACCACGGCCGCCAGGGCCGTCGAGCCGTCCGACTTCTTGGCGAAGCCGATCGCGATGCCCACGGCGAACAGCAGCGCCATGTTGTCGAGGATCGCGTTGCCGCCGGCCGCCATGAAGCCCGCGATCTTCGTGACGAACCCGGGGAACGACTCGCGCCCCAGCATGTCGGTGTTGCCGAGGCGGACCAGGAGCGCGGCGGCGGGCAGGACCGCCACCGGCAGCATCAGGCTGCGGCCGATACGCTGCAGAACAGCCATCGCACCGGCGCCCTTTTTCTTGTCGGCCGCGGGAGCGGCGCTGGCCGTGGTCACAACTTCCTCCAGGGGGCATGGCGCCGCCCGAAGAGAAAGGAGGGGACGGCGGCGTCTGGTCTAAACCACTTAGTGGTGTAGACCTGTTGTAGCACGGTCAAGGCCGGATAAGGAACCCACGATTCCCGCGACTGATCCGCTACTTTCCGGCGTCCCCGGACCCGCTCCACCCCCGCCTGATCACGTCAGACCTTGGTCACGTCCTCGACCTCGTCCTCCGGCTCCCGCCCCGGGGTCTTCAGGTCGAACTTCGTGATGGCGAACCGGAAAACGCCGTAATAGACGGCCGCGAAGCACAGCCCGATCGGAATGATCGCCCAGGGTCTCGTCGCCAGGTTCCAGTTGATGATGTAGTCGATCAGCCCGGCGGAGAAGCTGAAGCCGTCGTGCACGCCCAGTCCCCAGGTCACCGCCATCGACGCACCCGTCAGCAGCGCGTGCACCGCGTACAGGAGCGGGGCGATGAAGAGGAACGAGTACTCGATCGGTTCCGTGATGCCGGTGACGAACGACGTCAGGGCCACCGACAGCATCAGGCCGCCCACCTCCTTGCGGCGGCTCGGCTTGGCGCAGTGGGTGATGGCGAGGGCCGCCGCGGGCAGGGCGAACATCATGATCGGGAAGAAGCCCGAGGTGAACTGGCCGGCGTTCGGGTCGCCCGCGAGGAACATGCTGATGTCGCCGTGCACCACTTCGCCGTCGGGCGTGGTGTAGCTGCCGAACTGGAACCAGATGGGCACGTTGAGGAACTGGTGCAGGCCCACGACCAGCAGGGCCCGGTTGGCGATGCCGAACACGCCCGCGCCCCAGGAGCCGAGGTCGCTCATCCAGTCGCTGAAGCTCTCCAGCGCGTCACCGATCGGCGGCCAGACCCACAGGCACAGCACCGCGAACACGGTCGCCACGAACGCCATGATGATCGGGACCAGACGCCGCCCGTTGAAGAAGCCGAGCCAGTCCACCAGCTTCGTCCGGTGGTAGCGCTGCCAGAAGAAGGCCGTGAGCAGGCCGATGACGATGCCGCCGAAGACGCCAGGATTCTGGTACGTGTACGCGCTCACCGCCCCCTCGGCCGCGGCGCAGCCGATGTCGGGGATCTCCTTCGTCCCGCCGGGGCAGTCCTCCGGGAACTCGCGCAGCACGTTGTAGTAGACGAGGAACCCCGCCACCGCCGCGAGCGCCGTCGAGCCGTCCGCCTTCTTCGCCATGCCGATGGCCACGCCGACGCAGAACAGCAACGGCAGTCCGAGCGAGCCGTCGAGCAGCGCGCCGCCCGCGCCGTCCATCACCTTGGAGACGTTGTCCCAGCCCAGCCCCTCGTCGCCGAACACATCCGGCTGGCCGAGGCGGTTGAGGATGCCGGCTGCCGGCAGGACGGCGATCGGGAGCTGGAGGCTGCGACCCATCTTCTGCAGGCCCTGGAACGCGGTGTTCCAGCGGGCGCGCGCAGGGCTGACAGTGCTCTTTCCGCCCCTGCTCGCACTGCTGTCGGCGCTCATCGGGACCCCTCTGCCGGTGCGCGGTTTGTCGGCCGTCCCCAGGGTGGTGTAGACCAGTCGACGGACGGTTCCGTTGTCGTGACCGCCATCCTTGGGCACGTACGACATGACCGCTCGCGAAGATGGGCCAACTGTGGGTTACTGCGACAAAGCGGTTCGGATCAGGGAGAAGGAACATGGCCAGCAAGGCTGAGAAGATCGTCGCCGGGCTCGGCGGAATCGACAACATCGAGGAGATCGAGGGCTGCATCACCCGACTCCGCACCGAGGTCAGCGACCCCGCGCTGGTCGACGAGACCGCCCTGAAGGCCGCCGGCGCCCACGGCGTCGTGAAGATGGGCACCGCCATCCAGGTCGTCATCGGCACCGACGCCGACCCGATCGCGGCGGAGATCGAAGACATGATGTGAAGCGCGGGCATCGTCCCGGGCTTCACCCCCTGACGGACTCCCGGCTTCACCAGCTGCACCGGCTTCACCCCTGAGGGCCCCTTCCCACCGCGGGAGGGGCCCCTTCCGTATGTGCGGCTAGGCTCACGCCATGGCAGCTACCTCCTCAATTCCTCGAATCGACGGCCGCACCCCCGAACAGCTCCGCCCGGTCACCATCGAACGCGCCTGGAGCAAGCACGCAGAGGGCTCCGTCCTCGTCTCCTTCGGCGACACGAAGGTCCTGTGCACCGCCTCCTTCACCGAAGGCGTCCCGCGCTGGCGCAAGGGCAGTGGTGAGGGCTGGGTCACCGCGGAGTACGCCATGCTGCCGCGCGCCACCAACACCCGCGGCGACCGTGAATCCGTCCGGGGCAAGATCGGCGGCCGTACGCACGAGATCAGCCGCCTCATCGGCCGTTCCCTGCGCGCGGTCATCGACTACAAGGCGCTCGGCGAGAACATGATCGTCCTCGACTGCGACGTCCTCCAGGCCGACGGCGGCACGCGTACGGCAGCCATCACCGGCGCCTACGTCGCGCTCGCCGACGCCGTCGTCTGGGCCCAGGGCAAGAAGCTGATCAAGGCCGGCCGCAAGCCGCTCACCGGCACGGTCAGCGCCGTCTCGGTCGGCATCGTCGGCGGCGTACCGCTCCTCGACCTCTGCTACGAGGAGGACGTGAAGGCCGACACCGACATGAACGTCGTCTGCACCGGCGACGGCCGCTTCGTCGAGGTTCAGGGCACCGCCGAGGCCGAGCCCTTCGCCCGCGAGGAGCTCAACTCCCTGCTGGACCTTGCCGTTTCCGGTTGCGGGGAGCTGGCGGAACTGCAGCGCAAGGCACTTGATACCGTCCTCGAAAAGTAAAGGACACACCAAGAAGAGCCGCAGCTCCGGGCAACCGCGCAGCACTTCCTGGCGTCACTAGAGGTACGGGCGTACGGCACACCGCTGTACGCCCGGCCAGTGACCAACCGGGGGCCCTGCGAGGCCTGAGAGCAGGGAGGGATCGTCAACCATGGCCACGAGCCGACGCCGCCGGAGCCGTATCGCCATAGCCGCCGCAGCCATCGCGGCTGTCGGACTGACGGCCGGGCTCACCACCGGCTGTGACGCCGTAAGCAAGGCGATGGACTGCGTCCAGACCGCCGACGCCATCGCCGACAGCGTCACGGAACTCCAGCAGGCCGTGGAGAGCGCTGCGAACGACCCGACGCAGCTCGAGGAGTCGCTGACCTCCATCGACAAGAACCTCGACAAGATCGGCGACAAGACGGACAACACCGACGTCAACAAGGCGGTGGACGACCTCCAGCAGGCCGTCACCAACGTGCGTGACGCGGTCAAGAACGGCGACGAGACCCCCGACATCAGCCCGGTCACCGAGGCGGCCGGCGAACTGACGAAG
Organism: Streptomyces sp. R28; assembly: GCF_041052385.1. Lineage (GTDB taxonomy): Bacteria > Actinomycetota > Actinomycetes > Streptomycetales > Streptomycetaceae > Streptomyces. Next base: position 4,112,306 of record NZ_CP163439.1, on the reverse strand, counting down.
GTCTGCACGCCGTAACGCCCGGGACGGGAGAGCCGTGACCCACCGGACGGAAAAAAGGGTTGGCGAGGCCGGGATACTGGACCCCATGACCCGCTTGATCCTCGCCACCCGTAACGCCGGAAAGATCACCGAGCTCAGGGCGATCCTCGCCGACGCAGGGCTGCCTCATGACCTCGTCGGCGCGGATGCCTACCCGGACATCCCCGACGTCAAGGAAACCGGCGTCACCTTCGCCGAGAACGCGCTGTTGAAGGCCCACGCCCTCGCCCAGGCGACGGGACTGCCCGCCGTCGCCGACGACTCGGGGCTCTGCGTCGACGTGTTGAACGGCGCCCCCGGCATCTTCTCCGCCCGCTGGGCCGGCCGGCACGGAGACGACAGGGCCAACCTGGAACTGCTGCTGGCCCAGCTGGGCGACATCGACGACGTCCACCGCGGTGCCCACTTCGCCTGCGCGGCCGCGCTCGCCCTGCCGGACGGCACGGAGCGGGTGGTCGAGGGGCAGTTGCGGGGCACCCTGCGGCACTCGCCGGTGGGCACGAACGGGTTCGGATACGACCCCATCCTGCAGCCGGAGGGCGAGAGCCGGACCTGTGCCGAGCTGAGCTCCGAGGAGAAGAACGCCATCAGCCACCGGGGCAAGGCGTTCAGGGCACTCGTGCCCGTCGTGCGTGAACTGCTCGCGCCATAGGGAGTGAGCAGTGCGCAGGAAGTGGTGCGGCCGGAGGGACTCGAACCCTCACGGGTGTTACCCCACTGGGACCTAAACCCAGCGTGACTGCCAATTCCACCACGGCCGCGTGACCTTGCCCGGCCATGCTACTGGCCGGGCCGGGCGGTCAGATGCCCAGATCCTTGATGATCTTCGCCACGTGGCCGGTCGCCCGCACGTTGTACAGCGCCCGCTCGACCTTGCCCTCCTCGTCCACGATCACCGTGGACCGGATGACGCCCATGTAGGTCTTGCCGTAGTTCTTCTTCTCGCCGTAGGCCCCGTAGGCCTCGGTGACGGACTTCTCCGGGTCGGCCACCAGCGTGACCTTCAGGGACTCCTGGTCGCGGAACTTGGCGAGCTTCTCCGGCTTGTCGGGGGAGACGCCGATCACGTCGTACCCGGCGCCGGCCAGCAGCTCCAGGTTGTCCGTGAAGTCGCAGGCCTGCTTGGTGCAGCCGGGCGTCAGGGCGGCCGGGTAGAAGTAGACGATGACCTTGCGGCCCTTGTGGTCCGACAGGGACACCTCGTTGCCGTCGGCATCGGGCAGGGTGAAGGCGGGGGCCACGTCCCCCGGCTGGAGTCGCTCGCTCATCGGACCAGCGTAACCGGGGAGCCTGACAGTGCGGTCCGGCGTGGAGCTGACAGACTGTCCGGAAACAGCATCAGCATCACTTCGGAGGCCGTACGGTGGCGGACACGTCGGACACCAGAACACCGGCGCAGATCGAGGCGGACATCAAATCCCGCCGCGCAGCGCTGGCCGAGACGCTCGACGAGATCGGGGTGCGTGTGCACCCGAAGACGATCGTCGGCGACGCCAAGGCCAAGGTCGTCTCGAACATCGACCACACGCTCGGACGGGCCTACGTCGGGGTCAACCGGGCCGTGAGCGATGTGAAGGCCAAGTTCACCGACGAGGAGGGCGCGCCCCGCCTGGAGCGGATCGTGCCCGTCGCGCTCGTCGCCGTGGGTCTCGTGGGCCTGTTGGCCCTCGGCACCCGGCGCCGCAGGGACTGAACGGCGGCGCACCCACCGGCGTACGGACACGGCAAAGGCAGGTAGGTTCAAAGGCGTGAGCGCCAACAGAAACGAGCACAGCACCCACCACGACAAGCTGCCCATCCGGATGCTGCACGACCGTGTACTCGTGCGGCAGGACACCAGCGAGGGCGAGCGGCGTTCCGGTGGCGGCATTCTGATCCCGGCCACGGCGGCCGTCGGCCGTCGGCTGGCCTGGGCCGAGGTCGTCGCGGTGGGGCAGAACGTACGGACCGTGGAGACCGGCGACCGGGTCCTGTACGACCCGGAGGACCGTGCCGAGGTCGAGGTGCGCGGGGTCGCGTACGTGCTCATGCGTGAGCGTGATCTGCACGCCGTGGCCGCCGACCGGTTCGAGGGGTCGGAGGACTCGACGGGGCTCTACCTGTAAGGCAGCGGCACCTGCCTTGCGGCGGTACCTGTAATTCAGTGGTTCGAGGGGCTGGTGACCATCGTCACCAGCCCCTTTTCTTAGGTGCCCGTCATGGCCTGGGTTCTGCTTCTCGTCGCCGGTCTGCTCGAGGTCGGCTGGTCAATCGGCATGCTGTGCTTATCTGGGGGACACCCCCAGACCCCCGTACACCGACGGATTCACCCGGCTAGTCCCCAGCCTGTTCACCGGCGCCGGCATCGTCGCCAGCATGCTGCTGCTGTCGTACGCCGCGAAATCCCTGCCCATCGGTACCGCCTACGGCGTGTGGGTGGGCATCGGGGCGGCCGGCGCGGCGGTGGTCGGCATGGTGGTGCTGGGGGAGCCGGTCACCGCCGCGCGGATCTTCTTCGTCTGCCTGCTGCTGGTCGCCGTGGTGGGGCTGAAGGCGACCAGCGGTCACTGATCGGGTCCGGCGCTCACTCCCGGCGGGCCGTACTCTGCGGCCCGCCCGTGATGCCCGTCGTTCCTCCGCCGCCGGTGTCGGTACCGCCGGTCGTGGTGTCGCCGCCCGTGGTGCCGCCGGTGTCCGTCCCGCCGGTGTTCGTGTCGCCGGTGGTGCCGCCGTCGGTGGTCGTGCCTCCGTCGGTCGTGCCGCCGGTGTCCGTGTCGCCGGTGGTGCCGCCGTCGGTGGTCGTGCCTCCGTCGGTCGTGCCGCCGGTGTCCGTGTCGCCCGTCGTGCCGCCGTCCGTCTGGCCCGGCGTCTCACCGCCGGTCTGGCCCTCGGTGTCCGTCCCGCCGGTGGTGGTGTCGCCGGTGGTGCCGCCGTTGTCCTGGCCGCGGGTGCCCTGGTCGCCCCGGGTCGGGTCGGTCGTCGGGTACTGGGGTACGTCGGCGCCCTGCTGGAGTTCCAGGTCGAAGTCGCTGACCGGCTTGCCCTTCAGGGCCTTCTTGGTGAACTGGGCCCAGATGTCGGTGGGCGCGCCGCCGCCGTTGATGCGGTCGAGGCCCATCGCGCCGTACAGCGACTTGTGCTTGGCCGTGACCGGGTCCTGGCCCATGACGGCGACGACGGTGGCGAGTTCGGGGGTGTAGCCGGCGAACCAGGCGGCCTGGTCCTCCTCCGCCGTACCGGTCTTGCCCGCCGCCGGGCGGCCGGCGGCCTGGGCGGCGGTGGCGGTGCCGTTGTCGACGACGCTCTGCAGGACGGAGGTCGTCGTGTCGGCGGCCTCCCGGCTGATGACCTGGGAGGTCTTGCGCTCCGGCATCTCGATGACGTCGGCGCCGTCCTTGGTGATCTTGTCGATCATGGTGTACGTGCCGTGCTTGCCGTGGTTGGCGAGCGTCGCGTAGGCCTCCGCCATGTCGAGGACGCTGGCGGTGGCCACGCCGAGCGCGATGGAGGGGGACGGGTACAACTCCGGGGTGGCGGACGGCAGGCCGAGCTCGACGGCGGTGTCCTTCACCTTTTCGGGACCCACGTCGACGGCCATCTGCGCGTACACCGAGTTGACGGACTTGTCGGTGGCCGTACGGACGTTGATGTTGCCGTAGGAGACGTCGTCCTCGTTCGCGGGGTCGTAGCTGCCGCCGCTCCAGCCCTGGACGGCGCGCTTGTTGGTGCCGTCGTAGATCGTGTTCGGGGTGATCCGGCGGCCGTCCTGCGTGGTCGACTCGTTCTCCACCGCCGAGGTGAACACGAACGGCTTGAAGGTGGAGCCGACCTGGAAGTCCCGGCGGGTGGCGTTGGGGGTGTACTGCTTCACGTAGTCGATGCCGTTGTACATCGCGACGACCTTGCCGGTCTTCGGGTCGACGGAGGCGCCGCCCGCGCGGACGTAGGTGTCGACCTTGTTGTTCTTCTTGTCCAGCTTGGACATCAGCTGGTCGTTGACGGCGTCGACGAAGGCGTTCTGCTTGTCCTTCTGCAGGCTCGTGGTGACGCGGTAGCCGCCGGCCTCGAGTTCCTGCTCGCTGACGATCTTGTTCTTGGTCAGATAGTCCTTGACGATCCCCACGATGTAACCGCGCTGCCCGGACAGGCCGGTGGAGCCCGTGGCCTCCTTCGGCATCGGGAACTTCATGTCCGCCCGCTTGCTCTCGGACAGCCAGCCCTTGGTGACCATGCCGTCGAGGACGTAGTTCCAACGGGACACGGCCGCGGCCTTGTTCTCCGGGTGGGCGACGACGTCGTACTCGCTGGGCGCGTTGACCAGCGCGGCCAGGTAGGCGGCGCGGGCCGGGTCGAGGTCCTTGGCGTCCATGCCGTAGTAGGCCTGGGCGGCGGCCTGGATGCCGTAGGCGTTGCGGCCGAAGAAGCTGGTGTTGAGGTAGCCCTCGAGGATCTCGTCCTTGGTCACCTCGCGGTCCAGCTTGATGGCGATGAAGAACTCCTTCACCTTGCGGGTGACGGTCTGGTCCTGACGCAGGTAGTAGTTCTTCACGTACTGCTGGGTGATCGTGGAGCCGGACTGCTTGCCCTTGCCGGTGGCCGTGTTCCAGGCGGCGCGCAGCATCGCCTTGGGGTCGATGGCGGACTCGGTGTAGAAGTCGCGGTCCTCGGCGGCCAGGATCGCGTGCTGGGCGCCCTTGGACATCTGCGCGAGGGTCACGTTCTCCCGGTTGACCTGGCCGTCACGGGCGATCACGGAGCCGTCCGCGTACATGTAGACGTTGGCCTGCTTCGTGGCGAGCGCGTTGGCCGGCGGGATCCTGACCATGGAGTAGCCGAGGAAGAACAGGCCGAAGAGCAGCAGTGCGCCGATGACGAAGGTGCCGAGCACCGTGCGCCAGGTCGGGATGATCCGTCGCCAGCCCGTGCGTTTTTGCCGACCGGGCTTCCGTGTCGGCTGCTGTGGCGGCTGTTGCTCGTCGCTCATGTCGTGCACGGACTCCTGTTTCGCGTCGTACGTTCCGGTACGCCTCGTACGCCTACTGCGCCCCCAATGAAGACTCTCGCACCAGGTGTTCCGTTCCCGGAAACGGCGCGTGTCCGCGGAAAGTGAGCAGGCTCTCGCGCCGGGCTCCCCGGAAAACGGCTGGCAGGCACCGTCTCGCGCGCACTAGGCTCCTGCGCTTCGGTGCCGTGCGGACGAGGAGGGCCGTGGATGTGGGCTCGGGGCGGTTGTACTTAGCCGTCGCGGCGGGCGGATTCCGACGATACGCGACGTATCGGGCGGCCACTGCGGCCGGGGTGTTCACCAACACCGTCTTCGGCGTGATCCTCGTCTACACCTATCTGGCGCTGTGGGACGAGAAGCCGCACCTCGGGGGCTACGACCAGGCGCAGGCCGTGACTTATGTGTGGCTGGGCCAGTGCCTCTACGCGACGCTGGCCATCCAGGGCGGCGGCGCCGAGAAGGACCTGATGGACCGCATCCGCACCGGTGAGATCGCCGTCGACCTGTACCGGCCGGCCGATCTCCAACTGTGGTGGCTGGCGGGCGACGTGGGGCGGGCGCTGTTCCAGATGCTGGGGCGGGGCGTGATCCCGTTCGTGTTCGGCGCGGTCTTCTTCCCGATGGCACTGCCGACGGACATCACCCCTTGGGCGGCCTTCGCGGTCACCCTCCTGCTGGCGACCCTCGTCAGCTTCGCGATCCGCTACCTGGCGGCCCTGAGCGTGTTCTGGCTGATGGACGGCATGGGCGTCAACCAGGCCCTGATGATCACGGGGATCTTCTTCTCGGGCATGGTGCTGCCCCTGAACGCCTTCCCGGGCGTGTTCGGCGACATCGTGCGGGTGCTGCCGTGGGCGGCGCAGCTGCAGATGCCGGCGGACGTGCTCATGGGGGAGACCGACCCGCTGAGGGCGTACGCCTTCCAAGCGGCGTGGGCGGTGGCGTTGCTGGCGGCCGGACGGCTGGTGCAGTCGGCGGCGACGCGGCGCGTGGTGGTGCAGGGTGGCTGAGTTCTCCGGCGCCGCCAGGGCGGGTGAGGGGCTACGGGCCTACCGGCTGATCGCCGGGATGTGGATCCGGTCCACGATGACCTACCGCACCTCCTTCGTCGTCACCGTCTTCGGCAACCTGCTGGTGACCGGACTGGACTTCGTGGCGATCCTGCTGATGTTCTCGCAGGTCGGCTCACTGGGCGGCTGGCCGCTGGCCGAAGTCGCCTTCCTGTACGGACTTTCGGCGACGGCGTTCGGGCTCGCCGACCTGACGTTCGGCTCGATGGACGTCCTGGGCGGCCGGATGCGCGACGGTTCCTTCGACACGCTGCTCGTGCGGCCCGCCCCGGTGCTCGCCCAGGTCGCCGCGGACCACTTCGCGTTGCGCCGCCTGGGCAGGATCACCCAGGGCGCGCTGGTGCTGGGCTGGGGGCTGACGGCCGTCGACGTCGACTGGACCGTGGCGAAGGTGCTGCTGGTGCCGGTGATGGTGGTCAGCGGCGGGGTGATCTTCTGCGCCCTGTTCGTGGCGGGCGCGGCCTTCCAGTTCCTGGCGCAGGATGCCGCCGAGGTGCAGAACGCGTTCACGTACGGCGGCACCACGCTGTTGCAGTACCCGCCGACCGTGTTCGGGAAGGACTTCGTGCGCGGCGTGACGTTCGTACTGCCGCTCGCCTTCGTCAACTGGGTGCCGGCCGCCTATGTGCTGGAGCGGCCGTATCCGCTCGGCCTGCCGCAGTGGGCGGCCTTCGCGTCCCCGCTGGTGGCGGCGGCGTGCTGTGCGCTGGCCGGACTGGCGTGGCGGGCCGGGCTGCGGTCGTATCGGAGTACGGGGAGTTAGGGGAGCTGAGGGCAGGCCATGGACGACACGTTCATCGAACTCGACGGAGTCGAGAAGGTCTTCGACGTACGCAAGAAGACCGGTTTCCTGAAGCGGGAGCGGCGGCAGGTGCGGGCCGTCGACTCGATCTCCTTCACCGTGCCGCGCGGCGAGATGGTGGGCTACATCGGGCCGAACGGCGCCGGCAAGTCGACGACGATCAAGATGCTGACCGGCATCCTGACCCCGAGCGGGGGCCGGCTGCGCGTCGCCGGTATCGACCCGTCCCGTGAGCGCACCCGGCTCGCACACCGCATCGGGGTGGTGTTCGGCCAGCGCACCACCCTGTGGTGGGACCTGCCGCTGCTCGACTCGTACAAGCTGATGCACCGCATGTACCGCATCCCGGATGCCCGTTACCGCGAGAACCTCGACCGCCTGGTCGAACTCCTCGACCTGGGCGAGCTGTTGGACGTCCCCGTACGCCAGCTCTCCCTCGGCCAGCGGATGCGCGGCGACATCGCGGCGGCGTTGCTGCACGACCCCGAGGTGCTGTACCTGGACGAGCCGACGATCGGGCTCGACGTCATCTCCAAGGCGAAGGTGCGGGAGTTCCTGCGGGAGTTGAACACCGAGCGCGGCACGACGGTGCTGCTGACCACGCACGACCTCCAGGACATCGAGCAGCTGTGCTCGCGGGTGATGGTCATCGACCACGGGCGGCTGATGTACGACGGTCCGCTCGCCGGCCTGCACGAGGTGGGGGAGAGCGAGCGCATCCTGGTGGTCGACCTGGAGCGCGAGCTCCCGCCGATCGAGGCGGCGCCCGCGCGGGTGGTGAAGGTGGAGGGGCCCCGGCAGTGGCTGGCGTTCCCCGCGGCCGAGTCGGCGGCGGTGCTGGTGGCGCGGATCGCGGCGGAGTATCCGCTGGTGGACCTGTCGGTGCGGGAGCCGGACATCGAGGCCGTGATCGCGAAGATGCTGCATACATTGGGGGACACCCCCAAACCCCCGCCCGAGCAGGCCGAGAAGGCGGCGAATACGAGGAACGCGGGCAAGGCGGTCTCATAGCCCCGGGGCGGGGTTGCTCGTAGGCTGCCGTACATGAGCGACGATGCTCCTCAGCTACGTGCCTCAGACGCCGATCGTGAACGAGTCGCCGAGGTCCTGCGGGACGCCCTCGCGGAGGGGCGGCTCGACATGGAGGAGTTCGGGGAACGTCTGGACGCCACGTACAAGGCGCGTACGTACGGGGAGCTGGCGCCGATCACCCGGGATCTGCCCGTCGGTGCGGTGGCCGTTCCCAAGGTCGACATGGTCAAGAAGGCCGGGCTCTCGGACGGGAGTTGGGCGGAGCGGATCGTCGGCGGTGAGGGGTCGTCGCCGTGGGCTGTCGCCGTGATGTCCGGGTTCCAGCGCAGGGGGCGGTGGACGGCACCGAAGCGGTTCAACTGCTTCGCCTTCTGGGGCGGCGGGGAGATCGATCTGCGGGAGGCGAACTTCGCGGACCGGGAGATCGTGATCAACTGCGTCGCGATCATGGGCGGGGTGCAGGTCGTCGTACCGCCCGGGGTCGAGGTCGAGGTGCGCGGGATCGGGATCATGGGCGGGTTCGACCACCGCGAGGAGGGCGTGCCGGGGGACCCGGGCGCGCCGCGCGTGATCGTGACCGGGTTCGCCTTCTGGGGCGGTGTCGGGGTCGAGCGGAAGCGGACGCGGGCCCAGCGGCAGGAGGCTCGGGAGGGGCGGCGGCGGGAGAAGCTGGAGCGGAAGGCCGAACGGCGGGAGCTGGACTGAGCCGCTGCCGGCTTCGTGCTGCCCGGCGTCGGGGCCGGCGCGCGGGTCGGGATGCCCACCCGCGCCGGCGGGGTGCCGCCCTTCTTCGGGACGGGCGCCCGCCCCGAGCGGCACGCCCGCCCGCGGCTACGCCGGCTGCACGGCCGACCCCTACAGCTCCGCCGGTGCCGCGCCCTTCAGGTCCTGGAGGTTGAAGGTTTCCGCCATCCGCTCGTAGCCCTTGTCGCTCGGGTGGAGGTGGTCGCCCGAGTCGTAGTCGGGGCGGAACTTGCGGGGGTTGTACGGGTCCCGGACGGCCTGGTCGAAGTCGGCCACCGCGTCGAAGACGTGGCCCGCGCGGATCTCGGCGTTGATCTGCAGGCGTACGTTCTCGCGGGCGTCGGTGTACCCGCGGTGGCCCTGGAAGGGCATCAGGGTCGCGCCGATGACCTTCAGGCCGCGGGCGTGGGCCTGGCGGACCAGGGTGCGCAGGCCGTCGAGGATGCGGTCGGGGTCGGCGAGGTTCGGGTTGCGCAGGATGTCGTTGACGCCGAGGTCGATGACGACGACCTTGACGTTCGTACGGGAGAGGACGTCGCGGTTGAACCGGCCGATGCCGGCCTGGTTGTCCGCGGGGCGCCCGGCGCCGCTGGCGAGGATCTGGTTGCCGCTGATGCCCTGGTTGACGACGCTGTAGCGCGGCACGCTCTCGCCGGCCGCGATCGCCGTGCGCAGCCGGCGCGACAGGACGTCCGTCCAGCGGCGGTTGGCGTTCTCGGTGGAGGTGATGCCGTCGGTCAGCGAGTCGCCGAAGACCACGACGGTGCCGTCGGACTCGTTGCTGAGGACGTCCAGCGCGGTCAGGTACCGCCAGGCCTCGACCCGCCCGGTGTACGCCACGCCGGTCGCGTCCTCGGCGAGGTCGCCCTGGGCGATGTAACTGGTCTGGCGCGCATGGGGGTGGAAGGTGACCGGACCGGACGGGGTGGGGGAGTAGGTGGTGACCAGGACGTCGGTGTCCGCGGCGATCGCGAGGCGCACGGCGTCGCTCAGCACCTGCTGCCCCGGCGGGATGACGACCGTGGGGTTGCCACCGAAGGTCAGCCTCCGCATGGTGTCCGCGACGGCCGCCGCGGTCCCGGTGCCGGCGGCGACGGCGATCGACGCGTGTGTGATCGTCAGCGCCGACTGGCCGTAGAGGTTGGACAGCGTGATCCGGGCACTCTTGCCGCCGACACTCGTGTGCACGACGTTGCGGACCGAGTTGCCCGCCAGGCCCGCGACCTCGGTGCCCGGCTCGGCGCCGACCGGGGAGGCGGACCAGGCGCCGACCCAGATGCCGGTGGAGGCGGGGGCGGCGGGATTGTGCGGGGCGCCTTCCCGGGCGGGGGCGCTCCTTTCCGTGGCACTGCCGTTGTCGGAGGCGACTCCGATGTATATGGCGGCCGAAACCGCCACGATAAGGGCGATGACCCCCGAAAGCAGGGCGCCGTACTTTGTGGGGGAGACCCCCACACCCCCCGCGTAACGCCTGGTCATGCGGTGCGTGTCTCCTCGGGCGGATGGGAGCCCGAGGCTCCGATGTGATCACCTCATGATGCGTCATGAGGCGGAGGGGAGTTGCACGGACCCCCCATTGGGCCGCCGGAGTTCACCCGGACTTCGCCATCGACTTCCCCCCACCGGACAGACGCCGGGAACTCTTGATTCGTTCCAGGAGTCGGTCAGGAAGGGACAATGTGTGCGGGGGATCACTGGACGGGTGGAGCGGATGGAAAGTACGAATCCGGATGTAACGGGAACACGTGACGTAGGGGAGCATGCCCGGTCGGATGCCGCCGATAACCGGCGCGTCCCTGTATCGGCCGTACGTGCGATGACGACGTTCACCGCCGCTGACGAGGAGAAGCAGCGCGGCGTACGGCGGATGAAGCTCACCGCGACCGGGATGCTGCTGATCGTGGCACTGGTGTACGTCCTCGCCAAGTGGGCCTCGAACGCGGGAGCGGGGGACTGGGCGGACTATGTCGCCGCGGCCGCCGAAGCCGGCATGGTCGGCGCGCTCGCGGACTGGTTCGCGGTCACGGCCCTGTTCCGTCACCCGCTGGGCATCCCCATCCCGCACACCGCGATCATCCCCAACAAGAAGGACCAGCTGGGCGTCTCCCTGGGCGAGTTCGTCGGGGAGAACTTCCTCTCCGAGGACGTCGTACGACAGCGTCTGCGCGCCGTAGGCATCGGCAACCGGCTGGGCGGCTGGCTGGCCGACCCCGAGCACGCGGACCGGGTGACGGCGGAGCTGTCGGCGGCACTGAGAGGTGCCCTGACCGTCATGCGCGACTCGGACGTCCAGGCGGTCGTGGGAGAGGCGATCACCCGTCGTGCCGACGCGAAGGACATCGCGCCCGGCATAGGGAAGATGCTGCAGAGGATCGTCGAGGACGGCGGCCACAAGCGGGCCGTCGACCTGATCGTCGCGCGGGCCCAGAACTGGCTGATCCTGCACGACGACGAGATCATGGACGCGGTCCAGGGCGGCGCCCCCGGCTGGACCCCGAAGTTCGTCGACCGCAGGGTCGGCGAGCGCGTCTACAAGGAGCTGCTCCGCTTCGTCACCGAGATGCGCGACATGCCCTCCCACCCGGCCCGCGGCGCCCTCGACCGCTTCCTCACCGACTTCGCCTCCGACCTGCAGTCCGACTCGGACACACGCGCGCGTGTCGAGCGGCTCAAGGGAGAGGTGCTGGGGCGCGGCGAGGTCCAGGACCTGATCGCGTCCGCGTGGACCGCCGTACGGTCGATGATCGTCTCCGCGGCCGAGGACGAACGCAGTGAGCTGCGCCTGCGCGTGCGTGCCTCGCTGCTGTCGCTGGGCGCGCGGATGGCCGTCGAGCCGCGGCTCCAGGCCAAGGTCGACAGCTGGGTCGAGGGCGCGGCGGTCTACGTCGTCACCACCTACCGCAAGGAGATCACGTCCCTGATCACGGACACCGTGGCGAGCTGGGACGCCGAGCACACGACGAAGAAGATCGAGGCGCACATCGGCCGCGACCTGCAGTTCATCCGCATCAACGGCACGGTCGTGGGGTCGTTGGCCGGGCTGCTGATCTACACGGTGTCGCGGGCGTTGGGCGCGTAGAGGTGGCGTAGGGGTGGCATAGGGGTGGCGTAGGGCCGGCCTCCTCGGGGCACCCGATGCGGGTTCCGCTCGATGAGGAGGGAGCCCATGGCCACCGCGCAGGCCCAGACCGGCCGGACCGTGACGACCGACATCCCCGCCCGCCTCGACCGCCTCCCGTGGTCGCGCTGGCACTGGACGATCGTGATCGGTCTCGGCACCGTGTGGATCCTCGACGGACTGGAGGTCACGGTCGTCGGCAACATCGCGCCCCGGCTCTCCGAGCCCGGCAGCGGACTGCCGATCACCTCCGGCCAGGTCACCGGCCTGGCCGCCGCGCTGTACGTGGCCGGTGCCTGCCTGGGCGCCCTGTTCTGGGGCCGCCTGACCGACAAATGGGGCCGCAAAAGGCTCTTCATGGTCACCCTGGCGGTCTACCTGGCGGCGACGGCCCTGACCGCGGTCTCCTTCGAGACCTGGTGGTTCTTCCTGTTCCGCTTCCTGACCGGCTTCGGCATCGGCGGCGAGTACGCGGCGATCAACTCCGCGATCGACGAGCTGATCCCGGCTCAGTACCGCGGCCGCGTCGACCTGATGATCAACGGCAGCTTCTGGCTGGGCGCGGTCGGCGGCTCGCTGCTGTCGATCGTCGCGCTGAACACGGCGGTCCTGCCCGCGAACCTCGGCTGGCGGCTGACGTTCGCGCTCGGTGCCGTCCTCGCCCTGGTCATCCTCCTGGTCCGGCGGCACGTCCCGGAGAGCCCACGCTGGCTGCTGATCCACGGCCGCGACGAGGAGGCGGAACGGATCGTGACGTCCATCGAGCGGAAGATCGAGGCCGAGCGCGACGAGCCGCTGCCGCGCGCCGAGGGCGAGATCACCATCCACCAGCGCAGGAGCGTGACGTTCCTGGAGATCGGCCGCACGGTCTTCTCGAAGTACCGCAGGCGGGCGATCCTCGGCTTCGCCCTGTTCATCGGCCAGGCGTTCCTCTACAACGCCATCACCTTCGGCTTCGGCGCGATCCTGACCACGTTCTTCGACGTCCCGAGCGGTAACACCGGCTACTACTTCGCCGTCATCGCGGTCGGCAACTTCCTGGGGCCGCTGCTGCTCGGCAAGCTGTTCGACACGGTCGGCCGCCGGGTCATGATCTCGTCGACGTACCTGCTCTCGGGCCTCCTTCTCTTCGGCACGGCCTGGCTGTTCGACCAGGGCGTGCTCAGCGCGGCCACACTGACGGCCTGCTGGTGCGCGGTCCTGTTCTTCGCCTCGGCGGGCGCGTCGAGTGCCTACCTCACGGTCTCCGAGGTCTTCCCGATGGAGACCCGCGCGATGTCCATCGCCTTCTTCTACGCCCTGGGTACGGCGGCCGGCGGCATCAGCGGGCCGCTGCTGTTCGCCGACCTCACCGAGACCGGCAGGGTCGGCGACACCGTCCTCGCCTTCCAGATCGGCGCGGCCCTGATGTGCCTGGCGGGCCTGGCCGCGGCGCTCCTCGCGGTGCGCGCGGAACGCCGGTCGCTGGAGGACATCGCCCGCCCGCTCACCGCGGTGGCCAGGCCGACCCGCGCGGGGGAGCGGGCGGCGGGGCCGACGGGGCCGACGGGGGCTGCTGGGGCGACAGGGGTTACAGGGGCGTAGGGGGGGGCGGACCGGCCCCCGGCTTTCCTCCCCCCGGTCAAGAGCCGGGACCCGAGACCCTCGCCCGGCCCTTACTGCTACGCGCGCCGGGCCCGATCGCGGCGGCGCAGCAGGAGCAGGCCCCCGGCGAGGGCGGTGATGCCCGTGGCGGCGGTCCAGCCGACGATGTCGTTCGAGCCGGTGGCGGCGAGGTCACCGGCGGCGGAGGCGGACGCGGACGCGGAGGGCGAGGCCGTGGAGCCACCCGTCTGCGGCCGGGGATCCGACCCCGATCCTGACCCCGAGCCCGATCCCGACCCCGAACCGGCGGACGCCGAAGCCGACGCCGCCGGACCGGGCGAACCGCCTGTGCCCGTGCCCGCCCCCGTGGCCTTGTCCCGCGTGAACGCCAGTGTGCCGAAGCCCAGTTGGTCGTAGCCGCCGCTGTTGGGGCCGTAGTCCCCGCCGCCGCCCTCCGGCCCGGACTTCGCGGCGATCTGCGTGAGGTACGAGGCCGACAGGCCCCGGCGCTTGGTGTAGTGGTTGGCGATCATCGCCCAGATCGGGCGGGTCATCGCCGGGTCCACGGGCGCGGCCCGGGTCACGGTCTCCGACCCCGACCAGCCGTTGATCGCGCCCTTCCTGCGGGTGTTCGCGGTGAACGGCACCTCCCCGCCCATGGCCCACTTGGCGACGTACTGGGCGCCCTTGAGGAAGCGGCTGTCGTCGTAGCCGTACAGGTCGATGCCCTGGTTCCAGGCCATCTCGCAGAAGGTGCCCATCAGACCGACGCCGAGCAGGGCGTGCCCCTGGTCGCGGCCGGCCTCCAGCCACTCGGCGAGTCCGTCGTCGAGTACGACGGGCATGGCGTTCCTGACCGAGCCGAGCCCCTCGCCGTGCTTGAAGTACTCCACAGCGCGGGCGACCTGGGCCTTGTCGTCGCAGAAGATGCCGGTGGCCAGGACGCAGCACATGGCGGCGAGGTCCCAGTTGGTCCAGTAGTTGCTGACGACGGCGCCGTTGTGGTCGGCCAGGAAGCTGTCGCTGGGCGGCGCGAAGACGGTGCTCAGCATCTCCTGGAACCGGCCGAGCTCGAAGTCGGGGTGGTCGCGGACGAGTTCGGCCGCGTTGGCGATCTGGTAGCCCTGCAGACCGGCGGCCAGGAATCGGTCCGCGCTGCCCTGCACGCTGGTCAGCTGGGCCGACCAGGCGTTGAGGATCGCCACGGCGGTGTCGGCGTGCGCGCTGTCACCGCTGACGTGGTGGCGCAGGGCGTTCTGGTACGCGGCGTGGACGTCGTTGTAGAGGGTGACGTAGTTCTGCGGCCCGCCCTCCCCCCGGAACACGATCTCCTGCGGGCTGGCCGCCCAGCCGCTCTGCGCGTGCCGGTTGGCGGTCAGCTTGGCGAACCCGGCCGTGTAGGGGGCGGCGCCGGCCTTCACCTTGGCGGCCATACGGCCGAGGTCGGCGCCGGTGTGCAGGAGGCCGGGGTGGGCGTAGGCGCCGGCCGCCACGGCAGGGGTGGGCAGCACGGCCGTACCGATACCGACGGCTCCGGCTGCCGCGCCCGCGGCCTTGAGCATGCTCCGGCGGCTGATCTGTCGTGTCACGTCGTCAATTCCTCGCGTGCCTGAGGCTGGGGACGGTGAGGAGACGGGGGAAGACTGCGGGGGATAACAAAAACTCCGGACGCCGATCACGGAGAACGGACGGCGATTACGGAGAACCGACGGTGACCAGGGAGAAGCCACGCCGATGAGGAGCCGTATCCGATGACCATCCGCAGGATCGTCCCCGACGTCCACGTCGGGTCCCAGGCAGCGATGCAGACGAACCGGGACTTCTACGGCCTGCTCGGCTTCGAGGAGGTGATGCACATGGGCTGGGTGATGACGATGGCGTCCCCGGCCAACCCCACCGCCCAGATCAGCTTCTTCACCGAGGAACGCACCGCCCCCGTCGTCCCCGACCTGAGCGTGGAGGTCGAGGACGTCGACGCCGTGTACGCGCAGGTGACGGCGTCGGGCGCGGAGGTCGTACGGGAGCTGCGGGACGAGGAGTGGGGCGTACGGCGGTTCTTCGTACGGGATCCGAACGGGCGGGTGGTGAATGTGCTGACGCACCAGCGCGCCGGAGAGATGTCGGTCCGCGGCGACGGGGGTGACCAGCCGTGACCGCGGCCGGGGCTGCGACCGGACGCCGGGCGACGGGCGCCGGGAAAAGCCCGGTTCCTCAGCCCTTGCGGTCCGCCACCGCCCAGGACGCGAGGGCCACCGCCCCCGCCACCCCGAAGACGGCGGGCCAGGCGCCCACCTTCTTGGCCAGCGGATGCGAACCGGCGAAGGCGGCGACATACGCGGCGGTCAGCGCCCCCGCGGCCTTCCCGCCCGCCTGCTGCCGCCACTGCTGCGCGGCCGCGGCCCCCGCGACGGCCAGCACGGCCCCGCCGAGCTGCCGCTTCCTGGTCCAGCGGGCCACGCCGTACCCACCCACGAGCCCACCCGCGGCGACCACCGCGCTGGGAACCTTCGCCATACTGCCTCCAACCACTTCTGCCGACCGCTTCTGCCGACCAGTTGGGCCGACCACCTCGGCCGAGCCTTGGAGAACCGAGGCTAACCGGCCTCGCCCCTGCGTAAATCGGCGCGGGCGCGCAACTCCGAGGCGTACCCCGAGCCGATCGCGCCCCCGGCGGCGGTGAGGGCGAGGACCAGGGCGGCCGGATTGACGTACCCGGGCACGTCACCGTTGTCGTAACTCCCGCCGTCGCTCGTCTCGCAGACGAACCCGAGGGGGATGTACGTGACCTTGTAGCCGACGATCTCGATGCCCTGCTGGTGCCGCTCCCACCAGCCCGCCGTACGGCAGGACTGGGGCGGCGACGAGTCTGTGCCGCCGTCCTCCGCGGTCATGACCGCGCCGCAGACGGCGAGCAACCCCCACGCGTACAGGGCGCAGACGCCCGCACCCGCGAGGGCGGCGACGCCGCGCAGTACGGCGGGAGCGCCGGCGCGCCGCAGGCCGTGGTCGGACAGTGTGCGGCCGCCGTATCCGCACAGGCCCACGGCGACGATCACCGCGACCACGGCGAACAGCAGGATCAGCAGGAACACGTGGCCTCCAGGCAGGGCGGACGGCGGCGGGTGCGCCGAGTCCAACAGGGCCCGACGCACCCGGCTGTGGTGGAGCCCACAATTCCGGCAACAGGGGTGCTACAGCACGTCGGCCAGACGGTCGACCTGGTCCGGGTCGAGGCCGTAGCAGTAGAGCATGACCTCGTCGGCGCCGAGATCGGCGAAGGCGGTGATCGCGGCGCGGATCTCGGCCGGGGTGGTGAGCAGGCCCTCGACCATGCGGTCGGCCATGCCGGTGAAGGCGTAGTAGGCGTGCATGCGGGCGCGCGCGTCGTCGAGCACGTCCTGCGGGCCGAGCGCGACGTTCACCTGAGCCACGAGGCGGGGCTCGCCGTCGCGGCCGTACTCCTTCCAGAACCCGCGGACGGTGTCGAACAGGCCGCCCGCCCAGGAGGGCGCCGCGGCCGCGAGGAAGCCGTCGCCCCAGCGTGCGACGCGTTCGAGGGCGGCGGGCTGGAAGCCGCCGAACAGCACTTCCGGGCCGCCGGGTCGAGCGGGCGCCGGACCGATGGGGCCGACGCCGTCGCCGTACGGCTCGCCCCACCACAGGCGGCGCAGTGTCGCCATCTGCTCGTTCAGCCGCCGGCCCCGGGTGTGCAGGTCGGTGCCGGCGACACGGTGGTCGTCCTCGCGGCCGCCGACGCCGAGGCCGAGGACCAGGCGGCCGTCGGTCATTCGGTCCAGGGTGGCCGCCTGCTTGGCCAGCAGGGCGGTGTCCCGCAGCGGGGCGAGCAGCACCTCGGTCTGGACGCGGATGCGCGAGGTGGCGCCCGCGAGGACGGCCAGGGCGGTCAGCGGCTCGGGGTTGTCGTAGACGAGCCGGTCGAGCAGGCCGAGCGTGCTGAAGGGACCGGCGTCGGCGCGCCGGGCCCAGGTGAGCAGGGTGGTGGGGTCGCCGATGGGCAGGCCGATGCCTACGTTCGTACCGACGTGCATATCGACGTTCGTACCGACGTTCGTACCGACGTTCGTATCGACGTTCATGAAGGGGCCTCCGAAAAGAGGGGTCGACAAAGACAGCTGCCGCCCCTCCGGCACCTCCGTGAGGTGGGACGTTCCCGCTCTGCGGCTTCTTTCGGGGGAACGTCTCGTCGAAGTCAACTCACTGTAGGGCGGGCCGATTTCGCGGGACAAACCATTTATGACCGCCGTGGCCGGCCTCGGTGACGGTGAGGCCCGTGGAGTGTTGGGCGTTCCCGGCAACTCGATGCCGTCACGGCCGCCTGACGGCACTGAAGCCGCAGGTGCACAGGGTGACGACGCCCGTGTAGGAGTACGTCGTCCGGCCCTGGGAGATGCTGTGCGTGGTCTTCCTCTCCCGGCGGTTCGGCTTGCCGCACCTCGGGCAGGCACCGGCGACCGGAGTACCCCACGGCGTGGACGGGTCCAGCCGCGTCGCCACCGGGATCATCAGCACCGCGCAGAGCCCGGCGAGGCCGAACCCGATCCCGCGCATCACGGTATTGCTCGACTCGCGGCGGTCGACCATCTCGTCGTACGAGAAGGAGCCGCCGCCACTCCCGCTCGAGTAGATGACGCACACGTCGCCGCGCGTCATGGTCTTGTCGTCGCAGGTCGGCGGCTCGTTCGGGTCTCCGCCGACCGTCAGGGCCAGCAGCAGCCCGATCCCGCCCACCACCGCCAGCGCGAACAGTGCGGACGCCCGGCTCCGTCCGCTGCTCCGCCGCTCGCGTTCGCCCCTGGCCCTGTCGACCAGCGCATTCGTCATGTCCCTGCCCGGCGCAACTGTCATGCGATCCTCCGCCTTCTTGCTGTTGTCGGTCTCGTCAGTGCCGGGAAGCGATGATCAGCAGCAGAACCACGATCCCCAGGGCGATCAGGCACCCGGAGCCGCATCCGGAGGACGACCCCTTGCGGAACTCGACCATCCCGCCGGGGGCGACATGCGGATGGCGTCGGGCGTAGTGGGTCTCCATCGCCTGCTCGCCCTGGGATTCGCTCCCCCAGGGGGTGCGGTGCCCGCACTCACCGCACCGGTATCGGTAGCTGTCGGCCATGCCGGTCTCCTTCGGATCGTCACGAGCGGGTGTGCTCGGTGGGGTGTGGTGGGTTGGGTTGGGTTGGGGTGGGCTGTGGGTGGCCGTCGGCACGTCCGGTCGGACGCTAGGAGCGGCCCGTGAAATCGCCGTGAAACAAGGGGCCGTACGTCACAAGGGGCCGTACGTCGGCCAGGCCGTACGTCAGTCCTCGTCCCGCTCGGCGGCGGACAGTTGCTCGGCGAGGGCGTGGAGGACACAGAGGTTCGGGATCCCGGACGTGACGGTCCCCCAGACCTGCCACCGGCCGGCGGCGCGGACGGCGACGGAACCGTTGAGGATCTCGATCCGCTGGACCTGCGCCCAGCGCAGGGACGTCCCTCGGGAGCCGAACGTGTCCCTGGTGATCCACACGGGGCCGAAGACGAGCCGCGCCCCCTCGGCCAGCGCGGCGAAGGCCCGCGGTACCTGCGCGTTGGTGACGGCCCGGCGGATCTCGGGTTCCCACGCCTCCGGATGGCCGAAGTCGCCGGAGCGCAGCACGATCCGCTCACCGTCGACGTCGACGAGCACATGGGCGTGGGCGATGCCCTGCGGGGACAGCACCCTGCGCCGACGCACCACGGTGGTGTCGTAGCGGACGACATGAATCCGTCCGTCGACGGCCGCCGTCAGCCCGTGCTCGTACAAATCCAGCCGCGCGCCCGCGCCCGCCCCCGCGCCCGCCCCCGTCCTGCCGTCGGCCCACAGCAGGCGACGAAGGCGTCCGGCGACGGCCTGCCGGACCCCGGGTTCGGTGAGCGGCGCCCGATAGGTGGCGCGCCGCCTGCCAAGCTGTGCCCGGCCCGCGGCCTCGGAGACCCTCGCGAGCAGCAACTCGCCGGCGCGGTCCCGGGATGCCCCCTCACTCACGCCGCCCCCGCCTGACCACGCTCGTGAGCCACGCCGCCCCGTCCGGCAGCTGCGCCGTCCCGGCGGGTAGTGGCGCCGTCCTGGCGGGGATGCGCGCCGTCCCGCCCGGAACCCGCGCCGTCCCGGCGGGGAGCCGTGCCGTCTCGACCAGGACTCACGCCGCCCCGTCCGGAACCCGCACCGTCCCGGCGGGGAGCCGTGTCGTCCCGGCGAGGAGTGGCGCCGTCGCGACCGTGAGCGGCGCCGAGCGGCCCGAAAGCCGCGCGGTCCCGGCGGGGAGCTGTGTCGTCCTGGCGGGGGGAAAGCGTGCCGCCCCGCCCGGCAGCTGCGCCGTCCCGGCGGGTAGTGGCGCCGTCCTGGCGGGGATGCGCGCCGTCCCGTCCGGAACCCGCACCGTCCCGGCGGGGAGCCGTGTCGTCCCGGCGAGGAGTGGCGCCGTCGCGACCGTGAGCGGCGCCGAGCGGCCCGAAAGCCGCGCGGTCCCGGCGGGGAGCTGTGTCGTCCTGGCGGGGGGAAAGCGTGCCGCCCCGTCCGGCAGCCGTGCCGTCTCGACCAGGACTCACGCCGCCCCGCCCGGAATCCGCACCGTCCCGCCCGGGAGCGACGCCGCGCCGCCCGGAATCCGCGCCGTCCCGCCCGGGAGCGACGCCGCGCCGCCCGGAATCCGCACCATCCCCCCGAAGCACCGACCACCGCGCCCGGCACAAGAGTTCACCCGGGGCCACCCCCAGCTCGTCGGCGAGCCGCCTGCCGGTGCGGTCGAAGACGGTCAGCGCCTCGGCCCTTCGACCGCTGCGGTGCAGCGCGTACATCAGCAGCGCGGCGACCGGTTCGTTCAGCGGCTGTTCCAGAGCCAGCGCGGAGAGTTCGGCGCTCGCCTCGGCGACTCGGCCGAGCCTCAGCTGCCACTCCGCCTTCCGCTGTGCCAGGGCGACCCTGCGCTCGACCAGCCGCAGCCGCTCCAACTCGGCCAAGGGCCCAGGCAGTCCGGCCAGCGGTTCACCACGGAACAGGGCCAGCGCCCGGGCGCACAGCCGCACCGCCTCGGCCAGGTCACCGGCCCGCTCGGCAGCTCCGGCCGCGGTGACCAGTTCCTCCATGCACGCCACGTCCACCTCGACCACGCCGGGCACCAGCCGATAGCCGTACCGGTCCCGCCTGATCACCGAGTCCGGGCACTCCCCAAGACGCAGGCCCTTGCGCAGCCGGTACACATACACTGGTACGACGTTCGCGCCCGGCGACTCCATCCCCCATACGCCGTCCAGCAGTTCCTGCCGGCTGACCGACCGGCCCGGGGCCAGCGCCAACGCCGCCAGCACGGCCTGCTGCCGGACCGGCCCGACGTCAACGGGCTGCCCGCAAAGCCGGGCCCGCAGCGGGCCGAGCACCGAGACACGAAGCCTGGCATCGGGTGCGGGGTCGGCCCAGCCGTCCGCCGGGCCGCCTCCGGGGACGCTGATCCCCGGTGCCGATGTCCTCCTGCGTGGCCCCTGCCCCGGCACGACCAGGCCGCAGTCGAAGGCGTGCACGATGGCGGCGGCCCGGTCCCGCAGCCCCAACTTCAGCAGGATGCGGCCCAGCTGCCCGGCCACCACATGCTCGGGCAGCGCGAGCGCGTCCGCGATCTCGGCGTTCTCCAGGCCGCATCCGAGCGCGTAGAGCACCTCGCGTTCCTGAGAGGTGAGGGCGGTGGCGCTCGGCCGTCCCTGGGGTGCGGTCGTCGTCGGCATGGTGGTTCCCCGTTCTCCGGACCGGTCGAGCCACTCGATCCGGTCGATCCCTTCGATGCCATAGAAGGTGGCCGTGGTGGAGGAAACGTGGACAGGCCATTGAGGCGGTCATATGTGGCCGGTGACCGCGCTAGAGTCCCTGAGCTGCGAAAAGTCGACATCTCAGGGGGAAGGGCTGTGACTTGTGGCCGGTGAGTTCGGCGGGTTCGGCGGGTCCGGAGAGTTCGGAGAGGTGCTGCGGCGGCTGCGGGTCCGGGCGGGGATGACCCAGGAGGACCTGGCGGAGCGCTCCGGGGGGAGCGTGCGCACCATCCGCGGTCTGGAGACCGGCAAACGCACCAACCCGCGCATGACCACGGTGCAGGAGCTGGCCAAGGCGCTGCCGCTACGGCCCGAGGAGCGCGAGGAGTTACTGAGCGCCGCCGTCCCCGGCAACCCGGATGACGAGCAACAGGACGTACCCACGGACCGACGGGACGCACCCACAGACCAACATGACTCACCCACGGACCGACGGGACGCACCCACAGACCAACATGACTCACCCACGGACCGACGGGACGCACCCACAGACCAACATGACTCACCCACGGACCGACGGGACTCACCCACGGACCGACGGGACTCACCCACCGACCGACGGAACCACCCCGCCGACGAGCCCCCACCCGACCCCACGTCCCCACCCGACCCCACGTCGCCCCCCGACCCCGCCGAGCAGCTCGCGAAGCTGGTGGCCGCCCGCTGGCAGCGCGAAGAAGAACAGCGCCAGGTCCAGGACCCGTTCCCGCTGCCGGTCCGCTGGCGTACGGCCCCCGAGACGCTGACCGACCACTGGGCCAACATCCTCCGCCTCCCCGCGAAGGCCACGGCCGACCCCCTCGACCTGGACGGCCAACTGGACGAGATCACCGACATCTACCGGCGCATCCCGTCCGGACGCCTGGTCGTCCTGGGCAGATCCGGCTCGGGCAAGACGATCCTGGCTCTGCGCTTCGTCCTCGACCACCTGAAGTCGCGCGCCCCCACGGAACCCGTCCCGGTGATCTTCAGCATCGGCGCCTGGAACCCCACCACCATCACCCTGCGCGACTGGCTGACCGCCCAGCTGACGCGCGACCACCCCGGCTACACCGCCCGCGGCCCCGGCAGGGAGAGCCTGGCCTCGGCCCTGGTGGAGTCCGGCCGCATCCTCCCCGTCCTGGACGGCTTCGACGAGATGGCCGACGGCCTGCGCCGCCCCGCGCTGGAAGCCCTCAACGCCACCACGCTCCCCCTCCTGCTCACCAGCCGCCCCGCCGAATACGCCGCCGCGGTCGCCGAGACCGACGTACTGACCTCCGCCGCCGCGCTCGAACTCACCGACCTCACCCTCGACGACCTGGCCGACTACCTGCCCCGCACCACCCGCAAGCCCGGCCCGGCGCACCCCACCGCGAACGCCTGGGACCCCGTACTGACCGAACTGCGCACGCACCCGCAGACCCGGCCCGCGTTTCTCCTCACCACGGTCCTGGCCACCCCGCTGATGGTCGCGCTCGCCCGCACCGTCTACAGCGACACCCCCGACCACGACCCGGCCTCACTACTGGACCCCGAACGGTTCGACAGCGCCGGGAAGTTGGAAGACCACCTCCTCGACAACTTCCTCCCCACCGTCTACCGCCACCAACTCCCGCAATCCCCCGGCACCAAACCAAGCCCCGCCTTCGAACCCGACCGCGCCCGCCACTGGCTCGGCTACCTCGCCCACCACCTGTCCCGACTCGACACCCCCGACCTCGCCTGGTGGCGGCTCGGCAGCGGACTGCGCCCCGCCGCGCGCACCCTGGTCACCGCGGTGATGACCGGTCTGGTCATAGGGCTCGTCGACTGTGCCGTCTCCTTCGCCATCGGCAACCCGTTCCCGTTCCCGATCGTGGACGCGGTTGCCGTAGGACTCCTTTCCGGACTCATGTTCGGGTTCGCGTACTGGCTCATGTTCGCGGTCAAGGACAAGGCGGTGATGCCGTCCGCCATGCGCCTGCGCATCCGCGGCAGGCCCGCGACCATCCAGTGGAAGTCCGGGCACCGACACCTGATCGGGGGGCTGGGCGGGTTGGTCTTCGGCTTCGGCTACGGGGTCGTGATCGGCACGGTCAACTCGTTCCACTGGAAGGCCGGACTCTCGGTCGGGCTGAACCTCGCGCTGGTCGACGGGGTCGTCTACGGTCTGATCTTCTGCGGCGCCGCCGCGATCACCTTCTGCTTCCTCGACCACCTGGAAACCCCTCTCGACCTCAAATCCGCCGTCAACCCGCGCCGCCTCCTGCACACGAACCGCCGCACAGTCATCACCCAACTGCTGCTCGGGGCACCCCTCTTCGGGGCGGTGGTCGGAGTCGGCGCCGGAGTCGTGGTCGACCTCCTGCAGGGGCACCTGGGTCAGCTCGTCTGGAGCCCCACGGCCAGCCTGGTACTCGGCGCCATCAGCGGCCTCGCCGGCGCCCTCGGCTACGCCCTCACCCTGACCGCCTGGGGCCAGTGGCTCGTCCTCACCCGCATCTGGCTGCCGTTGACCGGCCGCCTGCCCTGGGCCGTGGTCACGTTCTTGGAGGACGCCTACCGGCGCGGCGTACTGCGCCAGGCGGGCGCGGTCTACCAGTTCCGCCACGCCCGCCTGCAACATCACCTCGCCCAGCACCACCGCCGGCGCCACGATCACCGCAGCTCCGGGGTTCACGACGATTTCATGGCCCCTCTTTAGCGTCTGGCACCACAGCAGCAACCAGAACGTGCCAACGCGCCAGTACCAGCGCCAGCACCAACGCGCCAGCAGTCACGCGCCAGCACCAAGGCACCAAGGCAGCAACGCGCCAAGGCACCAACGGACCCAGGGGGACACTCATGCCCAACACCAACCGACTCATCCGCCGCGCCAAAACCGTCGCCCTCACCGCGGCGATGACGGCTGCCGCCGCCCTCACACCCACCGTCGCGCAGGCCGACGACGCCCCTCGCCACTACTACATCGAGCTCGGCGGCACCGGCACCGCGCAGCCCGCACCCCACTGCACCATCACCTTCGGCTACGCCAACCAGTACCTGGAGGAAGGCGCCGAGGTCGTCCCCGTCTGCTACCCGGCCAGCGCCGGCCCCTGGCTCAACGGCCAGAACACCCCGGACATCACCGCGCCGAGCTACGACATCAGCGTCGCCCAGGGCTACGAGAACCTCCTCGCCGCCGCCAAGGAGACCCACCGCAAGGACCCGACCGCACGCCTCACGATCGTCGGCTACTCGCAGGGCGCCCAGGCCGCCGACGCGGTCCTGGAGACGATCGCGAACGGCGGCACCGACATCCCCCGCGAACAGGTCAACGGCATGCTGTACGCCGACCCGAAGCAGCCCGAGACCGGCGCGTGGGCCAAGGTCCCCAAGGGCCTGGGTGCCTTCGGTTTCACCTCCACCGGCCCCGGCCCCAAGGAGTTCCCGGGCGTCCCGGTCGCCCGCTTCTGCATCCGCGGCGACCTGGCCTGCGACGCCACGACGCCCGTGGCCCCGCTCGACTTCTTCCTCACCGACAAGCACCGGCGCTACGTGCAGGACGGCAACGTCATGTCCCAGACCATCGCGAAGGACGGCCTCGACGGGGTGTTCTGGTACGAGTCCTGACGTAGTGGCCACGAGGCCAGGACATGAGAAGGCCCAGGTCGGGCAGGTTCTGACCTGGGCCTTCTCACGTCTCGCGCGCGAGTACGACCGTCCGCATGCCGCCCGGCCCGCTCTCCTCGTGCCTGACGCGCAGCCCGGCCGTCCCGAGCTGTTCCACCACCCACGTGTGGGCGAGTCGCAGTTTGCGGTAACTACGGGCGGTGAGGCGCCAGTCGGAGTCAGCGGAGTCGCGGCTGTGGATCAGGTCGTGCACGACGACCGTGTAGTCGTTGTAGTCGTCCGGGTACTCCAGGAAGCAGGTCATGATCCGGTCCTCGGTTGCCCGGACCGGAAGGAAACGGTCGGTGCCCGTGAGCGGCACCGTCAGGTCGCGGTAGGCGAACACGGCCGTGCCACCGGGTGCGAGCGCGGCGGCGACGTCGGCGAAGAGGGCGGCCACATCCCCTCGGGTCGGCAGATGGGTCAGCGTGTCACCGAGGCATACGACGGCCCCCGCCGACCCCGGCCGCACCAGCTCCCGCAACGCGGTCCGCACATCCGCCCGCACCGCCCGCACCGCCGGCACCCGGGCGGCGTGCGCGGCGAGTTCGCCCAGCAGCGGCCGGCTCAGATCGACCGCGAGAACGGAGTCGAAGCCCAGCCCGGCCAGCGCGAGACTCGCCTGCCCCGGCCCGCACCCCAGATCCACGGCGAGCGATCCGGCTGCCGGACAGGACGCCGAATCCGGAGTCACCCCCCACCCCGAGAGCGAGACGCGCTGCACCGCGGCGAGCGCGTCGAGATCGCCGCCGAGCATCCAGGTGTAGTGCTCGGCGAGAAACCGGTCGTAGTGGTCGACAGCCTGGTCGACGGCCTGGTCGACGGCCTGATCGACACTCTGGACGGCCCGATCGACGGGGCGGCCCTCAGGCGGAGCGACGGGTCGAGCGGCGGCGGTCGTCACTGAAGTTGTCACGGCGATCGTCATGGACGAGGGCTCCCTTCGGTCCGACAGACGAGGGAAATCTAGGGCGTGGTACGGGAGTTGGGCGGCTCGGCCGAACCAAATTCGGAACCCCGGGAAGAATGACGGCCATGGACGACACTGATTCGGCGATCCTCACCCATCTCCAGCGCGATGCACGGCTCACCAACCGCGAACTCGCCCGCCGGGTCGGCATCGCACCCTCCACCTGCCTGGAACGGGTCCGCGCCCTGCGCGCCCGCGGCGTGATTACCGGCTACCACGCGGCCGTACAGCCCCGCCTGTTGGGCCGTTCGCTCCAGGCCCTGGTCTTCGCCCGGCTGCGTCCGCTGAGCCGCGAGGTGATCTACGACTTCGAGGGCTACCTGACCCAGCTCCCCGAGGTCGTCTCGGTCTTCGTGGTCTCCGGCTACGACGACTTCCTCGTCCACGTGGCCGTCCCGGACATCGAGCACCTGCACGCCTTCCTCATGGACCGCTTCAGCGCCCGCCGCGAGGTGGTGAGCTTCCGCAGCTCGGTGATCTACCGCCGGACCGCCACGCGCGTACTGACACCGATGACCGGCTCGGGCTACGACGGCTACGACAGGCACGACGGGGACGAGAGGCGCCACAGGTACGACGGGGACGACAGGTTCGACCGGAGCGACCGACGCGACGGGGGCGACGGGAAGGCTCACTGAGCCTCATACCCCGTCGAGCAGTGACATGAGGCCGTGGTCCGGTTCCGGGCCCAGGTCCTCTCTCCCCGGCTCGACGACGGCGTACGAACGTTGCAGAAACCGCCGAAGAGAAGCCGTACCGAATCGGATCACGGCTATGCAGTGCGGCGTGCGGAACTCGATGACCGTACGGGACCGCCCGCACGGCTGTATGCGTACGTCCCCGATCCCGGCGGCCGTGTCCAGCCCCTCCTCCAGCAGCGCGCGGGCGAACGTCCAGGTGACTCCCTCCTCGTCGGCCGAGACGTCCGCCGGGAAGTCGACGTGCACGGCGAAGGGATCGGCGGCGGAGTAGCGCAGCGTGGGGCGTATCCCCAGCTCCGGGTAATCGGGGGTGACGAGGCGGGCGCGGACGGGCTGTTCGAGGGCGAGGCGCATGGTCGGTCTCCTGTGTTGTCGATGTCTGTGCGCCTTCTCGACCGGGAGGCAGGGCCGTTGATTACGCCGAACCGCAAGCCGGCGCCTGTGATCTAGCTCACGCGAACCATTTAGTTGAGATTTTAGTCATCTACGCTGACAAACTCGTCCGCGCCCTCAGCCCAGCAGGCAACTGGAGCGTTCCAGCCATGTCCGACGGTTCTCCCAAGGTGCCCGCCCAGGCGTCACCTCCCGCGTCCGCCACCGCCTCGTACGCCCGCATGTACGAGGAGCAGCAGCCCCGCCTGGTCGCCTACGCCCGCTCGCTCACCCGCAACAACTCCTGGGCCGCCGAGGACCTGGTCGCCGAGGCGCACTTCCGTGTCTGGCGGCGGCTGTCGGCCGGCCACGAGATCGAGAACGTACCGGCGTACCTGATGACGACGGTGCGGCACCTGGCGGCGACGGCCGGCGGCGAGGCGCGCGAGACCCCGCACGACCCGCGGACCGCCGAGCGCACGGAGATCGCCGTCCACGCGGAGGACTCGGCGGACCCGGCCGAACAGGTCTCGGAAGTGGACCTGTTGGTACGGGTGCTGGGCCAACTGCCCGAGCGCTGGGTACAGGCCCTGTGGCTGGCGGAGGCGGAGGGCCAGCCGCTGGAGACGGTCGGACAGCGCATCGGCGCCAAGCAGGGCGCGACCGCCGTACTCCTGCACCGCGCCCGCGAGGGCATGCGCCAGGCCTTCCTGCGTTCCCAGACCGGCGCCCCCGACGACCCCGCGTGCGAGGTCCACTGGGTGCGCATGCCGGCGTACGTCCGCGGCAACGCGACACCACGCCAGTCGGAACGCCTGCTCGCCCACGTGGACGCCTGCGACGACTGCCGCGGCCGGCTCGCGGTACTCATGCGCGCCAACGACCGGCTGCCCGCACTGGTCGGCCCGGCCCTGCTGGTCTTCGTCGTGGGCGGCGCGGGCAAGTTGCTGCTGCCATTCGTCGCCGGCTCCGCGGGCGCCTCGGCCGCCACGGCCGCCTTGAGCGGCCAGTTCGGCAGCGCGCTGCACGCGGCCCGCCAGGCGGTGACCGGCGGCGCGGGCGGCGCGAAGGTGCCGACGGCGATCGCGGCCGGGGCGACGGTCGCGGGCGCGGCCCTGGCGATGATGCTCGCCCTGGGCACGGGCAACCCGTCTCCGACGCCGCCCCCGGACCGGGTGCCGCTGGCGGATGCGCCGGTGGCCGCCCGGCCGTCGGAGGGACCGGTCGCGGGGGCGGAGGCGCCGCGGGAGCCGGGAGGGCCGGGAGGGCCGGGGGGAGCAGGTGGATCGGCGAGGGCGTCGGAGGTTGCCGCCGGTGTAGCTGGTGGCGCTGGTTCGGATACGGCGGTGAGGGGCGTGGTGGCTGAGGCTGAGCCGGGGGCTGTGCCTGAGCCGGCGCCCGAGGTGCCGGGCGCGGATGCACCCGCACCAATGCCGCCTGTCGATGTGCCCGCACCGCCCCCTGCCGGGCCGGTGATTAAGCCCCCGGCGGACCCCGCGCCCCCGCAGAACGACACTCCTCCGCACAACGAGCCGGCGCCGGGATCCGAATACCCGGTCGCCCCGGCACCAGCGGACCCTGCGCCGACGGATCCCGAACCGGCGGGTCCCGAACCGGTGGCCCCCGAACCGGTGGCCCCCGAACCGGTGGCCCCCGAACCGGTGGCCCCCGAACCGGTGGCCCCCGAACCGGTGGCCCCCGAACCGGTGGCCCCCGAACCGGTGGCCCCCGCACCGGCCGACCCGGGGGAAGAGCAGCCGGAGACGCCGGGGCAGGGGACGCCGCCGTACCCGGATGATCCGGAGGCCCCGGGGACCGAGGCCCCGGCAACGCCGACACCCTCGCCCACACCGGAGCCGTCGACCCCAACTCCCGTAGTCCCGACGCCGATTGATGAGACGCCGGAGGCGCCGGAAGCCCCCGCCCCTCCGGAGACGACTGGCCCCGCACCCGTCCCCGCACCCGCACCCCAGCCAACACCCGAGCCCCCCGGAAACGGCTGCGGGAACTGACCGGAGGCCGGGCGGGCGGGCAAGCTGCCCGTCCAGCCTCTCCAAAACTCCCCAACCCCTCCCACCCCAATCCGTTCCAGAATTCGGCACCCTGACCGCGGAATTCGGAAATGGAGATGGTGGCGACCGGCCCGCAGCGCTACGCTTCGGAATTCCGGTAGGGCGCGCGCAGGAGTGCGCGCACGGGGGGCATCGGGGGATGCGTTATGCGCTCAGTCGCGACAAGGGTGCTTGCCCTGCCGATAGTCGGGATGACGCTGATGGCTCTGGTGGGCGCGGCGGGCTGCGACAACTCCGATGCCTCCGCCTCCTTCACCCCGGCTTTCGCGCCGGTCACATTCACGCTCGACTCGTCGGGGAAAATCACTGTTTCCGTGGGGCGATCTTTTGTGACCCCGATCGGCGTGTTCTCTGTGGATGCGGGAGTTGAGCATCAGTTCGAAATCGACCCCAAGGGTTACCTCACCGCCATCTTCCGATATGTAAGTCCAAAACAGGGACTTGTCGAAGCGGGCTATCTGATCCGCACGGACCGCCGCGTGGAACCGTCCCTCGACGGCCAGTCGTTGGCCCCGGCCAAGGGCGGCACAGTGCGCATCGACGCCACTGACGCCGAGCCGGGCGAGACGACACAGCTCACCGTCTCCGACACCCCGCAGGACTCCCCGGTCCCCAGCGCCTCGGCGTCGGCCGCCTGTCCCGACTCCGGTGCCCTCGAACTCGTACTGCCGGAAGTGTCCGCCGGCGATTCCGTGACGGACACGGTCACCAAGCTGACCGGCGCCTGTCTCAAGGTCCAGTACGCCACCGAGGAAACGGACGCGTCCGAGGAGGGCGCCGTCACCAAGGTCGAAATCCCCACGACCGGCCCCGAGGGGGCGGTGCAACTGCCACGCCCCGACGAGACGGCCCCAGGCCCGGGTGACACGGTCGAGGCGGCCCTGGACCAGGCGGCCACCGTCTTCGTCGCGGCATCCGGGCAGAACCCGTCTCCGTCCGATAGCCCGACCGAGCTCACCCCACCCCCCACCCCCACGGACTCGGCACCGCCCACGGACGACACGACCACCCCTGCCACCACGACCGTCTACGGCCAGGCCTCCGCTCCGGTCCGCTCGGAGCCGAGTAGGGCCGGTGTCCAGGTGAGCCACATAGCTGCGCAGGGCGAATACCAGGCCCTGTGCTTCCAGCGCGGGGAAGAGGTCTCCGCACACGGCTCGGTCAGCGACGTCTGGGTCAAGCTGCTCCGCACGAACGGCGAGACGGGATGGGTCACGGCCACCGCACTGAGCGGCGATCCGGAGACGGTCGTCCCCACGGCCTGCTGACCGACATTGATGTGACTCATGTGGCGTGTGGCGCATGTGGCGCATGTGGCGCACGTCACCGTAGTCGTGCGGAGAAGAAAGCGGCTGCTGTATCCGTGAGCCTGGCATGCTCATGCATGACTACTGGGGGGTAACCACCGCCTGCGCATAGCGCCGGAACCGCCTGACTCGGCATGCCTCGGCATGTCCTGGCATGTCCCGGCACGGCCGCGTGCCCTCCCACCAGTCACCTCCTGCAGCGCACCCCCATACACCGCTCCCGAGGACACGCGTGCACAGATCCAAGCTCAAGAGGCATGCCTTACTGTCGGCAGCCACCATCGCGGCCCTGCTCACTACGGGCTGCTCCACCACCTCCCCGACGACCCCCGAAGCGGCGACCCAGTCGACGGCCGAGAGCCCCGCCCCCGCCGCGGTCCAGGAACAACTCGCGGTCGTCGCGGCCCCGTCCTCCGGTACGGCCACTCCCACCGCCGTGGCCGACGCAGGTCAGGGAGGCACGGCGAAGAAGTCCTCCCTCAAGGTCGCCTCGTACGACAGGAAGAGCGGACGGGCCGTCATCTCGTCGCGGTCCGCCGCGAGACCGACGGCCGAACCGACCACCGACCCCTCGGCCAGTCCCTCATCCGGCTCCTCACCCGGTTCCTCATCCGGCCCCGCGGCCCAACCTCCGGTAGCCGTCGGCGACATCATCGCCAGTGCCCCGGCCCCCGGCGCCCCCGACGGCGTGCTGGCCGAGGTCACGGAGGTCGTCAGCACCACGCAGGACAGCGGTACGACGGTCGAGACGGAACCGGCGAAGCTCAACTCCGTGCTCGGCGAGAGCAAGGCCGAGGGCGAGGTCCCGGTCGACCCGTCGTCCGTCGAGGTCAAGCCGCTCGTCCAGGGCGTGAAGGTCTCCTGGGCGAAGACCGGTGACCTCCACTTCGGCCCCGAGGGCGCGAAACTCCCGCTGGGCAGCCTGCGTATCGACGTGGGCGCGGCGGTCGCCACGGCCGAGGGCGCCCCGGCGTCGGCGGCCGCGTCCGTGGAGGGCTTCGTCCAGCTCGCCCCCGAGGTCGCGTTCTCGTACGACGGCTCCGGCGGCGGCACGGGTGCCTCGCCCGGCGGCGCGTTCCTGGGCCTGTCGGGCGACTGGGCCTCCCAGTGGTCCCTGAAGGGCCGCGCGGCCGGCTCGACGAACGGTCAGCCGATCCGCATTCCCTTCGCCAAGCTCCACTCCGACCCGGTGATCCAGGTCGGCCCGATCCCCGTCGTCGTAAACCTGGATCTGACCTGCTACATCCAGGTGAACGCGGACGGCCGGGTGACGGTGGACGTCGAACAGGACCTCAAGGGCGACTTCCGCGTCGGCGGCACCTTCTCCTGGGCCAAGGGCTGGACCCCGGTCAGCGAGTCCGACATGACCGGCGAGCCCCTGAAGGCCACGGTCACGGCCGCCGGCGACGTCAAGGCCGCGTTGGGCGCCGAGGCCACCGTAGGCCTGTACGGCACGGTGGGCGTCACGGCCGACCTGGCCCCGTACGTCCGCGCCCACGCCGACGCATCGGCGGAAGCCTCCTCCGACGGCACGGCCACGGCGGCAGGCTCCTACGCCCTCTACGGCGGCGTGGACCTCACCGGCTCCCTCCAGCTCCAACTGACCATATTCGGCACGCCCGTCCTCCAGAAGAGGATCCCGTTGGGGGCCCTACACCGCGAGTGGCTACTGACAAAGGGCGAGGCGAGAGCAGTGGCGGGGTGACAGCGGGCCCGGCGAAGACGACCGGGTGACCCGATCCACGAACGGCCCGCTCACGGGCCTCCACACGCAAGTGGCACGCGGGCCACGCCGACGGTCTCTTCACCCCGGCGCGGCCCGCATGCGTTGTCGCCGCATGCCGGGCACCCACCGCCCAACGCCGCCACCCCTCAGTGGTGTCGTCAGTCATCCCCACCCGAGCTCGACCCTGACCCTGACCCCGATTTCCGACTCGAACGCCCCAACCAGCGCACCAGCCGACTTACCCCCAGGGTCACAGCGGCCACCCCACGCACCCAGCGCGGGCCGCCCCGCTCCGCCCACACGACGCAGACGCACCCTCCGACGACGAGCGCGAGGACGCCGGACAAGACGAGGAGCTCGAACACGCTCATCCCCCTTCTTCCTTTATGGTTCGCGCAATCCTCTCAGCCCGCACAACAGGCCCTCGAACCGCAGTCCGCACTGGGCGCTGAACCACTTCCAGGGTCGGCAGCGGCCGTACGCGTGCGGGGCGTCGATACGGCCGATACGGCCGCCGACCTCATCGCCGCCTCTGATCGCCGCCTCCTACCGCGAGACGGTCCCGAGACAGTCCCGAGAACACCGTCCCGAGATCAGGGCCGTTGAGGCATACGCCAGTACTGCCTCTTCTCCTCGTCCCGTACGACAACGCCGAGCCTCAGCAGCTCCCTACGCAGCTCGCGGGCGTCGTCGGCATCTGCCTCCCCCTTCTTCCGCGCCGCGGCACGAGCCCTCAGCAGCGCGTCCGCCCCCTCGGGCAGCCCAGGTGTCCCAGGAACCCAGCGCCTGAACTCCTCCCGATACGGATCCTCATCCGCCCACCGATAGCCATGCTCGGCGAAGGCACCGGCAAGCCGCGGCCAGGGCAGCCGACAATCCTCCCGAGCAAGCTCCATCCCGTCCGCCCGGAGCAACACGAGCTGCTTGCCGTCCCGCACGACCAGCCCGACCTCATCGCCCCCGAACTCCTGCGAGGCGTCCCTGACACCAAGAACGACGCGACTCCGCGAGACCCTGACAGCCAGCGACTCATGCACCGCAACAAACCCGACGACCAGCCCCAGACCCGCCCCGACCACAACGCCCCCCACGCTCAGCCAAGGCTCCGGAACAGAGGTCAGTAACTTGGCAGGCCCCTTGAACGGCGCCCACCGCAACGTCACCAGCCAGTGCGCAAGAACGGTGGCCAACCACCCGATCCCGGCCCCACACCCCACACAGAACAGCACAAGCACCCAGGCCGACTCAGCGATCACGGTGCCGTCGCCGGCGGACGCCCCGCCCTTCTCCGAAACATCCCCCGTATTGCTCATGTCCCCCATGCCTACGCGTCCGGTCTCCCACTCCACACCGCCGAGTCTGGAGGGCAGGCGCACACGCTGTCGTCGGCCGATGGTCTACGGGGGCTGCGACTTTGGTTTGCTTTGGTGGTGGTGGCGGTCGCCCCTACGAAGCCGTCATGCGGGCGCTCCAGAAGGCCAGAGCCTTGCTGATCAATTCTCTCGCGGCGTCCCCATAGCACGCAGCATTGCTCAGGGCGTTGAACGCCTTGTCGTGGAGGGCGAGTTCGTCCGGGTCGGTGACGTCCACGCCGGTGGAGACGAGTTCGTAGTGGGCCCGGTCATCGCCGTGCATGTTGAAGCCGGGCATGGGGACCACGCCTACCTCGGCGGTGGTGCGAAGCACGCCGAGGGTGAGAGAGGGCAGGTCGATGTCGTGGAGCAGGCGCTCCATCTGTCCGCGCATCACGACCGGCCCGCCGATGTTCGTGTACAGGGCCTGCTCGCCGAGGATCACGTCGTAGTGGTGCTCACCGTCGTAGAGCACCTGCTGACGCTCCATCCGCTTGGCAACGCCCGCCGCAACGTCGTCCGGAACGCCGAGGAACCCAACGACCTGACGGAGAATCACCGTCGCGTACGCCTCGGTCTGGAACGTCCCCCAGATCATGGTGGGCACGTACGCCTTGCCGTGCCGAGTCCGGCGATACCAGTCGATGACTTCGCTCTGGATATCTTCGGTACCGGTGGACAGTCGCTGTTGCCACGGGATCAAATTGGTCACGGCTTCCCCCTCTGAGCTGTCTTTTCCCCAGCCGACACTGCCCGTGGGTCCGACAGGGCAATCCGGCCGGTCAGCAGAACGTCGTGGTTGGCGAAGAGCGCGTCGAGTTCGAGGCGACGGCGGATGTACGCCGTCCATGTCGCGTTGGGCAGGCTGGCATACGTGTTGACCATCCGGGCGCGGCTCGCCTGAGTGAGGATCCAGCGCGCCTGGTCCTGGTCGGCGGTACGGCCACCGAGCTCACGGGCCAACAGCCACAACTCGTCCCCCTCGCTGTGCTCGTCGACGACGGTGACGAGGCCGATGTCACCCAGGTCGCGCTGGTCGGTGGACTGCGTGGTGTAGGCGAGGGTGAGGCTTTCGAGGGGGAAGACGGTCACTCGGCTGGTGGCGGTCAGCTCGGTCAGGGGCACGGGGCAGGTCCGTTCTGGCGCATGCGGGAGGGGCAGGGTGGGTCGGCCCGGCGACGGCCAACCCACCCTGCAGTGGGAGGCGCTGGGGAGATCGGGTCAGCAGCAGGGGCCGTCGCCGCAGCAGGCAGGCGGGTTGCAGTCGGCGGCGGTGCCCCACAGGCGGTCGTCGACCTCGAAGCCGGCGGCCCGGACCCTGGCGACGACGTCCGTCATCAGGCCGCGGGTGCGGACCTTGGAGTTGGGCTGGTGGTGCAGGAAGTAGCCGAACTGCTCCTCACACCACTCGGCGTACCAGCCGGTGTGCAGGATGAGCGTGTGCCAGCCGGGGTCCACCAGCTCGGACGGTGCCATGGTGGCGCCCTCGCCGGTGGAGCCCATGACGTGAACGAGGGCGAGCGCCTGGTCTACGACGCGGTCGGCCACGCAGCGTTCAAGGCCGTACTCGTCTGCGCAGAACGAGGCCAGCATGTCGAAGTCGTCGTCGGTGACGAGGGAGCGGCCGGTGCGTGTACGGGTAGCGACGGCGGATCCTGGCGGGGCTGGGCAGAGCACGGAATCACCTCACGGTTGGAGGACCTTCGAGTAGCCCACTCCGGGAGCGCCGTATGCCTCGTGTACTCGGGGAGAGGGATCTTGCGGCCCGCGGCGCGACGAGGCGTGAGAAGCCGTACGCAGCGGAAGTCAGGTGGAGCGTGATCAAGCGGGCGTGTGCGGGGCGAGTTGCTCACGACCGGCGTCGATCAGCTCTCGCACAGCCTGCGGCCTGCACAAGTCGCCGTCGTAGCGAGGCAGAACCACCCAGTACGTCCCCGGCGGTTCTCGACGATCGATGCGCGGAACTCCCAGGTACGTGTCGCCTTGCAGGCACGGCGCGGTCTCGCCGTAATCCCACGCCAGCCCGGCGTGCCACTGGACGAGCGCGTAGTACGTCGGGCCTGACGTGCGGTGGTCGTGAATGACCGGACCGCGCAGTCGTTCAGTCAGAGCCTCGGTCACGGTGCCCGGGTCGTCCGAGCCGAGGGCAGCGTGCACGAGGTAGCCGTCCAGCCGTACTGCAGCGAACCGTCGGCCAAGGGGAAGTAGCGCAACCCCCTGGCTCGACCATTCCGCACGCGCCTGTTCAGGCACCGGATGCGCCCCTGCCAGCCATTCGGTGATCAGTCTGTTGAGTGCTTGTGTGTTCATCTCCCCTGGCTTCCGCAGGAGTTGCCCATCGGGCCTGTACGTGGCTTGTGCGCAGGCCGTGGGGTCAGCTGTCTCGGGCCACGACGCTATGGGCGCGATGTGCATCCCAGCCAGCGATGTGCGCCAATGTGCACGTACTTCTTTGAACAGCTACGTGGCTACTTCACGCTCTTGACGTTGCGTCATCCGTCGACGAAGTTTGTGCACACCAGCGCACAGCAACGGTGATGGAAGGTTGCCATGCACCTACAGTTCATCGGGATCGACCCGGATACAGGTAAGAACGGGTCACCAACAGCGTGGGTGGACCTGGAGAGCGCAGACATCGTGATCCAGAGCTACACGGCCGACGAAGAGACGCGGGCCCAGTGCGTGGAGAACACAGCGCCCGGCCACGCCAAGGGAATTCCTGACCATGAGACGGTGATCCGCATCCCCGCACGCCTGGCTCCGATGCTGAGGGAGGCATGTGATGTCGCAGAACGTGCCCAGCTTTGACCAGTTGATGGAGGCAGCGCAGCGCTCCGCGATGCACCTCGAGATGCGTGACCAGTACGGAGTCGGCGACGAGGCCGACGACTTCAACACCTGGCGCCGCACGGGTCAGCGGGACACTGATCCCCACTCGGAGTACTGGGCGCCCTGGGTCGACATGATCTCCCGCGCGGTCGCCCGCGGGGTTGTCGTACGGCGCGCTCGCATCGTCTCTGAGCCGGTCACCGAATACATCCGGTACGAGCACGCGGGAACCGCAGTCAACGTGCATGCCGGCGAACAGGTGCGATGGCTGCCTCGTCAGCGAGCGGTCGACCTCATGCTGCCCGGCGCCGACCTGTGGATTTTCGACGGGGCGCAGGTCCTCTTCAACCATTTCACCGGAGACGGCGAGTGGGCGGATCCTGACATGGAACTGCGAACGGAGCCGAGCATCATCAAGCAGTGCTCGGACGCCTTTGAGGCAGTCTGGGAGCGCGCCGTCCCGCACAATGAGTACGAAATCCACTGACAGAAAGCACCACTGGCCAGCTCATGTCCATATCCCCGTCTTCCTCAGCTCAGGCCGCGCGCGAGAGCGTGGCCCGGCAGCTACGCGATCTGAGGAAAAACGCCGGGCTGACGGTCACTGAGCTGGCCTCTCAATGCGGATGGCACCACGCCAAGACCTCCCGTATCGAGAACGCACGGACGCCACCATCGCCTACAGACATCCGCCTGTGGTGCCGCACCACCGGCACCGCTGGCCAAGCCCCCGACCTGATTGCGGCCTCCCAACACGCAGAGTCGCTCTATCGCGAGTGGCGGCAGCGGGTGCGCACAGGTCTGCGGAAACTGCAGGACAGCTACGTGGAGCTGTACCGGTCGACGAGCCTGTTGCGCGTGTACTCCCCAGTCCTGGTGCCCGGGTTGCTGCAGACAGAGGGATACGCGCGGGCGTTGCTGAGCACCAACGCCCACTTCCTCGGCGTTCCCGACGACGCGGCCGAAGCTGCGGAGGCGCGCGTGCAGCGCTCGCAGATCATCCACGAGCCCGGGCACCGATTCGTCATGCTCATTGAAGAAGCAGTGCTCTACTACCAGCTCGGTGACTCGGACGCGATGGCCGCGCAGCTGGGCTACTTGCTTACCGCTGGGGCACTGCCGGCGGTTTCCTTCGGCATCATCCCGATGTCGACACGCGAGCGCGCACTGTGGCCACAGGAGACGTTCGACGTGCACGACGACACGCTCGTATCCATCGAGCTGATCTCCGCGGAGGTCAACATCACGCAGCCCTCTGAGATCGCCCTGTACATCAAGGCATTCGAGCAACTCCGCAGCATGGCCGTGTACGGGGCTGCGGCGCGCGCGCTGATCGTTAAGGCGATCGAGGCACTGCACTGATACCGAGGGGTAAGCCCCGGTGGAGAAATGGGGGGGCGGACCAGGGGTGGGGCATCAGGACTGTGTCCGGCGCGGGTGGCACTCGTACGGTTCTCACCTTCAAGGACGCCGCGGTTCGAGGAGGACTCCGTTCGAAGCCTGAGCACGAGTCTGCCATCCGGGACGCCGAGGCCGCGCACAACATCCTGAAGGGCCTCGGTCACGTTGCGGTCATCGGGTTCCAGAAGCAGTGCCCGAATTACGAGCGCTGGACGACATCCGCTCTGTAGCTAGGTGTCCCGCCCGAGGACCTGACCCAGCAGTAGCGAGGACGACGGTCTTGGGTGACGTGCTGAAGAATTACTCAGCGAGAACGCCATCGTCCGGGGTCACTGCGACGATGGCCACAGTGGGAGGCGGCGGTGTCGGCGTGTACACGTATGCCACTGCCAGGCCTGGCACTCCGTCCCGGGGTTCGATCCTTGTCTTACGCACCTCGCTGCCGTCCTGACGGGGTGACCCAAGCAGGATCCCGAGTCTGGGCACTTGTTCCAGCTCCTGCCGGAGCGTCTCCAGCGCCTGCTCGGCTCCGACGGCCTTCGCCCGATCGGCCGCCCGCACTGTCACGGCCGCGATCACGCTGGTCACCGGCCCTGCGCCTCCTGCTTCAACCGAGCCGCGAGGTCGATACCCTCCTGCACGGCGATGTCGAAATCGGGGTCCTGGTAGAGCCGGATCCTGCCCCGGTAGTCGACAATCACGGTGGCGACAGCGTTGAGGTCCGTCTCCGACGATGCCTCCAGTGCACGCTGAAGATCTGCTTCAAAGGACTCCCGGTCGCCCGGAAAGCCGTGTCCGGACCGAAGAGCTGCTCGAATGTCGCCGATGGTCTTCAACGGCAGCGCCGCTGGCCCGGGCGTCTCCGCGTACTGTGCGCTCACGATCATCTGCTCCTTGCTCTCCGCTGTCCTATGAGGAGTGTCCTACAGCGGAACGAGCACCGCTGTAGAAGCTCCCACGTCAGTGCGCCAAAGGTCCGTGTTCCAGGACACCACCCAAGAAGGCTCGCCATGCGCTGCTACCAAGAGTGACTACGGGTCCTGGCTCACGTTTGGAGTCGCGCACGAGGATGCCACTATGGACAAGCGCGCACTCCACGCACTCGGTCCCGCTCCCACCGCTGTAAGAGGACTTGAACCACTGATGCGTCGAGGGCGCCGTCATTAGGACTCCTTGCTTATACGGTCGATGATCTCGGCCGACGATTCGAGGTCGAGGGCCTGTGCGCTGAGGTATTCGAACGCCAACCTATAGCGCCCCAGTTCCTGCTGCTTCTCCATGAACAGCCCTCCACCGAGCAAATCCACATAGACCACGTCCAGCTCCGGAGCCGGACCTCGAAGGACAGCGAAGCTGCCAACCGCCGCCGCATGAGCGCCGGTTGAGAACGGCAGCACCTGGACAGTTACGTGAGGTCGCTGAGACGAGACGAGTAGTTGCCGGAGCTGCTCCTGCATGACATCGGGACCGCCAACCCGGCGCCGGAGTGCTGCTTCGTCGATGACGCACCAGAGATGGGGTGGCTCATCTCGTTCAAGCAACTCCTGCCGCTTCATGCGGATGTCGACCATGTGCTGGACTTCCCGCTCCGGGCACTGGATCTCCGAAGCCCGGTGAACAGCCTCGGCGTAGGCGCGCGTCTGGAGGAGCCCGGGGATGTACATGCACGCGTAGTGGTCTTCGCGAACCACTTCGTCCTCAAGCGTGAGCATGAGGTTCATGGACTCGGGGATGGGGTCGGCGAGTGACCTCCACCAACCCTGGATCTTGGCACCCTTTGCGAGTTCCACGAGAGCGAGACGCTCCTCGTCAGAGGCGCCGTATTCGCGACAGAGGGCATCCACGGCCGGCCACTTGACCGTGCCCTCCTTGGTCTCGTAGCGGCTGAGCGTCGCCTTTGAGATGCCGACGCGTGCGCCAGCTTCCTCGAGGGTCAAACCCTTGAGCTCGCGGAGGCGACGGAGGTCCGCACCCAACTGGCGCCTGCGTGTGGTGGGTCCGACTGCCATGTGTTTAGCCCTTCGTGTCGATCGCTTAGATCGTCCTGGTTGCTTGAGTGCGTCAGCAAGACAGCGCACGCCGGGGGCGCGTGGCGTGTGCAAGTGCCCCTGGCCCTCCGATGTGAGAGTTCCATTTTGAGAGTTCCAATGCAACTCTAGGTGTGTGACCGACTGCATTGTGCAACTCGGTGTAGGCAAGAAGGAGCTGAGTATGGACTGCACCACCTGCATGCCAAGGAAGCCCTGGGACCTTCACTTTCTGGCGGAGCCCGAGGAAGTAGCGGCCCTACGGCGTGTGCTTCGGGTCCACCTGGGGCTCTGGGGCTTGGACGAGCTCATCGACGCGGCCCAACTCTGCGTCAGCGAGCTCGTGTCCAACGTCATCACGCACGTCGGTCCCGGGACCCCCACCACCCTCGCTGTCTCAATGAAGGGCACCTGTCTGCGAATCGAGGTCTATGACCCCGACACCCGCGCTTTGCCCACGCTCCTCAACCAAGGCGTCAACTCCGAATCCGGGCGAGGGATGGAGCTCATCACCTTCACCGCTGATCGCTGGGGCGTCCAGCTCCTCGCAGATCGCAAGGTGACGTGGTGCGAGCTCTCCACCACCCTGACCTCGCCCAACGGCCACCGGGGAGGGCCTCACGTAACAAGAGCGGCGGAGGTGCTCGACCTCTACGGCGGGGCGAAGCTGCTGCACTCACTCGACTCATGTCGGCTGAGCGCAGCCATGGCAGAAGAGGCAGCGATCGGTGCCATTTCTGACCTTCTCCACTGGCTTCGGGCGCACGGCCGCAATGCGGATGATGCATTGGACCGAGCCCAGATGCACTTCGAAGCGGAAGTGGGGGTGGTGAGCGACTCGACGTGAGGCACTACCCGGCTTTGATCGTCGAGTACGTCCAGACGTCCGCCGGGATCTCGTGCTTCAGCTTCCACGTGATCGCCATCGGTTTGCTACCGGTGTGCTTCTCGTACTCCGCCGGGCCGAGCAGTATCCACGGCTGGGCGCCGCCTATGTCGGTGCTCTTGTAGCGGCGCACGAAGAGCAGGACGTGGCTGCCCTCAGCGACATGATGCTGATAGCGCAGGCCAGTGGGGGAGGTCTCGGAAGTCTGGTTCTGGGACTCCCAGTGGAAGAGAGTCTCGCTCTGTGCGTAGTCGTGGTATCTGGTCTGCGGCGAGAAGTCCTTCTCGTCCTTCTCCAGCGTGATGAGGAGCGCGTCCGTCTTGATCGAGTCGCACCACTTCACGCCCTCGCGGAAATCGGCCGGCATGAAGCCGCCGATGTACGACTGCCCCAGCGCAGGCAGGATCTCTTCACGGCTGTACGAGGCATGCACGGTGAGGGGGACGCCGCTCTGACCGCCCAAGCCCAAGAGAGGGATCGGTACGTGCTCGGTGTGGGCGAGGTTGTACGCCATCACCTGCCGCAGCTCACTGCGGACGGCGTGCTGCTTGCGCAGGGTCGCAAATCCAGCGTCGTAGTTGGCGTACCCCTTGCGGACGATGCCGCCGAGTGGCCACAACTGGAAGAAGAGCATGCGGGCGTAGGCTTGTCCTTGCTCGTCAAGGGTGCTGTAGGCAGGGGCATCGTCTTCCAACATCCGCGTGTACGCAGCGACCCGTAGCGGGTCGTCCACGTGGAGGAACGCGGAGATGCGCTTGAGTAGCGCGGCCTCGCCTTCTGGGGCCTCGTCCTTCAGGAGGCCGGAGCGGCGCAGCAGGCCCGTCCATGAGTTCCCGTTGCCCCGGTAGAGCTCCTTGAGCTCGCGCCCGCTTTCGTCGAGGTAGCGGCTGAGCTTCAGCTCGGAGTAATCCGCCACCTCGCGCGCCAGGGCAGTGACGTTGACGCCGATCTGGTCCTTGATGTTGGCGATGATGGTTTTCTTGGCCTTCTCCTCAAGGATGATCTGGCAACCGGACGGGAGCTGCGGGAAGTCATGCTCGATGTTGTCCAGGAGCCGCTTGCGGGTCAGATTCGTCAGGGCGCGGAACTGGTTTTCGAAGCGGAACTCCTTACGGTGCTGACCGATGAAGTCGAGCACGGTCAGCACGGCCTTGTTCTCGGTGCGCCGGAGGCCGCGGCCGAGTTGTTGCAAGAACACCGTTGCGCTGGAGGTGGGGCGCAGCAGCAGCAGGGTGTCTACGTCGGGAATGTCGAGGCCCTCGTTGAAGAGGTCGACCGAGAAGATCACCTGTAGGGCTCCAGAGGTGAGGTCAGCCAGCGCCTGCTTGCGCTCATCGGCAGGGGTCCCGGCGGACAGGGCCACGGCGTTGAGGCCGGCCTTGCGGAAGGACTCCGCCATGAAGTGCGCGTGCGCGACAGAAACGCAGAAGCCCAACGCGCGCATGGCAGTTGGATCGGCGACCTTCTCCTCAACGGCCTTCAAAACCAGCAGTGCCCGCGCGTGGTTGGCGGACAGCACC
This sequence comes from Streptomyces sp. R28, assembly GCF_041052385.1. GTDB lineage: Bacteria > Actinomycetota > Actinomycetes > Streptomycetales > Streptomycetaceae > Streptomyces. The sequence goes on along the minus strand of NZ_CP163439.1, from coordinate 4,070,322 downwards.
TCGCTCAGCGCACTTGCGTCGTACGCCCCGCGATGCCACTTCACCGCGCTCAGATCGGTGTTGTCGCTGATGCCGAGGTAGTGGAAGGGGCTGAGTAGATCATTCTCCAGGGCCTCCCACAGCCGCATCTCGGCAGCGATCCGACCATCGAAGAACTCGTCCTGGATGTTCTTGCCGTCCATGCGCTCGGGAGTCGCTGTCAGTCCGAGCAGCTCCAGCGGCTCGAAGTGATCGAGGATCTTCCGGTACGTCGGCGAAGTCCCGTGGTGGAACTCGTCGATCACGATCACGTCGAAGTGATCGGCAGCGAGTCGATCCAGTGCTCGCGTGTTCAGCGACTGCACGCTGGCGAAGACATGTGTCCAGCGCTCCGGGATCTCTCCGCTGTGCAGGGATTCGCCGAAGTTCGCGTCTACCAAGACGTCTTGGTAGGTCCGCAGGGACTGCTGGAGGATCTCCTTTCGATGAGCGACGAACAGCAGCCGCAGGTCACGGCCGTGCTTCTTGCGCAACTGCTTGTAGTCCAGCGCCGCCATAACCGTCTTGCCCGTGCCGGTCGCGGCAACCAGCAGATTTTGGTGCCGGTCATGCACCTCGCGCTCGACTTCGAGGCGCTCCAACATGTCGCGTTGATGGGCGTAGGGGCGTACTTCGAGGCCGGACAGAGTGATTCTGCGATCCGCGGCTGAGGTATTCGAGGTGCCCCCGGCGATCGCCAACGCTTCCTGGAGTCGGGCGCCGTCGGTGTCCGGGTCGTACAGCTCGAAGGACGGGTCACTCCAGTAGGCCTCGAAGGTCGCGTCGAACTTTCGCAAAACCTCGGGCGTGGCGATGGACGACAGCCGGACGTTCCACTCCAGCCCATCGAGTAGTGCGGCCTTGGAGAGATTGGAGCTGCCAACGTACGCGGTGTCGTAACCGCTCTTACGCCGAAACAACCATGCCTTGGCGTGGAGTCGCGTCGACCTGGTCTCGTAGTTGACCTTGACTTCGGCGTTGAACTCCTGCACCAGCCGATCCAGGGCGCGCCGCTCTGTCGCCCCGATGTAGGTCGTCGTGATGACGCGTATAGGCACGTTCCGCTCACGGGCTGCCTGCAGGGACTGCTCGATGATGCGCAGACCGTGCCACTTCACGAAGGCGCAGAGCAGGTCGACGCGATCAGCGGTGGCGAGCTCCGCACGCAACTCGAAGCCGAGGCTAGGGTCTTCCGGCGAGTTGGTGATGAGGGCTGTATCGGAGAGCGGGATACCCGGGCGTACGGCGAAGACACCAGGGGCTTCCTGCTTCGCCAATGCCAGGAGTTGACGAGGCCCGTCGGCGACTAGATCCACCCACTCTTGTGCTCCCGATAGCGTGCTGATGGATTCCAAGATGTGGTTTGCCGCGTACACCCGCTCTTCGGCCGGGAGATTCTGCAGGACGCGTCGCACTGTCCCCGAAACATGGCGAGCCAGGACATGAGGTACAGATTCCGTGCCCACCGAGTCGCTCACGGGGTGCCATCCCAGACTGGCGAGCTCCTTCAACTGCTGCTCAAAGCGGAGGGTGATGAGCTGCTCGTACAGCCCAGCGTGAGTGGCAGACGCGTCGTGGCGGCTCTGAGACATCGGTCTGTTCCCCCCGTTGAACGTGTAGCTGGGCGATGCACATGTTCTATCAGCGAGCACCGACAACACATGGCCGTTCTGGGTAACGGTGGCTGACGCGGACGCCCTGGCTGTGCTGCCCCGACATGCTGGCCTGACCCGCACTCAGCCGCAAAGGATGCAGTACCGAGGAATAGTCAAATCCTGTGGATCGTGAGGTAGTTCAGGCTGCGTGAGCTTCGGGGCGTTCGACGAGTTCGCCTCGTTCGAAGCGGGCCCCTGCTCGGACGAGGGCGACGAGGTGGGGTGCGTTCACGGCTCGCCAGCGGGCCTGGGCGGACTCGACGAGCTTGAAAACCATCGCCAGGGCGGCGGCCCGGGAGCCGGCCCCCTTGGTGACCTTGGTCCGCAGACGGACGGTCGAGAAGGTCGACTCGATCGGGTTGGTTGTCCGCAGGTGGATCCAGTGCCCGGCGGGGAAGTCGTAGAACGCCAGCAGCTCGTCCTCGTCCTCGACGATCTTCTTGACGGCCTTGGGGAACTTTGCCCCGTACTGCTTGGCGAACGCCTTGACCGCGGCGGCCGCGTGCTCCTTATCCTCGGCGTTGTAGATGTCCTGTATGGCCTTCTTCGCCGCGGGCTGGGCCGACTTCGGGAGGCTGTCGAGGCAGTTGGCCGTTTTGTGAACCCAGCATCTTTGGTGCCGGGTTTCGGGGAAGACCTCGTTCAACGCGTTCCAGAAGCCGAGGGCGCCGTCGCCGACGGCGAGGACGGGAGCGCGCATGCCGCGCCGCTGGCAGTCCCGCATCAGGCTCGCCCAGGATTCCGAGGACTCGCGGTAGCCGTCGGCCATCGCGATCAGCTCCTTGGTGCCGTCCGCGCGCACGCCCATGACGACCAGGACCGCGGCCTTCGCGTCCTCCAGGCGTATCCGCAGGTGAATGCCGTCGGCCCAGACGTAGACGTAGTCCGTGGCGGACAGGTCGCGCTCGCTGAACGTCTTGTGGTCGGCCTGCCACTGGGTGGTCAGCCGGGTGACGGTGGCCGGTGACAGGCCGGCCGAGGAGCCGAGGAACTGCTCGAGCGCGGGCACGAAATCCCCGCTGGACAGCCCGTGGAGGTAGAGGAGCGGCAGCACCTCGCTGATCTTCGGGGACTTGCGGCACCACGGCGGCAGGATCGCCGAGGAGAACCGCTTGCGCTCGCCGGTTGCCTCGTCGATGCGCTTGTCGTTGATGCGAGGGGCCTTCACCTCGACCGTCCCGGCCACGGTGGTCACGGAGCGGGGCTGGTGATAGCCGTTGCGGACCACCAGACGGCGCCCGTTCTCGTCTCGCTGGTCGGCCAAATCGGCTATGTAGGAGTTGACTTCAGCCTCCAGAGCGGCGGCCAGCATCCGCCGCGCGCCCTCGCGGACGATGTCGTCGATCAGGGAGCCGGTCCCGGTCGTTCCATCTGCATTCACTACGCTCAGCACGGGCGTGCCTTCCCGACCGACGGTGCAACGTCGGCCTGCTCGATGACCAGAAGTCGATCACTCGGGAAGGTACGCCCTTCGCGTCCAACCCGAGGCCGATCCACAGGTCATGAGCATTGCTCTGCAGTACCGGTCCTGTTTGCTTGACGTCCTCATCCCCGAGACTGGCCGAATCCTCTATCGTCGATGACTGGCCCAACCACCACCAAGGAGGATGTGGAGCAGCCCCTTGAGGACCGGTGCATCGTTGGATCCAGCACGGTCAGGGGCGTGCCGGCAACAGACGTCGGGCGTCGCGTGGCATCGCATTGTTGGGAGGCCACAAGCCCGACCTGACGCAGATCTTCGAAGGCGACGACCAGCCGACCCAGCCCCTGACCGGCAAGGTCATAGTCGTAACCGGCGCAGCCCGAGGCCAAGGTGCCGCCGAAGCCAAGGCGTTGGAACAGGCCGGGGCCAAAGTCATCGCCACCGACATACAGTCGGACGGCAGCAACTGCCGTCGCCTGGATGTCGCCAGCGAAACCGACTGGGCCGCTCTCGCCGCCGACCTGCGTGAGACGTACGGCCATGTCCACGGCCTGGTCAACAACGCCGCCGTCATCCAGCGCGACCGCCTCGGCGAGGTCCGCCCCGAGGACTTCGCTCACGTCCACGCGGTGAACGCGACCGGGCTGCTGCTCGGTATCCAGTACCTCTCCCCGCTGATGCCGCCCGGGTCGGCCATCGTCAATGTCGGGTCGTCCGTCGCGCTCACCGGCTACTACCCCGTGGCGTACACCGCCAGCAAGTGGGCCCTGCGCGGGGTGTCCAAGATCGCGGCGATGGAGCTGGGGCCGCGGGGTATTCGCGTCAACACCGTTCACCCCGGATACATCGAGACCGAGATGACCGCCGCCGCCACCCCGGCCTTCCGGGAGACGACCATCCGTGAGACCCCGCTGGGCCGTAGCGGCACCGTCGACGACATCGCGCCGCTGGTCGTCTTTCTCCTCTCCGACGCGTCCTCCTTCATCACGGGAGCGGAGATTCCCGTGGGCGGAGGCCTCACCGCGCACGGCGGCGTGAAGTCCATCTCGGACGCGATGAGGCAGGGTTAGCCCCTTATGTCTGGTGTGCCGGACGTGTCGTAAGTGGGGAGGGTGGCGGGATGCTCCGTCCTACGCCCTCCACCCCGCCCTACTCCACCCCGCCCTACTCCACCCCGCCCTACTCCACCCCGTGGCACTCCCCATAAACCCGCCCCGACCCACACCAACACCCAGCCCCCCGCTGCGGCGGCCAAGCCGCAGCCCGCCCCCGCGCCGCCAGCGTCGTCGCATACTGCGGCAGCAACGTCACGTCCTGAGGCGATGCCCCTTCCGACGCGGCAAAGGCCTCGTACGACGGCACCGTCCCCGTCACGATCCCAAGGTTGGGCGTGCCCGAAGCCGACAGCTCCCTCAAGGACGCCTCTATCGTCGCCAGGTGCTCCTCAAGCGAGGGGTACTCCGCCGCCAGCGACGGATACGCGGCTACCAGTTCCGTCAGCTCACCCGCTGTCCAGTGCAGGACCGCCACCGGGAACGGCCGGGACAGCGCCTCCCGATACGCGCCCAGTTCCGCCCGCAGTCGCGAGATCTCCGCCTCCAGCTCCGCCGGGTTCTCCGAGCCGAGGGACCAGACGCGCTTCGGGTCGTGGAGTTCGTCCAGGGAGATCGGCATCGAGTGGAGGGTGTCCGCCAGGGTGTCCCACTCGTCGTGGGCCAGGCCCAGCATGCGGCGTACGCGATGGCGGCCGAACATCAGCGGACGCGCGGAGTACGGGGGCTCCGGGACGTCCGTCAGGAGGAGGCGGGCGCCTTCCGTGAACGTCTCCTGCGCCTGCTCCAGTTCGTCGTGCGACTCCAGGGCCTCCGCGACGATCACCCACGGCGCCGGGTCGCGAGGGGAGGCCGCTCGGACGCCTTCGATGATCGCCCTCGCCTCCGCCTCGTGGCCGTACTCCCAGAGGTTCGAGGCCTTGAGGGCTCGTACCAGGTACGGGTTCTCCAAGGCGACGGATGAGGAGAGCAGGCTGTCGTAGAGCGCGGTCGCGGCGGGGCGGTCACCGGACAGTTCCAGGTGGGCCGCGGCCTGGAGGAGCAGGGCCTCGGCGTCCTCGGGGTAGAGGCCGGCGGTTCGCTCCAGGCGTGCCGCTTCGGCGGTGTGGTCGACGTTTTCGGCAGGCGTGTCGGGGCGCATGGGGGACACCGTACTGCCCATGGCTGACGGAGGAGAGGACGGAGGGGAGAAGACGGGGTAGATATTGCCTGGTCGAGGCGGGCGGCGGTGTGTGCCGTGGTGGCCTTCACGCCTTCATGCCTCCACGCTTGCATGCGTTCACGCCTTGGCCAGGCACAGCAGCACCAGGAACGGGACCGGGATCAGCGTCGTCATGGTCAGCCACCTGCCCGGGCGGGCGTCGCCGCGGCGGCGTGGGCCCAGGACGTCCACCGCCAGGAGCAGGATCAGCAGCAGGGCCCCGGTCACTGTCAGCAGGAACATCATCACGGGCGCGTGATCGAGCGTGTGGTGGTCGCAGTTCGACATGTCCGGCCTGGTCGCGAAGGCGTCGCAGCTCAATGGCGCGTACTCGGTCCACAGCCGGTACGCCAGGTAGAGCGGGATGGTCGCGGGCACGCCCAGGGCCAGGTTCGCCAGGGCGGGCGCCAGCAGGCCGTGCCGGCGCCCGCGCTCATCTTCCTCGTCCGCTTTGCCGCTGGTCAGATCACCACCCCGTCAATCTGCAACGTCTGCACCGACTTCGCCGCGAACGGCACCGCCACCGACTTCCCGCTCAGGGTCGTGTTCGAGTACGCCCGGTACTGGTCCCCGCCCGTCGTCACCGTGTTCCAGCGCGGGACCACGCCGCCCGAGCCGCCGGAGACCGTGGTGAAGCGGGACAGGTCGAAGGTGAGGGTCTGCGCCGACGTCGACGTGTTCACCGCGACTATCACGAGGCGGCGCGCCGACGCGTCGTAGGCCGCCGCCGCGTAGCTCACGCCCGTGTCGAGGATCCGCATCCCCGGGCGGATGTGGCGGCTGAACTGGGCCATCACGTAGTACTTCGTCTGGATCGTCGTCGGCTGCAAGGTGTTCGCGTCGTACGCGATCATCGCCCAGCCCGTCGACGGGTCCATGACCTGCCAGTAGACCCACGCCGTCGGGTGCAGCCAGCGGAAGTCGGAGCAGAGGTTGGACGCCATGGTCAGGCCGGTGCCGTCGCTGTCGCCCGTTTCCGAGTTCCAGAGTTTCTTGCCGGATGTGGTGACCACGTCCGTGTAGAGCAGGTCCCTGCGGCCGCCCGAGCCCTGGTAGCCGTGCACGTTGACCTGGTTGACCAGGGCCTTGGTCGAGGAGCCGAAGGCGGCCCAGGTCGAGCGGGCCGTGTCGTAGTTCGTCTCGTCGGAGGCCGAGATGCGGGTGCCCGTCAGGCCTCGCTTGTCCAACTCGCTGCGCATGTACGGGAGTACGGCCGCCTGGACCGCCGGGTCCATGTGGCAGCCCTCCTGGGTGCCGGTGGCGGTCCACCACGTGGAGGCCGGCTCGTTGAACGGGTCGACCGTCGCGAAGTTCACGCCCCAGTTGTTCTTGGCGTACAGCGCGGTCGCCGCCAGGTGGGAGGCGTGCTGGCGGTAGTTCCAGGTCTGGAGGTTGTTGCCGCCGTCCGCGGCACCCGACGGGTTGTGGTTCTTGCACATCCACCACATGGGGGAGTTCGCGAACAGCTCGGTCGTCGCGCCTCGCTGCGTCGCCTTCTGCAGCATCGCGCGCTGGTTGGCGTCCGCCGTCCAGTCCCAGGCCGAGGAGGCGGGGTCCTCGTTGTTCCAGTCCTGCCAGAAGCCCTCGATCTGCTTGAAGCCGGGGATGTTCGCCGACTTGACCATCGACTCGCCGCTGACGGTGTTCCAGCTGCACGCGCCGAGGTTGTAGCGGGCGATGTTGAGGCCGAGGCCGGGCAGTGTCGTGCCGTTGTAGGTCACCGAGTTGGTGGTGAAGAAGAGGTCGGCGAAGTCGTTCCGGCTGCCGAACACGTTGGCCCACCAGGCCAGGGACGTGCCCCAGCCCTCCCAGGTGCCGTACGACGTGCCGGGGTTGACGGCGATCGTGGCGTCCGCGTGTGCGGTGCCGGTCGCCAGGGCGCTGCCGAGGAATGCGCCGCCTGTCGCCGCCAGCAGAGTTCTGCGTCGGATCATGACTTCTCCGCTTCGTTCAACGGCCGGTCGTCGTCGAACCGGCGTCGTGGCCTGTCCCGCTGATGCCGACAGGAAGCATCGGGTGTGGCGTATGAGGTTGTCGAGAGTTCCGACAGCCCTTTCTCAAACCTGTGGAGGAAGTGTTCGGGGGGCCGGACACGCCGGGGTGCGCAGGGGCATCTGGAGCGAGGTCGGCAGGGGCATCGGAACCGGTGCGCGCAGGGGCCTCGGGACCCGTGTGCGCAGGGGCATCGGGACCCGCGTACGGACGGCCATCGGGACCGGTGTGCGTACGGCTCTGGAGACCTCGCGCCCCGCCCCTTATCGTGCGCCCCGCCCCTTTGCCGTGCGGGCGGGGCGGCCCCGGTGGAGGAGGCTCTCGGATGGTGCGGGTTCGCGTCGTGCAGCACAGCGGTCTTCGGCGGCGTGCCCTGCGGCGGCGCGTGCTGTGGGGCGGCGGGGAGGTTCTCGTCACCGTCGGGGTGGTGCTCCTGCTGCTGGTCGTCCACCAGGTGTGGTGGACCAACCGGGAGGCCAGGGCGGGCGCCGACCGGGAGGTCAGGGCGCTGGAGCGGGCCTGGGACGGGGGAGGCGGCGACTCCCGTGCAGCGGTTGCACCGGCGGCTACGACTCCGCCCGCGCCCGCGTCCACCGGCACCACCTTGCCCGAGCAGCCCGCCGGCGACCGGCGCCGGTTCGCCGTCACCCCCGCCCCGGAGCCCGACTGGTCCCAGGCCTACGCCATCCTCACCATCCCCCGCCTCCACCTCCGCGTCCCCGTCGCCGAGGGCGTCAGCAAGAGCGGCGTCCTCAACAAGGGCTACGTCGGCCACTACCCCGGCACCCAACAGCCGGGCCAGGCCGGCAACTTCGCCCTCGCCGGGCACCGCAACACCCACGGTGAGCCCTTCCGGTACATCAACCGGCTCGCACCCAAGGACACCGTGCGGGTCGAGACGCGGAGCGCGACGTACACGTACGCCGTCGACAAGACGCTGCCGCGGACCGCCGCCCATGACGGGAGCGTGATCCGGCCGATCCCGCGCTCCACCGTCAGGCCCGCCTACGGCTACGACGAGCCCGGCTACTACCTCACCCTCACCACCTGCACGCCGGAGTACACGTCCAGGTACCGGCTGGTGGTGTGGGGCAAGCTGGTCTCCATGCGGCCCCGGTAACATCAGGACGAGCGCCGTGCGGAAAGCCCGGCGCAAAGCCCGGCGCAATGCCCGGTCTACGAAGCGAGCCGTACGAGGGGAGGGGCACCGATGACGCGGAAGTGGGCGGATCTGCGTCCCGCCGCCGTGCTGCTGCTCCTCCTCCTCGAGATCGCGCTGCTCGACACCGGCAGCCTCTCCGCGACCGTCGCGCTCGCCGCGACCGCCGCCGCCGGTTCCGCGTTCGCCGTCTGCTCCCTGCTCGCCTCACGCGCCGCGCCCGCCGTGCCGCCCACCCGGGTGCGTACGGCCATCCGCGACCGGGCCCGCCGTACGGCCTTCCTGCCGCAACGCGACCCCGACGCCTCGGGCCGGCCACGGCCCAGGGCACCCGGGCACGCCCTCCCGGCGACCGTCGCGTAGGGCACCACGCACGCACAGATGTAGGTGACCCCCGCGCGGGTCGTCATGCCGCCATGCCGAATCCCGGCATCTCGCTCATCACTCCGGCACGACGAGACCCTCGGAGGGCTCACACATGTCCGTTTTCGCCGACCTTGTTCAGCACCTCGCCGACCTGCTCCAACCCCTGTTCGGCGGGTCCGCGGCCGCCGCGGCGATCGTCCTGTTCACCGCGTTCGTACGACTCCTCGTCCACCCCTTGTCCCGCGCGGCGGCGCGTGGGCAGAAGGCGCGGACCGAACTGCAGCCGAAGATCGCCGAGCTGCGGAAGAAGCACGCGAAGAACCCCGAGAAACTGCAGGAGGCCGTCCTCGCACTGCACGCCGAGGAGAAGGTGTCCCCGCTGTCCGGGTGCCTGCCGAGCCTGTTCCAGCTGCCCGCGTTCTTCCTGCTCTACCACCTGTTCTCGAACACGACGATCGGCGGGCAGGTGAACGAACTGCTCACGCACCAGCTGTTCGCCGCGCCCCTCGGTGACCACTGGAAGGACGCGCTCGGCGATGGCGGGGTGTTCGGGGGCGCGGGGCTCGTGTATCTCGGGTTGTTCGTGGTCGTCGCCTGCGTCGCCGTGTTCAACTACCGCCGTACCAAGCGGATGATGGCCGCGAATCCGGCGGTGCCGGTGGCCGGCGGTGAGCCGGTGCCGGGGATGGGGGCCGTGAGCAAGGTGATGCCGTTCATGTCCTTCTTCACGCTCTTCACCGTGGCCGTGGTGCCGCTGGCGGCCGCGCTGTACGTGGTGACCAGCACGACGTGGAGCGCGGTGGAGCGGGCCGCGCTCTATCGCTGAGCCGATTCACTGGCCCGCGGGTACTGCGGGTACTGCGGGCCTACGGTCCAGTACGTGAACCGGGTATTGCGGGATGGCCGTAGACCTTGGACGATCGACCAGTCCTCCGATGGCTGCACCCATCGGCGGGCGCCCGCGATCGAGGGAGATTGTGATCATGAAGCTGCTGCGAGTCGGTACGGCCGGAGCGGAGCGTCCCGCTCTGCTCGACGCCGAGGGGACCCTGCGGGACCTGTCGGGCGTCGTGCCGGACATCGACGGACCGCTGCTCGCCGACGACGCCGCGCTCGGCCGGATCCGCGCCGCCGCGGACGCCGGCGAGCTGCCCGCGCTGGACGCGACCGGGCTGCGGGTCGGGCCCCCGGTGGCACGGATCGGCAAGATCGTGTGCATCGGGCTGAACTACCACGACCACGCCCGCGAGACCGGCGCCGAGCCGCCCGCCGAGCCGGTCATCTTCTTCAAGGCCGCGGACACCGTCGTAGGCCCCCATGACACGGTGCTCGTGCCGAGGCGGTCGGTGAAGACCGACTGGGAGGTCGAGCTCGCGGTCGTCATCGGGCGTACGGCCCGGTATCTGGAGTCGGCCGAGGAGGCGCTCGCGCATGTCGCCGGGTACGCGGTGGCGCACGACGTGTCCGAGCGGGAGTTCCAGATCGAGCGGGGCGGGACCTGGGACAAGGGGAAGAACTGCGAGACGTTCAACCCGCTCGGGCCGTGGCTGGTGACCTCGGACGAGGTGCCGGATCCGCAGAACCTCTCGCTGAAGCTGTGGGTCAACGGCGAGCTGAAGCAGGACGGGACCACGGCCGAGCAGATCTTCCCGGTGGCGGAAGTCGTGCGGTACGTCAGCCAGTTCATGACGCTGTATCCCGGTGACGTCATCAACACGGGTACGCCGGCGGGAGTGGCCATGGGGGAGCCCGAGCCGAAGCCGTTCCTGCGGGCCGGGGACGTGGTCGAGCTGGAGATCGAGGGGCTCGGTCGGCAGCGGCAGGAGTTCAAGGACGCGTAGGCGCTCCGCTGGGAGAGCCGGGGAACTGCGGTTGTTCGTCAGCCGCGGATGGTTCGTGGTTGCTCGCGCAGTTCCCCGCGCCCCTGAAAGCCTGAAAACAGGGCGTTTCGCCTACTGCTTACTCAAGAAGGCCTCCAGCGCCTCCACCACGAACCTGTGGTCGTCCAGCTGCGGCAACCCGCTCACCGTCACCGACCCGATGACCCCGACATCCTCGACGTTGACCGGGAACGAGCCCCCATGGGCCGCGTAGGTGTCCGGGTCCAGGCGGGACGAGTCCTCGAACGTCGTGCCCTTGGCCCGGAAGCGGGCGCCGACGACGTACGACGAGGCGCCGTAGCGCTCCACCACCCGGCGTTTGCGGGCGATCCAGGCGTCGTTGTCGGGAGTGGAGCCGGGCAGGGCCGCGTGGAAGAGCTGCTGGCCCGCGCGGTGGATGTCGATGGCGACCGGGGCCTGGCGCTCGCGGGCCATCTCGACCAGGAGGGAGCCGAGGGCCCAGGCGTCGTCGTAGGTGAACCGAGGGAAGACCAGACGGCGTTCCTGGGCCTCCAGCTCCTCCAGGGGCGGGGTGATTTCCGGGTGGAACCTCGGGGTGAGTTCAGGGTTGTGCGTCTGGTGCGACTGCTTGTGCGTCACAGCTTCACCGCCACTCCGTCACGGGCCGAACGACGCGCCGCCTCCAGTACGCCGAGGGCGGATGCCGCCTCCAGCGCCGTCACCGGGTTGGGTCCGCCGTCCAGCAGAGCCTTTGCCACGGCCGCATAGTAGGCCGGGTAGTCGCCGGGCAGGGTGGGTTCGACGCGGCCGCCGCCCGTCAGGGGCGAAGCGCCGGAGCCCACTCGGCCCCACATCGACTCGGGTTCCGTACCCCACTCGGCAGCGGTGTCCGGGCGCTGCCCCTCCCGCAGTGCCGCCTCCTGCGGGTCCAGGCCGTACTTCACATAGCCCGCCTTCGAGCCCAGTACCCGGAAGCGGGGGCCGAGCTGGGCGGCCGTCGCGGAGGCGTACAGGTGGGAGCGGACGCCGTTCGTGTGCGTGAGGGCGATGAACGTGTCGTCGTCCGCCTCGGCGCCGGGGCGGCGGACGACCGACTCGGCGTACACCTGCGTGACCGGGCCGAACAGGACCAGCGCCTGGTCGACGACATGGCTGCCGAGGTCGTACAGCAGACCTCCGATCTCTGCCGGATCGCCGGACTCCCGCCAACCGCCCTTGGGCTGCGGCCGCCAGCGCTCGAAGCGGGACTCGAAGCGCCATACGTCGCCCAGCTCACCCTCGGCCAGGAGCCGACGCAGGGTCAGGAAGTCGTTGTCCCAGCGGCGGTTCTGGAAGACGGACAGGAGCAGGCCGCGCTCCTCGGCCAGCGCCGCCAGCTCGCGTGCCTCGGCCGCCGTGCCGGCGATCGGCTTGTCCACGACGACCGGGAGGCCCGCCTTCAGGGCGGCGGTCGCGAGCGGGACGTGCGTCTTGTTCGGGGACGCGATGACCACCAGGTCGAGGTCGTCGGCGCGGGCGAGCAGCCCGTCGGGGGTGGCGACGACCCGGACGTCCGGGTGCTCGGTGCGGGCCTGCTTCTGCCGCTCGGGGTTCGACGTGACCACCGTGTCCAGGGCGAGCCCCTCGGTGGTGGCGATCAGCGGGGCGTGGAAGACGGAGCCGGCGAGGCCGTAGCCGACCAGGCCGACGCGGAGGGGAGTAGCACTCATGACGCCCACTTTCGCAACGCTGTTGCCAAAGTGCAAGCGCCAGGGACAATGGGCGGCGTGAACAGGACGAAGGACGGCGCCGACGGCCGGGCGGCGGGCACCACGATGGGCGGCACGGCCGACAGCACGGCTGACGGCAGGGTCGGCAGCACGGCTGACGTCAGGGTCGGCTCCGCCGCGCGGCCCAGCCGCAATTCGATGAGGCTGGGCGCCCTGCGCAGTCACAACACCGCGCTCGTGCTCGACCTGCTGCGCACGGCCGGCTCCGAGGGCATCAGCCGGCTCGAACTCGCCGAGCGCACCGGCCTCACCCCGCAGGCGGTCAGCAAGATCACCGCCCGGCTGCGCGAGGAGGGGCTCGCGGCGGAGGCGGGGCGCCGGGCGTCGACGGGGGGCAAGCCGCGTACGGTGCTGCGGCTGGTGCCGGAGGCCGGGCATGCGGTGGGGGTGCATCTGGACCGGGACGAGCTGACGGCCGTGCTCTGTGACCTGACGGGAGCCGTGGTCGCGCAGCGCAGGACCCCGCTGGACCTGGGAGCCGGTGCGGCGACGGTCGTTGAGCGGGCGGTGCGTGAGGTGGGGGAGCTGGGGGAGTTGGGGGAGTTGGCGCCCGGGGCAGCCGGGGCAGCCGGGGCTGGACGGCGGCCGGGTGCCGTGCTCGGTGTCGGCGTGGCGCTGCCCGGGCCGCTCGACCATCGGCGCGGTGTGCTGCACCGGGTCACCGGGTTCCCCGAGTGGAACGGCTTCCCGCTGCGGGACGTGCTCGCGCGGCGCCTCTCCCTCCCGGTCGTCGTCGACAAGGACACCAACGCCGCCGCCCTCGGGCTCGCGGTCGGGGGAGAGGCCGGGGCCTTCGCGTCCTTCGCCTATCTCCACTTCGGTGCGGGGCTCGGCGGCGGGCTCGTGATCGGGGGAGCGGTGCACCGGGGCACCCGTACGGGAGCCGGGGAGTTCGGGCACCAGGTCGTCCAGCTGGATGGGCCGCCCTGCGGGTGCGGCAACCGTGGCTGCGTCGAGGCGCTGTGCCTGGCCGCCGTGGCGCGCGGCGACATGGCGGAGGCGGCCCGCGTGCTCGGCACCGCGGCCGGCAACCTGGTCGCGCTGCTCGACGTCGACGTGGTCCTGTTGGGCGGCCGCACGGTCGCCGCCGCGCCCGACACCTTCGTACGCGGGGTCGCCGCCGTCCTCGACGAACGCGCCCGGCGCGCGGGCGGAGACGCGGTGCCGGTGCGGGTCGCCTCCAGCGGGGGGCGGGGGGTCGCCGAGGGGGCGGCTCAGCTGCTGCTGGCGCCGTTGTTCGGGCGGGCGGAGGGGTGAGGGCGGTGCGCCGGCGCTGCTCGATGTGCGTTGATCCCGGTGGGCTGATCCCGGTGGGCTGACCCCCATGCGTTGATCCCGGTGGGCTGATGGCCGTGCGCTGATCGAGGGGACTTGCGGGGCCGTACGGAATGGCACCGCCCGGAAGCCGCCCCCACCCGGCATGGTCATGTGTTCATGCGACTGCACTCACCCGCCTCCCTCTGCCTCGCAGCAGCCGCCCTCCTCGCCGCAGCGCCCCCGGTGCGCGCGGAACCGCTCGCCGCGCTTCCCAGCTGCGCCACCGACGACGGGGCCTTCCCCCTCACCACCCGCCTCCACGGCGGACCCGCCTCCTACGCGGCCGGTGGCGGCTTCGGCACCTGGTACCTGGACCTCACCAACACGACCGGCCGCACCTGCACCGGCATCCACCCCGTCGTCGTCCTCGTCGACGGCAAGCGGACCCTGAAGCCGTCCCAGCCCCGCCTGGAGTTCTACGACATCCCGAAGGGGAACCAGGGCGGCAGCTCGGACGGCGGCCGGACCGGCGTCGCCCCCGATGCCGCCCGCCCCCACACCGTCCGCTTCGAGACCACCGACGAGGACGAACTCGTCGGCGCCTTCGGCGGCTTCCCCGGTTTCACCGTCGGTCCCGGCAAGACCGTCACCGTGAAGGTCCGGCTCGCCATCACCTCGGACGCCGCACCGAACGAGATCACCGCCAACGCGGCCGTCGTGCAGCGCCACGACCGCGACGGCGACTGGGTCGGCCAGTCCAACGACTACCGCTTCACCATCGAAGCCGACCCGTCCGCTGCGGCCGACCCGTCCGCTGCGGCCGACCCGTCCGCTGCGGCCGACCCGACCGCCCCGGCAGGCCGGCACGCCTCGGCCGCCCCCGCCGCCTCCACCTCCCCGGCCCCCTCGGCGACCCCCGGCACGGGCAGCGCCCGCAACCAGCTCAGCCTCGCCGACGAACTCGCCCGCACCGGCCTCACCACACCCCACGGCGCCACCCTCACCGCCACCGTGGCCATGCTCCTGGCCGGCGCCGCGCTGCTGGTCGCCCGCAGGCGTCGCTGAGCCGGCCCTCCCCGTCGGGGACGACATCGGCGAGAACCTCACCACGTACGTCGATGAATGGAAGGAAGCCGCTGGAAGCTGACCGTTCCCTGAAGATCGGGCCTGTGCTTAGGGTGGGGCTCACGCAGCACGCACGGCAGGAGATCGCGAACATGCCAGACCGCAAGCCCATCGAGTCATGGCTCACCGACATGGACGGTGTACTCATCCACGAGGGCGTCCCGATCCCCGGCGCCGACGCCTTCATCAAGAAGCTGCGTGAGTCCGGCAGGCCCTTCCTCGTCCTCACCAACAACTCGATCTACACCCCGCGCGACCTGCACGCCCGGCTGAACCGCATGGGCCTGGAAGTGCCGCTCGAGAACATCTGGACCTCGGCGCTGGCCACCGCCCAGTTCCTCGACGACCAGCGTCCCGGCGGCTCGGCGTACGTCATCGGCGAGGCGGGCCTGACCACCGCGCTGCACGACATCGGCTACATCCTCACCGACCACGAGCCGGACTACGTCGTCCTCGGTGAGACCCGCACCTACTCCTTCGAGGCCATGACCAAGGCCGTGCGGCTCATCAACAACGGCGCCCGTTTCATCTGCACCAACCCCGACGAGACCGGCCCCTCCGCCGAGGGCCCGCTCCCGGCGACCGGTGCGGTGGCCGCGCTGATCACCAAGGCGACCGGCAAGCGGCCGTACTTCGCGGGCAAACCGAACCCGCTGATGATGCGGACCGGACTGAACGCCATCGGGGCCCACTCCGAGACCAGCGCCATGATCGGCGACCGGATGGACACCGACGTGCTGGCCGGCATGGAGGCCGGGATGCAGACGTTCCTGGTGCTCACCGGACTGACCCGGCCCGAGCAGGTGGAGAACTTCCCGTACCGGCCGTCCAAGATCGTGGACTCGATCGCGGACCTCGTCGACCGGATCTGACTGCGGCAGACAGCGGCTCCGCCGCGTGGCAGCCGGCCCGGAACACGACCCGTACGGAGCAGTCCGGCCCTGCTGAGGATGCGGGGCCGGTGCCCCGGGGGGAGTCTCCAGATATCTGGAGGTTCACGATGGCATCACTGCGGGTCACTCTCTGTGCGATCGCCGCCCTGGGTGCGGTTGCCGCCACCCCGGCGGCCTACGCGGCGGACGGGGGTGTCTCGGTCAGTCCGGCGTCCCCCCGACCGGGCGGCGACGTCGTGCTGCGGATGAGCGGCTGCCCTCAGAAGACCGCCACGCCCGCCTCCGCCGCGTTCGTCGCCGACGCCCGCCTGACCCCCGCAGCGGACGGCACCCTCGTCGGCGAGAGCCGCGTCCGTTCCACGCTCACGGCGGGCACGTACGACGTGAAGGTCGCCTGCGGGGCCGCGTCCCGCACGGGCGCCGTCACCGTCGTACGGCAAGGGGCGCAGCCCTCGGCTCCCGCCTCTCCCGTGGCGCCCGTCCCGGCAGGTGGCGGGGGCACCGCACACGCCGCCGTCGTGGACGCCCGCGCGGCCGGTCCCGGCACGGCGCACACCGTGACCGGGCTGGTCCTCGCGGGCGTCGCCGCCACCGCCGTGGCGCTGCGCAGCGCCCGCCGCAGACGCGACCCCCGCTGACCGTGGCCGACCACGAACGCCCCGCCTACGGTGGCCGCCTCCTCATGGGTGTGGCCTGGGTCGTGCTGCTGCTCGGGCTGTGGCAGTGGGGCCGGGAGGTCAGCGACGTGGGGCAGGGCATGTCCGCACCGGTGTCGGGCGACGTCGCGGCGGTCGGACGGCCACCGGAGGTGCAACTGCCGCCCGCGGCACGGCCGTTGGGGGACGCGCTCCCACAGCGCCTCGACATACCGGGCCTCGAAGTGCAGGCACCGGTCATCGCCCGGGGCCTCGACCCGCGGGGCGCGATCGAACCGCCGCCCTACGGCCAGGCCGGCGCCGTCGGGTGGTACGCGGCCGGGGTGAAGCCGGGGGCCGCCGGGGCCGCGCTGATGGTGGGGCATGCCGACACCCGGACCCGGCCCGCCGTCTTCCACCGGATCAGCGCGCTGAAGCCGGGCGCCACGGTGCGGGTGCTGCGCGACGACGGCAAGCTCGCCGAGTTCACCGTGGACGACGTCCAGGTCGTCGCCCGCGACCGCTTCGACGCCCGGCAGGCCTACGGAGCCCACCGCTTGGGACGGGCCGAACTGCGCCTGATCACCTGTGGCGGCACGTTCGACCGGACGACCCGCAGCTACCCGGCGAACGTGATCGTCTCGGCGTACCTCACCGGCACGGGGCTGTGAGGGACCCGGGGCGTACCTGGCCCGGTCGACGGCCCGCTCCCCCCGAAGCCGCCGACCGGGCTGGTCCTCGACCGCGCGCGCACGGGCTGCGGGAGTGACCCGGCGACCGACGCGGGAGGCTTCGCGTGACCAGAGTGGGGATCGTCCGACCGGGGGCTGGGGTCGTCCGCAGAAGACTGTAAGGAGAAGACCGTAAGGAGAAGACTGTAGAACGGATGACGGCCGGGGCCTAGAGGAAGGTCAAAGGGGTCTACGCACGTCCCTCGCCGTCCGCGCGCTCCGCCTCCCTGCGCAGCGCGGCGTCGTCCGCGACCCGGTCCAGGGGCAGCCGATGGCGGCGCGCGTACTGCCGCATCGCCACGAAGGCGTGGTCGGCCGCGGTGTTCCAGCGCTCGGCGAGCATGCCCTTGGCCTGCTCGATGCGCACCCTGCTGGACAGCGCCCGCTGCAACTGATCGGCGAGGGCACGGCTTTGGGCGTACGTCGTGTTGTTCCGCAGTCCGAGGGCCGCGCAGTCGGCGATGCCGTGGGCGAGCGCCCGCTCGGTGAACTGCGGCCAGCGGGCGGCTTCCCGGGCCGCCCTGATCGAGACCGGCGGCACCGGCCGGCCGGAGCCGTAACTGTCCAGGCAGGGCCCGCCGTCGCGCTGGGCCTGAAGCAGTTCCGTCGCGACCCGCCGATGCGCGCCGCTCGCCGCCGGCGACACCGTCCGGCCGTCCTCGAACGGGTGTCCGCCGACTCCACCAACGCCTGTGCCAGCCGGATCTCCCGGGTGGACTGGTGCATGACCGCCCACTTCCCTTCCCCCGTTCCCCTGTGGATGCCGCCCCTTACGGACGCGCGCCCTACCCCGCTCATCGGAGCCGGCGCGGTGGCTGTAACAGCTCCCCGACAAGGCTTGGCGACCTCGTGGGCCCCACGACACGTATGTCAGGATTGAGCCTTGGAACAGTGCACCCGAGGGGGAGCTGGATGTACCTGAAGAGGGGGGCCTGGAGGGGCGCTCGCGTGCGGACGTCCGCGGTGGTGCTGGGGGCGGCACTGCTGATCGCGGGCTGTTCGTCCTCCGGGGACGGCGAGGAGCCGGAGGACAACGCCGGCGCCGGGATCAGTCAACAGCCCAAGGAGACCGACCCGTTCTGGGTGAACCCGGACGGCAACGCGGCAGAGCAGGTGACGGCCTTCGAGAAGGCCGGCAAGAAGGAGGACGCCGAGCAGATCCGCAAGATCGCGGAGCAGCCGACGGGCGAGTGGATCAGCCCGGAGAGCCCGGAGCAGCAGGCGCGCGGTTTCACCGAGGCCGCCGACAAGGCGGGCCGTAGAGCGCTGCTCGTCCTCTACAACATCCCGCACCGCGACTGCGGCCAGTTCTCGGAGGGCGGCGCCGCCGACGGCAACGCCTACCGGGCGTTCGTCGACAGCGTCGCCAAGGGCATCGGCGACCGTGAGGCGACGGTGATCCTGGAGCCGGACGCGGTGCTGCACATGGTGGACAACTGCACGGCCCAGGAGTACCACGAGGAGCGCTACGACCTCCTGAGCGGCGCCGTCGCCAAGCTCAAGGCCCTGAAGAACACCAAGGTCTACCTGGACGCGGGCAACGCCGGCTGGGGCCACCCCGACCAGATCTTCGAGCCCCTGAAGCGGGCGGGCATCGACCAGGCCGACGGCTTCTCGGTCAACGTCTCCAACTTCTACACGACCCAGGACTCGATCGCGTACGGCAAGGAACTCTCCGCCAAGGTGGGCAACAAGCCCTTCGTGATCGACACCAGCCGCAACGGCAACGGCCCCTTCACCGGGGGCAAGCCGGACGAGGTCTGGTGCAACCCGCCGGGCCGCGCGCTGGGGGAGACGCCGACGACCAAGACGGCGGACCCGCTCGTCGACGCGTACGTGTGGGTCAAGCGCCCGGGCGAGTCGGACGGCGAGTGCAAGGGCGGTCCGAAGGCGGGCGAGTGGTGGGCGCAGTACGCCCTGAGCCTCGCCAAGGCCAGCAAGTAGGCCCTGTACAGCCCGTACACGCTTTGGGGGCGCCCTCCGTCACGGAGGGCGCCCCCAAGTGCTTGCCGAATCGCTACGGGATTACGGGACTACGGGACTACGGGGCTAAGGGACTCTCACCCACTGCGCCTTGCTCGGCGTCCCCTGGTCGTCCGTCACGAACAGCATGTACCAGCCCGACGGAACCAGGTTCCGGTTCGTCGGAACGCTCACCGTGATCTTGTCTCCGGACTTCTTGAAGTCCAGCGCGACCGACCGCTGATCGACATCCGTGACGTGCGTCGACGCGCTCGGCCGGATCAGCCGCACGTTCTCGATGGACGAGGCGTGCCGCGAGGTGAACGTACCCGTCCCACCGCGCTTGATGGTCTGCGGGCCGCCCGACAGCGACGGCTGCGCGTCCCGGTACAGATACGGCGGCGTGTAGATCTCGACCCGCTGCTCGAACTTGCCCGGCTTGGTGTTCGCCGCGTCGGCGTACAGCGAGTCCGAGCCGAAGAACATCACGCGGCCGTCGGGCAGCAGGATCGACCCCGAGTGGTAGTTCCGGCCCACCAGCGGGTCGGCGACCTGGTCGAGGGTGTTCGTGTCCGGGTGGTAGATCCGCGCCTGGAGGATGTTGGAGTCGCCACGGCCCCGGTAGTCCTCGGAACCACCCGACACCAGCACGGTGTCGTCCGGCAGCACCGAGGCCTGCGGATACCGCGTGCCCTTCTCCAGCGTCGGCCCGTCCACGAACTTCGGGTCGTCCGCCTGGAGATCGATGATCCGCGTCTTGTTGCTGGAGTCCTTGGACTCGCCGACGCCCCCGCCGCCGATCACCATGTACTTCTCGTCCTGCGCGGGCGGCAGCAGCACCGTGCCCGAGGTCTCCAGCAGCTTGGCGTCGCTCAGCCCGGGCAGCTTGCTGAACTTGTTGGTGTCGACGTCCCAGATGCCGGGCTCGCGGCCCACGTCGTCAGGACCGTAGCCCGCGTTCGAACCCGAGTAGAAGACCTTGCCGTTCTCCAGCGGGAACAGCGCCGGGTACGTCGGGAACTGCCGGACCTTCTGCAGGTACGTCCACTTCTTGGTCTTCGGGTCGTACACCTCGTTCTTGCCCGGCACCAGCTGGCCGATGTCGTCGAGGCCGGAGACGCTGAGGACCTTGCCATTGCCCAGGGTGGTGAGCGTCGGGTACCAGCGGGCCTCGTGCATCGGGTCGACCTTGATGTACTTCTCGGCGACCGGGTCGAACTCGTAGGCGTCCCGGATGCCCTGGAAGTCCTTCTTGTCGAGGGCGATCTTCTGCGCGATGCCGTACGTGTTGCGCGCGTCGGTGCCGGTCAGGCCCTGGATCCGGTAGTTGTCCTGGGTGCCGGTCTGGTACTCGGAACCCTTCTTCTGCGCCTCGACGTAGATCCGGCCGAGACCGGGGTCGTTGCGCAGGAACTTGCCGGTCGCCTCGTCGAAGACCTTCTTCGCACGCGGCACCAGCACCGGGTCCTTGGAGACGAAGGTCTTGCCGTTCTCCTTGCCGGTGAACTTGGTGCCCGCGGGCAGCGTGATCGGCCGGTCCGGGTTCTCGTTGTGGACGATCATCAGGCCGCCGGCCTTGGTGACGTCACCCTTCAGCTTCTCGTACCGCTTCGTACCGCCCGCGATCAGCAGGTTGCCGTTGGACAGCTGGGTGTGGCCGGTGCAGAACAGGTCGTTCGGCGTCGGCACCTTCTTGATCGTGCCCTTGACCGGGTCCCAGATCCGGGTGTCGTACTTCTTCGCGTCGAAGTTGTCCTGGTTGTTGCCCGAGCCCGCGATCAGCAGCACCTTGCCGGTGTGCAGGAGCGCCGCGTGGATGGTGTTCTGGCGGTACTCCTCCGGGAAGTCGACGACCTCCCACTTGCCGTTGTCGGCTTTGTACTCGGGTTTGTTGATCTGGTACTGGTGGTATTTCTCGGTGCCGACGCGGTACAGCCACGGCCCGTTCATTCCGGCCAGCGCGAGTACCACCGCCGTACCTATCGCGAGTCGACGGGCGCGGCGGCGGCCTGCACGGTCGTTCATTCCTTACGTCCCCCAAGTCCACCAAGGGCGATCTGCATGGTCTGGTCGGTGCCGCTGCCGGAAGACGCGGCCCAACTCGGTTTCTGCTGCGGCGCATGCGGGGTGTGCCCGGCGTGCGGCGTGTGCTGCGCGGGCAGCGGTTGTGGCTGTGGCTGTGGCTGGTACGACACGGCCTGAGCCGGCGCCGGCTGGGCCGGAACGGTCGCCACGGGCCTCTTCTTCTCCTGCCGCAGCATGTACCGCCAGGCGAAGATCGGCGTCGCGGTGACCAGCATGGCGAAGATCGCCCAGGTGATCATCGCGGGGTGCGAGTGCCCGTAGACGAAACCGGCGGTGATCGAGGCGCCGAAGATCACGATGAAGTACCAGTGGTACCGGAACGTCCCGAACCACCGGTCGGGGCTGGCCGAGTCGCCCTTGGGCGTGACCACGAACTTGCTCTTGCGGCGCAGCGCGGAGTCGATCAGCGCCTTGGCGTACAGCGGCGCCGACAGCGCGGACATCACCATGCCGGCCACACCGCCGGAGCCCTCCGGCTCGTGCGGTGAGACGTTGTGGCGGCGGTTCCAGACGTAGAGGCCGATCTGGAGCGCGGAGGCGTTGCCGTAGAGCATCAGCCAGATCGTCGGGTCGATGTTCACACCCGAGGCGCCCAGGCCCAGGAACAGCGCACAGCTCAGCGCCGCCAGGATCCAGTTCAGGGCCGACATCGGGTAGAAGATGATCATCATCGTGTAGTTGAAGAGCTTGCTCGGCGGCAGCGAGTACCAGCCCTTCCAGTACTGCTTGAGGATCGTCTCGTACGTCCCTCGCGACCAGCGCATCTGCTGGGTGAAGAAGTCCGTCCAGGCGCTCGGGCCCTCACCGACGGCGAGCACGTCCGGCGTGTACACCGAGCGCCACTTCTTGCCCGTCGCCGGGTTCTTGTGGCGGTGGATCTCGAAGCCGGTCGCCATGTCCTCGGTGATCGAGTCGTACAGGCCGCCGATCTGCTTGAGCGCCTTGATGCGTACGGCGTTCGACGTACCCACGAACATCGGGGCGCCGTAGCGGTTGCCGGCGCGCTGGATGAGGGCGTGGAAGAGGAACTGCTGCGATTCGGCGGCCTTGGTGACGAAGTTGTCGTAGTTGCCGTAGACCTGCGGGCCGATGACGAAGCCGATGTTCGGGTCCCGGAAGAAGCCGAGCATCCGCTCCAGGTAGTTGGGCAGCGGCACGTGGTCGGTGTCGACCGAGGCGAAGAAGTCGTAGTCGTCGCCGTGCGCGTCGAGCCAGGCGTTGTAGTTGCCGTGCTTGGTCTTGGCGCGGTGCGGGCCCTTGGCCTGGTTCCACTTGGCGACGCCCTTGCGGGAGAAGTGGCGCACACCGAGCCGCGCGCACACCTCCTTGACCTCCGGGTCGTCGCCCTCGTCCAGCAGCCAGACGTGCATCAGACCCCGGTGGCGCAGCTTGACGGCCGCCTCCAGGGTCTTCGTCACCATCTCCAGCGGCTCCTTGCCGGGCACGAAGGAGGTGAGGAAGGCCACTCTCGTGCCGGTCTCCGGCACCACCGGGATCGGGTCGCGGGCGACCAGCGTGGCGTGCGCGTTCGACAGCACGTTCATGCAGCGGAAGAACTCGATCAGACCGATCGAGACGAGCATCACGATGTCGAGCGCCGGCAGGAAGTCGAAGGCGGGATAGTCGCGTTCGGTCCAGTGCTCGGGCTGCAGCAGCCAGAACAGCAGGACCAGCGACAGCAGCGGAGCGGCCGCCAGCATCAGGGCGACCCTGATCCGGTGCGGCTCCTGCGATATCAGCGAGCGGTACTGGACCCGGTACGGCTTGTTCGGGTCGGGCTGTGTGAGGGGGCCGGCCAGCCGGCTGTAGTGCTCGTAGTCGTACTTCGGCAGCGTCTTCTTGATCCGGCGGAACGCGCCGGTCCGTGTCTGCGAAGGCACTCTGAGTTGAGTTGTCTGAGACGGGTCGAAGTTCTGCCGGGCGCCCGTCGGCGTCGACGTCATGAGTCATCCCCCCACACGCAGTCACCGCGTGTCTGTCGGTTCCTTTACGACTGCTCAGGTCCCCCTCGACCTTCCACAGGCGTATCAGTGGTGGGCCGCAGTCACCACATCTTCTCCACCATAGACATGGAACAGCGACCTTCCGGTTGCATCATGCCCCCCTCGGCATGCGGTCATGAACGGGGCCCCCTACTCCCCGCCAAAAACCGGCAACCGGCTCCATTCCCCCCAACTGCCGCGTATCCGCAGCATCTTGAAAACCCAATCACCAGAGTTCTACGTCGTTCCACATGATCGCAAGATGCGAAACGAGGTGTTTACCGGTCATACGCGCTCATTGTGGCAGCCGTGGGGGTCTTGTGTACCCGTTGTGGACACGCGGGCCCGGATGTTGCCGAAGTGCTCTCGTATGGCTTCCTCCGCCCGTATCGCATCGCCCGACCGCACCGCGTCCACGATCTCCCGGTGCTGTCGGCAGGTGACCAGCGGATCCTGCGGGGCGCCTCCGAGATCGGTGTGGACGCGGTGGAACGCGTCCCAGAACGCCTCCATGACCTCGCCCAGCAGCGCGTTGTCCAGCCCTCGGTAGAGAGTGGCGTGAAACGCCCGGTCGGTCTCGGCGATGCCGTCGCCGCCGTGTGCCGCCTGCTCTTCCATACGGTCGACGAGCGCGTCCAGTTCAACGAGGTCGGCGTCCGGGATCCGTCCCGCGAGCCGGGACACCAGCCCCGTCTCCACGGCCTCCCGCAGCTGCACCAGCTGGAGCAGGGTGTCCTCGCCCCGGTAGTGCCCGGCGACCGTGCGGAAGGCGAGGCCCTCGATCATCGGCGCCAGGGACATCGTGCCGACGTACGTCCCGAACCCGTGCCGGATCTCGACGATGCCCATCGCCTGCAGGCCCTTGAGCGCCTCGCGCACGGAGTTCCGGCTGGCGCCGAGATGCGCCATCAGCTCGGGCTCCGTCGGCAGCGGGGCCCCGGAGGGGAGCCGGCGGTCGATGATGAGCTTCTTGATCCGCTCGTGAAGGTCGCGCGCTGCCATGGCCAGAGGGTATCCGGCCAAACACACCGGAAGCCCCTCGCTTGCACGAGGGGCTTCGGGTCTGAAGGGGGTGGGGGCGGCGGAGCCCCCCCCGCAACTGCATTCCCCGGGGGACTCGCGTGCAAAGCGAAGGCCCTCCGCGGTGACGGAGGGCCTTCGGTGTCTGTGCGCCGCCAGGGACTCGAACCCCGGACCCGCTGATGCTGCATTTCCCGGGGGGTGACCCCCGGACCCCCAGCCGCTTGTGCTGGGCTCGGGGGGACTCGGGTGCAAAGCGAAGGCCCTCCGCGGTGACGGAGGGCCTTCGGTGTCTGTGCGCCGCCAGGGACTCGAACCCCGGACCCGCTGATTAAGAGTCAGCTGCTCTAACCAACTGAGCTAGCGGCGCGTGCTGACGTCGGTAACTCTACATGACCGTTCGGGGTGCTCCTGACCGCGGGTGCGGGGCCGTCGGGGGGTGCCGGGGCGGTCGTAAACCATTCGGACCGTCAACATGCGAGTCCGGAAGACAGTTGAGAAACTGACGGAGTGTACAGCCGCGGACATTTGCCACTGGAGTGTGAGGGGAATCGCATGGGGACTCGGGCTCCGGTATTCGAGGAATTCGATCCGGCGAGTGACTGCGACTGCCCCGGATGCGTTCACTGGCGACGCGTTCTGCCGCATTCCACGACCGGCCGTCACCCGGCCGCCCACCGGGCGCTGATCCTCGCCGCAGCCGCCTCCACGACCCTCGCCGTCGGTCACACGGCCCCGGCCCTCGCCGCCCCCCACGCCCCCGATCGACCGAGCGTTCCCGCAGGTGACGAGCCCGAGACGCCCCAGGGTGGCAAGGCTCCGCTGCACGGCCCGGGCGGGCGGCCGGTCAAGCCGGGCGGCGTGGTCGAGACGCCCGCCACCACCCGTGCGGAGATCATCAGGAGGGCCAAGAAATGGGTCGCCGCGAGGGTGCCGTACAGCATGTACAAGTACTGGTCGGACGGATACCGGCAGGACTGTTCCGGCTTCGTCTCGATGGCCTGGAAGCTGCCCGGGAACGAATGGACCGGCAGCCTCGACCAGTACGGCGTACGAATCTCGAAGGAGGATCTCCAGCCCGGTGACATTCTGCTGTTCCACAATCCGGCGGACCCCGAGAAAGGCTCGCACGTCGTCATTTTCGGCGGCTGGACGGACTACACGCACAGCTACTACGTCGCCTACGAGGCGACCCGCCCGCATGTCCGCCGACAGGCCACCCCGTACGCCTACTGGAGCCACTCCGACCGCTATCTGGCCTATCGGTACAAGGGACTCGCGGGCGGCGCGACGGGTGGGAAACCGGAAACCGGGCAACCGGAAACCGGGCAGTCGGACACCGGGCAACCGGACACCGCCAAGCCGGAGGACCCCGAGCGCGGGGCGCCCTACCCGGGGCAGGCCTATTTCGGTCCCGGGGCCAACAACAAGTACGTCACCGAGCTGGGCCGCATGCTCGTCGAGCGCGGCGCCGGCCGGTACTACACGGTGGGGCCGGGGCCGCGTTGGTCGGACATGGACCGCCGGGCCGTGCGGGCCTTCCAGCTGGCGCAGGGCTGGCGGGGCCGGGACGCGGACGGGTTTCCGGGGCCGCGGACGTGGGCGCTGCTGGTGACGGGCAAGGGCAGGAACATCCAGGCCACGTGGCTGGGCGGGCACGGTGCCCCCGCGTCGGACGCGTCGCCGGCGTCGGCGGCGTCGTCCACGTCACCCGCGTCACCCGCCTCGCACGGAGTGCCGGGCTATCCGGGGCGGGCGATGTTCCGGCCCGGCGTCAGCAACAAGTATGTCGCCCAGCTCGGCAAACAGCTGGTGAAGAAGGGGTTCGGCAAGCACTACAAGACCGGGCCGGGGATGCGCTGGGGCGAGGCGGACCGGCGCGGCGTCGAGGCGTTCCAGCGTGCCCAGGGCTGGCGGGGCGGCGCGGCGGACGGCTATCCGGGGCCGGAGACCTGGCGGCGGCTCTTCTCGTAACCCGACATCGCGACCACCACCGTTGTGACGCATCTGGCGCGGAGGCTGGAGGCACGCTTGACCACGACCACTTCACCCACGCCCGAGCCCGAGGGGCTCGCGGGTCCGGCCGAGGGGCCTGCCCGGCCCACCCGGCTGATCCAGAACGAGGGGACCACCGAGATCCCCGTCCATCTGCTGTTCCGTGACGGCCCCGACCCGGTGTCCGTGCCGCTCAGGCCGACGGTCGTGGCGCGTCGGCAGGGCACGGGGGAGCAACCGCGCCTGCGCCGCCCGGCGCAGTCGAAGCCGAATCCCGCGCCGGAGGTCGACCCCGAGCTGGTGGAACGGCCGGCGCGGGTGCTGCCCGGGGCGGCAGGGGTGTTGGCCGGGGCGTGCGGGGCGGCCGGATGCCTGGCCACCTCGTGGTGGGCCGGAGTACTGCCGCCGCTGGTGGTGGAGGCGTTGCGGTTGCCGGCGTCCGCGGCGGGACTGGGGCCCGTGCAGTGGGCGGCGTACACGGGCGCCGGGGCCCTCGGGCTCGTCGGCCTCGGCGGGCTGGCGCGGGGGCGGACCGGGCGGGCCTGGGTGCTCGGGCTGTTCGGCGGCTACCGGGGGACGGTCCGGCGTACCGGTCTGCTGTGGGTCAACCCGCTGCTGCTGCGCCGCCGGGTCGACGTACGGCTGCGGCACTGGCGCAGCGAGCCGATGCCGGCGGCCGACGGCAACGGGGTCGCGCTGCGGGTCGTCGTGCTGGTGGTGTGGCGGGTACGGGACACCGCGCGGGCGACGCTCGGGGTGGAGGACCACGAGACGTATCTGCGCGAGTGTGTCGAGGCGGCGCTGGCCCGGGTGCCGGTGGAGATGCCGGGTGCCTCGCGGGGGTCCGTCGAGATGGCCGGGGACGCGCTGACCCGGTTGGTGGTGCGGGACGCGGGGGCGGTCGGGCTCGAGGTGTTCTCGGTACGGCCGGTGCGGATGGAGTACGCCCCCGAGGTCGCCGCCGCCATGCACCGCAGACGGATCGCCGCGCTGGACGCGCAGCACCGGGCGACCATGCTCACCTCGGTCGTCGACTCGGTGGAGGACACGGTGACCCGGCTGACCATGCGGGGCCTGGTCGAGCTCGACGACTACGAACGCAAGGCGCTGGTCAAGGACTTGACGGTGGCGTTCTGTGCGGGGCGGGGCGAACAAGGCCCGTGATTGGTATGGACATGTTCAACTAACGGCAATAATCTGAGACTTGGTCTAGACCTGCAAGCTCACCGAACTTCCCCCACGTTCCCAGGAGCAGCAGCATGCGCAGAAAGACCAAGTGGTACGCCGCAGCACTCGGACTCACCACGGCCGGGGCCCTCGTGCTCTCCACCGGAGGCGCCAGCAGCCACGGCTACACCGACCTCCCCATCAGCCGGCAGAAGCTCTGTCAGAACGGCACCGTGACCAACTGCGGCTCGATCCAGTGGGAGCCACAGAGTGTCGAGGGCCCGAAGGGCTTCCCGGGCTCAGGACCGGCCGACGGTCAGATATGCAACGCCGGTCTGGGCCAGTTCAGTCAGCTCAGCGCGCCACGGACACCGTCCGGCGGTGCCTGGCCCGCCACCAGGGTGACGGGCGGTCAGAGCTACACGTTCCGCTGGCAGTTCACGGCCATGCACGCCACGACCGACTTCAAGTACTACGTCACCAGGCCGGGCTGGAACCAGAACCACAACCTGGCCCGCTCCGACCTCAACCTCACGCCGTTCCTGACCGTCCCGTACGGCGGCCAGCGACCCCCGTCCACGCTCTCCCACAGCGGCACCCTGCCGTCCGGGCTGAGCGGCCGTCACGTCATCCTCGCGGTGTGGACGATCGCCGACACGGGCAACGCGTTCTACGCGTGCTCGGACGTCACGTTCTGAACGCTCTGAACGCTCTGAACGCTCTGAACGTTCTGATCCGGCTCCGGATCTCTGAGCGTTACTTGAGCGAAGTGTGCTTCCCCCGGGGGTAGGTTCCCCACGACCAGCAGTATCTGACCTCGGGGGAAGCGCCATGGACCTCTTCTTCTACGCCTTGCCCAGCCTCATGCTGGCCCTCGTCCTCTTCGGCGCGTACCGCGTGGTGCGCCGCTCGCTGCAGATCCGCAGCGCCTGGAACAGCGGACTGACGGCCGAGGCGCGCTGTCTGCGGATGTTCACGACGACCCATGGCGGTGGCCGTGACACGTCCGTGCACACCAGGCTGCACCACGTCTACGAGTTCACCGCACGCGACGGCCGCGTCGTCCGCTTCGAGGAGGAGGACGGCCCGGCGACGACGGTCGAGGGCGACTTCGTCACCGTCCACTACGCCGAGGGTCACGAGGTGGTCGCCACGGCCAAGGCCCCGGGTCGCGCCAAGCTGGCGGCGTCCACCGTCGCCATCCTGGCGTTCCTCGGGGTGGTCGCGGTGTTCTGCGTCGGCTTCATCGCCACGTACAACCAGATGTCCGATGGTTCCGGCTTCGGCGAGGGCACCGACGACACCATCGACACCGTCGTCGTCGACGGCGTCACGATGACCCCGTAACCCTCATGGCCCTCCACATCTGACGGGCCATCAACTACCGTGCGCCGCCATGGAGTCCAACAGGCGTACGGTCGCGGAACTCGTCGCCGGCCGGTGGGGCGACCACCGGCCGGGGCTGTGGTGCGAAGGGCAGGCGCTCACCCACCACCAGGTGGCGGCGGGTGCCGCGGCCCGGGCGGCACTGCTGACCGACCTGGTGCCGCCCCGCTCGCACATCGGGGTGCTGCTCGACAACACCCCTGAATACCCCCTGTGGTTGAGCGCGGCGGCCCTCGCCCGCACCGCCGTCGCCGGCATCAATCCCACCCGCCGCGGCCCCGAACTCGCCCGCGACATCCTGCACACCGAGTGCCGGCTCCTGGTCACCGAGCGGGCCCACCTGCCGCTGCTCGACGGCCTCGACCTACCCGGTGTGCGACTGCTGCTGACCGACGGGGAAGGGTACGACGCCCTGCTCGCGCCGTACGCCGACGTCCGGCCCGACGCCTCCCGTGCCACCCCGCACGACCGGCTCCTGCTCTACTTCACCTCCGGCTCGACCGGCGCCCCCAAGGCCGCGATCTGCACCCAGGGGCGGCTGGCGGCCGCCGGGCGTTCGCTGGCCGGGCAGTTCGGCGTCCGCCCCGACGACGTGCACTACATCTGCATGCCGATGTTCCACGGCAACGCGGTGATCGCCGACTGGGCGCCCGCCCTCGCGGCCGGCGCGGGCGCCGCGCTGCGGCGGCGGTTCTCGGCGTCCGGGTTCCTGGACGACGTACGGGCGTACGGGGCGACGTACTTCACCTACGTGGGCCGGGCGATCCAGTACCTCCTCGCCACCGAGCCGAGCCCCGACGACCGGGACCATCCGCTGCGGCTCGGCTTCGGGACGGAGGCGGGCGCCGTGGACGCAGCCGCCTTCGAGCGCCGGTTCGGGGTGCGGCTCATGGAGGGTTACGGGTCGTCCGAGGGCGGGGCCGCCGTGCAGTGGTCGCCGGGTACGCCGGCTGGGGCTGTGGGGCGGGCGGCGCCCGGGCTCGTCGTACTCGATCCGGAGACCTGTGCGGAGTGCCCGCCCGCTGTCTTCGACGCGGGCGGGCGGCTGGTCAACGGGGACGAGGCCATCGGGGAGCTGGTCAACCGGGGGCCGAACCCCTTCGAGGGGTACTGGCGCAATCCCGAGGCGGAGGCGGAGCGGCGGCGGGAGGGCTGGTACTGGACCGGGGACCTGTTCTGCCGGGACGCCGACGGCTATCTGTACTTCGCGGGGCGCGGTGACGACCGGCTCCGGGTGGACGGGGAGAACCTGTCCGCCGCGATGATCGAGAACATCCTCGCCCGGTACGAGGGTGCCGGGGCCGTCGCCGTGTACGCGGTGCCGGATCCGGTGACCGGGGACCAGGTCATGGCGACCGTCGCGGGGGAGTTCGATCCGGTCGGCTTCGCCGGGTTCCTGCTGGCCCAGCCGGACCTGGGGACGAAGATGGCGCCACGGTTCGTGCGGGTCGTGGAGCAGATGCCGGTGACCGCCACGAACAAGATCCAGCGGGCGGGGCTCAGGCGGGAGGGGCTGCGGTGTGCCGATCCGGTGTGGTGGCGGCCGGCCGGGGAGCGGGCGTACCGGCGGCTGACCGAGGCGGACGTCCTGGCATACGTCGAAGGGCCTCCCGCTCCCACGAGAGGCCCTTCGGTGGTGCGCCGCCAGGGACTCGAACCCCGGACCCGCTGATTAAGAGTCAGCTGCTCTAACCAACTGAGCTAGCGGCGCATGACCCTCGCCGACCGCGTTCCCAGGGGGTTCGCGGCTGGCGACGAAGAAAATACTACCCGGTCCTCGGGGGTGGTTCCGACCACCCGGGCGGGCCCCGGATCACCGGGGCTCGGGGGACGGAACAGCCCTAGATCGCCAGCGACAGCAGCACCGGCGCCGCGTTCCGGTTCAGGGTGTCCGCCGCCTGGCGCAGCCGGTGGGCGTGCTCCAACGGGAGTGACAGGGCCAGGCAGCCCACCGACGATCCGGCCGTGATCGGGACCGCCGCGCACACCGTGCCCACCGCGTACTCCTGGAGGTCGAGGTGGGGGACGGTCGGCGGCTGGGTCTCCAGCCGGGAGAGCAGGACCTTGTCGCTGGTGATCGTGCGCGAGGTGAGGCGGGCCATCTTGTGGCGCGAGAGGTGGTCGCGCCGGCCGTTGTGGTCGAGCTGCCCGAGCAGGCTCTTGCCGATCGCGGTGGCGTGGGCGGAGAAGCGGAAGTCGACCCACTCGTTGACCACGGGCATGGTCGGGCCGGCGGCGAACTGGTCGATCTTGACCTCTCCGTCGACGTACCGGCTGATGTAGACGGCGGCGCCGACCGAGTCGCGCAGCCGGTCGAGGATGCGCTGGAGGTTGTCGCGCAGGGCCTGCGCGTGGCCCTGCGCGGAACCGAGACGGGTCAGGGCGTCGCCCGTGACGTACGCCCCGTCGGTGATCTGCTCGACGTAGCCCTCGCGGCGCAGCATCAGCAGGAGGCTGGTCAGGCGCTCCCAGGTGATGCCGGTGTGCCGGGCGAGCTCGGCGTCGGTGACTCCGGTGTTGTGCCGTGCCACGGTCTCCAGGACGCGCAGGGCGTCCTGGGCCGAGTGGTACGGCGTCGTCGGCTCGTGCTGCAGCGCCACGGTTCCCCCTGCGGTTGCACGTCGCTTCTCGTTGCCTCGTCGACACCTCGTCGACTGGGCCGGGTTCGAGTCAGCCAATCTCCTTCACGATAACGGGCAAGAGGCCGGTAGTGAGCGCTTGTTGACGAGATTGCGACGCCCTCAACTGCGGCCTAGCCATCTGGCATATGCCGCAGTCATGAGGCGTGTCGGGAGTCACAGCACAGCGCTGAGAAACTCCCGGGTCCGGTCCTTCTCGGGGTCGTTGAAGATCTTCTCGGGTGCGCCGGATTCGATGACCCGCCCGGAGTCGAACATCAGGACCTGGTCCGAGATGTCCCGGGCGAAATTCATCTCGTGGGTCACACAGAGCATGGTGATGTCGGTGGTGCGGGCGATGTCCCGCAGCACGTCGAGGACGCCGGCGACCAGCTCCGGGTCCAGCGCCGAGGTCACCTCGTCCAGCAGCAGCACCTGCGGCCGCATGGCCAGCGCCCGGGCGATCGCCACCCGCTGCTGCTGGCCGCCGGACAGCTGGGTCGGGCGGGCGTCGCACTTGTCGGCGAGGCCCACCATCTCCAGCAGCTCCCGGGCGCGTGCCTCCGCCTCGTCCTTGGACATGCCGAGGACGGTGACGGGGGCCTCGGTGATGTTGCGCAGCACCGACATGTTCGGGAACAGGTTGAACTGCTGGAACACCATGCCGATCTTCTTACGGACCTCGCGGATCTGCTTCTCCGGGGCCGGGAAGAGCTGGTCACCGGCGACCGTGATCTTGCCCTCGTCGGGCTTGGCCAGGGTCATCAGCAGCCGCAGGATCGTCGTCTTGCCGGAGCCGGACGGGCCGATCAGGGTGACGTGCTTGCCGGACTCGACGGAGAAGTCGAGCCGGTCGAGGACCGTGTTGGACCCGAAGCGCTTGGTGACGTTCTCGAAGCGGATCAGTTCGCTGCCGTCCACCGGCGGGTTGGCGCTCGCGTCGGGTTCTTTCATCAAAGGCGTGTCAGCGGACAAGGCGTCGCTCCAGGGCTCGTACGAGAAGGGAGGCCGGGTAGGCGATGAAGATGAAGGCCACACCGATGACCGTCAGGGGCTCGGTGAACTGGAAGTTCTCCTGCGCGAACAGCCGCGCCTCGCCGAGCATCTCCATGACCGTGATCGTCATCAGGATCGGGGTGTCCTTGAGCATCGCGATGACGTAGTTGCCGAGGGCCGGCACGACCCGGCGGATCGCCTGCGGCAGGATCACCACGGTCCAGGCGCGCCGCACCGGCAGGTTCAGCGCGGTCGCCGCCTCCCACTGGCCGGCCGGGACCGCCTCGATACCGGCCCGGTAGACCTGCATCGTGTACGTCGAGTAGTGCAGCCCGATCGCGCAGATGCCCGTGGTCAGCGCCGACCACGTCAGGCCCCACTCGGGTAGCACGTAGAAGAAGAAGAAAAGCTGCACCAGCAGCGGGGTGTTGCGGATGAACTCCGTGACCACCCCGACCGGCCAGCGCACCCAGCGGGTCGGTGTGCGCATCAGCAGCGCCCACACCAGACCCAGCGCGAACGAGATCAGCGAGCCGAGGGCCAGGATCTGCAGCGTGAGCAGCAGCCCGTCCCAGAACTTCGGCATGAAGTCGGCGACAGCGCCCCAGTCCCAGGTCATCCGAGAGCACCTCCCGCGCCCACGCCGGTCGTCTCAGGTCGGTGCAGCTCCTGGTCGGGAGTGCTCCCGACGGGCTTGCCCAGCCCTGCCTTGAGCTTGCGTTCCAGTCCGCGCATCCCCCGCGTGAGCAGGAAGGCGATGACGAAGTAGATCAGCAGGACGTACGTGTAGATCTCCGTGCTCTCCTGCAACGCGAGGCGCACCAGGTTGGCGCTGAAGGCCAGGTCGCCCATGCCCATGACGGACACCAGGGCCGTGCCCTTCAGCAGTTCGATGAGCAGGTTGGAGAACGGCGGGATCATCTCCGGCACCGCCTGCGGCAGCAGGACCAGCCGCATCCGCTGCCACGGCGTGAAGCTGAGCGCGATACCGCCCTCGCGCTGCGCCGGGTCGACGGAGTTGAGGGCGCCGCGCACGATCTCGGCGCCGTACGCCCCGTAGGTCAGCCCGAGCGCGAGGGTGCCGGCCCACAGCGGGACCAGTTGCCAGCCGAACGCGACCGGCAGTACGAAGAACACCCAGAAGATCATGATCAGGGCGGAGGTTCCGCGGAACACCTCGGTGTAGACGCCCGCGAGGAAGCGGACGATCCACAGCCGGTGCGTGCGGGCCATGCCGACCCCGAAGGCGACCGTCGCCGCCACCAGTGCGCTCAGCACCAGCAGTTGGACGGTGACCCAGATTCCTTGAAGTACGAGTTCCCAGAGTCCCGAGGTCATCCGCCCGTCCCCCCTGCGCACAGCTCCTTCGCGGTGAGGTCGGTCATCTCGGCCTTGGTGAAGCCGAAGGGCCGGAGGATGCGGAACAGCTCCCCGCTCTTCTTCAGCTTGTGCAGCTCGACGTTGAAGGCGTCCCGCAGCGTGGTCTCGGTCGGCCGGAAGGCGAACGCGCCGCCGTCGACGTGCGGTTTGCCGTCGACGAGGGGAGCGAAGGCCTTGGTGGCCTCGGCCTTGGCCGACTTCTTGACGACCTCACGGGCGGTGAGCGCGGTACCGGCGAAGACGTCGACACGCCCCGCCTCGACGGCGTTCAGACCCGCGACCTGGTCCGGCACGATGAGGATGTCGCTCTCCTTGTACCCCGCCTCGACGGCGTACTGGATCTCGGCATAGCCGGTCCCGGTGGCGAACTTGGCCTTCTTCTCGACGACGTCCTTGTAGTCGTGCAGGCCCTTCGGGTTGCCCTTGCGCACGATGAAGGAATCGAGCATCTGATAGTCGGGGTCGGAGAAGATGACCTGCTCACAGCGCTCGGGATTGACGTACATCCCGGCGGCGACGACGTCGAACTGCTGCGAGTTCAGCCCGGGTATCAGGGACCCGAACTCGGTGGGCACGGGCTGTACCCGGTCCACGCCGAGCCGCTTGAAGACGACCCTCGCCAGCTCGGGCGCCTCACCCGTGAGTTCACCGTTCTTGTCGATGTACCCGAAGGGAATCTCACCCGCGATCCCGAGGCGTACCACGCCGGCGGCGCGCAGCCGGTCGAGCAGCTCGCCACCCTCCTTCGTGGAGGCCGTGGCCACGCGTGAGCAGCCTGCCGCGCCCAGCGCACCGAGCGCCGCCACCCCCGCGAGCAGCGACCGGCGTGTAGGGGTGCCCGATCTGTGTCCGACATGTGTTTCGACATGTTCCAGTGGTGGAGCCATGGCGGCGCGGCTACCCGAGACCATGCGATGTATGCACCCTGGAAGGCATGACTGAACGGTTCATCGAGGTGTCACTGGTCAAGCGGGGAATCCACTGCACGGCCAAGCTCCTGGACGACCGCGCCCCGCTCACCTGCGCGGCCGTCTGGGACGCCCTGCCCCTGACCAGCGACGTCTACCACGCCAAATACGCCCGCAACGAGATCTACGCCCTCTTCCCGCCCTTCGCGGAAACGGAGCCGCCCTTGGAAAACCCGACGGTCACCCCCATTCCAGGAGATCTGTGCTATTTCGCCTTCGCCGGCACGGAACTCGGCACCAACTCCTACGGCTACGACCGTGAGGTCCGCCCCGGCACGACGGTGGTCGACCTGGCCCTGTTCTACGAGCGCAACAACCTGCTCCTGAACGGCGACGTGGGCTGGGTGCCCGGCATCGTCTGGGGCCAGGTCGTCGAGGGCCTGGAGGAGATGGCCCAGGGCTGCAACGACCTGTGGCGGTCGGGGGCGCTGGGCGAGTCGCTCAGCTTCCGGAGGGTGTGAGCCCGGCGATGCCGGCCTCGTAGAGCGCGTGCGCCGCCCGCAGCACCAGATCGTCCCGGTGCCGGGCGGCCACGAGTTGCAGGCCGATCGGCAGGCCGTCCCCGTCGACGCCGACGGGGACGGTCGCCGCCGGCTGCTGGGTCAGGTTGAACGGGTACGTGAACGGCGTCCAGCCCGTCCAGCGGTGGTGGCCCGAGCCCTTGGGGACCTCCGTGCCCGCCTCGAAGGCGGTGAGCGGGAGGGTCGGGGTGACGAGGAGGTCGTAGGTGTCGTGGAAGCGGCCCATCCGTCGGCCGAGTTCCATACGGACGTCCACCGCGGCCAGATAGTCGAGCGCGGTGCGGCGGGCGCCGACGCCGCAGATCTCCCGCAGACCCGGGTCGAGCAACTCCCGCTGGTGCGGCCCGAGATGCTGGGTCACCCGGGCCGCCCCCGTGAACCACAGGGTGTGGAAGGCGTCCACCGGGTCGGTGAAGTCGGGGTCGGTCTCCTCGACGTACGCCCCCAGCCCCGCCAGCCGCTCCACCGCCCGCCGTACCGCCGCCGCGACCGCCGGACGCACCGCCACCTGGTTGCCGAGGGAGGGGGAGTAAGCCACGCGCAGGCCGTGCACACCGCCGGTCAGGCCCGCCACGAAGGAACCGGGTGCCGGGGGGAGCGCCGACCAGTCGCGGGAGTCGGGCGTGCCGATGACGTCCAGGAGCAGGGCCGCGTCGGCCGCGTCACGGGTCATCGGGCCGACGTGCGCCAGGGTGCCGAAGGCGCTCGCCGGGTACAGAGGGACCCGGCCGTACGTCGGTTTCAGGCCGAAGATGCCGCAGAACGCCGCCGGGATACGGACACTGCCGCCGCCGTCCGTGCCGAGGGCGAGCGGTCCCGCGCCGAGCGCCACGGCCGCCGCCGCGCCGCCGCTGGAGCCGCCAGCGGTGCGGGTGGGGTCGTAGGGGTTGCGGGTGACGCCCGACAGGGGCGAGTCGGTGACGCCCTTCCAGCCGAATTCGGGGGTGGTCGTCTTGCCGAGGAACACCGCGCCGTGCGCGCGCAGCCGGGCCACCGAGGGGGCGTCCTCGTCCCAGCTTCCCTTCGCCGAGAGGGCCTTCGAGCCCTTGAGCGTCGGGCCGCCGCGCATCAGCAGGATGTCCTTCACCGTGACCGGAACGCCGTCGAGCAGGCCGGCCGGCTCGCCGCGCCGCCACCGCTCGGCCGACTCGCCCGCCTGCGTGAGAGCCTCCTCGGCGGTGAGGCGCACGAAGGCGTTGAACTCCGGCTGGATCCGCTCGGCCCGCTCCAGGGTCGCGCGGGTGGCGTCGACGGGGCTGAACTCTCCTTTGCGGTAGCCGTCGAGGAGTTGTACGGCGGTCAGTTCGGTGAGATCCGTCATGCGCCCTCCAGGCTCGAATCCGCGGGAATCGGTGCGAAACCGCGGGGAGTTCAGCGTCCCGGTACGTACCCGCGCTGCTTGTCGACCACGTTCAGCAGTGGCCTGCCCGCCTCCCATCGCTCGTACAACTCCACGAACTGCGCGCCGAGTTCATCCCGCCAGCCGATGGTGTCCCCGCTCATGTGCGGCGAGACGATCAGACCCGGCAGCCCCCACAGCGGGCTGTCGGCGGTGAGGGGTTCGTGCTCGAAGACATCGAGCGCGGCCCCCGCGATCCAGCGCTTGGCGAGGGCCTCGGCCAGGGCGTCCTCGACGACAAGCTGCCCGCGCCCGACGTTGATGAACCGGGCGGCCGGCTGCATGACGCCGAAGCGGCGGGCGTCGAACATGCCGTACGTCTGCTCGGTGAGCGGCGCGGCCGCGATCACCCAGTCGGCACGGGCGATCAGCCGGTCGAGGTCGTCGGGGCCGTGGATGCCGGTGCGCGGGGTGCGGCCGACCAGCGCGGTGGTGATGTCGAGGGCCTTGAGCGTGCGGGCGATCGTACGGCCGATGGGCCCGGACCCGACCACGCACGCGCGCGATCCGGCCACACGCTGTCCCTCGCGGTGCCGCCACTCCCGCGAGCGCTGCAACTCCAGCGTCCTCGGCAGGTCCTTCGCCATCGCCAGCACCAGCGCGGCGACGTACTCGGCGATCGGCTGGTCGAAGACGCCGCGCGCGTTGGTGACCACGGTGTCGGACGCGGTCAGCTCCGGGCACATCAGATGGTCCACGCCCGCGCTCGCCGTGTGCACCCAGCGCGGGCGCGGACCCGCGCCGGGCCAGGCGTGGCGTACGGCGTGCGAGGCGAAGTCCCAGACCAGCAGGACGTCGGCGTGCGGCAGGCGCTCGGCGAGGGTCGACTCGTCCGCGTGCTCGACGCGGGCGCGACCGGTGAGGCGGCCGAGGCGGGGGAGGGGGTCGGTGTCGAGGACCAGGAGCGTGGGAGGGGGGTCGGAGGCGGGCGGCGGACCGGGGGTGGGTGCGGTCATGCGGAGTCGTCTCTCCGGGGGGTGCGGGGGGTCGGCTGTCGGAGTTTTACTGGAAGGGATGGCCGTCTGACATGCGAGGTTTGACCACGCTCGCACCCGAACCTACCTTCGTCAACACGGGCGTACGTACGGTCCGTTGCTCACCTGTTTCTCTTAGTGAGGGCGGTGCCTGCCATGAGCGCCATGGACATCTCCTTCCTCGGCGGCCCCCGCCCGCAGCGCGGCGTCGGAGTCATCGCCCCCTTCGACTTCGCGCTGGACCGGGAGCTGTGGCGATGGGTCCCGGACGAGGTCTCGCTGCACCTGACCCGGACGCCGTTCGTCCCGGTCGAGGTCAGCCTGGACCTCGCCCGGCTGGTCAGCGAACACGAGACGCTCGGCGACGGCGTCCGCACCCTGACCGCGATAGCGCCCGAGGTCGTCGCCTACGCCTGCACCTCCGGCAGCTTCGTCGGCGGTATCGCGGGCGAGCGGGCGATGTGCGAGGCGATGACGCGGGCGGGCGCGATACCCGCCGTCACCACGTCCGGGGCGCTGCTTGAGGCACTGGCCGAGCTCGGCGTACGGCGGGTGGCGCTGGTGACGCCGTACACCGTGTCGGTGACGCGAGCCCTCGAGGAGTACGTGGCGGAGGCGGGGGTGGCGGTCACGGGGTGCGCCTTCATGGGGCTGACACGGCACATCTGGAAGGTGCCGTACCGCGATGTGGCGGACATGGCGCGCAGGGCCGTGGGCCGCCGGGCCGACGCCCTGTTCATCAGCTGCACCAACCTCCCCACCTACGACGTGATCCCCCAACTGGAGGCGGAACTGCGCATCCCGGTCCTCTCGGCCAACCAGGTGACGATGTGGGCTGCGCTGCGCAGGCTGGGTACTCGCGCGGTGGGGCCTTATCAGGCGCTGATCGATCCGGCGGCGCGGATCGACCCGGCGACGCCGAGCGGGCCCGTGCTTCCGGACGTGCCGGATGTTCCTGAACAGGAACAGCAGTAGAAAGGCTGACATGACCGCACTCGGATTTCTCTACCCGGGCCATTCCGCCGAGGACGACTACCCACGCATCGAGCAGCTGCTCGCCAGCGACATCCGGCTCGACCTGGTGCACACCGACATCGGCGAGGACGCCCACCGGGTGGACGCGCTGCTGCGGATGGGCGCGGCCGAGCGCCTCGCCGAGGGCGTGGAGGCGCTGCGGCTGACGGGCGCCGAGGCGGTGGTGTGGGCGTGCACGTCCGGCAGCTTCGTCTACGGCTGGGAGGGCGCCCACGAGCAGGTACGCGCCCTCGCCCGCACGGCCGGGATGCCGGCGTCGTCGACCTCCTTCGCCTTCGTGCACGCGGTGCGGGAGCTCGGGGTGCGGCGGGTGGCGGTCGGGGCGACCTACCCGGACGACGTGGCGGGGCTCTTCGCCCAGTTCCTGACGGCCGGGGGCGCCGAGGTGGCCGCGGTGTCCGACTCCGGCATCATCACCGCGGCGGAGGTCGGGACCTGGGGCGAGGCCGAGGTGTTCGCGCTGGCCAAGGAGGCCGACACCGCGGATGCGGAGGCCGTGCTCCTCCCGGACACGGCCCTGCACACGGCGGCCCACATCCCGGCCCTGGAGGCCGAACTCGGCAAGCCGGTCCTCACGGCGAACCAGGTCACGGTATGGGAGGCACTGCGCCTGGCGGACCGCCGGGTGAACGCGCCGGCCATGGGGGCGCTGTTCACGCGGGAGCCGATCGTGCAGGTGTAGCGAGCGGGGTCACTTCGGCCCTGACGCGCACTCCCCGGCGCCGGTCCGCGCATCTCAGCCTGTCTGGGGGTACCCCCTCCGGGGGAGTTTGAGGACGAGGCCCGTTCAGGGCCGAAGCGGGGGTCTGGGGGCCGCAGGCCCCAGGAACCGGGGCCGAAGGGGCAGCGCCCCTGAGGATGGGACGGGTAGGGGCGGCGGGGGCGAGGGAATAAACCGGAGCCACCCTCCTGTTAACGCCGGACGCACAGTGCACACCGCACAGCGCACACCGCACGGCGAAACCGCAGGAGGCACACGTGGCGGCAGACGAAACCCAGGCCCACGAGATCCGGGGCACCACACACGGCACCGCCCCCGTCCCCCTCTCCGTACTGGACCTGGTCACAGTCAGCTCCGGCCGCAGCGCCACCGACGCCCTGCGCACCAGCGTCGAGCTCTCCCGCCTCGCGGAGTCCCGCGGCTTCCACCGCTACTGGGTCGCCGAGCACCACTCCATGCCGGGCGTGGCCTCCTCGTCCCCGGCCGTGATCCTCGCCCACATCGCCGCCCACACCGACCGCATCCGCCTCGGCTCCGGCGGCGTGATGCTCCCGAACCACGCCCCGCTCGTCATCGCGGAGCAGTTCGGCACCCTGGAGGCCATGGCCCCCGGCCGTATCGACCTCGGCCTCGGCCGCGCCCCCGGCACGGACGGCGCCACCGCAGCCGCCCTGCGCCGCACGGACCACCTGAACGAGGGCGCCGACGACTTCCCCGAGCAGTTGGCGGAGCTCACCCGCTTCCTCGACGACGACTTCCCCGACGGCCACCCCTACCGCCGTATCCACGCCGTCCCCGGCCCCGTCCAGGCGACGTCACCCGGCGGCGTCCAGTCCCCGCACCGCCCCCCGATCTGGCTCCTCGGCTCCTCCGGCTTCAGCGCCCGCCTCGCCGCCGTCCTCGGCCTGCCCTTCGCCTTCGCGCACCACTTCTCGGCGCGGAACACCATCCCGGCCCTGGACCTGTACCGGGAGTCCTTCCAGCCGTCCGCCGTGCTCGACCGGCCGTACGCCCTCATCGGCGTCTCCGCCCTCGCCACCGACGAGGAGAAGGAGGCCCGCCGCCAGGTCGAGGCCGCCGCCCTCAGCATGGTCCGGCTGCGCACCGGCCGCCCCGGCCTCATCCCCACGCCGGAGGAGGCCGAGGCATACGAATTCACCCCGCTGGAGCGCGAGTTCGCCGACTCCTGGAACGCCAACGTCGTCCACGGCACCCCCGACGAGGTCCGCGCCGGCCTCGACGACCTTCAAAAGCGCACCGGCGCCGACGAGTTGATGATCACGAGCAACGCGCCCGGCATGGACATACGCCTGCGCTCGTACGAACTCATCGCGGACGCCTACGGGTTGCCCAAGGCGTCCTGATCCTCACACCCGCACACCCAGCAACTCGGAGATGCGATCCGGCGGCACCGGCCGCGAGTAGAGCCACCCCTGGCCGGTGTCACACCCGATGCTCCGCAGTCGCGAGGCCTGCGCCAGCGTCTCCACGCACTCGGCGGTGACCGTCAGCCCCAGCCGGTGGGCGAGCTGGATCATCGCCTCGACCACGACCTCGTCGGCCGGGTTCGGCGGGACGGCGGTGCTGTTGTCGCTCTCGTACTGGAAGCCCCGTACGAAGGAGCCGTCCAGCTTCAGGACCGAGACCGGCAGGCGGCTGAGGTAGGCCAGGTTCGAGTAGCCCGTGCCGAAGTCGTCGATCGCGATGCGTACGCCCATGTCGCTGAGCGCCTGCAGGACCTGGAGCGGTCTTCCCGCCGAACCCATCACCGCCGATTCGGTGAGCTCCAACTGGAGCAGGTGCGGGGCGAGTTCCGTCTCGGCAAGGACCCGCGCCACGTCCGCGACCAGGTCGGAGTCCCAGACCTGCCGTACGGCCACGTTCACGCTGACGAAGATCGGCGGCTCATCGGGGTGTGTGACCTGCCAGGCGCGTGCCTGGCGGCAGGCGGTCGCCA
Organism: Streptomyces sp. R28; assembly: GCF_041052385.1. Classification (GTDB taxonomy): domain Bacteria; phylum Actinomycetota; class Actinomycetes; order Streptomycetales; family Streptomycetaceae; genus Streptomyces. The sequence continues at coordinate 4,029,039 of NZ_CP163439.1, read as the reverse complement.
GGATCCAGCGGCCGAGCGGCACGATCGAGCCGTCCTCCTCGGCCAATCCGATGAACCGATTCGGCGCCAGTACGCCGAACTGAGGATGTTTCCAGCGGACAAGCGCCTCGACACCGCGCAGCCTGCCGTCTCCCATGCTCACCAACGGCTGGTACTCCAGGGCGAATTCACCGCGGTCGATGGCCGGACGGAGGGTGGAGGCGAGGGCCTGGCGGGTCATGCGGTGGGCGTTGCGTTCGGGGTCGAAGAGCGTCCAGCGGTCCTTGCCGTCGGCCTTCGCCCAGTACAGCGTGGTGTCGGCGGCCTGCATCAGGGCGGTCGGGGTGGTGCCGGCCGCCTGGCGTTCCACGACGCCGATCGAGGCCGACACCGACAGGCGCCGGCCGGAGAGGTCGAAGGGGGCCCGCAGGGACTCCAGCACCGACTCGGCGAGGTCGGCCAGTTGCTCGGTGCCCGTCGAGTCCTCGACGAGCAGGGCGAACTCGTCACCGCCGAGCCGGGCCACCAGGGGCGGGATCGACCTGGAGTACCCCGCCTCCTCGGCGCAGCGCGTGAGCCGTTCGGCCACGGCGGCCAGCAGGCTGTCGCCGACGCGGTGGCCGAGGGTGTCGTTGATCGCCTTGAATCCGTCAAGGTCCAGGTAGCACAGGCCGATTCGGCCGGTCGTGCCGTTCTCCTCGTACGACTCCGCCTCCAGCGCGGCCGACAGTCGCTCGAAGAACAGTGTGCGGTTGGGCAGCCGGGTCACCGCGTCGTGCATCTGCAAGTGCCGCAGCTTTGCCTGGAGTTCGCGGTGGGCGCTGATGTCGGCGACGGACAGCAGGACGCCGCCCGGCTGCTCGGCGGGCAGGGGCACGACCGTGACCTGGACCCACAGGGAGTGTCCGTCCGGGTGCTTGAGGCGGCGTGTGCAGCGCAGTTGGGTCTGGCGGCCGCGCAGCACCTCGCGGTAGGCGTGCCAGGCGTGGGCGTCGGAGGTGAGGTCCACCAGGTCGGCGGCGACGGAACCGGCCAGCTCCCTGGGCGCCGTACCGAGCAGCTCGGCGAAGGCGGGGTTGGTGTCGGTGACCAGGCCCTCGCGGTCGACCACGGCCATCGCCAGAGGGGCGGCCGAGAAGGCGGAGGAGTAGGGGGGCGTCAGAGGCGGCGCCCCGGTACGGGGGGATGACTGTGCGTTACTCTCTGTGACGGCCGGCCGGATGAGGTCTGCCGTAGGCGTCGGCCCTTCGGACGTTCCGCTCACCGCTCGCTCCCGCAGTGCACTCGATCTCGGATGGGTCTCATCGGAATGGCCGGCCGGGGGGCGGTCGGCCGCCAGGCCGTGTCCGTGCAGGAAAGTGTCAGGAAAGTGTGCCGATCATAGAGGCTGCTTCCGGGCCCTTCCAGCCACTGTTCAGTGTTCCCATGTGACCCGACCTTCTGACAGATCGTTTCTGCCCGCACCTGGACGGCTTCTTCGGGCCCCCGATCGATTGTGACGTTCCGTGAGCGATTCGGTGGTGTCGATTCTGGCGATTCCTCGGCCCCCTCACCCATCCGGTGCAGGCAAACAGGGCGTAGTACGACAATCTGACTGAGGCTGGGTGCGGTGTCCCGCGAACCGCTCCCGGAGGTCCACGTGCCGCGTCAGTTCCCCCTGCTCACTGGGATGGGCCGGTTGTGGGAATGGCCCCGACTGCGCAGCACCGCCGCACTGTTCACCACGATGTCCGCGCTCGCCGCGACGTCCCTGGTCGCCGGCCCCTCGGTCGCCGAACCGTTCGACACGACGCCCTGCGCCCTCGAGCGCACCGAGGCCCACCACTCCGAGGGCCTGGACACCTGGAACGCCGCCTATCCGCGCCCGACCCGCAAACTCGACGCGGTCATGGTGTTCCTGTCCTTCCCCGACTCGGCCCCGCGGACGACACCCGCCGAACTGACGGCCGACCACTTCCCGGCCACCACCCGCTTCTTCGAACGTGCCTCCTACGGCAGATTCACCCTGCGCCCGCATCCGCTGCGGCACTGGATCCGCATGCCGAAGCCGTCCACGGCGTACGCCATACAGCGCGACTGGCGCGTCGCCGACCGGGCCGCCTATCTGCGCGACGCGCTCGCCGCGGCGGACCGGAAGGTGGACTTCTCCCGCTATGACCTCGTCTACTTCGTCGCCGACCCGGACGCGCCCGGCGTCGACTCGGACGCCACGAAGGTCGTCAACCTGGACGTCCCGCTGCGGGCCGACGGCACGAACATCCGGCGCGTCGTCACGGTGTTCGAGAACCATCCGCCGGACCGGCTGGTCCTCGCGCACGAGACCGGCCACATCTTCGACCTGCCGGACCTGTACCACCGCCCGGCGGACGGCAAGGGCGACTGGGACACCTATGTCGGCGACTGGGATCTGATGGGCAGCCAGTTCGGGATGGCGCCGGACCTGTTCGGCTGGCACAAGTGGAAGCTGGGGTGGCTGGAGCCGCGGCAGGTGGTGTGCGTGCGGGGGAGCGGAACCGGCGGCACGCGGCTGACGCTGGAGCCGTTGTCGGTGGGGCCGGGTGCCATGCCGGTGCAGCCGGGTGCGGCGGGGCCGGCGGGGGCGCCCTGGCCGCCCGCGGCGTTCGGCGCGTTCGGCGCCGCCGGTGCGTACGGCGCGCTCGGCGCCGCCGGTGCGGTCGGCGCCGTGCCGGGCTTCGGGCTGGGCCACGGCGCCAAGCTCGCCGTCGTCCGTACCGGCCCCGAAAGCGCCCTCGCCTTCGAGGTGCGCGGGCCGGTGGGCAACGATGTGCAGGCCTGTCGGCAGGGGGTGCTGGTGTACCGGGTACGCAGCCAGGCCGATTCCGGGGGCGGGCCGGTCGAGGTGATCGACGCCCACCCGCGCAGCGAGGCCTGCTGGGAGGAGTCCGTGTATCCGCCGCTCGCGGACGCGCCGGTCGGCCTCGGTGAGAGCTTCACGGTGCCCGGGGACGGTGTGCGGGTGGAGGTGGAGGGGCGTACGGCGTCGGGGGCGTGGACGGTGAAGATCACGGCGGTCAGGTAGCGCCTGCGCCGGGTTCGGGTAACGCTCGCGCCGGGGCTGGGGGTGCATGGCGGCCGGGCGGTGCGCCGGGGCGAGACGGTGCGCCGGGGCGCATGCGAAAAGCCCCTCGCTTCCGCGAGGGGCTTTCACTGTCTGTGCGCCGCCAGGGACTCGAACCCCGGACCCGCTGATGCTGCATTTCCCGGGGGCTGACCCCCGGACCCCCAGCCGCCCCTCGGGACCGGGAGGGCCCATCTCAAAAGCGAAAGCCCCCCGCAGTTGCGAGGAGCCTTCACTGTCTGTGCGCCGCCAGGGACTCGAACCCCGGACCCGCTGATTAAGAGTCAGCTGCTCTAACCAACTGAGCTAGCGGCGCCTGCTGACGTCGTAGACCTTAGCACCCTGGTCGGGGTGGGGAAAAATCGATATCCGAACGGCCGCGCGAGCCGCCCGTACGGCCGCCCAGAGCAGCACCTCGGGGCCCGGCAGCCACGGGTTACGGGTGTCGGGGGCGACCAGCCAGCGGGAGTCGGAGGGGGTGGCGGTGTCGGGCCGGGCCGGCACGGTCACCGCGTCTCCCGTGCCGTGGCACAGCAGCGGCGGGACGTCGCCCGCGCGGCCCAACTCCTCCCACCGCAGCAGCGAGGGCAGCCGCTGGGCCGTGCCGGGCGCGGCGAACAGCAGCATCCGGCCCCGGAACATCGCCACCGGCCCTGAACCGGGCCCCTCCTCCCACAGCCGGTCGACCATCCGGCGCCCGAAGATCGCGGGCGCGCTCACGATGTCGAAGACGGAGCCGCAGGCCAGGACCACGGGGGCCTGAGGCCGCTCGTCCCAGAGCGCCCGGATGCTGCGCGGATACGGTTCTGCGGAGGCAAGCCAGGCGGCGCCGTCCGCGGTGAGGGAGGCGGGGGAGGACTGGGCGTTGCGAGCGCTGCTCATGGCAGATACATCTACCGAGGGTGAGCGCACCGTTCCCGAGAGTTCCCGGAAATCGGGACAGGGTGGGGTGGCAGGGCGTATCTTGCCCGCCTGGCATATGCCCATGGGGCACCCGCGTGGGTCCGCATCGGTCCGCGTCGGTCCGTGTCGGTCACACCGGGTCGACGTGCCCGGGCCCCTCGACCCCCCGCATGAGATCCCTGCCGAACTCCACCATCTTCTTGGCGTAGTCCTCGGTCCACTCGGCCTGCGCGGCGATGTCGGCGGGCGTCAGCCGGTCGAACCGCCGGGGGTCCGCCAGCTGGGCCGCCGCGATGGCCTGGAACTCCACCGCACGGTCCGTCGCCGCCCGGAACGCCTGCGTCAGCTCGGTCGCCCGCGCCAGCAGCGCCCGCGGGTCGTCGATCGACTCCAGGTCGAAGAAGTGCTCCGGGTCGGCGGCCACCTGCGCGGGCTCGAAGAGCAGGGGCGCGGGGCGTAGCCGCGGTTCGCTCCGACGCGGCGTGGGCTCCGCCATGTTCTCTCCTTCTCTTGCATCACCGATCTCGTACGTCACCGATCTCATTGCTCCCCGGCGACCAACCCCCGCAACCGGGCATCCCCCAGCGGACCGGTCCACCGTCCATTGTCCCGCGCCCGCGCAAGTGGGTGGCGGGACAGGTCAGCCGGGCTGCCGCTTGCCTGCCGTCCTCGTTCACGGCCGCCACGCCACCCGATGCTCCGCGAGCCGCGCCAACACCGCGTGATTCGCCTCCCAACCATCAGGAAACTTCACCACTGTCCCCAGCTGCACCGGCTCTGTCGACGGGTAGTCGTCCAGCAGCTCGCTCACCCCGGCCCGGCACACCACGATGCACGCGTGCCGGTGGCGGGAGGCGAGGACGCACAGGCGGCCCGTCTCCAGGTGGAAGGCGGTGGCGTCAGGGCGGCCGGAGAGGGGGTGGAGGACCACGGTCACGTCGTACTCGCGGCCCTGGAGGCGGTTAGCGGTGTCGACGGTGACGTCCGTCACGCCCAGCTCGGCGAGTGCCGCCCGGACCGCCGCCGCCTGGTCGCGATGGGCCGTGCCGACCGCGATCCGGTCGGCGGTGAGGGGCGTGGGATCGGGCGAGCGCTCCGACGTCGCCGCGCCGCCGCGGTCCAGGAGGCGCCGTACGACCGTCGCCAACGCCCTCACCGCCTCGGGGTCCGTGCGCGGCGTGTGCCGGGCGGGCAGCTCCAGCAGCCCCCAGCCCGCCTCCGCCGCCTCGTCGATCACCCGGTCCGGCCCCGAGCCGTCCGACGGGACCGCGAAGGACAGGCGGCGGTCGTCGTGGCCCGTGCCGCTGCGGAACGGCGTGTACGGGTAGAAGGCGTCGGAGACGAGGGGCGCGGCGGACGCGGGGAGCCGCCAGGACACCGGCAGGCGGTGTTGCGGCAGCTCGGGGTTGTGGGCGAGGAGGGTGGTCACGGCGGACGCCGACGGGTCGTACGACAGGCCCGCCCACTGCTCGCTGCCCACGATCGCGAACGGGTCCAGCTGGCCCGGGTCGCCTACGAACAGCGCCCGCTCGAACAGCCCGGCCACGGCGAGCAGCGAGTCCGAGCGCATCTGGTACGCCTCGTCCACGATCGCGTGCCGCCACGGCTCGTCGACCTTGACGTGCCCCCACTTGGCCGCCGTGGAGATGACGACCGAGAGGCCGCTCAGGTCGCCCGCCTTCGCCGACTTGCGTACGTTCGGCAGGTCGTCCAGCGCCTTGTCGTACGGGTCGGCGTCGCTGCTGTGCAGCCGGCCCACCGGCAGCTCGGGGTTCTTCTCGGCGAGCCTCAGCACCAGGTCGTCGACCTGGGCGTTGGTCTGCGCGACGACCATCAGCGGGCGTCCCGCCTCTGCGAGTTCGAGGGCCGCGCGGACGACGAGTGTGGATTTGCCGGCGCCGGGCGGGGAGTCGACGACGACACCGCGCGCGGTGCCGTGCAGCGTGTCGCGGAGGATCGAGTCGGTGGCCTTCGTCGCCGCGGCACCGGGGTCGAACACGGTGGTCACAGCACGTCCTCCTGGGTCAGGGGATCGGCTGCCTCGGGCACCTGTTCCCCGGGCGGACCGCCGTGCGTCCACGGCGTCTGCTCCGGGTCGGGCAGCTTCGCGCCGCCCCGCTGCTCGTGCTCGAACAGCGTGAAGCAGATCAGGTCGCCCTTCTCCGGCACCGACCCCTCCTCCGGCTCCTTGCCGCGGCCCATCTTGTCCAGCACCCGCAGCAGCACGAGCGCGCCCCCGTCCTCGCTGTCCCCCTCGTACCCGACGAACTCCGCCGACTGAGGCTTTCCGCCCAGCGAGCGGAACACCTTGGCCCGCTCGCCCAGGTGCGGCCGGTCGTCCGTGCGGACGGTGACCAGCGGGCGCGGGCTCGGCCGCTTGCCCTCGCTGTACGCCATCACGACCTCGGTGACCTCGCCAGCGAACGCCTCCCCGGCCAGCCGCCGCCCCGCCATCACCAGCGGGTCGTCGAGCGCCTCCTGGGCCTCCAGCCGGGCCTGTTCGCGCTCGCGCGCGGCGAGCTTGTTGGCGGCGGTGACCGCGTCGTCGCGGCGGGGCTGCGGGGGCTCGCCGGCGAGGACACGGTCGCGGTGGCCGGTGAAGGACCAGCGGTCGCGGGTCCACCGCTCCTCGACCCGCGCGGCCTCCGGCAGCTCCCGCAGCAGCTCCAGGCCGCGCCACACCGCGTCCCAGGTGGGCCGGGTCCGGCTCTCGACGAGGGCGCGGATCTCCCGCTCGGCGGCGGTGAGGTCACCGAGCCGGTCGTCGGCCTCCAGCCCGTCCTCGGCGGCGGCGAGGGCGGTGCGGGCGCGGTCGTAGCGCTCGATGGCGGGGGCGAGCAGCTTGTTGTCGAACGCCGGGTCGGTGGCGGGACCGGCGGGCGGGCACAGCAGCTGGCCCTCCCGGTCCCGCGCGAGCTCCGCCCGCAGCGCCGCCTCGGCCCCCGTCGAAGCCGACGGGGGAGGGTCGATCCAGGCCAGCAGCGCGCCCAGGTGCTGGTCCTCCAGGGTGGACTGGCCGGTCGCCCAGTGCCGGGCCAGTACGTCGGTCATGGCGAGCAGCAGCGAGGAGCCGGGCACGCGGGCCCGCTCGCCGAAGTGGGTCAGCCAGCGGCCGAGCAACGGCACGCGCGGGGGCGCCGGGTAGGGGGCCTCCGGGTCCTGCTCCGCCGTACGCCGGAAGCGCATCGAGCGGCCCAGTAGCCGTACGAAGTCGATGCCCGCGCGGCTCGGCACGATCAACTGCGGGGCGTCCGCGCACAGTTCGACCTCGACCTTGACCCGCTTGCCGGTCTCCGGATCGGTCTCGTTGCGCTCGGCCGCCTCCACGTCCTCGGCATAGGTGTCGATGTACGGCAGGACGATGTCCGCCAGCTCGGACAGGAACGCGAACCTGAGGTCCCGGTCGCGCGGCTGCGGGACGACCAACAGGTGCGGGGCGTCCCGGTCCGTGCCGACCAGCGCACCGAGCGGGGCACCGGCCTCACCGGCGGTGGTGAGGGGCACGAAGACCAGGGGCCGCTCGGACAGGCGCCGGTGGCGGACGGTGGCGGCGGGCTGGGCGCGGCCGGTGCTGACCGCTTCGAGGCGGGCGAGGGTGGCGATCAGTGACATGAAGCCACCGCCTCCGTGCCGAGGGCCTCGGCACGCAGGCGCGCCGCCCTGCGCAGGGCCGCCACCGCAGGGTCGTCCGGGTCGCCGGACTCGCCGCGGGCCGCCGACAGGACGTCCTCGACCGTGGTCAGGCCGCCCAGCTCGGCCCGCACCGAGCGGCCCAGCGACGTCACCGCGCCGGACGCGCGGGCACGGCCGCGGCAGTGGAAGGCCAGCTCGCAGGCGGACAGGCACTCGGGCGCGTACGTCGCCGGTACCGACTCGACCGCTGCCGTCAGGTCGGTGGCCGGCAGCTCGGGGGAGAAGCAGGCGCCCTCGGGGAGCGTGTCGGCGATGTCCTCGATGCGGGTGAGGCGGGCCAGCTGGCGGGCGGTCACCGCGCGCTGCTTGCGGACGTCGACGGCGGAGGCGGTGGGGAGGTTGGAGAAGTCCTTGGGGCAGACGAGGAGGACGCGGTGGCGCACGCGCGGGGCGGGGGCGTCTCCTGAGGCGCTCCGCCTCCCGGGCGCCTCGGCCTCCGGCTCCGCGCCGAGCCGGGCGGCGATCTGCTCCAGCGCCAGCACGTACACCGCCGACTGCCGGGCGGCCGCGCCCACCTTGGCGGGGTCCGCCGAACCGTCCAGCATCGGGAACGACTTGATCTCCACGACCGTCCAGCTGCCGTCCGGGTGCACGACCACCGCGTCCGGCTCCAGGAAGGCGGGCGAGCCGGCGACGTCCAGCGCGAGCATCGGGTGGTCGAACAGGGTCCACTCACCGCGGGCCTCGGTGGCCTCCCGCAGCGCCAGTGCCGTACGGGCTGTGCGGCCCTCGGGGCCGATCGCGGTGAGCTCGGGCACGCGCGCGTGGGCGGGCGGCTCGGCGGAACGGTCCAGCTTCTCGTGCACCAGGCGCAGCAGCTCCGCGCCGCCGTCCGCCTTGACCTTGGCCTCGAAGGCGTTCCCGCGCGTGAAGGCGAACTGTGACTGTCCGAAGGCGGACGGCGAGCCCAGCGCGCTCGCCAGTGCCGCCTTGTTCACCCCGGCCCCGTCCAGGATCGCGCGGCGCTTGCAGCCGGGGTTGGCGGCGAGGGCGGCCAGGGCGCGCGCGTCCAGCGCCTTGGCCGGTACGTCAGGACCGCGCAGTTCAGCGAGCCGGTGCCGGAGCGCCGTCCCCCGCGTCCTGGGGGGAGGCACTCGGCTCGGCTCCGGATCCGAACCGGGACTCGCGCTGCCGTGGAATTCGCTCACCCGCGGAAGTCTGGCATCCGCCACTGACAATTGAGGAAGAAGCGTCGTCGGAGGCCACTGCGACGGTGTCCCGGGCACTGTCCGGGGCACCCTTCGTGACCGTGCCGGCGGAGGCCGTCGCGACGGGGGCCGTCTCCACTCCGAACCGTGCCCGGACCCGGTCCGCGGTCCGCAGGACGTAGGGCGCCAGCAGCAGCCCGACGCCCATCACCGCGGCGCCCGCGGCCGCGTCGAGGAAGTAGTGGTTGGCGGTGCCCATCACGACGATCGTGGTGATCAGGGGGTAGGCGACCGCCGCCGCCTTCGTGAGGCGCGTCCCGCCGTACCGCCACAGCATCACCCCGCACCACAGCGCCCAGCCGACGTGCAGGCTCGGCATGGCCGCGTACTGGTTCGTCATGCCGCCCATGCCCCGGGGCGCGCTGGCCTCGCCGCCCCACCAGCCGTAGGAGCTGTACTGGGCCATCGTGTCCACGAAGCCGTAGCTCTCGGCGAGCAGCCGGGGCGGGCAGGTGGGCAGCAGGGTGAAGCCGATCAGGCCTATGAAGGTCGACGTCATCAGCCAGGTGCGGGCCGCGCGGTAGTGCACGGTGCGGGACCTGAAGATCCAGACCAGGATCGCGGGCGTGACCAGGTAGTGCAGCGACGCGTACCAGAAGTCGGCCGGGATGCCGAGCCAGGGCTCGCGGGTGAAGAGGCGGTTGAGCGGGTGCTCCGCGTTGAGGTACAGGGCCTTCTCGATGTCCAGGATCGCGAGGCCGTGGTCCACGGCATGGCTGACATCGCCCCGGGCGAGGAGCCGGCCCGCCGAATAGCAGGCGTAGACCAGCAGTATCAGCGGCAGCTCGGTCCACCAGCGCAGGCGGGTCCGCGGCGTCGCCTCCACGCCAGCTGTCTCGGCGTGTGGCATCAGATCGCCTCCCCCTTCTTGTCGCGGCGCCCGGTGGACCGGTCGAACCACTTTACGGTGTGCGCGTGCGCCCCCTTCGGGCGCCCCCGGACGTCAAGACGCAGAGATCGCCCCCCGGGTTGCCCGTCCACGGCGTGGGCGATGATGGACGGGTTCCGCTTCTCACTTCTCCCGGAAGGGCTCTTCAATGGCACCGCGCATCCTGCTGGCCCGGCACGGACAGACGGCATGGTCGCTGGCCGGCAAGCACACGGGCAGGACCGACGTGCCGCTTCTGGAGGAGGGCCGCAGGGGCGCGAAGCTGCTGGGCGAACGCCTGCACCGGTCGCCGTTCGACGGGCTGGCGGGGGCGGGCATCGAGGTCCGCACCAGCCCTCTGTCACGCGCGCGTGAGACGTGCGAACTCGCCGGCTTCGGCGAACGCGCGCGTACCTGGGACACGCTCATGGAGTGGGACTACGGCGCGTACGAGGGCATGACACCGGCGGACATCCAGGCGGTCCGGCCCGGCTGGCTCATCTGGCGCGACGGCGTGCCCGAGGGCGAGAGCCTGTCCGAGGTGACCGCCCGGGCCGACGAGGTGGTGACGTGGGCGCGCGAGGCGGACCGGGACGTGCTGGTGTTCGCGCACGGGCACATACTCCGCTCCATAGGCGCCCGCTGGCTGGGGCTGCCGCTCGACTTCGCGGCGCGCATCCGGCTCAATCCCACATCGCTGTCGGTGCTGGGATGGGCGTACGGGGAGCCGGCCATCGAGAGCTGGAACGACCTGGGGCACTTGGCGGCGTAAAGGGCGGGCCCGGGCGCCGGCAGGGCGCCGTCGGCTATGCCGTGCGCGGCACGCTCGCGTGCCTCTCCAGGAACGCCGAGACCCCGTTGGCCCGACGGTGCGGCAGCAGCACCCGTGCCGTCCCCGCCAGCATCGTCTGCACCCGTGACGACTGCACCAGGTCCAGCAGGTCCAGGACCCGCATCCCGGCCGCGGCGGCCTCGTCGGGAAGGCCCCCGCGGGCCAGGTCGTCCGCCAGTTCCGCCGTGTACAGCGCGATGTTGCGCGTGAAGTGCGGATCCTGCAGCTGGGCCGCCCGGTCGGCGTGCCGCGCCGCCCGCCGCCAGTTGCCCAGCGTCGACCAGCACTGCGCCTCCAGGGCCTCCAGCTCAGCCTCTCCGTAGAAGCTCATCCACTCGGGGTCGGCGTCCGAGCGGCCCCGCTCGTAGAAGGCCAGCGCGCGGGCGAGGGCCTGTTCGCAGCCGGTGCGGTCGGCGAGCCCCGCCCAGCCGCCCGCCTCGCGCAGCGCGAGCAGGGACATCAGACGGGAGGAGCCGAGGGGCCGCGCGACGCGTTGCGCGGCCTGCGCCGCCCGGACCGCCTCGCGTGGCCGGCCCGCGTCGCGCGCGAGGAACGACGTGTTGCAGAAGGCGTGCGCCTCCAGTGCCGCGTCGCCCGCCATCCGGGCGGTCGCCAACGCCTCCGCGTAGTGCGAGCGCGCGTCGTCGAACCGCCCCGAGTCGTGCGCCAGCCACCCCACCGAGATGGCCAGTTCGCCCGCGCCCGAGTGGAGCCGGTCGCACGTCGCCTGCCGGGTCGTACCGGCGTCGAGCAGTGCGTAGGCGGCGCGCAGCGGCGCGGCCGCCCGCCGGTAGAGGCCGTCGGCGCCGTGCCGGTCGTCGAGCAGCCGGATGCGGCGTACGGCTTCCTCGAGCGCGTCCGCCTCGCGTCCCCCGACACGTCTGACGGGACGCTCCGCGGCCGCGGCGTCGAAGGTGAGCCCCAGGGGGCCCAGCGAGGCGGCGGCCACCGTGGCGCCGCCGCCGGTCATGAATGCGCGACGCAGCACGTCGCTCTCCTCGTGGATCTCGTGGTTCTGGTGGTTCTGCTGTGCGCCGTACGACTTGTACGGGTCCTGCGGGTCTCGTGGGACATACGGCTCGTCGGCCCCCCGGGTCTCACTCGTGGTGTGCGTGCGGCTCGTGGTGTGCACGAGGGGCGCGTCCTCGTCGGTGCGCGCCCGGCGTCCGCGTACGGACGAGCGGGGCGCGAAGCCGAGGTCGGCGAGCGTGCGGCCGGGGAACATGTGCAGGAACACCCGTTCGTACGCATAGTTGGGGCAGCGGATCTCACCGGCCTCGACCCGTCCGACGTAACGCGCGTCACAGCTGACCAGCTCGCCGATCTCGCGGGCGGCCCGTCGCACCACCGCGGCGAACTCGGCCGGCGAGCGCTGTCCGCGCAACTGCCGGAACGCGAGATTCGGCCGCGGTGGTCTGGGGTACTGGGACGAGGTCAGCTCTGACGACGCCATGGCCGGGTCCTCTCGTGCGAACCGTCGAACCATGCCGGGACGAGGACGAGTTGAACCGAATATCCGTGTGTTGCCCTTGTCTCCGGCGGGCAAGAACGTACCTGCTGTAGCGAAGCCGCCACGCTGCGTTTGGCTACAAACCGGATATCTCATACGTGATCTGCCATGAACTGCCATCCTTTGCGGCTGACTTCCGCCGTAGCCGTTGACGTCGCGAGGCGTTGAACTCCTCGGACTGCAAAAGGGGTTCCGTGGTGGAGGTCGTGATGAAGACCAGCCAGAGCGTCGTTCCTCGTACGCCATCGACGACGGTGGGACATGCGCCGACAGCAGAGTTCAGCGAGCCGCCGGAGGTGGGCTGTGACGTGGTCACCGTTCCGGCGCGGCAGGGCCTGGAGGCGGTCGACATCCTGCGGCGGGGCGCCGGAGACGGGGTGGGGCCCGTGCTGCACGACGACGGTGGCGACACGCTGGGCTTCGTGGTACCGCCGGGCACGGCGGCCGCCTGGGACGTGCCGGGCAGCACCTGCACGGAGACCGACGGCCGCGGGCTCAACCTGAACCTGCACCCCGAGCCGCCGGTCGAAGGCTCGGACTGGCTCCTGCCGCCCGGAGAGGCGGACCTGGCGACCGATCCCGCGGTGCTGCGGGCGGCGCTGGGCGAGGCGGCGCGGTTGATCGAGGCGGCCGACAACTGTCGGTGACGCATGGTCGCCGCTGTGGGCGGGTGGGAGTGCCCGTGCCCCCTGATAATGGCCACGTGGGAAAGTCCAGGAACCCCCGGCGCTCCGGCGCGGCCCTCACCTCCGTCGTCGAGACCGTCGACGGAGGGCTCGCCGAGCTCATACCCGACCCGGACCGGGCGCGGGCCTGGACGCTGCTGATCGACGGGGCCCCGCAGTCGCACGTGGATCTCGACGACCCCGCCTACCTCTCCTTCGAGTACCAGCGCCGCCTCGGCCACGTCATCGACCTCGTCGCCCCGCCCGGCAAACCCGTACAGGCCGTGCACCTCGGCGGTGGCGCCCTCACCCTCGCCCGTTACGTCGCCGCGACCCGCCCCCGCTCCACCCAGCAGGTCGTCGAACGCGACGCGGCCCTCGTTCAACTGGTCCGCCGCGAGTTGCCGTTGGACCGAAACGCCCGCATCCGGGTGCGGTCCGTCGATGCGCGTGAAGGGCTCGCCAAGGTCCCCGAGGGATGGGCCGACCTCGTCATCGCCGACGTCTTCAGCGGGGCCCGCACCCCGGCCCACCTCACCTCGACCGAGTTCCTCGACGAGGTCCGCCGGGCGCTGAAACCCGGTGGCTGGTACGCCGCCAACCTCGCCGACGGGCCGCCGCTCGCGCATCTGCGCGGCCAGATCGCCACCGCCGCCGCACGGTTCGCCGAGCTGGCGCTGGTCGCCGACCCGACCGTGCTGCGCGGCAAACGCTTCGGCAACGCCGTCCTGCTCGCCGCCGACCTGCCGCTCCCGGTCGCCGAACTGACCCGCCGCGCCGCCTCCGACCCGCACCCCGGCCGGGTCGAACACGGCAGGTCCCTCACCGACTTCACGGGAGGCGCCCTGCCGGTCACGGACGCGGCTGCGGTGGCCTCACCGGCGCCACCGGCGTCCGTCTTCAGGTGAGTCGGCGCCGGCTCAGGGGCGGTCAGTAGTTCCCGATCTCCACCCGCGGCGGCCCGTCGTGCCATGTGCAGAACACCGAGACCCGGTCCGCGCCCGCGCCGAACTCCACCCGGATCCACGTCTGCGTCTTCCACACCTGCATCGACCATCCCGCGCCCGGCGTGGCGGAGACGAGGGTCGCGGAGGTCGCGCCGATGTCGAAGACCACGCGGCCGCCGTCGGTGTCGTAGCTCTTGACCTGGCCGGACGTGGTGGGGGAGGGGCCGGTGTTCTGCGGCGGTGTCTTCGAGGGGGTCGGCGTGCGAGGCGTTTCGGTCGGCTTCGGGGAAGGGGACGAGGGGGTCACCGACCCCTTCGACGGGGTCGCCCGATTCGTCGACGACGCCAGCGGCTTCGCCCCCTGGGTCGTCGCGTCGGCCGCCGTGATGGGCAGGGCGCGCGGCCGGTCGTACACCGTGCCCGTCATCACCGTGTGGACACCCCACCACGACAGCGTGACCGCCGCGCCGGTGGCGAGCGACCAAGCGAGTACGTGTACGAGTCCTCTGCGCATCGCGGGCCATACTGCCTCACGCGTCCCGGACGTGTCGCGCGGTTGTGCGCGGGCGTGGAGTTGCCCACAGGGGGGCGGTTGTCCACAGTCGGCAAGTTGTCCACAGGCCCGGACCCGGCTCGTCGGCATGGCGTACGGTGCGGCGCATGGCAAGTGTGCTCGTGGTCGAGGACGACCAGTTCGTACGCTCGGCGCTCATCCGGCACCTGACCGACGCCGCCCACACGGTGCGCAGTGTCGGCACGGCACTGGAGGCGCTGCGCGAGGTCGCCCATTTCCGTTTCGACGTGGTGATCCTGGACCTCGGACTGCCCGATCTGGACGGCTCCGAGGCCCTGAAGATGCTGCGCGGCATCACGGACGTGCCGGTCATCATCGCCACGGCACGGGACGACGAGGCGGAGATCGTCCGGCTGCTGAACGCGGGGGCGGACGACTATCTGACCAAGCCGTTCTCGGTCGAGCACCTGTCGGCCCGGATGGCCGCCGTCCTGCGCCGGGCCCGGTCGGGCAGCGGGGAGGCCGCCCCCTCCAGCGTGCTGCGCGTCGGCGGCCTGACCGTCGATCCGCTGCGCCGCCAGGCCGAGTTGGACGGCGCGAGCCTGGACCTCACCCGCCGCGAGTTCGACCTGCTCGCCTTCCTGGCCGGGCGCCCCGGGGTCGTCGTACCGCGCAAGGAACTGCTCGCCGAGGTGTGGCAGCAGTCGTACGGCGACGATCAGACCATCGACGTCCATCTGTCCTGGCTGCGCCGCAAACTGGGCGAGACGGCCGCCAACCCGCGCTATCTGCACACCCTTCGGGGTGTCGGCGTGAAGCTGGACCCGCCGCTATGAGGTGGGCACTGGTCAAGGTCTGTCTGGCCGTCACCATCATGGTCGTGGTCGCCTTCGCCGTGCCGCTCGGACTCGTCATCCGGGAGATGGCCCGCGACCGCGCCTTCTCCAACGCCGAGCGGGAGGCCGCCGCCGTCGCCCCGGCGCTGTCCATCACCACCGACCGCGACCAACTGGAGCGGGTCGTCGCCTCGGCCGGCTCGGACGCGGGCATGGCCGTGCACATACCGGCCTCCGGTGACACCGCCTCCGGTGGCACGGCCGCCGTCGACCTCGGTCGGCAGCGCGCCGCCGCCGACGACATCGCGACGGTACGACGGCTGGGCCGCGCCTCGACCAGCGAGGTGCCCGGCGGATCCACGCTGCTCCAGCCGGTCGCGCTCAGCTCCGGCGAGATCGCCGTCGTCGAGGTGTACGTCCCCGACTCCGAGGTCACCAACGGCCTCACCACGGCCTGGGCGGTGCTCGCCGGCGTCGGCGTAGCGCTGATCGTCGGGTCGGTCGCGGTCGCCGACCGGCTGGGCGTACGGATGGTGCGGCCCGCGCAGCGCCTGGTCGAGGGTGCGCACGAGCTGGGGGAGGGCAAGCTGGGCGCCCGGGTGCCCGAGGAGGGGCCGAACGAACTGCGGCTGGCGGCGGTCGCGTTCAACTCGATGGCCGACCAGGTCGTGCAACTCCTCGCGAACGAGCGTGAGCTGGCGGCGGACCTGTCCCATCGCCTGCGCACCCCGCTGACCGTGCTGCGCCTGAACGCGGCCTCGCTCGGGGACGGTCCGGCCGCCGAGCAGACCCGGGCCGCCGTCGCCCAGCTGGAGCGCGAGGTCGACACCATCATCCGTACGGCCCGGGACGCCAAGCCGCAGACGGTGGCGGCCGGTCCGGGCGCCGGGTGCGACGCGGCCGAGGTGGTGCGCGAGCGCATGGCGTTCTGGTCGGCGCTGGCGGAGGACGAGGACCGCAAGGTGCGGGTGGCCGGCGCCGACCGGCCGGTGCGGATACCCGTGGCCCGGGCGGATCTGGCCGCCGCGCTGGACGCCCTGCTCGGCAACGTCTTCCGGCACACCCCCGAGGGCACGGCCTTCGCGGTCGACCTGCACAACGGCGAGGACGCGGTGATCGTGCTCGTCTCGGACGCCGGGCCCGGTATATCCGACCCCGAGGCGGCGATGGCGCGCGGGCGGGGGTCGGGCAGTGCCGGCTCGACCGGGCTGGGGCTCGACATCGTGCGGCGGCTCGCGGAGTCGACGGGCGGGGACGTGCGGATCGGGTCGTCGGTGCTGGGTGGGACCGAGGTGCGGATCTGGATCCAGCTGGACGGGCGGGCACCCGTGCGCAGGGGGCATCGGGGAGCGGTGCGACGCCGCCGGCCCGGCAAATTGGTCTCTACCTTTAACCGCTCCCGATCCCTTCCTTAAGCGCACCCTAAGGTCCTCAACACCGGTCTGGATCAGGGCTTTTGCCCGATTCGAGATCGCTAGCGTGCTGCCGCACCCCACCCCTGGGCTCCCCCGTGAACCCGTGAAGAGCGAAGGCAGGCACGCGATGAGTACGCACCGGCGCAAGGTCAGTGTCAGGAACAAGGCGATAGGCGCCCTGGTCGCCGCGGCCGTGGCCGGCGGTGGCGCGATCCTGTTCACCGGTACTGCCCAGGCGGCCGGGATCGCGGCGGCGTACACCAGGACCAGTGACTGGTCGACGGGTTACACCGCGCAGTACGTCGTCACGAACAACAGCGGTCGGGCGGAGAAGACCTGGACGCTGGAGTTCGACCTGCCCTCGGACGCGAAGCTCGGTTCCCTGTGGAACGCCGAGTCGAGCGTGCGCGGGCAGCACGTCACCGTCACGCCGCCGAAGTGGGACACGGACGGCTTGGCGGCCGGTGAGTCGGTGACGGTCGGCTTCGTGGTCAACGGCACGGGCGCGCCGACGGGCTGTCTGATCGACGACGCGAAGTGCTCCACGGACGACAGCGCGACGCCGGAGCCGAGCGGCCGCCCGACGTCCACCGAATCCGCCACGCCGACACCGAAGCCGACGGTCACCCCCACTCAGAGCGCGACCCCCACCGCCGAGCCCTCGCAGACCCCCGGCACCGGAACGGGAGCCACCACCGGCTTCGCCCCCTACATCGACACCTCCCTCTACCCGGCGTTCGACATGGCGGCGAGCGCCGAGGCGACCGGCGTCAAGGACTACAACCTCGCCTTCATCACCGACGGCGGCGGCTGCACCCCGAAGTGGGGCGGCGTCACGGACCTCGGCGGCGACGCGGTGGCCGCGCAGATCGGCGACCTGCGCGCCAAGGGCGGCGACGTCCGCGTCTCCTTCGGCGGCGCGGCCGGCAGCGAGCTGGCCACGACCTGCTCCTCGGCGGACGCGCTGGCGGCGGCGTACGGCAAGGTCGTGGACGCGTACAAGCTGACCAAGGTCGACTTCGACGTCGAGGGCGGCGCACTGCCGGACACGGCGGCCAACACGCGCCGCGCCCAGGCGATAGCCAGGCTCCAGGCGGACCACCCCGACCTGGACGTCTCCTTCACCCTCCCCGTCATGCCGGAGGGCCTGACCCAGCCGGGCGTCGATCTCCTCGCCAACGCCCAGCAGAACCGCGTGAAGATCAATACCGTCAACATCATGGCGATGGACTACGGCCCCGCGTACAGCGGCGACATGGGCACCTACGCCGAGCAGGCGGCCACCGCGACCCAGGCCCAGGTCAAGAGCGTGCTCGGCCTCTCCGACAGCGCGGCCTGGAAGGCGGTCGCCGTCACCCCGATGATCGGCGTCAACGACGTCACGACCGAGATCTTCAAGGTCGACGACGCCACCCAACTCGTGAAGTTCGCCCAGTCCAAGGGCCTCGGCTGGCTGTCGATGTGGTCGGCGACCCGCGACAAGCAGTGCGCGGGCGGCGAGAAGCCGGCGGCGGACGCGACGTGCAGCTCGGTCCTGCAGGAGAGGTTCGCGTTCTCGAAGGCGTTCGCGGCCTACAACTGACCCAGGTCGCCTCTCGAACCACGTGGACGTGCCCCGGCCGGTCTTCCCCCCTAGCCGGCCGGGGCACGCGCACTTGACGAGAGGTGTGCGCCCCCCCCGCCGGTCATGCCGACTCGGATGTCGATGCTCGTAGCCGGTTGCCCGTGCGCGGACTTGTAGCATCTGAGCACCATGGGCAAGGGGGAGAGCGTGATCGAACTGTCCGACATGATCCGCGAGTTGAGGCAACAGCTGAGCACTGCCCTGGCGGACGGAGGGGGTGAGGCCCTGCGGTTCGAGCTCGGGCCCGTCGAGCTCGAGGCGACGGTCGCCGTCAGCCGGGAAGCGGGCGCGGACGGCAAGGTACGGCTCTGGGTCGTCGATGCCGGGGCGAACGGCAAGTACACGCAGGCGCAGACGCAGCGGGTCACCGTCACCCTCACCCCGAAGGTCGTTCCGGCGGGCGGGGGCACGGCACGGACGGTGCTGATCGCGGGCGGCGAGGTTGACGGGGAGCGCTGAGGACGGGCTTCGGCCGGAGCAGGTCGCCGAGGTCATCGTCGCGGCATCGGAGCGCGGTGAGGCCAGACGCGGCACGGGTTACCTCTTCGCCCCCGGCAAGCTGCTCACCGCCGCCCATGTCGTCGACGGCACGAACGACGTCTGCGTCCGCTTACAGGCCGACCGGCCGGGTGAGCGGACCTTCAAAGCCGTGGTGCAGTACCGGCACGAGGCCATCGACGTCGCGGTCCTCGCCCTCGCGGAGGAGCCGGGCACGGACATCGTGCCCGCCGTCTTCGGCGGGGTTGGCGACCAGGACGCGGTGCTGCCCTGCACGACCATGGGCTACCCGCGCTTCAAGCTCCGTACGGACGAGGACGGTTCACGCTTCCGCGACGTGGAGCACATCCACACGAACTGCGCCGTCCTCTCCAACCGACGTGAGGGCACCCTCGACCTCACGGTCTGCCCGTCGCCCGCCGACGACCCGGATCCCGACCGGGACCCTTGGGAAGGCATGTCCGGAGCAGCCGTCTTCGGCAACGGCCGGCTCGTCGGGATCGTCGCGCGTCGCCATGGGGGTAACGGCACCGGACGCATCGCGGCGAGCCGGGTGGACCGCTGGGCCGAGGCGCTCACCGGCGCGGAACTGGCGGCACTGGAACGGTCGTTGGACTGTGCACTGTCCCCCGGGGCACTGCCCGACGCGCTGCCCGCCACCACCTTCGACCTGATCCAGGAGGCCTACCGAGCTCAGCTCACCGAGGACTTCGCCCCCGAGGAACTCAAGGATCGGGAGTCCGAACTCCGTGACCTCACAGCCTTCTGCGGCGGCCCCCAGCAGTACCTGAGGCTTCAGGGGCGGCCCTGGGCCGGGAAGACGGCGCTCGCCGCCTGGTTCGCACTGCACCCGCCCCGCGGTGTCGTCCCGGTGTGGTTCTTCATCACCTCCCGCAACGCCCGCCAGTCGGACAGCGACGCCTTCACCGGCGCGCTCATCGACCAACTGGCGGCCATCGCGGGCCACGCACCATCCGGCCATCACTCGCCGGCGGCCCGAGACGGGCTGCGCGGCCTGCTCCTGCGCAAGGCCGCCGAACGCGTCGCGCAGCAGGGCGGCACCCTGCTCCTCGTGGTGGACGGGCTCGACGAGGACCAGTCCCTGGCACCGGGCGGCAACGGTCCGAGCATCGCCTCGCTGCTGCCCAGGCGGCCTCCCCCGAACGTCCGTGTCCTGGTGACCGGCCGACCGAGCCCCGACCTTCCCCTGGACGTGAAGGACGAACACCCCTTGCGTCACTGCCGAGTCCTCGACCTGGTCGCGACGGAGGAGGCTCGGCACATCGAGTACGAGGCCAAGCTGGATCTCCGGCGAGCGCTGTCCGGCGACCGGGTGCAGGTCGATCTGGTCGGCCTGCTCACGGCGGCGCGCGGCACGCTCACCGTCGACGATCTGCGGGAACTGACCGGCGCACAGACCCACGAACTGCGTCGGCGGCTCGGCAGTGCCTTCGGCCGGATCCTTCGCGAGCGCGGCACCGGCGGTGGCGCCGACAGCGGGGGAGACGTCACCCTCTACGTGGCCGGCCGCGGTTTCCTCTTCGCGCACGAGACCCTTCTGGCCGCCGCGCAGGAAGCCCTGGGACGGGACGTGGACGCCTACTGGGAGCGGCTGCACGCCTGGGCGGAGAGCTACCGGCGACAGGGCTGGCCGCAGCACACGCCGCTCTACCTGCTCCAGCCGTACGGCCGTCTGGTCACCTTCCTCAACGCCGCGCACCGCGCCGCCGCGCTCGCGACGGACGTACGACGACGGGACCGGCTGAGGGAGGTGACGGGCAGCGACGCGGCCTGCCTCGCGGAGATCGCGGCGGCCGGTCGAGTGGTGCGCCGCGTCGCCCCCGACGACCTGGGCACCCTGGCGAGCCTGGTGGCCGCCGGGGACCTGCTGGCCCGGCGCAACAAGCTGCTGCATCCCGAGATCCCCGCGGTCTACGCCGGTCTCGGCCGGGTCCGTCATGCCATCGGCCTCGCCCACAGCATCTTCGAGCCGGTGGACCGGGCACGGGCACTGTCAGCCGTCGCGCGCGTGCTGGCCGGCACGGGAGACCGGCGGGCGGTGGGGCTGGCGGAGGAGGCGGTGCGGCTGATCCAGCAACTGGTGGCGGAGAGACCCAAGTACTACGACGAAGTGGCGGACGAGGAGACCGACGCCGCGCTGGGCACCCTGGCCGCGGTGCTGATGGGGACGGGGAACCACAGCGAGGCGCTGCGCCGGCTCGGCGAGTTGCGGCAACCCGCCTCCCCGCAGGGGATCGAAGCCGTCCTGGCCACCGCCCGTGCGGCCGGCGACGCCGAGCGCGCCGAACGGCTGCTGAAGCACGCGGAGGGCCTGGCGGAGCAGATGGACGACCTGTACGACGCGGCGTACGCGCGGGCCGGCACAGCGGCAGAGTGGACCGCCCGCGGCGCACCGGACCGTGCGGCTGTGCTCCACGACTCGCTGGCCGCGCTCTCCGAAGGCCCCTCGGCCCACCTCGGCAACATGACCGCGGTCGTCGCGGAGGTCCTCCACTCCGTTCGCCCGAGCCAGGCCGAGCGGGCCCTGCAACTGTCCTTGGCGTACGCCGAGGGCGTCCTGCGAAAGCCCGGTACGCCCGGCATCTCGGCACGCTGGAGCGACGGGTACGGCGTCCACCGAACCGTGACAGCGCTCGCCGCGACCGGTCGGGTGGACGAGGCCCTACGGCTGCGGCAGAGGTTGAACCTTGCGAAGAACTCGGTGTGGCACCACTTGAACATCATGACGCTGGACACCAGCAGGGCGGTCGCCGAAGCATGGGCGCGTGCGGGGCGAGTCGCCGAAGCATGGGCTGAGCTGGACGTTTTCGACGACCCTGTCATCGAGTACGAGCGGGAGAGCGACCGATCCGTCGCCCGCGTCGCTCGCCTGCTTGTCGCCTGCGGATCCGCCGACGACCTGGAGACCCTGCTGCTCACGACGGAGGACAGCAAGTGGCGGAGCGTCGCCACGGCACTGGTCGTGCTCGCCGAGAGCTTTGCCGAGACCGAGCCCGAGCGGGCGCTGCGACTGCTCCAACAGGCCGAGAACGCCCATGACCTGACGGGTGAGGTGGCCGACTCGGGCCAGGCCGAGCGGCTGGTCCACCTCGCGAGCGCGCTCGCCACGGCGGGCCTGCCCCATGACGCCGAGCGTCTCGTCGAGACCATCGGAACCCCCGACGTACGAGCATGGGGCTTCGCCGCCGTAGCCAGGGCGGTCGGGGGTGAGGACACCGCCCTGGCATCGCGGCTGGCCGAACGAGCGTCCGAGGTCGCCGCAGGAGTGATCTCCACCATCGAGGTCATCGAAGGCCACGCTCTCGTGACAGCTGTCGTCCAGGCATGGGCGTCCGTGGGCGCGGCGGATCGCGCGCTGGAAGCCATGGCGCAGCTGAGGCGAAAGCTCGAAGTCAGGGGTTCGATCGTGCCGTCCCTGCATGCCCACGCGGAGGCGGCGGCCGGCCTGTGGCGCCACCACCCGAAGACGGCGGACCGCCTCGCCCAGGAAGCGATGTCGGCCGCGCTGCACGTGCCCGTGCCGGAAGTCGGCAGGCTCCTCGCCACGGTGGCGCCGTACGACAGCGAGCGGAGCCGGTACGTCCAGGAGCTCGTCCGCGAGCTGGACGACGCATGGGACCTCCTCATCACGGACCGGGCGCTGCTGGGCCTGCTGAAGGCCATTGTCGAGCCGGCCTCAGCCCCCCGCTTCCTCGATCAGGTGGCCGCGGAACACGAGCGCCTGCCGTTCTACCGGCCGGGAGACGTAGAAGTCCTCGCCCATGCCGCGTTGGGCGACCTCGCTGCCGCCGAGACGGTCATCCGTTCCATGACGGTCGACGACGCGCGCGCGAAGGCGCTCGTCGCTCTCGCGGAGTACGTGGCGTGCGTCCCCGTCGCTCCACTCAGCCGTGAGTTCCTGGACTACGAGGGCACCGCCCGTCGCCTCGCCGCCCATTTCGTCCCCCCGCCCGCCGGCCCCGACCTTCCCCACGCGAGGGCCCTCCTCGCCGAGGCACTGACACCCGACGGCTGGCACCACGCGGTCCCGGTCCTCGCGGCCCTCGACATCGACGCCGTCCGCGCGGTACGAGACGTCGTCTTCGCCCACGTCGGAATCCACGACTGAGACGCCGTCCGCCGAGCTCGCCCGCAGGAAGACCGCGGGGCGCGGCACGTCCCCTCCGCGTGCCACGCCCCGTCCCCGACCGGCTGCCCTGCGCTAGATCTGCGTCTCCAGCGCGGGCAACACCCCCGCCCGGGCAGCCTTCCCATACCAGTACGCACTCGACTTCGGCGTCCGAGTGAGCGTCGCGTAGTCGACGTACACCGCCCCGAACCGCTTCTCGTACCCGTACGCCCACTCGAAGTTGTCCAGCAGGGACCACAGGTAGTAGCCCCGGACATCGGCGCCGTCGGCGATCGCGCGGCGGACGGCGGAGAGGTGGCCGTGCAGGTAGGCGATGCGCTCCGGGTCGTGGACGCGGCCGTCGGGGTCCGGCTTGTCGTCGTACGCCGCGCCGTTCTCGGTGATGTACAGCGGCAGGCCCGGTGCCTCGCGCGTGTACCGCATGATCAGCTCGTGCAGGCCGGTCGGGTCGATCGTCCAGCCCATTTCGGTGCGCTCGCCCGGCGTCTGGTGGAACATCACGTCGTCCGCGCTGGGCCACGGCGAGTGTTCGCTCGCCCCGTGGCCGTCCGCCCGCGGGCCGTTGGCCTCGGTGTCGGCCGCCGACACCAGCGTCGGGGTGTAGTAGTTCAACCCCAGCGCGTCCAAGGGCTGGTGGATCGCCGCCAGGTCGCCCTCCAGGACGTACGACCAGTCGGTGACCAGCTCCGTCGCCGCGTACAGGCTCTCCGGGTACGCGCCGTGCAGGATCGGGCCGTGGTAGATCCCGTTGGCCAGGTCGTCGATCTTCCGGGCCGCCGCCAGGTCCGCGGGGTCCTGCGAGACCGGCCGCACCACCGAGGAGTTGAGGCTGAGGGCCACCGAGTTGCGGGCCGGCATCACCGAGCGCAGGGCCGAAGCGCCCAGCCCGTGCGCCAGGTTGAGGTGGTGGGAGGCCCGCAGCGTCGCCACCGGCTCGGTGCGGCCCGGCGCGTGCACACCCGACCCGTAGCCCAGGAACGCGCTGCACCACGGCTCGTTGAGCGTGATCCACTGCTCCACTCGGTCGCCGAGCGCCTCGCCGACGATCTGCGCGTACTCGGCGAACCGGTACGCCGTGTCGCGCTCCGGCCAGCCGCCCGCGTCCTCCAGCTCCTGGGGGAGGTCCCAGTGGTAGAGGGTGACGGCGGGCTTGATGCCGTGCGCCAGCAGCTCGTCCACCAGACGGCGGTAGAAGTCCAGGCCCCGCTGCACAGCCGGGCCCCGGCCCGTCGGCTGCACCCGCGACCAGGAGACCGAGAAGCGGTACGCCGACAGCCCCAGCTCGGCCATCAGCGCCACGTCCTCGCGGTAGCGGTGGTAGTGGTCGACAGCGATGTCACCGTGGTCGCCGCCGGCCGTCCGGCCCGGCGTGTGGCTGAAGGTGTCCCAGATGGACGGCGTACGGCCGTCCTCCCGCACCGCCCCCTCGATCTGGTACGCGGACGTCGCCGCGCCCCAGAGGAAGGCGGGGGGAAAGGACACGGAGGACATGGGTTCAGGCATGGAAGCGCTCCCATAGGGGGTCGTGGAGACCGACGGGTAGGAGGGGAGGGGGGATGAGGGAACGGGGATGAGGGGCCGAGACGGCGGTGTCCCGGCCCCGAGGGACGTACAGGAGAAGCGACATGACCAGGCGTCAGGCACTCCGCCGAGCCGTGCGTCAGGCCAGGCGTCAGGCCGTGCGTGAGGCCCTGCGTCAGGCCGGGCCTCAGCCCTTGACCGCCCCCTGCATGATTCCGCCCACGATCTGCTTGCCGAACAGCAGGAACGCGATCAGCAGCGGCAGTGTGCCGAGCAGGGCGCCCGCCATGATCACCGCTTGGTCGGGGACGTAGCCGGTGCCGAGGGAGTTGAGGGCGACCTGCACGGTCGGGTTCTCCTGGTTCAGGGCGATGATCGGCCACAGGAAGTCGTTCCAGGCGAACACGAAGGTCAGCAGGCCGAGCACGGCCATCGCGGGCCGGGCGGCCGGGAAGACCACGTGCCAGACGACCCGCAGACTGCTCGCGCCGTCCACCCGCGCCGCCTCGATCAGCTCGGTCGGCAGCGCCTGCAGCAGGTACTGGCGCATGAAGAACGTACCGAAGGCCGTGCACAGCGTCGGCAGGATGACCGTCTGGAGCTGGTTCGACCAGCCGAGGTCCGCCATCCACAGATACAGGGGTACGACCGCCAGCTGCGGCGGGATCATCATCGTGCCGATCGTCAGCATCAGCAGGACGCCGGAGAACCGGAACCGCAGCTTGGCGAAGGCGAAACCGGCGAGCGTGGCGAACAGCACCGTGCTGATGGTGATCATGCTCGCCACGATGATGGTGTTGAACATCGCCGTGCCGAGCCCGGCCTCCTCCCACGCCCGCTCCATGTTCTTGAACAGGTTCCCGCCGAACCACAGCGGCGGCGGAGTCTGGGCGAGCCGCTGGTCGGTGCGCGAGGCCGCGATCGCCGTCCACACCAGCGGGGCCAGCGAGACCAGCGCGAAGACGCTCAGCGCGACGTAGGTGAGCGGGCCGGCGTGCAGTTGCTTGCCCGCGCCCATCACCCGGGGCCGCTCGCGCCTGGGTTTCTTGTCCTGCTCGGCCTGGGGAAGTGTCAGTTCGCTCGCGGTCATTGGGACTTCCTCAGCCGTCGGGACACCAGCAGTTGGATCACGGCGACGATCAGCAGGATCAGGAACATCGACCAGGCGATCGCGGACGCCTTGCCGAGGTTGCCGATGATCCAGCCCTGGTCGTACATGTACAGGCCGAGCGTCTGGTACTGGTGCCCGGAGCCGCCCTTCGAACCGCTCACCCCGCCGAACAGCAGGGGCTCACCGAAGAGCTGGGTCGCGCCGATCGTCGAGACGACCACCGTGAACAGGATCGTCGGCCGCAGCTGCGGGATCGTCACGTGCAGGAACTGCTGCCAGCGGTTGGCACCGTCGATCGCCGCGGACTCGTAGAGGTCGGCCGGGATCGCCTGCATCGCCGCCAGGTAGATCAGCGCGTTGTAGCCGGTCCACCGCCAGATCACGATCGACGAGACCGCGAACTGCGAACCCCAGTCGGACTCACGCCAGTTGACGGGATCGATGCCGACGAACTCCAGCAGCCAGTTGATCAGGCCGCCGTCCCAGGAGTACAGCAGCACGAACACCAGCGTCGCCGCCGCCACCGAGGTGGCGTACGGGGTGAGCATCACGACCCGCCACACGGTCGAACCGCGCAGCTTGTAGTTGAGCAGGTGGGCGAGGCCGATCGCCATCAGGAGCTGCGGCACCGTGGAGATCACGCCGATGGTGAAGGTGTTCCACAGCGCGTTCCAGAAGAAGTCCGAGGACAGCAGGTTCTGGTAGTTGTCCAGGCCGGTCCAGGTCTGGCCGTCCAGGTTGGCCAGCTGCACGTTGTGCAGCGAGTACCACGCCGTGTACAGCAGCGGGACCAGCGAGAACGCCCCGAAGATGATGAAGAAGGGGGCGATGAACGCGTACGGCGACGCCTTCATGTCCCAGCGGTACAGCCTGCTGCGCCAGGAATCCGGGCCCGGCGGAGGCGGAGGCGGCGTACCGCGACCGTGCGCGCGGCCGGCCGCGCCCGGCTGGTCACCGGGCGCGGCGTCGGCGCTCGCGGCGTGCGCGAGGGCCTGCTTGGAGCTGGTCACTGGCCGAGCACGTCCTTGATCTCCTCGGACGCCGCGTCCCAGCCCTGGTCAGGGCTCTTGCCCTTCTGCTCGACCTGGAGGATGCCGATGTCGGTCAGCGCGGTGTTGATCGCCTGGTCCTTGATCCCGAAGTACTGCGACGGGATGGTCTTCGCCGAGTCGGAGAAGATCTGCGTGATCGGCGCGTTCGAGAAGTACTCCGTGGTGGCGGCCGCCGGCTTCAGGCTCGAGTACGCCGACGGGGCCGACGGGAAGCTGGCCTGCTTGGCGAACACCTTCGCCTGCTGCTCGGGCGCGGTCAGCCACTTCGCCAGCGCGATGGCCTCCTTCTGGTGCTTGCCCGAGGTCGGCACGCCGAGGAAGGAGCCGCCCCAGTTGGACGCGCTCGGCGCCGCCGCCACGTCCCACTTGCCCTTGCCGGAGTCACCGGACTTCTCCAGGATGTTGCCGATCATCCAGGCCGGGCAGGCCACCGTGGCGAAGGTGCCGTTGGCGAGGCCCTGGTCCCACGGCTTGTCGAACTGCTTCAGCTTCGCCGACATGTCGCTGGTCGCCACGTCCATGGCGACGTCCCAGGCGTTCTTGACGCCCTGCGACTTGTCCCAGTCGACGGTGCCGTCGTCCTTGTAGTAACGCTCGTCCGCGCCGCCGAGGGCCGCGTTGTAGACCGAGGAGGCCGAGTCCACGAACTTGGTGCCGCTGGGCGCCTTCTTCATGTACTCCTTGCCCAGGTCGACGTACTTGCCCCAGTCGCCCTTCCACTGCGCGGCGAGCTTGGTGCGGTCGGTCTCCAGGCCTGCCTTCTCGAACAGGTCCTTGCGGTAGCAGATCGCCATCGGGCCGATGTCGGTGCCGAGCCCGATCAGCTTGCCGTCCTTGGTGGTGGCCTGGGCGTTCTTCCAGTCCAGCCACTGCGACTTGTCGGCCTCCTTGCCGAGGTCGACGAACCTGTCGGCCTGCGTCTCCACGGCCTCCGTGACGTTCATGATCTCGATCGCCTGGATGTCGTCGGCACCGGCCCCGGCCTGCAGCCGGGTGAGGACCTTCGGCCAGTAGACGTCGGTACGGACGGTGACGTTCTCCTTGATGTTGATGTCCGGGTTGAGCTTCATGTACTCGTCGTAGAGGCCGGCCTGCTTGTAGCCGAAGGTGCCGAAGGTGCCGATGGTGAGGGTGGTCTTGCCACCGCCGCCGTTGCCACCGCCTTCCCCCGAAGAGTCGCCGTCCGAGTCCTCGGCGCAGCCGGCGAGCAGCCCTGTCGTCAGCGCGGCGACGGCCGCGAGGGCCATCAGCCTGCGGGACCCGCGGGTACTCGTGCGCATTGCGTCCTCCTGTTGCCTGACGTGCCGACCCCCCGGCCAACTGCACTGTTGGGCCCGTTCGTTGTTGTCGCTGCGGCTCGGGCGGGGAACGTGCGGGATGTGTATGTGTCAGGTACTGTGGGAGCGCTCCCACAGGTGATGAGTTGAAGGTTCGTCGGTCCGGGCGGGGGTGTCAAGGGACTCGGAGCGGAGAGATGCGTTCAGTTATCGGGCCGTTAACTGGAACCACCTGAGCCCGTCCGGCGGTTGAGCGCGAGGCGGTTCAGGCCGAAGCAGCGGTCTGGGGGCGCCGGCCCCCAGGTGGGGTCAGTGCAGCAGACGGGACTGTTAGATTCCAGGCCGGCGTACGGATCGGCGGGAAGGCGGAGCCCATGGCAACCCACGGAGCGCGGGGCCGAAGCGGCGGTCGGCCCACCCTCGAAGAGGTGGCGGCCCGCGCCGGCGTGGGCCGGGGCACCGTCTCCCGGGTGATCAACGGCTCGCCCCGGGTCAGCGACGCGACCCGCGCGGCGGTGGAAGCGGCGGTGGCGGAGCTGGGCTACGTCCCCAACACGGCGGCCCGGGCCCTGGCGGCGAACCGCACCGACGCGATCGCGCTGGTCGTGCCCGAGCCGGAGACGCGGTTCTTCGCGGAACCGTACTTCTCGGACATGCTCAAGGGCGTGGGCGCCGAGCTCTCCGAGACGGAGATGCAGCTGTTGCTGATCTTCGCGGGCAGCGACCGGGAACGCCGCCGCCTGGCCCAGTACCTCGCGGCACACCGCGTGGACGGCGTCCTGCTGGTCTCGGTCCACGCGGACGACCCCCTGCCGGACCTGCTGGCCCAGCTGGAGATCCCCGCGGTGATCAGCGGCCCGAGGTATGCGGCGGAGACCCTGACCTCGGTGGACTCCGACAACTACGGCGGCGCCCGCTCGGCCGTCGAGCACCTGATGTCCCGCGGCCGTACACGGATCGCCCACATCACCGGCCGCCTCGACGTCTACGGCGCCCAGCGCCGCGTCGACGGCTACCGCGACGCCCTGCGCGACGCGGGGCACGGGGCGGACGAGCGGCTGATCGAGGCGGGCGACTTCACGGAGGAGGGCGGCGCGCGGGCGATGAAGCTGCTCCTGGAGCGCTGCCCCGACCTGGACGCGGTCTTCGCGGCGTCGGACGTGACGGCGGCGGGCGCCCGCCAGGTCCTGCGCGAGACGGGCCACCGCATCCCCGAGGACGTGGCCCTCGTCGGCTACGACGACTCGGCCATCGCCCGCCACATGGACCCGCCCCTCACCAGCGTCCGCCAGCCGATCGAGGACATGGGCCGCCGGATGCTGGACCTCCTCCTCGCCGAGATAGCGGATCGCCGGCCGGCGGTGTCGCGGGGACTGGAACGCCCGCAGGAGGTACTGGCGACGGAACTGGTGGTGCGCACGTCGTCGTGAGCGGCCACGCCCTGCTGGACCTCGCCGAGGCCGGCGAGGTGGAGCCGTACCTGCGTTCCGTGGGCGAGGTGCTGCGCGCCTTC
This sequence comes from Streptomyces sp. R28, assembly GCF_041052385.1. GTDB lineage: Bacteria > Actinomycetota > Actinomycetes > Streptomycetales > Streptomycetaceae > Streptomyces. The sequence continues at coordinate 3,999,844 of NZ_CP163439.1, read as the reverse complement.
CGCGACCAGGACTCGGGCTGTGTGTCGTACGGCGTCCGACTCCCGGACGGTGAGCGCTGGTTCGTGAAGGAGGCGGCGACCGACCGGGCCCGGCGCTCCCTGGACCGCGCCCGGGCGTTCCACCGGGCGGTACGCCATCCCGTGATCGTCCCGCAGCCGCACCGGTTCGCGGTCCGGGGCGGTGGCGGTACGGCGGTGGTGATGCCGTGGCACGCCGGCGAGGTCCTCTGGCGGTGGAGGCCGCGGGACACGTCGCCGTCGACCTCTACGACGGCACGTTCCTGTGCGACTTCGAGGGCGACGAACTCCACCTGATCGACCTGGACGAATACCGCCCCGGCCCGTTCACGCTGGACGTGGACCGGCTCCCCGGCCGGCGACGAGGAGCGGGTCTGGCGGGCACGGCGGCCCAGCCGGCGGTGCTCGACCGGGCCACCGGCACCGACCCCGGCGAACGCTTCGGGAGCGTAAGGGAGTTGGTGCGGGCATGGCGGGCGGCGACGTCACAGGGGTAGCGCCAGCCGCCACCGCGTCTCCCCGTCCTGCTCCTCCTCGGTCGGGGCCAGCCCCGCCGCCGTGGCGACCGCCGCCGAGGCCAGGTGGTCGGGGTGGATGTGGGCGACGACCGCACGGACGGACCGTCGCCCGAGCCAGCTGACCAGCCCCCGCGCCGCCTCCGACGCGAACCCGCGCCCCTGCCACGGCGTGCCGACCACCCAGGCGATCTCGGCGTCGCCGCCCCGGGTGGCCGTGACCGTGGCCTGGACCGTGCCCACGAGACACGACTGCGCGCGCAGCCGCAGCACCCAGTTGCACCAGGAGACGCCCGGGGCGGGAGATCCGGCGACGAGCCGCTCGTAGCGGGCGCGCAGGTCGCGCGGGGAGTGGGGCGTGCCGCCGATGAAGGTGTGCAGCGCCGGGTCCGCCAGGACGACGGCCATCTCCTCGGCGTGCTCGACGCGCAGCGGGAGGAGGTCGAGGCGGGCGGTGGCGAGGGGCTCGGCGTGTACACGGGGCTCGGACATCGTGCGCAGCCTAGGGCCTGCTCCAGGAACGACCGGCCGGTCGGCCGATGTCCTGTGCGGTGTGAAAAAGCTTCAGCCGGTGACTTCGCGATGAAGTCACCGGCTGAAGGCCTGGGGTGAGTGACGGGACTCGAACCCGCGGCATCCTGGACCACAACCAGGTGCTCTACCAGCTGAGCTACACCCACCATGACCGGCGATCGACTCTTGTGGAGTCCCCGACCGGCCGAGAAAAAGTGTACAGGGTCCGAAGGGGTGCTCGCGCACAGGTTTCGCGGCGCCCCTGGGCGGACCCCCGCAGACACCTACTGAGCAGGCAGAACGTGCTTCGCTGCGATCGACTTCGCGGTGTCCGAGTCCGGGCCGGGCTGCGGGACGAAGACGGCCTCGCGGTAGTAGCGGAGTTCGGCGATGGACTCGCGGATGTCGGCGAGGGCGCGGTGGTTGCCGTTCTTCTCGGGGCTGTTGAAGTAGGCGCGCGGGTACCAGCGGCGGGCCAGCTCCTTGACCGACGAGACGTCGACGATCCGGTAGTGGAGGTAGTCCTCCAGCGTCGGCATGTCGCGCAGCAGGAAGCCGCGGTCCGTGCCGACGGAGTTGCCGCACAGCGGGGCCTTGCCGGGTTCCTTCACGTGCTCGCGTACGTACGCCAGGACCTGCTCCTCGGCGTCCGCCAGCGTCGTACCGGCGGCGAGTTCGTCGAGCAGGCCGGACGCGGTGTGCATCTGACGCACCACCTCCGGCATCGTCTCCAGCGCCGCGTCCGGCGGGCGGATGACGATGTCCACACCGTCGCCGAGTACGTTCAGCTCGGAGTCGGTGACGAGGGCGGCAACCTCGATGAGCGCGTCGTCGGACAGCGAGAGGCCGGTCATCTCGCAGTCGATCCACACCATGCGATCGTTCATGCGACCACCCTAAAGCTGACGTCCGCATTTGGGGCGCCCCGCGTTCGTCGTCCTCGAACGCCGGACGGGCCGAGATGCCCGCCCGGCGTCACGAGGTCATGCTCCGCTGCGCTGCCCGGGCAGGGCAGCCCGGCCTCCGACGTACAGCTCGCGCCCGTTCTCCGAGGGCGCGGACGTGCCGACTGGGGCCGGGGTGCGGCGGGTCTGCAGCGGGACCGGGCCGCCCTCCGAGTACGGGGTGGGCGGTGGGCCATGCTGGAGGGCGGGGCCCGACGCGGGCTCCGCGTCCGTCGGCCTCTCGGCCTGGGGGCGGCGCGCACGGTACGCCGCCCGGTACGCGGCCGGCGACGAGCCGAGCTGGCGGCGGAAGTGGCCGCGCAGCGCCACCGGCGAGCGGAAGCCGCAGCGGCCCGCCACCTCGTCCACCGAGTAGTCCGACGTCTCCAGCAGGCGCTGTGCCTGCAGGACCCGCTGGGTGATCAGCCACTGCAACGGGGCGCTGCCCGTCAGTGAGCGGAAGCGGCGGTCGAAGGTGCGGCGGCTCATGTACGCGCGGGCCGCCAGCGTCTCCACGTCGAACTGCTCGTGGAGGTGCTCCAGCGCCCAGGCGACGACCTCGGCCAGCGGGTCGGCGCCGATCTCCTCTGGTAAAGATCGATCGAGGTAGCGCTCCTGACCGCCGGATCGGCGCGGTGGGACCACCAGACGGCGGGCCAGGGCCCCTGCCGCCTCATTGCCGTGGTCCGTGCGCACGATGTGGAGACAGAGATCGATTCCGGCCGCGGTGCCCGCCGACGTCAGGACGTCGCCGTCGTCGACGAACAGCTCTCGCGGATCCACGTGCACCGACGGGTAGCGCTTGGCCAGCGTCGGTGCGTACATCCAGTGCGTCGTCGCTGGGCGGCCGTCCAGCAGGCCCGCCGCGGCGAGGACGAAGGCACCGGTGCACAGTCCGACTATGCGGGCGCCTTCCTCGTGCGCCCGGCGCAGTGCGTCGAGCGCGTCCTCGGGCGGTGGAGACGTGATCGAACGCCAGGCAGGCACGACGACTGTGCCCGCCCGTGAGATCGCCTCCAGGCCATGTGGCGCGGTGAGTTCCAGGCCCCCTGTGGTCCGCAGTGGGCCTTCCTCGCCGCCGCACACCAGCAAGCGGTAGCGCGGCACGCCGGCGTCCTGGCGGTCGATCCCGAACACCGACAACGGTATGGAACTCTCGAAGATGGGGCCGCCGCTGAACAGCAGCACCGCGACGATCTCCTTGCGGCGTCGCCCGGAAAGCTTCCGGGCCGCGGCTTCCGGCGCGGCAGTGGAGTCGTGGCTCATACTGCTAAGCCCCCCTCGGTGGTCGCGGCTCCTCGGTTGTGTCGCTCCTGCACGTTTCCCCTTGGTCCTGCACGAGTCCCCCGCCGTAGACAGTCAAGATCGAATCTACTGTGTCGCGTCGCGCCGAAGTGGCCGGTTCGGCACTCGGCACATTGTCGACTTGGCAACTTGGCGTGAAGCATTCGATCACGAAGCGTTGCACTCACAGGCCGTGCAGGGAAGTGCGCCTTGTCGCAGTGGCCAATCCACGTAGGGTGCGCAGGGCCCCTGAGGCCCTTTCCGTGCAGGTGGAACGGGGGTTGGGGGGTGTTCCGGGGAGGGGATGCATGTGCGCCAGAAGTTGGCTGAAAAGCAGCGTGCCCGTGCGCGGAAACCGGTCAGCCGACCGGTGTATTTCAACCAGTGTGACGTCCGCCTCTATGGGCCCCGGTTCCGGTCCTGTGGTGGCGTCCGCGACGGGAGGGTGCCGGAGGGGTGCGCTCCTCGTCCTTCAGGCGCGCCGCGCCGCGCTCCGACTGACGGAGCAGTAGGCGGCAGACGGCCGTCACGGCGGCGAGGCCGAAGGCCGTGCCCGCGGCCCCGGCGAGGGAGGTTCCGTACCAGAGGAGGACCACGGGAACCAGGACGCAGCTGAAGGCCGCCCAGCGGACCACGTCGGTGGCACTGTCGTCGGAGGGCGTGCGCGGTCCGGGCATCGGTGGGTACTCCCTGGGTTCCCTGGGGCTGAGACTCAAGGGGATCAACGCGTGTTCGAGCGGTCGGTCACTGGTACGGGGCCGTCCCGGCCGCGGACGCACGTGAATCCTGTGCAAACCGCCTGTACACCGCAGCAACCATTGCGTTACGGGCGTCCCCTCGTGCATGCTCCCTGGAACCCGCACCGACCGTGAGTGGGGATCTGGGCTTAAGGAGGCGTGCCGCCGTACCCTTGGGGGTATGGGGTTGGGAAGACCATTCCCGGACACAGCTCCGCCGCACACTGCTGCATCCGTCAGCGAGCCCCGCTCGCGGGCCCACCCATAAAGGATCAATACGCCGAGACAGCCATGGCCGGTCACGAATTCTTCGAACCCGCGGACCGCAAGCGCCAGGTAGCCGACCCGACGGCAACCGATCCCCTGGCGGCGGACGAGTCACGCCAGTCCTGCGACCCCGCCTTCAAGCACGGCGTCGTCGTCGGCTTCGACGGCTCCACCTCCAGCGAGCGCGCCCTTGCGTACGCGATCGGCATGGCCCATCGCTCCGGGTCGGGCCTGATCATCGTCCACGTCGCCAACCGGCTGCCCACCACGGTGTGGGCCGGCTGCGAGCCGCCGGTCTTCGTCGACGTGCCGGACCACCGCACCGAGGTGCTGGGCCTCGAACTCGCCTGCGCCGACTACCTCGCCGAGGTGCCCTGGATCCTGGTCGAGCGCGGCGGTGACATCTGCCACGAACTCGAAGAGGTCGGGCGGGAGTACGAGGCGGACGCGATCGTCGTCGGCTCCACGCACGGCATCGTCGGGCGGATCTTCGGCTCCGTCGCGGGGCGGCTCGCGAAGCGGGCCAAGCGTCCCGTCGTTATCATTCCGTAACTCGCCGTCGTCCCAGGTGAGATGAGGAGTTTGGGGCGCCCCTCTCCCGCGTGCCCCCTTCTGGCGATGTGTGAATTTACTCGCGCGTAGAGGTGTTTGTGCCCTTGTGAAGGGCATATAACGCTCACCGCACAACTGCACATGCATGAAGGGAGCCCGCCGTGGACAATGACGTCTCCGCGGGAAGCGGGACCACTACCGTGGTCGGCCGACTCGCCCTCGGTATCACCCTGTTGGCTTTCGGGCTGGGGTGCACCGACGTGATCGACGGTGTGTCAGCTGCTGACGCCGTATCAATCGCCCAGTACGTGGGCGGAATTGCCCTCTTCGTCGCGGGGCTGATGGCCCTGCGCGACCATGACCCCGCGAACGGGACCGCGTTCGTGGCGCTCGGCGCCCTGTGGTTCACCTGGGCCGTCTCTGCCGACGCGGCCGTCTCCGACAATGCGGCGGGGCTGTTCCTGCTGCTGTTCGCCCTGGTGGCGCTGTCCCTCACGCTCGCGGGTGGGGACCAGCTCGGGCAGGGGGCGTACGGGTTGTTCTTCGTGTCCCTGGTGCTCATGGCGATCGCCCACTTCGCCGGCAATGGCGGGCTCAGCAAGGTCGGGGGCTGGTTCGCCGTCGCCGCGGGTGCGGTGGCCTGGTACGCGGCGACCGCGGCTGTGGCCCACTGGCCGACCGCACTTCCGCGACGCGCTGCGGGCCGGGGAGTGACGGCCACCGGTTAGCTGCGCCGGCTGGGGAGTTGGGCGGCTCCCCGGCGATATGAGCGGACCCCCCGTGAATGGTGGCATCACGTGGGGGTCCGTTCCTGTTTCGGTGGCCTCTGCGGGTGTGTGGGGGTTGCTCGCGCAGTTCCCCGCGCCCCTAAAAGCCAAAAGCCTCTACTCGACCGTCACCGACTTTGCGAGGTTCCTGGGCTTGTCGATGTCCCGGCCCAGGGCCAGGGCCGTGTGGTACGCGAGGAGTTGGAGGGGGAGGCCCATCAGGATCGGGTCGAGTTCGTCCTCGTTCTTCGGGACCACGAGCGTCTGGTCGGCCTTCTCCTGGGGCTGGTGGGCCACCGCGAGGATCTTGCCGCTGCGGGCCTTGATCTCCTCCATGGCGGCGCGGTTCTTCTCCAGGAGGTCGTCGTCGGGGACGATGGCGACCGTGGGCAGGGCGGGCTCGATCAGGGCCAGGGGGCCGTGCTTGAGCTCGGAGGCGGGGTAGGCCTCGGCGTGGATGTAGGAGACCTCCTTGAGCTTGAGGGAGGCCTCACGGGCGACCGGGTAGCCCCGGACGCGGCCGATGAAGAGCATCGAGCGGGCGTCGGCGTACTGCTCGGCCAGCTTCTTGATCTCCGCCTCCTGCTCCATGATCTCGGCGATCTGGGCGGGGAGCTTGCGCAGGCCCTCGATGATGCGCTTGCCGTCGCGGACGGAGAGGTCGCGGGTGCGGCCGAGGTGAAGGGCCAGCAGCGCGAAGGCGACCGTGGTGTTGGTGAAGCACTTCGTCGAGACGACGCAGACCTCCGGGCCCGCGTGGACGTAGATGCCGCCGTCGGCCTCGCGGGCGATCGCGGAGCCGACCACGTTCACGACGCCCAGGACCCGCGCGCCCTTGCGCTTCAGCTCCTGGACGGCGGCGAGGACGTCGTAGGTCTCGCCGGACTGGGAGACGGCGATGTACAGGGTGTCGGGGTCGACCACCGCGTTGCGGTAGCGGAACTCCGACGCGGGCTCGGCGTCCGCGGGGATGCGGGCCAGCTCCTCGATCATCTGGGCGCCGATCATGCCCGCGTGGTACGAGGTGCCGCAGCCCAGGATCTTCACGCGGCGGATCTGGCGGGCCTCGCGGGCGTCCAGGTTGAGGCCGCCGAGGTGCACGGTGGAGAAGCGGTCGTCGATGCGGCCGCGCAGGACGCGGTCCACGGCGTCGGCCTGCTCGTGGATCTCCTTGTGCATGTAGGTGTCGTGGCCGCCCATGTCGTAGGACGCCGCTTCCCACTCGACCGTGGTGGGCTCCGCCGTCGTACGGGTGCCCTCGGTCGTGTAGGTGCGGAAGTCGTCGGCCTTGAGGGTGGCCATCTCGCCGTCGTCCAGCGTCACTATCTGCCGCGTGTGGGCCACCAGCGCGGCGATGTCCGAGGCGACGAACATCTCCTTCTCGCCGATGCCGAGGACGACCGGGGAGCCGTTGCGGGCCACGACGATGCGGTCCGGGAAGTCGGCGTGCAGGACGGCGATGCCGTACGTGCCCTCGATGAGGCCGATGGTCTCGCGGACCTTGTCCTCCAGCTTCGTCGCCTGCGAGCGGGCGATGAGGTGGACGAGGACCTCGGTGTCGGTCTCGGAGAGGAACTCGACACCGTCCGCCTCCAGCTTGCGGCGCAGGTCGGAGGCGTTGTCGATGATGCCGTTGTGGACGACGGCGACCTTGCCCTCGGCGTCCAGGTGCGGGTGGGCGTTCACGTCGGACGGGGCGCCGTGGGTGGCCCAGCGGGTGTGGGCGATGCCGGTCGTGCCCTTGAAGCGCGCCGGGACCTTGGCCTCCAGGTCACGGACCCGGCCCTTGGCCTTGACCGTCTTCAGGCCGCTCGTCCTCGGCGAGGTGACGGCGATGCCGGCCGAGTCGTAGCCGCGGTACTCCAGGCGCTGCAGGCCCTCCAGCAGCAGAGGAGCGACGTCACGCTTCCCGATGTATCCGACGATTCCGCACATATATACGTATCCCTCAATTCCGTGAGTGGCGGCTCAGCGGTGGTCTCAGCCGTAGACGATGCGGCGCAACTGTCTGAGCGTGAGCTCCGGCGGCGCCACCGCCCGGTACTTCAGGTCCGCCTCGATCCGTTCGAAGATCGCCGCGTTCACCAGGCCCTGGGCCTGCAGCTCGCGGTGGCGGCGACGGACGTAGTCCTCGGTCGTCTCGTCGAAGTAGGCGAGCACGTCCTGGATCACGCGCAGCGCCTCGCCCCTGCTGAGGGGCGTGGACCGCGTCAGATGATCAACAAGTTCGTCGTGCACCCCGTAGATCCTGGGGTACCGGCGACAGTTTCGCAAGAATCCTGCCCGATTTCGGGCAACCGCCTGGTAATCGGCTGTGGAAGCTCTTGGAAGAACATTGAGGGTCTCATGGGGGCCTGTTCCGGAGCTGTCCATGCGTCGGCCCGCATCCCGTTGCCTGAGGGGACGAGTTTCGGACGCCATGGACATTCCTCGCATGGGAGTACCCCAGCAGCTCGCCGAGCACATGAGCATGGCCGAGCAGCACGAGTACCTGCGCGCCAGATTCTCGCGGCGCACGATGATCAGAGGCGGCGCCGTCACGCTGGGCGCCGTCGCGGGTGGCGCGTTCGTACCGGGTGCCACCGCCCAGGCCGCCGTACCGACACAGAGCACCGTCCCGGCCACCGAGACCGTCGACGGGGCCCTCGTCGCCCCCTTCGGCCGCCACCTCGCCTACGGCAACGACGCGCGCACCGAGATGACCGTCTCCTGGCAGGTCCCGGTCGCCGTGAAGAAGCCGTTCATCCGGATCGGCGCCCACCCCTGGGACCTCTCCCGCAAGATCGAGGCCGAGGTGCGCACCCTGTACACCCCGGCCGGCGTCGGCGCGAGCGCCGACCACACGCAGTACTACGTGCACGCCAGGCTGAGTCACCTGCGCCCCGGCCGGACGTACTACTACGGCGTCGGCCACCAGGGCTTCGACCCCGCCGAGCCGCACCTGCTCGGCACCCTCGGCACCTTCACCACCGCCCCCGCCCACAAGGCGCCCTTCACCTTCACCGCCTTCGGCGACCAGGGCGTCAGCTACCACGGCCTGGCCAACGACAGCCTGCTTCTCGGCCAGAACCCGGCCTTCCACCTGCACGCCGGCGACATCGCGTACGCCGACCCGTCCGGCGCCGGCAAGACCGCCGACACCGGCTTCGACTCGCGGGTGTGGGACCAGTTCCTCGCCCAGACCGAGTCGGTCGCCAAGTCGGTCCCGTGGATGGTGTCGTACGGCAACCACGACATGGAGGCCTGGTACTCGCCCAACGGCTATGGCGGCGAGGAGGCCCGCTTCACGCTCCCCGACAACGGGCCGGACAAGAAGAACCTGCCGGGCGTCTACTCCTTCGTCCATGGCAACACCGCGATCATCTCGCTGGACCCGAACGACGTCTCCTTCGAGATCCCGGCCAACCTCGGCCTCTCCGGCGGCACCCAGACCAAGTGGTTCGAGGCGCAGCTGAAGAAGTACCGGGCGGCCAAGGACATCGACTTCATCGTCGTGTTCTTCCACCACTGCGCGTACTGCACCTCCACGGCGCACGCCTCGGAAGGCGGCGTGCGACAGGAGTGGGTGCCGCTGTTCGAGAAGTACACGGTCGACCTGGTCATCAACGGGCACAACCACCAGTACGAGCGCACCGACGTCATCAAGGGGAACGAGGTCGCCAAGAAGCTGCCGATCGGCGGCACGGCGTACCCCGAGACCGAGGGCGTGGTGTACGTGACGGCGGGTGCGGCGGGCCGCAGCCTGTACGCGTTCACGGCGCCGGACTCGTACGAGGGGCACGAGCACGAGCAGGACTCCGTGGCCTCGTTCGTCAACCTCAAGGACGGCAAGCAGAACGAGACGGTCGCCTGGTCCCGGGTGCGCTACCTCAACTACTCGTTCCTGCGCGTGGACGTCCAGCCCGCGCCGCGGGGCCGGTACGCCACGCTGAAGGTCCAGGGCATCGCCGAGACGGGCGACCGGATCGACCACTTCACGGTGGCCCGCAGGGCCAAGTAGGCCCGTACGCGCGCTACATCCGCTTGAGGACGGCCTGCTTGGCCATCGTGAACTCCTCGTCCGTCAGCACGCCCGTGCGGTGCAGCTCGCCGAGTTCGCGCAGGCGGCGCAGGAGGGCGTCGTGGTCGTCCTCGGCGGAGGCGACCGGAGCGGAAGGCAGTTCCGGTCGCGCGTCCGGTACGTCTGTGGCGCCGGCCCTGGCCGGGTGCGGGAGGCGGGCCTGGACCGCCGCCGCGACCAGGGCCATCAGCGGATCCTTCTTGAAGCCCCACAGCTCCACCGAGTTGGCGTCGTACTTGGGCGGGGCCTTGGTGGGAGCGTTCCGGACGGTGAAGCGGAGGTAGCCGTTCTCCAGGCCCGCCGCCGGATGCCACTCCACGGACGCGATGTCGGTCAGCGTGAGGGAGCGGGTGCCGGCGGCGGCCTTGGCGTCCTCCGCCTTCCAGTTCCACTCCAGGCGGACGTGGTCGCCGTCGAAGCCGGCGGTGCCGTCCCCGGCGGAGACCGACAGCGGCAGGGAAGGGCCCGGCAGCAGGTACGCGTCGACCGGGTCGGTGGGAACCTCGTCGAGCAGCAGGGCGCCTCGGACCTCGTCCACGAAGTACTCGGCGACGCCGTAGCGGTCGGACTCGACGAGCAGCTGGTACGGGTCGTTCGGCTCGGTCAGCCGGCCGCCCGTGGCGTGCAGCAGCGGGTCGGCGCCGTCGCGCAGCCGCAGGCGCAGCCGGCCCGCCTTCTTGCCCTGCTCGAAGGAGACACCGGCCAACGCAACCAGCGGGACGACGAGTTCACCCAGCGTCTTGCGGAACAGGCTGACGTTCTTGTCCCGTCCGGGGGTCAGCCGCAGTGCGTCGCCGTCGAAGACCCACGTGCCGTCCTTCTGGATGATTTCCGCCATGGGGTGGATTGTTCCACCAGTCTCACGAGAGAGTGGTCCAGACCTCTTGGAGCGCAACGGCTCATGGAAGGGACAGGCTTGTGAGAGACGGCTGTGCCAGACCGCGCCACAGAACGTTTCGCCTTCTCGGTTCCCTGCTGCTGGTCGCGACGGGCGCCTCGGTGACAGGGGCCGCCCCCGCACACGCGGCACCGCCCACCCCACTCGACCGGGTGGTCCCCGCGCCCGCCTCGGTCGCCCCGGGCGGATCCCCCTACCGGATCACCCGCGCCACGCACATCCGCGTGGACGACTCCCACGAGACGCGCCGCGTGGGCGAGTACCTCGCGCACGTCCTCCGCCCCTCCACCGGCTACCGCCTCCCCGTCACCACCCACGGTGCCGGCGGAATCCACCTGCGCCTGGCCGAGGGCCCGTTCGGCGCCGAGGGCTACCGCCTCGACAGCGGCCGCAAGGGCGTCACCATCACCGCCGCGGGGTCCGCCGGCCTCTTCCACGGCGTCCAGACCCTGCGCCAACTCCTCCCGGCGGCCGTCGAGAAGGACTCCGTCCAGCCCGGCCCCTGGCTGGTCGCGGGCGGCACGATCAAGGACACTCCGCGCTACGGCTGGCGCGGCGCGATGCTCGACGTCTCCCGGCACTTCTTCACCGTCGACCAGGTCAAGCGCTACGTCGACCAGCTCGCCCTGTACAAGATCAACAAGCTGCATCTGCACCTCAGCGACGACCAGGGCTGGCGCATCGCCCTCGACTCCTGGCCGCGCCTGGCGACCCACGGCGGCTCGACGCAGGTCGGCGGCGGCCCCGGCGGTCACTACACCAAGGCCGACTACAAGGAGATCGTCCGCTACGCCGCCTCCCGCTACCTGGAGGTCGTCCCCGAGATCGACATGCCCGGCCACACCAACGCGGCGCTGGCTTCCTACGCCGAGCTGAACTGCGACGGCGTGGCGCCCCCGCTCTACACCGGCACCGAGGTCGGCTTCAGCTCACTCTGCGTCGGCAAGGAGATCACGTACGACTTCGTGGACGACGTGATCCGGGAGCTGGCCGCGCTCACGCCGGGCAAGTACCTCCACATCGGGGGCGACGAGGCGCACTCCACCAGTCACGAGGACTACGTCACGTTCATGGACCGGGTGCAGCCGATCGTCGCCGAGTACGGCAAGACGGTGGTCGGCTGGCATCAGCTGACCGGGGCGAACCCCTCGCGGGGGGCTCTGGCGCAGTACTGGGGGCTGGACGGTACGAGTGCCGAGGAGAAGGCCCAGGTCGCCGAGGCGGCGCGGAACGGGACCGGGATCATCCTGTCTCCGGCCGACCGGATCTACCTCGACATGAAGTACACGGCCGACACTCCGCTGGGGCTCGACTGGGCCGGGCTGGTCGAGGTGAAGCGGTCGTACGACTGGGATCCGGGCAACTATCTGCCGGGGGCGCCGGCTTCGGCGATCCGGGGGGTGGAGGCTCCCCTGTGGACGGAGACGCTCAGCAAGTCGGCCGATGTCGAGTACATGGCGTTCCCGCGGCTGGCGGGGGTGGCTGAGCTGGGGTGGTCGCCGGCTGCCGCGCATGACTGGGACGCCTACAAGGTGCGGCTTGCTGCGCAGGCTGAGCGGTGGGAGGCGTTGGGGATCAGCTACTACCGATCGCCTCAGGTTCCTTGGTGATTCGTAGGCGCGCGCACGCCACGGACACATAGACGTGCACCCCCGGGGGACCGTACCCCGGGGGTGCACGCCTGTCTGAGGGGCCCTACAGCCCTGCGATCGGGTTCTTCAGGTTGCCGACCAGCTGCAGTGCGCCCGCCGGGTCCGCGAGGTCGACCATCTGCTTGTTGTTGCGCAGCTGGAGGCGGTTGAGGCAGGAAAGCGCGAACTCGGGGGCGAACATGTCGTACTGCTTGAACTTGTCGGCGAGTTCGGGCACCGAGTGCTGGTAGTCCCGGGTGACCTCGGCGACCGTGCGCCAGAAGTCGTCCTCCTCCAGGATCCCCTCGGCGGCGAGGTTCGCGGCGAGGAAGCGGAAGAAGCAGTCGAAGACGTCCGTGAAGACGGACAGGAGCTTCTTGTCCTCCGGGACCTCCACGCGCAGCCGCTCGACCGTCGGCGGCAGCACCGCGTCCGGGTCCATGACGGCGATCTCCTCGGCGATGTCCTTGTAGATCGCGCGCTCGACGACGCCGTCCTTCAGAACGAGGATGACGTTCTCGCCGTGCGGCATGAAGACCAGGTCGTAGGCGTAGAAGCTGTGGAGGAGCGGGGTGAAGTAGGCCTTCAGGTAGCGGCGCAGCCACTCGGTCGGCGTGCGGCCCGACTGCTGGATCAGCGCGCCCGCGAAGGACGCGCCCTCGTGGTCGACGTGGACGAGCGAGGCCATGGTGGCCAGCGACTCGTCGTCCTTCAGGGACGACACCGGGCTCTCGCGCCACAGCGCGGCCAGCATCTTGCGGTACGGCGAGTAGCGGTCCGTCGCCGCCTCGTACTCCAGGTGCCGGTAGCCGACGGCGGCGCGCTCGCGGATGATCGACAGGCCGGTCTCCCGCAGCACGGGGTCGTTGTCGATGAGCTGGGCCAGCCAGTCGTTGATGGCCGGGGTCGCCTCCATGTACGCCGCCGAGAGGCCGCGCATGAAGCCCATGTTGAGGACGGACAGGGCCGTCTTCACGTAGTGCTTCTCGGGGCTCGACCGGTTGAAGAAGGTCCGGATGGACTGCTGGGCCAGGTACTCGTCGTCGCCCTCGCCCAGGCAGACCAGGTGCTTCTGGGCAACCTCGGCGGCGAAGGTGACGGTGAGCTTGTTCCACCACTGCCACGGGTGGACCGGGATGAAGAGGTAGTCGGAGGGGTCCAGGTCCTGGTCGCGCAGGACGCCGTGGAAGCGGTCCACGGTCTCCTCGCCCAGCTCCTGCCGCACGAAGGACTCGTACTCGATGCCGACCCCGGCCGTGAACGCGGCGCGCGAGTGGTGGGCCGCCAGCCAGACCAGGCGGACCGGGCTCGCGGTCTCGGGGGCGTACGACAGGTACTCGTGGATGCCGAAGCCGAGCCGCCCGTTGTTGGCGACGAAGCAGGGGTGGCCCTCGGTCATGCCGGTCTCGATGGCCTGGAAGTCGGACCTGACCAGCTCGGCGACCGGGACCTGCGGCTTGGTGAGCTTGTAGCAGGTGCCGGAGAGGGTGGAGGAGATCTCCTCCAGGTAGACGGGCAGCACCTCGTCGCTCAGGCCCAGGGACTTCTGGAGCTCGATGAAGAAGTCCAGGGCGGCGAGCGGGCGTTCGGCCCCGTCGCGGTGGCGGTTGATCGACTCCGCGTCGACCTGCCAGTGGTCGAGGGCGTGGAGCGTGGCCGTGAAGGTGTAGCGCGTCAGGCCGTCGTCGCTGCGGACGACGTATCCGCCGTCGCCGGTGGCCTCCGGCGTGATGAGGCGCTCGTGGGCGAACTCGGCGAGTGCCTTGCGGATCAGGAGGCGGTTGGCCCGCGCCCAGCGGTGGGGGGACAGATGCGCTACGGCGTCGGACAGGGTCATACGGCTACTCCTCGGGCGGCCAGGCGGTGCCTGTTGAAGAAGCGCTCGCGCGTGCAGAAGCTCAGCAGCGCGCGCTTCTCCGGCTTGTCGATCTCACGTACGGGCACGAAGCCGACGGCCTCGTTCAGGGCGTGCACGGCCTTGTTGCTCACGTCGGGCTCGACCACGACCCGCCGGGTGTGCGGGTCGGCGAACAGCTCGTCCATCACGGCGGTGATGACGGCCCGGGTGAAGCCGCTGATCGGCCGGTCGGTCGGTGCTACCAGGAAGTGCATGCCGACGTCCCCGGGCTCGGGGTCGTACAGGCCGACCAGCTCCAGGTACCGGGGGTCGTACTTCTCCATGAGGAAGGCCGGTTCGCCGTCGTGCAGGCCCAGGTAGGCGTGGTGGTGCTCGTGGGCGGCGATCCGCATGTACTCGCGCTCGACGTCCTGCAGTTTGGCGTCCTGCATCATCCAGAAGGCCGCCTTGGGGTCGGTGACCCAGCCGTGCAGCAGCTCGGCGTCCTTCAGGGGGTCCAGCGGGCGGAAGGTGAACGTGCCGATGCCTGTGGTGCTCATACGGAGAACTCCTGGAACGCGATCGTCTTCTCGACCGGGTAGTACTCGGTGCCGAGCAGCTCGCGGATGATGTACGCGTTCCGGTACGGGCCCATGCCCAGGTCGGGGCTGGTGATGCTGTGGGTGTGCACGCCGGCGTTCTGGAGGAAGATCCCGCGGCCGGTGACGTCGACGGCGTAGTTGCGGGCGACGTCGTAGTTGCCCTGGGAGTCGTAGACCAGACGGTCGCGCACAGGCTTCAGGAACTCGGGCTCGGCGTACTTGTAGCCGGTGGCCAGGACCAGGCCCTGCGAGTCGAGCGTGAAGTCCTTCTCCTGCTCCTCCTGGCGCAGGGACAGCGTGTACGTGCCGTTCTCGTACGCCACGCCGTTCAGCGCGGAGTTGGTGAGCAGTCGGGTGGGGACCGGTCCGCCGAGGTTCTTCTGGTAGAGCAGGTCGAAGATCTCGTTGATCAGGTCGCCGTCGATGCCCTTGAACAGGCCCTTCTGCTGGGCGGTGAGGCGGTAGCGGGTCGCCTCGGGCAGCTCGCGGAAGTAGTCGATGTACTCCGGGGACGTCATCTCCAGCGTGAGCTTGGTGTACTCCAGCGGGAAGAAGCGCGGGGAGCGGGTGACCCAGTTCAGCCGGTAGCCGTGGACGTCGATCTCGCTGAGCAGGTCGTAGTAGATCTCCGCCGCGGACTGCCCGGAGCCGACCAGCGTGATCGACTCCTTCTTCTGCAGCTCCGCCTTGTTCTGCAGATAGCGGGAGTTGTGGATGAAGTCGCCGCCCAGGCCCTGGCAGGCCTCGGGTATGTAGGGCGGGGTGCCGGTGCCGAGGACGAGGTGACGGGCGCGGTAGGTGTCACCGGCGGCCGTCCTCACGACGTACAGCTCGGCCCCTTCGTCGTACGTCACCTCGGTGACCGTCGTGCCGAAGCGGACGCTGCTCAGCTTGTTCGCGGCCCAGCGGCAGTAGTCGTCGTACTCGACGCGCAGCGGGTAGAAGTTCTCGCGGATGTAGAACGAGTACAGCCGGCCCTTCTCCTTCAGGTAGTTGAGGAAGGAGTACGGCGACGTCGGGTCGGCGAGGGTGACCAGGTCCGACATGAACGGGGTCTGCAGGTGCGCGCCGTCCAGGAACATGCCCGCGTGCCACTCGAAGTCGGGCTTCGACTCCAGGAAGACCCCGTCGAGCTCGTCGATGGGCTCGGTGAGGCAGGCCAGGCCGAGGTTGAAGGGGCCGAGCCCGATGCCCACGAAGTCATGGGTTCTGGTCGGGTTTTCAGGACGCGCGGTCAAGGGACTCTCCCAGGTACTGCTCGGCGTGGCCGGCGATCAGGTCGAGGACGGCGGCGATGTCTTCGGTCGTCGTCTCGGGGTTGAGCAGGGTGAACTTCAGGTAGTGACGGCCGCCCACCTTGGTGCCCGCGACCACCGCGTCGCCGGAGGCGAACAGGGCCTTGCGGGCGTACAGGTTGGCGCGATCGATCTCGGCGGGATCGGTGACGGCCGCGGGGATGAAGCGGAAGACCAGGGTGGAGAGGGTCGGCTCGACCACGACGTCGTAGCGGGGGTCGGCGGCCAGTAGCTGCCAGCCCTCCACCGCCAGGTCGCAGACCTCGTCGAAGAGCTGACCGATGCCGTCGGCGCCCATCACCCGCAGCGTCATCCACAGCTTCAGGGCGTCGAATCGGCGGGTGGTCTGCAGGGACTTGTCGACCTGGTTGGGGATGCGCTCGGTGACCATGCGGCGCGGGTTGAGGTACTCCGCGTGGTAGGTGGCGTGGCGCAGGGTCGAGGCGTCGCGGACCAGTACGGCGGAGGAACTCACCGGCTGGAAGAAGGACTTGTGGTAGTCGACGGTGACCGAGTCGGCGCGCTCGATGCCGTCGATACGGCCCCGGTACTTCACGGAGGCGAGCAGTCCGCAGCCGTAGGCGGCGTCGACGTGCATCCAGGTGCCGAACTGCTCGCACAGCTCGGCGATCTCGGGCAGCGGGTCGATGGAGCCGAAGTCGGTGGTCCCGGCGGTGGCGACGACCGCCATGGGGACGAGGCCGTCCTTCTTGCAGCGCTCCAGCTCGTGGGCGAGCGCGACGGTCTGCATGCGCTTGTCGTGGCCCACGGGGATGGAGACCACGGAGTCCTGGCCGAGGCCCAGCAGCTTCGCGGACTTCTTCACGCTGAAGTGGCTGACCTCGGAGGCGAAGATGCGCAGTTTCGCGAGGGAGTCGGACTTGGCCTCCTCGCGGGCGAGGAGCAGCGCCTGGAGGTTGGACTGGGTGCCACCGGAGGTGAAGACACCGTCGGCGTTCTCGCCGAGGCCTATTCGGGCGGTCGTCCAGTCGATGAGCTTGCGCTCGATCAGGGTGCCGCCGGCCGACTGGTCCCAGGTGTCGAGGGAGGAGTTGACCGCGGACAGGACCGCCTCGCCGAGCACGGCCGGGATGACGACCGGGCAGTTGAGGTGGGCGAGGTAGCGGGGGTGGTGGAAGTAGATCGCGTCCCGGAGGTAGACGTCCTCCAACTCGTCCAGGACCGCCGCGGAGTCGAACAGCGGCTTGTCGAGGTCGATCGCGTCGATGGCGGGGGCGAGGGCGTCGACCGTGACGCCGGTGAACGGACGGTCGGTGGCGGCGAGTTTGGCGGCCACCCGCTCGATTCCTTCGGTCACGGAGCGGCGGTACTGCTCCGCGGTCGTGTCGTTGAGCAGGTGCGAGCGCATGGGGAGGTCCTCCGGTGGGGACGGGCCGTGAAGTGCGGGGTCCGGCGTGCAACTTAGGTTAGCCTAACCTAAGTTCCTGTGGGTCAGGTAGCCCCAAGGGTGACTACGATCACTTGGGTCGCAGTGGCCGCCCGATCGCCTTGCTTTCAGGGGCTGTTACCGCTTGAGGGCTCTTACCGCCCGGGGGGGGGGAGTTACTGCTGAGGGGCTGTCACTCCCGCTCGCGCAGCTGCTCCTCGCTCAGCCCCTGCCTCCAGTACCCCACGAAGGTGACCCGGCGGCGGTCGACGCCACGCTCACCGACGAAGTGCCGGCGCAGCGCCTTCACGCACCCGGACTCGCCCGCGATCCAGACGTACGGGCGCTCGGCGGCGGGGAGTCGGGCGGCCCGGATGGCGTCGAGGGCCATGGGGGACCCCTCGGCGCGCGCCTCCTCCTGGACCAGCCAGGTGATCTCGGCGTCCGCCGCGGTCACCAGGTCCTGGATGTCCCGTGCGTCGTGAACCTCCAGCCACACCCGGGCCCGGGTGCCGGCCGGCAGGGTTTCGAGGATGGCGGAGACGGCGGGCAGGGCGGTCTCGTCGCCCCAGATCACCACGAGGTCGGTGTCGTCGGCCGGCCGGAACCGGATCGCCCGGTTGTCGGCGACCGCAGGTCCGAGCAGCAGGACGCGGTCACCGGCGGCGGCTCGGGAGGCCCAGCGGGAGGCGGGGCCGGCGGGGGTGGTGGCGCCGGGCTCCATGCCATGCAGCACGAAGTCGATGTCGATCTCGTCGGGGTTCCGACGGAGGGCGCGGAGCGTGTAGGACCGCATCACGGCCCTTACGTCGTCCGGCAGTTCACGCCACCCCTGCCACCAGCCGTCACCGAGCTCAAGGGGAACCTGCGGCTCGCTCTGCCCCGGATGCGGCAGGAATAGCGACAAGGACTGGTCACACCCGTCGGAGAAGAAGTGCGCCAGCTCCTCCCCACCGAAGCTGACCCGGACCAGGGACGGACCGAGCCGCCTCGTCCGTACGACCTGGAGGGAGAAGAAACGGAACGGGGCGGCTACGGCGGTGGTCATGGGGTAACTCCTGAATCGACGTCAGGGGTGCCAACCTCAGGGGCGCGGGGAACTGCGCGGCCGGCCACAACGGACGCGCAGTCGCCCCACGACCTCAAGTGGCTCTTTCTCAGGCGAGCTTCTTGGCCTTCTCGATGGCCTCGGCAAGGCTCGTGAGAAGCGGCGTGCACTTGTCGTACGACAGAATCGGCTCGGGCGAGCGCGCGATGACCTGCCCGGCCTTCACCGCGGGCAGCTTCTTCCAGGTCGCCTCGGTGATGTCGGCCGGCTGGATCGTCGAGGAGCGGTCGTCCATCATGATGATGTCGGCCGGGTACTTGTCGACGTTCTCCCAGCTCAGCGACTCGAACCAGCCGCCACCCTCCTTCTTGGCGCTCTCCGGCGGCTCGACGAAGTTCACGCCGAGGGCCTTGAAGTACTCCAGGTCGATGGAGAGGTTGGTGCCGGAGACGTAGAAGATGTCCTGGCTGGCGGAACCGGCCATCACCTTGATCTCGGGGCGGGCCTTCGCGGCCTTGCGCAGCCGCTCGGCCGCCGCCTCGAAGTCCTTCTTGGACTGGGCGACCTTGTCGGCCTTCATGTCCGCGCCGAGGGACTCGGCCAGCTCCCACATCCGCTCCAGCGGCTGGGTCAGCTGGCGGTCGTAGACGGAGATGGCGGCGCTCGGAGCGAGCTTGGCGATCTTGTCCTTGGAGGCCTCGGGGACGTACCAGAGGGTGCCGGCGCTGTCGAAGGTCGTGGAGATGAGGACCTCGGGGGCGAACGCCGCGTACTGCTCGACGTTGAACTGGTCCCAGACGTTGCCGAAGACGGTCAGCTTGCTGACGTCCATGTCGCCGGCCTGGACATCGGCCTTGCCGTCCTGCGTCTTGGTCGGGCCGAAGACGCCCTTGATCTCGATGCCGTAGTCGTGGAGGGCGGCCGCGACACCGACGAAGGCGACGATCTTCGTGGGCACCTTGTCGAGCTTCACGGTGGTGCCGCGGTCGTCCTTGAACGTCCAGGGGCCGGACTTGGCAGCGGTCGTGGCCTCGCTGGAGCCCTCGTTTTTCGCGTCGTCGTCTCCGCAGGCCGCGAGCACGGCCCCGAGACCGAGGGCGCTGCCCGCGGCGAGGATGCCGCGGCGGGTGAGGTGGGTAGCTCTGGCGTTGGGCATGGCTACGCTGCTTTCGAACAGGGCGGATCGCCCGCCGGACAATTCGAAGATAGGTTAGCCTAACCTGACCTGATGTCCAGGGGTGGGGGGCCTTCTGATCGAAGCTGTGCGGGGGCTGTGGCGTGCCGTGCGGAGGTCGGGAGGCCCAACTCCCTTGCAATGGGCGGCTGTTGGGCCTCTTGATGGGCTATGTCTCGCCCGTCATCTGGATCTCTACGGCTTGATGCGCTGGATCAGGGCACGCACGATGTTGGTCCTGGCGACCTGCAGGGCGAAGCCGTCGGCGTCTGGGACGGGCTTGGCGTGCCAGGGCAGGGCGCGGCGGCGCCACTTGGCCGGGGCGAGGTTCCCGGGGAGTTCTGGGAGGGGCAGGGTCCAGCTGCCGAGCCGCAGTTCACCGCGCCATGTACCGACGGCGAGCTCGGAGACGGGTACGCGCACGACGAAGTCGGTGCCGTTCCTTGTCGCCGGGAAGGTGGCGCTGTTCTGGCCGTTCTCCAGGTGCACCGTGAGGGCGCCCTCCGGGTACGCGGCGAGTGTGCAGCGGCCGGTGAACTCCAGCTCAGTGGGGGCGTCCGAGGCCCACCGCGCCGAGTCGTTCAGGCTGAGCTGCGGCAGCACGTCGTGCTTGCGCTCGCCGAGGTCGAGGGTGAAGTTGCCGTGCGGGTGGGTGGTGTAGAGGGTGACGGCCCGGGTTCCCTCGGCAGTGTTCACGATGTGCGTGGCGGCCTTGCCGGAGACGCCGGCGGCGCGCTTGCTGCCGATGCGGACCTCGCGGGTGATGCCCTGGGCGCCGATGACGAGGGAGATGTCCCACAGTCCGTCGTCGAGGGGGCGGCCGTCGGCGGCGGTGGTGATGTCGACGGTGGCCTCGAAGCCGGCGTTCTCGTAGGTGTAGCGGCCCTCGTCCTCGTCGGTGCCGAGTGCGGGGGTGGGGGTGTGGGCGACGGGGAGCCGGTACTCCGTCTTGCCGTCGCGCTCGCGCAGGAGAAGCTCGTTGGTGACGTCCTCGGTGGCGATGCGGTGGAGGTAGCCGTGGCCGGTGAGATGGAGGGCGGTGCCGTTCAGGGCGGCGCGGGTTATGTGGTGGCGTACGCCGAGCTGGGCGGTGACGTCGTAGCACTCGTCCGGGATGGAGCGGGCGGGGGCGCGGAGGAACGGGTAGCGGGCGAGGGCCCGGCCGTCGTCGACGAGCACCGGGGTGGAGACCTTGCTCCCGGCCAGTTCCTTCTCGAACCGGGTGAGTTCGAGGACCTCGTCGAGCATCTGATGCCGGACGAGGTGGAGGCGGAGGCGGGCCATGGCGGAGAGCCGGTTGTTCAGGCCCTTGTGCCAGAGGGGGGCGAGGGTGTCGGCGAGTTGGGCGAGGGCTTTTTCTTGCTGGGGGCGGGATTCGGCCGCGAGGTGGCCGAGGATCTCCTGCACCTCGATGGTGAGGTGCCGGTGCGCCAAGTGGTCACGGCCGGGACCGGGCGGGACGTGCTCCAGGAGGAGGTCGACCATGCCCGGCATGAACCGCAGCCGGGGCTCCGAACCGCCGTGGCGCACGGTTGTGTTGCCGCCATCCTCCCGCAGGGTGCAGAACAGGCAGTCGTAGTCGGCGATGACGGAGATGCCCGACGCGTGCAGGTACGCCAAGGCCACGAACGACTGGTCTTCCCCGATGGGCAGGCTGGTCGGGAACCGCAGCGCATGCCGCTCCAGCAGTTCGCGGCGGAACAGTTTCAACGGGTTGAGGGCCCAGTAGACACGTGAGCTGAAGACGTCCGTCTTCGGCTGATTACGGTTGAACATCGACATGGGCAGGCCGCGTCCCCCGACGCCCACCATCTTCCCGAGCACGATGTCGGTGCCGTTCTTCTCGGCCATCGCCACCATACGTTCCAGGGTCTCGGGGCCCAGATAGTCGTCGGCGTCCAGGAAGAAGACGAACTGCCCGCGGGCGTGGTCGAGGCCGAAGTTGCGGGGCGCGGACGGGCCGCCGGAATTCTCCTGGTGGAAAACGCGCAACAGCTCGGGGTGGATACCCGACAAACGCTGAAGTTCCTTGCCCGTCCCATCGGTTGAGCCGTCGTCGACGACGATGAGCTCCAGCTTGTCCTGGCCGATGCTTTGCTCGGCGACAGACGTAATGCAACGCGTCAGATAAGGCATCGCATTGTAGGCGGCGACAATCACCGAAACGGCCGGGGCAGCCATCGTCACGCTCTCCAAGAAATACGGGGGCACGCCCCGTTTCTTGGATGGCTTGAGTATCGGCTGGGCAGGTGCCGTGGTGTGCCATTTGCGGGGGAAGGTGCCACAAAGGAGTGTGAAGATAGCATGACCTTCCTGTGGCTATGGGGTGACCACCTGGCGAAGGACGGCCGCGAGTCGAGTTCGGGGCATCCGGCGTGATGAGAGATTCGCCCATATGTGGCCATATGGGCGATATATGCAACCGCTGTGATCCTTATCATGTCCACGACTGGGTGGGTGTGTATTGCATGTGCACTTCACGTGAAGGGATGATCCCTTGACTTTCTTTAGCTTCTCTTTATGTCCGGGGTGTCTGTGTCAAGGGTGGGGAAAGTGTGGCGGCGTGGTGCCGCCACTGTTCTGGCGGGGGCACTGCTGACCGTGGGAGGCGCAACCGGCGGTACACCCGCCGCGGCCGCCGTCGCATGCCCGTCGGGGACCGGTTCGGACTTCAACGGCGACGGCGTCAGCGATACGGCGATCGCCGACCCGGAGGCAAGCGTCGACGGCGTGCAGAAGGCGGGTGTGGTGCACGTCGTCTATGGCGGCGGCAAGGGCACCCTCACACTCTCGCAGGCCACGGAAGGCGTACCGGGTGTTCCCGAAACGGGCGACCAGTACAGCCACGCCCTGGCTGTCTACGACGCTGACCTCGACGGCTGCAGCGACCTGGTGGTCGGTTCTCCGTACGAGGACATCGGCGCTGCGCCCGACGTCGGAGGCGTGCACGTGATCTACGGCTCCACGAGCGGGCTGAACGCCGGCGGCAGGGCCGTGAAGGAGATTTACCAGGGCAGCGACAAGCCGCTGGGCGGCACTGCGGAGGCGGACGACTGGGTCGGGTACGCGGTCGCCGCCGGCAAGACGTCGGGCGGCACGCCGTACCTGCTGATCGGCGCCCCTGGTGAGTCGATCGGCACCGTCGAGGACGCGGGCGCCGTCTACTACGTGAGCGGCACCGCGCAGACGGTCGTCGGAGTCAACCAGGACACCGAAACCGGCGGCGCCGTCCCCGGTGTGGCGGAGCAGGACGACCGGTTCGGCAGCTCGCTCGCCGCGACCCCGACCCACTTTGCGGTAGGCACACCAGGCGAGGCGCTCGGCACCGCGACCTTCGCCGGCGGTGTCGCCTGGTTCAGCCACACACTGACGTCCGGCTACCCGAAACCACTCGGCGGACTCGGCCAGGATCAGGACGAGATCAATGGAGACGGGGAGGTCGGCGACCAGTTCGGCGACGCGCTCGCCATGGTCCCGTACCGGCCCTCCGGCGCCACGTCCACCACCGAGTCGCTGCTCGCGGTCGGCATTCCGGGCGAGGACCTGAAGACGACCGTCGACGCTGGCGCCGTCCAGGTCTTCCGGCTCACGGCGGGCGGCACCTTCACGGAGACCGCCTGGATCGACCAGAACACCGCGGATGTGGATGGCGCGGCAGAAGTCGGCGACCTCTTCGGCAAACGGCTCGCCGCCGCCAACACGTCCCCGAGCGCGACCTCCACGGCCACGACCACCAGGATCGCGATCGGCGTGCCCGGTGAGGAGACGACCGAGGATTACCCGGACGAGGGCGGCGTTCATATCGTCCCGCTGGTCGGTGCGCCCGGCGCCTCCGACGTCTCGATCGACCCCGGCTTCGGCGTTCCGTCCGCACCTGCATCACGCATGCTCACCGGCCTTGCCCTGGGCGCCACTTCCTCGCTGCTGTACGTGGGTGTGCCCTACGGCCCGGCCGAGGGACGGGCGGTCTACGGCTTCCCGTGGAACGTCGCCGCCGGCGGTGCGCCGACGCAGACCTTCAAGCCCGGCGAGGGCGGTATTCCGGCCGGCGGCGTCGCCTTTGGCGCCACTGTCCGCTGACGACACATATCCACGCTCGCCGGGCTCGCACATCCGACGACCGCGATGACGCACACGCCGGTGAGGGCGACAGCCCTGCCGGTGGCGCGTGCGCGTGACGGTCCGCTGGCGGCCCGTCACGCGCGTGGCGGAGCTGGCCGGATCAGGCGTTCCGGCGACCGGACTTCTGAGACTGACATGAACCAACTGGAGAGTGGACCCGTGTCCGCACACAGACACAGACCGATACGGCGAGGCATGGTGCTTCGTGCCGCCGTGGCGGCGGCCGTCACCGGCGCGGTGGTGGCCGGCGCGGCGGTCCTCCCGGGCGCAGGCGGCAGCCCGGTGCAGGGCCAGGCGCCGGCGGCCGCCGACCAGCCGATGCAGACCGAGCAGCAGGCGCTCGCCGTCGCGCAGGAGAGCGGCAAGAAGACCGAGGTCGTCGGGCTGCGCACCGAGCACCGTGAGATCTTTGCCGAGCCCGACGGCACCTTCACGGCGCGTGAGTACACCGAGCCCGTCCGTACGGTCCGGGACGGTAAGTGGGTCGACATCGACGCGACGTTGGTGAAGCGGGCCGACGGCAGCTGGGGTCCGAAGGCCGCCACCGTCGACCTGGGCTTCTCCGCCGGGCAGGCGGGCGATCCGTTCGTGACGATGCGGCGGGCGGGGCGTGAGTTCGCCCTGGCCTGGCCGTACGGCAAGCTGCCCGCGCCGAGCGTCGAGGGCGACACCGCCACCTACGTCGATGCCCTGCCCGGTGTGGACCTCACGGTCCGCGCCGAGGCCGACGGCTTCGGTCATCTGCTGGTCGTCAAGTCGCCCGAGGCGGCGGGCGACCCGCGGCTGGCCAGGATCGACCTGGGCATGACCACCAAGGGCTTGAAGGTCGCCGAGGACGCCGCCGGTGCCATCGTGGCCGAGGACGCGGTCGTCGGTGGCACGGTCTTCCAGGCGGGTGAACCCGCGATGTGGGACTCGGCCGCCGTGACCGAGGCCGCTGCCCGCCAGCAGGGCCCCAAGGCCGTGGCAAGGGCCTTGAGTTCCGTTGCGGCCGGCGCTGAGGAAAGCGCGACCCCCGGACCGCAGGCCGAAACGGCACCCGAGGCGGCCCTCGAAGGCCCGGGCGGCGGCGGACGTGTCGCCCCGCTCGACGTCGAGGTCGGCAAGGGCAAGCTGAGTCTGCTCCCCGACCAGAAGCTCCTCAACGGCAAGGACACCGTCTTCCCGGTCGTCATCGACCCGATCCAGCGCACCACCTCGCGCACCTCCTGGACCGGCATCATGTCCGGGATGCCCACCGAGCAGGACTGGAAGTACTCGGGCAGCGCGGGCGTGGGCAAGTGCCCCACCGACTACAACCCGGTCTCCTGCAACGGCGTCGGCGTGCGCCGCGTGATGTTCACGATGCCGCTCTCCTACTACAAGGGGAAGCAGATCATCGGGGCGACCTTCTCCGCCCGGGTGGAGCACATCTACAGCGCCACCCCGACCGCCGAGCCCATCCGGCTGTACCGGGTCGGCGGCAAGGACTACTCGCTCACCTCGTCCAGCAACTGGTCCAACACCTCGGACGACTGGGTGGACCACTTGCAGACCGTCGATAAGGCGATCTCCCCGACCTCCTGCTCCAGCCAGGCCAACCTGCACTTCGAGAGCGGCGAGAGCGGCGAGCTGACCAACGAGATCAAGTCGGCCGCCGCGGGCGACTGGAACGCCATGACGCTGGGCCTGCGCGCCGCCGACGAGAACCGGTTCGCCGAGTGGAAGCGGATCTGCGGCAACGCCTACCTGTCGATCAAGTACAACAACCTGCCGCGGCAGATCAAGACGTCGGACATGTACACCGACCCCGGTGGCCTGTGCCGTTGGGGTTCGGGCCGCGCGTACGTCGACCAGCCGCCGAAGCTGCAGGCCATCGCCAGCGACCCCGACCACGGCAACGGCCAGACCGACAAGGTCAAGGTCGAGTTCAAGGTGGAATGGACCGACCCCAATACCAACACGGCCAAGTCCTACACGTATCTGACGAAGGAATGGCTGTCGCCGACCACCGGCACCAAGTTCGAGCACACCGTCAGCTCGTCGATCCCGCAGAACACCGTCATCTACTGGAGCGCACACGCCACCGACGGTGACGGCTACGGCCCGTGGAGTTCGGAGGGCGACACCGCCCAGCGCTGCGAGTTCATCTATGACGGGCAACGGCCGGGCAAGCCACTGGTGTTGTCCAAGGAGTACCCGTCGGACAACACCTACCACGACGGCGTGGGCACCTACGGCACCTTCACCTTCTCGCCCAACCCGAACGACGCCATCCCGGACGCCGACGTTGTCAAGTACCAGTACTCCTTCGACGGGGCCGCGCTGAAGGACCTTCCCCCGAGTACGCCGGGCGGCTCGGTCTCCATCCAGTGGATGCCGACCTCGCCCGGGCGGCATGTGCTCGAGGTGATCGCCGTCGACAAGGCCGCGCACGAAGGCAAGACCCCTTACCACTTCCTGGTCAGCGAGGGCACGCCGGTCCTTGCCCAGTGGAACCTCGCCGACAAGGCCGGCACGGAGGCGCACGACGAGAGTGGCGCCTTCTCGGCTACGGCCGGCCCCGCCGTCACCTTCGAGGTGGAGGGCCCCGGCGGCAAGGTCGACAAGGCGGCCCGCTTCGACGGCACCGCCGACGCCTGGCTGGACACCAGTCAGACGGTGCTCGACACGTCCAAGAGCTTCAGCGTGAGCGCCTGGGTGCGGCCCGCCGCGCTGGACCGGAATATGACGGTGATCAGCCAGGACGGCACCGGCGAGCCCGGTTTCACCCTGGGCTACGACGCGTCCGCGCAGACCTGGAAGTTCGCAGTCCCGGTCAACGACGTCGACTCGCTGGGCGAGTGGAAGGCCGTCTCCACCGGGGTGTCCGTGGTCAAGGACCAGTGGGTGCTGCTGACCGGCGTGTACGACGCCCAGAAGAGCGGTGGCCCGCAGCTCCAGCTGTACGTCAACAAGGACCTGAAGGGCTCCGCCGGGCGCCGCTCCACCTGGAAGTCGTACGGCCCGCTGCAGATCGGCCGTGCCACGGCCAAGAGCGGCTACCGCGACCACTTCGTGGGTGACCTGGCCGAGGTCCGTGTCTTCGACCGCGTCCTGCCGGCGGCCCAGGTAGCCGAGCTGATGACGATCAAGCCGACCCGCAAGGGCTACTGGCAGCTGGACGACGCGAGCAACGGGGCCTCCGCCGAGACGGGCGGTGGGCAGGCGCTGATACTCGCGGGCAACGCCTCCATCTACCGCCCCACCAGCGTGTTCGACGCCGCCCTGGTCGGTGACGGTCACCTGGTCCTGGACGGAGAGGGGGACTACGCGTCCACCGCGACCGCCCCGGTCACCGGCAACAGCAGCTTCACCATCTCCGCCCGCGCCCAGCTCACCTCGCTGGACCCGGAGAAGTCGCAGACGGTGCTGTCCCTGCCGGGCACCAACGCCAACCGCGTCCAAGTCCGCTACCAGGCCGCCACCAGGCAATGGGAGCTGGCCGTGGCGAAGACCGACTCGGCGACCGCCGAGATCGTCACCTTCACCAACAACGATGAACTGGCGAGCACCGGCGGCTCCGGCCAGCACCTCGCGGTCGTCTACGACGCAGTCGCCAACTCCATCCGGCTGTACGTCGAGGGCCAGCTCGTAGCCGGTGCCCACGGGAGGAACGACACCCTGTGGTCCGCCACCGGCGGGCTCCAGGTGGGCCGTTCGCTGCGCGGGGCCGGCGAGTACTTCGCCGGCGCCCTCGACGAGGTCCGCGTCTACAGCGGGGCCGCCGACCTGATCGCAGTGCAGCAGATGGCCGCGCTGGTGGCCGTACCGGACATGTGACAGGCCGTCACTTCCTCAGGTGTGCCGGGTCCTCAGGGACCCGGCACACCCGTCCCCACCGCTTTTCCCCTCCAATCCATGACGTTCTCCTCTGAAAGGGAACCGACCGCATGTTTCGTGGCCGCTCACTGAGCCGCCGCATGCCGAGGCACACGGTCGTCGCGACAGTGATAGGGCTCTCCCTCGCACTGTCCGCGTCGACCGTCCAGGCAGTGGTGCTCGACGACGGCGCCCGGGGCCGCACCAGCCGCCCCGGCGTCCAGGACGACGGCGATCCCGTCAAGAGACGCGACGCCAAGTCCAAGCCCCGCCCCTCAGACCCGGCCCGCAAGGCCGCGGTCAAGGGCCTCGACAAGGCGGCCTGGCCCAAGCAGGGCGGCACAGAGGTGAAGCTGGGGACCACCGCGGAAGCGGGCGGTCTGCCGGTGAAGGTGCTGAAGCCCAAGAACGCCAAGGCTGCGAAGTCCGCGCCCACCGAGGTGCAGGTCGACGTTCTCGACCCCGCCCGCGCCGCGAAGCTCGGCGCCGACGTCCTCCTCGGTGTTGAGCGGGCCGACGACGGCAACAAGGGCGCCAAGGTTCGCCTGACCGTCGACTACTCCGACTTCGCCGAGGGCTACGGCGGCTCGTACGCCTCCCGGCTGCGCCTGGTCCAGCTGCCCGCGTGCGCCTCGTACGCGATCCCCGGCAGCAACAAGTGCCCGCAGCAGCCGAAGGTGCTGCCGACGGTGAACAACGTACGGGCGGGCACCGTCTCGGCCGACGTGACCGCCGCCCCGGCCTCCACCGAGGGCGTCTCCACGATGGCGGGCGAGTCGACCTCGCTCCTGGCGGTGGCGGCGGGCCCGTCCAGCGCTCAGGGCACCTACAAGGCGACCGCTCTGTCCCCGTCGGCCAGCTGGAACGTCGCCACCTCCTCCGGCGCGTTCAACTGGAACTACCCGCTGCGCTCCGTCCCGACCCCGGGCGGCCTGGTCCCCACCGTGGGCCTCGGCTACTCCTCCCAGTCGGCGGACGGCCGCACCTCGGCCACCAACAACCAGGGCTCCTGGATCGGCGAGGGCTTCTCCTACGACCCCGGCTATATCGAGCGCCGCTACAAGCCCTGCTCCGAGGACGGCCACGCCAGCTCCGGTGAGCAGTGCTGGGCGTTCGAGAACGCCACCGTCATGCTCAACGGCTCGGCCGGCGAGCTGGTCAAGGACGACACCACCGACAAGTGGCACCTGTCGTCCGACGACGCCTCCAAGGTGGAGCGACTGACCGGCGCCACCAACGGCGACGACGGCAGCGCCACCGACAAGGGCGAGCACTGGAAGATCACCACAGCCGACGGCACCGAGTACTACTTCGGCCTGAACCGCCTGCCGGGCTGGGCCACGGGCAACGAGGAGACCAACTCCGTCTGGACCGCCCCGGTCTTCGGTGACGACTCCGGCGAGCCCTGCTACAACGCCACCTTCACCAGCGCCCACTGCCAGCAGGCCTGGCGCTGGAGCCTGGACTACGTCAAGGACACCCACGGCAACGTGATGTCCTACTTCTACGAGCGTGAGACCAACTACTACGCGCTGAACGGGAAGACGGACGTCAACGGCACCGCGTACCACCGCGGCGGCTGGCTGAAGCGCATCGACTACGGCCAGCAGGACAACAAGGTCTACGCGGCCAAGGCCCCGGCCCGCATCGTCTTCAACACCGCCGAGCGCTGCCTGCCCACCGCCGACTTCGACTGCGCGGAGAGCAAGCGCACCAAGGCGAACGCCACCCACTGGCCGGACGTCCCGGTCGACCAGGAGTGCAAGTCGGGCACCAAGTGCACCTCGCCCGTCCAGACCTTCTGGACCACCAAGCGCCTGACATCGATCGTCACGCAGATGCGCAAGGACGCCACGAACTACCAGGACGTGGACGCCTGGAGCCTCACGCACCTGTTCACCGACAACGGCGACGACTCCAAGACGCTGTGGCTCTCCAAGATCGAGCACGAGGGCCGCGCCGGAACTGCCGTGAAGCTCCCCTCCGTCGACCTCTTCGGCGAGCAGCTCGCGAACCGCGTCGATGCGATCGGCGACAACATCGCGCCGTTCCACCGCTTCCGCCTTTCGGTGGTCCTCAGCGAGACCGGCGCCCAGCTCGACGTCAACTACGCGCCGACCGACTGCACCAAGGCGGCCCTGCCCCAGCCGGGTGAGTCCACCAAGCGCTGCTACCCGGTCAAGTGGGCCCCGCCGGGCTACCTGGAGCCGATCACGGACTGGTTCCACAAGTACGTCGTGTCGTCGGTCATAGAGACCGACCGCACCGGCGGCAGCGACGGCATGGTCACCCGCTACGACTACCAGGGCGACGCGGCCTGGCGTAAGGCGAAGCCGGACGGCATCACCGACGAGAAGTACCTCACCTGGGGCGGCTGGCAGGGCTACGGCAAGGTCACCGTCACCAGCGGCACCGCCGACAAGCAGACCACCCGCATCGACTACACCTTCATGCAGGGCATGAACGGCGACGCGAACCCGGCCGGTGGCACCCGCTCGGTGACGGTCAAGGACTACACGGGCGCCACGTACGACGACGACGAGGAGTTCACCGGCCACCAGCTGGAGGCCGCGACCTACGACGGCGGCAAGCTGGTCTCCAAGACCATCGCGACTCCGTTCAGGCACTACACCGCCACCCAGACCCGCAGTTGGGGCACCACCCGCGCGGCGATCGTGCGCGCACAGACCGGCCGCGGCTTCCAGCTGAAGTCCGACGGGACCTGGCGGGAGACGAAGTCCACCACGACATACGACACCGCCAAGGGCGGCCGAGTCACCCATGTCGAGGACCTCGGCGACGTCTCCACCGCCAAGGATGACTCCTGCACTCGCACCTGGTACGCGGACAACGCAACGCAGAACATCCTGTCGCTGCCCTCCCGCAGCGAGTCCGTCTCGGTGAAGTGCTCCGACACCCCGGACTACAAGACGCAGGTCCTGGCGGACGAGCGCACGTCCTACGACGGCGGCGCGTACGACGCGGCCCCCACCAAGGGTGACGCGACCAAGACCGAGCGCCTGACGTCGCACAGCGGCACAGCGCCGACGTACCAGGTCACGGGTGCAACGACCTACGACTCGTACGGTCGTCCGCTGTCCCAGAAGGACGCCAAGCAGTACGGCACGACGGACGGGACCAAGACCGCCTACACCGAGACCAACGGCCTGCTGACGAAGACCACCGTCACCAACGCCCTCGGCCACGTCACCACCACCGACTACGCCCCCGCCTGGGGTATGTCGGCCGGCCAGACCGACCCGAACGGCAAGCGGACGGACCTCGCCTACGACGCCCTTGGCCGTCTGACCTCGGTGTGGCTCGCGGACCGGGTGAAGACCCAGACGCCGAGCATCAAGTACTCGTACAACGTCCGCAAGGACAAGGTCACCTCGATCAAAACCGAGAAGATCGAGAACGACGGCTCCTACGGCGCCGAGTACCAGCTCTACGACAGCCTGCTGCGCCCTCGGCAGATCCAGACCGAGGGCCCGGACGGCACGAGCATGGTCGCCGACACGTTCTACGACGGCACCGGCAACCTCAAAAAGACCAACTCGACGTACAACGCGGCCGGCGCCCCCTCCGACGAGCTGTTGCCCGTCAGCAACAGCCAGGTCGGCGCGCAGAGCCTGCTGGAGTACGACGGACTGGGCCGCACCACAGCCCAGATCTTCGCGGTCAGCGGCGCCGAGCAGTGGCGCACGACGACCACCTACGACGGCGAGCTGACCCACGTCGACCCGCCCGCTGGCGGCGTGCCTTCGACCACGGTCACCGACGGCCAGGGCAGCGTCTCGGAGATCCGCTACTACCGGGGCTCCGCGCCGGGTGCGGGTGTGCCGTACGACTCGACCAAGTACACGTACAACACGCGCGGTCTGCTGGAGACGGTCACCGACGCCGAGGGCAATATCTGGCGCAACGAGTACGACCAGTTGGGGCGCAAGAACAAGTCGATCGACCCGGACGCGGGCACCTCGCGCACGGAGTACGACGAGCTGGACCGGCCGGTCGCCACGTACGACGGCCGGAACAAGAAGATCTCCAGCGTCTACGACAAGCTCAGCCGCGTAGTCACGACCTGGCAGGGCGACCCCACCACCGGAACGAAGCTGACGGAGACCAAGTACGACAAGGCGGGCTGGTTGGGCCAGGCCTACGGCTTCCTGAGCTACGTGTCGCCGACGGAGTACTTCGCCACCGCCGTTCAGTCGATGGATGAGTTCTACCGCCCGCTGAAGACGGCCTACCAGGTCCCTGCCTCGCAGGGCTCCCTTGCCGGCACGTACGTCTTCGGCACCACGTACAACCGTGACGGCACCGTGCAGAGCACCGGCCTGCCCGCTATCGGCGACCTGCCGGCGGAGGCGCTGACCTACACGTACGACGCCCTGCAGCGTCCGAAGACGATGACGGGCTCCACGTCGTACGTGACGAACACCGTCTACTCGCGCACCAGCCAGCTGCAGCAGTTGGAGCTGTATTCGGGCAGCGGCAAGAAGGTCTGGCAGACCTTCAGCTACGAGACGGGCACCGACCGT
This sequence comes from Streptomyces sp. R28, assembly GCF_041052385.1. Lineage (GTDB taxonomy): Bacteria > Actinomycetota > Actinomycetes > Streptomycetales > Streptomycetaceae > Streptomyces. The sequence goes on along the minus strand of NZ_CP163439.1, from coordinate 3,967,809 downwards.
CTGACCCGCTCAGTCGTCGACGTCTACGGCGCCACCGCACCGGCGAAGGACTCCAAGTACTCCTACGACCAAGCGGGCAACGTCCTGTCCATCGCGGACACCGCGAACTCGGCCTCGCCGGACGTGCAGTGCTTCGCGTACGACAGCCGCCAGCGCCTGGCAGAAGCCTGGACCCCGGCGGCCACGTCGACGACTGCGGGCGGCACCGGCACCCGTGGTTCCACCACCCCGGTGGACGGCACGGGACCGACCGCCTGTGACGCGGCGCCCGGATCGAGCTCGCTCGGCGGCCCGGCCCCGTACTGGAAGTCGTACGAGACCGACGCCCTCGGCAACCGCACCACGGAGACGCTGCACGACACCGGGCTCGACACTGCGAAGAACATCACCCGCAGCTACGAGTACGGCACCGCGGGCGCCCTGGGCGACGGCCCGCACCAGCTCACCAAGGTCACCGAGAGGACCCCGACCGGCGACAAGCAGTCGACGTACGAGTACGACGACGCGGGCAACACCACCAAGCGCACCATCGGAGGTGACGCCCAGTCGCTGACCTGGACCGACACCGGCAAGGTCAATGAGGTCACCGAGGCGAACGGCTCGAAGACGAGCTACCTCTACGACGGCTCCGGCAACCGGCTCGTCCGCAAGGACCCGACCGGTACCACCGTCTACCTGCCCGGCACCGAGCTGAAGCTGTCGGCCGACGGCACCAAGAAGGAGGCCACCCGCTACTACGACTTCGCCGGCCAAACCGTCGCGGTCCGTACCGCGGCCAAGCTGTCCTACGTCGCCTCGGACCACCACGGCACGGGCGAGGTGGCGATCGATGCCGCGACCGGCGCGATCAGCCAGCGCCGCTTCGACCCTTACGGCGTCGACCGCGGCGAGAAGTCCGGCACCTGGCCCGGGGAGAAGGGCTACGTCGGCGGCACCATCGACGCATCGACCGGCCTGACCCACCTAGGGGCGCGCGAGTACGACCCGGTGATCGGCAAGTTCATCTCGGTCGACCCGGTCATCGAGTACACGCAGCCACAGCAGATCAACGGCTACGCGTATGCGAACAACTCGCCGGTCACGCACGCCGATCCCAGCGGCATGATCCTCGCGGACTGCAACTATGGTGTGATCGAGTGCCGTGGGGGCAAGCCGGTCACCAGCACCACCACCGACCCGAAGGTCACCCAGGCGCAGTCCGATTACAGCGTGGCATCCGCGAATCTGGCGGGGGCGCAGCAGCAGCAGTCCTCCGCCAAGCAGCGGATCAAGTCCGCGGGCAAGGCCCTGGTCAAGATTGTCCGGGACATCCTGGGCGTGGACGCGGCCCTGGACTGCATCTCCAGTGGTGACGTCGGTGCCTGCGGCGAGACCGTGCTCAACATCGCCGGCAGCTTCGCGGGCGGGCTGGCGGGCAAGATCCTGGCCAAGTACGGCGCGCCGTGGAACTGGGCCAAGGGCCTCAAGCTCGCCAAGCGGGTCACCGGCCTGGTCGGGGATCTGATCGGCGGGGCCAAGGACCTGTGGAAGGCCAACAAGGCGGTCGGCAGGGCGAGCGCCGGTCTCTCCAAGGCCGCGGACAAGCTGGCGGACGCCAGAAAGAAGGCGGCGGAGGCCCTCAAGAAGAGGAAAAAGACCGAGGAACCGGAGTGCCACAGCTTCTTGCCCGGCACGAAGGTCCTGCTGGCCGGCGGCGGTACCAAGCCGATCGAGAAGGTGAAGCTCGGCGACAAGGTCGTCACGACCGACCCGAAGACCGGCAAGGCAACGGTCCGTCAGGTCGCGGGCACCATCGTCACCGAGGACGACAAGCTCTTCTCCGACCTCACGGTTAAGACCACCTCGGGCAAGAAGCAGGCACTGATCGCCACGACGACGCATCCCTTCTGGGTGGTGTCCGAGCAGGCGTGGATCAAGGCCGGGGAACTCGAGCCCGGCATGACGCTGCACACCCCGTCGGGCGGCACGGCGGAGGTCACGGCCAACCGTCACTTCGACAAGCGGCAGCGCACGCATGATCTGACGATCACCGAAATCCACGCCTACTACGTTCTGGCCGGGGCCACGCCAGTCCTCGTCCATAACTGCGACGACGGCGATCCGTTGGGGGAGTACGCCGATGAGGTACGCAACGAATCAGGGGTGAAGTTCGCTTCTGAGTACACGTCTCCGTCGGGCCAGAAGTACTACGGACGCAACAAGCATGGCCAGCAGGCGGAGGGTCCCCTGGCGGAGGCTTTGGACGAGGTTGGCCACCACGGGGGTTGCGCCGAAGTGCACTGCCTCATTCAGGCTCAGGCTGCTGAAGGGCCCACAGCAATCAGGGGAGGTACGATGCGTACGGTGAAGTCGAGAAACAACAGCATGCCAACGTCGAATACGGCTGGGCATGGTGAACCGGCCACCCCCTGCGGTCGCTGCGCGCGATTGCTGGAACACCTTGGTATCGGTTGATCGCCATGATCCGTTTTGACTCGCTGCGCCCTGATCTGCTGCAGGCCCTTCGTGACTCTGGCTGGCACCCCCAGCGGAGGGTGGATGTCGGCCCCTGGCTGGACTCCTTGCGTCAGGAAGGCTATACGCCGAACCCGAAGGCTGAAGAAATCCTTGCCACGCTAGGGGGATTGAGTATTGAGCCGATAAACCAATCTGGCCCAAACTTCAGCAATGATGAGCCTTTCAATTTCGATCCCATTTCGGCTGGGGCCGGTCAACGGAGCCTGGCATTGGAAATTGAAGGGATTCTGGGCGGGAACTATTTCCCGATCGGTGAATGGCTCAGCTATTCGAGCGTCTTCGTAGAGGCTGGAGGGAAGGTGGTTGCCGCTGGCCTCGGATGGATCTGGGGATTGGGCTCCACCTTCGAAGATGCCTTGGAGTTGGCGGTTTGTGCAGATCGCCCCTTGGTTTGTCTGCACTCCGACTCGGGGCTGGATCCGTGGCCTCGATGAATTCGCTGCAGTAAATTGAAGCCCCGCCAGGTGCGTCCCTGGCGGGGCTTCTGCGTGAGGTGGCTGCTGCTGTCTGGCGCCGGGCCGGGAACGAGAAGGTCGATGGAAGCGACATCTACCACAAGATCGATCTTCGGCTCGGCGGGCAGGATGACATCGCCAACGTGTGGCCACTCGACAGCCCAGTGAACCGAAGCCTCGGATCCCAGATATCGCATCAACTTAGAGCACAAGGGCTGCAAGCGGGCGACGTGGTGTGCAGCGTCTCGATCACAGTCAGGAGATGTTGGGTGGGGCAGGGCCATGCAGTTGCGTGATGTGGACGTCTCTCACGCCGTGGTGACCAGTGTGGGCCTCTTCGGCCTGTGGCGTGCGAGCGCCTTCGGCCACGTCAATGAGCTGGAGCAGTGGGAGAAGGAGGCGGCCAAGGACGCTGCCATCGAGCGACGGATCTCAGACGGTGCCTTTGTCCCGATCAACGTCGGAGGCAACGGGGCGTTCCAGATCGCCGTCCGCGGCGTAGATGCCCGGGAAACCTCAGCGAGCGGGAAAGGGCATATCTCCTCGTTTCGTCCGAGCCGTATCTTCTGGTCTCGGACGGGGGGCTGGAGCTGGGCGGGCTCGAAGCCGTCGGGAATTACAGTGGCGCCGAGAAGGAGCAGCTGCCGCTGGATAGTGGTAAGTACGCCGCCGTCGTTCACCTGCTGGACTGGCAGGCGGAGCCCGGTAGCCAGACGGCCGATGGAGAGCCGTCCGCGGATGCTCTTCCCGACTTCATCGTGGAGGTCTTCGGTCCCAAGGATGGAGAGCAATTTCGCACCAAGGTCGAGACATTCGATCGGCCGTAGTGAGATGAATCCGTGAAGAGTCGGCGTTGCCATCGCTGTGCAGATTAGGCCGGGGGGTCGCCATCAGGGTCGAGGCGAACCTTGGGCTCTTTGAGTACATCGACGGGTTCTACGATCCCCGCCGCATCCAGAAACGACTCGGCTACCTCGGCCCCATGAGGGACACGGTTGCGGGTGGAGCTTGCCGATGCGAACAACGATCGTCCTGCGCCTCGGGAGGCGCAGGACAATGAGGAAGGCGGACGTGGCCTTGCCCTCGTCGCCGCCTTGGCGGAGAGGTGGGGGTGTTGTCCGCGCATGTATGGGATCGGCAAGGCCGTTTGGGCTGAACTGCTCCTCTGATTCAGGAGGCGTGTCAGCCGGCGAGCCCCAGCTCCCGCGCGATCAGCATCCGTTGCACCTCGCTCGTCCCCTCCCCGATCTCCAGGATCTTGGAGTCCCGCCACATGCGGGCGACCGGGTACTCGTTCATGAAGCCGTAGCCGCCGTGGATCTGCGTCGCGTCGCGGGCGTTGTCCACCGCGATCGTCGACGAGTACAGCTTCGCCAGCGCCGCCTCCTTCTTGAAGGGTTCGCCGGCGACCAGGCGGCTCGCCGCGTCGCGCCAGGCGAGGCGGGCCGTGTGGGCCTTCATCTCCATGTCGGCGATCTTGAACTGGATGGCCTGGTTGGCGCCGATGGGGCGGCCGAAGGCGTGGCGTTCCTTGGCGTACTTCACCGACTCGTCCACGCAGCCCTGCGCCAGGCCCGTCGCCAGCGCCGCGATGGCGATGCGGCCCTCGTCCAGGATGCGCAGGAACTGGGCGTAGCCGCGACCCTCTTCGCCCAGGAGGTTGGCCGCCGGGACGCGGACGTCCGCGAAGGACAGCTCACGGGTGTCGGAGGCGTTCCAGCCGACCTTGGAGTAGGGCGCCGCGACCGTGAAGCCCGGCGTGCCGGACGGGACGATGATCGCGGAGATCCGCGGCCTGCCGTCCGGCTTGCGGCCGGTGACCGCCGTCACCGTGACCAGGCCCGTGATGTCCGTGCCGGAGTTGGTGATGAAGCACTTGGAGCCGTTGATCACCCATTCGTCCGTCTCCGGGTCGAGACGGGCCGTCGTCCGGGTCGCACCCGCGTCCGAGCCGCCGTCGGGCTCGGTCAGCCCGAAAGCGCCGAGCATCTCACCGGAACACAGACGCGGGAGCCATTCCCGCTTCTGCTCCTCCGTGCCGAAGAGATGGATCGGCATGGCGCCGAGTGAGACGCCCGCTTCGAGGGTGATGGCGACCGAGGAGTCCACCCGGGCCAGCTCCTCCAGCACGATGCCCAGCGCCAGATAGTCGCCGCCCATGCCGCCGTGCTCCTCCGGGAACGGCAGGCCGAACAGGCCCATGCGGCCCATCTCCCGCACGATCTCGTACGGGAACTCATGACGCTCGTAGAAGTCGCCGATCTTGGGCGCCACGACATCGTGGGCGAACTCCCGCACCGTGCGGCGGAGTTCCTCCAGTTCGGGGGAGAGACGGTGGTCCATGGCTGTTCACTGCTCCTTGTGGGAGAGGGCTCGTACGGTGCGGGACGGGCTGGGTCGGCCCAGTTGTCCGGCCATCCACGCGCTTGTGGCGACGAGACGGTCCAGGTTGACCCCGGTGTCGATGCCGAGGCCCTGAAGCATCCACACGAGGTCTTCGGTGGCGAGGTTGCCGGTGGCGGACTTGGCGTAGGGGCAGCCGCCGAGGCCGCCCGCGGAGGCGTCGACGGTGGTGACGCCGTGCTGCAGGGCGGCGTAGGTGTTGGCCAGTGCCTGGCCGTAGGTGTCGTGGAAGTGGACGCCGACGACGTTCGTCGGCACGCCCTCCTCGTTGAGCATGGACAGGAGTTCCAGCACATGGCCGGGCGTCGCGACGCCGATCGTGTCGCCGAGGCTCAGCTCGTCGCAGCCCATGTCCCGCAGCGCCTTGCAGACCCGCACCACCTGGTGGATCGGGACCGCGCCCTCCCAGGGGTCGCCGAAGCACATGGAGACATAGCCGCGGACGTGCAGGTTCTCGTCCCTGGCGCGCGCCACGACCGGCTCGAACACCGCCAGCGACTCGTCCAGCGTCCGGTTGAGGTTGGCCTTGGCGAAGGACTCCGTGGCGCTGGCGAAGACGGCGACCCGTCGGGCGCCGAGGGCCAGGGCGCGGTCCAGGCCGCGGTCGTTGGGGACCAGGACGGGCAGGTGCACGCCCAACAGGTCGCCGACGAGCGGGAACAGCTGCTCGGCGTCGGCGAGTTGGGGCACCCACTTGGGGTGGACGAAACTGGTGGCCTCGATGGTCGTCAGCCCCGCGTCGGCGAGGCGGCGGACGAACTCCGCCTTGACCTCGGTCGGCACGGTCGACTTCTCGTTCTGCAGGCCGTCGCGCGCGCCGACCTCGTGGATCCGGACGCGGGCGGGCAGACCCGCTGCCGGTACGGGCATGGGGAGACCCTCGACTGTCATTCCGCCGCCTCCTCGTGCGGTGCGATGACCGCCAGGACCTGGTCCATGGCGACCGTCGTGCCGGGCGTGACGTCCAGTTCGGCGACCGTGCCGGCGTGCGGGGCGGAGATGACGTGCTCCATCTTCATCGCCTCGACGACCAGCAGGCTCTGCCCGGCGGCCACTTCGTCCCCGACGGCCACCTTCACGACGGTGACGGTGCCCGGCATGGGTGCGGTGAGGGAGTCGGCGCCCGCGTGTGCGGCGCCGGTGAGCGAGGCGGCCACCGGATCGTGGTCGCGCACGTGCCAGGCGTCGCCGTCGCGGCCCAGCCAGGTGCCGTCCGGCAGGGTGGCGAGGTGGAAGGTGTGGCGGACGCCGTCGAGGGTGACGGCCACACGGTCGTCCGCGACGGTGTGGGCGCCGCGCGGGACGTACTCCACGGGGTCGGTGATCCGGAGCGGGAAGCCGACGGGCCGGTGCTCGCCACCCAGCCGCCACCCGCTCGGCACGGAGAACGGATCGGTCCACCCGTCACCGCGAGGCCGCAGCGCGTCCAGGCGTACGGCCGCGGCGGCCTCGTACACCTCGTCCGGTACGTCGGTGGCGACCAGGTCGTCCACCACGCGCTCGACCAGACCCGTGTCCAACTCGCCCGCGACGACCGCCGGATGCGCGAGCAGCCGCCGCAGGAACCCGGCGTTCGTCTGCACGCCCAGTGTGACCGTCTCCGCGAGGGCCGCCCGGAGCTTGCGGAGCGCGGTGGCGCGGTCGGGGCCGTACGCGATCACCTTGGACAGCATCGGGTCGTACAGGCTGCCGACCTCGGTGCCCTCGCTGAGCCCGGAGTCGGTGCGGATGCCGTCGCCCTGGGGCTCGTGCAGCTTGAGGACCGTGCCGCCCGAGGGGAGGAACCCGCGGGAGGGGTCTTCGGCGCAGACGCGGGCCTCGACCGCGTGCCCCGTGAGGGTGATGTCGTCCTGCTGGTACGGCAGTTCCTCGCCCGCCGCCACCCGCAGCTGCCACTCCACCAGGTCCAGCCCCGTGATCAGCTCGGTGACCGGGTGCTCGACCTGGAGGCGGGTGTTCATCTCCATGAAGTAGTACGAGGACGGGTCGCCGCCCGGCACGATGAACTCCACCGTGCCCGCGCCCCGGTAGCCGCAGGACCGTGCCGCCTGGACGGCCGCCTCGCCCATCGCCGCGCGGATCTCCTCGTCGAGCAGCACACTCGGCGCCTCCTCGATGATCTTCTGGTGCCGGCGCTGGAGGGAGCACTCGCGCTCGCCGAGGTGGACGACATTGCCGTGACCGTCCGCCAGCACCTGGATCTCGATGTGCCGGGGCCGGTCGACCCACCGCTCGACGAGGAGGGTGTCGTCGCCGAAGGAGGCGCGGGCCTCGCGGCGGGCGGCGGCGATCTCGTCGCCCAGCACGGCCGCGTCCCGCACCAGCCGCATGCCCTTGCCGCCACCGCCGGCGGAGGGCTTGAGCAGCACGGGCATGCCGATCTCGCGGGCGGCGTCGGCGAGTTGGCCGTCCGTGAGCCCGCTGCCGCTGGAGCCCGGCACGACCGGAACCCCGGCCGCCTGCACCGTCTCCTTGGCCCGGATCTTGTCGCCCATCAGGGAGATGGCGTCCGCGGACGGCCCGATGAAGACGAGCCCGGCGTCGGCGCACGCGCGCGCGAAGCCGGCGTTCTCCGCGAGGAAGCCGTATCCCGGGTGGACGGCCTGCGCACCGGTACGGGCCGCCGCCTGAAGCAGCCGCTCCACGGACAGATAGCTCTCGGCGGCCGGCGCCGGACCGATCCGTACCGCCGTGTCGGCCTCCCGCACATGCCGCGCGTCGGCGTCCGCGTCGGAGAAGACGGCCACCGAGCGCACGCCCAGCGAGCGGAGCGTACGGATCACTCGGACGGCGATCTCGCCCCGGTTGGCCACGAGGACCGTGTCGAACATGGTCTGCCTCATCGTCGTCGTCATCGTCACAGTCCCCCTCACATCCGGAAGACGCCGAACTGGGGCTCACCCAGGGGCGCGTTGGCACAGGCGGTCAGGGCGAGGCCCAGCACCTGACGGGTCTCCAGCGGGTCGATCACGCCGTCGTCCCAGAGGCGGGCCGTCGCGTAGTAGGCGTTGCCCTGGCGCTCGTACTGCTCACGGATCGGCGCCTTGAAGGACTCCTCGTCCTCCGCCGGCCAGTCCTCGCCCCGCGCCTCCGACTGGTCCCGCTTGACGGTCGCGAGGACCGAGGCGGCCTGCTCGCCGCCCATGACGGAGATCTTGGCGCCCGGCCACATCCACAGGAAGCGGGGCGAGTACGCGCGCCCGCACATGGAGTAGTTCCCGGCGCCGTACGACCCGCCGACCACCACCGTCAGCTTCGGCACGCGCGGGCACGCCACCGCCGTCACCATCTTGGCGCCGTGCTTGGCGATGCCACCGGCCTCGTAGTCCTTGCCGACCATGAACCCGGAGATGTTCTGCAGGAAGACCAGCGGGATCCCGCGCTGGTCGCACAGCTCGATGAAGTGGGCGCCCTTCTGGGCGGACTCGGAGAACAGGATGCCGTTGTTGGCGACGATGCCGACCGGATGGCCGTGGATACGGGCGAAGCCGGTGACGAGGGTCTGTCCGAACTCGGACTTGAACTCCGCGAAACGGGAGCCGTCGACCACGCGCGCGATGATCTCGCGTACGTCGTAGGGGGTGCGGGAGTCGACCGGGACCGCGCCGTAGAGGCCGTAGGGGTCGACCTTCGGTTCGGTGGCGGGGGTGACCTCCCAGGGAAGCGTCCCGCGCGCGGGGAGGGTGGCGACGATGTTCCGCACGATCCGCAGGGCGTGGGCGTCGTCCTCGGCGAGATGGTCGGTCACGCCGGACACGCGCGCGTGGACGTCGCCGCCGCCGAGCTCCTCCGCGGTGACGACCTCACCGGTGGCGGCCTTCACCAGCGGGGGACCGCCGAGGAAGATCGTGCCCTGGTTGCGGACGATGACGGCCTCGTCGCTCATGGCGGGCACGTAGGCGCCGCCGGCGGTGCACGACCCGAGCACGGCGGCGATCTGCGGGATCCCGGCGCCCGACATCCGGGCCTGGTTGTAGAAGATCCGCCCGAAGTGCTCCCGGTCCGGGAAGACCTCGTCCTGCATGGGCAGGAAGGCGCCGCCGGAGTCGACGAGGTAGAGACACGGCAGGCGGTTCTCCAGGGCCACCTCCTGCGCGCGCAGGTGTTTCTTCACGGTCATCGGGTAGTACGTCCCGCCCTTGACCGTGGCGTCGTTGGCGACGATCACGCACTCGCGCCCGCCGACCCGGCCGATCCCGGCGATGACACCGGCGGCCGGGGCCTGCCCGTCGTACATGCCGTCGGCGGCGAGGGGAGCGAGCTCCAGGAAGGGGGAGCCGGGGTCGAGGAGGGTGTCGACGCGGTCGCGCGGCAGCAGCTTGCCGCGCGCGGTGTGCCGGGCGCGCGCCTTCTCACCGCCTCCCAGCCGGGCGGCGGCGAGCTTGCCACGCAGCTCGTCCACCAGCGCCCGATGGGCCTCCTCGTTGGCCCGCCAGGCCTGAGACGCGGGATCTGCCGCGCTCGCAAGCTCCGGTGCCTCGTGCATCCTGCGGTCCCCTCACCAGTGGTCCACCAGTTAATGAGCGTTAACGCATTTCCTTCAGGTTAACGACCGCTAACCTCCCTGTCTAGAATTGCTTCCATGGCCACCAGAACCGACGCCCCCACCCGCCGCGAGCAGATCCTCAAGGAGGCCGCGCGGCTCTTCGCCGAGCGTGGTTTCCACGGCGTCGGCGTGGATGAGATAGGCGCCGCCGTGGGCATCAGCGGCCCCGGTCTCTACCGCCACTTCGCCGGCAAGGACGCGATGCTCGCCGAGCTGCTGGTCGGCATCAGCGGGCAGCTCCTGACGGGCGCGAAACGACGCCTCGCGGAGGCCGACGGGGTGCCGGCCGAGGCGGTCCTCGACTCCCTCATCGAGGGCCACATCGACTTCGCCCTCGACGACCGCCCCCTCATCACCCTGCACGACCGCGAGCTGGACCGCTTGCGCGACAGCGACCGCAAGCTCGTACGGCAGCTCCAGCGGCAGTACGTCGAGCTGTGGGTGGAGGTGGTGCGCGAGGTGTACCCGGACCTGACGGAGCCGACGGCCCGCTCGGCGGTGCACTCGGTGTTCGGCCTGCTCAACTCGACCCCGCATCTGGGGCGGCCGGGGGCGCTGCCGGGACGGGGGGGCACGGCGGAGCTGCTGCACCGGATGGCGCGGGGGGCGTTCGGGGCGGCCGGGGTGGCGTGACCTACCCGTCGGCGGGGTGGTCGGGATCCAGCACGAACCAGGCCCACACCAGCAGCGACGCGTAGGCGAGCCCGATCAGCGCGGTCAGCAGCACCAGCAGCCCGAACAGGCCCAGCGGCCAGCGCGCCGCCACGTACGCGGAGGCAGCCTGTCCGTCGCGCGGCGGGTCCAGCTCGGCGGCGTGGAACACCGCGAGGCGGCGCCGCTCCAGCTCGGCCAGGCGCAGCGCGCTCGCGGGGGCGGACGGAGGGCCTCCGGTCGTCAGGGTCGCCCGCATCCTGCGCACCCCGCCGGCGGTGACGCAGACCAGCTCGGCCAGCGCGGTCAGGCCGCCCAGCAGCAACCCGGCGGCGAGGCGGAGCCAACGCTCGGTGAATCCGATCACGACGGGCCGGGCTGGCCAAGGTCGCCGGGGCGGCGCCCTGCGGAAAACCGCACTCCTGACGTGCGGAGCGCCACAGCCGGTTGTGCGGCCTTCCTCATACCGCCTTTAGGTCAAGACTTCGTAAAGTGGCCCGTATGATCATTGCTGCTGCAGCCGAGGCGCCCGTCGGCGGAGTCGCCGGCTGGGCCGCCGACCTCATGGAGAAACTGGGCGGTCCCGGCGCCGGACTGGCCATCGCGCTGGAGAACCTCTTCCCGCCGCTGCCGAGCGAGGTGATCCTGCCGCTGGCGGGGTTCACGGCGAGCCAGGGCCGGATGGACGTCGTCGCCGCCGTCGCCTGGACGACCGCGGGTTCGGTGGTCGGCGCCCTGGCCCTGTACCTCCTCGGCGCGCTCTTCGGCCGGGACCGGCTGATCGCGGCGGCGGCGCGACTGCCGCTGGTGAAGGTCGCGGACGTGGAACGGACCGAGGCGTGGTTCGTCCGGCACGGCACCAAGGCCGTGTTCTTCGGCCGCTTCGTGCCCATCTTCCGCAGCCTGATCTCGATACCGGCCGGTGTGGAACGCATGCGGCTCCCGCTGTTCCTCGCCCTCACCGCGGCGGGCAGCCTCATCTGGAACACCGCCTTCATCGCCGCCGGCTACGCGCTGGGCGCGCGCTGGCACGAGGTCACCGACCTGGTGGGCCTCTACTCCAAGGTGATCCTGGCGGTCGTGGGCGTGGCGGCCCTGGCCTTCGTGGGCGTACGGCTGCTTCGGGCGGGGCGTGGGGCGCGGCGGCGTCCGGTCGGGTCGGGTGCCGAACGGCGCCCCTGAAGACGGAGCCCCTGAAGGCGGCGCCCTAAAGTGGGCCGCCTCAGCGACACTCGGCGCAACGAGGGGGGCGTATGGCCGACGAGGCCGAGGCGGTCGAGGCGGTCGAGGGTACCCGCAGCGCCGCGCGGACGATCATCGACGGCAACATGTACATGGTGCTGGCCACAGTGGGCCCCGACGGAGCCCCCTGGGCCGCGCCGCTCTTCTACTCCACCGAGGACGGGCGGGACTTCTACTGGGTCTCGTCCCCCGAGGTCACGCACTCCCGCAACCTCGCCCACGAGCCCCGCGTCGGCATCGTCATCCACGACTCCCGCGCACCGGTCGGCACGGCGGGGCCGCGCGCGCTGTATCTGACCGCCACGGCGACGGAGCTGGACGGGGCGCAGGCGCTGGAGGGGCTGCGGGTCATCCCGGGGCCCGCCGGTCGTGGCGGACGGGCGCTCGCTGAGGAGGAAGTGCGCCCGCCGGCGCCGTGGCGGGTGTACCGGGCCCGGGTGAGTGGGTACTCGATGATCTGCCCGCGCGAGGAGGGCGGGCCGTGTGCCGAGCACGGGCTGGACTTCGAGCACCGGGGGGACGTACGGCTCTGAGTGACGAGCGTTACGGACCTTGACCTCTGGACGCCTGTGGATACTCGCCGGTACGGTTAAGTGAGCAAGCGCTTAGCCATGGGGCCGCAAGCATCAATCGAGCAATTCCCACGGCGAGCAACCAGGTACGCGAGAGCGGCGCCGGTTTAGGCGCGAAGAAGGGTGGCGGCGGTGCGCCGTACGGTGTTCAACGAGGATCACGAGGCGTTCCGGGAGACCATCCGCGCCTTCATCGAGGCCGAGGTCGTCCCGGTCTACGACGAGTGGTTTGCGGCCGGTCAGGCGCCGCGCGACTTCTACTACAAGCTCGCCGAGCTCGGCGTCTTCGGTATCCGCGTCGACGAGGAGTACGGCGGCGCGGGCATCGAGTCGTACAAGTTCGAAGCCGTCATGTACGAGGAGACCGCCCGCGCGGGCGTCCAGTTCGGTGGCTCCGGCGTGCACGTGCTGCTCGGCCTGCCGTACATCAAGATGCTCGCCAGCGACGAGCAGAAGAAGCGGTTCCTGCCGAAGTTCGTCTCCGGTGAGGAGATGTGGGCGCTGGCGATGACCGAGCCGGGCACCGGCTCCGACCTCGCGGGCATGAAGACCACCGCCAAGCTCTCCGAGGACGGCACGCACTACGTCCTCAACGGCGCCAAGACCTTCATCACCGGCGGCGTCCACGCCGACCGCGTGATCGTCTGCGCCCGCACCGACGCGCCCAGCGCCGAGGACCGCCGCCACGGCATCTCCCTGTTCGCCGTGGACACCAAGTCCGAGGGCTACTCCGTCGGCCGCAAGCTCGACAAGCTCGGCCTGAAGACCTCCGACACCGCCGAGCTGGCGTTCGTCGACGTGAAGGTCCCCGTCGAGGACCTCCTCGGCGAGGAGAACAAGGGCTTCTACTACCTCGGCCACAACCTGGCCTCCGAGCGCTGGGGCATCGCCTTCGGCGCCTACGCGCAGGCCAAGGCCGCCGTGCGGTTCGCCAAGGAGTACGTCCAGGACCGCACCGTCTTCGGCAAGTCCGTCGCCTCCTTCCAGAACACCAAGTTCGAGCTGGCCGCCTGCCAGGCCGAGGTCGACGCGGCCGAGGCCGTCGCCGACCGCGCGCTGGAGGCCCTCGACGCGGGCGAGCTGACCCCGGCCGAGGCCGCGTCCGCCAAGCTCTTCTGCACCGAGGTCGCGCACCGAGTGATCGACCGCTGCCTGCAGCTGCACGGCGGCTACGGCTTCATGAACGAGTACCCGATCGCCCGCCTGTACGCGGACAACCGCGTCAACCGCATCTACGGCGGTACCAGCGAGATCATGAAGTCGATCATCGCGAAGGACATGGGCCTGTAAGGTCCTGGAAATTACCGGACAGTAGAAAAGGTGCCATGAACGAGGCACTACAGGGTCTCCTCGATCTGCTCGACCTGGAGCAGATCGAGGAGAACATCTTCCGCGGCCAGTCCCGCTCCGCCGTCGTCCCGCGCGTCTTCGGCGGTCAGGTCGCGGCCCAGGCGCTGGTCGCCGCCGGGCGTACGGTCCCCGAGGACCGCCACGCCCACTCGCTGCACGCGTACTTCCTGCGCACCGGCGACCCGGGCGCGCCCATCGTCTACAACGTCGAGCGCATGCGCGACGGCCGCTCCTTCACCACCCGCCGCGTCGTCGCCGTCCAGCACGGCAAGCCGATCTTCGCCCTGTCCGCCTCCTTCCAGCTCCACGAGGAGGGCATGGACCACCAGGCCCCCATGCCGCCCGCGCCGGACCCGGAGACGCTTCCCACCTCCCAGGAACGGCTGCGCGACTACGACCACCTCGACCCGGTGGTCGTGGAGAGGTTCCTGGAGGCCCGTCAGTCGGTCGACCTGCGCTACGTCGACGAGCCGCCGTACGGCAGGTTCGGCGAGCCCCGCGAACCGCACTCCCAGGTCTGGTTCCGCACCAGCGGCAAGCTGGCCGACGACCCGCTCCTGCACGTCGTACTCGCCACGTACGTCTCGGATATGACCCTCCTCGACTCGGTGCTGCTGGCGCACGGGCGGGGCGGCTGGGCCGTCGGGGACGTGGTCGGCGCCTCCCTGGACCACGCGATGTGGTTCCACCGCCCCTTCCGCGCGGACGAGTGGCTGCTCTACGACCAGGAGTCGCCGTCGGCGCACGGCGGGCGGGGCCTCGGCCAGGCCCGTATCTACACGCAGGACGGGCAGCTGGCGGTGTCGGTGATCCAGGAGGGTGTGGTCCGCATCCCGAGGTGACCGCTCACCGACCCCGGGGCCGGCACGTCACCCACGCGCGTTCCGCAGTCGCGCGAAGGACGTGTCGAGCCCCCTCTTCAGCAACCGGGCCGCCGGTCGCTCCACATACCGGTGGACCAGCCGGCTCAGTGCCAGGAACCCGGCGATCACCACGACGATCAGCAGCCGGGGGTCCATGGTGTCCCGCAGGCGGTTGATCAGCGCCGTACCGGCCAGGTAGTGCGTCAGGTAGAGCGGATACGTCAGCGCTCCCGCGGTGACCAGCCACTTCCAGCGGTGTCCAGTAGACGCCGTCGACATGCGGCGAGGCCGAACCGGACTGCAGCATCGTGAGGTTGAGCAGTATCTCCCGCAGTTGGCCGGTCGAGCCGGTAGGTGCCGGCGTAGTGGTGCACGGCCACCAACAGGGCGGCGAGCAGACGGATGCCGTCGATGACGTACAGCCGACGTCCCTCCCGCGCGGGGGTGGCCGCCGGTCTGCGCGTCCGGTGCGCCAGGGACGGCGGCCGTTCGGGCACCTTCTCGGCGAGTGGGGGGAGGGGCTGCGCGGGCAGGCGCGCTGCGCCCGGCGCCCGCGAGACTTCAACGTGGTCGAGTACAACCCACTCTTACTCGGCCAGGCCCGCCTCACTCAGCAGATACGCCGTCATCGGGTCGTAGAAGCGCGGGCTGACGACGTGGTCGTCCAACGGCACCACCACCTGCACGATCCCCTCCGCCTCCGCGAGGAAGAGCGCCGGGTCGTTGCAGTCCGCGTACCCGACGGAGTCGACTCCGTGCTGCCCGGCGTACCCCGCCCACCCGTGGTCCGCGACGACCAGGTCCGGCAGCGGACGGCCCTCGCGCTCAAGTCCCGTCAGGATGGCCTTCATCGGCTCGCCGGAGTGGGTGTGCCAGAGGGTGGCCCCGTGTTCCAGGACCGCCACGTCGGCGAACTGCATGACGTAGCCCTCGTCCGTCTGCAGGCCCTCCGGGATGACGACGATCTCGCAGCCCGCCGCGCGCAACGCCGCCGCCGTCGCGCGGTGGACGTCCAGCAGGCCGCCCGGGTGGCCGGTCGCGAAGAGCACCCGCTGCCGGCCCTCCGCCGCCTTGCGCAGGCGGCCCGCCATGCGCTCCAGCGCGGCCACCGTCAGCTCGGGGTCGATGGTGTCCTGACCGTGGCGGTGCTCGGCGTCGTCGTTCACCCCGACGCGCTCCGCCATCACCGCGAGGACGTCCTGCTCGTCGGTCCAGCGGTCGCCGAGCTCCAGGCCGAGCCAGTAGTGGCGGTCGCCGTTCGCCAGCTTGCGGTAGTGGGAGAGGTTGTTCTCGCGGGGAGTGGCGACGTCGCCCGCGATACGGGTTCTGACGAGGTGGTCGACGAGCTCGGCGCGGCTGGGTGTCCCGGGTATCGGCATGGTCCCCATTGTGAGGCAGACAACTGTGGGAACGCCCGCGTCCGGTGCGCGTGCGACGCGGGTCACTGTCCGGATCACTGCTCGGTGTGGCGCAGGGCGAACCACAGTTCCATCCGTACGTCCGGGTCGTCCAGGTCCGTGTCGAGAAGCGCCGCGCAACGGGCGATCCGTTGCCGGACGGTGTTGCGGTGGACGGACAGGGCGACGGCCGTGCGGTCCCAACTGCCGTGCAGGGAGAGCCAGGTGCGCAGGGTCTCGGTGAGGGGCGCGGTCAGGGGCGCGAGGAGCGCGCGGGCGTGGGCCTGCGCCTCGTCGGGGGAGAGCAGGTCCGTGAGGGCCGGGCGGTGCGTGCCGTGCCGGAACAGGGGTGTGCGGGTGGCCCTCGCCCGGGACAGGGCCCGGGCCGCCTGGGTGTCGGCCGCCGGCCAGTCGTGCGCGGTCGCGGGGGCGCTGACGCCCAGGGTCCAGCCGGGCTGCGGGGACGGTTCGCGGTCCGCCGGGACGAGGACGCGTACGGCGTCCGGCGCCAGGTCGACCAGCGGGGAGCCGAGCGCCGCGCCCAGCGCCGAGGCCGCGACCGGATCGCAGGGCTGGGTGTCGGGGCGGCCGTGGACCACGAGCCACCGGTCGCCGCCCAGCAGCGGGGCCACCGCCTGCGGCTCGGCACCCAGCAGCAGCCGTACGAGCGCCGACGAGCGGGCCGCCCCCGAGCCGCTCTGGTGCTCGCCGGTGAGGAGGGAGAGGAGCACGGCGGCGACGGAGGCGATGGTGTGGTCGCCGGGCTCGCGGTGCGGGGCGGCGACGCCGAGGACGAAGCCCTGGTCGGCGCCGAGGGCGTAGGTGGCGAGGTGGGTGCCGGCGATGGTGTCGGTCGCGGAGGTGGGGGAGGGAGGCGTGGACGGGCGGGCGACGGCGTGGGGCGTCTCGGCGCTCGGACGTGGGGCTTCGAGGCGGGTGGCCCGCCGTGCGGTGGCGCGGGCGGCTGTTCCGGCGGAGTCCGGGGCGGCGGTCGACCGGGTGGCCTGCGAGCCGCCGGTCTGCCGTGCGGTCTCACGGCCGGCCGCTCCCGCGGTTGCGGTCACCACCGGACGTACCACTGCCGTCAACTCCGCCAGCGCCGCCCGCACCGCATCGTCCGGCGCCTCCCGCCCCGCCTCTCCGATCACCGCCCCCTCCGGCCCGTACAGCACCGCCCAGCCCCCCACCCGCTGGGCCAGCTGCCGCAGGACCGCCCGTACCGGATCCGGGCGGGAGGCCGCCGCCGCCAGGCTCTGCTGGGCCTCCGTCACGCGGCGCAGCTCGGCGTGGCGGGCCTGGGCCATGAGCTGCCAGACCGCGCGGGCCACGCCCGAGAAGGTCGTCCGGGGCGGGACCTCCAGAAGCGGGAGGCCGTACGTGTCGCACGCCGCCACCAGGGCGCGCGGCACCGTGTCGTGCACGGGAGCGAGCCCGAAGCCGAGCGCCGCGCCGCCCGCCGCCACGATCCTCGACACGTAGTCGTCGAAGTAGGTCCCCGACCCCGCCGCCTCCGGGATGTGCACCCCGGCCGTCAGCAGCAGCTCCCCGCCCAGCAGATACGGATACGGATCGGCCATCTCCGAGGTGTGCGCCCAGTGGATGACCGTGCCCCCGTCCCCGTCCCCGTCCCTGTCCCTGTCTCCGGCCCCCTCCCCGTCCGCGTCCGTCGGGCCGGCGATCTGGCGCAGGCCCAGGTCCTCGCGGGCCAGGAGCGCCGAGAGCGGTACGGGTGGGGTGGGCGGAACGGCCGGGTCCGGCATGTGGATGTTTCCTCCAGTCACGCAACCTCAGATGGATGAAACGTACACTTCGCAGTCTCTTTCCGGCCACCTAGTGTCGACGTCTGTCACCCCCCGGCGATTCGAGCGTTCGATTGAGGGAGGTCCCCGTGGCCGTCGACTACACAGTGATCGTCGTCTATCTGGCCGGCATGCTGGCCATGGGCTGGTGGGGCATGCGCCGCGCCAAGTCCAAGAGCGAGTTCCTGGTGGCCGGGCGCCGGCTCGGGCCGGCCATGTACTCCGGCACCATGGCCGCGATCGTCCTCGGCGGCGCGTCCACCATCGGGGGTGTGGGCCTCGGTTACCAGTACGGGCTCTCCGGTGCCTGGATGGTGTTCACCATCGGCCTCGGGCTCCTCGCGCTCTCCGTCTTCTTCTCCGCCCGTATCGCCCGCCTGAAGGTCTACACCGTCTCCGAGATGCTCGACCTGCGCTACGGCGGCCGGGCCGGCGTCATCTCCGGTGTCGTCATGTGGGCGTACACCCTCATGCTCGCGGTCACGTCGACCATCGCGTACGCCACGATCTTCGACGTCCTGTTCGACATGAACCGGACGCTCGCGATCGTCCTCGGCGGCTCGATCGTCGTCGCCTACTCGGCGCTCGGCGGCATGTGGTCGATCACCCTGACCGACATGGTGCAGTTCGTGGTGAAGACGGTCGGGGTGCTGCTGCTCCTGCTGCCCATCGCCGTCGTCAAGGCGGGCGGGTTCAGCGAGATGAAGGCGCAGCTGCCCACCGAGTACTTCGATCCGCTCGGCATCGGCGGCGAGACGATCTTCACCTACGTCCTGATCTACACCTTCGGCATGCTCATCGGGCAGGACATCTGGCAGCGCGTCTTCACCGCCCGCAGCGACAGGACCGCCAAGTGGGGCGGCACCGTCGCCGGCGCCTACTGTCTCGCCTACGCCCTCGCCGGTGCCGTCATCGGTACCGCGGCCAAGGTGCTCTACCCCGAGCTCGGCAGTGCGGACGACGCCTTCGCGACCATCGTCAAGGACGAACTCCCGGTCGGCGTACGGGGTCTGGTGCTCGCCGCCGCCCTCGCGGCCGTGATGTCCACCTCCTCCGGCGCGCTCATCGCCTGCGCGACCGTCGCCAACAACGACATCTGGTCGCGGCTGCGGGGCGCGGTCCGCCGTACGGAGGACACACACGACGGCGCGCACGACGAGGTGAAGGGCAACCGCGCCTTCATCCTCCTCATGGGCCTCGCCGTCATCGCCACGGCGATCGCGATCGACAACGTGGTCGAGGCGCTCACCGTCGCCTACAACCTCCTCGTCGGCGGACTGCTCGTGCCGATCCTGGGCGGGCTGCTGTGGCGGCGCGGAACGGCGCACGGCGCGCTGGCCTCGGTCGTCGTCGGCGGCGTGACGGTGATCGTCCTGATGGCGACCCACGGCATCCTCGCCAACGAACCCGTCTACTACGGCCTGCTGTCTTCCCTCGCCGCCTACATCGCCGTCTCCTTGATGACAAGGCCGACCGACGCGGCCGTGCTCGCCGCCTGGCGTGAGCGTCTCGCCGGGCGGGATCCCGAACTCGTGTCCGAACCGGTGCCGGCTCCCCAGTAGAGTCACAGGCGGAAGTACATACGCGACGAAGCGTAGGAAAGAAGGCATTTCACGATGACTGGCAACGAGACGCCCCGCGGCCCTGTCGACTCCTCCCGCATCCCGCGGTACGCCGGACCCGCGACCTTCGCCCGGCTGCCCCGCCTCGACGAGGTCGGCCGCGCCGACGTGGCCGTGGTCGGCGTCCCGTTCGACTCGGGCGTCTCCTACCGGCCGGGCGCCCGCTTCGGCGGCAACGCGATCCGCGAGGCCTCCAGGCTGCTGCGCCCGTACAACCCGGCACAGGACGCCTCCCCCTTCGCCCTCGCCCAGGTGGCGGACGGCGGCGACATCGCGGTCAACCCGTTCAACATCAACGAGGCCGTCGAGACGGTCGAGGCCGCCGCCGACGACCTGATCGGCACCGGCGCCCGCCTGATGACCCTGGGCGGCGACCACACCATCGCGCTCCCGCTGCTGCGCTCGGTGGCGAAGAAGCACGGCCCGGTCGCCCTGCTCCACTTCGACGCCCACCTCGACACCTGGGACACGTACTTCGGCGCGGAGTACACCCACGGCACGCCCTTCCGGCGCGCGGTGGAGGAGGGCATCCTCGACACCTCCGCCCTCTCCCACGTCGGCATCCGCGGCCCGCTGTACGGCAAGCAGGACCTGACCGACGACGAGAAGATGGGCTTTGGCATCGTCACGTCGGCGGACGTCTACCGGCGCGGCGCCGACGAGGTCGCCGACCAGCTGCGCCAGCGCATCGGCGATCGCCCGCTGTACATCTCCATCGACATCGACTGCCTCGACCCGGCGCACGCCCCCGGCACCGGCACCCCCGAGGCGGGCGGCATGACCTCGCGCGAGCTGCTGGAGATCCTGCGGGGACTGGCCTCCTGCAACCTGGTCTCCGCGGACGTCGTCGAGGTGGCGCCCGCGTACGATCACGCCGAGATCACGTCGGTGGCCGCGTCCCACACGGCGTACGAACTGACCACGATCATGTCCCGCCAGATCGCGGCGGCCCGTAAGGAGAGCGACGGCAAGTGACCCACGACCACGACCTGGTACTCCGCCCGACGGAGGCGCAGATCGCCGCCGCCCTGAACCCTCCGGCCGGCCGCAACGGCGGAGACCTGGTCGTGGAGACGCTGGCCGGGCTCGGCGCGACGACGGTCTTCGGGCTGCCCGGCCAGCACGCGCTGGGCATGTTCGACGCGCTACGCCGTTCCGACCTGCGGTACCTCGGGCTGCGGGTGGAGAACAACGCCGGGTTCGCGGCGGACGCGTACGGCCGGATCACGGGCGAGGCGGCCCCCCTGCTGCTGTCGACGGGCCCGGGGGCGCTGACATCGCTGGCCGCGCTCCAGGAGGCGGCCGCGGCATCGGCCCCCGTGCTGGCGATCAGCAGCCAGATCCCGACGGCGGGACTGGGCGGCGGCAGGCATGGTTATCTGCACGAACTCCCGGACCAGGCGGCGTCGTTCCGCGGCGTGGTGAAGTCGGTCCACACCGTCCGCACCCAGTCCCAGATCCCCTCCGCCATCGAGGCGGCCTGGAAGTCGGCACTCACGGCCCCGCACGGCCCGGTGTGGGTGGAGATCCCGCAGGACGTGCTGCTCGCGCAGACGTCGATCCCGGTGGTGACGGGCGGCGACGCCTTCCCCGAGGAGCTGCCGCCGCGCCCCGAACTGACGGCGGTGGCGGCCGACTTGCTGTCGCGAGCCGCCCGTCCGGCGATCATCGCGGGCGGGGGAGTGGTACGGGCGGACGCCTCGGGCAAGCTGAAGCAGCTGGCGGAGACGCTCCAGGCACCGGTCGTCACGACCCCCGGCGGCAAGGGCGCGTTCCCCTGGAAGCACCCGCTGTCCCTCCAGTCGTGGATCGAGGACCGGCACACGACGGACTTCCTGGAGGACGCCGACGTACTCCTCGTCGTCGGCTCGGGCCTGGGCGAACTGTCCTCGAACTACCACACGTTCAAGCCGCGCGGCCGCGTCATCCAGATCGAGGCCGACCTCGGCAAGCTGGAGTCCAACCACCCCGCGCTGGGCATCCACGCGGATGCGCGGCTGGCCTTGCAGGCGCTGCTGGAGACGGTGACGGAACGGGAGGACGGCGGGGCGTCCCCGTCGGCGCCGGAGCGTGTCCGTGAGGTCCTCGCGAAGGTCGCCGACCGCATCGACGCCCAGGAACTCACCCTGGAACAGGGGGTGTTGGCGTCCGTACGCCGCGCCCTCCCCGCCGACTCCCCGTCCTTCTGGGACATGACGATCCTCGCGTACTGGGCCTGGTCGGCCTTCGACGCCAAGGGCCCCAACCACATGCACTCCGCCCAGGGTGCCGGCGGCCTCGGCTACGGCTTCCCGGCGGCCCTCGGCGCGGCGGCCGCGGATCCGACCCGGCCGGTGCTGGCGGTCTCCGGTGACGGAGGGGCCCTGTACTCGATCGCCGAGCTCGCGACGGCCCGCCAGTACGACCTGAACGTCACCTGGCTCATCGTCGACGACGGCGGCTACGGCATCCTGCGCGAGTACATGACGGACGCCTTCGGTGAGGCGACGGCGACGGAGCTGACGCGGCCGGACTACGTGGCGCTGGCCGAGTCCTTCGGTGTCCCCGGGGTCCGTACGACCCCGGAGACACTGGAGGCGGATCTGGCGAAGGCCCTTCAGACCGCCGGCCCGTCGGTGGTCGTGCTCCCGGCGGTGCTGCGGATGTTCGCGCCGACGCACCTCACGACGTGATGCCCCGGCTGCCTAGTCGCGCATCTCGGCGTGGTCGCGGTTGTTGCAGGCGTCCTCCAACGCGGCGCCCGTCCACGGGGCGGCCACTGGGATGAGCCCGATCGCCTGCCTGCAGAGGTTGGCGGTGGAGAAGTCCCGGTAGCCGGCGATGTTGATACGGCCCCGGTCGCCGTTGTCGGCGTGGGCCGGTGTGGCGAGTAGGAGGCCTGCCATGGTGAGCGCGGCGAGCGCGCTGATCTTCTTCATAGCCGGGTCAACGGCATCGGATCGGCGCAGGTTATTCCGCTGCACAGGTGGTGCCCGAGCGCGCCAGGGGCCGACGAGGCCCCTGGCGCGTCCATGGCTCTATGGCGACTGAGCAGGGCGGCCCTGTCGCCTACCAGATCGCCTCGACCCACTCCGGGTGGTCGATGAACGGGTTGCGGTTGTGCTGGTACGTGTCGTAGATGACCTGGTTGCGCCGCTCCTCGAAGGCGCTCGGCGGGTCCTGCTCGTTCCACTGCTTGAGGATGGCGAGCTTGCCCATGAACGGGTTGCTGCCGTTGCCCACCTTCTCGTTGGGCTCCAGGTCGGCGAAGCCGTCGTCACCCTCGTAGCGCACGGCCATGTAGAGGATCATGCGGGCCACGTCGCCCTTGTCCGCGGCGCGCGGCTGGAAGGAGTCGGAGTCGACGAGGCTGCCGCCGCCGTTGGTGACGGTGCTGCCGCCGTTGTCGAAGTCCAGGTTGCCGCGGGTGCTGTTGATCGTCACGTCGCAGGCGCGCAGATGGTGCAGGTCGGTGCCGGGGCCGGTCCCCTCGCCGAAGTCGCCGTGGGACTTGGCCCAGGTGTGCTCGCGGTTCCAGTCGCCGACGTCGCCGCCGTTGAGGGACTTGCTGCGGGAGGCGCCGCTGTACAGCAGGATCACGTTGCTGCTGTTGTTCGGGTCCTGGTCAGCGGCCTTGAGCGCGTTCCAGACGGCGGAGTACGAGATCTTCGTCTGGTCGCTGATGATCGTGTGCAGCGAGTCCTTCAGGGCCGTGCCGGACTTGCCGATCGCGTCGGCGTAGTACGTGTCGTCGTACGCAGTCGTCGTCGCCGCGGCAGGGGCCGCGGTGAGCGCCGGGGTCGCGAGGCCGACCAGGACGGCGGCCGTCGTCAGTGCCACTGACTTCCAGCGGGGGCGTATGCGTGTCGCCAGCATGTGGGGTGTCCCATCTACGCGGGTTGAATGGAGGCGGCAAACGGGAGAGTGGCATGGACATGCGGTGGTGTCGAGAGCTTGCGCGTGTCCATTGGGTGACGGGAAACGGCAAATCGGGGCTGTCTACGCGAGTTGAAACGACGAAACGGCCCCGACAGGGAGTCGGGGCCGTTGCGCGGGGTTCCGGGTCGGCGTCAGCCGACGTCCGACGGGTCCAGGCGGTAGATGGTCGACTGGGTGCTCTGCGAAGAGGATGAGGAGGAGGACGACGAGGACGAGGAGTTGGAGCTGTACTCGCTCTCCTTCACCGCCGTCCCGTTCTTCTGCACCCACTCCGTGACCTCGGAGCTGACGCCGCTGCCGCCGCCGGGGCCGCCGCCCATGCCGCCGCCACCGATCTGGATGTAGTGCAACTCGCCCTTCTTCACCAGCTCCTTGAGCCTGGCCAGGGTCATCGCCTTGTCGGAGCCGGACCAGCCCCACATGGAGATGACGGGCTCACCGCTGCTCAGGATCAGCTGCGCCGCGCTCTGCGAACTCGACACCGCCAGCAGCCACTTGGCGCCGTCCTGGTGCTTCTTGAGGTACGTGATGAGCTCGCGGCTCGCGCCGCCGCCCATACCGCCGCCTCCGCCGCCCATACCGCCCGGCAGGGCCCCACCTCCCCCGCTGTTGCCCGTGCCCGTCCCGCCGGGGGCGGTGCCGCCGGTGCCGGTGCCGGTGCTGTTGGGCGGCGTACCGCCCATCTCGCCGGTGCCGCCGGGAGCTTGGCCGTTCTGGCCGCCCGGGAATCCGCCCTGCTGGCTGTTCTGGCCACCTTGTTGCGTGCCACCCGGCATCTGCCCACCACCGAAGCCACCCCGGCCGCCGCCACCGCCCCCACCGGGGCCGCCGCCGAAGCCGCTCCCCGTCGAAGGCCCGGCCGTCGGGTTCGTACCGCCCATGCCGCCGCCCGAACCGGACGGCACCGACCAGGCGTACGCCGCCGGACCCGCCACCGCGGCGACGACGGCCGCCGTGACGGAGGCCGCCAGCAGCCGCAGCCGATTCCCGGACGCGGACCGGAAGACGAGCAGCCCCACGA
This sequence comes from Streptomyces sp. R28, assembly GCF_041052385.1. Lineage (GTDB taxonomy): Bacteria > Actinomycetota > Actinomycetes > Streptomycetales > Streptomycetaceae > Streptomyces. The sequence continues at coordinate 3,943,453 of NZ_CP163439.1, read as the reverse complement.
TCGCCAGCGCCATGACGACGGCGATCGCCGGCCACAGCCAGGTGTTCCAACCGGAGGCCCGCCGCAGGAGTACGACGGCCCAGATCGCCGTGACCGCCAGACCTGCCGGCAGCACCCACGCCCACCGCTTGTCGGCGCGGAACGCGCGCAGCAGCATCACGCCGCCGCCCCCGCACAGGGCCGCGATGCCGGGGGCGAGCGCGGTCGTGTAGTACGGGTGCATCGTGCCCTCGGCCATGGCGAAGGTCAGGTAGTGCAGCGCGGTCCAGCCGCCCCACATCAGCAGCGCGGCGCGGGTGAGGTCGGTGCGCGGGGCGCGCCCGCACAGCACCAGGCCGCCGACGCACGCGATCGCGGCGAAGGGGATCAGCCAGGAGATCTGGCCGCCGAGGATGTCGTTGAACAGACGCCCGATCCCGGCGGTCCCGGAGAAGCCTCCGCCTCCGCCCCCGCCGCCCCCGCCGTTGCCCTCGCCGCCGAAGACCCGGCCGAGGCCGTTGTAGCCCATGATCAGGTCCCAGGCCGTGCCGTCCGTCGAACCGCCGATGTACGGGCGGTCGTCGGCGGGCACGAGCGACACCGCCGCCGCCCACCAGAAGCTGGAGACGGCGAGCGCGACACCGGCAATGAGCAGGTTGACGATCCGCTTCACGAGCTTCGGCTTCGCCGCGTAGAGGTAGACCGCGAAGACGGCGGGCAGCGCGATGTAGCCCTGGAGCATCTTCGTGTTGAACGCGAGGCCGAAGCACACCGCGGATCCGACCAGCGGCAGCAACTTGCCGTTGTGGACGGCCCGCAGGGCGAGCGCCGCGCCGCCGGCCATCAGGAACACCAGCAGTGTGTCGGGGTTGTTGTCACGGTTGATGGCGATCGTGATCGGGGTCAGGGCCAGTACGAGCGCCGCGACCGTCGCCGCGCCGTGGCCCCACACCCGCTTCACCGAGGCGTGCACGATCCAGATCGTCGCCAGCGCGACCAGGAGCATCGGCAGCATCATCTGCCAGGTGCCGTAGCCGAAGAGGCGGCACGACAGGCCCATCACCATCAGGGCGAACGGCGGCTTGTCGACGGTGAGGAAGTTGCCCGCGTCCAACGAGCCGAAGAACCACGCCTTCCAGCTCTGCGTGCCGCTCAGTACGGCCGCGCTGTAGAAGCTGTTGAGGCTGGAGCCGGAGAGGTTCCAGGAGTACAGCACCGCCGCCAGGATCAGGATCGCGATCAGCGCGGGGAGTGACCAGCGGGGTGCCCTGTCCGGGGGCGCGGCGGGTGGGGCCGACGGTGGGGCCTGCGGTGGCACGTCGGGGGTCACGGTCGTGTGGGGGTGGGGATCGGTGGCTGATGTCACCCGGGCATCGTGTGAGGTGGGGGTGGGTGCGGGCTGTGCCGGAGCTGGCGCTTTCCTGTGGATTCTCAAAGGAGTCCGCAAAGGCGGTGCTCAGGCGAGGACATTGCCCTCCTTCACGCAACCCTTGGGGTCGTCAGGGAAGCTGGATCACCGCACACGTAGGACCGCGCGTTGATCGAGAGTCGCACTGTTCGGCCCCGCCTGTGGTGACTGCGCTGATTTGGATGCCCCATGCGCCCTGTGGGGACGAGAACGGCACGCTAATGTGCTGTTCGATTTTGCCCCTGTCGTTGGGCCTGAGGGTGCTGTCGTAGAAGTCGTGCGATTCGATGGGGTCCCCGTCAGAGGCCACGGCGTTCGCGTATACGTTGATGCTCGCCCACGTGTCGACACCGTCCGCGAGCACGTCGAAGCTCAGCCTCATGTCGGCCCTCGGCCCTGCGAGTCTGACGTCAGTGATCGTCGGTCGCCCGTTCCCACCTGCCGCTTTGGACGCGCCGACGACCGCCACGCTCAACGCGACCATGTAGAAGATCACTCCGAGCACCAGTACGGCGGTCTCCCACAGGTTGCCCCGCCGGGTCGGGTGGATGAGTAGGGCCACGATGCTGCACACGATGGCGAGGATGGCGCAGAGCGAGGCCACGTAGATGGGCCACGATTCATTGTTGAGCGCGACGAATACGACATCACTCGTCAGCCCCAGCGTGGTCATGACCCCGGCCACCGTGACCAGGGCACCGGCGAGGATCTTGGCGACGTCGTCCAGGCGTTTTCCGACCCTGGCCTGGATCTCGTCGAACGTTGGAGCAGGTTCGTGTCCATCGCCCAGCTGCTTCACCCCGCTCATGGTGGTCGGGGCAGGGTGCGTACGAGTGCCTACGCGCCCATGATTGGCCCGAAGGGAGGCGAAACTATCTCCTCGGCCTTCGCCGGCTCAGGGCTGTGATTCCTTGATTGCTGTGACGAAGGCCGACCAGTTGGCGGCGGAGAAGACCAGTGCCGGGCCGTGGGGGACCTTGGAGTCGCGGACGGGGATGCCTGAGGGGTGGTCGTCGAGGACTTCGAGGCAACTGCCCGCGTTGTCATCGCTGTGCGAGGACTTGCGCCAGCCCCTCAGTACGGCCGCGTTTGCGATGGTTCGGTCAGTCATGGTGTCCGTACTCCTCAGCAATGGCCCGCAGCAGGGCCAGTGACTCCTTCTGCGGCAGCGCGTCGCTCAGTGCGAGGTCGTAGCGATGCTGCCACTTCCGGACCACAGACGGGGAATCGTGCAACCTCGCCGTATGCCCACCCTCACCGTATGCCAGCGGCGGCTGGTCCTCGAACCACATCAGTGTGAGCATGCTGCCCATGAGTGGATGAAAGCCCACGTCAAACGGCATCACATGCGCGCGGATGCGCCCAGTCTCGGCGAGACGTGCGACGTGCATGATCTGCTCCGCCATGACGTCCCGGCTGCCCGCAGGGCGACGTAGCAGCGCCTCGTCAAGCAGCGCCCACACCACGGGCGTCACCGGATCTTCGAGGATCTTCGCGCGCTCCAGGCGTGTGACCACGCGCCTGTCACGTTCCTCCTCACTCACCGGAGGGAACGCCGAGCCCAGGACCGCCTGTGCGTACCTTTTCGTCTGGAGGATGCCCGGGAAGTACGCCGGCGCGTACTCGCGGATCATCACCGCCTGTTGTTCGAGTACGCGCACCGCCTCGAAGTAGTCGGCGACCGCCTCGTTGTCCTGGGGCAGAAAGCTGCTCAGCACATTCCCCGTGCCCAGCGCCCTGTCCAGCCGCCGAGCGTCCTCCTTCGACGGCACCCGCCGCCCCGCCTCGATATGGGCAATGTGCGAACGCGTCATGATCGCCCGGTCGGCCAACTCCTGCTGCGTCAGCCCCGCCGTCTCGCGCTGCTGCTTGAGCCAGTCACCGTACGTGTTGCTCATGGCCAACTCCCTTGCGACGAATGCCTGGTCACACGCAACCCCCTGGCGAGCCTAGACCGGGACGTCTCACTCTGTGAGTGGATCGCTACACAACGCGATACATCGAATGGAATGGGAACGGAGTTCACGACATGCGCCACCGCATCGCCCGTCTCTTCGAATCACTGCTACGGCGTGATCGAGCGTGCAGGTGCCTCAATTCCGCATATGGCCAGACCCCGTACCCGGACGGGCCGACCGTCTTTCACGCCGGTTCTCGACCCCGGCAGGAGACACGTTCGGCCGTTGTACTCGGGATCGGCATCGGGTCGTGCGGCATGCCCTCAGTGGTCGTGGGAGTCACCAGGTGACGGGAGACATGAACGGCATGGGCGGCGCGCGACTGCTGCCCTGGACTGGGGCGGAGGGGAAGCCCTGTTACCTCGTCAGCGACGGTGTCGGCCATGTCTCCCGCGTGGCCGACACCGTCGAGAGCGTGCAACTCGACATGGCCGACGACCTCCTCGATCACGTGGCCGACATGCTCACCGACCGCCGGGTGACGCCCGCGCAGCTCCGGTTCCTGCTCGCCAGGATGAGCGAGGCGCTGACCGATGTCCGCCGCATCGCGGAGAGCCGGGGCGCACGTCTTCCGGAGTAATGCAGCCAGGGATCAGAAGTGCGTGGCGATCCCGGAAACGCGGCGCAGCCGCGCCATGTCGTGCCGGTCGCGGTCCGCCGGCTCGTACCCCTGGAGGAAGCAGACCTGCTGCTCGGCGGACAGACACGGGACCGGCCTCCCGCCGATCTCGCCCGCCACGAAGGCCGACGCGGGGTAGACGAACGGCTGCGACGGCTCCAGTGACGCCTGCACCCCGGAGCCGTCCCCGGCGAAGACCAGCGGGTGCAGATCGATCTCCCGGCCGTCCGGTGCCGTGACCATGAAGCGGACCGGCCGCCAGTCCAGGGTCTCCACGAAGCCCGCCCCCGCAAGGGCCGTCACCACCGCCGACTCCTGTTCCTGGCGGTGCATCAGGTCCAGGTCGCGATGCTGCATCCCATAGCGGCTCCGCCGCGGGCGGGTCTGCTCGCCGAGCAGGGCGTCGATGCCCCAGCCGCCGCCGATCCAGACGTCGGTCCTCGCCTCGCGCAGCAGGGTCAGGACGGTCAATACGTCGTCAGCAGTCATCACCCTCACAACCTCCCACGCGCGTACAACCTTTCACGCGGCCTCGCGAGTCAACAGGGGCATGACTCACGGGACATCGAACGAGAAGTCGAAAAACCTTTCCGGACGTGCGAGAGCGCTCGTCGCCGCAGGCGTGGGTGCCGGCGTGCTCATACCGTGCATCGTGGGCGCCTCGCCCGCCGCCGCGGCGACCGCGCCCACCGTCAGCTGCACGTCCGCCAAGGCCGGGCTCGCCGACAAGCTGAAGAGGGACATCACCGCAGCCCTCGCCAACCGCAAGGGCACCATCGCGGTCGGCCTCTACGACCGTTCCACCAACACCACCTGCGCCCTGCGGGCCTCCAGCGCCTACGACTCCGCCAGCGCCGTCAAGGTCACCGTCCTCGCCGCGCTGCTGTGGGACGCGAAGAAGCACGACCGGTTCCTCACCGACCGTGAGGTGTCCCTCGCCAAGGCCATGATCACCAAGTCGGACAACGCGTCGACCAGCACGCTCTGGAAGCAGCTCGGCCTGACGAAGATCAAGGGGTTCCTCACCGCCGCCGGCATGACCCAGACCAAGCCCGGTGCGGACGGCTACTGGGGCCTGACCCAGATCACCGTCACCGACGAGCAGAAGCTGCTCAAGCTCATCACCGCCAAGAACACGGTGCTCAGCGACAACTCCCGCGCCTACATCCTGAAGCTGATGGGCCAGGTCATCTCCTCGCAGCGCTGGGGCACGCCGTACGGAGCGCCGTCCGGTGTCTCCGTGGCGGTCAAGAACGGCTGGCTGTCACGGTCCACCCACGGCTGGCGGGTGCACAGCGTCGGCGCGTTCAAGGGCGGCGGCCACGACTACATGATCACGGTGCTCACGCACGGCAACAGCACCATGAACTACGGCATCACGACCATTCAGGGTGTCGCCAAGGTCATCCACAAGGACCTGGCCGCGAGTTGACCTTTCGAGCCGACCCTTAACGCGGCGGCCCACCTCGCGTCACCCACCCGTCCTACGGTGACCCCCATGCGCCTGAGAACCGTACTCGCCACCGTCACCGCGGGCCTGGCGGCCGCCACCTGCCTGACCGCCGCCGGCCCGGCGAACGCCCGCGCCGACTCGCAGGACAGCCACGACAGCCACGGCCGCCTCGACAGCCATGCCTGTTCGTCCCCCGTCTCCATCGACCGCTTCTCCGACGCGCTCGACAAGACGACGTACGACGGCACCTTCGTCGGCAACTTCTCCGCGCTCGCCATGGACCGCGACGGCTCGCTCGCGGCCGTCTCCGACCGCTCCGCCCTCTTCGGTCTGGACGGGGAGACGCTCGCGCCGAAGGACGTCGTCCCGCTCGCCGACGAGAGCGGCGCCGCCCTCGACTCCGAGGGCCTCGTCGTCGACCGCGACGGCACCCGGCTGATCTCCTCCGAGACCGAGCCCTCCGTACGCCGATACTCCCGCGACGGCAGGATCCTCGACCGCCTCCCCGTGCCGGACGAGCTGTTGGTCGCCCCGGCGGGCCGCGCCGTCTCCAACGGCACCTTCGAGGGGCTGACCCTGCTCCCCGGCGGCCGCACCCTGCTGGCGTCCATGGAGTACGCGCTGAACGGCGACAGCGCCGGCATCGTCCGCTTCCAGACCTGGCAGCGGACCCGGGCGGCGGGCGGCACCTTCGAGCTCGGCCGCCAGTACGCCTACCGCGCCGACACCGGCCTCGGCGTCCCCGAGGTCCAGGCGACCCCCGACGGCCGCCTCCTCGTCCTGGAGCGCGGCTTCACCTCCGGCGTCGGCAACACGGTCCGCCTCTACCTGGCCGACCCGCGCCGTGCGACGGACACGAGCGGCATCGAGAGTCTTACGGGTCAGGGCGACGTACGCCTGATCAAGAAGACGCTCCTCGCCGACCTCGTGAACTGTCCGTCACTGGGAGCGACCGCCAAGCAGCCCCAGCCGAACCCGCTCCTCGACAACATCGAGGGCATGGCTGTCACGGGGTACTCGAAGGGGCGCCTGAAGGTGCTGCTGGTCAGCGACGACAACCAGAACGCGGTGCAGACGACGCGGTTCTATTACTTGCGGGTACGCGTCTGAATCCAGCCCCGTGCAGTCCCCGAGCAATCCCCCGAGCAGTCCCGTGCAGTCCCCTGAGTATTGCGGTGGGATGAAATCCGCCTCGTCTCGCGTTGGTGCCTTCCGGTAGTTCAGGACGAAAAACGGAGGGCACCGGCGTGAGAACGCAACGGGGATGGGCACGGCGACTGTGGGGATACGCCTGGCGCTACCCCAAGGACGTGATCCTCGCCCTCGGCTCCTCGCTCGCCGGTATGGCCGTGATGGCCATCGTCCCGCTGATCACGAAGGTGATCATCGACGACGTCATCGGCGACCACGCCCGCTCCATGGCCGTCTGGGCCGGCCTGCTCATCGCCGCGGCCCTCGCCGTCTACGTCCTCACCTACGTCCGCCGCTACTACGGCGGCCGCCTCGCCCTCGACGTCCAGCACGATCTGCGCACGGAGATGTTCGGGACGATCACCCGGCTCGACGGGCGGCGGCAGGACGAGCTGTCCACGGGACAGGTCGTCGGGCGGGCGACCAGTGACCTCCAGTTGATCCAGGGCCTGCTCTTCATGCTCCCGATGACCATCGGGAACTTCGCGCTCTTCCTGATATCCCTGGTCGTCATGGCGTGGCTGTCGCTGCCGCTGACGCTCGTCGCCCTCGCGGTGGCCCCCGCCCTGTGGTGGATCGCGGGGCGCAGCCGCACCAAGCTGCACCCGGCCACCTGGTACGCCCAGGCCCAGGCCGCCGCCGTCGCGGGCGTGGTCGACGGGGCCGTCAGCGGCGTACGCGTGGTGAAGGGCTTCGGGCAGGAGGAGCAGGAGACCGGGAAGCTCAGGGAGGTCAGCCGGCGGCTCTTCGCGGGGCGGCTGCGCACCATCCGGTTCAACTCGAAGTACACCCCGGCGCTCCAGGCCGTCCCGGCGCTCGGGCAGGTCGCCATGCTCGCGGTCGGCGGCTGGCTGGCGGTGCGCGGGCACATCACGCTCGGTACGTTCGTCGCCTTCTCCACCTACCTCGCCCAGCTGGTCGGCCCGGTCCGGATGCTCGCCATGGTCCTCACGGTGGGGCAGCAGGCCCGCGCCGGTACCGAGCGGGTGCTGGAGCTGATCGACACCGAGCCGTCGATCAAGGAGGGCTCCAAGACGCTGCCGGCCGACGCGCCCGCGACCGTCGAGTTCGACGACGTGTCCTTCGGTTACGACGACGAGCGCCCGGTCCTCGACGGACTCAGCTTCGAGATCCGCCCCGGCGAGACCCTCGCCGTCGTCGGCTCCTCCGGCTCCGGCAAGTCCACGGTCTCCCTCCTCCTCCCGCGCTTCTACGACGTGACGCGCGGTGCCGTCCTCGTCGGCGGCCACGACGTCCGTGAGCTGACCTTCGACTCGCTGCGGGCCGCGATCGGGCTGGTGCCGGAGGACTCCTTCCTCTTCTCGGACACGGTCCGCAGCAACATCGCGTACGGCCGCCCGGACGCCTCCGACGAGGAGATCGAGGCCGCCGCGCGCACCGCCCAGGCGGACCGTTTCATCGCCGAGCTGCCCGAGGGCTACGCCACCAAGGTCGGCGAGCACGGCCTCACCCTCTCCGGCGGCCAGCGCCAGCGCATCGCGCTCGCCCGCGCGATCCTGACCGACCCCCGGCTGCTCGTCCTCGACGACGCGACCTCTGCGGTGGACGCCCGTGTCGAGCACGAGATCCATGAGGCGCTGGGGCACGTCATGGAGGGCCGCACCACCCTCCTCATCGCGCACCGCCGTTCCACCCTGGGCCTCGCCGACCGCATCGCCGTCCTGGACGCCGGACGCCTCGCCGACATCGGCACCCACGAGGAGCTCCAGGAGCGGTCCGCCCTCTACCGCCGCCTGCTCACCGACCCCGACGAACTCGGCGGTGTCTCACCCGGCCACGCCCAGCCCGCCTGCCCCCGGGAGGACACCTCCGTACGCGACGAACTGGACGCCGAGTTCGACGCCGAGCGCGGAGTGACCCCCCGTCTGTGGACCGGCGACCGGGAGCGCAAGGACCTGGCGCTGACGGAGTCCCCGGCCACGCCCGAGCTCCTCGCCCAGGTGGAGGCGCTGCCCCCGGCGGCCGACACCCCCGACATCGACGAGGCCCGTGCGGTCCGGCCGGAGGAGTCGTACGGCCTGAAACGGCTGCTACGAGGCTTCGGGCTGCCCCTGCTGATCAGCCTCGGCCTCGTCGCCGTGGACGCCGGCATGGGCCTGCTGCTCCCGGTCCTGATCCGGCACGGCATCGACTCGGGCGTCACGCAGGTCGCCCTCGGCGCCGTCTGGGCGGCCTCCCTCCTCGCCCTGCTCTCCGTGATCGCCCAGTGGGCGGCGCAGATCGGCGAGACCCGGATGACCGGGCGCACCGGCGAACGCGTCCTGTACTCCCTCCGCCTGAAGATCTTCGCCCAGCTCCAGCGGCTCGGACTCGACTACTACGAGCGGGAGTTGACCGGGCGGATCATGACGCGGATGACGACGGACGTCGACGCGCTGTCGACGTTCCTGCAGACCGGCCTGGTCACCGCCTTCGTCTCCGTCGTCACCTTCTTCGGCATCATGGTCGCCCTGCTGGTGCTCGACCTTCAGCTGGCGCTCGTCGTCTTCGCGACGCTGCCGCCGCTGATCGTCGCGACGTTCTTCTTCCGCCGGGCGAGCGTGAAGGCGTACGAACTCGCCCGTGAGCGCGTGTCGTTGGTCAACGCCGACCTTCAGGAGTCGGTGTCCGGGCTGCGGATCGTGCAGGCCTTCCGGCGCGAGCGGGACGGCGGCGCGCGGTTCGCCGAGCGCAGTGACAGCTACCGCCAGGCCCGTATCCGGGGCCAGTGGCTGATCTCCATCTACTTCCCCTTCGTGCAGTTCCTGTCGTCGGCGGCCGCGGCGGCGGTGCTGATCGCGGGCGGGGCCCGGATCGACGACGCGACGCTGACGACCGGCGCGCTGGTGGCGTACCTGCTCTACATCGACCTGTTCTTCGCCCCGGTCCAGCAGCTCTCCCAGGTCTTCGACGGCTACCAGCAGGCCACGGTCTCGCTCGGCCGCATCCAGGAACTGCTCCAGGAGCCGACGTCGACGAAGGCGGCGAAGGAGCCGCTGGAGGTGCTGTCGCTGCGGGGCGAGGTGGCCTTCGAGGACGTGCACTTCAAGTACGGGGGCGTCGACGAGGGGGACGCGGCCCTGCGCGGGATCGACCTGCGCATCCCCGCCGGGCAGACGGTCGCCTTCGTCGGCGAGACCGGCGCGGGCAAGTCGACCCTCGTCAAGCTGGTGGCCCGCTTCTACGACCCGACCGGCGGCCGGGTCACGGCCGACGGCACGGATCTGCGCTCCCTGGACATCACGTCGTACCGGCACCGTCTCGGCGTCGTCCCGCAGGAGGCCTACCTCTTCCAGGGCACCGTCCGCGACGCCATCGCCTACGGCCGCCCGGACGCGACGGACGCCGAGGTCGAGGCCGCGGCGCGGGCGGTGGGCGCCCACGAGATGATCGCGACCCTCGACGGCGGCTACCTCCACGAGGTCGCCGAGCGCGGCCGCAACCTCTCCGCCGGGCAACGCCAGCTGATCGCCCTTGCCCGCGCCGAGCTGGTCGACCCCGACATCCTGCTTCTCGACGAGGCGACGGCCGCGCTGGACCTGGCCACGGAGGCCCAGGTCAACCAGGCGACGGACCGTCTCGCGGGCCGCCGTACGACCCTCGTCGTCGCCCACCGCCTGACGACGGCCGCCCGCGCGGACCGGGTCGTGGTGATGGACCACGGCAGGGTCGCCGAGGACGGCACGCACGAGGAGCTGCTGGCGCGGGGCGGGCGGTACGCGGAGCTGTGGCGGGCCTTCCTCGGACAGGCCGAGCCGGAGGAGCCGGTCGGGGCGGCCCGGTGACCGGGTCCGCCTGACGGCCGTGCAACCATCCGGCATACGCCGTGCGTCCGTACACCAGTACGCTCATTGCCGGTGTACGGGGAGGACAACACTGTGGACACAGGAGCGATACGCCGACGGGTGGCGGTCGGCCTGGCGTTGCTGACCGCGTCCGGCCTGCTCGCGGTCGCGGCTCCGGCCGAGGCGCAGGCAGCCGCCCCCACGCGGTGCGAGGGACGCAAGGTCAAGACGTACCCGTTCTCCACCGGCACGCTGTACGTCTACAAGCGGGCCGGCTACGTCTGCGCCATCACCAAGCCCAAGGATCCCGGCCGCAAGCAGTGGATGATGGTCAGCGTGCAGGCCCGCCGCGCCAACCCGGTCGTCGACGAGTGGTACTACAGCCACCAGGCGGGACCGGTGACGGTGCACGCCGGGCAGCGGTGCGTGCGGGTGAAGGGGCGGGTGGGCAGCGGCTCGGTGAGCAAGGGCTGGATCCTGTGCTGACCGGCGCCGGCTGACCGGCCTCACACCGGCCGGCCCGAGGGCGGCGCTCACACCGGCCGCGCGCACCCCACCGGTTTCTCGCCGCCCAGTTGGACGTACAGGGCCGTCGACGGGGGGCAGTGGGCCCGCTTGCCGACGGACCTGGTCACCTTGTACTGCGGCTTCTGCTCGCCGTTGCCGTCGCACGACGTCTCGCGGACCTGGCCGTCGCCGGAGCCGTAGACGCAGTCGCCGACGATCGTGCGGGGGCCGCCTCCGCCGCCGGGGTCGCCGGGGTGGGGCGAAGTGAGGTTGCGCATGCAGGCGTAGCCCTGCGGGATCGCGCCGTCTCCGTCCTCGTCGGACGTGCGGCTCTGCTGGCTGATGTGGAGGACGAAGTCCGTGGTCCCGGGGCACAGCGGCCCGTCGCCCGCCTTTCCGTCGTGTCGCGCCACGACCCGCGCCGCCGCCCGCTCACTGGTGCAGGACACCTCGGTGAAGCTCGACGTACCGAAGGAACTGCACTCGTCGACGCCGAGGAACACCACGCCGTATCCGGCGGGCAGGGTCGGCGCCACCTGCTGCTCGCTCGCGGTCTTGTCGAGCCGCCCGTCCGCTTCCCCCGCCGCCCCCGACCGGCTCTGACACCCCGTCAACAGCGGGATGAGCAGCACCAGAAACGCACAGACCACCCCAACGGCACATCTCCCGCGCATTGCACTCCCCCCGGTACCCCCGTCCAGCGTGGCCCGCGATCACGGGCCACGCCAGGCGTGTGGGGTCCTTTGGGCTGGTTAGGGGTGAGTGGGATCGGTATTTCGCGTACGGGCACTACGTACAAAGTGCTACGGGGCGCTAGCTGCTCCCGTACGTCAGCCCGTGCCCGACCGGATACAGCACCCGCGCCGGATCGTCCGCCCGCTGCACCGGCACCGGCAGCCTCCCGCGCGGTGCCACCCGCCCGGCGATCACCCGCGCGGCCGCCCGCAGCTCGACGTCGGTCCAGGAGTACGAGGCCAAGCAGGCGGGGACGGCGGGCAGGTGGGCCACGTCGTACGGGTTGCGGATCGCGACCGCCACCACCGGCTTGCCCGTCGCGAGGAGCTGCTCGACCAGCGCCTTCTGTGTGCTGCTCGCCGTGACGTTGTACGTCCCGACCACCACCGCGTCCGCCGTCCGGGCCGCCTCGACTGCCCTGGCGACGGTGGCGGCGGAGGGTGCCGTACCCGTGGACAGGGCGGTCGCCGTGAAGCCCAGCTCGGTGAGGGCGGCGGCGAGCACGCCGGTCGGCGGTCCCGTCGTGCCGGACGGGGAGGCCGGGTCGGCGCCGACGACGAGGACCTCGGGGTGGGTGCGGCGGGACAGCGGGAGCAGTGCCCCCTCGTTGACCAGCAGGGTCGTCGTCCGCTCGGCGATGCGGTCGGCGGTCCTGAGGTGGGATGCGGTCCCGACGTGCCGGTCGACCCCGCCCTGGCTGACGTACGGCTCCTCGAACAGCCGCAGCTTCGCCTTCAGTCGCAGGATCCGCAGGATCGACTCGTCGAGCCGCGCCTCGGTCAACTCGCCTTCCTGGACGGCCTTGAGGACCGCGTTCCACGCGATGTCGAGGGACGGAGGATTGAGGAGCTGGTCCACGCCCGCCTTGAGCGCGAGGACGGGGACGCGGTCGTCGCCGTACTTCGTCCGTACGCCCTCCATGCCGAGGGAGTCCGTGACCACCACGCCGTCGTAGCCCAACTCCTCGCGCAGGATGCCGGTGAGGATCGAGTGGGAGAGGGTGGCCGGGTCGCCGGAGTCGTCGAGGGCCGGGACCATGATGTGCGCGGTCATGATCGAGTCGATGCCGGCGCGGACGGCGGCCCGGAAGGGCGGTGCGTCCAGGGTCTCCCACTGCTCACGGGTGTGCGTGATGACGGGGAAGCCGTAGTGGCTGTCGACGGCCGTGTCGCCGTGGCCCGGGAAGTGCTTGGCGGTGGCCGCGATCTGCCGGGAGCGCTGATATCCGGCCACCTCGGCGGCGACCATGCCGGCCACCGCGTCCGGTTCGGCGCCGAAGGAACGGACGCCGATCACCGGGTTGCCCGGGTTGACGTTCACATCGGCCACGGGGGAGTAGTTCTGCCGGATGCCGAGCGCTCTGAGTTCCTGTCCGGCGATCCGGCCGAGGGTGCGGGCATCGGCGCGTGAGCCGCCCGCCCCGATGGCCATGGCGCCCGGGAAGAGGGTGGCGGGCTCGCCGACGCGGCAGACGATGCCGTGCTCCTGGTCGGTGGAGACGAGGACGGGCAGGCCGCGGGGCTGGGTGAGGGACGCCCTCTGGATGCCGTTGGACAGGTCGGCGATCTGGTGCGGAGTGCGGGTGTTGTGCGCCCAGGTGAAGTAGATGATGCCGCCCACCCGGTACTTGGCGACCATCTCGGCGGCCGTCCGGACGCCGATCTCCTTGAGGTTGGCGTCGATGTCGGCCTGGTCGGGGGTGGTCGCCGAGTGGCCGTAGACCCGCATGACGAAGAGCTGGCCGACCTTCTCCGGCAGGGTCATCCGGGCGATGAGGGCGCGCAGTTTCCTGTCGTCCGGGGCGCCGGCGTGCGCGCTGCCGCCGACGGCCAGGGCGGTGGTGACGCCGGCGGTGGCCGCGAGGACCGTACGTCTTGAAGGTGTTGCGGTGCTTCCCGTGCTTCCCGTGCTGGTGTCGGGCACGTGCGCTCCTTCCGGAGGTGGTGCGCTGAAGGAAACTTCCGAGAAGTCACCAATAACCGGGAAGTTTCTGCCAGTCAAGGGAGTGCACCGTAACCAGAGAGGGGCCGCCATCGGCGCAGTTGGAGGGGGCGCGCCGATGACGGCGTGCTGCCGGCCGCGGTACGGCGGAGAGGGTGGTCAGCGATCGCAGCCAGCAGCGAGGGCCGACACCGGACCACGGTGACTCTCCGGCAGCGCGCGGGTTGGACGAGCGCGGGTGGGGCTGGGTTCCCGGGGACGGCCGGAATCCGCGAACCAGGTACGCCCGGGGCCGCCGCGTTCCACGGGACGCGTGGGCATCGGGCGAGAGGTCGGGCGAGTGACGGGTCAGGGCCGTGCGGGTCCATCCCGTGGACGTCGCGGCGCCGAAGCCGGCACCCGGGCGATCATGAGGGCATGCCCGCAGTCGACGTCCCCGGTTCCAAGTCCATCACCGCCCGTGCCCTCTTCCTGGCGGCCGCCGCCGACGGTGTCACCACCCTTCGGCGCCCGCTCCGCTCGGACGACACGGAGGGCTTCGCCGAGGGGCTGGTACGGCTCGGCTACCGGGTCGGCCGGACCCCGGGCACCTGGCAGGTCGACGGCCGTCCGCAGGGCCCTGCCGCCGCCGAGGCCGACGTCTACTGCCGGGACGGCGCGACGACGGCCCGCTTCCTGCCGACGCTCGCCGCGACCGGCCACGGCACCTACCGCTTCGACGCCTCGCCGCAGATGCGCCGCCGCCCCCTGCTGCCGCTCACCCGGGCCCTGCGCGACCTGGGCGTGGACCTGCGGCACGCGGAGAAGGAGGGCCATCACCCGCTGACGGTGACGGCGGCCGGCGTCGAGGGCGGGGGCGTGACGCTGGACGCGGGGCAGTCGTCGCAGTACCTGACGGCGCTGTTGCTGCTGGGGCCGATGACCCGCAAGGGCCTGCGCATCACCGTCACCGACCTCGTCTCGGTGCCGTACGTCGAGATCACGATCGCGATGATGCGGGCGTTCGGGGTGGAGGTACGGCGCGAGGGGAACGTCTTCGTCGTCCCGCCGGGCGGTTACCGGGCGACGACCTACGCGGTGGAGCCCGACGCGTCGACCGCGAGCTACTTCTTCGCGGCGGCGGCCGTCACGGGCGGCGAGGTGACGGTTCCGGGCCTGGGCGAAGGGGCGCTCCAGGGCGACCTGGGCTTCGTCGACGTCCTGCGGCGGATGGGCGCGCAGGTGTCGGTGGGCACGGAGTCGACGACGGTCCGGGGGACCGGCGAACTGCGGGGCGTCACCGTCAACATGCGGGACATCTCCGACACCATGCCGACCCTCGCGGCCATCGCACCGTTCGCCTCCGGGCCGGTACGGATCGAGGACGTGGCGAACACACGGGTGAAGGAGTGCGACCGGCTGGAGGCCTGTGCGGAGAACCTGCGGCGGCTGGGGGTGGAGGTGACCACAGGGCCGGACTGGATCGAGATCCAGCCGGGTACGCCCGCGGGAACGCAGGTCAAGACCTACGGCGACCACCGCATCGTGATGTCCTTCGCGGTGACCGGGCTTCGGACGCCGGGCATTTCGTTCGACGACCCCGGGTGCGTACGGAAGACCTTCCCGCATTTCCACGAGGAGTTCGGGGCGTTGCGCGCGCGGTTGTGACGGGGGTTGTCCGGTGAGCTTCAAGCTGGTGCGGGTGTCGTCAACTCCCTGGCGGACACCGACAGCTGATTCCGTACGGCGGCCAGGACCGGGTCGCCCTCCGCGCCCGTCCGTACCGCCGCGAAGACGTTCCGGGACGGGGGAGTGCCCCGCGTCGTCAGCAGGGCGATACGGCGGTGCGCGTACAGGGGGTGCACCAGGCGTGGGATCAGGGCCACGCCCTGTCCCGCCTCCACCAGGGCCGCCAGCGCGCCCCAGTCGTTGACCGCATGCCGGATGTCCGGTGTGAAACCCGCCGCCGCGCACACCGACCGTGCCACCGCGCCGCAGCAGCTGCGCGCGTCGCCCACGATCCACGGCTCCGTGGCCAGCTCCCGCAGGTCGACGCGGTCACCGTCGGCGAGACGGTGGCCGGACGGGACGGCGATGTCCAGGACGTCCGTGCACAGGTCGATCCGGTGGTAGCGGCGGTCCGCGTACGGCGGTGTCGCCGCGAAGTCCACCGCCACGGCCACGTCGACCTCGCCCCCGTCGAGCGCCGTGAACAGGTCCGGCGGCTCGGCCTCCACCACGTCGACACGGACGTGCGGCAGACGCTCGCGCAGTGCCGTCAGCGCTTCCGGCAGCAGGCCCAGGATCGCGCTGGAGAAGCAGCCGATCGTCACCGACCCGCGCCCGCCGTCCCCGTACGCCGCCAAGTCGGCCCGTGCCCGCTCCAGTTGGGCCGCGATCAGGTCGGCGTGCGCGAGCAGCACCCGGGCCTGGCCGGTGAGGCGTACGCCTCTTCCCTTCCGCTGGGTCAGGGGTACGCCTGCCTCGCGGGCCAGCGCCGCGATCTGCTGCGAGACCGCCGACGGCGTCAGATGCAGGGCCTGCGCGGTGCGGGCGAGGCTGCCCCGGCGTTGGAGTTCGCGCAGGACGGTCAGGCGGCGCAGATCGATGCTGAAGCTCTCGCTTAACGGTTCCACCGCAAAAGATTAACTGGACCGGCGCGACGGTGGTCGGAAACCATCGACGCCATGACCGCCTACCTCATCCTCCACGGCTGGCAGAACCGCCGCCCCAAGGACCACTGGCAGCACTGGCTCGCCGACCGTCTCACCGAGCTCGGCCACCAGGTCGACCACCCGCAGCTGCCCGACCCCGACGACCCCGAACTCGAGGTCTGGCTGGAGGAGTTGGCCCGGCATCTCGGCGGACTCGACGCGAGGTCGGAGGCGGGGTCGGAGGCAGGGTCGGAGACAGGGCAGGAGCGCGTCGTGGTCGCGCACAGTCTGTCCGCCGTGCTGTGGCTGCACGCCGTCGCGCGCGGGCTGCCCGGGCTCGACGCCGTGGACCGGGTGCTGCTCGTCGCCCCGCCGTCCGGCGCCGTGCTCGCTCGGCACCCGGAGGTCGCCCGATTCGCCCCGCCGCCCCTGGAGTTCACCCTCCCCGGCCCCACCCGCCTGGTCGCCGGCGACGACGACCCGTACTGCGAGGAGGGCGCCGACACCCTTTACGGCCGCCCCCTCGACCTCCCGACCGACATCCTCCCCGGAGCCGCCCACCTCGACCTGGACGCCGGTTACGGCCCCTGGCCCGCCGTACTGGGGTGGTGCCTGGACCCCACCGCGCCGCTCACGGCCCGTCCGCGGTAGCCGCGCCGTCCCGCAACTCCGGCGTGCTCGCACCGACGTAGGCCACCGCCAGCACGCACAGCAGCCCGCCCGTGACCAGGGCGGTCGCGCCGGACGACCAGCCGGCGACCAGGCCACCGCGCAGATTGCCGAGATGCGGCCCCGCCTGGCCGACGATCTGCTCGGCGGCCGTCACCCGGCCCAGCAGGGCGTCCGGGGTACGGGTCTGGACGATCGTGCTGCGTGAGACGACCGACAGGGCGTCCGCGGCACCCGCCACCACCAGCAGCCCGAGCCCCGCCCACGGGCTGGTCGTCAGGCCGAACAACGCCAGCGCGGTGCCCCACGACGCCGCCCCGCACAGCATCACCAGACCGGGGCGGCCCAGGCGGGTGAGCGAACCCGACAGGGCCGTCGCCGTGACGCCGCCCACCGCGACCGCCGACAGGAACAGGCCGAGGGTGCGCGGGTTGCCGCCGAAGCGTTCGGCGTTGATCAGGGGGAAGAGGCTGACCGGCATGGAGAGGATCGTGGCGGCGAGGTCGGTGATGAGCGCGCCGCGCACCACCCGGTTGCCGGCCAGGAAGCGCAGGCCGTCCAGGACGCCGTGCAGCCCGGCCCGCGCCGGCTCGCCCTCGGGCGGCAGCGCGGGCAGACCGAAGGCGCCGTAGAAGGCGACGCCGAAGCTCAGGGCGTCCAGCAGATAGCAGACGCCGATGCCGAACCAGCCGAGGAACAGCCCGCCCAGCGCCGGGCCGAGCAGCATCATCGCCTGGCCGGTGACCTGGTTGAGGGCCAGCCCGGCCGCCACCTGCTCCTTGGGCAGCAGCCGCGGCACGAACACGCCCGCCGCCGGACCGCCGACCGCGCCGAAGCAGGAGCCGGCCGCCACCAGGGCGAGGATCCCGGCGACCGGCACATGCCCCGTGAAGCCCTGCACCGCGAGGAGCAGCACACAGACCGCCTGCCCGACGGTGGCGACCAGAAAGATCCGCCGCCGGTCGCCCCGGTCCACCCACGACCCGGCGAGCAGGCCCACACCCACCAGGGGCAGCGCCTGCGCGAGGCCGACCGCACCGCTCCAGACCGCGCTGTGCGTCATGTCCCAGACCTGGAACATCACGGTCACCATGGTCATGAAGCTGCCGAGCACGGACACCGTCCGCCCGATCAGCAGCCGCCGGAAGGCGGGGGACGTGCGCAGCGGCCGTACGTCGATCAACGTACGGGCGAGGCTCATGAGGGCATGACGGGGCGCGGGGCGGGTTCGGGCACGAGGGGGGACGCTATACGGCCGCCCTCGTGCCGGGCCAGCGAATTACGGGCGCCGGGTGCGGACGGACCCGGTTACGGGCACCGGGCCCGACCGGGCCTAGGCCGACTCGTTCAGCAGCCGGGAAAGGTGCTCCCGGCCCGCGTCCAGCAGTCCGTCGAGCGGTGCGGCGGCCTCGTACCACCGCTTCTCGTACTCCCAGCACAGCCAGCCGTCCCAGCCGTGCCGGGAGAGCACCTCCACGCACTCGGCGAGCGGCAGCACCCCGGTGCCGAGCGGGAGCGGGGTCGTGTCGTCGGCGGAGGCGATGTCCTTGACCTGGACGTAGCCGAGGTACGGGGAGAGGGCCGCGTAGCTCTCCGAGGGCTGCTCGCCGCCCAGCCAGGTGTGCATGACGTCCCACAGCGAGCCGACGTGGCGGTGGCCGACCAGGCCGAGGACGCGGATCGCGTCGGCGCCGGTGCGGTGCGAGTCGTGGGTCTCCAGCAGGATCCGTACGCCCATGTCGGCGGCGTACTCCGCGGCCGTACCGAGGCGCCGCGCGGCGATCGCGTCCGCCGACTGCCGGCTCTGCTCGGGGTCGGCGCCGGGGAAGACGCGGACGAAGCCGGCGCCGAGGTCGTGGGCCAGGTCGAGGAGGGTGCGGATCTCCTCGATCACGGGCCCGTCGTCACCCGGCGCGGCCACGCGCGCGTACCCGGCGAGCCCCAGCAGCTCGATGCCCGCCGCCTTGAAATCGCCCACCACGTCCGCCCGCTGGGCGGCATCCAGGCCGGTGTGCACCGGCTCCTCCGGGTGGGTGCGCAACTCGACGCCGTGGTACCCGTGCGCGGTCGCGAGCCGCAGCACGTCGGGGAGAGGGAGACCGGGGACGCCGAGGGTGGAGAACGCCAGTTTCATGGTCCTCGACCCTACTCGTCCCGGTCGAGGCCGGGCACGCCCCCGCGCGGCACTTCCTGCACGATGCCCTTCGAATTCCTCCGTAGCTGATCGCTCGCGGCTGGTTCGCGTCACATCCATGCGCGGTATCTGCTCCGCGGGGGACGGCTGCGGAGCAGATAGGGAACTGCTTTTCCACAGTCGACGCCGAGTGCTCGTGGCGTCGCTATGATGCCGAAAATCACCGGCATCGTGCCGAAATAGGCGGCGTGCGAGCGTGCGAGGGGGAAGCATGCGGCTCGGTATCACCGTGCTCGACGACGACGGGGGACAGCTCCGCGCACTGCAGCGTTGGCTGCTGCGGGACCCCGACTCGGCAGGCGCGACTCTCACCCTGCGCGGCAGGAACGCGACACCGGGCGCCATGGGCCCCGGCCTGGATCTGATCGACGTCGTGCTCAGCAACGCGGTGGGCCTGGGGGGACTGCTCGTGGCCGTGGCGACCTGGCGCCGGTCGCGGGGGAACGCACCGCGCGTCCAAGTGGAACGTGAGGGCGTCACCGTGACCGTGAGCGGCGCCGACGCCGAGCAGATCGAACGGCTGGTGAGACAGCTGACCGCGCCGACCGCCGAGCCGGATGACGGCACCCCGGCGACGGCCGCCACGCTCGACCGCCCCCGGCCATGAGCGAACTCTCCGAACCGGCGCTCAGCAGAGCCTTGCTGATCGGCGCCCATTCCTTCGCCGACCCCGGCCTCGAACCGCTGCCCGCCGTGTCCCGCAACCTGACCCGGCTCGCGGAGCTCCTAGGCGACCCGAGCGTATGGGGCCTGGCACCCGACCACGTACGCATGCTCCCGGAACCCGACCGCGACCAGGCGCTGGAAGAGGTCGCCCGCCTCGCCGACGAGGCCGAGGACACCCTCCTCGTCTACTACGCGGGGCACGGCTTCGTGCACGAGCTGTCCAACGAGCTCTATCTCGGCCTTCCCCGCACCAACCCCCGGCTCCTCTACAGCGCCCTGCGCTACCAGGACATCCGCGAGCTCCTGCTGGCCCCGCAGGCCCGGGCACGCCGCAAGGTGGTGATCCTGGACTGCTGCTGGAGCGGCCTCGCCCTGCACGGCGCGATGTCGTCCTCGGGGCTCGGCGGGATGTCCGACATCAGCGGTACGTTCGTGCTGACCGCGACGTCGGAGACCAGGACGGCGCTGGCACCGCCGGGGGAGAGGTACACCGCGTTCACCGGTGAGCTGATCGGTGCCCTCGAAAAGGGGATCCCGCAGGCGCCACCTCTTCTCACCATGATGACGCTGTATCAGCATCTGTACGGCTCCCTGACGGCCAAGGGCATGCCGAAGCCCCAGCAGCGCAACGGCAACACAGCGGGTGCGATCGCCCTGGCCCGCAACCGCTACCGGCCGCCCGAGCCCCCGCCACCGCCGCCCGAGGGCACGTCGACCAAGGACGAACCCGCCGACGACGCACCGGCTGAGAACGCCGCGGGCACGGCCGGCTCCTCGGCGGTGAGAGGGCGTCGCAGGCGGCTCAGTCGCCGGACGGTCGTGGTGGTGTCCACCGTGCTGGTCGCCGCGCTGGGGATGCTTCCCCTGATGCTGGACTCCGTCTTCGGGGAGGGGGCGAGGGGCGGATCGTCGGACGGCGGCGGGTCCGGGAACTCCGGCAACTCCGGGGACACGAAGAACAAGCTCACCGTCGGGATCGGGGTGAGCGTTCCCCTGAGCGGTGACCTCGCGGAGTTGGGCAAGGGAATCAAGAACTCGGCAGAGCTGGCCGTGGAGAAGGCGAACAAGGACGACTTCGTCCCCGGTGTCACGTTCAAGGTCCAGGCCCTGGACGACAAGGCCCAGCCCGCCACGGGGCAGGTGAACGCCACGAAGTTCGTCGCCGACTCCGACGTGGTCGGAGTCGTGGGGCCGTTCAACGCATCCGTCGCAAATCCCATGCAGGAGGTCTTCGTCCAGGCACACCTGCCCCAGGTCTCACCCGCGAACTCCGCTCCCGAGCTCACTCTGGGCGCCGACTGGCTGGATGGCCCACGGTCCAGGCCCTACGACACCTACTTCCGCACGGTGGTCAACGACATGGCCCAGGGGCCCGCCGCGGCCGGATACCTGCACGAATGGGACGGACGCCGCAGGGCTTTCGTCATCGACGACAAGCAGGTCTACGGCCACTCCTTGGCGGAGACGTTCAAGACGGCGTTCCGCGAGGAGGGCGGGCGAATCGTGGGGGAGAGCCAGGTGGACGACGACCAGCGTGCGTTCACCGAAGAGGTGAAACAGGCCCGCGCCGCCGATGCCGACGTCGTGTACTTCGGCGGCTCTTACGAGGGCGGCGCCGCGCTGAGCAAGCAGCTGCACGCCGCGGACCCCGGCATCCGCGTCGCGGGCGGTGACGTCCTCTGCTCCAGTGACTACATCTCCGAGGCGGGCAGCGGTGCGGTGGGCGACATCTGTACCGTCGGCGGGGTCGTCGCCGAGCGGCTCGACTCCGCCAAGCCCTTCATCACCGACTACGAGAAGGCCGGCTATTCGACTCCCTACGGCCCCTACGGGGGATACGCCTATGACGCCACCTGGGCGCTGATACGTGCTTTCAAGGAGGGCGTGCACATCACCGGCGGCGAGCTGCCGCCGACGGCCCGCGGTGACCTGCGGAAAGCGGTGCAGGCGGTCGCGTTCGACGGCGTGATGGGCCGCGTCGGCTTCGATCGCTACGGCGACGCCATCACCCGGCGGGTGCAGGTCTACCAAGTGCGCGGCGGTCGCTGGTCGGGCGTCTGACCCAGCAGGTCACTCCTGCGTGCTGTGCAGATCGAGCCGCCAGTCCTGGCCGTTGAGGTCCTTGCCGAAGGAGCGGTGGGGTTTCTCGGTGGCCAGGACGAAGCCGTGGCGCCGGTAGATGCGGCGGGCGGCGGCCAGGACGTCGTTGGTCCACAGGACGAGGTCGCGGTAGCCGACGCCGCGGGCGAAGTCGACGACGGCCGAGACGAGCCGGTCGCCGATGCCGAGGCCGCGGGCGTCGGGCTCGACCAGCAGCAGCCGCAGCCGGGCCGTGGCGGGCGCCTCGTCCCGTACGACCATCACGCAGCCCACCGGCCGCCCGTCCAGCTCGGCGATCCACACCCGCTCCAGATGCGGATCGTGGTCCTGCGCGAAGTCCGCGACGATCCTCGCGACCAGCCCCTCGTAGTCGGCGTTGAAGCCGTACTCGGCGGCGTACAGCGCGGCGTTGCGCTGCACGATCCAGCCGAGGTCGCCGGGGCCCGGCTCGCGCAGCAGGACGTCCTCGCGGCGCGGCGGGCGGCCCTGGGACAGGATCGTACGGACGGTCGTCATCGCCTCGGCGAGGCGCGGGCGTTCGTCGGCCGGCACCGTCGACAGCAGCGAGCCGACCGATTCGCTCGCCCGCTCCTCCAGCAGCTTGCCGGTCTCCCGGCCGCGCGCGGTGAGCGTGACGCGGCGGCGCCGCGGGTCCTCCCGGGAGGGGGTGCGCTCGATGAGCCCGTCCTGCTCGAACTTGTTCAGGATCCGGCTCAAGTACCCCGCGTCCAGGGAGAGTTCGGTCCGCAGATCGGCCGCGTCGGTACGCGGGGAGTGCGCGAGCTCGTACAGGACGCGGGACTCGGTGAGGGTGTACGGGGCGTAGAGGTGGCGGCTGTAGTCGAGGGCGCCGATGACGTTCGTGTAGAAGCGGTTGAAGGCGCGGATGTCATGGACGGTCATGATCGTCGACCCCCCGGATGGTTGACTCAGTCAGAGATACCGTGGGTCGAGCCTAGGACGCCCGCGCCTTCCCTGCTAGTCCTCGGTAGCCGGCCGGTAGACGCACACCTGCACGCCCGTCTTCCCGGTGACCGTGGACACGAGCTCGAACGGCCGCTTCCCGCCGTCCTCGGGGAAGATCGACTTGCCACCGCCCAGCAGCACCGGCATCACCACGAGCTGCAACTCGTCGACCAGGCCCTCCTGGATGAGCGTGCGGACGAGGGTGGGGCTGCCCATCATCGCCAGGTCGCCGCCCTCGCGCTCACGCAGCTCGCGGATCCGGGCCACGGCCTCGCCGCCCGGGATACGGGTGGTGTTGTTCCAGGTCAGCTCGTCGTCGCCGAGGGTGTCGGTCACGACGTACTTCTTCAGGGAGTTCAGCCGGTCGGCGAAGGGGTCACCGGCCCGCTCGGGCCAGGCCCCGGCCATCGTCAGATACGTACGGCGCCCGTACAGCAGCGCCTCGGCCTTCTCCAGCCCCTCGCTGAACGTTGAGCCGAGCACCTCCGGGTCGAAGTACGGGTGCGACCAGCCGCCGTGCGCGAAGCCGCCGTCGGTGTCCTCCTCGGGGCCGCCGGGGGCCTGCACGACGCCGTCGAGGCTGATGAACTCGGTGATCACGATGCGCATGGAAGACACTCCTGGTTCTTGCGCCCGGTGCTGCTCGGATGCTGCTCGGGTGCTGCTCGGGTGATTACGGCGATGGAGACCGGAGTCGGGCCCGGAAATCATCGGTGGGGCCAGTGATAGACGCGGAACGGGGGATTCGGCAGGGGGTGCGGACCTCAGGTGGCCTTCGGGCAGGTGCTCAGCGGAACGCTGGTCACGTCGTCGCCGTATGCGCCGCCGAGGTCCCGGACGAACCGATAGCACTGCTTGGCCGTGGCGTGCCCCTGCGCCCCGTAGGTGTCTTCGATCAGGACGGTGACGGTGGCGGTACGCCCCCTGCGCTCGGCGCTCCTGACGTCGAAGTAGCCGAGTTCGCCGGTGGGGTCGAGAGCGCGCCGCACCCCGGTGGGCGTCAGCTCCATGGTGCTCATCCGCGCGATGCGGCTCCGCGCCGTGTCGGCCGAGCTGCCGATCCGCGAGCCCGGCAGGCACTCCTCGTAGTCCCGCACGGCCACGGCGGACGTCCAGGCCGAACCGGAGCCGCGGACGAAGGTGAACCGCAGGCAGCGTGCGACCTGATCGGAGCCGCTCCCCAGGATCACCCCCTCGCTGTCGTAGAGCTCGGCCCTGCGTGCGGTGGCGGTGAACCGGTGACGTGCCGGGTCGTAGCTGATGAGCGGGGTTTCGCTGTGCCGCCAGATCACCCCGGTCAGCGTGTCGGCATCGGCGCCGGAGCCGCTGCCGGTGAGCGCACTGCCGGTGGCGTCCGCCTGCTCGTGGGCGTGCCGGAGAAGGGAGTTCAGGGCGTCCTGCCGGCGCTCGCTGTTCACCTGGTCGGCGTGCCAGACCGTGTACCAGAAGTACGCGACCAGGGCAGTCGGAATCATCAGCAGTACGAGACAGCAGTTGGCCACACGCCGGGTCACGGGTCCGGCACCCTCGGGTCTTCCCCCGTCGCTCATCCGGATGATGTACCAGCCGCCGTCGGCACCGGGGAAGACCCTGGCCCGGAAAAGACGGTGACGGAGGGTCACCTCCGTGGCCAGACTGACCCGATGACGACCGGATCCGACCCCAAGGCCGACCTCCGCCGCTGCCTCCAGGACGCTCGCGACGTCCTCCTCTGGAAGCTCGAAGGCCTCTCGGAGTACGACATTCGCCGCCCGATGACCCCCACCGGCACCAACCTGCTCGGCCTGGTCAAGCACGTGACCGGCGCGGAGGCGTTCTACTTCGGCGACACCTTCGGCCGTCCCTGCCCGGCACCCCACTCTGGATCACCGGCGACGCTCCCGAGCCGAACGCCGACCTGTGGGCGACCGCCGACGAGACGCGCGAGCAGATCGTCGACGACTACCGCCGGGTCTGCGCCCACGCGCGTCGCGGAGAGCAGGGGAGCACGGCTCGTGCGGACGGAATCGGAGACGGACGTCGATGTTCCGCAGCAGCCGTAACTCACGCCCGCCCCCCGCCCCGTCCCCGCTCAGCCCGCTCAGCGTCGCTCCGCCCGCTCCGACGGGTGGCGGCCGGGCTGACCCAGGAGGAGCTGGGTGATCAGGTGGTGTGCTCACCACGCTGATCAGCCATTACGAGGCGGGTAGGCGGTTGCCCAAGGCGGATGACGCGCGGCGCATCGATCGGGCGCTGGGGACGGAGGGGTTCTTCGTCGCTGGCTGGAGGACTTGGAGTCGAAGTACAACGACTACTTCGCAGCCATGGCTGAGCTGGAGCAACAGGCCACGGTGATCCAGCAGTTCGCGCTCTCGCTCGTACCGGGCGTGCTCCAGACCGACGGCTATGCGCGTGCCCTGTTCCGCGCGTACCGGCCGAACCACACTGGGCCGCGTTCGTGACCGCCGTACGAGACAGCCGTATGGACAGCTGAAGGGGCCCGCGTCGCCGCTTACGGTTTGCCGGGCAGTTCATGGCGCTCGCGCAGTGGCCGCGTTTCGATCCCAGCCATGGTCGACAGGATGCCCGCCGGGTCTGACATCGGAGACCGGCGGACGGAATCTGGCGGACGGAATCCGGCGGACGGAATAAGCGATGGCGCTCCCAACACCGTGACGGCAGCCTGGACTTCATGGCCCCGCATCCCGCTGCCGCCCCACCCGGCCACCCCTGGCTCGGCCCCCCGATAGACGCCCGCCCCCTCTTCGCACCCGAGCACACCGCCCTGATCGCCACCCTGCGCGCCCTGGCCCCGGCCGACTGGGCCCGGGAGGCGGTGCCCGGCTGGAGTGTGCGGGATGTCGCCGCGCACCTGCTGGGCGACTGCTACGGGCGCCTCGCCCGGCACCGCGACGGGCACCGGGAGGGCCCCGGCTTCGCGCCCGGCGAGGACTTGGCGGCGTACATCCACCGCAGCAACCAGGAGTGGGTCGACGCCCACGCCAGGGTGAGCCCCGCAGCGCTCAGCGACACCCTGGAGCTGGTCGGCGGTCAGGTCGCCCGCCTCTTCGAGGGCACCGACCCGGCGGCGCCCTCGCTCGGGGTCTCCTGGGCCGGTGTCGATCCGGCGCCGATGTGGCTGGACAGCGCACGGGAGCTGACCGAGTACTGGACCCACCGCCAGCAGATCCGGCACGCCACCGGCCAGGGCACCGACCCCGACCCGAGGCCCCTCGCCCTGGTCCTGGACACCTTCCTGCGCGCCCTGCCGCACACCCTGCGCGAGACCACCGCGCCCGTCGGCACCCAGGTACAGATCCACGTGACCGGCCCCGCCGGCGGCATCTGGACAGCCACGGCCACCACCGCCGAAGGCAACTGGTCCCTGGCCGAACCGCCCACCGGCAGCCCCGCCGCCCTCCTCCGCCTCGACGCGGAGACCGCCTGGCGCCTGTGCGTCCGCGGCATCGAACCGGCCGACGCGCTCACCTGTGCCCGCACCGAGGGCGACCGCGGACTCGCGCAAGCCGCCTGCCGGATCGTGTCGATCATCCGCTGACAGGGCAGCCGTACAAGATCGTGCCCGACCGGAGCCCTTACTCCCGAGGCCCCCCAGAAGACCCCCGAACCATCAGCTCCCCCCGAATCGTCGCGATCCCCCCGGGCGGCGGCTCCTCCCGCCCCATCGCGATCCGCCCGGCCCGCGCACCCGCGTCCGACAACGGCAACCGCACCGTCGTGAGCGAAGGCACCGCATCGATGCTGAACGGAAGGTCGTCGAACCCCGCCACCGACACGTCGTCCGGAATCCGCAACCCCGAATCCCGCAGTGCCGCACACGCCCCCAGCGCGACGGAGTCGTTCGCCGCGACCACGGCCGTCAGCGACGGATCCCGGCGCAACAGCTCCAGCGTCGCCTCATAGCCCGACTGCCGGTCGTAGCGGCCGTAGACCGTCCAGCGGGGGTCCTCCTCGATGCCGTGCGCCTGGAGTGCGGCCCGGTGGCCCTCCAGCCGGTGCCGGGTCGTCGTGCGCTCCTGTGGGCCCGCGATGTAGCCGAGGCGTCGATGCCCCTGCCCGATCAGGTGCTCGGTCAGCTCACGCCCGCCCCCGCGGTTGTCGAAGGTCAGCGCGATCGCGCCCGTGTCCGGCGCCGGCGGCCGACCGCACAGCACCACCCGGGTCCCGGCGTCCCCCAGCTTCCGCAGCTTCGCCGCGACCGCCGCCGCGTGCGGGGCGTCCTCCACGGCACCGCCGGTCAGCACGACCGCCGCCGCACGCTGCCGCTGGAGCAGGGTCAGATACGTCAGCTCGCGCTCCGGAGAGCCCCCCGTGTTGCAGACCACGGCCAGCCGCTCGCCGCCCGCCCGGCCGCCCGGGCCCCCGATCTCCAGCTGGATCGCGCTCGCCATGATCCCGAAGAAGGGGTCGGCGATGTCGTTGACCAGGATGCCGACCAGGTCGGACGTGGCCGCGGCCAGCGCGCTCGCGGGACCGTTCAGTACGTAGTCCAGCTCGTCCACCGCCCGCAGCACCCGCTCACGGGTGGAGGCCGCCACGGGGTAGTTCCCGTTCAGCACGCGCGACACCGTCGCGGGGGAGACCTGGGCGCGGGCCGCCACGTCCGCCAGGGTCACCGTCATCTCGTCGTCCTCCGGTCGCGCATCTCGTCGTACCACCTCGTACGTGATCACCACTTGGCTCACCGCGTGCTCGCCACGTACGCACAGGACAGGGCCTGCGTCCTCGTAGACAGGCCGCCAGTGGCCACGGTTCCGTGTATGTCGAGCAGACCTTACGGCCAACAACCCCTGTTGTTCGTCCCCTCGAACAACTCAACCCCGTCACGGTCTTGTCTACACCGCTGCTCAGAGGCTAGCTTCTCATCAGATAGAAAGCGCTTGCTGTGACGCTCAACAGGGTAGGGGCGTACGCGGCGCGCACAACCGCGTACGAAGCGCGCACGAACACCGCGCAGACGCCTACGAAGGGAACGACGTGACACGCAAGACGGTGCGTATCGCCATGAACGGTGTGACGGGGCGCATGGGCTACCGCCAGCACCTGGTCCGCTCCATCCTGGCCATCCGTGAGCACGGCGGCCTCGACCTCGGCGACGGCACCGTGCTGTGGCCGGAGCCGATCCTGGTCGGCCGCCGCGAGCACGCCCTGAAGGCGCTCGCCGAGCGACACGGCCTGGGCCTGGAGAACGTCTCGACCGACGTCGACGCGGTCCTCGCCGACCCGACCGTCGACATCTACTTCGACGCCCAGGTCACCTCCGCCCGCGAGGAGGCGCTCAGGAAGGCGATCGCCGCGGGCAAGCACATCTACACCGAGAAGCCGACGGCCACCGGGCTGGAAGGCGCCCTGGAGCTCGCGCGGCTGGCCGCCGACGCCGGCATCAAGCACGGCGTCGTCCAGGACAAGCTCTTCCTCCCGGGCCTGCTGAAGCTGAAGCGGCTCATCGACGGGGGCTTCTTCGGCCGGATCCTCTCCATCCGCGGCGAGTTCGGCTACTGGGTGTTCGAGGGCGACTGGCAGGACGCGCAGCGGCCGTCGTGGAACTACCGGGCCGAGGACGGCGGCGGCATCGTTGTCGACATGTTCCCGCACTGGGAGTACGTGCTGCACGAGCTGTTCGGCCGTGTGAAGTCCGTCCAGGCCATCGCCACCACCCACATCCCGCAGCGCTGGGACGAGAACGACAAGCCCTACGACGCCACGGCCGACGACGCCGCGTACGGCATCTTCGAGCTCGACGGCGGCGCCATCGCCCAGATCAACTCCTCCTGGGCCGTGCGCGTCAACCGCGACGAGCTCGTCGAGTTCCAGGTAGACGGTACGGAGGGTTCGGCGGTCGCGGGCCTGCGCAACTGCCGCGTCCAGCACCGCTCCCTCACCCCCAAGCCCGTCTGGAACCCGGACATCCCGGCCACCTACTCCTTCCGCGACCAGTGGCAGGAAGTCCCGGACAACGCCGACTTCGACAACGGCTTCAAGGCCCAGTGGGAGCTGTTCCTCAAGCACGTCTACGCCGACGCCCCCTACCACTGGGACCTCCTCGCCGGTGCCCGCGGCGTCCAGCTCGCCGAGCTGGGCCTGAAGTCCTCGGCCGAGGGCCGCCGTCTCGACGTTCCGG
Source organism: Streptomyces sp. R28 (assembly GCF_041052385.1). Lineage (GTDB taxonomy): Bacteria > Actinomycetota > Actinomycetes > Streptomycetales > Streptomycetaceae > Streptomyces. The sequence goes on along the minus strand of NZ_CP163439.1, from coordinate 3,914,528 downwards.
AGATCTCGCTGTGACCATCCGACTGCCTGACTTCAAGGGCGGCTTGAGGGCGTACGAGCCCCGCAGCGAGCCGCTCGCCCTCGCACCGGGCACGCCCCTCACCTCCCGTACGGTCTTCTCGGCGGCGCACGTCGTCGCCGACCCGTACGCCGATGTGTCGCCCGACTCGGCCGCCGCCGTCGACTGGGACGCCACCCTCGCCTTCCGCCGGCACCTGTGGTCCCACGGGCTCGGCGTCGCCGAGGCCATGGACACCGCCCAGCGCGGGATGGGCCTGGACTGGGCGGGCGCGGCCGAGCTGATCGCCCGCAGCGCCCGCGAGGCCAAGTCGGTCGGCGGGCTGATCGCCTGCGGTGTCGGCACCGACCAGCTCACCGGCCCGGCGTCCCTGGACGAGGTCCGGGCGGCCTACGAGGAGCAGCTCGCGCTCGTCGAGGAGTCCGGTGCGCGGGCCATCCTGATGGCCTCCCGGGCGCTCGCGGCGGCCGCGAAGGGCCCCGAGGACTACCTGGAGGTCTACGGCCACCTGCTGCGCCAGTCCGCCGAGCCGGTGGTCCTGCACTGGCTGGGCCCGATGTTCGACCCGGCGCTGGAGGGCTACTGGGGGTCGAGCGACCTCGACGCGGCCACCGACACCTTCCTGGAGGTCATCGCCGCGCACCCCGACAAGGTGGACGGCATCAAGGTGTCGCTGCTGGAGGCCCAGCGGGAGATCGACATCCGCCGCCGCCTGCCGCAGGGCGTGCGCTGCTACACCGGCGACGACTTCAACTACCCCGAGCTGATCGCGGGCGACGAGAAGGGCTTCAGCCACGCCCTGCTCGGCATCTTCGACCCGCTGGGCCCGCTGGCGGCCGAGGCGGTCCGGGTCCTGGACACGGGGAATGTCGGCGGCTTCCGCGAACTGCTCGACCCCACGGTCGAGTTGTCCCGCCACCTCTTCCAGGCGCCGACCCGCTTCTACAAGACGGGTGTGGTCTTCCTCGCCTGGCTGGCCGGCCACCAGTCGCACTTCACCATGGTCGGCGGCCTGCAGTCGGCCCGCTCCCTCCCGCACTTCGCCCGCGCCTACGAACTCGCCGACCAGCTGGGCCTGTTCCCGGACCCGAAGCTGGCCGAGGAGCGGATGAAGAACCTGCTCGCCCTGTACGGAGTGGCCCAGTGAGCACCGGACTTGAACGCTTCTCCATCAACCAGATGACGGTGAAGCAGCTGAGCATGCCCGAACTGGTCGAGACGTGCGGCGAGTTGGGCGTGGCGAACGTCGGCCTGTGGCGCGAACCCGTCCAGACGTACGGCCTGGAGGCGACGGCCAAGCTGGTCCGTGACGCCGGCCTGACGGTCACCACCCTGTGCCGCGGTGGCTTCTTCACGGCGATCGACCCGCAGGAGCGGGCGACGGCGCTGGACGACAACCGCCGGGCGGTCGACGAGGCGGCGACGCTGGGCACGGACGTGCTGGTGCTGGTGTCCGGCGGTCTGCCGGCCGGCTCCAAGGACCTGCACGGGGCGCGGGAGCGGATCGCCGACGCGCTCGGCGAGCTGGGCCCGTACGCCGAGGAGCGCGGCGTGAAGCTGGCCATCGAGCCGCTGCACCCGATGTACGCCTCCGACCGCTGCGTGGTGTCGACCCTGGCCCAGGCCCTGGACCTCGCGGAACGCTTCCCGGCCCACCAGGTCGGCGTCACCGTGGACACGTACCACATCTGGTGGGACGACACGGCGCCGCAGCAGATCGCACGGGCCGGGGCCTCCGGCCGTATCCACACCTTCCAGCTCGCCGACTGGACGACGCCGTTGCCCCAGGGCGTGCTCACCGGGCGCGGCCAGATCGGGGACGGGGCGATCGACATGCGGGAGTGGAAGGGGTACGTCGAGGCGGCCGGGTACAGCGGGGCCATCGAGGTGGAGCTGTTCAACGACGGGCTGTGGGCGCGGGACGGGCGGGAAGTGCTCGCCGAGACCGTGGCACGGTTCGTGGAGCACGCGGGCTGAGCGGCGGTTTCTGAAGGCATCCGGACACGGGCGTGGCGTCGCCCGTGTCCGGGGCCGGCGCGCGGGCCCTGGCGGCTGCCGTACCGCCCACGCCTTGGACGCATCACGTGTGGGGGGAAGTTACATCTGGGACTACGCGTACGACCATCCTCAGACGTGGCACCGCCACATCCTGCGGATCGTCTTCCCCGAGCACAGCGCGGCGGACCTGCCCCGCCTCCCCGGCAGCAGCTCCGTCACCTACTACCCCGTCGACCCGGAGACGGAAGAGGGCAAGCTGGACCTCCTCCTCGGCTACATCAAAGACGGTCCCGCCGAGGGGTGACTACGGCTTGGCCGCACGCTTCGTGAGGGCGGCCATGACCGCCGGCACCACCATCTCGACGAGCTCGGACACGGCGGTGTGCCGCAGCCCCGTCCGCGCGGCGACCGCCTTCGCGACAGGCCTCGCCTCTTCGGCCAGGACGCCGGCCATGAGACCGCCCGTCGCGAAGCCGCCCAGTGTGGCCACGCCCGTGAGCGGGGCCTCGTGCGGCGTCGCGACGGTCTCCGCCTCGCCGGACAGCGCCGCCACCGTCGTACCGACCATCTGCCGGGCACCTGCCTCGTTCGTGCCCAGCAACCTCGCGATGTCCCCGATCCGGTCGTCGCCGAGCTCGTCGAGCACGTCGTCCTGGAAGGACGTGAGGGGGTTTGCGTCTACTTCTGACATATCTGAAACGCTACGTCTGTTCGGATTCCTGGGCATTCCGAGGGTGCCAGGACGCGCCGGAAAAAAATCCGCGGAGACCGTACAACCCTCCCCCCACCTTGCGGGTCGTACTTGGCATCAGGACTTCTGGAGGGGGATCCGGGGGGATCGCGGGGGTTCTGATGGGGAGGGAACCCGAGGGGCCCGGTCCGCGGACCGGGCCCCTCGAAACGTTCCTACGGCACTGCGACGGTCTTCGTGCGGTCTCCCTGCGTCCGGCAGCTCAGAAGAAGACCCCGCAGCGCAGCAGCACATTCGCGTACGGCCGTGCCTCCCCGGTCCGTACGACCAGCCGCGCCCCGGCCGACAGCTCCTTGAGCCGCTCGTGCGTGACCAGCTCCAGCTCGGGAAACTCGCCCTCCAGCAGCGCGGCCGTCGCCGGATTGGCCTCGCGTATCTCCTGCCCCGCCGTCGCGCCCTCGACCGCCAGCTCGGCCAGCAGACCGTCCAGCACCTCGGCGAAGGACGGCACCCCGGCCCGGAAGGCCAGGTCGACGACCCGGGGGCCGTCGGGTATCGGCATGCCGGCGTCGCACACCAGCACGCCGTGGCCGTGGCCCAGCTCGGCGAGGGCGCCGGAGAGGTGACGGTTCAGGATTCCGGCCTTCTTCACTGGGCCCCACCTTGCGAGGACACGCCGGGTGCGCTGTCCGACCCCCTGCCGGGGGTCCGGGGGTCGTCCCCCGGATCAGCACAGCACCGGGCCTCGACCTCCGCCGCCGTCGGGAACGACTCCTGCGCGCCCTCCCTGGTCACGGCCGCCGCCCCGACCCGGGCCGCGTACGCCGCCGCGTCGGCCAGGGACGAGCCCGTCCCGAGCTTGAAGGCCAGCGCGGCCGTGAACGCGTCGCCCGCGCCCGTCGTGTCCACCGCGTCCACCTTCACGGACGGGACTCGTGTCACACCCTGCGCGGAGGCCACCAGCGCACCCTCCGCGCCCAGGGTCACCACCACCGAGCGGGGGCCCTTGGCGAGCAGGATCCGCGCCCAGTCCTCGGGGGTGTCGCCGGCCGTAGAGTCGCCGAGGATCACCTTCGCCTCGTGCTCGTTCACGATCAGCGGGTCGCAGGCCGCCAGCACCTCGGCGGGCAGCGGGCGGGGCGGGGAGGGGTTGAGGACGAAGCGGCTGCCGTCCGCCAGGCTGCGCACGACCTCGACGACCGTCTCCAGCGGGATCTCCAGCTGGGCCGAGACCACTCGGGACGCCTGGAAGAGGCTCGCGGCGGCCTGTACGTCCTGCGGCGTGAGCCGTCCGTTGGCGCCCGGCGAGACCACGATGCTGTTGTCCCCGGACGGGTCCACCGTGATCAGTGCGACGCCGGTCGGCGCGCCGCCGACCAGGACACCCACCGTGTCGACGCCGGCCGCCCGCTGCGAGTCGAGCAGCAGCCGGCCGTGCGCGTCGTCGCCGACCCGGGCCAGCAGGGTCGTACGGGCACCGAGCCGGGCAGCGGCGACCGCCTGGTTCGCGCCCTTGCCGCCCGGGTGGACGGCCAGATCGGAGCCGAGCACGGTCTCGCCGGCCCCCGGCCGACGCTCGACGCCGATCACCAGGTCGGCGTTGGCCGACCCTACGACCAGGAGGTCGTAGTCGTACATGAGGTTGCTCCCCTGATAGATCCCCGTAGCGACTCGAGGCGGGCGGGACCTTGCAAGGACCCGCCCGCCCGTCGTTCTCAGCCCGTGAAGCCGGCCACGTTCTCCTTCGTGACCACCTTCACCGGCACCATCACCGACTTCTCGACCTTGTCGCCCTCGGCGGCCTTCACCGCGTTCTGCACGGCGATCCTGCCGAGCTCCGTCGGCTGCTGCGCCACCGACGCGTACAGCGTGCCAGCTTCGACGGCCTTGAGACCGTCCGCGGTTCCGTCGAAGCCGATGACCTGGACGGACTTGCCGGCCTTGGAGCCCAGCGCCTTGATCGCGCCGAGGGCCATCTCGTCGTTCTCCGCGAAGACGCCGCCGATGTCGGGGTTGGCCTGGAGCAGGTTGGTCATGACGTCCAGGCCCTTGGTGCGGTCCCAGTCGGCGGGCTGCTTGGCGACGACCTCGATGCCGGGGTAGGCCTTCAGGCCCTCGGCGAAGCCCGAGCCGCGCTCACGGCTGGCGGAGGTGCCCGCCTGGCCCTGCAGGATCACGATCTTGCCCTTGCCGCCCAGCTTCTCGGCGAGCGCCTTGGCGGCGAGCTTGCCGCCGGTGACGTTGTCGGAGGCGACGAGCGCGGCGGTGGTGGCGTTGTTGACCGAACGGTCGACGGCGACGAGCGGGATGTCCGACTTGTTGACGGCCTTCGCCGCCGGGGTCACGGCGTCGGAGTCCACCGGGTTCACGATGATCGTGCCGAGGCCCTCACTGGTGAAGTTCTGCAGCTGGTTGGCCTGCTGCGAGGCGTCGTTCTGCGCGTCGGTGACGGTCAGGTCCACGCCCAGCTTCTTTGCCTCCGCCTGCGCACCCGCCCGGATCTGCACGAAGAACGGGTTGTTGAGGGTCGACAGCGACAGCCCGATCTTCTGGCTCTTCGCCTCCGACGAACCGGTGTGCAGGAAGGACATCGCGCCGACGACGGCCGCCGCGACCACGGCCGCGAGTACGTACGTCGCCGCCTGCTTGCCCTTGCCGCCCTGGGAGGTGCCGGCGGCCACCGGGGTCGCCCCCGCCTTGCGCCGCACCGTGTCCAGGAGCACCGCCAGCGCGATGACGACACCGATGACGACCTGCTGCCAGAAGGCGGACACCGAAAGGAGGTTGAGGCCGTTGCGCAGCACCGCCAGGATCAGCGCGCCGATCAGGGTCCCGGACGCCTTGCCGGTGCCGCCCGCGAGCGAGGCGCCGCCGATGACGACCGCCGCGATGGCGTCGAGCTCGTAGCCCTGCGCGGCCTGCGGCTGCGCGGAGGAGAGGCGGGCGGCGAGCACGATGCCCGCGGCGGCGGCGAACAGCCCGGAGAAGGCGTAGATCGCGAGCTTCTGCTTCTTGACCCGCAGACCGGAGAGGCGGGCCGCCTCCTCGTTGCCGCCGATCGCGTACATCGAGCGGCCGATGTACGTCCGCCCGAGCACGAACGCCGTGATCAGACCCATGCCGACCATCACGAGCACCGGAACCGGCAGCCAGCCGCCGAGGGTGTCGCCGAGGTGCGAGACCGAGTCGGGCAGGGCGATGGGGGAGCCCTGCGAGATCACCAGGGACAGACCGCGGGCCACGGACAGCATGGCCAGCGTCGCGATGAACGGCGGCAGCTTCCCGTACGAGATCAGGATGCCGTTGACCAGGCCGCACACTATGCCGGTCGTGATCGCGAGGACGACCGCGAGGACGACCGGCATGCCCTGCGAAGTGGCGCTCCAAGCGAGGACGGTGGCCGACAGGGCCGCCACCGAGCCGACCGACAGGTCGATGCCCGCGGAGACGATCACGAAGGTGACGCCGAAGGCGAGGATGGCGGTCACGGCCGCCTGGACGCCGACGTTGAGGAGGTTGTCCGTCGTCATGAAGTCGCCGGACAGCGCCGACATCGCGATGACGAGGGCGATCAGCGCGGTCAGCGCGCCGTTGTCGAGGAGGAGGCGGCGCAGGCCGCCCGGGGCGCCACTCGCGCCCGCTGAGCTCTTGAGCGTGTCAGTGGCCACGGGTGGCCTCCGTTCCGGTCTTGTCGATGGTGAGGTCGGGGGTGGGGTTGCTGACGGCGAGCGCCATCACGGAGTCCTGGGTGGCCTCGTCGGCGGTGAGTTCGCCCGCGATCCGGCCCTGGGCCATCACCAGGACCCGGTCGCTCATGCCGAGGACCTCCGGCAGATCGCTGGAGATCATCAGGACGGCGGCGCCGGCTGCCGTCAGTTCATTGATGAGCTGGTAGATCTCGACCTTGGCGCCGACGTCGATGCCACGCGTCGGCTCGTCGAGGATCAGCACCTTGGTGTCGGCGAGCAGCCACTTGCCGATGACGACCTTCTGCTGGTTGCCGCCGGAGAGCGTGCGCACGTGCTGCCCGAGGCCCGCCATCCGCACGCCGAGCTGCCCCGCGATCCGCGCGTCCGCCTCCCGCTGGCCCTTGAGGTCGACGAGCCCCGCGCGCGTGGCCGAACGCAGCGTCACCAGGCCGAGGTTCTCCTCGACGGACGCGTCCAGCACCAGGCCCTGGCCCTTGCGGTCCTCGGGGATCAGCCCGATGCCCGCGGTCATCGCCGCGTTGACGTCGTACTTGGGGAGGGAGGAACCGCCGACCTTCACGGACCCCTTGTCGTACGGATCCGCCCCGAACACGGCCCGCACGACCTCGGTACGGCCGGCGCCGACCAGCCCCGCGATGCCGACCACCTCACCGGCGTGCACCTCGAAGCAGACGTCGTGGAAGACGCCGTCCCGGGTCAGCCCCTCGACCGACAGCAACGCGGCACCGCGGTCGGCCCGTTCACGCGGGTACTGCTGCTCGATGGAGCGCCCCACCATGAGCCGTACGAGCTCGTCCTTGGGCGTGGCGGCCGGGACCTGCCCGACGCTCCTGCCGTCCCGGATGACCGTCACCCGGTCTCCCAGGGCGGCGATCTCCTCCAGGTGATGCGTGATGAAGACGATCCCGACGCCGTCCTCGCGCAGCTTGCGCACGATCGCGAAGAGCTTGTCCACCTCTTCCGAGGTGAGCACGGCCGTCGGCTCGTCCATGATCAGCACGCGCGCGTCCAGGCTGAGCGCCTTCGCGATCTCGACCATCTGCAGGCGTGCGATGCCGAGTTCGCGGACACGCGCGCGGGGCGACACCTGCACGCCCACGCGCGCGAGGAGGACCTCGGCGTCGGCCTCCATCCTCTTCCGGTCGATCATCCCGAACCGGCGCGGCTGGCGTCCCAGGAAGATGTTCTCGGCGACCGTCAGATCGGGAACGAGGTTGAACTCCTGGTAGATGGTGGCGATCCCGAGGCGCTCGGAGTCCTGCGCACCATGGATGCGCCTCTCCTCGCCGCCGACCAGGATCCGCCCGGCGTCGGGCGTGTAGGCGCCGGAGAGCATCTTGATGAGGGTGCTCTTGCCGGCGCCGTTCTCGCCGAGCAGCACATGCACCTCGCCCCGGCGCAGATCGAAGTCGACGCCGTCCAGCGCGACCACGCCCGGGAAGGCCTTCCGTAGGCCCTCGATGCGCAGCAACTCGTCCGCGTTGCTCACGACTGGCTCCTGTTCGTTGCGGGGGACGGCTCCGATGAAGCCGGTGGTTCGCCGCACGAGCGGCGTACGACGAGACGGGCGGGGAGGGTGACGGACTGGCCGGGCCGGCCCTCGATGCGGGCGAGCAGGGCCCGTACGGCGGCCCGGCCCAGCTCACCCGTCGGCTGGGCGATCGCGGTGATCGGCGGATCGGTGTGCACGAACCACCGGATGTCGTCGAACGCCGCGAGCGCGATGTCGTCCGGCACGCGCAGCCCACGCGCGCGTACGGCGTCCAGGGCGCCGAGCGCCATCAGGTTGTCGGCCGCGAACACGACCTCGGGCGGCTCGGGCAGGTCGAGGAAGCCCTCGGTGACCTGCCGCCCGCTCTCGGCCTGGAAGTCGCCCTGCCCTATGTAGGCGTCGGGGAGTTCGAGCCCGTACGCGCCGAGCGCCTCCCGGAAGGCCTCCACACGCTCCCGCCCGGTCGTGGTCGCCGCCGGTCCCGCGATGATCGCGAGCCGCCGGTGCCCGAGCCCGTGCAGATGCGCCACGAGGTCCCGTACGGCGGCCCGCCCGTCCGAGCGCACCACCGGCACGTCCATGCCCGGGATCCACCGGTCCACGAAGACCATCGGCGTCCCCGCGCGCGCGGCGTCCAGCATCAGCGGCGAGCCGCCGTCGGTGGGGGAGACCAGCAGGCCGTCGATACGGCGGTCCAGCAGGTTGCGTACGTGGTGGTCCTGGAGGTCGGGCCGCTCGTCGGCGTTGCCGATGATGACGCTGTAGCCGAGCGCGCGGGCCTCCTCCTCGACGGAGCGGGCCAGTTCGGTGAAGTAGGGGTTCAGCACGTCGCTGATGACCAGGCCGAGGGTGTGGGTCTGGTCGGTGCGCAGGGAGCGGGCGACGGCGTTCGGGCGGTAGCCCAGGGTCTCGACGGCGGCCAGCACGCGCGCGCGTGCCTCGGCGCTGACCGACGGATGGTCGTTCAGGACGCGTGAGACCGTGGCGACGGAGACGCCCGCCTCGGCAGCGACATCCTTGATGCTCGCCATCGCCGCTCCACCTCCTCGTGGATCGTTCGTGGAGTCGACGGTCGATCCTCGTGGAATCGATTACATCGACGTGTACGGAGGATTGGAATCGATTACACGGGGGTTAATCAAGCCCTCAACCACATCCCGAAACCGGATCGTGATGTCGCGGCGTACACCGGGCCGGTCCAGGCTGGAAGGGCACCGGGCGTTTCCTCGAGGCCCGCGCGGGCCGGAGCGGAGGAGTCATGACGGCAGCGACTCGCGACGACGTACCCGTCGCCCTCGCGGGCGAGGGCGTGGAGGTGCGCACCAGGCCCATGGGCGGCGGCATGTCCGTCGGCTACATCCGTCTGCCCGAGGGCACGGACATGGGCCCCGCCCTCAAGGGCCTCGACGGCGACGCCTGCCAGTGCCCGCACTGGGGATACCTGTTGAAGGGCCGACTGCGGGTGCTGACCGCCGAGGGCGAGGAGTACTACGAGGCGGGGCAGGCGTACTACTGGGGGCCCGGTCACGTCCCCGTGGCCCTGGAGGACTCGGAGTTCGTGGAGTTCTCGCCGACCGAGGACTTCCAGAAGGTGATCGACCACGTGACGTCGCAGATGGGGTGAGTCACGTCAGGTCTGCCGTCGCGCGCCGCTCGGCGCCGAGGCCGGCGAGTCCCTGCGGAGGGAGGGCCGTTGGGGTTCCCGCGGGCCCGGTCTTCGCCGGCCGTGTCACCCGGCACTTCGGCCGGACACGCCCTGCAGCTCACCGGCCGGCCGGCCGCCATCCCCGCACAGGGCACTCCCGCGGGCCCGGAACGCCCGCTGCCTGGCCTGCGGTAACCCGCTGACGCCCTGAAATCGAGGCGGTGCGCCTTCCCCGCGTACCCCTGACGAGGGGCTGTTCTTGGCCCCTCGAAGTCCGAAGCCCGAAGCCCGAAGCGCGAGCGCATGCGCCCGCCACCTGCCGGGCCACGGTCGTGCTTCGGCACCCCCTCGATCCCCCAGCGGGGCGGCTTGGTTGCCCACCTGGTTCGTTCAACTTCCAAAGGCATGTGCCGATCTGTGCGGAACATCTTGTCGATGAGCGAACGAACTTCTACAGTCCAGCGACAAGTAGGGCGTGGGACCGCTCCCACCGCCCTTCGTTCATCCAAGCAATGGAGCCGCGATGATCCCCCCACCTCGCAGGCCGAGCCGCAGAGGCATACTCGGTGCCGCACTGGCCGTGCCGCCCACACTGATGCTGGGTGCGCAGACCGCACGGGCCGCTTCCTGGGGCGCCCCCGTGACCGTCAACTCCTGGAACAAGATCAACGCAAGGTGGACTGCCAACAACGAGCTGCAGACGTACAGGCCGGACTGCGTCTGGTACGAGGGCAACACTCTGGTGATCAAGGCGTACAACGCAGGGGGCGGGGTCTACTACTCGGGCCGCGTGGAGTCGACGGCGCTGTACGGGTACGGCACATACAGCTTCACCGCGAACATGCCCAACGGGCGGGGACTGCTGCCGGCGGTATGGGCGGCGTACCTGAATCCGTGGCTACCGGAGTTCGACGCCGCTGAAATCGTGGGACAGAACCCGGGCGTCGTCCACCAAACGTCTCACGACGTCAATAACGTCCAGCAGCAGTTCTCGAAGACGAACTCCTCCGGCTGGACGAACGCGTACCACAGGTACTCCTTCAGCTGGTTCCCCGACCACATCGACTTCGCCGTGGACGGCGCCGTCACGGGCACCACCTGGTACAGGACCCCGGCCGGGACGGGCATGCGCTTCATCGCCAACATCGCGGTCGGCGGTGACTGGCCCGGCAACCCGGACTCCTCCACCTGGGCCACCGGTGACGGCGCCCGCTACCTCAAGATCTCCTCCATCACCCACACGCCGTACCACCCGTGAGGTGAACCCGGCAAAGCCCCCTGACCGGCAGGTCAGGGGGCGACCGGCCCCGGAGGGGCCACGAGGCCGATGAGGCCGATGAGGCCGTGCATGGCGAGGATCAGGCGGAGGGCGCGGCGGCCGCCGGCGACGGCCGGCGGTCCCTCCTGTGTCCACAGGCTGCCCGCGTTGTCGGACCCGGGCGGTAGCGTCGGATCATGTCCAACCAGGCGGGGAACTCCACGGGCGAGCGGCGACTGGCCGTACTCGAAGCCGTCCTGGAGCGCATCACGTACGCCAACGAGGAGAACGGCTACACGGTCGCCCGGGTCGACACCGGACGCGGCGGCGGCGACCTCCTCACGGTCGTCGGCGCGCTGCTCGGCGCCCAGGTCGGCGAGTCGCTGCGGATGGAGGGCCGTTGGGGCTCCCATCCCCAGTACGGCAAGCAGTTCACCGTGGAGAACTACACCACCGTCCTCCCGGCCACCGTCCAGGGCATCCGCCGCTACCTCGGTTCCGGCCTGGTCAAGGGCATCGGCCCGGTCTTCGCCGACCGCATCACCCAGCACTTCGGCCTGGACACCCTGAAGATCATCGAGGAGGAGCCCAAGCGCCTCATCGAGGTCCCCGGCCTCGGCCCCAAGCGGACCAAGAAGATCGCCGACGCCTGGGACGAGCAGAAGGCGATCAAGGAGGTCATGCTCTTCCTCCAGACGGTCGAGGTCTCGACGTCGATCGCGGTGCGCATCTACAAGAAGTACGGCGACGCCTCGATCTCCGTGGTGAAGAACCAGCCGTACCGGCTGGCGGCCGACGTCTGGGGCATCGGCTTCCTCACCGCCGACAAGATCGCCCAGTCCGTCGGCATCCCGCACGACAGCCCGGAGCGCGTGAAGGCGGGCCTGCAGTACGCGCTGTCGCAGGCCACCGACCAGGGCAACTGCTACCTCCCCGAGGAGCGGTTGATCGCGGACGCGGTGAAGCTGCTCCAGGTCGACACCGGGCTCGTCATCGAGTGCCTCGGGGAGCTGGCCCAGGTCCCGGAGGACGGCGGCGACCCCGGTGTCGTACGGGAGAAGGTGCCCGGTCCCGACGGCGACTCGGAGCCCGTGACCGCCGTCTACCTCGTCCCCTTCCACCGGGCCGAACTCTCCCTCTCCGCCCAGCTGTTGCGCCTGCTGCGCACCGGCGAGGACCGGATGCCGGGCTTCCGTGACGTGATCTGGGACAAGGCGCTGGGCTGGCTCAAGGGCCGTACGGGCGTCGAGCTCGCCCCCGAGCAGGAGCAGGCGGTGCGCCTCGCGCTCACCGAGAAGGTCGCCGTGCTCACCGGTGGCCCCGGCTGCGGAAAGTCCTTCACGGTCCGCTCGATCGTGGAGCTGGCCCGCGCGAAGAAGGCCAGGGTGGTGCTGGCCGCCCCCACGGGACGCGCCGCCAAGCGCCTCGCCGAGCTCACCGGCGCCGAGGCCTCCACCGTCCACCGCCTCCTGGAGCTCAAGCCGGGCGGCGACGCGGCGTACGACAGGGACCGCCCGCTCCAGGCCGACCTGGTGGTGGTCGACGAGGCGTCCATGCTGGACCTGCTGCTCGCCAACAAGCTGGTCAAAGCCGTACCGCCGGGCGCGCATCTGCTCTTCGTCGGGGACGTGGACCAGCTGCCCAGCGTCGGTGCGGGGGAGGTGCTCCGGGACCTCCTGGCGGACGGCGGCCCGATCCCCGCCGTCCGCCTGACCCGTGTCTTCCGCCAGGCCCAGCAGTCCGGCGTCGTGACCAACGCACACCGCATCAACTCCGGGCAGCATCCGGTGACCGACGGCATGAAGGACTTCTTCCTCTTCGTCGAGGACGACACGGAGGAGGCCGGGCGGCTCACGGTGGACGTGGCGGCCCGCCGCATTCCGGCCAAGTTCGGCCTCGACCCGCGCCGGGACGTCCAGGTGCTGGCCCCCATGCACCGGGGGCCGGCCGGCGCGGGCCATCTCAACGGCCTGCTCCAGCAGGCCATCACGCCGGGGCGCCCCGATCTGGCGGAGAAGCGGTTCGGCGGGCGGGTCTTCCGTGTCGGCGACAAGGTCACCCAGATTCGCAACAATTACGAGAAGGGGAAGAACGGTGTCTTCAACGGCACCGTGGGCGTGGTCACCTCGCTCGACCCGGTCGACCAGCGGCTCACGGTGCTGACGGACGAGGACGAGGAGGTTCCGTACGAATTCGATGAGCTGGACGAACTGGCGCATGCGTACGCGGTGACGATCCACCGTTCACAGGGAAGTGAATATCCCGCTGTGGTGATCCCGGTCACCACCGGAGCGTGGATGATGCTCCAGCGGAACCTGCTGTACACGGCGGTGACCCGCGCCAAGCGCCTGGTCGTCCTCGTGGGTTCACGCAAGGCGATCGGCCAGGCGGTGCGCACGGTGTCGGCGGGGCGGCGCCGCACGGCGCTCGACTTCCGGCTCGCGGGCTCCTGACCCTGTCTCCGGCCCGCCGGAGGGCCCCCTCCTGACCTGGCGATTCGTGAGGCATCGAAAAAAATGATCGATCAAATGAGTCGTGAAGGTCACAGAGCACTTCCGGATGGGGAAAACAGGGGGCAGGATGACAAGTTGGCGGCACTCAGTGCCGCCAATAGGCCCAATGGTCGACCCCGAGTGCACTCTCCTGAGCCGAATGGGGGAGGGTAGAGACAGTCAGGGCAACCTCGAAGATGAGGCACAACGTCGGTGAGGGAAGACGTGAGCGACAACTCTGTAGTACTGCGGTACGGCGACGGCGAGTACACCTACCCGGTGATTGACAGCACCGTCGGCGACAAGGGCTTCGACATCGGCAAGCTCCGCGCCCAGACCGGTCTGGTGACGCTGGACAGCGGCTACGGCAACACCGCCGCCTATAAATCCGCCGTCACCTACCTCGACGGCGAGGCGGGCATCCTCCGCTACCGCGGCTACCCGATCGAGCAGCTGGCCGAGCGCTCCACCTTCCTGGAGGTGGCCTACCTGCTGATCAACGGTGAGCTGCCGACCGTCGACGAGCTCTCGACCTTCAAGAACGAGATCACGCAGCACACCCTGCTGCACGAGGACGTCAAGAACTTCTACAAGGGCTTCCCGCGCGACGCCCACCCGATGGCCATGCTGTCGTCGGTCGTCTCCGCGCTGTCCACGTTCTACCAGGACAGCCACAACCCGTTCGACGAGACGCAGCGCAACCTCTCGACGATCCGCCTGCTCGCCAAGCTCCCGACGATCGCCGCGTACGCGTACAAGAAGTCGATCGGCCACCCGTTCGTCTACCCGCGCAACGACCTCGGCTACGTCGAGAACTTCCTGCGCATGACCTTCTCGGTGCCGGCGCAGGAGTACGAGCTCGACCCGGTCGTCGTCTCCGCCCTCGACAAGCTGCTGATCCTGCACGCGGACCACGAGCAGAACTGTTCGACGTCCACGGTCCGCCTGGTCGGTTCGTCCCAGGCGAACATGTTCGCGTCGATCTCGGCCGGCATCTCCGCCCTCTGGGGCCCGCTGCACGGCGGCGCCAACCAGTCCGTCCTGGAGATGCTCGAGGGCATCCAGGCCTCCGGCGGCGACGTCGACTCCTTCATCCGCAAGGTGAAGAACAAGGAGGACGGCGTCCGCCTGATGGGCTTCGGCCACCGGGTCTACAAGAACTTCGACCCGCGCGCCAAGATCATCAAGGCCGCCGCGCACGACGTCCTGTCGGCCCTCGGCAAGTCCGACGAGCTGCTGGACATCGCCCTGAAGCTGGAGGAGCACGCGCTCTCCGACGACTACTTCGTCTCGCGCAGCCTCTACCCGAACGTCGACTTCTACACCGGCCTGATCTACCGGGCCATGGGCTTCCCGACCGAGATGTTCACGGTCCTGTTCGCCCTCGGTCGCCTCCCGGGGTGGATCGCCCAGTGGCACGAGATGATCAAGGAGCCGGGTTCCCGCATCGGCCGCCCGCGCCAGATCTACACGGGCGTCGTCGAGCGCGACTTCGTTCCGGTCGAGGAGCGCTGACACCTGCCGGTGAGGGGCGCCGGGTTGCCGGTGTCCCGTGGGTGGGGTCGTCCCCGCGTTTTCGGGAACCCCCGCCCTGCTTCTCGGCCGGGTCGGTATGGCCTCAGGCATACGGGTCGGGCGCGACTTCGCTGTGGCGAGGAGCGCTGACATCTGCCCGGTGAGGAGCCCCGGGGTGCCGGTGTCCTGTCACTCGGGTCTCGGGTACAGAGCCCTGCGCACGGCTTCGGCCGGGTGTGGGGCTCTTGTGTATGTGCGGCCCGCGGATATGCGCGGACAGCGGATAACAGAAGGCGCCCTGGCGGCGGTCCCCCCACGGGCCGACGTCCAGGGCGCCTTCCCATGTCCCGGTGCGGATTCCCCCCACGGGATCCGGCCGGGCGTCTGAGAGCGCAGCGCCTGAAATCGCTGTCTTTCGGTACTGCCGTTGAGCAGAACGAGCAAAACTCGCCGTACTCATGTGTGTGCGGTCTGCCGGGACAGCGCACACTCGGGAGGGCCGCTCAAAGCTTCCCGAAGTGCGTGCCCCGGCAACGCAACTCTGAGGAAGTCCCCCAAGACATCCTCAGATGCCAGTAAGCGCCCCCCAAGACGCTGCCTGACATCGTCAACTTAGACCTTCGAACCCCTTCGATGGTTACGTTCACGCCACTGTGATCTGCGTCTCTTGCATATGTCCGTTAGATGCGCAAGAGCCCCGATATGGCGATCGGGACCCAAGCGTAAGGATGATGCGTGAGCCTTGTGAAGAGCTTATGTGAGCTGGGCGTCGGACTCCAGAGGGTCCCAGTGGGGTTCTTACTACGAATTCACCGGAACGTCCGCAGCCGCAGGCTGTTCGTCACCACGAACACCGACGAGAAGGCCATCGCGGCACCGGCGATCATCGGGTTCAACAACCCCGCCGCGGCCAGCGGCAACGCCGCGACGTTGTACCCGAAGGCCCACACGAGGTTGCCCTTGATCGTGGCGAGCGTCTTCCGGGACAGCCGGATGGCGTCCGCCGCCACCCGCAGATCCCCGCGCACCAGCGTCAGATCGCCCGCCTCGATCGCCGCGTCAGTCCCGGTGCCCATGGCGAGACCCAGATCGGCGGTGGCGAGCGCGGCCGCGTCGTTGACGCCGTCACCGACCATGGCGACGCACCGCCCCTCGCGCTGCAGTCGCCGTAGGGCTTCGACCTTCTCCTCGGGCAGGACCTCCGCGATCACCTGATCGATACCGACCGCGTCCGCCACCGCTTCGGCGACCGCCCGGTTGTCCCCGGTCAGCAGCACCGGAGCGAGCCCCAGCGCGCGCAGCTCGCGCACCGCCTCGGCGCTGGACTCCTTCACCGCGTCCGCGACGGCGACGACACCGCGTGCCACTCCGTCCCACCCGACCACGACGGCCGTACGACCGTCCCTCTCGGCCTCTTCCTTGGCGCGGGCGAGCCCGCTGGGCAGCGCGTCGAAAAGGCGCCCCACGGCCACGTCACGGCCCTCCACGCGCCCGTGCACGCCCCGCCCGGGTACGTTCTCGAAGCCCGTGACCTCCGGCAGCCGCCCGACCCGCTCCTCCGCGCCCAGGGCCACCGCCCGGGCGACGGGATGCTCGGAGGCGTGCTCGACGGCGCCCGCGAGGCGCAGCACCTGTTCCTCGTCCTCGCCCTCGGCCGCGTACACCTTCTGAAGGGTCATGCGACCGGTGGTGACCGTGCCGGTCTTGTCCAGGACGACGGTGTCGACCCGGCGCGTGGACTCCAGTACCTCGGGGCCCTTGATGAGGATGCCGAGCTGCGCCCCGCGTCCGGTGCCGACCATGAGGGCCGTGGGAGTCGCCAGGCCCAGTGCGCACGGGCAGGCGATGATCAGGACCGCGACGGCGGCGGTGAACGCGGCGACCGTGTCGCCGGTGACGCCGAGCCATGTTCCGAAGGTGGCGACCGCGAGGACGATGACCGTCGGCACGAAGACCGCGGAGATCCGGTCGGCGAGCCGCTGCACCTCGGCCTTGCCGTTCTGCGCGTCCTCCACCAGCTTCGCCATCCGCGCGAGCCGGGTGTCGGCGCCGATCCGGGTCGCCTCGACGACGAGCCGTCCGCCCGCGTTGACCGTCGCACCGGTGACCGCGTCCCCGACCGTCACGTCCACCGGCACCGACTCGCCGGTCAGCATGGCCGCGTCCACCGCGGAGGTGCCTTCGGCGACGGTGCCGTCGGTGGCGATCTTCTCGCCGGGCCGTACGACGAACCGGTCGCCGACGGCCAGCCGGTCCACGGGGACGCGCGTCTCGCGGCCGTCCCGCAGCACGGACACGTCCTTCGCGCCCAGTTCCATCAGCGCCCGCAGCGCGGCGCCCGCGCGGCGCTTGGCGCGAGCCTCCAGATAGCGGCCGAGGAGGATGAAGGTGACGACCCCGGAAGCCACTTCGAGGTAGATCTGCGAGGAGCCGTCCACGCGCGCGACCGTGAACTCGAAGTCGTCACGCATGCCGCTCATGCCCGCGTCGCCGAGGAACAGCGCCCACAGGGACCAGCCGAACGCGGCCAGCGTGCCCATCGAGATCAGCGTGTCCATGGTCGCCGCGCCGTGCCGGGCGTTGGTGAACGCGGCCCGGTGGAAGGGCAGGCCGCCCCAGACGACGACCGGTGAGGCCAGGGCGAGCGCGAGCCACTGCCAGTTGTCGAACTGCAGGGCCGGGATCATCGACAGCACGATGACGGGCACGGCGAGCAGCGCGGAGACGGTGAGGCGCCGGCGGCAGCCGGTCAGCTCGGGGTCTTCCTCGGCCGCCTGCGGCGCGGGTTGCGCAGGGGCGGGCTCCGCGGCGGTGTAGCCCGTCTTCACCACGGTGGCGATCAGGTCGGCGACCTGGACGCCCGCGGGGTAGCTGACCTTCGCCTTCTCCGTCGCGTAGTTCACCGTGGCGCTCACGCCGTCCATGCGGTTGAGCTTCTTCTCGACGCGGGCCGCGCAGGAGGCGCAGGTCATCCCGCCTACGAGCAGCTCCACTTCGGAGGTGCCGGGCGCGCTGGTCGTGTCGGCCGTCTCGGCTATCGGTGGTTCGTCGGTGGTGCGGGTCATGGCCAGGCTCAGACCTTGGCGACCAGTTCGAAGCCGGCCTCGTCGACGGCGGCGCGTACGGCTTCCTCGTCCAGCGGGGCCGCGGAGACGACGGTGACCTCGCCGGTCGCCGCGACGGCCTTCACCGAGCTGACACCGGGGAGCTCGGAGATCTCGCCGGAGACGGCGCCCTCGCAGTGCCCGCAGCTCATGCCGCTCACCTTGTAGACGGCGGTGACGGAACCCGGGGTGTCGGTCTGGGCGGTCATGTCGTTCTCCTCGTCGAGGCATGTGGGGCTGTCGGGACCCGCGGGGTCCCTCTACCGTCACGGTATACCCCTACGGGGTATTTCTCCAAGAGGGGTGGGCGCCTGCCGGAGTCGGGTGAACGTCAGTGCGCCGCGGCTTCGCCGTCCGGGGATGTGGGGCTGCGGCGGGCGGTGGAGGGTGGATCACCGCGGGGCTTCCCGGACCCGGGAGCTGATTTGTGCGCACCTTGTATCAGGTGTGCGTCATGGTGTGGTTCGCATCGTGTCGCGGCGCCCGAGTCGGGTGCCCACCAGCGGGTCCAGGTAACGGAACAGGGCGTTCTTCAGCTCCTGGACGTAGGCCTCGCGCTCGGCCCCCTCGTGGGCGAGAACCAGCTCCAGACCCGCCTTGTACAGGCCCAGGCACATGTGGGCGGTGCGGGTGAGGTCGGCCGGGGTGGTGTCGGGCAGGAGTGAGGCGAGCAGGCTGTCGATCCGGGACAGCAGGGTCGCGTGCAGGGCGTCATGCTCCTCGGCGATGCGGCCGGGGATGTCGGGGCCGTGCATCAGTGCGAAGAACACCGGGTGCTCGCAGTTGAAGGCGATGAACCGGTCGACGGCCGAGCCGACGGCCTCCTCCAGGGGTGTCGTGGGGTCGACCGGGGCGAGTGCCTCGCCGTATGTCTCGCGCATCTCGTGGATGAGCCGATCGCCGAGCTCGATGGCGATCGCCTCCTTGTTCGGGAAGAACTGGTACAGCGTGCCCGGCGAGACGCCCGCCTCGCGGGCGATGGCGTTGGTGCTGGCGGCCGTGTAGCCGGTGGTGGTGAAGACGGTGGCCGCCGCCTCGAGCAGCTGGGCGATACGACGCTCGCCGCGGGCCTGACGCCGGCGCGGCTGGTCCTTCTCCTGGTTGGCGGGCACGCGTTATCCCCAGTTCTCCGAACGCGATTGACAAACGCGAGCGGTCGCTCGCATTCTGGAGAAACGCGAGCGATCTCTCGTGTTTGTCAGTCTATGGCAGTGACGGCTCCGTGCTGCCCTGCTGCACACAGCATGGATCAGGGTGAAGGGGACACCGCACAATGACCGAAGTCAACAGGCCGCCCCGAGTCGGAGGCTGGACCCGCTTCGTGACCGCCCGCCCCCGGTTGTCGCTGCTGGTGGCCCTGGTGATCACCGCGCTCGCCGTGCTGGCGGGCAGCGGGGTCGCCGACCGCCTGGGCAGCGGCGGCTGGGAGGACCCGGACGCCGAGTCGACCTACGCGACCAAGGCGCTGGAGCGCGAGTTCCCCGCCTCCCAGCCCAACCTCCTGCTCCTCGTGGACGCGGGTGGCGCCTCCGTGGACGACCCCGCGGTCGCCGCCGAGGCCCGGCGGCTCGCGGAGCATCTGGCCGGAGAGAAGGGCATCACAGGGGTCGGCTCCTACTGGCAGGCGGACGCCTCGGCGGCTCCCGCCCTGCGTGCCGAGGACGGCCATGAGGCGCTGATCGCGGCCCGCATCACCGGCGAAGAGAAGCAGGCGGGGGAGACCCTGGACCGCATCGCGCCCGAGTTCCGGGGCACGCACGGGCCGGTGGAGGTCAGCGTCGGCGGTCCGGTCGCCGTACGGCACGAGATGCAGACGACCATCCAGGAGGACCTGGTCCGCGCCGAGGTGATCGCCCTGCCGGTCACCCTCGTGCTGCTGGTGATGGTCTTCGGCAGCGCGGTCGCGGCCCTGCTGCCGCTCGGCATCGGCATCGTCGCGATCCTCGGCACGAACGCGGTGCTGCGCGGCCTGACCGAGGTCACCGACGTCTCCGTCTTCGCGATGAACCTCACCACGGCCCTGGGCCTCGGCCTCGCCGTCGACTACGCGCTGTTCATCGTCCGCCGCTTCCGCGAGGAACTCGCCACCGGCGCCGAACCCTTGACGGCGGTCGGCACAACCTTGCGCACGGCCGGCCGTACGGTCCTGTTCTCGGCCCTCACGGTCGCGGTGTCCCTCGCGGCGATGCTGGTCTTCCCGCAGTACTTCCTGCGGTCCTTCGCCTACGCCGGGATCGCGGTCGTGCTGCTGGCCGCGGCGGCCGCGCTGATCCTGCTTCCGGCGGCACTGGTCCTGCTCGGCCACCGGGTCAACTCCCTGGACCTGCGGCGCCTGTTCCGGCGCGGGCGGGCCGCGGGCGACCCGGACGATCCGAAGACGCCCGCTCAGGCGTCCGGCACGCCGGAGGGCAGGGCCTGGACGCGTACCGCGGACCTCGTGATGCGCCGCGCCCCCTTCTTCGCCCTGGGCACCACGGCCGTCCTGGTGCTGCTCGGACTGCCCTTCCTGGGCGTGAAGTTCGGCACCGCCGACGACCGCCAGCTGCCCTCGAGCGCCGAGTCCCATGTCGTGCAGCAGCACATCCGCGACGGCTTCCCGGGCAGCCCCGGCGGCGGCCTGGAGGTGCTCGCCGAGGGCCGGGCCACGCCGGCGCAGTACGCCGCGTACAAGGAGCGGATCGCCGAGCTGCCGGATGTGCTGCGGGTGGATGGACCGCTGGTGAAGGGCGAGTCGGCGTACTTCACGGTGCTGCCGAAGGGCGAGGCGGTGGACGGCCCGGCCCAGGGCCTGGTGGATGAACTGCGCGCCACACAGGCTCCGTTCGACACCAAGGTGACCGGCGCCGCGGCGGTCCTGGTCGACTCCAAGGGCGCGATAGCCGAACGCCTGCCCCTGGCGGCCGCCTTCATAGCGATCGTCACCCTGCTGCTGGTGTTCCTGCTGACGGGCAGTGTGCTGATCCCGATCCAGGCGGTGGTGCTCAACGCGCTGAGCCTGACCGCGATGTTCGGTGCGGTGGTCTGGGTCTTCCAGGACGGCCATCTCTCCGGCCTGCTCGGCTTCACCAGCCCCGGCTCGATCGAGACGACTCTCCCGGTACTGATGTTCTGCGTCGCCTTCGGCCTCTCGATGGACTACGGCGTGTTCCTGCTGTCCCGCATCAAGGAGGAGTACGACACGACCGGCGACCACGACCAGGCGGTCCGGCACGGCCTTCAGCGCACCGGCGGGCTGATCACCGCGGCCGCCGTGATCCTCGCGGTGGTGATGGTCGCGATAGGCACATCCCGGGTGACCAACACCAAGATGCTCGGCCTCGGTATCGCCCTGGCGGTGCTGATGGACGCGATGATCGTCCGCAGCCTTCTGGTCCCGGCGGTCATGCGCCTCACGGGCCGGGCGACCTGGTGGGCCCCGGGTCCGCTCCGCCGCTTCCACAGTCGCTTCGGGCTGAGCGAGGGGGAGGCGACGGCGGCCCCGGCAGCCGAGCCCGCACGGGAGCGGGACAAGGTGAGCGCGCACGGCTGACCTCCTGGAGGACGGCGGACGGCGGACGGTGTACGGAGGACCGCACAGACGCGGGGGTGTATGGGCGCGCGGCTCCGCGGTGCGGGCGCAACTGGCCGGCAGCTCACCCTGGCCGATCAAGCGGGCGCGTGTGCCGTACCGCAAACCCGGCGGAGCGCCTAGCGTTCGTTAATGATCTCCGTGCAAGGGGCGCGGCCGAAAGGAGACCGGGATGCGGGCTGTGGTGTTCGAGCGGTACGGGGAGCAGGCCGAGGTACGTGAGGTGCCCGACCCCCGCCCCGCCCCCCACGGAGTGACCGTGCGCGTCGAGGCGACCGGGCTGTGCCGCAGCGACTGGCACGGCTGGCAGGGCCACGACCCGGACATCACGCTGCCCCATGTGCCGGGCCATGAACTCGCCGGTGTCGTCGAAGCGGTGGGCGACCGGGTGACGCGATGGGGCCCCGGCGACCGGGTCACCGTGCCCTTCGTGTGCGCCTGCGGCAGCTGCGGGGCGTGTGCGGCGGGCGACCAGCAGGTGTGCGAACGCCAGACCCAGCCCGGCTTCACCCACTGGGGCTCCTTCGCCCAGTACGTGGCGCTGGACCACGCCGACGTCAACCTCGTCGCCGTCCCTGAGGAGATGTCCTTCGCGACCGCCGCCTCACTCGGCTGCCGGTTCGCCACCGCGTTCCGGGCGGTCGTGCAGCAGGGCCGGGTGGCGGCGGGGGAGTGGGTCGCGGTGCACGGCTGCGGCGGGGTGGGCCTGTCGGCGGTGATGATCGCGGCGGCGTCGGGTGCGCGGGTCGTCGCGGTGGACGTCTCGGCGCAGGCCCTGGACCTGGCGCGGAAGTTCGGGGCGGCGGAGTGCGTGGACGCGTCCGGCACACCGGACACGGCGGCGGCGATCCACGCCCTGACCGCCGGCGGCGCCCACCTCTCCCTGGACGCCCTCGGCTCACCCACCACCTGCGCCGCCTCCGTCAACGGCCTGCGCCGCCGGGGCCGGCACGTCCAGGTGGGCCTGCTGCCCTCGACGTCCGGCACCACCCCCGTCCCCATGGCCCGCGCGATCGCCCTCGAACTCGAACTCCTGGGCAGCCACGGCATGGCGGCGCACACCTACCCGCCGATGCTGGAGCTGGTGCGGGCGGGTGTGCTGCGCCCGGATCTGCTGGTGACGTCGACGATCCCGCTGGAGGCGGTGCCGCAGGCGCTGGCGGCGATCGGGACGGCACCGGGGGCGGGGGTGACCGTCATCGAGCCGTGGAGCTGACGTTCATTCCGCCGTCGAGCTGAGGGCGGCGTCGGGGTGACCGCGGTGAGTGGCCCACTCGGGGGCGAGGATCGACATCTGCACCTCGTCGATCCACTCGTCCGACTGCCACTGCCACACCGACTGCCGGTTGACCCCCTCGGCGGCGAACCCGGCCTTCTCGTAGGCGCGCCGGGCCCGGGGGTTGTGGGCCAGGACGTGCAACGAGACGCGGTGCAGTCCGAGTTGCTCGAAGGCGTGGCCCACCATCAGCCTGACGGCTTCCGTGCCCAGGCCGCGGTCGCGTCCGCCGGGGCCGATCAGGATGCGGAAGCTGCAGTTGCGGTTGGGCTCGTCCCAGTCGTTCAGGACGGCCTCGCCGACGAGTTCTCCGCTCGCCCGGTCCACGATGCCGAGGTCGAGCCGGTCGGTCTGGTCGTTCCGGCTCCCGTACCAGGCGCGCAGTTGGTCCAGTCCGAACTCCTCGTCCGGGCTGCCGGTGAGCCGTATCACCTCGGGGTCGGACAGGATGCGCGCCATCACGGGCACGTCTTCTTCCATGAAGGGACGCAACAGCGCCCGCTCGCCGTTGAGGACAGGTTTCACGGAGAAATCGCTCATGGAGAGCGACTGTGCCCCACCCAACCGGAGGGGCACACCTCGTTTTCCAGAGGTCCGGGAGGTACGGAGGGCGGGGAGGTCAGTCCAATCTGCGCCCTCGGTTCCGCGGCCGGGACTCCACCCAGGCCCGCACGGTATCCGCGTACCAGAAAGGCTTGCCGCCCTCCACCTGGTCCGGCGGCGGCAGCAACCCGTGCTTGCGGTACGACCGCACGGTGTCCGGCTGCACCTTGATATGCGCAGCGATCTCCTTGTAGGACCAGAGCCCTTGGTCGGTCATCAGTTGCACCTCCCTGCGCGCGCCGCGGCGGCGACCAGGTGCGGTCGTCGGGGGGACCGTGCGCTGCGCTGGCGATCACAAAGCCTGTGCCCCGTGAACGACGCGGTTCGAGGAGGGGAAAGGGCCTGTGCATCGGGTGTGACGCAAGGTCCGCGTACATGCGACATGCGTGACAGGAAGCGTGCGTTTGTGACACAGGTGCCGCAAAGACGGGCGCGGCTGCATGGGCGCGGCGCGTTGACAGACACCGCCTCGGCCGCAGGACGAACGCCACAGGGGCACACGGGCACACCGGAACGGTGGACCCAACGCCACGGTGGACCCAACGCGACGGTGGGCCGGACCCGCTGCGTCGGGCCCGGCCCACCAGCTCCCCCGCCTCCTGTGGCTGGCCTCGCCGAGGGCCACAGCCTGCATTCAGCCAAGCTCGCGGGTCTTGGAGAAATGCGCACTGCGGCCGGAAGCGAGGACGAGACTCGTCGCCTCACCCGCCAGCCGGTCCGACGCCGGCGCGCCGACGACCGGCACCGGCACCCGTCGCGCCGCCGTGAACTCGCGCGGCGTGCACCCCGTCATCGCCTTGAACTCGCCGCTCAGATGCGCCTGGTCATAGAACCCGCACGCCGCAGCCGTCTCCGCCTGCCCCCGCCCGGCCGCCAGCAGCCTGCGGGCCCGTTGCAGCCGCAGTACACGGGCCGCCGCCTTCGGGCCCAGCCCGATCTGCTCCCGGAAGCGGTTCTCCAGGTGCCGTACGCTCCACCCCACGTCCTCGGCGAGCCGCCGTGCCGGCACCGCCCCACCCGTGCGCACCAACTCCGCCCAGGCTCGCACCACCCGGGCCGAACAGGGCGTACCCGCCTGCGACCAGCGCGCGAACACGTCGTCCAGCAGCCCGAACCGCTCCGCCCAGCTCGGCAACGCGGCCAGTGCGGCGGCGAGTTCACCGCCCCGATCGGCACCTCCAGCCGCCGCCACGCAGGGCCGCAGCCGAGGGTGGGGCGCAGCAAGGGCCACCTCCCACGAGCCTCAGGGCCCGTGCCCCGACCGGACATACACGGGACTTGTCATTTCCCCATGCTGCATCGCCCCCAGGGGCGCGGGGAACTGCGCGACCAGCCCCCGCACACCCGCACTCGCCCCTCAAGGAACTCGGCAGATCAGTAGGCGCCCCTCAGGCCCCTCAGGCCCCGCACGACCTCAAGAAGGCCCGCGTCCGCCGAGCGATCGGCAGCGGAGCATCCGGCTCACACGGATACATGTCCTGCTCGACAATCGCGAACAAATCAACATCCAGCCGCTGCGCAGCCTCCAGCACCGGCCCCAACGCAGGCACCCCACCCGGCGGCTCACACATCACACCCTGAGCCACCGCCGGCCCGAACGGCGTCTCCTTGGCGCGCACGTCGGCAAGGATCTCCGGATCCACCTGCTTCAGATGCAGATACCCGATCCGCGAACCGTACGTCTCGATCAGCTTGACGCTGTCCCCGCCGCAGTACGCGTAGTGCCCCGTGTCCAGGCACAGCGACACCAGGTCGGAGTCGGTCCCGTCCAGGAACCGGACGACGTTCTCCTCGCTGTCGATGTGCGTGTCGGCATGCGGATGGACGACGATCCGCAACCCGTACCGCTCACGCACCTCCCGCCCCAGCCGCTCGGTCAGCGAGGTCAGGTTCCGCCACTGGTCGGCCGTCAAAGAGCTCGGCTCCAGCACCTCACCGGTCTTGTCGTCCCGCCAGAAGGACGGGATGACGACCAGGTGCTTCGCCCCCATCGCCTGCGCGAGCACCGCGTTGTCCGCGACGTGCGCCCACGTCTTCTCCCACACGGCCGCACCGTGGTGCAGCCCCGTGAACACCGTCCCGGCCGACACCTTCAGGCCACGCTTGGCCGTCTCCTCGGCGAGGACGGCGGGATCGGTCGGCAGGTACCCGTAAGGGCCCAGCTCGATCCACTCGTAGCCGGACTCGGCGACCTCGTCGAGGAAGCGCTGCCAGGGGACCTGGGCGGGGTCGTCGGGGAACCAGACGCCCCACGAGTCGGGAGCCGACCCGATGCGGATGCGGGACAGTGAGGGCTGAGGTGACAACGACGTCATGGCGCTCAGCTTCGGCACGCGTGGCAAGCGCTGTCAAGGTCTCGTCCGAATGTCTGGACAAAACATTGACAGGGCTGTGTGCCTCGGACTACAAAGCCGGAAGAGCCGATACGAAGGGAACGCGATGGCGTACGACGTGATCACCATGGGGCGCATCGGAGTGGACCTCTACCCGCTGCAGACCGGCGTCCCGCTGCCGCAGGTCACGTCCTTCGGCAAGTTCCTCGGCGGCTCGGCGACCAACGTCGCGGTCGCCGCGGCCCGCCTGGGACGCCGTACCGCGGTGATCACCCGCACCGGCGACGACCCCTTCGGCACCTACCTCCACGACGCCCTCCAGGGCTTCGGCGTCGACGACCGCTGGGTGACCCCGGTTGCGGGCCTGCCCACCCCGGTCACCTTCTGCGAGGTCTTCCCGCCGGACGACTTCCCGCTGTACTTCTACCGTCGGCCCAAGGCCCCGGACCTGGAGATCGACGCCCACGAGCTCGACCTCGACGCCATCCGCGACGCCCGGATCTTCTGGATCACCGGCACCGGCCTGAGCGAGGAGCCCAGCCGTACGGCGACGCTCGCGGCCCTCGCCCACCGCGCCAAGTCCGCTGCGACGGTCTTCGACCTCGACTGGCGCCCCATGTTCTGGAGCGACCCGGACGCGGCCCGCCCCTTCTACGCGGAGGCGCTCAAGCACACCACCGTCGCGGTCGGCAACCTGGACGAGGTGGAGGTCGCCACCGGCGTCCGCGAGCCCCATGCCGCCGCCCGCGCCCTCCTCGACGCCGGCGTCGAGATCGCCGTCGTCAAGCAGGGCCCCAAGGGCGTCCTCGCCGTCAACAGCAAGGGCGACCAGGCCGAGGTCCCGCCCCTGCCGGTGAACGTCCTCAACGGCCTCGGCGCCGGTGACGCCTTCGGCGGCTCCCTCTGCCACGGTCTGCTCGAAGGCTGGGACCTGGAGAAGATCATGCGGTACGCCAACGCCGCCGGCGCCATCGTCGCCTCCCGCCTGGAGTGCTCCTCCGCGATGCCGACGCCCGACGAGATCGAGGCCGCGATCGCCGCGGGGGCCGTCAAGTGAGCGTCGACATCGCGGAACTCGTCCGCATCCGCACCCGGCATCCCGAGGCGATCGCGGAGGCCGCCGCCCGCCGCACCCGGCGGACCCTCCTCGGGGACTCCGGCCGGCTGATGATCGTCGCCGCCGACCACCCGGCCCGCGGCGCCCTCGGCGTCGGCGACCGGGGGCTCGCCATGGCCAACCGCGCCAACCTGCTCGAACGCCTCTGCCTCGCGCTGTCCCGCCCCGGCGTCGACGGCGTCCTCGCGACCGCCGACATCCTCGACGACCTGCTGCTGCTCGGCGCCCTCGACGGCAAGGTCGTCATGGGCTCCATGAACCGCGGCGGCCTCCAGGGCGCGAGCTTCGAACTCGACGACCGCTTCACCGGCCACCGCCCCGAGGACATCCAGCGCCTCGGCTTCGACGCCGGCAAGCTGCTCCTGCGCATCGACTACGACGACCCGGGCTCCCTCACCACCATGGAGTCCACCGCCCGCGCCATCGACGAGATGGCCGAGCGCCGGCTCCCGGTGTTCGTCGAGCCCTTCATCAGCTACCGCACCCCCGAGGGCAAGGTCAGGAACGACCTGTCCGCCGAGGCCGTCACCAAGTCCATCGCCATCTCCTCCGGTCTGGGCGGCACCTCCGCCTACACCTGGCTGAAGGTGCCGGTCACCGACAACCCCGACGACATGGCCGAGGTCATGGCGACCTCCACGCTGCCCGCCGTCCTGCTCGGCGGCGAGGTCGGCGACGACCAGGACGGGGCCTACGAGAAGTGGCGCGGCGCCCTCCAACTTCCCACCGTGCGGGGCCTGGTGGTCGGCCGTTCGCTGCTCTACCCGGCGGACGGGGACGTTGCCGCCGCGGTGGACACTGCCGTAGGACTGCTGTGAGGTCCCATGACCACGAGCCGTACGTTCCGCCTTCCAGGGCCACGAGGCTGCGTCGCCCCGCGGCTCGGTCGCGCGGACGTGGCCGACGACGTACGGCCCGTACGTGAACGGCCCGTACAGGAACGACCCGTAGATGAACGTCCCGTAGTTCCACGTCGGCGCTCCCCGCGGAGCGCCGGCGCACAGAACGCCTCCGGCGCGGGTCGCCGCTTTGCTTTGGCAGGAGCGAAGTGCGAGCGAAGACTCCCCGCCCGCTACGGCCCCGCGCCGGAGGTCCTTGACCCGGGCCGTCGAGTTCCACCGGGCGGCCGTCGAGTCGTACCGGGCGGCGGAGCCGTACGGGAGTGGCGGATCTGCTTCCGCCCGAACCACACGGAGGGTTCCCGATGACCTCAACGACGAGGCTCACGGTCGCACAGGCGCTCGTCCGCTTCCTGTCCGCCCAGTACACCGAGCGTGACGGTGTACGGCAGCGTCTGATCGGCGCCACCTGGGGCATCTTCGGCCATGGAAACGTGGCCGGGATCGGCCAGGCGCTCGTCGAGTACACCGACGTCATGCCGTACCACCAGGGCCGCAACGAACAGGCGATGGTGCACGCGGCGGTCGGCTACGCCCGGCAGTCCAACCGCCTCTCCACACACGCGGTGACCACCTCGATCGGCCCCGGCGCGACCAACCTCGTCACCGGCGCCGCCCTCGCGACCATCAACCACCTCCCGGTCCTGCTCCTCCCCGGCGACGTCTTCGCCACCCGCCCCGCCGATCCGGTCCTCCAGCAGCTCGAAGTGCCGTACGCGGGCGATGTGTCGGTCAACGACTGTCTGCGCCCGGTGTCGAAGTACTTCGACCGGATCACCCGGCCGGAAGCTCTGATCCCCTCCGCCCTGAACGCCATGCGGGTGCTGACGGACCCCGTCGAGACCGGCGCCGTGACGCTGGCGCTCCCGCAGGACGTGCAGGTCGAGGCGTACGACTGGCCCGACGACCTGTTCGCCGAGCGCACCTGGGTGGTCCGCCGGCCGGGCGCCGACCCGACCGAACTCGCCGAGGCCGTACGGGTGATCCGCGCGGCGAGGCGGCCCCTGGTCATCGCGGGCGGTGGCGTCCACCACAGCCGCGCCGAGGAGGCGCTCGCCGAGTTCGCGGAGGCCACCCGCATCCCCGTCGCCTCCACACAGGCCGGCAAGGGCTCCCTGCGCTTCGACCACCCCCAGGACGTCGGCGGCATCGGCCACACCGGCACCGCCACCGCGGACGAACTCGCCCGCACCGCCGACCTGGTGATCGGCGTCGGCACGCGCCACACCGACTTCACCACCGCCTCCGGCACCCTCTTCACCGGCGAGGGCGTCCGCTTCCTCAACCTCAACATCGCGCCCTTCGACGGCCACAAGCTCGCCGGAATGCCGCTGATCGCGGACGCGCGCTCGGGCCTGGAGGAGCTGACCCAGGCGCTGGAGATCCACGATCACCGGGTCGCCGACTCCTACGTCACCGAGTACACCGAGGACAAGGACCGCTGGGAGCACCGCGTCGACGCCTGCTACGAGGCCGACGAGCCGGACGTACGGCCGACGCAGCCGCAGGTGCTGGGCGCGCTGGACGCGATCGTCGACGAGTCCGACGTGATCATCAACGCGGCCGGCTCCCTCCCCGGCGACCTGCACAAGCTGTGGCGGGCGCGCTCGCGCGACCAGTACCACCTGGAGTACGGCTACTCCTGCATGGGCTACGAGATCCCGGCCGCGATCGGCGTGAAGATGGCCGCCCCGGACCGGCCCGTGTGGGCGCTGGTGGGTGACGGCACCTATCTGATGATGCCGACGGAGATCGTGACGGCCGTGCAGGAGGGCGTGGCGATCAAGGTGTTGCTCGTGCAGAACCACGGGTACGCGTCCATCGGCGGCCTGTCTCAGGAGACGGGTGCCGAGCGCTTCGGCACCGCCTACCGCTTCCGCGCGGCCGACGGCACCTTCACAGGCGCCCCGCTCCCCGTCGACCTGGCCGCCAACGCCGCGAGCCTGGGCATGCGGGTGCTGCGCGCGAAGACCGTAGGGGACCTGCGCGAGGCGCTCGCCGAGGCCCGCGCGGCCGACACACCCACATGTGTCTACGTCGAGACCGAAACGGCAGACACTGTGTCGGGCCCGCCGCCCGCGCACGCCTGGTGGGATGTTCCTGTGGCCGAGACCGCGACCCGACCGTCGGCGGTCAAGGCACGTGAGCTGTACGAACGGCACGTCTCGACCCGACGCCGTCATCTGTGAGGGAGTATCTGGGCATGACGAAGATCGTCAACCACTGGATCGGCGGCAAGACCGCCGAAGGCGCGTCGGGCACGTTCGGGCCGGTCACCGACCCGGCTACCGGCGCGGTCACCACGAAGGTCGCGTTCGCCTCGGTCGACGAGGTGGACGCGGCGGTCGCGGCGGCCAAGGAGGCCTACGTGACCTGGGGCCAGTCGTCGCTGGCCCAGCGCACCTCGATCCTGTTCAAGTTCCGCGCGCTGCTGGACGCCAACCGGGACGCGATCGCCGAGCTGATCACCGCCGAGCACGGCAAGGTGCACTCCGACGCCCTCGGTGAGGTGGCGCGCGGTCTGGAGATCGTCGACCTCGCCTGTGGCATCAGCGTGCAGCTGAAGGGCGAGCTGTCGACGCAGGTCGCGAGCCGGGTGGACGTCTCGTCGATCCGGCAGCCGCTGGGTGTCGTCGCGGGCATCACGCCGTTCAACTTCCCGGCGATGGTCCCGATGTGGATGTTCCCGATGGCCATCGCCTGCGGCAACACCTTCGTGCTGAAGCCGAGCGAGAAGGACCCGTCGGCGGCGATCAAGATCGCCGAGCTGCTGGCGGAGGCCGGTCTGCCGGACGGTGTCTTCAACGTCGTCCACGGTGACAAGGTGGCCGTCGACCGCCTCCTGGAGCACCCCGACGTCAAGGCGGTGTCGTTCGTCGGCTCGACGCCGATCGCCCGCTACATCCACACCACCGCCTCCGCCAACCACAAGCGCGTCCAGGCC
Source organism: Streptomyces sp. R28 (assembly GCF_041052385.1). Lineage (GTDB taxonomy): Bacteria > Actinomycetota > Actinomycetes > Streptomycetales > Streptomycetaceae > Streptomyces. The sequence continues at coordinate 3,883,865 of NZ_CP163439.1, read as the reverse complement.
CTCGGCGGCGCCAAGAACCACATGCTGGTCCTGCCGGACGCCGACCTGGACGCGGCCGCCGACGCCGCCGTATCGGCCGCCTACGGCTCCGCGGGCGAGCGCTGCATGGCCATCTCCGCCGTCGTCGCGGTCGGCGCGATCGGCGACGAGCTGGTGGAGAAGATCCGTGAGCGCGCCGAGAAGATCAAGATCGGCCCCGGCAACGACCCGACCTCCGAGATGGGCCCGCTGATCACCGCCGCGCACCGCGACAAGGTGGCCTCCTACGTCTCGGGCGCGGCGGCCGAGGGTGCCGAGGTGATCCTCGACGGCACCGGCTACACGGTCGACGGCTTCGAGGACGGCCACTGGATCGGCATCTCGCTCCTCGACAAGGTCCCGACCAGCGCGAAGGCGTACCAGGACGAGATCTTCGGCCCGGTGCTGTGCGTGCTGCGCGCCGAGACCTACGAGGACGGCGTGGCGCTGATCAACGCCTCGCCGTTCGGCAACGGCACCGCGATCTTCACCCGGGACGGCGGCGCCGCCCGCCGCTTCCAGCTGGAGATCGAGGCCGGCATGGTCGGCGTGAACGTCCCGATCCCGGTCCCCGTCGGCTACCACTCCTTCGGCGGCTGGAAGGACTCGCTCTTCGGCGACCACCACATCTACGGCAACGACGGCACGCACTTCTACACCCGCGGCAAGGTCGTCACCACCCGCTGGCCCGACCCGGCGGACGCCCCGTCCGGCGTCGACCTGGGCTTCCCGCGCAACCACTGAGGTTTTTTTGCGCGTGCGCCCTGCGGTTCCCGTAGGGCGCACAAGCTCGGCAGGGACAGTCAGTTCCCGACGCATACGACAGTCGAATGGCCTTTCGCCTACGGATTTCGTAGGAGGAAGGCCATTGACGTGTTGGTTTTCGTCGGGGTTCCATGCAGCGCAGTCCCGCTGTACGAGTCGATCGGAACCCCCGTATGACCGACACGCTCCGCCCTGTCGAGACCGCCGCCCCAGCGGCGTCCGACCACCCGCAGAAGCTCAAGCGCTCCATCGGCATCGTCGGCGGCACCCTGCTCACGCTCTCCTGCGTGACCCCCGCCTCCACCCTCTTCGTGGTCGTCCCCGACCTGTTCGGCTCGCTCGGCACCGCCACCGCCCTGACGATCGCCATCGGCTCCCTCCTGTGCGTCGCCGTGGCGTTCTGCTACTCGGAGCTGGGCACCCTCATCCCCAGCGCGGGCGGCGAGTACGCGATGGTGTCCACGCTGGCCGGACGGCTGGCGGGCTGGCTGGTCTTCGTGCTCTCCCTGCTGGTCGTCGTGATCGTCCCGCCGGTGATCGCGATGGGCACGGCCGACTACCTCGCCCCGATCGTCCGTCTCGACCCGTCCATGGCCGGCGCCGGCGTCATGCTGCTCGCCACCCTCGCCGGCCTGCTCGACCTGCGCGCCAACGCCTGGATCACCGGAGTCTTCCTGGTCCTGGAGGTCATCGCGGCGGCCGTGGTGGCGGTGCTGGGGTTCGCGCACGCCGAGCGCGGACCCGGCAGCCTGGTCTCGATGGAGGTGGCCGGCGCGGACGGCCGTACGGACACCGTGACGGCCCTGCTGATCGTCTCCGGCCTCGCGATCGCCCTCTTCGTCACCCAGGGCTTCTCGACCGCCGTCTACCTCTCGGAGGAGATGGAGAACCCGCGCCGCAACGTCGCCCGCACCGTCCTGGCCACCCTCGCCATCTCCACCGTGATCATCCTGGTCCCGGTCGCCGCCATCACCCTGGGCGCGTCGAACATCGACGAACTGACCGGCGGCGACATCAGCACCATGGTCACCGCCTGGTCCAACTCCGCCGTCGGCACCTTCGTCAGCCTCTGCGTGGCCCTCGCGATCATCAACGCGGGCATCGTGATGGTCATCCAGAACTCGCGCGTGCTGTTCGCCTCGGCCCGCGACAAGGCCTGGCCGGAGCCGGCCAACAACGTCCTCACCAAGCTCGGCCGCTTCGGCTCCCCGTGGGTCGCCACCCTCGCGGTCGGCGTGCCCGGCGCCGCCCTGTGCTTCGTCAGCCTCGACACCCTGTACGGCATCACGGGCGTCTCGGTGACCGGCATGTACCTGCTCGTCGCGGTGGCCGCGCTGCTGTCCCGCCGAGGCACCCACAAGCACGGGCCGGCGTGGCGGATGCCGCTGTGGCCGGCGATGCCGGTCCTGCTGATCGTGGTCCTCGTGTACATCCTGAGCCGGCAGGAGACGAGCTACCTGCTGTGGACGGGCGGTATCACGGCGGTCGCCACTCTCTACTGGGCCCTGTACCTCCGCCCCCGGAGGGAAACCCGCTGGCTGGTCTCGATCCCGCAGGCGTGAACGCCCTAAAGGGCGCGGTGGCCGTACCGATGTGCGGCTCCCCGTACCACGAACGCGGTAGACAAATCCCCCGCCGTACCCCCACGGAAGGGCCCGGGATTCAGCCCTTGGTCGATAACTGACCGACAGCTTCACCCCGTACCGTTGAAACATGGATCTTCGACTGCCCGGCCTACGAGGGCGCGTACGGAGGCCGCGACGGTGGCTCGCCGCCGCGGCCTCCGTCGTCGTCCTCGCCGGTGCCGGTACATGGACGGCCGTCGCCGACGACGACGCGCCGCCGGTGCGCAGCACCGACCGGGTCATGGACATGGGGGACGGGGTGCGCGTCGACACCTCGTACTTCACCTCGGGCAGTGCGGGACGCCGCCCGGCCGTCCTGCTGGGGCACGGCTTCGGTGGCAGCAAGAACGACGTACGGCAGCAGGCCGAGGACCTCGCCCGGGACGGGTACGCCGTCCTGACCTGGTCGGCCCGCGGCTTCGGCAGGTCGACCGGCAAGATCGGGCTGAACGACCCGAAGGGCGAGGTCGCCGACGTCTCCAAGCTGCTCGACTGGCTGGCGAAGCAGCCCCAGGTCGAGCTCGACAAGGCCGGTGACCCGCGGGTCGGCATGGCGGGCGGTTCCTACGGCGGCGCCATCGCGCTGCTGGCCGCCGGGCACGACGACCGGGTGGACGCCATCGCCCCGGCGATCACGTACTGGAACCTCGCGGACGCCCTGTTCCCGAACGGCGTCTTCAAGAAGCTCTGGGCCGGCATATTCGTCAACTCGGGCGGCGGCTGCGCAAGGTTCGAGACGCAGATCTGCCAGATGTACGACCGGGTCGCCGAGTCCGGCACCCCGGACGCCGAGGCCCGCACGATGCTGGAGGAGCGCTCGCCGTCCGCGGCCGGCGACCGCATCAACGTGCCCACCCTGCTCATGCAGGGCCAGTCCGACTCCCTCTTCCCCCTGGGCCAGGCCGACGCCGCCGCGAAGGCGATCCGCGCCAACGGCGCCCCCGTCGACGTCGACTGGATCGCCGGCGGCCACGACGGCGGCGACATGGAGACGGGCCGGATCCAGGCGCGCGTGCAGTCCTGGTTCGACCGCTACCTCAAGGACGACAAGAGCGCCGACACCGGCCCGGCCTTCCGCGTCACCCGCACCGGAGGCGTCGACTCCACCGACGGCCAGGCCACGCTGAGGGGCGCGAGCGCCGACTCCTACCCCGGCCTGGCGAGCGGCCGCGAGTCCGTCTCCCTCACCGGCGCCGAGCAGAGCTTCGCCAACCCGGCCGGGGCCAGCCCGCCCGCCGTCTCGGCCCTGCCCGGCCTCGGCGGCTCCGGCGGCCTCGCCCAGCTGTCCTCGCTCGGCATCGGGGTGTCCCTGGACTTCCCGGGCCAGTTCGCCCGGTTCGAGTCGGCGCCGGTCCGCGACGACCTGCGCATCACCGGCTCCCCGACGGCGACCGTCCACGTGAAGTCCACCAGCGAGGACGCCGTGCTCTTCGCCAAGGTCTACGACGTCGGCCCCGGCGGCACCCAGCAGGTGCTGCCGTCCCAGCTCGTCACGCCCCTGCGCGTCGAGGACACCAAGGCGGGCAAGGACGTGACGATCACGCTCCCCGCCATCGACCACGACATCGACAGCGGCCACCGCCTGCGCCTGGTCCTGTCCTCCACGGACCTCGGCTACGCCTCCCCCCTCGCCCCGGCGACGTACACGGTCTCCCTCAAGGGCGACCTGTCGGTCCCGACGGCCCCCGGCGTGAGCACCGCCGCCGCCCCGCTGCCGTCCTGGGTGTGGTGGCTGCCGCTCACGGGCGCGCTGATCGCCCTGGCCCTGCTGCTGACGGCCCGCCGTCGCACCGCCACCCCCGCCCCCGACCCCGAGCTGGCCGAAGTCCCGCTCCAGATCACCGACCTGAGCAAGCGGTACGCGGGTTCCGAGGACCGTTACGCGGTACGGGATCTGTCCTTCCGCGTCGAGAAGGGCCAGGTCCTCGGACTGCTCGGCCCGAACGGCGCCGGCAAGACGACGACCCTGCGCATGCTGATGGGCCTGATCAAGCCGGACGCCGGTGAGGTCCGCGTCTTCGGCCACGCGATCCGCCCGGGCGCGCCCGTCCTGTCCAGGGTCGGCGCCTTCGTGGAGGGCGCGGGCTTCCTGCCGCACCTGTCCGGCCGGGAGAACCTGGAACTGTACTGGCAGGCCACGGGCCGCCCGTCCGAGGACGCCCACCTCGACGAGGCCCTGGAGATCGCGGGCCTCGGCGACGCGCTGGCCCGCGCGGTCCGCACGTACTCCCAGGGCATGCGCCAGCGCCTGGCCATCGCCCAGGCCATGCTCGGCCTGCCGGACCTGCTCATCCTGGACGAGCCGACCAACGGCCTCGACCCGCCCCAGATCCGCGAGATGCGCCAGGTGATGATCCGCTACGCGGCCGCCGGCCGCACGGTGATCGTCTCCAGCCACCTGCTGGCGGAGGTCGAGCAGACCTGCACCCACCTCGTGGTGATGGACCGCGGCCGCCTCGTGCAGGCGGGCCCGGTCGCCGAGATCATCGGCTCCGGCGACACGCTGCTCGTCGGCACCCCCACCGCCGTGGAGGAGCCGGTCGTCGACAAGGTCGCCGCCCTGCCGGGCGTGGCTTCGGCCGTGCGCACCGACGACGGGCTCCTGGTCCGGCTCGACGCCGACGGCAGTGCGACACGCCTGGTCGCCGAACTCGTCCGGCTGGAGGTGCCCGTCCATTCGGTCGGCCCGCACCGCCGCCTGGAAGACGCCTTCCTCACCCTGATCGGAGGTTCCGCATGAGCACGCTCACCGAGCGCACCGAGGTCGCCTCCGGTTACCGCGCGGGCCGTACGCTGCCCCTCCGGGTCGAACTGGTCCGCCAGCTGAAGCGCCGCCGGACGCTGGTCATGGGCGGGATCCTGGCCGCGCTGCCCTTCGTGCTGGTCGTCGCCTTCGCGATCGGCGGCGACGGGGACGGCGGCTCCGGCAACCGCATCAACCTGATGGACACGGCCACGGCGTCCGGCGCGAACTTCGCCGCCGTCAACCTCTTCGTCTCCGCGGGCTTCCTGCTGGTCATCCCCGTCGCGCTGTTCTGCGGGGACACGGTGGCGTCGGAGGCCGGCTGGTCCTCCCTGCGCTACCTCCTCGCGGCGCCCGTGCCCCGGGCCCGCCTCCTGTGGTCCAAGCTCGTGGTCGGGCTGGGCCTCAGCCTGGCCGCGATGGTGCTGCTGCCGGTGGTGGCGTTGGCGGTCGGTACGGCCGCGTACGGCTGGGGTCCGTTGCAGATCCCCACCGGCGGTTCGCTCGACACGGGGACGGCGGCGCAGCGCCTGGTGGTGGTCGTGGCGTACGTCTTCGTGTCCCAACTGGTCACCGCGGGCCTGGCGTTCTGGCTCTCCACCAAGACGGACGCCCCGCTCGGCGCGGTCGGCGGCGCGGTCGGCCTGACCATCGTCGGCAGCGTCCTCGACGCCGTGACCGCCCTCGGCGACTGGCGCCACTTCCTGCCCGCGCACTGGCAGTTCGCCTGGGCGGACGCCGTACAGGCCCGCCCCGAGTGGTCCGGCATGATCCAGGGCACCGCGATTTCCGTAACGTACGCCCTCGTACTGTTCGCCCTGGCCTTCCGCGGTTTCGCACGCAAGGACATCGTGTCGTAGGTCAACGGAAGATCACCTACCGGTCTCGGCGGGCCGCTCCCGTGCCCTCTTCGAGACGCATCCGCAACGCTCCGTAGCGCACGTTCCGGCCCCCTGGCCCGTCACAGTCACAGAAGTCGACGTCAACGGACCAAGGGGGCACGGATGATGGAGCGGTACCGCGTACGAAGGCTGCGCACCGCCCTGCTCGCACTCACCACCGCAGGCGGCCTGCTGCTCACCGGCTGCGGCGCCGGAGAAGGCAGCAACAGCGGGGGCCACCGGGCGGACGACGCAAGCAACGGCCAGAGCCTCCCCGCCCCCGGCTACAACAACAGCAGCGGGGGAACGGGCGAGCAGAAGGACACCGACGACTTCGGCGACTCCGACTCCCGCGAGTTCGCGCCCGCCCCCGACTACCTCTCCACCTTCGCCCTGGACGTCGACACCGCCTCCTACGGCTACGCCCGCCGCACCCTCGCCGAGGGCCGCCTGCCCGACCCGTCGACGGTTCGCCCCGAGGAGTTCGTCAACAGCTTCCGCCAGGACTACGACCGCCCCGACGGCAACGGCTTCACGGTCACCGTCGACGGCGCCCGCACCGACCGCGAGGACTGGTCCCTGGTCCGCGTGGGCCTGGCCACCCGCCCCGCCGCCGACGCCGGCGAACGCGCGCCCGCCGCCCTCACCTTCGTCATCGACATCTCCGGCTCCATGGGCGAACCGGGCCGCCTCGACCTCGCCAAGGACTCCCTCGGCGTGATGACGAACCGGCTGCGCGACGACGACTCGGTCGCCCTCGTCACCTTCAGCGACGAGGCCGAGACGGTCCTGCCGATGACCCGTCTGGACGGCAACCGCGAAGAGATCCACGACGCCATCGACAGCCTGGAGCCCACCGACTCCACCAACCTGGGCGCGGGCATGGAAACCGGCTACGAGACGGCCGTGGAGGGCCTGAAAGAGGGCGCCACGAACCGCGTCGTCCTGATCTCCGACGCCCTGGCCAACACCGGCGACACCGACGCGGACACCATCCTCGAACGCATCGCCTCCGAGCGCCGCGAACACGGCATCACCCTCTTCGGCGTGGGCGTCGGCAGCGACTACGGCGACGCCCTGATGGAACGCCTGGCCGACAAGGGCGACGGCCACACGGTCTACGTCTCCGACGAAGCCGACGCCCGCAAGGTCTTCTGCGACGAACTCCCCCGCAACATCGACCTGACCGCCCGCGACGCCAAGGCCCAGATCGCCTTCGACCAGGAAACCGTCTCCGACTTCCGTCTCATCGGCTACGACAACCGCCAGGTCGCCGACGAGGACTTCCGCGACGACAGCGTCGACGGCGGCGAGATCGGCCCCGGCCACACGGTCACGGCCCTCTACGCCGTCCACACCAGGCCCGGCACTTCAGGCCACCTCGCCACGGCGAGCGTGCGCTGGCTCGACCCGAAGACCCGCGCCCCGCACGAGGAGTCCGGCCGCCTGGAGACCGGCTCCCTGCACGACTCCCTGGGCGGTGCTTCCCCGAGGTTCCAGGTGACCGCCACCGCCGCCTACTTCGCCGACGCCCTGCGCGGTGGCGACGACACCCGAGGCTCCCTGCCCGGTACCCCGTCCCTCCGCGAGCTCGAGGAGAGGGCCGAGGACCTGGCGAAGGAGACGGAGGACCGGGCCGTGCGGCAGCTCGCCGAGGCCATCGGCCAGGCGGACAGGGCGATGGGCTGAGGTACGGGCCGGCGGCTCAGTCCGCGCAGACCGAGGGCAGCGCCCGCACGAGCCCCTCCAGGTGCGGCGCGTCCAGCTCATGGCCGTACGCGGACCGGACGGCGGCGAGACCCAGCCGTGGCTCGCACGACGGCGACGTCCGCAGCCGCTGGGTGTCCTTCAGGGCGTCCAGCAGCTCGGTGGTGATGCGGTCGAGCACCGGCCGCACCTCCTTGACCAGGTCCGGACGCTCGGTGGGCCGCTCCTCGGGATGCGCGTCCCAGCGCGCGTACAGCCCGCGCTGCACCAGCTTGTTCGCCTCGATCTGGTCCCGGAAGACGGCCTGCACGGCCGCCGGGTCCAGCCCGAGCCCGGCCGCCCGCGCGGCGACGTCGTCCAGGATCTGCCGCTCGCGCACCGGGTCGTCGATCGGCTTGTCGGTGCCGTACTTGGCGGCGGCCACCTTGTCGGCGACCAGCAGCCGCTCGGCGAACAGGTCGGTCAGCGGGGTGAGTCCGGGGGCGACGGCGGCCGCGCGCACCGGCGGCGAGGGGTGTGCGGCCGCCGGTGCGGCGCCGGCGAGGGAGACGGCCGCGAGGGCGCAGACGGCGACCAGGGCGGACCGGAGACGTCGGGAGTGCATGGGGGAGTGCACAGGGTTCCTTCCGTGGGGGGCGGTCATACAGCAACCTACCGACGCACCCGCCTTGACCACGCGTGAACCATTGACCTTCCATTACGCATGAGTAAGTTGACTCCCCGGTAAGTCCACTGGCACCGGGAGCCGACATGGGCGTACGCAAGGACCTGAAGCGGGCGAAGCAGCGTGCCGACCTGATGGACCGCACCAGGGTCGAGGTCGTCAAGGACGCCGCGGGCGTGGTCCGCGAGGCCCGCACCCCACTCCTCGCACCGCAGGTCACCACCGGCACCACCGCCGACCTTCCCTACGCCAACGCGTCCGAGGCCCCCCACGCCGTCGTCCTCCGCCGCCGACAGGGCACCGCCTGGCACCCCGTCACCGCCGCCGCGTTCGCGCGCGAAGTCACCGCCGTGGCCAAGGGGTTGATCGCGGCCGGCCTCGAACCGGGCGGCCGTGTCGCCGTGATGTCCCGCACCCGGTACGAGTGGACGGTCCTCGACTTCGCCATCTGGGCCGCCGGCGGCCAGACCGTCCCGATCTACGCCACCTCCTCCGCCGACCAGGTGGAGTGGATCGTCCGCGACTCGGGGGCCCGCCACGTCGTCACGGAGACGGCTGAGCACACCGCCACGGTGATGACGGGTACGGCCGGGCACGACCGTGCCCCGCGCGTCTGGGAGTTGGAGGCGGAAGCGATCGCCGACCTCACCGTCCTCGGCCGTGACGTCCCCGACGAGGAGGTCGGCAAGCGCCGTACGACACTGACCCCCGACACCATCGCGACCGTCTGCTACACCTCCGGCACCACCGGCCGGCCGAAGGGCTGCGTCCTCACCCACGCCAACCTGCACGCCGAGGCCGCCAACACGGTCGAGCTGCTGCACCCCATCTTCAAAGAGGTCACGAACCAGGACGCCTCCACCCTCCTCTTCCTCCCCCTCGCCCACATCCTCGGCCGCGCCCTCCAGATCGCCTGCCTGATGGCCCGCATCGAGATCGGCCACTGTCCGAGCATCAAGCCCGACGAACTCCGCCCGGCCCTCAAGGAGTTCCGCCCCACGTTCCTGGTCGGGGTCCCGTACCTCTTCGAGAAGATCCACGACACCGGCCGCGCGACGGCCGAGAAGATGGGCCGCGGCTCCTCCTTCGACCGCGCCGACCGCATCGCCGTCCGCTTCGGCGAGGCGTACCTGCACAAGTTCCTCGGCACGGGCAAGGGCCCCGGCGCCGGCCTCTACGCCGCGTGGGCCCTGTACGACCTGCTGGTCTACCGCCGCGTCCGCAAGGAGCTGGGCGGTCGCATGCGCTACGCCATCAGCGGCGGCTCACCCCTCGACCGCAACCTCAACCTGTTCTTCTACGCCGCCGGAATCCTCGTGTACGAGGGCTACGGCCTGACGGAGACGACGGCCGCCGCCACCATCGTCCCGCCCCTGAAACCCCGTCCGGGCACGGTCGGCCGGCCCGTCCCCGGCACCGCGGTGCGCATCGCCGACGACGGCGAGGTGCTCATCAAGGGCGGCATCGTCTTCGGCTCGTACTGGAACAACCCGGCCGCCACCGACGCCGTCCTGAAGGACGACTGGTTCGCCACCGGCGACCTCGGCTCCCTCGACGAGGACGGCTACCTCACCATCACCGGCCGCAAGAAGGACATCCTCGTCACCTCCGGCGGCAAGAACGTCTCCCCGGCCGTCCTGGAGGACCGCCTGCGCAGCCGCCCGCCCGTCGGCCAGTGTGTCGTCGTCGGCGACAACCGCCCCTTCGTCGCCGCCCTGATCACCCTCGACCCGGACGCGGTGGCCCACTGGCTCGCCGTACGCAAACGGCCCGCCGACACCCCGATGGCGGACCTGATCCAGGACCCCCGGATACGCGCCGACGTCCAGAAGGCCGTCGACTACGCCAACGAGGCCGTCTCCCGTGCCGAGTCGATCCGCGCGTTCGCCTTGGTCGAGGGCGAGTTCACCGAGGAGAACGGCATGCTGACCCCGTCCCTGAAGGTCAAGCGGCACGCGGTGACGGCGGCTTACGCGCGGGAGATCGAGGCGCTGTACGGGGACGGCAGCTGAGGCCCCCTCGGCGGCACGCTCGTGGTCGTCGGTCACTCTTGTGGGCGATCCCTGCCGAGCCGTCGCACTCAATCGGTGCAATAAGCGTATATATGGCCATGTGTCACTGAGAGGGAGGAGCCGCCCGAGGGAGGATGCATGGCCCCTGAACACCGCCGGTCCGCCGTCAGGCGGCTCGCGTTCGTCACCGCCGCAGCGGTCGTGTCGGCGGCGGCTCTCACTCCGGGCCCGGCCTTCCCGGCCCGGGCCGCATCCCACCTCGACCCGCCGCCCCCCGCGCCCGTGACGCAGTCGGCGCCGCCGGCCGAACCCCCTGAGGGAAGGATCGCGCGCCAGCCGGCGTTCGGTGCCTACCTCGACTACGGGCCCGCGGGACCGGAGCGTATGAAGGAGCTCGGCCGCTGGCTGGGCGGCCACGAACCGCGCGTGGGGCACACGTATCTGCCGGGGGACCTGTGGCGCAACATCGAGGGCGGGCACGACTTCCTCGACAGCTGGGCCAAGTGGCGGCAGGACAGGGCCGACCGGATGCTCGTGCTCAACGTCCCGATGATGGAACGCAACGAGGAGAACGTCCCCGACGCGGACGTCAGACAGTTGCTGCGCCGCGCCGCGGACGGCGAGTTCGACGACCACTTCGAGGTGCTGGCCGAGCGGCTGGTCGAGCTGGGCGCGGAGGACACGGTCATCGTGCTCGGCTGGGAGATGAACGGCGTCACCTACACCCACCGCTGCGCCCCCGACCCGGAGCGCTGGAAGCGGTACTTCAGGCGCATCGTCACCGTCATGCGCTCGGTTCCCGGAGAGGACTTCAGGTTCGACTTCGCCCCGAGCCGCGGCCGGGACGCGATTCCCTGGACGCAGTGCTATCCCGGCGACGACTACGTCGACATCGTCGGCATGGACGCGTACGACCAGCCGCGCGGACTCACCTTCGACCAGCAGGTGTCCGAGCCCTACGGCCTCCAGCACCACGTGGAGTTCGCGCGGGCCCACGACAAGCCGATCTCGTATCCCGAATGGGGCCTGTTCCGCAACGGCGACAACATCACGTGGATGCTGCGCATGCTCGCGTGGATGGACGAGCACAAGCCGCTGTACAACACCATCACCGACTACTGCCCGCACGGCGTGTGGCTGTGCTCCGACAACCCCCGCGCCTCCGCCCTGTACCGCCTGCTGCTGTCCAGCCCCTTCGTCCCGCAGCCGCACCCGCAGCCGGAACCGGGGCCGTCCGTCCCCGTCCCGACCGCGCCCACGACTCCCGCCGAGCCGGACCCGACAGCGGACCCGACAGCGGACCCGGACGGGCCGGCGACGCCCACGCCCATGCCCTCCAAGCTGCCGTACTGCGCGCCGCTGGACCTCGCGAAGTGGTTCGAGCAGCAGGTCGGCGGCAAGCTCACCGTCTGTGTGCAGTGGTCGGAGCGCTAACGGTGCTCCGGCGGACCGGCGTTCGGGCGCAGGACCTTCTTGGCCCGGCGTCGCGCGGCCGCCTCCCCGGCCGCGGCCGCCAGCAGCGGGACGGTACGGCGCCGGGCCAGCAGGAAACGCTGGTTGGGGACCGTCTCGGGGTGCCAGCGGTACTTGTACGGTTCGTCGCCGCGCAGCAGGCTCAGCACCCGGGGCCCGCCGCGGGCCGCGAGGTGCTCGGTGGACGCGTGCAGCAGCATCGCCGTCACGTCCACCTTCCGCTCCTCCCGCAACCGCGGGTGAAAGCCGTACAGGTACGTGCCCGCCAGCCCTCCTGACAGCACGTTCAGATTGACCGCCACCACCTCCCCGTCGAGCACGAACTGCGTCACCGCCGCCTCGCCGGACCGGGCCATGGGGACCACCGAGCGGACCAGATGCTCCAGGAACCGCGGCCGCGCGTGCTCCGGCGACATCCCCCTGCCCTGCCACTGCAGCCGGTGCAGTTCGAGGAGCCGGCGCAGCGCGGCCCCGGCCTCGTCGGGGCGCACGTCGTGCCACTCGACGCCGAGCCGGGTCAGCCGGTTCACCTTGTTGCGGACCCGCTGGGCGTGCCTCGACGACAGCCGCTCGACCAACTCGCCCATGGGGACGGCCGGCAACTCCAGGCACACCGAGTCGCGGACCCGGTGACGCGGACCGCGCCAGCAGAGGTAGACCCCCTCCATCGCGCCGCCCGGCCGCACCTCACGGAAGTCGATCAGGGCTGTGCGGGCCAGGTCGGCCAGGGCGTCCGCCAGGGCACCGGCGCCCTGCGGGCCCGCCGCCGGGTCGAGGAGCACATCGCAGAAGTCGGTGATGGCACCGCCGAGCGGCACCAGCGCCGGCAGCGGATGACGCACCCTCATCAGCGGTGCCCCCGCCACCAGCTCACCGCCCCCGCGTACCAGGACGAGCCGCAGCCTGCCGGGGCTGCCGTACGACAGCCACCACGAGTGCAGCCAGGCGTGGCTCTGGAACGGTGTCGCCGACGGGCACGCCCGGTACAGCCGTTCCCACTCCCCGGCCAGCCCCGCGAAGGCGCGCTCCTCGGTGCACACCTCCACCGACAGCGCACGGCCCAAGGCGCTCACCCAAGCGTCCCGCGGGCGTCGGCGGCGTTGGCCGGGCCGGGTACCGACGCCACGCTCCGGTCGTCGTCCTCGGTGGCCCGCCGCGGCCGGGCCAGCAGCGCGAGACCGCCCAGCAGACCCCCGGCGCTCGCGCCGACGAGCGCGGTCAGCGCCGGTGACGCGGACGACGGCTCGGTGGGTTTCACGGCACGGGCGAGGCGCTCCAGCTTGATGCCGGTGTCGCTCTTGGTGTGGTCCGCCTGAATCACCACCGCACGGGACACGGCGTCGGCCATGTCGACGGCCTGGCCGGGGTTGGACGAGGTCGCCGAGACCGCGATCATCGGCGCGTCCGGCGACGTCGCCACCTGCACGCTCTCGCGCAGCGTCGTGACCGGCACGCCCGCCCACATCTGGGCGTCCCCGAGCACCGCGAGCTGGGGGGCCATCCGGCCGTACGCCTGCGCGAAGCCGAGCGCATCGGTGCAGTCGGCGTCGGTCTCGCCGGTCGACACGGCGACGACGGAACTCGTCGCCGTGTACTGCGGAGGTCTCAGCTGGCCGTACGCGCCGCCGGCCACGGCACCGAGCAGCGCGCCGGCGGGCAGCAGCCACCACGAGGGCAGCCGCTTCACACGTGTGCCCGCACGGTCGGACAGTGGGCCACGCCGATCGGGGTTGTCGGTCATCAGGAGCTCACTTCCAGGGTCGAGCCGGACAGAGCGGCCGTGTACAGATCCATCAGCTGCTGGGCGGTGCAGGCGATGTCGTAGCGGCGTACGACGTCCGGGGCGGTCCGCTCGCCCGGTCCTGCCGCCCGCAGCCGCAGCAGCTCCCGCGCGTACGCCCCGGCGCCGCCCAGGACACGCCGGGCCCCGGGTGCCGCGTCCGGCGGCAGATCCTCGACGGCGGGGCAGCTCGTGTACAGCACGGGGAGCCCGGCCGCCAGCGCCTCCACCACCGCCAGGCCGAACGACTCCTCCGGCGACGGCGAGGCGAGCACGTCCATCGCGGACAGCAGGGCGGCCAGGTCGGGCGCGTCGTCGCCGGGTTCGGGCAGAGACGGCCGCTCGCCCGTCAGCACCACCCGGTTCGCGACGCCCAGATCCCGGGCGGTGCGCCCGAGCACCTCCGCCTCGGGCCCGCCGCCGACCAGCAGCAGCCATACGTTGCCGGGCAGCAGGGCCAGTGCCTGCAGGAGCAGGACGAAGCGCTTGCCCGGGGTGAGGCGCCCCACGCCCCCGACGACGTACGCGTTGTCGGGCAGCCCGTGGAATGCCCGTGCCTCCTTGCGGCGCCCCTCGTCGTAGCGGAACCGGGGCGCCTCGATGCCGTTCGGGATGACCCGGATGCGCGGTCCGGGCACGCCCCAGTGCCGCAGCCGTTCGGCCACCGTCGGCGAGACGGCGACCGTGGTGTGGCCGAGGCGCTCACCGGCCAGGTACAGCGCACGGACGCCCCGGGTCATCGGGCGGCCCTCCAGCCGGGTGTCGCCGATCGAGTGCTCGGTGGCCACGACGGTCCGTACTCCCGCGAGCCGCGCCGCGATCCGGCCGTAGAGGCAGGCCCGGTACAGGTGGGTGTGGACGAGGTCGTAGCCGCCGTCGCGCATCAGCCGGGACAGGCGGGGCAGGGCGCGCAGGTCGCGGTTGCCCTCCATCCCGAGGTGGGTGACCTGGACACCGTCGGCGGTCAGGCCCGCGGCGACCGGGCCGGGGTTGGTCAGCGCCACCACGTCGCACTGGGCGGGGAGATGACGCAGCAGCAGCCGCAGCTGCAGTTCCGCCCCGCCCACGCCGAGGCCGGTGATGACGTGCAGGGCTTTCATACGGCCTCCAGGGCACGACCGTAGGAACGGGCCAGGCGCCGCTTCAGCTCCAGCCGCACCGAGGTGTCCGCCTGCCCGACGTGGATGCGGGGCAGCGCGAAGTCGCCGGAGCCGACCGGGCCGGGGTCGATCGCGCAGGCGTAGCGGTAACCGGCCCGGCGTACGGCGTCGGCGGCACGCTCGTCGAGACGGCCGTACGGGTAGCAGAAGCCCTCGATGTCGCCGCCGACGATCCCGGCGAGCCGGTGCCGGCTGTCGTTGACCTCGGTGTGCAGCACCTGGTCCGTGGTCCGGGTCAGATCGAGGTGGGTCAGTCCGTGCGAGGCGACCTCCATGCCCGCGGCCACGGCACGGCGGATGCCGTCCACGTCGAGCAGCGGTTTGCGCGGGCCGGTCGGCTCCCACGCGTTCTCGCCACCGAGCCGCCCGGGCAGCACGAACACGGTCGCCGTGAAACCCCGGCGGCGCAGCACGGGCAGCGCTCTGGTGACGAAGTCGGTGTACCCGTCGTCGAAGGTGAGCCCCACCAGTCCGCCCTCGGCGCCACGGGCGCGCGCCGCGAGAAGCTCACGCATGCTCACCCCGCGCAGGCCGCGGCCGGCCATCCAGGCGAGCTGCCGATCGAGGCGCGCGGGCGTGACGGTGACGTTGTACGGGTCGTCCCGGCAGTCCGAGACGGAGTGGTACATGGCCACCCAGGCGAGGGGACGCCGCTTCGGGTGTCTTCCCGCGATCGGTGGGGGATCGGGCTCGTCGCGCGTGGCGCGGCGGAGATGTCAGCGACCATGGCGAGGCTTTCGTGTGACGGAGCGACGGAATGTATGCGCGACGGAACGTGCGACGGACAGGAGAAGGGACCGGGCGTCCGCCGCGTCGAGGACCCAGGTCAACAGCAGGAAGACGGCGGTCACACAGGTACAGCAGGCGGCTACGGCCGCCACGGGCGAGGCGAACAGCCCCGCGCAGACCAGCCCGGCCGCGGTGGCGCACACGGCCGCGTACACGGGTCCGGCCAGTCCGGCGACGACCCGGCGGACGCGCACGGGCACGGTGCGCGGACCCAGGCCGTGCAGCAGGAGCAGCGCGGTGAGGGTGATGCCGGCCGCGTTGGCCCCGGCGATGCCGCACGCCCCCCAGGGGCCCACGGCCCAGGCGCTGACGACGACGGTGGCGAGTGTGCCCGCACCCATCGCGCCCAGCGGGTACCAGGTGGTACGGCCGGCCGAGAAGTACGACTGCACGAGCGCCCCCACCAGCGTGTGCCCGAGCAGTCCGACCGCGTACACCCGCATGACGGCGGCGGTCGCGGCGGTGTCCTCGGCCGTGAACGCGCCGCGCTGGAACAGGAGCTGGACGAGCTGCGGCGCGCAGGACACGACCACGGCGGCGCCGAGCAGGACCAGGCACGCCGTCAGCACCAGGTCCCGCTCGACCCGGTCCCTGGCCCGCCGCGTGTCGCCCTCGGCGATGGCCCGCGCCACCACCGGGAAGGTGACGACGCACACCATCAGCGACAGCGACATCGGCAACTGGGCGATCTTCTGGGCGTAGTTGAGGTGCGAGATGGCACCGGAGGGCAGCCCGGACGCGAAGTAGCGCTCGATGAGGACCTGCGACTGCCGGCACAGGGCGAAGAGCAGCACCGAGCAGACGAGGCCGACCGCGAGGGTCTGCGCCGGAAGTGGCGTCGTCCGCCCGAAGGGCGGGCCGGGCGGCGGCGACGGGGGTCCCCCCGCGTGAGCTCGGCTTCGAGCGTGGGGGAGCGTGCTCTCGGCGTGCCGGGCGGAAGCCCTCGTACTGGACGTGCTCGGGCTGTCGCTCGGTGCGGTGAGAGGGCCCTCGGAGGCGGACGCCGACCGGCCGGGCCGCCCGGCGATCCGCCGCCACAGGGACGGTGCCTGTACGGCGGCCATGAGGCACCCGCCGAGCGCGACGCCGAGCGCGGCGGACCGCACGCCCCAGCGTGCGGCGAGAACGAACATCGTGGCGATGATCGCCGCGTTGTACGCGATGTAGATCGAGCCCGGCGCGAAATAGCTGCGGTGGGCCCGCAGCGCCGCACTGCAGTACCCGGCGAGCCCGAAACTCAGCACGCAGGTCGCGGTCAGCCGGGTGCAGGACACGGCGAGGGAGGGGTCGGGCAGCCCCGGCGCGAGCACGGAGACCAGCAGCGGCGCCCCGGCCACGAGCAGGGCGGCCGCGCCGGCGAGCGCGAGACACAGCCGCGGCAGTGTGGCGGCGACCAGGGCGCGCACGGGGTCGGGGATGCCGGTCCCGCTCGCCCGCCGCGCCAGCGCCACGCTGAACGCGGGCACGAGCACGAACGCCATGCCGTCCTCGATCAACAGCGTCGACGCCATCTCGGGCAACGTCCAGGCCACCAGGAACGCGTCGGTCTCCACACCGGCACCGAAGAGATGCGCCAGCGCCTGGTCCCGCCCCAGCCCGAGCAGCGCCCCGGCCATGGACAGCGCGGCGGAGAGCAACGTGGCCCTGGCGAGGAAGCGGCCCGAGGGGGCGGCGCCGGCGCCGCCGCCGCCGGGATCGGGTGCTGGCGGGTGTGCGGGGCCGGTTGTGGGGTCGGGGTGCGCTTCGACCGCGTGGTCGGGGGCGAGGAGCGGGTCGGTCACGGCGGTCGGGGGTTCGGGGCGGATGCCCTCGACGAGAGGCGGGCGGGCCGTGCCGGGGCCGTGCTCGGAAGCGTCCCCGGGCGTCGCCGGGCGGAGACTCATCGCGGGCCTGCTTCCACAGGCGCGGCCGCTGTCGCCCCGTCGCGGGCCAGCGCCCACCAGGCGGCGAGGCCGAAGCAGATCGCCGTCAGGACGGTGGAGGGGCCGCCGATATCGGCGTACAGGAAGTTGACGAGCTGCCACACCAGCAGCCCACAGGCGGGGAGCGCGCACTCCCGGGCGCGCCCGCTCCGCCGCAGCCGCAGCAGTGCGCACACCAGCAGGGCCAGCCAGCTGCCCGCCACCGTGAGCAGACCCAGCAGGCCCTGCTCGCTGAGCAGCAGCAGGTACATGTTGTGCGGGGACAGCAGGGGCTGGCGCCGAAAGGCCTGGCCCGCTCCCTGGGTGTCGCTGCCCGACGACAGCGCCAGCGAGGCATGGCCGTCCCGGTGTGCGGGAAACGCCTTCAGCCCCACGCCCGTGACCGGGTGCCCGTGCCACATGCCGGCCGCCGCCGCCCACATGGTGTACCGGTCGACGACCGACTGGTCCGGCGTCTCGGCGACCTGGGTGATGCTGGTCAGCCGCTCCTGCAACGCCGCGGCGCCCACGCCGAGCCCGCCCACCAGCACCACCGAGGCCGCGACCGCCGCCGCGAACACCTTCACGGCCCGCCGCATCCCGGCCAGCAACAGCTGCACCCCGCAGGCGACCGCCGTGGCGATCCAGGCACCCCGGCTGAAGGACAGCGCGAGCGGCACGAGCAGCACCAGCGCACATCCGACCGCCACGCCCCTCCCCCACCCTTCGGGCGGGGGTACCCCCAGCCGCCGCGCCCGCGTCCCGAGGGCGAGCCCGGTCGCGGCCACCACGCCGTACGCGACGACGCTCGCCATCCCCATCACGTCGGACGGCCCGAAGGTGCCCACCGCCCGGATGTCGGCGCCTTGGTACAGGGCCCCGGTTCCGGTGAGGTACTGACGCACTCCGACCGCTCCCTGCCACAGCGCGAGGCCGACCAGGGACCACAGCACCAGCCGAGCGCCCCGTCGGTCACGCACCAGCAGCACCACCGCGACCGGGACGAGCACGAACACCTGCAGGTAGCGGGCCAGTCCCGTGATCGCGTCGCCGGCCGACACCGCCCCCGCCGCGGCGACCGCGATGCCCACCACCGGCAGCCCCAGCACGACAGCCGCCGTCCGCGTCAGCGGGCGCCGCGCCCGCCGTACGGTGTCCACGACGGCCCACAGCACGACCAGCCCCGAGGCCGCGTCGGCGGGAGTGGCGGTGCTGTCCGGTGCGACCGGCAGCCCCATCAGGACGACGACCGCCACGACCGGCAGCACGGACAGCACGGAGCCGGTCCGGCACCGCGGCGACGGCGGCGGCGCCGGCAGCGGCGGTGCGAGCGGGGGAGAGGCCGCCGAGGAAGTGCTCACCGGCGCTCAGCTCCCCGTCGGCCGTACGAACTGTGCCGCCGTGCGCAGCAGGATGCAGACGTCCTGCCACAGCGACCAGTTGTCGATGTAGGCGTTGTCGTAGCGGCACCGGTCCTCGATCGAGGTGTCACCGCGCAGCCCGTGGATCTGGGCGAGCCCGGTGATCCCGGTCCGCATCCGGTGGCGGGCCGGATAGCCCGGATGGGCCTGGCTGAACTTGGCGACGAAGTAAGGCCGTTCGGGCCTGGGGCCGACCAGGCTCATGTCACCGCGGAAGACGTTCCACAGCTGCAACAGCTCGTCCAGCGAGGTGCGGCGCAGGAAGTGGCAGAAGCGGCTCATGTCCTGCTCGTTCGCCACGCTCCAGCGCGTCGCCGCCTCGTGCGCGCTGGCGGGCCGGTGGGTGCGCAGCTTCAGCATCGTGAACGGCCGCCCGTCCTTGCCGATCCGCTCCTGCCGGAACACCACGCCCGGCCCGTCCACGACCCGCAGCACGACCGCGCACACCAGCAGCACCGGGCCGGCCAGCACCAGCAGCGAGCCCGAGAGCACCACGTCGAGCACCCGCTTGCCCACGCTGTCGCGCCGCCGCCCGCCCCTCGGCCACAGCAACCTGCGCGAGAACCCGGCCAGATGCCCCGCCCCCGTGCCCTCGCGGCACCCGCCGAGTCCGTACCAGGGGGAGTCGGCGTCCAGCTCCCACAGCACGCATCCGTACGCGGCCAGCCCCCGCAGCACAGCGGCCTGCTCCACCCGGGTCGCGGCACCTACGACGAGCACCGTCTCCACACCGTTCTGGACGACCGCCCGGCGCGCGTCCTGCGCCGTGGTGAGCACCGGCAGACCGGGCTCGTCGCCGATGTCACCGAGGAGTTCCCGTTCGTCGGCCACGACACCTACCGGCCGTACCCCGCAGTCCGGTTGGCGCAGCAACGCGGCCGCGACCCGCCGGGCGGCCGAGGCCGGCCCGACAACCAGGGCGGGACAGGGCCGGCGCCGCAGTGCCCGGCGCCGCCCGCCGTGCACCGCCGCACGGCCCGCGCAGGCCGCCACGCAGTGCACGGCGATGGCGACGACCAGCACGGTCATCGACAGCGACCGCAGCGGGGAAAGCGCCACGACAGCCGCCCAGCCGACGGCGATCCGGCCACAGACGGCCGGGAGTTCGTCGAACACGCCGGGGACGACAGAGGTGTCGTACAACGAGGCCCGCCGGTTCAGACCGATCACACCGAGGGCCAGCAGCACGAAGACCAGCGGGTACCTGTGCGGCGCGGGTACGACCAGGGCTCCCAGCAGGGCGGCGCCGCCGTCGGCGAGCCCCAGGAACGCCCCGGAGACCCGCCGCGGACGGCGCAGGGCACCCCGGCCGGCGAGCGCCCGGCGCCCGGCGGCGAGGTCGCGCGGGCCGAGAAAGGAGCCGGCGCCCTCGGGCGCCGGCTGCTGCCCCGCGGGCGAGGCAACGGTGCTGTCCGCGGTCATGAGGCGATGCACTTCCTGCCCTCGTTGGGTACGACCGGTGTGGTGGCGACGCCGAGCAACTCGCGGTACACGTCGGTCACCGCATCCGTGGCGTGCCGCAGGTCGTGGGCGAGCAGCACATGTGCCCGGCCCTGTGCGCCCAGCGCCGTGCGCAGCGGTTCGTCCCGCAGCAGCTCCGTGAGCGCCCGGGCCAGCGCGCCGGGGTCCTCCGGCGGCACCAGGCAGGACGGCGGACGGCCGGGCGGAAGGCTCTCGCGCGCTCCGTCCACGTCCGTGACGACGACCGGCCGACCGCACGCCATGGCCTCCAGCGGGGCGAGCGCCATGCCCTCCCAGCGGGACGGCAGGACCACGACGTCGGCGGCCCGGTACCAGGGGGCGGGGTCGCAGGTCGCGCCGGCGAACTCCACCGACGCGGGCGCACCCGAGCGCAGCCGGTCCGCGTCCGGGCCGTCGCCGACCAGCACCAGCCGCGCGCCAGGCACTCGCCGCACCACTTCGGGCCACGCCGCCAGGAGCACGTCCTGCCCCTTCTGACGGCACAGCCGGCCCACGCAGACGACGAGCGGCCCCGTCCCGGACCGTGCTCTGTCACCCTCCGGCCGGAACCTGTGGGTGTCCACACCGTTGGGGACCACCCGCCATGCGGCGGCGATCCCACACCGCTCCCCGGTACGCCGCTCGGCCTCGCTCACGCACAGAACGCGCGTCGCCCACCGCGCCCCGAACCGCTCCCAGCCGCGCGCCAGGTGCGCCACGACGCCGTCCGCGGCCTCGAACGACCAGGCGTGCGGCTGAAAGACGGTAGGAAGGCGGCCGTGCACCGCGAGCCGGGCCGCGAGCCCTGCCTTCGCGCTGTGCGCGTGCACCAGGTCCGGCCGCACCTCGCGCACCAGTCGCGCCAACCGCCCTACCTCGCCCGGGAGTCGACGCCCCGGAGAGCGGGTCGCGTCCCAGCGGAGCACGGTGCAGGCCGGACCGCGCAGGGCGTCCGTCGGCGTGCCGCTCTGCGGCCAGGCCAACGTCACGCGCAGCCCGGCGGCGAGCTGCGCCGCCACCAGGTCGGTCACGACCCGCGCGACTCCGCCCTCGACGGGCTGTGCGACATGCAGAATGTGCGGCACGGAACTGCGCATGACCGAGGCTGCCCTTCCGAAGAAAAGAGTCCGAACCAGCAACACGATGTGTGGCTCGCGTTCGGCTTCCTGGAGTCATGGGACGAGCAGCACCAGCCACTTATCCATATTTATCTCCCAGCCGGTCAACGGTGGTGGAATGATCGCGTTTTCTGAGTGGTTTCTCGCGCGGGACCACCCGTTTGGTGCCATGGGCCGTTCGGGGTGACCGGCTGGTGATCACATGATCTGAAACTCCCGTGCCCGGGGCCCAGCGGGTCTTTTCGTATGAGTTCCTGGAACTTGTCGGCAGCAGAGTTTCCACCGGGATCCCCTGTCGTTAGCCCAGGAGAACCGAGACCGAGTCGCTCGCGACGCCCGAGGTGTGAAATCCCTTCCGGTGAGCGCGAGTTACGGAAGTCGAGTCCCCACGAAAGGAACATGATGAAGAACCTGAAGGCTGCTGCTGTCGTCGTCGGCTCCCTCGCTGTCGCCGGAGTCGCCGGCCCCGCCGCCGCGGTGGACATGCCGGCGTCGGGCCTCGTCGACAACGGGAAGACGGTCGCCCGCAGCCTCCCCGACGCCGCCAAGCTGCCGACGGGCTACGTGGGCAGCAACGTGAAGCGCACGGCGGACGGCGTGAAGAAGGGCGTGAAGAAGTCCTCGGTGGTGAAGACCCCCGTCTTCGGCGGCACGCTGCCGAACCCCGTCGACGGCCAGCTGCTCGGCGGACTCCCGATCAGGTAGGCGATCAGGTAGGCGATTCGTTCCTCGACTTCGTCGCCCATCGGCTCGACGTTCCGGGCCGGCTCCGTATCCCTCGGAGCCGGCCCTTCGTCATGTTCGGGCGAGTGCGCTCGGCATGGAGGGGAGTGCAATTGCCCTTGCTCTTTGCCGCATTGGGCCAAACGAAGGAACCAGGGTGACCACGGACGGCCCAGCTCCGTTGATCCCATCGAATGGGCGCTCATTCCTCCTTGTTGGCGCTCCCTCATTTGGGCCCTGTCTGCGCACCGATGCAGACAGGGCCCACGAGTTTTTGACGGCAGTCTCCGTGCACAAAAGCCGATGGCGGCCTGCCGGAAACCCGGCAGGCCGCCATCGGCTGAAGCACTGCTCAGAACAGCAGGCCGCCCACGTACGGGGCGTTCTGCGCCTGGTCGACCTTGGCCGTGTTGCACGAGGCGTAGTGCGAGTTCGGAGCAGCGACGCCGCCGAGAACGGCTCCGTTGGACCACGGGGCGAGGCAGCGAGCGTCGAGGAGGGCGCCGTTGACGATGGCGATCCCCTGCTGGGGTTCGTTCACGACGACCGGGGACGTCGAGAAGCCGCTACCGCCCTTGACCGTGGTGGTGTCACCGTCGGCCGCGGCGGTGCCGCCAGTCGCAAGGACGATGCCCGCGGCGATGGCCGAGATGGCCGTAACCTTCTTACGCATAAGTTGAGCCTTTCCGGGCTGCGTTCGGGATTTACCTGCTCCGAATGCTCGGAGCAGGAGTCAGAACAGCAGGCCGCCCTTGTACAGGGCGTTCTGCGACTGGTCGATCTTGGCCGTGTTGCAGGAGGCGTAGTGCGAGTTCGGGGCGACGACGCCGCCGAGAACGGCTCCGTTGGACCACGGCACGGCACAGCGGAGGTCGACGGCCGTGCCGTTCACGATGACGGCGCCCTGCTGGGGCTCGTTCACGACGACCGGGGACGTGGAGAAGCCGCTACCGCCCTTGACGGTGGTGGTGTCGGCGTCGGCCGCGGCGGTGCCGCCGGTCGCGAGGGCGATGCCCGCCGCGAGAACGGAGATGGCCGTAACCTTCTTACGCATGAGTTGCGCCTTTCGGGCTGCGTTGGGGTGATTCAGGTGCTGCGAATAGTTCTGAGCACTGCTCAGAACAGCAGGCCGCCCGCGTAAGGGGCGTTCTGCGCCTGGTTGACCTCGGCCGTGTTGCAGGCGGCGTAGTGCGAGTTCGGTGGGACGACGCCGCCGAGAACGGCTCCGTTGGACCACGGGGCGAGGCAGCGACCGTCGACGACGGTGCCGTTGACGACGAGAATTCCCTGCTGGGGGGCGTTCACGACGACCGGGGACGTGGAGAAGCCGCTACCGCCCTTGACGGTGGTGGTCTTGCCGTTGCCGTCGTATTCACCAGCAGAGGCAAGGCCGGCAGTTCCGACGACGGTGCTGAGGGCGAGGGCCGTGATGACCGCGAACTTCTTGGACAACTCGGTTCCTTCCTGAATTCACGGTTGCGCACGCTTACGAAAAGGAAACCCGTATATGCACGCCTAAGTCACGGCGGGAACATTCAAACGTGGCCAGATTCCTTCGTATGGCGCAATGCGGTGTGCCCGCAGTGACCACCCGCATTGCACGCATTCCCGCGGAGCGTCCCGAGCAGGCGGGAACCGAGGGGGGGAATCCGCGTGGTGTTCCGGGAAAATGCGGGTGCGTTGCGCCGAATGGAGCCGGCCGGAACGGCGGCCGACATGCGTCCGGCCCACCGGCAGGGGGAGGGCCGGTGGGCCGGACAGATGGTTCGCGGGTGCCGCGGGCTTCGGGCCCGCCGTGTGCGGAGGGGGAGCTGCGGGTCCGAAGCCGGCGTCTGGGCCTGGGCCTGCTGTCGGTCTCCGGCTCCCGGGAACCGGATCAGAGTCTCAGAATTCCGGGCCCAGCTCTGTCCCGCGAAAAGACGGAACCAAGGTCTTCACTTGTTGGGAAGCAAGGTGCCGAGCCCCGTGGCGGTCGGCGCGTGCAGCGGGTGCACCTGGACCTCGCCGCTTCCGGCCGGGTTCTTCACTGGAATCGTGGGCCTCTTGGCGGCATTCGGGTCCATTCCGTCCAAGTAAACGCCGGACATTCCGCCCGACTTGTTCTTGTCGAACGCGCTGCCCTTCGCAACACCGCCTTCGCGGGCCAGCCGCGTCACGGCATCGGCCGCAGGCAGGACCGCCGGGCTCACCTTGGTCGGGGACATGAGCCCCCCGAGCGGGCTGGTGGAGATTCCCGATCCCCCGGCGGCCGACGCCGCAGCGGCCGAGCCACCCACAAGACCCGCACCGATGGCCAACGCAGCAGTGGTGAAAACTGCCTTCTTCATGATTCACCTCGCTTGAAAGTACCTCTGATCCGACGGTTGGAGAACATAGCAGTCCAAGGCCGCCGCAAAAGCGACGCGTTGCTCCATACGCATGAAAGTCGCAGGGGTGAAGAATGGAATGCACAGAGACATTCGGAGAGATTGACAGCTGGTCGGCGAATCGATTGATCGTATGGTGCGCCCAGCTCGGTCGACTGCCTGCGCGATACGGAAGAGGAATTACCCTCGCCGCCATGACCACCGACAGCGTCACGTCCACACCGACCGCGACCGCCGACAGGTCGCTCATCTGGTCGGAGGAGTTCAGCACGCCGATCGCCTGGGGCGCCAAATGGGTCGGCGACAGAACGAGCGCCTACCGCTACTGCGATCACAACCCGGACGACAACAAGCTCGACCTGCTCACCCCCGGCTGCGTGACCGTCTCGGGCGGCATGGCCACCTTCACCGCCACACCGTCCGACCACACCCTGGAGAACGGCCGGCAGGCCTGGCACACCGGCCTGCTCACCACCGAGTACTCCGACGAGGGCTTCCGGGTGAGGACCGGCGACTACGTCGAGACCCGCGTCAAACTGCCCTCCCGGACCGGGGCCTGGCCGGCGCTGTGGACCTGGAAGGACGGCGAGAACGAGGTCGACACCTTCGAGTACCACCCGGACAACCCGCACCTGCTGGAGCTGTCCAACCAGGTCAACTGCGGTTCGACGTACTACACCGACGCGGACGCGATCGCCCCGGACAGGTGGGTGACCCTCGGCACCTGCTACGGCGCGCGTTCCGTCGAGTGGTACGTCAACGGCTCGTGCGTCCACTCCGACGGCTCCGGCGTCGGTGCCGACTGGTCGGCGTATCTGATCCTGAACCTGTCGGTGTGCGCCGGCGAGTACCATCCCGCGCCCTGCGGCCCGGCCCCGATCACCTTCGGCGTCGACCACCTCCGCGTCCACCGCGAGGCAGCGCGGTGGTGACCCCGAACCCGGCCCCGGGCGCGCGGCGGTCCGCGGGCGGCGGCCGGGCGTTCGCCCTGCTGCTGGTGCTCACCGGGGCAGCCGGACTGCTGGCCTCCTGGGTCATCACCCTCGACAAGTTCAAGCTGCTTCAGGACCCGGACTTCACCCCGGGCTGCAGCCTGAACCCGGTGGTGTCCTGCGGCAGCGTGATGAAGAGCGACCAGGCCGAGGCCTTCGGGTTCCCCAACCCGATGCTGGGTCTGGTGGCCTACGGCATCGTGATCTGCGTCGGCATGAGCCTGCTGGCCGGGGCCGCCTTCCCGCGCTGGTACTGGCTGACCTTCGAGGCCGGATGCCTCTTCGGGATCGGGTTCGTCTCCTGGCTGCAGTTCGAGTCCCTGTACCGGATCAACGCGCTGTGCCTGTGGTGCTGCCTGGCCTGGCTCGCGACGATCCTGCTGTTCTGGTACGTCACCTCCTTCCTCGTACGCAACGCCTTCCTGCCCGCGCCGGGTCCGGTGAAGGCCTTCTTCGCGGAGTTCACCTGGGTACTTCCGCTGCTGCACATCGGGATCGTCGGGATGCTGATCCTGACCCGTTGGTGGGACTTCTGGACGAGTTGAGGCCGACCGGGTGACACCGCCGTATGGGCGTTCCGGCGGTGACCGTGGGACGTCCTGGACGGTTACTCGTACGAACAGCCGAACCGTACGAGGAGTGAGCGATGGCCGTCAGTGCAGACGGAGTGTCGGTGGGTGCGGTACAGGGGGCGGGCACCCCGGTGAGCGGCGAGCCGGAGCGGCGGACACGGCGGGAGGCGGCGCGGATGCTGCTCGCCTCCGCCGCCGTGGCGCTCACGCCGGTGCTCGCCGCGTCCCGGCCCTCGCAGTCCGCGGATGGGCAGCAGGAGAGCGACACCCCCTTCGACGAGACCTACCGCGGCCGCCGTATCCAGGGCACCCCGCTTCCCTTCGAGAACCTCAGCGCCCTCGGCGCCGAATGGCGCGTCACCGTGGACGGCCGCCCGCTGCACCTGATGCGCCGCGCCGACGGCACCTGGCTGAGCATGCTCGACCACTACAGCTGGTACCGGACCCCGCTGGAGGCGACCCGCGCGGCCGTCGACGAACTCGGGCCCCGCAGGCGGCTGCTCGACCTGGCCCCCGGCCCGTTCCACGGCGGGCACCTGCACATGGAGGCGGAGCATGGTGTACGTGCGTAAGAACGTCAGCAAGCTGACGCGCACCGAGAGGCGGCGGTTCGTCGAGGCGCTGCTCGAAATCAAACGCAGTGGTGAGTACGACGAGTTCGTACGGCTGCACATCGAGCACTTCGTCGGCGACGGCGACCGAGGCCTGCGCGCCGCCCATATGACGCCCTCCTTCCTGCCCTGGCACCGTCAGTTCGTGCTGGACCTGGAGGGTGCCCTGCAGCGTGTCGACTCCTCCGTGACGGTGCCGTACTGGGACTGGACCCGGGACCGTTCGATCACCTCGGTGCCGTGGACCGACGATCTGCTCGGCGGCACCGGGCGGCCCGTGGACCGGCAGGTGATGACCGGGCCGTTCGCCTACCGGACGGGCAACTGGACCATTACGGAGAGCATCACCAACGTCGAGTTCCTCACCCGGAACCTGGGCCGCCCCCGCGATCCGATCGACCTGCCCACCCGGGACGACCTGAACTGGGCGCTGAAGGACCCTGTCTATGACGTCGCCCCATGGGACTCGACGGTCACCAAGGGCTTCCGCAACAAGATGGAGGGGTGGGGCAACGGCAGGGTCGTATGGCGCAACCACAACCGGGTGCATCGCTGGGTCGGGGGCGTCATGCTCGGCGGCGCGTCCGTCAACGACCCCGTCTTCTGGCTGGTCCACGCCTTCGTGGACATGCAGTGGCAACGCTGGCAGCGGCGCCACCGCAAACACCGCTACCTGCCGGCGAAGCCGCCCGGTCGCAGCAGCGCGCAGTACGGCCGGATCGTCGCCCGGCACGAGCGGCTGCCGCCGTGGGACGTGACTCCGGACGAGGTGGAGGACATGTCCACGATCTACCGCTACGTCTGAGGCCTGCCGGCCCCGTACCGCCTCGCCCCGTCCAGCCCCGCCTCACCCCGCCCCACCCCGCCGAAAATCGCTTAGCTCCGCGGCCCACGTCCACTAGCCTCCGGACATGGCTACCGATCCGACGGAACAACTGGTCCGGCTGTTCGCCGAGGAGAGCCGGGTCCGGGCCTTCGCCGCCGTGGCGCTG
Organism: Streptomyces sp. R28; assembly: GCF_041052385.1. Lineage (GTDB taxonomy): Bacteria > Actinomycetota > Actinomycetes > Streptomycetales > Streptomycetaceae > Streptomyces. The sequence goes on along the minus strand of NZ_CP163439.1, from coordinate 3,856,091 downwards.
GGCGCGGGGAGCAGCGAGCAGGTCGCCCGGGCGGCGGGGCTGTCCCCGAAGGAGACGGCCGTGGCCCTGCTCCGGCTGCGGGAGCAGGGCGTGGTGACGGCGGGGGGCGACGGCGAACTGAGCGTCGCGTACGGCCTGTTCAAGGAGTACGCGCGGGAGGCGGCCCAGCGGGAGAACGACTCCGTGGCCGCCGGGAGCCCCGCCGCCGGGGACGAGCCGACCGACCTGGTCCTGCGGACCTTCGTCCGGGACGGGCGGCTGGTCCGGCTGCCCGGGCGGTGGACCCGCAAGAAGCTGGTGCTGGGCTACATCGCCGAGCAGACCTTCGAGCCGGGCGTCGAGTACCCGGAGCGGACCGTCAACGAGAAGCTGCGCGCCTGGTGCGAGGACAGTGACGACATCGACCATGTGGCGCTCCGGCGCTATCTGGTGGACCTGCACCATCTGCGCCGGAGCGAGGGCATCTACCGGCGGCCGGCCGAGGCCGCGCACACCGGGGACGCCGACATCGCCTGACTGCCGCCTGGACGCTGCCTGACCGCCGCCGGATGGCCGGCTTCAGGGCAGCCGTCGTACCGGTGAACCCGCCAGGTACGCCTGGATGTCCTCGACCGCCTGGCCGTAGTACGTCGCGTAGTTGGCCTGCGAGACATAGCCCAGGTGGGGAGTGGCGAGCAGGCGGGGGGCCGAGCGCATCGGGTGGTCGGCGGGGAGAGGCTCAACGTCGAAGACGTCGACCCCGGCGCCGGCGATGCGCCCCTCGCGCAGGGCGGTGAGCAGGGCGTCCTGGTCGACGATCGCCGCGCGTGAGGTGTTGACCAGGTACGCCGTCGGCTTGAGCAGGGCGAGCTCGGGGGCGCCGAGCAGGCCTCGGGTGCGGTCGCTCAGGGCCAGGTGTACGGAGACGAAGTCACTGTCGGCGAGCAACTCCTCCTTGGATACGGCCAGTTGGACGCCCACTTCGTCCGCGTACTCCTTGGTGAGGTTCTGGCTCCAGGCGCTGACGTGCATGCCGAAGGCGAGGCCGACCTGAGCCACCCGGCTGCCGATCTTGCCCAGGCCGAGCAGCCCGAGGCGGCGGCCGTGCAGGTCGGCGCCGACCGTGTTCTGCCAGGCGCCGCCGGAGCGCAGGGCGTTGCTCTCCTCGACGATCCCGCGGGCCAGGCCGAGCAGCAGGGCCCAGGTGAGTTCGACGGGCGGGGTCGAGGAGCTTGCCGTGCCGCAGACGGTGACGCCGTGCGCCTCGGCGGCGGCGTAGTCGATGACCGAGTTGCGCATGCCGGAGGCGATCAGCAGCTTCAGCCGCGGGAGACGGGCGATCAGGGAAGCGGGGAAGGGGACGCGTTCCCGCAGCGTGACGACGATGTCGAAGTCGACGAGGGCCGCGGCGAGGGCGTCCTCGCCGGGGAAGTGGGTCGTGAAGGGGACGACCTCCACGTCGTCCGCGAGGGGCGAGAAGTCGGCGACCTGGGTCGCCACGTTCTGGAAGTCGTCGAGCACAGCACAGCGCAGCCGCACGGTGGTTCCTTTCCATGGCCAGGTGGAACGACTGTACGGAAGCGGGGCGGACGGGGGGCGGTCGCCTGGAGCGGCGGGTCGCGTGGCTGGAGGGCCAACTCTTCTGCACGGCACGTGCACGGGTGCGGGTGCGGGGGCTGCAGGACGGGCGCGAGGTCCTCCGCAGTACCGTGAAGGTCACGGTGCACGAGCCCGGCGTACCCGACATCGCCCCCGACTGCCCCCGAGCGGGTCTGTTCCCGGAGCGGGTCCGTCACCGATCGTTGACCGCTGCGCGCGGTTCGTCGGCCGAGGCGGTCCGTCGGCCGACAGGGAGGAACCCACCTTGCCACCACGCTTACTCGTCACCGGTGCCGGCGGCTTCATCGGAGGTCATGTCGTCGCGGCCCTCCGGGAGTCGCAGACCGTGACGCCGTCCCGGATCCGGCTCCTGCTGCGCGACCCCGGGAGCCCCCCACCGGGCGGCGGCCCCGGCGCCGGTGCCCCGGCGGAGGTCGTACGCGCGGACCTCGCCGACCCGGCATCCCTGCGGGGCGTCTGCGACGGCGTCGACGTCGTACTGCACTGCGCCTCCCACATCGGCGACGACGAACGCCTCACCCGGACCGTCAACGACCACGGCACCCACGCCCTCGTCGAGGAGGCGACGCGCGCCGGCGCGACCCGTGTCGTCTACGTGAGTACGGCGGCCGTATACGGCCGGGGCCCCTTCACCGGCGCGCTTCCCGGCGAGTTGCCGCTCGCACCGGTCTCGCCGACCAGCCGTTCCCGCGCCGCCGCCGAGCGGCATGTACTGGACGCCGGAGGGGTCGTGCTGCGCCCGCACCTCGTGCTCGGGGCGGGCGACCGATGGGTGGTGCCGGGAATGGCCGGCCTGCTGGGGCTGCTGTCGGCCAGCCTGAAGGACTGCACCGCCCGGCACTCCGTCGTCGACGTAAGGGCGTTGGGGCGTGCGGTGGTCGCCGCCGGGCTGTCGGACCGGGATCTGGCGGGCGCGCATCACGTCAACCACCCGGAACCGGTGACCTGTTCGGAACTGCTGGACACGCTGGCCGACCGGCTCGGCCTGCGTCTGCCGGGCGCACCCGTGGACATCGACGAGGCCCGGACCCGTCTCGCCGGGAAGCCGCGCGCGCTGCACCACCTCGGCATACTCGCCGCGGACCACTGGTTCGCGGACGACGGGTTCTGGGGCGGTTTCGGTGCCGGTGCCGGTGCCGGTTTCGGTACCGGTCCAGGAGCGGGGTTCGCGCAGAGCCTTGCCGAACACGCGTCGTGGTACCGGGAGTTCGTGGACCGCTGACGGGCACGCTGTCTTTCCTCTTTCCTCTTTCATCCTTCGATACACGAGGTCTTCGTGGATACCCAACGCGCACTGACGGGCAAGATCGCACTGGTCACCGGGGCCGGCCGGGGCATCGGCAGAGCCATCGCCGGGCGGCTGGCCCATGACGGGGCCCTCGTCGGCGTCCATTACGGCCACAGCGCGGCCGCCGCCCAGGAGGTCGTGGCGGAGATACGCAAGAACGGCGGGCGCGCCTTCCCGGTCGAGGCGGTACTCGGGGTGCCGGGCGATGCCGACGCCGTCTTCGCGGCCTTCGACGCCGGGCTGCGCGCGGAGCGAGGGGAGGGAGGCGAGGGAGGAGAACGAGGTGAGGGAGGCGAGGGAGGCGAGGGAGGCGAGGGCGGCGAGGGCGGCGAGGGCGGCGAGGGAGACTTTGCGAGCGCCGAGGTCTGGGGCTCGCTCGACATCCTGGTGAACAACGCGGGGGTGAGCGGTTCGGGGCCGGTGGGTCAGGCGGTACCCGAGGTCTTCGACCGCATGATCGCCGTCAATGCCAAGGCGCCGTTCTTCCTCGTGCAGGGCGCGCTGCCGCGGATGCGGGACGGTGGGCGCGTCATCAACATCTCCTCGCTCGCCTCACGGCGGGCCTTCCCCGAGTCCGTCGCGTACGCCATGTCCAAGGGCGCGCTGGACACGATGACCCTGTGCCTGGCGAAGGAGCTCGGCGGTCGGGGCATCACCGTCAACACGGTCGGGCCGGGGTTCATCGAGACGGACATGAACGCCCGCCGCAGGACGACGCCCGAGGCGCGGGCCGCCCTGGCCGCACGGTCCGTCTTCGACCGGATCGGCAGGCCCTCGGACGTGGCGGACGTGGTGGCTTTCCTCGCCTCCGACGACTCCCGCTGGGTCACCGGTCAGTACCTTGACGTCAGCGGGGGCACCGACTTGTGACGGCGCCCCGGACGTCGGGGAGCGGCCGGGCTGACGGGGCCGGGACGTAGCTGTGCGCCGTCGTGTTCGTGGCCGCGACGGGCTGCACTTGGCGGGCCTCGAGCCGACGGCCCAGCCAGGGTGGGGTTCTCCGCGAATCCGCGCCGTTGATGATCACCAACGGTATTGAGCGAGCGGGCGCAAAGGGTGGAAGCCGCCAGAGGCCAGCTGCTCCTGGCAGCCGAGAACTTCCGCGTATTCACCGCAGCTACCCGGAGGAAGTCCGTGACTGCCGGATCCGGATAGCCCGGAAACGAATGCCGTCAAAGCGCTTGCTGTCATTTCCGGGGGACCTTTGGCTGATGACCGCCCCTCGTGCCTTCGCCCTGGCTAATGGGAACAGGGTGAAGGCACGTTCGCTGCGTCTCAGTCGATGCAGAACTCGTTGCCCTCGATGTCCAGCATCGGGATGCACGAATCATTGCCGTCGTACAGCGTGCGCACGTGCACCGCACCGAGCGCGACCAGTCGTGCGCATTCCGCCTCGAGCGCGGCGAGGCGCTCTTCCCCCACGAGTCCGGTGCCGACCCGCAAATCAAGATGCACCCGGTTCTTGGCGGCCTTCCCCTCGAGGACACGCTGGAAGTACAGCCGCAGGCCCACACCTGAGGGATCGACGCAGGCGAACCAGGAATCCCGCTCCTCAGGTGGCTGCGAGCGCTTGAAATCGTCCCACGTGGCAAACCCCGCCGGTGGCGGCGGTATGACGTACCCCAGCACCTCGCACCAGAAACGAGCGAGCCGCTCAGGTTCTGCGCAGTCGAAGGTGACTTGGAACTTCTTGATCGGCGTCATCGGGACACTGTATGAGCGCGTGCCGGCACCGAGGCTCCGGGTGCCATCCCCGTGCGGATAGAGGTCTCGCGTGAGGTGAGTTGGCGACGGGGGTTGTGTCCGCGACCGGGAGCGGAACCACCGTGACTTCCGGCGCAGGGCGGGGCGGACGGGGTACTACAGCAGATTCTGCCGTAGATGCGGGCCGCCTCCACGTCGAAGGGGATGGGGTCGAATTCGTTTTCGGCGTGCTGCAGGACGTCCATGCGGCGGGCCCGCTCGGCGTGTTCGTCGTAGTCCCTCTGCTCGCCGCCGCGCACCCTGGTGGGGGCCTGCGGAGACTTCCGCGAGGGGTGGAGGCGCGTGAGGAGGAATGGCGCCTGACTCGGGCGGCGCAAGAGGAGGAGCGGCGTCGACAGGCCCAGCGTGAGAGCAACAGTGATGCGTAGGACGTGGCGTTGACGCATCGACACACGACTCCGGAGGCCCCTTGGCTCTTGAGGGTTCTTGCCAGGTCATGGGGCCCATGCCGTAGCGCTGAGTGCTTCTCTGTCCACAGATAGTCCACGGCGTGGCAGCCGGATGACGGTGCCTTCTGTCGCTCAGGTGATCCGCTACTGGATGACCTCGTAGATCTCCTTGTAGCCGGATGCTGCGTTGTTGTTAAACGTGTCGATCAGTGACTGCGCGTTCTCGTCTGGATTCACGAAGAACGATCGCTCCAAGGTGAAGTACTGGTCGAGGCTATCGAATTCCCATTGGCAGACGACCGTATCCATGGGGCCGGCATAATCGACGTAGATTCGCCGGTTCGTGTACCCGGCCTCTTCGAACACCTTGGTGAGGGTCTTGAACGCCGCCACGATCTCCGGCGCTTTCCCGCGTTCAGCTTGGTAGACCTCGCGCATCATGTACATGGTGTGACTCCGCCTTCCCGCTTGAGCAGTAATTAACTGGTCGGGGGCGTAATCTCATGCTAACTCGCCCAAATGTTGCTCGCATGTCAAGTGCTGTGGCCCGAGGTCAAGCGCTTCCCGTACTCCCGCCGTCGCCATGTGCATGTCCGCGCGGGTGGTGTGGAGAGGCTGGGGACTCACCTCGGGGCGAACTGCGGGCGGGGCGGTCGCTGAGGTCTGCTGGTCTGGTCACGGTGATACTAGCGGCGTCGAACGGTCACCTGTGGCTGCCAGGGTTGCTGTATTTCTCTGCTGTACTGCTACTGCTCTGGAGAGTCCTTCAGGAAAGAGGGCATCACGCAGAATGCAACCGAGCCCGTCTCGGCCGAGACTGGTCGTGAGGGACGATAGGCATCGATTTCAACGGGATGCTGATCATGGTGGCGATGGTGACCACCGCCGAAAACGCGAACGATGACAGGCCAGTCAAGAAAGCGTGGCTTATCCACGCAAAGGGCCACTCTTACGAGGATGCCTTTGCCGATTTGGCAAAGGCGGCAGAGAAAGTCGATGCCGAGGGAGTGGTTGGCGTCCGACTCGTTGTGGACGCCGGTCCGAAATCGGCGCAATGGTGCGCGTATAGGACAGCAGAACAGTACGGCCCTTACCGCATTCAGCGCTTTTAGAACTAACCACCAAGAGTGGCGTGAGGCGCAGAGCCAGCACAGATGCGCGCGGTCGGCGGAACGAATTTGGCCGGGAGCTGCTTTGGCGCGAGTGATCACGGCCCCGCAACACCCGTAACATTCCGGCGCGCCGGGCAGTCTGTGGACCTGCCCGTTAAAGCGCGTTGTTGGGGCCATGACCTTCGAGGCTCGCGCCAAAGTGGCTGGCTAAAGTCGCGGAGCCGACCGCCCCAGCCACGGGGCAACGACCACGGTAGCGAGGTAGCCCGCGGGGAACCGCCGCTGCGATCCGGCCTCTTCGGTAACACAAAGCGTCTTTGGCCGGCGATGCGGCAATCCCCTGTCCCCCATGGCCCGGTGCTGGCTTTGGCCGCTGCCGGTGGCGACCGACCGTCACCGCTGCTGCCGCCGCCCGGTGAGCAGGTCGCCGAGCGCACCGTCAGCAGCACCGGCGGCTTCGTGGTCGCCGGACAGTGCATCCAGCTCGGCCGCGGCCATGCCCGCCAGGTCGTCACCGTCCACCTGAGCGAGGACACCATCCGATCTTCCAGGGAACCGAGCTGATCACCACCGTCCCCCGCGTCACGAGGAAGGAGGTGGTGGGCCGCAAGTCCGGCGAACACAACCGCCGGAAGATCGTCTAGGGCAGACGTCAAGCATCACCCGACGCCAACCCGTCAACCATCAACTGAGACTCGACAGGGATGAGGTGCTTGCCGTCGTGGCTGCGTACGTGCCGGCCGTTGCCGTCCAAGAGCCTGACTGTGAAGGCCTCGGACATGCGCTCGCTGACCTTGTCGGGTGTTAGCCGGGAGACGGCCGTGGACTCGCTTGAGGTGCGTTCGGTGCCGCCGGAGGGCTTGTATCGGAAGACCAGGGCCACGATGCCTCGGATCAGGTTCTTGTAGACGCCCGTCAGTTCGTCCACCTCGAGGTGGATAACCGTCTCTTCCAGGACCCCGCGGGCCACGCCGGCCTCGGGGGTCTCGTCGAGTTCGAGGACGCCGCCTGGGAGCTCCCAAGTGCCGTTGTTTGCCTGGCGGATCGCCAGGAGGCGACTTCCGTGCCGCACTACCGTAGGGCGTGGCGCGGCGCGCGTATGGCCGGCCTGGCTCCGCATGTCTTCGAGTCGCCCGCCGGACGGCGCGTCTACGGCAACAGCGACACGCGCCTGACGAAGTGGCTGAACGACGGGATCCTGCCCGCCCAGGTGGTCGACTGGGCAGGGAACAGCGTGGCTGTGCTCCTGGCGACCTATGCCCGATGCGTCGAAGGTCAGCTGCCCGACCTGAAGAGGCGGCCCGAAGCTGCCGGAGCTCTTCCCGAGCGGTCGTCCGCTGGCTGACCCCTCGGCCGCCCAGAACCTCGACACGTATTCGACACAGCCACCCGCGAAAACCCGGTGACAGTCGGACAGCCCCGGAGGCTTCCCTTGATCATCAAGGAGGCTTCCGGGGCTTCTTCGTTTGCCCTGGCACCTGCCCTGACCAGTGAAAAGCCCTCCCGAAGGGGAGGGCCGAGGCAGGCGCCCCGACAGGACTCGAACCTGCGGCCAAGCGCTTAGAAGGTGCGCAGGCCTAAGCGATGTGCTCACCTGCGTGTTCGCAGGTCGCCCACGAACGAAAATCGTCAAAGCGCTTGCTGTCGATTCCGGGATGTCTGCTCGATGGTCGTCTCGGGTAGCGAAGGGGCGTGCCGTCGGCCGGAGTCTGGGCGTTCGACAGCGGTGACGCCGGAGCAACGACACCGTGAGGTATTTAGGTACCATGGCAGCGGAGGTGTTGACGATGACGACGGCGGCGAAGTCGGTACGCCAGTCCCCGCTGAAGGTGGACCCGGCGACGGACAAATTGATCAGCCAGGGCGCTCATTTCCTGGGGCTGACGAAGAAGGACCTGGTGGCCGAGGCGGTTCGGGTGTATCTGGAGCAGCGCCGTGAGGATCTGCGGTCCGGCATGGTGGAGGCGCTCAGTGTGCTGGATGGCTCGCTGAAAGCGGATGTGATGCTGTTGACCGGGCTGACCGCGGAGGAGATCGACGCGGTCGGGGGGATCGAGGAATGAACGGACCCGGCCCGCCCGACGCTGCGCTGTTTACGCGAGGATTTGTGCCTCGCGGTGCCGCCGCTCACGGTGCCGCTGGACGAGATCGACCACCCGGTGCTGGCCAAGGCGTCCGAGTAGTTCGCGGACGAGGACGGCAAGCACGAACGCATCCGATCCGTGGACGACCAGGTGCTTTTCAAGGTCAAGGTGCAGCGATGGCGCGGCGCGATATGGCTGGACGCCGACCTGTCGTGGCTGGTCGCGGCGGGTCGGCGCGAGGACGGCTCGGGCGATGACTTCTATGCAGCTCTGGAGGCCAACGGCCGCGCCGCTCGGGCTCACTACAACGCGGAACATTCCGACGGGCTGAAGACCGCGACACACACCGCTTACCTCCTGCCCGCACGCGAGGACCATGTCCGGTACCGCGCCGAGGCCGGGGTCCGCTTCGTGCGCCGCCTGCGGGCGACTCTGCTGGACCTGGCGCACGCCACGCTGCGTGACGGCCGTGAGCACACACGCGAATTCGACACCTTCGCCCTTGGCCTCCAGGTGCGTGCGGACGAGGGCCACGAGACCTACCTCGCCGTCCGGATCACTGGCTCCGTACCGCAGAACCTGACCGTGCTGATCCTGCGCAACGTACCCGGCTGCGAGGCTGAGGGCTGGTATCCGGAGTACGCCCTGCCTGAGCGGGACCTGCTCCCAGCCGAACGGGCGTGGTCCAACCTCATGGACCCACGCGCGGCTGCCCAGGTGCTGGACGAGGAGCGGTAGCCCGGCATCCGTCGGCGCGAACTGCAACCCCGACCTCGGGGTATGTATCCACGATCGCGGCCAGTCAAGGCGCTTGCTCTCACAGCGATGTGCGTCCGGACGTCAAAGAACCCCTCACGCGTTTCCGCAGGGAGAGGGTGTGTGCGCCCCCGGCAGGACTCGAACCTGCGGCCAAGCGCTTAGAAGGCGCCTGCTCTATCCACTGAGCTACGGGGGCCGGTTGTGGTGGCCTCGGTCGTGGTGCCCGGGTGTGGGCTGGTCCGTGACGATGCCGGGGACAAGGATAGGGCTCCCGCGTCCATGTCCCGGTTGCTTCGCCTCCGTGGCTCGATGTGGAGGTTCGGTGAAGCGGTCCTGATAATCGCAGGCAGGTGCGAATCGTGCACCGCTTTTGGGCTCTTACGCCCCGGGTGTTGTGCACTCGTTATGCCTGGACTGTGCCTGTGTCCTAGTCGCCCCTTGCGTCCCTTGTGTCCCGTCGGCGCGCAGACATGCTCATATGCTTCAGAATTCCCCTAAAATTGGGCATTCTTCGCATGTGGTGACCTTGGACGTACGGCCTCAGCTGCTCGACGCACTCTCCGCCCTGCGCGACCGTGTCGCTGCCGCACGCTTCCCGCTGCCCTTGGCGGGGGCTCCACGCGCGCGTGCCAACCGCGACGAACTCCTCGCGCAGCTCGACGACTATTTGGTGCCCCGGCTGAGAGAGCCCGAAGCGCCCTTGCTGGCCGTGGTGGGAGGATCCACCGGGGCCGGGAAGTCGACGCTCGTCAACTCCATCGTGGGAAGACGGGTGACCGAGGCGGGCGTGCTGCGGCCGACGACGCGAAACCCTGTGCTGGTCTGCCATCCGGAAGACCATCATTGGTTCAGCGGGATGCGCGTACTGCCCGAGCTCACACGTGTGTGGGTGCCCGAGCACGATCCGGCGGACGAACTGATGCTGCCGGGCGAAGACGGCGCGCGCGTACTGCGCGTCGAGACCGCCGACACGCTGCCCGTCGGGCTCGCCCTCCTCGACGCACCCGACATCGACTCTCTACTCGCCGACAACCGCGCCCTCGCCGCCGAACTGATCTGCGCCGCCGACATCTGGGTCATGGTCACCACGGCCGCGCGGTACGCCGACGCCGTCCCCTGGCACCTGTTGCGCACCGCCAAGGAGTACGACGCCACCCTGGTGACCGTTCTCGACAGGGTTCCCCATCAGGTCGTGTCCGAGGTGTCGCGGCAGTACGGGGCGCTCCTCACCAAGGCCGGCCTCGGCGAGGTACCCCGCTTCACCGTGCCCGAGCTGCCCGAGTCGGCCTGGGGCGGCGGACTGCTGCCGGCCAGTGCCGTGGCGGCGCTGCGCACCTGGCTGGTCCAGCAGGCCCAGGATCCGGCGGCCCGGGAGCACGTCGTAGCCCGTACGGCACACGGGCTTCTCGACTCCCTCAAGGCCCGTATGCCCGAGCTCGCCAGTGCCGCCGCTGCCCAGTACGCGGCCGCGCTGCGGCTCACGGCCGCCGTGGACAGCGCGTACGACAGCGAGTACGCGCGCGTGCGGAGCCGCCTGCAGGCCGGCGCCGTACTCGCCGGCGACGCCCTCAAGCGCTGGCGCGCCTTCCCGCTCGACTGCTCCGCCGGGGAGCTCCTCGACTCGCTGGTGGACAGCCTGAGCACCCTCCTGCTGTGCGCCGTCACCGCCGCCGACGAGCGGGTCGACGACGCCTGGCGGCGCGAACCGGCCGCCGCAGCCACCGAGCTGACGGGCCGTGACCCGAGGCCGGGGAGTGTCGAGCACCGCATCGGGCTGGCCGTACGGCGCTGGCGGCGGGAGCTCGAGGAGTACGCCGAGGACGAGGTGAGCGTCCACGACCGCAGCGTCGTCCCCGATTCCGAGGTCGTCACCGCCCTTGTCGCCACCGCGCTGCTGGGCGCCCGCCGGGCGCGGACCGCGGGGGAGGGGCTCGCCGAGCGGATCGGGGCGCACGGGGCGCTGCGGCTGCGCGACCGGGCCGGGCGGCTGCTCGCCGAGCACCTGGACCGGGTCATGCACAACGAACGCGAGCGCCGGCTCGCCCCGCTCGACGCCCTGGAGATCCATCCGGACCCCCAGGCCGAACTCATCGCCGCGCTGTCCGTACTGCTGAAGGAGAGGTGACCGGTGACTGCCGTCACTGACCAGGACCACACGGAGCACGCCGATCAGCGGGAGGGCGGCCTCACCATGGACGACGAACGCGAAGCCGGCACCCCTGCGGACGTCCACAGGGACGTCCCTGTGAGCGTCTCCGCAGAGGGCGCTCCCGATGCCGCGGGCGCGCGCGACGCGGCGGACGCCTGCGGTGCGGAGAAGCCTTCCGAAAGCGCCCTCCCCGCAGAGGGCCGCGCGAAGGGAGACCCCGGCGGCGAGAGCCCTGCTGCGGCCGAGGAGTCGGACAAGCGCGCTCCCTGGAGAGAGCCCGCGAAGCGGGAGGGACGGCCGAACGACGACCACGCGCGCGTGGGGGACGCCGACACCGACGCGCGCGGGGGCCGCTCCCAGGCCGGCGGCCGAGAGGGCGGCGGCCGTGACGGCGGCGACACCTCACGTCGTACGCCGGCCTCCTCTCGTACACAGTCCGCGTCTCGTACAGAACCGCCCGCGTCCCGTACGGAGTCCTCCTCGCGTCCGCAGTCCCCTTCGTCCCGTACGGAGTCTTCTTCGCGTCCGGAGCCCTCTTCGCGCAAGGAATCTTCTTCGCGTACGGAGTCCTCGTCCCGCGCGGAGCCCCCCTCCCGCAACGAGTCCTCCTCCCGCAACGAGTCCCCCTCCCGCAACGAGTCTCCCTCCCGCAAGGCGTCCCCTTCGCGCACGGAACCCACCTCTCGCACGGAACCCACCTCTCGCACGGACTCACCCGCCAGTACGGAATCCGCGCCCCCCTGGGACGACGGGCTCATTGCTCGGCGGGTGAATGAGCCCGCCGCCTCCGAGCAGCCCGCCGTCGTGGAGCCCAGGGCCGTCGGCTCGCCGGTCGTGACGCCGCTCGCGTACGACGGGGCGCTACGGTCCCGGCTCGACGCGCTGCGTGAACTGGTCGGGCTCTCCCGCACCCGGCTCGACAGCAAGACGCTCGCCGAGGCGGGCAAGGTGCTCGACGAGGCGGCGTCGCGGCGCAGGCTCTCCGGGCAGCACACCGTCGTCGCGATCGCCGGCGCCACCGGCAGCGGCAAGTCGCAGCTCTTCAACGCGCTCGCCGGAGTGACCATCTCGGAGACGGGCGTACGGCGTCCGACGACCGCCGCGCCCCTCGCATGCAGTTGGAGCGACGGTGCGGCCGGCCTCATCGACCGGCTCGGTATCCCGCCACGCCTGCGGCGGCGCCCGGCGCAGAACGCGACCGCGGACGGGCAGCTGCGCGGGCTCGTCCTGGTCGACCTGCCCGACCACGACTCGGCGGCCGTACAGCACCGCGAGCAGGTCGACCGCGTCCTGGCGCTCGTCGACGCGGTCATCTGGGTCGTCGACCCCGAGAAGTACGCCGACGCCATGCTGCATGAGCGCTATCTGCGGCCCATGGCGGGGCACGCCGAGATCATGTTCGTCGTCCTCAACCAGATCGACCGGCTGCCCGGGGAGGCCACCGACCAGGTCCTCGACGACCTGCGGCGGCTGCTCGACGAGGACGGCATCGCGCTGGGCGAGCACGGCGAACCGGGTGCGACCGTGCTCGCGCTGTCCGCGCTCACCGGGGACGGCGTCGGTGACCTGCGCGAGGCGCTCGGCCAGTTCGTGGCGGAGCGCGGGGCCGCGGCGCGCCGGATCTCGGCCGACGTGGACGCCGCCGGGTGGCGGCTGCGGCCGGTCTACGCCGCGCGCCGGCGGACCGGGCTCAGCGAGGAGGCGCGGGACGAGTTCTCCGCCCGGCTTGCGGACGCGATCGGCGCCACGGCCGCGGGCGAGGCCGCCGAGCGGGCGTGGCTGCGCAACGCCAACCGCGCGTGCGGGACGCCCTGGCTGAGGCTGTGGCGCTGGTACCAGGACCGGGGCGAACCCCCGACGGGACGCCTGACTCTGCGCGGCCAGACGGACGAGGAGGCCACCGCGCGCCAGCGCGTCGAACAGGCGGTGCGGACGGTCGCCGACCAGGCGTCGGCCGGGCTGCCCACGGCCTGGGCACAGGCGGTGCGCGAGGCGGCCGTTCGGGGGGCTCAGGGGCTGCCCGAGGCACTGGACGACCTGGCCGCGCGGGCCGGACTGCCGCCGGGGCGGCCGCCGCGGCCGGGCTGGTGGCCGGCGGCGGTCCTGGTGCAGGCCGCCATGACGATCCTTCAGGTCGTCGGCGGGCTCTGGCTGGTGGGGCAGATCATCGGAGTCATGGCGCCCAACCTGGGGGTGCCGGTGCTGTTGATGGTGGCCGGCATCGTCGGCGGTCCGTTCGTCGAGTGGGGGTGCCGGATCGCGGCACGCGGGCCGGCACGGCGGTACGGCCTGGAGGCGGAGCGGCGGTTGCGGGAAGCGGCGGCCGGGTGCGGGCGGGCCCGGGTGCTGGATCCGGTGGCGGCGGAGCTGCTGCGCTATCGGGAGGTCCGGGAGCAGTACGGGCGAGTGATGGGGGCGGGGGTCGCGGCGAGGTGAACTGAGGGCCCGGGGGCGGGACGGCCTTGGGCAGAGGGACCGTGGCTCACTCGTTCGGGTGGCGGAGATATCCACAGATCGGCGGTGGTCCACAGGGCTCAGCGGGCTCGGCCCGGCGGAGGCAGTCTGGTTTCGCGGCGATCGCGACGGACGCGGTCGATCGCGGTGACGGCGGTGGCAGGGACGTACCGGGGACGTGCGAGAGACGTACCCGGACGTGCCGGCAGCGCGCCGCCGTCATGTCGGACGCAGCCGTACGGGACGGGCCCGTAGGCGTATCCGCCCGGCTTGAGCGGCCGGGTGAGGGAGGGGTTCGAGATGAACGAGACGACCATCTGCGCGGTGGGCAACGTGGCGACGCAGCCCGTGTACCGGGAACTGGCGACGGGACCGTCCGCACGCTTCCGGCTGGCGGTGACCGCGCGCTATCTGGACCGCGGGAAGAACGAGTGGACCGACGGGCACACCAACTTCTTCACCGTGTGGGCCAATCGGCAACTCGCCACGAACGCGGCCGCGTCGCTGAACGTGGGCGATCCCGTCGTGGTGCAGGGCCGGTTGAAGGTGCGTTCGGACGTGCGCGAGGGGCAGAGCTGGACCTCGGCCGACATCGACGCGGTGGCGATCGGGCACGACCTCGCCCGTGGCACCTCGGCCTTCCGGCGCACCCCGAGGGCGGAGGCGGGAGTCACCGCAGCACCGGACGCGGCGGACCGCCCCGAGCCCAACTGGGAATCGCAACCGGCGGAGGGCGAATCCCAACAGGCCCCGGAACCAGCGGCGGTGACGTGACGTCAGTCACTCGCGGCCGACGGCGCCGGAGCTGACCGAACTGCGGCTTATCGACGAATGCGTTCCGAACAACCCCGGTGGATTTGTCGATAAGCCCTGCTCGCAACGGATCTTGGCGATAACGATTCCGAGTCGGATCGGCCCTCCGACGGGATCACAGGGAAGCGTGGTGCGGCGCGTCCTTAGGATGCCGGACATAGCTCTCGGGGTTTCTGATTCTGCTGGTGGGACCTCATCCCCCACGTCAACGGGTCCTGCTCGAAGGGGAATTCTGTGTTTTCTGCGTTCTCCGCGCTGTCGGTGCGCGGACGAGGGACGGCCCGCCTCGCCGCGGCGACCCTGGTGTCCGGGCTCGTCGCCGCCTCGGTGATGGCAGGCGCGGGCACGGCCGCGGCCGACGGTACGGCGCGGAGCCAGGGCGGGGCGACCGCCACCATAGGCGGCCTGAAGACTTACGGCGCGGCGGTCGTCCACGCCGACTCCGGCGACCAGGAGATCTCGGCGGGCCTGTTCGAGATGTCCGTCGACGGCGGCGGCACACTGCAGACGTACTGCGTCGACATCCACAACCCCACGCAGCGCGACGCCAAGTACCACGAGACGCCCTGGAGCGGCACCTCGCTGGGCGCCAACAAGGACGCGGGCAAGATCCGCTGGATCCTGCAGAACTCCTACCCGCAGGTGAACGACCTCGCGGCACTCGCCGGCAAGGCGGGCGTCAAGGGCGGCCTCACCGAGCAGGACGCGGCGGCCGGCACCCAGGTGGCCATCTGGCGCTACTCGGACGGCGTGGCCGTCGACGCCGTCGACCCGCAGGCCGAGAAGCTCGCCGACTACTTGGAGCACAGCGCACGCTCGGTGGCCGAACCCCAGGCGTCGCTGACCCTCGACCCGCCCGCGGTCTCCGGCCACCCCGGCGAGCGCCTCGGCCCGGTGACGGTGCACACCAACGCCGGCAGCGCGACGGTGACGCCGCCCGCGGACGCCGCCACCAGCGGGGTTCGGATCGTGGACAAGGACGGCAAGGCCGTCACCTCCGCGGCCGACGGCACTCAGGTGTTCTTCGAGGTGCCCGAGAAGGCCGCGGCAGGCCAGGCCGACCTGACCGTGCAGGCCTCGACGACCGTGCCGGTGGGGCGGGCCTTCGCCGCCGAGAGCCGCAGCCAGACTCAGATCCTGGCGGGCTCCAGCGAGTCGACCGTCTCGGCGACGGCGAGCGCGACCTGGGCGGGGACCGGTGCCATACCCGCACTGTCCGCGGCGGAGAACTGCGACAAGGGCGGTGTCGACATCACCGCGACCAACAAGGGCGACGCGGCCTTCACCTTCGAACTGCTCGGGATCGAGTACAGCATCCCGGCGGGCGAGTCGCGGACGGTGACGATCCCGCTCCAGGAGGACCAGGCCTACGACTTCACCATCCAGGGCCCGGTCGGCTTCGAGCAGCGCTTCACCGGCGTGCTGGACTGCATGACGCAGGCCACCGAGGCCGACCAGGCGGGCGCCGTCACCCAGACCGTCAGCGAGCCGAGCCCCGCCACGGTCGGCACCACGTCCGACGACACCAACCTCGCCGCGACCGGCGGCTCCGCCATGACCCCCCTGATCACGGGCATCGCCATCGGCCTGGTCCTGATCGGCGGCGCGGCCCTGGTCCTCGTACGCAAGAAGGAAGCGCGGACGCAGGGCTGAGCGCCGACGCTACAGCGAGCGCGCCTGCCGAAATTCGCTTCGTGCCGGGCGGCAGGCGCCCTACTGTGGCGCGGTGGCGACTCGGGTGATCATTCTCAACGGCGGTTCCAGCTCGGGGAAGTCCGGGATCGTACGGTGCCTGCAGGCCGTGCTGCCGGATCCGTGGCTGGCGTTCGGGGTCGACTCGTTCGTCGACGCCCTGCCCGCGAAGATGCAGGCGTGGGATGCGGGGATCACGTTCGCCGCCGACGGCGGGGTGAGCGTCGGAGCGGACTTCATGGCGCTGCAGGCGGCCTGGGCGGAGGGCATCGCGGCGATGGCCCGCGCAGGCGCCAGGGTCGTCGTCGACGACGTCTTCCTCGGCGGAGCGGCGTCCCAGCAGCGCTGGGAGAAGGCTCTCGGCGGACTGGCCGTGCTGTGGGTCGGCGTCAGGTGCGAGAGCGCGGTCGCCGCGGGCCGTGAGATCGCACGGGGAGACCGGGGCCAGGGGATGGCCGCGCTGCAGGCGGATGTGGTTCACGAGGGCGTTGCCTACGACCTGGAGGTGGACACCACGCACACCGAGTCCCTGATCTGCGCGCGAACCATCGCGGGCCGGGTCAGCTGACCGACAGAGCGGTTCCCGGCTGCCCCGCCCCGCACGCCGAGGCACGCCCGCGGGGGAATGTCAGGCTCCGGGAGGCTCCCTCGTCGTTCCGAAGATCACATCCATCCACGCGTCGTGATCCGGGTCCCGGTCCCGGTGGTGGTGGCAGTTCGCGAAATACACCGCGAACGGCGCGCCGCCTGCATGCACGAAGTTCCATGCTCGCTCGACGGGGGCGTTGCAGCAGTCGTCTGGAACTCGCGAGTCTGCCGGTCAGGGTCGGCCGAAGGTGACCGGCGCTGAGAGGCGAGTCACCGCGCTCACCAGCGAAGCCCCAGGTCAGAGCCGCCCACTTATACGGGTTACCACCCAGGGCTGGACCTCAGGCAAGATGGGGTGTTACTTGCCGCGAGAGGGCATGAAAAGGCCCCTCACCAGCAGGTTTCCCGCCGATGAGGGGCCGTCTCAGGCAGCCTGGGCCGTCTCTGGGCCGTCGTGCGTTGCTGGGCCTTCATGAGCGTGACCGGCGGCCCGGTACATGGCGGTGATGGCGTTTCGGGTCCGGGTCTCGCTGGACGGCATGAGGTGCGTGTAGACGCGGAGGGTGAACCCCGGGTCGCTGTGGCCTAGGTAGAGGCTCAGGGCCTTGATGTTCTCTCCGGCGTCCAGGAGGACCGAGGCGTAGAAGTGCCGCAGGGCGTGCATGCCGTGCTCGCGGGCGGCCGCGTAACGGTGGCCCTTCTCGGGGACCGGGATGATCCCGGCGGACGCCAGCGCGGGTTTCCACGACTGGTCATTGAACCCTTGGCTCCAGATGGCGGCACCGATGCCGCTCGTGAAGACGAGCCGATGCGTGACCTTCGGGCCGGTTGGTGTCAGCCAGGGCAACGTCACCTCGACCGGCGGGAACTGCTTCATGTGCTCCTGCAGCGCGGTCGACACCTCGGGGTCGAGGGGCACGTCACGCAGCTTGCCGCGCTTAGGCGGAGCGAAGACGAGCGTGCCCCGAACCTTCTTGACCTGCTGGCGCACGTGCAGCCAGCCGAGGTCCCCGATGTTGTCGACGGCCAGGCCGAGAATCTCGCCCTGTCGCAGCCCGCACCCGGCGCCCAGGTCGACCATCGCTTGGTAGCGCTCGGGCAGACCTGTCCGCACGGCGAAGACCTGTTCAGCGGTCCACGGATGCACGCGTGTCGGCACGGGACGAGGCGCCTTGACCGAGCGGGCCCGGCAAGGGTTCGAGGCCAGCAGGCGGTCATCTACGGCCGCGTTGAGCACGGATGAGACCGCGTCGAAGATGAGGCGCCGGTACTGGGCTGAGGGCACCGCCTCTTCCAGCTGGCGGTTCCAGTCGCGGATGTGCTCAGGCTGGAACGAGCCGATAGGGCGAGTGCCGAGGTACGGCAGGGCATGAAGACGCAGCCGACCTTCCACGGCGGCCCGGCTCGTGAGGTCGATTGTGAGAGCGGCGATCCATCGTTCCGTGTACTCGCGGAAGGTGACGCGGGCTGCCCTCGGGTCGATGTACTGCCCGCGCGCCATGTCGGCTTCGGTATTGGTCAGCCACGCGTCGGCCAAGCGCTTCTGCTTGTCGGGGAAGCTCTTCGACTTCTCGGTGCCATCGGGGGCGACGTACCGAGCCCGGTAACGCATGCCCAGGCCGTGACGATCAGTCTTGACCTTGCGGGTCTTGCCGTCCGGGCTGACCTCCGTTCGGAACCAGCGGTCTTGGACGTGTCCGGCCATCAGGCAGCCTCCCCAAGCTGGGAGTCCACCCAGGCCCGTACGTCATTGGGGTCGAAGCGCAGGTGCCGGCCGACGCGGAAGCCGCGGGGGCCAGTGCGCTTGCGGCGCCACTGGTAGACCGTCTCGACGCTGGGCAGCTCGAACATGTCCACCAGGTCGTCAGGGGTCAGGAAGCGACTCGGCAACTCGGTGGCCATGTCACCACTCCCTTTCGTCGGCGGACTGGTCGCGTAGGGCCTCGCGGGCGGTTTCGCGGTTGTGTTGGAGGTCGCGGGCGATGGTGGTGGCGAGGGCGGATTCGCCGGGGGTGTGGCCGTGTCCGGCGTACTGCCAGTCGGCCAGGACGAGGACGGTGTCCGGCTCGACGTCGTCCAGGCCGAGCGCTTCGCGTTCCTGGGCGGCGCGGAACTCGGCGCGGGCCTGACGGAGTTCGCCGAGGGTGGTCGAGTAGCGGCGGGACTTGGAGGAGAAGTGGCCGCGAAAGCCGAGCATGTGAGCCCAGGCCCACAGACGCCGGTCCGGGTAGAGCGGATCGAGCAGCTTGCAGGCTTCGATCAGGCGGCGGGTGTGGTCGGGGACCTGGTGGCGGTCGAGTTCGGAGAGTTCGCCGATGCGGCGGTCGAGGGTGCCGGTGTTCTCGGCGGCTTTGGTGGCGTACTTGGCGACGTAGGAAGCCACAGCCTGTTCGGTGATGTCGGAGCCGTCACCGAAAGCTTTGACGGGGCGGACGTCGAGCTGTGTGCCCCAACGAAAGGTGCGGGCGGGCTGGTCTGAAACGGCCGGCACCGAGACCGAGGTGTACGAGTGCATTGCGGCGGCACGGATGGAGTCGGCGAGTAGTGCGACCGTGGCCCAGGCTGGAGGAGCCGTCTCGGGTCCCTCGGGGCCGTCGAGGCGGATCACCGCGTGGAAGTGCAGGGCGCCTCGCTTCTGGAACTCCGCCACCTTGCCGTACGAGACGCGCACGTGGTCGGCGAGTTCGCGGCGGGTGAGTCCGGCGCGGGCGGCGATCTCGCGGCGAAGGCGGGTGGTGAAGCGCTGCCAGAGGTTGCCTGCGTGGTTGTTGAAGAGGACGGCGCCTGCGTAGTCGTAGGTGGCGGGGTCGAGGGCGGTGCCGAGGGTTGGGTCGTCGGCGGGGTGGCGGGTACTGCAGCGGCAGGTGCCGTGGTCGGGCCGGTTGT
Source organism: Streptomyces sp. R28 (assembly GCF_041052385.1). Classification (GTDB taxonomy): domain Bacteria; phylum Actinomycetota; class Actinomycetes; order Streptomycetales; family Streptomycetaceae; genus Streptomyces. The sequence continues at coordinate 3,836,514 of NZ_CP163439.1, read as the reverse complement.
GGACGGGGCCGAAGGAGGGGGCGGTGAGGGTGGCGAAGACGCGGGGGTGGTCGCGGACGGTGGTGGGGATGTCGCGGTGGTCGTCTCCGGCCAGTCCTGCGCGGATGAGGTGGTAGGTGTCGCCTGCGTAGGTGAAGGCGCAGGAGGGGCAGCGGGAGGCGCGGCGGTTGCCGCAGGCGAGGCGGAGGCGTCCGCCGGGCTCGCTCTCGGTGGAGTAGTGGTGCAGGGTCTCGCCGGTGGTCTTGTCTTTGGTGAGGGTCCAGCCGGTGAGGTGGATCGGGTCGGAGCAACCGCCGGTGCGGCGGATCTGTTCGTGCCAGCGGTCGTAGTCGTCGGCCGAAGCCACCCTCAGCAGGTCGCCGAGGGTGGCCGGGTCGAGCAGCAGGTCAGGCACGGGCGCCCTCCCGTGTGCGGAGCGGACGGGTGCCGGTGCCGTGGCAGGCCGGGCAGTGTGCGGTGATGGTCCGCAGGTGGCCTCGGGTGTCGCGGCCGCCGAGGGTGATGGCGGCGGAGGCGTGTCCGTCGCAGTCGGGGCAGATGCGGGGCGTCGGTGTGGTGCGGTGCGTCATGCTGGGGGTTCCTTCCGGGCCTTCGGGTTCGGAATGGGGCAGGGCTCCCGGGCGGCGGAGACTTGGCGGTTGAGGCCGCCCGGGGGCCGGTCAGTGCCGCTTGGCTTCGCTGTTGATGAGCGAGCGGATGACCAGGGCGCAGATCGCGAGCGAGACGCCAGTGATGGCGACCGCGAGGAGCATCGAGACCAGGACGGCGCCGACCACCAGGACCACGGCCGTGCCGCCGCCGACCAGGGCGACGACGGTGCCCGGGGTGAGCTGGACGGTGGGCCGGGCAGACGCCGGGGCAGGGGTGACCGGGGCGGGGGCGGTGTCCTGGTGCGGGATCACGGAGGTCGGCTCGACGACGGCGGGCGGGGTGATTAGGCCGGTCGGCTGCGGCATGGTCGGGACCTTGGGGCGGAACATCAGCGGATCTCCTTTCGCGGGCGGGTTACTTGATGGCGGTGTCGATGACCGGGGCGAGGAGGCTGTCGGCGATGAGGTAGCCGCCGAGGAGGAGCACCAGGACCAGCCAGAGGGGCGGGCGGATGAGCTTGATGCCGAGGTAGCCGACGGCGGCGAGGGCGAACCAGAGGGGGACGTCCATGGCGGTGGCCTCCTAGCGGACGGTGCAGCGGTGGGTACGGGCGGCGAGCTGGGCGCCGGTCTGGCTGGTGTAGTCGGCGGACCAGCCGCAGTCGTCGTTGGTGCACACGGCGGCGTGCTTGGTGTGGCCGTTGCGATCGCGGTGAGTGCCGATCTGCACGGGGCCGATCCGCATGACGGAGTGGAAGTAGTCGCGGGCAGGCATCCAGGTCGCTTCCTTTCGAATCAGGCGAGTTGGGCGGCGATGGCATCGGCCAGCTGCGGCGGGACGCCGAGGCGGGCGCGCAGGGTGTCGGTGTCGATCGGGGATCCGGTACGGGCCTGGTGGTCGTCGGCGACCTTGCGGGCGTGGTCGACCAGCGCGGCCGGGACCGTCGGAGCCGCAGCAACGGGCGCAGCGGTCACGGGCTCGGGAGGCGGAAGCGCGGGGGTTTCCTCGGCCTCGGTCACTGCGGGCGGGATGATTTCCGGCTCGGGCGAGGCGATCGGTTCGCGGTCGGCATCGGGCTCGGGAGTCGTGGCCGGCACCTCGGGTGCCGAGTGGTCGGTGGCGGAGTGGGCGAGGAGGGTGCCGCCCATGAAGGCCAGGGCGGGCCAGGCAGCGACCAGGATGCGTAGCCAGGGCGGAACCTGCTGGAGGTCGAGGAGTCCGGCGGTGGCGACGTTGGCGCCGAGGGAGGCCACCAGCGCGATCACGAACCAGCACCAGGCCAGCCGGGACGGACCGTCCGAGCGCAGCCGCCGCCAGGAGGCGACCAGGAGCAGGTCAACCGATACGGGGTAGGCCCAGGCCTTCCAGCCGTCTTGTCCGGCAGCGGCCGCGAGGTCGTGCAGGTGGGCGAAGGACAGTGCCCCGGCGATGACGGCCTGGACGAGCACGGCGTCGACACGGAGGGCGGTGCGGGCCATCACGGCTCCTTCCGGTGATGAGGCATGGCGGGGGTAGGGACCTGGCGCGAGGCGGTCGCGCCGACCGGTGGAGCAGGGATGGTCAGGCGGTGGCGGGGGCTGTCTTGGACAGCGGTGTCCGGGCCGGGGGAAGCGGGGCAACCGCGGGGCGGAAGGCCGCCAGGGCGGGCAGGTCCGGGACGCGGTCGGCGTGCTTGTTGCAGATGTTCACGGCCTCGCGCAGCGAGGTGTGCGGGGCGCGGATGCGGCCCCAGCCTCCGGAGGAGTCCCCGGCGATGGCGACGCCGCGCATGTCGGTGGGGATCTGGACGGCCGCCAGGACGGCATCAGGGGAGATGTCTGCGAAGGCCATGTTGGCGGAGGTCTCGTCGTTGACGCGGTGGGCGGTGCGGCCGGTGAGCTGGGAGCGGAGCATGGTGATGCTCTTGCCGAGTTCGGCGCCGAAGCGCTGACCGCAGATCTCCAGGTAGATGCCGGCGGCGCGGCCGAGCTGGGCGAGGCGGACCAGGGCGGTGATGATGCGGTCCCGTCGCTTCTCCTCGTCCTTGGTGGCGAACAGGGCGAGTTCGGCGACCTCGTCGACCAGGACCACGACCGGAACCGGGCGCAGGTCGGCGGGCAGGTCCCAGATGTCGGCGGCGATCTCCGCATCCGGTATCGCGACACTGATGCGCTGCTGGGCGCGGATGAGTTGGTAGACGTCCGCCATGTGGGCGACGAGGGCTTCCAGGAGGTCGAGGGCGGTGTCCGGGTTGTCGGCGAGCGCGGAGAACCGGCGTGCCAGCGGGAAGAGTTCGACTCCCTGCTTGCAGTCGATGCCCACCAGCGCGACGTCCATCGGAGCCAGCCCGGCGACCAGGTTGCGCTGGTAGACGGACTTCCCCGACTCCGTGGCGCCCAGGGTCAGTCCGTGCGGAACCGCCCGGTAGTCGCGGTAGTGGACAGCGCCGTCCTCACGCAGGGCGACCGGGACCCGCATGGGACCGTTTTCGGTCCTGGCAGGCATCTGCACCCGCTTGAGGACGTCATAGCCCGTCATGCGCACTTCGACCACGCCTGAGCGCAGTTCACGTGAGGTGACGCCGTACAGGTTGAAGGAGTGGCGCAGCCGGTCCGAGGCCGCCGCGACGTCGAAGGCATCCTGCCCGGGGCGCAGGCCCAGCCGCAGGACCAGGCCGGTGCGGGTCGGGCGGATGCGCAGGATGCGCGGCGGGCGGGACTCGGGGACGGGCCGGTTGGTGACCCGGGCCAGGGTCAGGCGCCAGCGGGAGGGCGGGACCGTGAGCCCGCAGGCGTCCATGACGGAGGCGTAGCGGAACAGGACCCGCAGCGTGGCGAGGGTGACTCCGAAGGTCAGCCAGTACCAGGCGGGGCGCCGCCACCGCAGGATCACTGCGGCAGCGACGACCAGCACCAGAGCGACCGTGAACCACGTCATGATCAGGCAGCCTCAGCCTGCGAAGCCGTACCAGCGAGCGAGGTCACGGCGACCGCGCGGAAGGCGATGCCGTGCCGCTTCTGACCGTTGAACTCGTTCTCCCAGGCCGAGGCGACCAGGCCCGTCAGCGCGACCGGGGTACCCATGGTCAGCTCCTCCGAGACGCCCGGCTGCGGGACGGTGAGCTTGAGGATCTCGACCTCATCCGGCGTGGAGAACATGACCTCCACGGTCATCAGCGTGACGCCGTCCTTGTCGAGGGCGATCTCACCGGTACGGCGGTCCTTGACCTTGGGCTGCGGGGTCTTGGCGACCATCACGGTCGCGTTGGAGGTGTCGACGGGAATCTGACGCACGGCAGATCACTCCTCTATAGAGGCTGGACTCTGTCACTCATGTACATGAGTGACATGAAGAAGAGTGCCTCACTCCTGTACATGAGTCAACCCGCCGCGGAGGAGAACTCGCGACGGGCTGGAGGGAGTTGAGCGCGTGTCAGTCGGCGGCCGGGATCCTGTACTCAAAGACGAACTGGTCAGCGGCCATGAGCGTGTCGCAGACCTCGACTACGAGACCCTCGGTCGTGCGGGCCTCACGGATCAGATGAACCACCGGCGCACCGGGGCTGAGTGCCAGCTCGGACGCCTCCGCCTTGGAGGCTGGGCGCGCTTGGAGCGTCTCTACGAACTCGGCGAACTCGTGCCCGTGGTCTTCGAGTCGGGCGTAGATGCCACCGCCGCCGGGGTTCTCGGCGAACAGCTCGGGGATCTCCTTGACGACGTCCCAGGGGAGATACGAGGTCGCGGTCTCGACGGGCGTGCCGTTGCGGAAGTAGAGGCGTCGCCGGGCGAGGACCTGAGTGCCGGCGGGGACGCCCAATCTCTGGGCGGCGTCCTCGGGGGCCTCCATGGGGCCGATGTAGAGGACGCTCACCTTGGCCGTGGCGCCGGACTGCTCCGACTCGGCGAGGTAGGCGGCCTTGCCGCCCTGTCGGAGGGAGCGCCGGAAGCGGTCGGACGAGCGGTGCCGCACCGGGGGCCGGTCCTTCACCATCGAGCCCTTGCCGTGCCGGGTCTCTACGAGCCCGCTCGCTCGGACCTCGACCATGGCTTTACGGATCGTCCCGCCCGAGACTCCGTAGCGTTCGACTAGTTCCGCCTCACTCGGCACCATCTCGCCAGGCTTGAGGACACCCGCTCGGATCTGCTGAATGATCTCTTCGGCGATCTGCACATACCGAGGTACGGACCTCTCGCCTCCTACTGTGGTTCCCATAGTCCTTCTCTGCCTCCTATGCTCCTGTACATGAGTCAATCACAGGAAGCAACGCCGCCGCCGCTGCACTCCGTATCTGTCGCCGGAGTAGTCGTGCGCGAAGACGGCCGCCTCCTGGCGATCCGCCGGGCAGACAACGGCACTTGGGAGCTCCCGGGCGGCATCCTCGAACTCGCCGAGACCCCCGAGGCGGGAGTCGCCCGCGAGGTCCTGGAGGAGACGGGCATCCACGTCGAGGTGGACGAGCTCACCGGCGTCTACAAGAACACGACCCGGGGCATCGTGGCCCTGGTCTTCCGCTGCAAGCCGTCCGGCGGCACGGAGCGCACGTCGAGTGAGTCGACGGCCGTCTCATGGCTCACGCCCGAAGAGGTCGCGGAGCGTATGGCCGAGGTCTTCGCGATCAGGCTCTTGGACGCCTTGGACGGCAACGGCCCTCACGTACGGAGCCACGACGGTAGGCGCCTCATCCCAGCGGGATAGAACTTTCCCTACTTCATCAAGCCCCGGCTGCGCTCCGCTCCGCCGGGCGCGCTTCCCGGCTCTGGCTGCGCCCGCGCTCCTGCCTTCGGCCCGCTCGGCGCTGCCGCCGCCGACGCGCGCCCACATGTGGATAGGGCCGGAAGCCATGAGTCGATCACCGCATAGAGCGACCTTCGGTCAGAGCAAGCCTCCGGCGGGGGATCGGCCGGCACCGGGATGGAGGGGGCGCCGTTCCCGACTGCGGGCCCGTAGTGGCGTGCGCGGGGAGCTCCCATCCCGTCCACCGTCGACCCAGGCGAAGCCGAGCAGACGCGGCCCATGGCGTCCAGGTCGTTCGTACAGTGGCGCGCTCCACCTGGACGCCATGAACCACGCCTGCTCCACGGTGTGTGGGTCGACGGCGGACGGGATGGGAGCTTGGGTGGCTGTGTGGCTGGGGAAGAACAGCAGGTGCGGGCGCAATCGGCAGCCCGATACGGCTTGACAAGGTCACTCAAAACCACTGAGGACCACTGAGGACCAGCTAGGACCAGCGGGGACCAGCGGGCTATAGTCTGGGCTACAGACCCAGGAAATGTACTTTCCACTTTCACTTCCACAGTAGGAAAGTAGGAAGTGAGAGGGTCGCGAGCAGGCTCCATGCAGAGGAGCCCGGCCCTGGTCTAGCCACCAGAGCCGGGCTCGTGCGTGGAGTTATAGAGGCGGGTCCGGCCGAGTATCAGACGGTCGGGCCCGCTTCCTTTGGCCCTGTCGTCCGGCACCACGCTCTGTCTGGCACTAACGCGCCAGGTGTTCCACGCAACCTGCGAGCGCCGTCACTGTCGTGAGGATTGCGATCAAGATCTCGGCCCTGGTGGGGCCTCGCTCTCGCCGGTTCTCAGACGGCTCAGGCTCTCGGTCTTTCTTCATTGACCACTTCCCATCGGCGGAACAACCCCAGGACGTACCGGGGTCCCCGACCCACTTGGCCGGGGCGTGAGTGGGATGAGAAGTGAACGGGAGAAGCATAGCCGGTACTCACTGACAGCCCGCCGAGCTAACAGTGCAGCACCGCTTACCAGTTGAACCAGGAGCTATGAGCTCACAGGGCCTCCTTCCGACAGACTGACCGGTCCCGTTTGCATGAGGGCAGCACGCGTTAAGGCCGCCAGACTGTCGTCGGCTCCGCGTTCGAGTCCATTCTTGCGGGCGTCACTGACAGGTAAGCGCTTTCCGTGGGGAGAACCGTCCACGCAAGGTGGACGTGCCCGCTCGCGACCTGGGGAAAAAACTTTGATCGATAAGGCGCCCAAGTACACCTTCGGTCCCGATCGCCCGTGGCCGTGGGTCTCTTTCGATGACCCGGCCTGGCCGCTGGAGCCGTGGGACGTTATGAATGATGAGGATCTTGCTGACGCTGCGGTTCGGTTCGCGATCTTCTACCTAAGTGGTTCGGTGCAGAACATGACCAAGCTGAGGGCCACTGCGTTGGTTGAGGAAGCGGTCAAGCGCGTCACGGCAGATGTCGTGGCTGAAGCGCGTACGCAGCGGTACTCGTGGGGGCGTATCGCGGCCGCGTTCGGTGTGGGGCGAACAGCCGTGCAGAAGCGCTTCGGTAAATGGCCCACCCTGGATCGCACCAGGACACTGGAAGATCAGTACGAGCGGATGGGCTGGTACCTAGAGAGCGCAGCTCTGAACCCCGGCGAGTATGAGTACGAAGAAGAGGCACGGACAACGCGCAGCCGCTGCATTCGGCGTCGGAGAGGGCACGCCGTCGATCCACTGGACCGGTTTCACAAGACGGTGCCACCCCACCAACGGCACAGTGGCTAGCCACGCGGCTCAGTGCTGTCAAGGGGCCACCGACTGATGACACCAACAGGGGCGAACAGCAACGACCCGGCTCGAACCTCAGTGGACGCCAACCCGCCTAGCCAAGCTGGTTGCCTGAAGGTGCAGCCTCACCGTGATCGACCTGATAAGGATGAGGCCAGAACCCAAAGGATCATCCTCAGCACTCGGGCGCCCTCCACTCTTTGCGGAGGGCGCCCGCGTTGCATATCAGGTCATAGTCACCCAGCCGTTCGGCCAGCCTTGCTGGAGGCCCGATTCCCTGGTGGGTACAGGGCGGCCAGGGATGGGAGTGCATGGAACCGTTATAAGTGCTTCGGGTGTTTTGACTCCACAGAGGGTCTGGCTTTCTTACGCTGGTCCCTTTCGGAGCCGCAGAGGTGGGGGAACAAGTGAGTGCTGAGATCGTGCAGTTGGTCGAGCAGGCGGGTCCGTATCTGACGGCTGCGGTCGGTGCGTACGGGGCAACTGTCCTTACCCGGGCAGAGGACGCAGCGGCGGACGCCACGGTCACGCTGGGGCAGCGGATCCTTGGGGCGATATGGCGGCGCCGGGACGAAGCGGGCCAGGCGGAGCTGGAACGTGTGGTGGACGAGGCCGCCGACGAACAGGATGAGTCCTATACGGCGGCAGTGCTGGGCAGGCTGCTCCGGCAGGCGTTGCAGGATGATGCCGAGTTGCGTGCGGAACTGTCGGCGATGCTGCCAGCTCCGGCTGCCGGTTCGGTCACCATCAAAGCGTCCGGCGAGCGGTCGATCGCCGCTCAGCACATCGGTACCGCGATCACCGGTGACGGTCACACCACGCCACGGTCGTGAGCACCGACGACGGGCAGTCTCGGCTGCGGATCGAGGCGGCCGGGCAGGGGTCGATCGCCGCTCAGCGCATCAGGAATGCCTACACCGGCGATGTGCTGCCGGCCGAGGCACTGCACACGCCGGAGAAGGTATCCGCTGCTCCGGGCACCTCCAACCTACCCCCGGCCACCCTCTGCCTGGGGCGGGAGGAGGAACTGGCCCAACTGCGGCGCATCCTGAGCAGCCAGCACGAGGGTGCGATCACGCAGAGCGGGGCGGTGCACGGTCTGGGCGGGATCGGCAAGAGCACGCTCGCTCTGCACTATGCCCACCGCCACCGTGACGACTACACCCTGATCTGGTGGATCAACGGCGCATCCCCCGACGAGATCGAGACCTCCCTCACCAGCCTCACCCACACCCTGGTGCCCGGCTGGGCCGCCAAGGCCGATCGTGTAGCGCAAGTGGCGTGGGCGATGCAGTGGCTCGCATGGCATCCGGACTGGCTACTGATCTACGACAACGTGGACAACCCCGACGCTCTCACCCCCTACACCGGCGCACTCCACCAAGGCCGTCACCTCGCCACCAGCCGCCGCACCACTGGCTGGCCCGACAGCGTCCCCACCCTGACCCTGGGCAACCTCGACCCTGACGACGCCACCACCCTGCTGTGCCGACTTGTTTTCAAGGACGCCAGCCCCACCGCGCGCCAGCAGGCCGAAGCCCGAGCTCTTTCCGTCGAGTTGGGGCACTTCCCTCTCGCGATCAAACAGGCCGGCGCCTACCTGGCCCAGAACCGCGGTATCAGCTTCGACGCCTACCGCCGCCGACTTGACTCCAAACTCGCCAAGACCGCCCACGGCAGCGACGCCGAACGCACCCTCGCCCGCATCTGGAACGTCACCCTCCACGCCTTGGAGAAGGCTGATCCGTTGGCCGTGGAATTGCTGCACACCGCCGCCTGGCTGGCCCCTGACGACATCTCCCACAGCCTGCTCACCCCGCCCGGCACCGACCCGGACGACATCGCCGAAGCCACCGGAGCCCTTACCGCGTACAGCATGGTCACCGACACCGGCACCGCTCTGAGCGTCCACCGTCTGGTCCAGACCGTCCTACGTGCCCCACAGAACACCGACGGCATCCAGCCCCTCCGACACCTGCAAGGACGCGAACGCGCCGAACAGGCGGTCCTCCACAGCCTGATCCCGCCGCCGGGCCAGGACATCCCCACCGAAGACCAGTGGGACACACTCACACCGCACATCGTCGCTCTCGCGGCTACCAGACCGCCCAAACACCACAACGCCTCACTCGCCATCGTGTACAAGATCGCTGGGCATCGGCTTCACCTGCAAGGCCACACGGCCCGTGCCGTACCGCTGTACGAGGCCACTCTGGCCCAGCACGAGCAGGTCCAGGGCAACACCCACCCTGACACTCTGAACATCCGCAACAACCTTGCTGCCGCCTATGAAGCGGCGGGGGATCTGGGTCGCGCCATCCCCCTGTACGAGGCCACCCTCGCCCAGCGCGAACAGGTCCAGGGCGACGAACACCCGGACACCCTGCAAAGCCGCAACAACCTCGCCGGCGCCTATGAAGCGGCGGGGGATCTGGGTCGCGCCATCCCCCTGCACGAGGCCACCCTCGCCCAGCGCGAGAAGGTCCGGGGCCACACCCACCCCGAGACCCTGACCAGCCGCAACAACCTCGCCTACGCCTACAGGGCGGCGGGGGATCTGGGTCGCGCCATCCCCCTGTACGAGGCCACCCTCGCCCAGCGCGAACAGGTCCAGGGCGACGAACACCCGGACACCCTGCAAAGCCGCAACAACCTCGCCAGCGTCTACTACGCAGCGGGGGACCTGGGCCGCGCCATCCCCCTGTATGAGACCGCCCTTGCCCAGTACGAGCAGGGCCAGGGCGACGAACACCCGGACACCCTGAACATCCGCAACAACCTCGCCAGCGCCTACAGAACGGCGGGGGATCTGAGTCGCGCCATTCCCCTGCTGGAAGCTACCGTCGCCCAGTACGAGAGGGTCCGGGGCGACGCGCACCCCGACACCCTGAGCAGCCGCAACAACCTCGCCCAAGCCTACGATGCGGCGGGGAATCTGAGTCGCGCCATTCCCCTGCTGGAAGCTACCGTCGCCCAGTACGAGAGGGTCCGGGGCGACGCGCACCCCGACACCCTGACCAGCCGCAACAACCTCGCCCAAGCCTACGATGCGGCGGGGAATCTGAGTCGCGCCATTCCCCTGCTGGAAGCTACCGTCGCCCAGTACGAGAGGGTCCGGGGCGACGCGCACCCCGACACCCTGACCAGCTGCAACAACCTCGCCAGCGTCTACTACGCGGCGGGGGACCTGGAGCGTGCCATCCCCCTGCACGAGGCCACCCTCGCCCAGCGCGAGAAGGTCCGGGGCCACACCCACCCCGAGACCCTGACCAGCCGCAACAACCTCGCCGGTGCCTACTGCGCGGCGGGGGACCTGGAGCGCGCCATCCCCCTGCTCGAAGCCACCCTCGCCCAGCGCGAGAAGGTCCGGGGCCACACCCACCCCGAGACCCTGACCAGCCGCAACAACCTCGCTGCCGCCTATGAAGCAGCGGGGGATCTGAGCCGCGCCATCCCCTTGTACGAGGCCACCCTCGCCCAGTACGAGAGGGTCCGGGGCCACACCCACCCCGAGACCCTGACCAGCCGCAACAACCTTGCCCGGGTCCGTGTAGCCGCCGTACAGCAACTAGATACCGCAACCCCAGGAACCGACCTCGGCCGACAACCTCCTCCGGAAGCTACCGAGAGATCTGTATGACTGGCTCTGCCCGATCCACATAGAGCTACGGATCAGAATGCCGTTCAGGCGCACCCCGACCATCGGGCGGAGGCCATCTACCTAGGGCTTATGAGCGGCAGAAGCAGGCGGATCAAAGGGGCAGCCTGGTCTGTTGTCTGGTGGATCATGACGACAGTCGTGCTCCGCTTCATCGGCTTGGTCATCAACGACCTCAAGAGTTTGCTGACGTGTGCCACGTTGACTGCTGCTTCCATCGCGACCGGGGAGCTGTCGGACCACTGGCACCGACGCCGGCGGAGGACGAAGCAACGCAGGTCTTCCGGCTTCACGCCGGAGGTGGGCCGCACCACAAGCGCACCAGATAGAGCGGGGAACAGCGGGGAATCACGGTGAAAGCAGCTGAGCCAGACGAGGCCCAGGCCCAGGCATTAGCCCAGGTCAGCGCCTAGACCCGCTCCAAATGATCGCAGCTTCCCAAGCTGAGGGTGCAGTTGGCCGGTGGCCTACAGGCGCCGGGCATCATCGGGCTGGCGGCTCGTCCCGTGTCGCCTTCGTCCACTCGATCAATTGCTTCATGAGGTCGATGACTCGCCTTTGGCGCCCGTCAGGCAGGAAGATCCAAAAGAGCCAGGCTGGTGCGAGGAGCACGACGACGATGATCAAGGGAAGGATGCGCAAGGCCGTGAGGAGATGCCTAGGGCTGACCAGTTCCAGGATTTGATGCACGTGAGCGGGCCTCTCAGGGCTTCACTGTTTCCTGCCCCTTGGAAGCGATGTGAGGGGCATTCACAGCGAAGAGTCTTGTAGGAGCGCGCCGCTTGCAGCGGCAACATGCTCCCAAGGCCCGGTGGTGTTACCACTCGGAGTGCCGACGTGCTTCCGCGTCGGCGACGTCTCGGGAGCCGCAGATGATCAGGACTAAATCTGCGGCGTGCGTATTTCGTAGATCCGAGACATGCCATGGCCCCCGTCACACCGACTGCCCGCCAGTCGAGATGGATGCAGTATGACTTGAGGCTAGATCGGATCGCAATACACGAACTTCCTGTATATGCGCAAGTGCTGTCGGTCACATTTCACTCGCGAGAGTGTAGAAGACTCTGACCCCGAGGATGCGTCGCAGCTGACACGACGGGAGTATGTCGTTCGGGCCAGTTGGCACCCGTGGCTGCGATACAGCATCCCCAGCTTCCGCCAGGCACTCTGAGGGACCTGCCAGTGGCCTCTATCCCCCTCGTTGGCCGATCTCTGTAGAGCCACGGATCAGAAGGTTTCTGACATCCACGGCTGACATCAACGACGCCAGGCAGGGGCGCACGCCAGCATCTCTGTCCGGCCCTCGCACAGGTCGACGGCAGCAGCCGGAGCAGAATCGGATCGAACTCCTAGTGCGGTGGTGGCACGGCAGTACGCGGCTGCGGAGGGCCCGACCGGTCGTCCGCGCCGAGGACCGCCATGTTGGGCTGGGGCGAGCCACCTCACGTCGGTCGAGCGTTCTGAAGGTGCCCCTCTCGGCGTAAGCACAGGGAAACGGGGAGAGGAGCCCCGGTGCGAAACCGGGTTCCTCTCCCCGTCGGGGAACGAAAGGTCGTTGCCGGCCACTTAACGCGGCCGTCTCCTTTCAGGGGCAATGAGGATCGCTCACCGCTAGGAGGCCACCGCGGCTGGTCGCAACGCGGAGCACATCGCGCAAGGCCCCGGTCAGGTCCTTGGCCAGCCGTCGCATGTCCTCCGAGCCCGTGCCCTGGTCGTCGAGCTTGTTCGACGCTCGCTCCAGCAGCTCGGCGGCCGTTCCCAGTTGCGCGGCCTCGATGTTGTCCGCCAGGCGGGACATGTAGCCCTCCCCGTCGTCGGTGCTCAGATAGCAGGGCTTGCCCTCCGGCCCCGACCATGGGAGGAGTCGCAGTCTGTTCGGTGCCGTCATCCTTGCGTCTGCCTCTCATCGGTCAGGTGGTGGATGGTGAAGACCGCGTCGACGCGATCCCCGGGGAACACCAGAAGCGCGGCCTCGACGACTCGCCCGTTGGCGTCGGTCGCGACGCGTGTGACGGCGAGGACTGCCACGGCGGAGCAGAGCCGGAGGACCGAGGCTTCGTCCGGTTTCGGTGGGCGGGCACTTACCGTCTCCCGGACAGTTGCCGGCGGCGGGCTCAGGACGGCAAATCGCGTAGCTGTCTCCCGCCACGAGGACTCGTCGCCCAGCACTCCGGCAGGTGCCAGGTCGCGCGGGATGTAGATGCGGGCCAGCCCGTGCGGTGACTCTCCCTCGTGGCTGATGCAGAAGAACTCGGCGAGAGGGCTGCCTGTCGGCACCTTCAGCAAGGTCGTCAGATGCCCCTCTGCCGGAACCGTGGTGGTGCGAACCGTGACATGCAGGGCCGTTTCGGCGGCAGTCCACGGGTCCAGCGTTCCCCATCCCCCGACGTACACGATCTTCCGCGGTGGACGGCGGACGAAGTTGCCCTTGCCGTGGATCTTCTCGACGAGGCCTTCGCCCTGGAGGACCGCGAGGGCCCTCCGCAATGTCACCGTGCTGACCTTGTATCGGTCGGCGAGGCCGGCCTCGGACGGGAGGCGGTCGCCGGGCTTGATGTCGCCTGTCGTGATCTGATGCCTGAGATCGTCGGCGATCTCGTGATGGCGTGAGGGCACGGACCGGATCACCGCCTTCTCTGCATGCGAACGGCAGCGAGCCGGGTTCGCGCGTGCATGGTCAGCAGCTCGCCCGACTCGAAGAGGAGTTGCTTGCCGCCTTGGGGGAGCTGGAAGAGGTCGCTCACCCGGCACGCCTGGCCGCCGAGTTGGATGATGTCGCCCCGCTGCACGGTGGTCGCGGTGACCTCGACGTTGGATGCCAGCGCGCCGCCGGGTGCCCAGCCGCTCACCGTTCTGCCTCCGTGGGCGTGGAGTGGTGGGACGCCGAGTGACACGAACAGGCGCATGTCTCGTAGACAATCGGCAGGTCGACCGGTGCGGGGACCGGGGACGACTCTGCGCAAGCATGGTGTGTGCCGATACGGCAGGCGGTCGACTGGTAGGGAACGGCCGAGACTTCGGCGGTGTGGGGCTGTTGGCGAGCCGGCATCAGCGGACCCCCGCGAGGGACGACCAGGCCTCAGCAGGCAAGTGGGAAGCGACTACCACCCTGCGCGGCCGTGCTCGTCGCTCCCAAGCCAGCATGTACGGGCGGACGAGCGCGTTTTCCTCCCCCGCGAGCGGGTGACGGTGGTTCGCGGTATCGGGAGCCCGGCCCAGGACGATCGTCAACGAGTCAGCGGGCGCCGAGACAACGAGGGCGGCCATCGGCCGGGACGGCCGTAAGGAACGGCGGTGCCTGCCCCGGGGGAAGTACCGCGCTCTGGCAAGCGAGACGGCACGGCGGATACGGTTGAGCATGCTGCTCAGCTCCTATCGCTGATGGCTCGGTCCCCCGACATCGCCTGTCGTGGGGACCGCTTTGTGTACGACCGCCCAGAGGGTGCGGTCGTTCAGGCTGGTGGCGAGGAGCCCGAACCGATCGGCCTCGGCCACCACTTCCAGGACCTCCCGCCATAAGTCGGCGGAGAGCGACTCCGGCACCTCCGCTTGGATCGACGCGTACCGGACGTGCTCCTCCACGCGCGCGGGAAGTCCGATGTCGGACAGCCGGGCAGCGATGGCCGCCGCGCTAACTCCCGAAGCGGGCACAGGGCAGCCTCCGTTAACCAGCGATCACTTTGAGTGAAGCTAGTTAACTAGATTAGAGCTAGTGGACTAGATTTTCCATATGCCTGAGCAGCCGCCCTATCTCCGTATCGCTGACGAACTCCGGCGGCGGATCGCGGAGCATGTGTGGGAACCCGGGGCCCGTCTGCCGTCCCGCGCCCAGATCGGCCAGGAGTACGGCGTGGGCGAGAACGTGGTCCGGCGGGCGCAGGAGTTGCTGATCTCCCAGGGCGTGCTGGAGGGCCGCGCCGGATCGGGCACTTACGTCGCCGAGCCCCGTCAACGGGTCCGGGTCGTCCGTTCGTCGGCGCGAGAGCGGCCCGAGGCGTCACCGTTCCGGGCGGATATGAAGGCCGTGGGCAGGCAAGGGGATTGGGAGAGTCGAACCGAGGCCAAGGTGCCGGCTCCGGCGGATATCGCTGCGCGGCTTGGCATCACCGAGGGCGACCTGTGCGTCCGTACGGCGTACGAATTCCTGGCCGACGGCAGGCCGGTGCAGTTGTCGACGAGTTGGGAACCGTACGACCTCATCGCCGGCACGCTCGTAGTTCTCCCTGAGGGAGGTCCCCACGCCGGTGCGGGGGTCGTGAACCGCATGGCCGCAATCGGCGTCACCGTCAGCCATGCTGTGGAGCAGCCGGAGCCGAGGCAGGCGACCGCCGAGGAGGCGTCACTTCTTGGTATCCAGAAGGCCGCCCTTGTCACGCACATCCGGCGGACGTACTACAGCGACGAGGGGCGGCCGGTGGAGACGGCAGACATCGTGGTGCCCGCCGCTCATTGCGAGATCGTCTACGAGATCCCGATCAACCGTCACTAGCCCTGGACCTGACCCGGGTCGAACCCTGCCGGTGTCGAATGCGTGCCGAAGGCCGGTCAACGAGACACCCAGCGCGAGAAGAGAACCAGGTCAGAGAGGGCGCGACACGAGATGCACCAAGCGCCTTCTGAGCCCCTGTCGCTCACTGCATCATGACCTGTTGATGGATGAGTACGCGTGGCCCACGGGCCCGGACCTGCCGGATGCAGACGTAGTTATCGGGAGCTGGGCGGCGACCATCGGAGCTCTACCAGTGGGACCCACATAACTGGAGAGGTCATTGGCCGCCAGCCCTTTGGTGTCTTCATACGTATCGAAGGTGTGTCCGACGCCGTGGCGCTGGCCGAGATCACGGCCATGCCACTAGGGATGGAGCTGCCTGCTCTTGGGACCTCCGTAGAGGGGGAGGTCTTCTGGCACGGCCGCAATCATCAGGTGAGGGTCAAGCTGGATGAGTGGCGGGCTGCCGAGTGATCATTTCTTGGGCCGTCTCTGGGCCGTGCGAGGGTGCCCGAGGCCGACCGACGGCGACCGACATTGACAGCCGAGCCAGAGCTGCCAACAGGGAACCCCCAGGTCAGCGCCCCCCGCCCATACCCGTTTCCCCCCAGGGGTGGCGATCCGGCAAGATGGGGTGTATCTGCCCACTGCCTGATTTCAAGCTGCCGGACGGTTTCTCTTGGCTGAGTACATCTACACCATGCGCAAGACGCGCAAGGCAATCGGCGACAAGGTCATCCTTGACGACGTCTCGCTGAACTTCCTGCCCGGCGCGAAGATCGGTGTGGTCGGCCCGAACGGTGCCGGTAAGTCGACCATCCTGAAGATCATGGCAGGGCTGGAGCAGCCGTCGAACGGCGATGCCTTCCTGTCGCCGGGGTACACCGTCGGCATCCTCCTGCAGGAGCCGCCGCTGAGCGAGGACAAGACCGTTCTGGAGAACGTCCAGGAGGGTGTTTCCGAGGTCAAGGGCAAGCTCGACCGGTTCAACGAGATCGCCGAGCTGATGGCGACCGACTACTCCGACGCGCTGCTCGACGAGATGGGCAAGCTTCAGGAGGAGCTCGACCACGCGAACGCGTGGGACCTCGACGCTCAGCTGGAGCAGGCCATGGACGCGCTCGGGTGCCCGCCCGGCGACTGGGCCGTCACCAACCTCTCCGGTGGTGAGAAGCGGCGTGTGGCGCTGTGCAAGCTGCTGCTCGAAGCCCCTGACCTGCTGCTTCTCGACGAGCCCACCAACCACCTCGACGCCGAGTCGGTGAACTGGCTGGAGCAGCACCTCGCCAAGTACGAGGGCACCATCGTGGCCGTGACCCACGACCGGTACTTCCTCGACAACGTCGCCGGCTGGATCTGCGAGGTCGACCGCGCCGCCTGCACGGCTACGAGGGCAACTACTCCAAGTACCTCGAGACCAAGCAGACCCGTCTCAAGGTCGAGGGGCAGAAGGACGCCAAGCGCGCCAAGCGGCTCAAGGAAGAGCTGGAGTGGGTGCGGTCCAACGCCAAGGGGCGTCAGGCCAAGTCCAAGGCCCGTCTCGCCCGCTACGAGGAGATGGCGGCCGAGGCCGACAAGATGCGGAAGCTGGACTTCGAGGAGATCCAGATCCCGCCGGGCCCGCGGCTCGGCAGCATCGTCGTCGAGGTCTCCAACCTCACCAAGGGCTTCGGCGACAAGGTCCTCATCGACGACCTCAGCTTCACGCTGCCGCGCAACGGCATCGTGGGCGTCATCGGCCCCAACGGCGCCGGCAAGACCACGCTCTTCAAGATGATCCAGGGTCTGGAGACCCCGGACTCCGGCGACATCAAGGTCGGCGAGACCGTCAAGATCTCGTACGTCGACCAGAGCCGCGCGAACATCGACCCGAAGAAGACCCTCTGGGCCGTGGTCAGCGACGAGCTCGACTACATCAACGTGGGACAGGTCGAGATGCCCTCGCGGGCCTATGTCTCCGCCTTCGGCTTCAAGGGCCCGGACCAGCAGAAGCCGGCCGGTGTCCTCTCCGGTGGTGAGCGCAACCGTCTCAACCTCGCGCTCACCCTCAAGCAGGGCGGCAACCTGCTGCTCCTCGACGAGCCGACGAACGACCTCGACGTCGAGACGCTGGGCTCCCTGGAGAACGCGCTGCTCGAGTTCCCGGGCGCGGCTGTGGTCGTCTCCCACGACCGGTGGTTCCTCGACCGCGTCGCGACGCACATCCTCGCCTACGAGGGCGAGTCCAAGTGGTTCTGGTTCGAGGGCAACTTCGAGTCGTACGAGAAGAACAAGGTCGAGCGGCTCGGACCGGACGCCGCACGTCCGCACCGTGCCACCTACAAGAAGCTGACCCGGGGCTGATCGATCTTGCGCCACATCTACCGCTGCCCCCTGCGCTGGTCCGACATGGACGCATACGGACATGTCAACAACGCGGTCTTCGTCCGCTACCTGGAGGAAGCCCGTATCGACTTCCTGTTCCGTCCGGAGAAGGACTTCAAGCAGGGGTCGGTGGTGGCGCGCCACGAGATCGACTACAAGCGGCAGCTCGTGCACCGGCACCACCCGGTGGACATAGAGCTGTGGATCACCGAGATCAGGGCCGCGTCCTTCACCATCACCTGCGAGGTGAAGGACGACGACGCGGTCTACGTCCGGGCCTCGACGGTGGTCGTGCCGTTCGACTTCGAGGCGCAACGGCCGCGCCGGATCACCGCGGAGGAGAAGGAGTTCCTCCGGGAGTACATGGATGACGCGGCCGACGAGGAGGAGGCCGTCGCCGCATGACGGTGCTCCATCTCGCCGACGAGGGGGAGGCGGCGGATCTCGCGGCCTTCCTCTCCCGGCTGCTCCACTACGATCGTTCAGCCGCGGTGCGCCTGCAGGCGGCCGGCACCGCGCTCGCCGTCTTCGGACGGCCGCCGTCCTTCGAGGTACTGGCCATCCGCGCGGTGCGGCTGGCGAAGCCGTACGAGAACGGGCTCGACGTCACGCTGGACGTGACCGTGTCCGCCGGCGAGCTGCTGGAGTCCGTCGACGAGGCAGCGGCCACAGCTGTCGTTCCGGCGGCCGTCACGGGTCCGCCCTGGGCCGGGGTGCTTCCGCCGCGCGGCGGCTGGCTGCCGGTGCGGGGGCTGCCCGCGCCGGATGAGCTGCTGGCGATGGTCGGCGCGGGAGTCACCGAATTCCGGTCCCGTACCCAGGAGTTGGAGCCCGAGCGGCGTACGCGTGCCGAACTCGACCGGATCGGACGGGAGATCTGGTCCCGGACCGTCGGGGACACGCAGCTGCCGGTGCGGGCGGTGCACGCGGCCCAGTCGCTGGGATTCCTGCGGGCCACCGGGGATCCGGCGTTGCTCGCGTCCGGTGCGTGGCTACGGCTGCGCACGCCGTACGGGTCGATTGCCGTACGGCGTGCGGGACTTGGGGCGTTGGACGTCAGCGTGCGCTGACGCCGGTCACACCAGGGGCCACAGCGCGGCCGTCAGACCGAAGCCGATGATGCCCATCGCGGTCGTCAGGACCGTCCAGGTGCGCAGGCCGCTCGCCACGTCGAGGCCGGCCAGCTTGGTGAACATCCAGTAGCCCGCGTCGTTGATGTGCGAGACGGCCAGCCCGCCCGCGCCCATCGCCAGCGCGACCAGGGAGAGCTGGGCGGTCGACAGGTCGGCGCGCTGGAGCAGCGGCGTGAGGATGCCCGCCGTCGTGATCAGGGCCACCGTCGTCGAGCCCTGGGCGGCGCGCAGGGCCAGCGCCGTCAGGAAGGCCAGGAAGAGCGCCGGGAGACCGGTCCTGTCCAGGACGTCGGCGATCGCGTCGCCGATGCCGCTCGCCACCAGCACCTTGCCGAAGACGCCGCCCGCGCCCGCCACGAGGATCACCATCGCGACGGAGGGGAGGGCTGAGCCCATCACGTTCGCGATGTGCGTACGGTCCCAGCCGCGGCGGGCACCGAGGAGCCAGGCGCACAGCGCCACGTCGATGAGCAGGGCGACCATCGGGGCGCCGAGAACGGTGAGGACGGCGCGGAAGGTCGAGCCTTCGGCTAGGAGGTTCTGACCGAGGGTGCCGGCCAGGATCAGCAGGATCGGGGCGACGATCAGGGCGAGGACCATGCCGAAGGAGGGCGGCCGCAGGGCCGGGTCCGGGGCCGTGGTCGTCGTCCGCGCGGACTTGGTGAGCACGGCGGTGCCGTGGCCGTCATCTGCCGTAGGAATGGCGGGAGTCGAGGATGCCTCGGGGGAGGTGGGCTCCTCGCCGTAGACCTCCGCGTGCACGGCCGGGTCCATCGGGTACGCGCGGCGGGTCATACGGCGGGAGATCAGGTACCCGAGCAGGATCACGACCGCGGTGAGCGGGATGCCCAGGAGGAGGACCAGGCCCTGGTCGGCGCCGATGGCCTGGGTGACGGCGACCGCGCCGGGGTGCGGGGGCAGGAAGGCGTGCACGGTGAGCATGGCCGCGCCCATCGGGAGGGCGTGGACGAGCAGCGGTTTGCGGGAGGCGCGGGCGACGCCGTACGCGATCGGCATCAGGATGATCAGGCCGACCTCGAAGAAGACCGGGATGCCGAGGACGAAGCCGGCGACCGTGAGCGCGAGCGGGGTGCGGTTGGAGCCGAACCGGTCGATGAGGGAGTGCGCGAACGACGCGGCGCCGCCGGAGAGTTCGATGATTCGGCCGATCATGGCGCCCAGGGCGATGATCGTGGCGATGTGGCCGAGGGTGGAGCCCATGCCCTCCTCGATGGTCTTCACCAGGTCGGCGGCCGGGACACCGGCGGCGAGGGCGACGCCGATGGACACGACGACCAGGGCGACGAAGGGCTGGACCTTGGCGCGCAGGATGAGGAGCAGGAGGGTGGCGACGCCTGCGGCGGCTATGAGGAGCAGGGTGGAGTGGCTCATCGGGTGCCTGCCTCCGAGGAGTTGACGGGAGCGGACTTCGGGGACAGGACGGTGACGACCGAGGAGTCGTCCTCCTCGGCCAGGCCGGCGGCCTCGCCGAGGAGGTAGAGCTGCTGGGCGGCGGAGGCGAGGAGGACGGGGACGTGGGCGTCCTTCGCGATGCCGGTGACGATGCCCATGTCCTTCACGAAGATGTCCAGGCGGGACTTCACCTCGGGGGCGACGTCGCTCTCGTACGTCTCGACCATGCGCGGGCCGCGGTCGCCGAACATGAAGGACCCCGCGGCCCCGTGGCGCAGGCTGTCCACGACCGTCCGCGGGTCGAGGCCGAGGCCCCGGGCCAGCGCTACGGCTTCCGCCGCGGCGGCGATGTGGACGCCGGCGAGGAGCTGGTTGATCGCCTTGAGGGACTGGCCGTCGCCGGGGTTGTCTCCTACGACCGTGAGAGTGGAGGCCAGCAGGTCCAGTACCGGCCGGGCCAGGTCGAGCGCCTTGTCGTCCGCGCCCACGACGATCAGCAGGTCGCCGTTGCCGGCCCGGACGGGGCCGCCGCTGACGGGGGCGTCGACAGTGCGGACGCCCTGCTCCGCGAGGCGGGCGGCCGTGGCGCGGGCCGCGTCCGGGCCGACGGTGCTGGTGAGGACGACCGTGCTGCCGGGGCGGAGGGTGTCGGCGGCGCCGCCCTCGCTGAAGAGAGCGGCGTCCACCTGCGCCTGATCGCGTACGGCGAGCAGGAGGACGTCGGCGTCGCGGGCGGCGTCGGCCGGGGTGGAGGCGGCGGTGCCACCGGCGGCGGTGAGCCGCGCGAGGCGGTCCTCGGCCACGTCGAAGGCCGTGACCGGGAGGTGGGTGGCCAGGCGGGTGGCCATGGGGAGGCCCATGGCGCCCAGGCCGATCACTGCGGTGCGGGGACGGGGGTGCATGGGGTGGGGCCTTTCTGGGGAGCGGGCGGTTGGGGGGGAGGGGGAGGGGAGAAGGGGGAGCTGTTTCCGGTGGGGAGGCCGGACGTCGGAGAACGGTCGCCGGAGAACGGTCGCCGGAGAACGGATGCCGGAGAACGGATGCCGGAGGACCGATGCGACTGCTCTGCCGCCGCGACTGTGCCCTGGACGGTCTCCAGGTTGTGCGCGACGAGGCCGGGAAGAGAGCGCGGCCGGTTTCGTATGCCGTGGTCAGGGCCTTCAGGCCTCAGGCCGCAGGGCCGGGGAGGCGCATCAGGCGGCGCTCCTCAGCAGGGCCAGGGCGTCGGCCAGGGCCTCGTCGCCGCCGACGTTGCCGGCGAACACGATGTAGGGGACCCCGGCTGCGGGGCCGTCGACGGGCTGCCAGAGGGAGACGATGCCGGGGAGGAGGGTGCCGCGGGCCCAGGCCCGACGGATCTCCAGGCCGTGGGTCGCCGTGTCGCTGGAGGTGATGCCGCCCTTCGCGACGACGAACGCGGGGCGACGGGCCGCCGTGATCAGACGGACCGTCTCGACGAGGGCCGCGGAGACGCTGCGGGAGATGGCCAGGCTCTCGTCCGGGTCGGTGGCCGTGACGACCGTGCGGGTGGTTCGGATGACGGTGTCGGCCGTCGCGAGGGTGGCCGACGCCTTGTCGGCGATCTCGTGGATGTGCCTGTCCCGGGCCGCGGGGTCGAGGAGCCGGGCGACGTCGAGTTCGTGTTCGGCCAGGTCACCGGTGGAGTCGCGGAGGTGGTTCAGCTGGCGGGTGGTGAGCGAGACGTGCGAGCCGACGACGATCAGGCCGTGCGGGGCCTCGGGGGCGCGCAGGGGGCGCAGTTCGGCGGCGGTGAGCGGGGGATGGGCGGCCTGGCCCGCACGGGCACGGACGAAGGAAGGGCCGACCCGGTAGAGGAGACGGGTGCCGTTCTCCTCGGCCTCGGCCAGGGCGAGCGCCAGCACACGGAGGTCGTCGTCGCAGACCGCGTCCACGACGGCCGTGGCCCCGTCGCGGAGGGTGGCCAGGCGGGCGGCGACATGGGCGGGGCCGCCGGTGCGCAGGTCGGTGAGCGTGATGCGGAGGACCCTGTCGGCGGGGGTGCGGCCCTTGGTCTTCTCCTCGACCCAGTCTGGGAGGGCGGAGGAGGTGTAGCCGAAGGTGGCGTCCCTCGCGAACTCGCTCTCGCCGACGGGGAGCAGGCCCTGCGGTGTGCGCATCCAGTGGGTCGAGTCGACGGTCAGGCGTCCGGCCTCGATGTAGGCGGGGACAAGGACGACGCCGTCGGGGGCGGCGCCCGCTGCCGTCAACTCCTCGGTGAGGACGTCGGTTTCGAGGGGGAAGTGGCCGCGCAGGGTGGAGTCGCCGCGGGAGGCGATGACGTACGGGGTCCCCTCGGCCCGGGAGGCCTCGTGCAGGGCGCGGGCCACCTCGCGGTTGCGGGCGGCGGCGTCCTGGGGGGAGAGGCTGCGGGTGTTGGTGAGGACGAAGAAGACGGGGCTGTTCTGGCGGAGGGCCCAGCGGAGGTCTTCGACGGTCCAGGTGGTGAGGACCGGGGTGTCCTTGACGGTCTGGGTGCCGGTGGGGTCGTCGTCGAGGACGGCCAGGCGGGGGGCCGTTCGCAGGCGGGCGGCGACCTCGGAGGGGCTGACATTCCTCACGGTCGGGACATTGCGGAGCACTTCGGGCTCCGGGAGGGCATGGCGGGGTAGGGGCATGGCGGTTCCTGGGATGAGGGTGCGTGAGGGGAGGGGAGGGGCGAGGTTGGGGGGAAGAGGGAAAACGAGGAAGGTGGTGAAGGGGATGAAGGGGGCGAAGAGCGCGCCGAGTGGGCGCGGCTACGCCGACTACCGGGCTGCCGCCGCCCGATGCGCCTTGTTGCTCAGCAGACTTCGCTGCTACTCGGCCGGGTTTGCTGCTACTCGGCCGGCTTCGCTACGTGCGTCCGGTAGTCGTCGGCCGTCTGATTCATATGGGCGTTCATCGCCTCGCGGGCCTGGTCCGGGTCGCCGGATTCCAGGGCAGCCAGGACCGCCTCGTGGTGGGCGATGGCGTTGACGCGGATCTGGGGGATCGCGGAGGTCTCGCGGCGGCCCTTGGCCAGGAGGGGGCCGAAGGGTTCGAAGAGGAGGGGGACGAAGAGGTTGCCCGTCGCCCGCATCACCGTGGCGTGGAAGTCGATGTCGGCCTGCACGAACTTCTCGGTGTCGGCCTCGTCCGCGGCCTCCCGCATCGCGGCGAGGTGTTCCCGCAGCTCCGCGAGGTCGGTTTCGTCGCGGCGCAGTGCGGCCAGTTCCGTCGCACCGTTCTCGATGAGGCGCCGGGCCTCGATGAGCCGCTCGGAGAGCGAGTTCTGAGAGGAGCGGGACGCGGCGCGCACCACCGGCTCCAGTGCCGTCCAGCGGTCCGGCGGGTTCACGTAGGTACCGCGGCCGCGGACCACCCGGACGACGTTCTGTGCCCGTAGCTGCTTGACCGCCTCGCGCACCGTCAGTCGGCTCACGGCGGACTGCTCGGCGAGCTCGCCCTCCGGGGGGAGGGCGGCGTCGGGCGGGTAGACGCCGTCGATGATCTCGCTGAGCAGGCGTTCGGCGAGTTCTTCGGAGAGCGACATCTTCGGGCCTCCGGCGGGCGGATGAGGATACGGCGGGTGCCGGAGCCACCGTACGGGGTGAGTGTGGCGGCCTCGACAGTGATCTCAGATATCTGACGTCAGACATCTGATGTCTCGATGTGCGTAACCTTGGCACCGGGGTGGAGGCGCGTCAATACCCGTACGTCTTTTCCGTCGGCTACGCCAAGAAGGCGGGCGTGAGGGCGGGGGCCGGGCCGGGGGTGGGACCGCGGGCGGCAGGTTCAGCCCGCGGTGTTCACCATCGACGCCGCCGCATACGTCAGGTAGTTCCACAGCGTCCGCTCGTGCTCCTCGGAGAGGCCGAGCTCGTCGACGGCGACCCGCATGTGCTTGAGCCAGGCGTCGTGGGCCGCGCGGTCGACGGCGAAGGGGGCATGGCGCATCCGCAGCCGGGGGTGGCCGCGGTTCTCGCTGTACGTCGTCGGGCCGCCCCAGTACTGGATCAGGAAGAAGGTGAGGCGCTCCTCGGCCGGACCCAGGTCCTCCTCGGGGTACATGGGCCGCAGAAGCGGGTCCTCGGCGACGCCCTCGTAGAAACGGTGGACGAGCCGACGGAAGGTCTCCTCCCCGCCGACCTGCTCGTAGAAGGTCTGCTCCTGAAGCGTGCCGCGCCGGATCTCGGTCACTGTGGGCTGCCTCGCATGTGTCGTTCCGATCCGTCCGAGTCTGTTCTGCCGGGGGTCCGGCCCGCCGCACAGCGGCAATGGGGTACGTCCCCCGGGAAAGGCGGTACGTCACCCATGGTCTCAGACCGGGCGGACCAGGACTCAAGCCCTAGGACCAGCCGCACTGAGCCACTGATTCCGGCCGAGGCACTCGCCTCGTGCCGCCCGCCGCAGCACAGTGGACGTATGAGCGCTCAGGATCTCGGCAGGGACGCCGAGGAGCTCGCCGACGTCACCGCCGCGGCGCGGGCCGCACTGGTCGGCGAGATCGACGCGAGCGGGGCATGGGCCGAGGACCCGGTGTGGCGGGAGGCCTTCGCCGCCGTTCCGCGGCATCTGTTCGTGCCGTACTACTACGTGGGCGTCGCCGGCGGCTACGAGCGCCGCTGGGGTCAGAGTCCCGACCCGGCCGCGCGCGAGCGCTGGATGCGCGGCGCGTACCTGGACACCCCGCTGGCCACCCGGCTGCGCGACGGCGAACTGCTCTCCTCCAGCAGCCAGCCGTCCCTGATGGCGATGATGCTGGTCGCGCTGGAGGTGAAGGACGGCAACAGAGTCCTGGAGATCGGCGCGGGCACGGGCTACAACGCCGCCCTCCTCGCCCACCGGCTCGGCGACGACGACCTCGTCACCACCGTCGACCTGGAGCCGGACATCACCGAGTCGGCCCGGCAGCACCTGGCCGCCGCCAGCCACCACCCCGTCGTCGTCACCGGCGACGGTGCACGCGGCGTGCCCGAACGCGCCCCCTTCGACCGGATCATCGCGACCTGCACCCTGCGGTCGATCCCCCGCGCCTGGCTCGCCCAGTGCCGCCCCGGCGCCCGCATACTGACACCGCTCGCCACCGGTCTGATCGCCCTCGCCGTACGTGACGCCGAGCACGCCGAGGGGCGCTTCCTGCATACGCCCGCCTACTTCGTGCCGCTGCGCGGCGGGACCCGGTCCGAGCCGGAGCGCGCGCAACTGGGCGGACTGCCGCGCCGGGCCCGCGACGACGAACTGTTCCGCTTCCTGCTGGCCCTGACCCGCGGCAGCCTCGATCCGCAGGAGGCCTACACGCTGTGGGAGCGCGAGGGGCAGCCGCAGCGGGAGCGGTACGGGATCACCGTGCGCGGCGAGCACGAGTGGGCGTGGCTGGACGACCCCGAGGGGCCGTACGCCTGGGCGCTGCCCGGCTGAAACGCCGGGAGGGGGCGGTCGTACGGCACCTTCTCGCCGTACGACCGCCCCCTCCCGGTATCGAGAGACCTAGCCGCGCCGGACCGTGATCGTCGTCCACGCGCCCACGTGCACCCGGTCGCCGTCCTGCAGCGGTACCGGCACGAAGGGCTGGATCGGCTCCTCGGAACCGTTCACCGTCGTGCCGTTCGTCGAGTTCTGGTCGACGACCGCCCAGGTGCCGTCCGGCTGCTGGACCAGGACCGCGTGCTGGTGCGAGACGCCTGGGTCCTCCGGCGGCACCGACAGGTCGATGTCGGGGGTGTCGCCGGTGGAGTGGCGGCGGCGGCCGATGGTGACCTGGTTGCCGGTGAGGGCGCGCTGCTGCTCGGGCGAGTACGCGGGCAGGTTCAGGCCCGCGGCCTCGGGGCCGGAGCGCTGCATCATCGCCATGAAGTACTCGCGGTCCGGCCCGATGGTCGCAGACCAGGTTGTCGGCTGCTGCGGGTAGCCCGGACCGGGGGGCGGCGGGGCCTGCGTCGAGCCGGGCTGCGGGTAGCCGTACCCACCCTGAGCGGGGCCGGGCTGCGGGTAGCCGTACCCGCCCTGAGCGGGGCCGGGGCCGGGGCCACCGGGAGCGCCGGGGCCCGACGACGGGGGCGAGATCACCCAGTCGTCACCGCCGCCGAAGGACGGGCCGCCCTGCTGCGGGGGACGGTGGGTCTCCTGCGGGAATCCGGGCGGCGCCGGCGGGCTGCCGGGGCCGGCCTGCTGGAACGCCTGCGGAGCACCACTGGTCGCGCCCGGACCGCCGGGCGGAGTGGGGCCGGGCGGCGGCGGAACCTGCCGCGACGGGTCGCCGAAGGGGGAGGGGGCGTTGCCTCCCGGACCACCGGGACCACCGGGGCCGCCAGGGCCACCCGGTCCGCCAGGGTTGTTGGGGTTGCCGGGACCGCCGGGGCCCGGGCCGAAGCCGCCGGGGCCGCCAGGGGCACCGGGTCCGCCGGGACTGGGCTGGCCCGGACCGCCAGGGCCTGCGCCGAAGCCGCCGGGCCCGCCGGGTCCACCCTGGCTACCGGGCCCACCAGGGTTGGGATAGCCCGGGCCGCCGGGACCCGCGCCGAAACCGCCCGGGGCGCCAGGCCCGGGACCGGGTCCACCGGGACCCATGCCGCCAGGACCGCCGGGCCCACCGGGACCGCCAGGGCCGCCCTGCCCCGCGGGCTCCGCGCCGAACGGCGGGATCGGTTCCGCCGGGCGGTTCACCTGGGACGGGCGAGAACCCTGGTACTCGTACGAGTCACCGCCGCCGAACGACGGCGGTGGCGCCGACTGCTGCTGGAAGTGGGAGGGCAGGGGCGGGCCGCCGGGCGCCTGGGTGCGCGGGGCGGCGGGGGTGTACGACGTCGCCGTGTTGGTCAGGAAGTTCCACCGGCACTCCTCGCAGAACGGCGCACCGCCCTCACGCGGCGTACGGCACTGCGGGCAGAGCTCCGGCTCCGGAGCGGACATGGGCGGCGGGCCGCCCGGCTGACCGGTGTTCGGGCCACCGAACGGACCGCCGGGGCCGCCAGGGGGGCCACCGGGCCCACCGGGGCCGCCGGGAGGCGGGAAGCCGTAGCCACCGCCGGGCGGGGGCGGCGGGGGAGGAGGTGGAGGTACGGCACCGGCCATGCGGTGACCGCAGACCTCGCACCAGTCGTCGGAACCCGACTGGTGTCCGTTCGGGCAGGTCGGCATGTCGGCGCTTCCCCCTTTCCTTTCCGGTCGTTCGACCGGGTTTTTTCCAACCCCAGGGGGTCAGGCTCGCTTGCGTTCCAGGAACTTTCAGGGTGCTGCTAGGTCACTTCTTTACACGAACAGTCTTTGTCGACCGTGTTTCGAGAGTCATCTCATCAGCCTCCGCGACCTTCGCCTTCAGTCGCACAGTACCTGCCGCGGCATCGACCACGTCCACCACCTTCGCAAGGAGTTTCGCCGTATCCGCGTTTCCGGAGGCGCTGGCGAGCTGAACGGCCCGGCCCAATTTGGCCGTTGCTCCATCCATATCCCCCGCTTTGCGCAGATCCAGACCTTGCTGGATGGCTTGTGCCAGTTCGGCTTGGCCCGTGTAGTGCGCAACCTGTGGGTTGATCGACGTCGAGGCGACCATGTCGTCGGTCCACACGGCCCGTACGAGGCCCTGGGTGCCCAGGTTCTGGGCGGTGCCGTCCGGTTGCGGGACGACCAGGGAGACCCGGGCGGCGAGCATCTCCCGGCCGAGGTCGGCGGCGGGGACCTCCACGCAGACGTGGTAGTCGCGGGACTCGTCACCCCAGGAGCCGGTGGGGTAGTCCCCGGCGCGCGGGCCGGCTTCGGTGCGGCGTTCGGTCAACTCCTCGACCGTCGGTGCGACTTGCTTGACGAACTTGATGATCGTGCCGACCGGCGTCCACACCCGCAGGGCGACGTCCGCGCCCTCCTTGCCCATCGCCGTCTCCATCATCTGCGTGAAGTCGGCGGCGAGCCCGGCCGGGTCGGCGACGATGTCGGCGCTGCCGAGCAGGGCCGAGGCGATTCCTGTGACTTCTTTCACTTCCCAGTCCGTACCCACGCCACGGGCGTCACAGGTGAAGCTTCCGGCGCAGGCGTCGAGCGCGGCTTTGAGGTCCTCCGGCGACTCGTGTTCGTTGCGGCCGTCGGTGAGCAGGATGCCGTGCCGGATGGCGACGTCGGCCGAGGACAGCAGGTGGTCGGCGAGGCGCAGCCAGGTGCCGATGGCCGTGCCGCCGCCCGCGCTGAGCCTGCGCAGGGCCTGCTTGGCCTGGTCGCGGGTGGTGGCGTCGGCCACGGCCAGGCGGCCGCCTCCCGGATAGACCTCCTTGGCCACGTGCGTGCCGCCGATCACCGCGAAGTGCACGCCGTCGCGCAGGGTGTCGATCGCGGCGGCCGTGGCGTCGCGGGCGTTGCGCATCTTGGTCGGCGGGTAGTCCATCGAGCCCGAGCAGTCGACCATGATCGCCACGGCCGCGGACGGGCCCTGCCCCGGTGCGTAGAGGTGGGGCGCCGCGACCGCGCTTCCGACCGTGCCGCCGCCGGTCGAGGTCACCGTGACGATCGCGTTGACCTCGCGACCGCCCTCCGGCAGGTACTCGTTCTGGTACACGTCCACCGAGAACTGCGGCACGTTCGACTTCGAGAAATTGGCCATGTGCTCTCAAATCCCCCTAAAGAACCCCGTGGTGGGGCCATGGCTGCAGCCGGACCGGTCCCCTCCGGTCCGATGAGGCCGTCCCCGCGGGTGCGGCCTCAGGCCGATCCTGCCCCCATCGGCGGCGCAGGGAACGGCAGGACGGCCACTGTTACGTTGTCGTGGCCCCCGCCGTCGAGGGCGTGACCGACGAGCACCTGGGCGCTGTGCAGGGGGCGAGCGGCGGCGTCGAGGGGTACGGCCTCGGCCATCTCGTCGGCCGCCTCCGCGTAGTTCCACAGCCCGTCCGTGCACACCACCACTACACCCGGACGGTCCGGCTTGAAGGAAGCGGTGTGCGGCTCCAGCTCGTAGGCGTCCGCGCCGAGCCAGCCCGTGATCGCGTGGGCGCGCTCGTCGGCGTACGCCTCGGCCTCGTTCATCAGGCCGGCGGCGACCATCTGCGCGGCCCAGGAGTCGTCCTCGGTGAGCCGGGCCGGGGGAGTGCTGCGGTCCACCGGGACCCAGTAGACGCGGCTGTCGCCGACCCAGCCGACGATCAGCAGCTCGGGCGTCACCACGGAGCCGACGATGGTGCAGGCGGGGGCGTTCTGGTGGGGTCCCTGCTCGCGGGCCGTGGCCGGCTCGGCGGCCAGCGCGTTGACCGCGTTCGCGGCGGCGACGATCGCGTCGTGCATGGCCTGCTGCGGGTGTGTGCCGCGCGGCAGGGCGGCCAGCAGCGACTCGCTCGCCGCCCGGGACGCGGCCATCGAGGCATCGTCGGGGCGGGTCGCCGAGGACACGCCGTCGCAGACGATCGCCACGACCGCGGGCCGGCCGTCGGGCAGCGCGGTGCAGGCGACGGCGAACGCGTCCTCGTTGCGGTGGTGGCGCAGACCGCGGTCGCTGACGGCGGCGACGAGGCCGGCGTCCAGCTCCATGTGGTCGCGTTCACGCGGCTGGGCGTGCCCGCAGTTCTCGCAGTACCCGTCGTGGTCGACGCGGCCCGCACGGCAGGCCACGCACACCTTGGTGCCCTCGGGCGGGGTGGGCAGGTCGGTGACGACGCGCGGATCGGGCGCCTGCAAGGGGTACTCCTCGGGCTCGGGAGGATGGTCGAAACGGACTCCGGAGGCCGGGGAGACGGGGGAGCCGGTCGGGGCGGGGGGACCCGCGGTGGCGGGCGACGTCTGCGGTCCGGTCGGCGCGCCGGGGCCGCCGGGGGCCGGGACGGTGGGGAAAACGGGCGGTGCGTGGTGGCCGGGGGCCGGGAAGCCGCCCGGGAGGCCGGGGTCGGCGGAGGCCGGGGAGCCCGGTGGCGGTGACGGGGGGAGCGGGGGCGTGCCCGGGGGCAGTCCGTGGCCGCCGGAGCCGTCCGGTGCGGCGGCGCCGGGCCGGTCCATGCCGGGCGCGCCCATGGCAGGGGGCGGCACCGAGCCGTTCATGACGATGGTCGGGTTGTCGTCCGGCCGTACGGGCACGGCGGACAGGTCGTATCCGCACGCACCGCAGAAACGGTCACCCGACTCGAGCGGCCATTCGCAGCTCGGGCAGGCGGACAGCTGGGGCATCTGCGACATCAACTACACCCACGTCCGGGGGCGGTAACGGTTGGCACGTTCCACCAGGTCGATCCTCTCCTCGCCGCCCCGCGCGAGCCTGGCCAGCGTGCGGTACGAACGCTCCAGGCCGAAACGCAGTCCCCGCTCGTCCAGGCCGCTGCCGAGCAGCGTCCGTCCTCCGGTGGCGGCGGGAGGGGCGGAACCCTGGCCACCGGAGAGTATCCAGTCCAGCGCGCAGCCGAGGACTTCCGTCGACAACTGCTCCCGGCGCGCCGGGTCCAGACCGTACGCGTCCAGCGCCTCGACCTGGCCCGCGGCCGCGGTCAGGTCGTCCAGGAACGGTACGTCAGCGGCGACCGCCGTGCGTCCACGCAGCCGGGCGCGGACGGCCGCCACGCGTGCGGCCGTGTAGTGAATGGAGCTTTCCGGCACCGACTCCAGGGTCCGTACGGCGCTGCGGCGGTCGCCGGCCGCGAGCTGGACGCGGGCGAGACCGAAGGCGGCGCTCACGTAGCTCGGGTCGGTCGACCACACCAGACGGTAGTACTCGGCGGCGTTGTCCAACTGGCCCAGCACCTCCGCGCACAGACCGAGCGCCAGCTTGGGGGCGGGCTCGCCGGGAAAGGCGTCGTAGATCGCGTCGAAGGCGAGCGCGGCGCCCTCGTGGTCGCCGGTGCCGAGCGCCGCCACGCCCCGGTACCAGACGACCCGCCAGTCGTCGGGCCGCTCGTCCTCCAGCTTCAGCAGGGCCTGGTGCGCGGTGCCTGCGTCGCCGTTCTCCAGCCAGGCCCGCACCTGCCGCAGCCGCGTCTCGGTCGACGGTGCGGAAGCGGCGGCGAGGGCACCGAGCAACTCGGCCGGCGCGGTGGTCATCAGGCCCGCGAGGAAACCGGCGTTGGGGTCGGAGGGGTCGACCCGGGGGACCGGAAGCGCGAGGGCGGCGACGGCGGCGTCGACGACCTTGACGATGCCGGCGGAAACGGCGGGCAGGCCGGCGGCGGGGAGGGAGAGCTGCTTGCGGGTGCGCACGATCCGCGCTCCCAACCGCGACACCTCGCCGGCCGGCTTCGGGAACAGCTCCGTGTCCGTGACCCGTACCTCCGGGCCGAACAGGGTCGACAGCGCCGGCCTGGCCCGGCCCGTCTGCAGGGACACGACCTCGCGCAGGACACCGGTCAGTTGCTCCGTCATCTCCTGCGCGGAGGCGAAGCGGCGGGCCGGGTCGGGGTCGGTGGCGCGGACCAGGAGGCGGTAGAAGGACTCGTACTGGCGGAAGACCTCGATGTTGTCGGGGTCGGGCAGGGAGTCGACGTAGACGTTCGTGTAGCCCTGGAAGTCGAAGCTCAGCACGGCCAGGGTGCGCGCGACGGTGTAGAGGTCGGACGCCACCGACGGACCGACCTCCGCGACCTCGGGCGCCTGGTAGCCCACCGTGCCGTAGATGGCCGACTCGTCGTCGTCCATCCTGCGCACCGCGCCCATGTCGATCAGCTTGAGCTGGTCCTCGGTCTGGATGGCGTTGTCGACCTTGAAGTCGCAGTAGAGGAGGTTGCGGCTGTGCAGATGGCCGAGGGCCTCCAGCGCCTCGATGCCGTATGCGCACGCCTGCTCGACGGGGAGCGGGTCACGCTTGCCCGTCTCCGTACGGCGCGAATTGGCGAGCTCCTTCAGGGACTTGCCGCCGACGTACTCCATGACGATGTAGCCGTCGAGCGAGCCCGTGCGCTGGTCCAGGTGCTCGACGAAGTTGTAGATCCGCACGATGTTGGCGTGCTCGATCTCCGCGAGGAAGCGCCGCTCGGAGATCGCCGCCGCCATCGCGTCCTGGTCGCCGGTGTCGAGAAGGCCCTTGAGCACCACCCAGCGGTCGGAGACCGCGCGGTCCACGGCGAGGTAGATCCAGCCGAGCCCGCCGTGCGCCAGACAGCCCACGACCTCGTACTGGCCGTGCACGATGTCGCCGCCCCTCAGCTTCGGGACGAAGGAGTACGGGTGGCCGCACTTCGTGCAGTAGCCCTCGGTGCGGCCCGGGCGGTCGCCGCGGGCCCGGCCGACGGGTGCGCCGCAGTCCGAGCGGGAGCAGAACCGCTTGCGCTCGGGCACCTCCGGGTTCTCCAGCACCATCGCGCGCGGGTCGGGCCGCGGCACGTCCGGGACCTGGACCAGGCCGACGCCGAGCCGGCCGCGGCCGCTGGAGCCGGCGGTCGAACCGGAGCTGCGCACCGACACCGAGCGGCCCGTGGAACGGCCCGACAGCGAACGCGACAGCCGTCCCGACACCGAGCGCCGGGACTTCGACGACTGCGACGACGTACGCGAACTGCCGCGGCTGGTGGAGCGGGAGCTGCCGCTGGCCGCCGAGCCGTGTGAGTCCTTGCCGCCGGCCGTCACCCCGGTGGGCGGCGAGCCGACCGTGCCGGTCGCCGAGACGACCGGGGCGAGGCCGCAGGTGTCGCAGTACAGCTCGCCGCCGCCCACGTCCTCGTACGCCCCGCCGCAGTCCGGTCGCTGGCAGGTCTGCTGTGGCTGACTCATGACGACGACTCCCCCCTGTCCCTCATGACCCCGGCCCCCTCCGGTCCTCGAGCCCGTGGGGACCCGGCACGCGCGGGCCGCCGAACAGTTCGGCGGCCGCGTGCTGGTAGCGCAGGACCGCCTGTTCGGCGACGCGCAGGTCGCAGGGTGCGCTCCACAGCATGCGGCGGGCCGCGTCGTACCGCTCGATGAGGAACGGGTCCTCCGCGAGGCCGTGCCGGGCCACCTTCGCCCGGTACGCGTCGAGGCGGCCGCGCAGCTCGGCGCGGACCGCCAGGGGCGCGGTGACCGCGGTCAACGACTCGCGGGCGCGCAGCAGTTCGTCCTCCGCCTTCTGCTCCAGGGACTCCAGGAGCGGGGACAGGCGGTGCCACTGGGCGTGTCTGCGGTACTCGGCGGCCGTCGCCAGCTGCTCCTGCAGCGCGGTCGGCGGGCCGCTGACCACGGGCACCTCCGTGGCGGCGATCTTCGCCAGCACCTCGCCGCGCGCGGCGCGGGCCTCGGCGAGCGTACGGTCCGCGCGGGACAGTACGTCACGCAGCTTGACCAGCCGCTGCTCGGCGTCCTGGCGGACCGTCAGGACGGCGTCGATCTCCCGGCGTACGTCCTCCAGGGCGCGCGCCTCCCGGTCGTAGACCGTGGTGTCGGGCTTGCCGCCGCCGGGTGCCGAACTCCCTTGTGCGGGGACCCAGTACGCGAGCGGGTCGGACACCACCTGGGCGCGCAGGTTGGTGAGCGTGCGGGTGATGCGCTCCAGGTCGTCACCCGCCGGGTGCTCGCCGGGGCGTACACCGATGGAGTGCGCGAGCCGGCGGGTGCGCTGGAGTTCCGCGGCCAGTAAATCGATACGGGCGGGCAGCGCCGACCAGACCGCGTCGGCGGCGACGACCATGTCCAGCGAAGTCGCGTACAGCTCGTTCATCCGGTCGACCAGGGTGAGAAGCGTGAACTGTTCGCTGAGCTTGCCCGAACCACCGTGCAGCGTCGGGGCGTTGGCCGCCGCGGCCGCCGAGCCCGCCACGGTGACGGACTCGCCGCGCAGCAGTTCCGTCAGCTCCACCAGGTCGTCGCGGCTGGACCAGCGGCGGCGGGAGCGGATCTCGCGGGCGGAGCGCAACGCGTCCGTGTAGGCGTCGAAGTACGCCCACAGCAGCGTGATCGACGCCTCCGCGGCCGTCCAGCGCTCCTGGGTGACGCCCGTGAGCTCGGCGCCCTCGAGGAGTCTGCGGCCCGCGTGGTCCTGCAGGGCGAGGAGCGAGGTCTCGATCGCCTCGTGCTCCGCGCCGAGCCGCGCCAGCGCACGGTCCACCTCGTCCCGGTCCATCACCGGCCCGGCGGGGTCCGTGACGCCCATCGATCACCTCTCGCTGCGTTGTGTTCCGTCAGGGGTCTTCGTCAGTCTTGGTCAGTTTCGTCAGGCTTCGTCATCGGTCGTTGGTCAGTTGATGGTCGGTCACTTGTACTGGGCCTCGGGAGGGGTCGCCGAGGCCGACTTCTTGTCGCCCTGGTCCATGGTCGGGTGCAGCCACTTCTCGTACGACGTCTCCCAGCCGCCGTCCTCGACGTAGTCCTCCAGGGTCCGGTTGACCTGGCGTACCAGATCCTCGGAGCCCAGTTTCATCGCCACGCCGTAGTACTCGTCGGTGAACAGGCCGCCCTTGAGTTCCACCGCGGGGTCCTGCGCGGC
This sequence comes from Streptomyces sp. R28, assembly GCF_041052385.1. Taxonomy (GTDB): domain Bacteria; phylum Actinomycetota; class Actinomycetes; order Streptomycetales; family Streptomycetaceae; genus Streptomyces. The sequence goes on along the minus strand of NZ_CP163439.1, from coordinate 3,802,042 downwards.
CTGACTCGCGGCGAGCGCACCGTCGGTCACGACCGCGTCGACCTCGCCGAGCTGCAACTTCACCAGGCAGTCGAGCTGGTTGGGGACGATGGTCTTGATGTCGGTGGAGCCGGGGAGTTCGCCGCTCTTCCTGTCTGCTTTCAGGTTGTCGTACGCGGTGGAGCCCTTCGCCGAGCACACCTTCTTGCCGGCCAGGGTCTTGTCGTATCCGGTGATCGTCGAGGTCTTGGGCGCCAGGACCTGCTGTCCGGTCACGAAGTAGGGCGCGGAGAAGGCGACTTGTCCGATGCGGTCGCAGTTGATCGTCATGGTGCGGACCACCATGTCGACCTCGCCCTTCTGGACCGCCTCGATACGGCGGCTGGTCGGGATGGCCTTGAACTGCACCGCGTCGCGGTCGCCGAGGATGTCCTGGGCGATCCGGTGGACCAGGTCGATGTCGAATCCCTCCAGCTCACCGGAGGGGTTGTTCGGGTCGAGGTACCCCCAGCGGTAGCTGTTGGTGTCGACGCCGACGATCAGGCGCCGGTCCTTGCGGGCCTTGATGGCGTCGACGGTCGGGCTCTTCCCGTCGCCGCCGGACGGCGACAGGCTCTGGTCCTGCGGGTTCTCGCAGTCGTCGGCCCGCACCTGGCTGCCGTGGGCGACGCCCTGGCCTGCGATGACCGTACCGTCGTCGCCCTGCGGCTGGGACAGGGGCAGCAGCAGCGCGAAGGCCACCGCCAGGGCGCAGACGAACGCCATGGCGCCCACCCCGCCCCAGCCGCGCAGGCCGGCCCGCAGACGCCGCCACGGGCGGCCCGCGCCCCGGAGGCGAACCGAGTCGTCGCGTGCGTTCATCGTCCTGCCCCCTTTCACCGGTACTCCGACAGCCTGCGACCGATGCCGAGCACCGCGCCGGCCGCGCCCAGGACCGCGAGGACCGCGGCGCCGGTCGGGAGGCCCGCCAGCGAGTCACGGCCGTCGCTCGCGGCCTGCTTGAACTCGTTCTGCTCGTGCTCGAGCGCCGTCTCCAGGGCCTTGTCGACGTTGTCGAAGCACACGCTCGTCGGTTCTTTCGCGGCGCCGATGACGCGGTCGCGGGCGGCCTGGTAGTTGCCCGAGTTGTTGTCGTCGCGGGCGAGGCCGTGGCGGTCCTTCCAGACCTTCATGAAGCTGTTCGCGTCCTGCACGGGCTTCTTGCCCGCCGAGTCGTCGGCGAGGCCCTCGGCCCGGACGAGCGCCTTGCCGAGCTGTTCGATCTCCTGGTCGTAGCCCCACTCGTACGCGTCCACCACCGTGTCGTCGTCGAGCGTCTTGGTGTCCGCGCCGCGGCGGACCAGGTTCAGGTTCTCGTCGCTGCGGGCGGTCAGGGAGGCGATGCGGGCCTCGTGCAGCACGTTCAGCGAGCGGACGCCGTGGTCGTAGGAGTCGGTCAGGCCCGCGCGCGCGACGGTGTGGCCCACGGCCAGCCAGAGCAGGACCACGGTGGATGCGGCCGTGGCGGTGACGAGGCCGTGGTTCAGGACCCGGTTCGTGCGCTGGTAGTTGCGGTGCTGGGCCCAGGCGAGGGCGGCCAGGGCGAGGATGCCGAGGCCGGCCGCGGCCCAGGGGAACGACTTCGCGTCCGCGTAGTCGTCGCGCAGGCGCTGGTTCTCCGTCTGGTGGAGCTTCTCGGCGGCCGGCAGCATCTTCTGCTGCATCATCTCGTTCGCCGCGCGCAGATAGGCGCCGCCCACGGGATAGCCCTGGCGGTTGTTGGCCCTCGCCGTCTCGACCAGGCCCTTGTACTCCGGGAGGAGCTCGCTGAGTTCGGCGATGGTGTCCGCCGAGGTGGAGCCCGGTTCGGAGTTGGCGGCGGCGGTGACGAGTTTCGAGGCTGCCGTGCGGATGTCCCGCTCGTAGCCCTCGCGCATGGCGGGCTTCTCCTGCAGTCCCGCGAGATAGCCGCTGGCCGCCGCGGTGTTGGCGTCCGCCAGGGAGCGGTAGATGTCGGCCGCGTCCGAGGTGAGGGGCTGGCTGCGGCCCAGGACGTCGTCGGCGGCTGTCGCCCGCTCGGTCATCTGCCAGGCGGCCACGGCACCGAAGGCCACGACGAAGAGGGCGAGGAGGGCGCCGATGATCCGCAGGCGGCCGGGTTCGGTGGTGGCGGCCGCGCGGAGCTGGTCGAAGCCCTCGGCGAAGGCGGTGCGGCGGGGTCCCGCGGCCGGCCGGGTGGGGGCGGGTGTGGCGGGCCGGACGGGCTGGGGCGGTACGGACGGCATGGTGGGTGCGCCGGGTGCCGGGTCGTGTCCCGGTGGTGGTGGCGCCGTGCTGCTCTTCGGCGTCTGTGTCACTGCTGACCTCCCCCGTGGTCATCCGTCGCCGCAAGTATCGCTGCCGGGACTGACATCCGCACCGGGCTTCGCTGGATCTTGATCGGATCGCAGCGCGGACGCGGAGGTTCCGGCACACCGAGGTACGCCCCGCACCACCCCCTGCCCATGAACACGCCGGGAGAATCTGTTCGGTTCCAGGTTCAGGGTTCGCTGGGGGGCCCGCTGAGGGCCGCGAGCCCCCCAGCAGGCCCTTACGACTCGAAGTGCCGGCGCAGCCGGGCGTGCACCTCCGCAGGCGCCCCCACCGCATCCAGCCCCAGCAGCGCCGCCCCCAGCACCGGACTCGCCGTGACCACGCCCGGTACCGCCTTGGGGGCGCGGGACGCGAGCAAGTCCCGGATGCCGTCGATCAGTTGGGGGTGCCGTGCCGCCAGGACACCCCCGCCCAGCAGCACCGGAGCCGCCTCCTCCAGCAGGTCCAGCCGGGTCAGGGCGACCGTCGCCATCGTCACCACCTCGTCGGCCAGGCGGTCGACGATCTCGCGGGCGATCAGGTCGCCGGTCATGGCCGTGGCGAAGAGGACCGGGGTCAGTTCGTGACGGCGGACGGGGGCGATGTGTTCGAGGTGCAGGGCCTCGATCAGGGCGTACATGGTCGGCAGGCCGAAGTGGGCGGGGAGGGTGTGCGCCAACGCCGTAGGCAGTCCGCGGCCGTCCTCCGCCCTGGCCGCGTGCCACAGGGCCTCCTCCGACAGCCCCCAGCCGCCGCCCCAGTCGCCGGAGATACGGCCCAGCGCGGGGAAGCGGGCCGTACGGCCGTCGGGGCGCATGCCCACGCAGTTGATGCCGGCGCCGCAGACGACGGCCACCCCGCGGGGTTCCGTCACGCCCGCCCGCAGGATGGCGAAGGTGTCGTTGCGGACGTCGACGGTCGTGCCCCACGCGCGCGCGTGCAGCGCCGTTGCCAGTTGCTCCTCCTCCACCGGGAAGTCGGCGTTGGCCAGGCAGGCCGAGACGTGGTCGGCGCGGGTGACGCCCGCAGCGGTGAAGGCCTCTTCCACCGCTGCGGCGAGGGTGTCCATCGCCGGCTCCACGCCCACCGTGGGCGGGCGGAAGCCGCCTCCGCGGGCCGTGGCCAGGACGGTTCCGTCGGGCGCCACGACCGCCACGTCGGTCTTGCTGTTGCCCGCGTCTACGGCGAGGACACGTGCGGTCATGCCCACGCGAGGTGCTCCCGGTTGTGTGCGATCAGCTGGTCGGTGAGTTTCTCGGCGTACGCGTACTGGCCGATCAGGGGGTGGGAGAGCAGGGCTTTGAAGACCCGGCTGCGGCCGCCGTGCAGGGCTGCCTCCAGGGCCAGGTCCTCGTAGGCCGTCACCTGGGCCATCAGGCCCGCGTACAGGGGATCCGGGGGTGCCATCGGGAGAGGGGCCGCGCCCTTGGTCCCCACCCCGGCCTGTACCTCGATCACCGCGTCGTCGGGGAGGAACGGGAGCGTGCCCTTGTTGTAGGTGTTGACCACTTGGTACGGGCTGCCGGCGCCGTTCAGCAGCGCGGCCGCCAGGTCCACCGCGGCCTCCGAGTAGTACGCGCCGCCCCTCTTGGAGAGCAGTTCCGGCTTCTCGTCGAGGGCCGGGTCGGCGTAGAGGGTGAGCAACCTTCTTTCCATTTCCGCCACTTCCGCGGCGCGCGACGGTTTGGTGCGCAGTTCCCGCACCACCTCGTCGTGGGCGTAGTAGTAGCGCAGGTAGTACGACGGCACCACGCCCAGACGGTCCAGGAGGGGGCGGGGCAGGTGCAGGTCGGCGGCGATGGTGTCGCCGTGGCCGGCCAGCAGGTTCGGCAGGACGTTCTCGCCCTCGGGGCCGCCCAGGCGTACCCCGGTCTCCCAGGTGAGGTGGTTGAGGCCCACGTGGTCCAGGTGGACGTCGGCGGGGGTCACGCCGAGCATGGCCGCGAACTTGCGCTGGAAGCCGATCGCCACGTTGCACAGACCGACCGCCTTGTGGCCCGCCTGGAGCAGGGCGCGGGTGACGATGCCGACCGGGTTGGTGAAGTCGATGATCCAGGCGGTGGGGTTGGTGCGGCGGACGCGGTCCGCGATGCCCAGGACCACCGGGACGGTGCGCAGGGCTTTCGCCAGGCCGCCGGCGCCCGTCGTCTCCTGGCCCACGCAGCCGCAGTCCAGGGGCCAGGTCTCGTCCTGCTCGCGGGCCGCCTGACCGCCCACGCGGAGCTGGAGGAGGACCGCGTCCGCACCCTCCACCGCCGCGTCCAGGTCGGTCGTGGTGGTGATGGTGCCGTGGTGGCCCTGGCGTTCGAAGATGCGGCGGGCCAGGCCACCCACCAGCTCCAGACGGTCCGTCGCCGGGTCCATCAGGACCAGTTCCGCTATCGGCAGGGTGTCCCTGAGGCGGGCGAAGCCGTCGATGAGTTCGGGGGTGTAGGTCGAGCCTCCGCCGACCACGGTGAGTTTCACTGCGAGGTGCCTCGCTTCCGGGCGCCGGGATTCGTGATTATCGGCCGGGGGTCCGGGGGGTGTCCCCCGGGGAGATGCTGCACAGGTGGTTCAACCCTTCACTCCGGTGAGCGTGACGCCCTCGACGAACGCCTTCTGCGCGAAGAAGAACACGAGGATCACGGGGGCCATCACGAGCACGGTGGCGGCCATGGTGAGGTTCCAGTCGGTGTGGTGCGCGCCCTTGAACGACTCCAGGCCGTAGGAGAGCGTCCAGGCGCCCGGGTTCTCGGACGCGTAGATCTGGGGGCCGAAGTAGTCGTTCCACGCGTAGAAGAACTGGAAGAGGGCCACAGCGGCTATCCCCGGTTTCGCCATGGGGAGGACGACCCGCAGGAGTGTGCGGAATTCACCGCAGCCGTCCACCCTCGCCGCGTCCAGGTACTCGTTCGGGATCGTCATCAGGAACTGGCGCAGGAGGAAGATCGAGAACGCGTCTCCGAACGCCATCGGGATGATCAGCGGCCACAGGGTGCCCGACAGGTCCAGCTGCTTCGCCCAGAACAGGTACATCGGGATGATGACGACCTGGGGCGGCAGCATCATCATCGAGATGACGAGCATCAGGGACAGGTTCCGGCCGCGGAAGCGGAACTTGGCGAGCGCGTACGCCACGGGGACCGACGACACGACCGTGAGGACCGTGCCCAGACCCGCGTAGACCAGGGTGTTCTTCCACCAGGTCAGGAAGCCCGGTGTGTCGAAGACCTTGGTGTAGTTGCCCCACTCCCAGGTGTCCGGGATGAGGTCGCGGGTGAGCGCCTGCTGGTCGCTCATCAGCGAGGTCAGGACGACGAACACGAAGGGCAGGGTGAAGAAGAGCGCGGCCGCGACGCCCAGCGAGTGGACGGCGATCCACTCCAGCAGCGCCCTGCGCCGGGCCGTGCGCTCGGCGATGGTCGGAGCGCTCAACTCCACCGGCTTGTCCAGTACTTGGGCCATGGTCAGTCACCTGCCTGGATCAGTCCGCCCCGGCGCCGCATCAGCAGCGCCGTGAACGACATGGCCAGCGCGAACAGCACCAGCGCGACCACGCAGGCCGAGCCGTAGTCGAAGCGCTGGAAGCCGAGGTTGTAGACGAGCTGGGGGAGGGTCAGCGTCGACTTGTCCGGGTAGCCCGGCTCGAACTGCTGGCCGGATCCGCCGATGATGCCGGAGGCGACCTTCCCGGCCACCAGCGGCTGCGTGTAGTACTGCATCGTCTGGATCACGCCCGTGACGACGGCGAACATCACGATCGGCGAGATGTTCGGCAGGGTCACGAACCGGAACCGCTGCCAGGCCGACGTCCCGTCCAGCTCCGCGGCCTCGTACTGCTCCTTCGGTACGTCGAGCAGCGCGGCCATGAAGATGACCATGAGGTCGCCCACGCCCCACAGCGCCAGCGCGGTGAGGGCCGGCTTGGACCAGGCGGGGTCCGTGAACCAGCCGGGTGTCGGCAGCCCCAGGCCGTCGAGGACCGAGTTGACCGGGCCGGTGCCGGGGTTGAGGAGGAAGACGAAGGCCAGCGTCGCGGCGACCGGCGGGGCGAGGTAGGGCAGGTAGAAGAGGGTGCGGAAGACACCCGTACCGGTCTTGATCTTCGTGATCAGCAGACCGATGCCGAGCCCGAACATCACCCGGCAGGTCACCATCACCAGTACCAGCCAGAGCGTGTTGCGCAGCGCCGGCCAGAACAGCGGGTAGTCGTTGAAGACGTAGGCCCAGTTGCCCAGGCCGCGGAAGACCGGTGTGCCGAAGCCGTCGTACTTCATCAGCGAGAAGTACACGGTGGACACCAGGGGATAGGCGAAGAAGACGCCGAAACCGATGAGCCACGGTGACAGGAAGGCCACCGTTCGAAGCGCCGACCTGCGGCGCTTCGCGCGGAGAGTGTGCGTCGACATCGGGGCGCTACTTCGCCTGCTCGATGTCGGTGTCGATCTGCCGGGCGGTCTTCTCCAGACCGGCCTTCAGGTCCTTCACCTTGCCCGACTCGTACTGGTAGCCGAAGTCCTGCAGCGTCGTCTGGTACGTCGAGCCGTTGACGGAGGCCGGCGGCGTGTTCGACTCCGGGTTCTGGGCGATGTCCAGGAACGTCTTGAAGCCGGGGTCCACCTTCAGGTCGGGCGACTTCAGCGCGGCGAACGTGGAGGGCACGTTGTGGATGGCGTTGGCGAAGGACACGACAGCCTGCGTGTCGGTCGTCAGGTACTTCACCAGCTCCCAGGCCGCGTTCTGCTTCTCGCTCTGCGGGGCGATGCCGATGACCGTGCCGGAGAGGAAGCCCTTGCCGTACTCGGCGACCTCGTCGTCCGCGACGGGCATCGGGGCGGTGCCGATCTCGAAGTCGACGTCGGCCTCCTTCGCCATGCCGAGGCGCCACTCGCCGTCGAGCTGCATGGCCACCTGGCCGGTCTGGAAGGGGTGCTTGGCGCCCCACTCGTCACCGAAGGTGTTGCGGTACTTCTCCAGCTTCGCGAAGCCGCCGAGGCCGTCGATGAGCTTCTTCTGGTACGTGAACATGTCGGCGAAGGCCGGGTCCTTGGCGATGTTGGACTTGCCGTCCTTGTCGAAGTAGGCGTGGTCCCACTGGGACATGTAGTGGTCCACGACCGTCTCGTAGCCGTGGTACGTCGGCATGAAGCCGAGTTGCTCGTAGCTGTCGCCCTTGGCCTTGGTCAGCTTCTTGGCGTCCTTGGCGAACTCCGACCAGGTCTTCGGCGGGGAGGTGATGCCTGCCTTCTCGAAGGCGTCCTTGTTGTAGTAGAGGCCGTAGGCGTCGCCCAGCAGGGGCAGGGCGCAGCGGGTGCCCTCGAACTGGGTGTAGTCCAGCATCGGCTTCGGGATGATCTTGTCGAGGTCGAGCTTCGACTTCTCGATGAACGGCTTCAGGTCGAGGAAGGCGCCGGAGGAACAGAACTTGCCGATGTTGGAGGTCGTGAACGACGACACCACGTCCGGACCGCTCGAACCGCCCGCGCGCAGCGCCTGGTTGAGCTTGTCGTCATTGATGTTGCCGACGACCTTCACCGTGACGTTCGGGTGGGCCTTCTCGAAGCGGTCCACGTTCGCCTGGATCGCCTTGACCTCGGCGGGCGCGCTCCAGCCGTGCCAGAAGGTGATCGTCGTCCTGGCGTTGGGGTCGTCGGTGGCACCGGCCTCCGACTGGCCGGTGCAGGCCGTGGTGAAGAGGGCCAGGGAGGCGGTGGCGGCGAGGGCGGCGGCCGCCTTGCGGGACGGTGAGGGTATGACGTTCCAGGACTTTCCGGGCATGGCAGGGTCTCCCAAGGGCGGGACGGGGTGGGTGAGGGAAGGCGGGGGGTGAGTTACAGGGCTGGGTGAAGGGGCTGAGGCAGGGGGGGCGGGGCGCTCAGCGTGCGGTGTCGAAGACCTCGTCGCGCGTGGTCGCGAGCGCGTTCTCCAACGCGCCCCGCAGCACGGGGTGTTCACGGACGTCACCGACGACGAGCCGGGGCCGGGAGGCGGCCAGCTCCTCCAGCTCGGCCTGGACGAGGGCGCGCAGCACCTCGCCGCCGGACGTGAGGGAGGCGCCGCTGAGGACGACCAGTTCGGGGTCGAGGACCGAGACCAGGGAGGCGAGACCCGTTGCGAGCCGGGTCGCGTAGGTCTCCAGGAGGAGCCGGCCCAGGACGGTGTCCTCCGCGGCGGCCCGTTCGATGAGGGTGGCGGCCGCCTCGGCGTACGGACCCGACGGGATGTTCGCGATACCGAGTTCGCTCGCGAGCTGGGGGATCGCCTGCGAACCGGCCAGCTCCTGGTAGCCGCCACTGTTGGCTTTGGTTACCTGGCGGACCAGGGGTGCGCCCGGAACCGGCAGGAAACCTACCTCGCCCGCGCCGCCGGTCCAGCCGCGGTGCAGCCGGCCGCCGAGGACCAGGGCGGCGCCCAGGCCCCCTTCGTTCCACAGCAGCACGAAGTCCTCGTGGCCGCGAGCCGCGCCGAGCCGCTGCTCGGCCACCGCCGCGAGGTTGACGTCGTTCTCGTACTCGACCGGCATCGGCAGGGCGGCGGCGACTTCGTCCAGGAGTGCGGGGGCGTGCCAGCCGGGGAGGTGGGAGGCGTAGCGCAGCCGGCCCGTGTTGGGGTCGAAGGCGCCGGGGGTGCCGATGACGAGCCGGTGGACGTCGTCGCGGGCCAGGCCTGCCGCCTTCACCGCGCTGTCGAGGGCGTCGGTGACCTGCCGGACGACGGGCTGGGTCGGCCGCCTGCCGGGGGTGGGCAGTTCGTACGACCCCACCGTGCGGCCCGTGATGTCGGCGACGGCGGCGAGGATGCGTTCGGGGGTGACATCGAGCCCCGCGGCGTACGCGGCGGCCGGATTGACCTCGTACAGCTGGGCGCCCGGGCCGGGACGGCCCTCCGTCGTGCCGGTGGCCAGGACGAGGCCGGCGGCTTCGAGGCGGGCGAGCAACTGGGAGGCGGTCGGCTTTGAGAGGCCGGTGAGTTTGCCGATCCGCGTGCGGGACAGCGGCCCGTGCTCCAGGAGGAGGTCCAGGGCGGCACGGTCGTTCATGGCGCGCAGGACGCGCGGGGTGCCCGGCGTACCGGCGGTTCCTGCCATGGGAATCGACACCTGCCTCTCGGCTGACCAGCTTCTCAGCGATCTACGACGGAAGTCCATCCAGGATCACTGTTAGGAAAGTTTCCTATCGGGTTGTCCAGGAAGGTAGACCCGAGGGGAAGGTGCCGTCAAGAGAGGTCTATACCAGGCAACCCAGTCGTTACCCGGCGGCGCTGCGCTGCGGTGCGCGCTCGCGCCGCGGGAGCAGGAGCGGGGTCGCCAGCAGCAGAACTCCTGCGAGGGCAATGGCGGTGCGTGGTCCGGTCAGTGCCGCCAGCAGGCCCCACAGCGCCGTCATGGCCGCGGTCGTCGTACGGCCCGTGATCTGCCATGCCGACAAGGTGCGGGTGATCCGGTCCGGTGGGGTCTGGTCGAGGCGGGTGGTGGCGAGCACCGGGTTGAACACGCCCACGCACGTGATCAGGCCGAACTCGACGGCCATGATGAGCAGCAGACCGGACGTGCCCGGGCCGACGAAGGCCAGGCCGACGGGCCAGCAGGCGCGCAGGGTGCCGGCGGTGAGCAGGACCCGGCGTCGGCCGTACCGGGTGACCAGGCGCCGCGACAGGCGGGAGCCCAGCAGGCCGCCCAGGCACGGGACGGCGAAGGCGAGGCCGTACTGCCAGGGGGCGAAGCCGAGTTGGCCGAGCATGAGGACGGCGAGCACCGGGGACGGCGCCATGATCAGGGCGTTGACCAGGACCGTGTTGAGGAACAGCGGGCGCAGCGTGGGGTGGGTGAGGAGGTGCCGCCAGCCTGCCGGGAGGTCGCTCAGCCGCAGGCCCGAGGGTGAGCCAGGGCGGGTCTGCTGCCCTCCAGGCTGTTGCTTGCCGGTCTGTTGCCTGCCGGTCTGTTGCCTTTCCTTACCGCCGATCGCCCGGATCCCCAGCGCCGACAGCAGATAGCTGGCCGCGTCCGCCAGCACCGTCGCCATCGGGCCGAACGCACCGATCGCGGCCCCGCCCAGCGGTGGGCCGAGCGCGGTGGTCGTCCATGTCGTGGCTTCGAAGCGGCCGTTCGCCACGAGCAGGTCCTCCGGCGGCACGAGGGACTTCAGATACGCCCCGCTCGCCGCGGTGAACGTGATGTCCGCCGCGGCGACCACCACCGACACCACCAGCAGCTGGCCGAGGCCGAGCGCGTCCAGCGCGAAGGCGGCGGGGATGCTCAGCAGCGCCGCGCACCGGAGCAGGTCCGCCGCGACCATCACCGGCCGCTTTCGGCGCGGCTCCACCCACGCCCCGAGCGGCACCGCCACCGCCGCCCCCACCGCGAGCCCCGAGGCCGCCAGCAGCGCCACCTCGGTCGCCCCGGCGTGCAGCACGACAATCGCGATGATCGGGAACGCGTCGAAGGCGAGCCGGGTCCCGAACGCGCTGACCCCGTACGCCGCCCACAGCCACCCGAACTTCCGCCCCAACGACCGCTCGCCCGTCATCCCCAGCCCCAACCTCACGTTGACCGCAGCCATCCAAGCGAGAGGCGATTGCCCAGATCAAACAACCAACGGGCGTCCATGGTGTCCCTGGATACAACCAACGGTTGTATGCCTAGGCTGTGGCCGTGGACCTCGACGCCGTGCGCACCTTCGTCGCCGCAGCCGACGCGGGCCGGTTCCAGGACGCCGCCGCGACCCTGTCGATCACCCAGCAGGCCGTCTCCAAACGCATCGCCACGCTGGAGAGCCGCCTCGGGGTGCTGCTGTTCACCCGCGCCCCGCGCGGGGCGCGGCTCACCATCGACGGGCAGGCCTTCCTGCCGCACGCCCGCGCCCTCCTCCGGGCCGAGGAACGGGCCCTCGCCTCCGTGCGCCCCGGCCGCCGTGCCCTGCGCGTCGACGTGATCGGCCGACGGCTCGCCCCGGCGGTCCTGCTGCGCGGCTTTCACCGCGCCAACCCCGACACCGAACTCGACGTCGTCACCCTCTTCGACGCCGACGCGGCCGTCGCGGCCCTGCGCGCCGGCACGATCGACGCGTCCTTCCGCGCCGTGACCATGGCCGCGCGGAAGCTGCCCGACGGCATCGAGGCCGCCCGCGTGTACGACGAGCCGGTGCAGCTCCTGACCGGACCGGGGCACGAACTCGCCGCCGCCCGCTCGGTGACACCCGCCGAGCTCGCCGGACACCGGATCTGGATGCCCGGCATCGTCGACGGCACCGAATGGGCCGTCTACTACGACGCCCTCGCGGCCCGGTTCGGGCTCACCATCGAGGCGACCGGCCCCGACTTCGGCACCGAGCCGCTCGTCGACACGATCGCCGACTCGGCCGCACTGGCGACCTTCGTCGGCGAGGACACCCGCCTGGTCTGGCCCGCCGACCAGGACCTGCGCCGCATCCCGCTGCGCGACCCGACCCCGGTTTACCCGCACTCCCTGCTCTGGCGCGGCGACAACGCGCACCCCAGTCTCACGGCTCTTCGCGCCCACCTCGCCGCGACCCGGACCGAGCGCCGGGAGGCGGAGACCTGGATGCCCGCCTGGGCGCGGTGACCGGTTCGGCGGTGCCGCGACCGGCCGCGGCTAGGCTGCGCGGATGACGCGTGACCGTCGCCGTGCGCTGCTCGCCCTCGCCTCGCTCGCCGTGATCGTCGCGGGCGTGTCCTTCGTCTTCTGGGCGACCCGGCCCGTGCCGCACGGCGAGTGCCTGATCGCCTTCTCCCGGGTCACCAGCCTCGACAGCAAGCCGCTGACCGGGCGTGAGCTGGACGAGCTCGCCCAGCGGGAGTACGAGAAGGCGATCGCCGAGGGACGGTGCGAGGCACCGTGGCCGCGGTGGCGGGGATGGGTCGGCTGAGGCAGGGCGCGGCTACTTCGTCACGCTCGGCGGCGTCAGCGGTGTAGCCGCCTGGGCCTGCGGAGAGGACGAGTTGGAGTACGCCGACGGAGCCGCCATGCCCGCCGTCGGGTCGGTCGCGGCCGCCTCTTCCGTCGTGAGGGGAGCACGGCCGACGATCCGGATGTCGGCGGCGTCGAAGGCGCGCTTGATACGCCAGCGCAGCTCGCGTTCCACCGTCAGGGACTTGCCGGGCATCGTCTTCGCGGACACGCGTACGACCATCGAGTCCAGCAGCACGCTGTCCAGGCCGAGGACTTCGATCGGGCCCCAGAGGAGCTCGTTCCAGGGCTCCTCCTTGCTCATCTTCTCGGCGACCTCGTCGATGGTGCGCTTGACCCTGTCCAGGTCCTCGGAGGAGCGGACGGTGACGTCCACGCCGGACGTCGACCAGCCCTGCGAGAGGTTGCCGATGCGCTTGACCTCGCCGTTGCGGACGTACCAGATCTCGCCGTTGTCGCCGCGCAGCTTGGTCACGCGCAGGCCGACCTCGATGACCTCGCCGGAGGCGACGCCGGCGTCGATGGAGTCGCCGACGCCGTACTGGTCCTCAAGGATCATGAAGACGCCGGACAGGAAGTCGGTGACCAGATTGCGGGCGCCGAAGCCGATCGCCACGCCCGCCACACCGGCAGAGGCCAGCAGCGGGGCCAGGTTGATGTCGAAGGTGGAGAGGATCATCAGGGCCGCGGTGCCCATGATCAGGAAGCTCGCCACCGAGCGCAGGACCGAGCCGATCGCCTGCGAGCGCTGACGGCGCCGCTCGACATTGACCAGCAGGCCGCCGAGGGCCGTGCCGTCCACCGCCTGGGCGGTGCGGTTCATCCGGTCTATGAGCTTGGTGATCGCCCGCCGGATCGCCACTCTCAGCACCGCCGCGATCACCAGGATCAGCAGGACCTTCAGACCTATCGCGAGCCAGGTCGACCAGTTCTGCTCGACCCAGCTCGCGGCCTGGGTAGCGCTCTCGTGGGCGTCCTGGATCGACGGCACCGCCGGGGTCGTCGTCTCCGACGGGGACGGTGATGGGGTCGAACCGGCGGCCAATAGGTCGGCGGGCAAGGACACGGCTGGTACCTCCAGTGCAGCGGCCCGCCCCACCGGCAGATGGTCAAGGTCACGAAAAGGTCACCGGCAGGGCAGGTCCACCACACTATCGGGGCATCGTGTGTGGATCGTCGCCGTGTTCGAGGGAGAAACCGTGCCCACCTGGGGATGAACTGGTGGGATGAACAGTTCGTCATCCTGGGGATGAATCAGATGTGGTCGAAAACACTCCCAGCCCGTTACCGGGACATGGTGGCGCTTTCACCAGGCAAGAGGGGAGACTGACTACAGATCGTCCCGGCGCAAGCCACGCGCCGCCGACGCCCAAGGAGGCATCCGTGCCGCATGTCCTGGTCCTCAACGCGTCGTACGAGCCACTCGGCGTCGTACCGCTCCGCCGCGCGCTCGTCCTCGTCCTCGAGAACAAGGCCGTATGCCTCGAGGAGTCCGGCGCCTTCATGCACAGCGCGACCGTCACAGTCCCCGCACCCAGCGTGGTCCGGCTCAAGCGATTCGTCCGGGTTCCCTATCGGGGGCCCGTTCCTCTTACCCGCAGGGCGCTCTTCGCGCGCGACGGGGGCCGGTGCATGTACTGCGGTGGCGTCGCAACCAGCGTCGACCACGTCATCCCGCGCAGCCGCGGGGGCAAGCACGTCTGGGACAACGTGGTGGCCTCGTGCCGCCGCTGCAACCACGTGAAGGCCGATCGACACCTGTTCGAGATCGGCTGGCGGCTGCGCCACAAACCTGCTCCACCCACCGGCCTCGCCTGGCGCATCATCGGCACCGGGCATAGGGACCCGCGCTGGCTGCCGTACTTGCAGCCGTTCGGCGCGGAGGACGCCATGGCCCGGATCGACGGCATTTCCGCCTGACGACCCGGGCTTTCGCATACCCGCAGTGCCCATGTGTACGGCATCCAGCCCCGAGGGTCCCCCGTGCCCCCGGGGCCGGACAGTTGCGCGGCCGCCGGGCCGTTGTCACACGTACCGCAGCTCCGCCGGGCGGACCGAGCGGTGCAGCAGGGGCAGCGAGGTGGCCGCCGCCAGCAGGCAGCAGGCGTACACCGCGAAGGGGACCAGCAGGGAGACGTACGGCACGTCCGGCGTCGTGTACTCCGTGGTGATCGACGCGTACCAGGCGCCGATCGCCATGCCGCCGGCGCCCGCCACCACGACCGCCGGGACCAGCGGGAGCGCGGTCTCGAGGAACAGCGCCCGGGCCAGCACCCCACGCGGCACCCCGGCGGCGTTCTGCACTGCCAGGGCCCGGCGCCGGGTGGCCAGGGACTCGGCGGTGCCGACAGCGAGAGCCGACAGGATGATCCCGAGGGCGACGAGGATCGCGGCCGCCGTCAGAGCGAGGCCCGTCGTATAGAACGCCATGTTCATGCCGAGGCGGCCCACGCGGCTCATGGCGTGCACATCGGCGAGCAGTACCTGCCGCACTCCCACGAAGCCGGTGCCGACGACGGTCACCAGCAGCACGGCCGCGTGGGTGCGGGCCGCCGCCCACGGGTCGTCGCGCAGCCGTTCGGCCGCGATCAGCAGGGCCGGGCGCTGGGCCCGGACCGCGAGGACGCGGCCCAGCAGGCCGGAGGACCAGCCCGTCAGCGACACCGCCGCGGCACCGACCAGCAGGGTCAGGGCCACGATGACCGGCGGAACGGGGGAGAACCTGCGGGGCCTGTCGAACACCGAGGTCAGCAGGATCAGCGCCACCAACGCGACGAGCAGTCCGGTCACCACCAGGAACACCCGCCCCGGACGCTGGGCGGTCCGCACCCGGCGCACCCAGCCGAGCGGTGACGCCACCACCTGGCGCAACGCCAGCGCGGCCGCCGCGGCGCCCAGCGCCGGTACCCCCAGGGCGACCAGGGCGATCCCCGCCCAGGCGAGGGCGGTCGGACTGGTCCACAGGGAGAGCAGCACCGGTACCGCGACCGCGGTGGCGAGCGCCGAGCCCAGCAGACAGGCCAGCCCCGTCTCCAGTGCGGCGATCCGACGCACCTGCCAGGGAGCGGCCCCGGCCAGTCGCAGCCCGGCGAGCCGCCGGTCGCGGTGGACGGCGCCGATCCGCGCGCTCTGGCCGAGGAAGCCGAGCACCGGAACGAGGAGGAGCGCCAGGCTGAAGACCACCCCGGAGCGCTCTCCTTGGCCGTTCAGCAAGCCGTGCGCGAGCGGCACGCTGTTGTAGCCGTCGAGCGAAGCCAGCACGACGGCCGTCAGCGCGAATCCGGTCGCGAGCGCCGCCCCGACCGCGGTGAGCCCCACCCGCCACCACTCGCGCCGGTCGGATCCCCGGGTGAGCAGCCAGGCCAGCCGGAGGTCGGCCCTCATGCGGTCACCTCCGCACAGGTCACGGTTTCGCCGGTGAGCCGGAAGCCGCCGCCGTGTCCAGCGGGCCGCGTCGTCGACTCCGGTCGGGCGGCGGTCCTCCCGCCGCAGCGGAGCTCGCCCCTCATGCCGCCACCTCCAGCGGCGTCACGGTTCCGTCGGTCAGCCGCACCTCGTGGTCCGCGTACGCCGCCACCTGGGCGTCGTGCGTGATCAGCAGCACCGCCGTGCCCGACTCGCGGGCCGAGTGCGCCAGGGCCGTCATCACCTGCTCGCTCGCCAGCGAGTCCAGCGCCCCGGTCGGCTCGTCCGCGAAGACCACCTTCGGGCCGGTGACCAGGGCCCGGGCCAGGGCCGCCCGCTGGGCCTGGCCGCCGCTCATCTCGCCGGGCCGCAGCGCCTCCTGCCCGCGCACCCCGAACCGCTCCAGCCACTCACCGGCCTTCGCCTGTGCCTCCTGCCTGCGCGCGCCGGCGAGCAGCAGCGGCAGCGCCACATTGTCCAGGGCCGTCAGCTCCGGGATGAGCTGCCCGAACTGGAAGACCACGCCGAACTCCGTGCGCCGCAGCTCGCTCAGCCGCTGCTCGGGCAGCTGGTCCAGCCGCTCCCCGTCGTACGTCACCGAGCCGGTGTCCGGGCGGACGATGCCGGACAGGCAGTGCAGCAGTGTGGACTTTCCGCTGCCGCTGGCGCCGGTGACGGCGAGGATCTCGCCGGCCCGCAGTTCGATGGAGGCGCCGCGCAGGGCCTGGGTCCTGCCGTGTGCCTTGACGAGGTCACGGGCCGCGAGCAGCGGCACCGTGCCTCCCCTTGTGTTGCTCATGCTGCGTCGACCTCCGCGGTCAGGGTGGTGAGCCGGGCCGCCGTGGTCGTCATCCAGCGGAGGTCGGCATCGAGGTGGTTGAGGGCGTAGTCCGCCGAGAGCACGGTCGCGAGATCGGTACGCGGCGCGGTCTTGACCGTCGTGAGCTCCCGCATCCGCTCCATGTGGGCGGCACGCTGGGCGCGCAGATAGGCCTCGGCGTCGCCGTCGGACAGGATGGACACGACGACCTTGGCGAAGATCTCGTTCGTCACGAACGGCGCGGGCGGCGCGATCTCGCCGGCCCACTTGGCCAGTTCGCGCGCACCGTCGTCCGTCGAGCGGTACGTGGTGCGCTCGGGGCCGCCGTCCGCATCGGTGCCCTCGACCTCGGCCAGCCCGTCGCGGACCAGCCGCTGCAGGGTCGTGTAGACCTGCCCATAGGCCAGCGGGCGGGCTTGCGGGAAGCGTTCGTCGTGGCGTCGCTTGAGGTCGTAGCCATGGCTCGGCCCCGTGGCGAGCAGCCCCAACAGGATGTGGCGGGTGCTCATGCCGATCATTATGTACTGAGTACATGTACTGAGTGAATAGTGATCAGGAAATTAACCCGACAGACGCGGCGTCCGGAGCAGAATGTGCGGAACGGAATGTGACGTGAGGCATGTTGTTCGCTTCTGGACGTCTGTCCCCGCGCCTGCTGGGTAGGGCTGGCGGTAACCCGCACGCCGTACTAGAAGAGGAGGCCCCCGTGCCCACAGCATCGGCCCTGTCCAAACCCGAGGCGCCCAGCGAGCCCGAGATGTATGCAGGCGTCTTCACCGAACCGGAGATGCCCGCCTGCGTCTTCAGCGCCGAGGGCGCCTACACCGAAACCCCGCTCACCAGCGAACCGCCCCTCCCCGACGTCGAGCCCCTCACCAGCGAGCCGCCGCTCGCCGACGCCGCGCCGCTGACCAGTGAGGCGGCGACCTGGGACATGGGTATGGACACCGGTATGGACATGGACATGGATTTCCCGAGGTCGTAGATGACAGCTGAGCGGTCGGCCGAAGCCCCCACCGAGGGTTCTGAGAGTTCTGAGGGTTCCGAGGGCCGCGAGGATCTGCCCTCCGACGACCTGGCCCGCCTCGCCGAGCTGCACGGCGTCGCCACCTCCTACCAGCCGTCCGCGGACCGTACGGTCACGGCCTCCGCCACCGCGCTCGCCCTCGCCCTGGCCGCCCTCGACGTCGACACGAGCACCCCCGGGGCCGTCGGTGCCGCGCTCGACGCGCGCGAGCGGAAGCTGCGCGAGCGGCTGCTGCCGCCGACGGTCGTGTGCTGGAGCGGGGCCGAGCCCGAGGCACTGGCCGCGCTGCCGGCCGGAACCCGGCTGCACATCGAGACCGAACAGGGCGAGTCCCGCGCCACCGCCGACCAACTCCCGCCCGGCGTCCACCGCTTGACGGCCACCGCCCCCGACGGCCGTACGGCGACCAGCCACCTGGTCGTCGCCCCGCCCCGCGTGCCCGCGCCCCCCGGACGCTCGTACGGCCTCCTCGTCCAGCTCTACTCCCTGCTCTCTCGCCGCTCCTGGGGCATGGGCGACCTCGGCGACCTCGCCGACCTCGCCGCCTGGGCCGGCCGCGCGCGCGGCGCCGGATTCGTGCAGGTCAACCCGTTGCACGCGGCCGTACCGGGAGCGCCGACCGACCCTTCCCCCTATCGCCCGTCCTCCCGCCGCTTCCCCGACCCCGTGCACCTGCGGGTCGAGGACGTGCCCGAGTTCCCGTACGTCGAGGACCGCGAGCGGGTGCGGGGGCTGCTGGAGCGGGCCGGGCGGCTGCGTGAAGCAGTGCTGGAAAAGGGGGAGTTGATCGACCGGGACGCGGTGTGGGAGGCGAAGCGGGAGGCGCTGGAGCTGGTGCGCGCGGTGCCGCTCGGGCCGGGGCGCCGGGCCGCGTACGTCGACTTCCTCGCGCGGGAGGGGCAGGCGCTGGAGGACCACGCCACGTGGTGCGCGCTGGCCGAGGTGCACGGCTCGGACTGGCAGCGGTGGCCGCAGGGGCTGCGGGATCCGCGGTCGCCCGAAACCGACCGCGCGCGGGGCGAGCTCATGGACCGGGTCGACTTCCACTGCCGTCTCGCCTGGCTCACCGACGGCCAGCTGACCGCCGCCCAGCGGATCGCGCGGGAGGCGGGGATGCCCGTCGGGATCGTGCACGACCTGGCGGTCGGGGTGCACCCCGCAGGCGCGGATGCCTGGGCGCAGCAGGAGTACTTCGCGGCCGGGATGTCGGTGGGCGCCCCGCCGGACGCCTTCAACGCCCGCGGCCAGGACTGGGGGCTGCCGCCCTGGCGGCCGGACCGGCTGGCCGAATCGGGGTACGAGCCGTACCGCCGCCTGCTCAGAGCGCTCTTCCGCTACGCGGGCGCGCTGCGGATCGACCACGTCATGGGTCTGTTCCGGCTGTGGTGGGTGCCGCAGGGGCACGCGCCGACGGAGGGGACGTACGTCCGTTACGACGCCGAGGCCATGCTCGCGATCCTGGTGCTGGAGGCTTCCCGGGCCGGGGCGGTCGTGATCGGCGAGGATCTCGGCACGGTGGAGCCCGGTGTGCGTGAGACGCTGCGCGCGCGGGGCGTGCTCGGCACCTCGGTGCTGTGGTTCGAGCGGGACTGGGACGGGGGCGGCCGCCCGCTGCCGCCGGAGTCCTGGCGCGCCGACTGCCTCGCCACCGCCACCACCCACGACCTGCCGCCCACCGCGGCCCGCCTCACCGGCGAACACGTCCAACTCCGCGACAGCCTTGGCCTGTTGACCCGTCCTCTGGAGCAGGAGCGGGCGGAGGCGTCGGCGGACACGGGCGAATGGCTGGAGCTGCTCTCCCGGCTCGGCCTGCTGCAGGGCTCGCACGGCGGGCACTGCGCCTCGGAGGAGGAGGCCGAGATCCAGGCGGTCCACCGTTTTCTGCTGCGCACCCCGGCCCGCATGGTCGGCATCTGGCTCCCGGACGGCGTGGGCGACCGCCGCCCGCAGAACCTGCCGGGGACGTGGGACCAGTACCCGAACTGGCGGCTGCCGATCGCGGACGCGGAGGGGCGAGCGGTGACGCTGGAGGAACTGGCGGAGTCGGCCCGGGTGCGGGCGTTGGTGGAGGTGCTGCGGGGCGAGGCGGTCCGGCGGGAGTGACGCCCGGACGGACCGCGCCTCCTACGGCCTACGGCATACGGCACCCCGGGCGCGCGGCCCTTCCCGCCGTTCGGTACTTTTGGCCCCGTGGACAAGAAGAACGCCCTGCGCGCCGGCGCCCTGGCTGCCGGTACGACGCTGATGATGCTGCTCATGTCGTCCCCCGCGCTCGCGCTCACGCGCGACGACGGCGACGACCCCGGTCAGGGCCTGAGCGTCATGGAGACGCTGGGCCAGTTCGTCTTGGCCCCGATCGTGCTGTTCGCGGTCATCGCGGGCCTCGTGATGGTCCTGGACCGCTCCACGGACCGTCAGCCGAAGGTGAAGGCCAAGGCGAAGGCCTGATTGGCCTGCTCGGCCGATCTGCCTGATCTGCCTGATCGGGACTCTTCCGTCCGGTCACAGCTTTCCCGAGGGCGCCGCCCCTGCCGCACGTACGCGCATCCGCCGTACGTGGGCGAGGGCGGCGCCCTCGGTGTGTTCTCCGCCGGGTGCGCGGGGTGCGCCAGGTGTTCTCGGTCAGGCGGCGCTCACGCCGGGTGCGGCGCGGTCAGATAGCGCTGAAGCGTGGGCGCCAGCCATGCCACGACCTACCAGGCCGAGCGTCACCCGGTCGGCAAGGCCGTGCTCCGCAGGGCATCGGCTACCAGTACCCCGCACCGCGCGGCTCCCACCGCCTGGTCGGCGCCCGCGTCCCGGACGTGGCTCTGGAGAGCGGCCGCCTGTACGAGGCCCTGCGTGGCGGTCGGTTCGTGCTGATCGTCCCGGAAGTGAACGGGGCTCGCGGGGGCTACGAGAGTCAGGGCGCCCGGTGAGGGCCGGCTGACCGTGGAACGCTGGGCGAGCGACCGCCGCAGGACCGTGCTGGTGCGGCCCGACGGATACGTGGCGTGGGCGGCGGATTCCGCGGGCCCGCGGGCGATCGAGGAGGCGCTCGCCGTCCACGTGGGGTGAGTGAAGCCCCTCTTTTCGCGGTCGGGCCCCCTACCGCGGTTCGGGCGCCCCCGCGAGCAACTCCCGCAACAGGTCGGCCAGTCGGTCGGCCTGTTCGTCGTCGAGGGTGGACAGGGCCTCCGTCTGGACGGCCAGGCCGGCGCCGACCGCCTGGTCGATGACGTCCAACCCCTTCTCGGTGAGCGTGACTTGCAGGCCGCGGCGGTCGTGCGGATCGGGGGAGCGGCGCAGCAGGTCGGCCCGTTCCAGTTTGTCGAGCCGGCCGGTCATGCCTCCGGTGGTGAGCATCAGCGTCGCCGAGAGCTGGCGGGGCGAGAGGGTGTAGGGCTCACCGGAGCGGCGCAGGGTCGCCAGGACGTCGAACTCGCCGCGCGAGATGCCGTAGGGCGCGTAGGCCTTGTCCATGCGGTCGCCCACGGTGCGGGAGAGGCGGTAGATCCGCCCGAAGACCTCCATCGCCTTGGTGTCGAGGTCGGGCCGCACGGTCGCCCACTGGTCGATGATCGCGTCGACGGGGTCCTTGCGCTGGGGGCGTTCGCTCATGTGCCGAGTATCGGCGGTCTGATGCTGGCCTGCAAGAAAGTAACTTGACGAAAAGTAGCTTGGCGCTAAGCTACTTTCCATTGACCTACTCTCCGCTGGCCTACTTCCCTGACCTACTTCCCTGACTTGCTTTCCGCTGCCTACTTCGAAGGGGGCGTCCTCATGGCCGCCAACCGCGTCGGCGGTGTCTCTCCCGCCCTGATACTCCTCACCGCCCTCGCGCCTATCTCCTGGGGCACGACCTACGCGGTCGCCACCGAGTTCCTGCCGGCCGACCGCCCCCTGTTCACCGGCCTGATGCGCGCCCTCCCCGCGGGTCTGCTGCTGGTCGCCCTCGCCCGCGTGCTGCCGCGCGGCGTCTGGTGGTGGAAGTCGGCGGTGCTGGGGGCGCTGAACATCGGTGCTTTCTTCCCTCTCCTCTTCCTCTCCGCGTACCGGCTGCCCGGGGGTATGGCGGCGGTTGTCGGTTCGGTCGGTCCGCTGTTCGTCGTGGCTCTCTCGGCGCTGTTCCTCGGGCAGCGGCCGACGGTGCGCAACGTGCTCACCGGGGTCGTGGCGGCGTTCGGCGTCAGCCTGGTGGTGCTGAAGGCGGCCGGTGCGCTCGACCTCGTCGGCGTGCTGGCGGCCCTGGCCGCCACGGCGTCCATGTCGACCGGCACCGTGCTGACCAAGCGCTGGGGGCGCCCGGAGGGCGTCGGCCCGCTCGCCCTCACCGGCTGGCAGTTGACGGCCGGCGGCCTGCTCATCGCGCCCCTCGCCCTCCTGGTCGAGGGTGCCCCGCCCGCGCTCGACGGCCGGGCGGTCGGCGGCTACCTCTATCTGGCGCTGGCGAACACGGCGGTCGCGTACTGGCTCTGGTTCCGCGGCATCGGCCGCCTCAGCGCCACGCAGGTCACCTTCCTCGGCCCGCTGTCCCCGTTGACCGCCGCCGTGGTCGGCTGGGCGGCGCTGGGACAGGCGCTGACCCCGCTCCAGCTGGCGGGCATGGCGCTCGCGTTCGGGGCGACGGTCGTGGGGCAGATCGGGGTGGGCCGGGCTGGACAGGTGTCCCCGCGATTGTTCAGTTCTGCTGAAAAGACTCATCGGAAAGATTCGATGGACCTGACAGGTCCGGCGCTGCGACGGTAGATCGAGCCCGATCACCGACCAGCGAAGGATCTCCGTGCCCCTCGTCCTCCCCAGGACCGCCACCCCTGCCCCTGCCCCTGCCCCCGCCTCCACCCTCAGCCCTCCCTCCCTCCCCAGGGCAACCGTCCTCGGGATCGCCCTCGCCGCCCTCGCCACCGTCGTCTGGTCCGGCAGCTTCGTCACCTCCCGCGCGCTGCACGACAGCGTGCCGCCGGTGCAGCAGGCGTTCTGGAGGTGGCTGGTGGCGCTGGCCGCGGTGGCTCCCTTCGGTGCCCGGCAGGCGTGGCGGCAGCGGAAGGTGATCCGCCGCCACCTCGGGTTCGTGCTCCTCGCTTCTCTCCTCGGCATCACCACGTACAACACCCTGGTCAACCAGGCCGGGTTGACCACGCCCGCCGCCAACATGGGCATGATCATGGCCGCTTCACCGGTCCTGATGGCCGTGTTCGAGCGGGCCGCGGGGGTACGGCTGGGCGCGCGCCGGGTGGCGGGGCTGCTGACGGCCTGTGCGGGCGTCGTGCTGCTGATCGGGGGTGGCGCGGGCGGGGCCCGTTTCGCGGCGGGGGACCTGTGGATGGTGGCCGCGGCCTGCTGCTTCGCCTCCTACAGCGGTCTGTTGCGGCGCAAGCCCGCCGAACTGGGCGGGGTGGCCTTCCTGTTCACCACGTTCCTGCTCGGTGCGGTCCTGCTGGCGCCCGCACAGGGGGTCAGCCTGGCGGTGCAGGGCGGCTTCGAGCCGACGGCCGGGACCGTCCTGCCGATCCTGTACGTGGGAGTCGTCTCCTCGGCCGTCGCCTTCTTCGCCTGGAACAGGGCGATCGCACTGGTCGGCCCGAGCCGCGCCGGGGTCGTCTACTACCTCCAGCCGGTGTGCGTGTCCCTGCTGTCCTGGACGGTGCTGGGCGAGGCGACCGGCTGGACGCAGGTGCTGTGCATGGCGCTGATCCTCGGCGGGGTCGTCCTGGGTGCCGGGTCGCGTCGGTGACGTAGGTTGCCGCCATGGTCGAGTGGGACATCCGGAAGCTGCAGATCCTGCGGACGTTGCGGGAGCGGGGGACCGTGACGGCGACCGCCGAGGCGCTGCGGATGACGCCGTCGGCCGTGTCGCAGCAGCTGACGAATCTCGCCAAGCAGCTCGGGGTGCCGCTGCTGGAGGCACAGGGGCGGCGGGTGCGGCTGACGGACGCGGCGCGGCTGGTGCTGCGGCACGCCGAGGCCGTGTTCGAGCAACTGGAGCGGGCGGACGCCGAGTTGGCGGCGTACCTGCACGGCGAGGTCGGGGAGGTGCGGGTCGGGGCGTTCTCCACGGCGGTGCCGGCGCTGGTCGTACCGGCTGTGCGGGCGCTGCGTGCGTCGCATCCCGGCGTGGTCGTACGGGTGCGGGAGGCCGAGGCCCAAGAGGCCTACGAGCTGCTGGCCGCCGGCGAGGTCGACCTCGCGCTGTCCCTCGCGGCGCAGGCACCGGTGGTGGGGGACGCGCGCTTCACTCGGGTGCCGTTGCTGGCGGATCCGCTGGACGTGGCCCTCCCCAAGGGGCACGAGCTGGCGAGTGTCGAAGGGCTTCGGCTGGCCGATCTCGCGGGGGAGGAGTGGATCTTCGGGGGGAGCGGGCCGTGGTCGGACATCACGCGGGGGGGCGTGCGAGGCAGCGGGGTTCAGTCCTCGGCAGGGGCATTCCGCAGCCGGGTGGACGGCGATCCTGGCGATGGTGGAGGCGGGCATGGGGGTGGCGTTGGTACCGCGGATGGCTGCCGTGCCGAGGGGCGGGGTCGTGATGCGGGAGCTGGGCGCCGAGCATCCGGTCCGGCATGTGGTGGCAGCCATGCGCAAGGGCGGGGCGGATGCGCCGGCGGTGCGCAGGACGCTCGACGCTCTGCGAAGTGCCGCCGCCACGTAGCCGGGCACGTCAGGCCCTCGTTCTCCTGTGCTCAGGGCCGGCGCACCTCGTAGAGGAAGCAGCCGTACTCGACGGCCCGGACGTGGACGAGCGCCACGGCCGGGTCGGCGAAGGCCTCCCGCAACGCCGTGGCGAACAGGCTCGTGTCCTCGACCAGCTGTCCGCCGAGGATGGTCCCTTCGGCCGAGTACCGGCGGACCACGCGCCGAGCGTTTACGAAGGGCAGGCTCTCCAGCTGAGGCCCCGCGCACTGAGCCGCATGGATGAAGACGGGCCCCTGCTCGCCGTACGCCCCGGGATCGACGCCGGTCTCGGCCGCCCAGCGGCGCAGCGGAGCGTAGGAGACGAGGGCGATCCGCTCGCCGGGCGTGCTGTGGCGCAGGCAGCAGCGCAACGGAGACCCGCCATCCTCGTCGGTCACGGGAACCATCCGGCGCCCCGCATCGTCAGCAGAGCGCAACTCCTTCAGGGCCGTCGGAGAGAGAGGACGTGCGAAGTAGGTCGTCATGGCCCCAGCCTCACGCGCGTCCGCCCCGCCCACCGGCGGTAAACGGACTTCGCGCTCCGTGCAGCTCCCGTGGAAGGATGGCGCAACCCACACATATCGAGGAGATGACCGCGTGCCTGGCACAAACCTGACTCGCGAAGAGGCACAGCAGCGGGCGAAGCTGCTCACTGTTGACTCGTACGAGATCGATCTCGACCTCTCCGGCGCGCAGGAGGGCGGCACCTACCGGTCCGTGACCACGGTGCGCTTCGACGTCGCCGAAAACGGCGCCGACTCCTTCATCGACCTCGTGGCCCCGACCGTCCACGAGGTGACCCTCAACGGCGACCCGCTGGACGCGGCCGAGGTCTTCAAGGACTCCCGGATCGCGCTGGCCGGCCTGCTGGAGGGCCGCAACGTCCTTCGGGTCGTCGCCGACTGCGCGTACACCAACACGGGTGAGGGCCTGCACCGCTTCGTCGACCCGGTCGACCAGCAGGCCTACCTCTACACCCAGTTCGAGGTCCCGGACGCCCGCCGCGTCTTCGCGTCCTTCGAGCAGCCCGACCTGAAGGCCACCTTCCAGTTCACCGTGAAGGCCCCGGAGGGCTGGACGGTGATCTCCAACTCGCCCACCCCGGAGCCCAAGGACAGCGTCTGGGCCTTCGAGCCGACGCCGCGCATCTCGACGTACATCACGGCGCTCATCGTCGGCCCGTACCACTCGGTGCACAGCGTCTACGAGAAGGACGGCCAGTCCGTCCCGCTCGGCATCTACTGCCGTCCCTCGCTCGCCGGGTACCTCGACTCGGACGCGATCTTCGAGGTGACGCGGCAGGGCTTCGACTGGTTCCAGGAGAAGTTCGACTACGCGTACCCGTTCAAGAAGTACGACCAGCTGTTCGTGCCGGAGTTCAACGCGGGCGCGATGGAGAACGCGGGCGCGGTGACCATCCGCGACCAGTACGTCTTCCGGTCCAAGGTGACGAACGCGGCGTACGAGACGCGCTCGGAGACCATCCTGCACGAGCTGGCCCACATGTGGTTCGGTGACCTGGTCACCATGGAGTGGTGGAACGACCTCTGGCTGAACGAGTCGTTCGCCACGTACACGTCCATCGCCTGCCAGGCGTACGCGCCCGAGTCGCGCTGGCCGCACGCGTGGACCACCTTCGCCAACCAGATGAAGACGTGGGCGTACCGCCAGGACCAGCTGCCGTCGACGCACCCGATCATGGCCGAGATCCGCGACCTGGACGACGTGCTCGTCAACTTCGACGGCATCACCTACGCCAAGGGCGCCTCCGTCCTCAAGCAGCTCGTCGCCTACGTCGGCGAGGACGAGTTCTTCCAGGGCGTCCAGGCGTACTTCAAGCGCCACGCCTTCGGCAACACGCGCCTGTCCGACCTGCTGGGCGCCCTGGAGGAGACCTCCGGCCGCGACCTGAAGACCTGGTCGAAGCAGTGGCTGGAGACGGCGGGCATCAACATCCTGCGCCCCGAGATCGAGACGGACGCCGACGGTGTGATCACGTCCTTCGCGATCCGCCAGGAGGCCCCGGCGCTGCCGACGGGCGCGAAGGGCGAGCCGACCCTGCGTCCGCACCGCATCGCGGTCGGCCTCTACAACCTCGACGAGGCGACGGGCAAGCTGCTGCGCGACGAGCGCATCGAGCTGGACGTGGACGGCGAACTGACCGCCGTACCGCAGCTGGCGGGCACCCGCCGTCCGGACGTGGTCCTCCTCAACGACGACGACCTGTCGTACGCGAAGGTCCGCCTGGACGAGGAGTCCCTGGCGTTCGTGACGCGGCACCTCGGCGACTTCGAGGCCTCGCTGCCCCGGGCGCTGTGCTGGGCGTCGTCCTGGGACATGACGCGCGACGCGGAACTCGCCACCCGCGACTACGTCTCCCTGGTCCTGTCGGGCATCGGCAAGGAGTCCGACATCGGCCTCGTGCAGTCGCTGCAGCGCCAGGTGAAGCTGGCGATCGAGCTGTACGCCGACCCGGCGGCCCGCGAGGCCCTGCTGACCCGCTGGACGGACGCCACGCTGGCTCATCTGCGTTCCGCCGATGCGGGCAGCGACCACCAGCTGGCGTGGGCGCGGGCGTTCGCGGCGACGGCCCGCACGCCGGAGCAGCTGGACCTGCTGGAGGCCCTGCTGGACGGCTCCCAGTCGATCGAGGGCCTGGCCGTCGACACGGAGCTGCGCTGGGCGTTCGTGGAGCGCCTGGCGGCGGTGGGCCGCTTCGACGAGACGGAGATCGCGGGCGAGTACGAGCGGGACCGGACGGCGGCCGGCGAGCGGCACGCCGCCACGGCCCGCGCCGCCCGCCCGACCGCGGAGGCCAAGGCCGAGGCCTGGTCGTCGGTCATCGACTCCGACAAGCTCCCGAACGCCCTTCAGGAAGCGGTCATCGTCGGCTTCGTCCAGACCGACCAGCGCGAACTCCTGGCCTCCTACACGGACAGGTTCTTCGAGGTGGTCAAGGACATCTGGGACGCCCGCTCGCACGAGATCGCCCAGCAGATCGCGACCGGCCTGTACCCGTCACTCCAGGTCTCCGAGGAGACCCTGCGCAAGACGGACACCTGGCTCGCCGAGACCGACCCGAACGCGGCCCTGCGCCGCCTGGTCTCGGAGTCCCGGGCGGGTGTCGAGCGCGCGCTGAAGGCCCAGGCGGCGGACGCGGCGGCCGCGGAGTAGCCGTACGTACGCCCAAGGGGCGCCCACCGTCACCGGTGGGCGCCCCTTGGCTGTGGGAGGGGGCGTCAGCCCTTCAGCTCCGCCGCCACCAGCTCCGCGATCTGCACCGCGTTCAGCGCGGCCCCCTTGCGGAGGTTGTCGTTGGAGAGGAAGAGGGCGAGGCCGTGCTCGACCGTCTCGTCGGTGCGGATGCGGCCGACGTACGCCGGGTCCTGACCGGCCGCCTGGAGCGGGGTCGGGACGTCGGTGAGGGCCACACCGGGGGCGCCGGCCAGCAGCTCCTTGGCGCGCTCGACGCTGATCGGGCGGGCGAAGCGGGCGTTGACCTGGAGGGAGTGGCCGGCGAAGACCGGGACACGGACGCAGGTGCCGGAGACCTTCAGCTCGGGGATCTCCAGGATCTTGCGGGACTCGTGGCGGAGCTTCTGCTCCTCGTCGGTCTCGTTCAGGCCGTCGTCGACGATCGAGCCGGCCATCGGCAGGACGTTGTACGCGATCGGGGCCACGTACTTGTTCGGCTCGGGGAACTCCGCCGCCGAGCCGTCGTGGGTCAGCTTGGGCGCGTCGTCGCCGACCTTCTTGACCTGCTCGAACAGCTCGTCCACGCCGGCCAGACCGGAGCCGGACACCGCCTGGTAGGTGGCGACGACCAGCGCCTGAAGACCCGCCTCGGCGTGCAGCGGCTTCAGCACCGGCATCGCTGCCATCGTCGTGCAGTTCGGGTTGGCGATGATGCCCTTGGGGCGGTCGGCGATCGCGTGCGGGTTCACCTCGGAGACGACCAGCGGAACCTCGGGGTCGCGGCGCCAGGCGGAGGAGTTGTCGATCACCACGGCGCCCTGCGCGGCGACCTTCGGCGCCAGGGCCTTCGAGGTCGAGCCGCCCGCCGAGAACAGGACGATGTCCAGACCGGAGTAGTCGGCCGTGGCCGCGTCCTCCACCGTCACGCCGTCCAGGACCGTCCCCGCCGAACGGGCCGAGGCGAACAGGCGCAGCTCCGTGAGCGGGAAGTCACGCTCCGCGAGGATCCTGCGCATGACCGTGCCGACCTGACCGGTGGCTCCGACGATTCCGACCCTCACGGTGACTCCCTCTTCGTCTCTTCGCGTGCATGTCTTTACGTGCATGTTGCTTGGCCGAGGCTTTTCCATCATGCGGCCCACCCCGGCCCGCGTGTCCAATTGTTTGCGTCCGGTGGTCGATCCTTGGGACGCGACAGACCGGTCGACGGTACCGGAAATCCGGCTTTCACCCCCGCTGAGCTGGAGAAATTCGTCCGACGGGGGTCCCGCACCGCAAGCTCGCCTGCCCGCCGCCCACCGAGCCACACGGCGGTGTGACGTACGCCTCTGTCCGGTACCGGGGAAATCCCGCCGAACCCGTCGAACGTTTTGGCCCGCACCGGCGTCATAGGCACAACACGGCGAGGGGAGGGGTGGCTGTGCTGCGCAGAAAGGCCCGCCGCGACCAGGGGGGCGGTGCCGTCCAGGACGTACCGGACGACCCGCTGGACGCGGCCCAGGAGCGTCGGGTGCGGGCGGTGCTCGCGCTGGGCGGGGTGCCGCAGGCGGACCTGCTGGACGGGGTACAGCAGGTCCGCCTGCGGCTGCTGGAGCGGGCCGCGAGCGGGCGGGAGGCGCCGCGGGACGTCTCGGCGTGGGCGGCGGTCGTCGCCTCCAACCTCGCCATGGACTGGCACCGGGCCAAGAAGCGCCAGGAGCGGATCGGGGAGCGGCTCGCCTCCCTGCGCCAGCTCGAACACCCTTCCGGCGAGGACACCAGCCTGCTCTCCCTCGCCGTCGCCCAGGGCCTGGACGAACTGCCCGACGCCCAGCGCCAGGTCCTCGTCCTGCGCTTCTACGCCGACCTGTCGGTGCGCGGGATCGCCGAGGAGCTCGGCATCCCGGAGGGCACGGTCAAGAGCAGGCTGCACACGGCGGTACGGGCTCTGCGCGCCCGCCTGCACGAGGACGAGGTGGTGTGACGTGACCGCCGAGAACGAAAGCCGTAACGGTCGCGACGGATACGACGGCTACGACGGCCGTACCGGCGTCGACGCGCTGATGGCCGCGATCACCGGCGAACCGCTGCCGGACGAGACGCGCGCGGACGCCGCCTTCATGGCCGAGCACCGGGCGGCTGCCGCCGATGTGGCGCTGTTGCGGGAGCAGCTGGGGCTCATCGGTGAGGCCCTCGCCGAGCCGGACCAGGCCCAGGCCCAGGCCCCGGCCCAGTCCCCCGAGCCCGTTCCCCCACGACGCCCTTCCCGCGTCCGGCGGCGTGCGTTCACCCTGGCCTTCGGCACCCTCGCGGTGGCCGCCGTCGCTTCCGTGGTGACCGGCCTGGGCTGGCTGGTGTCGCAGGGCGGGGACGCAG
Organism: Streptomyces sp. R28; assembly: GCF_041052385.1. Lineage (GTDB taxonomy): Bacteria > Actinomycetota > Actinomycetes > Streptomycetales > Streptomycetaceae > Streptomyces. Next base: position 3,772,375 of record NZ_CP163439.1, on the reverse strand, counting down.
GCCTCTCCTCGGGAGGCAGCGCCGACCAGGCGAGCTCCAAGGAGGCTGGCCCCGACTTCGCCAACCCCCTCTACCTCGCCTGCGCCCGCCTGGTCGCCGAGGGAGACGTCACCGCCGTGGAGCCGCTGCCCGGGACGGCACAGGAGCGGATCACACTGCGGGTGACCCGCTTCTACCAGCCGGAGAAGAGCAAGGAAGACGAGGTGACCTTCTTGATGGAGGAGGGCGTCGTCCACAAGGGCGAACACATCCTGGTCGGCATCCAGCGGCATGCCGCGGCAGCGGACGTCTGGGCTGTCGGCGAGAAGGACATCGCCCTCGAACGGGCCTGGATCACCGACTCGCTGTCCGAGGCGGGCAGGCCCACCTGCGAATGACGAAGGGCGGGCGCCCGTACGGACGCCCGCCCCATGGTCGTACCAGCGATTACGGCGTGACCTTCTCGATCTTCACGCTGCCCAGGCCCGCGACCGTGCCGCGCGCGTTCAGCAGCTGGACCTGGCCGAAGAACTCGCGGCCCTCCGGCGCGGCCGCCTGCGCGGTGGCGGTGCCCGTGACGGTGGCCGAGGCACCCGTGCCGAGCTTCACCGGCGACTCGTCGACGGTGACGCTGCCGAGCGCGGCGGAGAAGAACACGTCCAGGTAGTCGTACGCCGTCGAGCCGGACGGCACCGAGTAGCCGACGACCTCGATGCTGTACTTTCCGGCGGCCGGCTTCGCGACCGAGACCGCCTCCTCCGAGTCACCGTCGGCGGAGCTGCCGACCTGGGCGCCGGACGCGTCCTTCACCACCAGGTCGAGGTCCGCGGCCGCGTCGGAGACGTTGCCGATGGAGACGTCCAGCGACGTGGCGCCCGCGGGCACCTCGACCGTGGTGGTCTGCGTGACGCCCTCGGCGATGGTCGGACGCGCCGTCTTCGACGAGCCGAGCGGGCCGCCGGCCAGCTTGCCGTCGATCGCGGCGTAGTTGTTGGTCACCTTCCAGGAGGCGGCGGCCGGGGTGCCGACCTTGGCCTCGGGGACGGTCACGGTCTCCGGGTCGAAGGCCGCGCCCAGGATGGTGACGTCCAGCGTGTACGGGTTGTCGAGCAGCGGCGACGTACGGCGCGACTCGACCTCGATCTCCCAGACGCCGGGCTGCGGGTCGGCGTAGGCACGCACGTCCGGCTTGCAGCCGTTGCCGGCGAGGTAGTTGTTGTAGCAGTACGGCGTACCGGTGTTGTCGGACGGGGTGCCGTACGGGTGGATGGCGATGAACCGCGTCTGGCTCTTGTCCTTCAGCCCGCCGATCGCGACCTCCAGCGACTTCGCGCCCTCGGGGACGGTCACGAAGTACGACTTGTTGCTGTTGCGCTGCACCGAACCGGCCGCCGAGTAGGTGTACTTCAGCGGGGCCGAGACCACGACCGTGTTGAGGACCTGCTTGTCGATGCCCTCGGTGCGCGGGTCGTCGACCTCCAGGATCGCGCTCTTGACGCCGGCCGAGGACGGCTTGGCGGCGACCTGGACGGTGACCGGCTTGTTCAGGCCGAGGCTGATCTCGTCGGAGCCGACGATCCGGAAGGTGTCACCGGCGTTGTTCTCCAGGTGCAGCTCGTGCCGGATCGCCTTGTCCGCGCCGGACGTACGCGTGATCGTGACGTCGTACGTCTTCTTCTGGCCGGCCTTCAGGCCGCCCTCGCGGTCGTAGACGCCCGTGCCGAAGCCCGGGGTCTTCAGGAGCTGGTCGATCGCGGTGTCGACTGGTGCCTTGACCGTGTACTCGTTGGCGGTGGCGCCGTCACGGATCGAGTCCCAGGCGTCCTCGATGTTGATGAGCCCGGCACCTTCCTCGTACGCCTGCACACCCTTGATGTGATCGGCGGTCGAGGTGAGCGCGGTGCGCAGCTTGGCCGGCGTCAGGGCGATGCCCTTCTGCTTGGCGGCGCTCAGCAGCAGCGCGGACGCGCCCGCCGCCTGCGGGGACGCCATCGAGGTGCCCTGGAGCATGCCGTAGCCGGCCGGGAGCGAGTAGCCGGCCTCGGCGACCGGGGCGCCCGGCAGCCAGGTCTGGATGGTGTTGATCGCGGCGCCCGGCGCGGAGAGCGTCGGGGTGAAGCCGCCGTCCTCACGCGGGCCGCGCGAGGAGAACGGCATCATCGCGTACGACTTCTGCACGGCCGAGCCGTAGTTGGCGGCCCACGTCTCCTTGGAGATGGTCGCGCCGACCGAGATGACCTTGTCGGCCAGGCCCGGGTCGCCGATGGTGTTGGCGCCGGGGCCGGAGTTGCCGGCCGAGATGACCAGTTGGACGCCGTAGGTGTCGATGAGCCGCGTGTACAGCTCGGCGCGGGCGTTGTTGCCGTCGTTCAGCGCCGGGAGGCCGCCGATGGACATGTTGACGATGTCGACGCCGCGGTTGACGACGAGGTCGATCATGCCCTCGGTGAGCGCGACGTTGGTGCAGCCGCCGGTCCAGGTGCAGGCACGGGAGGCGACGAGCTTCGCGCCCGGGGCCGCGCCGTTCATCTTGCCGCCGAACAGGCCGTTCGCGGCGGTGATGCCGGCGACGTGGGTGCCGTGCTCGGACTCGATGACGCCGATGTTGACGAAGTCGGACTTCTTGCCGACCCAGTCGCCGCCCAGCGGGTCCATCGGCACGTCCTTGCGGATCTGCACGACGAACGGTTGCCGCTCGGCGACGTCCGTGGACGGGTTGTCGGTGCCGAAGTAGCCGATCTGGAAGCCGTCCTTGTACGGCTTCATCGGGGTGTCGTCACCGAAGTCGTTGTTGTTGTTCAGGTCGACCCGGACGGTGCCGTTCGCGGCGTCGTACAGGACGCCCCAGGAGTCGGTCTTGTCGCCGTCGCGGTTGGCGTCGCCGGCCGCGTCCCCGCCGGTGGTGTACGACTCCAGGAAGGTGCTGACCTGGTACGAACCGGCAGGCGCGGTCCAGGTCTTGCCGCCGTAGGCGAAGGTGGGCCCGGAGACCGAGGTCACCATCGGGCGCCAGGTGCGGTCGCTGTCGAGGAGCGGGTCGGTGGCGGTGACCCAGTCGACGATCTTCCGCTCGCCGGTCGAGGTCTTCTGCAGCGCCGGGTGACTGAGGTCGATGCCCGAGTCGAGGATGCCGATGGTGATGCCGCGGCCGTCCGACTTCGGGTGGTCCTCCACGAAGTCGACGGCGCCCGTCTCGAAGGACGGGTTGTACGGGTTCTCGGCCGGGGTGCTCTTGCTCGGACCCGTGTACGAGGTCGCGGCGGGCGCCGACTTCCTGGTGTCGACCGCGGGGTCGTCCAGGGGGATCTCCTCGCGCAGATCGATGCCGTGTACCGAGGAGAGCTTCGCGGCGGCGGCGATGGCCGAGTCGGCCTTGCCGGTGGGGACGGTGGCCCGGACGTAGCCGAGCTTGTCGTAGGTGCGGCCCACAGAGCCGACCGCGTCCAGCTGCCCGGCGACCTTCTCGGTCTGGCCGGGCGCGGTCGCGATCATCATCGTGACGTTCTTGTCGCCGTCGGCCTTGGCCTCGGCGAGCAGATCGGCGTCGTCCGAACCGAGCTTGTCGTGCGCGGACTTGACGCTCGGGTCCGTCGCGGCGGGCGCGGGGTCCACAGCCAGGGCCATGGGTATCGGCCCGGCCGCGGAGAGCGCGGCGACGAGACCTGCGGCCACGGCTATGCGGGCCGCGCGTCTCGCACCCGGCTTCGGTTCGCGCTGGGGGGTGAGGGTCATTGGCATCCCTTGTTGGTAAAGGAGCATGAGGCGTCCGGTATGCGACCCCGGACGACCGCACAGCCTTACGCAAGGGAAGGATGTTTGGGAAGAGTTGACCGAATCGAAATAGAGGGATGGGGGAAACCCCCTATGCAATTGGGGCGTCCGGAGCGAAAAGGGCAAGTCACCCGCAAGCCGAATAATCACCTGCCCGATGCGGCCCCGGCCGTTTAACGTCCGTACGTGCGGAAGAACTTGAGGGTGGCGGCCTACGCCATTTGCGTACGTGACGGACAACTCCTCCTCGCGCGGTCCCCGGCGCCCGGCGGCGGCTTCGAGTGGGTCCTGCCCGGCGGCGGCATGGAACACGGTGAGGATCCCTACGACACGGTCGTGCGGGAGGTGGAGGAGGAGACCGGCTACGTCGTCGAACCCACCGGCCTGCTCGGCATGGACTCCTTCCACCGCCTCTTCCCGGGCCGCAGCCTCCGCCGGGGCGTGGACCACCACGGCGTACGGCTGGTCTACGAGGCACAGATCACCGGCGGCGAACTGCGCTACGAGACGAACGGCTCCACGGACATGGCGGCCTGGCATCCGCTCGACGCGGTGCCCGACCTGACCCTGGTCCCCATGGTCGAGAAGGGCCTGGCGCTGTGGCGTGAGCGTCCGGCGACGGGACGGGTACCCCGGAAAATGAACACTGAGTGACCGCGTTCCGGCCGTTGAAGGAGCGGCCGTGAACGCGGAAGGTAGTACAAGATCCACGTACGGTGATCGGCGCTGCCCGTTGCCGTCATGTTCATGCACAGGTCATCCCCGGTGCCAACGATCCACAGTGAGCGGGATGTTCGCCTCGGCGACCACCCGCGACCACTGCCGACGCGTTCGCACTCGGGGAGATCGCGCCATGTCGCGCATACGCTCTGTCGCCAGCTCCGCGCTGGGGATCCACCGCCGTACCCTGCTCGCCGCCACCGGAGCGGTGACCCTCTCCGCCGGCGTCGGCTACGCCCTGCGGCCCACCGAAAGCCAGGCCGCCACCACCACGAGCCCCGCGAGCGCACCGGGCGCCGGCGCGGGCAACGCCGCCGCCGAGGCGCCCGTCGGCGCCTCCCGCAAGGTGCCGGTCGCGCTCGCGCCGTACACCCGCGGCACCACCCTCACCTCGGTCGCCGCCCCGCGCGGCACCTCCGGCTACCGGCGGCTCGGCCACGGTCCCGGCTGGAAGCGGGTCGTCCGCGAGAACCTGACGGCGGCCAAGTCGGGGCGCGAGAGCCGGCGTACGGCGCTCGCCGCCTTCGTGCAGCTCACCGACCTGCACCTGATCGACGCCCAGCACCCGCTGCGGCTGGAGTACCTGCGCTCGACCGACGTGCACGCCTGGCGGCCGCAGGAGGCGCTCACCGTGCCGGGCGCCGTCGCGCTCGTCGAGCGGATCAACGCGCTGCGGGGCGCCCCCGTCACCGGTGCCCCGTTCCACTTCGCCATGACCACCGGCGACAACACGGACAACAACGCCAAGTCCGAGCTGGAGTGGTTCCTGACGGTGATGAGCGGCGGCCGCGTCACCCCGAACACCGGTGACCCGCGCAGCTACGAGGGCGTCCAGAACAGCGGCCTGAAGCTGTACTGGCAGGCCGACGACAGCGTCCGCGACGCCGACAAGCAGCTCGGCTTCCCGCTCATCGACGGCTTCCTCGCCGCCGCGGTCCGTGAACTGCGCAGCCCCGGCCTGAACATCCCCTGGTACTCGACGGTCGGCAACCACGACGCGATGCCGCTCGGCACCTACGCCTCGCACAGCGACTCCTATCTGACCGACCTCGCCGTCGGCGGCAAGAAGCTGATGAACGTGTCGGCGGGCGACGCCAAGAAGCTCCAGGACTCCCTCAAGCAGGACAAGGACCCGAGGGGCACCGTCTTCAAGGACTTCCTCAAGGCCCACGCCCGCTCGATGCGCTCGGTCACGCCGGACGAGAGCCGGGCCCCGTTCACGCCCAGGGACTATCTGCGGGCCCACCTGAACCCGGCCCACCGCGGCCTCGGCCCGGTCGGGCACGGCTACTCGACGGCCAACCTGGACGCGAACACCCAGTACTACAGCTTCCGCATCGCCGAGGACGTCATCGGCATCAGCCTCGACACCACCGACCCCGGCGGCCACTACGAAGGGTCCATCGGGGCGGCCCAGTTCAACTGGCTGGACCGGACGCTGCGGGAGAACAAGGACTCGTACGCGATCATCTTCAGCCATCACACCAGCGAGACGATGGGCAACCTCCGCCGCGACCCGGCCCGCCCGAACGAGCGGCGCGTGGGCGGCGCCGAGGTGGTCGAGCTCCTCACCGGTCACCGCAACGTCCTCGCCTGGGTGAACGGCCACATCCACAAGAACGTCATCACCCCGCGCTCCGGCGCCGGCGGCGGCTCCTTCTGGGAGATCTCCACCGCCTCCCACGTCGACTTCCCCCAACTCGCCCGGATCATCGAGGTGGTGGACAACAAGGACGGCACGCTCTCGCTCTTCACCACCCTGATCGAGTCCTCGGCCCCGCACACCACGGACTTCACGGACCTCTCCCAGACGGGCCTGGCCGCCCTCTACCGCGAGCTGTCCTTCAACGCGCCGGGCGCCCGGTCGACGCTGGCGGGTGACCGGAAGGACCGCAACACCGAGCTGGTGTTGAAGAAGGGCTGAAAACACCTCAACCGCGATGGCCACGAGGCCACCCGAAGGGCCCTGCAGGCGGCCGTTGCCGACGGTGTGCCCGGGGTGACGGCGACGGCGCGGGACGGCCGTCGTCCCCGTTACCCGGCCGCCCCTGCCGCAGCCCAGCAGCCGCGCCTACTCCAAGCTGGCGGAGACGGCGACGGGGCCGACGTACGACGTCACGGAACTGAACCCGTCCGTGGCGTACGGCTCCGGCGCAGTGGTCTCCAGCGCACCACCGCAAGCTGAGCTGCGGCGTCCACGTCTGGGGATACGGCGGCGGCATCCTGTCAGTAGAAGCGGAAAAGATCAGTGGAAAAGGTCGGTAATCGAGAGGACTCGGACACGAAGCGCCGTGTTCATCCGTATGTAACGTCCGTACCGCCTCATATCGGCTAACCCGCACTTCACGGGGGATGGCTTGATTTGGCTGCAAGGCGGGTGATCGTGTGCGCGCGGAACACGGACTGCGTGTGCTGTCGGTCTACGACGGCTTCTTCTCCGGCGGAGCCCGGATCGTTCACAGTGATGTGGTGCTGGGGCTCATGGAGGGCGGCCAGCACCACCAGGTGCTGAGTATTCACGGCGAGGTACACCGGGAGGCCACCCGGCAGCGGATGGAGGACGACGCCTGCTACCGGTCGCTGACCGCGGCGGGGGCGGGCGTCACCTCGCTGGGCCGGGTCCAGGGAGGTGGTCGGATTCCAGTCACCTTCAACGGGCCGGAGCTGGCCGAGACCGCGCGGGCCATGGCCGGGGCCGACGTGATCCTCTCCCTCAAGGAGCAGCCGCTGGCCCTCCTCAACCAGGCGGGCCTGCCACGCCGCCCGGTCGTGGTCTGTCTGCACCGCTCGGACCCGGAGAACCAGGGCTCGTCCCTGGCCGACCTCAAGGCCGCCATCGCCGACGGCACGGTGGCGGCCTGCGTCTGCTGCGCGGAGTCGACGCGGGCCGCGTACGAGGCCGCCGGCATCCCGTCCGACCTGCTCCACGTGATCCCGAACGGCGTGGACCTGTTCCGCTTCCGCCCCGACCCGGCGCGCAGACTGGCCCTGCGCACGGATCTCGGCATCGACCACCAGGCGCCGGTGGTGGTCTACGCCGCCCGGTACGACGCGATGAAGAACGTCCCCCTCTTCCTGCGGGCCGCCGCAGCCTGGCTGCGCCGCACCCCCAACGGTCACGTCCTGATGTGCGGCGCCGGCATGACGGCGGCCAACCCGAGGCTCGACGCCGACATCCGGGCCGCGCTCGGACACGGGCACGACAGGCGCCGCCTGCACCTCCTCGGCGTCCGGGGCGACATGGAGACCGTCTACGCCGGTGCCGACGTGGTCGCCCTCACCTCGACCTGGGGCGAGGCGGCGCCCCTGTGCCTGATCGAGGGCATGATGTGCGGGGCCGTACCCGTGACCACCGACGTCGGCGACAGCGCGGCGATCGTGGCCGGGCGCGGAATCGTCACGGCACCGCACCCCGAGGTGATCGCCCGCGCCTGGACGACCGCGGTCGTCGACCGCGCCGCCTACGCCCCGGCCCTGGCGGCGAGCCGCGAGCTCTTCAGCCGCACCCGCATGATCGCCTCCTACGCGGCCCTCATCGACCGTCTGCACGCGGGGTCGGCGCGCCCCGCCTTGCGGGAGCCGCACTGACGGGAGTCGCCGGACCGCCGCCGAGCCCCTGCGGCATCAGGCCCCCGCACTGCTCGATCGCCTCGCGCAGATGGCGTACCGCTTCCTGCACCGCGCCGTCCGCGAGGTTGCCGTAGCCGAGGACCAGGCCGTGCTCGGCGTGGTCCTCGGTGGCGTGGTAGGCGGTGAGGTCGGCGATGCGCAGTGACCGGGCGGCCGCCGCGGTGACCACGGCCGCGGTGTCCACGGTGCGGGGCAGGCGGAGGATGAGGTGGAGGCCGGCCGCGATGCCGGAGACCGGGGCTCCGGGCAGTTGCCGGGCGAGGGCCTGGACGAGTGCGTCGCGGCGGTCGCGGTAGCGCTTCCGGCAGGCCCGCAGGTGACGGTCGTAGGCGCCCGACTCCAGCAGTTCGGCGAAGGCCAGCTGGTCGAGCGTCGGGGGCTGGGCCGCCGTCTGGTCGGACCGGTGCAGGTGCTGGGTCCAGCGGGTCGGTGCCACGATCCACCCGATGCCGAGCGCCGGGGACAGTATCTTGCTGAGCGACTTGAACAGGACGACGCGAGACGGGGCCATTCCCTGCAGGGCCGCGACCGGACGCCGGTCGTAGCGGAACTCCGCGTCGTAGTCGTCCTCCAGTACGACGCCGTCCACCTGGCGCGCCCACCGCAGCAGGGCGGCGCGCCGCTCGGGGGCGAGCACGGTGCCCAGCGGGAACTGGTGCGCCGGGCTCGTCAGTACGGCCCGTAGGCCGGTGTGTCCGACGAGGTCGTCGACGCACAGGCCCCCGCCGTCCGTGCGCACGGGCACCGCGTCCAGACCGGCGGCGCGGATCACCTCACGCAGCCGTGTCCAGCCCGGTTCCTCGCAACCGACCGCGGTGATGCCTTCGGCGCGCAGGGCGTGGCAGACGCGCCGTACTCCGTCGGTCACGCTCGTGCACACCGTCACGTCCTCCGGGGTCGCGGTGACGCCGCGGGAGCGGCCCAGGTAGGCGACGAGCGTCCGCCTGAGCCGCGGGTGACCGCCGGGCGGCGGGTAGCCGAGCTCCGTGAACGCCGTGGTGGTCACCTGTGCCCGTACGGCCTCGGCCCACCGGCGGCGTGGAAACACGCGCAGGTCCGGCAGACCCGGACCGAGGTCGAAGAGCGCCTCGGCAGCCCGGCGCGGTGCGCGGCGCCCGGAACCGGCGTCGGGGACGTTCGTCCAGCGCACCCGGGTGGCGGAGCCGGTCTGCGCCTCCAGATATCCCTCGGCGACGAGCTGGCTGTACGCCTCGGTGACCGCCCAGCGCGAACAGCCGAGGTCGGTGGCGAGCCGGCGACTGGGCGGCAGGGCGGTGCCGACCTCGAGACGCCCGTCCCTGATCGCCGTGCGCAGCGCCCGCTTCACCCGCTCGTGCAGCGGGCCCTCGCCGGGCTGCCCCAGCTGAAGCAGAAGATCGCCCGCCAGATTGGTCTGTGATTCCCGCATGCCATTGGACGGTATCAGCGAGCCATTGCTGGCTACCTTCGATCCATCCACCCATCCATCGATCCATCCATCGATCCATCGACGCGTGCGTGTACGCGAAGGAGGCCGTCGTGGCTACAGTGAGGCGCTCGGTGCCGATCCAGGACCAACACCAGGTGTTCCGCGGCGTGTTCGAGGACTGGCAGAGCAGGGCCGGCGCCCTGTCGGCCCTGCCGGACGCACCCGTCGTGCCGGACGACACGCGCCAGGGGCGGACCACGTGGCGTCGGCTGCGAACCCACTTCGCACGGACTGCGGGTGTCCGCCGGGCCGTTGCCGTCGATGGGCCGGCTGCCTGAAGCGGTCCCGTCGCGCGCCTCGCCCCGATTGTCTTGATCCGGCTCAACCGGCATGCAGCGCCTCAACCTTGGCAGGCACCCCCAAGTCTCCCTCCCTGACCACGCTCGACATGGGCGAGAACTAGGGGGAACAAGACATGACCGTACGGACGACCAAGGCGACCCGCACGACCCTGGTGGCGGCGACGGCAGTGGCGTTGTCGGTGGCCCTCGCGGCCCCCGCGCTGGCGGCGACGCCCGCCGGAGCCGGCCACGACGCGACCCGCAAGGCCATGGAGGCCGCGGTGGACGTCGGCGTGCCCGGAGTGACGGTGACCGCGAAGGACGGCCGGAGCACCTGGTCGGCGACGGCAGGCGTCGGCAACCTCAAGACGGGCAAGCCTCGTTCGGCGGACGACCGCTACCGGGTGGGCAGCATCACCAAGACCTTCGTCGCCACGGTGCTGCTCCAGCTGGAGGCGGAGGGCAGGCTGTCCCTGGACGACACGGTGCAGGAGTGGCTGCCGGGCCTGGTGACGGGAAACGGCCATGACGGCAGCCGCATCACCCTGCGCCAACTCCTCAACCACACCAGCGGCATCTTCAACTACACGGCGGACGAGGACTTCGGACGCACGTACTTCCTCAAGGACGGCTTCTTCGAGCACCGCTACGACACGAAGAAGCCCGAGGAACTGGTCGCGCTCGCCATGACCCACAAGCCGGACTTCGAGCCGGGGACGTCCTGGAACTACTCCAACACCAACTTCGTGCTCGCCGGAATGGTGATCGAGAAGGCCACCGGCCGCCCGTACGGCGACGCGGTCCGCGACCGCATCATCAAGCCCCTGCACCTGACCGCCACGTCCGTCCCGGGTACCCGCGTGACGGTCCCGGGGCCGAGCAGCCGGGCCTACTCCAAGCTGGCCGAGACGGCGACCGGCCCGACCTACGACGTCACGAAGATCAACCCGTCCATCGCCTACTCGGCCGGCGAGATGATCTCCAACTCGACCGACCTCAACCACTTCTACGCGGCCCTCCTGCGCGGCAAGCTCCTCCCGCGCGAGCAACTGGCCGAGATGACCACGACCGTGCCCGTCAACGAGGCCACCGGCTACGGGCTCGGCCTGATGAAGAGCGAGCTGAGCTGCGGCGTCACCGTCTGGGGCCACGGAGGTGGCATCCACGGCTCCATATCCGAGGCGATCACGACGAAGGACGGACGCCGGTCCCTGGCCTTCAACCTCAACGGTGACTGGTCGGGGGACACGGGGGCGGTGATCGAGGCGGAGTTCTGCGGAACGAAGCCGGCGAAGGCCGGTGACCGAGCGGGCTCGGACACGGAGCACCGAGCCGATTCGGGCGTGAGGTTCGCACCGCCTCGTATCGGCTGATCGACGCTGGAGGTCGACGCGCGGCCCTGAACCCGTCAGGGCCGCGCGTCTCCGACGTGGGTGATGAATGCGGTCCACGCGCGCACCGATGGGGGTCCGTCAGATGCCGAGGCGTTCCGCGATGCCGTCGAGGACGCAGTCGAGGCCGAACTCGAACTCCCAGGCACGGTCGTCCTTGCGGGCCGCGCTCAGGCCGTAACGCTCGAAGGTCGGATAACGTCCCGTGCTCATCAGGTAGTTCATCTGGGGGGCGAGCGCCTGGCGGGTCTCGTCGCCGCTGGCCCAGCCGTGCCGCTCCTTGTACGCGCGCAGGGCGATCTCGGACTGGGTCGAGCCGTGCACATAGGAGCTGACGGCCCGGAAGGCGGCCATCATCGAGTCGGCGTCCAGGCCGGACGAGGCCAGCGTGGCCAGCTGCCGTTCGGCCATGGCCATCCGTGACGGTGTGAGCGAGATCAGCGGTGTGGGCATCGATCCCGTCCAGGGGTGCGCCAGCATCATCTCCCGTGTCTGCAGCGCGAAGGAGCGCAGCACCTCCCGCCAGTCCGCCACGTCGTCCGGCACGGTCAGCTCCCGGGAGACGCGGTCGATCATGAGCGCCCAGAGGTCGTCCTTGCCCGCCACGTGCCGGTAGGCCGCCATGGGGGCGACGCCGAGCTTCTGGGCGAGGCGGCGCATGGTGACGGCGTCGCCGCCCTCCTCGTCGGCGATCTCGACGGCGGCGGTGGCGATCCGTTCGAGGGTGAGGGAGGCGCGGGGTGTGGGGGCGGGCCGCTCCATGCGCTCCCAGAGCGACGGCTCCACGACCTTGCTCTCGTGCTCGCTCCCGCCCGTCCCCTCGCCCTTCCCCTGGCCCTTCCCCCGGCCCTTCCCGTCGTCCTTCTTGCGGACCGCCACGGCGCGGCTCCTCTCCGTCGATTCCCGGTCGATACCCCGACGACTGCCCGTCGTCCCTCACCGATGCCGCGTACAGCGTATCTCCAGTAGACGCCGTACACATCGATGTGTACCTTGTACGCATACTGATACGCCGTACACGCCCAGTCGGATCAAGGGGTCTCCCATGCCTGCCACCACCGAACCGCTCCGCATCGCCGTCCTCGTCGGCTCGACCCGTGAGGGCCGCTTCGCACCCGTCGTGACGAAGTGGCTCAGCGGCCACCTCGGGCAGCGGGACGACATGCGCGCCGACGTCGTCGACCTCGCGGAGACCCCGCTGCCGACGGTGTTCCCGGCCTTCGGGCAGCAGCCGCCGCCCGGCACCGAGGAGGCGCTGGCCCTCGTGACGCCGCGACTCGCCGCCGCAGACGCCTTCGTCCTCGTCACGCCCGAGTACAACCACAGCTATCCGGCGTCCCTGAAGAACGCGATCGACTGGCACAACGAGCAGTGGCACGGCAAGCCGATCGGTTTCGTCTCGTACGGAGGTCTGTCCGGTGGCCTGCGTGCCGTGGAGCATCTGCGGGTCGTCATGGCCGAGTTGAATGCCATGACCATCCGCAACACCGTCAGCTTCCACGACGCCTGGAGCCGCTTCGACGCGGACGGCAGCGTCAAGGACCCCGCCGCCGACACGGCCGCGAAGGCGCTCCTCGACCAGTTGGCCTGGTGGGCCCATGCCCTGCGGGACGCCAGGTCCGTCCGCCCCTACGCCGCCTGATACCTGACGGGAAGGGGGAGTCATGAACGCGCGTACGGACGGGACAGGTGCGGGTGCGGTGCGGTCAGGGCCGGAAGCGGCGGGACCGGAGGTGGCGGGGACGGAGGTGGCGGGGACGGAGGTGGCGGGGACGGAGGTGGCGGGGCCGGAGGTGGCGGGGCCGGTTCAGGAGGGCGCCCCGCTCTCCCGGCTCGTCGTCCTCGGCCTGCTGCTCGGCATCGTGCTCGCCACGCTCGACGGCACCATCGTCGGCACCGCACTGCCCACCATCGTCGGCGACCTGGGCGGTCTCGACCGGCTGCCCTGGGTGCTCACCGCCTATCTGCTCACCACCGCCGTCTCCACACCCATCTGGGGCAAGCTCGGCGACTTGTACGGCCGCAAGGGCAGCTACCTCACCTCCATTGCCGTCTTCCTCGTCGGTTCCGCTCTGTGCGGACTCGCCCAGGACATGGGGCAGCTGATCGCGTTCCGGGCCGTGCAGGGCATCGGCGCGGGCGGGCTGTTCGTGGGGGCCCTCTCGCTCATCGGGACGCTGCTCACTCCCGCGGAGGCAGCGCGCTCCCAGTCGCTGATCGGGGTACTGCTTCCCGCCGCACTGCTCGGCGGACCGCTGCTCGGCGGCTTCCTCACCGACCAACTGGACTGGCGATGGGTGTTCTACGTCAATGTGCCGGTCGGAGCCGTGGCACTCGCCATCGTCGGCTTCGGGGTGCCGGCGCGAGGTGAACGCGGCGAGCACGGCGGGCGCGGCGAGGCACGGATCGACCTCGCCGGCGCAGGGCTGCTGACCGGCGCGATCGTCGCCCTGACGCTGCTCGCGAGCTGGGGCGGGACGACGTACGCCTGGGCCTCACCGCAGATCATCGGGCTCGGCCTGGTGTCCGTGGCCGCACTCGCCGCGTTCGGGCCCGTCGAGCGGCGGGCCCAGGAGGCGGTGATCCCGCCCCGGCTGTTCCGCGACCGCAACTTCACCGTGGCGCAGGTCCTGAGCTTCGTCACGGGCGCGGCCATGCTGGCGGCGGCGAGCTTTCTGCCGCTGTACATGCAGTTCGTGCAGGGCATGTCGTCGACGTTGAGCGGTGTGCTGCTCATCCCGCTGATGCTCGGCATGATCGGCGCACAGCTCGCCATCGGGCGGCGGGTGAGCAACGGCGGCCGCTCCCGCCACTACCCGATCCTGGGCGGCGCGCTGGCCACGGCGGGTGCCCTGGCTCTGCTCACGCTCGATGTCGGCACGCCCCCGGCTGCGGCCTCGGTGCTGACCTGCGTGTTCGGTGTGGGAATCGGCTGCCTGATGCAGCCGGCGATGCTGATCACCATGAACAGCGCCGAGCCGCGCGACATGGGCGCGGCCAGCGGGACCCAGACGCTGCTGCGCACCATCGGCGGCTCGCTCGGCGTCGCGGTCCTCGGCTCTGTCTACGCGAACCGTCTCGCCGCCACCGTCACGGACCGGCTCGGCGCCGACGGGAAGCGGCTGACGGGCGGGGAACTCACGCCCGCGCTGCTGAGAGGCCTGCCGGACCCGGCCCAGGGCGCGTTCCGGACGGGTGTCGTCGATGGGCTGCACGGTGTCGCGCTCGGTACGGCCGCGGTGTGCGCCGTGGCGTTCGCGGTGTCCTGGCTGATCCGGGAGGTGCCGCTGCGGAGTGCTCCCCGACGAACCGAGCCGCCGACGGCATGAGGAGGGGGGCGCCGGTGCCGGCCAGGCCCCGGCGGCCCCCTCCTCTCCCCTCCTGGTGCCGCCTTCCCGGTCCGTCACTACCGGGGCAGCACCACGACATACGCGGCCGGATCGCGGTCCGCCGCCGCCATCAGGGCCGTACGGACCACCGCCGCCTGCTGCTCGATCGAATCCCGCAGCTTCTTCGGGGTGATGTGGACGACCGTGATGCCGAGGCGCTCCAGGTGCTCGCGCTTGCGGGCGTACTCGGACCACAGGGCGTCGTCGTCCTGCCGGGGGGCGCGGGTGTCCAGCTCGACCGCCACCGCCTGCTCCGGCCAGTAGGCGTCCAGGCCGCCGAGGTGGGGGCCGCCGGGCAGGCGCAGGTCGACGTTCCAGACGGGGTCGGGCAGGCCGTGGACGTGGACCATCTCGTACAGGCGGTCCTCCGCGATCGCGCGGCCCTCGGCGAGCAGGGAGTCCACCGCCTCCACCACGTGCGGGCGGGACAGGAGCTTCGCCTGGTTCAACTCCCGTACCACCGACGCCGGTTCGCAGTGGCCGCCGCGGACGGCCTCGGTCAGCAGCCGGCGTACGGCGCTCGCGTCCGTCAGTTCGGCCACCGCGTCGGCCAGGGCGCGGGGGACCGGGGCCACCGGGAGGCCCGTCACCTGCTGGGGGGTGGGCAGCGCGGCGGTGCGCAGGATGCGGACGCAGCCCGTGGTGCGCAGCCGGCGCATCCGCGGGACCAGGACGTCGATCTGGTCCAGCGCGGTGAGCGGCGGCGTGGCGGAGAAGCCGTGCAGGGTCAGCGCCGCGAGACCCGTGATCACCGCGTCGGGGTAGGCGGGGGCGTGCGCCTCGCCGGCGTTCGGCTGGGACGGCACCCCGGGCGACCGTTCCCGCGCCGCGTACATCAGCACCGCGTGCAGGCGCTCCTCGCTGGTCGGCGGGCCGGGGTGGAGCAGGAAGACGCCGGGGAGGAGCTGCTGCCAGGGGCCGCCGGGGCGGCATTGGTCGTTCATCTCGGCGGGCGAGATGCCGTGCGACTTCAGCTGAGCGGTCGTCATGACGCGGCGGTGCACCTCGGAGAGGTGGCGCAGGGGGCGGGGGGAGAGCGGGGGGACCGGGGGGAGCGGGGCGTTGTGGTTCATGACCGGGAGGTTCCCGCGTCCTGTCCGCCCTGTAACCGCTGTTACACGCCTGTCGACAAAAGCGGACAACTCGGCACTAAAGGACGGATGTTCGGATGCCGAGTAGGCACGGAAAACCCCTGGTCCGTTCGGGTTGGACCAGGGGTTACGGCTGTTATTGCCTGAATTCCGTAACGGTCACGGAGGGCCGTGATCGTTGGCCAAAGGTCTTGTGTGGTTGACGCTGTTCCGGTCGGCTCACTCGTGCGCCGCGTCGCACGCCTGCCCCCGCAGCCCCCGCGCCAGGTCGTCCCGCGCCTCCAGCACCAGCCGCCGCAGCGCCGGCGCCGCGTCCTCGTGGGCCGCGAGCCACGCGTCCGTCGCGTCCAGCGTGGCCTGCGACTGCTGCAGCCCCGGGAACAGGCCCCGGACCACGTCCATGCCGATCTGGATCGACCGCTCGGCCCACACCCGCTCGATCGCCGCGAAGTACTTGTCGGCGTACGGCGCGAGCAGCTCCCGCTGCGAGGGCTGCGTGAAGCCCGCGATGGTCGCCTCGACGAGCGCGTTGGACAGCGCGTCGGACTCGACGACCTGCGCCCACGCCTGCGCCTTCACCGCCGCCGACGGCCGGGAGGCGAGGCAGCGGACCTGGTGGCGCTTGCCCGAGGCGGTGTCGTCGCGGGCCAGTTCGGCGGCCAGCACCGACTCGTCCGCCACGCCGTGCTCGGCCAGCGGCCCCAGGAACGCCCAGCGCAGCTCCTGGTCGACGTCCAGGCCCTCGATCTTCTCGGTGCCCTCCAGCAGACCCCGCAGCAGCGCCAGGTCCTGCGACCCCGATGCCACCGACGCGAAGAACCGCGCCCACGCCAGCTGCTGCTCGCTGCCCGGCGCGGCGGCCCGCAGCTCCCGCAGCGCGCCCTCGGCGAGCAGCCGTTCGCCGGCCGGCCGCCACTCGGGCGTCACATAGTGGACCAGCGACGAGTTCGCCCACGCGTGCAGCATCTGCAGCACGCCGATGTCGGACTCGCGCCCCGCGAACCGCAGCACCAGGCCCACGAAGTCCCGCGCCGGCAGCAGCGCGTCCCGCGTCATGTTCCACAGCGCCGACCAGCACAGGGCCCTGGCGAGCGGGTCGGTCAGCGCGCCCAGGTGCTCCCGCAGCGTCGCCAGGGACGTCTCGTCGAAGCGGGTCTTGCAGTACGTCAGGTCGTCGTCGTTGACCAGCACCAGCTCCGGGGCGTCCGCGCCCGCCAGCTCCGCCACCACCGCGCGCGGACCGTCGACGTCCACCTCGGCCTGCGCGAACCGCTCCAGCGCCCCCTGCGCGCCCCGCCGGTACAGGCCCACGGCGACCCGGTGCGGGCGCAGCTCGGGGTGGGACTCGGCGGCCTCCTGGAGCACGGCCAGCTCGTCGATGCGCCCCTCGCCGTCCAGCAGCACCTGCGGGGTCAGCGAGTTCACGCCCGCCGTCTGCAGCCAGGAATGCGCCCACGCGCCCATGTCCCGCCCGCTGGTCTCCTCCAGGACCGACAGCAGGTCACCGAGGCGCGTGTTGCCGTACGCGTGCCGCTTGAAGTAGCGCCGCGCACCCTCCAGGAACGCGTCCTGGCCGACGTACGCGACGAGTTGCTTCAGTACGGAAGCGCCCTTGGCGTACGTGATGCCGTCGAAGTTGAGCTTCGCGTCCTGCAGGTCGCGGATGTCGGCGGTGATCGGGTGCGTGGAGGGCAGCTGGTCGGCGCGGTACGCCCAGGCCTTGCGACGGTTGGCGAAGGTGATCCACGCGTCCTTGAAGCGGGTCGCGCCCACGTTCGCGAAGGTGCCCATGAAGTCCGCGAAGGACTCCTTCAGCCACAGGTCGTCCCACCACACCATGGTGACCAGGTCGCCGAACCACATGTGCGCCATCTCGTGCAGGATGACGTTGGCCCGGCCCTCGTACGACGACCGCGTCACCTTGCCGCGGAAGATGTACTCCTCCCGGAAGGTCACCATCCCCGGGTTCTCCATCGCGCCGAGGTTGTACTCGGGCACGAACGCCTGGTCGTACTTCCCGAAGGGGTACGGGTAGTCGAAGTGGTCGTGGAAGAAGTCCAGGCCCTGCTTGGTGACCAGGAAGACGTCGTCGGCGTCGAAGTAGGGGGCGAGGCCCTTGCGGCACATGGCGCCGAGGGGGATCCGCAGCGTCGTGCCGTCGGCGAAGGTGCGGGAGTAGGAGTCCGTGACGTAGTGGTACGGGCCGGCCACCACGCAGGTGATGTACGTCGAGATCGGCTTGGTCTCCGCGAACCGCCACACCCCGTCGACGCGTTCGCCGACGCCGTTGCTCCACACCGTCCACTCCTGCGGCGCCCGCACCTCGAAGCGGAACGGGGCCTTGAGGTCCGGCTGCTCGAAGTTCGCGAAGACGCGGCGGGAGTCGGCCGGCTCGTACTGGGTGTAGAGGTAGACCTCGCCGTCCTCGGGGTCGACGAAGCGGTGCAGGCCCTCGCCGGTGCGGGAGTAGGCGCACTGGGCGTCGACGATCAGCTCGTTGTCGGCGGCGAGGTCCTCCAGGGTGATCCGGGAGCCGTCGAACACCGCGCCCGGGTCGAGGTCCCGGCCGTTCAGGGAGAGCGCCGTGACGCTCGGGGCGATCAGGTCCGCGAAGCTCGACGCCCCCGGCTCGTTGCACCGGAAGCGGATCGTGGTCACGGACCGGAAGGTGCGCGGACCGTCCCCGGCCTGGTCGCCGACCGCCGAGCGCAGGTCGAGGGACACCTCGTACCCGTCGACGGACAGGAGGGCGGCCCGCTCCCGGGCCTCGTCGCGGGACAGATTCTCACCGGGCACGGGCGGTACTCCCTCGGGGCGTGTTCAGTATGTGGACAGGGCCGATCCTGCCATGTGCTCCTGACATCGGGCACCCGGGAATGGGGTGGGCGACGGCCGGTGTTGCGGCAGGAAAGGCCACATCTTGAGGAGACCCATGTCCGAGACCGCGAACGCCTCCGGCAAGACCCCCGTCGACTTCTGGTTCGACCCCCTGTGCCCCTGGGCCTGGATGACCTCCCGCTGGGTCCTGGAAGTGGAGAAGGTCCGGGACATAGAGGTGCGCTGGCACATCATGAGCCTCGCCGTGCTGAACGAGGACAAGATCGACCAGCTGCCCGAGGAGTACCGGGAGATGCTCGCGACCAAGGCGTGGAAGCCGGTCCGGGTGGCCACCGCGGCCTGGCAGAAGCACGGCGCCGACGTCCTCGGCCCCCTCTACACCGCGCTCGGCACCCGCTTCCACAACAACGGCGAGGGCCCGACCACCGAGGCGATCGTCGGCGCGCTCGCCGACGCCGGTCTGCCCGCCGACCTGATCGACTACGCCGACCAGGAGGACTTCGAGTTCGACGCCGAACTGCGCGCCTCCCACAAGGAGGGCATCGAGAAGGTCGGCCAGGAGGTCGGCACCCCGGTGATCGCCGTCCCCGGCCCCGACGGCGAGCAGATCGCCTTCTTCGGCCCGGTCGTCACCCCGGCCCCCAAGGGCGAGGACGCCGCGAGGCTGTGGGACGGCACCCTCGCCGTGGCCTCCGTGCCGGGTTTCTACGAGATCAAGCGCACCCGTACCAAGGGGCCGGACTTCAGCAACCTGTAGCGGTCACTCCTACTCCGTGGCGGCGGCTTCCTCCCGGAACTTCTCGGGAAGGAGGCCGCCGTCGCTCTTCTTGAGGTGGCGGTAGTACGACAGACAGCCTTTGGCGGTGCAGCGCCAGTACCAGTCCACGTAGTGGCGAGGGTCCCCCTTCTCCTCGCGGATCGCCGCCTTCTCCTCGTTGTTGACGGGCCGGAAGTCCTGCATGGTGCCGCAGGTCGGGCAGTCCAGTCTGAACGTCCTCATCAGCCCCTCCTCGCCATCACCGCCAGATCGGGGAAGTCGGTCACCACCGCGTCGACCCCCAGCTCGTAGTACAGCGCGAATTCGGCGAACGCGTCCCCGAAATCGTTCGCTCCGGTACCGCGCCGCAGATCCGGTGGCAGGAACTGGTTCTCCGCCCGGAAGGTGTACGGCCCCACCCGCAGCCCCGCCGTGTGGGCGTCCGCGATGACGGACGTACCGACGAGCGACGACTTGTCCGGCCCGATCCAGTCCGCGTACGCGGCGATCCGCGCCAGCCCCGCCGGCGTCATCATGTCCTTGTACGTCGTCGGATCACCGGCCGAGACGAGGTCGTACGGCCCACCCGTCGTCCCCAGCGCCTGCCACAGCGGCACCCCCAGCCGCTCGGCCGCGATCCGCCGCAGGCTCGTCGGCTCGAAGGACTGCACGACACACTCGCGCCGGCCCAGGCGGCACCGGCGGATCACCTCCGCCAGCTTCGGCTCCAGGGGCAGGCCCAACCCGCGGAAGTACGTCGGGTGCTTGGTCTCCGGGAAGACGGCGATCGTGCGGCCGTACGCCTTCGACAGCCCGCGCGCCAGGTCGACCACCTCCTGGAAGGTGAGCACCTCCTCGCGGCCGTCGAACACGGTGTTGCGGTTGCGGACCAGGGGCAGGCGCTCCACCGCCCGCAGCGTCTTCAGCTCCGCCAGCGTGAAGTCCTCGGTGAACCAGCCGCTCACCGACCGCCCGTCCACCGTCTTCGTCGTGCGGCGGCCGGCGAACTCCGGGTGGGACGCCACGTCCGTCGTCTGCGAGATCTCGTTCTCGTGCCGGACGACGAGCACATGGTCCTTGGTCGGCACCAGGTCCGGCTCGATCCAGTCGGCGCCGGTCTGCACGGCGTACGTGTACGAGGCCGCCGTGTGCTCAGGGCGCCAGCCCGCGGCGCCTCGATGGCCGATGACGAGCGGCCGCCCCGGTCGCCGGGGGCCGGCCGTCGCCGCAGCCGCCTCGGAGGCGGCCGCCGTCGCGGGTACGGCCGCGGCCGCCGTGGTACCGGCGGCCGCGAGCAGCAGGGATCTACGTCTCGGGTGCATCCAACTCCCTTTCCTCGTACGGCTCTTCACGAGCACGTCGTCGTACGGCCTCAGGCGCGTGCCCGGCCGCGCGCCTCAGCCAGCCGGGTCAGGTGTTCCGCATAGCCCTCCGTGTAATACGCCGCCCGGCCCGCGTCCGGCTCGACGACCGCCGTCGGCCGCGTCCACGCCTGCGCGTCCAGCGCCACCCCGTACCGCTCGGCCGCCGCCAGCACCGCCCCCCGCGCGCCCACCTCGCCCTCGACGACCCTGAGCGGCCGCCCGAGGACGTCGGCGAGCAGCCGCATCCAGGCAGGGCTGCGCGTACCGCCCCCGCACACGGCCAGCGTCCCGGTGAGCCCCGCCGCCTGAAGGCAGTGCCGGGCCGCGTAGCCAATGCCCTCGCAGGTCGCCCGGACCAGATCGGCGCGGGTCGACTCCAGGCAGACGCCGGTCAGTTCGGCGCGCAGCCGCGGCTCGACGAAGGGCGCGCGCTCGCCCGAGGGCGCGAAGTACGGCAGCACCCGCACCCCGTGCGCCCCCGGTGGGGTCTCGGCCAGCAGCCCGTCGACCTCCTCGTGCCGGACCCCCGTCGTCGACAGCACCCAGTCCAGCGCCGCCGTACCGACCATCGCGGGCATCGCGCGCAGCCAGTGCCCGGGGCGATCGGTGTTGATGTACAGGCCGGCCGGCTCACCGGTCAGGTCGAGGGCGGTGGTCGCGACCAGGCTGGCCAGACAGGTGCCGACGATGAGGAGACCGTCGCCGGGAGACGTCACCCCCGCGCCCAGCGCGCAGGCGGGCAGGTCGTACGGCCCGTTCGCGATCCGCGTCCCGGCCGGCAGCCCCTCGCCGCGCGTCCGCGCCGTCGCGACCGGATCGCTGACGGGGGCGAGGAGGCCACGCCGGTGGGTCAGCCCCAGCAGCTCCACGACCCGGTTGTCGTACGTCCGCGTCCGCGGGTCCAGGAACGGCATCGACGCGTCCGACACATCCGTGGCCGGCCCCGCCCCCGTCAGCCGCTGGAACACCATGTCCTTGCAGTACAGGGCGGCCCTCGCGGCATCCAGCGCCTTCGGCTCATGACTGTCCAGCCACGCCAGCAGCGGCCCCGGACACCCCGGGAACATCGCGCTTCCCGTCCGCCGGAACACCGTCTCGAACGTGCCGTCCGCCAGCCAGCGGTCCACGAGTTCGTGTGCCCGCCCGTCCATCCAGGAGGCGGCGGGGCGCACCGGCCGCCCCTCCGCGTCCACCAGCCACACACCGTCGCCCTGCCCGGTGAGCCCGGCGAGCTCGATCGGTTCCGGCGCGCGGGAGGCCAGTTCCTCCAGTACGGCGACGACCGCCCCGTACAGCTCGTCCATGTCCTGCTCGACCACCCCGCCGTGCAGGGCGAGGCCCACCGGGCGGGAAGCGACGGCCAGTTCACGGCCCTCGGCGTCGAACGCGGCGGCCTTCACCGTGGACGTGCCTACATCGATACCGACGTACATAACGCCTCCCGGCTCAGGTCAGACAGTGCGCCAGTTGCTCCCCGCGCGCCCAGCGGCCCACCTCTTCGGCCGCGATCCGCGCCGCCTTCTCCGCCACCGCGCGGGACGCACCGCCCAGGTGCGGGGTCAGGACGAGGCGGTCGGCGAGGGCGTGCAGCCGCGAGTCCGGCGGGAGGGGCTCCCGGAGGTACGTGTCGAGCGCCGCTGCCGACAGGTGCCCGCTCGCCAGCGCGTCGCACAGCGCCTCCTCGTCCAGCAACGGCCCCCGTGCCGCGTTCACGACCACCGAGCCCGGTGGCAGCAGGGCCAGTTCGCGGGCGCCGATCAGGCCCTGGGTCTCGGCGGTGAGGCGGGCGTGCAGGGTGATGACCCGGGAGCGGCGCAGGAGTTCGTCGAGGGAGGCGACCCGCAGGCCGTGGATCTCGCCATGGACGTACGGGTCGAAGACCATGACCCGCGCACCGAACGCGCACAGCACGCGCGCGACCCTGCTGCCCACCGCGCCGTAGCCGACCAGTCCGACCGGCAGGTCCTCCAGCTCCAGGCCGCTGTGCTCGTACGTGTAGTAGGTCGCCCCCTCCCAACTGCCCTGCCGGGCAAGGAGGTCATGGGCCTGCGGGATCCGGCGCAGGGCCGCCAGCATCAGGCCGACGGTGAACTCGGCGGTGGCGGCGGCGTTGCGGCCGGGGGCGTAACACACCCGGACGTCGTGCCGCTTGGCCGCGTCCAGGTTGACGTTCACGGGGCCGCCCCGGCACACGACCACCAGCCGCAGGTCCGGGCAGGCGCCGAGGACGCGTTCCGTCACCGGACCCATCTGGGTGACCAGCACCTGCGCACCCGCGAGCGCGTCGATCAGCTCGTCCTCGGCGTCGCTCGCCTCCGTCACCTCGGCCACCGGGCCGAAGGGGGCAAGGGGCCAGCCGAGGGTCAGTTCGTCCACCTCGCAGGGGAGTTGGTGGCCGAGCGCCTCGGTGATGAGCGACGGCAGGATGAAGTGGTCGCCCGCGGCCACCACGCGCACGCTGTTCCCGTTGGTCATCGCAGGGAGTCTCCTGTCTCGGCGTCGAAGACATGGGTGAGGCGGGGGTCGGCGGTGACGTGGACGTGGTCGTCGTGGGCGAGGCGTACCTCGGGGGCGGTGAGGACGACGAGAGGGCGTTCGACGCCGGCGAGGGCGAGGGTCGCGATGCCCGATTCGAGGAGGGGTTCGTGGGCCACGACACGGGCTGTGAGGCCGTCCTCGCCGGTCAGGGCCAGGTCCTCCGGGCGGATGCCGACCACCACCTCCCGGCCCGCCGCCACCGGCACCGGTAGCGCGATCCGCGCCGCGTCGGACAGCCGGGCGTGACCGTCGCCGTCGGCGACACCGGGCAGGAGGTTGATCGCGGGTTCGCCGACGAAGTCCGCGACGAAGAGGTTGGCGGGGCTGTCGTAGATCTCGTACGGGGTGCCGAGCTGCTGGATGACGCCGTCCTTCATCACGGCGATCCGGTCGGCGAGGGAGAGGGCCTCCTCCTGGTCGTGGGTGACCAGGATGGTCGTATGGCCCAAGTCCTTCTGGATGCGCTTGAGTTCGCGGCGGGTGGTGTCGCGCTGGGCGGCGTCCAAGTGGGACAGGGGCTCGTCGAGGAGCAGCACGTCCGGTTCGCGGATCAGGGCGCGGGCCAGGGACACGCGCTGTTTCTGGCCGCTGGAGAGGCCGGCGGGGTGGGCGTCGAGGAGGGCGGTGAGGTCGACGCGTTCGGCGATCTCCTTGACCTTGCGGTCGACGTCGCCCCGGTCGGCCCGTCTGCGTGCCTTGAGACCGAAGGCCAAATTCTCGGCCACCGTCAGCGGCGGGTAGAGGGCGTAGTTCTCGAAGGCGACCCCGATGTTGCGCTGCTGGGCCGGGCGCGCGGCCACCGACGCCCCGCCGACCAGGATGTCCCCGCCGGTCACCGGCTCCAGGCCGGCGATCATCCGCAGGGTGGTCGACTTTCCGCAGCCCGACGGGCCGAGCAGGCCGAGCAGCTCGCCGGAGCGCAGGGTCAGGTCGATGCCGCGTACGGCGTCGACGGACGGTCGGCCCCGCGCGCGGTAGGTCTTGCGCAGATCACGTAGCTCCAGCTCGGTCATCGCTGCCCTTCGTCACGATCGGTGCCCCAGGACCTGTCCGGGCGCAGACTTCGTAGGTGACCTTGTGCTCGTCGAGGTCCCGCAGCGCCTGAGCCGACGCCCCGTCGTCCACGAGGAGCAGGTCGAAGCGGGAGAGCGGGACCACCCGGTGCAGGGCGGCCCTGGCGAGCTTGGTGTGGTCGATCAGCAGGACGTTGCGGGCGGCCGCGTCGAGCATGGCCCGCTTCACCGACACGATGTGCTGCTCCTGGTGGTAGGCGTAGCCCCCGCGCACGGCCGACGTCGACGCGAAGCAGACGTCCACGCGCAGCTGCTCTATCGCCTCGACACAGGACACGCCGAGGAAGGAGGAGTGCAGCGGGTCGTAGTCGCCGCCGAGGGCCATGAGGTGGATGCCGCGCTGGTCGGAGAGCAGGTTGATCGCCTCCAGGAAGTTGGTGACGACCGTCAGCGGGGTCACCTCGCCGAGGCGCAGCCTGCGGGCTATCTCCAGGGTGGAGGTGGAGTCGTCCAGCATGATCGCCATGCCGGGCTCGATCAGCTTCAGCGCGCGGTCGGCCACGGCGGCCTTCTCGGCGCGCATGGTCTTCAGCCGGTACTGCACGTTGGACTCGAAGACACCGGAGGGCTGGGCCGTCACTCCGCCCCTGGACTTCCTTACGATGCCCTGCCGTTCGAGCTCGTCGAGGTCCCGGTGGATGGTCATCAGACTCACCCCGAAGTGCCCGGCGAGTTCGGCGGCCGTCGCGGATCCGTCGGCGAGGACCCGCTCGGCCATGGCGGCCTGGCGGGCGGCGGGGCCCTGTTGCGGGGCGCTGTTGCTGGTGCTCATCGTGTCTCGATCCGTCGTCCTGGACGCTCCGGCCGGTCGGCCTCGAACAGCAGCAGGTTCTCAGGCCGGACCGACAGCCGGACCGGATCGTCGGGCCGCAGCCCCGTCGTGTCGGAGCGCGGGGCGACCAGCGACACCTGTTGCCCGCCCAGCCGGACGGTGACCTCGACGGACCGCCCGAGGACCTCGGTGACATAGACGGTGCCGGTGAGCTCGTGACCGGGGCCGTGCAGGGTGATGTCGCGGGGGCGCAGCCCGATCAGTACGTCGGTGCCGGGAGCCGTCCGCGCACCGACCGGCAGCTCGATCTTCCCGTCCGCCGAACGGAACCCGCCGTCCTGCGTCACCACTCCCGGCAAC
The DNA here is from genome assembly GCF_041052385.1 of Streptomyces sp. R28. Lineage (GTDB taxonomy): Bacteria > Actinomycetota > Actinomycetes > Streptomycetales > Streptomycetaceae > Streptomyces. The sequence continues at coordinate 3,746,953 of NZ_CP163439.1, read as the reverse complement.
AGGTTGATCCGCGGCCGCCCGAAGGCCCGCGCCACCTCCGTGTCGCAGGGCCGGCACCAGATCTCCTCCCGCGTCCCCGTCTGCACGATCCGCCCGTCCCGGATGACCCCGATCCGGTCGCCGAGTGCCAGCGCCTCGACGGAGTCGTGGGTGACGTACAGGGTGGTCGTGCGCTGCACGGCCCCGATCGCCTTCAGCTCGGCCCGCATCTGCTGGCGCAGCTTGGCGTCGAGGTGGGAGAGGGGCTCGTCGAGGAGGAAGGCGCGGGCGGGGCGGACCAGGACCCGGCCGAGGGCGACGCGCTGCCGCTGGCCGTTGGACAACTGGCCGACCGGGCGGTCCAACAGGGCGGAGATGCCGAGGAGTTCGGCGATCTCGCCGATCCGCTCCCGTGCCTGCGCGGCGGGGAGGCGGTGGCGCGGGGAGCGGAGCGGCGAGGCCAGGTTGTCGTAGGACGACTTGTGCGGGTAGAGGGCGTAGCTCTCGAAGCACATCGCGACGCGACGGTCGTACGGCTCGACGCCTCGCATGTCCTTGCCGTCGAGTTCGACGGTGCCGGAATCGGGGAGTTCGAGGCCGGCGACGGTCTTCAGGGTCGTCGTCTTCCCGGCCCCCGACGGGCCGAGCAGACAGAAGAACTCGCCCTCCCGGACCGCCAGGTCGAGCCCGTCCAGGGCCGTGGTCCTCCCGTACGTCTTCCGGACCCCCCGCAGCGCGACGGCAGTGCTCATGACCTCGTCGCTCATGACTTCACCGCCCCGAACGACAGGCCCCGTACCAGATACCGCTGGATCGTCAGCGCGAGCAGCAGCGGCGGTACGACGGAGACGAGCGCGGCGGCGGCCGTGAGGTTGTACTTGGGCCGGTCCCCGCCCAGGAAGGACAGGGCGCCCACGGTCACGGTCTGGGCCTCGTTGGAGGTGAGGATGAGGGGGAAGACGAAGTTGTTCCAGGCGAAGATGAAGGCCAGCAGCGACACGGCCGCGATGCCCGGCTTGACCAGCGGGATCGCCACCTTGAAGAACGCCTGCTTGCGGCTGTAGCCGTCCAGCAGCGCCGCCTGCTCCAGCTCGGGGGTGAGGTCGGCGAAGTACGACCGCATGATCCACACGATCAGCGGCAGCGTGACCAGCTGGAGCACCCACACCATGCCGACGTACGTGTCGAACAGCCCGAGCTTCTGGTACAGCACGAACAGCGGGATGATCACGGTGAGTTCGGGCGCGAACCGGAACGACAGCAGCGTGAACATCAGGTTCTCGGAGCCCTTGAACCGCCAGCGCGCCGAGGCGTACGCGGCGGGGAGGCCGACGAGGAGCGAGAGGGCCACCGCGCCCAGCGACACGACCAGGCTGTTGACGAAGAACCGCACGAACGGGATGCCCTCGCTGTCGCCGAGGACCGTGCGGTAGCCGTCGAGGGTCGGGGAGAAGGAGAAGTACGTGGAGAAGAGCTCGTTCGTCGGCTTCAGCGACAGGATCACCATCCAGGCGATCGGGAACAGCGCGAAGACGAAGTAGAGGATGAGGGCGGCATCCGCCAGCCACCCCGACAGGCGCTTCCGCGAGGTCGTTCGGGTCGTTTCGCGGCTCACTTGGCAGCCACCTCCGCCGCCTTTCGCTGGATCTTCCCCAGGTGCTTCACCAGCACCATCGCGGCGAGATACACCACGGCCCACAGCACGATCGTGTAGCTGATCCCGAACGAGTACCGCTGGAAGCGGATCGCCTCCAGATACGCCCGGATCTGCAGGACGACGGTCGAGTCGCCCGGGCCGCCCTCCGTCAGGGCGTAGATGATGTCGAACACCTTCAGCGAGTCCATGAACCGGAAGATCACCGCGACCAGCACATACGGCCACAGCATCGGCAGCGTCAGCCGCCGGAAGGTGTACCACCAGCCGGCCCCGTCCACGGCCCCCGCTTCAAAGGGGGACGTGGGCAGCGAACGCAGCCCGGCGAGAGCCAGGATCGCCACGAACGGCGTGTACACCCACACATCCACGGCGATCGACGACAGCAGCGCGCCGGTCGGGGTGTCCGTCCACTGGACTCCGCCAAGGCCGAGGGGTCTCAGCAGGTAGTTGATCACCCCCACCGACGGCTGGAGCATCAGCTTCCAGATGATCGCCGCGATCACCGGCGCGATCATCAGCGGCAGGATGAGGATCTTCTCCAGCACCCGCCCGACGATCGTCGACCGGTGCAGCAGCAGGGCGACGGTCACGCCCAGCACGGTCTCCACGGCGGCGGCCCCCACCGCGTACAGCACCGTCACCCACGCCGAGTTCCAGAAGGCTTCCTGCGTGAAGACGGTCTCGTAGTTCTCGAACCGCACCATGTCCGGCTGCGGTTTGCTCGCCGAGAAGTCGAACAGCGTGTAGTAGAGGCCGAGTCCGAAGGGGTAGAGGATCCCGCAGGTCAACAGCAGCGCGGGGACGATCAGGACGTACGGGCGCAGGCGGAGCCGCCATCCCATCGCGCTAGCCCACCTTGTCGGCGAGGTCGCCCGCCAGCCCGTCGAGCACCGACCTCGCGCCCTGCCCGCCGTAGATCTCCTGGAGGGCGGCGGCCCAGCTGGTGGTCGCGTCGAAGAACTGGGCCTGCGGGGTGAACTGGATCTTCGTCTGGTCGACGACCGTCTCGAAGGTCTCGATGAAGCCGGGCAGGTGCCTCATCTTGTCCTTGTAGGCGCCGTCGGCGGCGATCGACTTGCGCACCGGGTCGATGTGGTTGTGTGTGATCGCGCTCTTGAGCAGGTGCTCCTTGCCGGTCGCCCACTGCAGGAATAGCCAACTGGCGCTCTTCTTCTTGCTCTTGGCGTTCATGCCCAGCGACCAGATCCACATGTTGGTCGCGAGGGACCCGTCCGGGCCCTTCGGACCGGGATGGAAGGCGATCTTCCCGGAGGCGGGGCTCGCGCCCTCGACGGCCTGGAAGTACGCGGCCGTGTCGGCGTCGAACAGCATCCCGGCCTTCTTCGCGCCGAGGTCGCTGGAGCACTGGTACCAGGTGTACGACGTCCAGGACGGTGGCCCGCCCTGCTTGACCATGCCGGCCCAGTCCTCGGTGAAGGCGACGGCCTGCGGGGTGTTCATGGCGGGTGTGAGCTTCCCGCCCTCGACTGTGAAGTCCTGCAGGCCGTTGCGGGCGTACATCGTCATGAAGCCCGGGTGGATGGTGGCCCAGCTCCTGGACCCCCGTACGGCGATCCCGTACATGCCGTCGAAGCCCGCACCCGGCGCCTTCCGCTTGATCGTCCCGGCGAGTTCGCGCAGTTCGTCGAAGGTCTCGGCGGGCTTGAGGCCGAGCCTCTTGAAGACGTCGGTGTTGTAGGCGACGACGTTGGTCTCCCAGCCCCACGGCAGCGCGTACTGCCCGCCCTGCCCGAGCGGCGCGCCCGCCTTCAGGGACCACTGGTCGGCCTGGAGGAGGTTCGGGAAGAAGTCGGCCTGGTCCCACTCGGCGCCGGTGGCCGCGGAGTTGCGCATCCATGGGCCGAGGTCCTCCAGCCACCCCGGCGGCCCGTACTGCCAGACCATGTAGGCGCCGAGCATGAAGACGTCGTACGAGGCACGCCCGCTCGACAGGTCGACGGTGAGCTTGTCGAAGTAGTTGTCCTCGGGGAAGACGTCGTACTCGACCTTGATGCCGGTCTTCTCGGTGAAGGACTTCAGGTCGGCGATCAGCGCGTCCGTGTACGGATGCTTGTTGAGCAGCGCCTTGACGGTCGTGCCCTTCTCCCGCTTCCAGTCGAAGGAGCCGGTGACGTCGTCCGCGGCCGAGCCGTCACTTTTGTTGTCGTCACCGCCGAACCCGGCCCCGCAGGCCGCGAGCAGCGGGGTCGCGGCTGCCGCGGCGGTCAGGGCGAGGAAGCGGCGCCGATCGTGCACGTGCATGTCCATCCGTGACCTCCACGTGGGTTCGGCCATCCGGGTGCCGGCGTTGCTGTGTCCTCCCGGGGGATAACCCCCGGACCCCCAGCAGAAAAGCGGGTCCGCCGGGAGGACCGGCGCGAAAGCCGCGCGGCAAACCCGGTTGACGCGGCGAGTCGACTCGTTAACAGAGGGTGGAACGGCGGAAGTTGGGCGTCAATCCCTCGCGCAGGGGAAAATCTCAGTGCAGAGTGAGAAGTTCACGGATCGAGATGTTCGGGAGTGAGTCGGAGGGCGCGCCGGATTCGACACCGGCTGAGAGCGCCTCGGAGACGAACGACCAGAAAACGCGGGAGGTCCGGATGGCGGACGAGCAGGAGGCGTGGCTCGGGATCGACCTGGGGACCCAGAGTGTCCGGGTCCTGCTGGTCACCGGGGACGGCACCGTGCTGGGCAGCGGTTCGGCCCCGCTCGCCGGGCGGCGGGACGGGGTGCGGCACGAGCAGGATCCGGGGGAGTGGTGGGAGGGGCTGTGCGCGGCGTCCCGGGCCGCGCTGCGGGGACATTCCCGGGTACGCCTCGGCGCGCTCGCGGTGTGCGGGACGTCCGGGACCGTACTGCTGACGGACGGGGCGGGGCGCCCGATGAGCCCCGCGCTGATGTACGACGACCGGCGCGCGGCGCAGGAGGCGGCACGGGCGCGGGCGGCGGGCCTGGCGGTGCAGGACACCTGGGCGCTGCCGAAGGCGCTGTGGCTGACCGAGACCTACGGTCAGGGTGGCCAGGGCCGGATCACCCACCAGCCGGACCTGATCGTCGCCCTCCTCACCGGCGAACTCCCCCCGGCCGACTCCAGCCACGCCCTCAAGACCGGCTACGACCTGGAGCGCGACGCCTGGCCGACCGCACTGCCCCGACTCGGCCTCCCGGACCGGGCGTTCCCGGACGTCGTACGCCCCGGAACGGCCCTCGGCGAGGTCTCCCCGACGGCCGCCGAGGCCACCGGCATCCCCGCCGGCACCCCCGTGATCGCCGGGATGACCGACGGCTGCGCGGCCCAGATCGCCTCCGCCGCCCTGCGCCCCGGCTCCTGGAACTCGGTGCTCGGCACCACGCTGGTCCTCAAGGGCGCGTCCTCGACGCCGGTCAGGGACGTGACGGGTGTGGTCTACAACCACCGTGCGCCGGACGGGAGTTGGCTGCCCGGCGGAGCCTCCAGCGTGGGCGCGGGCGCGCTCAAGGCGGCGTTCCCGGGTGCCGAACCGGCGGCCATGGACGCGTCGGCCGCCGCGTACGAGCCGTCCGGCGCGATCACCTACCCCCTGGTGTCCCCCGGCGAGCGCTTCCCGTTCCTCGCCCCGGACGCCTTTGCACTCGTCCTGGGCGAACCGGAGTCCGACGCCGACCTGTGGGCCTCGCTCCTCCAAGGCGTCGCCTTCACGGAACGCCTGTGCCTGGACTACCTGCACTACCTGGGCGCCCCGCTCGACGGCCCCCTCACCTTCACGGGCGGCGGCGCCCGCAGCCCGTACTGGAACCAACTGCGCGCCGACATCCTGGGCCGTCCGGCCCGCGTACCGCAGCAGACGGAACCGGCCCTGGGCATGGCGGCGCTGGCGGCGTACGGCGCGGGCGCGGCACCGGATCTGGCAGCGGCCGCGGAGAGCATGGTCCGCATCGGCGCGAACGTCGAGCCCCGCCCCGACCGCACCGCCCGCTTCGCCGCGCCGTACGCCCGCCTGATCGACGAGCTGACCACCCGAGGCTGGCTACCGCCCCCGGTCGCGGCGCACGCGCACGCCCGCCTGGACGTGGATACTGCGCAATCATGAGCACGAGCATGAGGACGAGCGCGAGCGCGACCATGGACACGACGCTGCTGCTGGCCCGGCACGGGCAGACCGTCTGGCACGCCGAGAACCGCTACGCCGGGATCAGCGACGTGCCCCTCACCGACACGGGCCGCGCCCAGGCCGAGGCCCTCGGCCGCTGGGCCGCCGCCCACCCGGTCGACGCGATCTGGACCTCGCCCGTGTCCCGTGCGGTCATCACCGCCGACCCCGCCTGCCGGGCCCTCGGTCTCACCCCGCACCGCGAACCCGGCCTGCGCGAATGCGACTTCGGCGTGCTGGAGGGCCGTACGCTCGCGGAGTTCGCGGCCGAGGACCCGGCGGCCGCGCGGGCCTTCCGCACCGACCCGGTGGCCCACCCGTTCCCGGCGGCCGAGGACCCTGCTGCCGCCGCCGACCGCGGTGCCGCCGCCCTGCGCCGCATCGCCGCCGCCCACCCCGGCGAACGCGTCCTCGTCGTCGCCCACAACACCCTGTTCCGCCTGGTGCTGTGCACCCTGCTGTCGATCCCGGCAGGGGAGTACCGCAGGGTGTTCCCGCGCCTGCGCAACGCGGCGATCAGCGAACTCCTCGTGAGAACCGACGGATCCGCCGCACTTCTCTCCCTCAATGTGCCCTGCGAGCCGGACGTCCCGTAGCACCATGGGCTGGGGGGGGGCAACGACCCCTTGGCGCCGTCCCCGTGCCTCACTTCCGTCGCCTTCCGACGGCGGACCGGCGCAGGGGACTTGTCCGGGAGCCGGTGTTCAGGCGGTGGTGGCGCCACCACAGCAGGGCGAGCAGCGGGACCAGCAGTGCGGGCAGCAGACGCAGTGCCCACGTGCCCGTGGACACGGGCTCCTCGGGTGCGCCGAGCCGCCCTGTCGCCGCCTGGCGCGGGGTCGGTGAGCCGAGCCAGACGGTCTCGTCCCCGTCGGCGGCCGACGGTTCCTTCAACGAACGGTCGACGCTCTGCGGGAGCCCGGCGAAGTCCGCGGTGAAGCGCTCCTCAGGGACCTTCTCGATGGGAATGGTGGTGAGGTCGACACCGCCGTAGACATAGGTGTTCACGTAGGTGGTGTTACCGCGCGTCGTCTTGTCGGTGACCTTGAACTCGCCCTTGGTGTACGAGTCGACGTACCGGTCGAAGGTGTCGGTGGGCTTCCAGCCGTCGGTGCTCTGCCAGGTGTCGATGTCGCCGCTGTCGATGAGGTCGCTGTACGTCGTCTCCTTGGTCCGGCTCAGCTCGCGGTACCACTGGGCGGCGACCCGGGAGAGATAGACGCGGCGCAGCGCGGCGTACTCGGGGGCGGTGTTGATCGCCTTCTTGAGCTTGGGCAGGATCAGGCTGCGGTAGTGCGCCTCGTTGTGGTCCTCGGTGGCCTGGTCCTGCTCGGGGCACGAGCGGGCGGACGACTGCCCGTGGCTCGCCAGGTACTGGGTCTCCATCTTCACGTCGAGAGGCGCGTCGAGGATGTAGAGCTTGTCCCCCTCCTGACGGACCGATGCCGGCGCCGGCAGGATCCAGTTGCGGAACGACAGGCAGTCACCCCGAACTCCGTCCCAGAACTTCCGCCCCAGCGCACTGTGGGGATGGACCAGCTCACCGACCGTCTTCTTCATCCGCAGATCGGCCTCCAGCAGAACGCGCCCCGCGTCGGTTCGCCCCAGCTGGTCGTCGACGATGCGATCCGGTTCGTCGGGGTTGAGGTTGACCCAGAAGTCCTGGGGGGTGAGGGAGAGCCAGACGAAGAAGGCGTCGGAGCTCTGGGACACGGCAGCGCGCCCGGTGGCGGTGCGGGCGTCGCCCTTCAGGGGGGCGAGGTGGGCGCTGAACGAGTACTGCAGACCGCTGCCGTCACCGGGGTCCGAGAGATAGCGCAACTCCATGCTGGAGAAGTCGATGCCGCCGGTGCCCGTGCCGGGGGCGGCGAGCATGCTGCCCAGGCCCGTGGCGGAGCTCGCGGAGCCCTTGGCGTCGGCGGGGTCCTCCGCGTCGCCGCACGGATCGGCGGCCTTGGCTGCCGCCACGAGTACCGACGTCTGCTGAAGACGCAGTGACTGGCTGCCCTGGTGCGGGCATGGCCGGGCGACGGAGAAGGCGGGGGACTCGTCGCCCAGCTTCACCAGGCCCTTGGTCCGCACCTCGTCGAGGTCGGTGACCAGTTTGTCCAAGGCCGTGCCGTTGCGCAGCTTCCGCAGCCGCTCGTACTTGCGTTTCACCTTCTTCTCCGCCCTGAGCTCCGCCTTGGGGCCCAGGTGCGCGACGGCCTTGCGTGCCTGCGCGATGTCCTTCTCCCGCTGTGCCCACTCCCGGACGCTGAGGTCGTACGCGCGCCCGTAGGCGGTGGGGGTTTCCGGACCGTACAAGCGGGCGCACTTCGAGCACTGCTGCCGTTCGGAGCTGCCGAGGAGCACCACCCCGCCGGCGATGTGGTACTTGTCCAGCACCCGTTGGATGACGGCCTCGGAATGCTTCGACTTCTGGATGTTCAACGCGCTGACGGCGATGAGGCGGCTCACGTCCGCCTCGTCCAGCCGCCGGACGGCCCCACGCCTCAGATAGTCCCGCAGCGGACCGAGCGGGACGATCGATGCCGTCCATGCTTCGCTGCCCATGGAGCTGAAGGTGGTCGTCTCGTACAGCAGCGGCTTGATCTGGTCGTCGTAGTCCAGCTCCGTCGGGTCCAGGAAGACGGCCGCGCCGTTGCGGTACCGGTCGAACGCCTGCTCCTTGTCCGCTTTGGGCAGCCTGCGCCAGAGCTCGAAGCGCAGCTGTTCGACGGGCGCGAGCGGCGGGGACAGCAGCGGGTTCTCCCACTTCCTGGAGAGGTCACGCCCCTGCGCCGCCCCTGGCGCCCGCTCGCCGTCGGCTGCTGCGGGCGGGGCCGCGCCCAGCGACACCAGCAGCGCCAGAAGCAGCGCCGTCAGTGCTCGCGCCCAGGGGTGTGCGAACCGCGTGTGCCGGGTGCGCGACTTCATCTACCGTTCGCCTTCCGAGGAGGTGGATGTCGACGTGGAGGGGGCTGGGGAAGCGGGCGGGGACACCGGCTCGGCCGGCGTGTCCTGCGTGTGTTGGCTGAACACCTCGTCGACCACCGCCAGATCGGCGTCCGTGCCGCCCCGCGACCTGGACAGCGCGGAGGCGAGCCACAGTCCCGCGGCCACAAGCAGCAGCGCCCACACCCCGGCCGACGCGCCGCCGGCGACCGCCTCGGGGCATTCGCCGACGTGGAGGGGCAGGCCCCCGTGGTACGTGGGGGCCGCGCACTCGGCCGAGGCGGGCGAGGGAGTGCCGAGGACGAGCGTCGCGGTGGCGGCGGCCAGGGCGGACAGGCGTGTGATGCGGGGGCCGGTCATGACAGTGCCTCCCGGGCGGGCGACGAAGGTGTCTGCGAGGTGGCGGGGGCGGCACCCTTCAACTCCAGTACGCGGTCCCGCAGTCGCCCCTCCGGCGGGATGAAGGAGTCGGCACCGGGACGAGCGCGGTGCCAGCGCTGGACGGCGAGATCGAGCTGCGCCTGCTGGAAGCGCAGGAGATGACGCAGCCCCGCCGTGCCGTCCCGGCGCCACACGCGCAGTTCCAGCAGGAGGCGGCGACGCGGCGAGAGCAGCAGGTCGATCTCCGGCTCGGTGACCGCGCCGTGGCCGGCGTCGGCCTCGGCGCGCAGCGCGTCGGCCAGCCCCGCCGCCTGGGCCTTGAGCCCGCGCCGCAGGACCAGCACGTACAGCGCCACGAACACTCCCGAGGTGATGACCGTCATCACCGGGATCCCCACGAGCAGACCGAGGGTCTCGTCGGCGTACCAGTCCGCCCTGCGGTTGTCGAGATGCATCAGCATCACGTCCGTCTCGAAGTGCCCGCCCACCGCGGCCAGGAGTCCGCCTCCGACGGCGAGCAGCCGGTCCCGGCGCGCCGACAGCCAGCGGGCCGCGCCGATCCCGGCGCCGACGAGCGCGGTGAACGCCACGTGGGCCGCCATCAGCCCGACCACCTGCCGGTCCCAGAACTGGGTGAAGTGGTGCTCGGGGTTGACGAAGCTCAGGTAGTGGACCGTCTCGGTGAGGTTGAACCCGAGTCCGACGGCCGCGCCGAGGACCACTCCGGAGACCACGCCGTCGATGTGGCGCCGGAAGAGCAGGAAGAGGACGGCGACCCCGGCGGCCTTGCCGAGTTCCGTCACGACGGCCGTGTTGAGGGGAAACAGGGTGTAGAGCTCGCGGACGCTGTCCTTGGGGCGCTCCCAGTAGCGGGACATGAAGTAGCCGGGCATGGCCCGCTGGAACCAGGTGATCATGACGATGCCGAACCCGCCGCCGATGAGCGCGCCCCACCCGAAACCGGTCAGCAGCAGCCATCCCGGCATCCGCCGGTAGAGCTGCACCCGGTGGACGACGAGCAGCGCCGCCAGCGTGGTGGGCAGACAGATCAGCAGCTGGGGCAGATTGCCGAACATACTGGCCAGCGGCATCGCCGTGAACGGCAGCAGCAGGGCACCGAGGATGCCGAACTGACAGGCGCGTACGGTCCGTTCGGCTGTGCTGCGAGTCCCGGAGTCCCCCTCCGGGGTACCGCCGCGCCGGGTGAGCAGCAGACCGACGCCGATCAGGACCGCGACGCCCCAGCCGACCGGGAGCAGGACCCGCGTCACCTGGAAGGGCTTGGGCGCCGGCAGCAGGAAGAACTTGATCCAGGGCGAGCGCGAGGTGAGTTCGGGCGCGGTCCAGAAGAGGATCTGGCCGACCGCGTACACCGCGGACAACGCCAGGGCCACGACGACGGCGCCCGCCATACCGTTTCGGTGCATGCGCGCGGGCGGCCTGTCGGGCATGGGCGGTACGGGCGGCACGGTCCCTGCTGCCGCGGTCATGAGGCACCTCCGGCCGGGGAGAAGTCGGGCAGGCTCGGGAAGTCCGAGGGCAGCTCCGGCAGGTCGGTGGGGAGAGCGGTCGGGAAATCGGTGGGCAGTTCGGTGGGGAAGCCGGTGGGGAAACCGGTGGGGAAGTCGCTCGGTAGCGACGTCGGCCTCGTGTAGTCGGTCGGCAGGTCGGAGGGAAGCTCGGTGGGGAACGCGGTGAGGAACCCGCTCGGCAGGGAGGTCTGCCCCGGCGTCGGCATGCTCGGCATGGTCTCCGGCAGCCGGAACACCGGATCGGTGGTGAGGCCGACGATCGCGGCGGCCACGGCGGCGACGATCCCGATCCCGCCGATCGCGGCCATCAGCCGCACATAGGGGCGAGGGCCGAGTTCCGGCCCGCCGGGCGGGCCCGCCTGCACGTCTCCCGGTGGTTCGGTGACCGGCCCGGGCTCGCTCGTGTCGAATGTCATGGCCCTCCCCCGTGGAGCGGCATCAACGGCCGCCCATCGCAATGGACTTGACGTGACAGCACCAGCATGGCCAGCGATGTGCGGGCTGGGCCTGTCCATGTCACATACGGTTGTCCGGCTGCGTGAAATCCTGATGAAGCCACCCGGGACCCACACGGGAAGCCCCCGCGAGTCACGTCCTCGCGGGGGCTTCCTTCATTCCGCCTGCCGTCGTGAAGGGTGAGAAGACGATCACGAGGCAGGACGCTCGGGGTGCTGCTACGGCGCGAGCAGCAGTACATCCGTACGGGACTTGGCCGCCTCGTAACGCCGGGCCACGTCCTGCCAGTTGACGACGGCCCACATCGCGTCGATGAAGTCGACCTTCTGGTTCCGGTACTGGAGGTAGAAGGCGTGCTCCCAGGCGTCGAACACGAGGATCGGCGTCGCGCCCTGGCCGACGTTGCCCTGGTGGTCGTAGACCTGCTCGACGATCAGCCGCCCGCTCAGCGGCTCGTAGGCGAGCACACCCCAGCCCGAACCCTGCGTGGTCGCCGCCGCCTTGGACAGCTGCGCCTTGAAGCCCGCGAACGACCCGAAGGACTCGGCGATGGCGTCCGCCAGCTCACCCACCCCGTCGGCCGCGAGCGGCTCGCCACCTCCGTCACCGGTCATGTTCTGCCAGTAGATGCTGTGCAGGATGTGCCCGGACAGGTGGAAGGCCAGGCTCTTCTCCAGCCCGTTGACCGACCCCCACTGCTCCTTGTCCCGCGCCTCCGACAACTGCTCCAGCGTGTCGTTCGCGCCCTTGACGTACGCCGCGTGGTGCTTGTCGTGGTGCAGCTCGATGATCTCGGGGCTGATCACGGGCGCGAGCGCGGCGTAGTCGTAGGGCAGTTCCGGGAGTGTGTAGACGGGCATGAAGGGTCCCCTCAGAGCTCTTATTGCAAGTAACTTGCAACAACAAGTTAGCAGCAGAAGGGATGGAGTGTGCGTCCGGGCGTGCGAATGAGGCATGCGCCGTCAGGTGGGCGGGCTCTACTATCGACACTCGTAGAAGGGGGTGTCATGGGACCCGAGATCGCCGAACTCGCCCGAACTGCGGGCACGACGGTGGTGACGCTGATGGCAGGGCAGGCCTGGGAGTCCGCCCGCGACGGCGTGGTGGCTCTCTGGCAGCGCTTCCAGCCCACCCGGGCCGAGGCCATCGGCAGCGAGCTCGAGGCCACCCGTGAGGACCTGCTCCTCGCCCGCGATGCGGACGACACGGACACCGAGGCCGAGTTGACCGCCGAATGGCAGGCACGCGTCCGCCGACTGTTGCTCGCGCAGCCCGACGTCGCCGAGGAACTGCGCCGCATCCTCGCGGAGTTGAACCCGCAGCTGCCCGATCCGCGGCCCTCGGTGGAGGTCCGGCTGCGCGCGGAGGCATCCGGCAACGGCCGGGTCTACCAGGCCGGCCGCGACCAGCACATCACCGAACGATGAGCGAACTCGGCGCTCGTGCGTCGGGCCAGGGGCGGATCTTCCAGACGTCCGGCGACCAGTACATCCAGGAGCACCATCACCACTACGGCGTCGGTGCGACTGCTCCACTCTTCGGTACGGAGTCGGCGACCAGTCCCACCGGCCCGGTCGCGCCCGACTCCGTGCGTGTTCCGCAGGTCGGGCGCCCGCCGGGCATCCTGCGCAACCGGGAGGAACTGTGTCGTGCGCTGACCGTGGCCCTCGCCGGGCCCGGCGGTGACGCCCACGTCGTGCACGGCATGGGTGGGTGCGGCAAGACGGCGCTGGCGTACTGGCTGTTCACCGAGGCTGTACGCGCACATGGCCGGGTCGGGTTCTGGGTCAACGCCTCCGAGCGGATGTCCTTGCGGGCCGGGATGCTGGCGGTGGCGGGGGATCGGGGGGCGGCTGCCGGTGAACTTGCCGCAGCGGCGGCGGGACAGCGGGCCGCGGCGGACCTGGTGTGGCACTACCTGGACCACTCGGCCGACGCCTGGGTCCTGGTCCTCGACAACGCCGACGACCCCTCGGTGCTGGAGGACGGGGCATGGCTGCGAACCAGCCCGCGCGGGACGGTGCTGGTCACGACGCGGCATGCGACCTCGTACCTGTGGCAGGGAGTGGGTGTGATGCGCCACGGTCTCGGGGTTCTGCCACTTGAGGACGCGGCGCAGGTTCTGTGCGACCTCGCGCCGGACGCGGGGGACCTGGAGTCCGCGCGGAAGGTGGCCGAGCGACTGGGCCGACTACCGCTCGCGCTCACCCTGGCCGGTTCCCATCTCGCGCATCAGCTCCTGGAGTCGTGGTCCATGGACGAGTACGACCGCAAACTCGACGAGGAATCGACGGCCATTGTCGATGGCGGGGCCCTCGGGTATGGCGGTGGCCAGTCACGTCATCTGGTCGGCCGGACCTGGCAGTTGTCCCTGGATGGCCTGGCGAGGCAGGGGCTGCCGGAGGCGACGACGTTGCTGCGGCTGCTTTCCTTCCTGGCTGCGGATCCGATGCCGTTGAGTCTGCTGGCGCCGGTGGCGCGTGGGGAGGTCGCGCTCGACGGACTCGAGCCGGCACTGCTCGCCGGGAACCTGGAGCCTGCCCTGCGGGCGCTGCTGGATCACTCACTCGCCGAACTGGTCGAAGCGGAGGGCGTGCGATGTGTTCAGGCGCATGGGGTGCTGCTGGACAGCGTGGCAGCCGGGGTGCCGACAGTGCAGCGTGCCACCCTCGGTGAGGCCGCAGCTCGGCTGCTGGAAGGGGCGTTGCCCGAGCCGGGGGGCGAGACCACCGTCGGCCGGGCGGGCCTGACGCTGCTGGCCCCGCACGCCGCGCGGCTGGTGGCCATGGCGCCGGGACAGCGGACTACCGCTCTGGCCGTACGGGTCGTCCGGCAGGTGCACGAAGTGGGCGCATACACGGCTGCGCTGAACATGGCCCGGGTAACCGCTTCCGTGGCGACACGTGCCCTCGGCGAGGACCATCCTCTGGTGCTGGACGCACAGGAGGCTCAAGGGCGGGCACTGCTCGCCCTGGCTCGCTACTCCGAGTCGGCCGAGGTGCACCGGCGGACACTCGAGGTGCGTGAGCGTGTACTCGGCCCTGACCATCCGGACACCCTGAGCAGCTGCCACGGCCTTCAGCAGCCCCTGTACTGTCTCGGCCGTGGCGCAGAGGCCGAGCGCCTGCTGCGGCGTGCGATCGAGGGGCGGCGTCGCGTGCTGGGGGAGGACTCACCCGACACCCTGCTTGCCCGGGCCAATCTGTTGGAGGTGCTGGCCGAGCAGGGCAAGTCGGAGGAGGTCGACCGGGGCGCGGACGTGGTGGGGGACTGCGAGCGGTTCCTGCCCCCGGACCACCTCACCACGGTCATGGCCCGGCATTCGCATGCCGAGGCGCTGCGCCGGCTTGAGCGATTCGAGGAGGCGGCCCCGGTGGCCGCACGCGCGCTGGCTGACCGGATCCGCCTGCAGGGTCCCGACCACCCCTGGACCCTCTCCGTACTCTGCCTCACAGGGATGGTCGCGCGAGGCCGTGGCAGGACCGCCGAGGCCGTCGCCATCTACGAGCGGCTCATCGAGGAGCGCTCCCGGGTGCTTGGCCCCGGGCATCCGTTTGTCACGGAGCACCGTGAGGACCTCGCCCGGTGGCAGGCCGAGATCCCTGACTCCTGATCAGCTCCGGACAGCCTTGGCCCGCTGCCACGCGTACCCGACCGCTGCCAGGAACACCGTCATCCCCCCGGTCGAGTACAACTGCACCCGCGTATCCGGCTCCCGGGCCATCAGCACGAAGATCGCCACCATCCCCGCCAGCGCGACCCACGTCAGCACCGGGAACGCCCACATCCGCACGACCAGCTTCTCCGGCGTCTCACGCTCCAACCGGCCGCGCAGCCGCAGCTGGGAGACGGCGATGAAGATCCAGACGACGAGGATGACCGCGCCGATCATGTTGAGCAGCCAGGGGAAGACGTCGTCCGGGCGCCAGTAGCTCAGCACCACGCACGCGAAGCCGAACACCGACGACGCGAGGACGGCGATGCGCGGGACGCCGCCCGACACGCGGCCCAGCGCCGCAGGTCCCTGTCCGCGCTGGACGAGGGAGTATGCGATGCGTGAGGAGCCGTAGATGTTGGCGTTCATGGCGCTCAGCAGCGCGACCAGGACCACGACGTTCATCACCTGGCCGGCGCCGGGGATGTCGAGGTGGTCGAGGGTGGCGACGTACGGACCCTTGTCGACGATGTCCTTGGAGTCCCAGGGGACGAGGGTGACGACGACCGCCATCGAGCCGATGTAGAAGAGGGCGATGCGCCACATGGCCGTGCGGACCGCGCCGGCCACCCCACTGACCGGGTTCTCCGACTCGGCGGCGGCGATGGTGACCGTCTCCATGCCGCCGTACGCGAAGACCGAGGCGAGCAAGCCGATGATCAAACCCTCGGTGCCGTTCGGGAAGAACCCTCCCTCGCCGGTGAGGTGGGCGGTGCCCGGCGCGTCGGTGCCCGGCAGGACGCCCGCGATCGCCAGCCCGCCCAGCACCAGGAACAGCGTGATCGCGCCGACCTTCAGTGCGGCGAACCAGAACTCGAACTCGCCGAAGTTCTTCACGGCGGCCAGGTTCGCGCCGCAGAAGACGACCATGAACAGGGCCACCCACGCCCACTCGGGCGTATGCGGCAGCCAGGTCGTGACGATCTTCGCCGCGCCGATGCCCTCCAGGCCGACGGCCGTGCAGAGCAGGACCCAGAAGGACCAGCCGGCCGTGAAACCGGCCCAGGGGCCGATCGCCCGCTCGGCGTGCGCCGAGAAGGAGCCGGAGGAGGGATACGCGGCCGACATCTCGCCGAGCATCCGCATCACCAGCATCACGAGGAGGCCGGAGAGGACGTAGGCGATGACGATCGAAGGGCCGGCGGCGGCGATACCGGCGCCGGAGCCTACGAACAGGCCCGCGCCGATGACACCGCCGAGGGCGATCATCGACAGGTGGCGCTGCTTGAGGCCGTGGTTCAGGCCGG
The DNA here is from genome assembly GCF_041052385.1 of Streptomyces sp. R28. GTDB lineage: Bacteria > Actinomycetota > Actinomycetes > Streptomycetales > Streptomycetaceae > Streptomyces. Next base: position 3,730,919 of record NZ_CP163439.1, on the reverse strand, counting down.
GGGAGACGCCGTCCGCCTTCGCGGGCGTCTCCGTGGAGGTGCTGTGCATGGGCGCGGCTCGTCCAATGCGTGAGAGGGCAAAAACGCCCACAGTCTGGGCAGCCTCTCCGCCCCGAAGGAGAGGCTGCCCACTATGCGGACACTTGCCGCACTGTGTGTGAAGGAACGGTTACGCGGCGACGGGTGTGGCGACCGGCGTGTAGTGCGACGCGTCCCCCTCGATCGAGTAGCTCTCCTTGCCCTCGATGCCGACCGGCACGTCACCGGCGACGGTCACCCGGTGCAGACGGCGCGCCAGACCGTCGTAGTTGTCGACGGCGTAGTGCTGGGTGATGCGGTTGTCGAAGACGACCAGCTGGTTCTCGGACCAGCGGTGGCGAAGGATGTTCTCCGGCCGGGTGACGTACGCCTGGAGGAGGTCCAGGATCTTGCGGGACTCGCCCGGGGAGAGGCCCACGATCCGCTGCGCGAACCCGCCGATGAACAGACCGCGCTCACCGGTCAGCGGGTGGACACGGACGACCGGGTGGACCGTGCGGTACTTGATCGACGTGAACTGGGCGCGCTGGGCGGCCTGCTGGTCGTCGACCTCCTCGTCCGGTACGGCGTAGTCGTAGTCGTTGGTGTGCTCCGCCCACAGGGTGTCGGCCAGCTTCCGCAGCGGCTCGGGCAGCTGGCGGTAGGCGGCCGCCGAACTGGCGATCAGGGTCTCGCCGCCGTACGGCGGGATCGTGACGCTGCGCAGGGTGGTGGCCTGCGGCGGGTTGAGGACGAAGGTCACGTCGGTGTGCCAGTGGTTGGCGGCGCGGCCGCGCTCGCTGTCGACGGGCAGGACGTTCGGGACGCCGTCGACGGAGGAGACCGTCGGGTGGGCGGTGGTGACGTCGCCGAAGTGGCGGACGAAGGCCTGATGGGTCTCGTCGTCGAGGTGCACGTCGTCGAAGACGAGCGCCTTGTGGACGTTGAGGGCCTCGCGGAGCGCGGCGACCGTCTCCTCGCCGAGGGGCTGGGAAATGTCCACGCCGGAGACACGGGCGCCGATGTTCGCGGTGACCTTCTGGATGTCGATGGAGCCGGTGGAGCGGGGGGAGTTGATGGACATGTGCGGTCCTTTCAGACGAGGGCGGGGGCGGGGGTGGCCGTGTCGGTGTCGGTGTCGGTTGCGTTCGCGGTTGCGGTGGCAGCGGTGACGTACTGGTTGGCGGGGCGCGGGAGGCCGTAGCGCTCCCGCAGGGTCCGGCGCGGGCCGTACTCGCTGCGCAGCAGGCCACGGGCGCGGAGGATCGGGACGACGTGGTCGACGAAGGCGTCGAGGCCGGAGGGCAGGACCGGCGGCATGATGTTGAAGCCGTCGGCGGCGCCCTGCGTGAACCACGCCTCGATGGCGTCGGCGACCTGCTCGGGCGTCCCGGTGAAGGTGAGGTGGCCGCGCCCGCCGCCGAGCCGGCCGATGAGCTGCCGCACGGTGAGCCGCTCGCGCCGGGCCAGCTCCACCACGAGCGTGTAGCGGCTCTTGGCGCCCTCGATGACGTCCTCGGGCGGTAGGTCGGCGGGGAGCTCGGCGTCCAACTCCAGGGTCCCGGGGTCGAGCTGGAGCAGGCTCTCCAAGCGGCCGACACCGTGCCGGTACACGATGTGGTCCTCCAGTGCCTGCTCGTGCGCCCGCGCCTCGGCCTCCGTCGAGCCGATCACCGGGACGATGCCGGGCAGCACCTTGATGTGCTCGGGGTCCCGGCCTGCGGCCGCCGTACGTGCCTTGAGGTCGGCGTAGAAGTCCCGCGCGTCCTCGATCGTCTGCTGCGCGGTGAACACCGCCTCCGCGTACCGGGCGGCGAAGGCCTTTCCGTCCTCGCTCGACCCCGCCTGCACGAGCAGCGGGTAACCCTGCGGTGAGCGGGGGACGTTGAGGGCGCCCTCGACGCTGAAGTACGTCCCGCTGTGCCGAGGCGGATGGATCTTCGCGTCGTCGCCCCACACGCCGGCCGCCTTGTCGGCGACGATCGCGTCGTCCTCCCAGCTGTCCCAGAGCTTCAGGGCGACGTCCAGGAACTCGGCGGCACGGGCGTACCGCTCGGCGTGCGCGGGCTCGGCGGCCAAGCCGAAGTTGCGGGCGGCCTCGGCACCGGCGGTCGTGACGATGTTCCAGCCCGCCCGGCCGCCGCTGATGATGTCGAGGGAGGCGAACTTGCGGGCCAGGTTATAGGGGGAGTTGTAGGAGGTGGAGGCGGTGGCGATGAGGCCGATGTGCTCGGTGGCCGTCGCCAGCGCGGTGAGCAGGGTGAGCGGCTCCAGGGCACCGGCCGGGCGCTGGGCGAGGTTGTTCCACAGCTGGGGGCCGTCGGCGAGGAAGAGGGAGTCGAAGGTGCCGCGTTCGGCGGTGCGGGCAAGGCGGACGTAGTGGGCCAGGTCCACGTGTGCGTACGGGTCGCTCTCGGGCAGGCGCCAGGAGGCCTCGTGGTGGCCGGTGTTCATGAGGAAGGCGTTGAGGTGGAGCTGTCTTGGGGTCACTGGTGGTCCTCCGTGACGCCGAGCGCGGCCAGCAGCCGCTCCCGGTACTCGCCGAGCAACGGATCCCGGTACGAGCGTGGATGTGGTCGGTCGATGGTCAGGTCGAGGCCGATACGGCCCCGGTCGAGCACGAGCACCCGGTCGGCGAGCACGATCGCCTCGTCGACATCGTGGGTGACGAGCAGGACGGAGGGGCGGTGGCGTTCCCACAGCTCCCTGAGCAGGGCATGCATCTTGATCCGGGTGAGGGCGTCCAGCGCCCCGAACGGCTCGTCGGCGAGGAGCAGTTCGGGCTCCCGGACCAGCGACCGGGCCAGTGCCGCACGCTGTGCCTCGCCCCCGGACAGCTCGCTGGGCCAGGCGCGTTCGCGGCCCTTCAGCCCCACCTCTTCGAGGGCCTCCCGCCCCTTCCCGTCGGCGTCCTCGCCGTCCAGACCGAGGAGTACGTTGTCCAGCACCCGGCGCCATGGCAGCAGCCGCGAGTCCTGGAAGACCACGGACACCCGGCCCGGCGCGGTGAGCCGCCCGCTCCCGGCCACCTCGTGGTCCAGGCCTGCGACGGCCCGCAGCAGGGTGCTCTTGCCGGAGCCGCTGTGCCCGAGCAGCGCGGTGAACTGGCCGGCGGGAACGTCCAGGTCGATGCCGTCGAGGACCGTACGTCCGTCGAAGGAGCGGGTCAGTCCCCTCAGCTGGACGGCGGGGCGGGTCAGCTGCTCAGTGTGCGGCGCCACGACAGCACCCTCCGTTCGACGATGCGGACCGCGCTGTCGGAGACGAGGCCGAAGATGCCGTAGACGACGAGGCCGACGAGGATGACGTCCGTCTGGCCGTAGTTCTGCGCCTGGAACATCAGGTAGCCGAGCCCGCTGGTGGCGTTGATCTGCTCCAGCACCACCAGGCCCAGCCAGGATCCGGTCACCCCGAGCCGCAGCCCGACGAAGAATCCGGGGAGCGCGCCGGGGATGACGATCTGCCGGATGAACCGCAGCCGGCTGAGGCCCTGCACCTCGGCGAGTTCGACGAAGCGGCTGTCGATGCCGGACAGCGCGGCGTGCGTGTTGAGGTAGATCGGGATGTAGACGACGATCGCGATGATGGCGATCTTGAAGGTCTCGCCGATGCCCAGCCAGAGGATGAACAGCGGGATCAGACCGAGGGTCGGGATCGCCCGGTTGAGGTTCACCGTCCCGTCGATCAGCGCCTCCCCGGTCCGGCTGAGCCCGGAGGCAAGGGCGAGGGCGACCCCGGCGGCGAGACCGAGGGCGAACCCGGCCCCGGCGCGTTGCAGCGAGGTCAGGATGTCGTCGGGCAGGGTCCCGTCGGTCCACAGGTGGGCGCCGGTCTCGAGGACGGTCCAGGGCGCGGGGATCGCGCCGGGATCCAGTGCCCCGGCGGCGGAGGCCGCGGCCCACAGGAGGACGACGAGGGCGGGGCCGGCGAGGCGGGCGGCGGGGACGCGCTTGCCGGGGGCCAGCGAGCGGCGCCGGCGGACGCGGTGGTCCGGCGCGGGTGCCGACTCCGACTCCGACTCCGGCCCCGACTCCGACTCCGACTCTGGCTTCGCGAGTGACGCGGCGGTACTCACACTCGTCGTGGTCATGGCCGTCACTTCCGGTATTGCGCGGGTACGGACTTCGCGGCGATGCCCTCGAAGCGGTGGTCGAAGAGCCCGCCGACGTCGAACTTCTTCACGAAGCCGCCCTCGGCGAGCAGATCCGCGGTCTCCTGCTCCCACTTGATCGCCTCGTCCCAACTCGGCGGGAACAGGGGCTTGTTGGAGAGCTCCGAGATGGACCGGGCCTGCGCGAGGGTCAGGTTCTGGGTCTTGACGTAGAACTCCTCGTTCCAGCTGTCGGGGTTCTCGTACGTCCACACCTGGCCCTTGGCCCAGTACGGGATGTACGCGGCGACCGCGGCCGCCTTCGCGGGGTCGTTCAGCACGGAGACCGGCGCCCACAGCAGGTTGAGCAGGTCGACGACGTCGGTGGTGAGGGCGCGGGCGCCCTTGGCCTCGTACTGCTTGAGGTACGCCGGTGCCTGCTGGTTCGCGAGCGGCGCGATGTCGACCTGGCCGGACTGCAGGGCGGTGAGGAACTGGTTGCTGGTCAGCGGGACCAGCTCCACCTCGTCGTACGCCAGACCGGCCTTCTTCAGGGCCCGCAGCAACACCACGCCCTGCGCCTGGCCCTGCGAGAAGGCGAGCCGCTTGCCCCTGAAGTCCTCGACCGACCGGATGTCGCTGCCGGGCTTGGTGGCGAAGAGGTAGTTGGGCTTGCGGGTGATGTCGATCGCGACGATCTTCGCGTCGAAGCCCTGGTAGTGCGCCTGGATCGGCGGGATGCCCGCGTTGTTGGCGAGGTCGAGGGACCCCGCTCGGAAGGCGTTGATGACGTCGGGTCCGGCGCCGATGTTCACCCAGCCGCCGACTTTGAAGGGCGGATCGCCCAACTTAGCCAGTCTGAACTGGAGTTGCTGGGTGTTCTGGTACGAGGCGATCTTCAGGCTGGTCCCGGCGGGAACCTTGGCGGCGAGCGGCGCGGTGGAGACGCCCTCGGCCGCGTCGGCGGCGCTGCTCTCGGCGCAGCCGGTGAGGCCGGCGGCAGCGGCGGTGACGCCGAGCAGCGAGGTCAGGAACAGACGGCGGTCGACGCCGGGGGCAGGCAGAGACGGCATGGCAGGACTCCGTAAGCCAAAGTGATGGGAATGCCAAGGCGATGGGAATGCCAAGGCGATGGGGACGCCAAAGCGATGGGAACGCCAAAGCGATGCGAATGCGTGCCGAATTCCGGGCAGCGGAAAGCTGAGGAAGGGGAATTCAGGCAGGTGGAGATGAGCGCTTCACACGCGGCAACGTGTCAGCAACAAAGGGTGCGACAGCTCACGAACAGGCTCATGAGCAGGATGTTCCTGGCCATCAGGGGTCCCTGTCAATATTCCGAGTTTCTGAATTAAATAGCCTCAGGTGACGCGGCCAGCGGATCCCGGTAGAGCACGTCGAGCGCCACCGAACCACCAGCGACCGCGAGCACGGAATGCGGGAACCCCGTCGGCACGACGGCCGCCGCGCGTTCGTCCCCGACCCCCGCACGCAACGCGGCGAGGCAGTCCTCCCGGTGCACGACCCCCATCTCGGTCACCACCACCGTCTCCGGATTGAGCACGTCGAGCAGCAGCCGTGCCGCCCGCCCGACCGCGCCCGCCCGCTCCACCAGCAGCCGTACGGCCTCCCGGTCGCCCGCGGCCGCCGCCGCGACCACATGCAGGGGGTTGGCCCCCTCGATGACGCCCGCGTCCCGCGCCCGCCGGCACAGCGTCCGCTCGCTCAGCTCGGCCTGGAGGCAGCCGACCCGCCCGCAGTCGCAGGGCTCCGTACCGCCCGGCACCGGTAGATGGGTGATGCTTCCGGCCTGGGAGCGGGGGCCGTGGTGCACCTCGTCGTTGGTCGCGAACGCCGCGTCGACGACGTTGCCGACGAACAGATGCAGCACGCTCGCGCTGCCGCGCGCCTGCCCGAACAGCCGCTCCGCGTTCACCAACGCCCGTGCGTGCCCGTCCACATGGACCGGCAGCCCGGTCTGCGCGCCGAGCACCTCCCGCACCGGCACCTCGCGCCAGCCCAGCAGCGGATGCTCGACGACGGTCCCGGAGTCCCGGTCCACCCAGCCGCCGGCCGCGAACCCGACGCCGAGCGGCCGACTGCCCGGCACCTCGTCCAGTAGCGCGGCCAGCCCGTCGGCGGCCCGGGCCAGGACACCGTACGGCCCGTACGGATCCGTGGCCCCCGAGTGCTTCAACTCCCGCTCGGCGACGACCCGTCCGCGCAGATCGAGCAGCGCCACCGTGGTGTAGGGCACCGCCACATGTACCCCGCCCACGATGAACCGCGACTCGTCCAGGTCGACGGGCACATGTGGCCGCCCCACACCACCGGACGGCCGGGGCGTGGTGGCCTCGCGGATGAGCCCGAGTTCGGTGAAGCGGGAGCAGTAGTCGGTCACCGAGGCCGGTGACAGCCCGGTCAGCCGGGCGATGGTGCTGCGCGCGACCGGCCCGTGCTCGAGGACGGACCGCAGGATGGTGCTGGCACTGGTCCGGCGCCGGTCGCGGTCGGCGATACGGGGGATCGGGGACGAAGAGGGTGAAGGTGATGAAGGTGTTGAGGATGACGAGGATGACGAAAGGGTGGATGCCGCGGTACGGGGCATGGGGAACTTCCTCGGGAGCCGGTCCGACACTGCGCCGTCTGAAGCGGGCGAGTCGCGACCGGAACCACCGGAGCCCGACTCACCCCGGGTGGCGACACGCGGCCGCGCCCACACGTCGCAGGTCGACATGGCGACGCGACGAGAAGTTCCGGGACTGGGCGACCATGGCTCGAAGGGTAGGGCAGAAAAGGTGAATCCGACCAGACCACTAGGATTCGTTTGGTGAGATCCAACAGTCCGGTCGGCAGCCCGTGAAGTGAGTGAAACGTCCCTGCCTCAGTGACCGGTCTCACGCCGCACCCGGTGTAACCGGCACTCTTTGTGCAGAGCCCACCAAGCCATCGCTCCACCCTTTGTCGAGCGCCGACGGAGATCGGCGTGCGCCCCCCGGGTTAGCGTCACGGTGTCCCGATCTGCCCACTCACCCGCGGAGTCCCCATGAGCACCGCTGCCGCCACCGCCCGCCCCGGAGAGGTCCTCGCCGACCTGCTCCCCGCCTCCCGCGTGCGGGATGCGGCCCTCGTTCTCGGCGGCGCCGCGTTCACCGGCCTCGCGGCCCAGATCTCCGTGCCCGTGCCGGGCTCCCCGGTGCCGGTGACCGGCCAGACCCTGGCGGTGCTGCTGGTCGGCACGGCACTCGGCGCCGGCCGCGGCTTCCTCTCCCTCGCGCTGTACGCGCTGGCGGGCATAGCGGGCGTGCCGTGGTTCGCGGACGGCACCTCCGGCGCCGCGGCCCCGTCCTTCGGTTACATCCTCGGCATGATCCTCGCCTCCACCGTCGTCGGCGCCCTGGCCCGCCGCGGCGCCGACCGCACCGCGCTGCGCACGGCGGGCGCGATGTTGCTGGGCGAGGCGATCATCTACGCCGTCGGCGTTCCCTACCTGGCCCTCGCCACCGGTATGTCGGCGTCCGCCGCGATCGCGGCCGGCCTCACCCCGTTCCTGATCGGGGACGCCCTGAAGGCGGCCCTGGCGATGGGCGCGCTGCCCACCACCTGGAAGCTGCTCAACCGCTGACGCCGTAGTTCCCGCACGAGAGGCTCGCCGGGTCGCGCTGCGACTTCAACCCGGCGAGCCTCTCTCGCGTTTCGCGTCTCGCGTTGCGCGTCGCGCGGTCCGGATACGGCTCAGTTCACCTCTCGCCTCGGCCGCCGCAGCTGGGACCACCACAGCCCGGCCGCCCCCGCCGCGATCAGCGTCGCGCCGACCGCGCCCAGCGGCAGGACGTCACGGCCCAGCCCGGTCTTGGGCAACTCGTCGGCGCCCGGCGCGACCGGCTTGTTGTCCGTGCCGAGGAGCAGCGGGGTGGCCGGGGCGTCGGGCGACGGGTTCGTCGTACCGAACGGCACCGGGCCCTGCTGCCAGTACGTCTTCTTGCCGTCACTGCTCTGGACGGGAAGGCAGATCTTCCCGGCCTTGCTCAGGTCGTACGTCGCGTCGACGGCGTACGACTTCGACTCACCGGCCGGAAGATTGTCGATGGCACAGCTGAAACCGCTGTTCGAGCCCTCCGGAAGGCCGCTCTTCTCGATTGCCGAACAGCCCTCGACGTTCTTGACCGTCAGGCCGTCGAAACCGACGACCAAAAGCCTGATCTTTCCGCTGTCCTTGGTCCCTTCGTTCTTCACCGTGGCGGTGATGTCGGTCTCTTGCGAACTGTTGTCCACCGAGATTTTTTCGGGCAGCAGGGTGGTCAACTCGACCCCTGCCGACGCCTCGTCGATGACCTTTCCCCCCTTGTCGCTTCCGGGTCCCTGGTCGTCCGCGCCGGCAGTGAAGGAAAAGATCATCACTGCCGAGAAAGATGTCGCGACCAGCGATCCCGCGATGGCCGTCGTGCGACGAGAACTCATGTTCGTCCCCCTTGCCTGCGCCTGCATTCGCAGTACTTGAAGAGCTACCACAAGATTTCTCCGCACTATGCTGGTACCGCATGAAGTGTGACCATTGTGTTTCAGTCGGGGATGTCTGAGGCGCGGTAGAGGGGGTGCAGCGGATTGCCGGGCAATGCGGGTGACGCGGGAAATTCGGGTGACGCGGGAAGCACGGGAAACACGAGAAGCGGTGGGCTTCCCGGTTTACTGGTGACGGGGCGCTATCGCCTGGTCGAGAGTATTGGCCAGGGGGGAATGGGGCGCGTGTGGCGAGCGGTCGACGAAATACTCGATCGCCTGGTCGCCGTGAAGGAAATGCGCATCGACGGCCTCGACCCGGAGGACACACGCACGCGCCGTGAACGCACCCTGCGCGAGGCGCGGGCGACGGCGAGGATCGACCATCCCAACGTCGTACGGGTCTACGACGTGGTCGACGAGGGCGAACGCCTGTGGATCGTCATGGAGTTGGTGGCCGGCCGCTCCCTGGAACGCATCATGGCGGAAGACGGCCCACTGGGCCCGTGCGAGACGGCCCGGATCGGCCTGGGCCTGGTGGCGGCGCTGCGCCAGGTCCACGCCCGAGGCGTGCTCCACCGAGACATCAAGCCTGGCAACGTCCTGGTGGAGTCGGAAGTGGCGCGCGGGCGGGGCCGGGTGGTCCTGACCGACTTCGGCATCGCGGCGATCCAGGACGCGAAGGCCCTCACCATGGTCGGCATGCTGGTCGGCTCCCCCGACTACATGGCCCCCGAACGCATCTCCGGCCGCCGGCAGGGCCCCCCGTCCGACATCTGGTCCCTGGGCGCCACCCTGAGCGCGGCCCTCGCCGGCCGCTCCCCCTTCTCCCGCGACACGACCCTGGCAACCCTGCACGCGGTCCTGTACGAGGAGCCCGAACTCCCCCCGACCGCAGGCCCGTTGCGGGACACCCTCGCCGCCCTCCTGGAGAAGGACCCGTCGATCCGCCCCGGCCTGGACGACCTGGAGACGGCCCTGCACCCGGTGGCGTTTCCGGCGCCGACGCCGACGATGCCGGTGGTCGGGGGCGGGGTGCCCCGGCGGGGCACGGAAGAACAGGCCGGTGGGGGAGGCGAGCCCGCGCCGGTTACGGGGGAGCAGTGGAGGGCGGCAACGGCGGCTGGTCCAGTGCGCTCGGGGACGGAGCCTGCGGGTCCTGCGAGCGGTACGGCGCCCGAGCCAGAGGCAACGGGCGGTTCCGTACCGGAGGTTGGGCCGGTGAGTGGGTCGGTGAGCGGGCCGGCGGGTGGGCTCATGGGTGCCCAAGGGGCCGAAGCGGTGCCTGAGTCCGAGTCCGAAGCCGAAGCCGAGTCCGAGTCCGAAGCCGAAGCCGTACATCGGCCTGAACCCGTACCTCGCCCCGAGCCTGAGCCCCAGCCCGCGACGGCAAGCACCGGGGAATCACCCACCCGCGCCTTCCTGGACGCCTCCCGTGTCCCCGCCCCACCCGACCCCCGGCAGCCGGAAGCCGTACACGACGCGATACCGCCACACCCCTGGCCACAGCCCTCGACGCCGACCGAGGACGTCCGAACCGAGCGCGCACAAACCGAGCGCGCAAGAAACGCCACCACCGACACCCGGCGAGATCCCCCCTCCCCATCCCCAGAGAGTCCGGGGAGCCCGGAGACCCCCAGATTCCCCAACGCCTCCACCGAACTCGCCTCCCAGGCCCGTTCAGAGGTGCGCTCGCCAACCCCGGCCGGCAATTCCACGGCCCCCGCCCCCCGTCGCACCGGCGTCTCCCTTGCCCGCGCCGAAGCGGTGACCGAGCGACGGCAGGCCCCCGAACCGGAACTCGTGCCCGGCGCCGTCCGGTCGTACAACGCCATGCCGCCCGGCGAGTTCCCCGGCCCCGCAGTCCCGGCCCACCCCCGACCCCGCCGCGGGCGTCGCCGTACCGGCCTCATCGCCGCCGTCGGAATCGTCGCCGCGGGCGCCGCAGTGGCGGTCGTCCTGGTGACCAACTCCGGTTCGTCCAAGGACGATCAGGCCGGGTCCTCGTCATCGCCGCACTCCCCGGCCGGCACCCCGTCCTCCTCGGTGGAGGGCACATCGAGGCCGCAGAGCCTGCCGCCCGGAGCGCGCCGGGAGGCGGGCGGGTTCGCGTGGGCGCCGCCCGAGGGCTGGCGGCGGGACGTCAAGACGGGTTCGGAGGTGCACTACACCGCACCGGACGCGAAACAGGAACTCGCCGCCAAGTCGTCCTTGGCCCGCGACGACCTGATGGACTCCTGGACGAAGTCGGAGGAGAACGCCCAGCAGGGTCAGTACCGCAAGATCCGCCTGGAACGGACGACGTTCCGCGGGCACCCGGCGGTCGTCTGGGAGTACACCTTCACCCTCCAGGGCGCCCCCTGGCACGCCCAGCTGCTGGGCTTCACCGTGGCCGGCAAGTCGTACCAGATCAACACGTGGTACCAGCCGGACATCGAGGCACAGGCCCTCAATACCTACGAGAAGGTGAGGGACAGCTTCACGGTGCTGTGACAGCACATGGGTCGGTACAGGGGTCGGACATGGGTCGGGACATGGACCGGGCATGGGCCGGTCATGAGTAGGGCCCTGAGGCGCGCGCGTACGCACGCACGCACCTCAGGGCCCGCCAGGCCAGGACGGCCAAGAGCGACCACGGCGATCAGGCCACGAGTCCCTCAGGCACTCAGTCAGGCACTCAGCCGGTCAGTAGGCCAGTCGGCCAGCCGATCAGTAGGTCGGCCGATCAGCCGGTCTTGACCTCGTCGCGCTCCGCGTCCGAGGCAGCCGCCCCGGGAACCGCCGCGCGCACGCGGCCGGCCTTCTGCTTCACGAAGGCGATGACCAGCACTGCGGCGGCCACCAGCAGCGACAGCAGCACGGTCTTCCGGCCGTCGTGCTCGGTGTCGGTCAGCATGTAGCCGAGCACGAACACGATCAGCGCGGCCGTCGCCCAGGTCAGATACGGGTACAGCCACATCCTCACGACCAGCTTCTCCGGCGCCTCGGCCTGGATGATCTTCCGCATGCGCAGCTGCGAGAAGCAGATCACCAGCCAGACGAACAGGGCGACCGCACCGGAGGAGTTGACCAGGAAGAGGAAGACGGAGTCCGGGAACTTGTAGTTGAAGAAGACCGCCACGAAGCCGAACACGACGGACACGAGGATCGCCGTCCGCGGCACGCCGTTGCCGGTCGTGCGGGCGAAGGCCTTCGGCGCGTCCCCGCGCTGGCCGAGCGAGAAGGCCATGCGGGAGGCGGTGTAGAGGCCGGAGTTGAGACAGGACAGCACCGAGGTCAGCACGATGAAGTTCATGATCTGACCGGCGTGTGCGATGCCGAGCGAGTCCAGCGCGGCGACGTACGAGCCCTTGTCGGCGATGGCCTTGCTGTCCCAGGGCAGCAGGGCCACCACGACGAAGATCGAGCCGAGGTAGAAGACGCCGACTCGCCAGATGATGCTGTTGGTGGCCTTGGTGACGGCACGCTGCGGGTTCTCGGACTCGCCGGCGGCGAGGGTGGCGATCTCGCTGCCCATGAAGGAGAAGACGACGAGCAGCACACCGGTGAGGATCGCGCCGGGACCGTTGGGCAGGAAGCCGCCGTGGTCGGTGAGGTTGCTCAGGCCTGCCTGGTCGCTGTCGACGCCGGGCAGCAGGCCGAAGACGGCCAGTCCGCCGATGACGATGAACGCGGCGATCGCGACGACCTTGATGCCCGCGAACCAGAACTCGAACTCGCCGTACGACCCGACGGAGACGAGGTTGGTGGCGGTCAGCACCACCATCACTATGAGCGCCCAGCCCCACTGCGGGACGGACGGGATCCAGCCCTCCAGGATCTTCGCACCGGCGGTCGCCTCCACCGCCAGCACGACCACCCAGAAGAACCAGTACAGCCAGCCGATGGAGAAACCGGCCCAGGGCCCGAGCGCCCGGTCCGCGTGGGCGGAGAACGACCCGGACGTCGGGTTGGCGGCGGACATCTCACCGAGCATCCGCATCACCAGCACCACGAGCGTGCCGACGAGGGCGTAGGACAGGAGGATGCCGGGGCCGGCGGTGGCGATACCGGAGCTGGACCCGACGAAGAGTCCGGCGCCGATGACGCCGCCGATGGCGATCATGGACAGATGGCGGTTCTTGAGTCCGGCCTGTAGGCCGTGGCCGCCGGCGGCCGGTCCGGCCGTCTTCTGAGTCGGCTGCGAAGTCATGGAACGGATTTCCTTTGAGCCGTGGGGAGCGGTCCTCGTACGAGCGGTAGTGGAGCGGCGCACGAGTCGGACCAGTGAATCGGAGGAGAACGAATTCGGGAACCTTTGATTCGGGATTGTTACTTGAGGTTTCCTTGAGCTTCCATGGCATGCGTCACAATTAACCCGGCCGACACCCGGCGCTGCTGCCCCGAAACGGCCGTGTCACACTCGTTCCATGCGCGTGTATCTCGGCTCCGACCATGCGGGCTTCGAACTCAAGAACCACCTCGTCGAGTGGCTCAGGGCGGCGGGTCACGACCCGGTCGACTGCGGCCCCCACATCTACGACGCCCAGGACGACTACCCGCCCTTCTGCCTCCGTGCGGCGGAGAAGACGGCTGCGGACCCCGACTCCCTCGGCATCGTGATCGGCGGCTCGGGCAACGGCGAGCAGATCGCCGCGAACAAGGTGAAGGGCGTGCGCGCGGCGCTGGCCTGGAGCGAGGAGACGGCGTCGCTGGGCCGCCAGCACAACAACGCGAACGTCGTCGCGGTGGGTGCGCGCATGCACACGACGGACGAGGCGACGAAGTTCGTGGAGACGTTCCTCAGCACCCCGTACTCGGGCGACGAGCGCCACACCCGCCGCATCGACATGCTCGCGGCCTACGAGACGACGGGCGACCTGCCCCCCATCCCGCCGCACCACCCCCAGCAGTAACTTCCGCAGAAGCCCCCAGCCACCCGCAGGGGGCTTCGCTGCACGAGGCTGGCTGGCGGTCGCTTGCCGGCGCCGGGTCGGCGTCATCCGGCCGGTCCGGCGTCCGAGAACGAGGCGGTTGCCGTCCCGATCCCCCACCCACCCGCTGGGGCTTGGCCTCTCGGGACTGGCGGTCGCTGGCCGGCGCCGGTCCAGGCACCCTCAGCCGGTCCGGCGTTTGAGGACGAGGCGGTTGCCGTCCCGATCCCCCACCCACCCGCTGGGGCTTGGCCTCTCGGGACTGGCGGTCGCTGGCCGGCGCCGGTCCAGGCACTTTCAGCCCGTCCGGCGTTTGAGGACGAGGCCCGTTCAGGGCCGAAGCGGGGGTCTGGGGGCGGCAGCCCCCAGGAACCGGGGTCGCAGGGGCGGAGCCCCTTCAGGATGGGACGGGTAGGGGCGGGGGGGGCGAAAAACCTGCCGGCACCCCCACCCACCCGCAGACGAAGAAGGAGTCACCGTGCCCGAGGGCCACACCATCCACCGGCTGGCCCAGGACTACGCCGCCGCATTCCTCGGCACGACCCCCCACGTCACCAGCCCCCAGGGCAAGTTCTCGGACGCCGCACAACTCCTCACCGGCTCAGAACTCACCCACACCGAGGCCCACGGCAAACACCTCTTCCTCGGCTTCCGAGCCGCCGACTGGATCCACATCCACCTCGGCCTCTTCGGCAAGGTCAACTTCGGCGGCACCCCCGCACCCCCACCCACGGACACCGTCCGCCTCCGCCTCGCGAACAGCACCGCATACGTAGATCTCCGCGGCCCCACCACCTGCGCCCTGATCACGCACCCCGAGAAGCAGGCGATACACGACCGCCTCGGCCCCGACCCCCTCCGCGAGGACGCCGACCCGCACCAGGCGTACCGGCGCATCTCCCGCAGCCGTACGACCATCGCCGCCCTGCTCATGGACCAGAAGGTCATCGCGGGCGTCGGCAACGTCTACCGCGCCGAGGTCCTCTTCCGGCACCGCATCGACCCGTACCGCGCGGGCAAGGACATCACCCCGACGCAGTGGGACGCCATCTGGACGGACCTCGTCGACCTCATGCGCGAGGGCGTCCGCAACAACCGCATCGACACAGTCCGCCCGGAGCACACCCCGGAGGAGATGGGCCGCCCACCGCGGGTCGACGACCACGGCGGCGAGGTCTACGTCTACCGCCGGGCCAACCTGCCCTGCCACATCTGCAGCGACGAGATCCGCACCGCCGACCTAGCCGCCCGCAACCTCTTCTGGTGCCCGACCTGCCAGACCCCGTAGACAGACCGCCCCTCAGACGGCTGACCCCCGCAGCCAGCCAGCCGTCCCCCTAAGCCAGCCCGCCCCCCCCAGCTCGACCGACCTCTGAGGCCTCCCGCGCGCGCCCTCCCCCCCCCGCCGTTAGCCCACGCCTCAGAACCCGTGCGGCAACCACGGCGCCACAGCCGACGCGAACCCGACCGACGCCTCCGCCAGCGCCCCCTGTCGCAGCTCCCGCACCCGCCCGGCCGCGCCCAGCGCGCACAGGCTGACGCCGCCGAGGTAGGCCGATCCCAACTCCCGTACGGACAAAGAGAGATCGGCCGAGTCCGTCGTACGCTCGCACGACGCACCCTTGGCGTCCCCGGACAGCCGCCAACGCCCCGAGTTCCAGGGACAGAAGGCGTCCTCGACCTCGAACACCACGTCCACCGGCGCCTGATACGTCCGCGCCTGGAGCGCCGCCCCGACATCCACCAGCCGTACGTGCAACGAGTCCCGTACCCGGAGCGCACACCGCCGGATGTCGGACACCTGGTGCAGCCACGCCTCGTCCATCGGCCGCCCGTACGCCTTCACCGTGGACGTCAGGTCGATGCCGAACAGGAGCCGCCACAGCGCGGCCTGCGCCGCCGGGTCGAGGGCCTGCGTGTCCCGCAGCTGGACAGTGCCATTGGGCCCGCCTGCGTCCCACTCCGGCCTGACATGGAAGCGCGCGTACCCGACGACCTCCCCGTCCCGTTCCGCGAGCACGCACTGCAGCGGCGACCCGCCGCTCCGCTCGCTCTCCGGGTCGAGCAGCCCGAGCCGCTCCCAGCCGGGCAGCCGCGCGAGCATCCCCGGCCGGCCGGACACCTTGCGCGCGTACACGGCCTCGCACACGTCGAGGACGTCGGCCGGTACGGCGTAGCGCAGGCGTACGTCATCGGTGCCGGGCGGCACGGACAGCCGGACGCGGGCCGTGTCGATCTCGGCGTTGACATGCAAGGTGCCGACGCCGTACCCGAACCGGCCGTAGATCTCCGGCTCGGAGGCGGTCAGTACGGCAAGCGGCTGGCCCCACTCACGCACATCCTCCAGCTGCCGGCGCATCATCGACGTCAGGAGACCGCGCCGGCGGTGCGTGGCGGCGACGCCGACCATGGTGACGCCGGCCGCGGGAACCGACGCGCCACCCGGCACGGTCAGCCGGAAGCTGAAGGCCCCCGCCGTGCCCACGCACGCGTCCCCGTCCCAGGCGCCGATGAAACGGTCGAACTCGGTGAGCGAGTTCCACAACTCCCGCTCCTCGGACGACTCCGGGACCCCGCCGAAGGCGCGGATCAGAGCGTCGTACCAGATGTCCCACTCGTCCTGCCGCAGCACCCGCAGCTCGGGACGGCTGAAGTGCTCGAGGTGGCTCGCACTGTCTTTCGCCATGAACCATGCCTACCAGGGCATTGCGGGGCGAGCGAGGGAATTTCTCGCTGGCGGCCGCGAGGTGGCTTTCCGTGAAGTTCACTGTGAAGTTGAACCTCGGACGGGGGACAAGTGGGACCTCCCGTGCCAAGCAGCGGGTCCGATGGATAGGGTCCCGAACTAATGGCAGCAGGACGAGAGCGGCGCACGGTGGCCGAGACGTTCACGGCCCGGTTGAAGATGCAGTGGCACCGGGCCCGCGTCGGCGTGCGCAGAAGCGCGGTGGACTACTTCCGCGGCGACGGCTCGGACTGGATCGCACTGGCCGGCCTGCTGCTGACGGTTCCCCTGATCTGTGCCGTGACGATGGCCAACCCGGTGTGGTTTTCCCCGGCCGCGCTGGTCCTCCCCATCGTCGCAGGTGGGCTGCTGCTGCGCCCGGCGAGCCTGCTGGGCCTGTACGCGGCGGCGGCGACGGCGCTGATCGTGGAGTCGGTGCAGCTCGGGCCGTACACGGAGGGCCCGTCCCGCGTCACCCCGGGCGTGGTCCTGGTCGTGGCCGCCTGCGGCTTCTTCGGCCTGCTGATCGCGCAGTTCCGCAGCCGCGTGGGCGTGCCCTGGCGGCGCGGCGGCACGATGCTCTTCGACCTGCGCGAACGCATCCGCGTCCAGAGCAAGCTGCCGAGCCTGCCGCACGGCTGGCATCGCGAGATGGCGCTGCGCCCGGCGGGCGGTCAGTCCTTCTCGGGCGACTTCGTGGTGGCGGCCCGCACGAACGGCGGCCGCACGCTGGAGGTCGTCCTGACGGACGTGTCCGGCAAGGGCATGGACGCGGGCTCACGCGCCCTGCTCCTCTCCGGAGCCTTCGGCGGCCTCCTGGGCAGCCTTCCCCCGCACGCGTTCCTGCCGGCGGCCAACGGCTACCTGCTCCGCCAGGACTGGGACGAGGGCTTCGCCACGTCGATCCACCTGGTCCTGGACCTGGACTCGGGCGACTACGAGCTCTACTCGGCGGGCCATCCACCGGGCCTGCAACTGAGCGCGGGCAGCGGCCGCTGGGAGGAGAAGGCGGCCGAGGGCCCCCTCCTCGGCGTGTACGACGGCGCCCAGTTCGACCCCGTGAAGGGCACGCTCCGCCCCGGCGACGTGCTGATGCTCTTCACGGACGGCCTGGTCGAAACGTCCGACCGCGACATCGTCGAGGGCATAGACCGCCTCACTGGCGAGGCCGACCGCTATGTCGCCGGTGGCTTCCACGGAGCGGCCTGGCACCTCATCGAAGCGGTCGCGAGGGACGTCAACGACGACAGGGCCCTCCTGCTGATCTGCCGCGAGGGCCCCACGGCAACCACACGCTGACCCCAAGCCTCACCTCTCGACGCCGGTCCAGGCACCCTCAGCCCGTCTGGGGGTGCCCCCTCTGGGGGAGTTTGAGGACGAGGCCCGTTCAGGGCCGAAGCGGGGGTCTGGGGGCCGCAGGCCCCCAGGGGGCGGGGTCGAAGGGGCGGCAGCCCCTGGGGGATGGGACGGGTAGGGGCGGCGAGGGCGAGACACTGGACGGGTGACCGAGACTGACCGAACCCCGCTGTCCCTCACGGACGTGGAGGCCATCGCCCGCGCCGCCCACGCAACCCAGACCGACAAGGCCGGACGGCCGTACGCCGAACACCTCCAGTCCGTCGCCGAAGGCGTACGCGCACGCGGCGGCGACGAAGACCAGATCGCCGCAGCCTGGCTGCACGACGCCGTGGAGGACGACGCGCTGACCGAACGCCGGCTGGAAGAAGCCGCGCTGAGCCGTCGTACGAAGGACATCGTGCTGGCGCTCACCAAACGGACCGGAGAGCCACCCGAGGCCTACGCCGCACGCATCCTCGCCACCGAGGGCGCACTGCTGGTGAAGGAGGCGGACCTGGCGCACAACGCGAACCCGGCCCGCCTCGCGGCCCTCGACGAGGCCACCCGCAAACGACTGACCGAGAAGTACGCACGGATGCGCGCACTTCTCGGTCTGGTAGGCGAGTGACGTCCCGCGAGGGGAACGCTCCAAGTCGGCTCAGGCGTTGACCTTCTCGCGCTTGGCCGCCGCACCCTCACGCTTCTCGCGCTCACGGGCCAGCTCCGCCGCGTCCCGCTTGAACGCCCAGTCCATCTTGGGCTCCATCGCGAACCGGAACACCCGCTGCACCGGCTTGGTGCACAGCAGCGTGACCCCGACGGCCGCGCAGACGCTGACGAAGATCTCACCGAGCGGCCGGTGCAGCCAGGCGGCCTCGAACCAGCCCTGGTAGTCACCGGCCTTCACCACGAACCCGTGCAGCAGGTAGCCGTACAGCGTTCCCGCGCCGAGCGCCGTGAACCACATGTGGCGGCGCGGCACCCAGGCGAAGAAGCAGGCCGTCAGCAGCAGCGAGCAGCCGAACATCGCCAGCACCATGACCGGCCCGCTCCACCACGGGGCGTGCAGCTCCTGCGCGGCGTCACGGTGGTAGAACCACGCGGTGTTCATGCGCGGCACCGCCCACCAGCCGAAGGCCAGCGCCGCCGCGAAGACCGGTACGGACAGGATCCGCACCGTGCGCGTGCGCACCATGTGGAAGTGCTCGGGCTTCATGATCAGGCCCAGCACGAAGTACGGCAGGAACTGCAGCACCCGCTGCAGGTCCAGGTCGTCGCCGATCTCCGGGGTGACCGTCGCCGCCATGGCGAGGCCGAGCGCGATCGGCAGCGGCCAGCGCACCATCTTCCAGATGGGGGTGGTCATCCGCCAGATGAACAGCGCACACAGGAACCACGTCAGGTACCACGGGTCCAGGAGACTGATGTCCTGGCCCGGGTCCTCGTCGATCCAGCGCTTGAAGAGCGGATAGGCCGTCTCGAAGACGATGTACGGCACGGCGACGCCGGTGATCAGGCGCTTCAGCCGGTTCGGGCTGGCGTCGAAACTGCGCGAGAAGAAGCCGGAGATGATGATGAACGCCGGCATGTGGAAGGTGTACACGACGGTGTACACGGCCTCCAGGATCCGGCTGTCACCCTTGATCGGCTCCCAGGCGTGGCCTATGGCGACGAGCACGATCGCCAGGTACTTGGCGTTGTCGAAGAACGCGTCGCGCTGCTGGGCGCCGCTGGACGCTGGTCTCTTGTTCGCCTGAGTCTTCTGGCCCTGCGGCGAGCGCGGACTCGGCACTCCGTCCGCCGGCGACTGTGCCGGGGGGAGTGGCGCTCTGTTGTGGCCGTGCGGTCGCAGCGAGTCCGTCACAGACCCTCCCGCCGGAAGCCGGGGGAGTCGGTCCAGGACCTTGCTGCGCATGCGGGGGACGAGGCAGCGTGGAACATCTGAGGCACCCTAGCGTTGTCTGTGTGATTTCGTAAAACCCGCCAGGTCATTCCTGGTTATTGCGCTCGATGGCGCGTGTACGACGAACATGCACCTGCGGGACACCTGTTGGGCACCCGTCTTGTCCGGATTCATCCGGACTAAGAGGTGCATATATGCAGGAGCCGACTCCGATGAAATGATCAGAGTGCGCAGAATTCGAAATACCCGCGAACACGTTGTGTGCCGATGGAAACGATCCCGTCGAATTCCCTGCGCGAGTGTCGCCTCGAAATGCTGTACGGGCACGACGTGAGAGGTCGGTGGGGGCGGAGGGTCCGCACAGATCCGGCACAGGTGTGGCGAACGAAACGTCACGTGCCGCATAGCGGGGCCCGGTTGGTGGCACGATGGTTCTGGCGGGGGTGCGAGGGGTGCATCCCCGGGCCGGGAGAGCGGACCGACCGAGGGTGTGATCTGTTGTGGCCATTTCGCTGTCAGTGGTGTTGCTGTTGGCGATCATTTTGGTGGTGTTGATCCGTGGCGGATCCCTGAAGGCCGGCCCCGCCGTCGTCGCCGTGCTGTTCGGCTTCTTCCTTGCCTCGACGGGCATGGCCGACGACATCCAGCGGTTCCTCAACTCGATAGCCGAGACGATCAACTCCATCCAGTTCTAGGGTCCGCCGGGCGGCCTGGAAGGGTACGGATACCCTCGTTCGTGATCGTCGAACGGTACGGAACGGGGGAACGTACGGAATGGCGCTGCGCGAGACCGACCCGTCGGAGGTGGGCGGCTACCGGATCGAGGACCGCCTCGGCTCCGGTGGCATGGGCGTGGTCTACCTGGCGCGCTCCGACTCCGGTCGTCGCCTCGCCCTCAAGGTCGTGCACGCGCAGTACGCCGACGACGACGAGTTCCGCACCCGTTTCCGTCGCGAGGTGGCCGCCGCCCGCCAGGTTAGCGGCGCCTTCACGGCTCCCGTCGTGGACGCGGACGCCGACGCGCCGCGCCCCTGGATGGCCACGCTCTACATCCCGGGCGAGGACCTCGGCAGCCACGTCCGCCGCCACGGCCCCCTGCCGCTGCCGAAGTTGCGTGAACTCGCCGCCGGCCTCGCCGAGGCCCTGCGGGACATCCACCGCGCCGGCATGGTCCACCGTGACCTGAAACCGGCCAATGTGATGCTCGCCGACGACGGCCCCCGCGTCATCGACTTCGGTATCTCCCGCGCCACCGAGTTCGCGGCACAGGACGTTCTCACCCAGACCGGGCGCGTGATGGGCACCCCGCCCTATATGTCCCCGGAACAGTTCTTCTCTCCCCAGGACGTGGGCCCGGCCGCCGACGTCTTCTCCCTCGGCTCGGTCGTCGCGTACGCCGCCACCGGCCACGGCCCGTTCGACAGCCCGAGCCCCTACGAGACGGCCGTACGCGTCGTGGACGGCACCCCGGAACTTGACGACGTCCCGCCCGAGTTGCTCCCCTTCGTCCACCTCTGCCTGGAAAAGCACCCCAAGTCCCGGCCGACGCCGGACGAATTGCTGGGACTGCTGCGCGACGGCCACGCCCCCGAGCCGAGGCCGGATCCCACGCCTGCCGCGGCCGAGGAGACCCCTCCCGTACGACGTCCGAAGCGCCGCAGGCGCCTGTGGCTGGCCACCGCACTGGGTGCCGCCTTCCTCGCCGCCGTGACCGCGACCACGGTCGCCGTCACAGGTGGTGACGACGCAGCCCCGGGTGACCTGCCGACCGGGTGGCAGAACTGGCGAAAGAAGTCGAAGGACCCGAGCGTCGACAAGGAGCCGGTGGGCGCCAGCAACCCGTTCAACCGCTGCGCTGCCACCGGCAGGTCCCTGGTGTGTGCCGGCGACGACGTCATGGCGACCCGCTTCGCCCTCGCCGACGGCCGCAACACCTGGGCCCGGCCCATCGACGAGACGGCGGACGACCTCGGCAGCAGCTCCGGGGGCACGATCATCACCGCACGCAGCGGCCGGGCGTACGTCTACGGCGCCGACGACCGGCCCATCGGCGGCGAAGGGCTGTCCCGGACCCGCTACACGGTCCAGGCCCTCGACGCCGAGACCGGCAAGGTGATCTGGAAGACCGTCACCGGCGACGGCGACGCGGCCACGGAGCCGAACAGCGAACAGGGCGCCTCCACCGCCGTACCCGCCGGCATCATCACCACCTACGGCAACGAGTCGAAGTACTACGCCCTGCTCGACGCCGAGGACGGCAAGGTCCGCTGGAAGCGCCCGCTGCCCAACCCTCAGGAGCAGCCCTGCCTGCTGCGCAGCGTGGCCCGGCACGCGTACCTGGTCTGCGCGCACTTCACCGGCACCGAAATCACCGCCACGAGCATCGCGCAACTCGACCCGACCACCGGACGGCCCAACTGGACCGTGAAGGCAAAGGCCGACCAGGACCTCGCCGGACAGGCGGACGGACGCCTCGTGCTGGTGAGCTCGCTCGGCACCCACCGCACCGTGACCCTGATCAACGCCACGTCGCACGTCCTGACGACCGTACGGCTCTCTCCGGCCCAGCCCGAGCAGTCGGCCGTCCACCTCGTGGGCGGGACCCTGTACTTCACCCTCCCCGGCGGCAGCGTCCGCGCGGTCGACCCGGGCACGGGGCGCCAGCTCTGGAAGACCGACTCCACGGTGGAGAAGTCGGGCGCCCCGGCCGCGTCCGCCACCCGCCTGTACCTGGCGTCCCCCAGCGGCCGCCTCGCCGCCATCGACCGTCGCACCGGCAGAGTCGTCGCGACCAGCCCGGGCCGCGACGACAGCGGCCTCCTCGACTTCATGGGCTCCACCGGCGCCCCCGTCGTCCTCGTCGGCGACGCCCTCTACATCCCGTACGGCATCCGCTCCGTCTACACCGTGGACGCACGCACCCTGTGAAACCCGGAGGCCAAAGGAGATCATGAGCGCATGAGTCCTGGATTACGTCGCACGGTCGGCACAGCGAGTCTGCTGGTCGGCATCGATGTCGCGGCGGACGTCCAGCCCCCGAAAACGATCAGGGCCAGGTCGAGGAATCATCCTCTGACCTGGCCCTGAGCCGTATGGAGCGGGCGACGGGAATCGAACCCGCGTAGCTAGTTTGGAAGATCGCGTATGAGGATGTCGGCTCATCTGGGAGAACGTCGACCTGCGCGTTCCT
Source organism: Streptomyces sp. R28 (assembly GCF_041052385.1). Lineage (GTDB taxonomy): Bacteria > Actinomycetota > Actinomycetes > Streptomycetales > Streptomycetaceae > Streptomyces. The sequence goes on along the minus strand of NZ_CP163439.1, from coordinate 3,708,245 downwards.
GGTGCGCTCGCCGTCGTTCCTTTGTGCTCCCCGCTGGATGCCGTCCGATCGGGCACGAGAAGGACACGGGCTCTGAGGCTCTCCCGGGCCGCTTGGGCCCTCTTCAGTCGGGTACGCACATCATGCTGTGGCGGTGATGGAGGATCGGCCCGGGAGCTTCGTCAAACGCCAGCGGAAGGGCTCTGGGACGTCTTTGGCGGGCAACTCCACCATGGCCAGGCTCACCCACCGGTCGTAGTTGGTTGGGTAGACACGAACCGGGGCGCCGCACTTGGGACAAGTTGGCGGCTCGATCCATGACACGTCGTCGGGGTCAGGGTCGGACCTTGGTGCGGCTGCGGCCCCATCGAGTTCGGCCATCTCGTTCGCGAGGATGTTCCAGCACGACTCGCAGAGCCTCGCCATGAGGTCGATTCGGCCTCGATCGCACACGGTTGGGCGCGCCTCACCGCAGTGATGGCATAACCGCTCTTGATCCCTCAATGCCCCCATGTGTTCGAGTGTGCGTGAATCTGACCGGATCGCAGTAGGTAGCGATTCAGCCTCGTTCGGTGATCGTGCCTCACCTGGGCCGGCGGATGAGCGGCTCAAGCAACGTCGGCTGCGGTCAGTAGCCGAAGAAGTGACGGGCCGGGTCTCTGACCTGCGGCCGTGCATTCGGTCAACGCTGCGACCTGCGACTTAGCCGTCGGTGGTTGTCAGCGTTGGTCGTCATTGAGCACCCCCGCACGGCCCAGAGACGGCCCGAGCGGGGGTGCACTCGGCCGTCCACGATCGGCACATCCCCCGGACTAGTTTTGCCGCCTGCTTCATGGGCACACGGCCAGCGACACTCCGCGGAGGTACTGAGATGAGTGCCGGAGAACGGGCCAAGGCGAAGGCCGAACAGGTGGTCGGAAAGACTGTGCGGAAGGCGGCCCACGCTGTGCACAAAGGAACCCTCGAAGCAAAAGGCGCCGCTCTCGAAGCACGGGGCATGATGCGCGGCGCGAAAGAACGGTCCAAAGGCTCCCTCAAGCACTGACAGGTCGCTGCTGTACCGCACCGAGGGCCTGACCACGGTGGTCAGGCCCTCGGCGTGTGTCCGGTCCGATTGCCTACAAGCGTGGTGGGAGTTCCTCGTCCTGGTCGGCTGGGCGGACGGCCATGGCGACAGCGCGGCCGGCGTGGTTGCTGTACTCCGCTGCTGTACGACAGGCCGATACGGAGGGGTCAGCGTGTGTCTGCGCCTATTCCCTGCTCGGCTGCGGCCAGGGCCAAGATCGCCTCAACCTGAGCCGCCGCGATGGCTGTGTCGTACTGACGCTTCTTGGCCGCGGACTTCGCATCAACCGCTTCGAGCAGTTCGCGGGCGTTTTGAGCGTGGGTGGCGTAGTCAGCCATCAGACCTCCCTTGTCTGTGGTACGCACCATAGCGATCACGCGAGGTCGGCGAAGTCTCAATCAATCCAGCAGGGCGCCGTCCATGAATTGAGGACGGCGCCCTGTCGTGCAGAGGCTTTGCGGTGCGGCCTCATCCTTATCAGGTCGATCACGGCGCCTACCGAAGCCTGCGTTTCGCCGATAGAGCGACTCGACGCCAGCCGCTGAAGTGCGTCGGAATCCGGCCGTGTTCGCGGCTGTTGGTGTCAGCCGCTGGTGTCAGACATCGGTGGCCCACTTGACGGTTGTCCTGGCCGGGGAGTACTGGCGCCGCTCAATTTGCGTCGCCAGCATGACGAGCCTTGGCGAACACTCCAGCCTGGAGTTGAAGCACCGCACCGAGCACGATGATCCCCAGGGCAATGGTGGAAACAACCATCCCCGCTCCGAAAGAGAAGTCGAGAAGTCTAGCTCCGCCGTCCAGGACGAAGCCGCCCCCCATCGCTATCCGACCCCAACCAGCCCTAGGCGACCGCGCGTACTCTGCGATTCCCCGGCTGCCGGTCAAGGTCAACACGCCCAGGACTACGACAAAGCAGCCGGAACCCAACATGATCCACGCAGACATGGCACCCCTCCGCGGGAAGGCTATTGCACGGGCAGGGCCTGCAGCCTTGCGGTGCGGCAAAGCACCGGTACAGGGCGTGCCAAGCCGCACCCGCTTCCCTCCTCGACCCACCGTCCACCCCAGCTCCCATCCCGTCCGCCGTCGACCCACACACCGTGGAGCGGGCGTGGTTCATGGCGTCCAGGTGGAGCGCGCCACTGTACGAACGACCTGGACGCCATGGGCCGCGTCTGCTCGGCTCTGCCTGGGACGATGGTGGACGGGATGGGAGCTCCCCGCGCACACCACTACGGGCCCGCAGCCGGGAACGGCGCCCCCTCCATCCCGGTGTCGGCCGATCCCCCGCCGGAGGCTTGCTCTGACCTGCGGAAATCCGCTAGGCGACTCGCCCCTCCCTGATCTTCTCCCGCCACGGCCCGGAGGGTTCGACAGCACCGAGCCGTCGCGCACCTGTCTTTTGGATCAAAGCGTCTGTTGGTCCGTGGCGGACCGTGCGATCGGGCCTGTGGGGCAGTGCCGTTGTCCCCAGGTCGGACCTGGTGGTGTGGATCATGGTTGGGGTTCAGGCTCGGTCCGGTGCGTCGGCCCTTGGCGGGCCAGAGTGAAAAGCGTGATCACCCCGGGGCAACTTGGTGCCGCGGGGCCGGGGGCCGGGGCGGCGCGGGCCGAAGGCAGGAGCGAAGCCCCGAGCCCTCGAGCCGCGCGGGGGGCCGCAGTGCGGGCCGGTGGTGTGTAAGGGTGCCACTCCTCGTCGTAACCACTTCAACGGGCTATGGCACAAGGTTTGTGCCGAGGTTGGGATCAAGGGACTGCGCTTCCATGATCTTCGGCATATGGGCAACACCCTGGCGTCTCAGACGGACGCCAGCACGCGCGAGCTGATGACCCGGCTCGGCCAGAGTTCGACCCGTGCGGCGCTGATCTATCAGCACGGTTCGCGCAAGCGAGAGCGCGAGATTGCGAGCGGCGTTGACGTGATGATCGTGGACGCTCTGAAGCGCCGGCCTCGCTCGAAGGGGCACGCAGGGGGCACGGAGGGCTGATTCGGCCCGAGGAATGCGGAAGGCCCAGGGAGAGGAAACGACCTCTCGCCTGGGCCTTCGACGTACAGAGCGGGCGACGGGAATCGAACCCGCGTAGCTAGTTTGGAAGACTAGGGCTCTACCATTGAGCTACGCCCGCACAGGACGCGCCGCAGGTCAGGTGACCGCGGCACTGCAGGCATCGTAGCGGGTCACGCCCCCTCGACGCACACCCGTTGCCACACGCCCGGGACCGCGACCGGCGTCGGCGAAATGCGGCGGCCCCACTGCCTGCGGGCATGTACCCTACGTGTCGCACCAACACGGGGTGTGGCGCAGCTTGGTAGCGCGTCCGCTTTGGGAGCGGAAGGCCGTGGGTTCAAATCCCGCCACCCCGACCACGACCGGTCCACACCGGCCACACGCGCGACGACCTCGGGTGATCGCGTCCCTTGATCGCCTTTGGGACGTGTCGCCGCTGCCGTTACTATGCAAGCTGCACGCCCGTGTGTCTCTCCGTACAGAAGTCACGAGGTCCTCCGGGCGGCGAATCCGCCGGAACCAGTCTGGCTCCGGCAGAACCCAAGAAGTCAGCCACAAGGAGACCGAACCGTGAAGAGCGCCGTGGAGACCCTGAACCCGACCCGGGTTCGGCTCACTGTCGAGGTGCCCTTCGAGGAGCTCAAGGACAGCCTCGACGCGGCGTACAAGAAGATCAACCAGCAGGTCACGGTGAAGGGCTTCCGTAAGGGCAAGATCCCGGCCCGCGTCATCGACCAGCGGTTCGGCCGCGGTGCGGTCCTGGAGGAGGCGGTCAACGACGCGCTTCCGAAGTTCTACACCGAGGCGGTCAACGAGGCCGAGCTCAACGTCCTGGGCCAGCCCGAGGTCGACATCACCGAGCTGAAGGACGGCGAGACGCTGAACTTCACCGCCGAGGTCGACATCCGCCCGACCATCGAGATCCCGGACTACTCCGGCATCGAGGTCGAGGTCGACGCCGTCGAGGTCAGCGACGAGGACGTCGAGAAGTCGGTCGAGCAGCTCCGCGAGCGCTTCGCCTCGACCTCCCCGGTCGAGCGTGCCGCCGAGGACGGCGACGTCGTCACCCTCGACCTGCAGGCCAAGGTCGAGGGCGAGGTCCTGGAGGACGGAGTCGCCGAGGGCGTCTCCTACACCATCGGCTCCGGCGAGCTGCTGGACGGCATCGACGACGCCGTGAAGGGCCTGGAGGCCGGCACTGAGGCCACCTTCACGTCCGAGCTCAAGGGCGGCTCGGCGGCGGGCAAGGAGGCCGAGGTCACCGTCAAGGTCACCCAGGTCGCCGCGCGCGAACTGCCCGAGCTGGACGACGAGTTCGCGCAGCTCGCCTCCGAGTTCGACACCCTGGACGAGCTCAAGGCCGACAGCCGCAAGCGCCTCGAGAACATGAAGCAGTACGACCAGGCCACGCAGGCCCAGGAGCGTGTCCTGGAGAAGCTGCTGGAGCTGGTCGAGGTGCCCGTCCCCGAGAAGCTGCTCGAGGACGAGATCAACACCCGTAAGCACAACCTCGAGCACCACCAGCTCGGCCAGATGGGTCTCGACCTCGAGAAGTACCTCGAGATCCAGGGCAAGACGGTCGAGGAGTTCGACGCCGAGACCAAGGAAGCCGCGGTCAAGGGCATCAAGACGCAGTTCGTCCTCGACGAGCTCGTCAAGCAGGAGAAGCTGAACGTCAACCAGGAGGAGCTCACCGAGCACCTCATGCGCCGCGCCGCTTCCTCCGGCATGTCCCCCGACCAGTTCGCCCAGGCGGTCGTCGAGGGCGGCCAGGTTCCGCTCCTGGTCGGCGAGGTCGCCCGCGGCAAGGCCCTGGCCGTCGTGGTCGAGAAGGCCACGGTCAAGGACACCAACGGCGAGGTCATCGACCTGGACGACGAGGACGAGGTCGAGCAGGCCACGGAGGCGGTCGAGGCCGCCGAGGGCACCGCCGACGAGGCCGCCGAGGAGAAGACCGAGGGCTGAGCCCACGGCGCCTTGCAGCTCGTAGGAAGGGCCCTGGGGATGCACCATCCCCGGGGCCCTTCTGTCGTACCGGCTGAGTGCGGCGCCCCTCCGGGTGCGCGGGGGCCGTATCGATCTGAGGCCCGCCGCGCGGGCGCGACCAGCCACGATCGAGCCGCGGCCGCCCCCTGCCCGGCGAAGCTGCGGCGAGAATCCCGGCCCACTCGGCGAAGCCGCCGCGCTACGCCCCCGGCGAACACTCACGGAACCGGGATGGCACTGCCCGGCCTGCGCGTTAGGGTCCATGAATATGAGGGCAGGGGAGCCCCCGTTGCCCACAGAAGACGTAAGACGGCCCGGCGCCGTCGTAAGACGAGCAGGTGGATACGTGACGAATCTGATGCCCTCCGCCGCCGGCGAGCCTTCCATCGGTGGTGGCCTCGGCGACCAGGTCTACAACCGGCTGCTCAACGAGCGGATCATCTTCCTCGGCCAGCCGGTCGACGACGACATCGCGAACAAGATCACCGCACAGCTGCTGCTCCTTGCCGCTGACCCGGACAAGGACATCTACCTCTACATCAACAGCCCCGGCGGCTCGATCACGGCCGGCATGGCGATCTACGACACCATGCAGTTCATCAAGAACGACGTGGTGACCATCGCCATGGGCCTCGCCGCCTCGATGGGCCAGTTCCTGCTCAGCGCGGGCACCCCCGGCAAGCGCTTCGCGCTGCCGAACGCCGAGATCCTGATCCACCAGCCCTCCGCGGGTCTGGCCGGCTCGGCCTCCGACATCAAGATCCACGCCGAGCGGCTGCTGCACACCAAGAAGCGCATGGCCGAGCTCACGTCGCAGCACACCGGTCAGACGATCGAGCAGATCACCCGGGACTCGGACCGCGACCGCTGGTTCGACGCCCTCGAGGCCAAGGAGTACGGCCTCATCGACGACGTGATTCCCACGGCCGCCGGTATGCCGGGCGGCGGCGGCACCGGGGCCTGAGGCCCCAGGACAGCCCCCAGTCGACCGCCTCAGCCCCTAGGAGACAGATAGTGAACGACTTCCCCGGCAACGGCCTGTACGACCGCACACGCGCCGAGTACGCGGGCCCCGTGGCCGAGTCCCGGTACGTCATCCCGCGCTTCGTCGAGCGCACCTCGCAGGGCATTCGCGAGTACGACCCGTACGCGAAGCTCTTCGAGGAGCGCGTGATCTTCCTCGGCGTGCAGATCGACGACGCCTCCGCCAACGACGTCATGGCGCAGCTGCTGTGCCTGGAGTCGATGGACCCCGACCGGGACATCTCGGTCTACATCAACAGCCCGGGCGGCTCCTTCACCGCGCTCACGGCCATCTACGACACGATGCAGTTCGTGAAGCCGGACATCCAGACGGTCTGCATGGGCCAGGCGGCCTCCGCCGCCGCCATCCTGCTGGCCGCCGGCACGCCCGGCAAGCGCATGGCGCTGCCCAACGCGCGGGTGCTGATCCACCAGCCGTACAGTGAGACCGGCCGCGGTCAGGTCTCCGACCTGGAGATCGCCGCCAACGAGATCCTCCGGATGCGCGCGCAGCTGGAGGAGATGCTGGCCAAGCACTCCACCACGCCGATCGAGAAGATCCGCGAGGACATCGAGCGCGACAAGATCCTCACGGCCGAGGACGCGCTGTCGTACGGGCTGATCGACCAGATCATCTCCACCCGGAAGATGAACAACGCCGACGTTCGCTGACGCGGACGGGTAGTGTCTGCTGCCCCTTGGCACGGTTTGAGACGGTGCACGTCAAAGTGAACCGCGCCAAGGGGGGCCCGAACGGGGGGCCAGGCAAGGTACCGTCGACATAAGGCAGCACCAGGAGCCGCTGGATTCGAAAACGTCCAGGCGTCTCCCAGGCGAAGGGGAAGCACACCGTGGCACGCATCGGTGACGGCGGCGATCTGCTCAAGTGCTCGTTCTGCGGCAAGAGCCAGAAGCAGGTCAAGAAGCTCATCGCAGGCCCTGGTGTGTACATCTGCGACGAGTGCATCGATCTCTGCAACGAGATCATCGAGGAAGAACTCGCGGAGACCAGTGAGGTCCGCTGGGAGGAACTGCCCAAGCCGCGCGAGATCTACGAGTTCCTCGAGGGGTACGTGGTCGGCCAGGAGGCGGCGAAGAAGGCCCTCTCCGTCGCCGTCTACAACCACTACAAGCGCGTTCAGGCCGGCGAGAACGGCGGCGGCCAAAGCCGCGAGGACGCCATCGAGTTGGCGAAGTCCAACATCCTGCTGCTGGGCCCCACGGGCTCCGGCAAGACGCTGCTCGCGCAGACCCTGGCGCGCATGCTGAACGTCCCGTTCGCCATCGCCGACGCGACGGCGCTGACGGAGGCGGGCTACGTCGGCGAGGACGTCGAGAACATCCTGCTGAAGCTGATCCAGGCGGCCGACTACGACGTCAAGAAGGCCGAGACCGGGATCATCTACATCGACGAGATCGACAAGGTCGCGCGGAAGAGTGAGAATCCGTCGATCACGCGGGACGTCAGCGGTGAGGGCGTCCAGCAGGCCCTGCTGAAGATCCTGGAGGGCACGACGGCCTCGGTCCCGCCCCAGGGCGGCCGCAAGCACCCGCACCAGGAGTTCATCCAGATCGACACGACGAACGTCCTGTTCATCGTGGGCGGTGCCTTCGCGGGCCTGGAAAAGCTCATCGAGTCCCGGGCGGGCGCCAAGGGCATCGGCTTCGGCGCGACGATCCGCTCCAAGCGCGAGCTGGAGGCCAAGGACCAGTTCGAGGACGTCATGCCCGAGGACCTGGTCAAGTTCGGCATGATCCCCGAGTTCATCGGCCGCCTCCCCGTCATCACCTCGGTCCACAACCTCGACCGCGAGGCCCTGCTCCAGATCCTCGTCGAGCCGCGTAACGCGCTGGTGAAGCAGTACCAGCGCCTCTTCGAACTCGACGGCGTGGAGCTCGACTTCGAGCGCGAGGCGCTGGAGGCCATCGCCGACCAGGCAATCCTCCGCCAGACCGGCGCGCGCGGCCTGCGCGCCATCATGGAGGAGGTCCTGATGTCGGTGATGTACGAGGTGCCGTCCCGCAAGGACGTCGCCCGGGTCGTCATCACGGCGGACGTCGTTCACTCGAACGTGAACCCGACGCTGATTCCGCGAGAGGCGCGCCGCGGACCGGGCGAGCAGAAGTCGGCGTAGCCGCACCGCGGACGTACGGAGCAGACGTACGAAGGGGCCCCGGTCGACCGACCGGGGCCCCTTCGTGGTTGAGGCGTACGGCGTCAGGCCTTGACGCGGATCTCCTGGCGCACCTTCGAGGTGATGTCGATGGCCACGTCCTTGGTGATGTCCGTGGTGGCATCGTTCGGCGACACCATGGTGAGGGTGCTGTAGTCGGCCCAGACACAGAACCAGTTGGTCTTCTCCTTCTTCGTCATGAAGTCCTGGCCCTTGGCGGCCTGGCACTTCATGACGGCGCCGTCGATGTCGGCTGCTTCCGGATCGCCGACCAGTTCGGTCTTGGGAGTGCTGGAGGAGGAGCTCTCCTCGGACGACTTCTTCATGCTCGCGAAGAAGGCGTCCAGAGCCTTCTCCGGGTCGGAGATCTCACCGTAGGCACCCACGAACGTGATGCCCTTGGCGGTCGCCAGCTCGGTCAGGTCCGGCGTGGTGCTGTTCGGGTCGCTGGGGTCGTAGTTGGAGAGGTCAGCGGTCGAGTAGCCGCCGAGCACGGTCGTGCCGTTCTTGATGCCGCTCTTCTCCAGTTCCGACACCGGGTCGTCGCCGCCGGACGCCTGGCCTTCCTTGGTGGCCCGTGTGTACTCGCTGAGCAGCTTCTCCGGAGTCGCCAGCTTGTGCGCCCCGTCGTCCTCGAGGTTGCCCGCGCCGGCGCCACCTCCGCCGCCGAGCACGAAGTACGCCCCCACGCCGATCGCGGCCACGACGGCCACCGCGCCGATGATCAGGCCGGTCTTCTTGTTCCCGCCACCCGGCGCCGGCGGCTGCGGCATCCCGTACGGCGCCTGGCCGTAGGGAGGCTGCTGGCCGTACGGGTTCGGCTGCTGCGGCGGGACGCCGGGGGGCTGCTGCGGATAGCCGTAACCGGGCTGGGGCTGGGCCGGAGGGGCCTGCTGGGGGTAGCCGTAGCCGGGCTGGGGCGCCTGGGGCTGCTGGCCGTACGGACCTGGCTGGCCGTACGGGCCGGGCTGCTGGGGCTGCCCGCCGTACGGGCCCGGCTGGTTGTAGCTCATTTCTGGGTTCCCCTCCAGATGCTTATGCGTTCACGACATCCTGGCGCAATCACAGTGCACGCATGGCATCGGGGTGCCCACCGTTACAGAACAAACGCGTTTCGGGACACGCCGGGGACACCCCTAAACTGAGCGGGTGACCGAGAACGCTCAGCAGCAGCCACCAGCGCCCGACACCGAACTGCCGACCCAGTACGCGCCGGCCGATGTAGAGGGGCCGCTGTACGAGCGCTGGGTAGAGCGGGGTTACTTCGAGGCGGACGCGAAGAGCGAGAAGCCGCCGTACACCATCGTCATCCCGCCGCCGAACGTCACGGGCAGCCTGCACCTCGGGCACGCCTTCGAGCACACCCTCATCGACGCCCTCACCCGCCGTAAGCGCATGCAGGGTTACGAGACGCTGTGGCAGCCCGGCATGGACCACGCCGGTATCGCCACGCAGAACGTCGTCGAGCGCGAGCTCGGCAAGGAGGGCAAGTCCCGGCACGACCTGGGCCGTGAGGCCTTCGTCGAGCGGGTCTGGCAGTGGAAGGCCGAGTCCGGCGGGCAGATCAGCGGACAGATGCGCCGCCTCGGTGACGGCGTCGCGTGGTCGCGCGAGCGCTTCACCATGGACGAGGGGCTGTCCCAGGCCGTCCAGACCATCTTCAAGCGGCTCTACGACGACGAGCTGATCTACCGCGCCGAGCGCATCATCAACTGGTGCCCGCGTTGCCTGACCGCCATCTCGGACATCGAGGTGGAGTACCAGGACGACGACGGCGAACTCGTCTCCATCCGCTACGGCGAGGGCGACGACTCCATCGTCGTGGCGACGACCCGCGCGGAGACGATGCTCGGCGACACCGCCATCGCCGTCCACCCGGAGGACGATCGGTACCGTCATCTCGTCGGCCGTGACATCGAGCTGCCGCTCACCGGCCGCCGTATCCCCGTCGTCGCCGACGAGCACGTCGACCCCGAGTTCGGCACCGGCGCCGTCAAGGTCACCCCGGCCCACGACCCGAACGACTTCGAGATCGGCCAGCGGCACGGCCTGCCGTCCCTCACCGTCATGGACGAGCACGCGGTCATCACGGCGCACGGTCCCTTCCAGGGCCTGGACCGCCTCGAGGCCCGGTCGGCCATCGTCGCCGCGCTGCGCGCCGAGGGCCGGATCGTCGCCGAGAAGCGGCCGTACGTCCACTCGGTCGGCCACTGCTCGCGCTGCAAGACCACCATCGAGCCGCGCCTGTCCATGCAGTGGTGGGTCAAGGTCGGCCCGCTCGCGAAGGCCGCCGGTGACGCGGTCCGTGACGGCAAGGTCAAGATCCATCCGCAGGAGATGGAGAAGCGGTACTTCGACTGGGTCGACAACCTCCACGACTGGTGTATTTCGCGGCAGTTGTGGTGGGGTCACCGCATTCCGGTCTGGTACGGCCCGGAGGGTGAGGTCGTCTGCGTCGGCCCCGACGAGGAGCCGCCGAGCGGTGAGGGCTGGCGTCAGGACACCGACGTCCTCGACACCTGGTTCTCCTCCGGCCTCTGGCCCTTCTCGACCCTCGGCTGGCCCGAACAGACCGAGTCGCTCGCGAAGTTCTACCCGAACTCCGTCCTGGTCACCGGCTACGACATCCTCTTCTTCTGGGTCGCCCGGATGATGATGTTCGGCCTGTACGCGATGGACGGCACCCCGCCGTTCCACACCATCGCCCTGCACGGCATGGTCCGTGACCAGTTCGGCAAGAAGATGTCGAAGTCCTTCGGCAACGCGGTCAACCCGCTGGACTGGATGGACAAGTACGGCAGCGATGCGCTGAGGTTCACCCTTGCCCGTGGCGCGAACCCCGGCGTCGACGTCCCGATCGGCGAGGACTGGGTCCAGGGTTCCCGGAACTTCGCCAACAAGATCTGGAACGCGACCCGCTTCGCGCTGATGAACGGCGCGACGGTGGACGGGCCCCTGCCGGAGCCGTCGGCGATGTCGTCGACGGACCGCTGGATTCTGTCGAGGCTGAACTCGGTGGTGGCCGAAGTCGACGCGTTCTACGACGACTTCCAGTTCGCCAAGCTGTCCGACGCGCTCTTCCACTTCGCCTGGGACGAGGTCTTCGACTGGTACGTCGAGCTGTCCAAGACGACGTTCCAGGCGGGCGGCGAGGCGGCCGAGGTCAGCAAGCGCGTCCTGGGTGAGGTCCTCGACGTCACTCTCAAGCTGCTGCACCCGGTGGTCCCGTTCGTCACGGAGACCCTGTGGACCACCCTCACGGGCGGCGAGTCGGTCGTGATCGCCGAGTGGCCGAAGGCTGTGTCTGTTCCTGGTGCTGACGCACCGGGTGGCTTCCGGGACGCGGCGGCCGAGCAGGAGATCGCCGTTCTGCAGCAGGTCATCACCGAGGTCCGCCGCTTCCGCGCCGACCAGGGCCTGCAGCCGGGCCAGCGCGTCCCGGCCCGCCTGACCCTGGACGGCACGGCGCTCGCCCCGCACGAGCCGGCCATCCGCCAGCTGCTGCGCCTGCAGCCGGAGGGCGAGGCCTTCGCGGCCACGGCGACGCTGCCGGTGGCGGGCGCGGAGGTCGCGCTGGACCTCTCGGGCGTGATCGACGTCGCGGCCGAGCGCAAGCGCCTGGCCAAGGACCTCGCCGCCGCCGAGAAGGAGAAGGCCCAGGCCACGGCCAAGCTCGGCAACGAGGCGTTCCTCGCGAAGGCCCCCGACAACGTCGTGGAGAAGATCCGCGGCCGCCTGGCGAAGGCGGACGAGGACATCGCGCGGATTGCCGCACAGCTGGAGCGCCTGCCGCAGGCCTAGGTGTTCGTACGGCGATGAAGGCCCCCGGAGCTTCTTGGCGGATTCCGGGGGCCTTCGCCGACCCTCCTCGGGGTGCGGGGCCGTGTCGATGTGCGGCTCAGCCGCGTGGGCGCGACCGCCGCAACGCACCCGCAGCCGCCGGGCAACACGACGCACCCCACTCCGTGGGCGCACTGTCAGTCGCCCTCCGTAGACTGGCCCCGTGAGCGACCAGAACGAGCCCGACCCCCTCGACCCCTTCGAAGAGATCATCGCGGCGGAAACCGACCGCGACCCCGATCTCGCGGTCATCGAGGCCGGCAGCCGAACCCTGCGCACCCAGGGCGGAGCCCCGAGCGCAGACGTGCCCGCGCGCCCCGAGGACCCCGAGGTCGACAAGGCCCTGCGCGAGGTCGAGGCGGAGCTCGCGACGCGCTGGGGCGAGACCAAGCTGGAGCCGTCCGTCGCGCGGATCGCCGCGCTCATGGACGTACTGGGCGAGCCGCAGCGGTCGTACCCCTCGATCCACATCACCGGCACCAACGGCAAGACGACGACCGCCCGCATGATCGAGGCCCTCCTCGGCGCCTTCGAGCTGCGCACCGGCCGTTACACCTCGCCGCACGTCCAGTCGATCACCGAGCGGATCAGCCTCGACGGCGCCGCGATCTCCGCCGAGCGCTTCATCGAGACGTACCACGACATCAAGCCGTACATCGAGATGGTCGACGCCTCGCAGGAGTACCGCCTGTCCTTCTTCGAGGTGCTCACGGGCATGGCGTACGCCGCCTTCGCCGACGCGCCCGTCGATGTCGCCGTCGTGGAAGTGGGGATGGGCGGTTCTTGGGACGCCACGAACGTCATCGACGGTGATGTCGCCGTCGTGACGCCCATAGACCTCGACCACACCGACCGCCTCGGCACCACTCCGGGCGAGATCGCCGGCGAGAAGGCCGGCATCATCAAGCAGGACGCCACCGTGATCATGGCCCAGCAGCCGGTGGACGCGGCACAGGTGCTGCTGAAGAAGGCCGTCGAGGTCGACGCGACCGTGGCCCGCGAGGGACTCGAGTTCGGGGTCGTGTCGCGGCAGGTCGCCGTCGGCGGGCAGCTGGCGACCCTGCGCGGGCTGGGCGGTGAGTACACCGAGGTGTATCTGCCGTTGCACGGCGCGCACCAGGCGCACAACGCCGCCGTCGCCCTCGCCGCCGTGGAGGCGTTCTTCGGCGTCGGCGCCGTGCGGGCCGAGCCGCTCGACATCGACACCGTCCGCAAGGCGTTCGCCGCCGTCGCCTCGCCGGGGCGGATGGAGGTCGTACGGCGGTCGCCGACCGTCGTGCTGGACGCGGCCCACAACCCGGCCGGCGCGCGGGTCACCGCCGAGGCGATCGGGGAGGCCTTCGACTTCAGCCGGCTGATCGGCGTCGTGGGCGCGAGCGGCGACAAGAACGTGCGCGGGCTGTTGGAGGCCTTCGAGCCGATCTTCGCCGAGATCGTCGTCACGCAGAACTCCTCGCACCGCGCCATGGACGCCGACGAACTCGCCGCCATCGCCGTCGAGATCTTCGGTGACGAGCGCGTGCAGGTCGAGCCGCGGTTGCCGGACGCCCTGGAGGCCGCGATCACGCTGGCCGAGGAAGAGGGCGAGTTCGCGGGCGGCGGTGTGCTGGTCACCGGGTCCGTCATCACGGTCGGCGAAGCCCGGCTGCTGCTCGGGAAGGGCTGAGTCCGGAAGATGCGTACGCTCTGTTCCTCGACCCTGATCGGCGAGTTTTTCGTCATCGGCTTCGCCGGTCTGGTCGCCATGAAGGATCCCGACCTGTCCATGTCGACGGTGTGGACGGTCAGCGGCATCGCGATGTTCCTGTGCGTGTTGCTGTGCGGTCTGGTGACCCGCCCCGGCGGCGTGGCCCTCGGCTGGGCCCTGCAGATCGCGCTGATCGCCTCCGGCTTCATCGTCCCGACGATGTTCTTCCTGGGCGTGATCTTCGCGGCGCTGTGGTGGGCGTCGGTCCACTTCGGCAAGAAGGTCGACGAGGCGAAGGCGAGATTCGCGGCGCAGGCCGGCGAAAGCAGCCCTTCCGGCGCCTGAGTGCAAGCTGACACTGCGTAACAAGCTCCTGGACACGCCCTGTAACCTCATCCCACCGCACCCCGGCAGTAAGAAGGAGCCCTTCCGTGACCCAGCGCACCCTCGTCCTCCTCAAGCCCGACGCCGTCCGTCGAGGCCTGACCGGCGAGATCATCAGCCGTATCGAGCGCAAGGCCGGCTGGCAGATCACCGCGCTGGAGCTGCGCACGCTGGACCAGGAGACGCTGGAGCAGCACTACGGCGAGCACAAGGGCAAGCCCTTCTACGAGCCGCTGGTGGAGTTCATGGCCTCGGGCCCGGTCGTCGCGCTGATCGTCGAGGGCGAGCGGGTCATCGAGGGGCTGCGTCAGCTCGCCGGCCCGACCGACCCGATCGCCGCCGCGCCGGGCTCCATCCGCGGTGACTACGGTGTGATCGTCCGCGAGAACCTCATCCACGCGTCCGACTCCGAGGAGTCCGCCGAGCGCGAGGTGAAGATCTTCTTTCCGGGCCGCGCGTAGCGCCTGCGGCGGTTGAACCAAAAGGGTGTGGGGACAAGTCTCCACACCCGAGTGCATATGCGCGGCGATCGAGGGAACGAGTGCCCCCGATGGCCCGTCTCCACAAGCGGGGCGACTCGCCATCTGATGACAATGGCGAAGACCCTCCCGCAGTGTTCGCGAAGGCGCGTCTACGATGGAAGCCTTCACGTCACAGCACCCACTTCGCCGACCTGAAAAGCCATCAAAAGCTCCCAGGAAGGCCAGACGAATCCTGATGGGGAACTCAATGTCGTTCATCGGCCGTGACATGGCTGTCGACCTCGGGACCGCCAACACGCTGGTGTACGTCAGGGGTCGCGGGATCGTACTCAACGAGCCGTCCGTCGTCGCGATCAACACCAACACCGGTGGCATCCTCGCGGTCGGTGCCGAAGCGAAGAAGATGATCGGGCGCACGCCCGGCAACATCGTTGCCGTACGTCCGTTGAAGGACGGCGTGATCGCCGACTTCGAGATCACCGAGCGGATGCTCCGCTACTTCATCCTGAAGATCCACAAGCGGCGGTATCTGGCTCGTCCGCGGGTCGTCGTCTGTGTGCCCTCGGGCATCACGGGCGTCGAGCGCCGCGCCGTCATCGAGGCGTCGTCCCAGGCCGGCGCCCGCCAGGTGCACATCATCGAGGAGCCCATGGCCGCGGCCATCGGCTCCGGCCTGCCGGTCCACGAGGCCACGGGCAACATGGTGGTCGACATCGGCGGCGGCACCACGGAGGTCGCGGTCATCTCCCTCGGCGGCATCGTCACCGCCCAGTCCATCCGCGTCGCGGGCGACGAGCTGGACAACGCGATCATCCAGCACATCAAGAAGGAGTACTCCCTTCTGCTGGGTGAGCGCACGGCCGAGCAGATCAAGATCACGATCGGTTCGGCGTACGACCTCGACGCTGACGAGCACACCGAAATCCGCGGCCGGGACCTGGTCTCCGGGCTGCCGAAGACCGTCGTCATCTCCGCGGCCGAAGTGCGCAAGGCCATCGAGGAGCCGGTCAACGCGATCGTCGACGCGGTGAAGACGACCCTCGACAAGTGCCCGCCGGAGCTGTCCGGCGACATCATGGACCGAGGAATCGTTCTGACCGGCGGCGGCGCCCTGCTGCGCGGCCTCGACGAGCGCCTGCGCCGCGAGACCGGCATGCCGATCCACATCGCCGAGGACCCGCTGGACAGCGTTGCGCTCGGCTCCGGCAAGTGCGTCGAGGAGTTCGAGGCGTTGCAGCAGGTGCTGGATGCCCAGCCGCGCAGATGACGTAACTCTTCGATTCCGCCGTACGGGATGATCTCCTCTCGTACGGCGGATCGTTGATATAGAGGCATAAGCTCCCCGAAGAGCCTCGAACATCCGCATACATGCTCTGCCTACAAGCTCCGCAGACAAACTCCGTATACAGAACCCTTCGGGTTTCCCAGGGGTTTCCGCAATTCCTATGAGGAAGGGCACGGCCGCCGCACGTGAGGGACACACGAGAGAGCCGGCTGCTCCTGGTGCTGCTGATCGCCATCGCGTTCGCGTTGATCACGGTGGACATCCGCGGCGGTGAGGATTCCCCTGTCGACGGCGCCCGATCCGCCGCCGCCACGGTTTTCGGCCCGATCGAGAACAGCGTGTCCGCGGCGGTCGACCCGGTCGGCAACGCGGTCGCCGCGATCCGCGACTCCGGCGAGCGCCACGACCGACTCGCCCGGCTGGAGCAGGAGAACGCCGCCCTCAAGGCGAAGCTGGGCAGCGACGACCGCGACCGCAGTCGGCTGCGGCAGCTGGACGAGATGCTGAAGATCGCGGGCCAGGGCCAGTACGGCATCAAGGGCGCCGAGGTCATCGCCATAGGAGCGGCCCAGGGCTTCTCCTGGACGATCACCATCGACGCCGGCGCGAACGACGGCATCCAGCGCGACATGACCGTCCTGAACGGGGACGGGCTGGTCGGGCGGGTCACCACCGTCGGCCCGAACACCGCGACCGTCCTCCTCGCCAACGACCCCGACTTCACCGTCGGCACCCGCATGGAGTCCAGCGACGAGCTCGGCTTCGCCTCCGGCCAGGGCGACCGACCGCTGCGCGTCGAACTCCTCAACGGCAAGGCCGAGGTGAAGAAGGGCGACCGCCTGGTCACCTTCGGCTCGCAGGCCGACAAGCCCTTCGTGCCCGGCGTCCCCGTCGGAGTCGTCTCCCGTGTCGACCCGTCCGGCGGCAACCTGACCCGCACCCTGTACGTCACGCCGTACGTCGGCTTCAGCAAGCTCGACATCGTCGGTGTCGTCGTCCAGGCCCCCGCGAAGGACCCACGCGACACCGTGCTCCCCGACAAACCCGAGCCGACTCCCAGGCCCACCGTGACGGTGACCGTCACGCCGTCCGGCGTGCCCCCGGTCGACGGCCAATACCAGTACGAGCAAGAGCAGTAGGAGCTGAAGCCACATGCGCGTCAACCGGATCCTGCTCTCCTCCGCCCTGGTCGTCGTCGCCCTGGTGGTCCAGGTGAGCGTCCTCGCCCGCCTCCACCTCCCGGGCGCCGTCCCCGACCTGCTGCTCCTGACCGTCCTGGGCCTCGCCATGGTCTACGGCCATGTCGGCGGCGCCCTCGTCGGCTTCGGCGCCGGACTGCTCGCCGATCTCGCCCCGCCCGCCGACCACGCCGCCGGCCGCTATGCGCTGGTGCTGTGTGTGATCGGCTACCTCGCCGGGCTCGCCAAGCCGGAGAACGGCCGGCTCAAATCGGCCACCGGGCCGATGGTGGTCGTGGTCGTCGCCGCGATCGGATCGACTCTGCTGTACGCCCTCGTCGGCGCCCTCGTCGGCGACACCGCCGCCCGCCATGTCGGGCTCGGCAGCCTGCTGTTCACGGCCGCGCTGTACGACCTGCTGCTGGCGCCGTTCGTGGTGCCCGGCATCATGGCGCTGGCCCGGCGCGCGGAGAACGACCCGCTCGCCGAGACCAACTCCCAGGCGAAGAAGCCCAGCATCTCCTCCGGCTGGCTCTCCGGCGGCACCGGCCTGCGCATCGGCGGCCAGCGCGGTGGGCTCGGCGGTGTGAAGAGCGGCCTGAAGGTGAAGGCCGGGCGGGCGCGGACGGCGCGCGCCGGGCGCATCAAGGGGGTCAAGCGGCTGTGAGGGCAGCGGAGTTCACCGGAACGAGTGAGCACAGCCGGAACCCGGCCTCGCGGGCCCTTCGTTCATCACTCGTACACACACAGTCGTATGCGCACTGGTACTCGCACCGGTACTCGCACTGAGAGGGGGAGGCAGCCGCAGTGACCAACATCCCCGAGACCGGCCGGACGCCACGCGTCCAGATCCGGCTCATCGTCATCCAAGTCCTCGTCCTCTCCCTCCTCGGCACCCTCGGCGGTCGCCTGTGGTACCTGCAGATCCGCGAGGGCGACGCCTACGCCAAGGAGGCGTCCGGCAACCACGTCCAGCAGGTCGTCCAGCCCGCAGTCCGCGGCTCGATCCTGGACGCACGCGGAGTGCCCCTCGCCGACAACGAGACACGGCTCGTGGTCTCCGCCTCTCGCACCGACCTACTGAAGATGAAGGACGACGGCAAGGCCGTCCTCACCAAGCTGGCCGGTGTGCTGGGCATGACGCCCAAGGAGGTCATGGAGAAGGTCCGGCTGTGCGACGCCGAGACGCCGCAGCCCTGCTGGAACGGCTCGCCGTACCAGCCGATCCCCATCACCGACGAGGCCACCCCCAAGCAGGCCCTGCAGATCCGTGAGCGCGCCGAGGACTTCCCCGGCATCACCGCCGAGCCGCAGGCCCTCCGCCGCTACCCGAGCCCCGGCGAGGCCAACACCGCCCAGGTCCTCGGCTACCTCTCCCCGGTCACCGACGAGGAACTCCAGCAGGCCCAGGACACCGACTCGCCCTACCTGCGCTCCGACCAGGTCGGCCGCTCCGGCCTGGAGCGCGAGTACGACAAGGAACTGCGCGGCAAGGCCGGCGTCACCCGCTACGAGGTCGACAACCTCGGCCGGGTCATCGGCCAGGCCGAGGCCGACGCCGCTCAGGCCGGCTCCAACCTCGTCACCAGCATCGACGCCCGCGTGCAGCGGGTCGCCGAGTACGAGCTGAACGACGCCATGAAAAAGGCCCGCGAGGGGTGGGACCGCAACACCAACGAGCGGTACAAGGCCGACTCGGGCGCGGTCGTCGTGATGGAGGCCAAGACCGGCCGCATCGTCGCCATGGCGTCCAACCCGACGTACGACCCGAACGCCTGGGTGGGCGGCATCTCCGCCAAGGACTACAAGAAGCTCACGGGCAAAGCCTCCAACTACCCGCTGCTCAACCGCGCGATCCAGGGGCAGTCGGCGCCCGGCTCCATCTTCAAGGTCGTCCCGACCGCCGCCGCGGTCAACGCGGGCTACTCCTTCGACGGCCCCTACCAGTGCTCCAGCTCGTACTCGATCGGCGGCCAGGTCTTCAAGAACTTCGAGGTCAGGGGGTACGGCCCGATCAGCCTGGGCCGCGCCTTGGAGGTCTCCTGCGACACCGTCTTCTACCGCCTCTCGCACGAGGAGTGGAAGCGGGACGGGGGCACCAAGCCGAAGAAGAACGCCAAGGACTGGTTCTACAAGACCGCCCACCAGTTCGGCCTCGGAGCGGAGACCGGCATCGACCTCCCCAACGAGGTCACCGGCCGCATCCCCGACCGCAAGTGGAAGCAGGACTACTGGAAGGCCAACAAGGACGCCTGGTGCAAGTACGGCAAGAAGGGCGGCTCGTACGCCGAGCAGATCGCCTACGAGAACTGCCTCGAAGGCAACCGGATGCGCGCCGGTGACTCGGTCAACTACTCCATCGGACAGGGCGACACCCTCGTCACCCCCATCCAGATGGCCACCATTTACGCGGCCATCTCCAACGGCGGCACGCTGTACGACCCCACCGTCGGCAAGGCCGTCCTCAGCGCCGACGGCAAGAGCGTCCAGGAGATCGAGCCCAAGTCGCACGGCAAGCTGCCCATGAGCCGGCAGACGCTCGCCGAGATGGACGACGCCCTCGCCGGCGTGGCCACCCGCGGCACCGCCGCCTGGCGGTTCGCCGATGTCGGCTGGCCGCAGGACAAGATCCCGATGCACGCCAAGACCGGTACCGCGGAGGTCTACGGCAAGCAGACGACCTCGTGGTTCGCGACGTACACCAAGGACTACGCGGTCGTCATGACGATCTCCCAGGGTGGTACGGGTTCCGGCGCCTCGGGTCCGGCCGTGCGCAACATCTACGACGCGCTGTACGGCGTCTCCGACGACGGCACGATCAACAAGAAGAACGCGCTGCTGTCGACGCCGCAGAAGAACCTGCCGAAGGTCCGGACGGACGGGACCATCACCTCGCCGAAGGTCTCCAAGGACCCGGCGAAGGAGCAGCGGGCCAGTCAGAAGAACGAGGCCGCGCCGGACGAGCAGCCGCTCGCCGGGACGGTCGCGACGCCCACGGCCGAGAACCGGGACACCCGGCGCAGGCGCAGCAGGAGCCGCAGGCGGGGAAGCCGGAGGTTGCTCACATGACCGGCGTCAACAGCTTCCAGGTCTCCGGGTACGGGCCCGAACGGGCGGGCTGGACCCGCCTGTTCGCCCGCGACTCGCTCGCCCGTCGGCTCGACTGGCCGATACTGCTGGCGGCGACGACACTGTCGCTGATCGGCTCGCTGCTCGTCTTCTCGGCGACCCGCAACCGCACCGAGCTCAACCAGGACGACCCGTACTACTTTCTGGTCCGGCATCTGCTGAACACCGGCATCGGGCTCGCCCTGATGGTCGGCACGGTCTGGCTGGGGCACCGCACCCTGCGCACCGCGGTGCCGATCCTGTACGGCCTCTCGGTCTTCCTGATCCTGCTGGTGCTCACCCCGCTCGGCTCCACGATCAACGGCGCCCACTCCTGGATCAAGCTCCCCGGCGGCTTCTCCCTCCAGCCCTCGGAGTTCGTGAAGATCACGATCATCCTGGGCATGGCGATGCTGCTGGCCACGAGAGTGGACGCGGGGGACAAGCAGTACCCCGACCATCGCACGGTGGTGCAGGCGCTGGGCCTGGCCGCCGTACCGATGCTGGTCGTGATGCTCATGCCCGACCTCGGCTCGGTCATGGTGATGGTGGTGATCGTGCTGGGCGTGCTGCTCGCGTCCGGGGCCTCCAACCGCTGGGTCTTCGGGCTGATCGGCGCGGGGACGACGGGCGCCATCGCGGTCTGGCAGCTGGGCGTCCTGGACGACTACCAGATCGCCCGGTTCGCGGCCTTCGCGAACCCCAGCCTCGACCCCGCGGGCGTCGGCTACAACACCAACCAGGCACGCATCGCGATCGGTTCGGGCGGACTGTCGGGCTCGGGGCTGTTCCACGGCTCGCAGACGACCGGCCAGTTCGTGCCGGAGCAGCAGACCGACTTCGTCTTCACGGTGGCGGGGGAGGAGTTGGGCTTCGTCGGCGGCGGGCTGATCATCCTGCTCCTCGGCGTGATCCTGTGGCGGGCCTGCCGTATCGCGCGCGAGACGACCGAGCTGTACGGGACGATCGTCGCGGCGGGCATCGTGGCGTGGTTCGCCTTCCAGGCGTTCGAGAACATCGGGATGACCCTGGGGATCATGCCGGTGACCGGTCTGCCGCTGCCGTTCGTGTCGTACGGCGGATCGTCGATGTTCGCGGTGTGGGTGGCGGTGGGGTTGCTGCAGTCGATCCGGGTGCAGCGGCCGATGTCCGCGTAGGCCTTTGGTGGTGGGGCCGTGTGGGCGGTCGCCGTTGGCCAGGGCGGCCGTCCTGGGGAGGGTGCCGTCCCTCAGGTCCCCCTGGGCCACCAGGCCCCCGCTTCGGCATGCACGGTGTCGTCCTCCGTCGCCGGACGGGCCGAATCGGTTTACCTGGGGTTCATGGCTGGTAAGCCCTGTCACCACGTCGTGACTCGCACTAGATTCGGGTCATGGCGGACACAAAGCGCGAGATTGAGCGGAAGTACGAATCCGACCACAGCGGCCTGCCCGACCTGACCGGCGTCGCGGGGGTCGAGACCGTCGTCGACAAGGGTGTGGTCCACCTGGACGCCACCTATTACGACACCGCGGACGAACGCCTCACCGCGTCCTCGATCACCTTGCGCCGCCGCACCGGCGGATCGGACGCGGGCTGGCACCTGAAGTTCCCCGTCTCCGAGGGCGTCCGCGACGAGATCCGCGCCCCGCTCTCCGACACCCTCCCCGACGAGCTCGCCGCTCTGGTCCGCTCCCGGGTCCGGGCCGTCGAACTGCTGCCCGTGGTCCGGCTGCGATCGGACCGTGATGTGCGTGACCTCCTCGACGCGGAGGGACGGCTGCTGGCGGAGGTCAGCGTGGACGCCGTGCGCGCCGAGCGGCTCAGTGGCGGCGTCGGAGACGCCCAGTGGACCGAGATCGAGGTGGAGCTCGCCGACGGCGGCGACCCGGCCTTCCTCGACAAGGTGGAGAAGCGGCTGCGCAAGGCGGGCGTGCGGCCGTCCGCGTCCTTCTCCAAGCTGGGCCGGGCCCTCGCGGAGACCGCACCCAAGAAGAAGCGTTCCGCCGCCTCGCTCGGCGCCCCCGTGACCGCCGGTGACCATGTGCTCGCGTACGTCCGTGCCCAGCGGGACGCGATCGTCGAGCTCGACCCGGCCGTACGCCAGGACGTCGAGGACTCCGTGCACAGCATGCGCGTCGCCACCCGCCGGATGCGCAGCACCTTCAAGTCGTACGGCAAGGTCCTGGACCGGGCCGTCACCGACCCGATCGGCGACGAGCTGAAGTGGCTGGCCGGCGAACTGGGCGTGGACCGGGACCGCGAGGTGCTGACCGAGCGCCTGACGGCGGCCCTCGACGAGGTGCCCCACACCCTGGTCTCCGGCCCGATCGCGGAGCGCCTGGGCACCTGGGCGAGCGCCAAGCACGGCGGGGCCCGCGGCAAGCTGATCGGCGTCCTGGACTCCCAGCGCTACCTCACCCTGCTCGACACCCTGGACGCGCTGATCGCGGACCCGCCGCTGCTGAAGGCGGCCGGGAAGAAGCCCCGCAAGGTGATCGCCAAGGCCGTGCGGAAGGACTTCCGGAAGGTCACCGGGCTCGTCGGACAGGCGCTGGAGCTGGAGCCCGGCACCGACCGGGACGTCGCGATCCACGAGGCCCGCAAGAAGACCAAGCGCACCCGTTACGCGGCCGAGACGGCCCGCCCTGTCCTCGGCAAGCCCGCCAAGGCCATGGTCAAGTCCATGAAGTCCCTGCAGAACCTGCTCGGGGAGCACCAGGACAGCGTGATGGCCCGGCAGACCCTGCGCGAGCTGTCCGCGGTCGCCCACGCGGCGGGGGAGAGCGCCTTCACATACGGGCTGCTCTACGGGCGTGAGGAGCAGCGGGCGGAGGCCGTGGAGGCCGAGCTGCCCGGGTTCTGGGACGGGATCAAGGACGAGGCGGACGCCCTCTGACCTTCCGGGCGTACGGGGGGTGGTCGCGGCCGCGTTAGGCTAGATGGTCACCCCTGTCAGTTCTGTCCCGCTCACGAAGGTCGCGAGATGCCTGCCGAAGTCGCTGCGTCGGTTTTCCCGCAGCTCGAAGCTCTGCTCCCGCATGTGCAGAAGCCGATCCAGTACGTCGGCGGAGAGCTCAACTCCACGGTCAAGCCGTGGGAGTCCTGCGACGTCCGCTGGGCGCTCATGTACCCGGACGCGTACGAGGTCGGGCTGCCCAACCAGGGCGTCATGATCCTCTACGAGGTCCTGAACGAGCAGGAGGGCGTCCTCGCCGAGCGCACGTACAGCGTGTGGCCGGACCTGGAGGCGCTGATGCGCGAGCAGGACGTCCCGCAGTTCACGGTGGACAGCCACCGGCCGGTGCGCGCGTTCGACGTGTTCGGGCTGAGCTTCTCCACCGAGCTGGGTTACACGAACATGCTGACGGCCCTGGACCTGGCGGGCATCCCGCTGGAGTCGAAGGACCGGACGCTCGACGACCCGATCGTGCTGGCCGGCGGCCATGCGGCCTTCAACCCGGAGCCGATCGCGGACTTCATCGACGCGGCGATCATCGGCGACGGCGAGCAGGCCGTGCTGGACATGACGAAGATCATCCGCGAGTGGAAGGCGGAGGGGCAGCCGGGCGGCCGCGAGGAGGTCCTCTTCCGCCTCGCGAAGACGGGCTCGGTGTACATCCCGGCGTTCTACGACGTCGAGTACCTCGCCGATGGCCGTATCGCCCGCGTCGTACCGAACAAGTCGGGTGTCCCGTGGCGCGTGTCGAAGCACACCGTCATGGACCTCGACGAGTGGCCGTACCCCAAGCAGCCCCTGGTCCCCCTCGCCGAGACGGTCCACGAGCGCATGTCGGTGGAGATCTTCCGCGGCTGCACCCGGGGCTGCCGCTTCTGCCAGGCGGGCATGATCACGCGCCCGGTGCGCGAGCGCTCGATCACGGGCATCGGCGACATGGTCGACAAGGGCCTGAAGGCGACGGGCTTCGAAGAGGTCG
Organism: Streptomyces sp. R28; assembly: GCF_041052385.1. Lineage (GTDB taxonomy): Bacteria > Actinomycetota > Actinomycetes > Streptomycetales > Streptomycetaceae > Streptomyces. The sequence continues at coordinate 3,684,130 of NZ_CP163439.1, read as the reverse complement.
GCCTCCTGTCCCTCTCATCGGCCGACCACAGCGAGATCGGCGACATCGCGAAGGGCCTGGCGGACAGGTACGAGGAGGACAAGATCGGCCTGTCCCTCCCCTCCACCCGCGTGGACGCGTTCAACGTGGACCTGGCGAACGAGCTCACGAGGAACGGCCGTAGGTCGGGCCTGACCTTCGCCCCCGAGGGCGGCTCCGAGCGCATGCGCAAGGTCATCAACAAGATGGTCTCCGAAGAGGACCTGATCCGTACGGTCGCGACTGCGTACGGCAACGGCTGGCGCCAGGTGAAGCTGTACTTCATGTGCGGCCTGCCGACGGAGACCGACGACGACGTCCTGCAGATCGCGGACATGGCGATGAGCGTGATCGCCAAGGGCCGTGAGGTCTCGAGGTCCAACGACATCCGCTGCACTGTCTCGATCGGCGGCTTCGTCCCCAAGCCCCACACGCCGTTCCAGTGGGCGCCGCAGCTGAGCGCGGAGGAGACGGACGCCCGTCTCGAGAAGCTCCGCGACAAGATCCGCGGCGACAAGAAGTACGGCCGCTCGATCGGCTTCCGCTACCACGACGGCAAGCCCGGCATCGTCGAGGGCCTCCTCTCCCGGGGCGACCGCCGCATCGGCTCGGTCATCCGCGCGGTCTACGAGGACGGCGGCCGCTTCGACGGCTGGCGCGAGCACTTCTCCTACGACCGCTGGATGAGTTGCGCCGACAAGGCGCTGGCCCCCTTCGGCGTCGACGTCGACTGGTACACGACGCGCGAGCGCACGTACGAGGAGGTCCTGCCCTGGGACCACCTCGACTCCGGCCTCGACAAGGACTGGCTCTGGGAGGACTGGCAGGACGCCCTCGACGAGACCGAGGTGGAGGACTGCCGGTGGACGCCGTGCTTCGACTGTGGGGTGTGCCCGCAGATGGACACGCAGATCCAGATCGGACCGACCGGGAAGAAGCTGCTGCCTCTTACGGTCAAGAACGCCGCGCCGGCGCCGGCGTCGAGCGGTCACTCGCACTGAGTCGAGCGGTCACGCGCACTGAGGTGAGCGGGGCGTTCGGGCGGGTGGTTCAGGCGCCGGCGGGACTGGGCCAGGGCGAGGTCGCGGGCGCCTTGGCCTACGTCGGTGCGTCGAGTTGCCGGGAGTCTGCGCAGGCGGCCGTTTCTCATATGCGGCTGCCGGGCCTCTGAGGGGCCGTGGACATCCATTCCGAAGTGGACTGGGTCTGAACGCTCCGCGTGGCCGAGAGGCCTGTTGGCGGCCCCTTTGAGCCCCCTCGAGTCGGAGGGGGCTCTGCGGTTTGCGAGGCGGGTTCGGCGGCGTCGAGGGGCTTGGCCCCCGCTGGCTGTGCGCACGCTGGTGACCTGCGCGGACTGTTGATTTCTGCGGCCCTTGGCAAGTTGGCATCCAGGACCGTGATTGCTGGATAAAGTCGGATTGTCGCATCTGGTTGCGGGGGCAACCATCGCTTGGTCGGCGCTGCCGACATCCTGGGGAGGGGCTGAGCGCATGAGTCGTCGCTCTGCTGGTTTCGTCAACACGTGGGCTGAGGCGCAGCGCCAGTATCAGCGTCAGATCGAGGCCGAGCAGCGGCGGCGCCGTGAGGAAGCGCGACTGGCGCGGGACTGTCAGCGGCGTGCTGCTCAGGGGCACCGGGAGTACCGGCAGGCGGAGGCCAGGCGACGGACGGCGGAGCTGGACGCGCAGGTTGGGGCCTTGCAGGGCTTCCTGACCGAGGGATGTCGGGGACCGGCCTTCAGGGCGTCGTCCCTGATGCGTGTGGAAGACATTCCGCCGTTCGACCCCGGACAGCTGGCGTGGCCTGTCCTCATGCCGGATCCGAGCCAGTACCAGGCTCAGGGCGGCTGGACGGCCGGCCGGCGTGCACAGGCGGAGGCCGAGGCACGTACCCGCTTCGAGCACGAGTGGCACAGGGCACAGGCGGCCGAAGCCCAGCGCCGGCAGCAATTAGCCGCCGCCCAGAGGGAGTACGACCAAAGGGCCGAGACACAGCGAGCCGAGGTGCGACGGCACAACGCCGGCATCAGCGAGGCGACCGCAGGGCTCAGGCGAGGCAACCCTGAGCTCGTGGTCGAGTACTTTTCGGCCGCCCTCTACGCGTCGACCGCCTGGCCCGAGGCATTCCCCAGGCAGGTGGCGGCTGCCTTTGATCCGGCGGCACGGCAGTTGGTGCTGGAGTGGGAGCTGCCCTCGTACGACGTCGTCCCGGAAGCGAAGTCGGTGCGGTACGTACCGGCTGACGACCAGGACAAGGAGACGGCGCGTCCGGTGACGCAGCGCCGTGCGCTGTACCGGGAGGTGCTGGCGCAGAGCCTGCTGCTGGTCCTGCACCAGCTCTTCGCGGCGGACGAGCACGGCGTCCTCGACTCGGTCGCGCTGAACGGCTTCGTGGACGCTCCCGACCCCGCGACCGGCAGGCAGTCCCACATCGTCCTGGCCACCGTGATGGCTCAGCGGGCGATCTTCACCGGCCTGCATCTGGAACAGGTGGACGCGACCAGCTGTCTGACGGAAGCGCTTCGTGGACAGCTCTCCAGCCGCCCCGACCAACTCACTTCCGTACGGCCGAGCCGGCGGCCCCAGGACGTCGGAAACCAGGTCGTCACCCACGGGGGCGGTGGCGAGGAACCGGACCTGTACGACATGGATCCGATCGCCTTCGAGCGCCTCGTCGCCGATCTGTTCCGGGCCATGGGGATGCAGGCCGTGACCACGCAGCGTTCGAACGACGGTGGTGTGGATGTCGACGCGCTGGACCCGACTCCCATCCGGGGCGGCAAGATCGTCGTCCAGGTGAAGCGCTACCGCAACACGGTGCCGCCCACCGCGGTGCGCGACCTGTACGGCACGGTCCAGGACGCTGGCGCCAACAAGGGCGTTCTGGTGACCACGTCGGGTTTCGGCCCCGGCTCGCACACCTTTGCTCGCGGAAAGCCGTTGGAGCTCATCTCGGGCGGTGAACTCGTCGACCTGCTGCACCGGCACGGACTGCGCGGACGCCTGGGGGAGGGCGGACGACAGGCTCCCGCGCGGCCGACGCCGTCCGCCCCCGCGGCTTCGTACGACGATTACAACGTGCTGGGCATGACGTGGTCCGGGAACGTCGCGCTGGACGTCTGCGCCCTCGTCTGCCAGGGCAACCGGGTCCTGAGCGAGGACCACTTCGTCTTCTTCAACAACCCTCGGACCCCGGACGGTTCGGTGCGTGCGGTTTCGGCCACTGCGCCCGACAAGGCGGCGATCAGGGTCTCCTTCGACGCCCTGCCGGCGGGCGCTGACCGGCTCGTCCTGGTCGCGGCCGTGGACCCGGAGGTGAACCCGAACGCTGATCTCTCCGGCTTCACCGACGCCTGTATCCGCCTGCTCGACCCATCGATGACCGAACTCGGCCGTCTGGAGGTCTCCGACGGCCGCTCCGGGGAGACGGCACTGGTACTCGGCTCCTTCCGGCACCGGTCCAGTGGCGACTGGGATTTCGTGCTCGGCGGCAAGGGGTACGGGGGAGGCCTGGAGCAGCTTGTCCAGGACCATGGCATCGAAGTGGAGTAGCTCCGAAGCGCCGAGCGCCTGAACACCGGACGTCGCACCGGCCTCCCGGGCGCGCCATGTGACGCGTGAGCCCCCTTCCGTTCGGAAGGGGGCTCAGGGCTTCCCGTTGCTATCGTTTCGGAGCTGACGAAGTGGTACGGGGGGCGTTTGATGAGGAGAGTCGGCGGGCGGTCGCGGCAGCCGGGGGTGGGCTGGACCATCGGGAGCCTGGCCCTCGTGGCGGTGCTGTTCGTGTCCCTCGAGACAACGGCGGGGCTGCTTCCGGATGCAGTGAAGTCGGTGGTGGGCGACACGCCGCGTGTGATCGCGATCGTCCTGGTCGTTCTCGTCGTCGTCGCATGCACCGCTCTGTACATCCGCCACCTGCGAGCCAAGGTGGAGGCTGCCGCTGCGGCCGAGGACCTTGGCGAGGAGCAGGTCCGACGCGAACGCGCGGCACTGCTCCAACGCGTGCACAGCACGTGGACCCGGGACCTCACCCTTCGGTGGAACGACGCCGTACGGATCGAGGTCGGCCTGCAGGACACCCCGACCGCGGTCCACGACCCGTGGGGCCCCCGCGCGTTGACGACGGATACGGGCACGTCGCTGCCCGACGGCACCACCATGCGGGACGTGTTCGAGCAGCACGGCCATCAGTTGCTGGTGCTCGGTGCGCCGGGTGCCGGAAAGACGGTGCACCTCCTGGAGTTGACGGCCGCCCTGGTACAGGAGGCACAGGCGGACGCCGAGGCGCCCGTGCCGGTCTTCCTGCTGCTGACGAACTGGCGTGGCGGATCGCTGGAGGACTGGCTGATCTCGGAGCTGCGCAACCGGTACCGGGTCTCCTCCGCGGTCGCGTCCGCGCTGCTGGCCCAGGGAGGACTCTGCTTCGTGCTCGACGGGCTGGACGAAGTGGACCCGGAGCAGGAAGAGGAGTGCGTTGCGCGCATCAACGCGTTCATCTCCGCCGACGGGTATCCGCACTGCTTCCTCGCCCTTTCCTGCCGGGTGGCCGACTACGGTCGCCTGCGCGAGAAGCTGACGGTGAACGGGGCGGTGACCGTGCAACCGCTGCCCGTGCCCGCCGTGCACACCTTTCTGAACGCGGCGGGGACCCGGGTACGGGCGCTGCGCGCGGCCGCGGCGGCCGACCCCGATCTCGCCAGGCTGCTGACCACTCCGCTGATGCTGGGCATCGCCGTGCTCGCCTACTCCGGTGTGGACGAGGGCTCGGTGTCCAGCTCCGGCACCCTGGAGGAACGCCGGGGACTGGTCTACGACGCGTTCCTGGAGCGGATGGTCACGCGTGACCGCACGCTGCGGGGCGAGCACACCACCGCAAGGTTCGGCCTGCGCCAGGTCGAGAGCCGTCTGCTGCTCATGGCGCGGGTCATGAACGCATACCAGGCCACGGTCGTCTACCCGAAGGATCCCTTCCGGCTCGAGTTCCAGGCGCCCCCCGAGGTGTTGGACGAGATCTACCGCGGGAGGGCGTTCATGCGGGCGGCGACGGCGCCGGTCAGGTTCCTGTACGCGTCCTCCTCGGTTTTCGCGACAGCCATCTCCGTCTACACGCGCACCGCCTTGCCCTTGCTTACCCGGAGCGCGTTCCCCTACCTGCAGAAGGGCTTCGTCACATTCGCCCGCGAGCGTGCTCTCCTGCGGGACTCGGGGGGCGGGGTGGCCTTCATCCACAAGACGTTCCAGGACCACCTCGCGAGGCGAGTGAGCGCCTTGACTCTCGAGCAGCAGCGGGAACTGCTCGAGCAGTCCAGGGCTTGACACGATCTCCATCCCCGATCCGCATCCGCCCGGCCCGTTCCGGCGTCTACGACGACATGGACCTCGAAAAACCGCCACCAAAGCGCCAGGACCCCGAAGGGTGCCTGGTCGTCGCGATCCGGATCCCGGTGCGGATCGTCGTGCTCGTGCTGGTCGTGCCCGTGCGGATGGTGTGGGACGCCCTCGTCGTCGGCGGGCGCTTCCTGAACGACACGGTGCTGCGGCCGCTGGGGCGGGCGTTGCTGTGGCTCGGGCGGGCGGTGTTCGTCTGGCCGTTCGTGGCGCTGTGGCGGTACGTCGTCGTGCCCGTCGCGAAGGGGCTCGCCTGGCTCGGGAACGTGCTCTTCGTCGTACCTGCGGTGTGGCTGTACCGGTACGTCCTGACTCCCGTCGGGCACGCGTGCGCGTGGCTGGCGCGAGGGATCGGGGCCGGGCTGGAGTGGCTCTACGCGCGCGTGCTCACCCCGGTCGGGCATGCGGTGATGTGGGTCCTCAGGGGGCTTGGTGCGGTGCTCGCCGCGATCGGGCTCGGGGTGTTCGGCGCGGTGGCATGGCTGGTGCGCTATCTGCTGGTCGTCCCCGCCCGGTGGGTCTACGAGTGGATCCTCGCGCCGGTGGGGCGGGCGATCGCCTGGTGCGCGAGGGGCCTTGTGTGGCTCGTGAGCACGGTCGCCACGGGGATCGGTATCGCGCTGTACTGGACCGCGCGCGTGCTGCTCGTACTGCCCGCGGTGGGCCTGTACCGGTGGGTCCTCGCGCCCGTCGGCCGTGTGCTCGCCGTCATCGGCAGGGAGATCTGGGATGCGCTCGGGCACGCTTGGCGGGTCGCCGAGCGGATCTCGCTCGCCGTCGGACGCTTCCTCGCCACCCTCTTGCGATGGATCTTCGTGGAGCCGGTGCGCTGGGTGTACCGGACGGTGCTCACGCCGGTCGGGCACGTCGTCCGGGGCGCGGTGCTGTGGCCCGTCGCCGAGGCCGCCCGCAGTGTGGGGCGCGCCACCCGGCAGGCGCTCAGCGCCACCCGCGAGTCCGTACGGCAGGCGCGGGCCGACTTCCGGCGGATGCTGTTCGGGGAACCGAAGCAGCGGGAGACGGTGGCCCGGCGGGAACCTACGGGCCGTGAGACACGTACTCTTGGTAGCAGTACGACCGCTCTCACGAAGGACTGAACGACACTGGGCAAGCGACAGCCCGAAGGCCCGCCGCCCGCACCCGCGGTGCAGCGCATCCGACTGCGTTACACCAAGCGCGGCCGCCTCCGGTTCACCAGCCACCGTGACTTCCAGCGCGCCTTCGAGCGTGCGTTGCGCCGCGCCGAGGTGCCGATGGCGTACTCGGCGGGGTTCACGCCGCATCCGAAGGTGTCGTACGCCAATGCCGCACCCACCGGCACGGGCAGTGAGGCGGAGTACCTGGAGATCGCACTCACCGAGGCGCGCGATCCGGAGCAGTTGAGAGCGCTTCTCGACGAGTCGCTGCCCGCCGGGCTGGACATCACCGAGGCGGTCGAGGCCCGGGTCTCCGGGCTCGCCGACCGGCTCACGGCGTCCGTCTGGGAGCTGCGGCTCGACGGCGTGGACCCGGCGGAAGCCGAGCGCGCGGTCGCGGCCTTCAACGCCGCCGGGACGGTCGAGGTCCAGCGCATGACCAAGAACGGCGTGCGCACCTTCGACGCCCGCCCGGCGGTCGTCCACCTCGAAAGCACCGACGGAACGGAAACACACAGTTCGGCAGCTGATAGGCCGACCGACCAGGCCTGTGCGATACTGCGGCTGGTTGTTCGGCACGTGACGCCTGCCGTACGACCCGACGACGTCCTGTCCGGTCTCCGCGCCGTGGCCGACCTGGCGCCGCCGGTCCCCGCAGCGGTGACCAGGCTGGCGCAGGGGCTGTTCGATGAAGAGACCGGCACGGTGACCGACCCGCTCGCGCCCGACCGCGAGGCAGCGACGGCCCCAACCGAGGCCGAGACCGCTGCCGCCGCGACGGCGCCGGCGTAAGTCAGGTTCCGCGTAGGGACGGACGTCGAAGCGCCGCCCTCGTACTCGGGAGCCACCTGGGTCGGGCAGCGAACCGACCAGAAGACTTTCGCCAGGCCGTACGCATTCGGCGTACGGAACCGGCGAGACAGGACACAGAGAGCTCCCGTGCGGCGCCCGCGCCCCGGACGGCGGTTGTCGCGCGATGCGCGAGCCGCGGACGTCACCGGCATATCGCCGGACCAGGTGCGGCGCCCGGGAGCCTGACGGGAGAAACGCCCGCATGCTCGAACCGACCGAACCCACCGAGGGTTCCGAACTGAACACCCCCAGCGACACCCTGCCGCCGCGCCGTCGGCGCCGCGCCGCGTCGCGCCCCGCTGGGCCGCCTACGGCCGCCGCCGAGGCACAGCCCACAGACGTGGTGGAGCCGGCCATACCGGTCGCCGGGGCCGAGGTGACTCCTGAGGCTGCGGAAGCCGAAGAGACCGCGGAGACGGTGGAGGCTGCGCCCGCCGGTCGTACGCGTCGGCGCGCGGTGCGTCGTGCGTCGGCGCCCGCCGGGGCGCCCGCGGCTGCCGAGGCGGCCGAGACCGTGGTGCCGGTGGCTGCCGCGTCCGTCGCCGAGGAGAGCCCGGCCGTTGCCGAAGTGCCTGCCGCTGAGAGCGCCGAGGTGACCGAGGAGGCCGCGCCTGCCGGTCGTACGCGTCGGCGCGCGGTGCGTCGCGCGTCGGCTCCCGCCGGTGCTCCGGCGAAGGCGGAGGCCGCCGAGAAGGCCGCCGAGACCGTGGTCTCCGGGGACGAGAGCCCGGCTGCCGCCGAGGTGCCGGCCCCTGCTGAAGCGCCCGCGGCTGAGAGTGCCGAGGCAAGCGAGGAGGCGGCGCCGCGTCGTACGCGTCGGCGTGCCACGCGTCGGACCGCCGCGCCTGCCGGTGCCGAGGCGGCGGTGAGTGCCGAGATCTCCGCCGAAGCGGAGGAGCCTGCCGAGGCTGCCGCGCCGGTCGCCCCTGCCGACTCCGGCGAGGCCGCGGAGGTCGCCGAGGCTGCCGCTCCGCGTCGCCGACGTCGTGCCACGCGGCGTGGGTCCGAGACCGTCGAGGCCGCCGAGGCTCCGGCCGAGGCGCCGGTGACGGCGGAGACCCCCGTGGCCCCCGTGGCCCCCGTGACTCCCGGTACCGAGGCGGAGACCGCCGCGGTGACCGGTGTCGCAGCGCCCGCAGAGGCGCCCGCGGCCGAGGCCGAGGAGGAAGCGGGCCCCCGCCGTCGTCGTCGCGTCGTCCGGCGGGCCGCCGCCGGGTTCGCCGCGCCCGCTGAGGCCCCCGCCTCCGAGGCGTCCGAGGCCCCGCGCCCGGCGCGGCCCGCCGTGGCCGTGTTCCAGGCGCCCGTGTTCGCCGAGCCGCAGTTCCAGACGCCCCAGCGGGCCGCCGCCGAGGCCGCCGCCGAGTCGGAGACCGAGGACGTCGAGGAGCTCCCGGAGGAGCAGGCGGGCGCGTCGCGGCGTCGTCGCCGGCGCCGGGGCGCCGCGCCCGGCGAGGAGGCCGAGGCCCAGGGCGTCGAGACCACCGCCGCGGACGAGACCGAGGAAGCCGAAGAGGCTGCCGAGGACGTCGTCGAGGGCGAAGAGGCCGAAGAGTCCGAGGAGTCCGAGGAGACCGGGTCGCGTCGGCGTCGTCGGCGTGGTGGCCGGCGTCGTCGTCGCGGTGAGGCCGCGGAGGCCGAGGGCGGTGACGGCGAGGAGTACGCCGCGGCGCAGGCCGCGCAGGACGCCGAGGACACCGCCGAGCAGGAGGAAGAGGACGCCGAGGAAGCGGGCGAAGAGAGCGGCGGTTCCAGCTCCAGCCGGCGCCGTCGTCGTCGCCGCCGTCGCGCCGGTGACACCGGTGTCGACAGCGAGCCCGACGAGGGCGACCCCGAGCGCACCGTCGTCAAGGTCCGCGAGCCCCGCCCGAAGGCCGAGCCGTCCGACGAGGTGCAGTCCATCAAGGGCTCCACGCGGCTGGAGGCCAAGAAGCAGCGCCGCCGGGAAGGCCGTGAGCAGGGCCGTCGCCGCGTTCCGATCATCACCGAGGCCGAGTTCCTCGCCCGTCGTGAGGCCGTCGAGCGCGTGATGGTCGTCCGTCAGCACGGCGACCGTACGCAGATCGGCGTCCTCGAGGACAACGTGCTCGTCGAGCACTACGTGAACAAGGAGCAGTCGACCTCGTACGTCGGCAACGTCTACCTGGGCAAGGTCCAGAACGTGCTGCCGTCGATGGAGGCCGCCTTCATCGACATCGGCAAGGGCCGCAACGCCGTGCTCTACGCCGGTGAGGTCAACTTCGAGGCGCTGGGCATGGCCAACGGCCCGCGGCGCATCGAGTCCGCCCTCAAGTCCGGCCAGTCCGTGCTCGTCCAGGTCACCAAGGACCCGATCGGGCACAAGGGCGCGCGTCTGACCAGCCAGGTCTCCCTCCCGGGCCGTTACCTCGTGTACGTCCCCGAGGGCTCCATGACCGGCATCAGCCGCAAGCTGCCCGACACCGAGCGCGCCCGGCTGAAGACCATCCTCAAGAAGATCGTCCCCGAGGACGCGGGCGTCATCGTGCGCACCGCCGCCGAGGGCGCGAGCGAGGACGAGCTGCGCCGGGACGTCGAGCGGCTGCAGGCGCAGTGGGAGGACATCCAGAAGAAGGCCAAGAACGGCAACGCGCCGACGCTGCTGTACGGCGAGCCGGACATGACCGTCCGGGTCGTGCGGGACATCTTCAACGAGGACTTCTCCAAGGTCGTCGTCAGCGGGGACGAGGGATGGGAGACCATCCACGGATACGTCTCGCATGTCGCGCCCGACCTGGCCGACCGGCTGTCGAAGTGGACCTCCGAGGTCGACGTCTTCGCCACGTACCGGATCGACGAGCAGCTCGCCAAGGCGCTGGACCGCAAGGTGTGGCTGCCCAGCGGCGGTTCGCTGGTGATCGACCGGACCGAGGCGATGGTCGTCGTCGACGTCAACACCGGCAAGTTCACCGGTCAGGGCGGCAACCTCGAGGAGACGGTCACCAGGAACAACCTGGAGGCGGCCGAGGAGATCGTCCGCCAGCTGCGGCTGCGCGACCTCGGCGGCATCATCGTCATCGACTTCATCGACATGGTCCTGGAGTCCAACCGGGACCTGGTGCTGCGGCGCCTGCTGGAGTGCCTGGGCCGGGACCGGACCAAGCACCAGGTCGCCGAGGTCACCTCGCTCGGCCTGGTCCAGATGACCCGCAAGCGGGTCGGCCAGGGCCTGCTGGAGTCCTTCTCCGAGACCTGCGTCCACTGCAACGGGCGCGGTGTCATCGTGCACATGGAGCAGCCGACGGCCGTCGGTGGCGGCGGCAAGCGCAAGAAGCGCGCGCGTGCCGGTGCCGGTCCCGAGCACGTGCACGAGGCGTCCGTCGCGGTCGAGCCGGTGGAGACGGCCGAGGAGGAGGCGGAGACCGAGACCGAGATCGCTGCCGAGATCGCCGAGCCCGCCGCGCTGCCCGAGCCGGCCTTCGCGCCGGACGAGGAGCTGTACAGCAGCGTCGCCGAGGCGGAGGCCGCGGCCGGCCGTGGTGGTCGTTCGCGGCGCCGTGGCGGTCGGCGGGCGTCCGCTCCGGCGGGTGCGCCCAGGAAGTCCGAGGCGGTTCCCACGGCTCAGGACGTGACCGTCGCCGAGGAGGTGGCGCGTCCGGTCCAGCCGGAGCCGGCCGCCGAGGCGAAGGCCGAGCCCGTGGCCGTGGAGGACGCGGTCGTCGAGGCCCCGGCCGCTGAGAAGCCGGTCACCGAGGCCGCGGTCACCGCGCCGGTCGCCGAGGAGGCCGCGCCCAAGGGACGTACGCGGCGTCGTGCGACCCGCAAGGTGTCCGCGCCCGCCGGGTCGCCCGCGGGGGCCGAGGCCGCCGTGGTCACGGTCAGCGAGGCCGCGTCCGCGCCCGAGCCGGAGGCCCCGGCCGCGGCTGCGGCGGAGCAGGCCGAGGAGGCTGCCGCCGAGGCGGTCGCCGAGAGCGCCGCTCCGGCCCGTCCGCGGCGCCGTGCCGTGCGCAAGGCCACCGCGCCGACCGCGTCCGAGGAGACGGCCGTCGTGGTCGTCCCGGCTGCGGAGGCCCCGGCCGCCGAGGAGGGCGTCGAGGAGACGGCTCCGGCCAAGAAGACGGCCCGTAAGACGGCCAAGAAGGCCACGGCGAAGAAGGCCGCCACCAAGAAGACCGCGGCCAAGAAGACGGTGGCGAAGAAGACGACGGCCAAGAAGGCGGCGGCGAAGACCGCCAAGACGGCCGCCGCCAAGTCGACGGCGAAGAAGACCACGGTCTCGGCCGCGACCGACGAGTGACGCTCATCGACGAGTGATGCTCAGCAAAGAGTGATGCTCAGCAAAGAGTGACGCTCAGCAACGAGTGATACGAGGTGCGGCCGGTCCATGTGACCGGCCGCACTCCGTTGGGGCCCGGCCCGGTTTGACCCCCTCGGCCACGGCCCCGTAACCTTGACCGTCGGCGTGTCCGTGGATATAGGCACGCCACATCCCCGTAAACCCTTTTCCTCCGGAACACAGGGTGTTCTGGAGAGGCTGCCCGCGTGCGTGGTGGCTGGACTTCGGGGGTGCCGTTTCCGAGCGAGAGAGTGAGATCCGCGTGTACGCCATCGTGCGCAGCGGTGGTCGCCAGCACAAGGTTGCTGTCGGCGACATCGTTGAGGTTGACAAGATTTCCACTGCCAAGGTTGGCGACACGGTCGAGCTCTCGACCCTGCTCGTTGTCGACGGCGACGCTGTGACCAGCGACCCGTGGGTGCTGGCCGGCATCAAGGTCCAGGCTGAGGTCGTGGACCACCACAAGGGCGTCAAGATCGACATCCTTCGCTACAAGAACAAGACCGGCTACCGCCGTCGTCAGGGCCACCGCCAGCAGTACACGGCGATCAAGGTCACTGAGATCCCCGCGGCTGCGAAGTAAGGGACTGAGGAGACATGGCACACAAGAAGGGCGCATCGTCCACCCGGAACGGTCGCGACTCGAACGCCCAGCGGCTCGGCGTGAAGCGCTTCGGCGGGCAGGTCGTCAACGCGGGTGAGATCCTGGTCCGCCAGCGCGGCACCCACTTCCACCCCGGTGCGGGCGTCGGCCGTGGCGGCGACGACACGCTGTTCGCGCTGCAGGCCGGTGCGGTGGAGTTCGGCACCAGCCGTGGCCGCAAGGTCGTGAACATCGTTCCGGTCGCCTGAGTCCCCTGACTCAAGGCTTCGACCGAACTTTTCGCGAGGCGGACCTCACTTCCCGAGTGGGAAGGCGGGTCCGCCTTTCGCGTGTTACGTAGAAGACAAAGCTGTACGAACCTTATCTGTGCTGGAGGCACCCCACCATGACCACCTTCGTGGACCGCGTCGAGCTGCATGTCGCCGCGGGTAACGGGGGCCACGGCTGTGCCTCCGTTCACCGTGAGAAGTTCAAGCCGCTCGGCGGACCCGACGGCGGGAACGGCGGGCGCGGCGGGGACGTGATCCTCACCGTCGACCAGTCGATCACCACGCTGCTCGAATACCACCACTCCCCGCACCGCAAGGCCACCAACGGCAAGCCCGGCGAGGGCGGCAACCGTTCCGGCAAGGACGGCCAGGACCTGATCCTGCCGGTGCCGGACGGCACCGTCGTGCTGGACAAGGCCGGCAACGTCCTCGCCGACCTGGTCGGGCACGGCACGTCGTACGTCGCCGCGCAGGGCGGCCGGGGCGGGCTCGGCAACGCGGCGCTGGCGTCGGCGCGGCGCAAGGCGCCGGGGTTCGCGCTGCTCGGTGAGCCGGGGGATCTCCAGGACATCGTCCTGGAGCTGAAGACGGTCGCCGACGTGGCGCTGGTCGGGTACCCGAGCGCCGGCAAGTCCTCGCTGATCTCCGTGCTGAGCGCCGCCAAGCCGAAGATCGCGGACTACCCCTTCACGACCCTCGTGCCGAACCTCGGAGTGGTGACCGCCGGTTCGACCGTGTACACCATCGCCGACGTCCCGGGGCTCATCCCGGGCGCCAGCCAGGGCAAGGGACTCGGCCTGGAGTTCCTGCGGCACGTCGAGCGGTGCAGCGTACTCGTGCACGTACTGGACACCGCGACGCTGGAGTCCGACCGCGACCCCGTCTCCGACCTGGACATCATCGAGGCGGAGCTGCGGGAGTACGGCGGGCTCGACAACCGGCCGCGGATGGTCGTCCTGAACAAGATCGACGTACCGGACGGCAAGGACCTCGCCGAGATGGTGCGGCCGGACCTGGAGGCCCGTGGCTACCGGGTCTTCGAGGTGTCCGCGGTCGCGCACATCGGGCTGAAGGAGCTGTCGTTCGCGCTGGCCGAGCTGGTCGGCAAGGCGCGGGCCGCGAAGCCGAAGGAAGAGGCGACGCGGATCGTGATCCGGCCGAAGGCCGTCGACGACGCGGGCTTCGCCGTGACGCGCGAGGACGTCACCGGCGAGCCGCTGTTCCGGGTGCGCGGTGAGAAGCCCGAGCGCTGGGTGCGGCAGACCGACTTCAGCAACGACGAGGCCGTCGGCTACCTCGCCGACCGGCTCAACCGCCTTGGTGTGGAAGACGCGTTGATGAAGGCGGGGGCCCGCTCCGGTGACGGCGTCGCCATCGGGCCCGAGGACAACGCCGTCGTCTTCGACTGGGAGCCGACGGTGGTGGCCGGTGCGGAGATGCTGGGCCGCCGGGGCGAGGACCACCGCTTCGAGGCGCCGCGCCCTGCTGCGCAGCGTCGGCGTGACAAGCAGGCCGAGCATGACGAAGCGGCGCAGGAGTTCGACGACTTCGAGCCGTTCTGAGCCTGAGCAAGCGCGCGGCGTTGTCGTGACTGTGGGCCGGGGGCTGCTGCTCCCGGCCCTTCGCTTCGTCCTGAACGGCCTCGTGCGCGATCGACGGACCGGCTGGATCGGTTAACGCCGGGAAAATTCCCGGCGTATCTCAGGGCAACCCCTTCGTCCCTCCGTGAGTCGTACTGGGCGGCGTGGATGAGGATCTTGATTTTTCGGGATCCCGCCACCGTCAACTGCCCATCGGATTCCCGGAGTCGACGTGGTCGAGGCTGTTTCACGCAGGACGCGGCGCACCGTCGCCATAGCTGTCGTCCTGGTGGCTGCGAGTGTCGGTGTGCTGCCGGCCGGGCACGCCCGGGCGGCGACCGTCACCGTGCGGCAGGACTTCAACGGCGACGGGTACGGCGATCTGGCCGTCGCCGCTCCGAACGCCACGGTGAACGGCAAGGCCAAGGCCGGCTACGTCGCCGTGCTGTACGGGTCCGCGAACGGGCTCCGCGGCACGGCCAGGAAGGTGTACACGCAGGCCTCCGCCGGCGTTCCGGGCACCGTCGAGGCCGGTGACCGCTTCGGCTCGGACCTCGTCGTCGCCGACCTGGACGGCGACGGATACAGCGACCTGCAGGTGTCGGCCGACGCCGAGCAGTGGGAGCAGGGCGGCATCCCCAGGCAGGGCAGCCGGACGGTGCTGTGGGGCGGCCCCGGCGGCTTCACCTCGGGGAAGGTGCGGCCCGCCGTCGGCGACGGCCGGTACCAGAGCGGCAGCGGGACCGTCACCGGCGACTTCGACGGCGACGGGCATCAGGACCTGCTCTACGACGGCCGCGTGGAGTACGGACCGTTCGGGCGCGACGGTGTGCCCGCCGATGTGACCGGAGCGGAGCTCGTCGACGGCGACCTCCAACTGGTCGACGTGGTGGCCGGTGATGTGGACGGCGACGGCATCACCGACGTCGTCACCGTCGCCCGCTCGTACGACGCGGACGACGAGGGCGACCGCGGCGAGCACCTGAACTTCCTGCGCGGCAGCCGCGACGGCCTGCGGCCGCTGGTCGTTCTCAGGGACGCACAGGGCGAGAGGATCAGGCCCGGTTACTCCCTGGCGATCGGCGACGTCAACGGCGACCACCGCGAGGACATCGTCATGGGCGGTGGACGGCTCAGGTTCCTCTACGGCACGGCGAACGGCCCGGCCGGCGCCCCCCGCAGCATCACCCAGGACACCCCCGGCATGCCCGGCGTCGACGAGCCCGAGGACATGCTCGGCCACGACCTCGCGGTCGGCGACGTCAACGGCGACGGCTACGGCGACGTCCTGGCCGGTGACCCGTACGAGGACCTGGGCACGCTGAAGCAGGCCGGCGCCTTCGTCGTCGTACCCGGCGGACCGGACGGACCCACCGGGGCCGGCGGCAGACTCCTCAGTCAGAACAGTGCCGACGTTCCGGGCACCGCCGAGAAGGGCGACCGTTTCGGCGAGCGCGTGCATCTCGTCGACGGCAACGGCGACGGACGGTCCGAGCCCGTCGTGGCCGCGTTCGCGGAGGACTCGTACGCCGGTGGCGTGTGGGTGTTCCGGTCCGGCTCCACCGGCGTGACCGCCGAGAACTCCTTCGCGTTCGGCGCCCGCACCCTCGGGACGGTCGCGAGCGGGGCCTGGCTCGGTTACCGGTTCCCGCGCTGATCAGCATCCCTTCACGCCACCCCACACCTCTTCCCTGCGTCAGGAATCACATGGCTTCGCGTTCCCACCGCCGTACTCCGCTCACCCGCCGCAGACGCCTCGCCCTCGCCACCGGCGTCGCGGTCGTCGCCGGGGCGCTGGCGGTGCCCGCCGTCAACGCGGCCACCGAGGCCACGGCCACCACGCCGAGTGCCAAGCGGCTGCACGACGACTTCAACGGGGACGGGTACCCCGACCTGGCGATCGGCGCGCCGGGCACCACCGTGAACACCCAGGCCGGCGCCGGCTCGGTGAGCGTTCTGTACGGCTCGGCGAGCGGCCTGTCGACGTCCCGCAGACAGGTGCTGAAGGGGCCGGGCGTCCCGGAGCCGGAGGCATGGGAGGGCCTGTACGGCACGAACCTGCAGAGCGCGGACCTCGACGGGGACGGATACGCCGATCTGCTCTCGTCCCTCAAGGCCTATGTGATGGATCTCGAGGACGGCTACGCGGTCGAGGTCAACTGGGGTGGACCCAAGGGACTTTCGGCCACCTCGACAAGGCTCACCTGGGCCCCGCAGGGCCCGTGGAAGGGCCAGTTCACAGTCGGGGACGTGGACGGCGACAAGCACCCGGACCTGGTGACCCTGAGCAACGACAACTGGATGGGCGAGCATCCCGACGGGACGGACAACGGGGACGGCACGGTGTTCCACGGCCCGTTCGGCCGCGACGGCCGGCCCGCGAAGAAGGACTACTTCCGCATCAATCCCGAGGACCCCCAGAACTACCAGGCGATCACGGCCGGCGACGTCAACGGCGACGGCGTTGCCGACCTCGCCGTGCAGTCCACCTTCGTCGACGAGTCCGACTCGCGCGGGGTCGAACTGCTCCTGGGCTCAGCCGACGGCTTCACCTACAAGGGCCTGCTCAAGGACGCCCAGGGCCGCATCATCGGCGGCGAGGACGTCGAGATCGGCGACCTGAACAAGGACGGGTACGGAGACATCGTCGTCGGTCACTCCAACGACAGCTACGACAGCGACGTCGAACTGCCCACGAAGGGCGGCGCGTTGGCCGTCGTCCACGGCGGTCCGAACGGCGTCTCCACCACCCGCAAGCCGGTGTGGATCAACCAGGACACGGCCGGTGTGCCGGGCGCGGCCGAGCACGGGGACGGCATGGGCTCGGGCCTGTCCATCGGCGACACCAACGGCGACGGCTACCTCGACGTGGCGACCGGGCTGCCCGGCGAGGACTTCGACGGCCTCACCGACGCGGGCACCGTACTCGTGCTGCGCGGCAGCGCGAACGGCCTGACCGCCACCGGATACAAGTCGTTCAGCCAGAACACCGGCGGCGTGCCCGGCACCGCCGAGAAGCTGGATCGTTTCGGCACGGAGACCGCACTGGTCGACGCCAACGCCGACAACAGGGACGGCCTGGTGGTGGGCGACCCCGCCGAGAACGCCAACAACGGTTCGGTATGGGTCTTTTCGGCCACCTCCACAGGCATCACCGCCGGTGGCTCGTTCTCGTTCGGTGCGGCCACCATGGGCCTGCCCGCGACCGTGGCCAAATTCGGTGCCTCACTGGCGGACTGACGGCGACGACTTCCTCGTACGACGCATACATCCCTGTATGACGACCAACTCTCCGTACGACCATCCCCCCACGCAAACGACAGGAGACAGCACCATGAACAGGCGCAAGGGAACCTGGCGCACGGGACTCGCCGTCGTCATGGCGGTGACGGGAGCGGCCGTGCTGCCCGCCGCCCACGCCGCCGGGGACACCCCGTCGGCCGCGGCGAAGCCCCAGGACGACTTCAACGGCGACGGCTACGCCGACCTCGCCGTGGCGGCGCCCGAGGCGACCGTCGACGGGAAGACGCGCGCCGGGTACGTCGCCGTGGTGTACGGCTCGCCGAGCGGGCTCAACACCGCCTCCAAGCAGGTCATCAGCCAGAACACGGCCGGCGTCACCGACTCCGCCGAGACCGAGGACCAGTTCGGCAGCGCGGTCGGCACCGCCGACCTCGACCGGGACGGGTACGCGGACCTGATCGTCGGCGCCACCGGTGAGGACTCCGTCGAGGGCGGTGCCGAGACCGGGCTCGTGCAGGTCGTCTGGGGCGGGGCGAACGGGCTGTCCGGCGGCGCCGCGCTGGCGTACGGGCACGACACCTACGACCGGCTCAGCGCCAAGGACCAGCTCACCGTCGGCGATGTGAACGGTGACGGGGCGAGTGACCTGGTCGTCGTGGAGAGCCTCACCAAGTTGCGAGTCATCAAGGGCCCCTTCGGGCGCGACGGTTCCGCGAGCGGTGGAGAGCAGATCGTCCGGGACGACTCCGACCCCCGCTTCCTGGACCTGGCCACCGGTGACGTGAACGGTGACGGCATCGACGACGTCGTCGGCGCCATGAACGACGGCGACGAGTACGACCACCGCCGCATCACGTACTGGCGGGGCACGACGGACGGTCTCGCGGAGAAGATCGTGCTGGAGGACAGCCGGGGCTTTTGGGTGCAGGGCGAGTCCCTCGACCTCGGTGACGTGAACGGCGACGGCTACGACGACATCGTCGCGGGCCGCTCCGTCGACGGCTACGACAGCGACCTCGACACCCCGCTCCCCAGGGGCGGCCGGGTCGGTTTCGTCCCCGGCGGCGCCGACGGCCCCGTCGTGAGCAAGGCGATATACGTCAACCAGGACAGTGCCGGAGTCCCGGGCGCCGCGGAGCGCGCCGACGGCTTCGGTTCCGACGTCTCGGTCGCCGACGTCAACGGCGACGGGTACGCCGATGTCTCCACGGGCGTGCCCGGCGAGGACTTCGACGGGCTGAGCAACGCCGGCGGCACCATCGTGCTGCGCGGCAGCGCGAGCGGTCTGACCGGCACCGGCGCCACGGGGGTCAACCAGGACACCACCGGCGTGCCGGGCGCGGCGGAGGCCAACGACGCCTTCGGCCGCACCACCCACCTCGTGGACGCCAACCACGACGGCCGCGCCGAACTCGTCGTCGGCGCACCGGGGGAGAACGCGAACGCCGGGTCGGTGTGGGTGTTCAAGTCCACGTCGGCCGGGATCACCCCGACCGGCTCGTTCACCTTCGGGGCCGGCACCCTCGGCACGGTCGCGGCGAACGCGAAGCTGGGCTCCGGGTTCAACTCCTGATCGACCGCCGGACCCGTTGTGGCAAGGGCACGTTCCCGTGCCGCAACGGGTCTTCTGTTGTCTCCCTATTTGTCATGCACGCGCAGCTCGCAGTTCAGCAGCCAGACCGCCCACGGGCGTGAGCATCCGAAGTGTCCAAGAGGCCAGCGAGACAGGGGAGTTCGCCGATGACCGGTGTTTCCGGATCCGTATCGCCCGACCGACGTCGCTTTCTGACCGCGGGCGCCGCGGTGCTCGGCGCCGCGGCCTCCGCCCAGCTGTGGCTGCCGACCGTCGCCCGAGCCGCCGAAACACCGCTGCCCGAAGGCGTGTTCAGCCTCGGTGTCGCCTCCGGTGACCCGCTTCCCGACGGCATCGTGCTGTGGACGCGCCTTGCCCCGGACCCGCTGAACGGCGGGGGCATGCCCGACCAGGTGGTGTCGGTCGAGTGGGAGCTCGCCGAGGACGAGCGGTTCAGAAAGCCGGTGCGCCGCGGTGTCGCCCAGGCCCGGCCCGAGCTGGGACACAGCGTCCACGTGGACGTACGGCGGCTGCGCCCCGGCCGCACGTACTGGTACCGCTTCCGCGCGAGCGGCCAGCTCTCGCCCACCGGCCGCACCCGCACCGCGCCCCACCCGCACAGCTCCGGCGGCCGACTGCGCATGGCGCTGGCCTCCTGCCAGAACTGGCAGCACGGCTACTTCACGCCGTACGCCGACATGCTGGCCCAGGACCCCGACTTCGTTCTCTTCGTCGGCGACTACATCTACGAGTCGACGCCGTCGGCGACGGGCGTGCGCCGGCACGAGGGCACGGGTGAGCCGTACAGCCTGGTCCAGTACCGCAACCGGTACGCCCAGTACCGCACCGACCCGGACCTCGCCGCGATGCACGCGAACGCGCCCTGGGTGGTCACCTTCGACGACCACGAGGTCGACAACGACTTCGCCGGCGAGATCCCGCAGGATCCGGGCAAGCAGCCGCACGACGCGTTCGTGGCCCGGCTGGCCGCGGCCTACCAGGCGTACTACGAGCACATGCCGGTCCGCGCGAGCGCCATCCCTACGGGTCCGCACATCCAGATGTACCGCCGCCTGGAGTTCGGCCGGCTGGCCCGGCTCAGCGTGCTGGACACCCGGCAGTACCGCAGCGACCAGGCCACCAGCCAGGAAGGCGCCCAGGACCCCGCGCTCACCATGCTCGGCGCCGAGCAGAAGCAGTGGCTGATCGACGGGCTGCACGACTCGCCGGCCCGCTGGAACATGATCGGTTCGCAGATCATGATGGCCGAGACCGACCTCCAGGTCGGCGAGGGCAAGCTCTGGTACTACGACGCCTGGGACGGCTACCAGGTCGAACGAGACGCCCTGATGCAGGAGTTGAAGCAGGTCCGCAACCCGGTCGTGTTCACCGGCGATCGTCACCTGACCATGATCAGCGACCTCAAGGAGGACTACGCAGACCCGGAGTCCGACGTCGTGGGCGCCGAGTTCGTGGGGACGTCCATCTCCAGCAACGGCGACCAGGACCAGGCCGCCTTCCACCAGGAGTGGGACCCGCGCGTGCCGGACAACCCGCACTGGAAGCTGCTCGATGCCCACCGCGGCTACCACCTCTTCGACATCCGCCGTGACGGCATCGACGCGCAGGTGCGGATCGTGGACACGGTGCGCCAGCAGACGGCTACGCCGAGCACACTGGCGAACCTGCGGGTCGAGGCGGGAGAGCCGGGCGTCGAGGTCGTGTAGCTCCTGTCGCTCTGGTGACTCCCGTAACACCTGGTGGGGGACCTGGGACTCATCCGTGTCCCAGGTCACTCTCAGCACAGTCTCAGGAAGCTCTCTTACCGTCCTCTGACCATGGAGACGGACTGTACGAGAGATGAACCCGCGGCCGACGGCGGCGTGATCACCCCGCTGCCCACCGGGACCCGCCTGCTGCACATCGGCCCGCACAAGACGGGCACCACCTCGATCCAGGGCGCGCTGTTCGCGGCGAAGGACGAGATGGCCCGGCACGGCGTCGAGTGGCCGGCCACCACCCGGCACCCCATGGAGGCGGTCCTGGCCGCCTGCGCCCGCACCGGGATGATGGGCGACACCGCGCCCACCGAGCGGCACTGGGGCCGGCTGCTGGAGCAGGTGCGCGCCACGGGCCGGCGCACGTCGGTGATCAGCAGCGAGTTCTTCGCCGACGCCCCCGACGACGAGACGATTCAGCGGATCGTCGAGCAGCTCGGCGGCGACCGCGTACACGTCCTGGTCACGCTGCGCCCGCTGGCGCGGATCATGCCCTCGCAGCGGCAGCAGTACGTGCAGAACGGCCTGCGCATGGGCTACGAGGACTGGCTGCAGCACATGCTCAGGAAGCCGCCGTACGACAAGCCCAACCCCAGCTTCTGGCTCCGCCACCGGCACGACCGGCTGGTCCAGCGCTGGGTCCGGGTGGCCGGACCGGAACGGGTCACCGTCGTCGTGGTCGACGACCGGGACCGGGAGGGCCTGATGCGCACCTTCGAGACGCTGCTCGGACTGCCCGCACACCTTCTGCGGCCCGTTCCCGATGCGGCGAATCGCTCGCTCACCCTCGCCGAGACCGAAATGCTGCGGAATCTTAATAAGGAATTCCGCGCCGATGAACTGCCCGAGGAGCTCTATTCACAGCTCGTCCGGAACGGCGCCGTGATGCATATGAAGAACGCGTGCACTCCCGGTCCCGGCGACGTGAAGATCTGCACCCCGCAGTGGGCCGTCGAGGCGGCCGCCGAGATCGGCGCGGAGATGGCGGAGAGTGTCGGGAGGGCGGGGGTGCGAATCCTCGGCGACATGCGCCTTTTGTCCGCCGTGCAGCTGTCCGTCGTGCAGAAGCCCGCGCCGCGAGCCGACACGGAGCCGCGCATCGCCCCCGAGGCCGCCGCACAGGCGCTGTACGGAGCCCTCGCCGCCGCGGCGGCCGCGCCCGTGCGGCACACCGCGGCCGCCAAGTCGCGTACTGTCCACCAGACGTCTTCGACGGAACTCGTGCGGGTCCTCGGCCACCGCTGCCTCAAGCGGCTACGGCTTCGGTGACCCTGTGCGGTTACTCACAGCAATTCAACAGGGCGCCCGGAGGGCCCCTCGACAATGACCATGCGTACAAGGTGAATGACAGGTTGCGCGCACATATGCAGCCGGGGGCGCTCACCTTGCACTGCGGTAACCCCAAGTGGGACCATTTCGAAGTTCCCAGTCGCCACAAGGTAGGTCACCTGTGTCCCAGCACATAGCCAAGCCCCGTACCACCGCAGTGATCCTGGCCGGTGGTACCGGTCAGCGGGTGGGTCTGTCGATCCCCAAGCAGCTGCTGAAGATCGCCGGCAAGGCAGTCATCGAGCACACGCTGACCACCTTCGAGAACGCCGACTCGATCGACGACATCATCGTGCTGATGGCGCCCGGTTATGTGCCGGACATCGAGAAGATCGTCGCCAAGGCCGGGTTCACGAAGGTCAAGAAGATCATCGAGGGCGGCTCGACCCGGAACGAGACGACCGAGCGCGCCATCGACGCCCTCGGCGAGGGCCTGGCCGAGGGCGAGGACCTGAACGTCCTCTTCCACGACGCCGTGCGCCCGCTGCTGTCACAGCGAGTGATCGACGACTGTGTCGTGGCGCTGGAGCGCTTCCAGGCCGTCGACGTCGCCATCCCGTCCGCGGACACCATCATCGTGACCCGCACCCACGGCGAGGACGGCGAGTTCATCACCGAGATCCCGGACCGCTCCCGGCTGCGCCGCGGCCAGACGCCGCAGGCGTTCAAGCTGTCCACGATCAAGCGGGCCTACGAGGTCGCCGCCGGTGACCCCAACTTCCAGGCCACGGACGACTGCTCCGTCGTGCTCAAGTACCTGCCGGACGTGCCGATCCACGTCGTCGCGGGTGACGAGTACAACATGAAGGTCACTCAGCCCGTCGACGTCTTCATCGCCGACAAGCTCTTCCAGCTGGCCTCCACCGCCGCTCCCGAGCAGGTGAGCGAGGAGGCCTACCGCCAGCTGCTCACCGGCAAGACCTTCGTCGTCTTCGGCGGCTCCTACGGCATCGGCAAGGACATCGCCGAGCTCGCCGAGTCCTACGGCGCCAAGGTGTACGCGCTGGGCCGCTCCACCACCGGCACCCACGTGGAGAACCCGGAGGAAGTCGACGACGCGCTGTCCAAGGCGTACGCCGAGACCGGGCGCATTGACTACGTCGTCAACACCGCCGGTGTGCTGCGCATCGGCAAGCTCGCCGAGACCGACAACGCCACCATCGAGGAGGCGCTGAAGGTCAACTACCTCGCCCCGGTGCAGATCGCGCGCTCCTCGTACAAGTACCTGTCCGAGACCAAGGGCCAGTTGCTGCTGTACACCTCCAGCAGCTACACCCGCGGTCGCGCCGAGTACAGCCTGTACTCCTCGACCAAGGCCGCCATGGTGAACCTCACCCAGGCCCTGTCCGACGAATGGGCCGGCGACGGCGTCCGCGTCAACTGCATCAACCCGGAGCGCACGGCCACCCCGATGCGCACCAAGGCCTTCGGCCAGGAGCCCGCGGGCAGCCTGCTCTCCTCCGAGGCCGTGGCCCGGACCTCCCTCGACGTGCTGCTCTCCGAGCTGACCGGCCATGTCATCGACGTCCGCCAGCAGGACCCGACGGCGCCCGCCGGAAAGGCGTCCGGCTTCGAGCAGGCGCTGGCCAGTGTTCTGGACCGCCAGGACGGCGTGGCATAATCAACAGCTAATAGCCTTATGGAATTCAGGCCTCTGCGATTCTTCGTTCACGAAGAATTCACAGGGGCCTGAGTCCTTAGCCCCTCAGACCGGCCCCTCTCCCTGAGCAGGTTCTCCGTGATATCCACCGCTATTCGCGTCGCCCGGGTGGGCAGCCCGGCCGAGCTGGCCGCGGCGGCCCTCATGATCCTGGGCTTCCCGGCGCTCATGCTGGCCGCGCTCGTCCCGAGCGTTCCCGCCTTCGCGGCCGCGGCCGCCGTGACGTACCTGGCGGACCACTATCTGCACCGCAAGAGCAGCTATCTGGTCAACCGCCTGAGCAAGGTCCGGGCCGGTCTGTCGATCCGCTTCCTGATCAGACAACTGCTGCTGATCCTGCTGCTGGCCCGGCTCGGTTTCGCGGACGACCTGATCTACTACGGTGCGATCGCCTGCTTCATAGCGTTCTACGGCCTCCAGGCCCCGCACGGCGCGCTGGTCACCCTGATCCGCAACCGTCGCCGTATGCCGGTCGCCACCCGCAACATCGACCTCGCCTCGCGCATCCGCATCCCGGACGCCCCGCCGCGCAGGCTGCTGCACCGCTCCGCGGAGAAGATGCTGCACCTCGACCTGGCGGCCGTCGCGGGCATCCTCGTCTCGGCGGCCCTGGAGTCGGCCGTGGCCGGCTTCATCGGCATCGGCGTCACGGTGGGCGTGGGCTGCCTGTACGTGGTGGCGCTCGTGCCCTACGTCCGCGGTCGGAAGGTCCCGCCGAAGGCCGACATCGTCCTGGCCGCCGTCGACGACTGGCTGGCCGAGTACCGGCCCGAGACGGTGCTGTACTTCTCCGGCTCCAAGGACTCCGCGTACCAGGTCAACATGTGGCTGGAGACCATGGAGCAGCTGGACTCCAAGCCGCTGATCATCCTGCGCGAGCGGGTCATCCTGAACAACCTGGCGCCCACCACGGTCCCCGTCGTCTGTGTGCCCGGCGGCGTGCACCTGATGAACCTGGACCTGTCCAACGTGCGCGTCGCGCTGTACGCGGCGAACGTCGGCAAGAACATCCACCTGCTGCGTGTCCCCACCATGAAGCACGTCTTCATAGGCCACGGCGACAGCGACAAGCTGGCCAGCGTCAACCCGTACAGCAAGGTCTACGACGAGGTGTGGACCGCCGGGCGCGCGGGCCGCGACCGGTACGCCATCGCCGACGTCGGTGTCCGCGACGAGGACATCGTCGAGGTCGGCCGCCCCCAGCTGGCGCCGATCCAGACCTGGCAGGGCACGCCGGAGGGACGGATCCCGACTGTTCTCTACGCCCCCACCTGGGAGGGCTGGGACGGCAACCCCGGCAACACCTCGATCGTTCTGGCCGGCGAGAACATCGTGAAGAAGCTGGTGACGGCCGACCCGCCGGTCCGCGTGCTGTACAAGCCGCACCCCTTCACCGGCACCGTCAGCGCCGAGGCCAAGGCCGCCCACCAGCGGATCACCGCGCTGGTCCAGCAGGCCGCCACCGAGCGTGCCACCGACCCGCGCTTCACGGCCGACGCCGCCGCGCAGACCGCCGCCAAGGCCGAGCTCGCCCGCATCGAGGCCCGCCTCGCCGAACTGTCCGGCAAGGGCAAGGGCAAGGGCAGCGGCAACAGCAAGGGTGACGAGGCCGAGGCCACCCGCGACGGCCTGGTCGACGTCGCCAAGCACGAGGAGATCGCCCGGCTGCGCGCCGAGTGGAACACCGCGTACTGGCGCTCCTTCGGCAGCTACGAGCACCGCGTCATCACGGGCGCCGAGCCGCGCCTGTACGACTGCTTCAACGTCTCCGACGCGATGGTCTCCGACATCTCCAGCGTGGTCTCCGACTTCATCGCCAGCGGCAAGCCGTACGCCGTCACGGACTCCGCCGAACTGGGCGTGGAGGAGTTCAAGCGGCAGAACACCGCGGTGCGCGCGGCGACGATCCTGTCCAACAGCGCCGCCGAGCTGGGCGGCCTGCTGGACGCCGTGCGCGACCCGGCGTCGGACCCGCTGGCCGAGGACCGGGGGGACCTCAAGCGGTACCTGCTCGGCCCGGACGAGCCGACGTCCATCGAGCAGTTCAACACCGCGGTGGGGAACCTCGCGATCAAGGCCGACGCGCGCAACGTCGGCCAGGAGTCACGGGCGGCGGCCGGAGCCGCCGAAGGCGACCTGGCGGCCGTACCCGGGCAGCGGTTGTCGGCGGCCGAGGACGATGTGACTGCCTGACCCGCACGCCCACCCGCAAGACCACGGCGCGGCCCCCGAGGAGTAGATCCTCGGGGGCCGCGCCGTTCTTGTGGGCGTCTTACGTTGCCCGAATAGCGTGACTCCATGTCAGTTCCCTTTTGTGATCTGACTCACCAAAGCGTGGCCCTGAGGCAACCGCTTGCAACGCCCAGCCGTCTACCAGGTAGCGAATGATGCGATACGGGGGAAATATCCCGTCGACAAGGGGGAAACGTGACCGTCACGCAGCCTGATGTGACTGTGATCATCGGTGCGTACGAAGCGATGCCGTACCTGATCGAGTGCCTGGCGTCCGTCGAGGCACAGACCATCGACCCAGGGCGCATCGAGGTCATCGCGGTGGACGACGGCTCGACGGACGGCACGGGGGAGTACCTGGAGGAGTTCGCGGCCCGCGCGCCCATGCCGGTGACCGTGATCCGGCAGGACAACTCCGGTGGCCCCAGCGGTCCGCGCAACGTCGGCCTGGGGAAGGCGGCCGGGCGCTACGTCTTCTTCCTGGACGCCGACGACCGGCTGGGCCCCGAGGCCCTGGAGCGCATGGTCGCGATGGGCGACAAGAACGGCACGGACGTCGTCCTCGGCCGCGTCGAGGGCGTCAACCGCACCGCGCCGAAGTCGATGTGGGGCAAGACGCTGGACCGGACCGACGTCTTCTCCTCCAACATCAAGTTCACGCTGAGCGCGCAGAAGCTGTTCCGCCGCGAACTGCTGACCCGGCACCACATGCGCTTCGACGAGTCCCTGTGGACCGGCGAGGACGCGCTGTTCACGATGGAGGCCTATCTGCGGGCGGACGGCGTCTCGGTGGTCGCCGACCATACCTGCTACTACCTGGTGGGCCGTGACGACGGCAAGCACGTGACGAAGAGCGGCGGTTACGCCCTGCGCTTCGACTCCGCGCGCGCCCTGATGAACCTGATAGCCGAGCACGTGCCCGCCGGCGACCGGCGCGACCTGCTCATGGTCCGCCCCTTCCTCATCACCCTGCTGCCGCAGTTCGGGCCCAAGTACGCCAAGGACAGCGAGCAGGTCAGGCAGCACAAGCTCGAACTGGCGGGGCCCCTGATGGACGCGCACTGGACGCCGGACATCGCCCGCCGCCTCAAGGTCGAGGAGCGCCTGCGACTGCACCTGGTCGCCGAGCGGCGCCCCGAACTCCTGCTGCCCGTCGTGGAGTTCATCAAGGCCAAGAAGCAGCCGGCGGCCCTCCTGGAGAAGAAGGGCCGCCGTGTCTACCTCGCCTACCCGCACTTCCGGGACGCGGCGGCGGGGATACCCGACTCCGTGTACCTCGCCACACCGCGCGAGGCCCGCGCCTTCCCCGGCTATCGGGAGGGCGGCGCGGACTCGTTCCTGCGGCGGGCGGTGCGCAAGGCGCGGCGGATGCTGAGGGCCTCGCGTGAGGTTACGCAGGGCGGGCGGGCTGCTCCCGCGTGAGGGACCGCCGCTGATCCGGGATCTCGGCCGGGAGCTCCGCCGCCAGCCGCTCCTCCATCCGCTCCCGGTGCTCCTGCGCGGCCGAACACAGCGCCTGTACGGCAGCGTTGAAGCGCACCTGTGACGTGGGCTCGGCGGGCCCCAGCAGGTGCTGCTTCAACTCCTCCCGCGCCTCGGCGAGTTGGTCCTTCTCCGGGTGCCGGACCGCCTCCAGCAACTCCGGAACCCCGGCCGCGTCCGGCGTCAGCACGGTCGCCGCGCGCACGGTCGGGAAGGCCTTGCGGAACACGTCCTCCGCGAGACCGCTGGTGTTCGCCACGGCGTACGGCTTCCCGCTCGCCAGGAAGTCGCTGATCACGCTCGACACATCGCTGATGAGCAGATCGGCCCGGTTGAAGCAGGCGTACAGCGTGGGCCGCGCGGCGGTCACCACCTGGTGCTCCCACTCCGGCAGCGACGCCCAGTACACCTCCTCCCAGGCGGCCGTGGCCCGTGCCACCGCCTCCGCCCGCCCCGGCTCCGGCGCCGACTGGAGCATCATCCGCTCGACCTGATCGGCGCTCGCCCGGACCTCGGTCGTGGTGAGGCGGTCCAACTCCTGGGTACGAAGGGCGAGTTCACCGGTGTCGCGAGGCCGCTCACCTGCCTGCTCCCGGTTCGCCACCCTGATCAGCTCGCGGATGCGCAGATCGGCCGCCCCGGCCCGCGGATCCACCGACCCCGTCAGCGGATGCGGCTTGTACAGCAGCCGTACGCCGGGGTCCGCGAGCAGCGCCCGTACGAGGTTCTCGCCGGCCTCGACCACCGAGGTGTTGCCGGGGTTGCCGTCCCAGCCCTCCCAGGTCGGCGCGTACAGGACGGTCGTACGCGCCCCGGCCGGCGGACCCGCGTACGGCTGCACGGCGTCCAGCTGCGGGCGGCCGATCTCCACGACGTCCTTGTCCTCGACGCCGACCTCGGCATACGCATACCGCTCGCGAGCCGCGGGACCCGCCACCCACACCTCGTCGTAGGCCTTCGCGTACGGGTTGCAGGACGACAGCTTGTCGCTCTCCCCGTGGTTGACGAAGGTGTGCTTGAGCGTGGGGATGCGCAGGACCTGGGAGGTCTTGCCGGAGTTGGAGGGGTGGATGAGCATCCGGAGCGTGGACTGCTCCAGGCGCATCAGGGTGGAGACCTTCGGCAGGCACAGGATCGGGACGTCGGTCGGCGCGATCTTCTGCACCATGAACCGCTCCCGCAGCACGATCAGCGGACGGCCCTCCAGCTGCGCGAGCGGCTCCAGCCACATGTTCGCCTGGTACGCCGAGGAGGCGCCGCCGGAGAAGTACAGGCCGACCGTCGGCCGGTACTCGGCCAGCCAGGCGTCCAGCCAGTCCAGCGCCTCCCGCTCGCCCACCGGGCGACGGCTCGGCAGCAGCCGTACGAGAAGGTCGTACAGGCCCAGCAGGGCGAGCCCGAGGGACAGCGCGATGCCGAGGGCCGCGCAGCGGGGGTCGTCGGTGGCCGCCGTGGTCAGCAGGCCCGCCGTGGCCGGGAGTCCGAAGACCAGCAGGCGCGGGCCGGGGCGGCGCAGCAGGAGGGGCGGGGCGGGGGAGAGGCGCAGCGCGGAGGCGTCGATGTTGCGGGTGACCACCGGCAGGGTGCGGGTGCGGCGGACCAGCACCGAGACCGCCTGGATCGCGCAGTGCAGGGCGTAGAAGGCGAGAAGGGCCGCGACCAGCGGGGCGTACACCGTCTCCCGGTGCTGCTCGCCGAGCCGCAGCAGGCCCACGACCAGCAGCAGGTCCCGCAGCACATGCCGCACGGTGATGTCCGCGTGCGACTTGGCGAACACCGACAGCATGCCGCGCTGCCAGCGCAGCAACACACCCTCGACGGCCAGGGACGTGACGGTCGCGGCGAGCAGCAGCGGGACGTGCGGGCTCAGCGCCGCCACGGCCTGGGCACCGAAGGCGGCGGCCAGGAGAGCCGTGACGAGCGCTCTCACCGGGAGGCGGGACAGGGGTGTGGGCAACTGCGGTCACTCCAAGGTCGGGGCGGGACGTGGTGCGCCCGGGTTAACGCGCACCGACCTCCGGACGACACGCGAGTGTCCGGATGGTTTGGAGTGACCGAGGCCGACGGACCTGCCGGAACCTGCCCCTATCGTCCCGACTGCAGCGCCCGGCGGATCGGTCCGCCCACCACACGGCGGGCCCGGCGGTAGACGGACGCCGCGGGGAGCCCGGTGCCCGGCTTGCCGGTGCGGGACAGTTCGCGCCTCAACCGGTCGTTGTCCGTGGCGAGTTCGGTGAGACGGCTCTGCAGCCAGCCGAACCTGGTGGTGAGCGAGGTGAGGTCGGCGTCGTTCCAGGGGCGGATGCCCGCCGGGAAGGACAGCGACCGCATACGCTCCTCGAAGGCGGCGCCGCCGTCGCCGTGCGTGAACGTGTTCTCCAGGCCGTTGCTGTCGAGGAAGCCCGTGAACCGCTCGAACCGCTCCTGGTGGCCGCTCATCAGGCCACCGAAGTCGGCCTCCTCGTACAGCGACGCCGGGTCCAGGTCCTCGGGCAGTTTGTCGATCCGGCGGTGCGGGATGCCGAAGTAGCGGCACAGCTCCAGCGTGCGCGAGTCGCCGCACAGCACGGTCGCCGGTGTACCCGCGAGCAGCGCGGCGATGTTGCCGTGGATGCGGGAGCCGAAGGAGAAGTCGAACGCGCGCAGGTCGTCGATCCAGGTGACCGGGTCGACGTAGACGCGGACCTTGTCCTCCCGGTACATCGGGTGCTCGGGGTGCGTCGGCATCGCCGTCACCAGGCCGTTCGGGTCGGACAGGTCCCGCCAGTGCAACTGCCGTGCGTCGCTGATGTTCTGGCCGATGAAGCGCAGGTTCGGATAGCGGGCGTGGGCGCCGGCGATGACCCGCTCCAGGCCCTGCGAGCGCACCGCGCTGTGCGAGCCGTTGACCGCGATCCGGGAGCCGGGGACGAGGGCCGCCTCCCGCTTGGTGACGGCGAGTTCCTTGCCGTACATGAACAGCGACGGGCAGCCGATGACCTCGACGTCCCGGAAGCCCAGGTCCTTGAGGTACTTCTCGGTGAACTCGCCCCGGACGCCGATCGAGGCGCTGCGGTCGAGCACGGCGGAGACGAACTCGCGCACCGCGGGCTCGATGCCCTTCAGCCGCGCCGCGTTGTAGCCGAGCCCGGCCTGCGCGCCGACCCCCGCCACGACCACCGGGATCTTCAGCTTGCTGATCAGCCGCGTCAGCCGCTTCAACTGCCCCTCGAACGACGGCCGGAACGCGTTGGCGAGCGGGACGACGAAGGCGTCGTACTCCTCGTTGATGCGGCCGGCCGCCGAGATGTCGGTGCGGACGCCGTTCGAGACGACCTCGGTGTGCGGGGTCTCGAGGATCTTGTGGGTGGCGTCGCTGAAGATCAGGTTGCCGGAGTTGGTGGCGATGACGTCCCGGTGGAGGGCCTCCTCCACGGAAACGACGTCGTAGGGGCTCTTACCCGAGCGGAGAAGGATGCGCTTCCCTCGGTGACCATGATGGGCATTGTGTGACACAGCGTTCAAAATAAGTTTGCACTGTCGTTGTTTTCTATAGGCAACCAACGCAACCTTTTTGCCGTACGCGACCCGTGAGCACACCGTTACCGCCCGCCTGTCCGGAGGCTGGAATCCCCGCGCGCCGAACGATCCGCTTCGCGTAGATTGCCGATCAGGGAACCGGACCCACGTGAGGGGAAAGAGCACAGGTGGCAGGGGCAAGGCAGGGTGTGAGCGAGGCCCGCAGGATCGTGGTCAAGGTGGGGTCCTCGTCGCTGACCACCGCGTCCGGCGGCCTGGACGCCGACCGGGTCGACGCGCTCGTCGACGTCCTCGCCAAGAGCCGCAGCGGCGGGGAGCGGGAGATCGTCCTCGTCTCCTCCGGCGCCATCGCGGCCGGACTCGCCCCGCTGGGCCTGCGCCGGCGCCCCAAGGACCTGGCCCGCCAGCAGGCCGCCGCCAGCGTCGGCCAGGGCCTGCTCGTCGCCCGCTACACCGCCTCCTTCGCCCGCTACGCCCTCCGCGTCGGCCAGGTGCTGCTGACCAGCGACGACATGAGCCGCCGCGCCCACCACCGCAACGCCTCCCGCACCCTCGACAAGCTCCTCGCGATGGGCGCGTTCCCGATCGTCAACGAGAACGACACCGTCGCCACCGACGAGATCCGCTTCGGCGACAACGACCGGCTCGCCGCCCTCGTCGCCCACCTCGTCCGCGCCGACCTGCTGGTGCTGCTCTCCGACGTGGACGGTGTCTACGACGGCGACCCCAGCAAGCCCGGGACCTCGCGGATAGCGGAGGTGCGCGGGCCGTCGGACCTGGCCGGGGTCGAGATCGGCAGCTCGGGCAAGGCAGGCGTCGGCACCGGCGGCATGGTCACCAAGGTCGAGGCGGCCCGGATCGCGGCCGCCGCCGGCATCCCCGTGGTCCTGACCAGCGCGATCCACGCGGCCGAGGCGCTGCACGGCGGCGACACCGGCACCTACTTCCACGCCACCGGCAAGCGCTCCGCCGACCGCCTGCTGTGGCTCCAGCACGCGTCCACCCCGCAGGGTTCGCTGACGCTGGACGACGGCGCGGTACGGGCGGTCGTGGAACGCCGTACGTCGCTGCTGCCGGCCGGAATCGCCGCCGTCGAGGGCGAGTTCAGCGCCGGTGACCCGGTCGAGCTGCGCGACAGCACGGGGCACGCGATCGCGCGCGGGCTCGTCAACTTCGACGCCAAGGAGATTCCGCAACTGCTCGGACGGTCGACGCGGGAACTGGCGCGGGAGTTGGGGGCGGAGTACGAGCGTGAGGTCGTACACCGGGACGATCTGGTGATCCTGCAGCCCTGAGCGGCACGTGGGGGCGGCGCGACCCTGGGGCCCTGGCCGAAAACGGGGTGAACGCCCTGCGACAGGTGTCGCCCTGAGGTGGACGTTCCGCAAAAGCGCCCCGCGAGCCCTTGCGGCCTGCTCAACTTTGTCTCAGGGACATTCCGCACGACCACCGAGTCGGTCACTGCGCAAAGGAGGCCGTTGTGAGACGAGTGCGCCCTGGGACGGCGTCCCGTGGTGGCGGTGGGGCCTCGTCCCGTGCGGCCGGTGAGGAGCGCGCATTGACGAGCGTCGCGGCCGGCGACCGGTACGAGGAGCCTGCGGACCTGCCCCGCCTGTGGCACGTCACCCTCAGCGTCTCCGGCCAGGAGGCCCCGCTGAAGGAGCTGCGGCGCGCCCTCGAACAGCTCGCCCACGACCACCCCTTTTTGCTGACCAGCAGGTACGCCCCCGACCACGCCGAGATCCGCTACTGGGAAGAGGCCCGTGACCTGCACGACGCGGCCGCCGTCGCCCTGCGCCTGTGGGGCGAGCACCGGCAGAGCGCGGGGCTGCCACCCTGGGAGATCGTCGGCCTGGAGGTCATCGACCGCGAGACCTACCACCAGCGGGTAGCGGAAGGCTACGGGCCGGCACCGGCGACCCCCGTGGGCGTCCATCCCTTCTAGCGCGCCTGCACCGGCGCCGCTCTCGCGGACCTGGTCGCGCGTCGTCGCGGTTCCTCAATCGACGGTCGCGGCGCGTGGGAGCAAAAGAGGGCGAGAGGCGCGTATCGGTTCTGTCTCGGGAGATGGGACAGCGGCAGGACGCCGGCCCCGGTCGCACTACCCTTCTTTCATGACCACGCTTTCGCCGTACGACTCCATGTCCCCGGTCACCCAGGCCGCCTACCGCGCCAAGGCCGCCGCCGCCGACCTCGCCCCGCTGCCGCGGGCCGAGAAGGACGACGCGCTGCTCGCCATCGCGGACGCCCTGGAGGTCCGTACGAGCGAAATCGTCGAGGCCAACGCCAAGGACATCGCCAAGGCCCGCGAGGCCGGCACCAGCGAGGCGATCATCGACCGGCTGACGCTCACCCCGGAGCGCGTGCGGGCCATCGCCGCCGATGTGCGGGACGTCGTCGCGCTGCCCGACCCCGTCGGCGAGGTCGTCCGCGGCTCGACCCTCCCCAACGGCATCGACCTGCGCCAGGTCCGCGTCCCGCTCGGCGTCGTCGGGATCATCTACGAGGCCCGCCCGAACGTCACCGTGGACGCCGCCGCCCTCTGCCTGAAGTCCGGCAACGCCGCGCTGCTGCGCGGCTCGGCCTCGGCGTACGAGTCGAACACGGCACTCGTCCGGGTGATCCGGGACGCCGTGGGCGGGGCCGGGCTGCCTGCCGACGCCGTGCAGCTGGTGCCCGGGGAGAGCCGTGAGAGCGTGCGCGAGCTGATGCGGGCCCGCGGCCTCGTCGACGTGCTGATCCCGCGCGGCGGCGCCTCCCTGATCCAGACCGTCGTGTCGGAGTCGACCGTTCCCGTCATCGAGACCGGCACCGGCAACTGCCACGTCTACGTCGACGCCCACGCCGACCTCGACATGGCGATCGACATCCTGATCAACTCCAAGGCCCAGCGGGTCAGCGTCTGCAACGCCGCCGAGACCCTCCTGGTCCACCAGGACATCGCCCCCGAGTTCCTGCCGCGCGCCCTGGACGCCCTCGCGGAGGCCGGGGTGACCGTGCACGCCGACGAGAGGGTGCTGGCGTACGCCAAGGACTCCAAGGCGACCGTCGTGGAGGCCACGGCCGAGGACTGGGAGAGCGAGTACCTGTCGTACGACATCGCCGCCGCGGTGGTGGACTCGCTGGACAAGGCCGTCGAGCACATCCGCCTGTGGACCTCCGGCCACACCGAGGCCATCGTGACCACCTCGCAGCAGGCCGCCCGCCGGTTCACCCAGCTGGTCGACTCCACGACGGTCGCGGTGAACGCCTCCACCCGCTTCACGGACGGCGGCCAGTTCGGCTTCGGCGCGGAGATCGGCATCTCCACGCAGAAGCTGCACGCCCGCGGTCCGATGGGGCTGCCGGAGCTGACCAGCACGAAGTACATCGTCACGGGGGACGGGCACGTACGGCGCTGAGCCGCGGCGGCCGCCCTGTGAGCCGTATGCGGTGCTGCAGGGGGCGTGTCGGAGGCATTGACGGCGCACGGCGCGCGGCCAGGGCATATGCGCCCGACACGCGCTCCCGGGCTGCCTCAGTGCCGCACCCGAGGTGTCTCACAAGGCGGATGAATCTCCATACCGTCTGCCCAAATTGACCCCCCAGGACTACTCTGGATCCGTGCCGGAGGACGTGGGGGGCACGCCGTTCCCTGACGGCTGGGAGCCCGACGACGACCACGACCGCGGGGTGTCGGACGAAGAGTTCGCCTCCGTGGTCTTCGACGAGGCCTTCGTGCGGGCGGCCGTGGTGCACGAGCCGACCGCAGTCGAGCGCCTCCTGGCCGCCGCCCAGGCGAGAGCGGAGGCCTCCGAAGCGGAAGCGCGCCGGGCGCACGGCCGGGGCGAGCGGTTCGACGACGGGTACGGCCCCGAGGATCGCATCGGTTTCGGCCATGATCCCGAGCTCGACGATCTGGACGACACGGACATACTCGAGGACCGCTACGGCGCTCCCGGGATGTACGGCAAGCAGGTCCGCTGGCACCGTCCCGTCGCCTGGGTGCTCGCCCTCGTGATGGGTGTCGGCATGGTCGCGCTGGCTTTCGCGGCGGTCTACCGCGGGGCCTCCTCCAGCGGCCGGGACCAGATCACGCCGCCTGCGTCCACCGGGCTCGAACAGGGCAGCGGAGCGGCTCCCTCCGCCTCCGCCGATCGCTCCCGGCCGGCCATCTCAGCCATCCCGCGCACGCCCTGAACGGGCCGGATCGAGGGCCTGAGCGTTGCTCAGAGCTGCCTGACCATCCTGGTGGGAACCTGTCAGAACTTGTCGTGTACCAGGGCGTTTATCGGGGCTCCCCGCGACCTACCCTGAAGATATGGGAGGGCCTGGAGACCCACCCGAGGGGACACCCGAGGGCGGCCCCGGAGGTGGCGAGGACGAGTACCGATCCGTCGTCTTCGACGAGTCGTTCGTCCGTGCTGCCCGCCTTCAGGAGTTCTCCGCACAGGAGCGCATCGCCGACCACGCGCCCGCCGTACGCCGCCGTCCACCACTGCGCCGGGGCCTGTCCCGGCAGGCGCTGATCCTGGTCCTGTTGATCGCCGTGGCCTTCGGTACGGCGATCTATATGGGTGTACGGCATCCCTATCAGGACCCCGCCGGGTCCGGACCGCTCGCCGAGCCCCTGCGGATGACCGTCATCCCTCTCGCCCCGCAGGGCAAGGTGCCCGGGACGGGCGACACCGACCACCTGTACGCGCAGAGTCCCGCCGCGCAGTTCCGCATCGGCGCGGAGGGCATTCCGCTGCCGGCCGCGCGGCGTACCGCGCACTTCTCGGACAGTCAGGTGACGAACGCGCTGAGTATCGCCAAGGACTACATCGTGCGGTCGTCGCTCTATCCCGAGGTGCTCACCGCGGACCAGATCCGTCCGGTGCGGGTGCTGCTCGATCCCGACCAACTGGACCAGTTCGACCAGAGCTTCAGCCATCCGGCGGCGGACGGGCGGCATGCGCCGACCGGGTGGCTGGTTCGGTTCGATCCGGCTCAGGCCGAGCTGGCCGATCGCAAGATCCGGGTGCAGGGGACGCTGCAGGCCGCGGAGACCGACGCGTCGACACTCGAGGTCACGGCCGATCACACGTTTGTGTACGCGCTGCGGGCGGTGGAGGCCCGTGCGGATGAGACGGCGGGCGCCGGTAAGCAGGCTGCTGAGGCGTCGCTGTTCACCGTGCGCCGGGAGCTGCACTTCCGGTTCGACCGTGAGGACCTGCGGCTGAATCAGGCCCAGCTGGTCGTCTCGTACGTCCAGGCGGGGCCGCTGTCGTGTGCCGAGGACTCCACGAACCGGCTGCATCCGCTGCTGGCGGGGCAGACGGCGAAGGAGGGCGGGCCGGCCGGGACCGACCCGTATGCCACGGGCGGGGCGACGGCGCTGTGCGGGTCGCTGGCGGCGGGGTCCCAGCCGAAGGTGTGAGCCGGGCGGCCCGCGGCGGAGCCGCTGATCAATGCAGCCGCCCCCGCCCGTCCCATCCCCAGGGGCGCTGCCTGTTCGCACCCCCGTCTGGGGGCCTGCGGCCCACGGACGGGCTGAAATGCCCTTTCGCAGTTCCGTCAGTTGTCGGTGCCGCGGTCGTCGCCTTCGTCCCGCCGCGGCTCGTCCTTCGGCGGGGCGCTCGTGAAGCCGCCGAAGCCCCTTCGTACCCGGCCGCCCAGGTCCCCCGCGCCGTCGGCGATGTCCGTGACCAGCTTCATCAGGGGGTCCTTGGAGGACTTCACGTGGGTGGCGTAGTGGGACGCGGACTCGCGGAAGGAGTCGGTGACGGACGTGTCCTTGTCCTCCGCGCGGCGCGGGTAGTGGCCGTCCATGATCCGCTGGTAGTCGCGGGACTCGGCCCACTTCTTCAGCTCGGCCGCGCGGACCGTGGTGAAGGGGTGGGAGCGGGGCAGGACGGTCAGGATCTTCAGGACCGAGTCGCGCAGGTCGCCGCCCGCCTCGTACTCCTCTGCCTGCTTCAGGAA
This sequence comes from Streptomyces sp. R28, assembly GCF_041052385.1. Taxonomy (GTDB): domain Bacteria; phylum Actinomycetota; class Actinomycetes; order Streptomycetales; family Streptomycetaceae; genus Streptomyces. The sequence continues at coordinate 3,647,231 of NZ_CP163439.1, read as the reverse complement.
CGCGTCCACGTTCATCTCGTGCAGGTGGTGGCCGCCCGCGAGCTTCATCAGACCGCGCATCGAGGCCTGGAGGTCCTGGCCGACGAGCAGACCCGCCCGGTCCGCGGACAGCTCCGACTTGCGGAACCACTCCCGCAGCGCCGTCACGATCGCCATGATCGCGAGGTTGCCCAGCGGGATCCAGGCGACCCGGACGGCCAGGCTGGTCAGGAAGAGGAGGATCGTGCGGTAGACCGAGTGGCCGGAGAGGGCGTGGCCCACCTCGTGGCCGACCACCGCCCGCATCTCCTCCTCGTCGAGCAGCTCCAGCAGCCCCGTGGTGACCACGATGATCGGCTCGTCCAGGCCGATGCACATGGCGTTCGGCACCGGGTCCTGGTTGACGTACATCGGCGGGACCTTCTCCAGGTCCAGGATGTAACAGGCGTCCCGCAGCATGTCGTTGAGGTGCGCGAACTGCTGGTCCGACACCCGCACCGAGTCGGACAGGAACAGCAGGCGGAGGCTGCGCTCGGGCAGCAGGCCGCTCAGGGCCTTGAAGACCGTGTCGAAGCCGCTGAGCTTGCGCAGGGCCACCAGGGCCGAGCGGTCCGCCGGGTGCTCGTACGCACGCGAGGAGATCCCCGGGAAACGCCTGCGCTGCCTGCTCGGTACGTGCTCGTGCCCGTTGTGCTCGTGGCCGTCGGACATGTCTTCCCCCATGTGCGTGTGGATGGCTCTCTGCGGCCCTTTGCGGAGCCTTGTTCAGCCCTTTGCGCCCCCGAAGCAGAGCCCAGCCTAGGCGGAGTTACCGTGGACGGGCACTACAGCGAAGGAGTTCCGCGCCATGGAGCACAACCCCGCAGCCGCCTGGCTCACCGAGGCCGCGAGCGCGGCCGAGCAGCAGGGGGCGGGGAATCTGCTCCGGGTCGTACTGATCGTGATGGTCGTGGGTTGTGTGCTGACCGCGTGGTTCCTGTTGCGGGGCTACAGGCGGAAGGACGAGTGAGCCCCCGGGAAGGTTCCCGGCGGGCCGTCGCAGGCGCCCCAACGGTGGAGTCGGCGTGATCGCCGTGATGGGGCCCGCTTACGATGAGCCGACATCTTTATCCCGCCCACACGCGATAGGTCACGCCGAAGATGAGCTTCCACAGCGCCGCTGCCCAGTTGGTCACCCTCGCCGCCGAGGGCGAGGAACACGGTGGCAACCACAACAGCATCAGCCCGTTGCTCACCGGGGGTGGCGCATTCGTCATCCTGCTGCTCCTGCTGTGGATCACCACCCGCTTCAACCGCGACCGCTGAGTCCCGACCAGGCCCCTCCCGGTCCGCCCGGGCAGCTGTCGGCCGAAGCCCCTCAGGCGGGGCCGGTAGGGTCTGCACGCATGGGAGAGCAGGACATGCCTACCGGCCCCGGAAGCGGCCCGTCGAGCCACGGCAAGCGCCGCCTCGGCGTCATGGGTGGAACGTTTGATCCGATCCACCACGGCCACCTCGTCGCGGCCAGCGAGGTCGCCGCGCAGTTCCACCTCGACGAGGTCATGTTCGTGCCGACCGGTCAGCCGTGGCAGAAGAGTCACCGACACGTCTCCCCGGCCGAGGACCGCTATCTGATGACGGTCATCGCCACCGCCGAGAACCCGCAGTTCTCCGTCAGCCGCATCGACATCGACCGCGGCGGCCCGACGTACACCGTGGACACCCTGCGTGACCTGCGTGCGCTCAACCCGGACACCGACCTCTTCTTCATCACCGGCGCAGACGCCCTCGGCCAGATCCTGACCTGGCGGGACTCGGTGGAGCTGTTCTCCCTCGCGCACTTCATCGGGGTCACCCGGCCCGGCCATCACCTCGACGACTCCGGGCTCCCGGAGGGCGGCGTGTCGTTGGTCGAGGTTCCCGCGCTGGCCATCTCGTCCACCGATTGCCGCGCGAGAGTCGCAAAGGGCGACCCCATCTGGTATCTGGTGCCGGACGGAGTCGTGCGCTACATCGACAAGCGCGATCTGTACCGCGGCGAGTGAGGCGAGTGAGCCGAGAGGGGCAACCGGTGAACGACCGATACGACGCGGGGTACGGGGATGACCAGTACGAAGTCGTCGGCTACGACGAGTACGGGCGGCCGGTGTACCGACAGGTCCCGCCACAGCAGCAGCCGCCCCAGCAGTCGTACGACCCCTACGCACAGCAGGGGTACGGCTACGATCCGTACGCGACCGGCCGACAGCAGCCGGTCCCGCCGTACGACCCCTACGGCAGCGGCGACACCGGTCAGCAGCCGCCCACGCCCGCCTACGACCCGTACGGCACCGGCACGCACCACCACCAGCAGCAGGCCGGCGGACACTCGCCGCCGTACGACCCGTACGGCCGTACCGCCACCAGCGGTCAGCAGCACCGCGTCGCCGAGCAGACCGCGTACATCCCGCACCAGGCCGGGCCGGTCGAGGAGCAGGTGGCCCAGGACCGGGGCGAACGGGACTACCGCACCGAGCAGTTCGCCTTCGTCGAGGAGCCCGACTCGGACTCCGAGGACGTCATCGACTGGCTGAAGTTCACGGAGAACCGCACCGAGCGCCGTGAAGAGGCCCGGCGGCGGGCACGCGCGCGGGTGATCGCGCTCGTGGTCGTCCTGGCGGTCGCCGCGGCCGGCGGCGTCGGCTACCTCTGGTACGCCGGGAAGCTGCCCGGCCTGTCGTCGCCCGACCGCAAGGAGGGCACCGCGACGGCCGTGGGCGCCCAGAAGCGGGACGTGATCGTCGTCCACCTGCACAACACCAAGAAGGGCGGCACCTCCACGGCGCTGCTCGTCGACAACACCACCACCAACCGGGGCACCACCGTCCTGCTGCCCAACTCCCTCGCCCTGACCGGCGACGACGGCTCCACGACCACCCTCGCCAAGTCGGTCGACGACGACGGATCCTCCGGGACGCGCGACGCGATCGACACCGTCCTCGGCACCGAGATCCAGGGCACCTGGCGACTGGACACCCCCTACCTGCAGAACCTCGTCGACCTGGTCGGCAACATCGACGTCGACACCGACACCGACGTGCCCGACCCGGGCGCCAAGTCCAAGGGCGCCGCGCCCCTCGTGCGCAAGGGCGAGGCCCAGACCCTCAGCGGCAAGATGGCCGTCGCCTACGCGACCTACAGCGCCCCGGGCGAGGCCCCGAACGCCCAGCTGGAGCGGTTCGGGCAGGTCATGCAGGCCGTGCTGCGCAAGCTGACCTCGGACACCCAGGGCGCGACGACCACCGTGCAGACGCTCGGGATGATCATCGAGCCGCCGCTGACCGACAAGGACCTCGGCGCCTTCCTCGCCAAGCTCGCCGACCTCGCCAAGGGCGGCGACTACAAGACGGCTCTGCTGCCCGTCCAGACCGACGGCACGCTGAGCGCACAGGCGGGCGCCAGTGTCGTCAAGGACGTCCTCGGCGGCACCGCCAAGAGCCCCGACAAGGACGCCGCAGTCCGCGTCTCCGTCCGCAACGCCAGCGGCGTCAAGGGCAACACCGACAAGGCCCGGGTGGTACTGCTGAACGGCGGCTTCACCTTCCTGGAGGGCGGTTCGGCGTCCACCGCGGCCACGTCCGAGGTCGTCTACGCCGACGCCGCCGACAAGGACAACGCCACCGAGGTCGCCAAGACCCTGGGCCTGTCCTCCGCAGCGGTCACCAAGGGGGACGTGTCCGCGAACGCGGACGTCTCGGTGGTCCTCGGCCAGGACTACGAACCGTCGTCCTCGTAGCAGGCGAGGCACCGGGGCACCCCACGTGAGCCGATAATCACGTGGGGTGCTGTCGGCGGTCCATGAGACCCTTGAGGTCAACCGACCGCCGACCCGAAAGCCTTGTAGTGACCGCTACCGACCGTTCTCTCGAGCTCGTCACCACCGCCGCACAGGCGGCCGCCGACAAGCTCGCGCACGACATCATCGCCTACGACGTGAGCGACGTCCTGTCGATCACGGACGCTTTCCTGCTGGCCTCCGCGCCCAACGACCGCCAGGTCAAGTCGATCGTCGACGAGATCGAGGAGCGGCTCCTGAAGGAGCTCGGCGCCAAGCCGGTGCGCCGTGAGGGCGACCGCGAGGCCCGCTGGGTGCTGCTCGACTACGTCGACATCGTGGTGCACGTCCAGCACAGCGAGGAGCGCGTCTTCTACGCCCTGGAGCGGCTGTGGAAGGACTGCCCCGAGCTCGAGCTGCCCGACGACGCCAGGGCCACCCGCGGCAAGGCCGCGGAGCACGCCAAGCTACAGGCCGACGAGGAGGCCGCCGAGCTGGGTGGTGAGTGGCGGTGAGCGCCACCGGCGAGGTGACCGCGGGCAGGTCCGGCCGGGGCCGCCGCGTCATCCTGTGGCGGCACGGCCAGACCTCCTGGAACGTGGAGCGCCGCTTCCAGGGCTCCACGGACGTCGCCCTCACCGAGGCCGGCATCTCCCAGGCCCGCCGCGCCGCCCGGCTGCTCGCGGGCCTCAAGCCGGACGCGATCATCGCCTCCGACCTCCAGCGCGCCGCGAACACGGCCGCCGAGCTGGCCGCGCTCACCGGCCTGGAGGTGACGCACGACGAGGGCCTGCGCGAGACCTACGCGGGCGTCTGGCAGGGCCTGACGCACGAGGAGATCATCGAGCGCCACGGCGAGGAGTACGCCGCGTGGAAGCGCGGTGAGCCGGTGCGCCGCGGCGGCGGTGAGCTGGAGACCGAGGTCGCCGAACGCGCCGCCCCCGTGGTCCTCCGGCACGCCGAGAAGCTGCCCGACGACGGCACGCTCGTCGTGGTCAGCCACGGCGGCACGATCCGTACGACCATCGGCCGCCTCCTCGGCCTGGAGCCCCGGTTCTGGGAGAGCCTCGGCGGTCTCACCAACTGCTGCTGGTCCGTCCTGGGCGAGGGTGCCCGCGGCTGGCGTCTGTTGGAGCACAACGCCGGCACCCTGCCGGAGCCCGTGCTCGGCGACGACGACTGACGACGACTGACGCCGGCGGTCCCGGCCGGGACGACCCGGGACCCGGATTTCACTTTCCGGCAGGTCGCAGGCTAAAGTTCTTCTTGTTCGCCCCGCCGAGCGGGACAACACAAGGGGCTATAGCTCAGTTGGTAGAGCGCCTGCATGGCATGCAGGAGGTCAGGAGTTCAATTCTCCTTAGCTCCACAGCGAGACAACAAGATCCCGCCGATCCCTTCGATCGGCGGGATCTTCTGGTATCTGCGGCGGGCGCCCGGATCAACGGCCGGGCTTCCGTGGCCGGTTCGCGCGCGGCACTCGCCTCGCTGAACCGTTCGGGTCCGGCTTGAGTCACTTGGGCCTCGCAGGCGTATACCTCTCAGGAGGCGCTTGGGGTGCGTGTTCGCTCGGTTCGTGCGGTCGCCAGGAGGCTGCCGTGTCCGGACTGGTACTGAGGCGTCGCTGACCGTATTGGTCCGGCCGTGGCAGAATCAAACGGCCGGAAGGGAGCGCGGCCCGACGGGAGGGAGTAGTGATGCCTGCGAGCATCCTCGAAGAGGTCGGTCACCTCTTCGCAGCAGCCTTGACACGGGATACGATCACCCGCCTCAGCTGCCCTTCCTGTGGCTCCGTCCATGTCGCCCAGCTCCTCGGGGACAACGGCGGAATTTCCTACGTGTGCACGGCCTGCGGCCACAGCTGGAGCTGATCGATGGGTGCACACAGGCGAAAGTGCGACTGGTGCGGCAGCGGAACGCCGATCGTCCGTGACATGGAACCGGTGAACCCCGACTACCAGTACTGGTGCGAGGAATGCGCGCGGGCGCTGATCATAAAAGGCGATCCGATCGAGACGTACCGTGAACTCGAGGGCGAACCGATCTACGGCCGTCTCCTCGAAGAACACTGCACGCTCAAGCGCTTCTATTCCTTCGTCACGGCTTGATCTTCGGCGCGTCCTGACCGGGGCCGGGGTTCCTGAGGGTGACCCCGGCGATCAAGAGGAAAAGGCAACCCGCCGTCCCGTAGAGGGCGGACAACGTCAACTCGATGCCGCTTTGGCGCAGTTCGTGCCGTCCCGCGCCGTGCGGCACCCACCACAGGGCGTACGAGGAGAAGACCAGCAGCGCGCTCACGGCGGCGGCCCGGTACGCGTGCGTGCCGAGGAGCAGGACGACAGGCAGGCACCAGACCCAGTGGTGCGACCAGGACACCGGGCTGACGAGCAGCGCCGTCACCGCACACGACGTCACCGCCCAGGCCCGCCGCCCGTCCAACTCCGCCGCCACGGCCACGCCCAGCCCTGCCACGCCCACCACGGCCGCCGTGACCATCCAGGCGGCCCCGGGCTCCGGAGTGTGCAGCAGGCGCGCGAGAACCCCGCGCAGGGCCTGGTTCGCGGTGTCCTCGGCGTACCCGACGCGCCCCGCCGCGAACACCATGCGGCTCCAGAAGCGCCAGGAGTCGTACGGCAGTACGGCCGCGGCCGTCAGGGTCGCCCCGATGAACCAGGCGGCCGCCCCGCGCGCGTGCCGCAGCCAGGGCCCGCCGGAGCCGTGCCGGCGCCGGGCCACGACACCGGTGACGAGCAGGAACACCGCGAACAGGGCGGGCGTCAGCTTGACGGCCGCCGCGAGCCCGATGCCGACGCCGGCCCAGCGGTCTCCCGGGCGCCGTGACAGATCCCACAGAACCAGGACGGCGAGCAGCAGGTTGATCTGCCCGTACCGCAGCGTCGTCCACACCGGCTCACACCACACGGCCACCGCCGCGACCCACCAGACGCTCTCCACGCGCGCGTGCCCGACCAGACGCAGCGACAGCCGGACGAACACCATGAGCAGCGCGAGGTTCCCAGCCGTTGCCAGGATGCGCATGGTCGCCGTGTCGAGGAGCGTCAGCGGAGTGAACAGCAGGGCGGCGAACGGCGGGTAGGTGGTCGGCAACCGGGCGGCCGTCGTCCGCAGCGCGTACAGGTCGCCTCCGGCCCTTACGGTCGCGCCCTCGGCCCGATACACCATCAGGTCGATCATCGACACGTGCGCGGCCCGCTGGGCCACCCAGAACGCGGCGAAGGAGACCAGGCAGGAACCCAGGGCGACCGGCACCCGACGGTGAACTCCGGGGGGCGCGATCGCGGTCACAGAACCTGACATTAGTGCCCGTATCGGTGCGGACTGGAAACGATTTGGTGCTGCACGAGGTCGACCGGTAATGTTGGCGTCGCCGCCGGGGGAACCCGGAGGGACATGGCAAGGGGCTATAGCTCAGTTGGTAGAGCGCCTGCATGGCATGCAGGAGGTCAGGAGTTCAATTCTCCTTAGCTCCACAGCAGATCCCGCCGGATCGATTCGATCCGGCGGGATCTTTTCGTTTGTCGGCAGCCCGTCGCCTTCAGGGGCAGCCATGGAAATGAGGGGCCGTCCGATCGGACGGCCCCTCTACGCGTGCGTGCCCGGGCTCAGGGCGCCTCAGCGGCCCAGGGCGCGCCTGCCGCGGCCCTGGGAGAGCACCGGCAGGTTGTTGCGGGAGGAGTCCTGCGCGCGGGTGTCCTCCTCGATGCGCAGGGCGAGGGCGGGGCAACGGCGTACCGCGCGCAGGGCCTTGGCCTCGGCGTAGCGCGGGACCTTCGCCTGAGCGACGGTCGGGAAGCCGTCGGCGCCGAGTTGGAAGACCTCCGGGAGGATGTCCGCGCACAGGCCGTGGCCGCGGCACAGGGTCCAGTCGACGTGGATCTTCTGGCGGCTGGGGCCGTTCTCCTCCGACTCGGCGCCGCCCGGGATGCCCGAAGGCGCCCTGCCGCCCTCGAAGAGGGGCAGAACTCCCTCCACGGGCCGTCCGCAGCCGTTGCCGAGGACGTGTGCCGCGAGGTCGTCGGTGAACGCCTTGATGGTCGACTCCAGGAACATCGCGGAGCCGTCCGGGTGCGAGCACGCGCCGCGCCGCTTCACGTTCTTGGCGACCTGCTTGAGCGCCTCCAGGGCGGCGGGGCCACCGCCGTTGAGGATGTCCTCCAGGCCGCGCGCGGCGGCCGGCAGACCGAGGTAGCAGGGGCCGCACTGCCCCGCGCTCTCCTCGGCCAGCCACTGCGCCACCCGCAGTGACTCGCCCAGCGGGCAGGTCTCCTGAGTGATCGGCAGGATCGCGCCGGCGCCCAGTGCACCGCCCACCGCGTCCAGGGAGTTGCGGGAGACGATCGCCTCGTTGACCGTCGCCGCGTCGATCCACTTGCCGTGGTAGCCGCCGGTCAGCACGCCCTGGGGAACGGGCGGGGCGCCGGCGAGCTGGAGGACGTAGCGCAGTGGTACGCCCGTGGGAACCTCGATGACCATCGGGCGGGCGACCGCGCCGGAGACCGTGAGCATGACGGTGCCCGGCTCGTCGTACAGACCGGTGTTGCCGTAGCGCTCCGGGCCGATGCGGGCGGCGATCGCGAGTTGCGCGAACGTCTCGGCGTTGGACAGCAGGGTCGGGGCGCCGCCGACGCCGTTCTGCGAGGCGCTGACCTTGCGGCCGGACGGGATGGCCGGGCCGCCGTCGATCGAGCGGATCAGGGAGGCGGCGGCGCCGGTGACCATGCGCACCGGGTTGCGCTGCACGAACGCGCGTAGCGCGGACCGACGGCTGTTGCTGAGACCGCGCTCGGCGAGGGCGGCCTCCATGGAGCGCTGGGTCGATTCCCGGGTGACCCCCACCACGAGCGTGCGGGCACCCAGGGCTTCGGCGCACAGCAGCGCGCCGTCCAGGATGAGGTGGGGGGCACGGTTGATCATCACCGTGTCCTTGCGGCAGGCCGGTTCGTCCTCACTGCCGTTGACGACGACGACCGGTCGTACACCGCGCTTGATCGCGGCCTCGGCGACCGTGCGCAGCTTCTTGTGGAAGGGGAAGCCCGCGCCGCCGCGGCCCTTCAGGTTGATGTTCTCGGCGAGCTTCGCGAGTTGCTCGCCGCCCATCGGTTCGAGCGGCCCGTGCACCTTCAGATGCATGGGCAGATCGAGCCTTTCGACAAGGTCGAAGCCCGACGTGAGCTGAGGAAGTCCGACTACGCGGACTTCGGGTACGTCGGGCAGGGCCTCGTTCACTTAAAGCCTCCGGAAGGCGTGTTCCAAGGTTCGCCCGACCCCGGTGCGTCGAAGTCGTAGGAGGCACCGGGGAATGTTTCAGTGGCGGGACCGCTGTTGTTGTACGTGTCGTTCTGGTTGTACGTACCGAAGACGGCGTTCGTCTCAGCGGTGTCGTACACATCACTCGAGCCGTAGCCCGCAGCGCCTGCGCCATAGCCCTGGGCGCCCGAATTGTCGTAGACGGGGATGTTGTAGCCCGTGTCGTTGAGCGGGTCGTAGGACGACGGGGGTGCCTCGCCCACGGGGGGCGGGGACGGGATCGGCCAGCTGCCCGAGGTGCTGCCCGGGCCGTCGACGCGCGGGATGGCCTCCGTGGGCTGCATGTCCAGGGGCATGTCCATGCGTGAGGTCTGGTCGGCCATGTAGGGCTGCTGCCGGCCCTGGGAACGGGGTGAGACCGCGCGGTAGGCGGCGGCGAAGCCGCCCGTGGACTCCGCCGCGGAGGGAGGCGTGGAGGGCATGCCGGGCAGGGTGCCCGTCCGCTCCTCGCGCGACGGCCGTGAGGGGCGGCGCTGGTTCTCGTAGCCCGGCAGTGCGGACCCGGACGCGGCCCGCGCGCGGCTCTCCTCCAGGTCCTCGCGGGCCCCGGGCTCGTTGCCGATGATCTGGGCGAGCCGGTCGGCGAACTTGCGCTTGACGGGGCGCGGGGAGGCGCGCAGCGCGAGGGCCGCGGCGACGGCGACCACGCACAGCTCGTAGCTGACCATGAAGAACGTCTTCGCGGGACGGCCGGCGAACAGGCCGTGGATCAGGGCCGCGCACCAGGCCGGGTAGGCCAGCATGTGCATCGCGCGCCAGCGCGCGGCGACCGGCGCCGGGGAGGCGAACTGGTTGCGCAGGGCGCCGGTGACACCCACGAAGATCATGAGCAGGGCGGCCAGGGAGCCCAGGCCGATGAGGAAGGCGCTGCCCGGGATCTCGTCGCCGCCGGCGAACACCAGGCTGAAGGGGATCAGTGCGGCGATCGGGCTGGCGTGGTCCAGCGCCAGCTTCACGCCGATGTGCACCAGGAGGAACGCGATCGAGCCCACGGCCGTCACCCGGTGGATGCCCTGCGCGATGATCCGCTGGCGGGTGTTGAGGATCATCCGGTCCTGGGCGACGAGGCCCCAGATCACCGAGCAGGTGAGGCAGACGAGCGACAGGACGCCGGCGCCGAAGTTGAGGAACTCCTGGAGCCAGGTGCCGCCGAGCAGCACGACCAGGGGTATGAGCAGCAGAACAGCAGCGGTCGCCACCCCGTAGGCCGACCGGCCCGTCCTGGGGAGCGAACTGTTACTACGACGAGGGTTCATGGGGGCAACTCCGAGCGGTTCGGGAAGGCGGTCCCGCTGCCGCACTCTAAGTGGCTCCATACCGGGGGGTACGGCGTTTGAGTTATTGCGTTGTTATCTACGGGCTGCGAGGAGCTCGCGATGTCCCTTAGCGACTGTTACGCCAGGTAACAATTGAAGGTTGTTCAGCTTTTCCAGGTCTTCACAACCCTCAGGTACGGAATTCGGCGCGCGATTGTTCACGCGCCCCCGTCCGGAAGCTGTCGCGCCCCCCGTCGAAAGGTCGTCGCGACGCGCTCCGGCGCTGCGGTACCCTGGCGCCATGCGTGCCGTACGCCTTCTGCTTAGCGAGCCGCGCTGATCAGTCCCGACCCCGGGCCAACCGGATGGTCGGAATCGGCGCGGCGTCCCCTCCTGTGCGAGGGGTTTTTTCGTTTCCGGAGAACCGCAGCCGCTGGCAGAGACGACCGATGGAGCTTTGAGGATCATGAGCGAGACGAACCCTGCTGTCACCGCCGAGGTGGCCGCGCCGCACCGCTACACGGCGGCCATGGCCGCCGAGATCGAGGCGCGCTGGCAGGACTTCTGGGATGCCGAGGGTACGTACGCCGCTCCGAACCCCAAGGGCGACCTGGCGGGCGACCCCGAGGCCGTCGCCCGGCCCAAGAAGTTCATCATGGACATGTTCCCGTACCCCTCCGGTGCGGGCCTGCACGTCGGTCACCCCCTGGGGTACATCGCCACCGACGTCTTCGCGCGCTTCCAGCGCATGACCGGTCACAACGTCCTGCACACCCTGGGCTTCGACGCCTTCGGCCTGCCCGCCGAGCAGTACGCCGTGCAGACCGGCACGCACCCGCGCGTGTCCACCGAGGCCAACATCGGGAACATGAAGTCCCAGCTGCGCCGGCTGGGACTGGGCCACGACAAGCGCCGGTCCTTCGCCACGATCGACCCGGACTACTACAAGTGGACCCAGTGGATCTTCCTGCAGATCTTCAACTCCTGGTACGACGACGAGGCGAAGAAGGCCCGCCCGATCTCCGAGCTGGTCGCCGCCTTCGAGTCCGGTGAGCGTGCCGTACCGGGGCACACGCGCGCGTGGAGCGAGCTGAGCGCCACCGAGCGCGCCGACGTCCTGAGCGGGTTCCGCCTGGCGTACGCCTCCGACGCGCCGGTCAACTGGTGCCCCGGCCTGGGCACCGTGCTGGCCAACGAGGAGGTCACCGCCGACGGTCGCTCCGAGCGCGGCAACTACCCGGTCTTCAAGGCCAAGCTGCGCCAGTGGAACATGCGCATCACCGCCTACGCCGACCGGCTGCTGGACGACCTGGACGCGCTGGACTGGCCCGAGGCCATCAAGCTGCAGCAGCGCAACTGGATCGGCCGCTCCGAGGGCGCCCGCGTCGACTTCCCCGTGGACGGCGAGCGCATCACCGTCTTCACCACGCGCCCCGACACCCTGTTCGGCGCGACCTACATGGTGCTGGCGCCCGAGCACCCGCTGGTCGAGAAGTTCACCCCGCAGGCCTGGCCCGAGGGCACCCACGACGTCTGGACCGGCGGTCACGCGACCCCGGCCGAGGCCGTCGCCGCCTACCGCGCGCAGGCCGCCTCGAAGTCCGACGTCGAGCGGCAGGCCGAGGCCAAGGACAAGACCGGCGTCTTCATCGGCTCGTACGCGACCAACCCGGTCAACGGCGAGAAGGTCCCCGTCTTCATCGCCGACTACGTCCTGATGGGCTACGGCACCGGCGCGATCATGGCCGTACCGTGCGGCGACCAGCGCGACTTCGAGTTCGCGCGCGCCTTCGAGCTGCCGATCCACTGCATCGTCGAGCCGACGGACGGCCGGGGTACGGACACCTCGACGTGGGAGGACGCCTTCGCGTCGTACGACGCGAAGATCATCAACTCCACCGGTGAGGGTGTCTCCCTGGACGGCCTGGGCGTCGCCGAGGCCAAGGCGCGCATCACCGAGTGGCTGGAGCACCAGGGCATCGGCGAGGGCACGGTCAACTTCCGGCTGCGCGACTGGCTGTTCAGCCGTCAGCGCTACTGGGGCGAGCCCTTCCCGATCGTCTACGACGAGGACGGCATCGCCCACGCGCTGCCCGAGTCGATGCTGCCGCTGGAGCTGCCCGAGGTCGAGGACTACTCGCCGCGCACCTTCGACCCGGACGACGCCGACACCCAGCCCGAGACGCCGCTGTCGCGCAACGAGGACTGGGTCAACGTCACCCTGGACCTGGGCGACGGACCGAGGAAGTACCGGCGCGAGACCAACACCATGCCCAACTGGGCCGGTTCCTGCTGGTACGAACTGCGCTACCTGGACCCGCACAACAGCGAGCAGCTGGTCGACCCCGAGATCGAGCAGTACTGGATGGGCCCGCGCGAGGGCCAGCCGCACGGCGGCGTCGACCTGTACGTCGGCGGCGCCGAGCACGCCGTGCTGCACCTGCTGTACGCGCGCTTCTGGTCCAAGGTCCTGTTCGACCTGGGGCACGTCTCCTCGGCGGAGCCGTTCCACAAGCTGTTCAACCAGGGCATGATCCAGGCCTACGTCTACCGCGACAGCCGTGGCATCGCGGTGCCGGCCGCCGAGGTGGAGGAGCGCGACGGCGCGTACTACTACCAGGGCGAGAAGGTCTCCCGGCTGCTGGGCAAGATGGGCAAGTCCCTGAAGAACGCGGTCACTCCGGACGAGATCTGCGCGGAGTACGGCGCCGACACGCTGCGCCTGTACGAGATGGCGATGGGTCCGCTGGACGTGTCCCGGCCGTGGGACACGCGCGCGGTGGTGGGCCAGTTCCGGCTGCTGCAGCGGCTGTGGCGCAACGTCGTCGACGAGGCCACCGGTGAGGTGACGGTGGTCGACGCCGAGCCCGACGAGGACACGCTGCGTGCACTGCACAAGGCGATCGACGGGGTGCGCGGGGACCTGGAGGGCATGCGGTTCAACACCGCCATCGCCAAGGTCACCGAGCTGAACAACCACCTGACCAAGGCGGGCGGGGCGTTGCCGCACTCGGTCGCCGAGGCGCTGGTGCTGATGGCCGCGCCGCTGGCCCCGCACATCGCCGAGGAGCTGTGGCGCAGGCTGGGCCACGAGGACTCGGTGGTGCACCAGGACTTCCCGGTGGCCGACCCGGCGTACGTCGTCGACGAGACCGTCACCTGCGTCGTGCAGATCAAGGGCAAGGTCAAGGCCCGCCTGGAGGTCTCGCCGGCCATCTCCGAGGAGGAGCTGGAGAAGGTCGCGCTGTCCGACGAGAAGGTCGTGGCGGCGCTGGACGGCGCGGGGATCCGCAAGGTGATCGTGCGGGCGCCGAAGCTGGTGAACATCGTTCCGGCGTAGGCCTTCGGCGATCGGGCGGGTTCGGGCGGGGCTCGGCGGGCGCCGTGAGGGTGGCGGGCGGCTCAGGGACTGACGTGAGCGCGGCGGACGGCTCAGGGACTGCCGTGAGCATGGTGATCGGCTCAGAGGCGGCCGTGAGCATGGTGATCGGCTCGGGGTGATCCCCTACGGGCAGGTTCGGGGTTCTGTTGGAACTCCGGGCCTGCCCGCTGCGTTTACCGTTGAAGAGTGACGCGGTGTGTGCCGCGGCCGGTCGGAGGAGGAGCTCGTGGAAGCAGTGATCGCAGTTGTCGCCCTGCTCTTCGTGCTCTTCGTCGCGCTGGGCGCGTACGCCACGGTGAAGGTGGTCGGCGCCGCCAAGCGCCGCGTCGACGAAACCATCACCCACGCCCGGCGCACGGTCGAGGACCACACCCTGCGGGCCAAGTCCTTCGCCCAGCCGGGCCCGGTCGGAGAGCTCGCCCAGCTGCGGCTGAAGCTGCGCACCTCCATGCGGGCCACCCAGGACGCGCTGCACGCGGGCGCGACCGACGACCAGTCCCTCAAGGAGTCCCTCGGCCTCTTCCAGCGACTCAACGCGCACGGGCACGAACTGGACGCCGAACTGCGGCGCCTGGAGTCCGAGCCGGACCGGGCGACGCTCGGCGAGCGGCTGCCCGACCTGCGCGAGCGCACCGAGCGCATCGTCCAGTCCGCGGATGCGCTGCGCTGGGCGGCCCGCGACCGGGCCCACCGCTTCGCCGACGACGACCTGGACAGCCTCAGCGCGCAGATCGACGTGGAGACCGGCGCCCTGCGGCACTGGCAGACCACGGAGCCCTCGTCGTCGCCGCCGCCGCCCCCGTGGCCGGAGGCCCCGGCCACCGAGGCCGCCGCGACGACCGAGCAGACCTGGCCGGACAGCCCTCAGCCGCAGCGGGCCGAGGAGCCTACGCGGCCCGCCATCACGCCGCCCGGCCCTCGCCCGACGTACCCCTGGCAGAAGAAACCCCGCCCCGAGAGCACGACTTGAGGACGGCCGAGCCCGCGCTGATCCGGTCAAGGCATTCCCAGGTGAAAGGGGTCGGACTGCCGCCCGGGCGCTACGCCAGGTAACCTCCAGCTCATGTCCCGCCATGTCGCGATCGTCACCGATTCAACGGCCTACCTGCCGCCGCGGACGATGGAGCGCCACGGCATCACCGCGGTGCCCCTGACCGTGGTCGTCGGCGGCCAGGCGCTGGACGAGGGCACCGAGATCTCGACCCGTTCCCTCGCCCAGGCGTTGCAGAAGCGACGCCCCGTCACCACCTCGCGCCCCAGCCCGCAGGTCTTCGCGGAGCACTACCGCAAGGTCGCCGAGTCCGGCGCCACCGGCATCGTCTCCCTGCACCTGTCCGCCGAGCTCTCCGGCACCTACGACGCGGCGGTCCTCGCGGCGCGCGAGGCACCGGTGCCGGTGCGGGTCGTGGACACCGGGATGATCGCCATGGCGCTCGGCTTCTGCGCGCTCGCCGCGGCGGAGGTGGCGGAGACGGGCGGCACGGTGGACGAGGCCGTCACCGCCGCGGAGAAGCGGGCCGGGGGCACGGCCGCCTACTTCTACGTCGACACCCTCGACTATCTGCGCCGCGGTGGCCGTATCGGGGCCGCCCAGGCGCTGTTGGGGTCCGCGCTCGCGGTGAAGCCGCTGCTGCAGCTGGAGGGCGGCCGGATCGGACCGCTGGAGAAGGTACGGACGGCATCCAGGGCGATCGCCCGCCTCGAGGAGATCGCTGCCGAGCGGGCGGGCAGCGCGCAGGTCGACATCGCGGTGCACCATCTCTCCGCCCCTGACCGGGCGTCGGCACTGGCGGATCGTTTGCGGGCGCGGGTGCCGGGGTTGGCTGAGCTGCATGTGAGTGAGGTCGGGGCGGTGATCGGGGCGCATACCGGGCCTGGGTTGTTGGGGGTTGTGGTTTCGCCGCGGTGAAGGTGACGGGGGCGGTCGTGGTGACGGATTAGCCACAGCCGTGGAGGCGGGCTCTTCGGGGTGCGTCACTCGTGTGGGTGGCGGAGTTATCCACAACTCGGCGGTAATCCCCGGGAATTGAGCAAGATCATCGCGAGTGTGGCGAGGTGTCCGATCCTCGTCGCATGGCACTTCGATCACGCACACGTACCACGACGGCAACCAGTGGCCCGGGGCGCGGCCCCGACTCCGACGGCCGAGCCCGCCATCGACGACGCATGCATGTCCCGGGGCGGGCACGGCAGCGCCATGCGTCGGCGGAGGAGTTGCGCCGCAGGGCGGAGGTGATTTTCGCCGAACGGGCCGGGGAGTGGCGGGAGTCGGGAGCGGGGCCGCCGTTCGGTGGGGAGGAGTATGCCCCGAGTTCGGGGGCTGGTTCGGGGGCTGGTTCGGGGGCTGGTTCGGGGGCTGGGGCGAGGGCGGGAGCGGGGGAGGAGCCTGCTTCCCGTGGACCGAGTAGGCCGCGTGGGCCGCGTGGACTCCTTTGGGAGGAGCCCGATTGGTGCGCGGGGGTTGAGGAGTCGGAAGCGGACCTGAGTGGCGCGCCGCGCGCTCGGGCGGCCGTGGGTATGGATGATCGGTACGCCGACTGGTCCGGGGGCTTGGGTGGGCCGCGCGTTGATGGGGCGAGGCGTGCGGATGTTCCGCGGACTGATGTGCCGCGCGCTGATGTGGCGCTGGGCTCCGGTGTGCTGCTGGGCTCCGGTGTCCCGCGCGGTGATACGGCGGTCGGCCCGGACACGCCGGATGCCGGTGCGGGTGCCGGGGACCATGCCGGGGCCGGGGCCGGTGACGGGGGTGCCGGGGACTGGCGGACGCGGGTCGGGCCGGCTCTGCGGGAGCGGATGCCGGTGTGGTTGCAGGTGAGGTGTGGGCTGGAGCGGCGGAGCGTGGTCGCGCTCACCGTGGTTCTCGTCCTCGCCGCCGGGTTCGCCGTGCAGCACTTCTGGGCCGGCCGGGCGCAGTCCGTGCGGGCGCCCGAGGTGGTGCGGGCGGCGGCCTCGTACGGAGGAGGGGGCCAGAGTGATGAGGCCGTGGCCGGTGCCTCGGCGGCCGATGCGCCGGGTGCCGTGGGCACGGCCGCGGCGGAGATCGTCGTGGACGTCAGCGGCAAGGTGCGCGAGCCGGGGATCCATCGCCTGCCGGCGGGGTCGCGAGTCGCCGACGCATTGCGTGTGGCCGGTGGGGTGCGTCCCGGCACGAACACCGACGGCCTCAACCGGGCCCGGTTCCTGGTGGACGGCGAGCAGGTGATCGTCGGCGGTACGGCTGCCGCCCCCGGGGCCGCTCCCGGCACCGGCCCGGCAGGTGCGGCGGTCGCCGGGGCCGCACCTGTGGGGCCGGTCTCCCTCAACACGGCCACCGTGGACCAGCTCGACACCCTCCCGGGCGTCGGCCCGGTGCTGGCCCAGCACATCATCGACTACCGCACCCAGCACGGTGGCTTCCGTTCGGTGGACGAGCTGCGCGAGGTCAATGGCATCGGCGACCGCCGTTTCGCCGATCTGCGGAATCTCGTACAGCCATGAGGCACGACGTGCGCGCACCCGACCTCGCGCCTTCCCGCGCCGCCGTTCACGCCGCCTCCGGAAACCGGCTCGGCGCTTCCCACCCCCGGCAGGAAGGACCGACGGACCTCCGACTCGTCCCACCCGCGCTCGCCGCCTGGGCGACGGCGGCGGTGATGCTTGACGCCCCCACGGTGTGGGTGGGCGGCGCGGTGGTCGTGTGCCTGATCGCGGCGGGCGTACTGCTGCTGGTGCGGCGCGGTGGGGTTAGTGATGGTCGTGCGGCGGGGGCTGGGGTGGGCTCCGTGGCCGGACTGGACGCCGTGTCTGGGCTGGACTCCGTGAATGGGCGGGATTCCGTGTCTGGGCTGGACCCCGTGAATGGGCGGGATTCCGCGCCTAGGCAGGACTCCGTGCCCGGGCAGGACTCCAGGCCAGGGCACTTCGCGCGGCCGCGTAGGCAGGGCTCAACGCCCCCGCGACTCACCTGGCCGCGTACCTCGGTCGCCGCTGTCCTGCTCTGTGTCGCCGCGGCCGCCGTCTCCGCCGGGCTGCACGGGGCCGATCTGCGGCGTGGGCCGGTGCCCGGGCTGGCGCGGGAGTACGCCACCGTGACCGCCGAGGTCGAGGTCACCTCGGACCCCCGGCTCACCCGGCCCCGGGTCAAGGGGGATCACATGGCGCCGACATCCGTGCTGATCAACGCGGACGTACGACGCGTAGAGG
The DNA here is from genome assembly GCF_041052385.1 of Streptomyces sp. R28. Lineage (GTDB taxonomy): Bacteria > Actinomycetota > Actinomycetes > Streptomycetales > Streptomycetaceae > Streptomyces. Next base: position 3,629,311 of record NZ_CP163439.1, on the reverse strand, counting down.
AGGCGCACGGCACGGCGGTGGTGACGCGGGCCCCGGTGCTGATGATCGTCGACGCGGCGCCGAGGTCTTCTGAGGAGGGGGACGTGAACGGGGTGCCGAGACCCCAGGGGTCCGGGGACGTCGACGGGGCACTGAGGCCCCCTGGGGCTGAGGACGTCAACGGGGCGTCGCAGCCTGCTACCGGCCGACGTTCGCCCTGGCTGGGGCTCCTGCCCTCCACGCGGCTGCGGGTGACCGCGACGCTGGCGCCCACGCTCGCCGACGGGGACCGAATCGCCGCCGTACTGCGGGTGCGGGACCCGGCGGTGCCGGAGGTCGTGGGGGAGCCGTCGGCGGCGCAGCGGCTGGCGGGGCGGTTGCGGGCCGGGCTGCGGGAGGCGACCGACGGGCTGCCGGCGGACCCGAGGGCGCTGCTGCCGGGGCTGGTGGTGGGCGACACCTCGCGGATCACTCCGGAACTGGACGAGGCGTTCAAGGAGACCGACCTCGCGCACACGCTCGCCGTCTCGGGCAGCAATCTGACGATCATCCTCGCCCTGCTGATCGGCCCGCCCGGCATGTCCCAGCTGGTCGAGCGCCGTGGTCTCGCGCCCCGCCTCGGCATCTCCCTGCGGACGACCGCGCTGCTCGGCGGAGTGCTCACCCTCGCGTTCGTCGTCGTGTGCCGACCGGACCCGAGCGTGCTGCGGGCCGCGGCCTGCGGAGCCGTCGCGCTGCTGGCCCTGGCGACCGGACGCCGTAGATCACTGATCCCGGCGCTGGCGACAGCCGTACTGCTGCTGGTGCTGTACGACCCGTGGCTGGCCCGCAGTTACGGCTTCCTGCTCTCCGTTCTCGCCACGGGCGCCCTGCTCACGCTCGCGCCCCGCTGGAGCGCGGCGCTGCGACGGCGCCGGGTGCCGCCGCGGTTGGCCGAGGCGCTGGCCGCCGCGGCTGCCGCGCAGGCGCTGTGCGCGCCGGTCGTGGCGGTGCTGTCGGCCCGGGTGAGCCTGGTGGCGGTGCCATGCAATCTGCTCGCGGAGTTCGCGATCGCACCGGCCACGGTGCTGGGCTTCGCCGCGCTGGCGGCGGCGCCGCTCGCGATGCCGTTGGCCAAGGTGCTGGCCTGGTGTGCGAGTTGGCCGACCGGGTGGATCGCGGATGTCGCCCGCACGGGCGCCGCACTGCCCGGGGCGGGAGTGGACTGGCCCGGCAGCTGGACCGGCGCGGCGCTGCTCGCCCTCGCCACGGTGGTCCTCCTGCTCGTCGGCCGGCGACTGCTGCGGCACCCCTGGTGGTGCGGTGTCTGCGGGGCGCTGCTCCTGCTGGTGGTTCTGCAGCCGCCGCCGCTGACCAGGGTGGTCACGGGGTGGCCGCCGCCCGGGTGGCGGTTCGCGATGTGCGACGTGGGGCAGGGCGACGCGACGGTGCTGGCGGCGGGCGCGGGGACGGGCGTGGTCGTGGACGCCGGACCCGACCCGGCACTGATCGACCGATGCCTGCGCACGCTCGGGATCACCAGGATCCCGCTCGTCGTGCTGACCCACTTCCACGCCGACCATGTGGCGGGCCTGCCCGGCGTGCTGCGCGGGCGCGCGGTGGGCGCGATCGAGACGACGGGGCACGAAGAGCCCGTGGACCAGGTGGAGTTCGTACGCAGGGAGGCGGCCGCCCGGCGCATTCCCGTGACGCGGGCCGCAGCAGGGGAGGAGCGGCGTACTGGGGCACTGAGCTGGCAGGTCGTCTGGCCGCCCGCACACCCCGCTCTCGCCCCGGACGGCCCGAACGACTCCAGTGTCGCCCTGCTCGTCCGCTCGGCAGGGCTGCGGTTGCTGCTGCTCGGGGATCTCGAACCCCCGGCCCAGCGGGCGCTGTTGAGATCGCCGGCGGGGGCACTGCTGAGCGGCGTGGACGTGCTCAAGGTCGCCCACCACGGCTCGGCGTACCAGGATCCCGAGCTCATACGCAGGGTGGCGCCGCGGCTGGCATTGATCAGTTGTGGTGAGGACAACCCGTACGGACACCCGGCTTCCAGCACCGTCGCGGCGCTGCGGGCGCAGGGCGCGGTGGTGCTGCGGACGGACGAGGACGGGGCGCTGGCGGTCGCGGGTACGGGCGCGGAGCTGCGGGTGGCGGGAGACTGAGGGCATGGATTCCGTTGTGGTTGATGCCTATCTCCGCCGCCTGGGGGTCGAGCACCCGGCATGGCCGACCGTGGACGTGCTGCGCGAGCTGCATCTGCGCCATCTGCAGACCGTGCCCTTCGAGAACCTGTCGATCCACGTCGGCGAGGAGATCGTGCTGGAGGAGAAGCGGCTGCTGGACAAGGTGGTGGGGGCTGGACGGGGCGGGTTCTGCTACGAACTGAACGGGGCGTTCGGGGCGTTGCTCACCGCGCTGGGTTTCGATGTGACGCTGCTCGCGGCGCGGGTCCACGGGAAGGAGGGGCGGCTCGGGATTCCCTACGACCACATGGCGCTGAAGGTGCGGACGGTGGACGGGGGCACATGGCTGGCGGACATCGGTTTCGGGGCGCACAGTCACTATCCGCTGGCCTTCGAGGCGCGGGGTGAGCAGGTGGATCCGGCGGGTGTCTTCCGGATCGTCGAAGCCGGGCCGGACGCGGCCGGGGTGCGCGGTGGGCACGACGTGGAGGAGGCGGCGGACCTGGACGTCGTCATGGACGGCAGACCGGAGTACCGGCTGGAGCGGCGGCCGCGGGTGCTCGGTGACTTCGTGGCCGGGGCCTGGTGGCACAGCACCTCGCCGGGCTCGCACTTCACGCAGTCGCTGGTGTGCTCGCGGGTGACGGAGGAGGGAGGGCGGATCACGCTCAGCGGGCGCACGTTCAAGGAGACGGCGGCCGACGGGACACGTGAGGAGCGGGAGTTGGGCACGGACGAGGAGGTGCTGCGGGTGTACCGGGAGCGGTTCGGGATCGAGCTGGACCGCGTGCCGACGGTGCGCAAGCCCGACCGGGACGGCTGATTCCGGGCAGTGAGGCTACTCGGGCCGCCTAGGCCGATCAGGCCATGCAGGGGCACACGGGGCTACTCGGGCCCACGCGGGGCCGGTCGGGGCCACGCTGGGCCACTCGGGGTCACTCGGGGTCACGCCGGGCAACTCGTGCGGGGCCCGGCGCAGGTTCGTCTCTCGTGGGTGTCCGAGAATTGCTCCGTGAGTGATGTGAGACATGTGCTGGTGCTGCCCGATCGTGACGCGGCGGAGGAGGCCGCGGAGGCGCTCCGGGAGCGGTTCGGGATCGATGAGGAGCCGCGGTTGGTGCGGGATGCGCTGGCCGGGGAGGACGATGCCGAGGATGCGCAGTGGCTGGTGGTGCTGCGGGACGAGGAGGGGCGGCTGGATCCGGGGAAGCTGGACGCGTTCGCGGGGGAGTGGGACGGCTGGCGGGAGGAGCCGTAGGCCCAACGGTGCCAGTGCCAGTGCCAGTGCCAGTGCCAGTGCCAGTGCCAGCGCCGGCGTCGACGGCGGTGTCGGTGCCACTGGCGGTTCCGATGCCGATGCTGGTGTCGGCGCGAGCCGCGGGCGCGGGCGCAGGCCGGCGGTGACCCGGAGGCGCCGCGTTGTCAGTGGCCCGTGCCATGCTTGTCGCGATGGCCAGGAAAAGTGCGACTGACGACCTCCTCGCTCCCGTGACCCTCGCCGTGGGTCAGGAGGAGCTGCTGCTCGATCGTGCCGTGCGGGAGGTGGTCGTTGCCGCCAGGGCCTCCGACGCGGACACGGATGTGCGGGACCTGACTCCGGAGCAGTTGCAGCCGGGCACGCTGGCCGAGTTGACCAGCCCCTCGCTGTTCGCGGAGCGCAAGGTCGTGGTCGTGCGCAACGCACACGATCTGTCGGCCGACACGATCAAGGACGTGACGGCGTATCTGGGGTCGCCGGCCGAGGAGATCACCCTGGTGCTGCTGCACGCCGGTGGGGTCAAGGGCAAGAAGCTGCTCGACGCCGCGCGCAAGGCGGGGGCGCGGGAGGTGGCGTGCCCGAAGATGACCAGGCCGGCGGATCGGCTGGCGTTCGTGCGCAGTGAGTTCCGGGCGACCGGGCGGTCCGCGACGCCCGAGGCCTGTCAGTCGCTGGTCGACGCCATCGGGAGCGACCTGCGGGAGCTGGCGTCCGCGGTGAGTCAGCTGGTCGCCGATGTCGAAGGGACGATCGACGAGGCCGTCGTCGGGCGGTACTACACCGGCCGAGCGGAGGCGTCGAGCTTCACCGTCGCCGACCGGGCGGTCGAGGGGCGGGCGGCGGAGGCGCTGGAGGCGCTGCGGTGGTCCCTCTCCACCGGCGTGGCGCCCGTCATGATCACCAGCGCGCTCGCGCAGGGCGTGCGGGCCATCGGGAAGCTGTCCTCGGCCCGCGGCGGGCGTCCCGCCGACCTGGCGCGTGAGCTGGGCATGCCGCCCTGGAAGATCGACCGCGTACGACAGCAGATGCGCGGCTGGACGCCCGACGGAGTGGCGGGCGCGTTGCAGGCGGTCGCCGAGGCCGACGCCGGAGTGAAGGGCGGCGGGGACGATCCCGAGTACGCCCTGGAGAAGGCGGTCGTGACGATCGCGCGGGCGGCGCGTTCCAGGGGCCGAAGCTGAGCGGGACCGAAGCTGAGCGGGACCGAAGCTGAGCGGGACCGAAGACGCGCCCCAGTCATGATCCACTGGCCGTCGTAGCGGCCGCGAGGACAATCGTAGGTGCAGCCCGAAATCGCCGTACATGACCGATGTAACGGAAGGTGGCGATCGCTATGGCTGAACACCCGCACGCAGCACTCGTCCGCAAGGGCTACGAGGCCTTCTCGCGCGGTGACATGGACACCCTGCGCACCCTGCTGACGGGGGACGCAACGCACCACTTCCCGGGCGATCACCCGCTGGCGGGCGACTACAAGGGCCAGGACGCGTGTGTCGAGCTCTACCAGCGGCTCTTCGAAGAGACGGGCGGGACGTTGAACATCGAGCTGCGTCACCTCCTCGTCGACGGGCGTGGCCACGTGGTGTCCGTGCACCACTCCACGGCAGAGCGTCGGGGCAAGCGCGTGGAGCTGGACGGAGGCATCGTCTTCCGGATCGTCGGCGACAAGGCCAGCGACCTCGACGAGTGCGTCGACGACCTCGACAAGTTCAACGACTTCTACTCGTGAACCAGAACGCACCGATGCCACGGAGAGGTGGCGGTCGCCATGGCTGAACACCCGCACGCCCAGCTCGTCCGTCAGGGCTACGAGGCCTTCCAGCGCGGAGACATGGATACCCTGCGCGGGATGATGACCGGGGACTGTACGCACCACGTGCCCGGCTCCAGCCCGCTCTCCGGGGACTACAAGGGGATCGACAACATCATCGACGGGTACTACACGCGGCTCGCGACGGAGACGGACGGGTCGTTCCGCGTCGAGTTGCGCAACATCTTCGTCGACGGCCGCGGACACGCGATGTCCGTGCACCACTTCACCGCGGACCGGGGCGGCAAGCACATCGACGAGATGGGGGGCATCGTCTTCCGGATCGTCGGCGACAAGATGACCGACCTCGACGAGTGCGTCGCGGACATGGAGCAGACCGACGACTTCTGGTCGTGACGCGGCATGCCGAAGGCCCCGGCACCCGCCCTGGGGAAGGGCGAGGGGCCGGGGCCTTCGGTTGAAGCTGCTGAGCCCGTACCCGCGTGGCGAACGCAGGCCGCGTACAGGCTCGGGGTGCCGGACGGGAGCGGATGAGAGAGGGCCCGCTCGATTCCCTCCGGCGATCAAATCAAGTGTCAGCCCTTGAGCGCCGCGACCTTCGTGGCCAGCGCCGACTTCTTGTTGGCAGCCTGGTTCTTGTGGATGACGCCCTTGGAGACGGCCTTGTCGAGCTGACGCGCGGCAGCGCGCTGGTACTCGGTGGCCTTCTCGAGGTCACCCGCGGCAGCAGCCTCACGGGCCTTGCGGATCGCGGTCTTCAGGGAGGACTTGACGGCCTTGTTGCGCAGCCGAGCCTTCTCGTTGGTCTTGATCCGCTTGATCTGGGACTTGATGTTCGCCACTGATTGAGCCTTTTCAGGTTCAGGCACGGGGCCAGGAGGATTCCGTACAAGGAAGGATCCGGGACCCGTACCAGGTGATTTCTTGGAGTTGTGCCTCGTGCTGAGAGGGCATGAGACACAGCCACCCAGACTACCAGTGGCCCAGCGGACGGCCCAAAACGGTCTCCGGTCGCCGCCCGTGGGACCATGGAAGCTACGTATCGATCCGACCCGAGGCATAAGGCGCCTCAAGAGACAGGACCCTGCGTGCCCGCGACCCCTAACAATGTGCCCGAGCCGAGCCGTACCGACCCGGCTCTGATCCGCAATTTCTGCATCATCGCGCACATCGACCACGGCAAGTCCACACTCGCCGACCGGATGCTCCAGCTGACCGGTGTGGTCGAGCAGCGGCAGATGCGTGCTCAGTACCTCGACCGGATGGACATCGAGCGCGAGCGCGGCATCACGATCAAGTCCCAGGCGGTGCGGCTGCCGTGGGCTCCCACCCACGAACCCGGCAACACGCACATCCTCAACATGATCGACACCCCGGGGCACGTCGACTTCACCTACGAGGTCTCTCGGTCGCTCGCCGCCTGCGAGGGGACCGTCCTCCTCGTCGACGCCGCCCAGGGCATCGAGGCCCAGACCCTCGCCAACCTCTACCTGGCGATGGAGAACGACCTCACGATCATCCCGGTGCTGAACAAGATCGACCTGCCGGCCGCGCAGCCCGAGAAGTTCGCCGAGGAACTCGCCAACCTGGTCGGGTGCGAGCCCGGCGACGTCCTCCGGGTCTCCGCCAAGACCGGTGTCGGTGTCGACGCCCTGCTCGACAGGGTGGTAAAGGAGGTTCCCGCGCCGGTCGGCGTCAAGGACGCCCCCGCCCGCGCGATGATCTTCGACTCGGTCTACGACTCCTACCGGGGCGTGGTCACGTACGTCCGTGTCATCGACGGCCAGCTCAACAAGCGCGAGCGCATCAAGATGATGTCGACGGGCGCCACGCACGAGCTGCTGGAGATCGGCACGAACTCGCCCGAGATGCTGGGCGCCGACGGCCTCGGCGTCGGTGAGGTGGGCTACCTCATCACCGGTGTGAAGGACGTCCGCCAGTCCAAGGTCGGTGACACCGTCACCAGCCAGCACAAGGGCGCGACGGACGCCCTCGGCGGGTACAAGGACCCGAAGCCGATGGTCTTCTCCGGCCTGTATCCGCTGGACGGCTCCGACTACCCCGAGCTGCGCGAGGCCCTCGACAAGCTCCAGCTCAACGACGCCGCGCTGGTCTACGAGCCGGAGACCTCCGCCGCGCTCGGCTTCGGCTTCCGCGTCGGCTTCCTCGGCCTGCTGCACCTCGACGTGATCCGCGAGCGCCTGGAGCGCGAGTTCGGCCTCGATCTCATCGCGACCGCGCCGAACGTGGTCTACCGCGTCGTGATGGAGGACGGTACCGAGCACACCGTCACCAACCCGAGTGAATTCCCCGAGGGCAAGATCAACGAGGTGTACGAGCCCGTCGTACGCGCCACGATCCTCGCGCCGACCGAGTTCATCGGCTCGATCATGGAGCTGTGCCAGACCCGGCGCGGCACCCTGCTCGGCATGGACTACCTGTCCGAGGACCGGGTCGAGATCCGCTACACCCTCCCGCTCGCCGAGATCGTCTTCGACTTCTTCGACCAGCTGAAGTCGAAGACGCGTGGGTACGCGTCGCTGGACTACGAGCCCACCGGCGAGCAGACCTCCAGCCTGGTCAAGGTCGACATCCTGCTGCACGGCGACAAGGTGGACGCCTTCTCGGCGATCACGCACAAGGACGCGGCGTACGCGTACGGTGTGCGGCTCGTCGCCAAGCTGCGCGAGCTCATCCCGCGGCAGGCCTTCGAGGTGCCCATCCAGGCCGCCATCGGCTCCCGGGTCATCGCCCGCGAGACCATCCGCGCCATCCGCAAGGACGTCCTCGCCAAGTGCTACGGCGGCGACATCTCCCGTAAGCGCAAGCTGCTGGAGAAGCAGAAGGAAGGCAAGAAGCGGATGAAGATGGTGGGTTCCGTGGAGGTTCCGCAGGAGGCCTTCATCGCCGTACTGAGCAGCGATGACAGCGCGGGGTCGGGCAAGGGCAAGAAGTAACCGCCGGTAACGCGGGGTGGCCTGGCAAACCGGTGCAACAGGGGTCCGTCGTGCGCAAGTGCGGCGGGCCCCTGCGTGTCCGGCGGGTGGCCCTCTGGAGGAAGTGACAGGCCGTTGCCCCTTACGCGGTGGCCGGTCGGCCTTTACTCTGATCCCTGCTCGATAGTTACTCGCGAGTTAAACAACGGCTCGCGAGTGAAAACCGCCGTAATGAGCCGGCCGCAAAGCCGGCTATTGAGCCAGCCGCACAGTCGCGGGCCCCCGGAGGACGTCGTGAGCGACACACAGACACTGATCGAGAACCGTCCGCCGAGCGTGGCGACCCTCTTCCTGGAGCGTGTGGCGGCCACACCGGACGCCGAGGCATATCGCCATCCGGTACCGGTGGCCTCGGGGCAGGGGCCGGACGAGTGGAAGTCGCTGAGCTGGGCGCAGGCCGCCGAGCGGGTCTACGCGATCGCGGCCGGCCTCATCGAGCTGGGCGTCCAGCCCGAGCAGCGGGTGGCCCTCGCCTCCTCGACGCGGCTCGAGTGGATCCTCGCCGACCTGGGCATCATGTGTGCCGGCGCGGCCACCACCACCGTGTATCCGCAGACCAACGCCGAAGAGTCGGCGTTCATCCTGTCCGACTCCGAGAGCCGGGTGCTGATCGCCGAGGACGCGGCGCAGCTGGCCAAGGCGCAGGAGAAGCGCGCCGAGCTGCCGAACCTGACCCACGTCGTCGTCATCGACCCGGCCGGCGTCGAGACCGCCGACTGGATCCTCACCCTCGACGAGCTGGAGAAGCGCGGCGCGGCCCGGCTGGAGAAGGATGCCGACCTGGTCAAGGAGCGGGTCGGCGCGATCACCAAGGACCAGCTCGCCACCCTCATCTACACCTCCGGCACCACCGGCCGCCCCAAGGGCGTACGCCTGCCGCACGACAACTGGTCGTACATGGCGAAGGCGATCGCCGCGACGGGCCTGGTCGGTCCGGACGACGTGCAGTACCTGTGGCTGCCGCTCGCGCACGTCTTCGGCAAGGTGCTCACCTCCGGCCAGATCGAGGTCGGCCACGTCACCGCCGTCGACGGCCGGGTCGACAAGATCATCGAGAATCTGCCGGTCGTGCAGCCGACGTACATGGCGGCCGTCCCGCGCATCTTCGAGAAGGTCTACAACGGGGTCGCCGCCAAGGCCCGTGCGGGCGGTGGCGCCAAGTACAAGATCTTCCAGTGGGCCGCCGAGGTCTCCCGCGAGTACGCCAAGGTCACCCAGGACAACTTCCGGCGCACCGGCACCCACTCCGCGCCGTTCGGCCTCGCCGCCAAGCACAAGGTCGCCGACACCCTCGTGTTCGCCAAGATCCGTGAGGCCTTCGGCGGCAACCTGCGCGCCTGTGTGTCGGGCAGCGCCGCCCTCTCCCCGGAGATCGGTTACTTCTTCGCCGGCGCCGGCATCCACATCCTCGAGGGCTACGGGCTCACGGAGTCCTCGGCCGCGTCCTTCGTGAACCCGGGCGAGGCCTACCGCACCGGCACGGTCGGCAAGCCGCTGCCCGGCACGGAGGTCCGTATCGCCGACGACGGCGAGATCCTGCTGCGGGGCCCCGGCATCATGGAGGGCTACCACGGGCTGCCGGACAAGACCGCCGAGGTGCTGGAGAGCGACGGCTGGTTCCACACCGGCGACATCGGCGAGCTGTCCCCGGACGGGTACCTGCGCATCACCGACCGCAAGAAGGACCTCATCAAGACGTCGGGCGGCAAGTACATCGCGCCCGCCGAGGTCGAGGGACAGTTCAAGGCGGTGTGCCCGTACGTCTCCAACATCCTGGTGCACGGGGCCGACCGGAACTTCTGCACTGCGCTGATCGCGCTGGACGAGCCCTCGATCCTGGCGTGGGCCGAGGAGAACGGGCTCTCCGGCAAGTCGTACGCGGAGATCGTGGCCGCGCCGGCCACCGTCGAGATGGTCGACGGCTATGTGAAGCAGCTCAACGCCGGGCTTCAGAAGTGGCAGACGATCAAGAAGTTCCGGTTGCTGCCGCGGGATCTCGATGTGGAGCACGGGGAGATCACGCCGAGTCTGAAGCTGAAGCGGCCGGTGGTGGAGCGGGAGTACAAGGGGCTGATCGAGGAGATGTACGCGGGTACGCGGGAGGCGTAGCGCCGTAGAGGGAGGGGTGGCGGGGCTGCTGGCGGCTGCGGGTTCGTTGTGGCTGGTCGTGCCCACGCGGCGGAGCCGCAAATCGACACAGCCCCGCGCCCCTTCAGGTCGGGACGCGCACCCCTAATCGATGAGCCGCCGTATCTCATGGACTTGGGCGCGTAAGGCCGTCACGTTCGGGGGAGTGTCCCCGGAAAGCTGTTTCTCCAGGGCCTCCACCTGAGTGCTCAGCTCCCGGCTGTGTACGTGCTCGCGGCTCAGCAGGTGCTCCAGCTGCCTGGTCTTGCGGTGGAGGTCGAGGAAGACGCTGACCTTCGCGCGCAGTACCCACGGATCGAACGGCTTGGTCAAGTAGTCCGCGGCGCCCGTCGCATAGCCGCGGAAGGCGTAGCCCGGCTCGTCCTCCGCGCCGGTCAGGAAGATGATCGGGACGTCCTTGGTCTGGTCGAGCCGCTTGATGTTCGTGGCGGTCTCGAAGCCGTCCATGCCCGGCATGCGGACGTCGAGCAGGACCAGGGCGAAGCGTTGCCGCAGCAGCGCCTTCATCGCCTCCTCGCCCGAACGCGCGCGCACGAGCGGCTCGTTGAGGGACCCCAGGACGGCCTCCAGCGCGATCAGGTTGTCCTCCATGTCGTCGACGAGGAGGATGCCGGCACGCTCGTCGCTCGTTGCCTCAGCGCTCATGGTGAAGTGGCCTCATTCGGTGATCGTCGGCGGGACGACCTCTTCCTCGTCGGAAGTGCTCGGTCCCGGCGCTGCGGTGTTGTCCGGCTCCGTGGCAGGCTCCCGCCGCTCCGCGCCCTCGGGGTCCAGGAGGTCGCAGACGACGGTCAGGAGCTGATCCACGTCCACCGGCTTCGTTACGTAGTCGTTGGCGCCCCGCGCGATGGATTTCTCCCGGTCTCCGGGCATGGCCTTCGCGGTCAGCGCGACGATGGGCAGGTCCGTCCAGCGCGGGGTGCGGCGGATGGCGGAGATGGTCTCGTAGCCGTCCATCTCCGGCATCATGATGTCCATCAGGACGAGTTCGACGTCCGGGTTCCGCTCCAGCGTCTCGATGCCTTCGCGGCCGTTCTCGGCGTACAGGACCGGCATGCCGACCCGGCCCAGGACATGGGTGAGCGCGAAGACGTTGCGGATGTCATCGTCCACTATCAACACCCGCCGGCCGGGGAGTACCCGGCCCGCCCGGCCGGTCTGCCAGGCCTCCAGCTTGGTCGGCGTCGGCCAGGAGTCGTCCGCGTCGTGGGTGCTCGAGAAGCGCTCGGTCGACAGCTGCTCCGGCACCGGCAGCGGACGGTCCTCGGGCACTGGGCCGGTCGCCGCGTGGCCGGGGCTGATGACCGGGACGTACAGCGTGAACGTGGAGCCCCTGCCGGGCTCGCTCTCGGCGACGATACGGCCGCCCAGCAGGCCCGCGATCTCCCGGCTGATGGACAGGCCGAGGCCCGTTCCGCCGTACTTGCGGTTGGTCGTGCCGTCGGCCTGCTGGAACGCCTCGAAGATCACCGGGAGCTTCTCCCGCGCGATGCCGATACCGGTGTCGGACACCGCGAACGCGATCACCTCGTCGCCCTCGTGGACTCCCCCACTCTCGACTTCGCTCGAGCGGGGGGACCCCCATTGGTGCTCGGGGTCCTTCACCCGGTTCACCCGTAGCTCGACCCGGCCCGACGCGGTGAACTTGATCGCGTTGGACAGGAGGTTGCGCAGGATCTGCTGGAGGCGCTGCTCGTCCGAGTACATCTCGCGCGGCACGTCCTCGCCGACCGCCACCTCGAAGGCGAGCCCCCGGTCCAGGGTGAGCGGGCGGAACGTGGCGTGGACGTAGTCCAGCAGCTTGATGAGCGGCAGCTTCTTCGGGCGTACGTCCATCCGGCCGGCCTCGATCTTCGACAGGTCCAGGATGTCGTTGATCAGCTGGAGGAGGTCCGAGCCGGAGCGGTGGATCGTCGACGCGAACTGCCCCTCCTGTTCGGAGAGGTGGCCGTCCGGGTTGTCCGACAGCAACCTCGCCAGGATCAGCAGCGAGTTCAAAGGCGTGCGCAGCTCGTGCGACATGTTCGCCAGGAACTCCGACTTGTACTGCGAGGACGTCGCGAGAAGCGCTGCCTTCTCCTCCAGTTCGGCGTTCGAGCGCTGCAGTTCCGCCTGCTGCATCTGGAGTTCGTCCGAGCGTTCCTGGAGCTGCATGGCCAGGCGCTGGGACTCGCCGAGCAGGGACTCCGTGCGGGAGTTGGCGATGATCGTGTTGATCGCGACGGCGATGGTGTTCACGAACTGGTCGAAGAACGCCAGGTGCACGTCGGAGAAGCGGGAGAAGGACGCCAGCTCGATCACGCCGAGGAGCTTGTCCTCGAAGAGGATCGGGATGATGACGACACTGGTGGGCGCCGCCTCGCCGAGCCCGCTGTTGATCTTGATGTAGTCCGGCGGGGCCTCCTCGACGAGGATCCGCTTCTTCTCGCGGGCCGCCTGCCGGACCAGGCCGTGCACCGGGAGGCCGCCGGTCTCGATGGTCGTGCCCTGGGCCGAGCCGTACCCGGCGATGAACGCGAGTCCCTTCGCGGGAACGGTGGTGCGCAGCCCGGCGCTCTCCTCGTCCGGGTCGGCCAGGAAGAACGCGCCGTACTGGGCGTTCACCAGCGGCGTCAGCTCGCGCAGCAGCAGGTCGGCGACCTCCATCAGGTCGCGGTGGCCCTGCATCAGGGCGGCGAGGCGGGTCAGGTTGGACTCCAGCCAGTCCTTGGCGCGGGTCGTCTCGCGCAGGTTGGCCACCATCAGGTTGATGTTGTCCTTCAGCTCGGCGACCTCGCCCTGGGTCTCCACGGTGATCGAGCGGGACATATCGCCCTGGGCCACCGCGGAGGCGACCTCGGCGATCGCGCGGACCTGGGTGGTCAGGTTCGACGCGAGCTCGTTCACGTTCGTCGTCAGGCGCTTCCAGGTGCCGTAGACGCCCTCGACCCTTGCCTGGCCGCCGAGTTGGCCCTCGGAGCCGACCTCGCGGGCCACGCGGGTGACCTCGGAGGAGAAGGAGGAGAGCGTGTCGACCATCGTGTTGATGGCGGTCTTCAGCTCCAGGATCTCCCCGCGCGCGTCCACGTCGATCTTCTTGGACAGGTCGCCGTTGGCGACGGCGGTGGTGACCTGGGCGATGTTGCGGACCTGGGACGTGAGGTTGTCCGCCATGTAGTTGACGTTGTCCGTCAGGTCCCGCCACACGCCGGAGACGCCCAGCACCTGGGCGCGGCCGCCGAGCCGGCCGTCGGTGCCGACCTCGCGGGCGACCCTCGTCACCTCGTCGGCGAAGGCGCGCAGCTGCTCCACCATCGTGTTGACGGTGTCCTTCAGCTCCAGGATCTCGCCGCGCGCGTCGACGGTGATCTTCTTGGAGAGGTCGCCGTTGGCGACGGCGGTCGTCACCTGGGCGATGTTCCGTACCTGTGAAGTGAGGTTCAGCGCCATGAAGTTGACGTTGTCGGTGAGGTCTTTCCAGACTCCCGAGACGCCGCGCACCTGGGCCTGACCGCCGAGGTTGCCTTCGGTGCCGACCTCGCGGGCGACGCGGGTGACCTCGTCGGCGAAGGCGGAGAGCTGGTCCACCATCGTGTTGATGGTCGACTTCAGCTCCAGGATCTCGCCCTTCGCCTCCACCGTGATCTTCTTGCCGAGGTCGCCCTGGGCCACGGCGGTGGACACGAGGGCGATGTTGCGGACCTGGGAGGTCAGGTTGTCCGCCATGAAGTTGACGTTGTCGGTGAGGTCCTTCCATACGCCCGACACGCCGCGCACCTGGGCCCGGCCGCCGAGGTTGCCTTCGGTGCCGACCTCGCGGGCGACGCGGGTGACCTCGTCGGCGAAGGCGGAGAGCTGGTCCACCATCGTGTTGATGGTCGACTTGAGTTCGAGGATCTCGCCCTGGGCGTCGACGGTGATCTTCTGGCTCAGGTCGCCGTTGGCCACGGCGGTCGTCACCTGGGCGATGTTGCGGACCTGGGAGGTCAGGTTCGACGCCATGAAGTTGACGTTGTCGGTGAGGTCCTTCCATACGCCGCTGACGCCCCGCACCTGAGCCCGCCCGCCCAGCCGGCCTTCCGTGCCCACCTCGCGGGCGACCCTCGTCACCTCGTCGGCGAAGGCGGAGAGCTGGTCCACCATCGTGTTGACGGTCAGCTTCAGTTCGAGCAGCTCGCCGGTCGCCTCGACGGTGACCGTGCGGGTCAGGTCGCCGCGGGCCACCGCCGTGGTCACCAGGGCGATGTCGCGCACCTGGGCGGTCAGCCGGGACGCCATCGTGTTGACCGCCTCGGTCACGTCCCGCCAGCTGCCCGACAGACCCTGCACCTTGGCCCGCCCGCCGAGCCGGCCCTCGGTGCCGACCTCGCGGGCCACCCGGGTGACCTCGCCGGTGAACAGGGAGAGCTGGTCGACCATCTTGTTCACGGCCCGGCCCAGGCGGCGCAGGTCACCGCGTAACTGGCGGCTGCCGTCGTGCAGATCGACGCGCTGGGTGAGGTCGCCGCCGGCCACCGCGTCGAGCACGCGCGTCGCGTTCGCCGCCGGGGCCACCAGGGCGTCGAGCACGTGGTTGACGTCGTTGACCCGGGTCGTCCAGTCGCCCGGCCCCGGGCTAGCCGAGAGCCGCTCGTCGAGTCGGCCGTGGCGCACCAACTCCCGCTTGACCCGCTGCACTTCACGGTTGAAGTGGGTGCTGCGGTCCATGATCTGGTTGAAGACCGCCGTCAGCTCGGCCACCACTCCCTCTCCGGCCTCCGGCAGCCTGCGGAAGTCGCCGTCGCGGGCCGCGGTCATCGCGGCGAGCAGCGGGCGCAGTTCCGATGCTCGAATTTGACCGTCTTTCTGTCCGTCTTCGAGCACACGCGTAGCACGGTTCTCACTCATGGCGGCCCACTTCGGTAACTCGGTGCTTATGGGCGTGGCCAGTCTGTCACTCTGTCGGCGTCGACTGAGGCGTATTCGTCCGAACCGTTCGGGGAGCTGTCCATGGGGGCCATTCCGGCGCAACGGGAGACCGTTACCCGTGCCTCTGATGTGCCTGCACATGGGCGAGGAGGCTCCGAAACCCGCACCACCCTCCCCGGCAGCCCCCTCTCCCCGGGCTCCGCCCGCACCCTCGTGCGCAACGCCCTGACCGAATGGGCCGCCTCCGGTCTCCCCGGCACCGAACACCTCACCGACCGTCTCGTCGACGACGCCGTCGTGGCCGTCAGCGAACTGGTCACCAACGCGGTCGTGCACGCCGGTACCGATGTCGAGCTCACCTGCCGGCTGGAGGAGGACACCGGCGCCCTCGTCGTCGAGGTCCTGGACCACCACCCCTCGCGCGCCCCGCGCGACGCGGAGATCGAGGCGCCGTACGAGACCCCGGAGTACGGGCGCGGCCTGCGGCTGGTGTCCCGGCTCGCCGAGTCCTGGGGCGTCACCTATCGCACCGGCGCCAAGATCGTGTGGGCGCGGCTGCCCGCCGAGGACCCCATCGCGGCCAGGGACGACACCGAGGCGTACGCCGAGGAACGCGCGCTGGAGCGCGGGCTGCGCGTCGCCGAGATCCTCGCCCCGGAGCCCCAGCGCGCCGAGCGGGACCGGGACTGGCTCAACCGGGGCGCCCTGTCCTTCCTCGCCGAGGCCTCCGACCTGCTCGCCGGGCAGCTCGACGAGAACCTGGTCGCCGCCCTCGCCGGCCAGCTGATCGTGCCGCGGCTGGCGGACTGGTGCGCGGTGTGGCTGGAGGACGAGATGGCCGGACGCTGGGGATACCCCCGATCCGGTGACACCGAGGGCGGGGGAGGCTGGACGGCGGACGTCGTCGCGGGCACCGGACCCCGGCTCGCCCGTGTCTGGCACGGCTCCGAGAACCTCATCGAGGAACTCCGGCGCGCCCTGGAGAAGGAGCCCCCGCCCTCCTGCGACAGCCACCGCACCGGGCCCGTCGCCTATCCCTGGCCTGGTGAGGCGCTCGGTGCGCGCGGGGTGCGCGGCACGGCGCTCGCGTACCGGCTGGTCGCCGGCGGCCGCCCGCTGGGCACGCTGGTCATCGGGCGGGCCGACCTCATGTGCTTCCCCGACGAGGTCACCGGGCTCGTCGAGGACCTCAGCCGCCGGGTGGCCCTCGCCATCGGCGCGGCCCGCCAGTACGCCCGGCAGGCCACCATCAGCCGGGTCCTGCAGCGCGGACTGCTGCCCGGCGCCGTCGCGGAGATCCCCGGGGTGGTCAGCGCCCTGGTGTACGAGCCGTACGACAAGGGCGGCCCGAGCGGCGACTTCTACGACCTGTTCCCGGCCGGCGACGGCCGCTGGTGCTTCGCCATCGGCGACGTGCAGGGCAAGGGCCCCGAGGCGGCCGTGGTGATCGGCATCGCGCGGCCCTGGCTGCGGCTCCTGGCCCGCGAGGGCTACCGCGTCGCCGACGTCCTCGACCGCCTCAACCAGCTCCTCCTCGACGACGCCACGGAGGCCGCCGACGCCGCCGCCCGCGCCCTCGTCGGCCCGGTCCCGGCCGGCGACGGCCCGCAGACCCGCTTCCTGTCCCTGCTGTACGGCGAGCTGACCCCCTTCGACGGCGGCGTCCGCTGCACCCTCGCCTCCGCCGGGCACCCGCTGCCGTTGCTGTTGGGCGCCGGCGGCGAGGTCCACACGGCCGCGCACCCACAGACCCTCCTCGGGGTCGTCGAGGACGCGACGTACACCAGCGAGACCTTCGAGCTGCGCTCCGGCGACACCCTGCTGTGCGTGACCGACGGGGTGACGGAGCGGCGCAGCGGCTCCCGCCAGTTCGACGACGGCGACGGCCTCGCGACCGCGCTCGCCGGGTGCGCGGGCCTGAACGCCCAGCTGATCGCGGAACGCATCCGGAGGCTGGTGCACGAGTTCAGCGGCCGTCCGCCGGAGGACGATCTGGCGCTGCTGGTGCTGCAGGCCGAGTAACCGGCCGGGTACGGGACAATAGAACCCATGCCCTCCGCACTCCCCGACGGCGAGCCCGTCCCCGACGACGGCGCGCTCCCCGCGTCCGCGCTCGCCGGGTCCGCCGACCGCCCCCTCGGCTTCTACCTGCACGTCCCGTACTGCGCGACCCGCTGCGGCTACTGCGACTTCAACACCTACACGGCGACCGAGCTGCGCGGCACGGGCGGCGTGCTGGCGTCCCGCGACAACTACGCCGAGACGCTGATCGACGAGGTCCGCCTGGCCCGCAAGGTCCTCGGCGACGACCCGCGCGAGGTCCGCACGGTCTTCGTCGGCGGCGGTACGCCCACGCTGCTGGCCGCCGACGACCTCGTACGGATGCTGGGGGCGATCCGCGACGAGTTCGGTCTCGCGCCGGACGCGGAGATCACCACGGAGGCGAACCCGGACTCGGTGGACCCGGCGTATCTGGCCAGGCTGCGGGAGGGCGGCTTCAACCGGCTGTCCTTCGGCATGCAGAGCGCGAGGCAGCATGTGCTGAAGGTGCTGGACCGGACCCACACACCCGGGCGTCCGGAGGCCTGCGTCGCGGAGGCCCGCGCGGCGGGCTTCGAGCACGTGAACCTGGACCTGATCTACGGAACACCGGGTGAGTCGGACGACGACTGGCGGGCGTCGCTGGAGGCTGCGCTCGGCGCCGGGCCGGACCATGTGTCGGCGTACGCCCTGATCGTCGAGGAAGGCACGCAGCTGGCCCGGCGTATCCGTCGCGGCGAGGTGCCGATGACGGACGACGACGTGCACGCGGACCGTTACCTGATCGCCGAGGAGACGCTCACGGCGGCCGGTTTCGACTGGTACGAGGTCTCGAACTGGGCGACCTCGGAAGCGGGCCGCTGCCTGCACAACGAGCTGTACTGGCGGGGCGCGGACTGGTGGGGCGCCGGGCCGGGGGCGCACTCGCACGTGGGCGGGGTGCGCTGGTGGAACGTGAAGCATCCGGGGGCATACGCGGCTGCGCTGGCGGCGGGACGGTCGCCGGGGGCCGGGCGCGAGCTCCTGTCGGAGGAGGACCGCAGGGTGGAGCGGATCCTCCTGGAGCTGCGGCTTCGGGAGGGGGTGCCGCTGGAGCTGCTGCGGGAGGAGGGGCTTGCGGCTTCTCGGCGGGCGCTGGGGGAGGGGCTGCTGCAGGAGGGGCCGTATGCGGAGGGGCGTGCGGTGCTGACGTTGCGGGGGCGGTTGCTGGCGGATGCGGTGGTCAGGGACTTGGTGGACTGATCACTCCGGTGGTACGAGGTCTCGAACTGGGCGACCTCGGAAGCGGGCCGCTGCCTGCACAACGAGCTGTACTGGCGGGGCGCGGACTGGTGGGGCGCCGGGCCGGGGGCGCACTCGCACGTGGGCGGGGTGCGCTGGTGGAACGTGAAGCATCCGGGGGCATACGCGGCTGCGCTGGCGGCGGGACGGTCGCCGGGGGCCGGGCGCGAGCTCCTGTCGGAGGAGGACCGCAGGGTGGAGCGGATCCTCCTGGAGCTGCGGCTTCGGGAGGGGGTGCCGCTGGAGCTGCTGCGGGAGGAGGGGCTTGCGGCTTCTCGGCGGGCGCTGGGGGAGGGGCTGCTGCAGGAGGGGCCGTATGCGGAGGGGCGTGCGGTGCTGACGTTGCGGGGGCGGTTGCTGGCGGATGCGGTGGTCAGGGACTTGGTGGACTGATCACTCCGGCGGGTGAATCACTGGGGGAGGAGCGTTCCGATCCGATCATGGCGCAGTGCGTTCTGCTCACCGAGCCGAAGGGCGACGGAGAGGAAGCCGACTACCAGGTGCGGAGGACGAGCGCATTCGGCTACCCCGTCCCGATGGAGCACCTCGGCATCGAACTGAGCATGACCGAATTCGGTGCCTACAGCGACATCAAGCCTCACCGCTGGACGTAACGAAGTCGATCAACTCCTCCACCCGCCCCAGCAACTCCGGCTCCAGGTCCTTGTAAGACCCCACCCGCCCCAGAATCGCCTGCCACACCGCTCCGGTGTTCTCCGACGGCCACCCCAGCGCCCGGCACACCCCCGTCTTCCAGTCCTGCCCGCGCGGCACCTTCGGCCACCCCGGAATCCCCAGCGACGACGGCTTCACCGCCTCCCAGATGTCGATGTACGGGTGGCCCACGACCAGCGCGTGCTCACTCGTCACCGACTCGGCGATGCGCCACTCCTTCGAGCCCGGCACCAGGTGGTCCACCAGGACCCCCAGGCGGGCGTCCGGACCCGGCGCGAAATCGGCCACGATCGACGGCAGGTCGTCGACGCCCTCCAGGTACTCCACCACCACGCCCTCGACGCGCAGGTCGTCGCCCCACACCTTCTCGACCAGCTCGGCGTCGTGCCGGCCCTCGACATAGATACGGCCGGCGCGGGCCACGCGCGCGCGTGCCTGCGGGACGGCGACCGAACCGGATGCCGTCCGGGTGGGACGTACCGGAGCGGCGGACGACGGCCGCACGAGGGTGACCGCCTTGCCCTCCAGCAGGAACCCCCGCGGTTCCAGCGGGAACACCCGGTGCTTGCCGAAGCGGTCCTCCAGGGTCACCGTGCCCGCCTCGCAGCGGATCACCGCGCCGCAGAAACCCGTGCCCGGCTCCTCCACCACCAGGCCCGGGTCCGCCGGGACCTCGGGGACGGGCTTCGGCTTCTTCCAGGGCGGGGTCAGGTCCGGCGAGTACTGGCGCATTCGGATGACGATAGGAGAAGCGCGACTCGTGCGTCCCGCGGAATCATCGCGACACGCCGAAGCGGGCCGCCAAGGTGTCGCGCTGGCGGCGCACGAACTCCGCGTCCACCACCGCTCCGTGACCGGGCACGTACAGCGCGTCCTCACCGCCCAGGTCCAGCAGCCGGTCCAGGGCCGCCGGCCAGTGCGACGGTACGGCGTCGGGGCCGGCCTGGGGTTCGCCGGACTCCTCCACCAGGTCGCCGCAGAAGACCACCTCGGGAGAGCCGGGCCCGCCCGGCACGAGCACGACCAGGTCATGAGCCGTGTGGGCAGGGCCCACGTTCGCCAGGAGGACCTGGCGGGCGCCGTCCAGGTCGAGGGTCCACTCGCCGCTCACCTGGTGGTGCGGGCGGACCAGGGCGTCGATCGCCTCGTCCGCCGCGTCCTGGTCCAGGCCGTTGCGTACGGCGTCCGCGCGCAGTTCCGCCCGCTCGTGCGCGAACACCGTGTCCAGGCCCACCGCCCCGTACACCTGCGCGCCCGCGAACGCCGCCGCCCCGAAGACATGGTCGAAGTGGGGATGCGTCAGCGCGAGATGAGTCACACGGTGACCCGCGAGCCACTGTGCCTGCGTACGCAGCCGCACGCCTTCCGCGAGGCTCGACCCGGCGTCGACGATCAGCGCGCCGCCCTCCCCGACGACCAGCCCCGCAGTGCAGTCCCAGCCCGGAAGCCGGCACCGCCCCACCCCGGCCGCCAGCCGCTCCCACCCGAGCTCTTCCCAAGTCACCGTCATACGGCGACGCTAACCAAGACACCACCGTCGGGCACGGTGGTGCTGGACCGGCCTTGCCCGGGGCGTACCCCACCGCCGTACACTGGGCCGGGGACGGCTGGCACTCGGACGGACAGAGTGCCAGGTAAAGCGCCAAGGGGACGAAACTGGAGGTGTGCGCGGGATGCTGAGTGAACGCAGGCTTCAGGTGCTGCGCGCCATCGTCCAGGACTATGTCGGGACCGAGGAGCCGGTGGGCTCCAAGGCGCTCACCGAGCGGCACAACCTCGGCGTCTCCCCGGCGACCGTTCGCAACGACATGGCGGCCCTGGAGGACGAGGGCTACATCGCCCAGCCGCACACCAGCGCGGGGCGGATCCCGACCGACAAGGGCTACCGGCTGTTCGTCGACAAGCTCGCCGGCGTCAAGCCGATGAGCCCGCCGGAGCGGCGCGCGATCCAGAACTTCCTCGAGGGCGCCGTAGACCTCGACGACGTCGTGGCGCGCACCGTACGGCTGCTCGCGCAGCTCACCCGGCAGGTCGCCGTCGTGCAGTACCCGTCGCTGACCCGGTCCACCGTCCGGCACGTCGAGCTGCTCTCGCTCGCACCCGCGCGCGTGATGCTCGTGCTGATCACGGACACCGGACGGGTCGAGCAGCGGATGATCGACTGTCCCGCACCCTTCGGTGAGGCGTCGCTCGCGGATCTACGCGCGCGGCTCAACAGCAGGGTCGCGGGGCGGCGCTTCACCGATGTGCCGACGCTCGTCGAGGACCTCGCCGAGGCCTTCGACATCGAGGACCGCGGCACTGTCTCGGCTGTGCTCTCCACCCTCCTGGAGACGCTCGTCGAGGAGAACGAAGAGCGGCTGATGATCGGCGGCACCGCCAATCTCACCCGCTTCGGACATGACTTCCCCCTCACCATCCGGCCCGTCCTGGAGGCCCTGGAGGAGCACGTGGTGCTCCTCAAACTCCTTGGCGAGGCGGGGGATTCGGGCATGACCGTGCGCATCGGGCACGAGAACGCCTATGAGGGACTCAACTCCACGTCTGTCGTGTCGGTCGGCTACGGTTCGGGCGGTGAGGCAGTAGCCAAGCTCGGCGTGGTCGGACCGACCCGCATGGATTACCCGGGAACGATGGGAGCGGTACGCGCAGTGGCACGGTACGTCGGACAGATCCTGGCGGAGTCGTAAGTGGCCACGGACTACTACGCCGTTCTCGGCGTGCGTCGCGACGCGTCGCAGGAAGAGATCAAGAAGGCCTTCCGGCGGCTCGCGCGCGAGCTGCACCCGGACGTCAATCCGGATCCGAAGACCCAGGAGCGGTTCAAGGAGATCAACGCCGCTTACGAGGTGTTGTCGGACCCGCAGAAGAAGCAGGTCTACGACCTCGGCGGCGACCCGCTGTCCCAGGCGGGCGGCGGGGGAGCCGGCGGCTTCGGCGCGGGCGGCTTCGGGAACTTCTCGGACATCATGGACGCGTTCTTCGGTACGGCGTCGCAGCGCGGGCCGCGCTCGCGCACGCGCCGGGGCCAGGACGCGATGATCCGCCTCGAGATCGAGCTCGACGAGGCGGCCTTCGGTACGACGAAGGACATCCAGGTCGACACGGCCGTCGTCTGCAACACCTGTAACGGTGAGGGGGCCGCCCCCGGCACTTCCGCCCAGACGTGTGACATGTGCCGCGGCCGCGGTGAGGTGTCGCAGGTGACCCGGTCCTTCCTGGGCCAGGTCATGACGTCCCGGCCCTGCCCGCAGTGCCAGGGCTTCGGCACCGTCGTCCCGACGCCGTGCCCGGAGTGCGCGGGCGACGGGCGGGTACGGTCCCGTCGGACCCTGACCGTCAAGATCCCGGCCGGTGTGGACAACGGCACGCGGATCCAGCTCGCCGGTGAGGGCGAGGTCGGGCCGGGCGGCGGTCCCGCCGGTGACCTCTACGTCGAGATCCACGAACTCCCGCACCAGACCTTCCAGCGGCGCGGCGACGACCTGCACTGCACGGTGACGATCCCGATGACGGCGGCGTCCCTCGGCACGAAGGTGCCGCTGGAGACGCTGGACGGCATGGAGGAGGTCGACATCCGGCCCGGCACCCAGTCCGGCCAGTCGATCCCGCTGCACGGTCGGGGTGTCACACATCTGCGCGGCGGCGGCCGCGGCGACCTCATCGTGCACGTCGAGGTCACCACACCGACCAAGCTGGACCCCGAGCAGGAACGCCTGCTGCGCGAGCTGGCCAAGCTGCGGGGCGAGGAGCGGCCGCAGGGGCAGTTCCAGCCTGGGCAGCAAGGTCTGTTCTCGCGGTTGAAGGATGCCTTCAACGGGCGCTGACCCCCCGGGGAAAGTGTTGGCCTATGCCAAGGGGAAGGGTCGATTCGGACTTGTTCGGAGGACGTGACAACATGCCGTCATGTCCTCCGCGCTGACCGATCTTTTCCCGCTTCCGATCGTGCAGGCCCCCATGGCGGGCGGCGTCTCCGTGCCGCAGCTCGCCGCTGCCGTGTCCGAGGCCGGTGGGCTGGGCTTTCTCGCCGCCGGGTACAAAACCGCCGACGGGATGTACCAGGAGATCAAGCAGCTGCGGGGGCTGACGGGGCGTCCCTTCGGGGTCAATCTGTTCATGCCGCAGCCGGAGTATGCCGACGCCGCGGCCGTGGAGGTCTACGCCCACCAGCTCGCCGGCGAGGCCGCCTGGTACGAGATCGAGCTGGGGGACCCGGACAGCGGGCGGGACGACGGGTACGACGCCAAGCTCGCCGTGCTGCTCGACAACCCCGTGCCCGTCGTCTCCTTCCACTTCGGCGCGCCCAGCAGCGAGGTGCTGGAGTCGTTGCGGCGTGCCGGAACCTTCACTCTCGTCACCGCCACCACCCCGGACGAGGCCCTCGCCGTGCAGCGGGCCGGTGCCGACGCCGTGATCGTGCAGGGGGTCGAGGCCGGCGGCCACCAGGGCACCCATCGCGACAACCCCGAGACCGACGGCACCGGCATCGGGCTGCTGTCGCTCGTCGCCCAGGTCCGTGAGGCCGTGAACCTGCCCATCGTCGCCGCCGGCGGCATCATGCGCGGCAGCCAGATCGCCGCCGTACTCGCCGCCGGCGCCGGCGCCGCCCAGCTCGGGACCGCCTTCCTGGCCACCCCGGAGTCCGGCGCCAACGCCCTGCACAAGCAGGCCCTGACCAACCCCCTGTTCGTACGGACCGAGTTGACGCGCGCCTTCTCCGGGCGCCCCGCCCGCGGCCTCGTCAACCGTTTCCTGCGCGAGCACGGGCCGTACGCCCCCGCCGCCTATCCCGAGGTCCACCACCTCACCTCGCCCCTGCGCAAGAAGGCCGCCGCGTCCGGCGACGCGCAGGCCATGGCGCTGTGGGCCGGGCAGGGGCACCGGATGGCGCGTGAACTGCCCGCCGGGCAGCTGGTGGAGGTGCTGGCCGCCGAGCTGGACGCGGCGACGACAGCGTTGTCGGCTCTGCGCAGGGGCGGTGCGGGCGCATGACCGCTCCCGTGTTCGTGGTCGAGCACCTCCCGGCCGGCGGTGGGCAGCGGTACGTCCTCGACGGGCCCGAGGGGCGGCATGCCGTCTCCGTCAAGCGGCTGCGGGCGGGGGAGGCCGTCGTCCTCACGGACGGCGAGGGCCGCTGGGCCGACTGCGAGGTGATCGACACCGAGGGCAAGGACCGGCTGGTTCTGCAGCTGGGTGCGGTGGCCGAGGAGCCTGCGGAGCAGCCCCGTATCACCGTCGTCCAGGCCCTTCCCAAGGGTGACCGCGGTGAGCTGGCCGTCGAGACCATGACCGAGACCGGCGTCGACGCGATCGTGCCCTGGGCGGCCGCCCGGTGCATCACGCAGTGGAAGGGCGAGCGGGGCGCGAAGGCCCTCGGCAAGTGGCGGGCCACCGCCCGCGAGGCCGGCAAGCAGTCGCGCCGGGTGCGCTTCCCCCAGGTCGCGGACGCGGCCACGACCAAGCAGGTCGCGGCACTTCTCGCCGAGGCCGACTTCGCCGCCGTACTGCACGAGGAACGCGGCTACGGCAGCGAGCCGCTCGCGACGGCCGAACTGCCCGCCGAGGGCGAGATCGTGCTCGTCGTCGGCCCCGAAGGCGGCGTGTCCCCCGAGGAGTTGGCCCTCTTCGAGGAGGCGGGTGCCAAGGCGTACCGTCTGGGCCGTACCGTCCTGCGCACCTCCACCGCCGGAACCGCGGCGACGGCACTGCTCCTCGGCCGCACCGGCCGCTGGTCCCGGTCCTGACACCCGGAGGACGTTCGCCGTGGAACTCGCCCAAGTGCGGCTGCTGGTCAGCGACTTCGCCGCCTGTTACCGCTTCTACGCCGACGTCCTCGGCCTCAAGCCGCAGTCGGGCGCGACGAACGGGCCGTACGAGAAGTTCAGCCCCGCCGTCGGCGCGGCGGGCATCGCCCTTCAGGACCGGGCGATGATGGCCGAGGTCCTGGGCGAACTGGGTGACGCCGCCGAAGGGCACCGCTCCCTGGTGGTGCTGCGGGTCGACGACCTGGACGCCTGTTGCGAGCGGATCACCTCACGCGGCGCGACCCTCCTGCACGGCCCCGCCCCGATGACCGACCGCATGCGCGTCGCCCACCTCAAGGACCCGGAGGGGAACCTGGTGGAGCTGCAGGAGTGGCTGCTGCTGCGCGGCTGAGGACGGCGTCGAACAGCTCCCAGCCGTCCAGCTCCGCGGCCCCCGGCAGAAGTCCGCGGGCCGTCGCCTCGTCGACGAGAGCGCGTACGACACCGGGTTCGCGCAGGTTGAGCAGCTTCCCGGGGCCGGTCGCCACGCATCCGACGTACGCATGGCCGTAGGAGACGGCCCGGCCCTCGCCCTCCCGGAAGACGATCCGGGTACGCACACCGTCCAGGGTCAGGTGGAGGACGTCGCGGTGCACGTCACCCTCACCCTCACCGTCCCCGTGCTGGTGCCGCACGCTCCAGAGATACGTCGTCCGCTCGTCCACGACGAGCCTGCGCAGCCGGCGGTCGTTGCCCATCCGGCCACGCTACGGCGCCGGGCACCGCCTGGTCTCCGGGTTTTGCGCCGGTCAGTTGGTCGCCCCCCAGATTGTGACGTGCGCGAGCAAGGAGTGGCCGTATGTGCCCTACCGCGTCCGCGGGGACAGTGGCAGGCTGCCCTCCATGGGGGCGTTCAGGAGGGTTTGGGGTCGTGCCGGTAGTGCCGGTCGCGCGGAGCGCACGCATGTGGCGCGGGTGGCAGGCGTGGCGGGTCTCGCCGTGGTCGCCGTCGGCGGGCTGGTCGCCTGTGATCCGGGCGGGCTGAGCAGCGCGACCGTGGCGTTCACGACCGACCAGACGGTGACCGCGGAGCTGGAGCGGCAGAAGGCCGACGTGCAGTGGCTCAACTGCACGGGGTCGTACGACAACGGCGACGGCAAGGGCAACGGCAGGTCCGCCGCACCGACGGCGAGCGAGAACACCGTGGTCAAGGTCGACTGCGAGGGCGAGACCAAGGACGGCAAGGACATCACCGTCACCGGCAGGATCACCCGGGCCGTCAGCGGTTCCTGTGTGCGCGGCGACCTCGTCGCCAAGGTCGGCGGCAAGGAGTGGTTCCACGTGAACGGGCTGGGCAACTGCGATGCCACGCCCTCGCCCGTCAACCCGCCCGGCAACGGACAGCAGCCGGGGCCCACGGTCACGGTGACCGTCACCAGGACCGTCTACTGCAAGGAGCACCCGAACTGCTGGCCGGAGGGCAAGTGACCGCATCCGGGCGGGCATTGGACAAGTGATCCAAAGGTCTGTCCCCGGACGCCGCCCCTGCTTATGGTGATCGGGTGACTCAGTCCGCGACGCCTGGATCGTCTTCGTATCTCCGGTATCCGCATCTGCACGGCGACCTGGTCGCCTTCACCGCCGAGGACGACGTATGGCTCGCTCCTCTCGACGGCGGCCGGGCCTGGCGGGTCAGCGCCGACAACGTGCCGGTCAGCCTGCCGCGCATCTCGCCCGACGGTAGGACCGTCGCCTGGACCTCCACCCGCGACGGCGCCCCCGAGGTGCACATCGCCCCGGTCGACGGCGGCCCCT
This sequence comes from Streptomyces sp. R28, assembly GCF_041052385.1. Lineage (GTDB taxonomy): Bacteria > Actinomycetota > Actinomycetes > Streptomycetales > Streptomycetaceae > Streptomyces. Next base: position 3,602,552 of record NZ_CP163439.1, on the reverse strand, counting down.
CGAAGCGCCTCACCCACTGGGGCAGCCGGCAGACCCGGGTACGCGGCTGGACCCCGCACGGTGAGGTCCTCGCGATCAGCACCCAGGGTCAGGGGGGCAGCCGCCGCACCTGGGCCCACACGGTCCCGCTGGACGGCGGACCGGCCACCACGCTCCCGTACGGCCCCGTCGCCGACGTCGTCCACGGGCCCCACCTGGTGCTCGCCTCGGCTCCCATGGGTCTGGAGGCGGCGCGGTGGAAGCGCTACCGGGGCGGTACGGCGGGCAAGTTGTGGATCGACCGTGCGGGCGACGGGGACTTCGTACGGCTGCATGAAGAGCTGGACGGGAACATCGAGTACCCCGTGTGGGTGGGGGATCGGATCGCGTTCCTCTCCGACCACGAGGGGGTGGGGGCCGTGTACTCGTCCCTCGCCGACGGGGCCGATCTGCGCCGCCACACGCCCCTCGACGGTTTCTACGCCCGGCACGCGGCGGGCGACGGCGCCCGTGTCGTCTACGCCTGTGCCGGGCAACTGTGGCTCCTGGACGACCTCGACGGGGCCGAGCCGCGCCCGCTCGACATCCGGCTCGGCGGGCAGCGGACCGACCGGCAGCCGTACCCGCTGAACGCCGCCCGCTCGTTCGGGGAGGCGGCGCCCGACCACACCGCGCGTGGCAGCGCGGTCGCCGTGCGGGGCGCCGTGCACTGGGTCACCCACCGTTCCGGTCCCGCCCGCGCGCTCGCCGCCGAGCCCGGCGTACGGGCCCGGCTGCCGCGCACCTTCCGGGCGGAGGGCGAGGAGTGGGTGGTGTGGGTCACGGACGCGGAGGGCGACGACGCGCTGGAGTTCGCGCCCGCGACCGGGCTCGCTCCGGGTGCCACGCCGCGCAGGCTCGGCGCCGGGCAGCTGGGCCGGGTCCTGGAGCTCGCCATGGCGCCCGACGGGAGCCGGGCGGCGGTCGCCGCGCACGACGGGCGGCTGCTGCTCGTCGAGCGGGAGACCGGCGAGGTCCGCGAGGTCGACCGCAGCGAGGACGGGGACGTGTCCGGGCTGGTCTTCTCGCCCGACTCGGCCTGGCTCGCCTGGTCGCACCCCGGCCCGCGCCCGCTGAGCCAGCTCAAGCTCGCCAACACCACCGACCTGTCGGTGTCGGAGGCGACCCCGCTGCGCTTCCAGGACTACGCGCCGGCGTTCACGCAGGACGGCAAGCACCTGGTGTTCCTGTCGACGCGGGCCTTTGACCCGGTCTACGACGAGCACGTCTTCGACCTCGCCTTCGTGGTCGGTTCCCGCCCTCACCTGATCACCCTGGCGGCGACGACCCCGTCCCCCTTCGGCCCGCAACGGCACGGCCGCCCCTTCGACGCGCCCGACAAGGACGAGACCCCCGACAGCGAGGGCACCCCGGCCACGCGGATCGACCTCGAAGGGCTCGCCGACCGGATCGTGCCGTTCCCGGTCGAGGCCGCCCGCTACACCAACCTGCGGGCCGCGAAGGACGGCGTGCTGTGGCTACGGCATCCCGTGCAGGGCGCGCTCGGCGCCTCCCGGGCCACGCCCGACGACCCCGAGCCCAAGACCGAGATGGAGCGCTACGACCTGCTCCAGCGGCGCCTGGAGCATCTCGCCGACGACGCCGACCACTTCGAGGTCAGCGGCGACGGCAAGCGGCTGCTGCTGTGGACCGACGGCCGGCTCAAGGTCGTCCCGAGCGACCGGCGGGCCTCCGGCGACGACGACAGCGACTCGAACATCACCGTGGACCTGACGCGGGTACGGCAGAGGGTCGATCCGGCGGCGGAGTGGTGGCAGATGTTCGAGGAGACCGGCCGCATCATGCGGGACCACTTCTGGCGGCCGGACATGAACGGGGTGGACTGGTCCGGGGTGCTGGACCGCTACCGCCCGCTCGTCGACCGGGTGGCCACCCATGACGACCTGATGGACCTGCTGTGGGAGGTGCAGGGCGAGCTCGGCACCTCGCACGCGTACGTCGCGGCGCGCGGCGGCTACGGCGGCGGCGCCCGGCAGGGTCTGCTCGGCGCCGACATCTCCCGCCATCCGGACGGCAGTTGGCGTATCGACCGCATCCTGCCGTCCGAGACCTCCGACCCCGACGCGCGGGCGCCGCTGGCCGCGCCCGGGGTCGCGGTGCGGGCCGGGGACGCGATCGTGGCGGTGGCCGGGGTGCCGGTGGAACCGGTGACCGGGCCCGGGCCGTTGCTCGTCGGTACGGCGGGCAAGGCGGTGGAGCTGACGATCTCACCGGCCGGGGGCGGGGACGTACGGCACGCGGTCGTGGTCCCGATCGCCGACGAGGAGCCCCTGCGGTACCACGCGTGGGTGGCGGACCGGCGGGCCTACGTCCACGAGAAGTCCGGCGGTCGGCTCGGCTACCTCCACGTGCCCGACATGCAGGCGCCGGGCTGGGCCCAGATCCACCGCGACCTGCGCGTCGAGGTGGCCCGGGAGGGCCTCGTCGTGGACGTCCGGGAGAACGGCGGCGGGCACACCTCGCAACTGGTCGTGGAGAAGCTGGCACGCCGGATCGTCGGCTGGGAGGTGCCGCGCGGGATGCGGCCGTACAGCTACCCGGTGGACGCACCGCGCGGCCCCGTGGTGGCGGTGGCGAACGAGTTCTCCGGATCGGACGGGGACATCGTCAACGCGGCGATCAAGGCGCTGGGCCTCGGCCCCGTGGTGGGAACGCGGACCTGGGGCGGCGTGATCGGCATCGACAGCCGCTACCACCTGGTCGACGGCACCCTGATCACCCAGCCGAAGTACGCCATCTGGCTGGACGGCTACGGCTGGGACGTGGAGAACCACGGCGTCGACCCGGACGTGGAGGTGGTGCAACGCCCACAGGACTGGGTGGCGGGCCACGACACCCAACTGGACGAGGCGATCCGCATCGCCCTGGAGGGCCTGGAGGAGCGACCGGCGAAGACGCCGCCCAGTTTGCCCACCTCTTAGGGGCGCGGGGCCGTATCGATGTGCGGCTCCGCCGCGTGGGCGCGACCAGCCACGATGTACCCGCACCCGACGACGATACGATTGCCCCCCGTAAACCACGCCGTCCAACCCCCGGAGGGAAAATGGCAGGGGAGCCGCAGGACGACTGTCTGTTCTGCAAGATCGTCGAGGGCCATGTCCCGGCGACGATCGTGCGGGAGACGGACACGACCGTCGCGTTCCGGGACATCAACCCCCAGGCGCCCACCCACGTCCTGGTCATCCCGAAGGCGCACTACCGGGATGCCGCCGCCCTCGCCACCGCCGCCCCCACCCTCGCCGCGGACGTCCTGCGCGAGGCCCAGGCCGTCGCCGACGAGGACAAGCTGGAGAGCTACCGCATCGTCTTCAACACCGGCGCCGGCGCCGGGCAGACCGTCTGGCACGCCCACGCCCACGTCCTCGGCGGCCGCGGCATGCAGTGGCCCCCCGGATAGGTCGAGGCAAGCCGAAGTCACCGTGTCCGTACGTGAATTGGTTGTCCTCGGGACAGCGAGCCAGGTGCCGACCCGTCACCGCAACCACAACGGGTATCTGTTGCGGTGGGACGGGGAGGGGATCCTCTTCGATCCCGGCGAGGGCACGCAGCGGCAGATGCTGCGCGCCGGAGTCGCGGCGCACGACCTGAACCGGATCTGCATCACCCACTTCCACGGGGACCACTCGCTCGGCCTCGCCGGCGTCATCCAGCGGATCAACCTGGACAAGGTTCCGCACCCGGTCACCGCCCACTACCCGCGTTCCGGCCGGCGCTTCTTCGACCGGCTGCGCTACGCCACCGCCTACCGCGAGACCGTCGACCTCGCGCAGGCCCCGGTCAGCGCCGACGGTGTCATCGCCGACACCGGGGGCTACCGGCTGGAGACCGCCCGGCTGTCGCACCCCGTCGAGTCGTACGGCTATCGCCTCGTCGAGCCCGACGGGCGCCGCATGCTGCCCGAGCGGCTCGCCGCGCACGGCATCAAGGGGCCGGACGTCGGGCGCATACAGCGGGAAGGGGTGCTCGGTGAGGTCTCCCTGCAGGAGGTCAGCGAGGTCCGGCGCGGGCAGCGGTTCGCGTTCGTGATGGACACGCGGCTGTGCGACGGGGTGTACACCCTGGCCGACGGGTGCGACATGCTCGTCATCGAGTCCACCTTCCTGGACGAGGACGTCGAACTCGCCGTGGAGCACGGTCATCTGGCCGCCGGTCAGGCCGCTCGCGTCGCGCTCGACTGCGGCGTACGGCATCTCGTGCTCACCCACTTCAGCCAGCGCTACACCGAGCCCGAAGAGTTCGAGCGGCAGGCGCGGGCCGCCGGTTTCGACGGGGAGTTGACGGTCGCGCACGACCTGCTGCGGGTGCCGCTCCCGAAGCGTCGGTAAGAGCGCCGTACGATGCTTTGATGTCCGTCCCGAAAGCAGAACTGCACCTCCACATCGAAGGCACCCTCGAACCCGAGCTCGCCTTCGAACTGGCCGACCGCAACCGCGTCGAGCTGCCGTACGCCGATACCGACGAGCTCCGCAAGGCCTACCAGTTCGAGGACCTCCAATCCTTCCTGAACCTGTACTACGAGCTCATGGCCGTCCTGCGCACCGAGCGTGACTTCGAGGACCTGGCGAACGCCTATCTCGCCCGCGCCGCCCAGCAGGGCGTGCGGCACGCGGAGATCTTCTTCGACCCGCAGGCCCACACCAAGCGGGGGGTGGAGCTGGGGACGGTCGTCGACGGGCTGTGGCGGGCGCTGGGGAGCAGCGAGGCGGGCCACGGCGTCTCCACCCGGCTCATCATGTGCTTCCTGCGCGACGACTCCGCCGAGTCGGCCATGGAGACGCTCCGGGCCGCCGAGCCGTATCTCGACCGGATCACCGGCGTCGGCCTCGACTCGGCCGAGGTCGGCCACCCGCCGGTGAAGTTCCGCGAGGTGTACGAGGCGGCCGCGGCTCTCGGCCTGCGGCGCGTCGCGCATGCCGGCGAGGAGGGGCCGCCCGCCTACATCACCGAGGCCCTCGACGTCCTCGGCGTCGAGCGCGTCGACCACGGGCTGCGGTGCATGGAGGACCCGGCGCTGGTCGAGCGGCTGGTGCGGGAGCGGGTGCCGCTGACGCTGTGTCCCCTGTCGAACGTACGGCTGCGGACCGTCGACGTCCTCGCCGGGCACCCGCTGCCCGCGATGCTCGACGCCGGGCTGATGTGCACGGTCAACTCCGACGACCCGGCCTACTTCGGCGGGTACGCGGGCGACAACTTCGACGCCGTACGCCAGGCCCTCGGCCTGACCGAGGAACGGCTCCGGGAGCTCGCCCGCAACTCGTTCCTCGCCTCCTTCCTGGACGACGACGAGGAGCTGCGGGCGCGGTATCTGGCCGAGGTGGAGGCGTACGAGTTCAGGTAGCCGCGGTGAGGCGGTCGGGGGCGGCAGGGGTGGCTTCGGCGGTGTCCAGGGGGATCTCGACGACCTCGACGCCTTCCGCGACCTCGACCGTCTTCTGCGGCCGCCTGCCCAGCGCCACCGCCGTCATCGGTACGGCGATCACCAGCAGCCCTGCCGCCAGCACCGCGCCCATGACCGGGAACCCGGCCTGCGCCGAGAGCACGCTCCCGGTCAGCGGGCCCGCCGCCGTGCCCAGCGACGACGCCGAGCCGACGAGGACCGCCCAGCGGCCGCGCCGGTCGAGGGAGGCGGCGAGGCCGATGACGTACGACAGGACGATCGGGTAGAGCGTGTTCCAGGCGATCTCGCCGGCCGCGAAGGTCGGCAGGTCGGTGGCGGACGCGCTGAGCGTGATGCAGGCCGCGATGAGGGCCGTACCCGCGCCGATGGGCAGTGCGCGGCCGAGGCGCGGGCCGAGCGCGCCCGCCCCGGTGACGCCCAGCAGCCCGGCGCCGAGCGCCACGGCGAATACCGCGCCGACCGTGGCCTCCGTCAGATGCGCCTGGTCCAGGCCGATCCGGCCGCTGACGCCCCAGAGGGAGTTCTGCACGAGGGACCAGCACAGCATGCAGGCGGCGAGGGTCAGGCCCTGGCGGCGGTGGGGGACGGGGGAGGTGTCCCAGCCCTGTCGTGAGGTGGTCGTGGCGGCGGGGAGCCGGCCCGTCAGCGGCCATACGGCGAGCGCCGTGAGGGCGATCGCGGCCAGCGGGAGGCCGTGTCCGGGCCCGAGGTGGGGGACCGTCAGATAGACGGCGCCCGCGAGGGCGGAGACGCCGAGGAGGCCGAGCGTGGTGGCCCGGTGCGGGTCGGGCAGGGCGGCCATTTTGGTGGCGGCGACCGCCGTCGCCGTACCCGAGCCGAACCCGCCGACGAGCGCGCCGAGCACGACGGCCGGTACGGCATGGGTGAGTGCGGCACCGCCGTAGCCGACGACGGCGAGTACGAGTCCGATGCGTGCGAGCGTCCGTGCCCCGACCCGTTCCACCCGGGAGGCCAGCAGGAAGCCCGCCGATGCCGAACTCAGCAGCAGCGCGCTGCCGACGGCGCCGGCCTGGGTGGGGGAGAGCGGAAGTCCGGAGTCGAGCCTGCCGACGACCGTCGGCAGCAGATACGGAGCCAGGTACCCGGCCGTGAAAAGGGCGACGAGGGGCCAGGCAGTGGTGCGGGGGGCGAACACGGGCGTTCCCAGGGCATGCGAAAGAAGCGGCTCAAGAGGGGGAGGGCGCAGGCCGTCGACGGACAGGAACGCGCGAGGAATTTGTATCAAGCAGGGACAGGTGCGAAGAAGCGCGGGGGGTGTGATCTGAGGCACGTCCCGTTTGGGGTGAGGGAATGCGGGTAGAAGGCGCCCTCACCTGCGCCAGTGCACCGACCCGCTGCCGCCGACCCCGCCGGGAACCGTCGCCTCGATCTTCGCCCTGATCTCCCGCATCACCGCGACGATCCGCTCCTCGTGCCCGGCCGACAACCGGGCCACCGGCGCCGAGCAGCTGATCGCGTCCTGGGCCGGGGAGTCGTAGCGCAGGGCGAAGCCGAAGCCGACGATGCCGAGGACGCCCTCCTCCCGGTCGACCGAGTATCCGCGCGCCCGCACCTCGGCGAGCTCGGCGGCCAGGGGCTCGCGGCCGGTATGGGTGTTGGGGGTGAGGGACTCGTACGGGCCCTCGGGGAGTTCGCTGTCGGGGCGTTCGGCCAGCAGTGCCTTGCCCAGGGCTCCCGCGTGCGCCGGGAGGCGGCGGCCCACCCGGCTGATCGTCCGCAGGTACTCGTGCGACTCGCGCGTCGCCAGATACGCCACGTCCCGGCCGTCCAGCCGCCCCATGTGGATCGTCTCGCCCAGCGCCTCGGACGCCTCGTCGAGGTACGGGCGCACGGCGCGCACGCGCGGGTCGGAGTCGAGGTAGCTGGTGCCGGTGAGCAGGGCGTGGATGCCGATGCCATAGAGCGAGCCGGTGACGTCGGTGCGGACCCAGCCGCGCGAGATCAGGGTCTGCAGCAGCGCGTACATGGAACTGCGCGGCACGGCCAGCTCGTCCGCCAGCTCCTGGAGGCGCGCGGGGCGGTCGCCGCGCGCGGCGAGGAGTTCCAGCAACTCGACCGTCCGCGCCGCGGACTTCACCTCGCGCACGCCGCCTGTCTCTGACATGGGGCGATGGTAATCCGAGCGAATCGGGTCGACCGCGCCATTGACGGTCATGGTTCGCGTATCTAATCTCCATTCTCATACGTGGATGACGTCTACATGGGGAGATCTGGATATGGCGAGGGCGAGCCTCGATACGGACACCACCCGGCGCTTGCGGGACGGCATGGCGCACGGAGTGCTGTCGTTCCCGCTCACGAGCTTCCACGAGGACGGCTCGCTGGATCCGGACGGCTTCCGCGCCCACGTCGCCGCCCAGATCGCCACCGCCCCCGGCGCCGTCTTCCCCGCCTGCGGCACCGGCGAGTTCTTCTCGCTGGACGAGGACGAGTACCGGCAGGTCGTCACGGTCGCCGTCGAGGAGGCGGGCGGACGCGTGCCCGTCGTCGCCGGGGTCGGCTACGGCTGGGCGCAGGCCGCCCGGTTCGCCCGTATCGCCGAGGAGGCCGGCGTCGACGCCCTGCTCGTCCTGCCCCACTACCTGGTCGCCGCCCCGCAGGACGGCCTGGTCGCCCAGCTGGAGCAGCTCGCGGCCCGGACCCGGCTGCCGCTCATCGCCTACCAGCGCGGTCAAGTCGCCTTCACCGCCGAGTCGTTGAAGCGCGTCGCCGGCATCCCGAACGTCATCGGGCTCAAGGACGGCCACAGCGACCTCGACCGCCTCCAGCGCCTCACCCTCGCCGCCCCCGAAGGCTTCCTCTTCTTCAACGGGGCCGCCACCGCCGAGATCCAGGCCCGCGCCTACGCCACCGTCGGCGTCCCCGCCTACTCCTCCGCCGTCCACGCCTTCGCCCCCGAGATCGCCAACGCCTTCTTCGCCGCCCTCCGGCGCGGCGACCACGGCACGGTCGACAAGCTGCTGCGCGACTTCTACGTCCCGCTCGTCGAACTCCGTGACCGGGTGCCCGGATACGCCGTGTCCCTGGTGAAGGCGGCGGCCCGGCTGCGCGGCCGCCCGGTCGGCCCCGTACGCGCCCCGCTCACCGACCCGTCGGCCGGCGACCTGGCCGACCTGCGCACCCTGCTCGCCGCCGGACTCGACCTCGTAGGAGCAGCGCTGTGAACCTCACGATCACCGACGTCCGCCTGACCCCGATCCTGGTCGCCGACCCCCCGCTGCTGAACACCCAGGGCGTCCACCAGCCCTACACGCCCCGCCTGATCGTCGAGGTCGTGACGGCCGACGGGATCACCGGAGTCGGGGAGACGTACGGCGACACCAAGTACCTGGAGCTCGCCCGGCCGTTCGCGGACAAGCTGATCGGCCGTCAAGTCGGAGATCTCAACGGGCTGTTCGTCGTCGCGGACGAGGTGGCCGTCGATCGGTCCCGGGTCTCCGGCCAGGTCGACGTCGGTGGGCTGCGCGGTGTCCAGACCGCCGACAAGCTGCGGCTGTCCGTCGTCTCCGGCTTCGAGGTCGCCTGCCTCGACGCCCTCGGCAAGGCGCTCGGACTGCCCGTGCACGCGCTGCTCGGCGGCAAGGTGCGGGACGCGGTCGAGTACAGCGCGTACCTCTTCTACAAGTGGGCCGGCCATCCGGCGGGCGTCGCCGCCGAGAAGGACGACTGGGGTGCCGCCGTCGACCCGGCCGGGGTCGTCGAGCAGGCACGGAAGTTCACCGAGCGGTACGGGTTCACCTCCTTCAAGCTCAAGGGCGGTGTCTTTCCGCCGGACGAGGAGATCGCGGCCGTACGGGCCCTCGCGGAGGCCTTTCCCGGCCACCCCCTGCGGCTCGACCCCAACGGGGCCTGGTCCGTGGAGACCTCGCTGAAGGTGGCGCAGGAGCTCGGGGACGTCCTGGAGTACCTGGAGGACCCGGCCCTCGGAACGGCCGCCATGGCCGAGGTCGCCGCGCGGTCCGGGGTGCCGCTGGCGACGAACATGTGCGTGACGACGTTCGCGGAGATCAAGGAGGCGTTCACCAAGGACGCCGTGCAGGTGGTCCTCTCCGACCACCACTACTGGGGCGGGCTGCGCAACACCCAGCAGCTGGCGGCGATCTGCCGCACCTTCGGTGTCGGGGTGTCCATGCACTCCAACACCCACCTGGGCATCTCCCTGGCCGCGATGACCCACGTGGCGTCGACCGTCCCGAACCTGCACCATGCCTGCGACTCCCACTACCCCTGGCAGTCCGAGGACGTCCTCACCGAGCGCCTCACCTTCGAGGGCGGCAAGGTCGCCGTGTCCGACGCCCCCGGCCTCGGAGTCGAGTTGGACCGCGAGAGGCTGGCGGAGCTGCACCGACGGTGGCTGGAAGACGACGGCTCGCTCCGGGACCGCGACGACGCGGCCGCCATGCGGGTCGCCGACCCCGGCTGGGCCGCTCCGTCGGCGCCCCGCTGGTAGGGCCTCGCCGACTGCCCCCGTGAGGTCGTCCACCCGGGGCTCGGGCAGGATCGCGGTGGCGTTGTCCGTGGCGTGGTGCACACTGGCCAGATCAGCACCACGTCAGGGAGCGCACCGTGACCACGCCCACCGCGCCCAACGGAAAGGGACCCTCGCCCCAGGGGCCGTCGTCCCGGGCAGGGAAGCCGTACCGCCGGAGCCAGGTCGACCCCCTCGGCGGCCTGCGCACGCCCACCGACCCGCCCTGGGACGTCTATCTCACGGGCACCGTCTTCCTCGACATCATCTTCACCGGCCTGGATTCGGCCCCGGTGCGCGGGACCGAGTCCTGGGCGCGCGGCATGGGCTCCAGCCCCGGCGGCGTGGCGAACATGGCGACCGCCCTGGCCCGCCTCGGCCTGCGGACTTCCCTCGCGGCGGCCTTCGGCGACGACCACTACGGCGAGTACTGCTGGGACGCGCTGGAGCACGGCGAGGGCATCGACCTCTCGCCGTCGCGCACGGTGCCGGACTGGCACTCCCCGGTCACGGTCTCGATGGCGTACGAGGGGGAGCGCACGATGGTCTCCCACGGCCACGAGCCGCCCCCGGAGGCTGTGCTTGTCCAAGAGGGGGCGCCCGACTGCCCGCCCCGCGCGCGTGCCGCGGTCGCCTCCCTCGAACCGGGCAAGCGGGCCCCCTGGATCGCGCAGGCCGCCAGCAAGGGCACCCGTATCTTCGCCGACGTCGGCTGGGACGACACGGGGGCGTGGGACCTGGCGGGGCTGGCCGACCTGGAGCACTGCGAGGCCTTCCTGCCGAACGCGCAGGAGGCCATGCGGTACACGGCCACCGACTGCCCGCGCGAGGCGGCCCACGCCCTCACCGCGTACGTCCCGCTCGCGGTCGTCACCCTCGGTGCGGAGGGCGCGTACGCGGTGGACGGACGGACCGGGGAGACGGCCGAGGTCCCCGCGATCGCCGTCGAGGCCCTCGACCCGACCGGCGCCGGCGACGTCTTCGTGGCCGGCTTCGTCGCGGGCACCCTGGCCGACTGGCCCCTCGCCGACCGCCTGGCCTTCGCGGGCCTCACGGCAGCCCTCTCGGTCCAGGAGTTCGGCGGGTCCCTGTCCGCCCCCGGCTGGGCCGAGATCGGCGCCTGGTGGCGCAAGGTCCGCTCCCTCGACCGGCAGGACCCCGAGGCCCTGCGCCGGTACGCGTTCCTGGCGGATCTGGTGCCCGAGGAACAGGGCAGACCCTGGCCGCTGCGGCGGGCGGTGCCGACGATCGGGTTCCGCCGGTCGGCTTGAGGGGTGCAGCCCGGGTGGATCCGTGGGCTCAGCTACGGGTGGCCGGCGTCAGCACCACGAAGTCCGCGTTCGACGGGTCCACGCAGACGGCCAGGCGGCCGACGCCCTCCGCGTCCTCCGGCCCCATCTGCACACTGCCGCCGTTCTCGGTGACCTTGGCGACCGCGGCGTCGCAGTCGGTGACGTTGAACACCGGGTGCCAGTACGGCTGCCCGTTCGCCAGCGCGAGGTTCTCCGCGGGAAGCTCCATGAGGCCGCCCTGCATGCGCTCCTCGGGCAGCCCGGCCGGGGTGATGAGCGTGTACGCGCCCCCGCCGCCCGGCAGCGGCATGTCGCTGAACTGCCAGCCGAAGACACCGCCGTAGAACTCCTTCGCGCCCGCGGCGTCGCTCGTGTACAGCTCGGTCCACGACAGGGAGCCCGGCTCGTCCGCCAGCTCGAAACCGGAGTTCTTCCCCGGCTGCCAGGCGGCGAACTGGCCGCCCAGCGGATCGTTGTACTGCGCCATCCGCCCCCAGTCGTCGAGGTCCCGCGGCGCCACCCGCACGGTGCCGCCCGCGCGCTCGACGGCCTGGGTCGTCGCGTCCGCGTCGTCGACGGTGAAGTAGATCATCCAGGCCGAGCGCGCTCCCTCCTCGGTGAGCTTGCCGAGCCCGGCGACGGTCTTGCCGTCCTTCTTGAACATCCCGCCTTCGAAGTCCTCCGCCTCACCCATGGACTCGTACTCCCAGCCGAGCACCGCGCCGTAGAAGGCCGCGGCGCCCCGGACGTCGGGGGCACCGAGGTCGAGCCAACAGGGGGAGCCGGGGGAGAGGTCGGTGGTGATCATGACGATGCCCTTCCGCAGATCCTGTACGACCTCAGCGTGACACCGGCCACTGACACTCGCCTGTCGGACGCCTCGCGGCGACGCGGCCCTCGCTTTTCCTCGCCCCCGCCGCCCCTACCCGTCCCGTCCCTGGGGGCTGCCGCCCCCCAGACCCCCGCTTCGGCCCTGAACGGGCCTCGTCCTCAAACGCCGGACGGGCTGAAAATCCAGCCCCTCCGGCGTTTGAGGAGCGGGGGTCCAGGGGGCAGAGCCCCCTGGAGGATGGGACGGGTAGGGGCGGCGGGGGCGAGAACTCCCGGAGCTCAGCCCGCCGTCACCGTCGCACGCACCGCCCCATCCGGCCCCGCCACCAGCACCGGCGTCCCCGGCCCACCAAGATCCCGCACAGCCGCCCGGTCCTCCGCCGACGCCGACTCCGCCTCCGTCACCACCGCCGCCGCCTCCAGCGACTTCGCCCCCGACGCCACCGCCATCGCCACAGCCGTCTGCAGCGCGCTCAGCTTCAAGGACTCCAGAGCGACGGTCCCGGCGACATACGTACGGCCGGTCTCGTCCCGTACGGCCGCCCCCTCGGGCACGCCGTTGCGGGCCCGCGCGGAACGGGCCAAGGTGATGATCTTGCGGTCCTCGGGGTCGAGCGCGCTGTTGTCGGTCATGACCTGAGCATACGTAGCGACTCGCGGCCCAACCGGCCACGGGGTACATGGCCCCGCACCGCCCCTCGGGCGACGCCGGCGGATTCCGACCTGGCGGTCGCCCGGCTCAGGGGCGGTCGAGGCGGAGCCGGTCGGCTCTCGGCAGACCGGCCACGACCAGGTCGTACGAGTCCTCGACGAGCTCCCGGACGAGACGGTCCGGGAGTTCGCCGTCGACCGTCACCGTGTTCCAGTGGCGCTTGTTCATGTGGTACCCGGGGACGATCAGGCCGGGGTGCTCACCGCGCAGGCGTACCGCGTCATCTGGGTCGCACTTCAGATTGACCGTCAGGGGCCGCGCGTCCAGGTTCGTCAGCGCGAAGAGCTTGCCCAGCACCTTGAAGACCGAGGTCTCCGGGTTGAACGGGAAGTCCTCCACGGTCGCGTTGAACGACAGGCAGAACGTGCGCAGCTCCTGAGGGGTCACTCCGGCTTCATCTCCTCCTGGAGGGGCTCGGCGGGGCCCACCGGCTCCACGAGCACGGTCACGATCTTGTTCCGGCGCCCGGCCGCCGCTTCCGCCGTCAGCCGCAGCTCACGGCTGTCCGGCAGCTCGACCATGGACGACGCCCCGGCGATGGGCACCCGGCCCAGTGCCTTCGCCAGCAGTCCGCCGACCGTCTCCACGTCCTCGTCGTCGTACTCGTCGAGGCCGTACAGCTCGCCGAGGTCGGTGATGTCCAGGCGGGCGGTGACCCGGTAGCGGTCCTCGCCCAGCTCCTCCACCGGCGGCAGCTCACGGTCGTACTCGTCGGTGATCTCACCGACGATCTCCTCGAGGATGTCCTCGATGGTGACGATGCCGGCGGTGCCGCCGTACTCGTCGATGACGACGGCGACGTGGTTGCGCTCCTGCTGCATCTCGCGCAGCAGGTCGCCGGCGTTCTTGGTGTCCGGGACGAAGGCGGCGGGCCGCATGGCCGTGGAGACCAGCTCGCTCTCCGCGTCCCGGCTGATGTGCGTCTTGCGGGCCAGGTCCTTCAGATACACGATCCCGACCACGTCGTCCTCGCTCTCCCCGACGACCGGTATGCGCGAGAAGCCGGAGCGCAGGGCGAGGGTGAGGGCCTGGCGGATGGTCTTGTACCGCTCGATGACGACCAGGTCGGTCCTCGGGACCATCACCTCCCGCACCAGCGTGTCGCCCAGCTCGAAGACCGAGTGCACCATGCGGCGCTCGTCGTCCTCGATCAGCGACTCCTTCTCGGCGAGGTCGACCAGCGCCCGCAGCTCCGCCTCGGAGGCGAAGGGGCCGTGGCGGAAGCCCTTGCCGGGAGTGAGCGCGTTGCCGATGAGGATCAGCAGGTAGGGGATCGGGCCCATGATCCGGGCGAGCGGCAGCAGGACGTACGCCGCCGCCGTCGCCGTGTTCAGCGGATGCTGGCGCCCGATGGTGCGCGGGGAGACCCCCACGGCGACGTACGACACCAGCACCATGACCGCTATCGCGACCAGAAGGGCCTGGGTGGTGCTGTCGAACTCCTGGAGGCAGGCGTACGTGACGAGCGCGGCGGCGGCCATCTCGCAGGCCACGCGCACCAGCAGCGCCACGTTCAGATAGCGGGTCGGGTCGGCCGTGACGAGCGCGAGCTTCTCGCTGCCGCGGCGGCCGCTGCGTACGGCTTCCTCGGCGCGGAAGCTGGAGACGCGCGCCAGGCCCGCCTCCGCGCAGGCGGCGAGCCAGGCGACGACCACCAGGGCGATCGCGCCGAGGACGAGGGGAAGGCTCATGACACGGTCGGGGCCGGGGACGGCCCCGTCATCCCCTTCTCCGAACGCCAGCCGTCCACGATGGCGGCCTGCAGGCCGAACATCTCGGCCTTCTCGTCGGGCTCCTCGTGGTCGTACCCGAGCAGGTGCAGCACTCCATGGACGGTGAGCAGTTGGAGCTCCTCGTCCATGGAGTGCTGTGTGGGCGCTTCCGCCCCCTGCTTGGTGGCGACTTCGGGGCACAGCACGATGTCACCGAGGAGCCCCTGCGGCGGCTCGTCGTCGTCCTTGGACGGCGGCCGCAGCTCGTCCATCGGGAAGGACATGACATCGGTCGGCCCGGGCAGGTCCATCCACTGGATGTGGAGCTGCTCCATGGCGTCGGCGTCCACGACGATCACCGAGAGCTCGGAGAGCGGGTGGATGCGCATCCGCGCGAGTGCGTAGCGGGCGATGTCGAGGATCGCCTGCTCGTCGACCTCGGTTCCGGACTCGTTGTTGACGTCGATCGACATGGTCGTGCTGTGTCTCTACTTCCCCTTGTGCCCGGCCTTGCCGCCCCGGCCCTTGTGCGAGCCGTTCTGGGTGCCGTGCTTGCTGTCGTACAACTCGTACGCGTCGACGATACGGCCGACGAGCTTGTGCCGGACGACATCGTGGGAGGAGAGCCGGGAGAAGTGGACGTCCTCGAGGCCCTCCAGGATGTCCTGCACCTGCCGCAGACCGGACTTGGTGCCGTCCGGGAGGTCGACCTGGGTCACGTCACCGGTGATGACTATCTTCGAGTCGAAGCCGAGACGGGTGAGGAACATCTTCATCTGCTCGGGGCTGGTGTTCTGGGCCTCGTCGAGAATGATGAACGCGTCGTTGAGCGTGCGGCCGCGCATGTAGGCGAGCGGCGCGACCTCGATGGTCCCGGCGGCCATGAGCCGCGGGATGGAGTCGGGGTCGAGCATGTCGTGCAGCGCGTCGTAGAGCGGCCGCAGGTACGGGTCGATCTTCTCGTAGAGCGTCCCCGGCAGGAAGCCGAGCCGCTCACCGGCCTCCACCGCGGGCCGGGTCAGGATGATGCGGTTGACCTGCTTGGACTGCAGGGCCTGCACCGCCTTGGCCATGGCGAGGTAGGTCTTGCCGGTGCCCGCGGGGCCGATGCCGAAGACGATCGTGTGCTTGTCGATCGCGTCGACGTACCGCTTCTGGTTGAGGGTCTTGGGGCGGATGGTGCGGCCGCGGGAGGAGAGGATGTTCTGGGTGAGCACCTCGGCCGGGGTCTCTTCCGGACCCTCCCCGTTCTCACTCGCTCTGAGCATCGCGATCGAGCGTTCCACTGCGTCCTCCGTCATCGGCTGTCCGGTGCGGAGCACCAGCATCATCTCGTCGAACAGGCGCTGGATGAGAGCGACTTCAGCGGCGTCGCCGACCGCGCTGATCTCATTGCCCCGGACATGGATGTCGGCCGCCGGGAAAGCCTTCTCGACCACGCGCAGCAGGGAGTCGCCGGACCCCAGCACGGTCACCATGGGGTGCTGGGCGGGGACGGTGAACTGTGCTCTCGCCTGTCCCTGCGCGGGTGTGTGAGCTGTGGGTGTCTGAGTCATGGGCCGGCTCTGTAGGCCTTGCTCGTCCTCCTCGAAACGACTCCTCCGCCACGGGGGCGGCCTGGCGATTTCCAGAGTACGCCGGGGGACTGACAACGCCGTAGGCCTTTTCGGCGGGGAGGTTTTCACCGGGACCGGGGGCCCACTCACGCCCGGTACGAAGCCCGTCACACCGGGTCGGTTTCCTCGCCCCCGCCGCCCCTACCCGTCCCATCCTGAAGGGGCGCTGCCCCTTCGACCCCGCCAGGGGGCTCTGCCCCCTGGACCCCCGCTCCTCAAACGCCGGAGGGGCTGAGTTTTTCAGCCCGTCCGGCGTTTGAGGACGAGGCCCGTTCAGGGCCGAAGCGGGGGTCTGGACGGCGGGGGCGAGGAACTGGCCTCAGAAGCCCAGCTTGCGCAGCTGCCGTGGATCCCGCTGCCAGTCCTTCGCCACCTTCACATGCAGGTCCAGGAAGACCGGCGTCCCCAGCAGCGCCTCGATCTGCCTGCGGGACTTGATGCCGACCTCCTTCAGGCGCTTGCCCTTCGGGCCGATGATGATGCCCTTCTGGCTGGGGCGCTCGATGTAGACGAAGGCGTGGATGTCGAGGAGGGGCTTGTCCGCGGGGCGGTCCTCGCGGGGGAGCATCTCCTCTACGACGACGGCGATGGAGTGCGGGAGCTCGTCGCGGACACCCTCCAGCGCGGCCTCGCGGATCAGTTCCGCGATCATCACCTGCTCCGGCTCGTCGGTGAGATCACCCTCGGGGTAGAGGGCCGGCCCCTCCGGCAGCAGCGGGACGAGCAGATCGGCCAGCAGGTCCACCTGCTTGTCGCCGACCGCCGACACCGGCACGATCTCCGCCCACTCGAACCCGAGCTCCTTGCCGAGCTGGTCGATCGCGATGAGCTGCTCGGCGAGCGTCTTGCTGTCCACGAGGTCGGTCTTCGTGACGATCGCGATCTTCGGCGTCTTCTTGATGGACGCCAGTTCCTTGGCGATGAAGCGGTCACCCGGGCCCAGCTTCTCGTTCGCCGGAAGGCAGAAACCGATCACGTCGACCTCGGCCCACGTGGTGCGTACGACGTCGTTGAGCCGCTGGCCGAGCAACGTGCGCGGCTTGTGCAGCCCCGGGGTGTCCACCAGGATCAGCTGGGCGTCGGGCCGGTGCACGATGCCCCGCACCGTGTGCCGCGTCGTCTGCGGCTGGTTGGCGGTGATGGCCACCTTCTGCCCGACCAGAGCGTTCGTGAGGGTGGACTTGCCCGCGTTGGGGCGGCCCACGAAGCAGGCGAAGCCGGCGCGGTGGGTGGCCTCGGGCGACTGCTCGGATGACTGGGTTCGAACGCTCATGGGGCCCATTCTCCCTGATCCACTAGAGCCCGCCGCACCACGGGCACCCCACACCCCGCGCCGTGAGACTTCGGAAACCCCGGCGCAATGAAACCTCGCCGAAACAGATCCGTACGCATCCCGAAACGCGTGCCGGTGAATCTCTGACGAGCCCCCACCTCGATGGAGACGACCGTGACCCTCGCCGCCGCGCAGGCAGACACCGGCGACACCGCCTGGCTGCTCGCCGCCACCGCACTCGTGCTGCTGATGACCCCGGGCCTGGCCCTCTTCTACGGCGGCATGGTCCGCACGAAGAGCGTGCTCAACATGCTGATGATGAGCTTCGTGTCGATCGCGCTCGTCACCGTCGTATGGCTGGCCTGCGGCTACTCCCTCGCCTTCGGGGACGACATCGCCGGCGGTCTCATCGGCGGCCTCGACCACGCCGGGATGGCGGGTCTCGGACCGGACAGCGTCCAGGGGACCGTCCCCACCCTCCTCTTCGCCACCTTCCAGCTCACCTTCGCGATCATCACGGCGGCCCTGATCAGCGGCGCGATCGCGGATCGCGCGAAGTTCGGGGCGTGGCTGGTGTTCGTGCCCGTGTGGGCGCTGCTCGTATACGTTCCCGTCGCCCACTGGACCTGGGGCCCGGGCGGCTGGATCCTCGACCGCCTCGGCGCCCTCGACTTCGCCGGCGGTCTGCCCGTCGAGATCACCTCCGGCGCCTCCGGCCTCGCCCTCTGCCTGGTCCTGGGCCCGCGGCTCGGCTTCAAGAAGGACGCCATGCGGCCGCACAACCTGCCGATGGTCGTGCTGGGTGCGGGGCTGCTCTGGTTCGGCTGGTTCGGGTTCAACGCCGGCTCCGCCCTCGGCGCCAACGGCCTTGCGGCCGCCGCCTTCCTCAACACCCTCGCCGCCGGCTGCACCGGCCTGCTCGGCTGGCTCTTCGTCGAGCAGAAGCGCGACGGTCACCCGACGACGCTGGGCGCGGCCTCCGGCGCGGTCGCCGGCCTCGTCGCCATCACCCCGTCCTGCGGCTCGGTCTCCCTGCTCGGCGCGCTGGTCATCGGCCTCGCCGCCGGTGCCGTCTGCTCCTACGCCGTCGCCTGGAAGTTCACGTTCAACTACGACGACTCCCTGGACGTCGTCGGCGTCCACCTCGTCGGCGGCGTCATCGGCACCCTGCTGATCGGCGTCTTCGCGACGGCCACGATGACCGGCGGGGCCGAGGGGCTCCTCTACGGCGGCGGGCTCGGGCAGCTCGGCAAGCAGGCGGTGGCCGTCGTCGCCGTGGCCGCGTACGCCTTCGCCGTCACGTACGGCATCGGCAAGGTCCTCGACAAGGTCATGGGCTTCCGGGCGAGCGAGGAGCAGGAGCACACCGGCCTGGACCTTACGGTGCACGCCGAGACCGCTTACGATCACGGGGTCCTGGGGCACGGCGCCCCGGTCACCGCGTCCGTCGCGTCCCCCGTCCCCGCCGCGCAGAAGGTCAAGAAGCAGGCATGAAGCTCATCACCGCCATCGTCAAGCCGTACCGGCTCGACGAGGTCAAGACCGCCCTCCAGGAAATCGGTGTGCACGGTCTGACCGTGACCGAGGCGAGCGGCTACGGCCGTCAGCGCGGCCACACCGAGGTGTACCGCGGCGCCGAGTACCAGGTCGACCTGGTGCCCAAGGTCCGGATCGAGGTCGTCGTCGACGATGCCGCGGCCGACGACGTCATCGACGCCATCGTGAAGGCCGCCCAGACCGGCAAGATCGGCGACGGCAAGGTCTGGGCGCTGCCGGTCGAGACGGTCGTACGCGTGCGGACGGGCGAGCGCGGCCCCGACGCGCTGTAAGCGCCGGACGCCGGGACCGCGCCCCCTTCTGCAGACTGCTTCAGAGCTTCAGAGCTTCAGCGCGTCACGCGCCTCAGTCGAACACGAACGGGCCCGGCGACTGCGGCCCGGTCGCCGTGCACGTGATGGTGATGCCGAAGACGGTCATCTGCAGCGAGCCGCCGAAGGCCTCCAGGCTGTCGCCGGAGGCCACGGTGCCGCTGAGCGGGCCGACCTGGACGGGGTCGCCGGCGGCCATCGCCGGGTTCTCCGTGCCGGTGAAGCTGGTGGTGCCGCCGCTCGCCTTCACCAGGGTGAGCGTCGAGGTGATCGAGTCCTCCCCGAGCGCGATCGGCGCGGTGATCGCGGAGGAGTTGAGGGTGAGGGTGGCGGCGGTGCCGTTCTGCGTCGCCGTGAGCGTGGCCTCGCCACCGCCGAAGCTGCCGCAGTCGGCGGTGATCGTGGCGGTGCCGGGGGCGACGGCCAGGGCGGCGGGGGCGAGGGCGAGGCCGGTGACCGCGAGGGCTCCGGTGACCAGCGCCGCGCCTGCTGCAATGCGCTTGCGTCTCATGGGGATCCGCTCCCTTTCGAGGTGGGGGAATTCCTGCTGTGGGGTGGGGGAATTGCTCGGCAGGTGGATGCGGACACACTGCGTGCACAGCTGAATCTGACGGTCCGTCGGAACCGCCGTTTCCATTGATGCGCGTGGGGCGATGGGCGGCAAGGGTGATTTCCGGCCTCAACTACCCACGAGTCAACTACCCACGAGTCAACTACCCGCGAGTCAACTACCGGCCCCGGCAAGCCCCTTCAGGTCTTGCTGGGTGACATGTCCTGCAGGCCCACCACGCGCAGGAGTTGCAGGCGCTCGTAGGCCTCCGTGCCCGGGCGGGCGGTGTGGACGACCAGGAGGTGGTGGTGCTCGTGGCTGACCATGACCTCGCAGTCCAGTTCCAGCAGGCCGACCAGCGGGTGCACGAAGCGTTTCGTCGCCCGGTTGCGCTGGGACACCTCGTGCTCGTCCCACAGACGGGCGAACTCCTCGCTCGACTCCCGGAGTTCGGCGACCAGCGCGGCCGGTTCCGGGTCGTCGGGGCGGGCCGCGGCCACCGCGCGCAGGGTGGCGACGTGGGCACGCGCGTGGCCCGCGAGGTCCTCCTGCGGGAAGAGGGCGCGCGCGCTCGGGTCCAGGAAGAAGAGGCGGCTCAGGTTGCGCTCGCGGCGCGGACGGGACATCACGTCGCCGACCAGCGCCCTGGCCATCGCGTTCTGGGCCAGCACCTCGCCACAGTCGTTCACCACCTGCGCCGGGGTGTCGTGCAGCCGGTCCAGGATCAGCAGCAGCCCGGGACGGACGTGCGCCGACGCCGTCTCGCGGCGCGGGGGCTCCTCGCCGGCCAGATGGAACAGGTGATCCTGCTCGACGTCGGTCAGGCGCAGCGCGCGGGCCAGTGCCGTCAGCATCTGGCGCGACGGGCGCGGCCCCCGGGACTGTTCGAGGCGGGTGTAGTAGTCCACCGACATGCCCGCCAGCTGCGCCACCTCCTCGCGGCGCAGGCCGGGCGTGCGACGCCGGGCGCCCGGCGTCAGGCCCACGTCCGACGGGGTCAGCCGGGCACGGCCACGGCGCAGGAAGTCGGCGAGTTCGGCTCGGTTCACCTCTCCAGCCTGCGGCAACCCGCGCGTCTTATCCAGGGACTGCCGATCCCCTGATCAACAGGTCTCTCCCGGCCGCAGCGCCCCCGGCCGAGGCTGGTGGCACCAGACCGAGAGGAACAGACCATGTTGACACTGGTGACAGGCACAACGGGGCAGGTCGGCCGGCGCTTCGTCCCGAGGCTGCTGGCGCAGCGGCGGCCGGGAGAGGAGGTACGGGTTCTCGTGCGGGACGCCTCGCGCGGCGAACCCTTCGCCGAGCTCGGCGCCCAGGTCGTCGTAGGAGATCTGCGGGACACCGAGACGCTCGGCAAGGCGGTCGCCGGGGTCGACGCCGTGGTGAACGTCGCCGCGTCCTTCCGGGGGGTGCCGGACGAGGAGGCGTGGGCGGTCAACCGGGACGCGGCCGTGGAGCTGGGCCGTGCCGCGCTGGCCGCGGGCGTGCAGCGGTTCGTGCAGGTCAGCACGGGGATCGTGTACGGCGTCGGGCGGGGGCGCCCGCTGACCGAGGACGACGAGAGCCGGCCCGGCGGCGCGATGTGGGGGGCCTACGGCGAGTCCAAGGCCGAGGCCGAGCGCGAACTGCTCGGTATGGAAGGCCTCGACGTACGCGTCGCCCGGCTCCCCTTCGTCTACGGCGAGGGCGACCCGCACCTCGCCCAGTCCCTGATGTGGGCCGGGAACTGGGCGGCGACGCAGCGGCTGCAGATGGGGCATCACGCGGACGTCGCCCAGGGGTTGCTGCGGATCCTGCACGCGCCGGGTATCGCGGGGCGGATCTACAACATCGCCGACGACGCGCCCGTGACAGCGGTTGAGCTGCACCAGCTGAACGGGGTCGAGGTGCCTGCCGAGTTGTATACCCGGACCGATCCGGACCCGTGGCTCATCATCACCTCCACGGAGCGGATTCGGCGGGAGCTGGGTTATCGGCCGTTGTATCCGTCGGTTTACGCGGCGCGGGACGCTGGTGCGCTGTGAGGTAGTGCCTGGGTGTGTCCGACTCAGTCCACGCCCTTGATCCGCCCCACCAACACCGCACCCGCCAGCCCCGCCCCCGCCGCCACCAAATACAGCACCCGGTATCCGCCCAGGTACGTGACGATCGGGGCGGCGAGGGCGGGGGCCGCCACCTGGGGCAGGGCGTTGGCCACGTTGATGACGCCGAGGTCCTTGCCGCGGTCGAGGGCCTTCGGCAGTACGTCCGTCATCAGCGCGAAGTCGACCGACATGAACACCCCGAGCCCGAGTCCCAGCAGCGCCGCCACGACGATCGCGCTCGGCCAGGTCTGCCAGACGGCGAGCAGGGCCGTGGCCGCCGCCATCAGCACCCCGGACCAGTACACGAACGGCTTGCGCCGGCCCACCCGGTCCGACCAGACACCGCCCACCACGACCGTGGCCAGCAGCGTCACGCTGTTCACCGCGGTCAGGATCAGCACGCCCTGCTCGGGGTCCGCGTAGTGCAGGCGGTCCCGCAGGTAGTACAGCAGGTAGAGGATCACCAGGGCGTTGCTGAGGTTGATCAGGAAGCGGGTCAGCCAGGCCCAGCCGAAGTCGGGGTAGCGGCGCGGGCTCAGCCAGAAGCCGCGGGTGAACGAACGCCAGGACCACGCCGGCCGGTCCGCCACCCCGAGTCGGAGATCCCCGTACCGCAGGACGTACGGCAGCACACCCGCCAGCGCGAACACCGCGCACGCCGCGTACCCGGCCGCGATCCCGCCCAACGCCGTCGCCAGCCCCGTGCCGGCGACCGCCCCGAGGATCTGCGCCGCGCCCAACCAGCCGCCCACCACGCCCCGTTGGAGCCGCGGCACCCGGTCCGGCACGGCCGCCGTCACCGCTGCGAAGGCCGCGTTCAAAGTCAGCTGGACCAGGCACCAGCCGGCCGCCATGGTCCACAGCCCGCCCGCCCCGGCGAGCAGCAGCAGCGACAGCGCGCCGCCCGCCGCGCCGGCCACGATCCACGGCGCACGGCGTCCCCAGCGGGCCGTGGTGCGGTCCGAGAGCGCGCCGAAGAAGGGGTTCGCCAGCAGCGACACCACCGCGCCCATGCCCGTGACCCACGCCAGCAGCGTCTCCTTCGACATCCCCGTGCCGGGCGCGAAGTCCTCCGCCTGCTGGGCCAGCAGGATCTGCAGCGGGCCGTACCAGCCCACCCAGATCGCCACGTTGGCCAGCGACAGCGCGGCCGTCCAGCCCTTGCCGACCCGTTCGACGGGCTCCGCGAGGGCCGTTGTCATCTCTGGGTCCGCAGCAGTTCCTGGAACCAGCCGTACGACGCCTTGGGTGTCCTGGCAAGGGTCGCAGGATCTGCGAAGTCCACGTGCACCAGCCCGAACCGGCGTGCGTAGCCCTCCGCCCACTCGAAGTTGTCGAGCAGCGACCAGACGAAATAGCCGCGTACGTCCACGCCCGCCTCCACCGCCTTGTGGAGCGCGCGGATGTGGCCGTCCAGGTAGGCGATACGGTCCTGGTCGTCCAGCCCCTCGTACGAGCAGCCGTTCTCGGTGATGACGACGGGCGGCAGCCGGTCGCCGTAGCGGTCGCGGAAGCCGGTGAGGAGTTCGGTCAGGCCCTCGGGGACCACCGGCCAGCCGAAGTCGGTCACGGGTACCTCCTCGATCTGCCGGACCGAGAAGGGCAGTTCGGCAGGGATCGTCAGTCCGCCGAACTCGATGTCCGTTCCCTCGGGGGCGCCCACCCGGGTCGGCGCGTAGTAGTTGATGCCGTAGAAGTCCAGGGGCTCGCTGATGACCTTCAGGTCGGACTCCACGTCTCCCGGCATCAACTCGCCCAGCCCTGCCGGGTATTCGCCCAGCAGCAGCGGATCCGAGAACAGCCGGTTGAGCAGCACGTCGTAGAACTCCGCCGCCTCCACGTCCGCCGCTTCCTCCGATGCCGGCCACGTCGGACCGTGCGAGTTGGCGATCCCGATGTCCGTGGCGCCGGCCGCGCGCAGGGCCCGTACGGCCAGGCCGTGGGCCAGCAGCTGGTGGTGGGCGACCGGGAGCGCGTCGAAGAGGAGCTGCTTGCCGGGGGCGTGGGCGCCCAGGGCGTGGCCCAGCAGGGTGTGTTCGGCGGGCTCGTTGAGGGTGATCCACTTGTTCACGCGGTCGCCGAGCCGGTCGGCGACGACCGACACGTGCTCGGCGAAGCGGGCGGCCGTGTCCCTGTCGAGCCAGTCCAGCGACACCGGCAGATCCCAGTGGAAGAGGGTCGGGACCGGCCGTACGCCCGCCGCGACCAGCTCGTCCACGAGACGGTCGTAGAAATCCAGACCGCCCGGGGAGTTCACCCGCGGCCAGGAGATCGAGAAGCGGTACGCGTCCACGCCGAGGTCGGCCAGCAGCGCCACGTCCTCGCGGTAGCGGTGGTAGTGGTCGCAGGCCACGGCCGCCGTGGAGCCGTCCTTCACCCGTCCCGGCTCGGCCGTGAAGGCGTCCCACACGGACGCCTCGCGCGTGTGAGCCGCGCCCTCGATCTGGTGGGCAGAGGTCGACACGCCCCACAGGAAGCCGGCCGGGAACTGGGGTATCGGGTTCGTCGCGCCGCGCGCATCAGTCGCCATGCGCCGGATCATCCGTACCGGCGGTAACGGAAGTCAACGGCCAGGCGTGAACTGCCCGTTACGCTCCGGCGTCCTACGCACCTTCCTTCAGCACCCTGGAGATCAGCTTCCGCTGCTCGTCGGTGAGCCGGGGGTCCGAGCAGTACACCGTTTTGCCGTCCACGGTGATCTGGTAGCTGAAGCCGTCCGGAACCCCGATCGGGGGCGTGCCCCGGCCGGACGCGACCGCGCGTTCGGCCAGGGCCTGCCACTCCTGGGCGTCGGTCCGCCCCGAGGTGTCCACCTCGGCAAGCCGCTCGATGCCCGCGAATCCGCCCGTGCGCCGTACCTGAATACGCATGGGTTCCTGTCTAGTACGGACTCAGAGGATCCGCACCCCGACCTGCTCCCACGCCTTCTCCACGGCCTGGAGCTCCTCGCCGCCGTCGCCGAAGCGCTCGCGCGCGGCCTTGACGGTCAGCCCCGCGAAGTCGGTGAACAGGGCGCGGTCGCTGAGCTCGCCGCCGGTCAGGACGTCGTACCAGATCTGTCCCGCCTTCTCCCAGGCGTGGCCGCCGAGTGCGGTGGCGGCCAGGTAGAAGGCGTGGTTGGGGATGCCGGAGTTGATGTGGACACCGCCGTTGTCGCGGCCGGTGCGGACGTATTCGTCCATGGTCGCGGGCTGCGGGTCCTTGCCGAGGACGTCGTCGTCGTACGCGCTGCCCGGCTCCTTCATGGAGCGCAGGGCCTTGCCGGAGACGCTGGGCGCCAGCAGGCCCGCGCCGATCAGCCAGTCGGCCTCGGCGGCGGTCTGGCCGAGCGTGTACTGCTTGATGAGGGCGCCGAAGACATCCGACATCGACTCGTTCAGCGCGCCGGGCTGGCCGTAGTAGGTGAGGTTGGCCGTGTACTGGGTGACGCCGTGGGTGAGCTCGTGGCCGATGACGTCGATCGGGATGGTGAAGTCGAGGAAGATCTCGCCGTCACCGTCGCCGAACACCATCTGCTCGCCGTTCCAGAAGGCGTTGTTGTAGTTCTCGTCGTAGTGGACGGTGGCGTCCAGGGGCAGGCCGTCGCCGTCGATGGAGTGCCGGGCGTAGGCCTTGAGGAACAGGTCGAAGGTGGCGCCGAGGCCGGCGTAGGCGCGGTTGACCGTGGCGTCCTGGCCGGGGTCGGTGCCCTCGCCGCGGACCTTGGTGCCGGGCAGGTTCGTGCCGTGCTCGGCGTCGTAGATGGTGCGCAGCGGCTGGTCCGACGGTGCCTTCGCCGTCGGGGCGGCCGCGAGGGCGAACTCGGTCGTGACGCGGCGCCTGCCGCGCAGCTCGCTGTCGCGCATCAGGGTCCGCCGGGCGGGACCGGAGAGTGCGGGGTCGTCGTTCCTGGCCAGTTTGTCGAGGACATGTGGCGGGACGACGGTGCAGAAGACGGGCTCGAAGCCCCCGTGGGTCGTCATGCCCGGAACCCTTGCACTGGGTCATGGGCGTGTCACTACCCGCAACCATGATTGGTGAAATATGCGGACAGGGAGCCGCACGCTCCGTGACGAAGTGGTATGGCGCACTTTTTGTCCTATTCGTCCCCCGGGTCCCGCATACTGATACAGCGCCCCGCACGGGGAGCGGCTCGGCTAGCATGCTGCGCATCATGCGTTTCGGGCTGCTTCTTCTTAGCTGCCGCGGCGAGGGCCTGTAGTCCAGGTCGACTCCCTCCCCGCGGAGCTTCGTGTTGCGTCGTCGGCCGTCCTTCCGGACACCGGGACTTTCCGGACTTCACGAGGAGCCCACGCAATCATGGCGAACCGCCAGCAGCCCAGCCACATGCCGATCCACAAGTACGGCCAGTACGAGCAGGTCGACATTCCCGACCGCACCTGGCCGGACAACCGGATCACCGTCGCCCCCCGCTGGCTCTCCACCGACCTGCGCGACGGCAACCAGGCCCTGATCGACCCGATGTCGCCCGAGCGCAAGCGCCGGATGTTCGACCAGCTGGTCAAGATGGGCTACAAGGAGATCGAGGTCGGCTTCCCGGCGTCGGGACAGACGGACTTCGACTTCGTACGCTCGATCATCGAAGAGCCGGGCGCGATCCCGGACGACGTCACCATCTCCGTACTGACCCAGGCCCGCGAGGACCTGATCGAGCGCACGGTGGAGTCCCTGAAGGGCGCCAAGCGCGCCACCGTCCACCTGTACAACGCCACGGCCCCCGTCTTCCGCCGGGTGGTCTTCCGCGGCTCCAAGGACGACATCAAGCAGATCGCCGTCGACGGCACCCGGCTGGTCATGGAGTACGCCGAGAAGCTGCTGGGTCCGGAGACGGAGTTCGGCTACCAGTACAGCCCCGAGATCTTCACCGACACCGAGCTGGACTTCGCGCTGGAGGTCTGCGAGGCGGTGATGGACGTCTACCAGCCGGGTCCGGGCCGCGAGATCATCCTCAACCTGCCCGCCACGGTGGAGCGTTCGACGCCGTCCACGCACGCGGACCGCTTCGAGTGGATGAGCCGCAACATCTCCCGCCGCGAGCACGTCGTCATCTCCATCCACCCGCACAACGACCGCGGCACCGCCGTCGCCGCCGCCGAGCTGGCGCTGATGGCCGGCGCCGACCGCGTCGAGGGCTGTCTGTTCGGACAGGGCGAGCGCACCGGCAACGTCGACCTGGTCACCCTGGGCATGAACCTGTTCTCGCAGGGCGTCGACCCGCAGATCGACTTCTCCGACATCGACGAGATCCGTCGTACGTGGGAGTACTGCAACCAGATGGAGGTCCACCCGCGCCACCCGTACGTGGGCGACCTGGTCTACACGTCCTTCTCCGGCTCCCACCAGGACGCCATCAAGAAGGGCTTCGACGCGATGGAGGCCGACGCGGCCGCCAAGGGCGTGACGGTGGACGACATCGAGTGGGCCGTGCCGTACCTGCCCATCGACCCCAAGGACGTCGGCCGTTCCTACGAGGCGGTCATCCGCGTCAACTCGCAGTCCGGCAAGGGCGGTATCGCGTACGTCCTGAAGAACGACCACAAGCTGGACCTGCCGCGCCGGATGCAGATCGAGTTCTCCAAGCTCATCCAGGCGAAGACGGACGCCGAGGGCGGCGAGGTCACCGGCAGCGCCATCTGGTCGGTCTTCCAGGACGAGTACCTGCCGAACCCGGAGAACCCGTGGGGTCGGATCCAGGTCAAGAACAACCAGTCGACCACCGACACCGACGGCGTGGACACGCTGAAGGTGGAGGCCACGGTCGACGGCCAGGACACCGTCCTGACCGGCTCCGGCAACGGTCCGATCTCTGCCTTCTTCGACGCGCTGCAGTCCATCGGGATCGACGTACGGCTGCTGGACTACCAGGAGCACACGATGAGCGAGGGCGCGTCCGCGCAGGCCGCGTCGTACATCGAGTGCGCGATCGACGGCAAGGTCCTGTGGGGGATCGGGATCGATGCGAACACGACGCGTGCGTCGCTGAAGGCGGTTGTCTCCGCCGTCAACCGGGCGGCCCGCTGACGGTTCACTCTCGCCGTAGGAGAGGCCCCGCCTGCCATTCTTGGTGGGCGGGGCCCGTCTGTTTCCGGCCATTGGGGTGTGCAGGTCACGGAAAGGTCTCGTCCAGGGTGCTGACTCCACGTCCGTGATGTGGCTAACATCACGCAAGCGCGGCGATGTTGCCGCGGCGTTACGGAGGTGCGACGTGCTGCCAGGACTGGGACAAGACGGCCGTGCCGCCAGGCTTGCGCGCATCCTGGGCACCCGCACCGCGTGGTCGGCCGTCGGTGACGGCGAGTTCTTCTGCCCAGGGTGCGGGGGCGACCGCAACTACCAGCGGCTGAGCGGGCATCGCCGCTTCACCTTCCTCGGCGTGCCCGTCCTGCCGCGCGGCGAGACCGGCCCCGTCGTGGAGTGCGCGGCCTGCCGCCACCACTTCGGCACCGACGTCCTGGACCACCCGACCACCACCCGCTTCTCCGCGATGCTCCGCGACGCCGTCCACACCGTCGCCCTCGCGGTGCTGGCCGCGGGCGGCACCTGCGCCCGACCGGCCCTGGAGGCCGCTGCGGCCACGGTGCGCGCGGCCGGGTTCGACGACTGCACGGAGGAACAGCTGGGCGCCCTGGTCGAGGCGCTGGCGGCGGACACCGGACGGGTCTTCTCCGAGCCCTGCGGTGCCGGACTGGCCATAGAGCTCCACGAGGCGCTGGACCCGCTGGCCCCGCACCTCGCACCGGCCGGGCGGGAATCGATCCTGCTCCAGGGGGCGCGGATCGCGCTGGCCGACGGTCCCTACACGCCCGCCGAGCGAGATGTCCTCGCGACGGTCGGCGCCGCCCTCACCATCTGCGGCGAGGACGTGACCCGGCTGCTGGCAGCGGCGGCACGCACACCGTCGTAGGCCCGGGCGGCGCGGTCCGCGTCGAACCGTGTGCCGCTCACGGCGATGACCAGTACGGCGGCGCCGGCGAGCACCTGCAGACAGGCACTGACGACGGCGCGGAGCCGGTACAGCAGCGCGGCGCTCAGCAGCACCAGGCCGCCGACGACGCCCACGTAGAGCCAGTCGAACGTGAAGGTGACGTCGGAGTTGTCCGCGCCCGGGTCGAACGGCTTCCAGTCGCCGCTGACGTCGATGCCGAGCAGCAGGGCCGCGACGGCCCCGAGGGCGTCGAGGACGAGCAGCCCGACGGCCAGGGCGATGTCCCCGGCGACGGGCAGCCACCGGCGTTCGGTGCGCGGGGGCGGCACGTTGGCGCCGCGGAACTGTGGGAGGCCGGAGGGCCCTTGCGTGTCGGGGTCGATCACGGCTGCCAGCTTTCCCCGAAAGCGGGGCAGGGGCCTGAGCACGGATACTCAGGAGCAGTACTCCCGGGGGAGTAGTCCCGTCGTTCCGCCGCCCCCGGCGGTATCCCCGAACTCGCCCTCTCGCCCGACGATCCGGCCCCTGAGCGCCGGGAGTCTGGAGACGACCCAGACACCCGATCCGGAGGGGGGCCCGTCTCATGGGGGCCGTAAGGACAAGTACGCGGCGACGGCGAGCCGTGCCATGGCTCGTGCTCGGGCTGTGGATCGCGGTGCTCGCGATCGCGTCGCCCTTCGCGTCGAAGCTGGCGGACGTCCAGCGCGACCGGGCCGTCGACTATCTGCCGGCGAGCGCCGACTCCACGCAAGTGGCCAAGATCCAGGACCGGTTGCCCGGGGGCGAGGCCACCGAGATGGTCGTCGTCTATCACCGGGACGGCGGGCTGACCGCCGCCGACAGGGCGACGGCGGCCGAGCAGATCGGCCGGATCGCCGGCAGGCACGAGCTGACCGGCGAACCGCGGGGCGTCCCGTCGAAGGACGGCACCACCCTGATGTACCCGGTGGCCAGCACCGAGCCCGGCCAGGACGAGGACAAGCGCGACGCCCTCGTGGGCGACGTCCGGGACGTGGCCGAGGGCGGCGACGGGCTCAGCGTCGACGTCGGCGGCGAGGGCGCGCTCGCCACCGACGCGAGCGAGGTCTACAACTCGCTCGACGGACCGCTGCTGTACACCACGGCCGGGGTAGTGGCACTGCTGCTGATCCTCATCTACCGCAGCCCCTTCCTGTGGCTCGTGCCGCTCGCCGTCGCGGGCATCGCCGACTACCTGTCGATGGGCGTCGCCTACGGCCTCAACCAGCAATTCGGCACCTCCGTGTCCGGCCAGAGCTCCGGGATCATGACGATCCTCGTGTTCGGGGCGGGGACCGACTACGCCCTGCTGCTCGTCTCCCGGTACCGGGAGGAGCTACGGCGTATCGAGCGGCCGTACGACGCCATGGTCGCCGCGCTCAAGGGCTGCGGGCCCGCCGTGCTCGCCTCCTCCGGCACCGTCGCCGCCGGGCTGCTGTGCCTGCTGGCCGCCGACCTCAACTCCAGCCGGGGCATGGGCCCGCTCGGCACCGTGGGCGTGCTGTGCGCGCTCTTCGCGATGCTGACGCTGCTGCCCGCGATCCTCGTCCTGCTCGGGCGGCGCGTGTTCTGGCCGCTCGTGCCGCGCCACGGCAGCACGCCCAAGGCTCGCCGGTCCCTGTTCACCGCGATGGGCGGCTCCGCCGGACGCCGTCCGCTGACCGTCCTCGCGGGCGGTGCCGTCCTGCTCGGCGCGCTGGCTCTCGGCGCCCTCGGCCTGCCCGGCAGTCTCAAGCAGGAGGACTCCTTCACCAGCAAGCCCGACGCGGTCGCCGCCATGGAGACGCTCGCCAAGGCCTACCCCGAGCGCGGCACCCAGCCCATCGCCGTCATCACGCCGCAAGGCCGCGCCGACGAGACGCTCGCCTCGATCCGCGGCACCCGGGGCGTCGACAGCGCGCGGGAAGGCCGGACCGGGGACGGCTGGACCGAGATCTCCGTCCTCGCCACCGCACCGCCCCAGTCCGCCGGGGAGAGCGCCACCATCGAGGCCCTGCGCGAGCGGCTCGACGGCTCCTACGTCGGCGGGCCGAGCGCCGAGCAGATCGACCTGAAGGACACCAACGCCCGGGACCGCCTGGTCGTCGTGCCGATCGTGCTGCTGTCCGTGCTGCTGATCCTCGCCGCCCTGCTGCGCTCGCTCGTCGCCCCGCTGATCCTGGTGGCGGCCGTGGTCGCCGTGTGGGGCGCGGCGCTCGGCGTCGGCGGACTCGTCTTCGGGCCGGTCTTCGGCTTCGAGGGCACGGATCCGGGGCTGGGGCTGCTCTCCTTCGTGTTCCTGGTGGCGCTCGGCGTCGACTACGGCATCTTCCTGATGCACCGGATGCGCGAGGAGTCCCTGAAGGGCGCCGAACCGGCGTCGGCCGCGCTCACCGCGCTACGCACGACGGGCGGCGTCATCGCCTCCGCCGGGCTCGTCCTCGCCGCCACCTTCGCGGTGCTCACCAACATGCCGCTCGTCCCACTCGTCGAGCTGGGCTTCGTGATCGCGGTCGGCGTGCTGCTGGACACCTTCCTGGTCCGCACCTACCTGGTGACCAGCGCGAGCGTGGCGCTGGGGCGCAGGGTGTGGTGGCCGGGCCGGCTCTCCCGCCAACCCGACGGGCCCCGACCGCCCGTACCGCCGAAGGAACCGGAGCCCGTGGCCGTCTCCGTCTCCTGACCGACCGGCGCCCCTCCCTCCCGGAGGGGCGCCCCCGTCCCGGAAGATGAACTCCGTGCAGGCAACCACCACAGCGCCAGGACCCCGCGTCGGCGAGCGGGTCATGGCCGCGATCAACCGCGACCCCCTGACCGCCCCGCACCGCACGCGCAACGACGCCCTGCTGGCCGTGGCATGGGCCGTCCTCGCCACCGTCACGGCCCTCCTCGGCGACAAGGGGATGCGGCCCGACGCGCTGGGCTGGACCCTGCTGCTCACGGCCCACGTGCCGCTCGTGTGGCGGCGCAGCCGTCCGCTGCCGGCCCTGCTCGTGGTGGTGGCCTGCGTCGCCCCGTACCACGCCCTGGAGAACAACCACGCCGCGCCCATCTTCGCGACCATGGTCGTGCTGTACACGGTCGCGGCGACCGGCACGGTGCGCCGCACGCTGCTCACCGGCGCCGCCGTCCTCGGCGTGACACTGATCCTCAACGCCCTCACCAATCCCGACGGGACGATGGAGCTCCTGCGCATCTCCGGCTGGGTCTTCGCGTTCCTCTTCTGCGGCATCGACGTCCGCTACTACCGCCAGTACGTCGCCGCCATCGTCGAACGCGCCGAACGCGCGGAGCGCACCCGCGAGGAGGAGGCCCGCCGCCGGGTCGCGGAGGAGCGCCTGCGGATCGCCCGCGACCTGCACGACCTGCTGGCCCACAGCATCACGCTCATCGGCGTGCAGACCTCCGTAGCCGCGCACGTCCTGGCCGCCGACCCCGAGCGGCTGGACCGCGAGACGATCGCGAAGTCGCTCGACGACATCGCCGAGACCTGCCGTACGGCCCGCGGTGAGGTCCGCACGACGCTGGACGTGCTGCGCGACCAGGGCGCGGCGGGCGACGCACGCGGCCCGCTGCCCGGACTCGACGGGGTGCCGGACCTGGTGGAGGCGGCGCGGCTGGCGGGGGCGCGGGTCGAGTCGGAGGTAGGGGTGCGCGAGGCGCCGCCCGCGGTGGGGGCGGCCGTGTACCGGATCGTGCAGGAGGCGCTGACGAACGTGGTCCGGCACGCGGGGCCCGGACCGGCCGTACGGGTCGAGCTGTACGAGGAGCAGGGCGCCCTGCGCGTGTCCGTCACGGACGACGGCCAGTGCCCCGCCACCGGCCCGCGGAACCCCGGCCACGGCCTCGTCGGCATGCGCGAGCGCGCCCGCAGCGTGGGTGGCACACTCGACGCCGGACCGCGCGAGGAGGGGGGCTTCGAGGTGAGTGCCGTGCTGCCGATCGGGAGCGACCGGGGAGGGGAGCGATGATCCGCGTTCTGCTCGCGGACGACCAGACGCTCGTGCGGGAGGCATTCGCCATGCTGGTCGAGTCGGCCCCGGACATGGAGGTCGTCGGCCAGGCGGCCACCGGCCGGGAGGCCGCGGAACTGGCCCGGAGCTCACGCGCCGACCTCGTCCTGATGGACATCCGCATGCCCGACCTCGACGGCATCGAGGCGACCCGCGCGATCGCGGCCGACGAGGACCTCGCCGGGGTGCGGGTGCTGGTCCTCACCACCTACGACACCGACGAGAACATCGTGGACGCGCTGCGTGCCGGTGCCTCCGGATTCCTCGTCAAGGACACCCGCCCGGCCGAACTCCTCGACGCCATCCGCACGGTGGCGGCGGGCGACTCCCTGCTGTCGCCGGGGCCGACGGCACGGCTGATCGAGCGGTTCCTGCGCAGTCCCTCCGCACCCACGGCGGCCGGGCCCGAATGCCTGTCCGAGCGTGAGCGCGAGGTGCTGGCGCTGGTCGCGCGGGGCCTCAACAACACGGAAGTGGCAGCGGCGTTGGGGCTCAGCCCGCTCACGGCGAAGACCCACGTCAGCCGCATCATGGGGAAGCTGGGCGCGCGGGACCGGGCGCAGTTGGTCATCGTGGCGTACGAGTCGGGGATGGTGACTCCGGGAAGCCTGTGACGGACAGGCCAATGTCTGACACCCCGTCAAGGGAGCTCGATGACCCTCCTGAGCCGCACCTCCAGTCGTACCTTCCTGGTCCCCCTTGTTCCCCTCGTCCCCTTGGTCACCGCAGTACTCCTGACCATCTCTCTCGCCACCGCCGGCAACGCCTCGGCGGACCCCGGCTGCACGTCCTCCGTCCCGTACGTCTCGGGCGAGGGCGGCTACGACACGTACCGCATTCCGGCGACGATCACGACCCGGCGGGGCACGGTGCTGGCCTTCGCCGAGGGCCGGCACGACGGTGTGGGCGACACCGGCGACATCGATGTCATCCTCAGACGCTCCACCGACGGCGGCTGCACCTGGGGTCCGCCGGCGGTGGTCTCCCCCGGGGACGGGGACACCCGGGGCAACCCTGCCCCGGTGCTGGATCCGCTCACCGGTGCGATCGTGCTGGTCACCTCCTACAACAGCGGTGATGTGACGGAGGCGCAGATCATGCGGGGCGAGGCGACTCCGGCGGAGAGCCGCCGGGTGTTCGTCCAGCGGAGCCTGGACGACGGCCGCCACTTCACGGCCCCGCGCGACATCACGACGCAGGTGAAGCCGCCGAACTGGCGCTGGTACGCGACGGGCCCGGGCCACGCGGTCGCGCTCCGGCGGGGCCCGTACGCGGGACGGCTGGTGGTCCCGTCGAACCACTCGGTGGCCCCCGCGCCCGGGTCCGCCGACACCGGGCAGGAGCCGAAGTACTACGGCGCCCACGCCATCTACAGCGACGACGGCGGGCGTACGTGGCAGCTGGGCTTCGTGGACGACTCGTACGACGGCGTCAGCAACGCCAACGAGTCCACGGCCGCCGAACTCCCCGACGGCAGGGTGTACTTCAACTCCCGCGACCAGCTCGGCACGAGCGCGGGCAACCGGCTCGACAGTCACTCGGGCGACGGCGGGGAGAGTCTGGACCGGCCGTACGCCGTCCAGCCGACGCTGAACGACGTCCCGGTGGTGGAGGGCAGCGTCCTCCAACTCCCCGGCTCCGGAGCCCCGTTGGTGTTCTCCGGCCCGTCCGTCCCGACCGCCCGTCAGTCGATGGCGGTGTGGCGCAGTACGGACGGAGGGGCGACCTTCACGAAGGCGCTGACGCTGTCTCAGCAGCGGGCGGCGTACTCCGACCTGGTGCCGCTCGGGCGGCGGGCGGTGGGGATCCTGTACGAGACGGGGAAGTCCGGTCCGTACGAGACGATCGAGTTCCGCCGCCTGCCGACGACTGACCTGACCTAGTTCCTCGCCCCCGCCGCCCCTACCCGTCCCATCCTGAAGGGGCGCTGCCCCTTCGACCCCGCCAGGGGGCTCCGCCCCCTGGACCCCCGCTCCTCAAACGCCGGAGGGGCTGACTTACCCAGCCCGTCCGGCGTTTGAGGACGAGGCCCGTTCAGGGCCGAAGCGGGGGTCTGGGGGCGGCAGCCCCCAGGGACGGGACGGGTAGGGGCGGCGGGGGCGGAAAACCGCCTACAGCAACCCCGCCCCCGCCAGAAACTTCCCCACCCGCTCCACCTCCTCCGCCGACAACGGCACCTGAGGCTCCGCCGTCGCCGCGCAGTCGATGACCCCCCGCAGATGCAGCGCCGCCTTGAACGCGCCCAGTGCCGACGAGCTCCCGCCCATCCGCCCCGGATCCCCCACGGTCACCATGCCGAAGAGCGCGCACAGGCGTTCCTGCTCGACCCGGGCCCGCTCCCAGTCGCCCGCCCGGCACAGGCGGTCGAGGTGGACGTAGCCGTGCGGGTCGACGTTGGCGAGGCCCGGCACCGCCCCGTCCGCGCCGACCGCGAGGGCCGCGTCGACGACGAGTTCCGAGCCGGTCAGCACGCTGAAGCCCGTGACGTCGGGGCGGGTGCGGGCGCCGATGACGACCTCACGGAACCCGGCCAGGTCACCGCTGGAGTCCTTCAGGCCGGCCAGCGTGCCCTCGGCGGCGAGGTCCAGGATCACGTCGGCGGGCAGTTTGGTGTGGACGGAGGCCGGGAGGTCGTAGGCCACCACCGGGACCGGGGATACCTCCGCGATCAGGCGGTAGTGGCGGGCGATCTCGGTCGGGTGGGTCCGGGCGTAGAAGGGCGCGGTCGCCACCACCGCGTCCGCGCCCGCCTCCGTGACCTCCCGGACGTGGTCCAGCACCCTCGGCGTCGTCATGTCGATCACGCCCGCCAGTACGGGGAGCCGGCCCCCCACATGCCCCGTCACCGCCTCCACCACAACCCTGCGCTGCCGGTCCGTCAGATACGCCGCCTCCGACGACGAACCGAGCACGAACAGGCCGTGCACCCCGCCCTGCATCAGGTGGTCGACCAGCCTGAGCAGGGACGGGACGTCCACCTCGCGGCCGGGTGTCAGGGGCGTGCAGACGGGCGGGACGACACCGGTGAGCGGGGTGGGGATGGTCATCAAGGCTCCTTGGAAAGGTGACTCTGCCGTACGAGGTCGCGGGTGGCCTCGCCCTCCTCCACCGGATGGTGACACCTGTAACGGTGCTCCGGGCCCGACGCGGCCGAGAAGTCCGGCATCACCTCAGCGCATACCCCCTCCGCCTTCCAGCACCGCGTCCGGAAGGGGCACCCGCTCGGCGGTCGGGTCGCCGACGGGACCGGGCCCACCAGCGGGATCGGGTCGATCGGGTCGAGCAGGCCGGGCGTCGCGGAGAAGAGGGCGCGGGTGTACGGGTGCCGGGATCCGTCGGTGACGTCGGCCGCCGGGGACTCCTCGACGATCCGGCCCAGGTACATCGTGATCACGCGGTCGCTCATCCGCCGTACCGTCTGGATGTCGTGGGAGACGAAGACCAGGGCCAGACCCAGCCGCTCCTTCAGGTCCAGCAGGAGGGTCAGGATCTGGGCCCGGACCGACACGTCCAGCGCGCTCGTCGGCTCGTCCGCCACCACCAGGTCGGGGTCCAGGGCCAACGCCCGTGCGATCGCGACACGTTGGCGCTGACCGCCCGAGAGCTGGCCGGGGAGGGCGTCGGTGAGGGCGCGGGGCAGGCCTACCAGGGACATCAACTCCCGCACCCGATCCTCGCGTTGGGCCTTGGTCCCGCGGCCGTGCACGTCCAGCGGGTCCCGCAGTATCTGCCGGACGGGCAGACGACGGTTCAGCGCCGTCGACGGGTCCTGGAAGATCATCCCGGTCCCGGCGCCGACCGCCGTCCTGCGCTCGGCCGCGGGCATCGTCCACAGGTCGCGTCCCCGGAAGGACACCGTGCCCGATGTCGGGCGCTGCACTCCCACCAGCACCTTCGCCAGCGTCGACTTCCCGCACCCCGACTCACCGACCACACCCACCGTCTCGCCGGGCGCGATGACGAGGTCGGCGCCGGTCAGGGCGTACACCTTGTCCCGCGTGAACAGCCCACCGCTGCGCGCCTTGTGCACGACGTGCGCGTCGGACAGCTCCACCAGTGAGTTCACCGGACCACCCCGCCCTTTCACTGGACGATTTCGCTTTCCGAGCGATCCGTCGGCGCCAGGAGGATCGCCGGGTGATGGCAGGCCGCCGTGTGCGCCGGTGTCCCCGACAGGTCGGGCGCCGTCGTCCGGCACATCTCGCTCGCCAACGGGCACCGGTCCGCGAAACGGCAGCCCGCCGGGAAGTCCGCGGGGGAGGGGACCACGCCCTTGATCTGCGTCATCCGCTCCTGCGCCGACTCCAGCGAGAGCACGCTGCCCAGCAGGCCCCGCGTGTAGTGGTGCGCCGGTGCCTCCACCAGGTCGGCGGTCACGCCGGTCTCCACGATCTGGCCGCCGTACATCACGACCACCCGGTCGGTGACGTCCGCGATCAGCGCGAGGTCGTGCGAGACCAGGATCAGGGCGAAGCCCAGCTCCTCCCGCAGCCTGAGCAGCAGCTCCATGATCTGCGCCTGCACGGTGACGTCCAGCGCGGTCGTCGGCTCGTCGGCGACGATCAGTTTCGGGTCGCGGGACAGGGCCATGGCGATCAGGACGCGCTGGCGCTGGCCGCCGGAGAGTTCGTGGGGGTAGCTGCGCAGGGTGCGTTCGGGGTCGAGGCCGACGAGCGTCAGCAGTTCGTGCGGGGTACGGCGGCCTCCGCGGCGTACGACCTGCTTGAGCTGCGAGCGGATCGTCATCGCCGGGTTCAGGGACGACAGGGCGTCCTGGTAGATCATCGCCATCTCGTGGCCCAGCAGCCTGCGGCGTACGCGCATCGGCTCGCCCACCAACTGCCGCTGGTTGAAACGGACATGGCCGCGCACCCGGGCGCCCTTGGGCTCCAGGCCCATCACCGCGAGGGCGGTGAGCGACTTCCCGCAGCCCGACTCGCCGACCAGGCCCAGCACCTCACCGGGCTGCACCTCGAAGCTGATGCCGTCGACGATGTCCACGCCGGCGTGCCGACCCTCGAAGCCGATCGCCAGGTTCTCGACGGCGAGTACCGGCAGTTGTCCCTGGGGCAACGGGCGTGCCCGTGCCCGCAGCCGCGCCGCCGCCTCCGTCAGCCCCGGAAGTCGCAGCACCTCGCCGCTGCCCGGCTCCGGCGCCTCCAGCCGGTCGTCGTCGTCCCGTACGTCGACCTCGCGCGCCGAGGGCGCCGCCCACGCGTCCGAGACGCCCTCGGAGAGGATGTTCAGCGAGAGCACCGTCACCAGCATCAGCAGGCCGGGGAAGACGGTCGCCCACCAGCCCCCGGTCAGCACCATGTTCTTGCCGTCGGCGATGACGCTGCCCCAGGAGGGGTCGGGCGGCCGCACGCCCGCGCCGATGAAGGACAGCGACGCCTCGAAGACGATCGCCTCCGCCACCTGGACCGTGCAGAACACCAGCACCGGGGCGGCGCAGTTGATCGCCACGTGCCTGATGACGATGTGCGGGGTGCGGGCACCGATGACCCGTTCCGCCGTGACGTAGTCCTCGCCGTACTGGTCGAGGACGTTCGCCCGGACCACCCGTGCCACCGGCGGCGTGAACAGGAACGCGATCGCGCAGATCAGGACGGTGATTCCGCCGCCGAAGACCGCGACGAGCACGGCGGCCAGCGCGATGCCCGGGAACGCCATCACCACGTCCAGGCAGCGCATCAGCGTCTCGTCGACCGCCTTGCGGGAGGTCGCGGCGACGGCGCCGAGCAGGGCGCCGACGACCAGCGCGAGCCCGGTCGCGCCGAGGCCGATCGCCAGCGACCAGCGGGCGCCGTACATCAGCCGGCCGAGGATGTCCCGGCCGAGGCTGTCCTGGCCCATCCAGTGGTCGGCGGAGGGGTGCCCGGTGCCGTCGACGGGCGGCTGCTGGTCGAGCGGGTCGTGCGGCGAGAGCAGCGGGGCGAGCAGCGCCATCAGGACCACGACCGCCAGGAAGCAGAACGCGACCTTCGACAACAGCGGCAGCCGGCGCCAGCCGTGCAGCCGGATGCCGGGCCGGGACAGCGCCTCGGCGAGGCGTTTGCGGTTGAACGTCACGTCGCCTCCCGCAGGCGCGGGTTGACCAGCAGATACAGGATGTCGATGACCAGGTTGACGACCACGAAGCCGGTCGCCGTCGTGAGGACGACGCCCTGGACCACCGCCGGGTCGCCGTTCTTCACGGCGTCGATCATCAGCTTCCCCATCCCCGGCAGGGAGAAGATCGTCTCGATGACCACCGCGCCGCCGAGGAGATAGCCGACGCGCAGGCCGAGCACGGTCAGCGGGTTGATGAGCGCGTTCCTGAGGACGTTCCGGCCGACCACCACCCGCGGCGGCAGCCCGCTGCCGATCGCCGTGCGGACGTAGTCCTTGTCCAGCTCCTCCACCACCGCCGTGCGCACGATCCGCGTCAGCTGCGCCGCCACCGGAAGCGACAGCGCGAAGGCGGGCAGCGTCATGGTCTTCAGCCAGCCGGTGAAGGAGTCCGCCGGGTTGATGTAGCCGCCGGTCGGGAACCAGCCCAGGTCGACGGCGAGGTACTGGATCATCAGCAGCGCCAGCCAGAAGCCGGGGGCGGCCACCCCGGTGAGGGAGACGACCCGGATGATCTGGTCGGGCAGGCGGTCGCGGTAGATGGCCGCCGTCACGCCGCCGAGCAGCGACAGTACGACCGCGACGCCGAGGCCCAGGAAGGTGAGCTGGAGGGTGAGCGGCAGCGCGGTCATGACCTGGTCGACGACCGGCGCCCGGGTCAGGGCGCTGATGCCCATGTCGCCGTGGAGCAGGTCGCCGATGAAGGCGACGTAGCGGACGGGGAGGGGATCCAGCAGGCCGTTCTCCTCGCGGAAGTCGTGCAGCTGCTGGGCGGTGGGGTTGGCGCCCTGGAAGAACGCGGACGCCGGGTCGACGTCCGAGAACCGCATGACCAGGAACACGAACAGCACGATGCCGAGCATCAGCGGCACGAGCAGCGCGATGCGACGGGCCAGGATCCTGACGACGGTGACCACTCAGGGACTCCCGGGCGCTAGGACCACTTGGCCTGGAGGAGGTTGATACCGGGATACGGCTGGGCCCTTATGCCGGTGAGCTGCTTCGGGTTCCAGGCCGTCATCAGCTCGTTGTGGACGACCGGGTAGAGCACGGCCTGTTCGGCGACGACGTCGATGTAGTCCTGGACCATCGTCCTCTTCTTCTCGGTGTCCGACTCCTGGGTCGCCCGGTCCATGTCCTTGAACAGCGCCTTGGCGACGGAGTTGCCGGCCCACCGCGTGTACTGCATCCACAGGTTCTCGGGGCCGTAGTTGTAATGCATGATCAGGTCGGCGTGGAGGCCGAACTGGTTGGGGTTCGAGGCGGCGACGACGACCTGGAAGTCCTGCTTCTGGTCCATCTTGGTGAAGACGGCCGTCGTCTCCTGCGGGGAGAGGGTCGTCCTGACGCCGATCGCGTCCCAGGACGCCTTGATGGTCGGCAGACAGTCGACGATCCAGCTCACGTTGACGGCCAGGATCTCGATCTCCAGCCCGCTGACCCCGGCCTCCTTCAGCAGCGCCTTCGCCTTGTCGGGGTCGTGGTCGTAGACGGTCTTCGCGCGCCGGTAGCTGGGGTTGGCCTCGTTGAGGAACGACGACGACGGCTTGCCGTGCCCCTTGAGCGCGACCTCGATCATCTTCTCGGTGTCGATGGCGTAGTGCAGCGCCTGGCGGACGCGTACGTCGTCGAAGGGCTTGTGCTGGGTGTTGAACATCAGGAACAGGTTGTTCATCCCGGCCCCGCCCGCGACCGTCAGCCCGCCGCTCTCCAACTGCCCGATGTTGGCGTACGGGATGTTGTCCGCGATCTGCGCGCCCGCACTCGCGCCGGAGATCCTGGCCACGCGCGGCGCCGCGTCCACGATCGTCAGCCAGTTCATCTTCTTGAAGGCCGCCTTGCGCGGGCCGTTGTAGTCGGGATACGCCTCGAAGGTGGTGTTGGACTTCGGGTGGTGGGCGGTCTGCCGGTACGGCCCCGAGCCGATCGCCTTGCCCTTGATGGCGTCCTCCCAGGCACCCGGCTGGGAGAACACGTGCTTCGGCATGATCTTGGCGAGGGTGAGCCGCGAAATCCCGTCCGGGAAAGGGAACTTGAGCACCAGCTCGACGTTCTGCGCGTCGATCTTCCGCACTTCCTTGAGCCAACTGGCGAAGAACCCCTTGGCGAGGGTCTGCGTCTTCGGGTCGAGGATCCGGTCGAAGACGAAGACCACGTCGTCGGCCGTGACCGGCTTGCCGTCGTGGAACTTCGCGCCCGCGCGCAGGGTGAACTTCCAGGACGTGGCGTTCGGGTCCGCCGGCACCTGGGTGGCGAGCGCGGCGTACGGCTCCCGGGAGATCGGGTCGGTGTCGAGGAGCCCCTCGTAGATGTGGTTGTTGGCGGCCATGCAGAAG
This sequence comes from Streptomyces sp. R28, assembly GCF_041052385.1. Taxonomy (GTDB): domain Bacteria; phylum Actinomycetota; class Actinomycetes; order Streptomycetales; family Streptomycetaceae; genus Streptomyces. The sequence goes on along the minus strand of NZ_CP163439.1, from coordinate 3,561,303 downwards.
GCGGACGCCGTCTGCGTGGGGTCCCAGCTGCCGTCGTTGCCGTAGCCGATGACCGCCGTGAGCGTCCGGTCCCGGCCACCGCCCCCGCCGGTCTCGTTCGTGGACTCGGGCCCCGACGAACAGGCCGACAGCGACGCGGAGACGGCGGCGGCCGCGCCCAGCGCGCCGGTGTACTTCAGGAACGACCGGCGGTGCAGCGCCGGCACGTCGTGGGTCACGTCGCGCACGGTTCCTCCAGCGGTGGGTGGTGTGCTCCGGCGATGGGGGTGCGAGGAGAGCGATGGGGTGATGCGAGGAGATACGACGTCCTACGTCCTGACGGTCAGCGCGACCATAGGTGGGGCGGTGGGGGCGGTCAAGGGATCTCACACGAATGGCGCATCTGCCACAGGTCGGACCAATGGCGCTGTGAAATGGCGTGAGTTGACCCCCCGTCAGGGCCGTATCCCGCGGACATGGGATGTGGGACGTCCGGGTGCGCGTACCATGCGCCGCATGCCCGGGCAGCCCAGGAACAGTCGTACGTCCGAGGAGTCCAGGAACAGCCGGATCCAGCGCCAGGTCATGCAGCTGATCATCGACCGCAGGCTCCGGGCCGGCGCGCTCCTGCCCACCGAGGCCGAGCTCATGGACGACCTCGGCGTCAGCCGCAACTCCGTCCGCGAGGCGCTCAAGGCGCTCCAGGCCCTCGACATCGTGGAGATCAGGCACGGCTACGGGACGTATGTGGGCCAGGCCTCGCTCACTCCGCTGATCGACGGGCTGACCTTCCGCACGCTCGCCCGGCAGGATCAGGATCACGACGACTCGGGCGCGCTCGCCGAGATCCTTCAGGTGCGGGAGGTGCTGGAGGAGGGGCTGATCCGGCGGGTGGCGGCGACGGTCACCGAGGGGGAGCTGGACCGGCTGGATGCGGTGGTGTCCCGGATGGAGGTGGCGGGGCGGTCGGGGCGGGCCTTTCCCGAGCTGGACCGCGAGTTCCACGAGTTGCTGTACGCGTCTCTCGGCAACGATCTCGTGCCGCAGCTGTTGGCCGCGTTCTGGACGGTGTTCCGGCGTGTTTCCGGTGCCCGGGGGCGCCCCGACGACCCGTCTCCCGAGCTCACTGCCCGTTGGCACCGTGACATCGTGACCGCCCTGCGTGCGCGGGACGTGGAGGGGGCGCAGCGGGCGATGACCGTTCACTTCCGTGGGATCACCGCGCGGACGTCACGCGGGATCGCCTGACCCGGCGAGTCGCCCCCGCCGCCCCTACCCGTCCCATCCTGAAGGGGCGCTGCCCCTTCGACCCCGCCAGGGGGCTCCGCCCCCTGGACCCCCGCTCCTCAAACGCCGGAGGGGCTGATTTCAGCCCGTCCGGCGTTTGAGGACGAGGCCCGTTCAGGGCCGAAGCGGGGGTCTGGGGGCGCAGCCCCCAGGGATGGGACGGGTAGGGGCGGCGGGGGCGAGGAAACGGCGGTGTCGCTGAGGTCCGTCAGGAATCGAGAAGCGTGGCCAACCTGCCACGGCTAGCGTGACGGGCATGGACATCTCGATTCACGCCAGCTTTCTTCCGCACGACGACCCGGAGGCCTCCCTGGCCTTCTACCGCGACGCCCTCGGCTTCGAGGTCCGCACCGACGTCGGGCAGGGCAAGATGCGCTGGATCACGGTCGGCCCCGCCGGCCGGCCCGGTACGTCCATCCTTCTGGCGCCGCCGGCCGCCGACCCCGGGATCACCGAGGACGAGCGCCGCACGATCGCCGAGATGATGGCCAAGGGCACCTACGGCTGGATCCTGCTGGCCACCGCGAACGTCGACGACACCTTCGAGAAGGTGCAGGCGAGCGGCGCCGAGGTCGTCCAGGAGCCGACCGACCAGCCGTACGGCATCCGCGACTGCGCGTTCCGCGACCCCGCCGGCAACCTGATCCGTATCCAGGAGCGGGGCTGAGCCCACCAGCGCCCACCAGCGACCACCCCGCGCCCCCACCGGCGACGTTCCCGACCGAGCTGTAGATGGAGACCACACGATGACCGCGCCGCACGTTGCCGACAGCCACGACCTGATCCGTGTGCACGGCGCTCGCGAGAACAACCTCAAGGACGTCAGCATCGAGATCCCGAAGCGCCGGCTGACGGTGTTCACCGGCGTCTCCGGCTCGGGCAAGAGCTCGCTGGTGTTCGACACGATCGCCGCGGAGTCGCAGCGGCTGATCAACGAGACGTACAGCGCCTTCCTGCAGGGGTTCATGCCGAACCTGGCGCGGCCCGAGGTCGACGTACTGGACGGGCTGACCACGGCCATCACCGTCGACCAGCAGCGCATGGGATCCGACCCCCGCTCCACCGTCGGCACCGCCACCGACGCCAACGCGATGCTCCGCATCCTCTTCAGCCGGCTCGGCAAGCCGCACATCGGCCCGCCCGGCGCGTACTCCTTCAACGTCGCCTCGGTCTCGGCGACCGGTGGGTTCACGGTCGACCGCGGTGCCGACAAGACCAAGACCGAGAAGGTGAGCTTCAGCCGCACCGGCGGCATGTGCACGCACTGCGAGGGCCGGGGCACGGTCTCCGACATCGACCTCACCCAGCTCTTCGACGAATCGAAGTCGCTGTCCGAGGATCCGTTCACCATTCCCACGTACACCGGGGACGGGTGGGTCGTGCGGGTCATCGCCGAATCGGGCTTCTTCGACAAGGAGAAGCCGATCGGGAAGTACACCAAGAAGGAGCGGCACGACTTCCTCTACCGCGAGCCGACCAAGGTGAAGATCAACGGCGTCAACCTCACCTACGAGGGGCTGATCCCGAAGATCCAGAAGACCTTCCTCGCCAAGGACCGCGAGTCGATGCAGCCGCACATCCGGGCCTTCGTGGACCGGGCGGTCACCTTCACCGAGTGTCCCGAGTGCGACGGCACCCGGCTCAGCGAGCTGGCCCGCTCCTCGAAGATCGGCAAGGTCAACATCGCCGACGCCTGCTCGATGGAGATCCGCGACCTGGCGGAGTGGGCCCGGGGGATCGAGGAGCCTTCGGTGGCGCCGCTGCTCGCCAAGCTCCAGCACACCCTCGACTCGCTCGTGGAGATCGGCCTCGGCTACCTCGCGCTCGACCGGGCCTCGGGCACGCTCTCCGGCGGCGAGGCGCAGCGCACCAAGATGATCCGCCACCTGGGGTCGTCGCTCACCGACGTCACGTACGTCTTCGACGAGCCCACGATCGGGCTGCACCCGCACGACATCCAGCGGATGAACGACCTGCTGCTGCGCCTGCGCGACAAGGGCAACACCGTGCTGGTCGTGGAGCACAAGCCGGAGACGATCGCCATCGCCGACCACGTCGTCGACCTCGGCCCCGGCGCCGGCACAGCGGGCGGCACCGTCTGCTTCGAGGGCACCCTGGAGGGGCTGCGGGCGAGCGACACCGTCACCGGGCGTCATCTCGGTGACCGGGCCGCGCTGAAGGAGACCGTCCGCAAGGCCACCGGCACGCTCCCGATCCGCGGGGCGACCGCGAACAACCTCCAGGACGTCGACGTCGACATCCCGCTCGGCGTGCTCTGTGTCGTCACCGGCGTCGCCGGCTCCGGCAAGAGCTCGCTCGTCCACGGTTCCATACCGGCCCCGGAGGGCGTGGTCTCGGTCGACCAGACCCCGATCCGCGGCTCCAGGCGCAGCAACCCGGCGACGTACACCGGACTGCTCGACCCGATCCGCAAGGCGTTCGCCAAGGTCAACGGCGTGAAGCCGGCGCTGTTCAGCGCCAACTCCGAGGGTGCCTGCCCCACCTGCAACGGCGCCGGTGTCATCTACACCGACCTGGCGATCATGCAGAGCGTCGCCACCCCCTGCGAGGACTGCGAGGGCAAGCGGTTCGACGCCTCGGTGCTGGAGTACCACCTCGGCGGTCGCGACATCAGCGAGGTGCTCGCGATGTCGGTGACCGAGGCCGAGGAGTTCTTCCGCGCGGGCGAGGCGAGGATTCCGGCCGCGCACAAGATCGTCGAGCGGATGGCGGACGTCGGTCTCGGCTACCTCACCCTCGGCCAGCCGCTGACCACGCTGTCCGGCGGTGAGCGGCAGCGGCTGAAGCTGGCCGTGCACATGGCCGACAAGGGCGGTGTGTACGTCCTCGACGAGCCGACGACCGGTCTCCATCTCGCCGATGTCGAGCAGCTGCTCAGCCTGCTGGACCGGCTGGTCGACTCCGGCAAGTCGGTCATCGTCATCGAGCACCACCAGGCCGTCATGGCGCACGCCGACTGGATCATCGACCTCGGCCCCGGCGCCGGTCACGACGGTGGCCGGATCGTCTTCGAGGGCACCCCCGCCGACCTCGTCGCCGAGCGCTCCACCCTCACCGGTGAGCACCTCGCGGCCTACGTCGGCGGCTGACCCGCGATGTGTCTCGCCTCGGCACCGGCGATGGCTCTCCTCGCGTCCCGCTCCCGCCAGACCCGGGAGTGGACGCGGTGGGAGGCGGCCCGGGAAGATGTGGGTGTGCGATCCAGCCACTCCACGCCGGAGGAACAACGCCTGCGCACCCTCGTCGCGCTGCGCCGCGTCCGCGACCGGATGGACCGGGAGTACGCGCAGCCGCTGGACGTCGAGGCGCTCGCGCGGGGCGTGCACATGTCGGCCGGGCACCTCAGCCGCGAGTTCAAGATCGCCTACGGCGAGTCGCCGTACGGCTATCTGATGACGCGGCGTATCGAGCGGGCGATGGCGCTGCTGCGCCGGGGGGACCTCAGCGTCACCGAGGTCTGTTTCGAGGTCGGCTGTTCGTCGCTGGGCACCTTCAGCACGCGCTTCACCGAGCTGGTCGGCATGTCGCCCAGCGCGTACCGGCGCCAGGAGGCGGACGCGACGGCGGGGATGCCGTCGTGCGTGGCGAAACAGGTGGCCAGGCCGCTCAGGAACCGGGCGGCGCCGTTCAGTCTGGCGGCCGCGGTCAACGGAGCGGTGCCGGTCGGCGAGCCGCAGTCGTAGCAACGGCGAGGGCCGGGGGCGCCGTCCCCTGTGCGGCGCCCCCGGCCCAGTCGGTGCTACGTCGGTGCTACGGCAGGGTCCGCTGGTAGTACTTGTCCTCGTCGGAGTCGTAGACCAGCTTGCCGTCGGCGTCGTAGCCCTTGACGTGCGGCGCGAGGGTGACCTGCTCGTTCAGCACGCCGGACGCCACGAACCGGCCGTGGTCGAGGGCGGCCTCGCTGCTGGAGTCGCCGTAGGACACCGTCACCTTGGCCACCGACGGCTTGACGGTGCCGGTCACGGCCCATCGGAACGGAAGCTTCCAGTTGCCCCGGTCGAGGAACGACTGCTGGAAGAGCTTGCCGCTGTTGGGGTCGACGAACACCGGCCCCTCGTCCGGGATGGCGTCGGTGTCGTCACCGAAGCCGGTCACGCCCTGGGCCTCGCCGTTCTTGACGTTGCAGATCAGGTACGTCTGCTGCGGCGTCTGACGCATCGCGACGACGTACATGCCGTCGCCGGGCGTGTTGGAGTCGCCGGTGCTGCGCATGGCCAGGATGATCCCGTAGTCCTCCGGCTCGCCCGGGTCCGTGTCGTCCCCGAAGGATCCCGACCGCTGGTAGTCCAGGCACTTCTCCAGCCCGTCCACCGCCTGCTCGAAGGTGATCCCGTCGAGCAGCTGCCCCTCCGTGGCCGGCCGTGCGGGCCCACTCGGGGTCGGGGACGGCGTCGGCGACGCGGCCCGCGTGGCACTGACCGAGGGCGTCGGGGTCGTCGCCACGCCCCCGCCCGCACCCCCACCGCTCAGCGCGTACGCCCCGACCGGCATCGCCGCCAGCGTCACCAGCACCGCCCCGGCCGCCGCCACCCGGCGCCGCCGCTCGACCACGCCCCGGCGCCGGATCGCCGGATAGGGCGCCGGCGACGGGTGGATCGTGTACGCGTCCTCGGCGAGCAGCTCCCGCAACCGCTCCTCGAAGTCCGGTTCGCTCTGCGCTCCCTGTCGCCGCTCGTCGTCGTTCACCTGCTGCCTCCTTGCCCGGACGGCGTCATCCGAGCGAGCCCCGGATACGTACGCAACTTCGCCAGCCCCTTCGACGCCTGGCTCTTGACCGTGCCGATGGAGCAGCCGAGCACGTCGGCCACCTCCCCCTCGGACAGGTCCTCCCAATAGCGCATGACGACCACCGCCCGCTGTTTGGGCGGCAGTTGGGCGAGCGCGCCGAGCAGCGCGCCACGCTCGTCCACGCCCGCGTAGCCCGCCTCGCTCCCCGCGGTCTCCGGCGGCGCGGCGGTCAGCGACTCGGCGACCCGCCGCTTGCGGAACCGGTCGCTGTTGCAACTGACCAGCATGCGCCGGACATACGCTTCCGGATTGTCGGCGCGTGCCACCCGCCGCCATGAGCGGTACGCCTTCGCCAGCGCCGTCTGCGTCAGGTCCTCGGCATGGTGCGCGTCGCCCGTGAGCAGATACGCGGTCCGCACCAGGTGGGACCACCGTGCCCTGACGAATTCCTGGAACTGGGCCTCTTGTTCGGCCTGCATCAAGCACCCTCCCTCGCCCTCCAGACCACCGGTGCGGCCGATTGGGTTGCCCGGGGCGCGGGGCCGGGTTCGAATGGACGTGTGGCGAGTGTGGCGGACAGCGGCGAGCGCTGGAACGAGCGGGGACCGGGCGTACTCCGGCTGCCCTCCGGGCGACTGGTCCGGGGCCGGGGTCTGCGCCGCCCCCTCGAACCGGGTACGCCGACCCCGTCGTACGGCGTCTATCTCCTCGGCAGGCCACCCCGCGAAATCCCCTGGGAATCCCACTGGATCCGCTGGCCCGACTTCCGTCTCCCGTCCGACCGCGAGGCCGCCCGCACCGCACTCGCCGAGGCCTGGGAGAGGGCGGCCGTCGAACGGGTGGAGATCGCGTGCGGTGGCGGGCGCGGCCGTACGGGGACGGCGCTGGCGTGTCTGGCGGTGCTGGACGGCGTACCGGCCGAGGAGGCCGTGGACTTCGTGCGCCGGGGCTACGACCGGCACGCCGTGGAGACGCCGTGGCAGCGGCGGTACGTGCGGCGGTTCAGCGGAGTCTCGTGAGGAAACCCCGGGGCTTCAGCCCTGGGAGGAGTCGCGTCTGGTGAGGGCGGCGCGGAGCGTCGCAGCATCTGGGGGCGCGGAGCGCCCGTGGAGCAGTCGGCGGGGCCGGCGACACCGAACACCCGGGCGACTCGTCACTGGAAAGTGGGGCAGGTGTGCGAAAATCGTCTGTTTGTGCAGCCGTGCTCGTAGGGTCGGGTGTCATGAAGCTGGTGGTGCAGGTCAAGCTGTTGCCGACGCGCGTGCAGGCGGCGGCACTTGAGGCGACCCTGCATGCCTGCAACGAGGCGGCTTCCTGGGTGTCCGGGGTGGCGTTCGAGAAGGATGTGAAGCGGAATTTCGCGCTGCGCGAGCACACCTACGCCGAGGTCAAGCAGCGGTGGGGGCTGGGTGCTCAGGCCGCTCAGCACGTCATCAAGAAGACCTGTGACGCGTACGCCACGCTGAGGGCGAACCTGAAGGCCGGGAACCTGGGCAAGTCGTGGTCCAAACGCTACCGGCGGGCCACCGAGAAACCGATCGCCTTCCGCCCGGAGGGCGCGCAGCCAGCCCTATGACGACCGGATGCTGTCCTGGCAGATCCCGCAGCGGACCATCTCCATCTGGACCCTGTCGGGCCGGTTGAAGGGCGTGGCGTTCACCGCCTCCCCGGAGCAGCTGGCCCGGCTGGCCCTTCACCGCAAGGGCGAGTCCGACCTGATCGCCCGGGACGGCATGTGGTTCCTGCAGGCCACCTGCGAGATCCCCGAAGCCGAGCAGAATGCCGATCCGGCCGGGTTCCTGGGCATTGATCTGGGCATCGTGAACATCGCCACCACCTCGGACGGCCAGATCATGGCCGGGCGCGCCCTGAACCGGGGGCGGCGGCGCGAACGCACGCTGCGCACCAAGCTGCAACGCAAGAACACCCCGTCCGCCAAGCGCCGGTTGAAGAAACGCAGGCGTAAGGAAGCGCGGCGGGCCAGCGGGTACGGCTTCGCAAGCCCCAACGGGCCACCCACTCCAGCTGGAGCTTCGCCCAGCTCGGAGCGTTCATCGCGTACAAGGCCCGCAAGGCGGGAGTGCCCCTGGTGCACGTCGGTCCGGCGTACACCTCGCGCACCTGCGCCGAGTGCGGCCACGTGGACAAGGCGAACCGCGTCTCACAGGCGTGGTTCGCGTGCCGGTCCTGCGGATTCGTTGATCACGCAGACCGTAACGGCTCCCGCAACATCCGTGCACGTGCGGAACAGTTGTGGCGACGCGGGGCGCAGTCAACCACCCCAGACCCACCCCCCAAACCCGGGCATGGGACAGGACGCAAGCGCGGCGCCACAGCCAGTGGTGCCCGCTGTGCAAGCCCGTCGCTTTAGCGACGGGTAGTTGACGTGAGTGTTTCCGCCAGGAGAGCCGCCGTCTCGACGATCAGGGCGTGGTCCAGCGCCGCGTCCTGCGCCGGCTGTGTCGTCTGGACCGCCAGGACGAGCGGGGTGCCGTCCTCGGTCCAGGCGATCCCCACGTCGTTGTTCGCACCGTAGAAGCCGCCGCCCGTCTTGTCCGCGATCGTCCAGGTCTTGGGCAGGCCGGCGCGGAAGCGGTTGGTGCTGGTGGTGTTGTTCAGCAGCCAGTGGGTGAGGAGGTCGCGGTCGGGGCGGTTCAGGGCGTTGCCGAGGACGAGGCGGGCGTAGGTCCGGCCGATCGCGCGCGGGCTCGTGGTGTCCGTGACGCGCCACGGCTCCGCCGAGTTGAGCTCCGTCTCCCAGCGGTCGAGGCGGGTCACCGGGTCGCCGAGGGAGCGGGCGAAGCGGGTGACGGCGGTGGGGCCGCCGAGTTCGCGCAGGAGGAGGTTTCCGGCCGTGTTGTCGCTGAACCGGATGGCCACGTCGGCGAGTTCGGCGACGGTCATACCGGTGGCCAGGTGCTTCTCGGTCTCCTTGGAGTTCTCCACCAGGTCGTCCGCCGTGTAGTGGATGCGCTTGGCGAGCACCTCGCCGTCCCGGTCCAGGTCGCGCAGTACGGCCGCGGCCGCCAGGGTCTTGAAGAGGGAGCAGACCGGGAACCGTTCGTCGGCGCGGTGGCAGACGGTCTGCTTCGTGGCGAGGTTGTGGGCGAACACGCCCAGGCGGGCGCCGTGTTGTTCCTCCAGCGCGCGGAGGCGGGCGGTGACGTCGTCGTCGCCGGGGGTGGCGTGGGCGGGGGTGTTCGCGAGCAGGGCGGCCGCGGTCGCGGCGGTGCCGGCCGTCAGCAGCGTGCGTCGGGTCATCGCGGACTCGGGGGTTGAAGCGGCGCTTAAGATCTTGCTCTCCTTCGCTCGTGGGCCTTCGACGATCTCTTCAGTGATCGACGCTCTGTCGCATTCCTTGGTTGCGGCGCCGTAGACCATCGGCGGACGGTGCTGCGGCGCCGCGCTCGCCACAGTGGCCGTATGGAGAAGACCAAGGGGATCAGCAGGGCACGGTTTCTGGCGGGGGCGGCGGCCGCCGGGCTGGCGGGGGCGGTGCTGCCCGCGGGGCAGGCCGCGGCGACCGGACGGGAGCCGGAGCGCAGGGAATCGGAACGCAGGCGACTGAAGCACAGGGGCGTCGTCTACACCGTCGGGGAGGGCGAGACACCCGGGACCGCGTGGAGTGCCGCCCGGATGCGCGAGGACGTCCGGGTGATCCGCGACGAACTGCACGCCGACACCCTCGACGTCACCGGCGACGGCGTCGAGCGCCTCACCGCCACGGCCGCCGAGGCCGCCGAACGGGGGCTGCACGTCTGGCTCCAGCCGACCCTGGGGGGCATACCGGAGCGGGACATCCTGGAGAGCATCGCCGAGTGCGGCCGGTTCGCGGAGCGGCTGCGCCGGCAGGGCGCGAGCGTCGACTTCAGCGTGGGCTGCGAGTTCTGGCTGTTCGTGCCGGGGATCGTGCCGGGGGAGACGGTCCTGGACCGCGTCGACAACCTCCTCAAGGGCGCGGTCGACATGGCGAAGATGCAGCGCCGCCTGGCCCGCTTCACCGCGAAGGCGGCGGCCGTCGGGCGCTCCGTCTTCCACGGCCGGCTGAGCTACGCCGCCGCCCAGGACGAGGAGTTCGAACCGGTCGACTGGAACCTCTTCGACGTCGTCGGGATCGACTACTACTCGTACTACCGCCAACCGGCCGCCTACGTACGCGAGTTGTGCCGCTACCTGCGCTGGGGCAAGCCGCTGGCCATCACCGAGTTCGGCACGTGCACGTACGTCGGCGCCCCCGAGGGGGGCGGCATGGGCTGGAACATCGTCGACTACACGAAGGAGCCTTACGAGATCAAGGGCGACCTGGTGCGCAGTGAGCGCACACAGGCCGCCTACATGGTCGATCTGCTGGAGGTCTTCGAGTCGATGGGCCTGTACGCGGCCATGGCCTTCGAGTTCGTCACCCCGGACGCCCCCCACCGCCCCGACAACCCGCGCTACGACCTCGACCTCGCGAGCTACGCCATCACCAGGCCGATCAAGGACCGGCCCGACGACCCGGCCTCGGACTGGCACTGGGAGCCGAAGGAGGCCTTCCACGCTGTGTCACGCCGGTATGCAAAGCGCCCTTGAGGGGCGCGGGGCCGTATCGATATGCGGCTCCGCCGCGTGGGCGCGACCAGCCACGACGGCGCCGCAGTGAACTGACGGCGTATCGATGCACATCCAGCGAACCGCTCACTCGCAGTAGAGGTCCGTGCGGGGCCGCTCCCCGGTCTCCAGGAAGCGGGAGACCGCCGCGTCGCCGCACGCGTTGCCGTTCTCGAGATAGGCGTCGTGCCCGGTCGAGTTCACGGTGACCATGACGGCCCGCCTGCCGAAGGCCGCGCGCAGCTTCAGGGCGCCACTCAACGGAGTGGCCACGTCCCGTTCGTTCTGGACGAGCAGGACGTTCGACGGGCCACGGTCGGTCACCCGCACCGGCGCCTCCTTCGGCTGCCACGGCCAGGCGGCGCACACCATCGCGTTCCTCGGCATGCCCGCGGTGAGCGGATACCTGGCCCGGCTCTCGGCCACGCCCTTGTCGTACACGGCGGCCGACTTCGGCCAGGCGCCGTCGTTGCAGATGGTGCCGGCGGTGACCGCGGTGTAGTTCTGCAGCACCGGCTCCGGCGGGGCCGGCGGCGCGGGCGGCACCGTGCCCTTTTGCGCGGCCAGCATCAGCTTGGCAAGGACCGGGTAGTCGTCGGGGTCGTAGAAGCTGTCCAGCATGGTCTGGCGCAGCACATTGCCGTTCAGCTCCTCCGGGTTGGCACCGGGCCAGGGGATCGGCTCGCGGTCCAGGCGGGCGGCGAGGCGGAGGAAGAGCGGGCGAACCTCGGCCGCGGTGTCGGCGACCCGGTCGGGGTTGCCGGGCGCCGACGCCCACTTGGCGAACTCGGGGAAGTTGTCCTCGACGCCCACCTCGAACGCCTGGAGCCAGGCGCGCTCCGCCCGCACGGGGTCGGCGTGGTCGTTGCTGTCCAGCACGATGCGGTCGGTGCGGTGCGGGAACAGCTCGCTGTAGGCGGCGCCGACATACGTGCCGTACGAGACGCCCCAGGCGGACAGCTTGCGCTCGCCGAGCGCGGCCCGGATACGGTCGATGTCGCGGGCGTTGTTCTTGGTGCTGATGTGCTTGATCAGCTCACCACCGTTGCGCGCACAGGCGTCCGACACGCGCCGGGCGGTGGCCATGTTCTGGGCGACGGAACCGTCGGGGGCGGGCCAGGGGAGCAGCCTCGTGCGTGCGAGGTCGTCCTGCCCCACCTCGCAACTCACCGGCGTCGAGGGCGCGTTGCCCCGTGGTGCGAACCCGATGAGGTCGTAGGCGTCCCGCACCTCCTGCGGCAGCTTCTGCCCCTTGCCCGAAGGGTCGTCGAGGCTGTCCCCGCCGGGCCCGCCCGCGATGAGCAGCAGGGCGCCCCGGCGGTCCGACGGCTTCTCGCTGGGGATACGGGAGACGGCGATGTCGGTCTTCGGGCCGCCGGGGTCGGCGTAGTCCATCGGTACGGAGAGGGTCGCGCACTCCTGCCGTGGATCCAGGCCGCTGCCCTCGCACTTGGTCCACTTCAGCGGCGCGGGCGCACCGGTGGCGGACGCGGTGAGCGGGGTGACGAGCCCGAAGGCGACTCCGGAGGCGGCGGCGATCAGGGCGGCGTTCTTGGTGATCTGCTTCATGCACAGCAGCCTGGCGGGGAGTGACGAAACGTCATATCCCGGTAACTCCCCGATCCTTCCTGGGGATTACCCCAGCTTCGAACCCATTCCCGGCCCCATTCCCGGCCCTACCTCCGGCCCCATCCCCAATCCCAACGTCATGATCACCCGGTCCTCCCCGGGCCCCAGGTAATCCCGGTGCACCCCTCCCTCGGTCGAGAACCCCAGCGACCGGTACAGCTGGATCGCCGCCGCATTCGTCGGCTCCACGGTCAGCCGCACCTCATGGACCCGCTCCCTGCGCAGCTGCCGCAGCACCTCCAGCATCAGCCGCTTGCCCAGCCCGCGACCCCGCTGGTCGGCGCTGACGGCCAGGCTCAGGACCCAGCACACGTAGCCGTCCGACGTGTTGACGAAGAGGACGTAGCCGTGCAGGCACGCGCCGTCGTCGAGGACGAGGAAGCGGTCGCCGTGCGCGTCGAAGTGCTGGCGCAGTACGAAGTAGGGGTACGGCTCCTCCGGGAAGACCTCCCTGTCCACGCGGAGGAGTTCGGGCAGATCCGCCTCGGTGACGCCCCTCATGGTCAGCGGCCGGTCGGCGCTGTCGGCGAAGAATGCCTGGTCAGTCGTGCCGCCCGGGAAAGGGAAACGTTCCTCCGGTACAGCCATCAGCCGCCCCCTGTGTGATGGAATGGAGTCACTCGTACGGGTGAGTACCTGTTGCCTGCCGTTTCAGCTGCTCAGCCGAGGTCCGCCCATCTTGAGGAGCGTGGTCCGGCTCTTCAAGACCGCATGAAGTTAATGCCCCAACGCGCTCCCGATGCGCCTGCTTTTGGTACCGTTGGTGGAATGACCCAGAGATCGTCGGGGGGCGTCCAGGTGAAGAATGCCGATGTGCCATGGGACGAGGCATTCGACTCGATCGCCTACCTTGATCACAATTACCGCGACTTACAGGAAGAGGACGCGGAGATCCTGCAGATCATCCGGGATCATTTCGGCGATCATTTTCAGAAGCAGGGCATCGGGCCGGTTTCCGGCATCGATGTGGGCGCCGGCGTCAATCTCTATCCCGCACTGGCCATGCTGCCGTGGTGCGACGAGATCACCCTCTTCGAGCGCTCCTCCTCGAACGTGGAGTACCTGGACGACCAGGTCGACTCCTACGGGGAGAACTGGGACAAGTTCTGGAGCGCCCTGTGCCGGAAGAAGTCCTACCGCTCCCTTGACGTGGACCCGCGTGAGAAGTTCCGCAAGGTCGTCAAGGTCGAGCAGGGTGACATCTTCGAACTCAAGCGGTACGAGGGGCGTTGGTCCGTGGGGACCATGTTCTTCGTCGCCGAGTCGATGACGACCTCCCCCGGCGAGTTCGCGCTGGGTGTGGAGCGCTTCATGCGCTGCCTGGCCCCCGGTGCCCCGTTCGCCGCCGCTTTCATGGCGCATTCACAGGGTTATCACGCGGGTAAGCATTTCTTCCCCGCCTGTGACGTGGGAGAGTCTGACGTGTACGCGAGCCTGGAGCGGTTTGCGAGGGACTTCAAAGTCAGGCCGCTCAAATCCTCGGCGCGGGTACGCGAGGGGTACAAGGGCATGATTGTCGCCCACGGTTGGCGCCGTAATTCGGATGTGGACATTCCGGTCAGCTGATCGGCGAATCTTCACAAGAGAAAAGTGAATTGCTCAACTGATGGCAGGGCGGCCTGTGTGAGGGGCATGGGATGCAGATCAAGCCACGCCAGCATCTGCTGGACATCTGGCAGGCGATCGCTCGCCACTCTTTCGACGGGGGAGAGTGGGACTGGGGCGAATGGGGCGGAGTGAGCAGTGTTGCCGACGCAGAGCGGCTCCTCTGCCTGCTGTACCCCGCCACTGAGATCCCCGCGTTCCGGCTGGACGACCCGGACACCACCCAGGACGACGTCCAGCAGGCCCTGAAGAAGGCCGGCGGGAGGCTGGACCTCCCGGCCAACATCGTCACGGCCGCGGCCGAGTTCATGCAGACCCACACCGGCGAGGACAAGCGGCCCACGTTCGCCGGGGGTTACTACTTCGGCGCCCGGGACAAGACCAAGGAACTCACCGAGGAGCAGCGCCGACTCGGCGTGGTCGACTCGTTCTCCATGTCGATCACCCTGTGCCTCGCCACGCTCGGCTTCCTCAAGGTCTACGAGACCAGGACCCGGCGCAGCGACATCAAGGAGACGATCGCCGAACTGCGCCAGGCCACCAGCAACCGGCTCACCGCCGCCATGGTCAGCCTGCTGCGCTCCTTCATCGTCAACGTCTTCGACACCGACTCCTCCCAGGGCCGTACCCTCGGCGAACTCCTGGGCCAGGGGCGGCTGTCGCAGCGGCAGGTGCTGAACAAGTTCCAGACTCGCTTCCGTCCGCTGCGCGCGGCGATCAACGAGAGCGTGTTCCTCGGTATCGACGTCCAGGAAGGCCTCAAGGACGAGAACCAGCTCTTCGAGTGCGGCTGGGCCTGGAGCATGGTCAAGGGCGCTCCCGAGGTCGAGACCAGTGAACCCATCGGGCCGCAGCCCGAGGGCGTCGCCAGCGCGGTGCCGTATCTCTATTTCACCGTGGTCGCGCTCGACGGTATCCAGGACCTGTTCTCCGAGCGGACCCTCACCCTGGGCCTGCTCAACACCGAACAGCAGAAGCTCGCCGAGGCGCTCCGGCTGCGCTGGGAGCTCACCCAGCAGTACTGGTCCCGCATCGCCCGCTTCAACGACGACCGCTGGCCCCTGGAGGACATTCCCTGGCGTACGACGGGACAGAAGCTGGAGTCCGAGTACTTCTCCCTCTCCGTCGCCGCCATCCTCGTGCACGACCTGATGCGCCGCCGCGCCACCGACGACGACCTGACCCGCACCGTCGGCGTCATGGAACGCCTCGCCGAACGCGGCCGCATCACCAGCCGGATGACCCGCGAGGACCCCATGGTCCACCAGCTGCACAACGTGGGCGTCGCCCTGCCGTTGCAGGGCAGCGAGCGGATCGGCCCGCCCATGACGTGGTCCATGACCGACTTCTCGGCACAGCTGCTGAAGCGGACCGTCCAGCTGTGCACGCTGTCGCGCAACCTCGCCTCGCACGACCGGCTGCTCAGACTCGCCGAGGACATCTTCGACCACATGTGGCGGCGCCGTATCCGCGACGGCGAGGGCGTCGGCCTGTGGGACAACATCCACGCCGCCTATCCCGACGCGGAGATCCACAAGCGCCGCGTGCCGGTGTCGTGGAGCATCACCGAGCGGGTCACCGAGGTCATGGTCCAGGCCCACGAGATGTACCGCCAGCCACCGATCCGCAGCCTCGAACTCACCGAGCTGGCAAGGGCGTTGCTCAGCGAGTCCGCCCACCTCCTGGGCAACGAACAGATGGAACCCGCGCCCACGGACGCCGGCCGGCACGGAATGGAACTCAGGAACATCGAGGTCAAGTTGCGCCGAGCCCGCAGCCTCGTGGACGAACAGCCGGGTACGGCCTACGCGTTGACGCTCGACGTGCTGGGACAGCTCGACTCGCTCGCCCGGGCCCGCGAAGCCGCGGACCGGGGAGTGTGAACCGTGCTGATCTTCGCCGCCTCCGACAAGGGAGGCACGGGCCGCTCCGTCACCAGTGCCAACCTCGCCTACCACCGGGCGCTGGCCGGGGACGACGTCTGCTACCTGGACTTCGACTTCGGCTCGCCCACCGCGGTGGCCGTCTTCGACGTGGCCGACGCCCGTGAGGCCGCCGAGGACCGCGGCCTGCACGCCTACCTGATAGGCGAAGTCAGCGAGCCGGAACGGATCGACGTCTGGGCCAAGACCGAACACCAGGTGCTGCGCGACCCGCCGCCCGGCTGCGGCCGGCTGGTGCTGATGCCCGGCGACGTCAGCGGCGGCGAGTTCGCCACCACCGACGACAACCTGCGCCGGTGCGTCGACCTGCTGATGAAGCTGTACCACGAGTTCGACCTGGTCATCGTCGACCTCAGCGCCGGCCGCTCCTACGCCGTCGACATGGCCCTGGAGGCCACCGCACAGCCCGAGATGAGCGGGCTCACGGCCCGCTGGCTGGTCTTCCACCGCTGGACCCGCCAGCATGTGGCGGCCGCCGCGAGCCTGGTCTTCGGCAGGCGCGGCATCGTCGCCGGCGGCGTCCACCGAGGCCACGACGAGGAGGCGCTGCGGGGCGCCATCCGCTTCGTACGGGCCGCCGTCCCCGACCCCGAGTCGCCGCTGTGGTCCCAGGTCTCGCCCACTCAGTCGGCGTGGATGCGCAAGACCGACGGCGACCTCAAGCAGCTCGCCTCCACCGCCGGTATCGGCTACAGCCAGGTCCTCGGCTCGGTGCCCCTCGAACCGGTTCTGCAGTGGCGCGAGCAGCTCATCACCGACGAGGACGTGCTCGACAGCCAGATCGCCAACCAGGAGACCTGGCAGGCGCTGAGCCGGCTGGCCGCACGGCTGACCGACGACAAGTGCTGGGAGGAGGCATGACCGAAGCCGTCTTCCGGGAGACCACCGCCGAGCCCGTCACCAAGTCCGTGCCGCTGTCCCATCTCTCCCTGGAGCTGGGCCACCTCTACATGGAGGACTTCGAGGCCGGGCCCGACCGGCTGCGCGAGCACTTCGCCGAGGTACGGATCTGGGTGGACGCCGTGCGCGCCTCCGCCGCCCGCCGCAGCAAGCGGCCGCGCATCAGCACCTGCTTCCTGATCGACGACTACTTCAGTCGCTTCTCCACCCCGGCCGAGCTGATCCCGATGGTGCTGAAGGAGGCCGAGAGGGCCGGCCTCGCCATCGACTACCTCGCCCGCGAGTCGGCCTGCGCGGTCGCCGACCGTATCGAGCTCGCGGAATCGGTCATGCACCGCCTCGTCGAGTCCCCGCCGCCGGGCAGCTACGGCTCCCGTCCGCCCGTCAGCCAGACCGGCTGGCTCGCCAACGGCCAGCGCACGCCCTCGATGTCCCGCAGCGCCCTGGGCGAGGTCAAGGGCTGGGAGCCGCCCCAGGAGACCGCGGCCCGCAACCACTCCGTCTTCATGGACGTCGAGCTGTGGTCCGAGAAGGACGGCCGGCGGCTGTGGTCCTGCCCTTTCCTGGCCGCCGTATGGCAACTGGCCCGGCTGGGGCTGTTACGGCACCTCGGTGAGCCCGTGCTGGAGCCGCAGGAATGGAAGAGCGAGGAGTTCCCGCACGACTGGGACCGGCTGCCGCCGCTGATCAAGCTCACCGACACGACAGCGGCCTTCAGCGCGTACCGCACCTGCACGCTGTTGCCGAACCGGTTCCTCGCCGTCGAGGACGCCGTCCGGCTCATACTGGACCAGACAGACGTCGACGCCGGGGCTCTGCAGCAGGTCGCCGACCGGTCCGGCGGTGAGGGAATAGCGGTACCGGCCCCCGTCGCACAGCGCGCCACATACGTCTTCTACGAGGAGCCCGGCGACTCCTCCGAGGCCGAGGGGACCTGAGATGACGGCGGCCCTGGGACAGTCGGCGCGTTCGGTCCTCGCCTGCGGCGAGGTGCGTACCTGTCTGTTGCCGTCCTTCCAGGCGCTGGACGGCCGGGCCGCCGCCCAGCTGCTCAGGCTGCGCGCCGACGAACACGTCCGCGTCTCCGAGCGGCCCACCATGTACGCCCTGTCCCCCGAGGTGCTGACCGGGGTGGACTGCCGGCTGCCCACCTCCAACGGCAGCAAGGTCCGGGCCGTCGGTACGGTCGTCGCCCGCGTGGCGCTGACCGAGGGCCGCCTGTTGCAGTCGACGGCGTACTTCAGCGCCCCGGCCGCCGGCCCCGACATCCGGCGCCCCTGGGGGCAGTACCTCGTCCGGCCGGGCCTGGTCGAGCCGTTCGGCAAGCTGCCCCAACAGGCTACGGCTGAGGGCGTGTTGCGTGGTGCCGGGCGCGGCGAGCTCGACCTCGGGACGATCGCCGAGGGCCTGCTGACCCAGCTCCGCCGCCACGCGCTGCTCGACCGCAGGGTGCCCTTCAAGTCCCGTCCCACGCACCTGCGTTGGGTCGCCCGGCGGCAGCCCGAGGGGGAGCGCGCGGCCCTGACGAACTTCACCGTGGCCGAGGGCGGGCTGCGGACCATGGAGTTACGGCTGCCACAGGACGTCCCGGCCGCCACCGCGGCCGGGCTGTGTGAGGATCTGGCCCTGCACGACTGGCTTTTGACGACAGTTCAGCAGATGCTGGACAACAGCCGGATCGGCGCGGCGGACGGGCCCTCGGTCGTCGAGGCGCTGCATCCGATCGTGGTGCATCTACTGCATCTGTGGATGCCGCGCGCACACGTGGACCCCGCGCTGGGTCACCTGTGGGACGTGCTGGAAGAGAAACCGGGGTTCTCCCGTCAGTGGGAGAAACTCAGCCGGCGCATCAGAGACCGACTGGCCCTTCAGGCCGTGACGATGCCGCACCAGGCGCTCAGCCCGCGCTGAGGGGCGGAACCCAACAACATAAAGACGGGGGACAGGACATGAGTGGAGCGCCATTAGGAGCAGGGAACAACGGAGGTCACGGACCGCGCCCGGAGCCGCGCATGCCCAAGATGTTCTGGCGGATCGTGATCACCGCCTCGGCGGCGGGCGGCGCCTTCCTGCTGACCAGCATCCTGGACCAGGACGACGGGGACATCTGGCAGTGGGTGGCGTCCATCGTCATCGGCAGCGCGGCGCTGATCGTGCAGTACCTGCTCGACTTCGGGGAGCGGTTCGAGAAGGTCGACACGCGTTTCAACGAGATCCTCGCCGCGACGACGCTGTTCAGCCAGGTCGACGGTTCGGTGCTGCGCTCCGACGAGGTGACCCGGCTGGTCCTCGGGTACACCAAGGTCCGTGAGCGGGGCGGCGACATCGTGCAGGCCTTCGCCGAAAAGGAGCTGGGCCGCCTCGCCAAGACGATGGAAGGGCTCGGCAGCGGCAGCGCGGACTGCCCCGGCGAGAACAACGAGTGGCTGATCGACATCACCGACTGCGTCAAGATGACCCTCGACGCCACCAGCACCTCGGTGGACCGGGAGTTCTGGACCAACGGGTCCGCCGAGCGGTATCTCGCCGCGCAGGAGAAGGCGATCAAGAGGCGGGGCGTGGAGATCCGGCGCCTGTTCGTCGTGCGGGACACGGACGAGGTCACGCCGGAGCTCAGAGCACTCTGCGAGCGCCACCGCAGGCGTGGCATCGAAGCGCGCATAGCGGTGCGCTCACTGATGGAGTCGAGCCCCAAGGTGGACGACTTCATCGTCTTCGACGGCGAACTCTGCTTCGAGACCAAGCCGGACCAGGAGTCCAACCCGGACCGTACCTGGCTGAGCGCCGAGCCGGACCACATCGAGGACCGCATCAGCCAGTTCTCCGAGCTGTGGGCGGCAACGGAGCCGGACCCGGAGCCCGAGCCGGCCGCCGAGCCGCAGCCGGGGGTGGCACCCACGGCGGCGTCCGGCTGAGCGCCGTGCAGGGGGAGCCACAGGGCGAGGGCATCGTCCGGGAGTTCGCACGGGCCGAGAGCGAGCGGCTGGCCTCAACGATGAGGGCGCTGACGACCTCCGGGACTGCCGACTGGTCGGTTGAGAGCAACGACCCGCTCATCACTCTCACCCGGTGTGCCCGCCAGAGCATCGACGCCACCAGCTGTTTCGTCGACCTGCCCTTCTGGAGGACCACACACGCAGACCAATACCTGCACGCGCAGCACGAGGCGATCCGGCAGCGCGGCGTGAAGGTCAGGCGCTTGTTCATCGTGGAGCGGCCCGAGGACCTCGACGCCGGCCTGGACGGAATCCTCGAGCAGCAGAGGAACGCGGGCATCCAGGCCAGGGTGGTGGTCCTGTCCCAGCTGCTGTTCCACGTCAGAATGGGCGGGACAGCTGACGTCGTCATCTTCGACGGCGAGCTGTGCTTCGAGCTCATCACGGATGTGCAGGGGAGCGACACCACGGTCAGGCTGGATGGCCGTGCGCGGCATGTCACTCAGCGCAGGGCATGGTTCGACGAGCTGTGGGACGCCGGTATGGAGGGTCCGCCGGACCTACGCGGACGCTGAAGCGAAGCGGGCGAACTCCGTCCAGGCGGCGGCACCGATGAGGAGGACGGGGCTGTCCGAGGCGAGTTTGGTGTCTCGGACGGGGACGACTCCGGGGACTCCGTCGGCGACCTCGATGCAGGCCTCCCCGCCGCTGCCGCCGCTGTAGCTGCTCTTGCGCCAGCGGGCGGCGCCGGGGAAGTCGTACGCGACCTCGATGCATTCCTCCCCGCCGCTGCCGCCGCTGTAGCTGCTTTTGCGCCAGCGTGCGTTGCTCAGGTCGTACTCGCGCATCGTCTGTAGTCCTCTGCTGCCGACTCGATCATGGCGAGGGATGCCTCCCGCGACAGCGCGGCGCCCCTGATGAGATCGTAAGACGCCTGGATCCGCTGCACCACAGCCGGTTCGTCCAGAAGGCTTCCCGAACGCACCCCCTCTGTATAGACAGTTGGCGGAGCATCCTCGAACTTCATGAGCATCATCATCTTGCCCATCTCCGGGTGCGCCCCAGCCGCGAACGGCAGTACATGCACCAGAACCTTGCGCTCCCGCATCAGTGCCAAGATGTGGTCCAGCTGACCCGCCATGACCGGCGGGTTGCCGACTGGGATGCGTAGGACCGTCTCGTGCAGGATCACCCAATACACGGGCCGTGTAGCGTCCTTGAGGATCCGAGCCCGGTCCGTGCGCCCCGCGACCAACTCCTCGATGTACTCGTCGGTGGCGAGCGGATTGCTCGCCAGGAAGACCGCCCTCGCGTACTCAGGCGTCTGGAGGAGTCCCGGGATCACCGTCGGCGCGAACTGACAGATCTCCGTCGCCAGCCGCTCAAGCTCCGCCGCATGCGCGAAGTACTCCGTGTACGGCTGCTCCTTGATGAGCTTTCGCCAAAGCCGCTCGAAAATACCGTCGGTTTGCAGGGTCTCATCAATCCGCTGAGCCACATCCAATTGTGGTTTTCGGATCGCCTGTTCGAACTGCCCGATGTAACCACCGGAGACAAATACCCGGGCCCCCAACTCCACCTGAGTGATCCCGGCATCCTCCCGCCGCCGCTTAAGTTCCGCTCCGAAGAACTCCCACGCCGCCAGCCGCGAACCATTGGCCATGGCCAACCCCCTTGCACTTCCCCGCACTTGTAGGGCACAGACTCCTGCCGAGTGTAGGCGTCGCAGGTCACCATGGAGATGAGAAGGGTGAAACCCAAAAAGGAGGGGAGTCACGTGACGGCACGACACTCGGCGCGCTGCGTCGAAGAAGCGGAGGAAGCAGTGAAGGAATTGCGGGCGGTGCTGGAGAAGGCAGGAATTACGCTCCCGACACTCCGGATCGATCCGGCGAGTCTTGCGCGTGAAGCCCCTTGCCCGCTCGTCGAATTGGGCCGCTGTTCCGTGGAGACCGCGCAGCGCCTCGTGGCGGTGCTGCGTTGAAGCCGCCCATCGGGGCGTACGTCGTCGACACTCGTTCGGGGAGAATCGGCATCGTCATGGGTCACGAGGGGCCGTACGTCCAACTCAGACCGTACGGAGGCGGCAAGGAGTGGGACGCCGAGCCGGCGTCCGTACGCACGGCCAGCCCCGCCGAGCGGCTCCGCGCGGCGACCGCGTACGCCAACGCACGCAGCCGGGGTGAGGTTCCTTGACGTAGCGGCGGGCACGTAGGGTGCGGCGGCATGGCTTTGTGGAGATGGAGGAGACGAGGCGCGAAGGCGTCCCGCCGCTACCCCGTGCCGCTCACCGTGCACCAGCTGTGGATGGTGTCGCTGAGCGCGCCGGTGAGCCGGGACCGTGACGCCTCGCGGACCACGTTGTACCCGTTCACGCGCATCGACGACGACAGCGCCCGGCGCTGGCTGGCCGACCAGTGGGAGATCACCTCGCGTGAGCAGCTGGTCGGCCGGCTCGACGATCTGTCCCGCAGCGGCTACCGGGCCCGGGCGTACCGGCTCACCGGCGTCTCGCCGCTCGCCTGGGACGCCGCCCTGTACGTCGACATCGCCCGCCGTGGCTTCGCCGCCGGGCTGATCGGCGAGTCCGACGCCTGGACCGCGCTGAAGAACATCGTGCCGGCGGTGGCGGGGACGTACGGCTCGTGGCGGGAGTACGCCGCTCACTATCTGCTCGGGCGGAAGGTGTGGAGGGACGGGTTGCGGGGCACGGAGGACGCCGGTTCCGCGGCGCCGCAGGCGGCCGCCGACGCGCACCTTCGCTCCCTGCTGGACCCGGCGAATCGTTCCAGCCCATGGAACCTCGCCCCCTGGGACGCCATCAGCCACCCCGACCGCACCCGCTGACTGCGGGGGTACGAGAGAATGACCCCATGAGTCTGTTCCGCGACGACGGCATCGTGCTGCGCACCCAGAGAATGGGCGAGGCGGACCGGATCATGCTGTGCTGCCCCGTGGGCGACGGGGGTGCGCGATGAGTCTGTTCCGGGATGACGGCATCGTGCTGCGGACCCAGAAACTCGGCGAGGCGGACCGGATCATCACGCTGCTCACTCGTGGGCATGGGCGGGTGCGGGCCGTGGCCCGGGGTGTGCGGCGGACCAAGTCGAAGTTCGGGGCGCGGTTGGAACCCTTCTCCCATGTCGACGTGCAGTTCTTCGCGCGGGGGAGCGAGCTGATCGGGCGCGGGCTGCCGCTGTGCACGCAGAGCGAGACCATCGCGCCGTACGGCGGCGGGATCGTCACCGACTACGCGCGGTACACGGCCGGCACGGCCATGCTGGAGACCGCCGAGCGGTTCGCCGATCATGAAGGTGAGCCGGCCGTGCAGCAGTATCTGCTCCTCGTCGGCGCCCTGCGCACCCTCTCCCGCGGCGAGCACGCCCCGCACCTCGTTCTCGACGCCTTCCTGCTGCGGTCACTCGCCGTCAACGGTTACGCCCCGACCTTCAGCGACTGTGCGAAGTGCGGGATGCCGGGACCGAACCGCTTCTTCTCGGTCGCCTCGGGAGGCTCGGTCTGCGTCGACTGCCGGGTGCCCGGTAGCGTCGTACCGTCGCCGCAGACCCTGGAACTGCTCGCCGCGCTGCTTACGGGAGACTGGGAGACCGCGGACGCCTGCGAGCCGCGGTACGTCCGGGAGGGCAGCGGGTTGGTGTCCGCCTATCTGCACTGGCACCTGGAGCGCGGGCTGCGCTCACTTCGGTACGTCGAAAAGTAGAAGCAAGGGAGACGAGAGGCACATGGTCGTACGCGGGATCCTGGGGCGCCAGCGCCGCGAGTACAAGACGCCGCAGCCGCACCCGTCCGGTGCCCGCCCGCCGAAGCTCCCTGGCGAGCTCGTGCCCAACCATGTGGCGATCGTCATGGACGGGAACGGCCGCTGGGCGAAGGAGCGCGGGCTGCCGCGCACCGAGGGGCACAAGGTCGGCGCCGAGTGCGTGCTGGACGTCCTCCAGGGCGCGGTCGAGATGGGCGTGGGGGCGATCTCCCTGTACGCCTTCTCCACCGAGAACTGGAAGCGGTCGCCGGACGAGGTGCGCTTCCTGATGAACTTCAACCGGGACTTCATCCGCAAGACCCGGGACCAGCTCGACGAGCTGGGGATCCGGGTGCGGTGGGTCGGCCGGATGCCCAAGCTGTGGAAGTCGGTCGCCAAGGAGCTCCAGATCGCCCAGGAGCAGACCAAGGGCAACGACAAGCTGACGCTGTACTTCTGCATGAACTACGGCGGGCGGGCCGAGATCGCCGATGCCGCGAAGGCCCTCGCCGCGGACGTGAAGGCCGGGCGGCTGGACCCGTCGAAGGTCAACGAGAAGACCTTCGCCAAGTACATGTACTACCCGGACATGCCGGACGTGGATCTCTTCCTGCGGCCGAGCGGCGAGCAGCGCACCTCCAACTACCTTCTCTGGCAGAGTGCTTACGCCGAGATGGTCTTCCAGGACGTGCTGTGGCCGGACTTCGACCGCCGTGACCTGTGGCGGGCGTGCCTGGAGTTCGCCTCCCGCGACCGGCGGTTCGGCGGGGCGATCCCGAACGAGGAGCTGCTGGCCATGGAAGGCCGCTCCGAGGAGAGCTGACCTCCTGGACGCACGGGAACGGGCCCGCTCCACCGAAGTGGAGCGGGGCCGTTCGCGGTTCTGCTCAGACCGACATCAGTTGTCGTTGAGGAACGTGTAGTCCTTGCACTCGCCGTCGGGAGCGCGGCAGAACTTGAAGCCGATCCTCGTGTTCTCCGGCAGGTCGTACACGCCGCCCATGCTGGCCTTCTTGGTGGCGGTGTTGCCCTCGCCGCCGACGGTGAACGAGTAACGCGGGTTGCCACTCGGGCTGCCGATGTACACGTTCATCGTGACACCGCGGTTGTCGGCGTCGTTGTCCTTGATCGTGACGACGTCACCGTACTCGTTGAAGAAGCCGGTGCCGCTCCAGTCGACGCCAGGCACGTTCCCCCAGGCGTCCCCCGTGTGCATGGTGTGGTCGGCTGCCACCGCGGAGTTGGCGACCCCTATCACGAGCGCGGCGCTCGCTGCGGCCACTCCAGCCATACGTCCCAATTTCAAGTTGTGCCCCCTGTGGTCAATTCCAGCCTCTGCGGGGTGCAGAAACCGCCATGAGTCTATGGCCAAAGGATCACGGAGCGACAACCCGTTCTTCATCTCATGCGCGTGACGCCGCGCACTCCGCACACGTGCCGAAGATCTCCACCGTGTGCGCCACGTTCACATAGCCGTGCTCGGCCGCGATGGCGTCCGCCCACTTCTCCACCGCCGGGCCCTCGACCTCGACGGCCTTGCCGCAGACGCGGCAGACCAGGTGGTGGTGGTGTTCGCCGGTCGAGCAGCGGCGGTACACCGACTCGCCGTCGGACGTACGCAGGACATCGACCTCGCCCGCGTCGGCCAGGGACTGCAGGGTGCGGTAGACCGTGGTGAGCCCGACCGAGTCGCCCTTGTGCTTGAGCATGTCGTGGAGATCCTGCGCACTGCGGAACTCGTCGACCTCGTCAAGGGCCGCCGCCACGGCGGCCCGCTGCCGAGTGGCTCGGCCCTTCACGGGCGGTCCTGCCGTCGTCACCGGATTGCCTCCTCACGTCTGCGCCTTGCCGGGCCATTGTGCCAGCCCGCACTGTCGGCGTTCAGACGCCTACTTTGCCGTCGGTCCCCCGACTGGCCGGAATCGCGCACTCCGCAGGGTCGCCGGAGGGTTGCGCCGCGGCCAGGGCGCGGGACCTGCGGCGGGCCAGCGGGGCCGCCAGTGCCGTCAGTGCGATGAACGCGCCGATGGTCAGCAGCACGATCGTCGCGCCGGGCGGCACGTCCTGGTAGTACGAGGTCACGGTGCCGCCGATCGTCACCGTGACGCCGATGGCGACGGCGATCGCGAACGTCGCCGCGAAGCTGCGGCTCAGCTGCTGGGCCGCCGCCACCGGCACCACCATCAGCGCGCTGACCAGGAGCAGGCCGACCACACGCATCGCGACCGTCACCGTCACCGCCGCCGTGACCGCGGTCAGCAGGTTCAGGGCGCGCACCGGCAGCCCGGTCACCCGGGCGAACTCCTCGTCCTGGCTCACCGCGAACAGCTGGCGGCGCAGGCCGAGCGTGACCAGTACCACGAAGGCCGCGAGCACACAGATCGCCGTCACGTCCGACTCGCTCACGGTCGACAGCGAGCCGAAGAGGTATGACGTCAGGTTCGCGTTCGAGCCTGTCGGCGCGAGGTTGATGAACATCACGCCGCCGGCCATACCGCCGTAGAACAGCATCGCGAGGGCGATGTCGCCGCGCGTCCTGCCGTACCAGCGGATCAGCTCCATCAGCACCGCGCCGACGATCGAGACGATCGTCGCCATCCACACCGGGGACCAGGACAGCAGGAAGCCGAGGCCGACGCCGGTCATCGCGACATGGCCGATTCCGTCGCCCATCAGGGCCTGACGGCGCTGGACGAGGTAGATGCCGATCGCGGGGGCCGTGATGCCGACCAGGACGGCGGCGAGCAGGGCCCGCTGCATGAAGGCGTAGTTCAGGATCTCCATCAGCTCAGCAGTCCCGTCCGGAGGGGTTCGGCGTCGTGAGCCGCGTGCGGGTGGACGTGGTCGTGGCCGGGCAGCGCGTGCTGGCCCACCGCCTTCGGGGGCGGGCCGTCGTGCAGGACACAGCCGTCGCGCAGGACGACCGCCCGGTCGATCAGGGGCTCCAGGGGGCCGAGTTCGTGCAGGACGAGCAGGACGGTCGTACCGGCCGCGACCTGTTCCCTGAGCGTGCGGGCCAGGACCTCCTGGCTGGCCAGGTCGACGCCCGCCATCGGCTCGTCCATGATCAGCAGTTCGGGTTCGGAGGCCAGGGCGCGGGCGATCAGCACGCGCTGGTGCTGGCCGCCGGAGAGGGCGTTCACGGAGTCCTTGGCGCGGTCGGCCATCCCGACCAGCTCCAGGGCGCGCCGTACGGCGGCGTGGTCGGCCTTGCGCAGGACCCCGAAGCGGGTGCGGGACAGGCGGCCCGAGGAGACGATCTCGGTGATCGTGGCCGGGACGCCGCCCGCGGCGGTCGTGCGCTGCGGGACGTACCCCACCCGCGCCCAGTCGCGGAACCGTGCCCGCGCGGTGCCGAACAGCTCGATCTCGCCGGCGGCGACCGGCACCTGGCCGATGATGCTGCGCACGGCGGTCGACTTGCCGGAGCCGTTGGCGCCGAGCAGCGCGACGACCTCACCGCGGTGCACGGTGAGGTCGATGCCGCGCAGGACCGGGCGCGAGCCCAGCTCGGCGTGTACACCGCGCAGCGAAATGACGGGCTCGCTCACGAGGTCCTCCGTAACGATCACTTGGCTCCCAGGGCGGACTGCAGCGCCTTGAGGTTGGACTCCATGACCTGGAAGTAGTCGTCGCCCTTGGACTTGTCCGTGATGCCCTCGAGCGGGTCGAGGACGTCGGTGTCGAGGGTCGCGTCCTTGGCGATGGTCTTCGCGGTCTTGTCGCTGACGAGCGTCTCGTAGAAGACGGTGGTGACGCCGTCGGCCTTGGCCATCTTCTCAAGTTCCCTGACGCGCGCGGCGCTGGGCTCGGACTCGGGGTCGAGGCCGCTGATGGCCTCCTCGGTCAGTCCGTAGCGCTCGGCGAGGTAGCCGAAGGCGGCGTGCGTGGTGATGAAGACCTTGGACTTGGTGTCCTTCAGGCCGGTCTCGTACTGCGTGTTCAGGTCGCCGAGCTTCTTCACCAGGGCCGCGGTGTTCTTCTTGTAGTCGGCCGCGTGGTCCGGGTCGGCCTTCTCGAAGGCCTTGCCGACCCCCTCGGCGACCTCGGCGTACTTCACCGGGTCGAGCCAGATGTGGGGGTCCTTGCCGCCCTCTTCCTCGTGGCCGTGCTCGTCGTCGTGCTCGGCCGCGTGGCCGCCGACCTCGTTGCCGTGCTCCTCCAGGGAGGTCAGGCCGGCCGCGTCGATCTTCGTCTTGAGGCCCGACTGCGCGATGGCCTCGTCGACGGAGGGCTGGAGACCCTTGAGGTAGAGCGCCGCGTCGGACTCCTCGAGCTGCGCCCGCTGCTGGGTGCTGATCTCCAGGTCGTGCGGCTCCTGGCCGGGCTCGGTCAGGGTGGTGACGTTCACATGGCCGCCGCCTATCTGCTCGGCGAGGAAGGCCATCGGGTAGAACGACGCGACGACGTCGAACTTGTCCGTGTTGCCCGCTGCCGCGCTGTCCGTGGAGCAGGCGGAGAGAGTGCCGAGACCGAGGGCGGTCACGGCCGCGAGGGCAACCCCGGATATGTGGTGTCGTCGTACGTTCATGACAGTCATTTTCAGCAAAAGTGGAAACCATTGTCAACAAGCGTGAGCGGCCGTCCACAGAGCGCTACCGATTTGGTTGAGGGGGAGGACCCGCCGGTACCCTGAAGCATTCGCTGTGAAGCGCCTCGCTTCGTCGCCCGTCGTCGTAATGAAGAGAGCACCGTGGCCGCCGACAAGATCGACACCATCGTCAGCCTGAGCAAGCGCCGTGGCTTCGTATTCCCCTGCAGTGAGATCTACGGCGGCCAGCGCGCCGCCTGGGACTACGGACCGCTGGGTGTCGAGCTCAAGGAGAACCTGAAGCGCCAGTGGTGGCGTTACATGGTGACGTCGCGCGAGGACGTGGTCGGTATCGACTCGTCCGTGATCCTGGCCCCCGAGGTCTGGGTCGCCTCCGGCCACGTCGCCACCTTCACGGACCCGTTGACCGAGTGCACCTCCTGCCACAAGCGGTTCCGCGCCGACCACTTGGAGGAGGCCTACGAGGCGAAGAAGGGCCACCTCCCGGAGAACGGCCTCGCGGATGTGAACTGCCCGAACTGCGGCAACAAGGGCCAGTTCACCGAGCCCAAGCAGTTCTCGGGTCTGCTGTCGACGCACCTCGGCCCGACCCAGGACTCCGGCTCGATCGCTTACCTGCGCCCCGAGACCGCTCAGGGAATCTTCACCAACTTCGCCCAGGTGCAGACGACTTCGCGTCGCAAGCCGCCGTTCGGCATCGCGCAGATGGGCAAGTCCTTCCGCAACGAGATCACGCCCGGCAACTTCATCTTCCGCACCCGCGAGTTCGAGCAGATGGAGATGGAGTTCTTCGTCAAGCCGGGCGAGGACGAGACGTGGCAGGAGTACTGGATGGAGCAGCGCTGGAACTGGTACACCGGCCTGGGCCTGCGCGAGGAGAACATGCGGTGGTACGAGCACCCCAAGGAGAAGCTCTCCCACTACTCCAAGCGCACCGCTGACATCGAGTACCGCTTCCAGTTCGGCGGCAACGAGTGGGGCGAGCTGGAGGGTGTCGCCAACCGCACCGACTACGACCTCGGCGCGCACTCCAAGGCCTCCGGCCAGGACCTCTCCTACTTCGACCAGGAGGCCGGCGAGCGCTGGACGCCGTACGTCATCGAGCCGGCGGCCGGTGTCGGCCGCGCGATGCTGGCGTTCCTGCTCGACGCCTACGTCGAGGACGAGGCGCCGAACGCCAAGGGCAAGATGGAGAAGCGCACGGTGCTGCGCCTCGACCACCGCCTGGCTCCGGTGAAGGTCGCGGTGCTTCCCCTTTCGAGGAACCCCGAGCTGTCCCCGAAGGCCAAGGGCCTCGCGCAGGCGCTGCGGCAGAACTGGAACATCGAGTTCGACGACGCGGGCGCGATCGGTCGCCGTTACCGCCGCCAGGACGAGATCGGTACGCCGTACTGCGTGACGGTCGACTTCGACACGCTTGAGGACAACGCGGTGACGGTTCGTGAGCGGGACTCCATGAAGCAGGAGCGGGTGTCGCTGGACCAGATCGAGGGCTACCTGGCCGGGCGTCTGGTCGGCTGCTAATTGAGTGACGGCCCGGCGGGCAGCGTCTGCCTGGCTTGTGTGAGCTGCCGGGTGCGCGTTGTCCGTGGCTTTTCGCGCAGTTCCCCGCGCCCCTGAGGGGGTGGCGGGGAACCTGCGTTTTAGAGGTCCAGGTCTGTGTAGAGGGCCGCGTGGTCGGAGGCTGCGTCGGCCCTGGTCTTCACCGTGTCGAAGTGGTCGATGCCCTTCGCGGAGATTCCGCGGGTTTCGAGGCCGACCTGCTGTACTTTCGGCCACATCGGGGGCGGCAGCATGACGTAGTCGATCTTGTCCCCCTCGTTCTTGCACGTCCCGTGCGTGCCGGAGAGCTTTCCGTGATAGGCGGGGTGGTCCATCACGTCGCGCAGGTCGGTGTCCCGCAGTACCGCGACGGCTTCACTGTCGGGGTTGTCGTTGAGGTCCCCGGCGACGACGACGTGCGGGGTGCGTTCCTGCGCGGCCCGGTAGATCTCCGCGACGCGCTTCGCCTGGGCGAGGCGCAGGTCCGGGTTGTCGTCGGCCTTGCTCTTCAGGTGGTTGCCGAGGACCACGAGCGGCGTGTCGTCCAACTCGATCTCGAACTCCGGGCAGTCACGGCTGAACAGGCGCCTGTCGGCGCGTGCCGGGTTGGTGTCGAAGACGTGGGACCGGACGGTCGTGATCGGATGGCGGCTGAGGATACCGATGTCGATGCCGCGGGGGTCGTTCCCGTCGATCAGCATGCTGTAGGGGTACGGCCGCCTGCCCAGCGCCTTGCCCAGGACCTGGGTGTTGAAGCGCTCCAGGGTGAGCCGGTCCTCGACCTCCACGGTGAGCAGGACGTCGGCGTCGACCTCGGCGACGACCCGGCCGGTGTTGTGCACGGCGGCCCAGTCGAGGTTGTCGCGGACGAGTTCCACCCAGCCCGTCCACGCCGCGCGGCCCGTCGCCTTGATGTCGATGGCGGTGGAGTTCCCCTGGGGCCGGGGGTTGAACAGCGTGTGCTGGCCGCGGGTCTCGTTGACGACGAACTGCCGTGTGCTGTCCTTGTCGCCCTTGTAGATGCCGTGCTTCCTGATGAGCTCGGCGATCCGGTCCTTGTCGGCCGCGTAGCTCTCCTTCTCCAGAAGGGAGACCAACTCGGCGTAGTCCTCCAGGACTTCCTGCCGCTCCTTGTGGTCCGTCATTCCGAAGACCTGCGGGCGGCGGAAGAGGTTCTCGGTGTTGAAGGTGGCGATACGGACGGCCATGGCACGCCTCCTCGGGCGGCGCGGAGCTACCGGGGCCGACGGCAGGCGCCGCCCGGGGTGACTGCGCCGACATCTCCATTCTCCGAGCAGATGTGAACCGTGTCGAACGGAGCGGCGGCTGCTCATTGGCCCTGTTGCGCGGTGGGCGATTGGCCCTGTATCCCGGGTCGCGGCGACGACAGGGTGGCCCGCATGAGCATCGCGTTTCTGCTGACCACCCTCGTCGTGGTCGCCACCCCCGGCACCGGCGTCGTCTACACCCTGGCCGCCGGACTGTCCCGCGGCCCTCGCGCGGCCGTCGTCGCCGCCTTCGCGTGCACGCTCGGGATCGTGCCGCACATGCTGGCCACCGTCACCGGAGTCGCCGCCCTGCTGCACACGAGCGCGACGGCCTTCCAGATCCTCAAGTACGCCGGTGTCGCCTACCTCTTGTACATGGCGTGGGCGACGCTCAAGGACAAGGAGGCCATCGCGCTGGACGAAGGTGCCGCGCCGCTATCCTCGGGGCGCGTGATCGTGCGGGGCGTACTGATCAACATCCTCAACCCGAAGCTGACGATCTTCTTCTTCGCGTTCCTGCCCCAGTTCGTGGACCCGGGCGAGGCGAACGCCCTGCCGCGGATGCTGGCGCTCAGCGCGGTGTTCATGCTGGTGACCTTCGCGGTCTTCGCGGCGTACGGCGTCCTCGCGGCCTCCGTGCGCAGCCACGTCACCTCCCGGCCCCGGGTGATGACGTGGCTGCGGCGGAGCTTCGCCGGATCGTTCGTGGCACTGGGGGCGAAGCTGGCGGTGACCGCCCGCTAGCTGTGGACCCACCTCGACCGGAGTTCGTCGCGCAGGCGCCGGGCGACCTGGCCCATGAGGGCGTCGGCGCCCGGCTGCCGGCCGGCGGCCACCCGGGACTCGGTCAGGACGGCTACCGCGTAGCTCTGGCCGTCGGCGTGTTCGACGACGCCGACCTCGTGGCGCAGGTTGAGCAGCATGCCGGTTTTGGACGACCACGTGGAGGCGTCGGAGTCGAAGTCCGGGGCGAGGCGGTTGCGTACGAGGTTGTTGGCCATGAAGCCGCGTACTCGGGCCGCGACGTCGGGGTGGATCGCTGAGGGCTGCCACAGGGCCTGAAGGAGGTCGACGAAGGCCCGTGCCGTCCCGGTGTTGGCGCGTGAGATGTCGAGCTGCGGCACCCGGTGGCCGCGGCCCGGGGTGCCGGCGTCGATCGCGAGGGCGTGCGCGAGGTGCACGTCCGCCGGGTCGAAACGCTCTGGACCGGTACGAGCCGGACATGAGCGAAGGCAAGCCGGGCGACATCCGCGACACGAGCACACCGCGCGCGATGGCGGGGAGCCTGCGGGCCTTCCTGCTCGGCGACGCCCTGAAGCGGGACGAACGCGAGCTGCTCCGGCGGTGGATGACGACGAACATGACCGGTCACACCCTCATCAGGGCGGGCGTCCCCGACAGCTGGGAGGTCGCCGACAAGAGCGGCACCGCCGGATACGGCGGACGCAACAACATCGCCGTACTGTGGCCGGACGACGGGGGCAACCCCATCGTCATGGCGGTCATGTCCACCCGCGGTGAGCAGGGCGCCGAACGCCGCGACGCCCTGCTCGCGAAGGCCGCCACCGTGGCGGTCGAGGGCCTTGGCCGCTAGGTCCAGCCCTGTCCCTCGTCGCTCAACGCCCTTGCAGTGACTTCACGTTGTCGCCGAACGTCCAGTCCTTCGAGCCGTCCCAGTTGATCGACCACGTCATCAGCCCCTTGAGCGAGGTGCCGTAGTGCCGCCAGGCCTGGGCGACGAGGGACGGGGACAGGTAGCCGCCGCCCGCGCCCGACTGCGCGGGCAGGCCCGGTACCTGCTTGTCGTACGGCACCTTGACGGTCGTACCCTGCACGACCAGGCCCTTGTCGAGGCAGTCGGTCTGGGCGACGAAGCCCTCGACGGTGCCGGCGGAGTAGGAGTCGCCGGAGCAGCCGTACATGCTGCCGTTGTAGTACTGCATGTTCAGCCACCACAGGCGGCCGTTGTCGGCGTACTTCTTGATGACGGGGAGATACGCGCCCCAGATCGAGCCGTAGACCACGCTGCCCCCGGTGACGTACGCCGTCTCCGGGGCCATCGTCAGGCCGAAGCCGGCCGGCATCTGCGCCAGGACGCCGTCGATGATGCGGATCAAGTTGGCCTGCGATGTGGACAGTTGGGTGATGCTGCCGCTGCCGACCAGGCCCGTCTCGATGTCTATGTCGATGCCGTCGAAGTTGTATTTCTTCAGGATCGGGACGATCGTCGCGACGAAGCGGTCCGCGACGGCGGTCGAGCTGAGGTCGATGCCGGCCGCCGCGCCGCCGATCGACAGCAGGATCGTCCGGCCCGACGCCTTCGCCGCGCACATCTCCGCGGGCGTGGCCACCTTCACGCCCGCGTCCATGCCGTCCTCCCAGAGCGCGGTGCCGTCGGAGCGGATCACCGGGAAGGCCGCGTTGATCACGTTGTAGCCGTGCGCGGCGATACGGGAGTCGGTGATCGGGGTCCAGCCGAAGGGCGGGTGGACCCCGTTGGCGGCGCCGTCCCAGTTCTCCCAGTAGCCCTGAAGGACCTTGCCGGACGGCTTCGGCTTGATCGCGCAGATGTCGGCTGCGGAGGCGGAGGCGGTGGCGGCGACGGGCAGTTGAGCGAGGCAGGCGGTCGTCAGTGCGGCGGTGAGCAGGCGCAGGGCGCGGCGGAGCATGCGGGCCTCCCGGTGGGGGTGCGGTGAGGTGTCGTAGGCATGACAGTGCTCGTGGTCCAGACCTTTAGTCAATAGGTCTGGACCATTCTGATGCAGCGCCTGGCAGGTGCGGAATGACAGGTATGGAATGACAGATATTGAAATCTGTCAGCTGTCATGTCACAGTGCATGCATGACCAAGACGCAGACCCGCACCCTCGGAACCACCGGCCCCCAGGTCTCCGCCCTCGGCCTCGGCTGCATGGGCATGTCCGGCATGTACGGCGAGGCGGACCGTGCCGAGTCCGTCGCCACCATCCACGCCGCCCTGGAAGCGGGCGTGACCCTGCTCGACACCGGCGACTTCTACGGCATGGGCCACAACGAACTGCTGATCAACGAGGCCCTGCGCACCGCCCCGGCCGCCCTGCGCGAGAACGCGCTGCTCAGCGTCAAGTTCGGCGCCCAGCGCGGCCCGGACGGCGACTGGTACGGCTTCGACGGGAGCCCGGCCGCCGTGAAGACCTTCGCCGCGTACTCACTCCAGCGCCTCGGCGTCGACCACATCGATGTCTACCGCCCCGCCCGGCTCGACCCGGACGTGCCGATCGAGGAGACCGTGGGCGCGATCGCGGAACTGGTCGAGAAGGGATACGTCCGCCACATCGGGCTCAGCGAGGTCGGCGCGGACACCATCCGCCGGGCCGCCGCCACCGCTCCGATCGCCGACCTCCAGATCGAGTACGCGCTCATCTCCCGCGGCCCCGAGCGGGAGATCCTGCCCACCCTGCGCGAGCTGGGCATCGCCGTCACCGCGTACGGCGTGCTCTCCCGCGGGCTGATCTCGGGCCATGTCATGGCCGGCCAGGAGTACGCGGCGACCGACTTCCGCGCCCACTCGCCCCGCTTCCAGGGCGAGAACCTCCGGCACAACCTCACCCTGGTCGAGTCCCTGCGCAAGATCGCCGAGCAGAAGGGCGTCTCCGTCGCCCAGGTCGCCATCGCCTGGGTGATCGCGCAGGGCCCGCGGCACGATACGGACATCGTGCCGCTGGTCGGCGCCCGTACCCGTGAGCGGCTCGGCGAGGCTCTGGGTGCCCTGGACGTGAGCCTGGACGCGGCCGACCTCGCCGCCATCGAGGCCGCCGTACCGGCGGACGCGGCGGCCGGCGAGCGGTACGCCCCGGCCCAGATGGCCATGCTCGACAGCGAACGCTGATCGCGGTGCCGGGTACCGTCTAGGCATGCCTCCGACCAGCGAGACCCTGACCGCCGAGCGCATCCTCGAAGCTACCGAGGAGGTGCTGCGCCGCCACGGACCGGCCAAGGCCACCGTGGTCGACGTGGCCCGCGCGCTCGGCGTCAGCCATGGCAGCGTCTACCGGCACTTCCGTACGAAGGCGGCGTTGCGGGAGGCGGTGACCAAGAGGTGGCTGGACCGGATGTTCGAGTCCCTCTCCGGGATCGTCGGCGCCGAGGACCTCGACCCGGAGTCACGCCTGCGCGCCTGGTTCGAGGACCTGTTCGCCGCCAAGCGCCGCAAGGCGGGCGACGACCCCGAACTGTTCGCCACCTTCTCGGTGCTGGCTGCCGAGAGCGGCGGGGTGGTCGCTGAGCACATCGCCGACCTGACCGGCCAGCTGACCCGGATCGTCCGGGCGGGCGTCGACGCGGGCACCTTCAGCGCCGCCGACCCCGCGACCACCGCCCGCGCCCTCTTCCAGGCCACGGGCCGCTTCCACGACCCGTTCTATGCGCGTGAGTGGCGACAGCCCGGTGTGGAGGGCGAGTTGGCGGCGGTCGTGGACCTGCTGGTGAGCGGGCTGCGGGCCCGCGGCTGAGCCGTCACAGGATGTCGAGGTCCTTCGTCGTACGCCCGAGGTAGGTGACCGGTCCGGGATCGGGGACGGCGATCTCGTGGAACCCCAGACGGTCGTAGAAGGCCCTGGCCGGGGTGTTGGCCGTGACCATGGAGAGGTGGACGGCGGGGACTGCCTTGTCCTGAAGGGCCTGCAACAGGGTGCGCATCAGGGCGCGGCCGTGCCCCCGGCCCTGCCAGTCGGGGAGCAGGTCGATGTGCAGGTGGGCCGGGTAGGCGGCGACCTCCGGGACGAGCATGCGCTCCGGGTGGTGCAGGAGCCGGATCATCGCCTCGTCCGGGGTGCTCGGGGGCCCGGACGGGTCGGGGTAGCGCTCGGCTGCCCGCGGGAGCCACTCGGTGCGGAAGTCCTCGACGAAGCGTGGCGTGTCCGCGGCGCCGAGGACGTAGCCGACCGCCCTGCCCGCGCCGTCGTCCAGGACGAAGGCGAGGTCCGGTTCGAGGACGACGTACGGGGTCGCGAAGGTCGTCGGGAAGATACCGGGGTCTTTGTAGTGCGGACGGCTGTCGCCACCCTCGTGTGCCGTGCGGACGCAGATGTCCTCGACGGCCTCCCGGTCCTCGGGCCGGTACCGGCGGATGCCCGTCATCGGCCCGACTGCGCTTCCGTCGGATCCACAGTCGCCTGGTGCGCCTCCGCCAGGTGTTCCTCCGCCTTCAGCCAGGGCAGGAACTGCGCGCCCTGGCGCCAGCCGCAGGTGTCACATCTGATCGTGCGCTGCGTGCCCTTGCGCTGTACCCGTACGACGTGCTCGCGTCCGTGGTGGTCCCAGCGGCTCACCTTGCTCGTGTTGATCTCCAGCATGACGCCTCCAGCGTCCGAGGACATCGAGTCCGCGTGCGCGGCCCTGAGTGGCGTGCGCAGCAAGGAGTGTGCAGCAAGACCAACATCAACAGGGACTCCTTCCCGGCGAGTTGACCAACCTGTGGCCACACCCTCACATGTCCTCAGCCGATCGTGCGCGGCAGACGCAGGCTGAGCAGCCCCGTCAGCGCCACTCCGGCCAGCTGGACCAGGAGCGTGGTGACCAGCGCGTCCCGCATGCCCACCGCGGCGATGAGGGAGAGGAAGAGCGTGCCCAGCGTCGCCACACCCAGGGCCAGCGACGACTGCTGGGTCGTGATCATCACCCCGCTGCCCACGCCCGCCCGCGCCGACGGCACCTCGGAGAGGACGATCCGGAAGATGACAGGGAGTTGGAGGGCCTGGCCCGCGCCGGCGATCGCCGCCCCGGGGAGCAGTTCGACGAGGCCGAGGTCCGGCCAGGAGCGCCAGGCGGCCAGCGCCATCAGGGCCACGCCCACCGCCTGGATCGCCGCACCGGCGGTCACGACCCGGGTGCCGTAGCGGGCCACCAGCCGCGGACCGGCCAGCGAGACGAAGAAGAACACCACCGCCATGGGGGCGAGCGCCAGCCCCGCCGCGACCGGGCTCCGGCCCGCGCCCTGCTGCAACGCCACCGCGATCACGAACATGAAGCCGCTGAAGCCGATCGAGAACGGCACGATCATCACCAGACCGCGCCGCAAAGACGTGAGCTCGAACAGGCTCGGCGGCACGAGCGGCGTACGCCCCTGACGGTCCGCCCTGCGCTCCACCGCGTAGAACGCCCACGCCGCGAACGGGAACGCCGCCAGCGACAGCCACGTCCACAGCGGCCAGCCCGCCGCCCGGCCCTCGGTGAGCGGGGCCAGGAGCGCGAGGAGGGAGACGGCGAGCAGGACCGTGCCGGGTCCGTCGATCGGCTCGGGGCGCGGGGAGCGGGTCTCCGGGACCGCGCGGGCGGCCAGGAAAAGGCCGACGAGGACGACGGGGACGTTCACGAGGAAGACGGAACGCCAGCCGGTCCCCGCGATGTCGGCGGCGACGAGGACCCCGCCCAGGATCTGGCCCGCCACCATGGACAGTCCGGCCGTCGCGCCGTACAGCCCCATGGCCTTCGCGCGCCGCGGACCGCTGGTGGCCGCCTGGATCGTGGCGAGCACCTGCGGCAGCATCGCCGCCGACGCCGCGCCCTGCGCGACCCGCGCCGCGACGAGGGTCCACGCGCTGGGCGCGAGCCCGCACGCCAGCGAGGTCAGCCCGAACGCCGCCATGCCGCCGATGAAGAGCCGACGTCGGCCGAACAGGTCACCGAGCCGTCCGCCCAGGACGAGCAGCACGGCGTACGCCAACCCGTAGCCGGCGACGACGAGTTCGAGCACCGACTCGCTCGCCGCGAGGTCGTGGCCGATGGAAGGCAGGGCGACGTTGACGATGAAGAAGTCGATGAGGGGGAGTGCCGCGCCCAGCAGTACCGTGAAGAGCCCGAGGCCACCGAGTACGGGTGGCGCCGCGGCGGCGTGGGCGGCCTTGTGTGAAGTGATGGTTTCAGTCACGGTCACGAGCCTGCGCCCGCTGCGAGACTGGTACCAGAGTGTTCTTATCCTGGTAGCGGAAGCACCTGGAAACAGGGTCGGGACGGCGGCAGGCTGGAGGCATGACGACCATGGCCCGGGAGACGACGACCTTGGCTCAGCAGACGGCGACCGAAGCCCCTCGCGGTACGGCCGCGTCGGAGATCCGGCGCCACGAACTCGCCGCCTTCCTACGCCACCGCCGCGAGCACATCACCCCCGAGCAGGTCGGCCTGCCCCGCGGCCGCCGACGCCGCACACCGGGCCTGCGCCGCGAGGAGGTCGCCCAGCTCGCGGCCGTCGGCGTCACCTGGTACACGTGGCTCGAACAGGCTCGGGACATCCAGGTCTCCGTCCAGGTCCTCGACGCCCTCGCCCGCACGCTGATGCTCGACCCCAGCGAGCGTTCCCACCTCTTCCAGCTGGCCGGCGCGGTCGACCCGACACCTGCGACGACCTGTCCTTCGGTGACCCCCGCGATGCGGGCCGTCCTGGAGCAACTGGAGCCGTACCCGGCCTGTCTGCAGAACAGCCGCTACGACATCCTCGCCTACAACCGCACCTACGGGCTGCTGCTGTGCGACCTGGAGGCGGTGCCGCCCGAGGACCGCAACTGCATGATCCTGTCGTACAGCCACGACGAGTGGCGCTCGTCGATCGTGCACCTGGAGGAGACCCAGCGACTCATGGCCGCCCGCTTCCGCGCCGCGATGGCCGGCCACCTGGCCGAGCCCGCCTGGAAGATGCTCCTGAAGAGACTGCGCGCGGAGTCCCCGGAGTTCTGCGCGGCGTGGGACCGGCATGAGGTGGTGGCTCACCGGAGCAAGCGGAAGGAGTTCCTCAACCGGCATGTGGGGCGGGTCGTGGTGGACCACACCGACCTGTGGCTGAGCCCGGACGTGGGGCCGCGGATGGTCACCTATGTGCCGGCGGACGAGGAGTCGGCTGAGCGCCTGAGGACGCTGCACGCGATCGCGTCGGAGCGGACGGCGGCCTGAGCTACCGCAGCTGTCAAAGGCCCCTCAACCAGCCGTAGTTGAGGGTCCTTTCGCATGTGTTGCGGTACTTGGCGCTGTGCTACCTTGCTGTTCAGCAGGACGGCCGGGAAACACTACGGCCGCGTGTCTGAACCTGCTTCGTCCGGTGCACAGCCCAACCGGACGAGATCTAGGGGGAGTTTCTCGCGAAGTGCGGGAGAATCGATCACCAACAGCACGGAAGTTCCACCGGGCCCATGGCCCGTTTTGAGGACTGACGCACAGGGCTGGTGCGACAGAACTCGACCAACTCCTTGAGAGGACCGCGCCCAGTGGCGCGGCACGGGGCGAGGAGTACACGTCATCTGCATGCGCAGGTGGCTGGTCGAGGCTGTCGCGCGCTCACCGGCCACCTTCAGAAGAAGGAGCAACGGTGAGCGCCAATCAGAAGAGGCTCATCGCTTTCGCGTTCAGTGTCCTGATCTCCCTCGTCCTGGGGTTCGCCGCCGGCCTGACGGTGGCCGCGCTCGGCGCATCCCGCCTCGCGGCCGTCTCCGCCGGCGGAGGTGCCACGGTGGCGTTGCTGGCCATCGGCGTGGCCGTGATCGCTCTCTTCGACTTCACCGACGACAGGGGGACGCCCCCGGCCGGGCCTCAGCGCCGGACGGAGACGCCCACGACGTGACCGCGCTCAGCCGCGCACCCCCACGGCATCCCGCACCTCGCCCGCGTCCAGCCGCTCCGCGGTCCGCTCGGCGGTCCTGCGCGCCCAGCGTCCACTCGTCAGCGCGCCGATCCCGAGGACTGCGAGCCCGCACCCGGTGAGGATCCACCATCCGGGCACGGCGGCGGAGACGAACGCGTCCTTGTACGACGACGTCCCCACCCCGGAGGCCAGCACTGCGCCGATCACCGCCACGCCCAGCGTCTGTCCCAGCTGGCGACTGGTGGAGGCGACCGCCGCGGCGACCCCCGCCTGCGCCCGAGGCATCCCGGACACCGCCGTATTCGTGATCGGTGCGTTCACGAACCCGAAGCCGATGCCGAACAGCAGGTAGCCGAGGAACAAGGTGGTGTTCGACGTCTCGGCGTCGAACAGGGCGAACAGCGTGGAGCTGACGGTCATCGCGGAACCCGCGATCAGCAAGGAGACCCGCGGCCCCCGACTCCCCACCAGCCGCCCCGACAACGGTGCGCACAGGAACGTCGGCACCGCCATCGGCAGCATCCACAGCCCCGCGTGCAGGGCGTCCAGCCCGCGTACGTTCTGCAGGTACAGCGTCGACAGGAACAGGAACCCGCCCAGCGCCGCGAACGCGCCGATCGCGATCAGCGTGGCCCCGCTGAACGGCGCCGACCGGAAGAACCGCAGGTCGATGAGGGGTTCGGCGCGGCGCGGCTCGTACCACAGGAGGGTCAGGAGCGCCGAGAGGGCGATCGCCGCGAACGGCGAGACGGCTACGAACCCGGCGTTCGGCGCCTCGATGATCGCGTACGTCAGTGAGCCGAACAGCGCGATCACCAGGAGCTGGCCCACCGGGTCGAGGCGGCGGGCCTTGGGGGCGCGGGACTCAGGGACGTGGCGGAGGGTGAGCAGAAGGGCGGCGAGTCCCACCGGCAGGTTGACCCAGAAGATCGCGCGCCAGCCCACCGAGTCCACCAGCAGGCCGCCGACCAGCGGACCCGCGGCCATCGAGATGCCGACCACCGCACCCCACACGCCGATCGCCCGCGCCCGCTCGCGCGGATCCGTGAACGTGTTGGTGATGATCGACATCGCGACCGGGTTGAGCATCGAACCGCCCACCGCCTGCACCATCCGGAAGGCGATCAACGAGTCGAGGTTCGGCGCGACGGAGCACAGTGCCGAGCCGATGGTGAAGAGGACGAGGCCCGCCATGAAGACGCGCTTGCGGCCGACTCTGTCCGCCGTGGAGCCGGCCAGCATGAGCAGCGAGGCGAGGACGAGGGTGTACGCGTCGATCGTCCACTGCAGGCCCGACGTGCTGGCGCCGAGGTCCCGCTGCATGGCGGGCAGGGAGACGTTGAGGGCCGTGGTGTCGAGGCTCACGATCAGCAGGCTCATGCAGCAGATCGCGAGGACCAGCAGTCGGCGGCGAGGGCTGAGCTCCGGCATTCTTGAATAGTACGCCTAACTAATGAATTTCGCCGCAGTGCGTCCGGTGCGTGAGAATGGGGGGATGTCCATGACCGTCTCGCCCGTCGTCTCGCCCCTTCAGGTCGGTCCACACACCGTGCAGCCGCCTGTCGTCCTGGCCCCCATGGCCGGGATCACGAACGCGCCGTTCCGGACGCTGTGCCGTGAGTTCAGTGGAGGCAAGGGGTTGTTCGTCAGCGAGATGATCACGACCCGGGCGCTGGTCGAGCGCAACGAGAAGACCATGCAGCTGATTCACTTCGACGAGACTGAGAAGCCTCGTTCGATCCAGCTGTACGGGGTCGACCCTTCCACTGTCGGCAAGGCCGTCCGCATGATCGCGGAGGAGGGGCTGGCCGACCACATCGACCTGAACTTCGGGTGCCCGGTGCCGAAGGTAACGCGCAAGGGTGGCGGGTCCGCGCTGCCGTTCAAGCGGAATCTGCTGCGGGCGATTCTGCGGGAGGCGGTCAGCGGGGCGGGTGACCTGCCGGTCACGATGAAGATGCGCAAGGGCATCGACGACGATCACATCACCTACCTCGACGCGGGGCGGATCGCCGTCGAGGAGGGGGTGACGGCCATCGCGCTGCACGGCCGTACCGCCGCCCAGCACTACGGTGGCACGGCGGACTGGGACGCCATCGCGCGGCTGAAGGAGCATGTGCCGGAGATCCCGGTGCTCGGCAACGGCGACATCTGGTCGGCCGAGGACGCGGTGCGGATGGTGCGGGAGACCGGCTGCGACGGGGTGGTCGTCGGGCGCGGGTGCCTGGGGCGGCCGTGGCTGTTCTCGGATCTGGTCGCGGCGTTCGAGGGGCGGGCGGAAGACATCGCTCGGCCCGCGCTCCGTGAGGTCGCCGACGTCATGGTGCGGCACGCCACACTGCTCGGCGAGTGGATCGGCGACGAGGCGCGCGGTGTCATCGACTTCCGCAAGCACGTCGCCTGGTACCTGAAGGGCTTCGCGGTCGGCTCCGAGATGCGCAAGCGGCTGGCGATCACGTCGTCGCTGGCGGAACTCCGTTCCGGACTGGATGAGTTGGACCTGGATCAGCCTTGGCCGGCCGGGGCCGACGGGCCCCGTGGCCGTACGTCCGGCAACAACCGGGTGGTGCTGCCGGACGGGTGGCTGAAGGATCCGTACGACTGCGCGGGTGTGAGCGAGGACGCGGAGCTGGATACGTCCGGGGGCTGAGGGGGTGCGGGGTGCCTCCGGCGGTTGGGCGGGGGATGCCTGCGGCGGCCTGTGCGGGGGGACGGGTCCGCGTAGCGCCTGCGGGTGGGACGGGGAGCGCGTAGCGCCTGGGGGTGCGTTGTGGGTCGGGGCCGCGCCGGGGGGTGTCCGTCCTCGGCCCGGC
This sequence comes from Streptomyces sp. R28, assembly GCF_041052385.1. Taxonomy (GTDB): domain Bacteria; phylum Actinomycetota; class Actinomycetes; order Streptomycetales; family Streptomycetaceae; genus Streptomyces. The sequence continues at coordinate 3,519,143 of NZ_CP163439.1, read as the reverse complement.
GGTTGGGGTCGGATCACCGCCCCGAAGGCCGGCAAGGTGTCCCGGCCGGCCATCAACCCGATCCAGCAGGTGGAGGGTGGCGACCTCCTGGTCGAGAGCGCCTGAGGGGTGCTCGCGCGGGGTGGCTCCGCCGTCTCGTGGAGAGGGCGGAGCCACCGCCGCGGCCAGCGGGTCAGCAGGGCCCGGGACACCGTCGCCGGTACGCGTACGCAACCGGCGGTCCGGGTGGTGTCACTCCCGGCCTCATTCCGCGGTCTCATTCCGCGGTCTCACTCCGCGGTCTCACTTCGCGATGTCACTCCTCGGTGTCACTCGGTGTCGCGGCGGCCCGGCCGCGGCGGCGGAGCAGGAGGAGACCGCCGACGAGGGCGGTGACGCCGCTCGCGGCCGTCCACAGCGGGAGGTCGGAGGAACCGGTGGCGGCCAGATCGCCGTCGCTCTTACCGGCCTGGGCGCTGGGGTCGGAGGGCGGCTCGGCGGCGGAGTCCCCGGACGAGCCGGATGAACCGGATGACCCGGAGGAGCTGGACGACCCGGAGGAACCGGTCTTGGCGGCAGGCGTCGGCGCCGACCCGGACGGCGTGGCTGCCGACTCTGCCGCGCTGGCCTTGTCCCGGGTGAACGCCAGTGTGCCGAAGCCGAGTTCGTCGAATCCGCCGCTGTTCGGACCGTAGTCGCCGCCGCCTCCCTCGGGACCGTGGTCGCCGCCGCCCTTGCGCCTGCTGCGGGCCACCATGGCGCCGGTGTTCGGCATGGCCATGCCGCGCCTGATGGCGTAGTGGTTGTAGACCCGCTCCCAGACCGGGCGCTCCTGGCCACGGCCGCCCTCGGCTATGACGGTCTGCTCCGTTGGCACGCAGTGCGCGCCGTTTGTCCAGGTGTAGGTGGTGTACGGCACGTCGTAGCCGAGGTTGTACCGGGCGACGTACTCGCACGCCTTGCGGAACTTGGAGTCGTCCGCGGCGTAGAGGTCGACGCCCTGGTTCCAGGCCATCTCGCAGATGGTGCCCATCAGGCCGATGCCCATCATGCTGTGGGCCTGGTCGCGCCCGCTCTCCTGCCACTGGGCCAGGCCCAGGTCGTCGTAGACGTAGGGGATCGCGTTGGCCAGCGAGCCGTTGCCTGCACCGTGGTGGAAGTAGTCCACCGTCTCGTTGAACTTGGCCCGGTCGTCGCAGAGGATCCCGATGGCCATGAGCGAGGCCATGGAGCACAGGTCCCAGTTCGCCCAGTAGTGGCCCCAGCAATTGGTCTCGCGGTTCAGGAAGCGGTGGTTCATCGGGTAGAAGTAGGTGACCAGCATGTCCTGGAAACGGGCCAGGTCGAAGCCGGGGTAGCCGCGCATGAGCTCGCCGACGTTGGCGAACTGGTACCCGTAGATGCCCGCCAGGAGCGCGACGTCGGTGCCTCCGCCGATGCCCTTCGACGTCCCCGACCAGGCGTTGCAGATGTCCCGCGCGGTGTCGGCGTGTGCGGTGTCGCCGGTGATCTTCCAGCGCAGCGCGTTCTGGTACGCGGCGTGGATGTCGTTGTAGAGGATCGGGTAGTTCTGGACATCGCTCCCTCCCCGGGCCACGATCACCTGCGGGTTGGGCCGCCATGTGCTCTGCGAGTGGCGGTTGGCGGTGAGCTTGGCGAAACCCGCCGTGTAGGGGGCTGCGCCCGCTTTCACCTTGGCGGCCATGCGCTCGAGATCGGCCCGGGTGTGGAGCATTCCTGGGTGCGCGAAGGGCTTGTCCGCCGCCGTCGCCGGGGAGGCGGCCACGCCCGTGCCGATACCGACACCGACCGCGCCGGTCGCCGCTCCCGCGGCCTTGAGCATGCTGCGCCGACTGATCCGATGTGTCACTGCGTTGTTCCTCGGCTCTCGTGGGGGGACGGTGCCTACGTATGGAGACGTGATACGCAGCGGGCGATAACAAAAAGTGGGCGCCACCGATGAAAGGCAGATGGTTTCTTGACGGTCCTCCGTCACGGGCCTTGGTGACAACGCCGTGTAGTTGGCGCCGAGTGTCCAGTACTTCGAGAGGGCGCGTTTGACGACGCGTGGCCGAGTGCGGATCCGTCGGGCGGGCATGAGGCCGCCCAGGACCCGGCGGCCTATGGTGCCGACGAGATCGACGACTGTGTCGTTGAAGCCATGGCCAGTCGCAGGACCTGGTAGGTGACCAGCAGTGCGAAGACTTCCCCGGAAGGGTGGACTTGATTTCCAGGTAGGAGGTCTCGACCTCCCCTCGCTCGTGGTAGAGCCTGATCAACTCGGCGGCGGGGTGCGCGTGGGAATCGGTCAGGGTCGTGACGAGACGATAGGCGCCGGTGCGGCGCCCCTGGGAGGTGCTGACGGTGATTTCACACGGACCAGGACGTGCGCGCCCGTCTCGGTGATCGCCTCGACCAGTGCCTGGACGGCGAAGCTCCGATCCAGCAGAACGATCATTCCCTTGCGCAAGCTGCGGACCAGGCTCGGAGCGTAGAACGTTTCCCTGTTCGTGGTCGGCCCGCACACTGCGTGCAGGACGGTCCAAGACGGTACGGGTGCCGCAGGACACCAGGACCAGCAGACGGAGCGAGGGGTATCCCGCACCGCAGGCGAGCAGACCCCGCCACCAGGCTCCCACAGTGCCGACTCCGGCGGCCAGGTCCAGACCGGCCGTCAGCCGTTGCCGCACCTGATGCCAGCCGGTCCCGGGGAACAGGGGCCCGGCCAGCAGCAGGTATCCGACCACACGCGAGGGAAGGTCGCGTATCCGCTGCTGTGTCCTGCCGGTCTCGGCCAGCACCTCGTCGACCATCTCGAACGGGACGGTCCCGGCTTGACACAGCAACGCCGACCCTGACTACACGGCGTTGGTGCTAGTTCGACGGGTCGGGGGTCGAGCCGTATGCCGTCAGGAAGCGGTCGCGGAAGGAGCTCATCTTCCAGACGGGGGCCTTGGGGGCGGGCTGGAGGCCGTCCGTCCAGTTCCAGGCGGCGATCTTGTCCAGCAGCCTGGGGTCCTTGGCGACGATCGAGATCGGTACGTCACGGCTGGCCTTGGTGCCGCTGACGCGGGACATCGGCTGGTGGTCGCCCAGGAAGACCAGGACGGTGTCGTCGGTGCCGTAGCGCTCCAGCCACTGGGTGAGGCTGGTGACCGAGTACGAGATCGACTTGCCGTACTCCTGCTTGGAGCGGGTGGAGTCGGAGATGATGTCCGACGGCTTGGTGCCGGACTTCTGGATGGGCTTGAAGAGCGAGCCGTCGCCCAGGGTGTCCCAGTCGACCACCTTCGGGATCGGCGCCCAGGGCTGGTGGCTGGACGTCAGGATGATCTCCGCCATCAGGGGCTTGTCGCGCTTCTTGCTGTGGACCTGGCGCTGGAAGGCTTCGAGGGCGTATTGGTCGGGCATGGTCGACCAGCTGAACTTGGGCCCCTTGTAGCCGAGTTGGAAGGCGTTGTAGACCTTGTCGAGGCCGTAGTACTTCTGTTCCGGCCAGCCCTTCTGTACGCCGGGCATGACGCCGACCGTGTCCCAGTCGCCGGTCTTCTGGAAGGCCTTGGTGAGGCTGAGGTGGTCACTGGCCATGACGGTGCGGTAGCGCTGCTGGTTGTCGATCCACAGGCCGGACAGGGTGGTGGAGTGGCCCAGCCAGCTGCTGCCGCCGTACGTCGCCGACGTCAGCCAGCCGCTCTTCGCGTGGAAGCCCGCCTTCGCGAGGGCCTCGGTGCTGGTGTCGAGGGTGCTCGTGACGCCGGGTGCGATCTGCGGGTCCGTCAGTGCGCTGCGGCCGTAGCTCTCGATGAAGGTGAACAGGACGTCCTTGCCGCGCAGGTCGGGTAGCAGTTGGTCGGGTGGTGTGTTGCCGAACGTGTCGGACTTCGCGTCCCTCGCGAACGCCGCCTCGTCGCGGAGGGTGTCCATCGCCCGGTGTGCGTGGACCTTGATGACACCGGCGGTGTGGTCCGCGGCGATCGGCACGCCGGCGACCTGCAGCCCGAACGCCGTGCAGGTGATCCAGACGGTGCCGGCCATCAGGGCGCCCTTGGACGCGGGGGTTTTGTGGCGGGCCAGGAGGTTGGCCATGCGGACTGTGGCCAGGGCCACCAGGGCGATCAGTGCGATGACGAGGAGGATGACGCCGATCGTGAGGAGGAGTGTGGTCGTGCCGCCGAGGGAGTCCTTCAGGTACGACTGGGCGTCGTCGAGGAGTTCCCAGTCCAGGATGATGTTGAAGTGCCGGCCCAGGAACTCGTTGTAGCCGATGTCGAGGATGTTCAGGGCGGTCAGGGCGCCCAGGGCGGCGCCGGATGTCGCCGCGACGATCACGCGGGGGCGGCGGGGGAGGCTGAGGAGTACGGCGGCGCCGATGATCGCTTCCGCGGGGAGGCGGGTGAACTCCCTGGGCTTGAGGTTGCCGAGGGTGTTCGGCATCTGCAGGCAGACGTAGATGAGGACGGCGGCGAGGGCGGTGAGGGTCCAGGGGAGGTAGGTGGTACGCCAGGTGTGCCAGGCGCGGAGGGCTGTCGGTGCCGCGTCGTCGGTCGGCGGTGTCTCTGCGGTGGCCTCGCTGACGGGTGCCTCGTCGGTCAAGTCGTCGTTCTTGCCGGGCAGTTGACGTAGGCGCGTGAAGACGGGCACCCGAAGGTCCTTCCGTGCGAGGCCCCTGGTGGAGTGGTGCGGCGGGCCTCGCTGGGGAGGTGGCGGGTCCGAGGAGGTGCGGGTGCGTTCCCGCACCTCCTCGGACCCGCCCGGGCCCGCCGTCCATCCGTACGGCCGGCCCTCAGCCCGTGTTCAGCCCCGCCGCCCCAGCGCTCGGCAAACGCTCGGCAAACGCCAGGCCAACTGCCCCGCAGCCACCCCTCAGCCGCCCCGCAGTCACACCGCTACGCGCCTCCCACCGCCGTCAGCAGTGCCAACGGGGCCGCCGCCGAGCGGGATTCGCGTACGCACGCGTGCGGGTACGGCACCGGTTCCGCGTGCGTGTCGCGGCCGTACCCGGCGATGACCTCCGGCAGGCGGTGGCCGCTGGTCGTCGCCGCGTCGACCAGGGCGTGGGCCACCGTGCGGGCCTCGTCGTGCAGGCCGTAGCGGGCCAGGCCCAGGGTGATCAGGGCGTTGTCGTGCGGCCAGACCGAGCCTCGGTGGTAGGAGAGGGGATGGTAGGCCGGTTGGCCGGAGGCCAGGGTGCGTACGCCCCAGCCCGAGAAGAAGTCGGGTTCGAGGAGGCGGCGGCCCACCAGCTCTCCGTACTCCTTGTCCAGCAGGCCGGACCAGAGCAGATGCCCCGCGTCCGAGGCGAGTGCGTCCACCTGCCGGCCCTCGCCGTCCAGCGCCAGAGCGGGGAACGAGTGCTCCGGCATCCAGAAGTCCTGCTGGAAGCGGTCGCGCAGGTCGGCCGCCGCCTGTTCCAGGAGCGCCGCGTAGGTCTCGTCCCGCCAGACCGTGCGGGCCAGCCACGCCGTGCGGCGCAGGGCGTCGTAGGCGTAGCCCTGGGCGCCCGCCGCCATCACCGGCCCGGCGGGGCGGGTGCCGTCGGCCGAGCAGATGGCGCCGGGGGAGTCCTTCCAGTTCTGGTTGGCGAGGCCGCCCTGGTCGGCGCGGTAGACCAGGTAGCCGCGCGAGGTCAGGCCGCCGTGGTCCAGCATCCAGCCGATGGCCGCGCGGGCGTGGGGTTCGAGGCGGCGGGCCAGGGTCGTGTCGGCCGTGTGCTCGGCGTACGCGCCCAGCAGGATCAGGAACAGCGGCGTCGCGTCCACCGAGCCGTAGTAACGGCCGTACGGCACCTGCCCGAAGTGCGCCAGCTCGCCGTGCCGTACCTCGTGCACGATCTTGCCGGGCTGGGAGACGGCATCGGCGCCGATCTCGGTCGCCTGCGTCGCGGCCAGCGCGGGGAGGGTGGCCGCGGCCAGGTGGGGGCGGTAGGGGAGGGCGAAGAGGGAGGTGAGGAGGGCGTCTCGGCCCAGGAGGGTCAGGAACCAGGGGGCTCCGGCGGCCGGGACGCGGAGCTCCTCGCCGTCGGGGCCCGTCGCCGGGACCTGGAGCGAGGCCAGGTCGGCGAGGCCGCGGGCACAGGCGGCGGCCAGCTCGGGCCAGCCGGTCGGGAAGGCCACGCCCTCCACGAACTCGCCCTCCAGAGCCAGGAGTTGGGAAGACAGGGCGGCGGGGGAGCGGGGTACCCGCAGCGGGCGTTTGTCGCCGTGCGGGCGGGCCATCACCCTCAGGGTCAGCTCTGCCGTGCCGTGCGGGTCGAGCTCCAGGGTCCAGACCAGACGGCGGGCGCCGGTGCCCGTCTCCTCGACGGCGTCGGGGGCGGGGTCGGCCGTCACGGACGTGATCGAGCGCCATTCACCTCGCTGGTAGGTGAACTCCACGCCGTGATCGAGGACTTGGCGGGAGCGGGTGGCGCCGGTCTTGGCGTACGTGCGGTGGTCGGAGCGCAGCTCGAACTGGTCGGTGAAGTCGGCGTCCGCGGTGACGGCGAGGCGGATCGTCGTGGGCACCGGGCGGTTGCTGGTCACGCGCAGGGACTCGATGAACGAGCCGTCGCCGACGGCCTGTTCACGGAAGAGGGTGTAGGCGGGTGGCTCGTTGCGGCCACCGCGTGGGACCAGGACACAGCGGGTGGTGTCGCCGTCGGCGACCGGGCTGAGTGCCTCGGGCACGGCCCCGTCGACGGTGAGCTGCCAGCGGGTCAGGTGCCGGGCGTCGCGTACGAATAACCCGTCCGGAGAGCCGACGCCCCGCACGCCGCTGATGTCCCCGCCGTCGCCCACGGCGGCGAACGTCCCCCCGTACACGAGCAGATGATGCCGGTCCGTCATCCCTGGTCCCCTCCCTTGAGCTCATTGACTGCGCGTTCCGTGGCGTCGTGCGTGTGGGTGTGCGTGTGCGTGTCCCATGCGGGCGCGTCGTGCAGCAGGTCGAGCGCCAGCGCGGCGGTCCAGCCGAAGCCGGTGGCTCCGCAGGCCTCGCCGGTGTACGGGTCCACGTACTCGGCGAAATCGGTGGCGGCGGCGAGGTCCAGCACCGCCGTGCGCAGGGCGTCGGCCCGCTCCCGCTCGCCGTGCGTGCGCAGGCCGCGCTCCAGCAGCCAGGCGGTGTTGAACCAGGCCGGGCCGCGCCAGTAGCGGTGCGGGTCGAAGGCCTCGCCGAGGAGGTCGTACGACGGGGCGAGGCGGGTCGTGTGGCCGAGGCCGAAGTGCGGGCCGTGTGCGGTGCGGGCCAGGGTGGCGGCGATGTCGGGCGGGAGGGTGGGCAGGAGGAGGGGGATCAGGCCGGAGACGCTGCGCTCGGGGATCAGCGCCCCGGCCGGCCCGCCGCCGTGCACGCCCTCGCTCCGCACGTCACGGCAGAAGAACATCCCCTCCGCCGGGTCCCACATCCGCTCGATCAGCGCCGCCGTCAGCCGCTCGGCGCGCGCGTGCCGGGCCGTGCCCGTCGCCCCCAGCTCCTGTGCGATCCGGGCCAGCGCGTGCTCGGAGGCGATGAGCAGGGCGTTGAACGCCGGGTCCTCGACCGCGAAGTCGCCCGCCCCGTCGGCGTACCCGCCGTCCCGGTACTCCGTCGCCAGGCGTACGTACCGCCCGTAGTCCAGATCGGTCGGCCGGTCCTCGGGGGCGCCGTGGTCGAGGTCGGCGCGGCGGAAGGAGCGGGCGGGGGTGGGCGTGACCCTGCTCAGCGGCGCATCCCAGCAGGGACTGTTGTCCATACCCTGTTCCCAGGGGTGCACGACGGACGCGAGGCCGCCTCCGCCGAGGTCGCGCCGGTGCAGCAGATAGCGGTGCCAGGCGGCCAGGCGGGGATACATCCGGGTGAGGAAGCCGCGCGCCCGGGACAGTCCCGGGTCGGCGCGGTGCACCAGCCAGGCCGCCAGCGCGTGCACCGGTGGCTGCACGATGCCGGAGGTCTGTACGGTGCGCGGGGCGCCCGCAGCGCGCCCCGCGGTCGAGGAGCGCCAGAAGTCGGGGCTCGGGAAGTAGGCGTCGAGCGGCACGGAGGGGTTGAAGACGATGTGCGGGATACGCCCGTCACCCCACTGGGCGCCGAGCAGCGTCTCCAGCTCCGTCTGCGCCCGCAGCGGCGACAGGTGCCGCAGGCCGATCGCGATGAACGCCGAGTCCCAGGACCACTGGTGCGGATACAGGCCGCGCGAGGGGACCGTCGAGGTGCCGGTCCAGTTGGCCTCCAGTACCCGGGCGGCCCTGACGTGCAGCGCATCCGGCACAGGCGGCGGATCGTATGCAATGTCACGCTCGGCGCGACGGGCTGTGAGCTGGGCAGTGCGATCCACTCGGGGCTCCCCGAAAGACGTCCGGCTGACCTGTTCGGTCATGGCTACCGTAGGGTTACGTCTATTTAACACGCAAAACTCAATATGTAATGCAGGGTTGAGAAACACAAGGGGGTGCGCATGACTGGGCAGCCGGGGCGGACGGGCAGGGCGACGAAAAGCGGCGGTCAGGCCGGCGCGGGGGACCTGCTCGAACTCGTGCGCAGTGGGCGCGCCACCACGCGCGGCGCCCTCCAGCAGGCCACCGGACTCTCCCGTGCCACCGTCGGCCAGCGCCTCGACCGCCTCTTCCGGGCGGGCTGGTTGCGCGAGGGCGCGGGCGGCCCCGTGGGCTCCCCGCTGGGCGGCCGCCCCTCCATCACCCTGGAGTTCGACGACGCGCACGCGGTCGTCCTCGCCGCCGACCTGGACACCCGGCACGCGCGCGCCGCCGTACTGTCCCTGACCGGCGAGATCCTCGCCGAGCACGGTGGCACGCTGGTCATCGAGGACGGGCCGGACGCGGTGCTGGGCGAGCTCGGGCGCTGGTTCGCCGAGTTGCTGGAGAAGACCGGGCGCCGGGTCGACGAGGTGGGCGGCATCGGGCTCGCGGTGCCGGGGCCGGTGGACAGCGAGACCGGCCGGGTCGTCCAGCCGCCGATCATGCCGGGCTGGGACGGCTACGACATACGCGGCCGCCTGGCCAGAGCCTTCAGTGAGCACACGGGGGCCGGGCCGCTGCCGGTCCTCGTCGACAACGACGCCAACCTCATGGCGTACGGCGAACAGCGCACCGGATACCCGGGCTGCTCGGCGTTCGTGCTGGTCAAGGTGTCGACCGGCATCGGGGCGGGGGTTGTCGTCAACGGCTCGGTGTACCGGGGCATCGACGGCGGCGCGGGCGATCTCGGGCACATCCGGGTGGGCACCGACGCGCGGTGCCGGTGCGGTTCGTACGGCTGCCTGGCCGCCGTCGCCAGTGGTGGCGCCGTGGCCCGGCGGCTGGCCGAGGAGGGCGTGCCCGCGGCCTCCGGATCGGACGTGCGGGACCTGCTGGCGTCCGGGCACCCGGGGGCGGCCGCACTGGCGCGGGAGGCCGGGCGGCAGGTCGGGGACGTACTGGCGACCGTCGTGACGCTGCTCAACCCCGGGGTGCTGATGATCGCCGGGGATCTGGCCGGAACACCCTTCCTCACCGGTGTGCGGGAGTTGCTGTACCAGCGGGCGCTGCCGCGTTCGACCGCTCATCTGGATGTGGTGACGTCGCGACTGGGGGAGCGGGCCGGGCTGGTGGGGGCCGGGGCGCTGGTCGTGGAGCATCTGTACGCGCCCGAGCGGGTGGAAGAACGGCTGGTCGCGCTGGGTGTGTGAGGGGCGTTGGCGCCGGGTGCCCGACGGCGCGCGGTTCCGTCCCGGACGGCACGGGTGGTGGCGATCGCCGGGGGATCTGGCCGGAACTCCCGTCCTGACCGGCGTACGCGAGTTGCTGTGCCGGCGGGCGCTGCCGCGCTCCACCGCTCATCTGGACCTCGCACCTCGCGGCAGTGGAGGGGGCCGGCCCGGTAGGGGCCGGGGCGTTGGTCGTGGAGCCTTTGCACGCGCCCGAGCGGGTGGAAGAACGGCTGGTCGCGCTGGGTGTGTGACGGTCGTGCGCACCCGGTGTGTGACGGGCACGTTTCCGTCCCGGGCGCACGTCCGCATGGTGAAATCCCGTGGGCTGTGGCAGCGTGATTCTCGCCACCCTTGATAAGGGCTCCGCTCAGATGAGCGGATCTTGAGCGGCTGCACTTCTCCAAAGGGTGGCACTCGGTGCCACCCTTTGATCGTTCATCGATCGAAATCAAGCGTGCGGTAAGGCTGCTCATCTGAGCGAAAACCCGCACCCCTGGGCGCTCTTGCGTTCAAGAAGTGAAAACATCCGCCCGTCTCGGCTTGCCAAGCTTTGACTTTCGATCCACTGGCGGACGGGTGGTTACAGGCGCATGACGCGTGAGTAGACATACCCAGGCGCCTTCGATCTGGGTATGTTCCTCGCCGTCAGGGCAGCCACCGCGTCCTCGAGGGAGTCGAGACCGTGTCGGAAAACAAAGAACCCCACGTAGCGAAGTTCGTTTACGACTTCACCGAGGGAAACAAGGACCTCAAGGACCTCCTGGGTGGCAAGGGCGCGAACCTCGCCGAGATGACCAACCTGGGACTCCCCGTTCCCCCCGGCTTCACGATCACGACAGAAGCCTGCAAGGTCTACCTCGACAGTGGCGAGGAGCCCGCGGCACTGCGTGACGAGGTGAGTGCGCACCTCGACGCCCTCGAGACGAAGATGGGCAAGAAGCTCGGCCAGGCCGACAACCCCCTGCTGGTCTCGGTCCGTTCCGGCGCCAAGTTCTCGATGCCCGGAATGATGGACACGGTCCTCAACATCGGGCTCTCCGACAAGTCCGTGAAGGGCCTCGCCGACCAGGCCGGCGACGAGCGGTTCGCCTGGGACTCCTACCGCCGCCTCATCCAGATGTTCGGCAAGACCGTCCTCGGCGTCGACGGCGAGCTCTTCGAGGACGCCCTCGACAAGGCCAAGGAGGCCAAGAAGGTCACGGTCGACACCGACCTTGAGGCCGCCGACCTGAAGAAGCTGGTCACCGCCTTCAAGAAGATCGTGAAGAAGGAGGCCGGCCGGGACTTCCCGCAGGACCCGCGCGAGCAGATGGACCTCGCCATCCACGCGGTCTTCGACTCCTGGAACACCGACCGCGCCAAGCTCTACCGCCGCCAGGAGCGCATCCCCGGCGACCTGGGCACGGCCGTCAACGTCTGCTCCATGGTCTTCGGCAACCTGGGCCCGGACTCGGGCACCGGCGTCGCCTTCACCCGTGACCCCGCCTCCGGCCACCAGGGCGTCTACGGCGACTACCTCCAGAACGCCCAGGGCGAGGACGTGGTGGCGGGCATCCGCAACACCGTCCCGCTGGCGGAGCTGGAGACGATCGACAAGAAGTCGTACGACCAGCTGATGCAGATCATGGAGACGCTGGAGAACCACTACAAGGACCTCTGCGACATCGAGTTCACCATCGAGCGCGGTCAGCTGTGGATGCTCCAGACCCGCGTCGGCAAGCGCACGGCGGGCGCCGCCTTCCGTATCGCGACCCAGCTGGTGGACCAGGGCCTGATCGACGAGGCGGAGGCGCTCCAGCGCGTCAACGGCGCCCAGCTCGCCCAGCTGATGTTCCCGAAGTTCGACGAGGAGGCCAAGGTCGAGCAGGTCGGCCGGGGCATCGCGGCGTCGCCGGGTGCGGCGGTCGGCAAGGCGGTCTTCGACTCGTACACCGCCGTGAAGTGGTCGCGTTCCGGTGAGAAGGTCATCCTGGTGCGCCGGGAGACCAACCCCGACGACCTGGACGGCATGATCGCCGCCGAGGGCATTCTGACCAGCCGTGGCGGCAAGACGTCCCACGCGGCCGTGGTCGCCCGCGGCATGGGCAAGACCTGTGTGTGCGGTGCCGAGGAGCTGGAGGTCGACACCAAGCGGCGCCGGATGACGGTGCCCGGCGGGCACGTCGTGGAGGAGGGCGACGTCATCTCCATCGACGGCTCCAGCGGCAAGGTGTACCTCGGTGAGGTGCCCGTCGTCCCGTCCCCGGTCGTGGAGTACTTCGAGGGCCGGATGCACGCGGGCGCCAGCGACGCCGACGAGCTGGTCGCGGCCGTGCACCGGATCATGGCGTTCGCCGACCGCAAGCGGAGCCTGCGAGTACGCGCCAACGCGGACAACGCCGAGGACGCGCTGCGCGCCCGTCGCTTCGGCGCCCAGGGCATCGGTCTGTGCCGTACCGAGCACATGTTCCTCGGCGACCGCCGTGAGCTGGTCGAGCGCCTGATCCTGGCCGACACGGAGGCCGAGCGCGAGGAGTCCCTGAAGGAACTGCTCCCGCTGCAGAAGAAGGACTTCGTGGAGCTGTTCTCGGCGATGGACGGCCTGCCGGTGACGATCCGCCTCCTCGACCCGCCGCTGCACGAGTTCCTGCCCGACATCACCGAGCTGTCGGTCCGCGTGGCCCTCGCCGAGTCCCGCCAGGAGCCGCACGAGAACGAGCTGCGGCTGCTCCAGGCCGTGCACAGGCTGCACGAGCAGAACCCGATGCTGGGTCTGCGCGGTGTGCGGTTGGGCCTGGTCATCCCCGGCCTGTTCACGATGCAGGTCCGCGCGATCGCGGAAGCGGCCGCCGAGCGCAAGAACGCCAAGGGCGACCCGCGTGCCGAGATCATGATCCCGCTCGTCGGCACGGTCCAGGAGCTGGAGATCGTCCGCGAGGAGGCCGACCAGGTCGTCGCGGAGGTCGAGGCGGCGACGGGTGTGCAGCTGAAGTTGTCCATCGGCACGATGATCGAGCTCCCGCGTGCCGCGCTGACCGCCGGTCAGATCGCGGAGGCGGCGGAGTTCTTCTCCTTCGGCACGAACGACCTCACCCAGACGGTGTGGGGCTTCAGCCGGGACGACGTGGAGGCCTCGTTCTTCACGGCGTACCTGGAGAAGGGCATCTTCGGTGTCTCCCCGTTCGAGACGATCGACAAGGACGGAGTCGGCTCCCTCGTGAAGCTGGCCGCGGAGGCGGGCCGCAAGACCCGTCCCGACCTCAAGCTCGGCGTCTGCGGTGAGCACGGCGGTGACCCGGAGTCGGTCCACTTCTTCCACGAGGTGGGACTGGACTACGTCTCCTGCTCGCCGTTCCGGATCCCGGTGGCGCGCCTCGAGGCGGGCCGGGCCGCGACCCAGTCGGAGGGCAGCGACCACCGCTGACCTCCCCCGACTCCGGAGCCGTCGTCCGTCCCCGACCCTCAGTACCGATGGGCGGCGGTTCCGGTGCACGAAGAGAGGGCGGCACCCTGTGCGGGGGTGCCGCCCTTTCGCGCATGATCTGCGGAGAGTGTCAAGATACGTAGCTGACCAGGGCAAATAGCGTTTGGTGGCGTTGGCAGCCGTTGAACCTGCGTGAGGACGTTGTGCCCTCGTTGTGCCCTCCACACGCGGCTAAATCCCCTTCACGGGCCGTCACCACAGAGGCCCCGGCCTGCCAGTGGAGTAGGCGGGGCCGTAGAGGGCGTGTGGCCTGGCAGATGGCGCATCTGCTGCGGTGGTCCGCAGGTGTTCCGAGCTCGTCCGCCGCTGTCCGTCGGCGTTGTCATGCAGTTAGACACTCACCCTGAAGCTGGCGTGGCTCCCCCAGAGCCTGTCCTCACGGACCGAGCACGCCCAGCGCGCCGAGTATGAGGCAGGCGGTACCGAAGAGGAAGATCCCGCCCACGGCGATCATGGCTGCGCCGAGCCTTCCGACGCCGGCACTCCTGCCCTCTTGCGGCGCCAGCGAGCCCAACGCCTTCTGTCTGAAGTCGAGATACGCAGGCAGCCGTCCGGTCCGCCGCAGCATCCGTCCGACACTGATGAGCGCTATACCAAAGATCAGCGTGAGCAGGCTCGTCTGGAGCTGGTAGGCCGGGTCGTGCCCGTCCGATACAGCGATGATCACGCAAGTCCCCCCAGGACATCCAGGCAGCGCGGCCGCCCGGCGGAAAGAAGCGCCCCATCTTGCCTGAGGTCCACCCTTGGGTGGTAACCCGTTTGGTCGGGGGGCTGTGACCTGGGGGTTCGTGGCTGGCGGCTCTCGCTCGACTGTCACTGTCGGTCGTCGTTGGTCGGCCTCGGGCGCCCTCGCACGGCCCAGAGACGGCCCAGGATCGGGACTGCTCACTCAAGCGGCTGGGGCGCCACTCGCAGCTGCTCGCTGTGGAGCCAGGTGAAGGTGCGGTCGGGTTCGAGGTGGGCGTCTCCCCAGTGGATGACGTGGATGCCGTTCTCTGGGTCGGCTGTGAAGAACAGGCACACGAGCTTCGTGGAGGCGCCGAGGGCCTCGAAGGTCTCGTGCAGATCCTCGTATTCCTCGGTGGTGAGCTCGTCGCCAAGAGGGAAGAGGACGTCTTGCGGCTCCGGCCCGTGGCTCAGGAGCATCCTCCTGCGCGTGGGGGAAGCATTGGCCGCCAGCCGCGCACGTTCGAGGGGCCTGGGGCGGTCGGCGTATTTAAAGGGGAAGAGCGCGTGGTCGTTGATGACGGCGTACTCGTACCCGCGCACGTCGCGCACGGCTTCGTCCAGCTCACGCGCCGTGTCCGCGAGATTCTCGCGCACTGCCTCGGCCAGGGTGACGCCGTAAGGACTGCGCTTCTTCAGCCTTGCGGTGAGGTGAACGGCATGAGCCCGCGCGTGAGCCCTGGCCAGCTGTTCCGGAATCGCCTCGACCAGCCTGCCGGCATGCCGACCAAACCGCTTCATGGCCCAATCCGACGGCTCACCGCGATTGCCACCCAGCACGGACATACAGAGTCCCCTCCCCCAAGTCACCCCGCTTACCAACTGTGTGACACGTACATGAAGCGCCAACAAGGGCGCGGATCCAGCCACGCGGCGTGAAGGGGCCTGCTGGGGCGCGTCGGGGGGCTCGGAGCGAGGGCTTAGAAGGCGCTTGGCGAGATCACCGGTGCATGCCCTCTGACCTCACGTTCTTCGGCTGACGACCGCGGACGTGCGGCGCCTTCGACACGCATTCGGCAGAGGGGTGGACGACGCGTGTCGGCTGAACCACGTATGAAGGCTCCGAAGGGCTGGTGCCCGGTGACCTCTCTGGCGATCTAAGGACCGGCGGGCAGAGCTGCGATGGTTGTCGCCCAGCTCCCCCGCCCCTCGCCAGCGGTCGACGTTTCAGGGCCTGTCAGCTGAGCTACTAGTGGATGTTTGCGGACTTGCCCTCCCACAACCGGAGCACGTCGTACGATCTTCAGTCGGGCTTGCAGGTTGAACGTCACCTCGGGGCTAAAACGCACCTTACGCGTAATCCCCCATTTCAGCTTCAGCTGAAAAGAGTGATCACCCTCAACCTGCCTAAGTCGACATGCGCGAGCACAGTTGCATAAATTGGGGGATTGGCAGTGACTCGTTCGCAAAATGCGCTAGACGGCGGATCAATTGCCGATGAGATCATTGGTTATCGCCGTGAAATTGCCGACCTGTCTCAAAGGATAAAAAATCGACGCTTGCAGGTGCTAGCGCTTTATGGAACCCCGATAACGCTACTCCTCCTAATCCTGTCGTGGGCCGGGTTGAAAGTTTTCATATGGCTACACGGCGATACACCGTCGGCAGTAAATGGCATCTGCTTTGCAGGCGTCGTCGTCCTGGCTCTGGCCACCGGGGCGCAGTTCTACGGTGAGTTCGATAGCGAAATGTGGGAAGATTCCGGAACCTCCGTCAGGGAACTTAAACTCGAACTCGCCTTGGCCGAGGAGCGTCACGTTCTTGAAATCCGACAACGCACTCCGCCACCCCAAGACCGGCAAGCCTCTTACAAGGAAAAGCTTCCTGCGGAAGTATCTCGACTGCGCCAGGATTCAACCCACTACCGACGCTTGCATTTGTTGATGCAGTGGCTTCTATTTGTTAGCTCCGCCGCCATTTCAGCTGTGACGGCCTGGTACGACCCCCCACAACCGGCCAAGGGTGTCCTTATCGGCTTGGGTTTCACTGTCACGGTAATTACGGCCGCCGCAGGATATTTCAAACCTCGCGAGAGGGCATTCAATCTGCAACAAACGGCCGACAGTATCCAACAGCACATCACGGCTCTAGAACTGGGCATTGCCCCTTACAATGCCTCTCAGGAGAAGGTGAATCTCGAACTCTTTGCGACAACTGTAGAGGGGCTGCGCGCAGAACAGAGAATGCGCGAACAGCAACTTGATCAGCCACAGCAGGGACAGCAACAGGTGATTTGAGCGGAGCAGACGCCACACTTGACCAATAGAAGTTACCTGTACGACCCTCTCGTGACTCACCGTACCGACTACCGCAAGGGCATTTGATGATTCTGCGCGAGTTCCTTTACGTAGACACCGACAAAGTGCGAGCAATGCTCGCGCAGCTCGAAGGAGGAGTTGCCGAAGAAGAGCGCGAAACGGATCGTGAGGAAAAAAGGACCACGGTTGGGCCCCGAACTGTGGCGCAGCATTTTCAAGGGGTTGGCAGTGAGCGGTACACTCAAAAGTCGCTAGGCGATGCCCTATTCCCCATGCTTGAAGATGCCCTTGAGTCAGAGTCCCTTCTGCGTGACATCTCTGAAGAGGTTACCAATACAGACCTGTGGAACACCGAAGAAATTCAACGGATGGCTCCGCCGGGCTCACTTGTTCGCATCACTGCGCCGGGGTCACTATTCGATTCCCGATACGTCGCTAACTCCTTCTCTGCGTTTGCAGCTGTCAGTATGGGTCTACAGGGAATTGGTGCGCTGGAGAGCCCGCCGCCTCGCCAGAACAGCGGGAAGAATCCGAAGGGACAGCAGCGAAAGCCCAAGCCTGGCGAGGTCACACGGGAAGAACTGGAGGACTCGATCCCGGACTTCCGCATGAAATCCGGTGAAACCATTGTCGACGCCGTTGACCTCCGATCCATTCTTCAGGTTTCCCGTGGCGTGTTCGCGCCTGGACTACACATGAACCTGTCTCCAGTGGAATCAAGCGACATCCTGATTACCTCACGATTGCAGGAAGGTCGGCAGTACCTGGATTCAGAGTCAGATATTCTCTTTGCGCGCTACGGGACTGAGGAGCAAGAATGGACTGTGGTAGGAAGCGTCGGACACTACGGCTCAAAGGATCCCGTCCAACCCGATGACGCCTTTTTTAATTCCAACGGTGCAGTCTCACGCGGAAAGCTGGCCTCTTTCATGAATGCACACATGCGGACGCTGGCGGAAACCGGATTCGTCGACTTGGTGCAGTATCCCGGTGTTTCGTTGATCCCTTTTGCTGTTTATCGTTCTATTCCTAGGGCGGCTGGGGTGATTGCAGCACGTTAACCGCGAGGTCGGCGGAGCGGCTTTGGGCTGGAGCTGCTTTGGGGCGAGTGATCATGGCCCCGTAAGCTTCCGGCGAGTCGGGCAGTCTGTGGACCTGCCCGTTAAAGCACGACGTTGGGGCCATGATCTTAGAGGCTCGCCCCAAAGTGGCTGCCTAAAGCCGTGGAGCCGACCGCCCCAGCCACAGGGGTGTCTCCCCACTTCATGCCCGCAGCCGCCGGGCGCGGCCAGCCGGGGCGCAGACAGGAGGCAGGCCGCGCCGCAGAGGCGGCGCGCGCCCGCGCCGTGCGCGGGCCTTGATGAGGCAGGGAAAGTGCAGGGCGAAGCTCAGGGCGGGCTGCTGCCCGCCCTGGCATCACGTGCCGGGGCGGGCACCAACGTCAGCTGGCATGAGTCGGCTAGTGAAGCCTTCGACGCACAGTCGCTCAAAGGCGGCTACGACGGTGTCTGGTACATCTTGCTCGATGGCCAGCCCCAACCTCGGGAAGACGAGCACTCGTTGCAGGGCGCCCACGATCATGTCGATCACCATGCGGGCGTCCCCGATGGAGTCGGCGTACTCTTCCAAGCTCATCGACGTGGACGCGCATACCACTTCGACCTCGGGCCAGAGCTTCCGCATCATGGCGTACGAGCGCCGCTCTTCGTACGGCTTGGTCACGAGCAGGACGGACGAGACCTTGACGTCGGCGTCTGCCAACACCGCTTTCGTGAACTCGATGTTCTCGCCGGTGTTCGTGGCACGGGGTTCCAGGAGTACGGCGGAATCGGGCACCCCTAGCTGCAACGCCCGCTCTCGGTAGTGGATAGCCTCACCGCGCGGCATGCGCGCCCGGGTCGTGGGGCTGGTGGCTCCCGTGAAGACGATGACCGGCGCCATGCCCTGGTGGTACAGCTCCGCTGTCACGTCGGCCACGCCAAGGTCGTGACTGCCCAGCCCCACGGCTACCGAACAAGGCCGTGGGTCGTGGTGCATGAAGTGGTAGTCCCACAGGAGTCGAGCATCCGCCCATGCCTGTGCCGAGATCATTCCTGCCCCTTCCTGTCCTGTGCCGAGTCGGGAACCTTGAAGTCGTACTCCCACGCGAAGCGAGAAGCCGAGTGAATGCCCACCGCGAACTCAACCACCGTGCCATCTGCGGTGTACGTGGTCCGGTGCAGCTCGACTACGGGCT
Organism: Streptomyces sp. R28; assembly: GCF_041052385.1. Taxonomy (GTDB): domain Bacteria; phylum Actinomycetota; class Actinomycetes; order Streptomycetales; family Streptomycetaceae; genus Streptomyces. The sequence continues at coordinate 3,500,817 of NZ_CP163439.1, read as the reverse complement.
CGCCGGCGGGGAGCTGTAGGAGCTGTACTTCGTCCGCCGTCGGGATGCGGGCGAACAGGGCCTCTCTCATGTGGTCGATCTCGTATCCGGCGTCGTAGAGGACCCGGTATCCACCGCCACGGCCGGCAGGGCCCGGGGTGGGGTCGACAATGCGTGTCCCCTCGACGTGCTCCGGCCTGTAGTAGCTGGTCAGGGTGTGAGTCGGCTGCACCCCTTCCTTCACGAGTCGGGCGCGCGCGTACACCTCGGAGCCGATTGGGACACCCAGCCCCTCCGCTACGAGGCTGTCCGCCTCGACACGGCTCACGGTCTGCGTCTGCTCGTTGCGCTTGTACGCGCGTCCCGATGCGACGCGGTCAGCGATGAACGCGACTTCGTCACCGTCGCGCCACTTCGCCTTGTCGTACCGGGCGATACCCAGCCGCTTGAGCGCAGCGCGCGGACGCACAACGGTGCCGTGCCCGCGCGTCGACGTCACAAGGCCTTCAGCCTCCAAGGCCTTGTAGGCCTTGTGGACTGTCTCCTTTGAGCCTTCCCCCGCCTCGACTAGCTCTCTGATCTGGGGCAACTGGGCGCCCGGCGGGTACTGACCGCCCTTGATCTGCTCCGCGAACCTGTCCGCCAGCTCGCGCCACTTCGGTGCCACGCAGAACTCCTCTCGACGCGAACCAGTGAACCACAGTCCTAGGACTGTTGACAGTCCTAGGACAGCGTGCCATCTTCATCTCAGGCCGCTCGCAGTCCTAGGACAGCGAGCCGGAAGGGGCCTTCTTTGGGCTGCCTTCGGGCCGCGCGAATGCATAGGGCGGGGACGCTGCAATCCCGCTAAAGGCCAGGTGGAACAGGGTTTCGGCCCGTACTGGCGAGGTGGCCCGGTGACCGCGAGCAACGGCCGGAGGGTGGGGACAGGGTCCCCCTTGCAGCGCAGTACCGATTCCTTCGACCTAGGAGTGCCGATGCTTCGACGAACCATGTGGGCGCCGCTGTGTTGGACCGGCCGGCGGCGCCTGTGCAACACCCGAGGCCGCGAGCGGAACGCACGCACTCGCAGCCAATCCGGTCCGCTCTCTTCCTGCCATCGCAGCGGCTAGCGCTGCGGCCGGTTGCCTCCCCCGCCCGTCCGGCCGTGCTTCGTGCACTGGCCGTACGGGCGGGGTGGCAGGGAGCCGGAAGCCCTGGTCTCCAGCGGCGCGCGGCCCCCAGGGTGCCTCCCGGGAGCCGCTGTCGGGCCGTTCACCCATCGAGAGGAACACGACCCAATGAGCCTCATCGTCACTGTTCAGGATGCTGTTACCGCGTTCGCCGACTGGAACGAGCCGACGGACGCGGAGCTGGACGCCATCGACCAGGAGATGCCGGTCATCCTCGCCGACATCGAGTTGCTGGACGCGCACATTGCCACGATCGACCGCACGCCGACCGAGCTGGACGAGCGTCGGCTGCGTCGGGCCCGCCGCCGGGCGCTGGCCGCGCGGGTGGAGCTGACCAACCACGCGGTCACGGTCGCGGGGGTCGGGGCGTGAGGGCGGAGGAGTTCACGGCGCAGATGTCCGTGTTCAACGGAGGGTGGCGGCTGTACGTAGTCCTGCTGAACGCGGGCGTCACGCCGTGGCCTGAGTTCAGCTTCGAGCGGGCCGAGCCGGTGCCGACGTTCACGGAGCGCGCGGAAGCGCTCAGCGTGCTCGGCTTCGAGCCGGTACCGGACGCCGAGTGGGAGTGGACGGAGTACAGCGCCGACCCCGACGACCTCGCCTCTGAGGTGACTCTGCTCGCCGCGATCCGGGTGCGTTCATGGACGGGGGCGGGCGCGTGAACGCCGTTCAGATCCGTTCAGCCGAGCGCGCGCTGTCCATCGGCACGTGGCTGATCGTGGCGGGCGCGATGCTGTATTCGATCCTCACCGTCACCCCGCTCGCCGCCGCGCACACCCCGGACAAGTGGGACTGGACGGCGCCGATCCTGCCGACCGTAGTAGATGCGGCTGTGCTGATCGTCATCCGCCTCGATGCCGTGCTGGCTCTGCTCGGAGGGCACGGCGGCCGGTGGCCGATCGTCCTGCGCTGGATGACCGGCTGCATGACCCTCGCCCTGAATGTCGCGGACTCCGCATTGCGAAACGACCTGGTGGGCGTGGCTGTGCACGCGGTCGCGCCGCTTCTGCTGATCGTCACCGCAGAGGCCGGGCTCGCCTACCGGCGTGCGATCGCCGCGGCGGTGACCGAGTTGGAGGCGCGGCAGCAGGCACAGCGTGAAGCGCGCGAGCGGGCGGTTGTCGAGCGGCGTGAGTCGGCCGCGCGGTTGGCTCGTGAGGAGCGCGAGCATGCCGCGATGCTGGCGCGTGAACAGCGTGAACACGAAGCCCGCCTGATCCGCGAGCAGGCTGAGCGCGAGGAGCGGGCCCGCCGCGAGGAACGCGAGCAGCGAGCCGCCCGCGAGGCTGCCGAGCGCGAGGCTCGTGAACGCTCTGAGCGCGAGCGTGAACAGCAGCGGCAGGAGCGTGAACGTCGTGAGCGCGAGGAGACCGAGCGCCGCGAACAAGAGCGGGCCGAGCGGGAGCGTCGTGAACACGTCGCACGGGCCGAGCAGGCCGAGCGTGAACGCCGCGAGCAGGCTGAGCGCGAGGAGCTGGCCGAGCGTGAACGCGCCGCACTGCTGGCCGCCGGCCCCGCCACGGAGAAGCTCCCCGAGGACCGTGCCCACGCGGTCGTGAGGGCCGCGTTCGAGGCCGGGTTGCCGGTGCGGGCCGCTGCCGAACTGTGCGGCTGGTCGGTCGGCTGGGTTTCTACCCGCTACGCCGAACACCGCACCCCTGGCCGGGGCGGCGCTGAGCTGGCGATCGCGGGCCGCTGATGGCTGCCATTCCGGTCTACGTCTGGCGTCTGGCGCCGGACGGGTTGGCCACCCGCCGCCAGCTCCGCGCGAAGGGGCTACGGCCCGGTGGTCAGGACGTGGTGGCACAGATCGAACGCCCACGCCGTCGCCGTCCGCCGCTGGTCGCCTACCTCTACCGCGTCGACGCCGCGAAGCCCGTGCGGCCCATGACGCCGGCCAAGTGGGCGGTGCTCGGCAAGGCCAACGCCGCCCGCCGCACCTGCCCGCAGTGCCGGACGGATGCCGGTTACGTCATCCCCGCCGAGCTGGGGGTGTGCGTGCCGTGCGCGTACCCCGACGACGAACAGCGCGCCGCCTGACCCTTCAACTTCCAGGAGACACACCCCATGCGTGCCACGACTGACTGGCCCGAGGGCGTCATCGCCCGCTACCTCACGCACGCCGCCGAGCTGCTGCACGACCCGGATCTGACGGTGGACGTCGCCAAGGGCACTGAGGAGTCCACCGCCACCTGCCGGGGCTGCGGTATCCGCTGGAGGAAGTGGGCGTACGAGACGGGCGCCGTCAAGCAGTGGGCGCAGCAGCACGCCGAGAAGTGCCGCGCGCTGCCCCGCCCGACCGCGTGACCACCCCCGCAACCTCCAACTTCCCTCTCTCACCCGGGAGTTCCGCTGTGTCCAGCCGTACCCGCACCCGCGCCACGAAGAGCGGCGCGAGTGTCCACACCGTCCGCATCCCGCGCCAGCGTGGCCGCCGGGGCAGCGACCCGTTCGTGGTCGTGGTGCCCGAACGTCCCTCCCTCATTCGGCAGGCGCTCGCCGGTCTCGCGCTGATGCTGTGGGACCACCGCCGCGCGCTCGCCCCGACCGGCTTCGCCCTGGTGGCGCTGGTGGCGGCCGGCCTGCTGCACGTCATCGCCTGGTGGTCCGGCCTGGTGCTCGCCCCGCTCGCGGCCGGGCCGCTGGTGTGGCTGCTGCTCATGCAGCGCCGCCGCCCCGGCACCGGCACCGTCCTGGCCTGGCGCATCGGCCTGGCCGCCCTCACCTCATCCGCGCTGGCCTGGCTGGCGTTGGCCGCCGGGTTCGGGCCGCTCGCCGGTCCTCTTGAGCTGGTCTGGCTGCTCACCCTGATCGCCGCTCAGACCGCGTGGCTCATCGTCCGTCGCACCCACTGACCTTAAGGAGATTGCCAGATGGCAGACAACGGATCGGCCAACCGGGCCGCTAACCGGCGCTACCGGCAGGCTCAGCAGGCGGGCAGGCCGCGCATCGACGCGACCAACGGAGGCAGCTACAAGCCCAACAAGTTCGCCAACGCGGGCGCCGCTGCAGGCGGTTTCTTCGGCGCGCTGGGCGGTTCGATCGTCCCGCCGATCAACGTCACCGTGAACAACAACCGGAACACGGCCCGCGCGGGCGGAGGCGGATCGCACGCCCAATCCCTGCTGCCGTCCCCGGAGTTCACCTCCCCGGCGCAGGTGCGGAACTACTGCAACACCCTGCGCGCGGCCGGTGTGACGCTGTCGATCGAGGTGGCCATGGCTGCCGAGATCCTCAAGGGCGTGCTGGCGGCCGTGCCGGACCCGGACGGCCGCGCGTTCGGCTCCCGCATCCGTGCCGCGAAGGTGGCCCGCAAGATGCAGGGTGCCGCGAACGACCTGCGGGACGCAGCGAAGAAGGCCGCTGCCTGCTATTCGACGTTCCAGCAGGAGTTCGAGGAAGAGATCAACCGCGTTCGTCACCGTGCCCGCAAGCCGCAGCAGCCGGTCATCGACTGGGCTCAGCAGTAAGGAGGCTCGGTCATGGCTGAGCGCAACACCGACGAGCTTCACGAGATCCAGCTTCAGGGCGCCTCTAACGCCTCCGGGGTCGGCGGCTACCTGCTGCACCGCGCCAAGCCGCACCTGCCGCCGTGGCTCGGCATGGCCGGGACCGGCCTGGCCGGTGTCCTCGGACACTGGCGCTGGGCCGAGAGCGCCGCCGCCGGCGTCGGCCTCACTCTGGGCTCAGTGGCGCTGACCGGCGCCACCTGGCTCATGGGCAAGTCGACCAGTCACCAGCGCCGCCTGCACTCCGCCATCACCGTGGCCGCAGGCTCCGCCTGGCTGACGGCCGCCTGCCTCGCCGGGCCGACCGCCGGACCGCTGGACGACCTCTACCTGATGGGCGGCCCGGCAATGGCGCTGTCGTGGAACGTACGCATGCTCATGCGCCGCAACCCCGAAGGGGCCGCCGGGGAGAGTGGCGACAAGGGCCTGTTGGCCAAGGTCGGGCTGGCGCGGGCGCAGATCGGCGCGGCGAAGGTGGAGCCGAACCGGGTCACCGCGCCCATCGCGCTGGAGCCGGGCGAGCAGACCAACGAGGACGTCACCAAGATTCTGCCCCGGATCGCGTCCGTGCTGGACCTGCCGAAATCCGCCGTGCGCTACACCCCGGACGCGGGCTCCGAACGGCGCGGTGAACTGGTGATCGTGCCCGAGGACATGCTGTCTGAGGTGGTGGAGTGGGAGGGCCCGTCGAACCTGGGTGGTTCGATCGCTGACCCGCTTGATCTGGGTCGCTACGACGACGGGGCGCCGCTGGTGATCTGGCTGCCGGGTGACCCGGATGCCGGCCGCAACTCCACCCACCTGCTGATCGCGGGCGGAACCGGTTCCGGCAAGGGTGACACCGCGTTGAACCTCCTGACGGAGATCCTCTCCCGCCGGGACGTCATCGTGATGTTCTCCGACCCGAAGGCGTTCCAGGACTTCGCGCCGCTGCGGCCCGGCCTGGACTGGGGTGTCGAGGGCGGCACGGACACCGAGGTCATGGTGGAGGCCGTCAGCGCCGCCATCCCGGCCCGCACGCGCTGGCTCGGCGCGCACAGCTACCGCCAGTGGACCCCGTCAGCCGCGCAGCAGCAGACCGACCCCGAGCACACCTGCCGGTCGGACGGCCGTGCGTGCGGCTGTGAGGGCATGCCGTTCATGGTGGCCTGGTTTGAGGAGGCCGCCAACACCCTGCGTGCCTTGGGCGACGACGCGTTCACCGGGATCGCTCAGGAAGCGCGTTCCGCCGGAATCTCCCTGATCGTCTCCCTTCAGCGCCCCTCGTACGACCAGATGTCGACCAGCACCCGCGCCTCTCTCCCGTCCGTGATCGCGCTCGGCTGCGACGCGCGCGACGAGGGGTTCTCCCTGCCGGACGAGGTGCTGGCCGCCGGCGCCCACCCGGGCGCGTGGGGCAACCGGCGTCCCGGCTACTGCTACGCCGTCAGCCCCGGCATCCCCGAGGACCGCTACCCCTCCCCGGCACGCACCCGCCGCTTCACCCAGCGGGCCGTGAAGGTCATGGAGGCCCTCGCCGCGTGGGCCCTGCGCAACGGCGCGCACGCCGACCCCGTCACCGCCGGCGCGGTCTCCTCCGTCGCCGGACGCGCCTACACCGGCCGGACCGGCGCGAGCGACACGGACGCGCCTCAGCTCACCCTCGTGAACGGGGAGGACGACATGGACGGCGGGCCGCTGGCCGACCCGGAGGACGCGTACATCGACCCCGAAGCCGAACTCCCGGAGCCGGAGGACGGCGACGACGTCCCGCTGTTCGGGCAGGAGAGCGGACACAAGCCCTCCCCGGAAGAGGCGCGGCAGTTGTTCGCCCGCGCGCTGGAGGAGTTCGAGCACGACGGTCAGATGATCGTCGGCCCGAAGGACTTCACCGACTGGTGCGACCGACACCACCTCTCCCGCTCCTGGGTGTCACTGCGCCTGAAGGACGCCGCCCTGGAGGGCCGCCTGGAGGCGACGAACACCACCGGCCGGTGGCGCATCGTCCCCGCCCTCGCGGCGGCGTAACACCCCTAACGGTGTTACGCCGCCTAACACCCAAACCCCTAGGCAGACGCGGTGTTACGCGCCCTCACACCCGCCGCGTAACACCCCCTCACACCTGCCTGACACCCACCCGCACGGGCCCGCGTCACACCTTCGTGGCGCGGGCCCGCGCGGCTCACCCGATGGAGCCCTCATGATCCCTCCTGAGCGATCCGCGGCCGTCGAAGTCCACCACCCCCAACCCGTCGTCACGCACCCGCCCGCCGCGCCGCTCGTACCCGTCCAACCGGGCACCGTCCCGGCCGTGGCGAGCGTCGTCCTGCCGGACGGGCGCGTCGTCACCGGCTACGCCATCGAACCCGCCAAGCCCGAACCCGTCGCGGCCAAGCCGCCCGTCTCCCGCGCTGCCGTGAACGTCGCCCTCGGAGGCGTCGGCTTCCTCGCCGTGTGCGGTGGACTGCTCCTGCTCACCACATTCATCACCGCCCTGACCGCCCTGATCACCCAGCTCATCACCCTCGCCGCCGTGATCTTCGGCGGATGGATTGCCGTGCAGGTCTTCAGCGCAAGCGGCCACAGGGGCGGAACAACGGTCACCATCCGCAAGGCCGTCATCAAGCGGAACAAGTTCTACGGCTGACGGGAGGCCAACACCCATGTTGCGACTGCGTATCCAGGTCACCTGCTGGCCGCGCTATGCGCTGGTTCTGACCGACACCCCCGACCCCGCCTGCACCACGTGCGAGGGAGGCGGCGGGATCAAGCACGACTACGGCGACCACAACGGCGAGTACGCCGGTACCGACTGGGAGCCCTGCACCTGCTGGAACGAACAGCGCCGTTGGCTGCTGCTGCCCCTGCCGCACCGCCCCCGCTGGCTACGCCGCGGCTTCCACTCGTGGGGGCCGTCCGGCTACAGCGACGAACCGCCCTTCTAGCTGCGCCAAGGGCGGCCCCCGCATCTCGCCAAAGAACCGGGGCCGCCCTTGTCTCCAGTCCTCAACAGACCAGTGGAGGTCTCCAGCATGACCCAACCCACCGACATCCGGCGAGACACCGCGCTTCGGCTCGCGGCCTCCGGAGTGCCGGTCCTGCCCCTGCGGGCCGGGAAGGTGCCGTTCGGCAACTGCCACGCCTGCGCCCGGAACGCATGCGGCGGTCGGCCGAACATGAAGCACGCCGGTGCCTGCACCTGCCCCCGCCCATGCCACGCCTGGGCCGCCGCCACCACTGACCTCATCGCCCTTCATTCCCCAGAGTGGGCGGGGGCGTGGCGCGAAGCAGCGGCCGTGGCCTACCACCCCGGTGGCGCCGGTCTCACGGTCGTCGACCTCGACGACGCGGCGGCTGTCGCGTGGGCCCGCGAGACGCTGCCCGTCACCCGCACCGTGGAATCGACGCGCGGCGAGCACTGGATCTACGAGGGCGTCATGCAGTCGTCGAACGCGGTGCGGTCGGGCGTCGACATCAAGTCCTCCATGGCCTACGCCCGTTGGCTCGGTCCCGGCACCGGCAACATGACGGCGCTACCGGACGTCGTGCGCGCGCTGGTCGTGAAGGAACCCACGGTTCGGCCGGCGCCGCAGGTCCTCACCGTGCCCGCCGGGGGCGGGGAGTGCCGTCACCGCACGCCCACCTATCTGGAACGTGGCATCACCATGGCGGAGCAGCGCATCACCGAGGCCCGCAGAGCGATCCACACCACCGTCTACCGGACGTTCCTCGCCGTGCTGTCGACGCACGGCCGGTGTGGCTGCCTCACCGACGCCCATGTCGCGCGGCTGTTCACCGCCGCGCAGGCCAAGGGCGAATCGCCCCGGCACTGCACCGATGCGTGGACCAACGCCCGTATCCGATTGGGACTGTAGCCATGTCCGACGACGACAAGACCCCGGCCCGCGAGGTCATCGCCGACTACGCGCAGGCGCATTTCCGCTACTTCCGCACCGCCGACGGCACCGTGTACGCGCAGCGGAACGGCCACCCCGTGGCCCGCCCGATCCGCTCCCAGGGCACGTCCGGCAGCCACCGCCAGGAACTCATGGTCAGCCTGTTCAAGGATGGGGTCGGCGTGTTCAACGGGACCGCGCTGAAAGAGGCGTTGGACCTCATCGAGGCCCTGGCGATGAGCGAGGACGTACAGTCCGTGCACATCCGCGTCGCTCCGGGATTCGACGGGGCGACGTGGCTGGACCTGGGCCGCGATGACGGAAAGTCCGTCCGCATCCACCCCACCGGATGGGACATCGCCATCCCGGACCCGCGCGAGGTGTGCTGGCGGCGCACCCAGCTCACCGGCGAACTGCCCCTGCCGGCCAAGGACACGGACGGCAAGGGCATCGATCTCCTGCTCAGGCTGTGCAACTTCGCCAACGCGGAGACCGAGTGCCTGGCCATCGCCTGGCTGATCGGCTGCCTCGGGCCGTCCGTGCCCGTCCCCGCGCCGTTCCTCACCGGACCGCAGGGCGCTGGCAAGTCCACCGGGGGCCGCATGCTCGTGCGCATCATCGAGGGCATGAGCGGCGACCTGCGGCGGGCGCCGAAGGATGAGGAGAACCTGGTCGCGGCAGTGGCGGCTGGGTGGGTCACGGCCCTGGACAACCTCTCCCACATGACGCCGGACCTGTCCGACGCCATGTGCTGCATCGTCACCGGCATCGAGAACGTCAAGCGTGCCCTGTTCACCGACGGGGACGTGTTCCGCGTCGGATACCGCCGCCCCCTGCTCCTGACCGGCATCGACGTCGGCGTCATCCGCCCCGACCTCGCGGAGCGGCTCCTGCCACTGCGTTTGGAGCGGCCCCGCGTCCGGCGCACCGAGGCGGAACTGTGGGCGGAGTACGCGGAGGTTCTGCCCGTTGTTCTCGGCTCGCTCCTGGATCTCACGGTCAAGGTCCGCTCGGTAGAGGCGGAGACCCCCACCGATCTGCGGATGGCGGACTTCGCTCGCCTGTGCGCGCAGCTCGATGCGGCAACCGGCCTGGGGGCGCTCACCGCTTACCGGGCCAGTCTGGACGACCTGAACGACGACGTGATCGAGGGCGATCTCCTCGCTCAGACCGTGCTCAGGCATGCCGACGCCATCGAGCCGGGCGCGGCGCAGCGGATGACCTCTACCGAGTGGCTGCACTGCCTCAGTCGCCTCTACAGCGGCGATGAACTGCGTGCCCTGCCCAAAGGGTGGCCGACCACCGGAAAGGTTCTCTCCGACCGCCTCAAGCGCCTCCAGCCGACGCTTGCCGCTCGCGGTGTCCTCATCGACACCGGCCGCACCAGCGAGGGCCGCTACCTCGAAATGACCCGCCTGGCCACCTCGACCCCACACCAGCAACAGCGGATGTACTAACCCGCGCTCGCGGCGCCCGGACAGGCAGTAAGGGGCCGCTTCGCGGCGCGTCCTTTGGGCGGCGTTCCGCCGAACAGCAAGAGGAGCACGCGGCGCCCGGGGTGCTCTTCTTGCTCGCTCCGGCGGCACCGCCGCCGCCCAAGGTCGTGCCGCGAAGCGGCTCCTTCTTCACGCTTTGAGGCGCCACCGAACTACAACAGACACCCCTCTTTTGTCCTAAGAGGGAAGACGTTGCGTCATCTGCGTCATGCGGGCCGAAAAACAGCCCCTGACCTGCGGATACAGGCGTGACGCAGACGGCGACCTCTGCGTCATCCTGCGTCATCTGCGTCATGCGATGACGCAGTCCATGACGCGCCGATGACGCACCCCCTTGCCGCTGCGTCACATAAAACCGCAGGTCAGAGGCCCACATGACGCTGATGACGCAATGACGCAGAAATCCGAACTTCGGACGCACGCGGGCACCCTGCCCGCCGCCACCCCTGATTTTTCAGGAAGGACGTCATGAAGAGGTACCTGACGACTGCGGAAGTCGCCGAGCGCTACCGCACGTCGCCCGCGACTGTCCGCTACTGGCGCTACGCCGGAACCGGCCCGCAGTGCTTCATCAGGCGTGGTCGACATGTCCTGTACGACGCCCAAGCGCTCGACAAGTACGACGCTGAAGAGATCGGAGGCCGATGCGCAGCATGACCCGAGACGGCCACCAACCCCACCAGAAGGAACGCCACTTCGCTGCCGACTCGGCTTGCTCTGGGGGGAGGGGAACTAATGGCTGACGTGTATGACCGCTGGCACCTGTCCCGACCGCCGGCCGACGCTGAGCCGTGCGAAGCGCACAGCACCAAGACAGCGACCGTGTACCCGGGCGCAGAGCACGGAGTCGGGAAGCGCTGGCAGGTGCGCTACCGGGATCTGTCCGGCAAGCAGTGCAAGGAGAACTTCGCGAAGAAGACCGCCGCGGAGTCCCGGGCCGCCAAGGTGACCGCCGAACTGGACGACGGCACGTTCGTGAACCGGGAACGCGGCAAGCAGAAGTTCAAGGTCATCGCCGAACGCTGGCAGGAGACGGCCGTACACCGCGAGCGGACCGAGACGAACGTCGAGCGGGCCCTACGGCTGCACATCTACCCGATGTTCGGCAACCGGCAGATTGGTAGCATCCAGCGCTCGGACGGAAAGAAGTGGATCAAAGAGCGCTCCGCAGTCATCGCCCCGTCGACGTTCGCGACGCCGTGGAACGTCTGCACCAGCATCCTGAAGATGGCCCACCAAGAGGGCATCATCCCGAAGTACCCATGGGAGGGCCTCAAGCCGCCCGAGGTGTTCTATCCGGAGATCCACCCGCTCGACCCGGAGGCGGTGAAGGCGCTGATTGTCACGGCGTCCCCACGGTATCGGGCACTGGTGCGGCAGGCGGCTTCCACCGGGCTCCGCCAGGGCGAGCTGTTCGGCCTGGAAGACGAGGAGCCGGCCGCTACCGTCACGGTCAAGCAGCAGCTCATCGGCCCCGACAAGGGCGTGCCGTACCTGGGTGAGCCGAAGACCAAGCAGAGCTACAGAGCAGTGCCCCAAGGACAGTCTGTTGTCGACGAGATCGAGTGGCACCGCAAGGAGTTCCCGCCCAAGGTCGTGTACATCGAGGACCGGACGAACCCGCGTAAGCCCGTGTGGCGCCATGCTCGGCTGCTGTACACAAGCGAGACGGGCGGTGCGATCCGGCGCGGCAGCTGGGCGAAGCTGTGGGCCCGCAACATCAAGCGGGCGAACGCCTACCTGGCGAAGTCGGGCAGCAAGGTACGGGTTCCCGAGGGCACTACGCTTCACGACCTGCGCCACTTCTACGCATCCGTGCTGATCAAGAACGGGGCGACGCCGAAGCAGGTTCAGATGCGCCTCGGTCACGCTAAGCCATCGATCACGCTGAACGTCTACACGCATTTGTGGGAGGCGGAGGCGGATCGGACCGCCGACATGATGGAAGCCGTCCTGAGCGATGTGCCCTGAGAGCGCCCTGAGGGCATGAAAAATGGCTGGCTTCCCAGGTCAGGAAGCCAGCCATACACCCTGTGCGGGGGTGCCGCCCTCTCGCTCTGCGTCTCTACCTACCGGTACTTCCACGACTGCGTGTCGCAGGTGTCGCTGCCCGCGTCGTCCACACAGAGCTGGTACTTGCCCCTGTCGACATAGATCGCCTGGTAGTCGTAGAACTCCCGGTCCTCGGTGCCGCAGCCCTCCTTGCTCCCGTTGGCGTCGCCGCGCTTGGACGACCAGTCGTAGCCCTCCGTCTTGCCCTGGCCGTACACGCCGTCGCCGTCCGCCTTGAGGTCGCAGACGGATCCGGACACGACGTAGCCGCCGTTGCCGGTGCCCGACGGGTTGAACTTGTACTTGCCGTTGAACTTGGCCTTCCCCGGTATCTCGAGCGTGAAGTTGTGCCACTGTCCCTCATCCGCCTGGGCACTGCCGCCGCCCGCGAGGGTCAGGGCCATGGCCAGGCCGGCGGCGCCGACCGCGGTGCAGGTCTTGCGCAGGATCGCGTGCATGTTCTCCCCGTTTCCGCCGCCTCCTGTGGTGCGGCGGCGCCAGCCTCCCAAGAAGACCGGCGCCCGAGGTACCTCAAACTTTGCAGGTTGCGTACGGCTACGAGCGGAACGGCCCCGTCACCTCATACGTGATCCCGCCCGAGGAACTGCCGCTCGTGCCGCGCTGGCTGGAGAAGTACAGCCGGGTTCCGTTCGGTGAGAACGCCGGGCCCGTGATCTCCGAGCCCGACTGGCCGTCGATCCGCAGGAACGTGGCGACGATGTCGTCCGGGGTGATCAGGCAGATCTCCATGTTGCCGCCGTCCTCGGCGACGAAGAGGTCGCCTGAGGCGGAGCCGGTGATGTTGTCGACGCCGGTGAGCGGGGCCGTGCCGTTGACGAGGGAGTCGTCGTACGCCAACTCGTAGGTGTTCGACGTCAGGTTGAGCTGCCAGACGCGGTTGTCGCCCTTGGTCGTGAACCACACCGTGTCGTTGGCGTAGTGGCAGCCCTCGCCGCCGTTGAAGGACTTGGAGCCCGAGACCTGGGAGCGGGTGGCCGTCGGGGAGCCGTCCGGGTCGGGGACGTTCGCCCAGCTGAAGGAGCCGGAGGTGCCGCTGCCCGCGACCATGACCTGGAGGGTGCCGGAGGACAGGTTGCCCCAGGTCGTCGGGACGAAGCGGTACAGCCTGCCGTTCGTCTCGTCCTCGGTCAGGTAGATCACCTTGCGCACCGGGTCGGCGGCCGCCGCCTCGTGCTTGAAGCGGCCCATCGCGTCCCGGCGGGTCGCCGCGGCGGTGCCCCAGGGGTCGGTCTCGTAGACGTATCCGAGGGACACCTCCTCGCAGGACAGCCAGGTGTTCCAGGGGGTCTTGCCGCCCGCGCAGTTCTGCCGGGTGCCCGAGAGGATGCGGTACGCGCCCGTGATCGCGCCCGCCGAGGAGAACTTGACCGCGCTCGCGCCGCCGGAGGGGTTGATCTCGGAGTTGGAGACGTAGATCCATCCGCTGCCGTCGGCGTAACACGCGCCGCCGTCAGGGGCGTTGTGCCAGGTGTACGACGTGTTGGCCACCGTCTGGCCGGAGCGGGCGATGACACGGCTGGTGAAGCCGCTCGGGAGTCTGATGCCGTTGGCGTCGGGGGAGCCCAGCGGTCCGTAGGGACCGGTGCCGGGCTGGGCGGGCGCGGCGTACGCGGCGCCGCGTGACAGGGTTCCGCCGAACACGGCGGCAGAGCCGCCGAGGACGGCCGCACGCAGGAGGCTACGACGTTCCACTCTCACTCCAGGAGGTGCCGTACCGCCCCGCCGTCGGTCGACGACGGGGTCGTGCGTGGGGGGCGGCATGGAACCTAGGGGAGCGTGATGGACGGACCGTAGCCAGCTGATGACCGTCGGGCGGCGTACCCGAGAGCTGCCTGTGTGTCGGCCGTGCGCCGACCGTTGTGCGCTCACCCGCGCAGCGCCGGCACCGCCCGCTTCCGCTGCCCGGCTCTGTCGAGGCCCGGCCCGTGCACCTCGCGCGGCGGCTCCGCCGACGGCAGGCGGATCACCGCGTCGAGCCCGCCCGCGGCCGAGGCGTGCAGGCTCGCCTCGCCACCGCTCGCGTGTGCGAGCCGTTGGACCAGCGAGAGGCCGAGTCCCGTGCCGCCCTTGGGGGCGCCCGGCGCGCGCCAGAAGCGGTCGAAGGCGCGGCCGCGCTGTTCCGGGGTCATGCCGGGGCCCTCGTCGGTGATGTGCAGGTCGACCCAGGCGGGGCGGGCGTCGCGCAGGGCACGGCGGGCCGGTACGTGGAGCCGTAGCTCCACGGTCACGGTGCTGGCCGGCGGGGAGGCGCGCAGGGCGTTGGACAGCAGGTTGTCCACGATCTGCTCGACCCCGCCCGGCACCGCTAGCACCGGTCCCACGCTGCCGGCGAACAGGACCAGGGCGACCCCCTGTTGCGCGAACAGCGGCTGCCAGGTGCGGTGCCGTTCCGCACAGACCGCGCCCACGTCGACCGGGCCGGGCGTCGCGGCGTCCTCCTCCAGGCGGGCCATCGCCAGCAGGCCCTCTACCATCCGGGAGAGCCGGTCCGTCTCGGTCACCGCGGCGGTGAGGCTGCCCCGGCCGCGGTCCAGGACGCTCGGCTCCAGGTTCTCCAGCCTCAGCCGCAGCGCCGCGAGCGGCGTCTTGAGCTGATGGGAGGCCTCGCCCGCGAACGCGTGCTGGGCGGCGAGGAGATGGGCGAGCCGGGCCGCCGTACGGTTGAACGCGGCGGCCAGGCGGCGCACTTCGGGCGGCCCCTTCGTGATCGTCACCGGCGCGGGCAGCCCGCCGTCCGCCAACTCGTCGGTGGCGCGCTCCAGTTCACGGATGGGCCGACCGGTCCAGCGGGCGATGGCGAAGCCGACCACGGCGACCGCGGTGAGGACCCCGAGGCCGCCGAGGCCGAGCAACAGCCAGACGTGGTGGACGCGTTCGTGCACCGTCCGGGTCGGCAGCGTGAGCCATACGGCACCCTGCAGTCCCGAGGTGTGCCGGATCGGCGTGGCGACCGAGAGGTACTCGACCCCGCCGATGGTCGACGTACGGACGTCCACCGTGGAGGTGCCGTGGAGGGCGGCCGCGATACCGGGGCGGGAGGCGAGGTGGGCCGACATGACGGCGGCCAGCGGGTGCGAGGTGGCGAGCAGGGCGCCCGCGGCGTCCACGACCACCACCTTCCCGCCGATGCGCTCGGCGCAGTGCACCACCCGGCGCGGCAGGTCCCGCCCGGCACGGCCCGCGCTCAGGGACAGCGAGGCGTACGCGGAGACCGACTCGGCCTCGTCCTTCGCCGCGCTCACCACCCGCTCCCGCTCGCTGCGCGAGTAGACGAAGCCCAGCGGGATCTCCAGGCAGAGCAGGACGAGCCCGGCGAGAGAGAGGTAGCTGAGCAGCAGCCGGCGGGTCACGGCGAGGACACCTCCTGCCCGCCCGGCTCGGCCTGCACCGCCAGCCGGAAGCCGACCCCGCGCAGCGTCTGGATCCATGCCGGGGCGCCCAGCTTCCGCCGCAGCGAGGCGACATGGACGTCCAGCGTCTTGGTCGGGCCCTCGTAGTGCGGGTCCCACACCCGGTCCAGGATCTGCTGCCGGGAGTAGACCGCCCCGGGATCCTCGGTGAGCAGCGCCAGCAGCTCGAACTCCTTCGGGGTGAGGGGGACGGGAACCTCGCCGACCCAGACCTGGCGGGTGCGGCGGTCCACGACGAGCGGGCCGGGGGCGTACGAGGGGGAGGGGCCGGGGTCCTCGAACGACGGGGGCGACGGCGGCGAAGGCGGTGGCGAGAGCGGCGGTGACGCGAGCGGTGACGAAGGCGAGGGCGGCGAGGAGGGCGACGGGAGCACCGGGGGCGGCGGGGTGCGAACCGGCTCCGGTGCTCCCGTCTCCGTGCGCTGGGTCCGCCGGGTCACCGCCCGCACCCGTGCCACCAGCTCCCGCACGCTGAACGGCTTCGCCAGATAGTCGTCCGCCCCCAGCTCGAGCCCCAGGACCCGGTCGGCCTCCTCACCCCGCGCACTCAGGATGATGACCGGCACGTCCGAGACCTGCCGGATGCCCCGGCACACGTCGATGCCGTCCATGTCCGGCAGCCCGAGGTCGAGCAGGACGACATCGCCGTACGGACTTCTCAACCCCTCGGCACCGGTGGTCACGTGATCCACTGTCAGCCCGAAGTGACCCAGGCCCTCGGTGAGAGGCTCGGCGATCGTCTCGTCGTCCTCGATGAGCAGCACTCGTATGCCCATGCGTCCTGTCTCTCCGTGAATTTGCATTCTCTGCCCTGACGTCGACACGCTACAAGAGGCAAGCGCTTGTGGAGCGTTGCGGCAAAGAATGTCCAATTACTGGACGCGCTCTGGCCTTTACTTAACCTTCCTCTGGTGTGTGCTCCTCTACGGTGCTGTTCAACTGGTCGAACTCCCAGCTGAGGAGGCATCGTTGAAGGCGTTGCTGGAACGTGCCCGCTCGTTCAAACGTCGGGTGGATTTCGAGAGCGGTGAATACCGAAAACTGGCCGAGGGGCAATATCCCGAGGCGCTCTTCATTACCTGCTCGGACTCGCGGGTCATACCCGCCCTGATTACCGGCGCGCGGCCCGGAGAGATATTCGAGCTGCGAAACGCGGGCAATATCGTGCCGCCGTACGCAAGCCCCGGGGCGTCCGGGGAGGCTGCCACCATCGAGTACGCACTGGAGGTGCTCGGGGTTCAGGACATCATCGTGTGCGGTCACTCACACTGCGGCGCGATGGGGGCGCTGAAGTCCGGCGACGACCTGTCCGCGCTGCCGGGCGTGCACGCCTGGCTGCAGCTGGCCCGCCCCGAACTGGCGCCGGTCCTCACGACCGCCTCCGACGACCCGTCGCTGCCGGACGTGGCGCAGGGCAATGTCGTCAACCAGCTTGCCGCGCTGCGGACTTACCCGGTGGTGCGCCACCGGCTGGACGCGGGGCGGCTGCGGCTGCACGGCTGGTACTACGAGGTCGACACCGGGCAGGTGCACGAGCTGGAGGGGGACGGTCGGTTCCGGGTGCATACCGGATGAGCGGGGCGCATGCGCGCGGGCGTACGCGCGGCAAGGACAGCGCGCCGAAGGGCGGCGGCACGAAGTCTCCGAAGGCCGCAGGCGCCAAGTCGCCGAAAGCCGGGGGCGCCAAGCCCGACCTCGCGGGCGAGATCACCGCCTCCCTCGTCGTCTTCCTCGTCGCCCTGCCCCTGTGCATCGGCGTCGCCGTCGCCTCCGGTGTCCCCGCCGAGCTCGGGATCATCTCCGGGGTCATCGGCGGCCTGGTCGTCGGCGTGGTCCGGGGCAGCACGCTGCAGGTCAGCGGGCCGGCCGCCGGGCTCGCGGCGCTGGTCGCGGAGACGGTGCTGGAGCACGGCGTGGCGATGCTCGGCGTGATCGTCCTGTTCTCGGGCATCCTGCAGATCGTCCTCGGCGTCGTACGCCTGGGCCGGCTGTTCCAGGCGATCTCCCTCGCGGTGGTCCAGGGGATGCTGGCCGGCATCGGGCTGCCGCTGATGTTCAGCCAGGCCTACCCGATGGCCGACGCCAAGGCGCCCGGCACGCCGGTCGAGAACATGGTGGGTATCCCGGGCCTGTTCGCCGACATCCTGACCGACGCGCAGGCGATGATCGCCACGCTGCTCGGCGCCGCCACCATCGTGCTGAGCTTCCTGTGGAAGAAGGTGCCCGGCCCGGCGAAGAAGGTCCCGGCCGCGCTGGTCGCGGTCGGTATCGGCATCGCGGTCGCCGCGCTGCCCGGCGTGGACGTGAAGACGCTCCAGGTCGGCAACCTGCTGGCGTCGGTGCGGGTGCCGGGGGCCGAGCAGTTCGCGGGCCTCGCGGACACCGCGATCCTCACCTCCGTCCTCACCTTCACGGTCATCGCCTCCGCGGAGAGCCTGTTCACCGCGGCCGCCGTGGACCGTATGCACAGCGGCCCGCGCACCCGTTACAACACCGAGCTCATCGCCCAGGGCGCCGGAAACACGGTCGCGGGCATCCTCGGTGCCCTCCCGATCACCGCGGTCGTCGCCCGTAGCTCGGCCAACGTCCAGGCCGGCGCGAAGACCCGCATCTCCCGCACCCTGCACGGCCTGTGGCTGCTGGCCTTCGCGCTGCTGCTGCCGCAGGTCCTCGCCCTGATTCCGATCTCGGTGCTCGCGGGTGTCCTCGTGCACAGTGGCTGGAAGCTGTTCGCGCCGGAGGAGTTCCCGAAGATGTGGCGGCAGGACCGGGGCGAGTTCGTGGTGATGACGGTGACGACGCTGGTCATCGTGGCGACGGCACTGCTGGAGGGCGTCCTCGTCGGGTTGGCCGCCGGGATCGTGCTGGCCGCCCTGCGTATGTCGCAGACGGTGATCCGACAGCACGTCGAGGACGACACCGCGAAGGTCGTCATGGCCGGCAACGCGACCTTCCTACGGCTCCCGCAGGTCATCGAGGCCCTGGAGTCCGCGGCGGCCTCGGGCAGGCCCCGCATCCGCCTGGACCTGACCGGCGTGACCCATCTGGACCACGCCTGTCGCAACCAGGTCGAGGAGTTCACCGCGCAACAGCGGGGGTTGGGGCTGCGCGTGGAGCTGCTGATGCCGGGGCCGGCGAAGACGGAGGTTCCTGTCGTCGCCGCGCCGGGGCCCACGGATGTCGTCGAGTCGGGCTCGCTTCCGGGGCCCGGTCCCGGTGCCGAGTGGTTCTACCTGGACACACGGCCGCTGTCCGACGACTACGGCCGAGGGCGCGACGCATACGCGCAGCGCCCGCCGCTGGTGGGTTGAGTGCCGCGGCCGACTCCGAGCCCGTCGGTCACGGGCAGACGGGCTCGGACGGGACGGGGACGGGCTGGTTTCTGCGTTCCTGCGTGGTGAGGTCGCTGCGGCCGATGGTCCGGCACAGTGCGTCGGCCCAGCTGTCGGGGCGCAGCGTCAGGGGGCGGATGACCCGTTGGTCGCCGGAACGGTAGAACAGCAGGGTCCGGCCGTTGGTGGAGGCGTCCAGGAATTTGTACTGCGGCAGATCGGTACCCAGCTCGCTGTACGCCCCGAGGTCGAACGTCACCTCGTAGTCGTGCTCTTCGAGCCGGTAGATGCGGATCTTGTTGGTGCCGGCCAGGAGGAAGCGTCCCGTGCCTGTCAGGAAACCCGCCGCGGAGGGGAGTTCGAAGCCCGAAAGAGGGCCGAACTCCCTGCGCAGTGGATCGGTGCGCCACAGCTCGATGATCTGCCCCCGGCGCATCAGCGTGAGGTAGCGGCCACTGGGGTCGAAGGCCGCGGCTCTGAGGTCGTCGTGTTTCGTCTGGTACCGAGCCGTCTGCCGCCCACTGGGCAGTTCGACGACCCGGACGTACGGGTCGCCCCGGACTACGACGGTCACCCGGTCGGGGGCGGGATAGCCACCGACGTAGACGCCTTGGCTGTCCGGGTCCTGCTGTTCCGTGACCACGCGCCCCAGGGCGTTGAGGTCGTAGTCGTCGACGGCGCGCCCCGTCCTGCCGTCCCAGCGCTGGAGCATCGTCCCCGAGACCGTGACGAGGTGGCCGGAGCGGTCGAAGAAGTAGTCGAGGTACGGGTTCCTGCCGGTTTGTGCAGGCGTGGGCGGCATGGGCGTGGTGATCACGGACAGTCGCCGCAACGACTTCGCGTCCCGCACCACCACCTTGTTCACGCCCTCGCGGTTGGCCAGCAGGTCGCTGTCCCGGTCGAAGACGATCAGATCGTCGCCTGTCCAGTAGGGCTTGAGGCGCGGTTTCTCGGCGATCACATCCGCATCGGTGGCCGCGGTGGTGAGCCGTACGGTCTCTCCGTCGGCCGCGACGGCGACCGTCCGTCGGCCGTCTGGGGTCAGGCCGACGTTGTTCGTGTCCTTCACCGGGGTGGTGGCGGACGTCTCGGTGAAGTAGATCCCCGTGCTGTCTGCGCTGATGAGCGACAGCTGTGAGCCGTCGCCCACGAGCCGCGCCTGCGAGACCAGCGACGCCGCATTCTCCTGCGGCTCCTCGAACTTCGTCACAGCCTTGCCCCGCGGCAGGTCGACCAGTGTCTTGGCGATGAGCCCGATGACGAGGTAACGGCCGCCCGAGCCGAGCGCGACCGTGTCGCACATGGAGTTCTCCTCGCCCACGTACTGCCCGAGCATGCTTCCGTCGGACACACGCAGACCCGTGTAGACCGCGCTGTCCAGGTCGTCGCCCTTCTGTCGGATCCGACGGCAGGTCACCACCGAGCTGCCGTCTCCCGCGACCACGGTCTCGTCGGCGGACTCGGCGATGACTCGGACGGCGCCGGTACGGCGGTCGATGACCATCAGACGCTGGTCGTAGGTATCGCGCATCGCAGCGAGCGCGATGAGCGTGTCGTCGTCGGGGCCGAACCACACGCCCAGTAGCCTGCCGCCGCGCGCCTGGGGCAGGGGTATCCGGCCACCGAGTGTGCGCCGGTCCAGGTCCCACCACGCAAGGCTCGTCCCGCTGCCGGCCGCGAACAGCCTCCCATCGTGGGAAAGTTGCGCGAACGAGAACCCGTTGAGTCCGTATGTGACCTCCGGGTCCCTGATGACCAGGTGCTGGGGAGCGCCCGTCGGCGAATGGTCGTCCGGGTGGACGTCGTACCAGACAAGGCCGCTCCCCTTGACGTAACCGACCCGGCCGCCGTCCCCCGACACCAGGGGGTACAGGGCGTAACCCGGCCCGTTCAGCTGCTGTCGTCGCACCGTCCCGTCGAGGGCGTGGACGAAGAGCGTCGCCCGGCCCGTCTTGGTGCGGGCCAGCATCACGTCACCGTCCCGGCTGGCGCGGAAGTCCTCCAACGGGGCCGGCGTCCCGGACAGGATCCGCGAGGCCGACCCGTACTGGGCGTAGTACCGCAGCAGCGTGTTCTTCGCCTCGTCCGTCGGGGACGTGCGGTAGGCGGCGAGGGCCAGCTTGATGGCCAGGGCCGGGTCCTGGATCCGCTGGTCGGTCGAGAGGCTCGCCAGCGCCCGGGAGTTCGCCGCGGCGTGCTGCTCCGCGCTGACCTCCCGCTGGTACCCGAAGAGCGCCCCCAGGAGCAGCGCCAGGACGGAGAGCAGCCCGAGCGTCGAGAACAGCCCGCGGCGGCGCCGGACGGCCGACCTTCGGCGGCGGCGGCCCCGTTCCAGGAAGTCCCGCTCGGCGTCGCCGATGTCGTCGGCGCGCTCGGTGAGCCAGCGCTGTGCCGTGGCCAGGACCACGGCGCTGGGCAGCAGTTCGGCCGGTTCGCCGGCGCCGCGCCAGCGGTCCAGGTCGAGTCGCACGGTCTCGCGCCAGGCGAGGAACTCGTGGTCCTCGGCCACCCACGCGGCCAGCTTCGGCCAGCCGGTGATCAGCGCCTCGTGGGCGAGCTCGACGGTCTCTCCCTCGCCGGTGACCAGCAGCCGGGTGGCGGCGAGACGCTGGGCGATCTCCCATTCGGCGGGGGCGAGTTCGGAGCGGGCGGCGGGTCTGCGGGCGACCGCGCCGGACCCGGCCACCGGGATCTGCACCAGGCGGGTGAACAGACGCCGGGCGGCCGGCTCGTCCGCCTCTGTCACGGTGTCCGCCCAAGCCCTGTCCGCCTCGCGGCTGAGCGCGCCGGTCACCCCTTCGATCCGCTCGTACGCCTCGTACGTCAGCCGCCCGTGCACGGTCTGCTCGCGCCACAGCAGGTCCAGAGCCATGACGAGCAGCGGCAGGGCTCCGGGCGTGTCTCCGGTGTCCTTGAGGATCCGGGCGTCCAGTCCCTCGTCGTACGTCACGTTCGGGGTGGCGTCGACCGGCGCGGTGATCACCTCGGCCAGCTGGTCGCGGTTCATGGGGCGCAGTGCGTGGATGCGGTGGCCGACGAGCGGGCCGAGGGAGGGGGCGGCCAGGGCCGGTTCGAGGAAGTCGGCGCGCAACGTGATCAGGACGCGTAACGACTCGGGCAGGTCCTCGACGCGGAGGACGTCCATCAGCGCCGTGAGGTCGGCCGGCGCAGCGGTGAGCGCCTCCTCGCACTGGTCGATCACGAGCAGAAGGCGTCGGCCGCGCGTCCGCTCCAGGATGCGGGTCACGATCCCGTGCAGGCGGGGTGCCCCGTCTCCGCCGAGGAGGCCGGCCAGCTGCTGGATCCTCTCCAGGCGGGTCACCTCGGGCAGGTCCGGTTCGAGCAGCGGGAGCAGGGCGGCGGCGAGGGCGGTCAGCGGGGTGCCGTAGGAGGAGGCCGGGCGCAGGACGGCGGCTTCGTAACCCTCCTCCCGCAGCCGGGGGGTGACGCCCGCCGCGGCAAGTGAGGACTTGCCGGAGCCGGACGGGCCGACCAGGGTGACCGCCTTGTGCCCGCGCACCAGGTCGGCCACCTCGGATGCCTCCCGTTCCCGGCCGAAGAAGAACCTCGCGTCACTCTCGCCGAAGGCGGCCAGAGGGTGGAACGGCGACTCCGGTACGGCCAGGCGCGCCAACTCCGGCCATGACGCGAGCAGTTGGTCGGCCGGGACGAGATAGGCGGCGGCGGGATCCTTGGCCTCGGCCACCACCACCATGCCGACCACGCCGACCAGTTGCTCGTCCCAGACGGGGCCGCCGCTGAACCCGGGTGCGATCCGGTAGCCGTTGAGGGACGTCATCTCGGTCTGGATCCAGCCGTCGCCCTGCCGGCCGAGGAGGCGTCCCGAGTGCCACACTCCGTTGTCCCGCCCGGCCGGAAAGCCGAAGGCGGCGATCGGGTGGTGCCACACCTCGTCCGCCCGGACCAGACGCGCGGGCCGGGCGCCGGGCAGCGGCTCGTCCAGCCGCAGGACCGCGATGTCCTGCTCGTCGGACCACTCCTCGACCCGCGCCGTCACCGACGCCGACGTGCCGCTCAACGGCAGGTCGACCCGGATCCGCGCCGTCTTCGGGGGCCGGCCCTGCGGGGCACCCAGGGCGGCGGTGACCACATGGGCACAGGTGAAGGCCAGGTCACCGGTGACCAGGAAGCCCGCCCCGACGGGTAACCCCAGCTCGTCCCGGACCCGCAGCACGGCACCGTCGAGCGCCCTGGGGCCGACTGCCGCTCCCGGCGGGGTCATGCGTCCGCCTCGCCGTCACCGGCCGGCAGCTCCACCACAGACACGCCGTGCATCCCCCGGATCGCGTATGCCGTCACAGACTTCCCCGGACTTCGGGGGAGCGATGGTAGCGCCGTTCGGGGAACGCCTGTGCCATGTTCCCTGTCATGTTCGCGAGGCCCTCACACCGCGCCCCAAGGGGTTCCCGAACTGGCCCCGGGATCCGTTTCGGCGCAGTCTGATGAGGTACCTGGGCCCGGATCCGCCCCGCGGAAGGAGTTCCGTCATGTCCGGCTGGACCGCGCACGACATCCCCGACCAGAGCGGCCGCGTCGCCGTCGTCACCGGGGCCAACAGCGGGATCGGGTACGCCACGGCGCGGGAGCTGGCGCGCAAGGGTGCCCAGGTGGTGCTCGCGTGCCGGAGTGAGGCGCGGGGGACGGCGGCCGGGGTCCGGCTGGTCGGTGAAGTGCCGGGCGCACAGGTCGAGTTGAGGCGGCTGGATCTCGGGGATCTCGGCTCCGTGCGGGAGTTCGCCGCGACATGGCCGTACGACCGGCTCGACCTGCTCGTGAACAACGCCGGGGTGATGGCGTTGCCGTACGGCACGACGGCGGACGGCTTCGAGACGCAGTTCGGGGTCAACCACCTCGGGCACTTCGCGCTGACCGGTCTGCTGCTGCCCGCGTTGCTCGGCACGCCGGGTGCGCGGGTGGTGACCTTGGCCAGTTCCCTGCACGCGATGTCCAACATCGACATCGACGACCTCAACAGCGAGCGCCGCTACCGGCGTTGGGTCGCGTACGGCCGTTCCAAGACCGCCAACCTGCTCTTCACGCACGAGCTGGCGCGCAGGCTGGCGGTGCGGGGGGCGGACGTGGTGGCGGCCGCCGCCCACCCGGGGTACGCCGACACCAATCTGCAGACCGAGGGGCCGCGCATGGAGGGGCGCCGGGTCAGCGAGTGGTTCGTGCGGATCGGCAACCGCGTCCTCGCCCAGCCCGTCGAGGCCGGGGCGCTCCCCGTCCTGTACGCGGCCACCGCCCCCGCCGTCCGCCCCGACTCCTTCACCGGCCCGTCCTTCGCCAACTGGCGCGGCTCACCCGCCCCGTCCTGGAGGGCGCCCTGGACGGTCAACGACCGTGCGGGTGAACGGCTTTGGGAGGAATCGGAGCGGCTGACCGGGGTGACGTACGACGCTCTGAAGGTGTGAGCGCCGGTGCGTGCTCACGCCGTCCCCCCGCTGTCCACCACCAGGTCCGTGCCCACCACCGACGTGGCGTCGTCCGAGGCCAGGTAGAGGACGGCTGCGGCTACCTCCTGCGTGGTCGAGATGCGGCCGAGGGGGAGGGTGGCCCGGGCGCGGTCGGCTCGGTCGGCCTCGGACTCGCCGGGGCGCAGCGACATGGGGGTCTCCACGGCGCCGGGGCTGACCGCGTTGATACGGATGCCGTCGCCGATGTGGTCGAGGGCGGCGCCCCTGGTGAGGACGGAGACCGCGGCCTTGGTGGCGGCGTAGGCGGCGGCGCCGGGGTGGCGGGTGTGGACGCCGAAGGTGGAGGCGATGTTCACGATCGCGCCGCCGGCCGGCTGGGTGCGCATCTGGCGGACCTGGGCCTGCAGGGCCAGGAACACGCCGGTGACGTTGATCGCGAGCTGGCTGTGCCAGTCCTCCTCGGGGAGGTCGGCCACGGGGGCGCCGCCACGGAAGACGCCCGCGTTGTTGACCGCCACGTCGAGTGAGCCGAAGTGGTCCACGGTGGCGGCCACAGCCGCCTGTACGTCGGTGGCGAGGGAGACGTCCGCCGTGACGGCCAGCGCCTTGCCGCCCGCTCCTTCGATCAGGGTGACCGTCTCGTCCAGCGGGTCCCGCCTGCGCCCGGCCACGACGACGTTCGCGCCCTCGGCGGCGAGCGCGAGGGCGATGGCCCGTCCGATGCCGGAGCCGGCGCCGGTGACCAGGGCGGTCCGGTCCGTGAAGCGGGTGCGGTGGTTCAGTGCGGTGGTCATGATCTCCCCTTTTTCTTGACCGATCGGTTCAGTATCAGGGCAAGGAAAAGCACCCCGGTGCGAGGTGCTCGAGTGCTCTTCAGTCCAGCAGGGCCAGTGCCTGCTCCGCCGCGTCCCGTACCCGCGCCGGGTCCGACGACGCCTTGCCGACCACCCGCAGGCCCTGCAGCAGGACCAGCAGCATGCGCGCGAGGGTGAGCGGGTCGCGGTCGGCGGGCAGTTCGCCCTGTGCCTGCGCGCGGGCCAGCGCCGAGTGCAGCACGGTCTCCAGCTGGTCCCAGTTGCGCTCCACCTGCCGGGCCGCGGCCGGGTCGTGCGGGGCGAGTTCCGCCGCCGTGTTGGTGACCAGGCAGCCGTTCAGGCGTAGTTGGACGTCTGCGGCCTCGGCCGCGTACCGCCGTACGACCGCTCGGACGGCCGGCAGTGCGGGCCCCGGCCGGGACAGTTCGCGGACGATCGGCGGGAGCCCGGCCCGGTCGTAGCGCTCCAGCGCCTTCAGGTACAGCTCGTGCTTGTTGCCGAAGGTCGCGTAGATGCTGGCGCGGCCGACGCCGAGATGCTCGACGAGGTCGGACATCGACGTCGCCTCGAAGCCGCGCTGCCAGAACAGCTCAAGGGCTGCCTGCAGCGCGGCTTCGGGATCGAACTCCTTGGTCCTGGCCATGTGACGCAGCCTAGGTTCAACAAGAACGATCGGTCAAGAAACTCGCGGGTGGAGCTAGGGCTACGCCGCCCGCACCTCGTACGCCGAGATCCGCACCGCCTCGTCGTCCAGGCACTGCCCGTTCTCCAGGTCGAAGCGCTGCTTCAGCAGGGGCGAGGCCACGAACGGGCGGCCCTGGTGGGTGCCGGTCAGGCCGCGGGAGAGGACCGCCGCGCCGCTGAAGGGGTCGCGGTTGTCGATGGCGTACAGGGCGCCGGTGCGGTCGCGGAACAGGGCCACCTGGCGGCCGTCGGGGAGAAGTGCGGCCACGCCGCGGCCGGGGAGCAGCTGGGTCAGGTCGCAGACCGTGAACCAGTCGTCCGCCAGCTTGAGCTGGACCTTCAGGTCGGTTGTCTCGGGTGCCAGGGTCATCGCTGGGCGCTTCCTTCCAGGACGTCTTCAGCGGGGCGCATGCCGATGGACAGCAGCGGCAGGTCGGGCTTGATCTGGTCGCGCTCGGGGATGAAGCCGACGACCGGGTCGGGGGTGTCGGGGGCGTTCACGAAGGAGACGAAGCGGGAGAGCTTCTCGGGGTCGTTGATGGTGGTCGCCCACTCGTCGGCGTAGTGCGCCACGTGGTCGGCCATCAGGGACTCCAGCTCCTCGCAGATGCCGAGGGAGTCCTCCACGACCACGTCCCGGACGTGGTCCAGGCCGCCGGGGATCCGCTCCAGCCAGGTCGAGGTGCGCTCCAGCCGGTCCGCGGTACGGATGTAGAACATCAGGAAGCGGTCGATCAACCGGATCAGCTCGGCGTCCGACAGGTCCTGGGCCAGCAGGTCCGCGTGGCGCGGGGTGGCGCCGCCGTTGCCGCCGACGTAGAGGTTCCAGCCGTTGGCGGTGGCGATCACGCCGAAGTCCTTCGACTGGGCCTCGGCGCACTCGCGCTGGCAGCCGGAGACCGCCGACTTCAGCTTGTGCGGGGAGCGCAGCCCCCGGTAGCGCAGCTCCAGGTCGATCGCCATGCGGACCGAGTCCTGGACGCCGTAGCGGCACCAGGTCTGGCCGACGCAGGACTTCACCGTGCGCAGCGCCTTGCCGTACGCGTGGCCGGACTCGAAGCCGGCGTCCACCAGCCGGGCCCAGATCAGGGGGAGTTGCTCGACGCGGGCGCCGAACATGTCGATCCGCTGGCCGCCGGTGATCTTCGTGTAGAGACCGAAGTCGCGGGCGATCTCGCCGATCACGATCAGGCCCTCGGGGGTGATCTCACCGCCGGGGATGCGCGGGACGACCGAGTACGAGCCGTTCTTCTGCAGGTTGGCCAGGAAGTGGTCGTTGCTGTCCTGCAGGGAGGCCTGCTCACCGTCCAGGACGTAGCCGCTCACGCCGATCGTCGGGGCGAGGGAGGCGATGATCGAGCCGACCGCCGGCTTGCAGATCTCGCAGCCGTCGCCGCCCTTGGCGCCGTCGCGGCCGTAGCGGTCCAGCAGGTCCTGGTAGGTGTTGATGCGCAGGGCGAGGACGATCTCGTACAGCTCCTCGCGGGTCTGCGAGAAGCAGCCGCACAGGCCCTTGTCGACCTCGACGCCGCTGGCCTCCAGCTCGGCGTTGACGAGCTGACCGAGGACCTTGACGCAACTGCCGCACGTCGTACCGGCCTTGGTGCACTTCTTCACCTCGGGCACCGTGGTGCACTGGTGGTCGGTGACCGCGGCGCGGATCGTGCCCTTGCGGACGTTGTTGCAGGAGCAGATGATCGCGTCGTCCGGCAGCGCGGTCGGGCCGAGCTGGACGGACTCCCCGGCGCCGGCGGGCAGCACCAGCGACTCGGGCGAGACCGGCGGGACCGAGCCGGTGAACGCCTTCAGCGTGCCGTACGCCTCCGCGTCGCCGACCAGGATGCCGCCGAGCAGCGTGCCGTCGCGGCCGATGACCAGCTTCTTGTACAGGCCCGCGCGGGAGTCGGAGTAGACGACGTCCAGGCAGTCGTCGGTGGCGCCGTGCGCGTCGCCGAAGGACGCCACGTCGACGCCGAGGAGCTTCAGCTTGGTGGAGAGGTCGGCGCCGGTGAAGGTCAGCTGCTCCGACTCGTCGGCGGCGATCGTCGCGGCGGCCGTCTCGGCCTGCTCGTAACCCGGGGCCACCAGGCCGTACACCCGGCCGTCGGAGGCCAGCGCGCACTCGCCGATCGCGAAGACGTGCGGGTCGGAGACCGTACGGCACTGCTCGTCGACCGTGATGCCGCCGCGCTCGCCCACCGTGAGGCCGCAGTCGCGGGCCAGCTGGTCGCGGGGGCGGACACCGGCGGAGAACACCACCAGGTCGGTGGCGAGTTCGGAACCGTCGGACAGCTTCATGCCGGTGACGGCACCGGCCTCGTCGACGACGATCTCCTGCGTGCCCACACCGGTGTGGACGCTCAGGCCCATCTCCTCGATGGTGCGCAGGAGGGCCGCGCCGCCGCCGTCGTCGACCTGCACGGGCATCAGGCGGGGCGCGAACTCCACGATGTGGGAGGTGAGTCCGAGGCCCTTCAGCGCACCGGCCGCCTCAAGTCCGAGCAGACCGCCGCCGACCACGGCACCGGTCGTCGCCGTCTTGGCGTACTCCTCGATGGCGAGCAGGTCCTCGATCGTGCGGTAGACGAAACAGCCCTCGGCGTCCTTGTTCGGGACCGGCGGGACGAAGGGGAACGAGCCGGTGGCGAGGACGAGGGTGTCGTACTCGAAGACCTGGCCGGACCTGGCCGTGACCTTCTTCGCCTCGCGGTCGATCGTCTCCGCCGGGTCACCGACGTACAGCTCGATGCCGTGCGTCTCGATGAACTCCATGTCCGTCATGGACAGGTCCTCGGGCGTCTTCCCCGAGAAGTACGAGGTGAGGGCGACGCGGTCGTACGCCGGACGCGGCTCCTCGCACAGCACGACCACGCGGTGCGTGGCGGTCAGGCCGCGCTCGGCGAGCGCTTCGAGGAAGCGCTGGCCGACCATGCCGTGGCCGACGAGCACGATCGTGGGGGTGGCCCCCAGGGTGGCGGTCATCAGGAGCCTCCATCGTTGGTAAGCAGGTGGAGCAGGGGGCCGTCGTCGGGGAGCGGCTCTGCTCCCTCCCAGGCGCGGGCGAGCGCGCCGACGGTGCCGAGTTCGCCGACGAGGACCCCGCCGACCAGGCGGTCGTCGCGGACGACGACCTTGCGGTAGGTGCCTCGGGTGGCGTCCGTGAGCTGGACGACGTCGTCCCCGGGGCGCGGCTCCGTCTCGCCGAAAGCGGCGAGGTCGAAGGCGCTCTGACCGGGCAGTGTGAGCCGGGTCAGTGAACGGGTGCCGGTGTACCGGGCGTTCGCCCGCCCGGCCAGCAACTCGGCCAGTACTTCGGCCTGTTCGAGGGCCGGAGTGGCCAGCCCGTAGACGTTGCCGTCGTGCTGGGCGCAGTCGCCGATGGCGTGGATGTACGGGTCGGAGGTCCGCAGCTCGTCGTCGACGACGATCCCCTTGCGGACGTGCAGTCCCGCGGCCTGAGCCAGACCCGCGCGCGGGCGCACGCCGCAGGCCAGGACCACGAGGTCGGCGTCGAGGGCGTATCCGTCGGCCATCTCGACCGAGCGGACCGCACCGCCGACACAGCGCACGTCCCGTACCCGCAGGTCGGTGTGGACCTCGACGCCGAGGTCCCCCAGGTGGCGCCGGACGAGCTTCGAGGCGCTCGGGTCGAGCTGGCGCTCCATGAGCCGCTCGGCCTGCTGGGCGAGGATGACCTGGGCGCCGCGCTGGGCGAGCGCACGGGCCGCGGAGACCCCGAGGAGCCCGCCGCCGATGACGATCGCCTTCACTCCCGGCCGGACCGCCTTGGACAGGCCCAGGCAGTCGTCCATGGTGCGGAAGGCGTGGACGCCTTCCGGCAGGACGTGGTCGGGGGTGAACAGGCCGCGCAGGGGCGGCAGCACCGGGTTCGAGCCGGTGGCCAGGACCAGCCGGTCGTATGCGATCTTCGACCCGTCCGCGCACTCGACGCTCCGTGCCTCCCGGTCGATGCCGGTGACCCGGGCGCGGGTGAGCTGCGCGGGTGCGGGCAGCGCGATCACGTCGGGGCTGTACCGTCCGGCCAGCACTTCGGCGAGGAGCACCCGGTTGTACGGGCGGTGCTCCTCGTCGCCGATGAGCGTGACGGGCGTGCCGAGCTCACCGAGCCGCCGGGCGAGTCGTACGCCCGCGAGTCCGGCGCCGATCACCACCACACGCGTATTCGAGGTCATGTACTTGAGCGTGCGGTGCCGGTGTTACCCGACCGCATCACGTCTGTTTCCCGCGGGGAACGCTGCCCTCAGCGGCGGTGGAGAGTGAGTGTGAGGGTTCGGAGGGTGCGGCGGGGGCGGGCTGTGAGGTCGGATCGGGAGGGGAGAGGCGGGGAGGGAGGGGAGAAGAGAGGGGGGAGAGGAGGGGAGAGGGGAGGGGAGGGGGAAGCGGGAGGGGGCAGGGGCAGGGCGGGTCGGGGCAGGGCGGGGCGCGGGCCCAACCTCAGATGCTCCTCATTTACGTGGACCGCGCACGCATCATCCGCCTAGGGTCGCGATCATGCCCGACATATCGCTGACCACGGTCGCCGTCCTGTGCCTCGCAGCCCTCGCGGCCGGCTGGATCGACGCCGTGGTTGGCGGCGGGGGCCTGCTCCTGCTCCCGACGCTGCTGCTCGGCCTCCCCGCGAGCACCCCGGCCGCGTACGCGCTCGGCACCAACAAGGCGGTCGCGATCGTCGGCACCTCGGGCGCCGCGGTGACGTACGCCCGCAAGGCGCCCGTGGACGTGCGGCTCGCCGTACGCATCGGGCTGGCGGCGCTCGCGGGCTCCTCCGGCGGCGCCTTCTTCGCGGCCGGCATGAGCACCGAGGTGCTGAAGCCTGTGATCATGGTGGTGCTGCTCGCCGTCGCCGCCTTCGTGATCCTGCGCCCCGCCTTCGGCACGGCACCGGCGACGGGCCCGGCCACCCGCCGCCAGGTCCTCGCCGCCATCGGCCTCGCGGGCCTGGGCATCGGCTTCTACGACGGACTGATCGGCCCCGGCACCGGCACCTTCCTGGTCCTCGCCCTCACCGCCGTACTCCACCTCGACCTCGTGACCGCCTCCGCCACCGCCAAGATCGTCAACTGCTGCACCAACGCCGGCGCGCTCGCCACCTTCGCCTGGCAGGGCACGGTGCTGTGGCAGCTGGCCGCGGTGATGGCCGTCTTCAATCTGGCGGGCGGCATGCTGGGGGCCCGTACGGCGCTGAAGAAGGGCAGCGGATTCGTCCGGGCCGTGCTGCTGACGGTGGTGTTCGCGCTGGTGGCGAAACTGGCGTACGAGCAGTGGGTGGCCTAGTACTCCAGTGGGACTTCTCCGTTCCCGCTGGTCAGAGGCGGTCTTTCGAGCCTAGCGGGCTGACGGTGCCTCAGGGACCGGTTCCGGGAAGCCGCTGTGGACGGCGGGTCGAGAAGTGCAGGCTCGGGGCATGATGGCGGACTTCGTCACGGGACGTTGGTGTGCGGTTCTCTCCGGTGGCCGTCACTGGGCTCGAGGACCTGTTCCTGCGGGTGAGCGGGCGGTCCGGCCGGGTCGAGGTGCGGCGCCGGATGCGGGATTACGTCCGGGGCCTGCTGGGACCGGTCGGCCGCAAGAACAGCTGGCGGCTGGCCGAGTACGCAGGTCACAGCGGCCCGCACGGGCTGCAGCACCTGCTGTCGCCGAGCAGATGGGACCCCGACGAACTCCGGGACGACGTGCAGGAGTACGTGGCCCAGCGGCTCGGTGCCCCGGACGGCGTCCTGATCGTGGACGACACCGGATTTCTCAAGAAGGGTGTCGTCTCCGCCGGGGTGCAGCGGCAGTACTCCGGCACGGCCGGGCGGACCGAGAACTGTCAGATCGGCTTCTTCGCCGCCTATGCCTCCAGCCGGGGGCGGGCGCTGGT
Source organism: Streptomyces sp. R28 (assembly GCF_041052385.1). Taxonomy (GTDB): domain Bacteria; phylum Actinomycetota; class Actinomycetes; order Streptomycetales; family Streptomycetaceae; genus Streptomyces. The sequence continues at coordinate 3,469,150 of NZ_CP163439.1, read as the reverse complement.
GGACCGGGAGTTGTATCTGCCCAAGTCGTGGACGAACGACCCGGACCGCTGCCGGGCCGTCCGCATCCGGCGCCGAACGCGGCTTCGCCACCAAGGGAGAACTGCCCCACACCATGGTCCTGCGGGCGCCGGCCTCGCCGCTGCCGATCGCCTGGGTCACCGCCGACGGTCTCCAGGGGCAGGAGTGGAGCTTTCGCCACCTCCTTGAGCAGGCCCAGGTCGGCGACGTCAGTTCGGAACACCCCAAAGACATGGGCCAGATCGGGTGTTCACGTCCGTCAACGTGACCTTGACGCAAGCCTCTTGACTCTTCCGGTGCGACGATGGCAGCTTCTTGATCGCTACAAGAAACCGGTTTCTGGCGCTTTCGGTACCTCGAACACGGCAGCCACGGTCGGGAACCGCCGCGCCACCCCTGCTCGCGCCCCGCACCAACGCTCTGCACCTACTCCCCGCAACCCATCGCGCCCCCAACGCACCTCCCCATCGACGCAGGAGTACGTCTGTGCCCAACGCCACCGCGGTCATCAACCTCGACATCGAGGGCCCGACGATCAGCCGCCATCTGTACGGCCACTTCGCCGAGCACCTCGGCCGTTGCATCTACGGCGGCTTCTGGGTCGGGGAGGACTCGCCGATACCCAACGAAGGAGGGATCCGGCTCGACGTCGTCCAGGCGTTGCGGGCCCTGAACATCCCCAACCTGCGCTGGCCGGGCGGTTGTTTCGCCGACGAGTACCACTGGAAGGACGGGATCGGCCCCCGCGACCAGCGCCCCCGGATGGTCAACACCCACTGGGGCGACGTCGAGGAGAACAACCACTTCGGCACCCACGAGTTCATGGCTCTGTGCGAACTCCTGGGCGCCGAGCCCTACATCAGCGGCAACGTCGGCTCCGGCACCGTCCGGGAGATGAGTGAGTGGGTCGAGTACCTCACCCGCGACGGCGACAGCCCCATGGCCAGGCTGCGCCGTGCCAACGGCCGCGACGAGCCCTGGCGCGTACCGTTCTGGGGCATCGGCAACGAGACCTGGGGTTGCGGCGGCAACATGCGCGCCGAGTACTCAGCCGACCTGGCCCGCCAGTACGCCACGTACTGCCGCGACCACGGCGACAACGTGCTCTACCGCATCGCCTCGGGCGCTACCGGCGACGACTACAAATGGACCGAGACGCTGATGCAGCAGATCAGCTGCTTCGGCTGCGAGGCTACCCCGAAGAACTTCTTCCAGGGCCTCTCCGTGCACCACTACACGCTCGCCGGGCCCTGGGAGGCGAAGGGCAGCGCCACCGTCTTCGACACCGACGACTACTACCGGACCATGGTGGCCGCCCGCCGGATCGACACCATCCTGACCGGCCACTCCACTGTCATGGACATCTACGACCGGGGGCGTACGGTCGGCCTGGTGCTGGACGAGTGGGGCACCTGGTGGGACGTCGAACCCGGAACCAACCCCGGCTTCCTGTACCAGCAGAACAGCCTGCGCGACGCGCTCGTCGCCTCCACCCACTTCGACATCTTCCACAAGCACGCGGCCCGCCTGCACATGGCCAACATCGCGCAGACCGTCAACGTCCTGCAGGCCATGGTGCTCACCGACGGCGACGCACTGGTTCTGACCCCGACCTATCACGTCTTCGAAATGAACAAGGGCCACCAGGACGCCACTTCACTGGCCGTCCACGTCCGCGGCGACGGCATCCGGCGCACGGTCGGCGACGGGGAGCTGGAGACCCTGTCCACCTCCGCGAGCGTCAAGGACGGGACGGTCCTCGTCTCTCTCTCCAATCTCGACGCGGAGGAACCTGTCGAGGTGACGCTCGACCTGCGCGGCCGTGCCATCGGCGAGCCGACCGCCCGCATCCTGACCGCCGACCGGCCCCAGGACCACAACACCCCCGGCACTCCTGGCACGGTCAGTCCACGCCCCTTCGACGACCTCACGACGACGGGCCGGGGACTGTCCCTGACACTGCCTCCCCACTCGTTCGTCAACCTTCGGGCCCAGCTTCGCTGACGCCACATCAATTTCCTTTCGCACAGCCGCACTTCACCCTGACCAGGAGCCGCAGGTGAACACGAGCCTGACCCGTCGCGGAACACGCCGGCCGAAACGGCCGGACACGCGGGTGCGGTGCGGCTGGCACAACCGGGCGACCTGGCTCCAGCGCGTGGACGACGGCGTACCGGACGACCTCGGCGAGCGCGTGCTGGATGGTGTGGACAGCGGTCGCTGGTACGACCTGCGGGTGGAGGTGGACGGCGCGCGCGTCCACTGCTACCGCGAGGGCGAGCTGCTCCACGAGGTCGAGGTCGAGGACGTCCGGCCGGACCCGGAGGTCTTCGCGGTCTCGGCCGTCCGCGACAGCACCTCCGGCCACGCGATCGTGAAGATCGCGAACACCCCACCCGAACCGGTCACAGTCCGACTCCGCCTGGAGTACAGGACCTGTCCGCGGGATCTACTCCCGTCGCGTATCGAGCAGTTCGACCGCGCCCGTCGTGTCCTCGTCGCCGTGCCCCGCGGCGAGCCACCGCTCCAAGAGGGACATGTACGGCGTCAGCAGCTCCGGGCTCACGCCCTGCTCCTCGGCCGTGGCCAGCAGGGTGGCGTTGCCCGCGACCTGCATCGCGAGGCTGGAGACGACGTCCTTGCCGCAGTCGCCGCTCTGCAACTGGTCGGCGGCGTTGTGCGCGGCGGGTGCCATCGCGCCGAGCCACGACACCAGCAGCGGTGCGAAGTCCTTCGGGGCGATGTCCTCCCGGCGGATCAGCGCGAAGGCGTGCAGGACGCCCGCGAACATGCCGCTCATCGCGCTCAGCAGCGCCACGTCGTGCAGCGCCGCGAAGCCCGGGTCCGCGCCGACGTACCGGGTGCGGGCCGGGACGGCGAGGGTGTCGCCGTGCTCCTCGAAGAGGCCGGGTGAACCGCTGTAGAGGACGTACGCCCCCGACTCCGCGTCCCCGATCATCGGCGGTACGGCCATGATCCCGGCGTCCAGGAAACGGGCGCCGCGCGCTTCGGCCCAGGCGGAGCGGAAGCGGCCCTGGGCGGGCGTTCCGGTCGTGAGGTTCACCAGGTCCCGGCCGGTCAGGTCGGCGTCTTCGAGGGCCGCGCCGACCGAGGCGTCGTCGAGCAGACAGACGACGACCAGCCGGCTCGCGGCCACCGCCTCGACGGCGCTCGCGGCGACGGTCGCGCCTTCGGCGGCCAGGGGCTCCGCCCGGGCCGGGGTGCGGTTCCAGACGGTGACCGGGTGTCCGGCGGAGAGCCAGGCGCGGGCCAGGGCCGTGCCCATGGCACCGGTGCCGAGGAGGGTGAGGGGGGTGAGGGGGGTTCGAGGGGTAACCGGGTTGTCAGTCATGGCACTTAGGCTTGCCGCAGGGGAACGGCCTGCTCAAGTACGTACTTCGGAGTGGGTGGTTACCGCCGGGAAAGAGTCCTGGCAGCACAAGCGTCGAGGCAGGGGAGGGCGACATGGCGATCGGGCGACGTCCGGGGGCGTACGTCTGCGGGACCGACGCGGCGATGGACGTGATCGGCGGCAAGTGGAAGGTGCTCATCCTCTGGGAGCTGAGCGAGCGTCCGCATCGTTTCGGGGAACTGCGCCGGGAGCTGCCGGGCGTGACCGAGAAGGTACTCGCCGCACAGCTGCGGGAGTTGGAGGCCGACGGCATCGTCCACCGGGAGGCGTACGACGAGGTGCCGCCGCGCGTCGAGTACTCCCTGACGCCGCGAGGCACCTCGCTCAACGCGGCCCTTGCCCCGCTCGGGGTGTGGGGCAAGGAGAACATCCTGGGCGCTCGCCCGGCGGGGTTGGAGCGGTCAGCGGCTGCCGGTGAGGTGCGCGAAGACGACGACGTTGCCCTGATAGCCGGTCGTCCGTGAGTAACCGCCGCCGCAGGTGATCACCCGCAGCTCGGGGCGCGGGGCCGGGCCGTACACCTTCTCGTCGGGGAAGGCCTTCGCGTCGTACACCTCGACGGCGTCGACGGAGAAGAGCGCCGTGCCGCCGTCCCGTCGGTCCACCTCGATCGTGCTGCCCTTCTTCAGGGCGCCGAGGCGGTAGAAGACGGCGGGCCCGTCGGAGTTGTCCACGTGGCCGGCGACGATCGCGGTGCCCGTCTCACCGGGCGTGGTGCCGGCCTCGTACCAACCGGCGAGGTTCTTCCGCTCGGAGGGCGGGACGTCGAGACTGCCCGTCCTCGTCAGGCCCAGGCCCATGAGGGGGGCGTCGACGCGTATCGAGGGGATGCGGATGCGGTCGGGAGGGGAGGGGGGGAGGGCGGCGGAGCTCGGGTCTGCGGAATGCGGGTCTGCGGAGCTGCGGCCTGCGGAGTTCGAGCGGGCGGAGTTCGGCTCGGTGTGTGGGTCGGCGTGCGTACCGCTCGGCTCCCCGGCCCGCCCGGCCTCCGCCGTTTCCCCAGCTCCCCTGGCCTGCGCCGCCGACGGCTGTGGCGGGGCGTGTGTATCGGCGCCGCTGCTCAGCAGCCAGGCGCCGGAGCACAGGGCGAGGCCGGTGACGGCGGCTATGGCGGCGTTGCCGACGCTGCGGCGACTGCGGTGACGGCGGTGACTGCGCACGCGAGCCTCCTGGGACTTTCCTCGGGCCGCCCTCGTCCCCCTCCGGGCCGCGAGGGGCGTCGGACCCGGAGGGGGAGGGGACGTGCGGTACCGGTGGACGGACAGCGGAGGGCGTCCGTCAGATCCCGTCGCCTCTCGCCCGGCGATGCAGGAGCCAGGTACCGCCCGCGGCGGCGACGGCGAGAGCCGCCACGCCGGCCGCGGTCTGCACGGGATCGGGGCCAAGAGCGCCGCCGACCCCCGTCTTCACACTTCCTCTCGGATACACCTGTTCGTCACGCGGGGACGTCAGCGTGACCACCAGGTCCCCCGTCACCCGCCGGCCGTCCTCGGCGCAGGTCGCGACGATCTCGTACGTCCCCGGCTGCGCGCTCGGCGGCACCCGGAACCGCCCGGTCGCGTCCCGCTCGTCCGGCGCCAGCGTGAAGGAACCCGCGCCCACCGCGCTGGCGTCGCCCTCCGCCGTGGCGCCGTCCCCGCAGCCGGCCGTGCGCACCGTGACCTCTCCGCCCGGCACGACCGACGCCGGGGACACCTCCAGGCCATTCCCTTCGCCGCCGTACGCGGGCGGGACGACGAGCCCCACGGCGCCGGCGGCCAGCGCGGTCCCGGTCAGCAGACGGGCGGTACGTCGCATCGATGCTCCTCCGCACTCAGCGGGGCCACGGCCCGCGGCACCCCCATGTGCCGCTGCGTCGGTCGCGCCCTGTCCTTCCGAGGTAAGTGGCAGTGGGGCGGGAGCGCTTCCTGAGGGGACGTCGAAAATGGGGTGAATGGGTGTCGAGTGGGAAGGGCGGGCTCCTCGGCCGGTGGTGTTTCAGCAGGTCATTACGTGTTCCGGCCCTGTCGCGGAAGAGAACCCGTTGGACGGAGGGTGGCGCGTGTGAACGGGTGACGCGGCGGGCGCCGGGGCAACCGAGCCGGGGTTACGGCGGTGACGGCTTCAACAGCCGCAGCACGGACTCGTCGCCTGACAAGGGCCGAGTGTGTTGCCTCCAGTGCACGAGATCCCCGGGCCGTCTTTAGTGGTACCTCTCGCACCCGAAATGGGGGTTCGGCAATCGGCATGATCGCCGAACCCCTTCCCGTTACCGTCCGACGGTAAGTGCCCAGCGAACCTGGGACGGGGCAGTCACGCTCACGGTGCCGTGATCACGGGCGCTTTTGAGGGACAGCTGGTTGAAGGTGCTGCTGTCCCCTTTCGTGAGCGGCATCGGCACGGGAAGAGGGAGGCGCGGGGCCAGGTGAGGCGGCCGGCGGTGCTCCTTGTCGATCCTGCGGGGCTCCGCCCGGCAGCCCGGCCCGCTGCGGGAACTGCTCCGCGGCCGGCCGGGCTCCGTGGCGGCTCGGGATCCGGCAGACGGCAGGCGGCAGGCGGCTGGCGGCAGCGGAGCGTATCCGGGCCCACGTCACCGCTGCCACCGCTGCCACCGCACCTCCGCCCTCGTCGGATCCCCGGTCGCTCAGCCCACGCCCACCGCACTCCAGGCCGCCGCCACCGCGTTGTACTCCGCGCTTCCGGCCCCGTACAGGTCCTTCGCCGCGTTCAGCGTCGCCGTACGGGCGCCCGCGTAGTTCGTCGAGGACGTCATGTAGACCGTCAGCGCCCGGTACCAGATCTTGCCGAGCTTGGCGCGGCCGATGCCGTCCACCGAAGAGCCGTTGCAGGTGGGCGAGTTGTAGCTGACGCCGTTGATCGTCTTCGCGCCGCTGCCCTCGGCGAGCAGGTAGGCGAAGTGGTTGCCGATGCCGGACGAGTAGTGGACGTCGAGGTCCCCGGTCGTCGTGGTCCAGCAGTCGACCGAGCTGCCGTCCTTCGACGGCTTGTCCATGTAGCGCAGGGCGTCCCGGCTGAAGCCCGACCGGACGATCTTCTCGCCGATCAGATAGTCGCCCGGGTCAGAGGAGTTGGCGGCGTGGAACTCCACCAGCGTGCCGAAGATGTCGGAGGTCGCCTCGTTCAGGCCGCCGGACTCGCCCGAGTACGTCAGCGCCGCGGTCTTCGACGTCACGCCGTGCGACATCTCGTGGCCGGCCACGTCCAGCGACACCAGCGGGCCGAGCTGGGTGCCGTCACCGTCGCCGTACGTCATGCAGAAGCAACTGTCGTCCCAGAAGGCGTTGTTGTAGGCGTTGCCGTAGTGCACGCGGTTGAACGAACCCTTGCCGTCGCCGGCGATGCCGTTGCGGCCGTGGACGTCCTTGTAGTAGTTCCACGTCATGTCCGTGCCGTACTGCGCGTCCACCGCCGCCGTCGAGCGGTCGGCCGCGGTGCCCGTGCCCCAGTGGTTGTCGGCGTCCGTGAAGAGCGTCGCCGGGGCGCGGTTGAGGCAGACGGTCAGGAGGCACAGGTCCGTCTTGTTCTCGGCGTCACCGGTGTAAGTGCCGCCGCGTGTCGGGTCTTTCAGCTGGTACGTCGATCCCGACTGCGTCGTCTCCAGCGGCACCGTGCCGCCGTACAGCGACTTCCCGTCACCGGACGCCGTCTCGATGCTGTCCCACGCGTCGATCCGGGTGCCGGTCAGGGCGTCGGTCAGCACCGTGCGGGCGACCGGGTTGCCGACGGAGTCCTGGGCGACCGCGTCGGTCCGCCAGGCCAGCTTCGGGGTGCCGTGCAGGACGTCGACGACCAGTTCGGGCTTGGCCGTCAGCCGCTTCAGCGTCTCGCCGAGGTTCGCGGCCCGCAGCAGCGTCGCCGCGAGGTCGGCCGCCTTCGGCGCCGAGATCCTGGGCGTCACGCTCGACAGGGAGATCGCGCCCTTGGTGGCGCGGGAGGCGCTGCGGTATGTGCCGTCCTTGGCGAGATGGACGACGAAGTCACCGCCGAGGACAGGGAGTTGGCGATACGTACGGTCGTAGCGGACGTGCTGGGTGCCGTCCGCGTCCACGATCACGTCCCGCACGGTGGTGTCCTGCGCGGCGGTCAGCCCCAGGCTCGCCGCGCGGTCCGTGAGGACCGACGCCGCGTTCTCGAGCGCGGTGGCCCTGGTCGGACTGTCGTCCGCGCCGGCGGTGGGGGAGAGGGCGGTGGCCAGCAGGGTGGCGCCGACGGCGGCGATACCCGCCGTGGCAAGACGGGAACCCCGGATGTGCGGCCGTATTCGGCTCATCGGTCTCCTTGAACTGGACGGCGCAGAGGATGTCCAAGATTCAAGGGGGCGTGCACATGCCATGAACAGAGTGAGAACGTGCAGGTGTGTGTGGGGAGAGAATCGTTTCCGTGACCCTCTCTCCTCGACTCCCGTTCTTCGTCTACGGCACCCTGCGCCCAGGAGAGCCCAACCACGACCACTTCCTGCGCGGCCGCACCCTCACCGAGGAACCGGCACGACTCGTCGGTGCGGTGCTGTACGACGGCCCGGGCTACCCGTACGCCGTCGAGGAACGGGACGGCGGCGGCACGGTGTACGGCGACCTCGTCACCGCCCGCCCCGAGGAGTACCCCGCGCTCCTGGCGGCCCTGGACCGGCTGGAGGAGTACGCCCCGGACGACCCGCGCAACCTCTACGACCGCATCGCCCGCCAGGTGATCCGCGACTTCGACGGAACGGCCGTACAGGCCTGGGTGTATGTCGCCGCCCCCTCCGTCGCCGCCCGCCTGCGCGCCCACGGCAGGCTCATCGAGAGCGGCGACTGGGCGATCCGGCCCGGCTGAGCGTCACCTCGGCGAGCGGGAGCCGGCCCGGCGGCGGCTGCCTGCGCCGGCCCGGCCAGGACGAGCCACGACGATCGCGACGCTGTCAGCAGTCGAAGACCGACCAGCAGATGTCGTTGCGCAAGCGCTGGTCGTCCATGACGAGTTCGCGAATCGCATCCGGGAGCTGTTCGCGCTGCCAGCGGCATTCGAGCCGTCCGGCTTCCTCGGCCTCACCCGCGGAGGTCGCCGCACGCACAGCCTTGATCGCGTAGGCCGCGGCACCCAGCTCATGCGCGGCGACATGGGCCACCACCGCGGCCTGGCCGGCGGCGAATGCCGCGTGCCGAGCCGCTCCGGTCAGCACTCTCGCCGCAGCCATGGCATGGCCACCCGCCGCACGGGACTGGGACATCCTGATCTCTCCGCGAGCCCATGCCCGAATCTGCTCGACCGCCTGACGAGGCCGGGGGTCCGAGGGCTGCGCCGACTCGAAGAGGTGCAGAACGTGCTCCGCACACGCGGCCGCCCACAGCGCCAGAAGCCGGTGGTCGGAGTCCGTGAGCGTCCCCCCGCGGCGGATGGTGGTGAACCGGGGGTCGCGGTCCTTGGGCAGGATCATCCGTCCGACCGTACGGCGATGTCGCGCCGGCCCGCAACGTCCGGGCGGTCCGCGATCAAGTGGTCGCCCGCCCTTACGACTTCACCGCCTCCACCCGCACCGCGCACGCCTTGAACTCCGGCATCCGCGACGTCGGGTCCAGCGCCGGGTTCGTCAGGGTGTTGGCGCGGCCCTCGCCCGGCCAGTGGAACGGCATGAAGACGGTGTCCGGGCGGATGCCGGTCGTGATGCGGGCGGGGGCGACCGCCCGGCCCCGGCGCGAGACCACGGCCACCGGATCGCCCTCGGCCGCCCCGAGCCGCGCCGCCAGCCGGGGGTGCAGCTCCACGAACGGGCCCGGCGCGGCGGCGTTCAGCTCGTCGACGCGGCGGGTCTGGGCGCCGGACTGGTACTGCGCCACGACCCGCCCGGTCGTCAGCAGCACCGGGTACTCGTCGTCGGGTTCCTCGGCGACCGCCCGGTGCGAGACGGCGGCGAACCTCGCCCGTCCGTCCGGCGTGGCGAACCGGTCGAGGAAGAGACGGGGCGTGCCGGGGTGCGCCGCACGGCCTTCGGCCTCGGCGCCCGTGGTCCCGTCGTCCGTGGCCTCGTCGTCCTGCGCCGGGTCGTCGGCCCCGGCGGACGCGTCCAGCGAGGCGTCCTCGGAGTCCGCCGAAGCGGGGTCCGCGTCCGCCGGCGCCGGACACGGCCAGAACACCCCGTTCTCCTCCGCCAGCCTGCGGTACGTGATCCCCGAGTAGTCCGCCGCTCCGCCCGCGCTCGCCCGGCGCAGCTCCTCGAAGACCTCCTCGGGGTCGGTCGGGAAGCCCTTCTCCAGGCCCTTCTCGCCGCCCAGCCGCACCGCGAGCTCGTGCATGACGTCCAGGTCGCTGCGGACGCCCTCCGGAGGAGTGATCGCGCGCCGCCGCAGCAGCACCCGGCCCTCCAGGTTGGTCGTCGTGCCCGTCTCCTCCGCCCACTGCGTGACCGGCAGTACGACATCCGCGAGAGCCGCCGTCTCCGACAGCACCACATCGCACACCGCGAGGAAGTCAAGGGACTTGATGCGCTCCTCGATGTGCGCGGCACGCGGCGCCGACACCACCGGGTTGGAGCCCATCAGCAGCAGCGACTTGATGTCCGTGCCCAGCGCGTCCAGCAACTCGTACGCGCTGCGCCCCGGCCCGGGCAGGCTGTCCGGGTCCACGCCCCACACCTCGGCGACATGCCGCCGCGCCGCGGGGTCGTCCAGCTTGCGGTAGCCGGGCAGCTGATCGGCCTTCTGGCCGTGCTCGCGCCCGCCCTGCCCGTTGCCCTGCCCGGTCAGACAGCCGTAACCGGACAGCGGCCGGCCCGCCCGTCCCGTCGCCAGACACAGGTTGATCCACGCGCTCACGGTGTCCGTGCCCTTGGACTGCTGCTCGGGCCCGCGCGCGGTCAGCACCATCGCGTTCTCCGGCTCGCAGAACATCCGTACGGCTTCCCGTAGTTGAGGAACGGACACCCCCGTGATCCGCTCCACGAACTCCGGCCAGTGCGCCATCGCCGCGGCCCGCGCGTCCTCCCAGCCGACCGTGCGCTCCTGGACGTACTCCTCGTCCACCCGCCCCTCGGCGACGACCAGGTGCAGCATGCCGAGCGCCAGCGCGAGGTCGGTGCCCGGCCGGGGCATCAGGTGCAGGTCGGCCTGCTCGGCGGTCTTGGTGCGGCGCGGGTCGATGACGATCAGCGTGCCGCCGTTCTCGCGCAGCTCGTTGAAGAAGCGCAGCGACGGCGGCATTGTCTCCGCCAGGTTCGAGCCGACCAGGATCACGCAGCCGGTCTTCGGGATGTCCTCCAGCGGGAACGGCAGCCCCCGGTCGAGCCCGAACGCCTTCATCCCGGCCGCGGCCGCCGACGACATGCAGAAGCGGCCGTTGTAGTCGATCTGCGAGGTGCCGAGCACGATCCTCGCGAACTTGCCGAGGCTGTACGCCTTCTCGTTCGTCAGACCGCCTCCGCCGAAGACCCCGCACGCGTCCGGGCCATGTTCCGTACGCGTGCGATTCAGGCCTTCGGCGATGCGGTCCAGCGCCTCGTCCCAGGTGGCGGGCACCAGCGTGCCGCCCGAACGCACCAGCGGCGAGGTCAGGCGGACGCTCGACGCCAGCACCGCGGGCGCCGTACGGCCCTTGCCGCACAGCGCCCCCTTGTTCACCGGGAAGTCCGGGCGCTCGACCACCGCGACACCCCCGTCCTGCAGGGGCGTGAGGTTCATTCCGCACTGCAGGGCGCAGTACGGGCAGTGCGTGGGCGTCGCGGAGTTCGGCATACCGTCCAGCGTGAGTCGGGCGTGTTACGTGCGCGGCGGCTCCCTGTTACGCGGCCGGGACGGTGACCTCCCCGTCGCCGCCCGGCCGCCGTGAGGCGCACAGGCGCCCTGCCCTCAGTCGCCGCCGGACGGCACGGAAGTTGCCGCTGTTTCCTAAGTCGGCTCGCATGTCTCATTCCGTACCGTAGTTGGCCGATCACGCCTGGTTGAAGGTGGAAGAGCCGGGGCTACAGTCGAAGCCCAGGCACGGCGCCGACGCAGCACGTCTCCGTTACACGCACCACGCATGCGTGGCCGCACGCGTGCACTCCGTACGGCGTTCGACATACCGGGCATGCCCGCACGGCAAACCGTCATCTCGAAACAGCCTGCCAGGAGGTCCCCCGACCATGCCCCTGTGCCCTGCCGGCCCCCTGGGCCATCTGCCTCCCCGCGACCAGCACCTCTTCTGGCAGTACGGCCGCGGCCCCACCGTCCCCGTCCGCGACCCGCTGATCCACCGCGCCGTCGAACGGCAGGCCGCCGCCGCCCCGGACGCCGTCGCCGCCGAGCACCTGGGCGACCGCATCACCTACGGCGAGCTCGACCGCCGCGCCGACGCCGTCGCCGCCCGCCTCGCCCGAGAGGGCGTACACCCCGGTGACCACGTCGGACTCTTCGTGCGCCGCTCGATCCCGATGCTCGTCGGTCTGCTCGGCATCCTGAAGGCGGGCGCCGCCTACGTCCCGCAGGACATCGGCCTCGCGCCCGCGCATCAGCTCGCCCACGTCGTCGGCACCGCCCGCACCCGCGTCGTCCTCACGGTCGCCGAGCACGCCCACCGGGTGCCGCTGCCCGACGGCCACCTGTTGATCACGCTGGACGAGCCACAGCCGTACGCTCCGAGGCCCCGCACCGCGACCCGGCCCGACGACGGCTGCTACGTCCTGTTCACCTCCGGTACCACCGGCCGGCCCAACGGCGTGAAGGTCACCCACCGCAACGTCGCCAACCTTCTCCTCACCCAGCCCGGCGGCCTCGGCATCCGCCCCGGCGACCGGGTGGCCCAGCTCCTCAACGTCGCCTTCGACATGGCCGCCTGGGAGATCCTCGGCTGCCTCACCCAGGGCGGCACCCTCGTCATCCGCGGCAAGGACGTCGCGGCGGCCGCCCGCACGGCCGACGTGCTGATCGCGACCCCGACCGTGCTGTCCGGCATCGACCCGGCGACCTGCCCACGCGTCCACACGGTCGCCGTCGCCGGAGAGCCCTGCCCGCGCCCGCTCGCCGACCGGTGGGCCCACCGCGCCGCCTTCCACAACTGCTGCGGCCCGACCGAGACGACCATCGTCAACACGATGCACCGTCACCATCCGTCCGACCCGCTGCTCACCATCGGCCGCCCGACCCCCAACAACACGGTCTACGTCCTCGACGCCGACCGCCGCCCCCTGCCCCTCGGCGAGGTGGGGGAGATGTGGGCGGGCGGCGCCTGCGTCTCGGCCGGCTACCTGGACGACGACGCCCTGAACGCCGAGCGCTACGCCCCGGACCCCTTCCTCGGCGCCCGCCACCGTATGTTCCGCACCCGTGACCTCGGCCGCTGGACCCCGGGCGGCGAGCTCGAACACCTCGGTCGGACCGACGACCAGGTCAAGGTGCGCGGCTTCCGGGTCGAGCTCGACTCCGTCTCCTCGGTGCTGGAGTCGGTCGAGGGCTGTGTGCGCGCGGTGACCTTGAAGCGGGACGCGCGGACCCTCGTGTCCTTCGTCTGCCCCGCGGACGTCGACCCGGAAGGGGCCCGCCGCGCGGTGGCGGAGGCGCTGCCGTACTACTGCGTGCCCGAACATGTCATGCCCCTGTCATCACTGCCGGAGACCGACCGCGGCAAGATCGACAAACCGGCGCTGCTGCGGATGGCGGAGGAGCGGACGCTTCAGGGGGCGGCCCGATGACCACGTCCCTCAAGCGTCAGGCCGTCGATCTGCCGCCGTTGATCCCAGGCCCGCGCCGCCTGCTCAAGCACCCCCGCCTGATGCACTACAACCGCCTGGCGGCCCTGGTACTCACCGCCAACCTGGCGTTCCTGTGGGCAGGTTGGCCCCTGTCGACGCCGGCCCTGGGCCACGCGGCACTGGCGAACCTCGCGCTCGCCGTCCTCGTACGCCAGCAGTACGTGATCAACTTCTTCTTCAGGCTGGCCACTTCGGCGCCGACGACCTGGCCGCTGAAGATCCGCTGGTCGCTGGGCAAGGTGTACCACTTCGGCGGGCTGCACGTGGGCGCGGCGCTGGCGGGGACGGCATGGTTCCTGGCGCTGGCGGTCACCACGACCAACGGCCCGCTCATGGCCGTGAGCTGGACCCTGCTGGCCCTCCTCGCGCTGATCGTGGCCACCGCGCTCCCGCCCTTCCGTTCCCGCCACCACGACCACTTCGAGAAGATCCACCGCTTCGGCGGCTGGACGGCCCTGATCCTGTTCTGGGCGCACACCCTGCTGTCGTCGTCCGGTCCCGTTGCGCTCATGGTGCTAGCGCTCGTCACCTTCAGCGTCGCCCTGCCCTGGTTACGGCTGCGCAAGGTGGACGTACGCCTGGAACGCCCCTCCCCGCACGTCGTACTGGCCCGCTTCGACCACGGCGAGACCCCCTTCGCGGGCTCCTCGACCGCGGTCAGCCGCAGCCCGCTGAAGGAGTGGCACTCCTTCGCCAACGTCCCGGCACCCGGCGAGCCCGGCTTCCGGCTCACCATCTCGCGCGCCGGGGACTGGACGGGCGCCTTCATCGACGACCTGCCCTCCCGGGTCTGGGTCAAGGGCATCACGACGGCCGGAGTCGCCAACATAGAGACCCTGTTCACCAAGGTGGTCTACGTCGCCACCGGCAGCGGCATCGGCCCCTGCCTCCCGCACCTCCTCGCCGCCGAGGTCCCCTCCCGCCTGGTCTGGGCGACCCGCGACCCCCGCACCACCTACGGCGACGCCCTGGTCGACGAGATCCTCGCCGTCCAGCCGCACGCCCTGATCCGCGACACCGCCCGGCACGGCAAGCCCGACATGGTGCGACTCGCGTACGAGGCGTACCGCGACTTCGGCGCCGAGGCCGTCATCTGCATCTCCAACAAGAAGCTCACCTGGCAGGTGGTGCACGGCCTGGAGCGGCGCGGGATTCCGGCGTACGGCGCGATCTGGGACTCGTAACTCGGCACTCTGCGCACAGGAGCTGAAGATGAACAACCTCAAGATCGAACGCGACGGCGCCGTGGTGACCGTACGCCTGCACCGTCCGCACGTGCTCAACGCCCTCAGCGGCGATCTGCTGGCCGAACTCCTCGACGTACTGCGCCCGTTGGACCAGGACCCCCAGGTGGGCTGCTTCGTCGTCACCGGTTCGGAGAAGGTGTTCGCGGCCGGCGCCGACATCAAGGAGATGGCGGGGAAGACGGCGGCGGAGATGGCGGCCGAGGACTACTTCGCGGCCTGGGAGGGCTTCACGGCCCTGCGCACCCCGAAGATCGCCGCGGTCAACGGCTATGCGCTGGGCGGCGGGTGCGAGCTGGTGATGATGTGCGATCTGGTCATCGCGGGGGAGTCGGCGGTCTTCGGCCAGCCGGAGATCAAGCTCGGCGTGATCCCCGGCATCGGCGGCACCCAGCGCCTGACCCGCCTCGTCGGCCGGGCGAAGGCGATGGACCTGATCCTCACCGGCCGCACGATGGACGCACGGGAGGCCGGAAGCTGCGGTCTTGTCTCCCGGGTCGTCCCGGACGACCAGGTCCTGCCGGAGGGCCTGCGAGCGGCGGCGACGATCGCCTCGTACGGCCGCGCGGCCGTCACGGCGGCCCGCGAGTGCGTCGACCAGGCCCTCGAAACCGGCCTGCGCGACGGCCTCCTCTTCGAACGCCGCGTCTTTCACGCCCTGTTCGCGACCGAGGACCAGAAGGAGGGCATGACCGCGTTCCTGGAGAAACGGGCGCCCGTCTTCAAGGGGCGCTGAGGATTTTGCCGTGGGTGCGGCCGGCGGTGCCTACGACCGCCGGCCACACCCGCGGCCCTCACCCACGCTCGTTCACGGCAGCCATCCGGCACGCCCGCCCGCTGTGACCGGAACTCACGTGGCCCTCTCACCACTTGTCCCTCACCCGTGGCGCAGAACACGTTCCATTGGGGAAAAGTCAGGGAAGTAATACGGGCACCTCGGACCGCCGTGAAGGGATCACCGTGACAACGCTGACTGCGCCTCCCCCCATCCCCCGGGCTGCAGGATCGTTTCCTCTCCTTGGTCACGCCCTGAAGATGCGCGACAACCTCGGTTTCATCGCCTCGCTGCGAGAGACGGGGGAACCCCTGATCGAGATCGTCCTGCAACCCGGCACGCGGACCGTCGTGGTGCAGGATCCGACCCTGATCCACCAGATGCTGAAGGCTCTCGCACCGACCCTGGACAAGGGACGGTTCTTCGACAAGATGGGCCAGCTGCTGGGCGACAGCGTGGTCACCGCCGCCGGCCGGACCCATGTACGCAAGCGCCGTCAGCTCCAGCCGGCGTTCGCCCACACCGAGATCACTCGCTACGTCGACATCATGCGCGCCGAGGTGACCGCCGCCGTCGCCGCCTGGAAACCCGGTCAGACGCTCGACGTGCGCGAGGCGATGGTTCAGCTCAGCCTCAACATGCTCGCGAAGACCGTGTTCTCGGGCAGCCTCGACGAGGCCACCTTCCGCCAGTTGCGCAGCGACCTGTCGGTGGTGATGAACGGCGTCGGCGCCCGCATCATGCTGCCCGACTGGGTCGAGCGCCTCCCGCTTGCCTTCAACCGCCGCTTCGACCGGGCCCGAGCCGCCGTACGCGCCACCATCAACACCGCCGTCGACGAACTGCAGGCCTCCGGGCACGACACCGGGGACATGCTGTCCATGCTGCTGCGCGCCGTCGACGAGGAGACCGGCCAACCGCTGACCGGGCATCAGATCTGTTCCGAGATCCTCACCCTGGCCGTGGCCGGCACCGAGACCACCGCTTCGGTGCTGTCCTGGATCCTGTACGAACTCGCCCGTCAGCCGGAGATCGAGGCCCGCGTCCTGGCCGAGCTGGACGAGGTCGTCGGCGAGCGGCCGGTCGCCTTCGACGACCTGACCCGTCTGCCTTACCTGAACCGGGTGATCACCGAGACCCTGAGGCTGCACCACACCGGCTGGCTCGTCACGCGCCGCACGACCACCGAGACCCGGCTCGGCGAGTGGACCCTGCCCGCCGACACCGAGCTGGCCTACTGCCAGCACGCCCTGCACCGCGATCCCGAGCTCTTTCCCGACCCGCTCACCTTCGATCCGGAGCGGTGGCGGGGCGAGGCCCAGGAGCCCCCGCTGGGCGCGTTCCTGCCCTTCGGGGACGGCAAGCACAAATGCATCGGAGACCGCTTCGCCCTCGCCGAAATGATCACGGCGATCGCGACGATCCTGCGGACGGCACGGCTGGAACTCGCCGAGGGACAGGTGGTCCGACCCGTGGCCCGGGCCACCGTACGGCCCCGCACCCTGCGGATGACCGTGCGTCCTCGAAGCGGATGACCACCAGTCAGGGGGTCCCTCCCGGCGGGGAGGCGCCGCCAGGCCGTCCCGGCTGTCCTGGCCGTCTGCCGGTTCCCGGCGGTGGGCGGCCACGACGGCGGTGAGGATCTCGGCCGGCGCGTCGGTGTCCCGGCTCAGGTCCTGCGTGCTGCGCGCGGCCACCGTCACACCGTGCTCGCCGGCCTCTCTGACGGCCCAGAGGAGGATCCTGAGCTGCCCGGCCGGACACCGAGGAACCGCTCGATGGCCGCGATGTTCTCCGGGCTCGTCATCTGTTCGTTCTCGAAGATCCAGTTCGCGGCGGCTTCCACGGTGATCGAGGTCGCACAGCCGAACAGCCGAACAGTCGAACAGCCGTACGAAGCGGCCGACGCGCCCCTACCGCCCCGTGGCGAGCGCCTGGGTCACCCCGGGTTCCTTTCGCCCCAGGAACCGGGGGTCCGGCTCGAAGACGGCGTCCAGGGCCGCCTTGCCCGCCGCGAAGATCTCCCGGGTGCCGCCGTAGTACCAGGTCACGTCGTGCTTGGCGTCGACCCCGACACCGTACGACGCCACCCCCGCCTCCTGGCACAGCGCGACCGCCCGCCGGATGTGGAAGCCCTGGCTGATCAGCACCGCCTCGTCGACGCCGAAGATCTTCTTGGCACGGACGCAGGAGTCCCAGGTGTCGAAGCCGGCGTAGTCGCTGACGATGCGCGAGTCGGGCACGCCGTGCCGGGTCAGATACGTGCGCATGGCGTCGGGCTCGTCGTAGTCCTCACGGCTGTTGTCGCCGGTGACGAGGACGACCTCGATTCGGCCCTCGCGGTACAGCTCGGCCGCCGCGTCGAGCCGGTGCGCGAGGTACGGCGACGGCTCGCCCTCCCACAGACCGGCACCGAAGACGACGGCGACGTCGGTGCGCGGCACGTCGGCCGCCGTGCGCAGCCGGTCCCCGGTCACGACGTACATCCAGGTGACCGGAAGCAGCGCCAGCACACACCCGGACATCACGGCCTGCACCAGCCGCCGCTGCCCCGCACGGGTGCGCGGCAGGCGTGGTCGGCGCAGCTTCGGTCGGCGCATCTGGTGGGTCCCTCCCCGGTCGGCTGACCGCCTCTTCTCGACAGTCAGGGACGCCCTGTCAGCCTCCGCGGTTCACCACCGCCGACGTGACCAGGTTCACTTCGCCCCTCGAACGCGCAGGTCACGCCGCCTCACACCGCCCTGGCACCCCACCGTGAACCCGGTGTAAAAACCCGTTATTCAGGCGCAACGGGGTGGCAACGTCCCGCCGCCACCATCGGTTCATGACGGCGTCGAACCCGCTTCACGACGAGTCCACGACCCTCCCCGGCCCGGGGGCCCACCTCGACAGTACGGCGCACATCATGAACCGGATCAGCAGCCAGCTCGCCAGCCAGCTCAGCCTCGTCTCGCTCGACGGCAGGCGGCGCCCCGAGCCGCCCGCGCTCGTCGTCGTGGCCCACGGCAGCCGCGACCCGCGCGCCCTGAGCACGGTGAGCGCCCTCCTCGACAAGGTCCGCGAGCAGCGCCCCGGCCTCCCGGTCCACCTCGGCCACATCGAGCTGAACGAGCCCCTGCTCCCGGACACCCTCGCCGCCCTGGGCGATCGCGAGGCGATCCTCGTCCCGCTCCTGCTCAGCCGCGGCTACCACATCAAACGGGACATCCCCGAGATGGCCGCCGCATCGCAGGTACGCGCACGCGTGGCCGGCGCGCTCGGCCCGCACCCCCTGCTGGTGGAGGCCCTGTACGCGCGCCTGGTCGAGGCCGGCTGGCGCACCCGGCTGGACGAGTCCACCCGCCGCAAGAGCGCGGTGGTCCTGGCGGCCGCAGGCTCTCGCGACCCCGCGTCGAAGCTCGACACGGCCCACACGGCCCAGCTCCTCGCCAACCGCCTGGGCGTCCCGGTGGTCCCCGCGTACGCGACGACGGCGGCCCCGACGGTCCCCGACGCCCTCCGTGCCCTGGCCGCCCGAGGCCGCACAAGGGTGGCGGTGTCCTCCTACTTCACGGCCCCCGGCCGCTTCGCGACGGAGTGCGCGCAGGCGGCCCCGTGGATCGCGTCGGCCCCACTGGGCACCCACCCGGCGATGGCGAGGCTGCTCCTGCACCGCTACGACCAGATGCTGACGACGCCGGCCACCACAGCACCGGAACTGGCGTCGGCCTGAATCGCCGCGGAGGGTAGTGGCCCGCGCAGCGCCTCGGAAGTCGGCAGACGAGCAGGCGAAACACAGTCCCCCCATTTGTCAGTGCCTGCCCGTACTGTCGGTGCATGTACTACGACGAGTCGGCAGTCGAACGCTGGGCACCCGAACCCGACAAACGCCCAGGCCGCACGGCCTTCCAACGCGACCGCGCCCGAGTGCTGCACTCCGCGGCCCTGCGCCGCCTCGCCGGCAAGACCCAAGTAGTGACACCCGGAACCCACAGCCACGCCTGGGACCCGAGCCCCCGCACCCGCCTCACCCACTCCCTGGAGTGCGCCCAGGTCGGCCGAGAGCTCGGCGCAGCCCTCGGCTGCGACCCCGACCTGGTCGAAGCCGCCTGCCTCTCCCACGACCTCGGCCACCCTCCCTTCGGGCACAACGGCGAAGTCGCGCTCAACGAATTCGCCGAGGACTGCGGCGGCTTCGAGGGCAACGCCCAGTCCCTGAGGCTCCTCACCCGCATCGAACCCAAACGGTTCACCCCGGAGGGCTCGGTAGGCCTCAACCTCACCCGAGCCACCCTCGACGCCGCCACCAAGTACCCGTGGTCCCGCGGCGCCCACCCCACCGCCCCGACGTCCCCGAAGTTCGGTGTCTACGAGGACGACCGCCCCGTCTTCGACTGGGTCCGCAAGGACGCCCCCGCCACCCGCACCACCTTCGAGGCCCAGGTCATGGACTGGTCCGACGACGTGGCGTACTCGGTGCACGACGTCGAGGACGGCCTGCACGCCGGCCACATCGACCCCAACTACCTGCACGCCGAGCCGGAACGCCAGGCGGTCTTCGCGGTCGCCGTCGGACGGTACGTCCCTGAGGACACCGACCCGGCGGAACTGTCCGCCGCCCTCGACCGGCTCCAGGAAGAACCGTGGTGGCCGCACGGCTACGACGGTTCGGCCGTCGCCCAGGCCCGCCTCAAGGACGCCACCAGCCAGCTCATCGGCCGGTTCTGCCTGGCCGCCGAGAGCGCCACACGCGCGGCGTACGGCAGCGGCCGGCTCACCCGCTACGGCGCCGAACTCGTCGTACCGCACGCGACCCGCCTGGAGTGCGCGGTCCTCAAGGCCGTCGCCGACCGGTACGTCATGCAGCGCGCCGAGCAGGAGCGGCTGCGCGCCGACCAGCGGATCGTGGTCGCCGAACTGGCCGAGGCGCTCACCGCCCGCGCGCCCGACGGGCTGGACCCGCAGTTCCGGGCCCTGTTCGACGCGGCCGCCGACGACCGCGCCCGCAAACGCGTGATCGTCGACCAGATCGCCTCCCTGACGGACGCCTCGGCCCGCTCCCTGCACACGCGGCTCACGCAGCGGGTCTAGCGGGTCGAGCGGGTCAGGAGCCCACCGCCACCGGCAGCTGCTCGCGGCGGCCTCCCGCCGGGAGCGGGCCGACAACTCCCGGCCCCCACGGGACGCTTGGCGCGGCGGGGGTGCGCCTGTTCCGGAGCGAGGCAGGCGCGCCGTCGGCCTCCCTCCGAGGGGTGATCACCCGCTCGTGACGGTTGGGACACATGGGGCGAACGGGCACTCGAAAGTGACCCTGCGTGGCCTGATCGGGTCACCCCCTCTTCCCGCATCACGCTGCGTGCGGGACGCTCGTGTGGCGGCACCCTGACGAGGAGGCATCAAGTGGTCGACGCGGATCAGACATTCGTCATCGTCGGAGGCGGACTCGCCGGCGCGAAGGCGGCCGAGACGCTCCGGGCGGACGGCTTCACCGGGCGGGTGATACTGATCTGCGACGAGCGCGACCACCCGTACGAGAGGCCGCCCCTGTCCAAGGGCTATCTCCTCGGCAAGGAGGAGCGCGACAGCGTCTTCGTGCACGAGCCCGCCTGGTACGCGCGCAACGACATCGAGCTGCACCTGGGCCAGACCGTCGACGCGATCGACC
Organism: Streptomyces sp. R28; assembly: GCF_041052385.1. Lineage (GTDB taxonomy): Bacteria > Actinomycetota > Actinomycetes > Streptomycetales > Streptomycetaceae > Streptomyces. The sequence goes on along the minus strand of NZ_CP163439.1, from coordinate 3,448,356 downwards.
GTACGGCGAAGACGGTGCGGTTCGGCGAGGACGGCACCGTCGTCCACTACGACAAGCTCCTGCTGGCCACCGGCGCCGAGCCGCGCCGCCTGGACATCCCGGGCACGGACCTGGCCGGCGTCCACCACCTGCGCCGCCTCGCGCACGCCGAGCGCCTCAAGGGCGTCCTCGCCTCGCTCGGCCGGGACAACGGGCACATCGTGATCGCCGGCGCCGGCTGGATCGGCCTGGAGGTCGCGGCGGCGGCCCGGGAGTACGGCGCCGAGGTCACCGTCATCGAGCACAACCCGACCCCGCTGCACGGCGTCCTCGGCCCCGAGCTGGGCGCCGTCTTCGCCGAGCTGCACCGCGAGCACGGCGTGCGCTTCCACTTCGGCCGGCGGCTGACGGAGATCGTCGGCCAGGACGGCATGGTGCTGGCCGCCCGCACCGACGACGGCGAGGAGCACCCCGCGCACGACGTCCTGGCGGCGATCGGCGCGGCCCCGCGCATCGGCCTCGCGGAGGCGGCGGGGCTGGAGATCGCCGACCGTACCCATGGCCGCGGCGTCGTGGTCGACGAGCGGCTGCGCACCTCCGACCCCGACATCTACGCGGCCGGCGACGTGGCCTCCTTCCCGCACGCCCTGTTCGACACCCGGCTGCGCGTGGAGCACTGGGCCAACGCGCTGGGCGGCGGCCCGGCGGCGGCGCGGGCGATGCTCGGGCAGGACGTCACCTACGACCGCGTGCCCTACTTCTTCTCCGACCAGTACGACTTGGGCATGGAGTACTCCGGCTGGGCGCCCCCGGGGTCGTACGACGAAGTGGTGATCCGCGGGGACGCCGGGAAGCGGGAGTTCATCGCGTTCTGGGTGAAGGGCGGCCGGGTGCTCGCCGGGATGAACGTGAACGTGTGGGACGTCACAGAGCCCATTCAGCAGCTGATCCGCTCGAAGGAACAGGTGAACACGGAGGCCCTGGCGGACCCGCACGTCGCCCTTGAGAGCCTGATCGCCTAGGCGCCAGCCGGGTTCCGTCGTCTCGCGGGCGCGGGTGCGGGTCATGGGGGCTGGTCGCGCCCACGCGGCGGAGCCGCACATCGACACAGCCCCGCGCCCCTGGGGCGCCGCAGCCCGCCCGGAGATGTCGGTCCGCCCCCGTAGAATTCACGCGTGGCAGGACGGATCAACGACGAGGACGTGAAGGCTGTTCGGGACGCGGTCCCGATCGACGCCGTGGTGTCCGAGTACCTCCAGCTGCGCGGCGCGGGCGGCGGGAACCTCAAGGGCCTGTGTCCCTTCCATGACGAGAAGTCGCCGTCCTTCCAGGTCAGCCCCAGCAAGGGGCTCTTCCACTGCTTCGGCTGCCAGGAGGGCGGCGACACCATCACGTTCGTGATGAAGGTCGACCACCTCTCCTTCTCCGAGGCGGTCGAGCGCCTCGCCGCCCAGGCCGGCATCACCCTGCGTTACGAGGAGGGCGGGTACAACCCCTCCCACCAGCGCGGCGAACGCATCCGCCTGGTCGAGGCCCACAAGATCGCCGCCGAGTGGTACGCCGAGCAGCTGGCGACCAGCCCCGAGGCCGACACCGGCCGGATCTTCCTCGCCGAGCGCGGCTTCGACCAGTCCGCCGCCCTCCACTTCGGCGTCGGCTACAGCCCCCAGGGCTGGGACCACCTCACCCGCTACCTCCGCGGCAAGGGCTTCACCGACAAGGAGCTCCTCCTGTCCGGGCTCGCGCAGGAGGGCCGGCGCGGCCCGATCGACCGTTTCCGGGGCCGTCTCATGTGGCCGATCAGGGACATCGGCGGGGAGGTCGTCGGCTTCGGCGCGCGCAAGCTCTACGAGGCCGACAACGGCCCCAAGTACCTCAACACCCCCGACACCGCCATCTACAAGAAGTCCCAGGTCCTCTACGGCATCGACCTCGCCAAGAAGGACATCGCGAAGGTCAGCCGCGCGGTCGTCGTCGAGGGCTACACGGACGTCATGGCCTGCCACCTCGCCGGCGTCACCACGGCCATCGCCACCTGCGGTACGGCCTTCGGCGGCGACCACATCAAGATCCTCCGCCGACTGCTGATGGACAACGGCTCGGCCCGCGTCATCTTCACCTTCGACGGCGACGCGGCCGGCCAGAAGGCGGCCCTGCGCGCCTTCGAGGACGACCAGAAGTTCGCCGCCGAGACGTACATCGCGATCGCGCCCGACGGCATGGACCCCTGCGAGCTGCGCCTGGCCAAGGGCGACGAGGCGGTCGCCGACCTGGCCGAACCGCGCACCCCGCTCTTCGAGTTCGCGCTGCGCCAGATCGTCCTGCGCTACGACCTCGACACCCCGGCGGGCCGCGCGGCGGCGCTGGACGAGGCGGCGCCGATCGTCGCCCGCATCAAGAACAGCGGCGCCCAGCACGAGGTGGCCGTCCAGCTCGCGGGCATGCTCGGCATCCTCGACACGCAGTTCGTGGTGAAGCGGGTGGCGCAGCTGGCGCGTTGGGCACGGGACCGGGGTGGCAGGGGACAGGCGCCGGCGTCCGGCCCGGGATCCCGCAACCCGCAGCAGCAGTACGACGCCGCCGCCGGCCCCCGCACATCCGGCCCGGCCCTGACCCTGCGCAACCCCGTCTACGCCACCGAACGCGAACTCCTCAAACTCGCCCTCCAGCGCCCCGAGTTGGTCTCCCCGGCGTTCGACGCGTACGGCGTCGACGAGTTCACCGCCGCGCCCTACGCGGCCGTACGCCAGGCGATCATGGACGCGGGGGGCGCGGAGTACGGCATCCAGGACGCGCAGGAGTACCTGGTCCGCGTCCGCGACGCGGCCCCCGACGACCAGGTCCGCGCGATGGTCACGGAGCTGGCGGTCGAGGCGATCATGCGCAGGACGGTCGACGAGAACTACGCCGGCGAACAGCTCGTGACGGTCCGCCGCCGCGCCGTGGACCGCCGCGTCCGCGACATCCAGGGCCAGCTGACCCGCCTGGGCGCGGGCGGCGACCCGGCCCAACTGGCCGCCGTGCAGAACGAGCTGTGGGTGTTGCAGCAGTACGACCAGGCATTGCGGGGGCAGGGCGCGGCGGCGCTCTGAGAGATACGCGGGATTTGCGTACGACTGGGTAACCGCCCGGTCACGCACCGGACTCAAAAAGTCCCCGCACGCCCCTCGTGGCGGCGATGTGTCGTACTCCACACTGGGTTCCGGTGCCTGAGTCCTCGGAGCGCGGCCGATCCGTTCCCCACGGGTCCCACACCCCCGCGGTTCCGCTCATCGCGTACGGGACGGACAGCGGCGAGGCCGCCGACTCCGCCCTCGAAGCAGCGCTGCCGTATGCCTCGGCAGCGATCATCCTGGAGGTCGCCCCCCGTGCAGACCCAGACCCTCATCCAGACCGACGCCGCTGCCGCCACCGGCGCTGACAGCACCGAACCGGACGCGGAGGCCGACGTTCTCGCCGCGGTGCCGCCGCAGAGCCGGGTCGCGCACCACCCCGAGGCGGAGCCGGAGGCCTCGCCCGAGCCCGCGGAACCGCCCGCGGAGGCCCTGGACGGCGCCGACGCCACCGAGCCGGTCGAAGCACCGCTGCCGGCCCGCGCCCGCGCCGACAACAGCGGTCCCTCCTCCGACCTCTTCCGCCAGTACCTGCGGGAGATCGGCCGCATCCCCCTCCTCACCGCGGCCGAGGAGGTCGAACTCGCCCGCCGCGTCGAGGCCGGCCTGTTCGCCGAGGAGAAGCTGAGCAGCACCCCCGATCTGGAGAGCCGGCTCGCCCTCGACCTCGACCGCCTGGTCGTCATGGGCCGGATGGCCAAGCGGCGGCTGATCGAGGCGAACCTGCGGCTCGTCGTGTCCGTGGCGAAGAGGTACGTCGGCCGCGGCCTGACCATGCTGGACCTGGTCCAGGAGGGGAACCTCGGCCTGATCCGGGCCGTGGAGAAGTTCGACTACGCCCGCGGCTACAAGTTCTCGACGTACGCCACCTGGTGGATCCGCCAGGCCATGTCCCGCGCCCTCGCCGACCAGGCCCGCACCATCCGAGTGCCGGTCCACGTCGTCGAGTTGATCAACCGGGTCGTCCGCGTCCAGCGCCGCATGCTGCAGGAACGCGGCTACGAACCGACGCCGGAGGAGGTGGCCGCCCACCTCGACCTGCTGCCCGAGCGCGTCAGCGAGGTGCTGCGCCTGGCCCAGGAACCGGTGTCGCTGCACGCCCCGGTGGGCGAGGAGGACGACGTGGCGCTCGGCGACCTCATCGAGGACGGCGACGCGACATCGCCGGTCGAGTCGGCGGCGTTCCTGCTGCTCAGGGAGCACCTGGAAGTGGTTCTGTCGACGCTGGGGGAGCGGGAGCGGAAGGTCGTACAGCTGCGGTACGGCTTGGCGGACGGCCGCCCTCGCACGCTGGAGGAGATAGGCCGGATCTTCGGCGTGACGCGGGAGCGGATCAGGCAGATCGAGTCGAAGACGCTCAACAAGCTGCGGGATCATGCATTCGCGGATCAGCTGAGGGGTTATCTGGACTGAGGCCGTCTGCGGGCGAGTGGGGGTTGGCCGCGCAGTTCCCCGCGCCCCTTGGGTACGTGCAGCTGACGCCCCTCAGGGGCGCGGGGCTGTGTCGATATGCGGCTGCGCCGCGGGGCGCGGCCGACCCCCACCGGCCCGCAGTCGCCCCACAACACCACGTGGCACCCCCGACCGCGATTCAGTCCACGTCAGTCCACCTCGGCCACCGCCTGGGCGAACTGCGCCTTGTACAACCGCGCATACGCCCCGTCGGCCGCCAACAGCTCGCCGTGCGCGCCCTGTTCCACGATCGCCCCGTTCTCCATGACGAGGATCGTGTCCGCGTCCCGGATGGTCGACAGCCGGTGCGCGATGACGAACGACGTACGCCCGTGCGCCAGTTTGGCCATCGCCTTCTGGATCAGCACCTCGGTACGGGTGTCGACCGACGAGGTCGCCTCGTCCAGCACCAGGATCACCGGGTCCGACAGGAACGCCCGAGCGATGGTGATCAGCTGCTTCTCACCCGCACTGACCCCCGACCCCTCGTCGTCGATCACCGTGTCGTACCCGTCGGGCAGGGTACGGATGAACCGGTCGGCGTGGGCGGCCCTCGCGGCTTCCTCGATCTCGCCCCGGGTCACCTTCCGCGAGGCCCCGTACGCGATGTTCTCCGCGATCGTGCCGCCGAACAGCCAGGTGTCTTGCAGCACCATCCCGATCCCGGCCCGCAGTTCGTCCCGGGACATCCGCGCGATGTCGACCCCGTCGAGGGTGATCCGCCCGGACGAGACGTCGTAGAACCGCATCAGCAGATTCACGAGAGTCGTCTTGCCGGCACCCGTGGGCCCGACGATCGCGACCGTGTGCCCGGGCTCCACCGCCAGCGACAGGTCCTCGATCAGCGGCTTCTCGGGGTCGTACCGGAAGGACACCCCCTCCAGCGCCACCCGCCCCCGCAGCTCCTCCGGCCGCACCCCCGGCATGGGGTCGGCCTCCTGCTCCTCCGCGTCCAGCAGCTCGAAGATCCGCTCGGCGGACGCGACACCCGACTGCACGAGGTTCGCCATCGACGCGACCTGCGTCAGCGGCATCGAGAACTGCCGCGAGTACTGGATGAAGGCCTGCACGTCACCGATCGACAGCGAGCCCGACGCGACCCGCAGACCGCCGACCACCGCCACCAGCACGTAGTTGATGTTCGACACGAACAGCATCAGCGGCTGCATGATCCCGCTGTTGAACTGCGCCTTGAACCCGGCCTCGTACAGCGCCTCGTTCTGCTCGGCGAACTGCTTGGCCGACTCCTCCTGCCGCCCGAACACCTTCACCAGGGTGTGCCCGGTGTACATCTCCTCGACGTGCGCGTTGAGCTTGCCGGTCGACCGCCACTGCTGCACGAAGTGCGGCTGCGACCGCTTGCCCACCCGCGTGGCGACCACGAACGACAGCGGCACGGTCACCAACGCGACCAGCGCCAGCAGCCACGACACCCAGAACATCATCGCCAGCACACCGATGATGGTGAGCACCGAGTTGATGAGCTGACCCATCGACTGCTGCAGTGTCTGCCCGATGTTGTCGATGTCGTTGGTCGCCCGGGACAGCACCTCACCGCGCTGGCGCTTGTCGAAGTACGACAGCGGCAGCCGCGACAGCTTCGCCTGGACGTCCTCACGCATCCGGTACATGGTGCGGTTCACAGCCCGGTTCACCAGCCGCGTCGCCACCGCCATCAGCAGCCCGGCGACGACGAACACCGCGAGCGCGAAGAGGAGCACGTTCCCCACAGCGGTGAAGTCGATGCCCTCGCCCGGCGTGAAGTCGGTGCTGCGCAGCATGTCGGCGATCTGGCCGTCGCCGCGCTCCCGCATGGCCGCGAGGACCTGCTCCTTGGTCATCCCGGGCTCGAACTGCCGCCCGACGATGCCCGCGAAGACCAGGTCGGTGGCCGCACCGAGGATCTTCGGCCCGGCGACCGACAGACCCACGCTCACGACGACGCAGAACAGCAGCGCGTAGATGGTGAGCCGCTCGGGCTTGAAGTGGGAGAGCAGCCGCCTGCCCGACACCTTGAAGTCCAGCGAGTGCTGATCGGGGCCGCCACCGGCCATCATCCGCCCCATAGGCCCGGCCATCAGGCAGCCTCCGCTTCCGTCAGCTGGGAGAGCACGATCTCCCGGTATGTCTCGTTGTCCGCCATCAGCTCGTGGTGCCGGCCCGTGCCGACGACCCGCCCCTCGTCGAGCACGACGATCCGGTCCGCGTCCCGGATGGTGGCCACGCGCTGGGCGACGATGACGACGGTCGCCTCGGAGGTCTCGCGGGCGAGCGCCGCACGCAGCGCGGCGTCCGTCGCGTAGTCGAGGGCGGAGAAGGAGTCGTCGAAGAGGTAGATCTCCGGGCGCTGGACGAGCGTGCGCGCGATGGCGAGGCGCTGGCGCTGACCGCCCGACACGTTCGTGCCGCCCTGCGCGATGGGCGCGTCGAGCCCGCCCTCCAGCCGCTCCACGAACTCCTTGGCCTGCGCCACCTTCAGCGCGTGCCACAGCTCCTCGTCCGTGGCGTCCGGATTGCCGTAGCGGAGGTTGGTCGCCACCGTCCCGGCGAACAGATACGGCCGCTGCGGTACGAGGCTCACGGTCTTCGCCAGCAGCTGGGGATCGACGCTCGCCACGTCCTCCCCGTCCACCAGCACCCGCCCGTCGGTCGCGTCGAACAGGCGCGGGACGAGCCCCAGCAGGGTCGACTTCCCGCTGCCGGTCGACCCGATCACGGCCGTCGTCTCACCCGGCAGCGCGACCAGGTCGATCGCCTTCAGCACCGGCTCCTCGGCACCCGGGTAGCGGAACCCGGCGCCCCGGATCTCCAGATGACCGTGCCGGCGCAGCTCCCGCACCGGCGTGCGGGGCGGAACCACGCTCGACGACGTGTCCAGGACCTCCTGGATGCGCTCGGCGCACACCTCCGCGCGCGGGACCATCATGAACATGAAGGTGGCCATCATCACGGACATCACGATCTGCATGAGATAGGCGAGGAACGCGGTCAGGTCACCGATCTGCATCCCGCCGCTGTCGATGCGATGTGCCCCGAACCAGACCACCGCGATGGACGACAGGTTCACCACCGTCATGACGATCGGGAACATCAGCGCGAGCAGTCTGCCGGTGCCCATCGCCATCTCGGTGAGCTCGGCGTTGGACTTCCTGAAGCGCTGCTGCTCGTACTCGTCGCGCACGAAGGCACGGATCACCCGGTTGCCGGTGATCTGCTCGCGCAGCACCCGGTTCACCGTGTCGAGCCGTACCTGCATGGTCCGGAACAGCGGCCGCAGCTGCCGCACGATCAAGGTCACACTGATGCCGAGCACGGGCACCACGGCGACCAGCACCGCGGACAGCGGCACATCCAGGCCGAGTGCCAGCACGATGCCGCCGACGCACATGATCGGCGCCGACACCATCAGCGTGAACGTCATCAGCGCCAGCATCTGCACCTGCTGGACGTCATTGGTCGTACGGGTGATCAGCGAGGGCGCGCCGAAGTGGCCGACCTCACGCGCCGAGAACGACTGCACCCGGTCGAACACGGCCGCGCGCACGTCCCGCCCGAGCGCCGCCGCGGTCCGCGCGCCGTAGTACACGGCACCGATGTTGCACACGACCTGCGCCAGCGAGATGCCGATCATCAGGGCGCCGTAGGACAGGATGTAGCCGGTGTCGCCGTTGACGACGCCCGTGTCGATGATGTCCGCGTTCAGCGTGGGCAGGTAGAGGGTGGCGCAGGTCTGCAGGAACTGCAGCAGCACCAGCCAGGCGATGGGTTTTCGGTAGGGCCTGAGGTAGGTCCGCAGAAGTCGTATGAGCACGCTGCTTCTCTCGGAGTCGACGACGGGGCGATTGGTTGCCCTTGGCCCCTATCGTCGAACACTCCGCTGGTGTTACCTCAACCGATTAAGCCGTCAGCGCGGTTCCGTACGGCCTTCCGGGTGCGAGTCCTACCGGTCTCTTACATTCCGCTACGCCGGCACTAGGACCGGAACGCCCCGGGATGGGTCTGCTCCCGCACCGACACGAACTGCTGACGCACCGCCTGCCCCACCGCCAGCTCCTCGCCGGGCTCCAGGACCTGCGCCGCCGCGCCCTGCCAGACCGGCGGGTTGCGCGGATCGAGCGAGCCCTGCGACACACCGAGCGCCCACGCGGCCTGCCGAGCGGCGCCGATCGCCGCATAGTCCGCGGGCTGCGGTACGACGACCTGCACCCCGAACAGCGCGGGCGCCGCCGCCTGTACGGCGGACAGCTCGGCCGCCGCCCCCAGCAGGAAGATCCGCCGCACCTCGACGCCCCGGCCGCGCAGCACGTCGAGCGCGTCCGCGAGCCCGCACAGCATGCCCTCGAACGCGGCCCGCGCCATATGCTCCGGCTTCATCGACTCCCGCCGCAGCCCGGCCAGCGTGCCCGCGGTGTGCGGCAGACTCGGCGTCCGCTCGCCTTCCAGATAGGGCAGCAGCACGAGCCCGTGAGCCCCCGGCGTCGACTTCATCGCCAGGTCGGACAGGCTCTCCAGATCGGGCGCGCCGAGGAGTTCGGCGGCGCCGCGCAGGGTGCGTACGGCGTTGAGGGTGGTGACGACCGGGAGGTGCATGCCGGTCGCGTCGGCCAGGGAAGTGATCATCCCGGAGCTGTCGACGAGAGCCTCGGGGTGGACGGCCATCACGGACCCGGAAGCGCCGAGCGACACCACGGCATCGCCCAGCCCGATGCCGAGCCCGAAGGCGGCGGCCATGGTCTCGCCGGTCCCCGCGGAGATGAGGAGCCCCTCGGGGGTCGTACCGGCCGCATCCGCCGGCCCGATCACCTCGGGCAGCATCGCCTGGTGGCCGAGCGCCAGCTCGACGAGATCGGAACGGTAGGTGCCGGTGGCCGCCGACCAGTAGCCGGTGCCGGAAGCCCCGCCCCGGTCCGTGGTTCTTCTCACGGGCCGCCCGAGAAGCTGCCACACCAGCCAGTCGTGCGCCTGCAGCAGGACGGCGGCGCGTGCGGCGTGCTCGGGCTCGGTCTTGGCGAGCCAGCGCAACTTGGTCACCGGCTGCGCGGCCTGCGGCACACACCCCACCGCCTGCGCCCACGCCTCGCGTCCGCCCAGCGCGTCGATCAGATCGGCCGCCGCGACCTGCGCCCGCTTGTCGCCGCCGACCATCGCGGGGCGCACGGTGTTGCCCTGGGCGTCGAGCGGGACCAACGCGTTCTGCTGCGACGACACGCCGATGGCCTGCACACCTTCGAGGAGCCCGCCGCCGGCCGCCTCACCGAGGGACAGCAGCCAGGCCTGCGGATCGACGTCGGAGGGGCGCGCGCCACCGCCGTCCGGCGACTCCACCGGATGCGGGGCGTACCCCTGCCTGAGTACGGCGCCCGTGTCCGTGTCGCAGACGACGATGCGAGTGAAATCGGGCGAACTGTCCAACCCGGCGACTATCCCCATGGCCCAAATTGTGCCGTAGCGCTGCGCTGGCTGGGGCCGTGGGCGCCGTGGGAGTGCGTGTGGGTTTTGCGGGCGCGGGTTCGTCGTGGCTGGTCACGCCCGCGCGGCGGAGCCGCAAATCGACACGGCCCCGCGCCCCTTGCGGCGTTGCCGCTCCCGGCGCCCAGGGTGTGCCGCCGAGCCAGGCGCCCAAGGCGTACTCCTACGTGTTGCTGGTGCCCCAGTCGTCCTCCGCGCCTCCGTTGTGGGCGCTGCGCTCACGTAGGGAGCGCACTCGTTGGGCGACCGACTCGGGGACTCGGTCGCCGACCTTCTCGGTCACCGTGTGGTACGCCTTGCCCGCGAAGACGCGGCCCTGCTGGGCTGCCGTCTCGGCGGTGTTGCGGACGGCGGGGTTCTGCGCGACCTGGCGCGCGGACTTCTTCAGCTGCTCGTAGCGCTCGCGTCCGGCGCGCGTGCCGAGCACGTAACCGACGGCGACTCCGATGACGAACGTGAGCCGGTAGCGCATGGCGGCCACCCTTCCCTTTTGCGTAGGTCCCTGGTGCGGCGTCGGCGCCGAGGGGAACCGATTGGCGGAGCACCCCCCTGCTTGCGCTAATGTATGTGTCGCAGCGAGCGCACGCCCTCTGGCGAATACCCAGGTAGGTGCGTTCGATGCAACGAGGCATTCCTCCGTAGCTCAATTGGCAGAGCAGCCGGCTGTTAACCGGCAGGTTACTGGTTCGAGTCCAGTCGGGGGAGCTCGGTCCTCCGTAGCTCAATTGGCAGAGCAGCCGGCTGTTAACCGGCAGGTTACTGGTTCGAGTCCAGTCGGGGGAGCATGCTGAACGAGGACCCCATCGGGGTCCTTTTTCATGTCCGTCCTCGGATCCCGGGAACCGTGCAGGTCGCGGGGGAGTCCTTCAGGGCATGCGAAGTCGACCATACGAAGCAGGAGATCGTATGAGCGGCTATGCTGCGGCAGACGGCGCGCACACATGTACGCGACACGCCGCTATGGGGCGGTAGCTCAGCCGGTTAGAGCAGCGGACTCATAATCCGTCGGCCGTGGGTTCGAGTCCCACCCGCCCCACCACTCGCTACGCGGGAAGAAACGTTCTGACCTGCGTAAACGTTGCAGCGGGGGCCGCCACTCGAAAGTGGGGCCCCCGTTCATGCGTTCAGACCAAGATCCAGTGGACACGTAGTGGACACGACGCGGGATCGGTGGACGAGAGGTGGCTCATGCCGCTTCCCGGCGCTTCCTCGGAGCCCGTCGGGCGGTCCGGGCGGCCGCCCGCGGCAGTCCAGTTGGCAACGTCCAGTCGTCCACGCCTGGTGAATCTGGCCGGGCGATCGTGAAGCGCGTGAGCGAGAAGTCCGCTCGTTGCTCCTCCGGGTAGCGGTCGTTGAAGTTCTCGACCCTGACCAACTCCAGATCGTTCGCGGTGCAGTGATCGCGCATCCACTTCACGGCTGCGTTGGCGGCGTTGTCCTGGCCCCGACCGGCCAGGGTGATCATGCCGAAGAGTTTGGAGCCGGGCTGTGGCTGTGCTCCGACAGCCCATGTGTCGCCTGACTGCCGTGCGCCGTGAGCGAAGAAGACGGCAAGGCCGTTCTGCCATGCGGTCTTGGGGATCTGTAGCGGAGTGGCCATCTCGTAGGGGATGTCACGAAGCTGGACTGGTCGCGGGCGGTGATCGACTCCTCCCACGTCAGGGCGGCCCGGCGCGGCCCAAAAGCGGACCCAGCCCCGTCGACCGCGCACGACCGGGCAGCAAGCACCACGTCCTCACCGACGGGCAGGGCATCCCGCTCGCGGTGTCGCTGACCGGCGGAAACCGTGGGCGACGTCACGCAGTTGCTGCCTCTGCCGGACAAGGTTCCGGCCGTGGCGGGCATAGTCGGCCGGCCCAGACACAGACCCGATGCTCTGCTCGCCGATCGCGGTTACGGCCACGACGAATACCGGCGCCTGCTGTGGCAGCGCGGCATCCGCCCGGTCATCGCCGAACGAGGCGTGCAACACGGTTCTGGCCTGGGCGTCTTCCGGTGGGTGGTAGAGCGCACCATCGCCTGGCTGCACGGCTTCCGCCGACTGCGGATCCGCTGGGAGCGACGCGACGACATCCACGAGGCCTTCCTCGGCCTCGCTACCTGCCTCATCACCCACCGACACGTCCAACGCCTTTGTTAGGACCCCTAACTGATCGTTTCAGAATGCCGTCCTGCGGAGACGCTGGCGGCCCATGGAAAAATCCCTTCAGCCACGGGCTCAGGGGGGGGATGACGCCGTATGGAACGGGTTGGGGATGCACGGGAGCTCGTGCTTGGTTACGTCGACGCTCTGAACGCGGTTGACGAGGCCATGAGGGTGGCGATCCCCTCGCTTGAGCGACTGGCAGATGTCCTTGGCCTGGTCCATTCGCGCCGGATCAGCCGGAGTGGGCAGGTCGGCACCTACTCCTACACGGTTCATGGGGCAGGGTGCCGCTTCGTCAGCGACAACGACACCGAGGTCGATGTCGACTTCGCAGCCGACGGGAGCGAAATTTTCGACCTCTGGCGGCTGCGCTGGTACGGGCTGAGCCTGCCGGAGCCCCTTGACGTCACGGATCAGGACCTGCGGACCGCAGTGCGGTCCCTGCAACCGCTTCTGACCGAGGTGCGACCGGGGTGGTTCAGCGTCGCCGACTGATCGCTTCAGGATGAGGTTCGCAGGCGGCGCAGGCATATGAGGCTGCAGGCCAGTTCGAGCAGGCCCTCATGCAGATCGGCGCGTCGCTCGTAGCGGATGCGCAGCCGTTTGAACTGGTGCAGCCAGGCGAAGGCACGCTCGACCACCCAGCGCACCTTGCCCAGTCCGGAACCGTGAGCGACGCCGCGTCGCGCGATCAGCGGCTTGATGCCCCGCTTCCACAGCATGCGGCGGTACTTGTCGAAGTCGTAGCCCCGGTCCGCATACAGACGCCGGGGCTTGCGGCGGGGACGTCCACGGAGACCCCGGATCGGCGGGACCGCGTCGAGTAGCGGCAGGAGCTGGGTGACATCGTGCCGGTTGCCGCCGGTGAGGGTGATAGCGAGCGGGGTTCCGTGACGATCGACGATCAGGTGGTGCTTGGAGCCGGGGCGGGCGCGGTCGACGGGTGAGGGGCCGACGTGATCCCCCCTTTGAGAGCCCGGACATGCGACCCGTCCACGGAGCAGTCGTCCAGGTCCAGCAGACCGGCACGGTGAAGCTCGGTCAGCAGGGCAGCATGCAGGCGCGGCCACACGCCGGCCTCGGTCCAGTCTCGCAGTCGGCGCCAGGCCGTCGCCCCGGAACAGCCCACCGCCTCCGCAGGAACGTCACGCCATGCGACACCCGTCCGCAGCACGTACATGACGCCGGCGAGTGCCGCTCGGTCAGGAACACGCAGCCGCCCAGGGTAGCGACGGCGCCTCTCAGGGGCGGGCGGCAGAAGCGGGGCCACCCGCTCCCACAGGTCGTCAGGAACAAGATCAGCGCGCACCCCCGACACCCTGCCGACCAAGATCGTCGAGCACAAGACCCACAGCTCAACTCATTCTGAAACGATCAGTAAGCCGGTAGCACTAGCTAAACCGGCTTGTTCTGGAGCAGCAGAACAACCGTGAGGCCCTCCCGCGGTCGGCGCCGGGCGGCGAGCACCAGGTAGGCGGTAGCACTAGGTGAACCGGGTTGTTCTGGAGGGCCAGAACAAACGGCGGCTGCACGTGCCGCTCCGGCAGGCGGGTACATCGTTCCCCTGAAGGGGAAATGCGCAGGTGGGGAGGGTGTGTCGTACCTCTTCGGTTCACTGTCATGGAAGACAGAGTCGAGGGGTGGGACATGGTTGAACTCGTGCACAACGATCCGCGCAGCTGGTTACTGCACTTCTTCAAGGCACACCAGGTGCCCAGGCAAGCGCTGGAAGGGACCGGACACGTCTACGTACTCGCGATCACAGGCGCTGTGTCGTACGTCAAGATCGGTTCCACGGCACAACCCCGTTCCCGCCTCGAGGCGTTGCGTACCGAAGCACACCGTCAAGGCGGGGCTGTCACACGACCATGGCTGTCTCCGGCCCATCCCACCTACAGGGGCACCGAAGCTCACGCGCTCAGGAACTGCCGCAGTATCTCGCCGCCGGCCACGCCGCGAAGCGAGTACTTTCCCGATCTTGAGTTCGCGACAGCGCGGCGCGAAGCCGTCAAAGCCTTCCTGGGCGTCCGTGATACCCCGCGGGTCTCGACAACGACTTCGGCCGCCGGTCTGTACCAGCCGATTCCTGGTCATGTCTGGAGTCGGCTGTCACCCAGCGTGTGGGATGAATGGGGGCGGCAGATGGACTTCTTCCGTCAGGGCAGCTACCGGAGCCGCTTCCGTAGGCGAAACAGCACGCCTTCACGTCCCAGCCACGTCCCCGAGTCCCTCCTGGACGCCTTCAGCACGGTGTTTCAACCGTCTGCACCGGTGATTCACCTGTTCTCACGGCGCACTACCGCTACGTAGGCCGGCAACCGCGAATCCGGTGTGGCACCCGTGTGCTGCCCGGCCCATGCAAATGCTGCGATGCACCCACATCACGGTCCTGCTGCCCTCCGACGACCACCACTAGGTGTCGGCGCTCGCCGAGGACAGCTGGTCCGGTACACGTAACTGCAACCACAGTGTGGCGTTGGACAGATCACAAAGAAGATGACCGTCTCATCGAACAGGAGCATCACAGTGTTCATGAAGGTTCTGGCCGGCGCGGCTTTCGCGATTGCCGCAACGACGGCCGTCGCTGTACCCGCATCGGCGGCGGACTTCGGAACCCGCAACGGCGACACCGCCATCGCGGGCGAAGCAGGCGGCATCCTCAACACCTATGGCGCTCCGCTCATCAACATCGACGGTCGCTGCTTGGTGCCGCTACCGGAAGGTGAGGGCATCGGGGGGCACGCGCTAGGCGGTCCCAAGGCCGAGTGCAACATCGCGCCCGTCGACCTGTTCTAGGCACCGCAGAAGCTGCTCTGACAGCAGCACCGAGGGGTAACGCGCGTCGGCCCCGCGATCCGCCAAGGCCGCGAGCAGCTTGAGCAGGCCGCGATGGCGCGTTCCCGGTGAATGGGCGACTTGACCAAGCAGGTGTCGGCGACCGCACCGCTGAGGAAGAGCGGCAACGAAGGCAACTCGCGGCCCGGTGGTGTGTGGCTCACAGCAGAGCCAGGTGTCCGCGAGCGGCGGCGGTCAGAGGACCGTGCCGTGCAGGGCGCGGTGGTCGCCGGACATCGCGTAGCGGCGGGCGGCGAGGCCGTGCTCGATGGACTCCGGCCGCCTACCTTCCGCTCGGGCCATAAATGTCGAGGTGGAGGTACCCCGCGCCGTTGGTGTTACCCCACAGGACGCGGATGGGGTAGTACTTGCCCGCGTTGATTTTTTTGTAGGCAGTGTGGGGCTTGTTGTCGCCATGCCAGGTGGTCGCCTGCTCTCGGCCGTCGTCGGCGACCGCGACAGGGGCGAGGGCGGCGGTGCCAAGAAAGGCGGCGGCGGCCAGGATGGTCGCGACGGCGGTGCGGGTGTGGTTCACGTGGACTTCCTTGTGGCTCGGGAGGGCGGGGCGCTCGTGCGCCCGCCGAATCGACCGGTGTCGGGACGGTGCCCGTCGTACAACAGCAGCGCAGGGCAGGGGCCACGCGGGCCCGTCCTGGTTCGCCCCATCGGGTGACTCCCGAACTCATCGATATTGATCATGTCGCAGTGACTTCCGAAGTCGTCGACAAACGACTCCCGTTCTCAGGTTCTGGCTCAGGTTGTGTGGAGCCGCGACTCTGCGTCACGACAGTAGGACGCGTTTGCGGAGGAGTTGGAAACCTGCACGGCCGAACATCTGGCGCTTGAGCATCTTGATGCGGTTGACATGGCCTTCGACGACGCCCGAGTTCCAGAGAAGGGTGAGGCCGGCAATGACGGCATCGCGGTCGCGATCGATGCCTGCGGCGAGCGTGTGGAGGCTGGGGAGGTCGTCCTGGCGGACGGCGTCGAGCCACTCGGGCAGCCGCTCGCCCTGGCGCTCGGTGACCATGGTCGCGAAGGACCGGACGTGTCCAATGAGTGCGTCGATCTCGGGGCAGTTGGCCCGGACTTTCTTCAGCTGGAGGTGATCGGTCTCGGAGAGGGCTTCCGGGCGGCGGAGGATCCATCCGGCGACGGTCCGGGGCGAGGACGGCCTGGCGGTAACGAGCCGCGGCGAGGTGCGTTTCTGGCGGAGGTAGGCGCGAACGCGCTGGTAGCTGCCCTGATAGCCGAGCGGCACAATCTCTTCCCAGAGTTTCCAGGCGTTGGTGCAGCCCTCGTTCCAGCGGTCGTCGAGGTAGGGCTTGTACTCGTCGAGGACCGAGGTCCGGGCCTGCCACCGACCGATGAAAAGGTCGTCCGGCCTGGCGGCGTCCGCGTACCGTTTGACGGTTCGGCTCGTCATGCCGAGCTGCCGCTGGATCGCGCGGCGGCTGTGCCCTGCCTCGACCAGGGCATGGATCGTCGCGTGCGTGGTCCGGGTTCGGTCGGCGAACCGGTGACCGGTCGGCCATGGCGAGCCGGACGACTCCTCTGTGGGGCCCGGCTCCGTCCCGGTCGTTTCAGGTGTCTCGGGGACCAGGACGCGCAGACATCGTCGGTGCTGGGCGATGCTCCGCTCGGCGGCCTCGCTGAGGTTGTGCCAGAGGTGCCACCGGTTCGCGACCTGCACGGCCTGCGGGGCGCCGACGGTGGCGCCCTCGGCGAAGAACGGCGCGCGATCCCGGCAGACGACCTCGATTCCGGGCCGCTGTGCCAGCCACGCGGCCAGGGTCGACGACTCCCGGTCGGGCAGCAGGTCGATGGGCCGGCGGGTTTCGACGTCCACGAGGACGGTTCCGTAGTGGCGGCCCTTGCGGGTGGCGTACTCGTCGACGCCGACCACCCGTGGAGCCGACACCTTTGGCTCGGGAAGTGCGTCGACCAGCCGCAGAACCGTGCTGCGGCTGACCGGCGCACCGACAATGCCGGCCAGGCGGGATCCGGCCCGGCCTGCGAGGGCGAGACCGATCGCGGCCAGGGTCGAGCGGAGCCGCTCGGTCTGCTGGCCGTGCCTTCGAGTCAGGCCGGATATCTGCTCGACGAACGTGCGGCGTCCGCACTCGGCGGTCCGGCAGGTGAACCGGCGGACCCGCAGCTGGAGTACGACGCTTCGTCCTGCACTCGGAACATCTGCGGGAAACCGCAGATAGGAGCCGTGAACCTGGGCGGACCACGCTCCGCAACCCGGACACGAGGCGCCGACGGCGGTGCACTGCACATCAACACGCACTATCGCGTTGTTCACGTCGACCGACAGCACCGCGACGTCCGCGATCGACGGGAACAACAACTCCTCCAGCCGGAGCAAGATCTCATCCACAGCCCCGAACTGTCGGCCCAGTCACTCCTGCCACTGCTCGTTTCGAGGCAACTTCCCGAGGTGCCGCAGGGAGTCCAGCCGTCACTCACAGTGCGGGGTGTCTGTCGCTACGACCAGAACTCGTCGTATGCCTGCTGATCAGACCAGAGGTCCCAGCCCTCGGTGATCCTTCCGTCTCGGATGTGGAAGACGATCACGTAATCCATGTCGAGCTCCTTGCCATCACGCGAGGCCGTGGCGTGGAGCAGGGCGACCGTGTGCTTGTCGTTGGCGAGCACGTCATGGAGTTGTGGGCGGTACGTGCCCCCTGAGAGCTGGAATTCCTTTTGAAACGCAGCGAACGCGGCCTCACGACCGTGGAACTCCCCGGCCAGCGGGCTCTGGCCGGGGTTATGCCACACAACATCGGGGTGGAACAGCTCCGCCAGCGCCTCCATGTCGCCTGCCGTGAAGGCGGCAAAGGTCCGATGAAACAGAGCAATGTTCGGATGATCAGTCATCACAGCCTCCTCTGGCTTCTGGCCCCGCGAACGTAACCGGAAGCCGGATGGACAGCCGCAAGGACACTGGGCCGGCCGTCCCCTCCTACCCGGTCGGGCGCAACGGGAGCCGTGGCGACGTCCGACGCCTTCGCGCCTCTGGCTGGACAAAGATGCTCTCGTTCGAGGCGTCGGTGGCGCACTGTCACTAACCACAGAAGTTGAGCCAGAACCCGTTCTCAAGCTCGCCGATCGCGTGCGTGTTGGCGGCGAGGTCGTCGACGACGCGGCGCAGCGCGGCGAGCGCGGGATCCGCCGGCTGATCGGCGGGCGGCGGAGGCGGGGTAGTGCGTACGTCGCGGACTGCCTGGCGGACCACGGCTCGGACGGCGTCGGGTTCGAGGGCCTGGAGGCCGGTGGGCGAGCATGGCGAGTCGGCGGGTGATCATCTCCGCGACGTCGCCAGTACGGCCGGAGACGGCGATCAGGGCGCGCTGGGACAGGCCGTAGTCCGGCCGCGGTTGCCGGGTCGTTGCGTGCGAGACATCTCGGTGCCGGCGTTGACCGCGCCGTGGATCGCGGCCAGGGCGCGGGCGACGTCGAGCAGCCGGTACGCCTGCGCGCGGCTGATGCCGAACTCCGCTTGGCAGTACGACTCCCATGAGGTGAAGCCCAAGAGCTGCCAGACGCGGGCGGCGAGTGCGTCGCGGAGCGGCGGACGTTGTCCATCGCCTCGCGCAGCCCGGCTGTCATCTCCCGTGCGCGGGCCGCGCTGAGCGGCGGCCGCGCCGGTTTGGCGACGTGCTCTCCCGCCGAAGTTTGTGGTGAGGGGATGGGGTGGGGAGGGCGACAGTTGGGTACGGACGCTGCGCTATCAGCCCTCTGACAGCGCGTATGGGGTACGCGGCTCAAGTTCAACCAGACCCAATGGACCTGCGCACACCATTGCAGAAAGAAGCTGCGAATAGGCGGCTCGTTGAGCAAACTTCATCGCCAGCGGCCCAAAGGCCGTGTCCGTGGAGAGTCTCTGTCATTAAGGCGTGATGGGGCGGCCGCGTCGGGAAGGGGGATTGCGTGCGAAACAGCAGGCAGCGGCAGGCGAGGTTGCGTCTGGCGCGTCAGCAGCCGAGACCGGATCGGGTGACGGTTAGAGGCCAACGGCGGGAGGAACCGCAACCCAAGTGGTGGCGCCGGATCGACTGGGTCAAGGTAGGAACGATCGCTGCGGTCTTCGTAGGTGTAGGGAGTTTGTTGGTCACCGGTGTCGCGACCTACTACGGCGCCTTGGTGGCAAGAGACCAGCTCGGACAGTCGCGAGAGGATGCCGAGCGGGAACAACACCAGCAGGCATCACGCGTTGCGTATTGGATTGAGAACCAGCGACTGCACATCAGGAACAGGTCAGCAGATCCCGTCAGTAGAGTATGGATCACCTTCGGCGTGTTTGCGCCTGACATCCCCGAGAAATCAAGCTGGGTGATCATCTCTGCGGATACCCGTTCTCTGCCACCGTGTTCCGACATTGTCGTAACGCAAGAACAGATGCGATACGAGAGCAGAAGGTCGCACAAGTGGAACAAGCTGGCAGGTCACGAGATCGCGATCGGTGTAGTCGGCCTCATGTTCGATGATCGAAATGGCTTGACCTGGACGAGATCTGATGGCGAGCTCCGCCGAGGCAACGATCGCTCGATTAAGTACACCGCCAAGTCCATTCATGAGCCGTTACGCGGGAGCATTGATCCTGCCCCCTCCGTGAAGACGGCCCCATCCTGCGAGGACAACAACGGAACGGCCTAACTGATCGTTTCAGAATGAGGTTCGTAGGCGACGGAGGCATATGAGGCTGCAGGCCAGTTCGAGCAGGCCCTGGTGGAGGTCGGCGCGTCGTTCGTAGCGAATGCGGAGTCGTTTGAACTGGTGCAGCCAGGCGAAGGCGCGTTCGACAACCCAGCGCACTTTGCCCAAGCCGGAACCGTGGGCTACGCCGCGTCGGGCGATCATGGGTTTGATGCCGCGCTTCCACAGCAGGCGGCGGTACTTGTTGAAGTCGTAGCCCCGGTCGGCGTACAGACGCCGGGGTTTGCTGCGGGGGCGTCCCCGGAGTCCCCGAATCGATGGGATGGCATCCAGTAGTGGCAGGAGCTGGGTGACGTCGTGTCGGTTGCCGCCCGTGAGCGTAACGGCGAGCGGGGTTCCGTGGTGGTCGACGATCAGGTGGTGCTTGGAGCCGGGACGGGCGCGGTCAACGGGTGAGGGGCCGACAAGATCCCCCCTTTGAGGGCCCGGACGTGAGATCCGTCCACGGAGCAGTCGTCCAGGCCCAACAGGCCCCCGCGGCGAAGCTCGGTCAGCAACGCGGCGTGCAGGCGCGGCCAAACGCCGGCCTCGGTCCAGTCCCGCAGTCGACGCCAAGCCGTCACACCGGAGCAGCCCACGGACTCCGTCGGAACGTCGCGCCAGGCGACACCGGTTCGCAGCACGTACATCACGCCGGCGAATGTCACTCGATCGGGAACGCGCAGGCGCCCGGGGTGGCGACGGCGCCGTTCGGGAGTGGGCGGCAGCAGCGGGACCACGCGCTCCCACAAATCGTCCGGAACAAGATCAGCACGCACCCGGACACCTTGCCCACCGTGACCGCCAACGGCAAGACCCGCCGCTCGACTTGGCGCCCAGAGGGTTTCTGGTCATGAGGTGGCGGGCACGAGCTGGATCAGTTCAGCGACGGCGGGACCCAGGCGTGATGACGCAGGATCATACGTGTGGCGACCCGGGATGGTGTCAGTCGCATCGCCGTATTCCGCAGGGTGATGGCCAGTGGGTGGGAAAGCTGGTGGCCCATTCTGCCGGCCTGCCGGGCAGCCCGTGCGACGGCCTGGCTGCGGGGCCGGCGCTCGGCGTCGTAGCGCGCGAGTGCGGCCTCAACGGTGGACTCGGTGCCGAGGGCGGCGGCGAGGGTGACCGCGTCCTCCAGTGCCTGGCAGGCACCCTGTCCGAGGCTGGGGGCCATCGCATGGGCCGCGTCGCCGAGCAGCGCGATCCGACCGACCGCGTATGAGGGAAGCGGCGTGCGCAGTTCGTTCACATCGTGATGCAACACGGCCTCGGGCCGGGTCGCGTCGAGTAGGGCGGGGATCGGGTCGTGCCAGATGTGGAACCGTCGGCGCAGTTCGGCCAGCGGGTCGGCGAACCGCGTGCCGGCGGGGTGGCTGAGGACGGCGTGCCACTCGGCCCGCCCGTCCCGGAAGGCGATGTGCCCGAACTCCGCGCCGCAGCCCCAGGTCAGCTCGAAGTCGGCCCGCAGATGGACCGCGTGCTCGGTGATGGCGCGCAGCACCGTCGAGCCGCTGTAGACCGGGCCGGGATGGTCTGGGAAGAGACGGCTGCGGATTTTGCTGCCGATGCCGTCGGCCGCGACCACCAGATCGGCGTTCAGGACCGCGGCGTCGCAGTCGACTTGAACCGTCCCAGGGCCGGTCTGCTGGACCCCGGCCGCCTCCGAGCCGATCACCAGAGATTCGGCGGGCAGGGAGTCGCGGAGCAGTCGGTGCAGGGCGGAGCGGGGGATGCCCATGATCGGTGTGCCCACCGCCTTCTCCAGCGCCGAGCCGTCCATCCGGGCCAGCCTGCCGCCCCGGGGCGTCCGCGTGCCGCCGCTGTACTGGCCCTGCGATGCATCCCGAACCGCCGCGCCGACACCGAGTTCGTCCAGCGCCCGCAGGCCGTTGGCGGCCAGTGAGATGCCTGCCCCTGCGTCCTCAAGCATGGACGCGCGCTCGAGGACCGTCACGCCCCATCCGATGCGGTCCAGACCGATCGCGGCGGCCAGCCCGCCGATGCCCCCTCCGACCACCACTGCCGTGTTCCCCATGCCGGAGCCCCCTTCTTCTACATCTGTAGAAGCGCACCTTATCCCGAGTCTCTACGGGTGTAGAAAGGGGCCATGGCTTCGGACCGGCGCACTTTTCTGGCAGACGCGGCTCTCGACGTGCTCGTCGACGAAGGGATACGCGGCCTGACCCATCGCGCCGTCGACCGGAAATCCGCCATGCCGCTCGGCACCACCTCGGCCTACTTCCGCACCCGTGCCGCGCTGCTGACCGGACTCGTAACCCGCCTGGTCGAACTCGACCAGGCGGAACTTCAAACGATGGCCGAAGAGCTTCCACCCCTGCGCACCGTCGAGGAGCTGGTGGACGGCATGGTGCTGCTCACCCGGCAGCGACTCACCGGCGAGGGGCGCCGCCGCTCGCTCGCCCGCCATGCCTGCGCCGTCGAGAGCGTGCGCGACTCGGAGCTGCGGGAGATCCTCGTGCCCCGCGAGAACGCCGGCCGCGAGGCCGTTCGGCTGTTCCTCACCACGCACGGCGTCACGGATGTCGAGAACCGCACTCACACTCTGTTGACCTGTATCGACGGACTGGTCTTCGACCGGCTGGTGAACGGCGGCGAAGTACCGCGCGAGGCTCTCGACGGCCTGGTCGCCGCCGCGCTGCGTTAGGACCCAGGCGCTCACGGTCCTGCTCGAACCGGCCGACAGCCTCAGCCCCTCCGCCGCCTGCGAACCTCATTCTGAAACGATCAGTAAGACGAGGAAGGCGGGGTGCTCAGCGGCGGGCCAGCTGTGCGGCGTAGGAGGCGTGCTCTCCGGTGGTGATGCGCCGCCAGGTGTCCGCGGTGGTCTGGCAGACGCCGAGCAGGCGGCGCGGGTGCCGGTGATCGCACAGCTGGTGCAGGCCGACGAGGACACCGTCCGGGATGTGATCCACGCGTTCAGCAGGTCCTGGGGATCGTCGTCCAGTCGCCCCCTCACAACCGCAGCCTGATCCAACCCGGCGAACCTACGCGGTCACAGCATTAGATCGCTGCCGTTGCGGCTCCGTAGGGCGACACGGCCGTCGGCCCACCGGCCGGCCAGGGCGCGGTAACCGTCCCACTTCTGTTATGCGCTGTTGAGCTGTCCGCGGGATATCGTCCGGCGCCATGTCGATCACTGGATGGCGGGTGAAGTGCACCCGCCATCCAGTGATCGACATGGCGGGCGCACTTCACTCGCCGAGCTGATGTGGCCGCGGGATGCGTGTGCCCGAGGTGCAGCCGTTCCTGATCAGGCCGGTCGGCATGTACGACGTCGAGTCGAACCGGTACTTCTCGGTGTGGCCGGCGTCGTCGCCGTGGAACACACAGGCCGCGCACCCCGGGATCTGCCTTCAGCGGGGCGGGGCGGACGTTCCCCGGACGACAAGACGGGGGGTGATGACTTGTTCCCCGGCGGGGATCTCCGCGCCCTCCAGGCGTGCGACGGCCCGGCCGACGGCGAGCCCGGCGAGGCGTGCGATGTCCTGTCCGACGGTGGTGAGGTCGATGTGGGCCAGGCGGGCCAGATGGCTGTCGTCGAACCCGACGACGGAGATGTCGCCGGGGACCGCGACGCCGGAGCGGAGGAAGAGGTCGAGTACGCCGGTCGCGCAGCGGTCGTTGAAGGCCAGTACGGCGGTGGGGCGCGGGCGGGTGGCCGACAGGGTTCGGGCGGCCTCGGCGCCTTCCTCCTCAGTGAGACCGCCGGGGAGAATGCGGATGTGTTCGCCCAGGCCGTGGCGGTTCATGGCGGTGCGGTAGCCGCGGCGCCGGTCGGCTGCGCCCGGTGCCCGGCCGCCGTCGATGTGGGCGATGTCGCGGTGGCCCAGAGCGACGAGGTGGTCCACCGCCTGGCCGGCTCCCTCGTCGTCGGCGGTCCGTACGACCTCCAGGCCCGGGACGGACGGCCGCAGCCGGCGGGCCACGGAGACGACCGGCAGTTGCCCGGCGAGTTCCGCCAGCCGCGCGGCGGGGGCCTGCGGGCCGAGCAGGATCAGCGCCTCGCAGCGGTCGTCGAGCAGTGTCTCGACGGCGCGCTGCTCGCCGCGCCCGGCGGCCACGGCACTCAGCGCGATCTGGTACCCGGCCGGTTCGGCCGCCGCGTAGATGCCCTCCACCAGGTCGGAGTGGAACGGATGCTGGAGGCCGAACTGCACCCCGAGCAGATGGGAGCGGTGGCTGCGGAGCAGCCGGGCCCGGGCGTCGGGTCGGTAACCGATCTCCCGCGCGGCCTGAAGGACGCGCTCGCGGGTGGCCTCGCCGGCCCCCTTCGCGCCGCGCATCACGATGGAGACCAGCGCCGTGGACACCCCTGCCCGTGACGCCACGTCGGCGAGCGTCGGTCGCTTTCCGTTGGGGACCGCTGGGGTCGCCGGCAACCTGTCCTCCCTGGTCGGAGTCGTCTCCTACGGAGTCGACTATAGAACGTTCTAGCTTTCACGGGCCACCGGAGCCTTGACAGGGGAGGGCGACAGCTGGCGTACTGCTGCTCCACGGAGTTCTAGAACGTTCTAGTTCCTTGAACGTTCTAGTCCGAAGTCGCGGAGAGAGGTACGTGGCGATGTACACACTGGCGGCCTGCGCCGAGATGGTCTTCCTGGATCTGCCGATCGACGAGCGGGCACGGCGCATCCACGACGCCGGTTTCCAGGTCGAGATCTGGGACTGGACCCGGCACGACCTTGCCGCTCTGGCCCGGACCCCGGCCGACTTCTCCTCCATGACCGGCTACATCCGCGGCAGTCTGACCGACGAGGAGGGCGCGGCCGAACTCCTGAGCACCGCCGAGGAGTCGCTCAAGGCGGCCGAGCAACTGGGCTGCCCTCGCCTGAACCTGCACGGCACCGGACTGGACGGCCAGGGCCTGCCGGTGGTGCCGGTGACCGGCGAGGCCACCGGAGAGATGTGGATCGCCGCCCACCGCACGCTCACCCGCCTCGCCGAGCTGGGCGAGAGCGCCGGGGTCGTCTTCACCCTGGAGAACCTCAACACCGCCGTCGACCACCCCGGGGGGCCGTTCGCGACGGCCGCCGACACCCTGGCCCTGGTCGCGGCCGTGGACCGGCCCGGGCTGCGGATGAATCTGGACCTCTACCACGCCCAGATCGGCGAGGGGAATCTGATCGAGCTGGTCCGCAGGGCCCATGCCCTGGGCCTGATCGGCGAGATCCAGGTGGCCGACGTCCCCGGCCGCCGCGAACCCGGAACCGGGGAGATCAACTACCCCGCCGTCGCCCGCGCCCTGGCGGGCCTCGGCTACGAGGGCACGGTCGCGATGGAGGCGTGGGCCTCCAGCGACAGCGAGCTCGCTCTGGAGCGCTTCCGCTCCGCCTTCACCGTCTGACTGTTTCCACTTCCTGTACCTACCCTGACGACGACGTACGGAGCACCCGCATGACCACCCAGCAGCCTCTCGCCGTCGGCCTCCTCGGCGCCGGACGGATGGGTTCGTTCCACGCCGAGACCCTCGCCCACCGCCTCCCGGGCGTCCGGCTCGTCGCCATCGCCGACCCCACCCCGGGCGCCGCGCGGAGCCTGGGCGACCGGCTCGGCTGCGCCACCGCCTACACGGACATCGGTGAACTGCTCGCCGACCCGCACATCGACGCGGTGGTGATCGCCACCCCGGCCCGTACCCACGCCGACCTGGTCGAGGCGGGCGCCAAGGCGGGCAAGGCGGTCTACTGCGAGAAGCCGATGGCGGTCACCCTCGCCGAGGCCGACCGCGCCATCGCGGCCGCCGCGGATGCGGGCGTGCCCCTCCAGGTGGGCTTCAACCGCCGCTACGACGCGGGCTTCAGGGCCGCCCACGAGAAGATCGCCGCCGGCGCCATCGGCACACCGCAGCTGTTGCGCTCGCTCACCCGCGACCCCGTTCTGGCCGACCCGGCCCGCATACCGCCGTGGACGATCTTCCTGGAGACCCTCATCCATGACTTCGACGTCCTGCGCCACCTCAATCCCGGTGCCGAACCCGTCGAGGTCTTCGCCATGGCGGACGCCCTGATCCGCCCCGACTTCAAGGACCGCGGCCTGCTCGACACCGCCGTCGTCACCGTCCGCTTCGACAACGGCGCCCTCGCCACCGCCGAGGCCAGCTTCCAGGCCGTCTACGGCTACGACGTACGCGCCGAGGTCCTCGGCTCGGCCGGGATGCTCACCATGGGCGACGTCCGCCGCACCCACCTGACCGCATACGGCCCGGACGGCGTCGCCGCCGAGTGCGTCACCTACGACCAGCACCTCTTCCACGACGCCTATGTGGCCGAACTCGCCGACTTCACCGACAGCGTCCGCACCGAGCGCACCCCCTCCGCCACCGGCGAGGACGCACGCGCTGCCCTGGCCATCGCCCTCGCCGCCGTCCAGTCCGTCACCACCGGCGGTCCCGTCCGCGTCGACAAGCTCCAAGACCTGTGAAGCACGGGTCTTCGGCCGCAGCGCGGACCCCGGCGCCGCGTGACAAGTACGGGGTGACGGCCAGGTCAGTCCAACATGCGACACCCCCGCTGCTCGAGTGCGGCGGGGGTGTCGGTGACTACGTAGCTCGCCGTCCAGCGCGGTCGCGTCCGGCAGCTGCACGGCCCCGGCCACGACCTCTGGAAACGACGGCCTCATCTCGGTGCCGTGCCTGGAGCGCAGCACCACCTGGCCCGCGTCGAGGGAGATGAGAGCCCGAAATCCGTCCCACTTGGGTTATGCGCTGTTGAGCTGTCCACGGACTATCGTCCAGCGTCATGTCGATCACCGGTTGGCGAGCACGGGAGTTCAGCTCCCTGTTGGCCGATCTCGGTGAGGGGTTGGATGATCTGGGGGTGCCCGAGGGGCAGCCGTTCCTGATCAGTCCGGCGGGCGGGTACGACGTGGCGCTGAACCGGTATTTCTCGGTGTGGCCGGCGTCTTCGCCGTGGAACACCCAGGCCGCCCATGTCCGGGACCTGCGCACGTACTTCGACTTCCTGTGGTTCGCGCGAGGCAGGCGGGACTGGCGTGATGCGCCCATGGACGACCGGGCGGCGTTCGAGTGGTGGGGCGGTCACCTGCGACTGCCATGTCTGCCGGCAGCCCTACGAGCGCCCCGACCTGGCCGCCTGCGCCACGCACGACGCGGTAGGACGGCATCATCGCGTCGAAGGCGCCCTTGAACTGCTGAATCGACCCACAAAGCCCTGCCCGCACCACGCGTGCCTCGACCCGGAATCCTGGGGACAGGGACTGTGCGACGGGGACTCGACGCCACGTAGGCAGGCAGTCTCCGAAGACCCAGCAGCACGCGGTGGCGGTAGCCCTCCGGCCGGCCGCCCCAGCCGTCCAGTCATGCCGGTATGGCAGCAACGGCCGGATGACCTGCCATTTGGGGATTCGAGCCATGCCGCAGCCGAGGACTGCCCAGATGGTCGCCTGGGCCTGAGGCTGGGCCGCGCTTCAGCGAGGCAGCAGGACGTCGACCTGCCCCCGGATGTCCTGCACGATCTCCTCGACGCTCAAGGCGATGTTCACGCTCGCCGCCATGCTGAGGAACATCACGGCGGACACGATGTGTGCCAGCGTCGCGGCGTCGCCCTCTGCCACCCGCTCGTCTCGGCGCAGCACGGCGGCGACGGCCTCCTCGGTTTGCGCGACGATGGCCAGTGCCGCGCCGTGCCGGGGCTCCTCGGGGTCGCCGAAGACCATCTCTCGCAGGTAGGTGCGTCCGTTGTCGATCTGGGTGCGGTTGCACTCGACGATCGGCCGGACGATCGCCAGCACCGCGTCCAGCACGCCCGGGACGGCCTCGGCGTCCGCCCGGCCCTGCTCAAGTGCTTCGGCGTACTTGGCGTTCTGGACAAGGAGGAGGAGTTCGCCCTTGGTCTTGGCATAAAGGAACAGGGTCCCGGTGCCGATGTCGGCCTTGTCCGCGATCTGCTGGGTCGTGACCTCATCGACGCCGTGTTCGGCGAACAGCTCACTGGCGGCAGCGACGATGCGGTCGAGTTTCTCCTGCTTGTTCCGCTCGCGCCGTCCGACCGACTGGGAGGCGACAGGCATGGGTGGTGTCCTCGTGCGTTCTGTGTCGCCCGTCGCGGTTGCGGCGGGTCAGCTGCTGCCGATGACGGCCTTGCCGCGGATGCCACCCTGGGACAGGGACTGCAGCGCCTGCGGGGTCTGGTCGAAGCCGACCACCTTTCCCACGACCGGACGCACCACGCCCTCGTCGATGAGGGTGGTGATCTGGCGGAGCTGATCGCCGCTGGCGCGCATGAGCATGAACTCATACGTCACGCCGAGCTTCTTCGCCTGCTTGCGGATCTTGCGGCTCAGGGCGGCGACGCCCAGGCGCAGCAGCGGGTTCAGGCCGGCCTCGCGCGCGAAAGTGGGCTCCGGGGGACCAGCGATCTCGATGGCTTTGCCGCCGGGCTTGAGCACCCGCAGGGACTTCTCGAGAGTCTCCCCACCGAGGCTGTCCAACACCAGGTCGTAGCCGGTCAGGAGCTGCTCGAAGTCCTGGTTGCGGTAATCGATCACCGTGTCCGCGCCGAGCGCGTGCACGAAGTCCGCGTTGGAAGCGCTGGCGGTCGTGGCGACGTGCGCACCGAGGTGCGCGGCGAGCTGGATCGCGATCGAACCGACCCCGCCGGCCCCGGCGTGGATGAGAACCTTCTGCCCGGGCCGCACCTTCCCGCGCTCCACCAGCGCCTGCCACGCCGTGAGCGCCACCAGCGGCAGCGAGCCCGCCTCATTCATGCTGATCGAGGCGGGCTTGAGCGCCAGGTCGCCCTCCGCGACGGCGATGCGTTCGGCGAAGGTGCCGATGCGGTCCTGGTCGGGCCGACCGTAGACCTCGTCTCCGGGCTTGAAGCCGCGAACCGCCCTCCCGACGCTGATGACAGTGCCCGCGACATCGTTGCCCAGGATCAGCGGCAGCTTGTAGGGCAGGATCTGCTTCAACTCACCGGCGCGGATCTTCTCATCCAGCTGATTCAGCCCGGCAGCCTCCACTCGAACGAGCACGTCGTGCTCCCCGACGGTGGGTTCGGGGACGTCCGCCTCCTGCAGCGGCTCCTTGTACTTGGTGATGACGAACGCTCGCATGGGGCGCCACTCCTTAGTCTTCATCCTGTTTATTCGGGCGTGAGGCCAGATCAGCCAATTCGGCGTGACATCTGGGGCCTCACCTCACTCCATCAACCCGAGTGCACTCAATTATGAGCCTACTCAGGATTATTTTCAACCGAGGGCGTCCTGGGCCCGCAACGCAACCCTCCCCGGTGCCACATACCGGCCGCGTGCACCCGCCGGCAGCAGCGGGCCCCGGCCACCACCGAAGACACCCCTCCGGCGCGAGCCGCGGCCCTGTCTCCGCCCCCGTGCGAGCCGCCGCCCCGGCCGTCACCGAAGCGCCCCCGCGAGCCGCAGCCCCGCCCCCTCCGAAGCCCCGAGCCGCAGTTCCGTCCAGTCCGGCCGTGCCCCCAGGTCCGCCCCGTCCCGTTCGGCCGCGCCTGGAGCCCCGGGACCGGTCGGTCCCGGGGCTCCGGTCCCGCTCCACCTGCCCGCAGCCGACCCGGCCGGGGCGGCCGGCGTCAGGCGACGCTCAGGACGATCTTCCCGGTGGTGCGGCCCTGTTCGCCGATCTCGTGCGCCTTCGCGGCCTCGGCCAGCGGGACGACGGTCTCGACCACGGGCGTGAGCGCGCCCCGCTCGGCCAGGGCGGCGATCTCGCGCAGACCCAGGTGGTCGGGCTCGACCAGCATCCACACCGCCCGCACGTGGTCGGGCACGTCGGCGGGGACGTCGTCGGGGCCGGGCAGGGTGATCAGCCGGCCGCCCGGGCGCAGCACCGTCAGGGACCGCTCGGCGTTCTGGCCGCCAAGCCCGTCCAGCACCACGTCCACGTCCCCGACGGCGTCCTCGAAGCGGACCGTGCGGTAGTCGATCACCTCGTCCGCGCCCAGCTGCCGCAGCAGGTCGTGCTTGCCGGCGCTGGCCGTGCCGATGACGTACGCGCCGCGGGCCTTGGCGATCTGCACGGCCAGGTGGCCGACCCCGCCGGCCGCCGCGTGCACCAGCACCCGCTCACCGGCGCGCACCCCGGCGGTGTCCACCAGGGCCTGCCAGGCGGTCAGCGCGGCCAGCGGCAGCGCCGCCGCCTGCACGTGGGTGAGGTTCGCCGGCTTGGGCGCGAGGTGGCGGGCCGGGGCGACGACGTACTCGGCGTAGGCGCCGGCCTGCCGCGGGAACAGCGGCATGCCGTACACATCGTCCCCGGGGCGGAACATCCCCACGCCCGGTCCGACGGCCTCCACGGTGCCGGAGACGTCCCAGCCGACCGCCGGGACCTCGCCCCACTCGATCAGGGCCCCGCTGGCCCGGGTCTTGAAGTCCACCGGGTTCACACCGGCCGCGTGGACCCGCACCAGGACCTCGTTCAGTCCCGGCTCGGGCCGGGCGACCTCACGC
Organism: Streptomyces sp. R28; assembly: GCF_041052385.1. Classification (GTDB taxonomy): domain Bacteria; phylum Actinomycetota; class Actinomycetes; order Streptomycetales; family Streptomycetaceae; genus Streptomyces. The sequence continues at coordinate 3,418,203 of NZ_CP163439.1, read as the reverse complement.
TCCACGAGCACTTCCGGTCCGCCCCACTGCTCCACGACCACCGCACGCATGCTGTCCGCCTCACTCTTTTCCGTCTTGATCGGATACCGGCCGCCCGGGCCCTTCCCGGCGCGACGCAGTCCACGATCCGGCACCCGCCCCCACCATGGTGTTGGCCGTCTGGCCACTATGTGACAGGATCTGGCCATGAGTGAGATGCAGTGGCCGTGCACCGACCCCCTCCCCGCCCCGAGCGCCGACGCGGCCGGGCGGCACCGCATCGCCGTCCTCGCCCTGCCCGGCGTCCCGCCCTTCGAACTCGGCATCCCCTCCCGCGTCTTCGGCAGCGTCCTGGACGCCGACTCACGCCCGCTGTACGAGGTCACCGTCTGCACCGCCGACGGCGCCCCGGTCCTCAGCGACGCCGGGTTCACCGTGCAGCCCGCGGCCGGTCCCGAGGCCCTGGCCGCCGCGGACACCGTGATCGTCCCGCCCACGCACGCCATGCCCGAGCTGGGCCGCGGCGGCCCGCTGCCCCCCGAGGTCACCGCGGCCATCGCCGGCATCCGGCCCGGCACCCGCATGGTGTCCATCTGCACCGGCTCCTACGTCCTGGCCGCCGCGGGCCTCCTCGACGGTCGGCCCGCCACCACCCACTGGAACCTCGCCCCCGAGTTCCGCCGCGCCTACCCCCGCGTCAAGGTCGACGAGGAGGTCCTCTTCGTCGACGACGGCGACGTCCTGACCTCCGCGGGCGTCGCCGCCGGCGTCGACCTGTGCCTGCACATGATCCGCCGTGACCACGGCGCCGCCGCCGCCAACCGCGCCGCCCGCATATGCGTCGTCCCGCCCTGGCGGGACGGCGGCCAGGCCCAGTACATCGACCGCCCCGTGCCCGAACCCGCCGTCGCCACCACCACCGCCACCCGCGCCTGGGCCCTGGAACACCTCGGCGAGCCCCTCTCCCTGAACCGCCTGGCCGAACACGCCCGGATGAGCCTGCGCTCCTTCACCCGCCGCTTCCGCGACGAGGTCGGCATGACCCCCGTGCAGTGGCTCACCGCGCAACGCCTGGAACTGGCCAAGCAGTTGCTGGAGACCACCGACCTGTCCATCGACCTGGTCGCCCACCGCTGCGGCTTCGGCTCCGCCAACTCCCTGCGCGCCCACATGCGCACCGCCTTCGGTGTCTCACCCGCCTCCTACCGCCGCACCTTCCATACCGACGACCTGGTGGAAGCGGGCGTCTGAGGACACATCAGCGCCGCACATACCCGCTCCGCGGGCCGGCCGGGATCCGCCTGATCATCCGCTGCCGGTGCCCCCTCCAGCGGAGGCCAGCAGCATCATCGCCCGCCGGTAGCGCACCGAACTCGTGCTGCCCCGGCGCACGATCTGCGGCAGCTTCTGCCCCTCGTGGTCGGTCAGTCTGCGCACACGGACGGGCTCGGCCACCGCGCCTCCAGCGGTCGGATCGGATGTCACCGCACATGCAACCGCCACGACCGCCGACCCGGCGAACCTATGCGGTCACAGCACTAGGTGTATTGACCCGGTGCGTTGTTCAGGCGGCTGATGGGTGGCTGGCCGCCGAGTGCGGTGTGGCGGCGGTGATGGTTGTAGGTGTGCAGGAAGTTGTCCAGTGCGGCGGTGCGTTCGTCTCGCGGACCCCGTGGAGCAGTGCGCCGGTAATCGCTCAGGGGGAAAACGCGGCCTGCCGTGCCTGGCACACGGCTCAGGGCGGCGCCACGTCCCCCGAGCGCGCTGCGCAGCACGCAGCGGTCAGGACCGGGCATCCCAGCGTTCGATCCTCTTCAGAAGAGGTTGCCGCCCGGTCCAAGTTTTTTCGGACCTCGCTGTCGGCCGTGCGACCTCGGGCGCGCGCAGACCGAAACTCCCCTTGCCCAGCGGGCAAGGGGAGTTTCGGTGGACTTGAACCGGATACCGGTGTCAGCAGGAGGGGAAGCCCACGAAGCCGACGCGGACGAGCTTCCACTGCTGGTTCACGCCGCCCCAGTCCGAGTACTGGACGATGCCGGTCCCGTCCTCGGAGGAGAAGCCCGGTACCTCGACGGCCTTCCCGCTGTTGCGGTTGATCAACCGGAAGTATCCGTCCGGTGAGTCGGCCAACCGGAACTGCTGGTTCGAGCCACCGTGGTCGCTCCACTGGTGGATGGCGGCGTTGTCGGCCGTCGACCAGCTGGAGACGTCCAGCACCTTGCCGGAGTGCCTCGCCTTCAACCGGTAGTAGCCGTCACCGGAGTCCAGGAACTGGAACTGCTGGTTGGTCCCGTCGATCCGAGTCCACTGCGTGAGCGCGGCGCCGTCCTCGGAGCTCACGCCCGCCACGTCCAGTGCCTTGCCGCTGTTGCGGTTGACCACGACGTACCAGGCGTTCGTGTCCACAGTGCCCGGTTGCGCCGCCGTCCCGCACGCGCGCAAGTCGAAGCGTTCCACCCGCACTTTGCCGCCGAGGGCCCTGGTGGCGTGGTTGAAGACGGCGAAGCGGTAGCCCATGAAGAAATGAGGCCTCTCGTTCATGGTGAAGGCCGGGCCGAGCCGGGTGAAGGTGGTGCCGTCGGTGCTGTAGGAGAACGTCGCCTGGCGGCCCGGCCCCGGGCTGATGTCGGCGGCGGCACGCAGCCAGACGCGGCTGCCGGGGAGGTCGGCGCGGGCCTGCTCGGTGCCGGTGCTGCTGGTGTTCCAGTTGGCGTCCATGGTCAGGCCGTCGAACATCACCAGCCTGCTGACGCCGTTCTGCCGCGTGACGCCGATCCAGGCGGAGGAGTCCCGCAGCATCGCCAGCCCGGCCCGGTCGCCGTCCGCCATCCCGGAGCAGTCGAGCACGACGGTCGCGGTGGAGGCGGGGCCCTGGATGCGGCGGGTGAGGGTGTTGCGGGCGTTGTAGAGGTCGTCGGTGACGGTGGCGGTCCTGAGGGTGAGCCCGTTGTTGACGGTGAACGCCGTGGTGTCGGGGTTGTGGTTCCACTCCCAGTACGGCGCCAGCGTCGTCCCCTGGAAGGTGTCGGCGCCGGTCAGCGGCGGGAGCGGGTGCGGGGTGACCGGGTAGGGGTATGTCTCGCCCCACGCGCCGTCGACGGTCTGGAGCTCGGGCCAGCCGGCGGCGTTCCAGGTGACCGGGGCCAGGGCGGGGACGCGGCCGCCGGGATAGGCGTCGATGAAGCCCATGTAGTACCAGTCGCCGTTCGGGGTGTCGACCAGCGAGCCCTGGTGCGGTATGCCGCCGCCGGGGATCGGGCCGGGCAGGTCCAACAGCACCTCCCGCATCTCGTACGGGCCGAAGGGTCCTGAGGTGGACTTCCAGATGTACTGGCCGTTGGCCGGGCGGGTGACGAAGATGTAGTAGTTCCCGTTGATCTTGTAGAAGCGGGAGCCCTCCATATAGTGGATCGCGTCGGGCTTGGTGAGCACGTGCTCGGACCTGACCTCGGTGCGCATGTCCGGGGAGAGCTGCGCGACGCGGATCTCGTTGGCGCCGTACGCCACGTACGGGGTGCCGTCGTCGTCGAAGAGCAGCCCCGCGTCGTAGTAATTGGTGCTGATCTCGGCGTGCCGGGTCCAGGGGCCCGCCGCGTTGGTGGCTCTGTATACGTACGACCGCTGCCCGCCGATCTGGCCCACCCAGTAGAAGGTCTTGTCGCTGGGGCGGTAGCGCATCGAGGACGCATAGATGCCCTGGACGTACGCCCGTCCGCCCTTGAGGTCGTACGCGTCGCCGAAGTCGAGGACCGGCACCGAGTGGCCGATGAACTCCCAGTTGACCAGGTCGTAGGAGCGCAGGACGGGCGCGCCCGGCGAGAAGTGCATGGTCGAGCCGCTGTAGTAGTACGTGTCGCCGACGCGGATGACCTCGAGGTCGGCGAAGTCCTGCCAGATCACCGGGTTGGTGAACCGCTCCTGCTGGGCCGTCGCGGCCGCCGCCGCGCGCGTCGCCGGCAGTGTGGCACCCGCGACCAGGCCGACGGTGGCCGCCATGACTCTCCGGCGGCTGTGGGGGTGTTGGAGCCAGGACATGCGAGATCAGCTTCCTCACGGGGTAAGGGGACCGAGAGTCGAAGTTCGAAATACCGGACATTATTCTGAGTGTCGAACGGGAATGTAGGAGGGGGCAGGAGGGGTGTCAACACCCGGCGCTCAACGGGTGGTTGGCGGCTCGCCCACAGCAGTCGTCGTTCGGTGATCGTGCGCGCTTCGGGGCTCTCGAAGTCGTCCGGGCCGACTCCTCGTCCTCGTACACCTCAAGGGTGCCGAGGCGTCAGCCGAGACGGGCCGTGCTGTCCCGTACGACCAGGGTCGTGGCCAGTTCGACGCGGGGGCCCTCGAACTCGTCGCCGTTCAGCAGCCGGACCAGCGTGCCATGCGCGCCCTGCCCCGGGAGCGCCGCGCCCTGCACCTCGTTGACGTGACCCCAGGGCTGACCCAGGCCGGGCGGCGAGATGAAGCCGTCGCGCAGCTGCTCGAAGCCGAAAGGGAAGCACCCGAGGAGGTGCACTGCCGGCCGCGCACCAGGCGCCTGGTCGAAGAGCTTCGCCTGCTCGGCGTCGGCACAGCCGAGGGGCCGGCTGCGCGGCCTCAGCGCGCTCGGCGTCGACCATATGTGCCAAGCCGCCTGGCATGAGGGTCAAGCCCCGGTCGGCCGGTCGCCACTCACGCGACGGTCTGACCCACCGGTCACAGCACTGGCCGAGCGGCAGGTCCCTGGTGCCGGAGTGCAGCAGATCCCAACGCCGCGCGGCAGCGCCGCTCACGTCCCCGATGGCCGCGGCTGCTCCGGCGGAACCGAGCTCTCGGCAACCGCCATCCGCTGGTCCAGGTCAGTCTGGGTGAACTCTGCCCGCGGTGGGATTCCGGGGAGCTGGCGGAGGAGGTCGTAGGCCTCGGGGATCTGGGCTCCGCGGAGGACCGGGCAGTGGCAGCCGGCGATGACCTCGGCGTTCAGGTGTTGGAAGTCGGTGACGACCGTCCCGAACTTTTGGGCGTCCAGCAGGGCGCCCCAGGGGGAGACCAGGCTTCCGCCGAAGAACTGGCCGTCGCGGAATTCGTCTGGCGACAGCGCCGCCATTTCGGGCATAGAGGTCGGCACGTTCGTGGCGAAGGTGTCTACGGCCCACAGGACGTTGGCCTTCGGGTCGAAGAGGGCGCGGGTTGTGGGGTTGTAGTAGAGGGGCGGTCGCTTGGCGACCAGGGTGCGATCGCCCGCGTCCGACCGGCGCCCGGTGGCCGGCACGCTGTCCCCCAGGGGCAGATCGCGCCCCAGTTTTCGCCTCCCTGGGTGAGGCGAACCTCGATTTCGCCAGCGTGCAGTTCATGTTCCTGCCCGACGAGCTGGAGCGCGCGGAGGCCGCCTTCGACGCGGCCCGGTCGACGGCGACGGCGGACCAGCGGTGGGTGGCCGGGCTGGAGCAGTACGAGCCGGTACTCGATGCCCCGGAGACCTCCCGGGCCGCCTACAAGATCGGCAACAGCGCAACAGCGCAACAGCGCAACAGCGCAACAGCGCAACGGCGCAACAGCGCTCGGTGTCATTCTCGCTGTGTTCGAGCGGCACATGGGAGAGCTGGCCGAGGGCTGGTTCGATGCGGCTTCCGGGGGACCGACCCGGGCCGGGACTGCGCCACTGGAGTCGGTGTTCGGCGTGCGGGAGATCCCGGTGGAAACCGCGGCCGCCATACGAGCAGTGATTGACCGCATGGTGCAGGAAGGCGCCGTACCGGAGAACGAGCCCTGGCGAGCTCTCGGAGTTCTGGCCGGCAACTCAAGGGAGATCTAGGCGCCCTCCTTCACGGCCACAGCCTGGCTGGGATCATCCCCGCGGGTGCGGGGAGCACACGCTGCCGTACACCTATGCCGCGGATGACGTGGACGAGCCGGGCGCCGTAAGGGCGTTCGGGCGCAGGCCGCTGCAGAGGGTAGATGCCAAGGGTTACGGCGGAGTCGACGCGGAAACGCAGCGGCAGTTCCAGGAAGTGATTGTGGCGTTGCTGGATTCGGCGGCCGCCACGGCCGGACTGGACCGCGAGGCATGGGTGACGCAGGAGGGTGGTGACTCGCTGTTCGCCGTCCTGCCCGCGGACGCCTCCGAGCCCGCCTTGGTCGACGACTTTATGCGCGCCCTGGACGCCGGCCTGCGCGCCTTCAACGTCGGCCAGGGCCAGCGGCCTTGGCTCCGTCTGCGCGCGGCCGTCCACTCGGCTCGGCCGCGCTGGGCGCCAACGGCTTCACCTTCCCGGGCCCTGGTACGCCGTGGGCTGGACGGATGAAAACGATCTGCTCCATCAGAGGTGCCGCGAGCGGCTGTTGAACGCTGTGGTGATCCGCTCCTCGATCATCCTCGGGTCGGCGCCCGGCCGGCTCTGAGGCGAGGAGTGGCCCGATGACGGACCGGAATGTTTCCCGGGGACGGTCGAACCGGCGGCGCAGCAGGTGGGGCGCGGTCTGTGCGGGGCTCGGCCTGTCGACGGCGGTGGCGCTGCAGGGCGTGGCCGCCGCATCCGGCCCACCCGCGCCGCCGCGACCGCAGGGGCGGATCCTCGACACCCCCGCCGCGCTGGCCGGGGGGCTTCTGCACCCGGACGCGCCGCCGGCCGGGGCCAACGACTGGAGTTGCCGGCCCACGCGCGAGCATCCGCGCCCGGTCGTGCTGCTGCACGGGTCCGCAGCCAACGCCTTCAACAACTGGAGCATGCTGTCGCCGTGGCTGAAGCAGCAGGGGTACTGCGTCTTCGCTCCCAACTACGGCGGGGTGCCGGGGAGTCCGTTCCAGGCCACCGGGCCCATCGCGGACTCCGCCCGGCAGATCGCCGCTTACGTCGACCGCGTACGGAAGGCCACCGGCGCCCGCCAGGTCGACCTCGTCGGGCACTCCCAGGGCGGCGGTCCGGCGCCCCGCTGGTATCTGCGATTCGAGGGCGGCACGAATCCGGCGCATCCGAAGCGGAACAAGGTGCGCAGCCTCATCGCCCTGGCTCCGTCCAACCACGGCTCGAACGTCTCCGGCATCGGCACCGTGACCACCAAGCTGGGCCTCAACCCGACCGTGTCCGCCGTCGTCGGCCAGGCGTGGTCGGACCAGATGGTCGGCTCCGAGATGAACAAGAAGCTGGACCGGGACGGGGACACGCAGCCCGGGGTCCGCTACACCGTCATCGCGACCCGGTACGACGAGGGCGCCACCCCGTACCAGAACAACTTCCTGACGGCCGGGCCGGGCGCGACCGTCCGGAACATCCTGATCCAGGAGATCTGCCCGCAGGACGTCTCCGACCACCTGTCGCTCGCGTACGACACCAACGCCGCCCAACTCGTGAGCAACGCCCTCGACCCCGCTCACGCACAGCCCGTCCGCTGCGGCCTCTCCCTACCCGTGCTCGGCGGCTGAAGCAGGTCCTGTGCCGCCCTGCCCCTGAGTACCCGTACTCATGCCCGAGGGCGCCCTCCGGTCCACTGTGGAGAACACGATCCGGACCGACCCGAGGGAACCCCGATGCCGAATGCGTCCCGTCCGCGCCGCCTCCCGCGGCTGCGCCGGCTCCTTGCGCTCGCCACGGACAACTGGCTCGCCCGGGGCTATCTGGCTGTCGTCGCCGTCTGCGTCCTGGTCATGGCCGTTCTCCCGGACAGCGGCTTCGCCCAGAGTCCGATGATGCTCACGGCGCCGCTCTCCTTCGCGGGTGTGGTCCTCCCCTTCGGTCCCGGTAGCGAGGGCGGTGGGGCGGTCGAGGTGTTCGCCGTCGGCTTCTGGGCCGTATGGCTGCTCGTGTGCGCTCTCGTGAACGCCGCCGTGCTCGGTGCCCTCGCCACGAGGTCCGCGTCCGCCGCACCGAACGGGGCCGGCTCCGCGCGGCCCCGCCCAGGGAGGGGACGGGGTCTGCTGGCGCCCGCGGTGGACAACTGGCTCGCGCGTGGGTACCTCGCCGTGGTCGCGGCGGCGCTGGGGTTCTTCCTGTGGGCGGTGTACCTGTCGCCGGACCCGGGGTTCGCCGGAATCTGGCCGCTCATGGCCACGGCACCGCTCGGCATCCTCGCCCTGCTGGTGGCGGCACCCGCCGAGTGGGCCTCCTCGCTCGCCTGGCTGAGCCCGTTGCTGTTCTCCGCCGTCGCGGGCTTGGCCGGCCTGTTCAACGCCGTGCTGCTCGGCCGGCTCGCACACCGGCTGCGGGCCCGGGAAGCGCGCCCGGCCCTCTGACGGTCCGAAGCCGCGCCGGCACTCGCCGAGCAGCAGTCATTCGGCGAAGCGGAGGTCTCCGGTGACCGCGTCGCAGGCGACGCAAGCGCAGGTCGCGGGAAGGTCGTTGTCGGTCCCGTCGTCCAGCCCGTCCAGGCGGGTGAGGAGTTGGCCGGGTTCCAGGCCCACGGCCGGCAGGGCGCGAGCAGAAGAGCGACAGCGGGTCATGGCCGCGCCCAGACCGTGGCCCATGACGTCACCGACCGTCAGCCGACGCGTCACTCGCAGACGATCTCGTCACGCGGGGTGTAGTGGGTGCGGAACGGCTCCCGCTTCACTTCCCGGCCGTCGGTGTAGAAGACTCGCTCCACCTTGACGTCGAAGCCCTCGAGCGGGGTCTGCGGCACGCACTTCTCGTCGGTGCTCACCTTCTTCTCCGGCTGCTTGACGTTCTCGCGCGGCCCGGTGACCGACTCGATCTCGTCGTACTTGCGGGTGCCGAGGAAGGTGATGGTGACCGAGGTGTCGGTGGCCTCGGCCTGGATGGCGATGGCGTTGCCGGAGTCGTTCCTGAACCGCAGGTCCAGGCTGCCCCAGGCGACCGTCGCCTCGCGGCCCTCCGGGTAGCGCTCGATGTAGAAGGAGTGGGCGCCGTACTCCACGGGCTTGACCCCGGCGAAGAACATCGCGTTGAACATGGTCGTGGCCACGGCGGAGACACCGCCGCCGGGCGCCTTGGTGAACTCGTCGTTGAGGATCATGATGCCCTCGGTGAAACCGTTGGCCTCGGTGCGTTCGCCGACGGTGCGGTTGAAGCTCCAGGTGTTGTTCGGCATCACCACGGAACCGTTGATCAGTTCCGCCGCCCGGCCGATGTTCTTCGTGCGGTACGGCGCCGGTTCGAAGTGGACCGTGAAGGAGGACATCTTCTCCGTCAGGCCCAGCCGCGCGGCGTTCTCGGAGGTCACCTGCGGCTGGGTCACGCGTGCGGCCACCTCGCCGGTGCGGGCGGTGATGCCCGACTTGGTGAGCAGCGGCAGCACGGCCTTGCCCAGCGCCTCGTCGGTGACCTGAACGCCGGGCCTGGCGTCGTCGGCCGCCACGACCTCGTCGCCGTCGAGGTCCAGCGTGGCGTTCCGGGGCTCGGCAGGCAGGTCGGACAGGGGCTCGGCCACCGCGGGGGCGGCGCGCAGGCCCTTGGCGTCCAGTTTCGGGGTCAGCTTGCCGGCGTCGTCCGGCCGCATCGTCAGGTACTCGCCGAGGACGGCCGGGTCGATCGTGAACCGTTCGCCGGCCGCGGCGAGCCTGACCGGCGCGGACATGGCGGGCTGCGCGAACTCACGCACCGCCCGCCGCACCTCCGCCGCCGTGACCTCGGGTTTCGTCTCGCGGGCCGGCAGGGCCGTGACGGAGTCGGCCTTGCCGGTGAGGAAGGCGGTGCGCAGGGGGTCGACCGCGGCGTCCGTGTCCAGTGCGTAGCCGTCGTGCGGGGCGACCTGCCGGACCTCGCCGTCATCGAACGTGACGGCGCCGTCGCGGACCTTCTGGTCGAGTGACTTCGCCAGCCTGCCGAGGGCGGCGTGGGCCTTGTCCTCGTCGACGCTCACGACCGGCTCGACGGTGCCGCCCGAGCTGAAGAGGCCGCCGATCACGGTGAGCGGGTTGGCGTCGTGGGTGCGGGCCGCGTGGTCCACCGTCTTGTCGTAGTCGAAGGTGATGCCCACCTGCCGCGGATCGACCGTGCCCTTGCGATCACCGACCGTCACGGTCAGCTCTCGCGACCCGGCAGGGCCCAGCCGGTCCTCCAGCTTCCGGACGGCCTCCGCCCGGCTCAGGCCCCCGATGTCGACACCGCGCACCGTCGTGCCGGCGTCTATGTCGCCGCCCGCGAGCAGCAGCCCGGCGACGTACAGACCGCCGATGCCGACGGTCAGTGCGCCGCCCGCCAGGGCGAGGGGCGGAAGGGAGGCGATACGGGGAGCTGCGGGGTTTCGCAGGACGGAGGGGGCGCGCAGGCGCATGGGTCTCCCGGGCGGATGGTCGGCTGGGACGGCGCGTCCGATGACGCGTCGCTGTGCGCGAGGCAAGCACATCCAGCTAGCCATAATCGGGCGAAAACGCCTATGTCGCAGACCACGTATGTTTCAGATCACGCGCCTGCCACAGCTCAGGACCCCGCCTTCACCGCCAGCACCGGGCAGCCCGCCCCCAGCAGGATCTGCTGCGCCGCCGAACCCATGATCAGCTTGCCGACCGCGCTGCGCCGGCGCAGGCCGATCACCACCAGGGACGCCTCCGTCTTCTCCGCCAGGTCGATGATCTCCTCGGCGGCGTCGCGGGCGCCGAGGACCTGGCGGAGGTCGAAGTCGATGCCCAGTGCCGCGAGGTCCTCGCTCACGTGGCTCAGGTCGGGCTCCTGGGCGAAGTGGGGGTCGACATAGGCGTCGCCCCGGGTGGTGTTCACCACCAGCAGCTTCTCGCCGCGCCGACGCGCCTCGTCGATCCCCGCGCGCAGGGCTGCCTCGCCCTCGGGGGAGGGGACGTAGCCGACCAGGATGGTCATCTCGTTTCTCCAGATCTCTCAGGCCGAGCTTCGCGCGCGCAGGGGACGTACGACGAACCGGCCGATCAGCGGCCACACCAGGACCAGCGCGATCGCCCCGTAGACCGTGTACGACACCGGGCCGCCGACCAGGCCCGACAGCTCGCCGCCGGAGAGCTGGAGGGAGCGTCGGCCCTGCAGCTCCGCGCGCGGGCCCAGGATCACGCCGACGATCAGCGGCAGGACCGGTAGTCCGAAGCGTCGCATGGCGAAGCCGAGCATGCCCAGGGTGAGGAGGATGAACAGGTCCAGGGGCTGGGCGTTGACGGCGTAGGCGCCCATCGTGGCGAAGAAGAGGATGCCCGCGTAGAGGTACGGGCGCGGGATCTGCAGCAGCTTCGCCCACGCCGGGGCCAGGGGGAGGTTCAGGAGCAGCAGGAGCAGGTTGCCGATGAAGAGGCTCGCGATCAGGACCCAGACCAGGCTGGCCTCGCGTTCGAAGAGCAGCGGGCCGGGCTGGATTCCGTACGACTGGAATGCCGCCAGCATCACCGCCGCCGTGGCGTTGGTGGGGAGGCCGATCGCCAGCATCGGGACCAGCGTGCCCGCCGCGGACGCGTTGTTCGCCGCCTCCGGGCCCGCCACGCCCTCGATCGCGCCCTTGCCGAAGTCCTCGGGGTGCTTGGTGAGCCGCTTCTCCGTGGCGTACGACAGGAAGGTCGGGATCTCCGCGCCGCCGGCCGGCAGTGCGCCGAAGGGGAAGCCGAACGCCGTGCCGCGCAGCCAGGGCTTCCAGGACCGCTGCCAGTCCTTCTTGCCCATCCACGGACGGCCCACCGGGATCACCTCGGCGGGCTTGCGCCGCAGATGCGCGGCCACCCACAGCGCCTCGCCGACGGCGAAGATGCCGACCGCCACCACGACGACGTCGATGCCGTCGGCCAACTGCGGTACGCCCAGGGTCAGTCGCTGCCGGCCCGACACCGAGTCGATGCCGACCAGGCCGATCGTCAGGCCGAGGAGCAGGGAGATGAAGCCCCGGATGCGGGACGAGCCCAGCACCGACGTCACGGCTATGAACGCCAGCAGCATCAGCGCGAAGTAGTCGGGGGCGCCCAGGCTGACCGCGAAGTCGACCACGAACGGGGTGATCAGGACCAGCAGCAGGGTGCCGATGGTGCCCGCCACGAAGGAGCCGATCGCCGCCGTGGCCAGCGCCTGGGCCGCCCGGCCCGCCTTCGCCATCTTGTTGCCCTCGATGGCGGTGACCACGGACGACGACTCGCCGGGCGTGTTGAGGAGGATCGAGGTCGTCGAGCCGCCGTACATGCCGCCGTAGAAGATGCCGGCGAACATGATGAACGCCTGCACCGGCTCCATGCCGTAGGTGACCGGCAGCAGCAGGGCCACCGTCATCGCCGGGCCGATGCCCGGCAGGACGCCCACCGCGGTGCCGATGACGACGCCGACCAGGGCGAGCAGCAGGTTCAGCGGCGCCATGACGTCCGCGAAGCCCTGCATGAGGTTGTTCAGGTTGTCCGTCACGGGCCAGGCCTCACAGGATTCCTTGCAGGACACCGGCGGGGAGGTTCACGCCGAGGCCGATCGCGAACGCGTAGAACGTCGTCAGGGAGAGCGTCACCGCGATCAGGAGGTTGCGTATGCAGTGGCGGTTGCCGAGCGCGAACGCCGTGCCCCAGAAGAGCAGGGAGCCGCTGATCACCCAGCCGAGCCGCTCGATGAGCAGGGCGTTCGCCAGGAACACCGCGATCAGCAGCAGGACGGTGCGCCAGTCGCTGCCGCTCGACAGGTCGACGTCCTCGCCCGCCTCCGGCTCACCGCGGCCGCCCCGGGCCACGTCGACGGCGTACAGCACGGCCATCAGCAGGAGCAGCGCGCCCAGGATCAGTGGGACCGCGCGCGGGCCGACCGGGTCGGTGCCGCTGGTGATGTGGTCGATGCCGAGGGCGTCCACGATCACCGCGGTGCCCAGCAGGGCGAGGAACACGCACACGCCGTACTGCGCGCGGTCCCCGCCCTCCCGGGGCGGACGGGGCTTCTCCACGGTCCGTTCGTCCTTCACGTCGCCCTTCACTTCGGAGCTCATGCCAGCCCGAGCTCGGCCAGCAGGTCGGCGACCGCCTTGTCCTGCTCGGTCAGGTAGCTGCCGAACTCGTCGCCGGTGGCGAAGGCGTCCACCCAGCCGTTCTTCTCCAGCTGCGCCTTCCACTCGTCCGAGTCGTGCATCGTCGTCAGCGCGTCGATCCAGGTCTTCTTCTGCTCGTCGGTGATGCCGGGAGGGGCCACGATGCCGCGCCAGTTGGTGAAGACCAGGTCGATGCCCTGGTCCTTGAGCGTGGGGGCGTCCTTGAGCGCGTCGATCGGCTTCTCGCTCGTCACCGCGAGGACGCGCACCTGACCGGCCTCGATCTGGTCGAGGAACTCGCCGAAGCCGCTCGCCCCGAAGCCGATCTTGTTGCCGAGGATGGCCGGGAGGAGCTCGCCGCCGCCGTCGTACGAGACGTAGTTGACGTCCTTCGGCTTGATACCGACGGCCTTCGCCAGCTGCATCGGGAGGAGGTGGTCGGGGCCGCCCGGCGACGAACCGCCGCCCACCGCAAGCTTCTTGGGGTTCTTCTTCCAGGCGGTGACGAGGTCGTCCATCGTCTTGTACGGGGAGTCCTTCGGCACGACGATCGCGCCGGCCTCCTCGATCAGCTTGGCGATCGGCGTGGTGTCCGTCAGGGTCGCCTCGGACTTGGAGGTGTACGAGGCTCCGACGACGCCCAGGCCCATCTGCATGGCCATCTTGCCGTTGCCCTTCTCGTTCACCAGGCGCTGCAGGCCCACGGTGCCGCTGGCGCCGGGCAGGGTGAACACCTGGATGCCGGAGGCGACCTTGGTGTCCTGCATGACCTGGGAGACGGTGCGGGCGGTGAGGTCGTAGCCGCTGCCCGGGGTGTTGGGGACCATCAGGCGCAGGCCCGTCACGGGCTTGCCGTCGCCTCCGCTTCCGGAGTCCTCCTTGTCGGCGGTGGCGCCACAGGCGCTGACCGCGACCATCGACACCGCGGCAAGAGCGCCGACAAGTGCGGCTCGTCGAGTTCTCATGGCTCATCTCTTTCGCTCGGCCCGATCCGGCGCCATGATTGTGCGATTCCTGAGACACCCCGTCTCGGTTCTGTGACCATTGAAGGTTGAGTTCATAGTGGTCATAACGGCACGGCGACAACGGAGCCAGACGCTCGCCGGTGAGCTGCTCGTATGGCAGCTCGCCATCGTGGTGATCGTGCTGGCCGCCGTGGCGGGGGTGTCGCTGGCGCAGTCGAAGGCGACGTTCGACCGGGTCGAGGGACGCCGGGTGACCGCGCTCGCCGAGGAGATGGCGGGCAACCCCCTCGTCCGCACCCAGCTGGTCCGGCCCGCCCCGGCCGAGATGCTCGCGCCGCTGCTCCAGTCCACACTCACCAGGTCCGGCGTCACCTCCGCGACGGTCGCCGACGCCGACGGCGAGATCGTCGCCTCGACCAACCCCACGCTGGTCGGCACCCGGATGCCGTCCGACGGTCCGCAGGTCGCCGAGGGCCGCGGCTGGTCCGGCGAGCTGCCGGTGAACGGCATCACCGAGCTGGTGGCGCAGGCGCCGGTACTCGGCGCGGACGGCGGCAACGCCGGGGACCACCTCGGCACCGTGATGATCGGGCGGGCCTCGCCGTCGGTCGGGCAGCGGCTGGTGGGCGCCTCGTCCTATCTGCTCGTCTACCTCGGCGTCGCCAGCGTCCTCGGGGTGGCCGGCTCCTGGCTGCTGGCCCGGCGGATCAAACGGCAGACCTTCGGCATGGAGCCGCGCGAGATCGCCGGGCTCGCCGAACACCGGGAGGCGATGCTGTTCGGGATCGCCGAGGGCGTGGTGGCCCTCGACCCCCAGCAGCGGCTCACCCTCGTGAACGCCGTCGGCCGGGGGCTGCTGGACCTGCCCGAGAACTGCGTCGGGATGAGCCTGGCCGACCTGGGGATCGAGGGGCGGCTGTACGACGTCCTGGCCGGCACCGCGCCCGAGGGAGAGTCCGCAGATCTCGCGCGGCGCGACGAGGTCGTCGTGCGCCGGGGCCGGGTCCTGGTGATGAACCGGATGGACGTCACCAAGGACGGCCGCCGCCTCGGCTCGGTGACGACCCTGCGGGACCGCACCGAACTCGCCCAGCTGGAACGGGAGTTGGGCTCCTTCCGCAGCACCACCGAGCTGCTGCGCGCCCAGGCCCACGAGTTCTCCAACCAGCTGCACACCATCTCCGGGCTCATCCAGATCGGCGAGCACGACGAGGTCGTACGGTACGTCCGTGCCCTGCGCAAACACCGTGAGTCGCTCGACCTGAACCTCACCAGCCGGGTCCGCGACCGGGCCGTCGCCGCACTGCTCATGGCCAAGTCGGCGCTCGCCGCGGAACGCAAGGTGCGGCTGAGGATCTCCGAGCGCACCGCCCTGGAGCGGCTGGAGGCGACCGACTCGGCGGACGTGGCGACCGTACTCGGCAATCTCGTGGACAACGCGGTCGACGCCGCCGCGAGCGGGTCCAGGTCCGTGTCCCCGTCGGCGGGGGACGACGACCACGAAGCGTGGGTCGAGGTGGAACTGCGGCAGGACGCCTCCAGCGTGGAGATCGTCGTACGCGACTCGGGGCCGGGGGTGGCGCCCGAGCTCGCGCAGGAGGTGTTCTCGCACGGGTTCACCACCAAGGCCGCGCAGGGCGGTGACCGGGGGATCGGCCTGGCGCTCACCCGGCTGGTGTGCAAACGCCGGGGCGGTGAGGTGTCGGTGACCAACACGCGGGCGGGCGCCATGTTCACCGCCCGGATGTCCGTCGGCCGTCCGGCCGACCTGGCGACGGAGGGAGTCCGATGATCGACGTACTGATCGTGGAGGACGACTTCATGGTGGCGCGGATCCACCGAGGGTTCGTCGATGACGTCGACGGGTTCCGCGTGATCGGCACGGCGAACTGTGGGGAGCAGGCGCTCACCGCCGTCGCCGAGCTGCAACCGGACCTGGTGCTGCTCGACCTCTATCTGCCCGACATGTTCGGCCTGGAGATCATTCCCCGGCTGCGGGCCGCCGGGCACGACTGCGACGTCATGGTGATCAGTGCCGCGCGTGAGTCGGACGCGGTGCGGGGCGCCGTACGGCAGGGCGTCGTCGACTATCTGCTCAAGCCGTTCGACGCCGGGGATCTGAGGGCGCGCCTGGAGCAGTACGCGGCGCGGCGGAGCAACCTCCACGCGGCGGTGGTCAGCGGGCAGTCCGACGTGGACCGGGCGCTGGCGCGGGGCGCGGCGCCGGTCGCCACGGCGGCCACCCTGCCCAAGGGCATGAGCGTGGAGACCGCCGAGCTGATCGAACGGGAGCTGCGTGCGGCCGACGGCAGCCTCTCCGCCGCCGAGTGCGCGGCCCGGCTCGGGGTGTCACGGGTCAGCGCCCGGCGGTACCTGGAGCACTTCAGCGTCACCGGGCAGGCGGAGGTGTCGCTGCGGTACGGGCACGCGGGGCGGCCGGAGCGGCGGTACAGCTGGCTGGACGGTTAGGGCGTCTCCCACGCCCGGCTGCCGCGCTGGTCGACCGGGCCGGCCAGCTCCACGATGTCGTCGGACGCGATGTCGTGCAGCCTGATGGCCAGGTCCTCCAGGGCGCGGCTGGCGGCGAGTTCGTCGCCGATCTCGGGGATGGGCCGGTCGATCGGATTGCGGTGGGCCACGCCCCGGCCGGTGACGGTCGACGGGTCCTGAGGCGTGCCCTGCGTGGTCAGCACGGCCTCCGCGCGGGTGTCGTCGCCGTCCTCGGTGATGTGGATCCGAACGGTCCAGTTCTTGTCTTCCATCGAGATCACTTCCGTACGGGGTCGGGAACCCTACTGATGAGCGTGCGCCTGTTCCCGGTCCGGGTCCACCGCGACCCCCTGGGACATACGGGTCGTCGAGCACCCGCCGCGCACCCGTTCCGCGTCCTCGAGGAGATGGCGGCCGGCGGGGGCGAGCCGCCGTACGGGCCACTGCGCCCCCGGCGGCGCCGGTCGCCCGACGGCGCACGGTGATCCATCCCGCGCTGCCCCGGGGCGCGCCCTCCTCCCCGGGAAGCAGTCCGGTACACATCCGCTCCTGCCGCGGAGGCATGACAAGTGTCTCCGTGGGCACGATGTGCCGAAAGGTTCCGCGGAGAAGGCTGGCCGCAACGGACCCGAGGTACGAGGAGGGCGCCATGAACCGCCAGACCCACGTCCGCGTTCGCGTCACCCGTCGGCCGGCCGCTCCCCGCGACACCAGGGGCGAGATCGACCGCCGCACGCCCTCGGGGCGGATCCTGCCGTACTGACATGACGGCGGCCGGGGGCAGGAGTGCCCGGCGCTCAGGTGGCCGGGTCCAGCTCCAGCGGCTCGATCCTGCCCTCCAGCATGGTGCCCAGGCCCTGCACGGCGCAGATGTCGGGCCGCTCGGCGATGTGCACGGGCATGTTCGTGGCCTGCCGCAGCATCTGGTCGAACCCGGGCAGCAGCGCACTGCCGCCGACCATCATGATCCCGCGGTCGGCGAGGTCGGCGACCAGGTCGGGCGGGCAGTCGCGCAGCACCTTGCCGATGCTGTCGAGGACGCCGGTGAGCGGGGTCTGGATGGCGTTCCGTACGGCGGCGGTGTCGACCTGGACGCTGCGGGCGAGGCCGGTGCAGACGTCGCGGCCGTGGATCTCGGTGGAGGCCGGGCCGTGGGGGGTGAGCCCGTTCCCGGACAGGGCGAGCTGCAGCGGCCGTACGTTCTGGCTGGGCAGCATGAGCTCGTGCTGGTGCCGCAGGTGCTGCACGATCGCGTGGTCGACGGCCTCGCCGCCGATCCGGATGCGTTCGGCGGTGACGATGGCGCCGAGGGAGAGCACGGCGACCTCGGTCGCGGCGGCCCCGCACACCATGATCATGCTGGCCTCGGGCTGCTCCACGGGCAGCCCGCAGCCCACGGCCGCGGCGATGAGTGTGTCGACGAGTTCGACGCGCCGGGCGCCGAGGCCGACAAGGGTCTCGATGGCGGCGCGCTGGGCGAGCGGGTCGGCGTCGTGCGGGGTGCAGGCCGCGGCGCGCAGGAAGGGCTTGCGGCGCAGGGTGCGGCGGATCTTGTCGCCGAGGAGCTGCCGCAGCATGCGCTGCGCCATCTCGATGTCGACGACGGTGCCACCGGAGACGGGCCGTACGACGCGGATGTAGTCCGGGGTGCGGCCGGTCATCCTCTCCGCGAACTCGCCGACCGCGATGAGGGCACCGGTCCGGGTGTTGACGGCGGCGGCGGAGGGCTGGTCGACGACGAGTCCGGCGCCCTTCACATAGACGCGGGTCCTGGCCGCCCCCAGGTCGACGGCGAAGTGGCAGCGGCGCAGCTGCTCCAGAGTGGCGGTCATGGGGGTCCTCCCGAGAGCGCAGACCATGGGTCCGCCGGGTGGGTGGCGGGCCTCGCTTGGGGTGTGTCGGTCGTGTTTGCGGGGCCACGTGTGTGGCGGCCTCCCTCGCATCGTGCGGGCGGCCGGGAGGGGGGCGCCTTTTGGAGGGGGCCGGGTGGGGTGCCGCTGAATGGGGGGTTCTGTCTCTGATGGGGCGTCAGGCGGCGTGTCGGATCACAGGGAGCGGGCGGCTTCGAGTAAAGGCCGCAGGGAGTCGACGATCGTGTCGCAGCCGGCCTTGCGGAGGCGTCGTTCGGTCGCGGGGGAGTCGGCGTAGCCGATGACGGGGATGCCCAGCTGCCGGGCGGCGGTGACCTCGGCGGCGGTGGAGGAGACCAGCAGGCCCGTGGCGGACCGGCTGAAGTGGTTCAGTGCGAGGCGGAGGCACTCCGCATCGGGCATCAGCAGCCGTCCGCGGCCGTGGACCGCCGTCAGGGGGAGTTCCAGGAAGTCCAGGTGTCGATGGACCGCCTGCACGCAGAAGTTTGTGACGACGGCCACGCGGCGACCGGATCCGTGCAAGGCGCGGACCAGGTCGGCGGCCTGCGGGGTCGGGCGGGACGCGACCACGGCCCGCAGCTCCAGTTGGTCGAGGCGGTCGCGCAGGAGGGGAGCGATGCTGCTGTCGGCGAAGGCGCGCAGTACGTCCAGGGGGTGCACGAGCTCCTCCTGGAGCGGGATGGGGCCACCGCTGTCGCCGGTGAGGGGGCGGCCTGTCGGCGTGTCCTCGGGGTCGCGGTGATCGACCGCGAGGGAGAGCAGGTCGAGGGCGGCGCTGCGGGCGGCCTTCGCGGAGAACGGTCTGGTCAGGGGGCCTTCGAAGCCGAGCAGGAGGTAGTCGGCGGGGCGGACGAGGTCGGCCAGGGGCGAGGGCGTGCCGGGCGACGGCCGCGGTGGGGTGGGCGTCGGCTGTGCCCCGGCTGTCAGACGTACCGAACAGCTCACCGACAGCCCCGGCACCGGCCACCCGCGCACGCCCGCCTCCACGGCCTGCTGGGCCGCGCCCGCCCGGTGCAGGGGATGGCGGCGGGTGATGCGGAACGCCTCGCTCAGGAAGTGGTCCAGCAGGGCGTTCGCGACGTGCGTGGTCTCCCCGCGGACGAAGGCCACCGGGGCGGCCACATGCCAGGAGAGGTCCACGGACGCGGCGAAGGAGCCGGCGCCGGAGCTCGGGAGGTTGACCTGGTGGGTGGCCTGGTGGGTGGTGAGGTCCACCTCGTAGTACGTCACGTTGCGGGGGCGGAGTCTGCCCCAGGGGCGGGCCGGGTCGAGGATGGTGAGAGGGCCGTCGGGCTGGGTGTGGACGATGGCCGAACGG
The DNA here is from genome assembly GCF_041052385.1 of Streptomyces sp. R28. GTDB lineage: Bacteria > Actinomycetota > Actinomycetes > Streptomycetales > Streptomycetaceae > Streptomyces. Next base: position 3,398,707 of record NZ_CP163439.1, on the reverse strand, counting down.
CCGGGGTCCGAGCGCAGCACGGTCAGGTCGGGGGCGATGAAGGGGCCGCGTACCAGGCCGCGGGGCGCGGATTGCGGATCGGTCGCCCGCCGGGACAAGGGGCAGTACCAGGCGATGGGCGCGGAACCGGGGGTGTCCCGGTGCAGCGGCAGGAACGCCGAAAGGCTGGAGAGCTCCGCGTGCAGCTCCGGCGAGACGACGACCGTGATGTCCGCGGCGATGGACTCCAGGGCGGTCCGCACGTCGGACGGGACGGCGGACTCGTCCGCGCTCGCGATCCACGGGGTGTGCCAGAACGTCACGCGAAATCCCGGCGGGTCGGCCAAGGTCGCGAGCATGACCGGCAGTTGGAGCAGCGCCGCGCTCACCATCGGCAGGACTGCCGCGTCGGGTTCGGTGAGGACGACGTAGCCGTTGTCACGGGGCAGCACTTCGTACTGGTCCTGGCGCAGTGCCGTGGACAGCAGTCGTTCCGCGGCACGGCCGAGGGCGTGGTGGGCCTCCGGGTGCTCGCTCAGGCCGTCGGCCTCGAGGGCGATCGTCGGGCGGGGGACGGCGCGCAGTTCGTGGTAGAGCTCTTGCAGGGTGCCCGGCGCGATGGGGGCGCCGTACTGCCGTTCCCGGTACTCCTCGTAGGACTCGTACGCCTCGATGGCCTGCGCGATGCGCCCCATCCCCTTCAGCGCCAGGATGTGCAGCCGACGGAAGTCGTCGTGATCCGGGTGGGCACGGACGAGGGCGGTGAGATCGGTTGTCGCCTGTTCGAAGTCGCCCAGCTCCAGGTCGAGTTCGGCTCGGGTGGCGCACAGGCTGAGGCGCAGGGCGCGCAGCCGGGCGCGGGTGGCCTTCGCGGCGGGGCCGGGGATGCCGAGCAGGGGGTCGCTGTGGAACAGGCTCAAGGCATCCTGGACCAGGGAGCGTTGGGCGGCCAGGGGCAGGTCGTCGGTGCGGTGGGCGACCAGTTCCTCGCAGTGGTGCACGTCGATGTAGTCGCCCGGCAGGTGCAGGGCATAGCCGTCGAGGAGTTCGGCGAGGGTGCCGGGGCCGAGGCACAGCCGTAGGTCCGTCGCCACATCGCGAAGGCGGCTCAGCGCCTGGATTCCCGACGGAGGCTGCTCCCACAGTCCCTCGGCTAGGGTGTCGAAGCCGACACGGCGGCCCTGCTTGAGCAGCAACATGCACAGCAGGGCCTGAGCCTCCGGGGGAGGGAGGGTGAGGAACCGGCCGGCGCGCCTGATGTTCAACGGGCCGAGCATCGTGACGCGGAGGCGGTCTGCCTCCATCTCACCCCTCGCCCGTGCGAAGCCGGCCGAGGGCGGCAGCCGCCGAACGGCGGCTGCCGGATCCTTGCCCCGCGTCAGTTCCGCCATCATCCGCTGGAACGGCGGGCTGACCGGGCTGTGCGCGGCCAAGTCCCTTAGCAGCGACCTGAACAGGAGGAGGTCCGACCTCTCGTCGTGCGCCTCCGACTGTTCCCCCAGCGCGAACCTGCTGAGCACCACCGACCCGTCCGGCCGCAGCAGCAGACCGTCCCAGCCGTCCTGCCCGCGCACCAGGCCGCGCTCGTGCAGTGCCTCCAGCGCGGGCACGACATCCGCCACCAGCTGGGCGAACACCCGGAAGGAGACCCCCGGTCCGCTGCCCAGCTGCAGTTCGGCCAGGGTGACGCCGTCCACGAACTCGGCGACCAGATAAGGCCGTTCACCCTCCGAGCCGAAGTCCAGCACGCGCACCACGTTCGGATGCTGCAGCTCCGCCAGCGCCCGCGCCTCCCGCAGGAACCGCTCCTGCGGGGCCGCCTGGACCGGATAGCGGTGCACGACCACCGGCAGGTCGGTCCATACGTCGACGGCCGCCCACATGCGCTGACTGGGCCCCCGCTGCCCCAGCAGCCGATACCGACCGGCGAAGAGCTCCTCTTCCACACCTCCGCCCAGCCGCCGTACCGTCTCCTCCCTGACCGTCGCGAAGGCGGCACCCCCACCTCCCGAACCGTCGCCTCCTCGCGCCTGTGCCCGGAACTCACCCGGCCTGACGGCCGCCTCTTCGTCGATCAACCCGCCGACCCGGGCGAGGAATTCACGGGTCCGTGTCCGCGCCGTACGCGGCAGCGACCGCAGCAGCAGCTCCCGCACCCCTGGACGGAACTCGTACGACCCCGGCGGCCCAGGAGCCGCCGTCAGCATGCCGCTCAGGATGATCTCGGCCAGGTGCTGGGGGCGGGGGCCGCGGTCCAAGGCGCGCTGGACGAGGCGCATCACCGGCAGGGACGGGTTGGCCAGGGCGAGATGACCGGCGATGCGGAAGGCTTCCGGGGACGCGGTCGCCCGGAAGCGCAGCACCAGGTCCTGCGCGGGCAACGCGGCGATGTCGGGGGCCGGTTCGGTCGGCGGCAGCGGCGCGGGCGCCAGCCAGGCCAGGGCGCCGGGTGCGTGGCCGCCGCCCGGCGCGGCGATCAGGGCGGCCCAGTTGGCTAGCCAGGCCGGGGCCGGTTCCAGGACGGGGAGGGGGACGGCGCGATCGTAGGACTCGTGTGCGTCGTACGGCGTGAAGGTGAGCGCGGCCGAAGGCGCCGCCGCCGTCGGGGCCGTGAGCAGGCCCGGGGCGGCGGGCAGGGCCGTGGTGTGCCAGAGGTGTTCGGGCAGTGGCTGTACGACGGCCAGGGGCATGCGGGCCGCCCAGCGGCGCAGGGTCCGGTACCAGCGGTCGCCCGCCGGGCCGGGCCGCCATTGCGGGCCCATGCAGTCGCTGACGATCAGGGTGACCGTGCGGCCGTCGGCCAGTGCCGGGACCTGGTGGGCGCGGCCGTCGGGGGTGGCGCGGTGTGCGGTGACCGTGCGGAAGATGCCTGACTGGGCGAGCACGGTGTGCAGTTCGCGCACCAAGGGGCGCCAGACGGGCATCGTGGGGCCCGCGTCGTACACCAGGTTCAGGCGCAGCCAGCGGTCCGGCGCCGGGCGCAGCACCGGGAGCCAGACGTCGGGGCGCGCACCGAGCCGGGCGATCCGGTCGGCGGTGGCGTGCTCGTCGAGGAGCCGGGCGCGAGGCGAGGGAACCTTGCGCTTGAGGGGGCGCAGGGCGCGTTGCAGGGCGAGCGGCTGGGGCAGCATCGGGGGCGCGGGGGCGAGCAGCGGGGTGCCGCCGCGTGGGCCCGGCGCGTCGGGGTGCGGGGGCTCCGGGAGGTGGAGGGGGATTCGGTCGTCGGGGGGAGTGGGGTGGGGGACGGGGGCCGGTGGGGGTGCCCGGGGTCCTGGGGGCCGGCGTGCGGTGGCAGGGCGGTGGGGGCGGGGTCCGCAGGTGTACCGGATGTGTCTTCGGGGTGGTCACCGGTGGTGGGCGCTGGCCGACCGGGAGCTGCGTTCTCCCGCTCACCTCGCAACTGCTCGGCCAGCCAGATGAGTTCGGCCAGTTCGCGGGACGTGGGTCCCGCTTCCGGGGATACGTCCGCTCCCGTGGCCGCGGCCAGTACGGTGGCCAGCCGGGCAACGGCGGACCCCCGCCCGTCAGACCCCATCGCCGTCGGCCGCCGCGCTCAGATACGGCATTAGCTGCTCGGCCAGCTTCTCGCGGGAGTCGGCCTGCAGGCCCGCGATGCCGGTGAGGTAGATGGCGTTGAGGAGCTGGTCCGTGGCCAGTTCGCCGGTGCCGGCGCGGGTCAGGAACTCCGTGATCAGGGTTTCTGCCTCCGCGTCGGGCTCGCCGAGGTGGGCGCGGACGATGTCCGTGAGCTGGGCCCGTTCGGGGCGGCGCAGGCGCAGACGGACGCAGCGGCGGAGGAAGGCGGGCGGGAACTCGCGTTCGCCGTTGCTGGTCAGGACGACGAAGGGGAAGGCGCGGCAGCGGACCCGGCCCCGTAGGACCGGCACGGGGGTGTCCGTGCCGTCGGCCAGGACCTGGGCGCTGCCGTCAGTGGTGTGGCGGGCCGCGCGGACCAGTTCGGGCATCTCGTACTGGCCCTCCTCCAGGATGTTCAGCAGGTCGTTCGGGAGGTCGAGGTCGCTCTTGTCGATCTCGTCGACGAGGAGGGCGCGTGGACGGTCGTAGGGGAGCAGGGCCGTGCCCAGGGGCCCCAGACGCAGATGGTCCTCGATGCCGTCAGGGGCGGGGCCGGGACCGTCGTCCCGCCGCGCCGCGTACAGGCGGGACAGCGGGTCGTACTGGTAGAGGCCGTCGGCGAGGGTGCTGCGGCTGGTGATGTTCCAGCGCAGGACGGGGCCTAGGCGCAGTTCCCGGGCCACCGCGTAGGCCAGGGAGGACTTGCCCGTGCCGGGCGGGCCGGTGACCAGCAGCGGGCGGCGCAGGCACAGCGCGGCGTTGACCAGTTGGACGCTCTCCGGCGTCGGCACGTAGGTCCTCGCCCGGTGCATACGGTCCGGCGAGACCGCCGCCTCGTCGTCGGTGTCGCCGGGCGGCGGCAGTGCGGGGCCGCCGTCGAACGCCCGCCAGGGCGGTGGGGCGGGCAGTTCGGCGATGCCGTCGTGCGGCTGGTTGGTGCCGGTATAGACGGACCAGTGCGGCATGGGGCGCTCTCTCCGGTTGCTCTCCGTTGACGGGTCCGGTCCCTGGGTGGGTCAGGCGACGGGGGACCGGCTGTGTACGGCCGTGGCGTGCGGGTCGGTGAAGCGGCGCGGGTCGTCCCACAGGAGCTGGATGTCACGCGCCCAGTGGTCGTCCTCCGCGTCGGCGTGCTGGCGCAGGCTCAGCACGCGGCGCGGGAGTTCGGCGGGCGGCACACAGGAGACGAGTCTGTCGAGGGCGTCCAGGAACGCCGTACCGGGGCAGTCGTGGCTACCCGCGCAGTCGGCCTCCCCCGGGTCGCAGCCCCGTCGGGACCACACGATCACCGGCGTCGGCGCGGTGAGCGACGCCTCGAAGTGCGGGCGGGTTCGGGCCGAACGGGCCGTCGCGCCGAAACCCGCCAGGCAGACCTCGGACTGCAGCAAGGCCAGCCGGAGCTTCCTCGGGTCCTCGGCGCCGCCACACCCGACGCGGTGCACGCGGGCGCCGGTGCGGGAGTCCAGGCGCTGCCAGACGCTGGTGAGGATGTGCCGGGTGCTGGTTCTGCGCCGGGCGTGGTCGGTGACCACCACCGGGTGGACGCAGCCGAGCGGGGTGGCGTCGTCGGGACCCTTCTCCCAGCGGTCGACCGGCCAGTCCAGCCAGTCGCGGGGCAGCGCGAAGGCGATCAACTCATCGGCGCCGGGCGTCAGATGACAGAAGGCGTCCTCGATACGGTCCTGGACGTACGCGCACAGCCGGGCCTTCGGGACCGTCTCCGCGGGGACCGGATGCCGACGCCCCGCGCTGTACGCCGACACCTCGACCCGCACCAGGTCGTCACCGGCGCCGCTGTGGCCCAGCTCGACGAGGATGGCGCCGGTCTCGGCCGGGGGCGGGGCGGTGAGCAGCGCGTCGAGCCGGTCGGCGAACCGCGTCACGGTGCCCGGGTCGTCCACCTCGCACAGCACGAACCACGCCGCCGACCACAAGGACCCGAACCCTTCCGCAGGCGGCAACGGATCGAACGGCCCGGCCGCGCCGGCGTAGAGCCGGACCGGGTCACAGTCGAGGCCGGCCCGGGCGGCCTTCTCCACCAGGGCGCGCAGTCGGGGGCCGTCGGGGTGGCCGGAGGCCGGGGCGGGGGCGCACGGGGTCGGCCTGCCGTACGGATGCGCGAGGTCCCGCCCCGGTACCCCGCCGACGTGCGCCGGTCCCTGACCCGGTGTTCCCCGCGCGTGCCCGGAACCCGGCACCGGCACGAGGGCGCTGAGGTCGGGCCAGTAGCGGGCCAGCACGTGTGTGGGCATCATCCGGCCGGTGCGTACGCCGTGGGCGCCGGCCGCCGCCGTGACCATGCCGATGACCTGGCCGGTGTCGAGCAGGGTGACCGCGGCGCCGCTGAAACCGACGGCCAGTGGCTGGCCGTGCCCGCTCCAGGCCTCCAGCTGGACCCACTCACCGCTGATCAGCAACTGCGCCGCGACGGTACGGAACTCGGCGATCGTGCCGTCGTCGTCGTACCCGGCCGGGAACCCGTAGGCCACGAGCTTGCGGTCGCCGTGCGGTACGTCGGCCGGGGCGAGCGACGCGGGGGCGATGGCCGGCTCGCGGTCCAGCTCCAGCACAGCCAGATCGCCCAGTTCGTGGACCCGGCCGTCCCAGCCGCCGTGCGCCACGACCCGTGCGGCCACCGGAGCGTCCCCGGGGCGCTGCGGGAAGGTCACGGTCACCGGGCCCACGTCGCTGTTCTCGACGACATGCGCACAGGTCAGCACCTTGTCCGGGGCCACCAGGAAGCCCGCCCCGGACACCCTGCCCCCGCACTCGATGCGGGCGTGCCACTCGGCACCCTTCAGGCCTGTCATGACGCCCCCGTCACACCGTCGTCCGTCGAGCATGCCCATTGTTCCGGACGGCCGTTGGGATTGTCCCGGTTTCCGTCCTGCCGCGCCCAACGGCGGCCCGGGAGGTCCCCTACCCCTCGACGACTCCCCGGATCACCCCCAGCTCCACCAGATCCTGCGGCCGGATCCGGAGTTGATCCGCCGTCGCCTCCACCTCCTCCGGCCCCCGCTTCAGGATCGCCGCCGCCCACTCCGGTGCGATCACCGAGAAGTAACTGTCCGGCGTGGCCCAGGTGTTGCCCGGTGCCGCCAAGGCCAGCGCGCCGCCCGAACCGCCCTCACCGATCAGCACAGTCGTGATCGGGACGCGGGCCGCGGCCACCGCCCCGAACAGGTCGGCGATGGCGGCGCCCGCCCCCTGCCGCTCCGCCGCCGCGTCATTGGCGGCGCCCGGCGTGTCCACCAGTGTCAGCACCGGGACGTCGAGCCGGTCCGCGAAGCGGATCAGGCGGGCGGCGGTGCGGTAGCCGGCCGGGCGGGTCGCGGTGCCGGTCTGGGCGGCGTAGGCGACCGTACGGCCCTCGTGCGCGCCGAAGCCGCAGAGCATGCCCTCGGTGTCGACGCCCCCGCAGCGGTCGCCGCTGATCGGGGCGCGATGGGTGAAGTAGGCGTCCAAGTAGGCCTCGGCGCGGGGGCGTCGCGGTGCGCGGGCGCGGCGAACCGCGTCCCAGCCCGTGGCGGGCAGGTCGTGCGCGCCCAGGGCGTGGGGTACCGCGGCCTCCTGGGCGGGCGGTCCCGCCAGCAACCGCAGCCAGCGGCCCAGCACCTCCCGTAGTTCCTCCGGCCGCACCACCGCGTCCGCCGCCCCCGCCGCCACCTGCGCCTCGGCCGTGTACGCCGTCGGATCCGCGTCCGGTGGGCGGACCCGGGAGCCCGCGAAGCCGACCTGGGCGCCGGGCAGGGCGAGGATGACGTCGGCGCCCGCGCCGAGGGTGGCCCAGCCGCCGCCCGTCGTCGGGTCGCGGAGGACCGCGATCTGGGGCAGGCCCGCCTCCCGGGTGAGCGCCGACTGCCGTGCCACGCGCTGGAGCTGGGTCAGCGCCACCATGCCCTCCTGCATCCTGCTGCCGCCCGTGGCGACCAGCGGGACGACGGGGAGGCGGTGGGCGCGGGCGTACGCGTACGCCGCCTCCAGCCGGTCCCCGGTGCGTTCGCCGAGGGAGCCGCCCAGGAAGCCGAACTCGAAGGCCAGCAGCACGGCCCGCGTGCCCGCCACGCTCGCGGTGCCGCAGACGACCGACTCCTCCTCGCCGGTGCGCTCGGCGGCACGCGCGCGTGAGGCGCCGTAGCCCTGCCAGGAGAGGGGGCCGTCGGGCCCGGACTGCCTTTCGGGGTTTGGGAGTTCGGTGAACGTGGAGTCGTCGGCGAGTCGCGCGATGACCTCGCGTGCCGACAGGCGCCGCTCAGTCATGGGTCAGGGCCCGCTTCATGATCTTCCCCATGTCGTTGCGGGGGAGGGCGTCGAGGTAGTGGACCTTGCGCGGGCGCTTGTGCGGGGCCAGGCGGGCGGCGACGTGGTCCGCCAACTCCTCTGCCGCGGGCGGTGATTGGGGATCCGCCGGGACGATCCACGCCACGATCCGCTCGCCCAGGTCGGCGTCCGGTTCGCCGGTGACGGCCGCCTCCCGCACACCCGCGTGTTCGAGGAGCGCGTTCTCGATCTCGCCCGCCCCGATCTTGTAACCCCCGCTCTTGATCAGGTCGGTGGCCTTGCGGCCGACGATCCGGACGTAGCCGTCGGGGTCGCGTACCGCCATGTCGCCGGTGCGGAACCAGCCGTCCTGCGTGAAAGCGGCGGTCGTCGCGTCGGGGCGGTTCAGGTACTCGGTGAACAGGTTCGGGCCGCGCACCTGGATCTCGCCCACGGTCTCGCCGTCGTACGACGTGATCGGCGTCCCGTCCTCCTCCACGAGCCGCAGCTCCACGCCCGGCAGCGGCAGGCCCACCGTCCCGGCCCTCGGCTCGCCGTCCGCGCGGACGCTGGTGTTCATGAGCGTCTCCGTCATGCCGTACCGCTCGACGACCCGCTGCCCGGTCGCGGCCGTGATCCGCTCGTGGTCGTGCACGGGGAGCGCGGCCGAGCCCGAGACGAGGAGGCGGGCCTTGCCCAGCGCCTGCGCCAGGCCCGGTTCCTCGGGGAGCGCCTGGGCGATGCGGTGGTACATCGTCGGCACGCCGAACACCATGGTCGCGCCCTCGTTCAGCTCGCGCGCCACACCCTCCGTGCTGAACCTGCCCAGGTGCCGTACGGATCCGCCGCGGCGCAGCGGGCCGAGGATGCCGAGGACCAGGCCGTGGACGTGGAACAGGGGCAGACCGTGGACGAGTACGTCCTCGCCGGTCCACTGCCAGGCGTCGGCGAGCGCGTCCAGGGTGTGCGCGACGGCCCGGCGCGGGATCACGGCGCCCTTGGGCGGGCCGGTGGTGCCGGAGGTGTAGACGATCAGGGCGGGGTCCTCGCCGGACGCCGAAGGGGAAGGGAGGGGGCGGGGACCGGTGGCGTGCACGTCGACGTCGACGCGCTCCAAGTCGCCCAGAGCGGAAGGGAGTTCATCTCCGGCTGCGGCCAGCACCACCTGTGGCGCGCAGTCCGACAGGATGTGCCCGAGCTCCTTCTCCCCGGACCTCGGGTTGAGCGGTACGGCGGCGACACCGGCCTGAAGCGCCGCCAGTACCGCCACGGCGGTCTCCAGCGCCGGGGTCGCCCAGACGGCCACTCTGCCCGCCCCGCCGATGCGTGCCGCGAGGGCACCGGCGGCGGCGCCCGCCTCGCCGTACGTCAGGGAACGGTCGCCGAAACGCAGGGCGGCTCGTTCCGCCGGAGCGCCCGTCAGGGCCGGGAAGAGAGAGGACACGCGTCGTACTCCTTAAGTGTTCGAGACACCGGAACTGTTCGAGGGACACCGGCTGCTGTCGTCCGTCGTCCTACCCCCAGCCAGGCACGACCATCACCAGCCACACCACCGCGGGCACCACCGCCACCACGATCCCTCCGTACATCATCAGCTGACGGAAGAAACGCTCACGGTCGACGTCCGGTGCCGCGGCCAGCACCAGCGCGCCGTTCGTCGAGAAGGGGCTCACGTCCACGACGGTCGCCGACACTGCGAGCGCCGCCACCATCCCGACCGCCCCGATCTCGCCCTGCGCCAGGAACGGCACGGCCAGCGGGATGAGCGCGCCCATGATGCCGACGGACGAGGCGAACGCGGAGACGATCGCGCCGATGTAGCAGAGCAGTACGGCGGCCAGCAGCGGTACGCCGATGCCGCTGACGCCCTCGCCGGCCCAGGTGATGGTGCCCATCTCGTCCAGTACACCGACGTACGTCAGCACACCGCAGATCAGCAGCACGGTGGGCCAGGCGATCTCGCCGACCGCCTTGCGGCTGTCGTCCGGCCAGACGGTGCTGAGGATGACGGCGAGCGTGATCGCGGTCAGGCCGGCGTCCAGGTCGAAGGCGAGGACGGCGACGACGAGGGCGACCAGGGAGAGGAGGGTGGCGGTGCGGGCGGGGGTGAGGCGGGGTGTGGCGACCGGGGTGGGGGCGGGGCGGGTGACGGTGGCGGTGCCGGTGCCTCCGTCGGCCGGCAAGGGCTCGCCGTCGGAGCCGCCGGAGCCGTCGGAGTCCCCGGAGTCCTCTCGGCCCTCCGGCCGGTCGTCCGGGTCCACCGCCCCCTGCGCCCACAGCTTCAGCCCGCCGAAGAGGACGAACACGACGCCCGCGATGACCGTGTTGACGACGAGGGAGGCCAGGAACAGCGTGACCTCGTTGCCGGGCAGCTTCTCGCGCTCGACGATGCCGTTGACGATCGAGCCGTAGATGCTGATCGGCGAGAAGCCGCCGGCCTGGGCGCCGTGCACGACCATCGCGCCCATCAGCAACGGGCTGATCCCGTAGCGCGCGGCGAAGCTCAGCGCGATCGGCGCGACGATCGCCACGGCGGCGGGGCTCACGGCGCCGATCGCGGTGAGCGCGCCGGTGAGGGCGAACATCACCCAGGGGATGAGCGCCACCCGGCCCCGTACGAGCCGGATGGAGGCGTGCACCAGCCAGTCGGTGGTGCCGTTGGCCCGGGTGATGGCGAAGAGGTACGTGACGCCGACGAGGACGACGAAGAGGTCGCCGGGGAAGCCGGCGAAGATGCCGTCCGCGTCGAGGTCGGCGACCAGGGTGCCGACCGCGAAGGCGGCGGCGAAGGCGAGCGCGCCCATGTTGATCGAGCGGGTGGTGGCGATGACGAACACCACGGCGAGGACGAGGATCGAGATGAGTTCGGGGGACATACGGGCTCCCGTCTTTGGGTCCCGGAGCGGTTGTGAGCACGGGCGGCAGTGGCCAAGTGGCTGAGCCAATTCGGTCTGCTGGCTGGTTAGCGTGGGCGCGCGGGGACGGCACGTCAAGGGGGCGCACAGAAATTGGCTCAGCCACCCGACCACTCACCGGCCCCGGTGTTACGCTCCGGGCGAGAGGGGGGACCCCGTGACCGATGCCCTGCGCCCCATGACCAAGCAGCGCCTCTACGAGCAGGTGCTCGACCGGCTCCGCGCCTACGTCACCGAGGGCGGACTCGGCGCCGGGGACCGGCTGCCGACCGAGCGCGACCTCGCCCAGCGGCTGGGGGTCAGCCGGGCCTCCGTGAAGCAGGCGATCGTGGTCCTGGAGGTGCAGGGCCTGGTGGAGGTGCGGCACGGGGGCGGCACGTACCTCGTGCGGGACAGCCTCGACGTGGAGCCGGTGGAGCGGATGGTCGAGCGTCGTCGGCGCCTCCCCGACGTCCTGGAGGCCCGCGAGGCGCTGGAGACCAAACTCGCCGAACTGGCCGCCGAGCGGCGCACGGAGGAGGATCTCGCGGCGATGCGGTCGGCCCTCGCGCACATGGCGAAGGAGATCGAGGGCGACGGCCACGGAGTGGAGGGCGACCGCCTCTTCCACGCCGCGGTCACCGCCGCCGCACACAGCAGCATCCTCGCCGAGTTCATGCGCTCCATCGCCGGCCAGATCGCCGAGAGCCGCACCGAGTCCCTCCGCCAGCCCCACCGCCCGGCCCGCTCCCTCGCCCAGCACCAGGCCATCCTGGACGCGATCGCGGAAGGCCGCCCCGCACGGGCGGCCGCCGCCATGCGCCGGCATGTCCGTACGGTCGCGAAGGTGCGGTTGCTGGACTGGGAGCCGGACGGGGAAAACCAGCCCTAGGTTCCACGCTGCGCGGTGCCCTCACACTCGGGCACGCGATTCCCTCATCTCCTTGGCATGGTCACGCAAAGGCAATGAACGTTTTACATCGGCACAGGTGTGGTGTCACAGCGCCCGGTGAGGCTACTTGCGCGTACCGACAACGCGTACGTACCGACAAAAGGTCCTCCCCCCACATCCGAACAGGATTGGACCCACATACATGCACACCGAACTGAGGCGCTCACCCGCGCCCCGGAACGCTCTCGCCTGCCCTCCCACAAAGGAGTTCGACGAACCGGACGAGCAATCAGCACCCCCGCACCGCCACATCCTCGCGGTCGGCACCCCCGGCCCCCGGCGTGAAAAGCTCACCCGCACCCTCGAATCCACCGGCTACGCGGTCACCCACGCCGTCCCGGGTGACGTCGGCCGCAGCGTCCAGCAGGCGCCGCCCGACGCGATCGTCGCCCTCGAGGGGCACGGCGGCGTCGAACAGGCGGTGGCCGTCGTACAGGAGATACGCACCGCGCCCCAAGGCCAGGTCCTGCCCCTCGTCATGGTCACCACCGACCGTGAACCCGCCGGTGTGGCAAGGCTGTTGCGCAGCGGCGCCGACGACTGCCTGCCGGAGGCCGCCGACCCCGTCGAGCTGTCGGCCCGGATCGCGGCCAAGCTGCACCGCGTCCCGGTCCCCGTCGACCGGCTGGCCCTCGACCCGCGCACCGGTCTGTACTCCGCCCCCCACTTCCACGCCGAACTCGACCGCGAACTGCGCCGCCCCCAAAGCCGTCCCGGACGTCGCGACGGCGTCCTCGCGGTGGTCGGCGTGGCCGAGGCGGACGCGCTGGAGGAACGGTTCGGGGCACGGGTGCGCCGCGAGGTCGCCGAACGCCTCGCCGGGGTCGCCGAGCGGCTCGGCAACGGCAGCGACCGGCTCGGCTGGGACGAGGAAGGGCGGCTCCTCGTCCTCATGCCCGGCGTGGACGAGGAGACGGCCCGGCGCGCACTGACCGAGTTCGCCTCCGCCGTGGCCGGCACCCGGTTCGTGGTCGCCGACGAGAACGTACGGCTGACCCCTGCCGTCGGCTGGCTGCCCCTCGCGGACGCCGACGCCAGGCCCACCGAACGGCTCGCCGAACGGGCCGTCGGGCAGGCCGCCGACGCCGTCGCCGAGGCGCTGCGCCACCGCGATCTGCGGCCCGTCCGCTACGAGCCGTGGATGCGGGCCGCCACCCCACGCCGCCGCGCCAAGAAGGTCGTACGACCGCTGCTGCTGGCCCTTTCCCCGCTGCTCGCGCTGCTGGTCGGCGTGGGCGTGCCGTTCGCGCTGTACGAGCAGGCCTACGCGGTGCTGGGCTGGGACGTGGCTTCGGTGGTCTACTGGGCCGTGGTCGCCGGACTGGTCCTGTCCGCCGCGCTGATCCTCCTCGAATGCCTCTTCGCGCTCGACGCGCCCACCCGGCCCGCGGCGCCCGCGCAGCCGTACCCGCCCGCGAGCGCGGTGATCGCCGCGTACCTGCCGAACGAGGCCGCGACGATCGTCGACACCGTCGAGTCGTTCCTGCGCCTCGACTACCCGAACGACCTGGAGATCGTCCTCGCCTACAACACGCCCCACGCGTTGCCGGTCGAGGACACCCTGCGCGAAATCGCCCGCCGCGACCGGCGGTTGGTGCTGCTTCCGGTGGCCGGCAGCACATCCAAGGCGCAGAACGTGAACGCCGCCGTCAGCCGCGTGCGCGGCGAATTCGTCGGCATCTTCGACGCCGACCACCATCCCGCGCCAGACGCCTTCCGTCACGCCTGGGACTGGCTGTCCCACGGCTACGACGTGGTCCAGGGCCACTGTGTGATCCGCAACGGCGACAGCTCCTGGGTGGCCCGGCAGGTGGCCGCCGAGTTCGAGGCGATCTACGCCGTCAGCCACCCCGGCCGGACCCGCCTGTACGGCTTCGGCATCTTCGGCGGTTCCAACGGCTTCTGGCGCACCGACCTGCTGGCCCGTATCCGGATGCACGGCTCGATGCTGACGGAGGACATCGACTCGACGCTACGCGCGTTGAGCGAGGGTGCGCGGATCGCCAGCGACCGGACGCTGATCTCGCGGGAGCTGGCGCCCACCCGTCTCAAGCCCCTGTGGAACCAGCGCTCCCGCTGGGCACAGGGCTGGCTGCAGGTGTCGCTGCGGCACCTGGGGCAGGCACTGCGGTCGCCGTCCTTCACGCGCCGTCAGAAGACGGGGCTCGTGGTGCTGTTGGGCTGGCGCGAGGTGCAGCCGTGGCTGTCGCTGCAGATCCTGCCGATCCTGCTCCACTCGGCGGTCCGCGCGGGCGGCGCGGACCGTGTCGACTGGGCCACCCCGGCATGCCTGCTCGCCTTCGCCTTCACCCTCTCGGCCGGATTCGTCCAGACGGCGTTCGCGGGCCGGCTCGCCCTGCCCGAACTGCGCGCCAGGCGCGGCTGGTTCTGGCGCCACGCACTGATCTCGACGGTCTTCTACACCCACTTCAAGAACATCGTCGCCCGGCAGTCGCACCTCAAGGAACTCCTGGGGGACCGGCGCTGGCGGGTCACACCCCGCGCGGCGGCAAAGGCGGTGGGGCAGGAGTGAGCACCACACGCAGCCTCGAACTCCAGGGCTTCCGGGGCCTGGCCGCCCTCAGCACGGTCGTCTTCCACGTCTGGCAGCAGTACTACGTCTACGACGCACAGGGCGCCCACCCGCCGGTCGACAACCCCTACCTCGGGGCGCTGATCTCCCTGGAGGTCATCGACCTGTTCTTCGTCATGTCGGCGTACCTGCTCACGCTCTCCTACGCCCGCGCCGCGATCGACGGCGACGACCGCACCCGCCCGGGACGGGACTTCCTCTTCCGCCGCGCCACGAGGATCCTGCCCCTCTACGTCCTCGCGGTCCTCCTCGTGTGGTCCCTGCGCAACCCGTCCCTCCCCGGTGACTGGCGCGACCTGCTGGAACACCTCACGTTCACGCACGTCTTCGACCAGCAGCGCATCTTCTACACCCTGGGCCCGACCTGGTCGCTGTCCCTGGAGATCGCGTTCTACCTCACCCTGGTCGCCGTGGGCCCCCTGGCGATCCGCGCCTGCCGCCGCCTGCGCACCCGCCGGGCCCGCGTCACCCTGTGCGCGGCGGGCTGCGCGGCGCTCTACCTGGCACCGGTGGCCTGGATCGCCGTCGCCCACCACGCCCTCGGTATCCCGCACACCAACTGGCCCGTGTACTTCGGCCCGCAGGCCCGCCTGGGCGGCTTCGCGGCGGGGATGTTGCTGGCGGTGCTGCTGGTGGCGCTGAGGGAGCGGGGGCGGGTCAGCGCGGGCTGGGCGACGGCGATGGCGGTGACTTCGGCAGCCGGCCTGTACGCCCTGTCGTACCACTCCGACCCGGAGAACACCTGGCACACCTACTACCACCCCCTCGCCGCGCTCCTCTGGTTCGCCCTGCTCTACGGCACACTCCACATCCGCACACCGGCGCGCCCCCGCTGGCACGCCCTGTTGCGCTCACGATGGCTCACCGGCGTCGGCCTCGTCAGCTACAGCCTCTATATCTGGCACGAGCCGCTGATGCTGGCCCTGTACGACGCCGGCGCCCTGCCCCGCTCCCAGGCGGGGTTCCCGCTCGCGGTGCTGCTCGTGCTCGCGGCCGGGGCACTCGTGGCGACCGTGAGCTACTGGGCGGTGGAGTATCCCGGGAGCCTGCTGGCCGGGTTGCGGGACAGGAAGGGACGCCCTCGGGAGTTCTATCCGGTGCCGGTCCCGAAGCAGCAGCAGCCGCAGCAGGAACCGGAGCCTGCGGTGCGTTGATCAGTCAGGCGGCGCGTTCCACCACGTCCGCCACCACACAGCTGACGTTGTCCGGTCCGCCGGCGTCGTTCGCCGCGTCGATCAGGGCGTGGACGGCGGCGTCGGGGGCCGGGGCGGAGGCGAGGAGGTGGCGGATGCGGGCGTCGGGGACGACGCGGGAGAGGCCGTCGGAGCAGAGGAGATAGCGGTCGCCGGGCTCGGTGTCCTGGAGGCGGAGGTCGGGGGTCGCGGGAGCGGTGGCGGAAAGGGCCTTGAGGAGCAGCATGCGCTCGGGGTGGGACGCCGCCTCCTCCGCGGTCAGGCGGCCCTCGTCGATCATCGACTGGACCACCGTGTGATCGTGGGTGATGCGGAACAGGGCGCCGTCGCGCAGCAGATACGCACGGGAGTCCCCGATGTGGACCAGGGCGAGGCGCGAGCCCGTCCACAGGAGAGCGGTGAGGGTCGTACCCGACTCCTCCGTGCCGTTCGTCGCGTCCCGGACCGCCTCCGTCGCGCCCCGCACCGCCTCCTCCAACAGGTTGAGCACGTTGCCGGCCGGGAGTTCCGCCGCGTCCAGGAAGCGCAGCGCCTCCACCGCGGCGCTGCTCGCGGGCGCGCCCGCCGGACCGCAGCCGTCGGCCACCGCGAGCAGGCGGGTGCCGGCGTAGGCGGTGTCCTGGTTGGCGGGGCGGACCCGGCCGCGGTCCGACCGGGCGCAGTAGTGAAGCTCCAACATGGTGGTGTCCTTCCTCGGTGCTGCGACGAGCTGGTCGACGAGGAACGCGGCGAGATCGCGCCGTGCGGCCGTCTCCACCTCCACCTGCGCCCAGTAGGCGCGGATCTCGCGGGCGGCGTCGGCCGGTCGCAGGGCGCACACCTGACGGATCCGGGCCAGCGGCATCCCCAGCCGCCGCAGCCACGCCACCAGCCGGGCCCGCTCCAGCTGCTCGACGGCGTAGTAGCGGTACCCCGTGTCCGGGTCGACCCGGCTGGGCTTCAGCAGCTCCAGCTCGTCGTACAAGCGCAGTGCCTTCGGCGACAGCCGGCAGGCCTTGGCGAAGGCGCCGATCGTCAGCATGTCCTTGCGCATCCCGCTCCCGTCCCGATTCCGTGCCGCTCCCGGCCCGATCCCTTCCGGTTCCTCGCTCCGATGCTGTGGCTTCACCGAAGGTGAAGGTCAAGCGGCCTGTCCCGGTTCCACAAGCGCTTGTTAACCTGCGATCCGCTCGCCCGTTCCGCCCCAAGGAGCCCACCGTGCCCCGAATAGCACTCGTCACCTGCAGCCCCGGCCCCGAGGTCGCCGTCGACCGCGACCTCCCCGTGCTGGTGCGCGCGCTGCGGGACGCCGGGGCCGAGGCGGACTCCGTGGCCTGGGACGACGAGCAGGCCGACTGGGGCGGGTACGACCTCGCCGTGCTCCGCTCCACCTGGGACTACAGCTGGCGGGCGGCGGAGTTCCTGGCGTGGGCGGAGCGGTGCGCCAAGGCCACGCGGCTCGCGAACCCGGCCGACGTGGTGCGGTGGAACGCCGACAAGCGCTACCTCGGCGATCTCGCCGCCGCGGGAGTACCCGTCGTGCCCACCCGCTACTTCGCGCCCGGTGACACCCCGGACGGTCCCGACCTCCCGGACGACCACGAGTACGTCGTCAAGCCCACCTCCGGCGCGGGCGCGCGGTTCGCCGCCCGGTACACACCCGACGAGCACGACACGGCCGTACGGCAGCTCGCGCGGATGCACGCGGAGGGGTTCATCGCGATGCTGCAGCCGTATGTGAAGAGCATCGACGTCAGCGGGGAACGGGCGCTGCAGTTCTACGGCGGCCGCCTGCTGCACGCCAGCCGCAAGGGGGCCGTCCTCACCCCCGGGACGCCCTACGACGAGCGCAAGGTCGCCCACCCCGGCCTCGAACCCTGGACCCCCACCCCGGCCGAACTCGCCGTCGCCGAGCACGCCCTGGCCGCCGTACCGCAGGCTCCCGAGCTGCTGTACGCGCGCGTGGACCTCGTCGACGGGGAGGACGGGCAGCCGCGGGTCATGGAACTGGAGCTCGTCGAACCGAACCTGTTCCTGTCGCTGCACCCCGGGTCGGTGCCGCGGGTGGTGGAGGCGATCCTGGCGGCGGCGGAGCGGCGGTAGTCTCTCCGGTCAGTCGCCGGACTGCTGCTCGTGCCGGTGGGTGCCGCGGGCCAGCTCCTGCAGAATCTCGTGCTCCGTCGTCCCGGTCTCCCGGGCGACCTTGCGCAGCAGCAGTGCGCACAGGGCCGCGGTGCCGTCCATCAGTGCCTCGGCCGCCATCGGGTCCTCGCGGCGCCGCTCCGCCACGTACGCCGACAGAAGCTCGTTCCCGGACACGTAGGCGGTCATGAACTCGATGCCGGTACGGATGCGGTCGTAGTCGCTGCTCATGGGCCGAACGATGCCACATGCCTGCCGCCGCGCACCGTGCGGAGGGCCCGGAGAAGGCCCCGGCCACCGTGTCTCAGCCGTTGACCGCCACCCGCTGCAACAACCCCCACGTGAACTCGGCCACCACCTCCCGCCGCACCCCCGCCCCGTCCGGCGCCGTGAACGCCAGCCCCCACCGCGTCGGGGCCGTGCCCTCCAGGGGGCGGGCGGGGGCGAAGGCGCGGGCGGCCTCGTCGACCGTGCAGGACCAGGGGGTGAGGTCGGCGAGGGTGCGCAGGGACGGGCTCTCCACGTCCGGGGCGCGGACCAGCCACTCGTTCCACACCGCGCCGTTCGGGGCGAGGAGCACCTCGAAGCGCAGGTCGGGCCAGAGCGGCACCGGCCACAGCCAGGCCTCGCACTCCAGGTCGCCGACCTTGCGGGAGATCACCGACTCGGGCCTGCCGAACACCGAGCGGTAGCGGGAGGCGGCGGCGCGGGAGCGAGGTGAGCGGACCATCGCCTGCCACCGCTTGTTCGCCTCGCGCATGTCGGCGAGGGAGACGCCCAGTTCACGGCGGGCGTCCTCCACGAGGTCCGGGTTGTGGTCGGCCATGCGGCGCAGCAGCACCAGCTGGAAGTGGAGCGGGGTGAAAGGGCCGGCGGGGTTGGTTCCGCCGCTAGCGGCGTGCTTTCCGGAGGGCATGCGCTCCATCGTCGCCGACCGGGCGGCGGCCGTCGGGGAGAAAGAGCACCGAATTGACGTACCGCGGGCCGCGGAAGGGCAGGACCCGGCGCAGCAGGCCCTGGGTGACGACGTACGAGGTCTCCGCCTGGTGGGCCGCCAGCGGGAAGCGGCTCAGGGGCACCCAGTCGCGGCCGGGCAGGACCCAGCCGTCGTAGCCGAGCAGCGACAGATACGTCACCACCGGGCCGATCGGCTGGATGCGGGACTCCAGCTCGATGAACAGGGCGGGCCGGTCGCGCGCCAGGATGGCGGTCGCGCCGCGCAGCACCGCGAGCTCGCTGCCGTCCACGTCGACCTTGACGAACCCGACGTCCTTGAGGCCGAGTTCGTCGAGGGTGACACAGCTGACCGGCAGTGCCGTGGCGTGGATGTTCCGGCGGACCAGGGAGGACACCCCCCGGTCGCCCGCGTCGTGCGGCGGCAGCCAGAGCCGGGCCGCGCCGGGGCGCTCGGCCGCCGCGGCCTGCACGACCCGCACGTTGGGCGGAGCCGTCGCCGCCAGGAGCCGCGCCAGATGAGGGACCGGTTCCACGGTCACCACCCGGCGTGCCCGCCTCGACAGCCGCCGCGTCCACGGGCCGTACCACCCGCCGACGTCCACAGCCGTGCCGCACTCGGCGGGACACAGCTCCGCCAGCCGGGCCAGCTCCGGCTCGAAGCGCGGGTACACGGCCCGGGCGACGGCGGCGACCAGGCGGGTGGGCAACAGAGGGGCTATGTGCGCGGCCAGGGTCATGGAGCCATCCGTTTGAGGAGTTCCTCGTGTTCGTCGTCGGAGACCTGCTCCCCGGAGGCCGGCAGCAGCTGGGGGATGCCGTCGACGATCGGGTAGCGGCGGCGCAGGCGCGGGTTGTACAGCGCCTCGGGGGGCTCCTGCGCCTCCTGAGCAGGTAGGACGAGGTGCAGCTGCCCCTTGTCGAGGGGACACGCCAGGATCTGGAGCAGGGGGTCGTCGGGTTTCATGGTGGAGTCAACTCCTTCGCGCCGATGGGGGGTTGAGGAGACGGTGGCGCGGGGCGGTCGTGCCGGGGCATCGACAGCAGTACGGCGAGGGCGAGCGCCGTACCCGCGACCCGCAGCGCCAGCCGCAGCGGATCCTCGGGCAGGGCCTCGCCGAACGACAGCGTGCCGAGCACGGCCGTGTACAGGGACGTCACCGTCGTGCACACCGGCACGATCAGCGAGGCCCGGCAGCGTTGCAGTGCCGCCTGCGACATGACCAGCCCGAAGGCGCCGGTGAAGAGGAGGAGATACGGGTACGGGGAGCGCAGCAGATCCAGCAGTGCGCCGCCGATCCCGCTCGCTGTCAGGTAGCTCGACACCCCCTTGATGGCGAGCGAACTGACCCCGTAGAGCAGCCCCACCGCCACGCCGTACTCGACGCCGGTCGTCGGCAGCCGGTGCCGGTGCCGTGATCTGCGCTCGGCGGAGTTGTACAGCCACACGCCCGCCGCCAGCGACGGCACGCAGACCAGCAGGATCAGCGGATACGGGGCGGCCCGGCCGACGGCCTCCGCACCGTCGGGTCCCTCCCGCAGCGACAGCACGACCATCAGCAGCGCGGCCAGGATCGCGCCGATCGCGTACCGCTCCCGCCCGCTGGTCTCCTCGCCCAGCAGCCGCGCCGAGAGCAGCACGAGGAGTACGAGCCCGGAGACGAAGATGCCCTGCGCGGCGGCGATCGGCAGGGTCCGGTAGACGACGAGCTGCGCCGCGAACCCGGCGGCGAGGGCGAGCGAGCCGCCGATCCACAGCGGGCTGCCGAGCACCAGCCGCAGCAGCCGGGCGGGTTGCCGGATGCTCACCTGCGGAAGGGCGGTGAGCGCCCGTTTCTCCAGGACGAAACCGAGGCTGTACAGGGTGTTCGCGATCAGGGCCGCGGCCACTCCCCACCACATGGTCCACGCCCCCTAGGCCCGCCGCGCGTGCAGCAGCAGGATCGACGCGAGCGACGGCCTGGCGCAGGCCAGCCGGTCGAGGGGACGCAGCGGACGCGGTACGCCGTGGAAGGGCGCGCCCGCGAGACGCACGACCTCGAATCCGGACGCGGCCACGAACTCCCGTAGCGCCCGGGCGGTGTAGAGCCGCAGATGCCCGACGACCTCCCGTCCGGGCCGGCCGTGGATCGCCCGCAGACTGACCTCCGAGAACACCGGCTGCACCCCGGCCAGCAGCAGGGCGCGGTTGTACCAGGCGGCCAGGTTCGGGGTGGAGAGCATGAGGTGGCCGCCGGGGCGCAGCACGCGGCGGATCTCGTCCAGGGCGGCGTCCGGGTCGACGAGGTGCTCGATCACCTCGCTGAACAGCACGGCGTCGGCGGCGCCGGTCCGCAGCGGCAGCCCACCGCCGGTGAGTTCACCGCGGACGGCGTACGGGATCCGGGTGCGGGCCCGGCGCAGGGCGTCCTGGGACCAGTCGATGCCGACGATGCGGTGACCGGGGAGGAAGGGGGCGGCGGTGGCCGCGGCGGTGCCGTCGCCGCAGCCGATGTCGAGGATCGTGCGGGGGCGGCCGGTCCCGTGGCCGGGCATCGCCGCGCCCCCTTCCGCTTCCAGGGCCTCGGCGAGCATGCGGGCCTGGCGGCGGCTGCGGGGGGTGCCGGAGGCGACGGGGACGGTGGGGTCCTCGTAGAAGTCGCGCAGTTCGGGGGGGTTCGCCGGGGTGGTCGTCACGGGCTCACCTCCGTCGTGTGCAGGTAGTGCTCGAAGAGGTCCCGCAGATGGGCGCCGTCGCCGTGGCTGAGCAGGGCGCGGGACCAGCGCAGGGCGAGGTGCAGGCGGCCCGCGGTGGAGGCGGTGGTGACGGTGAGGCCGCGCGGCATCCGGGCGGGCGCCGAGAACCACACGGCGTGCGCGCGGCCTGCCCCCTCGCCGAAGTCCAGGGGGTAGGGGATGCGGCCGATGTTGCTGAGCAGGGTGGTGGAGGTCCAGGGCGCGGCGGCTCTGCGCAGGCCCCGGGTGAGCGCCGCTCGCCAGGAGACGGGGGTGACCGGGGCGGTGAGGAGGGCTGCTCCGTGGCCGAGTTGGGGGCGGGGGAGGGACTTGAGGGCGCGGGTCCGGGTGGCCGTGCGGTGCAGGAGGGCGGGCATGTCGGCCGGGCTGTGGGCCGCCAACTCCTCGGGGGAGAAGGGGACTTCGACCAGCCGGGTGCCGTTGCCGATGGGCATGGTGGCGTCGCGGGGGCGGTCGTCCACGGGCATGGTGATGCGCAGGTGCCGGGGGCGGGCGCCGTGTTCTCTGTTCCAGTGGGCGATGGTCAGGGCCGTGGTGACCATGAGCTGGTCGTTGACCGTGTAGGGGGAGCCCTTGGGGCGGTGGGGGAGGGGGAGCTCGGTGACGAGCATGCCGTTGCCGGGGAGGGTTCGGGGGTGCCGGGGGCCACGCGGCGGGGGGTGACCAGTTGGACGGGGTCTCCTCGGGTGGGGCTGGGGTTTTCGTCGTACGGGTGGGCGGGGCTGCGGGGGAGTTGTCCCGGCCGCCGTACAGCTCCGCGGCGGTGGCGAGGACGCGGAGGCAGGCGGGGCCGTCGAGGGCGGTGTGGTTGATGGTGAGGAAGAGGACGGTGCCCTGTGCTGAGCGTGGCTGCGGGCCGTCGGCGCCGCGCGGCGGTACACCTACGGCATCCGTCGCCTCGCTCCCCTCGACCGGCCCCGCCCCCTCCACCACCTCCAGCCGTATCGGGGGCGACAGGGTGAGCGGCGGCGCCTCCGTCAGCGCCCGCGTCCGCGCATCCCGCAACTCGTCCCGCCCCGGCGCCGGAAAGCTCACCACCTCCACGTCCGGCTCCGCCGTCAGCTCCCACTCGTACCGGCGCCGGTACCACCGCCCCGGCGCCTCCCGCATGAGGATGCGGGGATGTCGGCGCAGCGCCTGCGCGAAGGCCGTACGCAGGCGCCCCGCGTCCAGCCGCCCCGGAAGGTGCACCTCGATGTGCACCGTCTCCGGCTCCTCCTCCTGGAGGCAGTGCCGGGCGACCTCGTCCACGACCGGGAACGGGACGCGTGCCGCCGGCCGGATCGGGCCCTCGGCGCGTGCGGGCTGCTGAGTTGCGGTCATGTGGCTTCGCCCTTCCCGATGTCGCCCCTCCTGATGTCGCCCTGCTCGGTGTCGCCTTGCCCGGTGTCGTCGGACTCCGGTGCGGTCCCGGGGCCGGTCGACCGGAATCGCGGGGTACGGGGCGCGATGCGCGCCGTCGGCGGATCCGGGACCGGCCCGCCGGGGCCGCGTGCGGAGACGGTCGGCCCCGACTCGGGCCGGGGTGGTTCCGCCCGACCCGGGCCGTAGGGCTCGGTCCCCAGCGGACTGCGCCCCCGCTTCCGATGCGGCAACGGCCGCGTCGGCGCTTGCGGCGCGCCCGCCGTGGCACCGCCGCCGGCACCCGCCGGAACACCGCCTCCGGCGACAGCCGGCGTACCGACCGCCCCCTCCCGCTCCCGCACACCCACCACCCCCGCGAACAGCCCGATCAACGCGAGCAGTTGAGCCGCCCGGCCGAAGGCGCCCTCTTCCACGCCCACCGGCTCCCCGGCCCCGATCGCCGCGGCGATCCCCGCCCCGGCGAGCGCCGCCACCGCGATCGGCACCAGCAGCGCGTGCCTGCGCCACGCCACCACCGCCAGCGCGGGCACCAGCAGCGCGAACCACCCGGCGATGAACACGCCCACCACCGTCACGGCCACCGTGCCCAGCCACAGCCCGGGCAGCGGCGGAGCGACCTGCGGCTCGTCGGGATTGGGCGCCCGGCGGCGCCACAGCGCCAGCCCGGCCAGCAGCGCCAGCGCCACCGCACTGCCGATCAGCCCGCCCTCGTACAGCACCGCCGGCTCGTACGACAGCTCGACCGTGCCACCGGCGCCCTCCGGGATCCGCCAGCCCTGCTGCCAGCCGTCCAGCCGTACCGGCGAGAGTTCCTTGCCGTTCAGCGTGGCGCGCCAGCCGTCGTTGAAGTTCTCGTACGTCGTCAGGTAGCTCGCCACCCCCGTCCCGACGGTGACCGCGCGCCGGTCGCCGAGCCAGTCCCGTATCTTCAGCTCACGCCCCGCCGTCGCGGCCTCGGCGACCGTGCCGCGGGTCAGCGTGACGTCGGTGAGCGTGAGGGGCCCGCCGTCCCCGGCCTCGACCCGGTGGTCACCGGCCGACAGCGACAACTCGGCGTTGTCTTCCCCTCGTTGACAGAGCGTCACATCGATCTGCCGCCGCTCCATCAGATCCCGTACGGTCCCTCGCGCACTCGTCCGGTACAGCTCCCCGTCCACCGACACCACCGGCCCCTTGCCGCACGGCAGCGAGAACGGCCGGGAGTCTCGCGGCTGTGGGGTCCGGTACTGGTCGAGGGCCGGGAGGTAGGCCTCCGTCAGGCCGACCGGCAGTTGCAGGTCCTCGCCCACCATCGGGTTGTAGAGGGTCAGCGGGGCCGTCCGGGTGATCGTGATGTCCAGGCGGTCGGTGGTGATGGAGGGGAAGCGGACCCAGCCGTTCTCGTCGACCCCGGCGATCACCGCACCGTCCGGGGAGCTGATGTCCACCTCGGTCGGACGCGTGGTGAGGCCGCCTGCCGGTGCCAGCACGATCTCTCCCACCGCCTGCTTCGCGGGCCAGCGCAGATGGATCGTGGGCCGGTCGCCCGCGATCCACGCCGTGGTCAGGTCGCCGTCGGTGAGGTTGCGCGGGGACAGGCCCGTCCCCAGCCGCGCCGTGGAGTCGGCGGTCGCGACGATCCGGTTCTGCTGGTCCGGCGCCACCTCGTACAGCAGCCGGTCCAACTCCTCGCCCGCCACCGGCACCGCGCTCGCCCGTATCTGGTACGTCCCCGCGGTCGACGTGGCGAAGTAGCGGTGCAGGCCGGCCTCGGTGCCCGTCGGCGACAGCCCGGTGGGGTCGGCCGCACGGGACAGGGAGACGATCTCGGCGCCGGCCCCGGAGTCCTGGGCGTCGGTGGGCAGCCGCAGCAGCCGGGTGACCTGTACGTCCGGCAGGGCGATCTCGGAGAAGCCGGCCCCGGTCAGACCGGACCGCCGGGAGGCGGAGTCCGTGATCGTGAGCTTCATCCAACTCGTCGCGCCCGCAGGCGCCTTGACCGACTGCGTCGAGCCGTCCGGCCGGAGGGAGGAGCTCACCGACCCCTTCTCCGTCTCCACCCGCACCCGCGTCGGCGCCTGCCGCACACCCTCCTGCGGCAGCGGCGCCACCTTGAACGAGGACGGCATGTCGTACGAGCCGCCCGCGAAGGCGATTCGCAGCCACTCCCCGTCCGGCGACCCCTCCGAGCCCTCGGTCCAGGCCGTGTCCGGGTTGCCGTCGAAGGCGTTCACCGGGTCGAACTGCGGGAGATGGAAGAGCCAGCTGCCGTACGAGGACGCGGTCACCGACCGTGCGCCGCGCAGATCGGCCACCGTCTGGTGGTCCAGGCCCGTCGTCGGCAGGATCTGGTGCGGTGTCTCGCCCGCGTCCTGGGCGGCGTCGGGCGCGTTGCGCTCACCGCGCGTGTACGTGTACGAGGTGTTGGCGTTGATCAGCCCGAACCGCGTGTCCGCCCGCCGCAGCCCGTCGCCGACCACCTGCACCTGCGGAGAGCCGAGCCCGGGATGGTTGTCGCCGGTCAGCACACTGGCCCGGCCGCGCAGCCGGGACGCGAGCGGCAGCAGCGCCTCCGGACCGCCGGACACCACGGCCGTGTCGGCGACCGGCTGCAGCCCGGCCTGGTGCGGGCGCGGCACGTCCGCGCTCACCGGCTTGTAGATCTCCACCGCCCGTTGCCGTGGATAGAGCCCCTCCACCTGGAGCGGGGTGCCCGGGGCGATCGTCCCGCCGGTCATGATCGGCCCGAGGCCGGTCACCCGCTCGTACCCGGACTGTTCCAGGGTCCGCTTCACCGTCGTGGTCGGCACCTGCCCGATCTGGTCGGGATCGAGGTCGTTGCGGACGACGACGTAGTAGACACCCGCCCGGCTCAAGTAGTCGGCCAGCCCCGGCACTTCGCCGCCGCTCGTCAGCGCCTGCTCGACGGCGTCCATGGCACGCCGGTTGCCGGGGGTGCCGAAGGGGACGTAATCCCGCTGCGCCCAGCGCGAGCGGGCGACGACGTCCAGGGGCTGGTCGATGGTGGAGCCCCAGGTGTAGATGCCGTGCGCGGTCGCCGGGACGACGAGGGTGCGGGCGTGGGGGGAGTACTTCTCCATCCAGTCGGCGGTGGCCTGCCAGTACTTGGGGATCTCCTTGAAGGATCCGGGGTTGAGGATCGAGCCGTTGAGATACGGCCACATCAGCCCCGGCAGCACCAGGACCGCGGCGATCAGCGGTGCGAACCGCCGCCCGCGCACCGGCCGCGCCCCGCGCGCCTGGGCCGCCACGCCCGCCAGATGGGCGAGCCCCAGCACCAGCGCCAGGGCCAGCCCCGGCTGGAACTTGTAGATGTTCCGGAAGGGGACGAGGCCCCCGTCCAGCCAGTCCCGCACGACCCCGTGGAAGGGCGCCCCGAACGCCCCGCCGTACCCGGCGAGCAGGATCAGCGCGACCGTCACCACGGTCAGCACCAGCCACCGCCGCTCCGGCATGTCCCGCCGGGCCAGCCCGGCGAGCCCCAGTCCGGCCGCGAGCGCCGAACAGACGATCACGACGACGGACGCGGCCACGGTCCATCCGGCCGGCAGCCACGACTCCCCGAAGTGCAGATAGGCGACCCAGTTCCCGGCGCCGCGCAGTGCCTCCGTCGCGGACATGGTCTCGGTGGTGGTCTGCGAACTCTCCACGTAGGGAAGGAAGTTCTCGCCGTACGTGCCGAGCAGCAGGAGCGGGATCACCCACCAGGCGGTCGCCAGGATCACCCCCGGCACCCACCACGCGATCAGCTTCCGCTGCCGGGGCCCGGCCGGGCGGGAGAGCAGATACAGCCCGACGGGGAGCAGCGAGGCCAGGGTCGACGCGGCGTTGACGCCGCCCATGAAGGGGATGATCAACGCCGACCGCAGGGCGGCGACCCGCGCGGCATACCGCTCATCGGTCAGCGGCAGCAACACCCACGGCAGGAAGGCACCCGGCAACGCGGCCGCCGACGTGGACCCGACCACGATGGTGAAGACGGGCCACAGCGCGTAGGCGACGGCCGCCACCAGCCGCGACCCCCCGCTGCCCACCCGCAGCCGCTCGGCCAGCCGCAGCGCACCCCAGAAGGCGACCGACACGATCAGCGACAGCCACAACCGCTCCGCCAGCCACACGGGCAGCCGTACGGCATCGGCCAGCCAGTAGAACGGCAGCATGGGCCACAGATAGCCCGAGTACTGGTTCTGGATCCCGCCGAAGCTGCCCTGGTCGGACCACAGCTGCCCGAGGTCGGACAGGAACCGGCCGGGATCGACCGTCACCCCCAGCTTGGTGTCGAACGTCTGCCGCCCCGGCTGCACCGCCAGCAACAGCACGAACACCACGGCCCAGAACCCCAGCAGCCAGCGCCTAGACCGCGGCCCCTCCGGCGGGCCCGAGGCGGGCGCGGAGGTGGGCACGGCTGCCGGGGGAGGAGCCTGGACCGTGGTCGTCGTCATGGTGGACACCGCCTGAGGATGAGGAGGAGGTTCCAGGTGGCGAACTCGCGTATGCCGGGCGCCTTCACGACGGTCTCCGCGAGGAACGGCCAGTAGCGGGAGCGCGCCGAGACGACCTCGACGTCGTCGCGGGCGCGGACCTGCCGCAGGGTGGTGCCGATGTGCACGGCGAAGAGGTTCTCGCCGAGGGTGTGCTTGGCGGGGCGCCCGGTACGGCGCTGATAGCGGGCGCGGGCCCGCTCGGCGCCGAGGTAGTGCCAGGGCGCCCACTCGTGGCCGCCCCAGGGGGACAGCCAGTTCGTGAACGACACGTAGATCAGCCCGCCGGGCCGTGTCACCCGCGCCAGCTCACTGAGGAACGTCTGCGGATCGGCCACATGCTCCAGCACATTGGAGGAGAAGGTGACGTCGGCGACCCCGTCTCGCAGGGGCAGCAGATACCCGTCGGCGACGACGGCAGCCTCGGGCGGCTTCTCGCCCAGTTCCCGCAGATCCGGCTCGAACAGAAAGGCCTGCGCGCCGCGCCGCCGAAACTCCTCGGTGAAGTACCCGCTGCCCCCACCGACATCGACGACAACCCGCCCGCCGACAGAACCGTCGTAGGCCTCGACCTGATCGACGGCGTCGCGGGCGAGGAGGGAGTAGCAGGCTTCGGGATCGTCCTGCTCACGCAGAAAGGCTCGGAAGAGGGCGAGGGAGCGCCGAAGGGAGGGGTCCTTGAAACCCCGGTGAGGTAATGCCGTAAAGGGGCGCGGGGCTGTGACATTCGCGGCTCCGCCGCGTGGGCGCGACCAGCCACGACGAACCCGCAGTCGCGAGATCGCATCACCGCTACGGCGTTTGGGCGTCACGGCGCCCCGCCCCGCCGCACGGCCTCCGCGGCGACCGCACGGAACTGTCTCACTGTCCGATCCCACCGATACCGCGCGGCGCGATCCCGCGCAGCCTTGCCCATGACCTCCCGCCGATGCCCGGACAACGCCAGCGTGCACCACGCGGCCGCGAACGACGACTCGCCGCCCGCAAGCACCCCGGTCTCCCCGTCCACGACGGAGTCCCGCAGCCCAGGCACATCAAAGGCAATGGTCGGCGTCTCCCGCGTGGCGGCCTCGGTGACGACGAGCCCCCAGCCCTCCACGGCCGAGGGATGAAGCAACAACCACGCCGCACACAGCAGCCGATGCTTCTCCGCCTCCGACACGTGACCGACGAACTCGACGCCGGGCCCGGCGAGTTGCTCAAGAGCGGCCCGCTCAGGCCCGTCCCCGACGATGACCAGCCGCCCGCCGGTGACGGGCCGCACCCGTTCCCACAGTCGCAGCAACAGATCGATCCGCTTGTACTCGACGAGCCGCCCGACGGCCAAGAACAGCGGCTCCGGCGAGCGGTCGCCCAGCGGGCCCGGCTCCTCGACCCCGTTGTGCACCACACGGATGCGCTCGCGCTCGACGCCGATCCCGCGGAGCGCATGCGCGGTCGACGGCGACACGGCGACCAGCAGACTCCGCCGCTGCGCACCGGTCAGCGCCCAGTGCTCCAGTCTTCGCCCGATACGCGCAGCCGGGGCCAGGGCCCCGCCGAAGCGCATCTTCCACAGGTCGGTGTGCACATGGTTGACCAGGCACAACGTCGGCCCGCGATGCCAGAGGGGGGCGAGGTACGGCATTCCGTTGCAGACCTCGACCAGCAGATCGCAGTCGCCGACCTGGTGCGTGAAGGCGGACCGGGCGCGCAGGAAGTGGCCGAATTCGCCACCCGCCGACACGACCCGGTAGTCGCGGTACGCCGCCGGGCCGCCACACAGCAGGGTGACCTGGTGGCCGAGCTGGGTGAGGCCGTCGGCGAGGCGGTCGACCAGCAGTTCGGAGCCGCCGGCGGATGGGTTGCCCAGGTCACGGTGGGCGAGAAAAACGATTCGGCGCGGATGTGGGGGGAGCGCCGGAGGGTGGTGCTGCGACGCGGAGGGGAGACCGGCGGCGCGATGGGGGTCCCCCCGCTCTACCGAATTCGAGAGCGGGGGAGGGGAGGGCACGTGCTGGGGCATAGGTGCTCCAACTCGTCTCAGGGTGCGGAACTCAGCGTGGGGGAAGATGCGGGTTTGGGGTCCCGTGGGGGGATTTCGAGCTTCTTGGGTACTTATGGTCGTTGTGCGTGGGGTGTGGACAGGCTGTGTCCGGGTGGGGTTGGACAGTTTTCGCCCAGCCGTTCGCCACGGCTACTCACCGGCGTGACAATTTCGGGCTTTATTAGAGCTGACGTCACGTCACATTGTGAGTGAGGGCTGGGGCATCTCGACCGTACCCGGCGATTCAGGGCGCTTACGCCCTCGCACCACTAAAACCCCACCTACCACCGCGAGCGCGAATCCTGCCCCAGCAGCCCCGATCGGCAGCGTCTCGCCCACCATGCGCAGCTGATCGCTGTCCTGCTTCGCCTGCCGCACGGCCTCCTTCTGGGTGGACGGGGTGAACGAGATCTTCTCGCTGTCCAGCAGCACCGCCGCGTCCTTGTCGCCGCCGGGCGCCCGCAGGGTGCGGCGCGGGCCGGTCTGGGCGTAGACCACCCGGCCGGTGCGCTGGTCGACGACCAGCTTGAACCCGTGGTTGGAGTACCACTCCTCGGCCAGCACCTGCGGGCGCTTCGGCTGGTCGACCAGGCTCCCGGGGACGAGCCGGGTGCCGATCTTGCGGGGCGCGACCGTGCCGGTGAAGCGGTATCCCGTGTACCCCTGGATCTTCTCGGTGCCGTCGTACCGCATGGTGATCGTGGTGCCGCCGGTGTTGTCCCACCACTGGTAGGAGCGCTTCTCGACGTCGAAGGGGAACTTCAGATAGGCCTCGCCCTCGATGTACGGGCTCTCCTTGCAGCAGTGCACCGGTTTCGTCGTCCTGCGGTCCATCACCCAGCGGTGCGGGGTGAAGTCCAGCGCGTCGTGCGGGTCGGCGGCGGGCAGCGACTTGTCGGTGTCCACGGTGGTGATCACGTCCCACACGGCGTTGCCGCTGCGCTCACTTTCCGCCACATTGCCGCGCACTCGCTGGGTGACGGTGATCTTCTGGTCCGGCACGGTCTCGATCTTGGCGGTGTCGAAGACGCTGCCGGTGCCGGTGTAGACGGCGGTGGTGTCGATGTCGATGGGGTTCACGGCGGCACGCGGGGCCACGTACCAGGCGAGCATCGGCGCCAGTACCAGCAGAAACGTGCCGATGCCGAGCAGGATCAACGAGAGAGATGAGGCTGTACGGCGCATCCGGCACTCCTGGGGGGATTGACGCATGGTCGGTGCACGTTCGGTGCACGGTCGTTGCCTGGCCGTTCTTGGGCCGGGAACCGTAGGCGCCCCTTGACGGAGTGTCAATGTCTTGACGGGCCGACCCGGCTTGTCGAGACTGAACCCGACAGGCAGGGGTCGGGATCAGGCTGGCACCACCGGGGTGGGACGACCTCCGGATGCAGAGAGGCTGACCCTGCGATGTCCAGACTGCTCGCCGCCACGCTGACCGTCGCGCTCGCCGCCGCACTCGCGGTGGGTGCCGCGCTCGGCGTCGTCGCACTGCTGGAAGCGACGCCCGACCAGCCGAACACACCCTTGATCACATACGAGCAAGCGGGCCAGGGGAGTTGACCGTGGCAGCCACCCGCTCCACGACCTCCACCACCTCCACGACCTCCCCGGCCACCCCGGCCGTCACCACCCGCTCGGCCTGGCGCGAGGTGCCCCGCTTCCAGGTCCGCCGCTTCGCGGAGCTGGCCATGGCCGAGGCCCCGGCCCTCGCCGAGGAGATCCTGCGCGAGATCCGCCGCGAGTACCCGCACCTGCCGGTCGTCCTGGACGAGTCGGGCGAGCCGATGGCCATGGTCGGCATCCGGCGTGCGATCGAGGTCTTCGTCCAGCACCTGGAGACGTCGGAGGGCCGCCCGACCGTCCCGCCGGGCGTCTTCCAGGAGTTCGGCCGCGGCGAGGGCCTGCACGGCCGCTCCCTGGACTCGCTCCAGGCGATCTACCGGATGGGCGTACGCCTGGCCTGGCGTCGTTTCGCGGAGATCGGTCAGCGCGTCGACATTCCACCGCCCGCGATGTACGAGCTGGTGGACGCGGGCTACGAGTACCTGGACGGCCTCGTCGACCAGTCGGTGCGCGGATACGCGGAGGCGGCGGCGCGCCAGGCAGGCGAGCGATTACGCCTCCAACGCCGCCTGATGGAGCTGTTGTTGGCCGAGCACCACCGGGGCGATCCGGCGGAGGCCCTGACGGAGCGGGCGGCCCGGATCGGCTGGCCGCTGCCGGCGAAGGTCGCCGTGGGCGTGCTGCTGCGCCCGGCGCGGGAGGCGGTGGCCCCGGCGGTGGGGCAGGGCGTCCTGCTCGACATGGAGTACGAGCAGCCGCGCATGGTCGTCCCCGAACCGGACGCCGCAGGCCGCCCCGAACTGCTGCACCGGGCACTGACCGGCTGGGCGGGCGCGATCGGCCCCCCAGTCCCCCTCGCCGACGCGGCGAAGTCGCTGCGCTGGGCCGAGGCCGCCGTACGCCTCATGGAACGGCGGCTGCTGCCGGCCGGCGACGTCCTGTACTGCACCGAGCACACGGAGGCGTTGGTGCTCCTGCAGCCGGAGGAACTGATCGACGACCTGGCCCTGCGGTGCCTGGCCCCGCTGGAGCACTGCGGGCCCACGCACGGCCGGCGGCTGGCGGAGACGTTACTGGCGTGGCTGGAGACCAGGGGCGGGGCGCCGGAGGTGGCGGCCCGCCTGGGGGTTCATCCCCAGACGGTCCGCTATCGGCTGCGGCAGATCCGGGAGTTGTGGGGCGACGAGATGGACGACCCGGACCGGCGCTTCGAGTTGGAGCTGGTGTTGCGGGCGCAGCGGCTGAAGGGGGTGCTGGGGGAGACGCCCCGATAGCCGCTGCTCGGGCTGTTTCTGTTGCTCAGAGGCCGTAGCGGCTCTTCAGGTGGCGCCAGAAGTCCCGGAACATCCACTTGTCGAACTCGGTGATCTGCGCGGCGGATCCGGCCTTCATGAGGAAGCAGCACTGGCCGGTCGGGCTCCAGTCGTAGAAGTCGTCCAGCCCGAAGGTGTGGCCGACCTCGTGCAGATAGATGTGGATGTTCTCCTGGCCGAGCGCCGCGGTGAAGTACTCCTGCCCGACGCGCTGCCCCCAGTCACCGCCGGCACCGCCCTGGAACCCCTTGGTCAGCCAGAGCGACTGGTCGTAGTGGCGGGCGGCTCCGCCCGGGCACTTCGAGTAGTTGCCGTCCTGGTGGAAGAACCGGCCGCAGTCGGGTGCGCACTGCGGGGCGCCCTCGCTGTCCAGCAGGCCGGCGTAGACGTCGACGGAGTTGTCGCTCCACTGGAGGGTGGAGCGGTTCTTGACGGCCCAACCCACGATATTGACGGGTACGTTCGTGTACGGCCAGGCGTTGTGCCCGGCGCCGTTGCTCTCGACCATGGCGGCCGTCCATGTGCCGAACTGCTTCTTCAACGCGGCGTGGACCTGGTCGCGCAGGGCGGCGCTGACGGGGGCGTCGGACTCCCAGCGGACGCAGTAGTTGACGCTGCCACGGTTGGCCATGACCTGGTCCCAGCCGTAGTTGCGGAAGCCGTAGAGGTCGGGGTAGGTCGACTGGACGTGGTTCCAGACCTCGTTGAGGGGCTGGACGAGGTTGGCCGGCGGATTCCACTGGTCGGCTGCCTGGTCGGCGGCCTGGGCGGGGGCTGCGGTGACGGCGGGCGCGGCTACCAACGCGATGATCGCGGCGAGTACGGCGCCGAGACGGGCAAGGCGGGTGCGCATGGTGAACTCCCTTGTCGGGGGACGGGACTTCGCCTGCATGTCACCGCCCGGGCGGTGGAGGTTGCCCGCCGTGCGGTACTTGTGCGTGTCGGTCGCGTCGCGCATGGTGGCCGTATGTCCGACAAACCGGAGATACACATCTGGCTCCAGCCCGTCAAAGGCGAACCCCTGACCGTGCGGACCGGCGACTTCGCCACCCTGGAGTCGGCGGTCGTGGCCCTGAACGAGGCCTTCGACGAGGGCCGCACCCTGCGCTTGCGACTGACCGCCCCGGACGACGCCGAGGACGGCTTCGCGCTGATCAACTTCGCCCACGTGGTGGCGGTGAAGGTGTGGCCGGAGGCGGCGAAAGGGGCGGATGACGGGCAGTACCTCTGACGGGCCACGCACAGGTGTTCCCGATGCGCGCTTCCTGCCAGGCTGCCGAGGACCGGGTCACGCGGTTTGGCGGGCAGGGCCGGTGGTGCCGACGGGCGTGCGGGCGGAGGCGGCGCGCAGGCGTCGGCCGCGGCGGGTCAGGCCCCAGGGCTTGAGGATCGAGATCACCGTCATGAAGACGTACGCGGACAGCGACACGATCGGCCCGAACAGAACGTCACCGGCATCGGGCAGCGGCCCGCCCGCGGCGACGGCGGCGACGGCGGAGTTCACGCCGGGGCGCAGCGCGAAGACGGTGGCGGTGGTCGTGGCCAGGGTCACCCAGAACTTGATGTAGACCCACCGGTGCCGCGCCAGTCCCCACGGCGTCCCCAGGGACAGCACCAGCCCGCTGACCAGCGTGAGGAACGCGACGGGCAGCAGGAGCCAGTCGGCGAACAGCTTCATCGCCCGCACGGACGCCTCCACGGTCGCCGCGGCCCCGGTGGTGGCCGCGGTGATCCCGAGCGCGAGCAGCCCGAGCGTGAGCCCGAGCCAGCTCGCGGCGGCGACGACATGGACGACGAGGGAGGCCCGGCGGGCGGGGCGGCTCAGTTTCATGAGCACCACCGTGCCGGGCGGGGGCGGTCCAGGCGTCTGACGGCGGGAGTAACCCCGCGTACTTGTCTCGGCGTACGCGGCGCGGCTTCGGCTGCTCGGCAGGGAGGGTAAGGAAAGGGGCGGCGATGAGTTTCGGTGCCGGACCCGGTCTTCAGTGGGAGGAGCGTGCGGAGCATCGCGCCTCCCGCCGAGCCTGAGGAGGACCTGATGCGGCAACCGACACCCCACACCGCCCTGCGGCAGCTGGACGTGCTCGTGGGTGAGTGGGACCTGTGGGCCCTCGGGCGGAGCGTCGGGCCGATCCGGACGGAGTTCGCGTGGCTGGAGGGCGGCGCCTTCCTCGTCCAGCGCGCCGACGTGGGCCCCGAGACGGCCCTGCCCGGCGAGTGGGGCCCGAACGCGCCGTTCCCCACGGTCTCCCTGATCGGCTACGACGACACGGCCGAGGAGTTCACCGCCTGCTACGCCGACGGCCGTGGGGTCGCCCGTGTCTACCGCGCGAGCATGACCGACGGCACCTGGCGCCAGTGGCGCCCCGCTCCCGGCTTCCACCAGCGCTTCACCGCCACCCTCGGCGCCGACGGAGACACGATGGAGGGCCGCTGGGAGCAGTCGCCCGACGGCGAGCACTGGGCGACCGACTTCGACGTGACGTACGCGCGCGTCGGGAAGCCGTAGCGCACAGGGGGGCATGGGTGCGGCCTGCGAGCGGATGGGCCCGCAGGCTTTCAGGGACTCGTCGTCCGGGTGGCGGGGTGTCAGAAGGTGCCTCGCAGCGACACCGAGATGCCGTTTCCGGTGTCAGTGACGACGACGTTGCTGAACTGCACCGTCATCGGCGGGCTGCACGACGGCTGGAAGGTCGCTGTCACGGTCACCGTGAAGTCGGCCTTGCCGTTCTGTACGGGGAACTGTCCGCCGCCGGCGACGGCCATCTTGTTCGGGGCCTTGGGGCCGTGGCCGCCAGGGTTGATGCACTGGGCGTCGGCGGTCACCCGAATGTTGACGGACTGCTGATTGCCGAGTCCGGCCTCCTTGCCGGAGACCGTCAGGGTGTTGCCCGAGCGGGTGGCCGTCGGAGTGCCGACGAAGTGCGCGCTGACGGCCGCGGCGCTGGGGGCGAGGAGAGCGATGAGGCCGATGAGGGCCATGGGGATGAGGAAGAGTACGCGTCGCATGAGAGTCCCCCTTGAGGTGGGGCGTCAGGGGTATTGAGTGTGCGTTGCATGTAAATGCGAGCGTCACATTTCGCCTGTACAGGCGCATATTTGGAACGCTACGCCGGTCCTGAGGTCCTGCCAACCAGACTCAAAGGCCCCACGCACCCATTGCCCAGGCAAACGCACTTTGAGTAACCTGTGTTCGTCATTCCGATCGGCTGTTGAAATCTCGAACGCAGCCTCACTGATACCAAGGGAGGGAGCCGGACGTGGGACGCCTCGTACCAGCCGTGACCCGAGCTCTCGACATTCTCGAGCTCTTCCTCGACGGGGACGGCACGCTCTCCGCTCCTGACATCGTGCGCAAGCTCCAGCTGCCGCGCACCACCGTGCACGAACTGGTCACCACCCTCGCAGCCCGGTCGTACATCGTCCAGGTACCGGGTCAGCCGGGACGGTACCGCCTCGGTGTACGGCCCTACCAGCTCGGCAGCCGGTACGCCGAGCAGCTCGACCTCGCGGCCGAGGGGCAGCAGGTCGCCCGGTCCGTCGCCGAGACCTGTGACGAGACCGTGCACGTGGCGATCCTCGAGGGCACCGACGTCATCTACATCGCCAAGGTGGACTCGACGCACGCGGTGCGCATGGTGTCCGCCGCCGGGCGACGGCTGCCCGCGCACTGCACATCGGTCGGCAAGATGCTGCTGGCCTCCCTCCCCGAGCCCGAGCTCACCAGCCGGGTCCCCGACGGGGTCGAGCTCGTCGGCATGACACCGAACAGCATCACCGACCCGGGCGCCCTGCGCGAGGCCCTGGACGAGATTCGGCAGCGGGGGATCGCCGTCGAGAGGCGGGAGTCCAACCCGGACGTGTCGTGCGTGGCCGCTCCGGTGCGGGACCGTGCCGGGCAGGTCGTCGCCGCCCTCTCCATCTCCGTCCCCATGATCCGCTGGAGCGACGAGCGGCGCGTCGAGCTGGAGCAGCTCGCCGCCAAGGGGGCCGCCGAACTGTCGGAGCGTCTCGGACACCGGAGCGTGGCATGACGGAGCGCGGCGTCACCGCGTACGAGGTGGCCGTCCAGGCGGAGGCCGAGCTCGGTGAGGGGCCGACCTGGGACCCGGCGAGCGGGCGGCTCGTCTGGATCGACATCCTGGGGTCCCGGATCCACACCTACGACCCCGCCTCCGGGCGGCGCTCGGTCCGTACGGCCCCGCAGCACATCGGCGCCGTCAAGCCGCGCGTCGGCGGCGGCCTCGTCCTGAACCTCCGGGACGGCGTGGGACTGCTGGACCCGGACGACACCTTCCGCTGGCTGCACCACGAGCCCGTCCCCGGCCGCCGCGCCAACGACGCCGCCGTCGCCCCCGACGGCTCCCTGTGGGCGGGCACCATGCGCTACGACGAGGCGCCGGGCGGCGGCACCCTGTCCCGGGTCACCGGTGACGGCTCGGTCGAGGTGGTCCTCGACGACGTGGCCGTGAGCAACGGCACCGGCTGGAGCCCGGACGGCAGCCTCATGTACTACATCGACTCGCCGACCCGGCGCGTCGACGTCTTCGACCACGCCGACGGCCGGGCCGTGAACCGGCGGCCACTGGTCGGGATCGAGGACGGCGCCGGGTTCCCCGACGGGCTCACCGTCGACGCCGAGGGGTGCGTGTGGGTGGCCCTGTGGGGAGGCTCGGCGGTACGTCGCTACACGCCGGACGGTGAGCTGGACCGGGTGATCCCGCTTCCGGTGCCCCTGGTGACGGCGTGCACGTTCGCCGGGCCCGACCTGACCGACCTCTACATCACGACGGCCCGCGTCGGACTGGCGTCACCGCCTCCGCTGGCGGGGTCGGTGTTCGTGGTGCCGGGTGCGGGGAAGGGGCTGGCGCAGCCGGCGTTCGCCGGCTGACCTGTTCGCCGGCCGACCTGCGCGGCTGCCTGCGGGCGGGGCACCCCGCCTACGGCAACCCCGCCGCCTTGCGCTCCTCCGCCGTCAACGGCGGCCCGCTCAACGCCGGTTTGAGCGGGCCGGCCAGCGCGGCCAGCAGCACGGACGGGGCGAGCAGCACCTCGGCGCCCCGCTCCAGCGACGTCACATCCGTCACCCGCCGAGCGATCCGCCCGTTCCCGGTGGCCGTGTACAGCAACCGGCCCACGTACGCCGCCAGCAGCCGGTCGCGCAGGGTGGGGCCGTTCTCCGTCGCCCCGGGATAGAACACGTCCATGCCCAGGGCCAGGTCCCACGCCGCCGACGCCGGTCGCGCCACCGCCCGCTGGATCCGCCGGGACAGACCGGCCGAGCCCCAGCCCTGACGCCGTATCACGTCCCGCAGGGCGACCGCGCCCTGGGCCGCGACCGACATGCCGTGCCCGTAGATCGGGTTGAGCGCGCACAGGGCGTCCCCGAGCACGGCGAAGTTCTCGGGCCAGACCGGCATCCGCTCGTAGTAGTGGCGGCGGTTGGCGGTCGTCCGGGTGTACGCCACGTCGGTCAACGGCTCGGCGTGCGTGAGCAGTTCGGCGATGACGGGATGCCGTAGCTCCTCGCGCGCGTACCGCACGAAGTCCTCGGCCTCGGTGGGCGGTTCGCCGCCCCGCGACCCGAACAGGGTGACGATCCACTGCCCGTCCTCGATGGGCAGCAGCACGCCCCCGCACCCGGGCTTTCCGGCGCGCGGGTCCGGCTGGACGTTGACGACCGGGAACGCCTCACGCGCCGCCTCGGGCGCCCGGAACACCCGACTCGCGTACGCCACCCCGGAGTCGACCTCGCGCTGCTCGACCGCCGGCAGCCCGAGCTCCGTCAGCCGGCCGGCCGTACGCGAACCGCGTCCCGTGGCGTCGACGACCAGGTCGGCCGACAGGGTCCGCTCGGCGGAGTCGTGCGGTCGGATCCGTACGCCCGTCACCGCCGCGTCCGTACCCACCGGGCCGAGCACCTCGGCCTGCACCAGCTCGATGCGCTTGTCGGCGAGGACGGCCTCACGCACCGTCGCGTCCAGCAGGTCCCGGCTGCACAGCAGCATGTGGTGCGACTCCGCCCACCGCCGGTACCAGCCGTACGGCGACAGCGCCACCATGTCCGTGGTCACCGGCAGCCGGTGCGCCCCCGCGTCCCGCAGCCGTGCGACGATGCCCGGCAGCAGCTCTTCCATGGCATGCGCCCCGCCCGACCACAGCTGGTGGACGTGCCGGGCCTGCGGCAGGCCCGTGCGCGGCTCGGGGCCGGCCGGCAGCACGTCGCGTTCCACGACGGTGACGTGGTCGGCGACGTCGGCCAGCGCGCGGGCCGCGAGCAGACCGGCGAGGG
Organism: Streptomyces sp. R28; assembly: GCF_041052385.1. GTDB lineage: Bacteria > Actinomycetota > Actinomycetes > Streptomycetales > Streptomycetaceae > Streptomyces. The sequence continues at coordinate 3,360,409 of NZ_CP163439.1, read as the reverse complement.
AGCCGCCGAGGACGACGGCGGTGGTGGTGCGTTCAGTCATGTACGGGCACGTCCTGTGCTGGGGCGGCCGTACGGGCACGGACCGCCTCGATGTCGACGGGGTGGCGGAGGGCTCGGGAGACGGCCCCGATCTCCTGGAGGAGATCCGTGGTGTCGGGGCCGCCCGTGCCGCTGCCGTCGGCCGGGGCCCGGCTCCTGCGCTGGACGGCGTCCTGGATGGTCACGGCGGCAGCCAGCGCCTTCGCCCGGGAGGGCGCGAAGCCGAGGGTGAGCGCGGCGTCGTACGACCGCCGGCGCAGGTCCTCGTCGATGTGCCGGGCCAGCGGCAGCAGGACGTCGCGGATGAAGGTCTCGCGGCGGATCAGCCGCAGCTCCGGGGTGGCGCGCAGGACGAACCGCACGCCGGAGCCGTTGACGGACCGCATCAGCAGGTACAGGGGCCGCAGTTGGTGGTGGGCCAGGCGCAGCTGCCAGCGGTCGTGCAGGTACTGGCCGGCGTGCGGGAGGATGAAGCCGACCGCGATCAGGATGGCGGACAGGGCGGCGACGGGTGGCGCCAGGTCGGTGCTGAGCCAGTCCAGGTCGTGGCCCGTCCAGCGGGCGGCGACGGCGGTCAGTTTGGCGGCGTCGAAGATGAGGTTGAGGCCGTAGCCGACGCCCAGGAACACCAGCCCCCAGCGCAGCCAGGCGTCGAGGCCCTCGGTGCGCACCCAGTTCCAGAGCAGCCGGGACGTGATGAGGACGGCCGTGCAGTGCGCGAGCAGATAGAGCAGCGTCTCCTCGCGCATGAACGGCGTGTTGGCGTAGTACGTGTCCAGGTCCCGCACCCGCTCCACCGGCGCGTCCGCGAGGGCGAACAGCACCCACAGCGCGACGACCACGCCCGCGTAGGCGCGGACGACCAGGCGCATGGCGCGGCGGGTCTCGGCGGACCGGTCGGACAGGCCGTTGCGCCAGGCGATGATCAGCAGCAGACAGGAGCCGCAGAACGCGGTGAGCAGGGAGTACACCAGGGGTGCCGCGATGTTCGGTACGCCCGTGACGCGGTTGACCCAGGCGATCGTCGCCGGAGCCGCGAAGACGAACACGGCACAGGCGAGCAGCAGCAGGCCGCCGACCGCGCGCAGCAGCGGGTCCCGCCAGAGCCGGATGATGGTGGGCAGTTTGATCGCCAGGGCGGCGGTCAGGACGACGGTGGGGATCCAGAACGATATGTAGATCTCGCCGAGCAATCCGGCGGGGTCCAGCGCCAGCCCGGTCACCGCGCCGTCCTCCCGCTGCCGCGGTAGCCCAGCGAACGCTGCACCGGTCCGAGCGGCGCGTCCTGCTCCTGCCCCGACAGCAGCGGCCGGAAGGCGGCGGCCAGCCGGTGCCCGAAGTCGTCGGCCTCGGCCTCGTCCCGCTGCCGGGAGCCGTCGCGGGCCGCCACCGCGAGGGCGATGTCCTGCCACCCGGGCCGCTCGGCGAGGGCGTGCGCGGCCGCCGTACCGGCCGTGTGGTCGTGGCCGTGCCCGGCGTGCAGGTGCCACAGCTCATGGCCGAGGATGACCAGCTGCTGCATCGCCTCGGCCCGCTCCTCGACGATGACCAGGTCGAAGTCCTGGAACTCCACCCACAGTCCGGTCACTTCGAGCTCGTCGGGGAACCGCTCGAAGCGCAGCTCGACGGGCCGCCCGCCGCGCTGCGTGCTCATCTGCGCGCACAGCGCGCGGCACAACTCGCGTACGTCGGCCGGGGGGTGGGGTCCGGCCTGTACGGCGGCGCTCAGATCGGAGGCCAGGTCACGCATGGCGGAGGCGGCGGGAGAGCGCCGCAGCCGTAGCGCCGAGGCGACCCGGGCCGCCCTCCGGCGCGCGCCCGCGATGTCCATCGCATCCCCTGTTCCCCCGCCGCTCGGCGGGCTGTTCGAGCCTATGCGACCCGAAGTGTCCGCGTCATGTGATCCGGCGACCGTTGTTCAACCAGGAACGACCACTCCGGCTCGGCTGTGTCCGCCCGGCCACGCCCTGCCGTCGCCCAGCCCTTGCCCGCAGAGCGCCGGAGTTCGTGCACGAGGCATTGACTAGAAAGCGCTTTCACCCTACGGTCCCGTTCGAAGTTACGTGCACAATTCGATATCTCGATCAGTAAGGGCAGGGAATGGGACGACCTGGCCTGAACCGTAGGCAACTTCTGGCCGCAGCAGGCGGCTTGGCGGTGGCCGGCAGCTTCGGCTTCGCCGCGCTCGGCACCGGCGCAGACGCACTCGCCTCCGGCGCAGACACACGGGTGCGCTACTGGAACCTCTTCAGCGGCGGCGACGGCGCCAACATGATCGCGATGTTGGACGCCTTCCGGAAAACCACTCCGGACATCGACGTGAAGGACTCCACCCTCCAGTGGGGCAACCCCTTCTACACCAAGCTCGCCATGGCGGCGGCCGGAAACCGCGCACCCGAGCTCGGCGTCATGCACATGGGCCGGGTCACCGGCTTCTCGCCGGGCCGCCTCCTGGACCCCTGGGACGTCGACCTGCTCGCCAAGTACGGTGTACGCGAGCAGGACTACAACCCCGCGCTGTGGAAGCGCGGCGTCATCGACGGCAAGCTCTACGCCCTCCCGCTCGACATCCACGTCCAGCTCTGCTTCTACCGCAAGGACGTGCTCGGCAAGGCGGGCCTGCTCGGCGACGACGGCCGGATGATTCCGGTCACCTCCACCGACGAGTGGTTCGACGTCCTGAAGAAGGCCAAGGCCGCCCAGAAGAAGGGCCTGCAGACGATCGGTCTGTGGACCAACGACCAGAACTTCCAGTGGTGGTTCTTCGTCGCCTTCTACACCCAGCTCGGCGGCCAGTGGTTCGACGACGACAACACCGAGGTCCTCTTCGACGCCGACAAGGCCACCCAGGTCCTGGAGTTCCTGCGCCGGCACGTCACCGACGGGTACGTCATCCCCGGCGCCCCCACCGGCGAACAGTTCATCAACGGCGCCCCCTTCACCTGGGAGGGCAACTGGTCCGTGCCGGTCTTCTCCGGCGCCGAGCTGGAGTACGGCGCGACCCCGCTGCCGCCCGTCTTCGGCAAGCAGGCCACCCACGCCGAGTCGCACGCCTTCGTCCTGCCGCACCAGTCGGACCGCGGCGGCGCCACGAACGAGGGCGCCCACGAACTCGCCGCCTACGTCGTCAAGCACGCCCTGCAGTGGGCGGCCGGCGGCCACATCCCCGCGTACACGCCGACGCTCTCCACGGACGCGTACAAGAAGCTGACCCCGCAGAACGAGTACGTGAGCGCCATGGACCACCAGGCCACCGAGCCGAAGGTGTGGTTCGCGGGCTCCACCGGCGTGCTCGCCCAGGACCTCGGCCCGGTCGTCGTCTCCTCGACGATGGGCTCCGCCAAACCGGCCTCGGTCGCCCGGACGATGAAGAAACACCTCACCAGACTCCTCGCCTCCAAGAACCCGATGGACGGCAGGACCGCCGCGCAGGGAGGTGCGGTCGCATGACGACCAGCGCACACATGACCACCAGCGCCCAGACCGTCGTCGCACCGGCCCGCGCCAGGACCGCGACCGCCACCGCGACCCTCCGGCGGGGGCAGGGCTTCCAGCACGGCGGCTGGTTCGTCGCCCCGTTCCTGGCGCTCTTCGTGCTGTTCGTGATCTGGCCGCTGCTGCGCGGCGTCTACCTCAGCTTCACGGACGCCAACATCTCCGGCGAGGGCGCGAGCTTCGTCGGCCTCGACAACTACCGCGAGGCCCTGAACGACTCGGCGATGTGGGACGCGCTCGGCCACAGCGCCTACTTCACGCTGCTGGTCGTCCCCTGCATCACGGTCCTCGCCTTCCTGCTCGCGATGCTCGCCCACAACATCGAGCGCGGAAAATGGCTGTGGCGGCTGTGCTTCTTCGTGCCGTTCCTGCTGCCCTCGACGGTCGCCGCCAACATGTTCCAGTGGCTGTTCACCCAGGGCATCGGCCTGATCAACGAGGCCTTCGGGCTCGACACGCCCTGGCTGACCGACAAGTCGTACGCGATGCTCGCCATCGTCATCGAGACCCTGTGGTGGACGGTCGGCTTCAGCTTCCTGCTCTACCTCGCCGCCCTCCAGGGCATCCCGGACCACCTGTACGAGGCCGCGAAGCTCGACGGGGCCAACGCCTGGCACCGCATGGTCCACATCACGCTTCCGATGCTGCGCAACATCACCGGCCTGGTGATCGCGCTCCAGATCCTCGCCTCGCTCCAGCTCTTCGACCAGGCCGTCGTGATGATGGACTTCTCGCCGGGACCGGAGCTGAGCACCCGCTCCTTCGTCCAGTACACCCTCGAACAGGGCTTCACCAGCTACCGCGTGGGCTACGCCTCCGCGATGTCCATCATCTTCTTCGTGATCATCGCAGTCGTCGCCCTGGCGCGGATGTGGCTGCTGCGCAACCGTGAGGAGGGCGGCCGATGACCACCGCCGTACAGATCCGCAAGCGGACCCGCAAGCCTTGGACGCCCAGCCAGATCGTCCTCACGCTGATCGGCGTCGCCGTCTCCGCCGTCTTCGTTGTGCCGATCGCCGCGGCCCTGCTCACTTCGCTCAAGTCCGAGGCGGAGGCGGCCGAGATCCCGCCGCACTGGGTGCCGAAGGTCTGGACGGCCCAGGCGTGGAAGTCGCTGTGGGAGACCGGCAACGTCACCAACTGGTTCGTCAACTCCCTGGTGGTGTCGGTCTGCGTCACCGCCGTCGTGCTGGCGGTCGGCGCACTCGCCGGATACGGCTTCGCCCGCACCGAGTTCCGCGGCAAGAGCGTGCTCATGGGCATCGTCATGTCGGGCCTGATGATCTCCCCGGCCGTCCTCGGCGTCCCCCTCTTCACCACCGTCCAGCAGATGGGGATGGTCGACACCTACTGGGGCATGATCCTGCCCCAGTGCGCGCCCGCCGCGATGGTCTACATCCTCTACAAGTTCTTCCAGGGCATCCCGCGCGAACTGGAGGAGGCGGCCTTCATCGACGGCGCGGGCCGCTGGCGGGTCTTCTTCACGATCGTCGTCCCGCTGGCCCGCCCCTCCCTGGCGGCGGTCGGCATCTTCACCTTCATCGCCTCGTGGAACAACTTCCTCTGGCCGTACATGGTGACCAACAACCCCGACCTGATGACCATGCCGAACGGCATCGCGACCGTCATGAACTCCTACGGCATCCAGTGGGCCCAGCTCATGGCCGGCGGACTGATGGCGGGCCTGCCGCTGATCATCGTCTTCGTCTTCTTCCAGCGCCAGATCGTGGCGGGCGTGGCCCACACGGGATTGGCGGGACAGTGAGAGCGCGCAGAGCGATGACGGCCGTGGCGGCGGCGGTCCTCCTGGCCGCCCTCCCCAACGCGGCCCAGGCTGCGGGGAGTTATCCCGACCCACTCCCGATCACCGGCCAGCAGATCATCCATGACCCGACCGTCCTCAGGCTGAAGTCCGGCCAGTACGTGGCGTACTCGACCGGCGGGGTGATCGGCGCCCGGCTCTCGAAGGACCTGCGGAACTGGACCGACGCGGGCAACGCCTTCGCCGAGCCGCCGAGTTGGTGGTACGAGTACAACGGCACCGGTGATCCCTGGGCACCGGACGTGTCGTACCGCGCGGGCCGGTACTGGCTCTACTACGCCGTCTCGTCCTGGGGCACCAACCACTCCGCGATCGGCGTGGCCACGTCCTCCTCCGGTCTCCCCGGCACCTGGACCGACCACGGCAAGGTGTTCACCTCCGAGACCAGCGACTCCTGGAACGCCATCGACCCGGCGATCGTCCGCGCGGACGGCAGGCTGTGGATGTCGTTCGGCTCGTACTGGACGGGCATCCGCATGGTCGAACTGGACCCGAGGACCGGCAAGGCCGTCGAGGGCGCGACCGTCCACCACCTGGCCACCCGCCCGGACGCCCCGTACGCGGTCGAGGGCCCGTCCATCGTGCGGCACGGCCGCTACTACTACCTCTTCGCGTCGTACGACGCCTGTTGTGCGGGAGTGAACTCCACCTACAAGATCAGGGTGGGCAGATCGACGGCGATCATCGGCCCGTACACCGACAGCACGGGCAAGTCGCTGCTGGAGGGCGGCGGCAATCTCCTGTTGGAGGGACACGGAAGGTACATCGGCACAGGCGGGGAGTCGGTCTTCACTGCACGGGGCCGGGACTGGCTGGCGTACCACTACTACGACGCGGAGGACAACGGCACCCCGAAGCTGGGCCTGAACAGACTCGGCTGGACAAAGAACGGCTGGCCCAAGGTCTTGTAGGGGCGCGGGGAACTGCGCGACAAGCCCCCACAAGCCTTCAGCCGCCCGCGATACAGAACCACCCCTTTCGAAAGGCGACTATGCACACCGCCCGCTTCACCCTCGACCCCGCCTTCAAGGTCGGCGAAGTCAACCCCCGCCTCTTCGGCTCCTTCGTGGAACACCTCGGACGCTGCGTCTACACCGGCATCTTCGAGCCCGGTCACCCCTCCGCCGACGCGGACGGCATCCGCCAGGACGTCCTGGACCTCGTCCGGGAACTCGGCGTCACCGCCATCCGCTACCCCGGCGGCAACTTCGTCTCGGGCTACAAGTGGGAGGACTCCGTCGGCCCCGCCGAGGACCGCCCCCGCCGCCTCGACCTCGCCTGGCGCTCCACCGAGACCAACCGCTTCGGCCTCTCCGAGTACATCGCCTTCCTGAAGAAGGTCGGCCCCCAGGCCGAGCCCATGATGGCCCTCAACCTCGGCACCCGGGGCGTCGCCGAGGCCCTCGAACTCCAGGAGTACGCCAACCACCCCGCCGGCACCGCCCTGTCCGACCTCCGTGCCGCGCACGGCGACAAGGACCCCTTCGGCATCAAGCTCTGGTGCCTGGGCAACGAGATGGACGGCCCCTGGCAGACCGGCCACAAGACCGCCCAGGAGTACGGCCGGGTCGCTGCCGAGACCGCCCGCGCGATGCGCCAAATCGATCCGGGCGTCGAACTCGTCGCCTGCGGCTCCTCCAGCCAGTCCATGCCGACCTTCGCCGCGTGGGAGGCGACGGTCCTGGAGGAGACGTACGACCTCGTCGACCACATCTCCCTGCACGCCTACTACCAGCCCGAGGACGGTGACCTCGACTCCTTCCTGGCCTCCGCCGTCGACATGGAGTCCTTCATCGAGAACGTGGTCGCCACCGCCGACCACATCGGCGCGAAGCTGAAGTCGAAGAAGAAGATCAATCTCTCCTTCGACGAGTGGAACGTCTGGTACATCTCGGAGTGGCACGAGATCGAGAACTCCGGCGCGCGGGACTGGGCGGAGGCCCCCCGCCTCCTGGAGGACAATTACAGCGTCATGGACGCCGTCGTCTTCGGCTCGCTGCTCATCGCGCTGCTGCGGCACGCCGACCGCGTCACCGTCGCCTGTCTCGCCCAGCTCGTCAACGTCATCGCCCCGATCATGACCGAGCCGGGCGGCCCGGCCTGGCGCCAGACGACGTTCTTCCCGTTCGCCCAGGCCTCGCAGTACGGCCGCGGCGAGGTCCTCGACGTCCGGGTCGACTCCCCGACGTACGAGACCAAGAAGTACGGCGAGGCCGACCTGCTGCACGCCACCGCCGTGCGCGCCGAGGACGGCACGGTCACCGTCTTCGCGGTCAACCGCAGCCGCACCGACGCCCTCCCGCTCGAAGTCGCCCTGAACGGGCTCGACCTGACCCAGGTCGTCGAGCACAGCGCCCTCGCGGACGCCGACCCGGATGCCCGCAACACCCTCGACGACCCCGAGCGGGTCGCCCCGCACCCGGTCGAGGGCACGGCGCTGAAGGACGGCCGCCTCAGCGCCGTACTGGAACCGCTGTCCTGGAACGTGATCCGGCTGGGCTGAGGTCCGACTGGGCGATGTCCACGCCTCGGACGTTGTGTCCACACCTCGGACACTCTCAGCTCGCCCTCAGTTCGATGCCCTAGGGTCTGGTCCCGTCCATCCCTACCAACCCGGTAGGAAACCTCGGAAAGACGGGACCGGCCGCATGCGCACGCTGATACTGCTCGCCCTCGCGGGCCTCGGAGCCCAGCTGGTGGACGGCAGCCTCGGCATGGCCTACGGCGTGACGTCGACCACCCTGCTGCTGGCCATGGGCACCAACCCGGCCGCCGCCTCGGCCACGGTCCACCTCGCCGAGATCGGTACGACGCTGATGTCCGGCGCCTCGCACTGGCGCTTCGGGAACGTCGACTGGAAGGTCGTGGGGAAGATCGGCGTGCCGGGCGCGGCCGGTTCGTTCCTCGGCGCGACCGTCCTGTCGAAGCTGTCGACCGAGATCGCCGCACCGCTGATGTCCCTGATCCTGTTGGGCCTCGGCGTGTACGTCATGTCCCGCTTCACCTTCCGCGGCCTGCCCAAGGACCGGGTCGGCCTGCCTCTGCGGCGCCGCTTCCTCACCCCGCTCGGTCTGGTCGCCGGCTTCCTGGACGCGACCGGCGGGGGCGGCTGGGGGCCGGTCGGGACCCCCGCCCTGCTCGCCTCCGGGCGGATGGAGCCGCGCAAGGTCATCGGCTCGATCGACACCAGCGAGTTCCTGGTCGCGGTCGCCGCGAGCCTCGGCTTCCTGCTCTCGCTGGGCTCGCAGGGCATCGACTTCGTGTGGGTCGCCGCCTTCCTCCTCGGCGGCCTGGTCGCCGCGCCGATCGCCGCCTGGCTGGTGCGCGTCCTGCCGCCGCGGGTGCTGGGCTCGGCGGTGGGCGGCGTCATCCTCGTCACCAACGTCCGCACGCTGCTGGGCAGCGACTGGCTCGCGGTGACCGGGGCGACGGCCGTGGCGGTGTACGTCGCCCTGTACGCGGTGTGGGCCGCCGCCCTGGCGTACTCGATCCGCGCCCACCTGAAGGAGGGGAAGGCGGCCGGGATCGAGCCCGCCGAGGAGCGGCAGCCCGTCAGCACCTGACCGATCGGGTATCAGACGGTGCTGACGCCTACTGTCAAGGTCGCCTTGTAGCCGTCCGCCACGCTGTCACCGAGCGCCGTCAGGGTCAGCAGGCCGGAGGACGCCCCGCCGTCGTCGTAGCTGCCGCCGTCCTCCAGCGGGGTCTCGCGCGTGGTGTTTCCCGCATACGGCGAGGTCGCCTGGATCTCCGCGTTGATGTCCGGGTCGAAGAAGAGCTGCCCGGTGTGAACGATCTCGCCGCCTGTGTACGAGTCGTCGGTGAGCGTCACATCCGTGTGCACCCGCATATGGACGTGCGCCGCGCGCGAGACGTAGTGCCCCGGCCAGATGGACGTGATGGTGCACCGGCCGCTGTCGTCGGTCATCCGTCCGCCGCGCAGGAAGGTGCCGTTGTCCTCCTCCTGGTGCGCCCGCGGAGGTGGTGGCGGAGGTGGAGGCCTCCGTCGCGGCGGTGGCCGACGTCTCGCTCTCGAGGCTTGATGTGCGGCTGTGAATGACCTGGGGATGGATCCCTCAACTCCGCTGTAAATGGCTGGAGTTCACCCTGGCCGCACCTCATGGGGCTCCCTACGATTCCAACGCCTCCGGCCTTCACAGAAACCTCACCGTTTCTTCAAAGATCCAGCAGGGCTTCACGGGTCGGGGGCGCAGCCACCCCCCAACCCCAAGGAGAGCTCCATGGCACGTGGACTCCTGCGATACCTGCTGAGCGGAGGCGCGCTCGCCGCCCTGCTCACCATGGCGTTGCCCGCGCAGGCGGCCCCCGCGTTCGAAGACCCGCCGCCGGACAAGATCGTCATCAAGGTCGCCACGGTGAACGGCTCAGGTTGCCCGCAGGGCACCACCGCCGTGGCCGTCTCGGAGGACAACACCGCCTTCACCGTGACGTACAGCGACTACCTCGCCCAGGTCGGCGGCAACTCCGACCCCACGGCGTTCCGCAAGAACTGCCAGCTCAACCTGGTCGTGCACGTCCCGCAGGGCTTCACCTACGCCATCGCCAGCGCCGACTACCGCGGCTTCGCCGCCCTCCAGTCCGGTGCGAGCGCCGTCCAGAGAGCCTCGTACTACTTCCAGGGCTCCCCGAACACGCAGTTCCGCAACCACTCCTACCGCGGCCCCCTGAACGACAGCTGGCAGGCCACCGACAGCACCGACTGGGCCCAACTGGTCTGGGCGCCCTGTGGAGTTCAGCGCAACTTCAACATCAACACCGAGCTGAGGGTCAACGCCGGCACGTCCTCGCCGGACAAGGTCAGCTTCATGACGATGGACTCGACGGACGGGGACATCAGCACGGTGTACCACCTGGCGTGGAAGGAGTGTCCGGGTAAGTAGGCCCGTACGAGCGGCACTGCGTGGACGTCAGGCCGTGCCCGGTGTGAGAAGCCGGGCACGGCCTGACGCTCGTTCGCTCGGATCAGCTCTCCACTCCCAGGGTGAGTGTCCCCGCGTAGCCGGCGGCGGGTGTGCTGCCCAGCGCGGTCAGGGTCAGGAGCCCGGACGCGGCGCCTCCGTCGTCGTAGATGGAGTCCTGGGCGAGGGTGGTGCGGGTGACGGTGTTGGCGGAGTACGGCGACAGCGCGCCGACTCTCGCGGTGATCGTCTCGGCGAAGAACAGCTGGCCGGTGTGGAGTTCCTGACCGCCGGTGAAGGAGCCGTCGGAGGTCAGGGTGACGTTCGTGTGCACCTTGATGTGGATGTGCACACAGCGGCCGCGGTACCAACCCGGGTAGACCGTGGTGATGTTGGCGACGCCGTTGGAGTTGGTGAGGACACCGCCGCGCAGGAAGGTGCCGCTGTCGGGTTCGTTGTGGCCGTTGTTGCCGACGAAGCCGGAGTACTCGCCGAGGGCGTCCGCGTGCCAGATCTCCACGAGGGCGTTGGGGATCACCGCGCAGGTGTCGTCGTCGACGACGGTGAGGGCCAGCTTGAGGGGGAAGCCGGTCTTGCCCTCGGTGATGTCGGAGCGGACGTACTGTCCGTCGAGGTAGTAGGGGCCTTCGGTCATCTCCTTCGTGAGCGTGCAGACGGCCGCGGCGGCGACGGGGGCCGTGTCGGCCGCCTCGACTGTGGGGGCTTCGGGTGCGGCGGCGGTGACGGCCAGGGAGGCGGCCGTGGCGCCGGTGGCGATCAGTACGGTGCGGCGTCCGATCGCGGTGGGGGTTGCCTTCGAAGTGTCTGTCATGGACACGGCACCGTAGGGAGGAAGGCTGTTGATGGGCTGTCAGTTGGGCAAAGTGGCGATGCGTCAAGTTCGTTGCCGGTCATGCCCCTGCCGGTCGCCCGATTGTGAAGCCTTCGGGTGGCTGTGGACGACCGCCTGAGCCGGAGGAGTGCGACTGCTAGCGTTCCAGTCGATCACTGTCGGTCATCTGGGGGAGTAACCAACGATGCAGCGTCCGATCTCCGTTGTCAGCGTCGCCACTGCCGTCGTTCTGCTAGCAGGTTGCAGCGGCACCAGCGACGACAAGTCCGACTCGACATCCGAGAGCAGCGGCAGCGCCACGGCGTCGGCGCCGGCGGTCGCCTCCTTCGACCCGCCCAAGGCGTTCGTCACGATGTCGGCGTTCGGGGTCGAGCGCACGGAGAAGGACAGCCAGTACACGCTCCAGGCCGGCATGGTGGGCCAGACGTCCTTGGTCACGGGACTCACCGGTGTCACCGGCCGCAACATCGCCGCGCAGGGCGAGCCGTGGACCGTCCCGTCCGTTGCGGCGACCACCACCGAGACGGTGGACGCGGCCGCACCGATGGGTGTCCGGTTGGACGGCAAGGACGTCGTGGCGGTCGCCTACGTGCAGAACGACAAGGGCAACGGCACCCAGAAGGCCAAGGGCCAGGTGGTGTTCCAGTGGCTCGACGCGACCGACGGCAAGAAGGTCGCCGAGGTCACCGCGGACCTCACCCAGGCCCTCGGCGCCGGCCAAGGCGGCGACAACGTGGTGAGCCAGGCGTACGACGCCGCCACCGGGCAGATCGTCGTCGGTGTCGGAGCCGACGGCGAGGAGGCCGCCAAGAAGGGCGGCGACGTGTTCACCGTCTATGCCGACCCGAAGACCCAGAAGTCGACCGTCATCCCGTTCGTCACCCCCGCGGGCGTGCTGAACGGTGTCGTCGCCGGCGCGAAGGGCGGCAACCAGGAGGGTGCGGCCGACGGCACGATCGTGATCGCCGATGGAACGACCGGCAAGATCACCAAGCAGACCCCGACCAAGCAGGACTACGTGAACCCGGCGGGCAGCGGTACCAAGCACGCCTACCTCGCCTCCAACTCGTACGAGGGCGACGACAAGTACAACAACGTCCTCTACTCGGTCGACTACGCCAGTGGCGCCGTCGTACGGACCAAGGTGCAGGTTGCGGACGAGCAAGTGAGCGCCGTCACCTGCTGGGGTGATCAGGCCAAGGCCGTGGTCTGCACGGCCGGCGCGTCCGGCGGCAAGGAGATCATCGGCTTCGACGACACCACCGGCAAGAAGGCCTGGGGGTACACCGACAAGTCGGCGAGCCGGCTCGTCCCGACGGTCACCGCGGCGTTCCACGGCATCGTCTACGCCCAGTCCGAGGTCCAGCCGGTGCTGATGGACGCGGCGACCGGCGAGGACGTCAGCACGCCGAGTGCGACCTCGATGCCTTCGCACAGCAAGGACCCGAGCACCACGAACGGTTCGGACATGTCGCTGTACGACGGCAAGCCGAAGTCGCCGACGGCGGTCACGCAGTACGGCGGCGCCTACCTGCAGGCCGCGAGCGGCAGTAACTACGACTTCCAGTCGATCCTGATCGCGCTGGCACCCACCGCCTGAGCGGGCCGGCATCGAGGGAGCGGAAGCCTTCGGTGACCGGCTGCGGTGCCATCAAGGTGCGGTGTACCAGGCGGTGGGCGCGAACCTCCGGCAAACGTCCACACCAGCGCACCAGGAGTTCATGCCGGGCCCGACCATCCAGCACGCCCCTCTCGCCGCGCGCCGCCTTGTCGCCGAAGTGTCCGCCTTGGAAACCGGGTCGCAACAGTCACGTACGCAGTAAGGCGGCAGGTCTCGTGAAGAAGTTGGCGTATTCGGTGACCCGACGGTCATAGCGGTGAAGCCGTTCTCCGGAATGCGTGGTGCACCGTCACGGATCGGCTGGCCGTCTTCCCTTCGGCGTGCTTTGATCCTGCGCACGGCTGGAGGCGTCGGGAATGGATTTTCCCGGCCCGTGAATCGGGTGGCCACCGCCGTGGTTTGCGTTATGTTCACTCGAAGGGAACCGCTGGTTATGAGCTTCACCTCTCAGGTTGAAACGGCTGAGATCGCCGACTCCGTCCTGGACGACATCTCCGGTGGCCAGGCGGGCGGCGCCTCCGCCGGTCTCGCGGGCACCCTCTCCGGTGGCATCGCCGGTCTCTCCGAGTCCGTGTCCGCCGTCGCCTGCGCCGATGTCTTCGCGGCGGTCTCGCCCGAGGGCGTCGCGCTGGGCCTGCACGCGCACGCTGCCGCTCACTGACGAAACATGTGCAACGGGCCCTGGATCATTTGATTCCGGGGCCCGAATGCCCAACCTTTCCTGCAATAAGAGACGAACGCCGCCCAGACTTCCGCGGAAAGCCCCGGCTGACGCTCTTTTGGGGCCTTGGAATCGCGTACGTGGATGGTGCGGGGGCAGGTGGCTTCGGCGGAGAGAGCCCGCACACGCATCCTGGTATCGCCCAGACCGTCCGGGCCGTGAGCGTCAGTCCGTTCTGTTGCGGTCGAGCAGGTCCTGGATGTCGGTGGCGATGGCCTGGCCGCGTTCCTCGACCGGCGTCAGACGGGCGACGATCTCGCGACTTCGTGCGGTGTCGTCCGCGTTGATGCGCTGCACGATCTCCTCCAGCGTCGCGCGCAGGCGGGACCTGTGCCGGTGGTGGTACTCCTCGGCCGCGTCGATCACGCGCCGGCCGTCGTTGCGCACCATCTCCTCGAAGCCGGCGCGGGCCTCCTTCGTCTGTTCGTCGATCATCTCCTTGCGCTCCTGACGGGCCTGCTGGATCTTGGACTCCCGCTCCTTGAGGACGTCCGTGATCCTGGCGATGCCGATGGCGGCGAGGATGGCCGCTCCCACCGGGACGGCGATCGTGGCGAGACTCAGGCTGGTCGTCAGCCAGACCGCACCGCCGGCGAGAGGGCTGGCGACGCCGAGGGTGTTCGCTGCCGCCTGGAACATGCCGTACGCCCGCCAGGGGTTGTCCCCGTCCGACTGCAGCGAGATGGCGTCGAGGTCGAGCGGCTCGGGTCCGACCAGCTGGGACCCGGTCTCCTCACCGAACTCCGACCCCAGGAACAGCCGGGCACTTTCGTCGAGTGCCGCGCGTTCGTGCTCCCAGAGCGTGCCGGGTCCTTGGGGCGCCGTCATCCACTCGTTGAAGATCTGGACATGACGGACGCCGACCTCGTTGACGTGCTCGGCGCTCAGGTTGCCGGCGTCGATCAACGCGTCCAGGCCTCGGTGCAGTTCGTCCGACAGGCCGCCGAACGGCCGTTGGGCCTTGCGGATCCTGCGGTCGAGTTCGTCGTTCAGCTCCGCCCGCATCCGCGCGAGGGAGGCGTCCATGCCCTCCAGTTGTGCGCGCAGGAGATCGCGCTCCACCTCCAGCTTGTCCACGGTCATACGGTGGGCGTCGAGCAGGTCGGCGAGGGTGCGCCGCCGGTCCCGGACGACCCAGCCCGCCTCGTCCCCGATCAGCTTCAGATGCTTGTGCCCGGCACCGGACTCGAGCAGCTCCTGGAGGCGTTCGCGCAGATCGCCCATGCGGCTGCGCCGTCTGAGCGTGCTTCCGTCCCTGCCGTTGGCCTCCTCGTGCTCGGCCTTGGCCTCCAAAGCCGCCGAGACGGGCAGGAAGCCCCTCCCGATGAAGCCCTCGGACCTGGGGTAACGCTCCTGCAGATACTGGTCGTTCTTGGCCAGCACGCCCTTCCAGGCCGCCTGGCCGTGCTCGCGCTGCGCGGCCCGGTCTATCCCGGAGAGGACCCACAGAACCCGCTTCTTGGCCGGTACGGCGTGGGCGTACAGATCCCGGATCAGGCGCAGTTCGTTGGCGGTGAGGGCCTCGGTGGCCTGGCTGACGTAGACGAAGCAGTCGGCCTCCTTCCAGGCCTCGTACATGATCTCGTCGCGCTCCTCGTCCTCGGACTCCGAGCCGGGCAGGTCGAAGAGCTTGATCGGCAGGCGGGCCTTCGAGATGAGCAACTCGATCCGCTCGACATGCTCGTTGACGTGCTCCGAGCGGCGGTCGGTCTTGTTGCCGTCGTCCGCCGCGTAGGCGGCGACTTCGGCGCGGTGCAGATCTGTGCCGATCTCCACCCAGTCGGGCTTCCCCTTGAACTTGACCCGCAGCAGCCCCCGGCCGCCGGCGTCGACCGAGGGATCGTCTCCCACCGGGATGACCGTCGAGGGGCAGGCGGTGGTCGGGCTCGCCGACGACGGGAGGATGCCGCGGTACTCGTCCGACGGCTCGCCGTCCTCGTCGATGAACGGGAGGTATTCCAGGCCGCCTTGGAGGCCGCTGATCAGGAAGCTCTTGCCGGAGGACTGCCGTCCCAGCAGCGCCACCTTGAGCATGGTCGACAGGGCCCGGGTGCGCAGGGCCTCCATGCGTTCGACGTCCCTCTGCAGGTCGAGGGCGTCGGGAAGCAGTTCCGACACCTCGTCAACCGTGCGCAGCCACTGCTCACAACGGGCCAGCAGGTGCTTCAACTCGTCCCGGGCTTCCTCCAGCGGCATCATGCGTCCACATCTACCTCAGGGGGGCGTCGTCCGACCGGTGAACGGCCCACGTTCCCCGGAACCCACACCTGAGTGAAGCCTGGTCCGTGCGCGAACCATTGACGCGCAAGAGGTTCGATTCTACGGTCCGTTCGAACTTGCGAGCATTGTTCGAAATGTCGAGCAGTATGTACCCCCACCCGCAAGGAGGACCCGCATGAGCCGCACGAGCCGCACGAGCCGCACACTCCGCAAACGAACCGCCCTCCTCGCCCTCCCCACGGCCGCCCTCCTCGCCCTGATCCCCTCCACGGCGTCGGCCTATCCCAACCCCGGCCGGGTCACCGGCTCCGTCGTCACGCACGACCCGACGATGATCCGCACCTCGTCCGGCCAGTACCTGCTGTACGCCACCGGCGGCGGCATCGCCGGCAAGACCTCGTCCGACCGCACCGCCTTCAGCGCGGGCGCCGACGCCTTCGGCAGCCGTCCCGGCTGGTGGTCGACCTACTCCTCCGTGCCGGAGGCCTGGGCGCCGGACATCTCGTACCAAGGCGGCAAGTACCTGATGTACTACTCCGTCTCGAAGTTCGGCTCGAACACGTCCGCCATCGGCCTCGCCACCTCCAGCACCGGCCGGCCGGGCAGTTGGACGGACCAGGGCGCCGTCTACACGTCCAGCTCCTCCAGCGACTACAACGCCATCGACCCCAACCTCTTCGTCGACGGCGACGGCAAGTGGTGGCTGTCCTTCGGCAGTTGGTGGACCGGCATCAAGATGATCCAGGTCAACCCGTCCACCGGGAAGCAGCTCTCCTCCAACACCACCCGGTACTCGCTCGCCTCCCGCCCGACCGGGACCAAGGCGGTCGAAGCGCCCTACATCGTCAAGCGGGGCAGCTACTACTACCTCTTCGCCTCCTACGACACCTGCTGCGCCGGCACCAGCTCCACCTACAAGGTCAAGGTCGGCCGCGCCACCAGCGTCACCGGGCCGTACGTCGACAAGAACGGCGTCTCGATGATGAACAACGGCGGCACCGCGGTCCTGGAGTCGCACGGCAGCGTCATCGGCCCCGGCGGACAGTCGATCATGAACGACTCCGACGGCGACCTGATCGTCTACCACTACTACGACGGCAACGACAACGGCACGCCCAAGCTGGGCATCAACCTTCTGAACTGGGGCACCGGATGGCCCGTCGCCTACTGACCCTGTTGGCGGCGCTGCTGCTGGCCTTCTCGATCGGGCAGCCGTCCGCGAGCGCGGCCTCCTTCGCGAACCCGGTCAAGACCCAGAAGGGCGCCGACCCCTGGATCTCGTACTACAACGGCAACTACTACATGGTGACGACGAGTTGGACCGACGTCATCACCATGCGCAAGTCCACCACCCTCGCCGGCCTCGCCACCGCGCCCAGCGTGCAGGTGTGGAAGGGTGACGCGGCCAGCCGCTGCTGCAACATCTGGGCGCCCGAGATCCACTTCATCAACGGCCGCTGGTACCTGTACTACGTCGCCGGCCAGAACGTCTCCGACTACAACCCGACGCAGCGCACGCACGTGCTGGAGAGTGCCGGGTCCGACCCCATGGGTCCGTACACCTACAAGAACCAGCTCAACTCGGCCTGGATGCTCGACCCGAACGTGGCCACCATCAACGGCCGGCTCTACCTCTTCGGCAGCGCCAGCGGTGGCACACAGAACCTGGTCGCGGCCCGGATGTCGAACCCGTACACCCTCGCCACCGGCTTCTCCACCATCTCCACGCCGACCTACGACTGGGAGCGCAACGGCACGGTCAACGAGGGACCGGAGATCCTCCAGCGTGGCGGGAAGACCTTCCTCATCTACTCGGCCAGCGGCTGCTGGACGCCCGACTACAAGCTCGGGCAGCTGACCTTGACCGGATCCGACCCCCTGTCGGCCTCCTCCTGGACCAAGAAGTCCACGCCGGTCTTCCAGCGCAGTGACGCCAACGGCGTGTACGGGCCCGGACACAACGGCTTCTTCACGTCCCCCGACGGCACCGAGAACTGGATCGTCTACCACGCCAACGACAGCGCGAGCGACGGCTGCGACAACGGCCGTACGACCCGGGCGCAGAAGTTCACCTGGAACTCCGACGGCAGCCCGAACCTCGGCACCCCCGTCCGCCTCGGCGCCTCCCTCACCGGTCCCTCCGGGGAGCCGTCCAGCACCTCCACGACGTACACGATCGTCAACCGCAACAGCGGCAAGTGCCTTGATGTGGCCGGGAGTTCGACCGCCGACGGGGCCAACGTCCAGCAGTGGACGTGCGGCGGCGGCAACAACCAGAAATGGCGTCTGGAGGACCTGGGGGATGACACCCACCGCCTGGTCAACGTCGCCAGCGGCAAGGTTCTCGACACGGAGAACTGCTCGTCCGCCGACGGCGCCGACCTGCGCCAGTGGTCCTGGCTGAACAACACCTGCCAGCGCTTCCGCTTCATCGCCACGGACAGCGGCTACGTCCAGATCGCCAACCAGGCCACCGGAAAGGTCGCCGACGTGACGAACTGCGGAACGGCGGACGGGGCGGACGTACGCCAGTGGAGCTGGCTGGGCAACACCTGCCAGCAGTGGCGCTTGAACCCGGCGTAGCGAGAAGGCGCTACCCGACCTGCCCCATCCCCGCCGCATTCGGCCAACTCTGACTGTTCGGCCACCCGGTCGCCGGTGCCGGAGTCAACCCCGGCCCAGTCGTACCCCGAACCTGCGCGGCGGTAAGCCCCCCACGCGCCGGCACCCCCGGCGGCGTAGGCCCAGGCATGGCAGCCGCAGCCGCAGCCGCCGGCGCCACAGGTGACGGGAACGGCATCGGCGCAGGCGCAGGGGGAGCGGGGGCCGGCATCGGCGCAGGCGCAAGGGGAGCCGGGGCCGGCATCGGGGCCACGGGGGCCGGGGCGGGCATCGGGGCCACGGGGGCCGGGGCGGGCATCGGGGCCACAGGAGCCGGCGCCGGCATGGGCATGCCGGTCCCCGGCGGCGCCGCCTGCGGCTGAGCCGCCGCAGGCATCCCCGCCCCCATGCCCATGGCCTGCGCGGCAAGCCCCTGCATCCCCGCGCCGTTGGTGGAGCTGACCAGCCGGTCCACGGCCGCCGTACCCGAGCTGTAGTTGGTCCCTGTACCCAGCTCGGGTACGGCGGCTCCCCTCCTGGTCCCGTAGAGCACCTGCTCCAGGCCGGACACCAGGCGACGCACGTCCACCTGGGGGCGCACCACGAGTCTCAGGAAGCGGCTGGACGAACCGATCTTGTTGCCGCACTCGCGGACCAGGATCCGGTGCTCGGTGAGCATCCGGTCCCGGACCACGGTGCCTTCCGCGCCGACGGGGAGGCGCACGAAGAGGAAGTTGCCCTGGGACGGGTAGACCGTCAGACCGGGGAGCGCGGAGAGCTGGCTGGCCATGTCGAGGCGGTCCCGGCGCACCTGATGGAGGCTCTGCGCGTACTCGGCGCCGTGGTTCTTCAGCATGAACACCACGTGCTCGGCGAAGGCGTTGAGGTTCCACTTCGGCAGCATCGTGCGGACCATGCCGGCCAGGGCCGGGTTGGCGACCAGGTAGCCGAACCGGATGCCGTGCAGGCCGAAGTTCTTGCCGAGGCTGCGCAACACGATGACGTTCGGGCGCAGCATCGCCTCCTGGACCACCGACGGATCCTGCTCGGCGTCCGCGAACTCCAGGAAGGACTCGTCGATGATGACCAGGTCCAGGTCGGCCATCGCGTCCATGAACTGCACGAGCGCGTGCTTGTGGAGGTAGCCGCCGTCGGGGTTGTTCGGGTTGCAGATCACCGCCACCCGTGTGCCCCTGGCCCGGATGAACTCGGCGTACTGCGCGAGGTCCAGGGCGAAGCCGCTGGACTCCTGCAGCGGGAACATGTCGACCCGCTTGCCGGTCTCCATCGGCTGGTCGGTCCAGCGGCCGAACGTGGGGACGGGGATGGCGAGGGACTCACGGACCATCAGGTGGTCGATCCAGGTGATCAGCTCCGTGGAGCCGTTGCCCATCGCCACGCACTGCGGCGGGAGTTGGAGCAGGCTGCACAGCTCGGCCGTGATGGTGTCGGCGCTGCTCGGGTAGTAGGTGATGATGTCCCGCAGCCTGGCCCCCATGTCCTGGAACATCTCCGGCGTCGGGAAGTACGGGTTGCAGGGGATGCAGAAGTCGACCGGACCGGCCCCGTCGCCGCCCTCCCGCGTCAGCGCCGCCATCGACGGGCTGTGTGCCGCGGTGCTGCGGAACAGCGAGGTGACGTTGTCGGCCATGGAACCTCCGTATGAGGGCGGGCCCGGCGGGGACGACCGGGCCCGTCGTCTTGGGTGGCCCGCGCGGGGGAGCACGGGCCGTCCTTACATACGGAGGCTGCGGTGGCGCTGTTCAACCACTGAGAAGTCGGTAAGAACTTGTGTGCCACCTGTGAAGGTCCGTCAGAAGAGACCTCGGAAGAGACCTCGGAAGAGACGTCAGTGGCTGAACGAGTGGATCGTCGTCGACCGGTACGTCTGTCCCGGCCGCAGCACCGTCGAGGGGAACGACGGCTGGTTCGGCGAGTCCGGGAAGTGCTGCGTCTCCAGGCACAGCGCGTCGCCCTGCCGGTAGGTGCGCCCGCTCGGGCCGACGAGGGTGCCGTCGAGGAAGTTGCCCGAGTAGAACTGCAGGCCGGGCTCGGTGGTCGCCATCCGCAGGGTGCGGCCGGAGGACGGCTCCTTCAGCGTGGCGATCCACTCGGGCTTCGGTGAGATGCCCTTGTCGAGCACCCAGTTGTGGTCGATGCCCTTGCCGTACAGCAGCTGCTGGTGGGCCTCGCGGGTGGCCTCGCCTATTCGCCTGGCGTGGCGGAAGTCGAAGGGGGTGCCCGCGACGGGGGCCGGCTCACCGGTGGGGATGAGGCCCGGGTCGACGGGGGTGTAGCGGGACGCGGCGATCTTCAGCTCGTGGTTCTCGATCGTGCCGCTGCCCTCGCCGGCGAGGTTCCAGTAGACGTGGCTGGTGAGGTTGACGACGGTGGCCTTGTCGGTGGTGGCCTCGTAGTCGATGCGCCAGTCGCCGTGCTGGGTGAGGGTGTACGTCACCTTCACCTTGAGCGTGCCCGGGTAGCCCATCTCGCCGTCGACGGAGGTGCGGTACAGGTGCAGACCGACGTCGGAGCCCTTGGTGAACGGCTCGACGTCCCACACCTGCTTGTCGAAGCCCTTGGCGCCGCCGTGCAGGCTGTTCACGCCGTCGTTGACGTCGACCTGGTAGGCCTTGCCGTCGAGCGTGAACCGCCCCTTGTCGATGCGGTTGCCGTACCGGCCGATCAGGGCCCCGAAGTACGGGCTCTCGGCGACGTAGTCCTCGATGTTGTCGAAGCCCAGGCAGACGTTGGCGAGCCGACCGCCGCGGTCCGGGATCTCCAGGGACTGCACGATGCCGCCGTAGGAGAGGACCTTCATCCGCGTGCCGCCGTTGGCCAGCGACCAGCTGTAGACCTCCGTGCCGTCGGCGAGCTTGCCGAAGAGGGACTTCACCGGCGTATTGCCTCCGTCGCTGAAAAGAACAGGGCCCCGCCTTCCGGCGGGGCCCTCCTGCTGCACTTACGAACCGACCTTGCGCTTGTTCCACACGTCGAACCCGACCGCCGCCAGCAGCACCAGGCCCTTGATGACCTGCTGCCAGTCGGTGCCGATGCCGACGAGGTTCATGCCGTTGTTCAGCACGCCCAGGACGAGACCACCGATGATCGCGCCGAGGACGGTGCCGACACCGCCGCTCATCGACGCGCCGCCGATGAACGAGGCCGCGATCGCCTCCAGCTCGAAGTTGAGGCCGGCCTTGGGCGAGGCCGCGTTGAAGCGGGCGGCGAAGACCAGACCCGCCAGGGCCGCGAGCATGCCCATGTTCAGGAAGACCAGGAAGGTGACCTTCTTGTCCTTCACACCCGACAGCTTGGCCGCGGGCAGGTTGCCGCCGATCGCGTAGATGTGGCGGCCGATGATCGCGTTGCGCATGACGTAGCCGAAGCCGACGAGCAGCACGCCCAGGACGAGCAGCACGATCGGGGCGCCCTTGTAGCTGGCCAGCAGCATCGTCAGCGTGAGGATGGCGGCGCCGAGTGCGACCAGCTTCAGCAGGAACAGGTTGAACGGCGGGACGTCGAGGTCGAACTCCTGCTGTCGGCGGCGGTCACGGAACTCCTGGAAGACCACGAACGCGATCATCGCGAAGCCGAGCAGAAGAGTGAGGTTGTGGTAGTTGGTGTTCGGGCCGACCTCGGGCAGGAAGCCGTTGGCGACCTTCTGCAGCCCCTCGGGGAACGGGCCGAGGGTCTGGCCCTCCAGGAAGATCTCCGTCAGACCGCGGAAGATCAGCATGCCCGCGAGGGTCACGATGAAGGATGGTATGCCGGCGTACGCGATGAAGAACCCTTGTGCCGCGCCGGCGAGGGCACCCATGGCGAGGCAGAGGATGACGGCGACCGGCCATGGCAGATCGTTCTTGACCATGAAGACGGCGGCCATCGAGCCGATGAACGCTGTCAGCGATCCCACCGACAGGTCGATGTGGCCCGCGATGATGACCAGCATCATGCCGATCGCGAGGATCAGGATGTAGCTGTTCTGCAGCACCAGGTTGGAGACGTTGCGCGGCAGCAGCAGGTCGCCGTCGGTCCATACGGCGAACAGCACCACGATCAGGCCGAGGGCGAACAGCATGCCGTACTGCCGCATGTTGCGGCGCATACCGTCCATCACCAGCTGGAGCAGACCGCCGCCCGCGGCCCCTCCGCTCTTGCCCGGCGGCGCGGGGGCCGGGGTCTTGGCGGTCACATCCGTGCTCATCGGGATACCTCTTTGTCCTTTGTCATCTGACGCATCAGCGATTCCTGCGAGGCCTCGGCCCGCGAGAACTCGCCGGTCAGCCGCCCCGCGGCCATCGTGTAGATGCGGTCACACATGCCGAGCAGTTCCGGCAGCTCGGAGGAGATGAAGACGACCGCCTTGCCCTGGGCGGCCAGCTGGTCGATGACCGTGTAGATCTCGTACTTGGCACCGACGTCGATGCCACGCGTCGGCTCGTCCAGGATCAGCACATCGGGACCCGCGAAGATCCACTTGCTGAGGACGACCTTCTGCTGGTTGCCGCCGGACAGCTTGCCCACCGGCTCGAAGACGGTCGGCGCCTTGATGTTCATGGACTTGCGGAAGCCCTCGGCGACCTGCCGTTCCCCGTGCTCGTCGACCACGCCCCGCTTGGCGACCTTGCCCAGCGCGCTGAGCGAGATGTTGCGGTTGATGGTGTCGATGAGGTTGAGGCCGTAGTGCTTGCGGTCCTCGGTGACGTACGCGATGCCGTGCTTGACCGCCTCGGGGACGGACTTCGTACGGATCTCCGTGCCGTCCTTGAGGACCGTGCCGTCCGCGTACCGGCCGTACGTCCGCCCGAAGACGCTCATCGCGAGTTCGGTGCGGCCGGCGCCCATGAGGCCCGCGATGCCGACGATCTCCCCGCGCCGCACCTGGATCGACACATCGTCGACGACCTTGCGCTGCTGGTCGATCGGGTGGTGCACGGTCCAGTTGCGGATCTCCAGCGCGGGGGCCGCGCCCTTCTCCGGCTCGTGCGGGGTGCGGTCGGGGAAGCGGTTCTCCAGGTCCCGGCCGACCATCCCGCTGATGATCCGGTCCTCGGTGGTCTCCGGCGCCTTCACATCGAGCGTCTCGATGGTCTGGCCGTCGCGGAGGATCGTCACCGAGTCGGCGACCTTGCGGATCTCGTTGAGCTTGTGGGAGATGATGATCGAGGTGATGCCCTGCTTCTTCAACTCCAGGATCAGATCCAGGAGTTTGTCGCTGTCCTCGTCGTTCAGGGCCGCGGTCGGGTCATCCAGGATGAGCAGCTTCACCTTCTTCGACAGCGCCTTCGCGATCTCCACGAGCTGCTGCTTGCCCACGCCGATGTCGGCGACGCGGGTGTCGGGGTGGTCATTGAGCCCCACCCGGCGCAGCAGCTCGGTGGCGTGCCGCAGGGTCTCCCGCCAGTCGATGAACCCGCCCTTGGCATGCTCGTTGCCGAGGAAGATGTTCTCCGCGAGGGAGAGGAACGGCGACAGCGCCAGCTCCTGGTGGATGATGACGATGCCGCGCTGCTCGCTCGCCCGGATGTCCTTGAACTCGCAGACCTCGCCCTCGAAGAGGATGTCCCCTTCGTAGGTGCCGTGCGGGTGGACGCCGGAGAGGACCTTCATCAGGGTCGACTTACCGGCGCCGTTCTCCCCGCAGATGGCGTGGACCTCGCCCTGTTGGACGGTCAGTGTGACGTCCGACAGCGCTTTGACGCCGGGAAAGGTCTTGACGATCGAGCGCATTTCCAGGACGGGTCCCGCCATGGTCGTGCCTTCCAATCAGAGTGGGCGGGTGGTTACTTGAGGTCGCTTTCCTTGATGTAGCCGGAGTCGACGACCTCCTTCTGGTAGTTGGTCTTGTCGACACTGACCGGCGTGAGCAGGTAGGCGGGGACGACCTTGGAGCCGTTGTCGTAGGTCTTGGTGTCGTTGACCTCGGGCTTCTTGCCGTTGAGTGCCGCGTCGACCATGTTCGAGGCCACCTTGGCGAGCTCACGGGTGTCCTTGTACACGGTCATCGACTGCTGGTCGGCGATGATCGACTTCACCGAGGCGACCTCGGCGTCCTGGCCGGTGACGATCGGCAGCGGCTTGTTCTTGGAGCCGTAGTCGTCGGACTTCAGCGCCGACAGGATGCCGATGGAGATGCCGTCGTACGGCGAGAGGACCGCGTCGACGTGCTCGCTCTTGTACGCCGAGGTCAGGATGTCGTCCATGCGCTTCTGGGCGGTGCCGCCGTCCCAGCGCAGGGTGGTGACCTGGGTCAGCTTGGTCTGGCCGGAGCGGACGACGAGCTGCTTCTTGTCGATGTAGGGCTGCAGGACCTTCATCGCCCCGCCGAAGAAGTAGCGGGTGTTGTTGTCGTCGTTGGAACCGGCGAACAGCTCGATGTTGAAGGGGCCCTTCTTGGAGCCGTCCTTCAGGCCGAGCTTCTCGACGATGTAGCCGGCCTGGAGCTCGCCGACCTTCTCGTTGTCGAACGACGCGTAGTAGTCGACGTTCTTGGTGCCGAGGATGAGGCGGTCGTAGGAGATCACCGGGATGTTGGCGTCGGCGGCCTGCTGCAGCACGTTGTTCATCGACTTGTTGTCGATGGCGGCGACGATCAGCGCCTTCACGCCCTGCGTGATGAGGTTCTCGATCTGCGAGACCTGCTGGTCCGGGTCGTCCTCGCCGTAGACCAGGGTGGTCTTGTAGCCCTTGGACTCCAGGTCCGCGACGACGTTCTTGCCGTCGGCGATCCATCGCTCGGAGGACTTGGTCGGCATCGCGATGCCGATGGTCCCGCCCTTGGCGTCACCGGCCTCCGGCTTGCTGCCGCCCTCACCGCTCTGGCCACAGGCGGACAGGGTGAGGGCGAGGGAGGCGGCTCCGGCTATGGCGGCGAGTGCGGCTCGGCGAGTGCGCATGATCATCATCCTTGATGTCTTGAAGGCCTGGAACGTTCTGGCGGGGACGGCACTTCATGAGCCGAAGGACGCCAGAGGAGATGTGGGGGATTCTGTGTGACTGCGTCGTCTTCTGTGAAGACAGTTGGCCGGTTCGTTATGAGGGATTTCCGAACCGCTTCAGCGCGCCCGGAAGCCGCGAGCCGAGCGGCGCCATGTCGCCGTCCGCTCCGTGCCGTGCGAGCAGGTCCAGGGCCAGCCGGCCGCGCCGTACGCGTTCCTTGGCCGTGGACAGCGTGAGGTCCCGCATGTGGTTCCCGTAGGGGTAGATCCCGGGAGCCTTCGACAGGCCGAACTTCAGATAGAGCGGTGCGCCGCGCCGGATCAGCTCGGCGACCTCGTACATCCGGATGTAGCCGCCGAGGTCGTCGGGGGCCTCGATGTACATGTCCATGGGGGCGGCGGAGACCCGCCGGATCTCGGTGAGATGATCGAGCGTCAGATCGCTGGGCACGTTGATCGAGTCGCCGCCCATGTTCTCGTACACGGCGTACGCGGTCGGGTTGACCGGGCCGATCAGCGCCGACACCTTGAAGGTCGTGTCGGCCGGCAGGATCCCGGCGACGCGGGCCTGGTGCAGCGTCCACAGCACACCCTCATCGGCGATGAGCAGGCACTTCACGCCCAGCTCGGTCGCGCGTACGGCGTCCTCCACGCATCCGGCGACCGCGTCGTGGCCGCGGGCTCTGAGGCCGGCGCCCTTGGAGTCGGTACGGGTGGAGCCGCCGATGTCCCACGTGCCGCGCGGGCCGGTGAAGAGGCAGAGCTCGATGTCACGCTCGGCGGTGGCTTCCACCATCTCGGTGATCTCGGCGTCGGTGAGCATCCAGATCCCGCTGCCCTGGCTGATCCGGTGGATCGGCACGTCGAGCCGCGAGGACTCCTTGAGGACCACGGCGAGCGCCTCGGGCCCCTCGACGGAGGGCACCTCGGTGCGCCAGCGGCCACCGTCGGGGAAGGTGTGCGGGGAGGCGTCGGAAGGATCGAGGGCGGGCGCGCCCAGGCCGAGCGCTGCGAGAGCCTGCTCGCCGGGTCGGCGCGGCGCCGGGGCGGTGGTGTCGGTCACTGGATGTCCTTCGCATTCGATATTTCGGACGGGGTTCGCGGCTCTGGGTACAGCAAGATTGTGGATGTACGCCGGTACGAAGTCGTCAGGTACCCCGTACCGGCGTACGACTCAGGGGCCGGTCATGGCCGCAGCAGGACCTTTCCGACCGTCGGGTCGCCGGACCCCACCAGCTCGATGGCCTGGGCGAACTGCTCCAGCGGCAGCTCGTGCGTGACGAGCGGCAGCGGATCGAGGAGCCCGGCCCCGAAGACCCGCACCGTGTGCGCCCAGGCGTCCGGCGCCGCGCCGAACACGGTGTGCACCTCCAGCTGGCGTACGACGAGATCCGTCGGGTCGAGCCCGTCCGCGCCCGGCGCCGGGATCCCCGTCAGGACCAGCCGCCCGCCACGCCGCAGCAGTGCGGCGGCGGTACGCGCCGCGTCCGCGGACCCGGCGGTCTCGATGACGACGTCGAAGTCGCCGGGGAGCTCCTGGTCCTTGGTCCGGAAGTCCGTGGCGCCGAACCGCTTGGACAGCTCGGCCCGGTCCGGACGGGTGCCCACGACGAGCAGCTCGGCCGGGGAGGCGGCCTTCAGGAACTGAACGGCGAACATGCCCAGCGTTCCGGTGCCCACGACCGCGACCCGCTCACCGGGAACGGCCCTCGCCTTGAGCGCGGCGGCCGCGATGCACGCGGCCGGCTCCAGCAGCGCCGCCGCCGTCAGATCCGCGTCGTCCGGGAGAACGTGCAGCAGACGGGCGGGGAGGGTCAGCGTGGTGGCCATGGCGCCCGGCTGGGTGAAGCCGGTCTCCTCGTACCCCGCGGTGCACAGCGTGGTCTCGCCCGCGTGGCAGCGGTCGCACACCTGGCAGTTGCGGAAGCCTTCGCCAACTACCTTGCGGCCTACAAGGCTTGAGGGAACGCCGTCCCCGACCGCGGTCACCGTCCCGGACCACTCGTGGCCGGGGGTGAGGGGGTAACGGACGTACCCCTCGGGCCGATTGCCCTGGAAGACCTCACGGTCGCTGCCGCAGATCCCGGAGGCGTGCACCCGGACCAGGGCCTCGCCGGCCTCCGGCTGCCGAGGCTCGTGCGGCACCAGCAGGTGCCGGCCGGGAGCCTCGATCACTACAGCGGTGCTCACTGGAGCCCCCTGGAACCGGACCTGCGGGTGCTCACGCGTTCCCCTTGGGCTTGCGCTGCTCCCAGCCCTCGGCCCACAGGTCGAAGCGAGCCTGCTGCTGCGGGAACTCCGCCGCCGCGTCCACGTCCAGCTCGACACCGAGACCGGGTTCGTGGGACAGGTGGAAGCAGCCGTCCTCGGGGTTCACCTGGGGGGCGCCCTTGACGACCTTCTTGATCTCCGCGTCCGCGAAGTCATTGAAGTGCTCAAGGATCTTGAAGTTGGGTGCGGTGAAGCCGACCTGGAGCGAGGCGGCGGTCAGCACCGGCCCGCCCACGTTGTGCGGGGCGACCAGCGTGTAGTGGGTCTCGGCGGTGGCGGCGAGCTTGCGGGTCTCCCAGATGCCGCCGATGTGGCCGACGTCCGGCTGGATGATGTCGACGGCCTGGCTCTCGAAGAGCTCCCGGAACTCGATCCGGTCGTGGATGCGCTCACCCGTGGCCACCGGGATGTCGACCTTGGCGGCGACCTTCTCCAGCGCCTTCAGGTTCTCCGGCGGGCACGGCTCCTCCAGCCACGCGGGCTTGAAGGGCGCCAGCTCCTTGGCGAGGCGGACGGCGGTGGAGGGCGAGAACCGGCCGTGCATCTCCAGCATCAGCTCGGCGTCCGGCCCGATCGCGTCGCGCACGGCCTCGATCAGCGAGACGGCGTACAGGCTCTCCTTGTGGTCCAGCTCGAAGTGGCCGGTGCCGAAGGGGTCGATCTTGAGCGCTCGGTACCCGCGCTCCATGACGCCCTGCGCCGCCTTGTGGTAGGCCTCGGGAGTGCGCTCAGTGGTGTACCAGCCGTTGGCGTACGCCTTGACCTTGTCGGTGACCTTGCCGCCGAGCAGCTGCCAGACGGGGACGCCGAGGGCCTTGCCCTTGATGTCCCAGCACGCCATCTCGATCACGGCGATGCCGGACATCACGATCTCGCCGGCCCGGCCGTAGTCGCCGTACTTCATGCGGCGTGTCAGGTCCTCGACGGCGAAAGGGTCGGACCCGAGAATGTGATTGGTCTTCGCCTCGTGCAGATAGCCGAGCAGCGCGTCGGTGTGGCCCAGCATGCGGGTCTCGCCGACTCCGGTGAGTCCCTCGTCGGTGTGCACCTGCACGTAGGTCAGGTTCCGCCACGGCGTTCCTACCACGTGTGTGCTGATTCCCGTGATGCGCACGATACTCCTTGTCCTCTTCGAGTCCGGACTGCTTCGAGTCTGGCTGTTCGAAATTTCGTAAGGCGTTCGAAATCCTGTCGCGACAGTAGGGACGACCCCGTTGGAGTGTCAATGGGTCGAACGGGTAACGGTTTTGGATCGGCGGTCGAGGTGACGGCAAATAGTGGGAAATGTCCGGCACTTGGGCCCTGAAAAGTGGCACTCATTGTGCGCGTGATGACCCGGATGTTGGCCCCGTCCAAGGCGGATCCCGGGCTGTTCCGGCGGAGCGGGCGGCCCTCGTGGGGCGGGCTTCGACCGATCGATTCCGGCCGTGAGGGTGGGGCGGGCGGTGGCCGGCCCATGCGGTCAGAGCTGTCGAAACATGGTCATGGCGGGCGAATCTGCCCTCGCGCCGCCCCGGTCCGGGGTGGCGGGCGGCCTGCGCCAACGTGTTCGGGCCAAGGGCGTGTTGCCCGCCGGGACGCGCGTCGGAACAGGCTGCCTGGGTGACGCTCGGCGACCGGCGCGTTATTCAACCGTGATGACCGACCTGATGCAGCCCTCTTGACCGCCATGAATTGTTAGCGCTCACAATGACGTCCGCGCTCACCAGTCATCACCCCGCGGCATCCAAGGAGGTACGAGCGTCATGCCCGAAGTGCGCCAACTCGCCCTGCCGTCCCGTGTCCTGGGGCGTTCCGGAACCCCGGCGTGACGCCGGCCGAGCGGATCCGTCCGCCCGTGGTACAGGTCTTATCGGCAGACGAACACCAAGGAGGTGCGGCCGTGACCCACTCGCAGTTGCGGCCGCCCACCATGGCCGACGTGGCACGCCTGGCCGGCGTGTCCCACCAGACTGTCTCCCGCGTACTGGGCGATCACCCCAATGTGCGGGACGCGACCCGGGCCAAGGTGCTGCGCGCGATCGAGGAGATGGGCTCCCGCCGCAACTTCTCCGCACGGGCACTCGCCACCCGGCGCACCCGGACCCTCGGCGTGGTCGCCTCCAGCACCACGCTCTACGGGCCGGCCAGCACACTGTTCGCGTTGGAGGAGGCGGCGCGTGCCCAGGGGTACCTCGTCTCCACGGTCAGTCTGCGCGAGCTGACGGTCGAGACCCTCGCCGAGGCGCTGAACCGGCTCAGCGAGGGCGGGGTGGAGGGAGTGATCGCCCTCGCCCCGCAGCGCTCGGCCGTCCAGGCCCTCGCCGAACTCCGCCACCCCTTCCCGGTGGTGGCCGTGGGCACCGGGTCCGGCGCCGAGATCCCGAGCGTCAACGTCGACCAGTATCTGGGCGCGCGGCTGGCCACCGGCCATCTGCTGGCCGCCGGCCACCGCACGGTCTGGCACCTCGCCGGACCCGAGTCCTGGCAGGAGGCGCTGGACCGCACCGTCGGCTGGCGTGAGACCCTCGAGGCGGGCGGCGTCGAACCGCCGATGCCGCTGCGCGGGGACTGGAGTCCGCTGTCGGGCTACCGGGCCGGTCAGGAACTGGCGGGCTGGGTGGGCCGGGGCCTGACCGCCGTCTTCGTCGCCAACGACCAGATGGCGCTGGGGGTGTTGAGAGCCCTGCGTGAGGCTGGGGTGCGCACTCCCCAGGATGTCGCGGTGGTCGGCTTCGACGACATCCCGGAGTCGGAGTTCTTCGCCCCACCCCTCACCACCGTCCGGCAGGACTTCTCGACGGTGGGCCAGCGGAGCATCGCCCTGCTGCTGGACCTCATCGAGGGCCGGACGCCGTCCGGGACGTCCACGGTCGAGCCCCAACTCGTGGTTCGTGCCAGTACGTTCCCGTACATCCCCCAGTCGGGGACGGCGCCCGGCTGACGCTCCACCGACGCCTCGCCGTCCCTTTATCCACCTCCATATGGTCGACATTTCGAACAATGATCGACAGGCTGGACGCGCCGCGGTCGGCCGGTCTCACCAAGTGACAACCGAGTCCCAGGGGTCCATCCCCGGACCGGCTCTTCAAAGGAGAAGACACATGCTCAACAGACGGAACTTCCTCACCGCGGCGATCGGCGTGGCGGCTGCGGGCACCCTGGCGGCCTGCGCCAAGGAGGACGGCGGCTCCTCCGGCTCCTCCGGCGACAGCAAGACGATCACCCTCGGCTTCTCCCAGGTCGGCTCCGAGAGCGGCTGGCGCAGCGCCAACACCGACTCGGTGAAGTCGGCCGCCAAGGAGGCGGGCTACAACCTCAAGTTCTCCGACGCGCAGCAGAAGCAGGAGAACCAGATCTCCGCGATCCGCAGCTACATCGCGCAGAAGGTCGACGTCATCGCCTTCTCCCCGGTCGTCGTCACCGGCTGGGACGCCATCCTCAACGAGGCCAAGGCCGCGAAGATCCCGGTCGTCCTGACCGACCGGTCCGTCGAGAGCGACGAGTCCCTGTTCGTCACCCTGGTCGGCTCCGACTTCACCGACGAGGGCCGGCGCGCCGCCAAGATGCTGGAGAAGGTCCTGGAGAAGGCCGGCCACAAGGGCGCCGTGAAGATCGCCCAGCTGGAGGGCACCACCGGTGCCGCCCCGGCGATCGAGCGTGCCAAGGGCTTCAAGGAGGTCATGGACGCCGACCACGCGGACGACTGGAAGATCGTCGTCAGCCAGACCGGTGACTTCACCCGCGCCGGCGGCAAGCAGGTCATGGCGGCCTTCCTGCAGTCCAACCCGGACATCGACGTGCTGTTCGCGCACAACGACGACATGGGTCTCGGCGCCATCCAGGCCATCGAGGCGGCCGGCAAGAAGCCCGGCAAGGACATCCTGATCGTCACGGTCGACGGCGTGAAGGACGGCTTCATCGCGATGTCCGAAGGCAAGATCAACGCGATCGTCGAGTGCAACCCGCTGCTCGGCCCCCAGCTGATGGAGGTCGTGAAGAAGGTCCACGCCGGCGAGACGGTCGAGCGCTGGATCAAGACCAAGGAGAGCGACTTCATGCAGGACCAGGCCAAGGCCGCGCTCCCCTCCCGCAAGTACTGACCACCGCACCGACCGCCAGGAGCCTCTGGCCGACCGAAGCTCGGTCGGCCAGGCCTTGGGGGCCCTGCGGCAGCTCGATACAAGAGGAGCGCTGCCGTGACTCCGCTCCACGTGAGGGGCTTCCAGCCGAAGGCTGCGGTCCACCCCGAACCGGCCTCTTGCGGGGCGTAATCAACCTAAGACGGACTGAATTCCCCACCGGGTAAAGCCGGTGGGACCCTCACTAGGAGAGGTATGGCAGAGCCGAAGCCCGTTCTGCAGATGACGGGCATAGTCAAGGAGTTTCCGGGGGTACGGGCTCTGTCGGGCGTCGACTTCCGGCTCTTCCCCGGAGAGATCCACGCCCTCATGGGCGAGAACGGCGCGGGGAAGTCCACGCTGATCAAGGTGCTGACCGGGGTGTACTCCCTGGACGGCGGGACCGTCACCCTCGACGGCAAGTCGGTGCGCATCGGCAGCCCGCTGCAGGCGCAGCAGGCCGGCATCAGCACGGTCTACCAGGAGGTCAACCTCTGCCCCAACCTGTCGGTGGCGGAGAACATCTTCATCGGACGTGAACCCACGCGCGCGGGCCGCATCCAGTGGAAGCGGATGCGCAAGGAGGCCGCGGAGCTGGTCGACCGGCTCGGCCTCGACATCGATGTGACCGCGCCCCTGTCCTCGTACCCGCTGGCCGTGCAGCAACTGGTCGCGATCGTACGGTCGGTGGGCACCGGCGACAGCGACGGCGAGGGCTCCGGCACCAAGGTGCTGGTCCTGGACGAACCCACCTCCAGCCTCGACCGCGACGAGGTCCTCGAACTGTTCCGCCTGATGCGGCAGTTGCGGGACGAGGGCGTCGCGATCCTCTTCGTGTCGCACTTCCTCGACCAGATCTACGAGATCTGCGACCGGATGACCGTGCTGCGCAACGGCACCCTGGTCGGCGAGCACATGGTCCGCGACCTCGACCAGGTCGGGCTGATCGAGCTGATGATCGGCAAGGCCCTGGATCAGTTGGAGGAGCTGCACGAGCACCAGCTGCGCTCCGACGTCGGCGAGACCCTGCTCCAGGCCGAGCAACTGGGCCGCACCGGAGGCATCTCCCCCTTCGACCTGGAGATCAAGAAGGGCGAGGTGATCGGCCTCGCCGGACTGCTCGGCTCGGGCCGCACCGAGCTGGCCCGGCTGCTCTTCGGCGCCGACCAGCCCGACAGCGGCAAGGTGACCATCGGCGGCAAGCAGGTCTCGATGAGCGCCCCGAACGACGCCATCGGCGCCGGTGTCGCGTTCTGCTCGGAGAACCGCAAGACCGAGGGCCTCGTCCCTGATCTGACGGTGCGGGAGAACATCATCCTCGCCCTGCAGGCGGCGCGCGGCTGGACCCGGCCCATCCCGGCCGCCCAGCGCGACGAACTCGTCGCCAAGTACATCAAGGCGCTGGACATCCGCCCCGCCAACCCCGAGGCCAGGGTCGGCCGGCTGAGCGGCGGCAACCAGCAGAAGGTGCTGCTCGCCCGCTGGCTGATCACCCAGCCGCAGCTGCTGATCCTCGACGAGCCCACACGCGGCATCGACGTCGGCGCCAAGGCCGAGATCCAGAAGCTCGTGGTGTCACTCTCCGAGGACGGCATGGCCGTGGTCTACATCGCGGCCGAGCTGGAGGAAGTCCTCCGCCTCAGCCACACCATCGGTGTGCTGCGCGACCGCAAGCTGGTCGCGCGACTCACCAACGGGCCGGAGATCACCACCAGCAAGATTTTGGAGACCATCGCGAGCGGAGAACACGAATGAGCACCCCGTCCACGGCCGCGACCTCACGCTGGCGAGCGCTGACGCACCACAACCTGTTCTGGCCGGTCGCGGTCCTGGTCGCCCTGCTGCTGGTCAACGTCCCCTTCACCCCCGACTTCTTCGCGATCAGGATGACGGACGGCCACCTCTACGGCAGCCTCGTCTCGATCGTGCTCTTCGGCTCGCCCCTGATCCTGGTGGCGGTCGGCATGACCCTGGTCATCGCCACCGGCGGCATCGATCTCTCCGTGGGCGCCGTAGTTGCCATCACCGGCGCCCTGACCTGCTCGTACATCAGTGACCAGGCCGACCAGAACGCCCTGTCCAAAGTCTTCCTGGCCATGGGCATCGGGCTGGTGGCGGCGGTCGTCTGCGGTCTGTGGAACGGCTTCCTGGTCGCCCGGATGGGCATTCAGCCGATCATCGCGACCCTCATCATCATGGTCGCCGGACGCGGTGTCGCCCAGCTGATCAGCGACGGCCAGATCATCACCATCAACAGCGAGCCGTACAAGCTGATCGGCGGCGGCTACTGGCTGACCCTGCCCTTCTCCATCTTCGTGGTGGCCGGGGTCGTGGCCGTCACGGTGGCCCTGACCCGCCGTACGGCGCTCGGCCTGCTCGTGGAGTCGGTCGGTGGCAACGCCGAGGCCAGCCGCCTGGTCGGTATCCGGTCCCGGCGCATCAAGATCATGGTGTACGTCTTCTGCGCCCTGTGCGCGGGCATCGCGGGCCTGATGATCAGCTCCAACACCTCGGCCGCGGACGGCAACAACGCCGGCCTGTGGATCGAACTGGACGCGATCCTCGCCGTCGTCATCGGCGGCACCTCGCTGCTCGGCGGCCGGTTCTCGATCGGCGGCACGGTGGTCGGCGCCCTCGTGATCCAGACCCTGACCACCACGATCTACACCATCGGCGTGCCCACCCAGACCAACCTGGTCTTCAAGGCCGCCGTCGTCATCGTCGTCTGCCTGCTGCAGTCCCCGAAGTTCCGGGCCAAGGTCTTCGGCGCCAAGGGCCCCAAGGGGCTGCGACGGGCCGCCGCCCCGGCTCCGGCAACTCCCGACGCCGACGCCGCCCCGAAGATGGAGGTGTCGCGATGAGCGCGACCACCAAGACCCCCACGGTGCCGGAAGCCCGTACCACGTCCCGGGCCGCGCAGCTGCTCGGCGACCGGCGGCTGCCCGTCCTGGTCACGGCCGCCCTGTTCCTCGCGATGTACATCACCGGTCTCAGCCGGTACCAGAACTACGGGTTCGGCGAACCGCAGGTCTTCCTCAACCTGTTCATCGACAACGGTTATCTGCTGGTCGCCGCCGTCGGCGCCACGTTCGTCATCATGTCCGGCGGTATCGACCTGTCCGTGGGCTCGGTGATCGGCTTCACCACCATGTTCACGGCATGGCTGGTGGAGCGCCAGGGCCTGCCGTTGCTGCTGGTCGTCCCGATCGCCCTGGGCGTGGGAGCGTTCGGCGGCTTCCTCATGGGCTATGTGATCCACAACTTCGAGATCCAGCCGTTCATCGTGACCCTCGCCGGCCTCTTCCTCTTCCGGGGCCTGTGCCTGGTCATCAGCAAGGAGTCCATCTCCATCAGCGACTCCACGGTGAGCAGCATGGCCCAGACACGGGTGTCGCTGGGACTGGGGGAGCTGTCGATCGGCGCCATCGTCGCGCTGGTCGTCCTCGCCGCCGCCTTCTACGTACTCCACTACACGCGCTTCGGCCGTCGGGTGTACGCCATCGGCGGCAACGAGCAGTCCGCGCTGCTGATGGGGCTCCCGCTGGGCGGTACGAAGATCGCCGTGTACACGATGAGCGGCTTCTGCTCGGCGCTGGCCGGCCTGTTGTTCATGCTGTACATCCAGTCCGGCGACCCGCTGCACGCCGTCGGCATGGAACTCGACGCGATCGCCGCGGTCGTCATCGGCGGCACGCTGCTGACGGGCGGCTCCGGTTACGTCCTGGGCACCCTGTTCGGTGTCCTCGTGCTGGGCCTGATCAAGAGCATCATCCAGTTCGAGGGCACGCTCAGCTCCTGGTGGACGAAGATCGCCACCGGTGTGCTGCTCTGCGCGTTCATCCTGATCCAGCGGGCGATGACGGCCCGTAAGCAGACCTGACCCGAAGGGCACTCCGCGCCGACGCGGCCCGTCATCCGGGCGGTCCGTCACACCCGAGCGGTCCGTCACACGCCTGCCGTGCGACGGACCGTTCGGCGTTTTACGGAACCCGGTGCCGGAGGGATCGCGGCGAATGGTCGGGCTTGACCTCAACTGAGTAATCCGGAAAGACCAGTTCCGCACATAATCTTCACGAGAGGCTCTAGGAACGATCCCTGTGCGGAACCTAGTCTTCCCGCGTCATGGACTACTGCCACCCGTGCCGACGGCACCTGAACGGCGCCCTCGCCTGCCCGGGCTGCGGCGCCGCGGTCGAACAGCTGGGCGCGTACGCGGGCGGGCCGGGTGAGCCGTACCCGCAGATGGCCGAGCGGCTGGCACAGGCGCCCGTGGGGGTTGCGGGGGGCCAAGGGGCGTACGCGGCGTACGAGGGGCAGTACGGGCAATACGGGGGCGGACAGGGCCAATACGGCGGCGGTGCGGGGCAGTACGCCGGCGGTGCGGGGCAGTACGGCGGTGGCGAGTACGGCGACGGCTATGCCGACGCACACTCCGAAGAGGCCGCGGCCGAGGCCCACACCGAGGCCGCGGACACCGGTGAGGCCGCCGAAGCCGCCGAGGCCACGCCGGTCGGTGGACGGGCAGCGCGGCGGGCGGCGCAGCGGCGTGGCCGCAGGCGCGGTCACGACGAGCGAGACGAGTACGCCGGGTACGACGAGCAGGACGAGCGGGACGAGCGGGACGAGTACGTCGAGGAGGACGACGGCGATGACCTGGACGAGGAGTCCGGTCCGGGCGGTGCCAGCCGTCGTGATCGCAAAGCCGCCGCGCACCGCCGCCGCCGTCGCCGAGCCCTGCTGATCGCCGCCGGCTTCGTCCTGGCCGCCGGGGGCCTGAGCCTCGCGGAGCTCGGCATGGACGCCCCCGGCGCGAGCCCGAAGCCGGCGACCGCCGGGGACGAGTCGGCGGAGGGCGCGGCCTCGGAAGAGGTGTCCGCGTCCCCCGACGCCACGGACGGTACGACGAGGACGGGCGGGGACTCGGCGTCGCCGGGCCCCTCGGCGTCTCCCTCGGCCTCGAAGTCACCGAAGGACGAGGACAAGAAGAAGGACGAGGACAAGACCCCCGACAAGGACGCCGAGTCGGCGCCGACGGGCAGCGGCGGGTCCGGCACGTCCACCTCGGGCCCCGCCCCGACGTCCGAGCCACAGGCCCCGGCGCCCACCGCCCAACCGACCACCTCGGACCCGACCCCGGCCCCGTCGCCGACGGAGACGGAGTGCGACCGGTTCCTCTGGTGGTGCACGTAAAGCGGTCACTTCCGCGATTCCCGGCGGTCGTCACCGCTTGCCCGACGGGCGAGACGCGGCACCTGCTGAGCCGGTTCCACGTGGTCGGCGTGGCGCGCAAGGGCGTCGGGGGCGGCAGTGTCGGCACCCGTTGCTGGATCATCCTGCCGGTCGGCCGCGACGACGAGGACCCGCTGACCGATCCGACGGCGTGCCCCGGTGCCCCTCCGGCGCGGACGTCCTTGGCACCGATGCCCCCGGCACAGGCGCCTCCGCCGCGGACGTGCCCTCCCGCAGCCCGTGCCCGCCGGCTGCGGCGGAGGCGCGCGCGTACCAGCGGCCGTACCGCTTGGCGAGCGCCGCGGCCGAGATGCCCTGGAGCACGATGCTGAGGGCGACGGTGACGGCGACCGCCCGACCCAGCGTCTGCGTCCCCGGCACATGCTCCTCGACCACGAGCAGCCCCAGGACGACCGAGGCGAGACCGCGCGGTCCGAACCACCCGATGTACGCGACCGTCTGCAGCCGCAGCCCGCTTCCGAGCAGGGCGACGGCGACCGGGAGCATCCGCGCGACCGTCAGGCTGAGCACGGCGTACAGGACGATCTTCCAGGTCAGGTGCTCCAGCGCCGGGCCGAGCAGCACCGCCCCGAAGACCATCAGGCTGATCGACGCCAGCAGCGCGCCGAGGTTCTCGGCGAACTCTGGTGTGCGGTCCGGGCCCTGCGGCCTGCCGGCGCCGGTCCGGTGTCGCCGCAGGGCGTGTCCGAAGGCGAACCCGGCGACCCAGGCCGCGATGAAGCCGCTGCCGTCGGTGAGGACGGCCAGTTCGTACGCGGACACGGCGACGCCGAGCACGTAGAACTGCCCCCACCGCCGTGCGACCCAGCCGCGGGCCCGCGCCGCCCGCAGCAGCCGCCCGCCGATGTCGCCGGCCAGCAGGCCCAGGACGCTGCTGAGCAGCAGGGAGCGCCAGAAGGTGCCCGCGACGCCTTCCTGCGCGTAGGACGTGCCGGGGACCGCGGCGGCGAAGACGACGAAGAACGGCAGCACCAAGCCGTCGTTCAGACCGCTCTCCGCGTTGAGACCGTGGCGGACGAGCGGCGGCACGGAGGGCTCCGTCATGGCGGTCTTGCCCACCGCGAGATCGGTCGCCGTGAGGATCGCACCCACCAGGGCCAGCTCCCACGCGCTCAGCCCGGGCAGCAGCGGCCACGCCAGCAGCCAGCCCGCGGCGATGCACAGCGGGAGGCCGATACCGAGCAGCCGGGCGGGCAGGAAGCCGCCCGTGGTCAGGTCCCGTCGCCGGACGGCCATGGCGTCGGTGAACAGGACCAGGGTCAGGGCGGCCTCCATCAGGGCCGTGATCGGGGCGGCGTAGTGCTCGATGTCGACGGCGTCGAGGACGGCGGGACCGATGAGGACGCCGCTCCCCGTGAACACGATCGCCGATGTGACCGGCGTGGCCGACAACCGCCGCGAGCCGAGGGCATAGGCGGCGGTGACACCCGCCACGGCCAGGCCGGCCCAGGCACCACCGCTCATCGCGCCGCCTCCTCAGGCCTGGCGCCCAGTCCCCTCGTCCCATGGCAGCAGGAGACCGGTCGGAGCGTCCTCACCCTTCGAGGGTGACGACGGGTGGGGCCCTTGGGGATCAGGCTCGGGGGTGTACGGCTGCGCGCCGCAGCCCGGTGAGGAAAGGAGGCCGGACATGGCCACCACCACTACTCCCCGCCATCGGGAGGGGAGGCAGGCTGCCGCCACCGGCCTGACGCTGTTCGCCGGAGTGATGCTGTTCATCTCCGGGATCCTCGACGTCTTCCGGGGGATCATGGCCATCGCCGAGGACGACGTCTACGTCTCCACGCCCAACTACCTCTTCAAGTTCGACCTGACCAGCTGGGGCTGGATCAACCTGGTGTTCGGGGCGATCGCCGTGATCGTGAGCTTCGGCCTGTTCACAGCGCAGACGTGGGCGAGGGTCGTCGGCGTCGGCATCGCGGCACTGCTGCTGATCGCCAACTTCCTGTCCATCCCGTACTACCCGGTCTGGTCGCTCACGCTGATCGCGCTGTACGCCTTCGTCATCTGGGCCCTGTGCGTGGTGCGGAAGGACCCCCTCTCCGATTAGGGCTCGCATGCGGCAGGACCCGTATGCGCCCTGGACGAGCTGGAGTCCGCACGAGTCGCCCGCGCAGAAGATCGAGATCCCCCAGGGCTACTGGCTGCCCGTCCTCACCGGCGTGCGCCGGCCCCGTACCGCGCTGGGCGCCGCCTTCGCCTGCCTGGTGGTGGTCATCGCCCTGGCCGTCTGCGCACGGCGCTCGGGGCCGGAGCCGGGGTCGTGGTTCGTGGTCGCGCTCGGCGCCTGTCTGATCGGCCCCGACGCCCACCCGTGAGGGGTGATGCCCCACGAACCACCCCGGCGCACCGTGAAGGCGTCGGGCCCTCGGGCGCCGCGCGGTCGTCGCGGTAGCCGCCGGCCAGCGGAGGCGATCATGGACTATCCCCTGCTCAACGTGTTCCTGACCATGCTCTGGTTCTTCCTGTGGATCATGTGGCTCATGCTGCTGTTCCGCGTGGTCGGCGACATCTTCCGCGACGACGCCCTCAGCGGCTGGGGCAAGGCGGGCTGGACGCTGACGGTGTGTGCGCTGCCCTTCCTCGGCGTCTTCACCTACCTGATCGCCCGCGGGCACGGGATGGGTGAGCGCGAGCTGCGCCGGGCGCAGGACCGGGAGCGGGCGTTCCGCGCGTACGTCCAGCAGGCCGCCGCCCCCACCGCCCCCGCCGCCCCGGGCCGGAAGGCGCCGGGCACCAAGGCGGACGAGCTGGGCAGGCTGGCCGCGCTGCACGACCGGGGCGCCATCACCGATGCCGAGTACGAGCAGGCGAAGTCCAAGGTTCTGACGAGCTGATGCGGAGGCCGACGTGGACGGTCTGAATGTGCTGCCCCTGGCCGTGACGATGATGATCGGCCCGCAGATCATGTCGGCGATCATCTTCGTCACGGCACCCCGGGCCGTACGGGTGTCGCTCGGTTTCCTCCTCGGTGTCGCCGTCGCCGCCACCGTCGGCACAGCGATCACCTGGGGACTCGCCTCGGCGTTCGACCTGGGCGACCCCGGCGACGGTGGATCCAGCGGCAAGATCATCCAGTACGTACTGGTCGCCCTCCTGGCAGCGGCCGCCATCAAGAACTGGGTACGGCGGGAGACCATCCAGCCACCGAAATGGCTGGGCACACTCATGTCGGCGGACGCCAAGCAAGCCCTGAAGGTCGGGCTGCTCGTCATCCTGCTGATGCCGTCGGACATCATCGTCATGCTGACGGTGGGCACCAACCTGGCGCAGACGGACGCGGACTTCGTCGCGGCGTTGCCGTTCATCGCGGCGACCGTGCTCGTCGCCGCGCTTCCGCTGCTGTCCCTGCTGCTGTTCCACCGCAGGGCGGTCGCCGCCATGCCGCATGTGCGGGACTGGATGGACACGCACAGCTGGCTGATCAACATCCTGGTCTGCGTGATCTTCATCGTGCTGATCCTCGTCTGACCGCCGCCTCGGCCCACGCCTGACCGCCGCCTCGGCCCACCGCGGGACCCCACCCGCCGCGGGTGATGCCGCCCCCGGCCGGAAGGCGCAGCGTGGAGCACGTCAGGCTTCGGGCGCCGCCGTGGGCGGCACGGCGGTCGGCATGTGGAGGCAACCGTGGACTATCCGCTGCTCAACGCGTTTCTGACCATGCTCTGGTTCTTCCTGTGGGTCATGTGGTTCGTGCTGCTCTTCCGGGTCATCGGGGACATCTTCCGGGACGACGGCATGGGCGGATGGGCCAAGGCGGGCTGGACGGTCTTCGTCTGTGTGCTGCCGTACCTCGGTGTCTTCGTCTACCTGATCGCCCGCGGCCGCGGCATGGGTGAGCGCGATGTGCGCCAGATGCAGCGGCAGGAGCAGGCGTTCCGCTCCTACGTCCAGGAGGCGGCAGCCGGAGCCCCCGCGACCGGGGCGACCCAGGTGACCCGCGTGGACGAGCTGACCAAGCTCGCCGGGCTGCACGACCACGGCGACATCACCGACGCCGAGTACGAGCGGGCCAAGGCGAAGGTGCTCGCGGGCTGAGCCGTGAGGCTGCTGCCCTGGCGGCGCCTCACTCCGGAAGTCGGCGGAACTCCGCCACGTGCAGCCCCAGCGACTGGAACCGCATCAACAGGCCGTAAAAATGCGCCTCGTCGTCGACCTGGCCGTACAGCACGGTCTGGTGGGGGACGACGAACGTCTCCAACTCGGGGAACGCCGTGGTCAGCTCGTCCGACATCTCCCCGTCGACGCGGATCTCGTAGCGCATGACCTCATGCTGGGCGACCGGGAGCGGGGTGGCATCACCCGGGCGAGGTGACGCGTCAGAGCAGCCCGAGTTCGCGGGCCCGGCGGACCGCCTCGCCGCGCCGGGTGGCGGCGAGCTTGCGGTAGATGCTCTTCAGGTGCGTCTTCACCGTGTTGACCGACAGATGCAGATCGGCGGCGATCTCCTCGGTGGACATGAGTTGGGCCAACCGTTCCAGGACGTCCCGCTCCCGCGCGCTGAGCGGCTCGGGGCTCGGGCCCGCGGACTCGTCCCGCTGCCGCGAGGCGGCGGGCTGCGGCGAAAGGGTGTCGGGCAGCCAGGCGTGTTCCCGGGCGAGCGCGGGCCGTTGGAGCATCAGCCGCCTGAGCCACGGCCCGGCTTGCAGGAACGGCCGCCTGAGGTGATGCGGGCGTGCGGCCGTCAGGGCCCGCAGGACCAGGCCCTCCGCGGCGGAGGGGTCGCCGAGCGCGTCCACGGCCTGCGCACGGGTCAGCAGCACCCACACGTCGATGACCGGTCCCCGGTCCCCGGGCTCGGGGAGTTCGTCGAGGATGGCGAGGGCCCGTTCGCCCTCGCCCGCGGCCACCCGTGCCCGGGCCTCGGCCGCCAGGCTCTCCGGGCTGTGCGACGGCTGTTCCTCGAAGACCTTCACCGCCGCCTTCGGATCGCCGTCGGCCAGATGCGCCGCGGCCGTGGCCATGGCGATGCGGTCACACACCCAGGGGGAGGGCTCGGCAAGGACCAGGGGATGCTTCGCCATGTCGTCCAGAGCCGTGAGCGCCGCCCGGGCGTCGCCCCTCGCGACCAGCATCCGTGAGCGCAGGATCGTGAGTTCCACGGCCACGACGGGATCGCGGGAGGCGGTGGACGTGGCGGCCGCCTGGTCGAGATGGCCCTGAGCGGCGGCCAGGTCGTCGCGGTCGATGGCTACGGCGGCCAGCACGAGCTCGGCCATCCCGGTCCGCTCGGACGCCGGCAGCCCCGACTGCTCCGCTTCGGCGATCGCCCCACGGGCATGCGCCTCGGCCCGGCCCGGCAGGCCGTGCAGGAAGTCGATCAGTGCCAGCCGGCCGAGAGCCTCGTGCCGCGCGAACGCCGTCGAGCGCCCCTGGGCGGCGTCCACGGCGGCGGACAGCGTGTGGCGCGCGGCATCGAAGCGGCCCGCCCACAGCTGGGCCGATCCGAGGTCGGCGAGCATGCGGGCCGTCAGCTCCGGACGCCGTTCCAGCTGGTCGGCGGGCAGGGCGCGCCCCGCCTCCGCGGCGTCCCTCGCCGCCGTCTCGGCCAGGTCCGCGGAGCCCGCCACCCTGGCGGCCAGCACCCGAAGCACCGCACAGCTCAGCCGCGCCGCCGCGGTGTCGTCGGTGCCGCCGTCCGGCAGGTTCTCCTCCGCACGGCGCAGATACGTGACACCCCGGTCGACGTCGTGGTGGGCCAGCTCGCGCGCCGCGCGCACCAGGTCGGGGGCGGGCCCGGACGCCTCCGGCGCCATCCTGGCGAAAAGGCCGTCCAGCCGCTCGGCGGACAGCCCGGTCAGCAGCCGGCCGATCGCCAGATGGTCGATGAGTTCGGCGGCGGCAAGCTCCCAGTCGCCCGCGTCCGCCGCATGCGGCAGGGCCTCGTCGAGCAGGCCGGCCCGGCTCAGCCACCCGGCGGCCCTGCGGTGCAGCTCCGGCTCCAGACCGGGGTGGCGCACGCGCAGATGCACCCGCAGGATCTCGGCGAAGAGCGGGTGCAGCCGGTACCAGGAATGCCCGATGGGCTCGACGAACGCGTTCGCCCGTTGCAGCTCCTCCAGGATCGGCTCCGCGTCGTCCCGGCCGGTGAGGGCATTGGCCAGAT
The DNA here is from genome assembly GCF_041052385.1 of Streptomyces sp. R28. Classification (GTDB taxonomy): domain Bacteria; phylum Actinomycetota; class Actinomycetes; order Streptomycetales; family Streptomycetaceae; genus Streptomyces. The sequence goes on along the minus strand of NZ_CP163439.1, from coordinate 3,317,450 downwards.
CGGGGTGGGTCTCCTCCAGGATGCTGGTGCGCAGCAGCAGGTCCTGGGTCTCGGCGGGGTGGGCGCGCAGCACCTCGCCCAGCAGGAAGTCGGCCACCGTGCTGTGCCCGGCCTCGAAGTCCTTCAGGAAGCTCTCCGGGTCATCGGCCCGCTGTGCGGCCAGGGTGCACAGCCGCAGCCCCGCCGCCCAGCCCTCGGTGCGCTCGGTCAGCACGCGCGCGGCCTCGGCCGACAGCGGCAGCCCGTGCCGGTCGACCAGGGCCGACGTCTCCTCGGCGCGGAAGGCCAGGTCGTCGGCGCGGATGTCGACGAGTTCACCGGCGGCCCGGTAGCGGTACAGCGGCAGCAGCGGCTCCGTGCGGCTGATGATCACCAGGCGCAGTCCGTCGCCGGCATGGCGGAGTACGAACTGCAGCTCGTCGGCCACGGCGGCAGCGCCGGCCACCCGGTCGAACTCGTCCAGGACGAGGGTCACCCGGCTGTCCCGTGCGTTCAGCCAGGCCGCGAGACGGGCGAGCAGCGAGTGGTCCACCTCGCCGGGGCGGGCCGGGCTGCCGATGTCGTCGGGCAGGGCGACCCCGTGGTGGCGGAAGGCATGCAGTACGTAGGACCAGAAGACGCCGGGCGCGCTGTCCTGCGGCTCCACGGTCAACCAGGCGACGGTCCCCGGCTCGTAGGCCGTGATCCAGTCGGCGACCAGCAGAGTCTTGCCCGCTCCGGCGGGGCCGTTGACCAGGGTCAGTGGACCGTGTGCACCGTCGGCCAGCTGCTCGACGAGCCGGTCCCTGCGCACGAACGTCCCAGGCACCGCCGGCACCGCGAGCCGTGCGGCGAGGACCGGGTCACCGTCCGGAGTCACCGCCTTCAAGGCGGGGTCGTCACGGCCCCCTCCGACGGAGCGCGCCTTCACGCCCATCACACCCCTCACGGATGCCCGAGCGGCAGAACACCACGTTCCGATCCTCACCCCGGCCCCGGGCACCCGCAAGTGGCGACCCAGGGCCTGTCCGGTGTCCGGCGGGATCACGCCGACGTCGCGGGGCCCGGCACGCGCCCCCCAGGGGGGTCATGCGGTGTTGTCACCAGGGGCCCAGCGGTGTTGTCGCCGGTCGCCGCGGACGACCCCAGGGCTCCGCTCGGGTCTGCCGAAAGCGGCCGTCTCCCGGAGCCTGCCCGATCCGCCGGACAGGGTGCTAGACGTCCACGCCCAGCATCCTCCGCAGCAGATCCCGCAGCGCCAGCCGCTCCTCCTCGGAGAGCCCCGCGAGCGGCTCCCGCGCGAACCGCAGCGACTCGCGCAGGCTGCGGGCCACCTGCCGGCCCTCGTCCGTCGCCGCCGCCAGCTTCACCCGGCGGTCCGCCGGGTCCGGGCGGCGCTCCACCAGGCCACGGGACTCCAGTCGGTCCACGATGCCGGTCACGTTCGACGGCTCGCACCGCAGCCGCTGCGCCAGCTTCCGCATCGGCAGCGGCTCCATCGACAGCAGGCTCAGCAACCGCGCCTGCGCGCCGGTCAGCGCGTGCTCGGCGGCGGCCTCGTCGTACTCCTCGTGGTAGCGGGCCACGACCGCGCCGATGAGGTCGACGACATCGAGGGTCAGCTCATCGGGGCGGCGGGTCTTGTGTGGGGTGGCCATGCTCTCAGGGTAACCCGGTTACTTGACATCCTGAAATATTCAGGAGCATGGTTGTTTCAGGTACTGAAGTAAACCGGAAAGGCGCCCCCCCCATGATCAACCGCGAATGGCACCTCCTGTCCCGTCCCGTCGGCTGGCCCAAGGCCGAGGACTTCGCCCTGGTCGAGGCCGAGATGCCGACGCCCGGCGAGGGGCAGGTGCTCGTCCGGAACAAGTACCTCTCCGTGGACCCGTACATGCGCGGCCGCATGAGTGACGCCAAGTCCTACGTCGCCCCCTTCGAGCTGGGCAAGGTCATGCAGGGCGGTGCGGTGGGCGAGGTGGTCGCCTCCAACGCCGAGGGCATCGCCGTCGGCGACCACGTCCTGCACTTCTTGGGCTGGCGCGAGTTCGCGGCCGTGGACGCGAAGAACGCCGTCAAGGTCGACCCGGACGCCGCGCCCCTGTCCACGTACCTCGGCGTGCTCGGCATGACCGGCCTCACCGCCTACGCCGGACTGCTGCGCACCGCGTCCTTCAAGGAGGGCGACGTCGTCTTCGTGTCCGGTGCGGCCGGCGCCGTCGGCAGCCAGGTCGGCCAGATCGCCAAGCTCAAGGGTGCCTCCCGGGTCATCGGCTCGGCCGGGTCGGACGAGAAGGTCAAGCTGCTCGTCGAGGAGTACGGCTTCGACGCCGCCTTCAACTACAAGAACGGCTCGGTGGGCGAGCAGCTGCGCGAGGCCGCCCCGGACGGCATCGACGTGTACTTCGACAACGTCGGCGGCGACCACCTGGAGGCCGCCATCGGGCAGCTCAACGTGCACGGCCGGATCGCCGTCTGCGGCATGATCTCGGTCTACAACAACACCGAGCCCGCCCCCGGCCCGAAGAACCTCGCCCGCCTCATCGCGACCCGCGGCCGCATCGAGGGCCTCCTCGTCGGCGATCACTACGACTTCCAGCCGCAGTTCGTCCAGGAGGTCGGCCCCTGGGTGGCCTCGGGGCAGCTCAAGTACCGCGAGACGGTCGTCGAGGGCATCGAGAACAACCTGGAGGCGTTCCTCGGGGTTCTGCGCGGCGACAACACCGGGAAGATGATCGTCAAGCTGTAGGTCGATCTACCGACAGGCCTGTGCTGGATTTCCGGCATGCGGTAACTTCTTTCCGAAATCCGTCGCGATCGTGGGCGCGAGTCGCGACGGACCGAGGAGGAAGACAACCGCATGTCCATCCAGCAGTCCGAGGTCCTCTACACCGCCGTCGCCACCGCCGAGAACGGCCGCGACGGCCGGGTCGCCACCGACGACGGCACGCTCGACGTCGTCGTGAACCCGCCCAAGGAGATGGGCGGCAGCGGCGCCGGCACCAACCCGGAGCAGCTGTTCGCGGCCGGCTACAGCGCCTGCTTCCAGGGTGCCCTGGGCGTCGTCGCCCGTCAGGAGCAGGCCGACGTCTCCGGCTCGACCGTCACCGCGAAGGTCGGCATCGGCAAGAACGACGACGGGTTCGGGATCATCGTCGAGATCTCCGCCGAGATCCCGAATGTCGACGCGGCGACCGCCAAGGGCCTCATTGAGAAGGCCCACCAGGTCTGCCCGTACTCGAAGGCGACCCGCGGCAACATCACCGTGACGCTGGTCTGAGCCGTGACGCCTGTCTGACACGGTTCGTTTCCATGGCGGAGGCCGCACCCCTGGACGTGGGGTGCGGCCTCTGTTTTCGACGGCTCGGGCGCCTGCGGGCGCTGTCAGCCGGTGGCGATGGACCCATGCAGGTCGGTGGGCCCTTGCCCCGGGTCTGCCTGTCTCAGCTCGCCAGGGCCGCCGAGTGAACGGCCCTCACCAGCCGCTCGTTCTCCGGCGCCGCCCCGCCCGGGAAGGCACAACGGCGCCGTGTGTAGCCGTAGGCCAGGCCGCTGCGCGGGTCCGCGAACGCCTGGGAGCCGCCCGCTCCGCTGTGCCCGAACGCCCCGGCGCCCAGGAACGGGTACCAGGTGTCGGAGACCGCCTGGAAGCCGAGCCCGAAGGACTTGTGCGTCCGGGCCACCAGGTCGTACCCGGTCGAATGGATCTGGCCGACCTCGGCGATGGTGTCCGGCTTCAGCAGCGGCGGCCGGCCGTCGACCTCGCTGATCGCCGCCGCGTACATCCCGGCGAGCCCGCGCGCGGCCGCGACCCCGCCCGCCGACGCGGGCCCCTTGGCGCGCACCGTACGGGAGTTGGGGTGGTCCACGAGTTCGCCCGGGTTCGGCACATGCGTGTTGAAGGCGATCGAGGCCAGCGTGTGCGGCCCCCTGGGCACCGAGTCCAGCACCGCCTGCTGCTCCGGCGTCGGCGCCATCGGCTGCGCGGAGCGGTAACGGGGCTCCAGCGCCTCGGGCAGCCCGAGGTGGAAGTCCAGGCCGTACGGCGCCCGCACCCGCTCCTCGTACACCTCCTGGAGCGAACGGCCCGTGGCCCGCCGTACGACCTCACCGGCGAGCGCGCCGATGACCACGGCGTGATAGCCGAAGGCCGTGCCGGGGCGCCAGAACGGCCGCTGGTCCGCGAGCCGTTCGGCGATGGCGGCATCGTCGGCCAGCTCGTCCTCGGTGAACCCGGCGTCGAGCCCGATCAGCCCGGCGCGGTGCGCGAGCAGCTCGCGCAGCGTCAGTGCGCCCTTGCCCTCGGCTGCGAACTCCGGCCAGTAGTACGTCACTTTGCGGTCCGGCTCCAGCGTGCCCTCCTGCACGAGAAGCGCGACCACGAGGTGAGCGGCGCCCTTGGTGGAGGAGAACACGCCGTAGAGGGAGTCGGCCGCGCAGCCGGCACCCGTCCACAGGTCGACGACCCTGCGGCCCCGCACATACGCGCACAACTGTCCCTCGTAGTCGGGGAGTTCCCCCGACACGAAGCCGGCGAACTCCTCACGCACCCCCTCGAAGCCGTCCGCGACGGTCCCGTGGATCTCCTGCGTCATCCGCTCTCCTCACCTGAGCCGCTGGCCTGTGCCATGGCGAACAACGCCCGTCCGACCTGGGCGAATTCCCCCTTCGGGTGATCACGGAAGAGCGGCTCGCTGCCGAAGAGCACGGCCCGCGGGCCGCTGATCACCGAGGCCTGCCCCGCCGCGTCCGCGGGACCGCCGGAGCCGTCCTGCGAGGGCCGCCAGTGCCCGGCGACGAGCGGGTTCCCGGTCCCGTACGCCTGCTCGACGCGGACCTCCGGCCCGAGATCGGTGAACCACACGGGGGCGTACACGAAGCCGTGCTCCGGAGCGCCACCCATCAGGACACCGCCTGAGTTCACCACGCGTACGACACCGTTGGCGTCCCCGTTGCCCTCGACCGGCTTCGCGGCCAGCAGCCCGGCCGCCGAGTTGAGCGCGGCACCCGTGGCGCCGCGGCCGACGAGACCGTGCCCGCCGAGGAAGGCGTCCAGGGCCGCACGGGCGTCGGCATCCAGGTCGTCGCGGTCGAGCCCCGCCGACACGAACAGCACATCCACCGCCGACCAGTCGAACCCGGCGTTCAACACCTCCGTCGAGACCGGCGTGACCTCGAAGTTCATCTCCCGCAGCGCGAACAGCTCACCCGAGGTGACGGCCGCGGCGACGCGGGTGCGGTGCAGCGGGGCGGTGCCGGTGAGCCTCGTCGCGCGGAAGGCGACGTCGTAGGCGCCGGCGGCCTTCGCGGCCTGCCGGCGTGCCGAGCCCGGCACGATCGCGCTGCCGTCGGCCGCGCGGCGCACCGCGACGCCCTGCCGCAGCAGGGAGTTGAGGGCGGCGACCTCGTTCGGGTCGTCGAGCCCCAGCCGCAGGTCGCCGCGCGGGGCGACGTACGCGACGGGGGCCGCCGCACGGACCGGGCGCAGGACACCGCCGTACGGCATCCGCGGCAGGGTCCGCACCGCCGCGCCCCACAGCCGGCCGAGGCTCCAGCCCGAGATGTCGTACATCACCGAGACCTGGTCGCTGATGTCCCGCCCGTCCGCGAGCAGCACGTTCGCGAGGCCGCGCTTGGGCTGGTGCATGTCGACGACGTACGAGCCCTTGGGGTACGTCCGATCGCCGAGCCGGAAGGAGTGGGTCGCGCGGGTGACCCGTACGTCATTGGCGAGGAGGTGGTCGACGAGGCGGGCGGCGGCCGTGGCCGAGCGCCGGGTGCCGGCCGGGATGACGTACGCGCGCGGGAATTCGGTCGTGTAGACGTCCTCGGGGCCGATGCCGGGGACGCCCGGGACGGTCTCGGGTGACACCGGCACCTGCGGGGCGCCTGTGGCACCCCGTCGGAAGACCTCGATCTGGTCGGCGACGAGCGAGGCGCGCTCGGACCGCACGAAGTCGAGGGTGGCGCGCAGGGCGGCCCCGGCGACGTCGACGTTGATCGCGGACCGGCGGCGCAGCTCGGTGACCGGCAGGGTGTCGTACGCGGTGTTGTTCACCGCCATCGGGATCTCCACCGTGTGCGCGGCGACCGTGCCGTGGAAGGCCGCGTACTGCGGGGTGAAGACCGGCGGCCAGTCGTCCCAGCCCTCCTCCTGGTCCCGGAAGGGGATCTGGGCGGGCTCGACGCCGTCCTTCGCGGGCGTGTAGCCGAGCCCGTTGACGGCGGCCTCCATGCCGAGGGCGTTGGCGTAGGTGTTCTTCAGGAACAGGTCGTACTCGTAGTTCTCGCCGTGCGGGGGAGTGGTGGGCTCGATGAGGGTGCCGTTGACGTAACCGTGCAGGTCGAGCATGACGGCCGGCTGCTTGTCGACCATGATCTGCCGCATCGCCCGCACCTCGGGCTGCGAGGCGGTGACGAAGTCCCGGTTCATGTCGAAGCCGTTCGCGTTCGTGCGCGTGCCCGCGATACGGCCGTCCGGGTTGGCGGTGATGTTGAAGTACAGGCGGCCGTGGGCGAGCAGGTCGCGCGTGTCCGCGTCCTTGGCGGTCGCCAGCCGCTCGATGAGCTTCAGGGAGGCGTCGGTGCCCTCCCACTCGTTGCCGTGGATGTTGTTGTTGAAGAAGACCGGGGTTTTGTACGTCCGCTTGATCTCGGGGGACTTGGCGGCGACGGCGGGCGCGTTCTCGATGAGCTCGCGCATACGCGCCTGTGTGCGGGCCTGGCGGGCGGTCTCGGGGGCGGTGACGGTGACGAGATAGAGCCGGTGCCCGCCGGCCGAGCGGCCCGCGACCTCGACGCTCACCCGGTCGCCGAAGGACTGGAGGGCGTTCAGCTTCGGCGCGATGCCGTGGTACGGGGTGAGGCCCAGCTTGAGGGACTTGTCGGCCGGGTTCTCGGGGTCGGGGGTGAGGACCTGCCGGCGGGGGTAGCCGCGGCTGTTGTCGGCGATCGCGCCACCGGTGGCATCGGCGGTGGTCAGGGCCCGCTGGGTGGCGCTCGCGGGTGTCCGCGCCGCGTGCTGGTCGAGCGCGGCCTCGCGATGGACCTGGGGGCGGGCCGGGGGTTGGGGTTCCGCACCGGCGGTGTGCGGGGTGAGGAGCAGGGAGCCCGCCGTGGTGAGGGCCAGGGCGGTGAACAGGACGGGTCTCGCAGGAACGGTTCTCGTGGTGCGCACGCGTACCTCCTCCGGAACGTTCAAAGATCGGTACGGCGAGGTGTACCTGTTCGACTCAACCGCAACAAGAGGGAGTTGGTGTCACGGATGCCCCCGAAACCCCGGATGGCCCATGCGAGGGCCCGCGAAGGGGGCATCCAGAGGGCGCCGGGTGTGTGACGCACGACCACGAGGGAGGAGGGCCCATGGCAACGATCCCTTCGCTCCCCAGCAGGGACGACGTACTCCGCATGGCACGCAGCACGACCGACATCACCGGCCAACTCCTGGACACGGCCGGGAACATCACCCGCATCGCGCTGCACACCTTCGACCCGAGGGACGGATCGGGAGCCGAGGTCCTGCGCGTGCTGCGGCAGACCACCGCCGAACTGGCCGAGGCGAGTGCCTCCCCGCAGGCCCAGGAGGCCTTCTACCGCATCGTCGAGACCCTCACCCGCCTCGGCACCAGCGGGGCACCCCTCGCGGTCCACCCGGTGAGCGAACCGGCGCAGGCCCTGCTCACGGCCCTGGGCGACAGCCTGCTCCCGCTGCTGGACGCGGTCGAGCCGGCGGTCGAGCCGGCGGTCGAGGAGGTCGCGGCGGCGCTGGGCGAACTGGTCGAGGCGACGTCACCCCTGCTGCCGGCGACGGCGGGCGTCGCCGCGGGCGCGCTGCTGGCGCTGACCCCGGTGCTCCGTTCGGCGGCGGAGGTCCTGCGCGAGTCGTCCCCCGAACTCCGCCGTATCGCGGACGCGTTGACCGCCGCGCTGGCCCCGCTGATGCCGCTCCAGGTGGCCCTGGCCGAACGGGCGGCCGCCGCCGGCGCGAACGTCGTCCGCGTGACCTCCCGCCCCTCGCCGACCTCACGGAGGCAGCGGCGGCGACCGCGAAGGCGGCCCGCCCGGCCCTGATCGCGGGCGAGGAACTCCTGGTGACCGGGCTGGAACGGCTGCAGCCCCTGCTGCTGGCCGGGGCGTCGCAGGCGGGGCGGGTGGCCCGGGCGTTGGCGGTACGGGTGTCGGCGGCGGTGTCGCCGGCGGCGGAGCCCGGGGTCGTGGTGGCGGTGACGCCGGTGTGAGGGCCGCGGTGACCGGGCGTCGCGGTGACCCGGCGCCGAAGTGACCGTGACTCGGGTGTGACAAGCCCCGACTAGAGTTCGCTGCATGCGCGATCTTGGGACCGGGTTCAGGTATTTCCTCAAAGGCCAGCGGTGGGTGGCCCGGCACGGCAAGCAGTACGAGTTCGGGCTGATCCCGGGCCTGATCGCCCTGGTCCTGTACGCGGCGGCGCTCGTGGCCCTCGCGATCTGGGGCGAGGACTTCGTGACCTGGTCGACGCCGTTCGCCGACGACTGGTCGAGTCCTTGGGAGCGTCTGTTCCGCGGCTTCCTCACCGCCGTCCTGTTCGCCCTCGGCCTGCTCCTCTCCGTCGTCACCTTCACCGCGGTCACGCTCCTGATCGGCCAGCCCTTCTACGAGAGCCTCTCCGAGAAGGTCGACCGGGACGTCTCCCCGGACGGCACGGCCCCCGAGTCCGGCCTGCCGCTCTGGCGGGAGCTGTGGATCTCGGGCCGCGACAGCCTGCGGATCGTGCTGCGCGCCGCCCTCTGGGGCGTGCTGCTCTTCGCCCTCGGTTTCATCCCGGTCGTCGGCCAGACCGCCGTACCGGTGATCGGCGTCGTCGTCACCGGCTTCTTCCTCACCGAGGAGCTCACGGCGGTCGCCCTCCAGCGCCGCCGCGTCGAACTCCGCGACCGCCTGGCCATGCTCCGCTCCCGCAAGACCCTGGTGTGGGGCTTCGGTACGCCCCTCGCCGCCGCGTTCCTGGTGCCGTTCGTCGCGGTGTTCCTGATGCCGGGCGCGGTCGCGGGCGCCACCCTCATGGTGCGGGAGCTGCTGGGCGAGGAGACCCTGGAGGAAGCGGCGCCCGCGCCCGACTCGGAGACCGTCAGCCGGTGACCGGGCTGCCCGCCGCCACCTTCAGGATCGTCCGCACCTGGGCGATGATGTCCAGCCGGTTGCGGACGAACTCGGGGTCGGTCACCGACCCCGTCGCCGGGTCGGCGTTGCCCGCCCCGAACTGCAGCACCGGCGTGTGCACATGCCCGCCCGGCAGCACGTCGTGCAGCCCCAGCCGGTCCCGGAGCAGCGTCGCCCGGTAGGCGATCTCGTTGGACAGGTAGTCCCCGCCGCCCCCGGCCCGCGCGGTGGACCCGGGCGTCGGCCCGTCGGGGCGTACGACGGCCTGCGTGCCGCCCACCGGGATCTCGGTCACGCTCGTGTTGTCGTACACGGGGAAACGGCCGGTGTTCGCGGCGGCGATCTCCTTGTACGGCAGGGTCGTCGTCGTCCACTGCGGCTGCGAGGCCGGGTCGGTCACGGGGATGGTCTCGGTGCGGCCGATGTTGTCGTTGTCCCCGAAGCCGCCCCGCCAGGCCCCGTTGGTCCGCTCGACGTCGAACCGCCCGACGCGCCCCTGGCTCACGGTCGTGAACAGATCGACCTGCTTCAGATACGGCCGCAGCGTCCGCTCCACCGTCCCGTCGGCGAAGTCCTGCCAGCGCACCGGGAACACGGCGGTCTCCACCCGCGCCGGACCGTCCGCCGTCTCGATCACCGTGCCGTCGAGGGCGAGCGCGGTGGCGCCGGACGGGTTGGAGATGCGGATGTCCCGGTCGAGGGTGAAGGGATCGAAGCCGGTGACCAGGATCCGCCGGATCCCACCGCTTCCGCCGGTCCCGCTGATCAGGTGGTCGCCCTGCGGGTATCGGATGTCGCTCTGGCCGCGCGATCCCCGCTCCAACGCGTCGAGCAGCGCGGCCCGTCGGGTCTCGCTCAACCCGAACTCCGGCTCCCACGTACGCACGTCCCGCGTCATCGACAGCCGCGCCCAGTACAGCGGCCGATCGTCGTCCCGGCTCAGATCCCCGCCCGCCGGCCCCCGCCCCTGCGCACGATCGACGGCCCTTCGCCACAGTGCGGATCCCTCGCGAACGACGACGCGGCGGGCCTGCGCGTAGGAGTTCGCGGCATCGAGATCGCGGGTGAACTCCGTCGCCAGGGCGTCGAATCCGGAGCGGCGCAGGATCTCCTGGGGGACCGTCTTGCCGAGGCGCTGTTCCTCGACGGTCGGCGCGGGCGCCGCTTCGGCGGCGGCAGTCCCGGTCGTGGGAGCCGAGAGGCCGGCCAGCAGGGCCAGACCGAGGACGCCGGTGCGAACGCGTATGGAATTCAAGGGAGTTCCGGTCCTTCCGTCACAGTGGGGGGTGAGGCGGTGCGTGCGTCGTGCGGGACGCCGGAAGTATCGCGTGACGGGAGTGGTCTACGCCATGGCCTGGGGAATCTTCGCCGCCGCTTCCCGCAGCGCCCCGACGAACGCCGCCACGGCCGGAGCCAGGTACCGCCCCCGCACGGTCGCCGCGTAGACCGCCCGTGCCGGAGCGCCCTCGTCCAGCACCGGCAGCAGCGCCACGTCCGGCCGCACGGACGCGGCGGCCAGCGCCGGGACCAGGGCCACGCCGAGGCCGGCGGCGACGTACCCCTGCTTGGCGGTCCACTCGCCGACGACGTGCGCCACACGCGGCCGAAATCCCTGCCGCAGGGCCGCGTCGAGGAGCGTGCCCTCGGGACGCGAGCTGCCGGAGATCCAGTCGGCGTCGGCGAGTTGGCCGAGTCGGACGGGGCCGTTCCCCGCCAGCGGGTCGCCGGAGGGGACGGCGACGTACAGGCACTCGTCGAGGAGGTGGTGGAGCTCGAACGTCTCCAAAGGTGCCCGGCCCGTCGTCGAGACCACCGCCAGATCGAGATGGCCCGCACCGAGCCGGTCCAGGAGGCCTGGCGTGAAGCCCTCCTCGCGGCTGACCAGGACCTTTGGATGCCGGGCGCGGAAGGCGCCGAGGGCGAGCGGCACCAGCGCCGCGTCCGCCGTCGCGAAGGCCCCGAACCGCAGCCGCCCGCCGGCGACTTCGCGCAGCGCGGCCAGTTCACGCACGGCCCCGTGCAGCGACTCGGCGACGGCCTCGGCATACGGCACGAGCGTCCGCCCGGCCTCGGTCAGCCGTACGCCACGCGGCAGCCGGTCGAAGAGCGGTGCGCCGCCCAACGCCCCCTCCAGCGAGGCGATTTGGCGCGACACCGCCGACTGGGTCCACCCCAGCGTCCGCGCGGCCACCGTGAACGAGCCGTGCCGGGCGACTTCCAGGAACGCCCGCAGCCACACGGTGGACACCTCGGGGAACTCATGCTGATTCGGCATGACAGCCATGCTGGACATTCGCTTGTCGCATCTCAAGTGCCGACCTAGCGTCGACGGCATGCAGATCACCCTCGACAACCCGGCTTCCGCACCCCAGCCCCTCAGCCCGTACTACTCCCAGGTCGCCCGCGTCGAACACGCCGACGGCAGCGCCCTGTTGTTCCTCTCCGGGCAGATCGCGCGGGGCGCCACCGTCGCCGAGCAGACCCGCGGCATCTTCGAGACGATCGCGGCCCTGCTCAAGGCTCACGGCGCGACCCTGGCGGACATCATCAACATCCGTACCTGCCTCACCGACATCGGCACCCTGGACGAATACGGCACCGTAAGGCGGCAGTTCCTCACCGGTACCCCGCCCACCAGCATGACCTTCGAGGTGCCGAGGCTCTTCCGGCCGGAGGCCCTCCTGGAGGTCGAGGTCGTCGCCGCGGTCAGTCCGGATCCGTCGGGTTCTCGCCCAGCAGCATGAGGAAGTCCCGGAACGCGCCCGGCATGTCCACCGACTCCGGGTCCAGGAGCCACTGGTACTGCAGGCCGTCCATGACGGCGACCAGCAGCGGAGCCGTACGCTCCGGTGTCAGCCCGTTCGGGAGGCGGTCGCCGTACTCGGTGCGCAGGACCTCGGCCATGCTCGCCCGCACGCGCGCGTACCGCTCGGTGAAGTAGTCGCGCACCGGATGCCCCTCCGTGACGCTCTCGCCGAGCAGCGCCGAGAAGGTCTGGATGATGCCCGGCCGCATCGCGTTGTACTCGACGAGCGAGGCGAGCAGGTCGACCGCCACTGGGTGTCGGGTACGGCGTCCCACTGGTCCCGCTCCTGGAGCACGGCGACGAGCAGCGCGTCCTTGGTCGGGAAGTAGTGCAGCAGTCCCTGCTGGGTGAGCCCGACCCGCTCGGCGACCGCGGCCATGCTCGCCCCCCGATTACCGCGCTCGGCGATCACTTCCAGGGCCGCCCGGACGATCTCGGCGCGGCGCGCCCTTCTTTGCGGCTGAACCGCCGCCGCTCTCGCGGACGTGGTTGCTCGCCGTGGGGGTTCCTCAATTGATGGTGCGGTCCCGAGTTCTCCGCAGGCGGCCGAGGCAGGATGGAGATGTCCATGGACTTCAGCGAGGAGGCACCCGATGGCGGGAACCCGCACCCAGGCCGACGAAGCACGCGAGGCGGTCGTCGAGGCCGCCCTCGCCGCGCTCGACCTCGACGCGAAGGCACGGCTGCTCTCCGGCCAGGACATGTGGACGCTGCCCGCGCTCCCCGAGATCGGCCTGCGGTCCCTCGTCATGTCCGACGGCCCGATCGGCGTCCGGGGTGTGCGCTGGACCGCCGACGACCCGTCCGTCGCACTGCCCTCGCCCACCGCCCTGGCCGCCACCTGGGACCCCGGACTCGCCCGCAGGGCAGGGGTGCTGCTCGCCCAGGAGGCCCGCCGCAAGGGCGTGCACGTGCTGCTCGCGCCCACCGTCAATCTGCATCGCTCCCCGCTCGGCGGCCGCCACTTCGAGGCCTACAGCGAGGACCCGTACCTGACGGGCACGATCGGCGCGGGCTATGTGAACGGCGTCCAGTCCGGCGGGGTCGGCACCACCGTCAAGCACTTCGTCGCCAACGACGCCGAGACGGACCGTTTCACGGTGAACAACACCGTGAGCGAGCGCGCCCTGCGCGAGCTCTACCTGGCGCCCTTCGAGATCATCGTCGAGAACGCCCACCCCTGGGGCATCATGACCGCCTACAACACGGTCAACGGCACGACGATGAGCGAGCACCACTACCTCGTGAACGAGGTCCTGCGCGGCGAATGGGGCTTCGACGGCTACAACGTCTCCGACTGGCTGGCCGCCCGGTCGACGAAGGGTGCCATCGAGGGCGGCCTCGACGTCGCCATGCCCGGCCCGCGGACCGTCTACGGAGAGCCCCTCGCCCAGGCCGTACGGGACGGGGACGTGGCCGAGGCCAAGGTCGACGACGCCGTACGCAACGTCCTGCGGCTGGCCGCCCGCGTCGGCATCCTTCAGGGTGCCGAGCCCGTCGTCACCGAGCACCCCGAGGCCGTGGACGGCATCGCGCTGGCCCGCGAGATCGCCCGCCGCTCCTTCGTCCTGGTCCGCAACGAGGGCGCCCTCCCGCTCAGGCCGAACGGCACGGTCGCGCTCATCGGCGCCGCCGCCCGCGACGCCCGCGTCCTCGGCGGCGGCTCCGCCACCGTCTTCCCCGCCCGGATCGTCTCCCCGCTCGACGGCCTCACCGCCGCCCTCCCCGAGGGCGCCCTCACCTACGCCGTCGGCGCCGACCCCAACACCGAACTCGCCGTCGCCGACAAGGGCTTCGAGCTGCGCGCCGTGTGCCGGGACGCCGAAGGGAACGTCATCGGCACCGGCTCCACCCCCAACGGCCAGATCCAGTGGATGGGTTCCGACCTCCCCGAGGGCGTCACCCATGACACCCTGCACACCGTCGAGCTGACCGGCACCTTCACCCCGCGCGAGAGCGGCCCCCACACCTTCGGCATCAAGGGCGTCGGCGCCTTCAAGCTCACCATCGACGGCACGACGTACTACGACGACTTCCAGCGCCCGGAGAGGGACGACCCCTTCATCACCTTCTTCGGCGCCCCCGTCTCCCGTGCCCAGCCCGAACTCACCGCCGGCGAACCGGTCGAGGTCTCCCTCACCCACGTCGTCGAGTTCCCGGAGGACATCCCGCTGAAGGCCGTCGCCTTCACACTCACCCACCAGGAGCCCCGGCGCGACCCCGACGAGCTGATCGCCGAGGCCGTCGAGGCCGCCCGGAACGCCGACACGGCCGTCGTCGTGGTCGCCACCACCGAACGCGTCGAGTCCGAGGGTTTCGACCGCAAGGACCTCACGCTGCCCGGCCGCCAGGACGACCTGATCCGCGCCGTCGCCGCCGCCAACCCCAACACCGTGGTGATCGTCAACTCCGGCTCCCCGGTGGAGCTGCCGTGGCGCGAGGACGTCGCCGCCGTGCTGCTGAGCTGGTTCCCCGGCCAGGAGGGCGGCGCGGCCCTGGCGGACGTCCTCACCGGCGCGCACGAGCCGGGCGGCCGACTGCCCACCACATGGGGCTCCCTGACCGACGCCCCGGTCAGCCAGGTCGTCCCGTCCAACGGTGAACTCCCTTACCGCGAGGGCGTCTTCATCGGCTACCGCGCCTGGGAGAAGGAGGGCAGGACCCCGTCGTATCCCTTCGGGCACGGCCTCGGCTACACCGACTGGACGTACGAGTCCGTCAAGGTCGAGGGGGCCGTCGAGGGAATCACCGTCACGGTCCGCGTGCGCAACTCCGGCGAGCGCGCGGGGCGCGAGGTCGTGCAGGTCTACGTCGCGCCGACCGAGCCCGACACCGACCGTCCGGCGCGCCTGCTGGCCGGTTTCGCGGGTGTGGAGGCAGGGCCGGGGGAGACGGTCGAGGCGGTCGTCGAACTCCCGCGCCGTGCCTTCGAGACGTGGGACGAGACGACCAATTCGTGGACCTCTGTGAAGGGTTCGTACGAGATCCAAGCCGCTCGCTCGATCTCCGACCGCCGGCTGGCCGCGACTATTAACGTCTGATCCGGGAGAAGTACCCAGGAACAGCCCCGGTCCAGGACCCTGACACCTGGACCGGGGCTCGTTTTGTCGCGGGTGGGGCAGCGCCCGCCCCAGGAACGGCTCAGCGCACCGAGAAGCCGTACACCGTCTCCGAGCGGAACACCTCGCCCGGCCGCAGCACGGTGCTCGGGAAGTCCGGCCGGTTCGGGGAGTCGGGGAAGTGCTGGGTCTCCAGCGCGATGCCGTCGCCCGGGGCGAAGGGCTCGCTCAGGTGGTCGGCGGTGTAGAGCTGGAGGCCGGGCTCGGTGGTCGCCAGCGTCAGCGCCCGCCCGGTCGAGGGGTCGTGGAGCTCGGCGACCTCCTCCGCGCTCGCCGTCACGCCCTTGTCGAGCACGAAGTTGTGGTCGTACCCCGCCCCCACCTTCCGCGCCTCGCGGAAGTCGAAGCGGGTGCCCGCGACCTCGTCCAGGGAGCCGGTCGGGATGAGATCCGCGTCGACCGGAGTGAACCGGGCAGCGGACAGCCGCAGTTCATGACCGCCCGCGTTGCCGGACTCGGCCCCGGCGAGGTTGAAGTAGCTGTGGTTGGTCAGGTTCACCACGGTCGGCGCGTCCGTCACCGCCTCGTACGCGATCCGCAGCGCGCCGTCATCCTCCAGCGTGTAGGTCGCCGAGACCTCCAGCCGCCCCGGGAAGCCCTCCTCGCCATGCGGGCTGACCCGGCTGAGCCGCACACCGTGCTCGACCGGCGTCCCGTCCCACACCCGCTTGTCGAAACCGCGCTCGCCGCCGTGCAGGGAGTTGGGCGCGTTGTTGGGATCGAGCGCGTACGTCAGACCGTCCAGCGGGAAGCGGCCGCCCGCGATCCGGTTGGCGTACCGCCCGACGAGGGCGCCCAAATAGGGCCCCGGGTGGGCCAGATAACCGTCCAGGTCGGCGAACCCCAGCACCACGTTCGCCGCGCGCCCGTCGCGGTCCGGCACCTCCAGCGACTGCACGATGCCGCCGTACGACAGGACGCGTACCCGTACGCCCGCGCGCTCCAGGGTCCAGCGGTGGACCTGGGTGCCGTCGGAAAGTGTGCCGAAGTGTTCGCTCATGAGCGAAACACTAGTTCGTGACCGTGCGGTAGGCGATCTCGGCCAGCCGCGCCTGACCGTCCACACTCGGGTGGAACCAGTCCCACTGGCTCAGCTGCCCGGCGCCGAAGCGGAACTCGTACACCGCGCCGTCGTCGAACCGGCACCGGCGGTCCTTCGCACAGACCTCCTCCAGCACCTTGTTGTACGCCTCGACCCGCTCCTGCACCGCCTCGCGCCGCTGGTTGGCCGCCGCGGTGAGGGAGTCGGGGTCGCTCAGCATGGAGGGGCAGATACCGAGCCCCCACACCTGCTTGCTCAGCGAGTTCGTACGGCCCTGCTCCCACAGCCGCATCAGGTTCGGCACGCTCGCCACGAACACCTGGGCCTTCGGCGAGGCGTCCCGCAGCGTGCCCATGGCGTCCTCGAACTGCGTCCGGAAGTCGGCCACCGAGGTCATCGCGGTGGTCGTGTCCCGGCAGGCGTCGTTCGCCCCCGCCATCACCGTCACCAGCTCCGGCTCGCGCCGCACCGCCTGGGCCATCTGCCCAGCCACGTCCGCCATCCGCGCCCCGGTCACGGCGTAGTTCCAGCTGTGCCCGCCCGCCTTCGCCTTGCCCAGCAGCCGTACGGCGAGACTGTCGACCCGCGCGCTGCTGCCGGTCGCCCAGGAGACCTCGGGGCAGTCCGACAGGACCGTACAGGCGTCGAAACCGGTCGTGATGGAGTCGCCCACCGCCGCGATCGAGGCCGGGCTGCGGTCCCAGGCCGGGGTCGGGCTGGGCGACGGGCGCGCGCTCCGCGCGTCGGTGCCGGACGGTGCCGGGGAGTTGCCCCCGACGGCGTCACAGCCGGCGGCGCCCAGCACAGCCGCGGTCACGGCGGCGAAGACAGCCCGTGTCACGTGCCGTCGCTTCCGCATGCCCTGGTCCATCCCCTCGTTCGGCCCCGTCATGGTTTCCAACCAATAACAACGCACAAGGGTTCCCGCCCGTCTCATGCAACGACTCACACCCGTACAAGCGTCCTGGCGGGTGAATGGCGGGCGTTTCACGGCACCGGGACCGACGGTACGTCACACTCCTTGCGCCGCCGCACGGTAGCCTCGCCATCAACGTGGCTGCCCGGCCACTGCCGTCCGCCAGTTCGCAAGATGTCCGCTCTGCCCGGAGGTCCCGGTGACGACACGTGGAGTTCTGTACGTGCACTCCGCGCCGCGCGCGCTGTGCCCGCACGTCGAGTGGGCCGTCGCCGGCGTGCTCGGCACGCGCGTCAACCTCGACTGGATCCGGCAGCCCGCCGCGCCCGGCACCTGGCGCTCGGAGTTCTCCTGGCAGGGCGAGGCGGGCACGGCGTCCAAGCTGGCGTCGGCCCTGCGCGGCTGGCAGCTGCTGCGCTTCGAGGTCACGGCCGAACCCTGCGCCACCGCCGAGGGCGAGCGCTACAGCTGCACCCCCGACCTGGGCATCTTCCACGCAGTCACCGGCATCCACGGCGACATCCTGATCCCCGAGGACCGCCTGCGCGCGGCCCTGACACGCTCTCAGCGCGGCGAGACGGACCTGGAGGCCGAGATCGCCAAGCTGCTCGGCAAGCCGTGGGACGACGAGTTGGAGCCGTTCAGGTACGCGGGAGAGGGCGCTCCCGTGCGCTGGCTTCACCAGGTGGTCTGAAGCCTGGACAGATGACTTGAACACGTGAAGGGCCCCCACCTTGGGAGGTGGGGGCCCTTCACGTACGTATGGATGCTTCTCAGATCGTCCTGAACGCCAGCACCACGTTGTGCCCACCGAACCCGAACGAGTCGTTCAGTGCGGCGATACGGCCCTCGACGGGCAGCTTGCGCGCCTCACCACGGACGACGTCGGCGTTCGCCTCGGCCTCGGGGTCGAGGTTCTCGACGTTGATGGTCGGCGGAGCCACCCGGTGGTACAGCGCGAGCACGGTGGCCACGGTCTCCACACCACCCGCACCACCCAGCAGATGCCCGGTCATCGACTTCGTCGCGGACACCGCCATGTGGTCGGCGTCGTCACCGAACACCTTGCGCAGCGCCTTGAGCTCGGCGATGTCACCGGCCGGCGTCGAGGTCGCGTGCGCGTTGACGTGCACGATCTCCGCCGGGTCCAGGTCGTTGCGGTCCAGCAGGTTCTGCAGGGCCTGCGAGATGCCCCGCCCCTCCGGCTCGGGCTGCACGATGTCGTGCCCGTCGGCGGAGATGCCCTGCCCGACCGCCTCGGCGTACACGCGGGCACCGCGCTTCGCGGCGTGCTCGGCGGACTCCAGGACGACGACACCGGCGCCCTCACCGAGGACGAAGCCGTCGCGGGCGGTGTCGTAGGGACGTGACGCGCCCTGCGGGTCGTCGTTGTTCTTGGACATCGCCATCATGTTGCCGAACGCGGCGATCGGCAGCGGATGGATCGCCGCCTCCGTGCCACCCGCGACGACGATGTCGGCGCGGCCGGTGCGGATCATCTCGATGGCGTAGCCGATGGCCTCGGCGCCCGACGCGCAGGCGGAGACCGGCGTGTGCACGCCCGCGCGGGCGCCCACGGCCAGACCCACGTTGGCGGAGGGGCCGTTCGGCATCAGCATGGGGACGGTGTGCGGGGAGACACGGCGAACGCCCTTCTCCTTCAGCACGTCGTACTGGTCGAGCAGCGTCGTCACGCCACCGATGCCGGAGGCGATGACCGCACCGAGGCGGTCGGGGTCGACGCTCGTGTCCTCGCCGGCCTTCGCCTCGAACCCGGCGTCCTTCCAGGCCTCCTGGGCGGCGATCAGCGCGAACTGCGCCGAGCGGTCCAGGCGGCGGGCCTGCGGCCGCGGGATGACCTCGGTCGGCTCCACGGCGACCGGCGCGGCGATACGGACCGCCTGCTCGGCGGCCCAGTCCTGCTCCAGGGGCTTGACGCCGGAACGTCCGGCGATCAGGCCCTCCCAGGTAGAGGCTGCGTCGCCACCCAGCGGTGTGGTTGCGCCGATACCGGTGACGACCACGGTGCGATTGGTCGGGCTCACGGGAATTCTTTCTCCAACGGAATGGGGATTCAGCGGCGCCACCGCCGGGTGGCGGGGCAGTCAGCCCAAGGCCTGATCGGGTGGATCAGCCCTGGTGCTTGAGGATGTAGTCGGTCGCGTCGCCGACCGTCTTGAGGTTCTTGACGTCCTCGTCCGGGATCTTGACGTCGAAGCGCTCTTCGGCGGCGACGACGACCTCGACCATGGACAGCGAGTCGACGTCCAGGTCGTCGGTGAAGGACTTGTCCAGCTGGACGTCCTCAACCGGGATGCCGGCGATCTCGTTCACGATGTCGGCGAGACCGGCGACGATCTCTTCCTGAGTGGCGGCCATTTGGCGCTCCTTCGTAGATATCTCAGAGGGTTTGGCGCCCGCCGCGGCAGCGGCAGGTGGTGCGTTTTCCCGTGCCGGCTCACATGATCCGGCACGGAGTGCCTAGGGGAGAGTAACGACCGTGGCGGCGTAAACGAGACCCGCCCCGAATCCGATGACGAGCGCGGTGTCGCCGCTCTTCGCCTCGCCGGTCGCCAGGAGCCGCTCCATCGCGAGCGGGATCGAGGCGGCCGAGGTGTTGCCGGTGGTGCGCACGTCGCGGGCGACCGTGACGTGCTCCGGCAGCTTGAGAGTCTTCACCATCGAGTCGATGATCCGCTCGTTGGCCTGGTGCGGAATGAAGACGTCCAACTCGTCCGGGGTGATTCCGGCCGCGTCCAGCGCCTGCTGGGCGACCTTCGCCATCTCGAACACGGCCCAGCGGAACACCGCCTGGCCCTCCTGCGTGATCGCAGGGAACTTGTCGACCTCGCCGGTGCGGTAGTCCGTCCACGGCACGGTCTGCTTGATGGTCTCGGACTTGTCGCCCTCGGAGCCCCAGACGGTGGGGCCGATGGCCGGCTCCTCGGACGGGCCCACGACGACCGCGCCGGCGCCGTCCCCGAACAGGAAGGCCGTCGCCCGGTCCTCCAGGTCGGTGAGGTCGCTCAGCCGCTCGACCCCGATGACGAGGACGTACTCGGCGGAACCCTCGACGATCATGCCCTTGGCGAGGGTGAGGCCGTAGCCGAAGCCCGCGCAGCCGGCCGAGATGTCGAAGGCGGCGGCCTTGTTCGTGCCGAGCTTGTCGGCGATCTCGGTGGCGACGGCCGGGGTCTGCTTGAAGTGCGAGACGGTCGAGACGATCACGCCGCCGATCTGCTCGGCGGAGATCCCGGCGTCGGCGATCGCCTTGCCGGACGCCTCGATCGACATCGCGGCGACGGTCTCCTCGTCGTTCGCCCAGTGCCGCGTCTCGATGCCGGAGCGCGAACGGATCCACTCGTCGGACGAGTCGATCGTCTCGAGGATCACCTCGTTGGGCACGACCCGCGTGGGACGGTAGCCGCCGACACCGAGGATGCGCGCGTACGGGGCGCCCTTGCTGGGCTTCAGCTTCGTCATGCTCTCGGGCTCCTTGTCAGGCGCCCGCCGCGTCAGCGGCAGGTGTCGTCGTCTCGGCGATGAGCTCGCGAGCTGCGTCCAGGTCGTCGGGGGTCTTGAGCGCCAGGGTCTTCACACCCGGCAGCGCGCGCTTGGCCAGACCGGTCAGCGTGCCGCCCGGGCACACCTCGATCAGGGCCGTGACGCCGAGCTCCTTGAAGGTCTCCATGCACAGGTCCCAGCGGACCGGGTTGGCGACCTGCCCGACGAGGCGCTCCAGCACCTCGGCGCCGGTGGCGACCGCCCTGCCGTCCTTGTTGGAGACGTAGGTGAGCTTCGGGTCGCCGGGAACGAGCCCCTTGGCGGCCTCGGCCAGCTTGTCGACGGCGGGGCCCATGTGGTGCGTGTGGAAGGCGCCGGCGACCTTCAGCGGGACGACCTTGCGCACGCCCTCGGGCTTGTCCTCGTTCAGCGCGGCGAGCTGCTCCAGCGTGCCCGCGGCGACGATCTGGCCGGCGCCGTTGATGTTCGCCGGAGTCAGGCCCAGCTTCTCCAGGTGCGCGACGGAGACCTCCGGGTCGCCGCCGAGCAGCGCCGACATGCCGGTCTCGGTGATCGCGGCGGCTTCCGCCATGCCCAGGCCGCGGGTGCGGACGAGCCGGACGGTCTCCTCGTCGGAGAGCACCCCGGCGAGCCCGGCGGCGGTCAGCTCGCCGACGCTGTGACCGGCGATGGCGCCGACCTTCCGGGGCAGGTCCGCGGGGTCGTCGAAGAGCATGTACGCGGAGGCCAGTCCGGCCGCCACCAGCAGCGGCTGCGCCACCGCGGTGTCGCGGATCTCCTCCGCGTCGCCCTCGGTGCCGTAACGGACGAGGTCGATCTGCACGGCGTCGGACCATGCCTCGAGGGCACCGCGGACACCGGGGAGTTCGAGCCAGGGGGTCAGGAAGCCGGGCGTCTGGGCGCCCTGGCCGGGAGCGACGAGTACGAGCACTCTCACACTCTCTCTTGGGGACGGCCGACGCCGCCCGTGGGGACAAGGACGAAGAACACGAGGGGGTTTTGTGGACCCCCGACAAAAGGCTAGAGCTGGAGATCGCCGTCGACCAGACGCCCCAGGATCAGCGCGATGCGCAGAGTGAACGCGGAGCGTACATCGGAAGGCGACCATCCGGTGACGTCAGTCACACGTCGGAGCCGGTAGCGCACGGTGTTGGGATGCACGAAGAGCATCCGTGCCGCGCCCTCCAGACTGCTCGCCTGTTCGAGATAGACGGAGAGCGTCTCCAGAAGGGCCGACCCGGCCTCCTCCAGCGGTCTGTAGATCTCCTCCACCAACTGCTCGCGCGCACTTGGGTCCCCCGCGATGGCACGCTCAGGAAGCAGATCGTCCGCAAGGACCGGACGCGGGGCGTCCTGCCAGGCGGTACACGCCTTCAGTCCGGCGGCCGCGGCCTGCGCGGACCGCGTGGCGGCGAGCAGATCGGGCACCACGGGCCCCGCCACGACCGGCCCGGCGGCGTACGGCCCGATCAGCGACTTGGCGACGGCGATCGGATTGTCGCTGCCCCCGGCGATGACGACGAGCCGGTCCCCGAGCACCCCGGTCAGCACCTGCAGCTTGGCGTGCCGAGCGGCCCGCCGGATGGCCTCGACGGTCAGCTCGCTGTCCCCGTCGGGCGCCGTCCCGAGCAGGACACACACATGCTCCGGCGAGTTCCACCCGAGCGCGGCGGCCCGCGACACGGCCCCCTCGTCGGCCTCGCCACTGAGCACGGCGTTGACGACGAGCGACTCCAGGCGCGCGTCCCACGCACCGCGTGCCTCGGCGGCCTGGGCGTAGACCTGGGCGGTGGCGAACGCGATCTCACGGGCGTACACGAGCAGCGCCTCCCGCAGCACGCTCTCGTCGCCGGGCGCCGCCACCTCGTCGATGGCCGACTCCATGACCTCGATGGTCGTGCGCACCATCTCGACGGTCTGCCGCAGGGTGATCGCGCGGGTCAGCTCACGGGGCGCGGTCCCGAAGACGTCGGTGGAGATGGCCTGCGGTGCGTCGGGACGCCGGAACCACTCGGTGAAGGCGGCGATACCGGCCTGGGCGACGAGACCGATCCAGGAACGGTTCTCCGGGGGCATGGCCCGGTACCACGGCAGCGTCTCGTCCATCCGCGCGATGGCCTGCGCGGCGAGAGAACCGGAGGACTTCTCCAGTCGCTTCAGGGTCGCGGAGTGGGGGTGGATGTCGTGCGCGGCTGCTTCGGACTTACGGGCTACGGGTTCGGGCACGGGGACAAGACTGCCTTATCGGGACGGGTGCGCGTGCCGGAGGGTGTGTGGTCGGCGGCTCGGCGGGCCGTGCTTCGCGCCCCTACGGCTCCCTCACGGCCGGTGTCGTCGGACCGGCGCAGGTTGCGGGCCCTTGCCCGGCGTTGCACTTGACGTCGGGTCTGGCCGGCCGGCAGGGCTACCGTGGTGCGCGTGATGGACGTACGGCGCGCCGCGGGGCGCTATCCCGGAGGGGATCCGGCAGCGGGCATCGAGTCGCGCCACGCCTTCTCCTTCGGCCCGCACTACGACCCCGACAACCTCCGCTTCGGCGCGATGATCGCCTGCAACGAGGAGCGGCTCGCCCCCGGCGCCGGCTTCGACGAGCACCCCCACAGCCACACCGAGATCGTGACGTGGGTCGTCGAGGGCGAACTGACCCACCGCGACTCCACCGGCCACGAGACCCGGGTCGGCCCCGGCGACGTCCAGCGGCTGAGCTCGGCGGGCGGCGTACGGCACGTGGAACGCAACGACGCCGACACCCCTTTGACCTTCATCCAGACCTGGCTGGCCCCTCTGTCGCCGGGCGGCGACCCGTCGTACGAGATTGTCCACGGCATCGCGGACTCGACGCCGTACGCCGTCCCGGAGGCGGGCGCGATGCTTCACGTACGGCGCCTGGGGGCGGGGGAGCGGACGGCGGTGCCGGACGGGGCGTATGCGTACGTGCATGTCGTGCGCGGTGAAGTGCGGCTGGCGGGCGAGGAGTTGAGCGCCGGTGACGCGGTGCGTCTCACGGACGCCGAGGGCGTGGAGGCGGTGGGGGTGAGCACGGCGGAGCTGTTGATCTGGGAGATGGCCCCGTTGGCCCCATAGGCGTGGTGCCCGAGATGCCGGAGTGGTTCCTGTGGCGTCCAATGGAGAGGTCGGACACTCGCTCGGCAGAGAAGAGCCGAGGCCATGGCCAGACGCGAAGGCACGGGGGAACAGGGCAAAGCCCCCAAGGGGGGACTGCGACGGCTCGGTGAGTGGTGCGCCCACCACTTCGTGATCGTGATCGTCGCCTGGCTGGTGGCCCTGGGCGCGCTGCAGGCCCTGAACCACATCCACGGCGGGACCTACTCCGACGACTTCGCCCTCTCCAACGTCCAGTCCGAGGAAGGCCTCGACGTGCTGAAGCAGCACGATCCGCAGGCCGGGGGCTACAGCAGCCAGATCGTCATGCACGACGACGACAAGGCCCTGACCTCGCTCGGCTCGCAGATGTCGACCACCGTCGCCGACCTGCAGAAGCTGCCGCACGTCCTGTCCGTGCAGAACCCGCTGGACGCCACCTCCTCGAAGGTCGGGCCGCTGGCCTCCGACGGGAAGACCGCCTACATCACCATCCGCTTCGACGAGCAGCCGTCCCTGCTCGGTGACAGCTACCTCGGCGGGGTCGACGACGCCGTACAGCCGCTGCGGGCGGCCGGTGCCGACGTGGAGTACGGCGGCTCGCTCGGCGAGCTGGCGCGGCCCGAGGCCGACGACCGGGTGAGCGAGCTGATCGGGTTCGCGGTCGCCATCGTGGTCCTGCTCATCGGCTTCGGCAGTGTGATCGCCGCCGGCCTGCCCCTGATCACCGCGCTGATCGGCGTGGTCGGCGGCCTGGCCTGCCTCGGGCTGCTCGCCATCGCGTTCACCTTCGCCACGGTCTCGCCCACCCTGGCGACGATGATCGGCCTCGGCGTCGGTATCGACTACGCCCTGTTCCTGATCACCCGGCACCGGCAGGGCCTCATGGACGGCGCCGATCCGGTGCGCGCCGCCGGCCACGCCGCCGCCACCAGCGGACGCGCGGTGCTCGTGTCCGGTACGACGGTGATCGTCGCCCTCATGGGCCTGTGGGTGTCCGGCGTGAGCTTCATCGGCAAACTCGGCGTCGCCGCGGCCGTCACGGTCGTGTCGGCCGTCCTCGGCGCACTGACCCTGGTCCCCGCCCTGCTCGGGCTGATCGGCCACCGCATCGACCGCTACCACCTGCGCCGCCCGGTCGCCGAGACCGACGCCGAACCGGGCACGGAGCCCACGGGGACCTGGCACCGCTACGCCCAGCGCGTGGAGCGCCATCCGCTGCGGTACCTGTCCGCGGGCCTCGTCACCGTCGCGGTGCTGGCCATCCCGGTCTTCTCGATCCAACTCGGCCACATCGGCGACGGCGCGGACCCCACGTCCTTCACCGACCGGCGGGCCTACGACCTGATGACCGACGCGTTCGGCCCCGGCTCCAACGGCCCCCTCACCATCGTCATCGACCAGACCTCCGTACCGGACTCACAGCGCTCCGACCTCGCCTCGAAGGCCCAGCAGGCCCTGGGCGACGCGTCCGGAACCTCCTTCGTCACCCCACTGACGCCGACGCAGGACGGGGACGTCCTGCTCGGCACCGTCTACTCGTCGACGTCGCCGCAGAACGCGGACACCACCGACCTCACGAACCGGCTCGTCGACGACACCCTCCCCGGGGCGGTCTCCGGCACCGACGCCAAGGGCTATGTCACCGGGACGACGGCCGCGCAGGTCGACTTCCGCGACATCGTCGCGAGCAGGCTGCCGCTGATCATCTGCGTCGTGGTCGCCCTGGCTTTCCTGATCATCCTCGCGGTCTTCCGCGGCCTGCTCGTCGCCGTCAAGGCGGCCGTCCTCAACGTCCTGTCGATCGCCGCCTCGTACGGCGTCGTCGTCGCCGTCTTCCAGTGGGGCTGGGGCGGGCCCGCGCTGGGCGTCAACGGCGAGGTGCCCATCGAGAGCTATGTGCCGATGATGATGTTCGCCATCATCTTCGGGCTGAGCATGGACTACGAGATCTTCCTGCTCTCCCGGGTGCACGAGGCCTGGCTGCGCACCGGGGACGCGAAGGCCTCGGTCGCTCATGCGCTGGAGATCACCGCACGCGTGATCACCTGCGCGGCACTGATCATGGTCAGTGTCTTCGCGGCCTTCATCGTCAGCGACAACATCGTGGTCAAGATGCTGGGCCTGGGCCTCGCCGTCAGCGTGCTCATCGACGCCACCGTGGTGCGTCTGCTCATGGTGCCCGCCGTGATGACCCTGCTGGGCCGGCACGCCTGGTGGACGCCCCGCTGGCTGGACCGGATCATGCCGCACATCGACACCGAGGGAACGGGCGAGACCCTCACGGCCACGGGTACGGCCACGGACACGGCTACAGCTCGGCGCGCACCGCCTCCGTGAACCCCGGCCACGCCTCGACCGCCCACGGCCCGAACGCCCGGTCCGTCAGTGCGACGCAGGCCGCGCGCGCGTCCGGGTCGACCCACAGGAACGTACCCGACTGCCCGAAGTGCCCGAAGGTGCGCGGCGAGGACGAGGAGCCCGTCCAGTGCGGGGACTTGCCGTCCCGGATCTCGAAGCCGAGCCCCCAGTCGTTCGGGTTCTGGTGCCCGTACCCCGGCAGCACGCCCTTCGTCCCCGGGTACTGCACGGTCATCGCCTCGGCGACCGTGCGCGGGTCCAGCAGCCGCGGCGCCTGCACCTCCGCCGCGAACCGCAGCAGATCCTCGACCGTCGAGACCCCGTCCTTCGCCGGGGAGCCTTCGAGGGACGTGGCCGTCATGCCCAGCGGCTCCAGCACCGCCTGCCGCAGATACTCCGCGAACGGAATGTCCGTCGCCTTGGCGACATGGTCCCCGAGCTGCTCGAACCCGGCGTTGGAGTACAGCCGCCGCTCCCCGGGCGGGGCCGTCACCCGGTGCTCGTCGAAGGCCAGCCCCGAGGTGTGCGCGAGCAGATGCCGCACCGTCGAGCCCTCCGGTCCGGCCGGCTCGTCGAGCTCGACCGCGCCCTCCTCGTACGCGACCAGCACCGCGTACGCGGCCAGCGGCTTGGTGACCGACGCCAGCGGGAAGCGGTGCCCGACGGGGCCGTGGGAGCCGAGGACCGTGCCGTCGGCCCGTACGACACCTGCGGCGGCGGTGGGAACCGGCCAGTTCTCGATCAGTGCGAGGCTCTGCAAGGACATGTCTGTGAGCCTAAGCCGCTCACAGGTACAGCCGCATCGAGGGGTCCGTGTCCCGCGTGAAGCCCAGCGACGCGTACAGCGGTTCGGCATCGGCGGACGCGGTCAGCATGACGTGGCCGGCACCCCGCTCGCGGAACCAGTCCAGCAGCTCCTCCATGCACGCGCGCGCGTACCCCCGGCGCCGCGCGTCCGGGTCGGTGGCGACGCTGAAGACGTAGCCGATCAGCCCGTGCGGATGGCCGGCCCGCCCGATCCGGTACTCCAGCGTCCCCACCACCAGCGCCGCCAGCGCCCCCGGCCGGTCCGGATGGTCGACGACGTACGCCCCGAAGTCCCCGTCCGGCTGGGCCAGCCTGCCCCGCAGGATCGGCAGCGACTGCGCGTGCCAGTCGGTCGGCCCGGCATCCGACGCCATCGAGTCGATCATCACCTGACGCAGCCGCAGCACTTCGGCGGCATCATCGGGCAGGGCACGGCGTACGAGACTCATGCCCCGCACGCTAGCCACGGTGATCACGCCACGTCCCGTGCTTTTCTTACCGTTTCCGCTTGCTTGGAGCGCACTCCAAGGTCATAGCGTGGAGGGCATGACGGTGATGGAGACCACGAGTACCAGGACCGACAGCTGTGCCGCTCCGCCGCACCCGCACCGCCGCCCGGAGGGCCAGGACAGCTACACGATCAGCGAGGTCGTCGCCTTCACCGGTCTGACGGCCCACACCCTGCGCTGGTACGAGCGGATCGGCCTCATGCCGCACATCGACCGCTCGCACACGGGCCAGCGCCGCTACAGCAACCGTGACCTGGACTGGCTCGACCTCGTCGGCAAGCTGCGGCTGACCGGCATGCCGGTCGCCGACATGGTCCGGTACGCCGAACTCGTGCGCGAGGGCGACCACACGTTCGGTGACCGCTTCGAGCTGTTGGAGACGACCCGCCGCGACGTCCTCGCCCGGATCGCCGAGCTCCAGGACACGCTGGCCGTGCTCGACCGGAAGATCAGTTTCTACGCGGACGCGGGGCGCCTGTACGAGCAGGACAAGACGTACCAGCAGGACAAGACGTACGAGCAGGAGAAGACGGAGAAGGCTGGATGACGGACAACAGGATCGCGACGGTACGGCTCGGCACGACGGGCCCCGAGGTGGGTGTCCAGGGCCTCGGCTGCATGGGCATGAGCTTCGCGTACGGCCCCTCGGACGCGGGCGAGTCCAGGGCGACCCTGGAGCGGGCGCTGGAGCTGGGCGTCACGCTGTACGACACGGCGGACGCCTACGGCGCGGGGGAGAACGAGAAATTCCTGGCGCCGTTCTTCAAGGCGCATCGCGACGAGGTCGTCATCGCCACGAAGTTCGCCCTGGCGATCGACCAGGACGACCCGACGAAGCGGATCATTCGCAACGACGCGCCCTACATACGCCAGTGCATCGAGGCGAGCCTGAAGCGCCTCGACGTCGACGCGATCGACCTCTACTACATGCACCGCCGGGATGTGAACGTCCCCATCGAGGAGACCGTCGGCGTCATGGCCGAGCTGGTCCGCGAGGGCAAGGTCAAGCATCTGGGCCTGAGCGAGGTGACGGCGGACGAGCTGCGCGCCGCGCAGACCGTGCACCCGATCGCGGCCCTCCAGTCCGAGTGGTCGCTCTTCAGCCGCGACATCGAGGCGAAGGTGGTCCCCGCGGCCCGCGAACTGGACGTGGCCCTGGTGCCGTACTCCCCGCTGGGCCGGGGCTTCTTGACCGGCTCCTTCGCCAAGGCCGAGGACCTGACGTCCGACGACTTCCGCCGCCAGCAGCCCCGCTTCACGGGCGACAACGCGGCCGCCAACGCCGCCCTGCTGGAGCCGATCCGCACGGTGGCCGAGGCGCACGGCGCGACGCTCGGGCAGATCGCGCTGGCGTGGGTGCAGCAGCAGGCCTCGGTGCACGATCTGCCGGTGATCCCGATACCGGGCACGCGCAAGCCGGGCCGGGTGGAGGAGAACGCGACCGCCACACGGATCGTGCTGAACGAGGAGGAGCTGGCCCTGCTGGAGCCGATCGCGGCCAAGGTGGCGGGAGACCGGTACGCGGACATGAGGTTCGCCTCGGCCGGCCGGGAGTAGACGCTCTCAGGGGCGCGGGGCGGTATCGGTTTGCGGCTCCGCCGCGTGGACGCGACCAGCCACGAGCGGTCCGCAGCCGCCCCGCCACCGCGCCCGGCGGACGAAATCGCTAAAGCTGCGCCAGCAACTCCGCCTTCTTCACCGAGAACTCCTCATCCGTCACCAGCCCCGCCTCGTGCAGCTCTCCCAGGTGGCGGATGCGCTCGGCGATGTCGGCCGGGTCGCGCCGCGGTGCCGCAGCCGGCACCGCGGCGACCGGCCCCGACTTCCGTACCGCTGCCAACACGGCGGCGGCGAACGGCAAGGACTCGTGCACCGGCCCGTACCCCAGCCCGAACACGACGGCCGCCGGATCCTGATCGGCCTGCGCGGGCCGGCCGTCGGCGGAGTCCGGCCGCAGCAGCCGTAGATGCCCCTCGAACACCTCCGGCGAGCGCCACTCGACCCCGCTCAACTCGCCCACCGGAAAGCTCTGATCGCCGGCCTTCCACTTCGCCGAGGACGCCCCCGTCCAGAACCACCGGAAGCGGACGGTCTCCCCGTCGAAGGACGCCTTCCCGTCATACGCCTTGAACTGCAACGGCACTTCGGGCGCGGCCACGAGGAACTCCTCGGCGGGCCCGGCCTCCGTCAACTCCGCCCGCAGCTCGTCGGCGTAGTACTCGGCCAGCGTCTCCTTGTCGGCCGGCAGTACCAGCCGATACGGATCGCTCCCGTCCTTCAACTGCCCGGCCGCCGCCTCCAGCAACGGATCGGCGCCCGACCGCAGTTCGATGCGCAGAGCCACGGTCCCGCGCTTGCCCGGCGTCAGCGTCACCCCGGCGATCGCCTCCAGCGGGACACGGCGCTCCGCGAGGCTCTGAAAGAGCTTGGGTGTTCGAATCCCCCGTTCGTAACGGATGAGCACGGAGTCGGACTCGAACTCCCAGGTGGCATGAAATCCGGCCAGTACGTCACCCATGCGGCTCATCGTATGCGGCACGTGCTCCTCCGTCGCCACCCCGTGCAACCCGCAATTCCTGCGCCTCTACGCGCGTCCGGCCGACGCCGTGTCGGACAAACCCGTCCGACAGGCCTCGGTATCGTCGGCACACCGCACCGACTTGTACGAGCCAACCCCGATCTCGGCGAAGTTCAGCACGCTGTCGGTACCCGGCTCGAAATAGCCGGCGTGCCCCTTCGCCTCCCGCGCCGACAGCACCCGCGCGCCGAACACCGACGACACCGGGTCCTCCCCGTGTCCCAGCCCGCCGACCTCGAGATACGGCACGTCCTGCACCCAGTCGTCCGCGTCCCGCATCGCCCACACCTGGGCGGAGGTGCGCAGCTGGGAGGCCTTCGCGACCCGCATGCCGGGGGAGCCGGCCACCGCTATGTCGGCCACCCGTCCCGGCAGCGCGGGTGCGGCGAGGCCGCACAGCACCGAGCCGTAGCTGTGGCAGAACAGGGAGACCGGCGAACCGCCGGGCAGGCCCCGCACCAGCGCGTTCAGCCGGACGGCCCCGTCCGCGGCCCGCCTCGCCGTCGCCGAGTCGATGCCGAGCCCGCTCGGCGTGGTGTAGTCGGCCCAGGCGATCACGGCCGTACGCGTCGAGGGGCCGACCGCGCGCTCGGCCGCGTACAGGGACTGCGCCATGCCGACGGGTGCCGAGTACTTGCGGTTGGTGCGCTGGAACGTCAGCAGGTCGGTGTCGACGCCGGGGACGACGACCGAGATCCGCTCGGCCTTGGTCAGGTCGCCGAACACCTCCGCGGCCCGCCCGGAGCCCTCCGGGTCGAAGGCGAGGATGCGCCGGTCCGCCTGCATCATCGACTCGAAGCGATGCATACGGCGGCCCGCCTCGCGCTGCCCGTCCGGCGTGAGCCCCGCGTCGTGCATGCGCTTCAGCTCGACCTTGCGCGCCTGGTCGAGCGCGATGTGGTTGGCGCGGTAGCGCAGTTCGACGGGGGCGCCGTTCATGTTGCCCACGGCGAGCGGATAGCGCTGCGCGAGGCTGCTGCGCTGCGCTGCGGTCAGCGAGGCGAAGAAACGGGCGAGCCGGGTGGGGGAGGAGTCCGTGTCCGGCAGCTGGTGCCCGGCGATGCGGCCGTGCTCCCAGGCGCTGAGCGACGCCTGCAGTGGTGCGGCGCTGCGGTGGTGGCGCAGGGCGGTCCAGCCGGTGGTCGCCAGCATCACGAACACCACGGCCAGAGCGAGCAGTGCGCGCCAGACGTTCAGTTGCGGGGACGTGTCGAAGGAAGTCACTGGGAGGACACACTAGGAGAACGAGAGGGTCTCGCGTTAACCAAGTGACTGGTATCACGTTTCGGTCAAGGCGGTGTTAACAGGCCGATGACCTCAGCGTGTTCGCCAGCTCTCGCTGAGTGCCGGGCCCACCTGTTCGAGATATGAGACGGTCAACGCCCGCATGGCGTCCAGGCTGAAGTCCTCGCCCGTGCTCCACTGACGCTCCGTCAGCCGCATCACCCCGCCGAAGAGGGCCACCGCCAGCCGGGGCCGCGGATCGGTGTCCATGTCGACCCCCTCGCGCTCGGCGAGGATGCGCGCGATCGCCTCCTCGGCCTCCACCGAGCGGCGCAGATGGGTGGCGAGCAGGGCGGGCGTCGACTCGATCACCTTGTACATGCGCAGATACAGCTCGACCGGTGCGACGGCCTCGACCACGTCGTGGAGCGTGTCCCAGCCCTCCAGCACAGCCTGCCGCAGCGCCTCCATGGGGGCCTCGTGCGGCGGGCGCTCGCGCACCGCCTCCAGGAAGTGCGCCACCGTCATCTCCTGCAGGGCGAGGGCCGCCTCCTCCTTGCCGGCGAAGTAACGGAAAAACGTGCGCTGCGACACATCGACGGCCTCCGCGACGTCGTCGACGGTGGTCCCCTCGTACCCCTGGGTGGTGAACAGCTCCAACGCGGTACGCAGCAGTGCTTCCCGAGTGCGCTGCTTCTTGCGTTCGCGCAGTGTTTCCATAGGTGTCAGTTACCGACTTGTGAATTGGTTTGTCAATTGTCAGAGGCTGTCATTAGCCTCGAACGCATGACTAGTCAGACCACCATCGACACGACGGGGTCGGAGGGCAAGGCGCCGGCGGTTCCGTCGGACGCGACGCCGGCCAAGGGGCTGCGGGGCCACCCTTGGTTCACTCTCATCACCGTCGCAGTGGGGGTCATGATGGTGGCCCTCGACGGCACCATCGTGGCCATCGCCAACCCGGCCATCCAGAAGGACCTCGGCGCCACCTTCGCCCAGGTCCAGTGGATCACCAACGGTTACTTCCTCGCTCTCGCGGTCGCCCTGATCACCGCCGGCAAGCTCGGCGACCGCTTCGGACACCGCCAGACCTTCCTGATCGGCGTGGTCGGCTTCGCCGCCGCCTCCGGTGCGATCGGTCTGTCCAGCAGCATCGCCGCGGTGGTCACCTTCCGCGTCTTGCAGGGCCTGTTCGGCGCGCTGCTGATGCCGGCCGCGCTCGGCCTGCTGCGGGCCACCTTCCCGGCCGAGAAGCTCAACATGGCCATCGGCATCTGGGGCATGGTCATCGGTGCCTCCACCGCGGGCGGCCCGATCCTCGGCGGCGTCCTCGTCGAGCACGTCAACTGGCAGTCGGTGTTCTTCATCAACGTGCCGGTCGGCATCCTCGCCGTCGTCCTCGGCGTCGTGATCCTGCTCGACCACCGTGCCGAGAACGCCCCGCGCTCCTTCGACATCCTGGGTATAGCCCTGCTGTCGGCCGCGATGTTCTGCCTGGTCTGGGCCCTGATCAAGGCTCCGGAGTGGGGCTGGGGCGACGGCAAGACGTGGACGTTCATAGCCGTGTCGGTGCTGGGCTTCGCGCTCTTCGCCTTCTGGGAGACGAAGGTCAAGGAGCCCCTGATCCCGCTGGCTCTCTTCCGCTCGGTCCCGCTCTCCGCGGGTGTCGTGCTGATGGTCCTGATGGCCATCGCCTTCATGGGCGGCCTGTTCTTCGTGACGTTCTACCTGCAGAACGTCCACGGCATGAGCCCGATCGACGCGGGGCTGCACCTCCTGCCCCTCACCGGCATGATGATCGTCGGCTCCCCGCTCGCGGGCGCGATGATCACCAAGCTGGGCCCGCGCATCCCGCTGGCCGGCGGCATGGCGGCCACCGCCCTCGCCATGTACGGCATGTCCACGCTTCAGACGGACACCGGCAGCGGCGTCATGTCCCTCTGGTTCGCCCTGCTCGGCCTCGGCCTCGCGCCGGTCATGGTCGGCGCCACGGAGGTCATCGTCGGCAACGCGCCCATGGAGCTCTCCGGCGTCGCCGGCGGTCTCCAGCAGGCCGCGATGCAGATCGGCGGCAGCCTGGGTACGGCCGTCCTGGGCGCCGTCATGGCCTCCAAGGTCGACAGCGACCTCGCCGGTAACTGGACCTCCGCGGGCCTGCCGCCGCTCACCGCGGCCCAGGAGGCCCAGGCCTCCGAGGCGGTCCAGGTCGGCGTGCCACCGGTGGCCCCGGGCACGCCGAACGCCATCGCCGCGAAGATCACGGACGTGGCGCACGACACGTTCATCTCGGGCATGAGCCTGGCGTCCCTGGTCGCCGCGGGCGTGGCGGTCGTCGCGGTCTTCGTCGCCTTCCTCACCAAGCGCGGCGAGAACGCGGAGGCGGGCGCGGGCGCGGCGCACATCTGACGCCCCGCAAGCGAACGGAGGGATCCGCGGTCGGAGTTCCCCTATCAGGGTGACTTCGCTAAAGATCCCTCCCACCCGGCATGCGCCGCAGGTCAGATTGGGCCAAGCCCTCCGTACGGCATGTTCCTCGGGCACGTTGGTACGACGAGGAGGGCGGCCTGGGCGGCGGCGCGCTGCCGGAGGGGGACAGCGCGCCGACGGCCCGGAACAACCGGAGGATTAGCGCCCGCACGCGGGGTACTCGACTCGGCGAACCCAACCGACCGGAAGGTTCTGGGAGTTGAGTTGACGATGGCGGGCTTCGGACACCGAACGCGCGGGTACCCCCGCTCACGTGGCCGGACGTGGTCACGGACCGGGCCGGATCGCGCGACGCTGGGGATCATCGGAGCCATCTGCGCGATCGCCGGTTTCTTCGTACTGGGCATCATCCTCGGCCCGGTGGCGATCGCCTGCGGCTGGCTGGCCATGAACCGCACCTGGTCAGGAGCCCGCCCGCTCCCCGCGCTGGTGGCCGTGGTGCTGGGCGCGATAGACACGCTGATGGCCGTCATCTGGCTGGCGGGGACGGCGACACCGGGCAACGGTCTGTTCTGACTCACTTGTCCCCCACCCTGTCCCCCGACAGCGCGGCGACCTCGGCTCGCAAGGCCCGGACTTCCTCAGTGAGTACCCGTATCGCCTCGGTCTGCCGCCGCTCCTCCACGTCGTCCATCTCGAAGCGAGCGATGAACCAAGCGGCGATGTTCGCGGTCACCACACCCAACAGGGCGATCCCGGACAGCATCAGCCCCACCGCGAGCATCCGCCCCACCCCGGTGGTCGGCGCATGATCCCCGTACCCCACGGTCGTCATGGTCGTAAAGGACCACCACACCGCGTCACCCAGCGTCTTGATGTTCCCGTCCGGTGAGTCCCGCTCCACCGACAGCACGGCCAGTGACCCGAACATCAACAGCCCGACCACCGACCCGGCGACATAGGTCGTGAGCCGCACCTGCGAGGCCATCCGGGCTCGTTGCCCGACGAGCAGCAGGGTGGCCACGAGCCGCAGCAGCCGCAGCGGTTGGACCAGCGGCAGCACGGCCGCGCAGAGATCCATCCAGTGGCTCCGTACGAACTGCATCCGCTGCTCGGCGAGAGCGAGCCGTATGACGTAGTCCAGCGCGAACGCGCCCCACACCACCCACTCCACCGCGAGGCACGCGGACGCCACCGCACGGCTCGCGTCCGGCTCGACGATCGGCACGGCATAGGCCACGGCGAACGCCAGGGCCAGAGCGAACAGGGGCCGCTGGGTACACCGTTCCCAACGGACTTGGGCGAGCGGTTGCTTCATGTCCGCATCGTAAGAAATGTGAAGGGGTGGTGTAGTCCGCAGATCACCCACGGGCACACCACCCCTTCGAGCTGTTGACGCCGGCGACGCTACGCGTCGCCTCCCGCGGCACCCGGGTCCGCCGCCGACACATCGAGCAGCTGGTAACGGTCGATCGCCTGCTTCAGCACCGACCGGTCCACCTTGCCCTCCTTCGCCAGCTCGGTCAGCACCCCGACGACCACCGACTGCGCGTCGATGTGGAAGAACCGGCGCGCCGCACCGCGCGTGTCCGCGAACCCGAACCCGTCCGCGCCCAGCGACTGGTACGTCCCCGGCACCCACCGGGCGATCTGGTCCGGCACCGACCGCATCCAGTCGGAGACGGCCACGAACGGTCCCTCGGCCCCGCTGAGCTTGCGCGTCACATAGGGCACCCGCTGCTCCTCCTCCGGGTGCAGCAGGTTGTGCTCCTCGCACTCCACGGCCTCGCGCCGCAGCTCGTTCCAGGAGGTCGCCGACCAGACGTCCGCCTTGACGTTCCACTCCTCGGCGAGGATCTTCTGCGCCTCGATGGCCCAGGGGACGGCCACACCCGACGCGATGATCTGCGCGGGGATCGATCCGGCCGTGCCCTCGCTGAAGCGGTGGACGCCCTTGAGGATGCCCTCGACGTCCACGTTCTCGGGCTCGGCCGGGTGTTGGATCGGCTCGTTGTAGACGGTGAGGTAGTAGAAGACGTCCTCGCCGTGCGGGTGCTGCTCGTCGCTGCCGTACATCCGCCGCAGACCGTCCTTGACGATGTGCGCGATCTCGAAGCCGAACGCCGGGTCGTACGACACACAGCCCGGGTTGGTCGAGGCGAGCAGCTGCGAGTGGCCGTCGGCGTGCTGCAGGCCCTCACCGGTCAGCGTGGTACGGCCGGCGGTCGCGCCCAGCACGAAACCGCGCGCCAGCTGGTCCGACATCTGCCAGAACTGGTCGCCGGTGCGCTGGAAACCGAACATCGAGTAGAAGACGTAGACCGGGATCAGCGGCTCGCCGTGCGTGGCGTACGCCGAACCCGCCGCGATCAGCGACGCCGTACAGCCCGCCTCGGAGATGCCGTCGTGCAGCATCTGGCCCTGCGGCGACTCCTTGTACGCGAGCAGCAGGTCGCGGTCGACCGCCTCGTACTGCTGGCCGAGCGGGTTGTAGATCTTCGCGCTCGGGAAGAACGAGTCCATGCCGAACGTGCGGTACTCGTCGGGCGCGATCAGCACGAACCGCCTGCCGAGTTCCTTGTCCCGCATGAGGTCCTTGAGCAGCCGTACGAACGCCATGGTGGTGGCGATCGACTGCTGACCGGAGCCCTTCTTCACGGTCGCGTACGTCTTGTCGTCCGGCAGCGCCAGCGGCTTGGAGCGCACCACGCGCGTCGGGACGTAACCGCCGAGCCCCTGGCGGCGGTCGTGCATGTACTGGATCTCCTCGGAGTCCCGCCCGGGGTGGTAGTACGGCGGGAGCCCGCTGTCCAGGTCCTTGTCGGCGATCGGCAGGTGCAGACGGTCGCGGAAGCGCTTGAGGTCGTCGACCGTGAGCTTCTTCATCTGGTGCGTGGCGTTGCGGCCCTCGAAGTTCGGACCGAGCGTCCAGCCCTTGATCGTCTTGGCCAGGATCACCGTCGGCTGGCCCTTGTGGGCGCGGGCCGCCGCGTACGCGGCGAAGATCTTCTTGTGGTCGTGACCGCCACGGCCCAGGTGCAGGATCTGGTCGTCGGTCATGCCCTCGACCATCGCGCGCAGCCGCTGGTCGTCACCGAAGAAGTGGTCGCGGATGTAGCCGCCGGTCTCGGTGGCGTACGTCTGGAACTGGCCGTCCGGCGTGGTGTTCATCCGGTTGACCAGGATGCCGTCGCGGTCCTGCGCGAGCAGCGGGTCCCAGGTGCGGTCCCAGATCAGCTTGATGACGTTCCAGCCGGCGCCCCGGAAGATCGACTCCAGTTCCTGGATGACCTTGCCGTTGCCGCGCACCGGGCCGTCGAGGCGCTGCAGGTTGCAGTTGACGACGAAGGTGAGGTTGTCCAGGCCCTCGCGGGCGGCGATGGACAGCTGGCCGAGCGACTCCGGCTCGTCCATCTCGCCGTCGCCCAGGAACGCCCACACATGCGACTTGGAGGTGTCGGCGATGCCGCGCGCCTCCATGTAGCGGTTCATCCGCGCCTGGTAGATCGCGCCGATCGGGCCGAGGCCCATCGACACCGTCGGGAACTCCCAGAAGCCCGGCATCAGCCGCGGGTGCGGGTAGGAGGACAGGCCGTACGGCGCCTTCGACTTCTCCTGGCGGAACGCGTCCAGGTTCTGCTCGCTCAGACGGTCCAGCAGGAACGCGCGCGCGTAGATGCCCGGAGAGGCGTGGCCCTGGAAGAAGACCTGGTCGCCGCCGTCGCCCTCGTCCTTGCCGCGGAAGAAGTGGTTGAAGCCCACGTCGTAGAGCGAGGCGGAGGAGGCGAAGGTCGCGATGTGACCGCCGACGCCGATGCCGGGGCGCTGGGCCCTGGACACCATGACCGCGGCGTTCCACCGGGTCGCGTTGAGGATCTTGCGCTCGATCTCCCCGTTGCCCGGGAAGAACGGCTCGTCCTTGGTGGCGATCGTGTTGACGTAGTCCGTGCTGCGCATCTCGGGCACGGCGACGCGCTTCTCGCGGGCCCGCTCGATCAGCCGCAGCATCAGATAGCGGGCCCGCTCCCGGCCGCGCTCGTCCACAGCGGCGTCGAGGGAGTCGAGCCACTCCTGCGTTTCCTCGGGGTCGAAGTCAGGAACCTGACTCGGAAGGCCGCCAATGATGATCGGGTTTCGATCGGATCCGGAAGCCACGCTGTTCCTTACCTGTCAGAGGGCCGTGTTTCTGGGTGTCTGCACCGCTCCCCATCGTGTACCTCGGGGCGCCAAACGTCATCTCTACTGCGAGGTAACCGGGTCCTGGTAACGGTGGAGTACCCGTCGATGGTTCCCAAACGCCCAAAGGGGCGGATTGGCGTGCGGTACGTCACCTTGGGACGATGATGGTGTGCCTGGAGTTGCGGTGACACGTTCACGATCGTCACCGTTTCGGCGGTCTGAACGGCCGGGTACTTGCGCGATCCGTCCCGCCCGTGTGGACTACGGCCAATGCTTCGCGCACGCGCGTGGCTGAGTTATTTCCCAAGACATGATCAGGAGGCAACCCGTGAGCGCGACCGCGGACCACGCGGAGGAGCGGACCCTTGCCGAGAGGCTGGGGTTCCAGCCCGAGCAGGTGGTCCAGGAGATCGGCTACGACGACGACGTAGACCAGGAACTCCGCGAGGCCATTGAGTCAGTCACCGGCACAGAGCTCGTGGACGAGGACTACGACGACGTTGCCGATGCCGCGGTGCTGTGGTTCCGCGACGAGGACGGCGACCTGACGGATGCGCTGGTGGATGCCACCACGTACATCGAAGAGGGCGGCGCGATCCTGCTGCTGACGCCGAAGACCGGCCGTGACGGCTACGTTGAGCCCAGCGACATCTCTGAAGCCGCGACCACGGCGGGGCTGTCGGCGTCCAAGAGCGTCAGCGTCGGCAAGGACTGGAGCGGCAGCCGGCTGGTGACGCCCAAGGCCGCGAAGACCAAGAAGTAGAACCGGTGGTGGTGCCGGGCCGGGCTGAAAAGCCCGGCCCGGCCTCCTGCACGGGCCTCGGTGGTAGCTGCATAGGGTGGGTTCCACCCGAACAGCCCCACCGAAGGGACATCACGACGATGGCGATCCAGGTCGGCGACAAGGCCCCCGACTTCGAGCTCAAGGACAACCACGGCGCCGCCGTGAAGCTCTCCGACTTCCGCGGTTCCAAGAACGTCGTCCTGCTCTTCTACCCCTTCGCCTTCACCGGCGTGTGCACCGGCGAGCTGTGCGAGGTGCGCGACAACCTGCCGCAGTTCTCCGACCGCGACACCCAGGTGCTGGCCGTCTCCAACGACTCCATCCACACCCTGCGCGTCTTCGCCGAGCAGGAGGGCCTGGAGTACCCGCTGCTCAGCGACTTCTGGCCGCACGGCGAGGTCAGCCGCGCCTACGGCGTCTTCGCCGAGGACAAGGGCTGCGCGGTGCGCGGCACCTTCGTCATCGACAAGGAGGGCGTCGTGCGCTGGACGGTCGTCAACGCGCTGCCGGACGCCCGCGACCTCAGCGAGTACGTCAAGGCACTCGACACCCTCTGATCCCGACACCCTGTGATTCTTCGGTATCAAGGCCTGCGGGGTACGGGAACCCGTTACTAGGATCGACTCGTTGATCCGATATCAAACGCATGGCGGGGCTCCCCGCCCCTGGACACCAATGGAGGACTCGTGGGAGTCAGCCTCAGCAAGGGCGGCAACGTATCACTGAGCAAGGAGGCCCCGGGCCTCACTGCGGTCATCGTCGGTCTGGGGTGGGACGTCCGCACCACGACCGGCACCGACTTCGACCTCGACGCCAGCGCGCTGCTGCTGAACAACGCGGGCAAGGTCGCCAGTGACGCCAACTTCGTCTTCTTCAACAACCTGAAGAGCGCCGACGGCTCGGTCGAGCACACCGGCGACAACATCACCGGTGAGGGCGAGGGCGACGACGAGCAGATCAAGATCAACCTCGCGGGCGTCCCGGCCGACGTCGAGAAGATCGTCTTCCCGGTCTCGATCTACGACGCCGAGAACCGCCAGCAGTCCTTCGGCCAGGTGCGCAACGCGTTCATCCGCGTCGTCAACCAGGCCGGCGGCGCCGAGATCGCGCGCTACGACCTCAGCGAGGACGCGTCCACCGAGACCGCGATGGTCTTCGGCGAGCTGTACCGGCACGGCGCGGAGTGGAAGTTCCGCGCCATCGGCCAGGGCTACGCCTCGGGCCTGCGCGGCATCGCGCAGGACTTCGGTGTGAACGTCTGAGGTCGCCATCCGAGAGGTGACCGTTCAGGACACCACTGGCTGAGTCCGGCGCCGTACCGTTTGGGTGCGGCGCCGGATGCGCAGGACAACCAAAAAGCATCACGCGGGGAGGACCAGCAACATGGGCGTCACGCTCGCCAAGGGAGGAAATGTCTCCCTGTCCAAGGCCGCACCGAACCTCACTCAGGTGATGATCGGGCTCGGCTGGGACGCGCGCTCCACCACCGGAGCCCCCTTCGACCTCGACGCCAGCGCCCTGATGTGCACCGGCGGACGGGTCATGGGCGATGAGTGGTTCGTCTTCTACAACCAGCTCAAGAGTCCGGACGGCTCGGTGGAGCACACCGGGGACAACCTCACCGGCGAGGGGGACGGCGACGACGAGTCGCTGCTGGTCGACCTCTTCAAGGTGCCGGCCCAGTGCGACAAGATCGTCTTCCCGGTCTCCATCCACATGGCCGATGAGCGAGGCCAGACTTTCGGCCAGGTCAGCAACGCCTTCATCCGTGTCGTGAACCAGGCCGACGGCCAGGAACTCGCCCGCTACGACCTGAGCGAGGACGCCTCCACCGAGACCGCCATGATCTTTGGCGAGGTGTACCGCCACCAGGGAGAGTGGAAGTTCCGGGCGGTGGGACAGGGGTACGCGTCGGGCCTGCGCGGCATCGCGCTGGACTTCGGGGTCAGCGTCTCATAACGCGATATGAGCAAAAGTCGGGCCCCCGTGGGACGGGGAGTGGGGCCGACTAGACTTCGGGTTCAAAAGTTCGTAAAGCCGAGTGCGGCGCTCGGGAGCCCCGTACACACAGGATTGGGTAGCCAGTGGTTCTGAAAACCTTCGGCTGGTCGTTCGCGGTCACCGCGCTCGGCCTGGTTGCAGCGGTCCTCTTCGGGGGGTGGACCGCACTCGGTATCGTGGCGATCCTCTCCGTCCTCGAGATCTCGCTGTCGTTCGACAACGCGGTGGTCAACGCCGGAATCCTGAAGAAGATGAATGCCTTCTGGCAGAAGATCTTCCTCACCATCGGCATCCTGATCGCCGTCTTCGGCATGCGGCTGGTCTTCCCCGTCGTGATCGTCGCGATCAGCGCGCAGCTGGGGCCGATCGAGGCGGTCGACCTCGCGCTCAACGACAAGGACATGTACCAGCAGCTGGTGACCGACGCCCACCCGGCGATCGCCGCCTTCGGTGGCATGTTCCTGCTGATGATCTTCCTGGACTTCATCTTCGAGGACCGGGACATCAAGTGGCTCAACTGGCTGGAGCGCCCGCTGGCCAAGCTCGGCAAGGTCGACATGCTGTCGGTCTGTATCGCGCTGGTCGTTCTGCTGATCTCGGCGCTGACCTTCGCGGCCAACGCCCACCAGCACGGCGGTGCGCACGTCGACAAGGCGGAGACGGTTCTGCTCTCCGGTATCGCGGGCCTGATCACGTACATGATCGTGGGGGGTCTCTCCGGCTACTTCGAGGACAAGCTCGAAGAGGAGGAGGAGCGCGAGCACGAGGCCGAGGAAGAGGCCGAGCGCACCGGCAAGCCCCGCACCGCGGTCGCCATGGCCGGCAAGGCCGCGTTCTTCATGTTCCTCTACCTCGAGGTCCTGGACGCCTCCTTCTCCTTCGACGGCGTGATCGGCGCCTTCGCCATCACCAACGACATCGTCCTGATGGCGCTGGGCCTCGGTATCGGCGCGATGTACGTCCGTTCGCTGACCGTCTACCTCGTGCGTCAGGGCACCCTCGACGACTACGTCTACCTGGAGCACGGCGCGCACTACGCGATCGGCGCGCTCGCCGTGATCCTCATGGTCACCATCCAGTACCAGATCCCCGAGCTCATCACCGGCTCGATCGGCGTGATCCTGATCGCCTGGTCCTTCTGGTCCTCGGTTCGCCGCAACCGTGCGCTGGCGGCAGCGGAGGGAAAAGCGGCGACCTCGGACGAGAAGACTGAGGTCTCGTCCGGGGTGTGACACACCTGCGGGTGAGGAACGCTCTGAGCGGGGCGGCCGGGCGTCCGGCCGCCCCGCCGGTTTTTCCGAGTGCATGCAGATCATTCGTGGTGAACGCGGTTCTCTCGTGGGACGTGGGGGCGGAATGGGCTTCTTGGACGGACTCTGGCGTGGCCGGGCGACCGAGTTCGACTCGGGCAGCGCGTCGTCGAACTCGATCGAGCTGACCAAGCGGCACGACCGGGTCTCGCTCACCAAGCAGGGTGCGGCGACCGGTCATCTCCGGGTCAACCTGGCCTGGCGTATGCGGACGTCGGACATCGGAGGCTCGCAGCGGGAGAGCCTGTGGCGGCATCCCTTGAAGGCGCTCAGGCCGCCGGAGGTGCTCGGGCACAGTCAGAGCATGGTCAACGTGGACCTCGACCTCGGGTGTCTGTACGAGCTGGCCGACGGGACCAAGGGGGTCGTCCAGCCGCTGGGCGGTTTCCTCGGGGACGTCAACGCGCCGCCGTACGTGAAGCTCAGCGGGGACGACCGGTTCGGGTCCGCGTCCGGGGAGACGATGTACGTCAACCTTGATCATCGGGAGGAGATCAAGCGGCTACTGGTCTTTGTGTACATCTATGACCAGACGCCGGCGTTCGACCGCACGCATGCGATCGTCACCCTGTACCCGAGCAATGGGCCCCGGATCGAGATAGGCCTCGATGAGCGGCATCCGCAGGCTCGGTCCTGTGCGGTGGTGATGATCGAGAACGTGAAGGGCGAGCTCTGGGTTCGGCGTGAGGTGAAGTTCGTCTACGGCTTCCAGGCCGAGCTGGATCGGTTGTTCGGGTGGGGGCTGCAGTGGGGGCGCGGATACAAGACCAAAGCGGAACGCTGACGCTTGGTCTTGGCCGGTGCGCCTGATGGCTCGGGGCCCGGTGTCGGTCGGCGGCTGCGGGGCGTTTGTGGCCGCTCGCGCCCACGCGGCGGAGCCGCACATCGATACAGCCCCGCGCCCCTTGGGGCGTGCAGCTAACGTCCGATGAATTGCGGGCCCTGTGGAGGCAGGCGGAATTCCTGGCCCGGAGCGGCCGTCACCGGGGGCGGGTAGCCGTAGCCCGACTGGGCCGTGACCGGCTGGCCGGTGGACTGGGGGTAGCCGTATGC
Source organism: Streptomyces sp. R28 (assembly GCF_041052385.1). Taxonomy (GTDB): domain Bacteria; phylum Actinomycetota; class Actinomycetes; order Streptomycetales; family Streptomycetaceae; genus Streptomyces. Next base: position 3,274,590 of record NZ_CP163439.1, on the reverse strand, counting down.
GGGTTGGGTCGGCGGGGGCTGCTGGGGGTAGCCGTAGGACGGCTGGGGCGGGACCACGGTCGTCGGCTGCTCCGGGGGGAGGGGCTGGGAGATCTCCGGCGTGGGGACCGGGGCGGGCTCCTCCAACGCCTCCGACTCGTCCACCGAGATACCGAAGTCCGTGGCCAGGCCCTTGAGGCCGTCCGAGTAGCCCTCGCCGAGCGCGCGGAACTTCCAGCCCTCGCCGCGGCGGTACAGCTCGCCGCAGATCAGGGCGGTCTCCGCGCCCGTCTCCGGCTTGACGTCGAAGTACGCCAGCGGATCGCCCTCGGCGGCCGCCGCGTCGTACAGCAGGATGCGCAGGTCCCGTACGCGGTCGAAGGTGACGCCGTCCGCCGAAGCGACCACCAGAATCTGTCCGACGCCGGCCTCGACACCGGCCAGATCTGTCTGGATCGTGTCGGTGAGGCCCTCGGTGAGTCGCTTCTTGCCGAGTCGCCAGACCTGCCCGGAGGGGTGCCGGGGCTGGTTGTAGAAGACGAAGTCCTCGTCGGAGCGCACGCGCCCGTCGGGGCCGAGGAGAAGTGCCGAGGCGTCGACATCCGGGACCCCCTGCCCGGGCGTCCAGCGCAGCACGGCGCGTACCGTCGTGACTTCGAGCGGGACGTTCGACCCCTTCAACATCGCGTGCGTCATGCGGTCATCCTGCCCTCTCCGTCCTGGTCACGACAACGCGGGGGTACACGGGCCGTGTGCGCTCGTGCTTGTCCGCGTTACCAGAAATTCATGCCCTGCGGGAACCCCTGACATGGGTATCTACGTACTATTACCGGCCACCTGTGAACAGGTCACAGGGGCCATTGAGGCACCACGGGGGAGCTCTATGCGTCATTTCGGGCACATCGCCCCGGAGGTGCGGCAGCGCCTCTTCCACCAGGAGCCGTGCGCGTTCTCCGCGGACTCCTCGGCACGGCTGCTCTCCGCGGCCCTGGGCGCCACGCTCTACAGTCCGGCCACGCGGCCGCGGCTCGCCGACGACATCGTCAAGCAGACCGGGCGCGGCGTGGTCTCGATGGTGCTGTGCCTGGAGGACTCGATCGGCGACGAGGACGTGGCGGAGGGCGAGGAGAACCTCGTCCGGCAGTTCACCGACCTCGCCGAGCGGGAGAGCGCGGTGGATCTGCCGCTGCTCTTCATCCGGGTCCGTGCGCCCGAACAGATCCCCGATCTCGTACGGCGGCTCGGTCCCGCCGTCCGGCTGCTGTCCGGGTTCGTGCTGCCGAAGTTCACCGAAGAGCGCGGCATGCCCTTCCTGGAGGCCCTCGCGAGCGCCGAGGCGCAGAGCGGGCGCCGGCTGTTCGCCATGCCGGTGCTGGAGTCGCCCGAGCTGCTCTACCGGGAGTCCCGCGTGGAGACCCTGGAGGGCATCTTCCGCGCGGTCGACAAGTACCGGGAGCGGGTGCTGGCGCTGCGGCTCGGGGTGACCGACTTCTGCTCGTCGTACGGGCTGCGCCGGGCCCCGGACATGACCGCGTACGACGTCCAGATCGTCGCCTCCGTGATCGCCGACGTGGTGAACATGCTGGGCAGAGCCGACGGCACCGGCTTCACGGTGACCGGGCCGGTGTGGGAGTACTTCCGGGTGCAGGAACGTATGTTCAAGCCGCAGCTGCGCCGCAGCCCCTTCCTGGAGGGCCAGGCCGAGGAACTGCGCGAGGCCCTCATCGAGCACTCCATGGACGGCCTGCTGCGCGAGATCACGCTGGACCACGCCAACGGCCTCCTCGGCAAGACCTGCATCCACCCCTCCCACGTACTGCCCGTACACGCGCTGTCCGTGGTCAGTCACGAGGAGTTCAGCGACGCCAAGGACATCCTGCGGCCCGAACGCTGCGGTGGGGGTGTACTCAGGTCGCAGTACACCAACAAGATGAATGAGGTGAAGCCGCATCGCGCCTGGGCCGAGCGGACCATGCTGCGGGCCGAGGTGTTCGGTGTGGCCAACGAGGACATCGGTTTCGTGGAGCTGCTTGCCGCCGGTATCCCGGCCTGACCGGGCCGACCGGCTTCTCCACCCAGCCGACCGGCTTCTCCACCCAGCCGACCGGCTTCTGAATCCAAGGGACGCATGAACAACGCAGTGAACAACGGGGTCTGGTCCGGGAGCTGGGTCGCCGAGCGGCTCGGAGTCCAGCTCGTGGGCGACGACGAGCTCACTCGGATGCTGGGGCTCGCCCTGCGCCGCAACCCCAAGCGGGCGCATCTGCTGGTCTCCCACGTGCTCGGCAAGCACGTGCCGCAGTCACCGTCCGTGGTGTACGGGGCCGGCTTCGCCCTCGGCCGCCGAGTGCGGGATCTTCTGGGCGACGACGAGGCCGCCAGGGCGGTCGTCCTCGGCTACGCCGAGACGGCGACGGGGCTCGGCCACTCCGTCGCCGACGGCATCGGCCTCGCCCACTACCTGCACTCCACCCGCCGCCCGGTCGCCGGGGTCGCCCGGGCGGGCGGCTTCGAGGAGTCCCACTCGCACGCCACGTCCCATCTGCTGCTCCCGGAGGACCCGGCGCTGCTGGTCGGCGACGGGCCGCTGGTCCTGGTCGACGACGAGTTCTCCACGGGGAACACGGTGCTGAACACCGTCCGGGATCTTCATGAGCGGTATCCGCGGCGGCGGTACGTGGTGGTTGCCCTGGTCGACATGCGGTCGGCTGCGGATGCCGGGCGGCTGGAGGAGTTCGCGCGGGAGATCGGCGCGCGAGTGGATCTGGTGGCCGCCGCTTCGGGGACCGTACGGCTGCCGGAGGGGGTGTTGGAGAAGGGGAAGGAGTTGGTGGCGCGGTACGAGGCCGAGAGCGCCGCGGAGGGTCGTACGTCGTCTGCGCCCCTGAAGACGGGCGTTGCGGTGGCCGACCCCCCAGGGGCGCGGGGAACTGCGCGACCAGCCCCCACCGGCCCGCACTCGGACGACAAGCTCACCGCCCCCCACGCCACCCGCATAGACCTGCACTGGCCCCCGGCCCTCCCCGACGGCGGTCGCCACGGCTTCACCCCCGCGCACCGCACCCGCCTCGAAGGCGCCCTCCCCGCCATGGCCGCCCGCCTGGCAGAGGCACTCCCCGCCGACGCGCGCCGCGTCCTCGTCCTCGGCTTCGAAGAGCTGATGTACGCCCCGCTCAGGCTCGCCCGCGAGCTGGAGCAGGTCATCACCGACGCCGAGGTCCGCTACTCCACCACCACCCGCTCACCCGTCCTCGCCGTCGACGACCCCGGCTACGCGATACGCACCCGCCTCGTCTTCCCGGCCCACGACGACCCCGCCGACGGCCCCGGCGAGCGCTACGCCTACAACGTCGCGGGGGCCGGCTTCGACGCCGTCATAGCCGTCGTCGACTCGGTCGCCGACACCCCCGAACTGCACGCGTCCGACGGCCTGTTGGCGCAGCTCGCCGCCCACGCCCCGCACGTCCTGCTCGCGGTGGTGCCGTCGTACGTCCCCGGACCCCTGGCCATTCCCGAAAGGCACCCGATGCTGCCCGAGCCCCTCCGCGGCCCCGCCTTCTCCTCGTACGCCCCCGAGGAGGTCGGCTGGCTGCTGCAGGACCTCTCGGACGTGACGCTGGAGGCGCCGACCGAGGAAAGGGAAGAGGCCATTCAGAGCGGCGGCGCGCACTACGCGGAGTCGCTGCCCGTGGAGTACCAGCCCAGCGAGCAGTACCAGGCGCTGTTCCACACGGCGCTGGAGGAGTCGGCGGCGCGGCTGGCGAAGGCGGTCGGCGCGGTCACCGAGATCGTGCTGGCGGAGCGTTCGCCGCGGCCGGTGCTCGTCTCCCTCGCCCGCGCCGGCACCCCCGTGGGCATACTCATGCGCCGCTGGGCGCAGTTCCGGCACGGCCTCGAACTGCCGCACTACGCCGTCTCGATCGTGCGCGGCCGGGGCATCGACGCCAACGCGCTGCGCTGGCTGGCCGAGCACCACGACCCGCGGGACGTCGTCTTCGTCGACGGCTGGACCGGCAAGGGCGCCATCACGCGCGAACTCGCCGTGGCCCTCGCGGAGTTCGAGAAGTCCGACGGCGTCACCGGCTTCGACCCGGAGATCGCCGTACTGGCCGACCCGGGCTCCTGCGTGCGGACGTACGGCACCCGCGACGACTACCTCATCCCGTCCGCGTGCCTCAACTCGACCGTGTCCGGCCTCATCTCACGCACCGTCCTGCGCGCCGACCTGGTCGGCCCGCACGACTACCACGGCGCGAAGTTCTACCGCGAACTCGCCGGCGCCGACGTCTCCGTGGCCTTCCTGGACGCCGTCTCCGCCCGCTTCCCGGAGGTCGCGGACGCCGTCGACGCGACGGCCAAGGAGCTGCTGTCCGGCGACCGCGCGCCGACCTGGGAGGGCTGGGCGGCCGTCGAGCGCATCAGCGAGGAGTACGGCATCCACGACGTGAACCTCGTCAAGCCGGGCGTCGGCGAGACCACACGGGTGCTGCTGCGCCGGGTGCCCTGGAAGATCCTGGCGCGGGCCGGAGCCGGCGCCGACCTGGACCACGTACGTCTGCTGGCCGAACAGAGAGGGGTACCGGTGGAAGAGGTGGCCGAACTGCCGTACACCTGCGTGGGGTTGATCCACCCCAAGTACACGCGGGGCGCGACGGGTGCCGACGGCAAGGCGGTGAACCTCTGATGCCGGTGCTGGTGGCCAGCGACCTCGACCGTACGCTCATCTACTCCGCCGCGGCCCTCGCGCTGACCATGCCGGACGCGCGGGCGCCGAGGCTGCTGTGCGTGGAGGTGCACGAGAGCAAGCCGCTGTCGTACATGACCGAGACGTCGGCCCAGCTGCTGACCGACCTCGGCGACGCGGCGGTCTTCGTGCCGACGACGACCCGGACCCGCAAGCAGTACCAGCGCATCAACCTGCCGGGCCCCCCGCCGAAGTACGCGATCTGCGCCAACGGCGGCCACCTGCTGGTCGACGGTGTCTCCGACCTCGACTGGAATGCGCATGTCATGGCCCGGCTGGCCGAGCAGTGCGCGCCGCTCGCGGAGGTGCAGGACCACCTGATGGCGTCGGCGTCCCCGGCGTGGGTGCGCAAGCACCGGATCGCCGAGGACCTCTTCGCCTACCTGGTCGTCGAGCGGGAGCTGCTGCCCGAGGAGTGGGTGAAGGAGCTCGCGGTGTGGGCGGAGAACCGGGGCTGGACGGTGTCCTTGCAGGGCCGCAAGATCTACGCGGTGCCGAAGCCGCTGACCAAGAGCGCCGCCATGCACGAGGTCGCCCGCCGCACCGGCGCGGAGCTGACGCTGGCCGCCGGCGACTCCCTCCTCGACGCCGACCTGCTGCTGGCCGCCGACCGGGGCTGGCGCCCGGGCCACGGCGAACTGGCCGACACCGACTTCACCGCCCCGGCGATCAGCGCGCTGCCCGAGCGGGGGGTGCTGGCGGGTGAGCGAATCCTGCGGGAGTTCCTGAAGGCAACGCGCACGACAACCCCCTGAGGGGCGCGGGGCTGCATCGAGGTGCGGCTTAGCCGCGTGGGCGCGACAAGCCACATCGATGCCGCACCCGCATGACGGCATCGTGCGGCACCCCCGTAGGCGACTAACCGCAACAGCCCCCGCCGCAACACCCACCGCCCCCGCCGCTCGCCTTGGGCGCGGCGGGGGCGCTCGCCGTTCCGCCGACGGCGACCGTCGACAACAGCTTCACCGTGTCGTCATGCCCCGCAGGGCAGCTCGCCGGAGCGGAGGACTCCGCCATCGGCCGGCTCAGTTCAAACGTGTCGCCGCAGCTGCGGCAGCGGTACTCGTAGCGAGGCATACGCACAGGTTAGCCCCGTCAGTGACCGCCGCCGCGCTCCTCGCGGATCTGCGCGACCACCCCGGCCACCGCCTGCCGCACCGCCTCCGTCTCGGTCAGGAAGTGCCAGTAGTCCGGGTGGCGGCCCTCCAGTGTGTCCGTCGCCCGCTCCAGCCGGGCGACGGACTCGTCCAGCGGGCGCGCGTGCCGCGGATCGGGCGTGTTGCGGCCCGCCATGGCCAGCCGCTGGGCGTCCCGGATCGCGAAGCGGGTCCGGTCGATCTCCTGCTGCGGGTCCTTCTGCACGGCGTTCAGCCGGCGCAGCCGGTCACCGGCGGCGGACACCGACTCGTCGGTGGAGTTCAGCAGCGCCCGGACCGTCGACAGCAGCGCGGTGGCGTCCGGCCAGCGCTGCTCGTCGCGCGCGGCCTGCGCCTCCTTCAGCTTCAGCTCGGCCTGCCGTACGTTCTCCCCGGCCCGGTCCGGCACGCTCTGCAGGTCCTGCCAGCAGGCCGCCGTGAACCGCCGCCGCAACTCGCTCAGCACCGGCTCGACCTGCCCGGCACGAGTGGTGAGCGCCTGCGCGCGCGTCCGCAGCGACACGAGCCGGTGATCGATCTCGGCGGCCTTCTCCGGCAGCCGCTCGGCCTCCACCCGGACCGCTTCCGCCTCCCGCGCGACCCGCTCGGCACGCTCCAGCGTCTGCGGGACGCCATGCTGCCCGGCGCCCTGGTTCAGCTTGGTCAGCTCCGGGGCGAGGGCCGCGAGCCGGGCGGCGAGGTCGTCCGCCTTCAACCCCGATCCCCGTACGCCGTCCAGGGCGTTCGAGGCGGCCAGCAGGCCTTGCCGGGCGCGCTCGACCGCCGGGGCGAGCCGGGCCAGCTGGGTCTCGGCCTTGCCGAGCAGCGGCCCGAGCCCGTCCTCGAACCGGTCCAGCTCCTGCTTGACGCGCCCCAGCTCGTCCTTGGCCTGCGTCAGCGCCGTACGGGCGTGGGCGGCGGCCGAGGCCTCCAGGTCGTCGCGGTCGAGGTCGTGGGCGTCGACGGCGTTGATGTACTGGTGACTGGCCTCGTCGATACGCCGCCCGAGCGCCTCGAAGTCGGTGATCGCCCGGCGGGCGGCAGGGGAGTCGTCGACGGCCGAGATCGTCTCGATCGAGATCCGCAGATCCCGCTGGGCGGTGTCCAGCTCGTAGAACGCGGCCGCCGCCGCGTCCTTCGCGGCCTGCGCCTCGGCCCGCTGACTCTCCGCCCGTCCGCCGAACCAGCGCCGCGTACCACCGCCGGCGAAGGCGGTCGGCAGGGCGAGGACGGCGACGAGAGGGAGGGCGCAGACCAGGGTGAGCATGTCGCGCAGAGTGTGGCGCGAGCCGCGCCGGACCTGACGTACGGGCTGCGGGACGCCCCGCGCGCGATGTCCCTGCGCGCCCGGCACTGACGGCGAGTTCGGCTGCGGAGGTGTCGCCGTCACATCCCTCTCCCGTGCTGTCATTCACCCTGCCCGGTTCATTCTCCCACCGGTTTAGGACGAACACACGGGCCGGTTAGTTCGCGGTTCGCACCGTGACTTTTCCATCGCCGCTGCGGGCGGAGACCACATGGGAGCTGGCGTCGTCCCGGGGCACGGACACATCCACCGAGCCGTCACCGGTCTCGGTCGACACGCGGTACGTCGCCCGAGGCAGCTCGATCGTCACAGAGCCGTCGCCGCTGCGGGTCTCCACCAGGTCCGGCACGGTGCCGAGTTCGAGCCGCACCGAGCCGTCCCCGCTCCGCGCCCTCACCTGGCGCGAGGAGACGTCAAGGACGTGCATGGAGCCGTCGCCGGTCCTCAGGTCCAGCGGACCGCTGGAGTCGGTGACCCGCACGGACCCGTCCCCCGTACGAATGCTCAACGCGTCCCGGAACCCGCGCGCCCGCACACTCCCGTCCCCGTCCTCCACCTTCACGGTGACCCCGCGCGGCACCTCGATCCGGTGCTTGGACGAGCAGTTGGCGATCATGCCCGAGCACTTCTCCCGCAGCACCAGCCGGTCGTCCTCCATCGCCCAGGTCACCTTGGGATCCGAGCCGATCGCGACCGAGCCCTGGAACCACCGCGTGACCTCGACCGTGCCGGCCTTGTTCCCCTCGGCGGCGACGATCTCCAACGCCGAGTCGTCGGAGTCGACGGTCAGGGTCTTCCCCTCCAGCGCGAAGGACCGGTGCTCGGGCTCCTTGTCGTCCCCGGCAGAGGCCCCGCAGGCGCTGACCCCGGCAAGAAGCACCACAACGACCCCGGCGACAGCGGCGGCGCGGGCGGGAACGGTACGGGCCATGACGATCTCCCCCTGAGACTTCCCCGGACCGGCTTCTGCGGCCCGGGGTGACGATGGTGCTTCGACCGTACGGACCCCGGGCCCGGCGCGGGATCCGGGCCGCTCCCGGATCCGTGGTGGGGATAACCCCAGGGTGTGCCCGGACTTCCCGGACGGTCCGCGATACGGGTTTGCGGGACATGGCCCCTGGCAAGGTAGGCTGTCGACTCATTCTCGGGTGCGTAGCTCAGGGGTAGAGCGCCTGCCTTACAAGCAGGATGTCGGCGGTTCGAAACCGTCCGCGCCCACAGCGACAGAGGGTCCCGCCGTTCGCGGCCGGGGCCCTTTGCGTTTCAGTTCTTCTCCTCCGCCGGTGTCCCGTGCGCGTGCTTCAGTTCTGTGCGGGCGTCCACCCGTTCCGGACCGGTGAGGTCCGACCAGAAGCGGTGGCCGCTGACGAACACGGCCAGCTCGTGCTCGCGGTGTCGGAGCTTCTCCACCTCGGCCTGCTCGTCCTGCGTCCAGCCGGGGGAGGCGGGGCGCTCGACCTTGCGCCAGCCGTTGTCGTCGCTGAACGCGTCCAGGGGGACGACCGACCAGGGGAGCCGCTTCAGCAGGGCCGACAGCTCGGCCCGGACCTGATGCAACTCCTCCTGGCCGGCGAGGAGGTCACTCGGAAAGTCATAGGGCTTAGCCACAGCCCAATGCTACGCCTGTTCGATTTCGGGTTGCGAGTTTCTTTGGGTGGTTCATGCGAACGAGTGTGTGAGTCGATGATCGGTGGGCTCGCGCGCTTCGGCGCGGCTAGGGTCTGTTGTGAAAGTGGATCTTGGTCGTGGATGATCACGTTCCGTGGGGCGTAGTGATCTGACGAATGGCCAGTGGGCCCGGCTGGAGCCGTTGTTGCCGCGGGGCATCAAGCCGGGCCGTCCGCCGGTATGGACTCGGCGGCAGCTGATAGACGGCATACGGTGGCGGACCCGGACCGGTGCTCCCTGGCGTGATGTGCCAGAACGCTACGGGCCGTGGGACCGGGTCTACGACCTGTTCCGGCGCTGGCAGCGCGATGGCACCTGGGCCCGGATCGTCACTCAGCTCCAGGCTGAGGCCGACGTGAAGGGCCTGATCACCTGGGATGTGAATGTCGACTCCTCCGTGTGTCGGGCCCACCAGCACGCCGCCGGAGCGTCGAAAAGGGGGGCCTGCAAAAGGAGCCGCCTGGCGGCATCGCCGTCGAGCCGACCGACCACGCCCTCGGACGTTCCCGGGGCGGGCTGACCACAAAGATCCACCTCGCCGTCGAACAGGGGCAGAAGCCTCTGTCTGTACTGATCACGGCCGGGCAGCGGGGTGACTCGCCGCAGTTCGGGCCGGTCCTGGAGGCGATTCGGGTGCCCCGACTCGGTCCTGGCCGGCCTCGCAGTCGACCGGACCGGGTGCGGGCTGACAAGGCGTACGACTCCCGCCGCAACCGAGCGTACCCGCGAAGACGCGGAATCAAGGCGACCATCCCGGTCCCGGCGGACCGCGTCCGCAATCGTCAGAAGCTAGGCTCCCGAGGCGGTCGGCCGCCGAAGTTCGACAAGCCCGACTACCGCGAGCGCCATGCCGTCGAGTGCGGAATCAATCGTCTCAAGCGCCACCGGGCCGTCGCCACGAGGTACGACAAGCTCGCCGTCCGCTACGAGGCGACAGTGCTGGTCGCAGTCCTCAACGAGTGGCTGTGACCAGCACTTTCCCAACAGAACCTAACCGACACGCCCGGGCGAGTGCCCCGGCAGCTGCCCCGCGCCCTGGATCAGGCACTCGATCAGGTAGTCGCCCGTATCCTCGTCGAGGGTCACGCCGTGGGTCTCGCTGCGGAAGCCGGGGAAGCGGCGGTCGAAGGACTCCAGGGCGGTGAGATAGCGCAGCAGCGGGCCGTCGGGTGCGCCGATGGACTCGCCCGGCATCAGGACCGGGATGCCAGGCGGGGTGACCGTCACCATGGCGGCCGCCACCCGGCCCGCCGCCTCCGAGATCCGGACCCGCTCGGTGTCACCGCGCACCAGCCGCTGGTAACAGTGCTGAGGTGGCGCCACGGGCTGCGGGAGCTGCTGGAAGGCCGTGTCCAGAAGCTCCACCAGGCGCACCGAACGCAGTTGCTCGTGCATCTCCTGGCACAGCCCGCGCAGGGTCAGGCCCGCGTACCGGCGGGGATGCGCGGCGACGGCCTCCGGCAGGACCCGCTCCAGTGGGGCGTCGGCATCGTAGAGGGCCTTGAAGTCCGTCAGGGCGTCCAGCAGGGTGCCCCACTTGCCCTTGGTGATGCCCATGGAGAAGAGGATCAGCGTGGTGTAACTGTCGGTCTTCTCCACCACAATCTTCCGGGTGGCCAGATAGGCGGTGAGCACCCGGGCCGGGATGCCCTCCTCGGCCATCTCGCCGGTGGCGCTGATCCCCGGACAGGTCAGCGTGACCTTGACGGGGTCCAACATGCAGTGGCCCTCGGTCAGCCCGGGGAAACCGTGCCAGTCGGCGCCGGGCTCCAGCAGCCAGCAGGACTGCTCGGTGCGCAGCACCTCCGGCGGGGCTTCCTCGAACGGCAGCCGGTCGCCGGTCGCCGGGTCGGTGACCGTGTCCGGCTGCCACACCCCGAAAAACCACGGCGGCCGGTCCCCGGCGCTCTCGATCCGCCGTCGCAGGCGCACCATCTCCTGACGGAAGCGGATCGCCTCGGTCACCGCCTCGTCGATCAGCCACTCGCCCTGCGGGCCGTCCATCATCGCCGTCGCCACGTCGAGCGAGGCAATCATCGGGTAGAGGGGCGAGGTGGTGCCGTGCATCATCAGCGCCTCGTTGAACCGGTCATGCTCCACCGGTGCCCGCGGTGCGGATCGCATGTGCACCATCGCGCTCTGCGACAGCGCCGCCAGCAGCTTGTGCGTGGACTGGGTGGCGAACACGGTCGGGCGGTCCGGGCCGGGGAAGGCATCCTCGTCCACCGACATGCCGTAACGGCCGGCGTAGAGCGGGTGGAAACGGGCGTACGCGAACCACGCCTCGTCGAAGTGCACCCGGGGCGTACTGGCGGCGAACGCGCGAGCGGTGGCTACGGCGTCGTAACTCAGGCCGTCGTAAGTGGAGTTGGTGAACACCGCGTACTGCGGGTGCCGGGACACCGCGCCCTCGGTGAGCGGATGCGCGGTGATCCGGGCCGCCACCGCGTCCGCGGCGATCTCGGCCGGGGGCAGCGGTCCCGCCAGGCCGTAGCCGTTACGGGTGGGGACCAGGTAGACCGGCCGGGCACCCGAGACGACCAGGCCGTGCAGCACCGACTTGTGGCAGTTTCGGTCCACCAGCGCGATCTCGTCGCGGGTGACGCTGAAATGGCCGACCAGGCGATTGCACGTCGAGTCGCCGTGCAGCACGAAGTAGGTGAGGTCGGAGCCGAACACACGGGCCGCGTTGCGCTCCGCCTCGCCGATCGGGCCGGTGTGCTCGAACAGCGAGCCCAGTTCCTCGACCGAGATCGACAGGTCGCTGCGCAGCAGCCGCTCTCCGAAGTAGTCGTGGAAGGCGCGTCCCGCCGGCGACTTGAGGAAGGCGACACCGCCGGAGTGGGCCGGGGTGTGCCAGGAGTATTCATGGGCGTCGTCGAAGCGGCGCAGTGCCCGGAAGAACGGCGGCAGCACGGATTCCCGGTAGGAGCGGGCGGCACTGGTGATGCGGCCCGCGATGAAGCCCGGGGTGTCCTCCAGCGGCCAGACGTAGCCCACGACCGACTCGGACACCCACAGCGGCAGGTCCCCCAGGCCCTCGTCGGCCATCACCAAGAAGACCGGCAGGTCCCGGAATCGGCGGCCGATCCGGCGCAGCACAGCGCCGCCGCCCGGGGTCCCGTCGAGGGTGCTGCCCGGCCGGGCGAGTGTGCCTCCCGGCGCGGCGAGCGCGGCGCCGGGCCCGTCACCGACGGCCCTGGGAAGGTCCCAGGCCACCAGCGCCGCCGCCAGACCAGCCTCGGTGCGCAGTACCGCGTCCGCGTCCTCCGCCGTTACCGCCCACCGGACTTCGAAGCCGCCCGCCTCGATCGCGTCCCGGATCTTCCGTAACTGCTGGGGCCCGGCGCCCTCGCCCCGAGGGTGTTCCGGTACCGCGACCAGGATCCTGCTGTCGGCCATGCGCTCTCCCGTCCTCCACGGCGGCGCCCCGGCCGCCCCGGCCAGTGTCCTGGCGGCGCACCGGGCAGAAACGGCGGCCGGGACGGCAAACCACCGCTATGGCGGAAACCCGCCGTCCCGACGTTGACTTTCGCAACACGCCCTAGTGGCCGGCGGTCCTCAATTCCTGTACCAGGCGGGTCGTCGCCGGTACGGGCACCCCATGTCGTTCCGCCGCGCGCAGCAACGCGCCGCCGATGGCGTCCAGTTCGAGGGCGCGGCTCGCCTCCGCGTCGCGTTGCATCGAGGACTTGGTGGCGGGTGGGAAGGCGTCGTAGCGGGCGAGGGCCTGGGTCGGGTCGGCGGGGCCGCCGCAGGCGCGGCTCACGGCTGCCGTTTCCTCGACGAGGGACGTCAGCTCCTCGCGGTGGCGGGTGCGTACGTCGCCCAGGGGGAGGGCGTGGTGGGTGGTCAGCAGGGCGAACGGGGCCAGGAAGGACATCTTCGCCCAGAGCGTCGCCGTCTCGTCGTTGAGGACACGAGTGGTGGGGCCGGCCTCGTCGAGGGCTTGGGCGAGGGCGTCGAGGCGGTCGCGGGGGACCGGGTCGCCGGTGAGGTCGATCTCGGCGAAGGGGCTGGGGTGCTCGATCTTCCCCGGGGCGACGCGAGTCGACTCGGCGCGGATGACGGCCGGCGCGACGCGGTCGGGGCGGTAGCGGGTGCGCAGGGTCTGCGGGTGTTCCACGCCGTTCAGGAAGGGGACGATCAGGGCGTCGCCCGGCGCGGTGGGCGGGACGCGGGTCAGGGCCGCGTCGAGGGCGGTGGCCTTGACCGCGATCAGGCAGGCGTCGACCGGTTCACGGAGCTCGGTGTCCGTCTCGACGTCGGCCGTGAAGTCCCCGAACAGGCCGCTGCGGACGTGGATGCCGGTCGTGCGCAGGGTCTTGGCCGTGTCGTCGCCGGCCAGGCAGATCACGCGGTGTCCGGCCCTGGACAGCAGCGCGGCGAGCAGGCCGCCTATGCCGCCCGGGCCCAGTACCGCCACGGTGAGTCGATCGTTCGCCGTCATGCGATTCCTCTCGTCGGTCGGCCCCGATGTGGTGGCCGCCTCGACGTGATCATGGCAGACAAGCCCCTCCCCGAGGGAGACTGTCAGGCATGTGCCGCAGCATCAAGACGCTTCGTCCGCCCGCGTTGCCCGAAGAGGCGACAGAGGAAGAGATCCGGGCCGCCGCCTTGCAGTACGTGCGCAAGGTCTCCGGTTTCCGGGCTCCCGCCGCCCACAATCGGGAAGTCTTCGACCGTGCCGTCGATCTGATCGCGGAGGCCACGGCCGACCTGCTCGATGGGCTGGAGGTGCGGGGCGCCGCGCCGGCGCGCCAGGCCGGGTAGCGCCGGGGCGGACAACGGGCGGGACAGGTACCGCGCGGGACGGGTGGCGGAGCCCGCGGGCTACGCCGGCTTGCGGCGCATCAAGTACGTCGCCCCCGCGCCCGCGGCGAACAGCGCTGCCACCGACACCCCCGTCGCCAGCCACGTCGCTCCCAGCCACTGGGCGCCGAAATAGCCGAGGGCCACGCTGTAGGTGGCCCAGGCGACGCCCGCCAGGGCGGACCAGGGGAGGAAGTCGCGGGGGCTGCGGTGCGCGGCGCCGGCGCTCAGTGAGACCACCGAGCGGCCGGCGGGGGCGAAGCGGGCCAGGACCACCAGGGCGCCGCCGCCCCGGGCCAGGGCCGTGCCGAGACGTTCCTGCGCGGACGTCAGGCGGCGGGAGCGGGCGATCGCGCGGTCCAGTCGGGCGCCGCCGCGCCAGGCGAGACGGTAGGCGACCAGGTCACCCAGGACGGAGGCCGTCGCGGCGCAGAGCGTCAGGGCCAGGATGTCCGGGACGTCCCCGGGGACCTGACCGGTCGCGGCTCCCGCTGCTCCCGCGGCCGCCGCCGTCGCCGCCGTGATCACCAGAACGCCGCTCGGCAGGACCGGGACGAACACGTCCAGCAGTACCGACAGTGCGACCATTACGTAGATCCATGGTGCCGCTGTCAGCGAACCCATGCCCTCGAGACCCTCGAGCACCACAACTCCCCGTTTACCCCCGTGGCCAGACCGTGCCGCGATGTCGTGGGGGAGCGGCAGGGGCGGCCTATGACAGCCATACAGCGTACGCCGGGGGTGGGACAGGAGATCCATCGGGGGCTCGTGTGTTCGGCACAGCATGTTCACTCTGCTGCCGTGAGACGGGCACGGAGGTGACGAGCACGGGGAGAACGAGCGCAGCGAAACGGCGCCCGTACCGCGTGAGCCTCGCGGATACGGGCGCCGTCGTCCGGGCCGGCCGTGCGGGGCCGGGGCCGGGAGATCAGGCCTGGGGCTGGGCCCGATCCGTCAGGCCGCCACCGGCGTCTGGTCGGCCGCCGTCCTGCTCTGCGCCCCGGAACGCTTGGCGAACAGCCGGTCCAGGCCGAACGCGCCGGAGCCGGTGAAGATCAGCAGGAACATGGCCCAGCAGTACATGGCGGCGCCTTCGCCGCTGTTCTCGATGGGCCACAGGGCCTGGGGCTGGTGGACCTTGAAGTACGCGTACGCCATGGCGCCGGAGGAGACGAAGGCCGCGGCGCGGGTGCCGAGGCCGAGCATGACCAGGCTGCCGCCGACGAGTTCGATCACGGCGGCGTACCAGCCGGGCCAGGTGCCGGCTTCGACGGTCTGGCCTCCGAAGGTGCCGAAGAGCGAGTTTGCGCCGTGGCAGGCGAAGAGCAGGCCGACGACTATGCGGAACAGGCCGATGGCGTAGGGCTGGGCGCTGTTGAGGCGTCCGGTCATGGGGGAGGCTCCCTCGGTCTGACGTTTACCGGTCCCTGTGAGGAACGGGGTGGGGACGGATACTGATCGGTAGCCCCCCACCGTAGGTAGCCCTAATCGATACTTGCAAGTTCAACATTCGGCCAATACTTTGCCCCGGAATCCTCATCCGTCTCGGAAACAACCGCACGTAGCGCCGCCCTCGCCACCGCATCGGCGTCCGAAAGCGTGACCGAATCCACACCAGGCCGCGCCCCCGCCGCCGTCACCCAGTGCACACCCTCCGTTGGTACGCCGAACGCGAATCGCCGTGCGTGCACCCGGCCCTGACGGTCGATCAGACGGTACGGCCGCTGCGTTACGTCCAGTCCTCCCGTTTCGTAACCGTCGACGATGTGCGGCCGGCACTGTCCGGTCTTCAGCAGCCGGGCCAGCAGGTCGTCGGCGGTGCGGCGCAGGTCGGGTTCCGGCAGACGGGCCTCGACGAGGGTCGTCGCCCGGACCGCCGAGCCCGGCACCTCGGGCGAGTGCGCCACCCAGGCCCCGTCCTCCTCCCGCACCTCCAGCCGGGGCCCGAGCACCTCCACCACGCCCGCTTCCAGCAGGGCCATCAGCTCCTCCACGCGGCGCCGGGGCGGGCCGATGGACAGGAAGGCGTTGAGCGGGGTGTACCAGCGGTCCAGGTGGTCCCGGCGCGAGGTGCCGGTGAGGCCGCCGTGGTCGACGATCAGCCGCAGCTCGTTGCGCAGGTCGCGCAGCACGTCGAGGGCCGACTTCAGCGGGCCCCGCACATTGCCCCGGGCGGCCTGTGCGGCGTCCTCGCGCAGATACGACAGCAGCCACTCGCGCCACCGCCCGGGATCCGCGGCGTCGGACCCCGTGTAGGGGCGGGAGACCCGGTCCCAGCTCCAGCGCTCACGCTGCGAGATCCCGAACTCCTCCAGCAGGAGCGCCTCCTGGGGGTCACGATGGGCGACGGCGAGGAAGCGGCCGACGAACTCCGGCCGCCGTGTCCCCGGCAGCAGCGCCGTGTAGTACACCGTCTCCACCTCCTTCGCCACCAGCGGCCATATCTCCGCGAGGAAGTCCGGCGCCTCGCCCGAGTCCGCGCGCTTGCGGAAGCCGGCGATCACCTCGGGCGTCAGGACCAGCGGGAGATGGCGGCCGTACGGCCCCTTCGCGTTGTCGCCGCGCGCCTGGTACGGGATGCCGCGGCGCGAACCGGCGTACAGGCGCGGCTCGTTGCCGGACGGGACGTAGCGCAGGCCGCCCCGGCCCTCCTCGGCACGGACGAAGCGGCCGCCGCGGCCCGTGGTCAACAGGGCCATGTGGTCGAAGAAGTTGAGGCCCAGGCCGCGCAACAGCACCGGTTCGCCGGGGGATACGGGGGAGAGGTCGACGTCGGCCGGGTTGGCGGGCGCCACATAGCGCAGGCCGTGGCGTTCGGCGTAGGCGGCGAGGTGGCGCTGGGGCGCGTCGGCGGCCGTCGGCAGATGTCCCTGCGCCAGGACCACGGCGGACAGGCCGGGCAGGGTGCGGCCGTCGTCGAGGGTGAGGACCTGGTGGCCGTCGGGTGCGTCGTCGAGCCGTACCGCACGGGCCGCGTGCGTCTCGACGCGTATCGCCGGGGGCGCCTCGCGCACGACCTTCGCGAACACCCACTCCAGGTACCGGCCGTAGTGCGCACGGGTCGGGTACTCGTCCGGGCCCAGCGCGCCGGCCGCCCAGTCGCAGAGGCTGGGGCCGGGCCGGATCGGGCCCGAGCAGTCCACGCTGTCGTCGGTGAACAGCGTGACCTGCGAGGACACCGTGTTCATCAGCAGTTCGGGCGACTGCGCGGTCCGCCACACGCGCCCGGGGCCCGGCGGCGCCGGGTCGATCACATGGACCGTGAGGCGTGCACCGGGCGGGAGGAGTTCGGGAGCCGAGGCACAGAGGCGTTCCAGGACGCTGGTGCCGCGAGGGCCGGCGCCGACCAGGGCGACGGAGACCGTGAGGGAGTCCGGGGTCGGTGCGGAGGTCGGTGCAGACAAAGGGGTGACTCCCGGGCGTGGGGGGCGCATCGGAGCGATCCGTCGGATGGAAGCGGACGGTCCGGCTCATCATGCCGTCGGGAGCGGGGCGAACCGGGACCCGGGGTGAGCGAGTGTGGGATGCATCACGAGCATCACCTGACACAGCGGTGACAAGCAGGCGGAACAAGACGATTACGGGGCGAGTTCGGACTCCGCCACCGTCCGCAACCGCGCCCCCGTAGCTCCCGCAGTCCCGGCACCCCCGCCGGCACTCCCGCTCGCCCCCGCACCCCGCCCCGCCCGTGCCTGCTCCAGCCGCAGCCGGGCCGTACGCCCGCGCAGCGTCAGGGTCATGAGCTGGTTGCCGAACCAGGGACCGCCCGTCCGGCGCCAGTCGATCGGCGGCCGTGGACAGCCCCCGTGGCCCGCGAACCACCGGCCGAGCGTCCGGGCCGCGCCGCTCCAGCCGAAGCGGAAGCCGATCCGGATCGCCAGGTGAATGGCGTTGTGGACGGGCGAGCAGGTCAGCTGGAAGACGCGGGCGTCCGGCCCCTTCCCCGTCGGCCAGGTCGGCTCGGCCACATACGCGTGATGCACGTCCCCCGACAGCACACACACCGTCGCCGGCGCCTGAGCCCCCGAGCCGGCCTCGGCGATCAGCTCCGCCAGCGCGTCGAAGGACGACGGGAACGCCGCCCAGTGCTCCAGATCCGCCCGCCGCCGCAGGTCCTCCCCGAACCGCGCCCAGCGCTCCCCGCGCTCGCCCCGGCACAGGGCCGCGTTCCACGCCTCGGCGTCGTGCACCAGATGCGGCAGCAGCCAGGGCAGGGAGGTGCCGATAAGGAGGTGGTCGTATGTCCCCCTCCCGTCGAGCGCCTGCTCGCGCAGCCACCGCGCCTCGCCCGGGTCGAGCATGGAGCGAGCGTCCTCGTCGAGCACCCGGGCCGCCCGCGTGTCCACCATCAGCAGCCGAACGCGGCCGAAGTCGCGCCGGTAGCTCCAGCGGACGGAGGACGGTTCGGTGTCCGCCTTGCAGGCGAAGGAGCGCAACAGGTCGGTGCCGTCAGGGGTTTCGCGTACGGCGGCGAAGAGCGGGTCGGCGGCCAGCTCGTCCGGCGACAGATTTCCGAGGTGCTGGTGCACCCAGTACGACATCAGCCCGCTCAGTAGCCGCTCCCGCCACCACGGGGTGGCCCGCATGTCGGCGAGCCAGGCGGCGGAGGTGTTCCAGTCGTCGATGACGTCGTGGTCGTCGAAGATCATGCAGCTGGGCACGGTGGACAGCAGCCAGCGCACCTCGGGGTCGAGCCACGACTCGTAGTAGAGCCGGGTGTACTCCTCGTAGTCGGCGACCTCGTCGCCCGGCGGCTCGCTCAGATCGCGCCGGGCGGCCAGCCAGCGCCGGGTCGCCTTGGAGGTCTCGTCGGCGTACACCTGGTCGCCCAGCAGCACCAGTACGTCCGGCCGTTCACCGTCGGGGTCGGCCGCGAGCCGGGCGGCCAGCGTGTCCAGGGCGTCCGGGCCGACCGGGTCCTTCTCGCCGGCCGGCGGCGCGGCCCAACGGCAGGAGCCGAAGGCGAGGCGGACGGCGTCGCCGTCGGCAGGGGTGCGGATGACGGAGTCCGGGAACGGGGAGCCGGGCAGCGGCCACACGCGCGTGCCGTCGAGGAGGACCTCGTAGGACTGTGCGGACCCCGCAGTCAGGCCGGTCACCGGGATCAGGGCGTAGTGGTGGCCCGCGATCTGGAACGTGCGGGAGGTGCCGCGGGCGCCCTCCGCGCCCCGCACCTCGGCGGCGCACGGGCGGGTCGCCTCGACCCAGACGGTCGCGGCCGAGCCGTCGGCGTACCTCAGCAGTGGACCCAGGCGCAGTTCAGCCACGTGATCGCCCGCCCTTTTCCTCGGTCGGTTCGCCTCCGGGGCGCTCTCGGCCGGAGGCGAGGGGGCGATCGCGCTCAGCCCTTCGGGCCTCCGCGCGTTCGTCCCCTCGCCTCCGCCGCGCCCCTTCGGCTCACCTCTGTCGTCGCCCCGTACGGTACGGAACGACGGAGGAGGGCGGGGAGGTTCCGCAGGTCACGGTTTGCCGAACTCCGTCAGCACCCCGTGAGTACCCCGTCAGCAGTTCGCGAGGTAGTTCGTCAGGGCGGACTTCTCCGCCGAGTCGACCGAGAGGCCGTAGTAGTACTTCACCTGGACCCAGGCGCGCACGTAGGTGCAGCGGTACGAGCTGACCGACGGCATCCAGGTGGCCGGGTCCTGGTCGCCCTTGGCCTGGTTGACGTTGTCGGTGACGGCGATCAGCTGCGGCCGGGTCAGGTCGTTGGCGAAGGCCTGGCGCCGGGCGGTGGTCCAGCTGCCGGCACCGGAGTCCCAGGCCTCGGCCAGCGGGACGAGGTGGTCGATGTCGAGGTCGGAGGCGGCGGTCCAGGTGGCGCCGTCGTACGGGGAGAACCAGCTGCCGCTGGTGGCGGCGCAGGAGGAGTCCTGGACGACGTTCGTGCCGTCGCGCTTGAGGACGACCTCGCGGGTGTTGCAGGTGCCGGACTGGGTGATCCAGAGCGGGAAGAGGTCGCGGTCGTAGCCGGTGCGGTCCTCGGTGGCCACGGTGAGCTGGGCCAGGTAACCGCGGGCGGTGGCGCCGCTGACGGGCGTGGGGAGCGCCGCCGAGGCGGTCGGGGCGTTGAACAGTGCGACGGAGGCTATGAGGCCGCTGAGGGCCGCGAGTATGCTGACCCGTCGACGCGCGTAGAACTTCGACATGCGAACTCCCTTGGGGGGTGGGGGTGTTGGCGTGTGAGCGATCGAATGCTCGCCGCGCCGTGTTGCGGGGAGGTGTGCGTCAGGTAAGAAGCTAATGACGCGCACATGACACGGCAAGGTTGAGTGCGGGACTTTCTTGCTGTGAATCGCTCGACGGGGCGTTCGACGGCATCACGTACGATGGTCGGCGCAGAAGGGGAGTAGCTCTTCGCCGGACCGTCGACATACTGCTCAGCTCGCCTGAGCCGGCGCCCGGAGGCGGACCTCGTTCATGAGGTCGGCCAGCGAGACCTTCGGCAAGCAGTGCACGCCTGTGTCGTACGGCACGGGCGACGAGTGTGCTGCCGTGCCGAGGTGTCGTAGCGCAGTGACAAGCTCTCGGTGGGGCGGCCCCGACCGATTGAGGAACCTTGATCAGCTTCACCGTGACGGCGGTCGTCTTCGGCGTCGTCTTCCTCGCCGAACTGCCCGACAAGACCGCGCTCGCCGGGCTCGTCCTCGGTACGCGCTATCGCGCCTCCTATGTCTTCGCCGGTGTCGCCGCCGCGTTCGCGGTGCATGTCGCGCTGGCCGTGGCGGCCGGCAGCGTACTGACGCTGTTGCCGCAGCAGATCGTGCACGCAGTGACGGGTGTGCTGTTCCTGGGCGGCGCGGCGGTGCTGCTCATGAAGGGGGACGAGGACGAGGAGGAGGTCCGCAAGCCGGAGAACCAGTCCTTCTGGAAGGTGTCCGGGGCCGGGTTCATGCTCATCCTGGTCGCCGAGTTCGGGGATCTGACGCAGATCATGACGGCGAATCTCGCGGCGCGTTACGACGATCCGCTGTCGGTCGGGCTCGGTGCGGTGCTGGCGCTGTGGGCCGTGGCGGGGATCGGGATCGTCGGCGGGAAGGCGCTGATGCGGCGGGTGCCGCTGCGGCTGATCACCAAGGTGGCGGCGCTGGTGATGCTGGGACTCGGGGTGTGGAGCCTGTGGGAGGCGATCGCCGGGTGAGGCGGGGGTGGGCCGGGGTGGTCGAGGGCGAGTGGCTGGGAGGGGGAGTGGTCGTGGGTGGGCTGCTCGGCTGCGGCTGCGGCTGCGGGTGAGTCGTGGGCGAGTGGCTGAGCCGGGGCTGAGCTGAACTGTCGGTGAACGGTTTCTGGAGGCGGTAGCGGGATCGGGCCTCGGTTTTGTACCGTGGAGGAACAAAGTGGTTCCCGCCCGTTTTCCCTGACCGGCGGGCGGGGCCACCTTGTCCCTCCCGGGGGCCACCCCTGCACCCCCGGTGCCCCTCGTCCTGGAGCTGCTGATGCCGGCCACCCCCGTGCCCACCACGCCCACTGTGCTCACCGCCCGTGCTCTCCTGCTGGACATGGACGGCACCCTCGTCAACTCCGACGCCGTCGTGGAACGGATCTGGCGTCGCTGGGCCGAGCGGCACGGGCTGGACGGGGACGAGGTGATGAAGGTCGTGCACGGGCGGCAGGGACACGCCTCGATGGCGCTGCTGCTGCCCGACCGGCCGATGGAGCAGAACCACGCGGACAACGCGCGCATGCTCGCCGAGGAGACGGCGGATGTGCAGGGCGTGGTGCCGATTCCGGGGGCGCCGGAGTTTCTCGCCTCGCTGCGGGGGTTGCCGCACGCGCTCGTCACGTCGGCCGACGTCGCGCTGTCCACGGCGCGGATGGCTGCGGCCGGGCTGGAGTTGCCGGAGGTGCGGGTGACCGCGGAGTCGGTGGGCGCGAGCAAGCCCGACCCGGAGGGGTTCCTGAAGGGCGCTGCCGAACTGGGGGTCGCACCGGCGGACTGCGTCGTCTTCGAGGACTCGGCTGCCGGGATCGAGGCGGGGCGCTCCGCGGGGATGCGGGTCGTGGGGGTCGGGTCGCGGGCCGGGTCCCATGGGCCGGATGTGGTCGTGGCCGACTTGCGGCAGGTGCGGGTCGAGGCTGCGGCGGGTGGGGAGATCCGGCTGTACGTCGCCTAGCGGCGGGGAGGGGTTGCCGCGGTAGCCCATCGCGGTGGCTTGTGCCAGGCCCGCGCCGGCGTTCTGCGCGGCCGGCAGGGTCGCGATTCACGTCGTGCGTACTCGGGGCGGTCGCCCGCCACTTGGTGCTTTGTCGCCGGTGGGCGACACGATCACACCTCGGTGCACTCGGGCGCAAGAGGCATCCGGACCGGCTGGTGTTCCAGGGCACCCTGTCCCGTAAATGTTTCGGCGTTGTTCCCGAATCATGTGGAACGTATGGACGCCGTTCGCAGATTCTCTATTATCCAGGCTGCTCGACACTTCGAGCAGCGTTCGGTATTGCGAACAGGGTTGAAGTCGCTCCACCTGTCTCGGTGACGCTCGACGCCCTCTTCAGGTGGGGCGCGGTATGCCGTTGAGCCGTCCCCTTCCGCAGCTCCGTCCTGTGCGGGCCCCGGTCTCGGGCCCGAAGAAACCGGGGGGTCGGCCCGGTGTCCACGGACCGCTGCGAACCGCACCACATCAACAGTCCGGCCAGCCTCCGACAGGGCCAACCGGAACCGCTCACCAAGTATCACGAGGTCCCCATGCACAGACGTGGTTCCCGCCGCAGGCATCTGCCTGCCGTGCTCGCCGCCGCGGTCGCGGCCCTGGTCTCGTTGGCGGCGCTGCTCGTCGCCGCCCCGGCTCAGGCGGCCACCACCAGCTCCGTGCGCGGTGTCGCTTCCGGCCGGTGTCTCGATGTGCCGGGCTTCAGCCAGACCGACGACACGCTCATGCAGATCTGGGACTGCACAGGCGGGACCAACCAGCAGTGGACGCTGACGGACAGCAACCAGCTGACCGTCTACGGCAACAAGTGCCTGGACGTTCCGGGCCACGCCAGCACGGCCGGGACCCGGGTCGCGATCTACACCTGTAACGGCGGCGCGAACCAGCAGTGGCGGGCGAACGCCGACGGCACGATCGTCGGCGTGGAGTCCGGGCTGTGCCTGGATGTCGCCGGGGGCGGTACGGCCAACCAGACGGCGGTGCAGATCTGGAACTGCACCGGCGCCAGCAACCAGAAACTGGGGCTCGATGGGGTTCGCTCCCTTCACGAACTGGTCGGACATGGCGTCGGCCGCCCAGACCAAGATGAACCAGGGTGCGGTGGCACCCCAGCTGTTCTACTTCGCGCCCAAGGACATCTGGGTGCTGGCCTCGCTGGGCTGGGGCACCAACTGGACCTTCACCTACCGCACGTCCAGCGACCCGACCAACCCCAACGGCTGGTCCGCGCCGCAGGACCTGTTCACCGCCAGCTTCCCGGCCGGTGAGGGCGGTGTCCCGATCGACCCGACCCTGATCGCCGACGGCCAGTACATGTACCTGTTCTTCGCCGGTGACAACGGCAAGATCTACCGGGCGAGCATGCCGATCGGAAACTTCCCGTCCAGTTTCGGCTCGTCGTACACGACGATCATGAGCGACACGGAGAAGAACCTGTTCGAGGCGCCGCAGGTCTACAAGGTCCAGGGCCAGAACCAGTACCTCATGATCGTCGAGGCCCGGAGCGCCGGCGAGCAGCGCTTCTTCCGCTCCTTCACTGCCACCAGCCTGAACGGTACGTGGACCCCGCAGGCCGCCACCGAGAGCAACCCCTTCGCGGGCAAGGCCAACAGCGGTGCCACCTGGACCAATGACATCAGCCACGGTGACCTGGTCCGCAACAACCCCGACCAGACCATGACCGTCGACCCCTGCAACCTGCAGTTGCTCTACCAGGGCAGGGACCCCAACACACCGTCGGGCACCCCCTACGAGAAACTGCCGTACCGGCCGGGCGTTCTCACCCTGCGGCGCTGACCCCACCTGCTGACCGGTACTCACCATCTCGAGGAACCCCAGCCGTGCGTCGGCCGGGGTTCCTCGCTCCGTGTGCGAACTTCAATGTCTCTCGCAGCGCGGCGGCGTCACGGTTGCGTCGTCTCCGACTCCAGCTTCTCCCTGGTCGCCAGGTCGTACACCCCGTACTCCTCCGGCTCGATTCCCCGTGCCCCCTGGTACCTGCTGACCGCGTCCTCGACGCCCTCGTTGTAGGTGCCGCCGGCCTTCCTCGTGTAGAGGCCGAGTTGGGTCAGGCGGAGTTCGAGTTCCGTGACCTCGGGGCCCCGGTCGCCGCGGCCGAGGGTGGGGGGTTCGGGGTCCCGGGCGGCGGCGGACTCTTCCTGGGAGTCCGTGGCTTCGGCTGTCGAGGGGGCCGTCGTGGGTTCGGCCGAGCGTGATGGTGTCGGGGACGCGCTCGACCTCGACGGGGACGGTGAGGGGGACCCGCTCCCCGTGGGTGACGCGGGTGCGGGCGGCGGTGCCGGCCGCGCCGACGACCTGGGCGGTGACGGTTCCTCGGAGGCCTCGCTGGTCGACGGGACCGGGACGCTCGCCCGTACGTCGTCCGGCAGGGCCGTGTCCCGTGACGGCGTCTCGTAGGTGAACAGGCCGCTCGCCAGGCCGGCCGCCGCCACTACGGCCACGAGCCCTCCGGCGACGCCCAGCAGGACCGTACGCGTACGGCGGTGGCCGGCCCGCCTGCCCGGAGCTCCGCCCCTGTCGGCCTCGGCGTACCCGTCCGTGTCCGGCTCGAACAGGCTCAGGTCCCGCGCGCTCGGTGTCGTCACCGGCGGGGACAGCGGGGCGGGGAGGATCGAGGTCGGACCGGTGGCGGGCGGGGTGGGGGGCGATGTGGTCGGCGGTATCGCCCGTAGGGGCATCGTCTCGCCGTCGCCCTCAAGCTCCACGTACGGGCGTATGCGCAGGGGGTCGAAGTCCTCCGCCGCGGCCGCCTCCGCCGTACGGGCATCGCGCAGGGCCTCGGACACGCGTGGCCCGCAGCCGCACGACGGGGTGTTGTCGGCCGCTCTCGGCGCACCGCACTCCGGGCAATGGTGGCCCTCTGGGCCGTCCGGGCCATCCGGACCGCCTGGCCTGGTCGGGCTGTCAGGGCTGTGCGGGCCGTCCGGGTCCTGTGGACCCTTCGCTCCCTCGGTTCCCCTCGGCTCTGTCACGCGTTCGTCCCCTCCCCTCGCGAACTCCCCAGGTTATGCAGACGTTCATCACGCCGCCTCCCCAACCCCCGGAAGGATCGCTTCCAAACGGACTCGACAGGCCATAACGGGGCATAGCGATCACGATGGGAGGGGTAACGACTCGCTCGGGAGGTCTTCATGGCCGGGGACGCGCACGGTATGACGGGAAATGTGCGTGACGCGCAGCCCCCGAAGCGGGGAGTCGAGGCGCACGAGAACGTGCCCGGCAACGTCCTCGTCTCCATCGGCGCGCTGCTTCTCGGCATGCTCCTCGCCGCGCTCGACCAGACCATCGTGTCCACCGCGCTGCCGACCATCGTCAGCGACCTCGGCGGCCTGGATCACCTGTCGTGGGTCGTGACCGCGTATCTGCTGGCGTCCACCGCCGCGACCCCGCTGTGGGGCAAGCTCGGTGACCAGTACGGGCGCAAGCGGCTCTTCCAGATCGCGATCGTGATCTTCCTCGTCGGTTCCGCGCTGTGCGGCATGGCGCAGGACATGGCTCAGCTCATCGCCTTCCGGGCCGTGCAGGGGCTCGGCGGAGGCGGGCTCATCGTGCTGTCCATGGCGATCGTCGGCGACATCGTCCCGCCTCGCGAACGCGGGCGGTACCAGGGGCTGTTCGGTGCCGTCTTCGGGGCGAGCAGTGTGCTGGGGCCCTTGCTCGGCGGAGTGTTCACCGAGCATCTGAGCTGGCGGTGGGTGTTCTACGTCAACCTTCCCGTCGGCGTCGTCGCGCTGGCCGTCATCGCCGCCGTCCTGCGCATTCCGTACAAGTCGACGCGGCATGTCATCGACTACCTCGGTACGTTCCTCATCGCCTCCGTCGCCACCTGCCTGGTGCTGGTGGCCTCCCTCGGGGGGACGACATGGGGCTGGGGGTCGGCGCGGACCGTCGGGCTTGTCGTCCTCGGCGTGGTGCTCGCCTTCGCCTTCGTCGCCGTGGAGCGCAGGGCTGCGGAACCCGTGCTGCCGCTCAAGCTGTTCCGTGTGCGGACCTTCACGCTCTCCGCGGTCATCAGCTTCATCGTCGGGTTCGCCATGTTCGGCGCGATGACGTATCTGCCGACGTTTCTCCAGGTCGTGCAGGGGGTCAGCCCGACCATGTCCGGTGTGCACATGCTGCCGATGGTCGTCGGCATGCTCCTGTCGTCCACCGGGTCCGGGCAGATCGTCAGCCGTACCGGGCGCTGGAAGGTGTTCCCGATCGCCGGGACCGGGGTCACGACGATCGGTCTGCTGCTGCTCCATCAGCTCGACATGGACAGCTCCACCTGGGAGATGAGCGTCTACTTCTTCGTCTTCGGGCTGGGGCTCGGGCTGGTCATGCAGGTGCTGGTGTTGATCGTGCAGAACGCCGTCTCGTACGCGGATCTCGGCGTCGCCACCTCCGGGGCGACGTTCTTCCGGTCCATCGGGGCCTCGTTCGGTGTCGCCATCTTCGGCACGATCTTCGCCAATCGGCTCGATGACCAGCTGGTGGAGGCGTTCCGGGGAGCTCGGCTTCCGGCCGGCGTCTCACTGGAAGGCCTCGAGGCGGATCCCCGCGACATCGCCCAGCTGCCGGCTGCGCTGCGGCCGGCCGTGCTGGAGGCGTACGCGACCTCGATCACCGACGTGTTCCTGTACGCCGCTCCTGTGGCGCTGGTGGGGTTCGTGCTGGCCTGGCTGCTGCGTGAGGACAAGCTGCGGGGGTCCGTGACCGCCCCCGACGTGACCGAGACGCTGGCCAGCAACCCCGTCGAGCGGTCGTCGTACGACGAGGTGTGCCGGGCGCTTTCCGTGCTCGGTACGCGGGAGGGGCGGCGCGAGGTGTACCGGGAGATCACCGAGCGGGCCGGGTACGACCTGCTGCCCGCGGCCAGTTGGCTGTTGCTGCGGACCAAGAAGTACGGCTGGGTGGAGCCGGCGCTGCTCGCCGAGCGCAGCACTGTGCCGCTGCCGGTGATCCTTGACGCGGCTCGGCAGGTGGAGGGGCGGCGGCTGGCTGTCCGTGAGGGGCTTGATCTTGTGCTGACGGACAGGGGGCGGGAGGTCGCCGAGCGGTTGGCCCAGGTGCGGGAGGAGTCGTTCGCCGAGATGCTGGGGGACTGGTGGGGGCCGGATCGGCCTACCGATCTGGTGCAGTTGGTGAAGGAGCTGAACGAGGAGCTGTGCGGGTCGGATCGGGAGCAGCCGGGTGCCTCCGGCGGTTGAGCGGGTTGCCTCCGGCGGTTGGGCCGGGGTGGGTGTGGCGGTCTGTGGGGCTGGGTGGGGGTGCGCGTGGATGCCTGCGGCGGCCTGTGCGGGTGGGGTGGGGGTTCGCGTTGCGCCTGCGGGTGGGTGGTGGGTCGGGGCCGTGCCGGGGGGTGTCCGTCCTCGGTTGGGCGGTTGCCGTACGTGGGTGGGGTGGCCTGCGTTGACGCCCGCCGCTGCGGGCGGCCCCCCCCCGGCACGGCCCCTTGCCGCCGTGCGCGGGTGCGGCGGCGCGGGGGTGTCGGGTTGCCTAGGCAAGGTTCTTTGTGAACCAGTGCTCGGCGTAGATGTCGTCGTTGTGGGGGGCTGTCTCCTCGTAGCCGAGGGATGTGTACAGGGCGCGGGCCTCCGCCAGGTCGTGGCGGGTGTCCAGGATCATGCGGGTGGCGCCTAGGGATCGGGCCGTGGCCTCGGCGGCCCGTACGAGGGTCTGGCCGCCTCCCTTGCCGCGCATCGGCTCGCGGATGAACACCCGCTTCAGTTCGGCGGTGTCCGCGTCCAGGAGGCGTACGCCTGCTGAACCGGCCGGCTCGCCCGCGTAGCGGGCCACCAGCAACGTGCCTTTCGGCGGCTGGAGTTCGTCCCAGTCGCGCGCGGCGATCTCGCGTTCCAGCTCGGCCGGGTCGGTGCGGCGCCCCTCGTGCAGTAGGTAGTAGCGGTCGCTGACCTCCGTGTAGTACGCCCGCCACAGGGCGGTGGCGGTGGGTGAGTCGTGGGGTTCCGGGGCGACGGTCCAGGTCATGCCGGACATTGTCGAAGGGCGAACTAGTGGGCGCGCAAGCGAATATGTGTCGCCTCCGGCGCGTCCAGGACCTGTGTCTTTCGCCATTCGATCTGCTTGTCGCCGACGTTGTCGAAGAGGCGCCGTCCACCCTCGCCGGCCAGGACGGGTACGACGTGGAGGAGCAGCTCGTCCAGCCAGCCGGCGCGGATGAACTGCTGCACCAGGTCCGCCCCGCCTGCCAGGGAGATGTCCTTGTCGCCGGCTGCTTCGCGGGCCAGGGCGAGGGCGTGTTCGGGGCCCTCGGTGACGAAGTGGAAGACCGTGCCGCCCTCCTTGACCAGGGGTGCGCGGGGGATGTGGGTCACGACGTACACCGGCATGTGGAAGGGCGGGTTGTCGCCCCAGGGTGCTTCGCCGGTGATGTACATGCCGTGGCCCATGACGACCGCGCCGGGGCGCCTGATCCAGTCGGCGAGCAGGTCGTCCTCGGGGCCGTGCGCCCCGCCCTCGATGCCCTGCTCCCTGCGCCAGCTGCGGAGGCCGTACACCCACTGGTGCAGGCGTTCGCCGCCGATGCCCAGGGGGTGTTCGCGGCCCGAGTCCGGGCCCGCGATGTATCCGTCCAGCGACATCGACAGTTGTGCGATGACCTCGGTCATGGCTCTCTCCTCGGGAGGTTCGGTTTGATGTCCTTCACCTATGTGTCGATCGGGCACCCGGCGGATCGACACGCCGGTGGGGGAAATTGGCGGCTGTTTGAGGGGCGCCTTCCGGGCAACCCGGCACACATGTCCACAGGTGTGATCATTCTGATCGTGATTGCGGCGGTCGTCGTCGTGCTCGGCGCGGCCGTCCTGGCCCTGCGCACTCGGGGTGCGCAGGGCAGCCGGGGTCTGAAGCGGCGCTTCGGGCCCGAATACGAGCGGGCCGTGGCCCGGCACGACGGAGACGTCAAGGCCGCCGAGCGTGAGCTCGCCCAGCGGGTCGAGCGGCACGGCGGGCTGCGGGAGCGGCCGCTGGAGCCGGTCGAGCTCGAGCGGTTCGAGGCCCGCTGGACGGCGGCCCAGGAGCGCTTCGTCGACTCGCCGAAGGAGGCCGTCGACGAGGCGGACCGGCTGCTCGCGGACGTGGCGCAGGCACGGGGTTTCCCCGACGGCGCGCAGTACGAGGAGCAGCTCTCCGCACTGTCCGTGCACCACGCGGACCATGTGCAGGGCTACCGGCACGTGCACCGCGTCGCCCATGCGCGCGTGGGCGGCGGACAGGAAGGCGGTGGGCCGGGTACGGAGGAGATGCGCGAGGCCATGATCGAGGCCCGGGACCTGTTCGAGGACCTGACGTCCCCGGTCGAGCGCCACCGCAGGGCTTCCCGGGAGCCCCACGAGTCCCGGGGGGACACCGACGGCCACCGCGGCCATCTGCCGTGGACGTTCTCCGGACGTCACGCGAAGGGGAGTTGAGCGACATGACGGACGCCATGACCGGCAGGGGAAGCGACTACGAGCCGGCGAAGAGCGGAGCCACGGTCACGCCCACCGGCGGGACGGAGCAGGGCGGCACGAAGTCGCGCGCCACGACGGCGGGCGGCGGCACCACGGAGACCGGGCGCGAGGCCACGCCGCTCTTCCCGCACGACGAGTCCGACAAGTTCGAGCTGCGGTTGCAGCACGCGGTCTCCGGGTTCGTCGACGGTCCCCGGACCGCCGTCGAGGAGGCCGACCACGTCCTGGAAGAGCTCACCGGCCGCCTGACCGAGGCGGTGGCGCAGCGCCGCCGGACTCTGCGGGGGTCCTGGCAGTCCATGGACGCGGCCGGGGGCCAGCCCGGTACGTCCACCGACACCGAGCAGCTTCGGCTTGCTCTGCGCGACTACCGCGAGCTGGCGGAACGACTCCTACACGTCTGAGACGTCGTCCGCCCGCCGACCGCTCGCCGCCTCCCGGCGCTCCCGCCACTCGCGTACGACCTCTTCGACGTCGTACGGCCCCCGGCCCAGGGGCGGACCGGGGGGCGGCTTCAGGAGCATGTCGCGGATCTTGGCGTTCACGTCCGTGATGATCTTCCGGACGATCCGCTCCGTCGGCGCCGCGTACGCCGCCGTCAGCGCGTCCTCCGCCTCCTTGCGCAGGGCCAGTGCCGGGGGCAGGACCGACAGGCCCTCGCGGGCCATCTTGCGTTTGACCCACCACAGTTCGTCGTACGGGGATTCCAGATCGTTCGGCAGGGGTTTGCCGGCTCCGGGCAGTCTGTCGAAGTCGCCGCGTGCCTGCGCGTCGTGAATCTGCTTGTCGACCCAGGACTCGAACGGGACGCCGGGGGGCTTTCGCTCGGTCATGAGTTCATTGTGCCGGACGCGGCGGTGCCGGGCGATTTATCATGCGGCGTCGTGGCCAAAACGGCTGCTGTACAAGGATGTTTCAGGAGGAACGCACGTGCTCGAACTCACCATGGCCGCCGTGTCCGCGGCGGACGAGGGTGCCACGGCCGGCATGCTCATGGCCGACGCGCCCAGCGAGCCGGGTGCCGTGCTGCGGGTGGGCCGGGACAAGACGGTGTGCCGGCTCTCGACGCCGGACGACTGGCTGTTCGTCTCGCGGGTCCACCTGGAGTTCCTGTGCGGCCCCGACGGCAGCTGGCAGGTGAGCTGGCTGCGCGGCTCGCAGCCCGACCCGTCCTCCGAAGTGCGGCTGACGGTGGGGGAGTACGCGCAGCCGATCGCCTACGGCGGGACAGTGCCGCTGCCGAGGGGCGGCAGCGGCGAGATCGTCATCCAGGACCGCACGGAGCCGCGTAGCGTCAACGTCGGCTTCTATCAGGAGGCTTGAGAGCCAGGGCCTGCCCGCCAGGCCCTCGCCGCTTACGCCAGCACCCGCGCCAGTGCGAAGCCGTCGTAGCCCTTGCCGCCCACCGTCTGGATCGCCGTGCCGCTCAGCCTCGGGTGGCTGCCGATCAGTTCGATGGCGGCGCGGGTGCCCTGGACGTCCGGCGCGGTGCTGTCCGCGTCGGCGACCCGGCCGCCGCGCACCACGTTGTCCACCACGATCAGGCTGCCGGTGCTCGTGAGCCTGAGGGCCCAGTCGACGTAGTGGGGGTTGTTGGCCTTGTCGGCGTCGATGAAGACCAGGTCGAAGGGGGCCGGGTTCTCGTCGGCCAGCTTGGGCAGCGACTCCAGGGCCGGGCCGACCCGCACCTCGACGATCCTGTCCAGGCCCGCCCGCGCGATGTTGCGGGTGGCGACCTCGGCGTTCTTGGCGCTGTACTCCAGCGAGATCAGGCGGCCGTCGGCGGGCAGGGCGCGGGCCAGCCAGATGGTGCTGTAGCCGCCGAGCGTGCCGATCTCCAGGATGTTGCGGGCGCCCTGGATCTGGGCCAGGAGGTGGAGGAACTTGCCCTGGGGTGCGGTGACGCTGATGTGCGGGAGCTCGGCCGCGTCGCTGTCGCGCAGGGCCGCCTGGAGGGTGTCGTCCTCGGGTGAGAGGTGGGCGGAGAAGTACTCGTCGACGTCGTCCCAGAGCTGCGACTCGCTCATCGCCTTGCCTTTCGTATGGCTAGTTAGAAGCAGTAAGTAGAAGCGCTAACTAGATGTCCTGACGAACATAGTCGCGTGCCCCGTTCCCTGCCGGGGATTTTCCTCGTCGGGCCTTTCCGTTTCCCCGTCAGGGACTGAAGGATCGTGGATTCAGCCGATCGGCGCAGGCGCCGGTGTCTCCGGGCGCCGGGACCGTCGTACGGCCAACACCGCTGCCGTCGCCACGGCCAGGGCGGGTCCGCCCGTCACCGTCAGCAGCCATGCCGGAAGGCCGGCCACCGTGCGCAGCCGGTTCTCGTAGATCACCTGCTGGAAGGTGTCGTCGGCCGATGACCGGCGCAGCACGTGGTCGCCGGAGATCCGTTCGGGGTGCGGGAACTCCTGGCCGACCGCGGTCAGGAACGGGGTGCCGGCCGCCAGCTCGGCCAGCGGGCCGGACTTCGCCGTCACCCGGCCGGCGTAGGTGACGCGGGGGCGTTCGCCGCCGATGCGGGACGCCGGTTCCATGCGGTGCGCGGCCAGGACGTACAGGCCCAGTGACTGCGGGGTCTCGGCGAGGCGGGACAGGCGCATCGGGTAGACCGGTTCGTCGGTCCGGAAGGTGAGGTGCAGCGGGTCCAGGGTGCCGGTCAGCGGCTCGCCGGCGGTGTCGGGGGCCAGCTTCACGGCGACGTACTCCCAGCGCTTTTGGACGTACGGCCGCAGGGCGCCGGCCAGGCGGGGCGGCAGGGCGAAGCCGTTGCTGTCCAGCCAGCCGTCGAGGGCGCCCGGGTCGGTGGCGGTCAGCCGGGCCACGTCGAAGGGGCCGAGCCGCTGCCGGCCGACCACGTCCACGGCAGGTGTACGTCCGGGGCCGAACGGGGGCCGGCCCGGGCCGCCGGCCGTGCCGTCGCCGGTCACCAGGGGCCAGTCGCCGTCCTGGGGCCAGAAGTGGTGCCGGTCGCGGTGCACGGGCGCGGTGACGTCGTGCAGTTCGTCGAAGAGGGCCGGGTCGCCGAGCCGCACCGTCGCCCGCCGCGGCACCGGCATGATCCACGCGACCCGCTCGGCGTCCCCACGGACGGTCAGCCGCATCACGACCTGCTCCCGCGTCCCGTCCCACCGCACCACGGACTCCTCACGGCCGACCGTCACGCGCCGCGCGTCGCCGGGCACCATGGCCCCGCAGCCGCACGCCCAGGCGGGCGCCACGAGCTGTCCGAGCTGGAGGGCGAGCAGTGTCAGGACGAGGGTGAGGGCTCGGCTTCGGGCCCGCCTCCGTACCCCTTCCCGCAGTAAGCCGGCCATTGTGCGCAGCCCCTCCATCCCCGCAAGCCCCTGCACCGTGCTGACGTCAGGGCTTCAGACGGTACGGCGGATGATCCGGTTCCGGGGGCCGGTCCCGCGATGTGAACGATCGCGCGCCACGTCGGGCGGACCTCACGGGAGGCGAGTGGACCGGCCCCCGACTATTGTCATCCGGACAAAAGGGGAGAAAATGCCGGGTGAAGTCGGGGTTGCCTGTGTCTCTCCCGGGGGCGGTGCGGGCCTCACCGGGTCCGTGACGATTCCTTACGCGTGAGACGTGTGGGACGACCGGGGCCGGAGGCCGACGAGGCGTGGCGAATGCGGATCACGGTGGGCGACCGGCGGAGGCACTTGGAGCCACGGCCGTCGGCTCGGTTCAGGCACGTCTTCGCTTGGCGCGCCTCGGCCTGTGGCTGGTCGCCGCGATTCTCGGGATGCGGCAGGGGGCCGTCGTCCTCAGCACCCCGTCCGGGGAGCGGCTGACGGATCTGGAGACCTGGGTCGGCCCGGACGGCGTCCTGCATGTGAAGGGCTCGCTGTACGACTCGACTCGGTTCACCGGTACGCCGTTCGGCGGGCTCGTCCTCAAGCCGCTGACCCGGGCCGCCGAGCAGGCCCTCGGCTGGGGCTGGACCTTCGGCACCCTCCTGCTCGTCGCCGCTCTCGGCCTGGTCGCCGCGCGTGCCCTGCCGCAGCCGGTGAGCAGACGGACCTCGCTGCTCGCCGCGCCCGTCGCGATCAGCCTGCTCATGCTGTCGCTGCCGGTGCGCAACACCCTCTACCTCGGCCAGACCAGCATCATGCCGGTGCTGCTCGTCCTGCTCGGCTGCTTCGCCGTGCGCGGCGAACGCGCCGGCGGTGTGCTCATCGGCGTCGCGGCCGCGCTCCAGCCGGCCCTGCTGCTGTTCAGCCCGCTGCTGTGGTTCACCGGCCGCCGCCGCCCCGCGCTGTCCGCGGGGGCCACGTTCGCCGCGTGCACGGCGCTCGGCTGGGCGACGATGCCGTACGACTCGTACACCTATTGGGTGCACCACATGGGCGGTGTCGGTCTCGGCGGCCGTGCCGACGACCTCGCCAACCAGTCCCTGCACGGCGCCCTGCTGCGGCTGGGGCTGACCGGGCCGTTGGAGATCGCCCTCTTCCTGCTCCTCGGCGCCGCCGTCGCCGCGCTCGCGCTGCGCCGCGCCGTGCGCTACGCCCACGACGGACAGCTCCTCCTCGCCGTCGCGATCACCGGCTGCGCGGCGATCGTCATGTCCCCCACCGCCTGGCAGCACCAGCTGCTGTGGGTGCTGCTCGCGGTCGTCGGGCAGGTCGGCAAGCGGGCCTCCGACCGGTGTGTGTGGCCGGTCGCCGTCATCCTGGTGATGACGCTGCCCGCGAAGATGTTGGTGCCGGACAAGGTGATCTTCCACCCCCTCCGTGCCGACCTGGTCCTCCTGGCCGCGCTCGCCACGGCCGCCGTGGTGCCGTTCCTGTCGCGCACGTCGCCGTACTGGCAGACGCCGGTTCCGACGCGGTACGCCGACCCCGTCCCCTCCCGCTTCCAGCACATCCCGCTGGTGCGGTCCCTGCGCCGGGTGATCACCCGACCGAACCTGCTCTTCGAGCTGTTGCTGATCCGGGTCACCTACTACGCGTACGCCCAGATCCGCCTCGCCGCGGCCGGCGGCTCCAACTCGGCGGGCCGGGTCGGCGCCGAGGAGCACGGCGCGGAGATCCACTCCATCGAACGCGCCCTGCACATCGACATCGAGCACTGGGCCAACCACGCCGTGCTGAAGGCCGACTGGCTCCGCGCCTTCTTCGACTTCTACTACGAGTCGTTCCACTTCGGCGTGCCGCTCGCCATTCTCGGCGTCCTCTACTGGCGCCGCCCGGTCGACTACCGCTGGGCCCGTTCCGCGATCGGCTTCGCCACCGTCCTCGCCCTGATCGGCTTCTGGCTCTACCCCCTCGCCCCGCCCCGCCTGATGCCCGGTCTCGGCGTCATCGACACGGTCAACGGCCCGCAGGACTTCACCCAGCCCGACTACGGCAAGCTCACCGAACTCACCAACCAGTACGCGGCGATGCCGTCCCTGCACTTCGGCTGGTCCCTGTGGTGCGGCCTCGTGATCCTCATCCTCGCCCCCAAGTGGTGGATGAAGACCCTCGGCCTGCTGCACCCGCTCTTCACGGTCACCGCGATCGTCGTCACCGGCAACCACTGGGTGCTGGACGCGGTGGGCGGCGCGATGGTCGTAGGCGCGGGCTTCGGCATGACGTACCTGCTCCAGGGCCCCCGCGCCAGGCCGATGCCGGCGGAGGCGGAAGCGGAAGCGGAGAAGCTCAGCAGCGGCTCCCCGGCTCCGGTGAGGGGCCGTACTCCGAGCTGATCCGGTACTCGCCGGGGCCGTCGGCCGCACGGGTCTGGTACGGGTGAGCTCGGCAGGGGCCATGTGACCGAAGAGGCGGAATCAGGCCGGTTCGTTCATCCGCCGATTGCACACATTCTCCATCGAAGGACACCCGCATCTCCGCCAACCAGCGTGAATACGCAGCTCTTTGACGAAACGTCAACTATCTCCGGTGATATTATCCGATCACTTGTCAGGCAGGTCACAAGCTCCGGGATGACATCTCGGCGGCAAGGGGCAGCCCCTGTCGGTGAGCCCACGGTGCACTGCCGCCTGCCGATACGCGAGCGGGCAGGTTTTCAGCAACTGGGCTTCAGTCGCTTGAAGAGAGTCATATGACGCAATACATGCTGGATCCGGCGATCTTGGGGCTCGTTGTCGGTGCCCCTGCCGCGGCCACGGTCATTGTTCGCCAGCGGAGGGTGATACGAAAGTTACGCAAGGGGAACGACCAGCTCAAGTCCTCGTACTCCGCTCTGGAGGGCGGCTACGAGGCGGTCGTCCGGCAGACCGAGGAGCGGGCAGGGGAGGAGACCAAGACGGTCCTGAAGTCCGCCATGCGGACTCTCCAGGGCTTGGCCGCCGAGCAGCAGCTGGTCATCTCCAAGCTGCAGGTGAAGTACGGGGACTCGCCGATTCTCCGGGACCTGCTGGAGATCGATCACATGAACTCCCAGTTCGGGAGGCGGGCGCAGTCCATCGCCGTCCTGTGTCAGGGCTGGCTCGGCCGGCAACGCGAGGCGGCCTCGGTCTATGACGTGATCCGCAGCGCGCAGGGACGGATCCGCCACTATCAGCGGGTCGAGATCCTCTCGCAGGTCGATTACGCCGTCACCAGCCGGGCGGTCGAGCCGGTGGCCCTGGCGGTCGCCGAACTCCTCGACAACGCCACGAGTTACTCCGCTCCGGAAACCCTGGTCGAGATCAACGTGCGGTCCGTGCCCAAGGGCATCTGTGTCGTGGTCGACGACGCGGGCGTCGGCATGAACGAGGAGGAGAAGGCCAAGGCGGCGGAGCTGCTGTCCGGGGAACGCGCCGCGAACGTCTCCGGGCTCGGGAACCCCCCGCAGTTCGGTTTCGCGGTGATCGGTGCGCTCTGCCAGCGCTACGGCTTCAGCGTCTCTGTCGACTCCAGTTCTCCGTACGGCGGTGTCCGCGCGGTCGTGCTCGTTCCGGAGGAGCTGCTCACCAGCATGCCGGAGCCCAAGCAGCCGCACACGGCCGGCCATGCGGACGCGCGCTCGGACGGAGCCGACACGGACGCCTCGGCGACGCCCGCCGACGGCCTGCCCAAGCGCCGGCGCAAGCAGCGTCCCATGGCTGTCGTCCCGGGCAGCGGTTCGGGTGCTCAGCGCCCGCCGACCCGCTCCAACGAGGAGACGGCGTCGATCATGAGCGCCTTTCAACGGGGGACCCAGACCGGCCGCGCAGCACCGTTGGACGCGATGCGCGGGCCGAGCCACGCCGACGCACGCAAGGGACCGGAGACCACCTCGTGAAGAACGACCTGTCATGGATGCTGGACAGCGCCCTGGAGATTCCCGGCGCCCTGCACGCGGTCCTGGTCTCGGCCGACGGTCTGCTGATGGCCCGTACGAAGGAGCTCGGGCGGGACTTGGCCGAAACGGTCGCCGCCGCCATGAGCGGTGTGCAGTCACTCAGCCGGTCCCTCGGGTTCTTCTGCGACGGCGAGAACCTGCAGTGGCGCCAGACGCTGCTGGAGTTCGACGGCGGCTGGGTCTTCCTGATCTCCGCCGGTGAGGGCGCCTACCTCGCGGTCTCGGCGGTCCCCGACATCGACATGGCGGACATCACCTTCCGTATGCAGCAGCTGGTCGGCCAGTTGGGCAAGGAACTGGCCACATCACCCCGTGAGGACATCGGCCACCGCTCATGACTGACAACACCCCCGACGAGTCAGAAGCCGCAGAGTTAGTACGGCCGTACGTCATCACACGTGGGCGCGATCTGCCCGCCGAGGACCAGTTCTCCCTGATCACCCTCGTGACGACAGCCGGTGACCGGCGGCAGCGTCCCACCCGGCTCTCCCCCGAAGAGCAGCATCTGTTGGAGATGTGCTCCGGCGGCTACCTCTCGGTCGCCGAGCTCGCCGGTCACACCCAGCTCCCCCTGGGCGTGCTGAAGATCCTCCTCAGCTCACTGGCCGAGGGCGGCTATCTGATCACCCGAGCGCCCGTACCCAGGGCCCGTCTCGCCGACCAACAGCTTCTCCAGGAGGTGCTGGATGGACTCCAAGCGCGTTTTGGATGAGGACGCCT
Organism: Streptomyces sp. R28; assembly: GCF_041052385.1. Lineage (GTDB taxonomy): Bacteria > Actinomycetota > Actinomycetes > Streptomycetales > Streptomycetaceae > Streptomyces. The sequence goes on along the minus strand of NZ_CP163439.1, from coordinate 3,237,334 downwards.
ACGTCCGGGGCGGCGCCGAGCAGACCGCGGTGAAGATCCTGGTCGTCGGGCACTTCGCCGTCGGCAAGACGACGTTCGTCGGCACCATCTCCGAGATCCCCCCGCTGTCCACCGAGGAGAACATGACGCGGGCGGCGGAGGCGGTCGACGACCTCAAAGGGGTGCGGAGCAAGACCACCACCACGGTCGCCATGGACTTCGGACGGCTGACGATCAGCGACCACGTGGTGCTCTATCTGTTCGGCACCCCCGGACAGCAGCGGTTCATCCAGATCTGGGAGGACATGGCCCGCGGCGCCCTGGGCGCCCTGGTCCTGGTGGACCCCGAGCGGCTGGCGGACTCCTTCGCCGTGATCGACCTGATCGAGCAGTACGGGCTGTCCTACGCCATCGCCGTCAACCGCTTCGACGACACCCCCGAACGCACTGAAGCGGCGTTACGGGAAGCGCTCGACCTGCTGCCGGACACCCCCGTCGTCGTCATCGACGCCCGCGACGAGAACTCATCGGCGAACGCGCTGATCACTCTCGTCCGCTATCTACAGGAACGCGCCGCTCTGGAGCACGCATGACCAGCGAAGACACCCCCGTTCCGCCGCCCGGCTGCCCCGCGCACGGCAGCGGCGAACGGATCCCCATGTACACACCGGAGTTCGCCGCCGATCCTCAGGCCTACTACGCCTACATGCGCCACCACGGCGCGATGGCCCCCGTCGAGCTGGCTCCGGGCGTGGAGGCGACTCTCGTCACGGACTACGCCGCGGCGCTGGACCTGCTGCACAATCCGGGTGACTTCCGCAAGGACGCCCGCCGGTGGCGGGCTTTCAACGAGGGCGTGATCAGTCCGTACAGCCCTGTCCTTCCCCTGCTGGTTCACCGGCCCAACTGCATGTTCTCCGACGGCGCCGAGCACCTGAGGCTGCGGCAGGCCGTCACCGAGACCTTCGCCCGGGTCGACAGCCACCGGCTGAGCGAGAGCGTCGACCGGATCGCCCGCTATCTCCTCGCCCAGTTCAGCGCCCGCGGCTCGGCCGATCTGCTGAACGACTACGCCAAGCAGCTTCCGCTGTTCGTCTTCAACGAACTCTTCGGCTGCCCGGCGGAGATCGGCGACCGGGTCATGTTCGGCATCTCCGGCATCTTCGACGGTGTCAACGCCGAGAAGGCCAACGAGGTCCTCTTCCAGGCCGTGAGCGAACTGGTCGCGCTGAAGCGGACCCGGCCGGACGACGACGTCACGTCCTGGCTGATGCGGCACCCGGCCCGGCTGAACGACCAGGAGATGGCCCACCACCTCGTGCTGCTGCTCGGCGCCGGCGCCGAGCCGCTGCGCAACCTCATCGGCAACACCCTGCACCTGCTGCTGACCGACGACCGGTACGCGCAGAGCGGGCTGCTGGAGGAGGCGCTCGACGACACCCTGTGGCGCAACCCGCCCATGTCCAACTACGCGCCCCACTACCCGGTCCGGGACATGGAGTTCGCCGGACAGAAGCTCAAGTCCGGCGATCTGGTGCTGGTCGGTTTCCAGGCCGCCAACGCCGCCTCGGCACGGTCCACGAGCGGGCAGGGCAGCAACCGGGCCCACCTCGCCTGGAGCGCCGGGCCGCACGCCTGCCCCTCCAAGGAGCCCGCCCGGCTCATCACTCTGGCCGCCATCGAGCACCTGTTCAACGAGCTGCCCGACATCGAACTCGCCGTCCCGGAGGAGAGCCTGACCTGGCGGCCCGGCCCGTTCAACCGGGCCCTGGCGGGGCTGCCTGCCCGCTTCACCCCCGCCACCCCGCGGCGCGGCGCGCAACCGCAGCCGTCGCAGCAGGCGCAGAGCCCCGCGACCGGGACCGCCCCGGCCAGGGAACGCGGCGGGCTGTGGAGCTCCTTCCTCACCTGGCTCAAGACGTGAGACCCCGCTTCACATGAGGTGACACAGGTAACAGGCACCTGCCACTGGCAACTGCATGAACGTTCAAGCGCCAGGGTATGACTGCGCAGGGTGTCTGAGTCATCACATGTTGAAGGAGGGACAGTGGAGTCGAACACCGCTGCCGCTCGCACCCAGCGCTTCCGCACAGGTGTCGAACGTGGCCAGATGGAACGAATAGAAACGGAACGTACCGAAACGGAACGTACCGAAATAGAAGGGCCGAACGGTCGGATACCCGCCCTCACCGGCGGGTATCTTTTTGTCTCCGCCCAGGAGACCCGGTGAGTACCGCGAGTACGGCACCGGTCAGCGCGGCATTGGTCGGTGACGCGCCGGGCACAGACGTCTACAGCCTCACACTCGCCGACCACGTCGTCGGCCAACTCCTGCGCCTGGGCTCCGTCGCGGGACTGCCGGCCGCGGAGTCGGCGTTGTACGCGCACGTCGTACTCGAGTCTCTCGGGGATGTGCCCGGCCGCTCGCTGGCCCTCCCGCCTCCCTCGGGGAGTTTCGTCTCCGACGACCACACGCCGGTCGAGTTCTCCCTGGCCTTCCGGCCGGACGCGGCCCCCGGCCTGCGGGTTCTGGTGGAACCCGGCTGCGGCGCCGGCGACATGGCGGACAACGGGCGCCAAGGGCTGGCCGCCATCCGGGACATGGCCCGCCGCTGGGACTTCTCCACCGCCCAGCTGGACCGCATGGAGGACCTGTTCCTGCCCTCGTCCCCGCAGGGCTCCCTGGCCCTCTGGTACGCGCTGGAGTTACGCCCCGGCGGCGTCCCCGGGGTGAAGGTCTACCTGAATCCCGACGCGGCCGGACCCCAGCAGGCCGCGGCCACAGTGCGGGAAGCTCTGCACCGGCTCGGTCACCGGCAGGCGTTCAAGGCGCTCCCCGACACGACCGGTTACCCCTTTCTCGCCCTGGACCTCGGCGCTTGGGAAACTCCCCGCGTCAAGGTCTACACCGCACATCCCCACCTCGCCGCTCCCGAGGCCTACGCGCTGAACCGCGCACAGCCAGGCCCGGCACGAGAGGACGTGGAGGCCTTCTTCCACCTCGCCGCGGAAGGGTGCCTGCCCACCGGGCGGGGAAGCAGGTCCGCGCTACGACTGGCCAGGCGACCGGCGCTGACCTGCCACTCGTTCACCGACACCGCGACCGGCCGGCCGAGCGGCTTCACCCTGCACATCCCGGTCCGCGACTACGTCAGCGACGACGAAGAGGCACTGGCCCGCGCCACCGCCGCGCTGACCCACTTCGGCATGGACCCCTCGGTACTGCGCCGCGCCCTCACCGCCCTCACCACCCGGCAACTCTCCGACGGCGTCGGCCTCATCGCCTACCTGGCCCTGGCCTGCGAGCGCGACCGCAGCCCCCGCATCACCGCCTACCTCTCCTCGGAGGCGTACTCGGTGCGCCCGCCCAAGCATTGACCCGCGCAACGCCAGAAAGCACGCACCACCAGCAAGCAAGCAAGCAACCAAGCACCACCAGCAAGCACGCACCACCAGAAAGAAGGAGCCGTGGAGCCCTACCGGATCAAGGTCATCGAGCCCATTCCCCTCACGACCCCACAGCAGCGTGAGGAAGCCCTGCGACGGGTCTCCTACAACCTGTTCGACCTGCGCGCCGACGAAGTCACCATCGACCTGCTGAGCGACTCGGGCACCGGCGCGATCTCCGCGGCCCAGCTCGCCGCGGGCATGAACGGCGACGAGTCCTACGCCGGCTCCCGATCGTTCTACCGCTGGCGCGAAACGGTCAGCGAGCTCACCGGCTACCCGCACCTCCTGCCCGCCCACCAGGGACGCGCGGCCGAACGCATCCTGTTCACCTCACTCCTCACGCCGGGCAGCACGGTGGTGTCGAACACGCACTTCGACACCACCCGCGCCAATGTGGAGCTGGTCGGCGGCCAGGCCCGCGACCTTCCCTGCCCCGAAGCCAAGGACCTCGACAGCCCGCACCCCTTCAAGGGCAACATCGACCTGCAGGCACTCCGACAGGTACTGGGGAGCGCGCAGGACTCCCCCGTGGCAGCGGTGGTGATGACCATCACCAACAACGGCGGAGGCGGGCAGCCGGTCTCCATGGAGAACCTGCGGCAGACCGCCGACCTGTGCCGCCGCCACGGCGTCCCGATGATCCTGGATGCCGCGCGGTTCGCCGAGAACGCCTGGCTGGTGACCCGTCACGAACCCGGCTACCAGGACCGCACCCCCCGCCAGGTCGCCGAAGAGGCCTTCCGGCTGGCCGACGGGTGCATCATGAGCGCCAAGAAGGACGGCATCGTCCACATCGGAGGGTTCATCGGTCTCAAGGACCCCGAGCTCGCCCAGAAGTGCGAACGCCTCCTCATCGCAACCGAAGGCTTCGCCACCTACGGCGGCCTGGCCGGACGCGACCTGGACATGATGGCCCAAGGGCTGGTGGAGGTGACCGAGCCCTCCTACCTGGCGGAACGCGCCGACATCGCGGGCCACCTCGCCCAGCGCATCCGCGACGCGGGCGTCGACATCGTCGAACCGGCCGGCCTGCACGCCCTCTACCTCAACGCCGGAAGGCTCCTGCCCCACATACCGCCCCACCAGTACCCCGGCCACACGCTGGCCTGCCAGTTGTACCTGCGCGGCGGCATCCGCTCGGCGGAGTTGGGCTCCCTCTACCTCGGCGAGGAAGACGAACACGGCAACCCCGTCAAGTCGGCGCCCTATGAACTCGTACGGCTGGCGCTGCCCCGCCGGGTCTACACCCGCAGCCACTACGACCACGTCGCCCGGACCCTGGCGGACATAGCCAAGGATCCCAGCTCCGTGCACGGCTACCGCATTGTCGACCAGTCACCGATCCTCCGTCACTTCAGTATCAAGCTGGAACCGGTGAAGCCCGACGGGGTCTGACGGTACGCCGGTGAGCGCCGACCGTGTGGTTCCGCATTCGAACCACACGGTCTTGCCGCCGCCGGGTTCACGGTCCACGCCCCACTTGTCGACCACCGCGTCCAGCAGCAGCAGACCGCGACCGCATTCGGCGTCCGGTGACCAACCGGCAGGCAGAGCGGGCAGTTGACCGCAGGTGGCCGCCACCTCCACCCGCGCCCCCGCCGTCTGCCGCCGGATCAGCACCTCGCACCGCAGGTCCGGAACATGCCGTACGACATTGGCGACCAGCTCGGTCACGCCCAGCTCCACGGCGTCGGTCAGTTCGGGCATCGCCCACTCGTCGAGCAGTGAGCGCGCGATGGCGCGGATGTGCCGGGCCGAGTGTGTGCCGACGACGAGGCGCAGCCGGTACCGGGTGCGGAAGGGGGCCAGGGAGGTGGGGGGGAATGTATCGGTTCACGGTACTAGCCTGACCTCGCGCAACTACTCTGGGCTACGGAACAGATACAACCGGTCCGGAAGTGGGCCGAGTTGCGTGAGAGGGGGCTCTGCGTGACCCACATCAACACCCTCGACCCGGGCGCCTCGCCACTGGACTACTACGGCTTCGAGCTACGGCGGTACCGCGAGTCCGCCGACCTGACACAGAAGCAGCTCGGCAGCATCGTCTACTGCACGGGGTCGCTGGTCGGCCAGATCGAGACGGCACGGAAGCTGCCGACGCTGCAGTTCAGTGAGCGGGCGGATCTGGCGCTGGAGACGGGTGGGTTACTGGCTCGGCTGCATGAGCTGGTGATGCGTAGTCAGCTTCCGGCCTGGTTTCAGCAGGTGGCCGAGTTGGAGTCGCGGGCGACAGAGATCTGCACCTTCCAGATGGGCATGGTGCACGGTCTGCTCCAGACCCCCGAGTACGCGCGTGCCGTACTCGGCCTGCTGGACGACACGGACCTCGACGACCGCACCGCTGTACGACTCGCTCGCCAGCGCATCTTCGAGAAGGGGAAGCCCCCGGTCCTGTGGGCGATTCTCAGCGAAGCCGCCCTGCACCAGGAGATTGGCGGTCGCGAGACGATGCGCGGCCAACTTGCCCACCTGTTGTCGTTCGAGCGCAATCCTCGGATCAACATCCAGGTGCTGCCGTTCTCGGCCGGAGCGCACGCGGGGCTGACAGGCTCATTCAACCTCTACCGCTTCGAGAGCGATCCGGACATCGTCTATATGGAGGGCTACGGGAGCGGGCATCCAACCGCCAACCCGGACACCGTCAAGGACTGCTCGCTCCGTTACGATCACCTTCAGGCCGCCTCCCTCTCCCTCAGGGATTCGGCGGAGCTGATCCGACGCGTGATGGAGGAACGCTATGGAGAGCAACCCGATCCCGACGGGGACTCGGTGGCGTAAGTCCAGCCACAGCGGAGACCAGGGCGGCGAGTGCGTCGAATGCGCGCCGCTCGGGGCCCTGGCCTGGCGTAAGTCTTCGTACAGCAGTGACCAGGGTGGCGATTGCGTCGAGATAGCCGAAACCCCTCACGCCACCCTCGTCATCCGCGACTCCAAGAACCCGGCGGGACCGACCCTCACCCTCGACCCCGCCGCGTTCACCACCTTCGTGACCTGGGCCTCGGCTACAGCCGCTGAATAATCGTGCCGGTGGCCAAGCCACCCCCCGCACACATCGTCACCAGCGCGAACTCCTTGTCCGCCCGCTCCAGTTCATGAAGTGCGGTCGTGATCAGCCGGGCCCCGGTGGCCCCCACCGGGTGCCCGAGCGCAATCCCACCGCCGTTCACGTTCACCTTCTCCAGGTCCTGGTCGAAGACCTGCGCCCAGCTCAACACCACGGACGCGAAAGCCTCGTTGATCTCGACGAGGTCGATGTCCTTCAGGGACATCCCGGCCTTCCCCAGCACCGCCTTCGTCGCGTCGATCGGCCCGTCGAGGTGGAAGTGCGGGTCGGCGCCCACCAGCGCCTGGGCCACGATCCGTGCCCTCGGCTTCAGCTTCAGCGCACGCGCCATCCGCTTCGACGCCCACATGATGGCCGACGCACCGTCGCTGATCTGCGACGAGTTGCCCGCCGTATGAACGGCCGTCGGCATGACCGGCTTCAGGCCGGCCAGCGCCTCCATGGACGTGTCGCGCAGGCCCTCGTCCTTGTCGACCAGCCGCCACATGCCCTGTCCGGCGCCCTGTTCCTCCTCGGTCGTCGGGACCTGGACGGCGAAGGTCTCCCTCTTGAACCGCTCCTCGGCCCAGGCGGCGGCGGCCCGTTCCTGGGAGAGCAGCCCCAGTGAGTCGACGTTCTCCCTCGTCAGCCCCCGATGGCGGGCGATCCGCTCCGCCGCCTCGAACTGGTTCGGCAGATCGACGTTCCACTCGTCCGGAAACGGCTTCCCGGGCCCGTGCTTGGACCCCGACCCCAGCGGCACCCGCGACATCGCCTCGACGCCGCAGCTGATGCCGACGTCGATGACGCCCGCCGCGATCATGTTGGCCGTCATGTGCGAGGCCTGCTGCGAGGACCCGCACTGGCAGTCGACCGTCGTCGCCGCCGTCTCGTACGGCAGGCCCATGGTCAGCCAGGCCGTGCGCGCGGGGTTCATGGACTGTTCGCCGGCGTGGGTCACGGTGCCGCCGACGATCTGCTCCACGGCGTCGGCGGGGATGCCGGTGCGGCCCAGGAGTTCGCGGTAGGTCTCGCCCAGGAGATAGGCGGGGTGGAGGTTGGCGAGCGCGCCGCCGCGCTTGCCGATGGGGGTGCGTACGGCTTCGACGATCACGGGTTCGGCAGCCATGGGTGCGGATCCTCTCGGCTCTCCGGCAATCCTCCAGAACTAGTACGTGTTCTAGTTCCCTTCGCAGTCTGCTGACGGGTCGTCGCTCACCGCAAGGGTCTTGCAGGCCCCGGAGTCGTGATCTGCGGAGATCTGCACGAATTCCGCACGGGATTCGGGGTGCCGTACCCCTTGCCACTTGTAGAACCCGTTACTACCTTCGCGGCAACCCTGTTCTGATGGACCGTCAGATGGCTGGAGTTGCCGATGCCCTGTCCAGCGCTTCCCGACGGGTTCGACTTCACCGACCCCGATGTGCTGCACCACCGCGTACCCCTCCCGGAGTTCGCCGAGCTGCGCCGCGCCGAACCGGTCCGCTGGATCCCGCAGGCGGACAACGTGGCCGGGTTCCAGGACGAGGGCTACTGGGCGGTGACCCGGCACGCGGACGTCAAGTACGTCTCGACGCACCCGGAGTTGTTCTCGTCCACCCTCAACACCGCGATCATCCGCTTCAACGAACACATCGAGCGCGATGCCATCGATGCCCAGCGGCTGATCCTGCTGAACATGGACCCGCCCGAGCACACCCGGGTCCGCCAGATCGTCCAGCGCGTCTTCACCCCGCGTGCCATCCGCGCCCTGGAGGAACGCCTGCGGGCGCGGGCGCGGGCGATCGCCGCGAACGCCCGGGAGCACCCCGGCCCCTTCGACTTCGTCACCGAGGTCGCCTGCGAACTGCCCCTCCAGGCCATCGCCGAGCTCATCGGTATCCCGCAGGACGACCGGGCCAAGATCTTCGACTGGTCCAACAAGATGATCTCGTACGACGATCCCGAGTACGCCATCACGGAGGAGGTCGGGCAGGAGTCGGCCACCGAACTCATCTCGTACGCGATGAACATGGCCGCCGACCGCAAGGAGTGCCCGGCGAAGGACATCGTCACGACGCTGGTCGCGGCCGAGGACGAGGGCAGCCTCCGCTCGGACGAGTTCGGGTTCTTCGTGCTGATGCTGGCCGTGGCCGGCAACGAGACCACCCGTAACGCCATCACCCACGGCATGCACGCCTTCCTCACTCACCCCGAGCAGTGGGAGCTGTACAAGAGGGAGCGTCCCGCCACGGCGGCGGAGGAGATCGTGCGCTGGGCGACCCCGGTGGTCTCCTTCCAGCGCACGGCGACGCAGGACACGGAGCTGGGCGGCAAGCAGATCAAGAAGGGTGAGCGGGTCGGCATCTTCTACGCCTCCGCCAACCACGACCCCGACGTCTTCGAGAACCCGGGCACCTTCGACATCACCCGCGACCCCAACCCCCATCTGGGCTTCGGTGGCGGCGGCCCCCACTACTGCCTCGGCAAGTCCCTGGCGGTCCTGGAGATCGACCTCATCTTCAACGCCGTGGCCGACGCCCTGCCCGGCCTGCGGCTGGTCGGTGACCCCCGCCGACTGCGCTCCGCGTGGATCAACGGCGTGAAGGAACTGCGGGTCAGCACCGTCTGACCCGTCCCGAGGGAGGCAGGAGCACCCCTTTTCCCTACGCCCCGTTCCTGCCTCCCCCGAGACTTTCCGCGGACGGCGGGCCGGGCATGGCGAAGGCGGCGGCCCCGGGGATCGGGGGCCGCCGCCTTCGGTTCTGTCTGGCGGTGTCGGCTCAGTACCAGCCGTTCGACTGCCAGAAGTTCCAGGCGCCGCACGGGCTGCCGTAGCGGTCCTTCATGTAGTCCACGCCCCACTTGATCTGGGTGGCCGGGTTGGTCTTCCAGTCGGAGCCGGCGGAGGCCATCTTGTTGCCGGGCAGGGCCTGGACGAGGCCGTAGGCGCCGCTGGAGGCGTTCGTGGCGTTGATGTTCCAGTCGCTCTCGTGGTCGACGATCTTGGAGAAGCACTGGTACTGGGCCGAGTCCGAGATCATCTTCTTCGCGATCTGCTGCGCCGAGCCGGCCTCGGTCGTCGCGGCCTGCGCGGGCGCGGCGGCGAACAGGGTGCCGGCGGTGGCGGCGGCCAGGGCGGCACCGGTGAGGGCCTTCTTCGGGGCGGAGATGCGGCGGAAGGAGGAAATCACGGACACAGGGAGCCTTTCTTCGGGGACAGTGCGCCGCGGGCATGCCGGAACCACGCGAAGCGAGGCGGGGGGCGTGCGTCGGCGCCGCGGCCCTGAGGGCACGTCGGCGCCGTGCGACGTCATCCAGAGAAGCAGGCTGGGAAGGTGTCCGCAATGAGCCTGTTTGCTAGTTGTAGTCGTATGTGGGGTGAAGGTCGTTTGTGTGACGTGGCTCTCAATGTGCAGGTCAGCGGCCGAATCGACGCGTACATGGCATCCGATTTGTCCGACTAAGACGGATCGTAGGTGATCCGGGTCATGTGGGGTGGTTCACCGGGGCGCTGACGGTCCGCGCGCGGGCCCTCACCCTGCGGGAGCGTCGAATGTGACCGGGCTCTCGAAGGCCGCCCGGCGCGTGGCCCGGCGCAGCGCCTTGAGGATCGCCGGACCGAGCGTGAGGCTGAGAACGACGGTGACGACCGCCCGGCCGAGGTCCCAGCCGAGCGAGGTGGCCAGGCAGTACGCGACGAAGCGGGCGAGGTTGGCCAGGGGCCCGGCCTGCGGGTCGGGGGCGAGCGGCGTGACGTCCGGGTCGAAGTAGGGCCAGCCCTGCATGTTCATCACCGTGCCGTAGGCGAAGGCGGCGAGGAAGCCGTAGCCGGCCAGCAGGAGCAGCTCACCGCGGCCGCGCAGGCGGTCCGGTCCCGGCAGCAGCCCGGCGCCCATCGTGAACCAGCCCATCGACAGCATCTGGAACGGCAGCCACGGCCCCACCCCGCCCGTGAGCAGGGCGGACGCGAACATCGTCACCGCGCCGAGAACGAAGCCGAAGCCCGGGCCGAGGACCCGGCCGCTGAGCACCATCAGGAAGAACATCGGCTCGATACCGGCCGTTCCGGCGCCGAGGGGGCGCAGGGCGGCGCCGGTCGCCGCCAGCACGCCCAGCATCGCCACCGCCTTCGGGCCGAGCCCGGACTCGGCGATCGTCGCGGCCACGACGGCCACCAGCAGGAGAAGCAGGCCGGTGAACAGCCAGGGCGCGTCCTGCGCGTGCGCGCTCACCTGCGAGGCGGGCGGGGAGAGGAAGGGCCAGCCGACCGCGGCCACGCCGACCGCGCTGACCAGGACGAGGGCGGCGATGGAGCGGGGTCCCAGGCGGACGGCTCGGGCCTGACGAGTGGAGCGGCCGGTCATGCGAGGGCCTCCCTCACCTCGGCGACCGTGAGCCACTTCTGCGGGGCCAGGATCTTGGCCACCTGGGGGGCGAAGGACGGCGAGGCGACCACTACGTCCGCTGCCGGGCCGTCCGCTATCACCTCGCCGTCGGCGAGGAGCACGACCCGGTGGGCGAGTTCGGCGGCCAGCTCCACGTCGTGCGTGGCCAGGACGATCGCGTGCCCCTCGGCGGCGAGGCCGCGCAGAAGGGTGAGCAGGCGGGCCTTGGCCGCGTAGTCGAGGCCTCGGGTCGGTTCGTCGAGGAGGAGGAGGGAAGGGCGTGCGGTCAGGACCACCGCCAGGGCGAGCGTCAGACGCTGGCCCTCGGAGAGGTCGCGCGGGTGGGTGTCGTCAGAGATGTCCGGGAGGAGCTCGGAGACGAGGGCGCGACAGGTGCCGGGCGCGGCGGCCACGTCGGCGTCGGCGGTTGTGCACTCGGCGGCGACCGTGTCGGCGTAGAGGAGGTCGCGGGGTTCCTGCGGGACCAGGCCGACGGCTCCGCCGAGGGTGACCGAGCCGACGGAGGGGTCGATGAGGCCGACCAGGGTGTTGAGGAGGGTGGATTTGCCGGCGCCGTTGCGGCCCATGACGGCGATGGTTTCGCCGGGGGTGACGGTGAGGTCTACGTGGCGTAGGGCCTGGACGCGGTCGCGGGTTACGGCGAGGGCTTTTACTTCGGCGGCGTAGGGCGAGGGTTGTGTGGGGGTGCCCCTGCGCTTGAACCATCGGCGGTGAGTGGGTTTTTCGCCCAATAGCTCGGGGGGAGCGGGTTGCGGGCGGCTGCCGGTTCGTTGTGGCTGGTCGCGCAGTTCCCCGCACCCCTGGGGGTTGTCGTCCCGCTCCTCAAGTTGTTGCCGCAGGGCTGTCGCCCGTCGCCGGGCGTCTCGGACCGTCAGCGGCAAGGGAGTCCAGCCCGCCAGGCGGCCCAGACCTACGACCGGGGGATACACCGGCGACACGGCCATCACCTCCGCCGGGGTGCCCAGGATCGGGGCCTCGCCCGGTGCGGGCAGCAGTACGACCTGGTCGGCGTACTGGATGACCCGTTCCAGGCGGTGTTCGGCCATCAGGACCGTCGTGCCGAGGTCGTGGACCAGGCGTTGGAGGACCGCGAGGACCTCTTCCGCGGCGGCCGGGTCGAGGGCCGAGGTGGGCTCGTCGAGGATCAGCGCCCTGGGGTGCGGGGTGAGTACCGAGCCGATCGCGACGCGTTGCTGCTGGCCGCCGGAGAGGGTGGCGATGGAGCGGGCGCGCAGGTCGGCCAGGCCCAGCAGGTCGAGGGTCTCCTCGACGCGGCGGCGCATGACGTCCGGGGCGAGGCCCAGCGACTCCATGCCGTAGGCCAGTTCGTCCTCGACGGTGTCGGTCACGAAGTGGGAGAGGGGATCCTGCCCCACCGTGCCCACCACGTCGGCGAGTTCACGCGGCTTGTGCGTGCGGGTGTCGCGGCCGGCCACCGTGACGCGGCCGCGCAGGGTGCCGCCGGTGAAGTGCGGGACGAGCCCGCTCACCGCGCCGATGACGGTGGACTTGCCGACGCCCGACGGGCCGACGAGCAGCACCAGTTCGCCCTCCGGGACCTCGAAGTCCACGCCCTGGACGGCGGGTTCGGCGGCGCCGTCGTACGTCACGGAGACGTTCTCGAAGCGGATCACGACGGCTCCTTGAGGGCGGGATGTCGGGGTGCGGGGCTGATGAAGGCGGGGAGCAGGCCGAGGAGGACGGCCGCCGCGGGCCACAAGGGGAGGGCGGGGGCGACGAGGGGGACCACGCCGGGGTGCAGGGCCGCCGGGTCGCGGGCGGCGGCTAGGGCCAGCAGGGCGGCGACGGCCACGCCGGAACCGGTGACCAGCCAGGCGCGCGCGTCCCAGCGGTCCGGGCGGTAACGGGTGCGCAGGGAGCGGCGACCGCCCAGACGCAGCCCCGCGAGCGCGGCGGCGAGTCCGGCGAGGAGGACCGGGAGGCCGTATGTGCCGCCCTCGGCGGTCAGCACTCCGTACGTTCCCGCGCAGACGCCGAGCAGGCCGCCGAGGGTGAGCGCGGTGGTCGTACGGCGGACGCGGGGCGGGACGTCGGCGCTGCGGCCGTAGCCGCGGGCGTGCATCGCGGCGGCGAGGGCGACCGAGCGCTCCAACGCGCTCTCCAGGACCGGGAGTCCGACGTGCAGGAGGCCGCGGATACCCGTGTCGGGACGGCCCCGCAGACGGCGGGCGGCACGCAGGCGCTGGACGTCGGCGATCAGGTGGGGGGCGTAGGTGAGGGCCACGACCACCGCCACGCCCATCTCGTAGAGGGCGCCGGGCAGGGACTTGAGGAGGCGGGCGGGGTTGGCCAGGGAGTTCGCCGCGCCCACGCAGATGAGGAGGGTGGCCAGCCGCAGGCCGTCGTAGAGGGCGAACAGGAGGGTCTCGACGGTGACCCTGCCGCCCAGGCGGATGCCCTGCGCCCAGTGCGGGAGGGGGAGTTCGGGGAGGGTGACGATCACATGCGTGCCGGGGATGGGGGAGCCGAGGGCCACCGCGAAGACGAGGCGGATGAGGAGAACGGCCAGGGCGAGCTTGACGAAGGCCGTGTAGGAGCGGGCCCAGGGGGCGTCGGGGCGGCAGGTCGCCACCACGTAGGCGGACGTTGCTATGAGGAGGGTGAGCAGGAGGGGGTTGGTGGTGCGGGTGGCCGCGGTACCGAGGGAGAGGGACCAGAGCCACCAGGCGCCGGGGTGCAGCTGTGGCCCGGCCATCACGTCCGCCGCCGCCGTGCCTGCCAGGCCGCTGCCGCTCCGAGTACGGCCACTACGGCGATCCCCGCCACCAGCCCCAGCGACGGCCCCTCGTCCGACGTCCCTCGCTTCTCGGCGGCCGTCTCCTCGGCGGTCGTCTCGTCAGCGGTCGCCTTCTCCGTGGCCGTCGGCTTCTCGCCCCCGGCCACCTGCTCCCCGCACCCCTTCTCCGGATACCCCGAGATCGCGCACAACAGGGCGTTCGTGTCGTACCGCAGGGGCTTGGCCACCGCCGCCAGGGCCTCCGCCGTGGTCGCGTCCGGCGCCACCCGCGCGCATGCCGTACGGCGGTTCGGCGGGGTCTCGCCCGACGGGGCGTCCGCTGCCGTACCGAAGTCGACGACCAGGGCCACCCGCTTCTCGCCGTCCTGCGCGGGCGTCCTCGCGCAGATCACCGCGAACGCGGCGGCGCCCCTCGGCTGCGCCGCGTCCTTGGAGTCCTCGCTCACCGCGAAGCGGAAGCCCTGGACGTCGCCGTCGGAGGGGCGGGCGAGGGAGGGCCCCTGGGTGGCGTAGATCCAGCTGTCGCCGTCGCGGTCCCAGAAGGACCAGTAGCGGTAGCCCGTCGCGTGGGCGGCCTGGGCCACGCCGGTCAGCAGGAGCAGCGCGGCCAGGAGGAGGGGGAAAGCGCGGCGGATCACGGTCACTTGCCCTTGTTGCGACCGCTGATCAGGAAGCCAACGCCGATGCCCGCGACCAGGCCGACGCCGACGATCCACCACACGCTGACGCCGCCGTTGTCGTCGTCCTCCTGCTCCGAGGCCTTCGCCGACGCGGTGCCCGGTCCGCCCGCCGCCGACTGGGGTGCCGGGCCCGTCGCGTTGAGCTGCTCGACGAGGTCCGTGCCGCCGAAGTCACGCGGGTCGGTGCCGGTCGCGTGGGCGGCGAGGATCAGCTGGGCGTAGGCGGCGGGGCCGCTCTTGGCCGCCCACTGGGCGGAGTTCCGCTCCAGCCACCGCAGTGGCTTTCGCGCGGCCTCGGCACTGCCCTGCGCGGCGAGTGCCACGACCGCGTCGGCGGTGTTGCCGTAGTCGGGCTGGTCCTCGGCACCCGGCATCGCGGACGTCAGGTGGCCGTCCTTCGCCAACGCCTGCGCGAGGTAGGCGGCGCCGTTCGCCGCGGCCTGCTCCGGGGTGCGGTCGCCGGCGTCGGTGCAGTCGGCGCTCGCCGGCTTGCCCGCCTCGACCGGCATCCCCTTGCCCAGCGCGCCCAGCACCGCCGCCGCCGTGGCGTCCGCGTTGGCCGACAGCGCGCCCTTCTTGTCGGGCTGGAAGGCGAAGGCGCCCGCCCCGTCGCCGTCGCACGGCAACGCCAGCTTCAACAGGGCGTCGTAAGGCGACTTGCCGCCCTTCCCGCCCTTGCCGCCCTTCACGACCTCCGCCGGCTTCTCGCCCACCGAGGCCAGCGCACCGATCACGACCGACGTCGAGTTCGCGTCGCTCGCCCCGCCCGCCGCGTAACCCCAGCCGCCGTCCTTGTTCTGGACCGACTTCAGCCAGGACACCGCCTTGCCGGTCGCGGTGTCGTGCCCGCCGAGCGCGGCCAGCGCCTGTACGGCGGCCGCCGTGCTGTTGGTGTCGATCATGGTCTTCGCGTCGCAGGCCGTACTCGTGTCCGCGCGGTACGGCGCGAAGGCTCCGTTCGCGCACTGCTGGCCCAGCAGCCAGTCCACCGACTTCGACGCCGGCTTCACCGCGACCGTGTCCTGCGCGAGCAGCGCGAGGGACTGGCGCCAGACACCGTCGTACGTGGGGTCCGTGCCGCCGTACAGCGCGGCGGGGAACGCCTGCGACGGCGATGCGGAGGGGGTCGGGTCGGCGGCTACGGCGGGCGCGGCCGCGCCGATCACGACGGTGGCGGCCAGGACCGCGGCGCTGCGGCGGACGTACATGATCGGCGGGTGCCCTTCCCTAGGGGGAACCGGGCAGCACAGGGGAGACCCCCCCGGGCGGCTCGGCTCCGTATACCTCGACGGTGCCGTGCTCCGGCCGGCTGCCGGGACACGTGAGCCGGTCACGAATCCGTACGGGGCGATCCGGCTCACCGGCCTTCGACGACCGGTTTACGGTTGCGGGTCAGCGCCGGATTTGCACCGGCTTCCCCCTGTACGGGTGTGATGACGACGCCGTCACTCTACCGGCCCGTAGGGGAACGGCTGAGGGGAGGCTGTGCGCGGGGATAGGTTCGGCGCATGGGGAGCATGGGGAGCACGGGGAGGGCGAGCATGGGGATCACCGGGAGGGCCGGACGGCTGCTCGGGTCGGGGCGCGCGTCCGACGTGTACGAGATCGACGAGGCGTGGGTGCTGCGGCACGACCGGGAGGGCTACAGCGACTCACTCGCCGAGGCCGCACTGATGGAGCGGCTGCGCGCGCACGGCTACCCGGTGCCCCGTGTACGGATCGCCGAGTCCGCGCGCTCCGAGCTGGTCATGGAGCGCCTGTACGGCCCGACGATGCTGGAGGCCTTCCTCGCCGGGCGGATCGACGCGTGCGAGTGCGGGGACATCCTGGCCCGCCTCCTGCGGCAACTGCACGCCGTCCCCGGCCGCGTGGTCCACCTGGACCTGCACCCGGAGAACGTGATGCTCACGCCCGACGGCCCCTACGTCATCGACTGGGCCAACGCGGAGGAAGGCGACCCCGGCCTGGACTGGGGCATGTCCGCGATGATCCTCGCGCAGGTGGCGCTGGCCGACGAGCAGTTGGCCGCGCCCGTCCGCGCGACGCTCACCGCCCTCCTCGCCGACCCCTCCGACCTCACCGAGGACGGCCTCACCGAGGCCCGGCGCCGACGCGCCGCCAACCCGACGATGACTGATCGCGAGGTCGAAGTGCTCGGTGAGGCCGAGGAGTTGATCCGGTCCCTCATGGCCTAGGCGGGCGTGGGGTCGGCCCACCGAAGGCCAGATGCAGGACCCGGGCGGACAGCAGCCAGGTGCCGTCCGGCGACCTGCGGAACGCGTCCTCGTAGTGGCCCACCTGGACCGGGGGCCCCGGCGGGATCAGATCGCCCTCGTGGCCGTCGACGCGGTACGTCGTGAAGTACGAGGTCGCCGTCGCGGTGCCGGGGGACGTCACCGTGACGAGGATGTTGGACATCAGCCGGCGCGAGAGACGGTCGGCGGGACGGGAGCCGAAGTACGCGCGCAACGCGTCCCGCCCCGACACGAGCCGCTCGCCCGCCGGCCACTCCCAGGTGCCGTCCTCGGTGAACAGCTCGGCGACGGAGGACGGTTCGCCGAGGTCGAGGCGGTGGGCGAAGTCGACGACGATGCGCTTGCAGGCGCGTTCGGCGAGAAGGTGCTCCATGGGCGTGTACTCCATGGCTGTATTAGACCGTCACGTACGACACCGGCTCGCTCCCCGCCACCGCCTCCGCCCGCCCCAGCTTCACCAGTCGTCGCAGATGGGCCTCGGCCTCCGCGATCGCGATGTTCCTTGAGCCGTAGGGGATTTGGTCCCACGGGCGGTTCCACTCCATGCGTTCCGCGAGCTGCCAGGGGGTGAGGGGTTCGGCGAGGAGGGTCAGGAGGTCGGTGAGGCGGGACTCGTGGTGGGTCAGCAACTCCCGTACGCGGGCGGGGGCGTCGGTGAACGTGTGCTGGTGGGCCGGGAGGACCTCGGCGGGGGCGAGGCCGGCGACGCGTTCGAGGGAGGCGAGGTAGTCGCCGAGGGGGTCGGTGACGGTGGTGTCGTCGGGGTCCTCGTACAGGCCGATGTGCGGGGTGATCCCGGGGAGCAGGTGGTCGCCGGAGAACAGGCGGCCGTGGCCCGGGAGTCGGGCCGGATGCTCCTCCTCCAGGTGCAGGCAGACATGGCCGGGGGTGTGGCCCGGGGTCCAGATCGCGCGCAGGCGGCGGCCGGGGAGGTCGAGGAGGTCGCCGGGGACGATCTCGCGGTCGGGGGCGGCGGGGGAGAAGCCGGGCAGGGTGCTCCGGCGGCGGGCGGTGCGCAGGGGGGACACGTGGGCGTCGGGGGCGCCGGCCGCGGTGAGCTTGTCCGCCATGTAGGAGAACCAGCGCTCCGGCCGGGTCGCGCGGGTGCGCCGTACGATCGCCGCGTCCGCCGCGTGCATCGCGATCCAGGCGCCGGAGGCCTCACGCACCTTGCCGGACAGGCCGTGGTGGTCGGGGTGGTGATGGGTGATCACCACGCCATGGATCTCGTCGGGCGCGGTCCCGCACGCCGCGAGTCCCTCCGCGAGGGTGTCCCAGGAGGCCGGGTCGTCCCAGCCGGTGTCGACGAGGACCGGGCCGCGGTCGGTGTCGACGACGTACACGAGGGTGTGGCCGAGCGGGTTGTCCGGGATGGGGACTCTGATGGACTTCACGCCGCCGCCGTGGTCGTACACCGTCGCCATGGGCTCCCCTATCGCCGCGACATGTTCCGGCCGACCCGGTCACTATAACTAGAACGAGTTTCGATAGGAGCCCGAGTCATCTACCAACAGCGCGGCGCGAGCGAGGAAGGGAAGTGCTCGCAGGGATCCCGGACCGGCATCTCGGCGGGCTCGGCCCGTCTGATGCGCTCGGGGGTCCAGTACTTCCTGATCTCCTCGGGGCTCTTCGTCTCCCGATGCACCGAAACCCCGTTGCCACGCTTCACGTCGTTCCAGGACGACCCCATCCACACGGCGCCGCTGACGGCCACCGTCATGGCCGAGGCGAACGCCGCCCAGTGACGTCTGCTCGCTGCCATCGCCACATCCCTCCCCGCCCCCGTCCCCGGTCAGCGTAGGCGTGAGGTGTGTGCGGTCCGTGGACTCCTCCGGGTGGAACTGGTATCAGTTTCTGAAACAGCGTCAGAAACCAAGGTAACCCGCTCCAGCTCCGCAGGAGGCGTCGGCCATGACCGAGCTCGTGGAACACGGACAGCTGTTCATCGGCGGGGAGTTGACCGATCCCCTGGGCAAGGACGTCATCGAGGTGATCTCGCCGCACTCGGAGGAGGTCATCGGACGCGTGCCGCACGCCTCGCCGGCCGACGTCGACCGGGCGGTCGCGGTGGCGCGGAAGGCGTTCGACGAGGGGCCCTGGCCGCGGATGAGCCTCGACGAGCGGATCGAGGTCGTCACCCGCATCAAGGACGGGATCGCCGTGCGGCACGAGGAGATCGCCCGCGTGATCTCCTCCGAGAACGGCTCCCCGTACTCCTGGAGCGTCCTCGCGCAGGCGCTCGGCGCGATGATGGTGTGGGACGCGGCGATCACGGTCGCGCGCAACTTCACGTACGAGGAACAGCGCGACGGCGTGCTGGGGAAGATCCTCGTGCGGCGTGAGCCGGTCGGGGTCGTGGCGGCCGTCGCCCCCTGGAACGTCCCGCAGTTCGTCGCCGCCGCCAAGCTCGCGCCCGCGCTGCTCACCGGCTGCACCGTGGTGCTCAAGCCGTCGCCGGAGTCGCCGCTCGACGCGTACCTCCTGGCGGAGATCGCGAAGGACGCCGGGCTGCCGGAGGGTGTGCTGTCGATCCTCCCGGCGGACCGCGAGGTGAGCGAGTACCTGGTCGGGCACCCGCGGATCGACAAGGTCTCCTTCACCGGCTCGGTGGCGGCCGGCAAGCGCGTGATGGAGGTCGCGGCCCGCAACCTCACCCGCGTGACGCTGGAGCTGGGCGGCAAGTCGGCGGCCGTGGTCCTCCCGGACGCGGACGTCGAGGCCACGGTCGCCGGTGTCGTCCCGGCGGCCTGGATGAACAACGGCCAGGCGTGCGTGGCCCAGACCCGCATCCTCCTGCCCCGCTCCCGCTACGACGAGTTCGCCGAGGCCTTCGCCGCGGAGGCGGGCGCGCTGGTGGTCGGCGACCCGCTGGACCCGGCGACCCAGGTGGGCCCGCTGGTGGCGCAGCGGCAGCAGCGCAGGAACCTCGACTACATCCGGATCGGGCAGGAGGAGGGCGCGAAGATCCTGACGGGCGGCGGGCGTCCGGCGGGCCTGGAGCGGGGCTGGTACGTCGAGCCGACACTCTTCGGGGACGTCGACAACTCGATGCGGATCGCACGCGAGGAGATCTTCGGCCCGGTGATCTGCCTGCTTCCCTACGGCGACGAGTCCGAGGCCGTGAAGATCGCCAACGACTCCGACTACGGCCTGAGCGGCAGCGTCTGGACGGCCGACACCGCGCACGGCATCGAGGTCGCCCGCCAGGTCCGTACCGGCACGTACTCGGTGAACACCTTCAGCCTGGACATGCTGGGCCCGTTCGGCGGCTACAAGAACTCCGGGCTGGGACGCGAATTCGGTCCCGAGGGCTACGGCGAATACCTGGAGCACAAGATGATCCACCTCCCGGCGGGCTGGGAGGCGTAGGGGATGGGCGACCGCTGGCACGTCGAGGTCGACCGGTCGGTGTGCATCGGCTCGGCCCAGTGCGTCCACCACGCGCCCGACGGCTTCCACCTCGACACCGGCCGGCAGTCCCATCCGGCCGACCCCGAGGCCGACGCGAACGAGAAGATCCTTGCCGCGGCGGAGAGCTGCCCGGTGGAGGCGATCGTGATCACGCTGCTGGGGAGCGGGGAGCCGGTATTCCCTCCGGAGGAATAGCGCCGGAAATATTACGTTTAGGGGGTTTCATTTCCGGACGTACGTTCTATCCTGGATATAGGCCTACGGGACGAGTGAGGGAGTTCGAACCGGAGTAGCCGACTCTGGCTGGAGGCAGACGGTTTCCGCTGGGGCCGACGTCGACGGTCCGGGCTGAGAGGCCGGAAAGTCGGAAGACCGAGAGGTCGGAAGACCGGAAGGCGACCCCCAGCACCTGATCCGGGTAATACCGGCGAAGGGAACCCGTCTCGTAGGTCATTCGCGTGCCCGCCATGCCTTCTCGACTTCCTCGAACCGTTCGGTGTACGCGCCCGGTGGAAGTGCGGCGCGCAGGCGGGGGAGGTCGGAGGGGCGGAGGAGGCCGAAGGCCTGGGGTGGGAGTGCGGCGAGGATTTCCGGGGTGCGGGCGGTCAGCCAGTCGTCGAGGCCCAGCTCCGCTGCGAGGCGGAGGAGGTCTATGAGGGCGGTGGGGTGGGTGGTGGCTGTTTCGGGAAGGTCGAGTCTTTCGAGCAGGTCGTCGAAATGGCGGGTGGCGGCCCAGTGGTCGAGGTGGCCTGACCATCGCCAGGCGTGGGTGGACTGGCTCAGGTGACTCAGCTCGAGAAGGCTCTCCAGAGCCCGGAGCCGGTCGCCCATCGAGAGCGTGAGGCGAAGGAAGCCGAGAGGCTCGGCCAGGTGGGGGCTTCCCCGGTCCACGGCGTGGCGGAGGAAGAGCAGCAGCGCCTGGTATGTGGCCCCGGTGAACGGCATCCAATCGGCGTCGTACGCTTCGTGCAGCGAGTCGATGATCTCCGCAAGGGCTTCGTCGGCGAGAGCGGGCGCGTCGTGGACCAGCTGACGCAGCACGGCGTCCAGATAGGGACTGCGCTCTCCCGTCTCCAGCACCTCGACGTAGCGCAGGCACTCCACGTACCGGCCGGGCAGGTCCTCGGGCCTGTACACGTCGCGCGTCAGCAGGGCGATCAGCGCCTGCGCTGCCGAGTGGTAGACGGTGCCGGGCGAGGGCCTGAACGTGGACATGGCGCTCGGCAACTGGAGCAACATCGGGTAGCTGATATGCAGCAGTCTCTCGGTGTCACGATCGCCCACGAAACGGGTCTGCCTGATCAGATCTGGGACGGGTGTGTCGGAGAGACGCTCTTCCAGCCGATCCGACAACGATCTGGAGGCCTTGGGCGAGGCCGCACCCAGTGACCAGTTCAGCGCATGGTCGGCCAGTGGCGCCGGACGCGTGGTGAGGCGCAGGTCCAGCTCTTCCTCTCCGCCCACCGTCGGAACGGGGCGCCAGCAGCGTTCGGGGTTGAGGGTCGCAGTCAACGCCGCCCATGACCCGACGGACAACTGCGCCTGCCACCCCAGGGCATACCTCCGCCACTCGGCCGTGGGGACCATCGCGCCGTCGAAGAGTTCCGACACGTGCACCTCGCCCACCGCCAGCACCGCGATCAGCACGAGGTTCACTTCGTACACCGCTTCCCGGTACCTCCTGCGCAGCCGGACCGGGGCGTACCCGACATCGGTACGGTGCTCGGGGTCCCACGAGGCCGCGCGGAACAGGGCGAGGAGCGCGGGCACCAGGTCGCCGCGCGAACGGTGCGCCGGCCAGGGCGCCAGCATGTCCCGCAGATTCTGTACGAGCTGGGACCGGTCCGTGAGCGGGGCGAAGGACAGCAGCGCGTACAACTCGCCGTCGTCCCAAGGGCTGCCCGCCTGATCGACGAGCCGTCGCAGCGCTCTCTCGACCAGCCGGGCGGCCAGATGCTCGCCGAAGGTCGCGTGCATGAACTCGTAGCTGCGCCGCGGTTCCTCCGTGACGATGGCTTGTGCCTCGTGCACGAAGAAGAACCGGCCGAACAGCAACCCCGAGCCGCCGTCCGCCTCGCCGAGCGCCCGCAGATCCCGGTCGGCCTTCTCCCCGCTGATGGACTGGGCGCCGCGATGGAACATGGACAGCGCGATCACGGACAGACGGTGCAGTTCGCGGTGGACGGCCTCGGTCGCCATGTCAGGGGGCAGCGGGCCGTCCTTGTCGACCTGGCGGCGGACGAACTCCTTCAGCAGCTGGTCGTACAGCTCCGTGCGAGTGATGTCTTTGTCCCGCAGGAGGTGGAGGGCGTTGCCGACCGCGTCGTACAGCGCCAGCATGAGCATCAGCAGGGGCTGGGCCGCCAGCTCCCGGTGGGGGAGGACGACCTGCGGGGTGAGCGGCAGCAGTTCGTGCCGGGTGAACCAGCCCGCGTTCGTGGTGTTCCAGACGTCGAGCCAGTGCTCGATCTTCGCCTCGTCGAAGGGTTCCAGGCGAAGCACCTGGCTGGTGCGGGGGATGTCCGCGCGGTCGGCGACCACCGTGCGGCTGGTCACGATCACGATCAGTGGGCGGCCCAGCTGCGCCTCGCGCTTCTGGAACTCCTCGACCCTCTGCAAGTAGCCCCACTGGCGCGTCTCACCCAGCTTCTGCGCGCCTGCCTGAAGCAGTTCGTCGAAGCCGTCCAGCAGGACGACCGGGATCGGGCCGGACTCCTGCTCCGACCAGTCCGGCCAGCTCACCTCCCGTCCCGTACGGCGTTTCAGTGCGTGTTCCAACTGCGCTTGTACGCCCATCTCGGCCGGCGTGTGCCGCAACTCCACCCGCATGGCGCGGAATTCACCGGCCGGGAGCCGGGCCGTCAGCAGCTTCGTGAGCAGTGACTTGCCGGCGCCGGGGTGGCCGAGTACGACGAGCGGTGCCAGCAAGGCGGGGAGACCGAGAAGGTGCTCGGCGAGGAACCGCTCGATGTCGTCGTGCACGGGCTGCTCGTCCCACCACTTGTCCGAGGCGATCCCGGCCCGTGCGTCCTGGGATGCGGTGGCGAGGCGGAAGCGTGGGGTGATGTAACCGTCGGCGAGGCTGGGAAGCCGGGGACCGGGGGAGTCGAGAGCGGCGATCGGGCTGCGGAGGAGTGCCCCCTCGGGTGCGGGGAGTCCATCGCCGTTGACGAACTCCGAGAGAATGCCTCCGAGTGCGGCCAGTCCGGTGGTGGTCCCGCCGCACAGTTCGACGACCGGCAGGCCCGCCCCCAGCGCGAACTCGGGGCAGGACTCGGCCAGGGGGGTGGCCAGACGCACGTAGTCGTTGACGATCTGTAACGGCACGTAGTCCTGGCTGCCTTCGTCGAGGTCCGCCAGCGCAGGCGTGTGCGCCGCGTGTCCGCCCTCGGTCAGGTCATAGATCAGGTTGCCGAACTCCGTAGGCTCGTAGTTCATTGCCGCGCCCGCCGCCACCAGCACCACTCGGGCGGCCTGGATCAGGGCGGCGCGTAGGACGCCGTGGGCCGCTCGCACGCGCTCCGGGAAATCCGCCAGCAGATCACTCAGGACCCGGCGCTCGATGCGCCCGTCCTGTGGCGGGGTCATCAGCCTGTCCACCGTCGCCTTCGGCTTCATGCGTCCGTCGGCCAGCCAGCGCACCGCCTCCTCGACGCTCATGCCGGCGACGGCCATCGCGTCGAGCGTCGGGACCAGGACCGGGCCCAGCCCCGGGGGCGGTGGCGGGGGTGGGCCGACCGGTGCGGGAGGGCGTTCGCCCCGCCCCCGCGTCGCTTCCGACGTCCGCTCCAGCTCCGCGTGCCGGCTCTTCCACCACGGCAGGTCCAGACGCATGCCCGCAGGCGGCAGCGCCGATACCCGCGTCCACTCGGCGGCGCACAGCCCGACGATCGTCTCGACGACGTCCCACTCCGGCACCCTGCGCCGCCGTCCGCTCAGCAGCTCCGAGACCGAGCTGGTGCTGATCAGCCCGAGCGCGTCGGCGATGCTCCGCTGCGATACGCGGCAAGTGCTCACAAGACGGCCCAGTGCCGTGCAGAAGTCCGCGACCGGACCACTCGTCGGTGCGGCCAACTCCTCAACCCTTCGGTGCGGTTCGGCGAATCTCTCCGAAGCGTACGGCCTGACCTGGGCGTTCCACGTGGACTTCGGGGTTCGTCGGGGTTTGGCTGAAGTGGTGTCCCGGAGCGCGAAGGTCATGGCGCAAGCCGTCGACCACCGTCCCGGAGGGAACACCGTGACCTTTCAACTGCCCGTTCTGTTCGCCGCCGTCGTCTTCCTCGCTGTCTACGTCGGCGTCGTCCTCCCCGCCGTATGGTCCCGTCGGCCGGCCCGCCGAACCGCCGCCCTCAAGGTCCTCACCCAACTGCTCGGCGCCCTGCGCGGCTGGACGCGCCGGAGGAGCCGGTGACGCTACGAGTCGGCGTCCGGCGCCGTCAGGTCGATCAGACGGCACACCGTCTCGATGTCGATCTTCACCTGGGCGATCGAGGCGCGGCCCGAGAGCCAGGTGATCAGGGCCGAGTGCCAGGTGTGCTCGATGACGCGGACGGCGGAGAGCTGCTCGGGTGTCGGGTTCTCCAGACCCATGGCGTCCAGGATGATCACCGTCGTCTGGCGGGAGACCTGGTCGACCTCGGGCGAGACGCTGCGGTCGGCGAAGGTCAGGGCCCGGACCATGGCGTCGGCCAGGTGCGGCTCGCGCTGCAGGGCGCGGAACGCGCGCATCAGGGTCTCCGCCACCCGCTCCGCCGCCGTCCGTCCCTGCGGCGGCTTCTTCCGCAGCGTGCCGTGCATGTGCTCCAGCTGGTCCTGCATGGTGGCGACCAGTAGATGCACCTTGGACGGGAAGTAGCGGTACAGCGTGCCGAGCGCCACCTGCGAGGACTCCGCGACCTCGCGCATCTGCACGGCGTCGAAACCGCCCCGGCTGGCGAGCTGCGCGCTGGCATGCAGGATGCGCCGGCGACGGGCCTCCTGCCGCTCCGTGAGGGGCGGTGAGGCGGGGCTCGCGCTACTGGCTTCCGCAGGCATGGATCCCGTTCCGTGACAGTCGGTGAGGGTGAGTGACCGGACAGCGTGCCAGGGCGTCGGCCGTGGCGTGAATCACCTGATCCATCGCTCACAGCGGCGCTACCTGCCGGTAGATTCAGAGCCTCTTGAACGATCAAGTCTGAAACTTGTTCTAGATTAGCGTCCCGGCGTAATCTCGCGGGACCGTGCAGGGAGAAGGGGGCCCAGAGTGACCGCTGAGGCCAGGGAGGCCGGGTCTCCACAGGACCCTGCCGCCGACGGCGAGCGACCGCTCGACATCGCGCTTCTCACCTATAAAGGGAACCCGTTCTGCGGCGGCCAGGGCGTCTACGTACGGCACCTCTCCCGCGAGCTGGCCCGCCTCGGCCACCGCGTCGAGGTCATCGGCTCCCAGCCCTACCCCGTCCTCGACGAGGGCGCGGACTATGCGGGCCGGCTGACCCTCACCGAGCTCCCCAGCCTCGACCTCTACCGCCAGCCCGACCCCTTCCGCACGCCGGGGCGCGACGAGTACCGCGACTGGATCGACGCGCTGGAAGTGGCGACCATGTGGACCGGCGGCTTCCCCGAGCCCCTGACCTTCTCGCTGCGCGCCCGCCGCCATCTGCGCGCCCGGCGCGGCGAGTTCGACGTCGTGCACGACAACCAGACGCTGGGGTACGGACTGCTGGGCGACGTCGGCGCGCCACTCGTCACCACCATCCACCACCCCATCACCGTCGACCGCCAGTTGGAGCTGGACGCGGCGGAGGGCCGGCGACGGCGGATGTCGGTGCGCCGGTGGTACGCCTTCACGCGCATGCAGAAGCGGGTGGCACGCCGCCTGCCGTCGGTACTGACCGTGTCGGGTACGTCCCGCGCGGAGATCGTCGACCACCTCGGCGTACGCCAGGACCGCATCCACGTCGTGCACATCGGCGCGGACACCGACCTGTTCTCGCCGGATGCGTCGGTACGGCAGATCCCCGGCCGGATCGTCACGACCTCCAGCGCCGATGTCCCGCTCAAGGGCCTGGTCTTCCTCGTCGAGGCGCTCGCCAAGGCCCGCACCGAGCACCCCGACGCCCACCTCGTCGTCGTCGGCAAGCGGCCCGAGGAGGGTCCGGTCGCGCAGGCGATCGAGCGCTACGGCCTCGAAGGCGCCGTCGAGTTCGTCAAGGGCATCTCCGACGCGGAGCTCGTCGACCTGGTGCGCTCGGCGCAGGTGGCGTGCGTGCCGTCGCTGTACGAGGGCTTCTCCCTGCCGGCCGCCGAGGCCATGGCCACGGGGACGCCGCTGGTCGCCACGACCGGCGGGGCGATCCCGGAGGTCGCCGGGCGGGACGGGGAGACGTGTCTGGCGGTGCCGCCGGGGGATCCCGGGGCGCTGGCCGCCGGGCTGAGCCGCCTGCTGGGGGACGCGGAACTGCGGGACCGCCTGGGAGTGGCCGGACGTGAGAGGGTCCTACGGAACTTCACCTGGGCGAAGGCCGCCGAGGGCACGGTTGCCCGGTACCGCGAGGCCATAGCCGGCTCCGCGGCCCCGAGCACCGGCCGCTCCGCGCCCCAGCCCCCGGTACGCCGCGCGGCCTCCCTGGACGTCGCATCCGCGACCCCCACAGATGTTGAAGGCGTCAACTCCGAAAGCAGGGCCACGTGCTGACCGTCGACTTCTCCCGGTTCCCGCTCGCCCCGGGCGACCGCGTCCTGGACCTCGGCTGCGGTGCCGGCCGGCACGCGTTCGAGTGTTACCGGCGCGGTGCCCAGGTCGTGGCGCTGGACCAGAACGGGGAGGAGATCCGCGAGGTCGCCAAGTGGTTCGCGGCGATGAAGGAAGCCGGGGAGGCCCCCGAGGGCGCGACCGCGACGGCGATGGAGGGCAACGCGCTCGCCCTCCCCTTCCCCGACGAGTCCTTCGACGTCGTGATCATCTCCGAGGTCATGGAGCACATCCCGGACGACAAGGGCGTACTCGCCGAGATGGTCCGGGTGCTCAAGCCCGGCGGCCGTATCGCCATCACCGTCCCCCGCTACGGCCCCGAGAAGGTCTGCTGGGCGCTGTCCGACGCCTACCACGAGGTCGAGGGCGGCCACATCCGCATCTACAAGGCGGACGAACTGCTCGCGAAGATCCGCGAGGCCGGCCTGAAGCCGTACGGCACCCACCACGCCCACGCCCTGCACTCGCCGTACTGGTGGCTGAAGTGCGCGTTCGGCGTCGACAACGACAAGGCGCTGCCGGTGCGGGCGTACCACAAGCTGCTGGTCTGGGACATCATGAAGAAACCGCTGGCCACCCGGGTCGCCGAACAGGCGCTGAACCCGCTGATCGGCAAGAGCTTCGTGGCGTACGCGACCAAGCCCCACCTGCCCCGCATCTCCGAAACTCAGGCGGCCACCAAGTGACCACCCCCCGGACAGAACACCTCGTCCTGCCCGGGGTCCTCACCGCCGAGCAGGCCGCCGCGACCGTCGCAGGGATCCTTGCCGTGCAGCGTGAGGACGGGGCGATCCCCTGGTTCCGTGGGCACCACCTCGACCCGTGGGACCACGTCGAGGCGGCGATGGCGCTGGACACGGCCGGTGAGCACACGGCTGCCGAGCGGGCGTACACCTGGCTGGCGACCCACCAGAACGAGGACGGCTCCTGGTACGCCGCCTACGCGGACGGCGCCTTCGACGACGTCACCGACACCGGCCGCGAGACCAACTTCGTCGCCTACATAGCCGTAGGCGTCTGGCACCACTACCTCTCCACCGGCGACGACATGTTCCTGGACCGCATGTGGCCGTCCGTCTACGCCGCGATCGAGTGCGTCCTCCAGCTCCAGCAGCCGGGCGGACAGATCGGCTGGCGGCGCGACGAGGACGGCACGGCGACGGCGGACGCGCTGCTCACCGGCTCGTCCTCGATCCACCACGCGCTGCGGTGCGCGCTGGCGATCGCCGAGCAGCGGGAAGAGCCGCAGCCGGACTGGGAGTTGGCTGCCGGGGCGCTGCGGCACGCGATCCGTCGTCACCCGGAGCGGTTCCTGGACAAGGACCGCTACTCGATGGACTGGTACTACCCGGTGCTGGGCGGCGCGTTGACGGGCGCCGAGGCCAAGTCCCGTATGGAAGAGGGCTGGGAGCGTTTCGTCGTCCCCGGCCTCGGGGTGCGGTGCGTCGTGCCCAACCCCTGGGTGACGGGCGGCGAGTCGGCCGAACTCGCCCTGGCCCTGTGGGCGATGGGCGAGTCGGACCGGGCACTGGAGATCCTCCAGTCGATCCAGCACCTGCGCGATGCGGAGAGCGGGTTGTACTGGACGGGCTACGTCTTCGACGACGACGCCATCTGGCCGCGCGAGCTGACGACTTGGACCGCGGGGTCGCTGCTGCTGGCCGTCGCCGCACTGGGTGGGCATGACGCCACGTGTGCGGTGTTCGGCGGGGATCGCCTGCCGACCGGGCTGGACCCGGAGTGCTGCGCCTGAACCCGGCGACGCGGGGCCGTCAGTGGCGGTGGACTCGATTGGCGATGGCGTGTCCGACGAACAGGTAGACCACCGCCGCCAAGCCGTACCCCGCCACGACCCGCGCCCACGCCTCGTCGAACGTGAACAGGTCATACGACCAGCCCGCCAGCCAGCGGGCCGCGTCATGGATGAACTGGACGAAGTCGTTGGCGCGGTTGGCGTCCAGCAGATACATCAGGATCCACAGGCCCAGGATGAGGGCCATGATGTCGGCGACGATCGCTATGACCGTTCCGGCCTGGTTGGAACCGTTGCGATATCGAGGGGACATGCCCTCCGGGTAGCCCTGACGGCGTGACCGAAACCCTGCCACCGCAAGCCGAACGGGACTCTACGTTCAACTGGCGTTCCCCATAAGGTCGTTCGATGGTAAACGTGATCACCGACGATCCTGCCCCAGCCACGGGGGGAGACCGCAGGTGCCCGCGAACAGACCCGTTACCGAAGAACCCCGCTTACTCGTCACCAGACCCCCGCGCCGCCGTCTGCGCAGGGCGCTGGCGTTGGCGCTGCCCGTCCCCGTCATCGGCCTGGTCCTCCTCGTGGCCGGCGGGAACCTGCTGTTACCGCTGCGGCAGGTGGTCACCATAGAGGCGAAGATGGCCTCCAAGCGGGATTTCTTCCAGGATCCCGAAGTCGAGCGGCTCCTGATGAAGCACGGCTTCCGCGTGCACATCACGAGCATGGGCTCCCGCGAGATCGCCAACCAGGACGTCGACGGATACGACGTCGTCTTCCCCTCCGGCCAGCCCGCCGCCGACCTGATCGCCCGCGAGCGCGCCGAGGCGAACCGCCCGGCGCTCCTGTACCGCCCGTTCGTCAGCCCCATCGTGCTGGCCACGTATCGGAACTATGCCGAGGCCCTTGAGGACCACGGCATCGCGAAGCCGCAGCAGGGCTCGGGCGACCGGCCGATGTACTACACGCTCGAGATGACACCGTTCGTGAATCTCACCCGGCAGGGCAAGCGCTGGAAGGACATCGGCATCGAACGGCACGGTGTCCGCAACTCCAACAAGATCCTCGCCCAGACCTCCGACATCTGCGAATCCAACTCCGCCGGCACCTACCTCGGCCTGGTCGCCTTCGTCGAGAACGAGAACGACGCCCCGAACGACGAGAGGGAGGCCGCGGCGGTCGCCGAGGACATCAAGCCGCTCCTCGTCGAACAGGGCCTGCCGGGCTCCGAGCGGGCGGAAACGTATCTGTCCCCCGACGGCCAGAGCATCGCCCCGATCTCGGTGATCTACGAGCACCAGTTCCTCGCCCACCAGATCCGCCACCAGGCCCAGGAGGGCAGCACGGACGACGAACGCGTCCTGCTCTACCCCTCGACGCGCTTCGTCACCGAACCCCAGCTCGTCGCCCTGACCGATGACGGCGCCCGGCTCGGCGAACTGGTCAGCGAGGACCCCGAACTCCAGCACCGCGCCATGGAACTGGGCTTCCGCGCCCGCAACACCAACAGCGGCACGAGCGGCGACACCGCCGGCGACGAACTCGTGGATTTCCTCACCGAACGGCACATCCCCGTGCCCACGACCTCCTCCAACGACACCCGGGCGGTCCTGCCCCCACTGCCCCTCCTGGAACAGATGATCAAGACGGTCGGCGACTGCCCGGACCGGAAGGACGACGCCAAGTGAGGGCCAGGGAAAGCCTGTTGGCGCTCCGTCTCGTCCTGTGCCTGGCGCTCGTGACCGCCGTACTCACCGCCTGCTCGGGCGACGACGCCGACGAGCCCGTCCGGCTGCGCGTGCTCGCGAGCCCCGACCTGGCCGTACTCACCCCCCTGCTGGGCGAGTTGAAGGAGTCCACCGGTGTCGACCTCCGGCTGGACCTCCGGCCCGACGCCGAGACGAAGACCCCGGACCGCGACCACTACGACCTCGCCTGGCTGTCCTCCGACCGCTATCTGCGGCTCACCGCCAAGAGCGCGATGCAGGGGTTGCAGCGCACGGCCACCATGACGTCCCCGGTGGTCATCGGCCTCGAACCGGACCTGGCACGCAAGCTCCGCGCCGGGGTGCCCGGCGCCCGGCTCACCTGGGCGGACATCGCCGACGCCGCCGCGACCGGCACGCTCCGCTTCGGGATGGCGGACCCCAGGCACTCCGCGGGCGGACTCGCCGCCCTCGTCGGCGTCGCCACCGCCGCCGCCGGCACGGGCGGCGCACTGCGCCCGGGCGACGTCTCATGCGACCGGCTGCGCGGCTTCCGCTCCGGCCAGACCCTCACCGCGGACACCGGGCCCGCCCTCCTCGACTCGTACGCCGACCACCAGGACCGGGCCAACGCCCTCATCACCTACGAGTCCGACCTGCTCGCCCTCAACGCCACCGACCGCCTCGACGGCCCACTGGAGGTCATCCGCCCCGAGGACGGCACGGTCCTCGCCGACTTCCCCCTGCTGCTCCTCGACGAGTCCCACGGCGCCGCCTACGCCAAGGTCGCTCAGTGGCTCCAGCGCGACTCGACACAGCAGAAGATCATGCAGCGCACCCTGCGCCGCCCGGTCAACGCGACGGTCACCAGAAACCCACAGCTACGCGAGCCGGTCGGCAACGCGCTCTACTACCCCGACCAACTCGCCGTCATCAAAACCCTGTTGGCCGACTACGGCGACCCGGCCCGACGCACGGCCGACCAGGTCGTCTTCCTGCTCGACTTCTCCGGCTCGATGCGCGGTGACCGGATGGCGGGGTTGCGGGAGGCCTTCGCCGACCTGAGCGGCGCGGACTCCACGGCGTCCGGCAAGTTCACCCGCTTCCACCGGGGCGAGCGGCTGACGGTGGTCCGTTTCGGCGACCGCGTCCTGGAGGAGAAGACGGTGACCGTGACCGGCCCGAAGGACCTGAAGACCCTGGCCGACACGGTCGCCCGAGGCGGCTACGGCGACGCCACGGCCGTATGGTCCGCCCTGGACCACGGCTACCGCACCGCCACCCGTGAACTGGCCGCCGACCCCGACCGGTCCGTCTCCCTCGTCCTGATGACGGACGGCGAGAACAACACGGGCCTCGCCTACGACGACTTCGTACGCCACCACAAGGCCCTGCCCGCCGCCGTACGCACGGGCGTCCCCACCTACCCCGTCCACTTCGGCGAGGCCGACGCGGGCGAACTGCGGCGCGCGGCGGCGCAGACGGGCGGGCGGATGGTCGACGCCGCCGACTCGTCCCTTTCCGAGGCGTTCAAGGAGATCCGTGGCTGTCACTGACGCACTGTGGTGGAGCATGTGGTGGCCGTGGATGACGGTCTGGCTGGTGACGGCCCTCGGCACGGCGGTACTCGCGGCGGTCCTGGTACGCCAGTCCCGCGAACGGCGCCGCCGGATGCGCCGGTGGCAGTCGGCGTACAGCATCTGCCTGTACCTGGACGAGCAGTCCGTGATGGACCTCTACGAGATCGGCAACTACCGGTCCGCGCTGGAGGAGGCCGTGGAACTGCGGACCAAGGTCGACACCAGCGTCGGCCTCTGGACCCGCTTCCTGGCCTGGCTGTTCCGCGCCAAGCGCGACGTCAGCCAGGAGACGTTCCGCAAGTTCGTCCGCAAGGACAAGCCGATCAACGTCATCGGCATGCTCATCGACGCCTTCGAACGCGCCGACGTCATCGTCCACGCCGACCTGCCCACGCTGACCGTCGTCCCCAACCGCGCCCTCGCCGACCGCCTCGGCGACGACCGCGAGGTACACCTGAGCCGCATAGGGGAGTTCGTCTCGGTGCGGGCGGAGTGCACACGGATCCCGGACACCACGGAGGGCTTCGTCCTGCGCGCGGAATACGCCGACCGGCAACCCCCCGTCTCCATACGCGTCGTGGCCTCGGGCAACGCCCGCCGCTCCATCCCCACCGGCACCTTCACGGCCCGCTGCCTCGGCAAGATGACGGGCTGGCGCGAGGACACACGGGAAGCGACGTTGGAGGCGCTGGCGATCTTCTGGTGACGCCTTGGCCGGCTCAGCCACTCATGTGTTGAGCTCGGCGAGCACGCGCAGGCTGTGCGGATCGGGCGCCAGAGCCAGCAGATCGGTCACCGGCCCCTTCCGCCACAACTCCAGCCGCTCGGCGATGCGTTCACGAGGACCGATGAGGGAGATCTCGTCGGCGAAGGCGTCCGGGACGGCGAGGAGGGCCTCCTCGCGGCGGCCGTCCAGGAACAACTGCTGAATCCGGCGGGCTTCCTCCTCGTACCCCATCCGTGCCATGAGGTCGGCATGGAAGTTGCGGGCCGCGTGGCCCATACCGCCGATGTAGAAGCCGAGCATGGTCTTGACGGGGAGGAGGCCTTCGGAGACGTCGGCGCAGACCTGGACGCGGGCCATAGGGGCGACGAGGAAGCCCTGCGGGAGGTCGCGCACCGCGTCCCCGTAGGCGTCGGGCCTGCTGGGCGACCAGTACAACGGCAGCCAGCCGTCGGCGATCCGCACGGTCTGCGCGACATTCTTCGGACCCTCGGCACCGAGAAGGACGGGCAGGTCGGCGCGGAGGGGATGGGTGATCGCCTTCAGCGCCTTGCCGATGCCGCCGGCGTCCGGACCGCGATACGGGTGGGAGTGAAAACGCCCGTCGAGCTCGACCGGCGCCTCGCGCCGCAGCACCTGCCGTACGACATCGACGTACTCGCGCGTGGCGGTCAGCGGCGAGCTCGGGAACGGCCGCCCGTACCACCCCTCCACCACCTGCGGTCCCGACAACCCGAGCCCGAGCATCATGCGCCCACCGGAGAGGTGGTCGAGGGTGAGGGCGTGCATGGCGGTGGTCGTCGGGGACCGGGCGGCCATCTGGGCAACGGCCGTACCCAGCTTGATCCTTGAGGTCTGCGCGGCGATCCAGGTGAGCGGGGTGAAGGCGTCGGAACCCCAGGACTCGGCGGTCCACACGGAGTCGTAGCCGAGCCGCTCGGCCTCCTGAGCGAGGGGCACATGGTCCGCGGAGGGGCCGCGCCCCCAGTAGCCGAGTGCGAGCCCGAGCCGCATGTCTGCCTCCTGACGGTGATGCTGACGGTGCGTCAGCTCTGCGTGGAGGCTGCGACTGTACGACGACGGCCCTCACCGGGAAGGGTGAGGGGCCGTCGTACGGCTATCGCTACGGCTTCTTTTGCGGCTCAGCCGCGCTGGATGCCCGACGTGTCCTGCAGCACGCCACGGCGGCCGTCCTGCGTCTGCGCGACCAGGGCCGGGCCGCGCTGCTCGACGGCCAGGTACCAGGTGCCCGGCGCGAGCTCGGCGATCGGGGTCGGCGAACCATCCTCCGCGAACAGCGGCCGCGCCACGGGCACGGCGAACCAGAACGGCGAGAAGTCCGCAGCGGGTGCCTGCGGCTGCTGCGGAGCCTGGGGCGCCTGCGGCTGCCCACCGAAGGGCTGCCCGGGCTGCGGCTGCCCTCCGTACGGCTGCTGCGGCTGCTGGGCACCCGGGTAGCCGTAACCACCCTGCGGCTGACCGCCGTAGGGCGGCTGGGGGGCGGCGGGGCTGGGGGCCGGGAGGAGGGCGGCCTGGAGGGCGGGGACGAGGGGGGTGGCGACGGCACCGGCGGCGAGGATCAGGGCGGCGAGGAAGCCGAGGATCAGCCCGGCGGCGGCGCTGCCGCCGTCGGGAACGTCCACCAGTTTCCAGAACAGGCTCCACGCGGCGAGGATCGTGAACGCCACGCCCACCGTCCCGAGGTCCAGCCCGGCGATCTTGCGGGGCTGGGGCAGGAGGCGGTTGACGACGATCAGGGCGGCACCGACGACCCCGCCCATGTAGGTGCCGAGGCCGAGCTCGAGGTTTTCCCACGCGGTGATGTCAAGGTCGTACCCGGAGGCGGAGTAGAGCTGGAGGAACGACGCGATGAACAGCAACACCGCTGCTCCGATCACCACGCCGTCGCCTCGAGTGAGGGAGCGGATATTCACTTCAGGAGGTCCTTCGTCAGTCGTCTCAACATCGGCATCGCTGGAGGCGTCGCTGTCACCATGTCGCCGTCAGGCCCCGGTGTGAAGCGCGGGGGTGGCCCCTCATCGTAGGGACGACCTTATCGTCCGACCGACGAGGGTGTCCGCCGGGATCAGCCCGCCGATGACTACCCGCGCAGGAAACCCACGATTCCCTCAGAGATTCCTCGCGCCGCCTTCTGCCGCCAAGCGCCACTGGTGAGCTGCGCCGCGTCATTGCTATCGCGCATGTTGCCGCACTCGATGAACACCTTCGGAACCGTTGACAGATTGAGACCGCCAAGATCCTCACGCGTGACGAGTCCGGTGCCGTCGCCGACGTAGTTGGACGGCGCGCTGCCCGTTGCGCGGACGAAGGAACCCGCGATGCGCTCGCCGAGGTCGCGGGAGGAGGTGACGATGGGGCCGGTGTTCGCGGCGCCCGCGTGCACCTTGGCCGGGAGGATGACGTGGAAGCCCCGTTGGCCGGCGTCCGCACCGTCCGCGTGGACGGAGACGACGGCGTCGGCGTGCGCCTTGTTGCCGATCTCGGCCCGCTCGTCGACGCAGGGGCCCCAGGAACGGTCGCCGTCCTGGGTGAACTTGACCGTGGCGCCCTGCTTCTCCAGCAGCGTGCGCAGCCGGTGGGCGACGTCGAGTGTGAACTCGGCCTCGGTGTAACCGTCGTTGGTGGACGTCCCCGTCGTGTCGCATTCCTTCCAGTTCGTGCCGATGTTCACCTTGCGGTTGATCTCGGCCGTGTGCTGGAAGTTGTTGGGGTTGTGGCCGGGGTCGATGACGACGACCTTGCCCTTGAGGGGGCCGGAGGCGGAAGGGACGGAGGTGGAGTCGGCCGTGGAATCCGCGGTGGGGGTCGGGCCCGGCGGCTTGTCGTCGTTCGTGGCGGAGATCGTCGGCGCCGTGTCCGACGGCCGTACGGCCGCAGTGCCCGACGCGCCTCCGTCGCCGGGGGCACTCACCGCCTCGTACATCACCCATCCCAGCAGCGCCCCCGGCACGAGAGCGGCGGCCGCGACGGTCAGGGCGCGGCGGCGAGGGCGGCGGGGCTGGGGAGGATCGAAGTCCGGACCTACGTACGACACGCCTGCCACCATACGGGCCGACCATGCCCGGCGCCGGGAAGGCGCGGTCGAGCGGCGCCGGAGTTCAGACGCCTGCCCCCGTCCGCTTCAGCACGCGCAGCGAGTCTGTGACCGACACCTCCGTGAACGCCGCGGACTCAAGCGCCCGCAGGTACATGCGGTATGGGGCTTGACCCGTGAACTCGTCCTCCGGGTTCGGGAACACGTCGTGGATGACGAGCAGGCCGCCCTCGGCGACATGCGGCGCCCAGCCCTCGTAGTCGGCGTTCGCGTGCTCGTCGGTGTGGCCCCCGTCGACGAAGACCAGGCCGAGGGGCGTGCCCCAGACCTTCGCCACCTGCGGGGAGCGGCCGACCAGGGCGATCACGTGCTCCTCCAGGCCGGCCTTGTGCAGCGTGCGGCGGAACGTCGGCAGCGTGTCCATCAGGCCGATCTCGGGGTCGACCGTCTCCGGGTCGTGGTAGTCCCAACCCGGCTGCTGCTCCTCGCTGCCGCGGTGGTGGTCGACCGTGAGGGCCGTCACCCCGGCCTGGCGGGCGGCGTCGGCGAGGAGGATCGTGGAGCGGCCGCAGTAGGTGCCGACCTCCAGGAGGGGGAGACCGAGGCGGCCCGCCTCGACGGCCGCCGCGTAGAGCGCGAGTCCCTCGTCCACGGGCATGAAGCCCTTGGCCGCCTCGAACGCGGCCAGGATCTCCGGCTTGGGGGCCGTGGACATGGGGTTCCCTTCGGTCGTACGAACGTATGGGCGACCATGCTGCCGCACCCCCTGCCGCTGAAGCGACAGGGGGTGCGGGTGGTGTCGATCTCAGGTGATCCGGAGGGCTCGGGCGGCTCAGGCCGTGACCGGCTCTCCCGGCAGCGACAGGTCCAGGTCGACCGGGCTGTCGTCGCCGGTGTGCGTGGCCGACGAGGCGAGCGGGGCGTGGCCGTCGGCTCGGGCGGCCAGGACGTAGGCGCCCTGGGTGGGGACGGCGAGGGTGTAGGTGCCGTCGTCCGCCGAGAGGGTGGCGCCGGCCTGGCGGCCCCGGCGGTCGATCAGGGTCACCTTGGCGCGGGCGACGGGGGTGCCGGTGGCGTCCAGGACGCGGCCGCGGAAGCCGCGCAGCGCCTCTTCGGCGCGCTCCAGGTTCGCGTCCTCCTCGCTGCTGGCGCGCAGCTGCGGGTGGGCGGAGGCGGGGCGCTGCTTCGGGAGGAAGAGGGCCAGGAGGAGGCCCACGGCGACCGCGGCGGTCGCGATCAGGAAGGAGACGCGGAAGCCGTGCATCGTCGGGATCTCGACGCCGCCGACGTTGTTCGCGGTGTTGGCCAGCACCATGCCGATGACGGCGCTCGACACGGACGTACCGATGGAACGCATCAGGGTGTTGAGGCCGTTCGCCGCGCCTGTCTCCGAGGCCGGGACGGCGCCGACGATCAGGGCGGGGAGGGAGGAGTACGCGAGGCCGATGCCCGCGCCGAGGACCACGGAGATGACGAGGCTCTGCCAGGGGGCGCTCATCAGGCCGAGGCCGGCGCCGTAGCCGATGGCGATGATCAGCAGGCCGAGGATCAGGGTGGTCTTGGGGCCGTACTTCGCCGAGAGGCGGGCGTAGACGGGGGCGGTGAACATCATCGTCAGGCCCAGGGGGGCGACGAGCAGGCCCGCCACGACCATCGACTGGCCGAGGCCGTAGCCCGTCTCCTTGGGCAGCTGGAGGAGCTGGGGCAGGACCAGGGAGACGACGTAGAAGCTGACGCCGACCATGATCGAGGCGAGGTTGGTGAAGAGGACGGCCGGGCGGGCCGTGGTGCGCAGGTCGACGAGGGGTGCCTGGGTGCGCAGCTCGTACACGCCCCAGAGGAGGAGGACGACGGCCGACGCGGCGAACAGGCCGAGCGTGCTGCCCGACGTCCAGCCCCAGTCGCTGCCCTTGGTGATCGGCAGGAGGAAGAGGACGAGGCCGGCGGAGAGGCCGAGTGCGCCGAGGGCGTCGAAGGAGCCTTCCGCGCGGACCTTGGACTCCGGTACGACGAGGAGGGTGAGGGCGATGGCGAGGATGCCGAGGCCGGCGGCGCCGTAGAAGAGGGCGTGCCAGTTCGCGTGCTGGGCGACCAGGGCCGCGGCGGGCAGTGCGAGTCCGCCGCCGACGCCGATCGAGGAGCTCATCAGGGCCATCGCCGAGCCGAGCCGCTCGCGGGGCAGCATGTCGCGCATGAGGCCGATCCCGAGCGGGATGGCGCCCATCGCGAAGCCCTGGAGGGTGCGGCCGGCGATCATGGGTATCAGGGTGCTGGTGAACGCGCTGACCAGCGCGCCGATCACCATCACGGCCAGGCTGGCGATCAGCATGCGCCGCTTGCCGTAGAGGTCACCGAGCCGGCCCATGATCGGGGTGGCCACGGCGCCCGAGAGCAGTGTGGAGGTCAGGACCCAGGTGGCGTTGCTGGGCGCGGTGCTCAGCAGCTGCGGCAGGTCCTTGATGACCGGGACGAGCAGGGTCTGCATCACCGCGACAACGATGCCCGCGAAGGCGAGGACCGGGACGATGGGGCCGGTCGCTCTGCCGGTGGGCTGTTCAGTCGTCGTTTGTGTCATGTGGGGGATCAACCCGGTGTGCCTGGGCAACTATTCCGATGCTTTGGCCAGCTAACGATTTCTTGACCTTCTCTTGGGGAAACGGGGCTGGGTTGGCAGGGGGGCGGGACGGCGGGCGGGACCAGGCCGCCGACGAGGGGACCTAGGTCGGCGGGGGAAGGGGCCTAGGTCGACAGGGGAGGGGCCTAGTCCGAATTCCTGATGCCAGGAGCGTCGGTCGTTGAGAGCATGACAGTCATGCTCGGAGCCGCTGACGCCACCACCCGCATGTCCCGCCGTACCGCGCCGCCCACCTGGCTGGTGGTGGCGCTGGCGTGCGCCGGGCAGTTCCTGGTCGTGCTCGACGTGTCCGTCGTGAACGTGGCGCTGCCCTCGATGCGGGCCGATCTCGGGCTGAGCGCCCAGGGCCTGCAGTGGGTGGTGAACGCGTACGCGATCGCCTTCGCGGGGTTCATGCTGCTCGGCGGGCGGGCCGGGGACCTCTACGGCCGCAAGCGGATGTTCCTCGTCGGGCTCGGCCTGTTCACCCTGGCCTCGCTGGCCGGCGGGCTGGCCCAGCAGGACTGGCAGCTGCTTCTCGCGCGGGCCGTGCAGGGGCTGGGCGCCGCGGTGCTGGCGCCCTCGACGCTGACGATCGTGACGGCGGCGGTGCCTCAGGGGGCGGCGCGTGCGCGGGCCATCGGCACCTGGACGGCCGTGGGCGCGGGGGGTGGTGCGGCGGGCGGGCTCGTCGGCGGGGTGCTCGTCGACGTGCTGTCGTGGCGGTGGGTGCTGCTGATCAACGTGCCGGTGGGCGCGGTGGTGCTGGCCGGTGCCGTGCGCCTGCTCGCGGAGAGCCGGGCGGGGGACGGGCGGCGGCTGGATCTGCCGGGGGCGGTGCTGGTGACGGCGGGGCTCGCGACGCTGGCGTACGGCATCTCGCAGACGGAGGCCGAGGGCTGGACGGCGACGGCCACGGTGGTGCCGCTGCTGGCCGGCCTGGCGCTGATCGGGGTGTTCCTCGTCGTGGAGTCGCGTACGGCGGGTCCGCTGATGCCGCTCGGGCTGTTCCGGGTGCGGGCGGTGTCGTCGGCGAACGTCGCGATGTTCCTGTGCGGGTCGGCGATGTTCTGCATGTGGTTCTTCATGACGCTGTACGTGCAGAACGTCCTCGGCTACACCCCGCTGGAGGCCGGACTGGCACTGGTGCCGAGCTCGCTGGCCGTGCTCTTCGGGTCCAAGCTCGCGCCGCGGCTCATGCCGGCGGTGGGCGCGCGCAACGTCGCGGCGCTGGGCACGGCCGTCGCGGCCGTCGGCTTCGGCTGGCAGTCGATGCTGAGCGCGCAGGGCGCGTATGTGACCTCGGTCATGGTGCCCGGGATCTTGATGATGCTGGGCGCGGGTCTGGGGGCCACCCCTCTCGCGGCGCTGGCCACGTCCGGGGCGCAGCCGGGAGAGGCCGGGCTGGTGTCGGGGCTGGTCAACACCTCGCGCACGATGGGCGGTTCGCTGGGGCTGGCCGTCATGTCCACGATCGCGGCGGCGCGGTCGGCGGGGAGCGGGTCGCCGCAGGCGCTGACGGAGGGGTACGCCTTGGTGTTCCGCACGTCTGCGGTGGTGCTCGTGGCGGGGACGGCGCTGATCCTGCTGTGGCTGCCGAGAAAAACGTCCGCGTCCTGAGGCAACGGTCCGGGCGGCTCATGGACTCCTTTGAATATCTAGGAGGTGCCCATGGGGGATCGCAAGGCGGCTCGGGACTCGGAGTTCCAGAGCTTTGTCATCGGCCGCTGGCCGCAGTTGATGCGTACGGCATTTCTCCTCACGGGGGAGCAGCACGCCGCGGAGGACCTGGTCCAGTCGACGCTCGAGCAGGTCTACGTGGCCTGGCGTCGCGTCGGCTCGGCCGACGACCCGGAGGCGTATGTACGGCGCGTGATGATCAACGCGCACGCACGCAAACACCGCAGAAGGCTCGGGGAGTTCCTCGCGCCCAAGGACGACTCCGGCCTGGTGCGCGAGGTGGCGGACACCGGCGACCGCATCGCCCAGGCCGAGGACCGCAGCGCCCTGCTGTCGGCGCTCGCCCAACTGCCGCCACGGCAGCGGGAGGCGGTGGTCCTGCGGTACTGGGAGGACCTGACCGAGACGCAGACGGCGGAGGCGATGGGCTGCTCCGTCGGCGCGGTGAAGAGCAACGCGGCCAAGGGGATCGCGAAGCTCCGCGCCATACCGGGCCTGGCCGAGATGGTGACGCAGGGAGGGCGTAAGTGATGAGCGCGGACCGGGAGACGAACCACGGCATGACCAGCC
Organism: Streptomyces sp. R28; assembly: GCF_041052385.1. Taxonomy (GTDB): domain Bacteria; phylum Actinomycetota; class Actinomycetes; order Streptomycetales; family Streptomycetaceae; genus Streptomyces. The sequence continues at coordinate 3,196,955 of NZ_CP163439.1, read as the reverse complement.
ACGACACGACCCACACGGACATCGCCCTCCTGCTGGCCGACGCCGCGGACGAGGTCGAGATCGGTATAGCCCCCTACGGCGCGGTGCTCCGCGGCGGCCGCCGCCGCAAGGCCCGCCGCTGGGCGGTGGCGACCGCCACGGCCTTGGCGCTGGTGGGCTCGGCGGGTTCCCTGGCGGTGGCCGGGCTGCCCGGCGGGGACGGTGGGCGGGGGGCGCAGGTGGCGACGCAGGCGCCGACCGGCGAGGACCGGCATGTGTACGAGCCGCAGCAGACCGAATTGTCGCGAGGGACCGACCAGGGCGAGGACTGGCGCGTCGTCATTTCCGTGTGGGGACCGCCGGGGGACAAGGGGGAGGCACGCAAGCAGCTGGCCGCGATGACGGAGTACGGCATCGAGGCGCCGGCACAGCCGCAGCTCTCCGAGGCCGTCGGCAGGACGTCGTACTTCGTGAGCCTCCACTACGGCAACAACCACCGCCGGGCCCTGATCTTCGACACGGTCGAGAAGTGGGACGACATGTCGGACAAGGGCATCGTGTACGGCGCGCTGCCACTGTCGAAGGGAGGAACCTCTGGCCCCAACCGACTCGTCGTCGGCCGTGTCGCCCGAACGGCCCAGCAGGTCAAGTGCACCTGGTCGGACGGCACCAGCAGCGTCGACCTGCCCAAGGCGGCCGCGGGTTCTCCGCTGAAGTGGTTCGTGTGCGTGGGGCCGAAGGGGGCGGCCAACAGGGAGGCGGAGGTGATCCAGTAGAGAGAGCGGGCGGGGGCGGCCCGGGGGCCGCGGCTACAGCCACCCTTGCTGCCGTGCCTCCCGCAGCGCCTCCATCCGGTTGCGGGTGCCGGTCTTGCCGATTGCGGAGGAGAGGTAGTTGCGGACCGTGGACTCGGAGAGGTGGAGCTTGCCGGCGATGTCGGCGACCGTCGCGCCGTCCACCGCGGCGTTGAGGACGTCGCACTCGCGGGCGGTGAGCGGGTTGGGGCCGGCGCTGAGAGCGGCCGCGGCGAGGGCCGGGTCGATCACCGTCTCGCCGGTCAGGACACGGCGGATCGCGACCGCCAGTTCCTCCACGGGGCCGTCCTTCACCAGGAAACCGGCGGCTCCCGCCTCCATGGCCCGGCGCAGATAGCCGGGGCGGCCGAAGGTCGTCAGGATCAGCACCCGGCAGTCGGGAACCTGGTCGCGCAGCTCGGCCGCGGCGTCCAGCCCGCTGAGGCCCGGCAGCTCGATGTCGAGAAGGGCGACGTCCGGGCGGCGGACGAGGGCGGCGTCCACGATCGCGTCCCCGGCCGACACCTGCGCCACGACCTCGATGTCCGGCTCCATCCCGAGCAGTAAGGCGAGTGCTCCGCGCATCATGCCCTGGTCCTCGGCGAGCAGAACCCGGATGGACTTGGCGGGCCGGTGGTCCCGCGGCATCTCGTTCACGGAGCCAGCGTATGAGGAATGCGCCTGGCGGGAGCGGGAGCGGGAGCGGGAGGGGAGGGGCGGGGCGGGGCCGGGGGCTGCGCGACTACGGGAAGCAGGCTTGGACGCGCGGTACCGGCCGCGCTCACGTCGGACTCGTTACCGGGCTCGCCCGCCCTCCGGCAGAACCTCCGCCTCCGGCAGAACCTCCGCCTCCGGTGAACCCTGGGACCGGCGTCGGACCGTCTGCGCCGGCTCGCGGGGCTCGGCCGCCCTAGCCGAGTCCGTCGTGTCCACCGGCAGCTCGGCCGTCACCAGGAAGCCGCCCCGGCGTCCCGGGCCCGCCTGCAGGGAGCCGCCCGCTGCTGCGAGGCGTTCCGTCAGCCCCTGGAGGCCGGTGCCGCCGATGCCGCCGATGCCGTCGGCGGGGCGGGCGGTGGACGTACCGTCGCCGGTACCGTCGTCGCAGACGCGCAGGCGCACGCGTTCCGGTGTGCCCGCCACCGTGATCTCGCACCGCGCGGCCCCGCTGTGGCGTACCGCGTTGGTGACGGCCTCGCGGACGACCCAGCTCAGCAGGGGCTCGGTGTGCGCGGGGAGGGGTGGGCCGGATCGGTGGACGACGGGCTCGATGCCGGCGGCCTCCAGCACGGAACGGGCGCGGTCCAGTTCCGTCGCCAGGCTGCCGTTGCGATAGCCCGTCACCGCCTCGCGGATCTCCGTGAGGGCCTGCCGGCCGACGGACTCGATGTCGGCGACCTGGGCCAACGCGGCATCCACATCGCGGGACGCGAGCCGCCGCGCCGCCTCCGACTTCACCACGATCACCGAGAGGGTGTGGCCGAGCAGGTCGTGCAGATCCCGGGAGAAGCGCAGGCGTTCCTCCTCGACCGCGCGGCGCGCCAACTCCTCGCGGGCGGCGCGCAGTTCCCGTACCGCCTCGGACAGGGACAGGATCGCCGCCGTCACCATCGTGGAGATCCAGGTGGCGTACGCGGTGTCGATGCCGCCCCAGCCGTCCCGTACGACGGCCGCCACCGCGCACAGCACGGTCACCACCGCCCCGGCCACGCGCAGGTGCGGCATGCGGACGACCGCGCCCGTCGCGAGGCCGAGCAGCGGGAAGAACAGCAGCCAGGTGCCGCCGTAACCCATGCCCAGGCCGCAGGTCACCAACGTCATCAGGACCAGTGCCAGCCGCGTCGAGGCCGCCTCCCGCTTCTCCTTCACGAAGGAGCGGAACGCGATGTAGACGTAGAGCGAGTTGAAGGTCAGCAGGCCCAGGCCGCCGATCCACGGGTTGGGCGTCTCGCCCCGGAAGAGGTTGGAGAAGGCGCCCATGCCCATCAGCAGCCAGGGCAGCAGGGAGTAGCCGGTGGGCTGGGGATCGGGTGTGTCGGGGAGCTTGCCGGCCTCCAGTGGGGTCGGTCGGCACGACGCCTTGCGTATCCAGGACATGTTCCGTCCCCCGTTCGTCGGTTTCGTGCCCGTGCCGGGGCGGCCGGCGAGGGCGATGACTCGGACACAGGAGACGCTACGGACCGAAGCCGCCGTACGGCAGGTGCGCTTGTCCGCGATCCGGCGGGACAAATGTCACGGCGTGCGATCCGGTGAACGCGGATCTGATGGGACGTCAGGAGCCTTCACAAGTGCGGGGCGCTCGGCTATACAGGGGGCGCCGGACTGGAACGCGTTCTAGAACGGCCCGTGACGACCTCGGTGCGGCCGACGGTGCGGACGGCCGTACCGAGGTCTCCGATCCCAAGAGCGAGCCTTCAGGAGCCCCATGCCCATCGACGCGGCCAAGGCCGTCGCAGCAGAGCCCCGGACGGGCGAGATCGCCTGGACCTCCAAGGACGTGCAGCTCTACCACCTCGGTGTCGGAGCGGGCATCCCGGCGACCGACCCCGATGAGCTGCGCTACACCCTCGAGTCCCGCCTGCACGTCCTGCCGAGCTTCGCCACCGTCGCCGGCTCCGGCTCGCCCGGAGTGATCAGCGGCCTGTCCATGCCCGGTGTCGAGGTCGACCTCGCCAAGGTCCTGCACGGCGGCCAGTCGCTGACCCTCCACCGCCCCATCCCGGTGCAGGGCACCGCGACCGCCACCGGCCGGATCGCCGCCGTCTACGACAAGGGCAAGGCCGCCGTCCTCGTCATGCGCACCGAAGTCGCCGACGCCGACGGCCCGTTGTGGACCAACGACGCCCAGATCTTCGTACGGGGCGAAGGGGGCTGGGGAGGAGACCGGGGGCCCTCCGGGCGGCTCGAACCGCCCGCCGGTGAGCCCGACCGGGTCGTCGAGCGGTCCGTCCGCGAGGACCAGGCCCTGCTGTACCGCCTCTCCGGCGACTGGAACCCCCTGCACGCCGACCCCGAGTTCGCCAAGGTCGCCGGGTTCGAGCGGCCCATCCTGCATGGGCTGTGCACCTACGGCATCACGCTCAAGGCGGTCGTGGACACACTGCTCGGCGGGGACGTGACCCGGGTGCGGTCGTACGTCACCCGGTTCGCCGGGGTCGTGTATCCGGGGGAGACCCTGCGCATCCGCATGTGGCGGCAGGAGGGCGCCGTCCGTGTGGCCGTGAGCGCGGTCGAGCGGGACGACGCGCCCGTCCTTGCCGACACCATCGTTGAACACGCCTGATGGCGACTACGCGTGACACCGCACACGCCTGACGCCGCACACGCCTGACGCCGCACACGCCTGACGCCGCACACGCCTGACGCCGCACACGCCTGAGTCCAGAACGCCGTACGAGGGGAGCCGCACCATGCGAGCAGCCGTACTGCACGAGATCGGTCAGGACAAGCTCGAGGTCCTCGACGACGTCGAGGCGGTGGGCTTCGGGCCCGGAAAGGTGAGGGTCCGGGTGCGGGCGACCGGGCTGTGCCACTCGGACCTGTCCGCGATGTCGGGCGTGCTTCCGCAGCCGGGGCCGTTCGTGCCCGGTCACGAGGGCGCGGGCGAGATCGTCGAAGTCGGGGAAGGCGTGCGCACCCTGAAGCCCGGCGACCGGGTCGTCGTCTGCTGGCTCCCCGCCTGCGGAGCCTGCCCCGCCTGCAAGCGCGGCCAGACCGAGCTGTGCCTGGCCGGGTTCATGAACGCCGGCACCCCCAACTTCAGGCGCCCCGCCGGGGACGTCTTCGGCTTCGCCGGCACCGGCACCTTCGCCGAGGAGGTCGTCGTCGACGCCGGATGCGCGGTGCCGATCCCCGACGACGTGCCCTTCGACATCGCCGCCCTCATCGGCTGCGGGGTGACCACGGGACTCGGCGCCGCCCTCAACACCGCCGACGTGGAGGCCGGTTCGTCGGTCGCCGTCATCGGCTGCGGAGGCGTCGGCATCTCCGCGATCCAGGGCGCCCGGCTCAAGGGGGCCGCCGAGATCGTCGCCGTCGACCCGGTCGCCTCGCGCCGTGACTCCGCGCTGAAGTTCGGCGCCACGAAGGCGGTCTCCCCGGACGAGCTGGCCGACGCCAAGCAACAGGTCACCGGCGGCGAGGGCTTCGACTACGTCTTCGAGGTCGTCGGCAAGTCGGCCACCGCCCGCACGGCCTACGAGAACACCCGGCGCGGCGGCACGCTCGTCGTCGTCGGCGCGGGCGCCATGGACGACTTCCTGCAGCTCAACATGTTCGAGCTGTTCTTCGACGAGAAGCGGATCCTGCCGTCCATGTACGGCGGAGGGGACGTCCTGCGCTCCTACGAGCGGACGATCGCGCTCTGGCGCTCGGGCCGGATCGACCTCGCCGGCCTGATCACCCACCGCGTGCCGCTCGCCGACATCAACGAGGCCCTGGACCAGATGCGGACAGGCGCGGCGCTGCGTACGTGCATCGAGATCTGACGTCGAAGGGGTCGTATGTCACTGCCACTTGAGGGACTGTCCGCGATCGTCACCGGCGCCGGGCGCGGCCTCGGCCGGGCCGAGGCGCTGGAACTCGCCCGGCTCGGCGCCGCCGTCGTCGTCAACGACTACGGACAGCCCGGCCGGGACGGCTCGGGCGCGGCCTCCACCGGGCCCGCCGAGGAGGTCGCCGCCGAGATCCGTGCGACGGGCGGCAAGGCACTCGCACACACCGGGGACGTCGCCGACTTCCAACAGGCTGGAGCGCTGGTCGAGTTGGCGATCGCCGAGTTCGGCAAGCTGGACATCCTGGTCAACAACGCGGGCATCCTGCGCGACCGCATGGTCTTCTCCATGGCCGAGGAGGAGTGGGACTCGGTGATCCGGGTCCACCTCAAGGGCCACTTCAACACCATCCGCTTCGCCGCCGCACACTGGCGCGAGCGCTCCAAGGCGGCGGGCGGGCCGGTGTACGGGCGGGTCGTGAACACCTCCTCGGAGGCGTTCCTCGCAGGCTCCGCCGGACAGCCCAACTACGCGGCGGCCAAGGGCGGAATCGTCGGACTCACCACCTCCACCGCCCTCGCGCTCGCCAAGTACGGCGTGACGGCGAACGCCATCTGCCCGCGCGCCCGTACCCGGATGACCGAGGACGTCTTCGCGGGCCTCGGCCGGCCGGACAACGGCCTGGACCCGCTCGCCCCCGAGCACGTCGCCCCGCTCGTCGGCTACTTGGCCGCGCCGGCGGCCGCCCGGATCAACGGCCAGCTGCTCGTCGTACACGGCGGCATGGTGGCGATCGTCGAACGGCCGCGGGTCGCCGCGAAGTTCGACAGCAAGCAGGAGACGTTCACGTACGACGAGCTGGACGCCGTACTCGGTCCGCACTACGCCGACCGGCCGCAAGGCGAGACCTTCGGGGCGGTGGAAGTGCTGGGCCTGAAAAGGACGTAGAAGTAGAAAAGGCAACGGCCCCGCCCCTCGTGGTGAAGGGCGGGGCCGTGCGGCGCGCGGCGTCAGGCCGCCGTCTCGGTCTCCTCGACCTTGCGGTGACGGCCGCGGGGAGCCGTCTCGCTGTCGTGGGCCGAGACAGGGCCCCGGTGCCTGCCGTGGCCGGATGCCTTCTGAACGTCGTGAACGTCGGCCGGCCCCGGCTGGGTCGTGCTGGCGTTGCTCATCGGAAAACTCACCCCGTCAACATGATCTTTCTTACAGCCGGGCGAGTTTAACCAGACGACCACGGGCCGAATCCAGACGGCCACGCCAACCGCCACTACTTCGTTACAAGACCGCCCAACGGCGCTTGCTGCAACGGCACGGGACGGCGCGCGACCGGACTCGGAGGCTCCTTTTCCACCGGCACGGACGACCTCGACTCCGGTTCCGCTTCCGGTCTTTCCTCCGGTGACGGCACCCCCACGCGGGCGACCCCGCACCGTACCTCCCGCGTGGAATACGGCAGTTGCAGCACCCCGTCCCGCGTCCACAGCCCGGCCCCCGCCAACCACCCCTCGGGTGCCGGAAGATGACGTACCTGCCGTTCGGCGGGCCGCCACACACCCACCCAACTTCCGACCGGCCCGTCGATGCGCAGCGCCACCTGGCAGCTCTCCGGCGTCAGCACCTGCCCCGGCTGGATCGCGAACGGCGTCACCGCGCAGTCGGGCACCCGCAGACACTCCGGGAAGCGCACCGGCAGCGTGCTGCCCAGTACCCCCCAGCCCAACCGTTCCTGCCCCGGCGAGGGAGCGTCCGAGCGGATCAGCAGCAGTCCGCTGTCCGGGTCGGCGAGCAGCAACCGGTCGTCGCTGTCGTCCGCGATCTGCAGCAGCGGCGACACCTCGCCGCCCCGCTCCAGATCGACCACGACGGCCTTCGTACGGCCCCCGGACTCCCGGTCGAGCGCCAGTATCCGCCCGCCCCGGTCCAGCCACACCCCGCCCGAGCAGCGCCCCGGGATCTCGGCGAGGTGCTCGGGCCCGAAGGCACCCCCCGCCACCAGCCACACCGCGCTGGAACGCCGGCCCACCGCGAGGGCGTACGCCTTGTCGCCGCCCGGCGCCGGGGGCAGCATCCGCAGCCGGGTCCCCTCGTCCGGGCACTGGACGGCGCCCAGCAGCAGTTCGCCGGTGCCGGGTCCGGTCGGATACAGCAGCGAGAAGATGTGCCGTCCGTCGGTGGGGCGGCGGATGAGGACCCGGCCGTCGCCCATGGGCTGCACCTCGGTGCCGGGCTCCTCCGGCTGGTGGGCGGGCAGCGGCACGGCGTACGGCTCGGGACCGTCGAGGGTCCAGCGCTCCGGGAACCAGCAGTCGCCGTCCAGCGCGAGGCGGGCGGCGTAGGAACCGTCCGCCGTGATGGTGCATACCGCCTGAGGCACTTCGTCGTCCTCATGCTCCGCCGCGGGCTCGATCGCACAGGCCGTCATGGTCCGGTCACCTCCAGTGACGAAGCTAGTTTTCGCACGCACGGGCGTGGGATCGGCGGGGTTCCCCTTTCACACAAAGGGATGGCCGAGGAACGATTCGCCTGAGGAAACGGGGGTGTCTGTGCTGGGCGGGGCGGGTAAGCGCAGTCGGTGACGGCGGCGTAACTCTTGCGAAGATCACCGCAACCACTAATTGAGGAACCACGACGGCGAGCAACCACCTCCGCGAGAGCGGCGCCGGTTTAGGCGCACAGAGGTGCCCAGGTAGCCTTTCCTACGTGCCCCGTCTGTCTGAAGTCATCGCCGCGCTGGAGAACCTGTGGCCCTCCGAGCGGGCCGAGTCCTGGGACGCGGTCGGCACCGTCGTGGGCGACCCCAACCAGGAGGTCTCCCGGGTCCTGTTCGCCGTCGACCCGGTCCAGGAGATCGTGGACGAGGCGGTGAAGCTGGGCGCCGACCTGCTGGTCACCCACCACCCGCTCTACCTTCGCGGTACGACGACGGTCGCGGCCTCCACCTTCAAGGGGCGGGTCGTCCACACGCTGATCAAGAACGACATCGCGCTGCACGTCGCGCACACCAACGCGGACACCGCGGACCCGGGAGTCAGCGACGCGCTGGCCGGTGCGCTGGACCTGCGTGTCGTACGACCGCTGGTGCCCGACGCGACCGATCCGGAGGGCCGCCGGGGCCTCGGCCGTGTCTGCGAGCTCGATCACCCCCTCACCGTCCGCGAACTGGCCGCCCGCGCCGCCGAGCGGCTGCCCGCCACCGCGCAGGGCATCCGCGTGGCCGGCGACCCGGAGGCCGCGATCCGCACGATCGCCGTCAGCGGCGGCTCCGGCGACAGCCTCTTCGACCAGGTACGCGCCGCCGGCGTGGACGCCTTCCTCACCGCGGACCTCCGCCACCACCCGGCGTCCGAGGCCGTGGCCCACAGTCCTCTCGCGCTGCTCGACGCGGCGCACTGGGCCACCGAGTGGCCCTGGTGCGAGCTGGCCGCCGCCCAGCTCGACGAGATCTCCGACCGCAACGGATGGGACCTGCGCGTCCACGTCTCGAAGACGGTCACCGACCCCTGGACCGCCCACGCGGCGTCCACCATCACGGACACATCTGGAGCCCCCAACTGAACGCCGAGCCCGCCGACCAGATCCGCCTCCTCGACGTCCAGGCCCTCGACGTCCGCCTCCAGCAGCTCGCGCACAAGCGGAAGTCGCTGCCGGAGCACGCCGAGATCGAGACGCTGACCAAGGACCACACGCAGCTGCGCGACCTGCTCGTGGCCGCGCAGACCGAGGAGAGCGACTGCGCCCGCGAGCAGACCAAGGCCGAGCAGGACGTGGACCAGGTGCGCCAGCGCGCCGCCCGCGACCAGCAGCGCCTGGACTCCGGCGCCATCAGCTCCCCCAAGGACCTGGAGAACCTCCAGCACGAGATCGTCTCCCTCGCCAAGCGGCAGGGCGACCTGGAGGACATCGTCCTGGAGGTCATGGAGCGCCGCGAGTCCGCGCAGGAGCGGGTCGCCGAGCTGACCGAGCGGGTCGGTGCCGTCCAGGGGAAGGTCGACGACGCGACCGCCCGCCGGGACGCCGCGTTCGAGGAGATCGACGGCGAGGTGGCGGCGGTGACGAAGGAGCGCGAGGTCATCGCGGCCGCCGTGCCGGCCGACCTCCTCAAGCTCTACGACAAGCTGCGCGGGCAGCAGGGCGGCATCGGCGCGGCCAAGCTGTACCAGCGCACCTGCCAGGGCTGCCGCCAGGAGCTCGCCATCACCGAGCTGAGCGAGATCCGCGCGGCGGCTCGGGACACGGTGGTGCGGTGCGAGAACTGCCGCCGGATCCTGGTGCGTACGGCCGAGTCGGGTCTGTAAGGCGCCTGGTACCGAGGGCTTGGGTTGAGGGACTGACGGTCTGAGGGACTGAGGGTCTGAGGGACTGAAGGGCTAAGGGGTTCTGGTCGTGCGGGAGTTCATCGTCGAGGCCGACGGCGGTTCACGGGGCAACCCGGGGCCCGCGGGCTACGGTGCCGTGGTCGTCGACGCGACCACGGGCCAGACGCTGGCCGAGGCCGCCGAGTACATCGGCGTCGCCACGAACAACGTCGCCGAGTACCGGGGCCTGGTCGCCGGCCTGCGCGCCGCGCACGAGCTGGACCCGACGGCCAAGGTCCACGTCCGTATGGACTCCAAGCTGGTCATCGAGCAGATGTCGGGCCGCTGGAAGATCAAGCACCCCGACATGAAGCCGCTGGCGTTCGAGGCGGCACGGGTCCTGCCGGCGACGCAGGTGACGTACGAGTGGATCCCCCGGGAGCAGAACAAGCACGCGGACCGGCTGGCCAACGAGGCGATGGACGCGGGGAAGCGGGGCGAGCAGTGGTCGGCGGCGGCTTCGGTGGCGGAGCTGGAGGCGGCTGACGCGAAGGCTGCGAGGGCTGCGAGGACCGCGAGGGCTGGTGGGGCCGATGGGGCCGCGATGACCGAGGTGACCGCGGCGGAGGCCGATGTCAGGGCCGCGCGCACCGTGGCCACGGCCTCCTCCGGCTGGGCTCCCGCCGACATGGGGGCGCCCGCCACCTTCGTGCTCCTCCGGCACGGCGAGACCCCTCTCACCCCCCAGAAGCGGTTCTCCGGCAGTGGCGGTACGGACCCGTCCCTCTCCGACGTCGGCCGGGAGCAGGCCGAGCGCGTAGGCGCCGCTCTCGCCCGGCGCGGCACCATCCAGGCCATCGTGGCGTCGCCGCTCGCCCGTACCCGGGAGACCGCCGGCATCGTCGCCGCCCGCCTCGGTCTCGACGTGACCGTCGACGACGGCCTGCGCGAGACCGACTTCGGCGCCTGGGAGGGGCTCACCTTCGGCGAGGTCCGCGAGCGCCACCCGGACGACCTCACCGCCTGGCTGGCCGACCCGGAAGCCCGCCCCACCGGCGACGGCGAGAGCTTCGCGGCGACCGCCACCCGCATCGCCGCCACCCGCGACAAGCTGATCGCCGCGTACACGGGCCGCACTGTCCTCCTCGTCACGCACGTCACCCCGATCAAGACGTTCGTACGCCTCGCCCTGGGCGCGCCGCCCGAGTCCCTGTTCCGCATGGAACTCTCGGCGGCCTCCCTCTCGGCGGTGGCGTACTACGCCGACGGCAACGCGAGCGTACGGCTCTTCAACGACACGTCACACCTGCGCGCCTGAACCCTGGGCGCTGTCGGCCCGCAGCCCCGCCGCCTCCCGCGCCAGCGCCTCGACCCGCTCCCAGTCCCGCGCCGCCACCGCGTCCGCCGGAAGCATCCAACTCCCGCCCACGCACCCGACGTTGGGCAGCGCGAGATATCCGGGGGCCGACGCCGGGCCGATCCCGCCCGTCGGGCAGAACCGGGCCTGCGGCAACGGCCCGTACAACGACTTGAGATACGCCGTACCGCCCGCGGCCTCGGCCGGGAAGAACTTCATCTCCCGCACCCCGCGCTCCAGCAGCGCCACCACCTCGGACGTGGTCGACACCCCCGGCAGACACGGCACCCCCGACGCACGCATGGCGGCCAGGAGTGCGTCCGTCCAGCCGGGACTGACCAGGAAGCGGGCCCCGGCCGCGACCGACTCCCGCACCTGCTCCGGCGTGATCACGGTGCCGGCCCCGACCGCCGCGTCCGGCACCGCGTCGGCGATCGCCCGGATCGCCTCCAGTCCGGCCGGCGTCCGCAACGTCACCTCGATCGCGGGCAGCCCGCCCGCGACCAGGGCCCGGGCCAGGGGTACGGCGTCGGAGGGGTCGTCGACCACGACGACGGGCACGACGGGCGCGAGATCCAGCACGGAGGCAGGCAGGGGAGAGGACATGGCCTCATCCTGCCGACGTCAAGCACGGTGCGCAAAGGTCATTGCGTATGTTGCAACGCAGGCTTGTGGGGTTCGCTAGTGGATCTCCGCCACCAGCACATCCAGCGACCACGCCTTCCCGGCCTTCGCGGGCGCCTCGACCTCCACCTCGTACCCGAGGTCCCGCAGCGCCTCGACCAGCTCGGCCGGCCCACCGGGAGCCGCCCCCGCCGTCAGCAGACTCCGTACGATCCGCCCCTTCGTCGCCTTGTTGAAGTGGCTGACGACCTTCCGCGTCGGCGCGTGCAGCACCCGTACCGTCGCCGTCCGCGAGGCCACCTCGCCCTTCGGCTTCCACGCCGCCGCGTACGCCGACGACCGCAGATCCAGCACCAGCCCGTCCCCGGCAGCCTCGGGCAGCACCTGCGCCATCGGCGCCCGCCAGTACGTGCCGAGCGCGCCGAGGGCGGGCAGCTTCACGCCCATCGAGCAGCGGTAGGAGGGGATGCGGTCGTTGACGCGCACCGCACCCCAGAGCCCCGAGAACACGAGCAGCGAGCGAGCCGCCCGCCGCTTCGCCGCCGTGTCCAGCGACGCCAGGTCGAGGGCGTCGTACAGCACCCCGGTGTAGATCTCCCCGGCGGGCCGCGCCCCGGCCGTGCGCAGCTCGGCGTTCTTGCCGACCTCGCCCCGCAGCCCCTCACTCAGCCCGAGTACGTCCCGCGCCTTGCCCTCGTCGCCGCCGCACAGCTCGACCAGCTCGCTCAGCACGGCTTCCCGGGCCTCGCTCAGCCCCGGCAAGGACAACGACTCCAGCTTCAGCGGCGCACCCCGACCGGACGAGGCCTTGCCTTCGGAAGGCGGCAGCAGGACAAGCACACGTACTCCTTCACTCGAACTCCGCCACAGCGTACGGCGTGCCACTCGGCGACCCTCGCCCTACGCTCGACTCATGCCCCGCCGCCACATCCGAGTGACCGGCGCCCCCGAGGCCCCCCTCCGGGCCGCCCTCACCACGCTGCGTACCGAACTAGGCCTCTTCGGGACCTTCCCCGCCGAGGTGCTGGCGGAGGCCGAGCGGACCGCGAACGCCCCCGCGCTCCCGTCGTACGACGCCACCGACGTTCCCTTCTTCACCATCGACCCGCCCACCTCCACCGACCTCGACCAGGCGATGCACCTGTCCCGGCAGGGCACCGGCTACCGCGTCCGGTACGCCATCGCGGACGTCGCCGCCTTCGTCGTACCGTCGGGCCCGCTCGACCGCGAAGCCCACCGGCGGGTGACCACCCTCTACTTCCCGGACGAGCGGATCCCGCTGCACCCCCAGCTGCTGAGCGAGGGCGCGGCGAGCCTGCTCCCGGATCAGGTTCGACCGGCCGTCCTGTGGACGATCGACCTCGACGCGGAGGGCCGTACGCTCGCCGTCGACGTCCGCCGCGCCCTGGTCCGCAGCCGGGCCAAGCTCGACTACGACGGCGTACAGAAGCAGATCGACGGTGGAACCGCCGAGGAGCCGCTGGCGCTGCTGAAGGAGATCGGGGAGCTGCGGGAGCGGCTGGAGGTGGAGCGGGGCGGGATCTCACTCAACGTGCCCGAGCAGGAGATCGTCGAGCGCGCCCCCGACCACGACCCCGACCGTGCCCCCGACGGCGATCGGATGTACGAGCTCGCCTACCGCGCACCACACCCCGCCGACGGCTGGAACGCCCAGATCTCCCTGCTGACCGGGATGGCCGCCGCCGACCTGATGCTGGCGAGCGGCACCGGCGTCCTGCGCACCCTCCCCGCCGCCCCCGACGGCGCGGTGGGCCGCCTGCGCCGTACCGCCCACGCCCTGCACATCGACTGGCCGCACCACGTCTCGTACGCCGGACTCGTCCGCTCCCTCGACCCGCACCGCCCACCCCACGCGGCCTTCCTCCAGGAGTGCACGACCCTGTTGCGCGGCGCCGGATACACGGTCTTCCGGAGCGGTGCCCTGCCCGACATCACCACGCACTCCGCAGTGGCCGCCCCCTACGCCCACTGCACGGCCCCACTGCGCCGCCTCGCCGACCGGTACGCCGCCGAGATCTGCCTGGCCGCTGTCGCCGGTCAGGCGGTGCCCGACTGGGTGGTGGCCGCCCTCGACGAGCTGCCCGCCCGCATGGCCGAGGGTTCGCGGCGGGCGGGCACGGTGGAGCGGGAGTGCGTCGACCTCGTGGAGGCGGCGCTGCTGAAGGACCGGGTGGGGGAGGTGTTCGACGGCTGGGTGGTGGACGTGGACGAGCGTCGACCCGCCGTCGGAGTGGTGCAGTTGGAGTCCCCGGCGGTGATCGGCAGGATCGAGGCCGCGGACGGAGAACAGCTGCCGCTGGGGGAGCGGCTCAGAGCCCGCCTCACCCAGGCTGATCCGGCAGTGGCGACGGGAGCGCCGAAGGTCCGCTTCGCGCCAGTGTGATTGCCTTTACGAGGCTGTCGGCGTCGTCGGCGTGGAAGCGGACGAGGCGGACGTCCCGGCGACGGCCGAGGAAGGTGAAGTGAGCGACGGGCTCGGTGAGTTGGAGCGTCATGGAGGTCTGCGCCCCGATGGCGACATCGAGCTCGCCCTCGGCCCGCTCATGGGTGGTGCGCAACTCGCGCCGCACGCTTTCGACCTTCTCCAACGGTATGCGCAGATCGACGTGCGCGGCCCGCCGGATGCGCAGGGAGCCGGCGTCGAGCACATGCGGTCGTACGACGGAGGCGGCGTGCATCCCGACGACCAGCACGATGGTGTACACGTCCAGCATGAACACCACCCGGTGCACGGCCGGATAGTCCCGCAGCAGCACGGCCATGGTGATCGACTCCACGACGCACACGAACGCGAACCCGAACATCACCGGCCCCTGCCCGCGCGCGTACCCGAAGGCGGTACCACCGTCGCGGGTCCCGTGGCGCCGCCGGGTCACCCACAGCGCGAGGCTGACGAGCAGCCGCAGCTCGTGCCGGGCGAGGACGAGCCCGGTCCGCATCACGGCTCACTCCCTTCCACGAGCATCCGCAGGGTTCGGCGGATGGCCTCCGCCTGCGCCGGGGCGAAGTCGGCGTAGAAGGCGCGCAGGAAACTGTTGTCGGGGTCGACCTCCAGCGGCTCCGGGAACAGGTCGCGGGGCAGGCAGTCGGCGAGGGCACGGGCCGCCTCGTCCACGCGCGGATCGCCGGGGTCGGCGTCGGCGAGTTCGTCGAGCAGGGCGTAGGCGGCAAGGGCCCGTTCCTGCCCACCCGGCCGGGCGAGCGCACCCTCCAACGCACCCAGGAGCTGCTCCCGCCCCTCGGGACCCGCCGTGGTCTCGATCAACGCGAGCATCTCGCGGTCCTTGGCGGCCATGGGCGAGTCGGCGACGACATGCGCCATGTCCTCGAACAGCGCGGCCAGTTGGGGCGACACGGGCCCTTCGGCGGGCAGCCCGCCCTCCGTCTCCAGCAGCGCCCGCAGCCGCGCCCGCCGCTCCCGGATGGCGGCCTCCTGCCGGGCAAGATCCTCATCGAGCTCGGTGAGCACCTCCACGAGATCCTTCCCGGCATCCTCGGCGAGTACGTCCCGCACCTCCGCGAGCGCCAGCCCCAACTCGGTCAGCCGCCGGATCCGCGCCAGCACGACGGCATGCCGCAGCGTGTAGTCCCGATACCCGTTCGGGCGCCGCTCCGGCTCGGGCAGCAGCCCCTGATGGTGGTAGTGCCGCACGGTCCGCGTGGTGACGCCGACGGCGGCGGCGAGTTCTCCGATCCGCATGGGACCAGTACAGACGTTGACGTCGCGGCAGGGTCAAGCGGACGGCTCCGGCGCACTCTCGTACAGGTGACCCGCCGCTGTTCAGCTCCGCCGAGCTGCTGGAGGGGCGTTCCATGTGCGCCATGGCACAGGATCCGATCACGCAGAAGCTCCTGCTGGACTGGTTCGTCGACATGGACACCCCGGAGGGGCTCCGCGTGGAGCTGATCGAGGGGGAAGTCGTCGTGACCCCGATGCCGGACGGGCATCACGAGCACTGCATCAGCCGCATCGTGGAGCAGGTGCATCGGCGATCTCACACCGACATGCAGTTCTCCGGGCACAAGGGGCTGAAGCTGAAGCATGCGGAGGGCTACCCACAGGACCACGTGATCCCGGACGGCACGTTCGCTCCCGAGGAGCTGAGGCTCAACCGGGGGGCCGATCCCTGGATGCCGTGTGAAGGAGCCGCCATGGTGCTGGAGGTCACGTCCTCGACACCACAGACCGACCGCGAGATCAAGCGCCGCTGTTACGCCCGCGGCGGCATCCCGCTCTACCTGCTCGTCGACCGAGAGACCGCGTGGATCACGCTGTTCAGCGACCCGGAGTCGGGCGACTACCAAGAGCTCCGCGCCGTGGCCTTCGGTAAACCGATCGTTCTGCCCCAGCCTTTCGCCTTCGACCTGGACACGGCGGACTTTCTCTGAGGCTCCCCGTGTTGCACTGCCAGCAGGCAAAGGGGGTGCGAAGTGGGTGAACAGGCGCTGTGGACCAGGGCGCGGCTCGGCCGGGACGGCCCTCCGCTCGACTTGCTGACGGCCCGCTTCAACCGGCACGTGTACGCCCCGCACGCCCATGACGAGTTCACGATCGGCGTCTGCGTCGGCGGCAGCGAGATCATCGACTACCGGGGTGGCCGCATACGCCCCAGCCCCGGCTCCATCGTCGTACTGGCACCGGGCGAGATGCACACAGGCGGACCGGCCGCGTCCGAGGGCTACGCCTACCGAGCCCTGTACGCCAAGACGTCCCTACTGACCGACGGCACCCTAGGCTCCGGCACCCCGCACTTCCGCAACCCCCTCCTCGACGACCCCGACCTGGCCGCCGCCCTACGCCGCACACACACAGAACTGGCCGCCTGCCCCGACCCGTTGGAGGCAGAGTCCCGCATTCCGTGGCTGCTCACGGCCCTGGCCCGCCGCCACTCCACGGCCCGCGCGGCGAGCGACACGGTCACGGGAGCCGGCCACATCGCGCGGACGGTCCGAGACCGCCTGGCCGACGAACTCACCGCCCCACCCTCCCTCGCGGCCCTGGCCACGGACCTCGGCCTCTCCCGCTACCAGCTGCTGCGCGCCTTCCGTACGACGATGGGGATACCGCCGTACGCCTGGCTGGCCCAGTACCGGGTGAACCGGGCGCGCGGTCTGCTGGAGTCCGGTCTGCGCCCGGCCGATGTCGCCCCGCTGGTCGGCTTCGCGGACCAGGCGCACCTCACCCGCTGGTTCCGCCGGGTGCTGGGAGTGACCCCGGCGGCGTACCGCAACAGCGTTCAAGACGGCGGAGTGTGAGGGGGCCGAAACTCGCCGCATGACTGCACGCGGCTGGTTTCTGTTCGCCCTGATGGGCGTGGTCTGGGGCATCCCGTATTTGATAATCAAGGTGGCGGTGGAGGCGGTCTCCCCGTCGGTCGTGGTGTTCACGCGATGCGCACTGGGCGCCGCGCTGCTGCTGCCGTTCGCGATCCGCCAGGGCGGCCTGATCCGGACGGTACGACGGCACTGGCGCCCCCTGCTGGCCTTCGCCTGCATAGAGATCATCGGCCCCTGGTGGACCCTGACCGACGCCGAACGCCACCTGTCCAGCTCGACGGCCGGCCTGCTGATCGCGGGCGTACCGATAGTCGGCGTCGCCCTGGCCCGCTTCTTCGGCGCCACGGAGCACCTGGGCATCCGCCGACTGACCGGCCTCACCCTGGGCCTGGCCGGCGTAGCGACCCTCACGGTCCCGCACCTGACGGGCGGCGACGCCCGCTCGCTGGCGGAGGTCCTGCTGACGGTACTCGGCTACGCGACAGCCCCGCTGATCGCAGCACGGTGGCTCAGGAACGTACCGTCCCTCCAGCTCACGGCAGCTTGCCTGACGCTGGCAGCGCTGGTGTACGCCCCCGCGGCGGCGCTGACCCGGCCGGTTTCGGTCCCCTCGGCCGAGGTCCTGACGGCCCTGGCCGCCCTGGGCGCGATCTGCACGGCGGTCGCCTTCGTGGCCTTCCTGGAGCTGATCAAGGAGGTGGGCCCGACGCGGGCGACGGTCTTCACGTACGTCAATCCGGCGGTCGCGGTGGCGGCGGGAGCCCTGTTCCTGGACGAGCCCCTGACGGCCGGGGTGCTCGCCGCGTTCGCCCTGATCCTCACGGGATCGGTACTGGCGACCGCCGCCCCCCGCAGGCCGGTAACATGGTCGACACGGCAGACGAGCCGGGCGGGCGGCCGCGTGAAGTCCCTCAGGGGGCTTCCCGAGGAACGTCCGGGCTCCACAGGGCAGGGTGGTGGCTAACGGCCACCCGGGGTGACCCGCGGGACAGTGCCACAGAAAGCAAACCGCCGGGGACCGTATCCGTACGGGCCTCGGTAAGGGTGAAACGGTGGTGTAAGAGACCACCAGTGCCCAGGGTGACCTGGGCAGCTAGGTAAACCCCACCCGGAGCAAGGTCAAAAGGGGCCGCTGTAAAAGGTGGCCCTGCGCGGACGTTCGAGGGCTGCCCGCCCGAGTCCGCGGGTAGACCGCAGGAGGCCGGCGGCAACGCCGGTCCTAGATGGATGGCCGTCTCCCCGGCCGCCGCGAGGCGACCGGGTGACAGAACCCGGCGTACAGCCCGACTCGTCTGCTTTTATGGCCCTGACCTGGGGTTTTCCCTGGGGCAGGGCCGTTCTTCGTTGGGCGGGGGTTCCCGCTTCTACCTGCGGGTTCCCGGGAGTTCCCGCGTGATTGTGCAACGGTTGTGAAATGGGGGAGCGGCCGGCGGGGCGTGACTTGGCTCGTCAGGCGGGGTGCCGAGCGAGCGGTGGCAGGTTCGAATTCCTGGCGGCGGACCCAGAACATGGGAGCAGGGAAGGAGTCGGTCGGGGGCGGGCAGCTGGTGATCCAGACGGTCGTCCGGTTGAGTCGGTAGGCCGATGACGCTTGGCCGCGGGTCCGGGTCCTGGGCGGGAGCCGCAATCAAGAGCTGTTCTTGATTTAGCCCGGTGACCTGCGGAGATTCGGTTATCGGTTTCAAACTCGAGGAACGGCATCGCGCTCCGGTTGCGCCCGAAGGGCATCTGCCGCAGTTGGTGCCAGTTCTGGACTGACAGCATGCGGAGCCCGTCACCCGGCTCCGCATGCTATTTCGTCAGGCCGTGTTGGGAGTCCGGAAGTTCATATCACCCACTCGTGGCACGTGAAAGTAGGCGTCCGCGCCATCTCAACCTCGCGGTCATGATGACGGTCTGCGCCGACAAGGTGCTGCTTCCCTGCTCGGCCCTCGCCCAGACTGTGCTTGGTCACCGGCTTCCGGCCGGGGCGAAGTGGCACCGGTCGTGCGACGCTCGGTACGACTAGGGGCAGGCTTCCTGCCCGCCGGTGCGCCGTCGTGCCTGGCTGCTTGCCTTCGTGTTCCGCTTGTAGCGCTCATCTGGGGCTCAGAGATTTTCAGCGGCCCGCCTGGACAGGAACGGATGCGTAGTGGAGTACATACCGGGCAAGCAGGACCAGTTGGTCCGAGTTGAGGCTGAACTCGTGGGCCGACACGAGGACTTGAAGCGGAGTGAGAGGTGTTTCGGGCGGCAGCCGTGGACCGTCGTGCGGCGCCCGGACAGTGCCGACTTTCCGCCGGAGGATGACCGGGAGCACAAGGGAAGCTTCGTTCTTGAGTTACACGTTCCTGATGGACCGGCTCGCCGGGCTGCGCGCATAGCGGCGAATACCGTTCAAGACGTGGCCGACCGGGACGGACTACCGCTGACCGTTGAATCGGTCGATCCGCTCAGGCGTCATCACCGGCACCGTCCCGTGTGGTACGAGTACGCGCCCCGCACCAGCGGCAGGACCTGGTTGCGGACGGCGCTCGCGAACCGGGCGCGAGACGTCGGAGCCCATGACACGGGACGGCTTGTGTTCGGTGACCGCCAAACGGCCGTACGCCGGTTTTCCGAGAGCAACGTGCGCGCCCCCTACCGGCGTTCTGCCGAGCGGCACGGCAGCAGCCGTCAGCCGACCACGGCCGAGGTCGCGCGTGCCCGCGTCGTAGGCACGGTTGCGTTGTACGTGGCGGTCCTGTGCGGTGTCTGGACCCTGACGTCGGGCCCGTCGTGGTTGATTCCGGTGCCCTTGCTCGTCACCGTCGCGGCGGCCCTGTTCACCTATCGGGAGGCCAGGAACCTGGACACACCCAGGACCGCGGCCCGTGTGGTGATCGTCATGATGGGCGCCGGGTTCCTTGCTGGGTTGGTGGCCGCTCTCGGATGGACTCCCGAGGGAGTGAGAGACGTGGTCTTCGGCGGTGGCGCGATCCTCTTCACCGGCCAGGGCCTGCGTCTCCTGCTCCGCTCCTGGAGCGGCAGACGTGTCCTGCTGACCTTGCTGCTTGCCCTGGTGCCGGTGGTGCCGCCCTGGATTCTCGGGATGGGCACGGTGGGCCACGCCTTCTACGCGGCACGGTTCGGCGTCCAGTCCGAGGATGTCGAGATCCCCGACGCGCTCCGGGTCTTGGCTGCGTTCCACGCCCTTGGGATCATGCTCCTTGTCGTTCTGGCGGCCATGGCGTGCTGGGGATACGTCCGCCACTGCTACCCCTGGCTGCTCGACCGCGGGTTCGCACTGATCCTGGCAGGGGCCGTGATGTCGGCCGCGGGCGTGGTCTGGCTGTCGGCCATCGCAGACCCGGCCGTTGATGCCGCTGAGAAGGCGCAGGACGCGTGGGCCGACCACCGCGTGCCCGCCGCGTATTGGGGGATCAAGGCCGGTCCGGTCTGCGTCACTCCCGTAGTACCCATCGACGAGCTGCCGGCGGACGGTGGCGTCCTGCGACCGGACAGGATCTATGCCTCTTTCGGCAGCGTGGATGGTTGGATGACGCTCTGGGATCCCCGCGCGAAGGACGACTTCTCGGTAGCGGCCGACAAGGTGCGCGTGGTTTCGGCCGGTCCCGGCGAGCCTGGCGACGAGATACCCGGCTCGTGCGAGAGACCTCACCGGTGACCTTTCGCCCTGTTGGTTGCGACGCGCCCGGCCTGCCCCGAGCTCAGGAGAGGCCGAGTCGGGGACGTGCCCCCAGTTAGGATCTTGGTCGCTTTCGGCCTGGGTGAGTTCCCGCTGCCAGTCATCGAACTGCTGGCGCGACGCGGCGGCTGCTCTGGTATCGAGGCCGTGGGCGGCGAACGGCGAGTGCACTGCGACGGCCTGCCGTGGCCGGGCGGGGGACCCAGAGCGCGGGAGCGAGGCGCCGATCATCGGCTCGCCCGGGCTGGCTGCATGGAGGGGCTGTCTTTGGTCTCTCAGACAGGTTCTGGGGATACCGGTGTGCATGTGTCGATCCCGTCCTCAGCCGTGGGCCGTCTCGGCCTCGTCGCCCGGCGTCGTGGACAGTCCGGCCGCGTCGGCGAGGTCTGGGTCCTCCATGCTCTGGTCTCCAGCGGGTGTGTCCGACTCCTCGTTCGATGTCCGGTCACTGTCGGCGAGCGTCGGGAGGACATATGCCTGGGCCAGTCCCGCCAGGTGGAGTGGGAGCGGGAGAGACAGGGCAGCGGCGTAGTCCGGGGCCTGGCGGAGCTGGTGCATGGCGAGGGCCAGCGCCTCGGCGTCGTCGGGCTTTTCCAGTACGGGCGCAGCTGGGTCGTCATCCTCGTGGCAGCCCAATACCGCGATCTCCACCAGGGTCGGGTTCCAGGCGCTGGTGCCCGCCTGCGAGGTGAGGTTGCCTGCTGCGTTGACCCGGGTGGCAAGGCGGTCGAGTGCGGGGGAGATCGCATGGGTTCCGGGGCGTTCGGTGGTGCTGTAGAAGACCCGCTCGTGCGACGATGCTCCATTCTGCTGCTGGGGATCCTGCACCCAGAACCCGGCTGGCTGTCCGTGGGGCTTGCCCGGAGCGGCCAAGCCCCACCACTGGGCGCTCTCGCGGCCGTCGCACCCGCGCACGCGTACGAGGCGGAGTTCGTCGTCGAGTCGGCCTGCCGGGGCGTGGCCGGTCTTGATCAGGTCGCGTTCGGTCTGGCCGTCCTGGAGCCATGGCCAGTGCAGTCGGCTGTTCTGAGCATGGGTGATCAGTGCGGTGGGCTGTCCTCGGAGGGAGGGCAGCACGCGTTGGAGGAATGCTGCCGTCTCCTTGCGCTGTTGGGCGAGGTTACTGCGCCACTGCTTGGCGGTGACTCGCGGTGCATCGGGACGTGCGTCATCGTCTGGAGTCTCTGGTTCCGTAAACGCTTCGGGGTCGATCTCCGCCTGTTTCACCAGACCGAGGAGGAACTGCGGGTAGGGCACCCATTCCCCTGCGGTGTCATCCCAGCCGCGTACGGCTGCAAGGCCTTCCCCGGCCGGGAAAGGGGTGACGAGGACGGCCACAGGTAGGTGCTTGGGCAACCGGGTCGGGCCGTCCTTGCGACGTTTCACCATCCACACCGCTGCGTATTGCAGCGAGTTCGGAAGATCGTCACCGAGGGTGTGCTGGGGCAAGACGCGGACGCCCAGCTGGCGCAGTCCATCGAGCCACGAGCTGTACGTGCGGTGGTCGAGGCTTTCCGCATTGTCGATCTGCCGGTCGGTGGACGGTGTGACGACGAACTGCGTCAGCAGGCCCGCGTCGGCGCACCCGAGGCGGATGGCGAACTTGGGGTCCGTCGACGCCGGGCGGAACGTGCTGCGGTGTGCGACTTCCACCAAGGCGAGTTCGGGGCGGGAGGGATTCGCGCCGTCCGCGCGGAGCCAGGCGCGCAGGGCGCGGCGCCGATCGACGACGGCAGCCGCGAGCGCTGCGCCTTTGCCCTTGATACCCGGGTCGGGTACGAGCCGGTCGCCCAGTCCGTCGGCGAGGGGCAGGCAGCGCAGCCGGAGTGTGACCTCCGCCGTCCGCCATTCGAGGATGACTGGTGCTCCGGGTGTGGCTTCGTCGAACTCCCGGTCCGTGAAGTGGGCAGCACTGGCGCCGCCGTCGCCGTCGAGGCCCAGGGCCTTGGCGAACTGTTCCACTGCCTCTCTGCGTACCTCGGGCGACTGCCACAGCAGCCGGGCCTCCACCACGGGCAGGTCGGCCTGTTCTGGACCGTGGGAGGCGATCCGGGCCTGCGCCGCGAGTGCCACGCGCCGTGCCTGGGTCTCGCGCAGCAGCTCGGCTTTCTTGGCCTCGTCGGTCCTGGGCTTAGGCCGCCGGTTCTCCGGGGCGCCGATGCCCTTGCCGCGTCCGCGTGTGAGGTCGGGTACCCGGATCAGTGTTTCAGGGAGGGCCTGCTCGGCCCATTCGGTGAGCTGGGCCCGCTGGTTGGGCATGAAGCCGGTGCCGATCTCGTGCTTGCCCATCCTGGTGCTGTGGACCACGGCGGCGCGGACGCCGCGTCCCTCGCCGATCCAGGAGACCGGTTCGGTGAGGAGTTGTTCGGGGTCTGGGAAGTTGCCGGCGAGGCTGAGTCCGCGCAGGATGCCGGCGGTGTCGTTCTCCGCCCAGACGAAGGTGTCGGCGGCCCGGTCGCGGCGCAGGCGGGCGAGTGCGTAGCGTTCGGTGGCCGGTGCGCCGGGCAGCCAGGGGATGGTGGGTCGCAGGTAGACGGTAGTGGCCTCCCGGTAGGGCAGGTTGAGGCGTTTGGTGGTGGTCCGAGGGTGGGTCGCCCAGCGGCGTACACCCCAGTGCAAGTGGAGGCGCGGCCTGGGGTCGAACGGCGTGGTGTGCAGGGAGATGTTCAGGAGGACGGAGAACCACCACTCCTTGCGTTTGACCGTCCGGCACAGAGGCTGCGACATGAGTTCCGCGCCCTGGTCGCGAGGTCCGCGGGGCAGGGCCCGGAACCGCAGCTCTCCGCCCTCGAACGGGAAGGGGTCGAGGGTCAGGATGCGGCGTGCCAGGGCGTCGGTGGCGAGTTGGAACTGGCGCGGTTCCGGGGCGGCGGTGCCGCCCCGGGTGGCCGGGGTTGTGAGGAGTTCGACGCCGGTGACCGGCTGCCACTCGGGCAGGTTCTGCTTCAGCTCGGCGCTGCTCGCGAGCAACAGCGAGCGGAACCGGGGATCCTGTGGGGCGTCCTTGGGACCGAGGGTACGCAGCCAGGCGTCGAGGAGTTGCTGCATGGAACGGCCCGGGAGGGGGTCGGGCGCCGAGGCCGGTACATACATCCAGAAGTCCTCGGGGGCCTGCGGCCCCGGTTCCACGGGGATCCGCGGCCGGGGGCGGACGATCACGTCGGGGGCGAGGGTCTGGAGCACGCCGTCGAGTCGGCGGGTGGGCAGGGTCGGCTGCTGCTTTTCCTCGTCCCGCCCGTGGTTGTGTAGCTCGAGGAGTCCGGCACGCCAGTGTTCGGGGAAGGGGAGCGCGCGGAAGTCCTCGGTCCAGGGGGTGCCCTCCTCGGCCAGGTGGTACGCGGATCGGTGGATGTTCTTGTACATGGTTCTCCCTGCGATGTCCGTACGTGGGCGGGTGCGCGTTGCCCGTCAACAGTGGTGTCCTGGGCGGTGGTTCACTTGCTTCAGTCGACCGTTCGCGAGCCGGGTGACACCCCAATGGCGCACAGCGCTTCGTACAGCGGGCGGTAGAGCAGTTTTACGAGTTCGGCGTCGGCGGGGTCGGTGCGCGCGGTGTACGCGGCGGTGTCGGTCTGGGCGAAGTACGGCGCCAGAATGTCCCGCAGCCGGACGAGCAGCCCCGGGTCGCCGGCGCGGCGTGGACGCCGGCCCTGGCCGGTGAAGGGGGCTTGTGCTGCCGCGAGTTGCGGTGCGAAGGCCGCGTCGACGAACACGACGCGGGCGGGCACGCCACCGCGGACGAGGCGCCCGATGACCTGCCAGATGGTGACGAGCTGGTCCCAGACGAAGGACTTCTTCTCATCATCGGGGAGCGAGGAGTAGATGTAGGGCCGTGACAGTACGTGTCGCCACACGCCGCGTGCGGTGGTCCTGAAAGCGCTGCCTGCCGCGTCCAGGTCACCGGCCTTGGTGACCATGTCGCTGAACGTCCCTTCGTCCAGCTTCAGTTGCCCGCGTACGAACCGCGTCGCCCAGTCGTTGATGGCGAAGACCGCCAGGGAGAGGTCGTCGGGGCGGGGGTGCGGGCGGACCAGGAAGAAGACCGTCCCGAACGCCGCCACTTTCTCCTCGCCGGGCCGTTGGGGGGCGGTGAGGATGTTGTGTCCTCGCTCCACGTACGAGAAGGTCATCCGCAACCTCACCCAGCGCGAACTCCTTGGAGTCCTCGCCAACCGCAACGTGCTGCCCAAGTACGGCTTCCCCGTGGACACCGTCGAACTGCGCATCCCCCAGGAGGGCGGCGCCGTCTCGGGGCAACTCGAACTCACCCGTGACCTGAGCGCCGCCGTCCACGAGTACGCCCCGGGGGCCGAAATCGTGGCGGGCGGCCACCTGTGGGCGTCTGCCGGTGTCTACCGGCTGCCGGACCGCGAACTGGTCAGCCGCCACTACGCCGTGTGCGCGGCCTGCGGCCGCTACCGGGAGGCCACCGAACCCGTGGACCCCGTCTGCGCCGCCTGCGGCACGCAGTCCGCGGCCGCGCAACGCCGGTACGTCGAGCCAATCTACGGTTTCGTCGCCGCGCGCGGACCACAGCGCCGCCCGGGGCAGACCCCGCCACGACGGTCCTGGTACGGCGACGTTCACATGTCCACCGACACCGCCGACCTCCAGGAAGGCGCGACTACCTTCGTCTCCGGCCACACCACGCTCTGGTCGGCGGGCACCCGGGGAGAGATGGTGGTCGTCTCCGAGGGACCGGCCGGCGCCGGCTACCAGGTCTGTGACTGGTGCGGCTGGGGTCGCCCGCACGCTCAGGCCGGGCCTCTGCGCGGCGGCCACCCGCACCTGCTGAAAGACACCCAGTGCACGGGCCCCCTCCGTGTCGTCTCCCTTGCTCACCGATACCAGACCGACTTCCTCCAGATCCATCTGGACCCGCTCACAGCCTTGACCGCCACCGCGGCCCGTCTGCGCTCCGGCCTGTACGCACTGCTCGAAGGAGCTGCCGAGCACCTGGAGATCAGCCGCGACGACATCGACGGCACGGTGCACACGGGCACCGACGGCATGCCGTCCCTGCTGCTCTTCGACACCACTCCGGGTGGCGCAGGCAACGCCGTGTCCATGGGCAAGCAGCTCGAACCAGTTGCCTCTGCCGCGCTTGTTCGGGTGGCAGCCTGCGAGTGCGGCCCGGAGAGCAGCTGCTACGCGTGTCTGCGTAACTTCCGCAACGAGCGCTTCCACGAGCTGCTGAGCCGCCGTGAGGCCATCGCGCTGCTCAATGCCCTAACTGGCAGCGCGAGCTGACCGGGGTGAGGAGACAAAAGAACAAAATGTCAGTTGCTGGAGCTTTGGACATCGGTGCCCTCGACGCCGGTCCGCTCGGCTGCGTCGGGCCTGGAGCGGCGCAAGGCTCGTGCAAAGGCAGACCTGTTGTCGAAACCCGCACAAGCCGACAGCGTTGGGCTCACGCCTCACTTGCGTTAAGAACTTGCGAGGTGAACGCTCCAGAGGGAACCGAAGATTTACCCGGTCGGAGCAGCCACCGCTCGGGCATCGTGTGCGGCTGTACGTCTTGCGTCACCTGTGGCAAGAGCTTCCTCCCAGAGGCCGACCGTGCGAGCGCGAAAGACCGAAGAACGCCTTCGACGCCTCCGTGATCACCGGGTTGAGCATGCTGGCGGCGACGTCATCGGGCCATCAGCGCTGATCTTCCGCTCCCATGAGCCCTGTCTGCACAAGCAGGTTCCCTCGCTTCCGCGAGACGAAGATCCCCCGCCCGGCTGGCATCGTGCGCGGGCGTACGTTGCCGAGGATGTCGCCCTCATTCGGGTCGCCGGAGAGGACGACGCCCTGGGCGCCCAGTTCCTTGATCCGCTGCATGAAGGGTTCGTACGAGGACCGGCCGGCGCCTGCGGTGTTCCGGGCGACGATGAAGCGGATCCCTACATCGCGGGCGAACGGGAGGAGTTCCGTGAGCGGGGCGAGGGGGTTGCCGCTGGACGTCGAGACCAGGTCGTAGTCGTCGACGACCACGTAGATCGTCGGGCCGCTCCACCAGTTGCGTGCCCGCAGCTGGTCGGCGGTGACGTCGGGCGAGGGCGTGCGGCGCCGCATGAGGTCGGCCAGGGCCTCCACGTGGTGGTCCATGGCGTTGGACATGGGCACGTACTCGGCCAGGTGGGACGCCGGGGCCGCGTCCAGGAGCGAGCGGCGGTTGTCGATGACGAAGAGTTTGCAGGAGTCCCCGTCGTGTAGATCGGTGATCTGCTTGATGAGGAGGCGCAGGAGGTTGGACTTGCCGGACTCGCTTTCGCCGAAGACGAGGAAGAAGGGGTCCTGGTCGAAGTTGACGTGGACGGGTTCGAGGTTGTTCTCGTCGAGGGCGAAGGCCACGCCCCGGTCCGACTGCGCGAGGGCTGTGGGCAGGTCTGCGAAGGGGAGGTGGCGTGGCAGGAGGCGGACTGCCGGCGCGCCGGGTGCTGTCCAGTGGCGGGCTACGTCCCGGCTCATGGCGGCGGTCGCCTCGGAGAGGTTGTCGTCGGAGTGGATGCCGTCGATGCGGGGAACGGCCGCCATGAAGTGCAGTGCTTCCGGAGTGACGCCCCGGCCGGGCACACCGGTCGGAACGTTTCCGGCTGCCTTGCGGTCCAGTTCGGAGTCCATGGGGTCGCCGAGCCGCAGCTCAAGGCGGTTCATCAGCAGGTCCTTCAAATTCGCGCGGACCTCCATGGCGCGGGACGCGGTGAGGACCAGGTGGATGCCATAGCCCAGGCCGCGCGCGGCGATGTCAAGGACGGCCGCTTCCAGGGCCTCGTACTCCGTGCGGAAGTTCCCCCAGCCGTCGATGATGAGGAAGACATCGCCCCAGGGCTGGTCGGCCACCGGGATGTCACCGCGGGCCCGCAGCTTGCGGTAGGTGGCGATGGAGTCGATGCCGGCGCTGCGGAAGTACTCCTCGCGGCGCGTCATGATGCCGTAGACCTCGGCGACCGTGCGGCGTACCCGCTCAGGGTCCAGGCGTGAGGCGACCCCGCCGACGTGCGGCAGTCCGGCGATGGCCGACATGCCGCCACCGCCGAAGTCCAGGCCGTAGAACTGGACTTCGTGGGGAGTGTGGGTGAGCGCAAAGGCGGAGATGATCGTCCGGAGGATGGTCGACTTGCCCGACTGCGGACCGCCGACGATCTGCATGTGGCCCGCGGCGCCGGAGAAGTCCCGATACAGCGCGTCACGCCGCTGCTCGAAGGGCTTGTCGACGACACCGAGCGGCACGATGAGGCGGCCGGCGCCCTCGTAGCCGGGCTGGGTCAGGCCCCGGCCCTGCTCCGCAGCGAGTCCAGGGAGGAGGGCGTCCAGCGACGGGGGATTGTCCAGCGGGGGCAGCCATACCTGGTGCGCGGCCGGGCCCTGCCCGGTCAGCCGGCGGACGATGACGTCGAGCACGGTGTCGGCCTGCGGGTCGTCCCCGCCCGCCCGCGGGTCCGGCACCTGGGCCCGGGAATCGGACTGCGCGTACTGGACCGGCACGGGGGCCGCGGTGAAGGGCACGGGGCGGCGGTCCACCGGCAGCTGACCGTCCCCTGCGGTGGCCCGGGCCGAGGCAGGACGGTGCGCCCCCGAGACGTAGGCGGCCTTGAAGCGGGCCATCTCGTCGGTGCCGTACTTCAGATAGCCCGAGCCGGGGACGTTCGGCAGGTGGTAGGCGTCGGGGACGCCGAGTGCGGCGCGCGACTCGGCCTCGGAGAACGTCCGCAGGCCGATGCGGTACGACAGGTAGGTCTCCAGACCGCGCAGTCGGCCCTCTTCCAGGCGCTGCGAGGCGAGCAGCAGATGGACGCCCAAGGAGCGGCCGATGCGGCCGATCTGGACGAACATGTCGATGAAGTCCGGCTTGGCGGCGAGAAGTTCACTGAACTCGTCGATGACCAGGACGAGCGACGGAATGGGCTCCAGAGCGGCGCCGGCCGAGCGGGCCTTCTCATAGTCATGGATGTTGGCGTAATTACCCGCCTTGCGGAGCAGCTCCTGACGGCGGTTGAGTTCGCCACGGATCGAGTCGCCCATGCGGTCCACGAGGGTCAGGTCGTCCGCGAGGTTGGTGATCACCGCGGCCACGTGCGGCAGGTGCGCCATGCCGGCGAAGGTGGCGCCGCCCTTGAAGTCCGCAAGGACGAAGTTCAGCGTCTCCGAGGAGTGGGTCACCGCCAGGCCGAGCACCAGAGTGCGCAGGAGCTCCGACTTGCCGGATCCGGTGGCGCCGACGCACAGGCCGTGCGGGCCCATGCCGTCCTGCGCGGCTTCCTTCAGGTCCAGCATGACCGGGGTGCCGTCCTCGCCGACCCCGATCGGGACACGCAGGCGTTCGGCGCGAGAGCGCGGGCGCCACGTGCGGCCGACGTCCACAGATTCCGCGTCGTCCAGGTCGAGGAGATCGGTGAACTCCAGGTTGGCCAGCAATGGTTCGTCGGAGTCGCCGCCGGACGCCATGTATAGAGGTGCGAGCTGGAGGGCGAGTGCCTCGGCAGCCTCATGACTCAGGCGGTCTGGCGACCCTTCATAGACGAGACCGTCGCCGGACTCCAGACGGAGCGACTGGGGATGCACCACGACCGAGAGACCGCCACGTGCCCCGGTGAGCCGGTCCGGTACGACCTCGACGATCGTGACACCCTGCAGCCCTTCGGCCGCCGCCAGCGCTGACAGGGGCGACAGCGCCTCCTGGTCGAGTACGACGACGATGTGCGGCTGTTCCAGGAGGGGCTGGCCGCCGGCCTGGAACCGGGGGCGGCCTTCGAGCTGTTCCTTGAGTAGCAGCTCCAGATCCTGCGCACTCGTGGTGATCAGACGGCGGCTGCCCGCTCCGTCGTTCCCATCGGTCTGGACGTGGGGCAGCCACTTGGTCCACTCCCAGTGCGGGGCCGCGTCCTGCCCGGCAGCGACGGCCACGACCAGGTCGTCGGGAGAATGCAGAGAGGCCAGGGAGGCCACCAGGGCGCGTGCCGTCGCGCGGACGTGGTTCTCGTGGTCCCCGCTGATGGTGAGGTGGTAGAAGGACCGCAGCGAGATCGCCATGGGCAGGCTCTCGATGGTGCTGTGCGCGGTGAGGAACTGCTTCATGGCCCCGGCGGTGAGCGGCTCCAGCTCGTCCACCGGAGCGGTCTCGGGTGCGATCAGAGGGGTGGCGAGCTGCTGACTGCCCAGACCGATCCGCACCTGCCCGAAGTCGTCGTCGCTGATCCGCCGCTCCCACACGCGGCCGCCTTCGGCGACCAGAGCCCACAACTGCTCGGGCGCCGGATGCAGATAGAACTGGGCGTCCCGCTGCAGCCGCGCCGTACGAAGCACCGCACGGCGAGTTTTGGCCAAGTACTTCAGGTAGTCCCGCCGCATATCGGCGAGCTGTCCCTGGGTGCCCCGCCGGTACCGGACGAGCATGGCAATGCCCATTCCGACCGTCGACGCGATCATTACCATGCCCATGATGCGCATGACCGGGTTCGGCGTCATGAAGAAAAACACGACCGAACCGCCCATCCCCAGCATGGGCAGCAGCTGCATCAGCGCGCCCTCCTGCTGCCCCCTGGGCAACTCGGGCGGGGATTGCAACTGCACTGGATCGGCGGGCACCTCGGCAGGCAAGGCCCTCGGTGGCCGTTTGACGACGATCTGGCTCAAAGCTGACCCGTCCCCCTCGCGGACTGAAGAGGCCTTGTCCGCACCCCCGTGGCGCCGACTTCATCCGGACCGGATCCTACTGGCGGGCACTGACCTTGCGGACGGTAGGGTGGCGCCACGCGTGTGCGCACCCGCGAATAATCAATGGATTCGGGGTCATTCACGGTAATTCGGAACCGGAATGAGAGCGGACGCGCGAACAGGACAGGGGCGCGGCCCGCGAGTTGAGAAGCACCGCGAGGGGGAGCAGTACGTGCCTGCGACAGTTCGAGCGGCGGGAAGCACCGGCGGTCACCCGGGACCAGGGGGCCATCCGGGGCCGGGGCACCATTGGGGACCGGGGGTGCCGACCACGCGCAGCACCGGCTTCCGCCGGATCATCGTGGCGGCGCCCGACAGCCGTATCGATGTGGCGCTGCCCGACGACACTCCCCTCGCGCACCTCTTCTCGGAGATCCTGCGCCTGTCCGGACAGACTCCGCCCCCCGGCGCCCCGGTCGGATACCACCTCGTGCGCCGCGACGGGACAGTGCTCGACGAGGCACGCTCACTCGCCGCACAGCGCATCGCCGACGGCGACTTCCTCCTGCTGCGCCCCTTCTCCGACTCCCTCCCGCCCGCGGTGTTCGACGACGTCTCGCACGCAACCGCCAGCGCCGTCACCCGCGACCGCGCACTGTGGAACGACGAACTCCTACGCACCGCAGGACTCTTCGGTACCTGTGTGCTGCTGATGCTGCTCGCCTTCGTGGCCTGGAGCTCCGACATCCGCCACGATATGAACGGCCTCCCGGGCATCGTGGCCGCGGTATCGGGCCTGGTACTCCTGGCGATCGCCACGGTGCGCGCCCGGGTGTACGGCGACCGCGGCTCGTCCCTGGCCTTCGGCACAGGCGCCCTCGCGAATCTGGGAGTCGCCGGCAGCGGACTGGTTGCGCTGCCGGCCGGAGAGGGCATCGGCAGGCTGCACTTCGTGCTCGCCTGCGCCGCCGTACTCGTGGGATCAGTGGTGCTGGTGTTCCTCACACCGAGCGGCGACGGCCCCTTCGTCGCCTTCGCATTCGCCTCAGCCATCGGCATGCTGCTGACCTTCGTCGCGATCCTCACCGACATGAGGCCGGCCGAGACCGCGGCACTCTGCTCCCCGCTCGCCCTGGGCACCCTCGCCTTCCTGCCCGGCCTCGCCACGCGTTTCGCCCGCCTGCCCATCGGCTTCGACCCGCCACGCACCGCCATCGGCAGCGACTACGCCGATGACGAGGGCGACGGCACTGCGGCATCGGCCGCGATCGACGCCGAACGCATCACCGCTCAGGCCCGGCGCGGCCACGAGCTGCTGCTTGGCCTGGTCGGCGGCTGTGCGCTGGTCGCGACGGCGGGTGCCGCGGTGCTCGGGTTCTCCGACGACCTGTGGGCCCAACTCCTCGCTCTGGCAACGGGTCTGGCCCTGTTGATGCGCGCCCATCTGTTCCGGCACACCGCCCAGGTGGCCTGCACGCTCGCAGCAGGGCTTGTCTCACTGGGGCTCCTGGGGCTCGGTCTCTCCCTCAACCCGCCCGGCCGGATGGTCCTGGAGGCGCTGCGGGGTGACGGCTCGGCCCTCGACATCAGGCTGGTCTGGCTGTCGGTCGCGGTGGCCGTCGTCGCTGGATCGATCGCCGCGATCGCGCTGGTCGTTCCCAGCAAGGGGGTCACCCCGTTCTGGGGTCGATTCCTGGAGATCGCCGAGAGCTTTGTCCTGCTGACGCTGCTGCCGCTGTGTCTGGCGGTGTTCGGCGTCTACCAGCAGATGCGCTCGCTTTCTTCGTGAGAGCCAAGGGGTCTCAGTGAGCTGAGCCAAGCCACATCGACGTACGGGATCGGTTCCTCGTACGAGACCAGAACAACCAGATCAATCAGCGGGGGAGAGGCAGCGGAGCGATGGCATCACGGCGGGACGAGCTGAACGCCTACACCTTCGCGCGACGGCGCCTGGTCGGGCAGTTCCTCCAGCCCAACCCAAACGGCACCGAGGAGGGCTGGCCACGGCCACTGCGTGCGGTCGTGCCAGGTGCGATCGTCACCGCGGTCATCCTGGCCGGCTTCGGGGCCTGGGGCATGTTCAAGCCCGCCGCACCGCAGGGCTGGGACAAGGCCGGGGAGAACGTCATCATCTCCAGCAAGTCGACCACCCGGTACGTGATCCTCAAGACCGACGGCAAGACGCAGCTGCACCCGGTGCTGAACATGTCCTCGGCGAAGCTCCTCCTGCAGCCCGACAAGGGCAAGGTCATCAACGTAGACGAATCGGTCCTGGACAACGGCAAGATCCCGCACGGCCCCACCCTCGGCATCCCCTACGCCCCCGACCGTCTGCCCGACGCCGACGAAGCCGGATCGAAGAAGCGCTGGGTGGTCTGCGAACGCCCCGGTGAGGGCGGCCGGGCCATCCAGAAGGCGGCGTTCATCCTCGCCCAGCGGGACATGGACCGGACCGAGGGCACGGAGCGGCTGCGCGGCGGCGAGCTGATGTACGTGGAAGGACCAGGCCCGGACCGCACCCGCTACGTCATCGACGCTCAGGGAACGGCGTACCCCGTCCAGAACGAGGAGCTGCTTCTGCGCACGGTCGTCGGCGAGGGCCGGGAGCCCCAGCGGGTGTCGGCCGGCTGGCTGGAGACCTTGCACAAGGGCGACCCCATCACCTTCCCGGAGATCCCGGGCCAGCCCGGCGCCGACGCCGGGATCCAGGGCCAGCTGCCGGCCGCGGCCAACAAAGTGGGCATGGTCCTCCAGGCCCCCTCCGGCACCAGGATCCAGCAGTACGTCGTCCTGCAGGGACGGGTCGCTCCGGTCTCCGACTTCACAGCGAAGCTCCTGCTCAGCAGCAAAGCCCTGACCGACCTCGGCCAGGCCAGCCGCGCGATGCCCGTCAGCGCCGGCAGCTTCACCCCCGAGGCACCCTTCGGCGCCGAGAAGACCTGGCCCCAGCAGAAGCCCGAGCCGGTCAACTCGGCGAGCACCGACGAGGGCAACCGCAACACCGTGTGCAACGTCCTGCGCGACGTGGACGAGGACAACGGCGCCACGACCCTCAGCGCCTGGGCGGGTAACAACTTCCCGGCCCCCCTTCCCACGGGTTCGAGCAGTGCGTACGTCACTCCCGGCTCGGGCCAGTTCTTCCGCCAGTTCACGGGGTCGTCGACCCGTTCCGGGTTCTTCTTCCTGGTCACCGATACCGGCCTGCGCTATGCGATGCAGTCCAACGGCGACAGCGAGACGGACGACGCGGGCATCGGCTCCTCGGGCTCGGCCACCGAGCGACGGGAACAGCGTGAAGCAGCACTGCAGGAGGCCCAGCAGGCACAGAACCGCCTCGGCTACAAAGACGTGACACCGGCCCCGATCCCGGCCGCCTGGTCGGCGTTCCTGCCGACGGGACCGCGGCTGTCGACGGGCGCGGCACGACAGCCGCAGGGCTCGTGAGAGGCGGGCCGAGTAATGCGTAGGCATCCTCGCGTGCGCCGGCTCGTCGGAACGGCCGCTGCCGCTGCCGCTGCCGCTCTCGCCTTCGCGGCGGTGTTCCCGGCGCCCATCGCCGCCGCCGCGGCCGATCAGTGCACCTTTCCGGGCAAGCCGTACGAGGGCCGCCCCTGGGCCCTACAGCGGGTCCTACTGGACGAGCTGTGGAAGCAGTCCACGGGCAAGGGCGTCCGCGTCGCGGTCATCGACACAGGTGTGGACGTCAAGAACCGCCAACTCGCCCCGGCGGTCGACGTCAAGAGTGGCCGCAATTTCCTGCCGCCGAACCTCAAGGACGACAACGGCAACAAGATCGAGCGCGGCAGCGAGGACGGCACCACCGACACGGTGGGCCACGGCACGAAGGTCGCCGGAATTATCGCCGCCAGACCGGCGAAAGGCACCGGGTTCGTCGGCCTCGCCCCCGAGGCGACGATCATCCCAATTCAGCAGAACGACGCCGAGGGCCACGGCGACACCGACAGCCTGGCCAGGGCCATCAACTACGCCGCCAACGACGCCAAGGCCAACGTCATCAACATCTCCCAGGACACGGTCAACCCGATCACAGCCACCTCCACACTGAAACGCGCCGTGGACAACGCCCTGGCCAAGAACATCGTCATCGTGGCCTCAGCGGGCAACGACGGCCTCGACGGCAACATAAAGAACGCCTACCCGGCCTCCTACGACGGCGTCCTGGCCGTGGCCGCCTCCGACCGCAACAACGAACGCGCCGCCTTCTCCCAGTCCGGCGACTTCGTCGACGTCGCCGCCCCCGGCGTCGACATGATCTCCACCGTCCCCGGCGGCGGACACTGCGCCGACAACGGCACCAGCTTCTCCGCCCCCTACGTCACCGGCGTCGCCGCCCTCATCAAAGCTAAGAACCCCAGGTGGACGCAGGAACAGATCACCGCCCAGATCATGCAGACCGCGGAACGCTCCATCCCCGGCCACGACCGCCTGGTCGGCTGGGGCGTCGTCGACCCCGTCCGCGCCCTGACCGAGGACAACAAACCGATCGACCACCCTGTGCCGAGCAACGAAGGCGCAGGGCAGGCCGAGGCCCCCACTGTGGCCCAACTCCCGCTCGGCGAAACCTCGCAGGAACGAGCGGCCCGCCTCGGCACCTACGTGGTGGTGGGCAGCCTGGTGCTTGTGGCGGTCATCGCAGGCGGGGCGGTAGCGATGCGCGACGGCCGGAGGAAGACGCCCTCCGGCTAGCCGAGAAGGCCGTTGGTCCTGTCACTGGTAGTGGCTAGAGTGACACGCATGCAATCGGTGATGTTCACGTCACCGCGATCGCAATGACCCGCGGTCGTAGCTAACGGGGAAAACGGGGAGGCTAAGCGTCATGGCGCGCGTCGACGATGTTCGCAGCGGTGAGGGCCAGCCACGGGGCTGCAACGCTTCATGAGCGGGCCGGCCCCTCAGCCTGACAAGGAACGCGAACGCCTCACCACAGCTCACCGCGGCGGATCACACCGGACGCACCACGCGCGTTCGCCATGCAGCTTCTCCAAGCCGCCGGGCCCACCACTGAACCGGAAATGGGAAGGAAGAACAGATGGCAGGAACCCAGAAGGTCACAGACGACGTACTGCGGCAGTTCGAGCAGGAACTCAACGAGCGCTTCGGCTCGGTGAAGCAGCAGCTGCAGCAGTTGCACGCCGTGATCGACAGTGTGGAAGGCAAGTGGCAGGGGCAGGGCGCCGTGTCCTTCGACCGCAAGCAGACCGAGATCAACGAGCGCATGGCCAACATCGGTAACCTGCTCGTCCGTTTCCAGAACGCGGTCAACGACAACCGCCGCATCGCCGGCAGCACCGACGAAGAGATCTACCAGGCTCTGGCAGGCATCGACACGGGCGGCTCCGGCTCGGCCAGCGGCAGCGCCCCGTCCGGAAAGACCTCGGCCTTCTCCGGCATGTAGCTCGTGCGTGATCGAGCGGCGGCCCGCCCGTGGCCGCAGCAAACCTTCAGTTCGAACCCTCAGCACAGCAGGCATGGAAGGCAGTTGGAAAAGCCATGGCAGTAGACAACGGCACAATGCTCGTCACCTACGCGGAACTTGAACGAGCCGCAGGGGACATCACCGCCCAGGCCAAGAAGCTGGACACGGACCTCGAAGCGCTCCAGAAGCGGATGAAGGACCTCTCCGCCTACTTCGAGGGCGAGGCCAAGACCGCGGCGGATGGCCTCCACCGCGAATGGGACATCAAGGCCCGGGAGATCCACCAGGCCCTGAACTCCATCGCGAGCGCGATCCGCGAGGCGAGCGCGGCGTACAGCGCGGCCGACCGCAAGGCCGCCGCCAACTACTAACAGCGGTCGACGGACCAGGGGTGGGCACGCACGGGAGGTGTCCACCCCACCTCCGGAAACAGAAGAAGGCCGCAGGAAAGGAATCGGACAGTCCGGGAACTCACCGATGGCCTCCTTTGCTGCTGTCAACAGATGATTACACTCCTGGTCAAGATCCGCCGGTATCCACTCGGACATGCAGGGCGTGCGCTGTTTGGTGTGCCCGCGGGTGAGTGTGTAGTTACGGCAAAGGCGCATGTGGGGGGACTGATTCGCGACCCTTTCCTGCGCCGGAGGGGGATCACGGGGTGAGTGAGACAGACGAGGTGCCTGCGGTGCCTGGTCGGCTGCGCCGAGCGCTGCCACGCAGCAGGCGCGGCCGGTTGTTGCTGATATCCGCGCTGGTGATCGTGCTTGCGGTTACCGGGCTTGGCACGTGGGCGGCGGACACCTGGCCGTGGCCGAAGGACCGCTACTGCTGGGGCGCATGGGAAGAGGACAGCGGCCCGGACTTCCTCGGCGACGAGGCATTCGGCGACGATGACGACGGGTCACGCACCAGCGAGGAGACGGCGCCCACCCGCGAGCGCCCGAGCGGCAGCTGCGAGGGCACCATCGCCGACGATTACAAGAGCCGTCACGACGGTGACGAGGTCTCCATCCGCCAGCGGGTGTCCGTTGAGTACGGCCCGGTCCCCAAAGCCGCGGAGGCCCGGCTGGGGATGGTCCAGGACGGTTTTCTGGGCGGTGACATGGTCCTGCTCCCGGACGGCCTGCCGGGCACGGTGAACGGGCGTGGTGGCCTGCTGGTGCTCCCCAAGTCCTGTGATACGCCGGATGGCCGGCCGATCGTCGTCACCATGGACGCGTCCGGAACGTACGCCAGTGGCCCCTCGTACAGCCAGAACGATCCGGCGGATCTGGGCGGCGCCCGTGAGGCGGCGGTGCTGCTCGTCGCTGCGGCCAACCGTGGGATGGCGGCGGCCGGTTGCGCGCCGGACGAGCCGCTGAGGGTCAGCTCGCCCGTCTATGACCTGCCGGGCAATCCGGAGGACATCTACGGTGCCTCTGAAGACGTCTGCGGGATCCGCGGCCTGAGCCTCGGCGTGGAGGACATCACGGACCAGACCGGCGCGGTCACCCGCGACCTGCAGACGTGCAGCGTCCGTGGCGACGGCGTGCCGTACCTGGAGCTGGCCATGGTCGCGCAGCCCCGGCTGGCCGCCGTATTCGACGGCATCCCGGGCGAACGCCCCGTCGCCCGAGGCTGGCGCGGCACGGGCAGCATCGGCGAGAAGCACGCGATCGTACGAGCCGACTGCGCCGGCCGGCCCGCCACCTTCCTGATGGGCGCCTCCACCGACCCCGACCATCTCGCCGCCTTCGCCAACGCGGCCGCCGCCCGCCTGGGCTGCGCCCCCATCGCCCCCGAGGGAGCCGCCCGGTGAGCAGCACCGCGGACGAGTCGAACCGCTACGACCAGCCCCTGCCCGCCGACCGGGAGTCGCTCAGCGAGCGGCATCGGCGCCTGCGCCGGGAGCGGTGGTGCCGACGCCGCCAGCGTTGGCACTGGCGCCACCTGCTGCGCGGCAGGGTCCGGCCGGTGCTGGCCGCAGGTCTCGCCGGGGTGCTGCTCGGTGCCGGCGGCACGGCCTGGCAGGCCCAGGCCGGGCTGTTCGCGCCGGACGAGGTGTGCTGGGGCGCGCTGTCCCGCGATGACCTCGCCACGACATTCCGCGAGCCGGAGAACGTCAAGGCGGTCGAGGCGCCCGTGCTGCACGGTGGGCGCTCCATGGACGGACCCGCCGGCAGTTGCCAGTTGACGAACAGTGACGGCGACGAATGGGCGCTCACTGCCCGGGTGCACCGGCTGGACGACCGGGCCGGCGACGACGGCAAGTGGGCCGACGAGTTCCTCTCCGCCCGTCTCACCCCGCTCGGCGGCGGGCTGCTGGGCATGGCCTCGGACAACCGCGCCTGGCTGGCCATCCCGGACGGCTGCCTGGGCCGCCCCGGCGAATTCGACGGGCC
Source organism: Streptomyces sp. R28 (assembly GCF_041052385.1). GTDB lineage: Bacteria > Actinomycetota > Actinomycetes > Streptomycetales > Streptomycetaceae > Streptomyces. The sequence goes on along the minus strand of NZ_CP163439.1, from coordinate 3,158,991 downwards.
GACCGTCGTGGACATCGCTCAGGGCAGCTGGATCGGCGACTTGGAGCCGCGTACCGAGGAGCGGGACGCGATGGCTCGCATGGTCGTGAAGCTCGTCAACAAGGTCAGCGCGGACCTGGGCTGCACCGGCACGATCGCCGATCCGGTCGAGCGCCTGCCCAAGGCCGCCCGCTACACCCGCACGGAGAAGCCGGACGCACTCTGCGGCATCAAGGGGCTGACCCTGGGCAAGAAGCGCACGCCGAGCAAGTACCCCATGATCACCGACGGGGACGGCCCGGTACGCACCTGCGACCGCGACTTCACCGGCTCGCAGCCGGAGCAGCGCCTGATGACCGTCGAGGACCCGCGGCTGGCCGCGATCTTCATGGGGATGACGCTGGACGAGGGCGACCGGGTGAGCTCCGCCGTCGGCTACGGCGGTCTCGGCCCCAACCTCGGTGTCTTCCGGGCCCGTTGCCAGGCAGGCACGACCGTGTTCCTCGTACAGGCCAACGACGGCGGGATGAGCGCGGACCTGCGCACCCTCTTCCCCCGCTACGTCGAGGCCGAGGCCGCCCGCCTCGGCTGCGGCCCGCTGAAGCTGAAACTGCCACGGCCGGGCGGGAGCCGCTGACTCCGCCCGGCCGCGGTGCCGCAATGATGCGAAACGCCACGCCCTCGGCAGCTCGAATGCCGGGGCGTGGTCTACGAGGAGGGCAAGAAGGCCAAGGACTGGCACCTGTCCGTCGAGCGGGCCGACGGGGATGCCACGCGTAGCATCGCCGAACTCCGCACTGCCCTCACCATGGGCTACGGCTTCCCCGGAGACGCCGACGCTTTCGACACCGAACGGGCCCGCGAGATCATCCACGCCGACCCGGCCGACCTCACCGGCATCGTCCGCCTGGTTGACGAGTTCCGCGGCCGGATCATCGCTCGCAGGTCATCGCGGAGGTCACGCAGGAGATGCGCGCCCGCTTGCACATTCCCACCCACCACAGGGATATAGCCGATTGCCTTGTCAAAGAGCGGTTTGGCTTCAAACTCGGCAGTCTCAGGGTCGCCCTGCGGCTTGGGGGCTTCCTCCAGGAAGCCAACTGTCCGGCCGGCACATATACGGCGGACAGGGGCAACCTCCCCTGTGGAAGGGGCGATGTCATCATGTCCTCAGCCTTACCGACCCGCTTCGCCGATGTCCTGAATGCGCCCACTGAGGCCCGAGCGCTCCAAAGTCATTCCGGCGAGGAGTCTCGGGTGACAGCAGGCGGCGGAGGAGGTGGAGGCGGGTAATGCGGCCGGGGTGGGATCCGGGGCCCAGGCGCGGCCGGCGGTGGAGGCGGCTGGGGCTCCAGAGACCGCCGGGGGCGGGGTGCCGGCCGGGGCGTGAGGGACGGCGTCGGAGGTGGAGGCGGGGGCGGAGGCGGCTCGACGGTCGCCAGTACCGGGCCGCCCGCACGCAGTCGCTGAATGGTCTGCTCGGCCCGGCGGCGGGCGTCGGGGGCGTCGTCGCGTTCGTAGAAGCGGGGGAATTCTCGGCTGCCGAGAGTGTCAGTGAATAGCGGCTTGTAGCCGAGCACATGGGCAATCGCCACCATGCGGCGACATTGTTCGGCAGTCGTGGTGTACGGAAACTGCAGCTGCACGCGGCCGTGTCCGTCGAAGTGCCGGACTATCTCCTCGTCCGTCATCAGCCGTCCTCGTAGCGCGGCAATTCCTCGGGAAAGTCGCGAGGGCCCTGACATTCGGCCAGTTTGTAGGCGTGCTTGGTCAGTTGGTAGGCGATGTCCGTCAGGTTCTGGCGCAGCGCCGCGCCAGTTGCCTTGAGGTCTCCGCCAGCCTCCAGTCTGGTGATGACCGCATAGTCGTCAGAGGCGTCGCCGGAAGAGAGCGCCGGAGATGCACAGGGCACGTACACCGCCGCCTGCTCGGTATCGAGTTGAGCCAGAGCCTCTATGCCGCCTACAGACGTACGGATGACCTGGTTGTTTCCACCGCTTCCCCCATAACTTTCGAGCCAGTCAGCTTTGGAGACGGGCCGGACCCAGGATCTAGCCAATAGGGACGAATCACCGCTGGTGGCGACATGGCAGGAAAATACTTGGTCGTCACCGGGATTCCCGCGCTTGGACCCTTCTTCCGCTGATCGCGCCGATGGCAGAACCTGGATAACCATGTCCCGTTCAACAGTGCCTTCACATATCTTGGAGGGTAGCCGTTCAAGCCCCTTAGTGAAGAATTGCGCATATGCGAACCAAACGGCAACGCCCGCAAGGCAGAGAGCAGTCAGGCCCAAAAGCAGCCCTTTCGCATTATATCGAGTCGAGGTCGATTCCCTGTTCTCAGCCACGCGGACGCTCCTTCGTGTCGCTCAACAAATCATTGCTGCCGCCCCAACCTTCAACTACTGCATCACGGATTAGGTCCTTAGTGCCCTGCATGGGAAGATCAAGGTTATGCCGAGCGATGCTTTCTTCGGCCGCCCACTGCGCTTGCCTGCTGACCGAATTTCGGGAGTCGTACAGATCACCCGCGCTTTGATACAGGGCTCCGTCGCGCGCGCCGCTCATCTTCTGACCCTCTAGCAAATGATCAACGGCAGCTCCGGCGACGGCTCCAACTCCTCCTCCGATCACGGCCCCCATTGCCGCCCCTCCATACGCTGGGGGGATCTCGACGAAGGTCACTCCGACTGCAATCCAGGTTTTGGCAAAATCTCCCTTTGCTTTCAAGGATTCGTTGTACGCCGTCTCACCTTCGACAGCAGCTCGAACTTCGCCATCGGCCACAGAATGGCCGACGATACCTTCGATGATGCCTGCGTTTTCTCCGATACGCTGAAGGACTTGATTATCGGGGCCGTCGAACAAGGAAGGGTTGGCGAGATGTGATTCAATGAGGCCGCTAGTGTAAATACCCTCACCTAGGATGATCCCTGCCCTCCCCGATGGATCTTCGGATACGGCAGAAAGGAATCTCACCACATCTCGAACCTTCCCCAGGCCGTGAGGGTCATCGCTATTTGTAAGGAAGATAGATTCCGCGCCATCGCCTGCCAGCGTCTGGCTAATCTCCGGCATATAGGAAGCCGCCATGTTGCCGAAGCTGTCCCCCAAGCCGCCCTTGCTCACGAGATCGGCTCCTCCGCCGGGCTGTGCCACCGCCTCCATAATGTTCGCCATGATCTGTACCTGATCCGCGCTGTGCGGCGGAGCCATGGAGGTGGAATCGCCGTTGGCAAGTCCGGTGACGGCGGCCTCCAATGCACGTCCGAGGGGCTCCCCCCGATCTGTGTACTTGGCAGTGCCCAGCATGTGGTCCAGGTCTGACTTGGACTCGAAGGCGTGGACTGCAGCCTCGGGATTATGAGACAGGCCCTCGAAGAGCCCTTCCAACGGATCTCGTCCGTTGCCGTTGCCATCGCCGAAAACGAGATCTACACCGTCGTACCCATTCACCCACAGGTCATCGGTGGCCAATTCACCCGCCGGCTTGTCGACCTTGAAGAGCTTCTCGCGGTAGTCGTCAAGAAACTCGGTGTCGTACGTACCCTGGCGCATCAGGCTACTGATCACCTGAGAGCCGAGGACCCCGATCGGGCTAGTCGAATTGCTGGCGTGGAAGCTCGTATTGCTCTCTGCAAGGAGATTCTTCTTCCACTCCATCATGGCGCCTGAGTCCGAGAAGGAAGCGGTCGCCAGCGTCAGGCTCAGATTCTCCTGGAGGCTCTTCATCGTTTTCAGTTCCGAGTCCCTGGCGCCAGCGTGGGCGTAGCTCATCTCGGTCCAGAACTGAAGCGTCCCCTTGGCCCCCAGGCGCGTCGCGAACTGCTCTGCGAACAGGGAGTCGCCGTTGTACTTCTCCATCGTGCGGTTGAAGTCGGCGATATCGCCGAGGGTCATGTCGGCCGGGTTCTTGGCCATCTTCGCCAGTTTCTCGGCGGCCGCGACGGCCTCGGCCGCCGAGTCACGGTCCGAGTATGAGGCATCGGCAAAACCGTGCTTGGCCTGGTCGACGAGAAGCCTCAGAACCTTCGCGGCGCTGTTGTCGCTCTGCGTCGCCTTGGTGAGGATGCCCTGGATCTCATCGCGGAGGGCGTCCACCGCCTTCTGGTCCGTCGCGCCGGTGTTTCCGCTGGGGTCGGACGTCCAGTCGGGCCGGGTGTTCCCCATGACGGCGAATGCGCCATCGCCGGTGTCGATCACGCTCATGTTCTGCTGCGTGGCCCGCGAGATTGCATCGTTCAACTGGGTGCGGTATTCGATGAGTTCGCTACGGGTGTCGCTGAGGATCTTGGTGATGGAGTTGGCCTGAGTGTGCGCGTCGGCGAACTCGGCGGCAGTCTTGGTGATGAACTCGCGGCTGATGGTGGCATTGACCCCCGCCCACTTGGCCTTGTCGGCCTTGGCCTTGAGGTTGTTCTCGGCATCCTTCTGCAGGTCTGCGAGCTTCTTCGTCATCTGTTCCCAGTCGGTGACCGCTTCACCGAGCTTGGAGAAGTTGCCGTAGCGCAGTGCGTCGAGGTCCATCGGCGTCAGTGGCCCTTTCGCTCGTCGAAGCCCTTGTCGAGCGTGGCGATGCTGCTGATGGTCCCGGCGATGTACGAGTCGCCGGCCGCGTGCAGGTTCTTGGTGTAGCGCAGGTGGTTGGAGATGTGGGCGCAGGCGTCTAGCAGGGTCTTCGACTGCTCGCTCCAGCGTTCCGTCACATGGGCCAGGGCTGCCCCCAGAGCGAAGCCCTCGCCCTTGAGCCCGCCCGCAGCAGCCGTGGAGGCCACGCGCGCGTGCCCGCTGTAGGTCGTGAAGTCCTCGAACAGGGCGTGGGCGGCCTTGCCCACGGCCTCAAGATCTGCATGCCCCACCACAAGGTCGCCTTGCGTCCCGCCGCCTCCTCCCGGATCTACCGGCAGTTGGTTGAGCTGCATTTGTGTGGAATGCCGTTCGGCCGCCGCGGCCTTGAGCTGCTCCCACTCCTCCCACGCCATGCGTGGTCCCTCCCCGTGTTGTTGTATGCCGCCGAACCGTTGTGAGCGTGCGACCGCAGCGCTGCGGAGTCGAGAAGTACGGTAGCGCCACGGCATCACGTGCCCCATCCGTATCTGCCGTGAACGCGTCTGAGTACCTGTACTCAGTTAGACCGTATGCCAATTTCAACTCTGCTGGTCGCGTGGGTTGGTGTGCTGAGGCCATCAGCGTGGACCGGATCTGTACTACTGCCCGAGGAACGTCGTGTTGCGGCGCCGGGCACGCACTACAGGGATGGCGATGGCAGCGCCCAGCAGAGCGGCAGCACCTACGCCCAGCGTGATCCAGAGAGCCGTGTCGCTGTCATCATCGCGTGCAGGGACGGCGGCGGACTGCCCGTTTTCGTTCTTGGTCCCAGCGGACTCGGAGGCCTTCGGAGATGGCGACTTGGGCTCCGCGGCGGCCAGGTCGGGGAGCGGGTATTCGTCGGCTGCACCGGGATCGCCTGGGGTCTTCAGGGCGATCCGGGGACGCACAACTCCATAGCCGATGTAGTCGTTGCGCTTGGCGCCGCTTGTGGGGCCGGCTGCGGTGTTGAGCATGACCCTGAGGACCTGGTTGTTGGTCCAGTCAGGGTGGTGAGACCAGATGAGGGCTGCGCTGGCGGAGGTGATTGCGGTGGCGTCGCTCGTGCCATGTGAGGTGCACAGGCCCGTCTCGGTGGTGCATGCGGCCACCATGTCGGCGCCCGGTGCCGCCAGGTCTACTTGGGGGCCGTACTGTGACTCGGCGGTCTTGCGGAGATCTTTGCCGACCGCTCCAACTCCGACGACGCCTGGAGTGGCGGCGGGGGTTACGAGAGTGGAGTCTCCGTCGTTGCCGACGCCCGCGAAGATCAAAGCTCCCTTGTCCTGGGCGTACTTCACAGCCTCACTCTCTTCCTCCAATGGGGCGCCGCCGCCCACCGCCATGGAAATGTTGATGACCTTGGCTCCTGCATCGGCGGCGTACCTGATCGCTTTGGCGAATACGGTGGCGTTCAGGGGTACCCGAATGGGCAGGATTTTCGCACCAGGGGCGAGGCCGAAGGCACCGTCGCCTCCTCCGCTCTCGCCGGTTCCGGCAATCAGTCCCGCCATGCCCGTGCCATGGCCGCTGACGTCAGTGTGCTGATCGCCCGGGGCGTCTGGCGCGAAGTCCTTCCCCTCCAGCACCTGGCCGCGGAGGTCGGGGTTCGTGTCGTCGACCCCACTGTCGATGACTGCGACAGTGATGCCCTCGCCCCTGGCGGTCTTCCACATCTCTTCCGCCTGCATGGCGGTCAGGTGCCATTGCTGGGAACGGACGGACTCCGCATGGGACGGCGTGGTGGCGATGCCCACCAGCATGGCTGCCAGTACTCCCGGCAGCAGGGTCCTGTGAGCGACACGCTGCATGTTGCTGGTGGGCATCGGCATTCCTTGCGGTCCTAACGAGTTCAGTCCACGACGGGCGGTGTCGCGCGACGTACGCCCTGCTGCCAGGTCTCTTCGTCTTCAGTGAGGTAGTCGGGGCGCTGGCCTCGGCGATCCTCAGGACGAGACTCCCCCGGGCGAGAGCCCGGCGGCACCACGGGTCCGCTACGCCCAACCGGTCCGGCACCGTGCTGCGGCTCACCAGCCCGGCGCACCGGGCCTGAGGCCGAGGGCCCGCCGCGCGTGCCGCCTTGAGCTGCAGGGCCCGCTGGGCGCCCGCTGCCGCCCGAAACACCGTGTACCGCTCCTGAGCCGCCTGGGGTGAAGGGGCGTGCACTCCCCGTCCCAGTCTGCTGGGGACGGCCGCCGACGATGCCGCCGGTTTCCGAGGCGAAGCGACGACCACCCGTACCACGGCCTGGTGCAGAGGGAGCCGTGCCACGCGCCGTGGTGGAGCCGCCGGCACTGATGGGGCGGGCATTCGCGCCTCCCAGCCCCTGCGGGCGACCGCCAACAATGCCCTCGGGCTGTCCTGCGATGCGCCGGCCACTCCCCGTTCCGCCCTGGACGGCCCCAGGCCTTCCCGTGGCAACGGGCTGGCCCGCTGGGCCACGGCCGTACACGCCCTCACCGCCGATCACAGTGCCCCGAGGGATACCACCGGTGGCCCGTCCCGGAGACGGAGACACGGGCCTACCGCCCGTGATCCCTCCTCCTGCGGTGGGCCGCTGGGCGGAAGGTCCGGTGCCCATCGGAGTCTGCCCAGGGGCTACCGGGGGCCGGAGTCCAGGAGAAGGACGGCCTGTCCCTGCCGAAGGATTGGTCGGCTTTGGGGCGCCTCCAGCCACAGGGGGTACCACTCCGGGAGGCATCGTCGCAGTTCCCTCAGGCCGTCCCCCCGCCATCGGCGGGCCACTCGTCGGCCCCGACGGTGCAGTCGGCGCCTCGGGCAAGGTAGCCACGCTGTCGATCTCCACCGCGGGCGGCTGCGGACGCACAGCTCCGCCGGCAGGGGCTCCCGGACCAGCGCCGGAGGTCTCCAGAGCGTCAGCCGAACCACTGGTGCCGTTGCCTTGGCTGACCGAGCCATTGGCACCTCCACCAGCCGTAACCGATCCGGCGGTGCCGGTTGCGCCTGCGCCATTGGCACCACCCGATCGTTCACGACCCTCACGTGAATCGATCGGCCTCGGCGGCAACACAGCCTTGGGCGGCGGCGGAAACTTCGGCTTCTCCAACGAGTCCATCTGCTGCGCAGACAGCGTGTAGGACTCCCCGAGCTTCCTCATCTGCTGAGCGGCCTCTTGCCGGTCCGCTTCTCGCTGGCCCAGGATCGCCTGGATGTCCCGGGTGGAGTCACGGGTGACGGAGGCCGAGTCGGGGTCCTTGGGCGCGGCTTTCGCTGCTTCGAGGTTCGTCTGCGCCGTGCTCAGGATGGACTGGCCGTACTTCGTGTCCCGGGGAATGGACGCCTGGACGTTCGCGATCGTGCCAGCGGCCTGGTCGAGCCACTTCGCCGCGCCCGCGCTGTATTCCGCCAGTCTCAACGTGGCGTTCGCCAGGTCCCCGCTCCAGCTGCGGAACTCGTCGGCGCCCTCGCCCTTCCAACTCACCCACTGGGGGCGTGTCTTCAGCTCCTCACCGGCTTTCTGGACCTCTGCGGCGACCTTCTTTAGCTTGGCCGCAGCGGCGACGACCGCGGCGGCGTCGGCCTGATCCAGCCAGTCGAGCATGGCCTCGTGGCTCATGCTCTCGAACGATGTCTTGCCGCCGCCCTTGCCCTTGTCGCCCATCTCGTCTCCCCGCTATCCCCGTGTGTATCCCCGTGATGCGCAACCAGCCGTCATCAGAAGCCCGACGCGCCGGACGTGTCGCCACTTCCCGAGGTGCCGCCCGGCTTCGTGGTCTCCCCACCCGGCGCACCCGGAACCTTCGGCTCGTAGCTTCCCCCGTAGTGTTCGGTCGTGTCCTTGCTGATCGCCAGCATGCGCTGGCTGACGTCCGCATCCACGTTCTCGTAACCCTTGTGCGAGGCCAGGACCGCGATACTCAAGCCCTCGATGGACTCGGTGAGAAGCTTCGAAAGCTTCTCCAGCTCCGAGATCACCGTCTCGTACGAGGCGAAGACGTTGCCCGCCTCGGCCCAACCGCCGGCTCCGCCCCCGAATTTGGCCCGCGCCATCACGTCCTGCCCCACCTGCTTGGGGCCTGCGGGTCCTTCCCGCAGGTCACGCAGGAGGGCGTCGATGCGGTCGCGGAACTTCGTGAACGACTGCAGCTCGGTGATGACGTCCCCGACAGCCGAAACGGTTGCCTGGAGGCCTGACCCGACGCCGAACACGTCTGCGGCCGCCCGTGCTACTGGTCCCCCAAAAAGGCCCTCCGCCCATGCGGCTGGGTCCGCCACAGGTGCGTCGATCGCCCCATCGTCCGCCATAGCGTCCTCCCCGTTAGCCAAAGCGTCAGGTATCACTCTAGCTACGGGCACTGACATTCCGTACGCTCCCTTTGCGTCTGCAAGTAAGTGCACAAGTGGGCAAGTCGGGTGCAGTCGGTCACAACTGAACGTCACGAATTCGTGACAGTCGCTCTGGTTGTCACCGTCACCGGTGGCCGAAAAGCGTGTACCGGCCTGGGATCACATCCGGGTTGAGACGAGAGCCACCGCACCGGTGCGCGAAGAACCGATCAGCAGGACAAGAGGCGCGGCCTGCCTCCCAGTCGAGGACATCGCCGTCCCCCTCTGTCGCAGGTTCCGTGATGCGAATACCCGCCGTCCTCCGCAATCACCGTCCAGTTACAGCCTGTTGTAGATCAAGTACCCGCGATAAACCTGTCCTCTGCCCTGTACGGCACAACCGGCGGCACACGAGGGGGATCGTGGAAGGGCGCGACGTGCGTGGGCACTACGAGGGGTTGGCAGCCGAGTACGACGAGCACTGGGTCTACGGTCCGGACTACGTTCCCTGGATGTCCAGCCGGATCGCGGATGCTCTGCGGCTCGGCTCTATGGACCGTATCGCTGACATCGGCTCCGGTACGGGTCTGTTCGCCAGGGAAGTGGCCCAGCAGCTCCAGCCTCGCCATCCCATTTTGTGCGTCGATCCTTCCGAGGCGATGCTCGGTCAGCTCGGGACGCCGCCTCCGGTCGGCCTGACACCGGTCGCTGCTTCTGCCGAGGACATCGCGGAAGGACGTACGCGTCTGCCGTACGACCAGCTCGATGCGATGTGGCTGAAGGAGTCGGTGCACCACGTGGCCGATCCGGCGCGCACGCTGCGCGGCCTGGCCGATCGGCTGGCGCCCGGGGGCCGGCTGCTGGTGGTGATGCTCCCGGCCACCATCCAGTACCCGCTGTTCGAGGCGGCCCTCGCGCGCTTCGAGGAGCTGCAGCCGGACCCGGCCGTTGTCGAGGGTCACCTGCGAGCTGCTGGGCTGGAGGCCGGTCTCAGTCATGTCGAGCATGAGCTGCGCATCGACCGGGACAAGTACTTCGGCATGGTGCGTGCCCGCTACATGTCCCTGCTCTCCACGTTCAGCGACAGCGAGATCGAGAAGGGGATCGAGGAGATGCGGGTCGCTCATCCGGAGCCTGTGCTGGTGTTTCCGGACCGGTTCGCGTTCGTCCTCGGCCGGCGAGGTGAGGAGTCGGCGTGAGCACCATGGTCGATGAACGGCTGCGGCGCCTGCGGAGTGAACTCGATGACCACTCGCGGATCGCCGATCGGCTGGGGCTTGATCTGGAGCGGCCGTTACGGTCCCTCAATGACGGCTATCCCGAGAACGCGGTGGCCCTGGTCGGGAAGCTGACCGAGAAGCTGCTCAAGGAGCTGTGGCGCCATCACGGCGTCGAGGGTGACCCTTCGACGAAGGCCCTGAACGACCTGGTCAAGCGCTGCCGTCCGTACATCCGCAGCAGCACGGTTCTGGATGCGCTCGACGACATTCGGCGGCTGCGCAACCGGTCCACGCACGACGGGTACGACATCAGTGACGAGGACGGGCTGCTGGCGGTCCGCAGGCTCGTCGACGTGCTGGTCTGGTTCACCGACACCGGGAGTGCGGCCCTGCTCGGCGGTGAGCCCGACGTGGCGCCCGAGGTGGCGCGCCGCTGCGACTTCCTCGCCGGGCTGTACGTCACCCTCGGCTACCGGCAGGCCAACGGTTCGTCCTCAGCCCGGACACCGTGTACCAGCTGTTCTGCCGCGAGTCGGGGATGCGGCTGGAGTACGTGGAGCTGATGCTCTCCCGCGACGCCGACGACCTGAGTACCGTGCTCGCGGCCAGCGGTGGGGAGCTGTTGCGCACCCGGCTGCCCAAGCTCACCCGGTTCGTCGTCCTGGACGACGACGGCGGTACGGCACCCGGCGCCCTGCATTCCATGCTGGGTGTGGACTTCCGGATCGTGCGCTACGACGGCTTCGTCGACACCATCGTCAATCTCGACACCCACCTCGCCGATCTCACCTCCCCCGCCCAGGAGGAACCGCGGGCCGCTGTCCCTGCGGCGGCGCTGACCATCGACCCGCGCACCGGCGAGTCGACGATGGAGCAGTCCGGCGACGCGGGGGAGCTCCTGACGCGCCTGGCACGCGGCAGTGCGAACGTCCTGGTCACCGGTCGTCCGGGGAGCGGCAAGAGCACACTCCTGCGCTCGCTGGCTGCCAACCCGGAGATCCGCCGCTTCCGCTTCTACTTCGACCTCGGTCTCAAACCGAAGGACGAACCGTTCTCCGAGTACGCGGCCCGCCTCCTTGCGCCGGCCATGGCATCGGACCGCTCGCGCGCGTACGAACTCTTCCTCTACCTCATCCGTTCCGGGACCGCGCTGTGCGTGCTTGATGCCGTCGACGAGGGCGTCGATGAACCCAGCGCTGCTGGTTTCCTGCGGCTCTTCACCGATCTCGCGGCCGTGCTGTCCGCCGAATCGGCGGTGGTCATCAGCTCACGGGTCTCCTTCCTCGCGGACTCGCCCCAGGTACGTCAGCTGCTGGACAGCGGCGCGGGCCGCTCCGAGCAACTGGTCGAGCAGATGTACGCCAACGGCGTCGACCCGTCCCGGGTACCGCACTTCCACGTCGTACGCCTGGCCGAACCCGAGGCAACCCCCCTGGAGAAGCGCCTCACCACGGCGCTGAACCTTCCCACGGGAAGGCCCCTCGCGGACATCCTGGGCGCTCATATCTCGCGGACGCTGGCCGAGCGTGGGCAGCCCGACCTGGAGCCTCGACTGCCCGCCGCGTTCGGATACGCCTTCCTCACCGACCGCACCGTGTTCTCCCTCGTCGACGTCCACCGGCAGCTGGGGGCCAACGCCTTCAAGGACGGACGCCTCGATCTCGACGCCTGTGTCCTCGCTCCGCTGCTGCGGCCCGCCGGGCCCGATCACGTCGCCTTCGTGCACACGGCATACCAGGAACTAATGGCCGCCAGATTTCTGGCCGAGCCGGCGAACCGGAACCTGGTAGCCGATCTTCCCGGCGGGGCCTTCCTCACCGAGCAGGTGCGCGCATTCCTCGCCGGCATACCCGGCAGTCCGGAGACGGACGACGGCGTGCTGCCGGCCGGGGCGTACCTGGTCGGTCCGGCCGAACGGCTGCTGATCCGCCGCGTCGAGCGCCCCGTGCGCTTCGACCGCCATGCCGTGACCGTTGCCCGCTACCGCCGCTTCCTCGACGCCCTCGACGCGGACGGCACCTCACCGTGGGACCACCCCGACCAGCCCGGCTACGTCACACACCGCCCCTGGACCGACCGGCTGCGGCGCCCCGACTACTACGAGAACCCCCGCTACGACGCCCACCCTGCCATCTTCGTCAGCTGGTGGAGCGCCTACGCGTTCGCCGCGTTCGAGGGCAAACGCCTGCCGACTTCCCTGGAGTGGGAGGCCGCCGCGCGAGGCACTGATGGACGTCTTTTCCCTTGGGGCGACACACCGGACGGCACCCGTATCAACTGCGCCGACACATGGGTCGGCCGGCCTGTCGTGACGTATCAGGCGTGGTACCGGGACTTCGCGGGCGACGCCGTCCGGCGGGCCGGGGCGACACCCGTCGACGAACGGCCCGGCAACCGCTCCCCGTTCGGTGTCCTCGACATGGTGGGCAACTGCTGGGAATGGACCTCCACCAGCCTGGACGACGCCGACGAGGCCGTCATCTGCGGCGGCAGCTACGACAACCCGATGCGTGCGGTGCAGACCAGCAGCAAGGGCATCTACCGCAAGCGCGGCGGAAGCAACGCGGTCGGCTTCCGATGCGTGCAGGACATCCACACGTCCGGGGCAGAGGAGGCGACGGCATGAGCGGTGGCGGACCGCGCCACGGAACCATTGTCGACAGGCGTCCGAGCGGCGGAGGACTGAGCGGTGCGCTCGGCACCTACGTCGTCCAGGACGACGAGGACGAGCGGTACTACAGCTTCGACTACCGCCAGATCGTGACCGAGGGCTTCCGCACCATCCGCACAGGCGAACACGTCCGCTTCCACATCAACGCCGAAAGCCCCGACCGGGCGGAGTTCGTCATCCGCCTCAACCAGCCCGACCCAGCCGAGTACTACCGATGACCACCTACGGGGTTCCGCTGCTTGAGGAGGTCACAGGGGCACGCCAGGAGCTGACCGTCGTCCTGCCTGTGCGGCTCAAACGCCTCCCCGACTGGCCCGAAGGTCCCTTCCCGTTCGAGCTGGGCAGCCGCCGCACCGACGCTCAGACCCGGTCCACCTACTTCGCCCCCGCCTCCGCCCGTGCGCTGTACGGGGCGCCGGGACGGCCCTGTCGCTGGTACCTGCCGCTGGACGTCAAGAACGACGGGCTGCACCTGCTGGGCATGGAACTTCTCCGGGCGGCCACCGCCCGCAATCCCGAACACGCCCTTGTCGTCCTGCACTTGAGCGTGGAAAGACCGCTGTTGCCCATACTGCGGGCCCTGGCCGGGCGGCGGCCGAACTCCGCCGACGATCCCCTCACCGGGCCCTTCGACCCGGCCGGGCTCCTCGCCGGCATCGCCGACGTCCGCGACCCCGACCAGCCGTTCGCCATAGCGAGGCCCTACACCATCGCCTTCATAACCCCCACGGAGCGGCACACCCCTGCCCTCCGCACCGGCGGCGAAGCGGCGCTGCCCGCCACCGCGGACCACTGGCTGTGGCAGCTGGCCTCGCGCTCCACACCGGAGGACTTCCCCTTGCCCCCGGAGACCGCCGCCGAACAGCTCAAGGACGCCGTAAGGATCTCTGCGGACTGGAGCGCCCTGGTGCTACGTCAAGGGGCCGCCTTCCTCGGCCACCGGCCCGACACCGGGGCCGGCGACTTCTTCGAGTTCGGCGCGCTGCACTCGCGTACCGTCTATCTCGACGCCCTGCTCCTCGGCTCGCTCCAGCGCGATCACATCGACGAGCTCACCGACGAACTCTCCGAAGTGTTCAACTCCTCACGGCTCGCCCGCCGCGTCGCCACGCTGGAGCGGAACATCGCCGTTTTCCGAAGCACCTACTGGCGCCAGCACCTCACCGCACACGGAGCGGCGAACGATCTGCTGCTCGCCTTCCAGAACCAACACCGGCTGCCCGCACGTTTCGCCGAAATCCTGGCTGAAGCAGCCGACTACAGCAGGCTCGTACAGACCCAGGAGAGCCAGCAGATCAGCGGCGCCTTGGGCGTACTCACCATTCTCGGCCTGCCACTCGGAACCGCCCTCAGCATCCTGCAGGTTCTCGATGACAACTCCACGGCGCACCTGCTCATCGCGCTCGCCCTGTCGGTCGCCGCCACCGCCGCAGCCCTCACCACACGGTACGGGCGCCTGGTCCTGTCATCCCTGCGGGGCGGGGGCAGAAAGGCGTAGGACGCTGCGACCGTCGGCCGCATCGACAGCACGTCACCGTCCTACGGGCAGGAGCATCCCGCGTCCCGCTGCCGACCGCCCCATCGTGTGGATCAGATGGCGGATCTGAGCCGGGCGATCTGCTTGTCAAGGTTCCGTACCTGAATCGAGTCGGCTCCATAAGCGTCGACCAGGAGGATACGGACGGCTTCGAGTTCCACGAGCGACTCCCCCAGGTAGCCGGACGCCGCCAGCATCTGGGCGATGACGAAGCGAGATTCGCGGATCTGGTCCGCTGTGTCGTCGTCAGCCGAGGGGTGGGCGTTCTGCACGAAAAAGCGCAGCTGCGGAAGCGCCATGTCCGGTTTCCCGATCTCGGCGTACGCGTGGCCTGCGTGGTAGGCGCAGTCTAGGACGATGGGGTCGCTCGGCTGCAGGTGTTTGCGGTAGTCGCGGCCGACGACGTCGAAGAGGCTGGCGGCGTGGGTGTATTCGCCGGCGTAGAACTGTGCGGCGGCCAGGAAGTGGCGCAGGCGCAGCTCCAGGTAGGGGTCATGTGCAGCGCGGGTGACGCCCGCTTCGAGGAGGCGGATCGCTTGAGACGGTTGGTCGCTGTCCAGAAGCGCCTGCACATTCGCCTGCAGGGCTGCCGCTTCGGCGTCCGTCAACCGGGCCTGGTGTGTGTCCTGCTCCCGTGGCCTGGTCGCGGCCAGGAGAGGCCGACGGAACGGGCGGGTCGGGTCGCGACTGTCGTCGCCAGTTGTAGGTGCTCCGGTCGATGCACCTGCGTGAGGAAGGAGCGCCTCATATACGGCCTCTGCCTGAGGCCGCTTATCCGGGTCCTTTGCCAGCATTGACGTCACGAGGCTGTCGAGTGCCGTCGGAATATCGGCGCGGCGCATCAGTATCGATGGGGCGGGTGTCTTCAGGTGGTGGGCGCGCAGCGGCATGGCGGAAGTCGCGAAGAACGGCACGTCCCCCGTGAGCAGTTCGCACAGGAGGCAGCCGAGGGAGTAGATGTCTGACGCGGCGGTCACCGGCTGGCCGAGGCATTGCTCGGGCGACATGTACGGCGGAGTGCCGACGGTCTTGTCGACCTGAGTCAACCGCGGCAGGGCACCTGCGCCGCGAAGGATCGCGATGCCGAAGTCGAGGACCTTCACCAGACCGCCGTCGATGACAATCATGTTGGCTGGCTTGATGTCGCGGTGGACGATGTCGACTTGGTGCACGCCGACCAGGACTGCGGCGATTTGCGCGGCGATGGACGCGGCCCATGCCACGCTTGGTGGCGCAGCGGTGTAGTCCCTGCGGTTGAGGAGGGTTTCCAGGGTCGACCCGCGCAGCAGCTGCATGACCAGCCACAACTGTGTGCTGCCATCGTCGCCGGTTTCGACGCCCGTGTCGTAGACCGCGGGGATGCCCGGGTGTTCCAGCTGGGCGGTGGTGCGGATCTCCCGCAGGAAACGCTTGCGGTCTCGCTCGATCTGGTCGAGGAGATCCGCGGCCTCCGGACTGTCCGGCGTGTCCGGAACCGACCCTGATGGCGGCCGCAGGAGTTTGATCGCGATGCTTCGGTCCAGACGCTCGTCATAGCCGTGGAAGACCTCGCTCATGCCACCGCGTCCGAGCACACCGTCCACGCGGTAGCGCCCCGCGAGGAGCCGTCTCCCAGGGGACTGTGCCGTCTCGTCCTTCACCTTCCACCACCCTCGCCCAGTGCTACTAACACATGATCTATGCGGCTGCGGACCGTGCTGCCTCGGTTGCTCATCGCTGTATCGCTTGATCGCCGGTTTCTCGACGCATTTCGGCTCGCAGCCGCGCGAGCGCCTCGTCCCGCGCGGGCTCGGTGATGATCCGGTACGCGCGCTTTCGGGCCGCCTCCTTGATTGCTTTCCGGAATTCGTTGTTGTCGAAATACAGCTTCATGAAGTCGGTGTTGCGCTCCGCATTCTCCGCGACGATGTCGTCGAGCCGGTCGTCGGCAACCTGGCCGAATCGGTTCTCGTCGTTCATGAGCGCAATCTGCTGCATTCCCGTGTCCTCTACCAGCCCAACGACCTGCTGGTAGACAAGGATCTGGTCGGATGTGCCCAGGCCCAGTCCGAACCGCTCGTTCAGCTCCTCGATCACCTCCGACAGCGGCTTGACTTCAGGCTCTCGGTAACCCCCTCCGTCCGCTGCGTGGCCGCGTACGTCGCGGTCCCCTACGGGGGACAGCGAGACGTTGTGACGCCCGGTGTATTCGAGACGGAAGTGGCTCAGGTCAGCGTCGCCTATGTCGACCGACGTTGACGGTCGGCCCGGGAGCCGGAGCAGCAGGATGCGGCCGTACTGGTACAGGCGCTCCAGGTCGCGGTCGCCCCAGTCGACGATTTGCGCGATGAGGCTATAGGCGCGTACATAGTCTCGCAGCGCGGTGCGGAAGCCCTCCTGCTCGTCGGTCGCCAGATCTGCGAAGCGATCGAGCGCGGGCTTGAGGTACTCGTGCAGCTGGGCATGGAGCCTGCGTTCGGCTGCGTCCGTCATCCGGTCGGGTCCGGCTACAGCCAGAACTCGGATGAACGCCTCCATTTCGGAGGCGACCAGCAGCTCGTACGTCATCACCTCGCGCTGCTTGGTGTACAGCAGGTTCGGGTCGGTCGGCTCACTGATGGTGGCCTCGAACCAGTCCGCGAAGGCCTCCTTTATCTCGGTCGCCGTGTTGACGAAGTCTAGGACGTGTACGTCCTCCTGGGCCTTGAGAGGGTGGATGCGGTTGAGCCGGGACAGCGTCTGCACCGCCGCGACACCAGGGAGCGGCTTGTCAACGTACATTGCGCACAGCAGGGGCTGATCGAACCCCGTCTGGTACTTCTCCGCGACCACAAGAAGCCGGTACTCCTCCTGGTTGCGAGCGACGGCCTGCGGATCGTCCGCCTTGGTATAGGCGAAGCGCTCCGGTAGCCGGGCTTCGGGGAAGCCATTGAGCTGAGCCTCGGTGAACTCCAACCCGGTGGATTCGTCTTTGAGCGGCCCCGAGAACGCGACGAGCGTGCCGCAGTCTGTGTACCCGCGCAGCTCAACGTAGGAGCGGATCGCCTGGTAGAGGCCTAGCGCGTGTGGCCGGTCGGGCGTGACGACCATGGCCTTGGCTCGGCCGCCGAGCCGCCCGGCGATGTTCTCCCGGAAGTCGTCGACGATCAGCTTCGCCTTTTGCTCCAGGGACTTGGGGTGCTGCTCGGCGTAGCGGACCAGCTCGCGCTTTGCCTTGGACGAGTCCACCTCTGGATTGGCGACGTCCGACTCTGCCTTCTGTACCGCCTCGTTCCGCAATCGCCACTTGGTGTCGTAGGTGATGTAGTTCGCGAGGACATCGAGGATGAAGCCCTCCTCGATCGCTTGCCGCATCGAGTAGATATGGAAGGGCACGTACATGCCCTTCTCGCCGGTGCGTGGATGAACCCGGTCCGGATCGAAGGCGCCGAACAGCTTCAGCGTTGGGGACTTCGGCGTGGCGGTGAACGCGAAGTACGACAGGTTCGGTTGCCTGCCGCGCACCCGCGTCATGTACTCGACCTCGTCCTCGTCCTCCTCGCGGGGGGCCGCGTTCTCGCCGAGGGCCTTCTTGAGCTTGATCGCAGACTCCCCACCCTGCGAGGAATGCGCCTCGTCGATGACCACCGCGTAGCGCTTGCCCTGAAGGCCCATGTCGGCGATCTTCCCCAGCACATATGGGTACATCTGCAGTGTGCTGATGACGATCTTCGACGTGGCGTCGTCGAGGGCCGAGGCCAACTGAGTGGAGTCTTGATCGATCTTCTTGACGACACCGGGAGTGTGGTCGAACTGGAAGATAGTCCGCTGCAGTTGGCGGTCGAGTACGACCCGATCTGTGATCACGATGATCTTGTGGAACACGGGCTGGTTGGCGGCGTCGTAAAGGTTCGACAGACGGTGCGCGAGCCAGGCGATCGTGTTCGACTTGCCCGAGCCCGCCGAGTGCTGGATGAGGTAGTTGTGTCCAGCACCGTGATCCCGGGCGTGGGCGATCATCTTTTGGACCGCGTCCCACTGGTGGTAGCGGGGGAAGATGCGCGGAGAGGTGTTCGGGTTTGCCCGCACACCCTTCTTGTCCGGCAACTGGATGTGCAGGAAGCGGTGCAGGATCTCCAGCCAGTTGTCACGCTGCCAGATCTGCTCCCAGAGGTAGGCGACAGCGACGCCTCCGTCCGGCGCCGGCGGGTTCCCCGCCCCGCCTGACACCCCCGGCCCGTTTGAGCCGATGTTGAATGGCAGGAACTGAGTCTCTGCGCCCCGTAGCCGCGTGGTGATGAAGGCCCGGTCCGGGTCGACCGCGAAGTGGACCAGTGTCCTCTTGGCGAAGAACACCTCGTTCGGGTCCCGGCGGCGGTACTGCGCGATGGCATGGTCGGCGTTCTGGCCGGTGTTGGGGTTCTTCAGCTCGGCGCTCGCCACGGGCAGTCCGTTCACGAAGAACGCCAGGTCCAGCGAATGGCTCGGACGCCGCACGCTGTAGTGCAACTGCCGTACCACGGTAAGGATATTCGCGTCGTACTCGGCCAGGGCGTCGGCAGCCAGGGTGTGACCGGGTCGGAAGTACGCAAGGTCGATCTGTACGCCACGATCGCGTACGCCCTGGCGCAGCACATCCAGGACTCCCCGCGCGTCGATCTCGGCGGCCACGCGTTGGGTGAACTGCCCTTTTGCGGCGGTCCGGTCGTCCCCGTAGAAGCCGACGAGCCGGTTCCAGTTCTCAGCCTGCGTTGCGTCGATGAACCGGTACATCTCGTCTGCATCGATGGCGAGTTCGGCATCGAACGTTCCCCGCGCCTGGCACCAGCCGCGTGCGAGTAGCTCAGCCTCGACCCGGTTCTCGAAGGCAGTCTCGGTGTGGGATCCCGCGCTCATGAGGAGACACCTCCTGCGGACGGAAGCTGGGGGCGTGCGGTCGTCACGTCGATTTGGCCCGTGACGGCTGCTGTGATCAGGGCCTGACGGCGCTCGGCCAAGCGTTCGTTGAAGCGGGTGACTCTTTCGCGGAGTGGGCGAATGCTAACTACCGATTCCCCGATCTCATGCTGTACGGCGATATCCACTCGGGGTACTGGAATATTCCCAAAGAGATCCCAACTGCGGAAGTCCACTGCACGTTCCCTCGTGCTCGAGGCGAACAATCCAAGATATCCTTCGACGGCCAATACGCGAAGAAGACGACCGTAGAAAGCAGGGTTTCCACCGTCAAGTGGGGTGCACACATGATAGACGGGGCTACAGTTTCCGACAGCTTCGGAATCTCCGATAGCTCCGGCGAAACCGTCTAGTCCATGGATGACGATGTCGCCAACTTTCACACCCTGGCCCTGGGGTTCAGTGCTAGTTGCGAGTGTGTAGCCTTCATTGCGCCTCGCGTTGCGAGTCGTAACCTGTCCGTCTCGGAATGCGGTGATGACCTCGTCGGTGGCCATGGTTGCCCGGTTGAGCTTAACCAGCAACCTCCGGATCGGAGAAATATTAGTTCCGCCTGTAATTGCGAGCCTGCTTCCTCCAATGATTCCGAGAATTTGACTACTGACCCGCTCATCTAGGAGCGAGATTACGCGTGACTGATCGCTGATCAGTTGATCGATCCTGGTGGTCTCAACGTCGAGGAAATCGGCGATGCGGCGCTGCTCGTTCAGAGAGGGGAAGGGAACTTCGATGTCCAGGAGATCTTCAGAGTTGATACGCGGCGTGCGCACTGATCCGTTTTCAGTGTTGCCGATCCCTCGGAGGCGAGACACCATCTCTCCAACGAACCATGCGGAGCGGAACAAGTGGTGTAGGTAGCCAGCATCGACATCTGGCCCTGGCCGGAGGACCAGATAGTCAGGGCTAACAATTCCGCGTTGAGAGCTGATCCCGATTGCGCCTTGAAACGCGCGCATGCGGTTTAGGACAATGTCGCCTGTTTCGCATAGCTTGTAGTTACTTAGGTCTTCTGCGCGAGGGAGATCATCGGTTAGTGAGTCGCGTCGCACCACTCCGTGATGGATCGAAACCGCCATCAGTGGAGGCTGATCTTTCCCGGCTCTCTGATCAATTACTCGACACTGAAATTTAATGCGCTTGTGACTCACTTCGTCACCTCCCCTAGAAGCTTCTGGATCTGTGCCTCCAGTTCGCGCAGTTCTGCGTCAATCTCCGCCAGCGGACGCGGCGGGGTGTACACGTAGAAGTGCCGTGTGAAGGGGATCTCGTAACCGACCTTGGTCTTGTCGTAATCGATCCAGGCGTCCGGGACGTGCGGGATGACCTCGCGGGTGAAATAGGTATCGATATCCTCGTCGAGCGGGACGTTCTCGTAGTCGCGCAAGTCTGGGTCAGGTAGGACGTTGCCCTTCTTGTCCTGCTGAACCTCGCCCTCGGGGTCGGATACCGAGACCGCACCCCACACGCCCTTCTGTAGAGCTGCCGCACTTGGCCACAAGGCCCCCGCTCCTGCGACGGCCGCGTGCATCGCGTCGGTGGCCTCCTGCTTCGTCCACCAGACCGAGCCGAGCAGCTCCCTGAGTGCTGCGGTGAATGCCTTGCGGCCGTCCCACTTGGCCAGGGCTTTCGAGTTTTCGAGTGCGGCGAGAGTGTCCTCTGTGATCTCGAAGTGGAGTTTGAGTGGGCGCTCGACGGTGATGCGGTGATAGCCGAAGTCGCGGTTGCTGAAGATCTTCACCTTGGCGTGGTCCGTGTGTCCGGGGTTTTCCGCGACCCTGATGGCGTCGACGTACAGCTCGGTGATGTGCTTGATCTGTCCGTCCGTGATCTTCTTGCGCTTGTCTCCCAGGGACTTACGCAACTTTTGCCACTGGTCGCGGGCGTCGAGCAGGATCACCTTGCCACGCAGCTTCTCGGTCTTGCGGTTGGTGAGGATCCAGAAGTATGTGGAAATACCAGTGTTGTAGAAAAGCTGGTCCGGAACGGCGACGATTCCCTCCAGCCAGTCGTTTTCTAGGATCCACTGGCGGATCTTCGACTCGCCGGACTCGGCGGCGCCGGTGAAAAGCGGCGAACCGTTGAAGACGATCGCCAGCCGGGATCCCTTGCCCTCAACAGCCTCCATCTTGGAGATCATGTGCTGCAGGAAGAGGAACGAGCCGTCGTTGATACGCGGCGTCCCCGCGCCGAAGCGGCCGGCGTGGCCGATCTTGGCCTCGTCCTCTACCGCGTCCTTGACCTTCTTCCACTCCACACCGAATGGCGGGTTAGCCAGCATGTAGTCGAACTTCCGGTCCGGATTCCCGTCGTCGCTGAAAGAGTTGCCGAAGTGGATGTGGCCGCGCTGGTTGCGCATGAGCATGTCCGACTGGCAGACCGCCCAGGACTCGGCGTTGATTTCTTGTCCGAAGAGGAAGACCTCGGCATTCGGATTGATCGACTTGATGTGGTCCTCGGCCGCAGTGAGCATGCCACCAGTGCCGCAGGCCGGGTCGAGGATGTTGATGACCTGGCCCTCGGCGGCGATGGTGTCCGCGTCCGGGGCGATCAGCAGATTGACCATCAACTTGATGACTTCGCGCGGGGTGAAGTGCTCACCGGCGGTCTCGTTGGAGTCCTCGGCGAATTTGCGGATCAGGTGCTCGAAGACGTAGCCCATGTCGTGGTTGGTGAGCTTGTCGAGGTCGCGCATCTTGGCGAACCTGCCAACAACCTCATAAAGGAGCTTCGCGCCCGCGAGCCGGGTGATCTCGTTGTCCAGGTCGAAGCGTTCCAGGATTCTCTGGACGTTGGAGGAGAAGCCGTTGATGTAGTCGCGCAGATTCTTCGCGACAGTCTGCGGATCGCCGGCGATGGTTGAGAAGTCCTGCTTGGAGGTGTTGTAGAAGGGCAGCTTCGCTGCGACCTCCAGCATGCGGGTCTTGTTCTGGATGTTGAGGGAGGCATCGCGGTCCCACACCGCCTGACGCGTCGGGGCCATCACCGCGTCGAGGCGGCGCAGCAGCGTGAACGGTAGGATTACCTGTCCGTACTCGTGCCGCTTGTAATCGCCGCGCAGCAGGTCGGCGACCGACCAGATGTCGTTCGCCATCTTGGAATGTGTGGGGCCTGAAGTCACAGCTCTCTCGTCTCGTTGTCGGTCGCAACAGCACCATCAGTGGCCTGCGCCACGGAGAAGCCCGGTGCCAGAACACCCGTGGTCAGTGCGTGGAGGGTTTGGTCGATTACATGCGAGCTCGCCTTCGCGAGTGCCGTGAGCGTGTCCTGCAGTTGTTGCAGGTAGCGGAACGCGTCCCCGTAGCGGCGCTGCTCGGCGAGAGGTAGGCGGGGGATGCGGCAACGGCGCAAATCTTCGCGGTTGAGCGCACCGAGGGTGTTGGCCACTGGCAGAGCTTGAGCGTCGGCCTGCAGAAAGGCCATGACGAAGTGCGGGTCCAACCGGTCGGCGTTGATCTCGACGATCTGGGCCACACCGATCCCGTCCTCAGCGGTGCCAGTTGCCACGACTGGCGGCCGACCGAGCGTGCGCACGAGAAGGGCGCCAGCGCTCGGGGTGGTCTCGCGTGAGCGGATTCTCAGTGCTCCTGTACGTTCCAGTTCGGTGAAGGAGACGTAAGTGTGGCGGACCTGAGCGGCGGGTGCGGCGAAGTTCGGCAATCCCTGTCCGACGTGCCTATAGAGGGCCTGCAGTCGACCGGTGACGCGAGCGAAGTCGTCGGGGGTCGCCTCCACTTGTGCGCTGACGTACCGGGAGGGCAGGAGGCTGACGTCTCCGTCGAGGAGTTCCTGAGACGGCACGGCGCGGGAGAGGGCCGGGCTGTCGCCGCGGACGATGTCTCGCCAGGCGGCGTCTCCATCTGGGACATCGGCAGCATCACTCAGTCCCGACAAGTCGATCATGTCTACGGTATCGGCGGTGGGGGTGCCGTAGGGGCGTCGCAAGACCCAGACGTGGATGCTTGTGTCTGGTGTTGAGCCCATCCCCGTCGGCAGCGCGATCACGCTGCGCAGGGCACCGGAGCGGACCAACGCCGCGCGGATGTCCCGCCCGGACGGCTGGATACCGGTGCGTGGGGACACTGCGATCACGGCCACACCGTGCGGGCGCAGGTGTGCGTAGCAGTGCTGTACCCAGGCTAGTTCGGGGTCGCGGGGAGAGGGGACGCCGAACCTCCAACGCTGATCGCCGGCCAGCTTGGCTGCTGGCCACTGCGGCAGGTCGAAGGGCGGCTCGCAGATGACAGCTGCAGATGCGCCCAAGTAGGTGCTGAGCTGGTTGTTCAGCAAGGAATCGCCGGAGTGGATCTCGTACTGAACGCTCTGGGTGTCGTTCCGCAGGTGTAGCGCGGCTTTCGCCTTCGCGGCAGCCAGCTCGTCGATCTCCTGTCCTACGAGCTTGACGTCGCTGCCGAACCTGTCGGCGACGGCCATCAACAGCGTCGCATCGGCGCAGGCAGGGTCGAGCACAACAGACACGTCCGTATCGTGCGCGTCGGTGTCGTCTGCGTGGTTTGGCGTGGCCTCCGCCGTTGACTGCGGCAGTAGGGACGTCATCACCCTCGCCAGCAACTGGCCAGGTGTGAGGTCGGCAAGACTGTGCTCCGGCTCTCGCGTGTAACTAGGGCCGCCGCCGACGAACTGTGACAGGTCGCTGATGCGCTGAGTCCCGGTCTCCGTGCGGCCGGCGGTTGCCAGTTGGTCGCTCTTGCCGGTGGCCTTCAGCCACTTCTCAACCTCTTCCCGAGAGAACGTCGGACGTTGCGGGGTGCCGCCGACCCGCTTTGGGAAGCCCGGGTAGCGGCGTCGCCAGTTGGAGACGGCAGCACGGCCGACACCGGCCAGCCGCGCGATCTCAGCGGCTGTCAGCTCGTCGTGCTGGTCTGAGGTCATGTTGGTGACCGTATCTGTAGGCCTCTCATTCCAGCAAGTGCGTGTGAACATCGACGTCATCGTACACATCGCCTCTGTGTACATTTGAGCTATGCGGCATGGATGAACACAAGGGTCTTGCGGGGGCTGAGGTATGCCGCTAGCGTCTTTACCGGCGGAGTCGCTGCGTCGACCGGTGACTCCTTCGGATTCCCCACTTCAGGCCGTGCCAGCACCCCCCGAGAGGGGGCTGGGCTACGGGCCTGCAAGCGCTCCTGAACCAACCTGCTCCAAGTCGCAGCGGCTGTCTGTGGAGTGGTCATGTCCATGCCCAGATGGAAGGTCGGGAGGTGCGAGATCGAGATCGCCTAGCTGGAGGAGAAGAGTGCACCATCAGCGCAGAGTTCGCGCCGCCGAGCGGGCCTTACGGCACTGCCGCCCCGGGAAGCGGATCTCCTGTGGCAAGACCTGGTTCGTTGACCGCATCGCCGCCGACCTGGCGCTTGCTGGGATTCGTGCTCACGGCGCGGCGCGGGTCAAGACCCCTGTCCGCTCCTATGACTGTCCACGGTGCCACGGCTGGCACCTCACCTCGGCTCCCGCCCGGCGGGACCATGCGACAGCGCGGAAGATCACACGGCGTCACTGACACGGCGATCGACCGTAGACGCCTGCTGCTCGCGCGCCGCTTACAGACCCGGTATGCCGCGCGCATCGGCTCCACCTCGAACAACCGGAGGAAGAAATCACCCACCCGACCGCCATGGCGACCCTCTACCGCCTCATCGATGTCACTCCCACAGTGGAGGCGATGAGGACGGCGATTGAGGGAGATCGACTTGACCGCTGGGAGGCCCAGCTGCACGACGCCAGTGCCTGGCTGGGTGTGCCCGCGGTCTTCCTCAGGGCTGGAAAGGACTGCGAGGCAACCTGGTGCGCGGTGATGGCGCGCAGTACGGGCATCCGAGTCACGGAGCCCAAGCGTCGGACGGCCGCGCTCCTGCTCCTCGCCGTCGACGGCGAGGTGTACGCCATCGCCCACGATGAGGGCTTCCGCCTGCTACCCGAGGACATCAAGGACCCCCGATTCGGCCTCTCCTTTGCCATCCGGCAGGTCGACCCCCAGCAGGTCCGCGGACTTGTCGCCTACACCCTCGGACAGTCCAGGACCGACATCGCGATCGTGCCCGGAGGCATCCCCGTCCCCTCGCTTGGCGTCCGGGAATATGCCCAGCTCGTGTCTCGCATCGGCGGCTACCTTGACGGTACTGAGCTGACGTACTCCCGGTACGGCCGGGGAAAGGCAACCAGCGCGGAGGGTGGCAGCGGTCTGCGGCTTCGGCTCGGTGTCGAACCCGGAGACCTGATCGCAGACATTCGAGAGATCGGCCGCATCTGCCGCGAGCTCGAGCCTCAGCAGGGACTCGAGTTCGTCGAACATCTTGTACCGGTCCGGGATACGAAGACCCGCGTAGCCCTCGACTCCGCTTTGGATGACGCCCTCGGACGCTTCGACGACGGCGCGATCACGATTGCTGTACCGGCGGACTACATCAGTGCCTATGAGGAGGCCGTGGCCTTCGGGGTGAAGATTGGCACTGGCGGGACGCGGCGGGTGGACGATCTGACCGTTGTCCATCTCCTCGACTGCGTGCGTACGCGTAAGCCCGGCCTCCGCTTGGAGGCACTGCGCGAGGGCAGGGTCTGCCTCTTCCAGCACCACGCGGTCGACCTGGTCGCCACCAAGGCACTGCGTTGGATCGAGGCGCAACTGAGCCTCGGCGAGCGGCGGTTCTGCCTGCTCGACCAGTCCTGGTACGAGATCGGCGCGATCTATCGGTCCGAGGTCAAGGACATCGTTTCTCGGGTGATCAGTCCGGCGCCCTCGATGACCCTGCCCTCGTGGCCACTCGGCGTCGACGAGGAAACGTACAACCAGAAGCTGTCAGAATCTTCAGAGGGGCGAGGCTTCATCAATCTCGACCGCGCCTACGTGAAGAACCCCCTCAAGCGTCGCGATGTCCTGGAGGTCAGCGACCACTTGACCCCCGACGGCACCCTGGTCCTGGTCAAGCCGGCTCACGGCCGATCGGGCCCGCTCAGCCACCTGTTCAACCAGGGACTCGTGACTGTCCAGATGTTGCAGAACTCGGCTGCCGTTCGCGCGGAGTTCGTCAGGGTCGTCCGCGAGAAGAGTGGCGGCAGTCGTTGCCTCCCTGATGACTTCATTCCCCGACGGCTTGTCTTCGCCATCCACCTGAAGCGCGGGACGGAACTGACCCCGGAGACACTCTTCGCCTTCTCCCAGGTCACGCTTGCGCAGACCGTCAAGACCCTGGGGCAGTGGGGCGTCACGGTCGAAGTCATAGGTATCCCTGACGGCGGCTGCAACGCCGTTCACGGCAACGTGGAGAACGCAGCGGCGTAGCGCGACGATACGGACGAACTGAGCCCGGTCGGCCGCGTAGCCCCGCTGTCAGGAGCCGAGGACGTCCATCAGGTGGTCGTCGAGGTCGGCCACCCACTCCTCCCGCCGCCAGGGCCGCAACTCCTGCCGCGCCTTCCGCAGCCGCAGCGCCGGCACTCGGCCACCGGTCGTCGCTGCTGCGGCCACGCACTTGTGCAGCAGATCGGCCGCCGCGCGCGGCTCCCCGAGCCGGATCCGGGCGAGCGCCTGGTCAGTGGTGACGATGGCCCGCTGCACCTGTTCCCTCGGCGCCGACAGCACCTCCGCCGACCGGGCGAAGCGGTCGTGCGCTGCGCAGGAGTCGCCGACGTACAGCTCGCATACGCCCTCGAAGCCGCGGAGGTGACCGGGAGAGAACGACGTGGGCGCCGGGTCGTCGGTGTGGTCGGCCTCGATGTCGTACCAGGCCAGCCCGAGCGCGGCCTGTGTCTGCCGCTCCTGCCCGGACCGCGCGGCGATCTCCGCTTGCAGCGCGTGCGCCCGCGCCCGCACGAGCGAGCTCTCTCCGGAGCGGGCCGCGCGTACGGCTTGGTCGACCAGGTACCGCGCCTCGTCGAGGCCCTGCCTCGAGTACAGGGTGACCAGGGCGTGGCTCATGTGGACGCTGGCCTTCCGCCAGGGCTGCGCCAGTTGTTCCGCCTCGCATGTCGCCTCCGCGTACAGGGCACGAGAAGCGGTGTCGTCGCGGGTCTCGAACGCCAGACGGCCGGACAGCGTCGCCGCCGTTACCGCGACTTCCCGGAGCTGTGGAACGAGCGGATCAGGGACGGGACCGGCGAGCAGGCGCCTGCAGGTCTCGACGGCCGGGGCGAGCAGCAGTTGCAGCCGCACCATGGGCAGGCTGCCGACCTCCGCGTTGACGTTCGCCACCACGGAGGCCAGTCCGGCTATGGCATCCGCCTCGGTCCGCCTCGGGTCCTCAAGAGCTGCGGTGAGTGTGGCCTGGACAGTTGGAGAGAGAAGAACGAGCAGGCCGCCGCCCGCGTCGGTGGCTGTGCGGAGAACGAGGCTGCGCAGCTCCGCCGTTCGCCGCTCACTCTCCCCGAGCAGGCCGAGGGCATCCAGGTACTCGCCGAAGTCGGAGCCCGCGCCGAGGGAGAGTTCGCCGGCGGGCGTGCGCGCGTAGAGGTGGGCGAGGAGCAACTGGTACCGCTCGTCGGGCAGCGTCGGTCTCTTCGGGGACTCCCAGCGGGCAACGGACCGCTGCACGCTCGCCACGGACGGCAGTGGCGGCTGATGCATTTCCCCGGCCAGGGCGATGAGCGCACGGGCGACGTCGGTGAGCGACAGGCCGCGCCGGTGTCGCAGCGCCTTCAGCTGGGCCGCTCCCGCGGCTGCCCCCTCCATAGGGCACATAGTGCAGCAGAATGGCGGCTACACGGGCACGATCAGCCGAGGTTTCCCCTGATCCGCTGTGTAGTTGAGTGTCTGCCACGTCCCGGATGAGGGATCGTCGCCGTGTGGGAAGCCGATCGTCATGTGGCTGCGGTCGACCATCCACCGGTTCCGGGCGTGGTAGGCGGGTGTTTTCAGCTCGGGGGCGCCCAGCTCGACGACTTCCTTGATGCGCTCGCGGGTGCGTGCGATCGCCTGCCGGGCCTCTGCGGGCTGCTGATCGACGGTGCCGGGTGTGACGACGGTGAGGTCAGCTGCGGTGTTTCCCGCGAGCCACAGCAGCGACAGGGTGTCGATTCCCTTCGCGCCCCCGATGTAGAAGTGCGCGTCTTGAGCGAATGGGCCGAGGTAGTCGGCGAAGAGACGCGCGTACTCGTCGAGGCTCCTGTGCCCCGTGCTCCGCGTTCCCGTGATCGCTACCGCCCGCATGATCAACTCCGTGTCATAGGTCGTCATATCCCGCCCGTCGTTCGCCGTTGGGATCGTCTGCGTGTGGACAGCAACGACCTGCAACGGCTCGCCGGTCACCTGGAGAAGTACGGTCTCCAGGTCACCGTCGACGACAGCGTGATGCGGCTGAATGCGACGAACCCGCTGAACAGCCGCCTCACCGAAGAGATTCTCACCAAGGGCGACCAGTACGTCACCGGGTTCGACTATGCGATCGGCGAGCACGGACACGAGCAAGCCGGCGCCGAACGCATCGCCCGCATGCTCGCCGTCGGAACCCCGGCCACGGCGGCCCCCACCGGGCCCGCCAACCGGCTGCCCGCGGAGGCTCGTCGATGATGCCCCCGGACACCGCCCACCATGTCGAGGCACAACCCGGCGCCCTCATCCAGACCAGAGCAGACCGGCATCTGGCGGCCGGTCAATGGCTCCTCTCCGCCGCGGAAGACACGCAGCGGGCCCGGAAGGAATGGGCCGACGACGGGATCGCGCTCCTACGGTGCGGAACTCTCTTCACGGCCGTCCGTCTCGCCGCCGGCCTCGTGTACGCCGCCGCCGACAGCGACGACCTGCGGAACGTCGACGCCTACCTCCGTCAGGCGCTGTTCGGAGGGCCGGTGTTCGCCGACACCCGGTGGGGCCTGTACTACGCCCTCGTACCGGAGGGCACCGACCGCCTCCCGCCTTGGAGTTACCGCAGCGAGGACGCGGAATGCCTCGGCCCGAACGCCTACCTCGGCGTACCCGACCCCACACACACTGACCCGGGCATCGGCTTCTCGTACTGGTGCGTGCCGCCGCACGCCCGAGACACTGTGCAGCCCCGACGAGGTCGCCCAGCTCCTGAAGGACGGGCGGTGCCGGCTTACGGCGACGGAGGCGAACACCGGTGCCTGAGAACACGCTGCTCCCGCTCGACGCGGACACGATCCGGACGGCGTACGACTCCGTGTTGTGGGCGCCCCGGCTGCCGACCGGCGAGGAGCTGGACACCCTGAAGCAGCAGCTCCAGGGGCATGTGCAGCTCCTGTTCCCGGAGGTTCAGGACCTCGCACGCCGCATGCTGGGCGAGATGCGACGGCTGGCGATCCACGTCCTCGTACGGGCGTCCCAGCTCCTCGAGCAATACACCGACGGCTCCCCGGCCTGCGACGCGTTTGACCTCGCCACCATGGCCCGCGCCCTCCTGACGCTGTACCAGCACCCCGGCCCGCTCGGGAGGCCGACCGGCGCGGACGAGATCGCCGAGGAGATCCGTCGACGCCTGTGCGGCACCTGACGGGAACCGATCGCCGACGACGAGCCGTACGAGCGACGCAGGTTCGACAGCGACTCCAGCGACGGCATCCACGGCTACGTGCGCACCGAGCTGTGCGTCGAGCGGCCGTCCCTCCTGGCTCCTGTGCCACCGCAGGGCTTGTGCCCGTGGAGGGCGCGGACAGATTGGCCAGCGTCACCGTCCCGCCGGCTCCTGCACCGAGGGCGACAACAATCACGGTCGCGGAGCGCAGAAACGGATACCTGACCAAGTCAGTCTGCTGGCTCTGGCACAAGCAGCCCCATCCCTGATCAGGAATCAGACATTCCGGGATCTGGAATGCGCCAGTAGGAACGCGATGTTCGAATGGGCCCTCTTGATCTGCGGGCTGACCCGACCAGTCAGCCGTGATCAAGGGGGTTTCATGCGCATTGCGCATCACAGACGTGTCCTCGCCGGAGCCGCGGCCTCAGCCACAGCGGCGATGCTTGTGCTCACCGGCACCCCGGCGGACGCCCAGCCTGCCTCTCCGGCAGCGGCTTCGTCGGCGAACGCCGACCCCACCGCTCTCACCCAGCTGGCCGAAGGCTATCTGCAGCAGCGGGCCGACATGCTGACGACGACTCGTCCGACTGCCAGAGCCGCGGCCGCCCGCGTCCAGGCCA
Organism: Streptomyces sp. R28; assembly: GCF_041052385.1. Classification (GTDB taxonomy): domain Bacteria; phylum Actinomycetota; class Actinomycetes; order Streptomycetales; family Streptomycetaceae; genus Streptomyces. The sequence continues at coordinate 3,128,690 of NZ_CP163439.1, read as the reverse complement.
CGCGCTCCATGAGCGCGCAGGTGCAGGATGATCTCGCCGCACTGGTGGCGAAGGGCAAGCGTTACAAGGACGTCGACGGCGGCTACACGAAGGCGCAGGTCGATGTGGAGGTGGCCGACACCGCCGTCACCGGCCAGACGGCAACGCTCCAGCTCATCGAGCGCACCCGCCTCTACCTCCCGTTCACGCCGCAGGAGGTCGCGGACGGCGCTCCGGAGTACGAGGAAGTGTCCGTCCCGCACACCGTGAAGTTCACCCAAGGCTCCGACGGTGCCTGGCTGCTGTCGTCCGACACGGCCGACACGAAGGGCGGTCCGACGCCGACCACGCAGGTGTCCGACGTGGACGCCGTTGACGGCGCCGATGACGGGGGCGGTAAGGCGGAAGAGGACGAGGGAAGCAAGGACGCCGCGTCTGGCACCGCTCCGCTTCCCGGCAACAGCGACGACTCCGGCGACAAGCGGGAGGTCAGGGGCTACAGCTACGGCAAGATGGTTGCCTACGCGGACAAGTACTGGGACCACCACAACAGCGCCTGGCGCACGTACGGCACCGACTGCACCAACTTCATCTCCCAGGCGATGCATGCCGGCGGCTGGGGCCCCAAGGGCGGCGCGATCATCCAGCGGCCCAGCAACAAGTACTGGTTCTACGGGCCGACGACGTGGACCACCAGCTACACCTGGGCGGCTGCGGAGAACTGGTACTGGTTCGCGAAGAAGCACTCGAAGCGGACCAAGATCCTCGACAACGTGTGGAAGATGGCCAAGTCGGACGTCCTCCAGGCCGACTGGGGCCGCGACAACAACATCGACCACACGATGATCGTCACGAAGAAGTACCGGGGCACCCCCTACCTCACGTACCACACCAGCGACACCCACAACAAAAGCCTGAAGAAGCTCCTCTCGGACCACCCGCGTGCCTGGTGGTACGCGCACCGCACCTGACAGGCTGCTGATCCCCCTCACAGGAACCACATAGGAGTGCGCTGTGGAGCGTCGACATCTTCTGGCTGTGCCGGCCGCTCTGGCCGCTCTTGCCTTCGCATCCGGCTGCTCGTCCGGTAATGACGAGGCCAAGTCCTCAAGCCCCTCGACCCCCTCGGCCTCGGCATCGTCCGACGGGGCCCGCGAGGCCGTCGTGGCGTACGTGAACGCCCTGAACTCCCGCAGCGCCGACGGACTGATCGAAGTCGGGGGCGTGAAGGACGAGAAGTGGTCCAGGCACGAGGCCGAGCAGATCCTCGCGGACAAGGGCGGGCGGGGGTGGAAGATCAAGGACGTGCAGGTCGAGCACGACATGGGCCCGGACACCGGCTCGGCCCGCCTGATGGCCGAGGACAAGGCAGGAAAGCCCATGCGGGACACCTTCACCGTGACGCGGGAGAAGGGCGCCTGGCACCTCGTGGTCTTCACACAGCAGCCTGCGGAGTCCGGTAAGGAATCCGCGTCCACCGACAAGCCGAGTTCCTGACAGAGCTGTTGGGGTGGCTCGCACCCGTGCCCCAGGTACGAGCCACCCCAACCGTCAGGTCCGCCGGTGACGGCACCGAACCGATTCCAGACGTCCTTCGATGGGCGGGGCCGCAGCGTCGTGGTGGACGGTCAGGATGTGACTGGAAGCGCCGCTGCTGTCGATGTGCACGCTGAGCCTTACGGCTCTCCGCTCGTCGTGCTGCAGCTCGCGTCGGACATCTCGCGCGTTGCGCGTCTCCTTTGCGGTTGGGGTTGAAGGCGCCCGACCGCGTGCTGCCACCGTGTCCGTTCTTCACCACAAACCCCCATCACTCAACGTACACATATAGCAACTCCAAGTAGCCGAATGCGACTGGAGTTACCCTGCTGAGCGGGACCTCCCCGGTGATCGCGACTGGGTCGCGACCACGACACCGTGGGGCCCATGAAGAGCGGAACCCTAGCTTGAGCTGGGGCGTTGGGGGTGCAGCTGGTCCAACGCCATACGACGCACGAGGTGGCGCCCGGGGCGCGGCGCGCGGTCATCGTCGGCCTCCCCGGGCCGCGTGACGCCCACGTACGACGCGGCGGTGCCGACCGCGTCCAGGACTTACGCAATCGCGCGCTTCAAACAGCGCGAACGGGCCGGCGGCCGTGAATCGGAGCAACACACGTGGCCAAGGAAGAACCGTACGACCGGTGGCACAAAGTCAGGCCGGAGCCTGGTGAACCGGAGTGCCCGGAGCACCCCGGCCTGGTGCCGAGCGAGAAACACGGCTGTGAGCAGCGATGGCAGGCCCGCTGGCGCGACAGTGAAGGACATCAGCGGTCCAAGCTCTTCCCGAAGAACAAGAAGAAGGCGGCGCTCGTCTTCCAGCGGAGTCAGCGTGCCGCCGTCGAGGAGGGGCGTGACCCCTTTCCTCACCGGTCTCGAAGTGCCGAGAGCACCACACCGACCATCGCCGAGTACGTAGAGACGTTCCTGTCACGGCACGAGGGTCGTGAAGGGACCGTCGAGACGTACGGGTATCGCTTGCGAGGGCAGGTGGTGCCCGAGCTCGGTGAGCGAGCGATCGGAGACGTCAAGAGAGGGGAGTACCGGGACTTCTTCACCGCGCTCAAGGCACAAGGGATGCCGGACACCACCCGCTCCGGCGTGAAGAAGTCTCTCTCGGCCATGCTGTCGATGGCCGTGGAGGACGGCCACTTGGAGGGCAACCCGGTCGCCGGTATCCGCCTCCCCAAGGGTACGGGCCGCGGCGTGCGCCTCACCTGGGAGCACGTTGTCGCATTGGCCGAGGAGATCGTCCCCCGGTACCGGCTCATGATCTGGTTCGGAGCGCTCCAAGGACTGCGTTCCATGGAAGCCGCCGGAGTTCGCCGCACAGACATGGAGACCGTCCCGGGCAAGCAACTCGTCGAGGAGCAGCGGCGGCGCGGTAAAGCGGCCCCACTGAAGACGGACGCCAGCCGAGCCCCGCTAGCCGTGGGGACGTTCCTCCGAGACGAGTACCAGGCACACCTGCAACGTTGGCGGGCGTCGCTCACCCCTGCCGCGCTTCGTAAGCGTCATCGTCGTGGGCTGCCGCCGATCCCTGAGGAGTTCGCGGACCTGGTCACCGTGACCAGATTCTGGACGCCCGTCCGCGAGGGCACGCTGTGCCGGGAGTTCGACCTGGCCAAGCAGAGGGTGCGAGCCCGCGGGGTGACGGTGCCCGAGGGAGCCACGTTCCGGGACCTTCGTCACTTCACCGACGCCGTACTCGTGGCGTCGGGGCTGGAACCGGGCAAGGTCCAGGCCCGTATGAGGCATGCCCGACTGGCTGAGACGCTGGACACGTACGGCTACCTTGTGTGGGAGGTGGACTGGGGCCATGCGCTTGCTTCCTTCGAGGAGCTGTACGGCATCCCCGCGCCAGCGGGGCTCCCGGACGCCGCCCTGAAGCCGCGTGCGGTGCGGACCGGCCGGGGACGCGATGCCGCCCTGCCGAACCCGCGGGCCACACGACAAACGGCCGCCGAAACGCACTGACGGGGTACGTGGGGACCGCGCCGGGGCAAAACGGCGGCACCCCGTTCGGCGTCACCGGAACGGCGTTCATGACGTTGTTCCGGACGGCTGTCGGCCGCGCGTGATTGTGCACCAGATGTGCAACGCGGTCGTCCCGAAGGTATGAACCCACAGGTCAACCCGGCACCGTCCGAGCATCCGACTGTCCCCGGCGTACAGCCCGACTCGTCTGCCATGCAAGCTCGGCTCATTCGCCAAGCCGTACTTCGCCCAGTCAGGTGGTCGGGCAGGCCAGGCGGATCACGCCGCGGCCCCCCACGCCTCCATCAGCCGCTCCGGCCCGTACATCGCCGCCAGCCCATCCACCGCGAACCCGCACGTGACACCCCGACCAGCGCGGTGTCCTCGTCCGCGCCAGGAACAGCCAGCGCATCCCGTGCCAGCGCAGCCCGCCGTTCTCGTACCACTTGATCGAGCCGACGATGCCGATGCTGCCTGTGACGGTCGCTTCTTCGCTCAGAGCGCGTCCACCGCGCTCACCTTCCACCCGTCCGCCGTGCGCCTCATCGTCATCCGCACCCGGTTGAGGTCCACACGGGAGCCTGAGACCTGCGTGCTCTCGGTGACCTGGTTGACGAAGAGCAGCACCACGACCTTGTCCGGAGCGGCCGAGACGACGGAGGCTGCCGGGGTTCCGGCGGTCGCGGGGGCGGCGACCGTTGCCTTCACCACGCCCCGGTACTTCTTGGCTGTCGGGCCGACCACCGTCTTCGTGGTCTTCTCGTACTCGTCGCCGAAGCCGCCGGTCAGGTGGGTGCGGGCCGCCGCGAAGTCCTTGTCCAGGTGGCGGTAGTCGTACGACAGGACGGCCGGCGCCGCCGTGCGGGCGGCCGCGACCGCCTCGGCTCGGGCGCTCTCCGCCTGACGTCCGTCCCGGTACAGCCAACCCAGTACGGCGACGGCGACCAGGCCGGCCACTAGGAGGAGGCCGAGCACCGCGATGAGCAGTCGGCGTGCACGGGGCCGGCCCTCGTTCTCCGCAGGCGCGTCCTCCTCGAACGACTCCGGGGACGGCTCGGGCGGGTCGTCCCAGCCGTTCTTAGGGGCGTCGATGAGTACGGTCCGCCCGGCGACGCTGGCCTCCGGGTCCTGCTCGCGGTGGCCGCGCTCCGCTCGCTTGGCTGCTGCGCGGGCCGCTGCCGTCATCGTGCGCCGGGCGGTGGTCGTCTTCGTCATGGTCGTACTCCTCACTCGTGCCGTCAGCCGACGAACTCGACGTCGGACGTCAGCCAGCGGCCGTCCCGCCGCACCAGGTCCAGCTGGAGGCGGTAGGTGCGCGCCTCGCCCTCGGGTACCGCCGTGTTGGTCACCTTGCTGTCGGCGACGACCAGTACGCGGGCCGAGTTCTCGTCGGAGCGGACGATGCCGGCCTCCAGGACCTGGCCCTCCGACACGGACTTGTTCGCCGCCACGAGCTGCGTCAGTTGCTGCGTCTGTGCCGCGAACTGCTTCTTGAAGTCGCCGGTCGCGCCCGCCAGGACGTTTGTGCTGTCGCGGTCGTAGTGGCGGTAGTCGAGGGAGGTGAAGTTCAGTGCCGACTGGCGGGCCGCGGACAGGATGTCCTGGCGGTGCTGGTCCGCGTCGCGCTGGGCGTGGAGGCCGAGGGCCAGCCAGGTCGTGAGTGCGGTGGTGAGGACCGTTGCCGCGGTCAGCCCCGCCGCCACCGCCTTGGAAGTCCCCATCCTCCTCATGCCATCGGGCCGACGAGCAGCCATTGCCACGACTCCTTTCCGAACACGGCCCGCTGGCCGCCCGTCGAGCCGATCTCGACGTTCCTTCCGTCCGGGCCGGTGGTGGTGCCGGACTCCGGGTCGTAAGGCGTGACGTACGCCGTGTGGTTCGCGCCGCCGTACGAGGCCGACGCGCCGGGGGCGTTCTGGGCGCCCCGCACGGATGACTGGCTGCCGCGCGGGAGCGTGCAGCGGGCGCTGGTGTTCGCCTCGCGGGTGCTCGTGTCCGCCGGGTCGCGGCGCGCCGTGCCGTAGCCCTGGGTGCAGGCCGGGGGGTCGTCGGCGTTCACGACCAGGCCGAAGTGGGTTGTGCCGTCGCCGGGTATGACCGTGTAGCTGCCCGCCACCATCAGCGGGAACGTGACCAGGGCCTGTTCCACGCCCGGCAGGCGGGCCAGCGTCACCTGGCCGCCGCTGATCAGGTTGGCCAGCAGGACCGACAACTCCGGGTCGACCGACCTCAGCAGCGAGTTCACCTCCTGCGCCGCCGGCCTCGCGTTGCCGATCAGCTTGCGCAGGTCACCGTCGCTCGCCTTCAACTGGGCCGTGAGGGCGGCCAGATCGTGTGCGAACGACTTGATCGACGAGCCCTGGTCCGCCTGTGTCTTCAGTACCTTCCGCGAGTCCTCGATCAGGGAGATCGTCTCGGGGAGTGCCTCCGACGCGGACTCGGTCAGCTTGTTTCCCGAGTCCACCAGGCGGCTCAGGTTCGGGCCCGTTCCGGCGAACGCCTTGCCCAACTCGTCCACCGTGACCCGTAGATCCTTCCTTCCGACCGAGTTCACCAGCCGGTCCAGGCTGAGGACCAGGTCCGTGGTCGGCAGCGGCGTGCGGGTGCTCGCTCGTGGGATCGTGCTGCCGTCGAGCAGGTACGGGCCGTGGGTCGTGCGGGGTTGCAGGTCCACGTACTGTTCGCCCACCGCCGAGCGGTCGGCCACCACGGCCAGGGCGTCCGCCGGGATGCGCGGCGCGTCGTCCTCGATGTCCAGGGCGACCGAAACCCCGTCCGCGCCCGTCAGGTGCAGCGCGCCCACCCTGCCCACCGGCACCCCGCGGTACGTCACCTCGGCGCCGGGGAAGATGCCCCCGGAGTCGGCGAAGTCCGCGCGGACGGTGTAGCCGCGGTCCAGGACTTCGTCGACCAGGCCCGTGTACTCGGCGCCGACGTACGACACCCCTACGGCGGTGATCGTGGCGAAGGCCAGCAGCTGGACCTTGACCGTACGGGTGATCATGGCTGGACCCCCTTCAGCATCAGCTCGGCGAGTTCGAGGTCGATCCCCTCGGGCCAGTCGTCCCCCGCCACATAGGTGGCCGCGCACACCGGCGGGCACAGCAGGTCGCCGTCGCCCCCGGACGGGGCCGAGGGGGACGACGGCACGCTCGGACTGCTCGGCAGCGCCGTGGGCGTGGGCACGCCCGGCAGCTTCGGGAGATCCGGTACGTCCGGCAGGTTTGGGGTCTCGGGCAGCTCGGGTCCCCGGGGCGCGTCGTTGCCGCCCTGGCCGCCTCCTGGCTTGCCCGTCAAGTTGCCGTAGATCCCGGCCAGGTCGAGGTCCGCCGTGATGTGGAGGTTGACGTAGTCCCCCTTGATCGCGTCCACCACATTGCGCGGGAACGGGTAGGTCGTGAGCAGTTCGAGGGAGTTGGGCAGGTCGGCACCCGCCTTGTTGAGCTGTCGCAGGATCGGGCGGAGCTGCTTCAGGTCGGCGACCGTGTCGTCGTGCGAGGCGTTGACCACCTTGGTGCCCGTCTTCCCCAGCTTCGACAGCGCGGTGAGCATCCTGGTGAGGTCGCGCCGCTGGTCGGCCAGGACCTTCAAAGCCGGCGGCATCTCGTCGACCGCCTCGGCGATGGTCTCCTTCTCCTTGCCGAGCCGCTTGGCCAGCCGGTCCACGGCCTTCAGTGCCCGGACGATGTCCTCCTTCTGCCGGTCCAGGGCGCCCAGGAATACGTTCAGCTCCTTGAGCAGGGACTTCACCCGGTTCTCCCGGCCCTCAAGCGCCTTGTTCAGCTCCACGGTGATCGTCTTCAGCTGGGCCACCCCACCGCCGTTGAGCAGGGCCGACAGCGCGGACAGCACCTCCTCGATCTCCGGGTTGCGGCCGCTGCGGGACAGGGGGATCACGGCGCCGTCGCCGAGTCGGCCCACCGGCGCCGTGCCCACCGGCTTCGACAGCGCCACGTACTTCTCGCCGAGCATGCTGGTCTGGCGCAGCTGCGCGATCGCGTTGCCGGGCAGCTTCACCGAGTCCGCGACGCGGAGGCGCACGCGTGCGTGCCAGCCCTTCAGCTCCACCTTCTCGACCGCGCCGACCGTGACGTTGTTGACCTTCACGGCCGACTGCGGCACCAGGTCCAGTACGTCGCGGAACTCGACGGTGACGTGGTACGCGTTCCCGTCCGAGGCCGCGCCGCCGGGCAGCTGCACGTCGTACCAGCCGTTGAACTCGCAGCCGGTCAGCAGCAGTGAGCCGACTGCCGCCCAGGCCATCACCCCGCCTCTGCGCAGCCCGCTCATGCGCTCGCCCCCAGGATTCCGCCGAGCGTCCGGTCCACCGTGCCCGTGACCGCCTCGCCGCCCTGGGGCGCCTTTGGCACCTTTGGCAGTGAGTCGAACAGTTCCCTCAGCTCCGCGCAGTCGGGGTTCTTGCCGCCCTCGTCGCCGGTCGTCCGCAGCACCGAGCACAGCAGCGACGCCGGATCCTGCGCCTGGTCGGCGTTGTTGCGGGTGTCGAGGGTGCCGGCCGACGGGTTGTAGGCGTTGTTGAGGTTCGACATGCCGGTCGGGGCCACCTCCAACAGCTCCTCCAGCGCCGCCCGTTGGGTGACGAGCACCTTGGTCACCTTGCTGAGACCCTCCACGTTCGAGGTCAGCGACTTCTTGTTCTTCTTCACGAAGGCGGACACGTCGCCCAGTGCCGTCCCGAGGTTCTTCAGTGCCGCCGCCAAGTCCTGCCGCTCTCCCGCCAGTTGACCGGCGACCTTCGCGAGGCTGCTGTTGAACGACCGCACGCTCTTGTCGTCGGCCGCCAGCGCCGCCGTGAAGACCTGGAGGTTGCGGATCGTGCCGAACAGGTCCGTGCGGCCGTCGGACAGGGTGGTGACCGCCGCCGAGAGGTCCTCTACCGTCCGGTGCAGGTTCTCGCCCTGGCCGTCCAGGTTGTCCGCGCTCACTCCGAGCAGCCGGGACAGAGCGCCCTCCTTGTTGGCGCCGTTCGGGCCGAGCGCCTCGGCCGTGGTGTGCAGGCTGTCGAAGACACGGTCCAGTTCGACCGGTACGGCCGTACGCGACTCGGGGATCTCGTCACCGGTCCGCAGCACCGGGCCGTCGCCCCGGTACACCGGCAGCAGCTGTACGTAACGGTCGCTGACCACCGAGGAGTTGATGATCGCCGCCTGCGCGTCCGCGGGGACCTTGCGGCCGGCCTCGTACTCCAGCTCCACCCGCACGCGGCCGCCCTCCGGTGTGATCTCCTTGACCTCGCCGATCCGGACGCCGAGGACGCGGACGTCCGAGCCGGGGTAGATGCCGACGGTGCGCGGGAAGTACGCCGTGACACGGACCGGCTCGGGGCGCGGCCACAGGACGTAGGCGAGCGCGGCGACGAGGGACAGTGCGGTGAGCAGGGCCAGCCGTCTTCTCACCCTGACGGGGATGGTCACTGTGCCGAACCTCCCGTCCGTGGCACCACCGGAGCCGCGACCAGGTTCTGGACGTAGGAGTCGAACCAGCGGCCGTTGCCGAGGGTGTTGGTGAAGAGCCGCGTATAGGGAGCGAGGAGCTTGATGCTCCTGTCCAGGACGGCCTGATTGCGTTCGAGCATCTGCACCACGGTGTTCAGGCCCTTGAGCGCGGGCCCGATCTCCTTGTCGTTGTCCTGGACGAGGCCGGAGAGCTGGACGCCGAGGGCGGCGGAGCTCTTCAGCAGTCTGTGGATGGCCTCGCGTCGCCTGCTGATCTCCCTGAACAGCTTGTCGCCGTCCTTGACCAGGGTGGTGAAGTCCGACGATCGGTCGGCCAGTACGCCCGTGACGCCGTTCGCGTGGTCGAGCAGCTCGCGCAGCGCCTTGTCGCGGGAGGCCACCGTCCGGGAGATCCGCGACAGGCCCTTGAGGGACGCCCGTACCTCCTCCGGGGAGTCCTCGAAGGTGGTGGAGAGGGTGTCCAGGGCCTTCGCCACGCGGTCGGTGTCGACCTCCTCCGTCGTGGTGGTGAGGTCGCTGAAGGCCTGTACGACGTCGTATGCGGGGACGGTCCGCCCAAGGGGGATCTCGCTGCCCGGCTCCAACTGGCCCTTTCCCTTCGGGTGCAGGGCCAGGTACTTCGCGCCCAGGATCGTCTTGACCCGGATCGACGCGCCGGTCTCCGTCCCGAAGCCCGGCTCGCCCTTGATCTTGAAGGTGACCTTGACGTGGTCGCCGTCCAGGTCGACCTCCTCGACCTTGCCGACCTTGACTCCGGCGATCCGCACCTCGTCCCCGGGCTTGAGTCCGCCCGCCTCCGCGAAGGCCGCGCTGTACGTCTCGCCGTCGCCGATCAGCGGGAGGCGGTCCGCGTTGAACGCGGCCACCGTCAGCAGGGCGAGGACGGTGAGGCCGACCGCGCCGATGACGACGGGGTTGCGCTCGCGGAAGGGGGAGAGGTGCGGGCGGCGGAGGCGGGGAAGCCGGATGCGCGGCGGCTCGACGCGCACCCTGAACAGCGGTTGCCGGCGGGGCTTGCGGCGCGGCAGGAGCCGTACGTTCGGCAGCCCTGCCTTCGGCATCCGTACCTTCGGCAGCCGCGGTGGCTCCACCCGAACCTTGAACAGCGGCTCCGGACGATGCTTGCGGCTCATGACCCGCACCTCGCCCTCGCCACATGCAGATCGGGCGTCAGCACCTGCTGGGACTTAGACTCCGACTCCGAGCCCGCCTTCGGCAGCACGATCCGGCCGTCGAAATCGCAGAGGTAGAAGTTGAACCACGAGCCGTAGGACGCCGTCCCCGTCAGCTCGCCCAGCTTGTTCGGCAGCCGCTTCAGCACGCCTTCCACCGTCTTCTCGTTGTCGTTCAGCGTGCCGGTGAGCTCGGTCAGCTCGGCGATGTCGTCCTTGAGTGGCGGGCGCGCGTCCTTCAGCAGGCCCGAGGTGGCCTCCGTCAGGTCGCCGATGCTCACCAGCGACCGCCCGATGGGCTTGCGGTCGGCGGACAGGCCCGAGATGACCCGGCGCAGTTGCTTGAGCAGGCCGGAGAAGCGGGTGCCGCGCTTGTCCAGCGTCTCCAGCACGGTGTTGAGGTTGTCGATCACCGAGCCGATCAGCTTGTCGCGGCCGGCCAGCGTCGAGGTGAGCGACGCCGTGTGCACGAGCAGGCTGTTGACCGTCCCGCCCTCGCCCTGGAGCGTGCGAATGATCTCGGTGGCGAGTTGGTTGACGTCGTTCGGGCTCAGCGCGGCGAACAGCGGCTTGAAGCCGTTCAGCAGGGCGTTGAGGTCCAGCGCCGGCTGGGTGCGGGAGAGTGGGATCGTCGCGCCGGGCCGCAGGAGCCGGGTGCTGTCGCCCGCGCCTTCGGTCAGCGCGACGTAGCGCTGGCCGACCAGGTTGCGGTACCGGATGACCGCGCCGGTGCTGGTCAGCAGCGGCCGGTCCCGGCCGACCGTGAAGGTGACCTCGGCCAGCGTCTGGTCCTTGATCCGGATGCCCTCGACCTCGCCGACCCGCACCCCGGCCACGCGGATGTCGTCGCCCTCCGCCAGGCCGGTCACGTCGCTGAAGACCGCCCGGTAGCGATGCTCCGGCGTGAAGGAGACGTTCACGATGGTGGCCGCGAGCAGGGCTGTAGCCAGGATGGTCACGAGCGCGAAGAGGCTGAACTTGATGAGGGGAGCGGCGGTCTGCCGTGCGCCTGCGGTTCTCATGCGACGGTCACCGCCGTTCCGCGTGCCAGCGGTCCGAACAGCAGCGTCGCCACCGGCGGTACCTCGTCGGCGGGCACGCCCAGGACCGGGGCCACGAGCGAGCCGATCGCCCGCTGCTCGGCCGGGGTCGCGGAGACACCGAGCGGGCCGCCCGCGGCCGAACTCCCGGACAGGCCCCCCGACTTCGAACCGTCGTCGAGGTGAGCCCCGGGCGCCGGCACCGGCGGACTCGGCAGATCCCGGCAGTCGGGCCCCGACCGCTCGCCGTAACGCGGCTCCTCACCGGGTTCGTACGCCCCCTGCGGCCGTACGACCTCCAGCGTGATGTGCATCCTGCCGCCCCGGAACGCCTCCTCCGAGGCCTTCTCCTGCCGGACCAGGCCGGCCAGCAGGCACGGGTACTCGGGGGAGTAGCGGGCGAACAGCTCCAGGGTCGGGCGGGAGACCCGGCCGAGGGTGATCAGCCGGTCGCCGTTCGCGTCGAGGAAGTCCTCGGCCGTCCCCGCGACGGTGGCGGTGGTCTTCAGGGCCGCCGCCAGCCGGTCCTTCTGGTCGACGATCGTGCGGCTCGTGGTGACGGTGTTGCGCAGGATCGCCATCAGGTCGGGCGCCGCGTCGCCGTACACCTCGGCGACCTCGGCGAAGCGGGCGATGTCCTCGGTGAGGGACGGCAGATGGGGGTTGAGGCGGCGCAGGTAGGCCTCCAGGCGTGTGAGGTTGTCGCCGATCCGGTCGCCGCGGCCCTCGAGGGCGGTGGCGAAGGCGGAGAGGGTGGCGTTGAGCTTGCCGGGCTGCACGGTCCGCAGCAGGGGCAGCAGGTCGTTCATCAGCTGCTGCACCTCGATGCCGACCCGGGTGCGGTCCTGGGTGATGACGTCGCCGGCGCGGATCGGGCGGGCCGAGGAGGACCCGGCGCCGGCGGGCGGCACCAGGTCGACGTACTTCTCGCCGAACAGCGTCTTGGGCAGCAGGCGCGCGTGCACGTCGGACGGGATGTACGCGACGTGCTCCGGCTTCAGCGCGATGTCCAGCGTCGCCTTCGTCCCATCCGCCCGCACCTCGCGCACCTCGCCGACGAGCATCCCGCGCAGCTTGACGTCGGCCCGCGGATCGAGCTGGTTGCCGAGGCTGTCGGCCTCCAGCGTGATCCGCACGACCGGCGTGAAGGCCTGCCGGTAGACGGCCACGGACAACGACAGCAGCAGCGCGAGTACGGCCAGGAACACGACGCCGTACAACCGCAGTCTCAGCACCCTCATACGGCGCACCCTCATTCGGCGGCTCACCCCGCGATCCGTACGGTCGTGCTGGCGCCCCAGATCGCGAGCGACAGGAAGAAGTCGAGGACGTTGATCGCCACGATCGAGGTCCGCACCGCGCGGCCCACCGCCACGCCGACGCCCGCCGGGCCGCCGCTCGCGTAGTAGCCGTAGAAGCAGTGGACGAGGATGATCAGGACGGCGAAGACGAGCACCTTGCCGAAGGACCACAGCACGTCCACCGGTGGCAGGTACTGCTGGAAGTAGTGGTCGTAGGTGCCGGCCGACTGGCCGTAGTAGCCGGTGGTGATGGTGCGGGCGGCCAGGTACGAGGACAGCAGGCCGATCACGTACAGCGGGATCACCGCGACGAACCCGGCGATCATCCTCGTCGTCACCAGGAACGGCAGCGACGGCACGCCCATGACCTCGAGCGCGTCGGTCTCCTCGCTGATCCGCATCGCGCCCAGCTGGGCCGTGAAGCCGGCGCCGACGGTCGCGGAGAGCGCGAGTCCCGCCACCAGCGGGGCGATCTCGCGGGTGTTGAAGTACGCCGAGAGGAACGCCACGAAGTTCGATGTGCCGAGCTGGTTGAGGGCCGCGTAGCCCTGGAGGCCGACCTCGGTGCCGGTGAAGAAGGACAGGAAGGCGATCACACCGACCGTGCCGCCCACGACGGCGAGGGCTCCGCGCCCGAAGCTCACCTCGGCGAGGAGCCGCAGGATCTCCTTCTTGTAGCGGCGCAGCGTACGGCCGGTCCACGCCAACGAGCGGCCGTAGAAGGAGAGTTGGATGCCCAGCGCTTCCAGGGAGCGCAGCGGGCGGTCGAGAAGTCTCATCGGTTAACCCCTCAACCCCTCTGCGGGACGACCTGGAAGTACACCGCGGTCATCACGAAGTTGGTCACGAACAGCAACATGAAGGTGATCACCACCGACTGGTTCACCGCGTCGCCCACACCCTTCGGGCCGCCCTTCGCGGTCAGCCCCTTGTACGAGGCGACGATCGCGGCGATCGCGCCGAAGACGAGTGCCTTGACCTCGGCCGCCCACAGGTCGGAGAGCTGGGCGAGGGTGGTGAAGGAGGCGAGGTAGGCGCCGGGGGTGCCGTTCTGCAGGACGACGTTGAAGAAGTAGCCGCCCGCCACGCCGACCACCGACACCAGGCCGTTGAGCAGCACGGCCACCACCATCGACGCCAGCACGCGCGGTACGACGAGGCGGTGGATGGGGTCGATGCCGAGCACCTGCATCGCGTCGATCTCGTCCCGGATCTTCCGCGCCCCGAGGTCCGCGCAGATCGCCGTGCCGCCGGCGCCCGCGATCAGCAGCGCGGTGACGATCGGCGAGGCCTCGCGCAGTACGGCGAGCACGGAGGCGGCGCCCGAGAAGGACTGGGCGCCGAGCTGCCGGGTCAGACTGCCGATCTGCAGCGCGATGACCGCGCCGAAGGGGATGGACACCAGGGCCGTCGGCAGGATGGTGACACTCGCGACGAACCACGCCTGCTGGATGAACTCCCTTGCCTGGAACGGTCGTCGGGGAATCGTCCGGACGACGTCCAGCGCCATCGCGAACAGGCTGCCCGACTGCCGCAGGGCTCCGGTGGGCGACAGTCTCATACGTCCGCCACCACCTTCCGGTGCCGGAGTTCCGCCTCCCGCCGGGCGATGGCCTCCCAGCGGGGTGGCCGCGCAATGCCCGGCCCCGGCAGCAGGCGGGGAGTCAGAGCCTGGCTGCCGGGAGACCGGGTGCCCTTGCCGTCGTCGCCGAGGGCGGCGAGCTCCTGCTCGACCTGGGCGGCGTCCTTCTCCTCCGCCATGCCGATCGGGCCCTGCATGCGGCCGTTCAGGAACTGCCGTACGACGGGCTCGTCGCTGGTCAGCAGCTCCTCGCGGGGCCCGAACATGACCAGCTCGCGGCGGAACAGCAGCCCGATGTTGTCCGGCACCTGGCGGGCCGAGGCGATGTCGTGCGTGACGATCAGGAAGGTCGCGTCGATCTGGGCGTTGAGGTCGACGATCAGCTGGTTGAGGTAGGCCACGCGGACCGGGTCGAGGCCCGAGTCGGGCTCGTCGAAGAGGATGATCTCGGGGTCGAGGACGAGGGCCCGGGCCAGCCCGGCCCGCTTGCGCATCCCGCCGGAGATCTCGCCGGGCAGCTTTCCCTCGGCGCCGATCAGACCGACCATGTCCATCTTCTCCAGCACGATGCGCCGGATCTCGCTCTCGGACTTACGCGTGTGCTCGCGCAGCGGGAAGGCGATGTTGTCGTACAGGTTCATCGAGCCGAACAGCGCGCCGTCCTGGAACAGCACGCCGAACAGCTTCCGCACCTCGTACAGCTCGTGCTCGCGCAGCCGTGTGATGTCCCGGCCCTGGATCGTGATCGAGCCGCGCTCCGGCTTCAGCAGTCCGACGAGCGTCTTGAGGAACACCGACTTGCCCGTGCCGGAGGGGCCGAGCATGACCGAGACCTCCCCGGCGGGCAGCGTCAGTGAGACGTCCTGCCAGATGACCTGGTGACCGAAGGACTTGGTCAGCCCTTCCACACAGATCTCGACACCCATCCGGTCCACCCTTCAGCCCGTGGAGCAGCTCTGACATCTGCTCTACGGGGAGGGGGCGGGCGTCCGTCGTTTTCGTGGCGGATTTTTTTCGGGCGGGTTTCGGGGTGGGTTATTTGGGGTGGCTTACGGCTATATGTTCGCGGCTACGGCAGGGTGCTTGGCGTTGGCACGGGGAGTGAGGGGGACGGTAGGGCGGTGGAGACGTCCGGGATCGTCGGCGTGTCCGTTGGGCCGGCGGGGGGCTGCACCGGCAGGTCGGGGACGTCGGGCAGGTCCGGCACGTCCGGCACCTCCGGGGCGGACAGCACCGGCGGCGGGGATACCGGGACCTCCGGCACCGTTGGCAGCGACGGCACGGACAGGGGCAGGAACGATTCGGCCGCCGGGGACTCGGCGGCCCCCCGTTCGCCCGAGGTGGCCATGGGCGTGTTCCCGTGCGGCGTACCACCCGCACCCCTGCCGTCGGGCCGCAGCGCCTCCCCGCCGCCCGACGAGGCGACGGCGGGCCGAGGTGCCGTACCGCCCCCGCCCGCCCCGTCCCCGCCCCCGTCGAGCGCGTACGGCAGCACGAACCCCGCCACCGCCAGCGTCGCCGCCGTCGAAGCCATCGCCACGGCCTGCACCTTTCCGGTGCCGCGCGGCCGCCCCCACCCGATCAGGAACAACGCGAACCCGAGCGTGGCGGCCAGCGACTGCCGCAGTGTCCGCCGGGCCCGGGCCAGCAGGGACTCGACGGTCCGGTAACTGAGCCCCATCCGGACGGCGACCTGCCCGACGTCGAGGTCCTCCGACTTCAGCCGCAGCGCCTCGGCCTGCCGCTCGGGCAGCTCACCACTGCGCACCGCGAGCCACTTCGCCTCGGCCCGGTCGCACACCGCCTCCTCGACGGGTACGGGACCGGGGGCGATGAGCGTCGGGCTGGTGCGCACCTCGGCCTCACGGTTGACCTGCCGGTAGCGGTCGACGCACAGCCGCATCGTCACCGTCGTCAGCCAGGCCGCGAGCCGCTCGTCGTCCAGGCCGGGGCGTTCGGCGGCGCGCAGCATCGCCTCGTGCACCGCGTCCTCGGCGTCCTCCGCACTCATCGACCTGCGCCGGGCCACCCTGAGCAGCTGCTCGCGGTGGCTCCACATGCGTTCCCAGCGGTCGTCGGCCGGATCGATCTCCGCATCCGTCTCCGCAGGCATGTCCGTCGCCATGAGGGCCCCTTCGCGCTCATCCGCCGATCCCGTGCCGATCGGCGGTGCGCGACATTACCGCCGAGTATCGGCGGTTGTGGAGGGGGCGGCGGTCATCGAGTCCGCGCTGTTACTGGTCAGCGGGCCGTCACCGGTCAGCGGGTCGTCGGCGGGGAGCTCGATGTCCGGGGCGGGGAGGGGGAGTTGCGGCTCCTGCGTCTCGTCCGTGTCGTTCGTCTCCTCGGGGTCGGTGGTCGGACGGGACGTGGTGGGGTTCGAGGGCGTGGGGGACGGGGTGGCGCTCGGATGCCGGGCGGCGGGTGCCGGTGAGGCATCGTCGTCCGGCGTTCCGGGGGACGGGGACCGTGCCGGACCCGGGCGGGCCGAGGCGCCGGTGGAGCTGTCCGGGATGTCCGGAACCACACGGTGCCCGTCCAGGAAGTACGCGTACCAGGCCCTGACCGTGCGCAGATACGCCGTCGAGTGGTTGTACCCGAGGATCGCCCGGTCCAGCTCGGCGGGGACGGACAGGTCCCGCCCGCCCGCGCACAGGTAGCGTCCGGCGGCGAGCGCCGCGTCGAAGACGTTGTGGGGGTCCGTACGCCCGTCGCCGTTGCCGTCCGCGCCCCACCGGGCCCAGGTCGACGGGATGAACTGCATCGGCCCGACCGCGCGGTCGTACACCGCGTCCCCGTCGTGGGCGCCGCCGTCGGTGTCCCGGATCAGCGCGAAGGCCACGCCGTCCAGCCGCGGGCCGAGGATCGGCGCCACGGTCGTACCGTCCGACGTCACCCGGCCGCCCCGCGCCTGCCCGGACTCCACCTGCCCGATCGCCGCCAGCAACTGCCACCGCAGCCGGCAGCCGGGCACCTCACGCGCGAGCCGCTCCTCGGCCCGGCGGTAGGCGGCGAACACGCTCGCGGGCAGCGCGGCGCCCACCTCCGCCGGTGCCCGGCCGCCGTCCCGCTTCCCGGTCCGCAGCGGCGGCAGTTCGGTGCGGTACGGGGCGCCTCCGGACACGCTCGGTCCGTGCCCCGCGGACGCCTGCCCCGGTGCCGCCGCCGAGGCTTGTGCCGGGACCGCCCCCGGCGCCTGTGACGCGGTCAGCCCCACCAGCACCGCCACCGCGACCGCCGTACCTCTGGCGGCTCTGCCTCCCTCTCCATGCCCTGCCACGTTCTGTTCCCCTCCCTGCAGACGGCTGTCGTCTGCTCTACGGGGCAGGGGGAGCGATCCGTCGCGTGGATCCGTCGCGCGGTTTCCGCGCCGGCAGCTCCGGCGCAGTCGCACCGCCCGCCACGGCGGACCCCGCACCCTCCCCGCCCGGCCGTGACATCACCGTTTCGGGCTATTCCCGGAGGCCGGAGTTCCGGGCTTCGTCTACTCAGGAGGAGTGGACCCCGGTGCTTGGAGGCAAGGCGTGGACGACAACCGCAGACTTCCGCTCGTCTACGTCCGGGGCTTCGCCGGCGGAACCCGCGGGATCGACAAGGCCGTGGCCGACCCCTTCTACGGCTTCAACGAGGGCTCTACCCACGTCCGCGTCGGCGCGCACAACCAGCCGCTCTTTCACCAGTTCGAGAGCCCGCTGCTGCGCCTGCTGCGGGAGGAGGGCTACGAACTGCTCGTCAAGGGGAGCCAGGAGGCCTACCTCGGGGGCCACGCGGAGATTCCCGCCAACACCATCTGGATCCACCGCTTCTACGACCGCTCGGCGACCACCTGGGGCGGCAGCCCGCAGGAGTACCAGCTGGAGCACGCCGCCGCCGACCTGCTCGACCTGATCGACCGGGTGCGGGAGAAGAGCGGGGCCCCCGCAGTGATCCTCGTGGCCCACTCCATGGGCGGCCTGATCTGCCGCTGCCTGCTGCAGAAGGTCCTGCCCGACCGGGGCCGCGCCGCCGCCGACTGTGTCGCGAAGTTCTTCACCTACGGCACCCCGCACGGTGGCATCGGCTTCGACGTCGGGGGCGGATGGGTGGAGCGGATCCGCGACACGCTCGGCATCCAGGGCGCCGACATCTTCGGCCCCCGGCGGATGTACGAGTACCTCACCCCGCAGGACCGGCTGGACCCCGACGGCCCGCCCGGTGACTGGGACGCCCGCGTGATGCCCACCGGGCCGGGGGCGCTTCCCGTCGAGCGGGTCTTCTGCCTGGTGGGGACCGACCCGGCGGACTACGACGTCGCCCTCGGGCTGTCCTCGGCCGCCGTCGGACCGCACAGCGACGGGCTCGTGCAGATCGAGCGGGCTTATGTGCCGGGCGCCCACCAGGCCTTCGTGCACCGCAGCCACAGCGGGCGCTACGGGATGGTCAACTCCGAGGAGGGGTACCAGAACCTGCGGCGGTTCCTCTTCGGGGACACCAGGATCGAGGCGTCGCTGGTCGACTACCGGCTGTCCGGCGACGAGGACGTCGTCTGGCAGGCCGAGGCCCGGCTGTCGGTGCGCGGGCTGCCCGTGGTGATGCACGAGCGGCTCGCCGCCCACTGGTGCCCGATCCAGCTCGACGCGCCCCCGGACGGGCAGGAGGCGTCGGTGTCGCTGGCGACGACCTTCCTCAACAGCGGCCTGAGGCAGTCGACGGACGAGCCGATGCGGTTCATCCTCCAACTGCGGCTCATCTCCCTGCGCGAGCGGCACGGCATCCTCCGTCTCGGCGACCATCTGGAGCAGACCGCCGACTTCGCCGACACCCTCGTCATCGACGTGGGCACGCCGGAGGCCGGCCCCGGCATCTGGGCCGCCTGGAACTCGGACATCGAGGGCGCCATCCGCGACCACCGCGTCGCCGGAGAGCCCCGGGTCGACGAGGACCCCACCCCCGAGCGCTGGGTCGCGCACATCGAACTGCCCACCACCGCCGGGCCCCTCGTCGGCCCCGCCGCGCGGATCCGGCTCGTCGCCACGCCCTGGACGTGACGCGGTCAGACGACCTCATCCGCGGTTACTTGCCTCAGGCAACCCGCAGGTAAGGTGGCCGTATGCCGAAGCCGCCGTCGACCGACGCGGTACCGGACGTCCTGCTCGTCGCCGGTGATCCCCGTACCTCCGAGCCGCTCCGCGCGATGCTGGAACTCGCCGGCTACCGGACCGTCGCGGTGGACCGCGCCACCGACGCCACCGTCTGGCTCACCGAGCGCCGGTTCGATCTGGTCATCCTCGACGTCACGCTGCCGGACACCGAGGCGCTCAGGCACAGCCGCCGTCTCCTCGCCCCCGACCGCCCGGCCGTCCTGCTGCTCACCGGGAGCGGAGAGTTCCTGGGCAGTCTCCCCGGGGGCGGTCCGGGCGCCGACGGGCCGGCGGGCCGGGTGGCGTCGGGCAGAGTGGCCGAAGTCCTCGCCCGTGCACGGCAGTTGGTGCGCAGCGCCGAGCCCGCCGGATGGGACGGCGCACTGCGCTACGGCGACCTCGTGCTGGACCACGCCACCCGCAGGGCGCGGCGCGGTGAGCGCACCATCGCGCTCACGCCCGCGGAGTACCGCCTGCTGCGCCACCTGCTGGTGAACGCCGAACGCGTGCTGTCCAAGGAGCAGATCGGGCGGCACGTCTGGGACGACCCGCCCACCGACGGCGCGATCGAGCGGCTCCTCTCACGGCTGCGCCGCAAGGTGAACGGCGAGCAGACGGCCCTGATCCACACCCGGCGGGGCTTCGGCTACTGGCTGGGCCGGCCGCCACGGCCGTAAGCCCGCCGTGGCCGGATTCGGCCGTACGGCCGCTGTGGCATGGCTCACGTTGATCAAGTGTCCGGGAACTGTCCGGGTGCTGTCAGCCCGGTTCGCTTCACTGGTCCTCGACTTCCCCTGTCCCGGCCCTCCTGGCGGCCGGCCCCATGACCGAGGAGAGCATGCCCATGCCCGAGCCGCAGGCCCCCGACGTGCAGGATCTGGACTTCGACCCCGAAGCCCTGCGCGCCAAGTACCGCGCCGAGCGCGATCGCCGCATCCGCCCCGACGGCGGCACCCAGTACCGGCACCTCGCCGACGAGCTCGGCGTGGACGACCAAGACCCGTACACCGACCAGGAGTTCACCCGCGAGCCGCTGCACGACCGGGTCGAGGCCCTGATCGTGGGCGGTGGGTTCGGCGGGCTGCTCGCCGGGGCGCGGCTGCGGCAGGCGGGTGTCCAGGAGATCCGGGTCATCGAGCAGGGCGGGGACTTCGGCGGCACCTGGTACTGGAACCGGTACCCGGGCATCCACTGCGACATCGAGTCGTACGTCTATCTGCCGCTGCTCGAAGAGCTCGGCTACGTCCCGCGGTGGAAGTACGCGCCGGGCGAGGAGATCCGGCAGCACGCGCAGGCCATCGCCCGGCACTTCGGCCTCTACGACCAGGCCTGCTTCCAGACCCAGGTCACCGAACTGCGCTGGGACGAGGAGCAGTCGGAGTGGATCGTCGGCACCGATCGCGGCGATGAGATGCGGGCGCGGTACGTCGTCGTCTCCAGCGGCACCCTCAGCCAGGCCAAACTGCCCGGCATCCCCGGCATCGAGACCTTCCGCGGGCACACCTTCCACACCAGCCGCTGGGACTACGGCTACACGGGCGGCGATGCGAGGGGCGGCCTGACCGGGCTCGCCGACAAGCGCGTCGCCCTCATCGGCACCGGCGCCACCGCCATCCAGGTGGTGCCGCACCTCGGGGCCGACGCGGCACAGGTGTACGTCTTCCAGCGCACCCCGTCCTCCGTCGACGTACGCGGCAACCGGCCCACCGACCCGGAGTGGGCGAAGTCACTGAAGCCCGGGTGGCAGCGGCTCCGCATGGAGAACTTCCTCAAGGTCGTCTCCGGCGTCCGGCAGGACGAGGACCTGGTGAACGACGCCTGGACGTCCAGCGCCCGGCTCCAGGAGAAGCTCATCCCGACCAACGCCCACGCGGACGTTCCGGCCGAGGAGCGCGAACTCGCCTACGAGATCGCCGACTTCCAGAAGATGAACGAGCTGCGCTCCCGCGTCGAGACACTCGTCGAGGACCCCGGGACCGCCGAGAAGCTCAAGCCCTGGTACCGCTACATGTGCAAGCGGCCCACGTTCAGCGACACCTATCTGCAGACCTTCAACCGGCCGGGCGTCACCCTCGTCGACACCGCCGACACCCACGGCGTCGAGCGGATCACCGAGAACGCCGTCGTGGTGGGCGGTGTGGAGTACGAGGTCGACTGCATCATCTTCGCGACCGGGTTCGACGTCGGCAGGTCGGGCGTGCTGTCCGGGAAGCTCCCGGTGTACGGGCGGGGCGGCGCCGGCCTGCTGGAGACCTGGATGACCGGCGGCCTCAAGACGCTGCACGGGTTCACCACCCGCGGCTTCCCCAACCTCTTCCTGCTCGGCTCGACGCAGAACGCCGCCTCCGTCAACTTCGTCCACATCCTCGACGAACAGGCCTCGCATGTCGCCGAGGTCGTGGCGCAGGCGCGGGGGCGCAAGGCACGGTACGTCGAGCCGACCGCCGAGGCGCAGGACGCCTGGGTGGCGACGATCCGCCAGAAGGCGGCCGACCTCTACAAGTTCCAGGCCGAGTGCACCCCCGGCTACTACAACAACGAGGGCAGCCCGAGGGAGCGCAGCGAGTCCTACGGTGACGGACCCGTCGCCTTCCACGAGCTGCTGCGACGCTGGCGGTCCGAAGGCGGCATGCGTGAGGTGCTGGTGGAGAGCGAGGGGTGAGCGCTGCGATGAAACCGAGCGAACCGAGCAGGTACGACGCGACCGGCAGGCGCAGTGCCTCCAGCGCCCGTTGGGCACTTGAGCGGCTCAACCCGCCCAGTCGGCTGTGGGGTTCCAACGGCGTCGCGTTCGGGCCGGACGGGCGGCTGTACGTCGCCCAGTTCCTCGCCGGGCAGATCAGCGCCGTCGACCCGGCCACCGGGGACGTCGAGGTGGTCGTACCGATGGACAGCCCCGTGCAGTCGCCGGACGACCTCGCGTTCGGGGCGGACGGCTCGATGTACATCGCCGACCTGGTGCCGGGGCGGGTGTGGCGCCGCAGCCCGCAGGGGAAGTTCACGCTCGTCTCCGGCGACGTGGACAACCCCAACGGCATCACCTGCATCGGCGACCGGCTGTTCGTGAACGAGATGAAGCCCGACGGCCGCCTGATGGAGCTCTTCCCCGGGGGCGGCGACGGCCAAGACGACGGCGCCGGCCGCGATGTCCGTGAGCCCGTGGTCCTCACCGAAGGCCTCGCCCTTGGCAACGCGATGCAGCGCGGCCCGGACGGCTACCTGTACTACCCGCACATGATGAGCGGCGCGAACCCCATGCTCACCGGCCAGGTCTGGCGGATCGCGCCGGACGGGGGCGCGCCCGAGGTGGTCGCGGACGACGTCCACCAGCCGGTCGCCGTGCGGTTCGACCAGGGCGGGGTGCTGCATGTGCTCTCCCGGGGCCCGGAGGGCATCGTCACCCGCATCGACCTGCACGGCAGCGGCTCGCGGACCCTGGTCACCAGCGGCGTCGTCGGGCTGGACAACGCGGCCTTCGACGCGGAGAACCGCATGTTCGTCTCCAGCTACTCCAGCGGCGGCGTGACCGAGATGCATCCCGACGGCCGCACCCGCGAGATCGTGCCGCGCGGCCTCGACGGGCCCTACGGCGTGACGATCGACCTGGCCGGCAGGGTGTACGCCGCCGACCACTACCGCGTCGCGCGCCCCGAACCCTCGCGGGAGGGCGGCGTCACGACACACTCCCTGCTGCACTTCTCGCACGGCATCGTGTCCGACGGCGAACTCCTGCACATCACCTCGCAGTTCGGGCAGATCCAGACGTACGACCCCGAGACCGGGACCACGCGGGAACGGGCCGGCGGACTGCGGCGCCCGCTCGGCATCACGGTCGCGCCGGACGGCTCACTCGTCGTCGCCGAGTCGGACGCGGGGCGGGTCGTGGCCGTCGACGAGGCCGACGTCCTCACCGTGCTCGCCGACGGGCTGGACCGGCCCGTGGACGTGGCCTTCGACGCCGAGGACCGCTGTTACGTCAGCGACGAGCGGCTCGGCGCGGTGCTGCGGCTGGAGCCGGAGGGGCCGCCGACGGTCGTCGTGGACGGGCTCGACGCGCCGCAGGGGCTCGCGGTCCTGGGTGACGAGCTGTTCACGGTGGAGACCGGGCAGCGCCGGCTGCGGGCGGTGTCCCTGACGACGGGGCAGAGCCGCACCGACGCCGAGGACCTGCCGGTCGGCCCGCCCCCGGGGGTCGTACCCCGTACCGAGCCCGCCCTCTTCGCCCACGGCATGCCGGGCCTGGCCCGCCGGTTCGCGGGTCTGACGACCGGCCCCGACGGTTCACTGCTGCTGTCGGCGAACGGGGAGGGGACGGTGCTGAGCCTGAAGCCCCAACAGGGCCCAGGACTCAGAACCCAGTGAGCGTTCCTTCACCCGGGCCGGCTGCCGGGTGAAGACCAACGCGGATGTCCGGGGTCGGGGTGCGCAGGGCGACCAACGCGGTGATCGACAGCTTCGGCATGCGCGGCAGCATGCCCGGCCCGGGAAAGTCTGTTGAGATGCCGCCGTACGTCGGGGAGGGTCTGGTGGCATGGAGTACTTCTGCTTCCACCGCGATCGGCCCGGCTCGGTCACCTCGCGCGAGGAGCTGCTGGAAGAGCACTGGTCCTACATGGACCGGTACGCGAAGGAGCTGATCGCCCGCGGCCCCACCTTCGCCGCCGACGGCGAGACGCCCACCGGCAGCGTGCACATCGTCGACCTTCCCGGTCCCGCCGCCGCCCGCGCTTTCGCCTTCGACGAGCCCAACTACCAGGCGGGCGTGTACCGGGACGTGCTGCTGCGCCGGTGGCGCAATCTGCTGGGGCGCACCATGTGGGACTTCCCCGGTGGCCGGACCGGCGGCAAGCGGTACCTGGTGCTCGGCCTCGGCGCGGGAGAGCCCGCCGACCTCGCCGTCCCGGCCGACCGGGACGAACTGATCGCGTACGGGCCCCTACTGTCCGACGACGGTGCCGCCTGGCTGGGTACGGCCGTGCTGCTCCGGGCCCCGGACCCGGAAACGGCACGCGCCGTGCTGACCCCGGGCCGGTATGCCGACATCGAGGTCCACGACTGGGAGTTCGGCGGCCGGCGGTGATGAACCCGCCTGTGCACCCACCTACTCCCCGAACAGGGCCTCCTGCTCGTCGAAGAGTTCCGCCCCGTTCTCCTTGCCCGCCTTGTCCAGCCTCTTGTTCCGCGCCCCCACCACCAGCGCCGTCACCGCAGCCGTCGCCGCGAGTGCCGTAGGAACCATCCAGCCGCGGTCGAGGACATGGCCGAGCGCGTGGTCGAGGGAGAGCCGGCCGGGGCCCGTGATGGCGAGGCCGGTCGCGGCCAGGGCGAGGGTGGCCGCGTACTCGTAGCCGCCCTCCTGGTTGAAGAAGCCGTTCGGGGCGTGCACCGCGGACGCCCCCGCCATCGCACCGGCCGCCGCCGCACCCGCCCCGGGCGTCGCGAGCCCCAGCGCCAGCAGCGTGCCGCCGCCGGTCTCCGCGAGGCCCGCCGCCGTCGCGCTCGCCTTGCCCGGCCGGTAGCCGACCGACTCCATGAACTGGCCGGTCCCCTCGATGCCGTGCCCGCCGAACCAGCCGAACAGCTTCTGCGTACCGTGCGCGGCCAGCACTCCGCCGGCCCCCAGCCGGAGCAACAGCAGGCCCAGATCACGTCGGTCGTAAGCACTCACAGCGACTCCCGGAACAGACAGCAGGGACAGACAGCAGGAACAGACAGCAGGGACGGACGGCAGGGGCAGACAGCAGGGGGGAACCCTTGCAACGCCTCCCGCCCTCCCGCGTATCCACCGTCGCACCGACGACACCCGGTCGGCCTGCCCGCGCCGCCGTTCGGGTGGCGGGCCGGCGGGGCCGGTGTGAGGCTGCCGGTATGACGATTCAGACGTCCAAACTCAGCGACCCCGCCGTCCGCGCCTTCGTCACCGCAGTCAACGCCCACGACCGCGAGGGCTTCCTGACCATCCTCGCGCCCGGCGCGACCATGGCGGACGACGGCACCGACCGCGACCTCGCCGACTGGATCGACCGGGAGATCTTCTCCTCCAACGGCCACATGGAGGTCGACAAAGAGTCCAACCGGGGCCGCGACCTCCTCACCCACTACCGCAACGACACCTGGGGCGAGATGCGCACCCGGTGGCACTTCGAGGTGGAGGACGACGGCAGGATCTCCCGTTTCGAGACCGGGCAGGCGTAGCCGGCCGCGGGAGATCCCCTCGGGGGATTGCCTTCGGGTGTACTCCAACTCCTAACGTCCTCCGTCATGGAGACCAAGAGGACTTTGGGACGCACCGGCATCGGGGTAAGCGCTCTCGGCTTCGGATGCTGGGCCATCGGCGGTGAGTGGCAGTCCGTCGACGGGCAGCCCCTCGGCTGGGGCAAGGTCGACGACGAGGAGTCGGTACGGGCGATCCGGCGCGCCCTCGACCTGGGCGTCACCTTCTTCGACACCGCGGACACCTACGGGGCCGGCCACAGCGAACGTGTCCTCGGCCGTGCCCTCGGCAAGCGCCGTGCCGATGTCGTCGTCGCCACCAAGTGGGGCAACGTCTTCGACGAGGAGACCCGCACCCGCACCGGCGCCGACGACAGCGTGCGATACGCCCGCCGGGCGCTGACCGCCTCGCTGAAGCGCCTGGACACCGACTACGTCGACCTCTACCAGCTGCACCTGTCGGACGCCGACCCGGAGCGTGCCGCCGAACTCCGTGACGTCTGCGAGGAGTTCGTGCGCGAGGGGACCGTCCGCGCCTACGCCTGGAGCACCGACGACCCGTCCCGCGCCGCCGTCTTCGCGCAAGGGGAGCACTGTGCGGCCGTACAGCACATGGCCAACGTGCTTCAGGACGCGCCGGAGATGTTCGCGCTGTGCGCGCAGCGGGAGCTGGCCAGCATCAACCGCAGCCCGCTGGCGATGGGTCTGCTGACCGGCAAGCGCCGGGCCGGGCAGGCCCTGGAGGCCGGGGACATCCGCAGCCGGCCGCCGCAGTGGCTGCAGGGCTTCGAGGACGGGTCCGGCGCCGACCCGCGGTGGCTCGCCCGTGTCGACGCGCTGAAGGACATCCTCACCAGCGGCGGCCGTACCCTCGGCCAGGGCGCCCTTGCCTGGCTGTGGGCCCGCAGCCCGCGGACCGTGCCGATCCCGGGCTTCCGTTCCGTCGCCCAGGCCGAGCAGAACGCGGGCGCGATGGCGAAGGGGCCGCTCAGCGCGGAGCAGATGGCCGAGGTCGAGCGGATCCTCGGCCGCTGAGCACCGCCGCTGCAGGGGCTGGGACTGTGCGGCAGCCGTTCCACGAACCGGTGCGTACCTCGCGGTCCCACGCGAAGTCCACCCCCACCCGGTTCGTGGAACGCCTCCCGCCTCCCCCCTCGGAGTGGCCTGCGGAAGCCCTGTGCTCCAAATGTGAAGCTCTGGTGCAGGACGGGTTGAGCATATGCCTCCGACCGGCCTTGATAGGTCGGAATTTCATATTCCGTTTGTGCAAGTTGTGGAGGCAACGGAAGCCTGAGGGGACTTCAGCCACGCCCCACGTACGGCATCGCCGTCGCCAGCACCGTCGCGAACTGCACGTTCGCCTCCAAGGGCAGCTCCGCCATGTGCCGCACGGTCCGCGCCACGTCGGCCACGTCCATCACGGGCTCGGGCACCACCGAGCCGTCGGCCTGCAGGGCGCCCGTCTGCATACGCGCGGTCATGTCGGTCGCCGCGTTGCCGATGTCGATCTGGCCGACGGCGATGCCGTACGGCCGCCCGTCCAGCGACAGCGACTTGGTCAGGCCGGTCAGCGCGTGCTTGGTGGCCGTGTAGGCGACGGAGTGCGGGCGGGGCGTGTGCGCCGAGATGGACCCGTTGTTGATGATCCGGCCGCCCTGCGGGTCCTGCTCCTTCATCTGCCGGTACGCCGCCTGCGCGCACAGGAACGCCCCGTTGAGGTTGGTGTCCACCACATGCCGCCAGGCGTCGTACGACAGCTCCTCGACCGGCACCCCGCCCGGCCCGAACGTCCCCGCGTTGTTGAACAACAGATCCACCCGCCCGAACCGCTGCACGGCGCCGGCGAACAGCGCGGTCACGTCCTCCTGCCGTGACACGTCCGTCCGTACGGCGAGCGCGGTACCGCCGGGCACCAGCCCCGCCGTCTCCTCCAGCGTCTCGACGCGCCGCCCGGCGAGCGCCACCGACCAGCCCGCGCGCAGCAGCTCCACCGCGACCGCGCGACCGATGCCGGAGCCCGCGCCGGTCACCACGGCGATCCTCGCGTCCGTCCTCGTCTCCGTCTGCCTGTCGTTCATGGGGCCGCAGCGTACGGGAGTGTCCGCCATACGGAACTCATCCATCCGCCATCCGGGTGTTGTGTACGCGCCAAGCGTGTGTCGTCCCCGGCCACTCCAATGCCTCATGCATCCATCAGGCAGGGGAGGACCGGATGACCATCACCAGACACGCGCCCCAGCACGCCCCCGAACTACGCGCGGCCGCCCGCCACATCGGCCGCCGCAGCTTCCTGACCGTCACCGGCGCGGCCGCCGCGCTCGCCTTCGCCGTGAATCTGCCGGCCGCGGGCACGGCGAGCGCCGCCGAGCTCGACGCCCGCCGCATCGACGACGACCCCTTCACCCTCGGCGTCGCCTCCGGCGACCCGCGGCCCGGCTCGGTCCTGCTGTGGACCCGCCTGGCCCCCGCCCCGTACCAGCCCGACGGCGGACTGCCCGCCGAACGGGTCACCGTGCACTGGGAGCTGGCGCACGACGAGCGGTTCAGCCGGATCGCCAGACGCGGCACCGCCTTCGCGCACCCCGAGTTCCACCACACGGTCCACGTCCAGGTCAGCCGGCTCGACGCGGACCGCGTGTACTACTACCGCTTCCGCACCGGCACCTGGATCAGCGAGACGGGCCGTACCCGCACCGCGCCCGAGCCGACCGGCGCGGCAAGCTCGCTGACCTTCGCGGCCGTCTCCTGCCAGGCGTACGCCGACGGCTACTTCACGCCGTACCGCCATCTCGCGCAGGACGACGTGGACGTCGTCCTCCACCTGGGCGACTACCTGTACGAGTACGCGGTCAACTCCGTCGGCGGCTACCGCAACTACACCGACCGCACGCTCCCCGCCCACTTCAACCACGAGACGGTGACCCTGGAGGACTACCGCCTGCGCTACGCCCTCTTCAAGTCCGACCCCGACCTCAGGGCCGCGCACGCCGCGCACCCCTTCGTCGTCACCTGGGACGACCACGAGACCGAGAACAACTACGCCGGCGACACCCCCGAGAACAGCGTCCCGCCTCAGGAGTTCCTGCTGCGCCGGGCCGCCGCCTACCGCGCCTACTGGGAGAACCAGCCGCTGCGCAGCCCGCAGCAGCCCACCGGCCCCGACATGCAGCTCTACCGGCGTCTGCAGTGGGGCCGGCTCGCCCAGTTCGACGTGCTGGACACCCGGCAGTACCGCTCCAACCAGGCGTACGGCGACGGCTCCCAGATCCCCGGCCCGGAGGTCGACGACCCGGCGCGCACGATGACCGGTGCGACGCAGGAGCGGTGGCTGCTGGACGGATGGCGCTCGTCGAAGGCGCTGTGGAACGTCGTACCGCAGCAGGTCACGTTCTCCCAGCGGAAGTTCGACCTCACCGCCCCGTCACGGGTGTCGATGGACGCCTGGGACGGCTACCGGGCCTCCCGCCGCCGGGTACTGGACGGGGCGAAGACCGCCGGGATCGAGAACCTGATGGTGCTCACCGGCGACGTCCACGTCGGGTACGGCTTCGACATCAAGGACGACTTCGACGACCCCGACTCCGCCACGCTCGGCACGGAGATCGTGGCCACGTCGATCGCGAGCGGCCGGGACGGCGTCGACAAGCCCGCCAACTGGGACGCGTACATGAAGGCCAACCCGCACATGAGGTTCTACAACGGACGGCGCGGCTACGTGACCGTCGCGCTGGGGGAGCAGCAGGCGCGGGCCGACTTCAAGACGGTGCCGTACGTGACCACGCCCGGGGCGCCGGTCACGACGGCCGCGTCCTTCGTCACGGAGGTCGGGGAGCCGGGGCTCACGCAGGTGTGAGCTCGGGCGCGAGGTCCTCGCCGGAATCCTCGGCGGGCGCCTCGCCCGGGTAGCGGACGCCGATGCGGTCGCGGACCGCGTCGAGCGTCCGCATCACGGCGAGCGTGCCGTCGAGCGGGACCAGCGGCGACTGGGTCTCGCCGGCGCGCAGGGCCCGCATCACCTCGGCGGCCTCGTGCCGCAGGCTGCTCCGGGGTCCGTCCGCCGGGTCGGCCGTGAACTCCTGAGGGTCACGGCCGTCGCGGTGCAGCACGAAGCGGTCCGGGAAGAAGAAGCCGCTCGGCACGTCGATACGGCCGCCCGAGCCGGTGACCGACGCGGAGGTCGCCGTACCGCCGACGATGGAGCAGTGCAGGGAGCCGAGGGCGCCGCTGTCCCAGGAGAGCAGGGCTCCCGTCTGCAGATCGACGCCCTCCGCGGACAGCGTCGCGCGCGCCGTGACGTCCGACGGCTCCCCCAGCAGCAGCTGGGCGAAGGAGACCGGGTAGACGCCGAGGTCCAGCAGGGCGCCCCCGCCCTGGGCCGGGTCGCGCAGCCGGTGCGCGGGCGGGAAGGGTCCGGCCAGCCCGAAGTCGGCCTGGACATGGCGCACTTCACCGACCGCGCCGTCGTCCACCATCGTTTTCAGTCGCCGGATCAGGGGGTTGCAGTACATCCACATCGCTTCCATCAGGAAGCTCCCGCGCGCCTTCGCCAGCGCGACCAGTTCCTCGGCCTCACGCGCGTTCAGCGTGAACGCCTTCTCGCACAGCACGTTGTGCCCCGCCTCCAGGCACAGCCCGGTGGCGGCGCGGTGCGCGGAGTGCGGGGTGGCGACGTACACGACATCGATGTCGCCGTCCTGGGCGAGCGCGTCCCAGTCGCCGTACGCCCGCGGTATCCCGAAGCGCTCGGCGAACGCGTCCGCCGAGGCCTGGCTCCGCGAGGCCACGGCCACGACCTCCGCGTCCGGCAGGTCGACCAGGTCCGCCGTGAACGCGGCCGCGATCCCGCCGGTCGCCAGGATCCCCCACCGCACGCTCTGTTCCGCCATGGCGGCCCCGCCCCTCGCTCATGTGACGCCAGGCACTCTGTACGAGCTGAGAGCATAGAGGGCGGATCACTCGGAGAGGGAGGGGCGCATGGGCGACCGTGGGGGGCAGGCACAGGACGTGCCGCAGCCGGCCATACCGAGCGCACGGAAGGCAGCGGAGCAGCCGCCCACTCCTCCCCGCTCCCTGCGCCGCACCGGCCTCCTCGTCACCCTCGTCCTCGGCGGCCTGACCGCCACGCCCCCGCTGGCGATGGACATGTACCTCCCCGCGCTCCCGGAGGTCACCCGCTCCCTGCACGCGCCCGCCGCGACCGTCCAGCTCACGCTCACCGCCTGTCTGGCCGGCATGGCGCTCGGGCAGCTGGTGGTCGGCCCGATGAGCGACCGATGGGGCCGCAGGCGCCCGCTGCTGGCAGGCCTGGCCGTGTACGTCGTCGCCACCGTGCTCTGCGCGCTCGCGCCCAGCGTCGAGTTCCTGGTCGCCTTCCGGCTGGCACAGGGCCTCGCGGGCGCGGCGGCGATAGTGATCGCACGGGCGGTCGTACGCGACCTCTACGACGGCGTGGCCATGGCCCGCTTCTTCTCGACCCTCATGCTGATCTCGGGGGTCGCCCCGATCGTGGCGCCGCTCATCGGCGGCCAGATCCTGCGGGTGACGGACTGGCGGGGCGTGTTCGTCGTGCTCACGGCGGTCGGGGTGCTGCTAGCCGGGGTCGTCTGGCGCAAGCTGCCCGAGACACTGCCGCCCGAGGACCGGCACAGCGGCGGGGTCGGCGAGGCCCTGCGCGCCATGCGCGGTCTGCTCGCCGACGGGGCGTTCGCCGGGTACACGCTGGCCGGCGGGTTCGCCTTCGCGGCGCTGTTCGCGTACATATCGGCGTCGCCGTTCGTGATCCAGGAGATCTACGGGGCCTCGCCGCAGACCTTCAGCCTGCTGTTCGGGCTCAACTCGGTCGGGCTCGTGATCGTCGGCCAGATCAACGGCAAGGTGCTGGTCGGGCGGGTCAGCCTGGACCGGGTGCTGGGGGTGGGCCTGTCGGTCGTCATCCTGGCGGCGACCGCGCTGCTGCTGATGTCGCTCGGCGTCTTCGGTGAGGTCGGACTGGCCCCCGTGGCCGCCGCGCTGTTCGTCCTGATGTCGGCGATGGGCGTCACCCTCCCCAACACCCAGGCCCTTGCCCTCCTGCGCACCAAGAACGCCGCCGGGTCCGCCTCCGCGCTCCTCGGTACGTCCTCCTTCCTCATCGGCGCGATCGCCTCGCCCCTCGTGGGCATCGCGGGGGAGGACACCGCCGTCCCGATGGCGGTCGTCCAACTGGCCGCAGCACTGGTGGCGCTGGCCTGCTTCATGGGAATGTGCCGTCCCTGGAACAGACGTACGGATACGGAGGGGGCAGAGAACTGAGCGCGCCGAGACTGCGCGGGGACACGCCGGAAAGGGCCGGACTCGACCCCGAGGAGATCCGTCACCTCGTCCACGAGGTCCACGACCTCACCACCGGCCCACGCCCCTGGGCAGCCGGCGCCGTGCTGGTCGTCGGGCGGGGGCCGTACGTCGCCGTCGAGGAGGCGGCGGGCTGGGCGGTGCGGTACGCCTCCTACGACGAGGAGAAGGACGCCGGGGTGGAACTGCCGCCCGAGGCACAGGTCCCGATGACCACGGACACCCCCTTCGACCTGGCCTCCCTCACCAAACTCTTCACCGCCGTCGCCGCCGTACAGCAGATCGAGCGCGGCACGCTCGGCATCGACGCGCGGGTCGGGGCGTACCTGCCGGACTTCCGCGGGGCCGCCCGGCACGACGTCACGGTGCGTCAGCTGCTCACCCACACCTCGGGGCTGCGGCCCGAGCTCCCGCTGTACGCCTGTGCCGACGACGCCGAGCGGCTGGAGAGGCTGCGGGCGGAAGTTCCGGTCGGGGTGCCCGGCACGTACTGCTACTCGGACCTGAACCTCCTCCTGCTCCAGCACACCCTCGAACGCATCACCAGCCGCACGCTCGACGTCCTCGTCCACGACGGCATCACGCGCCCCCTGGGCATGACGGCGACCCACTTCGGCCCGTGCCTCGGCGCGGCGGCGACCGAGGACCAGCGCCGTCCCTGGGCCAAGGCGGACCGGGGGATGCTGCGGGGCGCCGTCCACGACGAGAACGCGTGGGCGCTCGGCGGCGTCGCCGGTCACGCGGGCCTCTTCTCGACGGGCCACGACCTCGCGGTCTTCTGCCGCGCCCTGCTCTCCGGCGGCGCCTACGGCCCCGCCCGCATCCTCGGCCCCGATTTCGTGGAGCTGCTCCTGACCCCGCCGGGGCTGGGCTTCGCGATCGACCAGCCGTGGTTCATGGGGGAGCTGGCGGGGCGGGGGGCGGCGGGGCACACCGGGTTCACCGGGACGTCGCTGGTGCTGGATCCGGTGACGGACACGTTCGTGGTGCTGCTGGCGAACACGGTGCACCCGCGCAGGCGGACGCCGGACAGCGGGCCGAGGGCGCGGGCGGGGACGAGGGTGGCACGGGCGGTCCGGGAGCTGTAGCGCACCACCGTCCCATCGGGGAAGGGTAGGGGCGGCGGGGGCGAGAAAAGCCGGGGCCCACCCGACGCGGCGCACCCTCGTAGAATCGCCGGGTGAACGCCCCCGTATCCCCGGCAGACGCCCTTCGCAGCAGTCTCGCCACCCTCCTCGACGGCCTCCCGCCCCGCCAGGCCGCCCAGGCCGTCGAACGGCTGATCGCCAGCTACCGGGGCGCCACCCCCACCGACTCCCCGATCCTCCGCGACCGCGCCGACGTGGCCGCCTACGCCGCCTACCGGATGCCCGCCACCTTCGAGGCGGTGCACTCGGCGCTGGAGGCGTTCGCGGCGGCCGTACCGGCCTGGACCCCCACCAGCCACACCGACGTCGGCGGCGGGACCGGCGCCGCGACCTGGGCCGTCACCGCGACCTGGCCCGGCGAGCGGGGCGTCACCGTGCTCGACTGGGCCGAACCCGCCCTCGCCATCGGCCGGGAGATCGCCGCCGCCAACCCGGCACTGCGGGACGTCCACTGGCAGCGCACCCGGATCGGCTCGGCGCTCACCCTCGGCCCCACCGACCTCGTCACCGTCTCCTACGTCCTCAACGAGCTCACCGCCCCCGACCGCACCGCCCTCCTCGACACCGTCGCGTCCGCCGCCCAGGCCGTCGTGATCGTCGAACCCGGCACCCCCGACGGCTACACCCGCGTCATCGAGGCCCGCGACCGCCTGATCGCCGCCGGCTTCCACATCGCCGCCCCCTGCCCCCACAGCGCCGCCTGCCCCATCGTCCCCGGCACGGACTGGTGCCACTTCTCGGCGCGGGTCAGCCGGTCCTCCCTGCACCGCCAGATCAAGGGCGGCTCCCTCGCCTACGAGGACGAGAAGTTCAGCTACGTCGCCGCCACCCGCCTCCCGGTCACCCCGGCCCCCGCCCGCGTCGTACGCAAACCCCAGATCCGCAAGGGCCAGGTGCTCCTCGACCTGTGCGAAACCGACCCCTCCCTGCGCCGCACCACGGTCACCAAACGGCACGGTGACCTCTACAAGGCGGCCCGCGACGCGGACTGGGGCGACGCCTGGCCGCCGGAGTCCGACTAGGACGCCTCGCGCGGGATTCGGCGAGACGTTCCGTCTTGCCAGCCTGGTAACTTCGACCCATGTCAGCCCAGAAGTCCGCCCCGTCCGCCCAGCCCGCACCCAACTCCACCCGCCGCAGCGAGCGATCCCGTCGGGCCATCTACGACGCCGCCCTCGCCCTCGTCGCGGAGGTCGGCTACCCCAGGACCACCATCGAGGGCATCGCCGCCCGCGCCGGCGTCGGCAAGCAGACGATCTACCGGTGGTGGCCGTCGAAGGCGGAGGTGCTGATGGAGGCATTCCTCGACGCCGCGGAACAGGCCGGGCGGGAGGCCGGGCGGGAGCCGTACGTCATCCCCGACACCGGTGACCTCGCGGCCGACCTGAAGGCCGTACTGCGTCTCACGGTCGACCAGCTGAAGGATCCCCGCTTCGCCGCCCCGTCCCGCGCCCTCGTCGCGGAGGGGCTGGTCAACGAGCAGCTCGGCCGGGAGTACGTGGCCAAACTCCTCGAACCCTCGCTCCAGCTCTACGTCGACCGGCTGCGCTCCGCCCAGGAGACCGGGCAGGTGCGCCCCGACCTCGACCCGCGCATCGCCCTCGAACTCTTCGTCTCGCCGCTGGCCCACCGCTGGCTCCAGTACACGGGCCCGATCTCGTACGAGTACACCGACACCCTCGTCGACTACGCCCTGTACGGCCTCGCCCCACGCTGAGCCCCTGCGCCGAGGAGAGCAAATCCCGCTAAAGCACCCCATCGTCCCTGATCCAGGTGCCGTGTATACCTCGCCCCACCTACCCCGGTTGTCCGCTACGGCCCCCCGGAGCGCAGGATGGTGGGACCATAGGGCATGCTGTTCCGCACGACAGCGAGGCGAGGGGATAGATGAGCGCGGAGTTGGGCGGCCGGACCGGCCTGCAGGGCAAACTCTCCCAGTGGCTGCGCGGACGCCGTCCGAAGGAGGCCGCCGGCGACGGCGGCCGGGAAGCCCTGCTGCTCGCCGCCGCCGCGACGGGACTGCCCCTCTCACCCGCCGCGCACCCGGCCGGCTACCGCTGTTCCTGTGAGCGGGTCGGATGTCCCACCCCCGCCCGGCACCCGGTGTCCTTCGCCTGGCAGACGCAGTCCACCACCGACCGCGCCCAGATCGAGCGCTGGGCCCGCCACCAGCCCGAGGCCAACTTCATCACCGCGACCGGCATGGTGCACGACGTCCTCGACGTACCGCTAGAGGCCGGCCGCGAGGCGCTGGAGCGGCTACTCGCCGCCGGTATCGAGGTCGGCCCGGTCGCCGAGAGCGACGACGGCCGCCTGCTGTTCTTCAGCCTCACCCGCGGCACCCCCGAGGACGAGGACGAGTGGTGGCCCTGCGAGCTGGACTGCCACCCCGAGACGATGGACGAACACCCCGGACTGCGCTGGCACTGCCGCGGGTCCTACGTCCTCGTACCGCCGGCGAGGCTGCCCGGCGACGGCCAGGGCGTGCACTGGGTGCGTGGGCTCGAACACCCGCTGCCCGACCCGCTCACCCTGCTGGAAACCCTCACCGACGCCTGCGCCCGCTACGCCGGCCAGGAGCCCGACCACGTCTCCGCGGCCTGGCCCCTGCGCCGCCACTAGGCGTAGCGGCGGCCGGCGCTACTCGCCCTTCGCCGACGTCAGGCCCTGGGTCCGGCCGATGACCTGCACCTTCCCCGAGCCCTTCGGGTCCAGGGCCATCTCGTTGGAGATGATGTCCATCGTCAGCGACTGCTTTATCTCGCCCTTCGTCAGCGCCTCCACCGCCTTGCCCGGCGAGGGGACGCTGGTGCCCGCATAGGCCGTCCGCTTCTCGTAGTAGCGCGTGGTGAAGAACACCAGCGCGCCGCCGTCCGCGGTGCGCAGCGCCAGCGGGGCGTAGTCGCCGCTGGTCAGCGGCTCGTCGATGAACTGGCTGACCAGGCCCGGCCGCTTGGCGGCCTTCTCCCGGTCGGCACGCCACTCGCTGGTGTGGCGGCCGGGCGCGAAGACGCCCTTGCCGTCCTTGAGGTAGCTCGCGTACGACTTGCTCAAGTCCCCTGGCGGCACGGCCACTTCGGTCGAGTTCGCCGGCACGGCCTCGGCCCAGCCGTCCTTGTCGGTCTTGAACTTCGGCACGTCGCCGGGGGCCACCAGCGTCAGATACGCGGCCTCCCACGGCTCGTCCAGACCGCCCCGGGTGAACACGAAGAACCAGCGTGCGCTGCCGAACTTGTTGCCGGCCGCGTCGGCCACGAACCAGCGTGGCCAGCCTGCCTTCTTCGGGATCGTGTACGTGACGTCCGACAGCTCCAGCGGGGTGTGCGCCGCGTTGCCGCCGGGGTTGAGCGCCTTGCCCGCCTTCAACCGGGCACTGTCGATGTCGCTCAGGGCGCCGGTGACGTAGTCGGCGTCGAGCGAGCTGTCGTACGCCTTGTCCGCCTTGTTGTACGCGGTTGTGAACTGCTGGAGGGCCTTGGCGGCCTCCGCCTTGGTGGCCGAGGGGAGTACTTCCTTCTCCCCGTGGACGACCACGCATCCGCTCGCCGTCAACGACAAAGCGGTCACGGAAGCCGCTATCAGTGCGCTCCGGTCAAGCCTGCGGAGCCTTCGAGGGCCGCGATCCCTGCTCATCAGGTGCCTTCACCTTCCCCTTCCCGGAGGCGAACCCTACCGGGGCGAGGAACAGCGCGAGCGTCGGGACCAGGTACAGCAGCCACACTGTGACCTGGAGGACGGTCGGGTCCGGCTGGAAGTTGAAAACGCCCTTCAGCAGGGTGCCGTACCAACTCGACGGATCGACGGTGTCGCTGATGTCGAAGGCCAGGTTCTTCAGGCCCGGCAGCCAGCGCGCCTCCTGCAGGTCGTGGAAGCCGTACGCCAGCACACCCGCCGCCACGACGACCAGCATGCCGCCGGTCCAGGTGAAGAACTTGGCGAGGTTGATGCGCAGGGCGCCGCGGTAGAACAGCCAGCCCAGGACGACCGCCGTGGCGATGCCGAGGGCGGCGCCGAGCAGCGGGCGCGGGGAGCCGTCGCCGGCCGCGCGGACCGACGCCCACACGAACAGGGCCGTCTCCAGGCCCTCCCGGCCGACCGCCAGGAACGCGGTCGCGACCAGCGCGCCCGTGCCCATCTGCAGGGCCGCGTCCAGCTTGTCGTGCAGTTCGGCCTTCAGATGCCGGGCGGTGCGCCGCATCCAGAACACCATCCACGTCACCAGGCCCACCGCGAGCAGCGACAGGGAGCCGCCGAGCGCCTCCTGCGCCTCGAACGTCAGCTCCTGGGAGCCGAATTCGAGCGCGCAGCCGAAGCCGAGCGCGAGGGCGAGGGCGACGCCGATACCGATCCAGATGGGCTTCAGCGCGTCCCGGCGGTCCGTCTTGACCAGGTAGGCGATGAGGATGCAGACGACGAGGCTGGCCTCCAGCCCCTCGCGCAGTCCGATCAGGTAGTTGGAGAACACCGGCTACGCCTCCTTGCCGAACAGCGAGCTGCCCCACCAGTCGTCCTTGTCGCGGACGCCGGGCGGGACCGCGAAGAGCGCCGAACCCACGTGCTGGATGTACTCGTTGAGCGAGTCGATGGCCAGGTTGCGCTGGATCCGGATGAACCCGGTGCGCGGGTCCTTCTGGTAGGCGAGGAAGAACAGGCCCGCGTCCAGCCGGCCCAGGCCGTCGGTGCCGTCGGTGAAGGAGTAGCCGCGGCGCAGGATCGTCGACCCGTCGTTGGAGTGGGGGTGTGCGAGCCGTACGTGCGCGTCGGGCTTCATCGCCTTCAGGAACGGCTCGTCGCGCTCCTTGGCCTTGCCGACCGGGGCGCCCTCGCCCTTGTCACGGCCGATGATGTCCTCCTGCTCCTGCAGGGAGGTGCGGTCCCAGGTCTCGATGTGCATGCGGATACGGCGGGCGACGAGGTAGGAGCCGCCGGCCATCCACTCGGGACCCTCCTTCCCGTCCACCCACACGAACTTCTTCAGCCGGTCCGTCTCCGTCCCGGCGATGTTGCGGGTGCCGTCCTTGAAGCCCATGAGGTTGCGCGGGGTCTGCTCGTCGGGGGTCGTGGACGAGGTCTTCCCGAAGCCGAGCTGGGACCACTTGATGACGACCTTGCCGAAGCCGATCCGGGCCAGGTTGCGGATCGCGTGCACGGCGACCTGCGGGTCGTCCGCGCAGGCCTGGATGCACAGGTCGCCGCCGCTGCGGTTCTTGTCGAGGTTGTCGCCAGCGAACTTCGGCAGCTCGACGAGGGCTTCGGGGCGGGCGTCCGCGATGCCGAACGCCTCGCCGTACTTCTCGAACAGGGACGGTCCGAAGCCGATCGTCAGCGTCAGCCGCGACGGCTTCAGGCCCACCGCCTCACCGGTGTCGTCCGGCGGCGCCTCGGCCAGGCCGCCGAACGCGCCCTCGCCGACCGCCTGCCCGGCGGTCATCCGGCGCGCGGCGGCCGTCCAGTCCTTCAGCATCTGCACGAACTCGGCGCGGTCGTCGGTCTTCACGTCGAACGCGGCGAAGTGCAGCCGGTCCTGCACGGGAGTGGCGATACCGGCCTGGTGGTCCCCGTGAAAGGCGATGCCGGCGCCCGTCGCGGCGCCGGCCGGGGCGGCGTCGCCCGCGGAGTCGCCGTCACGGGTCATCGCCACGGCACCGCCGGCCGCGACGGCACCGAGCGCGAGCCCGGCACCGCCCCAGCCGATCAGCGCACGTCGGGACGGGGCGGCGGCCTCGGATGAAGTCGCGGCTTCGGCAGAGTCGGTCATGACCGTGTTCTCCTGGGTCTCGCTACTTCACGACAACGGCTGCGGCGAGCTTGGACAGCGGCTCCGCGAGGGAGTTGACGCCGTCCGACAGGTCCTTGCGATCGGCGTCGCCGACCTTGTCGTACGAGGTGAAGTCGTACGACGACTTGTCCGCCCGGTACTTGTCGAGCAGCGTGTTCAGCCCTGCGAACTGCTTGTCGAGCTCGGTGACCAGCGCCGGGTCGTTCTCCTTGGCGACGGGCTTCAGCAGCTCGTAGGCCTTCTCGGCGCCCTCGACGTTGGCCTTGAAGTCGACGAGGTCGGTGTGCGAGTAGCGCTCCTCCTCGCCGGTGACCTTGCCGGTGGCGACCTCGTCGAGGAGCTCCTTGGCGCCGTTGGCCATGGAGGTCGGGGTGATCTCGGCCTTGCCGACCCGCTCCTGCCAGTTCTTCAGGTCGGTGACGAGCTGGTCGGCGAGGGTCTTGTCCTCAGCGGTGATCTTCTTGCCCTGCCAGAGGGACTTCTCCAGCCGGTGCCAGCCGGTCCACTTCTGGCCGGGCTCCAGACCGTCCTCGCGGAAGTCGACCTTCGGGTCGATGTCGCCGAAGGACTCGGCGACCGGCTCAGTGCGCTCCCAGCCCATACGGGAGGGGGCGTACGCCTTCTTCGCGGCCTCGAGGTCGCCGTCCTTGACGGCCTTGGCGAACGCCTCCGCCTTCGGCAGCGTCTCGTCGGCCTGCGCCTGCGCGTACTCGCGGTAGGCGGCGACGGCCTTGTCGAGGCGCGGGTCACGCTTGGCGGCCGTGCCCTTGCCGGTGGCCTTGACGGTCTGCCGGATGCCGTCGCCCTTCATGCCGGGCTTGCAGGCGATGGTGTACTCGCCCGCCTTCACCTCGGCGGTGACGGTCTGCTTGGTGCCGGGGCCGATGTTCTCGCGCTCGGTGACGATGCGGTCGTCCGGGAAGAGGACGTAGACCTCGG
Source organism: Streptomyces sp. R28 (assembly GCF_041052385.1). GTDB lineage: Bacteria > Actinomycetota > Actinomycetes > Streptomycetales > Streptomycetaceae > Streptomyces. The sequence goes on along the minus strand of NZ_CP163439.1, from coordinate 3,089,100 downwards.
TGACCTTGGAGCCCTTGTTCTCGATGGCGAGTTCGACGTGGCCGGCCGGGAACTCCTTCTTCGACACCTCGCACTTGTCGTCCGTCGCGGTCACGTTGATGACCCGGTCACCACCCGCCGAGCTGCCCTTCTCGGTGCACCCCGTGACGGCGGCCAGAGCCGCGGCTGTGGCTATGGCAGTGGTGACGGAGAGTCTGGCTCGCATGAAGGCTCCAGGAGATGGCCGAAAGTGTGCGTGACGGGCCTCACATTGAAGCAAGGTGAGGCTTGCCTAACGCAGATAAGGATCGCCTAAGTGGCCAAAAACGTGCCCATGGAAAGGTCAAAGGAAAGTCAAAGGTTTCGTAGTGGGGTCACCAATAGGCCTCCCGTTCGAGGATGCGAAAGCACTTCGACCGGCTGGTCGCGCACCTCCGACGGCATCCGCTCGGAGAAGACCTCGGCGGGCGGCCCGTCCGCGCGACCCGCCCGCCGCGCAGGACGGCGACCCGGTGCGCGTACGCCGCGAGCCCCAGGTCGTGGAGTGCGACCACCACCGCGTCCCCGGCCCGCGCCCGCTCCCGGCACAGCCGCAGCACCAGTTCCTGGTGCTTGAGGTCGAGGGCCGCCGTCGACTCGTCGAGCAGCAGCAGGGGCGCCCGCTGAGCCAGCACCCGGGCGAGCGCGACCCGGCGAGGAGGGATTGTTGTCGGTTGCGGGGGTGCCCGCGAGACTGGGCCGGGGAGGGACGGGTGTACGCCGACGCGATCGCCTCGCTTCCCTGCGCCGTGCGTCCGATGTGCTTCCTGCCGCTCCCCGGCGCCGCCCCCACCTGGGACGACCTCGCCGCCCTCGTGATGTTTCAATTCCCCCGTGACTGACTACGACGTCCTCCGCGTCTTCTGCGGGCCGACCGGCGGATACGGCAACGAACTCGGCGTCGTCCGCGAGGGCTCCGTGATCCCTGAGCGGAGCGACCGGCAGGCGTTCGCCGAGAAGCTCGGTTTCAGCGAGACCGTGTTCGTGGACGACCCCGAGCGCGGGGTCATCGACATCTACACGCCGACCCTGCGCCTGCCCTTCGCCGGTCACCCTTGTGTCGGTACGGCCTGGCTGCTCGACGTGCCCGAACTGGTCACACCGGCGGGCGTGGTGGGCGCGCGGCTGGACGGGGAGTTCAGTTGGATCGAGGCGCGGGCCGAGTGGGCCCCGCCGCGCACCCTGCGGCAGTACGCGACCCCGGCCGAAGTGGACGACCTGGACGTACCGCCACTCGGTGAGTGGATCTACGCCTGGGCGTGGGAGGACGAGGCGGGCGGACGTATCCGGGCCCGCGGCTTCCCCGGCCGTGACGACGGCATCGAGGAGGACGAGGCGACCGGCGCGGCGGCACTGCTGCTCACCGACCGCCTGGGACGCGCCCTCAACATCACGCAGGGGGCCGGGTCCCAGATCCTCACGGCACCGCAGCCCGGAGGGTGGGTCGAGGTCGGCGGGCGCGTGGTCCTGGAGCGCTGACACCTGGTGCGGGCTGCGGGATGCCGCCACACTGGGCCCGTTGTCGGGGTGGGCGCAGGGGGGAACCGTGGGCGGCTGGGTCGCGCTGCTGTTGGTCGGCGTCGTCGTGGGCGGGTTCGTCGCGTGGTACGCCCACTATCCGTTTGTGCCGAGCAAGTGGCGGTACGGTCGGCCCGACTCCAAGCACCGCCCGGAGCGGCAGGCGCTGGCCAAGGCGCGCAGAGCTCGGCGGAAGGGCAGGGAGACGGCCGACCACATCGTCGCGGAGGCCGAACGCGGCTTCGCGGACGGCATCGAGCCCTTCCGGCTGCGTGTTCAGGAACTGGGCAGGGCACGGGAGGAGCTGGCCCGGCAGGGCTCGGGCCAAGAGGTGAAGCCGGAGCTGTGGCTGTGGCCGTTGGGGCTGCTCGAGCACGAGCTGTTGTTCCTGAAGGAGGAGGCCGCCGAAGGGCAGGGTGAGCCCCGCAAAGCGGTCGACGAGCGGTTGCCGCTGGCCGGCGTCACCGTGAAACTCGATCACTCCCAGGACCACGTCTACCTCCGGGTGACCCGGCCCGACGGCACCAGGCGAAGTCAGCCGTACCCCCGGCACCAGGAGATCGCCGCGGACGCCCTGGTCGAGGCGATCCACAACCAGGTGGTGCAGCACGAGGAGTTCTGTCGGGACCTGCAGCGCCGCGATGCCGAACTCGTCGCGGAGATCAGGCAGGCCGAGGCCGACCTGGCGAAGGCCGAGGAGGGCGGCCGCCCCGCGCTCGACAAGGCCAGGGAGCGCGCGCGTACCGTACGGGCTCGGGCCGATGCCGGGCTGCGTACCGCGCGGGACACCTGGAAGACGGACGCCGGTGGTGTGCGGCCCCTGTGGTGAGGACGGCGGCGCCCGGCCTCACGCCGACAGCGGGAACTCCTCGCCCAACGCCCCGAACACCGCCGTGTTCAGCGCGAACGCCCTCTTGCACTCCGCCACGATCCGCTGCTTCTCCAGGTCGTCGGCGTGCACCGCGTCCAGCAGTTCGCGGTAACTGCGCTTGAACGCCGCCGGGTTGGAGATCTCCTCGAAGACGTAGAAGCGGACCCCGTCGCCCTTGCGTGCGAAACCCCAGGTCTTCTCCGCCTTGTCGCGGATGATCTGGCCGCCGGAGAGGTCGCCGAGGTAGCGGGTGTAGTGGTGGGCGACATAGCCGCCCGGCCAGCGCCCGGCGCACTCGCGCACCCGGTCCGCATACGCCCGCGTCGCGGGGAGCGCCGACAGCCCCGCCCGCCAGCGCGGACCCCGCAGATGCGCCAGGTCCCGCTCCAGTGCCGGCAACCGGAACAGCTCCGGCCGGATGAAGGGCCCCGCCACCGGATCCGACGCCAGCCGCTCGGCCCCGGCCTCCAGTGCCTCGTACACGAACCACAGCTGCTCGGTGTAGCGCGCGTACGCGTCGACGCCGAGCCGTCCGCCGAGCAGGTCGCTCATGAACGTCGAGGTCTCGGCCTCCACGTGCTGTTCATGGGACGCCGTGCGGATGAGTGTCGAGAAGGAGTCCATGAGCCATATCCTCTAAGGTAAGGCTAACCTAAGTCAATAGGCTTGCCGACACTCTGTCGGTAAAAGACTACAAGAGAAAGCCCGCCCTGGCAGGGCGGGCTCAGTGATCGGCGATGTGATCGGTGATCGGGTGACCGATGATCACGGCAGGGTCAGGATCTCCGCCCCCGTCTCCGTCACCACCAGCGTGTGCTCGAACTGCGCCGTGCGCTTGCGGTCCTTCGTGACGACGGTCCAGCCGTCGTCCCACATGTCGTACTCGTGCGTGCCCAGCGTCAGCATCGGCTCGATCGTGAAGGTCATGCCGGGCTGGATCACCGTCGTCGCGTGCGGGCTGTCGTAGTGCGGGATGATCAGGCCCGAGTGGAACGACGAGTTGATGCCGTGGCCCGTGAAGTCGCGGACCACGCCGTAGCCGAAGCGCTTGGCGTACGACTCGATCACGCGGCCGATGATGTTGATCTGGCGGCCCGGCTTGACCGCCTTGATCGCCCGGTTCAGGGACTCGCGGGTGCGCTCCACCAGCAGGCGGCTCTCCTCGTCCACGTCACCCACCAGGTACGTGGCGTTGTTGTCGCCGTGCACCCCGCCGATGTACGCCGTCACATCGAGGTTGATGATGTCGCCGTCGCGCAGGACCGTGGAGTCCGGGATCCCGTGGCAGATCACCTCGTTGACGCTCGTGCACAGGGACTTGGGGAAGTTGCGGTAGCCGAGCGTGGAGGGGTAGGCGCCGTGGTCGCACATGTACTCGTGCGCCACCTTGTCCAGCTCGTCCGTCGTGACGCCGGGCGCGATCAGCTTCGCCGCCTCGGCCATCGCCCGCGCGGCGATACGGCCGGCGACCCGCATCGCCTCGACGGTCTCCGGGGTCTGCACCTCCGGCCCGGTATAAGGCGTCGGCGCGGGCTTGCCGACATACTCGGGGCGACGGATGTTTCCGGGCACGGAACGGGTGGGAGACAGCTCCCCTGGAACGAGCAGCGACTGGCCAGACATGCCAGCGAGTCTAACCAGCGGGCATGGGGGAACATGTCGGTGGCGAGAGGAGCCGCTCATGGCCTTGTTCAAGAAGCGCACGGTCGGGAAACCCGGCGAGTGGTACTACTGCCTCGTACACAAGAAGGTCGAGGAGGGGCCGGAGTGCCCGGCCAAGGACCGGTTCGGGCCCTACGCCAGCCGGCAGGAGGCCCAGCAGGCGATGGACCTCGCGCGGGAACGCAACCTCGAGTGGGAGAACGACCCCCGGTGGCACGACGCCCCGGCGGGTCCGGCGGACGACGACTGATCAACCCTCCGCCGACGCCGGAGCCGGTGCGGCTGCTGCTCCCGCTGCCGCCGCCCGCTGCTCCCGCAGCCGTACCGCGTGCTCGTTCGTCCGCGCGTCGTACGTCATGAGCTTCGGCAGGCACAGCGCCAGCAGCCCCACCGCGCCCACGCACAGCAGCCCGCCCGACCAGATGGACGTCCGTACGCCCCGCCAGGCGGCCACGCCGCCCAGATAGGTCTGGCCGAGCTGCGGGCCGACCGAGTACGACAGCAGCTCGATCCCGGCGAGCCGGCCGCGCAGCTCGTCCGGGATCGTCTGGTTCCACATCACCCCGCGGAAGATGCCGCTGACCATGTCGGCGGCCCCGCCGAGGGTGAGGAACAGCAGCACCAGCCAGATGTTCCGGGAGACGCCGGCGGCCGCGATCGCCGTACCCCACAGGGCCGCCGACAGCACCACGACCCGCCCGTGCCGGTGCACCCGCGAGGTCCAGCCGCTCGTCAGGCTCACCAGCATGGCCCCGGCCGGGACGGCGGCGTACATCAGGCCGAGCGCCCAGGGCGCGTCCAACTCGTCCGCGAGGAACGGCAGTACGGCGAGCGGCATCGCGAAGAGCATCGCCGCGATGTCGATGACGTAGGTGCCCAGCAGCTCCTTGCGGCTCCAGGCGTACCGGGCGCCCTCGGTGATCGCCTTGAGGGACGGCTTCGCGGCTTCGTGGGAGGCGGGGGAGGCGGCGATGCCGAGCGTGAGCAGGACGGAGACGACGAAGGTCAGCAGGTCCGCGCCGTAGGCCCAGCCGAGCCCCGCGTACGCGACGACCACGCCGGCCAGGGCCGGGCCCGCGACACCGCCGACCTGCCAGCGCAGTGCGTTCAGCGAGGCGGCGGCCGGGAGGTGGTCGTGGGCCACGATCCGGGGCAACAGGGCGTCCAGGGCGGGGCGCTGGACCGAGACGAGGGCCGAGGACAGGGCGGCGACGACGTACAGGGGCCAGACGGTGGGGGTCGGCAGCAGCGCGTTGACCAGCAGCGCCGCGCTCAGCACCGCCTGCCCGGCCTCCGTCCGCACGATCAGCTTCCGCTTGTCGAGCGCGTCGGCGAGCGCACCGCCGTACAGCCCGAACACGATCAACGGCACCAGCTCCACGGCCCCGATCGCCCCGACGGCCGCGGCGGACCCGGTCAGCTCCTTGATCTGCACCGGCAGCGCGACGAACGTCAGGAAGCTGCCGAAGGAGGAGATCAGGCCCGCCAGCCACAGCCTCCGGAAGTCGGCGGAGGCCCGCCAGGGGGCGAGGTCGGGGAGTACGGCACGGAGGCGGGAGGGAAGGGGAGGGCGCGGGGGAGGGGGAGCTGGGGCAGCGGTGGGGGAGTCGTCCGTCACGTCGGGTCATGCTCGGGTGGGGCGGTGCCGGAGGCAAGCGGATTTGTGCGCGGGGGCGCGGCGGGGGCGGGTCCCGGCCAGGTCACCAGCGCGCAGGTGGCGGCGCCGTCAACGACTCCGCCAGGCGGGCCAGCCGGTCCCGCAAGCGGCGGCGTCCCCTCGGCGACGGCACCGCGTTCTCGCCGGCGGCCGCGCTGACCAGGTGCTGCACGGTGTCCAGGTCCAGCTCCGCGCCCTCCGGGACGGCCAGCGTCTCGTGGGCCATGGCGGACAGCTCTCCCTCGCCGGCGCCGAGCGCCAGCACCGTCGCCCCGGCCCGCCGGACGTCGTGCACCCGCTCCAGGAGCGGCGCCCCGGGCTCGGCCGGCGACACCACCAGCAGCGTCTCCCCACGCCGCGCCGCCGCCAACCGCCCCAGGCCGACCGCCAGATGCGCCGGATCCGAGGCGCGCGCGTCATGCCGTACGAGTGTCGGGGCGAGCTCCGGCGTCCCGGACCACGCGGCCTCGTCCACGAGATGGGCCGCCAGATGCCACGGCTCGTACTCCGGCGTGCCGACCAGCAGCAGCCCGCCCCCGTGCGTGACCGCCGACGACCGCAGCGCCCCCGCGAACTGCCGGGTGGCACCCAACCACTCGGTTCCGGCGAGCACTTCGCGCAACAACGCGACACGTACGGCGTCCATGCGACCGCATCCTGCCGTAACCGACCACTCGTGACCCGGTGTTCACCACGAATTCGCCCGACCTGGGCAGGGGGATCCGTCATCCCAGCAGGGGGATCCGTCATCCCGCGGGTCACCGGCCATTCGAGGAGCCGCCATGACAGAGACCAGCGTCCCTTTCCGCGCCGGCCGCGAGGGCTACGCGAGCTTCCGCATCCCGGCCGTCGTCGCCACCTCCGCCGGCACGCTCCTCGCCTTCTGCGAGGGCCGGGTCCACTCCGCCGCCGACCACGGGCACATCGACATCGTGCTCAAGCGGTCGACCGACGGCGGCCGCACCTGGGGCCCGCTCGCGGTGGCCGCCGACAACAACTGGCACCTCGCCGGCAACCCGGCCCCGGTTGTCCTCGACACCGGCCGCATCCTGCTCGTCTACATCCGCAACCACGCGGCCGCCACCGAGGGCGCCATCCTGCGCGGCGAGGTGAGCGACGTCGACGGCCGCCGGATCTGGGTGCGCCACAGCGACGACGACGGCGTCACCTGGTCGAGCTCGAAGGAGATCACCGCACAGGTCAAGCGGCCGGAGTGGCGCTGGTACGCCACCACGCCCGGCCACGCGATCCAGCTGAGCGGCGGCCGGGTGGTCGTCCCCGCGAACCACACGATCCCGCCCACCGGCGACGACATCGGCACGGAGGCCAGGTACAACAGCGGTCACTGTCTGCTCAGCGACGACCGGGGCGCGACGTGGCGCATCGGCTACGTCGACGAGAACACCGACGGCTACGTCAACGTCAACGAGACCACCGCCGCCGAACTCCCCGACGGCCGCGTCTACTTCAACACCCGCAACGACTCCCCGTCCCCCGGCAACCGTGCCGACGCCTGCTCCGAGGACGGCGGCGCGACCCTGGTGAAGCCCTTCCGCCCCCAGGCCGGCCTGACCGCCCCCATCTGCGAGGGCAGTGTCCTGCAGCTCCGCGACCCCGACGTGCTCCTCTTCTCCGGCCCCGCCGACCCCGCCGCCCGCGCCCTGATGACCGTCCGCGCCTCCACCGACGACGGCATCACCTGGCGGTCCGCGCACACGGTGAACGGTCTGCCCGGCGCGTACTCGGACCTCGTACGGGTCGACGACGCGACGGTCGGACTCCTCTACGAGACCGGTGACTTCGGCCCGTACGAGACCATCAGCTTCCGGCGGGTGCCCGTGACGGACCTCACCTGAGGCGTGGGGGCGGGCGGGGGAGCCGTCCGGTCGGGCGACGTAAAGTCGGCCCATGACCTCTACCGACAGTGCACAGCAGCCCACCGACGCTCCCGCGAAGGCCCCGGCCAAGGACCCCTGGGACCTGCCCGACGTCTCCGGGCTCGTCGTCGGCGTGCTCGGCGGGACCGGGCCGCAGGGCAAGGGCCTCGCCTACCGGCTCGCCAAGGCCGGGCAGAAGGTGATCATCGGCTCGCGGGCGGCCGACCGTGCCCGGTCCGCCGCCGACGAGCTCGGGCACGGTGTCGAGGGCGCCGACAACGCGGAGTGCGCGCGGCGCAGCGACATCGTGATCGTCGCCGTGCCTTGGGAGGGTCACGGCAAGACGCTGGAGTCCTTGCGCGAGGAGCTGGCCGGCAAGCTGGTCGTCGACTGCGTCAACCCGCTCGGCTTCGACAAGAAGGGCGCCTACGCGCTGAAGCCGGAGGAGGGCAGTGCCGCCGAGCAGGCCGCCGCCCTGCTGCCCGAGGCCCGGGTGACGGCCGCCTTCCACCACCTGTCGGCGGTGCTGCTCCAGGACCCGGAGATCGACGAGATCGACACCGATGTGATGGTGCTCGGGGAGGTACGGGCGGACGTGGAGATCGTCCAGGCGCTGGCCGGCCGTATCCCCGGCATGCGCGGCGTCTTCGCGGGGCGGCTGCGAGGCGCCCACCAGGTGGAGTCGCTGGTCGCGAACCTGATCTCGGTGAACCGGCGGTACAAGGCGCACGCGGGGCTCCGCGTCACGGACGTGTGAGCTATGGGGGACACTGGTCGCCGTAGCAGTGTCCCCCGAAGGAGCCGACCGAAATGCCCCGCCTTGGTGTCTATACCCTGATCGTCTGTCTGCTGGCCGTGGCCGCGGCCGTGATCTCCTTCGCGCGGGGCAGCTGGCTGGGGATCGTGTGGGTGCTGCTGGCCGGGCTGTCGTCGAACATGACCTGGTACTACATCAAGCGCGCCAAGGACGGGCGGCGGGGCTCCGTCACGGGCTGATCGAGCAGTACTCGCTCGTGCCCTGCCAGAAGCGGTAGAGGTCCTGGCCGCAGTAGCGCTCCAGACCGTGGACGCCCAGGTTGTCCAGCAGTGTGTAGATCAGCTGGAAGAACTCGCGGTTCACCGCGGGAAGCATGAGCACCACGAACACGAGCAGCAGGCCGAACGGGGCGAACGGCTCCACCTGGCGCTTGATCTTGTGCGACAGCCAGGGCTCGATCACGCCGTAGCCGTCCAGGCCCGGGACCGGCAGGAAGTTCAGGATCGCGGCCGTGACCTGGAGCAGGGCGAGGAAGGCAAGTGCGAAGCGGAAGTCCCGGGGGACACCGTCGAGCGCGTCCAGCCAGAACGGGGCGGTGCACACGACGGCGAAGAGGACGTTCGTCAGCGGGCCTGCCGCCGAGATCAGACTGTGCCGCCAGCGCCCGCGGATCCGGCCGCGCTCGATGAAGACGGCACCGCCGGGGAGCCCGATGCCGCCCATGATCACGAAGATGACCGGGATCACGATGCTGAGCATCGCGTGCGTGTACTTCAGCGGGTTCAGGGTCAGATAGCCCTTGGCGCCGACCGTGGTGTCGCCGCTGTGCAGGGCGGTACGCGCGTGTGCGTACTCGTGCAGGCACAGGGAGACGATCCAGGCGGCGGTCACGAACAGGAACACGGCGAGGCCGGGTTGCTCGGCGAAGCCGGTCCAGGTGGCCCAGCCCGTCACCGCCGTGACGGCCAGGATCCCGACGAAGACGGGGCTGATCCGCCGGTCGCTGTGGCGGGTGATGGCGGTGGTCATGAGGACGGGCTCCTGTGGGACGACGGGGGTACGGGACGTCGGGCCTGCCCGACCGTACCGGGCGTACGGGGAAAACGTCTCGCGGTGGGGTGGTGGTTCCGGGGAGGGTGGGGGCATGGGGCTCTGGCATGTGTTCTACGACGACTGGCAGATGGAGTGTTGCGGTACGCCGTTCAAGGTGGGGGACGAGGTGAGCTGGCCGCTGCTGTTCCAGTCCTCCGACCACGCCCTCGGCGGCGGCTGGCACGACCAGCTCACCAAGATCACCGGCTCGGTGGAGGACATCCCGGCGGAGGAGGGTGCGGTGCGGGTCCTGCGGGAGGAGAGCGGGCTCGTGGTGGCCCTGCACCAGCACTCGGTCGATCTCGTCTCGCAGGAGGAGCTGGGCGACGTGCGGCCGGGGGACCGGTTGCGCCTGGTCGGCCTCCTCACGGCCGAGTTCCACAGCGACCCCGACCTGCCCGATACACGGGGCCGGGTACGGGCGATCCAGGTCCTTCGGCAGGGCTACGCCGCGATGGCGCCGGGTTCGCTCACGCGGGTGCCGGTTCCCGGGGAGCGGTCGCTGCGGTCGGTCGGGGAGTGCCCGAAGTGGTTCGCGGACGCCGACGCGGGTGTGCTGGTGACCCTGGAGGTGCCGGGCACGGACTCCCGGCTGTCACACGCGGTGCGCGAGGCCCGGGGCCTTCCGCACGAGGGCACGGCACCGGGCGCGGAGGTGACGGGCCTGGCGCCGGCCGCGCTGGCGGAGCTGCTTGAGACCCTGAGCACGGTCCCGGAACCGGGATGACGGTGCCGTAACCCCTCGCGCCGCACACCCTTCCCGCGCCGCACCACGCAACCCTGTGACCGTCCCGAACCGAGCAGAGACAATGGACCCCGTGCGCTATCGCATCCTCGGCACCACTCAGGTACTCCGCCCCGACGGCACCCCGGTTCCGGTGGGCGGGGCGCGGCTGCGTGCCCTGCTGACCGTGCTGGCGTTGCGGGGCGGGCGGACCGTGCCCGCGAGCCTGCTGGTCGACGAGGTGTGGGACGGGGATCCGCCCGTCGACGCCACGGGCGCGCTGCAGGCGCTGGTCGGACGCTTGCGGCGGGCCCTCGGGGCGGGCGCGATCGTCTCGTCGGAGGGCGGGTACAGTCTCGCCGCCGCGCCCGACGACATCGACCTGCACCGGTTCGAGCGGCTGGCCGGCGAGGGCATGCGCGCGTTGGCCGACGGCGACCCCGCCAAGGCCGCCGTCGTCCTCGACGACGCCCTCGCCCTGTGGCACGGCCCCGCCCTCGCCGACCTCCCCGACCGCACCGCCGAGGCGGCCCGCCAAGAGACCCGGCGCCTGGACGCGCTGCGCGCCCGCCACAGCGCTGCCCTCGCCCTCGGCCACGCCGAGGCGTCCCTGCCCGAGCTGACCGCCCTGTGCGACACCCACCCCCTGGACGAACCCCTTCAGGCCCTGCGTCTGCGTGCCCTGCGCGACGCGGGCCGTACGGCGGAGGCACTGGCCGCCTACGAGGACGTACGCCGACTCCTGGCGGACCGGCTGGGCTCCGACCCGGGGCCGGAACTGCGCTCCCTGCACGGGGAGTTGCTCCACCCGGCGGAGCGCACGCACGCTGCCGGCACCGACCCCCGGCGTGGACGCGACGGATTCGGCTCCCCCCACGGCGCGATACGCACCACCCCTGGCAGCCGCGAATCCCGGCCGCCCGGCACCGCCGACGCGGAGGCCGACGCGGGCGAGCGGGCGCCCGGTTCCCGGACCGGCCCCGGCGCCCCCGCCCGCCCCGCCGCTCACCCCCTGCCCGCGCCCGACTGCGCCCGCACAGACCCCGCCGCCGAGTCGCCCGGCACCTCCCGACCCACCGCCACCGCCTCCACCCTCACTTCGCCCCCGCCCCCGCCCCCGCCCACCGGCAACCTCCGCGCCCGCCTCACCTCCTTCGTCGGCCGGAAACCGGACATCGAAGCCATCCGCGGCGACCTCGCCACCGCCCGGCTCGTCACGCTGCTCGGCCCCGGTGGGGCAGGCAAGACGCGGCTGTCGCAGGAGGCCGCCGAGCGGGCGCGGGACGGTGCCCCGGACGGGGTGTGGCTGGCCGAGCTCGCGCCGGTCGACGATCCCGAGGCCGTACCGGAGGCCGTGCTCACCGCCGTCGGCGCCCGTGAGACCGTGCTGTACGGCGCCGGGGCCGAGGCCATGCGGGCCGGATCCGACCGGTACGACGACCCCTTCGAGCGGCTCGCCGAGCACTGCGGCAAGCGGCGCATGCTGCTGATCCTCGACAACTGCGAGCACGTCGTCGAGGCCGCCGCGCGGCTCGTGGCGGAGCTGCTGGCGCGCTGCCCGCAGCTGACGGTGCTCGCCACCAGTCGTGAACCCCTCGGCGTACCGGGGGAGTTGCTGCGGCCCGTGGACCCGCTGCCCGAGCCGTTCGCGCTGCGGCTGCTCGCCGACCGGGGCGCCGCGGCCAGGCCGGGCTTCCGGGTGGCCGATGATCCGGAGGCGTGCGCGGAGATCTGCCGGCGCCTCGACGGGCTGCCCCTCGCCATCGAGCTCGCCGCCGCCCGTCTGCGTATGCTGACGCCACGTCAGATCGCCGACCGGCTCGACGACCGCTTCCGGCTGCTCACCTCGGGCAGCCGTACCGTGCTGCCCCGCCAGCAGACCCTGCGGGCGGTCGTGGACTGGTCCTGGGAGCTGTTGGACGAGGGCGAACGAGAGGTGCTGCGGCGGCTGTCCGTGTTCGCCGGCGGCTGTGACCTCGCCGCCGCCGAGGCCGTGTGCGGGCCCGTCGCGCTGGAGGCGCTCGGCTCGCTCGTCGACAAGTCCCTTGTGGTGGCCGCCCCTTCGACGGACGGCGCGATGCGCTACCGGCTGCTGGAGACCGTCGCCGAGTACGCGGGCGAGCGGCTCGACGAGAGCGGGCGGCGCGGCGAGGCCGAGCGCGCGCATCTGACGTACTACCGCGAACTCGCCCGCACCACGGACCCGTTGCTGCGGGGGCCCGGCCAGCTCGCCGCCATCGAGCGCCTGGAGCGCGAGTACGAGAACCTGCGCGTCGCCCTGCGCCATGCCGTCGCCGAACGCGACGAGCAGGAGGGGCTGTGCCTGGTCCTGTCGCTGGCCTGGTTCTGGCAGATGCGCGATCTGAGGATCGAGGCCCGCAACTGGTCCCGCGAGGTCCAGTCCCTCGGCCCCGACCCCTTCGCCGGGCCCGCCCGTCGCGCCGAGCCGGTGTGGGAACGCTGCACGGACACCCCGCCCCCGTGGACCGGAGAGCTCCTCGCGGAGGCCCGGCGCGGCAACCACCTCGTCCATCTCGCCTGCATGGACACGGAGTTGGACGCCTGGCAGACCCCGCAGGCGAAGGCCAAGCTGCATGCCATCGCCGAGACCTACGAGCCCGGCATGCCCCAGACCTGCCGTTCGCCCGGCTCTCTGTGGTTCTTCGCCATCATGCTCAGCGGGGACATGGACCGGGTGCGTCACGTCCTGGACGCCACCGTGGAGACCAGCCGCAACACGTCCGGCTACGACTGGGAGCTCGCCGCGAGTCTTCAGTGGCGGGCCAACCTGTTCGCCAACCGCTCCGACTGGGCGGGCGACGCCTCCCGCGACGCCGACGAGTCGCTTCGGATCTACGAGCGTCTCGGCGATCTGTGGGGGACGGCCGAGGCCCTCTCAGCCCGCGGCGAGGCCCACGAGCGCAAGGGCGAGTGGGAGTCGGCCGCCGGCGCCTACGAGGCGGCGATCGAACGTGCCGAGCGGCTCGGCGCTCGTGCCCAGGTGGCGGTGTTGCGCGCCCGCCTGGGCAGCACGCTGCTGGAGGTGGGCCAGGGCGAGGACGGCGAGAACTTGCTGCGCGAGGTGGTCGCCCAGCAGGACGGCTCGCGCAACGGGGCGCTGCCCGCCGCCCGGATGTTCATCGCCATCCGGTGCGGCATGACCGGCCGCATCCCGCAGGCGCGCGAGCAACTGAGGTTGCTGCGCGAGGAGTTCTCCATCGCCCACTTCGTCATCTTCGATGCCTACATCCTCGGCACGGAGGCCTGGCTGGAGGTGGCCGACGGCTGCTACGAGGAGGGCCTGGACAAGGCCCGCAGGGCGCTGGCGATGGCCACGGACCCGCTGTCCCAGGCGGTCGCCCCGTACATGCGCACCATGTACCTGCACATCGCCGCCACCTCCCTCGCCGCCGTCGAGGACGGCACCCGCGCCCGCGACGGCGCCCGCTGTGTCGGGACCGGGGACGCACTGCTGCCGTCCGGCCATGCCCCGTCGAGCATCGAGCGCGAGGTGCGCGCCGGGGCCGAGCGGGCGCTGCGTGCGGTCCTCGGCGACGCCGCCTACGAGTCGGCGTACGCGGAGGGCGGCGCCCTCTCCTCGGAGGAGGCCGCCGCCCTGATCTGACGCGCACCGACACGGACCGGGTCCGGGCGTCAGCTCTTCGTCCGGAACTTGTGGATCGCGATCGGCGCCATCACGGCCGTGATCGCCACCGACCAGCCCAGCGTCACCCACAGGTCGTGCGCGACCGGCCCGCCCACCATCAGTCCGCGCGCGGCGTCCGCGAGCGTGGACAGCGGGTTGTAGTCGGTGAAGGCCTGCAGCCAGCCCGGCATCGACGTGGTCGGCGCGAAGATCGACGAGCCGAACTGGAGCGGGAACAGCACCAGGAAGCCCATCGCCTGCACGGACTGCGCGTTCTTCATGATCACGCCCAGGGTGAGGAACACCCACATGATCGACGAGGCGAACGCCGTGGACAGGGCCACGGTCGCGAACAGACCGGGCCAGTTGGTGATGTCGAACCCGACCGACACGGAGACGATCATCAGCACGGTGGTCGCGAACAGCATCCGCAGCAGCTCCACCGAGATCTTCGCGAACAGCACCGAGCCGCGCCCGATGGGCAGGGACCGGAAGCGGTCCATGACACCGGAGTTGAAGTCCTGGCTGAAGCCGGTGCCGACGCCCTGGGACAGCGTCATGCTCATCATCGCGATCATGCCGGGGATCACGTACTGCACGTACCTGTCCTGCCCGCCGCCCAGCGCCTGCCCGATCGAGCCGCCGAAGACGAACACGAACAGCAGGGTGAAGATGACCGGCATCAGCAGCGCGTCGGCCATCGACTCCGGGTCCTGGCGGATCCACAGCAGATTGCGCCGGACGAGGGCGCCGGTGTGCCGCAGGTGCCCGCGCAGGGTGATGCGGGCGTCGTCGGTGGTCGCGGCGGTGGGGACAGTGGTGGCGGCGCTCATACGGCGACCTCCTCGCGGTCGTCGGTGGGCACGGTGTCCTGCGGGGCACTGGCGCGGTGGCCGGTGAGGGAGAGGAACACCTCGTCCAGGCTGGGCAGTTCGGTGCTGATGGAGCCGAGCGTGATGCCGCGGGCGGTCACGGCGCCGACGACGGCGGTCAGCTGCTCGTCGCTGAGGATCGGGACGAGGAGGGTGCCGGTGGCGGTGTCCACGGTCGTGGTGGCGAGCCCGGTGATGCCGAGATCGTCGAGATACCCGGCGAGCGGGCGCAGCTGCAACGCGTCGACCGGGCGGATCCGCAGGGTCCGTCCGCCGACCTTGGCCTTCAGCTCCTCGATCCGCCCGCCCGCGATGACCTTGCCCCGGTCGACGACGGTCAGCTCGGAGGCGAGCTGCTCGGCCTCCTCCATGTACTGGGTGGTCAGCAGTACCGTCACACCGTCCCCGACCATGGCCTTGACCTCGTCCCACACCTCGTTGCGGGTCCGGGGGTCGAGCCCCGTGGTCGGCTCGTCGAGGAACAGCACAGCCGGCCGCCCGATCATGGAGGCCGCCAGGTCGAGCCGCCGCCGCATACCGCCGGAGTAGGTGCTCGCGGGCCGCTTGGCGGCGTCGGTCAGCGAGAACCGCTCCAGCAGTTCGTCGGCACGCGCGCGTGCGTCCTTGCGGGGCAGGTCCAGGAGCCGCCCGATGAGATAGAGGTTCTCCCACCCCGGGAGCTTCTCGTCGACGGAGGCGTACTGCCCGGTCAGTCCGATCACCCGGCGCAGCTGCCGGGGCTGCCGTACGACGTCGTATCCGGCGACGGTGGCCTGTCCGGCGTCCGGTGCCAGCAGTGTGGACAGGATCCGCACGAGGGTCGTCTTTCCGGCCCCGTTCGGCCCGAGCACTCCCATGACGGTGCCCTCGCGGACGTCCAGGTCCACACCGTCCAGAGCCTTGGTCTCGCCGTAGTGCTTGACCAACCCCCGCACAGAGACGGCGGTGCTCTCGCCGCCCGGCTTCTTGTCGATTCGCGTCATGAGGATGACGGTGTCAGCCCCCACCGACAAACCACCGACAGCTCACCGACACGACCGACAGCCGACCTACCGCCGGCGCCCCGAGGGGCGCGGGGCTGTGCCGACATGCGGCTCCGCCGCGTGGGCGCGACCAGCCACAACGGCGCAGCAGCCGACGCACCACATGACGCGGCACATCCTTGGTCGAGCCCTTGGCCGGGAGGCTCAGTGCCGAACCGCTTCGACCTGCTGCGGAACATGAGAGGCGACCACACGATCCCGCCCACCCAGCGGAGCGCTTCGGCGCCGGTCCACCGCGTACGCGGCACCCGCGACCCCGAGCCCGAGCACGGCCAGTGCCGCGCCGGCCAGCGCCGGGGACGTCACGCCGAAGCCGGCCGCGAGGGCGAGGCCGCCGATCCAGGCGCCGCCCGCGTTCGCGAGATTGAAGGCCGCCTGGTTGGCCGAGGAGGCCAGGGACGGAGCCGACGACGCCTTCTCCATCACCATCAGGTTGAGCGGGGAGCCGGCCACGAACGCCGCCATGCCGAGCAGCGTCACCGCCAGGGCCGCGCTCCAGGCCGTGGACATCAGCAGCGGGAACAGGGCCAGCACCGCGGCCAGCGAGAGCAGGCCGCCGAACAGGGTCTTGCGCATCGCGTGGTCCGCCAGGCGTCCGCCCAGCAGGTTGCCGATGGTGGCGCCCACGCCGAACAGCGCCAGCAGCAGCGTCACGCTGGCGTCGGCGTACCCGGCGGAGTCGGTCAGCATCGGCGTGACGTAGCTGTACGCGGCGAAGAGCGCGCCGAAGCCCGCGACGGTCGTCCCGAGGGCGAGCCACACCGGCAGGGACTTCAGCGCGGCCAGCTCGCCGCGCAGCCCGGCCGAGGGCGCCGGCACCCGCTCGTGCGGGATCAGCAGCGCGAGGGAGGCGATGGCGGCCAGGCCGATCGCGCTGACGCCCAGGAAGGTCGCCCGCCATCCCAGGTGCTGCCCCATGAGGGTGGCGACCGGCACGCCCACGACGTTCGCGACGGTCAGTCCGAGGAACATCAGCGACACCGAGCGGGCCTTGCGCTCCGGCGCGACCATGTTCGTGGCGACCACGGCACCGACGCCGAAGAAGGCACCGTGCGGCAGACCGCTCACGAAGCGGGCCACGAGCAGCCAGGAGTGGTCCGGCGCGAAGGCCGACGCCGCGTTGCCCGCCACGAAGAGCGCCATCAGCGCGATCAGGACCGTACGGCGGGACATGCGGGCGGTCACGGCCGCCAGCAGCGGGGCGCCGATGACGACGCCGAGCGCGTACGCCGAGACCAGGTGTCCGGCGGTGGGGATGGATGTGTGCAGGTCGTCCGCGACGTCGGGCAGCAGGCCCATCATCACGAACTCGGTGGTACCGATGCCGAAGGCGCCGACGGCCAGGGCGAGCAGGGCCAGGGGCATGAAGGAAGCCGTGCCTTTCGAGGGAGAGCGGAGTTCTGTACCAAGCTTATGTTCAGTCTCGGAACAAAGACTCCCGGCCCCAGTATTCCCCCCGGGTCAAGAGGAGGTGTCGACCTTCACACGCGCCGCCACCGGCAGATGGTCGCTCCCGGTCTCCGGCAGCGTCCACGAGCTCTCCGGCTCCAGGCCCTTCACCATGATCTGGTCGATCCGCGCCATCGGGAACGACGCCGGCCAGCTGAACCCGAACCCGCTGCCCGCCGCGCCCTGCGTGGAGCGCATCTGGGCGGTGACGGCGTTGAGCGCGCGGTCGTTCATCGTGCCGTTCAGGTCGCCGAGCAGGATCACCTTCTGCAGCTGCTCGTGGGCGATGGCCTCGCCCAGCGCGTTGGCGCTCTTGTCGCGCTGCCGGGCGGTGAACCCGGCCTCCACCTTCACCCGCACCGACGGCAGGTGGGCGACGTACACCGCGACCTGCCCGCTCGGCGTGGTGACCGCGGCCCGCATGGCGCGGATCCACCCCAGCTTGATGTCGACGGGCTTGACGCCGCTCAGCGGGTACTTGCTCCACAGCCCGACGGTGCCCTGCACCGTGTGGTACCTGTACGTCGACGCCAGCGCCTTCTCGTACGTCGGGACCGCGCCGGCCGTCAGCTCCTCCAGGGCCACCACGTCCGCGCCGGACGCGGCCACGTCGCGGGCGGTGCCGGACGGGTCGGTGTTGTCCGCGTTGACGTTGTGCGTGGCCACCGTGAGGTCGCCGCCGGCGCCGGTCCGGTCGACGAGGAGGCCGCCGAAGAGGTTCAGCCACACGATCGCCGGGAGCAGCACGGCGATGAGCGCGGTCGCGGATTTACGGACCAGGGCCAGCAGGAGCAGCACCGGGACGAACAGGCCCAGCCAGGGCAGGAACGTCTCGGTCAGGCTGCCGAGGTTGCCGACCACGTTCGGGATCTGCGCGTGCAGCAGCATCACCAGGGCGAGGATCACGGCGAGGGCGGCCAGCACGATCCCGCGCCGCCAGATGCGCGGATCGCCGCGCCGGCCCGCCACCAGGCTCCGCAGGCGGTCTGTCAGGCGCCGGAGCCCAGATTCCCGGCGCTCGGGCCCCGAGCCGCCGTTGTCCGTCTCCGTCACGTACGCCTGCTGCGCCATACCGTCGCCTCACTACCTGCCGTGCACACCGTCGTCCCCCCGCGCCCAAAAAGAAACCCTAGGGGATGATCGGCCTCGTTCCTGCCGTACTCATGACGGCCGTACGGGGGCGAGGACGTACAAGTCACCTTCACGAGTTCCGGTTACGGCGAGGGAAAGCGCGCTCTGTGACGAAACGCGCACATGCGATCTACGGGGTGCGCGAACTGACGGGCCGTAGACCTTCGAGCACGGCGTCGGCCATCTGCTCGGCCAGCCCCTCCGGAAGGTCCGCGTCCGGGCGCATGACGGCACGCACCAGCATCGGGCCGAAGATCATGTCGTTCATCACGTCGACGTCGATGTCCGTGCGCAACTCGCCGTTGTCCTGCCCGCGGCGCAGGATCTCGTGCTGTTTCCTGCGCCGCGGCTCGACGACGATCGCGTGATAGGCGTCCCAGATCTTCGGACTGCTCTTCATCTGGGCGATGACGTTGTGCAGGAGCGCCGACGAACGGGTCATCAGACCGCGCCTGCGCAACTGCTCCAGAAGCGTCACGAGGTCGTCGCGCACGCAGGTGCCGGGCAGTTCGGGGTCCGGGGGTTCGGCGGCCCGCACGACGTCGACGAAGAGTTCCTCCTTACCGCTCCAGCGGCGGTAGATGGTGGCCTTGCCGACGCCGGCGGTGCGGGCGATGCGCTCGATGGACAGCTCCGCGAGCGGCACGCCGTCCTCCAGCAGCTTGATGACGCCCTCGATGATGGACCGCTCCACGGACTCGCTGCGGGGGCGGCCCCGGGCGGGGCCGCCCTGCCGGGGTTCGCTGTCGGCGAGGCTCACTTGGCTCGGTCCTTTCGGTGGGCTGTGCTGATTCTCCCTGGTGTACGGCGGTGTACGGCGACGGCGGGTACCAAGCGCGTGTCGGCGTGCGCCCGCTGCGCTCCTACTCCGCGGCCGCCAACTCCCGCTCCGTCTCGCCCTCCTGAGGCGCCGTCGGCCGCCCCGGCAGGAACAGCGCCACGATCACCGCGCCGAGCACCGCGATGCCCGCACCCCACAGTGCCGTCACGTGCATGGCGTGCAGGAAGGCGTCGTGGGCCGGCCCGACCAGGGCCTCGCCCCGCGCGCCGAGCCGGTCGGCGACACCGAGGGTGGCCTCGATGGACTCGCCCGCCGTGTGCCGTAGGTCCTCCGGCAGCACCGTGAGCCGGTCGTCGATGCCGTTGCGGTAGGCGGTCGACAGGACCGAGCCCAGTACGGCGATGCCGAGCGCGCCGCCGACCTGGCGGAAGGTGTTGCTGAGGGCGGAGGCGGAGCCGGCCTTCTCGCGGGGCATGGCCTGCATGATGACGACGCTGATCGGGGTCATGATGTGCGCCATGGCGGCGCCCATCAGGAAGAACACCACCTCCAGGAGCCAGATCGGCGTGTCCGCCTCGAACGTGGCGAACGCGGCGAGGGTGGCGGCGATGAGCAGCATGGCCCCGGTGGTCGTGGCCCGGTTGCCGAACCGGTCGACCACGAGCCGGGCGCGCGGCGCGAAGATCATCTGGGCGGCGGCGAGCGGCAGCATCAGCAGGCCGGTCTCCAGGGGCGAGTACCCGCGCACGCTCTGGGTGTAGAAGACCGAGAAGAAGGTCACGCCCATCAGGGCGAAGAAGACCAGCGCGATGACGCCGATCGCGGCCGAGAAGACCTTGTTGCGGAAGTACGTGACGTCGATGGACGGATGGTCGCTGCGCTTCTCGAACACGACGAAGGCGACGAGGACGGCGAGGCCGGCGGCGATCGTCGCGAGGACCGTCGGGTCGGTGAAGTCGGCGAGCTGGCCGCCCTTGATGATGCCGTAGACGAGCAGGACCAGACCGACGACGGAGAGCACGACGCCGATGGGGTCGATCCGTCCCGGGTTCGGATCGCGGGAGTCCGGGACCAGCCACAGCATCAGCGCGAGCGCGAGCAGCACGATCGGCACGTTGATGAGGAAGACCGAGCCCCACCAGAAGTGGTCGAGGAGGACGCCGCCGGTGATCGGGCCGATGGCGATGGCGAGTCCGACGCCGCCCGCCCAGATGCCGATGGCCTTGGGCTGCTCGTCGCGCTCGAAGACGTTCATCAGGACGGCGAGGGTGGCCGGCATGACGAAGGCCGCGCCGAGGCCCATCACCGAGCGGAAGGCGATGAGCTCGCCGGGCGAGCCGGAGAACGCGGCGAGGGCGGAGCCGATGCCGAACACCGCGAGGCCGCCGAGCAGGACCTTCTTGCGGCCGAGCCGGTCGCCCAGGATGCCCGCGCTGAACAGCAGGCCGGCGAAGACGAGGGTGTAGGCGTTGATCGCCCACTCCAGCTCGCTCTGGGTGGCGCCCAGACCGGTCGGGGCCGGGGTCGAGATGGTCTTGATGGCGACGTTCAGGATCGAGTTGTCGAGGACGACGATCAGCAGGCTCAGCATCAGCACGCCGAGGATCGCCCAGCGGCGACGGTGCACGGCTTCCGGTATGCGGGGGCCGGTGTCAGGGGCGGGAGAAGTCATGCCGTCGAGCGTAGGCGATTTACGATACGGCACCGTCTCGTATCGAAAGTTTTTGCCGAGACCTTACGCGGGGCGAACGCGCGGGTGACTCGCCGACCGACGCGCGGACCGACGCGCGGGGCGGAACTCACATGGGGTGGCCTAGCCCTCCCTGGCACGAAGTGCCACCATGGAGGGGATCCGGGGACGCCGTCAGGGCGCCTCGAGATGACAGAAGGAGCCGTTGCAATGACGCAGCTTTCGGCTGCCCAGACGCCTCAGGCGAAGCCCTCCGACGGCAGCAAGGCGCTGTACGGGGGGAAGGGCACTCGCCGCATCACCGTCCGGGACATCGCCCTCGCCAAGGAGCGGGGCGAGAAGTGGCCCATGCTCACCGCCTACGACGCGATGACCGCGTCCGTCTTCGACGAGGCCGGCATCCCCGTCATGCTCGTCGGTGACTCGGCGGGCAACTGCCACCTCGGCTACGACAGCACGGTGCCCGTCACCCTCGACGAGATGGCCATGCTCTCGGCGGCCGTCGTACGAGGCACCTCGCGCGCCCTGATCGTCGGCGACCTGCCCTTCGGCTCGTACCAGGAGGGCCCGGTGCAGGCGCTGCGCTCGGCGACCCGGCTGGTGAAGGAGGCGGGCGTCGGCGCCGTGAAGCTGGAGGGCGGCGAGCGCTCCCACGACCAGATCCGGCTGCTGGTCGAGTCCGGCATCCCGGTCATGGCCCACATCGGCCTGACCCCCCAGTCCGTCAACGCCATGGGCTACCGCGTCCAGGGTCGCGGCGAGGAGGCGGCCCAGCAGCTGCTGCGCGACGCGAAGTCCGTCCAGGACGCGGGCGCGTTCGCGGTCGTCCTGGAGCTGGTCCCGGCGGAGCTCGCGGCCGAGGTCACCCGCGTCCTGCACATCCCAACGGTCGGCATCGGTGCCGGAGCCGAGACGGACGCGCAGGTCCTGGTCTGGACGGACATGCTGGGCCTGACCGGCGGCCGGGTCCCCAAGTTCGTGAAGCAGTACGCCGACCTCCGCGAGGTCATGGGCAACGCGGCCAAGGCGTTCGCGGAGGACGTGGTCGGCGGAACGTTCCCGCTGGAGGAGCACTCCGTCCACTGAGCCCTTCCGGGCTCGGACCCCCCTGAACCACTGCGGCACCAAAGCGCCCCGCCGATCTTCCCCCGTCGGCGGGGCGCCTCTTTGTGCGGCCGGTGTGCGGCCGGGCCGGTGGTCAGCGGCGGCGGTACGACTCCACGTAACCGCTCGCGGGCGTGCCCACGCCCGTCACGTCGTCGTAGCCCTTCACGGCCTGCAGTGAGCTGTCCTTGCCCAGGCTGCGTACCGATGTGGTCAGGCCGTCCGTCGCGTCATAGCCGTTGACGAAGTCGACGCGTGCCACCGCGAGCCCGGATCCCGTCGGGTTGTCCGTGACGTCGTGGTAGGCCTTCGAGCCGTACCGCGCGTAGATCGACGGGTTGGCGAAACCGATCGGCTTCCCGCCGCGCGCCTCCTGCGCCAGGGCCTGGACGGCCGCGATCACCGGCGCGGCGAGCGAGGTGCCGCCGAGGCGGTACTCGTCGTAGGCCTGCGTCTTTCCGTCCGGCATGGTCTGCGTCTGGCCCACCAGGAACCCGGTGTTCGGGTCGGCGATCGCCGCGATGTCCGGGACGACGCGGTTGCCGGCGGCGTTGTTGGCCTTGGCCAGCGCGTCCGGCACGACACCCTTCTGCCAGTACGGCTCGGCAACCGTCTTGCTGGTGCCGCCGCCCGCGCCGGAGTTGAAGGCGCCGGGGAAGGCGGTCCAGCTCTTGCCGTCGGCGGACAGGACCGCCTTCTGCGTGCCCCAGCCGGTCTCCCACAGGTACTTGTCGCCCTTGCCGACCGCCAGCGAGGTGCCGCCGACCGCCGTCACCCACGCCGAACTCGCCGGGATGTCGACCTGCTTGGTGCCGCTGCTCGCGACCTCGTCGCCGTCGTCGCCGGAGGAGTAGTAGAAGCCGATGCCCTCGACCGCGCCGAACTGGAAGACCTGGTCGTAGGCGGCCGCGAGGTCCGGCGTCTGGGCGGCCTCCACCTCGCCCCAGGAGTTGGAGACGAGGTCGGCGAGATGGTTGTCGACGATCTTGCTGAGCGAGTCCAGCAGGTCCTCGTCGTAGCAGGAGGCGGCGCCCACGTACGTGATCTGCGCGCCGGGCGCGACCGCGTGCACGGCCTCGACGTCGAGGGTCTCCTCGCCGTACCAGCCGGCCGCCGAGCACTCCTCGGTCCGCGTGTACTTCGCGGGCAGGACCTGGCGCAACTGGCCGCTGGTGTAGGCCGCGTCGCCGTTCCGCTTCGCGTAGGTGGCCGCGTCGAAGGCGATGGTCGGGGAGGCGTACGCGTCGGTGATGGCGATGCGCACGCCCTTGCCGGTGCGCGTGCCGGCGCCGTACGCCGCACGCAGCTGCTTGCCGGTGTAGCCCTTGACGGCGTACGGGATCTTCGTGCCGTACGCGTCGGGCAGTGCGCTCGCCACGTTCGAGCCGTGGTACGTCGAGAACGGCCCGGCGTTGCGGAACACGGTCTCCGGCGCCGGGAGCTGGTCCTGATGGCTCGCCATGTGCGGGGCGTTGTCCAGACCCGTGACGGTCAGCACGGCGTCCTTCACGCTGTCCGGCACCGAGGCGGCCTTCGTGGGTGCGCGGTAGGTCCTCGCGCCCTTGGTGTAGTTGTGCAGCTGCGTGCCGAACGCCTTCTCCGCGGCGGCCACATCGCCGGTGACGGCGACGTAGTGCTGCGTGACGCCCGTGACCTTCAGGCCCGCCGACGTCAACCAGCCCTTGACCGCCGCCACTTGGGCCTTCGTCGCGCCGAAGCGGGCCTGGGCCTGGTCGGCGGTCAGGTACTTGCCGTACGACGCCGAGCTCGGGTCCGACACGGCCTTCGCCCATGCGGCGAGACCGGCCGCGTCCCGGCCCCGGAGGTAGACGCGGGCGGAGACCTTGGCACTGTCCGAGGCCGAGCCCTGGTCGGCCTTGGCCGTGGCCCAGGCGGGCTTGGTGCCGGAGAGCGTGTCCCGGCCCTGCTGGTCCGCGGCGTGCGCCGCGGGTATGCCCAGCGCAAGCGCGCCGGTGAGCAGAGGCAGTGTCGCCGCCATGCTCACCGAGGCGCGCAGCGAGGCGCGTCGATATCTCATGGAACCCCCTGTGCGGTTCGTGTGTGCGAGTGGATCACCCGACGGTGGCCACTTAAGCGACGAACCGTTCATGCCAGGTCAATGCCCGGCCCAAGAAGGTCCCAACTAACCTAATGACAAAACCATTTCACGAGCAGTCCGGGCGCTACGACCGCGGCTTCGCGCCCCGCTCCTTCAGCATGCCCGTCATCAGGTCGATCTCCGACTTCTGCCCGTCCACCATGCCCTGCGCGAGCCGCTTCTCCACGCCGACCGTGCACTTGTCGACACAGCCCTCGGCCATGTGGATGCCGCCCTTGTGATGGTCCGTCATCAGCTGGAGGTAGAAGATCTCCGCCTGCCTGCCGCTGAGGCCGTCGAGCTTCTTCATCTCCGTGTTGGTCGCCATGCCCGGCATCAGCGCGCCGTCCTTGCCGGAGGCCATGTCGCCCATGCCCATCCAGGTCATCGGCGCGTCCGACGACACCTTCGGCGCCCCCCACAGGTCCAGCCAGCCCAGCAGCATGCCGCGCTGGTTGGCCTGTGTCTGGGCGATGTCGTACGCGAGCCGCCGTACCTCTTCGTCCTTCGTGCGGTCGCGCACGATGTACGACATCTCCACGGCCTGCTGGTGGTGCACCGCCATGTCCCGCGCGAACCCGGCGTCCGCCGAGTCGGCGCTCGGCGTACTGCTCGCACCACCGTCCTCGGCGACCGCGTAGGTGATCGCGCCGGCCGCGACGAGCACTGCCGCCGCGGTTCCCGCTGTCCAGCCGACGTGCTGCCTCACTCCGACAGACCGCCCGTGCACGCCGCGCCCGGCTCGGGCGTCTGCTTGCCCTGGACGTACGTCTCGAAGAACTTGGCGACGTTCGGGTCGCTCGCGCCGGTCACCGTGCGCTGGTGGCCCCACGCGGTGAGCATGATCGGGTCCTTCTGCTTGTCGTCCGGGCTCATCAGCGTGTACGGCGTCTTCTTCACCTTCGCCGCCAGCGCCTCGACGTCGGCCTTGGACGCCTTGGAGGTGTACGTCACCCACACCGCGCCGTGCTCCAGCGAGTGCACCGCGTGCTCGTTCTTGAGCTCCTTGGTGTAGACGTCGCCGTTGCAGTTCATCCACACCTGGTTGTGGTCGCCGCCGACCGGGGGCTCCGAGGAGTACTTCACGCTCTTGGCGACGTGGGTGCGGCCCAGCTTCCCTTCCCAGGTCCGCACGCCGTCCTTGCCGGTCACGAACTTGCCGGTGGTGCTGGAGTCGGCCGCCGCGTCGCTCTTGTCGGACTGCGACCGGACGAGCACGACACCGCCGACGACGAGACCGGCGACGATCACCACGCTGGCCCCGATCGTGAGGATGCGGTTGCGCCGCTCACGGGCCTGCTCGGCGCGCCGCATCTCCTCTATTCGCGCCTTGCGCGAGGCGTTGCTCTGGTTCTTGGCGGAGCCCATGAGGTGTGGTCCTTCTGGGGAAAGGGACGGTCGGGTCCGCTGATCGTAATGGGGAAGGTGTGCCCTCTCGTAGAGAGGGCACGGGAAAGTCCGGATCGGGACTACCTGTCCGACCGGCCGACAGCCGACGGGGAAGGTGCGCCGGATATTTTGAACCGGGGATGCGCATTATCTACGCTGCCTCACATGCGGCTGTTGCGCTCCACCGACCTGGCACTGCGCCTCCTCATGCGGCTCGCCGTCCTGGGGGAGGCCACGCCGACGACCCGCGAGGTCGCGGCGGACATGGAGGTGCCGTACACGCACGCCGCCAAGGTCGTCGCCGAGTTGCAGCACATGGGCCTGGTGGACGCCCGCCGGGGCCGCGGCGGCGGGCTCACGCTCAGCGAGAGGGGTCGTACCGCGTCGGTCGGCTCGGTCGTGCGGGCCTTCGAGGGGGACGGCGACGTCGTCGAGTGTGAGGGCGACAACCCCTGCCCGCTGCACTCCGGGTGCCTGCTGCGCGGCGCGCTGCGGCGGGCCCAGGAGGCCTTCTTCGCCTCGCTGGACCCGCTGACGGTGGCCGACGTGACCGCGGACCCGACGGGGCCGCTGCTGCTGGAGATCTCCAGAAAGTTTTAGCCCCGGGCCACTTGAGCCCGGGGCTGCCTTGATTCGGCTACGCGGTTCTGAGCCGACCGCTGTGGACGGGCCCGAACACCTCGTATTGACCTCCTCCCCCCGCTGAATGCGGGAGGATTCCAGCCCTGCGGGCTGAGGTTCACGGACGCTCGACCGATTGAGCGGCGTCGTCCCCCCGGCAGGTCCTGCTGCGACACCCTCTTAACAGAGGGTAACCGTACGATATCACGGAGTGTTAGGGCGTGCTCGACGGGGAAGCGGTCGCCGTGCACGACGATCACCCGGCCCTCGTGCCCGGTGTCCGCGAGCTGCCCCAGCATGGCGACCATCGGGGTCACGCCGATGCCGGCGGAGGCGAGGAGCAGC
Organism: Streptomyces sp. R28; assembly: GCF_041052385.1. Lineage (GTDB taxonomy): Bacteria > Actinomycetota > Actinomycetes > Streptomycetales > Streptomycetaceae > Streptomyces. The sequence continues at coordinate 3,062,755 of NZ_CP163439.1, read as the reverse complement.
GGGGCGTCGGTGCCGGCGTGACGAGGTCGCCGTACGGCGCCGACAGGCGCAGCCGGTCGCCGACGTGCACGCGCGCGTGGAGGTGTTTCGAGACCTCACCGTCGGGAGACCGCCCGCCACCATTAAAACTTGCATCCAAGATGCAAATTAAAGTGGGGTGGGTCCTGTGGGGCCGGGCATTACGGATGTCGGTCCGAGCAGGCAAGATGGGCAGCAGAGCAGTTCACCGGCTCCATGGCGGGGCACCCGTCGTATGCCGGGCGTTCGACCCGAGGTCGCTTCGGCGATCAAGGTGCGCAACGCGCCTGAAATGGTGTTGTGGTGTGATGCTCAGGTGCCCGACCGCCTCCTGCGGTACCGGAGACAGGCGGCCTGACCAGCAAGGATGGGGAAGCGGAAGATGGACAAGCAGCAGGAGTTCGTGCTCCGGACGTTGGAGGAGCGCGACATCCGGTTCGTACGGCTGTGGTTCACGGACGTGCTGGGCTTCCTCAAGTCCGTGGCCGTGGCCCCGGCCGAGCTGGAGCAGGCCTTCGACGAGGGCATCGGCTTCGACGGCTCGGCTATCGAGGGATTCGCCCGCGTATACGAGTCCGACATGATCGCCAAGCCGGACCCGTCGACCTTCCAGGTCCTGCCCTGGCGCGCCGAGGCCCCCGGCACGGCCCGCATGTTCTGCGACATCCTCATGCCGGACGGCTCCCCGTCCTTCGCGGACCCGCGGTACGTGCTGAAGCGGGCCCTGGCCCGCACCTCCGACCTGGGCTTCACGTTCTACACGCACCCCGAGATCGAGTTCTTCCTGCTGAAGGACCGCCCGCTGGACGGCTCGCGCCCGACGCCCGCCGACAACTCCGGCTACTTCGACCACACCCCGCAGAACATCGGCATGGACTTCCGCCGCCAGGCGATCACCATGCTGGAGTCGATGGGCATCTCGGTCGAGTTCTCCCACCACGAGGGTGCGCCGGGCCAGCAGGAGATCGACCTGCGCTACGCCGACGCGCTGTCCACGGCGGACAACATCATGACGTTCCGCCTGGTCATGAAGCAGGTGGCGCTGGAGCAGGGCGTCCAGGCGACGTTCATGCCGAAGCCGTTCTCCGAGCACCCCGGCTCGGGCATGCACACGCACCTCTCGCTCTTCGAGGGCGACCGCAACGCGTTCTACGAGTCCGGCTCGGAGTACCAGCTCTCCAAGGTCGGCCGCTCCTTCATCGCGGGCCTTCTCCGCCACGCGGCGGAGATCTCGGCGGTCACCAACCAGTGGGTGAACTCCTACAAGCGCATCTGGGGCGGCTCCGAGCGCACCGCGGGCGCCGGCGGCGAGGCCCCGTCGTACATCTGCTGGGGCCACAACAACCGCTCGGCCCTGGTCCGCGTCCCGATGTACAAGCCCGGCAAGACGGGTTCGGCACGGGTCGAGGTCCGCTCCCTGGACTCCGGCGCGAACCCCTACCTGGCGTACGCCCTCCTGCTGGCCGCCGGCCTCAAGGGCATCGAGCAGGGCTACGAGCTGCCGCCGGGCGCCGAGGACGACGTGTGGGCGCTGTCCAACGCCGAGCGCCGCGCGATGGGCATCGAGCCCCTCCCGCAGAACCTCGGCGAGGCGCTGACCCTCATGGAGAACAGCGACCTGGTCGCCGAGACGCTGGGTGAGCACGTCTTCGACTTCTTCCTGCGCAACAAGCGCCAGGAGTGGGAGGAGTACCGCTCCGAGGTGACCGCGTTCGAGCTGCGGAAGAACCTGCCGGTTCTTTAGTCGCGGGTCGGCCGGGCTCGGCGTAACTCACTGGGAACGCCACGCGCACGCGGGGGGCGACGGTTCACTGACCGTCGCCCCCCGCCGTTGTCCGAAGAACACTCATCGCCGATGGTGGTCCCGGGGCCGAGGGGGACCGGGGTCGCAGCAGCCGGACAGATGCGATGCGGGTCGGGCGGGCGCCGCCGATCGCGGCAGGTCGCCGGCCACGTGGTGAGATGCGGGGCTCATCGGGCGGGATCCAGGAGAGGTTCGTCCTGTCGCGCGTCAACGCAGGTCAACGTGGCCAATGTGCGCGCCGCGCAGGCGAAGTGACCTACAGTGAGCGGATTTTATCAGTAATTGTCCTACTTGTCTTGACATGTCCGAATGCCTGCGAGAAACGTGGGAGGAGTACACGCGACAGTCCGGAACGCTCTGCCGCATACCGAGGATCAGGACTGGAGGCCGAGCGGAAATGGCGAGCAGACTCACAAGGAAGCGGCTCTCGGCCGCAGTTGCTGCAGTTGCCGCGGCGTTCGCGCTGGGCATCGGCGGCGCAGGTATCGCCGACGCCGCGATCACCCCGCGGTGCACCAACGGCGGCGGCCAGCAGCCCAACGGTCAGCAACCGACCTGCACGGGCCAGGGCCTTGACGATGAGAGCGTCAACCCGGCGGGCCACCTCCCGGGCGGGCACAACAAGTGACACAGCCTCAGCACCTGGGGTCCTGGGTCAATTCCTCCTGACACGCTCATTGGGTGACGCACGCCCATCGCGTGGGTCACCCAATGGCCACGGCCACGTAGCGGCATGCCACGTAACGGCATGCCGAATAACGGCATCTACGGCTGCCCCGGCCGATCGTGCCGACCGGACCTGCTACTCCCCGGCCAGCTCCGCCAACAGTGTGTGCAGGGGCTTCGTGGCCCGCTGCCGGTATTCCTGGATCGACCACCCGTTGCCGTCCGGGTCCGTGAAGTACATGAACGTCGCGCCGTCGTCGGGGGAGTACTGGACCGGCTCCGACACCTCCAGCCCTCGCTCCACCAGCTCCGCATGGGCCGCCTTGATGTCGGCGACGCAGAGCTGGAGGCCCTGGTAGGAGCCGGGCTCGGGCGTGGTGGCGCCCTTGGTCAGTTCCCAGATGCTGTCGCCGAGCGCGATCGAACAGCCCGAGCCCGGCGGCGTGAGCTGGACGATGCGCATGCCGGGCATCACTTCCTGGTCGATGTCGACGTGGAAGCCGACCTTGTCCCGGTAGAAGTCGCGGGCCCGGTCGATGTCGCTCACGGGCAGCGGGATCACTTCGAGCGTGAAGTCCATCGCTAGTCCTCCAAGGTGAATCGCCAACGGGTCTGGCTGAACGGCTCACCCTTACCGAAGCCGAAAACCGTGCCCGGCGCCACCGAGTAGACGTTTGCGTGTCCCGCACCGTGCCGGAAAGCGCCGTCGGCGACGTCGAAGTGCCAGAAGCTGCCGTACTTCGCCTCCCAGGCGGCGGCCAGTTCGCGCAGCCGGGCGTCGTCGGTGATCCGCACCGCCTCGCCCTCGACCACCACGTCGTAGCCCTTGTCCCAGGTGTTCGTGCCGGTCGTCAGGACGAGGTTCGGGTTCTCCGCCAGGTTCCTCGCCTTGCGCTCCTCCGGTCCCGTGCAGAAGTGCAGCGCGCCCTGCGACCACACCGCCGGCAGCGGGGTCACGTGCGGGCGCCCGTCCGGTCGTACCGTCGAGATCCAGAACAGTTCGGCCTCGGCCAGCAGCTTCTCGGCCTCGGCCCACGGGATGGCCGTGGCCGCCTCGTCGCTGTAACGCGCATCCAGCCGGGTCTGCGGTTGCTTGTCGGTCATCGGGGGCCCTCCGGGCATGTCGCTCGAATGTCACTCGACCATGCTGACCGCGCACGCCGTCGGAACTCATCGGCGCCACTCCCAGGTACTCCGGTTAGGCTCGACCGCGTACGACCTTGATCGGGCGCGTGGGGCCCCGATCGGACGGGAGGCCGAGCATGACGGCGCCGGGGCGCAGGAGCAGTACCTTCAGCCGGCTGCTGCGGCACGGATTCACCGACCCCTCGGCCGCCGAGCGGCTCCTGGACAGCGCCGAGGTCGCGCCGATCAGGGACGACCCGGTGCTCCTTGAGGCCCTGGGCGCCACCGCCGACCCGGACCTCGCCCTGCACGGTCTCGTACGGCTGCTCGAAGCACAGCCCGACCCCGCCGCCCAGCGGGAACTGGTTGACACGGTGATAGCGGCCAAGCCCCTGCGCGACCGGCTGCTCGGTGTGCTCGGCGCCTCCGCCGCGCTCGCCGACCACCTCGCCAGGCACTCCGGCGACTGGCAGGCGCTCGTCATGTACGAGCCGCGGGACCTGCACCCGGAGGTGGAGGAGTTCGAGCGCGGCCTCGCCGAGGCCACCGACCCGGTGTCGCTGCGCGTCGCCTACCGACGCTGCCTGCTGTCCATCGCCGCCCGTGACGTGTGCGGCACCACCGACGTGGCCCAGACCGCCGCCGAACTCGCCGACCTCGCCACCGCGACCCTGCGCGCGGCCCTCGCCATCGCCCGCAGCGCCGCCCCGGAGGACGCCGCGCAGTGCCGGCTCGCGGTGATCGCGATGGGCAAGTGCGGGGGCCACGAGCTGAACTACGTCTCCGACGTCGACGTGATCTTCGTGGGCGAGTCCGTCGACGGCGCCGACGAGGGCAAGGCGCTGCGGTCCGCCACCAAGCTCGCCTCGCACATGATGCGGATCTGCTCCGAGACGACCGTCGAGGGCTCGATCTGGCCCGTGGACGCCAATCTGCGCCCCGAGGGCAGGAACGGCCCCCTGGTGCGCACGCTCAGCAGCCACCTCGCCTACTACCAGCGCTGGGCCAAGACCTGGGAGTTCCAGGCGCTGCTCAAGGCCCACCCGGTGGCGGGCGACATCGAGCTGGGCGAGGAGTACGTCGCCGCGCTGGAGCCCCTGGTCTGGAAGGCCGCCGAGCGGGAGAACTTCGTCGTCGACGTGCAGAAGATGCGCCGCCGGGTCGTCGAGAACATCCCGGTGGCCGAGCTGGACCGCCAGCTCAAGCTCGGCCCGGGAGGCCTGCGCGACGTCGAATTCGCCGTGCAGCTGCTGCAGTTGGTGCACGGCCGGGACGACACCTCCCTGCGCAGCGGCACCACCCTGGACGCCCTGCGCGCGCTCGCCGCCGGCGGCTACGTCGGCCGCGCGGACGCCGCGCAGCTGGACGCCGCCTATCGCTTCCTGCGCTCCATGGAGCACCGCATCCAGCTCTACCGGCTGCGCCGGACGCACCTGGTACCCGAGGACGACGCCGACCTGCGGCGCATCGGCCGCTCCCTCGGCCTGCGCGCCGACCCGGTCGCCGAGCTGAACCGCGAATGGAAACGGCACGCGAGCGCCGTACGACGACTGCACGAGAAGCTCTTCTACCGCCCGCTGCTCGACGCGGTCGCCCAACTCGCCCCCGGCGAGGCTCGGTTGAGTGCCGAGGCGGCGCGGGAGCGGATGGTCGCCCTCGGGTACGCCGATCCCGCCTCCGCGTTGCGTCACCTGGAGGCGCTGGCCTCCGGCGTCACCCGCAAGGCGGCGATCCAACGCACCCTGCTGCCGGTCCTGTTGGGCTGGTTCGCGGAATCGGCGGACCCGGACGCCGGTCTGCTGAACTTCCGCAAGGTGTCGGACGCGCTCGGCAAGACCCCTTGGTACCTACGGCTGTTGCGGGACGAGGGCGCCGCCGCCGAGAACCTCGCCCGCGTCCTGTCGGCGGGCCGCCTCGCCCCCGACCTGCTGATGCGGGCCCCGGAGGCGGTGGCGCTGCTCGGTGACGGCGACGGCGGCACCGGTCTCGAACCGCGCTCGCGCAGCCACCTGGAGCAGGAGATCCTCGCCGGGGTGGGCCGCGCGGCCGGTGCCGTACAGGGGGTCACGGCGGCACGCGGTGTGCGGCGCCGCGAGCTGTTCCGTACGGCCGCCGCCGACATCGTCGACTCCTACGGCACCGAGACGAAGCCGGCCGAGGCCGACCAGGGCGCCCTCGTCGACCGCGTCGGCGCGGCGGTGTCGGACCTGACGGCGGCGACCCTCGCGGGCACGCTCCGGGCCGTCGTCCGCGAGGGCTGGGGCGACACCCTGCCCACCCGTTTCGCGATCATCGGCATGGGCCGCTTCGGCGGGCACGAACTGGGCTACGGCAGTGACGCGGACGTCCTGTTCGTGCACGAGCCGCGCGAGGGCGTGGAGGAGCAGGAGGCCGCGCAGGCCGCGAACCGGGTGGTCGCGGAGATGCGCCGGCTGCTGCAGATCCCGAGCTCGGATCCGCCCCTGCTGATCGACGCCGACCTGCGTCCGGAGGGCAAGTCGGGTCCGCTGGTGCGCACCCTGAACTCCTACGAGGCGTATTACCGCCGCTGGTCCCTGGTCTGGGAGTCGCAGGCGCTGCTGCGGGCCGAGGCGGTGGCCGGGGACGAGGATCTGGGGCGCCGTTTCATCGACCTGATCGCCCCCCTGCGCTACCCCGCGGAGGGGCTCGGCGAGGACGCCGTGCGCGAGATCCGGCGGCTGAAGGCCCGCATGGAGTCCGAGCGCATGCCGCGCGGCGCCGACCCCAAGCTGCACACCAAACTCGGTCCCGGCGGGCTCTCCGACGTCGAGTGGACCGTCCAGCTCCTCCAGCTCCAGCACGGCTGGGCCGAGCCGGGCCTGCGGACGACACGGACGCGGGAGGCCCTCGCCGCCGCGTGTGCGGCCGGGCTCATCCCGGCCGAGGAGGCGGCGACCCTGGACGAGGCTTGGGTACTGGCGACGCGGGTGCGCAACGCCGTGATGCTCGTGCGCGGTCGGGCCGGAGACACCTTCCCGTCGGACCCCCGGGAACTGGCGGCGGTGGGGCGCTACCTGGGGTGCGAGCCCGGCCATGTGGGCGACATGCTCGACGCGTACCGGCGTACGGCGCGGCGGGCGCGGGCTGTGGTGGAGGAGCTGTTCTACGGGGCGTGAGCGCTGAGCGTGGCGCCCCCCCCCCGGGCCCCCGCGGGGCCGGCCTGGACGAGCTGGTGGCGGCACAGTCCCAGGGCGGCCCGCACTGGCGGGTCGGCGGGGTCAAGTTCTTCATGGACGGGACCGTGGAAGGCGGAACCGCATGGCTGGAGCACGCGGACTGCCACGGCCAGGGGACGGAGGCGTTCTGGCCCGATCCCCAGGCGTACGCCGCCGCCGTACGGCAGCTGCACGCGGCCGGGGTGCGCACGGCCACGCACGCCATCGGGGACGCGGCGGTGCGGCACGTCCTGGACGTCGCCCCAGGGCCTCGGCCCCGGGGCGCGCGGCAGGCACCGCATCGAGCACATCGAGACCGCGCCGGACGATCTGCTGCCCCGGTTCGCCCGCCTCGGGGTGGCCGCCTCCCCGCAGCCGCCGCACACCGCGTACACCCGGGCCGACGGCACGGACGAGTGGTCCCGCAGGCTGGGCAGCGGACAGGCCGGGCACGCCTGGCGGCTGCGGGACCTGAGGGACGCGGGCGCCGTCGTGGCGCTGGGCTCGGACTGGCCGATCGCGCACTACGACGTACGGGCGGTGCTGGCGACCGCCCGTAGGCCGCGTGGGGCGGCGTCGGACCCGGCCGGGCTGACCGGGATGGAGGCGCTGGAGGGGTGTACCACGCACGCGGCGCTGGCGGCGGGGGAGGCCGACACCGCGGGCCGTGTCGCCCCTGGGCACCGGGCCGACCTGACCGCACTGGGCCTGGACCCGGTGGCGGCACCGGCGGACGAGCTGGCCGAGGCGCCGGTGCGGCTGACGGTGACCGGCGGCCACGTCGTGCACCGGGGGGAGTGATTCTGGCGAGCCGACCGTGGCGAGCCGACCGTGGCGAGCTGTCCGTAGCGGGCCGGCCGAGCTGGCCGGCTAGCTCTTGGCCGGCAGCGACCGCCCGTCCGTTCCACGGGCGGGCACCAGCTTCGGCAGGGCGTACGGCAACGCTCCGTACCAGAGCCGCGCCACCGTGAAGCCGAACGCCAGGCAGAGCAGGCCGCCCACCGCGTCCAGCCAGAAGTGGTTGGCCGTCGCGACGATCACCAGCAGGGTTGCCGCAGGATAGAGGACGCCCAGGACGCGTACCCAGGGAATCCTCGCCAGGGCGAAGATCGTCAGACCGGACCAGACGGACCAGCCGATGTGCATCGACGGCATCGCGGCGTACTGGTTCGACATGTTCTTCAGGTCGCCCGAGGCCATCGAACCCCAGGTGTCGTGGACCATCACCGTGTCGATGAAGCCGCCGTGGGTCATCAGCCGTGGGGGAGCGAGCGGATACAGGTAGTAGCCGACCAGGGCCACACCTGTGGTCACGAACAGGACCAGGCGGGTCGCCGCGTAGCGGCCGGGGTGGCTGCGGTACAGCCAGACCAGGACGGCCAGGGTGACGATGAAATGCAGCGTGGCGTAGTAGTAGTTCATGCCGACGATGAGCCAAGTCACCGAGTTCACGGTGTGGTTGATCGACTCCTCGACGGCGATGCCGAGGTGGTGCTCCAGCTTCCAGAGCCAGTCGGCGTTGCTGAGCGCCTCGGCCCTCTGTTCCGGTACCGCGTTGCGGATCAGTGAGTACGTCCAGTAACTCACCGCGATCAGCAGGATCTCGAACCAGAGGCGGGGGCGGCGTGGGGTGCGTACGCGGCGCAGGGGGTCCCGCCCCGTCTCGTCCGCGACGGGGTGCGGAACGGCCGCTTCCCGGCCTTCCAGTGTCGTCACGGTGGTTTCACCCATAGGCACAGAGTCTGCCAGAAAAGACTTCCCCGACCGATCATCCTCCGGTTGGGTTCAGAATGCACGTCCTACGGCGGTCGGACCGTGCCGGTCTCCTACCGGCGCAGGGCCGGATGCGGGGATTCTCGGCCCTGCGGACGACTCAGGGATGATTCCTGTTCCCTGGTGCCGAAGCCGTCGAACCGCGCACCACCAGCTCCGGCATGAACACGAACTCGCTGTGGGGCGCCGGAGTCCCGCCGATCTCCTCCAGCAGCGTGCGTACCGCGGCCTGGCCCATCGCCGGGACCGGCTTGCGGACGGTGGTGAGGGGCGGGTCGGTGAAGGCGATCAGCGGGGAGTCGTCGAAGCCGACCACCGAGACGTCCTTCGGGACTTCCAGACCGCGCTGCCGGGCCGCCCGTATCGCGCCGAGCGCCATCATGTCGCTGGCGCAGACGACCGCGGTGCAGTCGCGGTCGATGAGGGACGTGGCGGCGGCCTGGCCGCCCTCCAGGGTGTACAGGGAGTGCTGGATCAGTTCTGTCTCTATGACGTTCGCCGGCAGGCTGAGCTGGTCCTGCATCGTGCGGACGAAGCCCTCGATCTTGCGCTGGACCGGAACGAAGCGCTTGGGGCCGAGCGCGAGGCCGATGCGGGTGTGGCCCAGGGAGACCAGGTGCGTGACCGACAGGCTCATCGCGGCGCGGTCGTCGGGGGAGATGAAGGGTGCCTGGACCTTGGGGGAGAAGCCGTCGACCAGGACGAAGGGGACGCCCTGGGCGCGCAGGCGCTCGTAGCGCTGCATATCGGCGGTGGTGTCCGCGTGCAGCCCTGAGACGTAGATGATGCCCGCGACCCCGCGGTCGACGAGCATCTCCGTGAGCTCGTCCTCGGTCGAGCCGCCGGGGGTCTGGGTGGCCAGTACGGGGGTGTAGCCCTGCCTGGTCAGTGCCTGGCCGATGACCTGCGCCAGCGCCGGGAATATCGGGTTCTCCAGCTCCGGGGTGATCAGGCCCACCAGGCCCTCGCTCCGTTGCCGCAACCGCACCGGGCGCTCATAGCCGAGCACGTCGAGTGCGGCCAGCACGGACTGGCGGGTGGTGGCGGCGACGCCCGGCTTGCCGTTGAGGACTCGGCTGACGGTCGCTTCGCTCACCCCCGCCTGAGCAGCGATGTCGGCAAGCCGTGTGGTCACGGGACTGGACTGTACCGGCCGCATGTCGCCTTGCACACCAATCGGACGCCGCGGGCGACCTGTTGATCGGCCCGGTCCGGGTTGCTGCGTCATCGCGCTCCCTCGTGAAAGTGATGGCAAGAGCTTGCAGAGTCTTGCACAACCGGCCCCACTAGCGCTTCACCCGTGTAAACAACCGTCTCACCCCGGTCGCTGAGAGGTCACACACGGATAACTTCGAAGGTGTCTTGCACTTTTTTTCTGCAAGGTCTTTCGTAAGTCTTTCAGCGCTGTTACGTTCACGTCGCCCGGCGGCCGCAACGGCGCAGTCGGCAAGACAGCAGGGACAGGCAGACGGGGCCGTCCTTGCATCACACGGGCTTTCACCCTCAAGGAGAACTCATGCGGCGTGGCATAGCGGCCACCGCGCTGGTGGCGTCCCTCGCTCTCGCGGCGACGGCTTGCAACGGCGGGGACGACAGCGGCAGCGACTCGAGCGGGCCGGTCACCATCACCTGGTGGGACACCTCCAACGCCACCAACGAGGCGCCGACGTACCAGGCCTTGGTCAAGGAGTTCGAGGCCGCCAACAAGGACGTCAAGGTCAAGTACGTCAACGTCCCCTTCGACCAGGCGCAGAACAAGTTCGACACCGCCGCCGGTTCCAAGGGCGCCCCGGACGTCCTGCGCTCCGAGGTCGGCTGGACCCCCGCCTTCGCCAAGAAGGGCTTCTTCCTGCCGCTGGACGGCACCGACGCCCTCACCGACCAGGCCAAGTTCAAGTCCAACCTCGTCGAGCAGGCCAAGTACGAGGGCAAGACGTACGGCGTCCCGTTCACCACGGACACCCTCGCCTTCGTCTACAACAAGGACCTGTTCAAGAAGGCCGGCGTCGAGGCCCCCAAGACCTGGGACGACCTGAAGAAGGCCGCCGCCGCGATCAAGGGCAAGACCGGCGTCGACGGCTACTGGGGCTCCACCCAGGCCTACTACGCCCAGACGTTCCTCTACGGCGAGGGCACCGACACCGTCGACGCCGACGCCAAGAAGATCACCGTCAACTCGGCCGCCGCCAAGAAGGGCTACGGCACCTGGCTGAGCCTCTTCGACGGCAGGGGCCTGCACAAGGCCGACACCACCGCCGACGCCTACGCCCACATCCAGGAGGCGTTCGTCAACGGCAAGGTCGCCGCGATCATGCAGGGCCCGTGGGAGATCACCAACTTCTACAAGGGCTCGGCGTTCAAGGACAAGAACAACCTCGGCATCGCCACCGTCCCGGCCGGCTCCTCCGGCAAGGCCGGCGCCCCGACCGGCGGCCACAACCTCTCCGTGTACGCCGGCTCCGACGAGGCGCACCAGAAGGCCGCGCTGAAGTTCGTGAACTTCATGACGTCGGCGAAGGCCCAGGAGACCATCGCCCTGAAGAACAACACGCTGCCGACCCGCGACGACGCCTACACCGCCGAGGTCAAGGCCGACCCGGGCATCGCCGGCTACCAGGGCGTCCTCTCCGCCGCCCAGCCGCGCCCGGCCCTGCCCGAGTACAGCTCGCTGTGGGTGCCGCTCGACACCGAGCTGCTCAAGGTCGCCGGGGGCAAGGAGTCCCTCGACAAGGGCCTGAGCACCGCGGAGACCGAGATCACCAAGCTGGTCCCGGACTTCAGCAAGTGACCCCGAGTGGCCGTCGGATCCTCCTGATCATGGGGGGAAGGATCCGGCGGCCACCGGCTGTGCGCCGTACACCCTGATCTGTCGATCCTCATGAAGGTTGTCGAACCATGACAGTCGCCATCGACCGCGCGACCGGGAAGACCCGAGGAGAACGCGGGCCACGCCGCGGGCTCGGCCAGCGCCTGAAGCACGGCTACCAGAAGCACTGGTACGCCTACGCGATGATCGCCCCCGTGGTGGTCGTCCTCGGCGTGCTCGTCGCGTACCCCCTGGTGTACGGCTTCTACCTCACCCTCACCGACGCCAACAGTCTCAACAGCGCCCGCACCATCGGCGTCAACGAGATCGAGGCCACCTACAAGTTCATCGGCTTCGACAACTACGCCGACATCCTCTGGGGCGAGACGGCGTACGACCGCTTCTGGTCGCACTTCATCTGGACGGTGGTGTGGACGGCGGCCTGCGTCACCCTCCACTACACGATCGGCCTCGGACTCGCCCTGCTGCTCAACCAGAAGCTGCGCGGGCGCACCCTGTACCGGCTGATCCTCATCCTGCCGTGGGCCGTGCCGACCTTCGTCACCGTCTTCGGCTGGCGGATCATGCTCGCCGACGGCGGCGTCGTGAACTCCTTCCTGGAGACACTCCACCTGCCGGCCCCGCTGTGGCTGGAGGACACCTTCTGGCAGCGGTTCGCCGCGGTCATGGTCAACACCTGGTGCGGTGTGCCGTTCATGATGCTGTCGCTGCTCGGCGGCCTGCAGTCCATCGACTCCTCGCTGTACGAGGCCGCCGAGATGGACGGCGCGAGCAGGTGGCAGCAGTTCCGGTACGTCACCCTGCCGGGCCTGCGGTCCGTGAGCTCCACCGTCGTACTGCTCGGCATCATCTGGACCTTCAACCAGTTCGCGATCATCTTCCTGCTGTTCGGCAAGACCGCCCCGGACGCTGACATCCTCGTCACCTGGGCCTACCGCCTCGGTTTCGGACAGCAGCCACGTGACTTCGCACAGTCGGCCGCCTACGGCATGCTGCTGCTGGCCATCCTGATCGTCTTCACCTCCTTCTACCGCCGCTGGCTGAACCGCAACGACCAGCAGCTCGCGATCTGAGGCAGGAGCCCCCATGAGTACCACCACTGTCGAGGCCCCGGTGAACAAGCAGGACTCCGTGCCTACTGCAACCCCGCGCAAGGTGCGCCGTCGTGGCACGGCGCTCGTCTCACACGGCATCCTCGTCGTGGCGAGCCTGATCGCGCTCTTCCCCGTCGCCTGGCTGCTCTTCCTGTCCCTCGGCCCGGACAAGGACGACTACCTCCACCCCGGCGGCATCTGGGGAAAGATGACCCTGGACAACTACACGTTCGTCCTTCAGGAGACCAAGTTCTTCGACTGGCTGACGAGCACACTCATCGTCACGCTGGGCACCACGCTCATCGGCGTCGTCATCGCCGCCACCACCGGCTACGCGGTCTCGCGGATGCGCTTTCCGGGCTACAAGAAGTTCATGTGGGTCCTGTTGGTGACCCAGATGTTCCCGGTCGCCGTCCTCATGGTGCCGATGTACCAGATCCTGTCCGAGCTCCAGCTCATCGACAGCTACCTTGGCCTCGTCCTCGTGTACTGCACGACAACCGTGCCGTACTGTGCCTGGCTGATGAAGGGGTACTTCGACACGATCCCGTTCGAGATCGACGAGGCGGGGCGCGTCGACGGGCTGTCCCCCTTCGGCACGTTCGCGCGGCTGATCCTGCCGCTCGCCAAGCCGGGCCTGGCGGTCGCCGCGTTCTACAGCTTCCTCACGGCCTTCGGCGAGGTCGCGTTCGCGTCGACGTTCATGCTGTCCGACACGAAGTACACGTTCGCGGTCGGTCTGCAGACCTTCGTCAGCGAGCACGACGCGCAGCGCAACCTGATGGCTGCCACGGCGGTGTTGGTTGCCATACCGGTTTCCGCGTTCTTCTACTTCGTGCAGAAGAACCTGGTGACCGGGCTTACCGCGGGCGGCACGAAGGGCTGAGCCCAGGGCTCACCAAGACTCCCGCGCGCCTCGTCGCGCGGGTGGGGGGCGCGGTGCCCATCCGACCCCGCTGTCACCGCGGCCGCCTCACATCCGTATGCCGAAGAACCCCGGGCTTCCGTAAACCGCCGAAAACCTGCAAGCCGCACAATTCATCCGTGACTCGAACTCCGTTACGTACCAAGGACGCCATGAGCCAGCACTCCGCAGCCCCGGCCCCGACCCCCACCTCCGCAGCGGCCGTCGTCACCGTCGCCAAGCGCAGCGACTGGTGGCGGGACGCGGTGATCTACCAGGTCTATCCGCGCAGCTTCGCCGACAGCAACGGCGACGGCATGGGCGACCTGGAAGGCGTACGCTCCCGCCTGCCGTACCTGCGCGACCTCGGTGTGGACGCCGTGTGGCTCAGCCCCTTCTACGCCTCCCCGCAGGCCGACGCCGGCTACGACGTCGCCGACTACCGGGCCGTCGACCCGATGTTCGGCAACCTGCTCGACGCGGACGCGCTGATCCGCGACGCCCACGAGCTCGGGCTCAGGATCATCGTCGACCTGGTCCCCAACCACTCCTCCGACCAGCACGAGTGGTTCAAGCGGGCGGTCGCGGACGGCCCTGGATCCCCGCTGCGGGACCGCTACCACTTCCGCCCCGGCAAGGGCACGGACGGCGAACTGCCGCCCAACGACTGGGAGTCGATCTTCGGCGGCCCGGCGTGGACGCGGGTCACCGAGCCCGACGGCACCCCCGGCGAGTGGTACCTGCACCTCTTCGCCCCCGAGCAGCCCGACTTCAACTGGGAGCACCCGGCGGTGGGAGACGAGTTCCGCTCGATCCTCCGCTTCTGGCTCGACATGGGCGTCGACGGCTTCCGTATCGACGTCGCCCACGGCCTGGTGAAGGCAGAAGGCCTGCCGGACCTCGGATCCCACGAACAGCTCAAGCTGCTGGGCAACGATGTCATGCCGTTCTTCGACCAGGACGGCGTGCACGCCATCTACCGCCAGTGGCGCACGATCCTCGACGAGTACGCGGGTGAGCGCATCTTCGTGGCCGAGGCGTGGACCCCGACCGTCGAGCGCACCGCGAACTACGTCCGCCCGGACGAGCTGCACCAGGCCTTCAACTTCCAGTACCTGTCGACGGAGTGGGACGCGGCGGAGCTCCGCAAGGTCGTCGACCGCACCCTGGAGGCGATGCGCCCGGTCGGCGCCCCCGCGACGTGGGTCCTGTCCAACCACGATGTCACCCGCCACGCGACGCGCTTCGCCAACCCGCCCGGCCTCGGCACCCAGATCCGCACGGCCGGCGACCGCGCCCTGGGCCTGCGCCGCGCCCGCGCCGCCACCCTCCTCATGCTCGCGCTGCCGGGTTCGGCGTACGTCTACCAGGGCGAGGAGCTCGGCCTGCCGGACGTCGTCGACCTCCCCGACGAGGTCCGCCAGGACCCGGCGTACTTCCGGGGCGAGGGCCAGGACGGCTTCCGCGACGGCTGCCGGGTGCCGATCCCGTGGACGCGCGAGGGCTCGTCGTACGGCTTCGGCGCCGGCGGGAGCTGGCTGCCGCAGCCGGAGGGCTGGGGCGAGCTGAGCGTCGAGGCGCAGACCGGCGACGCAGACTCCACGCTGGAGCTGTACCGCTCCGCGCTCGCCCTCCGCCGCGAGCAGCCCGACCTCGGCGCCGGCGAGTCGGTGGAGTGGCTGCGCGCACCCGAGGGTGTGCTGGCCTTCCGCCGCGGCGAGTTCGTCTGCGTCGCGAACACCACCGGCGAGTCCGTGACGCTCCCGTCCCACGGCCGCGTGCTGCTCACCAGCGGCGAGATCACCGAGGCGGACGGCGAGACGAAGGTCCCGGCGGACACGACGGTGTGGTGGACGGCGGCCTGACGCTCCCGGACCGTCCCGGACAACGGCCTGTGGCCCACCCCGCGCACGCGGTGGTGGGCCACAGGCCGTCGGGCCGGTCGGCTACTTCCAGGTGTCGGTGGTCGCGTAGCCCGAGGAACTGCCCGCCGTGTACGCGCGGTTCGTGCCGGACTCCCAGGTCACCGTCCCGGAGCTGTTTCTCTTGATGAACTTGTACTCGAAGGACGTGCTCTTCGGGACGATCACCGACTTGCTCCACGTCGGGTACGACGCCGACGACAGCGGGATCGCGTCGGCCGGGTTCCAGGATCCGAGGGAGGCGAGGGAGCCGACGACGTAGACGTTGGTGCGCCAGTCGGTCGTGGCGGTGACGTTGAAGGTGACGTCGGTGGCGTTGGCGTTCGCCACGTTCCAGGAGTTGGTGAGGCTGATCGCCGAAGTCGTCGTGGCCGCCGATCTGTTGGCGCTGGACTCCCAGGTGACCTTGCCCGAGCTGTCCTTCTTCAGATACTTGAACTCGAACGACGTATTGATCGGCACACTCACCTGGCCGGACCAGATCGGGTAGCCGGCCGACGACAGCTTCACCGCCTTCGAGGTGTCCCAGCCGCCGAGCGCCGCGATCGAGCCGACCACGTAGACGTCCTGGCCGGTCGTGGTGGGCGCGTACTCGCTGAAGGTGGCCGTCACCGTCGAGGTACCGTCGTCCGGCTCCTCGCAGGAGGTGCCGCACGGCGTGAACTCACCGTCGTAGAAGGCGATCGCGCTCTTCGCGGGGATCGTGAGGGTGGCGTTGCCGCCGGAGACCGTCACCGTCGTCGCGCCGTTGTCGATGACGTTCGGGTACGTGCCGTCGGCCATCCCCGTCGTGAAGGTGTACGTCGCCGAGGACGAGCCGTTGTTGATCGCGACGTAGCCGGCGCTCCCACGCCCGAAGCCGATCACGCTCGACGACTTGCTCGACCAGTTCGTCACCGCCTCCGAGCCGGCCGCGTTGTGCCACTTCACCATGCCGGTGACGGCGGCGTCGCGCTGGAGGCAGTACCAGCCGCCGGCGCAGTCCGTGTCCGTCACGAAGCCGTTCGAGTTCGGCGGTGCCTGGTCGGACGACGAGAACTCGAAGCCCGAGTAGACCGTCGGGGTCGACCACTTGTAGGCGAGCTGGAAGACGTTGGCGAGCCGGTAGGTGTCACCGTCCTTGTAGCTCATGTGCAGGCCGTTGCGCTCGGTGTCGTGGTTGGTCACGAAGGACACCGAGTTGGCGGGGGTCAGCACACCCGAGGACGGCAGCGACTCCAGGTCGCTCACGTTCCCCTGGAACGCCGACTTCACCCGGCTCGCGTACGTGAAGTCCAGGACGTCACCCGCGGAGTAGTAGTCGGAGGCGGCCGGCGTCGCACCCGGGTACACCTCCTGGAAGATGTACGGCTCCGCACCCGAGGTCGTGTCGTCCAGCTTCGCCCGGATCGCGTTGAGGTCGCCGACCGGCATGTGCTTGGCCGCGTCGATCCGGAAACCGTCCACGCCGACTGCGATCTGCTTGTTGAGGTAGGCCGCGATGCCCGAGCGGACGTCGTCGTCCTCGGTCTCCAGGTCGGGCAGGCCGAGCAGTTCGCAGTTCTGGATCTCGGTGAGGTTCGACCAGTCGTCGATGATCAGGTCGGAGTCGGCGCACTCGGCGGACGTGTGGAAGTCGTCCGGGTCCCAGTCGGGGGTGTCGTACTTGTTGGTGATCGTCGTGCCGTGGTAGCCGGTGCCGGTCTGGGCGGCGGTGTGGTTGATCACCGCGTCCGTGTATACCTTCACGCCCGCGTCGTGGCAGGCGTCCACCATCGACGCGAACTGCGCCGCCGTCCCGAAACGGCCGTTCAGGTCGTACGAGTAGGGCTGGTAGACATCCCACCAGTAGTAGTTCGTCTGCTTCAACGACTCCGCCGGCGGTGCGACCCACACCGCGCCGTATCCGTTCGGTCCGAGTACGTCGGTGCACTCGGCGGCGACCGAGTCCCAGTTGTAGGACCAGAGGTTGGCGATCACATCGCCCGAGGTCGTGGCGTCCGCCTGCGCCAGGGGCGCGGGCAGGGCCACGGCCCCGGCCAGTGCGAGCGCACCCGCGGCCGCGGCGGTCGCGGCGCGGCGGAAGAAGCCCGGGGAGTGCGGTCTGCGCTTCAAGTGCGGCTCCGGAAAGGAAGTCGGACCCCAGCCCGACACAAGTCGTCGGAGGTCTACGACGGTCTATGGAGGTCTGCGATTCAACTACCCGTGAGCGTGGGGCAGTTGTGAAGGCACGTCAAGGCAGCCGGTGAAAGTTCTTTCTGTGAATTTCAAACCTCTTGCTGTAAAGCTTTCGTTAGCGGTACGTTCGCGCCGACGCCCGGCAACGACGCCGTGCCGCGGCGCAGGGGGGATCCGACTGAGCCGCAATCGCAAGGAGTTCACCCGTGATATCGAGATGGCCGACGCCCTCGAAGCGCCGTACCGCGCCCGCGGCCCTGACCGCACTCGCCGCAGCCGCAGCCGTCATGGTCCCCGGCGGCACCGCGTATGCCTCCCCGCCCGGCACCAAGGACGTCACCGCGGTGATGTTCGAGTGGAACTTCGCCTCGGTCGCCAAGGAGTGCACCAACACCCTCGGCCCGGCCGGCTACGGCTACGTCCAGGTCTCCCCGCCCGCCGAGCACATCCAGGGCTCGCAGTGGTGGACCTCGTACCAGCCCGTGAGCTACAAGATCGCCGCCCGCCTCGGCGACGCCACCGCCTTCCAGAACATGGTGAACACCTGCCACAACGCCGGTGTGAAGGTCGTCGCCGACACCGTCATCAACCACATGTCCGCGGGCAGTGGCACCGGCACCGGCGGATCGTCGTACACGAAGTACAACTACCCCGGCCTGTACTCCTCGGCCGACATGAACGACTGCACGGCCACGATCAGCGACTACACCAACCGCGCCAATGTCCAGAACTGCGAACTCGTCGGCCTCGCCGACCTGGACACCGGCGAGGAGTACGTCCGCGCCACGATCGCCGGATACATGAACACTCTGCTCGGCTACGGCGTCGACGGCTTCCGCATCGACGCGGCCAAGCACATCCCGGCGGCGGACCTCGCCAACATCAAGTCCCGCCTGACCAACCCGTCGGTGTACTGGAAGCAGGAGGCCATCTACGGCAGCGGAGAGGCCGTCCAGCCGACCGAGTACACGGGCAACGGCGACGTCCAGGAGTTCCGCTACGCCTACGACCTCAAGCGCGTCTTCAACAACGAGAACCTCGCCTATCTGAAGAACTACGGCGAGGGCTGGGGCTACATGAGCAGCTCGGCCGCCGGTGTCTTCGTCGACAACCACGACACCGAGCGCAACGGCAGCACCTTGAACTACAAGGACGGGGCGAACTACACCCTCGCCAACGTCTTCATGCTGGCCTACCCCTACGGCGCCCCGGACATCAACTCCGGCTACGAGTGGTCCGACGCGGACGCCGGACCGCCCAACGGCGGCTCGGTGACCGCCTGCTGGCAGGACGGCTGGAAGTGCCAGCACGCCTGGCCGGAGATCATCCGCATGGTCGCCTTCCGCAACGCCACCCGCGGCGAGTCGGTCACCAACTGGTGGGACAACGGGGGCGACGCGATCGCGTTCGGGCGGGGCAGCAAGGGGTTCGTGGCCATCAGCCACGAGTCGAGCAGCCTGAGCCGTACGTACCAGACGTCCCTCGCGGCAGGCACGTACTGCAACGTGCAGAACAACACGACGGTGACCGTGAACTCGAGCGGCCAGCTCACCGCCACGCTGGGCGCCAACACCGCGCTCGCGATCTACGCCGGCAAGACCAGCTGCTGAACATCCCCTGGGGAACGTGGGATTGACGCTCACGGAGTGTCGTCCTACGTTCCCTGTTGTCCATGGGTGCGCTCCCATGGAGGGAATGCAGCACGTCAACGCCTCCACCACCTACCAGCCCATCGACGGCTTCGGCTTCTCCGAGTACTTCGGTCGGGCCGACATCATGCGCGGCTCGCAGGGCTTACCGGCCCAGAAACAGCGCGAGCTCCTCGACCTGCTCCTCAACCGCACCACCGGCGCGGGGCTCAGCATCGTGCGCCTCGGCATCGACTCGGGCATCCAGCCCACCGACCCCGGCGGCTCGCCGGATCCAACACCTACCTGCTGCTCGTCGAGGCGATCGGCAGCAACGGCAAGCGGTACTTCCGGTCCTGGCGGGCGAACGGCATCACCGGCACCTGGACGTCGCTGGCCGACACCGAGACCAATCCGTTCGCCCGGGCGAACAACGTCACCTTCAGCGGCACGCCCTGGACGAACGGCATCAGCCACGGCGAGATGATCCGCGCCGGCAGCGACCAGACGCTCACCGTCAATCGGTGCCGCTTGCAGTACCTGTGCCAGGGACTGGACCCGGCCGCCTCCGGCCCCTACAACACCCTGCCCTGGAAGCTCGGCCTGCTGACCCGGACCAACTCCGCCCGCTGAAGGTCCAGCTGAAAGTTCTTACCGATGGTTTCAAGCCTCTTGCTGTAAACCTTTCGACGGCGATACGGTCACGCGGGGTCGGACCCAAGAGAGCCGCAATCGCAAGGAGTCCATCTGTGATACCGAGATGGCCGACGCCGTCGAGGCGCCGAACCGCCCATGCCGGACGGGTCGCCGCGGTCACCGTGACCGCGCTGGCCGCAGCGCTCGTCCAGCCTCTCGCGGCGCGGGCGGACACTCCGCCCCCGCCCCCGTCCGACGCCAGGCTCGCCGCCGAGCCGGCCCGGCACGACGCCACCCGCGAGCAGTTCTACTTCGTCCTGCCGGACCGTTTCGCCAACGGCGACGCGAGCAACGACAAGGGCGGCCTCACCGGCTCCCGCCTCGCCACCGGCTACGACCCCACCGACAAGGGCTTCTACCAGGGCGGCGACCTCAAGGGCCTGACCAAGCGGCTCGACTACATCAAGGGCCTCGGCACCACCTCCATCTGGATGGCGCCGATCTTCAAGAACCAGCCCGTGCAGGGGACGGGGAGCAACGCCTCCGCCGCCTACCACGGTTACTGGATAACGGACTTCACCCAGGTCGACCCGCACTTCGGGACGAACAAGGACCTCGAGACCCTCATCTCCAAGGCCCACGCCAAGGGCATGAAGGTCTTCTTCGACGTCATCACCAACCACACCGCGGACGTCGTCGACTACGAGGAGAAGTCGTACGACTACCTCTCCAAGGGCGCCTTCCCGTACCTCACCAAGGACGGCCGGCCCTTCGACGACGCCGACTACGCGGACGGGAAGTCCGAGTTCCCCGCGGTGGACGCCGACTCCTTCCCCCGCACGCCGACCGTCACTGCCGCGAAGAAGAACGTCAAGGTCCCGTCGTGGCTCAACGACCCGACGATGTACCACAACCGCGGCGACTCCACCTTCGCCGGTGAGAGCTCCACGCACGGCGACTTCGGCGGCCTCGACGACCTGTGGACCGAGCGTCCCGAGGTCGTGCGGGGCATGGAGAAGATCTACCAGCGCTGGGTCAGGGACTTCGACATCGACGGCTTCCGGATCGACACCGTGAAGCACGTCAACACGGAGTTCTGGACCCAGTGGGCCACGGCCCTGGACTCCTACGCCGCCCAGCGGGGCCGCGACGACTTCTTCATGTTCGGCGAGGTGTACTCCGCCGACACGAACATCACCTCCCCGTACGTCACCCAGGGCCGCCTCGACGCCACGCTCGACTTCCCCTTCCAGGAGGCGGCACGCCAGTACGCCTCCCAGGGCGGCAGCGCGAAGAAGCTGGCCTCCGTCTTCGGCGACGACTACAAGTACACGACCGACAAGGCCAACGCCTACGAGCAGGTCACCTTCCTCGGCAACCACGACATGGGCCGCATCGGGTACTTCCTGAAGCAGGACAACCCCAAGGCCACGGACGCGGAGATCCTCGCCAAGGACAAGCTCGCAGGCGAGCTGATGTTCCTCAGCCGCGGCAACCCGGTCGTCTACTACGGCGACGAGCAGGGCTTCACCGGCGCCGGCGGCGACAAGGACGCCCGCCAGACGATGTTCGCGTCGAAGACGGCCGACTACCTCGACGACGACGAGATCGGCACCGACCGCACGCACGCGAGCGACGCCTACGACACAAGCGCGCCGCTGTACCGGCATATCAGCGCTCTCGCCAAGCTCCGCAAGGCCAACCCGGCCCTCGCCGACGGCGTCCAGACCGAGCGCTACGCCGCCGACGGCGCCGGGATCTACGCCTTCTCCCGCACCGCCGCCAAGTCGGGCACCGAGTACCTCGTCGCCTTCAACAACGCCGGCGAGGCCAAGACGGCGACGATCCCGGTCGGTTCCGCGGACATGACGTACACGGGCATCTACGGCACGGGGGCGAAGGCCAGGTCCGGCGCCGACAAGAAGCTCACCGTCACCGTCCCGGCCGGCTCGGCGATCGTCCTCAAGGCCGCCGGGAAGCCCGCCAAGCCCGCCACCGAGCCGACGCTCACCCTCAAGGCCCCCGCCACCGGCGCCACCGGCACGGTGGAGATCGGCGCCGACGTCGACGGCGGGCAGCTCAACCGCGTCGTCTTCGCCGCCCAGGTCGGAGGCGGCAAGTGGAAGACCCTGGGCTCGGCCGACCACGCCCCGTACAAGGTCACGCAGACCATCGGCAAGGACGTACCGGCCGGCACCGCCCTGCGCTACAAGGCGGTCGTGATCGACTCCGTCGGCCGCACGGCGAGCGCGACGGCCGGGAGCACCACCGGCACCCCGCCCGCTCCCGAGACCCCCTCCGCCGCCTCCCGCGACTACGCGGTCGTCCACTACAAGCGCACCGACGGCGACTACGCGAACTGGGGCCTGTACGCCTGGGGCGACCTCGCCGACGGCGAGTCCACCAACTGGCCGGACAGCCACCCCTTCACCGGCCGTGACGCCTACGGCGCCTTCGCCTACGTCAAGCTGAAGCCCGGCGCCTCGAACGTCGGCTTCCTCGTCATCGACAAGGACGGCAACAAGGACGTCTCCGCCGACCGCACGATCGACGTCACCAAGACCGGCGAGGTCTGGATCGAGCAGGGCAAGACGGACGTACTGACCGAGAAGCCGGCGGCCGACTACCCGGCCCCGGACAAGACCAAGGCCGTCCTGCACTACCACCGCGCCGATGGCAACTACGACGGCTGGGGCCTGCACGTCTGGACGGGTGCCGCGAACCCCACCGACTGGTCGAACCCGCTGAAGCCGGTCAAGACTGATGCCTATGGCGCAGTCTTCGAGGTACCGCTCACCGAAGGTGCCACCAGTCTCAGCTACATCCTCCACAAGGGCGACGAGAAGGACCTGCCCACCGACCAGTCGCTCGACCTCACGGCGAACGGCCATGAGGTGTGGCTGTTGAGCGGGCAGGAGAAGTACCTGCTCCCACAGCCCGCGGGCTCCGCGGCCGCGCTCGACCTGAGCACCTCCAAGGCGGTCTGGATCGACCGGAACACGCTCGCCTGGAACGGCTCCGAGGCCGCCGCCTCCACCCAGCTGCTCTACAGCCGCCACGGCTCGATCGCCGTGAAGGACGGGGCGCTGACCAGCGACGACGAGCGCTGGCTGCGGCTGTCGAAGACCAGCCTCACCGACGCCCAGAAGGCGAAGTTCCCGCACCTGAAGGACTACACCGCCTGGACCGTCGACCCGCGCGACCGCGACCGGGTCCGCGAGGCCCTCACCGGACAGGTCGTCGCCTCCCAGCGGGCCGCGAACGGCGCCGTGCTCGCCGCGACCGGCGTCCAGATCGCCGGCGTACTCGACGATCTCCACCCCGGCGCGGTCAAGGCCGACCTCGGGCCGACCTTCGACAAGAGCGGCCGGCCCACGCTGGCCGTGTGGGCGCCGACGGCACAGTCCGTGAAGCTGGAGCTCGGCGGCTCCACCGTCGCCATGAAGCGCGACGCCGCCACCGGCGTCTGGTCCGTCACCGGCCCCAGGTCCTGGAAGGGCAAGCCCTACCGGTACGTCGTGCGGGTCTGGGCGCCCAGCGTCCAGAAGGTCGTCACCAACAAGGTCACCGACCCCTACTCGGTCGCCCTGACCACCGACTCCGAGCGCAGCCTCGTCGTCGACCTGGACGACCGGTCCCTGGCGCCGAGCGGATGGTCCTCGTACGGCAAGCCCAAGGCCGTACCGCTGAACGACGCCCAGATCCAGGAGCTGCACATCCGGGACTTCTCGGTCGCCGACAGGACGGCCCGGAACCGGGGCACCTACCTCGCCTTCACCGACAAGGACAGCGACGGCTCCAAGCACCTGCGTGAGCTGGCGAAGTCGGGCACGTCGTACGTCCACCTCCTGCCCGCCTTCGACATCGCCACCATCCCCGAGAAGAAGTCCGACCAGGCGGTCACCGACTGCGACCTCGCCTCCTTCGCGGCCGACTCCGACAAGCAGCAGGAGTGCGTGGCGAAGATCGCCGCGAAGGATGCCTTCAACTGGGGCTACGACCCGTACCACTACACGGTCCCCGAGGGCTCGTACGCCACCGACCCGGACGGCACGGGCCGTACGGTCGAGTTCCGCAAGATGGTCAAGGCGCTGAACGACGACGGCCTGCGGGTCGTCATGGACGTCGTCTACAACCACACCGCCGCTAGCGGCCAGGCGCAGACGAGCGTCCTCGACCGGATCGTCCCCGGCTACTACCAGCGGCTCCTCGCCGACGGCTCGGTGGCGAACAGCACCTGCTGCGCCAACACGGCCACCGAGAACGCCATGATGGGCAAGCTGGTCGTCGACTCGATCGTCACCTGGGCCAAGGAGTACAAGGTCGACGGCTTCCGCTTCGACCTGATGGGCCACCACCCGAAGGCCAACATCCTGGCGGTCAGGAAGGCCCTCGACGCGCTCACCCTCGCCGAGGACGGCGTCGACGGCAAGAAGATCATCCTGTACGGCGAGGGCTGGAACTTCGGTGAGGTCGCCGACGACGCCCGCTTCGTGCAGGCCACGCAGAAGAACATGGCGGGCACGGGGATCGCCACCTTCTCCGACCGCGCGCGTGACGCCGTACGCGGCGGCGGGCCCTTCGACGAGGACCCCGGCGTCCAGGGCTTCGCGTCCGGGCTGTACACCGACCCCAACTCCTCGACGAACAACGGCACTTCGGCCGAGCAGAAGGCCCGCCTGCTGCACTACCAGGACCTGATCAAGGTGGGTCTCTCCGGCAACCTCGCGCAGTACCGGTTCACCGACACCGGTGGCAAGGAGGTCAGCGGGGCCGAGGTCGACTACAACGGGCAGCCCGCCGGGTACGCGGACGCGCCCGGCGACGCCCTCGCCTACGCCGACGCGCACGACAACGAGTCGCTGTTCGACGCGCTGACGTACAAGCTGCCCGCCGGCACGAGCGCCGCCGACCGCGCCCGTATGCAGGTCCTCGCCATGGCCACGGCCACCCTCTCGCAGGGCCCGGCCCTCTCCCAGGCCGGCACCGACCTGCTGCGCTCGAAGTCGCTGGACCGCAACTCCTACGACAGCGGCGACTGGTTCAACGCCATCCACTGGAACTGCGCCGACGGCAACGGCTTCGGACGCGGACTGCCGATGGCGGCCGACAACGCGTCCAAGTGGCCGTACGCCAAGCCCCTGTTGAGCACTGTGCAGGTCGGCTGCGGGCAGATCGAGGGCGCCTCCGCGGCGTACCAGGACCTGTTGCGGATCCGTACGACGGAGGGCGCGTTCTCCCTCGACACGGCCGACCAGGTACAGGCGAAGCTGTCCTTCCCGCTGTCCGGCCAGGACGAGACGCCCGGCGTGATCACCATGCGGCTCGGTGACCTCGTCGTCGTCTTCAACGCGACGCCTAAGAAGCAGGAGCAGCGCATCGCTTCGCTCGCCGGCGAGGGCTACCAGCTGCATCCGGTCCAGGCCTCAGGGGCGGACCCTATCGTCAAGTCCGCGTCCTACGAGCAGAAAACGGGCACGTTCGCCGTTCCGGGGCGCAGTGTCGCCGTCTTCGCACGGGCCCATTGATGCGGCGCTAATTTGAGTGGGGCGGGCCCGGTCACGGGCCCGCCCCATGCACGTGTATCCGAAGGCTGCGGACGATGGACGGTTACGGCAGGCAGTCCGGCTCGACGGTGATGGTCGTCGACGACGTCTCGGCCAGCCGCTACGCCATGGGCGCCGTGCTGCGTCGCGCCGGCCACGATGTCGTGCCGGTCGCGAGCGCGGGCGAGGCGCTGAGCGAACTCGACCTGCGGCTGCGCGCGGGCGCCCTGCCCGACGTGGCGCTCGTCGACGTGGGGCTGCCGGACATGAGCGGCTTCGAACTGTGCCGCCGGGTCAAGGCCCGCCCGTCCACGTCCGCGCTGCCCGTCGTCCACTTCTCGGCCACGGCCATGGAGGCGGGGGACCGGTGCCGGGGGCTCGACGTGGGCGCCGACGCCTACCTGACCGTGCCGGCCGAGCCCAGGGAGATCCAGGCCGTCGTCCAGGCCGCGGTGCGCAGGGCGCGCCGGCGCACCGCGGCCGAGGCGCTCGCGCACCGGCTGACGCTGCTGTCCGAGGCCATCGTCACCGTGCAGACGGCGCGCTGCCTGGGGGAGCTGGCCGACGCGGCCGCCGCTGGAGCGGCCCGGCTCAGCGGCACGCCCGCCGTCGTGTTCGTCATCGGCGCGGACGGCGAACCGCACTGGGGCAGCTCCCCGAGCTCCCTCCACCTGCCCCGCAGCCACGGCTTCGCCCGCCCGGCGGGAACCCCCACCACCCTGCCCGACGCCGCTCCGCACGTGGCGGCGGCACGGCTGATCACCCGGATCGCGCGGGAGCGGAACGGGCGGACCGGAGTGCACAGCACCGTCGTGCCCGCCTCGCTGTGGCCCGCCGGTTTCTTCCGGCCCGGCGTCCGGGAGGACGCCCGCCTGGTGCTGGCGCTCACCAAGGAGGGCCGGACACCGGTGTGCGTCGTCACGCCGATGCGCTCGGCCGTCGTACCGGAACCGGCGTACGAGGCCCTCGCGGTCCGGCTCCCGCAGGCCGAGGCGCTCACCGAACACCACCCGGCGTACGACGCACTCACGCCCCGGCTCCCGCCGGCCACGCCGCTCCCCGTGCAGGACCCCGCCGACGCCCTCCTCGCCCGGCTCGCCCAGGCCACCGCGCTCGCCGCCGAGCCGCTGCTGATGTACCAGGCGGAGCGGGACATCGCCCTCACCCTGCAGCACAGCTTCCTGCCCCAGCCGTACCGGCTGCCCGCGCTGCCCGGTGTGGAGGTCGTCGTCCGGTACGTGCCCGCGTCCCGGCAGGCCGAGATCGGCGGGGACTTCTACGCCGCCCTGCGCACCGAGGTCGGGGTACTCACCGCGGTCGGGGACGTCGTCGGGCACTCGCTGGACGCGGCCACCGTGATGGTCGAGATCCGGCACGCGCTGCGCGCCTACTGCGTGCAGGAGAGCGACCCCGGCGTGCTCGCGGCACGGCTGGACCGGATGCTTCTGCAGTACCACCCCGATGTCACCGCCACGGTCTGCCTGGCCCTGGTCGACCCCGACACCGGGCGCACCCGGATCGCCAACGCGGGCCACATTCCGCCGCTGATCGTGCGGGACGCGGGCGACGCCGAGTACGTCCCGGTGGACGGTCCGCTGCTCGGGCTCGCCCTCGACCGGCCCGAGCCCAGCGAGCTGGTCCTGACCCGGGGGGACCGCCTGCTCATGGTCACCGACGGCCTCATCGAGACCCGCGGCATCGACCTCGCCGCCTCCATGGAACAGCTGCGCAAGGCCGCCGCCGAGGCACCGGACGGCCTCGACGCGCTGTGCGACACGCTGCTGGGCTGCTTCGGGCGGGGCCGGGAGGACGACATCGCGATGCTGGCGCTGCGGTTAGGGTGAGCCCAGATGCCGTAGAACAGGAGTGCCCATGCCGCAGATCACCGTCGACTATTCCGGCGTACTGGCCCACGCCTTCGACCGGGAGGGTTTCGCGCGGGCGCTGCACACCGCCACGGTCGAGATCGCGGCGGCGAAGCCGGAGGCGTGCAAGACGCAGTTCCGGCGGAGCGAGTACACGGCGTTCGGCTATGAGGACCCCGAGGAGCAGGGCCACGCGATCGTGCATGTCACGCTCGGACTGCTGGCCGGCCGCACCGAGGAGACGAAGGCGAAGCTGACCGAGGCCGTCCTGGAGCTGCTGCGCAAGCACGTGGAGCAGCACGAGTTCGTTCTGCACGCCTCCGCCGAGGTACGCGACCTCGACCCCTCCTACCGCAAGTTCGAACGCTAGGACGCCAGTGAGATCAGCCGGGCGATCAGGTCACTGAACGGGCCGTCGGTCGGCTCCTCTTTCAGCATGCGGCGCAGCAGCGCGCCCATCTCCTCGTCGTAGGCGGCGCTGACGGCGGCCAGTGCGGCGAAGTCGTGCACCAGCTGGGCCTCCAGCTCGGCGCGCGGGATGCGCCGTCCGTCCAGCCAGATCAGTGCCGTCGACTCGGCGAGCGAGATCCAGGAGCGGACGATCAGTTCCAGGCGCGCGGGCGGGTCCTCCACCTTCAGATGCGAAAGGATTTGGACATACGCGGCCTGCCGTACGGAGTCGATGAGCGCGTTCGTCGCCGTCGAGCCGACCGCCGGGCCGCCGCGCATCAGCGCCGAGAAACCGGGGCCGTGCTCGTCGACGAAGTCGAAGTACCGGCGCATCACCCGCAGCAGCCGCGCCCCCAGCGGCCCCTCCCGCGGTTCGACGAAACGGGCCGCGAGCTCCTCCGAGGCACGCTTCAACGCGGCTTCGTACAGGCTGAGTTTGCCGGGGAAGTAGTGGTAGACCAGTGGACGTGAGATGCCCGCCGCCGACGCTATCTCGTCGATGGAGACATCGTCGGGCGAGCGCTGGCTGAACAGTTCGAGGGCGACGCCGATCAACTGCTGCCGTCGCTCTTCGACTCCCATTCTTCGGCGTACCCCGGTAGTCATGCGAACACCTTACCGATCGAATCCGGCCCCGAACGGTCCGGACCGGCCGCCGGTGTTCACATATCCAGTACGAGTCGATCACCCCGCGACGCCCGCGACACACAGATCAACATGGAGTCGGCCCGCTCCGCGTCCGTCAGCAGTTCGTCCCGGTGGTCCACCTCGCCCTCCAGTACCCGCTGTTGGCAGGTCCCGCAGAACCCCTGCTCGCAGGAGTACGCGGTGTTCGGCAGCTCGGCACGTACGGCGGCCAGGACGGTCGAGTCCCCCGCTACCGTCAACGTCCGTCCGCTGCGCCGGAGTTCGACCTCGAAGGCACCGCCACCTCCCGAGGCGCGGGGCGCGAACCGCTCCAGGTGGACCCGCGGGAACCGCTCCTCCACCGCTGCCATCAGCCCCTCCGGGCCACAGCAGTAGACGGCGGCCCCCTCGGGCACGTCCGCGAGCACCGCGTCGAGATCCGGCCGCCCCTCCACGACGGTCACCCGGTCCCCGCCCCTCAGCTTCCCGACCTCCTCCAGGAACGGCATCGAGGCGCGGTCGCGCCCGCAGTACAGCAACCGCCACTCGACACCGTCGGGCAGCGCCCGCAGCATCGGCAGCACCGGGGTGATCCCGATACCGCCCGCGACGAACACGTACGACGACGCCTCGACGAGCGGGAACCGGTTCCGCGGCCCCCGCACCTCCAGCTCCATCCCCTCCCCTATCCGCTCGTGCACCTCGCGCGAGCCGCCCCGCCCGTCCGCGACCAGCCTGGTCGCCACGGTGTACGACGAGCGATCCTCCGGGTCCCCGCACAGTGAGTACTGCCGCACCAGCCCCGACGGCAGCACGAGATCGAGATGCGCACCGGGCTCCCAGCGCGGCAAGTCGTGCCCCTCCAGACGGAGTTGTACGACCCCCTCGGCGAGGGTCTCCCGGGAGGTCACCGTCAGCCGCAGCGCCCGCGACCGGGGCCGCCCGGAGACCGGCTCCTCCAGCGCGGGCCACGGCCACAGCGGCGAGGCCCGGATACGGCGGCGCATCGCCCTGCGGGTGAGCAGCGCGGCAGCGGCGACGACCGCGACGGTCAGCGGCTTCGGCATCAGGAGGAGCCCTTCTCTGCGGCCATGGCGGCGGGGGAGGAGGCCAGATACGCGACGGCCTGCGCGGTGCAGCCCTCCTGCGAGGGGTGGTAACTCCGGCTCAGATAGCGGGGGATGGACCGTGCCATGTCCCCGGCCGTCGGCAGCAGACCCCGCCGGCCGCGGGCGTAGAACTCCTTGAAACTCGCCTTCGCGTCGACGAGCGTCGGGTCGTTCTCCATGAAGAACCGTGTCCCGCGCTGCCAGAGGAACACCAGTGTGGCGAAGGCGGTGGCCCAGGTCCGCGCCCGCCGCCCGTAGCCGCCGTCGACGTGCATGAACAGTTCGAAGGCGACCGACCGGTGCTCGACCTCCTCCGCGCCGTGCCAGCGCAGCAGGTCCAGCATGGTCGGGTCGGCACCGCGGCGGTCCAGCTCCCCGGCGTTCAGCACCCAGTCGCCGAGGAACGCCGTGTAGTGCTCGATCGCCGCGATGAGGGCGACCCGCTCCATCAGCCACCACCGTCGCGCCCGGCCCGGCGGGAGGGTGCGGTCCCCGAGCAGCTTCTCGAAGAACCAGTCGACCTGCGCGGTGTACGGCGTCGGATCGAGCCCCTGCTCCCGCAGGTGCGGCAGCACCTCGTCATGGGCCTGCGAGTGCATCGCCTCCTGCCCGATGAACCCGATGACGTCCTCGCGCAGCCGCTCGTCCCGGATGTACGGCAGCACCTGCTTGTAGACGTGCACGAACCACCGCTCACCGGCAGGCAGGAGCAGATGCAGCACGTTGATGGTGTGCGTGGTGAACGGATCCCCGGGCACCCAGTGCAACGGGGTGTCGTCCCAGGAGAAGGACACCTTGCGGGCCTTGAGCGGCACCCGGTCCTGCGTATTAGACATGGCGTCAATGTACTGACGGGTAAGCCCGCGGTGAACCCCCGTGCACGCTCTTGTTCACATGGTTGTCAGCAAGGCGCCGGACCGGATCTCACCGCAGCCCGCTGATCGTGCGCCCGCTCTCCAGCGTGCCCTTCAACTCGGCCTGCGCGCCCTGCTCGGCCCGTGCCGTCAGCAGGCTGCCCTCGGAGCTGCCGCGGACCCCGCCCGTGGCGCGGATCGACTCGGTGTCCCGGGCGCCCGCCGCCAGCAGATACCAGCCGCCCGTGTTCGCCTTCCACAACACCCCGGCCAGCACATGCGGATCCCGCGCCCCGCACGCCGACACGTTCTCGCCCTTCGCGGCCACCGCCGCCTGCGTCGCGCCCGGCGTCCGGAACTGGGCCAGCACCCGCTCTCCGCCACCCCGCCAGGTCTCGGCGCGCGTGCACACCCAGTCCGCCGAGCCGGTCCCGTCGGGCAGCGCCTGCCGCGCGAACGCCCAGGCGTTGACCGTGCGCACGCCCGCGGAGCGCATCTGGCCCAGCCAGCAGGAGTACGGCGCCCAGGTGCGCAGCGCCGCCGGGCCGGACGCGTCCTTGACCGCCCCGGGACGGCCGGTGGTGAGGCGGGCCGGGACCAGCTCGGCGAGGTCGGTCAGCAGGCGGGTGCCGGTGCTGTCGGTCAGCTGCAGGACGTTCCACGACGTGCACGTGCCGCCCTGCTGGGCGCCGGGGCTCGCCAGCGGCGAGGTGATGCCGTCGGTCAGGGTGAGATCCATCGTCCCGGTACGCGGCTTGAGCAGATCCCGCTCGGCCGCCTTCTTCACCCAGGGCGCCACCAGATAGCGGACGTTGCCGTCGGCCCGGCTCAGCACCACCGCGCTCGCCTCCCCCCTGGTCGCGCCGTCGACCCGGGAGAAGTCCAGGGCGGCGCCGGCCGTGCCCTCCTTCGGTTCGGCGTAGCGGACGATGCGCAGGCCGTCGTGGAGGATCACCACGTGCGCGTTGTCGACGGTCCCGGCGTACAGCAGCTGCGGCGCCCCGGGCGGGCCGCCCGACGGGGTGCCGGGCGTCGCCGAGACCGCGACCGTCTCGCCGGGGCGGGCCCAGACGGCGAGGGCGCGGCGCAGCAGGGCCGAGTCGTCGGTGAGGTCGCCGCGCGCGGGCCACACGGAGAAGTCGGTGCGGGCCGAGGACTGCCAGGCCAGGGCGGGGACCTTCGTCAACTGGGCCGGGTCGAGGGCGGCCTCGGCGGCCGGGTTCTGCGCGTACGAGGGGGCGGCGGCGCTGTCCGGGCCCCAGCCCTCGCCGGGCAGGCCGAGCAGCGCCCCGCACACCAGGAGGGCGGCCCCGGCGGCGAACGCGGCCTTCGTGTGCTGCCTGCGCCGCATCAGGTCGGTGGGGCGTGCCTGCAGCGAGCAGGGGTCGAACTCGGGGGAGTCGAGCAGTGCGTCCTGCGCGGCCACGGCTTCGGCCTCGTCGAGCGCGTCGTCCACGTCCTCGACGCCGGCCGCCGTCAGGACCTCGCGTACCTCGCCGTCCTTGAGTTTTTCCAGGCCGCGCAGGACGTAGGCCGCCCGCGCCGGGCCGGACAGCGCCGACAACTGCTGGTCCAGGGCGAGTTCGTCGGCCCCGCCCGACCGGGGGAAGAGGCGCAGGCCCCACACCTGGGGCAGCAGGGGCGGCAGCTGGGAGCGCTTGGGCCAGGCCAGGCGCCGCAGCGGCAGCCCCGCCTCCAGCGCCGTACGCAGGACCTGCAGGCGCAGGAAGGCGTACCCGGGGTCGCCGTCGCGGCCGGTCGACTGGGCCGGGATCACGGGCGTCGCCGCCGCCCGGCCCCGCGGCAGCGCGCGCTGGGTGAGGGAGTGCGCGGTCACCACGCGCCGGTTGCGGCCGAGGCTCGGCGGCAGCACCAGGTAGGCGAGCCGGACGAGGCGCGGGTAGTGCTCGACGAGCGCGGCCTCGGCCCGCTCGATGTCGACGACCGGGTCGGCCGAGGCGGGTGCGGGGCGCGGGGCGACATCCTGTGACTGCACGTTCAGCAGAACGAGCGAATGGTCAGTTGGTCACCGTTGCCCGGACCACCCCGGGGCGTGGTCCCGAGACGGCTCAGTCCTGCGACTCCAGCAGTGCTCGGGCGTAATTCGCCATCGATCGCTGATACCGCGGCAAATGCGGCGCGAGAGCGCCCAGCACCAGGGACAGCCCCTCGCGGTCACGCCCGAGGCTCGACAGGCACAGCGCCAGCGTCGCCCGTACCGCGTCGTCCAGCTCGTCGGAGGGCGCGTCAAGCTCGGGTGTCAGCAGCTTGACGCCCTCCTCGGCCTGCCCGGTGTTCCTGAGCGAACTGGACAGCTGGATCTTGGCCCGCCGCCCCTTGTAGCCGCTCACGTCACTGAGCCCGCGCGCCAGCGCCTCCCGGTACAGCGGCACCGCCCGGTCCGAGTGGCCCGTCGAGTCCCAGGCGCAGGCCTGCTCGAAGGGGCCCAGCGGGCTGTCGTCGGGCAATTCGGCGACGAGGGCGTCGATGACGGCGCGGAAGCCGGCCGCCTCCTCTTCGGGGTAGGTGTCGAACGTTGCCCATGCCGCGGTCACGCGGTCTTCCCAGTCCTGGTTCACCGGCCCACACTCGCACACCCGTGCCCGTGAGAGCCTCGGATTTGAGCGCATCGCCTGCCACAGCCGTATGGGAGACGAGGGCCCCGCCGGGGCTCTGTGCGGCATGGACCGGAGGAACACATGAGGTTGACCCGACCCGGGCTCGCGCTGGCCGGCGCGGCGACGGTACTGGCACTGGCGGGCTGCGGATCCGGCGGGGACAGCGAGGCGGCCGTTCCGCGGACGGCGACCGGGAGTCTGGAGAAGCTGGCCGCCGAGGTGAAGTGCAAGCCGAACATGCAGACGGACGCCGACGAGATCCGGCAGGCCATCTGCGACAACACCGACGGCAAGTTCGTCCTCGCGACCTTCGCCACCGACCGCGGCCAGCGCGAATGGCTCAACGGTGCGAAGGACTACGGCGGCTACTACCTCGTCGGCCGCAAGTGGGTCGCGGTCGGCCAGGAGAAGACGGTCGACGCGCTGCAGAGCACGCTCGGCGGGACCATGGAGGAAGGCTCCGAGCACATGAACCCCGGGGGCAGCCACAACAGCAGTGGCGGCCACCACGGCTGACGGCGCGGATTCGGTCCGGGGCGAGTCTTCAGGGGCAAGCCTTCAGAGGCAAGCGAAAGCCGGCGGTGGGAAATCCCACCGCCGGCTTTCTGCTGTTCCTACCGGATCAGGACTATTGGCAGTCCTGGCCGCTGTTGATGCAGTTGACCATCTCGTTCATCACGTTCTCGTCGAAGAAGTTGATGAAGTCGTTGTGGTCGGTGATCGCCTTGTGCAGCTGGTCCGGGAAGGAGTCCACCGCGAACGCGTTCTGGACCTGCCCGTTCTGGATGGTCGGGGCCGGAACGTCGTAGACCAGACGCACCTGGAGCTGGGGAATCGCCTTGAAATTGTTGGCGCAGGTGCCGTCGCCCTGGACGAATGCCACGTGGGTGCGGTGGTTGGCGCTGTCGATGTTCTGGCCGTCCCAGCAGCTCTGGAAGTTGCTCGTCCGGACCACCGAGCTGCCCTCGGGGCAGATCGGGAGCTTGTCGTGCAACTGCACCTTGTCCTCGAAGCCGGTGCAGCTCCAGTTCGCGTTGGCGTTGTTGTTGCCGTTGACGAAGGACTTGGCGTCACCGGTGATGATGCGCAGGGCCGTCGGCATCGCGACGACATCGCTCGTCTTGTTGCCGACGAACTTCAGCTGTGCCTCGCTGGCCTGGATGATCGTGCCGACGTTGCCGTCCTGACCGCCACCGGGGGCGTTCGCGTCGATGTCGTTCTGACCGTCCTGCACACGCAGCACCGGCCAGAAGTACGACGACTTGTCACCCTGGTTCTGGCAGGTGGTGTCACCGTTGGCCAGGTCCTGGTCGCTCGCGAAAGCGTTGTTGGCCTGGTTGCCGACGTAGTCGTGCTGGTGCTGCGCACCGTTGGAGACACCGGGGGCGACGATCACGTTGTCCGAGTTGCGGTTCTCGTTCTCGTTGGTGCCGCAGTTCGTGGTGAAGCTGCCCGTCGAACCGGAGTCCCCGTTCGCGGGGAGCCCGTTCGCGCCCACACCCAGCTGGGCGTTGGCCTGCACCTGCGTGATGTCCACGAAGTCGTCCGCCGACGGGCCGTTTCCGGCCTGTCCGCCGTTGCCCTGCTGACCGTCCTGACCGCCCTGGTTCTGGTCCTGGCCGTCCTGGTTCTGGTCCTGGCCGTCCTGGTTCTGGCCGTCCTGGTTCTGGTCCTGGCCGTCCTGGTTCTGACCGTCGCCGGCGTTGCCGTCGTTGGTCTCCGGCTGTTCGATCGGGACACCCTGGCACTGGGCGAGCTGGTCCATCCCACCCGGCGCGGTTCCTCCGACGCGCCGGATGTTGATGCCGATCCGGTCGATCGTGGCCGTCCGCTTGGACTTCAGCGGACCGAGGATCGCGTTGTTGACGAAGCCGGCGTCCCCCGCCTGGGCCTGACGCGTGTCCGCGAGACGCTTGTAGGCCTCCGTGATCTGCTGGTCGAGCAGCGCCAGTTCCCTGGCGACACCCGCCCGCGCCTTCTCCGGCACGTCATTCAGCTGCTGGCCGACGTCCGGGCAGTCGATCGTGGCGACCTGGGCGTTCGCGGATTTCGTCTGGTTGTACCCAGAGTTGTCCTCGTGCGCCGAAGCATAGAAGTTGGCCCAGACAAGCCCGCCCCCACCGAGCGCTAGGGCCGCCGATGCGGCTATGGCCTTGGTGGCCAGCGGCGTACGGCGTTTTCGAATGTTGCGTCCCATGGAACTCCTCTGACTTCCTTTTTCGGGGCATCGAGGCGCCCGACAGGAGTGAAGCGGCTCCCATTCATACGGAGGGCGTCCCAGGGGTGTTCAGTCGCCTCGGAAATTGTTGAGAGATTCGTGAGAACGCTGTGTCCTCAACAGCCGCATAAGCACCGGGAGTTGTTGATCCCGCACGGCGGGTGCACGCCGGGTCCGTTTTCACCGGCCGTGGTCGAGATACGCGAGAACCGCCAGCACGCGACGGTTGTCGTCGTCCGACACCTCCAGACCCAGTTTGGCGAAGATATTGGCGGTGTGCTTGGCGATGGCCCGTTCCGTGACGACCAGCCGGTCGGCGATCGCGGCGTTCGTCCGCCCCTGCGCCATCAGCTCCAGCACCTCCCTCTCGCGGGGCGTGAGCCGCGCCAGCGGCTGGTCGTCGGCCGCGCGCCGGGTCAGCAGCTGCTGGATCACCTGCGGGTCCATCGCGGTCCCGCCCGCCGCGACCCGCCGTACGGCGTCCACGAACTGCTCCGCGTCGAACACCCGGTCCTTCAGCAGATACCCCACCCCGCCGCTGCCGTCCGCGAGCAACTCCCGCGCGTACAACTGCTCCACGTGCTGCGAGAGGACCAGCACCGGCAGCCCGGGCTTCCTGCGGCGGGCCTGAAGCGCGCACTGCAGCCCCTCGTCGGTGTGCGTCGGCGGCAGGCGTACGTCGACGACGGCGACGTCCGGCTCCAGCTCGGCCAGCGCCCGGGCCAGCTCGGGGCCGGTCTCCACCGCCGCGGCTATCTCGAAGTCGTAGGCCTGGAGGAGCCGGACGAGCCCGTCGCGCAGCAGGAACAGGTCTTCGGCTAGGACAACGCGCAAGGAATCTCCATGGTGACCATGGTGGGACCGCCCGCGGGACTGCTGACGGCCAGGACGCCGTCGAATGTACCCAGTCGCCGCTCGACTCCGGCGAGGCCCGAACCGGCCCCGATCACCGCGCCGCCCTTGCCGTTGTCGGTGACGGTGATGCGCAGCATGTCGTCGCCTTCGTTCACATGGTGCAGGTCGATCCAGATCCGCTCGGCTCCCGCGTGCTTGACGGCGTTGGTGAGCACCTCGCTGACCGCGAAGTACGCCGCGGACTCCACGGGCGCCTCCGCACGCCCGGGCAGCTCCACGTTCACCTCGGTCGCGACCGGCAGCCGCAGCGCCAGCGCCCGTACGGCGTCGCCCAGTCCGCGCTCGGCGAGCACGGGCGGGTGGATGCCGCGCACCAGGTCGCGCAGCTCGGAGAGCGCGTCGGCGGACGACCGGCGGGCCTGCGCGAGCAGCTGCTTGGCCTGCTCGGGGTCCTTGTCGAGCAGCATCTCGACGGTGCCCAGGTCCATTCCCATCGCGACCAGGCGAGCCTGTGCCCCGTCGTGCAGGTCGCGTTCGATACGGCGCAGTTCGGCGGCGGAGGTGTCGACGGCGTCCTGCCGGGTTTCCGTCAACACCCTTACACGCTGAGCCAGTTCGCCCTGGTTGGAGCCGAGGACGGCGCGGGTGAGCCTGAAGTGGGCGATGAGTAGAGCGGTGGTGAACCGGTGGGCGATCACCAGATAGACGGCACCCAGGGCTGCTGCGGCGAACGCGGTGGCCTGGCTGTCGACGGGTACGAAGGCATACCAGTAGGGGCCGCCCTCACCATCCGACATCACCCGCCACAGACCAGCCGCCAACGCGAATCCCTCCAGCGGGTAGAACACCAGAAGGGCCGGCAGTAGCGCGGTGAGGAACCCCGCCGTCATGTCGACCGGCAGCCACCGCAGATCCCGCCAGGTCGCCGGGTCGCGCAGCATCCCGAAGGTGCGGGTCCAAGGATTGGGGTTCTCCGGCAGCGGCTGGTACGCCGACGGGATCCGCACCCCGCCCCACTCGGCTGCGAGGACCCGCCGCCAGTTCGCGAACGTCCGCACGCCGGTCAGCACATACGGCGTCGTGACGAGGCCGACGCCGATCGGGATAAGCGCGATGGACACCAGGGAGAGGACGAAGCAGAGGATGGCCCCCGGCAGGGACACCAGCGCCAACGCCAGCCCCCGCAGCGCGGCGATCCCCATGCCCCGTGCCCTCGAACCACGGCCGCTCTTGTTGTCGTTGGTCATGCCGTCAGTCTCGCGGAGGCCGCAACGGGGGTCACGGGGCCGAGCCCCCGGATCAGGAGGTGGTGCCAGGTACACCCCCGCCGCGCGCCCCCGCGTCGGCCGCGAGCACCTTCGCCTCCACCTCCGGGTCGAGCCCCTTCGACGTCCGGTCCGGCCGCATGGGCGCCGTACCGCCGATGTCCGTCAGCCACCGCCAGGTGTCGGCGACGGTCTCGGCGACGGGTCGGCAGCGCAGCCCGGTCGCGACGGCCCTGGACACGTCCGCGCTGTGCAGGGCGTCATGCATGTCGCTGCCCGGCGGTACCCACACCGGCAGCTGGGTCCACGGCTCGATGCCCGCGTCCAGGATCACTTCCGGTTCGGTCCACCGCAGTTCGGCGTCCCCGCCGACGGTGGTCACGCAGGCATCGAGCAACTCGCCCATGGTGGCGTGCCCTTGCGGGCTCATCAGGTTGTACGGCCCGCTCAGCTCCTGCTCCACTGCCCCCAGGATCCACTCCGCGAGGTCGCGGACGTCGGCGTACTGGAGGGGAAGATCCCGCGGCCCGGGCGCGAGGACGGGTCCGCCGCGCGCGATACGACCGAGCCACCACGGCAGCCGGCCGACGTTCTCGTACGGCCCGAGGAGCAGCCCGGCGCGCGCGAGTACCGAGCGATCCGCCCCGAACTCCTCGACGGTGGCCAGTTCGCCGCCCCGCTTGTCCCGCAGGTAATCGGTGTGCTCCGCCTCGGCTTCGGCACCCTGGACCAGCGGCGCGTCCTCGCCGTACCCGGCGGGCGGGGCCCACTCGTACACCGAGCAGCTCGACACGTACACATAGCGTTCGGCGCGGCCCCGCAGCAGCCGCGCCGCGTCCCGCACCGCGCGGGGCGCCGACGACCAGGTGTCGACGACGGCGTCCCACTCGCCGGGGTGCTCGGCGAGGGAGGCGAGCCCGTCGGACGCGGTGCGGTCGCCTCGCAGCAACCGCACCCCGGCCGGGGGCTCGTGCCGCCCCCGGTTGAGGACGGTCACGTCCCAGCCGCGCCCGACGGCCGCCTCCACGACGGCCCGCCCGGCGAACTCCGTACCACCCAGCACCAGAAGTCTCATGCCGCCGACTGTGCCCGGTGCGGGCACGGGACGGAACAGGACTCTGCCGTCAGCAGAAGGCTTTCGAGGGAGCGCCCGGGCAGGTCAGCGTCCGGCGGGCGGCGCGTACTTGTACCCCACCCTGCGCACCGTCCGGATGGTGTCCCGGTGCTCGGCGCCCAGCTTGCGGCGCAGCCGGGCGATGTGGACGTCGACGGTACGGCCGTCGCCCACATGCCCGTACCCCCACACCGTGGTGACCAGCTGGTCGCGCGTGTGTACGCGATGCGGGTTGGCCACCAGGTGGGCGAGCAGCTCGAACTCCAGGTAGGTGAGGTCGAGTTCACGCCCGTCGACTGCGGCGGTGCGCCGCACGGCGTCGACGCTGACGAGCGCGTCGCCGTCGACGGCGTGGGCCGGCGGAACGGGCGGAACCGGCGGCTGCTGGTCGGCCGGGACGAGCACCAGGTAGCCGATCATCGGCGGCTGCCCCGGGAGCGTGGGCAGGGAGTGCTGGGGAGCGGGCAGCCAGGTGGCGCCCGGCGGCAGGAGGTTCGCGACGTCGATCACCTCGTCCCGGTCCACGGCGCGCAGATGGTGCCGTGAAGCGGTCGGGGCGGGGGAGTTGAGCGTGGCGGTGGAGAGAGAACGAGTGGTCGCCATGAGAGGTCAGCTCTTTTCGCGCGAGGAGTCCGTCGAGGAGTCCATCGAGAAGTCCGTTGGGAGACGTACGTCGTTTCGCGCTGGCCGAAGGCCGGGAAAGTTACGGCTTTACAGGGCCCGCGCGTTCACCGCGCGGCAACACACCCGGTCGAAGTCGTCGTGCTGACGGGAAGGCCAGAAGGGCTCGAGGTCATGGCGACCTGTCGCGGAGTACTTCTGGAAGCTGGCCATGCGTCCATTGAAGCAGACGCCGGCCCGGGAGGGGACCCTTCGTCTCGTCCCTCCAGTGGTTTGTCCCAGGTCAACGGCGTGACGTTGATCGCTTTGCCCGGAGAGCCGTCCCACTGCGTGGACAACCCAACACGAAGGGGGCGCCCACCGTCTCGGTGGGCCCCCCCTTCGGGAGCTACTGGGTGGATCAGACCTGGCCGGCCTTCTCCAGCGCGGAGCAGCAGGTGTCGACGATCAGGCGGGTCACCAGGTACGGGTCGACGTTGGCGTTCGGACGGCGGTCCTCGATGTAACCCTTGCCGTCCTTCTCGACCTGCCACGGGATACGGACCGAGGCGCCACGGTCGGAGACACCGTAGGAGTACTCGTTCCACGGGGCGGTCTCGTGCAGACCGGTCAGACGGTCGTCGATGCCGGCGCCGTAGTTCTTGACGTGGTCGAGGGGCTTGGAGCCCTCGCCGAGCGACTCGCAGGCAGTGATGATCGCGTCGTAGCCCTCGCGCATCGCCTTCGTGGAGAAGTTGGTGTGCGCACCGGCGCCGTTCCAGTCGCCCTTCACCGGCTTCGGGTCCAGCGTCGCGGCGATGCCGAAGTCCTCGGCGGTGCGGTAGAGCAGCCAGCGGGCGACCCACAGGTGGTCGGAGACCTCCAGCGGGGAGACCGGACCGACCTGGAACTCCCACTGGCCGGGCATGACCTCGGCGTTGATGCCGGAGATGGCGAGACCGGCGGCGAGGCAGTTCTCCAGGTGGGCCTCGACGACCTCACGGCCGAAGATCTCGTCGGCGCCGACACCGCAGTAGTAGCCACCCTGCGGGGCCGGGAAGCCGCCCTTGGGGAAGCCGAGCGGGTAGCCGTCCTGGAAGAAGGTGTACTCCTGCTCGATGCCGAAGATCGGCTCCTGAGCGGCGAACTTCTCGGAGACCTCGGTGAGCGCGGCACGGGTGTTGGACTCGTGCGGCGTCATGTCGATGTTGAGGACCTCGCACAGGACGAGGATGTCGTCGCCGCCGCGGATCGGGTCGGGGCAGGTGAAGACCGGCTTGAGGACACGGTCCGAGGAGTGGCCCTCGGCCTGGTTCGTGGAGGACCCGTCGAAGCCCCAGATCGGCAGCGCGTCCAGACCGACGGGCTCGCCCGTGATGATCTTCGTCTTGGAACGGAGCTTGGCGGTCGGCTGGGTGCCGTCGATCCAGATGTACTCAGCCTTGAAGGTCACGGGCCACTTCCTTCGGGGGTGTGTCTGACGCACTTGCGGGTGCTGCGGCGCTGCGGCACTGAGGCGCCGCTCTTGATGCCCGCGAGCCTGTCAACAGGCGATTTCCCGCCCGTTGCTCGAATGTGAACCCCGTGTTACCTGGTGGTGGTGTGGCGCGTTTCACGCTGTGAGCGGCGGGGCAAAGTCGACAGGGCGACATCCAGCCCTGCAGGGCGGGCGGTTGGGTGACTCGTATGCGATGGGAATGGACACCAGGCCGCACGCACCCGCGGTCGCGTACGGCCCCGGCCTCCCACCGAACCGCAGGCGCCACGCGAACCCCGACCGGGGCCGCGCAGGCATCCGACGCGTACCCCCAAGCCCGTGACCCCGACGCCCGCGACCCCCATGCCCGCAGGCCCTGCCGCTCGTGGCCGCGAGCGGCAGGGCCCATGACACGTACGGTGTGGTTACCCGAGCCTCACCCCACCTTCTCGATCACCGCGCGGCGGATCAGGAACTTGCCGGGCTCACGCACCTGCTCGAAGGCGGCGTTGTTGAGCAGCACGCAGCTGCCGGAGACCGAAGTGACCTCCACCGTCGTGGACTTGTCGTTGTCCAGGTTGGTGACCTTCAGCTTCGTACCGGCCGGGAACTGGTTGCTGGACGCCGCCGGGGCGCCGCCCTCACCGGAGAGCGTGACGGTCGAGCCGTTGCAGACCTGCTGTCCCGAGGCCGCGGCATCGCCGCCGGTGTTTCCCGCGTTGCCTGCGTTCCCCGCGTTCCCCGCATTCCCTGCGTTCCCTGCGTTGCCGACGCCCCCCGTGTCGCCGGCCTCCGCGGGAGCGGTCTGCGCCGGCTGCGAAGTCTGGGAGTCCTGAGCCGACTCCCCAACCGCACATCCGGACGCTTGCTGCTGAACCTTGATCTGCGCGATGACGGCCTCGCGGTTGGCGATCCGGGCCTCGGACTGCGCGTCCGGATCGGCCCGTTGGCCGTCGATGAACTTCTGGTTGTTGCCGAGAGCGGTGGCGAGACCTTGGCAGACGTTGGAGTCCGCGGCCGACAGGGTCCGGGGACTCTGCGAGGCGTTCGAGGTGCTCGCCATGACGAAGGCGCCGCCTCCGGCCACCGCCGCCGCACTCACCAACAGTACGAGCTTCTTCTTCGTGCCGAGAGTTCTCCTACGCGACATGCGCGCCTCCTGAGAGGTAGGGGAGCGTACGCCGCTATGTACGAGATACCGAACGAGGTTACTCAGCAGTTACAGCAGTCACTGACGTAACCTGCGTCACACAAAGCTCAGCAGGGGAGGCCTTCAGCTCTCCCGGGACAGGGCATCGCGCACGGCCTCTTCGGTCCGCGCGACAACGGCCGTACCGTCGTCCGCGGTGATGATCGGCCGCTGGATCAGCTTGGGGTGCTCGGCCAGGGCCGTGATCCACCGCTCCCGCGAACCCGCGTCCCGGGCCCACTCCTTGACCCCGAGCTCCTTGGCGGCGGCCTCCTGGGCCCGGGTGATGTCCCAGGGCTCGAGCCCGAGCCGGTCGAGGACGTCCCGGATCTCGTCCGCGGTCGGCACGTCGTCCAGATAGCGGCGGACGGTGTAGTCCGCCCCCTCGGCGTCGAGCAGCGTGAGGGCGCTACGGCACTTGGAACAGGCCGGATTGATCCAGATCTCCATGCCGCTCACGGTATCCCGACCGGAGCGTCAGCCTCCGTCGACCGGGCTCCAGTCGTCCGCCAAGCGCCCTGTGTTCGAATTTTCCGGCGCCTCAGCCGCA
Organism: Streptomyces sp. R28; assembly: GCF_041052385.1. Lineage (GTDB taxonomy): Bacteria > Actinomycetota > Actinomycetes > Streptomycetales > Streptomycetaceae > Streptomyces. The sequence continues at coordinate 3,020,688 of NZ_CP163439.1, read as the reverse complement.
CCTCGCGACACCGGCGTGACACAGTGACAATTTCGTTGCTGACCAGGGTATTTCACGGACGTCCGGGACCCTCGGATTGTCAGTGCCGGGCAGTAAACTGTAACCAGTGTTCGAGAGCGTCGCCGGGGAACCCGACCGGCGCTCTACCGCGACAGGAGGATGCCTGTGCCCGCTGCCGCACTGAAGCCGAAGCCGACCCGCAAGCCGCTGCCCACCCAGTCCACCGCGCAGCACCCGGTGCTGCTCGACCTGCCGTACGCGCCCTTGGAGAAGCGGCCGCTGCCGCCGGGCCGTCCGCGCGAGTGGTACGTCAGCCACAACCGCCGCCTCAAGGCCATGCGCCTGGCGATCGCCCTGCTCGACTCGGGCGTCTTCATGCCCAACCAGGCCCGCAACGACACGATCCGAAGCACCGCGGAGACGATCGGCGTGCACCCGCCGTCGGACACGACGTGCCACATGGTGCGGGCGTTCATGAGGTACTCGAGGTAAGCCGCGAGGCCGGGTGCCCCCACTGACCGAGGGCACCCGGCACTGCTCTGCCAAGTGCGGGCACCCGGCACCGCCCCGGCCCCCACCCCCCACCTGTGCCCCCTACGCCGACAACTCCCGCTCCAACGGCGTCCGAAACCGAGGCGTCACCCGAGCCGCCCCCACCCACCCCCGCAACCGCTCCGCCTCCACGGCGACCGCGGCCTGAACCGCCCGCCGCTCCACGCCCCCCAGGTCCTCCAGCGACCGCCAGACGATCTCCCCGTCCCCGCGCTGGGCCCAGCCGCCCACCACACGCCCGTTCCACCACACCGTCGGCCCCACATTGCCGCTGCGGTCGAACAGCGACGGCCACAGCTCCGGCGCCAGATACCACTCCCGCCGTTGCCACCCCATCGCCGTGGGGTCGAGGGCGGGCAGCAGCGCCGCCCACGGCTCCTCGGGCCCGGCCACCGGACCGACGTCGCCGTCGACGACGTACCCCGTCCCCTCGTCGAGGGAGACGGCCTGCGCCCCGATCGCCGCCAGCGCCCGGCGTACTTCGGTCACCTTCCACCCGGTCCACCACTTGAGGTCGGTCTCCGTCGCCGGCCCGCACACCGCGAGCCAGCGCCGCAGCAGTTCCGCCTGCGCCCCGGAAACGTCCAGCTCGGGATGGTCGGGTGCCACCGCCCACCGGAACTGCGAGGACGTCCAGGAGCCCAGCGGCCGCCCCCGCACCACCTTTCCCTCGACGCCCAGCACCCGCAGCAGCCGCGTCGAGACGGCGTGTACCCCCTCGTAGCTCTTGCCGGCCCCGTACACGAACCGCTCGCGCAACCGCGGCTCGTCCTCGGCGAGTTCGGCCGCCGTCGCCTGCCCGCGCCGGGCCAGCGCGGCCAGCGTCGACTCCTCGACCTCCGCCAGCCAGGCCGCGTCCGGCGCCCCCGCCGTCGCCATGTGCTTGACCAGCGTGGCTCGCTCCCGGGCGGCGACAGCGAGGCCGGTCGAGGCGTGCACGACGGCCGTCAGGTCGGTGGGGAACACGAACACGGTGTGCCGCATGCCGTGCATCCGGACCAGCGCCCGGTCCTCGTACAACGCCCGCTCGGTCCGCGCGACGGTCTTCGCGGGCTCCGCCAGCCGCGCGCCCACGGCCAGGTACACGGTCGCCGGATCGGTGCCGTGCAGCGCGACCAGCGACTCGGCGACCTCGACCGGCCCTGCCGCCCGAGCGGCCCCGGCCAGCCGATGCCGCAACCCCAGCCGGGCCCGGCGCTCCGCCACCCCGATGTACCGCAGCCCGTCACCCATCCCGGCCTCCACCCGTCACGCCGTCACACCGTCACCTCGTCCGTGACCGCATCCTCCCCGACGCCACTGACAACGGCCTCCGCCGCCCGACGGCCGTTGCCCGACCGACCGCCCCGTCACCCGATCGCCGTACCCGGCATGCGCCCGCCCCCCGCCCCGCCTTCACTGCGATCAGGAGGTGACGGCCTCCGTCCCGGGCGGGCGTGGCAGCGGGAGGTGCGATGGGCGGGCACGGCATACGACGGCCGGTGTACGGGGTGGCCGTACACAGAACCGTCTCCCCATGACGACCCCCACCACCCCCGCCGACCGGGCCCTGCGCGGCAAAGCCGCCCGCAAACAGGTCCCCCGCTCCGCGCACGCCGCCTGGATCCCCTCCGCGGACCGCCCCGACCCCGTCGCCGTACTGGAACGCCAGGGCCGCGACCGGCTGCCCGAGCTGCTGCCGATCAGGTACGGCCGGATGGCCGGGTCCCCGTTGGCCTTCCTGCGCGGCGCGGCCGCCGTGATGGCCGCCGACCTCGCCGCCGTCCCGCACACCGGCCTCACCGTGCAGCTGTGCGGCGACGCCCACCTGCTCAACTTCGGGCTGTACGCCTCCCCGGAACGCGCCCTGCTCTTCGACCTGAACGACTTCGACGAGACGTTCCCCGGCCCCTTCGAGTGGGACGTCAAACGCCTCGCCGCCTCGGTCGCCGTGGCCGCCCGCGAGAACGGCCACCCGGAGGCCAAGGTCGGCCGTGCGGCCCTGGAGACCGTGACCGCGTACCGCACCGCCGTCCGGCGCCTCGCCCGGCTCGGCGAGCTCGACGTCTGGTACGCGCGCATCGACGCCGAGCAGCTCCTGTCCCTGGCCCGCTCCGCCCGCCACCGCCGCCGCGTCGAATCCAGCCTCGGCCGCGCCCGCCGCCGCACCAGCCTGCAGGCCTACGGCAAGCTCACCGACGTCGTCGACGGGCGTCGGCGGATCATCCACGACCCGCCGCTCCTCGAACCCGCGGGCACCTCCGACATGGCCTCCCTGCGCAAGATCTTCAGCGACTACCGCTCGACCCTCGCCGAGGAGCGCCGCCTGCTCCTGGACCGCTACCGCTTCGTCGACGCCGCTCGCAAGGTCGTCGGCGTGGGCAGTGTCGGCCTGCGCTGCTTCATCGTGCTGCTCGCCGGGCGCGACACCGACGACCCGCTGTTCCTGCAGCTCAAGGAGGCACGCCGGTCCGTACTGGAGGAGCATCTGCCGAGTGGGCCGTACGTCCACCCCGGCCATCGCGTCGTCGTAGGTCAGCGCCTGTTGCAGGCCGCGAGCGACATCTTCCTCGGCTGGATGTCCGGCCCGCAGGGACGCGCCTTCTACTGGCGTCAGCTGCGCGACATGAAGAGCTCCGCGGACGTCGCCGGGATGAGCCCGGACGACCTTCTGTCCTACGCCCGCCTCTGCGGCACCGCCCTGGCCCGGGCCCACGCCCGCTCCGGCGACCGTATCGCCATCGCCGGCTACCTCGGCAGCGCCGACACCTTCGACCGCGCCGTCCGCGACTTCGCGCTGGCCTACGCCGACCGGACCGCCGCCGACCACACGATCCTGGGCGCGGCCGTCGCGGCCGGCGTGGTCAGGGCCGAGCCCGGGGTCTGACGCCGTCAGCCGTACCACTCCGGCAACCGGGAAAAGGAGATGCACGCCCGGTGACCGGATCCCTACGCTGGACACGCGTAACGGAGCTGTTCACGCCGCTTTCCGCAGGGCAGGCGTCACCCTGCGGGCTCGGGGCTACTCTCTACGCACCGACGGACGGTCGCCCTTCCCCCAGCGCCCCGTCGGGACATAGGTCACCGCTCACGATCCAGAATCGATCCACGCTCACGGAGGCCCGTGATGGGCACCATCGTCATGTCCGGGACTGTCGTCCTGGTGATCCTAGGATTCGGAAACCACGTCTACTGGCTCGCCGCCGTCGCCGTGCTCTTCCTCTACCTGCAGTACGGCCGCAGCTCCTCCGCGTCGAGCGGCGGGGCCGGGGGCGCCGGCGGCGGGGGAGGGTCCTCGTCGGGAGGATCCATGCCCGCGGACTACCGCTCCTACCGCGACCGCCGGGACATGCAGGCCAAGTGGGAGCGCCGCTACCGCCGCGAGCGTCCCCTCGAGGCCCGTCGTCAGGAGGGTGAGAAGAGCAAGTGAGACCAGCTCGGCTGGTAGCCCGAGGGGCCCCCGGTCACAGGCCGGGGGCACCCCACACCGGGAACCAGCGGTTCAGGTCCTGCTCGATCCTCAGGTCGTTCGCGAGCGTCGCCTTCACCCGCAGCTCCAGCGGGTTGTCGCGCCGCTCCGCCCGACCGGGCAGCGGCGCGAAGGGATAGAAGGTGCCGCGCTTGTAGAGGTAGACGAGGGCGAGCCGCCTGCCCTCGTCGTCCTCGAACCCGGCCAGCGAGCACAGCAGCTGCGGCCCGAAGCCGTTGACCTCCATCGCGCTGTTCACGGCGTGCAGGTCGTTGACCAGCTCCGGCAACTGGTCGGGCTTGCGCCGGGAGACCAGCCACGAGTAGCCGTAGCCGTCCCGCGTCAGCTCCACCGGCCGGCCCTCGCGCTCGGCGTCCGCGTCGAGCAGCGCCTGGACCTCGCGGTGTATCTGCTCGAAGACCGCGCCCTCGACCGGGGCGAAGCACACCGCCCCGCTCCCGGTCGGCCGGAATCCGGCCGCCGCCTCCAGCGTCACCGCCGCCGACGGCAGCGCGAAGAGCTGGTCGAGATCGGGTACGACCGGCTTCGTACGGCCGAGCAGGATGTCCAGCAGCCCCATCTCACGCCCCTCCGGGAGCCGTCGTCTCGCCCAACTCGGCGGAGATCCGGCCCAGTTGATCGAGCCGCTGCTCCAGGCTCGGGTGGGTCGAGAAGAGCTGCGCGACGCTCGGCTCCCGGCCCAGCGCCGGAGTGAAGTAGAAGGCGTTGAAGGCCTGCGCCGTCCGCAGGTCCTTGGTCGGGATCCGGGCGATGTCGCCGGAGACCTTGGTGAGCGCGGAGGCCAGCACCGAGGGACGCCCGGTGAGCAGCGCCGCGGCCCGGTCGGCGGCCAGCTCCCGGTACCGGGACAGGGCCCGGATCAACAGGAAGCTGATCGCGTACACGGCCGCCGCCACGCCCAGTACGGCGGCGAAGACGACGGCGGTGTTCTGGTCCCGCCGCCCGCCACCGAACAGCTGGCTGTAGAACGCGAACCGCACGATCAGCCCCGCGATCACCCCGAGGAACGAGGCCACCGTGATCACGGCGACGTCCTTGTGCGCCACATGCGACAGCTCGTGCGCGAGCACACCCTCCAGCTCGTCCGGCTGCAGCCGCCGCAGCAGCCCGGTGGTCACACAGACCACGGCATGATCGGGATTGCGCCCGGTGGCGAACGCGTTCGGCATCTCCATCTCCGACACGGCGACCACCGGCTTCGGCATGTCGGCGAGGGCGCACAGCCGGTCCACGACCCCGTGCAGCTCGGGATACTCCTCCCGCTCCACGACCCGCCCGCGCATCGCGAACAGCGCGACCCGGTCCGAGAACCAGTACTGAGCCCCGAGCAGCCCCGCCGCCACGACCACGACGAGCACCCAGGACTTCAGCAACACGATCAACGCGGCTATGAACGCCACGTACAACAACCCGAGCAAAAACAGAGTGATCCCCATCCGGGCGGTCAACCGCCGATCACTCCGGAACCGGCTCTGCATCTCGCATCACCCCGCGCGCACTCAGGCACTCGTCCCACTGCCCAGTGTGCACCCGGTGACCCCCATGAACGGGTCGTGATCGGCCCTAGGGCCAGCAAAGACCCCGGCTCAGTAGGTGCGGAAGTTGATGTAGCCCAGCAGGACGATCACCGCGGCGACGCAGCCGAGGACGATCGCCGTGGAGACCCAGCCCGAGCGGCGATGCTGCCGTGCCACATGCTCGGGGTCGGCCCGGAACGGCACCGGACCGGGCGGGTTCTCCTTCCACCGCGCGGCGAGCATCCGGGCCCGGGCCGAGGGCTCCTTGTGCTCGGCCTGGTCCGCCCACCTGATGTCGAACTCGCGCTCCTGGTCGTCCTGTTCGTGCTCCGGCATCCCATCCACCCCCGTGTCGTCTCAGCGACAGAAGAATAGAACATACGCCCGCGCCCCACCGGTCGGTACGACGGGATCAGGCTTCGTCCTGACCCCCTCCGGGCCCGGACGGCTCCTCAGGGCCCGGACCGGTGCCCCCGCTCAGTTCGTCGCGTACCCGCCGCCACGCGCGGATGATCTGCGGCAGCCGGGACAGCACCTCGCTGACCTGGGTCAGCAGCAGCGTGAGGCAGCCGGACGCGGCGAGGATCACCAGGGCCACGTCGTCCCACTTCACAGCGCGCCCCCCAGGGTTGTGACGGTACGTGCAGGCATCTCGATCCCCCCGCGCCCCCGGCGGCACCTCCGGTCGCCCTCCTGGCGAACCACACCCATGTGCAGCGTCCTCGGGTGCCGGGGCCCGTAGGAGAATGCCGCCCGCCGACCCCGCGTGAGTCGGACGCGTCGAAGAACAGAACCCGTGCGCGTTACTCGAGCAGCGCCTGACGGGAGATCCAGTCGAGGGCCTGCGCCCCGAGTTCGTCGGGTGCCTCGAGCAGCGCGGCCTGCACGGCCGTGAGGTCGGCCAGCGCCTCGGGCGCATCCGACCGGTCCAGCAGGGCGAGTCGCTCCATCACCGTGCGCACGGTGTCAGGCCAGCTCGGCATTCCGAAATGGCGGGGGGCCCGGGACGCGGCCGACAGAGCCCTGTGCAGCAGTGCCGCTCGCCAGCCCTGCCCCCGTATCACCTCCGTGGTGAACCAGACCCGGTCGTCGATCTGCTGGACGAGCTCGGCCACGGGCGCGGACACCGCCCGCAGGGTGAAGGGTGAGCCGCCGGCCCACGGAAGATCCAGGTCCGAGGCGATGGCCACGAAAGCGAGCAGTTCCTCGGGCCCCTCGTCCCGCGCGGCCAGCAGAGCGGCACGGGCCCAGCGGTACAGATCGACGCTCTGCGCGAAGATCTCCCCGTCGCTCGGCCCGTCGTCGGCCGCGTGGATCCGGTCCAGGGGCCCCTCGCGCCATGCGTCGGCCACCAGACCGACCGCCGCCGCGCTCACCAGGACGTCCGTGTCGTCCGTGTCGATGCCGAGGTGCGCGAGGACGGCGGGAGCCCCTTCCTCGATGCCCGGAAGCGGCGTGGGCTTCTCCTCGGTCCCGGCGCCCTCCAGAAGAGCCATGAGGCGAGGGGACGGGGGTTCGGGCTCCGGCCGCTGCACCGTGACCCCGTGCCGTAGCAGATCCTCGAAGACCTCGTCCGGCCCGCAGTCGATGTGGGTGGAGTCATGGCGTCCCGAGCAGTCCTGCGGGCATTCGAACTCCTCGCACATCTCGGGTTCCGGGGGCTGCGCCTCGTTGATCAGGTGATAGACGAGCCGATCGGCCACCGCCTCCCGCGCCGTGATCATGGCCAGGTCGAGCCGGAACCCCTCCTCCTTCAGCTCGGTGGCCTCCTCGGCCGCGGTGGCGGGCGGCTCGGGCGCGTCCGGGATCCAGGTGTACGCCGACTCCAGCGAGACCAGCAGCCAGGCGACCTGAAGCGGCTCGGTCCGGTCGCCGGCGGCCAGTTCGGCCACGGCCTCCGCGGCCTGCCGCACACGGTCGAGCCGGGCGAGATGCCGCTCCCGCGCCGGCCGCCAGACCGCCGCTTGCGCAAGGGCCTGCTCGGCGTCCTGGGTCAGCGCGGCGTCGCGGGCCCGTCGAGCCTGGGTGACCAGCCGGCGCAGACAGGGATGGCAGCCGAAGAGCCCCGATTCGGGCGTCGGGCCGAGCGCCACCGGCAGCCGGTCCTCGAACGGCCGGTCGCACAGGCAGCAGTCCACGGCCCCCACCTGCCGGGAGGTGGGAACGGAAGGCAGCGCGGACTGGATCAGGGCATGGGCGTACTCGGGGATGTGCATGGACGGGCAACTCCTCGTAGGACGGCGCCGGGTCCCGCACGGCGCTGGCTCCATGCTCCGGTCCCTTCACGAAGGCTTGTCGTCGTCTGACGTCTGTGACGGGGAAGTTGACGCAATCTGACACCAGGCCGCCTGTCTGCGACTTCTACACTCTTGGCACGATCTGACGGTCGTTTGGAACCGTAGTCCGCAAGGCCGAGAGGAACCGCCCTTCCGTGACCGACACCGTCCTCCCCCCGAACGAAGCCCATCGGGAGCTGGTACGCGCCCTGGAGGAACTCCACCGGGCGGCGGGCAGCCCGGGCATGCGAAAGGTGAGCGCCCTGATCGCCGAGGGCGATCATCCGGCCGTCGTCAGCCATGAGGGGGTCCGTACGACCCTCAAGGGACTGAACGTCCCGCGCTGGGAGACCGTGCAGTCGATCGTCGCGGTGCTCGCCGCGGCCTGCGTCAACCCGCCCCGGGAGCCGACGGCCGAGGTGGCACGCTTCCTGCCCCTGTGGCGCGCGGTGCGGGAGGGAGAGCCTGGTGGCATGAAGACGGCTCGGGAACTGGCCCTGTCACAGGGCTGGGGCACGGACGACGGGCAGCTGGACGCCGAGTCGGTGCTGGCCATGATGATCAACCCGTTCAACGCCATCCAGATCGACCCCTCGCTGGCCGTGCCGCACGAGCCGCAGATCTCGGAGGACGAGTGGGTGCAGGTCGGTGTCCGCCTCATCGAGGAGTACGGTGCCGAACTCGCCCTGCGGGCCCTTCTGCGCACCCTGAAGGGCGACTACCTCGGTGCCGACGAAGGCAGCCCCTTCGGCTACCGGTTCCCGAACCAGGAGGCGATGGAGATGCACACCGCGTTCCGGTATGGCTGCGACCGCATCCTCCAGCGCCTGGCGGTGGAACCGAACCTCCTGCAGCGTTCGGTCAGCGCCATGCACGCCGACCGGACCATGGACCGCGAGGACCGCATCGAGATGCTGCGCGCGGAGTCGGACGCCTCCTTGATGCGGGAAGTCATGACCGCGACCCCGGAGAACTGGCACGAGCTGTCGGAGGACGCCCACCACCAGATCTTCGGCTACCTGATCAAGTCGATCGGCCCGGTGGGCAGATTCGGACTGCCCCCGGACCGCCGCTTCCGTATCGTCTGGCGCGTCCCTGAGCCGTCCGCCGACTAGCGCCCGCACAGCGAAGGCCGCCGCCCCGGTGCGGGACGGCGGCCTTCGATGCGGAATCCGAGGATCACACGTCGAAGTAGAGCTCGAACTCGTGCGGGTGCGGACGCAGCTGCAGCGGGGCGATCTCGTTCGCGCGCTTGTAGTCGATCCACGTCTCGATCAGGTCCGGCGTGAAGACGTCGCCCTGGAGGAGGAACTCGTGGTCGGCCTCGAGGGAGTCGAGGACGGCCGGGAGCGAGGTCGGGACCTGGGCGACGCCCGCGTGCTCCTCGGGAGCCAGCTCGTAGAGGTCCTTGTCGATCGGCTCGGCCGGCTCGATCTTGTTCTTGATGCCGTCCAGGCCCGCGAGGAGCAGGGCCGAGAAGGCCAGGTACGGGTTGCCGGAGGAGTCGGGCGCACGGAACTCGACGCGCTTGGCCTTCGGGTTGGAGCCCGTGATCGGGATACGCATCGCGGCGGAGCGGTTGCGCTGCGAGTACACCAGGTTGATCGGGGCCTCGAAGCCCGGCACCAGGCGGTGGTACGAGTTCACCGTCGGGTTGGTGAAGGCCAGCAGCGACGGGGCGTGCTTGAGGATGCCGCCGATGTAGTAGCGGGCGGTGTCCGACAGGCCCGCGTAACCGGCCTCGTCGTAGAAGAGCGGCTGGCCGCCGGTCCACAGCGACTGGTGGACGTGCATGCCCGAGCCGTTGTCGCCGAAGATCGGCTTCGGCATGAAGGTCGCGGTCTTGCCGTTGCGCCAGGCCACGTTCTTCACGATGTACTTGAAGAGCTGCAGGTCGTCGGCGGCCGCGAGCAGCGTGTTGAACTTGTAGTTGATCTCGGCCTGGCCGGCGGTGCCCACCTCGTGGTGCTGGCGCTCGACCTTCAGGCCGGCCCGGTCCAGCTCCAGGGAGATCTCGGCACGCAGGTCGGCGAAGTGGTCGACCGGCGGGACCGGGAAGTAGCCGCCCTTGTAGCGGACCTTGTAACCACGGTTGTCCTCGAGGGCACCGGTGTTCCAGGCACCCGCCTCGGAGTCGATGTGGTAGAAGGACTCGTTCGACGTGGTGGCGAAACGCACGCTGTCGAAGACGTAGAACTCGGCCTCGGGACCGAAGTACGCCGTGTCGGCGATCCCGGTGGAGGCGAGGTAGGCCTCGGCCTTCTTCGCCACGTTCCGCGGGTCACGGCTGTACTGCTCGCCGGTGATCGGGTCGTGGATGAAGAAGTTGATGTTGAGGGTCTTGTCCCGGCGGAACGGGTCGACCCGGGCGGTCGACAGGTCCGCGCGCAGCGCCATGTCGGACTCGTGAATCGCCTGGAAACCACGGATCGACGATCCGTCGAAGGCGAGCTCCTCGTCCGGGTCGAACGCCTCGACGGGCACCGTGAAGTGCTGCATGACGCCCGGCAGGTCGCAGAATCGGACGTCGACGAACTTGACGTCCTCGTCCGCGATGAACTTCTTGGCCTCGTCGGCGTTCTGGAACATCCAGCTCCTCCTACTCCCGACCGTCCGCGCCGGGGTGGTAGTTCGTTCGTGCGGCCAGTGCGGTGGCACACGCTGTCTTCGACCCTAGGGACGGGTGATTTCTCGGGCGTGACCCATTTGTTTCACCCACGTTAACCGGACATCCCGTACCGCACCCCACCTGTCCGTATCGCAAAACGCGCCCAGTACCGTGGACGCGTGGACAAGAGGCAAGCAATCGGATCCTGGCTCTCGGGCCCCCGCGCGGCCGCCGAGGACGCCGGTGTCGACTTCGGATACCGGGGACAGCAGCTGGGCCTGCCGGAGGAGGGGCCGGGCTCCATCGCCCGCCCGGGCCGACGGCTGGGCGCACTCGCCGTCGACTGGGGCCTCTGCGTCTTGATCGCATACGGTCTCATCACCGACGGCTACGGCCAGGCGACCAGCAACTGGGCCCTGCTGCTCTTCTTCCTGATGAGCGCCCTGACCGTCGGCACCGTCGGCTTCACTCCGGGTAAGCGCCTCTTCGGCCTGCGCGTCGTCACCCTGGAGACGGGCACGGTCAACCCGCTGCGCGCCCTGCTGCGCTCGGCCCTGCTGTGCGTCGCGATCCCGGCCCTGATCTGGGACCGCGACGGCCGCGGCCTGCACGACCGGCTGGCCGGCACGGTCGAGGTCCGGATCTGACACCGACTCCTCGCGTACGACGACGCGTACGACGAAGGGGGCGCCCGGCAGGAACCGGGCGCCCCCTTCGTCGTACGAGCTTTCTCGTGCGAGGGAGATCAACGGGCTTTCGGCCCGCCCTTCGGCAGCTTCATGCCCTTGGGCATCGGGCCCTTGGGCAACGGCATGTTGCTCATCAGGTCGCCCATGGCCTTCAGCCGGTCGTTGGTTGCGGTCACCTGGGGACCGGTCAGCACGCGGGGCAGCTTCAGCATGGTGGTCCGCAGCTTCTTCAGCCCGACCTGGCCCTCATCGGTGCCGACGATCAGATCGTGCACCGGCACGTCCGCGACGATGCGGTTCATCTTCTTCTTCTCCGCGGCCAGCAGGCTCTTCACCCGGTTCGGGTTGCCCTCGGCGACCAGCACGATGCCGGCCTTGCCGACGGCCCGGTGCACCACGTCCTGGCTGCGGTTCATCGCCACCGCGGGTGTCGTCGTCCAGCCCCGGCCGATGTTGTCCAGCACGGCCGCTGCGGCGCCCGGCTGGCCCTCCATCTGCCCGAAGGCCGCCCGCTCGGCCCGGCGCCCGAACACGATCGCCGACGCGAGGAAGGCGAGCAGCAGGCCCAGAATGCCGAGATAGATGGGGTGACCGATCAAGAAACCGATCGCGAGGAAGACACCGAAGGTGACGATTCCGACAGCCGCGAGTACAAGACCGATCTTCTTGTCGGCCCTGCGGGTCATCTTGTAGGTCAGAGCGATCTGCTTGAGTCGCCCGGGGTTTGCGGCATCCGCTGCCGTGTCCTTCCTCGCCATGCCACGAAGTCTACGTGGCCCGGGAAGCGTCGACGACGGCAGTGCCCCGCGCTGTTCGATACGCGGTTCCCCGCGCGCGGGGCGACGGGGTCAGGGGCGGAGAGTGGTGACCTGGTCCAGGACGCGCTGTGCCTCGACCCGGTCCTTGGCGCGACGGCGGTCCTCCAGCACGGACGTCCAGGCGTTGCGGCGGGCGGTGCGCTGACCGCTGCTCATGAGCAGCGACTCGACGGCACGCAGTGCAGTGGTGAACGACGGGATGGCGGTGGCGCGAACGGGCGCGGCCTGCATGGTGGAGGTCCCCCCTCGGGAATGGCGGCTTTGGTGAGTGGTGCACGGGGTGTACAACCAGCGTCACTGATTGGTGTTACCAGGGCGTGACCGACCGGTCAAACACCAATGAAGCCTTAATGTGCGCCCCGAAACACTTGACGCGGCCCTGATGAGCCCCCTATCTGCGGGGACGTCCAGGGCCGCGTCGACTGGCGGCTACCGAGGGGTAGTTGCTTGTGCGCAGGTTCACACGAACCGAGTGGCACTCCGTGCCATCAGACGGCCTGCGAGGCGACGTAGGAACCGCCCTGCGGAGCAGCTGACTGACGCAGCTCCATGGCCATCTGGTAGAGCCGCCCGGCGCGGTACGAGGACCGCACCAGCGGGCCGGACATGACGCCCGAGAAGCCGATCTCCTCGGCCTCCTGCTTCAGCTCCACGAACTCCTGCGGCTTGACCCAGCGCTCCACGGGGTGGTGGCGCACGGAGGGGCGCAGGTACTGCGTGATGGTCACCAGCTCGCAGCCCGCGTCGTGCAGCTGCCGCAGCGCCTCGCTGACCTCCTCGCGGGTCTCGCCCATGCCGAGGATGAGGTTGGACTTGGTGACCAGGCCGTAGTCGCGGGCCTCGGTGATGACCTTCAGGGAGCGCTCGTAGCGGAAGCCCGGGCGGATGCGCTTGAAGATCCGGGGCACGGTCTCGACGTTGTGCGCGAAGACCTCGGGGCGGGAGGCGAAGACCTCCTGGAGCAGCTCCGGGACGGCGTTGAAGTCGGGGGCCAGGAGCTCGACCTTGGTGCGGCCGGCCTCGCGCTCCGCCGTCTGCTGGTGGATCTGGCGGACCGTCTCGGCGTACAGCCAGGCGCCGCCGTCCGGGAGGTCGTCGCGGGCGACGCCGGTGATGGTGGCGTAGTTCAGGTCCATGGTGACCACGGACTCGCCGACGCGGCGCGGCTCGTCGCGGTCGAGCGCCTCGGGCTTGCCGGTGTCGATCTGGCAGAAGTCGCAGCGCCGGGTGCACTGGTCGCCGCCGATGAGGAAGGTCGCCTCACGGTCTTCCCAGCACTCGTAGATGTTGGGGCAGCCGGCTTCCTGGCAGACGGTGTGCAGGCCCTCGCTTTTCACGAGGTTCTGCATCTTCGTGTACTCGGGACCCATTTTCGCCCGCGTCTTGATCCACTCGGGCTTGCGCTCGATGGGGGTCTGGCTGTTGCGGACCTCCAGGCGCAGCATCTTGCGTCCGTCCGGTGAGACTGCGGACACGACTGGCTCCCTAGCGTTGATTCATCGGCGCCCTCAAGGGTACGCCCGCTGATTTGATGCCCGGCGTGGGTGCTGGCCTTCTGAGGGCTGCCGCCCCCGGACCCCCGCTTCGGCCCTGGACGGGCCTTGTCCTCAATCGCCGGACGGGCTCATTTATGCCGCCGGTGCCTTCTCGACGACGCGCGGCTTCAGGTCCGCGTTCTCCAGTACGTCCGTCAGGTGCCGCTCGACGACCGGCAGCACCTCGTCGATCGTGACGTCCCGGCCGAGCTCGTTCGCCAGGGAGGCGACGCCCGCGTCCCGGATCCCGCACGGGATGATCTTGTCGAACCACTTGTTGTCGGGGTTCACGTTCAGCGCGAAGCCGTGCATGGTCACGCCCTTCGCGACCCGGATCCCGATCGCCGCGATCTTGCGGTCCTCGCGCCGCTGGCCGGCGTTGGACGGGGCGTACTCCGGCCCGTTCAGACGCGGGTCGAACTCCTCGTCGGTGAGGCGCGGGTCGAAGTCCAGGGCCAGACCGCCGAGGGCCGGACGCTTCTCGACGGGGTCGCCGAGGACCCATACGCCGCTGCGCCCCTCGACCCGGGTGGTCTCCAGGCCGAACTCCGCGCAGGTGCGGATCAGGGCCTCCTCCAGCCGCCGTACGTGGGCCACGACGTCCACGGGGCGCGGCAGCTTCTGGATCGGGTAGCCGACCAGCTGGCCCGGGCCGTGCCAGGTGATCTTGCCGCCGCGGTCCACGTCGACGACCGGCGTGCCGTCCAGGGGCCGCTCGTTGTCCGCCGTGCGCCGGCCCGCCGTGTAGACCGGGGGGTGTTCGAGCAGCAGGACCGTGTCGGAGATCTCGTCCTCGAACCGCGCCGCGTGCACCCGGCGCTGCTCGTCCCATGCCTGCTGGTACTCGACGGCGTCCGCGCCGAATCCCATGTGGACGAACCGCAACTCACTCACGGCAAGCGCCTCCCTGGAAGCCTGGAAAGGTCGTAAGGCACAAAGCGTGCCTACGCCACTGTACGACCGGCCTGTTCGGGTGATGCCTCCCGGCCCCACGTCAGCCCAGCAGGGCAATCCTCACACGATCGGATGAATGGGTGGCGAAATGTGCGATCGACTGCTTACTCTCCGCTACATTCGCGCCGTTCGAGAGGCCAAAAGGGCAGCTCACCGGCAATCCGGGCACTCAGCGGCCGCAGCCGCCCCGCGAGGCCCGAAAGGCAGGAGACCGCACCGCAGATGACGGAACGACCCGCGCAGCGCACTCCCAACCGACAGCTCGCCGCGCTCATCGCAGAAGCGGGATTCTCCAACGCGGGTCTCGCCCGCCGGGTGGACCAGCTCGGCCTCGAACACGGGCTTGATCTGAGATACGACAAGACATCGGTCACACGCTGGCTGCGCGGGCAGCAGCCGCGCGGTACGACCCCCGCCCTCATCGCCGAGGTCTTCACCCGACGCCTCGGCCGCCGGCTCTCCGCCCAGGACCTCGGCCTCGACGCCTGCGCGCCCGTGTACGCGGGGCTGGAGTTCGCCGCGACCCCCGAGGAGGCCGTCGACATCGTCAGCGGCCTGTGGCGCAAGGACTCCGGCAGTCATGCCGAACTCCGCAAGATCGCCTTCACCCCGGCCGGCCTGGTCGTGCCCAGCCGGGACTGGCTGATCGGCCGCGCAGACGAGAAGGTGGCCCGCGGCGAGCCGATCGCCCGCATCCCGGCCCAGGGCCGTCCAGGGGCCGTACCCCGCCCACGCAGCCAGGCGGAGCGCGGTCCCGGCCAGAAGGTCACCGGCGGCGACATCGCCGCGCTGCGATCGGTCGGCGAGCTGTTCCGCTCGCTCGACGACATGTACGGCGGCGGCCACGCCCGGCAGGCGCTCGTGCGCTACCTGGAGCACGAGTGCGAGCCGATGCTGCGCGGCACCTACGGCGAGCACACCGGCCGCAAGCTGTTCGCCGCCGCCGCGGACCTCACGAGGCTCGCGGGCTGGACGTCGTACGACATCGCGGCGCACGGGCTCGCGCAGCGCTACTTCGTGCAGTCGCTGCGCCTCGCGCAGGCGGCCGGGGACCGGGCGTACGGCTCCTACGTCCTGGTCACCATGAGCCGCCAGGCCGTCTACCTCGGGCACGGCCGTGAGGCCGTCCAGCTCGCGCGCGTGGCGCAGCAGGGCGTGGGGACCAGCGCACCGCCGGTCGTCCAAGCCCTGCTGCACGGGTGCGAGGCGCGCGGGCACGGCGTACTGGGCGAGGTGCGCGCCTGTACGGCCTCCCTGGTGCGGGCCGAACGCGCCCTCGAAGCGGCTCGCCCCGGCGATGACGTGCCGCACTGGGCGCGGTTCTTCGACGAGGCACAGCTCGCCGACGAGTTCGGGCACTGCCACCGGGACCTGCAGCAGTTCCGAGCGGCGGCTCAGCATGCGGAGCGGTCCCTGCAACTGCGTGCGCCTGCGTATGCCCGCAGCCGGCTGTTCTGCCGCGTCGTCCTCGCCTCCGCCCGGCTGGGTCTCGGCGAGCTCGATCAGGCCTGTGCGCTCGGCGCCGAAGCCGCCGGTCAGGCCGCGGAGATGAGGTCCGTGCGGGCGATCGAGTACGTCAAGGACTTCGAGCGGAGGTTGGAGCCGTACCGGGATGCGGCGCCGGTGCGGGGGTATCGCGACAAGGTCGCGGCGTTCGGGTAGGGGTCCCGCCGTAACTTCGGCCGGTTCGAAGCCGATTGCGGCTTTCAGTGCGGCTGGTCGCGCCCACGCGGCGGAGCCGCATATCGATACAGCCCCGCGCCCCTTACGGGGCGCGGGTGCCCCTGCGCCTTTAGGCCGCCGCCCTCAACGGCTCCGCCCTGTGCAGCGAGCCCGCCGCGCCCAGGTCCGCCAGGATCGCCGCGGCGGCTCGGTGGGCCGAGTGGAGGGCGCCCTGGACCGTGCTGGTGTCGCGGTGGTCGCCGCACACGTACAGGCCCGCCAGGAGGCGCACAGGGCGGCGCAGATCGTGGGGTGGGCGCATCGCCGGGACGGCCTCGGGGGTGTGGTGCACGGCGAGGGTCTCCCAGCGTGCCGTGGACGTGCCGTAGAGGCGGGCCAGGTGCATGCGTACGGCCGTGTCGATGTCGGGCGGCGGTGTGCCCAGGACCGTCGACGAGACGAGCGCCCGGCCCGCCGGCGCGCGGCCGGGGTCGACCTGACTGATCACCGCGGTGTGCGCGACCGGGCCGCCCCGGTCGGCGTCGAGCAGGAGCGAGGTGCCGGTCGTCGGCGGTTCGTCGGTGGTGTGGTGGACGACCGTCACGGGGTGGAAGTCCGGTACGCGCAGGCCCGGCAGCAGCTCGGCGGCGGTGCGCGCGTCCGTCGCCAGCAGGACGGCCCGGCACCGTATCTCGCCGTGCTCCGCTGTCGTCACCGACGTCGTGGCGACCGAGGTGACCCGCACGCCGGTGTGCACGGTGCCCGGCGGCAGCGTCCGCGCGAGCAGCTCCGGCAGTGCCTCGGCGCCCCCCTCGGGCACGCACAGACGCCCGCTCACGAAGGCACGCAGCGCCAGGTCCGCACACCGGCTGGACGTCGTCAGCTCCGGGTCGCACAGCAGCGCGGCGAGCAGCGGACGCAGGAAGCCGTCGATGGTCCGCGCGGGGACGCCCCGCGCCGCGAGGGCCTGCGCGGCCGGCAACTCGGGGCGGGCCAGCAGCCGTTCGACGGGCGCGGCGGCCAGGCGGGCCAGCGCGGCACCGAGCCGGGCCTGGTCGACGGCGGTTCCCAGCGGAGCACTCGCGCGCACCCTCGGCAGCGACGTCTGGCCCGGAACGCCCCGCACGGACGCCGCCCGAGGGGCGCTCGCCAGGGCGCGCACCGCGTGCAGTGCGCCCCTCGCGCGCCTGGAGCTCATCGGCCTCGCCCACGCGCCCGCGCGGTGCCGGCGGCCGTCGCTGTGCAGCAGGACGCCCGGCGCGAAGGGGCGCAGGGCGAGTGTGTCGAGCGACGGGGTCAGACGTAGTTCGGGATACGACGTCGACAGGAGCTGGCCGATCCGGTCGAGCCGGAACCCGTCGATCTTCTCGGTCGACATTCGGCCGCCCGGGTAAGGGGCGGCCTCCAGGACCGCGGTCGTTACTCCTGCGCTGGTCAGTCGATGCGCCGCGGAGAGTCCGGCGACTCCGGCTCCCACGATGACGACGTCCGCCTGGTACGCGGGCTCAAGCACGTGCCCCTCCTCGAGGTTGCGCGGCCGGTGGAGACGTCATGCCCCCAACAGGCTCCGGGGATACCCGAGTTCGGGTCGAGGTTAGGGCCGTGATCGGTCGGAAACAGTCGCGCATGGGCAGAGCACGGTCGCACAGTGGTCGCATACGGACGTCAGCGCCCGGCGGGCCGTGATTCCGTTGCTGGGCTGTCCTTTACTCGGCTCCGGGTTGTCCTTTTACTCGGCCTACTCGGCCGCCGCCCGGATCGCCCCCTCGATCTCCGGAAACACGAAGGTGAAGCCCGACTCCAGCAACCGCTTCGGCAGCACCCGTTGGCTGCCCAGCACGTCCCCGGCCATCTCGCCGAGCACGGTTCGCAGGACCGGCGCCGGGACCGCGAAGAGCGTCGGCCGGTGCAGTACCCGCCCCATGACCTCAGTGATCTCGCGGTTCGTCAGCGGCTGAGGCGCGGTCACATTGAACGGTCCGGACAGGTCGTCCCGGTCGATCAGATGCCGGATCGCGGCCACCTCGTCGTGCAGCGAGACGAACGACCAGTACTGCCGCCCGTCCCCCATGCGCCCGCCGAGCCCGGCCTTGAACAGCGGGAACAGCCGTCCCCAGGCGCCGCCCTCGCGGGCCACCACCAGCCCCGTGCGCGGGAACACCGTCCGTACGCCGGCCTCCCGCGCGGGGGCCGCGGCGCCCTCCCACTCGGTGACCAGCGAGGGCAGGAAGCCCTGGCCGGGCGGGGCGCTCTCGTCGACCTCCCGCTCGCCGGTCTCGCCGTAGTAGCCGATCGCGCTGCCGTTCACAAAGACCCGCGGCGGCTCGTCCAGCGACGCCATCGCCTCGGCCAGCGCCGCCGTGCCCAGGACCCGGCCGCTGCGGAGCTTCGCCTTGTACGACTCGCTCCAGCGGCGCGAACCCACGTTCGCCCCGGCCAGGTTGACCACCACGTCGCACCCGGCTAGCCCGGCCGCGTCCACGTACCGCGCCTCCGGATCCCAGCGCACCTCCGCCGCGGACCTGGGCGCGTGGCGCACCAGCCGCACCACCTCGTGCCCGTCCGCGGCCAGGGACCGCACCAGGGCGCTGCCGATGAGGCCGGAGGAGCCGGCCACCGCAATTCTTGAAAGTTGCATGACTTCATCCTGCCTCTGACCACATGCTGCATTTTCTCGGGGGGGAACCCCCGGACCCCCCCAGCCCGGTCGGATTGCCGCGCTCCGGTCATAGGGTGGCGCTCATGCCCGAGCCGCACCAGTCGCCGTTCATACGCGCCGCCCTGCCCGACGACGAGGAGGAGCTGTCCCTCCTCGACCGCGCCACGTGGTCGTACCTGCACGAGGTCATGCCGAAACAACAGCCGCCGTACCGGCCGTTCTTCGACGAGCGGCACGCCGCCGGCGACTGCCTGGTCGCCGAGCTCGGCCGCCGCATCGTGGGCTACATCCGCCTGGGCTTCCCGACCCCGCTCGCCGCCAACGCGCACGTGCGGCAGATCCAGGGCCTCGCGGTCGCCGGTGAAGCCCGTGGCCGTGGTGTCGGCCGGGCGCTGGTCCGGGCGGGCGTCGAGGAGGCCCGCCGCAGGGGAGCCCGCCGCCTCACGCTGCGCGTCCTCGGCCACAACACACCGGCCCGCAAGCTGTACGAGGCCGAGGGGTTCGTGGTGGAGGGGGTGCTGCCCGAGGAGTTCTTCCTGGGCGGGGAGTACGTGGACGACGTGATGATGGGGCGGGGTCTGTGACCGCGCCCGCTTGTCCTGTGGCCTACGACGTGACGAGGTCCCCCGTGTCCACCGGTGCCGTGGCGTTCGCGGCGCGCTTCGCGTCGGAGGCGACCTCGGCCGCCGTCAGGACGTAGCCGGTCTCGTCGTCGGAGGTGGAGCGGGCGAAGACGACGCCGAACACCTTGCCGCCGGTGGTCAGCAGCGGACCGCCGGAGTTGCCGGGGCGGACGGTGGAACGGATCGAGTAGATCTCGCGGGTGACGGTCTCGTCGTTGTAGATGTTCTGGCCGGTCGCCTGAACCCGGTTCGCGACCGTGGCCGCCTGGAGATTCAGGTCGCCGTCCTCCGGATAGCCCGCCACGACCGCCGAGTCGCCGCGTGTGGCGTCGTCGTCGAAGCGCAGGACGGGGGCGCGCAACTCGGGGACGTACAGCACGGCGACGTCCCGCTCCGGGTCGAAGAGCACCACCCGTGACTCGTACGACCGCCCGACCCCGCCGACGCGGACGCCCGGTTCGTCGATGCCGGCCACCACATGGGCGTTGGTCATCACGTGCTGCGGGGCGTAGACGAAGCCGCTGCCCTCGCGGCCCTGGGTGCCCGAGACGCCCTCGATCTTGACGGTGCTGAGCTTGGCGGCGTTGGTCGCGGCAGGTGTCACGCTGTCGCCGGTGGGCCTGGCGACCTCGGCGGTCGACTCGTTCTCGAACGGGTTGAAGACCTGGGGGAAGCCTGCCTCGGTGAGTGCGGAGGTGGCCCGTGAGAACCAGGCGGGTGTCGTGTCCGGCATGGCGTTCTGCACGGTCCCGAGCAGCCGGGAGTCCCGGATCGCCGAGGTGAGCAGCGGGGAGGAGGACGCGGCGAGAACGCTTGCCGCGACCCACGCCACGATCAGCACGGCCACCGCGTTGGCCACGGCCCCGCCGACTCCGTCGGCCACTCTCAGCGGCCCCCGGTCCAGCTCGCGGCGCAGCCGCAGCGCCAGCCGGCCCGCCAGCTCGTGCACGACCACGGCCGGGACCAGCACCGTGAGCACGGCGGTCACGGTCGCCTGCGTCGTACCCGGTGTGACCAGGCTCATCATCCACGGCAGGATCCATACGCCGATCACCGCACCGCCCACGAAGCCGGCCAGCGACACGCAGCCGGCGACCAGCCCACGCCGGTAGCCGGCCGCCGCGTAGGCCAGGATCACCAGCAACAGCAGGATGTCGAGCAGGTCCACGGAGCCGCCTTTCTCTAGGACCCCTTAGTACGCGCGCGAGGCGCCTGTTGATCAGCACACGCACGCGCACTGATCGGAACCGGCCACCCTGCGTGCACCTGGAGAAACGCCCCGGACCAGGACGATGGTTCCACCGGGTGGCACACCACACATCGCGGGCGGACCGGATCCGTCGGACAGTAGGACCATGCGTGTCTTCCGACGGGCCACCCGACGGGTCTTCCGACGAACGCGGGGGGGACGAAGACCTCGTGCCGTACGAATACCGTGGGCTGCGCGAATACGGGGGGTGGCGCAGACGGGGGCCGGCGCTGAGGGCGGGGCGTGCGCGGGTCGGGAGGACGATGCGCGCGGGCCGGGAGCAGGTCATTTACAGGGGGCGGCGCTTCGAGAAGCGGCTGGGCAGCATCAGACGGCTGGGCGGGAGCAGGCGGTCGGGCCGGAGCAGCGGGCTGAGCGAGAAGTGCCTGTCGGTCGGGAGCGGTCGGCTGGGTGGGAGCGGCTTGTCGGGCCGGAGCGGCTGGTTGGGCCGGAGCAGCGGGCTGAGCGAGAAGAGCCTGTCGGTCGGGAGCCGTCGGCTGGGCGGGAACGGCTGGTCGGGCCGGACCAGCTGGTCGGGCCGGAGCAGCCGGCCGAGCGAGAAGTGCCTGTCGGTCGGGAGCGGTCGGCTGGGTGGGAGCGGCTGGTCGGGCCGGAGCAGCTGGTCGGGCCGGAGCAGCTGGTCGGGCCGGAGCAGCCGGCCGAGCGAGAAGTGCCTGTCGGTCGGGAGCAGGCGGCTGGGTGGGAGCGGCTGGTCGGGCCGGAGCAGCCGGTCGGGCGGGAGCAGCGGGCCGAGCGAGAAGAGCCCGTCGGGCGGGAGCAGGCGGCTGGGCGGGAGCAGGCGGTCGGGACGGAGCGGTGGGCTGGGCCGGGGCCCCGTAACGCGCGGCCGGCCCGACACCGGCAGTGGCCCCGAACCTTGCGGCAGGTTCAGGTCGGGCGGCGGTCCGGGGCCGGGCAGCGCTTCCGAGCCCAGCGCGACTCCCAAGCCCGTCGCCACCCCCGAGGCTGGCGGCAGCTCCGAGCCGGCGGGCAGTCCCGAGACCGGCTCCAGGCTTCTGCCGGGCAGCGCCCCCGAGCCAGGCCATGGCTCGCCGCGGGGCAGCGACTCCGAGCCGGGCTGTCGCTCGCCGCGGGGCAGCGACTCCGGGCCGGGCTGTGGCTCTCCGCCGGGCAGCGATCCCGGGCCGGGCTGTGGCTCGCCGCGGGGCAGCGATCCCGAATCTGGCGGCAGTCCTACGCCGGGCGGCCTATACCGCCCCTCGTGCTCGTGCTCCTCGGCTGTCTCCCCGGCCTTGCCGCCGTCCTCGCGCTGGCGCTGTGTGCGGGCGGGGTCGAGCGGAGCGTCGCGGCGTCCGGGCGCCAGGTCGTCGCGCGGCCCGCCGCCGCGCACAAGGCGGTCCGGCCGCACATCGTGCCGAGATCGGTCTGGCTGGACGACGACACCCGGCACGCCCAGCCACCCCCGCGCTACGACGACAGGGTCATCGCCGTCTTCGTCCACCACACCGACTCGCCCAACGGCTACGACTGCGCCGACGCGCCCCGCATCATCCGCTACCTCTACGCGGGCCAGACGGGCTCCCGCGACTGGGACGACATCGGCTACAACTTCCTCGTCGACCGCTGCGGCACCATCTACGAGGGTCGCGCGGGCGGCATCGACCGCCCCGTCACCGGCGCCCACACCCAGGGCTTCAACCACCGCACCACCGGCATCGCCGCCCTCGGCACCTTCACGGCCGGCGTCCCCGTGCCGAAGGAGATGACCGACGCGATCGCCGCGCTGGCCGCCTGGAAACTGGGGCTGTCCGGCACCGACCCGCGCGCGAGGGTCCGCCTGACCTCCAGCAACAGCCACAGCCGCTACGCCGCCGGCGCCAGCACCACGTTCCCGGCCCTGGCCGGCCACAAGGACGGTTACATGACCAGTTGCCCGGGCGCGGCGCTCAGCGCCCTCCTCCCGGGGATCAGGGAGACGGCGGCCCGCCTGCAGGGCAGACACTGACCCGCGGGCTCCAGACCCACCGACCCCGCGTCCTCACCGCCGCCCGAGATAGACCCCCAACGCCCGCTGCAGCACCCTGCCCTGGCTGCCCACCGGAAGTTCCCACTCCCCGAGGTACTCCACGGCCCGGCCGCCGGTGCCCGTCTTGAAGTGGAGGCGGCCGAGCAGGCGGTCGTCGGTGAGGGCGGGGGTGATGGAGCGCAGGTCGTACGTCTCGGCGCCCGCCGCTCGCGCGTCACACAGCATGCGCCACAACAGCGCGCTGCTGGGCCGCAGTTGGCGTCCGCGGCGGCCGGACGCGGCATACGAGTGCCAGGCGCGGGAGCCTACGTTGATCATCAGGGCCGCGGAGAGCACCTCGTCGTCGTACTCGGCGAGGTAGATGCGCAGCCGGTCGCCGTCCTCGGCGTTCAGGGCCTTCCACATGCGCCGGAAGTAGTCCAACGGGCGGGCCTTGAAGCCGTCGTGGGCGGCGGTCGCGGTGTACAGGCGGTGGAAGTCGGGCAGGTCCGCCGCCGAGCCCCAGGAGACCCGAACGCCTGCCGACTCGGCCGTGCGCAGGGACTGTTCCCAGTGCGGGGCCAGGGCGCCGCGCAGATCGTCCACCGAGCGTCCCGCCAACGGGATCTCACAGCCGTAGCGCGGCTGGCCGAGGCCGAAACCGTTGCCGTCGTCCTCCTCGCACCGCCGCCACCCGAGCCGCCGCAGCCGCTCCGCGGCGTCAAGCGCGTATCCGTCGATGCCGGCCGCGGGCAGCTCGTGCAGATGATGTACGTCGGGGTCGGCGATGCCCGCCGCCACCGTGGCCGCGTCCCAGTGACGTACGACCAGGGGCGGGCCGATCCGGACCGAGAATGCCCCGATCCGCTTCAGATGGGCGACGAGCGGGTCCAGCCACCGCTCCAGGCGCGGCGTACGCCAGTCGATCCCGGGACCGTCGGGGAGGTAGGCGAGATAGCGCCGGGTCCCGGGCAGCGGCCGGTACAGGACCAGGGCCGTCGCGACCAGCTCCCCGTCCTCGAACCAGCCGACGCTCTCCGGCAGCCAGTCGGGCTTCACATCGCCCCACTCGGGTATCTGCAGGTGGCTCGCGTCGGGATACCGCCGCAGATGGGCGAGGTGCTCCGCGCGCGGTATCTCCCGCACGAACAGGCTGGTCATGGGCAGGGTGCTCCTGGTCGGGGCGGCCACCCTAAGCCGGAGATCACACAACGGGTCAAGAGACGGGGTGTGAACCTTCCCGACCCGCCCGGTGACGTCGGTCACCAGGCGAAAACGCCTCACAGGTTTCTCGTAGCCGACTCACGGACCACCCCGAGACTGCCTCCCTATCGTCATGCACACGCACTGACCGGAGGCGGGGATCATGAGCAGCAGCAACAACAGGAACAGCATCAGCAACAGCAACAACAGCCGCGCGCGGGTCTGGACGGTGGTCTGCGCTGTCGCGACCGTCGTCCTCGGGCCGGGCGCCGTCACGGCGTCCGCGCTGGACCAGGCCAACAAGGCCCCGATGTACCACGCGGTGAAGGCCGAGCAGACGCACGCCTACATTCCGTCGGACCCGAGCCGCCGACGGGCCATGGCCTGAGGCTCAGTCCTTGAACCGTTCCCACAGCTTGGGATACCGCTCCGCCAGCGCCCGTTCGTTCTCGAAGTCGACCGGTGCGCCCTCTGGTTCCGAGGGCGCGGGGGCGATGCCGAGGTCGGGGGCGACGGTGCCGGTGAGCTGTTCGTAGGCCTCGTCCGCGGCGTAGCCGAGTTCCTCGCCGTCGCCGTCGAACTCCTCGTCGAAGTCGCCCAGCAGGTCGGCGAGTGAGTCGGGCTCGTGCACACCGCCCTCGTACACCTCGCGGCCCTGGCCGATCAGCCAGCACCGGAAGAAGTCGAAGGCGTCGTCGCTGGCCCCGTCCAGCAGGACCCAGGCGGCGCCCCACAGGTTCCAGCTGTACGCGCGGTTGTAGCGGGCCTCGAAGTGACGGGCGAAGTCCAGGACCATGTCCGGGTCCAGCTGCAGGAGCCTGTCCACGAGCAGGTCGGCCTGTTCCTCGGGGTCGCCCTCGGCGGCCTCGCGGGTACCGTCGATCAGCTCCCAGAACTCCGTCTCGTCCATCACGGGTCAAGCATCGGCCCTGTGGGGGTGGGACGCACGTGGAGTGCGACGGATTGTTATGGGCGAACCGTGCAGAGGTGGTGTGCGGCATGCAGCGTGCGGCTCGGCAGGTCTCGCGGGCGTACCGCTCCTCAGCCGTACAGCGCGGCCAGCCGTATCGCGTCGCTCGCGAACCGCTCCCGCAGTGCCTGCGGCTCGAGCACCTCCACCTCCGGGCCGAGCGACGCGAGCTGGCTGTGGGCGACCTCCTCGGACTCCACCGGGAGGGCCAGCGTCACCCACCCGTCCCCGTCCGGGGCGCCCGCCGCCTCCAGCGCCTCCCGCGCGGACTGCGGATCAACGGCGTACGGCAGTCCGCGCACCCCGTCCGGGGACACCCGCAGCACGACCTCGGCCCGCAGAATGGACCGCGCGAACTGCTCCGCCCGCGCGTCCCAGAAGCCCGGCAGATCGAACTCCTCGTCCCGCTCGAACCGCTCGATCCGCTCCGTCCGCTCGGCGCCGGCGTCCACGGCGGTGAACCGGTCGATGCGGTACACCCGGTACGACCCGTGCCCCGCGACCCGGGCGCACACGTACCAGACGCCTGCCTTCAGCACGAGCCCGTACGGCTCCAACTCCCGCTCGACCTCGGCCTCCCCGCGCCGGTAGCGAGCGACGATCCGACGGTCGTCCCACACCGCGTCCGCGACGGCCGGCAGCAGCTCGGGTGTCTTCGGTTCCTTGAACCAGTTCGGGGCATCGAGATGGAACCGCTGAGCGGCCGTACGGGAAGCGTCGCGCAGGGAGGGCATCAGGGCCGCCGACACCTTCAGCCGGGCGGCGGAGGCGGCGTCCTCCAGTCCCATCTCCCGCAGCGCCCCCGGCACCCCGGACAGGAACAACGCCTCGGCCTCACTCCGCGCGAGCCCCGTCAGCCGGGTTCGGTACCCCCCGATGAGCCGGTACCCCCCGGCCCGCCCCCGGTCGGCGTACACCGGAACGCCCGCCTCCGACAACGCCTGCGCATCCCGCGTGACCGTCCGCTCGGACACCTCCAGCTCGCGCGCGAGCTCGGCGGCCGTCATGGAGGGCCGGGACTGGAGGAGCAGCACCATCTTGATGAGCCGGGCAGCACGCATACGGTCATCATGCCGGGGACCACTGACAACGAACTGACGACGAAGGGGTACGGCAGTCGCCGTACCCCTTCGTCGCTCGTCGGCTCTTACAGGCCGTACTTCTCCCGCGCTTCCTTCACCGCCGTCGCCTTGACCTCGCCCCGCTTCGCGAGCTGGGCCAGGGCCGCGACGACCACCGACTGGGCGTCGACGCCGAAGTGGCGGCGGGCCGCCTCCCGGGTGTCCGACAGGCCGAAGCCGTCGGCACCCAGCGAGGAGTAGTCCTGCTCGACCCACTGCGCGATCTGGTCGGGGACCTGGCGCATGTAGTCGGAGACCGCCAGCACCGGGCCCTCGGCGCCGTGCAGCGCCTGCCGGACGTACGGGACCCGCTCCTCGCCGCGCAGCAGGGCCGCGTCCGCGTCCAGGGCGTCCCGCCGCAGCTCGGTCCAGGACGTCGCCGACCAGACGTCGGCCGCCACGCCCCACTCCTCGGCGAGCAGCTTCTGCGCCTGAAGGACCCAGTGGATCGCGGTGCCGGAGCCCAGCAGCTGGATCCGCGGGGCGTTGGCCACCGAGGACAGCCCGGCCGACTCGGCCGTGTTGAAGCGGTACAGGCCCTTGACGATGCCCTCGTCGATGCCGAGGCCGGACGGCTTGGCCGGCTGCGGCATCGGCTCGTTGTAGACGGTCAGGTAGTAGAAGACGTTCGGGTCCTCACCCGGCGTCGCCTCGCCGTACATCCGGCGCAGACCGTCCTTGACGATCGTGGCGACCTCGTACGCGAACGCCGGGTCGTACGTCAGCGCCGCGGGGTTCGTCGCCGCGATCACCGGCGAGTGACCGTCGGCGTGCTGCAGGCCCTCGCCCGTCAGCGTCGTGCGGCCGGCCGTGGCGCCGACCAGGAAGCCGCGGCCGAGCTGGTCGCCGAGCTGCCACATCTGGTCGGCCGTGCGCTGCCAGCCGAACATCGAGTAGAAGATGTAGAACGGGATCATCGCTTCGCCGTGCGTGGAGTACGCGGTGGACGCGGCGATGAAGTCGGCCATCGAACCGGCCTCGGTGATCCCCTCGTTGAGGATCTGGCCGTTCTTGGCCTCCTTGTAGTACATGAGCTGGTCGCGGTCGACGGGCTCGTACGTCTGCCCCTTGGGCGAGTAGATGCCCAGCGACGGGAACAGGCTCTCCATACCGAAGGTGCGCGCCTCGTCCGGCACGATCGGCACCCAGCGCTTGCCCGTCTCCTTGTCGCGGACCAGGTCCTTGATCAGGCGGACGAAGGCCATGGTGGTGGCCACGTTCTGGGAGCCGGAGCCCTTGTCGAAGGAGGCGAACGCCTTCTCCGCCGGGGCCGGCAGCGGCGCCACCGGGTGCACGCGGCGGGCCGGGGCCGGGCCGCCGAGGGCCGCGCGGCGCTCCTGGAGGTAGCGGACCTCGGGGGAGTCGGCGCCGGGGTGGCCGTAGGGGACGGTCCCGTCGACGAAGTCGCTGTCCTTGATGGGCAGGTCGAGCAGGTCCCGCATCGCCTTGAACTCGTCCACCGACAGCTTCTTCATCTGGTGGTTGGCGTTCTTCGACGCGAAGCCCTCGCCGAGCGTGAAGCCCTTGACCGTCTGGGCCAGGATCACGGTCGGCGCGCCCTTGAACTCGACGGCGGCCTTGTAGGCGGCGTACACCTTGCGGGACTCGTGACCACCGCGGGAGAGGTGGAAGCACTCCAGGATCTTGTCGTCGCTCAGCAGCTTCGCCATCTCGACGAGCGCCGGGTCCTTGCCGAAGAAGTCCTGGCGGATGTAGGCGGCGTCGCGCGTCTGGTACGTCTGCACCTGCGCGTCGGGTACCTCGCGCAGCCGGCGTACGAGCGCGCCGGTGGTGTCGAGCTGGAACAGCTCGTCCCAGGCCGTGCCCCACAGCGTCTTGACGACGTTCCAGCCGGCGCCGCGGAACTGGGCCTCCAGCTCCTGCACGATCTTGAAGTTGGCGCGGACCGGGCCGTCGAGGCGCTGCAGGTTGCAGTTGATGACGAAGGTCAGGTTGTCCAGGCCCTCACGGGAGGCCAGGGCGAGTGCCGCCGTGGACTCCGGCTCGTCCATCTCGCCGTCGCCGAGGAACGCCCACACGTGCGAGGCGGAGACGTCCTTGATGGCGCGGTTGGTGAGGTAGCGGTTGAAGCGGGCCTGGTAGATGGCCGACAGCGGGCCGAGGCCCATGGACACCGTCGGGAACTCCCACAGCCAGGGCAGGCGGCGGGGGTGCGGATACGACGGGAGTCCGTTGCCGCCGGCTTCCTGGCGGAAGTTGTCGAGGTGCTGCTCGTTCAGCCGGCCGTCGAGGAAGGCGCGGGCGTAGATGCCGGGGGAGGCGTGGCCCTGGATGTACAGCTGGTCGCCGGAGCCGGCCGCTTCCCCAGAGTCCTTGCCCTTGAAGAAGTGGTTGAAGCCGGTCTCGTAGAGCCAGGCCGCGGAGGCGAAGGTGGCGATGTGGCCGCCGACGCCGTGTTTGCTGCCCCGGCTCACCATCGCGGCCGCGTTCCAGCGGTTCCACGCGGTGATCCGGGACTCCATCGCCTCGTCACCGGGCACGGACGGCTCGGCGGCGGTGGGGATGGTGTTGACGTAGTCGGTCTCGAGCAGCTTGGGCAGCGCGATGCCGGTGCCCTCGGCACGCTCCAGCGTGCGGCGCATCAGGTACGCCGCACGGTGCGGCCCGGCCGCCTTGGCGACCGCGTCCAGTGAGGCCTGCCATTCGGCGGTCTCCTCCGGGTCACGGTCCGGGAGCTGGTCGAGCGCGCTCGGCTGGATGGCGTTGGGGTCGGTCATGTCGCCGCCTTCCTCAGTCGAAGGGGTTCCCTCAATCGGTAAGGGTTCGGGGGTGCCCTAGGTCTTTGGCAGGACAGGGCGGAGGGCCTCGGGTGCGGTGACACCCTGCGGCTCGCCGCTTGGCCCGTCGGCGACTGTAACCCCCTGATCGATGATCGATCAAAGGGTGGAGGGCTAAAAAGTCTCGACATCGAGAAATTGGCATCCGGTGCCGGGGAAGCAGGCACGCGGTGCCGCGTTTTTGCCGCGTTTCCCCTGCTCACATGAGTCGCGAGCGGCTAACTTGGGCGGCTCGCGGTCAACTCGTCGCCGCCTGCCGGGACGTCCCGGTCTCCGTCCGGTCGGCGGGGGACTGCTCGCGGGTGATCACCTCGGCGCGGCGCCGACGGCCACCGCGACCGGTCCGGCCATGGCCCGGCGACGGTCGTCCCCCCCCGCCCGGGCTCGCGTAGAGGATGGGGGGCCGGGGTGCACGGTGTGCAGGTGCACCACCTTGCCGCCGGTTCACCTCTCCTGGGCCGGGGCCGTGTGCAGTACTCGCAGATGGGCATGGCGAAACCCGCCCCGAACGGGCAATGTGGCTGATCCGTTCCAGTCCGGTCCGATCCCGCGCGGGCTACTTGCTCTCGTGCCGAGGCGCGCAGCCCAGCACATGGGCCTTGACGAGTTCGGCGATCCGGGGATCCCGGCGCTGGAACGCGGCCACCAGCTCCTCGTGCTCCTCCGCGTACGACTGCTGCACCGTGCCCAGCCACCGGATGGACAGGGCCGTGAACACCTCGATGCCGAGGCCCTCCCAGGTGTGCAGCAGCACCGAGTTGCCCGCCGCCCGCACCATCTCGCGGTGGAAGGCGACCGTGTGCCGCACCTGGGCCGTGCCGTCGGATGTGCGGTCGGCCTCGTACAGGGCGTTGACGTGCGGCTCCAGGGCGGAGCAGTCCTCTGCGAGGCGGTCGGCCGCGAGTTCCGCGGCGATGGCCTCCAGGCCGGCCCGGACCGGGTAGCTCTCCTCCAGGTCGGCGGCCGTCAGGCTCCGCACCCGCACGCCCTTGTTCGGCGCCGACTCGATCAGCCGCAGCGACTCCAGCTCGCGCAGTGCCTCACGCACCGGTGTCTGGCTGACCTCCAGCTCGGTGGCGATACGTCGCTCCACGATCCGCTCGCCCGGCTGCCAGCGCCCGCTGATGATCCCCTCCAGGATGTGCTCGCGGATCTGTTCGCGCAGCGAGTGGATGACGGGGGCGGTCATGAGGGCTCCTTAAGGCGCGTTGACGTTTAGACAATACGGCCGTTGCGCTCCGCTGGGAGGGCGCGTGGGGGCGCTTTCGTGCAGGTGAGACGAGACTTACACGGCCTTGCCTTGAGCCGGGTGCCCAGGAGTTCGGTTCGGACTGCCCATCGGGCGGGTGCGGGTCGTCGACGGCTGGTCGCGCACACAAAGGCGGCGCCCCGCCCGGAGAAGTCCGGACGGGGCGCCGTACAGGCTGGAAAGCCCTGGTGGCTTACAGGCCGAGCTCGACCTCGAACTCGCCCGCCTCCAGGATCGCCTTGACCGCCGTCAGGTAACGGGCCGCGTCGGCGCCGTCCACCAGGCGGTGGTCGTAGGACAGGGTCAGGTACGTCATGTCGCGGACGCCGATGACCGTGCC
Source organism: Streptomyces sp. R28 (assembly GCF_041052385.1). GTDB lineage: Bacteria > Actinomycetota > Actinomycetes > Streptomycetales > Streptomycetaceae > Streptomyces. The sequence goes on along the minus strand of NZ_CP163439.1, from coordinate 2,990,430 downwards.
CTCCTCCGTCTCGATGACGGCGGGGCGCTTGACCGTGGCGCCGATGCCGAGGATCGCGACCTGGCCCGGCGGCACGATGATCGTGTCGAAGAGCGCACCGCGCGAACCGGTGTTGGAGATGGTGAAGGTCGCGCCGGACAGCTCGTCCGGGGTGATCTTGTTGGCGCGGACCTTGCCGGCCAGCTCCGCCGTGGCCTTGGCGATGCCCGCGATGTTGAGGTCGCCGGCGTGCTTGATGACCGGGGTCATCAGGCCCTTCTCGGAGTCCACCGCGATACCGACGTTCTCGGTGTCGAAGTAGGTGATCGTGCCTTCGCCCTCGTTGATCTTGGCGTTGATGGGCGCGTGCGCCTTCAGCGCCTGGGCCGCGGCCTTCACGAAGAACGGCATCGGGGAGAGCTTGACGCCCTCACGGGCCGCGAACGCGTCCTTGGCGCGGGCGCGCAGCTTCATCAGGCGGGTGACGTCGACCTCGACGACCGAGGACAGCTGCGCCTGCTCGTGCAGCGCCTTGACCATGTTGTCGCCGATGACCTTGCGGATGCGGGGCATCTTGACGGTCTGGCCACGGAGGGGGGAGGCCTCCAGGGACGGCGCCTTCTTGGCAGCGGCGGCCGGGGCGGCAGCGGCCGGAGCCGGAGCAGCGGCAGCGGCCTTCGCGGCCTCGGCGGCGGCGATGACGTCCTGCTTGCGGATACGGCCGCCGACGCCGGTGCCCTTGACGGTGGCCAGGTCGACGCCGTTCTCGGCGGCGAGCTTGCGCACCAGCGGGGTGACGTAGGCACCCTCGTCGGTCGCCTGGGCGGCGGCCGGAGCGGCCGGAGCCGGCGTGACCGGAGCCGGAGCGGCCGGAGCGGGAGCCGGGGCCGCGGGGGCGACCGGAGCCGGGGCGGCAGCGGCGGGCGCGGCCGGAGCGGCCGGAGCGGCAGGGGCGGGCGCCGGAGCGGCCGGAGCTGCGGGCGCGGCCGGGGCGGCGGGAGCCGGGGCAGCCGGGGCCGGGGCGGCCCCCGCGACGCCGATGACGGCCAGCTTGGCGCCGACCTCGGCCGTCTCGTCCTCGCCGACCACGATCTCCAGCAGCGTGCCGGAGGTGGGGGCGGGGATCTCGGTGTCGACCTTGTCGGTGGAGACCTCGAGCAGCGGCTCGTCGGCCTCGACGCTGTCGCCGACCGACTTCAGCCAGCGGGTGACGGTGCCCTCGGTGACGGACTCGCCGAGCGCGGGCAGGACCACGTCCGTGCCCTCGGCGGAGCCGGCACCTGCGGCGGCCTCGGCGGTGGGCGCCGGAGCCGGGGCGGCCTGCTCCGTGGACGGGGCAGCGGCCTGCGGGGCCGGCTCCGGCTCGGCGGCCGGGGCGGGCTCGGCAGCGGGGGCCGGGGCGGCGGCGGGCGCGCCCGTGCCGTCGTCGATGACGGCCAGCTCGGCGCCGACCTCGACCGTCTCGTCCTCGGCGACCTTGATGGAGGCCAGGACGCCGGCGGCGGGGGAGGGGATCTCGGTGTCGACCTTGTCGGTGGAGACCTCGAGCAGCGGCTCGTCGGCCTCGACGCGCTCACCCTCGGCCTTCAGCCAGCGGGTGACAGTGCCCTCGGTGACGCTCTCGCCGAGCGCCGGAAGGGTTACGGAAACCGCCATGGTTTCGGTTGCTCCTTACGAATTGCGGAAGTCTGAGTCGTCGCTTCGTCGACCGAGGGTCAGTCGTGCGCGTGCAGCGGCTTGCCCGCGAGGGCCAGGTGCGCCTCGCCGAGCGCCTCGTTCTGCGTCGGGTGGGCGTGGATGAGCTGGGCGACCTCGGCCGGCAGCGCCTCCCAGTTGTAGATCAGCTGGGCCTCGCCGACCTGCTCGCCCATACGGTCGCCGACCATGTGGACGCCGACCACGGCACCGTCCTTCACCTGGACGAGCTTGATCTCGCCCGCGGTGTTCAGGATCTTGCTCTTGCCGTTGCCCGCCAGGTTGTACTTCAGAGCGACGACCTTGTCCGCGCCGTAGATCTCCTTGGCCTTGGCCTCGGTGATACCGACGGAGGCGACCTCCGGGTGGCAGTACGTCACCCGCGGGACACCGTCGTAGTCGATCGGAACGGTCTTCAGACCGGCCAGACGCTCCGCAACCAGGATGCCCTCGGCGAAGCCGACGTGCGCGAGCTGGAGCGTGGGGACCAGGTCACCGACGGCGGAGATGGTCGGGACGTTGGTGCGCATGTACTCGTCGACGAGGACGTAGCCGCGGTCCATGGCGACGCCCTGCTCCTCGTAACCGAGACCGGCGGAGACGGGGCCACGACCGACGGCGACGAGGAGGACCTCGGCCTCGAACTCCTTGCCGTCGGCGAGGGTGACCTTGACACCGTCGGCCGTGTACTCGGCCTTGGAGAAGAAGGTGCCCAGGTTGAACTTGATGCCGCGCTTGCGGAACGCGCGCTCAAGAAGCTTCGAGGAGTTCTCGTCCTCGACCGGGACGAGGTGCTTCAGGCCCTCGATGACGGTGACGTCCGAGCCGAAGGACTTCCACGCGGAGGCGAACTCGACGCCGATGACACCGCCGCCCAGGATGATCGCGGACTTCGGCACGCGGTCCAGGACGAGGGCGTGGTCCGAGGAGATGATGCGGTTGCCGTCGATCTCCAGGCCCGGCAGCGACTTCGGCACGGAGCCGGTCGCCAGCAGGACGTGGCGGCCCTGGATGCGCTGGCCGTTCACGTCGACGGAGGTGGGGGAGGAGAGGCGGCCCTCACCCTCGATGTACGTCACCTTCCGGGAGGCGACGAGCCCCTGCAGGCCCTTGTACAGACCGGCGATCACGCCGTCCTTGTACTTGTGGACCCCGGCGATGTCGATGCCCTCGAAGGTGGCCTTCACACCGAACTGCTCGCTCTCGCGGGCCTGGTCGGCGATCTCGCCCGCGTGCAGCAGGGCCTTGGTGGGGATGCAACCCCGGTGCAGGCAGGTGCCGCCGACCTTGTCCTTCTCGATCAGGGCGACGTCCAGGCCCAGCTGCGCCCCGCGCAGGGCCGCGGCGTAACCGCCACTACCACCGCCGAGGATCACTAGGTCGAAAACGGTGCTGGCGTCGTTCGCCACGTCACGTCCTCCATGCATGTGCGCCGTACGCCGGTCGTCGATGACCGACAGGCGGCTGGTGTCCGGCCGCTCTTTCTTCGGCCCTGTGGTGGGGGCCCTGTCCTGCCGAGCCCCATCTTCGCACTTGTCCACACCGAACGAGACGCCGGGCCGGTGTGTGAGACGTCCCACGTTCAGTTGAGCGGGCACGGAAGAGGGGGCTCCGCCCTCCCCGCGCGCGGAGCCCCCTCATTCAGAACAACGTCAGCCCAGGTCGCCGGCCGCCGTCAGTTCGGCCAGCCGAACCAGCGTCCGCACCGCGCTACCGGTACCACCCTTCGGCGTGTACCCGAAGGGCCCGCCCTCGTTGAACGCGGGACCGGCGATGTCGACGTGCGCCCACGTGATGCCCTCGCCCACGAACTCACGCAGGAAGAGACCGGCGACCAGGCCGCCACCCATGCGCTCACCCATGTTGGCGATGTCGGCGGTGGGCGAGTCCATCCCCTTGCGCAGGTGCTCCGGCAGCGGCATCGGCCAGGACGGCTCGCCGACCTCCTCCGCCGCTTCCACCACCGCGGAGCGGAACGCGTCGTCGTTGGCCATCACACCGAACGTCCGGTTGCCCAGCGCCAGCACCATCGCCCCGGTCAGCGTCGCGACGTCCACGATCGCGTCCGGCTTCTCCTGCGACGCCGCCCACAGCGCGTCCGCGAGCACCAGCCGGCCCTCGGCGTCCGTGTTGAGCACCTCCACCGTCTTGCCGCTGTACATGCGCAGCACGTCACCCGGGCGCACGGCGGAACCCGAGGGCATGTTCTCGGCGAGCGCCAGCCACCCGGTGACATTCACGTCGAGACCGAGGCGCGCGGCGGCGACGACGGCGGCGAACACGGCGGCCGCACCGCTCATGTCGCACTTCATCGTCTCGTTGTGCCCGGCCGGCTTCAGCGAGATGCCGCCCGAGTCGTAGGTGATGCCCTTGCCGACGAAGGCGAGGTGCTTGGCCGACCTGGAGCTCGTGTACGTCAGCTTCACCAGCCGCGGGCCGGCCGCCGACCCGGAGCCGACGCCCAGGATGCCGCCGTAGCCGCCCTTGGTCAGCGCCTTCTCGTCGAGCACCTGCACCTTGATGCCGTGCTCCTTGGCCGCCGCCGAGGCGATCGCGGCGAAGGACTCGGGGGTGAGGTCGTTCGGCGGGGTGTTGATCAGGTCGCGGGCGCGGTTGAGCTCCTCGGAGACGGCGGTGGCGCGCTCGATCGCCGCCTTGTGCTCCTTGTCGCGGGGCTTGCCGCCGAGCAGCGCGGCCTCGGCGAGGGGCGCCTTGCCGTTCTTCTTGTCCTGGGCGTTCTTGCCGTTGCCCTTGTAGGCGTCGAACGCGTACGCGCCGAGCAGCACGCCCTCGGCGACGGCGCCGACGTCACCGGCGTCGCCCAGCGGCAGCGCGAACGCGGCCTTCTTGGCGCCGGCGAGGGCGCGGGCGGCGACGCCGGCGGCCTTGCGCAGGGCCTCGCCGTCGTAGGCCCCATCCTTGGGGTCCTCGGGCTCGGCACCCAGGCCGACCGCCACCACGAGCGGGGCCTTGAAGCCGGCGGGCGCGGGGAGCTTCGTCACCTCGCCCTCGGCGCCCGAGGCGCCGAGGGTCTCCAGGACGCCGGCGAGCTTGCCGTCGTACGCCTTGTCCACAGCCTCTGCGCCCGGTGCGACAACCAGTCCCCCGGACGTGGACGCAGCGCCCTTGGCGACACCGATCACGATCGCGTCGGCCCGCAGGCCGGGCGCCGCGGCGGTGCTGAGAGTGAGAGCAGTCACGGTGGTGAAATCTCGCTTCCGATGTGAAGTTTGCGATGGCCGAATGGTGTGGGTCGACCGGGCCGACGGCCGACCCTAGTTCCGACCTACGGGTGCGGTAGCAGCGGGGCCTTCCCCGGTACGGCGAACACTGGGATGAGCCTACGCTCGTGTGAGCGTTCGCTCATTCCTACGGGCGTTCACCTGTCGGTGGCGTCGTGGTCATTTCTTGATCCTCGCCGGCGGTGAGCTGAGTCACACTCGTCTGGTTCCGGTGAGCGATCGGCTTGCCGCTTTGCATGATTCCCACGGATCCCGCTGATTCGTCACGAGCGGCCGTAAGGGGATCTTCTGGGGGGAAGGGCACATCAATGGCGCGCAGTGCGCACAGAGGAACAAACCGCAGACACGTCGTCGCCGCCTTGACGGCCGCGGGTCTGCTGACCCTGGGCCTGGCGGCCCCGGGCGCCACGGCTGCCGGGGAGCCGCGCATCGATCTCAGGGTGCTGGTCGTGGACAACGGCGACAGCCCGGTCCGGGCCCTCACCGCCCAGCTCAAAAGCACCGGCATCCCGTACACCACCGTCGACCTGACCGACGCGAACCGCCCGACCATCACGGGCGCGTTCCTCAGTGACACGGTGAACGGCACGCCCCGGGCCAAGTACCAGGGCGTCGTCCTGCCGGGCGAGGCCCCCTTCGGCGCGGGCTCCGCCGAGCAGACCGCGCTGGAGAGCTACGAGCGCACCTACGGCATCCCGCAGGTCGACGCCTACACCTGGGCCCATCCGGGCGTCGGCCTCGACTACACCAGCGAGGGCGGCTGGGCCGGCACCCTCGACGGGCGGGCGGCCTCCGTCACGACCGAGGGCAAGGCCGGGTATTTCGGCTATCTCGACGGCGCTTTCACGTTCGAGGACAACAACGCGTCCGTACAGGAGAGTTACGGCTTCGTCGCCCGGCCCCGTACGGGCTTCACCAGCTACGTCGACCTTCCCGTGCCCGCCGGCTCCGGGCGCGGCAGCCTGATCGGCGAGTACAGCCACGACGGGCGCCGCGAACTGGTCGTGACCTTCGCGTACAACGAGTACCAGCAGCAGTTCCGGGTCCTTGCCCGGGGCATCGTCGAGTGGCTGACCCAGGGCGTGCACCTGGGGCAGGCGCGCAACTACTTCGCGGTGCACGTCGACGACGTCTTCGCGCCCGACGGCCGCTGGGACACCGAACGCAACTGCACGCCCGGTGACTTCGACTGCGTGGGCGGTGACGGCGAGGGGGCCACGCCGATCCGTATGACGGCCGAGGACGCGGTCCACGCCGCGCAGTGGCAGCGGGAGCACGGCTTCAAGCTGGACATGGTCTACAACGCCGGGTCCGGCGAGGAGTGGAAGAGCGAGAACGGCGGCACCGACCCGCTCGCCGACCGGCTGCTCGCCGACAAGGCGCAGTACCGCTGGATCAACCACACCTACACGCACGCCTTCCTCGGCTGCGTCCAGGACACCTCGACCGTGCCGTGGAGCTGCGCCAAGAACGCCGACGGCTCGACCCGGTACATGAGCCGGGCGGACATCTCCGCGCAGATCAGGAACAACTACAACTGGGGCGTCACCAAGGGGCTCCCGCTCGACCGCACGGAGCTGGTGACCGGCGAGCACTCGGGCCTGAGGACCCTGCCGCAGCAGCCCGACGACAATCCCAACTTGGCCGGCGCCCTCGCCGACAACGGCGTCAAGTGGACCGCCTCGGACAACTCCCGTGAGCCCGACCAGCGTGCGGTCGGCGCCGCGCTGACCGTGCCCCGGTACCCGATGAACGTGTACTACAACGTGGGCACCGAGGAGGAGATGGTCGACGAGTACAACTGGATCTACACCTCCACGGCCGACGGCGGCAGCGGCATCTGCGAGAACAACCCGGCCTCCACCTGCCTGGCCGACCCGCTGGACCCGGCCACCGGGTACGCCGAGTACATCGTCCCGCTGGAGGCCCGCACCGCCCTCGGACACGCCATCGGCAACGACCCGCGCCCGCACTACGCCCACCAGTCCAACCTGGCCGAGGGCCGGACGCTGTACCCCGTCCTGGACAAGGTGCTCGCCGACTACCAGGCGCTCTTCGCCGACAACACCCCGGTGGAGAACCTCGCGCAGAGGGCCATCGGCACCGAGCTGCAGCGCCGTGCCGCCTGGCGGACCGCTCTCGCGAACGGCTCCGTCACGGCGTACCGCATCGGCAGGGCCGTCACCGTCACCGCCCCGTCCGGGACCCAGATCCCGGTGACCGCACCGGCGGGGACCACCAAGCAACTCGTCATCGGCACCACCGCGTTCGGGACGCCGTACGCGGGAGCGCGCTCGGCCTGGACCACGCCCGAGCTGCTGCAGACCGCTCTCAAGCTGAAGCTGCCGTCGTAGGGCTGCCCAGCCGGACCTCGGGCGCACCCCGGCACCACCTCACGACCGATCTGCCGGGGTGCGCTTCCGAGCCGTAGCACCACCGTTGTTCCACAGGGGGGAACTCGCATGATGCGCACAGGCCGTCATGTCACCATGCTCACCGAGGGCACCTATCCGCATGTCCACGGTGGGGTCAGCACCTGGTGCGACCAGCTCGTCAAGGGCATGCCGGAGGTCGACTTCCACATCGTGTCGCTCACCGGAACCGGCCGCGAACCCGTCACCTGGGAGCTGCCGCCCAACGTCTACCGGCACACCTCCGTACCGACCTGGGGGCCGCGCCCGGGGCGCAGACACGCGCCGTACGGCAGGGCCCGGCGCCGGTTCACCGACTCCTACGAGCGCTTCCTGCTCTCCTTCCTCGACCCCGAGGGCCCCGAAGCCCACATCGACTTCGGTGAGGCCCTGTACGAGCTGGCCGAACTCGCCCGCGACGGGCGCCTGTCGGCGGCGCTGCGCACCGAGTCGGCGCTGCGGTCGCTGATGTGGATATGGACGATGCCGCAGCTGCCGACCGCGGCCGCCCGCCCGACCGTCCACGACGCCCTGACCGCGACCGACCTGCTGGAACACGCCCTGCGCCCCCTCGGGACCCGCATCCCCGAGGACTCCGTCGCCCACGCGGTGAGCAGCGGCCTCGCGACCCTCCCCGCCCTCGCCGCCCACAAGCTGGACGGCGTGCCCTTCCTCCTCACCGAGCACGGCATCTATCTGCGCGAGCGCTACCTCGGCTACCGCAGCGAGGCCCAGCGCTGGCCCGTGAAGGCGTTCATGCTCGGCTTCTACCGCGAGCTGAACTCACTCGGTTACCGGGCGGCCGACCTGATCACCCCCTGCAACCAGTACAACCGCCGCTGGGAGGAGCGCGGCGGCGCCGACGCCGACAAGATCCGCACGGTCTACAACGGCGTCGACCCGCACGCCTTCCCGCACGCCGGCCCCGAGCCCGAGGTCCCCACCCTCACCTGGTGCGGCCGCGTCGACCCCATCAAGGACCTGGAGACCCTGCTGCGCGCCTACAGCATGGTCCGCGCCGAACTCCCGGAAACCCGCCTGCGGTTGTTCGGACCGGTTCCGCCCGGCGGCGAGGCCTACCGCACCAAGCTGGAGAAGCTCGCCGCCGAGCTGGGCGTGACGGACGGCCTGACCTTCGAGGGGCGCATCAGCGAGGTCCGGCGCGCCTACGCCGCCGGCCACGTCGTCATGCTGTCGTCCATCTCCGAGGGCTTCCCGTTCTCCATCATCGAGGCCATGTCCTGCGGCCGTACGACGGTCTCGACGGACGTCGGGGGAGTGCGCGAGGCCGTCGGCGACACCGGCCTGGTGGTCCCGCCGCGCGAGCCGGAGAAGATGGCGGCGGCCGCGCTGACCCTGCTCCGCGACGACGAGCGACGCCTGGAACTGGGTGAGTTGTCCCGTCAGCGCGTCATCGACCGCTTCACGCTGCGCCGCTCCGTGGACAATTTTCGGACGATCTACCAGGAGCTCGCGGGCAGCGCCGAGGTGTACGAGCCCACGCTCGAGACGGTCGCCGACTGGACCCTCGAACTGCGCGACCCCTGGTACGAGAAGGTCGCGACGGACGGAACCGGCTGGTGAGCGGAAGCATCTGGATGCCGCCCGGCTCCCGCCCCGACACCCTGCCCGCCATCCCGCGCCGGCGCACCACACCCAGCTGGGCGCAGCCCGACCCCCTCGACGAACTCGCCGGACGCCTCGACGACTTCATAGCCGCCGCCGTCCACCCGGACGAGATCGCCGCGCTGCTCGAATCCGACGGACTGTCGGACGACCAGATACGCGAGCGCTACGGCGTCAAGAACTCCTTCGCCCTCGCCGAGGAGCTCTTCGAGCGGGTCGAGCGCCGCTACCCGGAGCCGGACGGCCCGGCCCACGACCCCTGGCAGGTGGGCCTGCTCGGCTGCCTGCTGAGGGGTGTCGTCTTCGCTCTCCCGGGCCTCGGCTACGTCCTGGGCGCGCCCCTGCTCGCCGGCTCGCGGGACGACTTCGGCCTCCCCGCGGGCACGGTCCCGCTGCTGGCCGGCGCCCTGGTCGGCTGGACCTGGAACCAGGGCCTCGCCCACCGGGCGTACTCCTGGCTGGGGCTGGGCGACCGGGGCGCCGCCCGCCGCGCGCTGCTCCTCGGCGCCCCGGCCGGCGCACTGCTCGGTGCCCTGCTCGCGCTGGCCGTCGCGGCGACGGCGGGTACGTTCGACGCGGCGGCGGTCGCCTTCGCCGCCGGACAGTCCTGCTACCTCGGCGCGGCCACGGCCCTGCTGGTCATGGGCCGCGAACGGGCCCTGCTGGCGGCCCTGCTGCCGATGGCGGCGGCAGCGGTCCTCGCCCTCCTCCACCCCGTCCCCGACCTCGTGAGATGCGTGCTGCTGCTGGGCTCGCTGCTCGCGGTGGCGACCCTCGCCTTCCTTGAAGTCGCGCCAGCCGCAAGGGAGTTGGGCAAGGGAAGCTGGACCGCCGGACTCACCGCTCTGCTGCCCTTCGGGCCTTACGGCACCGCACCCGAGGCGCAGGCGGAGCGCACCGCGACTCCCGGCCTCACCGGCGCGACTCCCGGCCTCACCGGCTCCGTCCCGTACGCCCTGTTCGGCTTGGGCACCGGCGTGCTCGTGCTGTACGCGGCCCTCGGAGACGTCCTGGCGGACGAGGGGGCCGGGACCGGCGCGGTCGCCGCACCCTCCGCCGTCGCCCTCACCCTCAGCATGGGCCCCGCCGAATGGCTGCTGTACCGCTTCCGCAGCGGCAGCCTGGCGGGCCTGCGCTCCAGCAGCACGCCGAGGGCGTTCTGGCGGACGACGGTGCTCACGGTCGTGGAGTGCCTCTCCGGCTACCTGGCCGCCCTGCTCGCCCTCACCCTCGCCACCTCGGCGCTGTGGCCGCACACCCCGGGTGTCTCGGGCGTCCGCCTCGCCGGTCTGCTCCTGCTGGGCGTGGTCCTGTGGACGGGCCTGCTGCTCCAGTCCTTCGGCGCGGTGCTCAGCGCCGCGACGATCTGCTGCGTGGCCGCCCTCGCCCAGACGGTGGCCCTGGTGACCCATACGGGCGGCCCGCACTGGGTCGGCCTGATCGTGCACGGGACGGCCGCGGTGGCCCAAGCCGTCCTGGTCTGCGCGCTGTTGGGGAGAGTGACCGCCCACCGATGAGCGATCTGCTGGTCCCCTACTACGAGCACCCGTCCGTCCGCCCCGCCGAATGGGACGCGATCATCACGGCCGCGCCCCGCCTCTACGGCGTCGTCCTCAACCCGGCCAGCGGCCCCGGCGAGGCGCCCGACCCGGCGTTCGCCGAGGTCGCGACCCGGCTGCGGGCGGCCGGGGGTGCCCCCTCCGGGGGAGTGCGGGTGCTCGGCTACGCCGACACCGACTACGGCCGCCGACCACACGCCGACGTCGTACGCGACATCGCCCGGCACCGCGACTGGTACGACGCGGACGGCGTCTTCCTCGACCAAGTCGCCGCGGGTCCTGAGCAGTTCGCGTACTACCGGCGGCTCGCGACGGCGGCCTGGGGCGCCGGCTGCGGCACGCTCGCCCTGAACCACGGCACGACGCCGCACCCGTCGTACGCCAGGATCGCGGACCTCCTGGTCACCTTCGAGGGCACCTGGACGTCGTACACCCGGCTCGGCCCGCCGCAGTGGCGTGGCGGCGGCGGAGTGCGGTTGTGCCATCTGGTGTACGGCGTCCCGGCCGGGGCCGGCCTGGCGGACCTGGCCCGCGCCCGCGGGGCCACCGTGCACTGCGCGGTACCGGGGATGGGAGATCATCCTTGGGGTACGTTGCCGCACACTCTGGAGCCCGCTCGGTGAGACGCCTCATTCCGCTGGTCGTTCTGCCCCTCCTCCTCCTGGCGGGCTGCACGACCGCCCCTGACGGCGCCGACGGCGGCGAGGGCGGTCCGAGCGGCTCGCGCTGGCAGCCGCGGCCCGGCACGGCCTGGCAGTGGCAGCTCCGCGGCCGGATCGACACCTCCGTCGACGTGCCGGTCTACGACATCGACGGCTTCGACCAGTCCGGGAAGACCGTCGCCGCGCTGCACCGCGAGGACCGCAAGGTCATCTGCTACCTCTCCACCGGTGCCTGGGAGGACTGGCGCCCCGACGCCGGGAAGTTCCCCAGGTCGGTGATCGGCAAGGGCAACGGCTGGGAGGGCGAGCGCTGGCTCGACATCCGGCGCCTGGACGTCCTGGAACCCCTGATGGCGGCCCGGCTGGACATGTGCCGCGAGAAGGGCTTCGACGCGGTGGAGCCCGACAACATGGACGGCTACAAGAACCGCACGGGCTTCCCGCTGAAGGCCCGCGACCAGCTCCGCTACAACCGCCTGATCGCCGGGCTGGCCCACGAGCGGGGCATGGCGGTCGGCCTGAAGAACGACCTGGACCAGATCCCGGAGCTGGTGGACGACTTCGACTTCGCGGTCAACGAGCAGTGCGCGCAGTACGGGGAATGCGCGGCCCTCAGCCCCTTCGTGAAGGCGGGCAAGGCGGTGTTCCACGTCGAGTACGAGGTCCCGACGCGCAGCTTCTGTGCCGAGTCGCGTCGCCTGAAGCTGAGTTCGATGCTGAAGAAGTACGAACTGGGGGTGTGGCGCCGGGCGTGCTGAGGGCGGCACAGGGGCGGTACGGGGGCGGCCCCAGCCGAGGTCCGGCCCGGTGTCAGCCCAGTGACAGCGCGACCAGGGCAGCCGTCGCCGCCGTCTCCGCGAGCCCGCCGAAGACGTCACCGGTGACGCCGCCGAAGCGGCGCGTGCAGTGCCGCAGGAGCAGCTCGGCGGCGGCGAGTGCGGCCAGGACCCCGAGGGCGGTGCGGGCGATGTCGTACGTCCCGAGCAGCGCCCCCGCCAAGGCGGCGACGCCGGTCACGGCCAGGGCGACGGCCACCGCACCCCGTACGGGGACGACGCCGGCCACCGCGGCCCCCAGCCCCTCCGGCCGCGCGGCGGGCACGCCGGCCCGGGCGGCCAGGGTGAGCGCGAGGCGGGCGGCGACGGCCGAGACGACGGTGCCGAGGGCGCCCCGGGCCCATGAGTCGCCGTACAGCTGGGAGAGGGCGGCCACCTGCGCGAACAGCACGAACACGAGCGTGATGACGCCGAAGGGCCCGATGTCCGACTGCTTCATGATCCGCAGCGCGTCGTCGGCGGGCTTGCCGCTGCCGAGCCCGTCAGCGGTGTCGGCGAGCCCGTCGAGATGCAGCCCGCGGGTGAGGACGGCGGGGACGGCGGCGGCCGCGACGGCGGCGAGGAGAGGACCGGCGCCGAGGAACAGCAGCACCAGCGCGACGAAGGCCGCACCGCAGCCGAGGACCACCCCGACGAGCGGGGCGCACAGCATCCCACCGCGCGCCGCTTCCCGGTCCCACCGGCTCACCTTGACGGGGAGCACGCTCAGGGTGCCGAAGGCGAAGCGCAGGCCGTGCAGACGGGGACCGGGCGAGGGCGGCGGGGTCATGGACACGCCCGCAGACTAGCCCGGACGCCGTACCCGCCAGGCAGCCCGCCCCTGTCGCCCACAGACTGAACCCATGGGTGACTGGTGGCAGCGCAACATCATCGAACCGGGCAAACTTCCCCTGCTCCTGGCGCTGACCGCCTTCGTGGTCACCTTCCTCGTCACCCGGGTCATCACCCGCATGATCCGCGCGGGCAAAGGCCCCTTCCGCAACATCGAGACCGGCGCCGTCCACATCCACCATGTGGTCCCCGGAGTCGTCCTCACGGTCATCGGCGGCTTCTGCGCGGTCGCCGGCGGACAGCACGGCTTCGGGGCGGCCGTGTCCGCCGTGGTCTTCGGCATGGGCGCCGGCCTGGTCATGGACGAGTTCGCGCTGATCGTGCATCTGGACGACGTCTACTGGACCGAGGCCGGCCGCAAGAGCGTGGAGGTGGTCGTGCTCACCGCCGCGCTGGCCGGCCTGTTCCTCCTCGGCTTCGCCCCCTTCGGGGTCAACGACCTCAGTGACGACGACCTGCAGGACCGCGGGTCGGTGATCAGTACGGTCCTGGTGAACTTCCTCTTCGCCCTGATCGCCCTCGCCAAGGGCAAGGCACGCGTCGCGATCTTCGGGATGATCGTCCCCTTCATCGCCCTGTTCGGAGCCATCCGTCTGGCCCGCCCCACCTCCCCATGGGCGAAACGCTTCTACCGCCGCCGTCCGCGCGCCCGCGCCAAGGCCCAGCTGCGCGCCTTCCACCACGACCGGCGCTGGGCGGGTCCCAGCCGCAGACTTCAGGACTGGATCGGCGGCGCGCCCGACGTGGACCGGGCCCTGGAGCGCCGCTGACGCATCGCCGTCCACGCGCACAGCACCAGCACCGCCGCGATCGCCGCCAGGTGCTCCTTGCCGGCGAGATTGTCCTCCAGCGCCACCTCGACCACCATCGCCACGATCACCGCACCGGCCGTGACATACGCGCCGTAGCGCCCTGCGAGGAACACGGCGAGGCCCACCACCGCCGCCGACGGTCCGGTGTCCACGACCTGCGCGTCCGAGGCGGGCAGCCCGATCGGGTGGTCCGGGCCGAGCGCGATGCCCACGCGCGCGTACAGGGTTCCGGCGAGAGTCGCCACGTATGCGATGACCAGCGTTCGCCACCAGCCCAGACAGAGCTCGGCGATCCCGAACACGAACAGAATCTGCGCGAGCGCACCCCACACCGGCAGGTCGAGGGCGGGCACGAACAACGACAGCGGTGTACGCAGGAGCGCGAGCCACAGCGGATCCTCCGCCTTGACCCCGCCGAGGTTCTGGACGACCCGGTAGCCCCAGGGCTGGTTCTGCGCGACCTGCACGAGCCCCGTCAGGCAGACGGCCCCGACGGTCATCGGCACGGCCCGCCACCGCCGCTTGGCCAACGGCTCCCGCACGGCGAGATACAACGCCCCCCACTCGGCACGGGCCCAGCGGCCGAGGGTGTTCATCATGAGTGGGGATCATATGGGGACGGTGGGGACGAACCGCCCTTTTACGCTCGGCCGTGGAGGCGCAGTCCGGCGGTGCCGAACTGCGCCCGACCCGTCACTCCGTCTCTGACTGTGCCTTCTGTTCCTTCTCCGCCTCGTGCTCCTGGGGCTCCTCGGCCTCCGCCGTCTCCGAGTCCTCCGCCGTCCCCGAGTCCTCCGCTTCCGAGTCCTTCGGCTTCTCCGGCAGCTCCGCGGCCAGCGCGGCGGCGGACTGGACCATGGGCAGGGCCAGCAAGCCTCCGGCGCCCTCGCCGACCTTCACGCCCGGGTCGAGCAGCGGCTCCAGGGCCATCCGGTCCAGCGCCTTCGCCTGCCCCGGCTCCCCGCTGTTGTGCGCGGCCAGCCACCAGTCCGGCGCCCGGAACGCGATCCGCTGCCCCACCAGCGCACAGGCGGCGACCACGACCCCGTCCAGCACGACCGGCATCTTCCGCACCGCGCTCTGCAGCAGGAACCCGGTGATCGCGGCGAGGTCGGCGCCACCCACCGTCGCGAGCAGCTGCAGCTGATCCCCGAGCACGGGCCGCGCCCGGCGCAGGGCGTCCCGGATCGCCGCGCACTTGCGCATCCACACCAGGTCGTCGACGGCCAGTCCGCCCCGCCCGGTGACGACCGACGCATCCGTCCCGCACAGCGCGGCGACCAGCACCCCGGCCGCCGTGGTGCCGCCCACGCTCACATCGCCGAGCACCACCAGATCCGTACCGGAGTCGGCCTCTTCGTCGGCCACCGCCACCCCGGCCCGGAAGGCGGCCTCCGCCTCCTCGAGCGTCAACGCGTCCTCGACATCGATACGACCGCTCCCGCGCCGTACCCGATGCCGTACGACGGTCTCCGGCAGCTCCTGCGGATCGCAGTCCAGTGCCATGTCGACGACCCGCACCGGAACCCCGAGCCGCCGCGCGAGTACGGACACCGGCCGGCCGCCCTCGAGGATCTCCCGCACCAACTCCACGGCGCCGCCCGCACGTCGCGCCGAGACACCCAGCTCGGCGATGCCGTGGTCACCGGCGAACAGCACGACCCGCGGCTGTTCGATCGGCCGCACCGGTACGGCGGACTGCGCCGCCGCCAGCCACTCACCCAGGTCGTCGAGGCGGCCCAGCGCCCCGGGCGGCACGATCTGACGCTCACGGCGCGCCTCGGCGTCCCGGCGCACCCCGCCGTCGGGGCGCTCGATCAGATCAGTGAAGTCGTCGAGATTAAGCGAGCTCATTCGCCGAACAGTACCGGCACCGGTCGAACAGAACGGCGCCACATGGCCACCCGGGGCCCCGCCACGTCACCACCACATCGGCGCTACGTCGTTGCACCCAAGATCGGCATCCCATACGTTCCGTTTTGCAGTGGATTGTCGGGGCATGCTCGCATCGTCCCGTCGTATGCCCCCTGCCGTACGCCCCCGCCATACGCCCGCGCGCCCGGGAGCCGCCCATGACCGCGACCGCACCCCCCGAACGCCCCCGCGCCGACTGCGCGTTCACCCTCGCCGCATGCCGGGACCAGCCGTACGTCCCCCGGCACCTGGGGCTCACACGGATGCCGTCCCGCCGGCTGAGGGCCGCGGCCCGCGCGGCGCTGTCCTTCCCCGAACCGGAGAGCTGGCTGGACGTGGGCACGGGCTACGCCCGCTTCCCGGAAGTGGCGAAGGAACTCTTCCCGTACACGGCGTTCGACGGCCTGGACCCGACCTACCGCGTCCTGCACGCACGTGTGGCCGAGCGGGTGGAGGAGGCCCACGTCGGCAATCTGACGGACGCCCGCATCACGGCCCGCCTGCGCGCCCGCTACGACATCGTCAGCATGCTCCGCCACCTGGAACACACCCGGGACCCCCGCGAGGAGCTCCGCGCCGCCCTCACGGTCCTGCGGCCCGGCGGCCTGCTCATCCTCGAACTCCCCGACCCGCGCTGCGTGTTCGCCCTGCTGCTCGGCAGATGGTGGACCCCGCACAGCCGACCGGGCCACCTGCACCTGTTGCCCCTGGACACGCTCCGCCGGGAACTGGAGGCACAGGGCTGCACGATCCTCTCCACGGACCGCCGCACCCCGCACATCCCCTACGACCTCGCGGCCACGACCTCGCGGGCGCTGGCGTTCGTCCTGCCCTCACTGCTGTCCCGAGCGTGCGCGCCGCTGGTGGCCGTGGCCTGGGTGCTCGACCACATCCTGGCCCCCGTACTGCGCCACACCGGCTTCTCGAACACGTACCGCGTCATCGCCCGCAAGGAGCCGACCGCACGGGCCTGAGACCCTCGCCGAAACCCGCCTGACGGAGTTCGACGACAGGACCTAACCCCGCAGTACCAGCGCCTGCCCCGCCACCACCAGCACCACCTGCTCGCACTCCCCGGCGAATGCGGCGTTCAGCCGGCCCAGCTCGTCCCGGTACCGCCGCCCCGACGCCGTGGCCGGCACGATTCCCGACCCCACCTCGTTCGATACGGCGACCACGGTCCGCCGAGTGGCCCGCACCGCCTCCGTCAACTCCCGTACCCGCTCCCGCAGCGCCCGCTCCCCGCCGTCCGCCCACACCGCGTCGTCCCACGCCCCGACGGAGTCCATGGCGTCCGTCAGCCACAGGGACAGACAGTCGACGAGCAACGGCGCCCCGGCCTCCGCCAGCAGCGGCACCAGGTCGCACGTCTCGGCCGTACGCCACGACCCCGGCCGGCGCTCCCGGTGGACGGCGACCCGTGCCGCCCACTCGTGGTCGCCGCCCCGCGTGCCCCCGGTCGCCACGTACAGCACGTCCGGGAAGGCCTCCAGCCGCCGCTCCGCCTCCACCGACTTCCCGGACCTGGCCCCGCCCAGCACGAGGGTCCGCCGCGGCACGTCCGGCACGTCCTCGTACGCCCCCACCACCAGCGTCGCCCCGTCCGGCACCGCCCGCGCCCCCGCCGAGGCCAGCCGCCGCCGCAACTCGTTCCCCGGCGGCACGTCATGATCCAGATGTACGGCGATGACGTCCGTGGTCGGCCCGATCGCCCCCACCGCCCGCAGCTTGGCCAGCGCGTCCGGTCGCCCCACGACATCGGCGACCACCATGTCGTACATCCCGACGGTCCCGTTCTCCAGCCCGGCCGGCGAACCCCCCGGCGGCAGATACAGCAGCCGCTGCCCGTCCGGCCCGGTCACCGCGTACCCCGTGCCCGGCGAGTCCATCGCCACCGCCCGCACCCGATGCCCCGTCAGCAGCGCCAACTCCCGCCCGTCCGGCACCCGCCCGGGCTGCGGCAGCCCCGCCGGCACCTCCACGGCGGGCCCGTTGTGCGGATGCGACAGCAACACCTGCCGTACGGCCCCCAGCGAACGCCCCGCGCGAGCCGCCGCGAACGCCGCCCCGGGCGTCAGATCGAGCAACAGCGTCCCGTCCACGAGCAATGCGGTGGCCGCCCGCGCGTCATCGCCGAGCGCGCCGGCACAGGCCGCACACGGACAGTCGGGGCGGGGGAGTCCCGCGGGGGCACCGGTGCCGAGGAGAGTCAGTTCCACAGAACCGATTTTCGCGTGTCTGCGCAGGTCTCGCGCATCCGGCTAGGCTCAGGGCAGGAGCCGGACCAAGATCCGGCTCCTGCTCTGCACGTGCTGACACCTTGGAGGCGTACATGGCGGCATGGACGTGGCGGTTCGAGAAGGCCGACGGGGCGGAGGTCCAGCCCGCGGTGCAGCCCGAGGAGTTCACCACCCAGGGGGACGCCGAGTCCTGGGTCGGGGAGAACTGGAAGGCGCTGCTCGAGGGCGGTGCGGACCAGGTGCGGCTGTACGAGGACTCCGCGGAGATCTACGGGCCGATGAGCCTGCACGCCGAGCAGGCGTAGGCGGAGGGGGGCGAGGGCCACCCGGTCGTACGGCCCTCGCCCCGCCCTCCCGTCACTGCTCACCCAGCGTCACATCCACTGTCTTCTCACTGCCGTTGCGCGTGTACGTCACCGTCGTCCGCTCGCCCGGCCTGTCGGAGGCAAGCTCCTCGGAGAGTGAGGTGATGGTGGTGATGTCCGTGTCACCGAGCCGGGTGATGACGTCCCCGGGCTCGATCCCGGCCTTGTCGGCCGCCCCGCCCGCCATCACCTCGACGACGGCGACGCCCGCGACCTCGTAGTCGTCGTTCACGACCGTACGGCCCGTGATGCCGAGCGCCGCCCGGCCCGATTCGGTGACCTTGCCGTCCTTGACGATCTGGTCGGCGATCGTCCGCACCGTCGACGCCGGGATCGCGAACCCGATGCCGGATGCCGCGCCGTTCCCCTCGCCGGGGTCGGTGGCCGCGAGGGTCGGGATGCCGATGACGCGCCCGTCGAGGTTCACCAGGGCACCACCGCTGTTGCCGGGGTTGATGGCGGCCGACGTCTGCACCATGTTGGCGATCGTCGCGCCCGTACCGCCCCCGCTGCGCCCCTCGGTGACGGTCCGTCCGGTCGCCGACACGATGCCCTGCGTCACGCTGGACGACAGCCCGAGCGGCGAGCCCATGGCCAGCACGATCTGCCCGACCTCGACCTTCGCCGAGTCCCCGAACGTCGCCGCCTTCAGCCCCTTCGGCGCCTTGTCCAGCTTGATGACGGCGAGGTCCTGCTGCGGGTACGAGGTGACGAGCCGCGCGGTGAGAGTGTCCTCGCTGTTGGCGGTCGTCACCCGGAAGCTGTCCTCGTCCCCGACGACATGCGCGTTCGTGACGATGTGCCCCTGGTCGTCGTAGACCACGCCCGAGCCCAGATCGTTCCTGGCCTGGATCTGCACGACGGACGGCAGCACGTCCTTGATCACCTTCAGGTAGCCGTTCTGGAGGTCGTCGACCGCCTTGACCGCCATCGGCACGGCGGCCTGCGTGGTCGTGGCCTCCTTCCCGCCCGGGGACGAGGAGGCGGAACACCCGGAGAGGAAGAGACCGAGGCAGCAGGAGAGGACGGCGACCGGGAGGGCCGACCGCAGGGCACGGAAACGGCGAGCGTCCATGCCCCGAGTCTCACCTCGGGGCGCGGGCCCGGCCTGTACTGCTCACCCGAACGAGCCCGGCCGCGCACGGCGCATGGGCGAGGACTCCGGCGACGCACCCGGCATGGGTGGCGATCCCGGCCGCCCTTCGTGCTCGGGCAACGGACCAGGCCTCGCATCGCCCACGGGCAACGGATCAGGCCTCGCATCGCGCACGGGCAATGAGCCCGGCTGTGCTCCCTGCAAGGGCACTGCACGCGACCGCGCACTGCAAGCGGGCAACGGGCCAGACCGCGCATCGCGCTCGGGCAATGAGCCAGGCCGCGTGTCGTGCACACCGTGCACGGGCAGCGGGTTCAGCCACGCACTCCGCACAGATGCAGCAACGCCGCGACGCCCCGATAGGGATCCGTCTTCCCGGCCCGCTCCTCGACCGCCAGCAACGCCTCCACGTCCGCCGGGACCTCCGCCCCGTCGGCCGCCGTGTCGGTGAACACCCGCACGCCGTACCAGGCGTGCAGCGGCGCCCCGATCCCCGCCAGCGTCGCCGTCAGGTCCGTGAGCCGGTCCGCCCGTACGTCGAGCCCCAGCCGGTTCCGGTAGGCGGTGGTGTCGAAGGAGGCGAGCGCCCCGGACCAGTCCCCACCCAGTCCCGGCCGCATGGCCAGCGCGTCGCCGTTGCGTACGAGCAGCGACAGCAGTCCGCCCTGGGCGAGCATCCGGGCCAGCCCGGCCAGCAGCGGATCGGGCTCCTCGATGTACATCAGCACGCCGTGGCACAGCACGACGTCGAAGCTGCCCGGCAGAAAGTGGACGCCGGTGTCCCGTCCGTCCCCCTGGACGATGCGGACCCGCTCCCGGATGCCCTCGGGCTCGCCGGCGAGCTCCTCCCGGGCCGTCGCGATCATCTTCGGGTCCTGCTCGACGCCGGTCACCTGATGCCCGGCCCTGGCCAGGCGCAGCGCCTGCGTGCCCTGGCCCATCCCCACGTCGAGCACCCGCAGCCGCTGCCCGACCGGGAACCGCCCGGCTATCTGCTCGTCGAGCTGCCGGGCCACCAGCTCCTGTCGTACGACATCGCGCAGCCCGCCCAACTTACTGAGCCACGCGTCGGCCGCACCCCCGGTGAAAGCAGCTGTGCTCAGGGCCGCTCTCCGCGCTTGACCTGCGGCTTCGGCAGGCGGAGCCGGCGCATCTGCAGGGAACGCATCAGCGCGTAGGCGACGGCACCACGCTTGGGGGTGTCGGGGAAGCGCTCGGCGAGCTGCTTCTTCAGACGGAAGCCGGTGACGGCCGAGTCGAGCACGATGAGCACGATCACGATCAGCCACAGCAGCAGCGCGATGTTCTGCAGCGCCGGTACCTGCACCATGCTCAGCACGAGGATGACCACGGCCATCGGCAGGAAGAACTCCGCGATGTTGAAGCGCGAGTCGATGAAGTCACGCGCGAACTTGCGGACCGGACCCTTGTCGCGGGCCGGCAGATACCGCTCGTCGCCCCCGGCCAGCGCCTGGCGCTGCCTCTCCAGGGCGGCCCGGCGCTCCTCGCGCTGGCGCTTGGCGGCATCCTTGCGCGTCAGCGACGTGTTGGCCACGCTGCGACGCTGCGACTGGGCGTCGCTGCGCTTGGGCGTGGGGCGGCCCTTCGGGGCCTCGGGGTGACGGGTCTGAGTGGAGTCGGTCACCAGCGCCTTGTCGGCGGCCTGGGCCTTCTCTTCCTTGGCACGGCTACGGAACACAAAACCCAAGGGTACGGGGTGCCGGGGCATGGACGTCAGCCCGGAGGGGAACGATCCGGCAACACCAGTCGTCGTAGGGGGACAGAGGGGACGTTGCAGACGGTTCGTTCGGCGGTCACGGGGAAGGCACTCGGGCGGCACCGGGTGGACACTCATGAAACCCACTCATGAGCCGCCCCTGGGTCACCAGGGAGTCACCTACTCCTTACGCCGGAGCGGGAGCGTCAGCAGTCGTCCTTGGGGATGAGCGCATCCGTCCCCGAACAGTGCGTCAATGGATGCAGGGCCCGTACTGTGGGTTCTGTCGCAGAGCTGGAGCTGGACGTCAGAAGGGGGCGCGCGAAGCCCATGAGCGGTGTCATGAAGCGTATGGGGATGATCTTCCGCGCGAAGGCGAACAAGGCCCTTGACCGGGCCGAGGACCCGCGCGAGACCCTCGATTACTCGTACCAGAAGCAGCTGGAGCTGCTCCAGAAGGTCCGCCGCGGCGTCGCGGACGTCGCCACGTCGCGCAAGCGCCTGGAACTCCAGCTCAACCAACTCCAGCAGCAGTCGACCAAGCTGGAGGACCAGGGCCGCAAGGCACTCGCGCTCGGCCGTGAGGACCTGGCCCGCGAGGCGCTCTCGCGCCGTGCCGCCCTCCAGCAGCAGGTGACGGACCTGGAGACACAGCACGCGACCCTGCAGGGCGAGGAGGAGAAGCTCACCCTCGCGGCCCAGCGCCTGCAGGCGAAGGTCGACGCCTTCCGTACGAAGAAGGAGACGATCAAGGCCACCTACACCGCGGCCCAGGCCCAGACCCGGATCGGCGAGGCGTTCTCCGGCATCTCGGAGGAGATGGGCGACGTCGGCCTGGCGATCCAGCGGGCGGAGGACAAGACGGCCCAGCTCCAGGCGCGGGCCGGGGCGATCGACGAACTCCTCGCCTCCGGCGCCCTGGACGACCAGTCCGGGATGCACAAGGACGACCTCCAGGCCGAGCTGGACCGGCTCTCCGGTGGTACGGATGTAGAGCTGGAACTGCAGCGCATGAAGGCGGAGCTGGCGGGAGGTTCGTCGGGCGGCCAGCAGGCCATCGAGGGCGGCAACGGCCAGTCGCAGTCCCAGCAGCAGCCGCAGGACACCCCGCGCTTCGACAAGCAGTAGCCGAGGTCCGGGGCCCACGCCGAGGAGGGCGAGATGGGCGACATGATCGTCCGGATCATGGGTGAAGGGCAGGTGAAGCTGTCCGACAGCCACCTGCCCGAGCTGAACAAGCTCGACGACGAGCTCCTGGTGGAAATGGAGAACGGCGACGGGCCCGGCTTCCGCCGCACCCTCGACGCACTCCTGTCCAAGGTCCGTGAACTCGGCGAGCCCCTGCCCGACGACTCCCTGGAACCGTCGGAACTGATCCTCCCGTCGCCGGACGCGACGCTGGAGGAGGTCCGTGAGCTGCTGAGCGACGATGGGTTGATCCCGGGCTGAGCTGGGGTGTCGGCTCAGGTATTTCAGCCTGTCCGGCGTTTCAGGACGAGGCCCGTTCAGGGCCGAAGCGGGGGTCTGGGGGCGGCAGCCCCCAGCAGACGCGCACTGCAACGCCGGGCACACGACACAAGGAACCCCCAGTTGGCCCCCGTTCCAAGCCCCGCAGGGATACGCGTCCGGCGGCACCTCAAGGCGCACCCCATGGCGCTGGACGCCGCGTTGGCGGTGGGCGTACTGGCCTGCATGGTGGCCGGCTCGTTCGTGGACCCGCATGGCGAGAACGGGGTCAGCTGGGGCCTGCGCACCCCGGACGCGCTCAGCCTCCTGCTCATGACCCTCGGCGCCGCGGCCCTGGTCTTCCGCCGCCGCGCCCCCCTGCCGGTCCTCGCCCTCACCGGCAGCTTCTCCCTCGTCGAATGCGTCAGCGGCGACCCCCGCGCCCCGGTCGCGATGTCCGCGGTCATCGCCCTCTACACCGTCGCCTCGACCACCGACCGCACCACCACCTGGCGCGTAGGCCTGCTCACCATGACCGCCCTGACCGCATCCGCCATGCTCGCCGGCCCGCTGCCCTGGTACGCCCAGGAGAACCTCGGCATCTTCGCCTGGACCGGCATCGGTGCCACCGCCGGCGACGCGGTCCGCAGCCGCCGTGCCGTCGTGGCCGCCATCCGCGAGCGCGCCGAACGGGCGGAGCGCACCCGCGAGGAGGAGGCCCGGCGCCGCGTCGCCGAGGAGCGCCTCCGTATCGCCCGGGACCTGCACGACGTCGTCGCCCACCACATCGCCCTCGTCAACGTCCAGGCCGGCGTCGCCGCCCACGTCATGGACAAGCGGCCCGACCAGGCCAAGGAGGCCCTCGCCCACGTACGCGAGGCCAGCCGCTCCGCGCTCAACGAACTCCGTGCGACGGTCGGCCTGCTCCGCCAGTCCGGCGACCCCGAGGCCCCCACCGAACCCGCTCCCGGCCTCGCCCGCCTCGACGAACTCGCGGGCACCTTCCGCAGCGCGGGCCTCCAGGTGGAGGTCGCCCGCACCGACCAGGGCACCACGCTCCCCGCCGCCGTCGACCTGGCCGCCTACCGCGTCATCCAGGAGGCCCTCACCAACGTGCAGAAGCACGCGGGCTCGGAGGCGAAAGCCGAGGTCAGCGTCGTCCGCGTGGGGCCGAACATCGAGATCACCGTCCTCGACGACGGCGCCGGCAAGGACGACACGACCGAGGGCGGCGGCCACGGCCTGCTCGGCATGCGCGAGCGCGTCACCGCCCTGCGCGGCACCCTCACCACCGGCCCCCGCTACGGGGGCGGTTTCCGCGTCCATGCGATCCTGCCGCTCAAGAGCCGCACCCGCGCCGCGGAAGACGCCGTATGACGTATGAGAACCGAAGCGGAAGACGCCGTATGACCACCGAAGACGCGGTACGCCACACGACAGACGAGGACCCCGCATGACCATCCGCGTCCTGCTCGCCGACGACCAGGCCCTCCTCCGCAGCGCCTTCCGGGTGCTGGTCGACTCCGAGCCCGACATGGAGGTCGTCGGGGAGGCGTCCGACGGGGCGGAGGCGGTGCGGCTGGCCAAGGAGGAGCGGGCGGACATCGTACTGATGGACATCCGGATGCCCGGCACCGACGGCCTCGCCGCCACCCGCATGATCAGCGCCGACCCGTCCCTCGCCCATGTCCGCGTCGTCATCCTCACCACCTTCGAGGTCGACGACTACGTCGTGCAGTCGCTGCGCGCCGGTGCCTCCGGCTTCCTCGGCAAGGGCTCCGAACCCGACGAACTGCTCAGCGCCATCCGCGTCGCGGCCGGCGGCGAGGCCCTGCTGTCCCCGGCCGCCACCAAAGGGCTGATCGCCCGCTTCCTCGCCCAGGGCGACGGAGCGGACGACGACCGCGACCCCGCCCGCGCCGAGCGGCTCGACGCGCTCACCGTCCGGGAGCGCGAGGTCCTGGTCCAGGTCGCCGGCGGGCAGTCCAACGACGAGATCGCCGAGCGCCTCGAGGTCAGCCCGCTGACCGTGAAGACGCACGTCAACCGGGCCATGTCCAAGCTCGGCGCCCGCGACCGGGCCCAGCTCGTGGTGATCGCGTACGAGTCCGGGCTGGTACGTCCAAGGGTGGAGTGACCTTCGACGGGCGTACTGCGCCCGGAGTATGCGCCGTATAAGGAAATGGACCTGGGGCCTACGAAACCGGGCTCCCCGATGGCTCAGGGTGTAAGGGCGGGCGCTCACATGTGCGCCACAGACGCCCCTGCCACGTCCGCTGCCCACTTCTGCCGCTCACAGAAGAGAGACCCTGACCCATGTCCTGGCTGTCGAGATTCAGCCTTGCCCAACGTGCCCTGATCGGCCTGATGTCGATCATCGCGATCGCCTTCGGTGCCATCGCGATACCCCAGCTCAAGCAGCAGCTGCTGCCCTCCATCGAACTGCCCATGGTGTCCGTGCTGGCGCCGTACCAGGGCGCCTCACCGGACGTGGTCGAGAAGCAGGTCGTCGAGCCCATCGAGGACAGCCTCGAAGCCGTCGACGGCATCACCGGCGTCACCTCCACCGCGAGCGAGGGCAACGCCGTGATCATGGCGTCCTTCGACTACGGCCCCGACACCCAGCAGCTCGTCGCCGACGTCCAGCAGGCCGTCAACCGGGCCCGCGTCCAGCTGCCGGACGCCGTGGACCCGCAGGTCATCGCCGGTTCCACGGACGACATCCCGACCGTCGTCCTCGCCGTCACCTCCGGCCAGGACCAGCAGGCCCTGGCCGACCAGCTCGACCGGACCGTCGTCGCGGGCCTGAAGGACATCGACGGCGTCGGCCAGGTCACCGTCGACGGCGTACGGGACCTCCAGGTCACCGTCACGCCGGACGACGCGAAGCTGGCCAAGGCGGGGCTGACCTCGGCCGCGCTCTCCCAGGCCCTGCAGGCGGGCGCCGCCACCGTCCCGGCGGGCTCCTTCGACGAGGACGGCGACAACCGCACGGTCCAGGTGGGCGGTGGCTTCACCTCGGTCCAGCAGATCGAGGACCTCATGGTCACCGGCGAGGGCGCTTTCGCTGCCGGGAAGAAGCCGGTCCGCCTCGGTGACGTGGCCGACGTCAAGCAGGAGCAGGCCGCGGCCGACTCCATCACCCGCACCGACGGCAAGCCGTCCCTCGCGGTCGCGGTCACCATGGACCGCGACGGCAGCGCGGTCGCGATCTCGGACGCGGTGCGCGACAAGCTCCCGGAGCTGCGGAAGGACCTCGGCTCGGACGCCACGCTCACCGTGGTCAGCGACCAGGGCCCGGCGGTGAAGAAGTCCATCGACGGCCTGACCACCGAGGGCGCCCTCGGCCTGCTCTTCGCGGTCCTCATCATCCTGGTCTTCCTCGCGTCGATCCGCTCGACGCTGGTGACCGCGGTCTCCATCCCGCTGTCGGTCGTCCTCGCCCTGATCGTGCTGTGGACGCGCGACCTGTCGCTGAACATGCTGACGCTCGGCGCGCTCACCATCGCCATCGGCCGCGTCGTCGACGACTCGATCGTGGTGCTGGAGAACATCAAGCGGCACCTCGGCTACGGCGAGGAGCGTGAGGAGGCCATCCTCAAGGCGGTCCGCGAGGTCGCCGGAGCGGTCACCTCCTCCACCCTCACCACGGTCGCCGTCTTCCTGCCGATCGGCCTGGTCGGCGGCATGGTGGGCCAGCTGTTCGGCTCGTTCAGCCTGACGGTGACAGCCGCGCTGCTGGCCTCGCTGCTGGTCTCGCTGACGGTCGTACCGGTCCTGTCGTACTGGTTCCTGCGCGCCCCGAAGGGCACCCCGGCGGACGCCGACGAGGCCCGCCGGGCGGCGGAGGAGAAGGAGGCGAAGAGCAGGCTCCAGCGCTTCTACGTCCCCGTCCTGCGGTTCGCGACGCGCCGCCGGCTGACCAGCGTGCTGCTCGCGATCGTCATCCTCATCGGCACGTTCGGCATGGCGCCGCTGCTGAAGACGAACTTCTTCGACCAGGGCGAGCAGGAAGTGCTCACCGTCAAGCAGGAGTTGAAGCCGGGCACCAGCCTGGCGGCCACCGACGAGGAGGCCAAGAAGGTCGAGAAGCTGCTCGACGGCATCAAGGGCGTGAAGGACTACCAGGTCACGGTCGGCTCGTCCGGCTTCATGGCGGCCTTCGGCGGCGGCACCGACACCAACCAGGCGTCGTACCAGGTGATGCTGGAGGACTCGGCGTCGTACGACGAGGTGCAGGACCGCATCGAGGCGGGCCTGAAGGAGCTCGACGGCATCGGTACGACCACCATCGCGGCCGGCGACGGCTTCGGCGCCCAGGACCTGAGCGTCGTCGTGAAGGCGGCCGACGCGGGCGTCCTGCGCACGGCGGCCGAGCAGGTCCGGGGGGCGGTGGCCGGTCTGGACGACGTCACGGACGTGACCAGCGACCTGTCGCAGAGTGTGCCGCGCATCTCGGTCAAGGCCAACGACAAGGCGGCCGCGGCCGGTTTCAACGACCAGACCCTCGGCATGGCCGTCGCCCAGGCGGTCCGCGGCAACACGGCGGCCCAGGCGACCCTCGACGACACCGAGCGCGACATCGTCATCAGGTCGGCGAAGCCCGCGAAGACGCTGAAGCAGCTTCAGGACCTGCGCCTGGGCCCGGTGAAGCTCGGCGACATCGCGGACGTGAAGCTGGTGGACGGCCCGGTCTCGATGACCCGGATCGACGGTCAGCGGGCCGCCACGATCACCGCAAAGCCGACCGGCGACAACACGGGCGCGGTGAGCGCGGACCTCCAGTCCAAGATCAACGGCCTGACCCTCCCGGCGGGCGCGACGGCCGAGATCGGCGGTGTCTCGCAGGACCAGGACGACGCGTTCGCCAACCTGGGTCTGGCGATGCTCGCGGCGATCGCGATCGTCTTCATGCTGCTGGTGGCGACCTTCCGCTCGCTGGCCCAGCCACTCATCCTGCTCGTGTCGATCCCGTTCGCGGCGACCGGCGCGATCGGCCTCCTGGTGGCGACCGGCACCCCGATGGGCGTCCCCGCGATGATCGGCATGCTGATGCTGATCGGCATCGTGGTGACGAACGCGATCGTGCTGATCGACCTCATCAACCAGTACAGGAAGCAGGGTTACGGCGTCGTGGAGGCCGTGATCGAGGGCGGCCGGCACCGGCTGCGCCCGATCCTCATGACGGCCCTGGCGACGATCTTCGCGCTGCTCCCGATGGCCCTGGGCGTCACCGGCGAGGGCGGCTTCATCGCCCAGCCGCTGGCGGTGGTCGTGATCGGCGGTCTGATCACCTCGACCATGCTGACGCTGCTGCTCGTTCCGACGCTCTACACGATGCTGGAGCTCCGCAAGGAGCGCCGGGCGAAGAAGCGGGCGGCGAGGAAGGCCAAGAAGGCCGGGGCGCCCGCTCAGCAGGCGGAATCGGGGGAGCCCGAACCCGCGGGAGTGTGACGGCCCTCGTCGTCCAGGACGACGGTCACGGTCCAGAACGACGACGGTCACGATCCACGGCGGCCGGGCCCCGATCCACAAAGGTCGGGGACCCGGCCGCCGCCGTACCCGGGTTACGTATTCTGTGGCCTCGAACTGCTCTGCGGCGGAAGGGGATTCGCGCGTGCCGCTGCACAGGGACGACCCGAAGTCGGTCGGCGGCTACAAGCTGGTCGACCGGCTCGGGGCCGGAGGCATGGGGATCGTCTACCGGGGCAGGGCACGCTCGGGCCGCGAGGTCGCCGTCAAGGTGGTGCACGCCCAGTACGCCGAGGACAAGGTCTTCCGTGCCCGCTTCCTCCAGGAGATCGAGTCCGTCCGCAAGGTGAGCGGCGCCTTCACCGCGCCGGTCGTGGACGCCGACCCCGAGGCGGTACGGCCCTGGATGGCCACCCAGTACGTGCCCGGCCGCTCCCTCGCCGACCGGATCCGCGAGCAGGGCGCGCTGCGCGGCGGCGAACTGCGGCAGGTGGCCCTGGGGCTGGTGGAGGCCCTGCGGGAGATCCACCGGGCGGGGGTGGTGCACCGTGACCTCAAGCCGGCCAACGTCCTGATGGCCGCGGACGGTCCCCGCGTCATCGACTTCGGCATCTCCCGGGCCGCCGAGAACCACAACACCCTCACCGAGACCGGCCAGATGATCGGCACCCCGCCCTTCATGTCACCGGAACAGCTCACCGACGCCCGCAAGGTCGGCCCTGCCTCGGACGTCTTCTCGCTCGGCGCGCTGCTGGTGTTCTGCATCACGGGCCGGGGCCCCTTCGACGCCGACAGCCCCTATCTGACCGCTTACCGGGTCGTCCACAACGAGCCCGTACTGGAGGGGGTGGCGAGCCCGCTGCGCACCGTCCTGGAGCGGTGCCTGGCCAAGGAGACCAAGGACCGGCCCGGACTCGACGAACTGGCCCACGAGTTCGCGGCCGTCCTGCCCGAGCCCGCGGAGGACGATCCGCCCACGACGACCCTGCGTGCGGGCGCACCGCGGGCCGGCGCGGAGACCGACCCGGGCAGCGCCGTCGACCGCACCGCCGCCGGCTCCGGCCGCCGCAGCCGTGCGCGTCCGTTGTGGGCCGCGGTCGGCACGGTCGGCGTGCTCGGCCTGGGGCTCCTGGGCTATATGCGGTACGGGCCGGGTTTCGCGGACGACCCGTCGTCGGTGAGCCCCGACCCGGCCGCCGCGTCCGCCGCGTCCCGCTGGGCAGCCCTCCCGGCCGGCTGGAAGCCGTGGCGGACGGGGGTGACCGAGACCGCCGCGAGCGGGGTGACCAAGGCGCCGGACGTGAACGGTGCGGACGTGGCGCCGCACTGCGCGGTGGACCAGGGCTCCGTCTACTGCGGCGGCAACGCACTCCTCCCGGAACGGATCGACGGCGCCACCGGCAAGACCCTCTGGCGCGCCGGCATCGCGCCGGCCGGCATCCCCGCGGACCGGTACACCTCGACGGTCGTCGGGGCCGACGGCGATGTGGTGCTCGTCCAGCTGCTCGTCAACAACGCGTCCGGCTTCACCCAGGAGCAGTCCCTCGTCGCCCTCGACCGCGACAGCGGCGAGGAGGCCTGGTCCCGGAAGGTGCACAACGGCAGCCCGGGGTCGATCGACGTCGCCGGACTGGTCCTCATGCAGGAGGCCGACGGCCGGACGGTGACCGCCCGCTCGGCGGCCGACGGCAAGGAGCGCTGGACGATACCCCTGCCGGCGAAGCACTTCTGCACCCTGCTCGACGTGGCGGACCGTCCGTACATCGAGTGCGTCACCGACGCGGCGGACGACGACACGCAGTTCATCGTCGTCGACCCCTCCGACGGCTCCGTGCGGCGCCTGGCCTCGCCCGCGGACAGCGGCAGCTTCGTCGGCACCCTCGACGGGAAGCTGCTGTTCGTGGAGTCGGACGCGGAAGCGGACGTGGTCGCGGCCGGCCGAGACCTGACGTACACCCGTATCGTGTGCGTCGACCCCGAGAGCGGGAAGCGCGAGGTGACGGAACTGCCCCAGCGGTACCGGGGGACCGTGGCCCTGGCGCGCGGCACGCTCTACTTCTCCAACTCCACCGGCCAGGTGACCGCCGCCTCGCCGCTGACGGGAGTGAAGGTGTGGGAGACCCGCACCACCGTGGAGTCGCCCGGCCAGGTCATGGTGGACGCCACCGGGCGCACCGCGTACGTGGCCAGTGGGAGCGGACGGGTGGCGGCCCTGGACGCGGCGCGCGGCACCCCGCTGTGGGAGTCCTCCACCCGCGCCGAGGTCCTGGCCAGCGGGATCACGCCCGTCGTGCTGTTCGACAAGGGCGCCCTGGTGGTGGCGACCGCCGACGGCACGGTCTTCACCCTCGACCCGGCCCACCCCGACCGGACACCGGTCTCGGCGGGGTGAGCGCGGGCCGCGGCGGACGGGCTACGGCAGCGCCAGCATCCGCTCCAGCGCCAGCTTCGCGAACGCCTCCGTCTCCTTGTCGACCTCGATGCGGTTGACCAGGTTGCCCTCGGCCAGCGACTCCAGGGTCCAGACCAGGTGGGGGAGGTCGATGCGGTTCATGGTCGAGCAGAAGCAGACCGTCTTGTCGAGGAAGACGATCTCCTTGCCCTCCGGCGCGAAACGGTTCGCCAGACGGCGTACGAGGTTCAGCTCGGTCCCGATGGCCCACTTGGAGCCGGCCGGGGCGGCCTCCAGGGCCTTGATGATGTACTCCGTCGAGCCGACGTAGTCCGCCGCCGCCACGACCTCGTGCTTGCACTCGGGGTGGACCAGGACGTTCACGCCCGGGATCCGCTCGCGCACGTCGTTCACCGACTCCAGGCTGAAGCGGCCGTGCACCGAGCAGTGGCCGCGCCACAGGATCATCTTCGCGGCCCGCAGCTCGTCGGCGGTCAGCCCGCCGTTCGGCTTGTGCGGGTTGTAGACGACACAGTCCTCCAGGGACATGCCCATGTCCCGGACCGCGGTGTTGCGGCCGAGGTGCTGGTCGGGCAGGAACAGCACCTTCTCGCCCTGCTCGAAGGCCCAGTCCAGGGCCCGCTCGGCGTTGGACGAGGTGCAGATCGTGCCGCCGTGCTTGCCCGTGAACGCCTTGATGTCGGCGGACGAGTTCATGTACGACACCGGCACGACCTGCTCGGCTATGCCTGCCTCGGTCAGCACGTCCCAGCACTCGGCGACCTGCTCGGCCGTCGCCATGTCGGCCATCGAGCAGCCGGCGGCGAGGTCGGGGAGGACGACCTTCTGGTCGTCGGACGTCAGGATGTCCGCCGACTCCGCCATGAAGTGCACACCGCAGAAGACGATGTACTCGGCCTCCGGGCGCGCGGCCGCGTCGCGGGCCAGCTTGAAGGAGTCGCCGGTCACGTCCGCGAACTGGATGACCTCGTCGCGCTGGTAGTGGTGGCCGAGCACGAAGACCTTGTTCCCGAGCTTCTCCTTGGCCGCGCGGGCGCGCTCGACCAGGTCGGGGTCGGAGGGCGAGGGTAGGTCGCCGGGGCACTCGACGCCCCGCTCGCTCCTCGGGTCCGCCTCACGGCCGAGCAGCAACAGGGCGAGCGGAGTCGGCTGTACGTCGAGCTCCGTGGTCTGGGCGGTGGTCACGACACGCACCCTTTCTGCTTTTCGTCGAACTGACGTTATCTATCATAACCCGGTTCACGTCACTTTGACGATGGTCATAACGTCGATGTGACATGAATCCCGATGAGGCGTTTTCCGCTTCCGGCCGCATGTGCGAGCATGAAGAAGGCGCCGGAAAATGCCGGTGCCCGGCCCGGAATGAATCCGCGGCCTTGCCGGTTGGACCAGTCGGCAAGCAGTCTCCGTACAACCCGGGAGAGATGTAGATGTCCGTATCGGACGAGACCGGCACCGTCACCGACGGCATCATCCTGTCCGACGCCGCCGCGGCGAAGGTCAAGGCCCTGCTCGACCAGGAAGGCCGTGACGACCTGGCCCTGCGCGTCGCCGTTCAGCCCGGCGGCTGCTCCGGCCTGCGTTACCAGCTCTTCTTCGACGAGCGCTCGCTCGACGGCGACGTGGTCAAGGACTTCGGCGGCGTCAAGGTCGTCACCGACCGCATGAGCGCCCCGTACCTGGGCGGCGCGTCCATCGACTTCGTCGACACCATCGAGAAGCAGGGCTTCACGATCGACAACCCGAACGCGACGGGCTCCTGCGCCTGCGGCGACTCCTTCAACTGAGCCCGGCTGAGCCAGCCCGGCCGAAACGCGGGAAGGCGGCGGCCCCCTCCGACGGGGCCGCCGCCTTCCCGCGTCCGCGGGGCCTTACCGGGCCCCGGACGTCTGCGGTGCGTCCGGAAGCCGCGTCCCGGGCTTCTCCAGCGGGATCGCCCGCCCGTCCGAGCCCACGACCTTGCGGCCACCGAGCGGCTCGTCCAGCTGCACGGTCTTGTGGAACACCTTGGCGATCATGATGCAGATCTCGCCCGGCTGAGTGGTCCCGGTCACCCGGACCCTCACCTGGTCCTCGCTCTCGCTCGCCGTCACCTTGTACTCGGCGCACACGCCGCCCGTGAAGGCCACGGTCAGTTCCCTGCCGTCGACGGTATAGCCGTCCACCGCCACGTTCTCCGTGATCGGCGCCGAGGTCGGCTCGTCCTTCGGCTCGGTCGGCCGCGGCGTCGGCTGCCCGCTCGGCTCCTCGGACGGCGTGGCCGAGACCAGGTACTTCGGGTCGACGGCCGGATACGTCACCGTGAAACTGTCCTGCGCGCCCGGCGCCCGCACCTGGAACAGCCAGGACGGCACCAGCGTCTGCCGGGTGTCCACGTAGTGCGACGCCAGCCCGAACACCGCCTTCTCGACCGTGACGGTGTCCTTGGCCGGCGCCCCCGTCGAGGCCTCCGCCCCGCAGGGCGCCTCCAGGCGGTCCTTCAGCGGTACGGGGCTGGCGCAGCCGCCTATGCCCATGCGGTGGTCGGTCCCCGGCGCCGCGTTCATCAGCCCGAGCGTCTTCTCGGCATCCAGCACGGGGTACGTGTCACCCTTCACCGGCGCCTTCAACTGGCCGCTTCCGCCGACCACTTCGCCCTGGGCGCTCACGGTGACCCCGGTCGTCCAGCCGTACGTGGGCAGCCCGCCGACCAAGGGGCTGGCGTTCACAACCCGCTGGGCGCCCATGAGCTCGCTCGCGTCGAGCTTCGCGTCGTCCTGGCCCACCGCCTTGAGGATCGGTGCGGCGGCCTTCTTCGCGGCGTCCTCGCTCACCGGGTCGGCGGCAGGGTCCGGGGCGTCCTTGTGGCAGACGGTGCTGCTCTCACAGTTGTCGGTGCCGGGTGCGTACCGGGAGAACGTCCAGGTCCCCGGCGCCTGCTTGTCCACCTGCAGACTGGGCCCCGCCCCGTCCTGCGCCCCGACCTTCCAGGTCTGCCCCTGCGCCACCGGCGTCCCGTCCACGCCGAGCGCCTCGGCCAGCCGGGCGACCTGGTCCGCGCCGACCTCACCCTGGGCCCGGTACACCGGCGCCGAGCCGGGCCCGTCCGCCAGCTCCCCGTCGGCCTTGTACGTGACGCCGTACGGGTTGGGCTCCCCGGGCGCGATGCCTTTGCCACCGCCCTCGGTGTAGCCGTCGAGGTGCAGCGGCGGCGGAGTGCCACCGCCGGACGCCCCCGACGTCGTACCTCCGCCCGACCCTCCGGACGCACTCGCGGCGAGGTAGGCCCCGCCCCCGCCGACGAGCAGCACGGCGGCAGCGACGGAGGCGATGACCACGGGGGACCGGCGCCGGGCGCCGTCGTGGGCGCCGTCGTGCCGGTGGTCGGCGGCAAGGTCGAGGGCGGCGGGGTCGGAGGTCTCGGCTGCGGGAGCAGCGGGGGCCGCCGGGGGAGCGGCAGGAGCCGGGCCGGCGGCGGGGGCGACAGAAGCGGCGGCAGTCGCCGGGTCCGGGGCCGAGGCCCCCTCCGCATCGCCCTTCTCCGTATCGCCCTTCTCCGCAGCGGCCTCCTGCGAGGCGTCCTCACCCTCAAAGACGGCCTCGTCGGCCCCGCCGCCCTCGGTACCCTCGGCGCCAGGAGCTCCGCCCGCCGCCTCACCCTCGGCTCCGAGCCCCTCCGCACGGACGGCGTCCTTCTCCGCCCGTGCCTCCTCCGTGTCCTTGCCGGAGGCGCCCGCATCGTCGTTGTCGGGTCGCTCGGTGTTCACCGCATCGCTCCTTCGGCTGCGCACATGTCCCTTGACCCTGACCCGGCCCTGTCAAAAGGCCGGCTATCGGGTCGTATCCCGCATCCCCTTTACGGGGGACAGCGATGGGACGCAGCGGGGGAGCGCACGGTTCCCTGAAAGGCGCCGATTCGGCCGCCGGAGTTCGATCGGTCGCCCTGGCCCGATCAGTCGCCGTAGTCCGACATCGCGTCCAGCAGCCGCGCCGACTTCGGCGGCACGGTCACTCCATGGATGAGTGACGGGGAGACCGGACGGGAAAGGACACGGTCGGGAGCGGTCCAGTGGGGAGCCATCCGCGCGCAGTCACCGCGCAACGACGCCAGGTCGCCCTCCAGGTCGATCGGAGCCGGGGCATGGACCTCGATTTTCGTCATAGCCGAACCGTAGACACGCAGGAGCTCGCGAAGAAAGATCTACTATCGGGTAGTTTCGACTGCTTCAGAGTCCAGGGCGTGAACGGTAGCGTGGACTGTCAACCCAACCTCCCCGCAGGAGACTCCACGCCGTGCGCATCGCAGTCACCGGCTCCATCGCCACTGACCACCTCATGACCTTCCCCGGCCGTTTTGCCGACCAGTTCGTCGCGGACCAGCTGCACACGGTCTCGCTCTCGTTCCTGGTCGACAACCTGGACGTACGCCGGGGCGGCGTAGGCGCGAACATCGCCTTCGGCATGGGACAACTGGGCACGCAGCCGATCCTGGTCGGCGCCGCGGGCTCCGACTTCGACGAGTACCGGGCCTGGCTGGACCGGCACGGCGTCGACACCGGCTCGGTCCGCATCTCCGAGACGCTGCACACCGCCCGCTTCGTCTGCACCACCGACGCCGACCACAACCAGATCGGCTCCTTCTACACCGGTGCGATGAGCGAGGCCCGTCTCATCGAGCTGAAGACCGTCGCGGACCGCGTCGGCGGCCTCGACCTGGTCCTCATCGGCGCCGACGACCCCGAGGCGATGCTCCGCCACACGGAGGAGTGCCGCTCCCGTCAGATCCCCTTCGCCGCGGACTTCTCCCAGCAGATCGCCCGCATGAACGGCGACGAGATCCGGATACTGCTGGACGGAGCGACGTACCTCTTCTCGAACGAGTACGAGAAGGGCCTCATCGAGTCCAAGACCGGCTGGACGGACGAGGAGATCCTGTCCAAGGTCGGCCACCGTGTCACGACCCTCGGCTCGCGCGGCGTGCGCATCGAGCAGGTCGGCCAGGACCCGATCGAGGTCGGCTGCCCGGAGGAGGACCGCAAGGCCGACCCCACGGGCGTCGGCGACGCCTTCCGCGCCGGGTTCCTCTCCGGCCTCGCCTGGAACGTCTCGCTGGAGCGGGCCGCGCAGGTCGGCTGCATGCTGGCGACGCTCGTCATCGAGACCGTCGGCACGCAGGAGTACCGGCTGCGCCGGGCGCACTTCATGGACCGCTTCACCAAGGCGTACGGGCATGACGCCGCCGCCGACGTCCAGGCACACCTGAGCTGACGCTCCGCCCCTCGGGGAGTTCAGCTCACCCGGCGGACCAGGTACGCCGTCCCCTGGTCCGCCGGTTCCTCACCGACGTACTCCTGCCCCCGCATCTGGCACCACGCCGGGATGTCCAGCCGGGCCGCCTCGTCGTCCGCGAGTACCCG
This sequence comes from Streptomyces sp. R28, assembly GCF_041052385.1. Taxonomy (GTDB): domain Bacteria; phylum Actinomycetota; class Actinomycetes; order Streptomycetales; family Streptomycetaceae; genus Streptomyces. Next base: position 2,954,718 of record NZ_CP163439.1, on the reverse strand, counting down.
GACCGTGCCGCCCACGGGCACCTCGCCGATGACCTTGGCCAGCTCGATGACCGGAAGCGGACAGAGCTTGCCGATCGCGTCCACGACCAGGACGTCGTCCCGTACGACAGTGCTGGGCACCGGCGCCCCGAGCTTCTCCCGTACGGACGCCACGGCCCCCGGCAGCACCTCCAGGAACCGCTCGACGTCCTCCGCCGCCGTCCCGAACGGCAACGACACCCGCACGTTCCCCTCGCTCAGCACCCCCATCGCCTTCAGCACATGGCTGGGCGTCAACGTGCTGCTCGTACAGGACGAACCCGACGAGACCGAGAACCCGGCGCGGTCCAGCTCGTGCAGCAGTGTCTCCCCGTCGACATAGAGACAGGAGAAAGTGACGACGCCGGGCAGCCGCCGCACCGGATCGCCGACCACCTCCACGTCCGGCACCAGCCCCGGCACCCGCGCCCGGATCCGCTCCGTCAGCTCCCGCAGCCGTACCGCCTCTTGGGCCGCCTCCGCCTGTACGGCACGCAGCGAGGCCGCCGCGGCGACGATCGCCGGGATGTTCTCGAACCCGGCCGCCCGCCCCGACTCCCGCTCGTCCGCGGGCCCTTGCGCGGCGAACCGCACCCCTTTGCGCACGACGAGCAGCCCGACCCCCGCCGGCCCACCCCACTTGTGGGCGCTCCCGGTCAACACCGACCAGTCACCCTCGACGCGCCCCCACCCGAGCGACTGCGCCGCATCCACCAACAACGGCACCCCGGCGTCCCGGCACACCCCGGCCACTTCCGCCACCGGTTGCTCGGTCCCCACCTCGTGGTTGGCCGACTGAAGACACGCGAGCGCGGTGTCCGGCCGAAGGGCATCGGCGTACGCCCGCACCGCCACCGCCCCCGCTCGGTCCACCGCGATCTGGGTGACCGACCACCCGTCGGCCTCGTGCGCGTCAGCCGCATGGAGCACAGAGGAGTGTTCGACGGCGGACACCATCAGGTGACGCCCGATGCGCCGCCGCCCGGCCAACACCCCGGCGACACCCGAGTGGACGGCTTTCGTCCCCGAAGAGGTGAACACCAACTCGTCGGCCCGGCACCCCACAGCCTCGGCAGCGGCCTCCCGAGCGGCGTCCAGCAGCATCCGGGCCTTGCGACCCTCCCGGTACAGGCGTGCAGGATCAGCCCACCCGTCGTCGAGTGAGGCCTGCAGAGCCTGCCGAGCAACAGGATGAAGAGGAGCACTGGAAGCAGCGTCGAAATAGCCCACACGGCAACGCTAACCGCCGGTCGCTGCAACGTCCCTCAAGGGGCGCGGGGAACTGCGCGAGCAACCACAACAGACCCGCAGCCGCCAATCAAGCGAACCCCCCACTCCAGTAGGCCCCCCTCCCCGCGAACCCCCGGAGAGCGTCGGCTAGGGTTTGGTCCGCATAAACATCCAAACCCCTGCCCGACGCAGGGCGGCGACCGACCAGCGAGAAGGCCGCAGCCACAACCGCGCGGGCGAGACTCTCGGGAAGGCGCTACGTGAGTCCCAACGGCTCCGACCGCTCGCCGCGGCGCCCGATGCGGCGGAAGCTGCTGCAGGCAATGACTGCGGGCCTGGTCTTGGCGACAGCCACCGGTTGCTCGTACAACTGGGAAGACTTCCCTCGCCTTGGTATGCCCACCCCGGCCACGGAAGAGGCTCCGCGGATCCTCTCACTGTGGCAGGGGTCGTGGGCGGCCGCGCTCGCCACGGGCGTGCTGGTCTGGGGCCTGATCCTGTGGAGCACCATCTTCCACCGGCGCAGCCGCACCAAGGTCGAGGTCCCTCCGCAGACCCGGTACAACATGCCGATCGAGGCGCTGTACACGGTGGTCCCGCTCATCATCGTCTCGGTGCTCTTCTACTTCACGGCCCGCGACGAGACGAAGCTCCTCACCCTCAAGGACAAGCCCGACCTCACGGTCAACGTCGTGGGCTACCAGTGGAGCTGGGCCTTCAACTACGTCCAGCCCGTCGACGGTTCCACCGGTGACGCGAAGACCGACAAGAACCTGGCCGCCATTCCGGACCGGTTCAAGGAGGACTTCCCGGCGAACGCGGGCGGTGTCTACGACGCCGGCACCCCCGGTACGCGGAACCCGGACACGGGCAACCCGGGTCCGACCCTGTGGCTTCCCAAGGGCAAGACGGTCCGCTTCGTCCTCACCTCGCGTGACGTCATCCACTCGTTCTGGGTGGTGCCGTTCCTGATGAAGCAGGACGTCATCCCGGGCCACACCAACGCCTTCGAGGTGACCCCCAACAAGGAGGGCACCTTCCTGGGCAAGTGCGCCGAGCTGTGCGGCGTCGACCACTCCCGGATGCTGTTCAACGTGAAGGTCGTCTCCCCCGACGAGTACGAGCAGCACCTCAAGGACCTCGCCAAGAAGGGGCAGACCGGTTACGTTCCCGCCGGCATCGCGCAGACGGGCCACGAGAAGAACCGGGAGACGACAAACCTGTGAGCATCCTCAACGAACCCCAGGGTGCCGCGGCAGCTGAGGACTCGTACGAGAACGAGCTGCCGGTCAGGCGCAAGCAGCCCGGCAATGTCGTGGTCAAGTGGCTCACCACCACCGACCACAAGACGATCGGAACGCTGTACCTCGTCACGTCGTTCGTGTTCTTCGTGATCGGCGGCGTGATGGCGCTGCTCATGCGTGCCGAGCTGGCCCGTCCGGGCCTGCAGATCATGTCGAACGAGCAGTTCAACCAGGCGTTCACGATGCACGGCACGATCATGCTGCTGATGTTCGCGACGCCGCTGTTCGCCGGTTTCACGAACTGGATCATGCCGCTGCAGATCGGCGCGCCCGACGTGGCGTTCCCGCGGCTGAACATGTTCGCCTACTGGCTCTACCTCTTCGGCTCGACGATCGCGGTGGGCGGTTTCCTCACCCCGAACGGCGCGGCCGACTTCGGCTGGTTCGCCTACTCCCCGCTGTCGGACGCGGTCCGCTCGCCGGGCATCGGCGCCGACCTGTGGATCATGGGTCTGGCCTTCTCCGGCTTCGGCACGATCCTCGGTGCGGTCAACTTCATCACCACCATCATCTGCATGCGCGCCCCCGGCATGACGATGTTCCGCATGCCGATCTTCGTGTGGAACGTGCTGCTGACCGCGGTGCTGGTCCTGCTGGCCTTCCCGGTCCTGGCGGCCGCGCTGTTCGCGCTGGAGGCGGACCGAAAGTTCGGCGCCCACGTCTTCGACTCGGCCAACGGCGGAGCGTTGCTGTGGCAACACCTCTTCTGGTTCTTCGGCCATCCAGAGGTGTACATCATCGCCCTGCCGTTCTTCGGCATCATCTCCGAGGTCATCCCGGTCTTCTCCCGCAAGCCGATGTTCGGCTACATGGGTCTGATCGCGGCGACCATCGCGATCGCGGGTCTGTCGGTGACGGTGTGGGCGCACCACATGTACGTCACCGGCGGTGTGCTGCTGCCGTTCTTCTCCTTCATGACGTTCCTCATCGCCGTACCGACCGGCGTGAAGTTCTTCAACTGGATCGGAACGATGTGGAAGGGCTCGTTGTCCTTCGAGACACCGATGCTCTGGGCGACCGGCTTCCTGATCACCTTCACCTTCGGTGGTCTGACCGGCGTCATCCTGGCCTCGCCGCCGATGGACTTCCACGTCTCCGACTCGTACTTCGTGGTGGCGCACTTCCACTACGTCGTCTTCGGCACGGTCGTCTTCGCGATGTTCTCCGGCTTCCACTTCTGGTGGCCGAAGATGACCGGCAAGATGCTCGACGAGCGCCTCGGCAAGATGACCTTCTGGACGCTGTTCATCGGCTTCCACGGCACCTTCCTCGTCCAGCACTGGCTGGGTGCCGAGGGCATGCCGCGCCGTTACGCCGACTACCTCGCGGCCGACGGCTTCACCGCCCTGAACACGATCTCGACGATCAGCTCGTTCGTGCTCGGCGCGTCGCTGCTGCCCTTCTTCTACAACGTGTGGAAGACGGCCAAGTACGGCAAGCCGGTCGGCGTCGACGACCCGTGGGGCTACGGCCGCTCGCTCGAGTGGGCGACGTCCTGCCCGCCGCCGCGGCACAACTTCCTCACTCTGCCGCGGATCCGTTCCGAATCCCCGGCGTTCGACCTGCATCACCCTGAGATCGCCGCTCTCGACCAGCTCGAGAACGCACCTCACGGTGAGAAGGCTCTGGCTGGTGGCAAGGAGGCCGGCAAGTGAAGGTTCAGGGCAAGATGTTCATCTGGCTGGCCGTCTTCATCCTCGCCATGGCGGTTGTCTATGGCGTGTGGTCGAAGGAGCCGGCCGGCACCACGGCCCTCTTCCTGGCCTTCGGTCTGTCCATCATGATCGGCTTCTACCTGGGCTTCACGGCCCGGCGGGTCGACACGGGCGCCCAGGACAACAAGGAGGCGGACGTCGCGGACGACGCCGGCGAGGTCGGGTTCTTCAGCCCGCACAGCTGGCAGCCGCTCTCCCTCGCGATCGGTGGCGCCTTCGCCTTCCTGTCGATCGCGATCGGCTGGTGGCTGATGTACTTCTCGGCGCCGCTGATCATGATCGGCCTCTGGGGCTGGGTCTTCGAGTACTACCGCGGTGAGAACCGCACCCAGTAACACGAGCTGAGCTCATCAGGAGCCCGGACACTCCGTCAGGAGTGTCCGGGCTCCTGCGTTTGCCGCAATCAGGATCACCCGTACGCGCTATCCGGCGCGCCATGGCTGACGTGCCTTCCTAGCGTGAGGCCATGAGCAAAACACCGCGCACGAGCACCGTCATAGGCTGCACGCTCCTGCTGATCGCGCTCGGCGCGAGCGCGATCAGCTGCGGCAGCGACGGCAACCCGCTGTCCGCCGAGCCGTACGACGCGGCAGACCAGATCGCCTTCAACGGTCCCGCGGGCGACGGCGAGAAGGCCGACCCGGACAAGCCCCTGGAGATCACCGCGGAGGACTCCGACGGCCGTATCACGGACGTCACGGCCAGGGACGCCGCAGGACGCTATGTGGCGGGCGAACTCTCCGCCGACGGCACCCGTTGGCACAGCACCTCTCCGCTGGCCGCCAACGCCCGCTACACGGTGCGTGTGAGCACCGAGGACGAGGACGGCGCCCCCGGCCGCAAGGTCCTCACCTTCGACACCAGCAAGCCGACCACCAAGAAGCACCTGACGGTGGAGTTCGGCCCCAAGGCGGGCACATACGGCGTGGGCCAGCCCGTCACGGCCGAACTGAACCTGCCCGTCAAGGACACAAAGCAGCGGCAGATAGTCGAGCGGGCCCTCAAGGTCGACTCCACGCCCGCCGTGGAGGGAACCTGGCACTGGGTGGACGACAAGGAACTCCACTACCGCCCCAAGGAGTACTGGCCCACCAACGCCACCGTCCAGGCCCGCAGCAACCTCGAAGGCATCAAGGTCGGCGACCGCCTCTGGGGCGGCAAGGCCAAGCCCCTGACGATCACCATCGGCGACCAGGTCATCGCCGTCACGGACGCCGCGTCCCACCAGCTGACGCTCTACCGCAACGGCGAGGAGGTCAGGTCGATACCGGTCACGACCGGCAAGCCCGGCTTCGAGACCCGCAACGGCGTCAAGGTCGTCCTGGGCAAGGAGTACTTCGTACGTATGCGCGGCACCAGCATCGGCATATCCGAGGGCTCCGCAGACTCGTACGACCTACCGGTCTACTACGCCACCCGGGTGACCTGGAGCGGCGAGTACGTCCACGCCGCCCCCTGGTCGGTCGGCTCCCAGGGCTACGCCAATGTCAGCCACGGCTGCACCGGCATGAGCACCGCCAACGCCGAGTGGTTCTTCGACAACGTCCGCGAGGGCGACATCGTCAAGGTCATCAACTCGTACGGCAACACGATGGAAGCGTTCGGCAACGGCTTCGGCGACTGGAACCTGCCCTGGAAGAAGTGGCGGGGCGGCAGCGCGTTGGTCGGCGGCACCCCTGATGGCCCAAGCCCCTCCGAGAGGGCAAGACTGAGGCCGCAGAGCGTTTGAAGCTCAAGCCGCCGAGGCCCTAGGCACTCTGAAGCCTCATCGACCGCAACAGAGCCGCCAGCGCCGCCGCGAACTCCACCGGCTCCACAGGCAACGTCACCGCCGCCTCGGCCCGGCTCCACGTGGCCAGCCACGCATCCTGAGGCCGCCCGATCAGCAGCAGCACCGGCGGGGCGTTGAACACCTCGTCCTTGATCTGGCGGCAGACCCCCATGCCCCCCATCGGCACGGCCTCACCGTCCAGCACACAGACGTCGATGCCGCCCTTGTCCAGCTCGCGCAGCACCCCCGCCGGCGTCGCGCACTCCACGAACTCCACTACAGGCACGTCCGGAGCGGGTCGGCGCCCCGTAGCCAACCTCACCTGCTCGCGGGTGTTGGAGTCGTCGCTGTAGACCAGCACCGTGGCGGTCGGCTGCATTGTTCCTCCGTGACGTCAGCGTCGTAAGGACAGGCCCGTTGGGCCGGATGCTACTCCCTTGAACACCACGTCAACACCGGTTTGAAGGGGGAAGACACTCCGAACGGCACCCCCCGGAGTGAGGGCGGGATAAGCGACCGACATAATGTCGGTCGTGGCGACAGCAACGACAGTAGACAAGGGTCACGCGCACCCGTCGGTCAACCGACCGAACCTCACCAGCGTCGGAACCATCATCTGGTTGAGTTCCGAGCTGATGTTCTTCGCGGCCCTCTTCGCGATGTACTTCACCCTGCGATCGGTGACCGGTCCGGACTTCTGGCACGAGAAGGCGGCCGCCCTGAACTTCCCGTTCTCGGCGACGAACACCACGATCCTGGTGCTCTCCTCCCTCACGTGCCAGCTCGGCGTCTTCGCCGCCGAGCGCGGCGACGTGAAGAAGCTCCGGGGCTGGTTCATCGTCACCTTCATCATGGGTGCGATCTTCATCGGCGGTCAGGTGTACGAGTACACCGAGCTGGTCAAGCACGAGGGCCTCTCGCTCTCGTCCGACCCGTACGGCTCGGTCTTCTACCTGACCACCGGTTTCCACGGCCTGCATGTGACGGGCGGTCTGATCGCCTTCCTGCTGGTCCTCGGCCGCACCTATGCGGCGAAGAGGTTCACGCACGAGCAGGCGACCGCCGCGATCGTCGTGTCCTACTACTGGCACTTCGTCGATGTCGTCTGGATCGGCCTCTTCGCCACGATCTACATGATCAAGTAGCCGGGCCCGATCCCGCGCGCGTTCCACAAACGCACATACCCAAGCATCGACGCAGAAGATCCTGACACCGGGGTAATCCGTGAAAAAGCTCTCCGCACGACGACGCCATCCGCTGGCGGCGGTCGTCGTCCTACTCCTCGCGCTGGCGTGCACGGGGGGGCTGTACGCCGTCTTCGCACCCGCGGACAAGGCGCAGGCCGAGGAATCCGCCCAGTCCCTCACCATCGAAGAGGGCAAGAAGCTCTACACCGTCGGCTGCGCCAGCTGCCACGGAACCGGCGGTCAGGGCACCTCCGACGGTCCTAGCCTGGTGGGCGTCGGCGCTGCAGCCGTCGACTTCCAGGTCTCGACGGGCCGTATGCCGGCCGCCACCTCCCAGGGCGCCCAGGTCCCGGCGAAGAAGAACATCTACTCGCAGGCCGAGATCGACCAGCTCGCGGCGTTCATCGCCTCGCTGGGCGCCGGCCCGTCCGTCCCGACCGAGGAGCAGTACGGTCCCGAGGGTGCGGACATCGCCAAGGGTGGTGAGCTCTTCCGCAACAACTGCGCGCAGTGCCACAACTTCACCGGCAAGGGCGGCGCGCTGACGAAGGGCAAGTACGCGCCGACGCTCGAGGACGTCGACCCGAAGCACATCTACGAGGCCATGCAGACCGGCCCGCAGAACATGCCGTCGTTCCCCGACACCACGCTGTCGGAGCAGAACAAGAAGGACATCATCGCGTACCTGCACGCGGTCAACAGCGACGAGACGGTCAACCCGGGTGGCCTGGAGCTGGGCGGCCTCGGGCCGGTCACTGAGGGCCTCTTCGCCTGGATCTTCGGTCTCGGCGGATTGATCGCGGTCGCCGTCTGGGTCGCCGCTCGGACCGCAAAGGCCAAGAAGTCATGAGTAGCCAAGAGATTCCAGAAGAGAACCTGCCCGCTGAGCAGGACGCCCACGTCGCGGTAGCGGACGAGAAGAACCCCTTCGCCGACCCCGGCCTGCCGCCCCACGAGCACCGGATCCAGGACATCGACGAGCGGGCCGCCAGGCGGTCCGAGCGCGCGGTCGCCCTGCTGTTCACGGTGTCGATGCTGGCCACCGTCGGCTTCATCGCCTCGTACGTGGCCATCCCGCACGACAAGTCGGTCTTCGTCTTCCCGATCGGGCACCTCAACGCGCTGAACTTCGCGCTGGGTCTGACCCTCGGTACGGCGCTGTTCTGCATCGGCGCGGGCGCGGTCCACTGGGCCCGCACCCTGATGTCCGACGTGGAGGTCGCCGACGACCGGCACGCGATCGCGGCGGAGCCCGAGGTCAAGGCCAAGGTCATGGCCGACTTCCGGCAGGGCGCCAAGGAGTCCGCGATCGGCCGCCGCAAGCTGATCCGCAACACGATGCTCGGCGCGCTCACCCTGGTGCCGCTCTCCGGTGTCGTCCTGCTGCGTGACCTCGGTCCGCTGCCCGGCACCAAGCTGCGTCACACCCTGTGGTCCAAGGGCAAGCTGCTCGTCAACATGAACACCGACGAGCCGCTGCGTCCCTCGGACGTCGCGGTCGGCTCCCTCACCTTCGCCAAGCCGGAGGGCCTGGAGGAGCACGACCACGAATTCCAGAACGAGATCGCCAAGGCCGCCCTGATGATCGTCCGGCTCCAGCCCGACGACATCAAGGACAAGCGCGAGCTCGAGTGGTCGCACGAGGGCATCGTCGCGTACTCGAAGATCTGCACCCACGTGGGTTGCCCGATCTCCCTGTACGAGCAGCAGACGCACCACGTGCTCTGCCCCTGCCACCAGTCCACCTTCGACCTCTCCGACGGTGCCCGAGTGATCTTCGGCCCGGCCGGTCACGCCCTGCCGCAGCTGCGCATCGGCGTGAACGACGAGGGCTACCTCGAGGCGCTCGGCGACTTCGAAGAGCCCGTCGGTCCTGCATTCTGGGAGCGCGGATGAGCACCAACGAGAACAACGACGCCCGGCGCGACAAAGCGCCGGCCGGCGAGCGCGTCGCCGACTGGGCGGACGGCCGGCTCGGGATCTACTCCCTGGCCAAGACCAACATGCGCAAGATCTTCCCCGACCACTGGTCGTTCATGTTGGGTGAGGTCTGCCTCTACAGCTTCATCATCATCATCCTCACGGGTGTGTACCTGACGCTGTTCTTCCACCCGTCGATGAACGAGGTGGAGTACCACGGCAGTTACGTCCCGCTGCAGGGACAGCTCATGTCGGAGGCGTTCAGCTCGACGCTGCACATCTCCTTCGACGTGCGTGGTGGTCTGCTCATCCGGCAGATCCACCACTGGGCGGCGCTGATCTTCCTCGCCGGCATGTTCGTGCACATGATGCGCGTGTTCTTCACGGGCGCGTTCCGCAAGCCGCGTGAGATCAACTGGCTGTTCGGCTTCCTGCTGTTCGTCCTGGGCATGTTCACCGGTTTCACCGGCTACTCGCTCCCGGACGACCTGCTCTCCGGCACCGGTGTCCGCTTCACCGAGGGCGCGATCCTGTCCATGCCGATCGTCGGCACGTACATCTCGTTCTTCCTCTTCGGCGGCGAGTTCCCGGGCGTCGACTTCGTGGCCCGCTTCTACTCGATCCACATCCTGCTGCTGCCGGGCATCATGCTCGGTCTGGTGGTCGGCCACCTGATCCTGGTCTTCTACCACAAGCACACGCAGTTCGCGGGCCCCGGAAAGACCAACAAGAACGTCGTCGGCATGCCGCTGCTGCCGGTCTACATGGCCAAGGCCGGAGGCTTCTTCTTCCTGGTCTTCGGTGTCATCGCGGCCATCGCGGCCATCGCGCAGATCAACCCGATCTGGGCCATGGGTCCCTACCGTCCGGACCAGGTGTCCACGGGCGCCCAGCCCGACTGGTACATGGGCTTCGCCGAGGGTCTGGTCCGCTACATGCCGGGCTGGGAGATCAACTTCTGGGGTCACACGCTGGTCCTCGGCGTGTTCATCCCGCTGGTGCTCTTCGGTGTGGTCCTGATGGCGATCGCGCTCTACCCGTTCATCGAGTCCTGGGTCACCGGCGACAAGCGCGAGCACCACATCCTGGACCGTCCGCGCAACGCCCCGACGCGTACCGCGTTCGGCGTCGCCTGGATCACCGTGTACATGATCGGCCTGGTGGGCGGTGGCAACGACCTGTGGGCCACCCACTTCCACCTGTCGATCAACGCGGTCACCTGGTTCGTCCGGATCGGCTTCTTCGCCGGACCGGTGCTCGCCTTCATCGTCACCAAGCGGATCTGCCTCGGCCTGCAGCGCCGGGACAAGGACAAGGTGCTGCACGGCCGCGAGTCGGGCATCATCAAGCGCCTGCCGCACGGTGAGTTCATCGAGGTGCACGAGCCGCTCAGCCAGGACGCGCTGTACACCCTCACCGCGCACGAGCAGTACAAGCCGCTCGAGATCGGCCCGACGGTCGACGAGAACGGCGTCGAGCGCAAGGTGAAGGGCTCCGAGAAGCTGCGCGCCAAGCTCAGCAAGTCGTACTTCGACGAGGACGGCCAGATCCCGAAGCCGACCGTCGAGGAGTACAAGGAGATCACGAGCGGCCACGGCCACCACTGACGCTCCGCTGATGGCGCCGCGTCGGAACCGCGGTCTCGCCAGTACTGCTCAGCCACGCCACGGTTGAAGGGCCCCGTCCGTTGTACGGACGGGGCCCTTCGCCATGCCCCGGGGCTGGATAGGGTGGACCCGTTGAGACTCGCGTCCCGTAGTGCGGGACACCACAACTGACCCAGGAGCGGCTTATGAGCGCTGTGACCCCCGCTGGAGGCGACACCGCGGCGGGCCGTTCCTGGCCCGAGGTCTTGAGTGCCCTGCTCGGCGGACAGGACCTGAGCGCCGGCGACACGGCCTGGGCGATGGACCGCTTCATGAGCGGCGAGGCCTCGGACGCCCAGATCGCGGGCTTCATGGTGGCCCTGCGGGCCAAGGGCGAGACGGTCGAGGAGATCAACGGCCTCGTCGAGGCGATGTACGCCCACGCGCAGCCGTTGGACATCCCCGGCCCGGCCGTCGACATCGTCGGCACGGGTGGCGACCGAGCCAAGACGGTCAACATCTCGACGATGTCCGCCATCGTGATCGCGGGCGCCGGAGCGAAGGTCGTCAAGCACGGCAACCGGGCTTCGTCCTCGGCGAGCGGCTCGTCCGACGTGCTGGAGAAGCTCGGCATCAACCTGGAGCTGTCGCCGCAGGGCGTGGCGCGGGTGGTGGACGAGGCCGGCATCACCTTCTGCTTCGCCGCCAAGTTCCACCCCTCGATGCGGTTCGTCGGTGGCGTACGGCGGGACCTGGGCATCCCGACCTCCTTCAACCTGCTCGGCCCGCTGACCAACCCGGCCCGCGTCACCGCCTCGGCGGTCGGCTGCTTCGACACCCGGATGGCGGGGCTCATCGCCGGCGTACTGGCCGAACGCGGCTCGTCGGCGCTGGTGTTCCGCGGCGACGACGGCCTCGACGAGCTCACCACGACGGCCACCTCGCGGGTGTGGGTGGTCCGCGACGGCAAGGTGACCGAGGAGGCCTTCGACCCGCGCGACGTCGGCCTCGACCTGGTCCCTGTGGAGGCGCTGCGCGGCGCCGACGCGTCGTACAACGCGGAGGTCGCCCGGCGCCTGCTGGACGGCGAGACGGGCCCGGTGCGGGACGCCGTACTGCTCAACTCGGCTGCGGCGCTGGTGGCGTTGGAGCAGACGGACGCGCCGCTCACGGAGCAGATCCGACTCGGCATGGCGAAGGCGGCGGAGTCGATCGACTCGGGCGCGGCGAAGCGGACGCTCGACCGGTGGGTGGCCGCCAGCAACGCCTGAGCCGGCAGCATGTGACGCAGGGCGCAGTCCAGGATCCGGACTGCGCCCTTGCGCATCGAAGATCGTATGGCAGGATGTTGGACCAGGTCATGAGTGACAGTCATGAGGCCCCGGCCGACTGTCCGGCAACCCTCCGTCCGTGGCGGGGTGCCCCGGGTGAAGACCAGGCCGTAGGCAGCGAGGTCTACGGCAAGCGCGGGCCCCTCTCGAAACCAGGGGTCCTGGTCGTTCGAGGGAGCCTTCCGTGAGCAAGCGAATGCGATAGGGCCGCCGAGCCCCGCCTCCGCGCACCCTTTTTCTCTTCTCCGCATGCCTCAACTCGCATGCCTCTCACGGGAGTTCGCCATGTCTGTCTCCACCGCTGCCGCCGACCGGTCCGTTTGCACCCCGCTGCCCGTTCTGGGCCGTGATGTCACCGTCCCGCTCGTCACCGGCGGCGAGGTCAGCTACGCCGCGCTCGACTACGCCGCCAGCGCCCCCGCCCTCCAGCGCGTCTGGGACGACGTCGCCGCCTACGCGCCGTACTACGGCAGCGTCCACCGCGGTGCCGGGTACCTCTCCCAGCTCTCCACCGACCTGTTCGAGAACGCCCGCAGGACGGTCGCCGAGTTCCTCGACTGCCGGGACACCGACCAGGTCGTGTTCACCCGGTCCACCACCGACTCGCTCAACCTCCTCGCCGCCGCCCTCCCGGCCGACTGCCAGGTCTTCGTCTTCGAGACCGAGCACCACGCCTCCCTGCTGCCCTGGCGCGACGCCCACGTCACCTACCTCGACGCGCCCCGCACCCCGCGCCAGGCCGTCGAGACCCTGGAGCGCGCCCTCGCCGACCGCGCTGTGTCGGCCGAAGGGGGCTACGGCCCGGCCCTGGTCTGCGTCACCGGTGCCTCGAACGTCACCGGCGAGCTGTGGCCGGTCCGCGAGCTGGCCGCCGCCGCCCACGCGCACGGCGCCCGGATCGTGCTCGACGCCGCCCAGCTGGCCCCGCACCACCCGGTGAGCCTCCAGGACCTCGACGTCGACTGGGTCGCCTTCTCCGGGCACAAGCTGTACGCCCCCTTCGGCTCCGGCGTCCTGGCCGGCCGCGCCGACTGGTTGCGCGAGGCGGAGCCGTACCTCGCGGGCGGCGGCGCCAGCCGTAAGGTCACCCGGCGCGAGGACGGGGGCGTGGACGTCGAGTGGCACGAGAGCGCCGCCCGGCACGAGGCCGGCTCGCCGAACGTCATCGGTGCCTACTCCATCGCCTCCGCCTGCAAGGCGCTGACGGAGGCGGGCTTCGACGCGCTGGTCGCGCGGGAGCAGTACCTGATCGAGAAGGTGCGCACGGGCCTCGCCGAGGTGCCTCAGGTGCGGATCCTCTCCCTCTTCGGCGACGACGCCCCGCGCGTCGGAGTCATCTCCTTCGTCGTCGAGGGCTGGAACAGCTCCCACTTCGCCGCCGCCCTCTCCGCCGAGTACGGCATCGGGGTGCGCGACGGGCTGTTCTGCGCCCACCCGCTGGTCCGGACGCTGCTGGGCAGCGACCCGCAGACGCAGGGCGAGTGCGGCGCCCCGGAGGCCGCTCCGGGCGAGAAGTCCCTCAACGCGATCCGGGTGAGCTTCGGGGCCGGTACGCCGGCCGAGCACGTCGAGCGGTTCGTGAACGCCGTGCAGGAGCTCGTGACGGACGGTGCCCGGTGGAACTACCGCACGGAGGACGGGCGTTGCGTGCCGGACACCTCCGCGTGAGCGTTCGCTTCCGACGCCTGGGCCGGCAGCACGAGCGGTAGCCGGGTACCCAGGACGATCATCCGCAGGGCGCGCTCGGTGGCGTCCGTGAGCAGCTCGCTCGCCCGGACCAGCGCCTCGGCCAGGATCATCGGCGCGGGCAGGATGCCATGGCAGGCGTCCACGCCCGGCACGTCCTGCGCACCCTCGCCGAGCGTGCCCGCCAGGGCCAGGACCGGGCGGTCGTAGAGCTTGGCGCGCCGGGCCACCTCGGCCGGGACCTTGCCGCGCGGCGTCTGGTGGTCCAGGGCGCTCTCAGCGGTGATCACGAGGTCGGCTCGGGCCAGGCGGGCGTCCAGGTCGAGGTGGTCGAGGAGCACGTCGAAGCGGGGCAGGAGCCGGGCGCCCAGAGCGGCCAGGCCGGCTCCCAGACCGCCGGAGGCACCGGTCCCCGGACCGTACCGGAGGTTGGTGTCCGGCACGGCCACGTCACGGGTGAGGACGAACGCCCAGTTCAGTTCCTCGTCGGTATCGGGATTCTGCTACATCGTCATCATTCGTGGGGCTGTCGGTCACCGGAGGCCGCGACACGACCTCGTCGGTCGGGGTCGTGTCGGGCGTCGGTGTCGGCTTGGGGGTGACCACGGGTGTGGGTGGGGGTGTGGGGGAGCCGCTTTCCAGCACCACCTCGGACGGGACCTTCGGTGACGCGGGACGGTCGGTGAGAGCGAAGCTGGTCGCGGCGATGCCCAGGGGGATCAGCACGACGGCGGACAGGGCCGCCATACGACGAGTGAAAGCCATGTGCCCGATCCTGGGTCCGGCACACGGCGAGAAGGATGAGGGCCGGATGAAGAACTCTTCATCTCGGGGCGCCGGCGGCAGCGGGCGTCAGCTGTCCAGCCCGATGGCGAACGCGGCCTCGATGTCGTGCTGCGAGTACGTACGGAACGCCACGTGCGTGTCCGTCCCCTCGACACCGGGGATCTTGCTGATCCGGCCCGGGATGACCTCGGCGAGATCCTCGTGCTGCTTCACCCGCACCATGGCGATCAGGTCGTACGTCCCGGTGACCGAGAAGACCTCGGTCACGCTCTCCAGCGAAGCGATCCGCTCCGCGATCTCGGGAATCCGGTCCACGCTGGTCTTGATCAGGACGATCGCGGTGATCACGGTTGGTTCTCTCCCTCGGAGGCCGGAGCTGGGGCGGCCTTCACTCTAGTCGCCCACCCGTCTCCCACCACCGCCCTTCCAAGGCCGCGCTACGCGCCCTCCTTTTTCCCTGAACCGGGCCCACGCGTAGCCGAAGCCCAGCCCGAAGCCCACCAGGTGCGCCAGATAGGCCACGCCCGGCCCCTGGTCGGCCCGCCCCGCCGCCACCCACTGCAGGGCCACCCAGAAGGGCAGCACGACCCACGCCGGGAAGCGCAGCGGCAGGAAGAGCAGAAACGGCAGCAGGCTTGTCACCCGCGCGCCGGGGAAGACGAACAGGAACGCGCCGAGGACGGCCGAGATCGCCCCGGACGCGCCGACCAGGGACTGGGTGGAGCCGTCGTTGGCGGCCGCGTAGCCCAGCAGGGCGAGGTAGCCGCAGCCGAGGTAGAACAGGATGAACTGGACGCGGCCCATCCGTTCCTCGGTCATCACCCCGAAGACGTAGAGGAAGAGCATGTTGCCGAGCAGATGCACCCAGCTGCCGTGCACGAAGAGGGCCGTGGCCGGGGTGAGGGCGGCGCGGGGCGAGCCCTCGAACAGCTCGGCGGGCACCACGCCCCAGCGGTGGAAGTAGGCCCGCTGCGTGGCGAGCAGCCCGTCGCCGGAGCCGTACGCCGGATTCAGCCCCGCCGCCGGGCCCATCAGGAAGAGCAGACAGCACAGGGCGATCAGCCCGTACGTCACCGGCGCCGACGACCGGAAGGCCGATCGGCCCACTCTGCCGAACCGAGCCCCGAAACGCACCACGCTCCAGTCGCTGATCATGGACACAGAGCATGGCGTAACGGGACGCACTCGCACAGACCGCCTCGCCGCCGTGGACGGCCGAGCGGTGAGTACCCGCCAGGCCGTAGGGTTACGAGCCACACGCACCGGGGAGCTCGGGGCGTATCACTGACACTAGAAGGAAAGCGAACAGTCACGATGACGGTTCCCCTGCCGACCACCACGACGCGGTGGCGCTGCACCCTCTGCGGCAATCTCACGCGCTTCGACGTGACGCGCTCGTCCAAGGTCGTGGAGTACGTCCACCTCGATCTGGCCGGTGAGCCGAAGGTCGAGGAGCGTGAGGTGCTCAGTGAGATCATCGAGTCGGTGCGCTGCCGCTGGTGCAACGCCGTGGACAAGGTGGAACTCGTGGACAGGCCGGGCGCCGGCTCCTGAGGGGAGCAGCTCCCGCACAGCATTGGGGTGTGACGGATGGTGGAGACACAAGGCGGGGGGCCGGGCGACGGCGCCGCTGAGGTGCTCGACCGTCCGCTGCCCGACGGTGTACGGCGCAAGGTCGTACAGATCGTGTCCGACGGGTTCGGCGGGCTGACCGTCGGCGAACTGCCCGCACAGCTGCGGCAGTACGCCAGGTTCGCGCCGAACCGGCGGGCCAAGTTCGCCGGCAACGCGATGGCGGCGGCGCTGGAGACCGATCCGCTGTTCCGCCAGCGCATCGGGGAGAAGTTCAGAGAGGCCCAGCCGGAGCTCTCCGGCGCCCTCGACTCAGGCTCGGCGCCCCCGGCCGCGGACCCGCTCGACGTGGCGGCCGCGGCCTATGTTCTGCGGCCCACCGGTTGGGTCAAGCTGGTCACCTCGGCCGGCGAGGAGGTCCAGCGGGCCGACGCCGAGCGCGCCGACGAGGAGAGCCGCGCCGAGCTGGAGCGGCTGCGCGAGGAGCTCGCCCACGCCCGTGAACACACCCGGGCCGAGACCGAGCGGCTGCGCACCGAGCTGGACGCGGCCAAGAAGGAAGCCGAATCGCTTCACCGCAAGCTTCGCTCCGCCCTCAGTGACGTCAAGCGCGGCGAGGCCGCCCTGCGCAAGATCCAGGGCGAGATGGAGACCGTACGCGCCGAGGGGCACGCCCAGGTCTCCGCGGCCGAGAGCGAGACCCGGCGGCTCAAGGCCCGGCTCGGGGAGGCCGAGGCCGCCCTGGAGGCCACGCGCAGAGCGGCCCGTGAGGGGCGCAGCGTCGAGGACATGCGCGTACGGCTGCTCCTGGACACCCTGTTGGACGCCGCCCAAGGGCTGCGCCGGGAGCTGGCGTTGCCGCCGGTCTCCGTGCGGCCCGCCGAGACCGTGGACGCGGTCGAACCGGGACGAATGACCCCGAAGGACATCGCCGCACGGGCGTTGTCCGAAAACGACCCCGCGATCCTCGACCAGCTCCTCGCACTGCCGCAGGCCCATCTGGTGGTCGACGGCTACAACGTCACCAAGACGGGCTATCCCCAGATGCCGCTGGAGAAGCAGCGACTGCGGCTGCTCGGCCAGCTCTCGCAGCTCGCCGCGCAGACCGGCGCCGAGGTGACCTGTGTCTTCGACGGGGCCGAGCTGGCCGCGCCGGTGCTGCTCGCGCCGCCGCGCGGCGTGCGGGTGCTGTTCTCCAAGCCCGGCGTGACCGCCGACGAGCTGATCCGCCAACTGGTGCGCGCCGAGCCGCCGGGCCGTCCGGTCATCGTCGCCTCCACCGACCGTGAGGTCGCCGACGGGGTGGCCCGGGCCGGGGCGCGGCCGGTGGCTTCTGCGGTGCTTCTCAAGCGGCTGTCCTGAAAACGCCAACGTACAGGCGCAATGCCCGAATTGGCGTGACTGTCACGCAACGTAGGGTCAAGCGCGCATCACAGCATGTGAGTTGTGTGTAAAGAATGACAGGTGTGACGAGAATTTTTGTGTGAGGATTTGATCTGATCACAACTGGGTCACTAGGGTCTGGCGTCGAACCTCCGAGCGGGTGATCACTCACAAGAAGGGTTTCACCTCAGTGGCGTCCCACCGTCGACCCAAGCAGCCGAGCCGAGCACGTGTGACCGTGCTGACCACCGCGGCAGCTGCCGCCGTGGCCATCAGTTCGCAGGCCGCCAACGCGGCACCCAGCGAGAAGCCGAGCAAGGACGAGGTCAAGGCCAAGGTCGACAAGCTCTACGAGGAGGCCGAGCAGGCCACCGAGAAGTACAACGGCGCCAAGGAGAAGCAGGAGAAGCTCCAGAAGGAGATCTCCACCATCCAGGACAACGTGGCGCGCGGTCAGGAAGACCTGAACGAGCTGCGTGACTCGATGGGCCTCGCGGCCGCCGCCCAGTACCGCACCGGCAGCATCGACTCCTCCCTTCAGCTGTTCCTGTCGTCGAACCCGGACGACTACCTGGACAAGGCGTCCACCGCCGACCAGCTCAGCGCCCAGCAGGTCGAATCGCTGAAGAAGATCCAGGAGAAGCAGCGCGAACTCGCCCAGGAGCGCGCCGAGGCCGCCGAGAAGCTCAAGGACCTCGCCTCCACCCGCACCGAACTGGGCAAGAAGAAGAAGCAGGTCCAGGCGAAGCTCGCCGAGGCCCAGAAGCTGCTCAACACCCTGACCGCCGCGGAGAAGGCCGCCCTCGCCGCCGCGGACGCCCGCGCCAGCCGCTCCGCCGCCGACCGCGTGGACCTCGGCAACGTCGGCTCCGCCTCCGGCCGGGCCATGGCCGCCTTCCAGGCCGCCCAGAGCCAGCTCGGCAAGCCGTACGTCTACGGCGCCACCGGCACCGCCTCCTACGACTGCTCGGGCCTGACCTCCTGGGCCTACGCCCAGGCCGGCGTCTCCATCCCGCGCACCTCGCAGGCCCAGGCCAACTACGGTGCCCACCTGTCGATGAGCGAGCTCAAGGTCGGCGACCTGGTCATCTTCTACGGCGACTGGCACCACGTCGGCCTCTACGCGGGCAACGGCCAGGTGATCCACGCCCCGCGCACCGGCACGGTCGTCCGCTACGAGTCGATCAACAACATGCCGTTCCAGTTCGGCGTCCGGATCTGATCCCGGCCTGATCCCGGCCGCGCGCCTGCAAGATCAACACCGCGTGCCGCCCGAACGAGCGAATTGCGGCACCGCCGACTGACCCCACGCCCCGCCCATGACCTGCGTCAGAGGCGGGGCGTCACTTTGTGTGCCCACGGCGGTCGTTGGTCGTCGCCCCCGCACGGAGCTACTGTCTGCCGCGTTTCCCTCGCAGTCGGGGGAAGGTCCTTGTCCGCCAGCGGAAGGAGAGCGGCTTCCCGTGGGGTCCCATCGCCGCCTTGCACCGTCCGGGTTCGACCGGGGCGCCGGTGCAGCGCTCTGCGTCATGTCAGCCGCCGCCACGGCCCTCGGGGTCGTACCGGCCACGGCCACGCCGCACGACGACACCCGGGCCAAGGTGGACCGCCTCTACGAAGAGGCCGAGAAGGCCACCGAGGCCTACAACAAGGCCGACGAGCGCGCCGACAAGCTCCGCAAGCAGGTGACCGACGCCCAGGACCGGATCGCCCGCCAGCAGGAGAGCATCAACTCCATGCGGGACGCCCTCGGTTCGCTGGCCGGCGCCCAGTACCGGTCCGGCGGCCTCGATCCCTCCCTCGCCCTACTGCTCTCCGACGACCCGGCCGACTACCTCGACAGGGCCGCCCGGATCGCCCGGATCAGCGCCCACCAGGCCGGCGAGCTGGAGGACCTCCAGGACGCGATGCGGGTCCTCGCCCAGGAGCGGGCCGAGGCGGCCGGGAAGCTCGTCCAGCTGGAGAAGAGCCGCAAGGTCGTCGCCGCCCACAAGCGGACCGTCGAGCGCAAACTCGTCCAGGCGCGCATGCTCCTGAACTCCCTCACCCAGGCCGACCGCGCCGCCTACGACCGCGCCTCCCGCTCCGGCCGCGACGTCATGCCCGACTTCGCAAGCCTCGTCGCACCGTCGGGCCGCGCGGCAGCCGCCGTCGCCGCCGCCCACTCCGCGCTGGGCAAGCCGTACATCTGGGGCGCCAACGGCCCCTCCGGCTTCGACTGTTCGGGCCTGATCCAGTGGTCGTACGCCCAGGCCGGGGTCTCCCTGCCGCGCACCTCGCAGGGGCAGCGGTACGCCGGCCGGCAGGTCCCGCTCTCCGAGGCCCAGCCCGGCGACGTCGTCACCTACCGCTCCGACGCCAGCCATGTCGGGATGTACGCCGGCAACGGCCAGGTGATCCACGCGCCCTACCCCGGCGCACCCGTGCGCTACGACCCGGTGGGCATGATGCCGGGGGCGACGGTCACCCGGGTCTGACCTGGGTGTGACACGGGTCTGACCGCCGCGCCCTGGTCGCCGTACGATCGGGAAATGGCTGGTCGAAGGCGGGCTTCGGGAGCGCGGGTGGTCCTCGCGCTCTGTCTGCTGCTCGTCTGTCTGGTGGGCTGCGGCGGACGGACCGGCACCGACAGCGCCAAGGCCGAGGTGCAGCGCGTCCTCGACCGGCGGGCCGCCGCGATGCTCGACCACGACGAGGCGGCGTACCGCGGGACGGGCGCGCAGGACGGGTTCGACCACCTGCGCGCGGTGCCCCTCGCCGGGTGGTCCTACCGGCTGACCGGCCTGCACCGCACCGGCGACACCGCCACCGCCGAGGCCGAGCTCCACTATCGCGTCCAGGGCTACGACCGGGCGCCGGTCAGCGCCGGCCGCACGCTGAGCCTCAGCCTGGACGCACAGGGCGAGTGGTACGTCGAAGCCGAGCGGCCCGCCGGGAAATCCGCAGAGCAGCTGTGGGACCAGGGCGAGGTGAGCGTCGTCCGGGGCGACGACAGCCTCGTCCTCGGCGTCGGGCAGTCCGAGGCGGCGCTGCGGTCGTACGCGGAGCTGGCGGACGACGCGGTGCCGGCCGTGTCGCAGGCGTGGGGCACGGACTGGGCCCGGCACGTCGTGATCCTCGTACCGAAGTCCCTGGACGACATGGCCGGGCTGCTCGGCTCGCCCGCGTCCTCCTATCGCGGGATCGCCGCCGTCACCACCGGCGAGACCGGCGCTCCGGCGAAGGCGCCCGCCGACCGGATCATCGTCAACCCCGACGCGTACGGCGTCCTGGGGAAGGTGGGCAAGCAGGTCGTCCTCACCCACGAGACCACGCATGTCGCCACCCGCGCCGACACCACCGCTGCCACCCCGCTGTGGCTCTCCGAGGGGTACGCCGACTGGGTCGGCTACCTCGGCAGCGGCCGCTCTCCGTCCCAGGCCGCGCCCGAGCTGTGGCGTGCCGTGTCCGAGGGGTCGGGGCCGCGGGAGCTCCCGGCCGACGCGGACTTCGGCTTCACCGGCGACGCGAACAAGCTGGCGCGGGCCTATGAGGGCGGGTGGATGGCCTGCCGGATGATCGCGGACCGCTGGGGCGAGGTCAGGCTCGGCGAGTTCTACCGGGCCGTGGGCGCGCACGAGCGGCGGGAGGGGGCGGTCGAGGGCGCGTTGAAGGACGTGCTGGGGACGTCGTCGGCGGACTTCACCGCGCAGTGGCGGGAGTATCTGCGGGCTCAGCTCGGCTGAGGCGCGGGACGGGGTGGGCCGAGGTGCGGGTTCAGCTCGGCCGGTCCAGGGTGGCGATGGCCTCCGTCAGCCACGCGCGTTCCGCCTCGCCCGTGGCCCGGGCCACCCGCAGCATGCCCTGCCGGAACAGATCGCCCGCCTCCTCCGCCCGCACCGGCCTGCCGTCCTCGTAGAAGAAGCTCGTGGGCGTGGTGAGGAACTCCAGGCGGGGGCGCAGCACTTCGGCCTGTTCCCGGCGGTCCGGCAGGTGTCGCAGGAAGGACAGGACCGTGTTGAAGCGCACCTGGTCCGTGATCTCGACCGGTTTGGGGTGGCGCAGGCGTTCCAGCAGGTCCTCGCGGCCCTTGCCGGTGAGGGAGAGGATCCGGCGCGGGGCGGCGCTCGCGCCCGGTTCGGCGTGCTCGTCGAGCTTGCCCGCCTTGATCAGGCGTGTGATCGCCGGATAGAGCGCGCCGTCGCTGACGGGGCGGACATGGCCGCTCAGTGCTTTGATGCGCGCCTTCAACTCGTAGCCGTGCAGGGGCTCTTCGGCCAGGAACCCGAGGATCGACAGCTCCAGCATGGCCCTCCTTGCGGACGTGTTGAGGCCATGGTACCTCTTATCGAGCTATCTCGAATCGAGGTAACAGTCGACGGGGGGCCGGATCGTGAACGCGCACCGCACGCAGGTCATCTCGCTCGCCCACCCCGTCTACTTCTCGCTCCTCGCCTCCGTGGCCGCCGGGATCATCAACACCGTCTGGGTGTCCCGGTTCGGCGGTCCGGCCGTGGCCGCCGTGGCGGTCGCGACCAACACCGAGAACGTCCTGCTCGGCGTGGCGCTCGTCTTCGGCTCCGGTACGACCGTGCTGGTCGCGCATGCCAGGGGCGCGGGGGACGCGGGGGCCGTGCGGGCCGCCGTCCGCGGGGGATGGGCGGCGTGGGCGCTGCTCACGCCGGTGGTCGTCGTGGGCGGGTTCGTGCTGCGGGAACCGTTGGCGCGGCTGGTGCTCGACGGGGGTCCCGCCCAGTCGCTCGCGGTGGGCTACTTCGCGATCTCGCTGCCGGGTATGGCGGTGTTCTTCGCGCAGCAGCTGGTCGACGGCATCTTCAAAGGCGCGGGTGACACCAGGACTCCGATGCGGCTCGCGCTGCTTGCGGGCGGCCTGATCCTCGTCTGCGACCCGTTCCTCATCCGGGTCCACGGCGTCCAGGGAGCCGCCGCCTCGACCGTGCTGTGCAGGAGCGTCGCCCTCGTGGTGGGGCTGGTCGCCCTGCGCCGGAATCGGCTGCTTCGGGCGGCCGGCGAGGCGCCGTCCGCGCGGTCCCTCGCCGGTGCGGCGCGGCGGACGCTGCGGACCGGGCTGCCCATGTCGGCCGACTTCACCGTGCGGCAGGGGGGCGCACTGGTGCTGGTGGCGATCGTGGCGCGGCTCGGGGTGACGGCGGTGGCGGCGTACTCCATCGCGTACAAGGTCATGTACGTCGCCACCATGGGCTTCTACGCGGTGCGCCAGGCCGCCTCCCTCCACACCGCGCACCTGCTCGGCGCCGGGCAGGACGCGCGGCGCGCGATCGGGCGGCAGGCGGTGCTGGTCGCGGGGGCCTTCGCGGTCGCGGCGGCCGTCCTGCTGGGTGTGACCGCGCCCGGGATCATGGCCGCCTTCGGCGCCGGTCCCGACGTCGCCCACGCCGGCGTGCTCTTCCTGCGCTGCATCGGGCCCTACCTGCTCCTGATGGCCTGCTTCATCGCGCTCGGCGGGGTCTTCGAGGGGAGCGGGGGAGCGCCGGTGCTGCTGCGGGTGACCGTGCTCGGTACGGCCGTCCAGCTGCCGCTCGCGTACGGGCTGTCCGGCCTCGGGCTGCCGGGGGTGTGCCTGGCCCTGGCGGTCGCCATGGGGGTGCAGTGCGCGGTGGTGCTGGTGGTGTTCCGCAGGGCCCGGCGTCAGGAGGGCAGTGACGTTTCCGTGGTGCGGGTCGCCTGAGCCGGTACGGGGAGCCGGGCGGGGCGGGTCACCGTCGAGCGCCAGAGCTCGCGGGCCGCGAGGAGCGTGGCGAGGACCAGCAGGCCGTTGCGGAGGAACAGGAGCGTGACGCCGAGGCCGTCGCTGGCGACGACGTGCGAGAACCAGACCGGGAATTCCAGGACCGTCACGAAGGACGCCGCGAGGACCAGGCCGACGGGGAGCGCCATACGGCTGCCGCGGAAGCACAGGCACACGGCCGCGAGGCCGACCAGCCACACCAGGTACTGCGGGCTGATCACCCGGCTGGTCGTCGTGAACATCAGCACCGCCACGAAGGCCGCGTCCGCGAGCGTGTGCGACAGGAACCGCTTCGCCCTCAGCCGCCACAGCAGCAGCCAGCCGAAGGCGAGCCCGCTCAGGCCGAGGGCGGCCCTGCTGACGACGTCGACGTACGGGCCGAGGAACTCCACCGAGCCGTAGTTGAGCAGCACCTGGCCGTCCCAGCCGAAGTGCCGGGCCACATGGAAGACCAGCGCGCCCAGCGACTCCACCTCGGTGCCGCGGTCCCGCTGGAAGGTCAGGAAGGCGAAGGCGCCGGGCATGGCGAGGGCGAACAGCGCGGACAGGGCGCCGGCGGTCAGCGCGGCCCAGCCCCAGGCGGCGCGTCTGCGGGCCGCGACCAGCAGCAGCACCGGCCACACCTTCAGCATCGCCCCGAAGGCCGTCAGCGCGCCCATCACCCGGGGATGCCGGGCGCCCGCGAGCAGCGCGGCCACGGCGACGGCGGGGACCATCACGTCGTAGCGCGCGTACACGGTCGGTCCGAGCAGCGGTAGGCCCACCACCCACACCCAGGCCCCGCGCAGCGTCCGGCCCGGGCGCAGGCCCGCGTACAGCAGGAGCAGCATCACGGCCAGGTCGGCGGCGAAGGCGAGGACGAAGAACGCGGACGGGTAGTCCAGCCAGAAGACCAGAGCGGGGGAGAGGATCGCGAGCGCGGCGGCGGGCGGGTACTGCCAGGTGACGTCGTCGAGCGGGAACGTCCCGGTGCGCAGCACCTCGTACCAGCTCTGGTAGATCACCGACACGTCACTGGTGACGTCCGGACCGGGAAAGACGTACACCTTGAACACGAAGAGCTGCAGGAGCAGCCTGGTCAGGCCCCAGATCCCCAGAAACCACGCCAGGGACCGCCGTGTGCCTGTCGTCTCCACCGGATCCCCTGCCGTTCGCTCCCGCCGTGCGGGAACATGATGTCCCCTCCAGCTGTGTGCGGGCCACACACGTGGCCGTGGTCCGGCTGTGAACAGCGGCTTCGGTAAGGTCTGCGGCGATGCACAAGACGCTCATCGTGACCAACGACTTCCCGCCCCGCCCCGGCGGCATCCAGGCCTTCCTGCACAACATGGCGCTGCGCCTCGACCCGGAGCGGCTGGTTGTCTACGCCTCCACCTGGAAGCGCGGCCGTGAGGGCGCCGAGGCCACCGCCGCCTTCGACGCCGAGCAGCCCTTCACGGTCGTACGGGACCGCACGACGATGCTGCTGCCGACGCCGGCGGCGACCCGGCGAGCGGTCGGACTGCTGCGCGAGCACGGGTGCACGTCGGTGTGGTTCGGGGCGGCGGCACCGCTCGGCCTGATGGCGCCGGCCCTGCGCAAGGCGGGCGCCGAACGGCTGGTGGCCACGACGCACGGCCACGAGGCGGGGTGGGCCCAACTGCCCGCGGCCCGGCAGCTGCTGGGGCGGATCGGGGAGTCGACGGACGCGATCACCTACCTCGGCGAGTACACGCGATCGAGGATCGCCACTGCCCTGACGCCGGATGCGGCCTCGCGGATGGTGCAGCTGCCGCCGGGGGTCGACGAGAAGACCTTCCACCCCGGGTCGGGCGGTGACGAGATCCGGGCACGACTGGGCCTGACGGACCGGCCGGTGGTCGTCTGCGTCTCCCGTCTGGTCCGGCGCAAGGGGCAGGACACCCTGATCCAGGCCATGCCGCGGATCCTGGCCGCCGAGCCGGACGCGGTGCTGCTGATCGTCGGGGGCGGCCCGTACGAGGCGGACCTGCGGCGGATGGCGCGCGAGAGGGGGGTCGCCGACTCCGTCAGGTTCACCGGACCCGTGCCCTGGTCCGAGCTGCCCGCGCACTACGGCGCCGGCGACGTCTTCGCGATGCCGTGCCGGACTCGGCGGGGCGGGCTGGACGTCGAGGGGCTCGGCATCGTCTACCTGGAGGCTTCGGCGACGGGCCTGCCGGTGGTCGCCGGAGACTCGGGCGGCGCACCGGACGCGGTGCTCGACGGGGAGACCGGCTGGGTGGTGCGGGGCGGCTCCCCGGCGGAGGCGGCCGAGCGCATCATCACGCTCCTCGGCGACGCCGAACTGCGCGTCCGCATGGGGCAGCGGGGCCGGGAGTGGGTCGAGGAGAAGTGGCGCTGGGACCTGCTGGCGGAGAAGCTCAAAGCTTTGCTCTGAGCGGGGTTCCCGGACCCTAGGCGGAACGTAAAAATCCGCACATGCTGCGCGCATGACAGCAAAACTGATGCAGCGTCAGCTGACAAGACGTCAAATCCTCGGCATGGCCGCCCTGCAGACCGCGGCCGCCCTCGGCCTCACCCGCGTCTCCCTTGCATCGGCCCAGGCCGCCGAGCCCGACGCGGTCGAATCCGTCCCCGCCATCGTCATCGGCTCCGGCTACGGCGGTGCGGTCGCCGCCCTTCGGCTGGGCGAAGCCGGCATCCGCACCCTCGTGATCGAGATGGGCCGCCTCTGGAACACCCCCGGCCCCGACGGCAAGGTCTTCTGCTCCGCCGGCGCCCCCGACCAGCGCTCCATGTGGTTCCGCACCCGCACCGAGGCCCCGCTCGCCACCTTCCTGTGGCTGGACGTGGTCAACAAGGACATCAGCCCCTACCCGGGAGCCCTGGACCGCGTGCACTACGACCACATGTCCGTGTACGTCGGCCGAGGCGTCGGCGGCGGTTCCCTCGTCAACGGCGGCATGGCGGTCACCCCGCTCCAGTCCTACTTCGCCGAGCAGTTCCCGACCGTGGACACCGCGGAGATGTACCGCACCTACTTCCCGCGCGCCCGCTCCATGCTCGGCGTCAACACCGTCGACCCCGCGTGGTTCGAGTCGACCGAGTGGTACCGCTTCACCCGGATCTCCCGCAAACACGCGGCCAACGCCGGCCTGAAGACCACCTTCGTACCGAGCGTCTACGACTTCGGCTACATGCAGCGCGAGGCGGCGGGCACGGCGACCAAGTCGGCGCTGGCGGGCGAGGTCATCTACGGCAACAACCACGGCAAGCGCACCCTCGACAAGACGTACCTGGCCTCAGCGCTCGGCACCGGGAACGTCACCCTCCACACCCTGGAGAGGGTGAGGTCGATCAGCAGGGCCGCCGACGGGACGTACCTCCTGAGCGTCGACCGGATCGACAGCGCCGGCACGGTCGTGGAGACCAAGGAGTACGGCTGTACCTACCTCTTCCTCGGCGGTGGCAGCGTCGGGACCACCGAGCTCCTCGTCCGCGCAAGGGAGTCGGGCACGCTGCCCGCCCTGGACGCGAGCGTCGGCACCGGGTGGGGAACCAACGGCAACGTGATGCTCGGGCGGGCCAACCACCTGTGGGACACGGTGGGGGAGAACCAGTCGACCATGCCGGTCATGGGCATCGACGACTGGTCCAACGCCGCCAACCCCGTCTTCGCCGAGATCGCTCCTTTACCCACGGGACTGGAGCACTGGGTCAGCCTGTATCTGGCGATCACCAAGAATCCGTCGCGGGCGTCGTTCTCGTACGACAGCGGTACGGGAGCCGTGAGACTCGGCTGGAGTGCCGCCCAGAGCGCGGTGTCGGTGGGCATGGCCAAGAAGCTGTTCGACCGGATCAACTCGGCGAACGCCACGATCTACCGGTACGACCTGTTCGGCTCGTCCAGCAAGGTCTTCGCCGACGACTTCACCTACCACCCGCTGGGCGGCTGTGTGCTGGGGAAGGCGACCGACAACTACGGCCGGGTGAAGGGGTATTCGCGGTTGTACGTCACCGACGGCGCGCTCGTGCCCGGGTCGATCGGGGTGAACCCATTCGTGACGATCACCGCGCTCGCCGAACGCACGATGGCGCGGGTCCTCGTGGAGGACACCGCGCCATGAGCCGTCGTACCGCCTGAGAAAGGGCGTACTAGGAAAGGGCGTACTACTTCTGGTAGATCGCCTCGATCTCGTCCGCGAAGTCCTTCGCCACGACGTTGCGCTTGAGCTTCAGCGACGGCGTCAGATGGCCCGAGTCCTCCGTGAACTGGGAGGGGAGAATGCGGAACTTCCGCACCGATTCCGCCTTCGACACCGCGGCGTTGCCGTCGTCGACCGCCGACTGGATCGCGGCCAGCAGGTCCGTGTCCTCGTGCAGCGACGCCGCGGTGGAGCCCGCCGGTTTGCCGTGCTCGGTGGCCCAGCGGCCCAGGAACTCCTCGTCGACGGTGACCAGCGCGCCCACGAACGGCCGCCCGTCGCCCACCACCATGCACTCCGCGACCAGCGCGTGCGCCCGGATACGGTCCTCGATCACGGCCGGCGCGACGTTCTTGCCGCCCGCGGTGACGATGATCTCCTTCTTGCGGCCGGTGATCCTGAGGTAGCCGTCCTCGTCGAGGGTGCCGATGTCACCGGTGTGGAACCAGCCGTCGGCCAGCGCCTCCTCGGTCGCGCCCGGATTGTTCCAGTACTCCTTGAACAGGTGCTCGCCATGCAGCAGCACCTCCCCGTCGTCCGCGATCCGCACCACGGAACCCGGCAGCGGCTGGCCGACCGTGCCGATCTTCTGCCGGTCCCAGGGGTTGAAGGCGGTGGCGGCGCAGGACTCGGTCAGGCCGTAGCCCTCCAGGACCGTGAAGCCGATGCCGCGGAAGAAGTGCCCGAGCCGCTCGCCCAGCGGGGCGCCGCCGGAGATCGCGTACTCGCCACGACCGCCGAGGACCGCGCGCAGCTTGCTGTAGACCAGCTTGTCGAAGACCTTGTGCTTGATCTTCAGGCCGACGGGCGGGCCGGACGGGGTGTCCAGCGCCTTGCTGTAGGCGATGGCCGTGTCCGCCGCCTTGTCGAAGATCTTGCCCTTGCCGTCGGCCTGCGCCTTGGCGCGCGCCGAGTTGTAGACCTTCTCGAAGACGCGCGGGACGCCCAGGATCAGCGTCGGACGGAACGAGGCCAGCTCGTCCGTGAGGTTCTTGATGTCCGGGACGTTGCCCAGCTTGATCGGCGCCATCATGGGCGCGACCTGCACGAGCCGCCCGAAGACGTGCGCCAGCGGCAGGAAGAGCAGCACGGAGCACTCACCGGTGCGGAACAGCGGCCGCAGCCGCTCCACGATGTTCCCGCACTCGGCGAAGAAGCTGCGGTGGGTGAGGACACAGCCCTTGGGCCGGCCGGTCGTCCCGGACGTGTACACGATGGTCGCCGGGTCGTCGGCCTTCGCCAGCGAGCTGCGCTCCTCGACCGTCGCGTCGCTGATGTCCTGCCCGAGCCGGCCCAGCTCCTCGACCCCGCCGGCCTCGATCTGCCAGACGTGCTTGAGGGCGGGCAGCCGGTCGCGCACCGACTCGACGGCGGCCGTGTGGCTGTCCAGCTCGACGACGCAGGCGGTGGCGCCCGAGTCGGAGAGGATCCACTGGATCTGCTCCGGCGAGCTGGTCTCGTACACCGGCACCGTGACCGCGCCCGCCGACCAGATCGCGAAGTCGAGCAGGGTCCACTCGTAGCGGGTGCGGGACATCAGGCCGACCCGGTCGCCCGGCTGGACCCCGGCGGCGATGAGCCCCTTCGCGGCCGCGCGCACCTCGGCGAGGAAGGCGGTGGCCGTCACGTCCTGCCAGACACCCCCCACCTTGCGGGCGATGACGGCGACGTCCGGGTGCTGCGCGGCGTTTCTGCGGACGATGTCGGTCAGATTGCCGTCCGCAGGGACCTCGTACAAAGCCGGAAGGCTGAACTCGCGCAAGACTGCTGCTCCTCATAGGGCGCCGGCGCCACGACGTTGTGTGATGCGACGGTGCGGTCCAAGGCTCGGGCAAGTGCTCGGGAATTCACATGTTGAAATCCAGAGCACGACTGGACCGACCGGACGTTACCCGCCGGTATGGCTTCTTCGACAGGGGGTCCCGGCGAGATGTTCGCTGCGTCACACGGATTGGTGTTTCTGCGCGCACAGTAGTCGAGCGATCTGACGACTGGCCAGTAACCGCGGGTCCGGCCGCCACTGTTCACGTATGCGGCACAGGCTTACCCTTGATCGTCATGGCACCCACACCGACCGGAAACCGCAGGACACGCGTACATGTGGTCAGCGACGTGCACGGCAACGCCCGTGACCTGGCCATGGCCGGCGAGGGTGCCGACGCCCTGATCTGCCTCGGCGACCTGGTGCTGTTCCTGGACTACGCCGACCACTCGCGCGGCATCTTCCCCGACCTGTTCGGTGTGGCGGCCGCCGACCGCATCGTGGAACTGCGCACCGCCCGGCGCTTCGAGGAGGCGCGGGAGTTCGGGACGCGGCTGTGGGCCGGGATCGGCTCGGACCGGGGTGCGGTGATCGAGAAGGCGGTGCGCAAGCAGTACGCCGAGATGTTCGCGGCCTTCCCGACGCCGACGTACGCGACGTACGGCAATGTCGACATGCCGCCCCTGTGGCCGGAGTACGCCGGGCCGGGCACGACGGTGCTGGACGGGGAGCGGGTGGAGATCGGGGGCTGGGTCTTCGGCTTCGTGGGCGGGGGCCTGCGGACGCCGATGCGCACCCCGTACGAGATCAGCGACGAGGAGTACGCGGCGAAGATCGAGGCCGTGGGGGAGGTGGACGTGCTGTGCACGCACATTCCGCCGGAGGTCCCGGAGCTGGTGTACGACACGGTGGCGCGGCGCTTCGAGCGGGGCAGCAGAGCGCTCCTGGAGGCGATTCGCCGCACGCGCCCCCGTTACTCACTGTTCGGCCATGTCCACCAGCCGCTGGCCCGGCGGATGCGGATCGGGGCTACGGAGTGCGTGAACGTGGGGCACTTCGCCGGGTCGGGGAAGCCATGGGCGCTGGAATGGTGAGCGTTGTCGGTGAGCGGTGGGTGAGGGGCGCAGGTGGGGGTGAAGTCGGCTGGTCGGGGGCGCGGTAGCCTTCACGCTGCACACGCGTGCGCGACACGACTTCATACTCATACCGGCCCGCATCTGGAGGAGCCACAGCGATGGCGGAACACACCAGCTCGAGCATCACGATCGAGGCGGCACCGGCCGACGTCATGGGGGTGATCGCCGACTTCGCCCGCTACCCGGACTGGACCGGCGAGGTGAAGGAGGCGGAGGTCCTCAAGACCGACGGCCAGGGCCGCGCCGAGCAGGTCCGCCTGGTCATGGACGCCGGCGCGATCAAGGACGACCAGGTGCTGGCGTACACCTGGAGCGGCGAGCACGAGGTGTCCTGGACGCTGGTGAAGTCCCAGATGCTGCGGTCGCTCGACGGCTCGTACATCTTGAAGTCGGCCGGCGCCGGGGCGACCGAGGTGACGTACCGGCTGACGGTCGACGTCAAGATCCCGATGCTCGGGATGATCAAGCGCAAGGCCGAGAAGGTCATCATCGACCGGGCGCTGGCGGGCCTGAAGAAGCGGGTCGAAGCGGGCAAGTAGGTCCGCGGCGGAGTCGCTGGTGGATACCGCGCCCCCGCCGCCCCTGCCCGTCCCCTCGTGAAGGCGTGGTCAGCACCCACGCCGGGCACCTGGCAACTGGGCTGAACCGCGACGTCCGTTACGGTTCACCCCCATGCGCACCATCCTGATCACAGGCCCGGGCGGCAGCGGCCGTACAACCGTCGCCGCCGCCACCGCGCTGACAGCGGCGACCCACGGCACCAGAACCCTGGTCCTCAGCGCCGACCGCACCGACACCCTGGGCGCGGCACTCGGCGTGGCCACCGGACCGGCGCCGACCGAGGTCGCCCCCCACCTCACCGCCTGGCGCCCCGACGCCGCCACCAGCTTCCGCGACGACCTCGCCGCCTTCCAGGAGCGTGCCACCGCGGCCCTCGACCTCCTCGGCGCCTCCCGGCTCGACCCGGAAGAGGCCACCCCCCTCCCCGGCGCCGAGGAGCTCGCGCTGCTCCGCGCGCTGCGGGACGCCGCGCTCGCCGAGGCGCACGACCTTCTCGTCGTGGACCTGCCCGCCACCCCGCAGGCCCTCGCCCTGCTCGCGCTCCCCGAGGAGCTGCGCCGCTACCTGCGCCGGCTGCTCCCGTCCGAGCGGCAGGCGGCCCGTGCGCTGCGGCCCGTCCTGGGGCGGCTGGCCGGTGTTCCGATGCCCGCGGAGTGGCTGTACGAGACCGCGGCCCGCTGGGACGTCGAGCTCGCCGCAGTCGAGGCCGTCGTCGCCGACCGCGACACCGTCGTACGGCTGGTCGCCGAGCCGGGCCCGGGCGGAGCCGACGCCGTACGCGCCGCCACCCTCGCCCTCGCCCTGCGCGGCCTGCGCCCCGACCTGCTGGTCGCCAACCGGGTCCTGCCGGAGGCGCAGGCGCCGGCGGACAGCTGGCTCGCCGGGCCCGTCGCCCAGCAGCGCAAGGTTCTGGAGGAGTGGGGGGCGGACCACGACGTTCGTCGCGTCGGGCACCTCGGGCGGGACCCTCGTGGCACCGACGATCTCGCCGCGCTCGCCGTGCCCGCCGTCAACGACTCGTCGTCCACCGTCGAGTGGCCCGTCACCGACCGGCTCGCCGAGGACGGCGTCCTCGTCTGGGCCCTCCCGCTGCCCGGCGCCGTACGCGACGAGCTCGACCTCGTCCGGCGCGGCGACGAACTCGTCGTCACCGCCGGACAGTTCCGGCGTATCGTGCCCCTGCCGTCCGCCCTGCGCCGGTGCGGTGTGGACGGGGCCGCGCTGCGCGACGGCGAGCTGCGGATCCGGTTCGCGCCGGACCCGGATCTCTGGCCGCGGACCCGGTGAAGCAGGTACGCCCGTTCGGGTAACGTCGTAGAGACGAACCGTAGTCAGGAGTCCGTCATGAGCGAAGAGCTCCCCCCGTTCGACGCCGGAGAGCAAGAGGCGATCGACGAGGTACGGGCGACCGACGCCGACGCCTGGTCGACGGCGTGCGCCGAGGACCTCGCGGCGGAGAAGGCCCGCCTCCGCGCGCAGTACGGCCCGCCGCCGGGCTCGGCCGCCGAGGAACTGCGCAAGCTGGTCGACGCCGTCGCGGACAAGCTGTCGACCATCCAGTCCCCGCTGCTCGGCGCGGTCGCCGGACCCGCCGCCCAGCAGGTGGTCAAGCAGGTCGTGGAGCAGGCCAAAGCCGCCGTCGAACCCGTCATCGAGCGCAACCCGGACGTCTTCGACCACCTGGCCGCGGCCGGCACCGAACTCCTCGCCGCCTACCGCTCCGCGGTCCAGGCTCAGGAACGGCGCTGGACGACCGGGGACCAGGATCTCGACGAGGGCCGCGACCGTGGTGACGACGCCGGCCCCGGCGAACGCATCGACCTCGACTGAGGCCCGCGACCGCCCCTCAGCCGGGCTGCCCAACGGTCGGACGACGGGGCCCTGACGGCAGGGCCTCGGGTACGGTTGGCCGTAGCGGGGCTCGACCGAAACTGAGGGATTCATGGGACTCACCATCGGCGTCGACATCGGCGGCACGAAGATCGCGGCCGGCGTGGTCGATGAGGAAGGCAACATCCTCTCGACCCACAAGGTGCCGACCCCGGGCACGCCCGAGGGCATCGTGGACGCCATCGCCTCCGCGGTGGAGGGCGCGCGCGTCGGGCACGAGATCGTCGGCGTGGGCATCGGTGCCGCCGGATACGTCAACCGTCAGCGTTCCGAGGTCTACTTCGCTCCCAACATCGACTGGCGCAACGAGCCGCTGAAGACGAAGGTCGAGGCCCGCGTCGGCCTCCCGGTCGTCGTCGAGAACGACGCCAACGCGGCCGCGTGGGGCGAGTACAAGTTCGGCGCGGGCAAGGGCCACCGCAACGTCATCTGCATCACGCTCGGCACCGGCCTCGGTGGCGGCATCATCATCGGCAACAAACTGCGCCGCGGGCACTACGGCGTGGCCGCCGAGTTCGGCCACATCCGGATGGTGCCGGACGGCCTGATGTGCGGCTGCGGCTCGCAGGGCTGCTGGGAGCAGTACGCCTCCGGGCGCGCCCTCGTCAGATACGCCAAGCAGCGCGCCAACGCCACCCCCGAGAACGCCGAGATCCTGCTCGGCATGGGCGACGGCACCCCCGAGGGCATCGAGGGCAAGCACATCTCCATGGCCGCCCGTCAGGGCGACCCGGTCGCCGTCGACTCCTACCGCGAACTCGCCCGCTGGGCCGGCGCCGGCCTCGCCGACCTGGCCTCCCTCTTCGACCCGTCCGCCTTCATCGTCGGCGGCGGTCTCTCCGACGAGGGCGAACTGGTCCTCGACCCGATCCGCAAGTCCTACAAGCGCTGGCTGGTGGGCGGCAACTGGCGCCCGGTGGCCGATGTCATCGCCGCCCAGCTGGGCAACAAGGCGGGCCTGGTGGGCGCGGCGGACCTGGCGAGGGAACCCGACCCGGTCATGTAACCGGTCATGTAAAGGGACGGGCGCCAACTCCCCAGGGGCGCGGGGCCGTATCACCATGCGGCTCCGCCGCCCGGGCGCGACCAGCCACACCCGACCGGCCGTCGCCAACGGACCTCGCGCCCCTGGCCATTGGGCGTACATTGATCCACATGGCGCTGCTGCCCGACTCCCATACAGAGCCCGACGGTTCCGCAGTCATCCGAGTCCTCAGCTACAACATCCGCTCGATGCGCGACGACACCGTCGCCCTCGCCCGCGTCATCACCGCCTGCGACCCCGACCTGGTCCTCATCCAGGAAGCCCCCCGTTTCTTCCGCTGGCGCAAGAAACTCTCCCGCCTGGCCCGTGCGGCGAACCTCGTCGTCCTCACCGGCGGCGCCACAGCCGCGGGCCCGGCGATCCTGTGCAACCTGAGGGCCACCGTGGAGCGCACGGAGGACGTGCTCCTCCCGCTCACCCCCGGGCTCCACAGGCGGGGCTTCGCCACGGCAGTGGTCCGGTTCGGCGGCGCCCGCCTGGGCGTCCTGAGCTGCCACCTCTCCTTGCAGAAGGACGAACGCCGCGAGCAGGGCGGCATGCTGCTCGACCGCCTCGCCGGAATGGGCGTGGAGCACGCCGTCGCGGGCGGCGACCTGAACGAACGCCCCGCCGGCCGCACCTTCCGCCGCCTGGCCGACGGCCTCCAGGACTGCTGGGCCACTGCCCCCTGGGGCAGCGAGTACACCTCGACCCCGCTCGACCCCCATCAGCGCATCGACGCGATCTTCGCCACCCAGGACATCGACGTGCTCGGCTGCGGTGTCCCGCGGGGCCATGCCGGCGTGACGGAGACAGACCTGAGGGCGGCCACGGACCACCTTCCGGTCCTGGCCGCCCTCAAGATCCCGGCGTCCTAGACGACGGCTCCCCGCCCCGGATCGTCGCCGTCCTCGTCATCCGTCTTCATCCGCATCACCAGCGTGGCGAACCCGCCCAGGAACCCGCCGATACCGAGCGTCGCCAGCCACCACGTCATGTCCCAGCTGAGCAGCACGCCGAGCAGCAGCAGGATCGGCCCGCCGACCACCGCGAGCCAGGCGAACTTCGCGGTCGGGTCGGCGGCGGGCAGCGGCGGCGGCTCCGGCGGGACGAAGTGGCCCTCGTCGTCGGCGTCGAAGTCGTCCTCGGAAGGCTCGGGCAAGCTGTAGTCGCGCGGGCCGACACCAGGGGCGAAGGAGACGGAGCTGCCCAGGGGCTTGACCGGCTTGTCCGCCCGGTCCTCCCGGCCCGCCCGGTCCTCCTCGGGATCGTCGGCCTGCTTGGCCTTCTCGCCCTTGCTGCCTTTGTCGAGTTTCGGCTCCCCCTCCGTCCCGCCGCTCGCCCCGTCGTTCGTGTCGGACTCCGGCAGCGCCAGGTCCTCGATCGACTTGAACGGCTTCGAGCCCGGCGGGTCCGTCGGCTCCTCGCCGTACCCGGCGACGATCGCGGCCCACGCGGCGTCCTCGTCGAACGGGACGTGCTGCTCTTCCGGCTCGCGATCCTCGCTGTCCTCGCGCCTCTCGGAGTCGTGCTCAGCCACGTGCGGTCGTCCCTTCGTTGTCGACGCCGGTCGCGAGCCGGTGGATGAAGCCGAGGCTCTCCTCGAAGATCCGGTCCGCTTCATGGTCCAACGTCGCCACGTGATAGCTCTGTTCCAGCACGATCTCCGTTACGTCCGTCGACGACACCCGACTCAGGACCCGGGCCGAATCCGCCGACGGCACGACGTGGTCCTGGGCACTGCGCAGGAGCAGCAGGGGCTGGGTGACCTGCGGCAGTTCGCCGTCGAGGAGACGGAAGAAGTTCCTGAGGGAGTGGGCCGCGTGCAGCGGAACCCGGTCGTACCCGAGCTCGACGCCGCCCTCCTTCGCGATGTCACTGGTGATGCCCCGCGTCGTACGGACGAAGTGGCGGGACACCGGCAGGGTGTACGCGGCCAGTCCGTGCACCTTGTTCGCGGGGTTGACGACCAGCACGCCCGCGACGTCCTCCCCGTGCTTCGCGGCGAGCCGCAGTGCCAGGGCGCCGCCCATGGACAGGCCGGCGACGAAGACCCGCTCGCAGCGGTCGCGGAGGTTGCGCAGCTCGCGGTCCACCTCGGCGTACCAGTCCTGCCAGCCGGTGACCTGCATGTCCTCCCAGCGGGTGCCGTGGCCCGGCAGCAGCGGCAGCGAGACGGTGAGCCCGCGCTCGGCGAGATACTCCGCCCAGGGGCGCAGCGACTGGGGGGAACCGGTGAAGCCGTGACAGAGCAGAACCCCGACCTCCCCGCCCTCGTGGCGGTACGGCTCGGCTCCAGGAAGGACCGGCACCTTACGGTCTCCTGTTCGTGAGAAGGAGGGACATGACTGACATGAGTGAGAGGAACGACAAGAATCCGCGCGGCGGAGCCGCATATCGATACAGCCAGGTGTGCTTCACCGTACGCGACCGTACGGACACCGACCAGGGCCGTCGGACTCTTTGACAGTGCTCCGGGTTAAGGTCTCACCGACAGACACAGGAGGCACTCGGTTGTTGTACGGCGCGATGAAGGTGGCCATCGGGGGACCGTTGAAGGTCGCCTTCAGGCCCTGGGTGGAAGGCCTGGAGAACGTTCCCGCCGAGGGCGCCGCGATCCTCGCGAGCAACCACCTCTCTTTTTCCGACTCGTTCTTCCTGCCCGCGGTCCTCGACCGCAAGGTGACCTTCATCGCGAAGGCCGAGTACTTCACGACCCCCGGAGTCAAGGGCCGGATGACGGCCGCGTTCTTCAAGGGCGTCGGCCAGCTGCCCGTGGACCGCTCCGGGGCGCGCGGCGCGGGCGAGGCGGCGATCAAGAGCGGCATAGAAGTCCTCGAACGCGGTGAGCTGTTCGGCATCTATCCGGAGGGCACGCGCTCGCCCGACGCCGGCTCTACCGGGGCAAGCCCGGCGGCCTCGCGCGCGTGGCGCTCGCCACCGGGGCGCCGGTCATCCCGGTCGCGATGATCGACACGGAGAAGATCCAGCCGCCCGGCAAGGTCATGCCCAAGCTCATGCGGCCGGGCATCCGGATCGGCAAGCCCCTGGACTTCAGCCGGTACCAGGGCATGGAGCACGACCGTTTCGTGCTCCGCGCACTGACCGACGAGGTCATGTACGAGATCATGAAGCTCTCCGGCCAGGAGTACGTCGACATGTACGCGACCGCCGCCAAGCGGCAGATCGCGGACGCGGCGAAGGCCGAGAAGGAAGCGGAG
Organism: Streptomyces sp. R28; assembly: GCF_041052385.1. Classification (GTDB taxonomy): domain Bacteria; phylum Actinomycetota; class Actinomycetes; order Streptomycetales; family Streptomycetaceae; genus Streptomyces. The sequence goes on along the minus strand of NZ_CP163439.1, from coordinate 2,917,720 downwards.
AAGGCGGCCAAGGCCGCACTCGCGCAGGCCGAGAAGGACCAGGCGCCGAAGAAGAAGGAACAGCCCGAATAGGGAACGGCCCGCACAAGGAACGGCCGCGCAGGGAACGGTCCGCGCAAGGAACGGTCCGCGTGGAGTCGACCGCGTCCGGGTCGGGGGTACCAAAAAGTCGGGGGAACCAAAAAGGGGGGTAATGGCCAAGCGTGAGCGGGTCATGAGGATGTCCGTCGAGCAGCCGCTGTGGCGGGCGCTCGCCGGGTACCGGGTGCTGACCATGGTGTACGCGATCGGGCTCTTCATCAGCGCCCACGACGAGGTCGCCCGCCCCTGGGTGGCCATCGCCTACTTCGCCGTACTGGCCGTCTGGACCCTGGCCACCCTGCCCAGGGTCGCCAACGCCGCGAGCTGCACCAAGCGCTTCCTCGCCGTGGACCTCACCATCGCCCTGGCCGGCATCATGCTCACCCGGCTCGCCGAGGCGCCCGAGCGGATCGACGCCGGAGCCCCGACGCTGCCCTCGATATGGACCGCGGGCGCCGTGCTGGCGTTCGCCATCAAGGGCGGTTGGCGCTGGGCCGCCTTCGCCTCCACCTTGGTCGCCGCCGCCAACCTGATCGAACGCTCCGGCGTACCCACCCGCGACACCATCCACATGGTGCTGCTCGTCTGGATCGCCTCCATCGCCATCGGCTACGTCGTCGAGGTCGCCCGCGCCTCCGAGCGCACCCTCGCCCGCGCCCTGGAGATCGAGGCGGCGACGCGTGAGCGGGAGCGGCTCGCCCGGGACATCCACGACGGCGTGCTCCAGGTACTCGCGATGGTGCAGCGGCGCGGCGCCGTCATCGGCGGGGAGGCGGCCGAGCTGGGCCGGATGGCCGGCGAGCAGGAGGTGGCGCTGCGCACGCTGGTATCGGGCGGCCTCGTACCCGTGTCGCGGGTGTCGGAGGACGCCGCCGAGGGAGCCGTCGTACGGGCCGTGGACGTGCCCGACGACGCCGACGGTCCTCTCGATCTCCGCGTGCTGCTCGCCCGCTACGCCGGCGCCATGGTGAGCCTGGCCGAGCCCGGCGCGCCCGTGCCGCTGGCCCCGGCCGCCGCGCGGGAGCTGGCCGCGGCGGTGGGAGCCGCCCTGGACAACGTCCGCAAGCACGCGGGGGAGCACGCGCGCGCGTGGATCCTGGTCGAGGACGAGCCCGACGCGGTGATCGTCACCGTACGGGACGACGGACCCGGCATCCCGGAGGGCCGGCTCGCGCAGGCCGAGGGCGAGGGCCGGCTCGGGGTCGCCCTGTCGATCCGGGGGCGGCTGCGGGACCTCGGCGGGAGCGCCGAGCTGATCTCGGTGCCGGGGCAGGGCACCGAAGTGGAACTGAAAGTACCGAAGGACAGCGGCGCTGCACGGGGGAAGGCGGAACAGCGATGACGGACACCGCGAGCGGGCAGCAGGGCCCGATCAAGGTCATGGTGGTCGACGACCACCCCATGTGGCGCGACGCGGTCGCCCGCGACCTGGCCGAGTCCGGCTTCGACGTGGTCGCCACGGCGGGCGACGGCGACCAGGCCGTACGCCGGGCCAAGGCCGCCGCCCCCGACGTCCTGGTGCTCGACCTGAACCTGCCGGCCAAGCCCGGCGTCCAGGTCTGCAAGGAACTCGTCGGCCACAACCCTGCCCTGCGCGTCCTCGTCCTGTCCGCGAGCGGTGAGCACGCCGACGTCCTGGAGGCCGTGAAGTCGGGGGCCACCGGCTACCTGCTGAAGTCGGCCTCGACGGAGGAACTCCTCGACGCGGTGCGCCGTACGGCCGTCGGCGACCCGGTGTTCACGCCGGGCCTGGCCGGACTGGTCCTCGGCGAGTACCGCCGCCTCGCCTCCGAACCGGCGCCCGCCGCGCAGGGCGCCGACCAGCCGGGGGCCCCGCAGCTCACCGAGCGCGAGACCGAGGTGCTGCGGCTCGTCGCCAAGGGCCTGAGCTACAAGCAGATCGCCGAACGCCTGGTCATCTCCCACCGCACGGTCCAGAACCACGTCCAGAACACCCTCGGCAAGCTCCAGCTGCACAACCGGGTGGAGCTGGTGAGGTACGCGATAGAGCGCGGCCTCGACGACGAGTGATCCATCGGCCGTCGGCTTGACGACGCGTAAACCAAATACCCGGCAGTTCACCGGAATTGCCGGTCCTGCCCATCCCGTTGTGACCTGGATCACCATTAGCGTGGCCTCACCAGGCAACCGCGGCGAAGGGACATTTCCATGCGGGTCGGAGTACTGACCGGAGGCGGCGACTGCCCCGGTCTCAACGCCGTCATCCGGGCCGTCGTCCGCAAGGGCGTGCAGGAGTACGGCTATGACTTCGTCGGCTTCCGGGACGGCTGGCGAGGTCCGCTCGAGAACGACACCGTCCGTCTCGACATCCCCGCCGTGCGCGGCATCCTGCCCCGCGGCGGCACCATCCTCGGCTCCTCGCGCACCAACCCCCTCAAGCAGGAGGACGGCATCCGCCGTATCAAGGAGAACCTCGCCAAGCAGGAGGTCGGGGCGCTCATCGCCATCGGCGGCGAGGACACCCTCGGCGTCGCCGCCCGCTTGTCCGACGAGTACGGCGTGCCCTGCGTCGGCGTGCCCAAGACGATCGACAACGACCTGTCCGCCACCGACTACACCTTCGGCTTCGACACCGCCGTCGGCATCGCGACGGAAGCGATCGACCGGCTGCACACCACCGCCGAGTCCCACATGCGCGTCCTGGTCTGCGAGGTGATGGGCCGTCACGCCGGCTGGATCGCCATCCACTCCGGGCTGGCCGGCGGTGCCAACGTCATCCTCATCCCCGAGCAGCGCTTCGACGTCGACAAGGTCTGCGCCTGGATCACCTCGCGCTTCAAGGCGTCGTACGCCCCGATCGTGGTCGTCGCCGAGGGCGCCATGCCGAAGGACGGCGACATGGTCCTGAAGGACGAGTCGCTGGACTCATTCGGGCACGTCCGGCTGTCCGGGGTCGGTGAATGGCTGGCCAAGGAGATCGAGAAGCGCACGGGCAAGGAAGCCCGTACGACGGTCCTCGGGCACATCCAGCGCGGCGGCACGCCCAGCGCCTTCGACCGCTGGCTCGCCACCCGCTTCGGGCTGCACGCCATCGAGGCCGTGCGCGACGGCGACTTCGGCAAGATGGTCGCCCTGCGCGGCACAAACATCGTCCGGGTCCCGATCGCGGACGCCACGGCCAAGCTGAAGACGGTGGATCCGAAGCTGTACGAGGAGGTCGGGGTCTTCTTCGGCTGACGGTGAGCTCGAAGGGGGCTGGGTCCTCGGCGCCGGTCGGGCAATCTCGGCCCGTCCGGCGTTTGGGGACGAGGCCCGTTCAGGGCCGAAGCGGGGGTCTGGGGGCGGCAGCCCTCAGGGGGCGCGAGGGTCGCCGAGCTCGACGTCGCCGAGCGCCTCGCCATGGCGGTCAACCGCCGCATCGTGCGGGCCTCCACCCGCACGCGTGACTTCGACTTCCGCCTCGACGGCTTGATGGGCCGCGACCTGCACGGCCGACCCGGCGCCTCATCGGCACCGCGGCCCTCGTCGCCGAACTGCGAGAGGGCCGCTTCACGGGTGTCGGCCTCGACGGAACGTCCTCGACTACAAGGCGGGCCGCCGCTCCGAGAACGTGCTGGTCCCCCGCAGCTGACCCACCAGCTCCCGTACGACGGCGGCGCCGTTCAGGGTGAGGACCGACTCGGGGTGGAACTGCACGCCGGCGAACCCTGGCCCGCGCATCGCATGCACCTCCCGGTTGTCGGCCCGGCTGACCTCGACGCCGTGCGCGGCGAGCTCCTGCAGGGACTCGTCGTCGCAGCGAGCCACGAAGCTGTTGTAGAAACCGACCGTCTCCGGCCGCCCGAACAGGTCGATCGTCGTCTGCGCCCCCTGGTACGGCACTTCCTTGCGTACGATCTCCAGCCCCAGCTCGGCCGCGATCAGCTCGTGCCCGAGACAGACGCCGAGCACACCGTGCCGGTGACTGCGGACGACCTCGGCGGTGAGGTCGCGCAGGAACCGCATCTTGGGGTCTTCCAGATCGGACGGGTCGCCGGGACCGGGACCCAGCACCACCGGGCCCTCGTGCGCGAGCACCGTCTCCCGCAGCCCCGGCTCGTCGTACCGTCGGATGGTCACCTCGAGGCCGCCCGACCGCAGCACGTGCGCGAGCATCGCCGTGAAGGTGTCCTCGCCGTCGACGACCAGGGCGTGTCCGGCCAGCTCCTCGGAGCGCTCCTGCATCCGCAGCCAGAAGGGCGCGAGCGAGGCCCGGCGCCCGTCGAGCGCGGCCCGCACGCGCGGGTCGTCGGCGAGATGTACGCGCGCGTGCTCCCCACGCGGCCGTGACGGATGTACGCCCAAAGCCGCCAGCACCCCCGCCGCCTTGGCGTGCGTCTCCGCGACCTCGCTCGCCGGGTCCGAGCCGCGTACCAGGGTGGCGCCGACCGGTACCCGCAGCCCGCCGTGCGTGTCGATGTCGGCGGTGCGGATGAGGATGGGGGAGTCGAGGGTCTGGGCCCCGCCCGAGTCCCGGCCGATGAGCGCGAGCGCCCCCGCGTAGTAACCGCGCCCGACACCGTCCCGCCCGAGGGGCTCGTACCGCTCGATGACCCGGCAGGCGTTCTGCACCGGCGAGCCGGTGACGGTGGCCGCGAACATGGTCTCCTTCAGGACCTCCCGCACATCCAGCGAGGACTTGCCCCGCAGCTCGTACTCGGTGTGCGCGAGGTGTGCCATCTCCTTCAGCCGGGGCCCGACGACGACCCCGCCCATGTCACCGACGGTGCACATCATCTTGAGCTCCTCGTCGACGACCATCGACAGCTCCTCGATCTCCTTGCCGTCGGCGAGGAAGCCGAGCAGGTGCTCGGGCGTCGGCCCATCGGCGGGATAGCGGTACGTCCCGCTGATCGGGTTCATGACGACGGTCCCGCCGGACATCCGCACGTGCACCTCGGGGCTCGCCCCGACCAGCGTGCGCTCCCCGGTGTGCACGACGAAGGTCCAGTACGCGCCCCGCTCACCCTCCAGCAGCCGCCGGAACAGCGCGAGCGCGTCGGCGCGGCCGAACCCCGGGATTTGGCCCTCGTACGTCCGCCGGATCACGAAGTTCGCGCCCTCGCCCCGCCCGATCTCCTCCCGCAGGACACGCCCGACGATCTCCGCGTACTCCTCGTCACCGACGTCGAACCCACCGCTCTCGACGCGCACGTCGTGCGAGGGGAGCTGGTCGAGAGCATCGGCGAGCGAGATGTCGTACGACTCCTGCGGCGTCAGCACCGACAGCGGCGTGCCGTCGTCGTGGACGTCGAAGCCGCGCTCGCGGATCTGGCGGAAGGGGATGAGCGCCAGGCCCTCGTCGGGGAGGTCGGCCAGACGGTCGTGGGTACTGACCGGGCCGATCAGGACCTCCACCGTCTCGTGATCGTGGCCCGGGGTGCGGCGGCGCAGCAGGGCGAACGGGCGGGGGTCGTCCAGCAAGCCGAGCAGGTTCATGGATCCGTGCTCCTTCTCAGTGAGACTCAGTGGTACTCAGTGGGAGAGGAACGGACCCCGGAAAACACCGAAGGCCGCCCCTCGGGCGGCCTTCGCGAAGTCTTGCGTACGCGCAGTCAGTGGGCCGCCGGATGAGCGGTCCACCACCAGTTCTGGGTCGAGTGCGCGAACATGCGAGGCACCCTACCCCAAGTCCGAGGCGTGTACCCCGTGTCTCAATTGCTGGGCATGGGGCTGGACGCCCGACACGACCCCGTAATGTTGAGGTCGTGACCGTGAACGCTAAGACCAGCGCGAGTGCTGGCAACACCTGGCGAGACCTGCCCGCGGCGCAGCAGCCCGAGTACCCCGACACCGAGGCTCTGCGCGCAGTGATCGCGGACCTCGAGTCGTATCCGCCGCTCGTCTTCGCGGGCGAGTGCGACCAGCTGCGCGCCCGGATGGCGGCCGTCGCCAAGGGAGAGGCGTTCCTTCTCCAGGGCGGCGACTGCGCCGAGGCATTCGACGCGGTGTCCGCCGACCACATCCGTAACAAGCTCAAGACCCTGCTCCAGATGGGCGCCGTGCTGACGTACGCCGCCTCGGTGCCGGTCGTGAAGGTCGGCCGGATCGCCGGCCAGTACTCCAAGCCGCGCTCCAAGGGCACCGAGACCCGCGACGGCGTGACCCTGCCGACGTACCGCGGCGACTCGGTCAACGGCTTCGACTTCAACGAGGCCGCCCGCATCCCGGACCCCGAGCGCCTGAAGCGGATGTACAACGCGTCCGCCTCGACGCTGAACCTGGTGCGCGCCTTCACCACCGGCGGCTACGCCGACCTGCGCCAGGTGCACGCCTGGAACCAGGACTTCGTGAAGTCGTCCCCCTCCGGGCAGCGCTACGAGCAGCTCGCCCGGGAGATCGACCAGGCGCTCAACTTCATGCACGCCTGCGGGACCGACCCGGAGGAGTTCAAGACGGTCGAGTTCTACTCCTCGCACGAGGCGCTGCTGCTCGACTACGAGTCGGCGCTGACCCGTGTCGACTCGCGCACCGGGAAGCTGTACGACGTCTCGGCGCACATGGTGTGGATCGGCGAGCGCACCCGGCAGCTGGACCACGCGCACATCGAGTTCGCGTCGCAGATCCGCAACCCGATCGGCATCAAGCTCGGCCCGACCACCACGGCCGAGGAGGCGCTGCAGTACATCGAGCGCCTGGACCCCGACCGTGAGCCGGGCCGGCTGACCTTCATCGTCCGCATGGGCGCCGACAAGGTCCGCGACAAGCTCCCCGAGCTGGTCGAGAAGGTCACCGCCTCGGGCGCCACCGTGGCCTGGGTGACCGACCCGATGCACGGCAACACCTTCGAGGCGGCCTCCGGTCACAAGACCCGCCGTTTCGACGACGTGCTCGACGAGGTCAAGGGCTTCTTCGAGGTCCACAAGGCCCTCGGCACCCACCCGGGCGGCATCCACGTGGAGCTCACCGGCGACGACGTCACCGAGTGCGTGGGCGGCGGCGACGAGATCTTCGTCGACGACCTGCACCAGCGCTACGAGACGGCCTGCGACCCGCGGCTCAACCGCAGCCAGTCGCTGGACCTGGCCTTCCTCGTCGCTGAGATGTACAGGGACCAGTAACCGTTTCGGTTGTTACACGCCAGCGGGGTGGGGCGCGGATCACATACGATCCGCGCCCCACCCCACTTTTACGGTTCCTGTGTGACGGGTAAGGTTAGGTTAGCCTCACCGATCAAGGGGATGGCACGACTTCGATCCCGGCGGGAGGTGGTCCGCGTGTACATCTGCAGTTGCTTCGGTGTCACCGAGCAGCAGGTCAAGCAGCACGCGGAGAACGGTGCCTGTACGCCCCGCCAGATAGCGTCCGCCTGTAAGGCGGGCACGGACTGCGGGTCGTGCGTACGTCGCATCCAGGCGCTCCTGGGCCGGGGCGCGTGCCCGCGCCGCGAGCTGGCCGATCAGGGCCAGCCGGTGCTCACCGACCTGGCGGACGCGGCCTAGCCCGTCGGCTAGCTCGGCTGCTCGATCTGCTGCGCGAGGTAGAGCGCCTCACCGAGCTTGTCGATGAGTTCCAGCTGCGTGTCCAGGTAGTCGATGTGGTGTTCCTCGTCCTCGAGGATCGACTCGAAGAGGTTCGCGGACGTGATGTCGCCCTTGCTGCGCATCACCTCGACACCGCGCTTGAGGCGGTCGATCGCCTCGACCTCGACCTGGCGGTCGGCCTGGAACATCTCGGTGACCGTCTGACCGACCCGTACGTGGAACAGGCGCTGGTAGTTGGGCAGGCCGTCCAGCATGAGGATGCGCTCGGTGATCTTGTCCGCGTGCTTCATCTCATCGATGGACTCTTCACGCGTGTACTTGGCGAGCTTCGTCCAGCCTTTGTTGTCCTGGATCCGGTAGTGCAGCCAGTACTGGTTGATCGCCGTCAGCTCGCCGGTCAGCTGCTCGTTCAGGAATTCGAGGACCTCGGGGTCGCCCTGCATCGCAGAGGCTCCTTCCACGCGGGGGAACTGGCAGGTTGCGCCGCATGATTGCACCGGCTGGGAAGATCGTCCAGTAAGTCTTCACTTAGTAAGTTAGGGCATGCTTAGTCCGTTATGAGGTGAATTGGGGAGGGGTGTGGTCAGGTGCACTGCCCCAGGTCTGTCAGGATGGAGTCATGGGTCAGCCGGTGGAGCGCGAAAGTGGGGCAGCAGCACACTCCGAGCTTCCGCCGGGACAGCGGGTGCAGCGCGGCTGGCCGGTCACGCACTACGGCCCCGTCCCCAAGTTTCGCCCCGAACGCTGGGAGTTCAGGGTGTTCGGCGCCACCGCCGACGGCGAGAAGCACTGCTGGACCCACGAGAAGTTCGCGGCCCTGCCGTACACGAGCGTCGTCGCCGATCTGCACTGCGTCACGAAGTTCAGCATGCTCGGTGCGGAGTGGGGCGGCATCCCGGCCCGGACGATCCTGGAGATCGCCCCGCCCGCGTCGGCGGTCACCCACGTGATGGTCTGGGCGGAGTACGGCTTCAGCTCCAACCTCCGCCTCTCCGACTTCGCCTCCGAGGGCGCGATCTTCGCCACCCACAAGGACGGCGAACTGCTCACGGCGGAGCACGGTTTCCCCCTCCGCCTGGTTGTCCCTCATCTGTACGCCTGGAAGGGGCCCAAGTGGGTCCGCGGCGTGGAGTACATGACCGCCGACCGCCGCGGTTTCTGGGAGGAGCGCGGCTACCACAACATCGGCGACCCCTGGAAGGAACAGCGGTACTCGTACCAGGAGGAGCCCGGGGACGGCCCCGAGCTGTGACGTTCAGTGGTGGTGCTGGTGCACCACCGCGTGGCCCTTGCCGCGGCCGATCATCCACTTGTTGACCGGCGTCGTCAGCACGAAGGCGACGGCGAGCGCGATCGCCAGCACCCACCAGAACAGCGGGTCGGTGAGTTCGGCGTCCATGGCGCCCGGCCACAGCACGATCACGCCGTTGTCGACGAGTTCCATCACGGCGATGGAGAGGGTGTCGGCGGCCAGTGCCACCTTGATCGCGGCACGGAGGCCGAGCCCCGCCTTCAGGACTCCGCGCAGGGTGAGCGCGTAGCCGAAGAAGAAGGCCAGGACGATCGCCAGGATCAGCGTCGGTGCGCTGCCCCAGCCGAGCGCGGTGCCGATCACCATGCCGAGGATCTCGCCGATGGCGCAGCCGGTGAGGCAGTGCAGGGTGGCCTGGACGGCCATGGCCCAGCTGCTGGTGGCGGCCGTCTCGCCGGGGTGGTGAGCGTGTGCCGCGTGTGCTTCGTGTTGCATGAGAGCCCCCAATGCCAGGTCACGGTTCCTGCATCGAGCAAGAACCGTATACCCCCCAGGGGTATTCCGTACCGGGCTATGCGTCCCGAAGTTTTTTCAGCCGCTCCACATCCGCCGCATGGCCTTCCTTCCCGCCCGGCGTCTCGATGATCAGCGGTACGCCCGCGGTGGCCGGGTGCGTCATCAGTGCCCGGAACGGGTCCTCGCCGATGTGACCCGCGCCGATGTTCTCGTGCCGGTCCTTGTGCGCGCCGACGACGTCCTTGGAGTCATTGGCGTGGATCAGCTTCAGCCGGCCCTCGCCGACGGTGTCCACCAGCAGGTCGAGGGTCTGGTGCATACCGGAGGGGCCGGTCAGGTCGTGGCCGGCGGCGAAGATGTGGCAGGTGTCCAGGCACACGCCCAGCTTCGGATGGGCGTCCAGCGCCTCGAAGTACGGCCCGAAGTCCCAGGTCCGCGAGCAGAGCGAGGCGCCCTGGCCTGCGGTGGACTCCAGGAGCAGACAGGGGTCGTCGTCGTGGGTCAGCTCGTCGAGCAGCGGCAGAAGGTGCTCCCGTACCTGCTTCAGGGCCACCGAGCGCTCCCGGCCGCCGGTCGCGCTGCCCGTGTGCACGACCACGCCGAGCGCCCCGATCTCCCGCCCGCGCCGCAGCGAGTGCCGTAGCGACTCCACCGACTTCTCGACGGTCGCCTCGGTGTGCGAGCCGAAGTTGATCAGGTAGGGCGCGTGCACATACGCCGGGATCGACTCGGCCTCGCACACCGCGCGGAACTCCTCGTCCTGCCGCGGATTCCCGGCGGGCGTGGCCCAGCCACGCGGGTTGGCGACGAAGACCTGGACCGTCTCGGCCTTGAGGTCGTGGGCGTAGGTGAGCCCGACGGAGTGGAGACCGCCGGCCACGGGGACGTGGCCGCCGATGGGGTTGCGGGAGGGGCCCGAGAGTGCGGGGCCGGACTGCTGACTTCTCACCTGTTCAGGGTGTCATGCTGCCCGGCCCACCTCGTCACCGGCCGTCATCGACGGCCTTCGTCACCGGATGGTGATCGAGATCGTCGACCCCTTCGGTGCCGTCTTCCCGCCCTTCACGGACTGCTTCTTGACTGTGTCGCCGAACAGCCCGAGCAGGCCACGGTCCTCGTCGACCTCGAAGCCGGCGCCCTCCAGCTCGGCCCTGGCGTCGTCGACGCTGTCGCCGACCACGTCCGGGACCTCGATCATCTCGGGGCCCTTGGACAGCGTCAGCGTCACCGTGTCGCCCTCGGCGGCCTGCGCGGCGTCGGTCGGGGACTGCCGGGCGACCTGGCCCGCGTCGAAGTCGGAGTTGACCCGCGCGGCGGCGACCTTCACCTTCAGGCCGGCCTCCGCCAGGTCGGCCTTCGCGTCGGCCAGGCTCTCGCCGGTGACATCCGGGACGTCCACCGGGCTGCCCTTGCTGACGGTGAGCGCGACCGCGGAGCCGGAGCGGACCTTGGTGCCGGTCTCGGGGTCCACGGAGATCACGGAGCCCCTGGTGATGTCGTCGTTGAACTCCCGGGTCACCATGCCCGGTTCGAGTCCGCTCTCCTTCAGCTCGGTCCTCGCCTTGGCCAGCGGGTATCCCTGGAGGTCGGGCACCTTCACGGTCTGCGGTCCGGCCGAGATGACCAGGTTCACGGAGTCGTTGTGCCGGATGCGGGCGCCCGTCTCCGGGTCCGTGCTGATGACGGTGCCGCGCTCGACGGTGTCGCTGTACGAGCGTTCCACCTTGCCGAGCTCCAGCCCGGCCTTCGCCAGCTGGTCCGTGGCCTGCGCCTCGGTCTTGGACAGCAGGGACGGGACCTTGGTGAACTGGCCGGAGTTGATGTACCAGATACCGACGCCGAGGCCGAGGGCCAGCAGGACGGCGGCGACGATGACCAGCGGGCCGCGCGGCGCACGCGGGGTCCGCGACCGGCGCCGGGGCGGCGGGGGTGGCGGGCTCTCCAGTCGGCTGGTCCGGTTGAAGACGGCCTCGGGCTCGTCCTCGTTCACGGGCAGTGGCCGCTGGATGGTCAGCGCGCGCGGGATCACGCTCGTACGGTCGTCGGCGTTGGTGCGCTCAGCCGCGAGCGCCTGCGGCGGCACCGCGTCCAGCTGGTCCGCGCTCAGCGCGGCGCGTGTCTCCCGCGCGTGGGCGAGCAGCGCCACGGCGTCGTACGGACGCAGGTCCGGGGTGCGCGCGGTGGCCGACGCGACCAACTCGTCGAGTTCGTACGCCAGCCCCGGCACGATCGCCGAGGGCGGCGGGACGTCCTCGTGCAGGTGCTTGTAGAGCACCACCGCGGGGGAGTCCCCGTCGTGCGGCTTGTCGCCGGTGAGCATCTCGTAGAGGACGACACCGCACGCGTACACGTCGACGCGGGCGTCGGCGGCACCGGGCTGCTCGATCTGCTCGGGCGCGAGATAGGAGACGGTGCCGAGCACGGCGCCGGTGGTGCTGGTCACGGTGTCCACGGACCGCACGAGCCCGAAGTCGGCGACCTTGACCCGCCCGTCGTCCCCTATCAGGACGTTCTCCGGCTTCATGTCCCGGTGCACGAACCCGGCGCGGTGCGCGGCACCGAGCGCCGCGAGCACCGGCTCCAGGATGTCGAGGGCGGCGCGGGGCTGGAGCGCCCCGCGCTCGCGCAGTACGTCACGCAGGGTGCAGCCCGCGACGTACTCCATGGCGAGATAGACGTACGACCCGTCGGTGCCCTGGTCGAAGACCTGCACCACATTGGGGTGCGCGAGCCGGGCGACGGACTTGGCCTCACGGATGAACCGCTCGACGAACACCCCGTCCACCGCCAGCGCGGGATGCATCACCTTGAGCGCGAGCACGCGGTCGAGGCGGGTGTCCAGGGCCCGGTAGACCGTGGCCATCCCGCCGACGGCGATCCGCGCGTCGACGCGATACCGGCCGTCGAGCACCTGCCCGACCAGAGGGTCCTGAAGGGTCGTATCCACGCAGGTGAGTGTACGAGCCGACACTGACACGCCTGCCGGTTCCGTCGGGATCGGGGCGTGACTGCAGCCGAGCTGTGACGGACGACTCATTGGCCGAAGGTCTTCGTCGAACGCGTGTTCAGAATGCGGGGCGTTCCGGGTCCAGCCGTGCGACGCCCTCCACCGGAGACGACGCCTGCGCGAAGTGCCGCCGCGGAATCCGCCCCGCCCGGTACGCCAGCCGCCCCGCCTCCACCGCATGCCGCATCGCGTCGGCCATCATTACCGGCTCCTGCGCCCGTGTCACCGCCGAGGCGAGCATCACACCCGCGCACCCCAGCTCCATCGCGAGCGCCGCGTCCGACGCCGTGCCGGCACCGGCGTCCAGGATCACCGGCACGCGTGCGTGCTCCACGATCAGCTGGAAGTTGTGCGGGTTGCGGATGCCGAGCCCCGAGCCGATCGGGGAGCCGAGCGGCATGATCGCGGCACAGCCCACGTCCTGAAGCTTCCGCGCCAGCACAGGGTCGTCATTCGTGTACGGCAGCACGGTGAACCCGTCGTCCACCAGCGTCTCCGCGGCGTCCAGCAGCTCGATCGGATCCGGCAGCAGCGTCCGCTCGTCGGCGATGACCTCCAGCTTGATCAGATCCGTACCGAGTGCCTCGCGCGCGAGGCGGGCCGTCAGCACGGCCTCACCGGCCGTGAAGCACCCCGCCGTGTTGGGCAGCACCCGGATGCCGAGCTTCTCGAGCACCGACAGCACGGAGCCGTGGACCGAGGGGTTCACACGCCGCATGGCGACCGTCGTCAGCTCCGTCCCGGACGCCACCAGCGCCCGCTCCAGGACCTCCAGGCTGGGCGCCCCGCCCGTGCCCATGATCAGGCGGGACGTGAAGGACGTGTCGCTGATGACAAAGGGATCGTCGGCCATGGTTCAGCCTCCTTGGACGGCGGTGAGGACCTCGACGCGGTCCCCCTCGGACAGGGACGTCGACGACCACTGCGCGCGCGGTACGACGGTTTCGTTGAGGGCGGCGGCCACTCCGGAGGGCGCCGCTGTGAGGGACTGCACGAGCGTGTCGAGAGCCGTGCCGGGCTCGATCTGCCGACGCTCGCCGTTGACCGAGATGGTGAGAGGGGTGTTCACCGAGGTGCTCATGCGGGCTGCTCCGTGAGTGCGGCGGCGCTGAAGCGCTTGGGCGTGAACGGCCGGGCCTCGTCCGGGAGTTCACCGGTGGTCAGGACGTGCGCCATGGTGTCGCCGGTGACCGGCGTGAGCAGCACGCCGTTGCGGTAGTGCCCGGTGGCCAGCGACAGCCCCTCCAGCTCGGTCGGGCCGAGCAGCGGCGCGTTGTCGGGGGAGCCGGGGCGCAGGCCCGCCCGCGTCTCGGTGAGCGGCAGTTCCGTGATGCCCGGCACCAGCTCGTGGGCGTCGCGCAGCAGCTCGTACACGCCGCCCGCGGTCACCGTGGTGTCCCAGCCCAGCTCCTCGCTCGTCGCTCCGACGACCAGCTCCCCGCTCTCGCGCGGCACCAGGTACACCTGGCTGCCGCGCACCACGGCCCGCACGGTCCGGTTCAGGAACGGCGCGTACCGCTTCGGCACGGTCAGCCGCAGCACCTGCCCCTTCACGGGGCGCACCGGCGGCAGTACGTCGTCCGGGACTCCGGGCAGTCGCCCGCTGAGGCTGCCGGCCGCGAGGACGACCTGGCCCGCGACCAGCTCGGTGCCGTCCGGCGTGGTGACACCGGCGGCCCGATCCCGTACGACGTCGAAGCGCTCGGCCCACGTCCGGTGGAAGATCACTCCGGCCCGCTCGCACGCGGCCACCAGCGCCCCGGCCAGCCGCCGCGGATCGATCTGGTGGTCGCCGTCCACGCGCAGCCCCCCGCGCACGCCCGGCGCGAGCATCGGCTCCAGGCGTCGGCACTCCCGCCCCGACAGCCACTCGGAGTCCAGCCCGGACTGGCGCTGCAGGGTGTGCAGTTCGCGCAGATGGGCGCGGTCGTCGGAGTCCAGCGCGACCGCGAGCGTGCCGCACCGGCGATAGCCCAGGTCGTGGCCGGTGAGGTCGGTGAGCTCGGCCGCGAAGTCCGGGTAACGGCGGGCCGAGGCGAGGTTCAGGCCGAGCAGGGTCTGCTCGCCGTAGTGCAGTTCCGTGACGGCGGCCAGCATCCCGGCCGCCACCTGGGCGGCGCCGCGCCCGGCTCGGGATCCACGACGGCCGTCGTGAACCCGCGCCCGGCGGCCCGCCATGCCGTGACCAGGCCGATGATTCCGCCCCCGATGACGAGGACGTCTGACGTACGCGTACGCGACATGGGCGTCCAGCCCCTCCCTTCGCCGGCATGACCCGGATCAGGTTCGTACGGTCGGAGGCCGCCAGCCTCCCTCTCAGCCCGGTGCGTCCGGGCTCCCGCGAGTGCTCTACGTTGGCCACCCTAGCCCGCCGCCACATGTCTCAGTAAGGGAGCCCGTGCCCATGGCCCGCTCGCTCGACGGTCTCGTCCTCGCCCCCGTCGCGGACCAAGCCCCAGGTCAGGTGGGTACGCGTACCCGGTTCTCGTACCACGAGAAGGACGGCGAGATCTGGGCCGAGTACGCGGGCGGAGACGTCGTACGCGGGTATCTGGTGGGTGGCAGGGAAGACGACCGGTTGGACTTCCGGTACGTGCAGCTCAAGCGGGACGGGACGACGTCGTCGGGCCACTGCGTGTCCACGGTGGTCGAGCTTCCCGACGGGCGGGTGCGTCTGGAGGAGAGCTGGGAGTGGGAGTCGCAGGCGGGCAGCGGGACCAGCGTTGTGGAGCAGGTCACTGAGCACGACTCCTGACTGACGATTTGTCAGTTGTCTATGGTGATCAGGTGAGTGAGCAGACGACGCAGTCGCAGCGGAGAGTGGTCGTCGCCGGCGCCGGCATGGCCGGTGTGCAGACGGCGGTCGCCCTACGGGAACAGGGCTTCACCGGCACCGTCACACTGATCGGCGCCGAGCCCCATCAGCCCTACGACCGGCCGCCCCTGTCCAAGGCCGTGCTGCTGGGCAAGTCCGAGGGCTCCGCCTTCGACGTCGACTTCGAGGCGCTCGGCATCGAACTTCAGCTGGGGCGCGAGGTGCTGGGCGTGCGCCCCTCCGACCATGAACTGGACACCGAGGCGGGGCCCGTCCCGTACGACGTCCTCGTGCTCGCCACCGGCGCCGAACCGATCCGGCTGCCGGGCGTGGAGGGCGTCCCCGGTGTGCATCTGCTGCGCACCCTGGACGACGCCGAGCGGTTGCGGCCGGTGCTCGCCCGGCAGCACGACATCGTGGTCGTCGGCGCGGGCTGGATCGGCGCGGAGTTCGCCACGGCCGCGCGCGAGGCGGGCTGCGCGGTGACGGTCGTGGAGGCCGCCGACCGGCCGCTCGCGGGTGCGCTGCCCGCGGAGGTGGCGGCGCCGATGACCGCCTGGTACGAGGACAGCGGGGCGGTGCTGCGTACGCACGCGCGCGTGGAGCGCGTCGAGCCCGGCGCGGTGCTCCTCGACGACGGCTCGCGGCTGCCCGCGGGCGCTGTCGTGGTCGGCATCGGGGCGCGGCCCGCCACGGCCTGGCTGGCCGGCTCGGGCATCGAGCTCGGGGCGCACGGCGAGGTGGTGGCCGACGACGCCCTGCGCACCTCCGTGCCGGACGTCTACGCGGTCGGCGACTGCGCCTCCTTCCCTTCGGGAAGGTATGGCGCACGCCTGCTGGTCCACCACTGGGACAACGCCCTCCAGGGCCCGCGGACGGTCGCCGCGAACATCCTCGGTGAGACGCCCGCGGTCTACGACCCGGTGCCGTACTTCTGGTCCGAGCAGTTCGGCCGGTTCGTCCAGTACGCCGGCCACCACGCCGCCGCCGACACGACGCTGTGGCGCGGCGACCCGTCGGGCCCGGCCTGGACGGTCTGCTGGCTGAAGGGCGACCGCCTGGTCGCCCTGTTGGCGGTGGGCCGGCCGAGGGATCTGGCGCAGGGACGGCGGCTGATCGAGGCGGGTACGCCGATGGACGCGGCGCTGTTGGCGGACCCGGCGCGGCCGATGAAGGCGGCGACGGCATAGGGCCGAGAGCGGGGTGGTGGCCCTGGTCGGACGGGCCTGGCTTCCGACTGTCAGTGGCAGATGGCAGGCTTGTTTCCGTGACCGAGATTGACGCAAAGATCGATGCTCTCGTCCCCGCCTGGCTCACCCTCCCCGACATCGCAGAGATGCTCGATGTCGAGGTGACCCGCGTCCGGCAGCTGGTCAAGGACGGCCAGCTCATCGCCGTACGCCGTGGTGAGAACCGCGCACTGCACGTCCCCGCCGCCTTTATCGACGGGGCCGAGCAGAAGGTCGTCAAGGGCCTGTCCGGGACCTTGACGCTCCTGCGGGACGACGGCTTTACGGACGAAGAGATGCTGGAGTGGCTCTTCACCCCCGATGAAAGCCTGCCCGGCACCCCCGCGCAGGCCCTCAGCGAGAATCGCGGCACGGAGGTGAAGCGCCGCGCCCAGGCGCTCGCCGTCTGAACCGAACGCCCTGATCCGAACACTGTCCGGCCTTTGGACCGGGCTCCTCTCCTGCGGGCCGCGGTCGCGATTGACTGCGGCCCGCGGGAGGCGGGGCCGGAGGCCGGAGTGGGTGGTGAGCGGCGTGCGGTGTGCGCGAGCGCCTGCCGCATGGGTTCGCCCGGTTCTCGGGCGGGGTCCGTATGCCATCGATCCATCCGCCATCAATACGACGGCAAGCGACCGCGCGGCCGCTTGCCGCTGGGCCCACGGCCGTCCAGCCGACACCCGACAGCCGACAACTGAGCACGCGACACCACAGGCGCCAGGCAGGGCGCCGCCGTGTGGGTGTGGGCCGGTCCTGCATCCACGCTCGGGCCCGGGCGGCCACGTCCACCCGTGGCATGGGCAGGCGCACGACGTCCGGGTCCGAGTGGTGGGCTGCCACGTCGGACGGTGGGCACGTGTCGCCATGAGCCGCGGAGGGTGCCGGGCCTGTCGTCCGTCTGTCGTCGCCTCAAACGTGGGCGGGTGCCGTCTCGGCGTTGTGGGGTACGTCACCCCCGGGCAGCGGCGGCCGCGGCGCCAAGCGCTGTCCGGCGGCTCCAGACCTCTTCGACCCGGACCGCGGGTACCGTCCGATCCGGATCACGGGCACCGCCCGGCCGGGACCCCGGCTCGCAGCCCGGCAACACCGGCCCGCGACGCGGCGCCAGGCTCCGACTGCGGCGCCGAGGGCTGCTTGGCCTCGAGTCGCTCCGGCCCGCACCTCGGGTCGCCGCCCGCCCGGACCATGGTTCACCGATCGGCACCGGCCCGCGACGCGGCGCCAGGCTCCGGCTACCGTGCCACCGTCCGGCACCAGCCCGACGTCACCCGCCCGGCAACCCGACCACAGGGGGCACCGCATGTCCGACACCGCCACCGCAGGCACCGCCCGCGCCCAGTTCGCCGACGCGCGGCTCTACCTCTGCACGGGCGCCCGTAAGCAGCAGGGCGACCTCGCGGAGTTCCTGGACGCCGTCCTGGCCGCCGGTGTCGACATCGTGCAGCTGCGCGACAAGAGCATGGAGGCGGCCGAGGAGCTGGAGCACCTGAAGGTCTTCGCCGAGGCCTGTGCCCGGCACGGCAAGCTCCTCGCGGTCAACGACCGCGCCGACGTGGCCCACGCCGTCGGCGCCGACGTCCTGCACCTCGGGCAGGGCGACCTCCCGGTCCCCGCCGCCCGCGCGATCCTCGGCGACGACGTCCTCGTCGGCCGCTCCACGCACTCCGAGTCCGAGGCCGGCGCGGCCGCCGTCCAGGAAGGCGTGGACTACTTCTGCACCGGCCCCTGCTGGCCCACCCCCACCAAGCCCGGCCGCCACGCCCCCGGCCTCGACCTGGTCCGCCACACCGCCGCCCTCGGCACCGACCGCCCCTGGTTCGCCATTGGCGGCATCGACCTCGGCAACCTCGACGAGGTGCTGGAAGCGGGCGCCCGCCGCGTCGTCGTCGTACGGGCGATCACGGAGGCGGACGACCCGGGCGCGGCAGCGGCGGAGTTCGCGAAGCGGCTGCGGCAGGTGTAGGTAGCGGCTACGGCAGATGCAGGGGAGGGGCGAGGGGCAGGCCTTCCCGCTGGCCCGCTGGCCCGCTGGCCCGCTGGCCCCCCGTCCCGGCCTCCCGCCTGCCGAGGCTGTTCCGCCGGTCCGGTTCCTGGAGCGCCGCGCGTTCTCGGGGGCTCAGCCCGGCCCACTGCAGGCCCCCTCCATGGCCCATGTTGTCCAAGGCGTGGACAATAACCAGACGAATCGGTCAAATGTCCGGCATCCGGTTGGGGGACCGGGGGCCCCTGGCTAACCTGCGAGTATGGCCCTCGGCACCGCATCCATCAGGTCGGACCACGCTCGTACCGTGCGCGACATGCTCGCGACCGGAAAGACGACGTATTCGTTCGAGTTCTACGCTCCCAAGACCCCGAAGGGCGAGCGGAACCTGTGGAACGCGTTGCGCCGGGTCGAGGCCGTCGGACCCGACTTCGTCTCCGTGACCTACGGCGCGGGCGGTTCCACCCGCGCGGGCACGGTCAAGGCGACCGAGGCGATCGCCTCGGACACCACGCTCACGCCGATCGCCCACCTCACCGCGGTCGACCACTCGGTGGCCGACCTGCGCAACATCATCGGGCAGTACGCCGACGCGGGCATCCGCAACATGCTGGCGCTGCGCGGCGACCCGCCCGGCGACCCGCTGGGCGACTGGGTGCGGCACCCCCAAGGCCTCACCTACGCCGCCGAACTCGTCGAACTGATCAAGGCGTCCGGTGATTTCTGCGTCGGCGTCGCGGCCTTCCCCGCGATGCACCCGCGCTCCGCCGACTGGGAGGCCGACGTCCGTCACTTCGTCGACAAGTGCCGTGCGGGCGCGGACTACGCGATCACGCAGATGTTCTTCGAACCGGAGGACTACCTGCGCTTGCGCGACCGTGTCTCGGCCGCGGGCTGCGACACCCCGATCATCCCGGAGATCATGCCGATCGCCAGCGTGAAGACGCTGGAGCGGATCCCCTCCCTCACCAACGCCGCCTTCCCGAACGCCCTGAAAGAGCGGATCCTCACAGCAAAGGACGATCCGACCGCTGTACGCTCGATCGGAATCGAGGTCGCCACGGAGTTCTGCGCGCGGCTGCTGGCCGAGGGAGTGCCCGGACTGCACTTCATCACGCTCAACAACTCCACGGCGACCTTGGAAATCTACGAAAACCTGGGCCTGCACCATCCACAGCAGGCCTAGACCGGCCGTACTGGCGTACGTCACACTGCGTAGGCGGCCACTGGGAGAGGGGCGTACATGGGCTGGACGGTCCTCTACATCGCGTTCGGCGTCGTCGCGCTGTGGCTGCTGGGCGAGGTGCTGCTGCAGTACAAGGCGCGTCTGCGCTGGCGACTGCTCGCCTTCGTCGGCTTCCTCGGTGTCGTGGTCGGGGTACTGATCCCGTCCGTCGTCGTCATCGGTCTGGGCGCGGCCGCGTTCGCGGTCGGCCAGACCTACGTCACCCTGTCGTTCCGCCGCGGCTTCTCGGCCGGCTGGGCGGTCTCCCCGCCGGCCCTGGGCCCCCTGGGCGCAGTCAAGCGCCGCCGCGGCGAGCCCGACCGCCAGGACCCGACCCTGGAGGTCTCCGACCTCGAGGCGACCGAGGGCGCTTTCACCGGCCACGACGGCACGTACGGTCATGACGAGGCCGACTACGGCCAGGGCGGCGCCGGTTACGGCCAGGACGACTACGACCGCGACGACGTCTTCACCCCCGCGCGCCCGGATCGGCCCGCGGCCGCTGAGACGAACGCCGTCTACGAGCCGCAGCCCCTGCCCGAGGACACCGGCTCGTACGGCATATACAACGACGCCGCCTACGCCGCCGCCGACCAGAACTACGCGGCCGCCGGCCAGCCCCAGGACCAGTACGCCACGGCCGACCAGAGCTATGCCTACGACGGCTACTCCAGCTACGACCAGCAGCAGTACGGCTACGACGCCACCGGCCAGCAGCAGTACGCCGCCTACTCCGACCCGTACATCGGCACCCAGACCTACGGCAGCACCTCCTACGACGCCTACGGCCAGCAGCAGTACGGCCAGCAGGGCTACAGCCAGGACCAGTACGCCACCGGCACCTACGGCGAGACCCCGCCCGGCGGCGTCTGGGTCCCGCAGCAGCGCACCGACGAGGCGTACGGCGGCGAGCTCCCGCCGGAGCAGCAGTACCCGTACCAGGGTGACGGCCAGCAGCAGGGCCAGGGCCAGGGGAACGGGTACGACGAGCAGTACCGCTTCTGACAGCCCGCCCAGCACCTATCGCGAGACGCCCTGTGCGGGCGTCGTGGGCGTCGCGGGCTTCACTGTGAGCCCCGGAACTCCGGCCCTTCCACGATCAGCCCGGCCACCAGCGTGCCCGACATTCCGGCGTGGGGGAGACCGCCGCCGGGATGGGACCAGCCGCCGACCGTGAACAGGCCGGGTACGCGGGTGCTGTTGGACGGACGCAGGAAGGTCCCCTCCGCTGCCGCCAGCGCCGGCGCCGGTACGCCGCCGCCCTCGGCTCCCGTCTCCCGTCGGGTGTCCACCGGCGTACGGACCTCGCGCCACAACGTCCGCCCGCGCAGTCCGGGTATCGCCCGCTCGGCGGCCGTCACCATCCGGTCCGCGAAGGCGTCGGCGGGACCGGCCGCGGTCCAGTCGTACAGCGTCTGCGACGGCACCGTGGACGTGAGGACCACCGACTCATGCCCGTCGTCGGGGCGCAGCGCCGGGTCGTCCGGGCGGTCGATCCGGACCGTCGGATGCGTGGGCGGCTCACCGAGCCCGAAGGCGTCCAACTCGGCCTGCCGGTCCGAGGCGTGCACCACCGTGCGGTGCGCGGTGCCCGCCTCGCGCGCGCCGCGCAGCGCCAGACAGACCACCGCACGCCCGGGGGACGTGCCCTCGGGCTTGGATTCGACCTCCTCCGCCTCGTACAGCCCACGGCCGCGCACCAGGTCGCTCAGGCGCCACGGTCCGGTCCCGACGACCATGTCGGCCTCCGTCATCGACCCGTCGGCCAGCTCCAGTCCCGCCGCCCGGCCGTCCTTCTCCAGGACCCCGACCACCTCGGCGCCGAAGCTGAACTCGACCTTCCGGGCCACGCACCGCTCGTACACCGCCCGCGCCAACTCCCGTATGCCGCCCTGCACATACCAGGTCCCGAAGGCGTGCTCCAGATACGGCAGCACCGCCGCGCTCGCCGGGGTTTCGCGCGGATCCAGGCCGTACGCGAGCGCGTGGCTCTCCAGCAGGGCGATGAGCCGGGCATCGCGCAGCTCCCACGCGCCGACCTCGGCGAGCGTGCCGGCCCGGCGGGTGCGCAGGAGTCGCTTGTGGGGGACCGCCGGATAGGGCTCGCGCTCGGCCAGCACCTGCCAGTTCGGCCACAGCGGCTCCTCCAGCAGCGGCCTGCGCGTCCGGTCCCAGGCCTCGCGGGCCCGGACCAGGAAGTCGCCCCAGCGGTCGCCGGTCCCGGCGCCCAGGGCCTCGTCCAGGGCGGCCACCACGCCCGCGCGCGAGGCGTTCGGCAGACGGACCTCGGTGCCGTCCGCGAAGACGTGCCGCGCGGACGGGTCGACCTGGACCAGCTCGACGCACGCCTCCAACGGCTCCTTGCCGGTCTTGAGGAACAGGTCGCGGTACACGGCGGGAAGCGGGAGCAGCCCGGGGCCCGTGTCGAAGCCGAAGCCGTCGCGCTCGAAGCGGCGCACCGCTCCGCCGTACGTCTCCGTACGCTCGTACACCGCCACCCGGTGGCCCGCGACGGCCAGCCGGGCAGCGGCCGCCATCGCGCCCATCCCGGCGCCGATCACCGCAATCCGTGCCATGCGTGGGACTTTATCGGCCGCCACTGACAGCGGCTCTCCGGCCTCCGGCGGAAGCTCGGCGTGGAAGCCGCTGCCGGCTCAGCCGGGGCGTTGCCCCACCGCTTGCGCGAGGCGCTTCTCCTCGCGGCGCTCGGCCCTGCGGCGCCGGAAGCGGCGGATCCGCGAGACCAGGAAGAGGAGCAGCAGCAGTCCGGCCAGCAGCAGGGCGCCCGAGACGACCGCCGCGGCGACGGGGTAGAAGATCGCGAGGGTGATGAGGGCCCCGACGCCGAGATCCTCGGCGAGGCTCACCACGATGTTGCTGAACGGCTCGGGCGAGGTGTTGACGGCCATCCGCGTCCCGGCCTTGACCAGGTGGCTCATCAGAGCCGTAGAACCGCCGACCGCACCGGCCGCCAGTTCGGGCAGCGACCCGCTCTGCCCGGCGAGCAGCGCCGCGACGACCGCGCCCGCGACCGGCCGGATCACGGTGTGCACCGAGTCCCAGGCCGAGTCCACGTACGGGATCTTGTCGGCGACGGCCTCGCAGAGGAACAGGACGCCGGCGGCTATCAGGACATCGGGCCGTTGCAGTGCCTCGGGCACCTCGTCGCTCAGGCCGGTGGCGCCGAAGACGCCGAGCAACAGCACCACGGCGTAGGCGTTGACGCCGCTGGCCCAGCCGCTGGTGAACACCAAAGGGAGTATCGACACGGAGGTGATCGTAACCAGTCGGCAACGGAGGGCCCTGAGCGTGAGTGCGCAGCTCTGAGTACGCGTACCTAGTCGGTGAGTTGAGTACGCGCGCGGATGGGCCCCGACCTGCGTGAACGAGAGAGTGGAGGCACGGAGAAGGGGATCGGCTCCGGAACCGGCGACACGGGGCGCCGGAACGGAGCGACCCCGGATCCGCTCCTTCCGCCGGCCCGGCGTCGGCGGGAGCGAGACCGGGGGACCCGGGGGAACGACCGAACGGGGGTCCGACGGGGGGCGCGGGGGAGTACGGGGGAAGGGAAAAACGGGGGGACACGGGGGAGCACGAGAAAGCGCCGGTTCGAGAGTGGCCCGCGGGGGACGCGGCCACTTTCGGACCGGCGCTTTCGTATGCGCCCGACGCTGCGGTGCGCGCGCCGCAGCCGTTTCAGTGGCGGCCGCTCACCCGGCCCTGCAACAGCCGGGACAGCGCCGCGTGCACGTCGTCCAAGGAGCGCTCCGGCTGGAACGACTTCCAGTCCAGCGCGGCCACCAGGACCATGCCGACCAGTGCGGAGGCGGTCAGCGCGACGTCGATCTCCTCGCTGAACTCGCCGTTCTCCACGCCCTCGCGCAGCACACCCTCGACGACCGCCACGGCCTGCTGCCGCACCACCATCAGCGTGGACTGCCAGGTCCGGTTCGTACGCCACAGCTCGGCGACGTAGAGCTGGGTGAAGGACGGGTAGCGGTCGATGAAGACGAGGCCCGCGCGGATCATCGCGTCCAGGGCGTCCACCTTGCTGCCGCCGTCGCGTTCGGTCTTCTCGGCCGCCTCCCTGAGAGAGGCGGTGAGGAGTTCGACTCCGTGCCGCAGCAGCTCCTCGAAGAGGACCGACTTGCTCGCGAAGTTGTAGTAGACCGTGCCCTTCGCCACCCCGGCCCGCTCGGCGATCTCGTCAACGGTGGTGGCGGAGAAGCCCTGTTCGGCGATGAGTGTGACGGCCGCCTCGTAGAGCTTCTGCCGGGTGGCCTCACGGCGCGTGCTGCCGCCCGACGCGGCGTTGCTGCTTTCCATGGTCCCGATTGTGCCGCGCGCGCTCACAGGGTCAGCTCCGGGTGCAGCCGGTCGAGCGTCCACACCTGCCGGCGACGGGCCGACAGCGCGGTCAGTGCGACGGCGGCCGCGGTGAAGGCGACGAGCACCACGCACGCGTGCCACACCGGTTCCAGACCGCCGCCCGTGATGAGCCTCCTGAGCGCCCCCACGACGTAACTCATCGGCAGGAAGGGGTGGAGCGCGTTGAAGAAGCCCGGGCTGGTCTGTACGGGGTACGTGCCGCCCGCGGACGTCAACTGCAGCATCAGCAGGGCCAGGACGAGGATCCGCCCCGCCGCCCCGAAGCGCGCGTTCAGCCACTGCACGATCGCCGCGAAGCACGCCGTCACCAGGAACAGGAAGCCCACCGTCCCGGCGGCCCGCGCCATCTGAAGGCCGACCGCCCAGTGCAGCACCGACATCAGGGCCACCGTCTGCAACACCCCGATCGCCACCACGGGCAGCCAGCCGGCCAGCGCGATCCGCCACGCCGAGGCGCCCGCGGCGAGCGCGCGCCGGTTCATCGGCGCGATCAACATGTACGCCACCATCGCGCCCACCCACAGGGACAGCGGGATGAAGTACGGGGCGAAACCGGTGCCGTAGTTGGGCGCCTTGTGCATGTCCCGGGAGACGAGCTGGACCGGGTCGGCCATGACCTCGGTGCGCTGGTCGCGGGCCTGCTTGTCGTAGTCGGGGATCTGCTGGGCACCGTCGTGCAGCCCGTCGGACAGCTTCCCGGAGCCGTCGGCGAGCTTGTACATGCCGCCGTTGAGGTCGTACGCGCCGGACTTCAGCTGACCCACGCCGGTGTCCAGGTCCGCCGCGCCGGTCCCGGCCGTGCCGAGGCCGGAGTGCAGCTTCTTGGCGCCCGCGGCGACCTTCGCGGCTCCCTGGTTCAGCTTGTTGATCTTGGTGACGGCGTCGTCGAGGTCCTCGGACAGGCGGGGCGCGCGGTCGGCGAGCGCCCGGGACTGCTTCTGGAGGGTGGCGAGGTTCTTGTCGAGCTTCTTCAGGTCGCCGTCGTGGTCGGTGATCAGCGTGTTGAGGTCGTCGGCGATCGTCGCCACGTCCGCGGCCGAGTTCTTGGCCTTCTTCAGGTCGGAGCAGGCCGGGTCGGGCAGTACGGCGTCCTCGCAGCGCGTCTTGTAGACGGCGTTCAGCACGTCGGCAGCCGCATGGGCGCCCTTGGCGGCGCCCGGAGCGTGCTCCACCAGGTCGTCGAGGTTGTCGCGGATCGCGCCCGAGGTGTCGGCGACCAGCCGGGCGGTGTCGCCGATGGTCTTCTCGTTGTCCTGGAGGAAGGGGCCGATCTTCTTGTCGATTCCGTTGACCTTGGCGGCGAGCGTCTGCGTCCCCTCGGCGACCTGCCTGGAGCCGCTCTCCAGGTCACCCGCGCCCTTGTTGAGCTTCTTCAGGCCCGTGGACAGCTTGCCGCTGCCCTTCTTGGCGTCCTTCAGCCCGTCGGCGAGGTCCTTGGAGCCCTTCTCCGCCTTCCCGATGCCGCCTTCGAGCTTGTCGGCGCCGTTCGCGGCCTTGACCGTCGCTCCGTGGATGTCGGAGAACGAGACGAAGATCCTGTCCAGGAAGGACCGCGACGCCTTGGTGGACGCGGCCTCGCGCACCTCGCTGAAGACCGTCCGCGAGATCTGCCCGACGATGTAGTTGTTCGCGTCGTTCGTGCGCACCTGAAGGGCGCCCGTCTCCGGCGAATCGCCCGCGCTGGAGGCGATCCGCGCACTGAAGTCGGTCGGCATGGTCAGCGACAGGTAGTAGGTGCCGTTCTCGACACCCTTCTCGGCCTCGGCGGCACTCACCTCCTGCCAGTCGAAGACGTCGCTCTCGCGCAGCCCCTTGGTGATGTCGTCGCCGGCCGAGAGCTTCTTCCCGTGGGCGGTCGCCCCCTTGTCGTCGTTCACGAGCGCCACGGGGATGCGGTCGAGACGGCCGTACGGGTCCCAGAACGACCACAGGTACAGGGCGCCGTAGAGCAGGGGCAGCACCAGCAGCGCGACCAGGGCGGCGCGCGGCAGCTTCCCCCGGCCGAAGCGCCTGAGCTCGAGCGCGGCCAGCCTAGGCGAGCGCATCGGCGGCCTCCTTTCCGTCGGTTTCCGGTCCGTCGGTGTCCGGGGATTCCTGGGTGGCGGACGCCGTGCCGGCCTCCTGGGCGTCGCCCTTCTCGGCGTCGGCCTCGGGGGCCGTGGACACCTTGACGGTGTCGTCGGGGGCTTCGCTGCACACCGCCAGGACCGTGGTCCCGGCCTCTGCGAGGGACTTCAACAGCGCCCAGGCCTCGGCCCGTTCGGCGTCCGAGAGCTTGAGATCGGTGTCGTCGACACCGAGCACGCGCGGGCGCGCGATCAGGGCCAGCGCGACGGACAGCCGCAACGCCTCCAGACGCTCCAGATCGCGTACGGCGGTACGGGAGCCCTTGGGTAGGGAGTCCCGGTCGAGGCCCGCCGCCGTGAGCGCGGCGTCGATCCGCGCCTGCGCGTCGGTCCTCCGTTCGGCACGCGGGCGCAGCAGCCCGCGCCACGAGTCGCCGAACCGCCGCTGCAGCAGCGCCCGTTCATGGAGGTGCTCGGCGACGGTCAGGGCCGGGTCCAGGTCGGTCACACCCGGGACGTGGGCCAGGGCGCTGATGCGCCGCACCGCCGCCATGTGCTTGGGCAGCCCGGCCGCGCCCACGGTGGCGGTTCCCTCGGTGGGCTTCATCCGTCCCGTGAGCGCCAGCAACAGGCATGTACGTCCGGTGCCGGACGGTCCTTCGATCGTGATCAGTGAGCCGGGCTCCGCCTCGAAGGAGACCCCGCGGAACGCCCATCCGCGAGGCCCTTCGAGGCCGAGGCCCAGGGCCGTGACGCCGACTCCGGCCACGGTTCCCCCCATCCCTGCCCCCTCAATTTGAACTGACTGGTCAGTGCAAAAACTAGTGCGAACTCGCGATCGAAGCAAAAGCCCAGGTCAGAAAGGATTGTCAGTGCCATACCCCACGATGGGCACATACGGCATCCCGTATCAGGGCGTGCCGTCACACAGACGACAGGAGGTTCGTCATGGCCAGCTATCACGCAGCAGCCGCCCACCGGCGCCGCGCCCCCGGCCCTGCCCCCTCACTGACCGGCCCGGCGAGCGACGTGCACCCCGTGCTCCGCCGGACCACGGCCCCGCCCGCCGCCCTCGACCTGCTCGCCCAGGCCCGTGCCGGACTGGACGAGGCCGCCGTTCTGGAAACGCCGAACGAGCGCTATGCCACGGCCCACCTCGCCGCCCTGCGCACCGCCGCAGCCGTTCTCGCCGCGCGCGGGCGCCCCGAGCCCGCGTCCGGGCGCCGGGCCCGCATCAGGAGCGCCTGGGAAGTGCTCCCCGAGATAGCGCCCGAACTCACCGAGTGGAGCGCGCTGTTCGCCTCGGGCGCCCGGCGCCGCGCCCGGGCCGAGGCGGGCATCCAGGGCGCGGCCAGCCGCCGGGACGCCGACGACTTGATACGCGACGTGGCGATGTTCCTGCGCCTCGTCGAGCGGATGCTGGTACTCCAGCCGGTCCTGCCACAGCCGCGACCGGACACCGACTCGGACGGGACCGACGGCCCGCGTCACGCGCGCGAGGACATGCCGGACGCGGGCTGACGGCGAAACGGTCGTGTCGGGGTACGAGGCTCCGGCCGGGGTGCCTGTTCCCGTCACCGTGTCCGCGTCCCCGGCGCGGTGTCCGCCTGCTGTGCGTGCTTGCTGTGCGTGCTTGCTGTCCGTCGGGCGGGACAGGCGGTGTCGCGCGGTACCGCGAGCGCCGGGTGGGCTTCCGTAGGCAATAGGGTGGAGGGCGCCTGAAGCCTTCCCGCTCCCGTCCCCGGGCCGGGGAGGCAGCCCGATCGCTCCGCCGTGCAAGTGGCGGTGCCGCGCCGAGGAGTCAACTGCCGTGTCGGACCCGATGCGCCCCCGTGCCGCCCTCCGAACAGCCGTGGTCTGGGAAGTCCTCCGGGACGCCCTGGACCGCCGCGTGAAGGCCACGGGGCGCCAGGCGCTCGACGTCCTCGACACCGGGGGCGGCAGCGGCAACTTCGCGGTGCCCCTCGCCCGGCTCGGCCACCGCGTCACCGTCGTCGACCCCAGCCCGAACGCGCTCTTCGCCCTGGAGCGGCGCGCCGCCGAGGCCGACGTGGCCGACCGGGTGCGAGGCGTCCAGGGTGACGCCCACGGCCTCTTCGACGTGGTCGAACGCGGCGGGTACGACGTCGTGCTGTGCCATGGCGTCCTGGAGTACGTCGACGACCCCGCCGAGGGTGTCCGCAACGCGGTGGCCGCCCTGCGCGCCGAGGGTGTCCTCAGCCTGCTCGCCGCGGGACTGGGTGGCGCGGTGCTGGCGCGGGCGCTCGCCGGTCACTTCAAGGAGGCCAAGCAGGCCCTGGAGGACCCGGACGGCCGCTGGGGTCAGGGTGACCCGGTGCCGCGCCGCTTCACCGCCGACCAGCTCACCGGGCTGGTCGAGGGTGCGGGCCTGAGAGTCGGTGCCGTGCACGGGGTGCGGGTCTTCGCCGACCTGGTCCCCGGTGTGCTGGTGGACACCGAGCCCGGGGCGCTGGAGGCGCTGCTGAAGCTGGAGGAGGCGGCGGCCGAGCTGTCCGCCTTCCACTCGGTGGCCACGCAGCTGCACGTGCTCGGCGAGACGCGGGAGACCGCGGGGGCCTGAGCCGTTCTCCGCGAGCGGAACCGCAGGGGCGCGCCGTTGATCAGGGACTTGGCTGCACATGGAGTACGCCACAGGCCCCCCGATCGGGCGCGCAGCGCCGTATGATCGAGGGAGACCGTTCCGGCATGACGGGTCGGCTGCTGGGGAATGCAGATCTCAGCGAGTCGGGATGTCCATGGCGGAGCCCGGTTGGCCAATTGGCGTAGAGGGGCGGGTTTCACGGGGGCGATTCCCTGCCTATCCTGAAGGGACCCCCCGGGTCGCCCCGGCGACTGCACGATGAGGAGGACTCCGTGCCGCTCTCGGAGCACGAGCAGCGAATGCTCGAGCAAATGGAGCGAGCGCTGTACGCCGAAGATCCCAAGTTCGCGACAGCGCTTGAGGGAAGCGGGCTGCGCACGTACACCCGGCGACGGGTCTACCAGGCGGTCGCCGGCTTCCTCGTAGGTATCGCGCTCCTCATGGCAGGAATGGTCGCCAAGCAGGTCTGGCTCAGCGTGGTGGGCTTCCTGGTCATGCTGGGCTGTGCGGTACTCGCCGTGACCGGCTGGCGCAAGGCCCCCAAGCCGGGCGAACAGCCCGCCGGCGGTCCGCAGGCCAGCCATCAGCCCCGTCAGAAGCGTTCCATGATGGACCGCATCGAGCAGCGCTGGCAGCGTCGCCGTGACGAACAGGGCGGCCATTAGCTCTACGAGCAGCTCCTGGACACGCAGGGGGTGACCACCGACTCGGTGGCCACCCCCTGATGTATGCCCGGATACGGCTTGGCGACGTGGCGGAGCAACGTCCTGAACTGACCGGGTGATGCCCCTCCCGAGCGAACGGACTCGGCCAATTCCTCAGCTCGTACAAGGTCCGGCTCCCGGCTCAGCGACTCCCGGGTGCGGAACATCAGGCCAACGTCCTTGCCTCTGGCCTGAAGCAGGGTTCCACTTCGTAGCGCCGCCGGCCTGAAGCAGCGTTCCACGTCGTAGCGCCGTAGCCTGAAGAAGCGCCCCACGCCTATCGCCGTAGGCCCGAAGCAGCGCTCCAGCGACCTATCGCCGCAGGCCAGGCCTGAGCTGGCCACCTCGTCCCAGCCTGCCTCAGGCGGCCGCCCAGATCAGAGCCGACCCCCTCGTCCTCGGGCCGTGCTGAGCGAACCGTCGCGGCTCTGCGGGGCCCGGTGCCGCGGCACGCGTCATCGTGAGATCCGGTTCCGAGCGGGGCGCGGGCTGGGGTGGGGCCGGGCGCGGGTGAGGTGGCCCGAGGCACGTTCATCCGACCCGGCTTTAAGCATGTACCCCGCCTGGGCTCCAAGCACGCGCCTCCGCCCCGGCCCGAAGCGCCCACCCCCGCCCCGGGCCTCGCCCCGCAACGTCACCCCCCAGCGCTCGATCACCCCCGCTGCCCAGGCGTCGACGGCCTACGCAATGTCGGGCGGGCGGCGGCAGCGCGTCGTTTGATGTCGGTCCACCAGTCCGACGCGGCCCAGATCACCCGCACGCTGGAGCGCGGGGCCAGACGGGCCCGCAGGTTGGTCGTCCAGCCGGCCTTGGACTCCAGGTCGGACAGGACGCGGCGGACATCCTCGGCGAGGCCGGCCGTCGGGCGGGGAGCAGGGGAGTAGAGGACCTGTTCCACCGCGTCGGCCACCCGGTGAACCGAGGCCGCGGCCGGTGGGTCGAGGTGGCCCAGGCGGACGATGCGGGCGGCGGTCTTGCGGGGGGTCTGGGAGTCGTCCGGCGGGATGCCGAAGTCCCAGGCGGTGTCGGTGAGTTCCTGCCAGACCGCCATGGTGTGGAGCGATACGTCCGCCTCCGTACGGCCGTGTGCTCCCAGCCGTACCGCCCGTGTCCGCAACCGCCACAGCATCGGCGCCAACGGGATCAGCAGCGCTGCCAGCCCGCCGAGCACCCACGCCAGAACGACGTACCACTTCGGGCCGTCGTCATCCGTGGCCAGGCCGGCCTGAGGGGACTCGCTCGCGCACAGGTCCGGCTTCTGTCCCGCGCAGCTCTCGCTCGTCGAGGGCGAGGCGGACGGCCCCGTGCTCGTCGACTGCGAGGGCCGCGCCACGTCCGGGAGCGTGGAGCCGGGTGTGTCCGACTGGGTGTACGACGGAACCGAACCCCGGGTCGGGGTCGGCTCGAAGCGGGTCCAGCCCACGCCCTCGAAGTACAGCTCGGGCCAGGCGTGCGCGTCCCTCAGTCCCACCGAGACCGAGCTGTCGCCCTGCGGGGTGCCGGGCGCGAAGCCCACCGCGACCCGGGCCGGTATGTCGAGCGAGCGGGCCATCGCCGCCATCGCGAACGAGAAGTGGACGCAGAAGCCCTGCTTGTCCCGCAGGAAGCGGGCGATCGCCTGCCGACCGCTGCCGACCTTGACGTTGGTGTCGTACTGGAACCCGCCCGTCACGGCGAAGTACTCCTGGAGCTTGACCGCCTGCTCGTAGTGGCTGGTCGCGCCCTCGGTGACCTCCCGCGCGGTCCGGGAGACCACCGCGGGCAGCGAGTCGGGCAGCTCGGTGAACTCGCGCTTCAGGGCCGCGGGCGGCTCCGGAGCCTCGGCGAGCTGCTTCGCCGTCGGCTGCACATCGAGGCTGCGCACGGTGTATGTCGCCCCGCGGGTGGTCTGGCGGCGGTCGCCGACGACCGTCATCCCCAGCGGTTCGTACCGCCACCGGCCCGAGATGCTCACGCCGCTCGGCGGATAGGGCATCGGCAGCCAGTTCTGGGCGTACCAGTCCGCGGCCGAGATGGTCGTCTCGATCTCCGTGCGCCGGACGTCGGCGCCGAGGCCGATGGGCGTGGGGAACCGGTCCGGCACGGCCTGGATGTCGCGCTTGGCCGGCTGCCAGGTGGTGCCGTCGAAGTCGTCCAGGGACACGATCCGCAGATACAGGTCCGAGATGTCGGCCGTGTTGGTCTTCAGGGACAGGACCTGGCGGTCCTCGTCCACGTTCAGACTGTCGCGCAGTGACACCAGCGGGTTCACCGCGGAGATCGTGCCCCCGCTTCCGCTGCCGGAGCCCACGCCCGTGCCCGCAGCGCCCAGCAGGCCGCCGTTCATCGCGGGCAGGGCCAGCGGTACGAACAGGGCGATGCCCAGGGCGACCACGCCGATGCGCCGCCCGGTGCGGACCGGCGCCACCACGCCGCTCGGTTCCCCGCCCGGCGTCCGTGGAGCCCCGCCGAAGACCCGCCCCCACTGCGAGAGCCGGTCGCGGCCCTCGGCCAGGAGCAGCATCAGATAACCCGCGGCGGCGACCAGGAACCACAGCCAGTCCGCGCCGCCGTCGGACAGCCCCGCGGCCACGGAGTACAGCGCCAGCAGGGGCAGCCCGGCCGGGGCCGCGCTGCGGAACGTCACCGCGAGGGTGTCCACGGCCAAGCCGATGATCAGGACGCCGCCGATGAGCATCAGCCGGATGCCGTCGGACAGCGGCGCCGGGATCGAGTACCGGCTGACGTCGTCCGCGCCGGCCTGCAACAGGTCGGCGAAGTGACGGAAGGCCTCAGGGCCGGGGACCACTCCGATGATCGCCTGCTTGTTGGCGAAGGTCAGGGTCAGCAGCATCAGCGCGACGAGGGCCTGTGCGGCCACCGTCAGGGGCCGCGCCAGCGGCACCCGCCGGGTAGCCATGCCCACGCCGGTCTGGATCGCCAGCAGGAAGATCGCCTGCATCAGCCAGGTGACCGGGGAGACCAGCGGCAGCAGGGCACAGGACGTCAGCAGTGTGGCCGCCGCGGCGCACAGCGCCATCCGTGTCCGCCCGCTCATGCCGGTCCCCCCTCGCCCCGTGCGCCAGTGGTCGCGGCGGCGTCCGTACGCGCTCGGTCCGCCTGGCGCCACAGCTCGTTCAGCGAAGCGCTCCGCGGCACGCTCAGGGCCGTCCAGCCCGCCTCCCGCAGTAACCGCAGCCGCTCCTCGCTCCTGTCCAACGCGCCCGGCACATCGGTGGGTTCCCGCATCCAGGGCCCGCTGTCCAGCACGAAGGCCACCGCGCCACCGCTGCGCTGGCGCATCTTGGCGGCCACCGTCGCCTGCTCCTCGTCGAGGTCGCCGAAGAAGGCGACCAGCAGCCCTTCGTTGCCGCCGCGCAGCACGTCGTACGCCCGCGACAGACCCGTACCGTCGGAGTGGTCGATCACCGCGAGGGTGTCCATCATCAGCCCGGCCGCGTCCGCCGACGCATGGCTCGTGCCAGCGAACCCGTCGGCGCCCTCGCCGGGGACCGAGTTGCCGGTGTCGGTCAGCAGCCGTACCGAAAAGCCCCGCTCGAGCATGTGGACCAGCACGGACGCCGTGCCGGACACGGCCCACTCGAAGGCCGAGTCCGGGCCGGCCCCCCGGAAGGCCAGGCCCCGGGTGTCCAGCAGCACCGTGCAGCGGGACCGCTGCGGCTGCTCCTCGCGGCGCACCATGAGCTCGCCGTAGCGCGCGGTGGACCGCCAGTGCACCCGGCGCAGGTCGTCGCCGTAGCGGTACCCGCGCGGGATCACGTCGTCCTCGCCGGCCAGGGCGAGGGAGCGCTGCCGCCCGTCGCCGTACCCCTTCGCCTCCCCGCTGAAGCGCACCGGCGGCAGCGGCTCCACGCGCGGGATCACGGTCAGGGTGTCGTACGTCGAGAAGGACCGGGTCAGCTCGCACATGCCGAACGGGTCGCTCAGGCGCAGCTGCAACGGGCCCAGCGGATAGCGGCCGCGCAGGTCGGAGCGCACCCGGTAGGACACCTCGCGGCGGCCACCCGCCTCCACCCGGTCCAGCACGAAGCGGGGGCGCGGGCCGAGGACGTACGGCACCTGGTCCTGGAGCATCAGCAGGCCGGTGGGCAGCCGGGAGACGTTGTCCATCCGCAGATGGACGCGGGCCTCGCTGCCCGCGGGCACGCGCGCGGGGGAGAGCCGACGGGTGCCCGCGACCCGGTAGCGGGTGCGGTACAGCACGGTCGCGCAGACCAGCGGCAGCACGGCGAGCAGCAGCCCGACGCGCAGCAGGTCGCCCTGGCCGAGGACGTAGGCGCAGACGGCGGCAGCGACGCCGGCGGCCAGGAAGGAGCGGCCGCGCGTGGTCAGACCGGCCAGTGCGGTGCGCAGCCCGCTCTGCTCACCGCGGTCCGGCTCCGCCTGGCCGGTACTGCCGGAGGTCATCACAGCCTCCGCGGCGGCTGCTGGCCGTACGCCTGAGTGCCGCGGCCCAGGCCGCCGAAGCCGCTCTGCTGCTGGGGAGCTGCGGGCACCGGGGTGCGCTGCAGGATCTCCTGGACGACCTGCTCGGCCGTACGACGGTTCAGCTGGGCCTGCGCGGTGGGCAGCAGGCGGTGGGCCAGGACCGCCACGGCGAGGGCCTGCACGTCGTCCGGCAGCGCGTACTCCCGGCCGCTCAGGGCCGCGGACGCCTTCGCCGCGCGCAGCAGATGCAGCGTCGCGCGCGGAGAGGCGCCGAGTCTGAGGTCCGGGTGGGTACGCGTGGCGGAGACCAGGTCCACCGCGTACCGGCGGACCGGCTCGGCGACGTGGACGCCACGCACGGCGTCGATCAGCTTCACGATGTCGTGCGCGTGCGCCACCGGCTGCAGGTCCTCCAGGGGCGAGGCGCCGCCGTGCACGTCCAGCATCTGCAGCTCGGCCTCCACGCTGGGGTAGCCGACGGAGACGCGGGCCATGAAGCGGTCGCGCTGGGCCTCGGGCAGCGGATAGGTGCCCTCCATCTCGACCGGGTTCTGCGTGGCCACCACCATGAAGGGGCTCGGCAGCTCGTAGGTCTGGCCGTCGATGGTGACCTGGCGCTCCTCCATGGACTCCAGGAGCGCGGACTGCGTCTTGGGCGACGCACGGTTGATCTCGTCACCGATCACGATCTGGGCGAAGATCGCGCCCGGCTTGAACTCGAAGTCCTTGCGCTGCTGATCCCAGATGGACACGCCCGTGATGTCCGACGGCAGCAGGTCGGGCGTGAACTGGATACGCCGCACCGAACAGTCGATGGACCGCGCCAGCGCCTTCGCGAGCATGGTCTTGCCCACGCCGGGAACATCCTCGATCAGAAGATGTCCCTCGGCGAGCAGTACGGTCAGCGAAAGCCGTACGACCTCGGGCTTGCCTTCGATCACTCCTTCCACCGAACTGCGGACACGCTCCACAGTGGCGGTCAGATCAGTGAGGCTCGCTCGATCGTCATAGGTCGTCACCCGGCCCTCCTCGGCCCGTTCTTTCCGGGCCGACGCTCAACGACGCGGACCGGTCCTCCCCTGGAACACGGACACCACGC
Organism: Streptomyces sp. R28; assembly: GCF_041052385.1. Classification (GTDB taxonomy): domain Bacteria; phylum Actinomycetota; class Actinomycetes; order Streptomycetales; family Streptomycetaceae; genus Streptomyces. Next base: position 2,882,845 of record NZ_CP163439.1, on the reverse strand, counting down.
ATGAAACGTTCCGCGTGTTGCCACACCCGCATTCTTGCTGCCGTTACCGATTCGTGTCACTCGCCTGTGGACAACTGCCTGCGATATGTCGGGCCTTACGGCCTTTTGGGCACGCCGGAGCCGGAATTGACAGCGCAACGACAGGTGCGGCGGATGGTTACGTGGGGGCCGTGCGACCGCTACGCGGGGTCGATCTCGCGCAGCAGACCCGTCTTCACGTCGAAGACGAAGCCCCGCACGTCGTCGGTGTGCAGCAGGAACGGCGAGGTGCGCACCCGCTGCATCGACTGCCGTACGTCCTGGTCGACGTCCCGGAAGGCCTCCACGGCCCAGGCGGGCCGCTGACCGACCTCCATCTCCAGGTCGGTGCGGAAGTCCTCGGTGATCGCCTCCAGGCCGCAGCCGGTGTGGTGGATCAGGACGATGCTGCGGGTGCCGAGCTTGCGCTGGCTGATGGTGAGCGAGCGGATCACATCGTCGGTGACGACGCCGCCGGCGTTGCGGATGGTGTGACAGTCACCGAGCTCCAGACCGAGCGCGGCGTGCAGGTCGAGACGGGCGTCCATGCAGGCGACGATGGCGACGTGGAGCACGGGGCGGGCGTCCATGCCGGGGTCGGTGAAGGCGGACGCGTATCGCGCGTTCGCCTCGACGAGACGGTCGGTGACCGTGCCGCGGTCGGCTATCGCACCTTCGGGACCAGTGGGAACCGATGCAGAAGTCGTCATACCCATGACGGTACTGGTCACGGCCACAGCGGTCCCGCTGTGAGAGGGGACAAAGAACGCCATCGAGCCTTGTTGTGAGCTAACCCACAGGGGTGGCGTGACTGCGCCCATACGAGCGATTTTCTCCGCTGTGCGGCTTCACCCGAACCCGAATCGGCGACGCGCAGGCCGGTTGATTGACCCCGAGACAGGGTGGACTAAAGTGGCGCGAAGCGGGAGGCGAGAACTCTCCCTGCTGGACTGTTTTCCCCCGGAGACCCCCGCGATTTTCCGGAGATCTCCCCACGTGCGCGGCGCGTACGTACGGCTCGGCCTCCTCCCGCTCCCGGCCGGCTGACGCTTCCGGCGCCGGCAGGCCTCCCCTTCACGAGCGGGCGGGGACCCGGCGGTGCGTACCGCCTCGCCGGATCTGAGAGGGCCCCTTGAGCCAGAGTCGACATGTCCCGGTGATGCTCCAGCGGTGCCTGGACCTGTTGGCTCCCGCCCTGCAGCGGCCGGGAGCGGTCGTCGTCGACTGCACGCTCGGGCTCGGCGGCCACAGCGAGGCTCTCCTGCAGCAGTTCCCCGAGGCCCGCCTCGTCGCCCTCGACCGCGACAAGGAGGCCCTGCGCCTGTCCGGCGAGCGGCTCGCACCGTACGGCGAGCGCGCGAGCCTCGTGCACGCTGTCTACGACGAGCTCCCGGACGTCCTGGAAAGGCTCGGCATCGCGCGCGTGCAGGGCGTCCTGTTCGACCTCGGCGTCTCCTCCATGCAGCTCGACGAGGCCGGCCGCGGCTTCGCCTACGCCCAGGACGCCCCCCTCGACATGCGCATGGACCAGACGACCGGGGTCAGCGCCGCCGAGGTCCTCAACACCTACCCGGCCGGTGAGCTGGTGCGGATCCTGCGCGCGTACGGCGAGGAGAAGCAGGCCAAGCGGATCGTGGGCGCCATCGTGCGCGAGCGTGAGAAGGAGCCGTTCAGCAACAGCGCGCGGCTCGTGGAGCTGATCCGGGACGCGCTGCCGCAGGCCGCCAAGCGCACCGGCGGCAATCCGGCCAAGCGCACCTTCCAGGCGCTGCGCATCGAGGTCAACGGCGAGCTCTCCGTCCTGGAGCAGGCGATCCCGGCCGCCGTGAAGGCTCTCGGCGTCGGCGGGCGGATCGCCGTCCTGTCGTACCACTCGCTGGAGGACCGGCTGGTCAAGCAGGTGTTCGCGGCCGGCGCCGCCAATACCGCCCCGCCCGGGCTGCCCGTCGTCCCCGAGCAGTACCAGCCCCGGCTCAAGCTGCTGACCCGCGGTGCCGAACTTCCCACCGAGGAAGAGGTCGCCGAGAACCGGCGCGCGGCACCGGCCCGCCTGCGGGGGGCCGAGCGGATCAGGGAGGACGTGGAGTGAAGGCAGGGGTGGGCGTCCGGGTCCAGGATTCGAACCCGTCAGTTGGAGAACCGGACCCGGGGGAGCGCGAGTGAGTAGGAAACCCGAACTGAGGGGGCGCGCCGCCAGACTCGCGCGGCTCTTCCCCACCGGGGCCGGGCAGGCCGCCCGCGCCCCCTTCGTCCTCCTTGTCGTCGTTCTCCTCGGCGGCGGCCTCATCGGGCTCCTCGTGCTGAACTCCGCCCTCAGTGAAGGCGCGTTCAAACTCGACGACCTGAAGCGGGACTCGAAAGCCCTCACCGACGAGGAGCAGTCCCTCCAGCGGGACATCGACGCCTACTCCGCCCCCGACGCCCTCCAGCGCCGCGCCCGGGAACTCGGCATGGTCCCCGGCGGCGACCCCGCCTTCCTCGGCCCCGACGGCACGGTCAAGGGCTCCCCCAGCCCCGCGCCCGCCGGCCAGAGCTCCGACTACGTCCCGCTCGTCTTCGCCCCCGAGGCCCTCGTGGACGAGCCCCCGGTGCCCCCGACACCCAGCCCGGCACCCACCCTGTCGGTCCCCGAGGGCACCTCCGCCGTGCCTGAGCGCGAGGCCCCTGACGTCGCCCCCGGCGTGCCCCAGTACGCACCCCCCGCCCAGTCCTCCACGTACCCGACCCCCGGCAGGTGACGGAAGTGTCCGACAGGGAACCACCGCGCCGCCGCGTGCCCGGACCCGCCAAGCCCGCCCGCTCCGGTGGTGCCCAGCGGCGCCCGGCCCCCGCGGCCCGCCCGGCCGGCCGCCCGGCACGGTCGCGCCCCATGCCCCCCGCCAAGATCCGGCTCGGCAGCCCCCGCCCCCGGCTGCGCATGGTCAGCCTGGCCCTGACCCTCGTCCTGATCGCCTTCGTCGTACGGCTGCTCCAGGTGCAGGCCGTCGACGCGAGCACATACGCCGCCAAGGCCGAGAAGAACCGGTACGTCGGCTACACCCTGGCCGCCGTGCGCGGCGGCATCACCGACCGCAACGGCGTGGCGCTGGCGACCAGCGTGGACGCGTACGACATCACGGCCGACCCCACGCTCTTCAGCCGCGAACAGCTGAAGATCGACGACGGCCCGGAGCAGGCGGCCGCCCTCCTTGCGCCGATTCTCGGCCAGGAGCCGGAGGCGATCGTCAAGAAGCTCCGGCCTGCGAACAAGAACCTGCGCTACACCCTGCTGGCGAGCCGCCAGACCCCCCAGGTCTGGAAGCAGATCAAGGACCTGAAGTCCGCGCTGGCCACCAAGGCCGAGCGGGACAAGAGCACGGCCAACGTCCTCGCGGGCGTGCTCTCGGTCGCCAGCAGCAAGCGGGTGTACCCGAACGGCGATCTCGCCGCCGGGATACTGGGCTGGGTCAACGCCGACGGCAAGGGCGGCGGCGGTATCGAGCAGCAGTTGAACAAGCAACTGTCCGGCAAGGACGGCGAGATCCGCTACGCCCAGTCCGGCGGCCGGCAGGTCCCCACCGCGGGCTCCACCGAGACGCCCGCCGTGCCCGGCAGCGACGTCGAGCTCACCATCGACCGCGACATCCAGTGGGCCGCGCAGAACGCGATCACCGAGCAGGTGGAGGAGTCCAAGGCGGACCGCGGCTATGTGATCGTCCAGGACGCCCGCACCGGCGAGATCCTCGCCATGGCCAACTCGCCCGGCTTCGACCCGAACGACCTCTCCGCGGCCAGCGGCGAGAACATGGGCAACGCGGCCGTCCAGGACGCCTACGAGCCCGGCTCCACCGCGAAGGTCATGTCGATGGCCGCCGTACTGGAGGAGGGCGTGGCCACGCCCGGCACGCATGTCGTCGTACCCAACCGGCTGCACCGCGGCGACCGGCTCTTCAAGGACGACATCGACCACGCGACCTGGTTCCTGACGCTCAACGGCGTCCTCGCCAAGTCCAGCAACATCGGCACCATCCTGGCCACCGGCCAGCTGGGCAGGACCCAGCCGCAGGCGAACAAGGTCCTCTACGACTACCTGCGCAGGTTCGGCATCGGCAGCTACAGCGGCCTCGGCTTCCCCGGCGAGACCCGGGGCATCCTCGCCGCCCCGGGCAAGTGGTCGACCTCGCAGCAGTACACGATTCCTTTCGGCCAGGGCCTGTCCCTCAACGCGATGCAGGCGGCCTCCGTCTACTCCACGATCGCCAACGGCGGCGTACGCGTCGAACCCACGCTCGTGCGCGGCACCCAGGGGCCCGACGGGCAGTTCACCGACGCCCCGGCACCCAAGAAGACCAGGGTCATCGGCGCCAAGACGGCGAAGATGCTCGCCCAGATGCTGGAGTCGGTCGTGGACGACAAGGAGGGCACCGGCACCAAGGCGCGCATCCCCGGCTACCGGGTCGCGGGCAAGACGGGTACGGCGAACCGCGTGGATCCGGCCACCGGCAAGTACCGCGGCTACACGTCGTCGTTCGCCGGCTTCGCGCCCGCGGACAAGCCCCGCGTCACCGTCTACTGCGCCATCCAGAACGCCACCGCGGGCAACTACTTCGGCGGCCAGATCTGCGGCCCCATCTACAAGAAGGTGATGGAGTTCGCCCTGAAGACCCTTCAGATCCCGCCGACCGGGGCCAAGGCCGCGAAGCTCCCGGTCGCCTACAAACCCTGACCCCCTGATCAGCACCGAGCAGCCAGGAACCACCTCGTGACTACGATCACCCCCGACTCCGGGAACCAGGGCGCGCCCCGCCCCTCACTTCGCTCCCAGGCGGGTGCGCCCGGTACGCTCACCGCCGTGCCACACGCTGATCAGTCCCAAACCACCCAGAAGGGCGCATCCGTGACGTATCCGGGGCCGCCCAGGCCGGCGCAGCTCTCCGCCACACCCCTCGCGGAACTCGCCGATCAGCTGGGTGCCGCCGCGCCGGACCGCGCGGACGCCGTCGAGGTCACGGGCATCACCCATGACTCGCGCGCCGTCCGCCCCGGCGATCTGTACGCCGCCCTCCCGGGCGCCCGCCTGCACGGCGCCGACTTCGTCACGCAGGCCGCGGGCCTCGGCGCGGTCGCCGTGCTCACCGACCCGACCGGCGCCGAGCGCGCCGCCGCGACCGGCCTGCCGGTCCTGGCCGTGGAGGATCCACGCGGGCTGATGGGCGAGCTGGCGGCCACGATCTACGGCCACCCCGGCCGTGACCTGCTGCAGATCGGCATCACCGGCACCTCCGGCAAGACCACCACGGCGTATCTCGTCGAGGGTGCCCTCAAGACCGCCCGGACGACCGGACTCATCGGCACGGTCGAGATGCGCATCGGCGACGAGCGCATCAAGTCCGAGCGCACCACCCCCGAAGCCACCGACCTGCAGGCCCTGTTCGCCGTCATGCGCGAACGCGGCGTGGAGGCGGTCGCCATGGAGGTCTCCAGCCACGCGCTGGTCCTCGGCCGCGTCGACGCCTGCGTCTTCGACATCGCCGTGTTCACCAACCTCAGCCCGGAGCACATGGAGTTCCACTCCGACATGGAGGACTACTTCCGGGCCAAGGCGCAGCTGTTCACCCCCAAACGCAGCAAACTCGGCGTCGTCAACCTCGACGACGAGTACGGCCGCAGGCTCGCCAAGGAAGCGACCGTCCCGGTCGTCACCTTCTCCGCGGAGGGCCACCCGGACGCCGACTGGCGAGCCGATGACGTCGAAGTCGGCCCCATGGACTCGACGTTCACCGTGATCGGCCCCAAGGGTGAGCGGATCGCCGCCAGGTCGCCGATCGCGGGCCCCTTCAACGTGGCGAACACCCTCGCCGCCATCACCGCCCTGGCCGCCGCCGGCCTCGACGCGCAGGCCGCCGCCGACGGCATCGCCGCCGTGCCGGGTGTGCCGGGCCGCCTCGAGCGGGTGGACGCCGGGCAGCCGTATCTCGCGGTCGTGGACTACGCCCACAAGACCGACGCCGTCGAATCGGTGCTCAAGGCGCTCCGCAAGGTCACCGAGGGCAGTCTGCACATCGTGCTCGGCTGCGGCGGCGACCGTGACGTGACCAAGCGCGAGCCGATGGGCGCCGCCGCGGCCCGGCTCGCCGACACCGCCGTACTGACCTCCGACAACCCCCGTTCCGAAGACCCCCTCGCGATCCTCGCAACCATGCTCCAGGGCGCGGCGTCCGTGCCAGTACACGAGCGTGGCGAGGTCCAGGTCTTCGAGGACCGGGCCGCCGCGATCGCCGCAGCCGTCGCCCGTGCCCAGCCCGGTGACACCGTGCTGGTCGCCGGCAAGGGCCATGAGCAGGGCCAGGACATCGCCGGAGTGGTCCGCCCCTTCGACGACCGCCAGGTGCTTCGCGAAGCTATCCAGAAGACCCAGGGATGAACTTGTGATCGCCCTCTCTCTCGCCGAGATCGCAGAAGTCGTCGGCGGGCAGACGTACGACATACCGGATCCGTCCGTCCAGGTCACCGGACCGGTCGTCCGGGACTCCCGCGAAGTGGAGCCCGGCACCCTCTTCGCCGCCTTCGTCGGCGAGCGCGTGGACGGCCATGACTACGCCGAGCAGGTCGTCGAAGCGGGCGCGGTCGCCGTACTGGCGTCGCGCCCCGTCGGTGTTCCCGCGATCGTCGTGGCCGACGTCCAGAAGGCCCTCGGTGCCCTCGCCCGCCATGTCGTACGACGGCTCGGCGCGACCCTCGTGGCCCTGACCGGCTCGGCGGGCAAGACCAGCACCAAGGACCTGATCGCCCAGGTGCTCCAGCGCAAGGCGCCCACCGTGTGGACGCCGGGCTCGCTCAACAACGAGATCGGGCTGCCGCTGACCGCTCTCAGCGCCACCGAGGAGACCAAGTTCCTCGTCCTGGAGATGGGCGCCCGCGGCATCGGCCACATCCGCTACCTCGCCGATCTCACGCCCCCGAAGATCGGCCTCGTGCTCAACGTCGGCACCGCCCACATCGGCGAGTTCGGCGGCCGCGAGCAGATCGCGCAGGCCAAGGGCGAGCTCGTGGAGAGCCTGCCGGCGGCGGAAGACGGCGGCGTCGCGGTCCTCAACGCCGACGATCCCCTCGTACGGGCCATGGCGTCCCGTACGAAGGCGAAGGTGATCCTTTTCGGAGAGTCAGGCGAAGCGGACGTACGCGCCGAGAACGTGAGACTCACGGACAGCGGACAGCCTGCTTTCACCCTTCGCACACCCTCCGGTGCAAGCGATGTGACCATGCGCCTGTACGGTGAGCACCACGTGTCGAACGCGCTCGCCGCGGCCGCCGTCGCCCATGAGCTGGGCATGTCCGCGGAAGAGATCGCCACCGCACTCTCCGAGGCGGGCTCCCTCTCCCGCTGGCGGATGGAGGTCACCGAGCGCCCGGACGGCGTGACGGTCGTCAACGACGCCTACAACGCGAACCCCGAGTCCATGAGGGCCGCTCTGCGTGCCCTTGCTGCCATGGGCGAAGCCGCACGGGCGAAAGGGGGCCGTACGTGGGCGGTGCTCGGCAAGATGGCCGAGCTCGGGGACGAGGCGCTCGCCGAGCACGACGCGGTCGGGCGGCTCGCCGTCCGGCTCAACGTCAGCAAGCTCGTCGCGGTCGGGGGCAGGGAAGCGTCCTGGCTGCAACTGGGCGCATATAACGAGGGTTCGTGGGGTGAGGAGTCGGTGCACGTGTCCGACGCACAGGCGGCGGTCGACCTGTTGCGCAGCGAGCTGCGCCCGGGGGACGTCGTACTCGTGAAGGCGTCCCGTTCGGTCGGCCTGGAGGGCGTCGCACAGGCGCTGCTCGAGACCGGTGCCGAGGGTGAGGTTGCCGCCCGATGATGAACCAGATCCTGTTCGCAGGAGTCATTGGTCTCTTCCTGACCCTGATCGGCACCCCGCTGCTGATCAAGCTCCTCGCGCGCAAGGGCTACGGCCAGTACATCCGCGACGACGGCCCGCGCGAGCACGCCAGCAAGCGCGGTACGCCGACGATGGGCGGTATCGCCTTCATCCTGGCGACCATCGCCGCCTACTTCCTGTCGAAGCTCATCACGGGCAAGCCGCCGACCTACTCCGGTCTGCTGGTGCTCGGCCTGATGTTCGGCATGGGTCTGGTCGGCTTCCTCGACGACTACATCAAGATCGTCAAGCGGCGCTCGCTGGGCCTGCGGGCCAAGGCCAAGCTGGCCGGCCAGCTGCTCGGCGGCATCGCCTTCGCGGTGCTCTCGCTGCAGTTCGAGGACGCCCGCGGCAACACCCCGGCGTCCACGAAGCTGTCGTTCATCACCGACTTCGGCTGGACGATCGGCCCGGTGCTGTTCGTCGTCTGGGCGCTGTTCATGATCCTCGCGATGTCGAACGGCGTGAACCTGACCGACGGTCTGGACGGTCTGGCCACCGGCGCCTCCGTCCTGGTCTTCGGCGCCTACACCTTCATCGGCGTCTGGCAGTTCCAGGAGTCCTGTGCCAACGCGCAGATCCTGCCCAGCCCCAACGCCTGCTACGAAGTGCGTGATCCGCTCGATCTCGCCGTCGTCTCCGCGGCGCTGATGGGCTCCTGCCTCGGCTTCCTGTGGTGGAACACGTCGCCGGCCAAGATCTTCATGGGCGACACCGGCTCGCTCGCGCTCGGCGGTGTGCTCGCCGGTCTCGCGATCTGCTCCCGCACCGAACTGCTGCTCGCCATCCTCGGCGGCCTGTTCGTGCTGATCACCATGTCGGTGGTCATCCAGGTCGGCTCCTTCCGCCTCACCGGCAAGCGCGTCTTCAGGATGGCGCCACTGCAGCACCACTTCGAACTCAAGGGCTGGTCCGAAGTCCTTGTGGTGGTCCGTTTCTGGATCATCCAGGGCATCTGTGTGATTGTCGGACTGGGCCTCTTCTATGCGGGATGGGCAGCGGACAAGTGACCGACTGGCAGGGTAAGAACGTCACCGTCGCCGGGCTCGGCGTCTCCGGGATCCCGGCGGCCAAGGTGCTGCACGGCCTCGGCGCGCAGGTCACCGTTGTCAACGACGGCGACGACGCACGCGCGCGTGCCCAGGCCACCGAACTGGAGGCGATCGGTGTCACCGTCCGCCTCGGCGACGGGGCGACCCTGCCCGAAGGCACCGAACTGATCGTCACCGCGCCCGGCTGGAAGCCGGACAAGCCGCTGTTCGCGGCGGCTCATGAAGCGGGCGTCCCGGTCTGGGGCGACGTGGAGCTGGCCTGGCGGCTGCGCGGCCCCGACGCCGCGCCCTGGCTCGCCGTCACCGGCACCAACGGCAAGACCACGACCGTCCAGATGCTGGCCTCGATCCTCAAGGCGGCGGGCCTGCGCACGGCCGCCGTCGGCAACATCGGCGTCTCGCTCCTCGACGCGGTGCTGGGCGAGGAGCAGTACGACGTCCTGGCCGTGGAGTTGTCCAGCTACCAGCTCCACTGGGCGCCCTCGCTGCGGGCCCACTCGGCGGCGGTGCTGAACATCGCCCCCGACCACCTCGACTGGCACGGCTCCATGGAGGCGTACGCCAAGGACAAGGGCCGTATCTACGAGGGCAACCGCGTCGCCTGCGTCTACAACGTCGCCGACAAGGCCACCGAGGACCTGGTGCGCGAGGCCGACGTCGAGGAGGGCTGCCGGGCCATCGGCTTCACGCTGGGCACCCCCGGGCCGTCGCAACTCGGCGTCGTGGAGGGCATCCTCGTCGACCGCGCCTTCGTCGAGGACCGACAGAAGAACGCCCAGGAGCTCGCCGAGGTCGCCGACGTCGACCCGCCGGCCCCGCACAACATCGCCAACGCCCTCGCGGCAGCGGCCCTCGCCCGGGCCTACGGGGTGCCTCCCAAGGCCGTACGCGACGGCCTACGGGCCTTCACCCCGGACGCCCACCGCATCGCGCATGTGGCGGACGTGGACGGGGTCGCGTACGTCGACGACTCCAAGGCCACCAACACCCACGCGGCGGAGGCCTCGTTGGCTGCCTACGAGTCCATCGTGTGGATCGCGGGCGGGCTCGCCAAGGGCGCCGTCTTCGAGGAGCTGGTCACCAAGTCGGCGAAGCGGCTTCGCGCGGCCGTGCTCATCGGCGCGGATCGCGCCCTGATCCGTGAAGCCCTAGCGCGACACGCGCCGGAAGTACCCGTCGTCGACCTCGACCGGACCGACACTGGGGCGATGCTCGCGGCAGTCCAGGAGGCGAAGGGCCTCGCACAGCCCGGCGACACGGTGCTCCTTGCCCCGGCCTGTGCCTCGATGGACATGTTCGCCAACTACAACCAGCGCGGTGACGCGTTCGCGGAGGCGGTTCGCGAACTCGGCGCGGGCGCCTGACGCCGGGTCTCGGCCACTGCGGGTGCTTCGGGACCCTTGGAGGGACGCGTGACTCGGATGTGGCTGGACGGTACGCATGCCCACGGCGAGGCGGTGAGTGGCGATGCCCGGTAGCCGTACGGGACGACCCCCCGTCCAGCGGGCGGTTCGGCGCCCCGTCGCTCCCGGGCCGCCGCGCGACAACGCCGTACGGCGGCTCCACACGCGCCTGCACCGGGCCTGGGACCGGCCGCTGACCGCGTACTACCTGATCCTCGGCGGCAGCCTGCTGATCACCGTGCTCGGTCTGGTGATGGTCTACTCGGCCTCCCAGATCACCGCACTGCAGATGTCGCTGCCCGGCTCGTATTTCTTCCGCAAGCAGCTGCTGGCCGCCGTGATCGGCTCCGGACTGCTGTTCGCCGCCTCCAGGATGCCCGTGAAGCTGCACCGGGCCCTCGCCTACCCGATCCTCGCCGGTGCCGTCTTCCTGATGGCGCTGGTGCAGGTGCCCGGGATAGGAGTCGCGGTCAACGGCAACCAGAACTGGATCGCCCTCGGCGGCTCCTTCCAGGTCCAGCCCAGCGAGTTCGGCAAGCTCGCGCTGGTGCTGTGGGGCGCCGACCTGATCGCGCGCAAGCAGGACAAGAAGCTGCTGACGCAGTGGAAGCACATGCTCGTGCCGCTCGTGCCGGTCGCCTTCATGCTGCTCGGGCTGATCATGCTCGGCGGCGACATGGGTACGGCGATCATCCTGTCGGCGATCCTGTTCGGCCTGCTGTGGCTGGCGGGGGCACCGACCCGGCTGTTCGTGGGGGTGCTGTCGGTCGCCGCCGCGATCGGTGTGATCCTCATCAAGAGCAGCGAGAACCGCATGGCCCGCCTGCAGTGCCTCGGCGCCACCGAGCCGCGCAGCGGTCTCGTCGACTGCTGGCAGGCCGTGCACGGCATCTACGCGCTCGCCTCCGGCGGAATCTTCGGCTCCGGACTGGGTGCGAGTGTGGAGAAATGGGGACAACTCCCTGAAGCCCACACGGACTTCATCTTCGCCGTCACCGGTGAGGAACTGGGCTTGTCGGGGACGGTGTCGGTGCTCGCCCTCTTCGCGGCTCTAGGCTATGCGGGTATCCGCGTGGCCGGACGCACGGAGGACCCCTTCGTGAGGTATGCCGCGGGAGGTGTGACCACCTGGATCACCGCGCAAGCCGTGATCAACATCGGTGCGGTGCTCGGCCTGCTGCCGATCGCCGGCGTCCCCCTCCCGCTGTTCTCCTACGGGGGATCCGCCTTGCTGCCGACCATGTTCGCCATCGGGCTGCTGATCGCCTTCGCACGCGACGAGCCCGCTGCGCGGGCAGCGCTTTCTGCGCGGCAACCCCGCTTTGGTAGAAAGCGTGCGGGAGGTGCCGGCCGCGGCCGGGAGCCTCGGAGATGGAACACGATGCGACGGCGTGCCTCGGCGGCGCGCTCGTCCGGAGAGCGGTGAATTTCGGTGCATGTCGTACTCGCCGGCGGGGGGACCGCCGGCCACATCGAGCCCGCGCTCGCCCTCGCGGACGCCCTGCGCAGGCAGGACCCGACCGTGGGGATCACGGCCCTGGGCACGGAGCGCGGCCTGGAGACCACGCTCGTTCCGCAGCGGGGCTATGAGCTCGCGCTGATCCCCGCAGTCCCGCTGCCGCGCAAGCCGACGCCTGAGCTGATCACCGTCCCGGGCCGACTGCGCGGCACGATCAAGGCGACCGAGCAGATCCTGGAGCGCACGAAGGCGGACTGCGTCGTCGGATTCGGCGGCTATGTCGCCCTGCCCGGCTACCTCGCCGCCAAGCGCCTCGGCGTGCCGATCGTCATCCACGAGGCCAACGCCCGCCCGGGCCTCGCCAACAAGATCGGTTCGCGGTACGCCGCCCAGGTCGCCGTCTCCACCCCGGACAGCAAGCTGCGCAATTCGCGCTACATCGGCATCCCGCTGCGCCGGTCCGTCGCCACCCTCGACCGGGCCGCGGTGCGCCCCGAGGCCCGCGCCGCGTTCGGGCTCGACCCGAACCTGCCCACGCTGCTGGTCTCCGGCGGTTCGCAGGGCGCCCGGCGCCTGAACGAGGTCGTCCAGCAGGTCGCGCCCTGGCTCCAGCAGGCAGGCATCCAGATCCTGCACGCGGTCGGCCCGAAGAACGAACTGCCGCAGGTGCACCAGATGCCGGGGATGCCCCCCTACATCCCGGTAAGTTACCTGGACCGGATGGACCTCGCGTACGCCGCGGCCGACATGATGCTCTGCCGCGCGGGCGCGATGACCGTCGCCGAACTCTCTGCCGTCGGGCTTCCGGCCGCCTACGTCCCGCTGCCCATCGGCAACGGCGAACAGCGGCTGAACGCCCAGCCGGTGGTCAAGGCCGGCGGCGGACTGCTGGTCGACGACGCGGAACTGACGCCCGAGTGGGTGCAGCAGAACGTCCTGCCCGTGCTCGCCGACCCGCACCGGCTGTACGAGATGTCCCGCGCCGCAAGCGAGTTCGGCCGCCGGGACGCCGACGACCTGCTCGTCGGCATGGTGTACGAGGCGATCGCCTCACACCGCCGCTAGGAACGTATGACGGAGGGCAGGGAGCGTGGCCGGACCGACGACCGCCGAGCGCGGTGAACGCCAGCAGGAGTCGTCCGACCCGCCCCTCGTCCGGCGGTTGAGGCGGCGACGCATCCGCCTTCGTGTGATCATCATTCTTGCCGTCGTGCTCGCGCTCCTCGGCGCGGGATCGGTGTGGCTGCTGTACGGCTCCAAATGGCTGCGCGTCGAGGGCGTATCCGTCTCCGGGACCCGGGTCCTGACGCCCGCGCAGGTCCGCGAGGCGGCCGACGTTCCCGTCGGAGCGCCGCTGATTTCCGTCGACACCGATGCGATTGAGGCAAGGCTGCGCCGGAAATTGCCCCGAATTGACGCGGTTGACGTGGTCCGCTCCTGGCCGCATGGAATCGGTCTGAAAGTGGTGGAGCGTACTCCGGTTCTGATTGTCCAAAGAGGCGGAAAGTTCGTCGAAGTGGACGATGAAGGTGTCCGATTCGCCACGGTTTCTGAGGCTCCGAAAGGCGTTCCCGCACTGGAATTGACGGTGTCCCGGTCGAGCTCCGCCGCCGCGAGCCTGCGCCGCTTCGGCGAGGACCGTCTGGTGCGGGAGGCGGTGCGGGTCGCCGATGCCATTCCGGCCGCCGTCACGCGTGTCACCAGGGTCGTCAAGGTCCGTTCCTACGACGACATCTCACTGGAGTTGGGCGACGGCCGGACCGTCGCATGGGGGAGTGGCGAGAAGGGGGCCGCGAAGGCTCGCACACTCACTGCTCTCATGAAAGCCTCGCCGGATGCGGGGTACTTCGACGTCAGCGTTCCCACCGCCCCTGCGTCATCGGCGAGTTGACGCACATCTGCGCAGGCCAGCACCCTGGTTGGGCAGCGACATGGCTGATCACATAGGGTGAAAAGAAAAACGGGAGGTTCGGCGTGTTCGTTGAACGTGCGCCACTTGTCGACTTAGTGTCCTGTTCAGAAGACTTCAAGGAACAGACACACTGGTAACCCTAAACTTCAGGGTTAGGGTTCGGGTCGGCGCTACGGACCGTCCCATTCGGCATCAGTCGCCGGGTTCGCGGAGCAGAGCGCTTCCCCGTGATCCGACGACCCGTAACTCGAGGCGAGAGGCCTTCGACGTGGCAGCACCGCAGAACTACCTCGCAGTCATCAAAGTCATCGGTGTCGGCGGCGGTGGTGTCAATGCCATCAACCGGATGATCGAGGTCGGTCTCAAGGGCGTCGAGTTCATCGCCATCAACACCGACGCGCAAGCTCTGTTGATGAGCGACGCCGACGTCAAGCTCGACGTCGGCCGTGAACTCACCCGCGGACTCGGCGCCGGAGCCAACCCGGCCGTCGGCCGCAAGGCCGCCGAGGACCACCGCGAGGAGATCGAAGAGGTCCTCAAGGGGGCCGACATGGTCTTCGTGACGGCCGGTGAAGGCGGCGGCACCGGCACCGGCGGCGCACCCGTCGTGGCCAATATCGCCCGCAATCTGGGCGCCCTCACCATCGGCGTGGTCACGCGCCCGTTCACCTTCGAGGGACGGCGCCGCGCCAACCAGGCCGAGGACGGCATCGCCGAACTCCGCGAAGAGGTCGACACCCTCATCGTCATCCCGAACGACCGGCTGCTCTCCATCTCGGACCGCCAGGTCTCGGTGCTGGACGCCTTCAAGTCGGCCGACCAGGTCCTGCTCTCCGGTGTCCAGGGCATCACCGACCTCATCACCACGCCGGGTCTGATCAACCTCGACTTCGCCGACGTCAAGTCGGTCATGTCCGAGGCCGGTTCGGCCCTCATGGGCATCGGCTCGGCCCGCGGCGACGACCGCGCGGTGGCCGCGGCCGAGATGGCGATCTCCTCGCCGCTGCTGGAGGCGTCCATCGACGGCGCCCGGGGCGTGCTGCTCTCCATCTCCGGCGGCTCGGACCTCGGCCTGTTCGAGATCAACGAAGCGGCCCAGCTGGTCAGTGAGGCCGCCCACCCCGAGGCCAACATCATCTTCGGCGCGGTCATCGACGACGCCCTCGGCGACGAGGTCCGGGTCACCGTGATCGCGGCCGGCTTCGACGGCGGTCAGCCGCCGGCCCGGCGGGACAACGTCCTCGGCTCGACCTCGTCCTCCTCCTCGACCTCGTCCTCGCCCCGCCGCGAGGAGCCCACTCCGGTACGGCAGACCGAGAGTCGGCCGTCCTTCGGCTCGCTCGGCAGCGTCACGCCGAAGGAGGAGGCCGAGCCCACCGCGCCGGACCCGGTGGCCGACATCCCGGTCGCCCCGCCGGTCCCGCCGTCGCGGACCTACGCCGACAGCGCGGCCGAAGAGCTGGACGTCCCGGACTTCCTTAAGTGATCCTTCTGACGTGATAGCACAGCGCGACATCGTGAGCGGCGCGCACTTCGCCTTCACCGACCGGTGGGGCGGGGTGAGCGCCGCTCCGTATGAGGAGCTCAATCTCGGTGGCGCGGTCGGCGACGACGGCGACGCCGTACTGACCAATCGCGAGCTCGCCGCCAAGTCGCTCGGGTTCGACCCGGGCGAGGTCGTCTGGATGAACCAGGTGCACGGGACGGACGTCGCGGTGGTCGACGAACCATGGTCCGATCGTCCGGTGCCCCGGGTCGACGCGATCGTCACGGCGCGGCGGGGTCTCGCACTCGCCGTCCTCACGGCCGACTGCGTGCCGGTCCTGTTGGCCGACCCGGTCGCCGGGATCGTGGCCGCGGCTCACGCGGGGCGGCCCGGCATGGTCGCCGGGGTCGTCCCGGCCGCGCTACGCGCGATGACGGAACTGGGCGCCGACCCCGCCCGGATCGTCGCCCGCACCGGCCCCGCCGTCTGCGGCCGGTGTTACGAAGTGCCGGAAGCGATGCGCGCCGAAGTGGCCGCGGTGGAGCCGGCGGCGCACGCCGAGACGAGTTGGGGCACGCCGGCGGTCGATGTGGCCGCCGGGGTGCACGCGCAGCTCGCACGGCGCGGCGTGCGCGACCGGGAGCACTCACCGGTGTGCACGCGGGAGTCGGACGACCACTTCTCGTACCGCCGCGACCGCACCACCGGTCGGCTCGCGGGCTATGTGTGGCTGGACTGAATGGACATGACGGACCGTAAGGACGAACTCGCCGCAAACCTGGCGAAGGTGGAGGACCGCATCGCCGCCGCCTGCGCGGCCGCCGGGCGCGGTCGCGAGGAAGTGACCCTGATCGTGGTCACCAAGACCTACCCGGCGAGCGATGTGCGGATCCTGTCGGAGCTAGGTGTGCGCCACGTCGCCGAGAACCGCGATCAGGACGCGGCACCGAAGGCCGCCGAATGCTCGGATCTGCCCCTTGCGTGGCATTTTGTCGGCCAGTTGCAGACCAACAAGGTGCGCTCCGTGGTCGGTTACGCGGATCTCGTGCAGTCCGTCGATCGTTCCAAGCTGGTGACGGCCCTGTCGAAGGAGGCCGTACGGCAGGGGCGCGAAGTGGGCTGCCTCCTCCAGGTCGCGCTGGATGCGGGGGAGCGCGAGCGGGGCGAGAGGGGTGGTGTGGCACCCGGCGGTATCGAAGAGTTGGCCGACCTCGTCGCGAAGGCTCCGGGGCTGCGGCTCGACGGACTCATGACCGTCGCCCCGCTCACCGGGGAGTACGCGGGACTGCAACAGGCGGCGTTCGAGCGGTTGATGGTTTTGTCGACCGACCTGCGCCGGACCCATCCGGCTGCGAACATGGTGTCGGCAGGGATGAGTGCGGATCTCGAAGAGGCCGTGGCGGCCGGTGCGACACATGTACGCGTCGGCACTGCGGTACTCGGAGTCCGCCCCAGGCTCGGGTAACGTCGCCAAGAAGTCGGACCACAGCAGAAAATATGGTCAATGTCGCCGGAAGGCGGGCGTAACGACCGCGTGGATCGCGGGCACTTGGCAGTCGATCCACCACAGAGCGGAGGACTCAGAGCATGGCCGGCGCGATGCGCAAGATGGCGGTCTACCTCGGCCTCGTGGAGGACGATGGGTACGACGGCCGGGGGTTCGACCCCGACGACGACTTCGAGCCCGAACTGGACCCGGAGCCCGAGCGGGACCACCGACGGCACGAGCCGTCGCACCAGTCGCACAGTGCACACCAGTCCCAAAGGGACGAAGAGGTGCGAATCGCACATCCGCCCGCGCCGCGTGAACCCGTGGCCCGATCAACTTCGCTACCCGCGGAATCCGGCCGTCCGGCGCGCATCGCGCCCGTGGCGTCCATCACACAAGAACGCGCAAGCCTGGAGAAGAACGCACCGGTGATCATGCCCATGGTCGTGTCGGAACGAGAGCCTTACCGGATCACCACACTTCACCCGCGGACCTACAACGAGGCCCGTACCATCGGGGAACACTTCCGTGAAGGTACCCCGGTGATCATGAATCTGACTGAGATGGATGACACAGACGCGAAGCGACTTGTCGACTTTGCGGCTGGTTTGGTGTTTGGTCTTCACGGCAGCATCGAGCGGGTGACGCAGAAGGTGTTCCTGTTGTCGCCTGCTAACGTCGATGTCACGGCGGAGGACAAGGCCCGTATCGCAGAGGGCGGGTTCTTCAACCAGAGCTGAGACGCACCACCGGAAACAACCACGGGGAACAGGGAACAGGGGAGAGGGAAGCACCAGTCATGAGCGTGGTCCTGCAAGTTCTTTACATCGCGCTGATGGTCTTCCTCATCGTGCTCATCTTCCGGTTGGTCATGGACTACGTCTTCCAGTTCGCCCGCTCGTGGCAACCCGGCAAGGCGATGGTGGTCGTTCTGGAGGCCACCTACACTGTCACTGATCCACCGCTCAAGCTTCTGCGGCGGGTCATCCCGCCGCTGCGTCTCGGGGGCGTGGCGCTCGACCTGTCCTTCTTCGTTCTGATGATCATCGTCTACATCCTGATCACGCTCGTGCGGAGCGCGATGTGAGCGATGTGACAGATACGGTCTTGCCGACTGCCGACCACTACGTTGAGGTGAAGAGATGCCGTTGACCCCCGAGGACGTGCGGAACAAGCAGTTCACGACCGTCCGCCTCCGAGAAGGCTATGACGAGGACGAGGTCGATGCCTTCCTCGATGAGGTCGAAGCCGAACTGACGCGCCTGCTCCGCGAGAACGAGGATCTGCGCGCCAAGCTGGCCGCGGCCACGCGCGCTGCTGCTCAGAACCAGCAGAACATGCGCAAGCCCCCGGAGGGTCCAGGCGGCCCGCAGGACCAGCAGCAGGGCGGTATGCCCCAGCAGGGCGGCATGCCTCAGCAGGGCATGCGCGGTCCCGGCTCTCCTGTACCCGCCGGCATATCGGGCCCGCCGCAGCAGCAGATGGGTGGCCCCATGGGAGGCCCGCCCCAGCTGCCCAGCGGTGCTCCGCAGCTGCCCGCCGGTCCCGGCGGTCAGGGTGGTCCGCAGGGTCCCGGTCCGATGGGCCAGGGTCCGGGGCCGATGGGCCAGCCCCCGATGCAGCAGCAGATGGGTGGCCCGATGGGCGGTCCTATGGGTGGCCCCGGCCCCATGGGCGGCCCGGGTCAGGGTGGCCCCGGTGGCGACAGCGCCGCCCGTGTCCTCTCGCTGGCCCAGCAGACCGCCGACCAGGCGATCGCCGAGGCTCGGTCCGAGGCCAACAAGATCGTCGGCGAGGCGCGTTCGCGTGCCGAGGGTCTTGAGCGTGACGCCCGTGCCAAGGCTGACGCCCTGGAGCGGGACGCGCAGGAGAAGCACCGCGTCGCGATGGGCTCCCTGGAGTCCGCCCGCGCCACGCTGGAGCGCAAGGTCGAGGACCTGCGCGGCTTCGAGCGCGAGTACCGCACGCGGCTGAAGTCCTACCTCGAGTCCCAGCTGCGCCAGCTGGAGACCCAGTCGGACGACTCGCTCGCCCCGCCGCGTACCCCGGCCACGGCGTCCCTCCCGCCGTCCCCGGCGCCTTCCATGGCACCGGCCGGCGCGAGTGCCCCGTCGTACGGCGGCAACCAGACGATGGGCGGCGCCCCGTCTCCGGCTGCTCCGTCCTACGGTGGTCAGCAGCAGATGTCCCCGGCGATGACCCAGCCCATGGCACCGGTCCGGCCGCAGGGTCCCGGTCCGATGGGCCAGGCTCCGTCTCCGATGCGCGGTTTCCTCATCGACGAGGACGACAACTGACGGTTGGTAGTACGCCGTAGGCGTCGGCAGCGTTCAGGGCGGGGCCCCGGATTTCGATCCGGGGCCCCGCCCTTTTGCTACGCGTGTTCACGGAGTTTGCGGCGTTTGTTCGGCGGTTGGGTGCGGTGTCCGAC
Organism: Streptomyces sp. R28; assembly: GCF_041052385.1. GTDB lineage: Bacteria > Actinomycetota > Actinomycetes > Streptomycetales > Streptomycetaceae > Streptomyces. The sequence goes on along the minus strand of NZ_CP163439.1, from coordinate 2,863,697 downwards.
GTACACAACGCCGAAGGCCCGGGACCACCAAGATTCTTTGGCGGTCCCGGGCCTTCGGATGTCCGGCCGGGCCTCGCTACGCCTTGCGCAGGCGGAACGTCAGGGTCAGGCCCTCGTCGGTGAACGGGGAGCCGTAGCTGTCGTCCGCTCCGTCCTGGGCGAAGTCCGTCGCCAGGACCTCGTCGGCGATGAGTTCGGCATGCTCGCTCAGCGCCGCGACCGTCGCCGTGTCCGTCGCCGTCCAGCGCAGGGCGATGCGGTCGGCCACGTCCAGGCCGCTGTTCTTGCGGGCTTCCTGGATCAGGCGGATCGCGTCACGGGCGAGGCCGGCGCGGCGCAGCTCCTCCGTGATCTCCAGGTCCAGCGCGACCGTCGCGCCCGAGTCGGACGCCACCGACCAGCCCTCGCGCGGGGTCTCTGTGATGATCACCTCGTCCGGAGCGAGGGCGACCGTCTCGCCGTCGACCTCGACCGACGCCGTGCCCTCGCGCAGGGCCAGGGACAGCGCCGCCGCGTCCGCGTTCGCGACGGCCTTCGCCACGTCCTGGACGCGCTTGCCGAACCGCTTGCCCAGGGCGCGGAAGTTGGCCTTGGCAGTGGTGTCGACCAGGCTGCCGCCCACCTCGGACAGCGACGCCAGGGACGCGACGTTCAGCTCGTCCGTGATCTGCGTGTGCAGCTCGGGGTTGAGTGCCTCGAAGCCGGTCGCGGCGACCAGCGCGCGCCGCAGCGGCTGGCGGGTCTTCACGCCCGACTCCGCGCGCGTGGCGCGGCCCAGCTCGACCAGTCGGCGGACCAGGACCATCTGCTTCGACAGCTCCGGGTCGATCGCCGACAGGTCCGCCTCCGGCCAGGACGCCAGGTGGACCGACTCCGGGGCGCCCGGGGTGACCGGCGCGACCAGGTCCTGCCAGACCCGCTCGGTGATGAACGGGGTCAGCGGGGCCATCAGCTTCGTGATCGTCTCGACGACCTCGTGCAGGGTGCGCAGCGCCGCCTTGTCGCCCTGCCAGAAGCGGCGACGGGAGCGGCGGACGTACCAGTTCGACAGGTCGTCGACGAACGCCGAGAGCAGCTTGCCGGCGCGCTGGGTGTCGTACGCCTCCAGGGACTGGGTCACCTGGTCGGTCAGCGCGTGCAGTTCGGACAGCAGCCAGCGGTCCAGGACCGGGCGGTCGGCCGGGGCCGGGTCGGCCTCGGACGGCGCCCAGTTCGACGTGCGGGCGTACAGGGCCTGGAAGGCGACCGTGTTCCAGTAGGTGAGGAGGGTCTTGCGCACCACCTCCTGGATGGTGCCGTGGCCCACGCGGCGTGCCGCCCACGGAGAGCCGCCGGCCGCCATGAACCAGCGCACCGCGTCCGCGCCGTGCCGGTCCATGAGCGGGATCGGCTCCAGGGTGTTGCCCAGGTGCTTGGACATCTTGCGGCCGTCCTCGGCGAGGATGTGGCCGAGGCACACGACGTTCTCGTACGACGACTTGTCGAAGACCAGCGTGCCGACCGCCATCAGTGTGTAGAACCAGCCGCGGGTCTGGTCGATGGCCTCGCTGATGAACTGCGCCGGGTAGCGGCTCTCGAAGAGCTCCTTGTTCTTGTGCGGGTAGCCCCACTGCGCGAACGGCATCGAGCCCGAGTCGTACCAGGCGTCGATGACCTCGGGCACGCGCGTGGCCGTCTTCTCGCACTGGGGGCACGCGAAGGTGACGTCGTCGATGTAGGGCCGGTGCGGGTCCAGGTTCGACTGGTCGGTGCCGGTCAGCTCGGTGAGCTGCGCGCGGGAGCCGACGCAGGTGAGGTGGTCGTCCTCGCAGCGCCAGATCGGCAGCGGGGTGCCCCAGTAGCGGTTGCGGGACAGCGCCCAGTCGATGTTGTTCTGCAGCCAGTCGCCGAAGCGGCCGTGCTTCACCGTCTCCGGGAACCAGTTGGTCTTCTCGTTCTCCTGGAGGAGGCGGTCCTTGACGGCGGTGGTGCGGATGTACCAGGACGGCTGCGCGTAGTAGAGGAGCGCGGTGTGGCAGCGCCAGCAGTGCGGGTAGCTGTGCTCGTACGGGATGTGCCTGAAGAGCAGACCGCGCTGCTGGAGGTCCTCGGTGAGCTTTTCGTCCGCCTTCTTGAAGAACACGCCGCCGACCAGGGGGACGTCCTCGGCGAAGGTGCCGTCCGGGCGGACGGGGTTCACGACGGGCAGGCCGTACGCGCGGCAGACCTTGAGGTCGTCCTCACCGAAGGCGGGGGACTGGTGGACCAGACCCGTACCGTCCTCGGTCGTGACGTACTCGGCGTTGACCACGTAGTGGGCGGGTGCCGGGAACTCGACCAGCTCGAAGGGACGCTGATACGTCCAGCGCTCCATCTCGGCGCCGGTGAAGCTCTGGCCGGTGGTCTCCCAGCCCTCGCCGAGGGCCTTGGCGAGAAGCGGCTCGGCGACGACGAGCTTCTCCTCGCCGTCCGTCGCGACGACGTAGGTGACCTCGGGGTGCGCGGCCACGGCCGTGTTGGAGACGAGGGTCCAGGGCGTCGTCGTCCACACCAGGAGCGCGGCCTCGCCGGCGAGCGGACCGGAGGTGAGGGGGAAACGGACGTACACCGAGGGGTCGACGACCGTCTCGTAGCCCTGCGCCAGCTCGTGGTCGGACAGGCCGGTGCCGCAGCGCGGGCACCAGGGGGCGACGCGGTGGTCCTGGACCAGCAGGTCCTTGTCGAAGATCTCCTTGAGCGACCACCAGACGGACTCGATGTACTCGGGGTCCATCGTGACGTACGCCTCGTCGAGGTCGACCCAGTAGCCCATGCGGGTCGTCAGCTGGGAGAAGGCGTCGGTGTGGCGCAGCACGGAGTCACGGCACTTGGCGTTGAACTCGGCGATGCCGTACGCCTCGATGTCCTTCTTGCCGCTGAAGCCGAGCTCCTTCTCGACCGCCAGCTCCACCGGGAGGCCGTGGCAGTCCCAGCCGGCCTTGCGGGCGACGTGGTAGCCGCGCATGGTGCGGAAGCGGGGGAAGACGTCCTTGAAGACGCGGGCCTCGATGTGGTGGGCGCCGGGCATGCCGTTGGCGGTGGGCGGGCCCTCGTAGAACACCCACTCGGGGCGGCCCTCGGACTGCTCCAGGCTCTTGGCGAAGATCTTCTGCTCGCGCCAGAAGTCGAGCACCGCGTGCTCGAGCGCGGGCAGGTCGACCTGGGCGGGTACCTGGCGGTACGTCGGCGTTGTCATCAGCGGGCTTCCTCCGGCGGACTTGCTGCCTTCCGTCCGGAGGGACGAGAGCCGTGTCTTTCCGTACGCCGGTTTCGGCGCGCTCCCGCGGTACCACCCTCCTTGGCCCTCCGACGCATGGTGTGCCTCGGTGAGCCCCCTCATTTGGGGTCGCGATGCCGGTTCTACCGACCGCTGCCGTTCGGCTGCGGCTTTCTTCCGGCGGCTCCGGGGTGATCTTCACGTCGCGCTCGCCCCCGGGCTTCCACCGTCCCCGGGTCGCTCTGGGCTGCGTACGTCGCTACTGGTCCCCATCCACGCTTTTCGCTCCGCCCAGTGTACGGCGCCGCGCGGACAGCGGCCGACCGGATTTTCGGGGCGCGGGGGCGGGGGTGCCGTACCGGCCGGGATGACCCGAATGGATCGGTACGCGTGTTCGGATTCTGGGACGGTCGGCTCGATTGCATACCCGGCGGGGAGCTGGGCACAACGCATGCAGGTCTGCCGCGCGGCATGCGCGAGGCGGGCGAATCGGGCGGTGTGCCCCGTTGCCGCGGGACTCAAGTCGATTTATCGTCCCAGCACGATTCGCGTGCAAGATCACAATATGTGAAGGGGCCGCGGCATGGTGGCGAAGAAGACCGCCGTACAGCAGTCGGCGTCGGGCAGATCCACACATGCGCGTGCCTCCGACGGTACGGCCAAGGATGTGGGCGGAAAGAAGAGCGCGCGGGGGAGTGGCAGGGGGGAGCAGGGAGGTTCTGCCGCGGGGGTGCGGGGCGGGAAGCCGGTGAAGACCGTGCGGGGGGCTGTCGGGGGCGAGGCGCAGGAGACGGCCGAGAAGACGGCCGAGAAGAAGGCGGGCTCCAAGAAGGCGGGCACTAAAGCCGCCGCCAAGAAGGCCGCCGGAAAGAAGGGCGCGACCGAGAAGTCGGCGGCCGAGAAAGCCACGGCTGAGAAAGCCACGGCGGCCAAGAAAGCGGTGTCCAAGAAGGCCCTGTCCGGTGGCAAGGGAGCCAAGGTGACGGCGGCCGAAGAGGCGGCGGCGGAGAAGGCGGTCGCGACGAAGGCGGCCGGGGAGAAGGGCGTCGGTGTGGGTGGGGGTGCGGAAGAGGACGGTGCTGGGGCGAAGGGCGCCTCCGAGGCGGGTGCCGCCAAGAGGGGCACGTCCAGGACGAGCGCCACGTCTCGGACGAGCACCACGTCCAAGAGGGCCGCGGCCGGGAAAAAGGCGGTTGCGGAGCGGGCGGCTGGGAAGAGTGTGGTCGCCGAGAGCAGGGCCAAGAAAGCGGGCGCGGCGCAGGCCGCGGAGCAGACGGGAGCCACGACGGTGGTTGCGAAGAAGACTCCTGGCACGGCCACGGCGGCCAAGACCGCCGTTCCCAAGGCACGCATCTCCGCGGCCGTGGAGCCCGGCGAACTCGCGGTGCGCCCCGGTGAGGACCCCTGGACCCCGGAGGAGGTCGAGGAGGCACGAGCCGAGCTGATGGCCGAGGTGATGCGGCTGCGCGACGAGCTCACGTCGTCCGAGCAGTCCCTCGTCGGCCTGATGCGGGACTCCGGGGACGGGGCCGGCGACGACCAGGCGGACACCGGCGCCAAGAACATCACGCGCGAGCACGAACTGGCGCTCGCCGCCAACGCGCGCGAGATGCTCACGCAGACCGAGCGGGCCCTGGAGCGCCTCGACGCGGGCACCTACGGCCTGTGCGAGAACTGCGGCAACCCGATCGGCAAGGCGCGCATGCAGGCCTTCCCGCGCGCGACCCTGTGCGTGGAGTGCAAGCAGAAGCAAGAACGCCGGTACTGACCGGCATCCGGGTGCCGCCGGACGTGTCGTACTCTCGTCCTCAGTCAGGTACCTAGGTTGAAGGACTCACGTGGCAGAGGCGGAGCGCATCATCGGTACGCCGGATACCCCAGAGGCGGCGGGAGCCGAGCCGGAGCAGTCCGACGAGAACGCGAAGGAAGCCGCGGCCGAGCGGCCCCGGGGCAGGCGCCGGATCGCCGTGCTGTTCGGGGTCGCCGCCTTCGCCTACGCCCTCGACCTGGTCAGCAAGATGATCGTGGTGGCCAAGCTGGAGCACCAGCCGCCGATCGAGATCATCGGGGACTGGCTGAAGTTCGAGGCGATCCGCAACGCGGGCGCGGCCTTCGGCTTCGGTGAGGCCTTCACCGTGATCTTCACGGTGATCGCGGCGGCCGTGATCGTGGTGATCGCCCGGCTCGCCCGCAAGCTGTACAGCCTGCCCTGGGCGATCGCGCTCGGCCTGCTGCTCGGCGGTGCGCTGGGCAACCTCACCGACCGGATCTTCCGCTCGCCCGGCGTCTTCGAGGGTGCGGTCGTGGACTTCATCGCGCCCAAGTACTTTGCCGTGTTCAATCTGGCCGACTCGGCGATCGTGTGCGGCGGCATCCTGATCGTGCTGCTGTCGTTCAGGGGGCTGGACCCGGACGGGACCGTCCACAAGGACTGAGGCCCGCAAGGACTCGCGAGGTCCGGGAGGGGTTGTCCACAGGCGCCGTACGGGGGTGTCCGACCCGTCCGGCATACTCGTCGGGTGAGCACGATTCCCGAGATCCGTACCCTGCCCGTGCCCGACGGCCTGGAGGGCGAGCGCGTCGACGCCGCCATCTCCCGCATGTTCGGCTTCTCCCGTACGAAGGCCGCCGAGCTTGCCGCGGCGGGGAAGGTCACGGTCGACGGCTCGGTGGTCGGGAAGTCCGAGCGGGTGCACGGCGGGGCCTGGCTCGAGGTGGAGATGCCGCAGGCGCCCGCTCCGGTGCAGGTCGTCGCCGAGCCGGTCGAGGGCATGGAGATCGTGCACGACGACGATGACGTGGTCGTGATCGTGAAGCCGGTCGGTGTGGCCGCGCACCCGTCGCCGGGCTGGAGCGGTCCGACCGTCATCGGCGGGCTGGCCGCGGCCGGGTACCGCATCTCCACGTCCGGTGCCGCCGAGCGCCAGGGCATCGTGCACCGGCTCGACGTGGGCACGTCCGGGCTGATGGTCGTCGCCAAGTCCGAGTACGCGTACACGTCGCTCAAGCGCCAGTTCAAGGAGCGCACGGTCGACAAGCGGTACCACACGCTCGTCCAGGGCCACCCCGACCCGACCAGCGGCACCATCGACGCTCCCATCGGCCGCCACCCCCAACACGACTACAAGTGGGCGGTCACGGCCGAGGGCAAGCCGTCCGTCACGCACTACGACCTCATCGAGGCGTTCCGCGCGGCCTCCCTGCTCGATGTGAAGCTGGAGACGGGCCGCACCCACCAGATCCGCGTCCACATGGCCGCCCACCGGCACCCCTGTGTGGGCGACCTCACGTACGGCGCCGACCCGACGCTCGCCAAGCGGCTCCGCCTGACCCGCCAGTGGCTGCACGCCGTACGCCTCGGCTTCGAGCACCCCGGGGACGGGCAGTGGGCGGAGTTCGCGTGCGACTACCCGGCCGACCTGCAGAACGCCCTGGACCAGGTCCGCGAGGAGACGTACGCGTGAGTTCGCCGTCGCCCTCCACGTCGTATGCGGTTCGGGTCGCCGAGGACCCCGCCGACCGTGAGATGTGCTTCGCGGTGCGCAAGGAGGTCTTCGTCGGGGAGCAGGGCGTTCCCGAGGACCTGGAGTACGACGCGTACGACACCGTCGCCGTGCATGTGCTGGCCGTGCGGGCGGACGGGGTGCCGCTCGGCACCGGGCGGCTGCTGCACGGGGAGGCGGCCGCGGCGAAGGTCGACGGTGACCCGTCGGTCGGGTCGCTGGGCCGGCTCGCGGTGACGAAGGCGGCGCGGGGGCTCGGCGTCGGCGCCGCGCTGGTGCGGGCCATCGAGGAGGCGGCAGGCGCGCGTGGGCTCGCGGCCGTGGATCTGCACGCGCAGACGCATGCGCTGGGGTTCTACGAGCGGCTGGGGTACGTGGCGTACGGGCCGGAGTTCCCCGACGCCGGGATGCCGCACCGGGCGATGCGGCGCGCGCTGTAGTCGAGGGGCCCGAACGAGCTGGTGAGAAGGGCGGCCTGGCAGGCTTGAGGTCTGCCTTGTGAAGCCGATGTCATCGGAGCGCTGACCGTGGATCAGTTGGCCCTGTTGTTCGTGCTGTTGCTCGGGGCCGTGGTGAGCGTCCCGGTGGGGGACCGTGTCGGGTTGCCGGCGCCGGTGCTGATGACGCTGCTCGGGATCGTTCTCGCGCTGCTCGACTTCGTGCCCAACGTCGACATTCCGCCCGATCTGATCCTGCCGCTGCTGTTGCCACCGTTGCTGTACGCCGCGGTACGGCGGACCTCGTGGCGGCAGTTCGCGGCGAATGTGCGGCCCATCCTTCTGCTGGCCGTGGCGCTGGTGTTCGTCACCACGGTGTGCGTGGCCGCGGTGGCCCACGCGATCGTGCCGGGGCTGCCGCTCGCCGCCGCCGTGGCGCTGGGCGCGCTCGTCGCGCCGCCCGATCCGGTCGCGGCGACCGCCGTCGCGGGGCAACTCGGGCTGCCGCGGCGGCTGGTGTCCATCCTGGAGGGCGAGGGGCTCTTCAACGACGTGACGGCCATCGTGCTGTACCACGTGGCGATCGCGGCCGCCGTGAGCGGCAGCTTCTCGCCGTGGGAGGCCGGACTGGATCTGGTGCTCTCCGCCGTGGTGGCGCTGGCCATCGGGCTCGCCCTGGGGTGGGGTGCCAACAAGCTGATGGATCTGCTGGGGGACCCGACCCTGCAGATCGGGCTCACGCTGCTCGTGCCGTACGCCTCGTACGTGCTGGCCGAGGAACTCCACGGCTCCGGCGTGCTCGCCGTGCTGGTCACCGCCCTGTTCCTCGCCGAGTACGCCACCGACGCCGACGACGTGATGACGCGGCTCGCCGGGCACACCTTCTGGGACATCGTCGACACGCTGGTCACCGGCGTCGCGTTCGGGCTGATCGGGCTCGAACTGCACATCGCGGTGCGGACGGCGTCCGGGCGGTGGGACGAGATGCTCGGCTGGGCGGCCGCCGTGGTCGGCGTCGTCGTCATGGTGCGTCTGCTGTGGTTGCTGCCGGCCACCTGGCTCACCAAGCGGATGCATGCGAAACGGGACTACGACGAGGAGATCCCGGTCGGCTGGCGCGAGACCGTCGTGATGTGGTGGTCCGGGATGCGGGGCGTCGCCTCGGTCGCCCTGGCGCTCGCCATTCCGCTTCAGACGGATTCGGGCGCCGCCTTTCCCGACCGGGACGAGATCGTGTTCATCGCGTTCGGGGTGATCATGGCGACGCTGGTGCTGCAGGGGCTGACCCTGCCCTGGCTGGTGAAACGGCTCGGAGTGCGCGCCGACAGCGAGCGGGAGAAGGAGTTCGAGAGGCAGCTGGCGGTGCGGGCGGCCAAGGCGGCGAAGCGCAGGCTGAGGGAGATCGAGGCCGTCGAGGACCTGCCGGAGGACTTGTCCGAGCAGATGCTGCGGCGGGCGTTCGAGATCGGGGTGCGGATCAGCCCGGAGATGGGGGAGGAGGAGCGCAGGGAGGCGCATCAGCAGCGGGTGCGGCGGCTGAAGCGGGTGCGGCGGATCCAGGGCGAGCTGCTGAGTGCCGCGCGGCACGAGGTGCTGGCGGCGCGCAGTGAGCCGGGGGCCGATCCGGAGGTGGTGGACCGGGTGCTGCGGCATTTGGACGTGCGCAGTCTGCGGTGATCTTCACGGCAGTCGTGTGAACGGACGCGGCATGTCCCGCGTCCCTTTGTAGGGTCGGATCATGGCTCGCAACGTTGTCATCAGTGGTGGCGGTACAGGAATCGGGCTCGCGGCGGCGCAGCTGTTCGCGGCGGACGGTGATCAGGTGCTCCTGCTCGGGCGGCGCGCCGAGGTGCTGGAGCAGGCCGGTGTGCCCGGGGCCCTCACCTATGCGGCGGATCTGAGCAAGCCGCGTGGTGTGCGGGGCGTGGAGCGGTTCGTGGCGTCGGAGTTCGGCACCGTGGACGTACTGATCCACAGTGCCGGAGGCGCCGGCCACCTGGAGCCCAAGGTGGACAGCGACGAACCCCTCGACGTCGTCCTGCACAACTGGACCCTCAACTTCGGCCTCAACACCCTGACCGCGGCCCTGCTCACCGAGGCGCTGAAGGACCGGCTCGCCGACCCGGGAGGGCGGGTGCTGTTCCTCAGCTCCATCGCCGCCTTCCGGGGATCCGGCAGCGGGGCGTACGCGGCGTCCAAGGCGGCGCTGCATCCGTACGCCCATGATCTGGCCCGGCAGTTGGGGCCGCGCGGGATCACCGTGAACGTGGTCGCGCCCGGGTATGTCGAGGACACCGAGTTCTTCGGCGACGCGATGGACGAGGAGCGGCGTGAGCGGCTCGTCGCGGAGACCTCGACCGGGCGGGCCGCCACGCCGGGGGACGTCGCCGCGACCCTGCACTGGCTGGCGTCCCACGGCGCCGGGCACATCACCTCGCAGATCATCCAGGTCAACGGCGGCGCCGAGCGGGGGCACTGAGCCGGTCGGTGGCCACCGAGTCGGTCGGTGGCCACCGAGCCGGTCAGGACCGGTCAAGGGACGTCAAGGGCGGTCAGGTCGCGCCGCCGGCTGGTGGTCGTGCTGGTGCGTGCGGCGGGCCGGTATGCGGCCGGGGACGGGGAAGCCGGGCGGCAGGGCCGCGTCCGTCGCGTTGACGCGCGGCAGCGCGTACGGGTGCTGCTCGACCAGCCAGCTGATGAGCTGCTCGCGCACCGCGACCCGTACCGTCCACAGGTCGTCCGCGTCCTTCGCCGTGACCAGGGCCCGCACCTCGATGGTGCTCGGTGTCGAGTCCGTGACGACCAGGCCGTAGTCGCGGCCGTCCCATGCCGGGCACGCGCGCAGGATGTCGCGGAGCCGCTCGCGCATCTTCTCCATCGGTGCCGAGTGGTCGAGGTGGAGGAAGATGGTGCCGGTCATCTGGGCACCGCCGCGCGACCAGTTCTCGAAGGCCTTCGAGGTGAAGTACGACACGGGCATCGTGATCCGGCGCTCGTCCCAGGTCCGCACCGTCAGGAACGTCAGCGTGATCTCCTCGACGGTTCCCCACTCGTTGTCCACGACCACCGTGTCCCCCAGCCGCACCATGTCGCCGAAGGCGATCTGGAACCCGGCGAACATGTTGCTCAGCGTGGACTGGGCCGCGACACCGGCGACGATGCCGAGGATGCCGGCCGACGCCAGCAGCGAGGCGCCGGCCGCGCGCATCGCCGGGAAGGTCAGCAGCATGGCCGCCACGGCCACCACACCGACCACCGCCGACACCACACGCATGATGAGGGTCACCTGGGTGCGCACCCGCCGGACCCGGGCCGGATCGCGGTGGACGCGGGCGTAGCGGCTGTACGTGGTCTCCACGACCGCCGCCGCGATACGGATCGCCAGCCAGGCCGCCGCCCCGATCAGCACCAGCGTCAGCACCCGGCCGACGGCGACCTTGTGCTCCTCCAGCACCTTCGACTCGTCGTACGCCCCTCTGAGCAGGGCAGCGCACAGGACGAGCTGGTAGGGCACGCGGGCGCGGCGCAGCAGGTCCCACAGCGGTGTCTCATTGTGCCGTTCGTCGGCCTTGCGCATCAGGCGGTCGGTGGCCCACCCGATGATCAGGGTGAGCAGGACCGAGCCACCGATCACGATCAGCGGTCGGAGTATGTTCTCCATCCTTCGAACGTAACCACCCGAGGGGGGTCATGAACATGTGCGCCGGTGAGGCGGTGGTCACGGCACTGTCGTACCCGGCTGGCACCATGGCCTCATGAACATCATGCTTTTTCACTCGACCTATGGCCTTAGGCCCGCGGTGCGCCAGGCCGCGGACCGGCTGCGCGCCGCCGGACACGAGGTGTGGACGCCGGACCTCTTCGAGGGGCGCACGTTCGAGACGGTCGAGGAAGGCATGGAGTTCAACGACCGGATCGGCAAGGACGAGCTGCTGAAGCGGGCCGTGCTCGCCGCCGCGCCCTACTCGGACCGGGGCCTGGTGTACGCCGGGTTCTCGCTCGGTGCCTCCATCGCGCAGACTCTCGCGCTCGGCGACGAGAAGGCGCGCGGGGTGCTGCTCCTGCACGGCACGTCGGACATCGCGGCGAACGCCTCGGTGGACGAGCTGCCGGTGCAGCTGCATGTCGCCGAGCCGGACCCGTTCGAGACGGACGACTGGCTGAGCGCCTGGTATCTGCAGATGGGCAGAGCGGGCGCCGACATCGAGGTGTACCGATACGCGGGGGCCGGCCACCTCTACACCGACCCCGACCTGCCGGACTACGACGAGGAGGCCGCCGAGGCCACCTGGCGGGTGGCGCTCGGCTTCCTCGAAACCCTCTAGGAGCCGTCAGACGGGGTCGTACGTCCGCTCGACCTTCTGCGTTCCGGTGCGCGTGCGGTACGAGCGCGCCCAGGAGGCGGTCGCGTCCTTCTTGGTCTTGTCGGACAGGACGTAGTAGTCCATCTGCGCACGCTCGGCCGTGATGTCCAGGACGCCGTAGCCGTGGCGGTCGGTGTCCACCCAGTGGACGTGCCGGTTGGCGGCCTTGATGATCGGCGCGGCGATCGCGGAGACCGTGCCCTCGGGGACCTTGACGATGTCGTCGAGGTTGTCGGAGGTGACCGAGGTGACGACGAACTCCGTGGCGGCGGAGGCGGACAGCGGGTACGTACCGGCGTCCACCGGCACGTCGTTGGCCCACGCCATGTGGATGTCGCCGGTCAGGAACACGGTGTTGCGGATCGCGTTCGAGCGCAGGTGGGCGAGGAGTTCGCGGCGGTCGTCCGTGTAGCCGTCCCACTGGTCGGGGTTGAGGGCGAGCCCCTCCTGCGGCAGGCCCATCAGCTTGGCCAGCGGCTTGAGCAGGTCCGCGGTGAGGGAGCCGATCGCGAACGGCGAGATCATCACCGAGTTGCCGACCAGCCGCCAGGTGGTGTCGGAGGACTTCAGCCCCGCCTTCAGCCAGTCCAGTTGGGCCCGCCCGGTGAGCGTACGGTCCGGGTCGTCGACCTCACCGTTGCCGACCGAGACCTGCTGCGAGCGGAAGGAGCGCAGGTCGAGCAGGGAGAGATCGGCGAGCTTGCCGAAGCGCAGGCGGCGGTAGGTGGTGCCGGCGATCGCCGGGCGGACCGGCATCCACTCGAAGTAGGCCTGCTTGGCGGCGGCCTGACGCGCGGCCCAGGCGCCCTCGGCGCCCTCGGTGTGGTTCTCCGCGCCGCCCGACCAGGAGTCGTTGGCGATCTCGTGGTCGTCCCAGATCGCGATGACCGGAGCCTTCGTGTGCAGGGTCTGCAGATCCGGGTCCGTCTTGTACTTGCCGTGCCGGATGCGGTAGTCGGCGAGCGTGAGGATCTCGTGGGTGGGCGCGGTCTGGCGTACGACGGTGCCGCGCGTGCCGTACTCGCCGGTGCCGTACTCGTAGATGTAGTCGCCCAGGTGCAGCCAGGCGTCCAGGTCGCCGCGGGCCGCGAGATGGCGGTACGACGAGAAGTAACCGCCCTCCCAGCTGGCGCAGGAGACCACGCCGAAGCGCAGGCCCGCGACGGACGCGCTCGCCGCCGGCGCGGTGCGGGTACGCGCCACCGGGGAGTCCGTGCCGCCCGCCGAGAAACGGAACCAGTAGTCGGTGGCCGGCTCCAGGCCTCGTATGTCGGCCTTGACGGTGTGGTCGGAGGCGGCGGTCGCGGTGGCCGAGCCTTTGGCGACGATGTTCGTCAGTGCCTTGTCCCGGGCGACGATCCAGCTGACCTCGGTGTCCGGGCCGAGTCCGGAGCCGGGTACGGCTTCGGCGGTGGGCGTCACCCGGGTCCACAGCAGGACGCCGTCGGGCAGCGGGTCACCGGAGGCGACGCCGTGCAGGAAGGCGGGGGCCTGCTCGGCTGCCCGGGCGGGCAGCGCGGCGGCGAGCGGGCCGGCCAGCACAGCCGTCGCCGCCGCGGCTTTGACGACCGTACGGCGGCGAGGGGCAAGGGAATTGAGCTGCTCTGGTGATCTGTATCGACTGGTCACAGCCGATCAGGTTACTGATGGGTATGGACAAGAGGGAACGAACGCGCAAGAGTTCGTTCCCTCTTCATGCGGAGGACGGGTTCCCAGTTGGCGTCAGCCCTTGAGAGCCGCGTCCACCACCTTGTTGTAGTCGGCCACCGTCAGGAGCGGGGTGCCCCCGTTGAGCTGCTTGCCGTCCATGACGAAGCCCGGGGTGCCGGTCACACCGTCCTTGTTGTCGTCGAAGGTCTTCGACATGGCCATCGCCCAGGCGTCGTAGGTGCCCTTCTCGACGGCGTCCTGGAACTTCTTGTTGTCCTTCAGCGCGGGGACGGTGTCGGCGACCTTGATGAGGTAGCTGTCGTCCTTGAACTTGTCGGTCGTCTCGTCCGGGTGCCACTTCGTCGAGTAGAGCGCGGTCTTGTACGCGAGGAACGCCTCGTCGCTGACGTTCAGCGCGGCGCCCAGGGCGCTCAGCGCGTTCTTGGAACCCTCGCCGTTGTCCTTGTTGTCGATGAACGTGGCGCCGACGTACTGGAACTTGTATTTGCCGGCCTCGATGTCCTTGTCGACGGTGGAGCCGACGGTCTGCTCGAACGTGGCGCAGACGGGGCAGCGCGGGTCCTCGTAGATCTTGAGGGTCTTCTTGGCGCTGTCCTTGCCGATGACGACGGTCGTGCCGTTCGTACCCGTGGTGTTGGCCGGCGCGACGACCTTGTCGTCCTTGACCGCCTCCCAGTAGGTGGGCTTGTTGGCCTGGACGACGGCATAGCCTATGCCGCCCGCCGCAGCCAGTACGCCGACGATCGAACAGGCGACGATGACCTGGCGCCTGACCTTCGCCCGCTTGGCCGCGCGCTCACGCTCGGCGCGCAGCCGCTCCCGGGCCGCCGTCTTCGCCGACTGGCTGTTCCGCTTGCTCATGTTGGTGATCTCCATGGGGACACGCACACGTGTGTGTGCGGGATACGTATGGGTGGGCCGTGGTGCTCAGATGCCGTTCACGCACAGGTGAAGGCGGGCGAGCACGGCGGTCCACGCCGTCCCAGGGAGTGCACGAGGAGGAGGGTGCGGGCGGTGGTCGTACGGTCGGCGGGGCGCGGCAGGTGGCGGGCCGGTGCGATCCGGCGCACCGTCACCGCGGCGACCGCCAGCAGCAGCGGGCGGAACGTGGTCGCCGTCACCGCGCTCAGCAGCTGGGCCAGGGCCCGCTCGCCGCGGCGCAGCCAGGCGGCGGCGACCAGGCCGACCGAGATGTGCGCGGCGAGCAGCAGCCAGGCGGTGGCAGGGTCGGCGTGGGCGAGGAGACCGCCCAGCCTGTCGGGGTCGGTGCCGGTGACCTGGGCCAGTGGCGTGCCGACCTGGGTGCCGTCGCCGCACAGCACGTCCCAGCCGACCGAGGCCAGCGGGCCGGCGACCGGCCCGCCCGCCTTGCCGTAACAGACGTGCTGGCCGGTGGTGAGGATCGTGTCGGCGGCCAGCTCCAGCGGGATCAGCAGGGCGGCGATCCGCCCGAAGCTGCGCTCACGGCCGGCCAGGGCGTACGCGAGGACGAACACGGCGGCCGCGAGCAGGGCCACCGTGTTCAGCGGCAGCGGCGCCCGGGAGAGCAGCACGTGCGACGCGGTGCTGAGCGTCACGACGAGTGACGTGAACAGCGCCGCGCGTACGGCTCGTAGCTGGGTCCCGGATATGTCCATAGCGGAGGAGAGTGTGTCACGTAGGCCTGTAAGGGACCCTTAAAGGCTGCCTGTGAGCGGACGGGGAGCGCCGGTGCGTGGCCCTTCCGTCACAGACCCGGAATCCTGCCGTTGCGGAACAGGTCGACGAAGATCTGGTGGTCGGCACGCGCGCGTGCGCCGTATTCGTGCGCGAAGTCGGCCAGGAGCTCCGCGAAGCCGTCCTCGTCGGCGGCGATCGCCGCGTCGATGGCCCGCTCGGTGGAGAACGGCACCAGGGACTCGCCGGAGGTGTCGTCCGCCGCCGCGTGCATCGTGGCCGTCGCCCGGCCGAGGTCGGCGACGACCGCCGCGATCTCCTCCGGGTCGTCGATGTCGCCCCAGTCCAGGTCCACGGCGTACGGCGAGACCTCGGCGACCAGCTGGCCCGCCCCGTCCAGCTCGGTCCAGCCCAGCCACGGGTCGGCGTGCGCCTGCAGGGC
Source organism: Streptomyces sp. R28 (assembly GCF_041052385.1). Taxonomy (GTDB): domain Bacteria; phylum Actinomycetota; class Actinomycetes; order Streptomycetales; family Streptomycetaceae; genus Streptomyces. Next base: position 2,848,389 of record NZ_CP163439.1, on the reverse strand, counting down.
GCGCTGGGAGATCACCGTGCGGTGACCCTCGTGCTGGAAGTACTCGCGGATCGCCTGGTCGGTGATGTGGCGGGAGACGGCCGGGGTCTGGGCCTGCTTGATGTAGATCACGACGTCGTTCTCCAGGGCGTCGCTGTGGCCCTCCAGGAGGATGTTGTACGACGGCAGCCCGGCCGACCCGATGCCGATGCCGCGGCGGCCGACCACGTCCTTCACCCGGTACGAGTCCGGGCGGGCCAGCGAGGCGTCCGGGAGCGTCTCCAGATAGCCGTCGAAGGCCGCGAGCACCTTGTAGCGGGTGGCCGCGTCCAGCTCGATGGAGCCGCCGCCCGCGGCGAAGCGGCGCTCGAAGTCCCGGATCTCGGTCATCGAGTCCAGCAGCCCGAAGCGGGTCAGTGCGCGGGCGTCGCGCAGCGCGTCCAGGAGCGGGCCCTGGGCGGTGTCCAGTGTGAACGGCGGGACCTCGTCCCTCTTGGCGCCGGTCGCCAGGGCGTGCACGCGCTCGCGGTACGCGCCCGCGTAGATCTGGACCAGCTCGGTGATCTGCTCGTCGCTGAACGCCTTGGCGTACCCGATGAGGGCGACCGAGGCGGCGAAGCGCTTGAGGTCCCAGGTGAAGGGGCCGACGTATGCCTCGTCGAAGTCGTTGACGTTGAAGATCAGCCGGCCGTTGGCGTCCATGTACGTGCCGAAGTTCTCGGCGTGCAGGTCGCCGTGGATCCACACGCGCGAGGTGCGCTCGTCGAGGTACGGGCCGCCCCGCTTCGACCCGAAACCACTGTTTGCGGTCAGGTCGTGGTAGAAGAGGCACGCCGTGCCGCGGTAGAACGCGAACGCCGAGGCCGCCATCTTCCGGAACTTCACGCGGAACGCGGCCGGGTCGGCGGCCAGGAGCTCGCCGAAGGCGGTGTCGAAGACGGCGAGGATCTCGTCGCCGCGCTGCTCGTCGTTGAGCTGGGGGACCGACATCGCTGGGTGCCTCCTGGTGCAGGTGGTGCATGACGTGTGGGGCGGGAACCTCCCTCGTGGCAACGTACGAACGTGCGAGGGAGTGCCCGCGTTCTCGCATGAAGGTACGCGGGGATGCGGCCCTGGTGTCAGTGTCGAGGCATAGACTTCGCAGCTGTCCCCCAGACTGTCCGCGGCCCGTCGGAGTCTGGTCCGGATCTTGTCGACGCCTGTTTGCCTTGGAGGCCGAAACCGTGTCAAAGCCGCCGTTCACGCACCTGCACGTCCACACCCAGTACTCGCTGCTGGACGGTGCCGCGCGGCTGAAGGACATGTTCAACGCGTGCAACGAGATGGGCATGACGCACATCGCCATGTCCGACCACGGCAACCTCCACGGGGCGTACGACTTCTTCCACACCGCGAAGAAGGCCGGAGTCACCCCGATCATCGGGATCGAGGCCTATGTCGCGCCCGAGTCCCGGCGCAACAAGCGCAAGATCCAGTGGGGCCAGCCGCACCAGAAGCGGGACGACGTCTCCGGTTCCGGTGGTTACACCCACAAGACGATGTGGGCCGTGAACCGGACGGGTCTGCACAACATCTTCCGCCTGTCGTCGGACGCGTACGCCGAGGGCTGGCTGCAGAAGTGGCCCCGGATGGACAAGGAGACCATCTCCCAGTGGTCCGAGGGGATCGTCGCCTCCACCGGCTGCCCCTCCGGCGAGGTCCAGACCCGGCTGCGGCTCGGTCAGGAGGAAGAGGCCCTCAAGGCGGCCGCCGACTACCAGGACATCTTCGGCAAGGACAAGTACTTCCTGGAGCTGATGGACCACGGCATCGACATCGAGCACCGGGTCCGCGACGGCCTCCTGGAGATCGGCCGCAAGCTCGGCATTCCGCCGCTGGTCACCAACGACTCGCACTACACGTACGCGCACGAGGCGACCGCCCACGACGCGCTGCTGTGCATCCAGACCGGCAAGAACCTCTCCGACCCCGACCGCTTCAGGTTCGACGGCACCGGCTACTACCTGAAGTCCACGGACGAGATGTACGCCATCGACTCCTCGGACGCCTGGCAGCAGGGCTGCGCCAACACGCTCCTCGTCGCCGAGATGGTCGACACCACCGGCATGTTCGAGTCCCGGAACCTGATGCCGAAGTTCGACATCCCCGAGGGCTACACCGAGGTCACCTGGTTCAAGGAGGAGGTCCGCCGGGGCATGGAGCGTCGCTTCCCCGGCGGCGTCCCCGATGACCGGCAGAAGCAGGCCGAGTACGAGATGGACGTCATCATCTCGATGGGCTTCCCCGGCTCCTTCCTCGTCGTCGCCGACTTCATCATGTGGGCCAAGAACAACGGCATCGCGGTCGGCCCCGGCCGAGGCTCCGCGGCCGGTTCGATCGTCGCCTACGCCATGGGCATCACCGACCTCGACCCCATCCCGCACGGCCTGATCTTCGAGCGGTTCCTCAACCCCGAGCGCATCTCGATGCCCGATGTCGACATCGACTTCGACGAGCGCAGGCGCGTCGAGGTGATCAGGTACGTGACGGAGAAGTACGGCGCCGACAAGGTCGCCATGATCGGCACCTACGGCAAGATCAAGGCGAAGAACGCCATCAAGGACTCCGCGCGCGTGCTGGGCTACCCGTACGCCATGGGCGACCGCCTCACCAAGGCCATGCCCGCCGACGTCCTCGGCAAGGGCATCGACCTCAACGGCATCACCGACCCCTCGCACCCCCGCTACAGCGAGGCGGGCGAGATCCGGGCGATGTACGAGAACGAGCCGGACGTGAAGAAGGTCATCGACACCGCCAAGGGCGTCGAGGGCCTGGTCCGGCAGATGGGTGTGCACGCCGCCGGCGTGATCATGTCCAGCGAGACCATCACCGAGCACGTGCCCGTCTGGGTCAGGCACACCGACGGCGTGACCATCACGCAGTGGGACTACCCGAGTTGTGAGTCGCTCGGCCTGCTGAAGATGGACTTCCTCGGCCTGCGCAACCTGACGATCATGGACGACGCCGTCAAGATGGTGAAGTCCAACAAGGGCATCGACATCGATCTGCTGAGCCTCCCGCTCGACGATCCGACGACCTTCGAACTCCTCCAGCGCGGCGACACCCTCGGCGTCTTCCAGTTCGACGGCGGCCCCATGCGCTCGCTGCTGCGCCTGATGAAGCCCGACAACTTCGAAGACATCTCCGCCGTCTCCGCCCTTTACCGTCCGGGCCCGATGGGCATGGACTCGCACACCAACTACGCGCTGCGCAAGAACAAGCTCCAGGAGATCACCCCGATCCACAAGGAGCTGGAGGAGCCCCTCGAAGAGGTCCTGGCCGTCACCTATGGCCTGATCGTCTACCAGGAGCAGGTGCAGAAGGCCGCCCAGATCATCGCCGGCTACTCGCTCGGCGAGGCCGACATCCTCCGCCGCGTGATGGGCAAGAAGAAGCCCGACGAACTGGCGAAGAACTTCGTCCTCTTCCAGAAGGGCGCCCGTGACAAGGGCTACAGCGACGAAGCCATCCAGGCCCTGTGGGACGTGCTGGTCCCGTTCGCCGGCTACGCGTTCAACAAGGCGCACTCGGCCGCGTACGGCCTGGTCTCGTACTGGACCGCCTACCTCAAGGCGAACCACCCCGCCGAGTACATGGCCGCGCTGCTGACCTCCGTCAAGGACGACAAGGACAAGTCGGCCGTCTACCTCAACGAGTGCCGCCGCATGGGCATCAAGGTGCTCCCGCCGAACGTCAACGAGTCGGTGCACAACTTCGCCGCCCAGGGCGACGACGTGATCCTCTTCGGCCTCGAAGCCGTGCGCAACGTCGGCACGAACGTGGTCGAGTCGATCATCAAGAGCCGCAAGGCCAAGGGCAAGTACGCCTCCTTCCCCGACTACCTCGACAAGGTCGAGGCGGTCGCCTGCAACAAGCGCACCACGGAGTCGCTGATCAAGGCGGGCGCGTTCGACACCCTGGGGCACACCCGCAAGGGCCTCACCGCGCACTTCGAGCCGATGATCGACAACGTGGTCGCGGTCAAGCGCAAGGAGGCCGAGGGCCAGTTCGACCTCTTCGGCGGCATGGGCGAGGAGGAGAGCGACGAGCCCGGCTTCGGACTCGACGTGCAGTTCACCGACGAGGAGTGGGACAAGACCTATCTGCTCGCCCAGGAGCGGGAGATGCTCGGTCTGTACGTCTCCGACCACCCGCTCTTCGGTCTGGAACACGTCCTGTCCGACAAGGCCGACGCGGGCATCGCCCAGCTGACGGGCGGCGAGCACTCCGACGGGGCCGTGGTGACCATCGGCGGCATCATCTCCGGCCTGCAGCGCAAGATGACCAAGCAGGGCAACGCCTGGGCGATCGCCACCGTCGAGGACCTCGCCGGTTCCATCGAGTGCATGTTCTTCCCGGCGACGTACCAGCTCGTCTCGACCCAACTCGTCGAGGACGCCGTCGTGTTCGTCAAGGGCCGTCTCGACAAGCGCGAGGACGTGCCGCGGCTGGTCGCGATGGAGCTCCAGGTCCCCGACCTGTCCAACGCGGGCACCAACGCGCCCGTGATCCTCACCATCCCGGCCACCAGGGTCACCCCGCCGATGATCAACCGCCTCGGTGAGATCCTCAGTCACCACAAGGGAGACAGCGAGGTCCGCATCAAGCTCCAGGGCCCGACCAAGACCACGGTGCTCCGGCTGGACCGGCACCGGGTGAAGCCCGACCCGGCGCTGTTCGGTGACCTGAAGGTGCTGCTCGGCCCGTCCTGCCTGGCGGGCTGAGCGGCTGCGCGGTTGCCGCGTGCCTCGGCGTCGGAAACGCGAGAGGGGCGCACCCTGTGTGGGGTGCGCCCCTCTTCACGTGCCTGGGTCTCAACAACCCGTTATGCAGATGTCAGTTGTGACCGAAGCGCTTCTGCCGGCCCTTGCGGGCCATGTCGCCCGGCGTTGCCTGCGTGATGCGCTGCTCGGCCTGCGTCTCCATCGAGGACTGCTGGGCCTGCTGCTCGCTGCGCTCGGACTGCGGCTGCTTCCGGTCCTGCTTCTTGTTCTTGGCCATGGTGATGCCTCCTGTGGGGGATCTAGGGGCCAGGGCCGGGACCAGATTCACATAGGCTGACGAAGAGTGCATTTCGGATAATTACCGTGTGTAACGGGGGTTGTCGGGGCGTGAGGCATGGCGCGCCGAGGTGGCGATGCCTCGAAACGCCACGCCGAAGATCGAGTTCGCCCCGTTAACCCCCGCGTGGTCGGGCAGACTCGAAGGAAGCCCCAAGCAAACCTCCCAGGAAGAGGGTGAGTCGCGTGGACCGCTGCATCGTCCTGGTGGACGCCGGGTATCTGCTGGGGGCCGCCGCGAGCCTCCTCGCCGGGGAGCCCTCCCGGTCCCGGATCACCGTCGACCACGCCGCCCTCATCCAGGGCCTGCGCGAACGCGCCGAGTCGGACACGCAGCAGCCCCTGCTGCGCATCTACTGGTTCGACGGCGCCCCCGACCGCGTCCCGCAGCCCGAGCACCGCAGGCTGCGGGTGATGCCCCGGGTCACCGTCCGGCTGGGCGCCCTGACCCGCAGCGACGGCCGCTGGGCCCAGAAGGGCGTGGACGCCGCGATGCACGCCGAGCTCACCGAGTTGGCCCGCAACCGCGCCTGCTCGGACGTGGTGCTGGTGACCGGCGACGGTGATCTGCTGCCGGGGATGATGGCCGCCAAGGAGCACGGCGTCGCCGTACACCTGTGGGCGGTGCAGGCCGCCGACGGGGACTACAACCAGTCCGAGGACCTGGTCGCCGAGGCCGACGAACGGCGCGTGCTCGACCGTACGTGGATCACCAAGGCCGTACGTGCCAAGGAGCTCACCGGAGTCTGCGCGCCGCCGCCCGTGCCCCGGCCCGAGATCGCCGCGATCCTGTCCGCGCCGCTGCCCGACTCCGCGCTCGGCGCGAGGGCCGAACGGCCCGCCGACGAGGGCGAGCACGCCCAGGCTGCCGCCGCCTCGGAGAACGGCACGCAGGAGCGGGTGCCGGCGCCCAAGGGCGTGCCCACGCCGAAGGACCTCGCCGCCCTGCGCGCGCCCGGCGTCCAGCCGGCCCAGCCCCCCGCGAGCGCGACGCTGCGCTGGTCCTCCGACAAGGGGTGGGTCGACCGGCCCGGTGTCGCGGCCGAGCCGCCCGACGCCGCCTCGATGCCGACGCTCGCGCAGCTGACCACGGCGGAGCAGCGGTGGGCCGACCGGGAGGAGGACATCACCACGGTCGGCGGCGATCCGTACGAGGTGGGGCAGGTCTTCGCGAGGCGGTGGATGGAGCGGCTGGGGGAGCAGAACCATCTGCAGAAGCTGTCCGGGATGTATCCGCGGATTCCGCATCGGATCGACGGGGAGCTGCTGCGGTACGCGGCTCGGTTCGGGTTGCTCGCGCACAAGGACGACCAGATCGACGAGCATGATCGGTACGCGATCCGGGCCGGGTTCTGGCGGGAGATCGATGTCCGGACGGCCGCGGAGCACGCGCCTGCGGGGGAATGACGCGGGCCGGGGCGAGGTCGGCATCGCCGGGACGCGTCGTCGGGGTTGAGCGCCGTTGCGGCGGATTTGGGGCTACCGGCCGATTTCCTACGGCGAGCTGGTGGTTTGTGCCGAGTGGCCGACCCGAGGGCGGATCGGGGTCGCGGACCCCGTAGTCTCGTCCCTTGTGAGTACGCGCGCGGGACAGGCACTTCGGCACAGTGGGGATGTCGTGTGTGCCGTGCGCGGGCTGACCAAGACCTATCCGGCCGTACGAGGCCGGCGCGGGGCACCCGGAACGCCCGAGGTGCGGGCCACCGACGACGTACGGCTGGACATCCGGCGCGGCGAGATCTTCGGGCTGCTCGGCCCGAACGGCGCCGGCAAGACCACCCTCGTACGACAGCTCACCGGACTGATGCGGCCCGACCGCGGCAGCGTGGAGATCCTCGGGCACGACATCGTGCGGCACCCGGAGCGGGCCGCGCGCATCCTCGCCTACCTCGGGCAGGAGTCGACCGCCCTCGACGACCTGACCGTGTCCCTCGCCGCCGAGACCACCGGGCGGCTGCGCGGCCTGGACGTACGGCAGGCGCGCGCCGAGCGGGACGCCGTACTCGACGAGCTGGGCCTCGGGCCGCTTGCCGGGCGGCCGATCAAGAAGCTGTCCGGCGGGCAGCGTCGGCTGGCCTGCTTCGCCGCCGCGCTGGTCGGGGAGCGGCCGCTGCTCGTGCTCGACGAGCCGACCACCGCGATGGACCCGGTGGCGCGGCGGGCCGTGTGGTCGGCCGTGGACCGGCGGCGGGCCGAGCGCGGGACGACCGTGCTGCTCGTCACCCACAACGTCATCGAGGCCGAGACCGTGCTCGACCGGGTCGCGGTACTCGACCGGGGCCGCGTGATCGCCTGTGACACACCGTCCGGGCTCAAGGAGCGGGTCGCGGGCGAGGTGCGGGTCGAGCTGCTGTGGCGGGACCGGGCGCCCCTGGAGGTGCCCGAGGTCGCCGCGCTGCAGGACCGGGTCGTGGAGTCCGGGCGGCGCTGGACGCTGCGACTCGCCCCCGAGGAGGCTCGCGCGGTCGTCGCCACCGTCACCGGCGGGGCCGCCTTCGCCGCGCTGGACGACTTCACGCTCGCCACGCCCAGCCTGGAGGACGTCTATCTGACGCTGGGCGGGGCCGCACAGCAGGGGCTGGTGAAGGCTTGAGCACGCAGACCGCCGCACCCGTATCCGTATCCGTACGGAACAGGGCCACCTCCGCCGTGATCCCCCGTGTGAAAGGGAGCAGCGCCACGTGAGTGTCGTACCCGCCGAGGTTCTGCCGGGCAGCGCCCTGGCCGTGGACGAGACGGCCCGCCCGGCCGCGGCCGAGCTCGGGCCGCGGGCGCGGCTGTGGCCGTCGCTGTGCGCCGTGTACCGGGCGCAGCTGTCCCGGGCCCGGGTCGCGCGCATCCCGCTGCTGTTCGTGGCGACCTTCCAGTCGGTCGGGATCATGATCCTGATGCGCGGGGTCGTGGACGGCGGCGCCGAGGCGCAGGCCGTGGTGGCAGGGTCGGCCGTGCTCGTGGTCGCCTTCGTCGCGCTGAACCTGCTCGCGCAGTACTTCGGGCAGCTGCGGGCCAGCGGCGGGCTCGACCACTACGCCACGCTGCCGGTGCCGCCCGCCGCGGTGGTGCTGGGGGCGGCGGGGGCGTACGCCTCCTTCACCGTGCCGGGGACCGTGGTGACGGCGCTCTTCGGGTGTGTGCTGTTCGGGCTGCCGGTGACGCATCTGTGGGTGCTCGTCGCGGTGATCCCGCTGGCCGGGGCCGCGCTCGCCGGGCTGGGGGCGGCGCTCGGGCTGCTTGCGCCGCGGCCTGAACTGGCCACGCTGCTCGGGCAGTTGGGGATGTCCGCAGCGCTGCTGCTGGGGGTGCTGCCGGCTGACCGGATGCCGGAGGTGGTGCGGTTCGCGCGGGATCTGCTGCCGTCGACGTACGGCGTGGAGGCCTTCGCGCGGACCTTCGGACCGCACCCCGACTGGGCCTTCGTGCTGGGTGACCTCGCCGTGTGCGGGGTGGTCGGCGTCGTCTCGCTGGCCGTCGCCACCTGGGCGTACCGCCGGGCTGCCGTCCGGTGACGCGCCGCACAGGCCGGCCTGGCACGATGGCAGAGTGACCGCTCCGCTGACTCCTCCTCCTCCGCCCAGTGACCGTTCCTCCAGCCAGGCATGGCAGCAGCCCGCTGCCGGGCACGCCGGTTCCGGGCCGCATGACGCCGTGTACGGCGCTCCTCCCGGGGCACAAGGCCCACACGGCTCTCACGGCACGTACGGCATATATGGCGCGTACGAACAGGACGGTCCTGGCATGAAGACCGAAGTGCGAGAGGCCGCCGTCGTCGCGGTCGTGGTGGCGCTCTTCGGAGCGCTGCTCGGGGTGCTGTGGTGGTGGCTGGCGCCGAGCGTGCCGCTGGTCGGGGACGTCGTCGACAAGAGCTGGGTCGTCTACTTCAAGGACACCGAGGGGGAGCAGGCGGTCGGGGTGGACGGAACGTTCACTCTGCTCGCGCTCGCGTTCGGGCTGGTGAGCGCGGTTGCCGTCTTTCTCTGGCGGCGGCGTGGGGGTGTGCCGCTGGTGGTGGCGCTGGCCGTCGGGGGGTTCCTCGGGTCGTTGCTGGCCTGGCGGGTCGGGGTGTGGCTCGGGCCCTCCGAGGATGTGATCGCGCACGCGAAGGAAGTGGGCAAGGGGGTCACGTTCCCGGCGCCGCTGAAGCTCGGGGCCAAGGGGGCGTGGCTGGCCTGGCCGCTGGCGGCGCTGGTGGTGCACCTCGGGTTGACGGCGTTGTTCGGGCCTCGGGACGCGGATCCGTATCAGCTGCAGCCTCCGGTGGCTCAGCAGGGGGGATCGAACGGGGCGCCGTCGGCGTAGGGCTTCGGTGAGGGGTGTTTGCGCCGAGGGTTCTCGGCCCCCGCCGCCCCTACCCGTCCCGTCCTCCAGGGGCGCTGCCCCTTCGACCCCGGACCCTGGGGGCCTGCGGCCCCCAGACCCCCGCTTCGGCCCTGGACGGGCCTCGTCCCAAACTCCCCCAGAGGGGGTGCCCCCAGACGGGCTGAAAGTGCCCTGGACCGGCGCTGGAAGGCAAAGCGTCACGCCGGGCGGTGTCCGTGGTTCGAGCGGCCCTTCTTGGCGCGCCACTTGCGTTTCCGTGTTTGGTTCGTCGAGGGTTCACGCCCGCCCGATGGGGGCCAGGGTCGCGTTCGTGAGCTTGGTGAGGTCGTCGGGGGAGAGTTCGACCTCCAGGCCGCGGCGGCCCGCCGAGACGCAGATCGTGGGGTGGGCGGAGGCCGAGGCGTCCAGGACCGTGGGGAGCCTCTTGCGCTGGCCCAGCGGGGAGATGCCGCCCCGGACGTAGCCCGTGGTGCGTTCGGCCAGGGCCGGGTCGGCCATCGCGGCGCGTTTGCCGCGGACCGCCGACGCCAGGGCCTTGAGGTCCAGCTGGCCGGCCACGGGGACGACCGCCACGGTCAGGGTGCCGTCCACGTCCGCCACGAGGGTCTTGAAGACCCTGTCGGGAGAGACGCCCATCGCCTCCGCCGCCTCCTCGCCGTAGGACGGGTGGGAGGGGTCGTGGTCATAGGCGTGGATCGTGTACTCGACGCCCGCCGCCGAGAGCGCCACCGTCGCGGGAGTGCCGCCGCCCGATTGCTGCTGGGTCTTCTTCGACTTCTTCGCCATGTCGTTCCGCTCAGTTGAGGCTCGTCGGACCGCGCGTCAGATCCGACGCCGGCAGCGACGGCAGCGTACGGATGATCGAGGTCTCGGCGCGAAGGAGTTTCAGCTCGTCGCGCAGGCGGGACGCGATGTCCGGAGCCTGGAGCAGGCGCTGCTTCGTCGGGGTGTCCAGCATCATCGCGGCCGCCACCAGGTAGGAGACGACCGAGGGCTGGTCCGGGAGGTCGGCCGTGGTGGACAGACTGCGTTCGCGGGCGCCTGCCAGGCGCTTCTGGTACTGGCGGAACGCGCGCAGCACCCCTTCCGCCAGCGCCCCCGCCTCGTCACCCTGCTCGTCCGGCAGCTCCTCCAGCTCCGCCGTGAGGAACGGGCCCGACGCGTCCACCGAGAGCAGGCGTACACGACTCGTTCCCGTCGCCAGCACCTCGAACGTGCCGTCGGTCCGCTCCCGGATCGTCGCCGCGTCGGCCACACAGCCCACCCCGTGGAACGCCTTGACCGGGTCCGGCCCGAAGCCCGCCGCGGGACCGCGCTCGGGGATGGACGTGGGGTCCGGCATGCCGGGGGCGCTCTGGGCCACCTCATGGCCGTCGCGGATCGCCACGACGGCGAAACGGCGCGGTTCCTCCTCGGGGGTCTTCAGAAGATCGCGCATCATGGCGCGATAGCGCTCCTCGAAGACGTTCAGTGGCAGCACGAGCCCCGGGAACAGCACCGAGTTCAGGGGGAAGAGCGGAAGACGGACGGTCACGGCGCCAAAGCCTAGTGGTCGCCGGAGTGAACGCGTCCGGCGCGCCCACCCTGTGGATGGCCGGTGCGCGCGCCGGCGGGGGAGGCCGTCCGCAGCCGTACCTCGTCGCGCACCTCCAGGAAACGGCCCAGGGGGTCCTCCGAGAACCGGCTCCAGGGGTAGGAGGTGGCGTACGGGCCGATCAGGCGCAGTTGCTCCAGGGCGTCCTCCCAGCGGCCCAGCTGTACCAGGACGTACGTCAGCTTGTTGCGGATCGCGGCCGGCCAGAGGTCGGCGGCCGGGAAGCGGGCGGAGAGCGTCATCGCGCGGTCGGCCGCCGTGTCCAGCCGCTCGGGCGGCACGCCCGGACCGCAGCCGTCGTTCAGGTAGGCGAGGACGGCCCGGGTCGGCAGGGCCTGCACCAGGGAGTCGGCCGGAGCGTCCTGCGCGGCCCGGTCGGCGAAGTCGAGGCACTCCCGGTGGGAGCCGTGCCACGACGTGGCGAGGTAGCGCAGGGCCGCCACATGGCAGCCGTAGTGGAGCGGAGCGCGGCGCAGCGCCGCTTCCCACAGTTCCCCGAAGTACGTGTGCCCGGCGCGTGAGCCGCGCGCGTGGTCCAGCGCGATCCGCCACGGCACCGGGTCGCGGTCGTCGGCGCGGGCGGCGGCGGTGATCAGCGGGCTCACCCCGCGCAGCAGCTCGGCCCGGGCAGGGGACTGCCAGGCGCGGTCCACCGCCAGCTGGGCCCGGAGCAGCAGCACGTCCGGATCGCTCGGGGCGGCCGCGTACCAGGCCTCCAGCCACTCCGGGCGCGAGCGCGCGAAGGCGGCCAGGCGCAGCGCGTACCCGTCGCGGTACTCCCACTGGGCTCTGCGCCGGGTGGTGGCGAGCAGCTCGGCGGCGGTCTCGTACGCGCCCCGCCCGGCCGCGACCAGCGCGGGTCCGAGGCGGTCGTCGGGCGCGTCGAGGAGCACCTCGGCGTCGGCGGGGAGCCCGACGGCCGGGTGTTCTACGGTCCTTGTCGGCCGGGACGCGCGGCCGAACGGGAGCGGCAGAGCCATGGTGTCGACCATTGAAAGACCGCGGGTCGCGCCCGCGCCATAGGGAACGGGCAACCCGCGGAAAGTTGTACCCCGATCGGTCAAGAACCTGTAAAGGCCAACTGTTCGGCAACGGGTCGGACATCTACCGCCCAGGCTCACCGACCTGGGGTTCAGCTCCGCCGCAGCGTGCGCGTCGCCCCCGCCGCCACGGTCGTCGCCAGGATCCAGCCCAGCAGGATCATCGCCGTGGCCAGCCACTGCCAGGCGCCGCTCAGCTGCCAGAACCCGACCTGGCCCAGGTCGATGACCGGCAGCAGCAGGTCGAGGGCGAACAGGGCCGGGCTCCAGGTCGGATGCTCGCCGCCCTTCAGGGGTGGATGGTCGGCATACGCGAAGGCCACCGAACTCGCCGCCCACAGCACCGCCATCCACACGGCGGCGCGACCCGGCCGATAGCCGTAGGCGACCATCCAGTCCTGCGCGTACCCCCACAGCTTGGCCGCGGGCGGCAGCGTCTCGCGGCGCCGGCGCTGCTTGGCCAGCAGCACCTCGCGCGCGTCCTCGTCCTCACCGCCGTTACGCAGGACGGAGGCCAGCAGTTCGTACGGCTCCGGGTTGTACTCGGCGGTCGCGGCGGCCACCCACTCCAGCCGCCGTTCCAGCGGGAACGGGCCGCGCGGCACGAGGTTCTCGTAGCTGAAGCCGCCCATGTGCAGCAGACCCGGGCCCGGCCAGGCGTCCGCCCGGTCCATCAGGTTGACCACCCGCGCCCCCGACAGCACCACCCGGCCGCGCTCCGGCCGCTCCCCGAGGAAGCGCAGCTCGGGCGTCTGGATGCGGCGTAGCGACAGCTCCTGCTCGTCGGTGAAGGTGAACCGGGCCCGTTCCAGGTCGACCGCGTCCCCGAACCGCCCGTCGTCCAGGCGGACCCCGCCCTGGCACGCGAAGCGCTGGATGCGCGTCCCGCGCGCCGGGGTGCGGCCGCTCAGCAGCGGACTGCCGACGCCCGCCGGGGTCAGGTACAGCGTGCGCCCGACGGTCAGCTGGGGGGCGTTCAGCGCGAGCCGGGTGTACGGGTTGACCAGCCGCGCGCCCCGCAGGCTCAGCGACACGCCGATGTTGGCGCCGCGCAGGCTCAGCTCGCCGTGCGACTCCAGCATCTCGGCCTGCAGGTCCTGGCCGACGCTGATGCCGTCCGCGGCGATCGAGCGGCCGCTGCGGTCGCGGTAGACGATCGCCTGGTTGAGCAGCAGATCCGTGCCGATCTGCGCGTCGGTGAGCCGGATGCCGCCCTGGAAGCGGCAGCGCGGCAGATGCAGGTCACCCTCGGTGTGCACCCGGGCCGCCTCCAGGCGCGGCACCGCGCAGTCCACCAGCCGCACGGTCGTGAAGTGGGCCTCCGGCAGCCGGATCTCCCGGTCGAAACGGCAGCCGCGCATCTCGACGTACGGCACCACCGTGCCGCCCGCGAGGTCCATCGTGTCGCTGATCCGCACGCCGACGAGCTTCAGCGAGGACACCCGGCCGGCGAGGGCGGGCGGGCCGTCCAGCAGCAGCCAGCAGATGATCCGCGCGCGTACGGTCCGATCGTCTCCCCAGGGATGCCCGCCGTGCGGATCGTCGACGACCGTGTCGCCGCTGCTCAGGTCGTACACGCTGCCGTTGCGGAAGGCCTGCCACATGCCGAGTTCGGCGGCGGTCAGGTCGTTCGGCAGGCCGTCCGGCAGGTCTCCGTCGCGGAGGCCGGCACCTTCGGTCACGTTTCGCCCATCCCCCTCATCTACTCATGAGTTCGTACAACTGTTCATGCCCGCTGAGTGACGCCCCGAACGCTAGACGTGAAGGTGATCTTCCGGGTTCCCCCGGCGTTCTGTATCAGCCATTGATACGCGCGAACGACGCCGGACCCGGGTCTGAGAGAATTGAGCCCGTGATCTCCCGAATCGATCTGCGCGGCGACGCCCTTCCCGAGGGCCCCGCCCTGCGCGACCTGCTGCCCCGAGCCGACTTCGACGTCTCGGCCGCCCTGGAGAAGGTGCGTCCGATCTGCGAGGCCGTGCATCATCGGGGCGACGCGGCGCTGATCGACTTCGCCGAGAAGTTCGACGGGGTCAAGCTCGACCAGGTGCGAGTGCCCGCCGAGGCGCTCACGCGCGCGTTGGAGGAGCTCGACCCGGCCGTGCGCGCGGCCCTGGAGGAGTCCATCCGCCGCGCCCGTCTCGTCCACCGCGAGCAGCGCCGTACGACGCACACCACGCAGGTCGTGCCCGGCGGCTCGGTCACCGAGAAGTGGGTGCCGGTCGACCGGGTCGGGCTCTACGCGCCCGGTGGCCGGTCGGTCTACCCGTCCTCCGTGATCATGAACGTCGTGCCCGCGCAGGAGGCCGGCGTCGAGTCGATCGCCCTCGCTTCGCCCGCCCAGGCCGAGTTCGACGGCCTGCCGCACCCGACGATCCTCGCCGCGTGCGCGCTGCTCGGCGTCGACGAGGTGTACGCCGCCGGGGGCGCCACCGCCGTCGCGATGTTCGCGTACGGCACCGAGTCCTGCCCGCCCGCCAACATGGTCACCGGCCCCGGCAACATCTGGGTCGCCGCAGCCAAGCGCTACTTCACCGGCAAGATCGGCATCGACGCCGAGGCGGGCCCGACCGAGATCGCGATCCTGGCCGACTCCACCGCCGACCCGGTGCACGTCGCCTCCGACCTGATCAGCCAGGCCGAGCACGATCCGCTCGCCGCAGCCGTCCTCGTCACCGACTCCGTCGAGCTCGCGGACGCGGTGGAGAAGGAGCTGGAGCCGCAGGTCGCGGCCAGCAAGCACATCGACGACCGGATCGTCCCGGCCCTCAAGGGCAGGCAGTCCGCGATCGTGCTGGTCGACGGTGTCGACGAGGGCCTGCGGGTCGTGGACGCCTACGGCGCCGAGCACCTGGAGATCCAGACGGCCGACGCGGCCGCCGTGGCCGACCGGGTACGCAACGCTGGCGCGATCTTCATCGGCCCGTGGGCGCCGGTCTCGCTCGGCGACTACGCCGCCGGGTCCAACCACGTGCTGCCCACGGGCGGCTGTGCCTGCCACTCCTCCGGGCTGTCCGTGCAGTCCTTCCTCCGGGGCATCCACATCGTCGACTACACGAAGGACGCGCTGGCGGACGTAGCGCATCACGTGGTCACGCTGGCGGAGGCGGAGGACCTGCCGGCGCACGGTGCGGCGATCAAGGCCAGGTTCGGGTGGAAGGTTCCTGAAGGCAAGTGACTGGCATCGACGATCTCCCCGTACGGGACGAACTGCGCGGCAAGTCCCCCTACGGCGCGCCCCAACTCGACGTCCCCGTACGGCTGAACACCAACGAGAACCCCTACCCGCTGCCCGAGCCGCTGGTCGAGCGGATCGCCGAGCGCGTCCGCGAGGCGGCCCGCAACCTCAACCGCTACCCGGACCGGGACGCGGTCGAACTGCGCACCCAGCTCGCCAAGTACCTGACGGACACGTCCGGCCACCAGGTCGGCCTGGCGAACGTCTGGGCGGCCAACGGCTCCAACGAGGTCATCCAGCAGCTGCTGCAGACCTTCGGCGGACCGGGCCGTACGGCCATCGGTTTCGAGCCGTCGTACTCGATGCACGGCCTCATCGCGCGCGGCACCGGCACCGGCTGGATCTCGGGCCCGCGCAACGAGGACTTCACGATCGACCTCGCCGCCGCCGAGAAGGCCATCGCCGAGCAGCGGCCGGACGTCGTCTTCATCACCACCCCCAACAACCCCACGGGCAACGCGGTTCCGCCCGAGACGGTCCTCGCGCTGTACGAGGCCGCGCAGGCGGCCAAGCCGTCGATGGTCGTGATCGACGAGGCGTACATCGAGTTCAGCCACGGCGACTCGCTGCTGCCGCTACTCGAAGGCCGGCCGAATCTCGTCGTCTCCCGCACGATGTCCAAGGCCTTCGGCGCCGCCGGCCTGCGCCTCGGCTATCTGGCCGCGCACCCGGCCGTGGTGGACGCCGTCCAGCTCGTACGGCTGCCCTACCACCTGTCGGCCGTCACCCAGGCCACCGCTCTGGCCGCCCTGGAGCACACGGACACGCTGCTGAAGTACGTCGAGCAGTTGAAGTCGGAGCGGGACCGGCTGGTCAGCGAGTTGCGGGCGGCCGGATACGAGGTCGTGGAGTCCGACGCGAACTTCGTGCAGTTCGGGCGGTTCGACGGCGAGGGCGGCTCCCACACCGCCTGGCAGAAGATCCTCGACCGGGGTGTGCTGGTCCGGGACAACGGCATTCCGGGGTGGCTGCGGGTCAGCGCCGGAACCCCGGAGGAGAACGACGCGTTCCTCGACGCGGTACGTGAACTGATGAAGGAGCAGAGCGCATGACTCGCGAAGGCCGCGTCGGAAGAATCGAACGAGTCACCAAGGAGACATCGGTGCTCGTCGAGATCGATCTCGACGGCAGCGGCAAGGTCGATGTGTCGACCGGCGTCGGTTTCTACGACCACATGCTCGACCAGCTCGGCCGGCACGGTCTGTTCGACCTGACCGTGAAGACCGAGGGCGACCTGCACATCGACTCGCACCACACCATCGAGGACACCGCCCTCGCGCTGGGCGCCGCCTTCAAGCAGGCCCTCGGCGACAAGGTGGGGATCTACCGCTTCGGCAACTGCACGGTCCCGCTGGACGAGTCCCTCGCCCAGGTCACCGTCGACCTGTCCGGCCGCCCGTACCTCGTGCACACCGAGCCCGAGAAGATGGCGCCGATGATCGGCGAGTACGACACCACGATGACCCGGCACATCCTGGAGTCCTTCGTCGCCCAGGCCCAGATCGCGCTGCACGTGCACGTGCCGTACGGGCGCAACGCCCACCACATCGTGGAGTGCCAGTTCAAGGCGCTGGCCCGGGCCCTGCGGTACGCCTCCGAGCGCGACCCGCGCGCGGCCGGCATCCTGCCCTCCACGAAGGGCGCGCTGTGAACGGCCTTTCCACGGTCCTGATCGTCGTCGGTCTCTTCCTCGTCGGCGGGATCATCTCCTTCGCCAAGCAGCAGATGCCGAGGAGCCTCATCGTGCTGCTGTCGATCGGCGCCGCGATGTGTCTCGTCGCGGGCATCATGAGGCTGGAGGTGTGGAACTGATGAGCACCGTCTCGAAGAAGGTCGTCGTCTTCGACTACGGCTTCGGCAACGTCCGCTCCGCCGAACGCGCCCTCGCGCGCGCGGGAGCCGACGTCGAGATCACCCGTGACTTCGACGAGGCCATGAACGCCGACGGCCTGCTGGTGCCCGGCGTCGGCGCCTTCGCGGCCTGCATGCAGGGCCTGAAGGAGGCCCGCGGCGACTGGGTCGTCGAGCGACGGCTGGCCGGTGGGCGCCCGGTGATGGGCATCTGCGTCGGTATGCAGATCCTCTTCGCGCGGGGCATCGAGCACGGCGTCGAGACCGAGGGCCTCGGCGAGTGGCCCGGCTCGGTCGAGCCGCTGCAGGCCGACATCGTGCCCCACATGGGCTGGAACACCGTGGACGTGGCGGCCGGCACCGAGCTGTTCGCCGGCCTGGACGCGGACGCGCGCTTCTACTTCGTGCACTCCTACGCGGTCCACGACTGGGCCCTGGAGGTGCACAACCCGCTGATGCAGGCTCCCAAGGTCACCTGGTCGACGCACGGCAAGCCCTTCGTGGCCGCCGTGGAGAACGGCGCCCTGTGGGCCACGCAGTTCCACCCCGAGAAGTCCGGCGACGCCGGAGCGCAGCTGCTCACCAACTGGATCGGAACCCTGTAGAGACATGGCCAAGCTCGAACTCCTCCCCGCCGTCGACGTCCGCGACGGCCAGGCCGTCCGCCTCGTGCACGGCGAGTCCGGCACCGAGACCTCCTACGGCTCTCCGCTGGAGGCCGCCCTGGCCTGGCAGCGTTCGGGCGCCGAGTGGCTGCACCTGGTCGACCTGGACGCCGCCTTCGGCACCGGCGACAACCGCGAGCTGATCGCCGAGGTCGCGAAGGCGATGGACATCAAGGTGGAGCTGTCCGGCGGCATCCGCGACGACGCCTCCCTCGCCGCCGCGCTCGCCACCGGCTGCACCCGCGTGAACCTCGGTACGGCCGCCCTGGAGACCCCCGAGTGGGTCGCCAAGGTCATCGCCGAGCACGGCGACAAGATCGCCGTCGGCCTCGACGTACGCGGCACGACCCTGCGCGGCCGCGGCTGGACCCGCGACGGCGGCGACCTCTACGAGACGCTGGAGCGCCTCAACAGCGAGGGCTGCGCGCGCTACGTCGTCACGGACATCGCCAAGGACGGCACGCTCCAGGGCCCGAACCTGGAGCTGCTGAAGAACGTCTGCGCGGCGACGGACCGCCCGGTGGTCGCCTCCGGCGGCGTCTCCTCCCTGGACGACCTGCGGGCCATCGCCGAGCTGGTGCCCCTCGGTGTCGAGGGCTCCATCGTCGGGAAGGCCCTGTACGCGAAGGCGTTCACCCTGGAAGAGGCCTTGGAGGTTGTCTCGTCATGACGTCCGATGCCGTACGGCGCGTACAGAGCGGAAGTCCCTGGGAAGAGTCCTTCGGTTTCGCACGTGCCGTCGCGGCGGGCGACCGTGTGCTGGTGGCGGGCACGACGTCCTTCAAGGGCGATGTGCTGTACGGCGAAGGCGACCCGTACGAGCAGGCCAAGGTGGCCTTCACCAGCGCGATCGAGGCGATCGGCGAGTTCGGGCTCGATGTCGGGTCCGTGGTCCGGACGCGGATGTACCTGACCCATGCGCGGGACGTGGACGCCGTGGGCCGGGCCCACAAGGAGTTCTTCGACACGGTGCGCCCGGTCTCGACGTTGCTCGTCGTGGAGGGATTCGTGGACTCGCGCATCCTGGTCGAAGTGGAAATAGAAGCATTCAGAGGGACGTTGGAGGAGCCGGTTTCATGACCCTGGCGGTCCGAGTCATCCCCTGCCTGGACGTGGACAACGGCCGGGTCGTCAAGGGCGTCAACTTCCAGAACCTGCGCGACGCGGGCGACCCCGTCGAGATGGCCAAGGTGTACGACGCCGAGGGCGCCGACGAGCTGACGTTCCTGGACATCACCGCCTCGTCGGGCAACCGCGAGACCACGTACGACGTGGTGCGGCGTACGGCCGAGCAGGTGTTCATCCCGCTGACGGTCGGCGGCGGTGTGCGCACGGCCGAGGACGTGGACAAGCTGCTGCGCGCGGGCGCCGACAAGGTGGGCGTCAACACCGCCGCCATCGCCCGGCCGGAGCTGATCCGTGAGATCGCCGAGCGCTTCGGGCGGCAGGTGCTGGTGCTGTCGGTCGACGCGCGGCGCACTCCCGAGGGCACCTTCGAGGTCACCACCCACGGCGGCCGCAAGGGCACCGGCATCGACGCCGTCGAGTGGGCGCACCGCGCCGCCGAGCTGGGGGCGGGCGAGATCCTGCTCAACTCGATGGACGCGGACGGCACGAAGGACGGCTACGACATCGAGATGATCGAGGCGGTGCGGGGGCACGTGACGGTACCGGTCATCGCCTCCGGCGGTGCCGGCAAGCTCGCCGACTTCGCGCCGGCCGTCGAGGCGGGCGCGGACGCGGTGCTCGCGGCGTCGGTGTTCCACTTCGGGGATCTGCGGATCGGCGAGGTGAAGCAGACGTTGCGGGAGGCGGGGCACCCCGTCCGCTGAGGAGGAGCCCGAGCTGAGCCCCGGTCGCGCAGGCCGGGGCTTTCTCATGAGCAGATACGAAAGAGAAGTTGCGCAAAAAAGATTGCGCAACTTCTCTTTCGTATCTACGGTTGGGGGCATGGCAAGCAAGGAGAACCGCCGCATCACCGACCTGGGCACGCTCAAGGCCCTCGCGCACCCGCTGCGCATGAAGCTCTACCGGCTGCTGTTCGTGGCCGAGGCGGCGACCGCCTCGCAGCTCGCCGAGCAGGTGGACGAGGCCGTCTCCCTGGTCAGCTACCACCTGCGCAAGCTCGCCGAGCACGGACTCGTCGAGGAGGCCGAACCGCGCAGCGCCGACGCCCGGGAGCGCTGGTGGCAGCCGGCCTCGCAGGGCGTCACCGTCCGCGACAAGGACTTCCAGGACGCCCCCGAGAAGGTCGCCGCCCACCTCGCGGCGTCACGGCTCTTCCAGGAGCAGCGCTCCGAGATGTACCGCACCTACCTCGACGAGCGCGCCCACTGGGGCCGGGAGTGGAGCGCGGCGGCGTACGACTCCGAGTCGCTGCTGCGACTCACGGCCGGCGAACTGGCCGAGCTGAAGAAGGACCTGCACGACGTGCTCAAGAGGTACGACGAGCAGGGGCGCGTCCGCGAGGCCGCCGGCGAGACCGAAGGGCGCGAGAACGTCGCCCTGCACCTGTACGGCTTCCCGTTCCGCGTCTGAGAGAGGAACCCCTCCCGTGACCGCCACGCTCACAGCAGCGACCGACGCCGTCGGCAGACCCGCCCACCGCGACCCCAACGTCCTGCGCTGGCTCACCGCCTACACCTCCTCCATGATCGGCGACAGCGTCTACTACATCGCCTTGTCCTGGGCGGCCGTCCAGGCCGGTTCGCCGTCCCAGGCCGGCGTGGTCATGGCGGTGAGCGCCGTGCCGCGGGCCCTGCTGATGCTGGGCGGAGGAGTGATCGCCGACCGGCTCGGGCCGCGCAGGGTCGTCATCGGCAGCGACGTGGTGCGGTGCGCGGCCGTCCTCGCGGTGGCGGCGCTGCTGTTCTTCACCAGCCCGGGCCTGTGGCCGCTGGCCGCGCTCGCCCTGGTCTTCGGCACCGTCGACGCCGTGTTCATGCCGGCCGTGGGCGCGCTCCCCGCGCGCGTGACGACACGCGACCAACTCGCGCGTGTGCAGGGCATGCGGGGCCTCGGGATCCGGTTCGCGAGCGTCGTCGGCGGTCCGCTCGGCGGTCTCGGGGTCGCGGTCGGGGGCGCGGCGGCCGCGTTCGGCCTCGCCGGACTGCTCATCGCGGTGTCCGTGCCGCTGCTGGTCTCCGTGCGGCTGCGGGAGCTGCCCGCCGACGACAAGGCGGCCGCACAGGGCGGCACCGCCTGGCGCGATCTGGTGGCCGGCCTCCACTACATCCGCCACCACCGGGTGCTCGCTCCGCTGATGCTGGCCATCGCCCTCGGCGACCTCGGCTTCGTCGGCCCGCTCAACGTCGGCCTGACCCTGCTCGCCGACGAGCGCGGCTGGGGCGCCTCCGGAATGGGCTGGGTGCTCGCCGGTTTCGGCGTCGGCGCGGGTGCCGCGTCCCTGCTGCTGACCGTGCGCGGACGCCTGCCGCACGCCGGGCGGGTGGCGGGGTGCACGATCCTCGCCGGGTCGGTCGCGATCGGCGCCCTGGCCTTCGTGCCCGGCGTGGTCGCCGCCGTAGGGGTCGCCCTGCTCATCGGGCTGCTCGCCGGGCTCAGCGGCGCCATGTGCGGCGCCCTGCTGCAGACCCAGGCCGACGCCGCCTACCTGGGCCGCGTCACCGCCGTCTCCGGGCTGGTCAGCCTCGGTTTCGCGCCGCTCAGCATGCCCCTGTCCGCCGCCGCCATCGGTGCCTGGGGCACCGGCCCGGTCTTCGTGGTCAGCGCGGCGGTGTGCGGGCTGGGCGGAGTGATAGCCCTGAGCGTGCCCGGCCTGCGCCGCGCCGAACTCCCGAAGTGACCTCTCAGATCCCCAGTTGCTTGCCCTCGTGCAGCTTCGCGATCGCGTCCTTGTCGCCGTCCAGTTCGACCTTGGCGGCGCTCTGGCGGCCGTAGGAGAACAGCAGCAGCTCCGACGGCTCGCCGGTCACCGTGACGACCGGCGTGCCCCGGTGGGCGACCGCCGTCTGGCCGTCGGGGCGGCGCAGCACCAGGCCGGTGGGTGCGCTGCGGCCCATCAGACGGGCGGAGCGCTCCAGACGCGACCAGAGGGCGTCCTGGAACACCCGGTCCAGTTCGCGTGGCGTCCAGTCCGGCTGGGCGCGGCGGACGTCCTCCGTGTGGACGTAGAACTCGATCGTGTTCGACGCCTCGTCGATCTGCTTGAGCTGGAAGGGCGAGAAGCGCGGCGGGCCGGTGCGGATCAGCTGGATCAGCTCCTCGTACGGCTTCGCCGCGAACTCCTCCATCGCCTTGTCCAGGCGCGGGGCGAGCGGCTTGATCAGAATGCCGGCGGCAGCGTCGGGCCGGCGCTCGCGCACCACCACGTGCGCGGCGAGATCACGGGTCGTCCAGCCCTCGCAGAGGGTGGGGGCGTCCGGGCCCTCGGCCTCCAAGAGGTCGGCCAGGAGGAGTCGTTCACGCTTGGCGAAGGTCGACATGAAGTCAGCCTACGACCACGTATCCGGTCCGCCCACCCGTCGCCCGGCCACCGCCCCTCATCGTGGCGCCGCGCGCCGCCCCATCCATCCAATGGACATCGGACCGTCACTGTCAGTGGCAGGCGGCACAATGGCGGCATGACCACGAGCACGCCCCGTCAGCCCAGCCGACTGGACCCCGAGATCGCCGCGCGCCTCAAGCACAGCTCGGACGGGCTCCTGCCCGCCATCGCCCAGCAGTACGACACCGGAGAGGTGCTGATGCTCGGCTGGATGGACGACGAGGCGCTGCACCGCACGCTCACCACCGGCCGCTGCACCTACTGGTCGCGCAGCCGCCAGGAGTACTGGGTCAAGGGCGACACCTCCGGCCACTTCCAGTGGGTCAAGTCCGTCGCCCTCGACTGCGACGCCGACACCGTGCTCGTCAAGGTCGACCAGGTCGGCGCCGCCTGCCACACCGGCGCGCGCACCTGCTTCGACGTGGATGTGCTGTTCAAGGAAGCCGAGGCCGCCGATTCCGGCGTACCGGCCACGGATCAGTAAGGTCAGCCGCCATGGACCTCGAGACCTTCCGCAAGCTGGCCACCGACCGCCGTGTCATCCCGGTCACCCGCAAGCTCCTCGCCGACGGCGACACCCCGGTCGCGCTCTACCGCAAGCTCGCCGCCGAACGCCCCGGCACCTTCCTGCTGGAGTCCGCGGAGAACGGCCGGACCGCGTTTCAATGGTCTCGCTATTCCTTCGTGGGCGTACGGTCCGCGGCGACGCTGACCGAGCGCGACGGGCAGGCCCACTGGCTCGGTACCCCGCCCGTCGGCGTCCCCGTCGAGGGCGACCCGCTCACCGCCCTGCGCGCCACCATCGAGGCCCTGCACACCCCGCGCGACCTCGCCCACGACCTGAACCTGCCGCCCTTCACCGGCGGCATGGTCGGCTACCTCGGCTACGACATCGTGCGCCGCCTGGAGAAGATCGGCCCCGGCGAGCGGGACGACCTCAAGCTGCCCGAACTGACCATGCTGCTCACCAGTGACCTCGCCGTCATGGACCACTGGGAGGGCTCGGTCCTGCTGATCGCCAACGCGATCAACCACAACGACCTCGACACCGGCGTGGACGAGGCCTACGCGGACGCGATCGCCCGCCTCGACGCCATGCAGGCCGACCTCTCGCGCGCGGTCGCCCAGCCCCCGGCCGTGCTCCCGCCCTCCGAGCTCCCCGACTACACGGCCCTGTGGGGTGGCGAGGACTTCCAGGAGGCCGTCGAGGACATCAAGGAGCGCATCCGGGCCGGCGAGGCCTTCCAGGTCGTCCCCTCCCAGCGCTTCGAAACACCGTGCACGGCAAGCGCGTTGGACGTCTACCGGGTGCTGCGCGCGACCAACCCCTCCCCGTACATGTACCTGTTCCGCTTCGACGGCTTCGACGTCGTCGGCTCCTCGCCGGAAGCGCTGGTGAAGGTCGAGGACGGGCAGGCGATGGTCCACCCCATCGCCGGGACGCGGTGGCGCGGCGCCACCCCGCAGGAGGACCAGGCCCTCGCCGACGAGCTGCTCGCCGACCCCAAGGAGCGCGCCGAGCACCTCATGCTGGTCGACCTGGGCCGCAACGACCTGGGGCGGGTCTGCGAGCCGGGCTCGGTCGAGGTCGTCGACTTCATGTCCATCGAGCGGTACTCGCACGTGATGCACATCGTCTCGACGGTGACGGGACGCGTGGCACCCGGCCGCACGGCCTTCGACGTCCTGACGGCCTGCTTCCCGGCCGGCACCCTCTCCGGTGCCCCCAAGCCCCGCGCGATGCAGATCATCGACGAACTCGAGCCGTCCAGGCGGGGGTTGTACGGCGGCTGCGTCGGCTACCTCGACTTCGCGGGCGACTCCGACACCGCCATCGCGATCCGTACGGCGCTGCTGCGCGACGGCACGGCGTACGTCCAGGCGGGCGCGGGCGTCGTCGCCGACTCGGACCCGGTCGCCGAGGACACCGAATGCCGGAACAAGGCGGCGGCGGTACTGCGGGCGGTACACACCGCGAACCGACTCACGTGAACCCAGGTGGCCGTCTCACATGAACCCCGGGTGACTGATCGTTCGGGGTTCGGGTGATAGTGGAGTACGTGACTGCCGTACCGCACCCCCGTTCCGAAGCCCCCGGTTCCGCCCGGGCCGGCCGTATGAGTCTTGCCGTTGCCCTGCTCTGCGGCGCACTCGGCGCGGCCGTGGCGCTGCTCGCCACCCGGCAGCGCTGGTCGGAGGGCACCGTGACGGTGGCCGGCGGCCCGTTCCCACTGATCGCCAAGGGCAGCGACGTCACGGGCGTCCCCGCGGCCCTGGCCATAGTGGGACTCGCCGCACTCGTCGCCGTCTTCGCCGTCCGCCGCGCCGGCCGCTTCATGGTCGCCGCCCTGCTCGCGCTCTCCGGCGCCGGCACCGTCGCAGCGGCCCTGCTCGGCGCCTCCGACAGCTCCGCGCTGGACGAGAAGGCCGCGCAGGCGTCCGGCGACACCTCGGCCACCGTCCAGGCCCTCACCCACACCGCATGGCCCTATGTCGCGGCCGTCGGCGGCGCGCTGATCCTGCTCGCCGGACTGCTGGCCCTGCGCTACGGCCGGCTGTGGCCCGGGATGTCCCCCCGCTACGAGCGCGGCGGCACACCCCGGCCGCGCCGCAAGGCCCAGGCCGCCGACCCCGACCGCCCCGAGGAGCTCTGGAAGGCCCTCGACCGGGGCGAGGACCCGACCGGCGCGTAGGCGCTCCGCTGGTAGGGCCGTGATGTCACCTGCGGGTCGGTGGGGGCTGGTCGCGCCCGCGCGGCGGTAGCCGCAGATAGAACAGAGCCCCGCGCCCCTGGGTCGGCTGCCCTTCCCGGCGTCGACTCAAGAGGGCTACCCCCGATCACCTCCTGCTCACGCGTGCGCGACAATGGCAGCGAGCGTCCGCTCACCCACGTACAACACGTACACAGCAACGAGGAGCAAGCAATGGCGGGCAGCAGCCACGGTCACACCCCGGCCGCCTGGACCGGTGTCTCGATCGCCTTCATCGGTTTCTGCGTCTCGGGCGTCTTCATGGTGTTGGCCCAGCCCGCGGGTTTCTGGGCCGGCCTGGGCGTCGTGGTCGTCGGCGGCGTCGTCGGCTGGATCATGAGCGCGATGGGCATGGGACAGCCGAAGGACGCTCACAAGGCGCTCCTCATGACGCACGAGCGCGAGGCAGCGGCCGTCGAGAGCTGAGAGTCGTACGACTTCGCTGAGGGGCGACCCGGCACCCATGCGGTGCCAGGGAACGCCCCTCACGCGCTTTCGGGGGGCACAATGCAACACGTGAACGCCGACAACCGGAGGCCGGCCCGGCCCGGTGCCGTGCTGGGGCGACTGGCCGTTCCGGCGGGGGTGCTCGCGGCCGTCGTCGGGGCCTTCGCGTACGTCGGTGCCGTGGACCCGAACGAGCCCGGCCACTATCCCGCCTGCCCGCTGCTGCGGTACACCGGCATCTACTGCCCCGGTTGCGGCGGACTGCGCAGTGCGCACGCGTTCGTCCACGGGGACTTCCTGGCGGCGCTCCAGGACAACGCGATGGCGGTCGCCGGCTATGTGCTCTTCGCCGTGGTGTGGACCGTATGGGTGGTCCGTGCGGTGCGTGGGCGGCCGCTCAGGATCGACCCCGGGCCGGTGCTGCTGTGGAGCGCGGGCGCGTCGCTGCTGGTCTTCACGGTTGTCCGGAACCTGCCCTTCGGTGGCTGGCTACACCCTTGATCAACTGGAGAACGTCCGGTAAAGGGGCGCCTCCCGCCCGAGCCATGCGAAGCTGGTTCGAGGGTGCGGGAGGACCGGCGTCAACCGGATGCGAGGCCTACGCCCTCGTGCGGATACCATCGCAGTGACCATACTTTTCGTACCGCTTTCACAACCGACCGTCTGGAAGGGGGCCGCTCGCGTGAGTGTGCTCGACGAGATCATCGACGGAGTCCGTGCCGACCTCGCGGAGCGGCAGGCGCGCGTCAGCCTCGACGAGCTCAAGGAGCGCGCGGCGAAGGCTCCCGCGGCCAAGGACGGCGTGGCCGCCCTCCGCGGCGACGGCGTCAAGGTCATCTGCGAGGTCAAGCGCTCCAGCCCCTCCAAGGGCGCGCTGGCCGCGATCGCCGACCCGGCCGGACTGGCCGCGGACTACGAGGCGGGCGGCGCGGCCGTCATCTCCGTCCTTACGGAGCAGCGGCGCTTCGGCGGCTCGCTGGACGACCTGGAGGCGGTCCGCGCGCGCGTGGACATCCCGGTCCTGCGCAAGGACTTCATCGTCACGTCGTACCAGCTGTGGGAGGCCCGGGCGTACGGCGCCGACCTCGTGCTGCTGATCGTCGCCGCCCTCGACCAGTCGGCGCTGGAGTCGCTGATCGAGCGTGCGGTCTCCATCGGCCTGACCCCGCTGGTCGAGGTGCACGACGAGGACGAGGTCGAGCGTGCCGTGGACGCGGGCGCGAAGATCATCGGCGTCAACGCGCGGAACCTGAAGACCCTGGAGGTCGACCGCGGGACGTTCGAGCGCATCGCGCCCGAGATCCCCGTCGGCCTCGTCAAGGTCGCCGAGTCCGGCGTCCGGGGCCCGCACGACCTCATCGCGTACGCCAACGCCGGCGCGGACGCGGTCCTGGTCGGCGAGTCCCTGGTCACGGGCAAGGACCCGAAGACCGCAGTCGCCGACCTGGTGGCGGCGGGCGAGCACCCCGCACTGCGGCACGGGCGCGGCTGATCACCCGCTAGGCTTGCCCCGATGACTCTCCCGACCACCCTGACGACCCGGGACCCGTACGCCCGCCTCGCGCGCGGCTGCCGGCCCCGTGGCTGCCGCGCCCCCGCGCGCAGGGTGCACGGACGGCGAGTCCGCTACGTCATCGGTGACGAACCCGGGCAGGTGAACGGCCGTCGATGGCAGCGCGCCCCCTTGGGGGCGCGGGGCTCTGCCTGATGTGCGGCTACCGCCGCGCGTGCGCGACAAGCCACAGCCGGCCGGTGGCCGACTGACAAAACCCCGCCCCCACGGCGACTAGTGCATTCAACACAACTCACCGTGAGGTATCCGCATGCCCAGCGAGTTCTTCATCCCTGACCCCGAGGGTCAGGTCCCCAGCGCCGAAGGCTACTTCGGCGCGTTCGGCGGCAAGTTCATCCCGGAGGCCCTCGTCGCCGCCGTGGACGAGGTGGCCGTCGAGTACGACAAGGCCAAGCAGGACCCCGAGTTCGCCCGAGAGCTCGACGACCTGCTGGTCCACTACACCGGCCGTCCCAGCTCCCTGACCGAGGTGCCTCGTTTCGCCGAGCACGCCGGCGGCTGCCGCGTGTTCCTCAAGCGCGAGGACCTCAACCACACCGGCTCCCACAAGATCAACAACGTGCTCGGTCAGGCCCTGCTCACCAAGCGCATGGGCAAGACCCGGGTCATCGCCGAGACCGGTGCCGGTCAGCACGGTGTCGCGACGGCCACCGCCTGCGCGCTGTTCGGCCTCGAGTGCACCATCTACATGGGCGAGATCGACACCCAGCGCCAGGCCCTCAACGTGGCCCGGATGCGCATGCTCGGCGCCGAGGTCATCGCCGTGAAGTCGGGCTCGCGCACCCTCAAGGACGCCATCAACGAGGCGTTCCGCGACTGGGTGGCCAACGTCGACCACACCCACTACCTCTTCGGTACGGTCGCCGGCCCGCACCCCTTCCCCGCCATGGTCCGCGACTTCCACCGCGTGATCGGCGTCGAGGCGCGCCGCCAGCTCCTGGAGCGCGCCGGCCGTCTCCCCGACGCCGCCGTCGCCTGCGTGGGCGGCGGCTCCAACGCCATCGGTCTCTTCCACGCCTTCATCCCCGACACGGACGTACGCCTCATCGGCTGCGAGCCCGCCGGGCACGGTGTCGAGACGGGCGAGCACGCGGCCACCCTGACCGCCGGCGAGCCCGGCATCCTGCACGGCTCCCGCTCCTACGTCCTGCAGGACGAGGAGGGCCAGATCACCGAGCCGTACTCGATCTCGGCCGGTCTGGACTACCCCGGCATCGGCCCCGAGCACTCCTACCTCAAGGACAGCGGTCGCGCCGAGTACCGTGCGGTCACCGACGACGCGGCCATGCAGGCGCTGCGCCTGCTGTCGCGGACCGAGGGCATCATCCCGGCCATCGAGAGCGCGCACGCGCTCGCCGGTGCCCTGGAGGTCGGCAAGGAGCTGGGCAGGGACGGGCTGATCGTGGTCAACCTGTCCGGGCGCGGCGACAAGGACATGGACACGGCCGCCCGTTACTTCGGCCTGTACGACACCGAGGCCGACGCGACCGTCGCGGCGGACGCCGACAGCGACATCGCGGAGATCGAGGGGGACGCCAAGTGAGCGGGAACATCCAGCTGTTGACGGAGACTCTCGCCGCCGCCAAGGCCGAGGGCCGCTCCGCTCTCATCGCCTACCTCCCGGCCGGGTTCCCCACCGTGGACGGCGGCATCGAGGCGATCAAGGCCGCGCTCGACGGGGGCGCCGACGTCGTGGAGGTCGGTCTGCCGCACAGCGACCCCGTCCTCGACGGCCCCGTCATCCAGACCGCCGACGACATCGCCCTGCGCGGCGGCGTCAAGATCGCGGACGTCATGCGTACGGTCCGGGAGGCCTACGAGGCCACCGGGAAGCCGATCCTCGTCATGACGTACTGGAACCCCATCGACCGCTACGGCGTCGAGCGCTTCACCGCCGAGCTCGCCGAGGCGGGCGGCGCCGGGTGCATCCTGCCCGACCTGCCCGTCCAGGAGTCGGCGCTGTGGAGGGAGCACGCCGACAAGCACGGGCTCGCGACGGTCTTCGTCGTGGCGCCCAGCAGCAAGGACGAGCGGCTCGGGCAGATCACCGCGGCGGGCAGCGGGTTCGTCTACGCCGCCTCGCTGATGGGTGTCACCGGCACCCGGGCGTCGGTCGGCGCGCAGGCCCAGGACCTGGTCGAGCGCACCCGGGCCACCGGCACCGACCTGCCCGTCTGCGTCGGGCTCGGCGTCTCCAACGCCGAGCAGGCCGCCGAGGTCGGCGGCTTCGCCGACGGCGTGATCGTCGGCTCGGCCTTCGTCAAGCGGATGCTGGACGCGCCGGACGACGCGGCCGGCGTCGAGGCCGTTCGCGCGCTCGCCGGCGAGCTGGCGAAGGGCGTGCGCGGGCAGGCGTAGGTGGCGTCCTCGGACGTCGGAGACATCTTCAGAAGAAGGTCATTCCGTACGAGTCGCTCGAACGGGTGGACCTGAGGCCGGGGAGGCGCGCTGCGCCTCCCCGGTTCGTTTCTGCGGGTGTGAGCGAAAAGAATCGTGAGGGAAAGCGGACTGCCCGGGAGCGGCTGGCGGTCGAGCGTGAGAAGCAGAAGGCCGTCGACAAGCGGCGCCGTGCGCTGATCGTCGGCGCGAGCGTCGTCTGCGTCCTGGGACTCGCGGCGGTGATCGGAGTCGTCGCGGCGAACGCCGGCAAGGACGACAGCAGTGACTCGGCGGGGCCGGTGGTCGGGCCCTCGGGGGCGCAGGGCAAGGACGGGCTCGCGATCCCGGTCGGCGAGGAGAGCGCCAAGTCGACGCTCACCGTCTGGGAGGACTTCCGCTGCCCGGCCTGCAAGTCCTTCGAGGACGCGTACAGATCGACGATCCACGCGCTGACGGAGTCCGGCAAGCTCAAGGTCGACTACCACCTGGCGACGATCATCGACGGCAACATGGGCGGCACCGGCTCCCGCAACGCGGCCAATGCCGCGGCCTGCGCCCAGGACGCCGACAAGTTCACGCCGTACCACGACGTGCTGTACCAGAACCAGCCGCCCGAGATCGACGACGCCTTCGCCAAGAACAGCAAGCTCCTGGAGCTCGCGGCCAAGGTCAAGGGCCTGGACACGCCCGCCTTCCGCAAGTGCGTCGAGGACGGCACGCACAACGGCTGGGTCAGCAAGTCCAACGAGGCGTTCCAGAAGGGCGGCTTCAGCGGCACGCCGACGGTGCTGCTGAACGGCAAGAACATCTACCAGGACCAGACGATGACGCCGGCCAAGCTGAAGCAGATGGTGGAGGAGGCCGCCAAGGGGTGACGCTCCCGCGGCGCGGGGCCTGCTCAAGGCCCTGCCCGTTATGGACCCGTAGCCGGGCTGCCTGCCATCGCTGCCGCCCGGCAGGGTAGCGTCGACCTTGCCATGGAACTTGCCTACATTCCCAGCCCGTCGCGCGGGGTGATCCACCTCGGCCCCATTCCGCTGCGCGGCTACGCCTTCTGCATCATCATCGGTGTCTTCGTAGCCGTCTGGCTCGGCAACAAACGCTGGGTCGCCCGAGGCGGGCGAGTCGGCACGGTGGCCGACATCGCGGTCTGGGCCGTGCCCTTCGGCCTCGTCGGCGGACGTCTCTACCACGTGATCACGGACTACGAGCTGTACTTCAGCGAGGGCCGTGACTGGGTGGACGCCTTCAAGATCTGGGAGGGCGGCCTCGGCATCTGGGGCGCGATCGCGCTCGGCGCGCTGGGCGCGTGGATCGGCTGCCGCCGCCGGGGCATCCCGCTGCCCGCGTACGCCGACGCCGTCGCCCCCGGCATCGCCTTCGCCCAGGCGATCGGGCGCTGGGGCAACTGGTTCAACCAGGAGCTGTACGGCCGGCCGACCGACCTCCCGTGGGCGCTGAAGATCACGTCCTCGACGGACGGGCGGGTGCCGGGCACCTACCACCCGACGTTCCTGTACGAGTCCCTGTGGTGCATCGGTGTCGCGCTGCTGGTGATCTGGGCCGACCGCCGCTTCAAGCTGGGACACGGGCGGGCGTTCGCACTGTACGTCGCCGCGTACTGTGCGGGCCGTGCGTGGATCGAGTACATGCGCGTCGACGACGCCCACCACATCCTGGGTGTGCGGCTGAACGTCTGGACCGCGCTGGTCGTGTTCCTGCTGGCCGTGACGTACCTCGTGGTGTCGGCGAAGAAGCGGCCCGGCCGGGAAGCCGTGGTCGAGCCGGGTGCCTCCGGCGACGACGCCGACGCTGAGGTCGAGGGCGGTACCGAGACCGACGCCGGGACAGCCGACGCCAAGAAGGCCGAGGGCGACAAGACCGAGGGTGGCAAGGCCGAGGGTGAGACGGCCGAAGCCGACGCGTCGGACGCCGCGGAGGACGAGAAGGAACCGAGCGACGAGGCCGAGTCGGCGACGAAGAAGGCGTGAGGCCTGGTTCTACGGTGATGAGGGCGCTCGGGACTTCCCGGGCGCCCTCCTTGTGTGTGGGCGTGCTCAGCGTCGGCGCGCCAGCGACAGGGTCCGCTGGGCCGCCGCCACCACCGCCGCGTCGATGAAGGTTCCGTCCTGCAGGGCCTGGGCGCCGTGTTCTGTCGCCGCTGCCTTGAGGATCGTCTCGGCCTGTTCCAGTTCCGCCTCCGTGGGGAGGTAGGCCCGTTCGATCACCGGGAGTTGGCGGGGGTGGATGGCCGCGCGGCCCAGGAAGCCCAGGGTGCGGCCGTGGGCGCAGGACGCCGCCAGGCCCTCCAGGTCGCGGATGTCCGGGTGGATCGACTGCGACGGTGGGGGCAGCCCCGCGGCCCGCGCGGCGACGACGACGCGGGAGCGTGACCAGTCGAGGCCCGCGTCGCCCCGTACACCCAGGTCGGTCCGTAGGTCCGCCTCGCCCAGCGAGATGCCGTGGAGGGAGGGGTGGGCGCAGGCGATGGCGTGGGCGTGCTCGATGCCCAGGGCCGATTCCAGGAGGGCGTGCAGCGGGGGCGCTCCCGGGGCGGTGGGCGGTGTGGTCTCGGCGAGGTGGATGACCTGTTCGGCGGAGGTCACTTTCGGCAGGCGCAGGCCGGACAGGCCGGGAAGGGCGGCCAGCGCCTCGAGATCCTTCACCGCGGGCGGGGTGCCCAGGGCGTTCACGCGGACGTGGACGGGAACGGGGTGCTCCGGCTCAGCGAGCAGGTCGGCCGTGGCCGCGCGGGCGTAGTCCTTGCGGTCCGGGGCCACCGCGTCCTCCAGGTCGACGATGACGATGTCGGCGCCGGACGTCAGGGCCTTGGCCACCACCCGGGGTCGGTCTCCGGGGGCGTACAGCCAGGTCAGGGGGAAGGGGGCGGGCGTTTCCGGGCTCGTCACAGGGCGCCCTCCTCGCGCAGGGCCGCCAGTTCGGCGGGGGTCAGGCCCAGGGCGGTGAGGATCTCGTCCGTGTCCGCGCCGTGCGGGCGGCCCGGCCAGCGGATCGTGCCGGGGGTGGCGGAGAGGCGGAAGAGGACGTTCTGCATGCGCAGCGGGCCCAGCTCGGGGTCGTCGACGGTGGTGATCGTGTCGAGGGCCGCGTACTGGGGGTCCGTCATCACGTCCCGTACGTCCTGGATCGGGGCCACCGCCGCCTCGGCCTTCTCGAAGGCCGCGAGGACGTCGGCGCGGGTGTGGCGGGCGATCCAGTCGCCGACCGCCTTGTCGAGGACATCGGCGTGGCGGGCCCGGTCGGCGCCCGTCGCGAACCACGGTTCGTCGATCAGCTCGGGGCGCCCCACCAGATGCATCACCCGCTCGGCGATCGACTGGGCGGAGGTGGAGACGGCGACCCAGCCTCCGTCCGCGGTGCGGTACGTGTTGCGCGGGGCGTTGTTGGCGGAGCGGTTGCCGGTGCGTTCCTGGACGTAGCCCAGCTGGTCGTACCAGGTCGGCTGGGGGCCGAGGGCCATCAGCATCGGCTCGATGAGCGCCATGTCGACGACCTGGCCCTCGCCGGTGCGCTCGCGCGCGGCCAGTGCCGTCAGCACCGCGTACGCGGTCGCGAGGGCGGCGATCGAGTCGGCCAGGCCGAAGGGCGGGAGCGTCGGCGGCGCGTCCGGTTCGCCGGTGAGCGCGGCGAAACCGCTCATCGCCTCGGCGAGGGTGCCGAAGCCGGGGCGGTGGGCGTACGGGCCGAACTGGCCGAAGCCGGTGACGCGGGTGAGAACCAGGCGGGGGTTGACGGCGGAGAGTTCGGGCCAGCCGAGGTCCCATTTCTCCAGGGTGCCCGGGCGGAAGTTCTCGATGACGACGTCCGCGGTCGCGGCCAGGCGCAGGAGGGTGGCGCGGCCGCCGGGCTTGGAGAGGTTCAGGGTGATCGTGCGCTTGTTGCGGCCGAGGACCTTCCACCACAGGCCCACGCCGTCCTTGGACGGGCCGTGGCCGCGGGAGGGGTCCGGCTTCGCGGGGTGCTCGACCTTGACGACCTCCGCGCCGAAGTCGCCGAGCATCGTGGCGGCGAGGGGGCCGGCGAAGAGGGTGGCGAGGTCGAGGACGCGCAGGCCGCTCAGGGGAGGGGCGGCGGCGGTACGGGGCCGGGGGCCGGGGGCGGTCATGAGGTGAACCGTGCGTCGATCTCGGGACGGTACGGCATCGACACCGAGGCGCCCTCCCGCTGTACCGAGATCGCCGCGGCCTCCGCCGCCCACGCCAGCGCCTCCCGCATCGGCCGTCCCTCGCCCAGTGCGACCGCGAGGGCGCCGACGAAGGTGTCGCCGGCGCCGGTGGAGTCGACGGCGGTGACCTTCGGCGCCGGGACGGTCACGGGGTCGGCGCCGCGGGCGGCATACAGGCTGCCGGCCGCGCCCAGGGTGACGACGACCTCGGGTACCCGGTCGAGCAGCGCGATGGCCGCTTCTCGGGGTTCGGTGCGGCCGGTGAGGGTGGTGGCCTCGTGTTCGTTGGGGACCAACAGGTCGATGGTGGCGAGGAGTTCGCGGGGGAGCGGCTGGGCGGGCGCGGGGGTGAGGATCGTACGGACGTCGTGGCGGTGGGCCGCCTGGGCGCCGGCGAGCACCGCGGCCAGTGGGATCTCCAGCTGGAGCAGCAGGGTGTCGGCGGAGGCGATGACACCCTCGTCGCCGGGGCTCAGGTGGTCCAGCGTGCCGTTCGCGCCGGGGATCACGACGATCGAGTTGCCGCCCTCGTCGTCCACGACGATGTGCGCGGTGCCGGACGGGCCCTCGGCCGTGCGGAGGTCGTCGGTGTCGACGCCGGAGTGTTCGAGGGTGGAGCGCAGGCGGGTACCGAAGGCGTCGTTGCCGACGGCGCCGATCATCGTGACGGTGCCTCCCGCGCGGGCCGCCGCGATCGCCTGGTTGGCGCCCTTGCCGCCGGGGATCGTACGGAACTCCCGGCCCGTCACGGTCTCGCCGCGCTGCGGGGCCTTTTCGACGTAGGTGACGAGGTCCATGTTCGTGCTGCCGAGCACGACGATGTCGGTCATGGGCGAGTGGCCTCCAAGGGGGTGAGCCGGTGGGCGAGTTCGTGGGTGAGCCGGGCCAGGGCGTCGAAGCCGGTGCCGTTGAAGTCGGCGACGGAGGTGGCGAGGCGGTTCTTGAGAGGGGCCGTCCAGCGGTCGGGGAGGGCGGCCGGGGTGCCGGCGAGGAGGGCGGCGACGCTGCCCGCCGTCGCACCGCCCGAGTCGGTGTCCCAACCCCCCGACACGGCACGGCAGATGGAGCCGCTGAAGTCGCCGTTCGCGTGGGTGAGGGCGGCGGTGATCAGGGCGGTGTTGGGGAGGGCGTGGACCCAGTGGTGGGTGTGCGCGTGGGCGGCGTGGAGTTCGTCGACGACCCTGTCGAAGTCGTCGTGGGTGTCGGCGAGTCGGATGGCGTGGTGGATGGCTCGGGCCAGACGGGAGTTCGGGGGGATCACCGTGAGGCCGGTGCGCAGGCAGGTGTGGATGTCGTGGGGGCCGGTCGCTGTCGCCGCCCGCGCGATGACCGCCGCCGTGAACATCGCCGCGTAGACGCCGTTGGCGGTGTGGGTGAGGGTGGCGTCGCGGTGGGCCTGTTCGGCTGCGGCGGCGGGGTTGCCGGGGTTGGTCCAGCCGTGGACGTCCGCGCGGATCAGGGCGCCGATCCATTCGCGGAAGGGGTTGCGGTGGCGGGCCGTGTGCGGGGGTTCGATGCCGAGGAGGAGGTTGCGGTGGGCGATGCGTTCGGCGGTGAAGGTGCGGCCGGGTGGGAGCTCGTCCAGCCAGAGGCGGGCCACGTCCGTGGTGGTGAAGGTTTTGCCGTGGCGCCTGAGCAGGAGGAGGTTGAGGAGGGGGTAGTTGAGGTCGTCGTCCTCGGGCATGCCGTCGATGTTCTCGGCGAGGGAGGTGGGGGCTGAGCGGCGGTTCCAGGGGTGGGTGGCGAGGAGGTCCTGGGGGACGCCGCGTGCGGTGAAGTAGGTGGTCAGGGGCCAGTTGCCGGTGGACCCGGCCAGTTGGCGGATGGCTTCCAGGGGGAGCTTTTCCACGGGTTTGCCGAGGAGGCAGCCGACGGCTCGGCCCAGCCAGGCGGCTTCGTAGCGGGCGGGTTCGGGGGGTGCGGCGGGCGCGGGGGGTGCGGGAGGCGCTGTGGAGGGGCCGGGATCGCTCGGCCAGTTCGGGCACAGGGCCTTGATCTTCTCCAGGTCCGTCGGCTCGTCGTCCTCCAACCTGCTGGGCAGGTCGGCCAGTTCGTCCAGCAAGTCCTCCGCGAGAGTCCTCAGATACCTCGACGCCGGTTCCGTCGACGCCCCGGCCCGCAGTGGAGCCTCCGTGCCGCCCGCCGCCCTCCACCTCGCCGCGATCCTCGACGGTTCCCGGCCGTCCTGGGCCGCCTGGCGCAGCTCGTGGCCCAGCAGGTCCTCCGGCTGGACCCAGGTCAGTCGGAGCATCCTCGGCCCTCCAGTGCCGTGAAGGCCGCTTCGTGGGCTCGGCGGCGGTGTACGTCCCGGGCGTGGATCTCCCTCGTGACCTCGGTCAGGGTGCGCGGCGGTTCCCAGAGGTCCAGGCGGCTGGCTTCCGCGACCGCCTTCGACCAGTCCTCCGGCGGCGGTGAGCCCAGGGCGCCGGCCAGGGCGCCGGCCATCGTCGCGATCGAGTCGCAGTCTCGGCCGTAGTTCACCGCGCCCAGGACCGCTTGCCGGTAGTCGCCGTTCGCGACCAGCAACATGGCCAGGGCGACGGGGAGTTCTTCGATCGCGTGGAGCCGGGAGGGGCGGCGGGCACCGAGGGAAGGCTGCCGGTAGTCGGGGCCCACCGTGTCGTACGGGGTGACCGCCTCCCGGAGCGGAGTCAGGGCCGACTCGAAGTCCGTGTAGTGGCTCGCCGCTTCGCAGACCTGCTCGATCGCCGCCCTCGTGCCGTCCTTCGCCAGCGTCAGACAGGCCGTGACGATCGACTCCGGTGTCGCCCCGGGGGTGCACGCCGCCGCAACCGCCGCCGCGAAGACGCCCGCCGCCTCGCGGCCGTACGACGACTGGTGGGCGCCCGCGATGTCCAGGGCCTCGGCGTACGCGGCCCTGGGGTCGGCCGCGTTGACCAGGCCGGCCGGGGCCATGTACATCGCCGCACCGCAGTTGACGATGTTGCCGACGCCGGCTTCTCGTGGGTCCACGTGGCCGTAGTGGAGGCGGGTCACCAGCCACTTCTCCGCCAGGAAGATCCGGTGCAGCGGGAGTGCCTGCGCCTGGAGCTCCGGGATCCAGCGCGGGTTCGTCATCAGGTCCGGGACCAGGTGGTCGGCGATCGCGTACGCGTCGAGGTGGTCGCGGACCTGCGCGTAGACCCGGATCAGCGCGTGCGTCATCAACGTGTCGTCGGTGACGTGCCCGTCGCCCTTGTGGTAAGGCGCGAGGGGGCGGGCCGTGCGCCAGGCGTCGCCGTTCCAGGGGCCGACGATGCCGTGGACGCGGCCGCCGTGGCGCTGGAGGATCTGGTCGGGGGAGTAGCCCTCCACCGGCCCGCCGAGGGCGTCGCCGACCGCCGCGCCGACCAGGGCGCCGGTGATCCGCTCATCGAGACGCGGGCCACTGCTTTCTTCCGATTTGGGCGTCATGCACCGAATCATCCCCCTGGTCGGGTCGGTTGCGTCGCTTCCAGGAGTTCGGCGAGTTCCACCAGGTCGGTGCCGGTGAGGCGGGGGAGTACGCAGCCGGAGAGGGTGCGGCAGGTGTCGCGCCAGGTCGCCGGGATCGACGCGCCGCCGCCCAGCGCGCCCGTCAACGCGCCGGCCAGGGCCGGTGCCGAGTCGGCGACCCGGGACAGGCATGCGGCGGCCGGGACCGCCTCGGCGATACGGCCTTGTGCCGCGACCGCGAGGGCCAGGGCGACCGGGACCGTTTCGGCCGCGGCGATGCCGTAGCTGTAGACGTGGTCGACGATTTGGTGTTCGAGAAGGGGGATCAGGGCGAAGGCGCTGTCGGTGTCCTGCGCGAGCTTCAGCGCGTGGCGGGCGTTGCGGCCGATCTCCGTCTCCTCGGGGAGCTCGGTGAGTGCGGCTGCCACGCAGGTCTCGGTGTCCGCCCCGGTCAGGGCCAGGGCCAGGGCCGCGGCCATCGCCCTCGCGCCGTGTACGCCGTCGCCGTCCTGGGTGTAGTGGGCGTCGAACTCGGCGAGGTCGGCGGCGCGGCGGGGGTCGCCGGGGTGGGCCACGGCGAGGACGCAGGCCCGTACGCAGGCCGCGTCGTCGAAGTAGTGCGGGTTGTCGTGGCCGGTGGCGGGTGGGCGCAGGCCGGTCGCGAGGTTGCCGAGGCCGGCGCGGACGGAGATGCGGGCGCGCAGGGGGAGGATGGCCGACTCGACCTCCGGGGCGCGGTCGGCTGCGGCGGCGACCTCGCCGGCCACGGCGCTCCAGGTGAGGTCGATCGCGGCTCGGGTACGGCGTTCGCGGCTCAGGTCGCCGAGAGCGGTGTCGTCGCCGGCCCGCAGGAGGGCCTCGGCTGCGAACGCCGCCCATTCCGCGTCGTCGGAGGGGCCGAGGCGGAGGGGTTCGGGGGGTTGGTTCAGGGCGATGGGGACGGGCAGGGTGGTCGTTGCGTTGTGTTCGGCGAAGGTGTCGAGTTCGCGGGTGAGGCGGCGGGTCCACTCCGGCATACGGGCGGCCCGGTGGCGGGCGGCGGGCCAGCCGGCGGCGTCGCCTGCGGCCAGGCCGAGGAGGAGGCCGAGGACGCGGTCGCCCTTCGGGGGGTGGGCCGGGCCGGCCCCGGCTGCGCGCGTGCGACTTTCGTCGCCGGGTGCGGGCGGCCCCTGTGGGGCGTTCCCGCCGTCGGCGACCGCGGCCTCGTTCGGCTCCGCTGTCACCGGAATGTCGTTCAGGGGGCTCCCCGCCGCTCCCTCGTCCCACGGAACCGGCGGTCTCACGGCCGGGCCTCAGGTTCGTCGGTGGCCGTGAAGGTGAAGGCCGGCCACGGCTCATGCCGTACGGGAGTGTCGGCTCCCGGCGGAGTCTCGTCCGGGACGAATCCTCCCGCGCTCCACTTCCTGTCCTCGCCCGGCACCAGCAACTCCGCCACGTCCAGCACATGGTGCCCGGCCATCGACGGCAGGCAACTCCCGCGCGCCGGCCCGATCGCCGCCGCCCACTCCGTCGGGATGGCGGGCGCCCCCTGCGTCGCACCCGCCAGCGCCCCCGCCACCGCAGCCGTCGTGTCCGCGTCCCGGCCCATGTTCACGGCAGTGAGCACCGCCTGGACGAAGTCGCCGTCCGCCGCCGCGTACGCCCCGAAGGCCAGCGCGACCGCCTCGGGGGCCAGGTCGGTCCAGGGGTAGCCGCCGATCACCACCGCGGAGCGGACCGCGCGCTCGCCTCGATGGGCCACCGCCACGGCGCGGCGCAGGGAACGGGCCGTCCACGAGTCGTCCGGCACCACCGCCAGGGCCGAGGCGACCACCGCGATCGTCGGCGCCCCCGCCATCGCCGCCGCCACGCCCGCCGCGACTGCCTGGCCGCCGTAGATGCCCTCGCCGTCGTGGCTCACCGAGCCGTCGATGGCCACCAGCCGGGCCGCTTCGGCCGGACGGCCCGCCGCGAAGACGCCGAAGGGCGCCGCTCGCATGGCGAGGCCGTCGCTCCAGGCGTGGCGGTGCTGGGCGGAGATGGGGGCGGCGAGGCCTCGGCGGAGGTTCTCCAGCGTGCCGCGTTCGCTGAAGCCGGCGCCCCGGAAGGGGCCTTCCGAACGGTCCGCGATCCACTCGTGCCAGGCCGTCTCCACATGGGCCGGGGTGAGGGCCGAGCCGTGGCGGGCGAGGAGGAGGCCCGAGAAGATCGCGTACTCGGTGTCGTCCGTGCCGGCCGGGTTGTCGGTGACGAATCCCGTGATGCGGCCCCAGCGGGCGCGGATCTCGGAGGGCTTCATGTTCTCCGCCGGGGCGCCCAGCGCGTCGCCGACCGCAAGGCCCAGCAGTGCGCCGCGTGCCCGGTCGCGGAGTTCGGCGTCCGGGGGCGCCGGGACCGAGGAAATGCAGGCGATCGATGGCATGCGCGGCCTCTCCTCCGGGGGCTCCGCTAAGGGCGCGGAGCCCTTTGCGGATGTGTCCCACCGTCGGCGGTTGACCTGAGCCTCGGAAGCGTCAGTGTCACCCGGTCGACATTTGTGCAGGCCTGGCTACGAATGAGCGTTCTAGACAAAACCGCAGGTTAGCCCAGCCTTTCCTTGCTGGCGGGAGGGAAATTCTGAGCGTAGATTTACCGTTATCCAAGAGTAGAACTTGTCTAAAGACAGCCTTACCTGAGTTTTTCTGGGGGATCCTCATGGCGATCATCGAGACCGAGGCCGCGCTGCACGAGGCGCACCGTGACAACCACACGCACCGCGATGTGAACGGCGGCTGGCTGCGCCCCGCCGTCTTCGGTGCGATGGACGGTCTGGTCTCCAACCTCGCCCTGATGACCGGCGTCGCGGGCGGGGCGGTCAGTCACCAGACCCTCGTGCTGACCGGACTTGCCGGGCTCGCCGCCGGCGCCTTCTCCATGGCCGCCGGCGAGTACACCTCCGTCGCCTCGCAGCGCGAGCTCGTCGAGGCCGAGCTGGATGTCGAGCGGCGGGAGCTGAGAAAGCACCCGAAGGACGAGGAGGCCGAGCTCGCGGCCCTCTATGAGTCCCGGGGTGTCGAGCCCGAGCTCGCGCGTGCCGTGGCCGAGCAGCTCTCGCGTGATCCCGAGCTGGCCCTGGAGATACATGCCCGCGAGGAGCTCGGCATCGACCCCGGCGATCTGCCGTCGCCGCTGGTCGCGGCCGTGTCGTCGTTCGGGGCGTTCGCGCTGGGGGCCCTGCTGCCCGTGCTGCCCTATCTGCTCGGTGCGACCGCGCTGTGGCCGGCCGTGCTGCTCGCGCTCGTCGGGCTTTTCCTGTGCGGTGCGGTCGTGGCCAAGGTGACCGCGCGGACCTGGTGGTTCAGCGGGCTGCGGCAGCTCGCGCTCGGTGGTGCCGCGGCCGGTGTGACCTACGCCCTGGGCAGCTTGTTCGGAACGGCCGTAGGATAGTTCGGTTGCAACTTATGCGTTGGGCCGCATAAGTAGCCGTTACTCGCTGGTTTCGGATGCATGACCACCGGGCATGAGCCGTAAGCGCTGTGGGCAATGACGCCTGCGGCGCACTCGCGGGGTGGGCGACGACGCCCCCTTCGCCCTCGGATCGACGGACATGGACCTGTCTCGTTCGGCCCCCACATACTTCAAGCCATGTGCGCGGAACCCCTGCCGCAGCCCGTGGTGTCCGCATGTTGGAACGGATTATCCCGCTTCCCGAGAACCGCTCCATCATGTAACCTGCACGAAATTTTGCACTCACGCAGAGGGCCAACGTCGTCCCTCGGCAATTTGCATATGCCAGATGACGACGACGGGAGAGCCGATGCGTACGCCGCGCCAGCCGTCCCAGCACTCCGCGAATGGCCAGAACTGGTCCTTCATGGATGCTCGCCCTGCTGCGCAGGGTATGTACGACCCCCGCAACGAGCGCGACGCCTGTGGCGTCGGGTTCGTGGCCACCCTCACCGGCGAGGCGAGCCACACGCTGGTCGAGCAGGCGCTCACCGTTCTGCGCAATCTCGAACACCGCGGTGCCACCGGCTCCGAGCCCGACTCGGGTGACGGCGCCGGCATCCTCTCCCAGGTGCCGGACACCTTCTTCCGTGAGGTGGCCGGATTCGAACTGCCCGAGGCCGGTGCGTACGCCGTCGGTATCGCCTTCCTGCCGGAGGACGGGACCCAGGACGCCGTCTCGCAGATCGAGACGATCGCGTCCGAGGAGGGGCTCACCGTCCTCGGCTGGCGTGAGGTTCCGGTCGCGCCCGAGCTGCTCGGTGCCACCGCCCGGTCGACGATGCCCGCCTTCCGTCAGATCTTCGTGACGGACGGTTCCTCGAAGGATATCGCCCTCGACCGCAAGGCCTTCGTGCTGCGCAAGCGCGCCGAGCGCGAGGCCGGTGTCTACTTCCCGTCGCTGTCGGCCCGCACGATCGTCTACAAGGGCATGCTGACCACCGGTCAGCTGGAGCCCTTCTTCCCGGACCTGTCCGACCGCCGCTTCGGCTCGGCCGTCGCCCTCGTCCACTCGCGCTTCTCGACGAACACCTTCCCGTCGTGGCCGCTGGCGCACCCGTACCGCTTCGTCGCGCACAACGGTGAGATCAACACCGTCAAGGGCAACCGCAACTGGATGGTCGCCCGCGAGTCGCAGCTGGTCTCCGACCTGTTCGGCTCCGACGACAACGCGCTCGAGCGCGTCTTCCCGGTGTGTACGCCGGACGCCTCCGACTCGGCGTCCTTCGACGAGGTGCTGGAGCTGCTCCACCTCGGTGGCCGCTCCCTGCCGCACTCCGTGCTGATGATGATCCCGGAGGCGTGGGAGAACCACGACTCCATGGACCCGGCCCGGCGCGCCTTCTACCAGTACCACTCCACGATGATGGAGCCCTGGGACGGCCCGGCCTGTGTCACCTTCACCGACGGCACCCAGGTCGGCGCCGTGCTCGACCGCAACGGTCTGCGTCCCGGCCGCTACTGGGTCACCGACGACGGCCTCGTCGTCCTCGGCTCCGAGGTCGGCG
The DNA here is from genome assembly GCF_041052385.1 of Streptomyces sp. R28. Classification (GTDB taxonomy): domain Bacteria; phylum Actinomycetota; class Actinomycetes; order Streptomycetales; family Streptomycetaceae; genus Streptomyces. The sequence continues at coordinate 2,806,356 of NZ_CP163439.1, read as the reverse complement.
TCCTCGACATCGACCCGGCCAAGGTCGTCCGCAAGGGCCGCCTGCAGCCCGGCAAGATGTTCCTCGTCGACACCGCCGAGCACCGCATCATCGAGGACGACGAGATCAAGGCGCAGCTCGCCGCCGAGGCCCCCTACGCGGAGTGGCTGGAGGCCGGCGAGATCGAGCTGTCCGACCTGCCCGAGCGTGAGCACATCGTGCACACCCACGCCTCGGTCACCCGTCGCCAGCAGACCTTCGGTTACACCGAGGAGGAGCTGCGCGTCATCCTCGCGCCGATGGCCAAGGCCGGTGCCGAGCCGATCGGTTCGATGGGCACCGACTCGCCGATCGCCGCGCTGAGCGACCGCCCGCGTCTGCTCTTCGACTACTTCACCCAGCTGTTCGCGCAGGTCACCAACCCGCCGCTGGACGCCATCCGCGAGGAGCTCGTCACCTCGCTCAGGAGCTCCCTCGGTCCGCAGGGCAACCTGCTGGAGCCGACGGCCGCGTCCTGCCGTAGCGTCACGCTGCCGTTCCCGGTGATCGACAACGACGAGCTGGCCAAGCTCATCCACATCAACGCCGACGGCGACATGCCCGGCATGAAGGCCGCGACCCTCTCCGGCCTGTACCGGGTCTCCGGCGGCGGTGACTCCCTCGCCGCGCGCATCGAGGAGATCTGCGCCGAGGCCGACGCCGCCATAGACAACGGCGCCCGTCTGATCGTCCTGTCGGACCGCCACTCGGACGCCGAGCACGCGCCGATCCCGTCGCTGCTGCTCACCGCGGCCGTCCACCACCACCTCATCCGCACCAAGCAGCGCACCCACGTGGGCCTGCTGGTCGAGGCCGGCGACGTCCGCGAGGTCCACCACGTCGCCCTGCTCATCGGCTACGGCGCCGCCGCGGTCAACCCGTACCTGGCGATGGAGTCCGTCGAGGACCTGGTCCGCGCCGGCACCTTCCTGTCGGACATAGAGGCCGAGCAGGCCATCCGCAACCTGATCTACGCCCTCGGCAAGGGCGTCCTGAAGGTCATGTCCAAGATGGGCATCTCGACGGTCGCCTCCTACCGCGGCGCCCAGGTCTTCGAGGCCGTCGGTCTCGACGACGCCTTCGTCGAGAAGTACTTCAACGGCACGCCCACCAAGATCGGCGGCGTCGGCATCGACGTCATCGCCAAGGAGGTCGCCGCCCGCCACGCCAAGGCGTACCCGGCCTCGGGCATCGCGCCCGCGCACCGCGCCCTCGACATAGGCGGCGAGTACCAGTGGCGCCGCGAGGGCGAGCCGCACCTGTTCGACCCGGAGACGGTCTTCCGCCTCCAGCACTCGACCCGCACCGCGCGCTACGACATCTTCAAGAAGTACACGGACCGGGTGAACGAGCAGTCCGAGCGCCTCATGACGCTCCGTGGCCTGTTCGGCTTCAAGTCCGGTTACGAGGGCCGTCAGCCGATCTCCGTCGACGAGGTCGAGCCGGTCTCCGAGATCGTCAAGCGCTTCTCCACCGGCGCCATGTCGTACGGCTCCATCTCCAAGGAGGCGCACGAGACCCTCGCCATCGCCATGAACCAGCTGGGCGGCAAGTCCAACACCGGTGAGGGCGGCGAGGACCCGGAGCGTCTGTATGACCCGGCGCGGCGTTCGTCGATCAAGCAGGTCGCCTCCGGCCGCTTCGGTGTGACGTCCGAGTACCTGGTCAACGCGGACGACATCCAGATCAAGATGGCCCAGGGCGCCAAGCCCGGTGAGGGCGGTCAGCTGCCCGGCCACAAGGTCTACCCGTGGGTCGCGAAGACGCGTCACTCGACGCCGGGCGTGGGCCTGATCTCCCCGCCGCCGCACCACGACATCTACTCCATCGAGGACCTGGCCCAGCTGATCCACGACCTGAAGAACGCGAACCCGCAGGCGCGGATTCACGTGAAGCTGGTCTCCGAGGTCGGCGTCGGCACGGTCGCGGCCGGTGTGTCGAAGGCGCACGCGGACGTGGTGCTCATCTCCGGCCACGACGGCGGTACGGGTGCCTCCCCGCTGACCTCGCTGAAGCACGCGGGCGGCCCCTGGGAGCTCGGCCTCGCCGAGACCCAGCAGACCCTGCTGCTCAACGGCTTGCGCGACCGCATCGTCGTGCAGACGGACGGTCAGCTGAAGACCGGCCGTGACGTCGTCATCGCCGCGCTGCTCGGCGCCGAGGAGTTCGGTTTCGCGACCGCGCCGCTCGTCGTCTCCGGCTGCGTCATGATGCGCGTCTGCCACCTGGACACCTGCCCGGTCGGCATCGCCACCCAGAACCCGGTGCTGCGCGACCGGTTCTCCGGCAAGGCCGAGTACGTCGTGAACTTCTTCAAGTTCATCGCCGAAGAGGTCCGCGAGATCCTCGCCGAGCTGGGCTTCCGCTCCATCGAGGAGGCCGTCGGCCACGCCGGGGCGCTCGACGTGACCCGCGCGGTCGACCACTGGAAGGCGCAGGGCCTGGACCTGGAGCCGCTGTTCCACGTGCCGGCGCTGCCCGACGGCGCGGTGCGCCACCAGCTGATCGAGCAGGACCACGGCCTGGCGAAGGCGCTCGACAACGAGCTGATCAAGCTCGCCGCCGACGCCCTGGCCGCGGACTCCGCGACCGACGCCCAGCCGGTGCGCGCCCAGGTCGCCATCCGCAACATCAACCGCACGGTCGGCACCATGCTCGGCCACGAGGTGACGAAGAAGTTCGGCGGCGCGGGTCTGCCCGACGACACGATCGACATCACCTTCACCGGCTCGGCGGGCCAGTCCTTCGGCGCCTTCCTCCCGCGCGGTGTCACGCTGCGCCTGGAGGGCGACGCCAACGACTACGTCGGCAAGGGCCTCTCCGGCGGCCGGGTGATCGTCCGTCCCGACCGGGGCGCCGACCACCTCGCCGAGTACTCGACGATCGCGGGCAACACCATCGCGTACGGCGCGACCGGCGGCGAGCTGTTCCTGCGTGGCCGGACGGGCGAGCGGTTCTGTGTCCGCAACTCCGGCGCGACGGTCGTCTCCGAGGGCGTGGGCGACCACGGCTGCGAGTACATGACCGGCGGTCACGCGGTGGTCCTCGGCGAGACGGGCCGTAACTTCGCGGCCGGCATGTCCGGCGGTATCGCGTACGTCATCGACCTCGACCGCGACAACGTCAACGTCGGCAACGTCAGCGCCGTAGAGGCCCTCGACGAGGTGGACAAGCAGTGGCTGCACGACGTCGTGCGCCGCCACCAGGAGGAGACCGGCTCGACGGTCGCCGAGAAGCTGCTGGCCGAGTGGGACACCGCCGTGGAGCGCTTCAGCAAGATTATCCCCAGCACGTACAAGGCAGTGCTCGCCGCCAAGGACGCCGCCGAGCGAGCCGGTCTCTCCGAGACCGAGATCACCGAGAAGATGATGGAGGCGGCGACCAATGGCTGATCCCAAGGGCTTTCTGAACCACGGCCGCGAGGTCGCCAAGTCCCGTCCCGTCGACGTGCGTCTGAAGGACTGGAACGAGGTCTACGTCCCCGGCTCCCTGCTGCCGATCATCAGCAAGCAGGCCAGCCGCTGCATGGACTGCGGCATCCCGTTCTGCCACAACGGCTGTCCGCTCGGGAACCTCATCCCCGAGTGGAACGACTACGCCTACCGCGAGGACTGGGCGGCGGCGTCGGAGCGCCTGCACGCGACCAACAACTTCCCGGAGTTCACCGGTCGCCTCTGCCCGGCTCCCTGTGAGTCGGCGTGTGTGCTCGGCATCAACCAGCCGGCCGTCACCATCAAGAACGTCGAGGTCTCGATCATCGACAAGGCGTGGGACAGCGGTGATGTCGAGCCGCAGATCCCGGAGCGCCTGTCCGGCAAGACCGTCGCCGTCATCGGGTCCGGCCCCGCCGGCCTCGCCGCCGCACAGCAGCTCACGCGGGCCGGTCACACCGTCGCCGTCTACGAGCGCGCGGACCGCATCGGAGGCCTCCTGCGGTACGGCATCCCCGAGTTCAAGATGGAGAAGCGGCACATCAACCGCCGTATCGAGCAGATGCGCGCGGAGGGCACCCGCTTCCGTACCGGCATCGAGATCGGTCGCGACCTCAAGGCGACCGACCTGAAGAAGCGGTATGACGCGATCGTCATCGCCGCCGGTGCGACGACCGCCCGTGACCTCCCGGTCCCCGGCCGCGAGCTCAACGGCATCCACCAGGCCATGGAGTACCTGCCGCTGGCCAACAAGGTCCAGGAGGGCGACTTCGTGACGCCCCCGATCTCGGCCGAGGGCAAGCACGTCGTGGTCATCGGCGGCGGCGACACCGGCGCCGACTGCGTGGGCACCGCCCACCGCCAGGGCGCGGCCTCGGTGACACAGCTGGAGATCATGCCCAGGCCGGGCGAGGACCGTGCCGCGCACCAGCCGTGGCCGACCTTCCCGATGCTCTACAAGGTCACGTCCGCGCACGAGGAGGGCGGCGAGCGGGTCTACTCCGTCTCCACCACCCACTTCGAGGGCGACGAGGACGGCAACGTCCAGTGGCTGCACCTCACCGAGGTGGAGTTCATCGAGGGCAAGCTGACCCCGAAGCCGGGCACCGAGCGCAAGATCCCCGCCCAGCTGGTCACCCTCGCCATGGGCTTCACCGGCACCGACCGGGAGAACGGCCTGGTCGAGCAGTTCGGCCTGGAGCTCGACGAGCGCGGCAACGTCGCCCGCGACGCCGACTTCCAGACCAACGTGCCGGGCGTCTTCGTCGCCGGTGACGCGGGCCGTGGCCAGTCGCTCATCGTGTGGGCGATCGCGGAGGGCCGCTCGGCCGCCCGCGGCACCGACCGCTTCCTGACCGGCGCCAGCGAACTGCCGGCCCCGATCCGGCCGACGGACCGCTCGCTGATGGTCTGACGGCTCGACAACTGACCTGACGGTCACTCAAAAACGTCCCGTACAACGGCGTACGGAACACAGACGGCGCCTGCCCACAGTCCCCGACCGGACTACAGGGCAGGCCCCGTCGCATGTTCGCCGCTACTGCTTGCCGGGCCACACCCAGGTGACGATGACGGCGACGGCGATGGCGAGGACTCCGAAGAGCGCGAGCCATCGCGCCCACTCCACGAGGCGCCATATACGGCGGGTGCGGTCCTTCTCGTACTGGAGCAGCCTGCCCGCCTCCAGCATGATCTCCTCGCCGGGGCGGCCGTGCACGGCGCGCACGCCCAGCCACGAGGCGACGATCAGCGCCACGAACCCCGTACCGAGCAAGCCGATCACGGTCCAGCGCGGGACGCAGTCCAGCTTGCTCAGATCCTCCTGCCCCTTCAGCACGAAGACGGCCGTGAGCAGGCCGGTGAGTGAGGCGAGGAAGTTGCGGTAGCCCTCGGCCTGGTGCAGAGCGGCCTGCAACTGCTGCTCCGGAGAGGCCATCTCGCGCACGCGGCGGTCGGCGTCCCGCAGCTGCTGGGGGGTGAATGTCATGAGGCGGGCCCGCCCGGGGGGGTGGGAGGGGCGATGACCAACAGGGCTCCGCACCCGAACTCCTCCTGCGGTGGCCGCCCCAGGTGCGTGGTCCGGCATCGGCAGAGCGTGTGGTACGCCTGCGGACCGGGTTCGTCGCGTCGCCCGAGGAACCCACCCTTGGCCAGCAGATGCTGGCCGAACGTCCAGCTCCGTGTCATGGCACAGGCGCACACCGGGCAGTTGCCCGTCGCCTCGTAGAAGACCTCGTCACCTGTCTCGATGCGGGTCCACTGGAAGGCGAGCGGGGTGGTGTGGGCGGCGTCGGCGTGGTACGGGATGGCCGTGGTCATACGAGTGACCCCTCTCCGGAAGGGTTGCTGTGGGGCGCAGGCCCCTCGAAGGGAAGGCCGAGGGAGAAGAGACGGGCGTAGCGTGCAAGACGCTCCCGCACCTGCTCCTCGGTGAGGTCTGTCTCCTCGGCGCACAACACCACGTGGTCGTCATCGACCGGGCCGCACAGCGCGGGGGCACGTCCTGTCAGCTGCCGGGTGAGGATGACGACATCCCGCCAGTCCGGGGCGAGGCCTGCTTCGTGCTGGTCCGGTGGCTCCGTGGCCACGTCCAGCCCCAGGCAGCGGAACGGTGCGTAGCGGTCGTACGTCTCGCCGAGCGTCCAGCCGAAGCGGCCTGCGGTGAGGACGAGTTCCAGAGGGCCCATGGTGCCGCGGCCCAGCAGGACCTCGGCTTCGAATGCCGCCAGATCGAAGACGTTCGGAACCAAGGTGTCCAGGAACTCGCCCTCCGGACCGGTGAGTTCACCCGGGGGAGCGGGCGCCCCCAGGACGGTGAACTCCCGCAGACGGCGGTGGGAGTGGCCCACCGGGATGCCATCGTCGGAGGCATGGCCGAGGAGATCGAGGATGGTGAGGCTCTCCTTGAACGCGGTGGAGTTCGCGGTCAGCGCCTTCAGATCGGTGTAAGTGGCCTGAAGGGCGAGGGCCTCGGCGGCCGGTCGGACAATCCGCAACGGAAGGTGGCGCTCCTCGTTCTCCAGAAGGTCGTAGACGTCGCCGAGCGGAAGGTCTGTGCTCGCGCTGGTTGTCAGTGCGTGGACATGGGTCAGACCGTGCTCGTCAAGACTTCTCCCATCGATCAGGCCACTGTGGAACAGCAGGGACTTCACCATCGCCATCTGTTTGACGACATCGTCGATGCGGTCCGAGGTGTCGTTCGAGAGCCTTCCCAAGACGTCCGTCATATGCAGCTGTCTCCGGGCCTGCTCGGCCGTTTCGGGGCGAACACGGTGACGGTCGGGCTTCAGGAGGAACACGCATTCCCAGGGGCCGAGGCGAACACCCTCCTCGTACTTCAGTGCCCCGGACGGTGAACCGTCTGCGGAGGCGATCCACTCCTCCGCTCCCGGTGGGAGATCCGGTGCCACGACCTGGGTGACCGGGGCTGATGCGTTGATCTGCTCGACCTGGGCCTTCAAGGGGGTGCCCGTGGCTCGGGAGAGTTTCACGACATGCCACAGCGGGATGTGTCCCTCCATCCACGGGGCACGCTCGTCGAGGTCTTTGGACAGGAGGAAGCGTTCCGGACCGCTGAGCTCCCCCTGCTCTCGGGCCGCCGGGGTCGGTTCCGCTGCCAGTGACCAGCCGAGGGGGGCGAAGCGCCTGACGCGGTCGATCAACTCGTCCAGGGAGTAGTGGCCGACGCGGGACAACAGGTCCACGGGATGGAGGACGCCGGGCAACTGATTGAACGCGAGTGCGTCTTCGGCCAAGGTGATCTGATCGGTCCTCGTGGCACGTTCGGATGCCAGGTGGTGGTCGAGTTCTGGTGGAGCGGGGAGATCCGGATCCAGTGTGCGCAGTCTTTCCAGCAGCTCGGCGGCCTTTCCCAGAGTGATCTGGTGCTTCGCGGAGATCTTGAGCAAGGGAGCGTGGCGGGCAGGGGATTCCGCATGACGCGCGGACGCATAGCTGGAGTAGAGGTTGGCCATGGCTTTGTCCGGCCGGATGTCCCGCAGCGATCGGACGTCGTCCACAGCCGGCACCCGCAGCCCCGCGACGGCGTAACGGCGCCATGCACGTACCACTTCACCCAGGGAGGTTCGCCCCAGATGCGCTCCGGTCAACGCCGTTGCCCAGCCGCCGGGTGCATCGCTCAGGAACAGCAGGGCGTCGAGGCTGCTGGGGGTCGGATAACTCCGAGGGGCGAAGGGATTCGTCACGGCACCGGTGGCAAGTCTGGTCTGCTGCCATCGGCCGAGCACAGCACTCCCGGAGCTGTCCGCGTCGTCGTCCAGGTTCAACGGCCGCTCGCTCCAGTCCAGGACGGATTCGTCGGCGGGCAGACAGCCCACTCTGGACAGGGGCAGCCGCTGGGGTGGGAACCGATCCCCGTGCTCGGGAGCTTCGAGCCGAGCACTGATGCCGTCGGGGAGCGCGTCCAGTACGGCCACGGCGAGGCGGGGCACGCTTTTGGTGAGCTGCCACAGCCAGTTCAGCGAGACGTCGTCCCACTGAGCGCACGCCCTCGGCACGCTGCTCAGCAGCTCACGCATCACCAGCTCGTCGTCGTACGACCGCATGCTGTTGCGGTCGACACTGGGCTCCGGCCGGTGCCGCTCCCGCAGATTGACCACGTGCCCGTACACCTCGGGTGCGTCCTTGACCACGACGCCGTCCAGCAGGAGCTGTCCGGGGCCCTGGACCAGCCAGGCGTCGTCATGGGCCCGTGCGGCATCCCCGTACCAGTCGGGCTCCGCGACCCGCAACTCGCCCGGCCGCCAGGTGACCGACCGAAGGACCTGCCCCGGATCGTTCTGCTCGCGCTCGCTCGCCACCACCGTGCAGTCACTCACCCAGAGCTGCGACTCCAGCGTCTCCACCAAGGAGGGCAATGCCTCGTCGTCCGCGCTGAGATAGAGCCGGACGAGCGTGCCGCCCTCCAGGGAGACCTCCGGATCGTCGCCGATGCGGAGCAGGCCCGAACCCGACTGGATGTCGGCCCGCAGGGTGTGTGGCTGTTCGGGGCGGCCGTAGCGGTCGACGGCGTTGGTCCACACGACCACCTCGTCGGCGAGCATGAAGTAACTGAACACCCCGATACCGAAACGGGAGTTGAGGGGCATCTCGGGGAGCCCTGCCCGCCGCCAGTTACGCCGCTCCTGTACGAACTCCGGGTCCTGCTCGTACCGTCGGCCCGCCCTGGCGAACATCGACGTGAGCTTGGTGCGGGTCATTCCGGAGCCGTTGTCCCGGCATGCGATGAACGGGCGGCCGTTGTCGTCCCAGCCCTGGGTGAAGGTGATCGTCGGTTTCCAGTCGGGGGCGTGACGGCCCTGCGTCACGCCGTACCGGTGGCGCATGTCCCGGTGCCGGCATGCGTCGAGGGCGTTCTGGTAGAGCTCGCGGACGGCGAGCATGCGATCGCCGTACAGCTGGGTCCCCATGAGCAGCGGACGGATCTCGTCCTCCGCCAGCCGGAACCGCTCCAGCGGCTGCTTGTACCGCTGGTTCAGGGGGACGAGCTGGTCGGTCGTGACCTGCTCGGGCAGGCCCCGCAGCAGGGCGGGCGGCGAGGTGCGCTGCTTGTGCCACTCCGCCCGGAGCGCGGCGACGGTGTTGTTGGCATGGCCGACGAGTTCCTCGATGGCCACGTGCAGCGCGGGGTGCGGGCAGTCGAAGCGGACCGCCGGGCGGTAGGTGCCGTCCGTGGTGTCCGCGGGCGTGTCGTCGTACCCGAAGTCCGCCGACAACGCGGCCACGATGTCGCGGGGCACGAGTTGCTCGTGTGCGCCGAGATGATCGACGAGTACCCCGGACATCCGGCGCGGATCGGTGGCGAGCAGCCCGGAGATCCACAGCAGCAGCGCGAGTTCGGGGCCGCGCCACTGGCTGCCACGCGTGGGCGGGTACGTGTCCCACGCGTCCTTGCTCTGCGGGTCGTTGATGCGAGGACTCCCACTCGGGTGCACGGTGACGTGCGCGAGGACCTGGCGGAGCTGCCCGTCGACGCGACGCCGGGAGGTCTCACCGGGGGGCTTGCCCGACGGGTCCTCGGCCCCGGCGAGCACCACGTTCACGACGCGGTCGAGCAGGCCGTCCACCGCCGGGTAGTCGCCGGTGCGCTCCCACAGCGGGTCCCAGTCGGCGATGAAGCGGTGCCGCAGCCAGTGGTCGGCGGCCACGGCCTGCTCCCGCAGGTTTCGGCGGCGCAGGGTGTCGGCCGTGCGGCGCACCTGCGAGTGGGCACGGCACACGTCCTTGGCCGCGCCCCGCACATGCGCCTCGGGGTCGCCATGACCGGGCTCGCCGGCCTCGGTGTCCATCCGTTCGGGGAGAGTGCGGCGCAGTTCCTCCAGGGCGACCGTGACGAGTCCCTCGTGGACGACGGGGCTCGCCAGCAGAGCGGCGGTCTCGGCCGGTGAGAGCAGGTCACGGCCGCTCAGCCCGGCTTGCCGCACCAGGTTGCCGAGCCGGTCGACCATGCGGACCGGCCAGTTGGGGTCGGTCCAGGGGTCGTCACGGTGCGCTCCGGCTCCATGCAGCGTCCCGGCCACATGCTCGACGAGCGAGGTCAGCCCGTCCTTCACGCGCTGGTGGACCTCCGCGGTGCCGGAGGTGTGGTCCCACAGCAGGGACTTCTCGATCATGGTTGTCCAGCGGCTCGCCTCCCGGGAGCCCTCGCACAGCACCAGTGCGTCCTGTGCGTCGCCCGTACGGCCGTGAGGCGTGTAGGGCTCGATCGTCGGCGGAGCCATGCCGAACGAGTCCGCCATCCGGATCACCCGGCCGCGGACGTACCTGACGACCTCGGGGAAGGTGGTGGGCGGGCTCGTCGGCCCCAGTGCCTCGGCGAGGGCCCGGCCGAACCAGCTGCCCTTCTCGGGGTCGGCGTACGAGCGCTCTCCTTGGGCACAGCTGTGCAGCCAGTACACGTTCTCGTGGCGCGAGAGCAAAGTCGTGCGCTCCTGCTCGGCCTCCGACGGAGTGCCCGCCGACGTACGGCAGATGTCGAGGTACACGACGACCGTGCATTCACTGCGCAGCCCGGTGAGCAGGCCGTCGGGGTCGGCGGGGATGAGCGTACGGCTGAGCAGCGCATGGCCGCCGTCGGGTAACGCGTCCCCGGGCTGGGCGTCCCGCGGCAGCAGGTGGTCGCGGCCGTCCACGGTCTCGCCGTGGCAGGACAGATAGACGACGGCGGTGTCTCCGGGGGCACACGAGGAGAGGAACTTGTGGAGTCTGCCCAGCAGTTCGGAGCCGCCGGGGTCGAGCACAGGTGTCACCTCGTACCGGGACTGCCGCAGCGCGTTGCCGACGAGGGCCACGTCCTGCGGCACGCAGCTGAGCGGTGGGAAGCGCTCCGCGAGGAGTTCGTCCGCCTCCAGCTCGGGGGTGTGCGAGATGCCGACGACCAAAGCGCGCCGCTGCCCCTGTCCCCTGTGATGCTGAATCGAACCCATCCCGCCCCCCAGCGATCGTGCCGATCCCGACATGTTGCCAGAGAGGGGGCTCGCGACATCCCCGGAACGGGCATCTCACGACGAGGCCTTGAGCTGCTCAGGGCACCTTGTACGGCTCCCCGTACACCCCCCACTCCAGCGGGGTTGTCAGCTTGAGGTTGCCGTCGTCGAGGAACCGTCGCTGGGCCGTGTCGATACGGGTGGTGTCGGTGTTCGGGTTCTTCTGCCGCATGGCCGCGCGGCGGACGTCGAGGAAGGTGTTCAGGTACGCCTTCTCGGAGCCGCCCTCGGACGGGGAGTCGGCCTTGCGCAGAGCGCGTTCGCGCAGGACGTAGAAGCCGCCCTTGTCGACGCCGCCGCCGCCGTGGAAGACCATCGCGTCGTAGTAGACGAACTGGCCCAGCGTGCCGAGGCCGTCCAGCTTGGCGAGGCGGACCGCCGGGTTGAAGTAGGCGCGGTCGCGCTCGGCGTCCTGGGCCTCGCGGAAGGCGGCCACCTCGGCCTCCGCCTTCCAGGCCGCCGTGAAGCCGGGGTCCAGGCCCTCGTGGGAGTCGGTGCCGTCGACCTCGCGCAGGGCGGGAAGGTACGGGGCGAGGCCGTTGTCCGGGTGGGCCTCGGTGTAGTTCTCGACCAGGGCGAGCAGGTCGTGGGTGCCGGTGCAGAAGCCGATGGTGCCGGCCGTGTAGCCCTGGCCGTCGTCGAGGTCCTCGATGGAGCCGTAGGTGTGGCGCCAGTCGAGGGTCGAGTTCTCGGCGCTGGACACCAGCCGCTGGGCCAGTTCCTTCTACGCGGGGGCGGCCAGGCCCGGCGGCACGCTCTCGATCAGCTCGTCGTCCGCCGCCCGCTCCTGCTCCGCCCGGCTCTTGGCCTCCTCGCGGGACTCCTGCCGCGCGGTGGCGACGGTGGACTGCGCCGGGTTCTCGGCGGTGTCCGTGGGGACCAGGAAGTGGACGACCGCGGCGAGGGCGACCGGGACGGCCGCGATGAGAGCGACGCCGATACGTCTCACTGGGCCACCCCTGCGCCCGTCAGCTCCGAGACCCTGGCGACCGCCACCGCCGCCAGCAGCACCAGTACCCCCACGGAGGCGGCCGCCTGGATCAGGGCCTGGCGCGGCCCGCGCGGGGTGTAGGCGTAGGCGAGCGTGACCGCGGCCCCCGTCAGCAGTCCGCCGAGGTGGCCCTGCCAGGAGGTGAGGCCCGCCGAGAGCAGCAGCCACAGCAGCAGGAACGTCATGAAGCGGTTGACGGTGCGCATGTCCGCGCCGACGCGGCGGGCGAGGACGTAGTACGCGGCGCCGAGGCCGAAGATCGCGCCCGACGCGCCGACCGACTCCACGTGCACGTCCGTGAGCAGCAGCTCGAGCACCGAGCCGCCCAGTGTCGCCAGCAGGTAGAGCGCGACGTACCGGACCCGGCCCAGCATGGGCTCCACGACCCGGCCGAGCTGCCACAGCGAGAGCATGTTCATCACGATGTGCAGCAGCCCGAAGGTGCCCTCGGTCGGCGGTGTGTGGAGGAATCCTCTGGTCAGCAGCCGCTCCCACTGCCCGGCGACCACTCCCTCGGCGTGGAAGTCCGACGGGTACCCGGGCTCGTAGACGTAGTAGCCGCCGTCCGGGCCGACCAGCCGGGCGCCGAGCATCGCGAACCGGTCCAGGATCTCCGGGCGCACCACCTCGGCCAGGTAGGCGAGGACGTTGAGCCCGATCAGCACGGAGGTCACGAGCGGGGTCGCGGCGATCCGCCCGCCGACGATCGTCCGGGCCTGCCGCACCGACCGCGCCCCCTGCTTCACGCACTCCACGCACTGGTGGCCGACGGCAGCCTCCCGCATGCAGTCCGGGCAGATGAACCGGTCGCAGCGGGTGCAGCGGACGTGCGACTCCACCTTGGGGTGGCGATAGCAGGTCGTGACGGTGGGCTGGGTGGACTCGGGCTGGGTGGCCTCGGAACGGGTGGACTCGGACTGGGTGGACTCGGACTCCACAGCCGGCTCCTCGATGGGGATGGGACGAACGGTGAGCCGGTGGGGACGGCGGCGAACAAAATAGCGAACACCGGTGGAGGGAGGGAAGGCGGGGCCAGTGGTGCCGTAGCCTCGGCAGCCGCACGATGCGCGAGGGGGAGAGCATATGGCCGCGATCAGTCTCAGCAAGGTTGAGGAGACCGCGCCCGCGCTGGTCAGCCTGTACAAGAGCGCCGGGGTGTCGCTGCACAAGCACGGGCTGGGCGGCGTGCAGGCCGCGGTGTATCTGGTCGTCGACTACTCCGGGTCGATGAAGCCGTACTACCAGGACGGCAGCGTGCAGGCGCTCGCCGACCGGGTGCTCGGGCTGTCGGCGCACTTCGACGACGACGGGACCGTGCCGGTGGTGTTCTTCTCCACCGACGTCGACGCCGAGACCGAGATCGCGCTGGCCGACCACCACGGGCGGATCGAGCGGATCGTGTCCGGTCTCGGGCACATGGGCAGGACCAGCTACCACCTGGCCATGGACGCCGTCATCGACCACTACCTGGACAGCGGGTCGAAGGACCCCGCCCTGGTCGTGTTCCAGACCGACGGCGGGCCCATCAACAAGCTCGCCGCGGAACGGTACCTGTGCAAGGCGGCCCCGCTCCCGCTCTTCTGGCAGTTCATCGGCTTCGGGGACCCGACCAGCAAACAGTTCGACTTCCTGCGCAAGCTCGACGAACTGGCGGTGCCGCACAAGCGGGTGGTCGACAACGCCGGCTTCTTCCACGCCGGTTCGGATCCGCGGACGGTCTCCGACGCCGAGTTGTACGACCGCCTGGTCGAGGAGTTCCCGAAGTGGCTGGCGGCGGCGCGGGCGCAGGGGATCGTACGGCGGCCCTGACTCACGCGACCCGGATGGGGTACGGGCCCGGCCGGCGAAGGCGATGTTCGGCCCCCGGACGCGGATCGCGAAGCCGACGGCGGCGGAGTACCGCGAGCTCACCAGCGGCGATCACCACTGAGCACTTCGGCCCTGCATACGTCCGGGTCACCCCAGACGGTGCGCAGGGCGCGGGCCTTGGTCAGCCACAGCGACAGGTCGTACTCCGCCGTGTAGCCGATCGCGCCGTGCAACTGGAGCGCGGTACGGGCGGTGGCGTACGCCGCCTCGCAGGCGGTGACCTTGGCGGCGGCGATGTCGGCGGGGGCCATGGTGAGCGCGGCGCCGAAGATGAGGGGCCGGGCGAACTCCAGGGCGATCTTCGCGTCGGCCAGACGATGCTTGACCGCCTGGAACGAGCCGATGGGTGTGCCGAACTGGGTGCGCTGCTTGACGTGGGCGACGGTCCTGTCGAGAAGCCCGAGACCGACGCCGAGGGCCTGGGCGGCGGTGGTGAGGCGGGCGCAGGCCAGGGCGTGGGCGTGGGCGGTGGGCGGGTCGGGACTGAGGAGCTCGCCGCCGGGGTCGAGAGAGGTGAGGCGGCGGGCCGGGTCGAGGGAGTGGCGTACGGGACCGTGGCCGGGGGAGAGGTGCAGGCCTTGTGCGGTGAGCGCGAGGCGTCTGGTGGCCACGTCGCCGTCCAAGGCGTACGGCGCTGTCCACGCCAGCGTCGCCACCGCCTCGCCCGTCGCCAGCGCCGGCAGGAGCCGCTTGGCCGGGCCGGGGTCCGGTAGGTCGGCGAGCAGGGTCGCTGCCGTGACCGTCTCCACCAACGGTCCCGGTACCGCATGGCGTCCCAACTCAACGAATGTGAGGGCGAGTTCGACGGGCCGGTGGCCCAGCCCCTCGTATGTCTCCGGAACAGCCAGCGCGAATACGCCGGCCTCGGCGATACGGGACCACAGCGCTCGGCCACCGGCATGCTCACCCCGGCTCCAGTCCCGTACGACCGACGGCGTGTCCGCAGCCGTCAGCATCGCGTCCAGCGACTCGGCGAACGCCCGCTGCTCGGCGTCGAGGAGGAACCGCATCAGCGAGGTCCGTTCGGCGGTGGCGGAGTTTCCTCTGACATCAGCGTCGCCCCTTCGGCAGGCCGAGCAGTCGCTCGGCGATGATGTCGCGCTGGATCTCGTTCGTCCCGGCGTAGACGGGGCCGGCGAGGGAGAAGACGTAGCGCTCGGACCAGTCGGTGTCGGTCAACTCGCCCTCGGCGCCCAGCAGATCGAGGGCCGTCTCGTGCAGTGCGATGTCGTACTCCGACCAGAAGACCTTGTTCAGGCTGGACTCCGGGCCGATCGACTCGCCGTCCAGGAAGCGGGAGGCGGCGGCGAAGGTGAAGAGCTGGTAGGCGCGGGCGCCGATCAGGGCGTCGGCCACACGGTTCTTCGTGCTCTGCGGGCTGCCTTGCGCTTGCCAGAGGCCATGAAGCCGGTCGGCGCTCGCGAGGAAACGGCCGGGGGAGCGGAGCATCAGGCCTCGCTCGTTGCCCGCCGTGGACATCGCGATGCGCCAGCCCTGGCCCGGCTCGCCGATCACGTCCTCGTCCGGCACGAACACCTCGTCCAGGAACAGCTCGGCGAAGGCGGGCTTGCCGTCGAGGCGGGCGATCGGGCGGACGGTGACGCCGGGCGCGTGCAGGTCGAACATCAGGTAGGTCAGGCCCTGGTGGGGCTTCGGGGCGTCCGGGTCGCTGCGGAACAGGCCGAACGCGCGGTCGGCGAACGCCGCGCGTGAGGACCAGGTCTTCTGGCCGGACAGCAGCCACCCGTCGGCCGTGCGCACGGCCCTCGATCTGAGAGAGGCCAGGTCCGAGCCCGCCTCCGGCTCCGACCAGGCCTGAGCCCAGACCACCTCGCCGGTGGCCATGGGCGGCAGCACACGCGCGCGTTGCTCCTGCGTGCCGTGGTCGAAGAGGGTCGGGGCGAGGAGGCTGATGCCGTTCTGGTTGACGCGGCCCGGGGCGCCCGCCGCGTAGTACTCCTCCTCGAACAGCAGCCACCGCACGAGTGAGGCGTCCCGGCCGCCGTACGCCGTCGGCCAGTTGACCACTGACCAGCGGTCGGCGGCGAGTTCGGCCTCCCACGCCCGGTGCGCCGCGAAGCCCTCCTCGGTCTCCAGGGACGGGAGCGGATCGGGCGGCACATGCGCGCGCAGCCAGGCGCGGGCCTCGGCGCGGAACGCCTCCTCGGCGGCGGAGTGGGTGAGGTCCACGGGCGCCTTCCCTCCCTACGAGCCCTACGAGCTCCCTGCGGCTTCTTCCCTAACAAGTGTTTGGTAGGTTAGCGTGCTGCTATGACAAACGTCGAGGAGCCGGCGTACGTTCCCGGGCACGCACTGCTCCGCGGGCGCACCGCCGTCATCACCGCGGCGGCCGGCGCGGGCATCGGCGGGGCGACGGCGCGCCGCTTCCTCGAAGAGGGCGCGCGCGTGCTGATCAGCGACGCGCACGCGCGGCGCCTGAAGGAGTACGAGGCGGAGCTGGCCCGGGAGTTCGAGGGGGCGGTGGCGTCCGCGGTGTGCGATGTCACCGACGAGACGCAGGTGCAGGCGCTGTTCGACACGGCCGTACAGGAACACGGCCGGCTCGACGTCCTCGTCAACAACGCCGGTCTCGGCGGGACTTCGCCGCTCGTCGACATGACCGACGAACAGTGGTCGAGGGTCCTCGACGTAACCTTGAACGGCACCTTCAGGTGCACCCGGGCCGCCCTGCGCCGTATGCGGGACACCGGTGGCGTGATCGTCAACAACGCCTCCGTCGTCGGCTGGCGCGCCCAGGCCGGGCAGGCGCACTACGCGGCCGCGAAGGCGGGCGTGATGGCGCTGACCCGGTGCGCCGCGATCGAGGCGGCCGAGTACGGGGTGCGGGTCAACGCGGTGTCGCCGAGCCTCGCCATGCACCCGCACCTCGCGAAGGTGACCACCCCCGACCTGCTGGAGGCACTGGCCGCCCGCGAGGCCTTCGGGCGGTACGCCGAGCCGTGGGAGGTGGCCAACGTGATCGTCTTCCTGGCCTCCGGCTACTCCTCGTACATGACAGGGGAGATCGTCTCCGTCAGCAGCCAGCACGCCTAGGACGACAATGGACCCCGTGCCGACCAAGAAGAAGCCCCAGGTGACCGCCGCAGCCGACAGGCGCCGCGAACTCCTCGACACCGCCGCCGAGGTCTTCGCCGAGCAGGGCTACAACGCCACCACCGTTCGCAAGATCGCCGACCACGCGGGCATGCTCGCGGGCAGCCTCTACTACCACTTCGACTCCAAGGAGTCGATGCTGGAGGAGATCCTGCGGACCTTCCTCGACGAGCTGTGGAGTGGCTACGACGCCGTCCTGGCGGCCGAGCTGGACCCGCGCGAGACGCTTCAGGCGCTGGTCACCGAGTCGTTCAGGGAGATCGACCGGCATCGGGCCGCCGTCGCGATCTACCAGAAGGAGAACAGACAGCTGGTGGCGCAGGAGCGGTTCGCGTTCCTCGCCGAGTCGCAGCGCAGGTTCGAGAAGGCGTGGCTGTCCACGCTGGAGCGCGGGGTCGCGGCCGAGGTGTTCCGGTCCGACCTCGACGTCCGGCTCACCTACCGGTTCGTGCGGGACACGGTGTGGGTCGCCGCGTCCTGGTACCGGCCCGGCGGACAGCACAGCCCGGAGGAGATCGCCCGGCAGTACCTGTCGATGGTGCTGGACGGGATCGCCGTACGTGCGTAGCCGTCAGTAGCCGTTGAGGTGCCCTTATCTGTGAGGGAGATGCGTTGCCATGGCCGAGGCCTACATCGTCGAAGCGGTCCGTACGCCCGTCGGGCGGCGCGGAGGAGGGCTCAGCGGGGTCCATCCGGCCGACCTGGGCGCGCATGTCCTCAAGGAACTCGTCTCGCGCGCGGGCATGGACCCGGCCGCCGTCGAGGACGTCGTCTTCGGCTGCCTTGACGCCGTGGGGCCGCAGGCCGGGGACATCGCGCGGACCTGCTGGCTGGCGGCCGGGCTGCCCGAGGAGGTGCCGGGCGTGACGGTGGACCGGCAGTGCGGGTCCTCGCAGCAGGCCGTCCACTTCGCGGCGCAGGGCGTGCTGTCCGGCACCCAGGACCTGGTGGTCGCGGGCGGCGTGCAGAACATGTCGATGATCCCCATCGCCTTCGCCACCCGGCAGGCCGCCGAGCCGCTGGGGCTGACGGCGGGCCCCTTCGCGGGGAGCGAGGGCTGGCGGGCGCGGTACGGCGAGAAGCCCGTCAACCAGTTCGTCGGCGCCGAGATGATCGCCGCGAAGTGGGGAATCAGCCGGCAGGACCAGGAGGAGTTCGCCCTGCGCTCGCACCGGCGGGCGCTGCGGGCGATCGACGAGGGCCGCTTCGAGCGGGAGCTCGTGCCCTACGGCCGGGCCGCCGTCGACGAGGGGCCGCGCCGGGACACCTCCCTGGAGAAGATGGCCGGGCTGAAGCCGGTCGTCGACGGCGGCACGATCACGGCCGCCTGTTCCTCGCAGGTCTCCGACGGCGCGGCGGCGATGCTGCTGGCCTCGGAGCGGGCGGTGCGCGAGCATGGGCTCACGCCCCGGGCCCGGGTGCACCACCTCTCGGTGCGCGGTGAGGATCCCATCCGCATGCTCACTGCCCCCATCCCCGCCACCGCCCACGCCCTGAAGAAGACCGGCCTGTCCATCGCCGACATCGACCTCGTCGAGATCAACGAGGCCTTCGCTCCGGTCGTCCTGGCCTGGCTGAAGGAGACCGGCGCGGACCCGGAGAAGGTCAACGTCAATGGGGGTGCCATCGCGCTGGGCCACCCCCTGGGCGCGACCGGAGTGAAACTGATGACGACCCTGCTGCACGAACTGGAGCGCACCGGAGGCCGGTTCGGGCTGCAGACGATGTGCGAGGGCGGCGGGCAGGCGAACGTGACGATCGTTGAGCGGCTTTGACGACGGCGGGACCACCCACTTCGGCGGACGGAGTCCGGCGCAGGCTCCCGAAGCCCGTGAGGCCCCCTGGGGCCGAGCGGTGCGAGGGGGCCGTCGGGGGTGGTGCCGATGTGCGAGGGCGGCGGGCAGGCGAACGTGACGATCATCGAGAGGCTGTAGCCGTCAGTCCTTGAGGCGCTCCCGCACCTGCCCGGCCTCCTGCATGATCCGCTCCACCAGTTCCGCGCACGACGGCAGGTCGTCGATCACCCCGGCGACCTGCCCGGAGGCCATCACCCCCAGGTCCGTGCGGCCGTCCACCATCGACGCCCTGAGCAGCATCGGCGTGTTCGCGGCGAGCAGGACCTGGCTCCAGCTCAGGTCCTTGCCGTGCTTGAGCGCACGACCGTCCCGGACCATCCGGAGCCAGCTCGTGCCGGAGAGCTTCCGGTAGCCCGCCGCCCTGCTGACCGCCTGGAGGAGAGCCCTCGCACGGCCCGAGCGCTCCAGGGCGTCGACCAGTTCCGTACGCAGCATGCGGTGGGGCAGGCCGTCCACGGCCGTGGTGACGGTGACGTCCCGGACCGTCGCCGCCAGATACCGCGCCTTCACCGCATCCGGCACCGTCGAGTCCGACGTCAGCAGGAACCGCGTGCCCATCGCGACCCCCGCCGCCCCGTAGGCCAGCGCCGCGACCAGTCCCCGTCCGTCGAAGAAGCCACCCGCCGCCACGACCGGTATGTCCACGGCGTCGGCCACCTGCGGCAGCAGCACCGTCGTCGCCACCTCACCGGTGTGCCCGCCGCCCTCCCCGCCCTGCACGATCACCGCGTCCGCACCCCAGGCCGCGACCTTCTCGGCATGCCGCCGGGCACCGATCGAGGGGATGACGATCACCCCCGCGTCCTTGAGCTCGGCGATCAGCTCGGGTGAGGGCGCGAGAGCGAAGGAGGCGACGCGCACACCCTCGTCGATCATGACGCGGACCCGGTCTGCGGCGTCCGAGGCGTCCGCGCGCAGATTCACGCCGAACGGCGCGTCCGTACGGGATCTGACCTCGCGTATCGCCTCACGCAGCCGGTCGACGGTCATCGTCGCGGAGGCCAGGATGCCCAGCGCACCCGCGTTCGCCGTCGCCGAGACCAGTCGCGGGCCCGCCACCCAGCCCATCCCCGTCTGCACGATCGGGTGGCGGACACCGACCAGCCGGGTCAGCGCCGTCTCCATCACGCACCGACCTCCCTTGCGCGAGTGTTCGCCGGGTCGATGACCTCGCGGACGAGGCGCAGTTCGGCGGCGGTGGGTTCGCGGGTCGTCGGCACCTCGTCCGGGACGACCAGGTCGAACGCGGTCGCCTCCCTGACCTGCTCCAGCGTGACTCCCGGATGGAGCGAGGCCAGACGCATCGCGTGGTCGGGTGTGGCGAAGTCGAAGACGCCGAGGTCGGAGACGACACGGGGGATGCGGTGATGTCGGGCGGCGCCCGCGTGGTCGTAACCCACCCCGCACACCATGTCGACCTTCTCGACGAACACCCGCCGGGAATGCCTCGGCACCCAGTAACTGGTCGGATTGTTGAGGGTGTTGACCGGTGCGCCGCGCACCCCGAGCAGCTGCCGTTTCGGCCGCTCCCAGTCGCCGATGCACGAGATGTTCTGGTTGCCGTACCGGTCGATCTGGCTCGCGCCCATCATCACGTGCCGCCGGCCACCGGTGACCAGGGCCAGGTGCTGTCGGTACGGCAGCCAGCCCTCGGTCGTCCCGTCCGGGCGGACGAGCATCGCCTCGCCGTCGGTCAGCAGCAGGTCCGGCGAGAACGTGAGCCGTGCCAGCCGGGCCCCCACGGACGGGATCAGGCCCATCGGGCTCGCCAGGATCTCACCCGCGTCGCGCCAGGCCTCGGCGCAGGCGATGACGCAGTACTCGGCGCGGGTGGGCGGGAGAAGGGACGTGCGGGTGGCCTCCGTCATGATCGCTCCCCGACCGCCGACCGGTACGCCTGCTCGTCCCCGCTGAGGAACCGCGCCGCGAACTGAGGCCAGGGCGTGGTCGCGTACGTCTTCTGAAACGCCTCGTCCCGGCCGTAGTCGGGCGCGCAGGACGTGAAGTGCGCCCCGTTCGGGGCCTCGACGACACCGGTCACCGTGTGCCGCTTGACCAGCAGCGACTGCGGGGCCGCGTCCTTCGTCAACTCGGCCGTGTCGACGACCCGTTCGCACGAGACGTACGCCGCGTCGGCCGCCTCGCAGAACAGGTCGTCGAAGTACGGGTCGGGGCCCAGATACTGCCCGTTGCCCAGCCGGTCGGCGCGGTTGACGTGGACCAGGGCCGCGTCGAGCCGCAGCGCGGGCATGGCGACGAACGTCTCCCCGTCGTCGTACGGCGAAGAAACCGTCCTGAGGCCCGGGTTGACCCGCATCACATCCGAACCGATCCCGGCCCGCACCGGCAGGAAGGGCAGCCGGTTCGCGGCCGCGCGCAGGCCCCACATGAACATGGCCTCGTCGACCTCCACCAGTTCGAAGGCGCCGCGCTCCCGGGCCGCTCGGAAGTGCGGTTCGAGGGGAATGGAGTCGAGGGTGGCGAAGGGGGCGACCAGCTTCCGGATCCGCCCGGCGGCGGCGAGCATGCCGACGTCCGGGCCGCCGTACGAGACGACGGTGAGGTCGGTGACGTCGGACCGGAGCACTGCCCTGACCAGGGCCATGGGTTTGCGGCGCGAACCCCAGCCGCCGATGCCGAGGGTCATGCCGCTGTGCAGCCGGGAGACGACCTGGTCGGCGGTCATCGTCTTGTCACTCACCTACGCTCCCTCATCCGTCTTGCCGAAGGTGTCACGGACCCGGTCGGCCACTCCGCTGAGGCCGGCCTCGAAGGTGAAGCCCTGTTCGAAGCGGTAGCTGCGGCGCACGTCGACCGGATCGATGCCGTTGATGGCGGCCTTGGCCAGGCGCAGCAGCTGCCCGTCCTTGGCGGCGATCTCGCGGGCCAGCTCCAGGGCCGCGGCGCGGAGTTCCTCGCCCGGCACGACGCGCCACACCGAGCCGTGCGCGTGCAGCTCGGCCGCGGTCGCCGTGCGCGAGGTGTAGTACAGCGCGCGCATCAGGTGCTGGGGGACCAGTCGGGCCAGATGGGTGGCCGCGCCCAGCGCTCCCCGGTCCAGCTCGGGCAGCCCGAAGGTGGCGTCCTCGCTCGCCACGATCGCGTCCGCGTTGCCCACCAGGCCGATACCGCCGCCCAGGCAGAAGCCGTGCACGGCCGCGACGACGGGCACCTCGCAGTCGTACACCGCGCCGAAGGCCGCCGCGCAGGCGCGGTTGGCGCCGATCAGCGCGCTGTGCCCGTCCCGCTGTATCTCCTTGATGTCCACGCCCGCGTTGAACCCGCGCCCCTCGGCCGCGATGACGACACACCGCACCTGCGGGTCGCGTCCCGCCGCCCGCACGGCGTCGGCCAGGGCGAACCAGCCCCCCACCGGCAGGGCGTTCACCGGGGGGAAGTCGACAGTGACGACGGCGATTCCACTATGTTCGGGCCCTTTTTCCGGGGACGAGGTGGAGACACCCATGGCCGCATCAGCTACCTTTCCACCAAACGTTTGTTAGGTGAAGGGTAGCCGGGAATGGGGCTGGACGGGAAGGTCGTGGTCGTCACGGGCGGTACCCGGGGCGTCGGTGCGGGGGTGGCGAGGGCTTTCGCCGAGGCCGGTGCGGACGTCGTGATCTGCGCCCGCAGACCGCCCGAAGTCCCGTCGCCCGGAGTGCAGTTCAGGGTGCTCGACCTCCGCGACCCGGCAGCCGTACGGGCCTTCTTCGCGGCGTTGCCCCGCCTCGACGTCCTCGTCAACAACGCGGGTGGCACACCGTACCGACGGTTGACGGACGCGGACGCCGAACGGCACGCGCGCGTGATCGAGCTGAACCTCGTCGCTCCGCTGACGGCGTCCCTGGCCGCGTACGAGCACCTGAGGCGGGTGCGGGGCTCGGTGGTGATGATCGGCAGCGTCAGCGGCAGCCGCCCGTCGCCGGGATCGGCGGCGTACGGGGCGGCCAAGGCCGGGCTGGAGAGCCTGGCCCGCTCGATGGCGGTGGAGTGGGCGCCGCAGGTCCGGGTCAACACCCTGGTCGTGGGCATGGTCCGCACGGAGCGGTCGCCTCTCCACTACGGGGGCGAGGAAGGCATCGCCGGAGTCTCCCGCACCGTCCCGCTCGGCCGCCTCGCCGAACCGGCCGACGTCGGCGCGGCCGCCGTATTCCTCGCCTCCGACACCGCCGCCTACATCAGCGGGGCGAGCCTGCTCGTGCACGGCGGGGGCGAGCGGCCCGCGTTCCTGGACGCCGCAACGGTCAACAAGGAGGCATGACATGAGCGGGATCTGCGAGGGGCGGGTCGTGGCCGTCACCGGCGCGGGCCGGGGCCTCGGCCGCGCACACGCGCTCGCGTTCGCCGCGGCGGGGGCGAAGGTCGTCGTCAACGACCTCGGAGTCGGCCTGGACGGCAGCCCTGCGCGAGGGGTAGCCGTCGACAGCCCAGTCCGGCACGTGACCGTCGACAACCCCGCCCAGCAGGTGGCCGACGAGATCCGCGTGGCGGGCGGTGAGGCGATCGCGCACGGCGGCGACATCGCGACCAGTGCCGGGGCGGCGTCCCTGGTGGCGGCCGCGCTGGAGACGTACGGCCGCCTCGACACCCTCGTCAACAACGCCGGCTTCCTGCGCGACCGGATGCTGGTCAACCTCGACGAGGACGACTGGGACGCGGTCGTACGGGTCCACCTCAAGGGCCACTTCCTCCCCCTGAAGCACGCGGCGGCGCACTGGCGGGCAGAGGCGAAGGCGGGCCGAACCCCGGTCGCCCGGATCGTCAACACAAGCAGTGGGGCAGGGCTGTTGGGCTCGCTCGGGCAGGGCAACTACAGCGCCGCGAAGGCCGGCATCATCGCCCTGACCCTGGTCGCGGCGGCCGAGCTGGCCCGCTACGGCGTCCAGGTCAACGCGATCGCCCCGGCGGCCCGCACCCGCATGACGGAACGCACCTTCGCGCAGTCGATGGCGGCCCCCGACGCGGGCTTCGACGCCATGGCCCCGGAGAACGTCTCCCCGTTGGCCGTCTGGCTGGGCTCGGCGGCGAGCGAGGGCGTGACGGGGAGGGTCTTCGAGGCGGAGGGGGGTCGGATCACGGTCATGGAGGGGTGGAAGGCGGGGCCGAGCGTGGACAAGGGGGCGCGGTGGACGCCGGAGGGGGCGGGGGAGACGGCGCGGAAGTTGCTGGGGGAGGCGGGGGTGCCGGGGCCGGTGTACGGCGCGTGAGGGGGTTTTCGCCCCCGCCGCCCCTACCCGTCCCGTCCCTGGGGGCTGCCGCCCCCGGGCTGAAAATCCAGCCCCTCCGGCGTTTGAGGAGCGGGGGTCCAGGGGGCAGAGCCCCCTGGCGGGGTCGAACGGGCGGAGCCCCTTCAGGATGGGACGGGTAGGGGCGGCGGGGGCGAAGAACCTACGTATCGCACTCCAATACCGTCCGGCACAACCCGCACCGCGCCCGAACCCGCCCCCGCACCGGCACCCGAATCCGCTGCTGACACGTCGGACACGGAAACGACACCCGCAACGGCCCCCGCCCGTCCGGCATGAACGCATACGGCACCCCCGGCTGAGGCCCGACCCCGTGCTGCTCCTGGGCATGCCGCCGATCGCGCGCGTACCGGCGCCGCCCCGCCCAGCCGGCCGCAGTCAGCGGCGGCTGCTGCTCGTCGCGCCGCGCCTCGGCCATGCCCTTCACATACGCCGTGTACGCCTGCGGACTGGTGAACCACACCGACGGATCCTCGCCGAAGACCAGCGCCCGCTTGGCGAGGACGTACCCGAACTCCTCCGGCGTCAGATACCCCAGCTTCTGCGAGGACGCCGCGTCCTCCCGGTACGCGTCGAGGAGCAGCCAGCCCGCACCGAGATACGTCGTCGCCGTGTCGGTGAGGATCTCGTTCTCCCGTGTCCCGGGGAAGGACAGGTCCAGGCGGTGCAGGTACACATGCATCACCTCGTGGGCGAGGGCCGCCCCGATGTCCCGGCGATGGGTGCGGAAGCGGTCGTTCAGCTCGACGAAGTACTCGGGCCCGGCGGCGAGTTCGACGCTGGCCGCGTGGTTCATCTCCCGGAAGCTGACGACCAGCCGGGCGTCCGGCAGGCGGTAGTGCCGCACCAGTTCGCGCGCCACCCGCTGCGCGCCCAGATACAGGTCGTCCGTGTCGCAGAACGCCACATCGGCCGGCAGCACGCTGGTCGCGAACGTCTGGACGGTGTCGTACGACAGTCGCTTGTAGAGCGCGGTGATCGAGGCCCGCACCGTCTGAAGGTGTGGGAAGCCGTGCTGGACCGGTCCGCCGTTCGCCACGCCCGTACCCCCAAGACGCCTTGAACCCGATTCCACTCTACGGGGATGTGAGGGGTTTTTCCCCGGCGAGGTTCCAAGCCCGGGACGTGAGATCCGTCCTTGTCAAGCATGCCACCCGATCTTCATACTGCGGGCCGCTCAACACGCCATGAAAGGACGTACGTTGACCCTTAGCTCGCCGAAGAGAAGCGGCATAACCCTGGCCAAAAGAGCCGCGGCGGTCGGTGCCGTGGCCCTCGCGGTCGCCTCCCTTCAGCCCCTCAGTGCGCAGGCCGCGTCCACCCGTGTCGTCGGGGGAACGCCCGCCGCGCAGAGCGAGTTCCCGTTCATGGTCCATCTCTCCATGGGCTGCGGCGGGGCGCTCTACAAGAAGGACGTCGTGCTGACCGCCGCCCACTGCATGGACGGCTCCGGCAACAACACCAGCATCACCGTCACCGCGGGTGTCAACGACCTCAACTCCTCCGCCGCGATCAAGGTCAAGTCGACCAAGGTCAAGGTGGCCCCGGGCTACGACGGCAGTGGCAAGGACTGGGCGCTGATCAAGCTCGCCCGACCCATCGACAAGCCGACGCTGAAGATCGCCACCACGGACCGCTACAACCGCGGCATGTTCACGATCGCCGGGTGGGGCGACACCCAGGAGGGTGGTGGCACGGGCACGACCAAGCTCCAGAAGGCCACCGTTCCCTTCGTCGCCGACCGCGTGTGCAAGCGCCACTACGGGAACCAGCTGGTGTCGAAGGAGGAACTGTGCGCCGGCTGGCAGAGCGGCGGCATCGACACCTGCCAGGGTGACTCCGGCGGCCCCATGTTCCGCAAGGACGACGCGGGCAAGTGGATCCAGGTCGGCATCGTCAGCTGGGGCGACGGCTGCGCCCGCACCGGTGCGCCCGGCATCTACACCGAGGTCAGCACCTTCGCGAAGGACATCGCCCGCGCGGCGAACGCCCTGTAGGCAGCCTCCGTACGCAGGAGCCGTACGCGCCTGCGTACCAGGGCGCGTCAGCAGGGTTGCGTCAGACGGCCCGGAGCACCGGGGCACCCGCCTCGCCGGACCCCGGCCGGGCCGTCTCCGCCAGCTCCAGCACCCACACCTCGTTGCCCCCCTCCCGCAGGACGGGCCCCGGGACGTACAGCGAGCGCTGCGGACCCGTGGACCAGTAACGGCCGAGACCGAAGCCGTTGATCCACACGAACCCGCGGGTGAAGCCCGGCAGCTCCAGGCGGGCGTCACCGGCGCCCCGCACCGTGACCGTGCCCCGGAACAGCCCCGGCGCACCGTCGCCGGGCACCTCCCGCGACGGCACCGCCCGGACCCGCTCGACGTCGTCCAGCGCCTCCAGCCGCAGCCCGCGCGCGCGTACGTCGTGCAGATACTGCCGCTCGTGCAGCACGCCCCCGGTGATCCCCTTGGGCTCGCCCAGCCGCGGCCCGTAGTTGACCCGCCCCAGGGACTCCACCCACAGCTCCACGCGCGCGTACCCGGCGACGGGCTCCTTGAGGCTCGCGTCGTCCTCGGTGAGCACCCCGGCCCGCTCCCCGTCGACGTACACCACGGCGAGGTCCCGCAGCCCGCGCACCGTCAGCGGGTACGGCTGCCGCGGCCCCGGCACCGCCACCTCGTACCGCACCAGGCCCCGCTCGACGCCCAGTTCCTCGAAGGTGGGCGGCACGGGGCCGCACGTCTCGGGGCCGCCCAGCGCCCGAAGTACCTCGCTCAGGGACGCCCAGCCGGTCAGGACCGCCTCGGCCGGCGCGCCCAACGGGGCGGGTGCGGGCGGGACTTCGGGCAGAGGGCCCTCGGCGTACTCGGCGAGGACCTCGCGGAAGGCCCAGAACTTCGCCGTGGGGCGGCCGTACTCGTCGATCGGGGCGTCGTAGTCGTACGACGTCACGTCGGGCTCCAGCGGCCCGTCGTGCAGCGCGCCGCCGCCCCGGTTGGCGCCCGCCCAGCCGGCGAAACTGGTGCCGCCGTGCGCCATGTACAGGTTGACCGAGGCCCCGCACTCCAGGATCTCCCGCAGGGCCGCCGTCGCGTCCCGGTGATCCCGTACGACATGCTCGCCGCCCCAGTGGTCGAACCAGCCGCACCAGAACTCCATGCACATCAGCGGACCGTCGGGGCGGTGCCGGCGCAGGGTCTCGAAGGACTCGCGCGCGTGGGAGCCGAAGTTCACCGTCGCCAGGACCCCCGGGACCGAGCCGCCGGAGAGCATGTGGTCCTCGGGGCCGTCCGAGGTGAACAGCGGTACCGTGACGCCGAGTTCGCGCAGCAGGCCGGCCAGGCGGCGCAGATACTCCGCGTCCGAACCGTAGCTGCCGTACTCGTTCTCGACCTGCACCATGATCACCGGCCCGCCGCGGTCGATCTGCCGGGGCACGATCTCGTGCCGTAGCCGCCGGAACCAGCTCGCCACATACCCCAGGTAGCGCTCGTCACGGGTACGCGCGCGTGCGCCCAGCTCCGCCGTCAGCCAGTACGGCAGCCCGCCGTTCTCCCACTCGGCGCAGATGTACGGTCCCGGCCGGACGATCGCCCACAGCCCCGCCTCCCGGGCCGCGTCCAGGAACCGTCCCAGCGCCCGGACGTCCCGGCTGTGCCCCGGCGCCGGCTCGTGCAGGTTCCACGGCACGTACGTCTCCACGCAGTTGAGGCCCATCGCCCGCAGCATCGCCAGCCGGTGCCCCCACTGGGCCTCGTGCACCCGGAAGTAGTGCAGCGCGCCGGACAGCAGCCGCACCGGCCGCCCGTCCAGCAGGAAGTCTTCGTCCCCCACCGTGAACTCGCTCATGCGCCCCACCCTCACCTCTGGCGGCGATCACGTCCATGGACAAAGATCGGCACCCATTGGACGCAAGTGAGGTGTCCCGAGCGCGGCACCTGACGGAAAGCGGCAGCTCACGGTCCCCGGAAGGAGCGCGGATGTACCACACCTGGATGCGGTTCTTCACGCCCGGCCCGGCCCACCACCGGCTCGGCCTCGTCTGCCTCGGCGTCGGCCTGCAGTACGGCGCCCTGCCCACGGTCGGCCCCCGCACCCTCGACCACCACGTCGCCGTCGTCATCAACGCGGGCGGCGGCTGGTACGAGAGCCCCGACGGCCGCCGTACGACCGTCACCGCGCCCGCGCTGCTGTGGCTGACCCCCGGCGTGCCGCACCACTACGCGCCCGACCCCCGCACCGGCTGGGACGAGGGCTTCGTCGACTTCGCCGGGCCCGCCACCGCCTCGTACACCGAACTCGGCTACATCGAACCGGACCGCCCCGTCGTGCCCCTCTCCGACGCCTCGGGCCCGCGTGCCGTCATCGGACGCATGGCACGCGCCGCCCGCCGGGACAACCCCCTCCTGGAGGTCGAGACCGGCGCCGCCGTCCATGAACTCCTCGTCGCCCTGCGTCGCGCGCGTGCTGACCTCGCCCCCGACGGCGAGGCGGTCCTCAAGGCCCTCGCCCGCGACGCGTGCCTGCCGCTGACCGTCGCCGATCACGCCGCCCGGCACGGCATGACCCTCGCCGAACTGCGCACCGCCGTACGGCGCGGCGCCGGCTGCAGCCCCAAGGACTATCTGCTCGGCATCCGCCTGGGCCGCGCCAAGGAACTCCTCGCCGCCACCGAGCTGCCCGTCGCCGCCGTCGCCCGCCGCGTCGGCTACGACGACCCCGCCTACTTCTCCCGCCTGTTCACCCGCCGCGTCGGCATGGCCCCCGTCCACTTCCGGGCCCAGCAGGGCCGCACCGTCCCCGGCGGCTGGAGCAACCAGGTCCCCGACCCCGACGATCCACCCGTGATCGAACGAATGACCACGTGAGGAGCCCCGTAGGCTGGGCCCTCATGACCACCAGCAACACGTCCCCCGGCGACGTCGACCCCGCCGTCCGCGAGGAGCTCGCCCGGCTGCGCGACAGCATCGACAACATCGACGCGGCCGTCGTCCACATGCTCGCCGAACGCTTCAAGTGCACCCAGCAGGTCGGCCACCTCAAGGCCAAGCACCAGCTCCCGCCCGCCGACGCCGCCCGCGAGGCCCGCCAGATCGCCCGCCTGCGCACCCTCGCCGAAAACGCCAAGCTCGACCCGGCTTTCGCTGAAAAGTTCCTCAATTTCATCATCGCCGAAGTGATCAGGCACCACGAGAGCATCGCCGAGGACACGATCAACGGCGCTGCGCCCACGGCGAACTGACCTCGATCGGCCCTCCCGAGGGAGTGACACGGCGGCCCCTGCCCGGCATGCTGCCCTGTGCACTCCGTGCAAGCTGACACGCACTCCCCGTCAGCGCCCGGACATACCCTGGATGTCCACGCCGGGAGGGACGTCGGGCCATGCCGTCGGATGCCAAGATCCTCATCGTCGACGACCACGAGGACACGCTGTACGCGCTGGAGAGCGCGCTGGCCCCGCTGGGCTACCGGCTCGCCAGTGCCACCAGCGGTGACGAGGCGCTCAAGCAGGTGCTTCGCGGACAGGTCGGGCTGCTGCTGCTGGACGTCCGCATGCCCGGCGTCAGCGGCCTGGACGTGGTGCGCTACATGCGGCGCCTGGAACAGACCCAGCACATACCGGTCATCCTGCTCACCGGTTTCGGCGCGGATCACGAACTGACCGCCACCGCCTTCGGACTCGGCGTCGCCGACCTGGTCATGAAGCCCATCGAACCCTGGGCGCTGCGCACCAAAATCCGCTACCTCTACGACTCCTACCAGCGGCAACGCGCGCTGGAGCAGGAGGTCCGCGAGTTACGCGCCCTCGTCAAGGACGACCCCGACGGCCAGGCACCCGGCCCCCGCCCCGTCCAGCCCCGCCCCGTCCAGTCCCGCCCTGACGCCCGCGTCCCGCCGCAGCGCGACAGCCAGGCGGCGACCTCGGCCAAGGACCGGCCCTGAGGCGGCAGAGCGAAAACCGGCACCTGCGCGGAGCCAGACCAAAGACCGGACATAGCGCACTTATTGATCAGCCTCTGTGCCTCGTCAGCGGCATCAGGCAGCATGTCCTGCATGTCCGTACTGACGCGCGACGAAGCGCAGACCCGTGCCCAGCTCCTCGATGTCCACCGCTACACGATCGAACTCGATCTGACCACCGGGGACGAGACCTTCGACTCCCGCACCGTCATCCGGTTCACCACGCGCGCGGACCACGCGGACACGGACACCTTCGTCGAGATCAAGCCGGCCGAGCTGCGCTCCGTCACGCTGGACGGACACCCCCTCGACCCGGAGACCTTGGACGAGAACCGGCTGCCCCTGAAGAACCTCACCGCCGGTGAGCACGAACTGCGCGTCGACGCCGCCATGCGCTACTCCCGCACCGGTGAGGGCATGCACCGCTTCACCGACCCCGTGGACGGCGAAACGTACCTCTACACACAGTTGTGCATGGACGACGCCCAGCGTGTCTTCGCCGCCTTCGACCAGCCCGACCTCAAGGCCGTCTTCGACCTGTCCGTCAAGGCCCCCGAGGGCTGGACCGTGCTCGCCAACGGCATCACCGAAGAACTCGGCGACGGCCGCTGGCAAGCCGCGCCCACCCCGTTGATCCCCACCTACCTCGTCGCCGTCGCCGCCGGCCCCTACCACTCCGTGCGCACCGAACACCGGGGCCTGCCCTTCGGCCTGCACTGCCGCCGCTCGCTCGCCCCCTACCTCGACACGGACACCGAGGAGCTCTTCGAGGTCACGCGCGCGTGCTTCGACCGCTACCACGAGAAGTTCGACGAGCCCTACCCCTTCGACTCCTACGACCAGGCGTTCGTCCCCGAGTTCAACGCCGGCGCCATGGAGAACCCCGGACTCGTCACCTTCCGCGACGAGTTCGTCTACCGCTCCGCCGTCACCGACGCCGAGCGCCAGACCCGTGCCATGGTCATCGCCCACGAGATGGCCCACATGTGGTTCGGCGACCTCGTCACCCTGCGCTGGTGGGACGACATCTGGCTGAACGAGTCCTTCGCCGAGTACATGGGCTACCAGACCTGCGCCGAGGCCACCCGCTTCACCGACACCTGGACCGACTTCGGCGTCGCCCGCAAGGCCTGGGGCTACGACGCCGACCAGCGCCCCTCCACCCACCCCGTCGCCCCCGAAGGCGTCAACGACACCGCCACGGCCCAGCTCAACTTCGACGGCATCTCCTACGCCAAGGGCGCCTCCGCACTGCGCCAACTGGTGGCCTGGCTCGGCGAGAAGGACTTCCTCACCGGCATCAACACCCACTTCGCCCGCCACAAGTTCGCCAACGCCACCCTCGCCGACTTCGTCGACTCCCTCGCCGCCGCCACCGAACGCGACGTCCACTCCTGGGCCGACGCCTGGCTGCGCACCACCGGCGTCGACACCCTCACCCCGGCCGTCGCCCCCGGCGAGAACGGCACCTGCACCCTGACCGTCGACCGCGCCGGCAGCCGCCCGCACCGCATCGCCGTCGGCCTGTACGACCTGGACCTCGGCGACAACGAGGGCCACCTCGTCCTGCGCGAACGCCTCGACCTCGACGTCCCGCAAGAGGCCCCGCAGCCCATCGGCAAGCGCCCGGCACTGCTGCTGCTCAACGACGGCGACCTGACCTACGCCAAGGTCCGCTTCGACCCCGAATCCTTCGAGACCGTCCGTACGAGCCTCGCCGGGCTGCCCGAACCGCTCACCCGCGCGCTCGTCTGGAACGCCCTGCGCGACGCCGTCCGCGACGGTGAACTGGCCGCCGGCGCCTACCTGGAGGCCGCCCGCGCCCACCTGCCGCACGAGACCGACCTCGCCGTCGTCCAGGGCGTCCTCGCCTTCGCCACCGCCCAGGTCACCGACCGCTACCTCACCCCCGAGGAACGTCCGGCGGCCCTGACCACCCTCTCCGCCCTCTGCCGCGACCTCATCCGCCGCACCGAGGACGGCGACAACCCCGGGCTGCGTCTGATCGCCGTACGCCACTTCGTCGACGTCGCCGCCCATCCGGACACGATCGCCGCCTGGCTCGCCGAGGGCACCGTGCCCGGCGGACCCGAACTCGACCCCGAGCTGCGCTGGCGCGTCCTGGGCCGGCTCGCCGTCCTCGGGGCCGTCGACGAGGCCGCCATCGCCGGCGAGCTGGCGCGCGACCCGAGCGCCACCGGCCAGGAGGGCGCCGCCCGCTGCCGGGCCGCCCTGCCCGACGCACAGGCCAAGGAGCGGGCCTGGGACGCCATGTTCGCCACCGACGACGGCACCGATCTGTCCAACTACCTCTTCATCGCCACCGCGCAGGGCTTCTGGCAGCCCGAACAGGCCGACCTCGTACGGCAGTACGTGCCGCGCTACTACCAGGACGCGATCGCCGTCGGCGCCCGCCGTGGCCCCGCCATCGCCGACGCCGCCGGCCGCTACGCCTTCCCGTTGTACGCCGTCGACGCCGACGCCCTGCGGCTGGGCGAGGAGTGCCTGCGCGACGGCGAGCCGATCCCCGCGCTGCGACGCAGGCTCGCCGACCACCTCGACGACCTGGCACGGGCGTTGCGCGTGCGGGAGGGCGAGTGAGGCCGGTGCGGGTGGCGTAGGGCATCGCTCGTGGCTTCGGGCGACGCGGCGGGCTGATCCTCCCGGCTTGGCTCTCGGGCCTTGACGCGCCGGTCCCAGCAGGATCCGGCCTCAGGAGGATCAGCCCTCGACGGAAGAGGACCGCCGCCCTTTCCCCCGTCGCCCCCCTTACTCCGTCACTCGCGCCACACCACCCCCGACACGCTTTCCTCGCACGCAAGTACCTCCTTTCGGGTTCCGATCGTTGGGCTTTTCGGGCGCGATCACGCATCCGGGTACAAGCTGGAAGTCCCTCTTGCCCTGCGCCCGGGAGGACACGATGAGCACGCCGCCGTCGCTCGCTTCAGGCCCTGAAGGCCCCCACGCCCTGCGGCCGTTGCTCGACACCGTGCTCGACGCGCTGAGCGAGGGCGCCCGGGCTCGCGGGGGACCACTGCCCGCGGGCGGCCCGGACGCGGTCGCCGCGCGCATGCGGGAGGCAGTCGGGGACGTACTCCCGGACGAGGGCGACCCGGACGCCCTCCACCACCTCGTCCGGGCCCTCGCGGCGGGCGCCACCGACCCCGCGGACCCCCTGTGCGCCGCCCACCTCCACTGCCCGCCCCTCGCCGTCGCCGTCGCCGCCGACCTCGCCGCCTCGGCCCTCAACCCCTCGCTGGACTCCTGGGACCAGGCGCCGGGGGCGTCGGAGCTGGAGGCGTTGGTGATGGGGGCGCTCGCCTCGGAGGTGTTCGACGGTGGGGGAGGGGCGACGGGAGGGGCGGGGGCAGGCATCACCCTGCTCACCACCGGCGGCACCGAGTCCAACCAACTGGCCCTCCTCCTCGCCCGAGAAGCCCAGGGCGCCGGCCTCCGGCTGGTCCACGGGGCCAACGCTCACCACTCGTTGCCCCGCGCCGCCTGGCTGCTCGGGCTGCCCGAACCCGTCGTCGTGCCCGCCCCGGCCGGCGTCCTCGACCCCGCCGCCCTCGACGAGGCCCTCACCCGCCTGCCCGGCCCGCACCTGGTCGTCGCCACCGCGGGCACCACCGACGCCGGGCTCATCGACCCCCTCCCCGAGATCGCCGCCCTGTGCGCCGCGCACCGCGCCCGGCTCCACATCGACGCCGCCTACGGCGGAGGCCTCCTCTTCAGCGACCGGTACCGCGACCGGCTCACTGGACTCGACGCCGCCGACAGCGTCACCCTCGACCTGCACAAGCTCGGCTGGCAGCCCGTCGCCGCCGGCCTCCTCGCCGTCAGGGACCCGGACGACCTCGCCGTGCTCCACCACCGCGCCGAGTACCTCAACGCCGACGACGACACCGAAGCGGGCCTGCCCGACCTCCTCGGCCGCTCCCTGCGCACCAGCCGCCGGCCCGACGTCCTCAAGATCGCCGTCACCCTCAAGGCCCTCGGCCGCAGCGGACTCGGCCGACTCGTCGAGCAGGTCTGCGACCACGCCCACGAGTTCGCCGCGCTCGTCCACGACCACCCCGGGTTCGAGCTCTACGACCCGCCCACCATCAGCACGGTTCTGTTCCGGCCCGCACACGCCACCGACGCCGCCGTCGCCGCCGTACGCCGAAGGCTCCTCACCGACGGCCGTGCCGTTCTCGGGCGGGCCCGCATAGACGGGCGCCTGTGGTTCAAGGCCACGCTCCTCAACCCCCACACGCGCCCGGACGACCTGGCCGCCCTCCTGAAACTGGTGGAAGGAAACACCCCCGGATGACCCCCCAGACCAACCCCCACGCCGGCCCCCGCCACGCCGAATCCCACACCGACTCCCACGCCGGCCCCCACACGAACGGCCACGCGAGCCCCCTCACGAGCCCTCACACCGGCCTCCAGCCAGGCCCCGACACAGGCCCCCGCGCGACCCCTCACCCCAGCCCCCGCCGGTCAGGCTCTACACCGGCCCTCACCCAGCCTCCGGGACACCCACGCACCCCAACCCCCCCCACACCGCGACCCCGACACCCCCCGCGACCTCGTCGGCATCGGCATCGGCCCCTTCAACCTCTCCCTCGCCGCCCTCGCCCACCCCCTCGCCGAACTCGACGCCGTCTTCTACGAGCAGCGCCCCGCCTTCTCCTGGCACCCCGGCCTGCTCATCGACGGCGCCCGTATCCAAGTCCCCTTCCTCGCTGACCTGGTGACGCTCGCCGACCCCGCCAGCCCCTGGTCCTTCCTGAACTACCTCAGGTCCCGCGACCGGCTCTTCCCCTTCTACTTCGCCGAGCGCTTCCACATCCAGCGCGCCGAGTACGACGCCTACTGCCGCTGGGTCTGCGAGAACCTCCCCGGACTGCACTTCGGCCACCAGGTCGACGCCGTCCGCTTCAACCCCGAACGAGACGTCTTCGAGGTCGACTTCACCCAGCTCGCCCCGGACGGGGAAGCCCAGGCGCTGGGCCGCACGTACACCAGGAACATCGCCCTGGGCATCGGCACCGAACCGTACGTCCCCGACCCGCTCAGGCCCCTCGTCGAGGCGCCGGCCGTCCCCGTCATCCACGCCGCCGACTACCTCGACCACCGCGAGACCCTGCTCGCCGCCGAGCACATCACCGTCATCGGGTCGGGACAGTCCGGCGCCGAGGTCTTCCTGGACCTGCTCCGGCACCGCCCCGCCGGGCGCGAGCGGCTCCACTGGCTCGGCCGTACCGAGGCGTTCGCGCCCATGGAGTACTCCAAGCTCGGCCTGGAGCACTTCACGCCCGACTACACCCGCTACTTCCACGCCCTCGCCGAACCGGTCCGCGACAAGCTCGTCGCCTCGCAGTGGCAGCTCCACAAGGGCATCGACGCCGACACCCTCGCCGCGATCCACGACGAGCTCTACCGCCGCACCCTGCACGGTGGCTGGCCCGACACCGTCCTCACCCCCGGCGTCCGGGTCCGCACCGCCGGCCGGATCGCCACGACCAAGGTCGAGCTCCACCTGGAGCACATCCAGCAGAACACCCGCTCACGCCTGACCACCGAAGCGGTCGTCCTGGCCACCGGCTACCGCGAACGCCCCCTCAGCCGCATCCTCGCCGGCCTCGACCCCTACATGCGCCTGGACAGCCAGGAGCGGCCCCGCATCGACGACCAGTACCGCCTGGTCATGGACCCCACGGTCAGCGGCTCCGGCTGCAACATCTACGTCCAGAACGCCGGACGCCACACCCACGGCATCGGCACCCCCGACCTCGGCCTCGCGGCCTGGCGCAGCGCCGGCATCCTCAACTCCGTCACCGGCGAGGAGACTTACCGCTTGCCCTCCCGTACGGCCTTCACCACCTTCGGCCTCGAACAACAGCCCCACATCCCACGCGCCCGCCAGGCATCGGCGCTCACGCTCACCCCCTTGGTCGAGGTGCGGTAGGAAAACCGGCGACAGCGCAGGCCCTGTGCGATCCGAGTGAAGAAGCACGGGAGGGGGCGCGGAAAAGGCCGCTTGGGCATCCCGCGTCCCTCCCCTTGCCCCGTGCACGCTGGTACCTTCCCGTCCATGTCGCAGCAGCGGGGGCATTTATCTGCGCAAGATCTCCTCTTTCGATCAGTGATCGACTTATCGGTGCCCTCGACGGCGACAGTTCTTGTTCCGCTTCGGAACCGGGGACGCCTCGGACCAGCACACGCTCGTCCCCCGCGACCGGAACCACGCCTGGCCCGGTGTGCCCGCGGAACCGCCGCACACGCTCCCCGCCCCGCCATCCGGGAGCCGGTGCGGCCTTGTCCCGACGCACGCACCCGTATGCCGAGAGGGGGCAGACAGTCATGACCACTCCCGATCCCGCCGAAGAGACGAACCCACCCCCGTCCACCCACCCCGCCATCCCGACGCAGTCCCCGGACGACGCGCACCCCACCCTCCCCGCACCGCCGGTACCCTCCCACGCACCACTGGCGGCCCCCGCCGCCCGCTTCGCACCCGACATCACCCGATATCTGTGCACCGCCGTCCACACCGACACCAAGTTCGCCCGCCGGGCGGTCGAACAGATCGTGCAGGAACCCCGCCGCGCGGTCGCCTCGTCGCCGGGCGTCGACCTCGGCTGCGTACTCCGGCACGCCCTGGCGGCCCGCCGTCGACAGGTGGGGCGGGACATCGTGCTCGCCCTGCTGCTCCTGCTCATGCTGATCATGCTCCCGATCACCTTCGGCGCGGCCCTGGTCCTGGGCTACCTCGTGGCCTGGATCATCGTCGCCGTCGACTCCCTCTCGGTGCACTACGGCGTCGTCGCCCGACAGCTCAGCCGGGAGAACTTCGCCCCGGACCGAGCTCCTCAGCCGATCAGCGCCGAGAACCGGCGGCGCATCGAGGAGATCGAGAAGCGTGACCGGGGCAACGTCGTGGTCTCCTCGCTCTACGCCCCCTTCGTCGGGTACGGACAGACGACGAGCACCTGGTCGTTCGCACTCGACACCGCGCGACCCGAAGAGGGCAAACAGGTCGTCCCGTTCACCGTCCACGAGCTCAACGACCACCTCGCCGCCCGCGTCGGAGACCTGAAGCTGCCCGGCGTCCACGTCGAGAACCTCCTGCTGGTCAACGGCAAGGACCTGCTGTACGAGGTGGACGACCGGACACGATCCGAACTGCTGCCGAACCCCGCCGGTCCGCCCGGCGCGAGGGTCTCACCCGACCTCCTGAACGAGCTGCGCGAGGACGGCAAGGGCCGCGCCCGCCCCTACCTCGCGATCCGGGTCACCGGCTGGAGCGGTGAACTCGCCATCACCTTCTTCCTGCGGTGCGCACTGCTGTCCGACCGCAAGATGCTCTTCATCGAGGGCAGCAGCTCCCTCCTCGCGCCGGTCCGCGAGCCCTACCGCATCGCGGACCAACTGCTCGGCTCCCCGACCCTGCGCCAGTGGTGGACCCTGGTGAGCCGCGCCGGCCTCCGCACCCCGGGACTGCTGATCGGCGCGCCCTTCTCCGTCACCGCAGGCCTGTTCTCGCCGATGATCCAACGCAGGAAGGAACGCCGCCAGGCACAGGCCATCCGCCACCGCACCTTCGACTACGGAGCGTCCTTCAGCATCAGGGACACGGCCAGCGACCAGCTCTACTACCGCTACTTCCAGCAACTCGACCGGGAGTTGTACGCCAAGACGGTCGAACACCGGGTACTGGACGCACTGGTGGAATTCCTGGAGGACCACAACATCGACACCAACGAACTGATCCAACGCCAGACCACCATCAACAACACCGGCCTGTACGCCGGTGGCAACGTGACGCTCAACGGCTCCGCGGTCGGCGTCGGCGGCAGCATCGCCGGAGTCTTCCGCCGCGGCCAGGCGGCAGGCACCCCCGGGCAACCGGCTCCCGCCGCTCCCCCCGCCGCCACCCCGCCCGCCAACCGAGGAAGGTGACGACATGACAGGGACCGGCGCCGGAAACAACAGCGGCATCCACGCCGGCGGCGACATCCACATCGACGGCAGCGCCGTCGCCCTCAACCACTCGACCGCGACCACCGGCACCCCCGCCGAAACCGACCGCGAAGCCGCCATCGCCGAACTGCGCACCGCGGCAAGACTGCTACTCGAACAACTGCGTACCCACCAGGACCAGTACGAGGACGGCGAGGAACTCGTCGAGGCCGGCGAACGCGTCGAAGCGGAACTCACCCGGGACGAGCCACGCCGCAACGCCCTGCTGCGCTGGCTCGGCTTCATCGCACCCGGCGTACAGGCCACGGCCGCGGTCGCCGGCGATGTGGTGGCCATCCAGAACAGCGTGAGCAGCCTGCTCTGACCCGACGGGGAGGCCGACGGCTGCTCCGCCGGCCTCCCCGTTCCCGGCTCTAGAAGACGGGCGTGCCGTTCCGCGTCAGCTTCCAGTCCACCGACGCGAAGTCCTTCGGGTCCAGCACACCCTTCGCCGTCACCCACTCCGCGATCCGGGTACGGATCTCGGTCGACTCCGCCCACAGCTCCTTCGCGGACGCCACATGCGGGAAAGCGCCGCCGCCGTTGGCCCGGTAGTTGTTCACCGCGAACACGAACTGCTGGGCGTCGCCCAGAGCGGCACCGTTGTAGGTCACGTTCTTGATCCGCGAACCCGCCGCCTGAGCGACATCGATCTCGTACGACAACCCCGACACATAGTCGTAGTTGTAGTCCGGCCGGTTGTTCGCGTTCGTCAGCTTCTCCACGTCGACCGCCGCGTCCGGCGCCGTCTGCACGAAGTACTCCGCCGAATACTCCAGGTACGCCTTGAGCTGCGCACCCGTCATCAGCTTCGCGACCAGCGTGTTGTCGTACACGTACAGGCTCGACAGGTCCCGGATGGTCACGTCGCCGGCCGGGATCTCCGAGGTGCGCGAGAAGGGAGATGCCTGCGCGATGACGGGCAGCGAAGCGTACTCCGTGCTCGCCAGCGCCGCCTTGACCACGTCCTCCTGGACCTTGGTGATCAGGTCGATGATCGGGGCGTCCTTGTAGCGGGCCTCCACCGTCGTCAGCGCCTCGGTCGCCGTGCCGACGACCTGGTTGACATACGTGACGACCTTCTCGTGCTCGTCCGTCAGCAGCTTGGTGATCTTCGGGTCGTCGGCCACCGAGTTGGAATTGAGCACCGACGCGGCGACCGACTCGACGTGCCAGCAGCCCTTGCTGAAGACCAGCTGGATGTCGAAGAGCGACAGCCGCTCCGCGTAGGCCAGCGGCTCCGACAGGACGACCGTCCTGCCGGTCTTGGCGTTGGTGACCTTCAGCTCCGGGATCTCCACGTGCGCGTGGCCGACCAGGATCGCGTCGATGTCCGGCACCTGCTGCGCCACCAGCGCCGCCGAGTTCTCGATGTACGGCAGCTGGTCACCGTAGGACGACGTACCCGAGGAGCCGGAGTGCGCCGACACGATCACCACGTCCGCGCCCATCGCCTTGAGCCTCGGCACCCACTTCGCCGCCTGCTCCTCCAGGCCCGGGAACGTCAACTTGCCCTGGACGTAGGCCTTGTCCCAGATCGCGATGCCCGGGTTGGTCAGACCCAGGACGGCCACCTTCACGGGCGGAGCGCCCGGCACGCGGAACTTCTTCATGAAGTACGGCGGGAAGGCGGGCTTCAGCGTCTTCGCGTCCAGCGCGTTGGCACCCAGCAGCGGGAAGTCGCACTGCTCCTCGAACTTGCGCAGCGTCTCGATGCCGTAGTTGAACTCGTGGTTGCCCAGCGCCACCGCGTCGAACCCGATCGCGTTCATCGCCTGCGCCATCGGGTGCACCGGGCCGCCCTTGGCGGTGATCGGGTCCACCTTGGCGTAGTAGTACGTCAACGGGGTGCCCTGGATGGTGTCACCCGCGTCGATCAGCAGCGTGTTGCGGCGGCCCTTCTCCTCCCGGACCTGGTTCACCAGCGTCGACACCCGCGACAGCCCCTGCGCGTTGCCCTTGGCGTCGGTGTACTCGGCGTCCTTGAAGTAGTCCCAGTTGAAGACGTGCCCGTGCAGATCGGTCGTGCCCATCACCGTCAGCGCGTACCGCTTGGCGGGCTTCTTCGCCGCCGTGGCCTCGGTGGCCTCCGCGGCCTGCGCCGCCGGAGCCACCGCACCGGCCATCGCCACCCCCGCTCCGGTCACGGCGGACTTGGTCAGGAACTTCCGGCGGTTCAACGGCATGAGTGTTTCTCCCAGGCGAATGGTCAACAACGCGCGTAGATTCTGACCTGGGCATGGCACGCAGCAACAGACCCTGCAGGTTTCGATCTGGTGACCCGCGGGGTCCGTAACCCAGCAAGCGATGACAGAGTGGGACGTATGACCGCCCCTTCAGAGGACCTCCAGCCCGCCGTCCCCTACGGCACCCCCGACGCCCCCCGCATCGCCGTCCGCGGTGAGGCCCGCCTCGAAGTCGACCCCGAGATCGCCCGCATCGGCGTCACCGTCGCCTCCCGCGGCAAGGACCGCCGTGCCGCCCTGGACGACCTCACGCGCCGCAACGGCACCGTCCTCGACCTCGTCAAGACCTACGGCGACGCCGTCGAGCGACTGGAGACCGGCGCCTTCTCCATCAGCCCCGAACTGAAGGACAAAGGACGCGGCGAGCGCGTCCACGCCTACCACGGCCGCGTCCACATCACCGCCGTACTCACCGACTTCACGGCACTCGGCGAACTCACCACACGCCTGGCCGACCTCGACCTCACCCGCGTGGACGGCCCCTACTGGGCCCTGCGCCCCGACTCGCCGGCCCACCGGGAAGCGCGGCAGCAGGCCGTACGGGAGGCGGTGCAGCGAGCGCGGGAGTACGCGGAAGCGCTGGGAACCTCCCTGGCCGCGCTGGTGGAACTCGCCGACATCGGCGCGGAGAACGCCCCGCCGCCCTATCCCCAGGGCGCCGGCAGCCGCATGCGCTCCATGGCCTACGGCGCCGCGGAGGACGCCGCGGCCGCCCCCCTCGATCTCGAACCTCAGCGGCAGCACGTCTACGCGCAGGTCAACGCCCGCTTTACGATGACGCCGCCGCGGCTGTGAAGGCGCGGGATTTCGAATCCTCTTGCGGTCGCGCCTGAACGGCGACGACGTGCCCCGGGGTACTTCGAACGCTCATCGGAGCACCCCGGCGCACAATTCAACACTTGTCAATAGCCCTTCACGTAAAGGTTGTTGAGTAGTCATACGCGGCCAATTCTCTACCCGCCGGTAAGTCATAGAGTCGAAACATGCGCCGAGCGAAGATCGTCTGCACCCTGGGCCCCGCCACCGACTCGTACGACCAGATAAAGGCACTGGTCGACGCCGGAATGGACGTCGCCCGGTTCAACCTCAGCCACGGCAGCTACGCCGACCACGAGGAGCGCTACCAGCACGTCCGAAAGGCCTCCGACGAGACCGGCCGCAGCGTCGGCATCCTCGCCGACCTTCAAGGCCCGAAGATCCGCCTCGGCCGCTTCACCGAAGGACCCGTACTCCTTGAACGCGGGGACACGTTCACCGTCACCGTGGAAGAGGGCGCCGAAGGCGACCGCCAGCAGTGCGGGACCACCTACTCCGGCCTCGCAGGCGATGTCACCCCGGGCGAGCGCATCCTCGTCGACGACGGCAAGGTCTGCCTGGAGGTCACGTCCGTCGACGGCCCCCGCGTCCACACCACCGTCATCGAAGGCGGCATGGTCTCCGACAACAAGGGCCTGAACCTCCCGGGCGTCGCGGTGTCCGTACCGGCGCTGTCGAAGAAGGACGAGGCCGACCTGCGCTGGGCCCTGCGCACCGGCTTCGACGTCATCGCGCTGTCCTTCGTCCGGTCCGGCCGGGACATCGAGGACGTCCACCGCATCATGGACGAAGAAGGCCGCCGCCTCCCCGTCATCGCCAAGGTGGAGAAGCCCCAGGCCGTCGACGCGATCGACGACATCGTGGCCGCCTTCGACGGCATCATGGTCGCGCGAGGAGACCTCGGCGTCGAAATGCCCCTGGAACAGGTCCCGATCGTCCAGAAGCGCGCGATCAAACTGGCCAAACGCAACGCCAAGCCGGTCATCGTCGCCACCCAGATGCTCGACTCCATGATCGACAACTCCCGCCCGACACGGGCGGAGGCGAGCGACGTCGCGAACGCGGTGATCGACGGCACGGACGCCGTGATGCTGTCCGGCGAGACCAGCGTCGGCAAGTACCCGATCGAGACGGTCCGCACGATGGCGAAGATCGTCGAGGCCGCCGAGGAGGACATCCTCGCCAGGGGCCTCCCGCCCCTGACCGAACGCAACAAGCCCCGCACCCAGGCCGGCGCCGTGGCCCGCGCCGCGGCCGACATCGGCGACTTCCTGGGCGCGAGGTTCCTGGTCGCCTTCACCCAGTCCGGCGACACCGTCCGTCGCCTGTCCCGCTACCGCTCGCCGATCCCGCTGCTGGCCTTCACGCCGGAGCCGGCGACTCGGTCGCAGCTGAATCTGACGTGGGGTGTGGAGACGTTCCTGGGGCCGCACGTGGACTCCACGGACGCGATGGTCGACCAGGTCGATGAGCTGCTGCTGAAGTACGGCCGTTGCAAGAAGGGCGACGTCGTCGTCATCACGGCGGGGTCGCCCCCTGGGGTGTCGGGCTCGACGAACATGGTGCGGGTGCATCACATCGGGGAGGACGACAGCCCCAAGTAGCAGGCGGAGGGCCCCTCTTGAGGAGGGGCCCTTTGCGGTTGGTCAGTGCTTGGGGCCTACGTGGGTGTCCATAAGGGCTACGGAGGCTTTGCGGGCGATGGAGATGTTGAACGGGTCGCTGCCGCGCGCGAGAGTGGTCCACTCGACGCCGACCTTGTCGAGGGTGTTCGTGAAGAGCTTCCTGATGTCGTCCGACTTGTTGGTAAAGAAGTAGCGCGGGTACTCGTAGCGCTTGCGCTCACCGGCTACGAGGCGCGTCGTCCAGTTGGTGATGCGGCAACCGTCGGAGTGGATGAGGCCGCGGATGAACTCCCGAGGGTGCGCGTCGAGGACCTCCTGTTGCCAGGCTTCGAGGATGATCGGTCGCTCGTGCTTCTTGCCCGGGCCGTGCTGGGGGAGCAGGCAGACCCAGTGTTTGGTGTAGGACTTGACGTCGACGCAGCCTGCGCGCGGAAGACGGCTGATATTGGGCTCGGGCAGGACCCTGCGCATGGCATGCTCGGCGGCGTCGACCAGTCCGGGCCAGGAAGCAGTGCACGTGACCATGAGGTAGTGCTGCCTCGGCTTGGAGATGATGTAACCGTCGCCCAGGTAGAGACCCAGCAGGTAGGCGTAGGCCGCGAAGTCTTCTGGCATCTCTGGTGTTTCTTGGCACCGGATGCAGGGCGGAGTTCGAGATAAGGGTTCCAGTCGACTCAGCCAACACGTGATCGCGTGTCGGGAGATGCCCATCTCTTTGCTGACGGAGTTTAGGCTGCGCCCCTGTGTCACCAGGGCCAGGGCTCGCTTGCGTGTGCTGAGGTCGTACGTGTGGCCACTCTGTGAGAGTGATCGCGACGACACGCAGCAAAAAGCGGATGTTCACGAGAACGTGAACATCCGCTTTCTTGCGGCGACCTTGGAAACCAAGGAAAAGTGCCCCGAGTCGGATTCGAACCGACGCTGTATGGGTTTTGAATCCATTGCCTCTTCCGCTGGGCTACCGGGGCCCCTTCGATACGAAGGTTGGTGGTTACCCGCCGTGCCCCCACCTTACCGCAGCTAGGTACGCTCTTGTCAGCAGCACCCCTGCCCCTGAACGAGGAGCCCCCGTGACCGCCCCCGAGTCGCCCCAGCCCGTAGACGCGCCCGACGACGACAAGTCGCACGTGCCTCCGCTGACGACCCGTGTCGTCATCGCCGAGGACGAGGCACTG
The DNA here is from genome assembly GCF_041052385.1 of Streptomyces sp. R28. Taxonomy (GTDB): domain Bacteria; phylum Actinomycetota; class Actinomycetes; order Streptomycetales; family Streptomycetaceae; genus Streptomyces. The sequence goes on along the minus strand of NZ_CP163439.1, from coordinate 2,762,508 downwards.
ATCCGGCTCGACCTCAAAGAGATGCTCGAAGAAGAGGGGTACACCGTCGTCGGTGAGGCCGGTGACGGTGAGCAGGCCGTCGAGCTGGCCCGCGAGCACCGGCCCGACCTCGTCATCCTCGATGTGAAGATGCCGAAGTTGGACGGCATCTCCGCGGCCGAGAAGATCGCCGAGGAGAGTATCGCCCCGGTGCTGATGCTGACCGCGTTCTCGCAGCGTGACCTGGTCGAGCGGGCCCGGGACGCCGGTGCCATGGCGTACCTGGTCAAGCCGTTCAGCAAGAGCGATGTCGTGCCGGCGATCGAGATGGCCGTCTCCCGCTTCACGGAGCTGAAGGAGCTGGAGAAGGAGGTTGCCGACCTCACTCTGCGCCTGGAGACGCGGAAGCTGGTGGACCGGGCGAAGTCCATCCTCCAGACCGAGTACGGGCTGACCGAGCCCGCCGCGTTCCGCTGGATCCAGAAGACCTCCATGGACCGCCGGATGTCCATGCAGCAGGTCGCCGAGGCCGTCATCCAGGACGCCGACGAGAAGAAGGCCGCCAAGGGCTGACCCGCCTGAGTATGTACGAACGAGGCCCGCGCCCCCCATCAGGGGGCGCGGGCCTCGCCGTATGCGCGTTACCGCGTGGGCGGTTGATCAGTCCTCGCCCAGGTATGCCTTTCGCACCGACTCGTCGTGCAGCAGGTCCTGGCCGGATCCGGAGAGGACGATCTTGCCGACCTCCATGACGTGGCCGTGGTCGGCCAGGGAGAGCGCGGCCTGGGCGTTCTGCTCGATGAGCAGGATGGTGGTGCCCTGGGACTTGAGCTCCTGGATGGTGGACATGATCTTCTGCATCATGATCGGGGAGAGGCCCATGCTGGGCTCGTCGAGCATGAGCAGTTTCGGTCGGGACATCAGCGCCCGTCCCATGGCGAGCATCTGCTGCTCGCCGCCGGAGAGGGTGCCCGCGGCCTGCTTGCGGCGCTCTCCGAGGATGGGGAACAGGTCGTAGGCGCGCTGGATGTCCTTCTCGATGCCTTCCTTGTCGTTGCGCAGGAACGCGCCGAGGCGGAGGTTGTCCTCGATCGTCATGCGGGGGAAGATGTGCCGCCCCTCGGGGGAGTGGGCGAGACCCAGCGAGACGACCTTGTGGGCGGGGACCTTCTTCAGCGACTTGCCGTCGAACTTGATGTCGCCGGAGAGCGGCTGCAGGAGGCCCGAGAGGGTGCGCAGGGTGGTGGTCTTCCCGGCGCCGTTGGTGCCGATGAGGGTGACGACCTCGCCCGCGTTCACCTTGAACGAGATGCCCTTGACGGCCTCGATCTTGCCGTAAGCGACCTTGAGGTCCTCGACCTCGAGCAGTGCGGTCACTTGTCGTCCCCTTCCGTGCTGCTCTGCGCCTCGGCCGCCTCGGCCGCCTCGGCCGCCTCGACCTCGGCGACCTCCTCCTTGCCCGGCTCGCCCTCGAAGGGCGTGCCCAGGTAGGCGGCGATGACGCGCTCGTCGGCCTGGACGACTTCGGCGGGGCCCTCGACGATCTTCTCGCCCTGGACCAGCACGGCGACCCGGTCGCAGAGGTTCATGATGAACCGGATGTCGTGCTCGATGACGAGGACGGCGATGCCCTTGTCCCGGATGGCGAAGATGAGCTCTTCGGCCGCCCGGGTCTCCTGTGGGTTCATGCCGGCGGTGGGTTCGTCGAGCAGGAGCAGGCCGGGTTCGCTCGCGAGGGCCCGGGCGATCTCCAGCTTGCGCTGTTCGCCGTAGGGCAGGTTGCGGGCGAGGTGGTCGGCCTTGGCGGCGAGGCCGGTGAACTCCAGGAGTTCCATGGCCCGGGCGCGGGATGCCTCCTCGGCTTTCTTGAAGCTGGGCAGGCGCAGGAGGGCTGACCAGAGGCCTTCCTTGGTGCGGGTGTGCCGTCCGACCAGTACGTTCTCCAGAACGGTCATGTTGGCGAAGAGCCGGATGTTCTGGAAGGTACGGGCTATGCCGGCCTGGGTGACCAGGTGCGGCTTGGGGGGCAGGACGGTGCCCTTGTAGGCGACTTTGCCTTCGGTCGGCACGTACAGGCCGGTGAGGCAGTTGAAGAAGGTCGTCTTGCCGGCGCCGTTGGGGCCGATGAGTCCGACGATCTCGCCGGTGTTCACGGTGAGATCCACGTCGCGTACGGCGGTCAGGCCGCCGAAGCGCATCGTGACGCCGGTGGCGTCGAGCACCGTTGTGCTGGTGGGAGCGGTCGTGGTGGTGGTCATGGCGGTCACGCCCCTGCCTTGGCGACGCCGGTCGCGCCTTCGGGCAATGGCTTGTCCTCCGGTACGTCGAGCTGTCCGGTCTCGTGGAATTCGAGCTGCTTCCTGCGGTCGGCGACCAGGCCCTCGGGGCGGAAGCGCATGAGGAACATCAGCGCGACGCCGAAGAGGAGCAGCTGGTACTCCGCCATGAACTGGAGTTTGGCCGGGATCAGGTAGAGCAGCGCGGCGCCGATCAGCGGGCCGCTGATGGTGCCCATGCCGCCGAGGATGACGGCGGCGAGCAGGAAGGCCGAGTTCGGCGGCACGGAGCCGGCGAACTGGTACTGCTCGGGGGTGACGCTGTACGACACGTGCGACTGGACGGTGCCGGCGAGGCCGGCGAGGGAGGCGCCGAGTGCGAAGGCGAGGAGCTTGAGGCGGAAGCCGTTGATGCCCATCGCGGTGGCGGCGGTCTCGTCCTCGCGGATGGCGACCCAGGCGCGGCCGATGCGGGATTCCGCGGAGCGGCGGAAGACCATGACGACGATCGCCGTGCACAGCAGCATCAGCAGGTAGTAGTTGCCGGAGCGGGTCAGCTCGTGGCCGAGGACGTCGTGCGGCAGCCCGAGGTTGAACCCGAAGATCTCCAGGTCCGGGATGTTCGGGATGCCGTTGGAGCCGTTGGTGACGTCAGGTCCGCTGTTGCCGTTCAGGTTGTTCATGGTGATGCGGAAGATCTCACCGAAGCCGAGCGTCACGATGGCGAGGTAGTCGCCGCGCAGCCGCAGGGTCGGGGCGCCGATCAGCACGCCGAAGATCAGCGAGGCGGCGGCGCCGGTGAGGACGGCCGCCCAGAACGGGAAGTGGACGCCGATGGCCGACTGCGGGGAGCCGGAGACCAGGGCGGCGGCGTAGGCGCCGACGCCGAGGAAGGCGACGTATCCGAGGTCGAGGAGGCCGGCGAGGCCGACGACGACGTTGAGGCCCAGGGCGACCGTGGCGAAGATCAGGATGTTCGCGCCGATGAGGGCGAACTGGTCGTTGGTCTGGGTGAAGGGGAAGCAGATCGCCGCGACGAATGCCGCCGCCATGGCGACGTTGCGGTGCTTCGCGGTGAGTGACGAGAGCCGCTTGAGCAGACCGGCGCGGGTCACGGCGGTGAAGCTGAATGCCGCGATGATCAGGAAGCCGATGAACAGCTCGGAGTACTCGGTGCCGATGCCGTACGCGAAGACGTACAGGCCGACGCCGAAGCCCGCGGCGATGATGAGGATCTCCGCCCAGGAGGGCAGTTCCTTGGCTCGGGCGGGCTCGGGGGCGGTGAGCGAGTGGCGGATCCGGCCCCAGAGGTTCGGGTTCGGGTCCTGCGCGTCGTACGGCTGGTCGACCGGGAGGCCGAGGGCGCCGATCACGGCGACGAGGGCGCCGATGCCGGAGACCCAGGCGCCGGGCTCCAGGTTGACGAGGCCGCCGAGTTCCTGGCTGATGGCGCCGATGGCGTAGCCCGTGGTGCCGAACACGCCGAGGGCGGCGAGCAGGACGGGGCTGTTCTTGCCGCCGGGGGTGAGCCAGCGGAGGCCGGGGATGCCGTAGCCGGAGAGGGTGAACAGCAGCGTGAGCAGGGCTCCCACGAGCGTGAGCACCTGCAGGCCGCCGGGGTAGCCCGTGACGGTGAGGTTGCCCGGGAATTCATCGGTCCAGGTCCAGGCGAGGAAGGTGCCGATGAGGGCCAGGGCGGAGCCGGCGACGGTCAGCGCGCGGGCCGCGGTGTGCGGCAGCGGGATGATCGGGGTGGCCGGGGTGGTGGACACCTTGGTGGTGTCGGTGGTCTTGTCCATGGGGGTCTCGGTGGTCATGGGTATCACGCCCGATCCGCGACGCGTTCGCCGAGCAGGCCTTGTGGCCTGAACAGGAGGACGAGGATGAGCAGGGTGAATGCCCATACGTCCTTCCAGGCGCCGCCGCCGAAGAGTTCCATGCCGGGGATGTCACCGATGTAGCCGGTGGCGAGGGACTCGGCGACGCCGAGGACGATGCCGCCGAGCATGGCGCCGTAGATGTTGCCGATGCCGCCGAGGACGGCGGCGGTGAAGGCCTTGAGGCCCATCAGGAAGCCCATGCGGAAGCCGACCTGGCCGTTCTTCAGGCCGTAGGCGACCGCGGCGATGGCGGCGAACGCGGCACCGATGGCGAAGGCCATGACGATGATGCGGTCGGTGTTGATGCCCATCAGCTTGGCCGTGTCGGGGTCCTGGGCGGTGGCCTGCATGCCGCGGCCGGAGCGCGTCTTGGTGACGAACAGGCCGAGGGCCAGCATGCACAGCGGTGCGGCGATCAGGACGAAGAGGTCACCGCGCTGGATGTTGGCGCCCAGGATGTCGATGGGGCCGCCTTCGAACTGCGGGAAGGGGTGGTCCTTCTTCGCGTCCGGGTACCACATCCATACGACCTGCTGGAGGACGATGGACAGGCCGATGGCGGTGATGAGGGGGGCCAGCCGTGGCGCGGTGCGCAGTGGCCGGTAGGCGAAGCGTTCCGCCGCGGTGGCGACCGCCACCGAGACGAGGATGCCGCCGATGATCATGAGCGGGACGGCGGCCGCGAGGCCGAAGCCGTCGGGGAGTACCAACCAGACGGTCAGGGCGCCGAAGCCCCCGACCATGAATATCTCGCCGTGGGCGAAGTTGATGAGCTGGACGATGCCGTAGACCATCGTGTAGCCGATCGCGATGAGTCCGTACATCGCGCCGAGGATGAGTCCATTGGCCAGCTGTTGCGGCAGTTCGTGCACCGCAGGGCCTCCGTGGAGTGGTTCGGATATGGCGCCGCGCGGGAGCGCTGGTGGGCGCTCCCGCGCGGCCTGGATCAATGTGTGATGGGGAGTTTTCTTTACTCGTCCTCTGCTCAGCCCAGCTTGGGTTCGCCGCTGAACACGGGGGCCCAGGCGTTGCTCTTGACCTTGTAGGCGGTCATGGTGTGGTTCGTCGTGTCACCGAACTCGTCGAAGGAGATGGTGCCGGTGACGCCGTCGAACTTGACCTTCGCCATGCCGTCCAGGACTGCCTTGCGGCCGTCGGACGGGACCTTGCCGTCGTTGCCCTCGACCGCCAGCTTGACGGCCTCGATGATGGCCCAGGTGGCGTCGTAGGTGAGGCCGCCGTAGGCCTCGTAGGCGTCCTCGTAGCCCGCCGCCTCGTAGTCCTTGATGAAGGTCTTGGCGGAGTCGAGCTGCTCGACCGGCTTGCCCACGGAGGTCGCGAGGTCACCCTCGGCCTTCTTGTTCAGCTTCGGGAACTCGCCGGAGTAGATGCCGTCGCCGCCCATGAGCGGGATGTTCTGGCCGCTGTCCTTGAGTTGCTGGCTCAGCGGGCCGGCGGCCGGGTACTCGCCGCCGTAGTACAGGGCCTCGGCGCCGGTCTTCTTGATCTTGGCGACGACTGCGTTGAAGTCACGGTCGTCGGGGTTGATGTGGTCGCTGCCGACGATCTTGCCACCGAACTTGGTGAAGTTCGCCTTGAAGGAGGCGGCGAGACCGGCGCCGTAGGTCTTCTGGTCGTCGATCAGGTAGACCTTCTTGAGCTTCGCCTGGTTGTACAGGTAGTCGGCGGCGAAGGCACCCTGGATCTCGTCCGTGGTGGCGGTGCGGAAGAACGTCTTGAACTGGCGGACCGAGTCGCCGGTCTTCCAGCCGTCGCCCTGGGTCAGCTCGGTTCCGGTGTTGGCCGGGGAGACCTGGGTCAGGCCGGCGTCGTTGAGCGGCTTCTGCATCTGCTGCGAGACGCTGGAGTTCAGCGGGCCGACGACGCCGAGGACGTCCTTGTCGCTGATGAACTTCTGGGCGTTCTGCTGGCCGACGGAGGGCTGGGCCTGGTCGTCGAGGGCCTCGATCTTGAACTCGACGCCCTTGACGTACTCCTTCTTGTTGGCCGTCTTGGCGGCCAGGTCGGCGGAGTTCTTGATGCCGAGGCCGAGGGCCGACAGGTCGCCGGTCAGCGGGGCGTCGACCCCGATCACCACAGTGGTCTTGTCGCCGTTGCTGCTGTTGCCGCCCTCGTCACGCGACCCACAAGCCGTGAGTGTCAGCGATCCCGCCGCGAGCGCGGCGGTTATAGCGATGATCGAACGTTGACGCACGAATGAGGTCCTTTCCCTGGCACGGCGGTTCCCCACGGAGCCCGCCGAGTCGAGCGCTGGGCCGAAGTGGCTTCGAATCCGGTGGCTCGGTGACTGGCGGTGACTCTAAGCGCGTGGAGGGAACATGGAGGAGGCCCTGACCAAGGCTGTGACGCTCTTGTTATGACACGGGGTAATACAGAGCGGTACTCAGTGGGGGGAAGAGTGGATTTCCAGCCGATTCGCCCTGTCCACATAGTGAGAACTCGCAGGGTTCGCGCGTAGCTCCTTTCACTAGTGTTCACATGTTTTGGTGATTACCTCAGTCGTTGCCGGAGGCTACCAGGGGGCCTCTGTCGACTTGCGTGAGAGGTGCTCACTGCAGGGGAACTGTTGGCTTTTATTGCGGTTGTATTACGTAGAGTTACGGCCCGAAAAGCCGTTCCGGGTTCCTCGCTTTTTCATGTACGGGGCATGGAAATGGAAAAGGCAGTCACTCAACCCCACGGACCTCCGGTCGGCTCGCCTTTGCGGTACCGCTCCTCGCACAACTCCCGTGCCCTGCGGTCGATCAGCCGCTCTGCGGCTTGTGCGTCCGCGCGCCTGCGCTCCGCCCGGGCGGCGTCCACGACCTCGCGGAGGATTTCGTACTGGCCGTCGGACAGGCCCATCGACTGGTAGTCACCGTAGGTGTCGTCGGTCAGCGTCCGGCGTGACCAGTACGCGATGATCTGTGTACACAACCGGGCGGGCGCGGTCGCCGACGGGGAGGGCGACTCGGCGCTCGTCCGGGCCCCGCTCGCGTCGCCCCGAGCGTCCGGCTGCCCGCCGCACCCTGCCGCCGATCCGGCGGTCAGCAGCGCCAGTGCGAGCGCTGCCCCCTTCCGGCCGGCTCCTCCCGTTGTCATGCCTCGACGTTATGCCGCCGGGCGCTCGGGTTCAACGGCAGGGCAAATCAAGGACGTTGGCCGTAACGTCACTGTCGTCGGGGTGTCGGTGTCACCGCGCCGCCCGGACGTGCTCCCCGTCGCCCGGGTTCACGTCCCGCAGCAGGCAGGTCAGCCGCGCGCTGCACACGCGCCGACCCGCCTCGTCGCTGATCACGATCTCGTACGTCGCCGTCGAGCGGCCCCGGTGCAGGGGCGTGGCCACGCCGGTGACGAGGCCGGAGCGGACCCCGCGGTGGTGGGTGCAGTTGAGGTCGACGCCGACCGCGATCTTGGTGCTGCCGGCGTGCAGCATCGACCCCACCGACCCGAGCGTCTCGGCGAGCACCGCGGAGGCGCCGCCGTGCAGCAGCCCGTACGGCTGGGTGTTCCCCTCCACCGGCATGGTCCCGACGACCCGCTCGGCGGACGCCTCCACGATCTCGACGCCCATGCGCGTGCCGAGGTGCCCGGCGGAGAACAGGGCCGGCAGGTCGACGCCGAGCGCGGCGTACTCGTCGATGACCTCCTGCGGGAACGTCACGTGCTGCTGCTCGCCCATGGGCCGGCTCCGTTCGTCATGCTCAGTCGGTACAGTCGACTGAGCAAACGCTCAGTCGGTGGCCGATTGTTCCAGACGTACGACGACGGACTTGCTGGCCGGGGTGTTGCTTGTGTCCGCGGTGGCGTCCAGCGGCACGAGCACGTTGGTCTCCGGGTAGTAGGCGGCCGCGCAGCCCCGGGCCGTCGGATAGTGCACCACCCGGAAGCCGGGCGCCCGCCGCTCGACCCCGTCCTTCCATTCGCCGACCAGGTCGACGTACGAGCCGTCGGCGATGTTCAGCTGCCGGGCGTCCTCGGGGTTGATCATGACGACCCGGCGGCCGTTCTTGATGCCCCGGTAGCGGTCGTCCAGGCCGTAGATCGTGGTGTTGTACTGGTCGTGCGACCGCAGGGTCTGCAGCAGCAGCCGCCCCTCCGGCAGCTTCGGGTACTCGACCGGAGCCGCCGTGAAGTTGGCCTTGCCCGTCGCCGTCGGGAAGCGGCGCTCGTCGCGCGGGGCGTGGGGGAGCGTGAAGCCGCCGGGGCGGGCCACGCGCGCGTTGAAGTCCTCGAAGCCGGGGATGACGCGCGCGATACGGTCCCGGATCGTCGCGTAGTCCTTCTCGAACTCCTCCCAGGGGACCCTGCTGTCCTCACCCAGGACCCGGCGGGCGAGCCGGCACACGATGGCAGGCTCGGAGAGCAGCTGCGCGCTCGCGGGCTCCAGACGGCCACGGGAGGCGTGCACCATGCCCATGGAGTCCTCGACCGTCACGAACTGCTCGCCGCTGCCCTGGAGGTCGCGCTCGGTGCGGCCCAGCGTCGGCAGGATCAGCGCACGCGCGCCCGTGACGGCATGGCTGCGGTTGAGCTTCGTCGACACGTGCACGGTCAGCCGGGCGCGCCGCATCGCCGCCTCGGTGACGTCCGTGTCGGGTGTGGCGGCCACGAAGTTGCCGCCCATCGCGAAGAAGACCTTCGCCTCGCCGTCGCGCAGCGCGCGGATGGCCCGTACGACGTCGTAGCCGTGCTCGCGCGGCGGCGCGAAGCCGAACTCCTTCTCCAGGGCGTCGAGGAAGGCCGGGGCGGGCCGCTCGAAGATGCCCATCGTGCGGTCGCCCTGCACGTTGGAGTGACCGCGCACCGGGCACACGCCCGCGCCCGGGCGGCCGATGTTGCCGCGCAGCAGAAGGAAGTTGACGACCTCGCGGATGGTCGGCACGGAGTGCTTGTGCTGGGTGAGGCCCATGGCCCAGCACACGATGGTGCGCTGTGAGGCGAGGACCATGGCCATGACCTTGTCGATGTCCGCGCGGGTGAGGCCGGTCGCCGTCAGCGTCTCGTCCCAGTCGGCGGTGCGGGCGGCCGCGGCGAACTCCTCGTAGCCGTGGGTGTGCTCGCGGACGAACTCCTCGTCGACGGCGCCCTGGGTCTCCAGGATCAGCTTGTTGAGGAGGCGGAAGAGGGCCTGGTCGCCCCCGATGCGGATCTGCAGGAACAGGTCGGTGAGGGCGGCGCCCTTGAGCATGCCCTGGGGGGTCTGCGGGTTCTTGAACCGCTCCAGACCGGCCTCGGGCAGCGGATTGACGCTGACGATCTTCGCGCCGTTCTCCTTGGCCTTCTCCAGGGCGGAGAGCATGCGCGGGTGGTTCGTCCCCGGGTTCTGCCCGGCGACGATGATCAGGTCGGCCTTGTAGAGGTCCTCCAGCAGGACGCTGCCCTTGCCGATGCCGATGGTCTCGTTCAGCGCCGACCCGGACGACTCGTGACACATGTTGGAGCAGTCCGGCAGGTTGTTCGTGCCGAGCTCGCGGGCGAAGAGCTGGTACAGGAACGCGGCCTCGTTGCTGGTGCGCCCGGAGGTGTAGAAGACGGCCTCGTCGGGGGAGCCGAGGGCGGTGATCTCCTCGCCGATGATGTCGAAGGCGCGCTCCCAGGTCACCGGCTCGTAGTGCGTGCCCCCTTCGGGGAGGAACATGGGATGCGTCAGCCGCCCCTGCTGCCCCAGCCAGTAACCACTCCTGGTCGCGAGATCGGCGACGGAGTGCGCGGCGAAGAACTCCGGGGTGACCCGGCGCAGGGTCGCCTCCTCGGCCACCGCCTTCGCACCGTTCTCACAGAACTCCGCCTTGTGCCGGTGATCCGGCTCCGGCCACGCACACCCCGGGCAGTCGAACCCGTCCTTCTGATTGACCCGCAGCAACGTCAGCGCGGTGCGCTTCACGCCCATCTGCTGCTGTGCGATGCGCAGGGTGTGCCCGATGGCAGGCAGCCCCGCCGCCGCGTGCTTCGGCTCCGCGACCTGCGGCGCGTCCTGAACCGGATCACCCTTGGGCGGCTTGGTGGCCATCGCGCACTCTCCCTGTCTTCTCGTTCACCGCGGGAACGCCTCCCCGGCGCCGGGCCCGCGTCCTCGACACCGGCGCTCCTGCGGCTCACCGGCCGTGTACACGTGTGAGGTACATCTCCGATCCTCGCACGCGGGACGGACAACCAGGGGGGCGGGCTTGGGGAGGGGGTGGGGAGGCGGGAACCGGGGGTCGGGCGGGGCGGGTCAGCAAAGGGGAGTGACGCCTGACTCCGGTCGTCCCTGCCGTCCCTGCCGCTGCCTTCGGTTGGCAGGCTTCGGCACGGCCCCCTGGTGCTGTGTCCCCACTCGACCTTGCTGCCGCCGCGCATCGTCACCGCTGCCACGGCGATCCACACAACGCCGGAACCCGGCTGTGCGGGACTGCCGCACCTGCCGGGCCCCCCGATGGGGACCCACTGTCAGTGGGGCGTGGCAGGATCGGGGGCGTGGCAGAGACAGCATCGAAGCAGACCGAGACCAACCCCGGCGGCAGCCGGCCCCGCCTGATGCTCATGGACGGGCACTCGCTGGCCTATCGTGCGTTCTTCGCGCTGCCCGCGGAGAACTTCACGACCGCGACAGGCCAGCCGACGAACGCGATCTACGGCTTCGCGTCGATGCTGGCCAACACCCTGCGCGATGAGGCGCCCACCCACTTCGCCGTGGCCTTCGACGTGTCCCGCAAGACATGGCGCTCCGCGGAGTTCACGGAGTACAAGGCGAACCGCTCCAAGACCCCGGACGAGTTCAAGGGCCAGGTCGAGCTGATCGGCGAGCTGCTCGACGCGATGCACGTCTCGCGGTTCGCGGTCGACGGCTTCGAGGCCGACGACGTGATCGCCACCCTCGCCACCCAGGCCGAGGCCAACGGCTTCGAGGTGCTGATCGTCACCGGCGACCGGGACTCCTTCCAGCTGGTCAGCGAGCACACGACGGTGCTGTATCCGACGAAGGGCGTCTCCGAGCTGACCCGCTTCACCCCGGAGAAGGTCTTCGAGAAGTACGGGTTGACGCCCGCCCAGTACCCCGACTTCGCGGCCCTGCGCGGCGACCCGTCCGACAACCTGCCGGGCATCCCGGGCGTCGGCGAGAAGACGGCGGCGAAGTGGATCAACCAGTTCGGCTCGTTCGCCGAGCTGGTCGAGCGCGTCGAGGAGGTCAAGGGCAAGGCCGGTCAGAACCTCCGCGACCACCTGGAGGCGGTCAAGCTCAACCGCCGGCTGACCGAGCTGGAGCGCAACGTCGAGCTGTCCAAGACCGTCACCGACGTCGCCCGCGTGCCGTACGACCGCAAGGCCGTCGCGATGATCCTGGACACCCTGGAGATCCGTAACCCGTCCCTGCGCGAGCGGCTCTTCGGCGTAGACCCCGGAGCCGAGGAGGTCGAGACCACGCCGATCGCGACCGACGGCGTGGAGCTGGACGGCTCCGTGCTCGGCACCGGCGAGCTGGCGCCCTGGCTGGCCGAGCGCGGCGGCGAGCCCCTCGGCGTGGCCACCGTCGACACCTGGGCGCTGGGCACCGGCTCGGTCGCCGAGGTCGCGCTCGCGGCGGGCGACGGCGCGGCCGGCTGGTTCGACCCGTCGCAGCTGGATGAGGCCGACGAGAAGGCGTTCGCGGCCTGGCTGTCCGACGCCGACAAGCCGAAGGTCTTCCACAACGCCAAGGGCGCGATGCGGGTCTTCGCCGAGCACGGCTGGAGCATCGCCGGCGTACGCATGGACACCGCGCTCGCCGCCTACCTGGTCAAGCCGGGCCGCCGCTCCTTCGACCTGGACGCGCTGTCCCTGGAGTACCTCCACCGCGAGCTGGCCCCCGCCGCCGCGGCCGACGGCCAGCTGGCCTTCGGCACGGACGACGGTGCCGAGGCCGAGGCCCTGATGATCCAGGCCCGCGCGGTCCTCGACCTGGGCGAGGCCTTCGAGAGCCGCCTGCAGGAGGTCGGCGCCGCGGAACTCCTGCGCGACATGGAGCTGCCGACCTCAGACCTGCTGGCCCGCATGGAGCGGCACGGCATCGCGGCCGACCGGGCCCACCTGGAGGCCATGGAGCAGATGTTCGCGGGCGCCGTGCAGCAGGCCGTGAAGGAGGCGCACGCGGCGGCCGGGCACGAGTTCAACCTGGGCTCGCCCAAGCAGCTCCAGGAGGTCCTCTTCGGCGAACTCGCCCTGCCCAAGACGAAGAAGACGAAGACCGGCTACACCACGGACGCCGACGCCCTGGCGTGGCTGGCGACCCAGACCGACAACGAACTGCCGGTCATCATGCTCCGCCACCGAGAGCAGGCGAAGCTGCGCGTCACCGTCGAGGGCCTGATCAAGACGATCGCGACGGACGGCCGTATCCACACGACCTTCAACCAGACGGTCGCGGCGACCGGCCGCCTCTCCTCCACCGACCCGAACCTGCAGAACATCCCGGTCCGCACGGACGAGGGCCGGGCGATCCGCCGGGGCTTCGTGGTCGGTGAGGGCTTCGAGTCCCTGATGACCGCGGACTACAGCCAGATCGAACTGCGCGTGATGGCCCACCTGTCCGAGGACGCGGGCCTGATCGAGGCGTTCACCTCGGGCGAGGACCTGCACACCACGGCCGCCTCACAGGTGTTCGCGGTGGAAGCGGCCGCGGTGGACGCGGAGATGCGCCGCAAGATCAAGGCGATGTCCTACGGCCTGGCCTACGGGCTGTCGGCCTTCGGCCTCTCCCAGCAGCTGAACATCGACGCGGGCGAGGCCCGCGCCCTGATGGACGCCTACTTCGAGCGCTTCGGCGGCGTACGGGACTACCTGCGCCGCGCGGTCGACGAGGCCCGGGCGACGGGCTACACGGCGACGCTCTTCGGCCGCCGCCGCTACCTCCCCGACCTCAACAGCGACAACCGCCAGCGCCGCGAGGCGGCCGAGCGCATGGCCCTCAACGCCCCCATCCAGGGCACGGCGGCGGATATCGTCAAGATCGCCATGCTCAACGTGGACCGCGCCCTGCGCGAGGCGAACCTCACCTCCCGCATGCTCCTCCAGGTCCACGACGAAATCGTCCTGGAAATCGCCCCCGGCGAACGCGAGGCCGCGGAAGAACTGGTCCGCCGGGAGATGTCCGACGCCGTCCACCTCAGCGTCCCCCTGGGCGTCTCGGTAGGCGCGGGCCCGGACTGGGAGTCAGCAGCCCACTAGTGCCTCCGGCGGTTGGGCCGTGTGGCAGGCTGAGTGCCGGGTGAGCCTTTGGCGGACTCGGTACTCAGCTTGGACGGCCCGGGTAGGTCGGTGCTCAGGAGTGGGAACTGCAGCGCCGTCAAGGGGCGCGGGGCTGCATCGATGTGCGGCTCCGCCGCGTGGGCGCGACAAGCCACGAACCACCCGCCCCCCCAAAAAACCACCGCAACCCACCAGACGCGCAGGCGCCCGGCCCCACCCCCGGAGGGACCCGTCACTCGCGTGGCCCCCGCAAAAGCGCCCCCCACGCCCGCCGCCCGTAAGGATGCGGACATGGGTATACGCACGCTCCACCGCCGGACGGCCCCGGCTCCGGCGCAAGCGAACGCCGAGAAGGCCCCGGCCACAGCGCACCCGCCCGTCCCGGCCGTCGCCACCGACGCAAGCACCGCCCGCATCCCCGCCGAGCTGATGAGCACTCTGCGGCACACGGCGAGAATCACCAGGCGCCGCCTCGCCCACCGGGCACAAGGATGGGCCGAGCTCACCCGCAGCTACCTGGCCCTCGCCCTGACCCTGCTCCCACGGCCCCACCCCGGAGGAACGGTCACCGTGTTCGTCGCGCCCGCCGGCACCCTCACCGAGCCACCGGCCGGCTCGGCTCCTTACCGGCCTCACCCGCACCCGCACTGCCAGGGCCCGGGACCGGGACCGGACGCCACACCCTGACGCCCACGGCGTACAGCAGCAGCCCCACGACGAGCCCCGCGCCCGCCCCGAAGCACACCGTGGGAATCAGCTCCCAGTACTTGGCGGTCGACCCCCAGTAAGCCCACCAGTGCGACGCCCGCTGCACCGCCGCCACCGTGGCGATCCCGCCGATCACCGCCCCGGCCAACCACCGGTCCCGTACCGAAAGCACAGCAACCCCGACCGGCGCGGCCGCGAGCGTCCGCCGTAGCGCCACGAACACGAACGCGGCGATGACGACCGCGGCGACCGCCGAACCGCTGTACTGCAGATACCAGTACAGCGGCGAGCCCGCGATCTCCTCGCCCAGCACGGGAAACAGCCGCATCCCCCACCGGTCGAGATGCGTGAACGCGTCCCACACGACATGCGTCAGCGCACCGAACACGGCCGAGACGTACCAGCGCACCGCCAGCGACGGCCGTCCACGCGCGCGTGGCGCCCCGCAGCGCAACAGCGTGGCCACCCGCGCCTGTCGCCGCACCGGCAGCAGCGCCACCAGCGGTTCGCGCAGCAGCAGCCACAGGCCCACCAGCGCCCAGGCGATCACCACGTCGATGGTGAACACGCCCGCGAACGAGTGCGTGACATCACCGAACTCCATTGCCCCCGACAGGACACTCGCCGCGTAATAGGTCATGTCGGGCGAGAAGGAACCCGCCACCATCACGGCTGGTACGAGCGCGGCGCGGCCGGTTCCGTCGGTGCGTACGACGGGCAGTACGGCCGCCGCATGGCTCAGCGTGAACGGCAACGGGGCTCCTTGTGCGGGAGGTTGCGGGAGGTCGACGGGACCGGCCGGCCCCGGTCATCGGCGAAGCCGGTGTCGGGGGGCGTCCGACGGTCAGTATGCGGGACGCCCACCAGGCGGACCGGGCGTGCCCAACTGGTAAAAATCGGGCGTCAACGGGTGTCTGCGCAAAGGAAGTTGTCGTAGGGTCGCCTGGGTCACCGCGCCGGGGTGTGCGGTCGAACGCGCGAACGGCGCATGAAATCGCGCCGCGAGGGCAACTGTCGCGGCGAGCCGATCGTCACAACAGGGGCGGGCCCGGCATGGCGGGTCCGACAGACAGAGACGGGCGCTCGGGCGTCCACGGGAGGGGTTCGCTCTATGGCGGCGCAATTCGGCAGGCTGCGCAAGGGGGCGGTGAACACCACGGTGGCCGCGGTCGTGGTCGCGGCACTGGCCGCGTCCCAGGCTCCGGGAGTCATGACCGACGACGCCGGCAGAAAGGTCACCACCAAAACCCAGCCCTCGGCGGACGCGCCCGACGAGGACAGCGCGACCGGCAACTCGCCGTACTACACGGACCTGCCGCCGCTCAACAGCCCCAACCCCTCGCCCACGCCCAGCACCCCCGTCACCCCGGGCGCCTCCGAGGCCGGCATACCCGCGACCGTCCTCGACGCGTACAAGAAGGCCGCGACCGCGCTCCAGGAGTCCAAGCCCGGCTGCAACCTCCCATGGCAACTTCTCGCCGCCATCGGCAAGGTCGAGTCCGGCCAGGCCCGCGGCGGCCGTGTCGACGCGAACGGCACCACGATCACCCCGATCCTCGGCCCGCAGCTCAACGGCAACGGCTTCGCCAGCATCAGCGACACCGACGACGGCGCCTACGACGGGGACGCCTCGTACGACCGCGCTGTCGGCCCCATGCAGTTCATCCCCTCCACCTGGGAGTGGGCCGGCCGCGACGGCAACGCGGACGGCAAGAAGGACCCCAACAACGTCTACGACGCCGCGCTCGCCGCCGGCCACTACCTGTGCCGCTTCGGCTGGGACCTGTCCACCCAGGCCGACCTCAGCAGCGCGATCCTCAGCTACAACAACTCGCAGGACTACCTGAACCTGGTCCTGAGGTGGCTGGAGTACTACCGCAAGGGCACCCACGAGATCCCGGACGGCACCGGCACTCTCCCGTCCGACCGCAGCGACGACAACGCCGGGGCCAGTCCCTCGCCGTCGCCCACGCCGCCCAGGACGCCGACGACGCCCAACACCCCCGCCAAGCCCGGCGGCGACGGCGGCTCCACGAGCCCGAAGCCGACCCCGCCGAGCACCACCCCGCCCAGCACGACGCCTCCCACCCCCACCGACACGGTGGACCACCTGGCGGACGCGGGCACCGCGAAGCTCACCGCGATGGCGGGCGACGCCTTCACCGAGAAGGTCAGCGCCCGCGCCGAGACCGAGGCCGGCAAGGGCGTCGCCAAGGTCCGGATCCGCTTCACGATCATCGGCGCGACCGACGCCACCTTCGCCGGCGGCGAGAAGTACGCGGCCACTGTCACCAACAGCGCCGGTGAGGCGGTCGCGCCGGCACTGCAGGCGGGCGACGACACGGGCGAGTTCGTCGTCCGCGCCACCCTCGTCGGCCGTACGATCCCCGGCCTCGACTACACGGCCACCGTCACCGAGCGCGCCGCCGACACCCTGACCCGCACCAGCGACACCGCGCTGACCTGCACCCCGGGCGGCGAGTTCGCCGACCAGGTCGAGGTGAAGGCGACCTACAAGGGTGCCGTGGCGGACAAGGTCGCGGCCACCGCCACGCTCGTCAAGTCGGCGGACGACCCCACCGAGAACGACAAGGGCCCCTACTTCAAGGACGCCGACGGCAAGACCGTCCGCACCCTGACCGGCCTGACGACGGACGCGCACGGTCTGCTCAAGCTGCCGAAGCTGTACGCCGACGACACCACGGGCACGTTCCTGCTCCGCATCAACACCGCGGGCGGCGCGACCCTGACCGTCGAACTCAAGGTGGCGGCCCCGGCCGAGACGACGCCCACCCCGACCCCCTCGGAGTCGGAGTCCGGATCCCCGTCGGCGAGCCCGACCGCGTAGGCACCGCACGACCCGACGAAGGGCGTCCTTCCGCTACGGCGGACGGGGCGCCCTTCGTCCGTCCGCACAACTCGTTCGCTGTGCAACGTGTTCTCATCTCGCCCGCCCGTTGCTACGGTGCCGGACCTGACGATGTATCAGCCCTGCGGTTCCGGGAGGCCTTTATGCGCGCCCTGATCGCCGCCGCGACCGGTCTCGCCGTCGCGCTCGCCCTGGTCCTCGCCATCACGGCCATGGGCGCACCGACCGGCGAGACGTCGCCGAAGCCGTTGCTGACGACGGTGCCCGCACACCCGTGACCGCCCGCCCGGGAGGGAGGCCGAGATGCGCCGCAAGGCCGGCCTGATCCTGCTCGCCCTCGCCGTGTTCTTCGCGGCGCTGTCCCCGCTGGTGCGCTGGTACGCCTTCCCGCGCCTGGCCAAGATCCCGGCCGGCCAGTACCAGGACATGGTCCTGGAGGCGAAGGACGCGACCCTCCTCGACTACGGCACGATGAAGGCCCGCAAGGTCTCCGAGGTCACCATCGTGCAGACGCTGAAGGGCAACGTCGAAGCCTCGGAGAAGATCGAGAAGACGGCCGGCAAGGACGTCGTCGTCTGGGACGGCCTGTCCTATGTCGTCGGCCCCGACGGCAAGGTGGTCTCCAAGATCCCCGAGCGTTACATCTTCGACGCCCACACCCAGGAGCCCGTGCACGCCACCGGCGAGATGGTCGACGGCGACCCGGTGAAGCGGGCGGGCATCGAGTTCAAGTGGCCCTTCCTGACGGAGAAACGGGACTACGAGTACTTCGACGCACAGGCGCGGGTGACGGCCCCCATCCACTACAAGGGCACCCAGGACTTCCGTGGCGTCGAGGTCTACTACTTCGAGCAGACCATCCCGTGGACCAAGGTGAGGTTCCCCAGGACCATGCCGGTCGAGGGCATCACCCCGGAGTCGGTGGCCAAGACCGGCACGACCCGCTGGTACACCACGGTCCGCAAGTTCTGGGTCGAACCCCTCACCGGCGCACCCGTCTACGGCGAGGAGATCCACCAGGAGGAACTGCGCGGCGGCACCCTGCTCGGCGGCCGCGAGAAGGTGACGGCGTTCGCGGGCCACGTGAAGATGCGCGAGGACTACATCGACCACACGGTGGACCTGGTCAAGTCCAACCGCACGCTGGTCCTGCTGATGACGTCGTATCTCCCCTGGGGCTTCCTGGCCCTGGGACTGCTCCTGCTGTCGCTGGCCCTCTCCCTGGAGGCGCGCGGCCGCCGCCCCGGCGACCCGGAACCGACGAAGGACACCGAGCCCGAACCGGTCACCGCCTGAGCCGGGCGTTGGTGTGCCGGGTCGGCTCGGCGGCGGCGGGGTCCTCGGGCCACGGATGCTTCGGATAGCGGCCGCGCAGCTCCGCCCGTACGCCCTTGTAGCCGTCCCTCCAGAAGGAGGCGAGGTCGGCCGTGACGGCGGCTGGGCGCCCGGCGGGGGAGAGCAGATGGACCAGGACCGGCACCCCGGCCACGGAGGGCGACTCGTGCAGCCCGAACATCTCCTGCAACTTCACCGCGAGGACGGGCTGTTCGGGGTTGCCGTAGTCGATCGGGATTCTGGACCCACTGGGTACGGTGATCCGCTCCGGCGCCAGCTCGTCGAGCCGCCCGGCCTCCCCGGCGGCCCACGGCAGCAGCCGGGCGAGCGCCGCCCCGGCGTCGATCCGCGCCAGGTCGGCCCGCCGCCGGGCCCGGCTCAGCTCGGGCTCCAACCACTCGTCCACGCGCGCGTGCAGCGCGTCGTCGGCGACGTCGGGCCAGGGCGCACCGAGGTGCACATACAGAAAGGCCAGCCGCTGCCGCAGGACGCCGGCGTCGGCGGACCAGCGCAACAGGCCGAGCCCGTCCTGCCGTAGACCTTCGAGCAGCGCGTTCCGTACGAGGACGGGGTCCGCGTCGCGCAACGGCCGCACCGCGAGCTCGATCGCCCCCAGCCGCTCGACGCGCCGTGCGACGACGTCCCCGTCGGCCCAGTGGACCTCCTGGGCCTCGGAGTGCAGCGACGGCGCCGCCGACCGGGCCATGTCCTCGTCCACCGCGGCAGCGAGCTGCACACGCGCGTGCCCCTTGCCGACGGGTCGATCGGCGACGGCGACAGCGATCCAGGGGGCGCCGCGCAGGGCGGATCCCTCGGGGAGCTCGGCGCGTGTGCCGGAGGCCATGAGGTAGGAACCGCCGTCGGCCTTGGCGACGCGTTCGGGGAAGGCGAGTGCCGCGACGAGCCCGGCAAGTCGCTGATCCCCGGCCTCCGCGGCAGGAGAGTCACCCGTGGGCACGGTCGCAAGATCTTTGGCCATGGCCCGCAGCCGCCGCACCTCCGCACGCCACCGTGGAGCGTAGGGGTCGCCCCCGCTCCGGGCCGCGCGCAACGCACCGGCGAGATCGTCCCCGTACGCGCGCGGCGCCTCCTCGCTGAGCAGCGCCACGACCTCCGCGACCCGGTCCGAGGCACCCGCGTCCAGCAGCGCCCGCCCCAGCCGGGGATGCAGCCCCAGCCGAGCCAGCCGCACACCCCGCTTTGTGGCCCTGCCGACGGAGTCCACCGCGCCCACTCCCTCGAGGGTGGCCCGCGCCGCCGCCATGGCCCCGCCCGGTGGCGGATCAAGCAGCGCCAGCCCCACGGCCTCCGGATCGCCCCAGCACGCCGCCTGCAACGCGAACGCGGTCAGGTCGGCCACCTTGATCTCCGGCGACGGGAACCGCGGCAGACGCGTGTCCTCGGCCTCCGCCCAGCAGCGGTACACCGCCCCCGGCGCCTCACGCCCGGCCCGCCCCGCCCGCTGCCGCCCGGCCGCCTGCGAGGCCCGTACCGTCGTCAACGCGCTCAGCCCGCGCGCGTGGTCGACACGAGGCTCCCGCGCCAGCCCCGAGTCGACGACGACCCGCACCCCGGGAACCGTCAGCGACGACTCCGCCACGGACGTCGCCAGCACCACCCGGCGCCGCTCCCCGCCCGCCAGCACCGCGTCCTGCACGGCCGCCGGCGCCCGCCCGTGCACCTGCAGCACCTCGACGTCCCCGAGGCTCCCCAGCTGCCCGGCCACCCGCGCGATCTCGCCCACACCCGGCAGGAAACACAGCACATCCCCCGCCCGCTCGGCCAGCGCCCGGCGCACCACCGACGCCACTTGCGTCAGCAGCGCCGGGTCGACGCGCATGCCGTGCGGGGGCCGTACGGGACGCGTCGGCGGCGCCCACACCACCTCCACGGGATGCGAAACACCCTCGGCCTCGACCACGGGCGCGTCACCCAGCAGTCGCGCCCACCCCTGCGCGTCCGTCGTCGCCGACGCGGCCACCAGCCGCAGCTCCGGCCGCAGGGCCTGACGTACGTCCCACAGGAACGCGGCCACCGTGTCCGCGTCCAGATGCCGCTCGTGGCACTCGTCGAGCACCACCACGTCTACGCCCGCCAGCTCCTGGTCGCGCTGCAACCGCTGGAGCAGCACACCGGTCGTGACGACCTCCACGCGCGTGCGTGGCCCGACGACCCGCTCCCCGCGCACGGTGTAGCCGACGCTCTCGCCGACCTTCTCGCCCAGCAGCCACGCCATCCGCCGCGCGGCGGCCCGGGCCGCGATCCGCCGCGGCTCGGCGACGACGACCCGTCGCGCCGGTCCCTCGCCGAGCAGCCCTGCCAGGACCAGCGGCACCAGGGTCGTCTTGCCGGTGCCGGGCGGCGCGACGAGCACCGCGGTGCCGTGCGCCTCCAGGGCGTCGGTCAGGCCGGGCAGGGCGCTGCGTACGGGCAGCGAGTCCAGGGCGTCGTAACGGATCACGCCCTCAGTCTCTCCCCCAGCCTCCGGCCGGGGGTGCCCCCATCTCGCTTCGCTCACACACGAAGATCGCCGTCCCCGGGATCAGGTTCCCGCGCAGCGGCGACCAGCCGCCCCACTCCGAGTTGTTCCACGCCGGCCACTCCGGCTCGACCAGGTCCACCAGCCGGAACCCCGCGGCCACGACGTCCCGCACCCGGTCACCGACCGTGCGGTGGTGCTCGACGTACACCGCGCGGCCCTCGTCGTCCTGTTCCACGTACGGCGTGCGGTCGAAGTACGAGGCCGAGACGGACAGGCCCTCCGGGCCGGGCTCGTCCGGGAAGGCCCAGCGGATGGGGTGGGTCACGGAGAAGACGAAGCGTCCGCCCGGCCGCAGCACCCGCCGCACCTCCCGCAGCACCAGCACCGGGTCGGCGACGAAGGGCAGCGCGCCGTACGCCGAGCACGCCAGGTCGAAGGAGGCGTCGGCGAAGGGGAGGGCGCCCGCGTCGGCGCAGACCAGGGGGAACGCGCCCCCGATGCGCAGGGCGTGCTGGAGCTGGCGGTGGGAGATGTCCAGAGCGACCGGGCGGGCCCCCTGCGCGGTCAGCCAGCGCGAGCACTGGGCCGCGCCGGCGCCGATCTCCAGGACTTCCTTGCCCTTGAGGTCCTCCGGCGGGCCGAGTAGCTCGGCCTCCACCTCGTCCAGGCCCTCGGGGCCCCATACGAAGCGGTCGTCACCGAGGAACGTGCCGTGCTCGATCTGGTACTCGTCCGCGTTGCGGTCCCACCAGCCCCGGTTGGCGCGGGAACTCTCCGTGGTGCCGGCGTCGCGCCGGGTGGCCTCCGCTTCGGCGGAGGCGTCGGACGCGATCTCGGGCGATACGGGCTCTTGGATGATGGGCTCCCTCGTCGTACTCTTCCGTCACCTGAATGGCGCGGCCCCTCCCGGTGGTGTCACGCAAGAGGCGCTCCAAGGCCTGCGTGGCCTCAAGAGACAGGTTTTGTGCCGGGTATGCGGCGATCCGCCCCGGGTGTGCGGCTTCGCGCATTGACCCTGCCCGGCTGCCCCCGTATGCTACAAGTTGCGCTGCGGGCCTGCGCACCTCAGACGTAGCAGGCTGCGCTCGCATCTGTTGTATGTCCCCTCGGTTTTCGAGGCGCCATCACCAGTGTTGGTGAGGTGCTTCCTTGGCTGTCCGGCTTCTTCAGAGCGATACGGGCTCCCGGCGTAGCAGTACCTACGACTCACTGTCCGTACCGGAGCCCTTTCCCACATGACGAGCAGCACCGAGACCACCACTACCACCCCGCAGGTAGCGGTCAACGACATCGGTAACGAGGAAGCCTTCCTCGCCGCGATCGACGAGACGATCAAGTACTTCAACGACGGCGACATCGTCGACGGCGTCATCGTGAAGGTCGACCGGGACGAGGTCCTGCTCGACATCGGTTACAAGACCGAAGGTGTCATCCCGAGCCGCGAGCTCTCGATCAAGCACGACGTCGACCCGAACGAGGTCGTCAAGGTCGGCGACGAGATCGAAGCCCTTGTTCTCCAGAAGGAGGACAAGGAAGGCCGCCTGATCCTCTCGAAGAAGCGCGCCCAGTACGAGCGCGCCTGGGGCACCATCGAGAAGATCAAGGAAGAGGACGGCATCGTCACCGGTACCGTCATCGAGGTCGTCAAGGGTGGTCTCATCCTCGACATCGGCCTCCGTGGCTTCCTGCCGGCTTCCCTCGTCGAGATGCGCCGTGTCCGCGACCTCCAGCCCTACGTGGGCAAGGAGCTCGAGGCGAAGATCATCGAGCTGGACAAGAACCGCAACAACGTGGTCCTGTCCCGCCGCGCCTGGCTCGAGCAGACCCAGTCCGAGGTCCGCCAGACGTTCCTCACGACCCTGCAGAAGGGTCAGGTCCGCTCCGGTGTCGTCTCCTCGATCGTCAACTTCGGTGCCTTCGTGGACCTGGGTGGCGTCGACGGTCTCGTGCACGTCTCCGAGCTCTCCTGGAAGCACATCGACCACCCCTCCGAGGTTGTCGAGGTCGGCCAGGAAGTCACCGTCGAGGTTCTCGACGTCGACATGGACCGCGAGCGTGTCTCCCTGTCGCTGAAGGCGACGCAGGAAGACCCGTGGCAGCAGTTCGCCCGGACCCACCAGATCGGTCAGGTCGTCCCGGGTAAGGTCACCAAGCTGGTTCCGTTCGGTGCGTTCGTCCGCGTGGACGAGGGCATCGAGGGTCTGGTCCACATCTCCGAGCTGGCCGAGCGCCACGTGGAGATCCCGGAGCAGGTCGTCCAGGTCAACGACGAGATCTTCGTCAAGGTCATCGACATCGACCTCGAGCGCCGCCGCATCAGCCTCTCGCTGAAGCAGGCCAACGAGGCCTTCGGTGCCGACCCGGCGTCGGTCGAGTTCGACCCGACGCTGTACGGCATGGCCGCGTCGTACGACGACCAGGGCAACTACATCTACCCCGAGGGCTTCGACCCCGAGACCAACGACTGGCTCGAGGGCTACGAATCCCAGCGTGAGGTGTGGGAGAACCAGTACGCCGAGGCGCAGACCCGCTTCGAGCAGCACCAGCAGCAGGTCATCAAGTCCCGCGAGGCCGACGCCGCTGCTGCGGCCGAGGGCGGCGAGGCTGCGGCTCCGGCCGCGTCCGGTGGCGGCTCGTACTCCTCCGAGGGCCCGGACAACTCCGGCGCGCTGGCCTCGGACGAGGCGCTGGCCGCGCTCCGCGAGAAGCTCGCGGGCGGCCAGAGCTGAACGCTCACTGAGCAGTAGCTCCTGACTGAGGGGCCGTACCTTTCGAGGTGCGGCCCCTCAGCCTTGCTCTCAAGATCACGATTCCCTCCTCCGGGAATGCCCACGCCCGTAAGGGCGTTGTGACGTACGGACACGAGGAGGAGCGGTCACAGTGCTTGATCCGCAGGGTTTGTACGCATGGGAGCCGAAGGGCCTGGCTGTCGTCGACATGGCGCTCGCACAGGAGTCGGCCGGCCTTGTCATGCTCTACCACTTCGACGGATACATCGACGCGGGTGAGACCGGCGACCAGATCGTCGACGGGCTCCTGGAGTCGCTGCCCCACCAGCTCGTCGCCCGCTTCGACCACGACCGGCTGGTGGACTACCGGGCCCGCCGTCCGCTGCTGACGTTCAAGCGCGACCGCTGGGCCGCGTACGAGGTGCCCGCCATCGAGGTGCGGCTCGTGCAGGACGCCACCGGGGCGCCCTTCCTGCTGCTGTCCGGGCCTGAGCCGGACGTGGAGTGGGAGCGCTTCGCCGCGGCCGTCCAGCAGATCGTGGAGCGGCTCGGGGTACGCCTGTCGGTGAACTTCCACGGCATCCCGATGGGCGTCCCGCACACCCGCCCGGTCGGCGTCACCCCGCACGGCAACCGCATCGACCTCGTCCCGGGCCACCGCAGCCCCTTCGACGAGGCGCAGGTGCCCGGCAGCGCCGAAGCCCTGATCGAGTACCGGCTCATGGAGGCCGGACACGAGGTCCTGGGCGTCGCCGCGCACGTCCCGCACTACATCGCCCGCTCCGCGTACCCGGACGCGGCCCTGACCGTACTGGAGGCCGTCACGGCGGCGACCGGACTGGTCCTGCCGGGCATCGCGCACTCCCTGCGCACGGAGGCCCACCGCACGCAGAACGAGATCGACCGCCAGATCCGCGAGGGCGACGAGGAGCTCACCAACCTCGTCGAGGGCCTGGAGCACCAGTACGACGCGATCGCCGGGGCCGAGACCCGCGGCAACATGCTCGCCGAGCCCGTGGACATCCCGTCGGCCGACGAGATCGGGCGGGAGTTCGAGCGGTTCCTGGCGGAGCGGGAGGGCGACAACTAGGGGCGGTCGGACAGGCCCCAGGGCCGCGGCCGCTGGTCCTGCCGGGTGCGTTGTCGGTGGCAGGGCCTAAGCTTCCCGTCATGCTGAAGGTGGGCCTGACCGGGGGCATCGGAGCCGGTAAGAGCGAGGTGTCGCGGCTGCTCGTCGAGTGCGGGGCCGTGCTGATCGACGCGGACCGCATCGCGCGCGAGGTCGTCGCGCCCGGCACACCCGGCCTCGCCGCCGTCGTGGAGGCGTTCGGTGAGGACGTGCTCACCGAGGACGGCAGCCTGGACCGGCCCAAGCTGGGCTCGATCGTCTTCGCCGACCCCGACAGGCTCGCCGTACTGAACTCGATCGTGCACCCCCTCGTCGGTGCCCGCTCCCGCGAGCTCGAAGAGGCCGCCGCCGAGGACGCCGTCGTCATCCATGACGTTCCGCTCCTCACGGAGAACGGCCTGGCGCCGCTGTACGACGTCGTGGTCGTCGTCGACGCCGGCCCCGAGACCCAGCTCGACCGGCTCGTCAGGCTGCGCGGCATGACCGAGGAGGACGCACGCGCGCGGATGGCCGCGCAGTCGACGCGTGAGAAGCGCCGGGAGATCGCGGACATCGTGATCGACAACGACGTACCGCTGGAAGAGCTTCAGCGGCGGGTGAAGGACGTCTGGGCCGAACTCGTGCGCCGGGCCCACGGGGCCCAGGGGGACCGGTAGCGCCGGTCGTCGCAGGAATAGGGGCACGTCCATCGCGCGTTGAACTCCTCCAGTGAGGGAAGGACTTTGCCGTGCCCGAGACCAGCGGTTCGACCGGACGTACTCCGGAGACGCATGTCATCGACTTCCGTGCCGCCGAGCAGCTGCTCGCCGCGCGGGACCCGCGGGGCGCGGTGAAGCTGCTCGACGGGGTCATCGCCGTGCACCCGGAGAACACCGCCGCCCGGCTGCTGCGTGCGCGTGCCTTCTTCGCCGCCGCGCAACTGCGGCCCGCCGAGCTGGAGTTCACCATCGTCCTGGAGCGCGAGCCGGACAACGCGTTCGCGCACTTCGCGCTCGCTCGCACCTACGAACGCCAGGGGCGGCCCGACCAGGCCAAACGCCACTTCCGGCTGGCGGCCGCGCTCGATCCGAACCCGGATTACCTCAAGGCAGCACGGTTCGACGCGTGAGCGGCGACCGGGGGCGGCGGATCCGCCGGTGCGACTAGGGGTGGCGGTTGTCGTCCGGCGGGCGCGGCCGGTAGGAGCGGTTCTCGGGCGGGCGGTACGGCGGGATGTCGCGGCCCGGCTGGTAGTGCGGGCCCTGGCGGATGTGCCTGAGGACCATGGCCATGTCGACCGTGACCACCAGCCACAGCACCCCGCAGGCCGCCGCCCAGCCGGGACGGCCCGCGAGCGAGAACGCGGCGGTACCGAAGATCGCCCAGACAAGGCCCCACACGCACAGCCAGAAGCGGGCCCGCAGTGCACTGCGCGCCGTCGTCGGCTCACTGCCCGTACGCATCGGGATCACGACTCCTCCTTGAAACGTACTCCTCGTACTCCTCGCAGGGGGCCTCGTGCTGCCGCACACCGATGAACTGGCCGAAGTGCTGCTCGACCTCGGCGTACCCCACGAGGACGTCAACGGCCTCGTACGCATGCGCCGGCGGGTGACGGACGACCCCGAGCTGCGGCAGATCCTGGAGCGGTCCGTCGGCGAGCTCGTCGAGGGGATGGGTGAGGTCGGCCGCCCGGTCGACCTGCCCGACCTCGACTGGGCCTCCGGCGCCCTGCAGCGCTGCTTCCCGGTGTACGTCTTCGTCGCCGCGCTGCCGTACACCCGCGCGTACCACCGCGAGCGCGGCATCCCGGCCGACGTGTCCCGGCGCACCCTCGCCGACCTCGGGCGGAACATGGCCGTGTACCGCAGGCGGTACGGCCGGGTAGGCGTGCAGGCTCCCTGGTGGCTCACCCATCACTTCCGCGGCGAGCTGTACCAGCTGGGGCGCTTGCAGTTCGAGCGGGCGCGGCTCGGGCAGCGGACGGGGACGCGGCTCGCGGCGGCCGGGCTCGACGCGGGTCCGCACTCGCGCTGCCTCACCCTGCACATCCCCGACTTCCAAGGGCCGCTGTCCCCGGCCGCCGTCGACCGGTCCCTGGCTCTGGCCCGGGAGTTCTTCGCCCGCCACTTTCCCGACGAGCGGTACCGGACAGCGACCTGCCACTCCTGGCTGCTGGACCCGCAGCTCAGGAAGTACCTTCCCGGGGACGCCAACATCGTCCGGTTCCAGGAGCGCTTCAGCGTCGCCCGCGAGGACACCGAGCCGGCCGACACCGAGCCCGTCCAATTCGTCTTCGGCGACCCGGAGTTGCCGGTCGAGAGCCTGCCGCGCCGCACGGTGGTGGAGCGTGCCGTCGGGGACCACCTGCGGGCGGGCGGTCACTGGTACATCGGGCACGGGTGGCTGGCGTTCGGCGGGAGTGGGTGAGATTCCGTCGGTAATCCGGTTCCTACGGCGATGAGTTCCGCGGCGTCCCCCGGTCTACCTCTGTGACAGCACCACGGACCACCGCTTCACACAGGAGAACCCCATGTCCGAGAGCTCCGTCCCCGTCACGTCCGCCTCCGCCGGGACCCCGGTCGCCGAGTCCACGACCGCCCGCGGCCGCCGGGCCCGTATCGCCCTGCGCGGCCTGCAGGTGCTGCTCGCGCTCTTCATGGGCATCGCGAGCGCCGTGCCCAAGCTGGTCGCGCACTCCTCCGCGGCAGACATGTTCGACGAGCTCGGCTGGGGAAGCGCGGGCATGTACACCATCGGTGCCCTCGAACTCGCCGGAGCCGTCGCGCTGTTGATCCCGGTGCTGCAGTCGGTCGCGGCCATGGCGTTCATCGGACTGATGGTGGGCGCCTTCGTCGTCCAGATCGCCGCCTTCGACGGGCAGTACGCCGCGACACCGCTCATCCTGATCGTGCCGTTCGCCCTGATCGCGTGGGCGCGGCGCGACTCCAACGCAGAGCTGCTGCGGCTGCTGCGACGACGGGCGTGACGTAGGACGGCGGTGGCGTCCGGTGCGAGCCTTGAAGGCCCCACCGGACGCCACCGCCGTAGGTCACTGTCCGCGCGGCCGTTCCGCTCCGCCGCCCATGACCCCGCGCAGCCGTTCCATCTCGCGGCGGTCCCGCTTGGTCGGCCGGCCCGTGCCGCGGTCGCGGATGCCGGCCGGGGCGACGGCCTCGCGCGGCGGGGGAGGGGGCGAGTTGTCGACGTAGCACTGGACCGCCACCGGGGGGCCGACCCGCTTGCGGATGAGCCGCTTGACGATGACGATCCGCTCCCGGTTCTCCTGCCGCACGCGCACCTCGTCGCCGACGCGCAGCGAGTGGGCGGGCTTCACGTTCTGGCCGTTCACGCGCACGTGCCCGCCCTTGCAGGCGGCGGCGCCCAGGGAGCGGGTCTTGACCAGGCGTACGGCCCAGATCCAGCTGTCGATGCGCACGGGCTCGCCGCTCTGCGGGCCGGCGGCCTCGGCGGCGGCCACGGCGGCGGCGATCTTCGGGTCGACGGCCGGCTCCGCGTGCGTCGCGTCCGGCTGTCCGTCGGTCGTGCCGCCGCTCTTCTCCTCGTCGTCCTCGCAAGCCATGCCTCGACCTTAGTCCCCGTACGGGGCGGTGACGGCTTTACGGTGGAGTCGTGGATGCCCTCGCTGATCTGGACGCGCGGATCGCGGGCTGCCGGGCCTGCCCGCGGCTGGTCGACTGGCGTGAGGAGGTGGCCCGCACCAAGCGCGCCGCCTTCGCCGACCAGACGTACTGGGGCCGCCCGGTGCCCGGCTTCGGCCCGCCGGACGCCCGGCTGCTGATCGTCGGGCTCGCCCCGGCGGCGCACGGCGGCAACCGCACCGGCCGGATGTTCACCGGGGACCGCTCGGGGGACGTGCTGTACCAGGCGCTGTACGACGTGGGCCTCGCCTCGCAGCCCACGTCGGTCGCCGTCGGTGACGGCCTGGAGCTGTACGGCGTACGCGTCACCGCGCCCGTGCGCTGCGCCCCGCCCGCGAACAAACCCACTCCGGGGGAGCGGGAGACCTGCCGGGCCTGGCTCGTGCGGGAGCTGAGGCTGCTGCGGCCGACGGTGCGCGCGGTCGTCGTACTGGGCGCCTTCGGCTGGCAGGCGACGCTGCCCGCGCTGGCGGAGGCGGGATGGAGCGTGCCCCGGCCGCGGCCCGCCTTCGCGCACGGGGCGCGGGTCGCGCTCGACGGGCATGACGGTTTCGACGGCGCCGACGGGCTCGAACTCTTCGGGTGCTTCCACGTCAGTCAGCGCAACACCTTCACCGGCAGGCTGACGCCCGCGATGCTGCGGGAGGTGCTGCGTACCGCGGCGCGAGCGGCGTCCCTCACATGATGCGAGCGGCCGCTCCCACATGAGGCGACCGCACGGCCGCAGGGGCGTTACGGTGCCTGGATGCCTCTCTATCCGGAGATCGAACCGTACGGCCACGGCATGCTCGACGTCGGTGACGGCAACCGCGTCCACTGGGAGGCCTGCGGGAACCCGCGCGGCAAGCCGGCGCTGGTCCTGCACGGCGGGCCGGGCTCCGGCCGTACCCCGTACTTCCGGCGGGTGTTCGATCCCGCCGCCTACCGGATCGTGCTGCTCGACCAGCGTGGGTGCGGGCGTTCGACGCCGCATGCGAGTGCGTACGACACGGACATGAGCGTCAACACGACGGCTCATGTCATCGCCGATCTGGAGCTGCTGCGGCGGCATCTGGGGATCGCGCGGTGGCTCGTGTGGGGCGTGTCGTGGGGCTCGGTGCTGGGGCTGCGGTACGCGCAGACGCATCCGGGCGTCGTGTCCGAGATCGTGCTGACGGGGGTCGCGACCGGGTCGAACGCCGAAGTCGCCCTGTTGACCAGGGGGTTGGGGCGGATCTTCCCGGAGGCGTTCGAACGGTTCGTGGGGGAGCTGCCGGCCGGGGAGCGGGACGGCGACCTCGCCGCCGCGTACAACCGGATGATCGAGTCGCCCGACCCTGCCGTACGGGAGCGGGCGGCGCGGGCCTGGACCGACTGGGAGACGGCGACGATCCCCGCGCCGCCGGGCTCGGTGGAGCGGTTCGAGGATCCGCGGTTCCGGATGGGCTTCGCCCGGACCGTGACGCACTACTGGGGCAACGGCCACTTCCTGGGCGCGGGCAACGACGAGGGTGTCGTCCTGCGGGACGCCCCTGTGCTGAAGGGCATCCCGGGCACCCTGGTGCAGGGCGGCCTCGATTTCGGGAACCTGCTCGGCACCGTGTGGCGGCTCCACCACGCCTGGCCCGGGAGCGAGCTCGTGGTGATCGACGAGGTGGGGCATGACGCCGGGGCGCCGGGGGTGGCGGAGGCGCTGGTGGCGGCGACGGACGGGTACGCGGGGCGCTAGGTCGTGTCCGCAAAGTCCCGCCTGACCGGCCCTACGGCAGTTCCTCGGCCGCCCCCTCACCGAACAGCTGCCGTACCGTCGAGCGGTAGTTGGTCTGCACGTGGGTGAGTGCGTGGGCGCGGGCGCGGTTCGGGTCTCCGGAGGCGATCGCATCGTACAACTCCCGGTGCTCCACCAGGAGTTGGGGCCATTCCTCGTTCCTTCGGGTCATCCAGCGCAGCCGGCCGGCGACCGGCTCCAGGGCCTCGATCAGCAGTTGGTTGCCCGCCATGGCCACGATGCGGTCGTGCAGCCGGCTGTTGATGTCCGTGATGGCATCCGCGTCGCCCGCCTCGGTCGCGGTGGCCGCCTGGTCGAGGAGCTGCTCGACCTCGGCCAGGTCCTGCGGTATCGCACGGGACGCGGCCAGTCCCGCCGCGTACACCTCCAAGGCCTCGCGCAGCTCGAAGAGCTCCTTGACGTCGGCCGGGGTCAGCCGGCGCACGACCGTACGGCGTGCCGACTCGAAGTGGACGAAGCCCTCGGTGACCAGGGCCCGGATCGCCTCGCGGACCGGCACCCGCGACACCCCGAGGCGCTCGGCCAGCTCCCGCTCGACGAGACGGTCGCCGGGCCGGAGGCGGCCCACGATGATGTCCTGCCGCAGGGTCGCCAGGACGCGTTCCCGTACCGCGCCGATGGGTTCGATCTTCGTCGTGGAGCTCATGGGGCCATTTTGGCCGACTCGGGGTGTGTTTTACGGAGCGTTAACAAGAGCGACATCGGTCAGAACTGTTGACGGGAGGACTATGTGCGCAGTTTGGTATACCAAACGCCCCCCCCGCAGGCAGTCCCAAGCAGTCCCCCAAGCAACCCCCCTCCACAAGCAGTCCTCCGTCCCCTGGCTCCTGGAGGCCCCGTGTCCCTCGCCGACCGTGCCGAAGTCACCGGCACACCAGCGTTCGTCCCCGATCCCAGGCTCACCAACGAAGACCTCGCGCCCGCCGGCAAGCGCAACTGGAAGGTCTTCGACCTCTTCGCCCTGTGGATGTCCGACGTCCACAACCTCGGCAACTACACGTTCGCGGCCGGCCTGCTGGTCCTCGGCATGAACGTGTGGCAGGTCTTCACCTCCCTGCTCGTCGGCTTCGTGCTCATCTACATCGGCATGAACTGGATGGGGAAGATCGGCCAGCGCCACGGCGTCCCGTTCCCCGTCGTCAGCCGCATCAGCTTCGGTGTCTGGGGCGCCAACATCCCGGCGCTGATCAGGGCCGTGATCGCCATCATGTGGTACGGCATCCAGACCTACCTCGCGTCCGTCGCCGTCAACGTGATGCTGCTGGCCGCCTGGCCCGGCCTGGAGTCCTGGACGCACAGCTCCTTCCTGGGCCTGCACGCGCTCGGCTGGGTCTCCTTCCTCTCCCTCTGGCTCATCCAGGCGTTGATCATCAGCCAGGGCATGGAGTCGGTGCGGAAGTTCCAGGACTTCTGTGGTCCGGCGATCTGGGTGGTGATGATCGCGCTGGCCGTCTGGATCTTCGCCAAGGCCGGCTGGACGATCTCGCTCACGAGCACCCCGCACCCGGTCTCCGTCGGCGAGCAGTGGCGGCAGTGGTTCGGCGCGATCGGCCTGATCCTCGCCACGTACGGCACGCTGATGCTCAACTTCTGCGACTTCTCGCGCTTCGCGCCGGACTACCCGACCGTCAAGCGCGGCAACTTCTGGGGCCTGCCCATCAACTCGACGGCGTTCGTGGTCGTCTCGGTGATCGTCACGGCCGGTTCGCTGGAGGTGTTCGGCGAGGCCATCACGGATCCGGCGGAGCTCGTGGCCAAGGTCGGCAACACCTGGATCCTGGTCCTGGCCGCCCTGACGTTCGCCATCGCCACCATGGGCGTCAACATCGTCGCCAACTTCGTCTCACCGGCGTACGACCTGGCCAACGTCTGGCCGCAGAAGATCACCTTCAAGGTCGGCGGCATGATCAGCACGGTCGCGGCGCTAGTCGTGACCCCTTGGAACCTCTTCTCGAACCCGACGGTCGTGAACTACTTCCTGGGCGGCCTCGGCGCCTTCCTCGGCCCGCTGTTCGGCGTGATCATGGTCGACTACTACCTGGTCAAGCGCGGTCGCGTGGGCGTGAACGAGCTGTTCTCCGCCGAGCCCGGCTCGCGCTACTACTACCGCAACGGCGTCAACCCCAAGGCGCTGTGGGCGTTCCTGCCGGCGGCGGGCATCGCGGCGGTGCTGGCGCTGGTGAAGACGTTCAGCGATGTGGCGCCGTACTCGTGGTTCATCGGGACGGCGATGGGAGCCGGGCTGTACCTGGTGCTGTGCCGCGATGAGCGCGCCGAGTCCGCCACCGCCACCGAGACCGATGCCGAGCTGAAGACGCAGGAGGTCTGACGGACGTGCGGATCGTCGTCACCAACTGCAACACCACGCAGGAGATGACCGAGGAGATCGTACGAGGTGCCCGGGCCGCGGCAGGCCCGGGCACCACCGTGCTCGGCCTGACCCCCGCGTGGGGGCCGGAGTCGGCGGAGGGGTGGCTCGACAGCTACCTCTCGGCGGCGGCGGTGATGGACGCGCTGCGGACGTACCAGGGCCCCGAGTACGACGCGGTCGTCATGGCCGGCTTCGGGGAGCACGGACGGGAGGGCGTCCGGGAGCTGGTGGACGTACCCGTCGTCGACATCACCGAGGCGGCCGCGCATCTGGCCTGCCTGCTCGGGCGGCGGTACGGCGTGGTGACCACGCTGGAGCGCTCGTGCGGGCAGATCGAGGACAGCCTCGAGACGGCCGGGGTGGGCCGCAACTGCGTCGCCGTGATCGGTACGGGGCTCGGGGTGCTGGAGCTGGAGGACGGCGAGCGCACGGAGTCCGCCTTCCTGGCGGCTGCCGAACGGGCGCGGGACGCGGGTGCCGAGGTCCTGGTGCTGGGGTGCGCGGGGATGACCGGGTTGCAGCGGACCGTGGGGGAGAAGCTGGGGGTTCCGGTGGTCGACGGGGTGGGGGCGGCGGTCAAACTCGCCGAGTCGCTGGTGACGTTGGGGCTGACGACGAGCCGGGCCGGGAGCTATGCGAAGCCGTTGCCGAAGCGGCGGGACTGGGGGCGGACGCGGCAGTGATCACCGAGGGCCGGGACGCCAGACGTACCGCACGTCCGGCTCCTGCTCCTCGTTCCCGCTGCCGTCCGTGCGCTCGACGGCGACGAAGCCGTGCCGCTCGTAGAAGCGGTGGGCGGGCTGGTTGACCTGGAAGGTCCACAGGGACAGTCCGTCCGGCCTGCGTCGCTTGGCGAGGTCGACGAAACGGTTGCCGATGCCGAGGCCGCGCCAGTCGGGGTCGAGATAGAGCTGGGAGAGCTGGTCGCCGTCGAGCACCATGACACCGACGACACGGTCGGCGGCCTCGGCGACCCAGGTCTCCCGCAGCAATACCAGCACCTCCCGGAAGTACGTCCGCACGTCGTCGTCGGAGTGCGGTCGGACGACCGTCGGCAGGGCGGCGGCGAAGGACCGCAGCCACACGTCGGCGGCGGCACCCGCGTCGGTCGCGGTGGCGCGGCGGAGGGCGACACGGCTCATGACTGTGTCCCCTCCTGCGGAACGACGGCCGTGGCCGTGATCTCCACCAGCTGCCCCGTGTATCCGAGGCAGGCAACCCCGAGCAGCGTCGACGAGTGAGGACCGGCGCTCAGCTCCGACGCCTCCACGACCTCCCACACGGCGGACAGCACCGCCGTCTCGCTGCTCACGACGTACACGTCGCTCGACAGCACATGCCCCAAGTCGCTGCCGACCGCGCGCAGTTGCTCCTCGAGGTTGGCGATCACCTGCTCGGCCTGCCGTACGGGGTCGCCTTCGCCGACGAGGTTCCCGTCGGCGTCGAGCGGCACGGATCCGGCGAGGAAGGCGAGCTTTGTGCCGGCCTCGACGACGGAGGCGTGGGAGTAGGTGGGGGGTGGGAAGAGGGTGGGGGCGGTGACGCGCTGGATCATGGGGCTCCTGGGGCTTTCTGAGGGTGCTCGGGAGTCGTCCTGCTTGAGCGGGCAACTCGCCGATCATCCGAGCCCTGACTCGCGCGCGCATCCGAATTTCGGTGGACCGCCGTGCGGCGAGCGCCGATCCCGGGGCGGGGAGGGGAGAGAGGCCTCAGGCCGCCAGTCCGATCAGCCCTCGGTTGAGGACGTTCTCAACCTCAACTGCCCGGACCGTCAGGGGCTCCTCCGACCGGCGGGGGAGGGTGCCCCCTTCCGGGGGCCTGGGAGCCCGGGGCGCCGGAAGGTCGATCAGGTCGCTGACGTTCGCCACCTCCTGCAAGGTCCGCGCCAGCCACACCAGCGTCTCCCGTACGGCAGCGATCTCGCGGCGCAGGCTCTCCGCGTGCTCCCACTCGCGTTCGTGGACCACGGGATCGCGCCCCGCCGGCCGCTGGGACTCGTACGCGGTCAGGCGGGGATGCCACTGCGCGAGGAGCGGACGCAGCACGCGGTTGAGGACGGTGACGGCGAGGACGCCGAAGCTCACATGCCCCGGGGCGAGGGGCGGGGCGACGTCCGGGCCGTAGCGGCGGAGGATCTCGCGAGTGGTGTTGAAGAAGGTGTAGAGGGAGGAGAGCGCCTCGCGCAGGAAGCCCTCGTCGGGGTCCAGCTCCTCGACCGACACGCGCGTGACCAGCTCCAGGTACAGCTCCCAGGCCGCGCTGCGTTCCGCGTCGGCCGGCTCCCAGGTGCCGGATATCTCGCCGACGAACGGAATCGTCAGCTTGGCCGTGATCTGCGACGGACCGCTCGGTCGGCGTCGCCGCGCTGCCTGTGTCCCATGATCGCCCTCCCCGGTACCCACAGTAGGGTAAGTCGCCGTGTGGGACGTCTTCCTCAGCTACAGCCGCGGTGACGTGGAGCGGGTCCGTCCCCTCGCGCGGGCGCTGCGCGACGGCGGGCTCGACGTGTTCACGGACGAGACCGGGGTCGAGTCCTTCGCCGGCATCAGCGCCACCATCCGGCGCGAACTGGGCCGTTCCAAGGCACTGCTGGCGTTCTACTCCACCGGCTACCCCGAGCGCGAGGCCTGCCAGTGGGAGCTGACCACCGCCTATCTGGCGGGACTTGGGGAGGGCGATCGCGGCGCCGGGTCATGGTGGTCAACCCGGAGCGGACGGCGGACCACATCCAGCCCGTGGAACTGCGTGACGCCAGACACGCCGCGCCCGACGACCTCCCCGCCCTCGTGGCCGACGTACGCGCGCACGTGACCCGCCTCGACGGCCCGATGACGCTCGCGGAACCCGGCGTACGGCACTGGCTGCTGGGCACCCCGCAGCCGCGCCCCGACTTCCTGGGCCGCCTCCTGGAGCTCTGGCAGGTGCACTCCGCCCTGCACGCCCACGCCGCACCGCTCGTCACCGGCCGCGCCGCCGCGCACGCCGTGCAGATCCGCGGCATGGCGGGCATCGGCAAGACCCTGCTGGCCCAGGAGTACGCCCTGCGCTTCGAGGCGGCGTACCCCGGCGGCGTGTGCTGGGTGGACGGGGAGGCGTACGAGGATTCGGTGCGCGCCCTCGGCGCAGGCGCAGGTGGCCTCTTCGCTCACTTCGACGCCATCGACGCACCGTTCCTGTGGATCGTCGACGCCGCCCCCGCCGACCGGCTCCCCGCCCGCGACATCGCAGCGATGTCGGCACCGCACCCCCTCGGCCACACCCTGTTCACCCTGCGCAGCCGCGCCTACGACACGCTCGGCACCCCGGTCGACCTGGGGCCGCTCGATCCTCCCCACGCGCGCGTGGGGCCGGGGGCGACGAGGCGCTCGCCGACGCCGTCGACGGCCATCCCCTCGCGCTGGGACTGCTGGGCCGTGCGGTCCGGGCCGGCCACCACCCGGGCGCGCTCTACGACCGGCTGCACGCCCGGGGCCGCTCCCTCCTCGACACCCTCGCCGACGAAGACGTCACCGGCGCCGTCGTACGGGACGTGGACACCACGGACGCCGCCGACGTCCTGCGCTGCGCCGCCGCCCTCCACCCGCTGCCCCTCACCACCGACGACGCGGCACACGTCCTCGCCGCCGCCGACCGCGTCCCCCGGATCGTCGCCCTCCGCCGCGCGGCCAGCGGCGTCCGCGAACTGCGCGCCCGCAGCCTGCTGACCCCCGCAGCCGACGAACGCCGGTCCCTGCACCCCGTGACCCAGCACGCCTGGCACCACCACGACCCGGCCCCCGCCCGCACGGAGGCCCTCCGCCGTGCCGCCCTGCGCACCCTGTGCGGCCGCCGCGACGCGCGTGACCCGGTTACGCTGGCCTTCCCCGGTACCCGGAGGGAGGCACCCATGCCAGCGCCCAGCGAGTCGGAACGGATGGCGGCCTACGACATCCAGGTCGAGCTGGTCACCCGGATCGGGGTGCAGGAGCTGGCGCCGGGGACGGGGAGCCTGCGGGAGGCGGTCACCTCCCTGAAGTCGCTGATCGACTTCACGCGCGCGACGCTGCACACGTACAGCGTGAGCCTGGAGCGCGGCTCGGCAACCGGCGCGCCGACGGTCCGGAGCCTCGCGTACGCCCTGATCAACGAGACGATTCGGCCGTTCACCAGCACCTGGCACCCACGTCTCGCCGCGTACGAGGCCCGGTGGACGTGGCTCCGCTCGACCATGAGGCGGCGTGGCCGCAGGCGGACGCGATGAGGGCCGAACTGGCCGCCCTGCGCGAGCCGTTGGTGCGGATCGCGGAAGGGCTGGGCGGCATCTCCGGGGCGGACTTCGGGGTGGCGGCGACGGGGTGAGGCCGACGGGCGTAATTGCCTGGAGGCGCGGCGGCAGGGCTACGTACGCTGCGCGCATGCCCTCCCTCACCGACCCCGCCTTCCTCGACACCACCGCCGACCGCCTCGCCGCCCTCCCCACCGTCCGGGCCGTCGCCCTCGGCGGCTCCCGAGCCCAGGGCACCCACAGGCCCGACAGCGACTGGGACCTGGCGATCTACTACCGGGGCGCCTTCGATCCCGCGGACCTGCGCGCGGTCGGCTGGGAGGGCGAGGTGTCGGAGGTCGGCGGCTGGGGTGGCGGTGTCTTCAACGGGGGTGCGTGGCTGACGATCGACGGACGGCGCGTCGACGTCCATTACCGCGATCTCGACGTGGTGGAGAGGGAGTTGGCGGAGGCGGAGGAGGGGCGGTTCCGGGTGGAGCCGTTGCTGTTCCATCTCGCGGGCATTCCGAGCTACCTGGTCGTCGCGGAGCTGGCGATCAACCAGGTGCTGCGGGGTGCGCTGCCGCGACCGGCCGGCTATCCGCAGAAGCTGCGCCACACGGCGAGCGAGCGCTGGTACGGCACGGCCCTGGCCACCCTCGGCTATGCGAAGGCCAACCACGCCCCGGCGGGCCGCCTCACCGAGGTCGCGGGGGCCATCGCCACGGCTGCCGTGCAGACCGGGCACGCGGTGTTGGCGGGGCGGGGGGAGTGGGTGACGAACGAGAAGCAGTTGCTGGAGCGGGCGGGGGTGCGGAGCGTCGACGGCGTCATCGGGTCTCTGGACCCGGACCCGGACCCGGACGCGGACTGGTTGGGCGAGGCGGTCGCGGAGGCGGAGGCGTTGTTCGCGCGGGCCATGGGCTGAGGGCAGCCCGCGTGCTTCCCTTCCCGTAGTTGCGTTCATAAAGAACGTGGCGTTTCCACGTATCGTCACATCCCCGAAACGTCACCGTCCCATCCCCTCCAAGAGCCCGCCCTACCGTGGACACCACAGCCTCAAGCCCGGCCACCGTCGCCCGAAGGCACACCCCCGCCCTCGCCCCGACAGGAGCCCCGTGTCCCGCCCCGCACGCCGTGCAGCCCCGGTCCTCGCCCTTCCGCCCTGGCTCGCCCACGCCCTCCGCACCCAGCGCGGACCCGTTCCCTGGAGTGCGGTCGTGCGAGGGGCGTTGGCCGCCGGGCCCCTGCTTCTCGCCGCGGTCCTCGCCGACCGTGTCTCCCTCGGCGTCGTAGCCGCGATCGCGGCCATGCTCGCCGGCATCAACGACCGCCCCGGCAGCCGCCGTGTCTCCGTCAAGCGGCTCGGGGTGCCCGCGCTGGCAGGGGCGGCCGGGCTGTTCGTCGGGACGTACGCCGGGGAGCACATCGGTGCCGTCCCGCTCACGCTTCTCCTCACGGGCCTCGGGCTCTTCGCCGGCGGCATCAGTGCCGTCGGACCCGTCGCCTCCGGCGCCGGTACGCAGTTGCTCGTCGCCTCCGCCATCGGGGCCGGGATGCCGTTGCCGGAGGCCGGGTGGCAGCGGGCCCTCGCCTATCTCGCCGGTGCCGTGTGGCTGCTCGCGTTGCGGCTCGCGCTTCCCACGCCCGGTTCCCTCGCCGGCGACTACCGGTTCGACGGGGAGCGGGACGCCGTCGCCGCCGTGTACGACGCCGTCGGCGAGCTCCTCGACGCCGCGGGCACCGAGCGGGCCACCGCCCGGCGCGTCGCGCTCACCGCCGCTCTCGATCACGCGCAGGACGCCCTCACCGGGCCCCGGCTGCGGCGGTACGCCTCCTCGTCCGCCGAGCGGCGGCTGCACGCACAGTACGCGGCTGCCCTTCCCCTCGCCGAGGCCGCCACCGCGCTCGCCTGGGCCGGGGAACCAGTGCCCGCCCGGGCCTGCGAAGGGCCCCGCCGCCTCGCCGCCGCCGTACGCGGCAACACGCACACCGGCCCCCTCCCCGCGCCCACCCGGTCCGCGCCCGCCCTGCGCGCCCTCGACGACGCCCTGCTGCATGCCGCCGATGCCTTCGACCGGGGCGAGGGCAACAGCGACGACCTGCACACCCGGCGTCGTACGGCAAAGGACCTCCGCCGAGCCGTGTTCGGGGCCGGGGGCAGGGAGTACGGGCTGCGCGTCGCCCTGTGCTTCGGGGCCAGTGCCGCCATCGCCCAGGCCCTGCACCACGCCCAGTGGTACGGGCAGCACGAGCATTGGTACTGGCTGCCCGCCACCGCCGTGTTCCTCGTCAAGCCCGACCTCGGGCCGCTCGCGTCCCGCGTGCTGTCCCGGGCAGTCGGCACCGTGCTGGGCGCTCTCCTCTTCGCCGGGTTCGCGGCCGTGCTGCCCCGGCCGGAGGGGCTCATCGCGCTCGTGGCTCTCAGCGGCGCCCTCATTCCCGTGGCCACTCGGCACTTCGCCGCCCAGACCGCCGTCGTGACCGTTCTCGTGCTCGCCCTGGTGATGGTGGGCGGCGAGCCGCAGGCTTCCGCGAGCCGGATCGGGGAGACGTTGCTGGCCTGCGCGATCGTGCTGGTCGTGGGGCATCTGCCGATGCCGGGGCAGCGGGGCGGGGGAGTGCGGGCACGCCTCGCCGCGGCCAACCGGGCGGCGCATGCCTACCTCGCGCATGTGCTGCGTGACTCCGACGCCCGTCCCGCGCTCCAGCCCGATCCCCATGACGTGCCCGACGGCCGTGACCCGGTCCGCTCCGGTGACCGTGCCCTGCGCTGGACCCTCCGCCGCGAGGCCTACCGTGCGCTCGCCGAGGCGCGGGCCGCCATCGCTCTCGCCGCCGCGGAACTCCCCGCGCTCGCTCGGCACACGGAGGGCGCGGACGAAATCGTCGCCACCCTCGAGCAGCTCGTCGACACGACCACCGCGTGCGCCGTGCACCTCCACGACTCGGGTCGGCTCACCCCCTGGCACACCGCCCATCTCGCCGAGTTGCTGGAAGAGCTCGCGCACGAGCGCGACCGGGTCGGGCTACGGGGCCCCGCGGCCCCCGACGTGCCGCTGCTCGCCGGCTGACATGGGCGCGGCGGCCCGCACCCTGTCCCGGACCCCTCAGTCCCCGACCCGAACCCACACCGGCGCGTGATCCGACCCCGCCTCGCCCCGCCGCTCCTTCGGATCCGCCCCGACCGACGGCAGCTCCCGCGCACCGGCCCCCGGCGCCCCCGTCCCCGCCGCCGTCACCCGGTGGACCAGACGGTGGCTGCACAGTATGTGGTCGATCAGCTCACGCCGCCCGGAGTTCACCCGCGAGAACCGCTGCTCGACGGGGATGAGCGGCGCCACGTTCCACAGGCGGCCGGCGTCGCCCTTGTCGGCCGTCCTGAAACCGGACGTGCCGATCTCCGAGCCGGGCGGGCCCAGCAGGATCTGCGTCGTCGCCGCCTGCACCTCGTCGTTGAGGTCGCCGAGGACGGCCACGTCACTCCGGCGTCCTTCACCGGCCAGCAGGACGTCCGCCAGCGCGCGCAGCGCCGTCGCCTCCGCCGCCCGCCGGTAGAGGGCGTAGGCGCCGTAGCGGGCCCGTTCGCCCTCGTCGCGGGGGAAGAAACGATCGCCGGGATACGTCAGGAGCTTCGACTTCAGGTGGGCCACGGCCACCCGCAGCGGCCCGGCGCCGGTCTCCGTCTGTACGGCGAGGAAACCCCGGCCCGCCTCCGACACCGGTACACCGCCGTCGGCCGCCTGCACCGGGAGCAGCTTCGCCGGGAACGCGTTCGTGTCGTGCAGCACCTCCAGCGGCGTACGACTGACGAAACCGACCCGGATGCCCCGCCCGTCCGCGTGCTCGGAGAGCGCCACGTGCCAGTCGCCCGCCAGCATCCCGACCAGGTCCCGCAGGGCATCCGGCTCCCCGACCTCCTGTACGGCGAGCAGCGCCGGGTCGAGCTCCGTGACGGTCGCGGCCAGCGCGGCGAGCTTCGTCTCGTACGTGGCCTTGTCCTTGGGGCCGAACGCGCCGCCGGGCCGGTAGAGGTTCTCCAGGTTCCAGGTGCCGAGGAGCATGCCGGGCTCCTTCCAGAAGCCGTGGGCCGTCAAGCCGTCGCCGTGGGCCGTGGTGAGGCCAGCGTGCCCGTGCGTCAGGTCCGTGCGACAGCCCCGTGACCGGATGCGCGGTTCATCTCACGCGACCCGACGACCGCGTCGTACGTTGGCGTGATGACGCCTTCTCCCGCAGAAGCTCCCGCCGACCTCGTCATCACCGGCTGCACCGTCCTCGTGCACGACGATCAGGAGCGGATCGGGTTCGAGGAGGACGCCGCGATCGTCGTACGAGGCGGAGTCGTCGAGGCTGTCACGACCGCCGACGCCGTGCGTGACCGACCCGCCGTCGAGCGCCTCGACGCGCCCGGCCAGGTCGCCCTCCCGGGCCTCGTCAACTGCCACACCCACGCCCCGATGGTCGCCCTGCGCGGTGTCGCCGAGGACCTGCCCACCGAGGAGTGGTTCAACGACGTCGTCTGGCCCGTCGAGTCCAACCTCACCGAGCGGGACGTGGAGTTGGGGGCGCGGCTCGCCTGCGCCGAGATGATCCGCGGCGGCGTCACCTGCTTCGCCGACCACTACTTCTCGATGGACGCCGTCGCCGCCGTCGTGACCGAGTGCGGGATCCGAGCCCACCTCGGCGAGGCCTACTTCTCCTCCCAGGGTCCGCAAGGCCGGGAGAGGTCGCTGGAGTTCGCGCTGCGGCAGCGCGGCGGCGCCGACGGCCGTATCACCACCGCCCTCGCCCCGCACGCCCCCTACACCGTCGACGACGCCGACCTGGCCGCCACCGCCGAACTCGCCCGCGAGCACGGCCTCCCCGTCCACCTCCACGCCTCCGAGAACCGCGACCAGGCCGAAACCAGCCTCGCCCGCCACGGGGTCACCCCCATCGAGGTCCTGCAGCGCACCGGAATCCTCGACGTCGACGTCCTCATCGCGCACGGCACGGGCATCCTCGACCGCGACCTGCCGGTCCTGGGGAGTGCCTCCGGGCATACGGCCGTCGCCACCGCTCCCCGCGGCTACCTGAAGTTCGCCTGGCCCACCACGACACCCGTCCGCGCCCTGCACGACATCGGCATCCCCGTCGGCCTCGCCACGGACGGCGCCGCCTCCAACAACTCCCTCGACGTATGGGAGTCGATGGCGCTCACCGCCCTCATCCAGAAGTCGACCACCGGCGATCCGCGCTGGCTGACCGCCCGTCAGGCCCTGCACCACGCCACCCTGCAGAGCGCCCGCGCGGTCGGACTCGGTGACGCGGTCGGCAGCATCGCACCCGGCCGGCGCGCCGACATCATCCTGGTCGACCTCACCGGCCCGCACACCCAGCCCGTCCACGACCTCGCCGCCACCCTCGTGCACAGCGCCCGCTCCTGCGACGTCCGCACGACCATCGTCGACGGGCGGGTCCTGATGCGCGACCGGGAGCTATTGACCATCGATGTGCCGACGGTGGTAAGGGAGTTGGGGGAGCGAATGCCCGCGCTCCTGGACCGGAGCCACGGCAAGCGCATCCAGGAATACGACACCTAGGCTGAGGCCCATGGACCTCGCCGACGGCCTCATCGACCACCCGTACGACGTGTACCGGCGCCTGCGCGACAGCGCGCCGGTCCACCGCGTCGCCGGCCCCGACGGCAGTCCCGCCTGGCTCGTCACCCGCTACGACGACGTCCGCGAGGCCCTCGCCGATCCGCGCCTCTCCCTGGACAAGAGGCATGCGACGCCGGGGAGTTACCGGGGCCTCGCCCTCCCTCCCGCCCTCGACGCCAACCTCCTCAACATGGACCCGCCCGACCACACCCGCATCCGCCGTCTGGTCGGCCGCGCCTTCACACCGAGCCGCATCGCACAACTGCGTACGCCCATACGGCAGACCGCCGACCGTCTCCTCGACGCCCTCGGCCCGCTCGGCACCACCGACCTGATCGCCTCCTACGCCGCACCCCTCCCCGTCACCGTCATCTGCGACCTCCTCGGCGTCCCGGACGAGCACCGACGGGACTTTTGGGAGTGGACCGACGCCCTGGTCGCCCCCGACCCAGCGCGACCGCAGGCCGCGAAGGAGGCGGTGGTGGCGATGCTCGGCTTCTTCACCCGGCTCCTCGCCGACAAGCGCGAGGAACCCGGCGACGATCTGCTCTCCGACCTGATCGCGGTCCGCGACGAGGGCGACCGGCTGAGCGAGGACGAGCTGATGTCCCTCGCCTTCCTCATCCTCTTCGCCGGGTACGAGAACACCGTGCAGCTCATCGGCAACGCCGTGCTCGCGCTGCTCAGCCACCCGGAGCAGCTCGCCGCCCTGCGCGAGGACCCGTCCCGAATCCCCGCCGCCGTCGAGGAGCTCGCCCGCTACGACGGCCCCGCCCTGCTCGCCATCCGCCGTTTCCCGACCGAGGACGTCACGATCGGAGGTGTCACCGTCCCCGCCGGCGACACCGTCCTGCTCTCCCTCTCCGCCGCCAACCGCGACCCCGCCCGCTTCCCCGACCCCGACCGCCTCGACCTCGGCCGCGACGCCTTTGGCCACCTCGCGCTCGGACACGGCATCCACTACTGCCTCGGCGCCCCGCTGGCCCGAGCCGAGGCCGAGATCGCCCTGGCCGCGCTGCTGGAACGGTTCCCCGCACTCGACCTCGCGGACAGGGAGCTCCGGTGGCGCCGCTCCCTGCGCGCGCGTGGCCTGCTCGCGCTCCCGGTGACGTACTCCGAAGCCGAAAGCACGCCGAAGAGTGCTCCGAAAAGATCTCCCGAAATTCTCCGGGCCCGGCGATGAGTTCGGCCCCTGCCGCCGGTCACCACTCAGAACGGACCGTTGCACAGGAGGGGCGCCCCATGTCGCTTCCGGAGATCGTCTCGCGCGAGCAGTGGCGTGCGGCACGCGAGGAACTGCTGGCCAAGGAGAAGGCGGCCACGCGCGCGCGTGACGCGCTCAACGCCGAGCGGCGCAGGCTGCCCATGGTCGAGGTCGAGGAGGAGTACGTCTTCGAGGGAGGCGACGGCAAGGCCACCCTGCTCGACCTGTTCGAGGGGCGGCACCAACTCGTCGTCCACCACTTCATGTTCGCCCCCGAATGGGACGCCGGCTGCCGCAGTTGCTCGGGTTTCCTGGACCAGATCGGGCATCTGGCGCACCTGAAGGCGCGTGGGACGACGCTTGTGGCCGTCTCCAGGGCGCCGTACACGAAGATCCTGCCGTTCAAGGCGCGCATGGGCTGGACGGTGCCCTGGTACTCGTCGTACGGCAGCGACTTCAACCACGACTTCGAGGTGACCCTGGAGCGCGAGGGCGAGCCGCTGGAACGGCCCGGTGTCAGCTGCTTCCTGCGGGACGGGGAACGCGTCTTCCACACCTACTCGACTTACGAGCGCGGCCTCGACGGGCTGGGCTCGACCACCGGCTTCCTGGACCTCACCGCGCTGGGCCGGCAGGAGGAGTGGGAGGAGCCCGAGGGGCGCGCGTCGGCTCTTGGGGCGCCTGCGGGCAGCGAACGCATCCGCTATCACGATGAGTATGAGGAGTGAAGCGGAGCGTAGTGGTGGATCATCGAGAGTGAGCGGGCGCTCACACATCGCGGTGAACGAGTGTCAACTACGTCTCAGTCCCGTCACTGGGCGAGGCGTTTCACCTCCGGCAGGCGTTAACTCCTACAAGTACAACGCTTACTGGAGGTGCAGGATGGTGAACGGGCGAACAGTGCTCGAACGCTTTCCCGCGGGCGGGCCGCGGGGATCGTGGCCCGCGGAGGAGTTCGCACACGCGCGGCGTATGGAGGGTCTGGACGCCGAGGTCGTCATGGACCTTGCGACGGACGCGTTCCTGGTGGTCGTCCGCGGTGACCTCGCGGCTGACGCCGCCGCGTGACATGAGGGCCGGGGCGGGTCGGGGCGTTCCCTGCCGGGCCTTCGTGCTGATCAGCCCGCCTTCGGGGCGGGCACCCGTGTCGTGAACTGCTCCGCCTGGAGCGAGTACAGCTCGGCGTAGACACCGCCGGTGGCCAGCAGTTCGTCGGGCGTGCCGGACTCCACCAGCCGCCCTTGGTCGAGGACATGCACCAGATCGGCATGGCGTACGGACGCCAGCCGGTGGGTGATGAGGACGACCGTCTGTCCGGCGGACGCCAGCGCGCGGATCTTCTCGAAGACCTCCAGCTCGGCCCGCGCGTCCAGGGCCGCGGTCGGCTCGTCCACGATCAGGATGTGGCCGCGCCGGTAGGC
The DNA here is from genome assembly GCF_041052385.1 of Streptomyces sp. R28. Taxonomy (GTDB): domain Bacteria; phylum Actinomycetota; class Actinomycetes; order Streptomycetales; family Streptomycetaceae; genus Streptomyces. The sequence goes on along the minus strand of NZ_CP163439.1, from coordinate 2,717,624 downwards.
GGCCCGGGCGATCCCGAGCCGCTGCCACTGACCGCCGGACAGCTCGTGCCCGCCGCTGAAGTGGCGGGCCAGCAGGGTGTCCAGGCCGCGCGGCAGATCGGCGACCACGTCCTCGGCCCCGGCCTCGGCGAGCGAGGCGGCCAGACGTTCCTCGGTGAGGGGCGCGGACGAGCGGCCGACGGCCACATTGACCCGGGCGGTGAACGGCCAGCGCTTGAAGTCCTGGGCCACCATCGCGATGCGCTCGGCGAGTTGGTGCCGGTCGGCGCCGGCCGCGTCGACGTCGTCCCACAGGATCCGGCCCCGGTCCGGGATGTACAGGCCCGCCAGCAGCTTCACCAGCGTCGTCTTGCCGGAGCCGTTCTCGCCGACCAGCGCGACGATCCGGCCGAGGGGGAGGGTGAGCGTGACGTCGTCGAGGGCGGGGCGGGCGGATTCGCCGGGGTAGCTGAAGGTGACGTTCTCGAAGCGGACCTCCCGCGGTTCCTCCGGCAGGGCGGCCCCACCGACCGGAATCGCGCGCTCGGCCGCCTCGACGTACAGCCGCTGCAGATCGCCCACGAAGAGGGCCTCCTCGTGGAGGGCGTTGACCTCCAGGACCAGGGTGTCGAGGCTCGAAGAGCCGGTGCGGATGGCGATGACGGCCGTACCCGCCACGGAGAGCGCCATCGCGCCGGCCAGCAGCAGCCCGCCCAGCGTCGCGTACGTCGCGACGGTCGCGAGCCCCGTCCACGCCGCCGCGATGAGCCCCGTACGTGCCGCCAGCCGGGCCAGCCGCGCCTGCTCCGCCTCCGCCGTCTCCGACATCGCCCGGTAGTGGCGCAGCAGGAAAGGCCCGACGCCATGGACGCGGATCTCGGGCGCGGCGGCGGGCTCGGTGAGCAGCCCGCTGATCAGATGGCCCGCGCGGGAGTGCTGCACCCAGGTGTGGAAGGACTCGTAACGCCGCCGGGCGTTGGTCAGGGCACTCCAGGCGCTGGGCAGCGTCATGGTGGCGAGGAGGGGGAGCAGGGCGGGGTGCAGCACGGTGAGCACGCCGGCCGCGGCGATCAGCGAGATGGCCGCGTTCACGACGCGGGTGCTGTACGCGATCATGCGGCGGGCGGCACCCGCGCCGTACTGCGCGGTGTCCAGCAGCTTGTGGAAGGCGTGGTCCTCGATCGCGGCCAGCTCCACGGCCGCCGCCCGCTCCAGATACAGCTCGGTCGCCACTCGCTCGACCTTGGGCTCCAGGCGCCCGGTCGCATACGTCGAAGCGGCCCGCAGCAACGTCGAGACCACCATCACGACAGCCATCGCGACGAGCGCGGGAACGGCCCCCCGTAACCGCTCCTCCAGTGCCCCGCCCCCGATCAGCCGCCCCAGCACGCTGTTCACGGCGAGCAGCCCGACCGCCTGTCCCAGCCCCCGCCCCACCTCGGCCACCAGCACGGTCCGCGCGGCCCGCCGGTCGGCCTGCCAGGCGAGCCGGAAACTCGACGCCAACAGCGACGGCAACCGCGTCACCAGGGCCCGGAAGCTCAACTCCAGAAAGGCGTCCCGGTGCTGATTCCACCCCATGTCGTACCGCAGGGGACCCCCGAAGAGCAGCCGCTCCGACTCAGAAACCCCGCTCTCACCAGCACCGCGCTTCTTCCCCACGCCAGTCCCTCCCCCGACCGCCCTCGTGACGGAGGGCCACTATGGCGGGGTGGGGGGCGTTCGGGGGAGGGCGCGAGGTGGGGGTGGCGGATGCGCGCGGGCGTACGCCGTGAGGGCGGGGCGGCGGTGCCGAAACGGGTGGTCGCTTGTCGTCGCCGGCCCGCGCTCCTCCACCCCCAGCACCCGCAGCCAACCGGTCCTACCGGCCCTACCGGCGGAGCCTCACGCGCTGATCTGCCGAGACCACGTAGGCGTAGTCCCCGTCACCCGGCACAACGCCAAATACAAAGGAATGGGCGGCGTATAAGGCACCGTCCCGTCCGGCCGGTGAATCAGCCGGGGAGTGTCCAGCACCATCGCCCCCGTCGTGTACCGCACAGCCGCCGGCCACTCCAGCGCGTAGTCCGAGTCGGACGGCACGATCCACCACCAGTGCACGTCGTCGGCGTACACGCACCCCACACGAGGCAGCCGAGGCAGGACCAGCGGCCCGAAGCGCGCGGGAACGGCCACCGCGTCGCAGCCCAGCGGCGCCGTCATGCCGTCGGGAACGGGCAGCCGCCGAGGAACCGCAGCGGAGCGCATACCGCGGCGGAACCGGACCAGCGAGTCCAGGCTCAGCACCTGACCGCCACCGGACGCGCCGCTCACAGCCATGCGGACCCCGTTCCCCCACCGTGCCGCGCCTGCGCCTCGTCCTCGTCGTCCGAACCCCCGGCCGGACCCGGCTTGGGCCGGGATCCCCACCCGAGGTCGTTGTACGGCCCGGTGTTGTCAGGGAGGTCGCCAGGGGAGTCGACAGGGGAGGCGTCCGGGAACCCGGTCGCGCGCCGCAGGTCCGCCCAGACGACCAGCCCGGCCCCCTGCTCCCGGGTCCCCCACGCGTGGCAGAGGGCGTCGATGAGAAGCAGTCCCCTCCCGTGCTCCTCCTCGGGTCGCGCCGCCAACGGATGGGGCTCACTCGGCGCGCACCCCTCGTCGCGCACGGCTATGCGCACCAGCTCGGCGCCATCGCGCAGCTCGCAGACGATGTGTTCGCTCGCGGTGTGCGCGATCGCGTTGGTGACCAGCTCGGACACGACCAGAGCCGCCGTGTCGCAGGTGTCCTCGCACACCGCCCAGCCGTTCAGCCGCGCCCGGGTCAGGCGTCTGGCCTGCGCGGGCGAACCCGGATGCGCGGCCAGTTCGAAGCGGAACCGGCGCTCGGCGGCGGCGCCCCGCTGGGGCCCGACTGCCGGGGCGGTACCGAGGCCGTGGGGGGCCTCGGCGTTTGTTCCTAAGGGTGGGGACGGAATCACGCTTGCCACTATCGCCCCGCCGTGAACACTTGGCAAGTGTCACTCTGAAAATTGCAGAGTGCTGTGTGACGCGGTGGAAGGCCGTGGCACACTGCTCGCAACAGCAGGTCGAGCGGCGCCAGTTGGGATCGCCGAGGATCCATCGGTTCACCGGGGTCTTCGAATAGGTCTTCGAATGGCGCCGTCGGCCTGTCAGGATTCAGTCGGCCTGTCGGTACTCAATTCGTGGAGGTGGAGCGTGAGCGAGCCACGGTCCGCGCCGACGGTCGGTCAGGTCGTCCTCGGTCGGCGCCTGCTGGACCTGCGGGAACGCGCCGGGCTCAAGCGTGAGGAGGCCGCCCGTATCCTCCGCGTCGCCCCCGCCACGGTCCGCCGTATGGAGATGGCCGAGGTCGCGCTCAAGATCCCGTACCTCCAACTGCTCCTGAAGGCCTACGGCATCTCCGACGCGGAGGCCGACGGCTTTGTGCAACTGGCCGAGGAGGCCAACAAACCCGGCTGGTGGCAGCGGTTCCACGACATCCTGCCCGGCTGGTTCTCGATGTACGTCAGCCTGGAGGGCGCCGCCAGCCTCATCCGGTCGTACGAACCCCACTTCGTGCCCGGCCTGTTGCAGACCGAGGACTACGCGCGCGGAGTGATGAGGTCGGGCGCCATCGGCCAGACCAGCCCCGACGACATCGAGCGCCATGTCGCCCTGCGCATGCAGCGCCAGCAACTGCTCACCCGTGAGGACGCGCCCCGGCTGTGGGTCGTGATGGACGAGACCGCGCTGCGCCGCCCGGTCGGTGGCCCGGAGGTGATGCGTGCCCAGCTCGACCGGCTGCTCGAGGTCACGAAGCTGCCCAACGTGACGCTGCAGGTCGCGCCGTTCGCGAACGGGCCGCACCCCGGCACGTACGGGCCCTTCGTGCTGTTCCGATTTGCCATGTCAGAACTGCCGGACATGGTCTACAGCGAGTACCTGACCGGCGCCGTCTACCTCGACGCGCGCACCGAGGTGGCGAGCCATCTCGAGGTCATGGACCGCATGGCGGCGCAGGCCGCTACGGCACATCGCACGAAGGGGATCCTCCGGGATCTCCGCAAGGAGCTGTGAATGGATCGCATCAAGCCGCGCATACACGTCTACAACGGCATGCCCGCGCGGGACTTGGGCAGCGAGGGCTGGCACAAGCCGTGGAGCGGCGGCAACGGCGGCAACTGCCTGGAGGCGATGAAACTGGCCGACGGTCGTATCGCCGTCCGTCAGTCGACCGATCCGGACGGACCGGCGCTGATCTGCACCACGGACGAGATGACGGCGTTCATCGAGGGTGCCAAGGCGGGAGAGGCGGACTTCCTCCTTTCCTGAGCCACCTTGATCACTTGAGCCACTTGGACCACTTGAACTACTTAAAGCACTTGAGTCACTTGCCTGTCGCTCGCTCAACTTCCTTTACTTGGTGCCTAGTTGATAATCCATTGCGTCTTACGGAGTGCCTCATGATCGAGATCGACACCAGCAAGCCGCATCCCGCCCGGATGTACGACTGGTATCTCGGTGGCAAGGACAACTACCCCGTCGACGAGGCCATGGGGAAGCAGATGCTCGCCCTCGATCCGCGCGTCCCGGTGATGGCGCGGGTCAACCGCGCGTTCATGCACCGCGCCACCCGCTGGCTCGCCAAGAGCGGCGTACGCCAGTTCCTGGACATCGGCACCGGAATCCCGACCGAGCCGAACCTCCATCAGATCGCCCAGCAGATCGCCCCCGACGCGCGCGTCGTCTACTGCGACAACGACCCCATCGTGCTGGCCCACGCGGCAGCCCTGCTGCGCGGCACGGACGACGGCACCACCGAGTACCTGCAGGCCGATGTGCGCGACCCGGACGCCATCGTCGAGGGCGCGAGGAAGGTCCTGGACTTCAGCCGCCCGGTGGCCCTTTCCCTCATCGCGCTGCTGCACTTCGTCTCCGACGAGGACGGCGCGCACGAGCTGGTGAGCCGGCTGCTGTCCGAACTCCCCTCCGGCAGCTACCTGGTGATGACCCACGCGAGCGGCGACTTCACTCCCGAGGAGTCGAAGGCGGCGACGGAAAAGCTGAAGGCGGCCGGCGTCACGCTGGCCCTGCGCTCCCGTGAGGAGTTCACCCGGTTCTTCGACGGCCTCGAACTCGTCGAGCCCGGCGTCGCGGTGCCGCACCACTGGCACCCCGAACTGGGTGAGCCCGTACCCGGGCAGGATGACGGGGTCATCCCCGGGTACGGGGCGGTGGCGCGCAAGCCGTAGGCCGGGCTCACAGGTACGACATCATGCGCCGCGGAGCGTCCACCAGGCGGCTGAGGACCACCACGGGCAGCGGGGGCTGCTCCGCCTCGGCCGGGCTGAGGTTCAGCCCGTAGTAGATCTGCTCGATGGACGGCGGGCCGACCGCGAGGTTGCGTCGGACCGCCTGCGACGGCGACTCCTCACCGGTCGTCACGAGGTACGCCGCGACCATCGCGCCCGTACGGCCGACACCCGCTCCGCAGTGCACGAACACCGGGCCGGACGCCGACGAGACGACGTCGAGGAAGCGCTGCACCTGCTGGGGCGACGGCGTCTGCCCGTCACGGATCGGCAGGCGTACGGTCTTCAGCCCGGCCTTGCCCGGTTCGGCCAGCTCGGTCGCGCTCATGTGCTCGGCGCGCAGGTCGACGACGGTGGTGATGCCCATGCTCGCCAGTGCCCCGTAACCGGCGGGGGAGGGGGCGGAGCCGCGCCACAGCCGGCCGCCGCTGTCCACCGGCTGGAAGTGGTTCACGCCCTGGACGGAGCGCGTCCCGGCAGGTGCCGGGGTCTCCTCGCGGGCCAGGTACGACAGCCCCAGGATGGTGCCGGCGCCGCCCGCCCACAGGACGAGGTAGCCGATGACGATGCCGAGGAGGATCCGCAGGGCGCGCCGTGACAGCGGGCGCTTGCGGAGAGCGGGGGAGGGCAGGGTTGCGGTGAGGACAGCCATGGGCGACCCGGGGGACTAGGGGATGAGGGTCGTTGAAATCGTAACCCGGGTATGTGATCAACTGGGCGATACGTCCGTTTTGTGCGATTAGTCTCACTTGGTATGTTCAATTGCTCGGTGCACGCAGCCGGACGGTCACGGTGAGTGAGGGCGCGGTCAGCCCTCGTCGGCCTCCGCGTCGCCGACGCCGACCACCGTGAGGTGGGCGCGCTCCAGGGTCGCGTCCTCCAGGCAGCCGCGCAGCCGCATGAGGTCGTGGTCGGTGAGAGCGGGCCGTACGACCCCGGCGTACGTGCCGTTCCCCAGGTCGCCCAGGGTGGCGTGTCGCAGCGGTGCGGACGTGGAGTGCCGGCAGCTCTCCCAGATCTGCTGTGCGGCCAGAGTCTTCCCGGCGGACGACATGTCCGTGCCGCGCAGCTCGATCTGGACGACCACGGAGGTCGCCTTGTTCTCGTTGGCCTCTTCCCTCCTGGTCTGGGTGAGATCGGCGAGTCCCACGATCAGGGCGGCGACCATCGCGGCGACCAGGGTGGTGCCGAGGAGGGTGCCCGTGGCGAGACGTGAGGTACGGCCCAGGTAGGGCCCACCGCCCACCGGGGGCAGCTCCTCGAGGTCCACCAGGTCCTCGGGGGCCGCCGGGTCGGGCGCGGCGAGCACGGCCAGCCGCCCGGCCAGACGCCGCTCGGCGGGTTTCGCCGTGGCCGACGCGACCTTCCGCACCACCCAGGCGAGCCCGGACAGCAGTACGCCGGCGACCATGAGGACCGGCACGAAGACGTACGCCCGGTCCGCCGGGTCCTCCAGCCAGCGGAACCGCCTCTCCTCCTGCGCCACGGCCGGCTCGCGCAGCCGCGTCAGTACGTCCTCCTGTCGGGCGTCCAGCTCCCGCTGCCGCCGGTCGGTGTCGCGCAGCCGCTGCTCGATCCGGTTCAGCCGACCCAGCGTCACCAGGCCGAACAGCATCACCTCGACGACCAGCAGCAGCACCCCGCAGATCATCGCCCGCTGCCACTGCCAGCGGTACAGATAGACGACGAGGTAGGTGCCCGCACCGGCGGCGACCAGCGCTCCGAAGACGTACGCGATCTTCCTCATGGCGCGTCCCCCAGTCGTACGTCACCTGCCGTCCCGTCGACGGTGAGCCGGGAGCCGGGCGGGAAGCGGCGCACGGCGTCGGTGGCACCGACGACCGCGGGGAGCCCGAACTCCCTTGCCAGGACGGCCAGATGGGACAACGGGCTGCCGGTCTGGGCGACCAGGCCGGTGAGGCCGGGCAGCAGCGGGGCGAGCGCGGGGTCCAGGGTGCGCACGACCAGTACGGCGTCCGTCGGCCGGCGGCCCGTCCCGTCCCACACGGTTCCGACGACGCGCCCCGCGGACACGCCCCGCACGCCGTCGCCCCGGCCGTCTTTGGGCTCGGCGACGACCACCTGGCCGTCCGCGAGCCGGAAGGCGTCCGGCAACGGCGGCGACTGGGGCTGCGGCACGCGCGCGTGGAGGTCGCCGGGCAGGGCCCCACCGTCCAGCACGGCGGTCAGCTCCCCCCACCGCAACAGCCCGACACGCTCCATGCCGATCCCCAGCCGCCGCGCCACCTCCCGCACGAGGCGCACCTGCAGTTCCTGCACCCAGCGGATACGGAGGCGGAGGGCTTCTCGGGGTGGGAGGGCGGTGAGGGCGGTGAGGGTGGTGGGAGAGGGGGAGCGAGGGTTGGTCTGGGCGGTTGCGGTGGGGGCGATGGGTGCGGCGGTTGCGTGTGCTGTGGCGTGGGTGGCGTGGGTGGCGTGTGTGGATGGAGTGGTCTGAGCTGCGTCTGCTGGTATAGGGGAGTGAGAGGCCTCTGCGTGCCAGGTGGCCCAGGTGGTGCCTGTGTGTGGGGCGGCGTAGATGGCGAACGCCGCGCTCGTGGGGGTGCCTCGCTGTGTCCGCTCGGACTGTGCCTGTGCTTGGGCGATGACCGTCGCCCATGTTCGGTTCGTCGCCGGGGCCTCCGGTGCCGCCTGGCCGGAGTCGATCGTGGCCGGTGACGCCGTCGCCGTAGCGCCCGGCAGCCGCCCCCGTCCGCGCAGGCTCGGGGCGGTGAGGGTCAGGATCACCGGGGCCGTGACGGCCACCTGGTCGTCGGGGACGCCCAGGGCGCGGGCCTCGGCCAGGGCGGACAGGGCCGTGCCGGCCGCGGTGCGGCTCTTGGGCGGTTCGTCGAGGAGGGCTCCCGCGAGGGCCTCCTGGGCGTGCAGGGAGACCAGGACCCGGCGGGCCCAGCGGAGCTCCGTGGCCAGGGCCACGCCGGAGAGCCCGGTGGGCGACGGGATCTCGGCGAGGCGACGGTCGACGTCCGCCGCGAGGTCGGCCGCCAGCCCGGGCAGCGCGGACACGAGGCGACCCACCCGCCAGGCCGCGGTGAGCCGGCGCGCTCCCGGCGCCGGGTTGAGCAGCGCGAGCCACCGGTGCCGCGGCGGCACGGCACCCAGGAGCCGCAGATCGGCGGCGGCGCGGCCGGTGACCGTCGTGACCACGGGCACCGAGTTCAGCAGCCGGCGCGGCGCGGTACCCCCGATGTCGAGCGCGGCGGCGAGCCCACGGGCCATCGGCGCCACCCACAGGTCCTCCTCCAGCGGCGCCAACTGCTCCGGCAGCGTCTCCGCCACCGGACCGGGCCCGAGCAGTCGCGCCCCGCGTGCCGGCCGCGCCGCCATCGCGGTGATCGGCCGGCTCTGGAACAGCCACAGTCGCCCGTCCGCGTCGAACCCGAACTCGACATCCTGCGGCCCGCCGAAGACCCGGCGGGCCTGTCGCGCCAGCCGCGCCAGCCGGAACAGTTCGACGCGCGTGAGCAACGAGCCGACCCCCTCGGACGCGGCTCGCAGGGCGCCTGAGGTCTCGGTCGACGGACCGCCTGAGGACTCGGCTCGCGGCCCTGAGGACTCCGTCGGGCCCTGCGAAGAAACCGTCCGCAGGAGGCGTCCGCGGCCGCTCAGCCAGTAGTCGGTGCCGGCCTGCGCGCCGCTGACCAGGCTGTCCGGCCCGCCGCGCACCGCGCTGACCAGCATCCGGTCGGCCCGCCCCGCGACCGGGTCGGCACCGAACATCACCCCGCCGACCCGGGCCGTGAGCATGGGCTGCACCAGCACCGCCATCGGTGCCGTGGACCCGTCGGACCGGTGTGCCGAGTCGAGCACGGCCTGTACGGCCGTACGGAAATCCCGCCAGCCGCGTACGTCGAGCACCGAGGCGAACTGGCCCGCCAGGGACGACTCCGCGGTGTCCTCCTGCGGCGAGGAGGACCGTACGACGAGCGGGCGGGTGCCGCCGTCGGAGAGCTCGTCCCAGGCGCGCCGCAGGGCGACGGTGTCGCGTGCCGCCTGGTGCGGTATGACGAAACCGGGGAGCACGGGCAGCCCGGCGCGGGCCGCGCGGGCGAGGTTCGCGGCCTTGGCCCCCAGTCGCGGGAGCGCGCTGCCGGGCCGGTCCAGCGGGACGACGGCCGGGCCGTACGTCTCGGCCTTGCCCAGCGTGACGCCGCCCCGGAGTCCGTCCCCGTCGCGTGCACCTTCTCCGTGACGTTCATCGAGCGTCGTCATCGAACACCCTCCAGGACCGACCGCCAACAGGGGGGACGCGCTGGGGTGGCCCTGCGCCTGACGACGGAACGAAGGATGGGGGCGAGCCGCTGCCGTCCCGGGCCCGGGTACGACGACATCACGCCTCCTGCTCCGATGATCCCACTCCTGTTCGGACACGTGTAGCCCGGAAGTCACCTTTCGGACACATGCGAAAACACATCTGAATGCGACCGTATGCCTGGAATGAGCGATATATCCAGCTTCAGTGACTCTCGCCCGGCGGCAGAGCCCCGCACAGCGCCTCCAGTGCGGCCCCATAGGCGTGCTCCGAGGGAGTCGCGTATCCGACGACGATGCCGTCACGGATCGGCATGGCCGTCTCCGTGGCGTCCGGATGCCGGAACTCGGCGAGGCCGTCCAGGGCGATGCCCTGCCAGGTGGCCGCCTTGACCGTGGACCGCTCGGTGCCGGGCGGCAGCCGCAGCACCGCGTGCAGTCCGGCGGCGACACCGGTGACCTCGATGTGTGGCGCGTGCGTGGCGAGCGCCGCGACGAGGCGGTCCCGGCGGCTCCGGTACCGCTGCCGCATTCGCCGTACATGTCGGTCGTACGCCCCGGAGACGATGAAGTCGGCGAGGCTCAGCTGGTCGAGGGTGCTCGCCCACGCCTCGCGCTCGCCCTTGGCCGCGAGCACGTCGTCGACGTACCGCTCGGGCAGGACCATCCAGCCCAGCCGCACCGCCGGCGACAGGCTCTTGCTGACCGAGCCGATGAAGATCACTCGCTCGGGATCGAGTCCCTGGACGGCGCCGACGGGCTTGCGGTCGTAGCGGAACTCCCCGTCGTAGTCGTCCTCCAGAACCACGCCCCCACGCGCGCGTGCCCAGTCGATCACGGCGGCACGGCGCTCGGGGTGCAGCGGGCCGCCGGTCGGGAACTGATGCGCGGGCGTGAGCAGCACGGCCCGCTCGCGTTCGAGCCGGTCGACGCGTGCGCCGTCGTCGTCGAGGGGGAGCGGCACGGTCCGTACGCCCCCGGCGGCGAGGAGCTCCCGGTGGAAGCCCAGCCCGTACGCCTCCACGGCCAGCGGACCGCGCAGCACACCGTCGCCCCCGCCCCTGTCCTGGCCGAACAGCAGCCGCAGGGCGTGCGCGAAGCCGGAGCAGATCACGATCCGGCCCGGCTCGGTACGCACGCCACGCGCGCGTGCCAGGTACTCGGTCAGCGCCTCCCGCAGCTCCACGCGCCCGGCGGGATCACCGGGCCCGAAGACCTCGTTCGGCGCCTGCTGGAGCGCCCGTCGATAGGAGGTCAGCCAGATCGCACGAGGGAACGCCGACGCGTCCGGCGTGCCCTGCCGAAGGTCGTGCCGAGGTCCGCGCGCGCGTGGAGGTGTCTTACGGGGCACCCGCTCGGCGCGTCGCAGGGGTTGGGCACGCTCGGCCACCGCCGTCCCGGAGCCCTGGCGGGCGGTGAGCCAGCCCTCGGCCACCAGCTCCGCGTAAGCGTCGGCCACGGTGTTGCGGGCGACCCCCAGGTCGGCGGCGAGCGAGCGGTACGGCGGCAGCCGGGTGCCGGGCGCCAGCCGCCCACTGCGCACGGCCTCGCGCAGCGCACGGATCAGCGCGGCCCGGTGCCCGCCCGGCCTGCCCGGTCCGGATGACTCGGATGACTCGGACAGATCCAGATGCAGGTCGGCACCGATCCGCTCCGCGGAATTGACCCACGATTTCGCCATGGAAATGCACCCTACAGCCGGTCTTTTCGACCCATAGATTGATTCACATGACGACGAACACGATCCACACCAAGCCCGTCGCGTCCAGCGCCCCGTCCGGCGCCGCGTCCAGCGCCGAATCCATCAACGAGGCCGAGGCCGCCCGCACCCGCCTCGACTTCGCGAAGTCCGCGCCGAAGGTCTTCCGCGCCATCGTGGGCTTCGACGCCGCCGCCCGTGAGGGCCTGGACCCGGCGCTCGTCGAACTGATCCAGATCCGTGCCTCGCACCTCAACCACTGCGCCTACTGCCTCCACATGCACACCAACGACGCCCGCAAGGCCGGCGAGAGCGAGGACCGGCTGCACATGGTCGCCGTCTGGCGCGAGGCCCGCCACTTCTTCACCGAGAAGGAACAGGCCGCCCTGGCCCTGACGGAAGCGGTGACCCTGGTGGCCGACGGCGGGGTCTCCGACGAGGTCTACGCCCAGGCCGCAGCCCACTTCGACGAGGGGGAACTGGCGCACGTACTGGCCCTGATCCTCACGATCAACACGTGGAACAGGGTGGCGCTGGCGACGGGGAAGGTGGCGGGGACGGACGAGCGGCGTTAGGGGCCGTTCCTCGCGCCCGCGAACACCGCTGCGTCACACGGTCATGGGGCGGTCGTACGGCGAGATCGGCGACGGCAGCCGCGAACTCCCCGTCAGGTAACGGTCGACGGCCGCTGCCACCGCCCGCCCCTCGGCGATCGCCCACACGATGAGCGACTGCCCCCGGGCGGCATCCCCCGCGGCGAACACGCCGGGGACGTTCGTGGCGAACCCTGCGTCCCGGGCGATCGTGCCGCGAGGCGCCAGCTCGACCCCCAGCTCGTCGATCAGCCCGTCTTCCCGGTCGGGCCCGGTGAAGCCGAGCGCGAGCAGTACGAGGTCGGCCGGCAGCGTCCGCTCGGTGCCCGGCATCGGGCTGCGCCGGGCGTCCACCTCGGTCAGGTGCAGCGACCGTACGTGTCCGTCGGCGTCGCCCGTGAAGTGGAGCGTGGACGCTGCGAACAGTCGCGCGTCCGCGTCCGCCGCGGGCGCCGTCTCCAGATCGCGCGCCTCCTCGTGCGCGGCCGACAGACGGTAGATCTTCGGGTACGTCGGCCAGGGCTCGGCGTCCTCGTCCCGCTCGGCGCCCGGCTGGGCGTAGATGTCCAGCTGCGTCACGGACGCGGCACCCTCCCGCACGGCGGTACCCAGGCAGTCGGCCCCCGTGTCCCCACCGCCGACGATGACGACATGCTTCCCGGCGGCGGACATGGGGGACGCCTCCAGATCCCCCTCGCACACCCGGTTGGCCAGCGGCAGATACTCCATCGCCTGCTGGATGCCGCTCAACTCCCGTCCATCAAGGGGGAGTTCACGCCAGGCGGTGGCGCCCGTGGCGATCACCACGGCGTCGTAGCGCGACCGCAGCTCGGCGGCGCCGATGTCCCGCCCGACCGCCGTCGACGTACGGAACTTCGTCCCCTCGGCCTGCATCTGCTCGATCCGGCGCTCCAGATGGTGCTTCTCCATCTTGAACTCGGGGATGCCGTACCGCATCAGCCCGCCGATCCGGTCGTCCTTCTCGTACACGGCGACCGTGTGCCCCGCCCGGGTCAGCTGCTGCGCCGCCGCGAGCCCGGTGGGCCCCGACCCGATCACCGCGACCGTGCGCCCGGACAGCCGGTCCGGCGCCCTCGGGGGCGCGAACCCCTCTTCCCAGGCCCGGTCGGCGATGGCGCACTCGACGTTCTTGATGGTGACGGCCGGCTGATTGATCGCCAGCACGCATCCCGCCTCGCACGGCGCCGGACACAACCGCCCGGTGAACTCGGGGAAGTTGTTCGTCGCATGCAGCCGGTCGGCGGCTGCCCGCCAGTCCTCCCGCGACACCAGGTCGTTCCACTCGGGGATCAGATTGCCCAGCGGACAGGCGTCGTGGCAGAAGGGTATGCCGCAGTCCATACAGCGGTCGGCCTGCTTGCTGATGATGGGCAGCAACGCCCCGGGGACGTACACCTCGTCCCAGTCCTCGACCCGCTCCTCGACGGGCCGGCGCGGCCAGTCCTGGCGGGGGGTGGTCATGAAACCCTTGGGATCGGCCATGGCCGTCTTCCTCGCGTGCGCGTGTGACGTGTTGGAGCCGTGCGTCATCGGGCGGCACTCTTCCGGCAACGATACGTCCCACGGGCCACGTGCGCAGAGTGGGGGGACAGCGCTTTCTCGGTCGGGGTCGACACAGGAGGCCGGCGACAAGAGGTCAGCTGAGGGCCAGCACGTAGCACAGCGTCGCGGCGGCGGACGCGACCGTGCGGACGTGGTTCCACGCCGTCCACTCGCGCACGTACGTCGGCCAGTAGGCGGCCGCCTCCTGAGTGCCCGCCTCCAGCTTGAGCAGCGCCTCGTTGCGCGGCACGTTCGCCACCATGGTCACCCCGAACGAACCGAACAGATACAGCGCACTGCCCAGCAGCAGCGCCACCGTCCCCTCGTCCGGCCAGAGCACGAACGTCACCACGGCGATCACCGCGCACAGCACCGCCGAGCCGACGAACAGCAGCATGAACGCCGGCATCAACGCCGTGACATTGATCGCCTTCATCGCGGCCACGCCCTGCGCGGGTGGCAGCGCGGCGAGCCCACGCATCACGAACGTCGAGAAGGCACAGAAAACCCCGGCCACGAGACCGGTCCCGACCACACCGATCACGATCAGTACGAAGTACGGTCCATCAATCATGTCAACGTCAACTCCCCGCATCCCGCCGGGATCCTGCCCGGCTCCCTCCATCACTACCAGTGAAAACCTGCACGAGATCAGTGACCATGGCCGAGCGACGCGAGCACATACGCGAGCGTCCAGCAGGGCGGAGACGGGCGCTGCGGTGAACTTCGCGGCTTGAGGAGGGCGCTGTGCGGGGGGTGGTTCGCCCCAGGGGTTCGTTCCCTCGGTCCCCCGCCCCCTCCCCCCGCCCCCCGGGTCCCCCCGGCGGTTCGCCTCCCGGCCCCCGCGCGGCGGCATCGGCTCGGCTGTTCCTGGCTTCCTGGCTCCGCCGGCACTCTCAGCCGAGCCCCGACACCTCCGCCCGCCAGCCCCGCAACGTCGTCTCCACCGCCGCCGCGATCCGGCGCCGAGCCTCGTGGCGCGGCACCCCGCTCATCAGCAGCTGGTCGTACGGCGTGTCCATATGCCGTACGGACGCCACGACCGCCGAGGTCACCGCCGCCTCGGACAACGCCCGTCCCGCCGCACTCCGCCCCACCCGTCCACTGCCCCGCGCCGAGGCATGGGCGGCGATGTCCCGCGCCCGGTCCGCCGGACACCCCGGGAACAGCCGCCGTATCTCCCCCGCGAACGCCTCCACGAACCGCACGTCCTCCCGCGCCCGCCGCCGGGCGTCCCGCACCCGGCGCCGCCGCCGTGCCTCCGCGTCCGCCAGGCACCGCTCCTCGGCGCGAGCGAGCCCCGCCTCCTCGACGAGGACGCCCTGCCGCTCATAACGGCTCCTGCGTCGGTTGAACCGCACGACCACCGCCGACAGCGCACTCTCCTCTCGTGACCGACGTGTCAACGCCGTGTCGCCGCGCGACAGAAACACCAGATGCCCGAGGTCGGCACAGTCGAGACACCGCGGCGAACCATCCTCCAGCACGAGCATCTGCAACGGTCCCGCATGACACTCCGCACACTGCCGCCGCTTGAGGGGCTGGATCACGAGAAGACCGGTACGGGGCGGGGGAGTTGCGAGGGGCGCCATAGGGGGTTCATTCCCCTTGGGGCAGGCCTGGGGAACTCCCTGACCGGGGCAGCGGTGACGTCTGATCAGGCCGGGTGAACTGGGGGGCCGGGGCTGGAACACGACCTGGTGTGTCCGGGGGACGGTCTGATCCGGTGAGGGGTCGGCCTGATCGGAATCGGGGGACGGTCTGATCGTTGGCGTTGGCGTTGGCGTTGGCGAGGGAGAGGGAGAGGGCGGCGGTGACGAGGTCGGGGGCGCGGAGCGCGCCGCACCCGTGCCGCGCCCTGTCGCATCATGGGCTGTGTGCGACTCGAAGCGATCACCTGGGACCGGCTCGGCGACCTGCTGGCGGAGCGGCTGCTCGACCTGAAGCCGGCCGACGGCAGCCCTTGGCCGCGCATCGCGTTCGACGGTGCCCCGGCGGCCCACCCGGGAGACCTCGCCGAGCGCGTCGCCGAGGCGCTGCGCATGCGCGGCCGCCCCTCGCTCGCCGTCGGCACGGAGGGCTTCCTGCGCCCCGCCTCGGTCCGCCTGGAGTACGGCCACCAGGACGTGGACGCCTACTACGACGGCTGGTTCGACACCGGCGCCCTGTGGCGCGAGGTCTTCGGCCCCCTCGAACCCGACGGCGACGGTCGCGTCCTGCCCGACCTGTGGGACCCGGTCGCCGACCGAGCCACCCGCAGCTCCTACGTCCAACTCCCACCCGGCGGCGTCCTGTTGCTGCACGGCCCCCTCCTGCTGCGTCACTGGTTCCCCTTCGACCTGACCGTCCACGTCCTCCTCTCGCCTGGTGCCCTGCGCCGCCGTACCCCGGAGGCCGAGCACTGGACCCTCCCTGCCTTCGAGCGCTACGACCACGAGACCGACCCCGCCGGTACGGCGGACGTCCTGGTGCGCGCCGACGATCCGCGGCACCCGGCGTGGAGCGGTTGATCCTTGAGTAGTTGAGCCCTTGAGCCCTTGAGCCCTTGAGCCCTTGAGTGCTTGAGCTGGTGCCGGCAGCATCCCTTCTGTATGCACGTGCATTTAGTTACTCTGTCCCCATGACGACCTCCACGAGCGATCCGATCTCCTTCGACGACTCCGTCCGCTCCCTGCTCGACGGCAAAAACTTCGCCAGTGTGGCCACCCTCGGCCCCGACGGCGCCCCGCAGAACTCGGTGGTCTGGATCAAGCGCGAGGGCGACACCGTGCTCTTCTCCTCCGTCGACGCCCGTCAGAAGGTGCGCAACCTCCGCCGCGACCCCCGCATCAGCGTCTCGGTCTACGACCTCGCCAACCCCTACACCTCGGTCGAGATCCGCGGCACCGCCGAGATACTCCCGGACGAGGCCAAGCGGCTCCCCTTCGAGCTCTCGCACAAGTACCTCGGCATCGACCCGCCCGCCGAGAAGGGCGACGAGACCCGCGTGATCATCCGCGTCGTCCCGCGGAAGATCGTGGGCTTCTCGGCCTGATCGGCGCCCGCTGCCGGGGCCGTTGGCGCTCGGTTCCGGGTGCGTGTGCCGGGTGGCACGGCGAGAATGAAGGGCGCCGGGACTAGCGGTGCGCCCTGCGCCGCGCCGGCCGTCCGGCATCGGGAGGTACTCCATGACCACTGCCGGAGACATCATGCACCGTGGTGCCCAGTGGATCCCGGCCCACGAGACCCTGGACCGCGCCGCCCAGCTCATGCGCGAGCTGGGCGTCGGAGCCCTGCCCATCAGCGACCAGAACGAACGGCTCTGCGGCATCCTCACCGACCGCGACATCGTCATCGGCTGCGTGGCCGTGGGTCGCGACCCGAGCAAGGTCACCGCGGGTGAGATGGCCCACGGCACCCCCCGCTGGATCGATGCCGGCGCCGACATCAGCGACGTGCTCCGGGAGATGAAGGAGCACCAGATCCGCCGGCTCCCGGTGATCGAGAACAAGCGACTGGTCGGCATGATCAGCGAGGCCGATCTGGCCCGGAACCTGCCGGAGAACGAGGTCGCCCACTGGGCCGAGAGCGTCTACGCCAGGACCACCGCGCCGACGACGCACTGACCCGGCGAACGTCCCCTCACCTCCTGTGCCGTCTCCGTCCGGCCGACCGTGCCGGACGGAGACGCGCCGTAGTCGGTCGGCGGTCGGCGTCGACCCAAGGAAGCGTCAGAGCCATCCGTTGCGCCGGAAGCCCCGGTACAGCGCCACACACGCGACGGATATCACGCCGATGACCAGCGGATAGCCGTACGTCCAGCGCAGCTCCGGCATGTAGTCGAAGTTCATCCCGTACAGCCCGCACACCATCGTCGGTATGGCGACGATCGCGGCCCATGCCGTGATCTTCCGCATGTCCTCGTTCTGCGCGACCGTGACCTGCGCCAGGTGGGCCTGCAGGATCGAGTTCAGCAGTTCGTCGAAGGCGGCTATGTGCTCCTTGGCCCGCAGCAGATGGTCGGAGACGTCGCGGAAGTAGGCCTGTATCTCCGGCTCGACCACCCGGATCGGCCGCGTGGCCAGTTCCTCGAGCGGGCGGCTCAGCGGAACCACGGCCCGCTTCAGTTCGAGGAGTTCCCGCTTGAGCTGGTAGATCCGCCCCGGGTCGGTCCGCGCGCCGTCCGGCGCGAACACATCCGTCTCGACCTGGTCGATGTCCTCCTGCACTGAGTCGGTGACGCTCAGATAGTCGTCGACCACATGGTCCGCGATCGCGTGCAGTACCGCCGCGGGCCCCTTGGCGAGCTGCTCGGGGCTCGACTCCAGTTCCTCGCGCAACGGGCCCAGCGAGCCGTGCCGCCCGTGCCGCACCGTGATCACGAAGTCCCGGCCGACGAACACCATGATCTCGCCGGTGTTCACGACCTCGCTCGTCGCCGTGAGTTCCTCGTGCTCGACGTAGCAGACCGTCTTGAACACCGCGAACAGCGTCTCGTCGTAGCGCTCCAGCTTGGGCCGCTGATGCGCCTCGACCGCGTCCTCGACAGCCAGCGGATGCAGGGCGAACAGCTCGGCGATGCCCGCGAACTCCTGGTCCGTCGGCTCATGGAGTCCGAGCCAGACGAATCCGGCGCCGCGTTTGCGTACCTTCTGCACGACGTCGACCAGATCGCCGCTCTCCGGCACCCGCACACCGTCCCGGTACGTCACGCAGTTCACCACCGAGGAGCCCAGCGGGGACCTGGCGGGATGGCTGAGGTCGACGCGGGGGCGCCGTCGAGTCAGCCGCGCCACCTTGCGGAGGCCGCCGACCTTGCTGAGGCCTGTGACCTTCCGCAGATTCCCTGCCATGGACATCTGGATCTCCTTGCGTGGATCTCCCCATTGATGTGCGACTCGCCTCTGGGGCGCTCCAGCCCCTTCGGTTCGCTCGCGGTGCGCCGCATCTCTGCGCCGTGGCCCGCCAGTTTGCCAGGTGGGTGTGAGACGTGGGTAAGCCTGTGGGAACAGGCGGTTCCGCTTTGTTCCCGGCTGTGGATGAAGAGTCCGTGCCGAGGTCGTCACTCGGGAGGGGCGGCCGTACGGGATTCAGGGCCGTCCTGCCGAATTCCGGGCCGTCCTGCCGAGCGTCGCCCCCTCCGGACAAGCCGGGCAACTGGGATGATCGCATCATGACGCGAACCCACGGGTATCTCCTCGGCAATCGGCAGGACGAGGCGGGCGAGCGCTTCGACGCCTTCGCCACCCTCTTCGACCCCACGACGTTCCGACACCTCGAACGGCTCGGCGTCGGACCCGGCTGGCTCTGCTGGGAGGTGGGCGCCGGCGGCACCTCCGTGGTGTCCTGGCTGGCCAAGAAGGTCGGCCCGACCGGACGGGTCGTCGCGACCGACATCGACACCTCACGGCTCACCCCGGCCGCCCGTCCGCCGGTCGAGGTCCGCGTCCACGACGTGGGTGCGGACGAGCCGCCGGGGGAGGGGTTCGACCTGGTGCACGCACGGCTCGTGCTCGTGCATGTGCCGGACCGCGAACGGGCGTTGCGCTCGATGATCAGCGCCCTGCGCCCCGGCGGCCGACTCCTGATCGAGGACGCCGACCCCGCTCTGCAGCCTCTGCTCTGCCCCGACGAGTATGGCCCCGGACAGCAGCTCGCGAACCGCCTCCGCAACGGCTTCCGCACACTGCTGGCCGACCGTGGTGCCGACCTCTCCTACGGTCGCAGGCTTCCGCGTCTGCTCCGTGAGGCAGGTCTGCGCCGGGTGGAGGCCGACGCGTACTTCCCGGTCGCCTCACCTGCCTGCGCCGCCCTGGAGTCCGCCACCGTCCGCCAGATCCGCGGCCAGCTCGTCACCGAGGGCCTCGCCACCGACGAGGACATCGACCGCCACCTCGCCAATGTCGCCGCTGGTGACATGGACCTGGCCACCGCCCCGATGATCTCGGCATGGGGCCACAAGGCGTAAGCGGAGAACGGGAGTTGACCTGATGCGGCGGAGTCGGCGGAAGCCGGTCGCTGTCACTGTGCGGTGGGCGGCCTTCCACCCACCCGGTTCACCGCCAGCGCCCCGGCCCGGCACCCCTCCCGCGCCGCGTCCTCGGGCCCGGCGCCCGCGAGCAGGGCGGCGAGGAAGGCGCCCGTGAATGCGTCGCCGGCCCCCGTGGTGTCCCTCGGCGTCGCCGACGCGGCGGGGACGTGGGCGCGCACGGCACCGGACCGGGCCACCAGCGCACCGTCCACGCCCTGCTTGGCGACCACCAACGGCACGTGATGGCTCAGCTTGGCCGCCGCGTCCGCGGCGTCGGACAACCCCGTGAGCAGACACGCCTCGTCTCGGCTGGGCAGCAGGACGTCCACGCCTTCCACCAGCGCCAGGAAACGGTCGACGCCCAACTCCACGAGGAAACCGGCCGACGCCGGATCCAGGCTCACCGGCACACCACGCGCGCGTGCCGCCGCCAGAGCCACCGCCACCAGAGCCCGGCTCGGCTCGGAGAAGAGCAGGTAGCCCGAGAGATGCAGCCGGGCGACACCGTCGAGCAGCGCGTCCGACCAGTCGTCGGGGGCGAGCCGCTGGGACGCCCCGCCGTCGGTGAGGAACGTCCGCTCGGCAGCGGCGCCCGTGTCGACCAGACAGATCACCGTCCCGGTCGGCGCCTGCGGATCCACGACTAGAAGGGGCCGTACTCCGCTCGCGGTCAGCTCCCGCTCGTGCCACGCTGCCGCGTCCGTACCGACCCGCCCCAGCAGCCGCACCTCCGTACCACCCCAATGCGCGGCCCAGCAGGCCACATTGGCGCCCGCGCCGCCCGGCACCGTCCGGATGGCCGCGGCCGTGTCCGTACCCGAGGCCAGCGGCCCCCGGTGTCGGGCGATGACGTCCGTCACTACGTCCCCGACGACCAGCAGCGCGTCGCCGCGCTCGCCGGCCGGGGCGGTCCCGTCCTGCGCGCCGCCGTTCCCCGGCCCGTTCCCCGGCTCGCTCACGCCCCGGCCCAGCCCGCCGCGATCCGCCCTGCCAACCGTACGTTGCCGCGCACCGCCGCGAGATTGGCGCTCAGTGAGGCACCGTCCGTGTGCCGTACCAAGTAGTCCAGCAGGAACGGCGTGACCGCCTGGCCGGTGATGCCCTGTTCCTCGCACGCGTGCAGCGCGTCGGCCAGCACACGCGCGTGCAGCTCGGGATCCAACTGCTCTGCCTCCGACACCGGGTTGGCGACGATCAGCGCCGACTCGGGCCCGTCGAGCGCGTCCTGAGCGCGCATCACCTCGGCCGCCTCCTGAGGTGACTGAAGCGTCCAGTCCACCGGATGCCCCGAGTCGGACAGATAGAAGCCGGGGAAGTGCTCCGTGCGGTAGCCGGCGACCGCGACGCCGAGGGTCTCCAGCCGCTGCAGGGTCGCCGGGACATCCAGGATCGACTTCACGCCGGCGCACACCACGGTGATCCGTGTGCGTGCCAGCAGCCCCAGGTCGGCCGACTCGTCCTGCGTCACCGTCCACTGCCGGTGCACGCCGCCGAGCCCGCCCGTCGCGAACACCCGTACGCCCGCGAGGGCCGCCAGCAGAGCCGTCGCCGACACCGTGGTCGCCCCGCTCGCCCCGGAGGCCACCGCGAGCGGCAGATCACGGTGCCCCAGCTTGCGGATCCCGTCCTCGTTCGCGATCCGCTCCAGCTGCTCCTTGTCCAGTCCGACATGGGGCCGCCCGTCCAGCACGGCGATCGTCGCGGGAACGGCGCCCTCCTGCCGTAGGACGTCCTCCAGCTCCAACGCCACCTGCAGATTGCGCGGGCGGGGCAGCCCGTGCGCGATGATCGTGGACTCCAGGGCCACCACGGGTTGACGCGCGTTGATCGCCTCCCGCACTTCTTCGGACACCGTCAGCACCACGCGCCTGCCTCCTGTCGTTCGGTCTTCCCTCATCTCTGGCGGGCGGCCCGCCCGGTCAAACCCTTGCGGCCTGTGGGGGACGACACCAGCCTTGGATGCATGACCGACAACACGACACGTCTCGACCACGTGGTCCTGTGGGTGAGCGACCCGGCCGCCTCGGCCGAGTTCTACGAGAAGACACTCGGCATGGCGCCCGTCAGGCTCACCGAGTTCACCGCGGGCGAGGCGCCGTTTCCCTCGGTGCGCGTCAACGAGGAGACCATCCTCGACCTCATGCCGATGGCCATGGCAGAGCGCATGAAGATGCTCCCCGGTGCTGCCCGGAGCGCGGGACACCCGGTCAATCACGTCTGTCTGTCCTTGCCGGAGGCCGACTTCCAAGGGCTGCGCACCCACCTGGAGGAGCACGACGTACCCGTGTCGGACTACTCGTACGACTCCTTCGGCGCCCGCGGCAAGGCCAGGCGCAGCTTCTACTTCCGCGACCCCGACGGCAACGTCTTCGAGGCCCGGCACTACGACTAGCGCGTCAGCATGGGGGTCACGCGTGCGTGGCCCCCATGTGGCGCCGTCAGACCGTCCGTACGCCGTTCAGCGCCCATGCGGGTTCAGCACGTGCTTGATCCGGATCACGGTCGCGTCGACCGCCCTGGCGATGTGTACGCGCTCGTGCAGCGTGCCGGACCTGGCGTCGTCGTCGGTCCCGCCGGGGTCGTCCGTGACGTACAGCCGGGGATGCCGAGAGCACCGCCCCGCGCGCGTGAGCCCCATCAGTAAGTTGAGGACCGTCGCGGGTGCCACCGGAGCGTCCGGACCGTGATCCCGGGCCTCGAAGCCGACCGCGTGGACCGCGTCGACCGCGGCGTCCACCTCGGGATCCTCGAGGATCCGTTCGATCTGCTCCTCCACACCGCCCTGCGAGACGTCGACGGTCTCGCAGCCGAAGCTCCCCGCCTGGGCGAGGCGTTCGGCGTTCAGATCGCTGACGATGACGACCGTGGCGCCCAGCAACTGCGCCGACGCGACCGCCGCGAGCCCGACCGGGCCCGCCCCGGCGACGTGCACCGTCGAGCCCACGCCGGCACCGGAGCTGACCACGCGGTGGAATCCGGTCGGGAAGATGTCCGACAGCATGGTCAGGGCGAGCAGTTTCTCGCGCGCCTGGCCCCGGTCGCTCCTTGCAGTTACGGCCGGCGGCCGTCAGAAACAGCGGCGACCGGGAACACCTGGTGGTCTCCTCCACCCCAGGGCGTGCCGGGCGAGCCAGGCCTGACGTCAGTGGCTCGCCGGAACGTCGGCCGCCCGTCTGCCCCGCGTGAACAGCGCCAGCGCCGCCAACGGGAGCAGCAGGCAGGCGGCGGTGAAGTTCAGCCAGCCGTAGCTCGCCTGGGCGACGACGAGCCCGGCTACCGCGCCACCGACTCCCGCGGAGGCGTTCATGACGAGGTCCGACAGCCCCTGAGCGGCGGCCCGCGCGGGCTGCGGCACGGAGTCCGTGAGCAGCGCGGAACCGGAGACGAGCCCCGCCGACCAGCCGAGGCCCAGCACGAAGAGCCCGACGGCCGTCTGCCCGTGACTGTCACCCGCCGTACCAGCGAGGAACACCGCGCACGCCAGCAGCCCCACGGCCAGCCCGATCCCGGACAGCCGACCCAGCCGGTCCGACAACCGCCCCATGAGCGGCGCGAACGCGTACATGCCGGCGATGTGCCCGCTGATGACCAGCCCGATCAGATCGATGCCCGCGCCGTGGTGCGCCAGGTCGACCGGGGTCATCGCCATCACCGACACCATCGCCGTGTGCGCGACGGCAACGGTCACCACCGCGAGCCGCGCCCGCGGGGAGGCGGCCACGGCTGCCATTCCGGCGCGCAGTGAACGGGCCGCGGGCGACTGCTCCTCCGCCGGTGCGAGTGCACGCGCCGTCAGCAGCGGGTCCGGCCGCAGCAGTACGGCCACCACGACCGCGGATATCAGGAAGATCCCGGCCGCCCACAGGAACGGACCCGCCGCCGCGGGTATCCCGAGGCCGGTGACGCTCCGACCGGCGGGCGAGGCGATGTTCGGGCCGATGACCGCGCCGATGGTGGTCGCCCATACGACGAGGGAGATGGCACGGGCCCGCCGCTCCGGCTCGGCCAGATCGGCGGCCGCGAACCGGGCCTGGAGGTTCGCCGACGAGGCCGCGCCGAACGCGGCCATCCCGCAGAGCAGCAGCGGAAAGCTCCCGATGTCGGCCGCGACCACCGTGACACCGGCACCCAAGGCTCCGATGAGATAGGCCAGGACGAGCCCGGGACGTCGCCCCCGCGCGGTCATCAGCGCGGCCAGCGGCATCGACAGCACCGCCGTACCGGCCACGGTCGCGGTGGGCGCGAGCCCGGACAGCGACTCGGTGCCGCTGACCTGCGTCGCCAGGACGGCCGCGAGCGCGATGCCGGTGGCGACGCCCAGCCCGCCCAGGATCTGCGTCGCGATCAGCACGGCCGAGATACGGCGCCGCAGGGCCGGCAACCGGTCGGGCGTGACGGACGCGACGGCCCCTCGCTCGACGGCGGTCACGTGGCGCACCCGGCTGTACGGCGCGTCCGGGAGGCCGACATGGGGCGGCACACCGGACCCGCCGGCCCGGGACAGCACACCGGACCGGCCGCGTACATGTGGGTGAAAAGTGTCGTCACAGGCGCAGTCTCCCCCCTCTTCTCCTGCCTGTCTTCTCTCGCCCGTCCAACTCTGCGAAAGACCGGAAGCTCTCAGAACAGCGGCTCCGGCAGCACCCCCTCCAGCGCGAGCAGCTTCCGCTTGGTCTCCAGGCCGCCCCCGAACCCGCCGATGCCGCCGTCGCTCTCCACGACCCGGTGGCAGGGCACGACGACCGGCAGCGGATTGGCGCCCATCGCCATCCCCACCGCCTGGGCCGCGCCCGGCTGCCCCACGCGCCCGGCCAGATCGCCGTACCCGACGACCGTGCCGAACGGGACACCGGACGCCAGCTCGTGCAGCACCTGCCGGTTGAAGCCGGAGATGAGCGACCAGTCCAGCGGCAGCTCGAAGTCGCGCCGGGCACCCGCGAAGTACTCCTCCACCTGACGTATCGCCTCGGCCAGCAGCGGAGAGCCGGGCGCCTCGACCGGCTCGGCGCCAAGCCGGGACGCCAGTCGGTCGAGCGTCTTGTCGCGCACCCCCTCCGTGGCGTGGAACACGACGCTGACCAGGCCGTCGCGGGTCGCGGCCAGCATCAGCGGACCGATGTCGGTACCGACGACGGCCCACACGACCTGCTGCTCGTACTGCCCATGGCTGTCCATGCGCCCACCGTACGACCCACCACTGACAACGCCCCGGGAGCGGGCCCCGGCTGCCGGGCGGGGGTGCCGGGGCTGTCGGGCGTCAGCCCTTGGGGAACGCGTCCCGCACCACGTCGGGACTGTTGGTGATGATGCCGTCGACTCCGTACCTGCCGACCAGCCGAGCGGTGTCCGCGTCGTTCACGGTCCACGTGAAGATCTCCAACGGCCCGCCGTGCGGTCCCTCGAACTCATGGACGGAGGCGACATAGTCCGTGGAGATGGAGGTGTACGAGGGGTTGATCTGGTCGGCGAAGGCCGCGTACCAGGACAGGTCCGCCACGGGCGGCGTCCCCAGGAAGCCGGTCTTCACGGCCGGCTTCAGCTGGTGGACGGTTCGCATGCTGTCGGCGCTGAAGCTCTGCACGACCAGCCGGCTCGCGAGGTGGCCCGTGTCGAGCCAGCCCTCGTTGCCCAGGACCTTGAGGGTCTGCTGCTCGATGCCCGGGTACAGCTCGGGGTTCTTGATCTCCAGGAGCAGATTCTGACGGTGCAGCTCCACGCGGTCCATGAACTGCTCCAGCGTCGGTACGCGCTCGCCCGCGTACGCGGGGTCGAACCAACTGCCCGCGTCCAGGTGGGCGATCTCGGCGGCGGTGAAGTCCTTCACCTTCCATGGCGCCCGGTCGGGGAAGACCTCCTCCACATCGGTGGTGCGCTTGAGATTGTCGTCGTGGAGGACGACCAGCTCGCCGTCCTTGGTGCGCTGGACGTCGTTCTCGACCCAGCTGATGCCCAACTCGGCGGCCTCGTCGACGGCGGCCAGCGTGTTCTCGGGGGCGTAGGCGGAGGCCCCCCGGTGGGCGATGATCGTGGGCCGCTCGGCGCCGACCCCGGCCCCGGCGGCGGGGGCGGGGAGCAGAAGAGCGGCCGCTCCCAGGAGCGCGGTCGTCGTGGCGGCTACAGCACGCGCGTGCATGCGTACTCCTCGCGTCGAGCGATCACGGACAGCTCAACTGTGACAGCAGAGGGTCAACGGCGGCTGTGTACAGAATGGCCACAGATTGAATGGAGTTGCCCGTGCCCGCTCACTCGTGCCGCACAACTGGGGCAAGGCCGTGTTTCTTTGCCGGAGAATCGTTCGACCATTCCGGTGGGGGTTACTCTCTGCCTCAACCCTGACCGCTCGGTCGGTCGTGGGAGGGGGCGCATTTCACAGAGTTCCGGGACGTAAAAGGGCGGGAAGGGCAGCTGCGTATGCAGGGCACGATCGACGGATTCAGCTACGGACTCGTCACACCGCTGGTGGCCTACCTGATGGCCTGCCTCGGTGGTGCCCTCGGTCTGCGCTGCACCACAAGATCGATGCTCGTCTCGCAGTCCTGGCGCCCGGGCTGGCTCGCCCTGGGCTCGGCGGCCATCGGCTCCGGCATATGGACCATGCACTTCGTCGCGATGATGGGGTTCACGGTCAAAGAGACGCCGATCCACTACGACAAGCTGATGACGTTCGCGAGCCTGGCCGTCGCCATCGTCATGGTGGGCGTCGGGATCTTCATCGTCGGCTACAAGGGCGCCAGTGGAACGGCCCTGTTCACCGGCGGCACCATCACCGGCCTGGGCATAGCCTCGATGCACTACCTGGGCATGGCCGGCATGCGGCTCAACGGCAAGCTGGAGTACAACACGTTCACCGTCGCCGTCTCCGTCGCCATAGCCATGGTGGCGGCCACGGCCGCCCTGTGGGCCGCCGGACAGGTCAGAGGGCTGATGTGGAGCGTGGGCGCGAGCCTCGTCATGGGCCTCGCCGTCAGCGGCATGCACTACACCGGCATGGCCGCCCTCAGCGTCCATCTCCACGGCACGGAGGCCCCCGCCACGGGCGACTCACCCGCCGCCTTGCTCGCGCCCATGCTGATCGGCCCGCTCGCCTTCCTGCTCCTCGCGGGCGCCGTCATGCTGTTCGACCCGAAGATGGTCATGGGGAAGCCCGCCGGCGCCCCTGTCGAGCACAAGCCCGGCGTCCCGGCCCACGCCACCGTCCCGCACCCGACCCGCCGCCCGCCGCTGCGCCGCACCCTCGGGCAGCGAGGCCCCCGCACCCCCCAAAACCACTGATCGGACCGCGTTGTCAGTGGCGGGTCGTACGGTTGATTCCATGCGGCCCGTTTCCAGCATCGAACGCACGGTGGCGCCCTTCGAGGTCGTCAGCCCCTACCAGCCCAGCGGCGACCAGCCGCAGGCCATCACCGAGCTCGCCCGGCGCATCGAGGCCGGCGAGAAGGACGTCGTCCTGCTCGGCGCGACCGGCACAGGCAAGTCCGCCACCACCGCGTGGATGATCGAGAAGCTCCAGCGCCCCACCCTGGTGATGGCGCCGAACAAGACGCTCGCCGCCCAGCTGGCGAACGAATTCCGCGAGCTGCTGCCGAACAACGCCGTCGAGTACTTCGTCTCGTACTACGACTACTACCAGCCCGAGGCGTACGTCCCGCAGTCGGACACCTATATCGAGAAGGACTCCTCGATCAACGAGGAGGTCGAGCGCCTGCGCCACTCCGCGACCAACTCGCTGCTCACCCGCCGCGACGTCGTCGTGGTCGCCTCGGTCTCCTGCATCTATGGCCTCGGTACTCCACAGGAGTACGTGGACCGCATGGTCCCCCTCAAGGTCGGCGAGGAGATCGACCGGGACCAATTGCTGCGCCGATTCGTGGACATCCAGTACACGCGCAACGACCTGGCCTTCACCCGCGGCACCTTCCGGGTGCGCGGCGACACCATCGAGATCTTCCCGGTCTACGAGGAGCTCGCCGTCCGCATCGAGATGTTCGGCGACGAGATCGAGGCCCTGTCCACGCTGCACCCGCTCACCGGCGAGATCATCAGCGACGACGAGCAGCTGTACGTGTTCCCGGCCTCCCACTACGTCGCGGGCCCCGAGCGCATGGAGCGGGCCGTCAACGACATCGAGAAGGAGCTGGGCGAGCGCCTCTCCGAGCTGGAGAAGCAGGGCAAGCTTCTGGAGGCCCAGCGCCTGCGGATGCGCACGACGTACGACCTTGAGATGCTCCGTCAGATCGGCAGCTGTTCTGGTGTCGAGAACTACTCGATGCACTTCGACGGTCGCTCGCCCGGCTCCGCGCCGAACACCCTGCTGGACTACTTCCCGGAGGACTTCCTGCTCGTCATCGACGAGTCGCACGTGACAGTGCCGCAGATCGGGGCCATGTACGAGGGTGACGCATCCCGCAAGCGCACCCTCGTCGACCACGGCTTCCGCCTGCCCTCGGCCCTCGACAACCGACCCCTGAAGTGGGAGGAGTTCCAGGGACGCATCGGGCAGACCGTCTACCTGTCGGCGACCCCCGGCAAGTACGAGCTCTCCCGCGGGGACGGCCAGGTCGAGCAGATCATCCGCCCCACCGGCCTCGTCGACCCCGAGGTCGTGGTCAAGCCCACCGAGGGGCAGATCGACGACCTGGTCCACGAGATCCGGGGACGGGTCGAGAAGGACGAGCGCGTCCTGGTCACCACCCTCACCAAGAAAATGGCCGAGGACCTCACGGCCTACTTCCTGGAGCTCGGCATCCAGGTGCGCTATCTGCACAGCGACGTCGACACGCTGCGCCGCGTCGAGTTGCTGCGCGAGCTGCGCGCGGGCGAGTTCGACGTCCTGGTCGGCATCAACCTCCTGCGCGAGGGCCTCGACCTTCCCGAGGTGTCCCTGGTGGCGATCCTCGACGCCGACAAGGAGGGCTTCCTGCGCTCCGGCACCTCCCTCATCCAGACCATCGGCCGCGCGGCGCGCAATGTCTCCGGCCAGGTCCACATGTACGCCGACAAGATCACCCCGGCGATGGAGAAGGCCATCGACGAGACCAACCGCCGCCGGGAGAAGCAGGTCGCGTACAACAAGGCGAACGGTGTCGACCCCCAGCCCCTGCGCAAGAAGATCAACGACATCGTCGCGCAGATCGCCCGCGAGGACGTCGACACCGAGCAGCTGCTCGGCTCCGGCTACCGCGCCAAGAAGGACGGCCGCGGCACCAAGGCCCCCGTGCCCTCCCTCGGTGGCAAGGCGGCCAAGGGCGCGAAGGCGGCCAAGTCCACCAAGGGCAAGGCCAAGGAGACGGTGCCGACCGACCGGCCGGCGGCCGATCTCGCCGAGCAGATCGAGGAGTTGACGGAGCGTATGCGCGCCGCCGCCGCGGATCTGCAGTTCGAGATCGCGGCCCGGCTGCGTGACGAGGTGTCCGAGATGAAGAAGGAACTGCGCCAGATGAAGGAGGCGGGCCTGGCCTGACGGGACCACGGGCGCCGGTCCACGCTCCGGAACCGGCGTCCCGGAACGGCCTCGCAGGGCATACCGCGCACGCGCTGTGTTGCAAGACCGACACAAAGTGCGGACCGGGGTACGGCACTGTCAGTGCCCCTGCGTAGGGTTCTGGTCATCCGCGGAGTCCGCGGCCAACAGGGGACAGCTCGAGAGGGGAATCAGCACGTGACCGTCAACATGACCAAGGGTCAGGCCATCAGTCTGCAGAAGAACGACGGTGGCAGCCTGACCGCGGTGCGCATGGGTCTCGGCTGGCAGTCGGCTCCCCGGCGCGGCCTGTTCGGCTCGCGCACGCGGGAGGTCGACCTCGACGCCTCCGCGGTCCTGTTCGCGGACAAGCAGCCGGTCGACGTCGTCTTCTTCCGTCACCTGGTGAGCGACGACGGCTCGGTCCGTCACACCGGTGACAACCTCGTCGGCGGTGTCGGCCAGGGCGGCGACGACGAGGCGATCCTCGTCGACCTCGCCCGCATCCCGGTCCACATCGACCAGATCGTCTTCACCGTGAACTCCTTCACGGGCCAGACCTTCCAGGAGGGGCAGAACGCGTTCTGCCGCCTGGTCGACGAGACCAACGGCCAGGAGCTGGCCCGCTACACCCTCGCGGGCGGCGGCGCCTACACGGCCCAGATCATGGCGAAGGTGCACCGCTCGGGCCCGGGCTGGACGATGACGGCCCTCGGTACGCCGGCCAACGGCCGCACCTTCCAGGACCTGATGCCGTCGATCCTGCCGCACCTGTAGGGCCTGCGGGCCTGGGGACCTGTCAGGCGGCCCGGCGAGCGGCACACAACACAACAAGCGACACAGGGGGACGAAGGCATGACGGCCGAGCTGGTGCGGGGGCAGAACCACCCGCTCTCCCAGGCCCGTCTGGAGATCCGGGTCTCGGCCGGCACGCCGATCGTGGCCGCAGCCACACTCGGCGACGAGCAGGGCAGGATCCACGGCGTCGAATGGGTGGCGCATCCCGGCGCTCCCACCCTGCCCGGCCTCGAGGTCTCCCGGCAGGCGGCCGCCGACCATCGCCTCGCGGTGGACCTGGACGCCATGCCCGAAGCCGTCCACCGTGTCAGTGTGCTGCTCGCCCTGCCCGCCGGGGTCGCCGGTCCGACCCGGTTCGGCGCCGTCGCCACCCCCTTCGTCGCGGTCACCGGCCTCGACGGCACCGAGGTCGCCTCCTACAGCATCACCGGCCTGGAGGCCGAGTCGGCCGTCGTCGCCCTGGAGCTCTACCGCCGCCAGGCTGCCTGGAAGGTGCGCGCCATCGGCCAGGGCTACGCCGGCGGCCTCGCCGCCCTCTTCACCGACCAGGGCCTGCCCCAGGCCCAGCAACTCGCCGGCGGCATCAACGACGCGGTGGCCCAGGGCGTGGCCCGCTCGGTGCCGGCACCCCCGCCCCGGCCGGAGGGCGACCGCTCCCGGCAGACGGCCGCACCGGCACTCGGCCCGGACCAGGGCGGCCCCGCACCGCAGGGCGCCTCCGACCCCGTACCGCCGCAGCCGACGTCGCCCTACGGCACCCAGACGCCTGGGGTGCCCGGGCCGTCCACACCGGAGCCGAACTCCTCCCCGTACGGCACCCAGCCGCCAGGCGTACCGGGCCAGCCCGCGCAGCAGCCGTCGTACCAGAGCGGAACCGGCGCCACCGACCCCGCCCAGCCGCCCGCGCCCACGTCCGGCGGCCCGATCGACTACAGCCACCCGCGTCGCCAGAACACGGCTCCGCCGCCGCCCCCGCCGACCGCGCCCCCGGCCCAGCCCGGGCAGCCCGCACAGCCGGTCGCGGGTGACGCCACCGGCTGGTCCATGGACGAGCGGCTCTACAACCAGGTGTGGGGCATGTTCGAGGACCTGGCCCGCACGACCGCCGCCTACCGCAGCGCGGTCGACTTCGCCGACTCGCGCATGGAGAAGGAGCTCGACCAGGTCCTGTCGGACCCGCGCAGCCGGATCGGCGGACAGGGAGACGCCGCACGCGAGGCGGCCCAGGCCAAGCACGCCCAGCTCGTCAACCAGGCCAGGGCGACGCTCGACCGGGACCTGACCCAGCTCACCGCCGAGTCCGAGGTCGTCGAACCCGCGCTGCCGGCCGCGTACGCGCGCTGGGACAACCCCGTCTGGCACGGCTACCGCGTGCCGATGGAGATCCCCATGGCGCTGCGCCTGGGCGACCTCCACCTGCCCGAGAGCGCCCAGCTGCGCATCCCGATGCTGGTCAGGCTGCCGCTGGAGCGCGGCCTGTGGATCGACAGCGGACGCGGCGGATCGCTGGACGGATCGTTCACCGACTCCCACGACCTGCGTCGCCTGGCGATGGAGACGGCGGTGGCGCACGCGGCTCGGCTGCTCGCCGTCTACCCGGCGGGCGAGTTCACCGTGCACGTCATAGACCCGGCCGGTTCGGGCGCGCAGGCACTCGTTCCGCTGGTGCAGACCGGCGTGCTCGCGGCCCCGCCCGCCGTGGGCGCGGCAGGCGTCGCCGACGTCCTCGCGCGGCTCACTCAGCGCGTCGACCTGGTGCAGATGGCGGTGCGCGGCGGTGCGCCCGACTCCCTGCCGCCCAGTTTCGACACCTCCGAGCAGCTGCTGATCGTCAATGACTTCCCGCACGGCTTCGACGACCGGGCGGTGAACCAGCTGCGCTACCTGGCGGACGAGGGGCCGGCCGTAGGCGTCCACCTGATGATGGTCGCGGACCGCGAGGAGGCCGCCGCCTACGGCCCGTTGCTCGACCCGCTGTGGCGTTCGCTGCTGCGACTGACCCCGGTGTCGGACGATCACCTGGCCGACCCGTGGGTGGGGCACGCCTGGACGTACGAGCCCCCGCTTGTGCCGTCGGGCAGCCAGGTGCTCCAGCAGGTCCTCACGCAGGTCGCCGCAGCCGCAGCCCACGCCAAGTACAGGTAAAGCGCCACTGACCTGCGCATTTGGCACTTCTTTTGCCAAGCGCTTTACCTTTCCTTGGTGATTGGGTACTGTTCATTGCACGGAGGGGAGTACTCCCTGTCTGCTGCGACGTACCCGTCAATACGGATCCGGCCAGATCCCGGGGCGTCGGCCCATCGTTGGGTGGAAGAGACCTCCGGCGCGCGACGACGCGGACATTTGCC
Organism: Streptomyces sp. R28; assembly: GCF_041052385.1. GTDB lineage: Bacteria > Actinomycetota > Actinomycetes > Streptomycetales > Streptomycetaceae > Streptomyces. The sequence continues at coordinate 2,685,608 of NZ_CP163439.1, read as the reverse complement.
GTTACGTACTGCCGGAGGCGCAGTGGATGTTTCCCCGACCCTATGGGTCCTGACCATCGTGGGCCTTGCCGCCCTGATCGCGGTCGACTTCTTCATCGGCCGCAAGCCACACGACGTATCAATCAAGGAAGCCGGTATCTGGACGGTCGTCTGGATCGTCCTGGCGGGCCTCTTCGGGCTCGGTCTGCTCGTCTTCGGCGGCGGACAGCCTGCCGGTGAGTTCTTCGCGGGCTTCATCACCGAGAAGTCGCTGAGCGTCGACAACCTCTTCGTCTTCGTCCTGATCATGGCGAAGTTCGCGGTGCCGTCGCAGTACCAGCAGCGCGTGCTCCTCATCGGCGTCCTCATAGCCCTGGTCCTGCGCGCGATCTTCATCGCCGCGGGCGCCGCGATCCTCGCGAGCTTCTCGTGGGTGTTCTACCTCTTCGGTGCCTTCCTGATCTGGACCGCCTGGAAGCTCGTCCAGGAGGCCCGCGCCGACCAGGAGGACGAGGAGTTCGAGGAGAACAAGCTGCTGAAGGCAGCCGAGCGCAGGTTCGGTGTCGCCGACCGCTACCACGGCACCAAGCTGTGGATCCAGGAGAACGGCAAGCGGGTCATGACCCCGATGCTGGTCGTGATGCTGGCCATCGGTACCACCGACGTGCTGTTCGCCCTCGACTCCATCCCGGCGATCTTCGGCCTGACGCAGGACCCGTACATCGTGTTCACCGCCAACGCCTTCGCCCTGATGGGTCTGAGGCAGCTGTACTTCCTCATCGGCGGCCTGCTGAAGAAGCTGGTTCACCTCAGCTACGGCCTGTCGATCATCCTGGGCTTCATCGGCGTCAAGCTGGTGCTGCACGCGCTGCACGAGTCCGGGGTCCATGTCCCCGAGATCAGCATTCCGGTCTCGCTCGGCGTGATCTGCTCGGTGCTGGTCATCACCACGATCACCAGCCTGAGGGCCTCCAAGAAGCAGGCGGCAGCCGAGGCGGCGCAGGAGCGGAGCGAAGGCGCTCCGAAGGACAGCATCGACGTCTGACCACGTCGGACGTAGGAAGAACCAACACCGGGAGTGGTGCCCAGCGAATTGCCGAGCACCGCTCCCGGTGCTTCGTTGGGTGCTGGGTGTTCCCGGCCGGGGACACCACGGCCGGGCGGAGGCACCAGTGGACGCACCCATGAAGTTCGTGCAGATCATCGGCTTCGAGACCGAGCGCATCGACGAGATGCGGGAGCTGGCTCATGAGACGGAACAACGCCTGGCGGGTCGCAGCGGCGGCCCCACGCGCCGTCTCGTCCTCAAGGACAGGGGCCAGGCCAACCGCTACCTCGTGGTGATCGAGTTCGACTCCTACGAAGACGCCATGCGCAACAGCGACGACCCCGACACGACCAAGTTCGCGGAGCAGATGGCCGCACTGTGCATCAGTCCGCCGTCCTTCACGGACTGTGACGTACAGGAGATGACCGATTTCGCGTAGCGACATACGACCCACAGGGGCCCCGCATCCCGAGGGCGCGGGGCCGCCTGACAACCGACCGGACCGGAATGCGAACCCCCAACGCCTCTGCGACGATCGCTCCATGATCGCTCGGCTCAGGCCGCTCACGACCCAGTGGACGTACGTCGTGCCGGTGCTCGCGGTCGTCCTGCTGGCCTTCACCTGGGGACGAGACCTGCCTGGCGCCGTCGTCGCGCTGGTGACACTGGTCCTCGCGGGTGCCGTCCTGGCCGCCGTACACCACGCCGAAGTGGTCGCCCACCGGGTCGGCGAGCCCTTCGGCTCCCTTGTCCTCGCCGTGGCCGTCACGATCATCGAGGTCGCCCTGATCGTGACCCTGATGGCCGACGGCGGCGACAAGAGCTCCACCCTCGCCCGCGACACGGTCTTCGCGGCTGTGATGATCACCTGCAACGGCATCGTCGGCATCTGCCTGCTGGTCGCCTCGCTGCGGCACCGTACGGCGGTCTTCAACCCCGAGGGCACGGGTGCCGCCCTCGCGACCGTCGCCACCCTGGCCACGCTCAGCCTGGTACTGCCGACGTTCACCACGAGCAAGCCCGGGCCGGAGTTCTCCAGCGTGCAGCTGACGTTCGCGGCGCTCTCCTCGCTGATCCTGTACGGCCTGTTCGTGGCGACCCAGACCGTGCGGCACCGCGACTACTTCCTGCCCATCACCCGGCAGGGCGAGGTGATCACCGTGGACGACCACGCCCACGCGCCCTCCGCCCGCACGGCGAGGATCAGTCTCGGGCTGCTGGGCCTGGCCCTGATCGGCGTGGTCGGTCTGGCCAAGGGCGTGTCGCCCACCATCGAGTCCGCAGTGGCGGCCGCCGACCTGCCGCATGCCGCCGTCGGCGTGGTCATCGCCCTGCTGGTGCTGCTCCCCGAGACGATCGCCGCGCTGCGCTCCGCCCGCCGTGACCGCGTGCAGACCAGCCTGAATCTCGCGCTCGGCTCGGCCATGGCCAGCATCGGCCTGACCATCCCCGCGGTCGCCCTGGCCTCCATCTGGCTTTCGGGCCCGCTGGTCCTCGGCCTCGGTCCCACCCACATGGTGCTGCTCGCCCTGACGGTGGTGGTGAGCTCGCTGACCGTGGTGCCCGGGCGGGCGACGCCGCTCCAAGGAGGCGTTCATCTGGTGCTGTTCGCGGCGTATCTGGAGCTCGCGATCAATCCGTAGCCGCCGTGTCCGGAGCCCGTCACCCGGTGGCGGGCTCCGGCGCCACAGCAGGCACCGGACGTGTCTCGGGCAGCAGCGCGAAGCACCCCAGGCTGAGTAGCGCGATCCCGGTCAGATACGCCCCCACACCCCAGGGCACCCGACCGCCCTGCTCGGCGAGCGCCGTCGCCACGATCGGCGTGAGCGCGCCCCCGAGTACGCCGCCGAGGTTGTAGCCCACCGCCGCGCCCGTGCAGCGCACCCGGGGCTCGTACAACTCCGGCAGATACGCGGCAATCACGGCGAACATCGTGATGAACGCGAGCATCGCCCCGAGGAAGCCCAGGAACATCAGCAGCGGCTCGCCCGTCGCGAGGAGCGCGACCAGCGGGAACATCCACAGGGCGGCGGCAGCGCACCCGATCAGAGTCAGGGGCCGCCGCCCGTACCGGTCGCCGAGCATAGCCACCAGCGGGGTGAGCGAACCCTTCACCAGCACCGCACACATGATGCAGGTCAGCATGACGCCCCGGCCCACACCGAGCCGCTCGGTGGCGTAGGCGAGGGACCAGGTCGTCACGGTGTAGAAGATCGCGTATCCGATCGACAGCGCCCCGGCCGTCAGCAGAACGAGCCGCCAGTGGTCGCGCACGACCTCGGCGAGCGGCACGCGCGCGGGGTCGTCGATTTCGAGGAACCGGGGGCTCTCGGCGAGCGACGACCGCAGCCACAGGCCCACCACGGCGAGCGCCCCCGCCGCCCAGAACGGCACACGCCAGCCCCACGCGGCGAACTGCGCGTCGGACAGCGTCGCCGACAGCCCCAGCACCACACCGTTGGCGAGCAGGAAGCCCAGCGCCGGCCCGACCTGCGGGAAGCTCGACCACAGACCGCGCCGCTCGGCCGGCGCGTGCTCCACCGTCAGCAGGACGGCCCCGCCCCACTCACCGCCGACGCCGAGCCCCTGCAGAAAGCGCAGCACGAGCAGTAGCAGGGGAGCGGCCACACCGATCGTGTCGTACGTCGGCACGCAGCCGACCGCGACCGTGGAGGTGCCGGTCAGCAGCAGCGAGGCGACGAGGACCGGCCGGCGTCCGTGCCGGTCCCCGATGTGCCCGAACAGCACCGAGCCCAGCGGCCGCGCCACAAAGCCGACACCGAACGTCGCGAAGGCGGCCAGGGTTCCCGCCACCGGCGAGAACGTCGGGAAGAACAGCGGCCCCAGGACCAGCGCCGCCGCGGTCCCGTAGACGAAGAAGTCGTAGAACTCGATGGCCGTTCCGGCGAGCGAGGCGGCCGCGAGCCGCAGCATGGAGGGCGCCCTTACGGTGCGTGAGTCGTGCATGCTGCGTCAACTACCCACAGTGACCGCGGGTTACGGGGGCGTACGGGCGCGCCGGGGCTTCGTCAGTACGTGACGGTGATGCGCCGGGCGGGGCCGTCGACGCGGACGAGGCCGCCGTAGGGGATCACGAGTTGCGGATCGGTGTGGCCGAAGTCCACGTCGAAGACGATCGTGGTGTCGGGAGCGTAGGCCCGCATGGCGCGCAGGACGGCCTCGCGCTGCTCCGCCGCGTAACGAGCGGCTTCCTCGGGGCTGTTGGGGCGCTCGAAGGACCAGGTCTTCGCGCGGCCCATCAGGAGTGCGGAGAAGCGCTGGAGCAGCCCGCGCTCGCCCATGTTGCGCATGGTGCGGAAGACCTCCTCGCTGCTCGGCATCTCCTCCGAGGTCTCCAGGAGCAGCACCCCGCCGTCGTACTCCGAGAGATCGCGTGCGATCTCGCGGTCAGCCATCAGCATCCAGCCGAGGATCTCCAGACAGCCGCCCCAACTGCGGCCTTCCACCACTGCGTCGGCGTTCACCCACGTCCATCCGTCGGAGGGTCGCATCTCCGGCTCCGCGTCGAAGGTCGCCGGGTCGGCCCAGTCACGGTTGATGTCGTTCCAGAGCCCTGCGGGCTTCAACTCGTACTCGCCCGACGTGAACAGCGCCGCCCGCAGTGACTCGGCGGTCAACTGGTCCATGGCAACCGGGCGGCCCAGCGCGGTCATGACGGTCGCGCCGTGGTAGCCGACGATGCCGGTGTTGCGCAGGAACATGAGCAGGTTCGTGTTGTCGCTCATCCCGAAGAAGGGCTTCGGGTTCGCGCGGATCAACTCCCGGTCCAGCAGCGGCAGCACGGTGATCTGGTCGTCGCCGCCGATCGACGCGATGACCGCCTTGATGTCGGGATCGGCGAACGCGGCGTGTATGTCGTCGGCGCGTTCTTGCGGCGTCGAGCCCATCTTGCGGGTCGAGGGGTACTCGACCGGCTCGAGTTCGTAGTCCTTGCGCAGCCGCTCCAGGCCCAGTTCGTAGGGGCGGGGGAAGAGCCCGGGAAGGCCCGCACCGGGCGAAATGACGGCGATGCGGTCGCCGGGGGAGGGCTTGGAAGGGTACGAGATCATGGTCATAACGGGAGGGTATGGCTCATGGCGTGGTCCGTGCACCGTGATAAACCGGGGTCTGAGCAGCGGTCGTCGTCGGACGGCCCGAACCCCCGAACGGACCGGAGGAACCGTGCCCCGCACCCTGGCCAACGCCCCGATCATGATCCTCAACGGCCCCAACCTGAACCTGCTCGGCCAGCGCCAGCCGGAGATCTACGGCTCCGAGACCCTGGCCGATGTCGAGGCCCTGTGCACCAAGGCGGCGGCCGCGCACGGCGGCACGATCGACTTCCGGCAGTCCAACCACGAGGGCGAGCTGGTCGACTGGATCCACGAGGCACGGCTGAACCACAGCGGGATCGTGATCAACCCCGGCGCCTACTCGCACACGTCGGTGGCGATTCTGGACGCACTCAACACCTGTGACGGACTGCCTGTGTTGGAGGTCCACATCTCCAACATCCACAAGCGCGAGTCGTTCCGGCACCACTCGTACGTCTCCCTGCGCGCCGACGGCGTCATCGCGGGGTGCGGGGTGCAGGGGTACGTGTTCGGGGTGGAGCGGGTCGCGGCGCTGGCGGGGGCGGGACAGGCGAACACGTGACGTGGCCGGGCGGGGCGCATGTGTAAGTCCCGGGGACGTGTGAGACCGCGGACGTGTAAGCCCCGTCGACCATGGCGAGCGGTCCTTACAGCCGCCCCGCCTCCACGATTCGCCGCAGGAAGCGCTGGGTGCGCTCCTGCCGCGGTTCGCCGAAGATCTGCTCGGCTGTGCCGCGCTCCAGTACGACGCCTCCGTCCAGAAAGCAGACCTGGTCGGCGACTTCGCGGGCGAACCCCATCTCGTGCGTGGCCAGCACCATCGTCATCCCGTCAGCCTTCAAGTCGCGTACGACGGAGAGGACCTCACCCACGAGCTCGGGGTCGAGGGCGGCGGTGATCTCGTCGAGCAACAGCAGTCGGGGACGTACGGCCAAGGCGCGGGCGATCGCTACGCGCTGCTGCTGGCCGCCGCTCAGCCGGTCCGGATACTCGCCCGCCTTCTCGGCCAGCCCGAGCCGCTCCAGCAGCTCACGCGCGCGTGCCTCGGCCTCCGCGCGGGACACCCCGTGCACCCGGCGCGGGGCGAGGGTGATGTTCTCCAGGACCGTCATGTGCGGGAAGAGGTTGTAGGCCTGGAACACCACGCCGATACGGCGTCGTACGGCGTCCTGGTCGGCCCGCGGATCGGTGATCTCCTCGCCGTCCAGCCAGATCGCACCGTCGTCGATGTCCTCCAGCAGGTTCGCGCACCGCAGCAGCGTGGACTTGCCGGAGCCGGAGGCGCCGATCAAGGCGGTCACGGTGTGCGGGACGACCTCCAGGTCGACGTCCCGCAGCACGACCGAGCCGCCGAAGGTCTTGCGGACGGACTCCATGCGCAGCACAGGTGCGTCGCTCACAGGGCTCCTCCTTGGGCGCGTCGGCGGTCCATCCGGGCCGTCACCCAGTCCGTGAAGCGGGTCATCGGGATGGTCAGCGCCACGAAGACCAGACCCGCGACGATGTACGGCGTGTAGTTGAGGCTGCGGCCCGCGATGATGTCCGCGGCCCGTACGGCGTCCACCGCACCGCCGATCGACACCAGACCGGTGTCCTTCTGCAGCGACACCAGGTCGTTCAGCAGGGGCGGCACCTGACGGCGTACAGCCTGGGGCAGGACGACGTGCCGCAGTGCCTGCCGGTTGGTGAGGCCGAGCGAGCGGGCCGCGGCGCGCTGCGAGGGGTGGACGGACTCGATGCCCGCGCGGAACACCTCGGCCACGTACGCCGAGTACGTCAGCGTCAGCGCGGTACCGCCCAGCAGTACCGGATCGACGGTCACGCCCTGCAGCCGCAGCGCGGGGACGCCGAGCACGACGATCATGAGGTTAATGATGAGCGGCAGGCCCCGGAAGAAGTCCGTGTACGCAGCCGCCAGCGCCCGTAGAGGGAAGAACACCGGGCCGCGCAGCGTACGAGCGACGGCGATGAGCATCCCGAGGACCAGCACGGCCGCACCGCAGACCAGCAGCAGCCGGACGTTGAGCCAGAGCCCTTCGAGGACCTTGGGGAACGCCTCGCGCGCGTACTGCCCGTTGAAGAACGTCTCCTTGGTGCGCGGCCAGCCCGGCGCGTTGACCACGACCAGGTAGAGAACGACGCCGGTGACCAGGGTGGAGAGGGCAGCGATCGAAGTGGCGCGGCGGGCGCGGGCGCGCTTGTAGCGCTCGCGGTCCAGGCGCCGCTGCGAGGGCACGTACCCGTCGCCGCTCACGCCGGACATGCCGCCGTTGTCGTCCGCGCCCTCCTGGCCGGACTCCTCCTTCGTGACCGTCACTTGAGCACCGGAGCGTCGACCGCGTCCGACAGCCACTGCTGCTCGAGCTTGTCCAGGGTGCCGTCCTTGCGCAGGGCGTCCACGGCGTCCGTCACGCACGCGGTGAGCGCGCTGCCCTTGTCGAGCACGAGCCCGAACTGCTCCGGAGCAGCGCCCTGGTTCTCGAACTGCCCGACGATCGTCGCGTCCGTCACCTCGGCCGCGGTGATGTAGAAGGCGGTCGGCAGGTCGACGACGATGGCGTCGACCTGACCGTTCTTCAGCGCGGACTTGGCCTGGTCGTTCTTGGCGTACGCGGCGGTTTCCTGTGTCGGCTTCACCACGTCGTCGATGTAGTCGAGGCTGGTGGTGCCGACCTGTGCACCCAGCTTGAGGCCCTTCAGGTCCGCGATGCTCTTCGCCTTGGCGGCCTTGGTACCCTTCAGCGCGATGACGGCCTGGCGGACGTCGTAGTAGCCGGCGGAGAAGTCCACGGCCTTCTTGCGCTCGTCGCTGATCGACACCTGGTTGATGTCGAAGTCGAAGGTCTTCTCGCCGGGCGCGAAGGCCTTGTTGAACGGCACGCTCTGCCAGACGACGGCGCTCTTGTCGTAACCGAGCTGCTTCGCCACGGCGTACGCGACCGCCGACTCGAATCCCTCACCGTTGGCGGGCTTGTCGTCCTTGAACCAGGGCTCGTACGCAGGCTCGTCGGTGGCGATCGTCAGCTTGCCGGTGGTCTGGGTGGCCAGCTTGCCCTTGGCGCAGGTGTTCCCGGCCGACCCCGAGGGTGCGTCGGCGGGCTTGTCATCCGGCTGCGGAGCGCAGCCGAGAGCGGTGGCGAGCAGGGCTGTCGTTGCGACGGCGACGGCGCGGCGCAGTGCGCGAGGGGCAAGGTGCATGGCGGGAGATTGACAGTACATCGTCGTGTTTGTCGAGGTCACGACGGTAACTGTCCGCATAGTGGGAACGGGTGTTGCGTTTTTGTGAACAGGTCCCTTGGCAACCGCCGGGGCCGCCGGCCGAGGGCGGGGGTGGAGAGACCGGCGGCCCTTACCGCTCAGGAGCCGTCATCCTGTGCGGGGCTGCTTCCAGTTGACTGCGCAACAACGTCCGCCGGGAGCGCGCGCGTGGCACCGGAGCGTGTGAACAATTCACACGGGGCGCGTGCGCGGGGCGCTCACTCACATCTCCGCGCTTACCGTCTCCGCGCTCCTACCGCCCCGCGCTCACCGACCTCGCGCGCTCACCAGCCCCGCGCGTGCCACTCCGGCAGCTGCGGCCGTTCCGCGCCCAGCGTCGTGTCGTCGCCGTGCCCCGGGTAGACCCAGGTCTCGTCCGGCAGCACCTCGAAGATCTTCGTCTCGACATCGTGGATCAGGCTGGCGAACGCCTTGGGATCCTTACGGGTGTTGCCCACGCCGCCCGGGAACAGGCAGTCCCCGGTGAACACATGGGGATGTCCGTGCGGGTCGTCGTAGACGAGGGCGATCGAACCCGGCGTGTGCCCGACCAGGTGGCGCGCGGTGAGCTCCACGTGCCCCACCCGGATGGTGTCGCCGTCGTCGACCAGGACGTCGGTCGGCACCGGGATGCCGTCGGCGTCGTCCCGGCCGGCGTACGTGCGCGCGCCGGTGGCCTCGACGACCGCGGCGAGCGCCTGCCAGTGGTCGCCGTGCTGGTGGGTGGTGACGACGGACGCGATGCCGTCGTCACCGATCATGCCGAGCAATGCGTCCGCGTCGTTGGCGGCGTCGATCAGCAGTTGCTCGTCCGTGGCCCGGCAGCGCAGCAGATAGGCGTTGTTGTCCATCGGGCCGACCGCGATCTTGGTGATCATCAGGTCCTTGAGCTCGTGCACGTCGGCGGGGCCACCGACCGTCACCTGTCCGCTGTACGTCATGGCGGCAGCCTATAGCGGGAGTGTGGTCCAGGGACGGTTCAGGCGCTACAGCGGGGGGAGCGACGGCAGCGCGCCGCCCTCTGGGGTCAGCCCGGCCCCGTCGCGGCGTCCGGCGAGCCAGCCGAGCAGGTCGGGCGCCGGGCCCGTGACGGTGATCTCGGGCGTGCCCGCCTCCCGGCCCGTGCTCCACGCGCGCGTGCCGTCCGTGAGACGGGCCGGCGGCACATCGGGGTGCCCGGTGAACCGCTCGGCGAGGAAGTCGATCTCCCGCTCCACGAACTCCGTCGGCAGATCCTCCAGCTCGTACCCGATCCCGAGATCCACGTGATGCAGCTCCACCTCGACCCAGCGCCGGAACGGCACCCGGGCCGCCGCGTCGGTGACCCCGTTGCGCAGCTCCACGGTGCGCGACCAGTCCGCGGGTGCCGCCCCCGCCTCCTGGAAGCGGGCCGCGCTGTCGCGCACGTCGGTGAGCTGCGTGTCGAGGGGGCGCGGGGCGTCCCGCTCGATGTCGGCGTCCCGAGCCGTCCCCGAGACGTACATGGGACGCCCTTCGAGGACGTTCACGAGGGCGTCGGCGTTACGCGCGAGGTGCGCGAGGACGTGGCCGCGGTTCCAGCCGGGGAGCCGTGACGGCTCGGCCACCGACGCGTTGTCCAGTTTGGCCGCTGCGGTGAGCAGCCGTTCCGTCGCTTCACGTACAGACACCAGGTCACGAGCGTGATCAATCATGGTGCTGACACTAACCCCGCCACACCTTTGGGTGAAGGTGGTGAACGAGTGCCGTAAATCGAATGCACGTGCTATAGGGTCGGTCTTGGCGTCGGGCATGCTGGATGGTCCGGGATTGTTGTCCCATTCGGGAATCCGACCGGCGTTGTCAGTGGCTCCCCCTAGTCTGAGAAGCACGGGGGCCTCGCCCCTGTCACTTCTCTCAAGAAAGGTGCGGACCGGCGTGGCCGACCGTCTCATCGTCCGTGGCGCGCGCGAGCACAACCTGAAGAATGTCTCGCTCGACCTGCCGCGCGACTCGCTCATCGTCTTCACGGGCCTGTCGGGGTCGGGTAAGTCCTCGCTGGCCTTCGACACCATCTTCGCCGAGGGGCAGCGGCGCTACGTGGAGTCGCTGTCGTCGTACGCCCGGCAGTTCCTCGGCCAGATGGACAAGCCGGACGTCGACTTCATCGAAGGTCTGTCCCCGGCGGTCTCCATCGACCAGAAGTCGACCTCGCGCAACCCGCGCTCGACGGTCGGCACCATCACCGAGGTCTACGACTACCTGCGTCTGCTCTTCGCGCGTATCGGCAAGCCGCACTGCCCCCAGTGCAGCCGCCCGATCTCGCGCCAGTCGCCGCAGGCCATCGTCGACAGGGTTCTGGAGCTGCCGGAGGGGAGCCGCTTCCAGGTGCTGTCGCCGCTGGTGCGTGAGCGCAAGGGCGAGTTCGTCGACCTGTTCGCCGATCTTCAGACCAAGGGCTACTCCCGCGCGCGGGTGGACGGCGAGACGATCCAGCTCTCCAACCCGCCGACGCTGAAGAAGCAGGAGAAGCACACCATCGAGGTGGTCGTCGACCGTCTCACGGTGAAGGACTCCGCCAAGCGCCGCCTCACCGACTCCGTGGAGACCGCCCTCGGCCTGTCCGGCGGCATGGTCGTGCTCGACTTCGTCGACCTCCCCGAGGACGACCCCGAGCGCGAGCGCATGTACTCGGAGCACCTGTACTGCCCGTACGACGACCTCTCCTTCGAGGAGCTGGAGCCGCGCTCCTTCTCCTTCAACTCGCCCTTCGGTGCCTGCCCCGAGTGCACCGGTATCGGGACGCGCATGGAGGTCGACCCCGAGCTGATCGTCCCGGACGAGGACAAGTCCCTCGACGAGGGCGCCATCCACCCCTGGTCGCACGGGCACACCAAGGACTACTTCGGTCGCCTGATCGGTGCCCTCGCCGACGCGCTCGGCTTCCGGACGGACATCCCCTTCGCGGGCCTGCCGCAGCGCGCCAAGAAGGCCCTCCTCCACGGGCACAAGACGCAGATCGAGGTCCGCTACCGGAACAGGTACGGCCGCGAGCGCGTGTACACCACGCCCTTCGAGGGTGCCGTCCCCTTCGTGAAGCGCCGGCACAGCGAGGCCGAGAGCGACGCCAGCCGTGAGCGCTTCGAGGGCTACATGCGCGAGGTGCCCTGCCCCACCTGTGAGGGCACGCGCCTGAAGCCGATCGTCCTCGCGGTCACGATCATGGAGAGGTCGATCGCCGAAGTCGCCGCGATGTCCATCAGCGACTGCGCGGACTTCCTGGGCAAGCTGAAGCTCAACGCCCGCGACAAGAAGATCGCCGAACGCGTGCTGAAGGAGGTCAACGAGCGGCTGCGCTTCCTGGTCGACGTCGGCCTGGACTACCTCTCGCTCAACCGCGCGGCGGGCACGCTCTCCGGCGGCGAGGCCCAGCGCATCCGCCTGGCCACCCAGATCGGTTCCGGACTCGTCGGCGTCCTGTACGTCCTCGACGAGCCCTCCATCGGTCTGCACCAGCGCGACAACCACCGGCTCATCGAGACCCTCGTCCGGCTGCGCGACATGGGCAACACACTCATCGTCGTCGAGCACGACGAGGACACCATCAAGACCGCCGACTGGGTCGTCGACATCGGCCCCGGCGCCGGTGAGCACGGCGGCAAGGTCGTGCACAGCGGCTCCCTGAAGGAGCTGCTCGCCAACCCCGAGTCGCAGACCGGGCAGTACCTGTCCGGCAAGAGGTCCATCCCGCTGCCCGACATCCGGCGCCCGCAGGACCCGTCCCGCCGGCTCACGGTGCACGGCGCCCGCGAGAACAACCTCCAGGACATCGACGTGTCCTTCCCGCTGGGCCTGTTCACCGCGGTCACCGGCGTCTCCGGCTCCGGCAAGTCGACGCTGGTCAACGACATCCTGTACACGCACCTGGCCCGAGAGCTCAACGGCGCGCGCAACGTCCCCGGGCGGCACACGCGCGTGGACGGTGACGACCTCGTCGACAAGGTCGTGCACGTCGACCAGTCGCCCATCGGCCGCACCCCGCGCTCGAACCCGGCGACGTACACCGGCGTCTTCGACCACATTCGCAAGCTGTTCGCCGAGACCACCGAGGCGAAGGTCCGTGGCTACATGCCGGGCCGCTTCTCCTTCAACGTCAAGGGCGGCCGCTGCGAGAACTGCGCGGGCGACGGCACGATCAAGATCGAGATGAACTTCCTCCCGGACGTCTACGTCCCGTGCGAGGTCTGCCACGGCGCCCGGTACAACCGGGAGACCCTGGAGGTCCACTACAAGGGCAAGTCCATCTCCGAGGTCCTGAACATGCCGATCGAGGAAGCCATGGACTTCTTCGAGGCCGTCCCGGCGATCAACCGCCACCTCAAGACGCTGAACGACGTCGGTCTCGGCTATGTGCGGCTCGGCCAGTCCGCGACCACCCTGTCCGGCGGTGAGGCGCAGCGGGTGAAGCTCGCCAGCGAACTGCAGAAGCGCTCCACCGGCCGTACGGTCTACGTCCTCGACGAGCCGACCACCGGTCTGCACTTCGAGGACATCAGCAAGCTGCTGAAGGTCCTGGCAGGCCTGGTCGACAAGGGCAACACGGTCATCGTCATCGAGCACAACCTCGACGTGATCAAGACAGCCGACTGGGTCGTGGACATGGGTCCCGAGGGCGGCGCCGGCGGTGGCCTCGTCATCGCCGAGGGCACACCCGAGGAGGTCGCCGGAGTGCCCACCAGCCACACCGGCAAGTTCCTGCGCGAGATCCTCGGCGCCGACCGGATCAGCGACGCGGCCTCGGTGAAGGCCCCGCGCAAGGCGGCAGCCAAGAAGACCGTCGCGGCGGGATCGACGGCGAAGAAGACGGCGACGGCCAGGACCGCGAAGACGACCAAGGCCGCCAACAACACCGCCACGAAGAAGGCGGCCGGCGCCACGAAGAAGGCGGCACCCGCGAAGAAGACGACGCGGGCCCGCAAGGCCTGAGGCTCGCGAACGACGAGCCCCTACACATCCCGAGAAGTGCGGCGCCCCGCGGGAACTCCCCGCGGGGCGCCGCGCGTTGCATGATCAGCCGCTTCATCCCCGCGGCTGTGACGAACCTTGATTCCTCAAGAGTGGAACGGCACAGAACGCCTCCTGGAAGTCCCCCAGCTCGGAGGCGTACGGCGGCTCGGCGCCCGCCCGGGAACAAGTGATCGCGGCAGCCCGCGCCGCGAACCGCAACAGCCGTGTCCAGCCGTCGGCGCCCAATCCCACGAGAGCCTCGGCGGACAGGGCGTCCTGGGCGGCCAGACCGTGCAACAGGGCCGCGTTCACGGTGTCGCCCGCACCGATCGTGTCCACGACGTCGACCTCCTCGCCCGCCACGGCGTGCACTGCGCCGTCCCGCGTGAAGGCGGTCAGCCCGTCGCCGCCCTGAGTGATCACGACGGCCGCAGGCCCCGCGGCCAGCCACTCGCGCGGGGTGCCGCCCAGCCACAGCGCGTCCTCCTCGGAGAGCTTGAGCAGCGACACCGACGGCAACCAGCTCTTGAATCGGGCCCGGTAACCGTCCGGGTCCGGGATCAGTCCGGCCCGGATGTTCGGGTCGAGCGCGGTGAACACCCCTTGCGCGGCCGCGTTCCGCATCAGCTCCTCATAGGCGCTCGCCCCCGGCTCCAGGACGAGCGAGCAGGTACCGAAGGACACGGCGCGGGTCGCCGCGGGCAGTTCGGAGGGTGCTGTGAAGAGCCGGTCGGCGGTGCCCTCGACGTAGAAGGAGTAGGCGGCCGAGCCCTTCGCGTCGATGGTGGCGACCGCGAGGGTGGTGGGCTCCACACCGCGCTGCACGGCCGATACGTCCACCCCGGCTTCCCGTAGCCCGTCGAGCAGGGTGTCCCCGAAGGCGTCGTAGGAGGTGCGGGAGCAGAAGGCGGTGGGGGAGCCGAGGCGACCGAGGGCCACGGCGGTGTTGTAGGGCCCGCCGCCGAGCGCCGGCTTCAGGCCCGCGAGGGCGCCCGTGCCCTGCGGGACCAGGTCGATCAGAGCCTCACCGGCGACGACGATCACGAGACGGTTCCTTTCACGGACGTCAGGGGTTGTTGGGGGCTGTCGGATGGCAGGCGCTTGGCGGTGCCCTCGGGGTCCCCGGGCCTGGCGGGTATTCCGCGCACCTCAGGTATCTCGGGATTCGCGGATGTCCCGGACCCCCGAGGCTGTTCGGCACACCCGCACGAGGTGCGATGCACGAAGGTGCAAGGGAGACGCACCGTCCGGGCGGCCCGGTCCGGCGAGGCGAGCCGGTCCAGCAGCACACGGACCGCGTGGGCGCCGATGTCCCTGCTGGGCTGGGCTATCGCGGTGAGCCGGGGTGAGAACAGGTCGGCCCAGGCGAAGTCGTCGAAGCAGCACAGCGCGATGTCGTCGGGCACGGACAGACCGCGGTCGCGCAGGGCGCGCAGGGCACCGATCGTCATCGCGTTGTTGGCGGTGACGAGTGCGGTGGGCGGCGAGGCGAGCGACAGCAGTGCGGCGGTGGCCTGTTCGGCGCCGGCCGACTCGGAGTCGCCGTGCACGACGAGGTGTTCGTCGAAGGCGAGCCCGGCGGCCGCCAGGCCGTCCCGGTATCCGTCGAGCCGCTCGCCGGTGGTGCTGAGTCCGGGCAGGCCGGCGACCAGGGCGATCCGCTGGTGGCCGAGGTCGGCGAGATGAGTGACGAGCCGGGCCACGGGTTCGGCGCTGTCGGCGCAGACCTGGTCGAAGTGCGGTGAGCCGTCGGTCGTGGTGTCGACCACGCGGTCGAGGAGAACGGTCGGCACGTTGTGGCGCCCGAGGTAGGCGATGAGCTCGCGCGGGTCCGCGGAGGGCGCGACGATCATGCCGTCCACGCGGCGTTCGTGCAGGAGCTGGACGACCTTGCGTTCATGCACCGGATCGTCATGCGGGTCGGCGATGAGCAGGCTGTAGCCGTGTTCCAGAGCAGCGGCCTCGACGCCCTGGAGTATCTCCGTGAAGTACGGGTTGCTGATCGCCGACACCGCGAGCCCTATGGACCGGGTGCGGGAAGTCACCAGGGAACGGGCGAGGGTGTTGGGCGTGTAGCCCAGCTCGTCCATGGCGTCCAGCACCGCCTGGCGCGTGTGGGGCAGCACCGGCCGGGTGCCGTTCAGCACATGCGAGACGGTCGCCACGGACACACCGGCGCTGCGCGCGACGTCGGCCATGGTTGCCATCGAGATCCCCTCCCGGTTCTGCCTGTGCCGCGGGCCTCTCGCCGGGCCGCCGTGGGTCTTCTCGCCGGGAAGTTATCTCATTCGGGGCCGGACGTAAACGCTTGCGCAATCGTTTACGTCCCCTTCCCGACCTTGCCGAGGGCGATGTCGGCCATCCCGGGATCAGAAGCTGGCTGTCGTCCGGACCGATGAGGAACGTGGTGGTCAGCCAGCCCTGCCGGTTTCAGAATGTGGCGGTCGGTCCGGGCCGGTTCCGGAAATGTGGGGGTCGGGCCGGCCGGTTTCAGATCGTGGTGGGCGGCCCGGCCGGATCAGAACGTGGCCGTCCGTCGAGGCCGGGACAGTTCAAAGCGGCGGCTCACTCCCACTCCCACCCGATGCCCACGATCCCGGTCCGCACCCGTGGCTCGACAAGGTGGACGGAACGGTGCAGCCCACTGAAGGCCAGTCCCTGACGGCCGCTGCGGGGCGCTGCCGCCGAGTGCTGCGCGAACCGGTGACAGCGGACCGGGAGGGCGTTCTCGGCGAAGCGGACCTGCAGGGCGTACTGGCCGCCCGCGAACGGGAAACCGCGGGCGTACTCGCGGGACACGTCGGCCGTGCCGTCCTCGACGCCGTAGCGGAAGAGGTAGGTGTCGCCGGCCCGTAGACGGGTGCCGAAGAGCAGCTCGGCCACGAGGACACCGGTGTCGTGGTGCCAACGGACCCGTCCCGTGCGGCAGTTCTCCAGCGCGTGCACCGTGATGCGCTCCGGCGCGCATCCCGGGTCACCGTGGTGGACGGCGACGAAGCGGTCCACGCCGTCCTTGTGGGCGCGCACGATGTGGTGCGACTCGCGCCCCGCCAGCTCGCGGTGCGGCCCGATCAGCACCCGCTCGTGGTGGGCGAGGGTGTGCAGACCGCCGTCGACCGGACAGTCCAGCTCGGCCAGCAGTTGTTCCAGGACGCCCGAGGCCTCCACCAGGGAGCGGTACGAGCGGACCGCGGGCCGTTGGAGGGCGGAGTGGCCGTCCGCTTCGGCGAGCAGCCTGATCAGGGACTCCTCCGGCAGCTGGAGGATCTCCTCCAGGGCCCGTACCGCGCGCAGTGACTCGGGGCGCTGTGGCCGGCGGGCGCCCTGCTGCCAGTAGCTCAGGCTGGTGACGCCGACCTTCACGCCGCGACGGGACAGATGATGCTGCACGCGCTGCAGCGGCAGTCCCCGGGCGGCTATCGCGGCGCGCAGGGCGGCGTGGAATGGGCCCCCTCGCAGGGCCGTGTCCAGTTCCGCGGTGGCGGGGGTGTCCGCGTGCTGTGTGGCGTGCGGCATGCAGGGGCCTTTCTGTGGTTGTTCACAACGGGTGGTCAGACCGTTCGCGCTGCTGCTCGGGGCCACCCCGTCGGCGCGGCAGGGGGCTTCACATCCGTACGCCGTCGTTCACGGCCCCGAGTTCCCCCGCATTGAAGCGTGTTGACCAAGTCCCGACAACACCTGATGCCCAACAGTGGGCAATCCTGGCCGAGTCGCGATGCGTTCGCCTCAAGTCGTCGTGCACGTCCTCGTGTTGCCCAGTACCTCCCTGACGGCGTGCGCGGAAAGAGCCGATTTGTGCAGGCAGCCGCGGGCCGGCCCGGTGGCGACAAGCTCTTGGAAGTACTCCAGGGAGTGTGTGGAGATAGGGATGATCACGCAGGAGAAGCCGGTGCCGCCCGACCACTCCGCGGGGGGGCTCCAAGGCGCCCGCACGATCCACGAGCGCCACCTAGCCCCCGGATCCTCGCGCTGTCGGCGTTCGTCGAGGTCAGGAGGCCCTGGAGCTCCTGGCGAGCGGGCACAAGGTCCGCCTCCCAGGCAGGCATGGGCCGCCGCCTGTGTGTCACTGAGGGCACCGTCGAATAGTGCGCCCGCAGCATCCTGGGCAAACTCCGAAGCATCCTGGGCAAACTCCGACTCCCGGAGTGCAGCGACGACGATGCCGGGCCCGTGACGGCCGAGGAGGTGGTCCGTTCGCTGCGGGACCGGATCTCCGGTGGCCGGCTAGAACGCGGACAGGGCCGCGGCGACCAGCGTGAAGCCGAGGTCACGCCGCCCGTCCGTGAGGTGCCTGACCAGCTCCTCGGGGCGTCGTCCGGCGGTGGTGAGCAACGCCGGGTGCGCGGTGGTGATGCTGCTGAACGACGAGGACGACGAGGACGACCCCGGCGCGCACACCGTCCATCCCGAGATGGAGGGGCACAGAGGGGGTTTACGTGCTCACGAATGGGCAGTGTGACGAGTACCCGGACGCGGACACGGTGCCGCTCGCAGAGGCGCTGCGGGTCGCCCGCCACGTGCTGGAATCCGGGGCGCCACCGCCCGACGGGGCCTGGGGCGTGGACGCTGAACCCGGACCCTCCGGCGTTGTCCACAGCCCCGTCGGAGTGTCAGCGCTCGCCAGTAGGGTGTGAGACATGGCCGATCCCTCCAGCTACCGCCCCAAGCCGGGACAGATCCCGGACTCTCCCGGGGTGTACAGGTTCCGTGACGAGCACCGCCGGGTGATCTACGTCGGAAAGGCGAAGAGCCTGCGCCAGCGCCTGGCGAACTACTTCCAGGACCTGTCGGGCCTGCACCCGCGCACCCGCACGATGGTCACCACGGCCGCGTCCGTGGAGTGGACCGTGGTGTCCACAGAGGTCGAGGCCCTGCAGCTGGAGTACTCCTGGATCAAGGAGTACGACCCCCGGTTCAACGTCAAGTACCGCGACGACAAGAGCTACCCGTACCTCGCGGTGACGATGAACGAGGAGTTCCCGCGGGTGCAGGTGATGCGCGGTCACAAGAAGAAGGGCGTCAGGTATTTCGGGCCGTACGCGCACGCGTGGGCGATCCGTGACACCGTCGACCTCCTGCTGCGCGTCTTCCCGGTGCGGACCTGCTCGGCCGGCGTCTTCAAGAACGCCCGCCGCACCGGCCGACCCTGCCTGCTCGGCTACATCGGCAAATGCTCCGCCCCTTGCGTGGACCGCGTCTCCGCCGAGGAGCACCTTGAACTGGCCGACGAGTTCTGCGACTTCATGACCGGCCGCACGGGCACGTATCTGCGCCGCCTGGAGAAGCAGATGGTGGAGGCGGCCGACGAGATGGAGTACGAGCGGGCCGCCCGCCTGCGCGACGACATCGAGGCCCTGAAGAAGGCCATGGAGAAGAACGCGGTCGTGCTCGCCGACGCGACCGACGCCGACCTCATCGCGGTCGCGGAGGACGAGCTGGAGGCGGCCGTGCAGATCTTCCACGTCCGCGGCGGCCGGGTGCGCGGCCAGCGCGGCTGGGTCACCGACAAGGTCGAGGAGATCACCACCGGCGCCCTCGTCGAGCACGCCCTGCAGCAGCTCTACGGCGAGGAGACCGGGGACGCGGTGCCCAAGGAGGTCCTGGTCCCGGCCCTGCCCGACCCGGTGGAGCCTGTGCAGGAGTGGCTGTCGGTGCGCCGTGGGGCCAACGTCTCGCTGCGCATCCCCCAGCGCGGCGACAAGCGTGCCCTGATGGAGACCGTCGAGCGCAACGCCCAGCAGGCGCTCGTCCTGCACAAGACCAAGCGTGCCTCCGACCTGACCACGCGCTCGCGTGCCCTGGAGGAGATCGCCGAGGCCCTCGACCTGGACAGCGCCCCGCTCAGGATCGAGTGCTACGACATCTCGCACCTCCAGGGCGACGACGTCGTGGCCTCCATGGTCGTCTTCGAGGACGGGCTGCAGCGCAAGAGCGAGTACCGCCGCTTCCAGATCAAGGGCTTCGAGGGCCAGGACGACGTCCGCTCCATGCACGAGGTGATCACCCGCCGCTTCAAGCGCTACCTCGCCGAGAAGGAGAAGACGGGCGAGTGGGCCGACGGCGAGAACACCCTCACCGACACCGACACCGACACCGACACCGACACCGCCTCCGATCCCCTCACCGGCACTTCGTCCGCCCCGCTCGCCGACGCCTCGTCCGTCCCCCTCGCCAATGGCCTCAAGGACGACGACGGCCGCCCCAAGCGCTTCGCCTACCCGCCCCAGCTCGTCGTCGTCGACGGCGGGCAGCCGCAGGTCGCGGCCGCCCAGCGGGCTCTGGACGATCTCGGTATCGACGACATCGCCGTCTGCGGCCTCGCCAAGCGCCTGGAGGAGGTCTGGCTGCCCGGCGAGGGCGACCCGGTCGTGCTGCCCCGCACCAGCGAGGGCCTCTATCTGCTCCAGCGCGTCCGGGACGAGGCCCACCGCTTCGCGATCACCTACCAGCGTGCCAAGCGCGCCAAGCGTTTCCGGTCGAGCCCGTTGGACGACGTCCCCGGCCTCGGTGAGACTCGCAAGCAGGCGCTGATCAAGCACTTCGGTTCGGTGAAGAAGCTGCGATCCGCGACAATCGACCAGATCTGTGAGGTTCCAGGTATAGGTCGTAAGACGGCCGAGACGATCGCCGTGGCCCTCGCCCAGGCGGCTCCGGCCGCACCCGCCGTGAACACGGCGACTGGAGAGATCATGGAAGACGAGGAATCCGATACGACGGCGGAGACCTCGGGGGAGCCCGTGTCCGCGGGCGCCCCGGACGAACGACGGGGGCAGGAGAGATGAGCGAGAACGACACACAGCCCACAGGTGAGCGAGATCAAGAAGCTCAGGAAACCCACAACAAGACCGGCGAGGATCTCACCCAGCAGGACGCACGCCAGGAAGACGGAGCACAGGTGAGTACGGGCATCGAGACAGCCGGGGTCCCCGAAGCGGCCATCCCCGAGCTGGTGATCATCTCCGGCATGTCCGGGGCCGGCCGCTCTACGGCCGCCAAGTGTCTGGAGGACCTCGGCTGGTTCGTCGTCGACAACCTCCCGCCCGCGCTGATCCCCACCATGGTGGAGCTCGGCGCCCGCTCCCAGGGCAACGTGGCGCGGATCGCGGTGGTCGTCGACGTCCGTGGCCGGCGCTTCTTCGACAACCTCCGCGAGTCCCTCTCCGAACTCGACAGCCGGGGCGTCACACGCCGGATCGTCTTCCTGGAGTCCTCCGACGACGCCCTGGTGCGCCGCTTCGAGTCGGTGCGTCGGCCGCACCCCCTGCAGGGCGACGGCCGCATCGTCGACGGCATCGCCGCCGAGCGCCAGCTGCTGCGTGAGCTGCGCGGCGACGCCGACCTGGTGATCGACACCTCCAGCCTCAACGTGCACGAGCTGCGCGCCAAGATGGACGCCCAGTTCGCCGGCGAGGAGGAGCCCGAGCTGCGGGCGACGGTCATGTCCTTCGGCTTCAAGTACGGCCTCCCGGTCGACGCCGACCTGGTCGTGGACATGCGCTTCCTGCCCAACCCGCACTGGGTCCCGGAGCTGCGCCCCTTCACCGGCCTCAACGAGGAGGTGTCGGCGTACGTCTTCAACCAGCCCGGCGCGAAGGAGTTCATCGACCGCTACTCCGAGCTGCTCCAGCTCATCGCGGCCGGATACCGCCGAGAGGGCAAGCGGTACGTGACCATCGCGGTCGGCTGCACCGGCGGCAAGCACCGCTCGGTCGCCACATCCGAGAAGCTCGCAGCGCGCCTTGCCTCCCAGGGCGTGGAGACGGTGGTCGTACACCGGGACATGGGACGGGAATGACGGGACGTACTCCGCGGCTGAGCAGGTTGCGCCGGGCGGTGCCCGAGTCGCGAGCCGGCCGGCCCGCCGAGGCCCGCGGTGCCAGGCCGCGCCGCCGCGGCGCCCAGCCCAAGGTCGTCGCCCTGGGCGGCGGCATGGGCCTGTCCGCCTCGCTCGCCGCGCTGCGCCGGATCACCGGCGACCTCACCGCCGTCGTCACCGTGGCCGACGACGGCGGCTCCAGCGGGCGCCTGCGCGACGAGCTGGGCGTGCTGCCGCCCGGCGACCTGCGCAAGGCGCTGGCCGCGCTGTGCGGCGACGACGACTGGGGC
This sequence comes from Streptomyces sp. R28, assembly GCF_041052385.1. GTDB lineage: Bacteria > Actinomycetota > Actinomycetes > Streptomycetales > Streptomycetaceae > Streptomyces. The sequence continues at coordinate 2,664,158 of NZ_CP163439.1, read as the reverse complement.
CAGACCTGGGCCCGCGTCATCCAGCACCGCTTTCACTCCAAGGGCGACCTGCACGACCACGCGGTCGGCAATCTGCTGATCGTCGCCCTGTGGGAGCAGCTCGGCGACCACGTCCAGGCCCTCGACCTGGTCGGCAAGCTGCTCGGCGCGCACGGGCGCGTACTGCCCATGTCCGCCGTACCGCTGGAGCTGCAGGCCCTGGTCAAGGGCCACGACCCGGACCTGCCCGAGGCCGTCGACACCGTGCGCGGGCAGGCCAACGTCGCCCTCACCCCCGGCGAGGTGCAGTCGGTGCACGTCGTGCCGCACGACCCGCCGGCCGTTCCGGAGGCCGTCGCCGCAGTCCGCGACGCGGACTGGGTGGTGCTCGGCCCGGGCTCCTGGTTCTCCTCGGTCATCCCGCATCTGCTCGTGCCGGAACTCCTCGACGCACTCACCGAGACGAAGGCGCGCCGGGTACTCTCCCTGAACCTCGCTCCGCAGCCGGGAGAAACCGAAGGCTTCTCCCCGCAGCGTCATTTGGAGGTTTTGGGACGACACGCCCCTAAACTCGCCCTGGACGTGGTGCTGGCCGACGAGGCCGCCGTGCCCGACCGGGATGTGCTCACCGAGGCCGCCAAGCGGCTCGGTGCTGCGGTCGAGCTGGCCCCGGTGGCCCGGACGGATGGGACGCCCCGGCACGACCCGGAGCTCCTCGCCGCCGCGTACGACCGTATTTTTCGGATGCATGGAAGGATCGGCCCATGGCGATGACGGCAGCGGTGAAGGATGAGATCTCCCGGCTCCCCGTCACCCGGACCTGCTGCAGGAAGGCGGAGGTCTCCGCCATTCTGCGGTTCGCCGGCGGCCTCCACCTGGTCAGCGGACGCATTGTGATCGAGGCGGAGCTGGACACCGCGATGGCGGCCCGTCGGCTCAAGCGGGACATCCTGGAGATCTTCGGCCACAGCTCCGAGCTGATCGTGATGGCGCCGGGCGGGCTGCGCCGCGGTTCGCGCTACGTCGTGCGGGTGGTCGCGGGCGGTGACCAGCTTGCCCGCCAGACCGGCCTGGTCGACGGGCGTGGCCGCCCGATCCGTGGCCTGCCCCCGCAGGTGGTCTCCGGGGCCACCTGCGACGCCGAGGCAGCCTGGCGCGGCGCCTTCCTGGCGCACGGCTCGCTCACCGAGCCCGGCCGCTCGTCCTCCCTGGAGGTGACCTGCCCAGGTCCCGAGGCGGCGCTCGCCCTGGTCGGCGCGGCCCGCAGGCTGTCGATCGCCGCCAAGGCCCGCGAGGTGCGCGGCGTGGACCGTGTGGTCGTCCGGGACGGCGACGCGATCGGTGCCCTGCTGACCCGGCTCGGGGCGCACGAGTCCGTGCTGGCCTGGGAGGAGCGCCGGATGCGTCGCGAGGTGCGCGCCACGGCGAACCGGCTCGCCAACTTCGACGACGCCAACCTCCGCCGCTCCGCGCGCGCGGCCGTCGCCGCCGGCGCCCGGGTACAGCGCGCCCTGGAGATCCTCGCCGACGAGGTCCCCGAGCATCTCGCCGCCGCCGGACGCCTGCGCATGGAGCACAAGCAGGCCTCCCTCGAAGAGCTGGGCGCGCTCGCCGACCCGCCGCTGACCAAGGACGCCGTCGCCGGCCGTATCCGTCGGCTGCTGGCCATGGCCGACAAGCGGGCCCAGGACCTCGGCATTCCTGGCACGGAGGCCAACCTCTCCGAGGAGCTGGCGGACAACCTCGTGGGCTGATGTGAAAGATCGTCAACCTTCCGGTGCCGACGTCCACTTGGGACGTCTGCACCGGTATTTGTCATCTTTGCGGCTCTTGACTGGACCGTGAAGTGGCATGAGCCTGGCAGTCATTCGTCACTGTGGCGAATCACTGCTAGGGGGGTTCATGAGACCCAGAGCGAGATCGATCCTCGCTGCCGGTGCGCTCCTGATAGGCGGAGCGAGCATCGCACCCATCGCCCAGGCGCAACCGGGAAGTTCACAAGAAACCGACCCGAACGAAGTCAAGGTCTTTCGCGCCGAGGTCACCAAGAAGCAGGTACCCCTGCTGCTGGCGGCCGGTCAGGACGGCCACGAACTCAGTGAGCAGGCGCCCGAGAAGGGCACCGCCACCGTCGAGGTCTATCTCACCGACGACCAGGCCAAGAAGCTTCGGAAGCAGGGCGTCGAGCTCACCGAGCACGACCTCTCCGCCAAGGCCGAGGCTCGTACCGAGAAGGCCGCCGAGGGCGTGTACCGCCCGTACAGCGGAAGCGGGGGGCTCAAGGAGGAGATCGTCCGGACGGGGCAGGAGAACCCCGGCCTCACCAAGGTCGTCTCCATCGGCAAGACGATCAACGGCCAGGACATCCTGGCGCTCAAGCTCACCAAGAACGCCAAGCGGACGAAGGACGGCGCCAAGCCCTCCGTCCTCTACGTCTCCAACCAGCACGCACGCGAGTGGATCACGCCGGAGATGACCCGGCGTCTGATGCACTACTACCTGGACAACTACAAGACGGACAAACGCGTCAAGAAGATCGTCGACTCGACCGAGCTGTGGTTCGTCCCCTCGGCCAACCCCGACGGCTACGACTACACCTTCCAGGGATCCAGCACCCGCCTGTGGCGCAAGAACCTGCGCGACATCAACGGCGACGGTGCCATCAGCACCGGCGACGGCGTCGACCTCAACCGTAACTTCACCTACAAGTGGGGCTACGACGACGAGGGCTCGTCCCCCAACCCCACCAGCGAGACCTACCGCGGCGCGTCCCCGGCCTCCGAGCCCGAGACCAAGGCCCTGGACGCCTTCGAGCGCCGTATCGGCTTCGACTACGGCATCAACTACCACTCCGCGGCCGAGCTCATCCTCTACGGCGTCGGCTGGCAGGTCGCCACCGACAGCCCGGACGACGTCCTCTACAAGTCGCTCGCCGGCACGCCGGACAACCCCGCGGTCCCCGGCTACCACCCGCAGGTCTCCTCGGAGCTGTACACGACGAACGGCGAGGCCGACGGCCACGCCTCGAACGTCAACGGCATAGCGATGTTCACGCCCGAGATGTCGACCTGCCAGACCGCGTCGAACATCGACCCGAACGACCAGTGGAACGCGCGGGACTGCCAGTCGGTCTTCAACTTCCCGGACGACGAGAAGCTGATCCAGCAGGAGTTCGCCAAGAACGTCCCGTTCGCGCTCTCCGTCGCCGAGAGCGCCGTACACCCCGACCAGCCGTCCTCCTCGGTCGGGCTGAAGGCCGCCGACTTCACGCCGGCGCCGTTCACCACGTCGTACTCGCGCGGTGCCGACCAGGAGGTCTCCGTCGTCGTACGCAAGTCCGTACGCGACAAGGAGCTCAAGTACCGCGTCAACGGCGGCCGTACTGAGGACATGGCGCTGCGCCCCTGGAAGGGCGGCGAGACGTACGGCGGTGACGACAACCTCCACTTCGACGAGTACCGGGCCAAGGTCGCGGACGGCGACCCGGGCGACAAGGTCGAGGTGTGGTTCACCGGCGAGACGAAGAGCGGAAAGCCCACCTCCAGCGAGCACTTCACGTACACGGTCGCCGAACGTCCGCGCGCGAACGTCCTCGTGGTCGCCGAGGAAGGCGCCACCGCCACGCACGCGCAGAAGTACGTCGACGCGCTCAAGGCCAACGGCCGCAGGGCGATCGTCTGGGACGTCGCCACTCAGGGCGCGCCCGACGCGCTCGGCGTGCTGAGCCACTTCGACACCGCCGTCCACTACACCGGCGCGAACGTCCCGGGCAACGCCACCCAGCTCCAGCTGCGCGCCTACCTCAACGAGGGCGGCAAGCTGATGGAGGCGGGCGAGCAGGCCGGCGGCACCGTCGACCTCGGCGGCGGCACCCTGTCGGACGACTTCAGCCAGTACTACCTGGGCGCCTACTCCCGTACGTCGCTGCCCGGGGCCACCGGTTTCACCGGCTCCGGCAACCTCGGCGGCTTCACCGGAGCGCTCGGTGACGCCACCGGCAACCCGCTCGACAAGGCCGGGAGCTACAGCGTCACCTCGGACGAGCTCGCTGCCGACAAGTACCCGCAGTTCGCCAGCGTGGGCGCCGGCCAGTACGCCGGGACCGTCAACCCGTACGGGCCGTACGCCGGTTCCTACATGGCGGCCGCCGTGCACACCGACGACGCCTACAAGCGGCTGACCAGGACCGTCGACCTCTCCGGGGTGAGCGCGGCGCAGAAGCCGACCCTGCGCACCCAGTTGATGTGGGACGTCGAGCCCGGCTACGACAACGTCCTGATCGAGGCCCACACCACGGGGGCCGAGGACTGGACGACACTCCCCGAGGCGGGCGGTGCCACCAGCACCACCGTGCCGGCGGACTGCGAGGCCGGGTTCTACGTGGGCGAGCACCCCTGGCTGGCCCACTACCTCACCGTGGCCACCAGCGGCTGCACCGCGAGCGGCAGCAGCGGCCAGTGGAACGCGCTCACCGGTGCCTCCAAGGGCTGGAAGCAGGTCGAGTTCGACCTGAGCGCCTACGCCGGAAAGTCGGTCGAGCTCTCGATCAGCTATGTCAGCGACCCGGGCTTCGGCGGTCACGGCGTCCTCGCCGACGCGGCCTCGCTCGTGGTCGGCGGCACGGCGACGCAGACCGAGGGCTTCGAGACGTCGCTCGGTTCTTGGAGCGTGACCGGACCGCCCGCGGGCAGCCCGGCCGTCCTCAAGGACTGGGCGCGCACCGGAGCGCTGTTCCAGACCTATGGAGCGGTCACCACGGACGACACGGTGCTGCTGGGCTTCGGCCTGGAACACGTCACCGCGGCGGCCGACCGTACGGCGCTCATCGGAAAGGCCCTCTCCTCACTTGAGGACTGACACGCCGAGGTCAATGGCGCGCAACGCGCCGTAACGAAATCGAGGGATCCAGGCTTCAGGGCCGGGCGGTCCGTACCCCTACTGACGGGTACGGACCGCCGTGCCGTGTATGGGGCATCTGGATGTCACCACGGCGGCTTCAGAGAGGTAGGGTCGTAGGCGGTCGGGGACATCCCAAATAGAGCTCGCCGGCACCGCATAGCCGGCGTACCAACGAGGAGATCGGTTCGTGACGATCCGCGTAGGCATCAACGGCTTCGGTCGTATCGGTCGCAACTACTTCCGCGCGCTGCTGGAGCAGGGCGCTGACATCGAGATCGTGGCTGTCAACGACCTGGGTGACACTGCTACCACCGCGCACCTGCTGAAGTACGACACCATCCTGGGCCGCCTCAAGGCCGAGGTGTCGCACACCGCCGACACGATCACCGTCGACGGCCACACCATCAAGGTCCTGTCCGAGCGCAACCCCGCCGACATCCCGTGGGGCGAGCTGGGCGTCGACATCGTCATCGAGTCGACGGGCATCTTCACGAAGAAGGCCGACGCCGCCAAGCACCTCGCCGGCGGCGCCAAGAAGGTCCTCATCTCGGCTCCGGCCAAGGACGAGGACATCACCATCGTGATGGGCGTCAACCAGGACAAGTACGACGCGGCGAACCACCACGTCATCTCGAACGCCTCCTGCACCACCAACTGTGTGGCGCCGATGGCCAAGGTCCTCGACGAGAACTTCGGCATCGTCAAGGGTCTGATGACGACGGTCCACGCGTACACCAACGACCAGCGCATCCTGGACTTCCCGCACTCGGACCTGCGTCGCGCCCGCGCCGCCGCCGAGAACATCATCCCGACCACCACCGGTGCCGCCAAGGCCACCGCGCTGGTGCTCCCGCAGCTCAAGGGCAAGCTGGACGGCATCGCGATGCGCGTCCCGGTCCCGACCGGTTCGGCCACCGACCTGGTCGTCACGCTGCAGCGCGAGGTCACCAAGGACGAGGTCAACGCCGCGTTCAAGAAGGCCTCCGAGGACGGCGACCTGGCGGGCTACCTGTCGTACACCGAGGACCCGATCGTCTCCTCGGACATCGTCAGCGACCCGGCCTCCTGCACGTTCGACTCCTCCCTGACCATGGTCCAGGAGGGCAACTCGGTGAAGATCCTCGGCTGGTACGACAACGAGTGGGGTTACTCCAACCGCCTCGTCGACCTCACGGTCTTCGTCGGCAACCAGCTCTGATATCCAGAGCAGGCGCATTGATGTGAGTCAGGGCTCGGGCGGCGCAGGGACGCGCCGCCCGAGCCCTGACGCACGTGCAGATCAGACCTGTTGGATCACGAGCGCTTCCGAGCGATCAAGAGCGATCACGAGCCCTTCTCAGGAGTCCCCTTCATGAAGACGATCGACGAACTTCTCTCCGAAGGCGTCGCCGGCAAGCGGGTCTTCGTCCGCGCCGACCTGAACGTGCCGCTGGACGGCACCACGATCACCGACGACGGCCGAATCCGCGCCGTCCTGCCCACCGTCAAGGCACTCGCCGAGGCGGGCGCCCGCGTGGTCGTCGCTTCCCACCTGGGCCGCCCCAAGGGCGCCCCGGACCCGGCCTTCTCCCTCGCGCCCGCAGCCGCGCGCCTGGGTGAACTCCTCGGTGCCGACGTCGCGTTCGCGACCGACACGGTCGGCGAGTCCGCCCAGGCCGTCGTCGCGGGCCTCGCCGACGGCCAGGTCGCGGTCGTCGAGAACTTGCGCTTCAACGCCGGCGAGACGAGCAAGGACGACGCCGAGCGCGGCGCGTTCGCCGACCAGCTGGCCGCCCTCGTCGACGTCTACGTCGGTGACGGCTTCGGCGCGGTGCACCGCAAGCACGCCTCGGTCTACGACCTCCCGGCCCGCCTGCCGCACTACGCCGGCCACCTCATCGCCACCGAGGTCGGCGTCCTGAAGAAGCTCACCGAGGACGTCAAGCGGCCCTACGTCGTCGCGCTCGGCGGCGCCAAGGTCTCCGACAAGCTCGCCGTCATCGACCAGCTGCTCGCCAAGGCCGACCGGCTGCTCATCGGCGGCGGCATGGCGTACACCTTCCTCAAGGCCAAGGGCTACGAGGTCGGCATCTCCCTCCTCCAGGCGGACCAGATCCCGGTCGTCACCGAGTACATGGAGCGCGCCGAGAAGAGCGGCGTCGAGATCGTCCTGCCGGTCGACGTCCTGGTCTCCACCGAGTTCCCGGACCTCAAGACCAAGGCCCCGGCCAACCCCACGACCGTCGCCGCGGACGCCATCCCGGCCGACCAGGAGGGCCTGGACATCGGTCCGGAGACCCGCAAGCTGTACGCCTCGAAGCTCGCCGACGCCGCCACCGTCTTCTGGAACGGCCCCATGGGCGTCTTCGAGCACCCCGACTACGCCGAGGGCACCAAAGCGGTCGCCCAGGCCCTCGTCGACTCCAAGGGCTTCACCGTGGTCGGCGGTGGCGACTCCGCCGCGGCCGTCCGCACCCTGGGCTTCGACGAGACCGCATTCGGCCACATCTCGACCGGTGGCGGCGCCTCCCTCGAATACCTCGAGGGCAAGACGCTCCCCGGCCTCGCCGCACTGGAGGACTGACCTCAATGGCCGTATCCAATGTTTCCGGGCGCACGCCGCTGATGGCGGGCAACTGGAAGATGAACCTCAACCACCTCGAGGCCATCGCCCACGTCCAGAAGCTCGCCTTCGCCCTGGCCGACAAGGACTACGAGGCCGTCGAGGTCGCCGTCCTGCCGCCCTTCACCGACCTGCGCTCCGTGCAGACCCTGGTCGACGGCGACAAGCTGAAGATCAAGTACGGCGCCCAGGACATCTCGGCCCAGGACTCCGGCGCCTACACCGGCGAGATCTCCGGCTCGATGCTGGCCAAGCTGAAGTGCACCTACGTGGCGATCGGACACTCCGAGCGCCGCCAGTACCACGCCGAGACCGACGAGATCGTCAACGCCAAGGTCAAGGCCGCCTACAAGCACGGCCTCACTCCGATCATGTGCGTCGGCGAGGAGCTGGACGTCCGCGAGGCCGGCAACGCCGTCCCGCACACGCTCGCCCAGGTCGAGGGCGGTCTGAAGGACCTCCCGGCCGAGCAGGCCGAGACCATCGTGATCGCCTACGAGCCCGTCTGGGCCATCGGCACCGGCAAGGTCTGCGGCGCCGAGGACGCCCAGGAGGTCTGCGCCGCCATCCGTGGCAAGCTCGCCGAGCTGTACTCGCAGGAGCTGGCCGACAAGGTCCGCATCCAGTACGGCGGCTCGGTCAAGTCGGGCAACGTAGCGGAGATCATGGCCCAGGCCGACATCGACGGCGCCCTGGTCGGCGGTGCCTCACTGGACGCCGACGAGTTCGTCAAGATCGTGCGGTTCCGCGACCAGTGACGCGAGCTGGGAGTATGCGGTAGCGGCGATACGTCGTACTCTTGCGGGGGCACAGCCATGGTGCTGTGCCCCCGTCGTTCATCCGAATCCGAGAGAGTTGGTCCAGCCGTGGTTTTGGGGTTCTCGATCGCCCTGATCGTCTTCAGCCTGCTGATGATGCTGCTGGTGCTGATGCACAAGGGGAAGGGCGGCGGCCTCTCCGACATGTTCGGTGGCGGCATGCAGTCGTCCGTCGGCGGCTCCTCGGTCGCCGAGCGCAACCTCGACCGGATCACCATCGTGGTCGGTCTGGCGTGGTTCGCGTGCATTGTCGTGCTCGGCATCCTGATGAAGGTGAACAACTGACCGGTACGCACATTCCGCACGTAAGGCCCCATGTTCGGTACGCGCAGCTGAGCGCGGCCTATCATGGGGCTTGCGTCTTGGTGTGGGGGCTATGTAACTCCAATCACTGGACGCGCGTTGGGCCTTACGTAGACTGAGGCGCTCGCAGCGAAGCGAAACCCCGACTCGCTTTGCGGCACCATCACGCAGGGAGTTACGACCGTGGCAAGTGGCAACGCGATCCGAGGAAGCCGGGTCGGGGCGGGGCCGATGGGCGAGGCCGAGCGGGGCGAGTCCGCGCCCCGGCTGCGCATCTCCTTCTGGTGCTCCAACGGGCATGAGACGCAGCCCAGCTTCGCCAGCGACGCGCAGGTTCCCGACACCTGGGACTGCCCGCGCTGCGGCTTTCCCGCCGGACAGGACCGGGACAACCCGCCGGACCCGCCGCGCACCGAGCCCTACAAGACGCACCTGGCGTATGTACGGGAACGGCGCAGCGACGCGGACGGCGAGGCGATCCTCGCCGAGGCGCTCGCCAAACTGCGGGGTGAAATCTAGGAGTTGAGGACCGGCCGGGTACCTGTGGGTGCCTGGCCGGTCCTGTATGACACACCGGTGCGCCGGTTGTGGACTCCCGCTCCGAGGCCGATTGTCAGTGGTGCCCTCTACGGTTTGTGTATCGATCTTCTGCATCGATGGACCGAGGGGGAGTTGTGACGACGGCTGAGACCGTGGGAGTGCGTGCGCCCGCGTGGCGCGGGGGGTTCGGACGGCTGTGGAGCGCCGCCGTGCTCTCCAGCTTCGGTGATTCCCTGCGTACGGCCGCCCTGCCGCTCCTTGCCGTGACGCTGACGGACCGGCCGCTGCTGATCGCCGCGGTCACCGCCTGTGGCTATCTGCCGTGGATCGTCTTCGGGCTGCTCGGCGGCGCCGTCGCCGACCGGGTGGACCAGCGGCGCGCGATGTGGACGGTGGATGCGTTACGCGCCCTGCTGGTCGGCGCGTTCGCGGTGGCCGTGGCACTCGGGCACGCCTCGATCGGACTGCTCATCGCGCTGGCCTTCACCCTGACCGCACTCCAGACGCTGTTCGACAACGCCGCGACGGCCCTGCTCCCCGCGCTGGTGCACCACGACGCCCTCGGCAGCGCGAACGCCCGCCTGATGACCGGCCAGCGCATCGCCGGCGGACTGGTGGGCGGGCCGGCCGTGCCGGTACTGCTGGCCGTGGGAGCCGCCGTTCCCTTCGCGGCCGACGCCGGTACCTACCTGGTGGCGGCCGCCCTGGTGGCCTCGCTGCGGATCGAGGCGCCCGAGCGAAAGCCGGCACCGGCGGGCAGCACCCTGCGCCGGGAGATCGGGGAGGGACTGCGCACCCTGTGGCGCGACCGGGACCTGCGGGGCCTGTGCGCCGCCACCGCGCTGTGCAACATCGGCATGGGCGCCCTGCTCGCCACCCTGGTCGTCCTGGTGACCGGGTGGCTGGACGCCGGCTCCGTGGGGTACGCGGCGGCGGGCGCCGCGTTCACCGTCGGGGGTCTGGCCGGGGGAGTGGTGAACGGCCGGATCGTGAAGCGGCTGGGCACGATCCGGGCCGTGCTGCTCGCCGGTGCGGTGCAGACCGCGGCCCTCGTGGTCATGGGCACCGTGCGCAGTCTGGCCGTACTGGTGGCCGCCCTGGTCGTCTTCGGGCTCATGGGCATGGTGTGGAACGTCAACACGACGACCCTCATGCAGCAGCGCAGCCCCGCCGGATTGCTGGGCCGGGTGGCCTCGGCCTTCCGGACCCTGGCCTTCGCCGGGGTGCCGCTCGGCGCCCTGCTGGGCGGTGCCGTCGCCACCGCCTGGGGCCTCAACACGCCGCCCCTGCTCACGGCCGCCTTCTTCGTGCTGGCCGTCACCGCGCTGATACCTGTGCGCAAGCCGGACGTACCTGTTGTTGCGCCGGACGCCGACGCCACGACGGCTCACGCCCCGCGCTGATCAACTAGGTTGGAACAGCTGGGACAGGCACGAAAGAAGGCTGAAGTCGGACATGAACGCAGACGGCCGTACCAGGCTCAACCAGACGCCCGAGTGGACCGCCCTGGCCAAGCACCGTGAGGAGCTCGGCGAGGTGCAGCTGCGGGAGCTGTTCGCCGCTGATCCGGGGCGCGGTGCGGGGTACACGCTGCAGGTCGGTGACCTGCACATCGACTACTCCAAGCACCTCGTCACCGACGAGACCCTGCGGCTGCTGCGCGAGCTGGCCGTCGCGACGGACGTGTTCGGGCTGCGGGACGCCATGTTCCGCGGCGAGAAGATCAACACCACCGAGGACCGCGCCGTCCTGCACACCGCGCTGCGCGCGCCGCGTGACGCGGTGGTCGAGGTCGACGGGGAGAACGTCGTCCCGGGTGTGCACGCCGTCCTGGACAGGATGGCCGCCTTCGCCGAGCGGGTCCGCTCCGGCGCCTGGACCGGCCACACCGGCAAGCGCATCAAGAACGTCGTCAACATCGGCATCGGCGGCTCCGACCTCGGCCCGGCCATGGCGTACGAGGTGCTGCGCAGCTACACCGACCGCGGCCTCACGGTCCGCTTCGTGTCGAACGTCGACGGCGCCGACCTGCACGAGGCGACCCACGACCTGGACGCGGCCGAGACACTCTTCGTCATCGCGTCCAAGACGTTCACCACCATTGAGACGATCACCAACGCCACCTCGGCCCGCAACTGGCTGCTGGGCGAGCTGAAGGCGGGGCAGGAAGCTGTCGCCAAGCACTTCGTCGCGCTGTCGACGAATGCCGAGAAGGTCGCCGACTTCGGCATCGACACGGCCAACATGTTCGAGTTCTGGGACTGGGTCGGCGGGCGTTACTCGTACGACTCGGCCATCGGGCTCTCGCTCATGGTCGCCATCGGCCCGGACCGCTTCCGCGAGATGCTCGACGGATTCCGGATCGTCGACGAGCACTTCCGCACCGCGCCCGCCGAGTCCAACGTGCCCCTGCTGCTCGGCCTGCTGGGCATCTGGTACGGCAACTTCCACGACGCCCAGTCGCACGCCGTGCTGCCGTACAGCCACTACCTGTCCAAGTTCACGGCGTATCTTCAGCAACTCGACATGGAATCCAACGGCAAGTACGTCGGCCGGGACGGGCGGGAGGTCGACTGGCAGACCGGGCCGGTCGTGTGGGGCACGCCGGGCACCAACGGGCAGCACGCGTACTACCAGCTGATCCACCAGGGCACCAAGCTGATCCCGGCGGACTTCATCGGATTCGCCGAGCCGGTCGCCGAGATGAGCGACGAACTCAAGGCGCAGCACGACCTGTTGATGGCGAACTTCTTCGCGCAGACGCAGGCGCTGGCGTTCGGGAAGACGCCGGACGAGGTGCGTGCCGAGGGGGTGCCGGACGAGCTGGTGACCCACAAGACGTTCAAGGGCAACCACCCGACGACCACGGTCCTCGCGCGTGAGCTGACCCCGTCCGTGCTCGGCCAGCTGATCGCGCTGTACGAGCACAAGGTGTTCGTACAGGGCGCGGTGTGGAACATCGACTCCTTCGACCAGTGGGGCGTCGAGCTCGGCAAGGTCCTCGCCAAGCGGGTCGAGCCCGCGCTCACCGAGGGCGCCGACGTGCCGGGGCTGGACGCGTCGACGAAGGCGCTCGTCGCCAAGTACCGGGAGCTGCGCGGCCGGCACTGATCACGGATGAGGAAAGCGGGCGGCGCGCGGTCGTCCGCTTCCCGTAGACTCCCCCGGCGATCATGAGCGCGATCACTCGGGGGAGTGCAAGTTGACGAATCCATACGGGAGTTGGACCGGCGGCACGCTGACCGCCCGTTCGTTCCTGAAGCCCCATCACGTGGCGCGGGCGGTGTTCCACCCGACCTGGATCCCGGACTCATTGGATCCGTCGGTGGACGCGCTGAAGAAGGCGCGGGTCATCGCCGGCGCGGTCGCGGCGTTCGGGGTCTACACCTTCGTCGAGGGCGGGTTCGCCTTCGACGAGATGCTGGACAACGCGGCGACCGCGTGTGTCGTCCTGCTGTTCATCACGCCGCTCACGGTCGGCGTGATGCTCCACATCTGGCGGCGCTCCGGCGCGGGCACGGTGGGGCAGCTGCGGGAGCCGTTGGTCAGGTCGCTGAAGTTGCTGCTGCTGTTCATCGGCTCGGCGCTCGGGACGGTGGCGATCTTCCAGCTGGGTGGCTCCCTCGGGATTCTCGGGAGCCTGTTGTTCAGCGTCGTCGGGCTCTGGATGGGCTTCTTCGTGATCGCCGGTGCCTACCGGATCTCGGGGAACTTCTTCGGCACCGCCGCCGTGCACCGCGGTCTGCCGCCGCTGCTCGCCACGGTGACGACCTGGCTCATGGCCATCCCCGATCTCATCACGGGCGACCTGCACGGCCTCGGCCTCGTGATGGGCGTCGTCTTCATCCTGGGCGCCCCCGTGACGGTCACGGGCATCGCCCTGCTGGAGATGGGCCGGCTCAGCAGCCGGTACGGCATCCGGCTGGGGGCCCACCCGGCCACTCTGCCGCCCACCCCGACACCGGCCCCACCGCCACCGCCGTACGCACCGAACGGCTTCGTACCGCCGCAGGGCGGCAACCCTTACGTGCCCTCGCAGGGCAACCCCTACGGTCCGTCCTCGCGGGGCAACCCTTACGGTCCGTCCTCGCAGGGCAACCCTTACGGTCCGTCCCCGCAGGGCAACCCCTACGCACCGGGCCCGCCGCCGTACAACCCGCCGCCGCCGTACAACCCACAGCGGCCCCACGGTCCCGGCCCCTACGGCGGCTGACCCCGGGGACCAGGAACCCGTCGGCCCCGCCGTCGGTCAGGCGACCGCGCTCAGTGTGTCCGCGAGCCTGCGGCGGGCCGCGCGGGAGGCCGGGACGGCGGCGAGGGCGGCCGCCCCCGTGACCGCCGCCGCGCCGAGCAGCACCAGGAGAGCGGCGGACGGGCCCTGGGCGATGCCGGCGCCGATGCCGCTCGATCTGCCCTGGGCGTCGATCAGCCAGTGCGCGAGGGGTGTGCCCAGGGCCGTACCGAGGACGACCGCGGCCAGGGCGGTGCAGGCGGTGGACGTGACGGTGATCGCGGTGATCTGGCGGGGGGACAGGCCGATGGCCTTGAGCGCCAGCAGGTCGCGTTCGCTCTCGCGGACGGTGCCGCCGATCGCGGTCAGCAGTTCGATGAGCCCGATGAGGGCCAGTACGACGATCAGGCCCACGACGACTCCGCGCAGGGGGGAGAGCCCGTCGGCGGGGTTCGGTACGGCGTGGACGTCCAGGCGCCCGTGTCCGGCGGTGGCGAGGCGGTCGGCGACCTCGTACGGTTCCGCGCCCGGTCGGAGCCGTAGCTCGTAGAGGGTGGGGCCGAGGCCCGGGTCGTTCTCGCGGAGGGTGTCGAGGGAGGTGGAGATGACCCGGCCGGCGTTCTCGGGCTCGATGCTGCGGCCCACGATGTGCAGGATCTGCGGCTGGTCGCCGACGGTCATCCGGACCCAGTCGCCGATCTTCACGTCCAGCAGGTCGAGCAGGCCCTGTCCGGCCACTGCCTCGTCGCGCCCCTGGGCGGCACGGCCCTCGGCCAGGGCGTACGGGTAGGGGTCCGCGTGGGTGCCGAGGCCGCGCAGGGCGATCGTGCCCGTTTGGCCCGGGACCAGGGCGGCCACCTCGACGCCCGGGTAGGCGGCGGCGACCTGTGGGTCGCGTTCCAGCAGTGTGCGGGCGTCCCGGTCGGGCAGGCCGGAGTCGGCGTGGACGGTGAGGGCCGTCGGCAGGCCGATCCGGTCGGGCCGGCTGTCGAAGCGGTCGATGGTGGTCCACGCGCTCATCGCGACCACGATCAGCAGCAGCGGCAGCGCGAGCCGGGCGACCGTGGCCAGGGACCGCAGGCGACGCGTGAACGCCCGGTGCCAGCCCAGCACCAGCGCGGGCGGCAGCCGCAGCCCGAGCGCCTGCCGGGCCACGCCGGAAAGCCGGCCGCCGAGCGGTGCCGCGGGCCGCGGCACCGGAACCGGGGGCACACGTCCGGCCCGCCACGCGGCGAGTCCCGTGGTCGCGCCGATGAACAGCACCGCGCCCACGGGTACCACGAGCAGCGCCACGCTGTGCCCGGGCAGCCCCTGCCACACCCCGACCGCGTCCCCGAGCCGCCCCGGGATATGGCTGCCCACGGCCTGGATGAGGGCCGCCGCGGCCACGGCACCCAGCAGCGCGTAGGCGAGGTGCTGGAGCAGGAAGACGCGGACCACCTGACCCGGGGTGAAGCCGATCGCCTTCAGTACGGAGATGTCCCGCAGATGGCCGCGGATACGGGTGCCGATCGCCCCATGCACGGCGAGCCCGGCGGCGACCAGGGCGCCCAGCCCGAACAGGCCCAGCACCTGTCCCAGCAGCCGGTTGTCGCCCTGTGCCTCGGCGCGCGCCTGCTTCCAGGTGGAGACCTCGCTGACCGCGCCGGCGCCCAGTACGGTCACGGCGCGCTGGACGGCGTAGTCCGTGTCGTCGGGGTCGGTCAGGCGCAGCCCGATCACCTGGCCGCCCGGATCGCGTACGGCGGCCGGCGGCGCCCAGACGAGCCCCGGCTGCTCGCCCGGCCGGTAGCGCGGCTCGGCGCTGTCGGCGACGCCGAGGACGGTCAGGGTCCGGTGGGCGCCGGGCAGGGTGAGGGTGTCGCCGGGGGCAGCCAGGAGGGCGCGGGCCAGGCGGCTCTCCAGGACGACGCCGTCGGGGTTCGCGGGGTCCAGCCAGCGGCCGGAGGCGAGGAGCGGGCGGTCGACGGCGGGGCGGTCGGGCGTGCCGCGCAGCTCGACGGAGGCGCGGGTGCCGCGGGAGGCCAGGGTGGTGGAGGCGGTGGGGTAGGGGCCCGCGACGGAGTCGACGCCGTCGAGCTCGGCCAGTTGCGCGGTGTCGGCCGAGGCGCCGGTGTGCAGCCAGACGTGTGCGCCGTGCGCCTGGGTGAAGACGCGCTGCCAGGGGTTGGTGGCGTAGCCGAACAGTGCCGTGGCCAGCAACAGCGAGACGACGATCCCGGCCGTGGCCAACACGAGGAACAGCGCCTCGCCGCGGTGCGTACGCAGATCGGAGTGCGCCCAGCGCAGGGTGGCTCGCACGACGTCAGCCTCTCCGCTCGCGGGGGACGGCAGGGCGACACGCCTCGCACACGGCGGACTCGGGTTCCCGTGCCCCGACCGGCCGACGAAGGCCGTTTGCCGTGGTCAGGGGCTCCCGTGCCTCGGCCGTACGTCGAAGATCGACGGTTGTGGGCAGGGGCCTGCGCGCCTCGGTCGGGCTCCAGGGCTCGCGTGCGTTCAGGCGGCTCGGTGGCCGGCGGTCGTACAGCCGCATCTCAGTCCTTGAGCTCCAGCACACCCGATATCCCCGTCCGGCGCGGCGGTGGGCCGCCGTCCAGTTCGGCGTCGTCGGCGATGCGGCCGTCGAAGAAGCTGATGACGCGGTCCGCCGCGCTCGCCAGCCGGGCGTCATGCGTGACCAGCACGATCGTCTGGCCGCGCTGGTGGAAGCGGGACAGCAGCCGCATCACCTCGCGGGTGCCCTTGCTGTCCAGGCTGCCGGCGGGCTCGTCGGCCAGCAGCAGCGGGGGACGGTTGACCAGAGCGCGGGCCAGGGCGACGCGCTGCTGTTCGCCGCCGGACAGCTCGCCCGGCATGCTCCGCTCCTTGCCCGCGAGGCCCAGCTCGCCCAGCAGCTCCGCCCGCTCGGCGCGGGCCCGCTTCGGCGGGACGCCGGCCAGCAGCGCGGGCAGCTCGACGTTGTCGGCGACGGACAGGTCGGAGACCAGGTTGAAGAACTGGAAGACGATCCCGATGCGCTTCCTTCGCTCCACCGCCCAGCGGGCCTCGCGCCACGCGTCGGCGCACTCGCCGTCCAGCCAGATGCTGCCGCTGTCGGGCCGCTGCAGTCCGCCGAGCAGATGCAGCAAGGTCGACTTACCGGCACCGGACGGCCCGGTGACGGCCACGAACTCGCCCTGCCGGACGGCAAGATCGACCCCCCGTACGGCATGCGCCGGAGCGCCCTCGCCGTGATGCGTCTTGACCAGGCCCTCGGCGCGCAGCAGGGGACTTTCGGTGCGCGGCGCAGAAGTCTCCGCGCCCGGCGCAGGAGTGGAATCGTCGCTCACTCCAGCTCCTCCAGCTCTTCCTGGCACCGCTCCAGCCAGTCGAGGTCGGCCTGCAGATGCAGCATCGCGCCCTCGATCAGTAGATGGGCTATGCGGTTGTCCCGGTCTTCGGCGGCGGCCAGCTTCGACAGTTGACGCATGGTGTTCAGATACTGGCGCCGTTGCTTGTTGATGAGGGCGATCTGGTCGACGAGGCCGGTCTGCGGGGCGAGGGCCAGCTTCATGAAGAACTCGTCCCGTACCCGAGGCTCGTCCTCGGGCTCCTCGAACCAGGCGCGCAGCGCCTCACGCCCGGCGTCGGTGAGGTGGTAGACCTTTTTGTTGGGCCGGCTCGACTGCTCTACGTCCTCGCCCTCGATCAGTCCCGACTTCTCGAGGCGGCCGAGGGTCACATAGATCTGGCCGACGTTCGGCTGAGGGTACGCGGAGCCCAGCATCTGCTCAAGGTCCTGCTTCAGCTCGTAGCCGTGCGCCGGGCCGCGCGCCAGCAGGGCCAGGAGGGGCAGCCGCACTCGTGCTCTCCTCCTCGCATCCTGGGTAATGTGCTGCGAGGCCTAGTATCGCGCATACCTAACAGGTATACATGGCCTCTGTCCCCGGGCGAAGGTGCCCGGTGCCAGGTGTACAGGGAGGAACCTATGCGGTGGATCCACGCCGCCGGTAGGGGCCTTCTCGTGCTTGTTGTGATCCTGACCGGCTACGTTGCCGCCGGCGCCCGCGCCGACCAGGCCACCGCGGGCGGCAGGGGACCCTTGACCCTCGCCACCGCCGGCGATCTCACCGGCTATCTCGGCTCCGTCCTGGACGGCTGGAACCGCACCCACCCCGGCGAGAAAGTCACCCTCGTCGAGCTGCCCGACTCCGCCGACGAGACCCACGCGCAGATGACCACCGACCTGCGCGGCGGCGACCGCAGCCGTTTCGACGTCCTCAACATCGACGTCAGCTGGACCTCGGAGTTCGCGGCGCAGGGCTGGATCCGCCCGCTGACGCGCGACCGCTTCCCGCTGGACACCTTCCTGCCGCCGGTCGTGGACACGGCGACCTACGACGGGCAGTTGTACGCGGTCCCGTACGTCACCAACGCCGGCCTGCTCCTCTACCGCGAGGACATCCTGGCCAAGGAAGGCGTCGACCCGCCGCGCACCTGGTCCGAACTGGAACGGGCCGCGAAGACCATCGCGCCGAAGTACGGCCTCGACGGCTACGCGGGCCAGTTCCTGCCATACGAGGGCCTCACGGTCAATGCCGCCGAGGCCGTCTACTCGGCGGGCGGCTCGATCCTCGGCGACGAGGGCGAGCGCGTCACCGTGAACTCGACAGCCGCCCGCGAGGGTATCGGCTTCCTCGCCCGTGGCGTGCGCGAGGGCTGGATCCCGAAGCGGGCGCTGACGTACAAGGAGGAGGAGTCCAAGCAGGCCTTCCAGGACGGACGCCTGCTCTTCCTCCGTAATTGGCCGTACGCCTATGTCGGCGCCTCGGCCAAGGGCTCACCGGTCGCCGGGAAGATCGGCGCCGTACCCCTGCCGGGTCCGGACGGGCCGGGGACGAGCGTCCTGGGCGGCTCCAACCTCGCCGTCAGCACACATGCCCGGCACCCCGACTCGGCCGCCCGTCTGATCGCGTACCTGGCCAGTGAGCGCGTCCAGCGCCAGGTCCTCACCCGCGGCGCGCTGCCACCCGTACGGGCCGACCTGTACGAAGATCCCGAGCTGGTGCGGGAGTTCCCGTATCTGCCGACCCTGCGCGAGAGCGTGCGCACGGCCGCGCCGCGCCCCAAGAGCCCGCGCTACGACCAGGTGAGCCTGGTGGTGCAGGCGGTCGTACGCGACGCGATGACCGGGCGTGAGACGCCCGAGGCGGCGGTGCGGCGGCTGGCGCGGGAGCTCGACGCCATCTCTCGTCGCTAGCTCGCTCCCTAGTTACCTGTTAAGTAACGCCCCGGTCTCTTCTATGGCCGCTATGGGCTGATTAATGCGGATATAAAGCCCCGACCGGTCGGTAGCTTACGTCCAGTTCATTGACACTCTCGCGACACACCTACTTAACATGCATGCATAACAGCTGCCCTCCTCAGAGACAGGTCAATGGGTTGAACAGGCACCCTTGGTGGCGTGACGCCGTGATCTACCAGGTGTACGTCCGTAGCTTCCTCGACAGCACCGGCGACGGCGTCGGCGATCTCGCCGGGGTCCGGGCCGGGCTGCCGTATCTGAAGAAGCTCGGGGTCGACGGGATCTGGCTGAGCCCCTTCTATCCCTCGCCGCAGCACGACCACGGCTATGACGTCGCCGACTACTGCGACGTCGACCCGCTCTTCGGTGACCTCGCCGAGTTCGACCTGCTGGTCGCGGCGGCCCGGCGGCTCGGCATCAAGGTGCTGCTCGACATCGTCCCGAACCACTGCTCCAGCGAGCACCCGTGGTTCGAGGAGGCGCTGGCCGCGGAGCCCGGCAGTGCGGCCCGTGCCCGGTTCCACTTCGCCGACGGCCGCGGCTCCGACGGGTCCGAGCCGCCCAACAACTGGCACTCCATGTTCGGCGGCCCGGCCTGGAGCCGGGTGACCGAGGCGGACGGCCGGCCCGGCCAGTGGTACCTGCACATGTTCGCGCCCGAGCAGCCCGACTGGAACTGGCGCAACCCCGAGATCGGCGCCGAGTTCGACCGGGTGCTCCGCTTCTGGCTGGACCGGGGCATCGACGGCTTCCGTATCGACGTCGCCGCCGGCCTCTACAAGCACCCCGAACTGCCCGACTCGGACGACCCGGAGGCCGACGCCCGCACCCGCGACTCGGTCAACCCGCTCGCCTGGAACCAGCCCGAGGTGCACGAGGTGTGGCGCCAGTGGCGTTCCATATGCGAGGCGTACACCGCCGCCGACGGCCGCGAGCGGCTCCTCGTCGGCGAGGTGTCCGTCCCGACCGCGCGCGAACACGCCCAGTACGTCCGCTCCGACGAACTCCACCAGGCATTCTTCTTCGACCTGCTCAGCGCCCCCTGGGAGGCCGGCGCCTTCCGCAAGGTCATCTCCGAGGCCATGCAGGACATAGCCGGCACGGGCTCCACGGTCACCTGGGTTCTGAACAACCACGACCAGGTCCGCACCGTCACCCGCTACGGCGAACCCGCCACCGAGGGCAGCGGCCTCGGCGCCGCCCGCGCCCGCGCCGCCGCGCTGCTGATGCTGGCGCTGCCCGGTGCCGCGTACATCTACCAGGGCGAGGAGCTGGGTCTGCCCGAGGTCGTCGACCTCCCGGACGACGTGCTCACCGACCCGATCTTCCACCGCACCGGCAGCCGGGCCCGCATCCGCGACGGCTGCCGGGTGCCGCTGCCGTGGTCGGGACAGGCCTCGCCCTTCGGCTTCACCTCCGGCGCCGAGAGCGCCAAGCCGTGGCTGCCGCAGCCGGAGTACTTCGCCGAGTACGCCACCGACCGCGCCCTCGCCGACACCCGCTCCTTCTGGCACCTGTACCGCGACGGCCTGCAACTGCGGGACGCGCTGCCCCAGTTGGGCGAGGGCGCGCTGCGCTGGCTGGACACCCCGCCCGGCGTCCTGGCCTTCGTCCGCGGCGACGGCCTCGTCTGCGCCGTCAACTTCGGTACGGCCCCCACACCGGCGCCGGTCTCCGGCACCCCCCTGCTGTCCAGCGGCCCCTGCCCGGCCGGGGTGCTGCCCGGCTCGACGGCCGCGTGGTGGATCGGCGACGGCGCCGACTTCTGAAGCCCCCCCCAGGATCCCCGAGCTCCCGTCAACTCCCAACCCCCCGAAGGGACATCAACGATGATGCGACGACGTACGACCCTGCTCACCGGCTGCACCACTCTCGTCCTGGCACTCGGCGCGACCGCCTGCGGTGGCGGGCCGGTCTCCGCGGGCGGCGGTGACAAGGCGCTCAGCGGCCAGACGGTCACCGTGGCCGGTGTCTGGTCCGGCACCGAGCAGAAGAACTTCCAGAAGGTGCTGGACGCGTTCACCGAGAAGACCGGCGCCAAGACCCAGTTCACGTCCACCGGGGACAACGTCTCCACCGTCGTCGGCAGCAAGATCGAGGGCGGCAACGCCCCCGACGTCGTGATGGTCCCGCAGGTCGGCGTGCTCCAGCAGTTCGCGAAGAACGACTGGCTGAAGCCGCTGTCCAAGACCACCCAGCAGTCCGTGGACACCAACTTCGCACCCGTGTGGAAGGACTACGGCAGCGTCGACGGCACCCTCTACGGCCTCTACTTCAAGGCCGCCCACAAGTCGACCGTCTGGTACAGCCCCGACGCCCTCGCCCAGGCGGGCGTGGAGCCGCCGAAGTCGTACGACGACCTGCTCAAGGCCGGCCACACCGTCTCCGACTCCGGGCTCGCCGCCTTCTCGGTCGCCGGGCAGGACGGCTGGACGCTGACCGACTGGTTCGAGAACGTCTACCTCTCCCAGGCCGGACCCGAGAAGTACGACGCCCTCGCCGCGCACAAGCTGAAGTGGACCGACGCGTCCGTGGTCGAGGCGCTCTCCACCCTCGGCAAGCTGTTCAAGGACAAGCAGCTGATCGCGGGCGGCCAGAAGGGGGCCCTCAACACCGACTTCCCGGGCTCGGTGGAGAAGGTGTTCGGGCCCAAGCCCGAGGCGGGCATGGTCTACGAGGGCGACTTCGTCGCGGGTGTCGCCAAGGACCAGTTCGGCAAGTCGATCGGCGAGGACGCGAACTTCTTCCCCTTCCCGGCGGTCGGCGCCGGCAAGGCGCCGGTGGTCAGCGGCGGTGACGCGGCCGTCGTCCTGAAGGACGGCAAGAACCAGAAGGCCGGCATGGCGCTGCTGGAGTACCTGGCGACGCCGGAGGCCGCGGCCGTGTGGGCCGAGGCGGGCGGCTTCCTGTCCCCGAACAAGAACGTCGACCTCGCCTCCTACGGCGACGACGTCACCCGCGCGACCGCCAAGTCCCTTGTCGCGGCGGGTGGTTCGGTCCGCTTCGACATGTCCGACCAGGCACCGGCGGCCTTCGGCGGCACGAAGGGCGCCGGCGAGTGGAAGCTCCTGCAGGACTTCCTGCGCGACCCGTCGGACCCGAAGGGGACCGCGGCGAAGCTGGAGGCCGCGGCGGCCAAGGCGTACGAGGGCCAGGGCTGACCGGTCATGACCGCCACCCTCGTGAAAGAGACGAGCCCGGCGCCCTCCGCGGGCGCCGGCAAGGCGCGCAGCCGGCGCACCCGGCGGCGCGGCCGGATCATCGCCCTGCTCTTCGTCTTCCCCGCGCTGCTCCTGCTCGGTGCCCTGGTCGTCTACCCCGTCCTCTTCTCCGTCGGACGCAGCTTCTTCGACGCCTCCGGCACCCGTTTCGTGGGCGGCGAGAACTACTCGGAGATGTTCCGCGACCCGGCCACCCTCAAGGCCATCCGCAACACCACGATCTGGGTGGTGGTGGCCCCGGCTCTGCTGACCGGCCTCGGCCTGATCCTGGCCGTGCTGGTGGAGAAGGTCCGCTGGGCCACCGCGTTCAAGCTGCTGCTGTTCATGCCGATGGCCGTGTCCTTCCTCGCCGCCGGCATCATCTTCCGGCTCGCGTACGACGAGGACCCCGACAAGGGCGTGCTGAACGCCGCCGCCGTCTCCGTGCACGACGCCTTCCAGGGCACGTCGACGTACCCGACGGCCCGGGCGCGCGACGGGCAGGGACTGACGAAGGGCACCGACGGTTCGTACCGCACGAGCGCGGGCGTCTCCCCAGGCGAGGCGGTGACGCTGGGCCTGGTCGGTGTGCTCCCCGACGACCTGCCCGGCGGCACCGAGCCGGCGTACGCGGCGGCGGGGCGGAAGGCGAGCCCCGATGAGCTGCGCGGCGTCGTGTACCTCGACTTCACACCCGGCGGGGGAGGGGAACAGGGCAAGGTCGACCGGCGGGAGAACGGGCTGCCCGAGATGAAGGTCGAGGCGGTGCGGGCCGGGAAGGCGGTCGCCTCGACGACCACGGCGTCCGACGGCTCCTTCCGCTTCGAGGGGCTGGACCAGGGCTCGTACACGGTGAAGCTGCCGGCCTCGAACTTCGCCGCTCCCTACGAGGGCATCTCCTGGCTCGGGCCGACGCTCGTCACGCCGGCGATCATCGGGGCGTACCTGTGGATCTGGACCGGCTTCGCGATGGTCCTGATCGGCGCCGGTCTCTCGGCCCTGCCCCGGGACTCGCTGGAGGCGGCGCGGATGGACGGCGCGAACGAGTGGCAGATCTTCCGGCGGATCACCGTGCCGCTGCTGGCACCGGTACTGACGGTGGTCTTCGTGACCCTCGTGATCAACGTGATGAAGGTCTTCGACCTCGTCTACATCATCGCGCCCGGGCCGGTGCAGGAGGACGCGACCGTGCTCGCGACGCAGATGTGGCTGGTGTCGTTCGGCGGCGGCAACAACCAGGGGCTCGGCAGCGCACTGGGCGTACTGCTTCTGCTGCTGGTCATCCCGGCCATGGTCTTCAACGTCCGCCGTTTCCGAGGGAGTCAGCGATGAACACGGTCAGGCGCGGCCTGGGCAACTCACTGGTCCAGGCGTTTCTGGTGGTGATCGGGCTGGTGTGGCTGACGCCGCTGGCCGGCCTGTTCCTGTCGTCGCTGCGGTCCGCCGAGGACACGGCCAAGGGCGGCTGGTGGACGGTGTTCACCAGTCCCGGCCAGCTGTCCTTCGACAACTACTCGACGCTGCTGGGGAACGCCGGGATCACCCAGGCATTCTGGAACACCGTGCTGATCTCGGTGCCGGCGACCCTGCTGGTGGTCGTCCTCGCGGCACTCGCCGGGTACGCCTTCGCGTGGCTGGACTTCCCCGGGCGGGAGGCGATCTTCCTGGTCGTCGTGGCGCTGCTGGTGGTGCCCGTGCAGATCGGGCTGCTGCCGGTCGCCAAACTCTTCGGCCAGCTGGGGCTGTTCGGCACGATTCCTGGCGTCGTCCTCTTCCACGTGGCGTACGGGCTGCCCTTCGCGGTGTTCCTGCTGCGCAACTACTTCGCCGAGATGCCGAAGGAGATGCTGGAGGCGGCGCGGATGGACGGCGGCAGTGAGTGGCGGATCTTCACCCGGCTGGTGCTGCCGGTGGGGCGGCCGGCCATCGCCTCGCTGGCCATCTTCCAGTTCCTGTGGGTGTGGAACGACATGCTGGTGGCGTTGCTGTTCGCCGACAGTGCGTCGCAGCCGCTGACGGTTGAACTCCAGTCACAGATACGGCAGTTCGGCAGCAACATCGATGTGCTGGCGCCGGGGGCGTTCGTGTCGCTGGTGGTGCCGGTGGTCGTGTTCTTCGCGTTCCAGCGGCACTTCGTGCAGGGGGTGATGGCGGGGTCGGTGAAGTAGGGTTCCTCGCCCCCGCCGCCCCTACCCGTCCCGTCCCTGGGGGCTGCGCCCCCAGACCCCCGCTTCGGCCCTGAACGGGCCTCGTCCTCAAACGCCGGACGGGCTGAGTAATTCAGCCCCTCCGGCGTTTGAGGAGCGGGGGTCCAGGGGGCGGAGCCCCCTGGCGGGGTTGAAGGGGCGGAGCCCCTTGAGGATGGGACGGGTAGGGGCGGCGGGGGCGAAACCATCCCCCGCCGCACCCCCCTCTCACGCAGACGCAGGCGGATACAGCGACCTCGGCAGCTGCGATGCCCCCGCCGAGTCCAGCAACCACAGGGTCCTCGAACGCCCGTACGCCCCGCCCGCCGGCGCCTGGATCTCACCCGCACCCGACAGGGCGATCGCCGCGGCCTGCGCCTTGTCCTCGCCCGCCGCCAGCAGCCACACCTCACGGGCCGCCCGGATCGCGGGCAGGGTGAGGGTCACACGGGTCGGCGGGGGCTTCGGGGCGCCGTGGACGCCGACGACCGTGCGCTCCGTTTCCCGTACCGCGGGCAGTTCCGGGAACAGGGAGGCCACGTGCGTGTCGGGGCCCACGCCCAGCATCAGGACGTCGAACGTGGGAACCGCGCCGTGGTTCTCGGGGCCGGCCGCCCTCGCCAGTTCCTCCGCGTACGAGGCGGCCGCCGCCTCCACGTCCGTGCCGAACGGGCCGTCCGAGGCGGGCATGGCGTGCACGCGCTTCGGATCCAGCGGCACCGCGTCCAGCAGGGCCTCGCGGGCCTGCGTGACGTTGCGCTCCGGGTCGCCCTCGGGGAGGAACCGTTCGTCGCCCCACCACAGGTCCAGCCGGGTCCAGTCGATGGCGTCCCGGGCGGGGGCGGCCGCGAGGGCGGCCAGCAGGCCGTTGCCGTTGCGGCCGCCGGTGAGGACCACGGACGCCGAGCCCCGGGAGGCCTGGGCGTCCACGATCTTCGTGATCAGCCGGGCCGCCGCGGCCTGCGCCATCAGCTCCTTGTCGTGGTGCACGACCAGCTGAGGAGTACTCACTTCGCCGCCGCCTTCGTCACCGGTTCCTGCGCCGTCGCTTCCTTCGCGGATGCTTTCGCAGCGATTTCGGCGGGCGCTCCGACCGATTCTCCTTTGGCCCGTGAATCCCCTTTGGCCGAAGGCTCCCCCGCGGCCAAGGGCTCCTCCTCCGCATCCGGCTCCTCGGCCCGCGCAACGGCAGCCTCGGCCAGGGCCACGGCCTGCACGGCCTTGGCCACCGTGGCCTCGGCCGCCTCCGCGCCCCGAACCGCCGAAGCGGGCACCGAGTTCAGCCGCTCCACCCCGAACCGCAGCGCCGAGGCGTACGTGTCGTCCGGGTCGAGCCGCCGCAGCTCCTCCGCGATCAGCTCGGCCGTCTCCCGCCGCTTCAGCGCCACCGCACGGTCCGGCTGGCCCTGGATGGAGAGGGTCGCCAGGGAGCCGTCCGCCCGGTCCAGCACGATCGGGCCGCAGTCGGTGTCCATCCGGACCGCCGTCAGACCGGGGCCCGACGACAGAGACCGCTTCACGGGCACGTCCAGCCGGTCCGCGAGCCACATCGCCAGCAGCTCACAGCTCGGGTTGAACTCCTCGCCCTCCACCTCCACGGCCTTCACGTCGCAGACCACCTGGTCCAGAGCCGCCGCGAGCATCGAGCGCCACGGCGTGATCCGGGTCCAGGACAGGTCGGTGTCGCCCGGCGTGTAGGTGTCGGCGCGGGACGACAGCTCCCGCACCGGCTGCTCCGAGGCGTAGGTGTCGGTCACCCGGCGCTGGGCCAGCGCGCCCAGCGGGTCGTTCGCCGGGTCGAGCGGGGCGTTCACCGGCCACCAGACCACCACCGGGGCGTCCGGCAGCAGCAGCGGAAGGACGACGGACTGGGCATGGTCGGACACCTCGCCGTACAGCCGCAGCACCACCGTCTCGCCGCTGCCCGCGTCGGCGCCCACCCGCACCTCGGCGTCCAGCCGGGACTGCGTGCGGTCGCGCGGCGAGCGCGAGACGCGCTTGATGACCACCAGCGTGCGCGAGGGATGCTCGTGCGCGGCGTCGCTCGCGGCCTTCAGGGCGTCGTACGCGTTCTCCTCGTCCGTGACGATGACCAGCGTGAGCACCATGCCGACGGCCGGTGTGCCGATCGCGCGGCGACCCTGCACCAGTGCCTTGTTGATCTTGCTGGCCGTGGTGTCCGTGAGGTCTATCTTCATGGCCGGCGCCAGCTCCGTCCGTCTCGCTCGAGCATTTCGTCCGCCTCGACGGGGCCCCAGGTACCGGACGGGTACTGGGCGGGCCTGCCGTGGGTGTCCCAGTACTCCTCGATCGGGTCGAGGATCTTCCAGGACAGCTCGACCTCCTCGGTGCGTGGGAAGAGGTTCGAGTCGCCGAGGAGGACGTCGAGGATCAGCCGCTCGTACGCCTCGGGCGAGGACTCCGTGAAGGACTCGCCGTACGCGAAGTCCATCGACACGTCCCGGATCTCCATCGACGTGCCCGGCACCTTCGAGCCGAAGCGGACCGTGACGCCCTCGTCCGGCTGGACGCGGATCACGATCGCGTTCTGGCCCAGCTCCTCGGTGGCCGTCGTGTCGAAGGGCGAGTGCGGGGCCCGCTGGAAGACCACCGCGATCTCGGTGACACGGCGGCCGAGGCGCTTGCCGGTGCGGAGATAGAAGGGGACGCCCGCCCAGCGGCGGTTGTCGATCCCCAGCTTGATGGCGGCGTACGTGTCGGTCTTCGACTTGGGGTCGGTGCCCTCCTCCTGGAGGTACCCGACCGCCTTCTCGCCGCCCTGCCAGCCGGCCGCGTACTGCGCGAACACGGTGTCCCGGCCCAGGTCCTTCGGCAGCCGTACGGCACCGAGCACCTTGGTCTTCTCCGCGGCCAGCGCGTCCGCGTCGAAGGAGGCGGGCTCCTCCATGGCCGTCAGGGCCATCAGCTGCAGGAGGTGGTTCTGGATGACGTCACGGGCGGCGCCGATGCCGTCGTAGTAGCCGGCGCGGCCGCCGATGCCGATGTCCTCGGCCATGGTGATCTGCACGTGGTCCACGAAGGACCGGTTCCAGATCGGCTCGAACATCGTGTTGGCGAACCGCAGCGCCAGGATGTTCTGGACGGTCTCCTTGCCCAGGTAGTGGTCGATGCGGAAGACCTGGTCCGGGGCGAAGACCTCGTGGACGACCTTGTTGAGCTGCTCGGCGGACTTCAGGTCGTGGCCGAAGGGCTTCTCGATGACCGCGCGGCGCCAGGAGCCGCCCGTCTGGTCGGCCAGGCCGTGCTTCTTGAGCTGCTGGATGACCACCGGGAAGGAGCGCGGCGGCACCGACAGGTAGAAGGCGAAGTTGCCGCCCGTGCCCTGTGCCTTGTCCAGCTCCTCGATGGTGCCGCGCAGCCGCTCGAAGGCGTCGTCGTCGTCGAAGGTGCCCTGCACGAAGCGCATGCCCTGGATGAGCTGCTGCCAGACCTCCTCGCGGAAGGGGGTCCGGGCGTGCTCCTTGACCGCGTCGTGGACCTCCTGTGCGAAGTCCTCGTGGGCCCACTCGCGGCGGGCGAAGCCGACCAGCGAGAAGCCCGGCGGCAGCAGACCCCGGTTGGCGAGGTCGTACACGGCGGGCATCAGCTTTTTACGTGACAAATCGCCCGTAACGCCGAAGATCACCAGGCCCGACGGCCCCGCGATACGCGGGAGCCGTCGGTCGGCGGCGTCACGAA
Organism: Streptomyces sp. R28; assembly: GCF_041052385.1. Lineage (GTDB taxonomy): Bacteria > Actinomycetota > Actinomycetes > Streptomycetales > Streptomycetaceae > Streptomyces. Next base: position 2,636,414 of record NZ_CP163439.1, on the reverse strand, counting down.
GCGGATTCGCTTCAGTGACGTTGAAGGGTGGCAAGGGATCAGCCCTCCGAGGGGGCGAGGCGCTCCAGCTCCGCCTCGGTCGACTTGAGCAGGTCGTTCCAGGACGTCGCGAACTTCTCGACGCCTTCGTCCTCCAGCAGCTGCACCACGTCGTCGTACGAGATGCCGAGCTTCTCGACGGCGTCCAGGTCGGCGCGGGCCTGGGCGTAGGTGCCGGCGATGGTGTTGCCGGTGATCTCGCCCTTCTCCTCCGTGGCGTGGAGGGTGGCCTCGGGCATGGTGTTGACCGTGTTCGGCGCCACCAGGTCGTCGACGTACAGGGTCGGCTTGTAGGCCGGGTCCTTCACGCCGGTCGACGCCCACAGCGGACGCTGCTTGTTGGCGCCCGCGTTCTCCAGCGCGCTCCAGCGGTCCGAGGAGAAGACCTCCTCGTACGCCTCGTAGGCGAGGCGAGCGTTGGCCACGCCCGCCTTGCCGCGCGCGGCCTTGGCCTCGTCGGTGCCGAGCGCGTCGATACGCTTGTCGATCTCGGTGTCCACGCGGGACACGAAGAAGGACGCCACGGAGCGGATGAGCGACAGGTCGAGCCCGCGCTCCTTCGCCTTCTCCAGACCGGCCAGGTAGGCGTTCATGACCTCGCGGTAGCGCTCCAGCGAGAAGATCAGCGTGACGTTGACGCTGATGCCGAGGCCGACGACCTCGGTGATCGCCGGGAGACCCGCCTTGGTGGCCGGGATCTTGATCAGGGTGTTCGGACGGTCGACCAGCCAGGCCAGCTGCTTGGCCTCGGCGACGGTCGCACGCGTGTTGTGCGCGAGCCGCGGGTCGACCTCGATGGAGACCCGGCCGTCCTGGCCGCCGGTGGCGTCGAAGACCGGGCGCAGGATGTCGGCGGCGTCGCGGACGTCCGCCGTGGTGATCATGCGGATCGCCTCTTCGACGGTGACCTTGCGGGCGGCGAGGTCGGCGACCTGCTGCTCGTAGCCGTCACCGCCGCTGATCGCCTTCTGGAAGATCGACGGGTTGGTCGTGACACCCACGACGTGCTGCTGGTCGATCAGCTCGGCCAGGTTGCCGGACGTGATGCGCTGGCGCGACAGGTCGTCCAGCCAGATCGCGACGCCTTCCTCGGAGAGGCGCTTGAGTGCGTCTGTCATGGAAAATCAAACTCCTACGTCTCGTATATGAGCGTCAGCGCTGGGCCGCGGCGAGGGATTCCCGCGCGACAGCCGCCACGTTCTCGGCAGTGAAGCCGTACTCCCGGAAAAGGACCTTGCCGTCCGCCGAAGCACCGAAGTGCTCCAGGGAAACGATGCGACCCGCGTCCCCGACGTACTTGTGCCAGGTCAGCCCGATACCGGCCTCCACGGCGACCCGCGCCTTGACGGCCGGCGGCAGAACGCTGTCCCGGTACCCCTGGTCCTGCTCCTCGAACCACTCCACGGACGGCATGGACACGACCCGCGTCGGCACGCCGTCGGCCTCCAGCTGCTCGCGCGCCTCGACGGCGACGTGCACCTCGGAACCGGTGGCGATGAGGACCACCTCGGGCGTCCCGGTGGAGGCCTCGAACAGGACGTAACCGCCCTTGGCCGCGTCCTCGTTGGGCTCGTAGGTCGGCACGCCCTGACGGGTCAGCGCCAGACCGTGCGGGGCGCCCTTGCCGAAGACCTTCGTGTAGCGCCTGAGGATCTCGCGCCAGGCGATCGCGGTCTCGTTGGCGTCCGCCGGGCGGACGACATTGAGACCCGGGATGGCGCGCAGCGAGGCGAGGTGCTCGATGGGCTGGTGGGTCGGGCCGTCCTCACCGAGACCGATGGAGTCGTGGGTCCACACGTACGTCACCGGCAGGTGCATCAGCGCCGACAGGCGCACGGCGTTGCGCATGTAGTCGGAGAAGACGAGGAAGGTGCCGCCGTAGATACGGGTGTTGCCGTGCAGCGCGATGCCGTTCATCTCCGCGGCCATGGAGTGCTCGCGGATGCCGAAGTGGATCGTGCGGCCGTAGGGGTTCGCCTCGGGCAGCGGGTTGTCCGCCGGCAGGAACGAACTGTCCTTGTCGATCGTCGTGTTGTTGGAGCCGGCCAGGTCGGCCGAGCCGCCCCACAGCTCGGGGACGACGGCACCGAGGGCCTGGAGCACCTTGCCGGACGCGGCACGGGTGGCGACGCCCTTGCCGGGCTCGAAGACCGGGAGCTTCTCCTCCCAGCCCGTGGGCAGCTCGCCCTTGCTGATGCGGTCGAACTCGGCGGCGCGCTCCGGGTTGCTGTTGCGCCACTCCTGGAGCTGCTTCTCCCACTCCGCCTTCGCCTGGCGACCGCGGTCGAGGGCCTGGCGGGTGTGGGCGATGACCGCCTCGGAGACCTCGAAGCTCTGCTCCGGGTCGAAGCCGAGGACGCGCTTGGTGGCCGCGACCTCGTCGTCGCCGAGCGCCGAGCCGTGGGCGGCCTCGGTGTTCTGCGCGTTCGGGGCGGGCCAGGCGATGATCGAGCGCATCGCGATGAAGCACGGCTTGTCCGTCACCTTCTTCGCTTCCTCGATCGCGTTGTAGAGGGCGTGCGGGTCGAGGTCGCCGTCCGGCTTCGGGGCGACGCGCTGCACGTGCCAGCCGTACGCCTCGTACCGCTTGACGGTGTCCTCGGAGACGGCCGTCTCGGTGTCGCCCTCGATCGAGATGTGGTTGTCGTCCCACAGCAGGACCAGGTTGCCGAGCTTCTGGTGACCGGCCAGCGAGGACGCCTCCGCGGAGATGCCCTCCTGGAGGCAGCCGTCACCGGCGATGACGTAGACGAAGTGGTCGAAGGGCGAGGCGCCCTCGGTGGCCTCCGGGTCGAACAGACCGCGCTCGTAGCGGGCGGCCATGGCCATGCCGACGGCGTTGGCGACACCCTGGCCGAGCGGGCCGGTCGTCGTCTCGACGCCCTTGGTGTGGCCGTACTCCGGGTGACCGGGGGTCTTCGAACCCCACGTCCTGAACGCCTTCAGGTCGTCCAGCTCCAGGCCGAAGCCGGCCAGGTACAGCTGGGTGTAGAGGGTGAGGGACGAGTGGCCCGCGGACAGCACGAAGCGGTCGCGCGCGACCCACTCCGGGTCGGCCGGGTCGTGCCGCATCACCTTCTGGAAGAGGGTGTAGGCGGCAGGCGCCAGGCTCATCGCCGTACCCGGATGGCCGTTGCCGACCTTCTGTACGGCATCGGCGGCCAGGACGCGGGCGGTGTCGACGGCCCGCTGGTCCAACTCGGTCCACTCGAGGTCTGTGGTGGTCGGCTTGGTGCTCACCCTGGGTCAGGGCTCCTCTCCACATGTCACGCATGTCGAATGCCGGTGCACGGGGGCGCCCCGGCCGTGGTCGAGCCTACCCCCGCAAGTACGTGCGTCTTTTCGAGTCATTCCAGACTGCCGGGACTCGCGGGGATCCGCCTCCCCACTGGGCTGGATCGCATTCGGCAACTGAATACGCAGCCGCTCGTCCGAGTGCTCAACAGAGTGCTGGCAGGCTCTTCCGACGTGCCGCTCAACACGACCCGACCCCCGCGGATGTCCGGGTCTGGGCAACGTCTACAGTGGCGTGGTACGCGCGAGCCTTTACCGGGACTTCACACGGGCAGGCTCGCTGGGATGTCTCTGTCAGGGGTGTGCGTGACGGCCGTTGAATCCCGTCCACCGGGGATTATCGGGACGAGCCAGAGCCCGAGCCGGCGGCCGATCGGGGCCCGGGTCAAGGCGTTCGTGGCGCTGACCAAGCCGCGGATCATCGAGCTGCTGCTGATCACCACCGTGCCGGTGATGTTCCTCGCCGAGCAGGGCGTGCCAGACCTCGGCCTGGTGCTCCTCACCTGCATCGGTGGCTACCTCTCGGCCGGCGGCGCCAACGCGCTGAACATGTACATCGACCGTGACATCGACGCGCTCATGGACCGCACCTCGCAGCGCCCGCTGGTCACCGGGATGGTCAGCCCGCGCGAGTGCCTGGCCTTCGGCATCACGCTGGCGGTCGTCTCGACGCTGCTGTTCGGCCTCACCGTCAACTGGCTGAGCGCCTGGCTCTCCCTCGGCGCACTCCTCTTCTACGTCGTCGTCTACACGATGATCCTCAAGCGCCGAACGTCGCAGAACATCGTGTGGGGCGGCATCGCGGGCTGCATGCCGGTGCTGATCGGCTGGACGGCCGTCACGAACTCCCTCACCTGGGCGCCGCTGATCCTCTTCCTGGTGATCTTCTTCTGGACGCCGCCGCACTACTGGCCGCTGTCCATGAAGGTGAAGGACGACTACGCGCGCGTGGGCGTGCCCATGCTCCCGGTCATCGCCTCCAACAAGGTCGTCGCCAAGCAGATCGTCATCTACAGCTGGGTGATGGTGGCGGTGTCGCTCCTGCTGACGCCGCTCGGCTACACGGGCTGGTTCTACACCGTGGTCGCGCTGGCCGCGGGCGGCTGGTGGCTGTGGGAGGCGCACGCGCTGCAGAACCGCGCGAAGGCGGAGGTGACGGGCGGGAAGCTGAAGGAGATGCGCCTGTTCCACTGGTCGATCACCTACGTCTCGCTGCTGTTCGTGGCGGTGGCGGTCGACCCCTTCCTGCGATAGGCGCTCTGAGGCACGGGTCACTCACCCCGCCCGTCGCCAATCGATCTACTCGTCGGTAGCATCCTGGCCATGGCAGACAAGGTGGCCAAGCTGGCCAAGCAGATCAACACCTTCGCGAAGTCCCACGGCGGTGCCGAGGCCCAGGTCGCGTACATCGGACAGCGCGGCGCCCGCATCGTCCTCGTGGGTGAGGACGGCGGCTGGGGCGACCTGGTGGCACCGTCGTACGAGATCGCCGAGAAGGCGGTCGAGAAGGCCGGCGTCACGGCCCACGAGTCCTTCGACGGCGAATTCGCGGCCAAGGTGAGGACCGGCCCGTACGAGTGGAGCCGCATGGCGGGCATCCAGGTCGGTGGACCGAGCAACGGCTGATACCGGTCGACGTTTCGCATGGGGCGTGTGACACCAACACCTGATGCCGGGTTCACCCGTTAGGACGTGTGAGGAACACACGGTCCAGCCAACGGGGAGCCCGGATGATCGACACGCCGTCCCTCGTGGACCAGTACTGCCACGGCGTACTGCGCACGGAACTGGGCCTCGGCACCTTCGAGGCCCAGCTGGCCCGCACCGAGGGCCCACCCGCTCCCGGCACCACGCTCTTCGACACACAGACCGGTTTCGCCGTACGCCGCTGGTGCCCTCCGCTGCTCGGCCTGGAACCGCACTGCCCGCCCGCCCGCTATCTGGGCAGGCGTCGTGAACTCGGCGTACTGGAGGCGGGCCGGCGTCTGCTGCGCGGCAGCGGCATCACGACATATCTGATCGACACCGGCCTGCCCGGCGACCTCACCGGCCCCCCGGAGATGGCGTCGGCCGCGTCCGCCGACGTCCACGAGATCGTGCGTCTCGAACTCCTCGCCGAACAGGTCGCGGACACCTCGGGCACCGTGGAGTCCTTCCTCGCCAACCTCGCCGAGTCGGTGCACGGCGCGGCGGTGAACGCGGTGGCCTTCACGTCCGTGGCGGGCGTCCGGCACGGTCTCGCCCTCGCGCCGGAGCCGCCGGGACCGGGGGAGGTGCGGGGCGCGGCGGGGCGCTGGCTGGCGGCACGCACCGTCGGCGGCGAGCTGAGCGACCCGGTGCTGCTACGGCACCTGCTGTGGATCGCGGTGGCGTCCGGACTGCCGCTCCAGCTGCACGCGGGGCTCGGGGAGCCGGGCCTGCGCATCGACCGCACGGACCCGGTCCTGCTGACGGACTTCGTCCGTGCGACGGCCGGCCTCGGCACCGACCTGATCCTGCTGCACGGCTACCCGTACCACCGCCACGCCGCCCACCTGGCCGGCGTCTTCCCGCACGTCTACGCCGACTCGGGCGCCGCCCTCATCCGAACGGGTGCCCGCGCGGCCACGATCCTCGCCGAGATCCTGGAACTGGCCCCCTTCGGCAAGATCCTCTTCTCCAGCGGGGCACAGGGCCTGCCCGAACTGCATGTGGTGGGCGCCCATCTCTTCCGCGAGGCCCTCGGCCGGGTGCTCGGCGGCTGGGTGGCCGAGGGGGCGTGGTCGCTGGCGGACGCGCAACGGGTGGCGGGGATGGTGGCGGCGGGGAACGCGCGCCGGGTGTACGGGCTGGAGTGAGCCGTACAGACTGGGCGGATGTTGACGGATGCCTTACTCGACCGCTTTCTCACGGAGCTGGAGCCGCTCGCTCCCCTCGCCGTCTGGGCGCACGGCTCGCTCGCCGGCGGCGACTACCAGGAGGGCCGCAGCGACCTGGACCTGATCGCCGTACTGGACGGCCCGCTCACGCCCCGCACGATCTGGCGGCTGGCGAAGCTCCACGCCCGGCTGCGGGCCGAGCCGCTCGCCACGCAGCTGCACTGCACGTACCTGACGCCCGACACGGCGGACGACCCCGGCAGGCGCCATCTCACCTGGGCGCACGAGGAGCTGTTCACACGGACGGTGACCCCGGTGACCCGGCGCGAGCTGCACGCCTTCGGTCGGGTGCTGCACGGGCGGGCGCCCGCCGCCCTGCTGCCGCCGGTCTCGGACCGGGAGCTCGGCGACTTCGTCGTACGCGACCAGCGGGACTTCTGGCGGCCGGCCGTCGACAACGCCCCGTTGTGGACACGGGACGTCTGGGTCGACCTGGGGCTGGTCACCTTCGCCCGGGCGAGCGTCACCGTGCGCGACGGCCGCCTGATCACCAAGCGGGAGGCCCTGGACCTGCTGCCCAACCTCGGGGCGTCCGCAGAGGTGGTCGAGGACATCCGCAGGCGCCGCTACGACGACCCCGCACCGCCGACCGAGGAGTGGGCGGCGCGCAGGGCCGGGCTGACCCGGGACTACCTGGGACCGGCGATCGACGCGCTCGTGGCCTCGTACGACTGAACGGGCAGGTCGGGCAGTTCCGCCTCGGGCCGCTCCCGCAGTGACATCAGCACCCGGAGCACGGCGATCCACGTCACGGCCGAGCCGAACATGTGCAGGCCGACCAGGACCTCCGGAAGGTCCGTGAAGTACTGGACGTAGCCGATGACGCCCTGCGCGAGGAGGATCAGGAAGAGGTCGCGGGTGCGGTTCAGCGGGCCCTTCGGGGCGTCGACCGCCTTGAGGACGAACCACAGGGCGAACGTCAGCGTGACCACGATCCAGGCCAGCACGGCGTGCAGCTTGGTGACGGTCTCCCAGTCGACCGGCATCCGCGCGACCTCGCTGGAGTCGCCCGCGTGCGGGCCCGCGCCGGTGACCACCGTGCCGACCAGGATCAGCAGCACCGAGACCCCGACCAGGACCCACACCAGCTGCTGCACCGCCTTGCCGACCAGCGGACGGGGCGCCTCGTCGCCCTCCCGGGTGCGCTGCCACATCACCGTGGCCACCGCGATGAGGGCGGACGTCGCCACGAAGTGGGCCGCGACCGTGTACGGGTTGAGGCCGACCAGGACGACGATGCCGCCGAGCACCGCGTTGCTCATCACGATCCAGAACTGCGCCCAGCCCAGCCGGGTCAGACCGCGCCGGTACGGCTTCTCGGAGCGCGCGGCGATGATCGCCCAGCCGACGGCGGCGCACAGCACGTACGTCAGCATGCGGTTGCCGAACTCGATGGCACCGTGGAAGCCCATCTCGCTGGTGGCGGTGAGGGAGTCGTCGGTGCACTTGGGCCAGGTCGGGCAGCCGAGGCCGGAACCGGTGAGCCGTACCGCACCGCCGGTGACCACGATGAGCACCGACATCACGAGCGCGGAGAGGGCCGCCCGTTGGACCGTCCTCGGGGTCGGGGTCCAGCGTGCGGCGATGAAGGCGAGCGGGTTGCGCACGGCCGCTACGGCGTCGGCGCGGGTCACGTTTGGCACGCGCCCTATCGTAGGCGGCCGCTTGTGCACGCTTTCACGAGGGTCCCGGGGAGGCCTCTCGCGGGCCTCTGCCCCGGACCTACTCCCAGCGGAAGAACTTCCCGGCCGCCGCCAGCCCGACGACCGCCCACACGGCCAGAATCCCCAGGTCGCCCCAGGGCATCCCGGCCCCGCGCTGGAGCACGTCACGCAGCCCGTCCGACAGGGCCGAGATCGGCAGCAGGCCGAGGACGTCCTGCGCGCCGGGCGGGAACTTGTCCAGCGGCACGATGACCCCGCCGCCGACGAGCAGCAGCAGGAAGACCAGGTTGGCGGCGGCCAGGGTGGCCTCGGCCTTGAGGGTGCCGGCCATCAGCAGGCCCAGGCCCGAGAAGGCGGCCGTCCCCAGGACCAGCAGGAGGACGACGGCTGCCGGGTTGCCGTGCGGCGACCAGCCCAGCGCGAAGGCGATCACCGTCAGCAGGAGGATCTGCAGCACCTCCGTGACCAGCACCGACGCCGTCTTCGCCGTCATCAGGGCCCAGCGGGGCAGCGGCGAGGAGGCCAGCCGCTTGAGCACGCCGTACCGGCGCTCGAAGCCCGTCGCGATCGCCTGCCCCGTGAACGCCGTCGACATCACGGCGAGGGCGAGGATGCCCGGAGCGAGGAAGTCGACGGCCTCGCCGGCGCCGGTGTCGACGATGTCCACCGAGCTGAACAGGGCCAGCAGGAGGGTCGGGATCACGACGGTCAGGAGCAGCTGCTCGCCGTTGCGCAGCAGCATCTTCGTCTCGAGCGCCGCCTGGGCCGCGATCATGCGGGGGAGCGGGGCCGCCCCTGGTTTCGGGGTGTACGCACCCGTACCGACGGTGGTCATGAACGCAACTCCTTGCCGGTGAGCTCCAAGAACACGTCTTCGAGGGTGTGCCGCTCCACAGAGATCTTCTCCGGCATCACCCCGTGCTGCGCGCACCACGACGTCACCGTCGCGAGCAGCTGCGGGTCGACCTTGCCGACGACCCGGTACGAGCCCGGCGTCAGCTCCGCGGCCGTGCAGTCGGCGGGCAGGGCCTTCAGCAGGGACCCCACGTCCAGGCCGGGGCGGCCGCTGAAGCGGAGGGTGTTCTCGGCACCGCCCCGGCACAGCTCCTCCGGGGAGCCCTGGGCGATGACGCGACCGGCGTCGATGATCGCGACGTCGTCGGCGAGCTGCTCGGCCTCGTCCATGTAGTGGGTCGTGAGGATCACCGAGACGCCGTCGGCGCGCAGGTCCCGGACCAGGTCCCAGGTGGCCCGGCGGGCCTGCGGGTCGAGCCCGGCGGTCGGCTCGTCCAGGAACACCAGCTCCGGGCGGCCGACCACGGCCATGGCGAGCGCCAGCCGCTGCTGCTGACCGCCCGAGAGACGTCGGTACGTGGTCCGGCCGCAGCTGCCGAGCCCGAGCCGCTCGATGAGGGCGTCGATGTCCAGGGGGTGCGCGTGCAGCTTCGCGACATGCCGCAGCATCTCGTCGGCCCGCGCGCCCGAGTACACGCCGCCGGACTGCAGCATCACGCCGATACGCGGCCGCAGCTCGCCGGACTGTCGCACCGGGTCGAGGCCGAGGACGCGGACCGTGCCGGAGTCCGGCTTCCGGTAGCCCTCGCAGGTCTCGACGGTCGTGGTCTTGCCCGCGCCGTTGGGTCCGAGGACGGCGGTGACACCGGCCCGGGCCACCAGGTCGAGGGCGTTCACGGCGGTTTTGTTGCCGTACCGCTTCACCAGGGCCTGGACCTGGACCACGGGCTCAGTTCGCATGGCTCCAGAGTCTAGGTACGCGGCCGGTGACCCAAACGGCCGGGTTCACATCTCCCTCCGCGGCCCGGCTCAGATCTCCTCGGCGCGGGGCCGGTGTATCGCCAGCCACCGCTGCGCGTACGCCACCGCGTCCACCAGCGGAAACAGCCGTACGTCGGCCGCGCCCACCTTCCCGCGTACGACGGGACGGTCCCGCTCGAAGTCGTGGCCCAGTTCGTCGAACCGGTCCGAGCTGATCGACAGCTCGGTCACCACCTCCCAGCCCGTGGGCCCCGGCCGCCCCACCTTCACCAGCGGCGAGGCAATGCGGTACTCGGCGAGATGGAAGCCGGTGCACGCGTCGTAACCGGCGCCGAGCAGCAGCACGCGCGCGTGGAGCGCCTCCAGCCGGGCCAGCGGGCTGCGCTCGCCGAGGCGGCAGTCCGTGGCGTGCCCCTCGACGATCTCCCCGGCACGCGGGCCGACGGCGGCGAAGGAGGTCTGCGGATGCGCACTGCGCAGGGCGCCCGGCCAGGTCCGCACGGTCTCCGGGACGATGCCGACCCCGCGCGAGGGCGTGATGCGGGAGTCGTAGGCGGGCATCGTCGCCCGGATCGTGTCCCACCACTCCACGGGCACCGGCGGATTGCTCCACACCGCCGGGTCCGACAGGTCGCCGGTCTGCGTGGGGACCACCAGCGTGCCGTCCGGGCCGAGCGCGTCGAGCAGTCCCCGGACGACCGCGACGGCTCCTCCGCAGACCCAGCCGAGGGAGCTGAGGGAGGAGTGAACGAGGAGGGTTTCACCGCTTTGGACCCCTAGCTCGCGAAGTTGTGCGGCGAGGGTGTCGCGGGTGACAAGAGGGCCGGTCGGAGGGGGTGTCGACATGGTTCGCGAGTGTCCCGGAGGGAGCCCGTCGGCGCCACCGAATTGATCGATCAAAGATCATTTCCGCAGGTCACATTAGGTATGCCTAAGTGACGCAGGGCACCGTCGAGCGGACCGGGCGCGGCTTGCCTGGCTTTGAGGAATTACGCAACAATGGCGTTGTGAAAAACGTCGGCGAGGCTCGGGAGACCCCGATGGGGCCCCCTCAGGAGGAGTTCGCGGCTGGGTTGCGCTCGGACCGCTCCACGCGCAACCGGGTCGCGCGGTCCATCCTGGACCACGGGCCGTCGACCGTCGCCGACCTGGCCGGCCGGCTGGGACTGACCCAGGCCGCCGTACGAAGGCATCTGGACGCGCTGGTCGCGGACGACGTCGTGGAGGCCCGGGAACAGCGGGTGTACGGCACGCGTACGCGTGGTCGTCCCGCCAAGGTCTTCGCGCTCACCGACTGCGGCCGTGACGCCTTCGACCAGTCGTACGACAAGCTCGCCGCGGACGCCCTGAAGTGGATCGCCGAGCGCGAGGGCGGGCAGGAGGCAGTCGTCGCTTTCGCCCGGGCCCGGATCGCCGCCCAGGCGAGCGCGTACCGCAAGGCGATCGAGGCCGTCAGCCCGGACGAGCGCACCGAAGCCCTGGCCAAGGCCCTGAGCGTGGACGGGTACGCTGCTACGGCGCGCAGCGCACCCCTCCCGCAACAAGGCGAGCAGCTGTGCCAGCACCACTGCCCGGTCGCCCACGTCGCGGAGCAGTTCCCGCAGCTGTGCGAGGCGGAGACGGAGATCTTCGCCGAGCTGCTCGGGACGCATGTCCAGCGACTGGCGACCATCGCGCACGGCGACGGCGTCTGCACGACGTTCATCCCAAAGATTTCCCACACGCAAGTCCATAGCCACAACGCATCTGCAAGCACGGCCGGGAGGAACCCCGCATGACTCTCCCCACGGAGACTGCCCACCCTGAGCTCGAGGGCCTGGGCAAGTACGAATACGGCTGGGCCGACTCCGACGTAGCCGGCGCCTCTGCGAAGCGCGGTCTGAACGAAGATGTCGTCAAGGACATCTCCGCGAAGAAGTCCGAGCCGGAGTGGATGACGAAGCTGCGTCTCAAGGGCCTGCGTCTCTTCGACAAGAAGCCCATGCCGAACTGGGGCTCGGACCTCTCCGGTATCGACTTCGACAACATCAAGTACTTCGTACGTTCCACGGAGAAGCAGGCGGAGTCCTGGGAGGACCTGCCCGAGGACATCAAGAACACGTACGACAAGCTCGGCATCCCCGAGGCGGAGAAGCAGCGCCTCGTCGCCGGTGTCGCGGCCCAGTACGAGTCCGAGGTCGTCTACCACCAGATCCGCGAGGACCTGGAGGAGCAGGGCGTCATCTTCCTCGACACCGACACGGCCCTGAAGGAGCACCCGGAGCTCTTCAAGGAGTACTTCGGGACCGTCATCCCGGTCGGTGACAACAAGTTCGCCTCCCTGAACACCGCCGTGTGGTCGGGCGGCTCCTTCATCTACGTCCCGCCGGGCGTCCACGTGGAGATCCCGCTCCAGGCCTACTTCCGTATCAACACGGAGAACATGGGCCAGTTCGAGCGGACCCTGATCATCGTCGACGAGGGTGCCTACGTGCACTACGTCGAGGGTTGTACGGCCCCGATCTACAAGTCGGACTCGCTGCACTCCGCGGTCGTCGAGATCATCGTCAAGAAGAACGCCCGCTGCCGTTACACGACCATCCAGAACTGGTCGAACAACGTCTACAACCTGGTCACCAAGCGCGCCGTCGCCTACGAGGGCGCCACCATGGAGTGGATCGACGGCAACATCGGCTCCAAGGTGACGATGAAGTACCCGGCCGTCTACCTGATGGGCGAGCACGCCAAGGGCGAGACCCTCTCCATCGCCTTCGCGGGCGAGGGGCAGCACCAGGACGCCGGCTCCAAGATGGTCCACATGGCGCCGAACACCTCCTCCAACATCGTGTCGAAGTCCGTGGCGCGTGGTGGCGGTCGTACGTCCTACCGCGGTCTCGTCGAGATCGGCGAGGGCGCCCACGGCTCCAAGTCGAACGTGCTGTGCGACGCGCTGCTGGTCGACACCATCTCCCGCTCCGACACGTACCCCTACGTGGACGTCCGCGAGGACGACGTGTCCATGGGCCACGAGGCCACCGTCTCCAAGGTCTCCGAGGACCAGCTCTTCTACCTGATGAGCCGCGGTCTGAGCGAGTTCGAGGCGATGGCGATGATCGTGCGCGGCTTCGTCGAGCCCATCGCGAAGGAGCTGCCCATGGAGTACGCCCTCGAGCTCAACCGGCTGATCGAGCTGCAGATGGAAGGCGCGGTCGGCTAAGGCCACCGCCCCGGACAGCAGCCAGCAATTTCTGACGTAGGAAGAGAGCAGACCGACAGCCATGGCTGAGGCTCAGAACATCCCCGTGGGGTCCACCACCGCGGGCCAGATCGCGGTGGCCGCCGAGTCGACCGTCGCCACGCGCATGAGCGCGCCCCCGTCCTTCGACGTCGCGGACTTCCCGGTCCCGCACGGCCGCGAGGAGGAGTGGCGGTTCACCCCGCTGGAGCGCCTGCGCGGGCTGCACGACGGCACCGCCGTCGCGACCGGTGACGGCGTGAAGGTCGACGTGCAGGCCCCCGAGGGCGTCATCGTCGAGGCCGTCGGCCGTGACGACGCCCGGATCGGCAAGGCGGGCACCCCGGTGGACCGCATCGCCGCCCAGGCGTACTCGGCGTTCGAGAAGGCCGGAGTGGTCACCGTCCCCAAGGAGACGGTGCTCACCGAGCCGATCCGTATCGCCGTGCACGGCGAGGGCGGGGTCGCCTACGGCCACCAGGTCATCGAGCTGGGCGCCTTCGCCGAGGCCGTCGTCGTCATCGACCACACCGGTGACGCGGTGCTCGCCGCCAACGTCGACTACATCCTGGGCGACGGCGCCAAGCTGACCGTCGTCTCCGTCCAGGACTGGGACGACAAGGCCGTGCACGTGGGCCAGCACAACGCGCTGATCGGCCGGGACGCCACCTTCAAGTCGTTCGTGGTCACCTTCGGCGGCGACCTCGTACGCCTCCACCCGCGCGTCGCCTACGCCGGTACCGGTGGCGAGGCCGAGCTGTTCGGCCTCTACTTCACCGACGCGGGCCAGCACCAGGAGCACCGTCTCCTCGTCGACCACAACACCCCGCACTGCAAGTCCAACGTCGCCTACAAGGGCGCGCTCCAGGGCGACAACGCCCACGCGGTGTGGATCGGCGACGTCCTCATCGAGGCCAAGGCCGAGGGCACGGACACGTACGAGATGAACCGCAACCTGGTTCTGACCGACGGCGCCCGTGTCGACTCCGTGCCGAACCTGGAGATCGAGACCGGCGAGATCGTCGGCGCCGGCCACGCCTCCGCGACCGGCCGCTTCGACGACGAGCAGCTCTTCTACCTGATGGCCCGCGGCATCCCCGCCGACGAGGCCCGTCGTCTGGTCGTCCGCGGCTTCTTCGCCGAGCTCGTCCAGCAGATCGGCGTCGACGACATCGAAGAGCGCCTCCTTGTGAAGATCGACGAGGAGCTGGAGGCCACGGTCTGATGGCTTTCGTACGCGCCTGTGGGCTGAGCGAGCTGGAGGAGGACACCCCGAAGCGGGTGGAACTCGACGGCACGCCGGTCTCGGTCGTGCAGACCGAGGGGGAGGTGTTCGCCATCCACGACATCTGCTCCCACGCGAACGTCTCGCTCTCCGAGGGCGAGGTGGAGGACTGCCAGATCGAGTGCTGGCTGCACGGCTCCAGCTTCGACCTGCGCACCGGTAAGCCGTCCGGCCTCCCCGCGACGCGCCCCGTCCCCGTATACCCCGTAAAGATCGAAGGGGACGACGTGCTCGTCTCCCTCAACCAGGAGTCCTGAGGCACCCATGGCAACGCTTGAAATCCGCGACCTGCACGTCACCGTCGAGGCCGACAACGCCACGAAGGAGATCCTCAAGGGCGTCGACCTCACCGTGAAGCAGGGCGAGACGCACGCCATCATGGGCCCCAACGGCTCGGGCAAGTCGACCCTCGCCTACTCCCTCGCGGGTCACCCGAAGTACACGATCACCGGCGGCACCGTCACCCTCGACGGCGAGGACGTCCTGGAGATGTCCGTCGACGAGCGCGCCCGCGCCGGCCTGTTCCTGGCGATGCAGTACCCGGTCGAGGTCCCCGGCGTCTCGGTCTCCAACTTCCTGCGCACCTCCGCCACCGCCATCCGCGGCGAGGCCCCCAAGCTGCGCACCTGGGTGAAGGAGGTCAAGGAGGCCATGGAGCGCCTCAACATGGACCCGTCCTTCGCCGAGCGCAACGTCAACGAGGGCTTCTCCGGCGGTGAGAAGAAGCGCCACGAGATCCTTCAGCTGGAGCTGCTCAAGCCGAAGGTCGCGATCCTCGACGAGACCGACTCCGGCCTGGACGTCGACGCCCTGCGCGTCGTCTCCGAGGGCGTGAACCGGGTCCGTGAGACCGGCGAGGTCGGCACCCTGCTGATCACGCACTACACGCGCATCCTGCGCTACATCAAGCCCGACCAGGTCCACGTCTTCTCCGGCGGTCGCATCGTCGAGTCCGGCGGTGCCGAGCTCGCCGACAAGCTGGAGAACGAGGGCTACGAGGCCTACACGAAGGGTGGCGCATCCGCGTGACACAGCTGCCGGGCCTCCTCGACACCGAGGCGCTCCGCAAGGACTTCCCGATCCTGGACCGCGTCGTCCACGGCGACAAGAAGCTCGTGTACCTGGACAACGCGGCGACCTCGCAGACGCCGCGCCAGGTGCTCGACGTGCTCTCGGAGTACTACGAGCAGCACAACGCCAACGTCCACCGTGGCGTGCACGTCCTCGCCGAGGAGGCCACGGCGCTGTACGAGGGCGCGCGCGACAAGGTCGCGGAGTTCATCAACGCGCCCAGCCGCAACGAGGTGATCTTCACCAAGAACGCCTCCGAGTCGCTCAACCTCGTGGCCAACATGCTCGGCTGGGCCGACGAGCCCTACCGGGTGGACCACGAGACCGAGATCGTCATCACGGAGATGGAGCACCACTCCAACATCGTGCCGTGGCAGCTGCTCGCGCAGCGCACGGGTGCGAAGCTGAAGTGGTTCGGTCTCACCGACGACGGCCGCCTCGACCTGTCCAACATCGACGAGGTCATCACGGAGAAGACGAAGATCGTCTCCTTCGTGCTGGTGTCGAACATCCTGGGCACGCTCAACCCGGTCGAGGCGATAGTGCGTCGCGCGCAGGAGGTCGGTGCGCTGGTCTGCATCGACGCCTCGCAGGCCGCGCCCCACATGCCGCTGGACGTGCAGTCGCTCCAGGCCGACTTCGTGGCCTTCACCGGCCACAAGATGTGCGGCCCGACCGGCATCGGCGTCCTCTGGGGCCGTCAGGAGCTGCTGGAGGACCTGCCTCCGTTCCTGGGCGGCGGCGAGATGATCGAGACGGTGTCGATGCACTCGTCGACGTACGCCCCGGCGCCGCACAAGTTCGAGGCGGGCACGCCTCCGATCTCGCAGGCGATCGGTCTCGGCGCGGCGATCGACTACCTCAACTCGATCGGCATGGACAAGATCCTCGCCCATGAGCACGCGCTCACCGAGTACGCGGTGAAGCGGCTGGCGGAGGTCCCGGACCTGCGGATCATCGGCCCGACCACGGCCGAGGACCGCGGCGCCGCGATCTCCTTCACACTCGGCGACATCCACCCGCACGACGTGGGCCAGGTCCTCGACGAGCAGGGCATCGCGGTCCGGGTCGGCCACCACTGCGCCCGCCCGGTCTGCCTGCGCTACGGAATTCCTGCGACCACGCGAGCGTCGTTCTATCTGTACTCCACGCCCGCCGAGATCGACGCTCTGGTGGACGGCCTGGAGCACGTACGGAACTTCTTCGGCTGACGGGACGGGACGAGCGATCGCATGAAGCTGGATTCGATGTACCAGGAAGTCATCCTGGACCACTACAAGAACCCGCACGGGCGTGGTCTGAGGGATGGCGACGCCGAGGTGCACCACGTGAACCCGACGTGCGGCGACGAGATCACCCTGCGCGTGAAGTACGACGGCACGAAGATCGAGGACGTCTCGTACGAGGGCCAGGGCTGCTCGATCAGCCAGGCCTCGGCGTCCGTACTGAACGAACTGCTGGTCGGTAAGGACCTCGCGGACGCGCAGAAGATCCAGGAGACCTTCCTGGAGCTGATGCAGTCCAAGGGCCGGATCGAGCCGGACGACGCGATGGAGGAGGTACTGGAGGACGCGGTCGCGTTCGCCGGAGTCTCCAAGTACCCCGCCCGGGTCAAGTGCGCCCTCCTGAGCTGGATGGCGTGGAAGGACGCGACGGCCCAGGTGCTGGGCGGAGCCGACGCCGAAAGGAAGACGGCATGAGTGACACCGTGGAGATGAAGCCGGCCTCGGAGGAAGAGGTCCGTGAGGCGCTGTACGACGTCGTCGACCCCGAGCTGGGTATCGACGTCGTCAACCTCGGCCTGATCTACGGCATCCACATCGACGACGCCAACATCGCGACGCTCGACATGACCCTGACCTCGGCGGCCTGTCCGCTGACGGACGTCATCGAGGACCAGGCCAAGTCCGCCACGGACGGTCTCGTCAGCGAGCTGCGCATCAACTGGGTGTGGATGCCGCCGTGGGGCCCGGACAAGATCACGGACGACGGTCGTGAGCAGCTTCGGGCGCTGGGGTTCAACGTCTGAGCTCGTCCGTACGACTGTGCAGTGGCCCTCGGCGGTTTCGCCGGGGGCCACTCGTGCGTCCGGGGTCAGGCGAGCCCCGCCACCAGCCGGAACGCCGAGTCCGCCAGGTACAGGCCGCTGTGCTCGTACGGATCCAGGCGGAGCTGGAAGTTCTCGTGGCGCAGGAAACGGCCCGGGTAGTTGACCGACTCCAGCAGGACCGCGCCCGAGTACGCCGCCGAGCGGGCGCAGAAGGTGGCGTCCTGCTTGAACAGGGCGGAGCCGTCGTCGCGTTCGGGGCGCAGGACGAAGCTGCGGTGGCGGAGGTAGGCGCCGTCGGTCGTGGCGAAGGAATAGCAGGAGGCGTCGGCCAGGCCCTTGACCAGTTCGAAGGTGGAGTCCGCGCGGCTCTCCGAGCCACGGACCGCGTCCAGCTTCACGTAGCCGCCGCTCGCGTGCCAGTAGCGGTCGGGATAGTTGACCGAGCGGACGGACCGCCAGGTGGTGGCCGGGGTCTTCGGGGAGGCCGGTGAACTGCCCTCGCGGGAAGGCGACTTGGACGGCTTCGGCTCCGGCGCGGGCTCGGGCGTGTCGGCATCCTGTCGGCGGGGCGCCTTCGCCGTCGCCGCGGCTGTCGACAAACCACTCTTGCCTGTCGGGGGAGTGGTCTGCGACGGGGTGGCGAAGGAGATCAGGCCGGGGACCGACGCGGTGTCGTCGGCCGGCGCCGAGCGTGACTGGGCGTCAGGTGCCCTGTGCGTCACGGCGATTGCCGTGAAGCAGGCGACGATCGTCGCCACCGCCATCCCGCCCGCCAGCCAGAGGCGGCGCGTCCCCGGTGCCCGGGAGGTGTCCGGGGCCCAGCCGTTCTCCCAAGGTTGGTCCTGAGGCGGCCGGGACTTGTTTTCTGGCATGCGCTGATCCTCCAGCGGCGTCACGTGACGACGGCCGCGGCTGCGAAGGCCCGGTATGTGAACGCTGAAACACTAGTGGTTACAGGGGCGTTGGAGCAGACGTTTGGAAGGAGCCGTATGCACATCGATCTCTCGGCGCCCGCGAAGATCCCGCCACCTGGGCCGGACACCCGTTGTGTACACCCGTACGCAACGTTGTGTACGATCGTACACATGGGATACCTGCTGCTCGCCGGAGCCATCGCGGCCGAGGTGGCCGCCACGACCGCCATGAAGTACAGCGACGGCTTCAGCAGGCTGTGGCCGTCGCTGCTGACCGCGCTCGGATACGTCGTCTCCTTCGCCTTGCTCGCCCAGACCCTGAAGACCGTCTCCGTGGGCACGGCGTACGCGATCTGGGCCGGCGTCGGCACCGCGGCCATCGCCGCGATAGGGATCGTCTTCATGGGGGAGGGGATGACCGCAGTGAAGGCCGCCGGGATCGCGCTGATCATCGTCGGCGTGGTCGTGCTGAACCTGGGAGGGGCGCACTGATGCCCCGGCGCTACGACCCCGAGCGACGCCAGCGGATCATCGACGCGGCGATCCGGGTCGTCGGGGCGAAGGGCATCGCGGGGCTGAGCCACCGCACCGTCGCCGCCGAGGCGGACGTGCCGCTCGGCTCCACGACGTACCACTTCAAGACCCTCGACGACCTGATGGTCGCCGCCCTGCGCCAGGCGAGCGAGGGCTTCGCCAAGGTGATCGCCTCGCGTGGGGGGCTGGAGGACCCGGAAACCGACCTCGCCACCGAACTCGCCGCCTGGATGGGCGAGTGGCTCGCGGGCGATCGCACCGGCGTGGAGCTGGAGTACGAGCTCTACCTCGCCGCCCTGCGCCGCCCGGCTCTGCGCCCGGTCGCCGCCGAGTGGGCCCAGGACCTGGCCGACCGGCTGTCCCGCCGTACGGACGCGGTCACGGCGCGGGCGCTGGTGGCGCTGCTGGACGGGATCTGTCTGCAGGTGCTGCTCACCGAGGTGCCGTACGACGAGGGGTACGCGCGGGAGGTGCTGGCCCGGGTCATCCCGTGACCGATGTCGGCCGCGGGGCGGGGTGCTGCCGTCGAGTTCCTCGCCCCCACCGCCCCCTACCCGTCCCATCCCCAGGGGCGCTGCCCCTTCCACCCGGCCAGGGGCTCCGCCCCCGAACCCCGCTCGCGATGCCGCCCTGACCGGGCTGGGGAGACTCCGCCCCTGACCGCGCTGGGGGTGCCGTCCCTTAACCCCGCTGGGGCTCCGCCCAGACCGCGCTGACGGGTGGCGCCCCAGGTGCCGCTTCGGTCCTGGAGGGGCCTTGTCATCGGACTCGCCCAGAGGGGCGCCACCAGGCGGGTTGCCCAGGGCCGCCCGGCACGTGAGACGCCTCGCCACCGGTTCGCCCGAGCGGGCAGCGTCACGTTAGGTTGCCCTCATGACCGACACGACTGCTCCTCGCACCACCGGCGCCGTGGCCGCCGGCCTCGCCACGATCGCCGCCGACGGCACCGTTCTCGACACCTGGTTCCCCGCGCCCGAGCTCGTCGCCGAGCCCGGTCCCTCCGGCAGCGAGCGGCTGTCCGCCGAGCGTGCCGTCGAGCTGCTCGGTGAGGGTGCCGCGAAGGCGATCGGGCCGGACGCGCGCCGGGGCGTCGAGGTCGTCGCGGTCCGCACGGTCATCGCCTCGATCGACGAGAAGCCGATCGACGCGCACGACGTCTACCTGCGCCTGCACCTGCTCTCGCACCGCCTGGTCAAGCCGCACGGCCTGAGCCTGGAGGGCCAGTTCGGCTTCCTCGCCAACGTCGCCTGGACCTCCCTCGGTCCGGTCGCCGTCGACGACGTCGAGAAGGTCCGCCTGAACGCCCGCGCCGAGGGCCTGCACCTCCAGGTGACCTCGATCGACAAGTTCCCGCGGATGACCGACTACGTGGCCCCCAAGGGCGTTCGCATCGCCGACGCCGACCGGGTCCGCCTCGGCGCGCACCTCGCCGAGGGCACCACCGTCATGCACGAGGGCTTCGTGAACTTCAACGCCGGCACCCTCGGCACCTCCATGGTTGAGGGCCGTATCTCCGCGGGCGTCATCGTCGGCGACGGCTCCGACATCGGTGGCGGCGCGTCGACGATGGGCACGCTGTCGGGCGGCGGCAACGTGATCATCTCCATCGGCGAGCGCTGCCTGATCGGCGCTGAGGCGGGCGTCGGCATCGCGCTGGGCGACGAGTGCGTCGTCGAGGCAGGCCTCTACGTCACCGCCGGCACCCGCGTCACCATGCCCGACGGCCAGATCGTCAAGGCCCGCGAGCTGTCCGGCGCCTCCAACATCCTCTTCCGCCGCAACTCGGTCACCGGCACCGTCGAGGCCCGCCCGAACAACGCGGTGTGGGGCGGCCTGAACGAGATCCTGCACAGCCACAACTGACGCCCACCGGCGGCAACCCGGCGCGATCACGTACGGGTTACTCCACGTGACCTCATCGCGGTCCAGGCAGATGAACGGTTGGACGCAGTTTCCGATCACATGCCGAACCGACGAAATGAGGGCCGATGACCGGTCGAGTGAAGACGAACGCGTGGACCAGGGCCGTACTCCGCCTGGTGGTCGGCACGTTGGCCGCGGGGGCGGTGTGCTGGTTGCCGGCCGGGGCCGCGTACGCCGACGAGACCAACACGGGCTCGCACAACGGGCCCCGCATCGGGCTGGTCAACGTCGGGCAGGTGGACGATCCGATGGAGGATGTGCTGGAGCACTTCCTGCTCTTCGGCGACGGGTACAAGTGGGGCTGATCGCGCGCCCAACAGCACCCAGCTGCACCCGGTAGCACCGGGTGCAGCGCGGGCCGGGGCCCGTAGCGCACAGGATGCGGTACGGGCCCCGGGCCTTTTCCGGAAGTTTTTCTGTGTGCCGGCATAGCGGCAGCCCGCCGCACGCGTCACCAGGAGTAGGAGAGGCGGGCCGCGGGGCCGGCCCGGGGGGAAGAGAAGGTGACGATGGATGCCGAAGCGCAGGACAGCTTTCGGGAGTTCGTGGAGAACAGGTCGTCCGCGCTGCTGAAGACCGCTGTGCTGCTGACCGGCGGCGATCGGCACGCCGCCGAGGACCTCCTGCAGAACGCCCTGATCAAGGCGGCCGACCGCTGGCACCGCATCGACGAGCCGGAGGCGTACGTGCGCCAGATCCTGTACCGGCAGCAGATCAGCCGCTGGCGGCTGAAGTGGAGACGGCGTGAACTCACCGTCGCCGAGCCGCCCGAGACGGGCGCGAGCCCGGACGCCGCGCCCGACGCGGAGCTACGGCTGCTGATGCGCGGGGCGCTGGCCCGGCTGACGGCACGGCAGCGCATGGTGCTGGTGCTGCGCTACTTCGAGGACCTGCCGGAGGCCGATGTGGCCCGCGTCCTGGGCTGTTCCGTGGGCACCGTACGGTCCACCGCCCACCGTTCGCTGGCCCGGCTGCGCGCCCTCGCGCCCGAGCTGGCGGCCCTGGGCCCGGCCGACGTCGAGTCGCAGCCGTCCCGTGACTTCTCGCCCGTGGAGGTGCGACCGTGAACGTCGAGGAACTCGTGCGTGACTCCCTGCGGGAGTTGGCCGACGAACAGACGTCGACGGGACCGGGGCTCGCCGACCGGGTCCTGGTGGTGCGTCGGCGCCGCCGCACCCGGCGGATCGCCTCCGCCGCCGCGGCCACCGTCGCCGTCGTCGCCATCGGCGTCGTGGTGCCGCTGCTGGACTCCGGGAAGGAGGACGTGCGGCCCGCGGACGTCGTACGGAAGAGCAAGGACATCGCGCACCCGGACCAGTCCCCGCCGCGCGAGCTGATCTCGGCCGGGAGCACCGCGCTGGCCGCGTACTACGTCCCCCGTACCGTCAAGCACTCCGCCGACCGGGCCGAACGCGTCCGCGACTACTGGCTGCTGGACCAGAAGACGGACAAGTACGTGAAGACCACCCAGTGGTCCTACGTCGCCGTCGCCCCGGGGATGAAGACCGCCGCCGTACTGGAGCGGAACCTGCCCGCCTCGCGGATCGGCCTGCTCGACCTGGCCACCGGCGAGGTCGCGAAGTGGATCAAGGTCGACCACAAGGTCGCCGGGCTCTCGTACTCGCGTGACGGTCTGAAGCTGGTCGCGACGACCTACGGCGAGAACCCCGACCAGCTGGTCAAGATGGAGGGTTCCGACGGCTGGGACCAGAAGCAGCCGTCGAGCCGTACCGGTTTCTACGTCCTCGACGTGGTCTCCGGCAAGGGCTCCTGGAGCGAGGTGAAGCTCGCCGGCGGCAGTCCGAACGACCCCATGGGCGCCGGCTTCATCAACGCCCGCCAGGACTTCGCCCTCAGCCCCGACGGCAGGCATGTCTGGGCCGGGAACCCCATGGGAGACATCGGCAAGCAGTTCTACGACCTCACGGGCGCCGAGGTCGATGTACCGGCGGACCAGAAGTATCTGGAGTGGTACGTCGACGCGTGGCAGTCGCCCAGCGGCAGGCTGGTCGCCGGTGGCTTCGCGGGCGAGAAGTGGAAGACGTCCTCCTGGGTCATCGACGCCCGCACCGGGCAGAAGACCGAGGTACGCGGGCAGCAGCTGCTCGCCTGGGCCGGTGACTCGTCGCTGATCGCCTGGGACATCGCGAAGGGCGGCGGGAACGAGTTCCATCAGCGGCTCGTGAAGGTCACCATCGGCAGTGACAAGACCGTTCCCCTCAGCGGCTTCCGCAAGGGCAACGACGGGGACGCCGGGCGCTGGGAGCCCGTCTTCGCCGAGCGCTGAGCAGGGCGAGCGCTGATCAGTTGGTTGCCAACTCCTGGTACGCCGCCAGCAGTCCGTCGACCGCCTCGCGGGCGGCGGGCCGTAGCGGTGCGCGGACGGGACCCGCGGGCAGGCCCAGTTCATGGAGCAGGGCCTTGGCGGTGACCGTGCCGGGCAGCCCCGCCGACATCATCAACTCGATGAGCGGCGTGGCACGTTGTTGGAGGCGGGCGGACACGGGGGTGTCGCCCGCCTCGAACGCGTCGAGCACCGCCCGGAGCTGGGAGGGGACGACATTGGCGACCGTACTGATGTATCCGGCTCCCCCCACCGCGTACAGCGCCAGGTTGTGCTCGTCGCATCCCGCGTAATACGCCAACTCCGTGCGCGACAGCACCTTCTGGGCGCCGAGGAAGTCATAGGAGCAGTCCTTCACCGCCACGATCCGGGGATGCTCGGCGAGTCGGATCAGCGTCTCCGGCTCGATGCGGGTGCCGGTGCGGCCCGGGATGTCGTACAGCGCGAGGGGCAGTCCGGCGGCGTCGGCGACCTCGCGGAAGTGCGCCTCGACGGCGTCCTGCGGGGGCTTGCTGTAGTACGGCGCGACCACCAACAGGCCGTCGGCGCCCGCCTTTTCGGCCGCCAGGGCCAGCTCGACGGTGTGCCGGGTGTCGAAGGTGCCCACGCCCGCGACGACTGACGCCCGGCTGCCCACCGCCTCCCGCACCGCCCTGATCAGGTCCGACTTCTCGGCGTCCGACGTGGTCGGCGACTCGCCCGTCGTGCCGGAGAGCACGATCCCGTCACAGCCCTCGGACACCAGCCGCTCGGCGAGGCGCCCCGCCCCGTCGAGATCGAGCGCACCGGCCTCGGTGAAGGGCGTGATCATGGCGCAGAGGGCACGGCCGAAGGGTGGCGCGGCGGAGGGAGTCGTCGTCATGGCAGTAGTCTCGGCGGGGCAACTGTGAAGCTCCACTTAATTCTTCTACCAGGTACTGGTAAGGATTGCTGTGGGGTGAGGGCCTTTCCGGGCCTACGCAGGCCCTATGTCCAAACTCGGGCGTCATGGGTCACTATGGCCAGGACGGTCATCGACCCTTGGTCATGGGAGGCGTCATGAAGCTCGGCAAGGCACTCGCCACCGGAGTCGCTGAGGAGCGGCCGCAGACCCGCGAGGAAGAACCCGAACGCCTGCTCCCCGAAGAGGTCGAGGAACTGAAGGCGCCCGAAGAGGTCACGGCCGCCCGATGAGGCTGCGGCTTCCGGAGGAACGCCCGACGGAGCCGCCGACCGGATACAAGATCGCCCACCCGCTGCTGTCCCAGGACGGCACCCGGGCCGGGTTCACCGGTGTGTCGCTGGGCGGCGCGCTGCCGTACGGAGTCCTGGCCGAGGCGTCCTGCGTCTACGGCCTGCGACACCGGGCACCGAGCCGCCGCTGCGACTGCGGCTTCCACTGTGTGCACGACCGCACGGTGGCCGAGGCGCTGCTGTGCACGGCCGAGCACCGGACGGCCGTGCTGCTGGAGGTCACCGTGCTCGGCCGGTACATCCGCTTCGAGCGCGGCTTTCGCTACGCCCGCCAGCGGGTGCGCACCGCCACGGTCGGCCCGTGCGCCTGCGGTGCGGTCGCCGCCGCCCTGGCCGACGCCGGCTGGGGCCGCCCCGGCTGGGCGGCCCTCGCCCCTTCCTGCGCCGGCTGCCTGCGCGGCCGTACGTCGGTCTCGCTCGCGGGGTTCGCGCGGCTGGGCGGGGAGGGGCTGCGGGTGGCGGCCGGGAAGGGGGCGGCGTCCGTGGCGGTGGCCGAGCTCGGGGACGCCGAGGACCTCGGCGTGCCCGAACTCGCCGCCGAGGCCGCGCTGTTGCAGGCCCGCCTCGACTGGTTCCAGGCCCAGCTGGCCCGGCTGGGCGAGCGCGGACCGGGTGGCGGACGGAAGGGATAGCGGGGGCCGGTCCGGGTACCCGGGTGTTCCGAACGGAGAGGAGGCGGATCACGGTGACCGGGACCACGGCCCCCGAACGGGTGCGGGACGAGCACCACTCGGTGGGCGAACTCGTCGGACAGGCCAGTGAACAGATTTCCCGTCTCGTACGGCAGGAAGTCGCCCTCGCCAAGGAGGAACTGGCCGAGAAGGGCCGGCGCGCCGGCCGTGGCGGCGGGCTGCTGGGCGCGGCGGGCGCCGTCGCGTACGCCGGCCTGCTGTTCCTGGCCGGGACGGCCACCGCCGCGCTCTCGCTGACGCTGTCCGTGTGGGCTGCGGCGCTGATCGTGACGGCGGTGCTGTTCGCTGTCGCGGGCCTGCTCGCCGCGACCGGCCGCGCCCAGCTGCGGCGCGCCGCTCCTCCCACGCCGGAGGAGGCTCTCGGCAGCGTCAGGGCCGATGTCGAGGAGATCAAGGGAAGGGCGCACCGATGACGGACAAGGCAGCGGGGGGCACGGGCGGTGAGGCCGCGAAGGCGGGAGCCGCGAAGGCGGCCGGCGGGGCCAAGGGGCCCGAGGAGCTGCGGCGGCAGATCGAGCAGACGCGCGGCGAACTTGGCGACACCGTGGCCGAGCTGGCAGGCAAGACGGACGTGAAGGGCAGGGCCCAGGCGCGGGCCGCCGACCTCAAGGACAAGGCAGGCGCGATGACCGTGCAGCTGCGCAGCAGCGCGGCCCAGGCGGGCCACGCGCTGCAGGACCGGGCGACCCAGGCCGGCCATGTGGTGCAGGAGCGGGCGACCCAGGCCGGCCACGTGGTGCAGGAGCGGGCGACCCAGGCCGGTCACGCGGTGCAGGACCGGGCGAGCCACGCGGGACACACCGTCCACGACAAGGCGACGCACGCGGGCCACACCGTGGAGCACGGCGTGCCGCGCCCCGTCCGCACCGTTGTCCAGGCCGGGCTGCGGCACCCGCGGCCGGTACTGATCGTCGGGGCGGCGGTGGGGGCGGTGGTCGCGACCGAGGTGCTGCGGCGGCGACGCCACGGGCATCACTGAGACGCCGGACGACGACAGCGGCGGCCTGGCGGCGGACGGCAGGCGGCAGGCCGCGAGATGGCGAGGCGGCGAGACGGCGCGGGACCGGTCACCGGTCCCGCGCCGTGCTGTGTCGGACCGGTGACCGGTCCCCGCGCCGTGCTGTGTCGTGCCCCGTCACTTGACCTCAAGTCCGGTTGAGGTCGAAAGGTGATCGGTGCTCGCATCGACCACCGATTCCCGGAGGCCCCCATGGCCCGCCGCACCGACACCCACCCCGACCTCACCCGCCCGGAGGTCGGCGCCCCCTTCTTCAGTACCTGGCGAGTGGGCACCCCCCTCCGGCAGAAGCGGAGCGTCGAGGCGATCGCCGGCACCTGGGAGGGCCGCCCCTGGCCCGCGGACGGCCTGCTCGGCTACTACGTCTACGCCGGCCAGGACGCCTCCACCCTCCTGCACTACTCGCAGTGGACGAGCGAGCAGGCGTACGAGGCCTTCGTGAAGGTCCACCGGCAGGAGCGCAACGACGAGATCGACACCGCCGTACCGGGCATCGAGCGGCTGTGGCTCGGCCGGTACCGGCACTACCGCAGCGCCCGCCGCGAGGGCGACCCGCGCATCCCCGGGTGCATCGTGATCGTCGACATCGAGTTCGAGGGCCCCGACCCCGACCGGCAGCGCGCCTGGGTCGACGCCGTCTTCGAGGCGCTGGAGGGCGAGCCGAACCCCCACCCCGGCGGCATCTCCGGCCACTTCCACCTCAGCACCGACGGCACCCGCGTCCTCAACTACGCCGAGTGGGAGAGCACCCAGGCCCACATCGAGGCCCTCGCGGCCCCGGGCAACGGCATCGGCTCCGCGACCGAGTTGTGGCGCCGGGTGCAGACCTGGCCGGGTCTCAGGAGCAGCACCGTCAGCCGGTACGACCACGCCCTCGGCCTCGTGCCCGACTGAGATCGGGTTCGGACGGACTCCGCACCGAACACTCGGCCTGTCTGGACAAAAAAAGTTTTCGGTGGGACGGTGGATCCATGCTGGACGTCACCGTGATCGAGGACCCCGAGGCCGCAGCCGTCTCCCTGGACCCCATAAGGGCCCGACTGCTCGCCGAGTTGGCGGCCGGGCCCGCGTCGGCCGCCATGCTGGCCGGGAAGGTCGGACTGCCCCGGCAGAAGGTGAACTACCACCTCAAGGCGCTGGAGCGGCACGGCCTGGTCGAGCTGGCCGGTGAGCGGCGCAAGGGCAACGTCACCGAACGGCTGATGCGGGCGACCGCCGCGTCGTACGTGATCTCCCCGCTCGCGCTCGCCTCCGTGCAGCCGGACCCGGACCGCTTCCGGGATCAGCTCTCCGCCCGCTGGCTGCTCGCGCTCGGCGCCCGGCTCGTCCGGGACGTCGGTTCGCTGATCACCGGCGCGGCGAAGGCCCGCAAGCGGCTGGCGACGTATGCGCTGGACGGCGAGGTCCGTTTCGCCTCCGCCGCCGAACGGGCCGCCTTCATCGAGGAGTTGACGGCGGGCGTGAGCGCGCTGATCCGCAAGTACGACGCGCCCGGCGTCGAGGGCGGCCGGGATCACCGGATCGTCGTCGCCGTACATCCGACGCTGAAACCCACGGCCGATCCCGCAACTGATCCCGGGGTCGAGGTCCAGCCCGCCCAGGAAATCGAGCAGTAGGCCCCAGGAGCCCATCATGTCCAAGGAATTCGAGATCGCCCGCGAGTTCGAGGTCGACGCCACCCCTCAGGAGGTGTGGGAGGCGATCACCACCGGCACCGGAGGCTATCTGTGGCCGATGGAGCCGCCGGAGCCCAAGGTCGGCGGCCGAGGGCCCTTCGGGTCCACCGTCACCGCCTGGGACCCGCCGCACCGCTACACCAACCGCGTCGAGGACGTCGAGGGCATCGCCGAGCAGAGCGCCAACCAGCTCGACTACACCATCGAACCGCGCGACGAGGGCCGGCGCGCCTGGGTGCGGTACGTGCACAGCGGGATCTTCGTCGACGACTGGGACAACCAGTACGACGGTGCCGCCAAGCACACCGACTTCTATCTGCACACCCTGAGGGAGTACCTGGTCCACTTCGCGCCCAGGCCGGCCGCCTTCGCCACGTTCGACGGGCCCGAGGCGTCGAAGAGCGCCGACGCCCTCGCCGCCGTCGGGCGGGCACTGGGCGTGGGCGAGGACGTGGCCGCCGGGGCGCGGGTGACGGTCCGCGGGCCCGACGAGTTCGACGCCGTGGTCGACTACCGGGACCCCTACTTCATCGGGCTGCGCACGGAACGGGGCCTCACCCGCTTCTTCGGGCGCAACCACTGGGGCCACCCGGTCGGCATCTCCCTGCACGACTTCACGCCGGGCGCCGACATCAAGGAGTGCGAAGCCGCCTGGCAGGGCTGGCTGAACGGTATTTTCAGCCAGCCCTGAACCGCACCGGAGATTACGGGCGGAACCGCAGCACCTGCGGGTCGTGGTCGCTGATCTGGTCGTTGAACTCCGAGTTGATGTGCACGCTGTCGTACTCGAAGTCGCAGGAGCGCCGGATCGACGGGCTGACCAGGATCTGGTCCAGGGTCTGGGCGTTGCCCTGGTAGACGTACGAGTAACGCTCGCTCTTGGGCAGCGACTTGATCGCCGACCACAGCGCGCCGTCGCCCTCCAGCAGCTCGGCGGTGCCGGAGAACTCGAAGTCGTTGATGTCGCCGAGCGTGACGACGTCCGCGTTCTTCTGGACGGCCAGGAGGTCCTTGACGAACGCGTTGACCGCGGTCGCCTGGAGGTGGCGCTGGGTCTCCGAGCTGCGGGTCGGCGGCTGGTACTGCGCGTGCAGCGACTGGTCGCCGCCCTTGGAGGCGAAGTGGTTGGCGATCACGAAGACTGTGCGGCCGCGGAAGACGAACTCGCCGGCCAGCGGCTTGCGGCTGTTCGTCCAGGCGGCGTTCGCCGGGTCGATACGGCCGGGGGAGACCGTCAGCGCCGCCTTGCCCTTCACCTTGGTCACGCCGACGGCCGTCGTGGCGTCGCCGCCCGCGCGGTCCGTGAAGGAGACCCGCTCCGGGTTGAACAGGAACACCTGGCGGATGTTGCCGCCCGGCTCGCCGCCGTCGGCCTTGTCGACCGGGTCGATGGAGCGCCAGTCGTACGTCGGGCCGCCCGCCGCGACGATCGCGTCGATCAGCTTCTGCACCGTCTGGTCGGCGGCGACCGTACCGTCGTTCTTCGCGCCGTTGTTGTCCTGGATCTCCTCCAGGGACACGATGTCGGGCGACTGCAGGTTGTTCACGATCGCGGAGGCGTGCGCGGCGAAGGTGGCGTCGGACGGGTCGAGGTTCTCGACGTTGTAGGTCGCGACCGCCAGCTCGCCGCGTCCCTGCTTCTGGGTCGTCTCCCGCTTGATACCACCGCTCTTGAGCGTGCCGAGCTCGCTCGCGACGAGGGTGTAGCCGCCGAACTGGGTGTAGTCCAGCGGGCCGGTGGTGGTGCCGGTGAGGGTGTCACCGACGTTCGCGACGGGGAAGTCCGCGGCCGCGCCGAGGGACTGGATCTGGAGGCGGCCGGTGTTCTGCGCGTCGTAGGAGCCGTAGACCGTGCCGCCACGGCGGTTGGCGTGCTCGCGCGGCTTCACCGTGACCCACAGTTCGTTGAAGCTGTCGGTGCCGGTGACAACCCGGGCGTCGGCGACCCGGACGTTCATGTGCTCCAGGGACTCGTAGTAGTCCAGAGCGTACGCCGAGGGCCTGAGCGTCAGGCCGTTGACCGAGCCGTTCGCGGCGGTGTCACCGGCGGGAGCGTACGCGGCCGGCACGGACTTGGCAGTGATGACCACGGCGGCCGGAAGGGCGTTGCCGCTGGAGACGACGGTGAACGTCGGCTTGGTGATCTCGGTGATCGACTGATTGCCGGTGGTGGCGCCGCCCGGGACGTACTCCTGGACCGTGCCCGACACCGTGACTGCGTCGCCGACGGCGACGCCAGTCGGCGTGGAGTTGGTGTAGACGAAGATGGCCTCGCTGGTGGCCGGGTTGTCGTCCGCCTGCGGATCCTGGATCCAGAAGCCTCTGGACGAGCCGTAGGTGCGCACGCCGGTGACGATTCCGGCCACGTCCGCGACCTGCTTGCCGGCGTACGGGGATATTCGGCTGCTGCCCTGGACGTCATGGATGCGCACGGAGTCCGCGTGCGCGGGCGCGGTGAGGACGACGGTGGAAGCCGCGGAACAGACGGCGGCGACGGTGAGCGCGGCGAGACGCGCGGACTTCTTGCTCGGCAACGGGATCCCTCCGGGGACGTGAATGAGCGCCGGGACGAGGGTGGTGCGTGGAACGGTCGGTGCAGGCGCGACCGGTGGGGCGGTGGCGACGCGCGTAGAAAATACAGTGAACAGATGTCCGCTCGGTTTCTACGCGCGTCAATCTCCTGCCTCGTCAAGCCACTTGTCAAGGTTTCGGCCATGTACACCTCCCGACCGGGAGATGAACCGGGCGGCATGGGTGGATATCCGTCTAGGCTGAGCGGTTGAGCCGTGATGTGTAGCGGCTGGGCCGTGATGCGTACGGCCCTGCGGAACGCCCTAGGAGAACCAGCCGATGTCAGACAGCTCCCCCCTGCCGCCGGTGCGGCTGCACCCCGAAGCGGAGCTGGCGCGGGACGCGCTGTCCACGCCGTTGCTCGCCCGGGCCGCGCGGCTGGCCCGCTGGGCCGGGCCCGACACCCGGGTCGACGCCGGAGGCGGGCTCGTCGACGAGCACCTCCCGGCCGCCGCCGAGCTGCTCGGGCTGAGCGGGGACGACGCCGCCGCGTACGCGAGCGAGGCCTGGCGGGTGGCCGTCGACACCGGGCTGGTCGAGGTCGTCGACGAGGAGGCGGGCACCGTCGCCACGGGCGCGGAACTGGCCCTGCTGACCGGAGGTTCGCCGCAGGACGTACTCGGCGTGTGGACCGCAGCGCTGGAGACGGTGCTCGCGGATGCGAGCGTGCCCGACCTCGACGACCTGGTCGACGCCATGGACGCGGGTGGCGAGGTGGATCTGTCCTCGCTGGACTGGGACCCGCAGGCCGAGGCGGAGTTCCTCGACGGAGTGCTCGGCAACCTGTACCTGCTGACGGCCGCCGAGGACGGCCCGGGCGACCGGCCCGTGCCGCTGCCCGCCCTCGCCGCGTCGATGATCGTGCCCAGCGACATGGGCGAGCCCACGAACGACGTGCTGGAGCAGGTGTCCGACGCGATGATGCGCCTGGACGACCAGTTCCGGCTGCTGGAGCCGGTCGGGCTTGTGGAGTACCAGCCGGTGGACGAGGCGCTGATGGCGGACGCCGACGCCGCCGGCGAGGATCCGTCGGCCGCCGTCGACGACACCGATGTGTCGCGCTACGGCATGGTGCGGCTGACCCCGCTCGGGCTGTACGGGCTGCGGGCCCGGCTGCTGGAGGCCGGGTTCGAGGCGCCCGCGGTCGGGGACCTGGCGGACAAGGGGGCCGACGCGCTGCTCGACGGGACGGCCACGTTCCCGCAGAGCGCCGCGCAGGCCGAGACCGAGCAGTGGCTGGCCCGGCGTGAACCCCTGGCTGCGGCACGGGAGCTGCTGGCGGCGGCACGGGGACTGGACGCCGGGGCGCCGCTGCGGCGGCTGCGCTGCCAGCAGGCGCTGTCCCTGGTGGGCGCGGAGGCCGAGCCCGCGCTGCGGGAGGTCCTCGACGATCCGGAGCTGGGCGGGCTGGCCCGGGTGTGGCTGACCGAGGCCGGGTTCGCCGACGTACCCGCGCCGTCCCAGGATCTGGTGTTCTGGCTGACCGTCGACACCCTTGCCGCCCAGCTGGCGGCCGAGGGGAACTCCGACGAGCTGACGGCGCTGGTGGAGGGGCTGGCCGCGCAGCACAGTTCGTTCTTCGCGGCGGCTTGGCGGGTCGATCACCCGGCCACCGCGGATGTGCTGGAGGCGATGGGGCGGCTGCATCCGGACAAGAAGATCGCGAAGGAAGCGCGGAAGGCTGCGTTCAAGGCGCGGTCGCAACACGGGGGCTGAGCTTGTCTCGCGGGTGCGGGTGCGGGTGCGGGTGCGGGTGCGGGTGCGGGTGCGGGTGTGGGTTCGTTGTGGTTGCTCGCGCCCACGCGGCGGAGCCGCATGTCGACACAGCCCCGCGCCCCTGAGGGCGTTGCCGCCCCCGGCGTTGATTCATGGAAGCGAGTGCCCTGAGGACGTCTGGCGTTCAACCGGAGTTCAGACGTGGGCGGGACCGTGGCGCCGTTCCGGAGTCCGCCACCTCCCACGGCACACCCACTGTCACAGGAGACACCATGTCGCTCACCCGCAGGGACTTCGCCAGGAAATCCGCGATCACCGGTGCCGGTGTCGCACTGGCGGGCAGCGCCGGCGTGCTGGCCACCGCACCGAACGCGCTCGCGTCCACGGAGTCCGAGACCGCGAGCGAGGACTCCGCGGACGCCCACGGCGGCGGTGTCGGGTACGGACCGCTGATCCCCGATCCCGAGGGCATCCTCGCG
Source organism: Streptomyces sp. R28 (assembly GCF_041052385.1). Classification (GTDB taxonomy): domain Bacteria; phylum Actinomycetota; class Actinomycetes; order Streptomycetales; family Streptomycetaceae; genus Streptomyces. Next base: position 2,604,003 of record NZ_CP163439.1, on the reverse strand, counting down.
CTGCCCGCCGGGTTCGAGTACCGGGTCATCACCTACAGCGGCAGGACGAAGCTGGAGTCGGGCGAGTACACCCCCTCCAACCACGACGGCACGGCCACCTTCGACGGCCCGCGCGGCACCACCCTCCTCGTCAACAACCACGAGCTGAAGGGCCCGCGCGCCAAGTGGCAGTACCCGGTCCCGCTCACCGAGGGCCTCGTCTATGACCCCGCCGCGGCCGGCGGCTGCACCGTCGTCGAGGTCCGCCCCGGCGGCCAGGTCGCCGAATGGGTCGGCATCGCGGGCACCTCCACCAACTGTGCGGGCGGCAGGACGCCTTGGGGCACCTGGCTCACCTGCGAGGAGAACTCCGACCGGGCCGGCACCAACGGCATGACCAAGGACCACGGCTACGTCTTCGAGGTCGACCCCATCGACCGGCGCGCCAACCGCGACCCCAAGCCCCTGAAGTTCTTCGGCCGCTACGACCACGAGGCCGTCGTCATCGACCCCAAGCGCGGCCACGCCTACCTCACCGAGGACGCCGCCTCGCCCAACGGCCTGTTCTACCGCTGGACCCCGCCGAAGGGCTTCGCGTACGGCCGCGGCAAGTTCCGCACGCTCGCCGACGACGCCGGTGTCCTCCAGGCGCCCAAGTGCTTCGACTCCGGCGGCAAGTTCGTCGACGACCTCTCCCGCGCCACGAAGATCGGCACGGTCTACGGCGTCGACTGGGTGGACGTCCCCGACCGCGACGCGCGGACCACGCCGGTGCGCAAGCAGTTCGCCGACGGTGAGATCACCCGCGCCCGCAAGCTGGAGGGCATGTGGTGGGGCGACGGCGGCACCTACATCGTCTCCTCCTTCGCCCGTGCCGAGAGCCCCGTCCAGCACGACGGCCAGGTCTGGTTCTACGACCCCAAGCGCCGCACCCTCACCCTGAAGGTCCTCCTCGGCGTCAACCCCGACCCGGCCAAGGACGGCGCCTTCGACGGCCCCGACAACATCACCGTCTCCCCGTACGGCGGCCTGGTCATCGCCGAGGACGGCGAAGGCATCCAGCACCTGTTCGGCGCCACCGACAGCGGCCGCACGTACCCGATCGCCCGCAACGAGCTGAACATCGGTACCGAAGCGGAGCCGGAATACAGCGAGTTCACCGGCGTCACCTTCTCCTGCGACGGCCGGACGCTGTACGCCAACATCCAGACGCCGGGCATCATGCTGGCCATCACCGGGCCCTGGAAGCGGCAGAAGCGCGGGTAATTAATTCGCTCGCCCGTCCCGCGGCACCCCTCTTAGAGTGATGAACGTCCAGGTGCGAAGGCAGGACCTACTTCCACTCTTAATGGGGAGGCCGCGGGTTCGAATCCCGCCACCGGTTCCACGAGCCGGTGTAGCTCAGTGGCAGAGCACCTAATGTCGGTTCCGCCGACCTGAACTCTGGACACCACAACTTCATGCACCTCCCGGTGCGCGGGCTGCGGCTACTTCTTCTCGAAAAAGAATCCCATGCCGCTGCCGACCTGATCTCGGGAGGCGCAGCTCAAGGTGGGTGTCCGGTGCGCAGGCAGCGGATACTTCGGGAACTGGTGGGGGCACGCCCCTCGTGCGGGTTCGAATCCCGTCATCGACCTCGGGTCGGTGTGGCGGAACGGAAGACGCGCCAGTTATAAGCAACCGCAGTCGACTTCGACCTCGGACACCCTCCTTTTGCCGCGCCTCCCTCCGAAAACCACAGTGAATTCGGGGGAATTCAGCATGGCGCGATTCAACACGCGGGCCGCCAAGGCGCGCCCCACTTCTCGAGTGACGTCGACCGGTCGTGTACTCCGTACCTACGAGGGCGGCCGCGGCCGTGAGCGCGACGCGCGCTCCGAGCTCTTCCTGCTGGCGGTGTCCAACTTCGTCGCGCAGCAGACCTTCTACGAGACCGGCGCCGACCGCGACGACCGGTTCGCGGGGCTCGTGCGCGAGCTCGCCGTCACCGACCCGGAGTGGACCGCCGGACTGCTCGGCTGGCTGCGCGGTGAGGGCAACCTCCGTACGGCGGCCCTCGTGGGCACCGCCGAGTACGTGAAGGCACGCCTGGAGGCCGGGGCCACCGACGGCCCGGCCAACCGGCAGGTCATCGACTCCGTACTCCAGCGGCCCGACGAGCCTGGCGAGCTGCTCGCGTACTGGACCGCGGCGTACGGCCGTAACGTCCCCAAGCCCGTCAAGCGCGGCATCGCCGACGCCGTACGGCGTCTCTACAGCGGCAAGTCGCTGCTGAAGTACGACACCGCGTCCAAGGGCTACCGCTTCGGCGACATCCTCAACCTGGTGCACGCGGCCCCGGACCCGGGCAGGCCGTGGCAGGGCGAGCTGTTCCAGTACGCCCTCGACCGCCGGCACAACCCGGACACCGCCGTGCCGCCCGCGTCCAACCGGACGCTGGTCGCCCACCGCGAGCTGATGGCGCTGCCCGTCGGGGAGCGGCGTGCGGTGGTCACGTCGCAGGGCGGTGCCGAGCGGCTCGCGGCGGCCGGGATGACGTGGGAGGCGCTGGCGGGCTGGCTGCAGGGGCCGATGGACAAGGCGGCCTGGGAGGCCGTGATTCCGTCCATGGGCACCATGGCGCTGGTCCGCAACCTGCGGAACTTCGACGAGGCGGGCGTGTCCGACGAGGTGGCGGCCCAGGTCGCCGCGCGCATCAGCGACCCTGCCGAGGTCGCGCGCTCGCGGCAGTTCCCCTTCCGCTACCTCGCCGCGTACCAGCACGCGCCGTCGCTGCGCTGGGCGTACCCGCTGGAGCAGGCGCTCGGCCACTCGCTGGCCAACGTGCCCGCGCTGCCCGGCCGGACGCTGGTGCTCGTCGACCGCTCGGGTTCGATGTTCTGGTCGCGGCTGTCCGACCGCTCGCAGCTCAACCGGGCCGATGCGGCGGCGATCTTCGGCACGGCGCTCGCACTGCGGGCGAAGAAGGCGGACCTGGTGGAGTTCGGCTCCACGAGCGCCCCGGTGAATTTCCGCGGGGGCGAGTCGGTGCTGAAGGTCCTGGGCCGCTTCGGTGACCTGGGCGGCACCGACACCACCGAGGCGGTCCGCCGCCACTACAAGAAGCACGACCGTGTACTGATCGTCACCGACGAGCAGTACGCGCCCAGCCACCACGGCGACCCGACCGAGCAGGTCCCGGCCGATGTACCGGTCTACACCTGGAACCTCGCCGGATACCGGGCGGGCCACGGCCCGTCGGGGAAGGGCAACAGGCACACCTTCGGGGGCCTGTCGGACGCCGCTTTCCGGATGGTTCCGCTGCTCGAGAGCGCTCGGAACGCCGACTGGCCCTGGGCGGCCTGAGGCCCAGGCCTGACACACAGGCCGGACACACAGGCCTGTGCCCAGAGCGTGGCCCGCACTTCACGGGGGTGCGGGCCACACCCTTGTCCGAACAGAGGACTGACATCTAACATTTCAGTTGTGGAGGCGATACGACCCGTAGGCCGGACCCTGCTCAGGGACCAGGCGTACGTAGCGATCCGGGACGCCATCGTGGCCGGGGAGATCGAGCCGGGCGCGGTGGTGCGGGACGCCGATCTCGCCGAGCGGCTCGGGCTCTCCCGGGCGCCGGTGCGCGAGGCGTTCTCGCGGCTCGTGGACGAGGGGCTGCTGGAGAGCAAGCCGCAGAGCTACACGCGGGTGACGCCGGTCGTGGCCGCCGACGTGCGGGACGCGGCCGCCGTGGTCGGCGCCATGCACGAGCTGCTGACGCGGGTCGCCGTGCCCCTGCTGATGGCCGCGGACGTGGAGATCATGCGCTCCGCCAACGAGCGCTTCGCCGCCGCCGTCGCCGCCGGTCAGGTGGACCTCGCCCTGCGGGCCGACGACGAGCTGCACGACGTACTGGTGCGGGTGAGCGGCAACCGCGCGGCCGCCGCCACCGTCGCCCGCTACACCCCGCTCATCCGCCGCCTGGAGCGACGGCGCTTCGGTGAGGGCGGGACCTGCCGTTCGGCCGGGCTGCACGAGCGGCTGATCGAGGCGTGCGCCGCCGGTGACGTGGACGCGGCGGTCCGTGTCACGGCGGAGATCTGGCGCACCCTCGCCGACCTGGCCGACTCCGATGACGTCGACATCGACTGACGCCGACTCCGACCGACGCCGTTGCCTCTGGAGGCGCCCCATGTCCTCTTCCCCGTCCCTTGCCTCGTACGACCGCTACCCCCTGCTCTTCGGCCCGTCCCCCGTGCACCCCCTGGAGCGGCTGACCGCCCACCTCGGCGGCGCCTCCCTCTGGGCCAAGCGCGAGGACTGCAACTCCGGTGTCGCGTACGGCGGCAACAAGACCCGCAAGCTGGAGTACCTGGTCGCCGACGCACTCGCGCAGGGCTGCGACACCCTCGTCTCGATCGGCGGCGTGCAGTCCAACCACACCCGCCAGGTCGCCGCCTGCGCCGCCCGCGCCGGTCTCAAGTGCGTGCTGATCCAGGAGAGTTGGGTGGACTGGCCCGACTCCGTCTACGACAAGGTCGGCAACATCCTCGTCAGCCGGCTCGCCGGAGCCGACGTACGGCTGATCAAGGCCGGGTTCGGGATCGGCTTCAAGGAGAGCTGGGAGCAGGCGCTCAGGGAGGTCGAGGAGTCGGGCGGCAAGCCGTACGCCATCCCGGCCGGCGCCTCCGACCACCCGCTCGGCGGGCTGGGGTTCGCCGGCTGGGCGTATGAAGTGGCCGAGCAGGAGAGGCAGTTGGGGGTCTTCTTCGACACGGTGATCGTGTGCTCGGTGACCGGCTCCACCCAGGCCGGTATGGTCGCCGGCTTCGCCGCCCTGGAGGAGGCGGGTGGCCGGCCGCGCCGTGTCCTCGGCATCGACGCCTCGGCCAAGCCCGCCACCACCCGCGAGCAGATCGCCCGGATCGCCGACGGCACCGGTCAACTCATCGGCGTAAAGCGCGAGTTGACCGAGGCCGACGTCGAGCTGGACGAGCGGTACCACGCGGGCACGTACGGGATCCCGGACGGGACGACGCTGGAGGCCATGCGGCTCGCGGCGCGGACCGAGGGGATGGTCACGGACCCCGTGTACGAGGGCAAGTCGATGGCCGGGATGATCGACCTTGTCGGTCGCGGGGAGGTGGGGCGGGACTCGACCGTGCTCTACGCCCATCTGGGCGGCCAGCCGGCGCTGAACGCGTACAGCGCGCTGTTCTGAGCGCGTCGGGCTGCGTGTGGGGGGATCACGCGCGAAGCGCCGATCCCGGGGCGCGGGGCTGTGTCGATGTGCGGCGCCACCGCGATGGGGTCCCCCCGCTAGAGCGAAGCCGAGAGTGGGGCAGCGACCAGCCACGACGGTGCCGCGGACGACCGACGGCACAACTGGCACATCCCGCGGAGCGCTAAAGTGCACAGCGTGCGGGCGGACGATCAGCAGTGGGAGCCGGGTGTCGAGCAGCCCGACGGCACCCGCCGCCGGGCCACGATCCACGATGTCGCGAAGCTGGCCGGAGTGTCACGGCAGACGGTCTCCCGCGCGGTCAACGACAAGGGCGAGATCGACCCGGCCACGAAGGAACGGGTGCTGGAGGTGGCGCGGCTGCTGGACTACCGGCCCAGCCGTTTCGCGCGCGGCCTCGTGCAGAAGGGCACCGTGACGGCGGGCCTGGTGATCCCGGACCTGATGAACCCCTTCTTCCCCGAGGTGGCCGCAGGCGTGCTGGAGGCGGCCGAGCAGCGGGGCTGGCAGGTCGTCGTATGGGACTCCCGCATCGACGAGGCCCGGGAGCGGGAGGCGCTCGATGTGCTGTCCCACCAGGCGGACGCGGTGGTGGGCTACTTCAAGAGCCCGGACGACGTGCTCGCCCGGCACCTCGGGGGCGTACCGCTGGTGCTGCTGGAGCGCGGCCCGCGGCAGACCCGTTTCGCGGCCGTGGGCATCGACGCCGCCGCCGGTCTCGAACAGGGCATGGCACACCTGGTGGGCGCCGGTCACCGCAGGATCGGCATGCTCGACGGGGTGCACGGCCCCGGCCCTCGCAGACAGGCCTTCCTGGAGCAGGCCCGGCGGCACGGTCTGCCGGTCGACGACAGCTGGATCGCGCTGTGTCCCGAGCACAGCGTGGCCGGGGGCGAGGCCGGTATGGAGCAACTGCTGGACGCCCGGCCCGACATCAGTGCCGTCTTCTGCTTCAACGACCTGATGGCGGTCGGCGCCATGCGGGCCGCCCGGCGTCGCGGTCGGCGGGTGCCGGAGGACCTGGCCGTCCTGGGCTTCGACGGACTGTCGCTGGGCGAGCTGGTGGAACCCGCCCTGACCACCCTGCACATCGACAAACGGCGGCTGGGACGGCTGGCCGTGGAGCAGGTGGCCCGGCTGCGTGCCGGTGAGGAACCCCTGCGGGGCGCCGAGGCGTGGGTGGTCCCCGAGCTGGTGGTGCGGGCCTCGGCCTGAGGTCCGGGCGGGCAGGGTGGCGCCCGCGCCGCCCAGAGAGGCCCCCAGAAGATGTGACGGGAGCCCTCACCCCCGGCACGGCCCGCAGCCTGGCGGGTTCCGCTCGCGCCGGGCGCCCCCCTCCTGCCGGGGCGCCCTGGACGTCGTACGGCTGTCTACAGCGCCTGCGCCGCCGGCTTCACCATCCCCCTCACCGTGCGGGACTTCACGAAGTCGCCCATGGCCGTCATGTCCCACTCGCCGGAGAACTGCTTGATCAACTTCGCCATCATCACGCCCGTCTGCGCCTCGGCGTTGGTGAGGTCGAAGCGGACGAGTTCCTCGCCGGTGGCGGCGTCGATCAGCCGGCAGTAGGCCTTGGCGACCTCGGTGAACTTCTGGCCGGAGAAGGAGTTGACGGTGAAGACGAGTCCGGTGACCTCCTGCGGGAGGCGTCCGAGGTCGACGGTGATGACCTCGTCGTCGCCTCCGCCCTCACCCGTGAGGTTGTCGCCGGAGTGGCGGATCGCGCCCTGCACGATCTGGAGCTTGCCGAAGTAGCAGCTGTCGATGTGGTTGCGCTGCGGGCCGTACGCGATGACCGAGGCGTCCAGGTCGATGTCCTTGCCGCGGTACGCCGGCTCCCAGCCGAGGCCCATCTTGACCTGGGAGAGCAGGGGGCGGCCGCCCTTGACCAGGGAGACGGTCTGGTTCTTCTGGAGGCTGACCCGGCCCTTGTCGAGGTTGATCTTGCCGGCGCCGGGCGCGGGAGGCGCGGGCGGGGCCGGGGGAGCGGCGGGTGCCTGCGGGGCCGGGGGAGTGGACATCGGCGGGGCCGGCGGGGCGACCGGGGGCTGCATGGTGGGCTGCGGCGGGGCCACGGGGGCGGCGGGGGCGGGGGCCGGTTCCTCGACCGTGACGCCGAAGTCGGTGGCGATGCCGGCCAGGCCGTTGGCGTAGCCCTGGCCGACCGCGCGGGCCTTCCAGGCGCCGTTGCGCAGGTAGACCTCGACGATCACCAGTGCCGTCTCGGTGCCGAGCTGCGGGGGCGTGAAGGTGGCCAGGGCGCTGTTGTCGTCCGCGTTGCGGATGGTGGCCGTCGGTTCGATGCCCTGGAAGGTCTGGCCGGCGGCGTCCGGGCTGGCGGTGACGACGATCTTCTCGATGCCGGGGGGAACGGCTGATGTGTCGACCGTGATCGCGTCGGGGCTGGTGCCGCCGCCCGAGCGGTAGGTCACGCCGGGGCCCTGGGGTTGGTTGTAGAAGATGAAGTCGTCGTCGGAGCGCACCTTGCCGTCGGCGGTGAGCAGCAGGCCCGATACGTCGAGCCGCACCGGGGCGGCGACGTCCACCGTCACGCGCGCGGCGGGGAGAGGGATGTTCGAGCCGGGGGTCATAGCTGTCATGCGGGGTGAACGAGCGGGGGCGCTTTACCGTTCCCTTACCCGGGCCATTCGGCGGGAGCAGCGGGTTTCGCCCCCGCCGCCCCTTCCCGTCCCGTCCTGAAGGGGCTCCGCCCCTTCGACCCCGCCAGGGGGCTCCGCCCCCTGGACCCCCGCTCCTCAAACGCCGGAGGGGCTGGATTCTACGGAACCACCACGATCTTCCGTCCCACCCCCGACGCGAACTGCTCCAGCGCCTGCGGGTACCGCTCCAGCGGGATGCGGTCGCTGATGAAGATCTCGGGGTCGAGGACGCCGGTCGCGAACAGCTCCGCCGCGCGCTCGAAGCTGTGCAGCACCGCCATCGAGCCCGTGATGGTGATCTCCTGGTTGTAGATGCGGTACGGGTCGATCGTCACCCGGGTCGCGTAGTCCGCCACCCCGAACTGCAGGAACGTGCCCGCCTTCGCGACCCGGTCCAGGCCGTCCTGGATCGCCGCCGCGTTGCCCGTCGCGTCCACCACCAGGTCCCAGCCCTGGGGCCGGTCCAGCTCGTCCGGGTTCGCGGCGGACGCCGAGACGCCGAGCCGTCGTGCCGTTTCCAGCCGCGCCGGGTTCACGTCCACCACGTCCACGCTGGCCGCCCCCGTCCGCTTGGCGAGCTCCAGCATCATCAGGCCCATCGTGCCCGAGCCGTAGATCAGGACGTGGGCGCCCAGGCGGGATTGGAGGACGTCGTAGCCGCGGACCGCGCACGACAGTGGCTCCACCAGCGCGGCGTCCTCGGTGCGGACGTGCTCCGGCAGCTTCACGCAGTTCGCCACCGGGGCCACCGCGTAGCGTGCCGCGCCGCCCGCCGTCGTCACGCCGATCGCCGCCCAGCGCTCGCAGAGGTTGTTGTGGCCCGTACGGCAGTAGCGGCACTCGTAGCAGTACAGCGAGGGGTCCACCGCGACCCGGTCGCCGACCGACAGCTCCGTGACCTGGGTGCCGACCCCGACCACCTCGCCCGCGAACTCGTGCCCGGGCACGATCGGCAGCTTCGGGGCGAACTCGCCCTGGAGGATGTGGAGATCGGTTCCGCACAGGCCGCACGCCGCGACCTCGACCACGACGTCGCGCGGTCCTGGCGTCGGGTCAGGGACCTCGGCGACGACGGCCTTGCCCACGGACTCGATGACGGCGGCCTTCATTTCACGGCTCCCAACGACAGGCCCTGGACCAGCTTGTCCTGGGCTGCGAACCCCGCGGCGAGCACCGGCAGGGAGATGACGAGCGACGCGGCGCACACCTTCGCCAGGAACAGGCCCTGGCTGGTGATGAAGCCGGTCAGGAAGACGGGAGCGGTCTGGGCGACCACGCCCGTGAGGACCCGGGCGAACAGCAGCTCGTTCCAGCTGAAGATGAAGCAGATCAGGGACGTCGCCGCGATTCCGGGCAGGGCGATGGGCGCCACCACCCGCCCCAGGATCGTCGGCAGCCTCGCGCCGTCGATCTGCGCCGCCTCGATGATCGCGACCGGTACCTCGGCGAGGAAGGACTGCATCATCCACACCGCGATCGGCAGGTTCATGGCCGTGTAGAGGATGACCAGCGCCCAGATGTTGTCGAGCAGACCGGTGTTCTTGGCGAACAGGTAGATCGGCAGCAGGCCCGCGACGAGCGGGAGCATCTTGGTGGACAGGAAGAAGAACAGGACGTCGGTCCACTTCTTCACCGGCCGGATGGAGAGCGCGTACGCGGCGGGCAGCGCGAGGAGCAGCGTCAGCAGCGTGGAGGCGATCGAAGCCGTCGTCGAGTTGATCAGGGAGGGCCAGGGGCTGGCGCCGCCGCCCGCGCCGAAGAACTCGCGGTAGCTGTCCAGGGTGAGGGAGGCGGCGAGGGAGGGCGGGTTGGTCGCCGCGTCCGCCTCGGAGTGGAAGGACGTCAGGACCATCCAGAGGATGGGCAGGGCGAACACGATGCCGGCCAGCCACGCGGTGACGCCCAGGGCGGCACCCTGGATCCGCGCCCGGGACCGTCGCGGGGTGGCGGTGGTGAGGGTGGTCATCAGCGGGACACCTCCGCGCGGAACAGGGACGACACGACGCGCAGGGCGAAGGTCGCGAGGATGATCGAGCCGATGACGACGATGACGCCGGCCGCCGAGGCGAGGCCGTTCTCGTGCGCCTGGTAGAAGGTCTGGTAGATGGTGTACGGCAGGTTCGCGGTGCCCAGGCCGCCGGAGGTGATCGTGTACACCGCGTCGAAGTTCTGCACGATGTAGATCGACCCGAGCAGCACGCTCAGTTCGATGTAGCGGCGGATGTGCGGCAGCGTCATGTGGACGAACACCTGCCAGTCGCTCGCGCCGTCCACCCGGGCCGCCTCGATCAGCTGCGGGTCACGGCTCTGCAGCCCGGCGAGCAGGATCAGCGTCATGAACGGCGTCCACTGCCAGATGAGCGAGGCTTCGACCGCCATGAGCGGCATCTCGGAGATCCAGTCCGGCTGGGGCGCGCCGTTCCCTGCGATCCAGTGCAGGACGCCGTTGAACAGGCCGTATTCGGGGTTGAACAGCACGTGCTTCCACAGCAGTGCGGCCGCGATCGGCACCAGCAGGAACGGGGCGATGAGCATCGTGCGCACGGCGGCACGGCCACGGAACTTCCGGTCCAGCAGAAGCGCCAGCAGCAGGCCCAGCACCAGGCTGACGAGTACGACCGTGGCGGTCAGCAGGACCGTTGTCCACACCGACTTGCGCAGGTCGGGCGTGCTCAGCACTTCCGAGTAGTTGGCGAAGCCGGCGAAGTGGCGCTGGTCCGGGTAGAGGGCGTTCCAGTCGAAGAACGAGATCACCAGCGTGGCCACGAAGGGCAGCTGCGTCACGGCGACCATGAAGATCAGTGCGGGCAGCAGGGGGGCTCGGGTGGCCCAGGCGCGCATACGGTTCGGCCGCCGGGCCGCCGGCCGCGGGGAGGTGGCGGCGACCCGGGCGGGGGGATTGGTGACGGTCATGATTACTGGTACTTCTTTCCGACGGCCTCGGCGAGCTGCTGTGACTTGCCCAGCGCGCTGTCCACGGACTGCCGGCCGGCGATCGCGGCACTGATCTCCTGGGAGACCTTGGTGCCCAGGTCGGTGAACTCGGGGATGCCGACGAACTGGATGCCGGGCGCGGGCCGGGGCTGCACGCCCGGGTCCTCGGGCTCGGCGTTCGCGATGGCGTCACGGGTGACGTCCGCGAAGGCGGCCGCATCCTTGCGGTACTCCGGGATGTCGTACGTCGACGCACGCTTGCCGCCGGGCACGTTGGCCCAGCCGATCTTCTCGCCGACGAGCTTCTCGTAGTCCTTGCCGGAGGCCCAGGAGATGAACTTCCAGGCGTTCTCGGCGTTCTTGGACGCCTTCTGGACGCCCCAGGCCCAGGTGTAGAGCCAGCCGGAGCTGTCGGTCTTCTCGACCGGCGCCGGCACGTAGCCGATCTTGCCCTTGACCGGGGAGCCGGAGGCCTCCAGCGAACCGGCGCCGGCCGTGGCGTCGTACCACATGGCCGTCTTGCTCTGGGTCATGTTGTTCAGGCACTCGGCATAGCCGGACTGTGCGGCGCCGGACTCGCCGTGCTTACGGACCAGGTCGACGTAGAACCGCGTGGCCGCCTTGAACTCCTTGGAGTCCAGCCGCGCTTGCCAGTCCTTGTCGAACCAGGTGCCGCCGAAGGTGTTGACGACCGTGGTCAGCGGGGCCATGACCTCGCCCCAACCGGGAAGGCCGCGCAGGCAGATGCCCTTCATGTCGGACTCGGACTCGTCCACCTTCGCGGCGAGGTCGGCGACCTGCTTCCAGGTGGGCTTGTCGGGCATGGTCAGGCCCGCCTTCTCGAAGACGTCCTTGCGGTACATCAGGAAGGAGGACTCACCGTAGAAGGGCTCGCCGTAGAGCTTGCCGTCCTCCGCGGTGAGGGCCTGTGTCATCGGCTTGAGGACGTCGTCCTGGTCGAAGGCGGCGTCACTCCTGACGTACGAGTCCAGGGAGTGGAGCCAGCCGTTCTTGGCGTAGATCGGGATCTCGTAGTTGCTGAGGGTGGCGACGTCGTACTGGCCCGCCTGGTTGGCGAAGTCCTGGCTGATCTTGTCCCGGACGTCGTTCTCGGGCAGGACGGTGAAGTTCACCTTGATCCCGGTGTCCTTGGTGAAGTTGTCCGCGGTGAGCTTCTGCAGCTCCACCATCTGCGGGTTGTTCACCATCAGGACGTTGATGGAGTCGCCGTCGGAGGATCCGGACCCGCCGGCGCCCGCGCAGGCGGCGAGCGGAGTGATCAGCGTCCCTACGGCGGCCACGAGGAGGAGGTGGCGTGGCGCGCGTCGGCTCTGGGTTCGCATGGGGTGCTCCTGGACATTTAGCAGTAAAGGGGACGGCAGTGGGTATGGAGGTGCCCTACGGGGTGGGTGGGTTTGATTTCTGGATCTTCGGTTGGAGGGGCGTGGGGGGCGAGGGTGCCGGGGGTGGCCCCGGCCGTCAGACGCGGATGACCTGCGGCCCGAGGAGCGAGTAGCGGTGGGCCTCGGATGCGGGGAGCAGTGTGCTCGTCACGATCGCCTCCAGCGCGCCGACCTCGGCGAACCGGCAGAAGCTGACCGCTCCGAACTTGGTGTGCACACCGGCGAACACCGTGCGCCGCGCGGACCGGATCGCCTGTGACTTGACCTCGCTGACCGCCGGGTCGGGGGTGGTGAGGCCATGGTCGCGGGAGATGCCGTTGGCGCCGATGAACGCCAGGTCGATGACGAAGCCGGCGAGCATCTTCGTCGTCCAGTGGTCGACGGTCGCCAGCGTGCCGGAGCGCACCCGGCCGCCGAGCAGCAGGACCGAGATGTTCTCGGCCTCGGCGAGCGAGCCAGCGACCGGCAGGGACGCGGTGACCACGGTCAGCGGACGGTCCGTGGGCAGGGCCTCGGCGACGAGCTGCGGGGTGAAGCCCTCGTCGACGAAGACCGTCTCGGCGTCCCGAGCAGCCCGGCCGCGGCGGCCGCGATCCGGCGCTTCTCGGGTACGTGGCTGGTGGCGCGGAAGGCGAGCGTCGTCTCGAAGCCGGCGCTCTCCACGGGGTAGGCGCCGCCGTGGGTCCGGCGGAGCAGGCCGTGGTCCTCCAGGACACGCAGGTCCCGTCGTACGGTCTCCTTGGCGACGCCCAGTTCGGTGGCGAGCGCGGTGACGTCGACCGAGCCGGTGGTGCGTGCGAGGCGAACGATCTCGCGCTGGCGTTCCTCGGCGGTCTTCGCCGTGTTGGCCGTCGTCATCGTCGACACCCGCTTCCGTGCTGTGCTGCGTGACTCGATCGCCTCCGGGGCGGTCGGATCGTGTTGCCCGTTCGGGCCCGGTGGGGCCCATGGGGGAAGTTCTACAGCGGTGATGCGGGTCTGAACAGCTCTGTTGCCGGGTCGATGGTGCCCGCTTGCGCCCGTTTGGCTCGGCGCGTGACCGTCTCGGACCTGGGCAGCCGTAGATCGCGACGTGAGATCGGGCAGCGCGGATGCCCGAATACGGAAGCGGACGGGCCCGTTCGGTGCCCGCCCGCTCCCCGGACGCTCGTTTTCCGCCGTGTCGGGCGGGTCAGTACGGCCAGATCGGCGGGTCGCTCACGAAGTGGCCGCCCAGGTAGGCGTGCGCGACGTTGTCCGCTTCGAGGTCACCCTGCTCGGCGATGAGCTTCTCGGCATACGGCTCGGAGTCGTCCTGCGGCTCGTAGCCGAGGGCCCGTGCGCTCGTGAGGTCCCACCACAGCCGCGTGTTCGCGGAGGAGCCGTGGACGACGGTGTGCCCGACGTTCTCGGCGGTCAGGGCCGCGTGGAAGAGACGGGCGCCGTCGGCCGGGCTCATCCACAGCGAGAGCATGCGGACGCTGGTCGGCTCGGGGAAGCAGGAGCCGATGCGGACGGACACCGTCTCCAGGCCGTGCTTGTCCCAGTAGAACTGCGCGAGGTCCTCGCCGAAGGACTTGGACAGGCCGTAGAAGGTGTCCGGGCGGCGCGGGGTGTCGACCGGGATGAGGGGGGCGTCGCCCTGGGGGCGGGGCGTGAAGCCGACGGCGTGGTTGGAGGAGGCGAAGACGATGCGCTCCACGCCCTCCTCGCGGGCCGCCTCGTACAGGTGGTAGGTGCCCTCGATGTTCGCCCTGAGGATCTTCTCGAACGGGGCTTCCAGGGAGATGCCCGCGAGATGGATGATCGCGTCGACGCCCCGCACGGCCTCACGCACCGCGTCCTTGTCGGCGAGGTCGGCGACGATCGCGTCCGGCTCGCCCTCGACGGGACGCAGGTCGAGCAGCCGCAGCTCGTAGCCGTACGCCGGGAGCAAATCCCGCATCAGGGTGCCGAGTCCGCCGGCGGCTCCGGTGAGCAGAACGGTGCGGGGTGCGGGCATCCTCGGGGCTCCTTGGGTCGGCGCGGCTCGCGGCGGGACTCGGTTCTCGGCCGGCTCAGCGACCGCATGCATGGACGGCATTCATATGCGTGGACAAGCTAAGGATCGTCCGGCTATCACGTCAAGTGTCGCGTGGAGTGCGTGACTCCGCCGCCGAGTTCGCGGTTTGTGCGCTTGACCGGCCTCGAACGGGCTCCATAGGGTGGGTTCGTTCAAGAATGTAGACACGGATCAGAAACATGAGCGCCCTACGAGTGAGCGCCCGTTCTAGGGAGAGCCCGTGACGCCAGCCCCCCTCGCCGCACGCCTCGGCATCCCCGGCGGGCCGCTGTTCTTCCCCGTCACCGCCTACGGGCCCGACGGCTCGGTCGACCTCGACACGTACCGCGCCCATGTGCGCCGGGGCGTCGAGGCCGGAGCCGCCGCCGTGTTCGCGGCTTGCGGCACCGGGGAGTTCCACGCGCTCACGCCCGAGGAGTTCCAGGCGTGTGTGCGGGCGGCCGTCGAGGAGGCGGCGGGGCGGGTGCCGGTTGTCGCGGGCGCCGGATACGGCACCGCCCTCGCCGTGCGGTACGCGCGGCTCGCCGAGGCGGCCGGGGCGGACGGGCTGCTCGCCATGCCGCCGTATCTCGTCGTCGCCGGGCAGGAGGGGCTGCTGCGGCACTACCGGGAGGTCGCCGCGGCGAGCGCGCTCCCTGTCATCGTCTACCAGCGCGACAACGCCGTGTTCACCCCGGACACCGTCGTCGAGCTGGCCCGCACGGACGGCGTCATCGGGCTCAAGGACGGCCTCGGCGACCTGGACCTCATGCAGCGGATCGTCAGCGCCGTACGCACCGAGATCCCCGGCGACTTCCTCTACTTCAACGGCCTGCCGACCGCCGAACAGACCCAGCTCGCCTACCGGGCCATCGGCGTCACGCTCTACTCCTCCGCCGTGTTCTGCTTCGCCCCCGAGATCGCCCTCGCCTTCTACGGGGCGCTGGAGGCGGGCGACGACACCACGGTGAACCGCCTCCTGGACGGTTTCTACCGCCCGTTCGTCGAGCTGCGCGCCCAGGGCCGTGGCTACGCCGTCGCCCTCGTCAAGGCCGGCGTACGGCTGCGCGGGCTGGACGTGGGGGAGGTGCGGCCTCCGCTGCACGAGCCGAGCGAGGATCATGTCAAGCAGCTCGCCGAGGTGATCGAGCGCGGATACGCGCTGCTGGAGAAGGAGCCGGAGGAAACCAAGTGAAGGCGTCGACATTCGTCTACCCCTGGGACGTCAACGGAGACCCGGAGGCACCCGGCAGAATCGCCTCCCTCGGCGTGCAGCAGGTGACGCTCGCCGCCGCCTACCACTCCACCCGCGCCCTCACCCCCCGCCACCCGCGCCGCCGCATCGTCACCGCCGAGCACGCCTGCGTGCTGTATCCGACGGACGACCGGTGGCAGGGCCGGGAGCTGCGCCCGTACGCGGCCGGGGACTGGGCGCCGGGCGACGCTTTCGGCGAGGCGGCCGCCGCGCTCGCGGACACCGGTCTGGAGGTGCACACCTGGGTGGTCCTGGCGCACAACTCACGCCTGGGCGCCGAGCACCCCGACACCTCGGTCGTCAACGCCTACGGCGACCGCTACCCCTGGGCCCCCTGCATCGCACAGCCCGCCACGCGCGCGTACCTCGTCGACCTGGCCGCCGAGGCCGCCGTACGGCCCGGGGCGCGCGGCACCGAGCTGGAGTCCCTCGGCTGGTACGGGCTGCAGCACCTGCACGCGCACGACAAGACCGCCGGGGTCCCGCTCGGCGACGCCGGGATGTACCTGATGGCGCTCTGTTTCTGCCCCACCTGCCGGGAGGGCTACGGCGCCCAGGGCCTGGACGCCGACGAGCTGGCCGCCGCCGTACGCGCCGCCCTCGAACCGCTGTGGCAGGGCACCGTCGCCGACGAGGGCTGGGCCGGGGTCGAGAAGCTGCTCGGCGAGTCGAACGCGGCGGCCACGCGCGCGTGGCGCGACGAAACCGCCCGCACACTCCAGGAGACGGCGGTCCGGGCGGTCCGCGCGGCCGCCCCCGACGGCTTCCAGATCCTGCTGCACGCCGACCCCGTGACGTACCACGTCGGCGCCAACCCGGGCGTCGACCCCGAGCACATCCTCTCCGTCGCGGACGGCGTCGTCGTGCCCTGCGCGGGCGGCCCCGCTCTGCTGACGCCCTTCGCCGAGCAGGGGCGCGAGGGCGCGGTCATCGCCGCCAACTTCGGTGTGGTCTCCGGGATGGGCGGCAGCCCGGGCACGCTGGCGTCGGACGCGGCACGCGCGCGTGAGCTGGGGGCCACGGAAATCCGGCTCTATCACGCGGGGTTGGCGTCGGACGGCGACTTGGTGGCGGTGCGGGAGGCGCTGGCCGCCCTCTGAAGCAGCGGCAGGGTGGCCACCAGCCACGCCACGCCCACGGCGGCCGACAGCAGCCGCACGTCGAGCAGTTCGACCAGCGCGGCCCCCGAGGCCAGCCCGATGACGTTCGGCGTGAAGACGAGTGTGCCGGCCGTGGCGGCCGTACGGCCGAGCAGGGCGTCCGGTGTCTCGCGCTGTACGGCGGTGAACGCGGCGACCAGCACGCAGGGCAGGCCCGCGCCGATCGCCGCGCTGCAGACCAGGGCCACCGGGTCGGACGGGATCGCCCGCAGGCCGGCCGCGGTGGCCGTGAGGGCGATGCCGTACGCGGCGAAACGGCGCTCGCCGAGGCGGCGCAGCGCGGGGCCGGAGAGCAGCCCGCTCGCCACCGAGCCGGCGCCCTGGACGGCGTACAGGACTCCGGCGTAGGCCGGGTCGTGCCCGAGGCCGTCGATCACGGCGTAGAACAGCGCGCCGTTGAGACCGGCGAAGAGCATGGTGGTGCCGCCGGCCAGGACGAGAGGGCGCAGCCGGGGGTGTGTCCAGAGGTAGCGGGCCCCCTCGGCGGTCTGCGCCCGCCAGCCGCTGCCCGGCGGTTCGGGTGTGCTCTCGCGGACGCGGAGGCAGGCGTACAGGCCGGTCGCGATCACGAACGTCACGGCGTCGAGCAGGGCGACGCTCGCGCCGCCGTACGCCGCGTAGACGCCCGCGCCGGCCAGCGGGGCGAGAAGCTTCATGCCCTCGGTGGCCGTCATACGCAGTCCGTTGAAGTCGCCGAGCAGCGACGCGGGGACCGCGCCGGCGACGAGGGCGGACTCGGCGGCGTCGTGCACGACGCCTGCGGCGCCGTAGACGAACAGGACCGCGAAGAGGAGCCAGAGGCGGGCGGGGGAGTCGACGGTGAAGAGGGTGAGCAGGAGGGCGGCCAGGAGGAGGTTCGCGCCGATCAGCAGCGGTTTGCGGCGGGTGCGGTCGGCGAGCGTGCCGAGGAGCGGGCCGGCCAGGGTGGGCGCCCACATGGCGAGCATGCACAGCGCGGCCAGGCCGTCGGACCCGGTCAGGTCCTTGACCCAGACGCCGGACGCCAGCCACAACGCCGAGGTGCCGAAGCCGGAGACCACGACTCCGGCGAGGTAGAGGGCGGAGTTGCGGTCGCGCAGGACATGCACGAGTGCCCAGGTGGTGGTTGTCGTCATGGCACGCCATCTTGTGTCTAAGGCGGGGGCGTGCGGATGGGGGAAGTGCCTTAGGCGGCGTGCCTTTCGCGCTGTGTGCCATAGGGCTTCCGGTGGTCTGTGATGGTGTGCGGTGGAGCGTGGTGGCGAGTGGTGGAGGTCGGGTGGGGTGGGGTGGGCGCAGGGTGAACAGTGCGCCAATTCCCTGTGTGGGAACGTGAATTGATCGTGACTCGGGGGCGGGTCGCAAGGTAATGTTCAGGCAAAGAGGTGCTCGCGGTGACCAAGGGAGCCGCGACCGGACAAAGTTCGAAGGAGGCAATGGTGTTCGATCTCCGGACCGAGGCGGAAATGAGGCTGTTCTCGGAAAAGACGGCCCGGGAACTCGCGCTGAAGAAGCAGCGGGATGAGGGTGTCGAGTCCGAAGAGTTCAGGACCACGGAGACGTCGGCCGCCATTGTCGCGGAGCCGGTCGGCTGACATCCTGCTCGGAGTAGTGTGACGGTCCGTCGGATTCCCGGCGGGCCGTTTTTGCCGTCCGGGAAGGGGAATCGATGAGGACCCTGCACTTCGGCCTTCGCGTGGCCGACCTCGAACGATCGCTCGTGTTCTACACGGCCGTCGGCTACGAGGTGATCGGGAGTGTCCCGGAGACCCCGTTCGGAAGCCTGACCATGCTGAAGCTACCCGGCGACGAGTTCGTCAGTATCGAACTCGTCCACGATCCCGCAGGGGGATACAAGGCCGACGGCGGTAACAGCGGCGTCCTCAACCATTTCGTCATCAAGGTGGAGTCGATGACGGCCACTCTCGGCGAACTCGCCGCGCGGGGCGTCGACGCCGAGGCTCCCGTATCGCCGGACGGTTCGGACGACTTCCTGACCGCATGGCTCACCGATCCGGACGGCAACCGGATCGAGCTGGTCCAGTGGCCGACGGGACATCCCGACGGCATCACGGGCGAGGACTGGACGGACTGATCCGGAAACCGCACCGGTGGCGCTTCAACGCGGTCATGGCCGCCGGAACTGCATGGGCGGGGCGTAGGGGGACGGGAGCGCCGGGTGCGGGGCGTGTAAAGCTGGGGCGTAGTACCGGCGCGCCGTGCCCCGTGGGCGCGCCGGCCCGGGATGAGCCGTCGGCCGCAGCCGGCCAGGGCGGTGGGGGCCGGGCCTGTTTACCCGTGGGCGACCACTCGGCCTGCCCAGGTGGCATGCCGCGTCCGGCGTTGGCCGCTTGATCTGTTTCAGGTGGTCCCCGTGCGTCCGGCGTTGGCTGCTTGGCCTGCTCCGGGTGGCCGCCCTCCTCCCGTGTCGGCCCTTCGGCCTGCCCTAGGCGGTCCTGCCCCCCGCATCGAGGCCCTTCGCCTCAGCCAGTCCAGGCGCCCCCTACGCCCAGGGCCCGCCCCGTCGATGAATCTCGCGGGCGCCGCCGATTAGTTTCGTCACCCCCGTCGGTCTACCTCTCAGAAACCCATCTGTGAGGAGCCGGCCCATGACCGACACGACCCTCGACCTCGGACCGCAGGCCCGCATCGTGGCCCGTCTCGCGGACGGTGTCACCGACGAGCAGCTCTCGGCGCGGACGCCCTGCCCGGACATGGCGGTGCATAACCTGCTGGGCCACTTGATCGGCTTGGCCGTCGCCTTCCGCGACGCGGGACGTAAGGACCTGGGCGTCACGACCGACACCAGCCCCGAGGCCGCCGTACCGGACATCGGGCCGGGCTGGCGCGAGGAGCTGCCCAAGGTGCTCGACGAACTGGCCGAGGCGTGGCGCGCTCCGGACGCGTGGGCCGGCATGACCCGTGCGGGCGGCGTGGACCTGCCCGCTGCCGTGGCGGCGGCGGTGGCCGCGGACGAGCTGGTGATCCACGGCTGGGACCTGGCCGTGGCGACGGGCCTGCCGTACGCACCGGACCCGGCCGCCCTCCAGGCGTCGTACGACTTCCTCCGCGCCGCCGCCGACGACTCCGACCGGGGCGGCGGCATCTTCGGCCCGGTCGTCCCGGTGCCGGGCGAGGCGTCGCTGCTGGACCGTGCCGTGGGACTGAGCGGGCGGGACCCCGGCTGGGCGCCGTAACCCCGGGCACCACCAGGCGGCGGGGACATACGCTCCCCGCATGTCTCTCAGCCTCACGCTCACCGTCCTCGGCACCGCGTCCCCGCACCCCGGCCCCGGCCGCCCCTGCTCCGGCTATCTGGTGCGAGGCGGAGGGGCCGAGGTGTGGGTGGACGCCGGGACCGGGACCTTCGCGGAGTTGCAGCGGCATACGAACCCGGCACGGCTCAGCGCTGTCTGGATCTCCCACCTCCACGCCGACCACAACGCCGATCTCCTCGCCGCCTTCTATGGCCTGGCCTACGGCGGGCTCACTCCGGACGTGCCCATTGCGGTCTACGCGCCGGGCGACTGTGGGCAGCGCCTCGCCGCCTTCTTCGGGCGGCCGGACGCCGGGTTCCTGAGCGGCGTCTTCGACTTCCGGCCCCTGCATGACGGCCACACCGCCCAGCACGGCGACCTGCTCCTCACCTCGCGTGCCGTCGTGCACGACGTCGAGGCGTACGGGCTGCGGGTGGAGAGCGGCGGGCGGGTTCTCGCGTACTCCGGGGACAGCGGTCCCTGCCCCGCGCTCACCGAACTCGCCCTGGACGCCGACCTGTTCCTGTGCGAGGCCGACATCGACGAGCATCGCGAGGGCGAACAGGTGCACCTGACGCCCGAGGACGCCGGAAGTGCCGCCCGCCGGGCGGGCGTACGGGAGCTCGTCGTCACGCACGTCGGGCCCACGCTCACCCCGGAAGCGGCGACCGTACGCGCTGCCGAGGCCTTCGGCGGGCCCACCGTCGCCGCGCGCGAGGGGCACGTGCTGCGCGTCTGAGGCAACCTCAACTTCCTTTGTAAGAAGCATTGACGAAACATGCGCCCCCTCTTACCTTCATCGCGTCGTACTTCGTACGTCATATATGAGACGCGATACGTGAGATCCCATACGCGAGAGCCATCCCGCGAAGATCCGAGAGGCGCGCATGACCTCTGTGCCCACGCCGATCCCCTCCCGCACGCAGTACGTGCTGGAGGAGATCAAACGCCGCATCCTCACCGGGCAGTTGACGCCAGGTCAGGCCCTGGTCGAGACCGAGCTCGCCGCGCAGTTCGGGGTGTCGAAGACCCCGGTGCGCGAGGCGCTCAAGACGTTGGCCGGGACCGGGCTGGTCGTGATGAGCCAGTACAAGGGCGTCACGGTGCGCATGGTGGACGCGGACATGGCGCGCGAGGTCTACGACGTGCGGCTGCTGCTGGAGCCCGAGGCCCTGAAGCGGGCGGTCCGGCGCGGTGCCTCCCTCGACGCCGCCCGTGACGCGCTGACCCGCGCCGACGCCGCCGGCGACACCGCCGAACGCTCCCTCGCCAACCGGGAGTTCCACCGCGCCCTCTACCTGCCCTGCGGCAACCCGCTGCTCGGCCGGATGCTCGACGAGGTCCGCGACCAGGCCGCCCTCGTCTCCGCCGTCGCCTGGGCCGCCTCGCCCTCCTGGGACCGGGAGGCCGGTGAGCACCGGGAGATCCTGCGGCTCGCGCTCGAAGGGGACGCGGACGGCGCCGCGCGCGCCCTGCACGCCCACATCGCGTCGTTCGTCGAGCGGGCCTTCCCCGGCGCGGGGGCCGAGGCCCAGGGAGAGGACGGTCCGGCATGACCACGACGTTCGAGACCCAACGGACGGCCCTGGCCGACGTGGTGGCGATCCCGGTGACCCCGTTCGCCGAGGACGGCCGCGTCGACCAGGACGCCCACCGGGCGCTGCTGCGTCGTCTCCTCGACGGGGGCATCACCACCCTCACCCCCAACGGCAACACCGGGGAGTTCTACGCCCTCAGCCCCGAGGAGCGCCGGCTCGTCACCGAGCTGACCGTCGACGAGGCCGGTGACCGCGCCGTCGTCCTCGTCGGCGTCGGCCACGACGTGCCCACCGCCATCGCCTCCGCCCGGCACGCCCGCGAGCTCGGCGCCCAGATGGTGATGGTCCACCAGCCCGTCCACCCGTACGTCTCCCAGAACGGCTGGGTCGACTACCACCGGGCCATCGCCGAGGCCGTGCCCGAGCTCGGCGTCGTGCCGTACATCCGCAACGCCCAGCTCAGCGGCGAGCGCCTCGCCGAACTCGCCGACCACTGCCCGAACGTCATCGGCGTGAAGTACGCCGTCCCGGACGCCGCCAGGTTCGCCGCCTTCGCGCGGGACGCGGGGCTCGACCGCTTCGTGTGGGTCGCGGGTCTCGCCGAGCCGTACGCGCCCTCGTACTTCTCCGCGGGCGCCACCGGCTTCACCTCCGGACTCGTGAACGTCGCCCCGTCCGTTTCGCTGAACATGATCGAAGCGCTTCGATCCGGTGACTACCCGGGCGCGATGAAGGTCTGGGAGCAGATCCGCCGCTTCGAGGAGCTGCGCGCCGCGAACGGCTCCGCCAACAACGTCACGGTCGTCAAGGAGGCCCTCGCCTCCCTCGGCCTGTGCCGCCGCGACGTCCGCCCGCCGAGCCGGCACCTGCCCGAGGACGAGCGCGCCGAGGTCGCCGCCATAGCCGCCGGGTGGTCGATATGACCAGCGAGAAGAGCACCCGCCGAAAGCGCCCCGAGGAACTCAGAAGCCATCAGTGGTACGGCGCCGAGGGCCAGCTGCGCACCTGGTCGCACAACGCCCGCATGCGCCAGCTCGGCTACGAGGCGGAGGAGTACCGGGGCCGCCCGGTGATCGCCGTACTCAACACCTGGTCCGACATCAACCCCTGCCACGTCCATCTGCGTGAGCGTGCCGAGGCGGTCAAGCGGGGGGTGTGGCAGGCCGGGGGTTTCCCGCTCGAGTTCCCGGTCGCCACGCTCTCCGAGACGTACCAGAAGCCGACCCCGATGCTCTACCGCAACCTGCTCGCGATGGAGACGGAGGAGCTGCTGCGGTCGTACCCGATCGACGCGGCGGTGCTGCTCGGCGGCTGCGACAAGTCGACGCCGGCGCTGCTCATGGGCGCGGCCTCGGCCGATGTCACGTCGATCTTCGTGCCCGCCGGGCCGATGCTGCCGGGGCACTGGCGCGGTGAGACCCTCGGGTCCGGCACCGACATGTGGAAGTACTGGGACGAGCATCGCGCGGGCAACCTGACGGACTGTGAACTGCGGGAGCTCCAGGGCGGGTTGGCGCGTTCACCCGGGCACTGCATGACCATGGGCACCGCCTCCACGATGACCGCGGCGGCGGAAGCCCTCGGCATGACCCTGCCCGGTGCCTCCTCGATCCCGGCCGTCGACTCCGGGCACGAGCGCATGGCCGCCGCCTCCGGTCGCCGCGCCGTGGAGCTCGCCTGGACCGGGCTGAGGCCGTCCGAGATCCTCACCCGCGAGGCCTTCGAGGACGCCGTCACCACGGTGCTCGGCCTGGGCGGCTCCACCAACGCGGTCATCCACCTGATCGCGATGGCCGGCCGGGCGGACGTCAAGCTCACCCTCGACGACTTCGACCGCATCGCGCGTACCGTGCCGTTTCTCGCGAACGTCCGTCCGGGCGGTCAGACGTACCTCATGGAGGACTTCTACTTCGCCGGCGGTCTGCCCGCCTTCCTCTCGCGGATCACCGACCTGCTGCACCTGGACCGGCCGACCGTCAACGGCACCCTGGGGGAGCAGATCGAGGGCGCCGTCGTCCACAACGACGACGTGATCCGCACCCGCGACAACCCGGTCGCCGGCGAAGGCGGGGTCGCCGTGCTGCGCGGCAACCTCTGCCCGGACGGCGCCGTCATCAAGCACATCGCCGCCGAACAGCACCTGCTCAAGCACACCGGCCCCGCGGTCGTCTTCGACGACTACAAGACGATGCAGCGGACCATCAACGACCCGTCGCTCGGCATCACCGCCGACAGCGTGATCGTGCTCCGCAACGCGGGCCCCAAGGGTGGTCCGGGCATGCCCGAGTACGGCATGCTGCCGATCCCCGACCACCTGCTGAAGCAGGGTGTACGGGACATGGTGCGGATCTCCGACGCCCGGATGAGCGGCACGAGTTACGGCGCGTGCGTGCTGCACGTGGCGCCGGAGTCGTACATCGGCGGACCGCTGGCCCTGGTGCGGACCGGGGACCCGATCACCCTGGACGTCGAGTCGCGCACGCTCCATCTGCACGTGGACGACGAGGAGTTGGAGCGCCGCAGGGCGAAGTGGACGCCGCCGCCCGCACGGTACGAGCGCGGCTACGGCGCGCTCTACAACGAGCAGATCACGCAGGCCGACACCGGCTGCGACTTCGAGTTCCTCGCCCGGCCGGGCAAGGTCGCGGATCCCTACGCGGGCTGACCGGCAGTACGACCTCGCACACCTCTGCCCAGGGAGAAAGCGCTTCCCGAACAACGTACGCATGTACGACGCACGCACGACGCAAGCTCGACGCACGCACGACGTACCAGAACGGAGAACAGTCATGGCCCAAGCCGCAGCCGTGGCGAAACCGCCCGCGCCACCCCGGCGACGCCGTGCCTCCGCCACGCCGCGCAGGCTCCCGTATCTGCTGATCGCCCCGGCGGCCCTGCTCATGCTGGGATTCATCGCCTACCCGGTCATCAGCGTCTTCTACTACAGCCTGCAGGAGTACAACCCCACCAAGCCGTGGCGGAACGGCTTCGCGGGCTTCGACAACTTCGTCCACGCCTTCACCGACGACCCGCTGTTCTGGGACACGCTCGTCTTCAGCGCCAAGTGGGTCGTCGTGGAGGTCGGGCTGCAACTGCTGTTCGGGCTCGCGCTCGCGCTGATCGTCAACCAGACCTTCGTGGGACGGGCGCTCGGCCGTGCGCTCGTGTTCTCCCCCTGGGCCGTCTCCGGCGTGCTGACCTCGGCGATCTGGGTGCTGCTCTACAACTCCCAGACGGGCATCACCCGTTACCTCGCGGACGTGGGCATCGGCTCCTACGGCACCAGCTGGCTGTCGGACACCTCCACCGTGTTCCCGGCGGCGATCGTCGCCGACCTGTGGCGCGGCGTGCCCTTCTTCGCGATCCTCATCCTCGCCGACCTCCAGTCCGTCTCGAAGGACCTGTACGAGGCCGCCGAGGTCGACGGGGCCAGCCGCATCAAGCAGTTCTGGCACATCACACTGCCCCATCTGAAGGACGCCATCGTCCTGTCCACGCTGCTGCGCGCGGTGTGGGAGTTCAACAACGTCGACCTGCTCTACACGCTGACCGGCGGCGGCCCGGCGGGAGAGACGACGACCCTCCCGCTGTACATCGCCAACACATCCGTGGACGCCCACAACTTCGGTTACGCGTCCGCCCTGACCACGGTCGCGTTCGTGATCCTGCTCTTCTGCTCGATGGTCTATCTGCGGCTGAGCAAGTTCGGAGGTGAGGACAAGTGATCACCAAGGAGGCCACGAAGGTGGCGCCCGCTCCCGCGCGTCCGGTCGCGGACCCCCCGCGGCCGCTCAAGGCCGGCCGCAACTGGGACGAGGTCCCGCGCTGGCAGATCTATCTGCCGCTGTCGATCTACCTCGTCTTCACCCTGATCCCGTTCTACTGGATCCTGCTCTTCGCCGTCCGTCCGTCCGGCTCGACGTCGCTGCTGCCCTGGCCGATCACCTTCGACCACTTCGAGAAGGTGTGGACCGAGCGGGCCTTCGGCACCTACTTCCAGAACAGCGTGCTCGTCGGCGTCGCCACCCTGCTGATGACGACCCTGGTCGCGCTGGCCGGCGGCTACGCCCTCGCCCGGTTCAACTTCAAGGTCAAGCGGGCCTTCATGCTCGCCCTGCTGTGCTCCCAGTTCGTGCCGGGCGCGCTGCTCCTGGTGCCGCTGTTCGAGATCTTCGCCGAGCTGCAGATGATCAACTCGCTGGGCAGTGTCATCCTCGCCGAGACGGTCTTCCAGCTACCGCTGTCGATGATCCTGATCAGCAACTTCATCAAGAACGTGCCGTACTCCCTGGAGGAGGCGGCCTGGGTCGACGGCTGCAACCGGATGACGGCCTTCAGGATCGTCGTCCTGCCGCTGCTGCGGCCCGGTCTGATCGCCGTCGGCTCCTTCGCCTTCGTGCACTCCTGGAACCACTTCCTGTTCGCCCTGATGTTCCTCAACAACCCGGACAAGCAGACCATCCCGGTCGGCCTCAACACCCTGATGGGCGCGGACAGTGTCGACCTGGGTGCACTGGCCGCCGGCGGCATCATCGCGGCCGTGCCCGTCGTGATCGTGTTCGCCTTCATCCAGAAGTGGCTGATCACGGGCTTCAGCGCGGGGGCGGTGAAGGGATGAGGACCCGACACGGAGTTCGACTGGCCGTCCTCGCCGGGATGCTGGGCCTCGCGCTCAGCACCCCGGCCGGGGCCGAGGCACGCGACATCAGCCGCGACACCCTCGACGCGAACGACGGCTGGGCGGCGGCCGACGGTGGTACCACGGGGGGTTTCACCGCCGACGACGCCCATGTCTTCACCGTACGGAACCGCAGCGAGCTCGTCCGGGCGCTCGACGGGGGCAGCGCGACGCCGAAGATCATCCAGATCGCCGGCACCATCGACGCCAACACCGACGACGACGGCGACCACCTGGACTGCGCCGACTACGCCACCGACGGCTACAGCACCAAGAAGTACCTGGCCGCCTACGACCCCCGCACCTGGGGCTCCGCCAAGCCCAGTGGCCCGCAGGAGGAGGCCCGCCAGGCCTCGGCGGCGAGGCAGGCCGAGCGGATCGAGCTGGCCGTCGGCTCCCACACCACCATCGTCGGACTCGGCGACAGCGCGGTCCTCAAGGGCGCGAGCCTCCAGCTCAAAGGCGCCGAAAACGTCATCGTCCGCAACCTCGAACTCCGCGACGCCTACGACTGCTTCCCCGTCTGGCAGCCCAACACCGGCGGCCTCGGCGACTGGAAGGCGGCGTACGACAACATCTGGGTGCGCGGTGCCACCCACGTCTGGATCGACCATGTGACCGTCGGCGACAAGGGCCACCTGGACGAGAAGGAACCCACCTACTTCGGCCGCAACTACCTGCGCCACGACGGCCTGCTGGACATCACCAACGCCGCCGACCTGGTCACCGTCTCCTGGAGCCGGTTCGCCGACCACGACAAGGCGATCCTCATCGGCAACGGCGACACGGCCACCGGGGACCGGGGCAAGCTGCGGGTCACCCTGCACCACAACGAGTTCGAGTCCGTCGTCCAGCGCGCGCCCCGCGTCCGCTTCGGGCAGGTGCACCTCTACAACAACCGGTACGTCGTCCCGGCCGCCGCCCCCGACTACCGCTACTCCATCGGCGTGTCGACCGAGTCCGCCGTCTACGCCGAGAACAACGCCTTCACCACCCCCGGCCACGTCGAGGTCGCCGACCTGGTCAAGAGCTGGAACGGCACCGCCCTCCGCCAGTCCGGCACCCTGTTCAACGGCTATCCGGTGGACCTGCTAGCCATCCACAACGCCTACAACTCCGGCAGCGAGCGTGACCTCACGGCCGACGTCGGCTGGACACCTACCCTGCACACAAAGATCGACAGCGCCGCCACGGCCGACCGTGAGGTGGCACGCGGCGCGGGCGCAGGGAGGATCCCATGAGCACTGCCGTACCCATCGTCCTGGCGGGCGCGCGTGGCCACGGCCGCTGGCACCTCGACAACATCCGCCGGCTCCAGGACAAGGGGACCGTCCGGCTGGCGGGGATCTGCGAGCTGACGCCGCTGAGCGCGGACGAACTCCCGGCCGGCCTCGGGACGCCCGAACAGTCCGCCGACTTCGGTGCCCTCCTCGACTCCACCGGCGCGAGCGTCGCGGTGATCTGCACGCCGATCCCGACCCACACCGACCTGGCCCTGACGGCCGCGCGCAGGGGCGTACACATCCTGCTGGAGAAGCCGCCCGCCCCGTCGTACGCCGAGTTCCGGCGTATGGCCGACGGGGTCGCCGAGGCCGGGGTCGTCTGCCAGATCGGCTTCCAGTCGCTGGGCTCGCAGGCGGTGCCCGCGGTCCGGACGCTGATGGCCGAGGGCGCCATCGGCGAGATCGTCGGGATCGGCGGTGCCGGCGCCTGGGCGCGGGCCGAGGCGTACTACCGGCGGGCGCCCTGGGCGGGCAAGCGGCGGCTGAACGGCGTCGACGTGATCGACGGCGTGCTGACCAACCCGCTCGCGCACGCCGTCGCCACCGCCCTCGCGCTGGGTGGCACGGTGCGGGCCGAGGACGTCACCGCCATCGAGACCGAGCTGCTGCGCGCCAACGACATCGAGTCCGACGACACCTCCTGCGTCCGGGTCACCACCGCGCACGGCCCCCAGGTCGTCGTCGCCGCGACCCTGTGCGCCGAGGACCCCGACGATCCGTACGTCGTCGTCCACGGCGAACACGGCCGGATCACCTTCTGGTACAAGCAGGACCGCGTCCTGCTCCAGCGCGCGAACCACGGCCCCGAGGAGTACGAGTACGGCCGCACCGACCTGCTGGAGAACCTCGTCGGGCACCTCACCGACGGCACCGACCTGCTGGTCACCCCCGAGGCGACCGGCGCCTTCATGAAGGTCGTCGAGGCGATTCGGCTGGCCCCCGACCCGGCCCCGCTGCCGCACGAGGCCTGGCAGTTGCTACCCGGCGAACCCGGCGAGCAGCGCCGGGTCGTGCCCGGCATCGACGGCCTGGTCGCGGCCGCCGCCGACACCCTCGCCCTCTACTCCGAGCTGGGCGCCCCCTGGGCCCTTCCGGCACGAACGAAAGCGGTGAGCACCTGATGACCCCCCACGACACCGCGGTGCTGCGCGTCGCGAGCCGACCGGTCGGCCGGTACGTCACCCGGCCCGAACTGCCGCTCCGGCTCTCCCCGCGCCCGTATCTGCACCCCGTCACCACCCTGGCCGGCACGGCGGTCACCGAACTCAGCCCCGCCGACCACATACACCACCTCGGCGTCGGTGTCGCCGTTCCCGACGTCGAGGGGCACAACTTCTGGGGCGGCCGCACCTACGTCCGCGACCAGGGCCCGACCGAGCTCGACAACCACGGCGCCCAGCGCCACACCGCCTTCCAGCTGCGCGACCCCGACGGCTTCGTCGAGGAACTGCGGTGGGTGGCGGCGGGGGCCGAGCTGCTGCGCGAGCGCCGTACGGTCGCGACCACCAAACTCTCCGACGCCGCCTGGGCGTTGGACTTCACCTTCTCGCTCACCAACGTCACCTCCGGCCCGCTGTCGATCGGCAGCCCCGCCACCAACGGCCGCCCCGGCGCGGCGTACGGCGGCTTCTTCTGGCGGGCCCGCAAGGAGGCGTCGGCGCCGAAGGTGTTCACCGCCGACCGCGAGGGCGAGCAGGAGATCCACGGCACCCGCGCCCCCTGGGTGGCTCTCGCGGGCTCCACCTGGACCCTGGTCTTCGCCGGGGCCACCGAACAGACCCGCCGGGATCCGTGGTTCGTGCGCGCCGGGGAGTATCCCGGCGTCGGTTCCTCCCTCGCCGCCGAGGAACGGCTGCCGATCCCGCCCGGCGAGACCGCCGTCCGCCGGATCGTCACCGTCGTCGCCGACGGCCGTATCAGCCGGCTCGAAGCGGCGGCCCTGGTCCGCAAGGCGGTGAGCCCGTGACGACCGACGTGTATCGCAACCCCGTCCTGAACGCCGACTGGTCCGACCCGGACGTCGTCCGTGTCGGCGACGACTTCTACCTCACCGCCTCCAGCTTCGGCCGCGCCCCGGGCCTGCCCCTCCTGCACTCCCGCGACCTGGTCAACTGGACCCTGGTCGGCCACGCCGTCGACCACCTCGAACCGGCGCAGGAGTTCGCGGCCCCCCGGCACGACTGCGGAGTCTGGGCCCCCGCCCTCCGCCACCACGACGACCGCTTCTGGATCTTCTGGGGCGACCCCGACCAGGGCGTCTTCCAGGTCAACGCCCCCGAGATCCGCGGCCCTTGGACCCGCCCGCACCTGGTCAAGGAGGGCAAGGGCCTGATCGACCCCTGCCCCCTGTGGGACGACGAGACCGGCGAGGCCTACCTCGTGCACGCCTGGGCCAAGTCCCGCTCCGGCGTCAAGAACCGCCTCACCGGCCACCGGATGCACCCCGACGGCACCGAGCTCCTCGACGAGGGCAAGCTGATCGTCGACGGCGACCGGATCCCCGGCTGGTTCACCCTCGAAGGACCCAAGCTCTACCGGCACGACGGCTGGTTCTGGATCCTCGCCCCCGCCGGGGGAGTGGAGACCGGCTGGCAGGGCGCCTTCCGCTCACGCGAGTTCTTCGGGCCGTACGAGGAGAAGATCGTCCTCGAACAGAAGGACACCGACGTCAACGGGCCGCACCAGGGCGGCTGGGTGCGCACCCCGTCCGGTGAGGACTGGTTCCTGCACTTTCAGCAGCGGGGCGCGTACGGCAGGGTCGTCCACCTCCAGCCGATGCGCTGGGGCCCCGACGGCTGGCCGGTGCTCGGCGACGACGGCGCCCCCGTCGCCGTACACCGCAGGCCCGGCCTGCCGCCGCAGCCGCCCGCCGCGCCCGCCACCGACGACGACTTCCCCGGCGGACGCTTCGGCCGCCAGTGGTCCTGGACCGCCACCCCGCAGGACGGCTGGGCCACCCAGCACTCCGGCGACGGCCTGAAGCTGGCCTGCGTCCGCTCGGCCGACGCCCACGACCTGCGCAAACTGCCGAACGTCCTCACACAGCGGCTGCCCGGCACGCCGTGCGCGGTCGAGGTCGAACTGCGGCTGGACAGTGAGGAGCCGGGGGCGCGGGCGGGGCTCACCGTGCTCGGGGACGCGTTCGGCTGGATCGGGCTCCAGCGCGGCACGGACAAAGAGGTGCACGTGGTGCACCGGTTCGCCGAGGCCGTCGCGGAGAAGGAGCGGGACGCCGAACACGCGCGGCTCGCGCCTCAGGGGCGGGTGCGGCTGCGGATCGAGATCGGGGCGGGGGCGCGCTGCCGCTTCCAGTACGACATCGGGGAGGGCCTGCGCCCGTCCGGCCCGGTCTTCGCCGCCACCCCCTGGCGCTGGGTCGGCGCCCTGCTCGGCCTGTTCGCCCTCGCGCCCACCGGCCCGGGACACGCCGGCGCGGCGAGCTTCACGCAGTTCCGGATCACCCCCTTGTAACCCACCACCCGTACGCCTGTTGGGAGCCGCAATGACGCACCTCCATAGCAAGCGCTTGCCGAGACCGGGGTATGCGAGACCGGGACACGGCAGGGTCGTGGCCGCCGTGCTCGGCCTGGTGGCCGCCCTGTACCTCGGGGCGGTCGGCGAGGCACAGGCGGTGAGCCCTGCTCCGAGTGCTCCGACCGCCCTGCCCGCCCCGACTGTCTCGTCCGCCGACAGCCGGCCCGATCAGCCGCACGGCTTCGCCTCGCTGGCCGGCGGGACCACCGGGGGCGCGGGCGGCAAGGTCGTCACCGTCACCGACCAGGCCTCGCTCGCGAAGTACGCGGCGGCCGAAGAGCCGTACGTCATCCGGGTGTCGGGGGCGATCGCCGTCGAGCCCTTCGGCTCGGACATCGTCGTGACCTCGAACAAGACCGTCGTCGGCGTCGGCGACACCGGCGAGATCGTCCACGGCGAGCTGCACCTCAACCCCGGTACGAGCAACGTCATCATCCGCAACCTGACGATCCGCGACTCCTATGTCGAGGGCGACTGGGACGGCAAGACGACCGACTTCGACGCCATCCAGATGGACACCGTCGACCACGTCTGGATCGACCACAACCGCCTCACGCACATGGGCGACGGACTGCTCGACATCCGCAAGGACAGCCGGTACATCACCGTCTCCTACAACCAGTTCACCAGCCACAACAAGGCCTTCGGGATCGGCTGGACGACCAACGTCCAGACGGAGATCACGATCGACCACAACTGGTTCACGGGAACCAAGCAACGCAACCCGTCCGCCGACAACTGCGCCTACGCCCACCTCTACAACAACTACCTCTCGGCGCAGGTGGCCGACGGCGACCCGACGTGGACGTACGGGAACTGGTCGCGCGGACGGACCAGGATGGTCATCGAGAACAGCTACTACGACGGAGTCCAGCATCCCTACCAGGCCGACGCCACCGCCGAGTTGGTGCAGCGCGGCTCGATCCTGAAGAACGTCAGCGGGCGTCAGGACGCGTGGGGGACGGCCTTCGATCCGCGGGAGTTCTACGACTACCGGCTCGACCCGGCCGCCGCCGTACCGGCGCTGGTGAAGAAGTTCTCCGGACCGCAGCAGCGGATCGGCACGACCCTGCACGTCCCGGCCGACTACCCGACCGTGCAGGCCGCCGTGGACGCCGTGCCCGACGGCAACGCCGTGCCGGTGACGATCGCGGTGGCTCCGGGGACGTATCGCGCGAAGGTGTTCATCCCCGCGACCAAGCCGAACATCGTGCTGCGGGGGACTGGACAGGACCGGTCCGACACCGTCATCGTCTTCGACACGCCTGCCGCGTACGGCGGTTCGACGGGGAGCGCGACGGTCCGGATCGCCGCGAACGACGTCACCGCCCGCAACCTCACCTTCAGCAACGACTTCGACGAGGCCGCGGTCGAGCTGAGCGGCGAGCAGGCCCTCGCCATGAAGACGACCGGCGACCGGATCGTCTTCGAGGACACCGCCTTCCTGGGCAACCAGGACACCCTGATGACCGACAGCCCCAAGCTGGACGTGATCAGCCGGGTCTACATCCGCGACTCCTACATCGAGGGCGACGTCGACTTCGTGTACGGGCGGGCGACCACCGTCATCGAGCGTTCGGTGATCCGGGCGCTGAGCCGGGGCTCCGACACCAACAACGGGTACATCACGGCCGCTTCGACCTGGACCGGTAACCCGTACGGGTTCCTGATCACCCGCTCGAAGATCGTGAGCGACGCGCCGGCCGGGACCTTCCACCTGGGGCGGCCGTGGCATCCGGGCGGCGAGCCGAACGCCGTCGCACAGGTGCTGATCCGCGACACCT
The DNA here is from genome assembly GCF_041052385.1 of Streptomyces sp. R28. Taxonomy (GTDB): domain Bacteria; phylum Actinomycetota; class Actinomycetes; order Streptomycetales; family Streptomycetaceae; genus Streptomyces. Next base: position 2,571,321 of record NZ_CP163439.1, on the reverse strand, counting down.
GGCTGCCCGCCGCGGTCAAGTCCGCCCCGTGGACCGACATGAGCGGCTTCTCGTGGAAGGACGCGCGCTTCACCGAGTACCGGAACGTCGGGCCGGGAGCCGAGGTGACCGCGGACCGGCCGCAGATGAGCGCGGACGAGGCGCGGGTCCACAACGTCGCCGCCTACCTCCAGGGCACGGACGGCTGGGCGCCGCACACCCGCCACTGAGACCCCCACAACTGCATAGCTCCGCTGGATCCAGAAGAAGAGAGCCGACCAATGAAGATCAGCAATCGCAGAAGCAGGCGCGCCGCCGTGGCCGTCGCCCTGGGTTCCGTCCTCGCCCTGACCGCCACCGCCTGCGGTGACGACGGCAGCGGCGGCAGTGGCGGCGACAAGGGCGCCGAGGGCAGCGGCACGGGAAAGATCGTCTTCTGGGACAACAACGGCGGTGTCCGCACCGACATCTGGAAGGAGATCATCGCCGACTTCCAGAAGGCGAACCCCGACATCAAGGTCGAGTACGTCGGGATCCCGTCCACCGACTACCAGTCCAAGGTGGACACCGCACTCCAGGGCGGCGGCCTGCCGGACGTCGGCGGTGTGGGCGCGGCGATGCTCGCCGGGTTCGCCGCGCAGAACGCGCTGGAGCCGCTGGACGGCCGGCTCGCGAAGTCCTCCCTGAACGGCAAGCTGAACGAGGACATGCTCACCTCGCTGAAGGCCGCGGGCGGTGGCGACGACAAGCTGTACTCGATTCCGACCTCCGCGAACAACGGTGTGCTGTACTACCGCACCGATCTGTTCAAGAAGGCGGGGCTGGACGAGCCGACCACCTGGGACAAGTTCTACACGGCCGCGGAGAAGCTCACCGACTCCGGCAAGAACGAGTTCGGTTACACCATCCGTGGTGGTGCCGGTTCCATCGCCCAGGCGCTGGACGCGATGTACGGGCAGTCCGGGATCACTTCCTTCTGGGACGCGAGCGGGGAGAAGACGACCGTCAACGACCCGAAGAACGTGGCCGCGCTGGAGAAATACGCCGCGCTCTACAAGAAGGTCACTCCGGCCGCCGACCTCAACAACGACTTCACCAAGATGGTCGCCCAGTGGGATTCCGGCACGATCGGGATGCTGAACCACAACCTGGGGTCGTACCAGGACCATGTGAAGGCGCTCGGGACGGAGAAGTTCCGGGGCATTCCGCAGCCGGTCGGCGCCTCCGGCAAGCGGGTCCAGGTGTCCAACCCGGTGGACGGGATCGGCCTCTTCAAGAGCTCCAAGAACAAGGAGGCCGCCTGGAAGTTCATCGAGTTCGCCTCCTCGCACGAGGAGAACTCGAAGTTCAACGAGGCGGCGGGGCAGGTGCCGGCCAACAACGACGCCGCCAAGGATGCGTGGATCTCGAAGGCCGAGCCCACGAAGTTGGCTGCGGCCGCGCTGACTGACGGCTCTACGACGATCGTGCAGTTGCCGTACTACCTGCCCGACTGGAACACCGTTTCCAAGGCCGACAACGAGCCGAACTTCCAGAAGGTGCTGAACGGGGACATGAGCGCCAAGGAGTTCCTGGACACGGTGGCCGGTCAGCTGAACGAGGCTCAGGCCGAGTGGAAGTCGCGTAACGGCTGAGAGCTCGGTCGTATCGCTGCGCGGCCGGCTGCGGGTGGTTTGTGGCTGGTCGCGCCCACGCGGCGGAGCCGCAAATCGATGCAGCCCCGCGCCCCTTAGGGCATTTCACCTCTCCCTGTTGAAAGGCACACCTTCGTGTCCCTTACCCGCAGACAGGTCAGTTTGGCGGCCGTTGCCGCCGTTCCTCTCGCCCTCTCGGGCACCGGCACAGCCCAAGCAGCGCAGCGCCACCGCACCCTCTACATCGCCGGTGATTCCACCGCCGCCCAGAAATACGCCGACGCCGCCCCCGAGACCGGGTGGGGCATGGCGCTGCCCTTCTTTCTGCACAAGGACCGGCCCGTTTCCAATCACGCGGTGAACGGGCGCAGTTCGAAGAGCTTTGTCGACGAAGGCCGGCTCGACGTCATCCTTCAGGCGATCCGGCCCGGGGACTTCCTTCTCATCCAGTTCGCCCACAACGACGAGAAGGTCGCCGACCCCACCCGGTACACCGAGCCCTGGACGACGTACCAGGACTATCTGCGCCGCTACATCGACGGCGCCCGGGCCCGTGGGGCTCGCCCCGTCCTCGCCACCGCCGTCGAGCGCCGGAAGTTCGACGCCGACGGCAACGCCGTGCCGACCCACGGCGACTATCCGGCGGCGATGCGCGCGCTCGCTCAGGAGGAGCGCGTCACGTTGCTCGACATCCAGGCCCTGTCCCTCGCGTTGTGGCAGCAGCTCGGGGTCGAAGGGACCAAGACGTACTTCAACTGGACCGCCACCGAGCAGGACAACACGCACTTCAACCCACCGGGCGCGATCGCCGTGGCGCGTCTCGTGGCGCGAGAGCTGCTGCGTACGCGGGTGCTCGGCCCGCAGGACGTGCGCCGGCTCGACGAGGAGATCCCGGAGTCCTGGATCACCTGGCCGCAGGCCGCCGCGTAACCACCCCGACCGCAGAAAAGAGAGCCGCACAATGAACGCACAGGTATGGCATGGGCATGCCACAGCGAAGGCCGCTGTGCTGATCGGCTGCACCGCGCTCGTCCTCGGTCTCACCGGTACCGGTGCCCAGGCCGGGCCCCGTGACCTCGGCCGTCAGGTCCTCGGCGCGGGCGACGGCTGGGGCTCCGAGGGGGCCGGGACGACCGGCGGGTCGGCCGCCGATGCCGAGCACGTCTACACCGTCACCACCTGGGCCGAGTTCAAGGCCGCGCTGAAGGACGGCGGCGACGCGCCGAAGATCATCAAGGTCAAGGGCATGATCGACGCCGTCTCCCAGGGCTGCGAGGCCTTCGTCACCGGCGGGTACGACCTCCAGCAGTACCTCAAGGACTACGACCCGGCCGTCTACGGCAACGACGAGGTCGCCAAGGGTCCGCAGGAGGACGCCCGGGTCGCCTCCGCCGCCAAGCAGGACACGGAGATCAAGGCCAACATCCCCAGCAACACCACCATCGTCGGCGTCGGCAAGAACTCCGGCATCCTCGGCGGCAGCATCCAGATCAAGGGCGTCTCGAACGTCATCCTGCGCAACCTCACCATCGAGGCCCCGCTCGACTGCTTCCCCAAGTGGGACCCCACCGACGACAACAAGACCGGCAACTGGAACTCCGAGTACGACACCGTGGTCGTCTACGGCACCGACCACGTGTGGCTCGACCACAACACCTTCACCGACGGGCGCTACCCCGACAGCGAGCGGCCGGTCTACTTCGGCAAGGTCTTCCAGCAGCATGACGGGCTGACGGACATCGTGCGCGGCTCCAACTACGTGACCGTGTCCTGGAACCGCTACGAGAACCACGACAAGAACATGCTGATCGGCAACGGCGACGGCCTCGCCACCACCGACGGCGGCAAGCTCAAGGTCACCATGCACCACAACCGCTTCGAGGGCATCCTGCAGCGCTCCCCGCGGGTGCGGTTCGGACAGGTCGACGTCTACAACAACCACTACGTGGTGACCGAGGAGCAGAAGGACGACTACTACATCTTCGGTGTCGGCATCTCCTCACAGCTCCACGCCAGCGACAACTCCATCTCGCTGCCGGCCGGCACGAGCGTCGGCAAGGTGCTGAAGAAGTGGAACGAGTCGCCGCTGACCGCCGAGAACAACTACGTCAACGGCAAGCTGACGGACCTCATCGCGGTCCACAACGCCGAGATCCCGGCGGAGACCCTCCAGTCCGGCGCCGGATGGAAGCCGACCCTGCGTACGAAGGTCGACAACCCCAAGGCGCTGCCGGGCATCCTCGACCGCTGCGCGGGCGCCGGCCGCCCGCACTGACCCGCCCCGCCCGCACCGGGCCGGGGCGCGCAGCCCCGGCCCCGCTCCACCACCCCCCACGGCGAGGAAGTCCCCGATCACTCCGATCACCCCGATCACCCGATCGCCCCCGAAGAGCCGCACCGCGAAGGAGCACCCGCATGCCCTCGCCCCACCCCCAACTCCCCCTGTCCAGGCGGGGGTTCCTGCTGGCAGGCGCCGGAGCCGGCGCCGCCCTCGCGCTCGCGTCGGCCCCCGCCCGAGCCGTCGGCGCCCGGCCGCGCCCCTTCGGCCGGTACGGTTCACCGGCCGCCCGCCTGAGCGCGCAGACCCTGTACGTCGACGCGTCCGGCCAGGGCGACTTCACCTCCGTCCGGGCCGCCGTGAGTGCCGCGACCGGCAGCGGCTGGACACTGGTCATCGCCCCGGGGACCTACCGGGAGACCGTCGCCGTCGACGTGACCCGCACGGAGATGACCTGGCTCGGCGCCGGCGACGACCCGCGTGACGTCGTCATCGTCCACGACAACGCCGCCGGCACCCCCAAGCCGGGCGGCGGAACCTACGGCACCACCGGCTCCGCCACCACCACCGTGCAGGCCGCCGGCTTCACCGCCCGCCACATCACCTTCGCCAACGACTGGCTGCGCGCCGACCACCCCGACATCTCCGGCACCCAGGCGGTCGCCATCAAGGTGCAGGGCGACCGGTCCGCGTTCCACCACTGCCGGTTCCTCGGCCACCAGGACACCCTGTACGCCGACTCGATGACCCTGGCCGTCTTCGCCCGCCAGTACTTCTCCCACTGCTACGTCGAGGGCGACGTCGACTTCGTCTTCGGGCGGGCCACCGCCGTGTACGAGCACTGCCACTTCCGGACCCTGTCCCGGACCGACCTGGCGTCGGCCCCGTACGGCTTCGTCTTCGCGCCCTCGACGGCCGGCGCCAACCCGCTCGGCCACCTGGTGACCAGGAGCCGTGTCACCAGCGAGGCACCGGACGCCTACTACAAGCTGGCCCGCCCCTGGGTGCCCAGCTCCGACACCACCGCCCGCCCGTCCCTCGTCGTCCGGGACACCCACCTCGGTCCCGGCATCGACGCGGTCGCGCCCTACGCCAACATGTCCGACGCCTTCCCCTGGCAGAACCAGCGCTTCGCCGAGTACCGCAACACCGGCCCCGGCGCCGAGATCACGGCCCCTGAGAACCGTCCCCAACTCACCGATGCTCAGGCCGAGTCGGCGACCCGCGCGGCCTACCTCGGTGACTGGCAGCCGTGGAAGGAGGCGTGCTGACATGCGCAGGCGCGCCTTTCTCGCGGCCGGGGCGGGCTCGGCCCTGGCCGGGGCCACCCCTGCCTTCGCCACCGGGTCCCGCCGTGTCCTGCACGTCCGCCCCGGCGACTCCGTCCAGGCGGCCGTGGACGCGGTGGACGGGCCCGGCTGGACGATCGTCGTGCACCCGGGAACGTACCGCCAGGTCGTCAACGTGCCCGTCGACAAGGCGGAGTTGACCCTGCGCGGCGCCTCCCGCGACCCGCGCGACGCCGTCATCGTCCACGACAACGCGAACGGCACGAAGAAGCCCGACGGCACCACGTACGGCACCGCGGGCTCCGCCACCTTCACCTCGGCCGCCCCCGGCCTCACCGTCCGCGACCTGACCCTCGCCAACGACTGGCTGCGCGCCGACCATCCCGACATCACCGGCACCCAGGCGGTGGCGGCGTACACGTACGGCGACCGCACCCGCTTCGAGAACGTCCGGCTGCTGGCCCACCAGGACACGCTGTTCGTCGAGACGAGCGCGCTGACCGCCTTCGACCGGCAGTACTTCCACCGGTGCTACATCGAGGGCGACGTCGACTTCGTCTTCGGCCGGGCGACCGCCGTCTTCGAGGAGTGCCACTTCCACACGCTGCAGCGGGACGTGGACTTCACCCCCAAGGGCATGGTCTTCGCCCCGTCCACCGCCCGCGCCAACCCGTACGGCATCCTCGCCGTCCGCTCCCGCATCACCTCCGGTGCCGAGGACGCGGCGTACAAGCTGGCCCGGCCCTGGGTGCCGACGTACGAGACGACCGCCTGGCCGTCCCTCGTCGTGCGGGACACCCGGATCGGGCCCGGCATCGATCCCGTCGCGCCCTACACCAACATGCGGGAGCAGTATCCCTGGCAGACCATGCGGTTCCGGGAGTACCGCAACTCCGGGCCGGGCGCGGCGATCCCGGTTCCGGAGAACCGGCCTCGACTGACGGACACGCAGGCGGAGTCGGTGACCCGCAGGACCTACCTCGGCGACTGGACGCCGTGGAAGACAGACTGAGATGCGACGGCGCGGACTCGACCGGGTGGGCTGGCGGAGGCCCGAGACCGTCGTACTACATGCTCCACCGTCCCTAGAGACTGAGCGGGAGCGCATCCTGATGCCAGGACGCGTGCTCAGCCGCATGCCCCGAGCGGTGCTGGGCACGCTGGTCCCCCGCTTTCGCTCCGCATCCGGGCGGCACGGATCCTGTCCGTGGTCCGGGAATGCGGGGGCGGGTTCCCTCGCGCCGCCAGGTGTCTGGTCCGGCCTGGGCGGTCCGATGCCCCGCACGATCTCTCTGGTCGTGCGGGGGCGGTGCCGTCCGTCGCCGGATCGGATGTCCGAGGGCGCGTCGTCCGATCGCCACTGCTGCGGCGTCGTGGCGTGTGGTCTTGCGAGTCGGAGTAGTCAGAGGCTGCTGCCAATGCTGGGCGCCCCACCGACTGGTATAGGCCGGATCAATCGCGACGATCCTCAAGCCCTGTTCTGCGGCCATCGCTACCAGCCGAGCCCTGAGCCGGGCGGTGGGGAAGCGGGAGAGCAGACGCCGGAACCGCTTGTTGCGGCCGTGCTTCTCCCTGCTCTTGGCGTCGGCGAAATCCAGGTCCTCGATGGCGATCGCGGCAGCACCGCGACGGCGGGTGTAGTGCAGCAGTTGGGTCAGCGCGTGCCGCAACTGCGCATCCCTTGGCAGCTTGAGGGAGAGTTGACCCGTGTCGGTGGCGCGGATGCTCTCGTTGCCCCAGGGTTTGCCGGACTCCCCGTCAGCAGCCAGGAACATCCGGGCCGCCTCCCAGCGCTCTCGCCACACCTGCTTGGTCAACCCAGCTTGATCCAGATGGTGACGGGTTCGGGCAAGGTGCTTCCCGCCGCGTACAACGCGTACCCGGCCCGCTGCCCAGTCCGCTTCCACTGGCGCCAGCCGGTTCTGCAGCATGCGCAAGCGGCGGCACTTGGTATGCCACTCCTGCTGAGTGGCATACCCGCGAGGCAGCCCGGTCTGCTTGTCGGCTTTCGCGCCCAGAGGGCGGGCCAGCTTCGCTTCGATCTGCGCGATCTGCCCGCGCAGCCAGGTCATATGGGCGACTTGGCCACGCCGGGCCAGCGCCCACTGGTCATGCGTGGCCTTGGTGATGCTGCCCGCCCAACGAGAGGACGAGCGCCTGGTCAGTTCTCTCTTGCGCTGCGACCACGAAGCCGTGCCGTGTGTCAGCCCCTGCCGGCACCGCTCCGCAAGATCACCTGCTGCCAGCGAGCCGAGGAACAGTCCGACCTCGCGCAGTACTGCAGTATCCGTGTCCGAAACTCGCAACCGAGCCCGGATACTCACCCCTGCGGGACCTGGCACCACGAAGGGTGCCGTCAACGTCCGCAGCCCGCCCATCCGTTGCCTCCGTCGTGGCGTTCGAAGATTCACCTACTCCAACGACGAACACCTGCAAGGGCCACTCGTTCGATGTGGGAACCTTCATTCCCTTCAGGTGGGCTTCCGCGAGCACGATGCGGTCAGGTGTGTGTCCGGCGCTCGCCCTCACGCGTTTTCCCATTCCCAGACATCCCTGACGTGGCAAGCATCGCCGTACCCAGCCGATGCTCCTCTTCGACGGCGGGCTCGACCCGCTGTTCCCCGCCGACGGCGTCCGCGTGGCCCACGCCAAGCTGCGCGCCGTCTGGCGCTCCCGCCACGCCGAGGAGCGGTTGCACCTGAAGACCTGGCCCGACCTCGGCCATGTCTTCGTCGACCGCATGCAGGACGAGGTCTTCACCTGGCTCGACACCGTCCTGTGCACGTGAACGACCCCCACCCGCACGAGCACCCGCACGAGGAAGGACCCGCTCTCCATGTCTCGTCGAACCGCACTCGCCACCATGGCAGCCCTCACCCTGGGCGCCGGCCTGGCCGTCCTCCCCACCCAGGCCCAGGCCGCGACCGTGGTCGTCAGCAACTCCACCGACCTGTCCAACGCCATCAAGAACGCCCCGCCGGCACCGTCATCCAGGTGCGCGGCGGCACCTACTACCCGACGGCCACCCTGCAGTCCACGGCCAACGGCACCTCGTCGTCGCCGGTCACGCTCACCGCGTACGGCTCGGAGACCGTCAAGATCGACGGGTCGTCGCTGCCCTCCGGCTCCTGGATCTTCAAGCTGACCGCCGACTACTGGAACGTCTCGGGCATCACCTTCCAGAACTCCCCGGACAGCGCGGTCGTCTGCCAGTCCTGCACCGGGACCAACTGGAACAACATCAAGACCATCAACGGCGGCGACTCCGGCTTCACGCTCACCGGCGACGGCACGGTCAACAACACCGTCCGGAACATCGACTCCTACGGCCACTACGACGCCGCGGGCCACGGCGAGAACGCCGACGGCATCGCCGTGAAGTTCGGCTCCGGCACCGGGAACCTGATCACCGGCGCCCGCCTCTACAACAACTCGGACGACGGTCTGGACTTCTGGTCCTTCTCCTCGCCGGTCACCGTCGAGCACACCTGGGCCTTCGGCAACGGCAAGAACCGCTGGTCCGACTCCGCCTTCGCGGGCGACGGCAACGGCTACAAGCTGGGCGGCGACGGCGAGACCGTGGCCCACGTCATCAACAACTCCGCCGCCTGGGACAACGCCGGCAACGGCTTCACCGAGAACAGCAACAAGGGCGCGATCGTCATCAACCGCACCACCGCCTACGCCAACGCCAAGTGGGGCTACTACTTCGCCACCGGTGCGGCCCGGCTCGGCAAGAACCTCGCCGTGAGCAACGGCGGCGGCCAGGTGAGCAAGGGCTCGTCGGTGGTCTCGTCCGGCAACAACTGGGACTCCGGCATCTCGACACCGGCCTTCCGCTCCACCGACGCGTCGAGCACCTACAACGCCCGGCAGTCGGGCGGCTCGCTGCCGGTGACGACCTTCCTGACCACGGGCAGCACGACCATCGGGGCGACGATGGACTGACCTGCCCGGGGAAGCGCGAGACCCGTTCGCCCGTGAGAGAGGTAAAGATCGGGCAACGGGTCTCGCGCTCACGCAGGTGACGCGCGTAGAACTCTTTGTCATGCATAAACCACTACGTATCGCGGCCGTCACCGCCGTCTGTGCGGTCGCCGGTGCCGCCCTCTACGGCGCCGGCGCGGCCACGGCCGGCCAGTCGACCGCGAACAGCACCCACGAGCCCTACAACATCGGGCTGCTGGTCAAGGACATGGACAGCTACTACGGCGCCACCCTCGACGCGAACGGCGTCTACCAGGCGTCCAAGGACAGCCCCTACGCCAAGGACCTGGCGAGCATCGACAAGGCCGCCCGGAAGTACATCGACAAGGCGGCCCGCAAGGCGCTGCACAAGGGCGAGAAGCCGGCCGTCGTCTTCGACATCGACGACACGCTGCTGCTCAGCTTCGACTACGAGAAGAAGACCAACTACACGTACAACTCGACCACGTGGGCCGAGTACGTGAACAAGGCCGACCGCCCGGCCGTCTTCGGCAGCCCGGAGCTGGTCCGGTACGCCGAGTCCAAGGGCGTCGAGGTCTTCTACAACTCGGGTCTGAGCGAGGCGCAGCGGTCCGCCGCCGTCGAGAACCTGAAGAAGGTCGGCGCCGATGTGAACCTCGACGCCGGCCACATGTTCCTCAAGGACAAGGCGAACCCGCCGGCCTACCTCGCCGCGTGCGCCACGCCGGGCACCTGGAACTGCACGACCGTGCAGTACAAGTCCGGCACCCGGCAGCACATCGAGGACGACCTCGGCTACGAGATCATCGCCAACTTCGGCGACCAGTACAGCGACCTCGAAGGCGGCTACGCGGACGAGACGTACAAGCTGCCGAACCCGACGTACTTCGTCAGCTGAGCCTCACCGCCGTACGGGCCTGATCCCCTCCAGGGTCGGCACCACCGGTTCGATCGTGCCGTCGGCCGCGAACCGCATCCGGTCGATGGCCGTCTCGCGGTGCATGCCGTCGCCGCCCGGCCTTCCGGGGCCGTTCAGGGCGAACCGGTGGTAGACGGCGTACCAGTCGTCGGTGCCGGGGGCGTTGACCACCGAGTGGTGACCCGTGCCGAGGATCCCGTACTCGGGACGCTTCTGCAGGATCGTGCCCCGCTTGGTCCACGGGCCGAGCGGGGACGGTCCCGTCGCGTAGGCGACGTGGTAGTTCTCGCTGCGGGTGTCGTCCTCGGACCACATGAAGTAGTACGTGCCCTTCCGCTTGATCACGAAGGATCCCTCGCGGAAGTTGCCAGGCGTGATGTCCTGCACCTTCGACGCGTCGTACGACACCATGTCGTCGTTCAGCGGGACCACGTACCCGTGCCCGTTGCCCCAGTAGAGATACGACGTCCCGTCGTCGTCCGTGAAGACGGCCGGGTCGATCATCTGGCCCTTCAGCGAACCGCCCTTGGCGACCAGCGGCTTGCCCAGGGCGTCCTTGAAGGGGCCGGCCGGGGAGTCGGCCCCCGCCACGCCGATCTGCTGCTCGGCGCAGAAGTAGAAGTAGTACTTGCCGTCGCGCTCGGCGATCGCCGGCGCCCAGGCGTACTTGTCCGCCCAGCTCACGTCCGGGCCGAGATCCAGGATGACGCCGTGGTCCTTCCAGTGGACCAGATCCTTGGACGAGTACGCCTTGAACCTGGTCCCGCTCCAGCCCTGGAAGCCGTCGGTCGTCGGATAGATCCAGTACTCGCCGTCGAGGTAGTGCACGTCCGGGTCGGCGTTGAGGCCGGGCAGGACGGGGCTGTTGGTGCGCACCGCCTCGACCGTCCAGGTGCGCTTCGTACCGTCCGCGGCGGTCACCGTGTACTTCTGCGGCTTGCGGAAGTCGCGCCGGGTGCCGGAGCGCGGGCTGACGGTGGCGCCCTCACCGGGCCACAGCTTCGGGGCGAGGCGGGACAGGTCCGCGTCCGGCCGCATCGGGAGCACGCCCTTCGCGGCGCTGTCCGTGACGATCGCGTACCCCTTCTGGTCCTTCGCCGTCGCGTCCACGACCGAGGCGGGGCTCGCGGGGTACGCGGCCAGCAGCCGGTCGTACTCCGCCTGCGTCACCGGTATCACCGTGCCGTGCCGGGGGCTGGCGGGCAGCTGGTAGTCGGTGGACGGGGTCCACTTGCCCGAGTCGAGGTCGGTGGTCTCGAAGGGGACGTAACCGCGGCCGCCGTACTCGTCGATGAACAGGTACCACTTCTCCTCGGTGTTCGACTTGAACACCGTCGGGCCCTCGCCCCGGTCCATCGCGCCGCTGCCGACGCAGTCGGCGACGAAGTCGTACGACGGGTCCGTCAGGCTCGTCGACTTCTCCGCGGTGATGAACTTCGAGCAGGGGCTGGAGGAGCTGGGGTCCCGCTCGTCCTTGGTGTAGCGGTAGTAGGTGTCCTTGTGCTTGACCACGGTCGAGTCGATGACCGAGTAGCCGGGGTCGTCCCAGACCTTCGGCGCGCTGAAGGTGCGGAAGTCCTTCGTGGTCGCGTACAGCATCTTGTTGTACGTCGATCCGGTGTGGTCGGGGTCGTCGTCGGCGTACAGCTTCGTCGCCCAGAAGACGACGAACTCACCGAGGCTGTCGTCCCAGTACGCCTCCGGCGCCCAGGTGTTGCCCGCGCTGTCGGGGGACACCTTCACCAGGCGCTGGTCGGTCCAGTGGACCAGGTCGGTGGACTCCCAGACCATGATCGACTTGCTGCCGTGCCGCTGGACCTGGTCCCAGCTGCCGCTGCTGTTCTGGTACATCCGCAGGTCGGTCGCGATCATGTAGAACTTGTCGCCCTCGGGGGAGCGGATCACGAACGGGTCGCGCAGGCCCTTCTCGCCGATCGTGGAGGTGAGGACCGGCTTGCCGGCGTTGAGCTCCCGCCAGTGCAGCGCGTCGTTGCCCCGGCTGAGGGCGTAGCGGATCTGCTCGCCGTCGGCGGTGCCCTCGCCGGTGAAGTAGGCGAAGAGGTAGCCGGCGTACTTGGGCTGGCTCACTTGCTGTGTCACGGGTGGTGCTCCGGAGTTCGCGGTACTGGGGGGTGCGGCCAGCAGGCCGAGCAGGAGGGCGAGGAGGGGGATCAGCGGGGTCAGGAGCGTGCGGGCGGTGCGGGGGCGCATGACACATCCTGTGGGAGTGTGGGGGTTCTGTTGGGGGGTTCTGTTTTGTTCGGCTGCCTCGGAGTGTCATAGGTGGCGGACAGGGCGTCAATCGGTGCGCAGGTGACGGACGGGGACCGAAACTTTCGCTCGTCTTCGAGGGGTGCGGCAACCTTCCCGGCCATGGCGGCGACCGGATGTCAGAAGCGGGCCTGGGCGGCCCCTTAGGCCCGCTTCGTCCCCATTCCTCAGGAAAGGAACGCTCCGTGCGTTTGAGCACCGGCCGTCATCGCAGGACCCGTACCCTGTCCATCGCCGCGGCGATCGCCGTCGCCTCGGGGGCGGGCGGCGTCTACCTCGGCCTCTCGGGCGGCGGCGCCGAGGCCGCTTCGGCGACGGTCACCGTGTCCAGCACGGCCCAGCTGGAGTCGGCCGTCAAGAACGCCGCCGCCGGTACGACCATCCAGGTCCGCGGCGGCACCTACCAGCCGGCCGCCACGCTCAAGTCCACGGCGAACGGCACGAGTTCGGCCCGGATCACGCTGCAGGCGTACGGCAGCGAGAAGGTGAGGATCGACGGCTCCAAGCTGCCCGACGGCTCCTGGCTGACCGGGATCTACGGCGACTACTGGACCGTGCGGAACCTCACCTTCGTCAACTCCCCGGCCCAGGGATTCGTCGTCACGTCGTCGGTGGGCGGTGTCTTCAAGAACCTCGTCACCGCGAACAACGGCGACTCCGGCTTCACCCTGCGCGGCGACGGCACCACGAACAATCTCGTGCAGAACCTCGACAGTTACGGCAACTACGACCCGTCCGGGCACGGTCAGAACGCCGACGGGATCGCCATCAAGTTCGGCTCCGGAACGGGTAACAAGATCACCGGAGCGCGCCTCTACAACAACTCCGACGACGGGCTCGACCTCTGGCAGTTCTCCTCGCCGGTCACCATCGAGCACACCTGGGCCTTCGGCAACGGCAAGAACCGCTGGGCCGACTCCGCCTTCGAGGGCAACGGCAACGGCTTCAAGCTGGGCGGCGGAGGGGCCTCCGTCGCGCACGTCGTCAACAACAACGCGGCCTGGGACAACACCCTGCACGGCTTCACGGAGAACTCCAACACCGGGGCCATCGTCCTCAACCGCAACACCGCCTACGCCAACACCGAGTCCGGCTTCTACTTCGCCACCGGCAAGGCGCGCCTGGCCCGCAATCTCGCGGTGAGCAACAAGGGCGGACTGTCCAAGCTGGGGTCGTCGGCCGTCAGCGCGGCGAACAACTGGGACAGCGGTGTCGCGACCCCGTCCTTCAAGTCGAAGGACGCGACGACGGCGTATGCCTCCCGGCAGGCGAGCGGGGCGTTGCCGTCGACCACGTTCCTGACGACGGGGTCGGCGACGATCGGGTCGACGATGAACTGACTGCCGCAAAGGGCCGGTTGCGGGCTGTCGGCCCGTCGTGGCTGGTCGCGCCCACGCGGCGGAGCCGCATATCGATACAGCCCGCGCCCCTTGGGGCGCGAACGCCCCCGCCGGTCGTCACCGGCGGGGGCGTTCCACTGCTGACCGAGGGGGGCTCAGGTCAGCAGGTCCAGACAGTCGAACGAGGTGCCCGGGCTGAGGTGGGCCGAGCCGCTCGAACCACTGACGATGTTGATCCTCAGGACGTTGTACTGGGTCGTGTCCGTCTTCCACGCACTACTAGGGACGTTGAACGTGAACGTGTGGTTGTTCCCCCGGTAGGAACCCGTGGTGAGGGAACGCGTCGAGGGTTGTGTGGGAGCTGTGGGGACGGTCGAGACCCAGTCGTTCACGGTGATGCGCGGCCGGCCGTTCAGGAACGCGTCCGTCACCCCGACCCGCAGCGTGTGCGCCGCCGCGGCCTGCTCCTTGGTCAGCTTGAAGTAGACCAGGACGCCGTCGTTGACGTCCTTCCACATGTACGCCGGGAACGACGCCGCAGTGCTGCCGCTGCCGACCGTCACGTTCCCCGTCCACTTCGCCGCGCGGCCGTCGGACGGATGGGCGTACGTCATCAGCTCGGCGTTCTTGAACCCGCCGGGTGTGCCGTCCCAGTCGCCGAGCCGCCAGATGGCCCTGGCCGTCGACGGGTCGCCGGTGATGGTGATGCTGTGCAGCGCCGTCGTAGCGCCCGCGGCCACCTTCACCGTGCCGGTGTGCACCGCGAGTTCGCCCTTGTGGACGGTCATCGTGTACGTCCCCGGCAGCATCCCCTTGCAGGAGAACGCCCCCGACCCGGCCGCGGCCTTCGCCCAGTACTGCGCGTCCTTGTTGGCGAAGCCCACGGTGTACGCGTACTGGGCGTCCATGCCCTTCAGGCCCACGCCCGCCACCTTGCCGCGGCCGGACGCGCCGACCCAGCCGGTGATGCCGAGCCCGTCCACCCAGGAGGTGTCGAGCTTGGCGTGGAAGAGGGACGACGACGGTGCCCCGCCGTCGGTGAAGGACAGGACGTACGGGCCCTGGAGGCCGAAGCGCTCCGGCTCCGTCTGCGCCTGGTTGTAGTGCAGGATCTCGTAGAGACCGGCGCCGAGGTCGTTCGAGTGGCGCAGCAGCGAGCGGTAGAACGGGCCGCCGGACGCCTTCTCGTGGTTGGAGCGCACCAGCCACAGACCGACCGAGCCGGTGGTGAAGCCGACGTGGTCGTAGTCGATGACGCGCTTGCCCGAGTAGTGCTTGGAGTGGGTCGTGCCGTCCGCGCGTTTCCAGACGTCCCCGGCCTCGATGACCTTGTCGGAGGCCTCGATCCAGGTGTCCGAGCCCTCGTTGGGGAAGATCCCGGGCTTGAGGCGGACGAGGTAGCGGGTCGCGGTGAAGGAGGCGTCCGCCTTGTTCGTCCACAGGTAGACGTTGTTCTGGCCGCTGCGTGCCGCGTACCACTGGGTGATCGCGCCGTGCACGACCTTCACCAGGATCGTCGAGCCCGACTGCTGGATGGTGACCGTGGACGCGCCGAGCCCGGACTCGACGTGCGAGTGCTTGCCGCCGTAGCCCTCGTACTCCTTGCCCCTGTAGGCCAGCGACGTGACGTCGCCGGTCGATTTGGAGACCTTGAAGACGAGGGAGGCTCCGGTGTCGATGACGTGGTTCGAGCCGTCGTCCTTGTGGCCGAAGGCCGCGGCGGAGGCGGAAGAGAGGAGGCCGGTGCCGCCCGCGACGGCTGCGCCGGTGGCGGCGACGCCGATCGAGGAGGCCCCGAGCACCCGCCTGCGGGTGAGGCTTCTTCTGTGCGTGCTCACAGGTCGTGCTCCGGGGGATGGCCCGGGAGACGCCCCGGGGGAGGTGCTTGAACGTTCACTCACTGGTACGTGATGTCAGATGGCGAGAACATGCAGTTGGTTCCGTCCGCCCCGGTGCCCAGCTCCTTCGGCTCCTTGCCGCTGCTGTTGCCCTCGAAGCGGGTGCAGGTCTTGATCTTCTTGCCGCTGTCGCCGTGGATGCGGACCTTGCGCAGCGCGGCCGTGTCGCCGTAGTTGGAGTTGATGCCGACGATCGACTTGCCGGGCGCGGTGACGTCCACGTCGTTGATGATGATCGTGCGCTTGTACTGCGTGGAGCAGTTGCCGCAGGAGCGCACCAGCTTGCCGAAGTTCTCCGCCTGGAACTTGGACACGACCAGCTTGCCCGCGCCGTTGAACTGCAGCACCTTGTCGTCGGCGTTCTTCGCGCCGCCGCCGTACACCGTGTACACGGCCGAGGACGACTTGCCCTTGAAGGTGGCGGCGTCCTCGCCGACGTCCAGCCACCACACGTTCTGCAGTGTGCAGGAGCCCTTGCAGTGGACGCCGTCCGCGGCCGGGGTGCCGATGACGACGTTCTTGAGGACCGCGCCGTCGGCCAGCTCGAAGATCGGGTCCTGGCCCTCCTCCTGGCCGCTGCCGCCCAGGTCACCGGTGCCGTAGAACTTCGCCAGCTTGCCGTCGTACGTGCCCGACACCGGGATCGTCCTCGACACCGGCTTGCTGCCGTTGGGCGTCGGCCAGGACGCGGCGGCACCGGCCGTGGACAGCATCGTCGTCGTGATGAGTGCCGCACCCGTGATGCCCACGGCCGAGGCTCCGGCGATCACGGCCCGTCGCCTGGAGACCTTGCGGCGGTGACTGACGCGCTGTTCGGCTCGTGCTGTCATGACCCGATTCCTTGTGTGGGGGATCGTTGCGACTGTTGGTCGCCCCCGGTGAAGGAAGGGTTGCCGTGCCCTCGGGACTCTTTTACGAATCCCCTTCATCTGCGCCGGAGTCGCGGTCGTAGCCTGCGAAGTCGCCCGCCACGGACAGCTGTTCGCCGCCCGCCGTGGCCGTCATCGCATAGCTGTCGCCCTTGGCGTCCCGGCCGCCGCGCTCATGGTTGTACTGTGCCGCGAACACCCACTCGCCCGCAGGGACCGTACGGCCCTCCTTGAGTACCCAGGTGTAGACGAGGAAGCCGTCCTTCTCCTCGACCGTCAGCGCGAAGTCGTCCTCGGGCGGCGAGCGCCAGGTGCCGGTCGAGGTGACCCCGCCGGTCTGTGCGACCTTCAACTGGATGGTGAGCGCGGTGAGTTGCTCCCTCGTCCTGAGCCTCAGATCGCTCTGTGCCCAGAACTCGTTGCTGTGTGCGTCCACCGAGCCGACCGACCACAGCGGGCCGTCCTCCTCGCCCACGGCGGCCGGCGGCCGGGCGGTCTCGGGCGGCTGCTGCGAGGGGGACCCGCTCGGCTCGCGCGTCTGCGGCTGCTCAGGCGTGGGGCTCACGGGCGGCACCGGCGCGCGGCTCGTCGCGTCCGGCGACGGGGTGGGCGTCGGCGACGTGGCCACCGTCTGCTGCGGGGTGTCCTCCTTCACGGCGGACGCCACCGCGTAACCGCCGACCGCCAGAACACCGGCGGCCGCGGCCGTCGCGCTCACCACCCGGAACCAGCCGTACACCGGCGCACGGGTCGCCCGGTGTACGGCGCGGGTCTGCCCGGCGGGATCCGCCATGCCGCGCTCCACCCGGGCCAGGATCCGCGCGCGGTCGGGCTGGTGCGTGTCGGCCGCCTCGTGCAGCCGGGCGCGCAGTTCGTCGTGCACATCCCGCCGCATCATCGGTTCCTTCCTCCGGCGTCGCCGGTGCGCGCCATCGCCGTGGCATGCGCCTTGAGCGGAGCGCCCTGCGTCCCGAGGAGCCGTTGCAGCTCCGCCATCCCCTTCGAGGTCTGGCTCTTCACCGTACCGACCGAGACGCCCAGGGCGAGTGCGGTGTCCTTCTCGGAGAGGTCGAAGGCGTGCCGCAGCACCACACAGGCGCGTTTGCGGAACGGAAGTCTACGCAATGCCCCCTGGACGTCGACGACGCCCGCGATGTCCGGGTTCTCCGTCTTCTCCTCGCGCTGCGACCAGAACAGGGCGATCCGCCGCCGCTCCCGGACCGCGCTGCGGATTCTGGTGCGGGCCAGGTTGGCCACGACCCCGCGCGCGTACGCCACCGGATGGTCGGCCGCACGGACCCGGTCCCAGCGGTTCCACAGCGCCAGCAGAGCGTCCGCCGCCAGATCGT
Organism: Streptomyces sp. R28; assembly: GCF_041052385.1. Classification (GTDB taxonomy): domain Bacteria; phylum Actinomycetota; class Actinomycetes; order Streptomycetales; family Streptomycetaceae; genus Streptomyces. The sequence goes on along the minus strand of NZ_CP163439.1, from coordinate 2,553,547 downwards.
CGGCGGCGTCCGCCTCACCCGTCAACAGATGAGCCAGGCGCGAGAGTTCGGCATAGTGACGCTCGAAGAAGGCGTGGAACTCCACGGAGGCGGCGTCGTCGACGACTGTGCCCACGGGCGACCTCTCCCCCTGTGAGTGGCATGTGGATGACACGTGGTCGTCCGGCGATCATTTAGCGATCAACCGGTCGAGCCGGAAGCGTAGCAGTGATCGAATACTCAGTTCGTACGAGGCTTCGAACGCTGTGTGGTGCGTCGCACGTGACCAGCCCTGATTCCGTAACACGGAGAAAACCTGAAACGCGTTCAACACGGGAACAATCCAGCCAGCATCCGCACACCGACCCATCAGGCAACAAGGAGCGACCGTCATGTCCGAACCCCAGAAGGTGACCGACCGGCCAAGTGCCGCGCCACCAGGCGTGAACAGCGTCGACCGGTTCTTCAAGATCTCCGAACGGGGATCCACCTTCGCCCGTGAGATACGCGGCGGCTTCGCCACGTTCTTCACGATGGCCTACATCCTTGTCCTGAATCCCATCATCCTCGGCAGCGCCAAGGACAAGTTCGGCCACCAGTTGGATGCGGTCCAACTCACCACCGCCACCGCCCTGGTGGCCGCCGTCATGACGATCATCATGGGCGTCGGCGGCAACCTCCCGCTCGCGCTCGCCGCCGGCCTGGGTCTCAACGCCGTCGTCGCCTTCCAGATCGCCCCGTTGATGGCCTGGGACGACGCGATGGGTCTGGTCGTCCTCGAAGGCCTGCTGATCTGCGTGCTCGTGCTCACCGGGCTGCGCGAGGCCGTCATGCACGCCATCCCGCAACCGCTCAAGCAGGCGATCAGCGTCGGCATCGGCCTGTTCATCGCCTTCATCGGCTTCGTCGACGCCGGGTTCGTCAGCCGCATCCCGGACGCCGCGAACACCACCGTCCCGGTTCAGCTGGGCGGCACCGGCACGCTCACCGGGTGGCCGATCCTCGTCTTCTGTCTCGGGGTTCTGCTGACGATCGCCCTGCTCGCCCGCAAGGTGAAGGGCGCCATCCTGATCAGCATCGTCACCATGACGGCCGTCGCGATGATCATCAACTCGATCGCCGACATCAAGGCCTGGGGCCTGACCACACCGGCCTGGCCCGACAAGGTGGTCGACACCCCCGACTTCGGACTCATCGGCGACTTCAGCCTGTTCGGCGCGTTCGGCGAGACCACGGCCATCACCGTCGTCCTGCTGATCTTCACGCTGATCCTGTCCGACTTCTTCGACACCATGGGCACGGTCGTCGGCATCAGCGCGGAGGCGGGTCTGCTGGACGAGCAGGGCAAGGTGCCGAACCTCGGCCGGGTGCTGCTGATCGACGGTGCGGCGGCGGCCGCCGGTGGTGCGGCCTCGTCGTCCTCCGCGACCTCCTACATCGAGTCGGCTGCGGGCGTCGGCGAGGGCGCGCGCACGGGCTTCTCCAACCTGATCACCGGCGGCATGTTCGCCCTGGCCCTCTTCCTGACCCCGCTGCTCACCATCGTCCCGCTCCAGGCGGCGGCCCCCGCCCTGGTCGCCGTCGGCTTCCTGATGATGACCCAGGTCAAGCACATCGACTGGGACAAGTACGAGATCGCCATCCCGGCGTTCCTGACCATCGCCGTGATGCCGTTCACGTACTCGATCACCAACGGGATCGGGGCGGGGTTCCTCGCCTACGTCGTGATCAAGGTGGTGCTCGGGAAGGCGAAGGAGATCCACTGGTTGCTGTGGGGGACCTCGGTGCTGTTCCTGGTGTACTTCGCCATCAACCCGATCGAGCAGATCCTGGGCGTCAAGTAACCCCGAGCGGCCCTAGTCCTTGAGCGCCGCCTCCATCACCTTCCGGGCGACGGGGGCGGCCAGCCCGTTACCGCTGACCTCCGAGCGTGCCGCGTTCGACTGCTCGACGAGCACCGCCACGGCGACCTCCTTGCCGTCGGCCTTGCCGTAGGACGTGAACCAGGCGTACGGCGTCTTGCTGTTGTTCTCGCCGTGCTGTGCCGTGCCCGTCTTGCCGCCCACCGTCGCGCCGGAGATCTGCGCGTTCGTGCCCGTGCCCTTGTCGACGACCGTCTGCATGGCCGACTGGAGCTGCTCGGCGGTGTCGGAGCTGACGATCTCCTCGGTCTCCGCGTTGTCGTCGTAGTTCTCCAGGACGTCGCCGCCGCTGTCGGTGATCTGGGACACCATGTGCGGCGAGACCAGCTTGCCGCCGTTGGCGATGGCAGCGGACACCATGGCCATCTGGAGCGGGGTCGCGGTGACGTCGAACTGGCCGATGCCGGACAGGGCGGTCTGCGCCTCGTCCATGTCGGACGGGTACACGCTCTCGTACGCCCGCACCGGCACGTCCTGCGCCTCGTCGTTGAAGCCGAACTTCTCGGCCATCGCCCTGACCTTGTCCTGGCCCAGGTCGACGGCCAGGCTCCCGAAGACGTTGTTGCACGAGTACTGAAGAGCCACCCGGATCGAGGCGTTCTCGCACGGGGCGGACGGGTTCTCGTTGGTCAGCTTGCCGCTCGACTGCGGCAGCGGATACGGGTCCGGGCTGGCCGTCTTCTCGTCCACCGACGAGTACAGCCCGTCCTCCAGTGCGGCCGCCGCCACCACCAGCTTGAACGTCGAACCCGGCGGCAGCGGCTGGCGCAGCGCGCGGTTCGTCATCGGCTTGTCGGCGTTCTGGGTCAGCTGCTCCCAGACTTCCTTGTCGCCCGTGGTGATCCGCGACGGGTCGTACGACGGGGTGGAGACCACCGCGAGGATCTTCCCCGTGGTGGGGTCGATCGCGACGGCGGCGCCCTTGTTGTCGCCGAGCGCGTCGTACGCCGCCTTCTGCACGTCCGGGTCGATCGTCGTGATCACATTGCCCGGATCCGACCGCTTGTCGGTGACCGTGTCCATCACGCTCTTCAGCCGGTTGTCGCTGCCGTCGAGCAGGTCCTGGTAGATGCCCTCCAGCTGGGTGGCCCCGTACGCCTGCGAGCTGTAGCCGGTCACCGCCGAGTACAGCGCGCCGTCGGTGTACGTGCGCTTGTACGCGAGGTCACCGCTCTTCGTCCGCGCCGAGCCGGTGACGGCGTCGCCGCCCACGACGATGTTGCCGAGCGGCTCGCTGTACAGCGCGATCGTGTTCCGTCGGTTGTCCTTGTCGTCCGCGAGTGCCTGGCCGTCGTAGTACTGCACCCAGGTCGCCCTGACCAGCAGAGCGAACACCAGCAGCAGCACGAAGACGGACGCCCGCCTGATCGTCTTGTTCATCCCGCTCAAGAAGACGATCAGGAGGGGGCGGAACGTTCCCTTCCGCCTGTTTTTCTCATCGAGCGTTCATGAAACCCGCCTCGTAAGCGGCGATCACGGCCTGGGTGCGGTCCCGGGTGCCGGTCTTCGCCAGCACCGCCGCCACGTGCGACTTCACGGTGGCCGGCCCGACCTCCATGCGCCGCGCGATCTCCGCGTTGGTCAGGCCCTGTGCCATCAGCCGCAGCACCTCGCTCTCGCGGCCCGTGAGCTTCGCCACCCACGGCGGCGGGGCGGGGTACGCGCGCGCGTGCTCGGCGGCGAGGCTGCGTACGGCCGACGGGAACAGCAGGGTGTCGGTGCGCGAGACCAGTCGTACGGCCTGGATCAGCGCGTCGGCCTCCGCCCGCTTCAGCAGGAACCCGGCGGCTCCGGCGCGCAGGGCGTCGTACACGTAGGAGTCGTTCTCGAAGGTGGTGACGACGACGATGCGGGGCGGTTCGTCGAGCGTGGCCAGGATCTGCTCGGTGGCCCGGATGCCGTCGATCTCCGGCATACGGACGTCCATGAGGACCACGTCGGGCCGCCGCTCCCGCACGACGGACACGGCCTCGGCCCCGGTCGCCGCCTCACCGACCACCTCCAGGTCGGGCTCGGCGGAGAGGATGGCGCGCAGGGCGGTGCGGACCATGCGCTCGTCGTCGGCGAGGACGATGCGGATCGCTGCGCGGGGCGTCATGCGTGTTCCCTCAGGGTCGGCGGGCGGGTCATGCGGATCGTCTCGGGGCCGGTGGTCGTGGTGTTCTGCGGGCCGTCGCGGGTGCGGTGGCGGGGTCCTATGGGCGGCGTCTCCCGGTCGGCGGCCGTGATGTCATGCCGGGCCCTTCATCGGCAACCGCACGCGCAGGCGCCAGATGCCCGCCACCGCGCCGGTCTTTACCGGCCCCGCCCCTGCCGCCTCTGCTTCCGCCGCCCCCCCCGCCATGGTTCCGCCCAGCAGTCGTGCCCGGTCGGCTATGCCGCGCAGGCCGTGGCCGCCGCCGGGTCGGCACTCGGGGGCGCAGACGACGGGATTCTCGACGGTGATCTCCAGGTGCCCGTCGGCCACTTCGATCCGCAGCCGCACGCTCACCTGGTCGCCGGCGTGCTTGAGGGCGTTGCTCAACCCCTCCTGCACGATGCGGTAGGCCTCGCGGGACAGGACGGGCGGCAGGGCCTCGGGGTCGGCGGCGAGCGTGGCGGTCACCCGCAGCCCGCCCGCGCGGGTGCGGCGCAGCAGGCCGTCGAGGTCGGCGCCGAGGGTGGGCGCCGGGGCCGTACCGGGTGCGTCGCCGTCCCTCAACACGCCCAGCACGGCGTCGAGTTCGCCGACCGTGCGCCGGGTCGTGTCCTCGATCGCGGCGAGGGCCTCGCGGACGAACTCCGGGTCGGTGTCGAGGAGCCGGCGGGCCGCGCTCGCCTGGAGGGTGACGGCGCTGAGGGCGTGGCCCACACTGTCGTGCAGCTCGCGCGCGAGCCGGTTGCGCACGGCCAGGTCGGCGGCGCGTGCCTCGGCCGCCGCGAGGCGGTCCTCGGGCGTGGGGCCGAGCAGCGCGGGCGCCCAGCGGGCGAGGAGCGCGCCGCAGACGGCCGCGCAGCCGGCGAGCGCGAGCAGGGTCGCCATGCCCGCGACCGGGGCGAGCGCCAACACCCAGGGCTGGTCGAGGGATTCGGGCAGCTCGACGGCCTCGGCGCCGCCCAGCCAGACGATCAGCGGCAGGGCGGTGAGGAAGCCGGCGAACGGCGGCACCGCCAGCGACATCCCCGAGATGATCCCGCCGAACCCGAGATGCAGCGTGAACCAGGCCGCCGTACGCCCCTTCGCGGCCCGCGTCCGGGCGGGCCCGTGGGCGAGCAGACCCGCCTCGACCCCGCACAGCGACCGCACGGCGCCCGCCTCCAGGGACCGGGTCAGGGGGAACAGCGCGGCGGTGACGGCGGCGAGCGGCAACCCGACGGCGAAGGAGAGCAGTTGCAGCAGCAGGTCGTTGAAGACGTACCTGGAGTCGGTGGCGGGACCGACGACGAGCTGGCCCACGAAGACGTACGGCATGGCGAGGGCGCCGCCGAGGATCAGATGGATCCAGCGCCGGCGCGCCCGCCCGCCGAACAGGAACCGGACGTATGCGCTCACGCCGGCCGCTTCACGGCGGAGCGCTCCGCGAAGAAGTACGCGCCGACGACGGCCACCAGGATGCCGACGATCATCTGGCCAGCGTAGGCGAGGTCCATCAGCGGTGTCGGGCGGTCGGCGATGTCGTCGACGCCGCCGAGTGAGGCCAGCGACAGCCAGCCGCCCCAGCAGGCCACGGCGGCCGAGCCGACCCAGGCCAGCGCGAGCGGAGTCCGCACGGGCAGCACGCGTCCGCGCCGGAAGGCGAGCAACTGGCCGCCCGCGACGGCGACGACGAGGAAGACGACGTACATCGCCTCCAGGACGTAGAAGTCACTGGTCCGCTCCGCCGCCCGGCCCGCGGAGAGCCCCGCCGTGGAACCGCAGGCCCACAGCAGGTGCATCGTGAGCGGGAACAGCGCGAGGAGGCCGGCGGCGCCGGCGGTCGCCCGCTGCGCCGCGCCGATGATCCCGACGGGCAGCTCCCACACCCGCCCCCGCCACAGATGGCCCCACCGGTCCCGGGCGTACAGCACGAACAGCGCTCCCAGCGCGAGCCCTTGCAGGATGAACCCGCTGTACACGACCCCGAACACCCACTCGTGGAGGAAGGGTTCACCCCCGGAGGCCCGCTGCGTGTGGTTCGTGCTCCCGCCGAGGGCCCGCACGAGGAGCTGCAGCGGGAACCCGGCCATGATCGGCGCGAGCAGCCCGGTGGCGACCCACACCGGGAAGGCCAGCAGCCACGCGGGCACCCTCAGCCCCCAGGGCCTGGTCAGCACCAGCGCCAGCACGATCACGGCACTGTCCAGCAGCACGGAGAGGCTGTTGACGATCGCCATGGACATCCGGTGGTCCAAGAGCGAGCTGCCGTCGGGGACTCCGACGTGACTCCCGGCGACCCAGGCGACCTTGAGCCCGAGATACGGCACACAGGAGACGACGGCGACGGCGCGCAGGAGCCGTCGGCTCCGGCTGAGCCCCGTAGAGGGTTTCACCGCAGTGGGAGCGAGTGTCTGCGTCATGCGTCCACGCTCCCGTGCGCCAGGTGCCGGGCGCGTCCTGCGCGCCGACGATCCGACTCCGCCGGACGGGGGAGGGGCCCTCAACCCCTCACGTCACCCCTCCAGATGCAGCACGACCTCGTCGATCTCCTCGCCCCGCGCGTTCGCGAACCCCCTCGCCTGCGCGGTCACCCGGAACCCGCACTTGCGCAGCACCCGCAGCGAGCCCTCGTTGTCCGCCGCCGCCCGGGCGTACAGCGGGCGTTCGGGGACCTCGGTGAGCAGCCCGCGCAGCGCGGCGGTGGCGATGCCCCGTCCCCAGTACGCCCGGTCCACCCAGTACGTCACCTCGCGCTCGCCCGGCTCCCCGTACACCGCCGTGTTGCCCACCACGTCACCGTCGGCCAGGATCGTGCGCAGGACGTCGTCCGAGGACCGGATCCGCTTCCAGTGCTCGTCGAAGGCGTCCCGGTCGGCCGGGTCCTTGGGGGTGAAGGCCGCCATGCGCAGGGCCTCCGGGTCGTTCAGCTGCCGGTAGAAGACCGGCAGGTCGCTGTCGTGTACCTCGCGGAGTTCCACATCCATGGAGTCAGAGCCTACGAGGGAGATCGGCGCCCACGAGGGAGTCAGAGTCTGCGAGTGGCCAGCGTCAGTCTGTCCCGGGCGTCGAACAGCGCGTCCTTCACCATCTGCTCGTGCGCGGGCGTCAGCCGCGCCCCCGGCACCGAGCAGCTGATCGCGTCGCGGGCCGGGGTGCGGTAGGGGATCGCGACGCCGAAGCAGCGCAGCCCCAACGTGTTCTCCTCGCGGTCCACGGCGAAGCCCTGCTCGCGGACCTGGCGGAGCTCCTCGATGAGCTTCTCGCGGTCGGTGAGCGTGTTCTCGGTCAGCGCGGGGAGCGTCTCCGGGAGCATCTTGCGGACCTGTTCGTCCGTGTAGGTGCTCAGCAGCGCCTTGCCGAGGGAGGTGGAGTGGGCCGGCAGGCGGCGGCCGACCCGGGTGAAGGGGCGCAGGTAGTGCTGGGACTGGCGGGTGGCCAGGTAGACGACGTTCGTGCCGTCCAGACGGGCCAGGTGGATCGTCTCGGTCGTGTCGTCCGACAGGCGGTCCAGCGTCGGGCGGGCCGCCGCGACCACCTCGTCGCCGTCGATGTAGGAGGTGCCGACCAGCAGCGCCCGTACGCCGATGCCGTACCGCGTGCCCGTCGCGTCCGTCTCCACCCAGCCCAGCTCGACGAGCGTGCGCAGCAACATGTAGAGACTGGACTTGGGGTATCCGACGGCCTCCTGGACCGACGCGAGGGAGTGCATGCCGGGGCGTCCGGCGAAGTATTCCAGCAGTTCAACCGTCCGTACCGCGGACTTGACCTGCGCCCCGCCGCCCGTCTCGCCAGCCGACATCGCCCTTGACCCCTTCGTTCGACGGGAAATAGTCTCCGACAGCATATTCATCATCAGAGACAGCGTTCAGTATATCGAACGACCTGGTGAATGACCCCGTACTGCGGCATTACATGTGTGGAGGGACCTGCGGTGGCAGCAGCACCAGTCTGGAGTGTCGACCCCCGAACCGGGAAGCAGCGTGAACAGGTTGCGGTGGAGGCCACAGCCCAGGAGGTGGACGCCGCCGTCCGCGCCGCGCACGACGCGCGCGGCGCCCTGGCCGACCGCACGGTCCGCGCGGCCTTCCTGCGTACCGCCGCCGACAAGCTCCAGGCAGCCAAGGACCAGCTCGTAGAGGCCGCCGACGCCGAGACCGCGCTCGGCCCGGTCCGCCTCACCGGCGAACTCGCCCGCACCTGCTATCAGCTGCGGACCTTCGCGGACATCGTCGACGAGGGCGCCTTCCTCGACGTCGTGATCAACCACCCCGACGACACCGCGACGCCGCCGATCCCGGACCTGCGCCGCTACAAGGTGTCGCTCGGCGTCGTCGCCGTCTACTCGGCGTCCAACTTCCCCTTCGCCTTCTCCGTCGCCGGCGGCGACACCGCGAGCGCGCTGGGCGCGGGCTGCCCGGTCGTCGTCAAGGCCCACCCCGACCACCCGGCCCTGTCCGAGCTGGTCGCGGCCGTCGTGCGGCGGGCCGCCGCCGAGCACGGCATCCCCGAGGGTGTCATCGGCCTCGTGCACGGCTTCGAGGCGGGCATCGAGCTGATCAAGCACCCGCAGGTCACCGCGGCCGGCTTCACCGGCTCGATCCGGGGCGGCCGCGCCCTCTTCGACGCGGCGGCCGCGCGGCCGGTGCCGATCCCGTTCCACGGTGAGCTGGGCTCCCTGAACCCGGTCGTGATCACCGAGGCCGCCGCAGCCGAGCGGGCCGAGGCGATCGGCACCGGGCTGGCCGGGTCCATGACGCTGGGCGTCGGGCAGTTCTGTGTGAAGCCGGGCCTGGTGCTGGTGCCGTCCGGCGCCGCGGGTGACGGCCTGGTCAAGTCGCTCACGGACGCCGTCAGCGACACCGACGCCGGTGTCCTGCTCGACCACCGTATGCGGGACAACTTCATCGCCGGTGTCGCCGAGCGCGCCGAACTCCCCGACGTTCAGACCCCGGTGACGCCGGGCGCCGGCGGCGAGCACACCGTGAGCGCCGGCTTCCTGACGGTCGCGGCCGAGAAGCTGGCCGAAGAGGGGGCGTACGACCTGCTCCTGGAGGAGTGCTTCGGCCCGGTGACGGTGGTGGCCCGCTACGACGACGACGCGCAGGCGCAGGCCGTGCTGTCCCGTCTGCCGGGCAACCTCACCGCGACGGTTCACCTCTCCGCCGAGGAGGCGGCGGGCGAGGGCCGGGGCGCGCAGATCCTCGCGGAGCTGACGCCGCTGGCCGGCCGTGTGCTGGTCAACGGATGGCCGACCGGTGTCGCCGTCGCGCCGGCTCAGCACCACGGCGGTCCGTACCCGGCGACGACCTCGACGTCGACGTCCGTCGGCGGTACGGCGATCGAGCGCTGGATGAGGCCGGTCGCCTACCAGGGCGCCCCCGAGGCGCTGCTGCCGCCGGAGCTGCGGGACGACAACCCGCTGGGCCTGCCGCGCCGGTTCAACGGTCGCCTCGAACGCTGAACGATTAACGGCCACATGGCGGAGGGGAAACTGAAAGACTCCGGGGATGGACGTGGAACTTCCTGAACTGCCCTTTCCCCTCCGCACCTATGGCCCCGACGGCCACTGGTCCTACGAGGACGGCATGCTCTCCGGATGGGCCGGACCCCGGCAGGACCGGTTCGTGCCGCCCACCGGGGAGGCCCTCGACCCTGCCTCCGACGCGCCGCGCCTTCTGGGTGCACCCGAGGGCGACTTCCAGCTGATCGCCCGCGTCACCGTCGGGTTCGCCGCCGCCTTCGACGCCGGGGTGCTCTATGTCCACGTCGGGGAGCGGGCCTGGGCCAAGCTCTGCCTGGAGTACTCCCCGGACGTGCCCACCGTCTGCACGGTGGTCACCCGGGGGCACTCCGACGACGCCAACTCCTTCACCGTGGACGGGAGTTCGGTCTGGCTGCGGGTGAGCCGGACCGAGCGGGCCTTCGCCTTCCACGCCTCCCGGGACGGCGAGCGCTGGACCTTCGTCCGGCTCTTCACCCTGGGGGACGAGAAGGAGACGGACGCCGCCCTGGTCGGCTTCATGACGCAGTCGCCGATGGGGGAGGGGTGTGTCGTGACGTACGACCACCTCGAGTTCAGGCCGAACTGGCCGAAGGACCTGCGAGACGGAAACTGAGCAGGCCCGTCACCGTCAGCAGGGCCGCGCTGATCACGAGGCTCAGCCGCATCCCCGTCACGAAGCCGTCGGAGATCAACGCCCCGAAGGCGGCGATGCCCAGCGCCCCGGCCATCTGCCGCGCCGAGTTGAGGACGCCGGCCGCCAGTCCCGCCCGTTCGGCGGGCACGGCGTCCAGCATCGCCGCGGTCAGCGGCGGCACCGTCAGCGCGCAGCCCAACGCCATGGGGACGAGGAGCAGGGCCACCAGGACGGGAGACGTCCCGGAGTCGACGTACAGCATCGCGAGCAGTCCTACGACGGCCAGGCCCTGCCCCACCACCATGGGCAGCCGGGCGCCGTAGCGGCTCGCGAGCTTGCCCGCCGCCACGTTCGTCACCGCGATCAGGCCCGTCATCGGCAGGAACATCAGCCCGGCCTGGAGCGCGGAACGGCCCTGCACCTGCTGGAAGAAGAGCGAGAAGACGAACACCATGCTGTAGAAGGCCACGCTGACCGCCGCTCCCGCGGCGACCGTCACCGCCACGGTCCGGTTGCGGAAGAGGGCGAGGGGAACGACCGGATGCGGTTGGCGCGCCTCGACCCTGAGGAACGCGGCAGCGGCCACCACGGCCACCGCCAGCGCCGCCCACCCCGCCGTGCCGCCCTCGATCACCGCGAACGTCAGCGCGGTCAGGGCCACCACCGCCGCCATCTGCCCCGGCAGGTCCAGCGGTGCCGGACGGCGCTGCGAGCGCGGGGCGCGGACCAGCAGCACCAGGATCAGCGCGCCGACGGGAAGGTTGACGAAGAAGATCCCGCGCCAGTCCCAGGCCGTCGTCAGCACACCGCCCGCCACCGGACCCAGCGCCACCGCCACCGAACCGCCCGCCGCCCACGCGGCCACCGCACGGGCCCGCCGCGCCGGATCGGCGTACGCCTGCCGCACCAGCGCCAGCGAGGCCGGCAGCACCACGGCCGCCGCCATGCCCTGCACCACCCGCGCCCCGATCAGGGCGGGCAGATTGGGTGCCAGGCCGCACGCCGCCGAGGCGAGCGTGAAGACGGCGGTGCCGAGCGCGTACGCCCGGCTCGCCCCCACCCGGTCCGAGAACGCCCCCGTGGACAGCATGAGCGCGGCGAAGGCCAGGGTGTAGGCGTCGACCACCCACTGCAGACCGGACATCCCGCCCCCGAGGGAGGAACCGATCGCGGGCAGGGCCACGTTCACGATGGAGGCGTCGAGGCAGACCAGCGTGAAGCCGAGCACTCCGGCGGTGAGGGTGAGGGCGGAGGACGACCTCGTGGGCTCCAACCCGCCCTTCGAGGGGGCGAGTTCATCGCCCTTGAGGGTCTGGTTCGTTGACATGCTCTCCATACTGCGGATCTCCGCCGTCGTAGAGTAGTGGCCAAAATGCCATGCACCCGGAGGTTCTGGCCATGCCCCAGCCGTTCGCGCCGCACCGCATCGCCGTCGTCGCGCCGTCGCCCGTCTCGATGTTCAACCTCGCCATCCCGGAGATGCTGTTCGGCAAGGTGGAGGTGGCCGGGCGGCCCGGTTACGAGGTGGTCGTCTGCGCCGCCGAGCCGGGACCGGTGCCCACCACCGGCGGCCTCGACCTGTATGTGCGCCGCGGCCTCGACGCCGTGCGGGAGGCGGACACGGTGCTCGTCGCGGGGACCGGCGAAGCCTTCGAGCCGGAGGCGCGGATCGTCGCCGCCGTGCGTGCGGCGGCCGCCGACGGCAGGCGGATCGCGTCCCTGTGCACCGGTGCCTTCCAGCTCGCCGAGGCGGGTCTGCTGCACGGGCGCAAAGCCACCACCTACTGGGCGCACGCCGATGAGATGCGCCGCCGGTACCCGCAGGTCGACCTGTGCGGCGACGTGCTCTACGTGCAGGACGGGCCCTACGTGACCTCCTCCGGCTACGCCGCCGGCATCGACCTGTGCCTGCACATCATCCGCACCGACTACGGCGCCGCCGTCGCCAACGAGGTCGCCCGGCGTGCCCTCGTCGCGCCCGTACGCCCCGGCGGCCAGACCCAGTTCACACAGACCCCGCTGCCGCCCGAGCGCGGCACGGCCTGCGCCGACACCCGCGGCTGGGCCATGCGCAACCTCGACAAGCCGCTCACCCTCACCGACCTGGCCCGCCACGCCGGCGTCAGCGTCCGCACCCTCACCCGCCGCTTCCACGCCGAGAGCGGGGTGAGCCCGCTGCAGTGGCTGCTCCACCAGCGCATCGAGCGCGCCAAGGAGCTGCTGGAGACCACCGCCCTGCCCATGGACCAGGTGGCCCACGACTGCGGTCTGGGCACGGCCGACTCGCTGCGGGGGCATCTCGTGCGGCGCACCGGCCTGACGCCCAGCGCCTATCGCACCCAGTTCAGCCGCCTCGGAACCGGAGCGCCGGCGGTCACGTCCTCCGTTGCATGATCAGCGAACGAGTCAAGCCGGGCAGGGTGATCCGCACCGCCGTGCCCGCCGAGGTGGAGTCCATCGTCACGCTGCACGCACGGGCCCGGGCGACGTACTACCCCGACGGCGTCCCGGACGACGGCACCGACTGGCACGGCGCCTGGCGCAGCGCCGTCGAGCGGCCCGACGGACACGTCCTGTGCGTGGTCGAGCAGGGCCGGATCATCGCGCTCGCCTCCTTTCGCACCCCGGAGGGCGGCGCCGCGGACACGGTCAAGCTCTTCCAGTTCCATGTCGACCCCGACCACTGGCGCGGCGGCGTCGGTACGGCCCTGCACACGGCCTGCGTCGAGGAGTGGCACGCGGACGGCAAGCGCACGGCCGTCCTCGACGTGCACGTCGACAACCGGCGCGCCCAGGCCTTCTACGCCCGCCAGGGCTGGATCCCGGACCCGGAGAACCCGCCCGCCGAGGGCGACCACCACCTGTTCCTGCGCTTCGCCGTGGCCGGGGGAATGAACGCGGCTATTTGAACGTTCACGTACAGGATCGGGGAGAGCCTCCGTATCCGTACGAGCTGGAGAGAGCCACAGACATGCGCGTCGAGATCTGGAGCGACATCGCCTGCCCCTGGTGCTACGTGGGCAAGGCCCGCTTCGAGAAGGCGCTCGAGGCCTTCCCGCACCGCGACCAGGTCGAGGTGGTGCACCGCTCGTTCGAGCTGGACCCCGGGCGCGCCAAGGGCGACATCCAGCCCGTGATCACCATGCTGACCAGGAAGTACGGCATGAGCGCCGCGCAGGCCCAGGCCGGCGAGGAGAACCTCGGCGCGCAGGCCGCCGCGGAGGGACTCGCCTACCGCACCGAGGGCCGCGACCACGGCAGCACCTTCGACATGCACCGGCTGCTGCACCTCGCCAAGGAGCACGGCAAGCAGGACGAGCTGATCCAGATCCTGTACCGGGCGAACTTCGCCGAGGAGCGGTCCGTCTTCGCCGAGGGCGACGAGCGGCTCGTGGAGCTGGCCGTCGCGGCCGGCCTCGACGCCGACGACGTCCGGGGGGTCCTCGCCGACCCGAACGCCTACGCCGACGACGTGCGCGCCGACGAGCGCGAGGCCGCCCAGCTCGGTGCGGGCGGCGTGCCGTTCTTCGTCCTCGACCGCAAGTTCGGCGTCTCCGGCGCCCAGCCCGCCGAGGTCTTCGAGCAGGCGCTGACGCAGGCGTGGGGCGAGCGGTCGCCGCTGACGCTGATCGAGCAGGGTGACGCGGACGCGTGCGGTCCGGACGGCTGCGCGGTGCCGCAGCACTGAGCAAGTGCGCAGGTCGGGGGCGATCTATAAGCGTTGCTTAGCGAAACCACGTAAAGAGTCGTAATGGACTGAGAGGTCTTCAGGGCCCACAGTGGACCCATGGAGACCTTCGAGAGCCTCGTCCGTGCCGAGTTCGCCCCGAAGAACGTCTATCTCAACACCGCGAGCACCGGGCTGCTCCCGGCCCGCACCGTGGCCGCCCTCGCCGAGGCGGCACGCATGCGGGCCGAGGGCAGGCCACTGGGTCCGCTGCACGCGGACGTGGAGGCCGCCCGGGCCGCCTTCGCCCGGCTGGCCGGCGTCCCCGTCGAGCGGGTGGCGGCGGGTTCGTCCGTCGCCGCCTACACCGGGCTGGTCGCCGCCTCGCTGCCCGCGGGCGCCGAAGTCCTCACCGCCGAGGACGACTTCACCTCCGTCGTGAACCCCTTCCACACCCGCGGCGACCTCAAGGTGCGCATCGTGCCCCTGGAGCGGCTCGCCGAGTCCGTGCGACCCGGCACCGCGCTCGTCGCGGTCAGCGCCGCGCAGTCCGCCGACGGCCGGATCGCCGACCTGCCCGCCCTGCGCGAGGCGGCCCGCGAGCACGGCGCCCGTACCTACATCGACGTCTCCCAGTCAGGCGCCTGGCTGCCGATGGAGGCCGACGCGTACGACTTCACCGTGACCGTCTGCTACAAGTGGCTGATGGGCCCGCACGGCGCCGGCTTCCTCGTCGTCCCGGAGGACTTCGGCGGCCTGCTGCCGATCATGGCCGGCTGGGTCGCCGGGGAGAGCCCCTGGGACAGCTGCTACGGCCCGGTGACCGAACTCGCCCACTCCGCCCGCCGGTTCGACCTGCCCCCGGCCCTGTTCAGCTTCGCGGGCCTGCGCCGCTCCCTGGAACTCCTCGAGGAACTCGGCGTGGACGCCGTACGCGCCCATGACCTCGCCCTCGCCGACCGCTTCCGGACCGGTCTCGCCGGCCTCGGCCACGCACCGGTGCCCGCACCCGGCTCGGCGATCGTGTCCGTGCCCGGACTCGGCCACCGCCAGCCCGAGCTGAGCGCGGCCGGGATCGAGGTCTCCGACCGCGCGGGCAACCTGCGCGCCTCCTTCCACCTCTACAACACAGCCGAGGACGTCGACCGGCTGCTGGAGGCCCTGTCCGCCTGAACCACTGGCGCGGGCCCGTCGCGGAGACCAGGAAGGCGCCAGGGGTGGTGGTGCCGGTGGAGTCCACGGGCGATACGTCCGTACATCCGCCTGCCGACGCGGAGGTGCACCGGCGGCTGGTGTACGGCGACGAGTCCGCGCCGGCCGAGGTGTACGCGGCGTACGGCGGGCTGGTGCGGCGGGTCGCCGTGCGCGTCACCCGCTCCGCGGCCGCCGCCGAGGACGTGGCGCAGGAGGTTTTCGCCCAGCTGTGGAGCAGGCCGTACGCCTTCGACGCGCGCCGCGGCTCGCTGCGCGGCCGGCTGTCCATGCTCGCCGGTCCCGGTCCCGGTCCCGGTCCCGGCCCCGACGAGACGGTCGTCGACCGGGAGCGCTCCCTGCTGCCGCACATCGCCCTGCGCACCTTGGCCGAGACTTTGGCCGACCCACCGGACCCGGCGCTCGAAAGAGGCGCATGATGGCGAGAGGGGTACGAACGGGCACAGACACGGACACGGGTCAGGAGAAGGGGGCGCGCGATGACGGACGATCACGAGACGGTACGTGACCTGCTGCCGGCGTGGGCCTTCGGCGCCCTCGACCCGGCCGACGAACGGACGGTCCTGCCGCACCTCGCCGAGTGCGAGAGCTGCGCGGCGGAGGCGGAGAGGCTGCGGGAGACGGTACGACTGCTGGAGGGGTCGGGGTCCTCCGGCGCCGCCCGGCCCGGAGCCGGCCGGCAGCCCGCCACCGAGGCCGGAGTCACCACGCCGGTCGACGGTGTCCTCTCTCTCACCCTCCGCACCCGCCCCGCCGCCGCCCGCGTCGCCGCGCACGCCGCCCCCTACGCCGCTGCCGTCGCCGGCCTGAAGGCGTTGCTGCCCGAGCTGGAGGGGCGCTGGGCCACGCCGGTCGTGCACGACTGGGACGTACAGGCCACCGTCGCCCACCTGCTCGCCGCCGACGAGCACTTGGCGGGCCGGCTCGGTGTCGGCTCACGCGCGCCGGGCTCGCGGATCGAGGAGGGCATGGGCTGGGCGGACGCCTGGGAACGCCGTACCGCCGAGGTCATCGCGCACGAGCACGGCCGTACGCCCGAGCAGACCGTGGCCGACTGGGCCGCGCAGGCGGGCGAGTTGCTCGCGACGCCCGAGGCTAGGGACGCCGAACTCGCGGCGCGGGCCGTGACGTTGATGGGGCTGCGGCTGCCCGTCGCCGACCACTTCCTGGTGCGCGCCTTCGAGGCGTGGATCCACACCGACGACATCGGCCGTGCGCTCGGCATCGCCGTCCCACCGCCGCCGCAGGAGCACCTGGGGCAGCTGGTCCGCCTCGCCGTCCGTGTCCTCGGCCTGGCCCTGGGGCCGACCGCGCCCCCGGTGCTGTTCTCGGTCACCGGGGGCGAGGAGTGGGTGCTGGGGTCCGAGGACGAGCCGGTGGCCGCCGAACTCGCCCTGGATCCCGTCGACTTCTGCCTCCTGGTCGGCGGTCGCCATGCCCCCCAGACGGTGCCGAGGGGCGCCACGGGCGACGCGGCCGCCGTACGGAACGTACTGGAGCGGGCCGCGTCGCTGGCGTGGCTGTGAGGGTCACGCCACGAGATCACTGCACGAGGTCACCTCACGAGGTCACTTCACCGGCGTGAAGTCCCGCGCGCCGATGAACTCCGGCCGCCGCACCGGAGCCGCGAAGGGCTCGACGGCCGCGTTCTCCACGCTGTTGAACACGATGAACACGTTGCTGCGCGGGAACGGCGTGATGTTGTCCCCGGAGCCGTGCATGCAGTTGCAGTCGAACCAGGTCGCCGAACCGGCCTTGCCCGTGAAGAGCTTGATGCCGTACTCGGAGGCCATCTTGGTCAGCGCCTCGTCGGACGGCGTGCCCGCGTCCTGCATCTGCAGGGACTTCTTGTAGTTGTCCTTCGGCGTGGCACCCGCGCAGCCGAGGAACGTGCGGTGCGAGCCGGGCATGATCATGAGCCCGCCGTTGGTGTCGTAGTTCTCGGTCAGCGCGATCGAGACGGACACCGTCCGCATGTTGGGCAGACCGTCCTCGGCGTGCCAGGTCTCGA
The DNA here is from genome assembly GCF_041052385.1 of Streptomyces sp. R28. Lineage (GTDB taxonomy): Bacteria > Actinomycetota > Actinomycetes > Streptomycetales > Streptomycetaceae > Streptomyces. Next base: position 2,536,503 of record NZ_CP163439.1, on the reverse strand, counting down.
AGTCGGAGTGCCAGTAGAAGCCGCTGGCCCCGAAGCCCGGCTTGACGTTGATCCGCGACTGGTGGACGTACACGTCCGAGCCGAGGATCTGCCGCGCCCGGCCGACGACCCGCTCGTCGCGCACCAGGGAGGCGAACACCTCACTGATCTTGTGCACTTCGAAGACGGACCGGATCTCCTTGGACTTCGGCTCGATGATGGAGCGCTCGTCCGCACGGATCCCGGGGTCGGTGACCAGCCGCTCCAGCTCCTGCGCGTAGACCGCGACCTCGTCCTCGGTGATGAGCTGGTCGATGGCGAGGAAGCCGTCGCGCTCGAAGGAGTGCAGGTCGGTCGTCGCGATCGGGCCGGGCGTGTCGGGGGAGCCCCAGACGACGGGGTCCTGGCGCGGCGTCGACACCTCGGTGGCGGCGCGACTGGGGTAGAGATCGGTGACGTTTCGGGTCATGGCGGTGGTCATGGGTTTCTCACACCTCCTCGGGCTCGGTGAGCAGCGGGTACACGCCGTTCTCGTCGTGGTCCTCCCGGCCGGTCACGGGCGGGTTGAAGACACAGAGGCAGCGGAAGTCCTCCTTGATCCGCAGCGTGTGCCTCTCGTGCCCGTCCAGGAGGTACATGGTCCCGGGCGTGATCGCGTGCGTCCGCCCGGTCTCGTGGTCGGTCAGCTCGGCCTCGCCCTCGACGCAGACGACGGCCTCGATGTGGTTCGCGTACCACATCGACGTCTCCGTACCCGCGTACAGGATCGTCTCGTGCAGGGAGAAGCCGACCTTCTCCTTGGCGAGGACGATGCGCTTGCTCTCCCAGGTGCCGGACGCCGATTTCACATGGCGGTCGGTTCCTTCGATGTCCTTGAACGAACGGACGATCACGGTGCTGCGATGCCTCCTAGGTGGTGTTTCAGATGGTTTCCCGGACGGCGCGGGCGAGGACGCTGAGTCCCTCGTCCAGTTCCTCCGGGGTGATCGTGAGCGCCGGAAGCAGCTTCACGACCTCGCTCTCGGGGCCCGACGTCTCGATGAGCAGCCCGAGTTCGAAGGCTCGGTGCGCCACCCGTCCGGCGCGCTCCTTGTCGTGGAACTCCAGGCCCCACACGAGCCCGCGCCCGCGGTACTCCTTCACGTCGGCGAGGTTCTCCTCGGTGATGGAGATGAGCGCCTGCTCGACCTGCTCCCCGCGCTTGCGGGTCTGCTTCTCCATCGCGGACCCGTCCGCCCAGTACGTCTCCAGGGCGGCGGTGGCCGTGACGAAGGCGGGGTTGTTGCCGCGGAAGGTGCCGTTGTGCTCGCCCGGCTCCCAGATGTCCAGCTCGGGCTTGAACAGGCACAGCGACATGGGAAGGCCGTAGCCGCTGATGGACTTGGACACGGTGACGATGTCGGGCGTGATCCCGGCCTCCTCGAACGAGAAGAACGCACCGGTACGGCCACACCCCATCTGGATGTCGTCGACGATGAGCAGCATGTCCTGCCGCTCGCACAGTGCGGCGAGCGCCTGCAGCCACTCCCGGCGGGCGACGTTGATGCCGCCCTCGCCCTGCACGGTCTCGACGATCACGGCGGCGGGCTTGTTGAGACCGGACCCCTGGTCCTCGAGCAGCCGCTCGAACCACAGGAAGTCCTCGACGGTGCCGTCGAAGTAGTTGTCGAACGGCATGGGTGTGCCGTGCACGAGCGGGATCCCGGCGCCGGCCCGCTTGAAGGCGTTGCCGGTGACGGCGAGCGAGCCGAGGGACATCCCGTGGAAGGCGTTGGTGAACGAGACGATCGCCTCGCGCCCCTTCACCTTCCGCGCCAGCTTCAGCGCCGACTCGACGGCGTTGGTACCCGTGGGACCCGGGAACATGACCTTGTAGGGCAGGTCACGCGGTCGCAGCACGATGTTCTGGAAGGACTCCAGGAAGGCACGCTTGGCGCTGGTGGACATGTCGAGCCCGTGCGTGACGCCGTCCCGCTCCAGGTAGTCGATCAACGCCCGTTTCAGGACGGGGTTGTTGTGCCCGTAGTTCAGGGAGCCGGCCCCGGCGAAGAAGTCCAGATACTCGTGGCCGTCCTCGTCGTACATGCGGCTGCCGCGCGCGCGGTCGAAGACGGTGGGCCAGCCGCGGCAGTAGCTGCGTACCTCGGACTCCAGGGTCTCGAAGACGCTGAGGTCGGGCTGGGTGATGGTCACGACGAATCGCTCCTCGTTGCGTGGGGGGAAGTCAGAGGGAGAGGGGGCCGATGCGGTGGAGGACTTCGGGGTCGTGCGGCCCGTCGGGGAACAGGCCGGCGTCGAACAGCACCTCGCGCTCCAGGGCGGCACCGTGCCGCTCCGCGAAGGAGCCGAACAGCCGCTCGGAGGCGGTGTTGCCCGGGGTGATGGTGGTCTCGACGCTCGTGACGCCGTACTCGCCGCCGACTCGCGCGACGAGCCCGTCGAGCAGCGCGGCGGCGAGGCCGCGTCCACGGTGCGCGTCGTCCACGGCCACCTGCCAGACGAGCAGGGTGTGGGGACGATCCGGCCGTACGTACCCGGTGACGAAGCCGACCGGCTCCCCGCGCTCGTCGCGGGCGACGGCCGACGTGTCGGCGAAGTCGCGGCACCACAGCAGATAGCTGTACGACGAGTTGAGGTCGAGGGCCTTGGAGTCTCTGGCAATCCGCCACAGCGCGGCCCCGTCGGCCACCGCCGGACGGTCGATTTGCAGGTCTGCTTGTGCGGCAGTCATGCGAATTGAATTTACCCAGGGAAATTTGAAATTGCATGGCCGTGAGGGGTTACGTGTGAGGTCTGGGTGTGTTATCACGCGGGCGTGAGGCGCGGCGCGAGAAGGGTGTGAATCGCACCGTTCTGTCCGGGTAATACCGGACAAAAGGGAGGCGGTGTGGAACGCGTCACAGCCATGTAACTCCCACGAGATCTGCCCGAATTTCTCCAGTTGGTGTTCGCGGAATCTTTGCGTTTAGGTCTGGCGAAAGCGGGCAGAAGAGAATGGGAAGCTGCCTGTGAAAGGAATTCGAGAATTACGCCGAATTCAGGCTCCGGTAACTCCGTCGATGCGCTCCCGCAGAATGTATGCGTGACCGTTGTGCCGTGCGTACTCCTCGATCATGTGAATGAGCACCCACCGCAGACTGACCTCGACCCCGGCCATCGGCCCGTCGCCGATCCGCCCCACACTCTCCAGCGCCCGCCCGGCCCGAAGCTCCCGTCCCCGCGCGACCTCCCGCCGCCGCACCGAGAGCGCCTCGTCGATGCCGCGCCCGGGATCGAGGGTGTACCCGGTCTCGTTCCCTTCCCCGTACACCGGCGGGACATCGAGCCCACCCACCACCCGCTGGAACCAGTTCCGCTCACACTCCGCGAGGTGCTGCACCAGCCTGAGCAACGTCAACTCCGACGACTCGACCGAGGCAAGCCGCAGCTGCACGTCGTCCAGCCCCGCGCACTTGAGCTCCAGGGTGGCGCGATGGAAGGCGAGCCAGCTTTCGAGCATGGGGAGCTCGTCGCCGGTCAGGAGGGGGATGGGGCGGCCGTCGGGGAGGGGCTGGGGCGGGTCGATGCTCATCACCCCACCATGGCCCGTGCGGGCATGTTCACGGAATGGCTGCGCCGGACCGGGCCGCAGCTCTACCTTGCTGACGAGACCGGCGGTCCGGGGGAGGGCGAACGGGGATGTTGGAGCAGGCACTGACGCTGCTGGCCGCGGCCGGCGGAACCGCCGTGGTGCAAGCGGCGGGCACGGATATGTGGACCGGGCTGCGGCAGGCGGTGGCACGCTGGTTCGGGCGCGGTGACGGACAGCGTGAGCGGGCGGAACTCGAACGCCTGGACCGGACCGCCGGTGAGCTCCAGTCCGCGGAGGCGGACCAGGCGGAGCGGCTACGCATCCGTGAGGAGGCGGCCTGGCAGGCTCGTATCGAGGCCCTGCTGGAGAGTCTGGACCAGGCCGAACAGACGCGGGCCGTCGAGGAATTGCGTGTCCTGCTGGCCGAGCAGGCCCCCCGGGGCGGGGCGTCGGCCGGGCAGGGAGGCCTGGCTGCGGGCGGCAATGTGGACATCCGCGCCGAGGGCGGTGCGATCGCGGCGGGAGTCATCCACGGAGACGCGCGCATCGCCCACCCTCCGACGCCGGATCCGTCCCAGGGCTGAACGGACCGGCTGACTCGAGCCCACCCCTGCCCGCGGTCGACCCCGACGCATCCGCCCCGGCCGGGCCCACGGCAGAGCTGAGCGTCCTTGGAGAGCCGCTCCTCACAGAGCCGCACGCCGCCGCTCCACCGGCCAGGTCCGGCACTGAACCGACCCGTGTCCTCGCCGCCAACGGCGGGGTCGCGGCGAACTATGTCGCCGGTGGAATCCACCATCACTACACCGCCGGCCCGGTGGAGCTGACGGCCCTGGGGAACTGGCAACCGGTCGGCGACACCGACCTCCTCGGCCTAGGCGTGCACCGTGCCCGTGCCGGGGAAAGCGATGGATCGGCGCTGCCGCCCTACGTCCTGCGCGACGTGGACGGACAGGTGCGAGCCGCGCTGAGGACGGCGGCCCAGACCGGCGGGCTCGTGTTGCTCACCGGCGACTCGACCGCGGGCAAGAGCCGCACTGCCCTGGAGGCGGTCCGGGACGTGCTCCCCGGGCATCTCCTGCTCGCCCCGCCCTGGGGCGCCGATCTGCGACCGTTGGGCCGGGCGCCCGGCGAGCCCGGGTACGACCGGCATGTCCTGTGGCTCGATGATCTGGAACACCACCTCGGGTCCGCGGGCCTGGAGCCGTCCCTGCTGACGTCGATGATCAGGGCCCGGCTGGTGGTGTTGGCGACCCTGCGCGACGAGCGCTACGACACGCTGCGAAAAGTGGCCGACGGCGTCGCGGACGAGGGCGGTCCGAGCCGCATGGCGGCCGAGACCGGACTGCGGGTACTCAACATGGTGGAGCCCATCGTCGTGCGGCGGCTGTGGAGCGACACGGAGCTGGCCCGGGTGGCACGGATCGACGACAGCCGCCTGAACGAGGCACACGCGCGGCACGGCACGCACGGCATCGCCGAGTACCTGGCCGCCGGGCCGGAACTCCTCGGCGAGTGGCGCAGGGCAGAGCGAGCCACCGCCAGGGGCGGCCATCCGCGGGGTGCCGCACTCGTCGCGGCAGCGGTCGACCTGGCCCACATCGGCCTGATCGGCGACCTGCCGGAAGCCCTGCTGCGCGAAGTGCACGAGGGCCATCTCCGTGCCCTCGGCGGCACCGCGCTGCGCCCGGAGACCTACGAGGAGGCCCTCACCTGGGCTTCCCAGGTCCGTTACGGCGTCGCAAGCCTGCTGATGGAAGGCGAGCAGGAAGGGAGCAAGAGACCCTTCGACTACCTGGTGGACTCGGTCGCCCGCGAACTTGACGTCCCCGACCCGCCGGACTCGGTGTGGCTCACCGCGCTGAAGTACGCCGACGAGCGGACGCGTCCGCTCGTCGCTCAGACGGCGTCGTTCAGCGGCCGGTGGGCGATCGCCGAGCAGGCCTGGAGACCGCTGGCCGAGGCCCACGACGAGGTAGCGGTCATCAACTACACGTCCGCGCAACTGTTCCAGCGTTCGGATCCGCGCGAGGTCGAACCGCTGCTGCGTACGGTGGCCGAGGCCGGGCACCCGCTCGCCCAGGCCAACCTCGGCGCCGTCCTGAAGATGCGGGGCGCGGACGAGGAGGCCGAGAGATGGTGGCGAAAAGCAGCGCAGGCCAAAGAGCCCCTCGCCTCCTACAACCTCTACCTGCACTATCGCGGCACAGACGAGGAACAGGCCGAGACCTGGCTGCGGAGTGCGGCAGAGGGCGGCTACGTCAAGGCGATCACCACCTTGGGAACGCTCCTGCACTTGCGTGGGGACGAGGCCGAGGCGGAGCCGTGGTGGCGCCTGGGAGCCCTGGCGGGAGACCCCCAGGCCATGTATGTGCATGGGCATTCGCTCCGGCTGCGCGGGGACGACGATGCCGAGGTGTGGCTGCGCCGTGCCGCCGAGCGAGGCCATGACACGGCCGCGGAGATCCTGGGCCGTGCCGCCGACGAGCGCGACGATCTCGCGGAGGCCGAGAAATGGTGGCGGGTGGCCGCAGAGGCGGGAAACCCGGAGGCGGCCAACTCGCTGGGTGTGCTCCTCAGCACCCGGGGCAGCCGGGCCGAGGGCGCCCACTGGTATGCCAAGGGGGCCGAGGGCGGCCATGTGGTGGCCATGTTCAACCTCGCCGAATGGCTGTGGGGCGAGGGGGATGTCGAAGGGGCCATGGACTGGCATCGCCGAGCCGGTGAGGCCGGGAATCCCAGCTCCTTCAACAACCTGGGAATTCTGCTCCGCGGGGAGGGAGACCTCGCCGCCGCCGAGGCAGCGCTGCGCCGGGCCGCGGAAGCCGAGGACGTCTTCGGCTGCCTCAATCTGATCGACCTGCTGATCAGCGAGGGGCGTCCGGAAGACGCCCGACCGCTCCTTCTCGAACTGCTCAGTGCCCCCGAGGGCGCGGAAGAGACCATCAGGTTCGCCGAAGGGGTCCGGCAGGAAGGCAGGCCGATGGTGGCCCGGACCATCATGCGCTGGGCCGCCGAAGCCGGTCGTCTCGACGCCGCCCACAATCTGGGGGCGCTGTACTACATGGAAGGGATGCTCGAGGAAGCGGAACACTGGTGGCGGACCTCGGCATCCGCGTTCTCCGGGTCCGCCCACAACGTCGGCTGCCTGCTCGCGGCACGCGGCAACAGCAAGGAAGCGGCGGCCTGGTGGCGCAAGGCCGCCGAGGCGGGACACCGCAAGGCCGGCCTCCGACTCGCCGACTGGCTCATCGAATCCGGGGAGCCGGACGAAGCGGAGCAAAGGCTCCGTGACCTGGCCGACGAGTTCCCCGGAGTCGCCTTCGTGCTGGGGCTGCTCCTCTTCGACCAGCCCGGCGACCACGCGGAGGCCGACCACTGGTGGCAGCGGGCCGAGGAGCAGGGCGACGCGGACACCGCCTTCGCCTACGCCTCCTACCTCGCCGAACGCGGCGACGCGGAGAGGACGGAGCTCTGGTGCCGTAAGGCGGCCGAAGCCGGGCACCCGCGGGCAGCTCTCAACTTCGGTGTCCTGCTGGCCCAGCGCGGACAGTTGGCGGAAGCCGAGTCCTGGCTGGCCGAAGCCGTGCGCAGAGGTATCGACGAGGCGGCCGAACCCCTGACACGGGTAAGGGAGTTCCTGGCCGTACAGCGCGGTTCCTGAGCGCTACCGATCCTGCGCCCAGCCCGCGGAGACCGCCCGCCGAGCCCCCTCCGGATCCACGGCCACCCCGAACTCCGCGAGGGCCGTGCCCAGAGCGACGAGGCAGGACTCCACGAGGTCCTGGCGAGCATCCGGGCCGTAGTGGTTCACACGGATCATCTCCTCGGCCAGGGAGCCCCCACCCGCGGCCAGTGGCAGCGCAGAGCCCTCGCTCAGCGCCTTGGCCACCACCGACGACGCGTTCACCCCAGGCGGGGTCCGAAGCGTCGTAGCGACCGGAGCGGCCTCCCCGGCCTCGTATACATACGGCTCCAGCCCCCCACCCAGCGCCACCGCCCCGGCCCGAGTGGACAGCGCGGCGGCCCGGTGCCGGGACATCACCGCGTCCAGCCCGTCCCCCTCGATCCGCTCCACACACGCCTCCAGCGCCAGCATCTCCAGCTGTGCGGGCGCATGCAGCAGGGTCTTGCGCCCGCCGTCGAACCACCGCTCCTTCCAGTCCAGCAGCGACAGGTACGACCGTCGCGGCGCCGCCGGGTTCGCCGCCATCCGCGCCCAGGCCCGCTCGCTCACCGACACCGCCGACACCCCAGCCGGCCCGCCCATCGCCTTCTGCGCCCCGATGACGCACAGGTCGACGCCCCACGCGTCCGGCAGCACCGGCTCGGCCCCGATCGAGGCCACCGCGTCCAGGTAGAACAGCGCCCCGTGCGCCCGCACGGCCTCGCCGATCTCGGCGACGGGATTGGTGTTGCCGGTCGCCGCCTCCGCGTGCACCAGGGACACGAAGTCGATCTCCGGGTGCTCGGCGAAGGCCTCCCGGATCTGGTCCGCCGTGACCGCCGTGTGGAAGGGCACCGCCAGATCGATCACGCTCGCGCCGCAGTCACGCAGCCAGTTCCCGAAGGTCTGCCCGTACGGGCCGGTGATCACGTTCAGCGCGGTGGTGCCGGGCCCGGCCGTCCCCCGGATCGCCCCCTCCAGCGGCAGCAGCGCCTCGCCCTGCATGATCACGACGTCCTGCTCGGTCCCGAGCAGCCGCGCCACCCGGTCCTCGATGGCGGCGAATCGGGCGGCGCTCAGCGGGGCCAGGTCCAGGAAGGGGTGGGTCACGGCGGGGCTCACTTCGCTCTCTTCGCTCCGGGATCGACGGAGACGAGCGTAAACCGGGCGGTGACCGGGCATGGAGCGGGCGCCCCACTCCCTTTCCCGCACCTCCTCCCGCACCCGACTTCTTAGGTCGAACGGCCCCTTAACCATCGGTTTGGTTTGAGGATCTCAAACTTCTCCTTATAATCGGAACCCACAGTTCCCTGACAGGAGGCCCCCCGTGAAGACGACCCTCGGGCGCCGGACCCGCATGCTGGCCGCCACCACCGCGACGGCCGGGCTGGTGCTCGTGGCCGGCTGCTCCTCCGACGACGACGGCGGCAGCGGTACGAAGACGGCGGCCGGCGGTGTCGAAGTCGTCAAGGCGGGCCGGCTCACCACCTGCACCCACCTGCCGTACCCGCCCTTCCAGTCGGAGATCGACGGCAAGGTGCAGGGCTTCGACGTCTCCCTCATCGACCTGGTCGCGGACGACCTCGGCGTGCAGCAGGCGATCGTCGACCAGCCCTTCGAGAACTTCAAGACCGGTGGGTCCCTCAACGCCGGCCAGTGCGACCTCGCCGCCGCCGGCATGACCATCACCGAGGAGCGCAAGAAGAACGTCGACTTCTCGGACCCGTACTTCGAGGCCACCCAGGCCGTCCTGGTCGACAAGAAGAGCGGTATCTCCTCCTTCGCGGACCTCAAGGGCAAGAAGGTCGGCGCCCAGGCGCAGACGACCGGCGAGGACTACGCCAAGAGCAAGGGCCTGGACCCCGTCTCCTTCGAGTCCTCCGACGCCGTCATCAACGGCCTGCGCACCGGCCAGGTCGAGGCGGTCGTCATCGACTACCCGGTCGTCCAGGGCTGGCTCAAGGACAAGGCCAACGCGGACGCCTTCGAGGTCGCCGAGCAGATCAACACCGGTGAGCAGTACGGTTTCACGGTGAAGAAGGGCAACACCAAGCTCCGCGAGGCCATCAACAAGGCGATCAAGGACGCGAAGGCCGACGGCACGTACAAGAAGCTGTACGAGAAGTGGATCGGCCCGTACGACCAGTCCGCCGCCTCCGCCTCGCCCGCGGCGTCCTGACCCCATGACCGACACCACCGGCAACGACGTACGACCCCAGCCGAAGCAGCCGAAGAAAAAGGGCCTGACCCGGCGTCAGAAGCGCAGTCTCTCGCGCGGCATCCAGTACGTCGTCTTCGTCGCGGCCGTGATCGCCTTCGCGGTCGCGGCCGACTGGGACCGGCTTGCGAACCAGTTCGCGCAAGAGGACATCGCCCGGCAGATGTTCCCGGACGTCATCACGCTGGCGCTGAAGAACACCGTGCTGTACACCGTGTCCGGCTTCGCCGTCGGACTGGTCCTCGGCATGGTGATCGCGCTGATGCGGCTGTCGTCCGTGGGGCCGTACCGCTGGCTCGCCGGCGTGTACATCGAGATCTTCCGCGGCCTGCCCGCCCTGCTGATCTTCATCTTCATCGGGGTCGCCGTACCGCTGGCCTTCCCGGGCACGGAGATCCCCGGCGGCACGTACGGCAAGGTGGCCCTCGCGCTCGGCCTGGTGGCCGCCGCGTACATGGCGGAGACGATCCGCGCGGGCATCCAAGCGGTGCCCAAGGGGCAGATGGAGGCGGCGCGTTCGCTCGGCTTCTCGCCCGCCCGCGCCATGATCTCGATCATCATCCCGCAGGCCTTCCGGATCATCCTCCCGCCGCTGACCAACGAACTCGTCCTGCTGTTCAAGGACTCCTCGCTGGTGCTGTTCCTCGGTGTGACGCTGGAGGAGCGCGAACTGTCCAAGTTCGGCCGTGACCTGGCCAGCCAGACCGCCAACTCCACGCCGATCCTGGTCGCGGGCCTGTGCTATCTGCTGGTCACGATCCCGCTCGGCTTCGTCGTACGCCGCATGGAGGCGAAGGCCCAGGAGGCCGTGAAGTGACAGAGAAGACCCCCCGCTCCCGAGCGGAGATCGAAGTCCGTGGCCTGCACAAGTCGTTCGGGGACAACGAGGTGCTGCGCGGCATCGACCTGGAGATCGGCCAGGGCGAGGTCGTGTGCGTCATCGGCCCGTCCGGCTCCGGCAAGTCGACGCTGCTGCGCTGTGTGAACCTGCTCGAAGAGCCCACCAAGGGGCAGGTCTTCGTCGGCGGCACCGAGCTCACCGACCCGGACGTCGACATCGACGCCGTACGCCGCCGTATCGGCATGGTCTTCCAGCAGTTCAACCTGTTCCCGCACCTCACGGTGACCGAGAACCTCAGCCTGCCGCAGCGCCGGGTCCTCAGGCGCGACAAGGCGACGGCCGCGAAGGTCGCCGCCGAGAACCTGGAGCGGGTCGGCCTGTCGGAGAAGGCGACGGCGTACCCGTCCTCCCTCTCCGGCGGCCAGCAGCAGCGCGTCGCCATCGCCCGCGCCCTCGCCATGGGCCCCGAGGTGATGCTGTTCGACGAGCCGACCTCCGCGCTGGACCCCGAGCTGGTCGGTGACGTCCTCGCCGTCATGCGCATGCTCGCCGACGAGGGCATGACGATGATGGTCGTCACCCACGAGATGACCTTCGCCCGCGAGGTCGCCGACCGGGTCGTGTTCATGGACGGCGGAGTGATCGTCGAGGACGGCACCCCCGACCAGGTCATCGGCGACCCCCAGCACGAACGCACCCGCCACTTCCTCTCCCGCCTCCTCGACCCGGCGATGGCCGAGGTGGAGGAGGAGACCTCGGACCAGGTGGGCAAGGGCGACTAGCCGGTCACCAGGGCCCGGTCATTAAGGTGCAGTACATGAGCGATCGCGCGGGTGTGCTGCACGTGAAGGGCCGGGTCCTCGTCGGACCCGAGGACGTCCGGGACGAGCTGTGGGTCGTCGACGGCCGGATCTCGTACGACCGCCCCGTCGGCGCCCGCGACGTCCGCACCGTCGAGGGCTGGGCCCTGCCCGGCCTCGTCGACGCGCACTGCCATGTGGGCCTCGGCGCGCACGGCCCGGTCGACGAGGGCACCGCGGAGAAGCAGGCGCTGACCGACCGCGACGCGGGCACCCTGCTGATCCGCGACGCCGGCTCGCCCTCGGACACCCGCTGGGTCGACGACCGCGAGGACCTGCCGAAGATCATCAGGGCCGGCCGGCACATCGCCCGCACCCGCCGCTACATCCGCGGCTACGCGCACGAGATCGAACCGGAGGACCTGGTCGCCTACGTCGCCCGGGAGGCCCGGCGCGGCGACGGCTGGGTCAAGCTGGTCGGCGACTGGATCGACCGCGACCTCGGGGACCTCGCGCCCACCTGGCCCCGGGAGGCGGTCGAGGCCGGCATCGCGGAGGCCCACCGCCTGGGCGCGCGCGTGACGGCGCACTGCTTCGCCGAGGACTCCCTGCGCGACCTGGTCGAGTCGGGCATCGACTGCATCGAACACGCCACGGGCCTCACCGAGGACCTGATCCCGCTCTTCGCCTCACGCGGCGTGGCGATCGTGCCGACCCTGGTCAACATCGCGACCTTCCCGAAGCTGGCCGACGGCGGCGAGTCCAGGTTCCCCCGCTGGTCGGCCCATATGCGCCGGCTCCACGAACGCCGCTACGACACGGTCCGCTCCGCCTACGACGCCGGTATCCCGGTTTTCGTGGGCACGGACGCGGGCGGCACCCTGCCCCACGGCCTGGTGGCCGCCGAGGTGGCGGAGCTGGTCACCGCCGGCATCCCCGCGGTCGAGGCCCTCGCGGCGACGACCTGGTCGGCCAGGGCGTGGCTCGGCCGTCCCGGCCTGGAGGAGGGCGCGGCGGCGGACCTGGTCGTGTACGAGTCCGACCCGCGGGCCGACGTACGGGTGCTGGCGGCGCCCCGGCGGATCGTCCTGAGCGGGAAGATCGTGGGCTGAGTCGGCTGTTGTGACTGTGACTGTGGAGAACGTGCGTGCCATGGGGTTCGAAAATCTGCACGGGAAACACACGTAGGGGTGAACTCCCGGCAGGATGCTGACCGGGCATCCCGCATACGCGATTCTTGGCAGGTCCCGAGCAAGTCTCCCCTGAGGGGTCCCCACCTTGAACGGCAAGAACCTCCGCCTGCCCGCACGCCGTCTCGCCACCGTCGCGACGGCCACCGCCCTGGCCGCCGGTCCCGCGGTCCTGGCCGCGGGACCCGCCCACGCGACCGGTGACGAGGGCCGCGCGAGCGCCGTCGTGCTGCGCACCGGGCTCGACGTCTCCCTGCTCAACAAGACCGTGAACGTCCCGCTCACGGTCTCCCTGAACGAGGTGCAGGCGCCACAGAGCGCCGAAAAGTCCACGCTGACGGCCCAGTTGAACGGCGTGGACGGCGGAAAGCCGTTCAGCGTGCTGAGCGCGGAGGTCGCCTCGTCGAAGGCGACGGTCGCCGGCGGCAAGGCCGAGGGGTACACCAACCTCGCCCACGCCAAGGTCCACGTCCCCGGCCTGCCGCTGCTCTCCCTCATCGAGGTCGGGCAGGTCACCTCCAAGGCGACCTGCGAGGCCGGGAAGACGCCGACCGCCTCGTCCAACCTGCTGGGCGACGTCACCGTGCTGGGCAAGAAGGTCACGCTGACCGCGGGCGGGACCACGAAGGTCGAGGTGCCGGGCGTGGGCGACGTGCGCCTGGACTACTCCAAGACGGAGACCGCATCGCGTACGGCCGCCGCCACCGCTCTCGAACTCAAGGTCTCCGTCAACCCGTTGAAGCTGAACGTGGCCGACGTCCAGGGCACCCTGACCCTGGCCGAGGCGACCTGCGAGACGCCGGACGCGCCCGCGCAGGAAGCCGACCCGAGCACCGGCCCCAGTGCCGCCCCGGGCACCGGTTCGGCCGGCGACGTCAAGCCCCAGGGTGAGTCCGCCGAGGACGGCCTCGCCGAGACCGGCGGCAGCTCCATGACGCCGTACATCGCGGGCGGCGCGGTCGCTCTGCTCCTCGCGGGTGGGGGAGCGGTGGCGCTGGCGCGGCGCGGCAGGAGCTGAGCGGGCGTTGAGGCGACCTGGCGACGCTCGCTCGTCAGGTCGCTTCCCCCGGAGCGGCCAGCGTTGCCGCCACCGGTTGCCTGGGCGAACTGGCACTGACCGAGGGCCGAAAGGCCGCCGCGGAGCACGGCTTTCGCGGGCTGGCGGACAGCTGTGAAGCGCTGTACCGGGCAGCCCCCGTCGACAGCGACCGCCGGGGGCAAGCTGACCTCCGCGGTGGGCGTCGCCCGTCCCGAGAGGTCGGCGTTCTGGTCGAAGGAGGCGGCTGTGGCGTGGCACGGGGCGCGCTCGGCATGGCTGTTGGCCGAAGACACGGACTGCTAGCTGCAATGGTCGTACACACAGCGGCTTTCGTCCTGTCGCCGGAAGGAACGCGGGCCTCAGCGGTTGGCCTGCGTCATCGCCCCCTCAAGCGCCCCCAGGAACCGGCTGACCGTCCCCCGGTCCCGCACCGCCAGCCGCAGCCACTCCTCGCCCAGCCCGGGGAACGTGTCCCCGCGCCGTACCGCGAACCCGAGCTCGCGCAGGTGCTCCCGTACCGCTGCCGCCCTCGGCAGGCGGACGAGGACGAAGGGCCCCTCGGCGGGCTCGACGACCCGGAGTCCGGCCGGGGCGAACTCGGCGAGCCCCGCGATGAGATGGGCCCGGTCGGCGGCGATGCGGTGGGCCGCGTGGGCCGCCTCCGCCAGGGCCGGGGACGACATACAGGCCTCGGCGGCGGCGAGTGCGGGCGTGGAGACCGGCCACAGGGGCTGGGCGCGCTCCAGGTCGGCGATGGTCTCCGGGGCGGCGAGGACGTAGCCGATGCGCAGGCCGGCCAGGCCCCAGGTCTTCGTCAGGCTGCGCAGCACCACCAGGCCCGGTATGTCCGTGCGGCTCGCCAGCGCCTCCCGCTCACCCGGCACCGCGTCCATGAACGCCTCGTCCACCACCAACGTCCGCCCGGGGCGGACGAGTTCGGCGAGGGACGCGGCCGGGTGGAGCACCGAGGTCGGGTTGGTGGGGTTGCCGACGACCACCAGGTCGGCGTCCTCGGGGACGGCCGCCGGGTCGAGACGGAAGCCGTCCTCCTCCCGCAGCAGCACCCGGTCGACCGTGTGCCCCGCGTCCCGCAGGGCCGCCTCGGGCTCCGTGAACTGCGGGTGCACGACGACCGGCCGGCGCACCTTCAGGGCGCGGGCGAGGAGCACGAATGCCTCCGCCGCCCCCGCCGTGAGCAGCACGCGTTCCGTCGGGAGTCCGTGCCGCGCCGCCACCGCCGCCCGCGCGGCCCGCCCGTCCGGGTAGGCGGCGAGGGAGCCCAGGGACCCGGCGATCCGTTCGCGCAGCCATGCGGGGGGCGTGTCCGCGCGGACGTTCACGGCGAGGTCGACAAGCGCCGAGCCGTCGTCGCGGACCTCGGCGTCGCCGTGGTGACGTAGGTCGTGCGCCTCAGTGGGCATGGGAGTGGGCGCCATGGTGGTGGCCGTGGTCGTGATGACCGTGCCCGTGGTGGTGGTCGTCGTCGTCCGGGTGGAAGTGCGGCTGCTGGGGCATGCCGACCTTGTCCTCGAAGCCGGGCAGCGCGATGCGGTACACGCACGAGTCGCAGTTCATCCGCAGGTCGCCCTTCAGGGCCTCCTCGTACCGCTCCATCACCAGGTCGAGGAGTTCCGGCTCCGGGCCGATGACGTCCGCCGAGCGCACCTCGACCTCCGGGTGCGCGGCCGCCCAGCCCTCCGTCTGCTGCCGCACGCGGTCCGGCAGGATGCCGGTGAAGAGGAAGTAGGGCAGGACGACGATCCTCCGCGCGCCCAGCTTCACGCAGCGGTCCAGGCCGCTCGGCACGTCCGGCGCCGCGAGCGACACGAACGCCGTCTCCACGCCCGCGTAGCCGCGCCCCTCCCACAGCAGCCGCGCCGCCTTGTGCACCTCGGCGTTGGCGTCCGGGTCGGTCGACCCGCGCCCGACCAGCAGCACGGTCACATCGGCCCGGTCCCCGGGCGCGCGGCCCTCGGCGCCGAGCGCCTCGTCCAGCCGCCGCTCCAGGACGGACAGCAGCGACGGGTGCGGGCCGAGGGGGCGGCCGTAGGTGTACGAGATCCCGGGGTGCCGCTCCTTCTCGCGGGCCAGCGCGGCCGGGATGTCGCCCTTGGCGTGCCCGGCGGACACCAGCATCAGCGGCACGGCGGCGAACCGCCGTACGCCGCGTTCGACCAGCTCGGTCACGGCCTCGCCCAGCGGTGGCGGGGACAGCTCGATGAAGCCGCCCGCGACGGGCAGCTCGGGGTGGCGGGCCCCCAGCTCCCGGACGAAGTCGCGGAACGCCTCGGCTCCGGCATCGTCCCGGGTGCCATGACCGGCGATGAGCAGGGCGGGCGGCGGGGTGGTCACGATTTCTCCTCGGTCTTGTGAGACTCGTTCTTCTGAGGCTCGGTCTTCTGTGTAAGGGGGTGGTACAGCAGGGCGTTGAGCGCGGCGGAGGCGACCGCCGAACCGCCCTTCTCGGACACGTTGCTCACGGCGGGCAGCCCGCTCTCGCGCAACGCGGCCTTGGACTCGACCGCGCCGACGAAGCCGACGGGCAGGCCGATGACGAGGGCCGGGGCGGCGTCCAGGGTCAGCAGCTCCTCCAGTGCGGTCGGCGCGTTGCCGATCACCCAGAGGGCGCCAGGGCCGACCTGCTCGTACGCGAGCCGTATCGCGTGCGCCGAACGGGTCAGTCCCGGACCGGACTTGGCGTCCCTGAGCCGGCAGACGGTCTCGCGCCGGGTGATCCCGGCCGCGACCATCTCCACGTCCGTGACGACGGGCGCGCCGGAGTGCAGTGCCAGGTGGGCCTTCTCCAGGTCGCCCTCGTCCATGACGAGATCGGTGGCGTAGTCGAGATCCGCGGCGGAGTGGATGACCCTCTCCACCACCGCCCGGGTCAGCGGCGGGAAGTGCGAGGTGTCCAGGCGGGCGCGCAGCCGCCGGTAGGACTCCACCTCGATCGGATGAACCACACGATCCACGTGATCCACACGGTTCACTTGGCGCCCTCCTGCGATGCCTGCCAGCGGTAGCCGCGCGGCGTCACCATGCGCCCCGCGATGTCCCGGGTCGCGGTGTTGCCCACGGTCACGACCGTCATCATGTCGACCGTCGCCGGGTCGAGGGCACCCAGTGTCGTGAGCCGACCGGACTCGTCCGGCCGCGACGCGTTCCGTACGACACCGACCGGCGTGGTCGGCTTCCGGTGCTCGGCGAGGATCGCGAGGGCCTTGGGCAGCTGCCAGTCGCGGCCCCGGGAGCGGGGGTTGTAGAAGGTGACCACGATGTCCGCCTCGGCCGCGGCCCGCACCCGCCGCTCGATGACCTCCCACGGGGTGTGCAGGTCGGAGAGGCTGATCGACACGTGGTCGTGTCCGAGCGGTGCACCGAGGATCGCGGCCGCCGCGAGGGCGGCGGTGACGCCCGGCACCCCGATCACCTCGATGTCGTCGGAGGCCTCGGCGAGCGCGGGGGAGGCCATGGCGTACACGCCCGCGTCCCCGCTGCCGATCAGCGCGACCGCCTGCCCCTTGCGGGCCTCCTCGACCGCCGTCCGGGCCCGCTCCTCCTCGGCGCCGAGCCCCGACTCCAGGACCCGCGTGCCGGGCCGCAGCAGATCGCGGATCTGGTCGACGTACTGGTCGAGCCCGACGAGCACGGAGGCGCGCCGCAGCTCCGTCTTCGCGCGCGGCGTCAGCAGATCACGGGCACCGGGCCCGAGCCCGACGACCGCGAGCCGCCCGCGTCCGGGCCGCCGTACGACGGCACAGGTCGCCATCGCCGGCTGCCCGTCGGCGCGCTGCGACTTCCGCTTGGGTACGAGGAGTTCGCCGCCGCGCACCAGGGCGGCGGCCTCGGCGACGGAGGGGGTGCCCACCGCGGCGAGGGGCGCGGCGGAGGGGTTGGGGACCTCGACGGCGGCCAGTTCCTCGGCGGAGTGGGTGACGAGGGGGACGCCGAGGCGTTCGGCGGCCTCGACGATGCCGGGTTCGTCGGCCTTGGCGTCGACGGTGGCGAGTTCGGCGAGGGACGCGGCGGAGAGGCCGGCGTCGCCGAGCGCGCTCTCGATCAGCCCGAGCACCTCGTCGGCGGGGGCGCCCCTGGAGGCACCGACGCCGACGACGAGGGACGGCGGGCGCAGGACGACCTCGCGCTCGGCGGCGCTCTCGACGAGCCGATCCGTCAGACGGATGGTCCAGGAACCCTCGGTGGCGACCGGGAGCGGCGGCAGCGGCCACGCCAACTCGGTCTTCAGCGCCACCGGCTCACCGTCGAGCAGGGCCCGCGAAACCGCGGCGACATCGCCCTCCACCGGGAACCCGAGCGTGTCCAGACCGGGCACCCCCACGGCATCGGTCGCCGTCGTCACCACGGGCACGGCCCCCAGCAACTCGCCCACCTCCAGGGTCAGTTCATTGGCACCGCCCCCGTGCCCGCCGACCAGCGACACGGCGAACCGCCCGCCCTCGTCGACGCACACCACACCAGGGTCGGACGCCTTGTCACCCAGCAGCGGGGCGATCAGCCGTACGACCGCGCCCGTCGCGAGAAAGCACACGAGCTGCTCGCACTCCGCGAACGCCCGCCGTACGGCGTCCCCGACGGGCCCGTCGTACACGCGCACACGCTCCGGCCACGCGGCGACCAGCCGGTCCCGCGCCGCCGCCCCCGCCGCGGTGGCGGAAATGAGGCCGATCACTGGGCAACTCCTTCTTCAGTACGAACCGGAGGCCGGACGCCCCACAGCAGGAACACGGGGTTGGTCGCCGCCAGCCGGGTCACGTCCCCCGGCAGCGGCGCCAGCCGGGACGACTGCAACAGCACCCCGGCGCAGTCGAACCCGGCACTCTTCAGCGCCTCGCGGGCCGCCGGCACACGGTCCAGCGCCGCCATCGCGACCACGACCGCCCGCCGCGCCCGCCGCGCGCACGCGGTGACGATGGCGGGCAGCTCCCGCCCCCCGCCCCCGATGAACACGGCGTCCGGATCGTCGAGATCGGACAGCACGGTGGGTGCCGCCCCGTGCACGACGTGGACGTCGACGCCGTGCGCGGCGGCGTTGGCGCGGATCCGCGCGATGCCGTCCGGGGTCTTCTCGACCGCGGTGACGGCGGCACCGAACCGCGCGCACTCCACGGCCACGGACCCGGAGCCCGCGCCGACGTCCCAGACGAGGTCGCCGAGGCGCGGCCCGAGCCGGGCCAGGGCGAGCGCCCGTACCTCGGACTTGGTGATCATGGAGTCGCGGTGCGTGAACTCGCCCTCGTCCAGGGCCCATGCGGCGGGAGCGGAGGCCGCCCCGGCGACCGTACGCACGCCACCCGGCGCCCGCGTCTCGTCCAGGCAGAGCACGACACTCACCGCCGCACCCCAGTCCCGCCGCGCGGCCTCGCCGGGGGAGAGCCGTTCCACTCGCTCGCGGGCCGGGTCGCCCAGCGCGGACGCGACGACCAGGACCCGCCCGGGGGCGGTACGGGCGAGCGCCGCGCCCAACTCGGCGGGCCCGGCGCCCGGTCCGGTCAGCACGGCCACCTTCGGATGCGCCCGGCAGACGTTGACGGCCGTGCGCGGCTCCCGCCCGTGCGCGCTGACGACGACCGCGTCGTCCCAGGTCAGCCCGAGCCGCGCGAAGGCGGCGGCGACGGAGGACACACCGGCCCGCACATCGAGCCGCTCCGCCCCGAACCGCTCGGCCAGCACTCGCACGATCCCGAAGAACCCGGGGTCACCGGAGGCCAGCACGACCACCCGCCGGTCCTTCGCGACGTACTCCGCGATGGTGTCGAGGGCAGGAGCCAGCGCCCCGAGCACGACCCGCTCCACGCCGTCGGCCAGTCGTACGGCGTCCAGATGCCGCCGCCCGCCGACCACCAGCTCGGCCCCGGCGAGGACGTCTTCCGGGAGCGGTGCCCCCGTCCCCGTACCGACGACCGTGACCGGCCGCTCGGGGATCACGTGCTCGCCCCTCGCTCGCGCAGCGCCCGGCGTGCCTGAGGGTCGGCCTTCCGGTACCCGTGGAAGTGACCGGGGTGGTAGAGGTGCGAGCGTGTGCCCTGCGCGTCGAGGGCCGGGCCGACCAGGAACAGGGTGTGCTTCCAGAGCTTGTGCTCCTTGACGGTCTCCTCCAGCGTCCCGATCGTGCACTTCACGACGAGTTCCTCCGGCCAGGTCGCCTGGTAGGCGACGACGACCGGAGTGGACGTCGGATACCCGCCCTCCAGCAGCTCCCGCACGAGCTGCCCGCTACGGGCGGCCGACAGGAAGATCGCCATGGTGGTCCCGTGCTTGGCGAACTCCCGCACCTCCTCGCCGGGCGGCATCGGCGTCTTGCCGCCACCGAGCCGGGTGAGGACGACGGACTGCGCGACCTCGGGGATGGTCAGCTCCCGCTGGGCGAGCGCGGCCACGGCGGAGAAGGCCGAGACCCCGGGCACGATCTCGGTCTCGACGCCGATCCCGGCACACCGGTCGAGCTGCTCCTGCGTACCGCCCCAGAGGGCGGGGTCACCGGAGTGAATACGCGCGACCTTGAGCCCGGCCTCACGGGCCCGCTCGTACACGGCGACGACGTCCTCCAGGGACATGGTGGCCGAGTCGAGGATCTCGGCGTCCTCGCGCGCGTGCTGGAGGACCTCCGCCTGCACCAGGCTGGCCGCCCAGATCACGACGTCGGCCTCGGCGATGGCACGCGCGGCACGGAACGTCAGCAGATCGGCGGCGCCGGGGCCGGCACCGACGAAGGTCACCTTGCCGGTGGGGGCTTCGGCCATGGGAAGGGTCCTCTCCTACGGGTCTTACGAGTGCTACGAGTTGCTGCGGGGCTGCGGGGCTGCGGGGCTGCGGATGCTACGAGTGCTGCGGGCGTTGCGGCGGCTGCTGCGGTTGCTACGAGTCCTGCGAGTGCCGTGCGTTGTGGTGCCGCGGGGTGGGCGAGGGGCTCACAGCTTGCCGCCCCGCACGCCGTCGCGCCGGGCGGGTGCGATGAGCGTCGAGAGGTAGGGGAGGGGAGTCTCGTCGAGGTCGGCGGCGGGCCGGATCGACTCCTCCGACAGCCCCAGCGCCGACCCCCACACCGCGTTCTCGATCCGCCCGGTCTCCCGCAGCGCCTCGGCGACCTCCGCGGCCTGCCGCCCGAACTTGTAGGCGACGACGGTCCCGGGCCCGGCGAGTGCCTCCTTGAGCACCGTCGCCCCCGCCGTGACGGGCACGAGCGTGAGCGGCTCCGTCCCCTCGGTGAGCACGGCTCCCGAACGGGCGGCGAGGTCCTGCATGGCGGTGATGCCGGGGACGGTCTCGACGACGGTGCCGGGCACCGTCTCGCAGATGGTCTGGGCGAGATAGGTGAAGGTGGAGTAGACGTTGGGGTCACCGATGGTGGCGAAGGCGACGGTGGAATGGCCGCGCAGCAGCTCGGCCACCCGCTCGCCCGCCGCATCCCAGGCCGCCTCGCGCCGGGCCCGGTCGGTCCGCTCGTTGAGCGCGAACACGACCCGCACGACCTTCTCCTCGGGCACGTAGTGCAGCACCGTCGCCTCGGCCCGCCCCCGCTCGCCGCCGTCCTTTCCGTCAACTCCAGCCATCACCGGTACGACGACGACATCGGCGGCGCGCAGAGCGTTGACGCCCTTCACGGTCACCAGCTCCGGGTCGCCGGGACCGACCCCGACTCCGATCAACCTGCTGCTGCTCATGACGTCCGGCACCTCTCCACGAACCGATGGGCGACACCGGGCTGCGAGGCCCAGTGCGTGTGCAGATAACTCGCGTGCACGCCCTGCTGTACGAAACCTTCGACCCGCGGTCGAGGGGCGCGTACCCCCCAGGCGGGCGCCGTCCCCGAGCCGGGCTCGACGACGGTCCGATGAAACTCGTGCCCCCGCATCCGCGTC
The DNA here is from genome assembly GCF_041052385.1 of Streptomyces sp. R28. GTDB lineage: Bacteria > Actinomycetota > Actinomycetes > Streptomycetales > Streptomycetaceae > Streptomyces. Next base: position 2,515,318 of record NZ_CP163439.1, on the reverse strand, counting down.
CCCGCGACGGCGAGCACACTGTCGCTGACGGCGACGGCGTCCCGATACCCGAGGGTGAGCCGCTCGCTCATCCGGGCACCGGCGTCGAGCACCCCGCACATGGGCTGCCCGTCCAGCTCCCGACAGAGGTAGAGCAGCCCGGCACACTCGGCGGCGACGGGAGCGCCGGCCTCTGCGAGGGCGGCGACGGCCTTGCGGAGGGGCTCGTTGGCGGACAGCTCGGCGGCGTATACCTCGGGAAACCCGCCCCCGATGACCAGGCCACGGGTGCCGTCGGGGAGTTGCTCGTCACGGAGCGGGTCGACGGGGACGACTTCGGCGCCGGAGGCGGCGAGAAGTTCGGCGTGTTCGGCGTACGAGAAGGTGAAGGCGGGACCACCGGCGACGGCGACTCTCACAGGCCGGTCGGCATTCTTCAGCCCGTCCGGCGCTTGAGGACGAGGGGCGGAGCTTGTCGACGCCGGACCGCACTCTCCAGCCTGTCCGGCGCTTGAGGACGAGGCCCGTTCAGGGCCGAAGCGGGGGTCTGGGGGCGCAGCCCCCAGCGGGGTCGAAGGGACGGAGCCCCTGGAGGACGGGACGGGTAGGGGCGGCGGGGGCGAAGAGGCCAAGACCTCAGCCGCATCCCAAGCCGCACAAGACAACGCCCCCGCCCCCCGCGCCAGCCCCAGCAACGCCTCCAAGTCACACCCGGCATCAACCTGCGCCGCCATCGCCGCAACGGCCTCCACAGCGGCGGCCCGCCGCTCGGCGACCGGCACCAGCCCCAGATGCCGCGAGGGCGTATCCACCTGGGCGACCCGCCGCAGCACCCCCATCACAGGCACCCCGGCCGCGTCCAACGCCTCCCGCAGCAGCTCCTCATGCCGATCCGAGGCGACCTTGTTCAGGATCACGCCCCCGACCCGCACCTCCGGATCCCACGACGCGAACCCGTGCACCAGCGCCGCGACGGACCGCGACTGCGACGACGCGTCGACGACGAGCACCACCGGCGCCCGCAGCAACTTCGCCACATGCGCGGTGGACGCCAGCTCACCCTCCCCGGCGGCCCCGTCGTACATCCCCATGACGCCCTCGACGACGGCGATGTCGCACCCCCGCGCCCCATGCAGGAACAACGGCCCGATCAACTCCGGCCCGCACAGATACGCGTCGAGGTTGCGCCCCACCCGTCCGGTGGCGAGCGTGTGATACCCGGGATCGATGTAGTCCGGCCCCACCTTGTGCGGAGACACAGCAAGCCCGCGCGCGGTGAGCGCGGCCATCAACCCCGTGGCGACGGTGGTCTTGCCACTGCCGGAGGCCGGCGCGGCGATGACCAGCCGAGGGACGGACGAGGAGGAGGACGAGGACGAGGACGGCGGCGAGGGCGAGGACGGGGACATCACGCGATCACCACTCGATGCCTCTCTGGCCCTTCTGACCCACGTCCATGGGGTGCTTCACCTTGGACATGTCGGTCACGAGGTCGGCGAACTCGACGAGCTTCTCGGGCGCGTTCCGCCCGGTGATGACCACGTGCTGGTTCCCGGGGCGATTCCGCAGCACATCGACGACCTCGTCGGTGTCCACCCACCCCCAGTGCATCGGGTAGGCGAACTCGTCCAGCACGTACAGCTTGTACGTCTCGGCGGCCAGGTCCCGCTTGACCTGCTCCCAGCCCTCCCGGGCCTTGTCCTCGTTGTCCATCTGGTCGTCACGCTGCACCCACGACCAGCCCTCGCCCATCTTGTGCCAGTCGACGGACCCGCCCTCACCACTGGCACCGAGCACCCGCAGCGCGTTCTCCTCGCCGACCTTCCACTTGGCCGACTTGACGAACTGGAACACCCCGATGGGCCACCCCTGGTTCCAGGCCCGCAGGGCAAGCCCGAACGCGGCGGTCGACTTGCCCTTGCCGATGCCCGTGTGCACGACGACCAGCGGCCGATTACGGCGCTGGCGGGTCGTCAGGCCATCGTCTGGCACCACACTCGGCTGTCCCTGCGGCATTACGCGGCCCTCCTCTTCGACCCACCCTGTACATCCCTGACCAGCCCGGCGATCGACTCGGCCCGCAACTCGTCCAGCGTCACGGCCGTACCGCCCAGCTCACCCGCGAGCTGCCCCGCGAGCCCCAGCCGTACGGGCCCCGACTCGCAGTCGACCACCACGGACGCGACGCCCTGCGCCGCGAACAACCGAGCCGCCCGCCCCGCGAGCGCGACCGGCTCGGGGCCACCCGTGGCCCGCCCGTCGGTGACCACCACGACGAGCGCCCGCCGGGCCGGATCCCTGAGCCGCTCCACCCGCAGCACCTCATGGGCCTTGAGCAGCCCGGCCGCAAGCGGGGTACGCCCACCGGTGGGCAGCGTCTCCAGCCGAGCCGCGGCCGCATCCACCGACGACGTGGGCGGCAGCGCGACATCGGCGGCCGACCCGCGAAACGTCACGAGCCCCACCTTGTCCCGTCGCTGGTACGCATCCAGCAGCAGCGACAGCACGGCGCCCTTCACCGCGCTCATCCGCTGCCGCGCCGCCATCGACCCCGAGGCGTCGACGACGAACAGCACGAGATTCCCTTCGCGCCCTTCCCGAACCGCCTGCCGCAGATCGTCCCGCCGCACCACGAGCCCCGGCCCGGACCGGCCCCGAGCCCGCTGATGCGGCGCTGCCGCCTGCACGGTGGCCGCCAAGTGCAGTTTGGTCAGGGCCCCTCGGGGACGCCGAGCCCCCGTGGTCCGCCCATGCTCCGTCCGCGCCCGCGAACGCCGCCCGGCGGCACCCTCGCCGAGGCCGGGCACGCTGAGGACCTTGGTACGGAAGGGTTCGGAGGCCCGTACGGCGGACTGCTCGCCCGAACCGGCCTCGGAAGGCTGCGGCTCCCCGCCCTCGCCGGCTTCGGGCCGCGCGCCGGAAGCACCGTCGTCGGTCTGCGGTCCCTCGGACGGCGGCTGCCCGCCGCCCCCGCCGGGCCCGTCGGGGTCGGGATCCTCGTCGCCCTCGCCCTCACCGGAGAACTCCTCCAGCGTCTGGTCGAGCTTGTCCTCGTCCAGCCCGGGCGCGTCAAAGGGATTGCGCCGGCGCCGGTGCGGCAGCGCGAGCAGCGCCGCCTGTCGCACATCCTCGGCGAGCACATCGGTCCGCCCGGCCCAGGCGGCCAGCGCGGTGGCCGTGCGGGCCATCACGATGTCGGCGCGCATCCCGTCCACCTCGAAGGCGGCACAGGTCGCCGCGATCTGCCGCAGCGCCCTGTCGCCCAGGCGCACCGACGGCAGCAGCTCTCGCGCCGCCACGATCCGCGCCCGTACGGCGGCCTCCTCGTCCGCCCACCGCGCGGCGAAGCCGGCCGGATCGTCGTCGTAGGCGAGCCGCCGCCGTACGACCTCCACCCGCTGATCAGGCTCGCGTGAGGCCGCGACCTCGACGGTCAGCCCGAACCGGTCGAGCAGCTGCGGTCGCAGCTCGCCCTCTTCGGGGTTCATGGTGCCGACGAGCAGGAAGCGGGCGGCGTGCCGGACGGAGACGCCCTCGCGTTCGACGTACGACGCGCCCATCGCCGCCGCGTCCAGCAGCAGGTCGACGAGGTGGTCGTGGAGGAGGTTGACCTCGTCGACGTAGAGGATCCCGCGGTGGGCGTCCGCGAGCAGGCCCGGCTCGAAGGCCTTCACGCCCTCGGCGAGGGCCCGCTCGATGTCCAGGGCGCCGACCAGCCGGTCCTCGGAGGCGCCGACGGGGAGTTCGACCATACGGGCGGGGCGCTCGCTGCCCGCCCCGGCCTCGTGCGGCCCGTCCGGGCACGCGGGGTCGGGAGTGGCGGGGTCGCACGAGAAACGGCACCCGGCGACCACCGGTACCTCGGGCATCAGCGCCGAAAGCGCCCGCACCGCCGTCGACTTGGCGGTGCCCTTCTCGCCGCGCACCAGCACCCCGCCGACCGCCGGTGACACGGCGTTCAGCAGCAGCGCGAGCCGCAGGTCGTCCTGGCCGACAACGGCCGTAAAGGGGAAGGGGGTGGTCACTTCTCGTCGCCCTCCAAGTCGCCTTCCAGCTCCAGGTACGTGGCCCGCAGCCGCTCCAGCGTGTCGGCGTCCGGTTCGGCCCACAGCCCGCGGTCGGCGGCCTCGAGGAGCCGCTCGGTGATGCCGCGCAGCGCCCACGGGTTGGACTTCTTCATGAAGTCCTGGTTCTCGGCGTCGAAGACGTACTCGGCCGACAGCTTCTCGTACATCCAGTCGTCGACGACCCCGGCCGTGGCGTCGTACCCGAAGAGGTAGTCCACGGTCGCCGCCATCTCGAAGGCGCCCTTGTAGCCGTGCCGGCGCATGGCCGCCATCCAGCGCGGGTTGACCACGCGGGCGCGGAAGACGCGGTGGGTCTCCTCGCCCAGCGTGCGGGTCTTCACCTGGTCGGGAGTGGCCGAATCACCCACGTACGCCTCGGGGTTGGCGCCGGTCAGGTGCCGCACCATGGCGACCATGCCGCCGTGGTACTGGAAGTAGTCGTCGGCGTCGACGAGGTCGTGCTCGCGGGTGTCGACGTTCTTCGCGGCGACGTTGATCCGCTTGAACGCGGTCTCCATGTCCCCGCGCGCCGCCCGCCCGTCGAGCCCGCGGCCGTAGGCGTAGCCGCCCCAGACGGCGTACACCTCGGCCAGGTCGGCGTCCGAACGCCAGTTGCGGGCGTCGATCAGCGGCAGCAGACCGGCGCCGTACGCGCCCGGCTTGGAGCCGAAGACACGGGCCGTCGCGCGCCGCCGGTCGCCGTGCTCGGCGGTGTCCTCGTCGGCGTGGGCGCGGACGTAGTTGCTGTCGGCCGGCTCGTCCAGCTCGGCCACCGTCCGCACCGCGTCGTCGATCAGCCCGACGACGTGCGGGAAGGCGTCCCGGAAGAAGCCGGAGATGCGCACCGTGACGTCGATGCGCGGCCGCCCGAGCTCCGCCAGGCCGACGACCTCGAAGCCGGTCACCCGGCGCGAGGCGTCGTCCCACACCGGACGGCAGCCCAGCAGTGCGAGGATCTCGGCGATGTCGTCGCCCTGGGTGCGCATCGCGGACGTCCCCCAGACCGTCAGGCCGACGGACTTCGGGTACTCGCCGGTGTCCTGCAGGTAGCGGGCGACCAGCGAGTCGGCGAGCGACTGGCCGACCTCCCAACTCAGCCTGGAGGGGATGGCCTTGGGGTCGACGGAGTAGAAGTTGCGGCCGGTCGGCAGCACGTTCACGAGCCCGCGCGTCGGCGAACCCGACGGACCGGCCGGGACGTAACCGCCGTCGAGGGCCTTGAGGATGTGGCCGATCTCGTCGGTGGTCCGCGCCAGGCGGGGCACGACCTCGTTGCAGGCGAACTCCACCACGGCGACGGCGTCGGGGAGTTCGGTGCCGACGACGGCACGCACCAGAGGACGGCTCTGTGCGAGCGCCCAGTCGTGCTCCTCCATCCCCTCCGCGATCCGCCGGCACAGCTGCTCCAGCAGGTCGATCGCGTCGGCGGCCGTACGCGAGGGGCCGTCGACGAGGTCGGACAGCTCCACCGGCACCTTCACCGGCGCACCCGGCTCGGACAGCAGCTCCTTCTCGTCGAGCCCGAAATGAGCGGCCAGCGAAGCCCGCAGCCCCGGCAGGGCGTTGGCCTGCCCGCCCCACACCTGCGAGGCGCGCAGCACGGCGAGTACGAGGTTGACGCGCGGTTCACCGACCGGGCCGCCGCCGAGGATGTGCAGCCCGTCGCGGATCTGCACGTCCTTGATCTCGCACAGATAGCCGTCGATGTGCATGACGAACTCGTCGAAGGTCTCGTCGTCCGGCTGCTCGTCGACATGCAGGTCGTGGTGGAGCTCGGCCGCCTTGACCAGCGTCCAGATCTGCGCCCGGACCGCGGGCGCCTTCGTCGGGTCCAGGTCGGAGACGAGCGCGTACTCGTCGAGGAGCTGCTCCAGCTTGGCCAGGTCGCCGTAGGTGTCCGCGCGGGCCATCGGCGGCACGAGGTGGTCGACGACGGTGGCGTGACCGCGGCGCTTGGCCTGGGTGCCCTCGCCGGGGTCGTTGACGATGAACGGGTAGATCAGGGGCAGATCACCGAGCACGGCGTCCGGCGCACAACCCCCGCTGAGCCCGAGTCCCTTGCCCGGCAGCCACTCCATCGTGCCGTGCTTGCCCATGTGGACGATGGCGTCGGCGCCGAAGCTGTTCTCGAGCCACCGGTAGGCCGCCATGTAGTGGTGGGACGGCGGCATGTCCGGGTCGTGGTAGATCGCGATCGGGTTCTCGCCGAAGCCGCGCGGCGGCTGGATCATCACGACGACGTTCCCGAACTGGAGCGAGGCGAGGACGATGTCGTCCCCGTCGACGTACAGCGAACCCGGCGGCTCACCCCACGCCTCCAGCATGGCGTCGCGCAGCTCGGGGTCGAGCTTGTCGAACCAGGCCCGGTAGTCGGCCAGCGGCACGCGCGCGGGAGCGGACGCCAACTGTTCCTCGGTGAGCCACTCGACGTCGTGCCCGCCCGCGTTGATGAGGCGGTGGATCAACTCGTCGCCGCCCGCGGGGTACTCGGTGAGGCCGTACCCGGCGCCCCTGAGGGCGTCCAGCACCCGCACGGCCGAGGCGGGCGTGTCGAGGCCGACCGCGTTGCCGACGCGCGAGTGCTTGGTCGGGTAGGCGGTGAAGACGAGCGCGAGCTTCTTGTCCGCGTTCGGCTTGTGCTTCAACCGCGCGTGCCGTACGGCGATCCCGGCGACGCGCGCCGCCCGCTCCGGGTCGGCGACGTACACGGGCACGTCGTCGGGGCCCTGCTCCTTGAAGGAGAAGGGGACGGTGATGAGGCGGCCGTCGAACTCGGGGATCGCGACCTGCATCGCCGCGTCCATGGGGGAGAGGGCGGCGTCGGACTCGTCCCAGGCGGCCCGGGACGAGGTGAGGCAGAGACCTTGCAGCACGGGGACGTCGAGCTCGGCCAGCCGGCCGATGTCCCAGGCCTCCTCGTCGCCGCCCGCCGACGCCTGCGAGGCGTGTGTGCCGCCCGCCGCGAGGACGGTGGCGACCAGGGCGTCGGCCTGGCCGAGGATCTCGTACAGTTCCGCGTCCGCACCGCGCAGCGAACCGCAGTACACGGGGAGGGCGTTGGCGCCCTGCGCCTCGACGGCGTCGCACAGGGTGTCCACGAAGGCGGTGTTGCCGCTCAGCTCATGGGCCCGGTAGAAGAGCACGCCCACGGTCGGACGGCCCTCGACGAGGGGACGCTCGCCGTGGACGCCGTACTCCGGCATCTTCTGCGGCTCGACGAACCCCTCGCCCGTCAGCAGCACGGTGTCGGAGAGGAACCGCGCGAGCTCGGTGAGGTTGGCGGGCCCGCCCTCGACGAGATACCTCAGCGCCTCGGCCACGACACCGGCGGGCACCGACGACTCGGCCATCAACTCGGCGTCGGGAACGGCCTCGCCGCCCAGCAGCACGGTAGGGACACCGGACGCCTTCAGCCTGGCGAGCCCGTCCTCCCAGGCCCGCTTGCCGCCCAGCAGGCGTACGACGGCGATGTCCGCGCCGTCGAGCAGCGCGGGCAGCTCGCTCTCGACGTCCACGCGGGTCGGGTTGCCGATCCGGTAGTCGGCACCGGAGGCGGCGCGGGCCGCCAGCAGATCCGTGTCGGCGGTCGACAACAACAACACAGTGCTCATGCGGGCGCTCCCGGTGGAATGAAAGGCAGTCCTTGCGGCGCGCCCGACTCGATGAGCCGCCAGAGCGCGTCCGTGTCCGCGTGCTGTTCGATCAGGTCGCCGAGCCGGTCGAGCTGCTCCTCGCGCAGCGCGGCGAACGACGTGTCGGCGGCCGGCACGAAGCGGCGGCCCGCGGCGGCCGCCACCTCCCGCAGAAAGGCCCGCCGGAAACCGTCCGACTCCAGCGAGCCGTGCCAGTGCGTGCCCCAGGTCTGACCGACCCGGCAGCCGTCGAGGAAGGGATCCCCTCCGTCGATGTCGGCGACCCCGTGATGGATCTCGTACCCCTCGACGGACTCGCCGAGGGCTTCCCCCACCGGCCTGGTGAGGGTCTTCTCCCGGGCGAACCGCACCCGCACGGGCAGGACTCCGAGCCCGTCGACGTGCCCGCGCCGGCTCTCGACCTCGTCCTCGATGTGCTCGCCGAGGATCTGGAAGCCGCCGCAGATCCCGAGGACGGGCCTTCCCGAAGCGGCCCTTCGCAGGAGGGCCTCCGCAAGTCCCCGCTCCCGCAGCCACTCCAGGGCCTTCACGGTCCCCCGAGTCCCCGGAATGACGACGAGATCGGCGTCGGCCAGCTCCTCCGGCCGGTCCACGAACCGCACCACGACACCCGGCTCGGCGGCGAGGGCGTCGACATCGGTGAAGTTGGACATGAGCGGGACGGCACAGACGGCGACACGCAACACGTCCTCGCCGACGGGGGCGGAGACCTGGGACTCCCGAACCGCTCCCCGCAGGGAGACCGCCATCCCGTCCTCCTCGTCGATGCCGAGCCCGTGACGGAAGGGCAGCACGCCGTACGTCCGCCGCCCGGTGAGGCCGTGCAGCATGTCGAGCCCGGGTTCGAGCAGCGAGACGTCCCCCCGGAACTTGTTGACCAGGAACCCGGCGACGAACTCCTGATCCTCGGGAGAGAGCAGCGCGACCGTCCCGAAGAACGAGGCGAAGACCCCGCCGCGGTCGATGTCACCGACGACGAGCACGGGAAGCCGCGCGCCCCGCGCGATCCCCATGTTCACGATGTCCGTCCGCCGCAGATTGATCTCGGCGGGAGAACCGGCCCCCTCACAGATCACCGCGTCATACGTGCCCCGCAACTCGGCAAGACAGTCGAGCACCGTCCCGAGGAGTTTCTGCTGCCGCCCGCCGTGATACCCACGGGCACTCATCTCCCCGACCGGCTTGCCCATGAGCACGACCTGGCTGCTCTGCTCGCCACCGGGCTTGAGCAGCACGGGGTTCATCAGCGCGGTGGGCTCGACCCGACAGGCCTGCGCCTGCATGGCCTGCGCCCGCCCGATCTCGGCCCCCTCCCGCGTCACGAACGAATTGAGGGACATGTTCTGCGCCTTGAAGGGCGCGACCTTGACCCCCTGCCGCACCAGCCACCGGCAGATCCCGGCGGTGACGACGCTCTTGCCGGCGTCGGAAGTGGTACCGGCGACCAGAAGCCCACCGCCCGTCATGACGCACGCCCCTTCACGATGCGGCGCCCGGCGACACTGACGCCGAGCGCAAGCCAACTGACGCGTTGTGAGAGCCGTACGGCACGCTCGATGTCGCGCGTGACGACGGCGCGCCCGGCGCCGCCGTTGAGCACGGGCCGGTGCTCGACCCGCCCCCCGTACGACAGGGTCCCGCCCAGCCGCACCCCGAGGGCGCCGGCGAACGACGCCTCGACCGGGCCCGCGTTGGGACTGGGATGGCTGGCGGCGTCGGCACGCCAGGCCCGCACGGCCCCCCGCGGATCGCCCCCGGCGACAGCGGCGAGCACGGCGGTCAGCCGCGCTCCCGGCCAACCGGCGACATCGTCGAGCCGGGCCGAAGCCCACCCGTACCGCCGATACCGGGCCGACTTGTGCCCCACCATGGCGTCAAGGGTGTTGACGGCCCGAAACCCGACGAGCCCCGGCACACCACCGACGGCCCCCCACACGAGAGCCCCCACGACGGCGTCGGAGGTGTTCTCGGCAACGGACTCCACGACGGCCCGGGCGATCCCGTCCGCGTCCAGCGCCTGCGGATCCCGGCCGCACAGACGCGGCAGCCGCTCCCGGGCCCCTTCGACGTCCCCCGCCTCCAGAGCCCGCCCGATGCCCCGCGCCTCGCGCGCGAGCGAGGTCCCGCCGACAACGGCCCAGGTGGCGGCGGCGGTCAGCGCGACGGAGGCGGCAGGGGACGTACGGACGACACGAGCGGCGAGCGCCCCGACCGCGGCGGCGCCCCCGGCGCACACGGCGGTGTGCACCGCACCCCACGCGCGGTGGTCGCGCCACAACACCCGTTCCACGGCAGCGGCAGCCCGCCCGAACGCGGCGACCGGATGCCCCCGGCGAGGGTCGCCGAGCAGCAGATCACCGACAAGTCCGGCGGCGGCGCCGTACGCGAAGACGCGATCGGCACGCATCGGGGTCAGCCGGCCGCTGGGTCAGACGCGGGTCTGATACTGCATGTCGATCGGCAGGCGAGCATCGCGTTATGTCCTCACTCAGGGTGTCCACGCCCTGGTTCGACGAGACCGGCGGCGAGAGTTCCTGGCTCCCGGGGCTTTCTACCCCGGTGACAGTGGCGGGACCGCGCCGGACTTGCACCGGCTTCCTCTTCTGCCGCCGTACATGGCCCCGGAAGTCCACCACGGGGTTGGAAGGGGCGTCAACTTGCCGTTGACCTGCGAGGGGAGAGTGTGCAGAACCCCACACGAGTGACGCCGACTAGCACGCCGCCAGGGCCCGGAGGGCCGACTCGCAGTCAATTCCCCGTGGCGGGTGGCGTTCCGTGAAGCCGGTTGCCGCGGTGGGCGGCGGCACCTCCAATACGTCGTACGAAGTACTACGAGCCGGGGGGAACTCCACCAAACCGTATGACTATTGATGACACCGGTGTACCGGGAGAATCCGCACGTTTCCTGGAAGAGTTCGGCGCGACGGTGGTCCGGGTGTGCGCCGGCGACGGGCGGCCCGTCGGGACCGGGTTCCTGCTGGCGCCGGGCACGGTGGCCACCTGCGCCCATGTCGTCGCCGACGCGCTGTGCACCGACGCGGGATCGCCGACGCCGCCCGCGGCGCCGGTGACCGTGGAGTTCCCGCTGCGGCCGGGCGCGGTGAGGTACGAGGCGTCGGTGTCGGCCTGGCGGCCGGTGGCGGGCGACGGCACCGGGGACATCGCACTGCTGCGACTGCCGGAAGGGGCCCCTGCCGGCGCCGTCCCCGTCGCGTGCGCCGGCGACCTCTGGCACCACCGTTTCCGCGTCCTCGGCTTCCCCGCCAGCGCCGAACACGGCGCCTGGATCGGCGGACGGCTGCTCGGCGCGGTCGGCCAGGGCTGGATCTCGATGGAGACGGACGGCACGGCTCACCGCATCGCCCCCGGATGCAGCGGAGCACCGGTCTGGGACGAGGACATCGGCGCCGTCATCGGCATGACGGTCGCGACCGACCGCGGTGCCTCCGCGGTGACGTCGTATCTGATCCCGGCCGCCGCCCTCCTGGACCTCCAGCCGGGCCTGCGCCGCTGCCCCTACCAAGGGCTCGACGCCTTCCGCGAGGAGGACGCCGAGTACTTCTTCGGCCGTGAGGAAGAGACCCGGCGGCTCCTCGACGCGGTCGAGCGGCACTTGGTGGTGCCGGTCGTCGGCCCGTCCGGCAGCGGGAAGACCTCCTTGGTACGGGCGGGAGTCCTGCCCCGTCTGAGGGCCGAGGGGTTCACCGTTTGCGAGATCCGCCCTCTGCCGGGTACCCGGGCGTCGGTGACGGTGGCCCGGGCGGTGGTGGGAGTGCTGGAGGCAGCCGCAGCCGCTGGGCAGAGTGGGGACGCCTCTGCTGGGCTTGGTACTGCTTCCGGGACTTGGGGCGTGCCGGGCCCTCGCCCGGAGCCGGGCTCCACGTCTGCGTCCGGTTCAGTACCCCCGTCCGGTCCTGGCTCCGCGCCGCCGCACCCCGCGTCCGCCGCGCCCGGGCCCGCCCTGGCCGTCGTCGAGCACGAGCGCGCCGCGCTCGCCCTGGCCGATCTGCTGGACAGCGCCGACGGCACGACCCCCGCCGAACTCGGACGACGTCTGCTCGACCACTGCGGCCCTCGCGGCCACGTCTTCTTCCTCGACCAACTGGAGGAGACCGTCGCCGCCGAACCGGCCACCGCCCGCGCCCTGCTGGCCCTGATGGCCGCTCTGGTCGCGGTGCCGGCCGACGGACGGCGGCTGCGCGTCCTCGCCACTCTGCGCTCCTCCTGCCTGGACGACCTGGCCGACCCCGGCACCGCCCGCTTCCTCAGCGACTGTGCCCAAGTGGTCGCGCCGCTCGGCCGATCGGGCCTGCTGCGTGCCGTCGAGGCACCCGCCGCCCGTGTCCCCGGCCTCACCCTCGACATCGGCCTGGCCGAACGCATCGTCGACGACGCCGAGGACGAACCGGGCCAGCTGCCTCTGGTGGAGTTCGCCCTCACCGAACTCTGGGCGCACGAGAAGGGCATCCGGCTCACCCACTCCGGCTACGAGGCCCTGGGCGGTGTCGCCGGGGCCCTGTCCGCCCACGCCGAGCAGCGGGTCGGCGAGGTCATCGCCGCGCACGGCGAGGCCCCGGTCCGCCGCCTGTTCACCCAACTCGCCCGCCCCGACGACGCGGGCGGCTTCACCCGCAAGCCGGTACGCCTCGCGCCCCTGCCGCCCGCACTCCAGGCAGCCGCCGAGGCTCTGGCGACCCGAACCCGCTTCATCCGCATCACCCACGGCCCCGACGACGACCCCATCGTCGACCTCGCCCACGAGGAACTGGTCCGCGCCTGGGGCCCGCTGAAGAAGTGGCTGGACGATTCCCGTGACTTCCGGGCCTGGCAGGAACGGCTGTTGCAGGCGCTGGCGCACTGGAAGGAGACGGGAGGCGAGCCGGGCGCGCTGCTGCGCGGGACGATGCTGGCCACGTCGCTGGAGTGGCTCGGGGATCCGGATCGCCGCGAGGACATCACACCGGCGGAGCGTGACTATGTGCAGCTCAGCCGCCGGCATCAGCAACGGGGCCTGCGGCGGTGGCGGCTGGCGACGGCTGTGGTGGTCGTGCTGGCGCTGGTGGCGGGCTATCTGGCGGTCGAGACATGGCGCGGGGGACTGGCCCTGGAGGAACGTGTGCGGACCATCGCGTCCCGGCAGCTGACGGAGGACGCTGCCCGGCTGGCGGCGACCGATCCGGGGACGGCAGCGCGGCTGTCGGTGGCCGCGTGGCACAACGCACAGGGCAAGGAGGCCCGACAGGCGCTGCTTCAGACTTACCTCGGCGGCATGTCGGTGGTCTCCGGGCATGCGGGACATGGGTCCGAGCCCATCCAGAGCCTCGATGTCACCCCGGACGGCTCCACGGCGGTGACCACGTCCGCCGACCGGGACGGCGTCCCGCACGCCCGGGTGTGGACGGGCCTCGCCGACGGGCGGGCGAGCTGGTGGCAGGTGCCGGGTCTGACCGGCGCAGGAGCTCCCGAGCGCGCCGAGTTCAGCGATGACGGCGGGCTGCTGGCCATCGTGTCCGCCGACGGGTCGGTCCCCTGTTACGACGTACGCGCCCACCGACACCTGTGGACCGGACGGCAGCCGACGCTGGGGACCGGGCGCGTGCCCAAGACCATGGCGCTGGACTTCTCGGACAGCGGCCGGCTGCTGCTCCGCCTCGTCGCCGACCGTTTCGCCGCCGAGGGGACGGCGCACAGCTCCCAGACCCAGGTCTGGCAGAGCCGGACGGGCAAGGTGGTGCAGGTGTCGCGGAAGGGGGTACCGAGTGGGCCGGTGGCAGCCGATGCCGCGCTGGTCGGGGAGGGCCGGGACGTCGTCCATCTCGCCCGGCACGAGAGCCGGAGCGAAGCGCGGGTGCAGAACCTGGTGACCGGCCGGGGTCTGCGTACCGGCGCGGACGCCGAGTGGATCTCCCACCGGGGCGCGGGGGTCGTCGTGGACCGCGGCCATGGCCGGCACGCGCTGATCCGGTTGGCGGGCTCGCATGGCGCCGGGGGAAGGCCGTTTCTGGCGATTGAGCCGAGCGGTCCGGATCTCACCGGACGCTATGCGGTGGAGAGCGGCACCACACGGGTGACCCAGTACGAGGTGATCGACACGGGCACCGGCAGGCGTTACCGAGCACCGGGGCTGCCCTCGTCGCAAGAGGCCGAGGAGCAGCTCGTCGGTGTCCTTCCGGGCGAGGGGGACGGGGCGGCCCCGCGCATTCTGCTGGCAGCGGCCTCGGATCTGCTGATCCTGCGGACGCACGAGCAGCCCAGCATGCCGCTGCCCGACCCCGCGCCCGGCGCCGTTTCGTCAGACGCCACGTACATGAGAAGCCCGGACGGTGTGTACCGCGCTCAGACCGCGAGTTCCGACAACAGGTTCGAGGGGGCTCCGGAGAGACTGGTCGTGGCTCGCCGGGGTGCGGAGGACCAGGCGCGGACGGTGGTGGTGGAGGAGTTCAAGGACCGTGCGGAGGGCGGGTTCTTCACCACGGACGGCAGGCACTTGGTCCTGTGGGGCGAGGACAAGATCTCCTTCCGCGACCCGGACAGCCCGCGGGAGGCGCGGGTGCGGCCGTTCCCGGGCCTGGTCGACGCCGCTCCCCTCCAGGGCGGGGCCGTGGTGATCCTGACAACCCATCAACTGATCCGGTACGACTTCGCAGCGGACAGGTCCAGGGTCCTGGGCGTGGATCCCTGTGGCGCTCGGGGCCTGCCGTGCCGTGGGCTCGCGGTCCGTCCCGGACGCCGTGACGAAGTGGTGGTCGGCCACAGCAGCGCCAGCAGCGGCGAGCTGGTCATCTGGAACACGAGGACCGGCAGGGCGCGCCACACCGGCATCATGGTGACGGAGCCGGACGGGACCTACCTGAAGCTGGTGTTCGACCCGCGAGGCCGGACGGTCGCCACCTCGCTGGACGCCAGGACGATCCAGCGATGGGACGTGGAAACCGGCAAACGTGTCGGATCGGCCGTCGAGGCGGACGAAGCGACATCAGTGCGGCAGCTGGCCGACGACGGAACCCTGCTCAGCGACGAAGGGGGCGCGCTTCTGGCTCTGTGGCGGCCCGAGGATCAGGACGAGCCCTATGTCACGTTCCCGTTCACCGCTCTCCCGGAGGACCTGCGCCTGACGGCCGACCGTCTCACCTTCCGCCAGGGCAACGCCGAGCTGACCATCCCCCTGGACCCGGAGGCGTGGCACCAGACCCTCTGCCGTCACTGGACCCCGTACACCCCGCAGGAGCAGCTCATCCTCGACCGCGCCGGATCGGTGACGGACTCGCCGTGCCCCTAAAGCCTCAAACGCCGACCGGGCGGGTGCGGGGAACGTCGTCCCCGCACCCGCCCGGTGCGTGCCGTAGGTCAGAGCCCTGCGGGTCAGACCACTGCGGGTCAGGCCACGATCAGATAGATCCCGTACCCCACAGCCGCCGCACACGCCGCGAAGCACGCGTACGCGCCGGTGACCGCCAGGGCGGCCGAGCCGCCCTGGGCCGAGGCCTTCTCCTGGCGGGACAGGCCCGCGATGCCGAGGGTGAACAGGCCCACCAGGGCCACCGTGACCACGAGGCTGACGCCGAAGACGGAGCCGAGGGCCGCCCAGTCGATCTTCATGATTCTTCTTCCTGGGTAACTGGGGTGAGTAACCGGGTGGGGGTCAGACGGTGGTGGGCTGCGTAGGCGCCGGCTCGGAGGACGGGGCCGGGATCGTGGCCGCCAGCTCCTCGGTCGCCGTGCTGCCCGCGGGCGGCGGGGTCACGGCGGCCATCGCCGTGGTGACGACGCCGGCCGGCTCGTCGGTCTCGTTGACGTTCGTGTGGTCGATGACCTCGCGGCGGGAGATCTTCCAGATGGCGGCGCTGGAGGCGACCAGGAAGATCGCGACGAGGGCCGTACCCCAGGAGCCGAAGCCCGTCACGTACTCCGCGAGCGCGCCGACCAGGGCGGCCGCCGGGAGCGTGAGGCCCCAGGCGACGAACATCCGGGTGGCCGTCGACCAGCGCACCACGCCGCCCTTGCGGCCGAGGCCCGCGCCCATCACCGAGCCGGAGACGGAGTGCGTGGTGGAGAGGGAGAAGCCGAGGTGGGAGGAGGCCAGGATGACCGTCGCGGCGCTGGTCTGGGCGGCGAAGCCCTGCTGCGGCTGGAGGTCGGTCAGGCCCTTGCCCATGGTGCGGATGATGCGCCAGCCGCCGAGGTAGGTGCCGAGCGCGATGGCCAGGCCCGCGGAGAGGATGACCCACATCGGCGGGTCGGAGTCGGGGGCGAGGGTGCCGCCGGCGACCAGGGCGAGGGTGATGATGCCCATCGTCTTCTGCGCGTCGTTCGTGCCGTGGGCGAGGGAGACCAGGCCGGCGGAGGCTATCTGGCCGGCGCGGTAGCCCTTCTTGGAGGCGTTGCCGTCGGCCTTCTTGCCGAGGGTGTAGGTCAGGCGGGTGGCCAGCAGCGCGGCGATGCCCGCGACCAGCGGGGCGGCGATCGCCGGGATCAGCACCTTGGTGACGAGCGCGTCGCCGTGCACCGCGCCGACACCGGCCGAGGCGACGGTGGCGCCGATCAGGCCGCCCATGAGGGCGTGCGAGGAGCTGGAGGGCAGGCCGACCAGCCAGGTCAGCAGGTTCCAGAGGATCGCGCCGACCAACGCGGCGAAGATGACCTCGGGACGGATGCCGGTCTCGTCGACGAGACCCTTGGAGATCGTGTTGGCGACCTCCACGGAGAGGAAAGCGCCTACAAGGTTGAGCGCGGCGGACATGGCCACCGCGACCTTGGGCTTGAGGGCACCGGTCGAGATGGTCGTGGCCATCGCGTTGGCGGTGTCGTGGAAACCGTTCGTGAAATCGAACGCAAGTGCGGTTACCACCACAATCGCGAGGATCAGCGAGAAGTTTTCCATTTACCCAGGCAATCGTTCGAGGTCATTGGCTGGACGAACGTAGGTAACCTGAGTGAACGGAAGATGAACTGGGGCAGGCCGCACGGTGTCTGTAGGGGGGTGTTGTTCTGCCCGAAGCGGAGGTCCCCGCTCCGTCGGCCCCATTGGTCCACGCCCGGCCCAGGCGCCCCATGGGTCAGTGGCCTTGGGCGAACTTCCTCAGCTGGGTCATGGACCCGTTGAAGAGATTCTGGTCACCCGGCAGGCTGCCGCTGCCGCTGCCGCTGCCGTTGTCGTACTGCCAGAGGGTCCAGTACTGCCATCCGGCCGGCAGTGCCCCCGCGGTGGCGGAGTCGTAGCGGGCTATCCACAGTGCGTGATTCGAGGCGAAGGCGCGGCTGGCGCCGGTGCAGGTGTTCCACCAGTGCGTGGTGGTGTAGATCACCGGACGGCGGCCGGTCAGTCGCCGCATCTCGTTGCTGAAGGACTGGATCCAGGCGGCCATCTTCACCTTGCTCAGTCCGTAGCACTTGTGCTTGCCGTACGGGTTGTATTCGATGTCGAGCGCGGGCGGCAGAGTCCAGCCGTCCGGCTTCCAGTCGCCGCCGTTGCGCACGAAGTGCGCCGCCTGTGCCTGGCCCGACGACTTGTCCGGCAGTGCGAAGTGGTACGCGCCGCGCATCAGGCCCGCGCCGCGGGAGCCGTTGTACTGCTGGTTGAAGTACGGGTTGCGGTAGGTGTGGGACTCGGTCGCCTTGACGTAGACGAACCGGGCGCCCTTTGCCTTCGAGCTCTGCCAGTCGACGTTCTTCTGGTGGGACGAGACGTCATGTCCCTTGGGCTTGCCGGCCGCCGCGGCCGGAATCTCGGCGAGCGCGGTACTTCCAAGGGTGAGCGCCGCCAGGGATGCGGCTATGAGGCGGGAGCGGTGACGGAACGGTTTGCGATCACGGGCCATATTTCCCCCCGGAATGGCGACGTGCACGACAAATCTCCCAGAGATTACTGGTAGGTCATTGAATGCCGATCGATCTCCGGCCAAGCAGGGGAAGAGAGTGATGTATCCGCATATGCACCCTTCCGGACGCCGGTCTTCCGCCCTAAAGTGCCCCGGCTCGGTGGCGACTTGAGGCCGCGTCGCGGTCCCGGCTGGCAGGATCGCCGTATGGCTGAGGAGCGGCGGGAGCAGCGGGACCAGCGAGGTGTGCGGGATGCGCGGGAGGGCGCACAGGATGTGGGGGAGTCGTGGGGCAGGCGTGTGCGCCCCGAGGAGGCGGATGCCTGGGAGTCCCTCGTGGCGACGGCCCGCCGGACCGTGTCCGAGGGGCTGGTCGTCGGCACGTCCGGCAATGTCTCGGTACGCGTCGGCGACACGGTGCTGCTCACGCCTTCGGGAGTGCCGTACGACCGCCTGACGTCGCAGGACGTGACGGGGGTGGACCTCGACGGCCGTCAGGTACTGGGCTCGCTCGTGCCGACCAGCGAGCTGCCCATGCACCTCGCCGTCTACCGCGGCACGGACGCCGGCGCGATCGTCCACACCCACGCGGTCCACGCGACGGCCGTCTCGACCCTGGTGCCGGAGCTCCCGCTGATCCACTACATGGCGGGCGCCCTCGGCGGCCCCGTCCGGGTTGCCCCGTATGCGACGTACGGCACCCAGGAGTTGGCCGAGAACATGCTCCGGGCCCTCACCGACCGCACCGCCTGTCTCCTCCAGAACCACGGCACGATCGCCTACGGCACGACCCTGGACCAGGCCTACGACCGCACGGCCCAACTCGAGTGGATGTCCCGCCTGTGGCTCACGGCGTCCTCGGTGCCCGACCTGTCACCGACCCTGCTGTCGGAGAGGCAGGTGGCGGAGGCGGGGGAGCGGTTGCGGGGGTATGGGCAGCGGGGGTGAGGCGGGGAGCGGTTGAGGGGCGGCGGGGTGAGGTGCGGGCAGGGTCGGGCCGTTCCTGAACCCGCCGTTCCCGGACCGGACCTCACTCCGACCCGCCCTCCCACTGGCCGGTCCCCGTCTTCGCCCGGACACTGGATCCGTGCGCACTGTCAAAACGACGGCCGCTGCCGTCACCGTGGCTCTCGCCGCCGGCGCCGCGAGCGTCGCCGCCGGGCGGTTCGCCAGCGGCGCCGCGCTGAAGGCGCCCCCTGGCAGGCCCCTGCCCACCGAACCCAGGCTCACCGTGCACGCCACGGCAGCCGGCCAGATCGCGCTCACCCGCGACCTGGCCTCCCTGCGCCCCGGCACCTACGGCCTCTCCGGCGACGGCTCGCATGCGGTCGTCGGCCCCGTCCTCGCCGCGGCGAACCACTCCGCCGACACCGTCGTACGCCGCCTGGAACGCGTCACGCACGGCACCCTCCAGCCCGGCGACAGCGTCTGGCTCACCCCGAACGTCCACGTCGGCAACCCCAGCGCCGCCCTCGGCCTCGACCACGCCGACGTCGACATCCCCGGCGAACTCGGCGCCCTGCCCGCATGGTTCGTCCCCGGCGCCCGCGACACCTGGGTCATCGCGGTGCACGGCCTCGGCACCACCCGCGAACACGCCATGAACGTCATGAAGTTCCTCAACGGCCGCCACTTCCCGGTCCTCGCCCTCTCCTACCGGGGCGACCTCGGCGCACCCCGCCCTCCGGACGGCCTGAACCACCTCGGCGAGACCGAGTGGCGCGACCTGGACGCGGCGATGCGCTACGCCGTGCGGTACGGCGCCAAGCAGTTCGTCCTGCTCGGCTGGTCCACCGGCGCGACGATGGCGCTGCGCGCCGCCGCGCACTCGGGCCTGCGTGACCATGTCTCGGGCCTGGTCCTGGACTCCCCGGTGCTCAGCTGGGAAGCCACGCTGCGCGCCCTCGCCACGGCCCGGCACACGCCGAGCGCGCTGCTGCCGCTCGCGGTCCGCGCGGCACAGGGCCGCACCGGCCTGAACACCGACCGCGTCACCGGCGCCGGCGCCCCCGACCGCCTCACGGTGCCGACCCTGATCTTCCACGGCCCCGACGACAGGGTGGCCCCCTGGACCCTCTCCCGCCGCCTGGCCGACGCCCACCCCAACCTGGTGGCCCTCACCACCGTCAAGAACGCTCCCCACGCCGCCATGTGGAACGCCGACCCCGAGGCCTACGAAGAGTCCCTGCGCCGCTTCGTCACGCCGCTCATGTGACACTCGGGTGCCCTGTCGGCGCGCGTCCCCGCCCAGGCCACTCCGCCCAGACCACTCCGCCGCGGCCGCTTCCCCGGACGGCCGTCCGCTTCCACATCCGGCCGTCCGGTCATCGCCCGGTTTCCACCCGGCCGTCTCTTCTACGGCCGCCCCCTCCCCCCCCCGGACCTGCCGCGACGGCGCTCAACCCCGACGTACATGCTCGTCGGCGCCGAACCCGGCCGCGCGGCACCCCTAGCCCCCCGACGCCCCGCCCCCCCCCCCGGACGACTCCTCCCACAGCCGCTCCCAGCCTTGCTCCCACCTTCGCCGCCACCCTCAGCCCCCACCCCTCCCGTACCGGCCCCACAGATTCCGTTTAACCCCGTACCACTGGCCTGTTATCGGTCCTTCGCCGCCCGCAGGGCCCCGTGCGTTGGCCATCCCCGTCGCCCCTCGTGACATTCCGTTTGGGTTTTCGGACCGTCAACCGGAAGACTGCACCCGTGACGTCCCGTATCCCGCGCGACTCCAGGCTTCGACTCGTCCGCCCGCGACCCCTGGCCGCCGCCCCCAGAGCTGTGAACCAGCGGCGCCCACGCCGCGCCGCACCCCGCCCTCCGGAGGGCACACCGGCCCGGGCCGAGCTGGCCAGAATGGCTCGCTCCGGTCTGGCCACCGCGGCCCGCGTCGCCCACTGGGCCGACGCCGCGCTGCGCCCCGGCCGCTACGGCGCGAGCCCCGACGGCAAGGGCACCCTCTCCGACGAGACCGCCGAACGCGCGGCCCAGGACCTCGGCCTGACCGCCGCTCAGGTCCGCGCCGACTGGGACACCGCCCGCCTCGCGGGCCTCATCGAGGTGCACGGCGACAGCGCCCGCTCCGGCTGGCGGCTGCGCGCCTGGGACCGTGACGACAGCGCCGTACTGCGCGGCTGGGTAGCCCTCTTCGACGCCTGGTCGCTCGCGCACCCGGAACCTGAGCAGCACGAGCATGCCGCCGCCGTCGCCGATGTCGTCTCGGCCATGCCCCAGGTGCTCTCCTTCCTGCAGTTGTCCGCCGGACCGGTCCCGGTGGAGCAGCTTTTGGACCTGCTGGAGCAGCGGGTCACCGAACTGCGCACCGAGCGCTGCGAGATCCCCTACGGACCGCAGCCGGAGCCGGTCCCCGACGTGACCGCGGTGGAGGACACGCCCCTCGCCCCCCTCCTCGACTGGGCCCTGCACGCCCTCGCCTCCGTCGGCGCCCTGACCTACGGTGACGGCCAGGCCACGCTCACCCCGCTCGGCAACTGGGCGGTCTGGGTCAAGCTGGAGCAGATCTGCGTCGCCGCCCAGAGCCCCGCCGGGAACATCGAGCAGGCGGCCGAGGACATGCTCCGCGGCTGCGCCCAGCTCCGCCCGAACGCCGCCCGCGACGAATACCGCGCCTGGCTCGCCGCCCGGCCCGTCGGCAGCGCCGTCACCGAACTCCTCGACGCCGCCCGCGGTGAGGACGCCCTGCTGCGCGGCCTCGCCTTCGAGGCGCTGCGCGTCGTCGGCGCCCCCGCCGAGCCCGACGTACGCGCCGTCCACGACGAGCCGACCCTGCGGCCGTACGCCCTGCTGTGGCTCGCCGAGCACGACGGCATCGACCCCGAGGACGCCCACGAGGTGCTCACCCGGGAAGAGGCCACCTGGCTGTGGGTCGACACCGCCGCCGCCGTCGCCGACCACGGCGAGGCCCCGATGCTCGTACGGCACCTGGAGTCAGCGGTGCAGCCGACGGTGCCGATGCTCCTGGACGAGGTACGCGCCGTCGGTCACCCCCGCACCGTGCAGGTCCTGGTCGCGCTCGCCGCCGCGCACCCCGACCCCGCGCTCGCGAAGGCCGTACGCCGCGCCGCCTTCCAGGTGCACACCGGGGGGAGCTGAGCCGGACCGGCGCTCAGCCCGCTATCTCAGGGGCGTAGGTACCGAAGCTCCACACATTGCCCTCGACGTCCCGGGCCATGTAGTCCCGCGAGCCGTAGTCCTGGTCCGTCGGGGGCATCAGGATCTCCGCGCCGTGCTCCACGGCCCGTCGGTGGTGTGCGTCGACGTCGTCCACGACGACGTACACCCCGGTCGTGCCCGCGCCCTTCATCGCCTTGTCGAAGGCGCTGCCGGTGCCCTTCGAGCCGAGCATCACCGCGCCGTCGCCCTGCACCAGCTCGGCGTGTGCCACCGAGCCGTCCTCGCCCTCGTGCACCGCCAGCTCCGTGAAGCCGAAGGCCTCCGTGAGCTGCTTGATCGCCGCCTTCGCGTCCGCGTACAGCAGCGTCGGGAAGATGCTCGGACGTCCGCCCCTCGTGCCCGCCATGCCGATCACCCCTTCGTGATCAATCACCGTGATCCTTGCCGGCGATCGCCGGAATTCCGACCCGCAGCCAGTCTTGCAGCGACCACTGACAACGGCCCGCGAGCCGAGGCACCGGACCCGTTCCGAGGGCCGAACGGGCGAGAGCCCCCGACAACTCGCCGTGTCCCGACGGCATGCCCCCGCCCTCCGCCTCGGACCTGACTACGCTCTGCGCCTGATCCGCCGGAAGCGGACGTAGGGACGGGCCGAGGAGGCCCCGGGACGGGTTCCAAGGGGGCGTTGGTGGTCCTTCTGCCGACCGAGGGGCACAGCCCCGGAGGCCACGACGGGCCCGCCGGGCCCCGTGCGGCCACCGAACTCCCCGAGCCCCCACAGAGCCACATGACCCTCGAATCCACCGGCGTCCCGAGCACCGCCGAGCCCTCCGCACCCGAGCCCTCCGCACCCGCGCGCCCCGCACCCGAGGACCTTCCCGGCCCGATCCCGCCCGCCACCCCAACCACCACCTCGCCCCCCACCCCACCCGCCACCCCCGCGCCGCCCCTTCCGCATCCCCCGCCCCCTCCGCGCAGCCGCCCTGCTCCTCCTCCTCGCACCCCCGCTCCTCACCGCCGCCCACCACGCCCGCCCCACCCCCTACGGCGACCACTTCACGGTCCACGCGACCGTCCACGCGCGCGTGCGCCAAGCCACCGCCGCCACGACCCCACCGCAGCCGGCGGCGACGCACCTGCGCACACGCGGAGCGGCCATCGAGGCCTACGACGCCCGTACCGGCGAGACCCACTGGCGCTACACCCGCGAAGACCGGCGCCCGCGCATGTCACTCCCCGTACCCATGCGCCCCCGCGCGCGCGTGGACGTGATCACGCTCTGGGACGACGGCATGGTCACCGACACCGACGGCCGTTCCGTGCGCTGGCACCGTGCCCTGCCCGCGGCCGATGAGTGGCTGCCGGCCCAGGGCGGCACCGGCGTCCTGCGCCACCTGGGACGCGGCCTGCTCGCCGTGGTGACTCCGCGCCGCGTCTGGGCGTACCGCATCGCCGACGGCGATCTGCGCTGGGTGCTGCCCGCCCGTGAGGGCTGTGCGTTCGAGCCCGCACGTGCCGAACATCACGGTCGGGCGCTTCTCATCGCCCAGCCCTGCCCCCACGCGGCCTGGACCGCCCAGCTCATCGCCGTGGACGACCTGGGACGGATCGCCCCGCACCGCAGACCACTCGGCAATGAAGTCGTCCAAGACGGCGGCAGGCCCCGGCCCGAACACCTGAACCCAGAAAAAGTGGTTGCACGGCACCGTTAGACTTGGCCCATGGCCATTCTCCTCGCGCATTAGACGGCGGGAACGTCCTCAGCCGCCCATCCCGCCACCTATCCCCGCCCTGGAGTCTGTCCGTGATCTCCGCCTCCGGTATCGAGCTGCGCGCCGGTGCGCGCGTCCTCATCGAGTCCGCGACCTTCCGTGTCGCCAAGGGTGACCGCATCGGCCTCGTCGGCCGTAACGGCGCCGGCAAGACGACCCTCACCAAGTGCCTCGCCGGCGAGGGCATCCCCGCCGGCGGCAACATCACCCGCTCCGGTGAGGTCGGCTACCTCCCGCAGGACCCCCGCACCGGCGACCTCGACGTCCTCGCCCGCGACCGTGTTCTCTCCGCGCGCGGCCTGGACGTACTGATCCGCAAGATGCGAGAGAACGAGCAGCGCATCGCCAACGGCCAGGGCGCGACCCGCGAGAAGGCGCTGAGGCAGTACGAGCGCCAGGAGACGGAGTTCCTCACCAAGGGCGGGTACGCCGCCGAGGCCGAGGCCGCCACCATCGCCGCCGCGCTCAACCTGCCCGACCGGGTGCTCGGCCAGCCGCTGCACACGCTCTCCGGCGGTCAGCGCCGCCGTATCGAGCTCGCTCGCATCCTGTTCTCGGACGCCGACACCCTGCTGCTCGACGAGCCGACCAACCACCTCGACGCGGACTCGATCGTCTGGCTGCGCGACTA
This sequence comes from Streptomyces sp. R28, assembly GCF_041052385.1. GTDB lineage: Bacteria > Actinomycetota > Actinomycetes > Streptomycetales > Streptomycetaceae > Streptomyces. Next base: position 2,491,270 of record NZ_CP163439.1, on the reverse strand, counting down.
CCTCAAGACCTACCGCGGCGGCTTCATCGTCATCTCCCACGACGTCGACCTGGTCGAGACGGTCGTCAACAAGGTGTTCTACCTGGACGCCAACCGCGCCCAGATCGACATCTACAACATGGGCTGGAAGCTCTACCAGCAGCAGCGCGAGGCCGACGAGAAGCGCCGCAAGCGCGAGCGGCAGAACGCCGAGAAGAAGGCCGCCGCGCTGCACTCGCAGGCGGACAAGATGCGGGCGAAGGCCACCAAGACCGTCGCCGCGCAGAACATGGCGAAGCGGGCCGACCGGCTGCTCGCCGGCCTCGACGCGGTCCGCGTCTCCGACAAGGTCGCCAAGCTCCGCTTCCCGGAGCCCGCGTCCTGCGGCAAGACCCCGCTGACGGCCGAGGGCCTGTCGAAGTCGTACGGCTCGCTGGAGATCTTCACCGACGTCGACCTGGCCATCGACAAGGGCTCCAGGGTCGTCATCCTCGGCCTCAACGGCGCCGGCAAGACCACCCTGCTGCGCCTGCTGGCGGGCGCCGAGCAGCCCGACACCGGCGCCGTCGTCCCCGGCCACGGGCTCAAGATCGGCTACTACGCCCAGGAGCACGAGACCCTGGACGCCGACCGCACCGTCCTGGAGAACATGCGCTCCGCGGCCCCCGACATGGACCTCGTCGAGGTCCGCAAGGTGCTCGGCTCGTTCCTGTTCTCCGGCGACGACGTCGACAAGCCGGCCGGTGTCCTCTCCGGCGGTGAGAAGACCCGCCTCGCCCTGGCGACCCTGGTCGTCTCCTCGGCGAACGTCCTGCTCCTCGACGAGCCCACCAACAACCTCGACCCGGCCAGCCGCGAGGAGATCCTCGGCGCGCTGCGCACGTACAAGGGCGCGGTCGTGCTCGTCACCCACGACGAGGGCGCCGTGGAGGCGCTCCAGCCCGAGCGGATCATTCTGCTGCCGGACGGCGTCGAGGACCTGTGGGGCGCCGACTACGCGGATCTCGTCGCCCTGGCTTGATCGAATGCGTGATCAACGGCGTATGGATCATTCGGCCTATCGGTGATCCATCATCTGTGTGAGATCTCCTCGTACCGAGGTGTGTACTACATCGATTTCACGGCCGAGTCCTCTATCGACAAGGGCTCGGCCGTCGCACGTCTCTGACCTGGCACTTCGCGAAAGAACCCGTTCGGCCGTACGGACAATTCGCTGCGGAATTACAGATTCCGCATGTGGGGATGCACTCCTGTCGTCAAAACCATGTCTCACGGACCTTGCCGAATGGGTGGCCATGAAGCCCCGGAGGGGTGATCATGAGGAGACCAGAGCGCACTTCCCATGAGGAGGCACGGGTGGCCGAGACTCTGAAGAAGGGCAGCCGGGTAACCGGCGCCGCGCGCGACAAGCTCGCGGCAGACCTGAAGAAGAAGTACGACTCCGGTGCAAGCATTCGGGCACTGGCCGAGGAAACCGGCCGCTCGTATGGCTTCGTGCACCGGATGCTCAGCGAGTCGGGCGTCACGCTTCGTGGGCGTGGCGGTGCGACACGAGGCAAGAAGGCCGCCGGCTGAGACGGGCGGCCCATCGGCTTCGATGGTGGCCACCCGGTCGGTCGGCTGATCGGCCGGGTGGTTACTGTGCAGTCACTTAGGGGGTGCCCTCCGGGCATCCCGTGATGACCGCACTCATCGGAGGCACCCCATGGCTTCGCCCGACCAGGAACTCGTTCCCCTGCTCGACAAGAACGGCGTACGGCTCACCGTGGACGGCGCGATCGCCACGGTGACGCTGAACAACCCGGCCAAGCGCAACGCACAGAGCCCCGCCATGTGGCGGACGCTCGCCGAGGCCGGGCAGTTGGTGCCGGGCAGCGTGCGTGTCGTCGTGCTGCGCGGTGAGGGCAAGTCCTTCTCCGCGGGGCTCGACCGGCAGATGTTCACGCCCGAGGGGATCGAGGGCGAGCCTTCGTTCATCGAGCTCGCGCGCAGCAGCGACGCCCAACTGGACGCTGCCATCGCCGAGTTCCAGGACGGCTTCACCTGGTGGCGGCGCAACGACATCGTGTCCATCGCCGCCGTGCAGGGCCATGCCATCGGGGCGGGCTTCCAGCTCGCGCTCGCCTGTGACGTGCGCGTCGTCGCCGACGACGTGCAGTTCGCCATGCGTGAGACCAGCCTCGGGCTGGTGCCGGACCTGACGGGTACGCATCCGCTGGTCGGGCTGGTCGGATACGGCCGTGCGCTGGAGATCTGTGTCACCGGCCGCTCCGTGCTGGCCGAGGAGGCCGTGAGCAGCGGGCTGGCCAACCTCGCGGTGCCCGCCGAGCAGCTCGACGACGCCGTACGGGATCTGGCGGGGGCGATCGCCGCCGCGCCGCGGGATGCCGTGATCGAGACCAAGGCGCTGATTCGTGGTGCCGTGGATCGGACGTACGACGAGCAGCGCGGCGCCGAGCGCGCAGCGCAGGCGCGGCGGCTGCGGGACCTGGCCGGCCTCGGCGAATGAGCCGTAGGCAGGCGAATAAGCCGTAGGGGTGGCGAGCGCGGGTCAGCCGACCGCGGTCACCAGGACCGCCACCGTCGGGTGGTCCGGCAGCGCGTTCCCCACCCTCTTGCGGACCTCCCGGGCCACCTCCACGGCCCGGTGGTCCGCGCGCACCGCGATCTCCACGCGCGCGTGCCGGCGCGGCAGGGCGGCCTCGTCCTGCCGCTCCTCGATGTGCACCGCACGGCCCACCCCGCCCAGGGCGCCCGTCAGCCGGCTCACGCCCGGTACCGCCGAGGCCACGGCGGCGATGCGCTCCTCGTCCGGGTTCTGGGGCTCCGCCGCCTGCACCGGCTCGGGCTGCCGTACGGGCGCGGCTTTAGCGTCCTCGTCGAGCAGGGCCGTCACGCGTAGGTCCACCTCGGTCACCGTCAGACCGAGACGGTCCGTCGCCGCCGCGGTCAGTAGCCCGCGTAGTTGTTCCGCCGTCGTCGGCAACGGCTCGGTCGCCGTCGCCGAGAAGTCCGCCGTCACCCGGAGCGGGCCCGGCGGCAGGGCGCTCGGCGGCGGCGGTACGGCCGCCTCGTCGGCGTCGTCCGGGTCGACGAGCGCGATCCGGAGTGCGTCCAGCCGTACCCCGCGCATGTCCTCGGCCGCGCGCCGCAGCACCGCCTCGGCCGCCCTCTCGGTGATCCACGCGCCGTCATGCGAGCCGCCCAGGGGCAGGAGTCTGCCGAGGCCGAGCTGTCGTTTCACTGCCTGCGTCCACTGGTCCGCCGTCATTCCTCCAGCCTGCCGCATCCACGGCGCGTAATGGCGTAACCGTGATTAACGTGGTCAAGAGAGACAACCGAAAAGGACCTACGGCCATGACTGAGATGACGGAACAGAACCGGGGGACGGAGGGCGAGGCCCTCAGTACACGAAAGACCCAGGCGCCCGGGCGCGGCGGGGGCGACCCCGGCGCCCGGGGCCGGACGACCATCGCGGACGGCGTCGTGGAGAAGATCGCCGGGATGGCCGCACGCGATGTGGACGGCGTGCACGCCATGGGCAGCGGACTGTCGCGGACCTTCGGGGCCGTGCGCGACCGGGTGCCGGGCGGCGGAACCAAGTCGGTGACACGGGGCGTGAAGGCCGAGGTCGGCGAGGTGCAGGCCGCGCTCGACCTGGAGATCGTCGTCGAGTACGGGGTGTCGATCGCCGACGTGGCACGGGACGTGCGCGAGAACGTGATCAGCGCCGTCGAGCGGATGACCGGCCTCGAAGTCGTCGAGGTCAACATCGCGGTGAGCGATGTGAAGCTTCCGGAGGAAGAGGAAGAGGAACCGGAGCGCCGGATCCAGTGAGGCGCAGGCGACCGACAACCCAGCGGCCGGGCGCTGCTGAGGAACTGAGGAGCGCACCATGAGCATGGCCGTGGTCGGCATGATCGCCGGCGTGGCATTGGGCTTCGCCGGGTACTTCGGCGGATTCGGCGCCTTCCTGCTGGTGGCGGCCCTGGGCGCCGTCGGTTTTGTCGTCGGGCGGTTCCTGGAAGGGGAGTACGAGCTCGGTGACTTCTTCCGGCGCCGTGACGAACGGCGCCGTGACGAACGGCGGCGGTGAGACCGGTGAGCGCGGAGGCCGGTGAGCTCGGCACACCCCTTCCCGTCGTCCCACCGGGCGAGCGCGGGGCGACCCGGATCGCCGACCGGGTCGTCGCGAAGATCGCCTCGCAGGCCGCACGCGAGGCCGTGGGGGCGCCGGCCAAGGACGCCGCCCGGCCGTACGCCGATGTCCTCCTCGCCCACGACACCGCCCGCGTCCGCGTCCACCTCGAACTCGACTACCCCACCGACATCGGTGCCCGATGCGCGGCCGTGCGTCGGCATGTCGTGGAACGGGTAGGCGCGTTGGTGGGCATGGAGGTGCCGGAGGTCGCCGTGCACGTGGAGCGGCTGCACCCGGCGCCCGGGCAGGGCGCGGCACGCGGGAGGACGCGATGAGCGAGTCCCAGGGCTCCGAGGGCACCACACAACGACTGCCGGTCATCGAGAAGGAGACCGGACCCGACCCGCTCGACCAGTCGGCTTCGGCAGCGGCATACGAGCCGCCGCCCCCGGTCGACGACAAGGGCGGCGGCGAGCGCCGCTTCTGGTCGGTACGCAGGATCCCGGCCGCGATTCTGGCGCTCCTGCTCTTCCTCACGGCCGGCATCTTCCTGTACGACGTCGCCGCCGTGCGCGCCGACCGGCCCGCCATGCGCTGGCGCCGGGGACTGGTCCACCAGCTCGCCGAACGCCCCCTCGACGACATCTGGGTGCTGGTCGGCGCGGGCGTCGCCGCGGTCCTCGGGCTGTGGCTGCTGATCCTGGCCGTCACGCCCGGCCTGCGCTCGGTCCTGCCGATGCGGCGCACCCACGCCGACGTCCGTGCCGGGCTCCACCGCGACCTGGCCGCCCTCGTCCTGCGCGACCGGGCCATGGAGGTCGCCGGGGTCCAGTCCGTACGGGTACGGATGCGCCGGGCCAAGGCCGATGTCCGCGCGGTCTCGCACTTCCGCGAACTGGACGACGTACGCGCCGACCTGGACGCCACGCTCGCCGACGCGATCAGAGGCCTGGGGCTGGCCCGGCCGCCCTCGCTGTCGGTGCGTGTGCGGCGGCACGGACGGAAGGGGTGAGGGCCGTGCTCAGGGTGGTCAACCGGGTGCTGATCGGGCTCGTCGGGCTGGTGCTGCTCGTGATCGGCGGCTCCGTACTGGCCGTGGGGCTCGGGCTGGACCCCCCGTCCTGGTGGATCCACGACAGCCGGCACGACGTACTGCTCAGCGACGCCGAGCGGACGCGCTGGCGGGACGACGGCTGGTGGTGGCCGACCGTGATCGCCGTGCTGGCCGTCGTGGTCCTGCTCGCCCTGTGGTGGCTGGTCTCGGTCCTGCGCCGGCGCCGTCTCGCGGAGGTCCTGGTCGACACCGGCGACGGCGAAGGCGCCCTGCTGCGGGGACGGGCCCTGGAGGGCGTACTGGAAGGCGAGGCGGCGGGGTTGGAGGGCGTCCAACGCGCCCACGTCCACCTGACGGGCAGGCGCAGCACCCCCGAGACCCGGGTGCGCCTCCTGCTGGAACCGCACGTGGACCCGGGCACCGCCCTGGACGACCTCACCGCACAGGCCCTGACCCACGCCCGCAATTCAGCGGGCCTCGCGGCACTGCCGACAGAGGTCCGCTTCAAGGGCGTCAAACACCGTGCGGAAAGGGTCAGTTAGTTTGAACGCAGGCTGCCAGAACCCGTGCTGCCAAAACGGTGCTGCCAGAACCCCTGCTGTCAGAACCCGTGCCGCATCCCGCCGTCCACCGGCAACATGATCCCCGTCAGATAGGACGCGGCCGGGGACAACAAGAACGCCGCCGCACGCCCGAACTCCTCCGGCGTCCCATACCGCCGCAACGGAATCCGCGACTCGTTGGCGGCCCGAGTGGCCTCAGGGTCCGCCGACATGCCGTCCAGCTCGCGCACGCGATCCGTGTCGATCCGAGACGGCAGCAGCCCCACGACCCGAATTCCCCGCGGCCCCAGTTCGTCCGCGAGGGACTTGGCGAACCCGGCCAGCCCGGGCCGCAGCCCATTCGAAATGGTCAGCCCCGGAATCGGCTCGTGCACCGAGCCCGACAGCACGAACCCGATGACCCCGCCCTCGTCCAGGTCCGCCGCTGCCGCCCGCGCCAGCCGGACCGCCCCCAGAAACACCGACTCGAACGCGGCCTGCCACTGCTCGTCCGTGTTGTCGGAGACGAACCCGGCCGGCGGTCCACCGACACTCACGAGGATGCCGTCAAAGGCCCCGAACGTGTCCCGCGCGGCAGCGATCAACCGTGCGGCCGCCTCCGGATCGGCGTTCTCGACGGCCAGCCCGAGGGCGTTCGGCCCCAGCTCGGCCGCCGCGGCGGCGACCCGCTTCTCGTCCCTGCCGGTCAGGACGACCTTCGCCCCGTCGGCCACGAGCTCACGCGCCGCCGCGTTGCCCAGTCCACGGGTGGCCCCCGTGACGACGTACACCCGGTCCTTCAGTCCAAGATCCATGGTTCCTATCCTGCCCCGTCGCCCCCGAACAGGGCGAGGGCGGTGTTCACCAGGCCGATGTGACTGAAGGCCTGTGGGAAGTTGCCGAGCTGGCGGTCGGTCACCGGGTCGTACTCCTCGGACAGCAGGCCCACGTCGTTGGCGAGCCCCGCCAGCCGGTCGAACAACTCGCGTGCCTCCTGCGTACGACCCGTCATGTGCAGGGCCTGCGCCAGCCAGAACGAGCAGGCCAGGAACGTGCCCTCGCTGCCCGGCAGCCCGTCGACGGTCGTCCCGTCGGTGCTGTAGCGGCGCAGCAGGCCGTGATGACTGAGCTCGGCGCGGATCGCGTCGATGGTGCCGATGACACGCGGGTCGTCCGGCGGCAGGAAGCCCACGCGCGGGATGAGCAGCAGCGCGGCGTCGAGTTCGCGGGAGCCGTAGGACTGCGTGAAGGTGTTCCGCTCGGCGTCGTAGCCCTTCTCGCACACCTCGCGGTGCACCTCGTCGCGCAGCTCGCGCCAGCCGTCGAGGTCGCCCTTCAGCTTCGGGTTCTTCTCCAGGGTGCGCACGGCCCGGTCCGCGGCAACCCACACCATCACCTTCGAGTGCACGAAGTGGCGGCGACCGCCGCGCACCTCCCACAGCCCCTCGTCCGGCTGCCGCCACTCCGCGCGCAGCCAGTCGACGAGGGCCGCCTGGATCGCCCACATGTGCGGCTCGGTGGGCAGTCCGGCGTCCCGGGCCAGCGCCAGCGAGTCCATGACCTCGCCGTACACGTCCAACTGCAGTTGTTCCACAGCCTGGTTGCCGACGCGTACGGGGGCGGAGCCGGCGAATCCGGACAGCCACGGCACCTCGAACTCGGGCAGCCGCCGCTCACCCGCCAGGCCGTACATGATCTGCAGGTCGGCCGGGTCGCCCGCGACCGCGCGCAGCAGCCAGTCACGCCAGGCCTCGGCTTCCTCCCGATAGCCCGCCGACAGGCCCACGTTGAGGGTGAGGGTGGAGTCGCGCAGCCAGCAGTAGCGGTAGTCCCAGTTGCGCACACCCCCCAACTCCTCGGGGAGCGAGGTGGTGGGGGCGGCGACGATGCCGCCCGTCGGCCGGTAGGTGAGGGCCTTGAGGGTGATCAGGGAGCGGACGACGGCGTCGCGGTACGGGCCGTCGTAGCGGCACTGCCCCACCCACTTTCGCCAGTCCCGGACGCTGGCGTGCAACGCCTTGTACGGGTCGACGAGCGGCGGGCGCGGCTCGTGCGAGGGGTGCCAGGTGAGGACGAACGCGACCTTCTCGCCCTTCTCGACCGTGAACTCCGAGTGCGTACCGAAGTCCTTGCCCCAGGTGTGCACGTGGGGTTCGCTGCGCAGCCACACCGAGTCGGGGCCGGCGACGGCCACCCGGTGCCCGTCGGTCTTGCGCACCCAGGGGACGACCGAGCCGTAGTCGAACCGGATCCGCAGGGTGCTGCGCACGGTGACGCGGCCTTCGAGGCCCTCCACGATGCGCACGAGGTCGGGGGCGCGGTCGCGTTGGGGCATCAGGTCCGTGACGCGGATCTTGCCCTCGTCGGTCTCCCACTCGGTGTCGAGCACCAGGGTGTCGCGGCGGTAGGCGCGGCGGGTGCAGGGGCCCTTCACGTGTTTGGGGGCGATGCGCCAGTGGCCGTTGTCGCTGTTGCCGAGGAGTCTGGCGAAGCAGGCTCCCGAGTCGAAGCGGGGCAGACAGAGCCAGTCGACGGAGCCGTCCCTGCTGATCAGAGCGGCCGTCTGTTCGTCGCCGATGAGGGCGTAGTCCTCGATGCGCTGGTGCACGCGATTGCGGGTTCCCCAAGGGGCGATGGGCCAATCAGGGGTGAGGCCGGGGGAGTGACACGCCTGCCGGGGGCCCCGTGCCGGAGAAGATCACGCCGGGACTGGCGGGGGCCTGGTTGAGGACCCACAGTCCGATCAGCGTGGCCAGGGCGAACACGACGGCGACGAGGACGGCGAGGACGAGCCGGCGCCGGCGTTCGCGGCGCAGCCACTCGCCGCGCGCCGTGCGATAGGCGTCGGGCGCGGCCTGCACCCCGTCGGCGAGCGCGGAGAGCGCCTCGCGCAGCTCCCGCTCCGTGCGGTCCGGACTGGTGCCACGCGACGGAGTCGCGTCTCGATGCGTCATCGCCGGGCCTCCATCGCCTGGGTCAGGGCGGCGAGGCCGCGCGCCGTATGGGTTTTGACGGATCCGCAGGAGATCCCCATCGCCGCGGCGATCTCACTCTCCTTCAGCCCGAGCCAGTGTCGCAGCACCAGCGCCTCGCGCTGCCGGGCGGGCAGCTGCTGCAGCGCGTCGATCAGCACACGCTGGTCGTCGCGCAGGAGCGCGGCGCTCTCGGCGGAGGCGACGAGTTCGTCGGACGGCTTCTCGACGTGTTTGCGGGCCACTTGGAGGTGCCGTATCCGCATCCGCGTCAGATTGCACACGGTGGAGCGCAGATACGCCTCCGCCGCCTCGGCGTCCCTCAGCCGCCGCCACCTCCGGTAGATCTGGTAGTAGGCCTCCGCGACCACGTTCTCCGGATCGTCGGCCCCGAGCAGGACGGCCAGGCGCAGCATCGAGGAGTAGTGCAGCTCGAACAGGCGGGCCAGGCCCGCCTCGCGCTCCAGGTCCGCCGGGTCGCTCACCGCGGGGGTGAGGGGCACGGCCGGCACGGGGGCGCCGGCGAGCGGCGGTGCCGCGTTTCGCTGCGGCGCGTCTCGGTGCTGTCTCACGGGTTGTTCGCTCCCGTCTCGGGGCGCCGCCTGACGCTCAGGCGTGACGGCAGGTCGGTGAGGTCGGCGCCGCGCGGGACGCCGAGACGTTCGAGTACCGCGGTCCCGGCCACCGCGACGGTCAGGTTGAGGAGCAGGGCGGCGAGCCCGGCGTAGATCTCCGGTCCGGAGCCGAGGGACACGGTCGAGGAGAACCCTTCTCGTACGACCATGCAGGTGCCCGCCACCATGCCCACGCCCCACCCGGCGAGCAGCGCCCGCGGATGCAGCCGCCCGGTGAACAGCCCCACCGCGACGGCCGGGAAGATCTGCAGGATCCAGACCCCGCCGAGGAGCTGGAGGTTGATGGCGTCCTGGTCGCGCAGCCCGAACACGAACGCCACCGCACCCACCTTCGCGGTCAGCGACACGGCCTTGGCGATGCGCACCTGCCGCTTGGGCGTGGCCGTCGGATGAACGTACTCGACGTACACATTGCGTACGAAGCTGGTGGCGGCCGCGATTGACATCACCGCCGCCGGGACCAGCGCCCCCACGGTGATCGCCCCGAACACCAGCCCGGCCAGCGGCGCCGGCATCAACCGGTCGACCAGCATCGGTACGGCGGCCTCGGCACCGCCCGCGGGGGCACGCACGCCCGTCGCGAGAGCCGCGATGCCGAGGAAGCCGAAGAGGGCGAGCAGGCCGGTCCAGGCGGGCAGCGCCACGGACACCTTGCGCAGCGTCCGCGGGCCGTCGGCCGCGAAGCCGGCGGTGAGCACGTGCGGGTACATCAGCAGGGCGAGCGCGGAGCCGAGGGCGAGGGTGGCGTAGGCGGGCTGCTGCTCGGGGGTCAGGAGCAGCGCCGGGCCGCCGATGCGCTCGGCCGCACCGTCGAAGACGGCACCCGGGCCGCCCAGCCGGTCGAGGACCAGCCAGGTCACCGCGGTCAACGAGACGAAGACGGCCACGGCCTTGAGCGCGGAGATGACGGTGGGGGCGCGCAGCCCGTGCCGGTACGTGGCGACGGCCAGTCCCGCGAACAGGGCCACCATCACCAGATCACCGGCCGCACCCCGCGGATAGACGCCCCCGGCCGTCAGCACCGCCCGTATGCCGAGCAGTTGCAGCGCGAGATACGGCATCGTCGCGAGGATCCCGGTCAGCGCGACGACCAGGGCCAGCGGCGGCGAGCCGTACCGGCCGCGCACGAAGTCGGCCGCGGTGACGTAGCCGTGCCGGCGGGCCACGGTCCCCAGGCGGCTCAGCAGCACGAAGGCCAGCGGGCAGACGATCACCGTGTACGGCACCGCGAAGAAGGCGGGCGCGCCGTTGCCGTACGCCAGGCCCGGTATGGCGGCGAAGGTGTACGCGGTGAAGATCGTGCCGCCGAGCAGCAGCCAGGTCCACACCGGGCCGAGGCTGCGGTCGGCCAGCGCCCAGCCCTCCAGGGAGGGCAGCTTCTCGCTGGGGTGCAGGCGCCGCGCGGTCACGGCGAGCAGCGACGCCCCGCCGATCACGGCGAGGAACGTCGCGGTCATGGCGCCGTCGGCCATGGGTCACCGTCCTTGGTGTGCCTGTGCCCTCGGGGGAGAGTTGCGCGAGCGGCTGGAACGGAGGACAGGGAACCGGCGGGAAATTTCCTGGAAATTCGCTGTCAACCGGTTCGAGGGGGTGGGCAACTCTTCCACAGACCGACAGTGAGCGGGAGGGAGCTCCTGTCCCAGCCGCCTGTTGATCTGCTGAGTCACCTCTGACTCGTCCTTCAAGGAGCCGCCATGCCCACATCAGCCCTGCCCGAAAACGGCCGTCAGGCGCCGGGAAAATCCCGTATGTCACCTAGGTCGATCCAACCCAGGTCGATCCTCCTCTGGAGCACCGTCTCCCTCCTGGGCTCCGTCGCGTGGGGAGTCCTCGCGCTGGCCCGGGGCGAGGAGATCTCCGCGGTCTGGCTGGTGATCGCCGCGCTCGGCTCGTACGCCATCGCCTACCGCTTCTACTCCCGCTTCGTCGCCCGCCGCGTACTTAAGCCGGACGACCGCCGGGCGACCCCCGCCGAGCGTCTGGAGGACGGCGTCGACTTCCAGCCCACCGACCGCCGGGTGCTCCTCGGCCACCACTTCGCGGCGATCGCGGGCGCCGGGCCGCTGGTCGGTCCCGTACTCGCGGCCCAGATGGGCTATCTGCCCGGCACGCTCTGGATCGTCGCCGGGGTGATCTTCGCCGGGGCGGTGCAGGACATGGTCGTGCTGTTCCTGTCCATGCGGCGGGACGGCAAGTCGCTGGGGCAGATGGCCCGCGAGGAGATCGGCCGGGTGGGCGGCGCGGCCGCGCTGATCGCGGTCTTCGCCATCATGATCATCCTGCTGGGGGTGCTGGCCCTGGTCGTGGTCAACGCCCTCGCCCACTCGCCGTGGGGCACCTTCTCGGTGGCCATGACCATCCCCATCGCCCTGTTCATGGGCTTCTGGCTGCACCGCATCCGCCCGGGCCGGGTCGTCGAGACCAGCTTCATCGGCGTGGCGCTGCTGCTGCTCGCGATCGTCGGCGGCAGCTGGATCCAGGAGTCCTCGCTGGCCGGCGCCTTCACCCTCAGCCCCACGACCCTCGTCCTGTGCCTCGTCGGCTACGGCTTCGTCGCCTCCGTACTCCCGGTGTGGATGCTGCTCGCCCCGCGCGACTACCTCTCCACCTTCATGAAGATCGGCACCATCGCCCTGCTCGCGGTGGGTGTCGTGGTCGCCGCCCCCGTGCTGCGCGCGGACGCGGTGAGCGACTTCGCATCGAACGGCGCGGGCCCCGTCTTCGCCGGATCCCTCTTCCCCTTCCTGTTCATCACCATCGCCTGCGGCGCGCTCTCCGGCTTCCACGCGCTGGTCGCCTCGGGCACGACCCCGAAGCTGATCCAGAAGGAGTCACAGGTCCGGCTGATCGGATACGGCGCGATGCTGATGGAGTCGTTCGTCGCGATCATGGCGCTGATCGCGGCGGCGACCCTGGAACCGGGCCTGTACTACGCGATGAACGCCCCCGCCGGTCTCCTCGGTACGACGGCCGAGTCGGCGTCCCAGGCCGTGGCGGGCCTCGGCTTCACCGTCACCCCCGACCAGCTGACCCAGGCGGCCAAGGCCGTCGAGGAGCAGACGCTGATCGCCCGTTCCGGAGGCGCCCCGACCCTGGCGGTCGGCATGTCGGAGATCTTCTCCGGCGTCTTCGGCGGCACCGCGATGAAGGCCTTCTGGTACCACTTCGCGATCATGTTCGAGGCGCTGTTCATCCTGACCACGGTCGACGCCGGCACCCGCGTCGGGCGCTTCATGCTCCAGGACATGCTCGGCAACGTCTGGAAGCCGATCGGCCGGGTCAACTGGAAGCCGGGCATCTGGCTGTGCAGCGGCCTCGTCGTGGCGGCGTGGGGCTACTTCCTCTACACCGGCGCCACCGACCCGCTCGGCGGAATCAACCAGCTCTTCCCGCTCTTCGGCATCGCCAACCAGCTCCTGGCGGCCGTGGCGCTGACCGTCTGCACCACGGTCCTGATCAAGTCCGGCCGGCTGCGCTGGGCCTGGGTCACCGGCGTTCCGCTCGCCTGGGTGGTCGCGATCACCTTCACCGCGGGCTGGCAGAAGATCTTCTCGGACGACCCCAAGATCGGCTTCTTCGCCCAGCGCGCCAAGTACGCCGACGGCATCGAGAGCGGCCAGGTCCTGCCGCCCGCCAAGACTCTCGACGACATGCACACCGTGGTCACCAACTCCACGGTCGACGGGGTGCTGATCGCGCTGTTCCTGCTGCTGGTCGCGGTCGTCATCGTCAACGCGGCGGTGGTGTGCGTCCGGTCGATCCGCCGCCCCGGCTCACTGCCGACCACCGAGGCACCGTACGTCGAGTCCCGTATCGATGTGACCGAGCAGGCGGGCGAGCCGTTGGTGGGGGTGCGGTCGTGAGGGCGGCGCGCTGGGTGCGCTGGTACGTACAGGAACTGACCAAGGTGCTGAGCCGCCAGCACCGCGAGGGTCACAGGCAAGGCCGCTGTTGCTGAGACGCAGGTGACCGGACGTCCCTGAGGGGGGCGGGGCTGTGTCCGATATGCGGCTCCGTCGCGTGGGCGCGACCAGCCCCCGCACCCCGCCGTCGCGGCCGCACCGGCCGCCGATGGCGAGCGGGCGGACCCTACACGCCCACCGGCTCCGCCTCCGCCGCCTTCTCCTGACCCGCCGCCCGGTCACGGGCTTCACGGCGGGCCAGGATCACCCAGCCGATGGGAACCCCGGCGGCGAACAGCCACCACTGAAGGGCGTACGCATAGTTCAGCGCGGCGTTCTCCTCGCCCGGCTTCCCGATCAGCTCCGGCGTGTCACCCTTCGGCTCGGGCGTCGTCTGCACCACGTACCCGCCGAGCACCCGCGCATCGAGGCGCCGCGCCTCCTGCTCGCTGCTGATCAGCATGACCTGCCGGTCGGGAAGCCCCTTGAGGTCCTTGATGCCGCTCGCCTCGGTCGTCTCGTCGGGCATCAGCCGCCCGGTGACGGTGACACGCCCGCTCGGCGGCGCGGGGATCTTGGGGAACGCGGTCTGGCTGGGCCCGTCCGCGGGGATCCAGCCGCGGTTGACCATCAGCACCTTGCCGTCCGTGAGGACCAAGGGGGTGAGCACATGGAAGCCGACCTCTTCGTCGGCGTTGACACGCCGCCTGACGACTACTTCCCGGTCGGTGTCGAAGCGGCCCACGGCGGTCACCGTGCGGTACCGCTCCTTGGTGGTGACCGTGTGCCCCGGGGAGGTCAGCTTCTCCACGGGCGCCGGCTTAGCGCCCAGTGCGTCGGCGACCAGCTGGTTGCGGGCGGCGCGCTCCTCGTAACGGTGCATCTGCCAGATGCCCAGCCTGATCATCGTGGGGATGAGGACGAGGGCGACCAGCGTGAGGATCACCCACTGCCGGGACAACAGGAAGCGGTACACCCCACGACCGTACAACTCGGTCGTGGGGTGCTTTGAGGCGGGTACCGGGTCACACCTTGTCGACGATCCCCACCTTTCCCTCCTCGCGGGCGCAGTGGGCACCGCAGTACCACTGGCCCTCGACCTCGACGCCCTGCCCGATGATCTGGACGCGGCAGTGCTCGCAGACCGGGGCCATGCGGTGGATCGCACAGGAGAAGCAGTCGAAGACGTGCACCGCGCCCTGCGCGTGCACCTCGAAGGTCATGCCGTAGTCGTTTCCGCATACTTCACATGTCGCCATGCGCCACAGGGTGAGCCGTCACCGCGGCCCGGGCGAGAGGGCTCCGGGCGAGTCGCGCGGCAATCACCCGTCCGTACGGTCACTGCTCCGACGCCGGTTCCACGTCCCGCAGGAGTTGCCCGAACGCCGCCTCGTCGATCACCGGCGTCCCGTACTGGCGGGCCTTGACCACCTTCGACGTGCTCGCGTCCGGGTCGTTGGTGACGAGCAGGCTGGTCAGCCGCGACAGGCTCGTCGACACATGCAGCCCGGCCTCGATCGCGCGGTCCTCCAAAAGGTCGCGCTCGATCGACGTGTCACCGGAGAAGGCGACCCGCATGCCTTGTTTGAGTCGTTTGCCCTCTTCGTAGCGCCCCGGGTTGGGGTAGGGGCAGGCAGGCCTCTTGCGGGACGGCCGCCAACTGGTCGGCCGATAGCTGCTGGAACCGCCGTAGCTGCTGGAGCCGCCCGCCTGCTGTCCGATCCGGGGCGTGGCGGTGTCCCGCCACTCGACCAGCGGCCGGCACTCCTGCAGCGGCAGCCGCACGCTGCCCGCAGCCGCGGCCCGCAGGCTCGGCCGGAACGCCTCCGCCAGCACACGCGCGTCGTCCAGCGCGTGGTGCGCGCGCTGCTGTACGACGCCGAAGTGCGCGGCGAGCGACTCCAGCTTGTGGTTGGGCAGCGGCAGGGCCAGCTCCTTGGACAGCGCGATGGTGCACAGCCGCTGCCGGACCGGGGCCTCGCGCTCCGCGCGCGCGTACTCCCGCGCGATCATCTGCCAGTCGAAGACGGCGTTGTGCGCGACGAGCACCCGGCCGTCGAGCCGGGTCGAGAACTCCTCGGCGATGTCCTGGAAAAGAGGCGCCGTATCGAGCATCTCGCTCGTCAGACCGTGGATCCAGACCGGGCCCGGGTCCCGCTCCGGGTTGACCAGCGTGTACCAGTGGTCCTCGACCTCGCCGCGCGCGTCCAGGCGGTAGACGGCCGCGGAGATTATCCGGTCGTCCCGGGCCAGGCCCGTGGTCTCCACGTCAACGACCGCGTATCCCTGGGGATACGCGGCCGGCCACGCTGTGGGGGAGGGCGCCGCGGTCGTGAGGTCTTCGAGCATGGTCACTGAGGATACGGGCCGGGACTGACACTCCTGGCCGTCAGGTGCCGTGCTCCGCCCGTCCGTTCGAGCGCCGCGAACGTCAGCACGCCAACCGGTCGGCCCGTACCCGGTGTTGCCGTCCTCCCCCCCCGGTGAGCCCGGTGCCTGATGGGGAGCCTCACCTGACCGGGAGCGTCGGTACGTCCCTGATGACCGCCGTGGTGCAATCCTCCGCATGTGACCGAACCCATGCATGACGAGGCCCACGGCGGCGCGCTGGGCGAGCGGCTGAACTGGCTGCGGGCGGCCGTCCTCGGCGCGAACGACGGCATCGTGTCGACCGCGGGACTCGTCGTCGGCGTGGCCGGAGCGACCGACGACCGCTCCGCCCTGCTCACGGCCGGGCTGGCCGGACTGCTCGCCGGGTCGATGTCGATGGCGGCGGGGGAGTACGTCTCGGTGTCGACCCAGCGCGACTCGGAGAAGGCCGCGTTGGCCCTGGAGAAGCGGGAGTTGCGGGAGCAGCCGGAGGCGGAGCTGGAGGAGCTGGCGGAACTGCTCCGGCGGCGCGGGCTCTCCCGGGACGTGGCCATGGAGGCGGCCGTCCAACTGACGGAACGGGACGCACTGAAGGCACACGCGCGCGTGGAGCTCGGTATCGACCCGGACGCGCTGACCAACCCGTGGCACGCGGCGTGGGCGAGCTTCCTGGCGTTCACGGCCGGGGCGCTGCTGCCGCTGCTCGCGATGGTGCTGCCACCGGCGGACCTGCGCCTGGCGGTCACCGTCGCCTCGGTACTGGCCGCCCTCGCCCTGACCGGCTGGAGTAGCGCCCGCCTGGGCGCCGCCGCCCCGCCCCGCGCGGTACTGCGCACCGTGGCGGGCGGCGCGCTGGCCATGGGGGTCACCTACGCGGCCGGGGCGCTGCTGGGGGCGTCGGGGGTGTAGCGCCGACCGGCTCCGGGCCCTCGAAGCGCGCCGGGCGCCGACGGCGACGTACGGTGAGGTGAGCTCGACCACCCCCCGAGCGCAGGTACCCCGGACACGAGAAGGACCCTCGTCATGCGCGCCACCACCATCCACGCCCCCTTCGACATGCGCGTGGAGGACGTGCCCGATCCCGTGGTGCGCCAGCCCACCGACGCCGTGGTGCGGGTGCTGCGTGCCTGCATCTGCGGCAGCGACCTGTGGGCGTACCGGGGGGAGTCGGCACGGCAGCCCGGCCAGCGCATCGGCCACGAGTTCCTCGGAGTCGTCGAGGAGACCGGCTCCGAGGTGAGCGGCGTCCAGCGGGGCGACCTCGTCGTCGCGCCCTTCATGTGGTCCGACGGCGTCTGCGACTACTGCCGCGAGGGCCTCAACACCTCCTGCGAGCACGGCGGCTTCTGGGGCACCGTCGGCTCCGACGGCGGCCAGGGCGAGGCCGTGCGCGTCCCCTACGCCGACGGCACCCTCGTCCGGCTCCCCAAGGACGCGGCCTCCGACGACCACCTGCTCTCCGCCCTGCTGACCCTGTCCGACGTCATGGGCACCGGCCACCACGCCGCTCTCGGCGCCGGAGCCCGCCCAGGCGCCACGGTCGCCGTGGTGGGTGACGGCGCCGTAGGACTGTGCGCGGTGCTCGCCGCCAAGCGGCTCGGTGCCGAGCGGATCATCGCGCTGGGCCGGCACCAGGCCCGTACGGACATCGCGCGCCGCTTCGGCGCCACCGAGGTCGTCGCCGAGCGCGGGGACGCGGCCATGGAGGCGGTACGCGAACTGACCCGCGGTCAGGGCGCGCACGCCGTCGTCGAGGCCGTCGGTACCGAACAGTCCATGCGTACGGCGGTCGACATCACCCGGGACGGCGGTGCCATCGGCTTCGTCGGTGTGCCGCACGGCAGCGGCACCGGGCTCGACCTCGGCGTCCTGTTCGACCGCAATATCGCGCTCCGCGGCGGCGTCGCGCCGGTCCGCGCCTACATCCCGCACCTGCTGCCCGACGTCCTGGACGGCACGATCGACCCGTCGCCCGTCTTCGACCTGACGGTCGGGCTGGAGGACGTCCCCGCCGGCTACAAGGCGATGGACGAGCGCACGGCGCTCAAGGTGCAGGTCACCAACTGAGTCACCAGCGGATCGGCACCGGCAGCGCCGTCAGCAGTCCCGACAGGGCCACCACCACACCCAGGGCGACGACCTCCGCCCGCGCGGGAGCGCAGGCCGTCAGCGGGTCGGCCGCCCGGCGCAGCCTGATCCGTGCCCACAGGGCGAGCGCGGCCACGGCCGCCACCAGGATCAC
Organism: Streptomyces sp. R28; assembly: GCF_041052385.1. Lineage (GTDB taxonomy): Bacteria > Actinomycetota > Actinomycetes > Streptomycetales > Streptomycetaceae > Streptomyces. The sequence goes on along the minus strand of NZ_CP163439.1, from coordinate 2,473,433 downwards.
CTTGGCCAGCAGGGCACGCCCGTAGGCCGTCTCGGTCAGCTGGTCCAGGACGGTGTCCGACGGCATCCGGCGCAGCGAGCTCCACAGCCCCGTCGCCGTGATGGCGGCGAGCAGTACGGCCGCCACGCGCGCGTAGAGCCCCAGCAGGGCCGCGCCCGCCTGAGCGCCGCCCCATCCGCGCAGGGCCCGCAGCGCGTGCAGCAGTCCGCCGGCCCAGAGCGCCGCGCAGGCCAGGTGCACCAGCGTCAGACCGGAGCCGAGCAGCGGGCTGTGCTCGGTCGTGGGGTGGGCACGCAGCGCCTCGGCGACCACGACCGCGGCCAGTGGCCAGACCTGGGTGGCGGGCCGGCGTGAGAGGGCGCACAGCCCGGCCGCGGCGAAGGCGTTGACCTCCAGCAGCGCGAGCTTGCCGTCGCGCGACGTGTAGAGGCCGCCGACGTCGAGGTCGGAAGGGCTGTGCGGCACGAGGTTGCCCGTGGACACCACCGAGGCGAGACCGAGGGCGGCGACGAAACCGGCGCCGGCCGCGTACGGCGCCCAACTGCGGGGCGGGTGCGGGGGAGCGCCGGGCACATGCCGGGCCAGCCGGTTCACGAGCAGCTCGCCCACCGGGACGCACAGCGCCGCGAACAGCACCGCACGCAGCAGCGCGATCCCACCGGCGCCGGGCGCGGCGGCCTCCCCGGTACCGTCCAGCGCGGCCGACGGGCCGAGCAGCGGGATCGACGCCGCCAGCGCCACCAGGACGAGAACGGCGACGGCTCGGCCCACGCCGGGGCGCGGTCCGGGCGCACTCCCGTCGGACACGCCATGGGAAGGTCTCGTCAACGTCACCTCGTGATCTTCACAAAGCATCCCAGATTCGGGCAAGTGCCGGAAAACAAGTGGTGGTACGGCATTCCGCCCCTGGGTACGTTTCCGGCGGCCCCGGCGCTCAGACCAGCCACGCGGAATCCGGCCCCCGGCCGCTCAGACCCACCGCGCCGGATCCGCACCCCAAACCCCCGGCGGCCGACTCCAGTCGTCCGGACCGCCCGCGAACGACACCGGCGACCGGGCGTACCGCAGCCGCCCCAGCGCGCCGTCCCTCTCGGTGAGCCAGGCATCGGGCCCGTCGTACGCCACGTTCCCCGCCGGGCCCGGCTCGATCTGGTTCGTCAGCCATGCCGCCGTGCGCGCCAGTGCCAGCCGTACACACCGGCCGTACCCCTGCTCGGCCCGCTCGGTCAACGCCCGCAGGACGGCCGCCGCCAGCAGATACCCCGTCCCGTGGTCGAGGGCCTGCGCGGGCAGCGCGCCGGGCCGCTCGGCCGATCCCTCGATCGCGGCGATCCCGGTGGCGGTCTGCACGAGGCTGTCGAACCCGCGCCGCCCGCCCCACGGCCCGTACGCCCCCCATGCCGACAACTGCGCCACGATCAGCCCGGGCCGTCGTTCGGCCAGTTCCTGAGCCGACAGTCCGAAGCGGTCCAGGGCGCCCGGACGGTACCCGGTGACCACGACGTCCGCGGCCGCGAGCAGGTCCTCGAAGATGCGCCGGTCGGCCACCAGGTCCAGCGTCGCCGAGCGCTTCCCGACGCCCGTGTCGGCGTGCTGGTCAGCCAGTTCGGGCAGGTGCGGCGGGTCCACGCGCAGGACGTCCGCGCCGAGCAGCGCGAGCGTGCGCGTGGCGACGGGGCCCGCGATGACCCGCGTCAGATCCAGTACGCGCACTCCGGCGGCGGGCAGCAGGGGTGCACCGTCGAGCGGCGGGAGCGCACACGCGCGTGCCGTGTTCAGCCGTTCGTGCTCGACGAGCGGGCGTCGGGCCACCGCGGCCGCCTGCTCGTGCACCGCCCACTCCTCGGGCGTACGCAGCGCCACGGCCAGCCCGCCGGCCGCGTACACGGACTCCTCCACCTCGCGCGAGGACCGCTCGGCGAGCGCCGCCCCCAGGGTGTCCGGGTCCTCCTGCGTGATCCCCAGCGCGGCCAGCAGCCGGGCCCGGTGATGCGGATAGTTGGCATGCGTGCGCACCCAACCGTCCGCCGTCCGCCAGAACCGCGACAGCGGCGCGAAGGCGACCGGCGCGCGCCCGTCGACCAGCAGATGCCGCTCGCTCACGAACGCCGTGGCGATCGCGCCGTCGTCCAGCCGTACCTCGGGCACCTCGGCGAGCCCGGCCCGCCGCGCCCCCAGCTCGGCCGCGGCCAACGCGCACGCACCGACGCAGGCGCGCGCCAACTCCCGTACGGGGAGGCGCGCAGGGAGCGCGCCCTCCCGCAGCACGGTCGACACCCGTGGGAGGAGGGCGGGGTCGCCGCCCACCGCGGACCAGGCGTACTCGATTCCAGTCATGACTGCACTATGCAGGGTTGAGCGGTGTTGAATCGATCAACACATTGACCGGAGTGCCGCCGCCGTACATCCGGCCTGCCCGGTCAGTCAACCGCGTCCAGCGCGTCGACGATGCCGACCCCGTAGAACCCGTTGAACCGCTTGCCGCCCTCGCACACCGCGTCCTGGGTGCCGTCGCCGTTCTGGTCGTAGGACGTTGGGCAACCCGGGTTGTCCGCCTGGACCTTCAGCAACGCCTTCAGCTGGGCCGGAGTCGCGTACGGGTACCGGGACTTCAGCAGCGCGGCGACGCCCGCGGCGTGCGGGGAGGCCATCGACGTGCCCTGCAGGAAGCCGTACTTGCCGTCCGGGACGGTGGACAGGATGCGGCCGTTCTTCGACGGGGTGTCCGGGATCTGGTAGAGCCGGTCGCCGCCCGGCGCCGCGATGTCGATGACGCCGTAACCGTACGAGGAGTAGTACGACTTGAGGTTCTGTACGCCCGTGGCGCTGACCGTGACGACGCCCGGCAGCTGCGTCGGTACGTCGAAGCACTCGTGCGGGTCGACCGTGCGCTTGACCGCGGTGGAGTCGTCGGGGCTGCTCTCGTCGACGATCGCGTCGGAGTCCAGGTCGTGGTTGGAGTTGCCGGCCGACGCGAGGTTGAGGGTGCCCTTGTCCTGGGCGTACAGCTGGGCCCTGTTGACCGCGTCGACGATCGCCCGCTGGTCGGGGTCGTCCATGCAGTTGTACAACCATGGGTCGACGTAGTAGCTGTTGTTCGTGATCTCGACGCCGTGGTCGGCGGCGAACACGAAGGCGCACACGACGCTCTCGGGGTAGTAGAGACCGTTGACCGGATCGCTCACCTTGATCCCGGAGACCTTGACGCCGGGGGCGACGCCGGCGATGCCGATGCCGTTGCGGGGTGCGGCTATCTCGCCCGCCACATGTGTGCCGTGGGCGTCGGCGCTCGTGTACGGCCGCCAGGCGCCCTCGGTGGTGTCCGCCTTGCCGCCGGCGCAGTTCGCCGACTGGGCGGCGGAGAAGTTCGGCGCGAGGTCGGGGTGGGTGTCGTCGACGCCGTTGTCGATCACGGCGACGGTCACCCTGCCGCTGCCCGGGTTGATCTTCGCGGCCCGGTCGGCGCCGATCGCGCGCAGGTTCCACTGGTCGGCCTCGAGGGGCTCGCTGTCGGCCGCCGTGCCGGCCGCGCTGGCCGTCCTTGCGGCCTGTCCCTCCGTCATGAGCTGGATGGGGCCCTCGTCCGTCGCCCCGGCGGCGGTCAGGGGCGTCGTACGCGTCGCACCCGCCGACTGGACCCCGCGCACCGCGCGTATCGCCTTGGCGAAGTCGGGGTTCGCCGAGTGGACGACGATCACGCCGATCCGCTCGTACGCGATCACCACCGTCCCGTCGGCCGCGGCGACCGCCTTCTTCACTGCCTCGATCGTGCGGCGGTCAGGCCTGGTGTTGACGACATACGCCAGCGCGGACGCGTCCGCGGCCCGCACGATGGGCTCCGCGGGTGATGCCGCCGCGGCCCCGGTCGGCAGGAAGCCGAGCGAGGCGGTCAGTGACAGAACGAGGGGTACTGCGAGGCCGAGTCGGCGTCTGGACCGCAGATGAGCCATGGGATCTCCACATCATCCGGAACGAGACCGCCCGAGACGCGGGTGGCGTTCGGGCAGGTACATGACGAGTGGTGCAGAGGTGAAGCTATCCCCGAACCTACTGGCCAGCAATCTGACCCGGGGCGACTTCGGAAAGACGCCCGGGGAGTTGAACCGGTCCTTGCGTGGCGCCGTGACGTTGAACAGGAGGCGCGAGCACCATCGAGCCCCCTGTCGGATCACGCGCCGGAGCCCTAACATCGCCACCCGGCTCAAGTGATCCATGTCACTGCGAGGAACAGAGCCGTCCATGTCCGTACCTGATCCGTCCCCGACTCCCGATCCGCCCCCCACCCCCGATCCGTCCCCGTCCACTGTCGCAACAGCGCCCGCAACGCGAGGAGACTCCGTGGCCACCGACGCACCGCCCCCCTCGAAAGAGACACACAAACTCCCCTCCACCGAGGAGTTCACCGAGGTGCAGGAGAGCGCGGAGTTCGGTGAACTGCGCCGCTCCTACCGCTCCTTCGCCTTTCCGCTGACCATCGCCTTCATCGCCTGGTACCTGCTGTACGTCCTGCTCTCCAACTACGCGGGCGACTTCATGGGCACCAAGCTGTTCGGCAACATCAACATCGCGCTCGTCTTCGGTATCGCCCAGTTCATCACCACGTTCCTCATCGCCTGGTGGTACGCGCGGCACGCCAGCGCCAAGCTCGACCCCAAGGCTGAGGCCATCAAGACACGTATGGAGGGCGGCGCATGAGCCCCGCGATGACCCTTGCGGCCAACGAGGCCAGCGAGCACCGGCCGCTGATCATCACCCTGTTCGCGTGCTTCGTGGTCGCGACCCTGTTCATCACCGTCTGGGCGGGCCGCCAGACCAAGGACGCCGCCGACTTCTATGCGGGCGGCCGGTCGTTCAGCGCCTTCCAGAACGGCCTCGCCGTCTCCGGCGACTACATGTCCGCGGCGTCCTTCCTCGGCATCGCGGGCGCCATCGCCCTCTTCGGATACGACGGCTTCCTGTACTCCATCGGCTTCCTGGTCGCCTGGCTGGTCGCCCTGCTCCTGGTGGCCGAGCCGCTCAGGAACTCCGGCCGCTACACGATGGGTGACGTGCTCGCGTACCGCATGCGCCAGCGCCCCGTGCGCACGGCGGCCGGTACCTCCACGATCGTCGTGTCGATCTTCTACCTGCTGGCCCAGATGGCGGGCGCGGGCGTCCTGGTCTCCCTGCTGCTCGGCATCACCACCGACGCCGGCAAGATCCTCATCGTCGCCCTGGTCGGCGTCCTGATGATCGTGTACGTCTCCATCGGCGGCATGAAGGGCACGACCTGGGTCCAGATGGTCAAGGCCGTGCTGCTCATCGGCGGCACCATCCTGATCACCTTCCTGGTGCTGCTGAAGTTCAACTTCAACATCTCCGACCTGCTCGGCCAGGCCGCCGAGAACAGCGGCAAGGGTTCCGCCTTCCTGGAGCCGGGCCTCCAGTACGGCGCCACCGGCACCTCGAAGCTGGACTTCATCTCCCTCGGCATCGCCCTGGTCCTCGGCACCGCCGGTCTGCCGCACATCCTGATCCGCTTCTACACGGTGCCCAACGCCAAGGCCGCCCGGAAGTCCGTGAACTGGGCCATCGGCATCATCGGCGGCTTCTACCTGATGACCATCGCCCTCGGCTTCGGCGCCGCCGCGCTCATCTCGCAGGACGAGATCATCGCCTCCAACCCCTCCGGCAACACGGCGGCACCGCTGCTCGCCCTGCACCTGGGCGGCGTCGACTCGACCTGGGGCGCGATCCTGCTCGCCACCATCTCGGCGGTGGCCTTCGCGACGATCCTCGCCGTGGTCGCCGGCCTGACCCTGGCCTCGTCCTCGTCGTTCGCCCACGACATCTACGCGAACGTCATCAAGAAGGGGCAGGCCACCGAGAAGGAGGAGATCCGGGCGGCCCGCCTGGCCACCATCGGCATCGGCGCCGTATCCATCCTCCTCGGCGCCCTCGCCCGCGACCTGAACGTCGCCGGCCTGGTCGCGCTGGCCTTCGCGGTCGCGGCCTCCGCCAACCTGCCGACGATCCTCTACAGCCTGTTCTGGAAGCGGTTCACCACGCAGGGCGCGCTGTGGTCGATCTACGGCGGTCTGATCGTCGCCGTCGGCCTGGTGCTGTTCTCGCCCGTCGTCTCCGGCGACCCCAAGGCGATGTTCCCCGACGTCGACTTCGCCTGGTTCCCGCTGAAGAACCCGGGCATCATCTCCATCCCGTTCGGCTTCCTCATGGGCTGGCTCGGCACGGTCCTGTCCAAGGAAGAGCCCGACGCCGGCAAGTACGCGGAGCTGGAGGTCAGGTCCCTGACCGGCACCGGCGCCCACTGAGCACGCCCCCTGAGCGGCCGCGTCGTAGATCTCTACGACGCGGCCGCGTCGTACGTCGTGGGATCGGGCCGGTGTCGCTGTCAGTGCGGTCACGTAGGCTCGCAGGTGACGGAAGTTGAATCTGGTCGTGACGAGGGAGGGGGCCCAGTGCTCATCGACACCTACGGCCGTGTGGCCACCGACCTGAGGGTTTCGCTGACGGACCGCTGCAACCTGCGGTGCACGTACTGCATGCCCGAGGAGGGCCTGCAGTGGCTGGCCAAGCCCGACCTGCTCACGGACGACGAGATCGTCCGCCTGATCGACATCGCGGTCACCTCCCTCGGTATCGAGGAGGTCCGCTTCACCGGTGGTGAGCCCCTGCTGCGTCCCGGACTGGTCGGGATAGTGGAGCGCGTCGCGGCCCTGGAGCCCCGCCCGCAGATGTCGCTGACGACGAACGGCATCGGCCTCAAGCGCACCGCCGCCGCCCTGAAGGCGGCGGGCCTGGACCGGGTCAACGTCTCCCTGGACACCCTGCGCCCGGACGTCTTCAAGACCCTCACCCGCCGTGACCGGCACAAGGACGTCATCGAGGGCCTGCACGCCGCCCGCGACGCCGACCTGACCCCGGTCAAGGTCAACTCGGTCCTGATGCCGGGCCTGAACGACGACGAGGCCCCGGACCTACTGGCCTGGGCCGTGGAGCACGACTACGAACTGCGGTTCATCGAGCAGATGCCCCTGGACGCCCAGCACGGCTGGAAGCGCGACGGCATGATCACCGCCGGGGACATCCTGACGTCCCTGCGCACCCGCTTCGAGCTGACCGCCGAGGGTGAGGACAAGCGTGGCTCGGCTCCGGCGGAGCGCTGGCTGGTGGACGGCGGCCCGCATGTGGTCGGCGTCATCGCCTCGGTCACCCGCCCGTTCTGCGCGGCCTGCGACCGCACCCGCCTGACGGCCGACGGGCAGGTGCGCACCTGTCTGTTCGCCACGGAGGAGACGGACCTGCGTGCGGCCCTGCGCTCGGGTGCCCCGGACGAGGAGATCGCCCGCATCTGGCGCCTGGCGATGTGGGGCAAGAAGGCGGGCGCGGGCCTGGACGACCCGAGCTTCGTCCAGCCGGACCGTCCGATGTCAGCCATCGGTGGCTGAAGAGGCCTCTTCCCACTCCTTCAACAGGACCACGTCCTTCAAAAACCCCCGCACCCCGAGGAACTGCGACAAATGCTCGCGATGCTCCTCACAGGCGAGCCATGTCTTGCGCCGCTCCGGCGTATGAATCTTCGGGTTGTTCCACGCCAGCACCCACACGGCATCGGCACGGCACCCCTTGGCGGAGCAGATCGGCGTTTCGTCACTCACAGATTCGTCTCACAGATTCGCGCACAAAAAGGCGACGCCGAGCAGCCACGGGGGGAGCTGCCCGGCGTCGGTCCGTCGCTCCGACGGGGGATGCGGAGCGCCTACGAAGTATGTCACGGGTACCCCGTCGCCCGGCACCGGAACAACACTATTGATCTGAGCTTTTCTTGAGCTTGGCGCGGAGTCGACGTCCGGAACACACAGGTCCGCGGAGTCACGCCCCGTCGTGCGGTTTGCTTTGTGCGCCGGGCGCGGAGTCCCCCGCGACATCTTCCGGGACCGGTTCCGCGAAACCGTCATTCGTCCGCGGCGGCGTGATCATCGGCCGCATCGGCGCGGCCACGAACGTCGAGGGCAGCGACGGCGCATTCTCTCGCCCCGCGTTGGCGATCACGACCGCGATGTACGGCAGGATCCCCCCGAGCACCAGCGCCACGATCGCGACGTGCCGTTCGACGTTCCACAGTGTGGCCGCGAGGATCACCGACACCGTACGGACCGACATCGAGATGATGTACCGGCGCTGCCGTGCACGCACATCGTCATGGAGGCCCGCCCGGGCCCCGGTGATCCGGAACACCTCGGTGTTGCCGCCCGCGTGCAGCTTCCGCATCACATTCCACCATCCGCCCGCATCGGACTCTCCCCCGCCCGCACCGGCCCGCCCTCGGTCAGGACCCCGGGCCGGGACACCTCCCACGGTACGCCCCGCCTCCGCCGCGTACGAGACCGGGGCTCCTGCCACCTGGGGGAACGCCCTCAGCCGTAACGCGTACGGCCCTACCCGGCATGCGACGTACCACATCCGGGCCAACACTGGGCGTAATGCTCACCCCGAGCCGTACGAGGAGGCAGCCATGGGCTGGTTGTGGGCGATCATCGTGGGATTCGTGCTCGGCCTGATCGCGAAGTTGCTCATCCCGGGCAAGCAGCACAGCCCCCTCTGGCTGACCACCATCTTCGGCATCCTCGGTGCCGTCGTCGGCAACTCCATCGCCCGCGCGTTCGGCGTCGATTCGACCCGCGGCATCGACTGGAGCCGGCACGTCTTCCAGATCGTCGCCGCGGTGATCATCGTGTACGTGGGCGACATGCTGTACATGGCGACGCTGGGCAAGCGCAAGGAGCGGGCCTGAGGCCGGATGCCCCGAGGTCGAGCCGTACATGGCGAAGGGGCGGCCGCCCGTGCGGGTAGCCGCCCCTTCGCCATGCGTATGTTCCCTACGGCCCCGTAGGGCCGTCAGACTCCGGTGACCTCGACCGCCGCCAAGTTCTTCTTTCCGCGCCGCAGCACCAGCCACCGTCCGTGCAGCAGGTCCTCCTTCGCGGGCACCGCGTCCTCGCCGGCGACCTTGACGTTGTTCACGTAGGCCCCGCCCTCCTTCACGGTGCGCCGTGCCGCGGACTTGCTGGCCACCAGGCCGACCTCGGCGAAGAGGTCGACGACCTGGCCGAGCTGCTCGACCTGGATGTGCGGTACCTCGGAGAGGGCCGCCGCCAGCGTCCGGTCGTCCAGCTCCGCCAGCTCGCCCTGGCCGAAGAGGGCCTTGGACGCGGCGATCACGGCGGCCGTCTGGTCGGCGCCGTGCACCAGCGTCGTCAGCTCCTCCGCCAGCGCACGCTGCGCGGCACGGGCCTGCGGACGCTCCTCGGTCTGCTTCTCCAGCTCCTCCAGCTCCTCACGGGACTTGAAGGAGAGGATGCGCATGTAGGTGGAGATGTCCCGGTCGTCCGCGTTCAGCCAGAACTGGTAGAACGCGTACGGCGTCGTCATCTCCGGGTCGAGCCAGATGGCGCCGCCCTCGGTCTTGCCGAACTTGGTGCCGTCCGCCTTGGTCATCAGCGGGGTCGCCAGAGCGTGCACGCCCGCGTGCGGCTCCAGCCTGTGGATCAGGTCCAGACCCGCCGTGAGGTTGCCCCACTGGTCGCTGCCGCCCTGCTGGAGCGTGCAGCCGTACCGCCGGTACAGCTCCAGGAAGTCCATGCCCTGCAGCAGCTGGTAGCTGAACTCCGTGTAACTGATGCCCTCTTCGGACTGCAGACGGCGGGCGACCGAGTCCTTGGTCAGCATCTTGTTGACGCGGAAGTGCTTGCCGATGTCCCGCAGGAACTCGATGGCCGACAGGCCGGCCGTCCAGTCCAGGTTGTTCACCATCACCGCGGCGTTCTCGCCCTCGAAGGACAGGAACGGCTCGATCTGCCCGCGCAGGCGGTTCACCCAGTTCGCGACCGTCTCCGGGTCGTTCAGCGTGCGCTCGGCCGTCGGGCGCGGGTCGCCGATCTGGCCCGTCGCGCCGCCCACCAGCGCCAGCGGGCGCAGGCCCGCCTGCTGGAGGCGGCGCATGGTGAGGACCTGGACCAGGTGGCCGACGTGCAGGCTGGCCGCGGTCGGGTCGAAACCGCAATAGAACGTGACGGGACCGTCCGCGAGCGCCTTGCGCAATGCGTCCTCGTCAGTGGACAGGGCGATCACGCCACGCCACTTCAGCTCGTCGACGATGTCCGTCACGGTTCTCGTGTCTCCTTGAAGATCTGCGGGCAGTCGGGTGACAGCCGACTACGAGGTTATACGCCCTGACTGACAGAACTCATGTTGAAATCGGGGACCCGCAGCGCCGGCATCGCCGCCCTGGTGAACCAGTCGCCCCACTCCCTGGGCAAGGTCTTCTCCGTACGGCCCGCCTCCGTGGCCCGCCCCAGCAGCCCCACCGGCGACTCGTTGAACCGGAAGTTGTTGACCTCGCCGGTCACCTCACCGTTCTCGACGAGGTACACCCCGTCCCGGGTCAGGCCGGTGAGCAGCAGCGTCGCCGGGTCCACCTCTCGGATGTACCACAGGCAAGTCAGCAGCAGCCCGCGCTCGGTGTTCGCGACCATCTCCTCGAGCGAGCGGTCCTCGCCGCCGTCCAGGATCAGGTTCTCGATGGCAGGTGCCACCGGCAGACCGGTCAGGCCCGCACTGTGGCGGCTGGTCGTGAGGTGCTTCAGCTCGCCCTCACGCATCCACTCGGTACCCGCGAGCGGCAGCCCGTTGTCGAACACCGACTGGTCGCCCCCGGAGGAGTGCGCGATCAGGAACGGCGCGGACTCCAGGCCCGGCTCGTTGGGGTCACTGCGCAGGGTCAGCGGCAGCTCGCTCAGCTTCTCGCCGACGCGCGTCTGGCCGCCCGGCTTGGAGAACACCGTGCGCCCCTCGACGGCGTCCCGCCCCGACGCCGACCACATCTGGTAGATCAGCAGGTCGGCCACGGCGGTCGGCGGCAGCAGCGTCTCGTACCGCCCCGCCGGCAGCTCAAGGCGCCGCTCGGCCCAGCCGAGACGTACGGCCAGCTCGGCGTCCAGCGTCGTCGGGTCCACGTCCTTGAAGTCCCGGGTGGAGCGCCCCGCCCAGGCCGAACGCGTACGGTCCGGGGACTTGGCGTTCAGCTCCAGCGTCCCGTTGGGCTGGTCGTGCCGCAGCCGCAGCCCCGTGGACGTACCGACGTACGTCGACACCAGCTCGTGGTTGGCGAAGCCGTACAGCTCCCGCCCACCCGCACGCGCGCGTGCGAACGCCTCGCCGAGCGCCGGGGCGAAGTCGGCGAACACGGTGGACGACGTCTCGGCCGGGGCGTCCGCGAAGTCCGGCGACGCCGGTACGTCCGCCACCAGCGGCTGCGCGTCCTCGGCGGGCCCGGCGCCACGCGCGGCGGCCTCGGCGGCCCGCACCAGCGGCTCCAGCTCGTCCGGAGTCACGGCCGACCGGGACACGACACCGGAGGCCGTACCCTCCTTGCCGTCGACGGTCGCGATGACGGTGAGCGTCCGCCCGCGCGTGACGCCGTTCGTGGTGAGCGCGTTGCCCGCCCAGCGCAGATTGGCGGTCGACTGCTCGTCGGCGATGACGACACACCCGTCGGCCCGGGACAGCTCCAGGGCGCGCTCGACGATCTCGTGCGGCTTGTGCGCCTTGTTGGAGTGAGCGCTCATCGACCGGCCTCCTGCGTGGTGTTCAGAATGTTGACTCCCTTGAAGAGGGCTGACGGGCAGCCGTGCGAGACCGCCGCGACCTGCCCCGGCTGGGCCTTGCCGCAGTTGAACGCGCCGCCGAGTACGTAGGTCTGCGGACCACCGACGGCCGCCATCGAGCCCCAGAAGTCCGTGGTCGTCGCCTGATAGGCGACATCCCGCAACTGACCGGTGATCCGCCCGTTCTCGATCCTGAAGAAGCGCTGCCCGGTGAACTGGAAGTTGTAGCGCTGCATGTCGATCGACCAGGACCGGTCGCCGACGACGTAGATCCCGCGGTCCACGCTCCCGATCAGATCCTCGGTCGACATCCCGGCCGGATCCGGCTGCAGCGACACGTTGGCCATGCGCTGCACCGGCACATGCCCGGGGGAGTCGGCGAACGCGCACCCGTTGGACCGCTCGAACCCGGTCAGCTTCGCGATCCGCCGGTCCAGCTGGTAGCCGACGAGGGTGCCGTTCCTCACCAGGTCCCAGGACTGGCCCGCGACGCCCTCGTCGTCGTATCCGATGGTCGCGAGGCCGTGCTCGGCGGTGCGGTCACCGGTGACGTTCATCAGGTCGGAGCCGTACCTGAGCTTGCCGAGCTGGTCGAAGGTGGCGAAGGAGGTGCCGGCGTAGGCGGCCTCGTAGCCGAGGGCGCGGTCCAGCTCGGTGGCGTGGCCGATCGACTCGTGGATGGTCAGCCACAGGTTGGAGGGGTCGACGACGAGGTCGTACGGCCCCGCCTCGACGCTCGGCGCCCGCATCTTCTCGGCGAGCAGCTCCGGGATCTGCGCCAGCTCGGACTCCCAGTCCCACCCCGTTCCCGTCAGGTACTCCCAGCCGCGTCCGACGGGCGGCGCGATGGTGCGCATGGAGTCGAACTCGCCGCTCGACTCGTCGACCGACACGGCGTTCAGCTGCGGGTGCAGCCGCACGCGCTGCTGCGTGGTCACGGTCCCGGCCGTGTCGGCGTAGAACTTGTTCTCGTGGACGGTGAGCAGCGAGGCGTCGACGTGATTGACCCCGTCCGCCGCCAGCAGCCGCGCGCTCCAGTCCGCGAGCAGTGCCGACTTCTCCTCGTCGGGCACCGTGAACGGATCGATCTCGTACGACGAGATCCACGTCTTCTCGGTGTGCACGGGCTCGTCGGCGAGCTCCACCCGCTCGTCCGACCCGGCGGCCTTGATCACCTGGGCGGACAGCTTCGCCATCGCCACCGCCTGCGACGCGACCTTGGCGGCGGCGTCCAGCGTCAGATCCACCCCGGACGCGAACCCCCAGGTCCCGCCGTGCACCACCCGCACCGCGTATCCGAGGTCGGTGGTGTCCGACGACCCGGCGAGCCTGGCGTCCCTCAGGCGCCAGGACGCGCTGCGCACCCGCTCGAACCGGAAGTCCGCGTGCTCGGCCCCCAGCGCACGCGCGCGTGCGAGCGCGGCGTCGGCGAGGGCGCGTAGCGGAAGTGCCGTAAAGGCTTCGTCGATCGTATGAGGCACGGAGGTCTCCCTGCTGTCGTGGCCTGTCGGCACCGATCATGTCGCGCGGGCGGGGCCGCGGACCACACGTTTCCGGCTGGAGTGCGCATCTTTCTGTAGGGACCCGACAGTGACACCCGTACGCCACTGTCGGTGCCCGAATGTCCCCGGGCGGGACCGGACCGATAGGTTTTCGGTGAAGCCGCCTGCCATCCAGGTGTTCGGGCGGGTGTGTCAGACCCCTATCGAAAGGGTGATCCGTTGAGCCGCTCGGTTCTCGTCACCGGAGGCAACCGGGGCATCGGCCTCGCCATCGCCCGCGCTTTCGCCGACGCCGGCGACAAGGTCGCGATCACGTACCGCTCGGGTGAGCCGCCGGCCGGCTTCCTGGCCGTCAAGTGCGACATCACCGACACCGAGCAGGTGGAGCAGGCCTACAAGGAGATCGAGGCCGAGCACGGCCCGGTCGAGGTTCTGATCGCCAACGCCGGCATCACCAAGGACCAGCTCCTGATGCGCATGTCCGAGGAGGACTTCACCTCGGTCATCGACACCAACCTCACCGGCACCTTCCGTGTGGTCAAGCGCGCCAACCGCGGCATGCTGCGGGCCAAGAAGGGCCGCGTCGTCCTCATCTCGTCGGTCGTCGGCCTGTACGGCGGCCCCGGCCAGGCCAACTACGCCGCCTCCAAGGCCGCCCTGGTCGGCTTCGCGCGCTCCCTCGCCCGTGAGCTGGGTTCGCGCAACATCACCTTCAACGTCGTCGCGCCCGGCTTCGTCGACACCGACATGACCAAGGTGCTCACTGACGAGCAGCGTGAGGGCATCGTGAAGCAGGTGCCGCTCGGTCGTTACGCGCAGCCCGAGGAGATCGCCGCGACGGTGCGGTTCCTCGCCTCGGACGACGCCTCGTACATCACTGGAGCCGTCATTCCTGTTGACGGCGGACTGGGAATGGGTCACTGAACACCATGAGCGGAATTCTCGAGGGCAAGCGCGTCCTGATCACCGGTGTGCTGATGGAGTCCTCCATCGCCTTCCACGCCGCCAAGCTGGCCCAGGAGCAGGGCGCGGAGATCATCCTCACCGCGTTCCCGCGGCCCACGCTGACCGAGCGTATCGCCAAGAAGCTGCCGAAGCCCACCAAGGTCATCGAGCTCGACGTCACCAACGACGAGCACCTCGGCCGCCTGGCCGACATCGTCGGCGAGGAGCTCGGCGGCCTCGACGGCGTCGTGCACTCCATCGGTTTCGCCCCCCAGGACGCGCTCGGCGGCAACTTCCTCAACACGCCGTTCGAGTCGGTCGCCACGGCCATGCACGTGTCGGCGTACTCCCTGAAGTCGCTGACCATGGCCTGCCTGCCGCTGATGCAGAACGGCGGCTCGGTCGTCGGCCTCACCTTCGACGCGCAGTACGCCTGGCCGCAGTACGACTGGATGGGCCCGGCCAAGGCCGCCCTGGAGGCCACCAGCCGCTACGTCGCGCGCGACCTGGGCAAGCAGAACATCCGCTGCAACCTGATCTCCGCGGGCCCGCTCGCCTCGATGGCCGCCAAGTCCATCCCGGGCTTCAGCGACCTGGCCGCCGTGTGGGACACCCGCTCCCCGCTGGAGTGGGACCTCAAGGACCCGGAGCCGGCCGGCCGCGGCATCGTCGCCCTGCTGAGCGACTGGTTCCCGAAGACCACCGGCGAGATCATCCACGTGGACGGCGGCCTGCACGCCATCGGCGCCTGATCCGACGTACGCCGTTCGACGCCCCGTTTCCCGCCCGCGCGCGGGGAGCGGGGCGTCACCCGTTCGGCCTATCCGGCCGGGCGGGCCGGACCCGCAACTGCGCACTCTGGAGTACGCGTTCACTACGCGAGCCCCTCCCCAGTACGGCCGAGGAGGTCCCCTTGTGCGCTTTTCCCGCCGCCTGGCCTCAACGACCGTCGCCGTCGCTCTCGTGCTGGCCGTGCCCTACGAGGCGATATCCCACGTGCGCGTGCATGCCGCGCAAGCGGAGCCTCTGGAGCTGTTCGGCGCCGCGTGCCGGATACGTGTCACCGGCTCCCATGTGACCGCGTACTGCCACAACCCGTATCCGGAGACCGACCGCGTGAGCCTGCACGTCGAGTGCGCCCGCTGGTGGGACCTCGACAGTGACGGCTCCGAGGTGAACGCCGGGCCCGCGCAGACCGTGCGGCTGGCCGGGCGCTGCTGGAAAGAGGTCGGCTCAGTGTGGATCAGTCACCGGCGGGAGAGCTGAAGCGCCCCGGCCGGCACAGGAACGGATAGCTCGCCGCCTCCGCCGCGGCCGCCGAGGCGTCCCCCGTGCGGATCGCGTCGACCAGCCGGGCGTGGTCCATGTACGTCTCCGGCGTCAGCTCCTCGCCGACGTCCTCGCGCAGCCAGTCCCGCAGCACCTCGCCCAGGTCCGCGTACATCGCGGTCATCACGTCGTTGTGCGAGGCCGCCACCACCGCCAGATGGAAGGTCGCGTCGGCCGCCACGAACGCCTCCGCGTCGCCCGTCTCCCATGCCTCCTCGCGCCGCACCAGGAGCGTGTCCAGCTGCTTGAGGTCCTTTTCGGTACGCCGCTCGGCGGCCAGCTTCGCGGCGGCGGACTCCAGCGTGGAGCGCAGTTCGGCGATGTGCCGGGGGTCGGCGTCGGCGAAACGGCGGTGCATGACGCCGGCCAGCTCGCTGGTCGCCACCACGTAGGTGCCGGAGCCCTGTCGGATGTCCAGCAGACCGTTGTGCGCGAGCGCGCGGACGGCCTCGCGGACGGTGTTGCGGGCCACGCCGAGCTGTTCGACCAGCTCGGGCTCCGTCGGGATACGGGAGCCGACCGGCCATTCGCCCGAGGTGATCTGGTTCCGCAACGCGGCGATGACCTGCTCGGACAGCGCCGAGCGGCGGGGGTGGCTCAGGGGCATGGCACACCTTCGCACGTCAGGACCGGGACCGGGCGGCCCGGGGGTGGACAACCAATCATCCAATGATTCTATGATAGGCCTCATGGCACGCGAGGAAACCCGGACCCGGACAGTGACGTCCACGCGCATACGCACCCCTGAGGCGAGCACGCCCGCGGGGCCCGCCACGCGCGCGTGGACGATACGGCTGCTCGTGCTCGGCATCGTGCTGACCGCACTGAACCTCCGCCCCGCCATCACCAGCCTCGGCGCCCTCCTCGAAGAGGTCCGCGACGGGCTCGGCATGAGCGGCAGCGTGGCCGGACTGCTCACCTCCGTGCCCCCGCTCTGCTTCGCCGTCTTCGGCGTCACGGCCCCGCGCCTGGCCCGCCGCTTCGGCCCGGGGGCGGTGGTGTGCGCGGGCATGGCCGCCATCACCGCGGGCCTGCTCATACGGCCGTACACGGGCAGTACGGTCGGCTTCCTGGCCGCCAGCGCCCTCGCCCTCATGGGCATCGCGGTCAGCAACGTCCTGATGCCGGTCATCGTCAAGCGCTGGTTCCCGGACCGCGTCGGCTCCATGACCGGCCTGTACTCGATGGCCCTCGCGCTCGGCACCGCTTCCGCGGCGGCGGTCACGGTGCCCATGACCGAGGTACTGGGCGGGAGTTGGCAGACCGGCCTCGCGATGTGGGCGGCCCTCGCGGCGACGGCCGTACTGCCGTGGGTTCCCTTCGTACGGGGCCGGGGGGCGGGAAACCGGGGGGCGGCGCCCGCCGACTGCGCGCAGGAGCAGCACGCGCGCGTGGACACACCCCCGCTGCGCATCACCCGGAGCCGCACCTCCTGGGCCCTGGCCGTCTACTTCGGGCTCCAGGCCACCGGCGCTTACATCACGATGGGCTGGATGGCGCAGATCTTCCGGGACGCGGGAGTGCATGCCGGTACGGCCGGGCTGCTGCTCGCGGTCACGATGGTGATGGGCGTGCCGCTGGCCTTCGTCATCCCGCGCCTCGCCACCAGGCTGCCCCACCAGGGGCCGATCGTGCTCGCGCTGGGCGCCTGCGGCCTCGCCGGGTACGCCGGCCTGTACCTCGCACCGGCCGCCGGATCCTGGGCCTGGGCCGTGCTGCTCGGCGTTTCCAACTGCTCGTTCCCGCTGGCTCTCACGATGGTCGGGATGCGTGCCCGGACCAGCGCGGGCGTGGCCCAGCTGTCGGGCTTCGCGCAGAGCACCGGCTATCTGATCTCGATCCCCGGCCCGCTCCTGGTGGGCGTGCTCTACCAGCACAGCGGCGGCTGGGGGCTGCCGATCGCGCTCATGGCCGGGCTCATGATCCCGCAGATGGCGGTGGGTGTCCTGGCGGGACGCGACCGCACGGTGGAGGACGAGGCGGCTCGCTGAGCCTCACCCCGGCGGACCCGCGGCGGACGGCGGGTGCGAGACTTGCCGTATGCCAGTGCTCGACCCGAACCCCCAGAACGGCCAGAAGAAGATGCTGCTCGTCTTCGGCGCGTTCTTCGCCATCTTCGTGATCATCGCCGTCATCGCGACGATCGCCTCTCCCTGAGGCCTCTCCCTGACGCACGTCGTCCTGCCGATGGTGGGGCTGGCACCACCATCCCCTAGGGGGTGAGTGTCAGGGTCAACTGGGTGGATCACCGGATGGGTTGAGAGCCGGGGAGTCCGTAACTTCGAAGTGTGACCGCGAGAGGCGGGCACAGGCCACTCGAAGACCCACGGAGGCATCATGTCGGCCCGCACGCACACCCCGCCCCACCCGGCGTCCACGGGCCGTGCCGACATCCGGCTGCCCTGGTGGGCCCTCGCCCTGCCGACGCTCGCCTTCGTCACGCTTCTGATGCTGATCATCAACCCGTCCGACGCGCAGGCGGCGACCGCCGAGCCCGCGATCACCCAGCTCTTCGAGCGCATACAGCAGTTGATCACGCGCTGAGCACTACAGAAGCCGCCCGTCAACTCCCTGCGCCCCATGGCCTGTTTCATGCGAAGCTGGATCTCATGAGCGTCGCAGAATCCCGCAGGATTGTCCTCTTCCGGCATGCGAAAGCCGACTGGCCACAGGTGACCGACCACGAGCGGCCGCTCGCTGATCGGGGCCGAATGGACGCGGCAGAGGCCGGCCGCCGGCTGGTCGACACCGACATCCCCTTCGATCTGGCCCTGTGCTCCACCGCGACCCGGACCCGGGAGACCTGGAAGCTCGCCGTCCACGAGTTTCCGCACCGGCCGAAAACGGTCTATGAAGAGCGGGTCTACGAGGCCTCACCCGGCGAGCTGATCGCCGTCCTCAACGAAACACCCGACGACGCGCAGAACGTCCTGCTGATCGGCCACAACCCGGGCGTGCAGGGACTCGCCGAGATCCTGTCCGGTGCGGCCGAGGGCGACGCGCGCGAGCGGATGACCCGCCGCGGCTTCCCGGCCGCCGCCTTCGCCATCCTCTCCTTCAGCGGCACCTGGAAGGCGCTGGAGCCCGGCGTGGGCACACTGCTGGACTACTGGGCGCCGTCCGAGTGACTGACCCACTGCCACGCATAGGGGCCCGGCACCGTCGCGGTGCCGGGCCCCTTCGCGTGCGGCCATCAGACGCAGGTCCTCAAGGCCGTCGGACGAGGGCCATCAGATGACGCTCACCGGATGACGGTCGTCTCACCGGATGACGGTCGTCAAGGTCACCAGATGGGGGTCATCGGAAGGAGACCATCGGATGCGGACCATCAGGCGTCGTCGTGCATGTCCGCTGCCTCGACCTCTTCGCGGGTGACCCCCAGCAGATACAGGACCGTGTCCAGGAACGGCACGTTCACCGCCGTGTGCGCCGCCTCCCGCACCACCGGCTTGGCGTTGAAGGCGACGCCGAGGCCGGCCGCGTTCAGCATGTCCAGGTCGTTTGCGCCGTCGCCGATCGCCACCGTCTGCGACAGCGGCACCCCCGCCTCCGCGGCGAACCGGCGCAGCAGCCGCGCCTTGCCCGCCCGGTCCACGATCTCGCCGGTGACCCTGCCCGTCAGCTTCCCGTCGACGATCTCCAGCGTGTTGGCCTGGGCGAAGTCGAGCCCGAGGCGCTCCTTCAGATCATCGGTGACCTGGGTGAACCCACCCGAGACGACCCCGACTTGGTAGCCGAGCCGCTTCAGCGTACGGATCAGCGTGCGCGCACCCGGCGTCAGCCGCACCTCGCTGCGCACCTTCTCCACCACCGAGGCGTCCAGCCCCTCCAGCAGCGCCACGCGCGCGTGCAGCGACTGCTCGAAGTCCAGCTCCCCGCGCATCGCGGCCGCCGTCACCTCGGCCACCTTGTCCTCGCAGCCGGCGTGCGCGGCGAAGAGCTCGATCACCTCGTCCTGGATGAGGGTCGAGTCCACGTCCATGACGACCAGGCGCTGCGCACGCCGGTGCAGACCGGCCGCGACGACGGCGATGTCGACACCCAGTGCCGCCGCGTCGGTCACCAGGGCGGTGCGCAGCGGCTCGGTCTCCACGCCGGACACCGCGAACTCCACTGCCGTCACGGGGTACTTGGCGAGCCGGAAGATACGGTCGATGTTGCCGCCGGACTTGGTGATCCGGCCGGCGATCGCGGCCCTCGCCTCCGCGGTGAGCGGGTGCCCGAGCACGGTCACCAGGGAGCGTCCGAGGCCGCGCGGCCGGTTGTCACCCAGGCCGGAGATGATCTCCGCCTGCATCTTCATCGACTCGGCCCAGCTGTGGACGGTCGCCCGCAGGTCCCCCTCCAGCCCGGCGGGAGGCTGCGTCACGAGCGCGCACAGCGTGATCCGGCCACGGGTGAGGACCTGCTCGATGTCGACCACGTCGACGGAGTAGGCGGCCAGGGTGTCGAAGAGGCCGGCCGTGATGCCCGGCCTGTCCTTCCCGAAGATCTTGACGAGAAGTGTGGGGATGTCGGAGGTCTGCGAAGCGCTCATGGTGCTTCCACCGTATCCGGCACCCAGTGCCTGCCGCCCCTGAGGTCCGTCTAGCGGACACGGAACACTGGGTGTCGGCCGGGTGGCGTGGGCCTTACGTTCCGGCCACGGCTGCACCGGGACCTGTGAAGCGGCCCAGGCGTACCTGTGAAGCGGAGCCACTGTTTCCTGCCTTCCGACGCGACTGCGGATGTCGGCGGGCGTGTCGGGGGCGTGCTGCGGCGGCCCGGCCCGGGAGGTCACGCGCGGCCCGGACGCATCACCGCGAGGCGTGCCGACCCGCTCCCGGATCAGGAGAGCCCGCGCAACCCGGCCCGGCTCGGCATCAGGAGTGCCCCTTCGGCCTCCCCGGCGGTCGCGGGGTAGGGGGTGGCGGGGGGGGGTGGCGGAGGCGGAGGGGGAGGCGGTGGCCCGTCGTCTGCTCCGGACGACGACC
The DNA here is from genome assembly GCF_041052385.1 of Streptomyces sp. R28. Classification (GTDB taxonomy): domain Bacteria; phylum Actinomycetota; class Actinomycetes; order Streptomycetales; family Streptomycetaceae; genus Streptomyces. Next base: position 2,453,018 of record NZ_CP163439.1, on the reverse strand, counting down.
GATTCCCACGTCGGCGAGGAGGGCGGGGCGACCTCGGGGGCGGCCCGATCGGCCGGACGACCGTGGGAGCGCCGTATATGTCGTCGCCACCGGGGCGCGGCGGCGGGTCACTGGGCGGTGGCTCACCGTGCTGCGAAGCACGGGACTGCGGGTCGAGGGACTGCGGGTCACGGGACTGCCATGCATCGTCGCGCCCCCGCCTCGCATCACGCTCCGGCGTCTCCTCGGACGACCGGGCGCCCCCTGGAGGAGGGGCCGTGCCCGGCGGCCGCGCGTCCTCCGGCTCGCGCAGGTGATCCGGCACGTGCAGATACGGGTTCGTCGCCGGGTTCGGTGGCCGGTACGGCATGCCGGGCGTGTACGGCCCGGACCGGCTCCGATACGACGAGCCCCCGGCACCCCCGGCACCCCCGGCACCCTCGGCCGCCGATCCCGCCCCGCTGGCCGTACCCCACGTCCCCACCGCACCCCGAGCCAGTGGCGCCGCCCGTCGCCCCGCGGCCCCCGTCGCCAGGGCCAGCAGCGCCCCCACGGCACCCGCCCCCGCGCCCCAGGCCGCCCCCAGCAGCAGCGCCATACCGAGGTTCCCCCGCAGCTCCACCCCGGCGCCGAACGCGTCGAAGCCCAGCACCGACAGCGAGGCGTCCACGGACAGCTCCGTCAGCCACGTGAGCAAGGGCAGCGTCAACGCCGTGGCGATCCCCAGCTGCAGCGCACACCGCCCAGCGAAACCGAAGGGCCCCGGAGGCCGTCCACTCCCGGAAACCGGACCTCCTGCGGCGTCAGCTCCTGATGGCCGTACGGCACCCGGATCCGGCCCTCCGACGACCCCCGACGCCCCTGCGCCCCAGGAGCCACCCGAGCCCCCCACCGGCCTTGCACCCGAAGCCGTCCAGCCCCCTGGCGAAGTCCCGGCACCCGAAGCCGCCACGCCCCGCGCCCCCGGAGCCTCGCCGGGACCGCCGATACCGCCCCTCCCTCCGGCCTCGCCCCTGCCGACGGCGCCGCCCCAGACCTCGCCCCCCGCGCCCACCGGCGTCCGCACCGCCGTCAGCACCCCCGCGAGCAGCATCGTCAGCGCCGCCGCGACCCCCAGCAGCCACGCCCGCCCGTCCAGGTCCGCCAGCCTGCTCAGCGTCACGGACTGGTCGGCGCCGCCGTTCAGAAGGTCGTCCAGAGGGGCGGGCAGCAGCCCCGCCAGCACCCCCGTCGCCCTGCCGTCGAACGGTACGAACAGGCCGACAGGGACGCCGAGCCACACGCCGTTCGGGGCGCCGAGCAGGGCGGCGCCCGCGATCCGCCGGGGATGGTCGTCGCCGATCGCCGTGTACGCCGCCGCCGCGAGCCCGGCCGCGACCGCCACCAGCAGCACCGTGACGAGGGCGGACGCGGCGGGCCGTACGACGCGGTGCACGGCCTCCCAGCCGCGCGGCAGCGGGGTGCGGCGCGAGGCCAGCAGGGCGATCAGCAGGATGCCGGCGGACCAGCCCATGCCGCCGAGCAGCGTCGGTGCGGTGTCCACCGTGAAGCCGACCGCCGCCTTCGCGTCGACGAGGCCGCCGATCTGGTCGGGCAGCAGCCCGCCGATGTCCCCCACCCCGGGGATCTCGATTCCGCCGCCGCCCCCGCCACCACCGGTCAGGTCGTCGAGCCCCAGCGAACTCCCGTCGATGGTGATGACGTCGTGTCCCGCCCAGGCGAGTCCGCCCAGCATCGCCACGAACAGCGTGACCATCGCGCCCGCGCGCGCGAGGAGTTCGACCGGCGCGATCACAACTCCCGCGCCCCGCAAGGACCGTAAGTAGAACCACGACAACAGCACCGCGCCGACCAGGCTCACCCCCAGTGGCGTGATCTCGATGGCTGTCGCCGCCTCCGCGCCGGTCAGCCCGAAAGCAGACACATCACCGGACGGTGTGACGGAACCACCCGCCCCAAGAGCCACCACCGCCGCGGTCATCGGGCCCAAAGAGCCCGCCGTGTCCGCCTCCAGCAGATGCAGCCCCAGTGCCGCCGTGCCCGCCATCCCGATCAACGCCCAGCTCACGCAGACGATCGCGGACAGCAGGATGTCCCCCCACGGCAGCCGTGTGCCGTGCCTCGCGGTCTCGACGTTCGTGGACGCGCTCATTGGCAGACCCCCCGATCCGCGGCGCGGCGACTGTTCGCCGCGCATGTCCCCCTCGCGTGGATTACCACTCTCCGGACTGATTTCAACCCCGTCAACGGAACCAGTCGAAGCGCGTGGGCGTGCTCCTCACAAGGCCCGACTTTCGGTCAGGGGGCGGAGCCTGAAATAGTTCCCGACGATGTTCGACATCCCTAGACTCCCTGTGTTGGGGGTAACTCGGGGGACTACTCAGTGGGGCTGGAGTGCCGGAACTCGTACTGGAATTGAACGGACAGACTTGGACGCTCGATCCGTCCAGGTCCTACAACCTCGGACGCGATCCGCAGGGCGACATGGTGTTCGACGACGCCAGGGTCTCCTGGCGGCACGCGACCATCAGCTGGAGCGGGCGTAGTTGGGTCATTGAGGACAACGGCAGCACCAACGGCACCTTCGTGCAGGGGCAGCGGATCCATCAGCTGGAGATCGGCCCCGGTTCGGCCGTGCATCTGGGCAACGCGACCGACGGACCGTGCCTGAACCTCTCCGGCACCGCGGCCTCCGTGGCCGCGCCGCAGGCCCATCCGCAGCAGCAGCCGTATGCCGCGCAGGGCGCGCAGGCCGGCTGGGCTCAGCAGGCACCGGCCCAGCAGGTCCCGCAGCAACAGGCACCGCAGGCCGGGTGGCAGCAGCCGCAGCAGGCCGCCGCGCACATACCGCAGCAGCAGGGCCCCGGTGGTGGCGCGGGGGCGCCGCCGGTCTACGGCGACCGCAGCCCCACCACGTTCCACCAGTTCGCCGTCGACCGTGTCATGCGCATCGGCCGTGCCCTGGAGAACGAGCTGGTCGTCTCCGACCTGCAGGTCTCCCGCCACCACGCCGAGTTCCACTCGACGCCCGACGGCCGCATGGAGATCCGCGACCTCGGCTCGCACAACGGCACGTACGTCAACGGCCAGCCGATCGCCAAGGGCGGCTCGCAGTTGCTGGGCCCGGCGGACATCGTCGGTGTCGGTCACTCCACGTTCCGCATCGTCGGCGACCGCCTCGAGGAGTTCGTCGACACCGGTGAGGTCTCCTTCTCGGCCCGCCACCTGACCGTCACGGTCGACGGCGGCAAGCAGATCCTCAAGGACGTCTCCTTCGGCGTCCCGGAGAAGTCGCTGATCGCGGTCATCGGACCGTCCGGCTCCGGCAAGTCGACGCTGCTCAAGGCACTCACGGGCTACCGGCCCGCCAACCAGGGCGACGTCCTCTACGACAACCGGAACCTGTACAAGCAGTTCGCCGAGCTGCGCCAGCGCATCGGTCTGGTCCCGCAGGACGACATCCTGCACAAGGAGCTGACCGTCAAGAAGGCCCTCAAGTACGCGGCCAAGCTCCGCTTCCCCGCCGACACCACGGGCAAGGAGCGCGAGGCCCGTATCGACGAGGTGCTGCGCGAGCTGAAGCTGGACATCCACAAGGAGAAGAAGGTCACCTCCCTCTCCGGTGGCCAGCGCAAGCGCGTCTCGGTGGCCCTGGAGCTGCTCACCAAGCCGTCACTGATCTTCCTGGACGAGCCCACCTCGGGCCTCGACCCGGGCATGGACCGCGACGTCATGCAACTGCTGCGCGGCCTCGCCGACGACGGCCGTACGGTCCTCGTCGTCACCCACTCCGTGGCCGAGCTGGCGCTGTGCGACAAGCTCCTGGTGATGGCGCCGGGCGGTGCGGTCGCCTACTTCGGCCCGCCGGAGGAGGCGCTGAACTTCTTCGGCTACGACACCTGGGCCGACGTCTTCTCCGCCTTCGAGAACTACCGCGACTACGACTGGGCGGGACGCTGGAAGGGCTCGCAGCACTACCAGATGTACGCCGCGGACATCGACGCCGTCGCACCACAGTCCGTACAGATGCCTCCGATGCAGGCGATGAAGCCGCCGAAGCCGCAGGGCTGGATGTCCCAGTTCCTGACCCTGGTGCGCCGCTATGTCTCGGTGATCGCCTCCGACAAGGGTTTCCTGGCCCTGATGGTGATCCTGCCGGGCGTCCTCGGCGCGGTGAGCCTGCTCATCGACTCGGGCAAGGACCTGCTGCCGAATCCGGCGAACCCGCAGACCGGCCGGATCATCCCGAACGGCACGGCCACCACCGTTCTGCTGATCCTCGCGGTCGGTGCCTGCTTCGCCGGCGCCGCGAACTCCGTGCGTGAGCTGATCAAGGAACGCGTCATCTACGAGCGGGAGCGCGCGACCGGCCTGTCCCGTTCGGCGTACCTGATGTCCAAGGTGTTCGTGCTCGGCATGATCACGGTGCTGCAGGGCCTGATGGTCGGCGTCATCGGCTTCGCCAGCCGGGAGATCCCGGAGGAGGGCCTGGTCCTCGGCAACCTGACGCTCGTCGAGCTGTCGCTGCCGATCATGGCGCTGGGCTTCACCTCGATGATGTTCGGCCTGATCATCTCGGCGCTGGTGAAGACGTCCGAGAAGACCATGCCGCTGCTGGTCATGTTCGCGATCATCCAGGTCGTGTTCACCGGCTGCCTGTTCGCGCTCAACGGCTCGATCGGCGTCAACCAGTTCTCGTACCTGATGCCGTCGCGCTGGGCGGTGGGCGCCGCAGGCGCCACGCTGGACTTCAACAAGATCAGCCCGCCGGGTGAGGGCGAGAGCAACGACCCGCTGTGGGAGCACACGGTCGGCGCCTGGACCATGGACATGATCGCCCTGATCGCCCTCGGCGTGATCTGCGGCTTCTTCGTGGCCCGTTTCCTGCGCCGGCACGAGCCCGAGGTCATGCGCAAGTAGTCCCCGTCGTATGACGCCCGAAGGGCGGCACCCCGTCAGGAGGGTGCCGCCCTTCGGCGTACGGTCAGAGGCCCGCGCCTACCTCCGTCAGTACGCGCTGTTGACGTTGTCGATCGAGCCGTACCGGTCGGCCGCGTAGTTGGCGGCGGCGGTGAGGTTGGCGACCGGGTCGTACTGGCTGAAGGCCGTGCCCGGGACGTGGTAGGCGTCGAAGGTCGGCTTGATGACCTGGAGCAGACCGATCGACGGGATACCGTTCTGGGCGTTGATGTCCCAGTTGTTGATCGCGTTCGGGTTGCCCGAGGACTCCCGCATGGTGTTGCGGTACAGGCCGTTGTAGGTGCCCGGGATGTCGTGCTTCTTCATGATGTCCAGGGCCTCGCGGATCCAGCCGTCGAGGTTGTTGGCGTAGGTCTTGGCCGCGACCGGCTTGACCTGGACGCGCTCGGTGGACCGGCTCGCGGCCTCCTTCGCCTTGCGCGCGGCCTCGGCCTTCTTCTTGGCGGCGGCCTCGGCGGCCTTGTGCTTGGCGTGGGCCTCGGCGGCCCTGTGCTTGGCGGCGGCCTGGGCGGCCTTGTGCTTGGCGGCGGCCTCGGCGGCCTTCACCTCGGCGCCGGCGAGCTGGTCGGTGACGCTGCCCTTGACGTCCTTGATCTGCTCATTGCTGTACGCCACCTTGCCCGTGGGGGCCTCGGCCGTGGTCGTCTGTGCGCTGCCGGGAACGGCGGAGAAGGCCAGGGCGGCGGCGCCGAGCGTGGAGACGCCGGCGATCGCTATCTTGTGCCGCTTGGTCAGCGTACGACTGAGACGGTTGTTGGTGTTCTTGAGCATGGCAGATGGACCTCTTCGAATAGCGCGGAGGTCGCTCGCTGTCCGGTGAGGGACACGGGTGCTTCCGGCACAAACGCCGCGGGCGGAACCCGCGGCGCTGAGCGACGAGAGCAATTCTTAGCGGCCGCAAAATTGCGTGGCAAAGGTGTGACGTACGATCCCCGGTAGTGGACACGGGAAGGGCAAATCGGGACAGACAGGGCCGTCTGTCCCGCTCAAAAGGGACGTTGTTATCTACTACGGACTTTCGTACGTGACCTGGGCCCTATGCGCGGGCTCACATCGGCCCCTCGCTAGTCTCACCTGTAGTTGCTGCCGCAATGCTCTGAGTGAGGGCTCTCCGCCGGGAGGATGAGGTGCACGTCGCCGAACTCGTGCCACAGGTAGAGCCCGCGCAGCGCCTCCTCGTAGCTGCGGTCGATCGCAGCTCGCCCGGTGACCGCCTCCAGCATCAACAGATGCGAGGCCTCCGGCTCGTGCAGCCCGGTCAGCAGCCCGTCCACCACCCGCACCCCGCGCTCCGGGGTGACGACGAGATCCGTCCACCCCGCCCGCGCGCGTACGACCCCGTCGGCGCCGGCCGCCGACTCCACGGCCCGCACGGCCGTGGTCCCGACGGCGATGATCCGCCCGTTGCCCGCCTTCGCCGCGTTGATCAGCCGGGCCGACGCCTCCGGCACCGCGAACCGCTCCGGATACGGCGGCTCGTGCACCTCCGCCGAGGCGACCCCGGTGTGCAGCGTGATCGGCGCGAACTGCACACCACGGCTCACCAGCTCCGTCACCATCCGCAGCGTGAAGGGCCGCGCCGCACTGGGCATCTCCGCGCTGCCCGCCCCGTCGGCCGACGGCAGCGCGAACACCGTCTGGTAGACGGACAACGGCTGGTCCCGCTCCGTATAGGAGTACCGAATCGGCCGCCCGTGCTCCCGCATCAGCCCGAGGACTCCTGCGCCCTGGGGGCCAGTGGTGCCCGTCTCCTGTCGACCGGGGGTCCCTCTGCCCTCGGGGCCGGTGGTCCCCGCGCCTCGTGTGCCAGTGCTCACTGTGCCCTGGGGGCCGGCAGCCCCTGCCTCCCGAGGTTCGGCACGCCCCCTCTCCCGGGGCTCGGCGGCCCGCGCCCACCACAGCCGCTCGCTCCCCGCGCTCAGCGGCTCCTCGAGGATCAGCCGCACACCACCGGGCAGCCGCACCTCAGTCCCCGCGGGCCCGCCCGCACGCGCGCGCGTGGTGCCCCGCTCGTCGGGATCCCGCAGCTCGACCGCCCACCGCCCGTCGTCCCCGCGCGTGGAGAAGTGCACCACCACGCGCGCGTGCCCGATCCGCCCGTCCACCGCGGCGGCCAGCGTCTGCGACGTGTTGACGACCAGGAGATCCCCGGCCCGCAATAGCCGCGGCAGCTCGCCGAACGCGTGGTGCGACACCTCGGTCCCACGCGACACCAGCAGCCGCACGGCATCCCGGTCCAGCCCCGGCCCACGCTGCTCGGCGGGAATCCGCGCCGACAGCTCCTCCGGTACCCGCACGGTCAGGGTCACCGCCCTCCCTCCAGCAGGGCGGGTGCCCCGTAGCGGCCGCTCGCCGGGCGCTCGTCCAGCAACCGCAGGAAGGCGGGCACCACACTGGCCGGCGCCGGCCGTGGATCGTCGTCGTCCGGTACGGCCGCCGCGTACAGGTCCGTGGCCATGTCCCCGGGGTCGACCGTCCAGACCCGCAGCCCCGGCTCCTCCTCGCCGAGCACCGCCGCGAGATGGTCCAGGGCGGCCTTCGACGCTCCGTACCCGCCCCAGGTCTCGTACGCCTCGGTGGCCGCGTCCGAGCTGACGGTGATCACCGCGCCCGTCCCGGACGCCCGCAGCAGTGGCAACGCCTCCTGGGCCAGGCCCAGCGCGGCGACCACGTTCACCTCCAGCGCCCGCCGCAGCCCTTCCAGGGGCAGCCCGTCCAGCCGTACCAGCGGCTCGGCGCCCAGCGCGCTGGCATTGCTGACCAGCAGATCGACGCCGCCCAGCCGCCAGGCGGCCGCCACCAGCTCGGACCGGTGCCCGGCGTCCGTGACGTCCCCCGGCACCGCCGTCACGCGCGTGCCGTACGCCCCCTGGAGCCCGGACGCCGTCTCCTGGAGGACCTCGGGAGTCCTGGCGTCGAGCACCAGATCCCAGCCGCGCGCGGCCAGCGCCTCGGCCAGCGCCCGCCCCAGCCCCTTCGAGGCCCCCGTGATGATCGCTACCGGCATGACAACCGTCCCCTCGTTCCAGCCCGCCTCCGTCGGCGGTGTCCTCAACGTAGGAACCGGCACACCCGCCCCGCCTCGGACGCGGGCCGCAAAGCCGCGGGGCCCTTGGTCCTACGCCGCACACCCGGGGCCGTTCGCCCTACGCCACCGAACCGGGGACCAGGGGACTAGGACCGCCGTCCTAGTCGGCAGCCGTCACAGGTCCGATCCGGCTGTCACACCCCGCCGGTACCGTGAGGGCATGAGTCAAGGCCCCAGGTCCGGCCTCGCCGCGGTGAGCTCCGCGTTGCTGGCCATGAGCAGGCATCTCGAGGTGCGCGACGTCCTCAAGACGATCGTCGCCTCGGCCCGCGAGCTGCTCGACGCGCAGTACGCCGCGCTCGGCGTCCCCGACGACCACGGCGGCTTCGCCCAGTTCGTGGTCGACGGCGTCAGCGACGAGCAGTGGAAGGCCATCGGGCCCCTCCCGCGCCAGCACGGCATCCTCGCCGCGATGCTCCAGGAGGCGGAGGTCGAGCGCCTCGCCGACGTGCGCAAGGACGCCCGCTTCGAGGGCTGGCCGACCGCCCACCCCGACATGTCCGACTTCCTCGGCCTGCCCATCCGCGACGGCGACGAGGTCATCGGCGCACTGTTCCTGGCGAACAAGCTGCGTCCTGTGGGGGGAAACCCCCCACACCCCCCGCGCCCCAAGCCGGAAGGCAGTTGCGGCTTCACCGAGGAGGACGAGGAACTCCTCGGCATCCTCGCCCAGCATGCCGCGATCGCCCTCACCAATGCCCGCCTCTACGAACGCAGTCGCGAGCTGACCATCGCCGAGGAACGCTCCCGCCTCGCCCACGAACTGCACGACGCGGTCAGCCAGAAGCTGTTCTCCCTGCGCCTGACGGCCCAGGCGGCCGCCGCCCTGGTCGACCGTGACCCGTCCCGCGCCAAGGGCGAGTTGCACCAGGTGGCCGCGCTCGCCGCCGAGGCCGCGGACGAACTGCGTGCCGCGGTCGTCGAGTTGCGCCCCGCCGCCCTCGACGAGGACGGCCTCGTCGCCACCCTGCGCACCCAGATCCAGGTCCTCGACCGCGCCCACACCGCGCGCGTGACCTTCGACGGCCGTGGCGTGAAGGCCCTGCCCGCCGCACAGGAGGAGGCCGTCCTGCGGGTCGCCCAGGAGGCCCTGCACAACGCCCTGCGGCACTCCGGAGCCGAGCACGTCGACGTGACACTGGACCGGCGCGCCGGCGGAGCGGTCCTGCGGGTCACGGACAACGGCAGCGGCTTCGACCCGAAGGCGATACGCCGAGCCGGACGCCACCTCGGCCTGGTCTCCATGCGGGACCGGACGAGCGGGGTCGGCGGCGCGCTGACCGTGGAATCGGCGCCCGGCAAGGGCACCACGATCGAGATGGAGGTCCCCGGTGGCTGACGCAATCAAGGTGCTGCTCGTCGACGACCACCAGGTGGTCCGCAGGGGACTGCGCACCTTCCTCGAAGTGCAGGACGACATCGAGGTCGTGGGCGAGCCCGCCGACGGCGCCGAGGGAGTGGCCCGTGCCGAGGAACTGAAGCCGGACGTGGTCCTGATGGACGTCAAGATGCCGGGCATGGACGGCGTGGACGCCCTGCGCAAGCTCCGCGAACTCGACAACCCCGCGCGCGTGCTGATCGTCACCAGCTTCACCGAACAGCGCACGGTGATCCCGGCCCTGCGCGCGGGCGCCGCCGGATACGTCTACAAGGACGTGGACCCGGACGCGCTGGCCGGCGCCATCCGCTCCGTCCACGCCGGGCACATCCTGCTCCAACCCGAGGTCGCGGGCGCCCTGTTGTCCCAGGAGGAGGCCAACTCGGGGCAGGGGAGAGCCGGTTCGCTCACCGAGCGGGAGCGCGAGGTGCTCGGCCTGATCGCGGACGGCCGCTCGAACCGCGAGATAGCCAGAGCCCTGGTCCTGTCGGAGAAGACCGTCAAGACACACGTCTCGAACATCCTGATGAAGCTCGACCTGGCAGACCGCACGCAGGCCGCGCTGTGGGCCGTACGCCATGGCGTGACCGGCTGAAACGCTCTCCGCAGGACGTGACGGACGGCAATACGGAGGGTTCCGCTCCGGACTGAGATTCATACCGTCGTGGGAATGTCCCCCGGATGGCGCATCCTCTGTGAGGCTCCGCCGTTTTCCAGTGCGTGCTGCGGCGACTGCCGCGGCAATCGCAAGGAGGACTCAGAAGTGAAGAACCTGAAGAAGGCAGCGGCCGTGACGATGGTGGCGGGTGGCCTGCTGGTCGCCGGTGCGGGAATGGCCTCCGCCACCGACGGTGCGCACGCTGACGGCAAGGCCGTGGGCTCCCCGGGCATCGCCTCGGGCAACCTGGTCCAGGCCCCGGTGCACATCCCGGCCAACGTGTCGGGCAACACCGTGAACGTCGTCGGCCTGCTGAACCCCGCCTTCGACAACCTGGCCGTCAACCGCTGACGACCACCCCGAAGCGAGCAGTGACCTCCGGCCTCCCGGGTTTCCCGGGAGGCCGGTCAGTTTGTCGGGGCAGCCATGTGATGCGCGCACCTTTTTCAGCGCAGGCCGACGCCCATCAGCCCATCAGCCCATCAGCCCGTCCGGTGTCCGAGGTCGAGGCCCGTTCAGGGCCGACACGGGGCCTGAGGGCGGAACACCCAGGCGCGGTCACACCGACGCCGACCACGAGGACACCCGGCGCTCACCTCACGCCCCGCTCCCGCTCCTCCACATACGCGTTGTACGCCGCAACCTGCGCCCGCCGAGCCACCCGCTCCACCGGCCGCAACGCCTCCGCCCGCGCCCCCATCTCGGCGGAGCTCACCGCACCCCCGTGCCCGTTCTCATACGCCAGCGAAACCAGCAACCCCACCCGCTGCGCGAGCTCCAGCACCCGCACCGCCCGTGGCGGATACCCAGGCGCCAGGACCTCCCGCCCCCGCTCGGCCCGAGCCCGGTACGCATCGATCGCCGCCTCGGCCACCGGCCCCGACGCGGCCACATCCAGCCGCGACAACACCTCCGTCGCATCCCGCAAGGCCTCGGCCAGCTCCCGCTCGGCCTCGCTCAGCGACGGCACATCCGCAGGCGGCGCCTCCCGCACGGGCAGCACATGCCAGACGACCTCGACATGTACATCACCGTCGGGCCCGGCCTCGTACACCTCAGGCACCAGCCCCAACGCGGCGCCGTGACAGATCGCCGCCTCCTCGGCATCCAGCGCCCGCGCGTTGAACTCCGGCGGCCCGCTCAGCCCCAGCGGATGCCCCGGCGCGGGCAGCGCGACCCGCAGCCCGCTCACCCCGAGCGTCCGCAGCCGCCCCAACGCCAGCGTGAGCCCGACGGGCGCCGATTCACCGGGCAACCCCTCCACCCGGTGCACGGCGTCGTCCCCGACGATCTCGAGCACAGCGTCATCCGGCGAGACAAGTCCGGCCAAAAGGGCATTTCCCCAAGCGGCAAGGCGTCCTGAACGTGGTTCCGAGAGCATGCCCCCACCCTAAGGACCGGACCGATGGAATGAAGCGCCCGACCGGTGGCGTAGATTTCCTTGAGGGCTGCGCCCACAGGCGCACGCGACCACCGAGACGCCGAGACCGGTCACAGCAAGGGGAGACAACGCGCTCATGAGCGATGTTCTGGAGCTTCAGGACGTATCCGTGGTCCGCGAGGGCCGGGCTCTGGTGGACCAGGTCTCCTGGTCGGTCAAGGAGGGCGAGCGCTGGGTCATCCTCGGCCCCAACGGCGCCGGCAAGACCACGCTCCTGAACCTCGCGTCCAGCTACCTCTACCCCACCCAGGGATCCGTCTCCATCCTCGGCGAGACCCTCGGCGCGCCCGGTACCGACGTCTTCGAGCTCCGCCCGCGCATCGGCATGGCCGGCATCGCCATGACCGAGAAGCTGCCCAAGCGCCAGACCGTCCTGCAGACCGTGCTGACCGCCGCCTACGGCATGACCGCCACCTGGAACGAGGACTACGAGGAGGTCGACGAGCAGCGCGCCCGCGCCTTCCTCGACCGCCTCGGCATGAGCGACTACCTCGACCGGAAGTTCGGCACCCTCTCCGAGGGCGAGCGCAAGCGGACCCTCATCAGCCGCGCCCTGATGGCCGACCCGGAGCTGCTCCTCCTCGACGAGCCCGCCGCCGGCCTCGACCTCGGCGGCCGCGAGGACCTCGTCCCCCGCCTCGGCCGACTCGCCCGCGACCCGATCGCCCCCTCGATGCTCATGGTCACCCACCACGTCGAGGAGATCCCCCCGGGCTTCACCCACGTCCTGATGATCCGCCAGGGCAAGGTCCTCGCCGCCGGCCCCATGGAACTCGAACTCACCTCCCGCAACCTCTCCCTCTGCTTCGGCCTCCCGCTCGTCGTCGAACAGGTTGGCGACCGCTGGACGGCACAGGGCCTCCCGCTGTCCTGACCCAGTCCTTCACCCCGAAAAACCCCGGTAAGAAGGGCTTTTCAAACGATCGGCGCCCTGTCCGCGACACGGCTCGCAGCCCTACCATGACCATGTGGAAATCGACGCGTGGGTATGGTGGTTGATCGGCGCGGCAGCGCTCGGCATCGGGCTTGTGATCACCGCGATGCCCGAACTCGGCATGCTGGCGGTGGGCGCGGTCGCAGCCGCGGTGGTCGCCGGCATCTTCGGCGGTGACGCCGTCGTCCAGGTCGTGTCCTTCGTCGTCGTCTCGACCGCACTCATCGCCGTCGTACGGCCCATCGCGAACCGACATCGCGCACAGCGGCCCCAACTCGTCACCGGCATCGAGGCGTTGAAAGGCAAACAGGCCGTCGTACTGGAGCGCGTCGACGCCTCCGGCGGCCGGATCAAGCTCGCCGGAGAGGTCTGGTCGGCACGCTCCCTCGACACCGACCGCGCCTACGAAGTAGGCCAGCAAGTGGACGTCGTGGACATCGAGGGGGCCACGGCAGTCGTCATGTGACCTCGCACGACGCAAGTGGCGCGAACGCGCCACGGGCTACGCGACGGTCTGTCAGACTCGACCAGCAAGATCTTCAACAACCGTAAGATCTGCCGAAGTTGCCGCAGCGGAGAAGGGTACGGGGAAACGACGATGGAACCGGTCATCATCGTCTTGATCATTCTGGTGGTGTTGGTCTTCATCGCCCTGATCAAGACGATCCAGGTCATCCCACAGGCGAGTGCGGCCATCGTCGAACGCTTCGGCCGTTACACGCGCACACTCAACGCGGGCCTCAACATCGTGGTCCCGTTCATCGACACCATCCGCAACCGCATCGACCTGCGTGAACAGGTCGTGCCGTTCCCGCCGCAGCCGGTGATCACCCAGGACAACCTGGTCGTGAACATCGACACGGTCATCTACTACCAGGTGACCGACGCCCGCGCCGCCACCTACGAAGTCGCCAGCTACATCCAGGCGATCGAGCAGCTCACCGTCACCACGCTCCGCAACATCATCGGTGGCATGGACCTGGAGCGGACCCTGACCTCCCGCGAGGAGATCAACGCGGCCCTGCGCGGCGTCCTGGACGAGGCGACGGGCAAGTGGGGCATCCGCGTAAACCGCGTGGAGCTCAAGGCGATCGAGCCCCCGACCTCCATCCAGGACTCGATGGAGAAGCAGATGCGCGCCGACCGTGACAAGCGCGCCGCGATCCTCACCGCCGAAGGTACGCGCCAGGCCGCCATCCTCACCGCCGAAGGTGAGAAGCAGTCCCAGATCCTGCGCGCCGAAGGTGAGGCCAAGGCCGCCGCCCTGCGCGCGGAAGGCGAAGCCCAGGCCGTCCGCACGGTCTTCGAAGCGATCCACGCCGGCGACCCGGACCAGAAGCTCCTCAGCTACCAGTACCTCCAGATGCTCCCCAAGATCGCCGAAGGCGACGCCAACAAGCTCTGGATCGTCCCCAGCGAAATCGGCGACGCCTTGAAGGGCCTCTCCGGCGCCATGGGCAACCTGGGCGGCCTGGGCGGCGGTTCGGGCAACGGCGGTTCGGGATCGGAACGCCGAGAGAAGCCGTCGATCGACTGACACAGGGATTGCCGTACGACAATGGGCCCGCCTTCTCAGGAAGGCGGGCCCAGACGTCCCTCAGGGGCGCGGGGAACTGCGCGACAAGCCACAACGAAGCCGCAGCCTACGAACCACACACGGCCCTACGGCGAATAGTCACGCCGCATCCAGCGCCAGCCAATCCGGCAGCGCTGCAAAGTCGTCGGCCCCCAACGCCAGCAACATCGCATCAGCAGGAGTGGGCTCGAACGGCTCCCGAAGCAACGGCATCCCCGCCTGCTCAGGCGTCCGGTCCGCCTTGCGATGATTGTCCTCCGCACACGAGGCGACCGTATTCAGCCACGTGTCCTGCCCACCCCGCGACCGAGGCACCACGTGGTCCACGGTCGTAGCCCTGCGCCCGCAGTATGCGCACCGGTGCTGGTCCCGCACCAGAACACCCCGCCTCGACCACGGCGCTTGTCTTCGGAACGGCACCCGTACGTACCTGCAGAGCCGAATCACCCGGGGCGCCGGTATGTCGACCGCGGCTCCCCGCATGCGCAGTTCGGGATGGGCCTGCTCGACGACGGCCTTGTCCTGAAGCACCAGAACGACGGCTCTGTTCAACGTCACCGTCGACAGCGGCTCGAAGCTCGCGTTCAGTACCAGCGTGTCCCGCATAACAGCCCACCTCCCGTGCGCACCTGCCCACCCCGTGGCGGGCTGGGATCAACTCTGGCCGGGCACGCCGAGATGGACAACGAAATAAAAAATGCCCGCCCCTGATCACTTCCATGACCAGGGGCGGGCAAACGTTCCGTGAACGTCAGGCTTCGGCAGGTACCTCGTACTCACCGATCACATGGGCACGCGCGATCGCGTGGAACCGCAGATTGAAGCCGACGACGGCCGGGCTGGCGTCCGAGTCCGGACCGAGCTTCTCCTGGTCCACGGCGTACACCGTGAACACATAGCGGTGCGGTCCGTCCCCGGCGGGCGGCGCGGCACCGCCGAAGTCCTTCGACCCGTAGTCGTTACGAGCCTGGATCGCCCCCTCCGGCAGTCCCTCGAACTTGCCGCTGCCCGCACCCGCCGGCAGCTCGGTCACCGAGGCCGGGATGTCGAAGACGACCCAGTGCCAGAACCCGCTCCCGGTAGGGGCGTCGGGGTCGTAGCAGGTTACGGCGAAGCTCTTGGTCTCGGCCGGGAAGCCCTCCCAGCGCAGCTGCGGCGAGGTGTTGCCGGCCGCGTAGACCTGAGCGTCCTTGAGGGTCCCGCCCTGCTCGACGTCCTCGCTCGTGACCGTGAAGGACGGCACGGGCGGATGGAAGTCGTGCGGCAGCGGGCGCCTCTTGAGCTCGGTCACTTCGATACCTCCTGATGGAACAGTGGAATCAGCAGTTCCGAGCCTAGAACCAGTTGCGCTTGCTGCCGACCTCGGACAGCCACTGGTTGAGATACGCCGCCCAGTCGGTCCCCTGGAAGTCGTTCAGACCCACCTGGAACGACCGGAAGGTGTCGCTGCCCTCGCTGAACAGCCCCGGTTTCTTGTCCATTTCCAGGACGACGTCCATCGTGTGCTCGTCCGCGACGAAGCTCAACTCGACCTGGTTGATACCGCGGTACTGCTGCGGCGGGAAGAACTCGATCTCCTGGTAGAACGGCAGCCTCTGCCGCGTCCCCCGGATGTGGCCGCGCTCCATGTCCGCGTTCTTGAAGCGGAAGCCCAGCTGGATGAACGCGTCGAGGATCGCCTTCTGCGCGGGCAGAGGGTGCACGTTGATCGGGTCCAGGTCGGTGGAGTCCACGGCCCGCGCGATCGCCAGCTCCGTCGTCACACCGATGTTCATACCGCGCAGCGTCTGACCGTCGATCGTCGTGATCGGCGTCTCCCACGGGATCTCCAGCCCGAAGGGCACCGCGTGCACGCCCCCGGCCTGCAGCTCGAAGGCACCACCGAGCTGCATCTTCGTGAACTCGATGTCCTGCTTGTACTCCGAGTCCTGGCTCTCGACCTCGACGCGAGCCTGCAGGCCCACGGACAGGCCCTCGATGTCCTGGTTCACGGACCCGCCCTGAATCCGCACCTCACCCTGGACGACACCGCCCGGAACGACGTTGACCTCGGTCAGCACCGTCTCGACCGAAGCCCCACCGGCCCCCAGGCTCGCGAGCAGCTTCTTGAACGCCATGACTCTCCTCTTTTCAGAGTGGATCCTTGATCCCTACAAACGCGATCCGGCCGTGGCCGGTTCCGCGCCCCACCCTGGCAAGGCGAACGCCCCCTGACCACCCCGTTGCGACCACCCGTCTGCACTACCCTCGGACGGCATGATCGTGACCCCCGACCGTACGCCCCTTCCCAGGAACTTCTTCGACCGGCCCGTCCTGGAAGTCGCCCCCGACCTCCTGGGCCGCATCCTGGTACGCACCACCCCGGACGGTCCGATCGCCCTCCGCCTCACGGAGGTCGAGGCCTACGACGGCCCGAACGACCCCGGCTCCCACGCCTACCGCGGCCGTACCGCCCGCAACGACGTGATGTTCGGTCCCCCCGGACACGTCTACGTCTACTTCACTTACGGCATGTGGCACTGCATGAACCTGGTGTGCGGCCCCGACGGCCGGGCGAGCGCGGTCCTGCTGCGCGCCGGCGAGATCGTCGAGGGAGCCGAGCTCGCCCGCGAACGTCGACTCTCGGCCCGCAACGACAAGGAACTGGCCAAAGGCCCGGCCCGCCTGGCCACCGCCCTGGGCGTGGACAGGTCCCTGGACGGCACGGACGCGTGCGCCACCGGCGAGACCCCGCTGAGGATGCTCACCGGCGCCCCAGTCGCCTCCGACCAGGTACGTAACGGACCACGCACCGGCGTGGCCGGAGACGGCGGCAACGGCGACGTGCACCCCTGGCGCTACTGGATCGCCAACGACCCAACAGTGAGCCCCTATCGGGCCCATGCCCCGAGGCGCCGCCGAAGTTGACGCGCCTTGGCGGGGCGCGTAATGTGGCCCGAGCCGCTGAACCGGGTACTGCGAAGTCAGCAGCCGGAGCGGCAAAACCACTACCTACGAACACCCCTCAGCGGGGTCGAATTCGGCGTGCCCGCATGCCGGAATTCGGATCCGCAGAACCCCGATTATGAATCGGGCGGGGGAATCGGCTAACGTAGTGAATGTCGAAAGGCCGACGGGCGAAAGCCCAGAGCCTCACGGCAATCCCGCTGACAGGGAATCGGATCGGAAAAGGATCTGATAGAGTCGGAAACGCAAGACCGAAGGGAAGCGCCCGGAGGAAAGCCCGAGAGGGTGAGTACAAAGGAAGCGTCCGTTCCTTGAGAACTCAACAGCGTGCCAAAAATCAACGCCAGATATGTTGATACCCCGTCTCCGGCCTTCATGGTCGGGACGAGGTTCCTTTGAAAAAACACAGCGAGGACGCTGTGAACGGCCGGGCTTATTCCGCCTGGCTGTTCCGCTCTCGTGATGTGTGGTCCCGATTACGGGAAAACATTCACGGAGAGTTTGATCCTGGCTCAGGACGAACGCTGGCGGCGTGCTTAACACATGCAAGTCGAACGATGAACCACTTCGGTGGGGATTAGTGGCGAACGGGTGAGTAACACGTGGGCAATCTGCCCTTCACTCTGGGACAAGCCCTGGAAACGGGGTCTAATACCGGATATCACTTCCACTCGCATGGGTGGGGGTCGAAAGCTCCGGCGGTGAAGGATGAGCCCGCGGCCTATCAGCTTGTTGGTGAGGTAATGGCTCACCAAGGCGACGACGGGTAGCCGGCCTGAGAGGGCGACCGGCCACACTGGGACTGAGACACGGCCCAGACTCCTACGGGAGGCAGCAGTGGGGAATATTGCACAATGGGCGAAAGCCTGATGCAGCGACGCCGCGTGAGGGATGACGGCCTTCGGGTTGTAAACCTCTTTCAGCAGGGAAGAAGCGAAAGTGACGGTACCTGCAGAAGAAGCGCCGGCTAACTACGTGCCAGCAGCCGCGGTAATACGTAGGGCGCAAGCGTTGTCCGGAATTATTGGGCGTAAAGAGCTCGTAGGCGGCTTGTCACGTCGGGTGTGAAAGCCCGGGGCTTAACCCCGGGTCTGCATTCGATACGGGCTAGCTAGAGTGTGGTAGGGGAGATCGGAATTCCTGGTGTAGCGGTGAAATGCGCAGATATCAGGAGGAACACCGGTGGCGAAGGCGGATCTCTGGGCCATTACTGACGCTGAGGAGCGAAAGCGTGGGGAGCGAACAGGATTAGATACCCTGGTAGTCCACGCCGTAAACGGTGGGAACTAGGTGTTGGCGACATTCCACGTCGTCGGTGCCGCAGCTAACGCATTAAGTTCCCCGCCTGGGGAGTACGGCCGCAAGGCTAAAACTCAAAGGAATTGACGGGGGCCCGCACAAGCAGCGGAGCATGTGGCTTAATTCGACGCAACGCGAAGAACCTTACCAAGGCTTGACATACACCGGAAACGGCCAGAGATGGTCGCCCCCTTGTGGTCGGTGTACAGGTGGTGCATGGCTGTCGTCAGCTCGTGTCGTGAGATGTTGGGTTAAGTCCCGCAACGAGCGCAACCCTTGTCCTGTGTTGCCAGCATGCCCTTCGGGGTGATGGGGACTCACAGGAGACCGCCGGGGTCAACTCGGAGGAAGGTGGGGACGACGTCAAGTCATCATGCCCCTTATGTCTTGGGCTGCACACGTGCTACAATGGCAGGTACAATGAGCTGCGATACCGTGAGGTGGAGCGAATCTCAAAAAGCCTGTCTCAGTTCGGATTGGGGTCTGCAACTCGACCCCATGAAGTCGGAGTTGCTAGTAATCGCAGATCAGCATTGCTGCGGTGAATACGTTCCCGGGCCTTGTACACACCGCCCGTCACGTCACGAAAGTCGGTAACACCCGAAGCCGGTGGCCCAACCCCTTGTGGGAGGGAGCTGTCGAAGGTGGGACTGGCGATTGGGACGAAGTCGTAACAAGGTAGCCGTACCGGAAGGTGCGGCTGGATCACCTCCTTTCTAAGGAGCACTTCTAAGCCGGGCTTGCCTGGTTCAGAGGCCAGTACATCAGCGAATGTCTGATGCTGGTTGCTCATGGGTGGAACGTTGATTATTCGGCACTTTCAGTCATCTCGGGCTGCCAGTACTGCTCTTCGGAGTGTGGAACGCTGATCATGAGTGGCGAGGGTGTCGGGCACGCTGTTGGGTGTCTGAGGGAATGAATTCCCTCGTGATGCCGGCCCCAGTGAACTCGAACCGGTTGGTTCGGGGTGATGGGTGGCTGGTCGTTGTTTGAGAACTGCACAGTGGACGCGAGCATCTGTGGCCAAGTTTTTAAGGGCGCACGGTGGATGCCTTGGCACCAGGAACCGATGAAGGACGTGGGAGGCCACGATAGTCCCCGGGGAGTCGTCAACCAGGCTTTGATCCGGGGGTTTCCGAATGGGGAAACCCGGCAGTCGTCATGGGCTGTCACCCATACCTGAACACATAGGGTATGTGGAGGGAACGCGGGGAAGTGAAACATCTCAGTACCCGCAGGAAGAGAAAACAACCGTGATTCCGGGAGTAGTGGCGAGCGAAACCGGATGAGGCTAAACCGTATACGTGTGAGACCCGGCAGGGGTTGCGTATGCGGGGTTGTGGGATCTCTCTTCTGTTGTCTGCCGGCAACAGGACGAGTCAGAAACCGTTGATGTAGGCGAAGGACATGCGAAAGGTCCGGCGTAGAGGGTAAGACCCCCGTAGTCGAAACGTCAGCGGCTCGTTTGAGAGACACCCAAGTAGCACGGGGCCCGAGAAATCCCGTGTGAATCTGGCGGGACCACCCGCTAAGCCTAAATATTCCCTGGTGACCGATAGCGGATAGTACCGTGAGGGAATGGTGAAAAGTACCGCGGGAGCGGAGTGAAATAGTACCTGAAACCGTGTGCCTACAAGCCGTGGGAGCGTCGGGCAAGCACTTGTGTTTGCCTCGTGACTGCGTGCCTTTTGAAGAATGAGCCTGCGAGTTTGCGGTGTGTTGCGAGGTTAACCCGTGTGGGGAAGCCGTAGCGAAAGCGAGTCCGAATAGGGCGATTCAGTAGCGCGCTCAAGACCCGAAGCGGAGTGATCTAGCCATGGGCAGGTTGAAGCGGAGGTAAGACTTCGTGGAGGACCGAACCCACCAGGGTTGAAAACCTGGGGGATGACCTGTGGTTAGGGGTGAAAGGCCAATCAAACTCCGTGATAGCTGGTTCTCCCCGAAATGCATTTAGGTGCAGCGTCGTGTGTTTCTTGCCGGAGGTAGAGCACTGGATAGGCGATGGGCCCTACCGGGTTACTGACCTTAGCCAAACTCCGAATGCCGGTAAGTGAGAGCGCGGCAGTGAGACTGTGGGGGATAAGCTCCATGGTCGAGAGGGAAACAGCCCAGAGCATCGACTAAGGCCCCTAAGCGTACGCTAAGTGGGAAAGGATGTGGAGTCGCAGAGACAACCAGGAGGTTGGCTTAGAAGCAGCCACCCTTGAAAGAGTGCGTAATAGCTCACTGGTCTAGTGATTCCGCGCCGACAATGTAGCGGGGCTCAAGCGTACCGCCGAAGTCGTGTCATTGCGATATGTACCCCCAACGGGGATCGTGATGGGTAGGGGAGCGTCGTGTGCCGGGTGAAGCAGCACCGGAAGGTAGTTGTGGACGGTTCACGAGTGAGAATGCAGGCATGAGTAGCGATTCACACGTGAGAAACGTGTGCGCCGATTGACTAAGGGTTCCTGGGTCAAGCTGATCTGCCCAGGGTAAGTCGGGACCTAAGGCGAGGCCGACAGGCGTAGTCGATGGATAACCGGTTGATATTCCGGTA
Organism: Streptomyces sp. R28; assembly: GCF_041052385.1. Taxonomy (GTDB): domain Bacteria; phylum Actinomycetota; class Actinomycetes; order Streptomycetales; family Streptomycetaceae; genus Streptomyces. The sequence goes on along the minus strand of NZ_CP163439.1, from coordinate 2,432,200 downwards.
CCCGCTGTGAAGCGTCAAACATTGAATCGGGCGATGCTAAGTCCGTGAAGCCGCCCTGGAGCCTTCGGGCAAAGGGGAGTGGTGGAGCCGACGGACCAGACCTGTAGTAGGTGAGTGATGGGGTGACGCAGGAAGGTAGTCCATCCCGGGCGGTGGTTGTCCCGGGGTAAGGGTGTAGCCCGAGTGGTAGGTAAATCCGCCATTCATACAGGGTGAGACCTGATGCCGAGCCGATTGTGGTGAAGTGGATGATCCTATGCTGTCGAGAAAAGCCTCTAGCGAGTTTCATGGCGGCCCGTACCCTAAACCGACTCAGGTGGTCAGGTAGAGAATACCGAGGCGTTCGGGTGAACTATGGTTAAGGAACTCGGCAAAATGCCCCCGTAACTTCGGGAGAAGGGGGGCCACGCTTGGTGAGAGGACTTGCTCCTCGAGCTGGGGGTGGCCGCAGAGACCAGCGAGAAGCGACTGTTTACTAAAAACACAGGTCCGTGCGAAGCCGTAAGGCGATGTATACGGACTGACGCCTGCCCGGTGCTGGAACGTTAAGGGGACCGGTTAGTCAGGATTCGTCCTGGCGAAGCTGAGAACTTAAGCGCCAGTAAACGGCGGTGGTAACTATAACCATCCTAAGGTAGCGAAATTCCTTGTCGGGTAAGTTCCGACCTGCACGAATGGCGTAACGACTTCTCGACTGTCTCAACCATAGGCCCGGTGAAATTGCACTACGAGTAAAGATGCTCGTTTCGCGCAGCAGGACGGAAAGACCCCGGGACCTTTACTACAGTTTGATATTGGTGTTCGGTTCGGCTTGTGTAGGATAGGTGGGAGACTTTGAAGCGGGCACGCCAGTGTTCGTGGAGTCGCCGTTGAAATACCACTCTGGTCGTGCTGGATGTCTAACCTGGGTCCGTGATCCGGATCAGGGACAGTGTCTGATGGGTAGTTTAACTGGGGCGGTTGCCTCCTAAAGAGTAACGGAGGCGCCCAAAGGTTCCCTCAGCCTGGTTGGCAATCAGGTGTTGAGTGTAAGTGCACAAGGGAGCTTGACTGTGAGACCGACGGGTCGAGCAGGGACGAAAGTCGGGACTAGTGATCCGGCGGTGGCTTGTGGAAGCGCCGTCGCTCAACGGATAAAAGGTACCCCGGGGATAACAGGCTGATCTTCCCCAAGAGTCCATATCGACGGGATGGTTTGGCACCTCGATGTCGGCTCGTCGCATCCTGGGGCTGGAGTCGGTCCCAAGGGTTGGGCTGTTCGCCCATTAAAGCGGTACGCGAGCTGGGTTTAGAACGTCGTGAGACAGTTCGGTCCCTATCCGCTGCGCGCGCAGGAATATTGAGAAGGGCTGTCCCTAGTACGAGAGGACCGGGACGGACGAACCTCTGGTGTGCCAGTTGTTCTGCCAAGGGCATGGCTGGTTGGCTACGTTCGGGAGGGATAACCGCTGAAAGCATCTAAGCGGGAAGCCTGCTTCGAGATGAGTATTCCCACCCACTTGATGGGGTAAGGCTCCCAGTAGACGACTGGGTTGATAGGCCGGATCTGGAAGCACGGTAACGTGTGGAGGTGACCGGTACTAATAGGCCGAGGGCTTGTCCTCAGTTGCTCGCGTCCACTGTGTTAGTTCTGAGGCAACGACCGTTGCCGGTTTTTTGAGCAGAACAGACAACAGAAGAGTGTGCTTGTTCGCTCGAAACCATTAGGGTTTCGGTGGTTATAGCGTGAGGGAAACGCCCGGTTACATTCCGAACCCGGAAGCTAAGCCTTACAGCGCCGATGGTACTGCAGGGGGGACCCTGTGGGAGAGTAGGACGCCGCCGAACAATCTTTGGAGGACCTCTGGTCCCAGCGTCAAGCTGGGACCAGAGGTCCTTTTTTGTTTTTCCGGAGCGCGCCGGGTAGCCGGCTGCGCGAGAATGACTTGCGGTACCGAAGACAGGAGTCACCCATGTCCACCAACTCTCCCGACGATCGACCGGAGCGCGACCAGCGGCGACGGGACAGTGGTGACCGCGGCGACCGGGGTGACCGAGGCGGTTACCGCGGGGACCGGGGTGGTTTCCGGCGTGACAACGACCGCCGGGACAAGGACAACGACCGTGGTGACCGCGGTCGTTACGGGCGGGATGACAGTCGTGGTGGCTACGGAGGCCGCCGCGATGACCGTAGTGATGACCGCCGCGATGACCGTCGGGACGATCGGCGTGATGATCGCCGGGACGGCGACCGTGGGCCTCGTCCCGCGTTCCGCCGTGACGACCGGTCCGGTGGGCCGCGTCGGGACGATCGGTCCGCTGGGCCGCGTCGGGATGATCGGTCCGCTGGGCCGCGTCGGGATGATCGGTCCGCTGGGCCGCGTCGGGATGATCGGTCCGCTGGGCCGCGTCGGGATGATCGGTCCGCTGGGCCGCGTCGGGATGATCGGGATCGCGAACGTGGGTTCCGGCGTGATGGCGACCGTCCTTCCCCCCGGCGCGACGACCGGGGAGAGCGCCGGGACGACGACCGTGGTGGGTTCCGACGCGACGGCGACCGTGGTGGCTTCCGGCGGGACGACCGCGGTGAGCGTGGTAGCTACGGTCGCCGCGACGACCGTCGTGATGACCGTCGGGGCGATGACCGTGACCGTGGTTTCCGGCGGGATGACCGCCGAGACGACCGGCGTGACGGCGAGCGGGGCGGCTTCCGGCGGGACGACCGGGACCCTGGCTTCCGGCGTGATGACCGTGGCGGCGACCGTGACCGTGGCTTCCAGCGTGATGACCGTGGTGGCGACCGTGACCATGGCTTCCGGCGTGACGACCGGCGTGGTGAGGACCGGCGTGGTGAGGACCGCGGGGATCGCGGTGGGTTCCGGCGTGATGACAGTCGTGGGGATCGCGGTGGGTTCCGGCGTGATGACAGTCGTGGGGATCGCGGTGGGTTCCGGCGTGATGACAGTCGTGGGGATCGTGGCGGGTTCCGGCGTGATGACAGCCGGGGCGAGCGTGGCGGGTTCCGGGGGCGGGACGACCGTGGTGATCGTGGGCCCCGTCGGGACGACCGTGGTGGGCGTCCCGGAGGGTTCCGCGGGCGGGACGACCGGCGTGATGACCGACGTGGCGGTGGTCGGTTCCGTGATGAGCGGGATCGGGACCGCGAGCCGATCAAGCGGCTGCCGATCCCGGAGGACGTCACGGGCGATGAGATCGACAAGGACGTACGGCAGGAGCTGCAGAGCCTGCCGAAGGGGCTCGCGGAGGATGTCGCCAAGAACCTGGTGATGGTCGCCCGGCTCATCGACGAGGACCCGGAGGGCGCCTACGGCTACTCCAAGGTGGCCCTGCGGCTGGCGTCGCGTGTCGCCGCCGTACGAGAGGCGGCCGGGTTCGCGGCGTACGCCAACCAGAAGTACAGCGAGGCGCTCGCGGAGTTCCGGGCCGCGCGGCGGATGACCGGGAACGTGGAGCTGTGGCCGGTCATGGCCGACTGTGAGCGTGGGCTCGGGCGGCCGGAGAAGGCGCTGGACATGGCCGGGGCACCCGAGGTGCACAAGCTGGACAAGGCCGGCCAGGTCGAGATGCGGCTTGTCGCGGCCGGCGCCCGGCGTGACCTGGGGCAGCTGGACGCGGCCATCGTGACGCTGCAGAGCCCCGAGCTCGCCTCCAACGCCGTACAGCCGTGGACCGCGCGGCTGCGGTACGCGTACGCCGACGCGCTGCTCGCGGCCGGGCGGCAGGGTGAGGCGCGGGAGTGGTTCGCCAAGGCCGTCGAGGCCGACAAGGACGGCAGCACGGACGCCTCCGACCGGCTTGCCGAGTTGGACGGTGTCGAGTTCGTCGACGCCTTCGACGAGGGCGAGGGCGAGGGCGAGAACGAAGACCACAGTGACCCGCAGGCTCAGGACGGGCCCGGGCAGGGTGGCGAGGAGTGAGCGGCGCTTGAGGTGAAGGGCGGGATCCCGGGCTGGGGTCCCGCCCTTCGGCGTTCAGAGGTCCAGGGCGCGCAGGACCAGGCCCGAGGCCGGTTTCGGGCCGAACGACGTCGACTTGCGGGGCATGGTGACGCCCTGGCGGGCGAGATCGCGTACGACGTCCTCTCGGACGGGGTGCATCAGGACGGCCGTACCGCCGTCGCGTTCCGCCTTGTCGACGGTGGCGGCGGTGTCGTGGATGTAGGCGATGCGGGCGGGGTCGTCCTCGGGGACGTGCCAGATCTCGGCGAGGAGGGTGGCGTGCAGGACCGTCGCGTCCAGAGTGCGCCAAGCCGCCGGGCGGTCGGCGGGGACCGTGCGGGCGAGGAGAGCCTGGTCCGGGCGGTCGACGAGGTGGAAGGCGCCGTCTCCGGCGAGGAGGTAGGCGTTGCCGGCGCAGGACGCGTCGGCCAGGGTCTCCAGGGCCTCGGTCAGGGGGAGTTCGAGGCGGCGGACGCGGAACAGGCCGTCGAGGGCGGCCAGGGCGTCCGGCACCGGCAGGCCGTGCAGGAGGCGGTGGATGGCGCGGACGCGGAGCGGGTAGCGGGCCGTGTCGACCAGGAGGACGAGGCCGTAGTCCCAGGCGCTGGGTGAGGGGTGCTCCGCGCGTAGACGGCGATACGTCGCCCAGCGGTGGTGGCCGTCGGCGATCAGGGCCTGGTGGCGGGCCAAATCGGACTGGATGCGGGCCAGCTCGGCGGGGTCGGTGATCGACCACAGGCGGTGGCTGAAGCCGTCCTCCGTGGTGGTCGTGAAGAGCGGCGGGCACTCGATCGTGCGCTCGATGACGGCGGTCGTGTCGGCGGCCGTGCCGTTGCCGCGGTAGGTCAGGAGCAGGGGCTCGAGATTCGCGGAGGTGGCGCGCATCAGGGCCGCTCGGTCGGCGACCACGTGCGGCATGACGTCCTCGTGCGGCAGGACCAGGCCCTCCGACGGCTCCGTCACGCGCAGGGCGCCGATGATGCCGCGCTGCAGCATGCCGTCGCCGTCGTGCTGTTCGTAGACGTAGAGGCCGGGTTCGGGGTCGGCCGTCAGTACGCCCTCGGACAGCCAGCGTCGCAGGGTCTTGGCGGCCTGTTCGTTGCGGGCGCCGGCGGTGTCGGCCTGGGGGAGGATCAGGCGGACGATGTTGTACGGGTCCGCGTCCTGGAGGTGGTGCAGGCCGTCGGGGCGGACGACGACGTCGTACGGAGGGGATGTCACGGCGGCCAGGCTGCCGACCCGGTCGGGGTCGTAGCGAAGGCCCTGGAACGGGGTGAGTTCTAGGCCTCGGCGCGCCGTTACTTCCTGGTGACCTGCTGTGTTCATCCCGGCATCGTACGGGTGTCAGTGGCATGGGGGATGATCGGGGAAAGCCGTCGAACGAGGAGCGATGCGGAATGAGCCAGAGCGTCAGGACGAGGCCCGAGGGCAGTGGCCAGGCCCTGAGCGAGGCGTATGACACGGCGCTGCTCGACCTCGACGGTGTGGTGTACGCGGGGGGCCACGCGATCGTGCATGCCGTCGAGTCGCTCGCCGTGGCCCGGGCGGGCGGGATGCATCTCGCGTATGTCACGAACAACGCCCTGCGGACGCCGGATGCCGTGGCCGTACATCTGACGGAGCTGGGGATACCCACGGGGGCGGACGACGTCATCACCTCGGCGCAGGCCGTCGCGCGGCTGATCAGTGAGCAGGTGCCGGCCGGCGCCCGGGTGCTGGTGATCGGCGGTGAGGGGCTGCGGGTGGCGCTGCGGGAGCGCGGGCTGGAGCCGGTGGAGTCGGCGGACGACGATCCGGCGGCGGTCGTACAGGGGTACGGCGGGCCCGAGTTGCCGTGGGGGCGGTTCGCGGAGGCCTCTTACGCCGTGGCGCGTGGGGTGCCCTGGTTCGCGTCCAACACCGACCTGACGATTCCGAGCGGGCGCGGGATCGCGCCGGGCAACGGGGCGGCGGTGGAGGTCGTACGGATCGCCACCGGCGCCGAGCCGCAGGTGGCGGGCAAGCCGTTGCCTCCCATGCACCGGGAGACGATCCTGCGGACGGGTGCCGAGCGGCCGCTGGTGGTCGGGGACCGGCTGGACACGGACATCGAGGGTGCTTTCAACGGGGACGTCGACTCGCTGCTCGTGCTGACCGGGGTGACCGATGGCGCGCAGTTGCTCGCCGCGCCGCCGCAGCACCGGCCGACTTATGTCGACGCGGATCTGCGGGGGTTGCTCACCGGGCAGCCGGAGGTCGTGGCGGACGGGGGCGGCTTCCGGTGTGGTGGCTGGACGGCCACCGCTGGGGCGGAGCGGCTGGAACTCGACGGTGACGGGGCGGGCTTGGACGGGCTGCGGGCGTTGTGTGCGGCGGCCTGGGCAGCGGCTGGTGAGGGTGTGTGCGAGCTGGAAGCGGGGAAGGCGTTGGCGCGGCTGGGGTTGTGAGCCGCCGCACCGTGGCGGAGCGAAGGCGGGCGTGGGCGCGCAGCGGGATCGTGGCCAAATAGCAGGGTAGGCTAACCTAACTGCGTGTTGGTCGACAGTCCTCCCGAACAGCGCGCTGACCCCGTGTCCGCGCCGCCAACCCGACGGGCGTTCCGTGCCGTTGGGCTGCTCGTCTCTGTCCTGATTCTGGTGGTCGTCGCGTTGGCGAGCATCGCGATCGGGGCGAAACAGCTGTCCATGGGGGAGGTCTGGCACGGCTTGGTCGAGAGCTCGGGGACCTACGGCGACGTCGTGGTCGAGGACCGGATCTCGCGCACCGTGCTCGGACTGCTCGCCGGCGCCGCCCTCGGCCTCGCCGGGGCCGTGCTCCAGGCGCTCACCCGTAACCCGCTCGCCGATCCCGGTCTGCTCGGCATCAACGCGGGCGCGTCCGCCGCGGTCGTCACCGCCATCACCTTCTTCGGCGTCACGAGCCTGAGCGGCTACGTCTGGTTCGCCTTCCTCGGCGCGGCCGCGGTCGGGGCGATGGTCTGGTTCCTCGGCGGCAGCCGGGGTGCCACGCCGGTACGGCTGGCGCTCGCCGGTACGGCGATCAGCGCCGCGCTCTACGGCTACCTCCAGGCCGTGATGATCATGGACGACGCGGCGCTCAACAAGATGCGCTTCTGGACGGTCGGTTCACTGTCCTCGGCGACGGACTCGACCATCCAGCAGGTGCTGCCGTTCCTCGTCGTCGGCATGGTCCTCGCGCTCGCCCTCGCCCGGCCGCTGAACGCCATGGAGATGGGCGACGACACCGCCAGGGCCCTCGGCGCGAACCTGAACCGCACCCGGGCGCTGTCGATGCTCGCCGCGACCGTGCTGTGCGGGGCCGCGACCGCGGCCTGCGGGCCGATCGTGTTCGTCGGTCTGATGGTGCCGCACGTCGTACGGTCCTTCACCGGGCCCGACCTGCGCTGGATCCTGCCGTACGCGGCCGTCCTGTCGCCCGTGCTGCTGCTCGGCGCGGACGTCCTCGGCCGGATCGTCGCCCGACCCTCCGAGCTTCAGGTCGGCATCGTCACCGCGATTCTCGGCGGACCGGTCTTCATCTTTCTCGTACGACGGCGGAGGACGGCCCAGCTGTGAAGACCGCAGTGAAGAGCGAAGCGAAGGACGCGGCGAAGAGCACGTCGAAGCGCGCGGCGAAGTCCGCAGGGCCAACCAGCCGTTCCCGCCGTGCCGTGCGGGCCCCGGGCGGGCTCTCCGTGCGGCTGGACGTCCGGGCGCTGACCGTCGTCGCCCTGTTGCTGCTCGCCGCGCTCGCCGCGAGCGTCGTGCTGATCGGCACCGGAGACTTCCCGATCACGGCGGGCGACGTGCTCAAGACGCTGGCCGGCGACGGCAACGCGGGGCAGGAGTTCATCGTCAACGAGCTGCGGCTGCCCAGGGTCCTGGTCGGGCTCCTGGTCGGTGCCTCGCTCGGCCTCGGCGGTGCGCTGTTCCAGGCGCTGTCCCGCAACCCGCTGGGCAGCCCGGACATCCTCGGTCTCGGACAGGGGGCCACGGCCGGGGCGCTCGTGGTGATCGTCCTGTTCTCCGGGAACGCCACGCAGGTCACCGTCGGCGCGCTGGCGGGCGGACTCGCGACCGGGCTGGCCATCTATCTGCTCGCCTGGAAGCGGGGTGTGCACGGGTATCGACTGGTCCTGGTCGGTATCGGTATGTCCGCGATCATGACGGCGGTCAACGGCTATCTGCTGACCAAGGCCGACCTGGTGGACGCGGCCCGCGCGGTCGTCTGGATGACCGGTTCCCTCAGCGGCCGTGACTGGGAGCAGGTCGAGCCGCTGTTCTGGCTGTGCGCCGTCCTCGTGCCGCTCGTCCTCGCCAACGCGCGTGGGCTGCGGATGATGGAGATGGGCGACGACGTCTCGTACGCCCTGGGAGTGCGCGTCGAGCGCGTACGGCTGCTGCTGATGCTGGCGGCCGTGCTGCTCACCGCGGCGGCCACCGCCGCCGCCGGACCCGTCAGCTTCGTGGCGCTCACCGCCCCGCAGCTCGCCCGGCGCCTGACCCGCTCGCCCGGGCCGAACCTGCTGCCCTCCCTGTGTATGGGCGCCGCCCTCCTCGTCACCGCCGACTGGGTCTCCCAGCGGGTCTTCGGAGCCGACCAGATGCCCGTGGGCGTGGTCACGGGTGTGCTCGGCGGCGTGTATCTGCTGTGGCTGCTGGTCACCGAGCGCAAGGCGGGCCGGATATGAGCGCGAGCAGCAGCACCAGCAGCGAGAGCCTCAGCAGCGGACCGAACAACGGACCGAACAACGGGCTGAACGACCGAAGGAGCACTGTGAACCGCCTGTCCGCCGACAACGTCACCCTCGCCTACGACCAGCGGGTCATCGCCGAGCAGCTGTCGGTGGAGATACCCGACAACTCCTTCACCGTGATCGTCGGCCCCAACGCGTGCGGCAAGTCCACGCTGCTGCGGGCGCTGTCGCGGATGCTCAAGCCCAGCCAGGGCAGGGTGCTGCTGGACGGGCAGGCCATCCAGTCGATGCCGGCGAAGAAGGTCGCGCGCACGCTGGGTCTGCTGCCGCAGTCCTCCATCGCGCCCGACGGGATCACCGTCGCCGACCTGGTGGGCCGCGGCCGGTACCCGCATCAGGGGATCCTGCGCCAGTGGTCGACCGAGGACGAGCGGGTCGTACAGGAGTCGATGGAGCAGACCGGGGTCGCCGAACTCGCGGATCGCTATGTCGACGAATTGTCGGGCGGTCAGCGGCAGCGCGTGTGGATCGCCATGGCGCTCGCCCAGCAGACGCCGCTGCTGCTGCTCGACGAGCCGACGACCTACCTCGACATCCAGCACCAGATCGACGTCCTCGACCTGTGTGCCGAACTGCACGAGGAGCAGGGGCGCACGCTGGTCGCCGTGCTGCACGACCTCAATCACGCCGCCCGGTACGCCACGCATCTCATCGCGCTGCGCGGCGGGCGGATCATCGCCGAGGGTGCGCCGAACGACATCGTCTCGGCCGAGCTGGTCGAGGAGGTCTTCGGGATGCGGTGCCAGGTCATCGACGACCCGGAGACGGGGACGCCGTTGGTGGTGCCGGCGGCGCGGAAGGTACGCGAACAGGTCAAGAAGGATCAGGTCAAGAAGGATCAGCTCGCGAAGGTCGCGGCTACAAAAGCTTCCTGAGCACCAGCAGGTCGCGCACCCCCGCGTGCAGCTTCACCCGGCCCGAGCCCCATGCCTTGGCGAAGTGCAGCTCGCCCTCGACCAGGGCGACCAGGTCGTCGCCGGCCATGCTGAGTCTGATCTGGGCCTTGTCCCGGGGTGGGCCCTGGAACGTGTCCTGGACGTGGATCCGGCCGCCCGCCATGCGGCCGGCGAACGTCACGTCCAGGTCGGTGATGTGGCAGCTCACCGAGCGGTCCAGGGTCGCGGCGGTGCGGACGTCCCCTTCGGCGCGCTGCATGTTGTCCGAGAGCTTTTCGAGTGCGGCGCGGCACTCCTCGATCGTGGCCATCGCGATCGACGGTACCTCAGCGGTTCGGGGTAGCGTCTGGGCATGAGCGACACAGTTCCGGAGATGGAGATCCCGCAGGCGGGGATCCCGGAGGAGGACGTCGAGGGGGAGGCCGCCGCGGAGGCCGGGCTCGCGGGTGAACCCACGTACGACCCCGTCGGCCCCGCCCCGCTGAACGTCCCCCGCACGCCCACCGGCAACGCCGACGTGGACGCCCAGCTGGAGCGGCTCGGTGATGCCGACCACCTCGCCACGGACGGACACGTCGAGGTGTACGAGGATGTACACCGGGGGCTGCGCGACGCGCTCACCGCGCTCGACGCCCGCCCGGGACCGCCGGCGCCCCCGAGGCCGTACGAGAGCAGGAGCTGAACCGAACGTGGCAGGAGTCGCACGCCGCCGTCTCGACGCGGAACTGGTCCGCCGGAAGCTGGCGCGCTCGCGCGAGCACGCCAGCCAGCTGATCGCCGCCGGGCGGGTCTCCGTCGGCAAGACCGTCGCGACCAAGCCAGCGACGCAGGTGGAGACCGCGGCGGCGATCGTCGTCGCGTCCGACGGCAGCGATCCGGAGTACGTGTCGCGGGGCGGGCACAAGCTCGCGGGCGCGCTGGAGGCCTTCGTACCCCAGGGGCTCGTGGTGGAAGGGCGGCGGGCGCTGGACGCCGGCGCCTCCACCGGGGGTTTCACCGACGTACTGCTGCGGTCGGGTGCCGCCCATGTCGTCGCCGTCGACGTCGGATACGGACAACTCGCCTGGACTCTCCAGAGTGATGAACGCGTCACCGTCAAGGACCGTACGAACGTACGCGAGTTGACGCTCGAAGCGATCGATGGGGAGCCAGTGGATCTTGTCGTGGGGGATCTGTCCTTCATCCCGCTCGGACTGGTGCTGCCCGCCCTGGTGCGGTGCGTGAAGCCGGACGCGGACCTGGTGATGATGGTCAAGCCGCAGTTCGAGGTGGGGAAGGAACGGCTGGGGAGCGGCGGGGTCGTCCGCAGCTCCCAGCTGCGGGCCGAGGCCGTGCGCGGCGTGGCCGAGAAGGCGTGGGAACTCGGCCTCGGGGTGAAGGGGGTCACGGCCAGCCCGTTGCCCGGACCCTCGGGGAATGTCGAGTACTTTCTGTGGCTGCGTGCCGGGGCGCCCGCCCTGGACCCGGCCGACGTTGACCGTGCAGTTGCGGAGGGGCCGCGTTGACACAGGACCGAGCTCGTACTGTCTTTCTGCTCGCCCACACGGGGCGGCCCGCGGCCATTCGCAGCGCCGAGCTGGTGGTCAAGGGACTGCTGCGCTCGGGCATCGGCGTGCGGGTGCTGGAGTACGAGGCGGCCGACCTGCCGCTGCCGCCCGAGGTGGGGCTCGTCAAGGAGGCCACTCCGCAGTGCCTCGACGGGTGCGAGCTGCTGATAGTGCTGGGCGGTGACGGGACGCTGCTGCGGGGCGCCGAGTTCGCGCGGGCGTCCGGGGTGCCGATGCTGGGCGTCAACCTCGGGCGCGTCGGGTTCCTCGCGGAGGCCGAGCGGGACGACCTCGACAAGGTTGTCGACCGGGTCGTGACCAAGGCGTACGAGGTCGAGGAGCGGATGACCGTCGACGTCGTCGTGCATCAGAACGGCGACATCGTGCACACCGACTGGGCGCTGAACGAGGCCGCCGTGCAGAAGGCCGGTGCCGAGAAGCTGCTCGAGGTCGTGCTGGAGATCGATGGGCGGCCGGTGACCGGGTTCGGGTGCGACGGCATCGTGCTGTCCACTCCCACCGGGTCCACGGCGTATGCCTTCTCCGCGGGTGGGCCCGTGGTGTGGCCTGAGGTCGAGGCGCTGTTGATGGTGCCGATCAGTGCGCATGCGTTGTTCGCGAAGCCGTTGGTCACCTCGCCGGACTCCGTGCTCGCGGTGGAGGTTCTGCCGCACGTTCCGCCGGGTGTGCTGTGGTGTGACGGGCGGCGGACGGTTGAGCTGCCGCCGGGGGCGCGGGTCGAGGTGCGGCGGGGGGCCGTGCCGGTGCGGCTGGCTCGGTTGCACCATGCCTCGTTCACGGATCGGCTGGTGGCGAAGTTCGCGTTGCCGGTTTCTGGGTGGCGAGGGGCTCCTCACTAACCATCCGACGGGGTGGTTTCAGGTGCGCGGCGGCTGCGGGTCGTGTGCGGCTGGTCGCGCGCCGCGGCGGGGCCGCATGTCGATGCGGCCCCGCGCCCCTTCGGATCGGACCACTCACCTGAGTGACAATGTGCGGTCGGTACACATTCGTCACCTGGACCTTCACATGACTGAGGCTGGGGGCCGTCGCACTCCACGCCCCCGACCTCGTAAGGTCGTGTCCGTGTTGGAGGAGATGCGGATACGGTCGCTCGGGGTCATCGACGACGCGGTCGTCGAGCTGTCGCCGGGATTCACCGCTGTCACGGGTGAGACGGGTGCCGGCAAGACCATGGTGGTCACCAGCCTGGGGCTGCTGCTCGGAGGGCGGGCGGACCCGGCGCTGGTGCGGATCGGGGCCGAGAAAGCGGTCGTGGAGGGGCGGATCGCCGTGCCTTCGGGCGCGCCGGTCGTCGTACGGGTCGAGGAGGCCGGGGCCGAGCTCGACGACGGGGCGTTGCTGATCAGCCGTACCGTTTCCGCCGAGGGGCGGTCGCGGGCGCACCTCGGGGGGCGCAGTGTGCCCGTGGGGATGCTGGCCGAGCTCGCCGACGAGCTGGTGGCCGTGCACGGGCAGACCGATCAGCAGGGCTTGCTGAAGCTGGCCCGGCAGCGGCAGGCGCTCGACCGGTACGCGGGGGATTCCGTCGCTGTGCCGCTCGCCAAGTACACCGAGGCCTATCGGCGGCTGCGGGCCGTCTCCGTCGAGCTGGACGAGATCGTCACGCGCGCGCGTGAGCGGGCTCAGGAAGCCGACATGCTGCGCTTCGGGCTCGACGAGATCGCGGGTGTCGAGCCGCGGGCCGGTGAGGATGTGGAGCTCGCGGAGGAAGCCGAGCGGCTGGGGCACGCGGAGGCGCTGTCGTCGGCCGCCACGGCCGCTCACGCCGCGCTCGCCGGCAACCCGGAGGACCCCGAGGGCATCGACGCGGCGACGCTGGTCGCCGGTGCGCAGCGGGCCCTGGACGCCGTGCGGTCGCACGATCCGGCGCTGGCCGCGCTGGCGGAGCGGATCGGGGAGATCGGGATCCTGCTCGGCGATGTCGCCGGGGAGCTGGCGGGGTACGCCGATGACCTGGACGCGGACCCGCTGCGGCTCGCGGCCGTCGAGGAGCGGCGGGCCGCGCTGAACGGGCTCACGCGGAAGTACGGCGAGAACGTCGCCTCCGTGCTCGCCTGGGCCGAGGAGAGCGCGGCGCGGCTGACCGAGCTGGACAGCGACGACGAGCGCATCGACGAGCTGACCGGCGAGCGGGACGCGCTGCGGGCCGAGCTGGGCGGGTTGGCGCAGGCGTTGACCGATGCGCGCACGGAGGCCGCCGAGCGGTTCGCCGCCGCCGTGACGGCGGAGCTGGCCTCGCTCGCCATGCCGCACGCGCGCGTGTCCTTCGACATCCGGCAGACCGAGGACCCGGAGGGTGTGGAGGTCGGCGGGCGTGCGGTGGCCTACGGGCCGTCCGGCGCGGACGAGGTCGAGCTGTTGCTCGCGCCGCATCCGGGAGCGCCGCCCCGGCCCATCGCCAAGGGCGCGTCCGGCGGTGAGCTCTCGCGCGTGATGCTCGCCGTCGAGGTGGTGTTCGCGGGGACCGACCCCGTGCCGACGTATCTCTTCGACGAGGTCGACGCCGGCGTCGGTGGCAAGGCGGCCGTGGAGATCGGGCGGCGGTTGGCCCGGCTGGCGAAGAGCGCGCAGGTCGTCGTGGTCACCCACCTGCCGCAGGTCGCCGCCTTCGCGGACCGGCAGTTGCTCGTCGAGAAGACCAACGACGGGTCGGTCACCCGGTCCGGGGTGAAGGTGCTGGAGGGCGAGGAGCGGGTCCGGGAACTGTCCCGGATGCTCGCCGGGCAGGAGGACTCGGAGACCGCCCGGGCGCACGCGGAGGAGTTGCTGGCGACGGCTCGGGCGGACGTGTAGCGAGATCACCGGCGGAGCGGGCCGTGCGTCGCCGTGACGCACGGCCGGGTCCACTCCGGGGCGTTCCGGGCGGTGTCGTCGCGCTGTCGCTCTGTGTCGCGTAACTGCCTTGCCGACGCGTGGTTTCCGAGCGTGCTCCACGTGCGCATGTTCGGCCACACCCCCCACCCCGCCTCACTCGTGCAGGTGACTCGGCTCGCCGCGTTGCCCGGCGTCTGTGCCGCCTTCGGCCTCCCGTCGTTCCCGGAACGCCCGGACGGCCTGGCATCCTTGGCGTAAACATGTCGTACGCGTAGGGATCCTCGCGGTACACCCCCTCCGCCCGATCCTTCTGTACGTTCTTCGTGACCGCCCGACCCGAACCAGGAGCCCCGGCCACGTGACCCCCGTGAGCAGCCACTCACCGCACGGCCAGTCGTCGCTGCGCACCGTGCAGGTGCTGGGCGGCGGCAACGCCGGCAGTAGCGCGCATGTGCGATCGCTGGCCTCGGGGCTGGTCGCGCGGGGCGTGCGGGTCACCGTGTGCGCCCCTGTCGAGGCCGATCGCGCCTACGACTTCACCGGGGTCGGCGCCGAGCACGTACACGTGCCACGCAGCAGCGATCCCACCTCCGTGGCAGCTCTGCGAGCCGCGTGCGCGGACGCCGACCTGGTGCACGCGCACGGGCTGCACGCCTCCTTCCGTGCCGTGCTCGCGCTCAGCGGGCGGCGTACTCCGCTCGTCGTCACCTGGCACGACCGGGCGCACGCCGAGGGGGCCCGCGCGCATCTCGTACGGCTGTTGGAGCGGCGGGTCGTCAAGGCCGCCTCCGTCGTGCTCGGGACCACCTCGGCGCTGGTGGACCGGGCTCGCCGGACCGGTGCCCGGGACGCCCGCCTCGCCGCCGTCGCGATGCCCGGGCGGCGCCGTGTCGTCGAGCAGGACGACCCTGACCGGCTGCGGCCCAAGGTCCGGGCCGAACTCGGGGCCACCGGGCGCCCGTTGCTGATCGCGGTCGGCTCGCTGGAGCGGCATCGCGGGTACGACGTGCTGCTGGACGCCTCGCGCGCGTGGCTGCGGCTCGATCCCGTGCCGTTGGTCGTGATCGCGGGGGAGGGGGCGCTGCGGGCCGCGCTGCAGCGCCGGATCGAGGACGAGGAGCTGCCCGTACGGCTCATCGGGCGGCGCGACGACGTCTCCGAGCTGCTCGCCGCCGCCGACATCGCGCTCCTGCCGAGCAGTTGGGAGTCACGGTCCGTCCTCGCGCAGGAGGCCCTTCACGCCCGTGTGCCGCTCGTCGCCACCGAGGTCGGCGGTGTGCCCGAACTCGTCGGCGACGCGGCCGAACTCGTCCCGTACGGCGACCCGGAGGCGCTCGCCGACGCCGTCGTACGGCTACTCGGCGATCCCGGGCGCCGGGAGCTGCTCAAGGAGCGGGGCGGGCGGCAGGTGGCGACCTGGCCGACCGAGGACGAGACCGTTGCCCAAGTGCTCAGCGTGTACGACGAGTTGACGCAGCCGCAGCCCATGATCTAGACGCCGAGCGCGTCTCTGCCCCTCTCTTTCTGCCCCTCTATCCCGCATGCCTTCGCGCCCGCAGCGCCAGGCTCAACGCCAGCACCGTCTGCGGGTCGTCGAGGTCGGTGCCGAGCAACTCGCCGATGCGGGCGAGGCGGTTGTAGAGCGTCTGCCGGTTGAGGTGCAGTTCGCGGGCCGTCTCCGCTTTGCGGCCCGCGTGCGCCAAGTACGTCTCCAGGGTGGGCAGCAGGGGTGGCCGGGAGCGGCTGTCGTGGTCGCGGAGCGGGCCGATCGCGCGGTCCACGAAGGCCGCGAGGTCCGGGTGCTCGCGCAGCCGCCACAGGAGCAGGTCGATGTCCAGGCGCCGGGCGTCGTACCAGGGGCGGTCGGACAGGCCCTGCGCCGCCGTCGCGGTCTCCGCCGCGTGTCTGAGGCCCGCCGAGGCAGCCGCCCAGCTGCCCGCGACGCCGACGACCACGACCGGCGGCTGCGCGCCCGGCCGCTGGAACCCGGCCCGCTCGACACCCGCCCGCAGCGCCGCCGCGACCCGGTCCGCGACCGCCGACCGCTCCGACTCCGCACGCAGGCCCAGCAGCAGGGGGACGCGGCCTTCGACCGGGCGTACGCCCAGCAGGACCGGAACTCCTACGGACGCCAGCTCCTCCCCGACCGCGCGCGCCAGTACCGCCCAGCCGCCGCCGGGGGACAGCGCGTCCCCCAGCCGCATCACGACCGGCAGCAGCGGGCCGTCACCCGGCTTGAAGCCCAGTACGCGCGCCTGTGCCGGGGCGTCCTCGGCGGCGATACGGCCCTCCGCGAGGTCGGTCAGGAAGTCGCCGCGACCGCGTGCCGCCAGCTCCTCCTCCTGGCGTGCCTGCATCAGCACCACGGCCAGGATGCCCGCGGCCCGTTCGGCGGCGATCCGGTGCACGGGCGCGAGCGGGCCCCGTACGGGCAGGAGCGCGAGACGGGCCCGGACCGAACCGGTGCCCGGGCCGCCCCCCGGCACATCCACCAGCACCGACCCGGCGGGCGGCGGCGCGTCCTTGTGCTGCCCCCGCAGCCCCTCCCACACCTGCAACGGATCCGCGCCCTCGGGGCCGGCCCCGGCGGCGTACAGCAGCCTGCCGTCCGTCGTCTCCAGGAAGACCGGGTTGCCGCTGAAGTCGGCCAGGATGCCGAGCACTTGGGGCACACCGCCGCCGCCGAGCAGCGCTTCCGTGCACCGGCGGTGCACCTCCTCCGCCCGTTGCAGCAGTGCGTAGTGGCCGTTGACGATCTCGGTGTGGATCTCCTCGGTGACCGTCACGAAGGGCACCTCGCGATGCAGCTGGACCAGCGGCAGACCGGCCGTACGTGCCGTGTCGACCAGCGCGGCGGGCAGGCGCGTGAAGCGCGGGCCCAGCTCGATGACGAGGGCCGCGATCCCGCGCTCGGCCAGGGTGCGCACGAACGCGCGCTGGTCGGACGGACGGGTGCCGAGGCCGTAGCCCGTGGTCAGCAGCAGCTCCCCGCCCTTCAGCAGGGAGGCGATGTGGGGCACCTCGCCCGCATGAACCCAGCGCACGGTCCGCCCCAGCCGGTCGGCGCCCGCGATGACCTCGGGGAGCCCGCTGCGCAGGCCGGGCAGCTCCAGCGCCCGCCGCACGGTGATCCCGGCGCCGTGGGTGCCGAATCCGCTGTCCGTACCGTCCGTACCGCCCGTGCCGCTGTCCATGTGCCGGACGCTACCCGCGGTCATGCGTCCACGACATATCCGGACCGTTACGGAGACGATCAACGGCCGCCGGCGCCCGACAAAGCGTCGCGCCCGGCGCCGGATTGCCGGACCCCCTGTCTGTTGTGGCGTGCGTCACGGCACCGCCACACTGACACATCCGAAGTGAACTGCTCCTTGACCTTCGGATTTCGTTGCGAAGGCACGTCGAGAGGGACGGAATGACCCAAACACCCCCGCGAGAGGTACACCGGCTCAAGGCGAATTCCGTGGGCCTGACGGG
Organism: Streptomyces sp. R28; assembly: GCF_041052385.1. GTDB lineage: Bacteria > Actinomycetota > Actinomycetes > Streptomycetales > Streptomycetaceae > Streptomyces. The sequence goes on along the minus strand of NZ_CP163439.1, from coordinate 2,414,772 downwards.
CGTCGTCTTCATGGCGGTCGCCACCGCCGCGCCGATCACCGCGATGACCGGCAACCTGCCCATCGCGGTCGGCTTCGGCAACGGCACGGGCGCGCCCGCCGGCTACCTCTTCGCCACGCTCGTGCTGACGGTGTTCTCCGTCGGATACGTCGCCATGGCCCGCCGTATCACCGCCGCCGGCGCCTTCTACGGCTACATCTCGCACGGCCTCGGGCGGATCACCGGCATGGCCTCGGGGATGCTGGCCGTGCTGGCGTACATCGTCTTCGAGGCGTCCATCGTGGGCGTCTTCTCGTACTTCGCGCAGACGACGGTCCACGACCAGCTCGGCGTCGACCTCCCCTGGATCCTGTACGCCGCCGCCATGCTGCTCTTCACCGCGGTCCTGGCGTACTTCGACATCAACCTCACCGCGAAGGCCCTCGGCGTGATGCTGGTCGCCGAGATCGCGGTCCTGTTCGTGGTCGCCACGGCCGTGCTGCTGAACGGCGGCGGCCCCGACGGCATCCCCCTCGAGCCCGTCAACCCCAAGAACGCCTTCACCGGAGCCTCCGCCGGTCTCGGCCTGTTCTTCGCCTTCTGGTCGTGGGTCGGCTTCGAGTCGACGGCGATGTACGGCGAGGAGTCCCGGGACCCCAAGCGCGTCATCCCGCGCGCGACGCTGATCTCCGTCATCGGGGTCGGGATCTTCTACATCTACGTCTCCTGGATGACCATCGCGGGCAACGGACTCGATCGCTCCGTCGAGATCTCCTCCGGCACCAGCCCCCTCGACCTGTTCTTCGACCCGGCGCACTCCTACCTCGGCGCCTGGGCGGTCGACGCCTTCCAGTGGCTGCTGATCACCGGGTCGTTCGCCTGCGGGATGGCCTTCCACCAGTGCGCGGCACGCTATCTGTACGCCATCGGCCGCGAGGGCTTCCTGCACCCCGCCCTCGGCCGTACGCACCCCCGGCACGGGTCGCCGCACATCGCCTCCTTCGTGCAGTCGGTCATCGCGGTCGGGCTCGTCGGCGCCTTCTGGCTGACCGGGCAGGACCCGTACATCCACCTGTACACACTGCTGGCGATCCTCGGCACGATGGCGATCCTCATCGTGCAGACCCTGTGCTCCTTCGCGGTCATCGGCTACTTCCGCAAGAACCACCCCGAGGACCGCCACTGGTTCCGCACGCTCACCGCCCCCCTGCTGGGCGGCATCGGCATGATCGCGGTCGTGGGGCTGCTGGTGACCAACCTGGACACCGCGGCCGGTACGGCGGCCGGCTCGCTGTTCTTCAGGACAATCCCGTGGATCGTGGGGCTGGTCTTCTTCGGTGGGCTCGGGCTCGGCTGGTATCTGAAGGTCCGGCGGCCGGAGCGGTACGACATCATCGGCCGGATCGTGCTGGAGGACTCGGGCGAGCGGGAGGAGGGCCCGGTTACGGCACGTGCGGCGGGGTAGCGGCGCCTGCATGGACTTCAGCGTGGTTGCCGTGGCACGGGAGGACGACAGTCCGGTCGAGGAGCCGGTGCGGGTGGCGGTGGCCGCCGACCGGCTCGGGTACCGCGAGGTGTGGGCGGGGGAGGGGCCGACCTGGGACTCCTTCGTCCTCGCCGCGGCGATCGGGCGGGCCACCGAGCGGGTCGCGCTGACGGCCGGTCCCGTGGCGGTGTCGGTGCGCGAGCCGTTCGGCATCGCGCGGGGTGCCGCGTCGGTCGCCGCCGTCACCGGGCGGCCGGTCGGGGTGGCGCTGGGGACGTCCAGCAAGCGGGTCGTCGAGGGCGTGCACGGGGTGCCGCGGGTGCGGCCCGCGGCGGCGATGGAGGCCTCGGCGGCGGCCCTGCGCGTCTTCCTGCACGGCAAGCCCGGACAGCCGATCGTTCCCGGCAGCGCCTTCCCGCGCCGCCTCCCGCCTCCCGGCGGCCCGCTCACCGTGGCAGCGTTCGGCGACCGCGCGATCGCCACGGCGGCAGCGCACTCCGACCGCATGCTGCTCGACCTCGTCTCGCCGGAACAGGTCCGCGAGCTGCGGGCGAAACTCGAGACGGCCGCCGAGCGCGCCGGCCGTACGTCGCCGCCGACCCTGGCCGCCTGGCTGCCGGCCGCCGTCGATCCGGACCCGGAGTCCCTCGCGCAGGTCCTGCGGAGCATCGCCGGGTATCTGACGGTGCCGGGCTACAGCGACATGTTCGAGGCGGCCGGTTTCGGGGAGGCGCTCGAGCTGGCCCGCACCGGCGCCGACTCCGGCACCCTGGTCCGGGCGCTGCCCGCCGCGGCGGCCGACGTGGTCGGGCTGGTGGGCGACCTGGACGCCGTCCGCGCGCGGGTCGAGGAGTACGCCGAGGCAGGCCTCGACGAGATCGCCCTCGTCCCGGCGACCGCGGGCGATCCGGGCGGGGAGCGGACGCTGACGGCATTCGGGCAGGCCCGGTGACGGCGCTCAGGCCGGCCTGATGTTGTGGTTGAACCGGAAGACGTTGTCGGGGTCGTAGCGCCGCTTCAGCTCCGCCAGCCGCCCGGTGTTCTCGGCGCCGAGCCCGGCCACCACGCGCTCCGCGCCCTCGTCGCCGATGAAGTTCAGGTACACCGCGCCGGTGCTCCACGGCCGTACGTCGCTGCGGACGTCGCGCACCCACTGTCTGCACCGCTCGTCGTCCGCAGGGTCCTGCCACATGCCGTACGGGTGCACGGCCCAGGGCGCGTCCCGGTAGGGCACCGGGTACTCGCGCGGTCCGGCGGCGATCGCGCCGCCCTGCGGGAGCAGCGCGTGCTGGGTGCCGGTCGGTACCGGCATGGACCGCGCGGCGGCGCAGTAGACGTCCACGAAGTCGTCCGGCGCACCCGTCAGGTACTCCGCCGACCAGTAGTGCCGCATACCGGGCGGATCGTCGATCATGCACTGCACGTCGGCGTACGGCATCGCGCCGACGATCTCCGCCTCGTGCGGCAGCGCCAGCAGCGGTTCGGCGTACTTGCGCATGTCCTGCTCGGCACCGGCGTACGTCAGGAGCGCGGCGCACACCAGTGAGCCGACCAGAGACGGCGGTACGAAGTCCTCGGGCGGCCCGGTGAAGTGCACGATGCCGCCGCCCACCTCGTCGGGGCCGGACTCGATCACGTCACGGAAGGTGCGGACGACGTCCGGTGCGAAATCGGGCCGGTACAGCAGCATCGCGATGGCGAACTCGGGCAGCTCGTACAGCTTCAGTGTGATCGCGGTGGCGATGCCGAAGTTGCCGCCGCCCCCGTGCAGTGCCCAGAACAGATCCGGGTTCTCGTCCGCGTTCGCGTGAACCCGGCTGCCGTCGGCGGTGACGAGTTCCACACCGAGCAGATTGTCCACTGCGAGCCCGCACCAGCGGTCCAGCCAGCCGGTGCCGCCGCCGAGGACGAAGCCGCCGACGCCGGTGGTCGACACTCGGCCGCCGGTCGTGGAGAGGCCGTACACCTGAGTGGCGCGGTCCAGGTCGCTCATCGTGGCCCCGCCCGCGACCCGTGCCGCCTCGGCCTCCGGGTGCACGGTGACCGCGCGCATGTGGCGCAGGTCGACGACCAGACCGTTGTCGTTCAGCGCCATGCCCGCGACGCTGTGCCCGCCGCCGCGCACCGCGATGTTCAGGTCCAGCTCGCGGGCGAACCGTACGGCCCGCACGACGTCGTCCTCGTCCACGCACTGCGCGATCACCGCGGGCCGCCGGTCGATCATGGTGTTGAAGACGACCCGGGCGTCGTCGTAACCGAAGTCCCCCGGCGTGAACACATCACCGGCGAGATCCTCACGCAGCGCGGCGAGGGCCGCGCCCGCCTTGGAGTGGGAAGCCATGGCCGCCCCCTTCCGACAAGGGGCAATCGCTGCCTTCCAGGCTAGGCGGGCGCGTCACGTCCGTCCTGTCGAGCGGTACGGCGATACGGCCGTACCGCGGTCCTGCTCAGCCGCCGTACGCGCCGGACGCCGTCAGCCGCAGGGCGGTGTCGATCAGCGGAACGTGGCTGAAGGCCTGCGGGAAGTTGCCGACCTGGCGCTGCAGGCGCGGGTCCCACTCCTCCGCCAGCAGACCGAGGTCGTTGCGCAGCGACAGCAGCTTCTCGAACAGCTTGCGGGCCTCGTCGACGCGGCCGATCATCGCCAGGTCGTCCGCCATCCAGAACGAGCAGGCGAGGAAGGCGCCCTCGTCACCGGGGAGCCCGTCGACGCCCTCGTCCTCGCCCTGCGTCGGGTAGCGCAGGATGAAGCCGTCCGGCGTGGACAGCTCGCGCTGGATCGCCTCGATGGTGCCGATGACGCGCTTGTCGTCCGGCGGCAGGAAGCCCATCTGGGGGATCAGGAGCAGCGAGGCGTCCAGCTCCTTCGAGCCGTACGACTGCGTGAAGGTGTTGCGCTCCTTGTCGTAACCCTTCTCACACACGTCCCGGTGGATGTCGTCGCGCAGCTCGCGCCAGCGCTCCAGCGGGCCGTCCGCGTCGCCGGACTCGATGAGCTTGATCGTGCGGTCGACGGCGACCCAGGCCATGACCTTGGAGTGCACGAAGTGCCGACGCGGGCCGCGCACCTCCCAGATGCCCTCGTCCGGCTGGTCCCAGTGGTCCTCGAGATACCTGATCAGCTTGAGCTGGAGCAGCGAGGCGTAGTCGCTGCGGGCCAGGCCGGTCATGTGGGCCAGGTGCAGGGCCTCGGTGACCTCGCCGTACACGTCCAGCTGGAGCTGGTGCGCGGCGCCGTTGCCGACCCGGACCGGCGCGGAGTTCTCGTAGCCGGGCAGCCAGTCCAGCTCGGCCTCGCCGAGCTCGCGCTCGCCCGCGATGCCGTACATGATCTGCAGGTTCTCCGGGTCGCCCGCGACCGCCCGCAGCAGCCACTCACGCCAGGCACGGGCCTCGTCGCGGTAGCCGGTGCGCAGCAGCGAGGACAGCGTGATCGCCGCGTCGCGCAGCCAGGTGTAGCGGTAGTCCCAGTTGCGGACGCCGCCGATCTCCTCCGGCAGGGAGGTGGTGGGCGCTGCGACGATGCCGCCGGTGGGGGCGTACGTCAGCGCCTTCAGTGTGATCAGCGAGCGGACCACGGCCTCGCGGTACGGCCCGTGGTACGTGCAGTGCTCGACCCACTCCCGCCAGAAGTCCTCCGTCGCCTCCAGCGACTGCTCCGGCTCCGGAAGCGGCGGCGGCTCCTTGTGCGAGGCCTGCCAGGAGATCGTGAACGCGAAGCGGTCGCCCGGTCCGACCGTGAAGTCGGAGTACGTCGTCAGCGACTTGCCGTACGTCTCGCGGTCGGTGTCGAACCACACCGAGTCCGGGCCGGCGACGGCCACGGTGCGCCCCTCGTGCTTGTGCACCCACGGCACGATCCGGCCGTACGAGAAACGCATCCTGAGCGCCGAGCGCATCGGCACCCGGCCCGAGACGCCCTCCACGATCCGGATCAGCTGGGGCGCGCCGTCACGTGGGGGCATGAAGTCGATCACCCGGACCGTGCCGCGTGGCGTGTCCCACTCGGACTCCAGGATCAGGGAGTCGCCGCGGTAGCTGCGCCGGGCCGCGGTGGGCGGCGGGGCGTCGGAGGCGTGGGCGGGGCCGAGCCGCCAGAAGCCGTGTTCCTCGGTGCCCAGCAGGCCGGCGAAGATGGCATGCGAGTCGAAGCGGGGCAGGCACAGCCAGTCCACTGTGCCGTCCCGGCAGACCAGCGCCGCTGTCTGCATGTCTCCGATGAGTGCGTAGTCTTCGATGCGCCCGGCCACGTGCAACTCCAGTCGAACGGCCACGTCACCCCCTCCTGAAAAGGGGGCTCTCGCTTAGTGCGGTCAAGGGGTGGGTTTTTGTAATGCGTCGTTGAGCGATGAAGCAAAGCAGTCGTCTCGGCCGTGAAGCAAAACGACGGTCTCTTCTCGGCAATCTCCGCTCAACGAACTGACGAGCTCTCGTTGTTCCGGTGGTTACGGGCGAGGGGTGGTGCCGTGTTGCCGGCCGGGCTCGGCAGCGAATGTCCGAGCAGGATACGACGCACGCAGATGATCTGCGTGCCGCTCCGGGCAACCCGGGTCGGCCGAACGGGTGAGCAACGGGTGAGAAACCGAGGCGCCTGTGCAGGTTCGTGGCGACTCGTGTGCGGAGCGTGGCCGGAAGCCATCGCTCTCGGTCGCTGATACCCTGGTAGCCCGTGGACCGGTGGGCGACAAACCCCCGAACCGCAGCGACGGCACCGCCCCCGGAATCTCCGGGCAGGCAGCCGCACCGCACTCCAGAACGCGACCACGGGAGCCCCCTCTTGGCCATGCCGCCCGCTGCTTTTCGAAACAGCACCACGACGACCAAGCACATCTTCGTCACCGGGGGTGTCGCCTCCTCGCTCGGAAAGGGCCTGACGGCCTCCAGCCTCGGCATGCTCCTCAAGGCACGGGGCCTGCGCGTCGTGATGCAGAAGCTGGACCCGTACCTCAATGTCGACCCTGGCACGATGAACCCCTTCCAGCACGGTGAGGTGTTCGTCACCAACGACGGCGCCGAGACCGACCTGGACATCGGCCACTACGAGCGCTTCCTCGACCGCGACCTGGACGGCTCGGCGAACGTCACCACCGGCCAGGTGTACAACACCGTGATCGCCAAGGAGCGGCGCGGCGAGTACCTGGGCGACACCGTGCAGGTCATCCCGCACATCACCAACGAGATCAAGCACCGCATCCGCCGCATGGCGACGGACGAGGTCGACGTCGTGATCACGGAGGTCGGCGGCACGGTCGGCGACATCGAGTCGCTGCCGTTCCTGGAGACCGTCCGCCAGGTCCGTCACGAGGTCGGTCGTGACAACGTCTTCGTCGTCCACATCTCGCTCCTGCCGTACATCGGCCCCTCGGGAGAGCTGAAGACGAAGCCGACCCAGCACTCGGTTGCGGCTCTGCGCAACATCGGTATTCAGCCAGATGCGATCGTGCTGCGCTGCGACCGTGAGGTGCCGACCGCGATCAAGCGGAAGATCAGCCTGATGTGCGACGTCGACGAGGCGGCCGTGGTGGCCTGCCCCGACGCCCGCTCGATCTACGACATCCCGAAGACCGTGCACGGCGAGGGTCTGGACGCCTACGTCGTCCGCAAGCTGGACCTGCCGTTCCGCGACGTGGACTGGACGACCTGGGACGACCTGCTCGACCGCGTCCACAACCCCGATCACGAGATCACCCTCGCGCTGGTCGGCAAGTACATCGACCTGCCCGACGCCTACCTCTCGGTCACCGAGGCGCTGCGCGCGGGCGGCTTCGCCAACAAGGCCCGCGTGAAGATCAAGTGGGTCACCTCCGACGACTGCAAGACCCCGGCCGGCGCCAAGCAGCAGCTCGCCGACGTGGACGGCATCTGCATCCCGGGCGGCTTCGGTGACCGTGGTGTGCTCGGCAAGGTCGGCGCGATCAAGTACGCCCGCGAGAACCGGATCCCGCTGCTGGGCCTGTGCCTGGGCCTGCAGTGCATCGTGATCGAGGCGGCCCGCCACCTCGCCGACATCGGTGACGCCAACTCCACCGAGTTCGACCCGGCCACCGGCCACCCGGTCATCTCCACCATGGCCGAGCAGCTCGACATCGTCGCCGGCGAGGGTGACATGGGCGGCACGATGCGCCTCGGCATGTACCCGGCCAAGCTGGCCGAGGGCTCGATCGTGCGCGAGGTGTACGACGGCAAGGAGTACGTCGAGGAGCGGCACCGTCACCGGTACGAGGTGAACAACGCCTACCGGGCGGAGCTGGAGAAGAAGGCGGGCATCCTGTTCTCCGGCACGTCGCCGGACGGCAAGCTCGTGGAGTACGTGGAGTACCCGCGCGAGGTCCACCCCTACCTGGTGGCCACGCAGGCCCACCCCGAGCTGCGCTCGCGCCCGACGCGCCCGCACCCGCTCTTCGCCGGGCTGGTGAAGGCAGCCGTCGAGCGCCAGCAGGCCGAGGGCGTCGGCAAGAATTCGAAGTAACACGAGAGTTGTACGGTGGGCGGGGTGCAAACCTTCAAAGGTGCGCACCCCGGTTTTCTTTGGCGGGTTGTTTTTAGAGCGTGTGGAAGGGCAGGGCATGACGATCAAGGACACCGCCGAGCAGTGGGAGATCCGGGCGACGGAGACCCCCTTCGTGGGCAACAAGACCTCCGTCCGCACGGACGACGTGGTCATGCCCGGCGGCTCGGTGGTGCGGCGCGACTACCAGGTCCACCCCGGCTCGGTGGCCGTCCTCGCCCTCGACGACGAGGACCGCGTCCTGCTCATCAAGCAGTACCGCCACCCGGTGCGGCAGAAGCTGTGGGAGATCCCTGCCGGCCTGCTCGACATCCCCGGCGAGAACCCGCTGCACGCCGCCCAGCGCGAGCTGTACGAGGAGGCCCACGTCAAGGCCGAGGACTGGCGGGTGCTGACCGACGTGTACACCACACCCGGCGGCTGCGACGAGGCCGTTCGGATCTTCCTCGCCCGCAACCTGTCGGAGGCCGACGGGGAGCGCTTCGAGGTGGAGGACGAGGAGGCCGACATGGAGCACGCGCGCGTGCCGGTCGACGAACTCGTCCGGGCGGTGCTCGCGGGCGAGTTGCACAACAACTGCCTCGTCGTGGGCGCGCTGTCGCTGGTCGCCGCGAGGAACGGTGACGGGCTCGACGCGCTCCGTCCGGCGGAGGCGCCCTGGCCCGCGCGCCCCTTCGCGTCCTGAACCCCCACACCCCACTTCCGGTGTGAAGATCGGCTGATCCGATCGAGGGACCTCCTCGCCGTGCCCCCCGTGCTCCGCGCGGAACGTAGCAGAGCGTGAACTAGGCTCTGAATACGCCCGAACCGGAGTCCCGGCGGGCTTGCGCGTGTGGTGGGACGGGAGTGTGGCCCGTGACGGATCAGGTGGTGGACACAGGCGGCGTGCAGGTGTCGGCACAGGCGTCCGACCAGAACCAATTCCTGGGCCGCACACGCGAATTGAAGGAGCTCCGCGCCGACATCGAGCGCGCGGGCCTGGACACCCTCTCCGGCCGCAAGGCGCCACGCGCGCGCGTGCTGCTCATCGCCGGCCGCCCCGGCTCGGGCCGCACCGCGCTCGCCGCGGAACTGGTACGGCAGGTGGCGGACCGTTACCCGGACGGCGTGCTGCGCGCCCGCCTGAGCGAGCCCGACGGCACCCCCGTCCCCGTCGAGCGCACCGCCCGCGAACTGCTCGCCGCCCTGGACCGGACGCCCCCGCCCGGCGCCGCCGAGGACGACCTCACGGCGGCGCTCCGGGAGGCCCTGGCGGAGTGCCGGATGCTGCTCCTGCTCGACGACGCGGCCGAGGCGGAGCAGGTCGACGCCCTGCTGCCGGACACGCCGGAGTGCCTGGTCGTGGCCGTCTCCCACGGTCCGCTGACCGGCATCTCGGGCGTGCGGCCCTGCACGCTGGGCGGCCTGGACACCAAGTCGGCGGTGGAGCTGCTGTCCCGGCACGCCGGCTCGGTCCGCATCACCGTCGACCCGCGGGCCGCCGAGGGCCTCGCCGAGGTCTGCCAGGGGCAGCCCGCCGCACTGATGCTGGCGGGTGGCTGGCTCGCCGCCCGTCCCAAGGTGGCGGTCGCCGACCTCGCCAAGCAGGTGCACGCCGAGGGCGACGAGGGCACACCGCTCAGCCGGGTCTTCCGGCTCGTCTACGCCTCCCTCCCGGGTCCCGCCGCCCGGATACTGCGGCTGCTCTCCCTGGCCCCGGGCGGCCTGGTCGACCCGCACACCGCCTCCGCCCTGGCCGGCTGCTCGGTCGACGGCGCCTGCACCACCCTGGACGACTTCGTCGCGCTCGGCCTGCTGCACGTCATCGACTCGCCACTGCCGCAGTACCAGGTCCCGGCCTGTCTGCACCCCCTCCTCAAGGCCCTCACCGAGACCCAGGACCGCCCCGGCGAGATCCAGCTGGCGCGCGCCCGCATGCTGGAGCGGACCGTACGGCTGCTGCAGTCCTGCCGGGCGATCACCGAGACCGACGACCCCGAGGCCCGGCAGAAGCTCCTCGGCACGCCCCGCGCCCTGCGCTTTCCCAACCCCCGGGCGGCCGCGGACTGGATCGGCATCCGCAGGCCCGCCCTGCTGGCCTCGGCCCGCGCCGCGGTCGCCGACGGGGAGCTGGACACCCTGGCCCGGCGCCTGATGTCCCAGCTGGTCAGGGCCATGGTCGCGCACCTCGGCACGCAGGCTGCCGCCGGCGACCTGTACGGCGTCCACCGCCTGGTCCTGGACGTGGCCGAGCGCCGGAACCTACCCCGCGAGAAGGCCGCGGCCCTGCTGAACCTCGGCGACCTCGACGCCCGGACCGGGCGGACGAAGGCGGCGCTGGTGAGCTATCGGGCCGCGCTGGACGCCGGGCGGGAGGCGAACGACCCGTACGCGACCGGCCGCGCGATGGAATCCGTAGGCGGCGCCCACCTGGAGCTCGGGGACTACGACCGGGCCGCCGACTGGTTCGGCCGGGCGCTGGCCCAGCGGCTGGCCCGGGGCGAGCGCGCCGACATCGCCCGGCTGTACGGCCGTATCGGCGCCGCCCACACCTTCGCGGGCCGGTACGGCGAGGCGCTGCGCAACTGGCGGGCCGCGGTCGCCGGGCACCGCAAGAACGGCGATATCGCGGGCCACGCACGGGCGTTGAGCGAGCTGGCGCGGGTCCAGGAGTACGCGGGACGGCCCGAGGAATCGCTGCGTACCTGCCGGGAGGCGGTGGAGTGTGCGCGGCGCGCGGAGGACACACGGTTGCAGGCGGCGCTGTATCTGCGGCTCGCCGACACCCTGGAACGCCTCGGCGATCCCGCGGCGGCGCAGCTGCACCGGGGCGCCGCCCAGCGGATGCTGGGGGAGGAGCCTCAGGAGCCCGATGCGGCCGTGCCTGAGCCCGAGCAAGAGGCTTTCGAGCCGGAACACGGCCCTAACGCCTACGAAATCCGTAGTACATCCACTGAAGATTGATGCAATGAAAGGCTAGACAGCGGGAACGCCTTCATTAGACTGGCTCTGCCGCACCTTCTCCTGCGGTGTCTCCCGGTGTGCCCTGCATGCCTGGGTATGTCTTGTAAAGCCCCCACACCCTCTGAGCCAAGGACCGTGATCGACGTGAAGGTCGGCATCCCCCGCGAGGTCAAGAACAACGAGTTCCGGGTGGCCATCACCCCCGCAGGCGTGCACGAGCTGGTGCGCCATGGCCACCAGGTCGTCATCGAGCAGGGCGCCGGGCTCGGCTCGTCGATCCCGGACAGCGAGTACGTCGCCGCAGGTGCCCGGATCCTGCCGACCGCCGACGAGGTCTGGGCCACCGCCGACCTGCTGCTGAAGGTCAAGGAGCCCATCGCCGAGGAGTACCACCGCCTCCGCAAGGACCAGACGCTCTTCACCTACCTGCACCTGGCCGCCTCCAAGGAGTGCACGGACGCGCTCATCGAGTCCGGCACCACGGCGATCGCATACGAGACCGTCGAGCTGCCCAGCCGCGCGCTCCCGCTGCTCGCCCCCATGTCCGAGGTCGCGGGCCGCCTCGCCCCGCAGGTCGGCGCCTACCACCTGATGCGCTCGGCCGGCGGCCGTGGCGTGCTCCCCGGTGGCGTCCCCGGCACCCAGCCGGCGAAGGCCGTCGTCATCGGCGGCGGCGTCTCCGGCTGGAACGCGACCCAGATCGCCGTCGGCATGGGCTTCCACGTCACGCTGCTCGACCGCGACATCAACAAGCTGCGCGAGGCCGACAAGGTCTTCGGCACCAAGGTCCGGGCGATCATGTCCAACGCCTTCGAGCTCGAGAAGGCCGTCCTGGATGCCGACCTCGTCATCGGCGCGGTTCTGATCCCGGGCGCCAAGGCCCCGAAGCTCGTCACCAACGAGCTGGTCTCGCGGATGAAGCCGGGAAGTGTCCTTGTCGACATCGCGATCGACCAGGGCGGCTGCTTCGAGGACTCGCGTCCGACGACGCACGCCGAGCCGACCTTCCAGATCCACAACTCGGTCTTCTACTGCGTCGCCAACATGCCCGGCGCGGTGCCCAACACCTCCACCTACGCGCTGACCAACGCCACGCTGCCGTACATCGTCGAACTGGCCAACCGCGGCTGGGTGGAGGCCCTGCGCCGCGACTCCGCGCTGGCCAAGGGCCTCAACACGCATGACGGCAAGGTGGTTTACCGGGAGGTCGCGGAGGCGCACGACCTGGAGCACGTGGAGCTCGAAACGCTGCTCGGCTGAGCCGATCGGCTAAGTCACTTTCTGGTAAAGGCGATACGTCAACACGAGTCGTCAACCGAACGCACTCGGCCGGACCTTGCCCGAAAAGGTCCGGCCGGATGTGTGTATGGTCACTTTGCGACTCTCGGTCAACTCGCCTCGAACGTAACCCTTCGACCGATTCGCACACCGGTGAAACCTGCCGTGCGACGGCCGTACGCCCTTGACAGCGGGATGTTTCATTGTCGACACATCTGCCCGGTCCGGCGGATTGTGTTGCTGAGGACCGCCGACACGCCATAGAGTCGCCAACCGTCAGCATGGTGCCACGCTGACCTGTCTAGAAGTTTCCTGGTCCCCAAGGAGGTAAGACGACTTGTGAATGAGTCGACATTTTCTCCCGGGGGTGGTCAACCAGGAATGCCGGTACGGGGCCAGGGTCCCGCGGGATTCGAGGCTGTCGGCTCCGTCGCGGTGCGCACCTTCGCAGCCCACCAGGGTCACCTGACCTCAGGGGTGACTCAGCCAGCAAACATGAGCATGGATGGCCATCACGTGAACGCCATGGCCGGCGACGGAAGTGGCGCGCCCCACAACCACTTCGCCGACTACGACGAACTGCCCGAGGGGCACTTCTACGATCCCGACGCGGAGTACGAGCCAGACCCCGAGTACGCGGCCACGCTCGCGCCCGACGCTGCCCGTCAGCGTCGTGAGCGCATCGGCCCGACCGGGCGTCCGCTGCCGTACTTCCCGATCCCGGGCCCGCTGACCGATCACGGTCCCGCGAAGATCATCGCGATGTGCAACCAGAAGGGCGGCGTCGGCAAGACGACGTCGACCATCAACCTGGGTGCCGCGCTCGCGGAGTACGGACGCCGGGTCCTGCTCGTCGACTTCGACCCGCAGGGCGCGCTGTCGGTCGGCCTCGGCGTCAACCCGATGGAGCTCGACCTCACCGTCTACAACCTGCTCATGGAGCGGGGCATGTCGGCGGACGAGGTGCTCCTGAAGACGGCGGTCCCCAACATGGACCTGCTGCCGAGCAACATCGACCTGTCGGCCGCCGAGGTCCAGCTGGTGAGCGAGGTCGCGCGCGAGTCCACGCTCCAGCGCGCCCTGAAGCCGCTGCTGCCGGACTACGACTTCATCGTGATCGACTGCCAGCCCTCGCTGGGTCTGCTCACGGTGAACGCGCTGACGGCCGCTCACAAGGTGATCGTGCCGCTGGAGTGCGAGTTCTTCGCCCTGCGAGGTGTCGCGCTGTTGACGGAGACCATTGAGAAGGTCCAGGAGCGGCTCAACCCTGAGCTGGAGCTCGACGGGATCCTCGCCACGATGTACGACTCGCGCACGGTGCACAGCCGTGAGGTGCTCGCGCGTGTCGTCGAGGCGTTCGACGACCACGTCTACCACACGGTCATCGGGCGCACGGTCCGCTTCCCGGAGACCACGGTCGCCGGTGAGCCGATCACCACGTACGCCTCCAACTCCGTCGGTGCCGCCGCCTATCGCCAGCTCGCCAGGGAGGTGCTCGCCCGGTGTCACGCCGAGTGAGTCTGCCGGGGGCCGACGAACTGTTCCGCACGACAGGGGGTATGGCGCTCCAGCCGTCCACTCCCCGGCGCCCGGCCAACGGCGAGGCCCGGGTGCCGGCTCCCGCGGGGGAGAGCGATGCCGCTGCCGCCGCGGAGGACGCGCCGCAGTCGGTGCCCGTGCAGGGCGGCGACGGCGACGGCGCGGAGCACGTGGCGGCCGACACGGAGTCGGTCGACGCCGGTGAGTCGCGTAGCCGTACCGCGGCCGCGGAGCGCTCCGCGCGACGTCAGGGCGTGCAGGAAGGTTCTGCCGGGGCGCCTGCGGGTGCCGCGGGCGGTCCGGCCGCGTCCGGTGCGGCTGCTTCTGCCGCCTCTTCCGCCGCGCCGCGCAAGCGCGGGCGGTCGGCCTCGCGTCGGCCCAGTGGTCGCGAACGGCACGACGAGAAGATCACCGTGTACGTCTCCGCCGAGGAGCTCATGGATCTGGAGCACGCGCGTCTGGTGCTCCGCGGTGAGCACGGGCTCGCCGTCGACCGCGGGCGGATCGTCCGCGAGGCGGTGGCCGTGGTCCTCGCGGATCTGGAGACCCGCGGAGACGCCAGCATCCTCGTACGACGGCTTCGCGGGCGGTAGCGGTAGCCTGCGGGGGCCATGACCTCGAACGACGTTCCCGCCTCGGCATCCGGCGCAGCAGCCGGTCGTCGGCGTGCGTTGGGGCGGGGGCCGGGCGTCCCGGGAGTGGCTCCGCCGGTGGAACCGGCACCCGTGGAAATTCCGGAGCCTGTGGAGCCGAGACCGGAGCCGGAGCCGGTGATTGTCGTTCCGGAGTCGGAGCCCGAGGTTGTCGTACCGGAATCGGAGCCTCAGGTCGATGATCCTGATCCGGTTCCTGAGGTCGCCACTGCCGAGCCCGCCTCCGACGCTTCCGAGGAACCCGACGACGGCGTCTTCAAGGTTCGCCTCTCCAACTTCGAGGGCCCCTTCGATCTCCTCCTCCAGCTGATCTCCAAGCACAAGCTCGACGTCACCGAAGTCGCGTTGTCCAAGGTGACCGACGAGTTCATGGCGCACATCAGGGCGATGGGGCCGGACTGGGATCTCGACGAGACGACCGAGTTTCTCGTGGTCGCGGCCACCTTGCTCGACCTCAAGGCGGCCCGGCTGCTGCCCTCCGCCGAGGTGGAGGACGAAGCCGACCTCGCGCTGCTGGAGGCGAGGGACCTGCTGTTCGCGCGGCTGCTCCAGTACCGCGCGTACAAGCAGATCGCCGACATCTTCAGCCGGCGGCTCGACGACGAGGCCCGGCGCTATCCGCGGACCGTCGGGCTCGAACCGCACCATGCCGAGCTGTTGCCCGAGGTCGTCATCAGCATCGGGGCGGAAGGATTCGCCAGGCTCGCGATCAAGGCGATGCAGCCCAAGCCCAAGCCGCAGGTCTACGTCGATCACATTCACGCGCCGCTCGTGAGCGTGCAGGAGCAGGCCGGGATCGTCGTCGCGCGGCTGAAGGAGCTCGGCGAGGCCAGCTTCCGGGCCCTGGTCGAGGACACCGACGACACCCTGACCGTCGTAGCGCGCTTTCTGGCTCTCCTCGAGCTGTACCGCGAGAAGGCCGTGGCCCTCGACCAGGAGATCGCGCTCGGGGAGCTCATCGTGCGGTGGACCGGCGGCGAGGGGGACGAGACGCCCACAGTGACCGACGAGTTCGACCGGCCGCCGGAGCTGCCCCAGGAGGAGGAAAAGGCGTGAGCAAGGACACCACCGAGCTTCCGGCAGGGCTGCGTACCGTCGCGGACCTCGATCTCAAGCCCGCCCTGGAGGCGATGCTCATGGTCGTGGACGAGCCCGCGACCGAGGAGCGGCTCGCGAAGCTCCTGGAGCGGCCGCGGCGCCAGATCGCCGATGCCCTGCGGGAGCTCGCCGACGAGTACGCGATGCAGGGGCGCGGCTTCGAGCTGCGGTTCGTCGCGGGCGGCTGGCGTTTCTACACCCGCGCCGAGTACGCGGCCGCCGTCGAGCGCCTCGTTCTGGACGGCCAGACGGCCCGCCTCACGCAGGCCGCCCTGGAGACGCTCGCGGTCGTCGCGTACCGCCAGCCGGTCAGCCGCAGCCGGGTCTCGGCGGTGCGCGGAGTGAACTGCGACGGTGTCATGCGCACCCTTCTTCAGCGCGGTCTCGTCGAGGAGGCGGGCACGGAACCCGAAACAGGTGCGATCCTGTACAGGACGACGAACTACTTCCTGGAGCGGATGGGCCTGCGCGGTCTGGACGAGCTCCCGGAGC
The DNA here is from genome assembly GCF_041052385.1 of Streptomyces sp. R28. GTDB lineage: Bacteria > Actinomycetota > Actinomycetes > Streptomycetales > Streptomycetaceae > Streptomyces. The sequence continues at coordinate 2,398,796 of NZ_CP163439.1, read as the reverse complement.
TCGCGCCCTTCCTCCCGGAGGCGGAGGCGATCGAGGCCGAGACACTGGAAGGGGTCCCGTCGTTCGATCCGGACGCTCCGGATTCCGAGGACGCAGACGACAAGACGGAAATTTGATGCGAAGCAGCAGCGGCAGGAACAGCAGCGGAAACAACGGCGGGAGCCGTGGTGGCAACAGCGGCGGCCGCGGCGGGAGCAGCGGTGGCCGCGGTAACTTCCGCGGCGCCGGTAACAACCGTGACGACAAGCAGGGCGGTCGGCCGAAGAAGCCGCGCCCGGAGGAGCGCCGCTACGACGTGGGCCCCGGGGCGACGCACGACGGCCCGAAGTCCGGACGCGGTGACTCCGCGCGCGGCGGCGCCAAGGGCGGGCCCAAGCAGGGCCAGCCGCGCGGAACCGGCCGGGGCCGTTCCGTCCCGGCGAGTTCCCGCGAGTACGACGCGCGCGCCGAGGAGCGCAACCGGGAGCGGTACGCCGGCAAGAAGGACGTCAAGCTGCCCAAGACCTTCCCGGGCGCCGAGCAGGAGGGTGAGCGGCTGCAGAAGGTGCTCGCGCGCGCGGGCTACGGCTCCCGGCGTGCCTGCGAGGAGCTCGTCGAGCAGGCGCGGGTCGAGGTCAACGGCGAGATCGTGCTGGAGCAGGGCAAGCGCGTCGACCCGGAGAAGGACGAGATCAAGGTGGACGGCCTGACGGTCGCCACGCAGTCGTACCAGTTCTTCTCGCTCAACAAGCCCGCCGGTGTCGTCTCGACGATGGAGGACCCCGACGGCCGTCAGTGCCTCGGCGACTACGTCACCAACCGCGAGACCCGGCTCTTCCACGTCGGCCGGCTCGACACCGAGACCGAGGGCGTCATCCTGCTCACCAACCACGGTGAGCTGGCCCACCGCCTCACCCACCCCAGGTACGGCGTGAAGAAGACCTACCTCGCCGCGATCGTGGGCCCGATCCCGCGCGACCTGGGCAAGAAGCTCAAGGACGGCATCCAGCTGGAGGACGGCTACGCGCGCGCGGACCACTTCCGGGTCGTCGAGCAGACCGGCAAGAACTACCTGGTCGAGGTCACCCTGCACGAGGGCCGCAAGCACATCGTGCGCCGCATGCTGGCGGAGGCGGGCTACCCCGTCGAGAAGCTGGTGCGCACCTCCTTCGGGCCGATCACCCTCGGCGACCAGAAGTCGGGCTGGCTGCGGCGGCTGTCGAACACCGAGGTCGGGATGCTGTTGAAGGAAGTCGATCTGTAGGTCGTTCCTGCGTCTGTTCCCGCACCGGCCGGTTCTGGGTTGCCCCAGGGCCGGCCGACCGCTGTCCGGGCGCTGGAGGGCCGCGCGCGGCGTCGGATGCCCTCCCGGGCCGGGCGGGCCGTTCCGGGCGCCTGAGGGGGTGCTGGGGGCCTTGTGGGGCCTGCCGTGAACTTCGGTGGCTGTTGGAACGTTCGCTCGCCTACGCGCTGGTGCCGGTTTTGCCTTCTCGGGGTTGTGGAACCGGGCCCCCCTCTTTATAGTCGGAGTGACTAATAGTCGTGCTGACTATAAAGAGGTGAGCGGCATGCCGGGACCCATCGCGCCCGAGGGCTACGACAAGTACGCCCACGAGCCCTTCGCCGTCACCGCCGACCTCGCCGTCCTCACCGTCCGCGACGGCGTCCTGCACGCCCTGCTCGTCGAGCGCGGGCAGGAGCCGTACAAGGGGCATTGGGCGCTGCCCGGCGGGTTCGTGCAGCCGGACGAGTCGGCGGAGACGGCCGCCCGGCGTGAACTCGCCGAGGAGACCGGCCTGTCGGACGTCTCCGGGCTGCATCTGGAGCAGCTGCGGACCTACAGCGAGCCCGACCGCGATCCCCGGATGCGGGTCGTGACGGTCGCCTTCACCGCGCTGCTGCCCCACCCGCCCGAACCGCACGGCGGCAGCGACGCGGCGCAGGCGCGCTGGGTGCCGTACGACACGGCGGGGCCGCTCGCCTTCGACCATGACCGGATCCTGGCCGACGCCCATGAACGCGTCGGCGCCAAGCTCGAGTACACCTGTCTCGCCACCGCCTTCTGCCCGCCCGAGTTCACGCTCGGCGAGCTGCAAAAGGTCTACGAGACGGTGTGGGGCACCGCCCTCGACCGGCCCAACTTCCGCCGCAAGGTGCTCGCCACGCCGGGCTTCGTCGAACCCGTACCCGGCGCCGCCCGGCTCACCGGCGGCCGTGGCAAACCGGCGCGCTGTACCGCGCGGGCACCGCCACCGCCCTCCACCCGCCCCTGCTGCGGCCCACCCCGGAAGGACGCCCCGCATGACCACGACCACCGTCCGCAAGCGCGCCGCCACCGGCTCCCTGCTCGGCCTCGCCCTCGGCGACGCGCTCGGCTTCCCGACCGAGTTCAACGACGTTCCCTCGATCCTCGCCAAGTGCGGGCCATGGCGCGAGATGGAACTGCCGACGCCGGCGATCGTCACCGACGACACGCAGATGACGCTGGCGTTGGGGAAGGGGCTGCGGACGGCGATGGATCGGGGTGTGCTCACCCCGAAGCGGCTGGAGCGGCCGGTGCGCGAGGAGTTCGTCGACTGGTACCAGTCGCCCGAGAACAATCGCGCGCCGGGCCGGACCTGCCTGGTCGCCTGCAATCTGCTGAAGAGCGAGAGCAGGACCTGGCAGGACGCCAGCCAGATCGGCTCCAAGGGCTGCGGCGCCAACATGCGCGTCGCGCCCATCGGCCTGGTCCCCGGCCTGAGCGACGAACAGCGCGCGGGCGCCGCCCAGTTGCAGTCCGCCCTCACCCACGGGCATCCGACGGCACTCGCCGCGTCCGACCTGACCGCACACGCCGTACGCCTCCTCGCGCAGGGCGCCGATCCCACCGGACTGGTCGGGCTGTTGCGGTCGTACGCCTACGAGAACCGCACCCGCTACCACCAGCGCTGGCTCGGCGACCTGTGGACCCGCAGCCAGGACCCCACCCCCGAGCACTTCATCACGCGCGGCTGGGACGAGTGTCTGGAGATCCTCGGCCGTCTCCAGGACGCCGTGCGCACGGCCTCGCCCGAGACCGACCCCTGCCTGGCCACCGGCGCCGGCTGGATCGCCGAAGAGGCCCTCGCGACCGGGTTGCTGTGCTTCCTGATGTTCGTCGACGAGCCGCTGACGGCGCTGCGCCGGGCCGCCTGCACGTCCGGGGACTCGGACTCGATCGCGTGCCTGACGGGCGCGTTCGCGGGCGCCTGGCTCGGGGCCGACGCCTGGCCGACCCAGTGGGCGGACCGGATCGAGTACCGGGGGGATCTGCTGACCCTCGGAGCACTCTGGGACGCTTGACGGATGATCGACGCCCTGGACATCGACCTCACGCCCGTCGTCGCCGAACAGCCCGACCCGGTGCTGTTCGCGACGGTCTCCGGCGCGCATCTGTACGGCTTCCCGTCGCGTGACTCGGACGTGGACCTGCGGGGCGTGCACCTGCTGCCGGCCGCCGACCTCGTCGGGCTGCGGGAGCCGGACGAGACGCGGTCGCGGATGTGGGTGCGGGACGGCGTCGAGATGGACCTGGTCACGCACGACCTACGCAAGTTCGTACGGCTGATGCTGCGCCGCAACGGCTATGTCCTGGAGCAGTTGCTCTCCCCGCTCGTCGTGCACACCACGGACGCCCACCGCGAGCTGGCCGAGCTCGCGCCCGGCGTCCTCACCAGCCATCACGCCCATCACTACCGCGGGTTCGCGAACACGCAGTGGCGGCTGTTCGAGAAGACCGGCGAGCTCAAGCCACTGCTCTACACCTTCCGCGTACTGCTCACCGGGATCCATCTGATGCGCAGTGGTGAGGTGCAGCCGCATCTGCCCACGTTGATCGGGGAAGTCGACGCGCCCGCCTGTCTGCCGGAGCTGATCACGGCCAAGGCCGAGCAGGAGCACGGGGCCGCCGACGTCGACCACGCGCGCGTGGCGGCCGACGTCGAGCGGCTGCACGGCGTGCTGGACGAGGCGCAGAGTGCCTCAGCGCTGCCCGATGCCCCGCGGGCCTACGACGCCCTGCACGCCTTCGTCGTACGGACCCGGCTGGAGGGCTGAGGCGTGCTGGAGGGCTGAGGTGCGGCGGACGTGGATCAGGAAGTCCTCCACTCGGCGGCGGTCCGGCTCGGTCGCGAGCGGGCTGCGGTGGGTGGCTGCCTCGGCCTCGCTCGCCAGTCGGGCCATCCAGGACTCCACCTGTGGCCAGGGGACCTCGCCGCGCTTGACCGCCAGCAGCGGCTCGCGCTGGTCACCCACGTCGATCGTCAGGCGGCCGGTGCGCAGCAGGTCGCGGGCGCTCGTCAGGAGGCGGAGCAGGTGCATCGCGTGTTTCCAGCGCGGCGCGCCGTGCACACGGACGTCGGCGTCCAGTTTCTTGCGCTGGCCCAGGGCGTAGCGGGCGAACGTCTCATGGGCCTGGCGGGACAGGAACGCCTCGCGCAGGGCGAGGAGTTCGCGCCCCGTGTCGTCGACGTGCTCCACGAGCGGGGAGTGCAGGCACTCCAGGATGTTCGGGTTGGCGCGCAGGGCCAGCTCGCAGAAGCGTTCCAGTTCCCAGCTGAACTGCTCCTGCAGCGGGCCTTCGACGTGCGTCGGCGGCTTGGCGAGGCGCCAGAAGAGGGGGGTGGGAGCGAGGAACACGCCCCGGCGGTCGGTGTCGCTGCCGTTCGTCGCCAGACCGAAGGCGCGCGAGCCCATGACGCAGGCGTAGATCGTGTGGTCGCGTACCAGGGTCAGGGTCTCGGAATGCATGCCCCGGAGCGTACGGGGCGGCTCACGCCAGGCGGATCGAATTTCCGTCCACGGTGATCTTCTTCTCGGGCAGCGGCCTCGTCGCCGGAGGGTGGGCCACCGAGCCGTCGGTGAGGTTGAACTTGCTGCCGTGGCAGGTGCAGTTGATCGTGCCGTCCGAGACATTGGCGACCGTGCACTGCTGGTGCGTGCAGATGGCGGAGAAGGCCTTGAACTCGCCGGACTTCGGCTGGGTCACCACCACCTTCTCGTCCTTGAGGATCGTGCCGCCGCCCACCGGGACGTCGGCCGCGGCGACCAGCTCCTGGCCGGGGGAGAGGGCCGGGGACGAGTCGCCCTTGCCGTCGGAATCGCCGCAGCTCGCGACGAGCGCCGCCGCACCCGTCGCGCCCGTCGCGATGAGGATCGTGCGTCGCGTCGGACCGTTGGTCATGTCGTCACTCCGAAGGTGCGGAAGAACCAGAGGGCGGAAGTCAGCCAGATGATCGTCAGAGCGGTGAGGACCAGCCCGCCGACGATCGGCAGCAGCCAGCTGGGAAGTCGCTCCGAGCGGAGCAACAGCATCTTTGCACTGAAGGCACCGAAGAAGAAGCAACCCAGGAGGGAGTGCCAGAAAACGCGTGTTTCGTACGTCTGGTATCCCATGGCGTACAGACAGTGCACCGCCACGGGGACGGAGACCAGGAACGCCGCGCGTCCCGACCAGCGGTGCAGTGCGGACGACCAGGCCGGCCCCGGCAGCTTGCCGTACACCATGAACGCGGAGACCAGCTGGACCAGCGCGAAGAAGATCGCTGCCGTCGCCAGCCATGACTTCACCGCGCCCGTGCTGCTGAACCCGGCGAGATTGAAGGCCGTCCCGGACGGGTCGTGGACGTTGCCGTACACACCCAGGGCCACGGCGACGGCGCCCGCGACCAGCGCCGGGACCAGATAGCGGGCCGGGTGCGGGCGGCGGTGGCCGGGGTGCGGGGGCGGGAAGTCCTGGGTGACGGCGTTCGGGTCGACGGTCATGATCGACTCCCGTGAGGAGGGGGACCGAGGAGGGGGATCGAGGAGCGGGATCAGGGGGTGGCGGGGCGGGCCGTGAGCTGCTGTCCGTCGACCGTCACCGCGCCGGTCTCCGGGGCGAGCCGCGGGGCGCGCGAGGGCTCGCCGTCGCGGGTGAGGACGCCGACCTGCCGGCCGTCCGGCAGCACGATCCAGCCGCCGTCGACCTCGGTGCCGCGCACGGTGGAGGTGGCCCGGTACAGGCCCGACGGCTTCTTCGTCCTGTCGGCGGTGAAGGGATGGCGCCCGCCGTCGATGTGGACCGTGCCGCGGATCCGATTGCCCTCCTCCAGGGTGCCGTTCAGGACGGAGCCGTCCTTGCCGGTGAGCCGCATGGTCCCGTCGTCGTTCACCTCGCCCCGCAGCCAGGACTCCTTGGCGCGGCCGTCGCAGAAGTACGCGATCGCCCTGCCGTCGCGCAGGGTGAGGGCGACGGCGGAGGAGTCGTCGTCGGTGCGGCCGGCGTAGCGGGCGTCGGGGACGGGGGTTGTGGTGGGCGAGGGTGAGGGCGGCGGGGCCGTCCTGGTGGGCGTCGGTGACGCCGTCGCCGTGGGCGACTCCTTCGCGGTGTCCGCGGACGAGTCTGCGGACGAATCCGCCGACGAAGACGCTGTGTTCCTCGTCCCCGTCGTCGCGTTGAGCGACAGCATGAACACGCCGACCAACAGTCCCGCGAGAAGGGTGAACAAAGGTCCGGGACGCTTCATGAGGCCTCCCCCGAGGCGAGCTTCCTGCCCATGAGAGCGGACCCGTGCCCCGGCGTCCAGAGGCGCACGGAGGTGTTCGCAGTCCGGTAGCGAAACCGGGACGGACGGGTGACAGTGGGCCAAAGCCGACTTCGGGCGCCTGTCGGTGTCTCAGCGGGCGGGCGACGTACGTCTGCCGCATCCGGGCTGACTAGGCTGGACCGGCGAAAGAGCCGATCCGTACAGCAGCAAGGAGCCAAGCCGTGGCGGTACGAGCGGTCCGGGGGGCCGTCCAACTGGAGCGGGACGAGGCCGGCCACATGGACGAGCAGGTCGGGGCCCTGCTCACCGCGATCCTGGAGCGCAACGGCCTGGGCGCGGACGACCTGATCAGCATCTGGTTCACGGCCACGCCCGATCTGCACAGCGACTTCCCGGCGGCCGCCGCCCGCAAGCTCGGCATCGTCGACGTCCCGCTGATCTGCGCCCAGGAACTGGACATCGCGGGCGCCATGCCCCGGGTCGTGCGCGTCCTCGCGCACATCGAGTCCGACAAGCCCCGCGCCGACATCGCGCACGTCTACCTCGGTGCCGCGGCCGCCCTGCGCAAGGACATCGCCCAGTGAGAACCGCACTCGTCATCGGTACCGGTCTCATCGGTACGTCCGCCGCGCTGGCGCTGGCGGGGCGCGGTGTCGTCGTCCACCTCGCCGACCACGACCTGGAGCAGGCCCGTACGGCGGGCGCGCTCGGCGCCGGCACGGACGAGGCGCCCGAGGGGCCCGTGGACCTCGCGATCGTCGCCGCCCCGCCCGCGCACGTGGCCGGGGTGCTCGCCGACGCCATGCGCCGGGGTCTGGCCCGCGGCTACCTCGACGTGGCCAGCGTCAAGGGCGGGCCGCGGCGTGAGCTGGAGGCGCTCGGGCTCGACCTGTCGTCGTACATCGGTACGCATCCCATGTCGGGCCGTGAGAAGTCCGGGCCGCTGGCCGCGACCGGAGACCTCTTCGAGGGCCGTCCCTGGGTGCTGACGCCGACCCGCGACACCGACACCGAGGTGCTGAACCTCGCCCTGGAGCTGGTCTCGCACTGCCGTGCCGTGCCGGTGGTGATGGACGCCGACGCCCACGACCGTGCGGTCGCCCTGGTGTCGCACATGCCTCACCTGGTGTCCAGCATGGTCGCGGCGCGGCTGCAGAACGCCGAGGAGGCGGCTGTACGGCTGTGCGGTCAGGGCATTCGTGACGTGACCCGGATCGCCGCGTCCGACCCCCGGATGTGGATCGACATCCTCTCCGCGAACCCGGGGCCGGTCGCCGACCTGCTCACGGATGTGGCCGCGGACCTGGAGGAGACGGTGCGGGCGCTGCGGGCGCTGCAGTCGTCCGACGACGCCAAACGGCTGGAGGGGACGTCCGGGATCGAGGACGTGCTGCGGCGCGGGAACGCGGGACAGGTGCGCGTGCCCGGTAAGCACGGGGCGGCTCCTCGGGCCTACGAGGTCGTCGCGGTGCTGATCGACGACCAGCCAGGACAGCTGGCCCGGATCTTCGCGGATGCGGGGCGGGCCGGGGTCAACATCGAGGACGTGCGGATCGAGCATGCGACGGGGCAGCAGGCCGGCTTGGTGCAGCTGATGGTGGAGCCGAAGGCGGCGCCGGTGCTCAGTGCTGCGCTGCGGGAGCGGGGCTGGGCGATCCGTCAGTAGGGTTCGACCCCGCCAGGGGGCTGCCGCCCCCTGGACCCCCGCTTCGGCCTGAACGGCCTCGTCCGCAAACGCCGGACAGGCTGAGATGCACGGCCCGGCGCTGGGAAGTGACCGTCGGCATCATGAGGCCTCGAACGCCGGGCGGGCGGACGAGTGAGTCGCACCCAGTAACCTTGTGCGGGGCACGTTCGCGTCCCACTCCTCCCGCCTCACCGCACCAGGAAGGTGTTCCCCCGTGGAAAACGGTGCCGCCAAGCCCGTGATTGTCGCCATTGACGGCCCCTCCGGCACTGGCAAGTCGAGCACGTCGAAGGCCGTCGCAGCGCAGCTCGGGCTGAGCTACCTCGACACCGGCGCCCAGTACCGGGCGATCACCTGGTGGATGGTGACCAACGGGATCGACATCGAGGACCCGTCCGCGATCGCCGCCGTGGCCGGCAAGCCCGAGATCGTCTCCGGCACCGACCCGGCGAACCCGACGATCACCGTGGACGGCACCGACGTGGCCGGCCCGATCCGCACTCAGGAGGTCACCTCCAAGGTCAGCGCGGTCAGCGCGGTGCCCGAGGTGCGCTCCCGGATCACCGAGTTGCAGCGCTCGCTCGCGACCTCCGCGGAGGTCGGCATCGTCGTCGAGGGCCGCGACATCGGTACGACCGTGCTGCCCGACGCCCACCTGAAGATCTTCCTCACCGCTTCCCCGGAGGCCCGCGCGGCCCGCCGCAGCGGCGAGCTGAAGGGCGCCGACGTGCACGCGACCCGCGAGGCGCTGATCAAGCGCGACGCGCCGACTCCAGCCGCAAGACCTCGCCGCTCGCCAAGGCGGACGACGCGGTCGAGGTGGACACCACCGCGCTCACGCTGCAGCAGGTCATCGAGTGCGTCGTCACCCTCGTCGAGGAGAAGCGAGCCGGGAAGTGAGCGTTGCGTCCGCGCCCTCCGAGCGGGGCGCCGAGGTCGGGCGGCGCATCGGCGTCGGCCTGATGTACGGGCTGTGGCGTCCCCGGGTCCTGGGTGCCTGGAAGATGCCCGCGACCGGGCCGCTGATCCTCGCGGTCAACCACAGCCACAACATCGACGGGCCGATGGTGATGGGAGTGTCGCCCCGGCCCGTGCACTTCCTGATCAAGAAGGAAGCGTTCGTCGGCCCGCTCGACCCCTTCCTGACCGGTATCGGCCAGCTGAAGGTGGACCGTCACTCCGCAGACCGCACGGCCATCACCCAGACGCTCGACGTCCTGTCGAACGGCGGCGTCCTCGGGATATTCCCCGAGGGCACCCGGGGCGAGGGCGACTTCGCCGCGCTGCGCGCCGGGCTCGCCTACTTCGCGGTGCGCAGCGGGGCACCGATCGTCCCGGTCGCCGTGCTGGGAAGTTCCGAGAAGCGGGGACGGTTGATGAAGGGGCTGCCTCCGCTGCGGCACCGCGTCGACGTCGTGTACGGCGACCCCTTCGAGGCGGGCGACGGCAGCGGACGGCGCACTCGCAAGGCGCTGGACGAGGCGACCGAGCGCATCCAGAAGCAGCTCACCGCGCACCTGGAAAACGCCAGGCGGCTGACCGGCCGCTAGGCGACACTGAGTAGTGGATCAGACCGGCACAAAGGCACCGGGAGGTCCACCGATCACCACGATGAACGAGGTACGGACTTCATGAACGACCACATCCACTCCGAGGGCTCGCTCGAAGAGCACGAGCACGGAGAGCTTGGCGATGCCGAGTACGCGGAGTTCATGGAGCTCGCCGCGGAAGAGGGCTTCGACCTCGAGGACGTCGAGGGGGCCATCGAGGCCGCCGGGCACGGACCCTTGCCCGTCCTCGCCGTCGTGGGCCGCCCCAATGTCGGCAAGTCGACTCTCGTCAACCGGATCATCGGGCGCCGCGAGGCGGTCGTCGAGGACAAGCCCGGCGTCACCCGTGACCGTGTGACCTACGAGGCCGAGTGGGCGGGCCGGCGCTTCAAGGTCGTCGACACCGGCGGCTGGGAGCAGGACGTCTTCGGCATCGACGCCTCCGTGGCCGCGCAGGCCGAGTTCGCGATCGAGGCCGCCGACGCCGTCGTGTTCGTCGTCGACGCCAAGGTCGGCGCGACCGACACCGACGAGGCGGTCGTACGACTGCTGCGCAAGGCCGGCAAGCCCGTCGTGCTGTGCGCCAACAAGGTCGACGGCCCCAGCGGTGAGGCGGACGCCACGTATCTGTGGTCGCTGGGCCTGGGGGAGCCCCACCCCGTCTCCGCGCTGCACGGCCGTGGCACCGGCGACATGCTGGACGCCGTCCTGGAGGCGCTGCCGGAAGCACCGCGCGAGTCCTTCGGCGGGGGCGGAGTCGGCGGGCCCGCGCCGCATCGCCCTGATCGGCCGCCCGAACGTCGGCAAGTCCTCCCTGCTGAACAAGGTGGCGGGCGAGGAGCGCGTCGTCGTCGACGAGCTGGCCGGCACCACCCGTGACCCGGTCGACGAGCTCATCGAACTGGGCGGCGTGACCTGGAAGTTCGTCGACACGGCGGGCATCCGCAAGCGCGTCCACCTCCAGCAGGGCGCCGACTACTACGCCTCGCTGCGCACCGCGGCCGCCGTCGAGAAGGCCGAGGTCGCCGTCGTCCTGATCGACGGCTCCGAGTCCATCTCGGTGCAGGACCAGCGCATCGTCACGATGGCCGTGGAAGCGGGCCGCGCGATGGTGATCGCCTACAACAAGTGGGACACCCTCGACGAGGAGCGCCGCTACTACCTGGAGCGGGAGATCGAGACCGAGTTCGGTCAGGTCGCCTGGGCGCCGCGGGTCAATGTCTCCGCGCGCACCGGCCGTCACATGGAGAAGCTGGTCCCCGCTATCGAGACCGCCCTCGCCGGCTGGGAGACCCGCGTTCCGACCGGCCGCCTGAACGCCTTCCTCGGCGAGCTGGTCGCCGCCCACCCCCACCCGATCCGCGGCGGCAAGCAGCCCCGCATCCTGTTCGGCACCCAGGCCGGCACCAAGCCCCCGCGGTTCGTGCTCTTCGCTTCCGGCTTCATCGAGGCGGGCTACCGCCGCTTCATCGAGCGCCGGCTGCGCGAGGAGTTCGGCTTCGAGGGCACGCCGATCCACATCTCCGTGCGGGTGCGGGAGAAGCGCGGCAAGAAGAAGTAACAGCGCACAGCTGAAGGGCGGCCCGTACCGGGCCGCCCTTTCGTGTGTTCAGCCCCTGCGCGCCGGCGGCAGCGCGGCCGGGACGTGGTGCATCCCCGTGCCCCCCTGCGGGCCGATGTGCCCGACGCGCTGCCACTGCGGCTGCTGACCGCTGCCGTGGCGAGCGCTGTGCGCTCCCGCGCTGTAGGCGCTGTACGAACTGCTGAACGACCCCGGCCGATGGCCGCCGTACGTGCCGGTACTGCGCTGGATGTTCCCGAACGCGATGAACCCCAGGTCCTCCTCACCGCTGCGATCACCCGGCAGCGAACGGAAGGACTTGACGTACTCGGCGTAGAGCGCGTCGTAGATCGGTGTGGGCGAGGGGCCGCCCTGATGGCGGGGAACGTCGTATGCATGCACGTATGTCCAAACGACCCCGAGCCTGATGAGATGCGGTCGGTCACGGCCCTTTAGGGGCGCGAGGAACGGCGCGACCAGCCACAACCGACCCGCGGTCGCCGTGCGACCCGCGGCCCCCGCCCGTCAGGCGCACTCACGTCCCGGCCAGAGGCAGCGCCGAACCGACCAACTTCCCGTTCGCCGCCGCCTTGTCCAGCGCGTCCCGCAGCAGGTCCTCCCGGGGCTGACGCCCGATCGAACCCACCGGTGCCGCGAACATCAGTACCTGCTGATGCTTGTTGGCTGCGGCCCGCCATCCGTCGGTGACCAGCAGCGGCTGATGCGCCTGCCACCAGGCGACCGGCTGCCCCCCGTTGGTCCCCGGCTGGAGAACCGCGTGCAGCTGGCCCATGGCCAGCAGCACGGACCAGCCGTGCAGTACCGGCGGCACATCGGCCAGCTCCGTCACCGGCATGAACCCCTGTTCGATCAGCAGTGGCAGGAAGTCGTCCCCGGCGCCGGTCGCCCCGGGACGCATGATGGGCCCGGTCGGCTCGACGACCAGGGCGGGGTGCAGCTCCCCGGCGATCAGTACCAGTCCGCTGGTCACGCCGAGCACGGCCTGCTCCGGCACGATCGACTCCGGCTGCAGATCGACCCGGTCGCCGGTGATGGACTTCACGGCACCCCGCAACTGCTCCTCGGTGACCTGGACGACCTGCGAGGGCAGGCAGGTGGCGTGGGCGAAGGCGAGGACTGCGGTCTCGTCCCCGATGAACAGGACGGTGCTGGTGCGCTCCTGTTCGGAGTCGCCCGGGGTGCGGCAGGACGTGCAGTCGTAACTGCCGGGTGCGTTCTCTCCGGCGAGCAGCCGGTCGGCTTCTTCGTCGCCGATCTCGGCACGTACCTCGTCGCTGACGTCGAGCATGCGCGGCACGGTTGGCTCCCTCGGGATGCGGTGCGTGGCGGGGCCGGGTGGCTCCCGGTCCGTGAACCGGGCGGGTGCCGGGCTCATGAAGAAGACAACGGACGATCTGTGGCGGGAGTCACGCACCACAGCGAACGGAATCGAACCATCCAACGCGCACGGTCACCTCGGGTGCGGAATCGCGCACTCACCGTCAAGTCCCGGGAGGGTCAAGGAAGTTGGTTGGGTGGGGTGCGTCACAGATCGCCGGGGGTGCTGGTCGACAAATCCTGAAATCAGCGAATGAAGTGGGTGGCCGAAAATCGCCGATACCGGAGGTAACGGCTAACTGGCCTGGAATGACAAGGAGTTGGTTGATGCCGACCGGTCGCCCTCCCTACATTCCTCGGCCGTGTGCAACGAGCACCGCTCGGGTACGTCCGCCGGCCCGCAACAAGCCAGCTCGCAGTACCGAATCCGGCGGACGGGGCGAGCGCGACTCACGCGTCCCATGGCGTGGGAGTGGCGTTCCGCTCTGGGGGACCCCGAGTGCTTCGAGAGGGAACTACATGTCCGAATGTGCCGATAACACTCACGGCAACGCTCTCAAGACGCAGCCGGCTCCGCACCGGAGCCGGACTCGTACGACGGCGGCTCTCGCCGGGGCGGTACTGCTCGCCCCGCTCGGGCTGCTGGCCGCTACCGGCAACGCCGCGGCGGCGGACGGCGGAGTGTGGGACCGCATCGCACAGTGCGAGAGCGGCGGCAACTGGCACATCAACACCGGCAACGGCTACTACGGCGGACTGCAGTTCGCCCCCTCCACGTGGCGCGCGTACGGCGGTACGGCCTACGCGCCGACGGCGGACGGGGCGAGCAGGGCCCAGCAGATCGCCGTGGCCACCAAGGTCCAGCGCGCTCAAGGATGGGGCGCGTGGCCGACCTGTTCGGCCCGGGCCGGAGCGGACGGAAGCGCACCCGCGGCCTCCGGCGCCGACTCGGCGTCCTCGTCGGCCAAGGCAGCCCCGTCGACTCCCGTACAGGCGCCGGAGCGTTCGGCGGGACACCCGAACCGCAGCTCGTCCCGCGGTGACTACACGGTCCGTCAGGGCGACACGCTGAGCGGCATCGCCGCCCGGCACGGAACCACCTGGCAGCGGCTCTACGCCGCCAACAAGTCCGTCATCGGCGGTGATCCCCATCTGATCGTGCCCGGGCAGCGCCTCGAACTCTGAGCGTCGCTCCCCGCCCGTGGCGCGGGGCCCCGCCCGGTCCGCCGACCGGGTGGGGCACCGGCGGCCGTCGGACGCGCCGCCCCGGTCGGCCGCAATAAGCTGCCTAGCGTGCTCATATGAAATGCACACCACTCACGATCGCCCTGGCCGCCGCCCTGTTCACCGCCGTTCTCCCGGGAACGGCGCACGCGGCGCCGGCAACACACCCGACGCGGCACGTCCATACGGCGCCACCTCCGGCTCCCGGACCGCCGCCCAAACCCGTGGCCTACGGCTGCGCCAAGGACCAGTGGCCCTGGGGCTGCGTCGCCAAGTGTGAGAGCGGCGGCAATTGGGGCATCAACACCGGCAACGGCCACTACGGGGGACTGCAGTTCTCGCAGTCGACCTGGGAGGGCTTCGGCGGGGCGAAGTACGCCCCGCGCGCGGATCTCGCCACCCGCAAGGAGCAGATCACGATCGCCCGGAAAGTGGTGGCCGTGCAGGGGTGGGGGGCCTGGCCGCACTGCTCCAGGCGATACGGGCTCAAGGGCCGCATGCACATGGAGAAACCCAGCGTCACGGACCGGCTGACCGCGAAGACCTCGCTGCTCATCCGGAAGGGCTCGACCCGGTTCGGCGCGCTGCACGGCGCTCCCACTCGCCGGTCTCTCCGCTGAACGCGACCGCGCCCCGTTGCAGTTCGTAGACGAGCGCCGCCTTGCCGTGCAGCACGCGCGGCAGGCGCTGCTCGGCGACGACCACACAGGCGTCGAGTTCGCTCAGCAGTTCGTACGTACGGGTCGCGACCGTGGGCGACATGCCCTGTGTCGGCTCGTCAACGAGCACCACGCGCGCGCGTGCCAGCACGGCGCGAGCGAGGGCGAGCATGCGCTGCTCGCCGCCGGACAGGGTGCCGGCGCGGCGGGCGAGCAGGGGTTCGAGGCGAGGGTAGGCGCCGAGGGCGATGTCGTACGAGTCAGCCGCGAGTTCGAGGTTCTCCCGCACGGTGAGGGAGCCGAACGCCGCCTGCCGCTCGGGGACCAGGCACAGCCCGCGGCGGGCCCGTTCGTGGGCGGGCATACGGGTCACGTCGGCGCCGTCCCACACCACCGCGCCGCCGGTCAGGGGCAGGGTGCCGGCCAGGGCGCGCAGAGCGGTCGTACGGCCGGATCCGTTCCGTCCCAGCAGGACGGTGAGACCGGGGCCGGGGGCGGCGAAGGTGACGCCGTGCAGGGCCTCCAGGGGGCCGTAGCGCACACGCACGTGGCGCAGCGAGATCGTGGTCATACGGGGGTCTCCCGGGAGCCTGCGACGTCGAGTACGCGGTCGGGTGGGCCGGAGGCGACGATGCGGCCCGCCGCCATGACGTGCACGGTGTCGGCGAGGTCGGCGACCAGGTCGAGGTCGTGCTCGACGACGAGCAGGGCCGTGCCGTCGGCGGCGAGGGCCTTCAGGACCCGGGTCAGTGCGGTGACTTCGGCGGTGTCGAGGCCGGCGGCGGGTTCGTCGAGCAGCAGCACGCGCGGGCTGCCCGCGAGGGCACGGGCCAGTTCGACGCGGCGCAGTGTGCCGGTGGGCAGGGCGGCGGCGGGCATCGCCCGTACGGGGCCGTCGAGGCCGAGGAGCCGGAGGGCTCGCTCCACGGCTGCGGGATCTCGTACCCGGCCGTGCTCGGCGCCTACGCGGACGTTGTCGGCCACGGTCAAGGAGGGGAACACGGCCAGTTGCTGGAAGGTGCGGGCGATGCCGAGGCGGGTGCGGGCGTGTGCGGGCAGGCGGGTGATGTTCCGGGTGCCGAGCAGGACTTGGCCGTGGGCGGGGCGGTGGGTGCCGGCCAGGCAGTGGAACAGGGTGCTCTTTCCGGCGCCGTTGGGGCCGATGATCGCGGTGATGTGACCGGGTGGGACGGTGAGGGTGACGTCGTCGAGGGCCGTGAAGCCGTCGTAGCGGGCTCGGAGGTGGTGGGTGGTGAGGGGCGCGACGTCGGGTGGCGGTGCGGGGGGTGGCCCTTGTGTGGGCCGAGCGCCCGCGGCGGCCTGTTCGCTCCGGCGTGTCGCTCCCGCCGGGCCCGTCGCCGTCACCCCCGCCAGGGTCGGCCGAGACGCAGCTCCTCGTTCCGGCGGCCGTACCCGCCTGCGCACGCCCGCCCCCAACGCCGTGAGCCTCGCCCTCCTCCGCAACCGCAGCCTCGCCGCCGCCGTTCGCAGTGCCTCGTACGGTCCCCCGGGGAAGCGGCCCACCAGGACCGCCAGTACGCCGATGAGGGCCGCCGCCACCCCGCCCCGGGCGCCCGCGTCGAGGCCCACCAGGAGGGCTGCCGCGGCCAAGGCGCCCAGGGTGCTGTCGGCGCCCAGGACCACCACCGCGGCGAACCAGAGGAGGCCGCGGACCGGGTCGTAGGCGGCCGGGTCGAAGGCGCGCAGGCCCATGCCGAGCAGGCCGCCGCCCAGGGCTGCCAGGGCGGCGCCCGAGACGAAGGCCAGGAGTTTCAAGGAGGGCACCTGCACGCCTCCCGCCGACGCCCCCGACTCGTGGTCCCGCATCGCCGCCAGGGCCCGGCCCGTGCGGCCCCGGCGCAGCAGCCAGGTCGTCAGCAGGGCGGCCGCGAGGAGGGTCAGCTCCAGGACGTAGTACGCGCGGTCGCCCTCGAAGCCGGTCGGGCGGCCCAGGGACAGCCCCGAGATCGCGTACGGCTGGGCGAAGACGAAGCGGCTCACACCGACGCCCACCGCGAAGGTCGCCAGCGCCAGGGCGAGGCCGCGGCGGCTGATCGCCGGCCAGCCGGTGAGCAGGCCCAGCGGGGCCACCAGGATCACTGCCAGCCCCAGTGCCGCGAGTTCCGGCAGGGGCGGGAGGCCCGGGAAGCGGCCCGCTGCGAGGAGGGCCGTGAACAGGGCGCCCAGGCCCGCGTACGCCGCCTGCCCGAGCGAGATCTGGCCGCCGCGGCCCGTGACCACAACCAGGGACAGCAGCACCACGGCCAGCGCCGGCACCTGCACCGACGTATGCAGGTCCGAGCCCGCGAAGCCCAGGGGGAGCAGGAAGAGAACCGTCGCCACGATCCAGGCGCCCGGCGGGGTCGGCACGCGCGCGGTGGCCGTGCGGGGCAGGGCGTCGCGGGTGCCGACGCGGGGGAGGGCCAGGGCGGCGACCAGCAGGGCCACGACGAAGAGGTTCGTGCTGACGGCCTGCAGGAGGGGCGCGCTCCAGCCGGAGGGGTGCAGACGCGTCAGCTGGCTCTGGGCCACGCCGATGGCCAGCGCTGTCACCACCGCGACCGGCAGGCTGCGCATCCGGGCGGCCACCGCCACCGCGACCACCTCCATGACCAGCAGCGGCATGCCGTACGGGTCCAGGCGGACGTACGGAGCCAGCAGCACGCCCGTCAGACCCGCCGTGAACGAGCCGAACGCCCAGCCCGCCGCCGCCACCCGGTCCGCGTCGATGCCCCCGAGGACGGCCAGTTGACGGTCGTCGACCACGGCACGCAGCTCCCGGCCGAAGCGGGTCCAGCTGGGGGGCCGGAGGTGTCCCCCGGAAGGACGCAGTACTGCCCCTACCCCGGCCGCCAGCAGCAGCGCCACCGCCAGCTGACCCCACGGATCCGCCGACACCAGCTCCGGCACGTCGTCCCGCGCTCCCTGACCCCACAGCAGCGCCGCGCCGCCCACCAGCAGCACGAATACCCCGATGGACGCGACCAGGGTCTGCGCCGGGTCGCTGCCCAGGACCGCGAGCGGCCGGAAGACGAACCGTTCCAGCGCCATCCCGATCCCGGGCGCCACCAGCAGCAGTGTCACCGTCGCGCCCGCCCACAGCGGCCAGCCCCACTCCACCACGCACTGGCGCAGCACGTACGCGCACACCATCGCGATCGCCCCGTGCGCGAAGTTCAGCACCCCGGTCGCGCGGTACGTCACGATCAAGCCGATCCCGGTGAGCGCGGCGGCGCTGCCGACCGACAGTCCGGCCAGGGTGAGGTCGTACGTCAGGG
This sequence comes from Streptomyces sp. R28, assembly GCF_041052385.1. GTDB lineage: Bacteria > Actinomycetota > Actinomycetes > Streptomycetales > Streptomycetaceae > Streptomyces. The sequence continues at coordinate 2,380,972 of NZ_CP163439.1, read as the reverse complement.
AGGACATCAGTCATCCGCTTCGGCGGGCTCACAGATCGGGCACGGGCCCAGTTCGCCGCTCCTCACCAGCTTCGCATCGACAGCGACCGCCTCCGCCTTCCCGGCGACCAGCGGGCAGTCCGCGCGGTGCCACAGGGTGCCGCCGGGCACCATCAGCAGGTCCCCGCTGACCGCCAGCGGCGCCGCGGCCGCCGGCCCGGAGTCCTCGGACCCCGCGTGCTCGGCGGCCACCAGGAGGCCGTACAGCTCCTCCACGCGCGCGGCGGCGAGCGCGCCCCGGCCGTGGGTCAGCAGCACCGCCCCGGCGATGATCAGCGCGGCGCCGGGGACCGTGCAGGACGCGAGATACGGCAGCTGCCGCTCGGCGAACCGCTCACCGGAGATGCCGTACCAACCGATGACACACAGCACCGCGCCCGCCGCGAGCGCGGCCCAGCCGGCCCACAGGACGGGGTGCACGGTCCGCAGTCGGGCTGTCCGCATCGCCGGCTCCCACACGTCGGGTTTCAGTGCACGCACAGCGGGTTTCTGCGCATGTGCCTGTCCATGTCAGCCAATGGCTTGCACTATGCCTCCTGCAAGCTGACCCTGAAAGCACCGGGCGCACACGGCCCGGATCGACACCCGGTGGTGAGCCAGATGGTTCTCGGGAGCGACCTCAGGCGGAGCAACGCACACAGGGGGTGCGGTCCACGGGCGGCGGGACGGGGGACCGCGCTGGCGGCCGCCCTGCTCCTCTTCCTCGCCCCGGCCCTCGCGGCCTGCAGCGACGACGAGGGAGGCGGCGGCAACGAGACGCCGCCGACGCCGACGGTCGAGCAGACCGAGCAGTCGCCGGCCGCGACGGCGCCCGCCGACGCGGGGGCCGCCGAGACGGAGATCAAGCAGAACTGGCAGAAGTTCTTCGACCCGCAGACGGCGCTGGAGGACAAGCAGACCGTCCTGGAGAACGGTGAGCAGATGGCGCCGGTCCTTCGGGCGTTCAGCGGTGACGAGCGCGGCGGGCAGGTCCGGGCGACGGTCTCCAAGGTCGAGTTCACCTCGCCGACCGAGGCGAACGTGACGTACGACCTGACTCTGAGGGGCGCGACCGCCCTGCCGAACGCCTCAGGGACCGCGGTCGAACAGGACGGCACCTGGAAGGTGTCCGCCAAGACGCTCTGCGCGCTGGTCCAGTTGAGCGGCAATGGGTCGCCGATCCCGGGGTGCTGAGGCGGCGATCGCCGTGGTGGTGCTGGCTCTGAGTACGGCGTGCGGCAGCCGGCTGGCGGAGAGCGACTTCGAGCACCGCGACCGCAGCACGCCCTCGGCGCCCGCGGCGGACCGCACCCCCGTCCGCGTCGGCATCATCACCAGCGCCACCAGCCCCGTCGGCGGCAGCGCCTTCACCGGCCCGCGCGACGGGGCCAAGGCCTGGTTCGAGCGCCTCAACGCGCGCGGGGGCATCGACGGCCGCCGGGTCGAGGTGCGTGAGTGCGACGACGGCGGCAGCGGCGTCGGCAACAACGAGTGCGTGCATGAGCTGATCGACGAGGACGACGTCGTCGCCCTGGTCGCCACCACCGCCCTGGACTACGCGGGCGCCTCCCGCGTCTCACACGCACGCGTGCCCGACATCGGCGGCCAGCCCATCGGGTCCGCTTACGACACCTACCCGCACCTGTACGGCATCTACGGCAGCCTCGCGCCCCGCGACGGCACGACCGGCTGGGACGGCAAGCAGTACGGCGGCACGGAGGTCTACCGGTACTTCAAGCGCGAGCACGGCGCCCGTACGGCCGCCGTCGTCTCCTACAACCAGCCCGCGTCCGCCGCCTACGCCCGGCTCGTCGAGCGGGGGCTGAAGGCCGAGGGCTACAAGGTGGTCACCGAGCAGGTCGACTTCGCGCTGCCCAACTTCCGCGCGGTGGCGGCCGATCTGAAGGAACAGGGCGCCGACCTCGTCTTCGACGCCATCGACACCCACGGCAACGCCCGGCTGTGCGAGGCGATGGACGACGTCGGTGCCGAGGTCACCGCCAAGGTCACGAACGTACAGAACTGGACGTCCACCGTCGCCGAGGACTACAAGGACTCCCCGCGCTGCCGCAACGCCCTGTGGGCGACCGGGTCGTCCCGCAACCACGAGGACACGGACCAGGAGGCCGTACGGGAGTTCCGGGACGCGACCAAAGGGCTGAAGGCGCACTCCCAGTGGCAGCTGGAGGGCTGGGCGGCGGCGATGTGGTTCACGGACGCGGCGAAGTCGTGTGCCGCCGAGGGCATCACGCGCGCGTGCGTCGACGACTTCATGAACCGCAGCCAGGGATACACCGCCGACGGCCTGCTGATCCCGGTCAGGTTCGAGCGGTCGGCCGAGCCGCCGAAGAGCCGCCGGACCTGTCTGTCGGTGGCCCGCTGGGAGGACGGCAGGGGCTGGGTCTCGCAAGGAGACATGAACACCACGTGCTTCGAGGTCCCACAGCTGTCGTACCAGCCGTGACGGGCAACCAAATGGCCGCGTCGCCGGTCCAACCGACAGAGCACAGGCACAGAGCACACAGAGCACACACAGCACACAGAGCCGAGGGAGGAACCGCAGCGTATGACGCCCGTGTCGCAGGCAGCACCCCTGCGCGCCGACTGCATCGCGGATTCGGCCGGCGGGCTGACCTTCGACGTCAGCGCGGCCGGGGCCCACGAGGTGGCCCACCTCGTCCTGCGCCATCGCGAGGGCCCCGAGGAGGTCAGCCTGCCCCTGACCCCGGCCGCGCGCGGCCGCCTGCGCGCCGCGCTCCCCAGCAGCGTCGCCCTGCCCGAGGGCCACTGGGACGCGTACGCGCGCGTGACGGACGAGGAACCGGACCGCTTGGCGCCGGGCGACATGGACGTACATCCCCTCGCAGATCGAGTCCCGTACGAGACCCGCAATGGCAAGCTCAGCGTCGAATGCCGGTTAGGAGCAACGTCCTTACGGGGCGCGGGGAACCGCGCGACCAGACAAAATGGGCCCGCACTCGCCCGCGAACCCGTACCCCCGAGCTTTTAGGCGCCCCATGCTGGACACATCCGCACGACTCCTGCGCCTCCTCTCCCTGCTCCAGGCCCACCGCGAATGGTCCGGCGCCGACCTGGCCGACCGACTCGGCGTCACCTCGCGCACGGTCCGCCGGGACGTCGACCGCCTGCGCGAGCTGGGCTACCCCGTCAACGCCAGCCCCGGTACCGGCGGCGGCTACCAACTCGGCGCGGGCGCGGAGCTCCCCCCACTGCTGCTGGACGACGACGAGGCGGTCGCCGTCACGGTCGGGCTGCGCACGGCCGCCGGTCAGGGCATCGAGGGCATCGGTGAGACCTCCGTACGGGCTCTCGCCAAGCTGGAGCAGGTCCTGCCGAACCGGCTGCGCCGCCGGGTGGGCGCCCTGAACGCCTTCACCGTGCCGATGCTGCGCGGCCCCCAGCCCTCCGCCGTCGACCCGGCCTTGCTCACCGAGCTCGCCAACCTCTGCCGGGACGCCGAGCGCCTGCGCTTCGAGTACCGCGACCACGAGGGCGCCCCCACCCGCCGCAACGTCGAGCCGCACCGCCTGGTGTGCAGCGAGCGCCGCTGGTACCTGGTCGCCTGGGACCTCGACCGCGAGGACTGGCGTACGTTCCGCGTCGACCGCATCACGCCCAGACCGCCGCACGGCCCGCGCTTCACCCCGCGCACCCCGCCCGCCGAGGACCTCGCTGCGTACGTCTCCCAGGGCATCTCCACGCGCGCGTACGCCTCGCACGCCGTCGTCCGGCTGCTGGTGCCCCTGGAGGAGGCAGCCGAGAGCATCTCGCCGTCCGCCGGGCAGCTGGAGGCGGACGGTCCCGACAGCTGCCTCCTGCGCACCGGCGCCGGCAGCCTCGACGTGATGGTGATCCATGTGATGCTGATGGGCTTCGAGTTCGAGGTCGTGGAGCCGGACGAGCTCGTCGAGGCGATCAGGACGGCCCACGGTCGGCTTGCTCGCTCTTTGGCTCGGGCTGCGGAGCCTCCAACGCGTGCGCCGGATGATGCAGGTCGAACGCCGGGGACTCGGAGCGGATCCGCGGCAGCGCGTTGAAGTTGTGCCGCGGGGGCGGGCAGGAGGTCGCCCACTCCAGGGAGCGGCCGTAGCCCCAGGGGTCGTCGACCTCGACCTTCTTGCCGTACTTCGCGGTCTTCCAGACGTTGTAGAGGAACGGCAGCGTCGACATGCCGAGCAGGAACGCGCCGATCGTCGAGATCGTGTTCAGCGTCGTGAAGCCGTCGGCGGCGAGATAGTCGGCGTACCGGCGGGGCATGCCCTCCGCGCCCAGCCAGTGCTGCACCAGGAACGTGGTGTGGAAGCCGACGAACAGCGTCCAGAAGTGGATCTTGCCCAGCCGCTCGTCGAGCATCTTCCCGGTGAACTTGGGCCACCAGAAGTGGAATCCGGCGAAGATCGCGAAGACGACGGTGCCGAAGACGACGTAGTGGAAGTGGGCGACCACGAAGTACGAGTCGGAGACGTGGAAGTCCATCGGCGGCGACGCCAGGATCACCCCGGTCAGCCCGCCGAACAGGAACGTCACCAGGAAGCCCAGCGCCCACAGCATCGGGGTCTCGAAGGACAGCGAGCCCTTGATCATGGTGCCGGTCCAGTTGAAGAACTTCACGCCCGTCGGCACCGCGATCAGGAAGCTCATGAAGGAGAAGAACGGCAGCAGCACCGCGCCGGTGACGAACATGTGGTGCGCCCACACCACGATCGACAGACCGGTGATCGCCATCGTCGCCGCGACCAGCGTCAGATAGCCGAACAGCGGCTTGCGCGAGAAGACCGGGATGATCTCGCTGATGATGCCGAAGAACGGCAGGGCGATGATGTAGACCTCGGGATGGCCGAAGAACCAGAACAGGTGCTGCCACAGCAGCGCCCCGCCGTTGCCCGCGTCGAACACCACCGAGCCGAACCGGCGGTCCGCCTCCAGCACCAGCAGCGCCGCCGCCAGTACCGGGAACGCCATCAGGATCAGGATCGACGTGAACAGCGTGTTCCACACGAAGATCGGCATCCGGAACATGGTCATGCCGGGGGCGCGCATCCCGATGATCGTGGTGATGAAGTTGACCGCGCCGAGGATCGTGCCGAAGCCGGCCAGTGCGAGGCCCATGATCCACAGGTCGGGGCCGATGCCGGGGGAGCGCTCCAGGCTGTTGAGCGGCGCGTAGGCGAACCAGCCGAAGGCGGCCGGCCCGTCCGGCACGATCAGCGAGCCCATCACGATCAGGCCGCCGAACAGGAACAGCCAGTACGAGAACATGTTCAGCCGTGGGAAGGCCACGTCCGGGGCGCCGATCTGCAGAGGCATCAGCTCGTTGGCGAAGCCCGCGAAGGTGGGGGTCGCGAACAGCAGCAGCATGATCGTGCCGTGCAGGGTGAACAGCTGGTTGTACTGCTCGTTGCTCAGCAACTGCATCCCCGGCCGGGCCAGCTCGGCCCGCATCATCAGGGCCATGGCACCGCCGGCCAGGAAGAACCCGAACGACGTGATCAGGTAGAGATGGCCGATCTTCTTGTGGTCGGTGGTGGTCAACCAGTCGACGACCACTCGTCCGGGCTGTCCGGTCCGCTCGGGCCGTGCCGTCGCCCGTACGGTCTGCGTCCCCATCGCTCGCCCCTTCGCTCGTAGCGCCCCGGGCCCGCTGAAAGCCCGCGTCGCACGCGCCGACGCGAGCTCACGCCATGATGCTCGCGTCGTCAGCGCCGCGACAGGGGGCGTACGGAGATTCTGTGGTAGAACCATGTACTTTCTGTGTGGTACCGGTTCCCGCGGCCCGCGCCTCGCTGCGGCAGCAGCCAATGCCGGGCGGAGGGGAGCGGAGGGAAAGGGAGTCCGGTAAGGAGTCCGGGGGCAGTTCCCCGGGAACTTTTCCGGCGGGCTATTGGCCCGGTCGGTGCGACACGCGGGAATTACGATGGAATGCCTGCGGAAGGCCTACGGAATCGCTCGTCCGTGTGATGAAGTGCGGCCGAAACGCCCGTCGTGATTCTGTGACAAAAGCGTGACCGGAGGGGGACGCGTGACCTGCATGGCCGCTACAAAGGCCCCCGGTCCGCGCTGGCCCGATCCTTCGCTCAGGCCCTAGCGTGGCGGCATGGCACCCATTCCGAATCCCCCTGCCGAACCCCAGGACAGCCCGGACACATATGTCGGTCTCGACGCCGACCGGGCCGAGCGACTCGCCCGTGACCGAGGGTGGTCGACGGTGCGTTCGCTGCCGCCGGGGGCGATCATCACCATGGAGTACAGGAGCGGTCGCCTGAACTTCGAGGTCAAGGACGGCCAGGTGGCGCGGGCCTGGAAGGGCTGACGAAAGGCTGGCACAGGGCGACGGCCCCGGCTCCTGTCGAGGAGCCGGGGCCGTCGCCCTGCGGCGTGGTTGTGCGTACCGAACCCCGCTGTCCGCGGTGGGGGAGGTCAGCCGCCCGTGAGGGGGCGGGCCGCCGGGGCCGCGCCGCGGGTCATACGGTCCGTGTGCGGCGGGCGGCGGCTGCCGACGGGGGTGACCGGAGTGCGCTCGCCGCGGGCCGTGTGCGGGCCGGGTGCCAGATAGGCGGGCGCCCGGGGCGGGCGGGGCGCGCCCGGCGCCTCGCGTGCCGCGACCTCGTCGCCGGCGGGCGTGGCACGTGGCTTGAGCAGCACCGGGGCCGCGACCGGGGTGGTCGATGAGGGTCGCCCCGCTCGAGCCGGTTCGAGAACGGGGGCGGGAACGGCACCGGCCCGGCGCTCGCGCCAGCGGTCGCGTAGGTCGAAGATCCAGGTCTCGGAGCGGGCGATCAGCGGCTCGAACCACGGCAGGGCGAGCATGATCAGCAGACCGGCGGCCCAGCCGAGCAGCACGTCGCTCAGCCAGTGCGTACCGAGGTAGACGGTGGACAGGCCGACGCCCAGCGAGGTCACCGCCGACAGGGCCGACAGCCAGCGGCGCGCTCTCGGGGTCGAGGCCAGATAGGCCAGGATTCCCCAGGTCACCACGGCGTTGGCGGTGTGGCCGCTGGGGAATATATCGCCGCCCAGGCCCATCTCGTTGGAGCCGATGGTGGTCGCGTAGTGCGGTCCGAGGCGGCCCATGCCGAGCTTGGCGGCACCGACGGTGATGTTCAGCAGGAGCAGTGAGACGCCGAGCGCGAGCAGCGGCCGCAACGTGTGCTGCCGCCAGGAACGCCAGCCCAGCCAGGCCGCGACCATCACGGCGGTGGGGCCGCGCTGGCCGAGCACCACGTAGTAGTCGACGAACGCGTGGATCTCCGCCCACTGCTGGTACGGGCGGAAGAACATGACCTGCCAGTCGAACCGGACCAGCCACGAGGTGATGACGACGGCCCACACGATGGCCCCGTAGAAGGCCAGGGTCGCGGTGAACAGCACGATCCTGTGCGGGGTCATCCGCGGCACATCGATGTGGGCCGGACGTTCTGGCTCCCGGTCCAGCCTGGCGAAGACCCGGTCCAGACGGGTCAGCTTTCGTTCGGTACACACCCAATCGACGTTACAGCGAGTGAGCGCAGTTCAAGGGCGATTCCACGGCTTTGTGATGACGATGTGATGTGGGATTCCTCTCAGGAGGAGGTTTATTTCCAAGGAATCCCTAATCATCGGGGGCTGCATCCTTCAATTCCTTTGATCATTATTGCGGTTCGTTTTTCGCTGCTTATGAATTCGTTAACCGAATCATGGGATGGAATTCCCCTGGAGCTCACCGCCCCCGGCCCGGGCCCGACCGGGGGCGGACGGGGCGAGAGCGCGGCTGGACGTGGCGTACGCCACACGCCTTCTGTGCGGAGTCTGAGAGGTCCGCCACTCGGCGCCGACGTGGACTCGCGTACTCTGACGAGTCACTCGCTTCGTTGCGCGGGCCGGAGACCACCGCTCCTCTCCGGCCGAGTCACGGGGAGTCCCCACCCCGTGAGCCCGCCGGGGCGAGGGAACATCTGGGAGGTACGTACATGTCCGGGACGACCACGGCCGCCGCTGCGCTGCGCCGTCGGGCGGCCGGGGCCGGTGCCAACCGCTGGGTCGTCCTCGTCGTCCTCTGTACCAGCCTGCTGCTCGTCGCGGTCGACGCGACCGTGCTGCATGTGGCGGTGCCCGCCGTCACCGAGGACCTCAGGCCCGGCGGGATAGAACTGCTCTGGATCGTCGACATCTATCCGCTGGTCTGCGCCTCGCTGCTGATCCTCTTCGGCACACTCGGTGACCGCGTGGGCCGCAGACGGGTCCTGCTTCTCGGGTACGGCCTCTTCGGCCTGGCCTCCGGCCTCGCGTCCCTCGCGCACGACCCACAGGTGCTGATCCTGGCCCGCGCCCTGCTCGGCGTCGGTGGCGCGATGATCATGCCCGCCACCCTGTCGATCCTGCGCCAGGTCTTCCCCGACCGGCGCGAGCGGGCCCTCGCGATCGGCATCTGGAGCGCCGTGGCCGCCGTGGGCGCGGCGGTCGGCCCCCTGCTCGGCGGCTTCCTCCTCGAGCACTTCTGGTGGGGCTCGGTCTTCCTCGTCAACATCCCGCTGATGCTGGTCAGCCTCCCGGTGGGACGGCTGCTGCTGCCCGAGTCGAAGGGCGACGGCAAGGGCCCCTGGGACGTGGTCGGCGCGCTGATGGCGGCGGGCGGGCTGTTCGGCGTCGTCCTGGGCGTGAAGCGGCTCGGCGGCGGGGAGGCGGTGGCCAGCGTGTTCACCGTGGCACCGCTGGTGATCGGTGCGGTGCTGCTGGTCCTTTTCGTACGACGGCAGCGACGCCGGGAGCATCCGCTGGTGGACCTGCGGATGTTCGCCCGGCCGGCCTTCAGTACGTCCGTCGGGTGCATCGTGCTGGCGATGCTCGCGCTCGTGGGGCTCGAGCTGATCGCGGCGCAGTATCTGCAGCTGGTGCTGGGGCTGTCACCGCTGGAGACGGGGCTGCGGCTGCTGCCGCTGACGTTCGCCGCGATGGCGTCCGGTCTCGCGGGCGCACGGATGCTGCGGCGGTTCGGGCCACGGCTGATGGTGTGCTTCGGCTTCTGTCTGACGGCCGTCGCGGTGCTGCTGCTGACGGCCATGGGCGGCGAGGACAACCCCGCGTTGCTGCTCTTCGGGTTCGTGCTGCTGGGCTTCGGGCTGGAGACGACGCTCTTCGGGGCGTACGAGTCGATGCTGAGCGAGTCTCCGCCCGAGCAGGCCGGTGGGGCGGCGGCGATCGGAGAGACGTCGTACCAGCTGGGCGCGGGGATCGGCATCGCGCTGCTGGGCAGCGTGATGAACGCGGCGTATGCGCCCGGGCTGGCGAACGTCCCGGGTGTTCCGGCCTCGGCCTCCGCGGCCGCTTCGCACTCGTTGGGCGAGGCCTACGACGTTGCCGCGCAGCTGGGCGGGCCCGCGGGGGTCGCCCTGCAGCGGGCGGCTCGGGACTGCTTCGTGCACGGGCTGCATGTGACGTTGCTGGTGAGTGCGGCTCTGTTGGTGCTGGGCGCGGTGATGGCGTTGCGGTTGCCGCGGGTCATGCAGTGCGAGGCGCCTGCCGTGGAGCTGCCCAAGCCGAGGGAAGTCGCGGAGACCCGCGTCTCCGCTTGACCGGACCTTCTCCCGCGTTGACCGGACCTTCTCCCGCGAGGGGCCAGCGCCGTCGGTGGTTTGCGGTGCATGGGACGCGGCTCGGCATGTGGGGGAGTCCCACTGGACGTGCGCGGCACCGCGTCGTAGCGTCAGGCCCGAGTCGTAACTAGCGGCGCTAGTTTTAGTCCTTGCCGGAGGGTGTCCCATGTCCGCGTCCTCGAAGTTGCCCCCGTTCGACCCCGCCGACCCCCTCGGCATCGACGACCTCCTGGAGCCCGAGGACCTGGCGATCCGGAGCACCGTGCGGGAGTGGGCCGCGGATCGGGTCGTGCCCCACGTCGCCGAGTGGTACGAGAAGGGCGAGCTGCCGGGGATTCGTGAGATCGCCCGGGAACTCGGCGAGATCGGCGCCCTCGGGATGTCCCTCAGCGGATACGGATGCGCCGGTGCGTCCGCCGTGCAGTACGGGCTCGCCTGTCTGGAGCTGGAGGCCGCCGACTCCGGGATCCGGTCCCTGGTCTCCGTGCAGGGGTCCCTCGCCATGTACGCCGTTCACCGGTTCGGGAGCGAGTCGCAGAAGCAGCAGTGGCTGCCCCGCATGGCCTCCGGCGAGGTCATCGGGTGCTTCGGGCTGACCGAGCCCGACCACGGGTCCGACCCCGCCTCGATGAGGACCTACGCCAAGCGGGACGGCTCCGACTGGGTGCTGGGCGGCCGGAAGATGTGGATCACCAACGGGTCCGTCGCCGGGGTCGCCGTCGTGTGGGCGCAGACGGAGGAAGGGATCCGCGGGTTCGTCGTGCCGGCCGACAGCGCCGGCTTCTCCGCCCCCGAGATCAAGCACAAGCTGTCGCTGCGCGCCTCCGTCACCAGTGAACTCGTCCTCGACGACGTACGACTGCCCGCCGATGCCGTGCTGCCCGAGGTGGTCGGGCTCAAGGGGCCGCTCAGCTGTCTCTCGCACGCCCGCTACGGGATCGTGTGGGGGGCCATGGGCGCGGCGCGTTCCTGTTTCGAGGCCGCCGTCGAATACGCGAAGACGCGGGAGCAGTTCGGCCGGCCGATCGGTGGCTTCCAGCTCACCCAGGCCAAACTCGCCGACATGGCGCTCGAACTGCACAAGGGGATTCTGCTCGCCCATCACCTGGGGCGGCGCATGGACGCCGGCCGCCTGCGTCCCGAGCAGGTCAGCTTCGGCAAGCTCAACAACGTCCGCGAGGCCATCGACATCTGCCGTACGGCGCGGACCATCCTCGGTGCCAACGGGATCTCGCTCGAATACCCCGTGATGCGGCACGCGACCAACCTCGAATCGGTGCTCACCTACGAGGGCACCGTCGAGATGCACCAGCTCGTGCTGGGCAAGGCGCTCACCGGACTCGACGCCTTCCGCTGATCCCCACCAGGGGGCAGGGCCGGCGAGCGGCCCTGCCTCAGCTCTGGTTGTAGAAGCCGTCCGTGCGGTGTGCCGACGCCTCGCCGTTGATGATCTCGGTGTCGGCCGGGGTCAGCAGGAACACGCGGTTGGACACGCGGTCGATCGAGCCGCGCAGACCGAAGATGAGCCCCGCCGCGAAGTCGACGACGCGCTTGGCGTCGCCCGGCTCCATGGCCGTGAGGTTCATGATGACCGGAACCCCGTCCCGGAACAGCTCGCCGATGGCGCGGGCGTCCCGGAAGCTGTCCGGAGTGACCGTGCCGATGCGGCGGCCCTTCTCCTCGGCGACGTCCGTGGCCACCTTGACCCGCGGGTCGGTGACCCAGGCTTCCCCGGGCTCGGTCCCTTCGGAGTAGTCGTCGTCGTAGTAACGCTCGTCATCGTTGTCGTCAACGAGGCCCAGCCAGGCACTCGCCTTGCGCACCGATCCCATGGACGCCTCCTCTCACAGCGGTCTCTCTTACATTCCGCATCCCTATGGTCATCCATGATGCGGACGTCGCGCCAAGTGGATAGACGCCGCGCGGGGGGTTTGTGACGGTACTGGTGCACAGCGAATTCGTCGAGAGCCCCTGTCCCCCAAGGGGCATGCCACGTACGGCTGCTGACTGTGAGTGAAATATGATTCTTCACGGCGTATGGGTGATGCTGGGTGCGTACGGGTGAACGAGGCGAGCATGGTGATCCGTACCACGGTCGCTACGATGCGGCAGCTCAGCGTCGTGAGAAGTGTCGTAAGAACCACGGGGGGACGTCGTGTTCGGAATCGTCAGGCCATGTCGTCATCGGCTCGGTGAGCAGCTCGCGGGTCAGTGGATGGCGCATTTGTGCGGGTTGTGCCTCTCGTTGCGTGGGGACCACGGTCAGTTCGCTCGGATCGTGACGAACTACGACGGGCTCCTTATCTCTGTTCTGACGGAGGCTCAGGCCGAGCAGGACAGTGGATTGCGGCGTACGGCGGGGCCGTGCGCGTTGCGCGGGATGCGGACCGCGTCCGTCGCGCAGGGTGAGGGCGCGCGGCTCGCCGCGGCCGTCTCGCTGGTGCTCGCCTCGGCCAAGGTGCGTGACCATGTGGCCGACGGGGACGGGCTGCTGGCCCGTAAGCCGGTGGCGCTCGCCGCGCGCCGGGTGGCCGCGGGGTGGGGTGCGGCGGGTGCCCGTAGCGGGTCGGCCGTCGGGTTCGACACCGCCGTACTCGTCGACGCCGTGGACCGGCAGGTCGGCATCGAGGCGCTCGCCGGGCCCGGCACGCCGATCCTCGCCGTGACCGAACCGACCGAGACGGCGACCGCCGCCGCCTTCGCGCACACCGCGATCCTGGCCGGACGGCCGCACAACGCCGCGCCGCTCGCCGAGGCCGGACGCCTCTTCGGACGGCTGGCGCACCTCCTGGACGCCGTGGAGGACCGGGCGGCCGATGCCGCGGCGGGTGCGTGGAACCCGCTCACCGCGACCGGGACCTCGCTGCCCGAGGCGCGGAGGCTCGCGGACGACGCCGTGCGGGGGGTGCGGCTGGCGCTGCGCGAGGTCGCCTGGGGGTCTGGGGTCTCCCCGGAAAAACACGGTAGCGGTGCCAAGCTCGCGCATCTGCTGCTCGTGCACGAGCTGCGGCGCTCGGTGGACCGGGCGTTCGGCACGGTGCCGATGTGTGCGTCGCACCAGGCCGGGCCCTATGGGGAGCCGCCACAGCAGGGGCAGCCGCCGCAGGGGCAGCCGCCGCAGGGGCAGGGGCCGTACGGGCAGGGGCCGTACGGGGCGCCGCAGAATCCGTATGCGGGCCAGAACCCGTATGCCGGTGGGAATCCGTACGCGGGGGGCGGGGGAGCGCCCGGCCATGGCGGCCATGGCGGTGGCGGTGGTGACTTCGGTGGGTTCGGTGGTGGGCCGGCCGCTCAGCCGCCGAAGGGCCGGCGTGGGTTCTGGGCCGGCTGCGGGATGTTCTGGCTGCTGTGCTGCACCTGCAAGCTGTGCTGCGCGAAGGAGTACGAGGGTCCGTGGTCCCGTAAGAAGCGCGAGGGCTGCTGCCGGGACTGCGACTGTGACGGCTGCGACTGCTGCTGCCCCTGCGACGGCTGCTAGGCGCTCCGCTTGGGTGCCGTGATGGGGGAGTGCCGCGATGGGTGGTAATCGTCTGCGGGTCCGTCGTGGCTGGTCGCGCAGTTCCCCGCGCCCCTTGGGGGCGCTGCCGAACCGCCGCCGCGGGGGAGCGCAAGCTGCGCTGACCGGGGCAGGAGCGGCCAAATTGTACAGGTGGTTCAAAAGTTGACGGCCGAAAGGCGCTCTTGCGCCAACCGGCCGTTCGGCCGAATACTCCCCCTCAGCGCTTGTCAGGGGCACGGCATGTTCGGAATCCGGACATGCGGTCGTCTGACTGCGCCTCACGGGCCCCACCCCACGCGGGCCCCCGACTTCCCTTGGAGGGAACGAAACGTGAGGATCAAGCGCACCACCCCCCGCAGTGGTATTACGAGACGGACCCGGCTGATCGCCGTTTCCTCCGGCCTCGTGGCCGCAGCCGCGATCGCGATCCCCAACGCGACCGCCGCCGACTCTCCCACCACCTTCAGCGCCGCCGAACTCAAGAGCGCCAGCGGCTCGGTGCTGAAGGCCGACATCCCGGGCACCGCCTGGGCGGTCGACAGCAAGACCAACCGCGTCACGGTGACCGTCGACCGCACGGTCTCCCAGGCGGAGATAGCGAAGATCAAGCAGCAGGCCGGGAGCAACGCCGACGCGCTCACGATCAAGCGCACCCCCGGCAAGTTCAGCAAGTTCATCCAGGGCGGCGACGCCATCTATGCGAGTAGCTGGCGCTGCTCGCTCGGCTTCAACGTCCAGGACAGCAGCGGCAACCAGTACTTCCTGACCGCCGGGCACTGCACCGACGGCGCCGGGACCTGGTACTCCAACTCCGGCCGCACCACGGTCATCGGCTCGACCGCCGGCTCCAGCTTCCCGGGCAACGACTACGGCATCGTGCGCTACTCCGGGTCCGTCAGCCGGCCCGGCACCGCGAACGGCGTGGACATCACCCGCGCGGCCACGCCGAGCGTGGGCACCACCGTCATCCGGGACGGCTCCACCACCGGTACGCACAGCGGCCGGGTCACCGCCCTGAACGCGACCGTCAACTACGGTGGCGGCGACGTCGTCTCCGGCCTGATCCAGACCACCGTCTGCGCCGAGCCCGGTGACTCCGGCGGTTCGCTCTACGGCAGCAACGGCACGGCGTACGGTCTGACCTCCGGCGGCAGCGGCGACTGCACCTCCGGCGGCACGACCTTCTTCCAGCCGGTCACGGAGGCCCTGAGCGCCTATGGCGTCAGCGTCTACTGACATTCGGTCGGACGCCGGTATCCGGCCGTCCTGAACCGGCCGGCCTGGCCTGTATGGCCTGACCGGAAGCCAGCAGCATGTGAGCCCCCGCACGCAACTGCCGTGCGGGGGCTCGCCCTTGGTCGCGTCGCGGGTTTACCGTCGAAGTGCAGGCAGTACTCCCCTGTCATGCGCTCACGTCGGACCCCGGGGGGTCGTGATGGTCGAGGAGCTGGTGGCGGTGGGAGTGACGCTCGCGTCCGCCGGCGCGGTGTACGTGACGGCGGCCGCGCGGGTCGTCAAGCAGTACGAACGGGGCGTGGTCTTCCGTCTCGGGAAGCTCCGGCCTCAGGTGCGCGGGCCCGGGTTCACCATGATCGTTCCGGGCGTCGACAAGCTGCGCAAGGTGAACATGCAGATCGTGACGATGCCCGTGCCCGCGCAGGAGGGCATCACTCGGGACAACGTCACCGTGCGGGTCGATGCCGTCGTCTACTTCAAGGTGTCCTCGCCGGCCGAGGCGGTCGTGCGGGTGGAGGACTACCGGTTCGCGGTCTCGCAGATGGCTCAGACGTCGCCGCGCTCGATCATCGGCAAGAGCGAGCTGGACGATCTGCTGTCCAACCGTGAAAAGCTCAACCAGGGGCTGGAGTTGATGATCGACAGTCCCGCGGTCGAGTGGGGTGTGACGATCGATCGGGTGGACATCAAGGACGTGTCGCTGCCCGAGACCATGAAGCGGTCGATGGCCCGGCAGGCCGAGGCCGACCGCGAGCGGCGGGCCCGGGTCATCAACGCCGACGCCGAACTCCAGGCCTCCAAGAAGCTGGCCGAGGCCGCCCATCAGATGGCCGATACGCCTGCCGCTCTGCAACTTCGGCTGCTGCAGACGGTGATGGCGGTGGCGGCCGAGAAGAACTCCACGTTGGTGCTGCCGATTCCGGTGGAGTTGTTGCGGTTTCTGGAGAAAGGGGCGCAGGTCGCGACCTCTGGTTCCGGGCGGCCGCAGGCCGTGCGGGACGAACCTCCGCCGCTTGAGCCGCGCTTGGATTCGGGCTGCGGAGGGTCGAATTCAAGACAGGAGTAGACCTTACGCACTGCTTATGGATTGCTTGCTCGTGGTGTTTGCTCTGCGAAGAACCGGGGTGTGACTGTGCACGGTCAAGGCGGTGGGGGCGCGCAACCGTGTTCTACGCGCGTCCGGAACTCGACCTTGTGCGCTCCCTGCGGGCATCGGAATAGTGAGCGTTGTTCAACCGGCCCGGACGCGGCATTTGTTGTGAGCCGCCTTCGTCGCCGTACGCCTTCCGGTTCGTGAGGTCCCCACAACCTCTCGGGCCGACCCCCCACAGGAGGACGTAAGTTGAAGCACCGACGCATACCCAAGCGGCGTGCAGCCGTGGCAGGTGCGGGCATCGCCGCACTGGTCGCCGCGGGAGTGACCTTGCAGACTGCGAACGCCAGCGAGACGCCTGAGACGTCTGCGCCGAAGACCCTGTCGATCGGCGCGGCCGGAAAGCTCGCCTCGACGCTGGCGAAGGACCTCGGCGCCGATGCCGCGGGTACCTACTACGACGCGCAGACCAAGAACCTTGTCGTGAACGTCCTCGACGAGGCCGCCGCCAACACCGTCGAGGCGGGCGGCGCCAAGGCCCGGGTCGTCGAGAACTCCCTCGCCGAGCTGAAGAGCGCCCGTACGACGCTCAAGCAGGACGCGACCATTCCCGGCACCGCCTGGGTGACGGACCCGGCGACGAACAAGGTCGTCGTCACCGCCGACCGTACGGTGTCCGACGCCGAGTGGGCCAAGCTCGGCAAGGTCGTCGACGGGCTGGGTGCCACGGCGGAACTCAAGCGGACGAAGGGTGAGTTCAAGCCCTTCATCGCCGGCGGTGACGCGATCTCCGGTGGCGGTGGGCGTTGCTCGCTCGGCTTCAACGTGGTCAAGGGCGGTGAGCCCTTCTTCCTGACCGCCGGGCACTGCACCGAGTCCATCTCCGCCTGGTCGGACTCCAGCGGCAAGGAGATCGGCACCAACGAGACGTCCAGCTTCCCGGACAACGACTACGGGCTGGTCAAGTACACCGCCGAGGTCGACCACCCGAGCGAGGTCAACCTCTACAACGGCTCCGCGCAGGCCATCAGCGGTGCCGCCGAGGCCACCGTCGGTATGGCGGTCACCCGCAGCGGTTCGACCACCCAGGTGCACGAGGGCAAGGTCACCGGCCTGGACGCCACCGTGAACTACGGCAACGGTGACATCGTCAACGGGCTGATCCAGACCGACGTCTGCGCCGAGCCCGGTGACAGTGGTGGCTCGCTGTTCTCCGGCGACAAGGCGATCGGGCTCACCTCCGGCGGCAGCGGTGACTGCACCGCCGGTGGGGAGACGTTCTTCCAGCCGGTGACGGAAGCGCTGTCGGCCACGGGTACTGAGATCGGCTGACGGTTCGTCGCTTCGTGAAGTCCCGCCCCGTGTGTGAGGGGCGGGACTTTCGCGTTGTGCCTCCGGCGGTTGGGCCGGGGTGGGTGTGGCGGCCTGTGGGGGGCGGTGGGGGTGCGCGTTGATGCCTGCGGCGGCCTGTGCCGGTTCGGTGGGGGTTCGCGTAGCGCCTGCGGGTGGGTGGTGGGTCGGGGCCGCTGCCGGGGGGTGTCCGTCCTCGGTCGGGCGGTTGCCGTTGGGTTAGAGGTGCTGTTTTTTTTGACGCCCACCGCTGCGGGCGGACACCCCCCGGCACGTCCCCTTGCCGCCGTACGCGGGTGCGGGTGCGTTCGCCCGTGGGGCTACGGCGTCTTCGACTTGGCGCCTGTTCGTAGCCGTGCTGCCAGTAGCGTGATCGCGATTCCGGCCGCTGCCCATGCCGAGAGGACCAGGAGGGAGTCGGTCGTGTCGTTGCCCTTGAAGTAGGCGATCGAGCGGGTTGTCCATGTTCCCGCGCCCGGTGGCAGTGCCGGGCCGATGTCTCTCCAGAACGGGGGGAGCAGTGGGGGCGGGAGGGCGCCGCCCGCGCTCGGGTTGCCCAGGATGACGATGATCAGGATGACCAGGCCGATGCCGGCCAGGCCGAAGAGGGCCTGGAAGGCGAGCGTGGCCGCGCCCACCGCGAAGATGATCAGGGCGCCGACGCCCCAGAGGGCGGCGATGCTGCCGGGGAGTGCGCCCAGGACCGGGCCGACGATCAGGGCGCCGCCGAGTCCGCCGACGAGGGCGACGAGGGCCATGGCGATGAGGCGGATCACCGAGCGTTTGGGGGTGGGGCGGCCGGCGCCCGAGCTGATCGTCATGATCGACGCGCAGAGGTAGCCGCCTACGCACCAGCCCACGGTCACGTAGAAGGACGTGAGCCCGTTGGCGTCGTGCGGGTCGGCGGGGGCCACGTCGATGGTGCGGAGGGTGCGGGCCTCGGATCTCTCCAGGGTGGTGAGGAGTGATTCCAGGGTGGTGGCCAGGACTCTGCCGCCTCCGGTGGCCACCAGGAGGGTGTCGGTGGTGCCGGTCGGGTCGATCAGCAGGGCGCCGTCGATGTCGCGGTTCAGGATCTGCTTGCGGGCTGTTGCCACATCGGCCGCTGTGCGGGGGGCCAGGGGGTCGCCGGGCAGGTTTTCCAGTCGGTCCACCGCTTGTCGGGCGGCTGCCTCGGGTGCCACGACCCCGAAGGGCACGTCCTTGGGCTTCGGGTCGTGGAGCGCGCCCACGTAGGAGGCGATGAAGAGCAGAGCGAGGGCGACCACGCCGGTCACGAGCAGGGTGGCTCGTGGAGTGACGGCGTCCTTCACCTCGGCCGTGAAGGAGCGGTGCGGAGTGTCGGCGCCCGTGGTCTGCGTCATGCCCCCACGGTCCGGGCCGTCGGGTGTTTGCGCAGGTGGGAGGCGGCCGAACGGATGTCGTACGGATGTTCGAGAAACGGTCCGGAAATGGTCTATGGTGGGGGTGGGAGAGTTGGGAACTGATGTTCGAGAGCCGGTGTTCGGCCGGCCTCGGGCTCATGAGTGGGGAGGTGCGTGTGCCTGGTTTCACGCATCTGCACACCGTCTCCGGGTTCTCCCTGCGATACGGCGCCTCGCACCCGGAGCGGCTGGCCGAGCGTGCCTCCGAGCGGGGCATGGATGCCCTGGCGCTTACCGACCGGGACTCGCTCGGGGGCGCGGTTCGTTTCGCCAAGGCCTGTGCGGCGGCGGGGGTGCGGCCGTTGTTCGGTGTGGAGCTGGCCGTGGAGGAGTTCGGGCTCTCGGGGGCGGGTGAGTCTGTGGGCCGGCGGCGCCGGGTTCCGGTTCGGGGCGGCGCCTTTGTCGATGAGTCGATGCCTCGTGTCACCTTTCTTGCCCGGGACGGAGCCCGTGGGTGGGGTGACCTGTGTCGGATCGTTTCGGCTGCGCATGCCGGTGAAGGGCCGCCGCTGTTGCCCCGGCAGGACAATCGGGGGGACGGGCTGATCGTCCTGCTCGGTACCGAGTCCGATGTGGGGCGTGCGCTTGCCGCCGGTCGTCCCGATCGGGCGGCCCGCCTGCTCGGGCCCTGGCGGGAGGTCTACGGTGACTCCCTGCGGCTGGAGGCCGTCTGGCACGGGCGTAAGGGCACCGGGCCGGGGTCGTTGCGGCTGGCCGCCCGTACCGTCGGCTTCGCCGCCGAGCAGCGCGTGCGGCCGGTGCTGAGCAATGCCGTCCGGTACGCGGATCCTGGTCTGGGGCCGGTCGCCGATGTCCTGGATTCCGCGCGTCGGCTCGTGCCCATCGACTCCACCAAGGAGCTGGACTCCGGTGAGGCCTGGCTCAAGGGTGCGGGTGAGATGGCGCATGTCGCCGAGCGGGTTGTCGAGGCTGCCGGGTTCCGGCGCGATACCGCGTACCGGCTGCTGGAGCAGACCGGGGCGGTGGCCGCCGGGTGCCTTGTCGATCCCGAGGACGACCTCGGCATCGGCAGCGTGCACTTCCCCGAGCCGTACCTCGTCGGCGCCGGACAGCGCACCGCTCAGCGGGCGCTCGCCTCGCGGGCGGTGGCGGGCATGGTGCTGCGCGGCTATGACGGGCGGCGGGCGTACTGGGAGCGGATGCACCAGGAGCTGGACATCATCGCCCATCACGGGTTCGCTTCCTACTTCCTGACGGTCGCTCAAGTCGTCGATGATGTAAGGAAGATGGGGATTCGGGTGGCCGCGCGGGGTTCCGGTGCGGGCTCGCTCGTCAACCATCTGCTCGGCATCGCGCACGCCGATCCCGTGGAGCACGGGCTGTTGATGGAACGCTTCCTGTCCAAGCGCCGGCTGGTGCTGCCCGACATCGACATCGACGTGGAGTCCGCGCGGCGGCTGGAGGTCTATCGCGCGATCATCGACCGGTTCGGGACCGAGCGGGTCGCGACCGTCTCGATGCCGGAGACCTATCGGGTACGGCATGCGATCCGGGACGTGGGTGCCGCCCTGTCCATGGATCCGGCCGACATCGACCGCATCGCCAAGTCCTTCCCGCACATCCGGGCGCGGGATGCCCGGGCGGCGCTGGACGAGCTGCCCGAGCTGAGGAAACTGGCGGGGGAGCGGGAGAAGTACGGCAAGTTGTGGGAGCTGGCGGAGGCTCTTGACGGCCTTCCGCGTGGCATCGCCATGCATCCGTGCGGGGTGCTTCTCTCCGACGCCTCCCTGCTGTCCCGTACGCCCGTCATGCCGACCAGCGGCGAGGGCTTCCCCATGTCGCAGTTCGACAAGGACGACGTCGAGGACCTCGGGCTGCTCAAGCTCGATGTGCTGGGCGTGCGGATGCAGTCGGCGATGGCGCACGCGGTCGCGGAGGTGGAGCGGGTCACGGGGGAGCGGGTCGATCTGGACGCGCTCGACTTCGAGCGGGAGGACGGGGACCCGGCGACGTATCAACTCATCCGTTCCACCGAGACCTTGGGCTGCTTCCAGATCGAGTCGCCGGGGCAGCGGGACCTGGTCGGGCGGCTCCAGCCGGCCACCTTCCACGATCTCGTCGTCGACATCTCGCTCTTCCGGCCCGGGCCGGTCGCCGCCGACATGGTGCGGCCGTTCATCGAGGCGCGGCACGGGCGGGCGCCCATCCGCTATCCGCACAAGGACCTTCAGGGGCCGCTGCGGGAGACGTACGGGGTCGTCGTCTTCCACGAGCAGATCATCGACATCGTGCACATCATGACCGGGTGCGGGCGGGACGAGGCCGACCGGGTGCGGCGTGGGCTGTCCGATCCGGAGTCGCAGGGGCGGATCCGGGTGTGGTTCGCGCAGCACGCGGCGGCGAACGGGTACGACGCGGAGACCATTCGGCGGACCTGGGAGATCGTCGAGGCCTTCGGGTCGTACGGCTTCTGCAAGGCGCACGCGGTCGCCTTCGCCGTGCCGACCTATCAGTCGGCCTGGCTGAAGACCCATCATCCGGCCGCCTTCTACGCGGGGCTGCTCACCCACGACCCCGGGATGTATCCGAAGCGGCTGCTGCTGGCGGACGCGCGGCGGCGCGGGGTGCCGATCCTGCCGTTGGACGTGAATGTGTCGGGGGTCGCCCACCGTATCGAACTGGTGTCTGAATCCAAGGGTTCGAGAGGGGTCTGGGGGCTGCGGCTCGCTCTCTCCGACGTGCACGGCATCAGTGAGGCCGAGGCGGCGCGGATCGCGGAGGGGCAGCCGTACGCCTCGCTGCTCGACTTCTGGGAGCGGGGGCGGCCGAGCCGACCGCTCGCCCAAAGGCTCGCGCAGGTCGGCGCGTTGGACGCCTTCGGGGCCAACCGGCGTGATCTGCAACTGCACCTGACCGAGCTGCACCGGGGCGCCCGGGGTGGTGGCGGGGGCCAACTCCCCCTGGGCGGCGGGCGGAAGACGGCCGCGGCCGGGCTGCCCGACCTCAGCTCGGCGGAGCGGCTCAGTGCCGAGCTCGGTGTGCTGTCGATGGATGCCTCGCGCAATCTGATGGACGATCACCGGGCCTTCCTCGACGAGCTGGGCGTGGTGTCGGCGAAGCGGCTGCGTGATGCCCGGCACGGGGAGACGGTGCTGGTCGCGGGGGCCAAGGCGGCCACCCAGACGCCGCCGATCCGCTCCGGCAAGCGGGTCATCTTCAGCACCCTGGACGACGGGACGGGCCTGGTCGACCTCGCCTTCTTCGACGACTCGCACGACGCGTGCGCCCACACCGTCTTCCACTCCTGGCTGCTGCTGGTGCGGGGGGTCGTGCAGCGGCGCGGCCCGCGCAGTCTGAGTGTGGTGGGTGCCGCCGCCTGGAACCTTGCCGAGCTGATCGAGCTGCGTGACGAGGGCGGCCTGGACGTGGTGGCGGCGCGGCTGGCGGAGCCGGTGGCGGTGCCGGCGGGGGACGGCGGGGATCCGGCGCGGGGCCGGCGAATCCACATGCCCACCGGATACGAACTGAACCCGTGGGCCGATCTGCGGCCGGCGGGCCAAGAGCCTTCACAGGTACGGAAGTTGTGGCACCAGAGTCCGGGGAGTGCGGGATGACCATCCTCTGCGTACGTTTCCAGCTGCCGCCGATGCGCGAGGCGGCCCTGCCGGGGCTGCTCGGATTGCTGGAGGACTTCACGCCGGTCGTACAGGCGCTGCCGCCGGACGGGGCGCTCGTCGATCTGCGGGGTGCCGAACGGTACTTCGGGCGCGACGCGGTCGAGCTGGCGTCGGTGATCCGGGTGCGCGCCCTCGCCCACCACGGCGTCGACTGCGTGATCGGCGCCGGGCCGGGGCCGCTGCTGGCCCGCGTGGCGCTGCGGGACGCCCGGCCCGGGGTGACCTGTGCCGTCCCCGAGGAGCTGGACGCCATCGCGGAGTTCCTCGCCCAGAAACCCGTCGCCGCGCTGCCCGGCGTCGGCGCCGCGACCGCCCGCACCCTGTGCGAGTACGGCCTCGACACCCTCGGCCTGGTCGCCGCCGCGCCCCTGTCCACGCTCCAGCGCCTGGTCGGCGCGAAGGCCGGGCGCGATCTGCGCGAGAAGGCGACCGGAGTCGACCGGGGCCGGGTGGTGCCGAACGCCGTGTCGCGCTCGCTGGCCACCGAACGTCCCTTCACCCGCGACGAGTTGGACCCCGACCGGCATCGCCGCGCCCTGCTCTCGGCCGCCGAGGAACTGGGCGCCCGACTGCGCGCCCTGGACCAGGTCTGCCGCACCCTGACCCTCACCGCTCGCTACGCCGACCGCTCCTCGACGACCCGCAGCCGTACGCTGAAGGAGCCGACGGCCCACTCGGCGGCGCTGACCGGGGTGGCGTACGGCATGTACGACGCCCTCGGCCTCCAGCGCGCCCGCGTCCGTGCACTCGCCCTGCGCGCCGAGGGCCTCGACCCCGCCGAGCATGCCTCCTACCAGCTCACCTTCGACCCGCGCGACGAGAAGGCCCGCCGCATCGAGGAGGTCGCGGACCGCGCGCGGGCGAAGTTCGGGGCGCGTGCGGTGATGCCGGGGGCGTTGGCGGCGTAACTCCCTTCTCCTGTAGGTCAGTTGGCCCACGGCGGCGTGATGCGCGTACCGTCGGCCAGTTCCGCCGCCAGGCCGATGGAGGTGGTGACCCAGGTGACCGCGGTCCGGTCGGTCGGGTTCTCGACGGTCAGGGTGGCGCCGGGGTTGATGATCAGTGTGTCGCCCGCCGCGATCCGGTCGGTGCGGTCGTCGAGCGTGATCAGCAGCTCGCCGTCGAGCAGGTGCAGGATCTCCTCCCGGTTGACGGTGTGTGCGGGCGCCCTGGTCCCGGCCGGGATCTCGCCGCGCCAGGCGCACAGCTCCTTGCTGCCGGTGCGGGGGGTGGCGTACGAGACGAAGCGGGCGCCGTGGATTTCGTGGGTGACGGCTTCGGATGCGCGGATGACTGGCACAGGTGCCCTCCTGGGCGTAGACGGTCGGGATGGTCAAGCAGCTTGACCATATGAAGCTATGGTCAAGCTGCTTGACCAATCCGTCAAGGGTGTTTCAATGCCTCCGTGCAGAACTCCGAAGCCATGGCCCTGTCCGCCGCCCTGCTCGCCGTCGCCGGTGAGCTCACGCAACGCATCCATGACGGTGTGGTCGCCCGGGGCTTCGAGGGGCTGCGGCCCGCGCACGGATTCGCGTTCGCCCGGCTCGCCCCGAACGGGGCGACGGTCACCGACCTCGCCGCCCATCTCGGCGTGACCAAGCAGGCCGCGAGCCAACTGGTCGACGAGATCGTGCGCAAGGGCTACGCCGAGCGCCGACCGCATCCCGATGACGCGCGCGCCCGGCTGGTCGTGCTGACCGAGCGGGGGTGGGCCTGTACCCGAGCGGCCGAGGGGGCGGCTGCGGATGCCGTGCGGGCGTGGGTCGATGTACTCGGTGAAGGTGAAGTGCAGGCGCTGTACGGGCAGTTGGGGCGCATCGCGCCCTATGGGCCCATCAGGCCCGCCTGGTGACGGTTCATCAGGGGTTGTGAACCGCCCCTTACTATCACTGGAAGTTTTTACTGACGCGTAACTTCACACGTCTACTACTCGCCCGTAACTTGACGAGTGAACAGCATCCTCGTGATCCGGATCACAGGGCGTAAGGCCGTCGCACCTCCCTTGAGCCGCAAGGAGATCACCCGATGCTGCCCTGGAAACGAGCGCTCAGACCGCTGGCCGCGCTACTGCTGACTGCCGCGGTCGCCGTCGTCCCCGCCACCACCGCCCAGGCGGCCGAAGCGGCGGCGACCTCGAACAGTGGCTGGAACGACTACTCCTGCAAGCCGTCCGCCGCCCATCCCCGCCCCGTCGTCCTCGTCCACGGCACCTTCGCGAACTCCGTCGACAACTGGCTGGGACTCGCGCCGTACCTGGAGGACCGCGGCTACTGCGTCTTCTCCCTCGACTACGGCCAGCTGCAGGGCGTGCCGTTCTTCCACGCCCTCGGCCCCATCGACCGGTCGGCGGAACAACTCTCCGCCTATGTCGACAAGGTGCTCACCGCGACCGGCGCCGCCAAGGCCGACCTCGTCGGTCATTCGCAGGGCGGCATGATGCCCCGCTACTACCTCAAGTTCCTCGGCGGTGCCGCCAAGGTGAACGCCCTCGTCGGCATCGCGCCCAACAACCACGGCACCACCCTGGCAGGGCTCACCAACCTGCTGCCGTACTTCCCCGGCGCGGAGGACCTGCTCAGTGCCGCCACTCCCGCCCTCGCCCAGCAGGTCGTCGGATCCGACTTCATGACCAAGCTGAACGAGGGCGGCGACACTGTCCCCGGCGTCCGCTACACGGTCATCGCCACCAAGTACGACGAGGTGGTCACGCCGTACCGGAGTCAGTTCCTGAACGGGCCCGGCGTGAAGAACGTCCTGATCCAGGATCTGTGCGCGGTCGACATATCCGAGCACGCGTTCCTGGGGCTGACCGACCGGATCGCCTTCCACGAGGTGGCCAACGCGCTCGACCCGGCCCGCGCCACTGCTACCACCTGCGCGTCCGCGATCGGTTGAGCACGTGAGCACGTGAGCACGTGAGCACGTGAGTGCGTGAGTGCGTGAGTGCGTGAGTGACATGAGCAGGGAACACACCGCCGGGGCCTGACCGGCCTGAGCCGCCGGTCAGGCCCCGGAACCCTGGGGCCGCAGAGCCCGGGATCAGCGGCCGTGGCGACCGCCAGCCGCCGCCCGCCTGCGCACCGATGCGAACAGGACCGCCGAACCCAGCGCCAGGGTCGCCGCACCGCCCATCGCGAGGTACGCCGTGCTGCTGTCGCCGCCCGTCTCGGCGAGGTTCTCGGTGGCGCCGGCTGCCTTCGGCCGGTTGGCCGGGGCGGTGGACCGCTCCTCCTCGGCCGCCGCGACCGGCTCGGCCGCGACCGGCTCCGCCGACGTGCCGGCGTCCTGGTCCCCGTGGCCGCGGTGCTCGATCGTCGACTGGTCGGCGCCGTCCTCGATCTGCCCCTCGGAGGGCGCGGAGGCGCTCGGTGCCGGGGCGGCCTCGCCGCTGTCGCCGGCACCGCTGCCGCCCCCGAACGTGACGTCCGAGCAGGAGTAGAACGCCTCCGGGCTGTCCGAGCGCTGCCAGACCGCGTACAGCAGTTGCTTGCCGGAGCGCTGGGGCAGGGTGCCGGAGAAAGTGTAGAAGCCGCCCGAGGCCGCCGGGTCGGTGGCCGACGCCACCGGGTTCGCCAGGTCCAGGCCGTCCCAGGCCAGCGGCTTCGCCGGGTCGTAACCGGCCTTGGTGATGTAGACCTTGAAGGTGCCCTTGTGCGGGGCGGTCACGCGGTACTTGAAGGTGTACGACCCGCTGCCCACGCTCGTCGCCGGCCAGTCGGCGCGGGCCAGGTCCAGGCCCTTGAACGCGTCGCTGTTCGCGCTGCACAGCCTGCCGTCCGGGATCAGCTCCTGGTGGCGGCCCGCCGCGTCGCCGATGCGTATGCCGTTCCAGTCGTAGAGGGCCTGGGTGCCGCCGGCCGCGACCGCCGCCTTGCAGGCGCCGGACTTCGGGCTCTCGGGGCCTTCCGCGTAACACTGCGAGACCCGGCTGACCGGGTCGCCCATCGAACCGTGCGCCGAGGCGGGGACGGTGGCGAGAGCGGTCAGGGCGAGCGGGGTCAGGCCGAGGGTGGCGACGGCGGCGGCCTTGCGGCGTGCGGGCATGAAAGATCTCCTCAAGGGGGTCCTGACGCGTGGGGTGAATCCCGTGGGGGCGATCAGAAACTAGCCCGAGGAAACCGCGAAATCGCCTGCTGGAGGCGGGTGATGGCGATCTTTAGGGTCGCCTTAAGGGAGTGTTCGGACTGCGATGAGGTAGGTACCGTCGCGATATGACGGACGACGACATCAGGCCGGCGGTCACCGCCGACGTACGCGCGGTGAAGGCCGTGACCGACGCCGCCTACCGGCACTACATAGAGCGCATCGGACGGGCGCCCGTGCCCATGGAGGCGGATCACGCGGCGAACGTGGCCGCGGGGAAGGTGTTCGTGACGGGCGAGCCCGTGATCGGGCTCGTCGTGCTCGAGATGCACGACGATCATCTGTTCCTCGACAGCATCGCCGTCCACCCCGACGCGCACGGCAGGGGCGTGGGGCGACGGCTGCTGCACTTCGTGGACGCACGCGCGCGTGCGCTCGGCCTGCCCGAGGTCAGGCTCTACACGAACGCCCTGATGTGGGAGAACCAGAAGATCTACCCGAAGTACGGCTACGAGGTCGTCGAGCGTCGCGTGGAGGGCCCGTACGACCGCATCCACTACCGCAAGCGGATCGGCTGAGTTGTTTCATGCGGCCGGCAGGGCGTCTCAGCCCTCCGGCCACCAGGTCCGCGCGATGTCCTTGCGGACCTCCGGTCGTCCCGAGGAGGACTCGTCCGCCTCCTCCCGGAGCCGGCGGGCATCCGTCTTCCTCTTCAGGGGCTTCTGCACGGTCATACGGCGCATGGCTGCCTCCTTCAGGGCCACCGAGTTCCGCTTTGTCACGGAGGTAGACCCTTTTGGCGAGAGTTCCTCATCGCTGCTGGTCGTGTCAGTGGCGGGTGTCACGAATCGACTGTCAGTGGCGGGTGTCACTCTTGGCCCATGACGAACGGTGAACACCCCGTCACAGGGGCGGGCATGGATGTGGACTGGGACGCGGAGGCCGGCTCCTTCGACGACGAGCCGGACCACGGCCTGCGCGACCCCGAGGTGCGCCGGGCCTGGGCCGCCCGGCTGCGGTCCTGGCTGCCCGAGCGCCCCTGCGACGTCCTCGACCTCGGCTGCGGCACAGGCAGCCTGTCGCTCCTCGCGGCCGAACAGGGACACCGGGTCACGGGGGTGGACCGGTCCCCGGCGATGGTCGACCTCGCCCGCGCCAAGCTCGCCGGGCGTGACGCGGCCTTCCTCGTCGGTGACGCGGCGGGGCCACCGGTGGGGGAGGAGCGGTTCGACGTGGTGCTGGTACGGCATGTCCTGTGGGCCCTGCCCGACCCGGGCCGTGTCCTACGGCACTGGCGTGGGCTGCTGCGCCCGGGAGGGAGGTTCGTGCTGGTCGAGGGCGTGTGGGGGACGACCGCGTCGGCGGTCGGTATACCGGCGGACCGGCTCACGGCTCTGCTCGCACCGCTCGTCCAGGACGTGCGCGTGGAGCGACTGTCCGATGACACGCGCCTGTGGGGGAAGGACGTGGACGACGAGCGGTACGTGGTGCTGGCGGGGGTGGCCTGAGCAGGGCGGAGCTACTCGAGCAGCCCTTTGAGGCCCTCCCCGCGCGCCAGCGCCTCCAGTGCGTCCAGCGCGGACACGGCGGCCGCGGCGGCCTGCGGATCCGTCTGCCCGAGGCCGCTCTCGGCGAACTCGTCCTCATCCAGGCGGCGCACGTCCGAGCCGTCGGCGGAGCACCACAGGTCCAGGTCGAGGTCCTCGACGACCAGCTCGGTACCGGACAGCGTGGCCGGGCGGGTGATGTCGCAGTACCAGCCCTTGAGGGCGCCGGTGGCGTCGCGGACCTCCTTCACGGCGTACCAGCGGTCGCGCCAGTAGTACTCGGTGAAGACGTCGCCCGGCTCGAAGCGCACGAAGCCGAAGTCGCGGACCCCGGCGCCGGACCAGGGGGCGCGGACGGTGATGCGGGTGCCGTCGTCGGAGAGCGGTTCCGCCTCGTAACGGATCTTCGTACGGCCGCCCTTGACCAGGACCACGTCCAGCACACGGGCCTGGTCAGCCGAGTTCGCGGACATAGCGCACCTCCGTCGCGCAGATCTGGTACCCGAACCAGAAGTTGATCGCCAGCATGGGCTCGTTGTCGGTGTCGTTGCCGGTGAACGCCTCTTTGTAGCCGGCGGCGCGGGCGCGGTGCAGGGAGGCGTTCTTGGCGAGTTTGGCCAGGCCACGGCCGCGGAAGGCGCGGGCCGTGCCGGTCATCGAGGTGGCGTAGCGGGTGTTTCGATCCGTGTACGCGGCGCTGAAGGCCGCGGGACGGCCGTCGACGACCGCGACCGACGTCAGGTCGAGGTCGAGGAGCGGGTGCTTCCAGGTCTCCTCGAGCCAGGCCTCGTAGTCGGTGAACTCGGTGCCGACGTCGCTCGGTTCGTCCGACGCCGTCTCCGCGTCCAGCTCGAACATCGGGCGCGGGTCGTCCACGAAGTCGGCGGCCGTGCGCAGCTCGACGCCCGGCGGGAGCTCCTTCAGGGGCGGGAGCGTGCCGTTCGCGAGGTCCAGGCGCAGGAAGTGGGCGGAGCGGCTGGCGCGATAGCCGTGCCGCTCGGCGAACGCGCGGTTGCCCGGCTCGTCGAGGACCCAGGAGAACAGCCTCGTCGCACCCTGTGCGGCCAGGTGCTCCTCGGCGGCGCGGACGAGGAGATCGCCGGCGCCGCGGTGCGTGCGGTCCGGCCGCACGTAGATGTTGAGGTAGCCCTGGCCGGGCTCCGGGCTGTCGTACGCGAGACCGATCTGGGCCGTGCCGATCATCTCGCCGTCCTCCTCCGCGACGAGGGAGCGGTAGTGCGCGTCGGGGTGGCTGTGTGTCTGGCGGTGGACGATCGCTTCCGGGACCCACAGGACGTAGGGGAGAGCGAGGTGGCGGGTGTGGGCGAAGAGCTCTACGTCGTCCGGCACTTCGAGGTGCAGATCGCGCACGGTCACTGTCATGAAGGCGCACGCTACGTGGGGATGTGCCGGGGTGCCTCTCATTTTCCGGCGGGTACGGGACAATCGCCCTTGTGACCTTGAAGATCCACATCGACGACAGTGCCGCGCCGTACGAGCAGGTGCGGGCCCAGATCTCCGAGCAGGCGCGATCGGGGGTGCTGCCGGTCGGGTACCGGCTGCCGACCGTGCGAGGGCTGGCGGAGTCGCTGGGGCTGGCGGCCAACACGGTCGCCAAGGCGTACCGTGCGCTGGAGAGCGACGGGGTGATCGAGACGCGGGGGCGCAACGGCACGTTCGTGGCGGCCGCCGGCTCGGCCGCGGAGCGTGAGCTGGCGTCGGCCGCGCAGGCGTACGTGGAGCGGGCTCGCAGGCTCGGGCTCGCGGAAGCCGACGCGCTGGCGGCCGTGCGGGATGCCCTGCGGGCGGCTTACGGGAAGTAGTCAGCGGCGTGCGGCGAACTCGGGCGTGCGGGTCACCGTAAGGCCCGCCCGCGTCGCCGCCCTCCCGAAGACGACCGCGTCCCGCACCGCCGCCCCGCCGGGGTCGTTGTTGAAGTACGCGTACATGTCCTCGGCGTCGGACCAGGTGGTCGCGATGCGGTCGACCCACGTCTCCAGGGAGCGTCGGCCGTAGCGGGGCCAAGGGTGGGCGCGACCCTCGTGGAAACGGACGTAGCCCCAGTCCGCGGTGCGCCACAGGGGAGCCACCGGACGGGCCCGGACGTCGGCCCAGCACAGGGCGGCACCCCGGGACTCCAGAACCTGTCGGGTCTTGGGCACCCACCAGGACTCGTGGCGGGGCTCGACCGCGATCCGCGTTCCGGACGGGAAGCAGGCCAGGCAGGCGTCCAGGAGCCCGGGGTCGGCGCGCAGGGTCGGCGGGAGTTGGAGGAGGACCGGCCCCAGGCGGTCGCCCAGGCCCGCCGCGTGGGACACCAGACGGTGGACCGGCTCCTCGGGATCCTTGAGGCGCTTGATGTGGGTGAGGTAGCGGCTCGCTTTCACCGCGACCACGAAGTCCCGCGGCACCCGCTCGCGCCAGGCCTCGAAGTTCCCCCGCGTCGGCAACCGGTAGAACGCGTTGTTGATCTCCACCGTGGAGAAGCGCTCCGTGTACTCCTCCAGCCACAGCCGCATGGGCACGTCGGTGGGGTAGAAGGCACCCCGCCAGTCTCTGTACTGCCATCCCGACGTCCCGACGAACAGGGTCATACACCCATGAAAGCACTGGACGGCTACAGGTAAAACGCCGGAAGGGCTACAGGTACAGCCCCGCGTCCGCCCCGTCCCGCGGCTCCGGCAGCGACGTCGGGGACGTGCCCCGCTTCAGCGCGTACAGCTCCGCCAGGGTCGCCCCCTCCCGGCCGACACCCTCGTCGGTGCCCAGCCAGTTCACCGCCTCCCCGCGCGTCAGCGCCCCCACCTCGATGCGGGCCAGACAGCGCCCGGGGCGGACGACGGCGGGGTGCAGGCGCTCCAGGTCCTCGTTGGTCGTCACGCCCACCAGGACGTTGCGGCCCTGGCCCAGCAGGCCGTCCGTCAGGTTCAGCAACCGCGACAGCGCCTGGCCCGCGGTGTGCTTCGCCTCGCCGCGGATCAGCTCGTCGCAGTCCTCCAGGAGCAGCAGCCGCCAGCGGCCCTTGCCCGTCGAGTCGTCCTCGCCGATCGCGATGTCCATCAGATACCCGACGTCACTGAACAGCCGCTCCGGGTCCAGCACGCAGTCCACCTGGCACCAGTCCCGCCAGGAGCGGGCCAGCGTCCGCAGCGCCGACGTCTTGCCCGTGCCCGGCGGGCCGTGCAGCAGGAGCAGACGGCCCGCGATGTCCTCGGGCGTCGTCTTCATCAGACGGTCCATCGCGTCCGCGACCGGCGAGGTGTAGTTGGCCCGCACCTCGTCCCAGGTGCCGGCCGAGATCTGCCGGGTCGTGCGGTGCGGGCCGCGCCTGGGGGAGACGTACCAAAAGCCCATGGTCACGTTCTCCGGCTGAGGCTCGGGCTCGTCCGCCGCGCCGTCCGTCGCCTCGCCCAGCACCCGCGCGGCCAGCTCCTCGCTGGTCGCGGTCACCGTGACGTCGGCGCCCCGGTTCCAGCGGGAGACCAGCAGGGTCCAGCCGTCGCCCTCCGCCAGCGTCGCGCTGCGGTCGTCGTCGCGGGCGGCGCGCAGCACCCGGGCGCCGGGCGGCAGCAGCGTCGCCCCGGACCGTACGCGGTCGATGTTCGCCGCGTGCGAGTACGGCTGCTCGCCCGTCGCGAAGCGGCCGAGGAACAGCGCGTCGACGACGTCGGACGGCGAGTCGCTGTCGTCGACGTTGAGCCGGATCGGCAGAGCGTCGTGTGGGTTCGCAGACATGCGGCCATGATCCGTCACGCGGCGGGGCTGTGCACCCGGTTTCCGTGGGACGTCCCGCCAACGTGCCACGCCCGAAGCTTCCGCCGCATCCCTTCGCTCCGGTCACGGGACCGGGTAGTCGCGAAACCTGCCCGAGCCGCTGTCGGCGCCGTTACCGTTGTCCTTGATGGGACGTCATGGGTGGAATTCGGGGGCACGGCGGTGGCGGCTCACCGCGCTGCTCGGGGTGGGCGCCGCGGCTCTGGCGCTGCTCGTGACCCTCCTCAACACGCTTCCGGGGAACGGCGTGAACACCGACGGCACCTCCCGCGACGGCGACAAGGTGCACGGCACCCCGACCGCCACGCCGGACGCCACGAATCCGGAGGTGGGCTGGGGCTTCACCCACACCCGGCACAGCGCCGACGAGGGCGCCGCCGCAGCCGTGAAGCGCGTCGAGGGACGGCTCGCTGACGCCGGGGGACTGCCGCAGATCCAGCACATCATGGGCTGGGGCGCCGACAACCCCGAGCCGGTCGAGGGGCGTTACGACTTCGAGGCGATGGACCGCCGTATCGACTTCGTCCGCGCCTCCGGC
The DNA here is from genome assembly GCF_041052385.1 of Streptomyces sp. R28. Lineage (GTDB taxonomy): Bacteria > Actinomycetota > Actinomycetes > Streptomycetales > Streptomycetaceae > Streptomyces. The sequence continues at coordinate 2,349,182 of NZ_CP163439.1, read as the reverse complement.
AGCACCCCGGTCGTCACCCTGTGCTGCGCCCCCGACTGGATGAAGGGCGGCAAGGCCGGCGTCGACCACACGAACTGGAGCCAGGCCGCCCTGGAGACGGCGCCCGAGCCCGAGCACTTCGAGGACTTCGCCGCGCTGGCCGTGACCGTCGCCAAGCGCTATCCGGACGTACGGCACTTCATCGTCTGGAACGAGTTCAAGGGCTTCTGGAACGACGCCGAGGCCCGCTGGGACCACGAGGGCTACACCCGGCTGTACAACCTCGTCTACAAGGCGTTGAAGAAGGTCAACCCCGACATCATGGTCGGCGGCCCGTACCTCGTGATGGACAGCGTCGACCCGCGCGCGGAGGAGGCGTCGACAGCACTGAGGGGCAGTTGGGGTGCCCTGGACCAGCGCACCGTCGACGCCTTCGCGTACTGGAACGAGCACAAGGTGGGCGCCGACTTCGTCGTCGTGGACGGCTCCAGCTACACCCGGGACGACGAGCTGCTGCCCGACGAGTTCACGGCCACCGACAAGTTCACGGCCGTGGGCCGGTGGGTGCGGCGGCAGACCGGCGACCTGCCGCTGTGGTGGGCCGAGTACTACGTCGAGCCCGCCGACGGCAACGACGACCGCAAGGGCTGGTCCGAGGCCCACCGCGTCGCCGTCCAGGCCGCCGGCATGATCGCGTTGGCCAAGGGCGGCGCCTCCTCCGCCTTCTACTGGAACCCGCAGGAGGAGAAGGGCACCGAGTGTGCCGGCTGTCTGTGGACGCCGACCGACACCGCGGGTGGCGGCGAGAAGCTGCCGATGTACGACCTGGTCTCCCGGTTCGCCAAGGAGTTCCGGCCGGGGACCGAGTACAGGAAGGTGTCCGTGGACAAGCCCGAGGTCCGGGTCCTGGCCACGGACAAGGTGGTGTTGGTCGTGAACACCCTCGACCGGCAGACCAGCGCGAAGATCGACGGCAAGAAGGTCGAGCTGCAGGCGTACGGGGTGAAGTGGCTCAAGCGCTGAGCCACTTCACCGCTGGGTGATCGTCTGCGCGATCGCCTATTTGATCGTCAAGAACCGCTGCACCAACGAAGCCAGTAGCACCGCCAGCAGCGGCAGCGAGAACCAGAAGCTGCTCTGCAGCCACCGCAGCTGCCGCACGCTCGGCGCCATCGCCACCCGGACGACCTCGCGGGCCATCAGCAGCACGATCAGCGCGACCGCCGCCAGGCCCCCGACCACCGACCACGGCGTCCAGGTCACCTGCGGCCCGATCGGACCGGGATCGGCCTTCGGGACCTCGCCCGCGGGCTGCTTCCTCAGCGCGTACATCGTCACGTCGGCGTTGACGAAGACCCTCTTCAGCTCCGGCCGCCTGTCCAGGTTCTGGATCAGCCGCGACTCCCAGGTCGCCGAATAGCCGACGTCCAGGCGGAGATAGGTGACCTGACCGCGGTTGATCATCAGATACGAGTTCGGGCCCGCGTCCTTGAGCGACTTCACCAGCCCCGAGACCAGCACCGGGTCGACCGGCGCCAAGGTCGGCAGATACTCGACCTTCTCCATGTCCCGCGAGCCCCACGGCATGGCCGGCGTCACGTCGTTCACGGGGTCGCTGCTCAGCCACAGCAGCCGCAGGCTCGGATCGTCATGGGCGTACACGTACTCCATGGCGGCGACCTCGCCGGGCCGCACCCGCTCGAACGGCTCGTTGCCCCAACGGGCCACCAGGAAGCCGCCCATGAGGACCAGGCCCGCCATGAGCGCGGCCAGCGGGGCGAGGCTCACCCGGTCCTTGTCGCGCTCCTTCGCGGTGACGCCGGTGCGCGGGAAGAGGGCGAGTCCGGCCAGCAGGGCCGCGCCGGGCAGGGCGAACATGAAGACGCGCAGCGCCATCTCGCCGCCGTACGACTGCATGCCGAAGCCGAGGAACGGCACGAAGGTCAGGACGAGCAGAGAGCGCTCCCGGTAGTGGTGGAAGCGCCGCCGCCACCAGCCCCAGCAGGCGAAGGCCATCACACCGCCGGCCAGCAGCACGCGCGTGTACAGCACCAGCTTGTGGGTGGAGCTGCCGCCCTCGATGCGGCCGGAGACGGAGGACGACACATTGCTGCCGACGCCGCCGACCCCGCCGAAGAGGTCGTCGAAGTGCCCGGACCAGTACGGCTCGGCCATGAAGCCGATCCAGACCGTCACCATGACGCCGAACAGGATGGGCAGGCCGCGCAGTTCGGACTTGCCGATCAGCACGAGCGCCGTCAGGACGCCCAGCATCACGAACGGCGTGAGCTGGTGGGCCGGGACGCTCGCCGCGAACAGGCCGGTCACGACCATCAGCAGCACGGCCCGCTGCCGCCGGTCCGTCGGTTCGACCTCGACCTCGCCGGGCCGTCGCTTCGTCCAGATCACGTGCGGCGCCCGGAACCAGACCAGCAGGATCGCCGCGAAGACGAGATACAGCAGGTACGTGAAGCCCTGCGGCGAGAAGTAGTCCTGGCCCACCCAGCCGCTCAGCACGAAGATCCAGATGCCGGTCCACTTGGCGCGCCAGCTCGCCCGCATCGAGCGCACCAGCAGGAACATCGGGAACAGGTAGAGGAGTTGCATGGCCGTCGGCCACCAGCGGATGACCTCGGTGAGGTCACCGACCCCGCACGCCTTCGCGGCGAACGCGGCCACCGCGAAGAAGCCCGGCCAGCTCCAGCGCGCGTCCAGGTCGGGCACGGCGGAGCCGGTGCGGTCGATGTAGTCGAGGAAGCCGAGGTGCTGCCAGGCCGTCGCGAACCGCGGCTCGGTCTCGATCAAGGCCGGCAGGGCGTGCAGCGACACGACCGTCGCGAGCAGGGTGACCAGCAGCAACGCCCTGTGCTCGCGGCCCAGCCAGAGCAGCGAGGCGAACACCACCGCCAGCAGCGCGGCGCCGACCAGCGTGGGCAGCGGCAGCACGGAGATCAGCCCGAGCCCGCCCGTCCCGTCCAGGTCGGCCTCGCCGAGCCGCAGTGCGGGCACCCAGTACAGCAGCAGCGCGGCGGCCAGCAGACAGCCGAGGACGACCCCGCGGCGGGTGGGCAACAGGCGCTCACGCCAGGTGAGCGAGGGCGCGGCGGGCTGTGGTACGGGCTCGTCGTGCACGGGTGGCTCTTCCCGTACGGCGGACTCCTGCCGTACGACGGCCTCCTCCCGTACGACGGCCTCCTCCTGTACGGCAGCCTCCTCGGGCTCCTCCGGTACGGCCTCTTCGCCCCTGCCCGCACTGAACTCGGCCTCGAACGGCGCGTCCACCTCGGCGGGCCCCAGCGAGGCCTCCGAGCCAGGCGCGTGCTCCTCGACCGGCAGCCCGACCTCGGGCGTGCGGGCCCACGTCGGCCCGTGTTCGGCTTGGACCGGCGGCGTGCCCGTGGGCGGCGTACCCGGCCCGGGGCGGACGTCGGGCCGGCGTTCCAGGTGGTCGAAGTCGACGTGGATGCCGAGGGCGAGGGTGTCGGTGTCGAGCGCCCAGCCGGGCATGCGCCCCCGCGCCCCGGCGGGCACCTCGCGCGCCCCCAGGTCGGCGAGGTCACCGTCGGGGGCCGCGTCCTCCGGGACCTCGGCGGACGTCGCCCGCGCGGTCCGGTACAGCCTGGGTGCGGCGATCGCGACGATCACCGCGAGGGAGACGATCTCGGCGACACCGGCGCCGGTCAGGCCCATGCGGGGGAGCAGCAGCAGTGTCAGGCCGAGCACCAGGGCGCAGAGCAGGCCCTGCAGCCAGGCCAGTCCGGCGGTGCGGCTCTGTGCGCGCAGGACCGCGAAGTACGTCTCCATGACGACCCGCAGCAGCGCGCCGACGGCGAACCAGCGCAGCAGCGGGGTCGCCGCGTCCGCGTAACCCTGGCCGAAGACGCCCAGGATCCAGGGCGCCCCGAAGAACAGGATCGCGCAGACCGGCACCATGATCCGCGCCATGCGCCGCAGCGCGGCACGGGTGTTGGCCGCCAGCCGCCCCGGGTCGTGCGAGCCCTCGACGGTGAGGGAGGCGCCCATGTTGATGGCGAGCAGATTGACCGTGCCGCCGATGGTGGCCGTGATGTAGAAGTACGCGTTGTCCTCGGCGGAGACCTGAGCGGCCACGATCACCGGGATCAGATAGACCACGGCGAGGGAGAACAGCGAGCCGGTGTAGTCGCCCGCAAGGAACTTCCCGATCTCCTTCAGGGACGGCGGGCGGGCGTGCTCCTCGGTCGCCTCCTCATGGCGCGGCACCAGGCGCCGGAACACCAGCCAGCCCAGCGGCAGCACGGAAACCGCGATCGCCGCGACCCAGGACACGAAGACACCGGCGGTGGGGATCGCCACGGCGAAGGCCACCAGCAGACCCAGCTTCACCGCGGAGAACACGGTGTTGCCGACCGGCACCCACACCGCACTGCGCAGCCCGGTCAGCACGCCGTCCTGCAGCGTGAGCAGGTTCCAGGCGATGACGGCCACGACGAAGAAGAGACCGTTCACCGGCCCGTTCAGGAACCGGTACGACGGCCCCCACAGATCCAGCGTCAGCAGGAAGAGGCCCGCGGCGAGCGCCACGACCACGCAACTGCCCGCGTACGTCCGGAAGATCAGGCGCAGGCTCCTGCGTCCCGCCACCGGGATGAAGCGGGCCAGCGCACCCGTCAGCGTCACCGCGGTCAGACCGGCGAGGAACTTCATCGCGGCGATCGCGGCGGAGCCCTGGCCGACGGCGGAGTCGGAGTAGTAGCGGGCGGCGGCCAGCCAGAAACCGAGCCCCAGCACGGCGGAGATACCGGTGTTGATCATCAGGGCGTAGGCGTTGCGGAACAGCTGGCTGCCCCCGGAGGGCCCGCCCATGCCGGGCAGGCGAAGCCGGCGCCCCGACTGCTCGGGCGCCGCCGCGTCGGTCGATGCGGGCTCGGTCGTGGTCGTCGTGTCAGACACGGGAACGGATGGCCTTCCGGCGGACCTGTCGGGCTCTGCGGACCAGGGCGTATCCCTTGGTGAGGGCACGGTCCCCGGCGAAGGTTCGGGTGATCGCACGGCCCTGCACCATCCGCCGGAACTCCTCGACGCCGGTGCCTCGGCGCACGGTGAGACGGGTGAGGGCGTACGGCCCCTGCCGCCGCCGCGCGAGGCCGTTGTTGACGGCCAGCGCCTGGGCGTACCCCGTCTCGCGCACGGCCTCGCGCACCCGGCGGCTGGAGTAGCCGTACGGATAGGCGAACGAGGCCGGGACGGTGCCGAGTTCGTCGCTGATGATCTCCTTGCACAGGATCAGCTCGGAACGCAGCCGGCCGTCCGGGAGCTGGTCGAGCTGTGGGTGGGTGTGGCTGTGGCCGCCGATCTCGACGTCCGCCTCGGCGAGTTCGCGGACCTGGGCCCAGTCCAGCATGGTGTCCAGGCCGCCGCCGGTGTCGTGCGGGCCCTTCAGCCAGCCCGTGGAGACGAACAGCGTGGCCGGGAAGCCGTGCCCCGCGAGCACGGGCAGGGCGTGCCGGTGCACGCCCTCGTAGCCGTCGTCGAAGGTGATCAGCACCGGCCGCTCGGGCAGGGGCTTGCCGGAGCGCCAGCGCGCCGCGAGATCGGCCGTCCGGACCGGAGTCAGGCCCAGATCGCCGATCAGCGCCATCTGCTCCGCGAACGCCTCCGGCGCCACCGACAGATCGCGGGTGGCGTCGTTCGGTGAGGTGGAGACGGCGTGGTACATGAGAATCGGCACGCGTGCGTCGCTCATCCGATGCCCCCCTCGCGGCCGGCTTCCCCCTCGCCGGCCTCCCTGTCGATCCCCGCCACCGAGTACGTAACGCCACCCCGGCGAGCCCGGACACTCCCCACGACGTACCCACCGGCCGCCGTGAGTACCCCGGCGACGATCGCACCCGCCCGCCCCGCACCGCCCGGCCGGGCCAGCACGGCGTCCCGCAGCCCGCGCGCCACCCCGGCCGGCAGGACGCGGGTGGTGTACCGGCGCTCGGACTCAAGTCCCTTGTCGGCGCCCACACTTCGGGCCACCAGTGCCTTCGACAGGCCCTCGGCGTACGTGCGCGTGCGGAAGTACCGGAAGTGCTCGCGTGCTCCGGGCACCCGGTGGTGGATCACCGCACGGTCGTCGATCAGCAGGACCGCGTCGGGCCGGGCCCGGGTCAGCCGGATGCACAGCTCCGTCTCCTCGCAGCCCAGCGGCAGCCGGTCGCCGTCGCGCCCGATGCCGGAGGCGAAGCCGCCCGCGAAGTCGAACGCCGTACGCCGGAAGGAGGCGTTGCCGCCGAGGACGTTGCGCACCCTCACCCGGCCGCGCGGCAGGCCCCGGTAGGTGCAGCCGACCACCCAGTCGAACTCCTCGGGGAACCAGGCCGGCCGGCGCCCCGACGCCCAGATCGGCTCGGTGCGCCCGCCCACTGCCATGACGTGCGGGTCGGCGTACCCGGCCGCGAAGTGCCTCAGCCAGTCCCGCTCGGCCACGGCGTCGTCGTCGAGGAACGCGACGACCTCGCCGTACGAGGCGGCGATACCGGTGTTGCGGCCGGCGGACAGACCGCGGGGGCCCGCGTTGGCGAGCACCCGCACCTCGGTCGCGCCTTCCTCGGACTCCTTGTACTCCTTGGTCAGCCGGTCCAGGAGCGCCTCGTTGTGGTCGACGACCAGCAGCGTCTCCAGCGCCGGATACGCCTGCGCCCGCACCGAGGAGACCGCCGCGAGGATGTCCTCCCAGCGGTCCTCGGTGTACACGCAGATCACGACGGAGATGTCGGGACCGCTCAAGACGCTTCTCCCCGGACCGAGTGAGCCGAGTGGACCGAGCGGACCGAGCGGACCGAGTCGAGCGTCGGGGAGTGCGCCGCGGCGGTGCGGCGGCGCAGGGCACGCCGGTTGGAGCGCTCCTTGAGGATCACCTTGAGCACCCTCAGCCCGTCCCGCACGGCCCGCAGGTTGCTCGTGCCGTGGATGCGGAGGTACTCGTGGCTGGGTATCTCCTGCACCTTCAGCCCCGCCTTGACGACCCGGATGTTCATCAGGGTCTCCACCTCGAAGCCGGTGCAGTCGAGGTCGATCTTGTCCAGGCAGTGCCGCCAGAACGCGTTGTATCCGTAGCAGAGATCGGTGTAGCGGGCGCCGAACTTGCGGTTGACGGCCGTGCACAGCGCCCAGTTGCCGAGCTTGCGGATCGGCGTCATGTCGTCCGTGCCGCCGCCGTTGGCGAAGCGGGACCCCTTGGCGAAGTCCGCGCCCGAGACCAGCGCGGAGACGTAACTGACGATCTCCTGGCCGTCGGCCGAGCCGTCCGCGTCGACCATCACGATGATGTCGCCGGTGGCCGCCTCGAACCCGCTGATCAGGGCATCCCCCTTGCCCTTGCCGCGCTGCCGCACGACCTTGACCTCCGGCCACAGCTCACGGGCCACTTCGACGGTGTCGTCGGTGGAGTTGCCGTCCACCAGGACGACTTCGTGTATCCAGTCCGGCAGGGTTTTGAAGACGTACGGGAGGTTCTCGGCTTCGTTCATGGCCGGAATCACCACGCTCACGGGCGGCGCGATGGCCATGTGCGAGGAGACAGGACGGTACTTTCCGGCTGTTGACGGCTCTTGGTCGGCAACCGCCGGGCGCAGAACAGAACTCATGAGTCTGGTCCCTCTCGTCCGGTGGACCGCCCGCCCCTGGGCGGCCCGGCTTTTTGTCCGGTTCGAAAGGGGGGTTCTCACTCACGGCACGGACAACTGTCTCTCCGCGTACGCGTAGTGAGCTGGCAAATCCGGCCGACCACCGGGAAAACGGCAGCCGGTCGCGCGGCACGACTCGGTCACACCTGCGGACACCGTCACCGAGCACCCCCCCCCACCGCGCCCCGCGCCGGGACTGTCGCGGTCCCTGAGCCCTCCCCTGGAGCCGATTCGACAGTCCGATGCGCGTGAGATGTACGACAGTATTGATGATTGAGCCTTTATGGCAAGAGCTGGAACGGGCCCTCACGTTTTTGTTGGTTTGACCGGATTACCTGCCTGCCGAGCGGATCTTCCCCATACGTTTGAGGACTCGGTCCGCCGGTTCGAAGAGCTCCGGCCGTGTCTGCACGGTGTTGCGCAGCGCCCGGACCGGGGCACGGCGTGCCCGGTGTCCGAACGCGACCGGGTGACGCCGGGTCACCCACCCCTCCGACACCTTCAGCTCGCGTGTCTTCAGGGAGTCCTTGTACTCCTTCTGGCCCCGGCCGAGGTCCAGGTACGCGATGCCGTCGGCGGCGGCCGCCTCGGCCATGCGCAGATGCAGGACCAGGCCCGGCGAGTACTTCGAGAACGCCGGGTCGTAGGCCGGGAACCAGCAGGCCAGCACCCGCTCGGTGCGCAGCCCGAAGTGCGCGGCGATCGGCCTGTCGTCCGCGTACAGCACCGACAGGATCCCCGCGAACGGTTCGGAGCGCGTGTGGAACAGCTGATCCACGAGCCGGGTGATCCACTCGTGCGCGAAGCGGTCGCTGCGCCCGGTCCTGCGGTACTGCGCGGACTTCCAGGCCGTCAGTGTGCGCAGCGCGGCCGGATCGCGCTCGTCGTGCACGTACCGCACGCCCTCGTGGTCCCGGCCCAGCTTGCGCTCCTTGGCGAGCGTCGTCCTGGTGAACTTCGGTGACCGTTCGCGCAGTTGCCTCAGATACGCCGCGTACCCCTGGTCGACGTCCATGACCGGGGACGGGAACGTGTCGGACGCGCCCGCCTCGAACGCCGCCTGGCCCTCCACCAGGTGGTCGAACTCCCATACGGCGAGCCCGCACGCCTTCAGCAGCTCCCGGGCGTCCCAGCTGAACCCGGGCCGGTGCACCAGGCCCTGGGCGTCCGAGACGCCGAGGCCGATGGCCCGGCCGACACCGGTCGCCGTCCGCTGGAACGGGAAGAACGCGGCCGGCTCGCCGCCCTCCCGTACGACCGCGATCCGCACCCCGCGCCGGCAACGGCCGACCGCGAGCGCGAACTCGGGGGACAGGAAGGGGTTGCCCAGCTCGGGCGAACCTTGCAGATGGGCCTTGGACTGCATCGATGTCCACGCCGCCCGGTCGGCGGAGCTGAACTCGCCGGGGCGGTACACGCTGATGTCCACGTCAGTCAGTCCGCCTTCGCGTCGTACGGCCGCGCAGCCGCCGCAGCAGAACCAGCAGGAGAACGACGGCGCTGATCGCGGTCACGGCCACGATCCCGCCGCGCACCGACCACCGGTGCACGGCGAGCATGCCCTGGGTCACCAGCATGTTGACGACGACCGCGCCCGCGACCGCGGCGACGGTCCGGCCGAAGGGTTCCAGTCCGCGCAGCGCGGCGGCGATCGCCGCGGCCGGTGCGGCGAGCAGGAAGAACAGCGTGAACGGGCCGCGCAGCGGCGAGCCCGAGTCGACCAGCGCGAGAGCCGCGCCGAACCCCCCCGCCGCCGTGGCGGCGCCCGCGAGCAGCGGCGTCAGGTCCCTCCCCGGTCCTGGTCGCGCGCGCTCGGTGTCCTGAGATGAAGCTGTCTCGACAGGTAAGGTCTGCATTGGCGACTTTGCCCCCTGAAGCGCCGGATGCCGGGCTTCAATGTGGCTCAGCTTCGTGGGGGCCGTCAAGACGTTCCCCGGAGACGGCGGGCGTCTCCGGGGAACGGTTCGTTCAGATCGCGCGGTGTGCTGTGACGGGAGTCGTCACGGGAACCGCTACGGGACGAGCTTCAGCAGCCGGTTGGGCGAGCCGCTGCCGGCGCTGGTGACCACGTTGGTGGTGGCGCCGCTCGTCAGGGCCGAGGCGACCGCGGCCGGGGTGGCCGAGGTGTGGCCCGCCAGGTAGACCGCGGCCGCGCCCGCGACGTGCGGGGTGGCCATCGACGTGCCGGAGATGGTGTTCGTCGCGGTGTCGCTGGTGTTCCAGCCCGCCGTGATCGAGGAGCCGGGCGCGAAGATGTCCAGGACCGAGCCGTAGTTCGAGTAGCTGGCCCGGGCGTCCGAGCTGGTGGTGGCGCCGACCGTGATCGCCGTCGAGACGCGGGCCGGGGAGTACGAGGAGGCGTTGGCGCTGCTGTTGCCCGCCGCGACCGCGTAGGTCACTCCGCTGGCGATCGAGTTGGCGACCGCGGTGTCCAGCGAGGTGGAGGCGCCGCCGCCGAGCGACATGTTGGCGACCGAGGGACCGGAGTGGTTGTCGGTCACCCAGTCGATGCCCGCGATCACGCCCGCGGTGGTGCCGGAGCCCGCGTTGTCGAGCACGCGTACGGCCACGATGTTCGCCTTCTTGGCGACACCGTAGGTGGTACCCGCGATCGTGGTGGCCACATGGGTGCCGTGGCCGTTGCCGTCGGAGGCGGTGGTGTCGCCGTCGACCGCGTCGTAGCCGTAGGAGGCACGGCCGCTGATCTGCTGGTGCGTGATGCGGACGCCGGTGTCGATGACGTACACGGTCACGCCGCTGCCCGCGGTGTCCGGGTAGGTGTAGGTGCCGGAGAGCGGAAGCGAGGTCTGGTCGATGCGGTCCAGGCCCCAGGGGGCGCTGGACTGCGTGGCGTCCATCTTGACGCGCTGGTTCTGCTCGACCGAGGCCACCGCCGGGTCGGCGGCGAGTCTCTTGGCCTCGGTCGCGGAGAGGGTGGCGGCATAGCCGTTCAGCGCGGTGCCGAACGTCTTGTTCACCGAGCCGCCGTACTCCTTGATCAGGCTCTTGCCCGCCCTCGAGGCGGCCTTGAGCCCGGCGCTCTTCTTGAGCGTGACGATGTAGCTGTCCTTGATCGCCGTGGGGGAACCGGCGGCCAGGACCTTGCCCTCGGCCGGGGCGGCCTGGGCGGGGAGGGACGTGAGTCCGCCGACGAGGGCAGCGGTCGCCAGGCTGGTTATCGCGGCGAACCGGATCTTCTTGCTACGCAGTTGTGCCATTACGAGGGAGTCCTCCTCTTGGCGGCGCGCATGGGTGGTGCGCGCACATGTGGGGGGTGCGCGCGTCCTCGCACGCACGGCCCGGAACGTCGCGTTCCCGTTCCAAGTCGAGGTAAAGGATCTGTGCTCCCGGCATGAAGGACAAGGGAGTTGACGACCTGTCAACAATCCTGTCATGGACACGAAATCAAACACATAGTGAACCCATAGGTTGAGGCCCGCGATGACCGGAAAAGTCTTGGCATGGACACTTCCCGTCAACACGCGTAGTTGGTACGACGGTTAGGGCAGAGATCCTGCTATAGGGAGGTTCCATGAGACGTTCCCGACTTTCCGTATACGTCGCCTCGCTCCTCCTCGCCGTCGGCACCGCCTTCACCGGGGCCGCCGCCGCGCAGGCCGCCGACACCGCCGCCACCGGCGGCTATGTGGCCCTCGGCGACTCCTACTCCTCCGGCCTCGGCGCGGGCAGCTACGACAGTGGCAGCGGCGACTGCAAGCGCAGCACGAAGGCGTACCCCTACCTGTGGGCCGCCGCGAACTCACCCTCGTCCTTCGACTTCACCGCCTGCTCGGGCGCTCGTACGAGTGATGTCACGGCCGGTCAGCTCGGCCCGCTCAACTCCGCCACCGCACTGGTGTCCATCACGATCGGCGGCAACGACGCAGGCTTCGCCGACATCATGACCACCTGTGTGCTCCAGTCCGACAGCGCCTGCGTCTCACGGATCAACACCGCGAAGGCGTTCGTCGACTCGACGCTGCCCGGCAGGCTCGACAGCGTCTACACGGCCATTCGGACCAAGGCTCCGTCCGCCCATGTGGTCGTGCTCGGCTACCCCCGCTTCTACAAGCTGGGCGCGTCCGGGTGCCTCGGCCTGTCCGAGACCAAGCGGAGGGCGCTCAACGAGGCGGCCGACTACATCGACGCCGCGACCGAGAAGCGCGCCCTGGACCACGGATTCACCTTCGGCGACGTGCGGCCCACCTTCACCGGGCACGAGATCTGCTCCGGGAGCTCGTGGATGCACTCCGTGAACTGGCTCAACGTCCCGGAGTCCTACCACCCGACGGCCGCGGGCCAGTCGGGTGGTTATCTGCCGGTGCTGAGCAGCGTGGCCTGATCTCCTACGAGCTCGGCGACACCGTAGGCGATGGCGAGACCCCGCCCGTCGGGGTCTCCGTCACGCACGTCACCGAGAACGCCACGGAGTTGGACTTCGTCTCCACCGGGTCGCGGACCTCGACGCTGATCTCGTTCTCGAACGTCCCGCCCTCGTCGTCCGTCGTCACGAACGCCCTGTCCTGCTTGGTCCGTCCGCCGCCCTCCGGGAACGACAGGGTCTTCCAGCCCTGATCCATGACCTTGCCGTCCTCGGACACCCAGCGGTAGCTGACCTGCGCCGGCAGCCGCCCCACCGTGAACGTGGCCGTGAAGGACGGCGCTTGGCCGCTCGGTGGCGGACAGGACCCGGAGTACTCGGTACCGGCCCCCGCCAGCGTCACCTTCACGGACTGCGGCGCCGGAGCGGTCGTAGGGCTGCTGCTCGGGCTTGCGCTCGGCGTCGGGGTCCGGTCCCCGCCGCCGGTGTTCTCGTCCTCGGTCGGTGCGCTCCCGCCGCTCACCTCGCTGGTGGTGCCGCCGCCCGCTTCGTCACCGTTGCCCCCGCGGTTGAGGAGGGCGTACGTCAGTCCTGCCAGGGCCAGTGCGAGGGCGGCGAGGCCCGCGATCAGGGCGACGACGGCGCGGCGGTTGCGGTCGGGACGGTCGGTGTGGTCGGTGCGGTCGGACCTGGTGGCGGAGGCCGGAGTGCCGGTGAAGGGCCGGGTCGGCGTGGGCGGGGGGACCGGGGCCGTCGGGGCGGTCTGTGCCGGCGCGGGGAAGGCCGCGACGGTGGGGATGTCCGCGCGAGGGTGCCCTCCTCCGGAGGGGGTACCCCCGGCACCGATGATCCGCAGGTCCTGCTCGGCCAGGTCGGCCGGCAGCCGTTCGGCCGGGTCCTTGCGGAGCAGCCCCTCGATGACGGTGACGAGCGGACCGGCCCGGCGGGGTGGCGGCAGTTCCTCGTCGACGATCGCGCGCAGGGTGCTGAGCGGGGTGTTCTGGCGGAACGGGGAGTTGCCCTCCACTGCCGCGTAGAGGAGCACGCCGAGCGACCACAGGTCGGACTCCGGGCCCGGCGTGCGGCCCAGCGCCCGCTCCGGGGCGAGGAACTCGGGGGAGCCGATGACCTCGCCGGTCATCGTCAGCGCGGAGCTGCCCTCGACCATGGCGATACCGAAGTCGGTGAGGACGACCCGGCCGTCGTTCGACATCAGTACGTTGGCCGGCTTCACGTCCCGGTGCAGTACCCCGGCCTCGTGCGCGGACCGCAGCGCGGACAGCACCTCGGCGCCGATGTGCGCGACGCGCTGCGGGCTCAGCGGGCCCTCGGCGTCCAGCAGCTCGGCCAGCGAGATCCCGCGGACCAGCTCCATCACGATCCAGGGTCTGCCGTCCTGCGTGGCCACGTCGTACACCGTGACGACATTGCGGTTGGCGACCCGCGCCGCCGCCCACGCCTCGCGCTCCAGCCGGGCGTACATCCGCTCGATCTCCGGGCCCGGCAGCCCGTGCGGCGCGCGCACCTCCTTGACGGCGACCTCGCGGTGCAGCAGCTCGTCGCGGGCCCGCCACACGGTGCCCATGCCGCCCTCGCCGAGCGGGGACAGGAGGCGGTAGCGGCCCGCGATCAGACGTTCACTGCCCGGTTCTTCGGACACGGGCGTCCCCCATTCGCATCCGTGCGCATTCTCCATAAAAGTAGCTCAGCCGAGTGCGGATGCCGCCCCCTGGAGAACCAGTCCGGCCCCGATCAGCACGACGAGCACCGCGGATCCCAGTGGCGCGGTCCTGCGGACGAAGGCCGTCAGGGGGTGGGCCGTCCAGCGGGGCTGCTTGTCCAGCACCCGTGTCACTGCCGTACCCAGCCTCACGACGGCGAACCCGGCCGCCGTGAGGGTGAGCGCGAGTCCGACGCCGTACGCGATGACGAGCAGCAGCCCGAACCACGCCTTCCCGAGCGCCGCCGCGCCGACGAGCACGACGACCGCGGAGGGACTGGGCACGAGCCCACCGGCGAAGCCGAGGAGGATCGTGCCGCGGAGGGTGGGGGCGGTGGAGTGGGTGTGGGTGAAGCCGTTGTGGGTGTGGGTGAGCGGGCCGTGGGTGTGAGTGTGGTCGTGCTGGTGGTCGTGGTCGTGGTCGTGATCGTGGTCTGTGTGCGTGTGCGCATGCGCTCGGACGTGGCCCGGCGTGGGTGCGGGAGCCTCCGTCGCGGCGTGGGTGTGCGCGGCGACCAGGACCGGTTGGCGCTTGTGGGCGGGGTCGGTCTCGTGCGTGTGCTCGTGCCCGTGCGTGTGGTCGTGGGTGTGAGGGTGGCCGTCGTGATCGTGGGAGTGGTCATGTCCGGATGGGTGCGCGTGTGCGGGCCCGGCCATGTGCGGGTGTCCCTGCCTGCGGAGGTGCCAGGCCCGGCGTACGAGGGTCGCGCCCGCCGCGATCACCAGGGCGCCGCTCGCTATGCCCAGCCAGGTGATCACCGAGGGCGCCGCCGCCGAGCCGGCCGTGACCAGGAGGCCCAGGGTGACCACGCCCAGGGTGTGCGTGATCGTCACCGAGGCGGCCAGGGGCAGGACGTCCTTCATGCGGGCCCGGCCGCCACGGGCCGCCGCCACCGCGGCCATCAGGGTCTTGCCGTGGCCCGGGGCGAGCGCGTGCATCGCGCCGAGGAAGACCGCGATGACCAGGGCGAGGGCGGCGAAGCCGACGGTGAGGTCCTGGCGGGAGACCAGGCCGTCCAGGGCACGCGTCCACCGGTCGGCGCCACGCGGCAGGACGGAGGAGGTGGCGGTGCCCTGCTCCGCCTCGGCGAGGGCCGGTCCGCCGGGGCGCACGCGCACGGACGCGGTCTTGGTGTCGGCCGGGGAGGAGAGCAACTCCGCGGGGTACTCGGTCAGTTCGCGGGAGACGGACTCCTTCGGTACGTCCGAGGCGGTGAGTGTCGTACGGTCGCCGCGTGCCGTGATCTCCCGCCAGCCCGGGCCGGATTCAAGGCCCGCGCTGCGGAAGCCGAGGGCGACGGAGGCGTCCTCGGGGAGCGGTGCCGTCAGCCGGCACTCCACGCGGAGGGTGTCGAGCCCCGCCTGACCGGGCCGCACGCGCGCGTGGCTGCTGTTCAGCTTCAGCGCGACCGTCCGCCCGTCCACCGTGACCTCGCTGCCCTGCGCGGCGCTCTCGCAGCGCTGCCGGGCCCACCCCGCCATGCCTGCCTTCTCGATGTCCGGCTCGGCTTGCGTCGCCGGGATCTCGGCGAGGTCCTCGACATGGTGCACCCGTAGTTCGCCGGGGGCGGCGACGAGGCCGTCGTAGCGGTTGACGGTGAAGTTGCCGAGGGGGTGCGCGCTCGCGGGAGGGGAGGAGAACAGCGCGAGCGCGCACGCTGCCGTGAGGACGGCGGCGGAGGAGGCGAACAGACGACGAGGGGTCACTTGGCCGACTCCAGATCCTTGAGTGCCGTACGGGCTTCGCGGGCACCCAGCGGTGAGAAGCCGGGGTTCAGCTTCAGCGCGGCCTGCAGGTGTGCGCGGGCGTCCTCGGTGTGGCCGGTGGCGCGCTCGATGATCCCGCGGTGGTAGCGGAACGCGGCGTTGCGGTAGCCGGTGGCCGTGGCCCGGCGGGTGTAGGGAAGGGCTTCCTCGTCCTTGCCGTTGACGTGCAGCGCCCAGGCGAGGGCGTCCGCCGTGTGCACGGTCCGGCGGCGGTCCCACTCGGCGCGGGCGGCGCGCAGGGCGGAGGCCTTGTCGCCGTGGTCGGCGGCGGCGAGGGCGGTGTCGAGGTCGGCGTTGACGCCGTTGGCGCGGGCGAGGGCCGTCCAGGCGTCGACCAGGGCGTACTGGTCGTCGGCCTTGACCTTGTCGCCGGCCGCTTCGTACAGCTCGCCGAGTTCGACGAGCGGGCCGGGGAGGGGGTATCGGGAGACGACGTCCTTCAGGTTCTTGAGGGCGCCGGTCCTGTCGCCGCTCGCTGCCTGGGCGCGGGCGCGGCCTTCCAGGGCGGGGACGTAGTTCTCGTCGGCGGCCAGGGCGCGGGCGTAGTGGGTGAGGGCGGTGTCGTAGTCGCCCTGGTTCCAGGCGAGTTGGCCGAGCTGGGTGGCGACGTACGCGATGTCGCCGGGCGTGACGGCGGAGGAGAGCGCCTGTTCCAGCACGCGCTCGGCGGTCCGTACGTCGCCGCGCAGCTCCCTCACGTAGGCGTACCGCGTGAAGACCGGGATGCCCGGGCGGCGGTCGTCGGCGGTGTCGGCGGCCTTGGTGGCGTCGGCGTAGCGGCCGAGTTCGACGAGGGCGTCGACGCGGGTGCACAGGGCGCGTTCGCTGTAGGGGTTCACCTTCAGGGCCTGGTCGGCGTATTTCAGGGCGTCCTCGAAGTCGTGCCGGGCAGCGGCGAGGGCGGCGCGGCCGGCGAGGGCCTGGTCGTTGTCGGGTTCGAGCGAGAGGGAGCGCTTGAAGGCCTGGTCGGCCTGGGGGTAGCGGGAGGGGTCGCCCTTGGTGCGGGCCTGCTCGACGTAGGCGAGGCCGAGGGTCGACCAGCTGCTGAAGTCCCTTGGCTGGGCGCGGAGGTGGGCCTGGAGGGAGGAGATGCCGGCGTCGAGGTCTCCGTCGGCGAGGAGGCCTGGGGACACGGCGGCGGAGGCGGCTTTGACGCTCCGGTCGGTGGTGTCGTGTGCGGTGCCGAGGGCGATGGAGCCGGCGGTGAGGGCGATGGCCAGGAGGGCGGTGCAGCCGGCTAGGTGGAGGGCGCGGCGGCGTCGGCCGGCTGCGGCGGTGCGGCGTACGGTGGCGATGCGCTGATCAGGGGTTTCCTCGCCCCCGCCGCTCCTACCCGTCCCGTCCTCCAGGGGCTCCGCCCCTTCGACCCCGGGCCCCTGGGGGCCTGCGGCCCCCAGACCCCCGCTTCGGCCCTGAACGGGCCTCGTCCTCAAACGCCGGACGGGCTGAAGCGGTTCCTGCCGCTCCCGCCGCCTCGCGGCCCTCACCCGCCGTACGGCGGCAACCCGCTCATCGGCGCCCGCGGTGCCGAGTTCCGCGCCAATGCCCTTCCCGACTTCGCCGGCATCGGTCCCGGCCTTCCCCTCGTCCCCCTCGCCCCCCGCGGCAGCGGCATCCGCACCGGTGGTGGCCCTGTTCTCCTCGTTTTCCGGTGCGGTGTCGTTCGTGCGCGGGGCCATGCCCTCTCCTCGGTCGGCTTCTCGGTGTTCGGCAGCGGTCGTTGGCGCGTGCGGCGGCGCGGCCCGCGCCGTGGGGGATGAGTACTGCGCGGGCCGCGCCAGCTGAGGGAGCGGGGGGACCCCCGCCCGTGGGGGAAGGGCTTAGTACGCCCGGTCCCGCATCCGGCGCCACCACATCAGGGCCCCGCCGATCAGCAGGACTCCGATGGCGCCGGCGCCCGCGGACGCGGCGATCAGCGTCCGGTCGTCGGCGGCGCCGGAGGCACCGGCCGGCTGGAGGGCGTCGCCGAGCTGGCTGCGGACGTCGGTCTCGCCGTTCGTGCCCTTGGCGAGCGGGCCGCGAGAGCCCTCGGTCGGCAGGGCGACGTACGGGAAGGCCTTCTCGAAGTCCTTGTCGTTCTTGTCGACCGCGTCGCCCAAGTCGTTCTTGGCGCCGAGTAGTTCACCCTCGACGACCTGGAGCGAGGCGTCGATCACGTCGTCGGTGAGGCGACGGCCGTTCGGGAAGCCGGCGTTGTCGCCGTCGAGGACTCCGAGCCGCTTGGGCTCGGCCGCGGGCTCGATCGAGGTGTTCAGGCGCAGCATCTCCGACGGCGTCACGTGCGGCGGCTGGTTGAGGCCCTTCACGCCCTTGAGGAAGACGTCGACCAGGTCGTTGCGCGGCTCGTCGGGCGCCGGGATCTTGTAGATCGCCTCGATGAGCTTCGGCAGCTCGGGGTTGGTGACGTTCTTCAGGAACTGGCCGTCGTCCCAGGGCGAGGACGCGTTGAACTTGTCCTTGTCCTTGAGGGGGTTCACCACCTCGTTCACCAGCGGGCTGCCGAGACGCGAGACCTGCTCGTAGTAGCCCTTCGCGTTCTGGCGCTGCGTCGTCGACCAGATGCCGACGACCGGCTGGTGCGCCGACTCGGCGATCATGTGGGTCGGGACCTGCAGGGCGATGGAGTTGACGTTGTAGCCCTTGAGCGTGTCGTTGCCGACCTCGGAGAGGTTCCCGCCGTACAGCAGGTCGAAGACGCGCAGGTCCAGGAAGAACGGGTCGTCGGCCTGCCCGGCGAACGACGTCGCGTCGCCCGCGAGCTTGTGGACGGCCTGTTCGCGCAGCTTGGCGTAGTCCGGCATGGACGCCTTGCCGACGTTCGACGGCGCCACCGGGACGTCGTTGGCGACCTTCGTCTTCGACACCAGGTGCTGGTCCTTGAGCTTCAGCAGCTCGACGTCGTACGTCTGCGTGATGTTGAGGTCGGGGTCGTCCAGGCTCTCGACCGGACCGGTGTTGTACAGGAACGTCTTCTTGTTCTTGACGTGCGTGTCGAAGGTGAAGCGGTAGAGCAAATCGCCCTGCGCGTCACCGTTGTTGTCGATGTGGATGTCGTACTGGGCGTCCTCGGCGAACGTGAAGAAGTTCGGGCCGCCGGCCGGCTCCTCGAACGGGATCCAGTTCGCGATGATCGTCGTCGTGTCCGGTTTGTCCGGGCTGACGAACGCGTACACGTCCGTGTTGTCGTACTGCGGCGTCCCCGAGATCAGTGGGGCCTCCCGGTGGCTGGAGGCGTAGGCCGCCCCCGGTGCCAGCGCGGCGACGCCGGCGGCTGTGAGCCCCCCGGCGGCCAGCGCACCGCATACGAGGGTCACGAAGCCCTTGCGTCCCGCGCCGCTCCTGGAATTAGGTGTCATGCCGTCCGTCCTCAGTGCCAACTTGCCTGACGAATCCGATTCGGAGCCGTCGCCACGGTGGATTGGTCGAATCCCAAGCGTTCTTACGGCGGAACCGGAGAGTTGTTTCATCGGAGGGCGACCCGCGTTTTCGGCGCGCCGATACGTAACCCCATCCGGAGGTGGGTTCGTTGCGAATGCCTCGTGGGACGAGACGGCCGCGCTGCGGTCTGGCTGGAGGGGGAGACGAGTTGGAGGCGGACGAGCTGCTGGTGCTCGTGGCGGGCGGTGACCAGAGGGCGTTCGAGGAGCTGTACGGGCTGGTCTCCGGGCCGGTGTACGGGCTCGTGCGGCGTGTGGTGCGCGACCCCGCCCAGTCCGAGGAGGTGGCCCAGGAAGTGCTGCTCGAACTGTGGCGGTCCGCCGCGAAGTTCGACCCCGGCCGGGGCAGCGCCCTGTCCTGGATCCTCACCCTCGCCCACCGCCGCGCCGTCGACCGGGTGCGCAGCGCCCGCGCGGCCGGCGAGCGTGACCAGCGCGAGGCACTGCGCGCGAACCACCCGGCCTTCGACCACGTCGCCGAGGAGGTCGAGGCCGGCCTCGAACGCGAGTGGGTGCGCCGCTGCCTGGAGCGCCTCACCGCCCTGCAGCGCCAGTCCGTCACCCTCGCCTACTACGACGGCTACACCTACCGTGAAGTGGCCGAGCGGCTCTCCCTGCCGCTGGGCACGGTCAAGACCCGGATGCGCGACGGACTCACCCAGCTGCGCAAGTGCCTGGGAGGCGCCGCGTGAGTTTCACCGACCGACTGCTCCGGCGCGCGGACCTGCACTCCCTCGCCGCCCCTTACGCCCTCGACGCCCTGGAACCCGCCGAGCGGCTCCGCTTCGAGAAGCACCTCAAGACCTGCGACAGCTGCGCCGCCGAGGTGCGGGCCCTGTCCGAGGACGCCGTCCGCCTCGCCTGGTCGACGGCCGCCCCGGCGCCGGCCGCGATGCGCGACCGGGTCCTGGCCGCCGTACGTACCACTCCGCAGGAGTCCGCCGGGTGGGAGTCGGCACGCGCGCGTGCGCCCCAGCTGCCGCCGCATGTGTGGGGCACCCAGCCGCCGTCGCACAGCCGGGCGCGCAGGTCGCGCCCCTTGCTGGTGCCGTTCGCCACCGCCACGGCCGCCGCGGCGCTCGTCGTCGCCTCCCTCTTCGCCGTCCAGGCCGACAAGACGCAGGATCAGCTGGACGCCCAGCGAGCCCGGGCAAGTGAGATCGCTAACGTTCTGGCGGCACCCGACGCCCGGGCGGCCGCCGGCGAGGACGCACAGGGGCGGGCAATCGGAGTGATCGCCTCCGCATCCAAGGGGCGTGCCGTCGTCACTCTGAGCGGATACGGCGAGCTGCCGAGCGGCCGAGTGCACCAGCTCTGGCTGATGCGCCCCGGCGCGCAACCGCGCTCCTTGGGGCTCTTCGACGGCGACACGCCCTTGGTCGCGTCCGGTCTCGGCAAGTCCGCGACGTCACTGGCTGTGACCGTCGAGCCTGACGGAGGCTCACCGCAACCCACCAGCCAGCCGGTTGTCCAACTCGCCCTGAAATCGGTTGGATTCGGAGAGTAATCGCGGATGGGTTGTCAACACCCTTACGGGGAAGGTGAATCCTGTGACCGCGATACACGCGTGCCCCACCGGGGCGATAGGGTTAACCTGCCCGGGCCGGGTGGACTCGTACGGGTGGGGAGTGACATGGATCAGATAACAGTGCGCAGCAGGGCCAGGGTCCCTGCGATCACCTGCGGGAGCAGCGCGACCAGTTCGCGCCTCGACCGCCATCTCTCGGTGCTGGCGGGTCCCGCCGTGCCCCAGACAGAGGCGGCCGAAGCGACCTCGCTGATGCGTGAACTGACCACTCGTGACAACACGCGCGAGCGCAGCGACCGCGGTGCGCGGGTTGGCCGTGTCTCGCTCTTCGCCCCGCTGCGTCGGCTGCGTCGTTCGCTGTTCGGCGGGCGCCGCTGAGTCGCACCGGCGTTCCCGGAGAGAGTCTTCGAGGGCCCGCGCTCGACATGCCCCGCCGCCCCGCCGCCGTACTGCGTTGCCGCCGTCCGTCATCCCCACGGCGCGTGGCGGGGCCCGACGTGCGGGCCGAGCGCGGGCATAACCCCCCAACCCCCAGTCAGTCTTCCGGCTTCATCGTCACCGCTCGCCGTGTGCGTACCTGCGCACGGCGAGCGGCGCGAACACCGCGATCAGTACAGCGCACCAGGCGAGCGACCCGGCGACGGGATGAGCGACCGGCCAGGCGGCACCCTCCGGCACGGGTGCGTTCCCGAAGAGGTCCCGCAGGGCCGTTGTGACCGCGCTGATCGGGTTCCACTCGGCGACCGTGCGCAGCCAGCCCGGCAGACCCTCGGTCGGAATGTAGGCGTTGGACAGCAGCGGCAGCACGAAGGTCGCCCCACCCAGCTGGCCGGCGGCCTCCTCGTTCCGGGTGAGCAGCCCGAGGAATATCCCGACCCACGACATCGCGAACCGGAACAGCAGCAACAGCGCCACCGCGCCCGTGGCTTCGAGTGCCGACCCCTCGATCCGCCAGCCCACCGCGAGCCCGACCAGCAGGAACGGCACGGTCCCGGCGGCCGTCACGAGGAGATCCGCGGCCGCCTGCCCCAGCGGCACGGCGGCCCGGCTCATCGGCAGCGTCCGGAAGCGGTCCATCACGCCGCGGTGCGTGTCCTGGGCGGCCTGGAACATGCCGGTCATGAGCCCGTTGGCCGCGGTCGCCACCAGCAGGCCGGGCACCAGGAAGGACCGGTACTGCGCGCCGGGCATCGCCAGCGCGCTGCCGAAGACATAGCCGAAGAACAGCAGCATGGTGATCGGCATGGTCTGGGTCAGGATCAGCAGCCCCGGGTTGTTCCGGATTCGCCGCAGCTGCCGGCCCAGCATCGCGCCGCCGTCGTACGCCAGGGTGCTCATGCCGCACGCTCCTCTTCTCGGACTTCCTGGGTGAGGCGCAGGAACACGTCGTCGAGGGTCGGTGGTTTGAGGCTCGCGTCGAGCAACGGCACGCCCGCCGTGTCGAGTTCGCGCACCAGGCGGGGGAGCGTGAGCGTGCTGTCCCGGGTGACCGCGGCGACGGCACGCCGCTCGTGGTCGAACGACGGCTCGGCGCCGGTGAGTTGATCCAGTACGGCCGCCGCCTTCGCCATGACCTCGGGGTCGGTGACGACGACCTCGACATGCGCGCCGATCAGCGCCTTGAACTGGGCCGGTGAGCCCGTGTGTGCGACCCGGCCGTGGTCCACGAGGGCGATGTCGTCGGCGAGCCGGTCGGCCTCCTCCAGGTACTGCGTGGTGAGCAGCACGGTCGTGCCGTCGGCCGTCAGTGCGCGCACCGCGTCCCAGATCTGGTTGCGGCTGGCGGGGTCGAGGCCGGTCGTCGGTTCGTCGAGGAAGAGGACGTCCGGGCGCCGGACGAGACTCGCCGCCAGGTCCAGGCGGCGCCGCATCCCGCCCGAGTAGGTGGACACCTGCCGGTCGGCGGCCTCGGTCAGCCCGAAGCGGTCCAGGAGCTCGCCGGCCCGCCCGGCCGGCCCGCGCACCCGGTGCAGCCGGGCGAACAGCTGGAGGTTCTGGCGGCCGGTGAGGTCCCCGTCGACCGACGCGTACTGCCCGGTGACGCCGATCCGGTGCCGCACGGCTGCCGCCTCCCGCACCAGGTCGTGACCGGCGATGCGCGCCGAGCCCGCGTCCGGACGGAGCAGCGTCGTCAGCAGGCGTACGGCCGTGGTCTTGCCCGCGCCGTTCGGTCCGAGGACCCCGCAGATCGTCCCCTGCGCGACCGCGAGGTCCAGTCCGCGCAGGGCGTGTACCTCACCGAATCGCCTCTCCAGACCTTCACTAAGTACAGCGTACGTAGAAGTCATGGCTCGACCATAGCGCACTACGTACGGTGTACGTAACTAGGATGGTGTGCGAGGTGATGATCGATGGCGGGCAAGGCGGCCGAGCCGCAAGTGATCTGGGCGCGCCCCGAGCGGACCGGGCGTGGTCCCAGGCCCGCGTTCACGCGTGCGGACATCGCGGCCGCGGCGGTGCGGATCGCCGACACCGGCGGGCTGGATGCCGTGTCGATGCGGCATGTCGCGGCCGAGCTGGGCTGCGGCACGATGTCGCTGTACAACTACGTCCCCCGTAAGGAGGACCTGTACGAGCTGATGATCGACGCGGTGGGTGCCGAGCACGACATCCGGGAGCCCTCGGGCGACTGGCGTGCCGACATGATCCGCAACGCGCAGGAGACCCGCGGGCTCATGCACCGGCACACCTGGGTGCCGCGGCTGATGTCAGGGGTGTACGGCTTCAGCCCCAACACCCTGCGCTACCTGGAGCACTGCCTGGCCTGTCTCGAACCGCTCGACGTGCCGTACAGCGTGAAGATGGAGCTGGTCGCACTGCTCAACGGTGTCGTGACGACGTACACCGCGAACGAGATCGCCACCGCCGAGCGCACCCGTGCCATGCCCTGGTCCGAGGAGGATGAGAACGCGGTCCGCATCGCCTACCTCGGCAGCCAGGTCGCCACCGGCAAGTATCCGCGGCTGGCCGCGGCCTTCATGGCGGACAGCGGGCCGATCGATCTGGAGGCGGTGTTCAGACGGGCGCTCGAACGGGTGCTGGACGCCTTCGACCCCGACCTGCGTTAGATCAGCGTGAGTTGACCCTCGGGTCCCTCTTCGTGCCCGTCCAGCACCGACGCCGGCCTGCGGGCCGACTCCGGGACCGGCAGGACATCGGCCCTGTGAAGGTCGGTTGCCGTGATGGGGGACGTCAACTCGGGGCCGAGTGGCTGGAGTTCCGCCAGCAGCGCCAGCACCGTGATCAGCTCCAGCAGCTCCGACGTCCAGGCCTGTGGCCAGGTCGTCGGCCGGATCGCCGCCAACGTGCCCGGTTCCGGTTCGCCGGTGCGGGCCGTGAACCACTGTTCCAGGATCCGCACGCCACTCACCTCGAAGTCCCAGGCTTCCGGTGGCACGGGGGAGATGCGGCCCTCGTCGAGGTGGAGGGTCTCCTCGTCGCGGTCGTAGTGCAGGGTGAGCGGGCGGGCGGGAAGGGGAGCTCGGACGTACGGGCGGCGGCCTCCCGGCAGCTTGGGGCGGTCGCCGTCGCGGCGCATCAGCCACAGCAGGCGGTGGCCCAACTCGACGCCGCGCGACCAGAGTTCGGGGTCCTGCGTGAGAGGGACGGTGAGGTCGGGGCGGGCGGCGGCCAGGATCCAGGCCAGGACGTCCGCCGCGGTGGGGGAGTGGCCGAGCCGGGACGTCAGGTGGTGCAGCAGGCCCGGGGCCAGATTGGGTTCCTCGCCGCCTGGGCGGCGGTACAGGGGGTGGACGCGGCCCGGGCGGAGCAGCGGGAGCAGCGAGGTCGCCAGCAAGGGGGAGCCGGGCGTCTCCAGGACGAAGACCTGCTGCTCGTCCGCCACCCGCCACAGCTCGGGGCGGGCCGCGTCGATCAGGCGGTGGTCGGGGATCAGCCACTGCTCGTCGAACGGGGCGTACAGCACGCGCACCGGCTCGGCGCACGGGCCCGTCGCGCGGATCAGCTTCTCCGTGCCGGCGGACTGGCCCGGCAGCCGGCCGACCGCCGAGTGCAGGGTGCGCGAACGCGTCGGTTGGAGCAGGGCTTCCCGGTCCGGGCCCTCGGCCTTCACGAAGGCGTCCCAGCGGGCCTTCAGGGACGCCGCGTCGGGGCCCGCCGGCCACCCCCGGCCGAGCCGCGGCGGTGCGACGGACCACGGCATGAGGTCCGCCAGCAGCGGAGCGTCGTCGTGCGTCACGCTGGGCATCGTACGACCTGTCGACGACACGCGGGTCAGGTGGCGTCGAGGGTCACCGAGAAGGAGAAGCGGTCCCCTCGATAGTGGATGACCGCCGCGTCCAGCACCCGGCCGTCCGTGTCGTACGTCACGCCCGTGTAGTGCAGGATCGGGCTCAGCAGCGGGACTTGGAGCAGCCGGGCCGTCTCCGGGTCCGCCAGGCGGGCCTCGACCGTGTCCGTGATGCGGCTGATGTCCGCCCCGACGACGTCCCGCAACACCTTGGTCATCGGCCAGCGGGCGAGGTCCTCCAGGTCGATGCGC
The DNA here is from genome assembly GCF_041052385.1 of Streptomyces sp. R28. Classification (GTDB taxonomy): domain Bacteria; phylum Actinomycetota; class Actinomycetes; order Streptomycetales; family Streptomycetaceae; genus Streptomyces. The sequence continues at coordinate 2,324,277 of NZ_CP163439.1, read as the reverse complement.
GCGGCCAGTTCGGGGCGGACGTAGTTGCGGGCGTGGTTGGTCGGCTCGCCGGTCTTCTCGTCGCTGCGCAGGCGGTGGTACGTCGCCACCTCGTCGACGTCGGGGAAGTACTCGGCGACTTCGGCCGGCACCGGCGCGGTGCCGTGGTCCAGCAGCTCGGTCGCCATGCCGGACTGCTGGGCCACGATCGCGTCCACCGAGCCGAGCAGCCGCACGGGGGTGCCCCGGCGGACGTCCGGCTCGATGAAGGTGCCGCGTCTGCGGTGGCGGGTGATCAGGCCCTCGTCCTCCAGCTCCTTCAGTGCCTGCCGCATGGTCAGCACGCTCACGCCGTAGTGCTCCGCCAACTGCTCCTCGGTGGGCAGCCGCAGCGGGTCCTGCGGCCGGCGGCCCAGTATCGAGGCGCGCAGCGACTGCGACACCTGGTACCAGAGCGGCAGCTTGCGGTTCAGGACGATCGAGTCCGGGGCGAAGGAGGTCACGGGGCCATCCGTACCGGTCGGGGATCCTTACTGCAACCGAGTGAGCCGTGGGCTGAGAGCGCCCTGGAGGCGAACGGCCGTCAAATCGAGCGGAAGTGCCGCTCCAGGCCCTGCCAGACGTCGTCGTAGCGCTGTTGCAGGTGCTCGGCGCGGGCCGCGTGCGGGGTGAGCGTCACCGGCCACCGGGTCTCGAACATGAACGCGAGGCCGTCGTCGACCTTGTGCGGCTTCAGCTCGGCGGCGCTCGCCTTGTCGAACGTCTCCCGGTCCGGGCCGTGCGCCGACATCATGTTGTGCAGCGAGCCGCCGCCGGGCACGAAGCCTTCTGCCTTCGCGTCGTAGGCGCCCTCGATGAGGCCCATGTACTCGCTCATCACGTTCCGGTGGAAGTACGGCGGGCGGAAGGTGTCCTCGCCCACCAGCCAGCGCGGCGCGAAGACCACGAAGTCGACGCCGGCCAGGCCGGGGGTGTCGGACGGGGACGTCAGCACCGTGAAGATCGAAGGGTCGGGGTGGTCGTAGGAGATGGTGCCGATCACATTGAAACGGCGCAGGTCATAGATGTACGGCACATGGTTGCCGTGCCAGGCGACCACGTCGAGCGGTGAGTGGTCGTAGGTGGCCGTCCAGAGGTTGCCGCAGAACTTGTTCACCACCTCCACCGGCCCCTCGACGTCCTCGTACGCGGCGACCGGCGCCATGAAGTCCCGGGCGTTCGCGAGGCCGTTGGCGCCGATCGGGCCGAGGTCGGGGAGGTGGAAGGGGGCGCCATAGTTCTCGCACACATAACCGCGCGCAGAGGCATCCAGCAGCTCCACACGGAAGCGCACCCCACGGGGAACCAGCGCCACATGTCCCGGCTCCACATGCAGCAGCCCGAACTCCGTGTGCAGCAGCAGCCCGCCGCGCTCCGGCACGATCAGCAACTCGCCGTCGGCGTCGCTGAAGACGCGGTCCATCGAGGAGTTGGCGTGATACAGGTGCACGGCCATCCCGGTGCGCTGGGTCGCGTCGCCGTTGCCGCCGACGGTCCACAGGCCGGCCAGGAAGTCGGTCCCGGGTGCGGGCTCGGGCAGGGGGTTCCAGCGCAGACGGTTCGGGTCCGGCACGGACTGCGTGAAGGGGGCCGTACGGATCGCGCCGTTGTCGGTGCGGGTGAACGCCGGGTGGGCGGCCGACGGGCGGATGCGGTACAGCCATGAGCGGCGGTTGTGGGCCCTCGGCTCGGTGAACGCCGAACCGCTCAGCTGCTCGGCGTAGAGGCCCAGCGGGGCGCGCTGGGGTGAGTTGCGGCCCTCCGGGAGGGCGCCGGGCACTGCCTGCGAGCTGTGCTCGTTGCCGAAACCGGAGAGGTAGGTCAGCCCTTCCGCGGTCTTCCGCGCGTCCCCGCCCATGATCGCTCCTTTGAGATCTGATTCCTATGCTTCACCGTAGGATTGCGGTTTCGTGAGCGCAAGACATTCGCTGATCCTCCTTCGGAGGTACGACGAGAACCGGACGCCGACCAGACTTCAGGGGGATCCGGCTGCCGGACCGGTGTTCTAGTCTCCCGGCATGTCGTGGACGCGGAGGCTGCTCGCCGCGCTCGCGGTCTGTGTCCTGCTGGTGACCGGATCCGCGGGCTGCGGCTCCAGTGATGCCCGAGGGCGGACGGAGAGCGGCGCGTCGCCCTCCCCGGTGGGCAAGGTCCTCGACGACATCGACGGCGACGGGCGGCACTACCGCGAGGTCGACGAGGGCAGCGCGCCGGAGGTCGACATCGAGGTGCAGCCGGACCCGGACAGCGGCGGTGGGGGCACCTCCCGCTCGAGCGAAACCGGGAGTGGGGGAGGCTGGGGCGTACGGCTGACCCTCCGCGGCTTCCGCTTCTCGCCCCCCGGTGCGAAGGCGCAGGCGGTGGCCGGCCGCGGGCTCGCGTACCTCTTCGTGGACGGCCGCCTCGTCACCAGGCTCCGCACTCCTGGGTACCGCCTCGCGGCCGGCCTTGTCCCGCGCGGCACGCACAAGGTCACCGTCCGCCTGTACGCCGACGACGGCACGGTGTGGGCGGTGAGCGGCGCCCCTGTCGAGAGTGCGGCCGACATCACGGCATCGGAGGCGGAGGCGGAGGCGACCGTGACGCCGACGTCGACGCCGGACCCGTCCACCGCGGCACTGAGTGCGCCGGGCACCCGCCTCCGTACAGGGGGTCGAGGTTCACCGGACCGAGGCGGAAAGGCATCATGAGGACCGTGCCCCACCCAGAAACGCTTCGCCGGGCGCCCGTGCAGCGGCGCAGCGCCGAACGGCTCACCAGGATCCTCGACGCCTGCGCCGACCTCCTCGACGAGGTCGGCTACGACGACCTGAGCACGCGGGCCGTCGCCCAGCGCGCGGGCGTTCCCATCGGCTCGGTCTACCGGTTCTTCGGCAACAAACGCCAGATGGCCGACGCCCTCGCCCAGCGCAACCTCGAGCGCTACACCGCCCGCGTCACCGAGCGCCTCAAGGAGACCGGCGGCGGAGGCTGGCGGGCGGCCATGGACGCCGTGCTCGACGAGTACCTCGCCATGAAGCGCACCGCGCCCGGTTTCTCCCTCGTCGACTTCGGCAACCAGATCCCGGTCGGCACCCGCAACGAACCCAACCACCGCGTCGCCGACCGCCTCACCGACCTGCTCTCCGGCTACCTCGACCGCGAACCGGACGAAGACCTGCGCCGCATCTTCCTCGTCGCCGTCGAGACCGCCGACACCCTGGTCCACCTCGCCTTCCGGGTGGCACCCGAGGGCGACGAGCGGATCATCGGCGAGGCGCGGGAGCTGCTGCGGGCGTATCTGGCGCGGGTGCTGGACTGACGCGGGGTCCACCGGGGCGAGCCTGCAGTCCGGGCGGATCAACGCGTCCAATTTGCGCATCCTGACGGTTCACCCGTCGGCGGCCGCGGATTACGGTTTTCCGATGGTATGAACCGTCTGCTTATGCGACTCTCTGGGGCATGGGTGCAGACAACCCCGTCTCCATCGGCGGGTCGGTGCAGGGGCAGAACGTTGTCATCGGGGGGACCCAGGAGGTCCATGGGAACCTGTCCATCACGGTGGGGGCAGGGCCCGGGCCCGCGGACGAGCGGGAGCGGCTGCAGCAGTTGATCGATCAGCTCACGGCCGAGCTGAGCAGAGTACCGGCGGAGCACGCGGCCGAGGTCGACGAGGTGGTCCTCGCCGCCGAGGACGCCGTCCGGGAGACCGAGGGCGACAGCCCGGAGCAGGGCCGCCTGCGGCTCCGCGGCGAGGCCCTCACGCGCGCCGCCGCACGGCTTGCCGAGATCGGCCCGGGCATCGTCGCCCTCGCCACTCAAGTGGCCGAGGCGATCACGAGATTCGGGTGAGCGACGCCTACGCCGGGTGGCGGACCGGTTTCTCCCGCGACTTCCGGCTCTTCGCTCGCCTCCTCGGCGAGGACCCCACCCTGAGCGTTCCCTACGGAATCGTCTCCGGGGCCCTGCTCTGGGGGGCACGCGAGCGGCCGGACCTGCTGGAACAGGTCTGCGGCCGGGGCCCGCTGACCACAGCGGCCGCCGCGCTGCGGGACGTCGCCCCACTCCTTCTGGCGGCGTCGCTGAGCCGGTCCGCGCGGACCGATGAGGCGCTCCGGCACCAACTCGACCTGCTGCTGGAGCACTTCCGGGAAGACTGCCTGCGGCTCGGACTGCTCGGCGGCATCGACGTCAGCGGGCATGTCGAGGGTGTGAACGTCATCATCGGCGGTGCCCAGTACGTCGCCGGTGATCTGATCCTCACCCAGAACCGGCCGCCGGCCTGGACGCGTCCGGCAGCGCCCAACCCGCCGCCGCACTTCGTCGGCCGGGAACGCGAACTCGCCCGGATCCGGGAAGTCCTGCGCGCAGGGGGCAGCGTCGCGGTCACCGGCCTGCAGGGCATGGGTGGGATCGGCAAGACCGCGCTGGCGTTGAAGGCCGCCACGGAGCCCGAGTTCGGCGCGGTGCTGTGGGCCTCGCTCGGCCCGGCCCCCTCGGCGGTCACCCACCTGTTGGCCTGGGCCCGGCACGCCGATCCCGACTTCGACGCCGACGACGGACCGCCGGAAGTTCTCGTCGACCGGGTCCGCTCCGCACTGACCCGACTGGTCGCCGAGCACTGCCCGGGGCCGGTCCTGGTCGTCCTCGACGACGTCTGGGAAGGCGAGTCGACCCAGGTCGCCCGCCTGCTGCAGCGCGCCGCCCCCGCGGGCGCCGCCCACCTGATCACCACGCGCTCGCAGTTGGTCGTCGCCCAACTGCGCAGCACCCGGCTGGAGGTGCGGCCGCTGGAGCCGGCCGATGCGGTGCGGATGCTGCGCAACCTGCTGGCCGGCGAACCGGATCTCGCGGAGCACCATCTGAGGGACTTGGCGGAAGTCGTCGGGTTTCATCCCCTCGCCCTCGAACTGGCCGCCGGACAGGTGCAGTTGCAGGAGCGGCCCGCGACGGAGATCGTCGACCTGATCGCCGAACTGCGCGGAGGTATCCCCGCGGGGAGCCCTTTTCGCCGGATCAGGCTGGAACTGGGGGAGAGCCGTGAGGACAGCCTGGAAACCGTGCTGTCCCTCAGCTACGCCCGCCTGCGTCCGGAGGACCAGGCCCGCTTCCGGGCCCTTGGAGTGTTCGCCTACGGCGTTGATTTCGACCGTGCGCTGTGCCGCGCCGTCTGGGACGACGACGACCCGAGGCCGGGGCTGGACCGGCTCAGACACCGTGCCCTGCTGACCGTCGCCCCGCAGGAGGGGTGGTACCAGCAGCACCAGCTGCTCAGGGCGTACGCCCGGGCACTGCTGGTGTCCTCCTCGGAACCGGAAGGCGTGCGTGAGCGCTATACGCGGTTCGTCCTGGGAGTCGCCGACGGATTCACCGCTCTGCCGCCGCACGGCTGGGGCGATCTCGACCCGTACATCCCCCATGTCGAGGAGGTCGGCGGCTTCGACCTCCCCGACCAGGACGCCCTCGACCTCGCGTTGCGCACCCGCGTGCTGCTGCGCACCCGGCGGGAACTGGCGCACCCCGAATGGCTGGAGCGCGGGCTGGAGGTGAGCCGTTCCCGGCTCGACCTCGGGCACACCGCGCTGCTCCTCGCCGAACTGGGCCAGGAACGTGCCTTCCGCTCAGACGCGATCAGTGCCACGCGCCTTTTGCGCGAGGCTCTCGAAATCGCCGAGCAGACCGGTGACACCTCGGGGATGGCGCGTATCCAGGAGGAGCTGGGCGCGCTGCTCATGCACTCCGACCCCGACTCCGCATGCCGGTACACGGACCTGGCCATCGAACTGTACGAGGACCTCGGCGACCCCTCGGGACTCGCTCGGGCCGTGCTGCTGATGGCCGACTGGCAGGCCTTCGGCCACCGGCCGTTCGCGGAGCGGGAGCGGGCCGCCGCCCTGCTGGACCAGGCGGAGGAGGCGTTGCAGCGGGCGGGCCGGCCGACCACCGAGGTGGTGCTGCGCAGGGGCCGCCTCCACGACACGCTCGGCGAGCGCGAGAAGGCGATCGCCCTGCTCGGCGAGGCCGTCACTCAGTTTCGCGATCAGGCCCGGCGTGACCGGGAGGGCATGGCGCTGCTGTTGCTCGCGTCCGCGCTCGCCAACGCGGACCGGATGTCCGAGGCGCGCGAACGGCTGCCGGAGGCGATCTCCCTGCTCACCGCCACCGGCCCGGCCGCCGCGGTGGCCACCGCCTGGCGCAACCTGGGGGAGGCCCACCTGTACGCGGGCGATCACCGCGCCGCGCTGGACTGCTTCGCCGAGGCTCTCCCGCTGGTCCCGGGGGTGTCCATGCGCTTCCTCAACGAGGACGCCACCGCCGACGGCGTCGCCCCCGCCCGGTTCGGGGCGCAGGTCGAGGACGTCGCCAAGCTCGCCCACGTCGAACAGTTCCGTCAGCGCTCGGACCTGCAGAAGGAGTCGGGACCTCTTCAGGAGCTGCCCGACGACGTCCTGCACCATCTCATCACCGGCACGCTGGCCCCACCCGCCGGCTGGTCCCAGGCACTCGACGCGTTCGCCGACCGGCTGGCCGCTCACGGCGCGCGCTTCGCCGAGGCGGTGGAGTTCGTCCGCGCACTCGCGGGGACCGGCCCGCGGCCCCGCACCGGACGGTTCGTGGAGTTCCTGCCGGTGATCGACCATCGCCGTTCCTTCGACAAGCTGCTCTATCCGCCGGAAAAAGCCGCACTCTTCGCGACCAACACACTCGCCGTGGTGCTGTCCGCCCCGGACCGTCACGACGAGTGGGCGACCGCGCTGCGTCAAGCCCGGCGCGACGCCCGACTGTGGGGGGACGTGGCCGAGGAGCGGTACCTGGACGCGCTCCTGGGAGTCCTGGCGGGGCGCTGCGCCTCCCTCCCGGAGAGCAACCCGTACGCACCCTGCCTCGTGGGCGTCCTCAACAAGCTCAGCGACCACATACGGCTCCCCGCCGAGGACCTGGTGGAGCGGGCTGTCGCCGCGCGCGTCGCCGTCCCGGAGGCCGGTGCGCCGCTCCTGGACGAACTCGGCGAGGTGCGGCTGGAGGCCGTACGGCACGGAGCCGACGACGAAACCGCGTTCGCCGACGAGCTGATCGCCCTGGTCGGCGGAGAGCCGCCCGCGGCGCCCTACAGCGGCCCCTACCGCGAACTGCTCGACGCGGCGGCGGCGGCCGTCGCCGACGGACGGCAGATCATGGTCCCCCTGCCGGCCACCATGGCCGACGCGCTCGTCGTGCTGACGGTGACCGCCATGACGCGCAGCCCGAAGGCCCGGGACAGAGCGATCCGAGGGCTGACGGACATGGCCCGCGACGCGCGGCGCGGTGGCCGATTCGACGAGGCCGACCTCCATCACGCGCTGGCCGCCCTGCTCGACGGCCGACCCGTCGACACCGAGATCTACTACGGCCGGGTCGTGGAGATGGCGAGGGATCTCGCCCGGACGCAGGAGCCGACCCCGCCCGCGGACGACCTCCTGCCCGAGGCGGAGGTCCGGCGCCTGGTGGAAGCGACGGTAGGGGCCCTGACGTCGGCCCCGGAGACGCGTGCCCCGCTCGGCGCGGAACTGTCCGCCTACCGGCGCGCTCTCGGGGAGCGAGGACCGGGCTGGGAGACCGAGGCCGCTCTCGCGGACGCGCTCATCGCCGAGTTGACTCCGTCCGGACCCACCGCGCAGGCCGCACTGCCACAAGGCCATCCCTACGCCGCGGCGGTGGCGCGGGTCCGTTCCGATCGCGCCGCGTACGCGCGGATCCGGGCGGCCGGCGGCATTCTCACCCCCGGTGAGCTGCGGGACCTGGTCGAGGAGACGGGGCGGCAGGTCAAGGAGGTCGTCGACTTCACCGCCGAGACCATGTCCGCGGCGATGGAGAACGGCCCGGAGGCCATGGCCGACGGCATGAGCGCACTGAACCTGAGGGTGCTGGAGCAGGCCCGCTGGCAGGACCACCTGCGCAGGCTCCGCCGGGAGTACCGCCGCGAGGCCCGCCACCTGGAGGTCGAACTCTGCGCGGCGCTGATCAGCATCGTCGACCAGCAGCCCTTCCGGATCGACGACGCCGGCCCGTACGCCGGTCCAGTGCGGGAGATGACCGAACGGATCGGGTTCCGGCTCTCGATGCCGCTCGACACTGAGCTGGCGGCCCTCAGTCTCGACGAGGAAAGCCATACGCGGGCGTTCCGGGACACGCTCTCCGGACGCGGCCGCTTCGTCAGTGCACTGCCCTCCCTCATTGGCTCTGTCGTGGCGGCCGCCACTTTCCTGAGCACGGATGCTCCTCGCATGGAACGCGTGCTGGAACGCACGGCGGCCGATCTGCGCGCCCGCGACCAGCTCCCTCTCGAGGACGAGGCCGATCTGCTGAACGCCCTGCTCACCCTGGTCCGCGGTGGCTCGCCCCAGCTGCCGCCAGGGCACACCTACGGGCACGTCCTCGCCCGCACGGTGTAGAGCGTCGGGCTTTTACGAGGCGATCTCACCTGGCCGGGAAGTCTCACCGGCACCGAGATCCTCGGCTTTGCCTTCGGCGTCTTCAGCGCCTGCACACTCGCCCCGGAAACCTTCGCCGACGAGCAGACCCGGCTCCGTGAAGCGCGCGACACCCACCGCGACGACGACCCCGAGACCCGCGCCTTCCTCGACGCCCTGCTCATCCTCCTCGACGGTCGCCCCTCCGACCTCCCCGAGGACAACCGCTACCGCCCCTTCCTCCTCATCACCCGCGACCAGATCACCGCCTTCCGCACCTCCGGCGAGGAACCCGGGTGAAGCCGACGCCGGGGCCGGCGGGCCGGCGAATTCGCGACCTCACCCCCTGAGGGGGCTCCCCTCCATGCCTACCGGTCGGTATCCTCGACCCCACGTCCGTGCGTCATCGTCGACGCCACCCACCGGGAGGACCCGTGTCCCGCACCGCACTGCGCATCTGCCCCCTGTGTGAGGCCACCTGCGGCCTCACACTCACCATCGAGGGGACGAACGTCACCGGCGCCCGCGGTGACCGCGACGACGTGTTCAGCAAGGGGTTCATCTGCCCCAAGGGCGCCTCCTTCGGGGCCGTCGACGGCGACCCCGACCGGCTGCGCACCCCGCTCGTGCGCAAGGACGGCGAGCTGCGCGAGGCCACCTGGGAGGAGGCCTTCGACGCGGTCGCCGCCGGTATCCGCCCCGTCGTCGAGCGGTACGGCCCGAACGCGGTCGGCATCGTGCTCGGCAACCCCAACGTGCACACCATGGCCGGCGCCCTCTACCCGACGGTGCTGCTCGCCGGCCTGCGCACCCGCAGCCTCTTCACCGCGTCCACGGTCGACCAGATGCCCAAACACGTCTCCAGCGGCCTGCTCTACGGCGACGCCAACGCGATCCCCGTGCCGGACCTGGACCACACCGACCATCTGCTCCTGATCGGCGCCAATCCCCTGGAGTCCAACGGCAGCCTGTGCACCGCCCCCGACTTCCCCGGCAAGCTGAAGGCGCTCAAGGCCCGCGGCGGCACCCTCACCGTCATCGACCCGCGCCGCACCCGCACCGCGAAACTCGCCGACCGGCACATCGCGATCCGGCCCGGCACGGACGCGCTGCTGCTCGCCGCGATGGCGTACGCGCTCTTCGAGGAAGGCCTCGCCGATCCGCGAGAGCTGACCCCACACCTCCAGGGGATCGACGAACTCCGGGACGCCGTACGGGACTTCACCCCCGAAGCCGTCGCCGACGCCTGTGACGTGGACGCCGGCACGATCCGCACCCTCGCCCGCGAACTCGCCGCCGCCCCCACCGCCGCCGTCTACGGCCGCATCGGCAGCTGCACCGTCCCGCACGGCACCCTGGCCAGCTGGCTGGTCGACGTGCTGAACATCCTCACCGGCAACCTCGACAGCCCCGGCGGCGCCCTCTTCCCACAGGCGGCCACCGACAGGACGCCGCGCCCCGCGGGGCCCGGCCACGGCTTCGCGCTCGGGCGCTGGCGCTCCCGGGTCGGGCGGCACCCCGAGGCGAAGGGGGAACTGCCGCTCTCCGCGCTCGCCGAGGAGATCGACACCGCCACCGAGGAGGGCGAGCCGATCCGGGCGCTCGTCGCCGTCGCCGCCAACCCCGTCCTGTCGGCCCCCGACGGCGACCGCCTCGACAAGGCCCTCGGCTCCCTCGACTTCATGGTCAGCGTCGACCCGTACCTGAACGAGACCTCGCGCCACGCCCACGTCGTGCTGCCACCGCCCCCGCCCTCGCAGAGCCCGCACCACGACTTCGCCTTCAACACCCTGGCTGTCCGCAACCAGGTCCGCTACACCCGCCCCGCCGTGCCGCTGGAGCCGGGCCGCATGGCCGAGACCGAGATTCTGGCCCGGCTGATCCTCGCCGCCACCGGCATGCACGGCGCCGATCCGTCCGCGGTCGACGACCTGGTCATCGGCCAGACCCTCGGCAAGGCCGTCAAGGAAGCCCACTCGCCCGTCCACGGGCGTGACCCCCACGAGCTCGCCGGCCTGCTCGACGGCGTCAACGGCCCCGAGCGGCGCCTCGACATGATGCTGCGCCTCGGCCCGTACGGCGACGGCTTCGGCGCCCGCCCCGACGGCCTGACCCTGCAGAAGCTGCTGGACCACCCGCACGGCATCGACCTCGGGCCGCTCCGGTCCCGGCTGCCGCAGCCGCTGAAGACCGCCAGCGGCAAGGTCGAGCTGCTGCCGGGGCCCATCGCCGACGATCTGCCCCGCCTCCGTGAGGCGCTGCGGGACCGGCCCGACGGGCTCGTCCTCGTGGGCCGCCGCCATCTGCGCTCCAACAACAGCTGGATGCACAACGTGCCCGCCCTCACCGGCGGCACCAACCGCTGCACCCTGCACATCCACCCCGAGGACGCCGAGCGGCTCGGCGTACGCGACGGGGCGGCCGTACGCCTCAAGGGTGCCGGGGGAGAGGTGACCGCCCCCGCCGAGGTCACCGACGGCGTGCGCCCCGGCGTGGTGAGCCTGCCGCACGGCTGGGGCCACGACCGTCCCGGTACCCGCCTCAGCCACGCCGCCGCCGCCCCCGGCGTCAACGTCAACCAGCTCCTCGACGGCAGCCTGCTCGACCCGCTGTCGGGCAACGCGGTGCTCAACGGGGTGCCGGTCGAAGTGGTCCCGGTGGCCGAAAAGATCACGGCTCTGACCTGAGCAAAGCTCTGACCTGGAGTTTTGCGCTTATTGCTCGCATGTCAACGTCTTGTTAAGGCTGTTTGAACGGACCTAACGTCGTCCCACCGCCGGCCCTGGTGGGTCGTTCAAGGGCGAACGTTAGGTATCCACTCATGCTGACCATCCTTGGCTTCGCCATGATCGCGACCTTCCTGGTCCTGATCATGATGAAGAAGATGTCGCCGATCGCGGCGCTCGTGCTGATTCCGGCACTGTTCTGCGTCTTCGTCGGAAAGGGCGCCAAGCTCGGTGACTACGTCATCGACGGTGTCACGAGCCTCGCCCCCACCGCGGCGATGCTCATGTTCGCGATCGTCTACTTCGGTGTGATGATCGATGTCGGTCTCTTCGACCCGATCGTCCGGGGGATCCTGAAGTTCGCCAAGGCTGACCCGATGCGGATCGTCGTCGGTACGGCGATCCTCGCCGCGATCGTCTCGCTCGACGGCGACGGCTCGACCACCTTCATGATCACGGTCTCGGCGATGTACCCGCTGTACAAGCGCCTGAAGATGAGCCTGGTCGTGATGACCGGTGTGGCCGCCATGGCCAACGGCGTGATGAACACCCTGCCGTGGGGCGGCCCGACCGCCCGCGCCGCCACCGCGCTCAAGCTCGACGCCAGCGACATCTTCGTCCCGATGATCCCGGCCCTGCTGGTCGGCCTGCTGGGCGTCTTCGTCCTCTCGTACTTCCTGGGCCTGCGCGAGCGCAAGCGGCTCGGTGTGCTGACGCTGGACGAGGTCCTGGTCGAGGAGAAGGCCGAGGACAAGGAGTCCGAGACGGTTCTCGTGGGCGCCGGCGGCTCCGGCGACGCGAAGACCCCCGTGGCCACCGGCGGCGCCGGTTCCGGTACCGACGCAGAGGACGAGGAGGAGGAGCGCTTCACGGTCCTCGACCCGAACCGCGCCACCCTGCGCCCCAAGCTGTACTGGTTCAACGCGCTGGTCACGGTCGTCCTGCTCACCGCCATGATCATGGAGTGGCTGCCGATCCCGGTGCTGTTCATCCTCGGTGCCGCCCTCGTGCTCACCGTGAACTTCCCGCACATCCCCGACCAGAAGGCCCGGCTCGCCGCCCACGCCGACAACGTCCTGAACGTCTCCGGCATGGTCTTCGCCGCCGCCGTCTTCACGGGCGTCCTGCAGGGCACCGGCATGGTCGACCACATGGCCCGCTCGATGGTCGACGTCATCCCCGAGGGCATGGGCCCGCACATGGCCCTGGTCACCGGTCTGCTGAGCCTCCCGCTCACCTACTTCATGTCGAACGACGGCTTCTACTTCGGTGTCCTCCCGGTCCTCGCCGAGGCCGGCGCGGCGCACGGCGTCACCCCGCTGGAGATGGCCCGCGCCTCCCTGGTCGGCCAGCCGCTGCACATGTCGAGCCCGCTCGTCCCGGCCGTGTACGTCCTGGTCGGCATGGCCAAGGTGGAGTTCGGCGACCACACCAAGTTCGTGGTGAAGTGGGCGGCGCTCACCTGCCTGATCATCCTCGCGGCGGGAATGCTCTTCGGCATCATCTGAACCGCCCCAGCCCTCTGAAGCATCCGATCCGCACGTACCTTTCCAGGAGGACACGTTCATGGCGCCCGGTGGGAACCGCGGCTGGCTGCTCCGCCTCGTCATCGCCTTCAGCTTCGCGCAGGGGGCGGTGTCGATGGCCCGGCCCGCCGTCTCCTACCGGGCGCTGGCGTTGGGCGCGGACGAGCGGGCGATCGGTGTGATCGCGGGGGTGTACGCCCTGCTCCCGCTGTTCGCCGCCGTCCCCCTGGGGCGCCGCACCGACCACGGCCGCTGTGCGCCGCTGCTGCCCGTCGGGGTCGTGCTGATATCGGGCGGCTGCGCGATGAGCGGCATCGCCGACTCCCTCTGGGCGATGGCGGTCTGGAGCGGTGTGATGGGCCTCGGTCACCTGTGCTTCGTCATCGGTGCCCAGTCGCTCGTCGCCCGCCAGTCCGCGCCGCACGAACAGGACCGCAACTTCGGCCACTTCACCATCGGCGCCTCCCTCGGCCAGCTGGTCGGCCCGATCGCCGCGGGCGCGCTGATCGGCGCCCGGGACATGGCGGGCACCAGCGCGTTCGCCCTGCTGGTGGCGGGCGCGGGCGGCGCGGTCGCGCTCACCTCGCTGTGGCGCATAGAGAGCCGTACGGCGTCCAAGTCCCGTAAGGAACAAGGCGAACGGGCCCCTGTGCAGCGCATCCTGCGCGCCCGGGGCGTGCCCGCCGGCATCTTCATCAGCCTCGCCGTGCTGTCCGCGACCGACATCCTCACCGCCTACCTTCCGGTGGTCGGCGAGCACCGGGGCATCGCGCCGTCGGTGATCGGCCTCCTGCTGAGCCTGCGCGCGGCGGCCTCCATCGCGTGCCGCCTGGTCCTGACGCCTCTGCTCCGGCTGCTCGGCCGTACCCTGCTGCTGACCGTGACCTGTCTGCTGGCGGCCCTGCTGTGCGCCGGGATCGCGCTGCCGGTGCCGGTGTGGGCGCTGGCCCTGATGCTGGCGGTGCTGGGCTTCTGCCTCGGCGTGGGCCAGCCGCTGTCCATGACGACGGTCGTCCAGGCGGCCCCCGACGGCGCCCGCTCCACCGCCCTCGCCCTGCGCCTGACCGGCAACCGCCTCGGCCAGGTGGCCGCACCGGCCTCCGCGGGCCTGGTCGCCGGCATCGCGGGGGTGGCGGCGCCGTTCGTGATGCTGGGGGCGCTGCTGTTGCTGTCGGCGGGCATCGCCGTACGGACCCCGAAGCGGCCCGAAGGGCCCGGAGCGGCCGCGCGGGAGCGGCCGAAGCGCTCCCGGTTCCGCCGGACGAGTGATCTTTGACGACGCGCCGGACATCGGTACGGCGAGTCGCTGTACGCGTAGCGGAGAGTCAGGCGAAGGAGCGATTTGTATGAAAATCGTCTGAATCAGAGGAGCGCGCATGCCGACCCTGACACCCTCACGTACGTTCCGCGCCCGCGCGGGCGCCACTGTCGTCCTCACGGCCCTCGCCGCGGCGGGCGCGTCGTGGGTGGCGGCGCCGACGGCGACGGCCCAGGCGAACGGCGACATCAGGATTCACGGCGAGGGCATGCCCTACGGCACCCCGGATGACGAGGCGGTGGTCTGCAGGTTCTACCTCGATGCCGTCAACTTCGACACTCTCCCCTCGATCGAGTACACCATCACGCCGCAGCCTCCGCTGCCCAGCGCCGCTACCGTCACCGGCACCGTCCAGCTCGCAGGGGGCGCCGGTCACACCGATTTGCTGGGGCTGGCGGACGGCCAATACATGATCACCTGGACCGTGGACGTCACCAACACCAAGCGGAAGCTCTTCCGTGTCAAGTGCGGCGACAGGCGGGAGGGAAGGGGCGGCCCGCAGGGGCGCATCGAGGACCACGGCGACAACGAAGGATGGGGGCGTGGCGACCACGACCCGAAGGGCGGGGTGCACGCGGGCGGCGGCGGCCTCATCGACACCGCGGCCGCGTACGCACCGGTGACCGCCGCGGCGGCCGTGGGTCTGGTCGCCGTCGGTGGCACCGCGTACGTCCGCAGGACCCGCCGGCGGCCCGATGGTGCCGCGTAGGCGCAGACGCAGGCCCTGGCACCGGACCCGCGCCTACCGCCTGGCCAGGACGGCCATGCTCACCGTCGTCCTGGTCATGGTGGTGGTGCGGTGCGACGGACATGGCACGCCGACCGCAGGCCAGGCCCACGCTGCCGCCCCCGCCAAGCCGACGCCGCCGCCCCGCCCCCTGCCGCGCTCCAGGCCGACGTCCCTGCGTATCGAGGCCCTGGGCATCGACGCCCCGATCACGGGCCTCGGGCTCGACGGGAACCAGGAGTTGGGGACACCGCCCGTCGACAACCCGAACATCGTCGGCTGGTACCGGGGCGGCCCCACTCCCGGCGAGCCCGGCACCGCCATCGCCGTCGGCCACCGTGACACCAGGACCGGTCCCGCCGTGTTCGCCGGGCTCGCCTCGGTCAAGCGCGGCAAGAAGATCGAGGCGCGGCGCGCGGACGGCCGTACCGCCGTGTACACCGTGGACCGGGTGAAGGTCTACGACAAGGCTGGCTTCCCCGACAAGGAGGTCTACGGCCCCACCCGGCGCCCGGAACTCCGCGTGATCACCTGTGGTGGCCTGTTCGGCCGGCGGACGGGATACACCAGCAACGTGGTGGTCTTCGCCCATCTGACCGCGACCCGCGAGCCGCCCCGGACGGCGACCCCGGAGCGGTCCCGGACGGCGACCCCGGACGCTCCCCGGACGGTGACCCCGGACGCTCCCCGGACGGTGACCCCGGACCCGCCCAGGACGGGGATTCCCGAGCCTTCTCGGACGGGGATTTCCCAGCCGCCCGCGACGGCGACCCCCGAGTCGTCCCGGGTGGTGATCCCCGAAGCTCTGCGGCCGGCTGCGCCCCAGGCCGCCCAAACGCTCGACCCGTTCCCCGAGGCGCCTGGCCGGCCCTTCCCGGTGCTCGACCCGCACTGAATCCGGGCGTCGCCTTCTCACTTGCTGGACCCAAGCGTCCGGTCCTGTCCAGTCTCTTCCCCGGCCGCATACATTCCGTTAGCTTCCGTGACCCACACGCCCCGTACGACCCGCACGAGGCGTACCGACCGCGGAGCACCAGCGCCTGAATCAGCCCTCGGGGGCAGCAGCCATGACACGCGCCATCTCTCTGCACGACGTGAGCAAGACGTACACGCGAGGCGTCCGCGTCGTGGACCGGCTCTCACTGGACATCGAGCCCGGCGAGTTCCTCGTCCTCCTCGGCCCCTCCGGCTGCGGCAAGTCCACCGTCCTCAGGATGATCGCCGGCCTGGAGGAGATCGACGAGGGCGAGTTGCTGCTGGACGGCGAGTACGCCAACGACCTGCTGCCCGCCGCCCGGCACATGGCGATGGTCTTCCAGAACTTCGCCCTCTACCCGAGCATGACCAGCCGCGACAACATCGGCTTCCCACTGCGCATCGAGGCCCCCGGCGCGGACCCGCGCCCGCGCGTGGACGCCACCGCCCGCATGCTGGGCATCGAGGACCTCCTCGACCGCTTCCCCGCCCAGCTCTCCGGCGGCGAACGCCAGCGCGTGGCCATGGGCCGGGCCATCGCCCGCCACCCCACCGCGTTCCTGATGGACGAGCCGCTGTCCAACCTCGACGCCAAGCTCCGCAACTACCTGCGCGCGGAGATCTCCGGCCTCACCCGGAAGCTGGGCGTCACCACGGTGTACGTCACCCACGACCAGGCCGAGGCGATGTCGCTCGGCGACCGGGTCGCCGTCCTGCGCGGCGGCGTCCTCCAGCAGGTCGGCACCCCGCGCTCGGTGTACGCCCTGCCCCGCAACGTCTTCGTCGCCGCCTTCATCGGCACCCCGCGCATCAACCTCCTGCGCGGCGTCGTACGCGCCCCGCTCGACGGCGCCATGACCATCAGCCTCGGCAAGCAGTACCTGCGCCTGCCCGAACCTCTCTCCCTGGACCATCAGTTGCTCCGCGTCCAGCAGGGCCGCGAGGTCATCGTGGGTCTGCGCTCCGAGGCGGTCCGCATCGCCAAACCCTCCGCGGCCCGTCCCGGTGAGGTGCACATCACCGGCCTGGTCGAGCATGTCGAGTTCCAGGGGCACGAGGTCCTCGTCCACTTCAACACCGGCTCCCGCCCCGCGGTCGTACCCGACCTCGAAGCGCCGCGCGTCGCGGCCCGGCCCACGCGGCGCCGTCGCCGTGGGGGAGGCCGGGACGGCACGGTCCTGGACCGCCTCCGGGAACGCGCGGGTGGCCTGCGCGCCGGGCCGGTGGTGGTCCTCGACCAGCCGGGCGACGCCGCCCCCGATCCGGCTCCGCCCGAGGGCCGCCTCCCCGGTGACCTCATCGTCCGCACCACGCCCGACATCGACTTCCGCCACGGGATGCAGGTCCCCCTCCTCGTCGACCTCGCCCACCTGTTCGTCTTCGACCAGCACGGCGAACGCATCTGCCCGGCGCCGGCGCGATTGCCCGATCTGGAGGAGTGAAGTTCGTCGGATACAGGTACGTATGGGCGCATGAACGTGCAACTCACCCGTACCCGGGCCGCCTTCGCGGTGGCCGGTCTGCTGCTGGCCGTCGGCGCGCCGACCGCTTACGCCACCCTCGACGACGGCACCTCACCGACACCGGCCGCGTCCTTTGCGCCGTCCCGGGGGGAGCCGTACATCGAGACGCAGCTGTTCTTCGGCACCGCGCGCCCCGACGGCGGTCCGGCCGTCACCGACAGGCAGTTCATGGCGTTCGTCGACAAGGAGGTCACGCCGGACTTCCCGGACGGGCTCACGATCCAGGCCGGGCGCGGGCAGTGGCGGGACGCGAACGGCACGATCGAGAAGGAGCGGTCGTACGAGTTGATCCTGCTCTATCCGCAGACGCAGGCGCTGAGCAGCGACCGGAAGATCGAGGAGGTCCGCCGCGCCTACGAGAAAGCCTTCGGCCAGGAGGCGGTGGGGAGGGTGGACGACGAGGCGCGCGTCGACTTCTGATGTCATGGGCCGCGCGGCGCAGCCGCACGTCGATACGGCTGGCGCATAAAAACTAACGCCGCTAGTTTATGAGCCGGACGACGAGACAGCCCTGCCCGGGAGGAAGCGCAATGAAGGCACACGACGACATGTACATCGACGGCGCCTGGCGCCCCGCCGCGGGCCAGGACGTGATCGAGGTGGTCAACCCGGCCGACGAGCAGGTCGTCGGCCGGGTCCCGGCCGGCACCGCCGAGGACGTCGACACCGCCGTACGGGCCGCTCGCGCCGCCCTTCCGGGCTGGGCCGCGACCCCGCCCGCCGAGCGGGCCGCGCGGCTGGCAGCCCTCCGGGACGCCCTGGAGGCCCGCAAGGACGAGATCGCCGAGACGGTCACCGCCGAGCTCGGCTCGCCGCTGAAGTTCTCGCAGGGGGTGCACGCGGGCGTGCCGATCGCGGTCGCGGGCTCCTACGCCGAGCTGGCGGCGACGTACGCCTTCGAGGAGAAGGTCGGCAACTCGACCGTCCACCACGAGCCCATCGGGGTGGTCGGTGCCATCACGCCCTGGAACTACCCGCTCCACCAGATCGTCGCCAAGGTCGCCCCGGCGCTCGCGGCGGGCTGCACGGTGGTGCTGAAGCCCGCTGAGGACACCCCGCTGGTCGCCCAACTCTTCGCCGAGGCGGTGCACGAGGCCGGCGTCCCCGCGGGCGTCTTCAACCTGGTCACCGGCCGCGGCCCGGTCGCCGGCCAGGCGCTCGCCGAGCACCCGGGTGTCGACCTGGTCTCCTTCACCGGCTCCACGGCCGTCGGCCGGCAGATCGCCGCGGTGGCCGGCGCGGCCATCAAGAAGGTCGCCCTGGAGCTGGGCGGCAAGTCCGCCAACGTCATCCTGCCGAGCGCGGACCTCGCCAAGGCGGTCAACGTCGGCGTCGCCAACGTCATGTCCAACTCCGGGCAGACGTGCAGCGCCTGGACGCGGATGCTGGTGCACCGGGACCAGTACGACGAGGCCGTGCAGCTGGCCGCGGACGCCGCCGCGAAGTACGGCGAGCGCATCGGGCCGGTGGTGAGCGCCAAGCAACAGGAGAGGGTCCTCGGTTACATCGAGAAGGGGGTCGCCGAGGGGGCGCGGCTGGTCGCGGGCGGCCCCGAAGCGCCGCGCGAGCAGGGCTGGTTCGTCAGCCCGACCGTCTTCGCCGACGTGACGCCCGAGATGACCATCGCGCAGGAGGAGATCTTCGGCCCGGTCCTGTCGATCCTGAAGTACGAGGACGAGGCGGACGCCCTGCGGATCGCCAACGGCACGGTCTACGGCCTCGCGGGCGCCGTCTGGGCGGGCGAGGAGGCGGAGGCGGTGGCCTTCGCGCGCCGTATGGACACCGGGCAGGTCGACATCAACGGCGGCCGCTTCAACCCGCTCGCCCCCTTCGGCGGCTACAAGCAGTCGGGTGTGGGCCGCGAACTCGGCGCGCACGGCCTGACCGAGTACCTCCAGACCAAGTCCCTCCAGTTCTAGGGGAGTTTCATCCATCATGGCTGTCCGCGCCGCCGTCCTGCCCGCCATCGGCTCCCCGCTGGAGATCACCGACATCGACCTGCCCGACCCCGGCCCCGGCCAGGTCCGCGTACGCCTCGCCGCCGCCGGCGTCTGCCACTCCGACCTGTCCCTGTCCAACGGCACCATGCGCGTCCCGGTCCCCGCGGTCCTCGGCCACGAGGGCGCCGGCACGGTCGTGGCCGTGGGTGAGGGCGTCACCCACGTCGCACCGGGCGACGGAGTCGTCCTCAACTGGGCGCCGTCCTGCGGCAGTTGCCACGCCTGCTCGCTCGGCGAGGTCTGGCTGTGCGCGAACGCGCTGAACGGCGCCGCCGACGTCTACGCCCGTACCGCCGACGGCACCGACCTGCACCCCGGCCTGAACGTCGCCGCGTTCGCCGAGGAGACGGTCGTGTCGGCCGGGTGCCTGCTGCCGCTCCCGGACGGCGTCCCGCTCACCGACGCCGCCCTGCTGGGCTGTGCCGTGCTCACCGGCTACGGCGCCGTGCACCACTCGGCGCGGGTCCAGCAGGGGGAGACGGTCGCGGTGTACGGCGTCGGGGGAGTGGGTCTCGCCGCACTGCAGGCCGCCAGGATCGCGGGCGCGGCGAAGATCGTCGCGGTCGATGTCTCCCCGGAGAAGGAGGAGCTGGCCCGGGCGGCGGGCGCCACGGACTACGTCGTCGCCTCCGAGAACACGGCCCGCGAGATCCGCGCCCTCACCGGCAAGCAGGGCGTGGACGTGGCCGTCGAGTGCGTGGGCCGCGCGACGACGATCCGCACCGCCTGGGACTCCACCCGGCGCGGCGGCCGCACCACGGTCGTCGGCATCGGCGGCAAGGACCAGCAGGTCACCTTCAACGCCCTGGAGATCTTCCACTGGGGCCGGACCCTCTCCGGCTGCGTCTACGGCAACTCCGACCCGGCCCGTGACCTGCCGGTCCTGGCCGAGCACGTCCGCGCGGGCCGCCTGGACCTGGGGGCGCTGGTGACGGAACGGATCGCGCTGGAGGGCATTCCGGCGGCGTTCGAGAACATGCTGGCGGGCAAGGGCGGCAGGGCACTGGTGGTGTTCTAGCGCCCGCGCCCGGCGCACCCCGGCCTCCGTGCGAGGCCGGGGTGCGAGGCATGTCCGGACTCCACGGTGCGTGCCATGTGCAGGTAAAAGTCCTGCTGCACGACCCGTTGACGGGCATACCGTCCGGTCAGTACGTTCCCGGGACCCGAACCACCCCCTGCTCCGTCCCCCGCACCCACCCGGAGTGTGCAGCATGGACACGGCCCCCGCGGCCCAGCCGCTCACCGCCACCGCTCCCGCCGCAGGCAATCGGCGCCGCGTAGCCACCGCGGCAGCCCTCGCCTCAGCCGTCGAGTGGTACGACTACTTCGTCTTCGGCATCGCCGCCGCTCTCGTCCTCGGCGATCTGTACTTCCCGTCCGGCAGCTCCACCGCAGGAGTACTCGCTTCCTTCGCCACCTTCGCCGTCGGCTTCCTTGCCCGCCCCCTCGGCGGCATCGTCGCGGGCCAGCTCGGCGACAAGCGCGGCCGCAAGCCGATGCTGGTCCTCGCGCTCACCCTCATGGGCCTCGCCACCACCGGCATCGGCCTGCTCCCGACGTACGACACGATCGGCGTCGCCGCGCCGATCCTGCTGGTCCTCTTCCGCGTGCTGCAGGGCATCGCCGTCGGCGCCCAGTGGGGCGGCGCGATGCTGATGGCCACCGAGTACGCCCCCGAGGGCAAGCGCGGCATCTACGGCAGCTTCGTCCAGCTCGGCGTCCCCATCGGCGTGGTGACCGCCAACACGGTGTTCCTGCTGGCCGGAGCGTTCACGACGGACTCCCAGTTCGCGGCCTGGGGCTGGCGCGCGCCGTTCCTCGTCGGCTTGCTCGTCCTCGTGCTCGCCTGGTACATCCACACGCGCGTCGAGGAGACGCCCGAATTCCGGGAGGCGGAGAAGGCGCTGGCCGAGAAGGAGAAGTCGGAGCAGTCCTCCCCGCTGCGCACGATCCTGCGCGGCCACCTCGGCACGGTGCTGCTCGCCGGCGGCTCCTTCGCGGTGAACACCGCGACCTTCTACATCATCATCACCGGCGTGCTCGACTACACGACCCGTGAACTCGGCATGAAGAAGAGCGCCGTCCTCACCGTCTCGCTCTGCATCAGCCTCACCCAGTTGGTGCTGATCCCGGCCGCCGCCGCGCTCTCGGACAAGATCGGCCGTATCCGCATCTACGCGCTCGGCGCGGCCGGCATCGGCCTGTGGGCGGTACCGCTGTTCCTGCTGATCGACACCGGGTCGCTGCTGTGGCTGGCGGTCGGCACATTCGTGGCCAGCTGTTTCCTCAGCATCATGTACGGCCCCCAGGCGGCCCTGTTCGCCGAGCTGTTCACGCCCGAGATGCGCTACACGGGCGCCTCCCTCGGCTACCAGATCGCGGCCGTGCTCGGCGGTGGCCTTGCCCCGTTCGTCATGGTGCTGCTGCTGGAGGCCACCGGCACCTCGATGGCCGTCTCCGGCTACATCATCGGCCTGTCGGTGATCGCCCTGCTGTCCATCAAGGTCCTCGCGGGCAGGGCGGGTTCCCGCTGATTCACGCCGACTCGCGGGTCTGCTCGGGTTGTGGCGAGGCCGCCACGACCCGGGCCACCCGCGTCCGGGACCGCGACACGGCGACCCCGGCCAGACACAGTGCCCCGCCCACCAGGGTGAGCAGCCCCGGCACCTCGCCCAGCGCCAGCCAGGACATCAGCACGACCAGCGCGGGCACCGCGTACGTGGTCGCGCCCATGCGGCTGGCGGTCGTACGGGCCAGGGCGTACGCCCAGGTCGTGAAGGCGAGGGCCAGCGAGAAGACGCCCAGATAGACCACGTTGAGGGTCGCGGAGACGGAGGCACCGGCCACGTCGTCGACGAGCTGCCCGCCGAACGGCAGGCAGAGGACCGCGCCGACCAGACACCCGAACGTCGTCACCTGGAGCGGGCTCGCATGGCCCAGCGCCGGCTTCTGTGCCACCACGCCGCCCGCGTACCCGACCGCGGCGAGCAGGCACAGCACCACTCCGAGCACCGAGGAGCCGCCCCCGCCCGACATCGACAGACCCACGGTCACCGCACCGGCGAACGACACCGCCATCCCCGCGAGCAGCCGCGGCGGCATCGGGTCCCCGAGCAGCCGGGCGCCCAGCAGCGCGATGAGGATGGGCCCGATGTTCACGACGAGAGCCGCCGTACCTGCGTCCACCTGCTGCTCGCCCCAGTTCAGCACGACGCTGTAGCAGCCGAACCACAGCAGGCCCGATATCCCGATCCCAGGCCAGGCCGCCCGAGGAGGCAGCCCCTCCCGGCGGACGAGGCAGATCACCCCCAGCACCAGGGCGCCGACGAGCAGCCGCCCCAGCGCGAGCGCGCCCGGCGAGTACTCGGAGCCCGCGCTGCGGATGGAGACGAAGGCGGAGGCCCAGAGAACGACGGTGACGGTGGCTGCGCCGGCGGCGAGCAGCTCCGTACGGCGGGCGGGGGAGGCGTTCATCATGCTCCAGAGGCTAGGGGGGAGTGGATCGGAAAGCTCGCGGATTTCGGACGGGGTGGCAGCTGCTCCGTCGTGACTCTGCGGGTGCGTCGTGGCTGGTCGCGCCCGCGCGGCGGAGCCGCATGCCGATACAGCCCCGCGCCCCTTCGGGGCGCTCAGCGCAGCGCCGCTGAATCGATGCCCAGCAACTCGGAGAGCGCCCTTTCGCCCACCGCCGTCACCTTCACGGCCCGCTCCGAGCCGATCCGCACACACCACTCCGCGTCCAGCGCGTGCCGGCACAGGGCCGCACCCGCGACGCCCGCGAGATGGGGTCGGCGCTCGGTCCAGTCGAGGCAGGCGCGGGCCAGCGGGCGGCGGCCGGCGCGGTCGAGGCGGATGCCGGCGCTGTCGAACCAGCCGAGCCCCGCGTCCGTCAGCGCGAACCCCGTGTCCTGCCGCAGCAGCCCTCGCGAGGTCAGCGCGTCCGTGACCGCGATGCCGAGCCGCCCGGCGAGATGGTCGTAGCAGGTGCGGCCGCGCGCCATGGCCGACCCGGCACTGGATTCCCGCAGGTTCCGCGGCCGTACGGTGGCACTCGGTGACACCTGCCCGGCCAGGTCCTCCACCAGTTGCGCGACGCGCGGGCCGGCCAGCCGTACGTACCGGTGCCGCCCCTGCCGCTCCTCGGCGAGCAGCCCGCCCGCGACGAGCTTGCTCAGATGCTCGCTCAGCGTCGACGCGGCGACCCCGGCGTGCCGCGCCAGCTCACCGGCGGTCCACGCCCGCCCGTCGAGCAGCGCCAGCAGACAGGCCGCCCGGGTCTCGTCGGCGATGAGCCCGGCGAGCCGGGCCAGCTGCGGCGCCTGGGGGTCCCTGGTGGTCATGCCTCCCAGCATGGGGCACCGACACTTCGGTGAACGCCGAAGCGTGTTATGCGGAGCGCCCGACCTGCTCGTACTGTCGCGCGAGGCCGTCCAGCAGCGCCGTCAGGCCCGTCTCGAAGGCCCGCTCGTCGATCTTCTCCTGCTGCTCGGCGAGGAGATGGGCCTGCCCGAGGTGGGGGTAGTCGGCGGGGTCGTACGCGCTCGCGTCGTCCACGAAGCCCCCGGCGAACGAGCCGAGCGCCGAGCCCATGATGAAGTACCGCATCAGCGCGCCGATGGACGTGGCCTGCGCCGGCGGCCAGCCCGCGGCGACCATCGCGCCGTAGACGGCGTCGGCGAGGCGCAGTCCGGCGGGGCGGCGGCCGGGGCCCTGGGCGAGGACCGGAACGATGTTCGGGTGGTCCCGCAGGGCGGCCCGGTAGGAGACGGCCCAGTCGTGCAGCGCGGTCCGCCAGTCCCGGCCGTCCTCGAACATCGACAGATCGACCTGGGCGCTCACCGAGTCGGCGACCGCCTCCAGGATCTCGTCCTTCGTGCGGAAGTGGTTGTAGAGGGACGGCCCGCTCACGCCCAGTTCGGCGGCGAGGTGGCGCGTGGAGACGGCCGCGAGGCCTTTCGCGTCCACGAGTTCGCGAGCCGTCTCGACGATCCGGTCGTAGCTGAGGAGGGGCTTGCGCGGTCGGGCCATGGCGCACATAGTAGGGCTGCCGACTGGAAACTAGCAGTGCTAATTTAAATGTACGGCTTTCAATGTACGGCCCTCCACGGCCACCGTCCGTGGGGATGGCCACCGTCTGTGGGGTGACTCGGCATGAACCTGGAGCTCAGCGAGGAGCAGACCGCCGTCCGGCAGCTGGCCCGGGACTTCGTGGAACGCGAGATAGTCCCGCATGCCGTCGCCTGGGACCGCGCCGAGGAGGTGGACCGTTCGCTCGTCAAGAAGCTCGGCGAGGTCGGTTTCCTGGGCCTGACGATCGACGAGGAGTACGGCGGCTCCGGCGGCGACCACCTCGCGTACTGCCTGGTCACGGAGGAGCTGGGGCGCGGCGACTCCTCGGCGCGCGGGATCGTGTCGGTCTCCCTGGGCCTGGTCGCCAAGACCGTCGCGACCTGGGGGAGCGAGGAGCACAAGCGCCGCTGGCTGCCGGGGCTCACCTCCGGTGCGTACGTCGGCTGCTTCGGCCTCACCGAGCCGGGCACCGGCTCCGACGCGGGCAACCTCACCACGCGGGCGGTGCGCGACGGCGACGACTACGTGATCAACGGCACCAAGATGTTCATCACGAACGGCACGTGGGCCGATGTCGTCCTGCTCTTCGCCCGGTCCACCGACGCGCCCGGCCACAAGGGCGTCTCCGCCTTCCTGGTCCCCACCGACACCCCCGGCCTGACCCGCCGCACCATCCACGGCAAGCTCGGCCTGCGCGGCCAGGCCACCGCCGAGCTGGTGCTTCAGGACGTACGGGTGCCTGCCGACGCCATGCTGGGGGAGGAGGGCAAGGGCTTCTCGGTCGCGATGTCGGCCCTGGCCAAGGGGCGGATGTCGGTGGCCGCGGGGTGCGTCGGCATCGCCCAGGCCGCGCTGGAGGCGGCCGTCCGATACGCCGGTGAACGCGAGCAGTTCGGCCGGACCATCGCCCACCACCAGCTGGTCCAGGAGCTGATCAGCGACATCGCCGTGGACGTGGACGCGGCCCGGCTGCTGACCTGGCGGGTCGCCGACCTGATCGACCGCGGGCAGCCCTTCGCCGTCGAGTCCTCCAAGGCCAAGCTCTTCGCCTCCGAGGCCGCCGTCCGCGCCGCCAACAACGCCCTGCAGGTCTACGGCGGTTACGGCTACATCGACGAGTACCCGGCGGGCAAGCTGCTGCGCGACGCCCGGGTGATGACCCTCTACGAGGGCACGAGCCAGATCCAGAAGCTGCTCATCGGACGGGCGCTGACGGGCGTTTCGGCGTTCTGAGACAAGCTCGGGGGCCGGGGACTTCGGGGCTTCGCGGGCTTCGGGGGAGTCGGGGAGGTCGGGAGTTCTGAGTACCTGCCTGAGTACTTCGGCGGATGTGGCCGGCGCCACCACCGCCGACCCTGTTCCCCATGAGTGACACACCGGTCAAGCAGCAGAGCACGGCGGCGTTCTACGGCCAGGCCGTCGCCTCCTTCGCGGTCGCCATGGCCGCCACCGCCATCGGTATCCTCCGGCTGGAGGCCGACGCCTGGGTGCGGGGCTTTCTCGCGATCGCGGTCCTCTACCTGGTGACCTCGGCGTTCACGCTCGCGAAAGTGATCCGGGACCGCCAGGAGGCCGGACAGATCGTGAGCCGGGTGGACCAGGCGCGGCTGGAGAAGCTCCTCGCGGAACACGACCCCTTCGAAAAGCTCTGAACGGCCACGCTAAGCGCTCGCTCACCTTCGGCGGTATGGTGGTTCCTCTGTCAGCGAGAGGGGCGAGTGAGCGATGACTACGGCGGAGGAGACGGCCGGCGGCGACACGTCGGCGTGGGGTGAGGTCACGCCCGACGCGGCCCGGCGGCTGCTGATCGCCGCCGTGGAGGCCTTCGCCGAGCGCGGCTACCACGCAACGACGACCCGTGACATCGCGGGCCGCGCGGGCATGAGCCCGGCCGCGCTCTACATCCACTACAAGACCAAGGAAGAGCTGCTCCACCGCATCAGCAGGATCGGCCATGAGAAGGCCCTCGAGATCCTGCGTACGGCTTCCCGCCGCGAGGGCACGGCGGCCGAGCGGCTCGCCGACGCGGTGAGCTCCTTCGTCCGCTGGCACGCCGGCGGGCGCACGACCGCCCGGGTCGTGCAGTACGAGCTGGACTCGCTCGGCCCGGACGCCCGCGCCGAGATCCTCGCGCTGCGCCGGCAGTGCGACGCCGTGGTGCGGGGGATCATCGAGGACGGTGTGGCGTCCGGCGAGTTCGACGTGCTGGACGTGAAGGGCACGACCCTCGCCGTGCTCTCCCTGTGCATCGACGTGGCCCGCTGGTTCAGCGTCGACGGCCCCTGGACACCCGACGAGGTCGGCGCGCTGTACGCCGATCTCGTGCTGCGGATGGTGGGAGCGAAGTAAGGCGCCGGCCGGCTTCTCGGAGGCCGGCCGGCCTCCCGGCTGCTTGCGCCGCTCGCTACACGTAGTACCGCGAGACGGACTCGGCGACGCACACGGGCTTGTCCCCGCCCTCGCGCTCCACGCTGAACGCGATGGAGACCTGGACGCCGCCCGCCACGTCGTCCACGCCGGTGATCGTGGCGGTGGCACGCAGCCGTGAGCCGACCGGCACCGGGGCGGGGAAACGGACCTTGTTCGTCCCGTAGTTGACGCCCATCTTCACGCCTTCGACCTTGATGAGCTGGGGTCCGAAGAGCGGAAGCAGCGAGAGGGTGAGATACCCATGGGCGATCGTGGTCCCGAAGGGCCCGGCGGCGGCCTTCTCCGGATCGACGTGGATCCACTGGTGGTCACCGGTGGCCTCCGCGAAGAGATCGATCCGCTTCTGGTCGACCTCCAGCCAGTCCGTGTACCCCAGCTGCTCGCCCACCGCCGCCTTCAGGTCGTCGGCGGAGGTGAAGATCCTCGGCTCTGCCATGTCCAGGCCTCTCGCGTCGTCTGTCTCGGATGACCAATGTCTAAGCGACTGCTTAGCATGCTAGGCCGTGAAGCCTCTGTCAACGGAACCGGGCTCTGACGCGATAGGTAGGTTTGAGGCGTGCCCCAGATCCCCGAGAAGATCCACGAACTCACGGTCGGCCAGCTCGCCGCCCGGAGCGGCGCCGCCGTCTCCGCCCTGCACTTCTACGAGTCCAAGGGCCTGATCAGTAGCCGCCGCACCTCCGGCAACCAGCGACGCTACACCCGTGACACCCTGCGCCGGGTCGCCTTCGTCCGGGCCGCGCAGCGCGTCGGCATCCCCCTGGCCACGATCCGCGAGGCCCTCGCCGAACTCCCCGAGGAGCGCACGCCCACCCATGAGGACTGGGCGCGCCTGTCGGAGGCATGGCGCTCGGAGCTGGAGGAGCGCATCAAGCAACTGAACCGCCTCCGCGACCACTTGACCGACTGCATCGGCTGCGGCTGCCTCTCCCTGGACACATGCGTCCTCTCCAACCCGGACGACGTCTTCGGCGAACGGCTGACGGGGTCGCGTCTGCTGGCGGAGCCGGGGGGCCGACAGCAGGGGGCACCGGGGAGGGGCGGTTCCCCGCGCCCCTAGGGTGCTGCGGCGCCGTCGGCGGTCAGGGGGCACCCGGTCAGTGCCGGCGGGCGGCACCCCCCGGCACCAGCGCCGGGCCCCGCCCAACCCCGCTCACTCGTACTCGGTCCCACCCTTGCGCGTCAGATACGCCGGGCTCACCGCCTTCGCGATCGCCCGCCCGCCGGTCACCGCGCTGTACCGCTCGACAACCGGCCGTATCACCACGCCCTCCCGCAGATGCAGCTCCCGCCCCGAGAGAGTCTCGCGCCCCGTGGCAACCTCCAGCACCCGCTCGATGTCGAACGGCCCCTCGAACAGCCGCGGGACCAAAGGCAGTTCCCCCTCCAGCACCTCCGCGGCGTCCAGCCACCGCACCCGACCGTCGATCTCCGCGGACACATCGAACACGGCGTACCCCAAGCTCTCCCGTCGACCGTCGGCCCCGTACGTCAGGTCCTGCACGCCCGCGCCGTACACCTCGCCGAAGACGCCCACCCTGCGGGCACCCAGTCGCTCGGCCAGCCGAGCCGCCGCCTCGGCGACGCCGTGCCCCCGCACCGCCCGCCAGTACAGATTCCGCGACTCCTCCTTCAGCGCCAGCGACTTCGCCCCGAAGCCCTTGGAGGAGACGTACACCCGGTCCTCGCCGGCGACATGCGTCAGCAGGCACGCCGATCCGTGCAGCTTCTCGGTCAGCACCACGGGCTCACCCGGCACGAAGATGTCCGGATACCGCTGGATGTTCTCGATGTCGACCCAGGGCAGCAGATCCGGCGCCGACTCCACCTCGCCGGACATCGTGGGCGGGATGGGCGGCACCCACTTGGTGACCCCGAGCACCTCCGCGAAGTCCGTCCCCTCCGCGGCGGCCCGCGCCAGATCGACGCCGGCCAGCACCTTCGGCCGGCACACGATGCCCTGCGACAGCTCGCCGCGCAGCCGCACCGCCTTGACCCGGTCGGCCCTGCTCCCCGCCAGCCGCCCGGTCAGCCCCAGTTCCTCGATCAGCTCGGCCGGCAGCACGGACTGCTCGGGGATGTACACGGCGGCCTCACCGGTGCGGTAGGCGCCCTTGGCGACGACGGCCCGGTACAGACCCACCTGGGCCAGTTCGAGGGCGTCGGCGTCTGGGTGCTCGTGGACGGTCAGCACTTCGGCAGTGACGCGCAGCGTCGACATGAGGGGCTCCTTCAGGACCTCAGGTTCGTTTCATCGCCCCCAACTGTCCGGACGGGAATGGGCTGGAGCGAGCCGATTAGCGGCTGGTATCGTCGCGATCTTCGGCCGGCGGCACTCCGCCACGCACGGAGTCCTGACGGGACCGATCCCATGTCCTCAGCCGACCTTGACGCAGCCCTCGCCGACCTCGACTCCGTCTTCCGCGGTTTCACGAGCCCCACCGAGACCGGCTGCGGCTACTGCCACGCCCCCGAGGAGACCGCGTATCTGCGCACTCCGGACGTGCCGATGCCGTTGGACACGGTGGGGTACTACCTCTTCGAGGTGTCCGACCACTTCGACGACCACGCGGCGGTGATGCGTCGCCTGCTGCCGCAGGGCGCCCGGGCGATGGCCGACGGCACCCTGGGCGTGATCGGTTACGGGGCGCACGGGTTGTCCCAGGTGGACTGGCGCCTGTGGCCGGCCGAGCAGGCCGACGCGATCGAGGCGTTCCTGCATGCCTGGTGGCAGGACGCCCTCGCGAGGCCCGAGCCGTCGTACGGCATCGACCACATCTTCGACACCTGCGCCACCATCGCCCGGACGGTGACCCCGTTCCTGCAGGGGTGGGGCCCCGGCCCGGTCGCCGACGCGCACCTCGCCCACTGCGCCGACGTCTGGCTCCACGACCTGCTGTCCGACGCCTCACCCTTCTCCTGGTGGTACGGCGACACCGTGGACGTCGGCGTCAAGGACCTGCGCGCCTGGCTCTGCGGCCCCGGTGCCGCACGTCTGCACGCCGCGGGCGAGTACGACCTCGCGACTCGCGCCGAACTCCTCGGCCTCCCTCGCGACCAGCGTGGGGATCACCCGTACTGAACCAGCCCCTCCGCCACCAACTGAGCGTTCGACCAGGCCCGCTCCCCGTCCGGCAGGACCAACGTGTCCTCCAGGCCGATGCGCGTCGCCAGCCCCAGCCGCCCCGCCAGCCTCAGCACCGGCCACGCCCCCGCGTCCTCCCCGTGCAGCAGCACGGGACGGTCGAAGGCCGAGCCCAGGTCGGCGAGCAGCGCGCGTGCGCTCTCCTCGGCGGTCTCCGCGGAGGGGTCCGTCACCTCCGCCAGCACCCGCAGCACCCTCGGCCCCAGCGGCGAGGCGGCGAACCGTGCCGCCCCGTCCGTGCCGGACCAGATGCCGGCCTCGACGCCCACGCCCCGCTCGATCAGAGCCGCGGCCACCTCCTCGGCGCCGTCTTCATGCCAGTTGACCGAGGCGTGGTCCGGCAGCACCGTCCAGCTGCGGATGCGCTCCAGTCGGGCCGCCGCATCCGGTTCCGCCCACGCGCCCGTCGTCACGCCGACCGGCACCGACACCCGGGCCCGTATCGCCTCCAGCGTCGGTGCGAGCACGCGCGGCGACAGGCTGTCCTGCCCGCAGGGAGTCTTGGGGTGGACATGGATGTCCGTGGCTCCGGCCGCGACGGCCTCGGCCGCGGAGTCGGCCAGCGCCTGGGGCGAGAGAGGCACCACCGCGCCGTCGCCCGCTCCTCGCGGCCCGTTCAGACACACCTGGATCATGGCTCTATCGTGCCGGCCACCACTGACAACGAGGGTGGCCGACCAGGCACTGGCAACGGGAGTGGGAAGCCAAGGCGGCGAACCCACGGCGCCAAAAGGGGGTGCGGCATCCCCAGCGCACCCCCGTCGTACTAGGCGGACACCAGCAGCCGCCGTTCGCGCCGCGACGCCGCCAGCGCTTCCGGCGTGAGAACCGGACGCGGCACCACGATCCCGCAGTCCGTGCAGACCGGCCCCGACGACGGTTCATGGGCCAGGTCGTACTGCCAGATCAGCCGGTCACCTCCGCACACCGGGCACTCCGAGCCCGGTTCGCGCTCCAGCGCGGAGATCAGTCGGCGCAGCACCTCGGCCAGTGGTTCACGCGGGTGGACCCGGGGGTTGTCGCACCAGGCGACTCCGAAGCCGCCCCAGGTCAGCCGGTGCCAGTCGTCCACGGTGCCCGGCCTGCGCAGTCCGTCGTGCTTTTCCCTTTTGCGCCGCTCGGCGAAGTCGACCTCGTAGGCCAGCCAGACCGAACGCGCCTCCTCCAGCTCGTCCAACGCGGCCACGAGCCGCGCCGGATCGGGGGACCGGTCCTCCGGACCGAACCCTGCCCGGGAGCACAAGTGGTCCCAGGTCGCCCTGTGCCCATAAGGGGCGAACCGCTCAAGGCACTTACGCAGCGAGTAGCGCCGCAGCGCCAGATCGCACCGCGGGTCTCGCACCTGTCTCGCCAGACTCCGGAAACCGGCCATCGCCCTGCACCTCCGTCACATCTGCACCTGTACTTCGGTCACTTCGGCGTCGCCGCACGGACTTCGCGCGACGTTGACGAATAGACGTATCGACAAGCGATTTGGCTCCATTCGATTTCCGATGGCCTCCATAGCGAGCCGTGGTGACTCCAAAAAGTGACGCATGTTCATCTTCAATCCCGGGGATACCGCCGGTAACATCCGGCCCACCCTCGTCGGTAGGAGCTGCCATGCCACGGCGTACCCCACGCAACGCCCTCGACAGACTGAGAACTCCCGGCAGATTCCCCGGGTTCCTGAAGTCCGCATCCATATGCGCCCTGATCGCCGGTCTTTTGTCGCCACTTTCCCAAGCCGCGACCGCGCCCGAGGCCGCGGCGGCCGAAACCACGGCCGCGAACGACTACTGCGGGAACCAGTGCTCCGACATCCTTCCGCCTGGTCAGAACGGCAACGCCACCCTCGCCCAGGTCCTGCTCAACCAGGCCTTCGGCACCCTGCCCGAACACGCCTCGGACCAGCTGGGCCCCTACGCCAACCTGGCCAAGGGCTACTCCGGTCTGACCAACGCGACGATCAACAACTTCTTCAACGACGCCTCGTTCGGCGTCCCGTCCGATCAAGTCGCCTCCACCGTGAGTCCCGCCGGGCGCAGC
The DNA here is from genome assembly GCF_041052385.1 of Streptomyces sp. R28. Classification (GTDB taxonomy): domain Bacteria; phylum Actinomycetota; class Actinomycetes; order Streptomycetales; family Streptomycetaceae; genus Streptomyces. Next base: position 2,292,362 of record NZ_CP163439.1, on the reverse strand, counting down.
GACGTGACGATCGTCCGTGACAAGAAGACGGGCGTACCGCACATCACCGGTACCACCAGATACGGCACGGAGTTCGGCGCCGGCTACGCGGCCGCCCAGGACCGGCTGTGGCTGATGGACGTCTTCCGGCACGTCGGACGCGGCCAGTTGACCTCGTTCGCCGGCGGCGCGGCGTCCAACCAGGGCCTTGAGCAGGAGTTCTACCGCCACGCGCCGTACACCGAGGCAGATCTGCAGGCACAGATCGACAACGCCGTCGCCGCGGCCGGCGACCGGGGCAAGCAGGCCCTCGCCGACGTGGGCGCCTACGTCGCCGGCATCAACGCCTACATCGACGCCTCCGACAGCGGCCGCTACTTCCCCGGCGAATACGTCCTGACCGGCCACAAGGACTCGGTCACCAACGCCGGCACGATCGAGCACTTCAAGTCCACCGACCTGGTCGCCCTGGCGTCCGTGATCGGTGCCCTGTTCGGGTCCGGAGGCGGCGGCGAGGTCAACAACGCCCTCTCCCTGCTGGCCGCCCAGGAGAAGTACGGCGTGGCCGAGGGCACCAAGCTCTGGGAGTCGTTCCGCGAGCGCAACGACCCGGAGGCGGTCGTCACCGTCCACGACAAGAGCTTCCCGTACGCCACCAAGCCCGCCGACCCGCAGGGCGAGGCCCTGCCCGACGCTGACTCGGTGACCGAGGAACAGCTGGTCCACGACCGTACGGGCAGCGCGGCCGGCTCCGCCGCGACCAGCGCTTCCACCACGGCCGCCGAGACCGCCATGACCTCGGCGAAGCGGGGCATGTCCAACGCCCTCGTGGTGAGCGGCGAGCACACCGCGAGCGGCCACCCGGTCGCCGTCTTCGGCCCGCAGACGGGCTATTTCGCACCCCAGCTGCTCCTGCTCCAGGAGATCCAGGGCCCCGGCATCAGCGCGCGCGGCGCCTCCTTCGCCGGCCTGAGCATGTACGTCGAGCTCGGCCGCGGCCAGGACTACTCGTGGAGCGCCACGACCTCCGGCCAGGACATCATCGACGCCTACGCGGTCGAGCTGTGCCAGGACGACTACCACTACCTGTACCGCGGCACCTGCACCGCGATGGACAAGGTCGAGCAGAAGAACGCCTGGAAGCCGACGACCGCGGACGGGACGGCCGAGGGGTCGTACACGATGCGGGTCTGGCGCACGAAGTACGGTCCCGTCACCCACCGCGCGACCGTCGGCGGCAAGAAGATCGCCTACACCACCCTGCGCTCGTCGTACCTGCACGAGGCCGACTCGATCATCGGCTTCCAGATGCTGAACGACCCGGACTACGTCAAGGGGCCGGCCGACTTCCAGAAGGCGGTGCAGCACATCAACTACACCTTCAACTGGTTCTACGCCGACTCCGAGCACGCCGCGTACTACAACAGCGGCGACAATCCGGTCCGGGCGACCGGCGTCGACGCGGAGTTCCCGGTGTGGGCGCAGTCGGCGTACGAGTGGCGGGGCTGGGACCCGACGACGAACACGGCGCAGTACACCCCGCCGTCGGCCCACCCCAACTCCCTCGACCAGGACTACTACATCTCCTGGAACAACAAGCAGGCCAAGGACTACACGACCGCCCCCTGGGGCGACGGCTCGGTCCACCGCGGCAACCTGCTGGAGGACCGGGTGAAGAAGCTGGTCGACGCGGGCGGCGTGACCCGGTCCGCGCTGGTGAAGGCGATGGCCGACGCCGGCCTTGCCGACCTGCGGGCCGAGGACGTGCTGCCGGACCTGCTCAAGGTCGTGGGCAGCTCCCCGGTGACCGACGCCACGGCCGCGGCGGCCGTGACCAAGCTCCGGGCGTGGATCTCGGCCGGCGCCAAGCGCACCGAGACGTCGGCCGGCTCGAAGGCGTACGCCGACGCCGACGCGATCCGCATCCTGGACGCGTGGTGGCCGCTGCTGGTCAAGGCCGAGTTCGAACCGGGCCTCGGGAGCGAGCTGTACGGCGCGATGACGAACAACCTGCCCATCGACGAATCCCCCTCCGCCGCACACGGACCGACCGGCTCGCACGCCGGAAGCTCCTTCCAGTACGGCTGGTGGAGCTACGTCGACAAGGACATCCGGGCCGTGCTGGGTGAGTCGGTGCAGGGTCCGCTCGACCGGAAGTACTGCGGCGGCGGCAGCCTCAGCGCCTGCCGGGACATCCTGATCAGCACCCTGAAGGAGGCCGCGGGCAAGACCGCGGCCCAGGTCTACCCCGGCGACGAACAGTGCTCGGCGGGCGACCAGTGGTGCGCCGACTCGATCGTCCAGCGGACGCTGGGCGGCATCAAGCACGCCAAGATCAGCTGGCAGAACCGGCCGACGTATCAGCAGGTCGTGGAGTTCACGTCACACAGGTGACGATCAGTGGTCGGCGGCGGGCCGGTGGATACGGCCCGCCGCCACCACCAGCTGCGCCAACTCCCGGTGCACGATGTCGCTGTGCGCCCCCGCCGGCGGTCCGCCACGCCTGACGACCGTCGCCGCGTCGATGTTGACGCACCCCGAATCCGGCAGCGTCGCCTGCAGCGCGTCGGCCAGCTTGAACGACCGCGTCCCCGGCACCGCCTGCACGCCGTCGTGCCCCATCGCACCCCACTTGGCACCCAGCGTCCGGCCGATGTCCAGGGCCGCGATCCCGCGCGCGTCCCCCGCCATGCGCGAGGCCAGCGGATACATCGTGGAAAGGGCCGAGTCGTGCCGCGAGTAGCAGCACACCAGCGGTCCGTCGATACGGTTGTGCTGGCCCTCCAGGACCCCACCCGCCCGCGCGTCGTGCGGCAGCCGGGACGCGAACGCGTAGTGCGAGAAGGCGCCTTGGAGCAGCGTCACGGACTTCACCGACCGCACGCCCTTCGGCAGCCCGCGCAACGCGAACGACACCAGCCGGCCGCCGAAGCTGTGCCCGACGAGGTGGACCCGCACCTCGGGCGAGCGTGCGGCCAGTTGCCCGATCACCCGGCCGAGCCCGCGTTCACCGACTGTCCCCGCGCGCCGTTTCATGGCGTAGTACGTCGCCTGCCGCAGCAGCTCATGGGCTCCCTCCCACGGGTTCGGCAGCGAGAAGGCGGCCGCTCCGTCCGACCCGCCGTCCGGCGCTTGGTCAGACGCTTCGAGATGCGTCAGCGCCCGCGCGAACTCCTCGCACACGGCAGCGGTGGACGCCGAGAACATGTCCGGCGAACTCTGCGGCACACCCTCCGCCAGGGTGTCCGCCGCGAACAGCGCCTGCGGCCCCGGCGGCACGATGTCCACCAGCATCCGCACCAGCCGCCCGAACTCCTCCAGCTCGGCCTCCTCGCGCGGCTGCTGGTCCAGCATCCGCGCGATCTGGTCGATCACGGTGGCCCGCCCCGGGAACGTCTCCAGCAGCGCGTGCCGGGTGTCCTTGTCGAGCGCCGGGCGGCGGGGCATCTCGGCCGCCACGGCCCGCGGAAAGTCCGGGATCGGTTCGTCCGAGAACCGCATCGACGGCCAGACCACACCCACGTACCCGATCTTCGCCGCCGGAGCGAGCTGCGGGATCGACGCGAAGAAGCGGTCGAAGAGCCGGGTCGCCCCCGAGCGGTCGTTGTTCCAGCCGTGCGCGAAGACGATCAGATCACGGACGTGGTGCTGCGCCGCCCCGGCCAGCAGCCGGTCCCGTCTGCCGGCGTCCGGGTCACCGTCCGCGTCGAAGGTCAGCTCCCAGTAGGGAGTCACGCTCACTGCCGGATTCGCCATCACAGGCCCCCTCGTCCCCCGTAGTGGTGCGATACGGGCGCATCGTCCTGCTACCAGGCGGAAATGGCCATACGTCGTCACTCATCCGGGGCACACAAGTGGGGCGCTCATTTGTACAGCAGGTACTCCCCGCGCACCCGCCGGAACGCCGCCAGCTCCTGCTGCCAGCCCGCCACCACCTCGTCGGCGCTCGCGCCCGCGTCGATCATCGTGCGCACCTGTGTGGAGCCGGTGAGCTTGTCGATCCAGTTGTCGGGGCGCCAACCGAAGCCGCTCCAGGCCTTCTTCGCGGTCACCAGCAGGGCGATCCCGGTGCGCACGGGGTCGTACGCGGCCCGGTCGTGCACATGGATCTGGACGCCGCCGATGGTCTTGCCCTGGAACTTCGAGAACGTGGGCGCGAAATACGCCTCCCTGAAGTGCACACCGGGCAGGTCGAGTTCGCTCACGGCGGCCGCCCAGCGTCCGTCGATGCCTTCCGCGCCCAGCAGTTCGAAGGGGCGGGTGGTGCCGCGCCCCTCCGACAGGTTCGTGCCCTCGAAGAGGCAGGTCCCCGAGTACACCAGCGCGGTGTCCGGGGTCGGCATGTTCGGGCTCGGCGGCACCCACGGCAGGCTCCAGGCGTCGTAGAACTCGGACCGCTTCCAGCCCGTCATCCGTACGGTCTCCAGGGGGACCGGGGTGGTGAGGAACTCCCCGTTGAACAGCCGCGCCAGCTCGGCGACCGTCATGCCGTGCGCCTGGGAGATGGGCCGGCGGCCGACGAAGGTGGCGAACTCCATATGGAGGACGGGGCCTTGGGCCGCCCGTCCGGTCACGGGGTTGGGGCGGTCGAGTACGACGAAGCGTTTGCCCGCGAGCTGGGCTGCCTCCATGCAGTCGTACAGCGTCCAGATGTACGTGTAGAAGCGGGCGCCCACGTCCTGGATGTCGAAGACGATCGTGTCCACGCCGGACGCGGTGAAGATGTCGGCGAGGGGGCGGCCGCTCTTGAGGTACGTGTCGTAGACCGGGAGGCCGGTTGCCGGGTCGTCGTAGCGGCCCTCGGAGCCGCCGGCCTGGGCGGTGCCGCGGAAGCCGTGTTCGGGGCCGAAGACGGCGATGAGGTTCACGCGGTCGTCCGCGTGCATGACGTCGACGATGTGACGTACCTCGCGGGTGACGCCGGTGGGATTCGTCACGATACCGACGCGCCGGCCGTCGAGGAGGGCGTAGCCTCCGGCGGCAAGGCGCTCGAAGCCGGTTTGCCTGTGGCGCGGGGCCGCGGAGGCCGGGGGTGTGGCCGAGAAGGATGCTGCTGCCGTTGTCGCTGCGAGGAGAGCTCGTCTGGATAGGCGCATGGGGGGCACGGTATTGCTCCCGCAGGTCGGGGGGAAGGTACCGGTGGATCGTGGCTTGTCGCGCCCGTGCGGCGGAGCGGCACATCGGTACGGCCCCGTGCCCCTGAGGGCGTCATCACACCCCTTCCTTGAAACATACCGACCGGTTAGTCTGGCCAGGCTGGAGAGCCGCAGTCGAAGGAGACCGATGGTGGAAGCCGTTCAGGGTGCCGGAGTCGTCGTTACCGGGGCTGGGGGTGGCATCGGTGCGGCCCTCGCCCGGCGCTTCGCCGCCGAGGGAGCTCGCGTCGTCGTCAACGATCTGGACGCCGGGAAGGCCCAGGCGGTCGCCGACGAGATCGGCGGCACAGCGGTTCCCGGTGATGCCTCCGCCATCGTCGACGATGCCCGTGAGGCGCTCGGGGGCGCCATCGACGTCTACTGCGCCAACGCCGGCGTCGCCTTCGGTGCGGTGGAGGCGGCCGATCTCGCCGACGCGAAGGCCTGGGAGCTGTCCTGGGACGTCAACGTCATGGCCCACGTCCGCGCGGCCCATGAGCTGCTGCCCGAGTGGCTGGAGCGGGGCAGTGGGCGCTTCGTCTCGACCGTCTCCGCCGCCGGGCTGCTCACCATGATCGGTGCCGCGCCCTACGCCGTCACCAAGCACGGTGCGTACGCCTTCGCCGAGTGGCTGTCGCTGACGTACCGCCACCGCGGGATCAAGGTCCACGCCATCTGCCCGCAGGGCGTGCGCACCGACATGCTCGCCGCCACCGGCAGCGCGGGCGACCTGGTGCTCCACCCGACGGCCATCGAGCCGGACGACGTCGCGGACGCCCTGTTCAAGGGCATGGAGGAAGACCGTTTCCTGATCCTGCCGCACCCCGAGGTCGCCGGTTTCTACCAGGCGCGGGCCACCGAGCCGGACCGCTGGCTGACCAACATGAACCACATCCAGCAGAAGTGGGAGGCGACCCGGTGACCGACGCCTCCGCCTCCCCTTACGCGGCCAAGCCCTGGCTGGCCCTGCTCAGCGACGCCCAGCGCGCCCCGATAGACCCGGCCGACACCCTCGTACACGCCCTGCGCCGGGTGGTCGCCGAGACCCCGGAGCGCACCTTCCTCGCCTACTTCGACGGCCGTCTGACCTACCGCGAGGTCGACGAGCTCAGCGACTCCGTCGCCGGGCACCTCGCCGCCCGCGGTCTGGGGCGCGGCGACCGGGTGGCGGTCCTGCTGCAGAACTCCCCGCACTTCGTGCTGGCGCTGCTCGGCGCCTGGAAGGCGGGCGCGGTCGTCGTGCCCGTCAACCCGATGTACAAGTCGGGGGAGGTCGGTCACGTCCTGCGGGACGGTGAGGTGACCGCGCTGATCTGTTCCGACCGGGCCTGGGAGTCGTACCTGCGCGAGACCGCGGCCGGGTCGCCGGTGCGGATCGCACTCACCGGCTGTGAGCGGGATTTCCAGACCCGCGACGACGCGCGCGTACTGACCTTCGAGCGGCTCCCACAGGCCGACGACGCCGAGGACCTGGCGGTGGTCGCACGCGCCGGGCACAAGGCGCCGCAGGGGCGTGACCTCGGCCCGTCCGACATCGCGCTGATCAGCTACACCTCGGGCACCAGCGGCACCCCCAAGGGCGCCACCAACACGCACGGCAACATCATGTACAACGCCGAGCGGCAGCGGACCGGACTGGAGCTGCCCGAGGCGCCCGTCTACTTCGCGATGGCGCCCCTCTTCCACATCACCGGGATGGTCTGCCAGCTCGGCGCCTGTCTCGACAGTGCGGGCACGCTCGTGCTGGCGTACCGCTTCGAGGCGGGTGTCGTGCTCGACGCGTTCGCCGAACACGGGCCGCACTACACCGTCGGCCCGTCGACGGCGTTCATGGCACTGGCCGCGCACCCGGCGGTCACCCGCGAGCACTTCGCCTCCTTCCGGATGATCTCCTCCGGCGGCGCCCCGCTGCCGCCCGCCCTGGTGGAGAAGTTCCGGGCCGGCCTCGGGCCGTACATCCGCAACGGCTACGGCCTCACCGAGTGCACCGCCCCCTGCGCCTCCGTCCCGCCCGGCCGGGAGGCCCCCGTCGACCCGGTCTCCGGGACGCTCGCCGTGGGCCTGCCCGGACCCGAGACAGTCGTACGGATCGTCGACGACGCGGGCGAGGAGGTGCCGTTCGGCGAGCAGGGCGAGATCCTGGTGCGCGGGCCGCAGGTCGTGCCCGGCTACTGGCGGCGCCCCGAAGCCACCGCCGAGACCTTTCCCGACGGCGAGCTGCGCACCGGGGACATCGGCTTCATGGACGCCGAGGGCTGGCTGTACGTCGTCGACCGCAAGAAGGACATGATCAACGCGTCCGGCTTCAAGGTCTGGCCGCGCGAGGTCGAGGACGTGCTCTACACCCACCCGGCGGTGCGCGAGGCGGCCGTCGTCGGGGTGCCCGACGGGTACCGCGGAGAGACCGTCAAGGCGTACATCAGTCTCCGTCCGGGTGCGGAAACGGACCCCGACGCACTCGCCGCGTACTGCAGGGAGAGACTGGCCGCCTACAAATATCCGCGGCAGGTGGAGATCCTGCCCGACTTGCCCAAGACGGCAAGTGGGAAGATCCTCCGTCGGGAACTCCGTTCCCGCGCCAACGACGGCTAGACAGCAGGCAGACCTTTCGGAAAGGCAGGTGGCGGCACAGTGGCCAGGACGACGGACGGTGACGGTACGCCCGTCCCGCAGCGGCTGCTCGCCGCCGCCACCCGGCTCTTCGCGGAGCAGGGCTACGACCGCACCTCGGTGCAGGAGATCGTCGAGGCGGCCGGCGTCACCAAGGGGGCGCTGTACCACTACTTCGGCTCCAAGGACGACCTCCTGCACGAGGTGTACGCGCGCGTGCTGCGCGTTCAGCAGGAGCGGCTGGACGCGTTCGCGAACGCCGACGAGCCCATCGAGAAGCGGCTCAGAGGCGCGGCCGCCGACGTCGTCGTCACGACGATCGAGAACCTCGACGACGCGATGATCTTCTTCCGCTCCATGCACCACCTGAGCCCGGAGAAGAACAAGCAGGTGCGCGCCGAGCGCCGGCGCTACCACGAACGCTTCCGTGCGCTCGTCGAGGAGGGCCAGGCCTCGGGCGTCTTCTCGAAGGCGACCCCGGCCGACCTGGTGGTCGACTACCACTTCGGGTCCGTCCATCATCTGTCGACCTGGTACCGCCCGGACGGCCCGATGAGCCCCCAGGAGGTCGCCGACCACCTGGCCGACCTGCTGCTGCGGGCGCTGCGGCCGTAACCGGCCAGCCGTAGGCATGTGTAAGGGGCGACCACCATTGGTGGTCGCCCCTTACCCGTGATCCCTCTAGAGGTACTTCTTCAGCTCCCGCCGCGCCAGCGACCGCTGGTGCACCTCGTCCGGACCGTCCGCGATCATCAGCGTCCGCGCGCCCGCGTACAGCTCGGCCAGCGGGAAGTCCTGGCTGACGCCGCCCGCGCCATGCAGCTGGATCGCCCGGTCGATGATGTCGACGACCGCGCGCGGGGTGGCGATCTTGATGGACTGGATCTCCGTGTGGGCGCCCCGGTTGCCGACGGTGTCCATCAGCCACGCCGTCTTCAGCACCAGCAGCCGCAGCTGCTCGACCGTCACGCGCGCGTCGGCGATCCAGTTGTGCACCACGCCCTGCTGGGCCAGCGCCTTGCCGAAGGCCGTACGGGACACGGCCCGGCGGCACATCAGCTCGATCGCCCGCTCCGCCATGCCGATCAGCCGCATGCAGTGGTGGATACGGCCCGGACCGAGCCGCGCCTGGGCGATGGCGAAGCCGCCGCCCTCCTCGCCGATCAGGTTGGACACCGGCACGCGCGCGTGGTCGAAGATCACCTCGGCGTGGCCGCCGTGGTAGTGGTCCTCGTAGCCGAACACCTGCATAGCGCGCTTGATGGTGACGCCCGGGGTGTCGCGGGGCACCAGGACCATGGACTGCTGACGGCGGATGTCCTCGCCGTCCGGGTCGGTCTTGCCCATCACGATGAAGATCTTGCAGTCCGGGTTCATCGCCCCGGAGATGTACCACTTGCGGCCGGTGATGACGTACTCGTCGCCGTCCCGCTCGATGTGCGTGGTGATGTTGGTGGCGTCCGAGGAGGCCACCTCCGGCTCGGTCATCGCGAACGCCGAGCGGATCTCACCGGCCAGCAGCGGCTCCAGCCACTGCTTCTTGTGCTGCTCGTCGCCGAACTGCGACAGCACCTCCATGTTCCCGGTGTCCGGCGCCGCGCAGTTCAGCGCGGTGGGCGCGAGCTGCGGGGAGCGGCCGGTGATCTCGGCGAGCGGGGCGTACTGGAGGTTGGTCAGCCCGGCGCCGTACTCGGCGTCGGGGAGGAAGAGGTTCCACAGCCCCTGCCTGCGCGCCTCGGCCTTGAGCTCCTCGACCACGGCCGGGGTGTCCCACGGCGAGGCCAGCTGGGCGCGCTGCTCCTCCGCCACGGCCTCGGCCGGATAGACGTACTCGTCCATGAAGGCCAGCAGCTTGCCGCGCAGTTCCTCGGTACGCGCGTCGAACGCGAAGTCCATGTGCGTCAGCCTTCCTGAAGGGTGTTCAGACCGTGCTCGATGAAGACGGGAACCAGGTCGCCGATGCGGTCGAAGCCGCGGCCGACGGTCTGGCCAAGCGTGTAGCGGTAGTGGATGCCCTCCAGGATCACGGCGAGCTTGAACCAGGCGAACGCGGTGTACCAGGAGACCGCGGAGACGTCGCGCCCCGAGCGCGCGGCGTACCGCTCGATCAGCTCTGCCGGGTCCGGGTGGCCCGCAGCCTCGGCGGTCGTGGAGACGGGTGAGTTCGGCATGCCGAGCGGCATGCTGTACATCACCAGCAGGCCCAGGTCGGTCAGCGGATCGCCGAGCGTGGACATCTCCCAGTCCAGGATCGCCTTGATCCGGTCGTCCTCACCGATGAGTACGTTGTCGAGCCGGTAGTCGCCGTGCACGACGGCCGCGTCGGGGGAGGCGGGCAGCCGCCGTCCGAGGGTCGCGTGCAGTTCGTCGATGCCGGCCAGGTCGCGGTTGCGGGAGGCGTCCAGCTGCTTGCCCCAGCGGCGCAGTTGCCGGTCCAGGAACCCCTCGGGGCGGCCGAAGTCCGCGAGCCCCACCTCCGCCGGATCCACGGCGTGCAGCTCGACGAGCGTGTCCACCAGCGACAGCACCGCGCCCCGGGTGCGCTCCGGGCCGAGCGGGGCCAGCTGGTCGGCGGTGCGGTACGGGGTGCCCTCGACGAACTCCATGACGTAGAACGGCGCCCCGAGCACATCCTCGTCCTCGCACAGCAGCACCGGCCGCGGCACCGGTACGTTCGTGGGGTGCAGGGCGCTGATGACCCGGTGCTCGCGCTTCATGTCGTGCGCGGTGGCGAGGACATGGCCGAGCGGTGGCCGCCGTACGACCCACTTCGACGTGCCGTCGGACATCATGTAGGTGAGGTTCGACCGTCCGCCCTCGATCAGCCGGCCGGTCAACGGGCCCTGCGCCAGGCCGGGCCGCTCGCGCTCGAGCAGGCCGCGCAGCCGGTCGAGATCGAGACCGGGCGGATGGTCGGGGCTCATACGTCGCTCCTACAGGCAGGTGAACGGGACCTGACTCATGATGCCGACCAGTCGGTATGTAGTCCAGTGCGGAAGCCGAACGTGATCGGGGCCACGATAGGCCGACAGCTCCCCGCGCGGTGCGCCGGGGAGCTGTCGTGGTGCCTTCTCGGCCGGTACGGCCGGGCTCAGTGGTCGTCCCAGTGGCCGTCGTGGGCGGCGTGCCGGTGGCCGTCGTGGAGGTAGTCGACGTGGTCGCCGTGCAGGACGCTCTCGTGCCCGCAGTCGGCGCCGTGCTCATGGGTGTGGGCCTCGTGCGCGACGTGCGCGTCCGACTCGCACTCGTCCCAGTGGCCGCTGTGCTCGCGGTGGAGGTGACCGTCGTGTGCGTAGTCGGTGTGGTCGCCGTGCGGTACCGCGGTGTGCCCGCAGTCGGCGCCGTGGGTGTGCGTGTGGGAGGGGTGTTCCACGTGCAGGGTGGTCATGGTGCTCGCCTTCGGAGGTGCAGGTGGTGACGACGGACAGGCTGCCACGCGAACGCCGCATATCGGCTTATTCGGCTTGCGTGGCGCCCGGTGACCGCAGAGGGTCGAACCCATGAAGGGCATCAGCTACACAAGCTACGGCGGCCCCGAGGTGCTCGCATACGGAGAGGTGCGCGACCCGAAGGTCGGCCCCGACTCGGTGCTGGTCAAGGTGCGGGCGGCGGCCGTCAACCCGGTCGACTGGAAGTGCCGCGAGGGCCATATGGACCGGATGCTCGAGCCGGCCTTCCCGGTGGTCCCGGGATGGGACGTGTCGGGTGTCGTGGTCCAACCGGGCGTGTCCGTCACGGAGTTCGCCGTCGGCGACGAGGTCATCGGCTACGTACGCGAGGACCTGCTGTCCCGCGGCACCTTCGCCGAGTACGTCGCGGCCCCCCTGCGCACCCTCGCCCGCAAGCCCCGCAACCTGTCCTGGGAGGAGGCCGCCGGGCTGCCCCTGGTGGGGCTGACGGCGTATCAGGTGCTGATCAAGGTGCTCCAGGTCAAGCGCGGTGAGACCGTCCTCGTGCACGCCGCGGCCGGCGGGGTGGGCTCGATCGCCGTCCAGCTCGCCCGCCATCTGGGTGCCCGGGTCATCGGTACGGCCAGTGGCCACAACCATGACTTCGTACGTGGCCTCGGCGGGGAGCCGGTCGAGTACGGCGACGGGCTGACCGAGCGGGTGCGCGGGATGGCGCCCGAAGGCGTGGACGCGGCCTTCGACACGGTCGGCGGCGAGGCGCTGAGAGCCTCGGCCAACCTCCTGGCCCCCGAGGGCCGCCTGGTGTCGATCGCCGACCCGGACGTCTTCGACTACGGCGGCCGCTACTACTTCGTCCGCCCCGACGCGGAGGACCTGCTGCGGCTGTCCGAGCTGGCGGAGGAGGGGGCGGTCTCCGTGCATGTCTCACAGACGTTCCCGCTGGAGCGCGCGGCGGACGCACACCGGCTCAGCCAGGAGGGCGGTACCCGGGGCAAGATCGTGGTGACGGTGGACTGGGACACGGAGGAGGCGGTGGCGCCCGAGGGGCTGTGGCAGGCGGCGGACTAGGGCCCGTCCAGTGGTGCCCGGAGGAGGCCGGCTCACAGGACGAGGGCGGCGCCGCACACGGCCAGGGCCACGGTGAACAGGACCGTGGCCGTGGCATGCCGAGGGGAGAGTGCCGCCGGTTCGGCCGACGAGGCCAGGACGCGGATACGGCGGTGGGCGAGGGCCAGGAAGCCCAGCCACAGGCCGAAGGACAGGGCGCAGACGAAGATCCCGACGACCGAGGCCCGGCCGTGCAGCGCGCTCTTCATGGCGAGTACGGCGGCCACGGTGCCGGACAGTGTCGTACGGCGCCACGCCAGGCGCGTCCGCTCGGGCTGCAGCCCCGGATCCCGCACCGGCTCCGCGACCGCCCCGGTGCTCACCCTTCCCACCCCACGAGCACCACGACGACCATCGCGACGGCCACGACCGCGACCACGATGCCCAGCACCGCCGGGAACCGCGACACCGGCAGGTCCTCGCCCCGGCGCATCGCCCGCTCGCAGCGCACCCAGTGGTTCACCGCGCGCAACGAGCACAGCACGCCGGCCGCGAGCAGTGCGAGGGCCAGCCCCACGCGCCAGCCCCAGCGCAGGTCCGGCAGGAACTGGTCCACCGCGAAGCCGCCGCCGATGAGCGCGAGCGCGGTACGCAGCCAGGCCAGGAAGGTGCGCTCGTTCGCCAGCGAGAAGCGGTAGTCGGGGGTGCCGCCCTCCTGTCGGATCTGCTGCGGCGCGAACCACAGCCGGACGTTTCGTACGAACTCGATCACATGCACGACCCTATCCGGGCGGCTGCCGGGGGGCGTTGTCAGTGCTGCCCGCTACGGTTCGGGCCATGGATGTTCCCACGTCACTGGCCGGGTACGCGATGCCCGGACACGGCATCGCCCCCGCCGAGCAGCTGCTCGGCCTGCCCGGTTTCTGGCCGGTGTTCTACGCCCCGGTCTGGGACGAGTTCGCGGACGAGCCCGAGACTTTCGGTGCCGACTCGGCGGACGTCGACGAGGCGGCCGAGGTGCTGTACGGGGCGCAGGAGGTCTGGCCCGCGTTCCGCATACCTATGGCGGGCGGGCACGTGCTGTGGATCGTCCACCGCAACTTCCCGGACGACTCGGGCACGGACTACCTGATCGCCCACCCCGACTGGGACCGCCACGCCTACCTGGCGTCGATCGAAGGTCACTACAGCGGGCCGGGACTGTCCTGGCCCGAGCTGGTCGCCGTCGCCGAGTCCGCTCCGGCCGGTGCGGAGGGCGTCGTGGATCCCGGGCTGCGACTGCTCCTGCTGCTGCCGGCCTTCGGTGACGCGGACGTGCCCGAGGCGGAGGCGGTGGCGCGGATATCCGGTGCGCTCAGGGCGGTGGGGGTGTCCGCGGAGGCGGCGCCGGACGTGGCGGAGCGGCTCCTGGACCACGGCTTCTGGGACGGGCCGGCCTGGGCGGCACAGGGCCGCAGCCCCCTCAGCGGCACCGCGGCCGAGCCCACTCCGCTGGCCCTGTGCGACGGGCGGCACAGCCCGCGCACCGTGCCGCTCGGTCTGGGCATCACCGCCGACCAGGAGAGGGCTCTTGCCGACGCGCTTGCGGGGAGAGGGGGAGAGGGGGAGAGGGGAAGGGGGGATGAGCGGGTCGCTCCGGCCTCGATCAGCCGGTCGCTCCGCCACCCGCCCGGTAGGCCCTGAGCCGCTCGTAGGCCGCCAGCCCGTCCGGCACCCACGCCCACTCGGTCAGCCGTCGCTCCACCTCGGCGTCGGGCAGGAAATCGTGCCAGGCGACCTCCTCCACCTGCGGGCTCACGGGCAGCTCGCAGCGCACCTCGTACACCGCCGACCACCAGGTCTGCCCGGCGCCGTCGTCGTACAGGAACTTGAACAGGAACGCCGGTCGGGGAAGGCCGCTCACGCCGAGTTCTTCCTCGGCCTCGCGCAGGGCGGCGACGTCGTAGGACTCACCCGCGCCGACCACTCCGCCGACGAACATGTCGTACCGCGAGGGGAACACCAGCTTGGTGGGCGTACGGCGGTGCACGAAGAGGCGGCCCCGGGCGTCCCGGGCCTCGATGAAGACGGCGCGGTGGCGCAGCCCCCTGGCGTAGGCCTCGCCGCGGGGGGACTGTCCGATGACCTGGTCGTGCTCGTCGACGATGTCGAGAATCTCGTCAGCAGCGCTCATGGACCCATCCAAGCAGGGGCCGTCCAGCAGGGGGCCATCCCAGCGGGCCCCGCACGCCCCCGCGGCCCTCTGCCTGCGCCGCTCCGAGCCCCTGGCCGGTCGGTCACCCTGCGTCTACCCGCGGTGAAGGGCTATCGGGGCTTGGGGGAGGTGTCTGTCCGAGCCGAGGCGAGCCGAGCCGAGGCGCTTTCGCGGTGGTCTGTGTCGCTCCGGGCCGACCTGGTCCGTGCGTGGCCCGCAGCCACCCAGCCGCCCAGCCGCCCTGGTCGACCGTGATGCGCGCGCTCCGCTGCCCGTCCGACCGGCTGCTTCCGACCAGTGCCGGCGGGTGAGGCGCTCCTCAAGGTGAGCTTGAGCGAATCAGCCGCGCCCTTCCAGGCCGGTCGGTGTCCGCTGGCCCACGCCCTGGCCGCCGGCGCCTGCCCGTACCCGTCCGCGCCGTCAGCCCGGTGCCCCGCCCCGGCGCGCCGTCATCCCGCAGTCTGCAGCGCCGGCGTACGTGCCGGCTGCTTCGTCCCGCACGGCATCGCCGGGTGCATGCCGAGGAGGATGATGCCGACCACGATGCCCGTGAGTCCGGCCGCCTCCCACGCCAGCGCCCCCGCGTCGGTGCGGAGCCGGTCGCCGAGGAAGCCGACGCCGCAGGCGATGCCGGCCAGGGGCTGGGCCGCGGTCAGGGCGGGCAGGGACATGCGCAGGGACGCCGTCTCGAACGCGCTCTGGACCAGGACCAGCCCGGTGAGCCCGAGCGCCACCACGGCGTACGGCTGCCAGCCGGTCAGGACCTCGGACATGCCGCCCTCGGCGAAACGCTGGCCGGTCACCCGCGTCAGCGCGTCCTGCACGCCGTACAGCAGACCGGCGGCGTCGCCAGCAGCGCCGGACCCGAGCTGAGCCGCGAGCGCTTGGCGTACGCCGTGAGCAGCAGGGCCACCCCGACCATGACGCCGATGATCAGCCACTGCCGGAAGGGATCGCTGGGTGCCGTTCCGCCGTGCGGCTGGCCGGCGACGATGAACGCCGTCACACCGCCCGCGAGCAGGGCGAGGCCTGCCCAGCCCTGGCGGCCCAGTGACTGCTTGGTCTGGCGGCGGGAGAGCACGAGCGCGAACAGCAGGTTCGTCGCCAGCAGTGGCTCCACCAGGGAGATCTCGCCCTGGCCCAGTGCCATCGCGCCCAGCGCCATGCCGACCACCATGAGCCCGATGCCGCCCAGCCAGCGCGGCACCTTCATCAGGTCGAGCAGGATGCGGGGGGAGAGGAAGTCGCTCAGTGGCGCCTTCTGGGCCGCGTTCTGCTGCAGTACGAAGCCGAAGCCCAGACAGCATGCAGCACTTACGGCGAGTATCAGAATCTGGAGCGACACGCTGCGTACCTCGAATCCTGCCGGGCGGACGGGATGCGTAAGGGCCGACTGTAGCGGCCCCGAGCCCGGCTTGCGCGTTCCCCCGATCCTGCGATGCCGACGACGGTGCCGCCATGACGTACTTCACACACTCCGAATAAATCGGGCATTACGGGCAGCGGTGGTGTCACAACTGTCTCACCAGTAACGGGAGTTGACGCGTGTAACGCGGCAGCAGCTCTTGACGTGAAGCGTTGGCTGCGGATTTGCTGTGAGTGATCGGTTGATGACTGTCCACACCTTCCCCCTCGACAGAACCCAAAACGGTGCCCCCACCTCCGCCACCCCTCGGCCGCGGCCGAAAGCGCGCAGCCCACACCTTCGACGCGGCCCTCGACGACGCCGAGCTCGCCGCGGCCCGCACCGCATTGGCCCAGGGCAGGTGGCAGACGGCCCGCTCGCTGCTCGCCCGGACCGGCGACGACTGGGACCGCAGAGGGCACCGCGTCACCGTCCTCGCTCAGGAGCCGTACTGCGCCCCCTGGGTCCGTGACTGGCTGCTCGCCGAACCCGACTCCGTCGACGCCGCCGTCCTGCTCGCCCTCGCCCTGGTCCGGCGCGCCCTGCGCGGCAAGGAGAAACCGGTCCGTGCCCGCGAGTCCTGCCGCGCCGCCGCCGCGCTCGCGCCCGCCGACCCCACGCCCTGGCTCGGCCTGCTCATGCTGGAGAGCGCCCTGGGCGCCGAGGAGGAGGTGCGGCGTCTGTTCGCCGAGGTCCGCACCCGGTACGCCGACCACCACCACGCCCATCACCTGATGGTCGCCCGGCTCGCAGAGCGCCACCCCGGCGCCGGTCCCGACCCGCTCCACGAGGTCTACGACTTCGCCAACGACGCCGCTGAGCAGGCTCCCGCCGACTCCCCGCTCGCCATCCTCCCGGTCATCGCCCACACCGAGCGCTACCGCGTCCTCGGCGCGACGGGACGCGAGCCCCGGGGCGCGGACGCCTCCGGGCACTGGACGGGCCGTCGGGCCCGGCAGGTGATGCGGGCCGCCTTCGACTGGTGGCTGGAGTGGGAGCAGGAGGGCCACCCGCGCCGCCTCATCGACCTGAACTTCCTCGCCCACGCCAAGGTCTGCGAGGGCCGGAGCGCCGAGGCGGCCGCCCTGTTCCACCGCATCGGTGAGCACGCCACCCCGTCGCCCTGGTCGTACCCGGACCGCGATCCGTATCCCGCCTTCCGCGACGCCCGCGCCACCGCGCTCGGCACGTCGTGACCGCACGCCCCCGTCCGCCCCCGCAGCCACCCCCGACCTGTCCGCACACGCAGCGCCCGCCCCCGACCCGCACCCCAGCGCCGCCGACCCTGACCCGCATCCCAGTACCGCCGACCCCGACCCGCACCCCAGTACCGCCGACCCCCAGCGCCCTCGACCCCCGACCCGACAAAGGACGGTCATTGCCATGACGACGGGCAGTTCCAGTACGAGCAGAGCCACCGTGGACGGCGGCGGCATCAGTACGTTCAAGGGGCAGGACCGCGCCCTGCGCGCCGACCGGCTGGGCGCGACCGGCCTGCTGCTGTCCGTGCTCGCCGCGACGGCACCCCTCATGGTGGTCGCGGGTGTCATGCCCACGACCTTCGGAGTGATGGGCGTCCTCGGGCAGCCGCTGCTCTTCGTGATCCTCGGCCTCGTGCTCGCCCTGTTCAGCGTCGGGTACGCGGAGATGAGCCGGCACGTCCACAACGCCGGCGCCTTCTACGCGTACATCTCCCGCGGCCTCGGCGGCACCGCCGGCGCCGGGGCCGCGATGGTCGCGCTCGTCGCCTACAGCGCGCTCCAGGTCGGCATCTACGGCATCTTCGGCTTCGAGGTCTCCGGGCTGTTCGCCACTTACCTCGACACCGAGGTCGCCTGGTGGATACCGGCGCTCCTGGCCGTACTCCTCGTCGGCGCCCTCAGCTGGCTGAAGATCGACCTCAACGCGCGCGTGCTCGGCGTTCTGCTGATCATCGAGGTCGCCCTCGTGGTCATCTTCGATGTTGCCGCGCTCGCCGACCCCGGCAAGGAGGGCCTGTCACTGCACGCCTTCAACCCGGACACCCTCACCGGCGCGGGTGTAGGCACCGCCCTGTGCTTCTGCGTCGCCGCCTTCCTCGGCTTCGAGCAGGCCCCCGTCTACGCCGAGGAGACCAGCCGTCCGCACGTCCTCGTGCCCCGAGTGATGTTCCTGGCGATCGGCGGCATCGCCGTCTTCTACACGATCAGCTGCTGGGCGTACACCGTCGCCGCCGGCCCCTCGGCGATCGTCGGCACCGCGCAGGAGCAGAGCGCCGGGCTGCTGTTCTTCCTCACGGAGGACCTGCTCGGCGCCGGCTTCACCGACGTCCTGCACGTGCTGTTCGTGACCGGCATGTTCGCGGCGATGCTCAGCTTCCACAACGTCGTCGCCCGTTACGCCTTCGCCATGGGCCGCGAGGGACTGCTGCCCGCCACCTTCGGCCGCACCAGCGGCGCGAGCGGCGCCCCGGGCACGGGTTCGCTGCTGCAGACCGTGATCTCACTCGTGCTCGTCGCCGTCTTCGCGTTCACCGACGACAAGCCGGCCGGCGACCCCACCGCCCCGGTCCTGCACCTGTTCACCTGGATGGGCAGCCTCGGCGCGTTGGGTGTCGCCGCGCTGATGGCCGCCGCCTCGGTCTCGGTCATCGTCTTCTTCGTCCGCCGGGGAGCCGTCGCCGCCCAGTTCTGGCGGCTGGCCGCCTCCGCGCTCGCCGTCCTCGCGCTGGCCTTCATCGTCGTCTACACCGTCAAGGACTTCGACGTCCTGATCGGGGCGGGCCCGGGTTCGTCCCTGAGCTGGGCGCTTCCCGCCGTCATCGCCCTCGCTCTGGCCGTCGGCCTGATCCAGGGCCTGCTCCTGCGCTCCCGCGCCCCCGAGAAGCACGCCCGCATCGGGCTCGGCAACGAGGCGTTCCAGCTGGAGAAGGCGGCGACGGAGGCGTCGTAGCGGAGGACCGCTCCTGAGAATCCCGTAAGAAGTGATTACGGAACCCTGACGAGCACCCGCGATTCCTGGTCCCGCCCGGGTCGCGGGTGTTCGAATGGACAGGTGAATCCCGAACAGCCCGAAGCCTCCGAAGCGAAGGGCGAGGAGAAGGGCAAGCCCATCGGCCGCCGCGTCTTCCTCGGCACCCTCGGCCTGGGCGCCCTCGGCGTGGTCACCGCGCCGACCCTGCAACGCGGCCTGGAGTCCTTCCTCGCGGGCGCCTCCGACAAGGACCCGACCGGCCTGACGGGCCTGCTCCCCAACGGCGGCGGCTTCCGCTACTACTCGGTCGCCTCCTCCGTGCCCCACAAGAACGCGACCAGCTACCGCCTCACGGTCGACGGCCTGGTCGACCACCCCCGCACCTATACGCTCGCCGACCTGCGCGCCCTCCCGCAGACCCGGATGGTGCGCGACGTCCAGTGCGTCACCGGCTGGCGGGTCCCCGGCACACCCTTCGAAGGCGTACGCCTGTCCCGGCTGCTGGACGCCGCCGGAGTGCGCCAGGAGGCCGGGGCGGTGCGCTTCACCTGCTTCGACGGCACCTACACCGAGAGCCTCACCCTCGACCAGGCCCGCCGCGCCGACGTCCTGGTCGCCCTGCGCATGCAGGACAAGGACCTGGGCCACAGCCACGGCGGCCCGGTCCGTCTCTATGTGGCCCCCATGTACTTCTACAAGTCCGCCAAGTGGCTCTCCGGCATCACCGTCACCAAGGCCGTGAAGCCGGGCTACTGGGAGGAACGGGGCTACGACGTCGACGCCTGGGTCGGCCGCTCGAACGGACGCGACGATGAGCCTACGAGTTGACGTACCCGGCCGGTCCACCGGCGTCCGGCGCTTCAGCCGGGCCGAGCGCTGGGTGCACCGCACGACGGCCGCGCTGATGGGCGTGTGCGTGGTGACGGCGGCCTGTCTGTACGTCCCGCAGCTCGCCGAACTCGTCGGGCGCCGCGAGCTGGTGGTCCGCGTCCACGAGTGGGCCGGCCTCGCCCTGCCCGTGCCGGTGCTGGCCGGCCTCGCCTCCCGCGCGTTCCGCGCCGATCTGGGCCACCTGAACCGCTTCGGCTCGCACGACCGCGTCTGGCTGAGCGCCGCGTTCCGCCGTGACAAGCGGGCCGCGTCCCGTCCTGCGGGCAAGTTCAACGCCGGGCAGAAGATCTATGCGGCCTGGATCGCCGGGGCGACGCTGGTGATGCTGGGCACCGGTCTCATGATGTGGTTCACCCATCTCGCGCCGCTGGTGTGGCGGACCAGCGCGACGTTCGTCCACGACTGGCTGGCGCTCACCGTCGGGATCGTCCTCGCCGGGCACATCGGCATGGCGTTGGGGGATCCGGAGGCGCGACGGGGGATGCGGACGGGGTCAGTCAGCCGGGAGTGGGCTGAACGGGAGCATTCGCTGTGGAGACGGTAGAAGGAACGAGGAACGCCGAGGAGAGTGCCGCGAGGGGATGACGGGCGTCTGCGGGTGCGTTGTGGCTGGTCGCGCCCACGCGGCGGTAGCCGCATGTCGATGACGGTCCCGTGCCCCTTTGGGGCGTCGACGAGCCGCAGCTCAATTCGCCAGGGGCGCTCGGAGCCGGGTCAGGGTCCGGGTCCTGCACGATGTCCGGCGTGGCGACGGTGAAGGCGGCCGGCATGCGGAGCTCGACGCCGGCATGCCGGACGGTCACGTCGGCCGGGCCAGGCTCCAGCACCGGAACGACGACGGACAGCACCAGACGGTCGGCCGACTCCGACTTCAGGACCGGCACCCCGGGTACCTGCTGCCCCCCGATGGTCACGCTCACGTCCGGCAGCGGTTCGGCGTGGTCGAAGTAGGTGTCGGCGAGCTCGATCCCGACCACCTCACCGGGCCGCGCCTCGCCGTCACCGCCGGTGTCCACCCCGGTGATCCGGTAGCCGCACGCCGGGGGAGTACCGCTCGCCGAGGGCTTCAGCCGCACGATGCCGCCGGGATGGCGCCGATGGAAATCGAGCAGAGAGCCCAGGACGGCGTACGCGGCACGGCCCTTGCACGTGTCCGCCTTGTCCGCCTGAGCGGCATGGTCCCGAACCGCCTGCCCCCAACTGCCGCCCTGGCCCTGCACGGCCAGGCAGGCGGAGGCCAGCCCGCGCAGCAGGGTCCACTCCGCGTCGGCCGCCGTCCGAGGGATCACCTCCAGCGCTTTCCGGCACTCGGTGGGGGAGCGGAGCAGGTCGTACACGCTCGCCGGGTCCGGCGTGCCGTCGACGTCCGGTGAGTCGGGGCCGGGCGGGAGCCAGACGGGGGCTTCGAGGAGCTTCTCGCTCATGGAGGGGCTGGGGGAGGAGGGGCTCGGGCTCTCGCTCACCGTTTCGCCCTGGGAGGCGCGGGGCGTGCCGGTGGCCGCGGGCACTTCGAAGTGGCCGGCCGGCGACTGCCGTACCGGAGGAGGGGAACTGCCGGGCAGACCGGTCGGCGGCTTCCGCGTGCCGTCGGAGGGCTCGGCGGTGACGATCGTGCCCCCACCGCCCCTGCCGTCCGCAGTGACACCCCCGTCACCCGTGAAGGCCGCGGCGGTGACCGCCACCGCCCCTGCAACGAGCAGCCCCGAGATACGCATCCCGAGGGAAACCGCCATGACGCCCCCCGATGTTCTCCCCCGACAGCTGCGGCAGCCGCCAAGGATCACCTCATCATCAGGCCGAGGGCGCCCTCGGGGAAGTGGCTTCATGCGATCGTCAGGGTGAGTTCAGGCACTCAGAAACGGCGACCCCGAGAAGCGGCATCCCGGCGAACCCCGGCCGAACCCCGGCTTGTTCAGCCCCCGAAGTCCAGCAGCACCTTGCACGACCGGCTCCGGTCCGCGGCGAGCGCGAACGCCGACTCGGCCTCCCGCACCGGCACCACCGCGCTGACCAGCCCATCGAACGAGGCCTCGGCGGCGAGCAGTTCCAGTGCCGCGTCGAACTCCCCGTCGAAGCGGAACGCCCCCCGCAGCTCGATCTCCCGGCTCACGACGAGGTTCCCCGCGAACGGACTCAGCCCCGGCGGCAGCATCCCGAGCTGCACCACGGCACCTGCGCGCCGCACCAGTCGCAGACACGCGTCCAGCCCCGCGGCGACCCCCGATGCCTCGATCGCCACGTCCACCTCGGACGGCCACCCGGCATCGCCCGGATCATCGGCCCGTACGAGGCTGTCGGCGCCGGCGATCCGCGCGTACTCAAGCGCAGTCGGCAGCAGGTCCGTCACCGTCACGTGCGCCGCCCCGGCCGCCTTCGCCGCCGCGACCACCAGACACCCGATGGGCCCGGCACCGGTGACGAGGACATGCCTCCCGGCCACCTCTCCGGCCCGCCGCACCGCGTGCAGCGCGACGGACAGCGGCTCGGCGAGCGCCGCCCGCCGCAGGCCGAGCCCGGCCGGGAGCGGCCTCAACTGGTCTGCGGGCACGACCACTTGGGCCGCGAACCCGCCCTGCACATGCGGGAAGCGTGCCGCGCTGCCGAGGTAGCGGGTGTCCCGGCAGACGTTGCGCCGCCCGTCCGCGCACTCGGGGCAGGCCGAGCAGGGAGTGGCCGGGTGGACCGCGACGGTCGTACCGGCGACCGGCCCCGATGCCCCGTCGCCGTACGAGACGACCGTCCCGACCACCTCGTGGCCGAGCACCATCGGCTCCTTGAGCCGGAAGTCGCCGACCCCACCGTGCCGCCAGTAGTGCAGGTCGGAGCCGCAGACCCCGCCGTACCGCACGGCCACCAGCGCCTGCCCCGGTCCGGGAACCGGCACGGGCAGCTCCTCGACCCGCAGGTCGTCCTGCCCGTGGATCACACAACCGAGCATCCCCGAAGCCTCCTTCACAGCACGCTCGTCATGCCGCCGTCGACGTACAGCACCTGGCCGCTGACGAAGTCCGCGGCGCCGGAGGCGAGGAACAGCACCCCGCCCACCAGGTCCTCGGTGCGCCCCCAGCGCCCGGCCGGGGTGCGTCGCCGCACCCATGCGCTGAACTCCTCGTCCTCGACGAGGGGTTGGGTGAGCTCGGTCTCGATGTAGCCGGGGCCGAGGCCGTTGACCTGGACGCCGTGCGGGCCCCAGTCCGCGCACATGCCCTTGGTGAGCATCTTCAGCGCGCCCTTGGTGGCGGCGTAGGGGGCGATGCCGGGGCGGGCCACCTCGCTCTGCAGCGAGCAGATGTTGACGATCTTTCCGTGGCCGCGTTCCGTCATCCGCCGGGCGACCTCCCGGCCGACCAGGAACGCGCTGGTGAGGTTGGTGTTCAGGATCCGGTGCCAGTCGGAGTCCGTGAACTCCAGCAAGGGCGCGCGCAGTTGCATGCCCGCGTTGTTGACCAGGATGTCGAGCGGGCCCACCCGCTCCTCGACATCCGCGATCCCGGCGGCCACCGACGGACCGTCGGTCACGTCGAACACGGCCGTGTGGACGTCGCCCGGCAGTTCCCCGGCGGCCTTGGCGAGGCGCTCGCCGTCCCGTCCGTTGAGGACCACCGTGCAGCCGGCCTCCGCCAGACCGCGGGCGAGCGCGAGGCCGATGCCCCGGCTGGAGCCGGTGACCAGGGCCGTGCGGCCGCCGATGTCGAAGAGGGGGTGAGCCGTCATCGTCGTACTCCTGAAGAAGGCGCCAGGAAAAGGCGCTAGATGACCAGGGACAACAGCAGGACCACACCACCGGCGACGACCGAGATGATCGTCTCCATGACGGACCAGGTCTTGATGGTCTGTCCGACGTTCAGCCCGAAGTACTCCTTCACCAGCCAGAAACCGGCGTCGTTGACATGGCTGAAGAAGAGCGAGCCGGCGCCGATCGCCAGGACCAGCAGGGCCGCGTGGGTCGTCGACATGTCGGCCGCGAGCGGGGCGACCAGACCGGCCGCCGAGACCGTCGCCACCGTCGCCGAACCCGTCGCGAGGCGGATGGCCACCGCGATCAGCCAGGCCAGCAGCAGGGCCGGGATCGACCAGTCCTCGGAGATGTCCAGGACCATCTGGCCCACACCGGTGTCGATCAGCGTCTGCTTGAAGCCGCCGCCCGCGCCGACGATGAGCAGGATGCCCGCGATGGGTGCGAGGCCCTTCTCGACCAGCGGCGAGAGGCGCTCCTTGCCGAACCCGGCGGGCGCGAGCAGCGTGAAGATGCCCAGGAGCACGGCGGCGAGCAGCGCGATCATCGGGGAGCCGACGACGTCGAAGACGCGCTGGACGGTGTTGGCCGGGTCGTCGATCACGATGTCGACCAGTGCCTTGGAGAGCATCAGGACGACCGGGAGGAGGATCGTGATCAGCGTGGGGCCGAAGCCGGGGAGCTTGCGCTTGCCCAGTTCATCGGATTCCTCGGAGGGACGCTGCGCGGGGGTCTGGGGGGAACCCCCAGTTGAAGGCAGCATCCGGTCCGGGGCCGGGACGTCCACCCAGCGGGCGGCGTAGCGCGAGAACAGCGGACCGGCGATGATCACCGTGGGTATGGCGACGAGGACGCCGAGCGCCAGCGTGACACCCAGGTCGGCGCCGACCGCGTCGATCGCGACCAGCGGGCCGGGGTGCGGCGGAACCAGGCCGTGCATCACGGACAGGCCGGCCAGGGCGGGGATGCCGATGCGCATCAGCGAGTAGTTGCCGCGCTTGGCGACCATCAGCACGACCGGGATCAGCAGCACGACCCCGACCTCGAAGAACAGCGGCAGGCCGATCACCGAGGCGATCAGCACCATCGCCCACGGCATCGAACGGCCGCCCGCCTTGGCGAGGATCGTGTCGACGATCTGGTCGGCGCCACCGGAGTCGGCGAGCATCTTGCCGAGGATCGCGCCCAGGGCGATCAGTACGCCGACGCCGGCGACCGTGGTGCCGAGGCCGGTGGTGAAGCTGGCGATGGCCTTGTCGAGCGGTGCCCCGGCGATAGCGCCGAGCACGAGCGTTCCGAGGGTCAGCGACAGGAACGCGTGGAGCTTGAACTTGGTGATGAGCAGGACGATGACGGCGATGCCCGCCAGGACGGCGATGCCCAGCTGAGCGTGGCCGGCCGAGGTGATGGGCTCGACGGTGTCCGCTGCCAGCATCTCAACGCTGAGTCTGGTCACGGGGGTTCCCTTGCAGGTACGGGGATGGGGGACGCGTGGGGGGGGGGGTGTTACCGGCGCCTGCCGGTGGGTGCTACCGGTGTTGCCGGTGTCAGTCGGGAAGTTCGTCCAGCGCCGTGGCGGCTCGCTCGGTGATCTCCTCGGGGCTGCCGGCGACGTCCACGGCCACTCCGGCCTCGTCGGCCTGGAGCGGCTGGAGCGTGGCGAACTGGGAGTCGAGCAGCGCGGTCGGCATGAAGTGCCCCTGCCGATGCGCCATCCGGTCCTCGATGACCTCCCGGTCGCCCGTGAGGTGCACGAACACCACCCCGGGCGCGGCGGCCCTGAGCCGGTCACGGTACGACCGCTTCAGTGCCGAGCAGCTGACCACCCCGCCGAGCCCGGCCCTCCCGTGCGCCCAGGCCCCGATGGCGTCCAGCCACGGCCACCTGTCCGCGTCGTCGAGCGGGGTACCGGCCGACATCTTGGCGATGTTGGCCTCCGGGTGGAAGTCGTCGCCCTCGGCATACGGGACGCCGAGCCGGGCGGCGAGCAGAGGACCGATCGTGGTCTTGCCCGTGCCGGCGACGCCCATCACCACGACGACGTGGGGGGTACGCATCACTGCCTCGCTGTCTTCCTCGACATCCGACGTCGACATCCGACGTCGGCCACACTGAAACCCATTAGGTACGACGAATTCAAGAGCCTGTGACGAATAAGTCTGACTTTTTGATCCCGTGATCTGCCCCGTACGCTGAGTGCATGAGCACACCGGGCCGGGGGCTGCACGGCCATGTACTGGAAACCCTCGGCCCCGCGATCGCCGCGGGCGAGTACCCGCCGGGCAGTGTCCTGCGCACGGACGAGCTGGCCCAGCGCTTCGACGTGTCGCGCTCGGTGATGCGGGAGGCGGTCCGCGTCCTGGAGTCCATGCACCTGGTGGAGTCCCGCCGCCGCGTCGGCGTGACGGTCCTTCCCAAGCCCGAGTGGAACGTCTACGACCCGCAGGTCATCCGCTGGCGCCTGGCCGGCGCCGACCGCCCCCAGCAGCTGCGCTCACTCACCGTCCTGCGCTCGGCGATCGAGCCGGTCGCGGCGGGCCTGGCGGCCAAGTACGCCACCGCCGACCAGTGCGCCGAACTCACCGAGTGCGCCCTCGGCATGGTCGCCCACTCACGAGGCCATCAGCTGGAGGGCTACCTCATCCACGACGTCGCCTTCCACCGAGTCATCCTCAACGCCTCCGGCAACGAGATGTTCGCCCGCCTGGGCGACGTCGTCGCCGAGGTCCTCGCGGGCCGCACCCACCACGAGGTCATGTTCGAGGACCCCGACCCGGCCGCGGTCACCCTGCACGTCCAGGTCGCGGAGGCGGTCCGCGGGGGCGACGCGGTCAGGGCGGAACACCTGACCCGCGAGATCACGGTCGGCGCCCTCCAGGAGCTGGACATCCTGGCGCCGTGACCGAAGAGGGCGGGGCGGGCGGCGGCGGCCGCCCGGTCAGTCCAGGAACTCCCCGTCCACATACACCCAGGCCCCGTCGACCCGCTCGAACCGGCTCCGCTCATGCAGCGAACCGCCCCGGAACGAGGCCCGGAAGGTCACCGTCCCCGTGGCATGGAACGCGGACCCGTCGCTCGTGGCGAGGATCTCCAGCCCGGTCCACCGCGTCCCGGCATCGAGGTCCAGCCGCGCCGGCCGCGTCCGCGGATGCCAGGTCCGCAGCAGGTACGCCGCATCGCCCTTGACGAACGCGCTGTACCTCGACCGCATGAGCGCCTCGGCGGTCGGTGCGGCAGCGGCAGCGCTGTGATACCGGCCGCAGCAGTCGTCGTACGCCTTGGGCAGCCCGCACGGGCAGGAACGCGTCGTCATGCCCGCCATTGTGCTAGGTCGTGTCCGCGAAGTCCCGCCTGCCCCGCGACGCCTGGCACGCTCCCCCACTGCCTTGATGGCGTGGGAGGTGCCCCCACTCGCCGCACCGCGCGAAAGCCCACGTACAACCAGTACGAGGGCTTGCGCGCGGCACGCCGAGAGCACGCACCAGACGCCGCAGGGCCCGCCCTTCGGGCGGACGACGGGACTTTCACAACACCCCCTGGCCCGCCGCCCGCGTCTGCGCCCCGGGCAGCGGCGGCAGGGCCGCCCCGTACACCCACGTCTCGAACAGCTCGTCCACCGGCTCGGTCGCGAAGCGGGCCACGTGCGAGGCGAGGGCGGCCGTCGTCACCGTGCCGCCCCGGTGCAGCTGCCCCCAGGCGCGCAGCATGCGGAAGAAGGCGATGTCGCCCAGCGCGCAGCGCACCGCGTGCAGAGTGAGCCCGCCGCGTTCGTAGAGCCGGTCGTCGAACATCCACTTCCGCCCAGGATCCGCCAGCCGCAGATCCTGCGGCAGCGTCGACAGCAACCGGTGCGCGGCAGCGGCGAGCTGCTGCGCCGTACGCCCACCCGACCGCTCCGACCACAGCCACTCCGCGTACTTCGCGAACCCCTCGTTCAGCCAGATGTGCCGCCAGTCCGCGATGGACACGCTGTTGCCGAACCACTGATGCGCCAGCTCGTGCGCGACCAGCCGCTCCGAACCCCGCGCCCCGTCCACATGGTTGGCGCCGAACAGCGACAACCCCTGTGCCTCGACGGGGACATCGAGCTCCTCCTCCGTCACCACGACCGCGTACTCGTCGAAGGGGTACGGCCCGAACAGATCCTGGAACATCTCCATCATCTGCGGCTGACGCGCGAAGTCCCGGGAGAACTCCGGCAGCAGATGCGCCGGGATGTGCCCGTGCTGCGGTACCCCGCCCAGACCCGGGTCGCCCAGCAGCACCGTCTGGTACTTGCCGATCGACAGCCCGACCAGATAGCTGGACGTCGGCGCCGACTGCTCGTACACCCAGGTGGTCGTGGACGCCTTCGTCGTACGGGGCAGCAGGCGCCCGCCCGCCACCACCGCGTACGCCGACGGCGTGGTGATCGAGATCTGGTACGACGCCTTGTCGGCGGGCCGGTCGTTGCACGGGTACCACGACGGCGCCCCGATCGGCTGGCTCGCCACCAGCGCCCCGTCCTCCAGCTCCTCCCAGCCCAGCCCGCCCCAGGGGCTGTTCACCGGCTTAGGGTTGCCCGACCAGTGCACCTCGACCGTGAAGGCGGCCCCGGCGCGGACCGGCTTGGCGGGGCGCACGCGCAGCCGTCCGCCGCGGTGCGTGTAGTGCGGCTGCCGTCCGTCGACCCGGACCCGCCCGATCCTGAAGTCGGCCAGGTTCAGCACGAACTCCGTGAGCGGCGCCCGTCCCGCGATGGCGTTGATCCGGGCCGTCCCCGAGAGCCGGTTCGGGCCCGGGCGGTAGTCCAGCGCGAGCTCGTACCGGTGCACCCGGTACCGAGGATCACCGTGCTCCGGGAAGTACGGGTCCGCGCCTGCCGTCTGCTGAACTGCCACTGCTGTCTGTGCTCCCTGCGCCGTACTGCTGCCACTTGGTGCCGGCCCACCGACTCCTGTCCGATCTGCCTTCGGCATGCCCCATCGGCGGGCGACTCCGGGTCGGCCGCGCTCAGGGACGCCATGCCTCGATCGGATTGCCGAGCCAACGGGTGTCGTCGGGGACGGACTCCGCGGCCATGACGAGCGACGCGGGACCCAGCGTCGTACGGGCCCCGATCGCGCTGCCGGGCAGGACGATCCCGCCAGGACCCAGCGTCGCGCCCTCACGGAGGACCACAGTATCCGTCCGCAAGATCCGGTCGTGGAAGAGGTGCGTCTGCAGCACACAGCCCCGGTTCACCGTGGCCGCGTCCTCAAGCGTCACCAGATCGGTCTCCGGCAGCCAGTAGCTCTCCACCCAGACGCCCTTGCCGATCCGCGCGCCGAGCCCGCGCAGCCACGCCGTCATCACCGGCGTACCCGGCACCGAACCCGCCAGCCACGGCACGGCCAGCACCTCCACGAAGGTGTCCGCCAGCTCGTTGCGCCACACGAAGGAGGACCACAGCGGATGCTCACCGCTGTGATGCCGCCCCACGAGCAGCCACTTCGCGACGATGGACACGAGCCCCGCCACGGCCCCGGCGCCGAGCAGCACCAGCCCCGACAGCAGCGGCGCCCACACCCCCAGCGCACACAGCGCGGCCACCGTCAGCACCGCCAGCCACGCCGAGCAGAACACCGGCACGATCCGGCACAGCTCCACCAGCCCACGCGCCCACAGCAGCCGGGCCGGCGGTTCGTATGTCCGGCTCTGGTCGCCGTCGGCGGCGGCACGCGGCAGCTTCACCGGCGGCAGCCCCAGGTACGAGGTGCCCTTCTTGGCCTTCTTCGGCGTCGCCGACAGCACGCCGACCAGCCCGCCCTCCGGCACGGTCCGCCCGGGGGCGGTCATCCCCGAGTTCCCGAGGAAGGCCCGCCGCCCGATCTCCGCCCGCCCGATCCGCATCCAGCCGCCACCGAGCTCGTACGGCGCGGTCAGCGTGTCGTCGGCCAGGAACGCGCCCTCGCCGACCGTGGTCAGACTGGGCAGCGCCAGCACGGTCGACACCTCGGCGCCCCGCCCGATCCGCATCCCGAGCAGCCGCAGCCACACCGGCGTGACCAGCCCCGCGTACAGCGGGAACAGCGTCTCGCGCGAGCGGTCCATCAGCTGCGTGACGGTCCAGGCCTGCCAGCCGACGCGGCTGTGCGTCGGATGCGTGCCCTCGCGCAGCCCGAGACTCAGCAGCCGTACGGCGATCAGGAGCAGCACGGCGTACGCCAGCCCGAAGGCGAGCGTCGCCGGTACCAGGGCCAGCGCGGCGCCCGTCAGGGGCGCGTCCGGCGTGAAGAACACCCGGGCCACGAGGAACGCGGCCCCGCCCGCCACCACGGGCAGCGCGGTCAGCGCGAAGCCGGTGAGGCCGTACATCACACGCCAGTACGTCCCGCGCCGCGGCCGGTCCTTGGGCCAGTTGCGCTTGGCCTTGCCCAGCTTGACCGCGGGCGCGCCCGCCCACCGCTGACCGGTGGGAACCTGGCCGGTGACCGCCGAGCCGGGCGCCACCTCGGCCCGTTTGCCCACCCGGGCACCGGGGAAGAGCATGCTGCGCGTGCCGACGACAGCATGCGCGCCCACCTTCACCGCGCCGATCTCCAGCCGGTCCCCGTCCAGCCACCACCCGGACAGATCCACCTCGGACTCGACGGCCGCACCCCGCCCCAGCTTCAGCAGCCCGGTGACCGGCGGCAGCGAGTGCAGGTCGACGTCGGGCCCGACCTTGGCGCCCAGCGCCCGCGCGTACCGCTCCAGCCACGCCCCGGTCAGCGAGGTCGCCCCGCTGAACTCGGCCAGCCGCTCGGCGGCCCACAGCCGCAGATGCACACCGCCACCGCGCGCGTACCGCCCGGGCTTCACGTCCCGGAGCAGCAGCCGCGCACCCCCGGCGGCCAGCGCCAGCCGTCCCGGCGGACTGAACAGGACGACCGCTCCGACCGCCACGAGCCACCAAGGGGCCGTCGGCAGCCACGCGTAGGCGGGCAGCAGATTCCCGAGCGCGGCCAGCGCGACCGTCCAGCGCAGCCCGAGCAGCGTGAACAGCGGAACGAGCAGCAGAAGTTGGATCACCTGCGCGCGCCTGGGCACCGGGGTGATCGTGCGTCGGGCCCCGTCGTCCTGCCTGGACTCCTCAAGGCGCCGGGCCAACTTCCGCAGCACCGGCTGCTGGTAGATGTCGAGAACGGCCGCGCTCGGATAGCGCGTACGCAGCCGTGTCGTCAGCTGCGCTGCGGCCAGACTGCTGCCGCCGATCGCGAAGAAGTCGTCAAAGGCGCCGGAGACCGGGATACCGAGTACCTCGGCCCACTGCTCGGCCAGCCAGGCCTCGGTGCCGTAGAGCTGCTCGGCCGGACCGCCGGTTTCGAGCCCCTCCAGCGGCCAGGGCAGCGCGCCCCGGTCCACCTTGCCCGAGGTCCGGGTCGGCAGCTCCTCGACCGGCGCGAGCAACGGCACGAGCGCGGCGGGCAGTTCGGCCCGCAGCTTCTGCACCGCGGCCGCGTGATCCCAGCCGTCCTGGGTGACGACGTACCCGACGAGCAGCTGATTACCGCTGCGAGCGGTCCGCACGGCGGCAGCCGCACCGGCCACCCCCGGCAGCGCCTGCAACGCGGCATCCACCTCACCGAGCTCGATCCGTCGCCCGCCGAGCTTGATCTGCTCGTCGGCCCGCCCGAGGAAGACCAGCCCCTCTGGCTCCGCCTTGACGAGGTCACCGCTGCGGTACGCCCGCTCCCAGCCCAGCGACTGAAGCGGCGCGTACTTCTCCGCGTCCTTCTCGGCGTCGAGATACCGGGCCAGCCCGACCCCGCCGATCACCAGCTGCCCGCAGGCGCCCATCGGCACGGGCTCCCCGGCCTCGTCGACGACGGCCAGCTCCCAGCCGTCCAGCGGCAGCCCGATCCGGATCGGCTCCTCCCCGCTCATCAGCGAGGCACAGGCCACGACGGTCGCCTCGGTCGGCCCGTACGTGTTCCACACCTCGCGCCCCTCGGTCACCAGCCGCTGCGCCAGCTCGGGCGGACAGGCCTCGCCACCGAAGATCAGCAGGCGTACGTCGCTCAGGGCCTCGGGCTCCCAGAGCGCGGCCAGCGTCGGCACCGTCGACACGACGGTGATCTCCTGCTCGACCAGCCAGGGCCCGAGATCGGCACCGCTCCTGACCTGCGAGCGCGGCACCGGCACCAGACAGGCCCCGTACCGCCAGGCCAGCCACATCTCCTCGCAGGACGCGTCGAAGGCGACCGACAGGCCCGCCATGACCCGGTCCCCGGGCGCGATCGGCTCCTCGGTGAGGAACAGCGCTGCCTCGGCGTCCACGAACGCGGCGGCGCTGCGGTGAGAGACGGCGACACCCTTCGGCTTCCCGGTCGAGCCGGAGGTGAAGATGATCCACGCGTCGTGCTCGACACCCGGACGGGCGGCCGCAACCTCGCTCCGCGAGTGGACGGTCAGCTCGTGCCCCGCCCCCACCACGGCCCGTACGTCCGCCTCCCCGAACACCAACTCGGCCCGCTCGTCCGGGTCCTCGGCGTCCACGGGGACGTAGGCGGCACCGGCCGCGAGCACGGCGAGGATCGCGACGTAGAGGTCATTGGTCCCGGACGGCACCCGCACGCCCACCCGGTCACCGAGCCCGACCCCGGCGGCCGCGAGGCGACGCCGCAGCCGCTGCACCTCGACGGCCAGGGCGCGGTAGGTGAGGCTGGTCGTGCCGTCGTCCAGGGCCGGCTCGTCCGGATACGACCGTACGGACGCCTCGAAAACGTCGACGAGAGTGCGCGGGGAGGCCGCCGGGCCCCCGGAGAAACGTGCCGTGTCACCGAACCGCTGCTGGATCTCCGCGCTGAGCCGTGTACCGATCTCTTCGCCGAGCAGGCCGAGAGCGTTGCTCTCCTGTATGGCTGCCATCCGGTCCTCGCGTCTCGATCCCGGAAGCCTCCGGGGCGCTGGCGGGCCCGCAGGTCTGCCTGGGGTTGTCCGGCTCCAGCTCCGTAACAAGCCGGAAATTTTAGTACGACGCTAGGTTCGGGCACTTCGATACGCCACTCGGAGCAGCCGTTCGGGGCGGCGGGGCGGCGGCGGAACAGGTGCTGACCTGGTGATCTTCGACCGAACGAGACTTCCCCCACACAACGGCCGAGGGCCGTGACCTCGTGGTCACGGCCCTCGCCATTTCGCGTGTCCGAGGGGGGACTTGAACCCCCACGCCCGATAAAGGGCACTAGCACCTCAAGCTAGCGCGTCTGCCATTCCGCCACCCGGACAAGGTGTCTGTCGTGCGGGGTTTCCCCCGCGGCGACAGAGGAAACATTACCAGGCTTTCGAGGGGGGCCGATCACCCCCTGTCGTGGCGTGAACGGCGTGTGACGGGTCGCGGCCGGTCTTGGGCGCAGCCGGAGGGAGGGGGAGGATGAGGGGGACCACCAGCAGCAACAGTGCGGGAGGAAGCAGCGTGAGCGAGACGGACACGGCCAGGGGCGTCACCGGCGAGGACGAGGTCGTGGACCTCTGCCGCGAGCTGATCCAGATCGACACCAGCAACTACGGCGACCACTCGGGTCCCGGTGAGCGCAAGGCGGCCGAGTACGTGGCCGAGAAACTCGCCGAGGTGGGCCTCGAGCCGAAGATCTTCGAGTCGCACCCCGGGCGCGCCTCCACGGTGGCCCGCATCGAGGGCGAGGACCCCTCCAGGCCCGCACTGCTCATCCACGGCCACACCGACGTCGTACCGGCCAACGCGGACGACTGGACCCACCACCCCTTCTCCGGTGAGGTCGCGGACGGGTGCGTGTGGGGGCGCGGGGCCGTCGACATGAAGGACATGGACGCGATGACCCTGGCGGTCGTGCGCGACCGGCTGCGCAGCGGGCGCAGGCCGCCCCGCGACATCGTGCTCGCCTTCCTCGCCGACGAGGAGGCGGGCGGCAAGTTCGGCGCCAAGTTCCTCGTCGACAAGCACCCGGACCTCTTCGAGGGCGTCACCGAGGCGATCAGCGAGGTGGGCGGGTTCTCGTTCACGGTGAGCGAGCAGCGGCGGCTCTATCTGATCCAGACGGCCGAGAAGGGCATGCACTGGATGAAGCTGACCGTGGCCGGCACCGCCGGGCACGGCTCGATGATCCACCGGGACAACGCCATCACCGAGCTGTCGGAGGCGGTCGCCCGCCTCGGCCGACACAAGTTCCCGGTGCGGGTCACCAAGACCACCCGGGCCTTCCTCGACGAGCTCGGCGACGCCCTCGGCACCGAGCTGGACCCGGAGAACATGGAGGGCACCCTCGCCAAGCTCGGCGGCATCGCCAAGCTCATCGGCGCGACCCTCAGCAACACGGCCAACCCCACCCAGCTCGGCGCCGGCTACAAGGTCAACGTCATCCCCGGCGAGGCCACCGCGCACGTCGACGGCCGGTTCCTGCCCGGGTTCGAGGAGGAGTTCCTCGCCGACCTCGACAAGATCCTCGGGCCCAAGGTCAAGCGCGAGGACGTGCACGCCGACAAGGCCGTCGAGACGAGCTTCGACGGGGCGCTCGTGGACGCCATGCAGTCCGCGCTGGTCGCCGAGGACCCGGCCGCGAGGGCCGTCCCCTACATGCTCTCCGGCGGCACCGACGCCAAGTCCTTCGACGACCTGGGCATCCGGGGCTTCGGCTTCGCGCCGCTGAAGCTGCCGCCGGAGCTGGACTTCGCCGGCATGTTCCACGGTGTCGACGAGCGGGTACCGGTGGACGGGCTGAAGTTCGGGGTCCGGGTGCTCGACCGGTTCATCGATGCGTCCTGAATTGGGCCACTGAAACGACACTTCAGTATTCGGCCAGGCGTACGGGATATGGCTGAGGGGAGTGAACACGCTCATCAGGTCGTAGCCCTATTAGTTCCTCCTCGTTACAGGTGATGCGATCAGCTACTTGTGATCGCATTGCCAACAAGGAGGAATAATGATCAAGAAGGTCGTCGCCGCTGCGGCTGCCACTGGTGGCCTGGTTCTCGCGGGCGCGGGCCTCGCCGTCGCCGACGCTGGTGCTCAGGGTGCCGCCGTGCACTCCCCGGGCATCCTGTCTGGCAATGTTGTTCAGGCGCCGGTTCACGTCCCCGTGAACGTCTGCGGCAACACGATCTCGGTGATCGGGCTGCTGAACCCCGCCTTCGGCAACACCTGCATCAACAAGTGACGTTGTGCCTCGCCCCGTGAATTGACAGGGGCTGAGCCCGTCGGCCCCGGAGCGCGTGCCATGCGCTCCGGGGCCGACCGGCCTTTTCGGAACGTCGGTCGAATTTCCGACGTCGTCCTTTCGGAACAAGGTCGAAGGCAGGTATTCAGCAAATGCGACAGGTCACCCGCAAGGGCCTGATGACCGTGGCGGCCGCGACCGGCGTCATCGCCGCCGCGGGCGGCGCCGCCCACGCAACCGGCTCGGGTGCGAACGGCACCAGCACGAACTCGCCCGGCGTGCTGTCGGGCAACACGGTGCAGGCGCCGGTGCACGTGCCGGTCAACGTGTGCGGCAACACGGTCAACGTCGTCGGACTGCTCAACCCGGCGAGCGGCAACAGCTGCAGCAACCAGGGCGGCGGCGCGTCCGCCGGTCACGGGGACTCCGGTGGCGGCTCAGGGGCGTCGACGGGTGGGCACGCCAGTGACTCGCCCGGCGTCGGCTCCGGCAACCACGTCGAGGCGCCGATCGATGTGCCGGTCAACGTGTGCGGCAACAGCGTCGACGTCATCGGCATCGGCAACTCCGTCGAGGGCAACGACTGCACCAACGGAGGCGCCGGCTCCGGCCACACCCCGCCGGGCGGCGGCCACGAGACCCCGCCCGGGTCGCCGGAGCAGCCGGGCAACCCCGGTAACCCCGGCAACCCCGGTAACCCCGAGCAGCCGGGCAACCCCGGCACCCCGGGGAACCCCGGCAACCCCGGGAGCCCGCAGAACCCGGGCGAGCCCACCCACCCCGGCACCCCGAGCACGCCGCCCAGCACGGGCGGCGAGACGCCGGGCGGTGGCTCCTCGCACGGGAACCAGCCGGGCGCCCAGTCCGTCACCCAGCCCCAGGGTGAGGCCGAGCTCGCCCACACCGGCAGCGACCTGCCGATGGGCCTCGTCCTGCCGGTCGGCGCGGGGGCGCTGCTCGCGGGCTCGGTGCTGTACCGCAAGGCACGGGCCTCTGCGTAGGCCGTAGCCGTACGGCACGAGTAGTCCGCGGCCGTCCGGCGTGAACGGAGCGGGCCCCGCCGTGGCGGGGCCCGCTCCGTAGTTGTTTCTCCTGCTGTCCCCGTCTCGCTGTCGTTCTGTCGCCTCAGCTCACCACGTGGCCCGCACCTGGCGGATGATCCGGCGGCGCAGCCGCACCCTGCGGCTGCCGTCGCGCAGCAGGCTCAGGCGGTCCAACTCCCAGTGTCCGTACTCGGCATGGTCCGTCAGCAGGCGTGTGGCGTCCTTGCGGGAGACCCCGCGCGGTACGTACACGTCGACAAATTCGTATTCCGGCATCGCATCTATTGTGCGGGCTGGGGCCCGGTACGGATAGCGTCTGCACTATGTCTGATGCTGTGCAGCCCACCGCTGCCGAGGTACGCGCCGCCGCCGAGGCGGTCAAGACCGCGCTCGACCGCCACCTGGCCGCGGTCGAACGCCGGTCGGGTGAGGACGACCCGGCCGTCTACGAGGCGTTCAACCAGCTCGCCGCGGCCGCCGAGACCTACGACGAGCTGCTCTACGACCGCTACGACGAGGTCACGCCCTTCGAGATCCCCGGCACGGAGGACGCCCTGCCGCCGTACACGGGCCCTGAGGAACCGAACGCGGTGAGCGTGCTGATCCGGCGCGACTACTCCGTGGTGGAGCCGCAGCGGCTGCTGGCGCAGGCCCAGCGGGTCGAGGCGGCGGACTACGACGACGGCGCGGACGCGGATGCCTCCGGCACGGTGCACGGGGCGCTGGGCATCCTGTTCGGCGAGTTCGAGCCGGACGAGATCGCCTCCCGGCACAAGGAGTTCGGCTTGGAGGAGGGCGACTCCACGCTCTGGGTCACCGCCTCGGACGAGCAGGCCGACCCCGGCGAATGGCTGGAAGCGCCCTTCGAGGGGGTCGATCCCCAGCGGGTGGTCTGCCGCTTCGACGTCAGCACGGTGTTCGACGACGACCTGGAGGACATCGACGAGGCGGACGAGGAGGACGAGGACGCCGACGACGAGGACGCCGACGACATCGAGGACCTCGACACGGAGCTGGACGAGGACGAGGACCTGGAGCCCCTGGACTCGGACCGCTGAGCGGAGGCGACGGCTGTCGGAGGGAGGCGGTCATGGGAGCCGGGGCTTCCGTGACCGCCGCCGTTGTTTGACCGGGGCGGGGGCGGGGGCGTCGGTGGTCGGCGGCCGGCTGACCCCGGCCGGGGTCAGCCGGCCGTGGTCAGCTGTGGTGCCAGCAACGCCGGCAGACGGGTCGTGCGGGGCTTGGCCGGGATTTCGGCGACCGCCTTGGGGAGGGCCTGTTCCGCGCCGTGGACCACGGAGAGGTGGCGGTCGGCGCGGCTGAAGGCCGTGTAGACCCAGGGGCGACTCAGGGCCTGGGCCGCGTCGCCCGGGAGGACCACGACCACCGCCGGCCAGCGGGTACCGGCCGCCTGGTGTGCGGTCAGCGCCCAGCCGTGCCGTACGGACTCCTCCACCCGCTCCTTCGGTACGACGACGGCCTCGCCCGCGCAGGTCAGGTGCAGCCCCTCGGCATCGGCCTTCACCACCTGGCCCGGCACCGTACGACCCGGCGCCGGGGAGTAGGCGATACGGTCACCGGGGTCGAAGCCGCCGAAGCGGCCGGGACCGGGGTTGAGCCGTTCCTTGAGCGCGGCGTTGAGGACGCGTGTGCCGGCCGCACCGCCGTGGCCCGGCGTGATCACCTGGGTCTCCTCGGTCGGGACGCCGATCGCGCGTGGCACCGAGTCCGCGACGAGCTGCACGGTACGGTGCACGGCCTCGCCCGCGTCCCGCACCGGCACGATCACGACCTCCTTGCCGGGCGCCTCGACCTGGTTCAGCTCGCCGATGCCGATACCGGACACCAGCTCGCCCAGCGGGCCGGGATCCGGTCGCCGCGAGGCGATCTGCGGGCAGATCCGCGCCGTCAGCAGATCGGCGAACACCCGCCCGGGGCCCGCCGACCACAGCACCGCCGGATCCCCGGCCAGCACCAGCCGGGCCCCGTCCGGCAACGACTCCGTGAGCAGAGCCGCCGTCTCGACGTCCAACTGCGGCGCGTCCAGCACGACGAGCAGATCGAGGTCGAACGCCCCGTCCGCGTCCCGGCCGGGCCCTTCGGCACCGGAGAGCAGACCGGCCACGGTGGCGACGCCGGGCGCGGATTCCGCCTGCGTGGGGCTGTCCGGCCCACTGGACTCGCTCAGCAGTGCCGAGAAGCGCCCCCTGCCGACCGGGCCGTGGGTGACCGCCCAGGCCCGCACGCCGAGAGCCTGTGCCGTGCGCAGCAGCGCCGCCGGTTCGCTCAGGGACGCCTCCCCGCCGGTGTGGAGAACCAGGCCGTGCGCGCCGACCGCGCGGATCAGGTCGGCGGCGGAGCCCGCGGCGGCCGCGGCCCCTTCCCACTCCTCGGCCGAACCGTCCTGCTTCGGCACCGAGTTGATCAGGCGGGCCAGTCCGTCGGCGAGGCTCTCCTCCGCGAGGGCGTACCGCTCCAGGCCGACCAGGACACGGACGGGCCGTACCTCGCCCTCCTCCGGCTCCTCGTCCCGCCGGGCCGGGGCGCCGGGCTCGTCCAAGGCGTCCTGGAAGACCAGGGCCTCGCCCTCGGCCAGGGTGTCCTGCAGGGCCGTATCGGCGTCCGGCACACCCCGTTGGGCCAGCGCGGCGGTGAGCGCGGGCATCTCCAGGGCCGTGTGCCCGGCCAGGGCCGCCTGCTCCAGGAGCCAGACGGTGACCGCCCGGCCACGGCGCTCGTCGTCCGGTCCGCACTCCGCGCCGAGCAGCGCCCGCGCGAACCCGTCGGCCTGCTCCGGCCGTACGCCGCCGACGCGCAGCAACTGCCAGGGGTCCGCGCGCAGTTGGTCGCCCGCGCCCTCGCCGAGGACCGCGGCGACCTGCGGGGCGAGAGCCTCGGGGGCGCCGCCTTCGGTCAGCACGCCGCGCACGGACTCGACGGTCTCCGGAGCGGGACCCGCGGGCGCTTCGGCCGGCACGGGCTGCGGCCGGCGTACCGGCTCCGGGGCGGCGCGGCGTGATGGCCCGGGCTCGCTGAAGACGGTGGCCGCCGGCTTCGCGCCGCTCTCCACGGCTCGTACCGCGGCGAGCAGATCGGCGGCCGTCCCGCTGAGCTTGGCCCCGCTCTCCACGGGCGCCTTCTTCTCGGCCTTGCGTCGCTCGATCCGCTCCCGCTCGACCCGCTGAGCGGCAATCTCGGCCTCGGCCTCCGACAACTTTGGCGCGGTGCCGCCGTCGCCGTCCTGGGCCTCCGACGACGGGGCGCCGGTGCCACTGTCGCCGTCCTCGGTCGCCGAACTCCGGGCCGTGGTGTCGCCGTTGCCGGCGTCCGACTCGCCTGACTCGCCCGCCCCGGCCGCAGGGTTCACGCTCTCGCTGTCCCTGTCCGCCGGCCGCGAATCCGCAGTCTCGCTCCCGCTGCCCTCGGCGGCCCCGGCCCCCGGCGTCCCGCCCTCCGGCGTGGCCCCCGGTGTCCCCGGCTCCGTGTCCTCCGTGGTCTCGGGCGGCTCCGTGCTCACAGCGTGCTCCAGTCGTGATCGGGATAGCGGTGCACGGGCGCCGACACATCGTCGAGCGCCCGGCAGATCTCGTCAGGAAGACTAAGGGCCTCCACTGACAACGCCGCCGTGAGCTGCTGTGCGTTGCGCGCGCCGATGACGGGTGCGGTCACGCCGGGCCGGTCGCGGACCCAGGCGAGGGCGACCTGGAGCGGGGTCACCGCCAGCCCGTCGGCCGCCGTCTGTACCGCGTCCACGATGCGGCTCGCCGTGTCGTCGAGGTACGGCGCGACGAAGGGCGCCAGATGTTCCGAGGCGCCGCGTGAGTCGGGGGGAGTGGAGTTGCGGTACTTGGCCGTCAGGACGCCACGGCCGAGCGGGGAAGAGGGCAGCAGGCCGATGCCGAGGTCGAGCGCGGCCGGCAGCACCTCGCGTTCCACGCCGCGCTGGAGCAGCGAGTACTCCAGCTGCGTGCTCGCCAGCCGGGTCCGTATACCCGGCGCCGCGAGCTGCCAGGTCGCCGCCTTGGCGAGCTGCCAGCCGCAGAAGTTGGAGACACCGGCGTAGCGGGCACGGCCGCTGCTGACCGCCAGGTCGAGGGCCTGCAGGGTCTCCTCCAACGGGGTGCCCGGGTCGAAGGCGTGGATGTGCCAGACGTCGACGTAGTCCGTGCCGAGCCGGGTCAGCGAGGCGTCCAGCGCGGAGAGCAGGTGGCCGCGCGAGCCGTCGAAGCGGCGGTCGGGGTCGGGCACGCTGCCCGCCTTCGTCGAGATGACCAGGTCCCGGCGCGGGACCAGCCCTTCTATGAGCCGTCCGAGCAGATACTCGGCCCCTCCGTCGCCGTACACGTCCGCCGTGTCGACGAGGGTGCCGCCCGCCTCCCAGAACGTCTTCAGGACGTCCGCGGCGTCGTGCTCGTCGGTGTCCCTGCCCCAGGTGAGGGTGCCGAGCCCGATCCGGGACACGCGCAGGCCGGTCCGGCCGAGATGCCTCTGCTCCATGAACGCCGAGATTACTGGCCAGAACCTGCCATGTGGGGGCCTGTGGATGACCAGTTTCCGGGACGGTGACCGGGGATGCCGAGGGCCGGCCGGGCGATGCCCGCCACACCGGCCTCCCCGCGAGAGGTCCGCCGCGCTAAGGTCGGCCCGACAAGGGACGTTACTGATCGGTAAGGGGAATCCGCCATGCAGCTCGGGATCAACCTCGGCTACTGGGGCGCCGGAATGGACGCGGACAATCTCGCCGTCGCCCAGGAGGCCGACCGGCTGGGATACGCCGTGTGCTGGGCCGCCGAGGCGTACGGCTCGGACGCGGCCACCGTGCTCACCTGGGTCGCCGCCCAGACCGAGCGCATCGACGTGGGCTCCGCCATCTTCCAGATCCCGGCCCGCCAGCCGGCGATGACCGCGATGACGGCGGCGACCCTTGACTCGCTCTCCGGCGGGCGCTTCCGGCTCGGCCTCGGCGTCTCCGGACCGCAGGTCTCCGAGGGCTGGTACGGCGTCAAGTTCGACAAGCCGCTGGCACGCACGCGTGAGTACGTCGAGATCGTCCGCAAGGCCATGACGCGCGAGCGCCTGTCGTACGAGGGGCAGCACTGGACACTGCCGCTGCCCGGCGGTCCCGGCAAGCCGATCAAGCTGACCGTGCACCCCGAGCGCGAGCACATCCCGCTGTACATCGCCGCCATCGGCCCGAAGAACCTCGAGCAGACCGGTGAGATCGCCGACGGCGCGCTGCTGATCTTCCCGTCCGCCGAGCACCTCGAGGACACCGCGATCCAGTACCTGCGCGCCGGGCGCGAGAAGGCCGGCAAGACGCTCGACGGGTTCGACGTGTGCCCGACCCTTCCCCTCGCCGTCGGCGACGACAAGGACGTGGCCGCGCTCGCCGACACCTTCCGTCCCTACACCGCGCTGTACGTCGGCGGCATGGGCAGCCCCAAGCAGAACTTCTACAACCAGCTCGCCCAGCGCATGGGCTACGAGAAGGAAGCCGCCGAGATCCAGACCAAGTACCTCTCCGGCGACAAGCAGGGCGCCGCGGCCGCCGTACCGCACGACCTGATCGACAAGACCACGCTGCTCGGTTCCGTCGACCGCATCGCGGACCGGATGAAGGCCTACGCCGCGGCCGGGGTCACCACCCTGTCCCTCGCGCCCGCGGGCTTCACGCTCGACGAGCGGCTCGCCTCGCTCCGCGCCGGCACCGAGGCCCTGGAGCGTGCCGGCCTGGCGTGACCCGGGGAGCACCCGAATGGGATGTTCTGCGGCCGTGGTGGGGGCTCGGGGGTCTTCCCCGCCACGGCCGTCACGCAGAACAACGCGCGCGTGGCCGCGCGGTTACGCCCCCTCGCGCCCCGGCTGGTCATTCTTTCGGCGGAGTTGTCCGACACAGCTGTTGCAGTGCCCCTCTCGCGGCATTTGACTCGTTCTTTGCGGAATCCTGCGGAGTCCGGCGTCCTGCGCCCTGCAGAGAGGTGTCCAACGATGCTTTCGGCCAAGAGTCTGTTCCAGGAGATCCTCGACAACGACGAGTCCTTCCGCCTGTTCTGCTCCATCGCGGCCAGCGGGGAGTCCCAGGGCGGTTGGGAGAACGCCCGCATCGCCGCGCTCGTCCCGGAGAGCGAGCGCCCTCTCGCACCCAAGATCACCCGGCACGGCGCGGACGAGGACAAGCACGGGCGGATCTTCAACGCCCTGATGAACAAGCGCGGCCTCCGACCGGTGCCCGTCCCGCCCGAGACCGACTACACGATGCTCCTGGAGAATCACGGCATCGGTCTCGCCCACGACAAGCTCAAGAGCGACGAGCCGCTCACCGTCCAGGACATCGTCACCTACCTGTCGCACAGCAGGGTCACCGAGCAGCGCGCCTCGGAGCAGATGGAGTTGCTGCGCAAGCACTTCGCCGACCACCCCGACCTCGGCCGCGCGGTCAGGATGATCTCCCACGACGAGGACAACCACCTCGCCTACTGCCACGAGGAGTTGCTGCGCTTCGCGGCCCAGGGACACGTCCGGGCCATCCAGCGAACGCTGCGTGAGTGCGCGCTGGCGGAGATCCGGATCTACCGGGACGTCAGCCTCGCGGTCATGGACCACATGGGGCGCATCCTCGGCTGGCCGAGGGCGAAGGCGGCCGTGCTCGCGGCCGGCATCCACGCGGTGTACGCCTGGGAGCGCGTCGCGGGCTGGCGGCGCATGGTGTCCCTGAAGATGCCGGAACGACGCGACGCGCTCGGCGGCCCCGCCACCTCGGCGCCCGAGTTCGCCTGACGCGCCGGTTCCCCTGACCGACCCACCTCGGTCCCCACGACCGACCCACCGGTCCCCACGACCGACCCACCGACCCCGGCCCTACAACCAGCCCCGCCTCTTGAACAGCCGGTACAGCAGGACCTCCAGGGCGGCCATGGCGACGATCAGCACCGGATACGACCACAGCCAGCGTATCTCCGGCATGTGGTCGAAGTTCATGCCGTAGATCCCCGCGATCATCGTGGGGATCGCGGCCATGGCCGCCCACGCGGAGATCTTCCGCATGTCGTCGTTCTGCCGGACGCTCATCTGCGCCAGATGCGCCGACAGGACGTCGGAGACGAGCCGGTCCAGGCCCTCCACGGACTCGTTCACGCGCGTGAGGTGGTCGCTCACGTCGCGGAAGAAGGGCTGCGCCTTGTCGTGCACGAAGGGCACGCGCGCGCCGAACACGCCCGTGCCCGCGAGCCGGGACAGGGGCTGCGCCAGGGGGCCGGTGGCCCGCCTGAACTCCAGGATCTGCCGTTTGAAGGCATAGATGCGGGACGCGGTGTGCCGGGAGCCGCCGCCGGTCGGCGAGAACACCTCCGTCTCCAGCTCCTCCAGGTCGGTGCTCAGCTCGCCCGCCACCTCCACGTAGTGGTCGACCACGGCGTCGGCGATCGTGTACAGCACCGCCGTAGGACCGTGCCGCAGCATCTCGGGCTCGTGCTCCAGGCGGCGCCGCACCGCACTGAGCGGCGCCTCCTCGCCGTGCCGGACCGTCACCACGAACGAGTCGCCGATGAAGACCATGACCTCGCCGGAGGAGACGATGTCGCTCTTCGGCTCGTACCCGACCGGCTTGAGGACCATGAACAGCGAGTCGTCGTACACCTCGAGCTTGGGCCGCTGATGGGCGTTCAGGGCGTCCTCGACCGCGAGCGGGTGGAGCCCGAACTCGTCCGTGACCCGGTCGAACTCCTTCTCCGTGGGCTCGTACAGCCCGACCCAGACGAACGCGTCGTCCTGCAGACGGCACAGATCCAGGGCGTCGGAGAAGTCGTCCGGCCCCTCCGCCCGCCGCCCGTCCCGGTAGATGGCGCAGTCGACGATCACGGAGCGTATTCTCCCGCCGTCCGGCGGCAAACGCACGCTGACATTTT
This sequence comes from Streptomyces sp. R28, assembly GCF_041052385.1. Taxonomy (GTDB): domain Bacteria; phylum Actinomycetota; class Actinomycetes; order Streptomycetales; family Streptomycetaceae; genus Streptomyces. The sequence continues at coordinate 2,248,924 of NZ_CP163439.1, read as the reverse complement.
CGCCTCCGGGCCGCCCAAGCCGGTGTCGAGAGCCCGACCGTGCTCGACCCTTCGGGCCTCCGCGCGCTCGACCTCTCGACACCGGCGCGGCCCTTCGGCGAGCGTCGTGCGCCTACGCTGGGCGGCATGCCCACGCTGATCCTGGTCCGGCACGGACGTTCCACCGCCAACACCGAGGGACTGCTCGCCGGGTGGACGCCCGGCGTCGCCCTGGACGAGCGCGGCGCCGCACAGGCCGCCGCCCTGCCCGGGCGGCTCGCCGGGCTGCCGGTCTCCGAGGTCGTCAGCAGCCCCCTGCAGCGCTGTCAGGAGACGATCGCCCCGCTGCTCGAGGCCCGCCCCGGCCTGCGCGCCCAGACCGACGAGCGGATCGGCGAGTGCCACTACGGCGACTGGTCCGGCCGCAAGCTCGCCGAGCTGGGGGACGAGCCGCTGATGGAGGTCGTCCAGGCGCACCCGTCGGCGGCCGCGTTCCCGGGCGGTGAGTCGATGCGGTCGATGCAGACCCGCGCCGCCGAGGCCGTACGCGAGTGGAACGCGCGCGTGGAGCGCGATCACGGTGCCGACGCGGTGTATCTGATGTGCTCGCACGGCGACATCATCAAGTCCCTCGTCGCGGACGCACTCGGTCTTCATCTCGACCTCTTCCAGAGGATCTCCGTTGAACCGTGTTCCATCACCGCGATCCGTTACACACGCCTGAGGCCGTTCCTCCTGCGCCTCGGGGACACCGGTGATTTCGCGTCCCTCGCCCCCCGCGAGGAGCCGCCGGCCGACGACGCCACGGTCGGGGGCGGCGCGGGCGCACCGTGATCGTCCGGCGCAGTAGGGTGAAGCGGTCGAAGTAGCGCTCGTAGGCACGATTTCGCCGCACGCACGATCCGCCGTACTCACGATTCGCCGTTCTCACGATTCCAATGGAGACAGGACGTGTCCCGTCAGGTGTTCCTCTACGACCCCCCGGACCGCTTCGTGGCCGGTACGGTCGGGCTTCCCGGACGCCGTACGTTCTTCCTCCAGGCCATCGCAGGCTCCCGGGTGACCAGCGTGGCCCTGGAGAAGACCCAGGTCGCCGCCCTCGCCGAGCGCATGGACGAACTGCTCGACGAGGTCGTACGGCGTAGTGGCGGCAGTGCCGCCGTGCCCGCCGTGGCGCCCACCGAGATCTCCGACAGCGCCCCGCTGGAGTCCCCCGTCGAGGAGGAGTTCCGGGTCGGCACCATGGCGCTGGCCTGGGACGGCGAGGAGCAGCGCATGATCGTCGAGGCGCAGGCCCTCGTCGAGCTCGACGCCGACTCCGAGGAGGACCTCGCCGAGGCGGAGGAGCGGCTGCTGCAGGACGAGGAGAACGGGCCCCCGATGCTGCGGGTCCGGCTCACCGGCGCGCAGGCGAGAGCCTTCGCCAAGCGCGCCCTGGACGTCGTCAACGCCGGGCGGCCGCCGTGCCCGCTGTGCAGCCTCCCGCTCGACCCGGAAGGACACGTATGTCCGCGCCAGAACGGATACCGCCGCGGAGCGTGACCCCGGTGGACCTGCTCGCCGAGGGCGAACTGACCGTGCGCGGGCGTATCCGCGAGGCGTCCAACGCGGCGCTGTTCTGCACGGTCGCGTACGAGGGGCAGGAGGCGTCCTGCGTGTACAAGCCGGTCGCCGGTGAGCGGCCGCTGTGGGACTTCCCCGACGGCACGCTCGCGCAGCGCGAGGCCGCCGCGTACGAGGTCTCCGAGGCGACCGGCTGGGGGCTCGTGCCGCCCACCGTGCTGCGGGACGGGCCGTACGGCGAGGGCATGGTCCAGCTGTGGATCGACGTGACGCCCGAGGCCGAGCTGCTCGCCCTGGTCGACGGCGAGGAGCCCGAGCCCGGCTGGAAGGCGGTCGGTCTCGCCGAGGTCGGCGAGGGCAGGACGGCCCTGCTGGTGCATGCCGACGACGAGCGGCTGCGGCGGCTCGCGGTCCTGGACGCGGTGATCAACAACGCCGACCGCAAGGGCGGGCACCTGCTGCCCACCGAGGGCGGCCACCTGTACGGCATCGACCACGGCGTCACCTTCAACGTCGAGAACAAGCTGCGGACGCTGCTGTGGGGGTGGGCGGGGGAGCCGCTGACCGGGGAGGCCCTCGAGGTGCTCGGCGCCCTGCAGGAGGGGCTGAAGCAGGGCGGTGGCCTGGCCCTGCGCCTGGCCGGGCTGATCACCGCCGCCGAGGTGGAGGCCACACACGCGCGCGTGGAGGCGCTGGTGACCTCCGGCAGGCATCCGGAACCGAGCGGGGAGTGGCCGGCCATTCCCTGGCCGCCGGTCTAGCGGCGGCCGCCTCCGGCAGCGGCCGCACGTCCAGCCGCACGTCCGGCCGCAGCGCTCGTGCCGCAGCACAATGGCCGGTATCGCGCAAGAAGGCCTTACCGGCCATCCGGCCTGGTCCGGTTCGTATCCGGAACATCCGTCCGGTTAGGCTCATGACATGTATGCCTGGCCCGCTTCTGAGGTCCCCGCCCTGCCTGGTCAGGGCCGCGACCTGAGGATCCACGACACCGCGACCGGCGGTCTGGTCACCCTCGACCCCGGTCCCGTCGCCCGTATCTACGTCTGCGGCATCACCCCGTACGACGCGACCCACCTGGGTCACGCGGCGACCTACAACGCGTTCGACCTCGTGCAGCGCGTGTGGCTCGACACCAAGCGGCAGGTTCACTACGTCCAGAACGTCACCGACGTCGACGATCCGCTGCTGGAACGGGCGACGCGCGACAACATCGACTGGGTCGCCCTCGCCGAGAAGGAGACCGCCCTCTTCCGCGAGGACATGACCGCCCTGCGCATGCTGCCCCCGCAGCACTACGTCGGCGCCGTCGAGGCCATACCCGGCATCGTGCCGCTCGTCGAGCGTCTGAGGGACGCCGGCGCCGCGTACGAGCTGGAGGGGGACATCTACTTCTCCGTCGAGTCCGACCCCGACTTCGGCAAGGTGTCGGGACTCGACGCCGCCGCGATGCGACTGCTGTCCGCCGAGCGCGGCGGCGACCCGGACCGTCCGGGCAAGAAGAACCCGCTCGACCCGATGCTGTGGATGGCCGCCCGCGAGGGCGAGCCCAGCTGGGACGGCGGCTCGCTCGGGCGCGGTCGGCCCGGCTGGCACATCGAGTGCGTCGCCATCGCCCTCGACCACCTCGGCATGGGCTTCGACGTCCAGGGCGGCGGCTCCGACCTCGCCTTCCCGCACCACGAGATGGGTGCCTCGCACGCCCAGGTGCTGACCGGCGAGTTCCCCATGGCCAAGGCGTACGTCCACGCAGGCATGGTCGCCCTGCACGGCGAGAAGATGTCCAAGTCCAAGGGGAATCTGGTCTTCGTCTCGCAGCTGCGGCGCGACGGCGTCGACCCCGCCGCCATCCGGCTCGCCCTCCTCGCCCACCACTACCGGGCCGACTGGGAGTGGACCGACCAGGTGCTCCAGGACGCCGTCGTCCGCCTCGACCGCTGGCGTGCCGCCGTGTCCCGGCCCGACGGGCCGCCCGCCGACGCGCTCGTCGAGGAGATCCGCGAGGCCCTCGCGAACGACCTCGACGCCCCGGCCGCGCTCGCCGCGGTCGACCGCTGGGCCGAGCTCCAGCACGAGCAGGGCGGCACGGACATCGGCGCCCCCGGTGTCGTGTCGCGGACCGTGGACGCCTTGCTGGGCGTCGCTCTGTAGCCACGTCGAACCCGAGAGAGGGCGCTTCCTCCCGGCGGGAGGAAGCGCCTTTTGGTTCACGTGCCGATCAGAGCTTGCGGATCTGGATGCTGCGCAGGATCTGCGGTGAGCCGCTGTCCCAGACGCCGATGACCTGCTGGCCGAACGCGAAGGCCTCCTGCACCTCGTCGTGGGTCTGCGGGTTCGGGTTGTTGAGGACCCGGAACACGTTGTTCGGGAAGCGCAGGAAGATCTGCTGCGGTTGTCCCGGGAGCGGCTGGACGATGTCGATGTAGCCGTTCGCCACGCCGGCCTGGAGAACCTGGGACTGCACCTGCTGGGAGACCTGCTGGAGCGCGGCCTGCGTGACCTGCTGCACCAGCTGCATCAGCTGTTGCTCGGCCTGCTGTTGCTGCTGGTCGCCCTGCTGCTGGCCGTAGCCCTGCTGGCCCTGCTGCGGCTGCCCGAGCTGCTGCAGTTGCTGCAGCAGCTGCTGGAACGGCTGCTGCTGGCCGAGCTGCTGGAGCTGCTCCAGGGAGCCGCTCATGCCGTACGGCTGCTGCTGGCCGTAGCCCTGGTGCTGGCCGAACGGCTGCTGCTGGTACGGCGACGTGCTCGGGAACTGCTGGCCCTGCTGTTGTCCCATGTGACTCATCTGCGGGGTGGTGCTCATACGGGTGTCACCTTCCCTTGATGTGATGGGCTGCGTCAGCCGGTGATCACCAGGCCGACGATCTCGTCGTCCGAGAACCACACTCGGACATCGGGCCGTCCCCCCGCGAAGGCGGTGTGGACCGCCTGGCGGATCTCCGGGGACGGATGATTGAGGTTGCGCCACTCGCCGGCCACGAACAGCCGGAGCCTGGGCGGAAGTTCACGCGGATACGGCAGCAGCTCGTCCCAGTACCGCTCGGCCTTGCCCGAGCCGACCGCCTGCGGCACCAGATGCGTCACCGCCGCCTTGATGTCGGGCCGGTGGCCGATCCGCTGGGAGGCGGGCCGGCCCGGCGCGTCCTGCTGCGGGGAGCCGGTGGCCCGCAGCACCGCACGCGCACGCTCCGGGGACATCGGCTGCTGACCGGCCGCCTGGAGTATCCCCTGCAGCGCGGCCAGCGCGCCGACCACCACCGGGGAGGCGGACGACGTCCCCGAGAACGTGTCGGTGTACCAGGCGATCTCCTCGGGCCCGCCCTGCAGATCGCCGGGCTTGTCCCAGAAGCCGCCGGTCGTCGTCACCTCGCGCCCCCAGCCCTGCGCGTCCACCCGGGCGCCGTAGTTGGAGAAGGCGAGCCGTGAGCGGTCCGGGCCGTGGTCGCGGCCGTGCGTGCCGGGCGGCGGGGCGCCCGCACCGACCAGGACGGCGCCGGAGGACGGGTTGGAGGGGTTGAACGGGTTGCGCCACGACTCGGGGAATCCGTCCGGGCGGCGCTCGTAGGCCGCGTCGTCCAGGGACTCGGCGCCGTTGCCCGCGGCGGCCACCACGAGGACGCCCTTGGCGGTGGCGTGGCGGATGGCGGCGAGGTCGTCCGGCCACCACTCGAGCGCGATGTAGCCGCGCTGGTCGTCGCGGTCGGCGTACTCGAACCGGGGCCCCGGGCGGTGCAGTTCGATCAGCACGATGTCGCCGGGGCCGAGCCGGTCGGCCGCCGCGTGGATCGCGGCCGCCGTGCCGATGCCCTGGAAGGACGCGGCCGCGGTCACCGCGTCCGGCGCGATGCCGGTGATGCCGTACTCGCCCCGGTCGCCGCCGATCACCCCGATCACGGCGGTGCCGTGGTTGCGCCAGGCGACGTCGGACAGCGGGGTGCCGACGACGACGCCGGCCAGCTTGGCCGCCAGGTCCTCGTGGCCCAGCTGCCAGGAGCCCTCCACGTCGATCACGGTCACGCCCTGACCGGTGCCGCCGGGGCGCTGCCAGGCCCAGTGCGCGTCGACGCCCTCGGGCGCCGGCCGCAGATAGCCCTGCCGGCCGCTGTAGTCGGGGGTGACCGGCGCACCCTCCTTCAGGCGCCCGCTGTCCTCCCCGATCTTCCCGAGAACGGCCGGCACCGCTCCCGGCTTCACATAGGCCGAGTCGATCCCCGGCAGCGCGGCGATGCGCGCCCGCAGCTCCTCGGCGCGGCTCTGACCGCCGCGCACCCGGTAGAACAGCGCGAGGTCGGGCACGTCCTCGGTGCCGGTGGCCTGCTCAAGCCGCTCCTCGCTGCCGAACAGCGGCTCCAGCGCGAGTTGTTCGTCGGTGAGGAACATGTTGAGGGCCGACATGTCGGCGCCCGCCGCCGACCGGACGCCCTCGGCCTGGGCGCGCAGCCTGGCCTGAGGGCGGGCGACGACGATCAGTTCCTGCTCGGCTCCTCGATAGGTGAATCCCGCTCCGTCGGGCCCCGGCCCGGACGCTCCCGGGCCCTGCGCCGGCTGTGCCTGGTCGCTCATCGTCTGCCGCTCCCTTCGGTCCTGTGGGTACCAAGTGCGGGTGGTGCGGCGCGCCTTCGCAGGACAACCAAGCACGCCCGGACCGGTCCGTCCAGGCTTCTTTCGCCAAGTCGGTTTGAAACAAGTTGAATTGGGCACCGTGTGCAATCCGGCCTGAAAGAGATGGCACGCCATATACGGGCCAGATGTGTCCAGTCGCTGTCGAGAGGCTGTCTACGGCTGCGGAGGCGCTCGGCGTGTGATGGGGTGGACGAGTCAGTTGACCGTTGGACCAGCTGTTGGCCGGTCCTGTCCGCGGAAGGACGCACAGTGGCCCCCGAACACCGCTCCTTCGCACCTCAGCCCACCCGCCGCAGACTCCTCACGGCCGGCGCCGCCACCGCCGGTGCCGTACTCGTCGGGTCCGCCGGCACCTCCGCGGCAGCGGCCGGAAAGACCCGGCCCGCGGTGATCCGCCTCCCGAACGGCTTCCGCCCGGAGGGCATCACCATCGGCGGCGGACCGTACGCCTATCTCGGCTCCCTCGGCGACGGCTCGATCTACCGCGCCGACCTGCGCACCGGCGAGGGCGGCATCATCTCCACGGGCCCGGGCACGCCCTCCGTAGGCCTCAAACTCGACGACCGGGGACGTCTGTTCGTCGCCGGACGCGGCCAGGGCGCCCGCGTCGTGGACGCCCGTACCGGCGCGATCCTCGCCTCGTACGTCCTCACCACGGCGACCCCGACCTTCGCCAACGACGTGTTCCTGACCTCGCGCACGGCCTGGTTCACCGACTCCTTCCAGCCCGCGCTGTACGCCCTGCCGCTCGGCAGGCACGGCGAACTGCCGGACGCGGACGACGTCGTGACGGTCACGCTGGGCGGCGACTGGAGCCAGGTCGCCGGCGAGGTCGTCAACGCCAACGGCATCACCCGCACCCCCGACGGCTCGGCGCTCCTGGTCGTGCAGTCCGGGGTCGGCGGCCTGCACCGCGTGAACCCGCGCACCGGCGTCACCGAGCTCGTCGACCTCGGCGACGCGGCCCCGCTCACCAACGGCGACGGCCTGCTGCTGAACGGGCGCACGCTGTACGTCGTGCAGAACCGGCAGAACGCCGTCGACGTGTTCCAGCTGGCCGCCGACGGCCGCAGCGGCGTCTTCCGGCGCCGCATCACCGACCCGCTGTTCGACGTGCCGACCACGGTGGCCGCCCATCAGGGCCGCCTCTACCTGCCCAACGCGCGCTTCACCACGACACCGACGCCCGAGACGACGTACGACGTGATCTCCGTGCCGGCGTAACGAGCCCCGTCCCCGCGGGACGGACGAGGGCGGTGCGCCCGGCGCACCGCCCTCCTCCTCACTCCTCCGACGACTCCTCGTCGTCCGTGCCGCTCGGCTTCGGCGGCTTGGGCGGCTTCGCCCGGCCGCTCGGGTTGTCCCTCAGGAAGGGCCCGGCCTCCCCGCCGTCCGCCGTGGCGTGCCCGCCGGCCGACGGACCGCCGCCGTCCCGTCTGCGCAGATACCGCTCGAACTCGCGGGCGATCGCCTCGCCCGACGCTTCCGGCAGCTCCGCGGTGTCCCGGGCCTCCTCCAGCGACTGCACGTACTCGGCGACCTCGCTGTCCTCGGCGGCCAGCTGGTCCACGCCGACCTGCCAGGCGCGCGCGTCCTCGGGCAGTTCGCCCAGCGGGATGCGCACGTCGATCAGGTCCTCCAGACGGTTGAGGAGGGCCAGCGTCGCCTTCGGGTTGGGCGGCTGCGAGACGTAGTGCGGTACGGCGGCCCACAGTGACACCGCCGGTACGCCGGCGTGCGTGCATGCCTCCTGGAGGACGCCGACGATGCCCGTGGGGCCCTCGTACTTGGTCTCCTCCAGATCCATCCGGCGAGCCAGGTCCGTGTCGGACGTGGTGCCGCTGATCGGGACCGGGCGGGTGTGCGGGGTGTCGCCGAGCAGAGCGCCCAGGATGACCACCAGCTCCACGCCCAGCTCGTGCGCGAAGCCGAGCAGCTCGTTGCAGAACGAGCGCCACCGCATGGACGGTTCGATACCTCGGACGAGTACGAGATCACGTGGCTTCTCGCCGCCGACGCGGACCACCGACAACCTTGTCGTCGGCCAAGTGATCTTCCTCACCCCGGCGTCGATCCACACCGTGGGGCGGTTGACCTGGAAGTCGTAGTAGTCCTCGGCGTCCAGCGCCGCGAACACCTCGCCCTTCCACTCCCTGTCCAGATGCGCGACCGCGGTGGAGGCGGCGTCGCCGGCATCGTTCCAGCCCTCGAACGCGGCCACCATGACCGGGTCGATCAGCTCGGGAACCCCCTCGAGCTCGATCACCCAGTGCCTCCTTCCGACGTGCCCTCGCTTGACCACCCAACCTTACGGCGTGCGGCGGGGGCGCCCGCAGCCCCCTTGCACGGGGGAGTGAACGGATCACTGCCCCGTTCGCCACCCCGGAACACCCACTAGAGATCCGATGTCCGACGAATGGCGAGCGGCGGGGCAGGTCGGGCGGTATCACCCACTCGTGTGGCGATCGGGCGATCGGCCGCCCGGTGCCCCGTGGGTGCGGAACTGTTCGACGGATGAGCGGAGTTGCCCCCAGGTCACGCGTGCGACGCGCCGGGATCGTGTATCTGACCCTGTTCGCCACGGGCACGCTGGGGGCGCTGCTGGTCGCCCCGCACGTGCAGGACCCGGCTGCCGTGGTGGCGGCACTGCTGCCGACCGGGGCGGGCGCCTATCTGGCGTGGAGCGCCTATCGGGCGGACCGCGTCGAGGCGGCCGGGGCGGCGGACCCCGGCGTCGTCGCCGACCGCCTCGCCGTCGCCGTACGGCGGCAGTGGGAGGCGGAGGCGGTGGTGCGGCGGCTGGCGGATCCGTATCCCCTGCCGGTGTCCTGGCGGGGCGCGGATGCCGACCTGGCCGAGGTGACGCAGGGGCTGGCGGGCCGGGACGGGGAGATCGGCGCGCTCTTCGCCGGGCGCGTGCCCGATCGGCGGCTGCTGGTGCTGGGGGCACCGGGGGCGGGGAAGACCCTGTTGCTCGTGCGGTTGCTGCTCGCGCTGATCGAGGACCGGGCGGCGGGCGATCCGGTGCCTGTCCTCTTCCCCCTGGCCTCGTGGGATCCGTCGGCCGTGGATCTGCGGGGCTGGATGGAACGCAAGCTGGTGCAGGACCACGCCGAGCTGGGGGCGGCGGCGCCGGGTGAGTACGGGGGTTCGACGCTTGCCGGGATGCTGCTGGACCGGCGTCTGGTGCTGCCGGTGCTCGACGGGTTCGACGAACTGCCCACCGGGACGAGCGGGTTGGCACTGCACCGGATCGGTGAGGCGTTGCCGTACGGCTGCGGGCTGGTGCTGTCGAGCAGGACCGCGGAGTACCGGGCGGCGCTGCGGCCCCGGACGGGCGTGCCGGCGCGGCTCACGGGGATGGCGGGGATCCGGCTGGAGCCGCTCGGCGCCGACGACGTCGCCGAGTACCTGCTGCGGGACGCGGGCGGGGCCGATACGCCGGCCGCGGCGCGGTGGCAGCCGGTGGTGGCGGCGCTGCGCACGGATGCGTCGGCGGCGGGTGCGCTCCGGAGCCCGCTGATGGTGTCCCTGGCGCGGTCCGTGTACAACCCCAGGCCGGGGGAGGCGGAGGGTGAGCTTCCGGACCCGGCGGAGCTGTTGCGGTGCCCGACGCGAACCGCCGTGCGGCGCCATCTGCTCGACGCGTTCGTCGGCGCCGCGTACCGGCCGCATCCGCAGTGCCCGTGTCCGTGGACGGTGGGCGAGGCACGGCATGCGTTGCGGTTTCTGGCGCGTCGCATGGAGCGGGGCGCGGACGGGGCGGCCGAGGTGGCGTGGTGGAAGCTGGGGCACGCGGTGCCGGCGGTGCTGCCTCAGGTGCTGGCCGGCGTACTGCTGGGCGTCCTGGGGTGGCTGGTCGAGGGCGGGACCATGGAGCTGACCCACTACTTCGCGCAGGAGCCGCAGGCGCCCACGGCGTGGGAGGAGCGGGGCGGGCTGGGGGTCGTCGCCGCGGGGATCTGCGGCGGGCCGGCGGGCGGCTTTGCGGCAACCCTGGCGATCACCCTGCTGTGCGCGGCGGCCGTCGCTCCCGGCGTCCCTGCCGACCTGGTGCTGCACCGCCTGGCCGACGGCGGTTCGCTCACGCTCGTCGGAGTGATCATCTCCGGGTTCGCCTGCGGTGCCCGGACCGGTCTACGGCTGCCTGCCGACTGGGACTGGCGGCTTCCGGCGACCGGACTCGCGGCCGCGATCTGTTACGGACTCGCCTTCGACAACGCCTGCGGAACCGTCAGCGCCCTGCTCTACGGCGTGGCGGCCGCCGCCGTCGGCAGGGACGGCCCGGACACGGACCCCGCCTGCCCCGTGGCCCGGGTGCGCTGGCACTGGAGTCCACGGGGCGTCTGCCGGGGGCTGCTGGGCGGGCTGCTGCTCGGCGGCAGCATCCTGCTGGAGGGCCTGCTCGCGGATGTGCTCTCGGGCGGGTCCACCCGGCGGTACATCGCGCCCGCCGACCCCGTCGCGGCGGGCTGGGCGGCACTCCAGGTGGGCGCGGTCTTCGCGGTGGCCTGCCTGCTCCTGAACGGCCTGCGGACGGTCCCCGTCGACCTCGGCGCATCGGTCGACGGCCGCGCCCTCCTGGCCAACGACCGGCGCACCATCGGCACCTGCGTCCTGACGGCGGCCGTGGTCGGCGCCCTGGTGATCGGCACCCAGGGCTGGTGCGCCGCCGTCTGGGGGTCGACAGGCGTGTGGGGCGCGGCCCCCGCCGAGAGCCGGCACTGGGTCTACGCGGTCGGGCTGGTCCCCTCGCTGCTGACCGGGCTGGCCATCGGAATCCGCCAGTCGGCCTGGCCCCGGTACGCGGTCGCCCGCTGCTACCTGGCCCTGCGCGCCAAGGTGCCCTTCGACCTCATGACCTTTCTCAGCGACGCCCACGAACACCGGGGCGTCCTGCGCCGCACCGGCGCCGTCTACCAGTTCCGCCACATCGATCTGCAGCACCGCCTCGCCGAAGCGGACCTTTGCCGGAGGCAGTGACTCACAGCGTCGACCGCAACCACTGCTCGACGCTCGCGATGTGCACCGTCGCCCACGACCGCGCGGCCTCCGCGTCCCGGTCCCGCAATGCCTCCAGGATCGCCCGGTGCTCGTGCAGGGTCCGGCTCACCGCGTCCTCCTGGGTCAGCCCCCGCCAGATACGCGCCCGCGTCGTCGGCCCCGACAGTCCGTCGAGGAGCGAGCACAGCACCGAGTTCCCCGAGCTCTGCACGATGCCCCGGTGGAACTCCAGGTCACTGGCGACGAGCTCTTCCACCGACGGAGCGCTGCCGAGCTTGTCCAACTGGTTGGCCAGCGCGTCCAGTTGCTGCTCGCTGATCCGCGACGCCGCCATCGCCGTGGCGGCCGGCTCCAGGATGCGGCGCACGGCGAGGAACTCCAGCACCGTGTCGTCGCGGTGGAAATCGACGACGAAGCTCAGCGCCTCCAGCAGCAGCTGCGGGTCCAGGCTCGTGACGTACGTGCCGTCGCCCTGCCGTACGTCCAGGATCCGGATCAGCGACAGGGCCCGCACGGCCTCCCGCAGGGAGTTACGGGAGAGCCCGAGGTCGGCGGCGAGCTCGCTCTCCTTGGGGAGCCGGTCGCCGGGGCGCAGCGCGCCGGAGACGATCATGCCCTTGATCTTCTCGATCGCCTCGTCGGTGACTGCCATGGCCGCCCTCCCGGTGCTTCAGGATCCCGTGCAAGACATCCGATGTCTCAGCCACATTATGCGGCCTGTTCAGACGAGCGCCTCCAGGTCGGCGATCACCGCTTCCTCGTCCAGCGTCGTCAGCGCCCGGTCCCGCATCAGCACGCGGCCGTCGACGACCGTGTCCCGCACGTCCGCCGAGTGCGCCGCGTACGCCAGCGTGGACCACGGATCGTGCAGCGGACGCAGATGCGGGGCGCTCAGGTCGAGCACGATCAGGTCGGCCCGCTTGCCGGTCTCCAGCGAGCCCAGCTGCTCCCCGAGCCCCAGCGCCCGCGCCCCCTCGATCGTCGCCAGGCGTACGGCCCGCTCGGCGCCGACCGCCGTGGGGTCGCCGCCCGCCTTGTGCACCAGCGCCGCCTGCCGCACCGCCCCCAGCACGTCCAGGGTGTTGGAGCTGACGGCCCCGTCCGTGCCGAGCCCGACGGTCACCCCGGCGCTCAGCAGCCGGGGCACCGGCGCGATACCGCAGCCCAGCTTCAGGTTCGACACCGGGCAGTGGGCCACGGACGTGCCCGTGCGGGCCAGCGCCGCGATCTCCGGTCCGGTGAGCTCCACGGCGTGGGCGAGCAGCAGGTCGGGACCGAGCAGCCCGAGGGAGTCGAGCAGTTCCACCGGGCGCTTGCCGTACCGCACCTCGACGGTGGCGACCTCGGTCGCGTTCTCGGCGGCGTGGATGTGCAGCAGCGCCCCGAACTCCCGTGCCAGGGCGGCGATCTCGGTGAGCTGGTCGGGGGAGAGGGTGTAGGTGGAGTGCGCGAAGACGACGGGACGTCGGCCGCCCCGCGCCGGACCGCGTGCCTCGAGGTCCCGGCGGGCCCACGCCATGCGGTCCTCGTACGCCAACCGGTCCGGCGGCTCCGGTACGTCCATGAAGGTTGGCCCGGTCAGCAGCCGCCAGCCCGACTCGCGGGCCGCCCGCTCGGCCGCCTCGTGGAACCAGTACATGTCCAGCGCCGAGGTCACCCCGGCCCGTACGCTCTCGGCCACCGCCACCCGCACCGCCGCCGCCACGTTCTTCGGGGCCAGCAACTCGGCCTCCCACCGCAGCACCCGCTCCAGGAAGCCCTGGAGGGTGACGTCGTCGGCGCGGCCGCGCAGCAGGGTCATCGCGAGGTGGGTGTGCGTGTTGATCAGACCGGGGAGGACGAGACAGCCCGCGGCGTCGATGGACTCCCGCGCGGTGAACCGCGTACACAGCTCCTCGGCGGAACCCACGGCGACGATCTCGCCCTCGTGGACGGCGACCGCCCCGCTCCGTACGAGGGTTCCGGCGTCGTCGACCGTCAGGACATCACCGCCGTGGACCAGCAGGTCGATCGCGCTCACGCCGCGCTCCCCGCCGGGCGGTCGGCGGCGTACTCCTGCGCCAGCAGCCGCAGCGCCTCCAGCGACACCACCGCGCCCCGCTCCACACCGGCCGCGACGACCTCCCGGTGCGGGTCGTACCCGCCGGTGGCCTCCTCGTCGACGAGCTCGTCGGCGTTGGCGCCGTCCACGACCAGCACGCCTCCGGCGACCAGCCCCCGCAGCGAGGCCGTCACCAGCAGTGCCGACAGCTCCATCTCGATCGCCGCGAGCCCGGCACCGTCGTACTTGAACAGCGGCAGCAGGCCCGGCTGGAACGCCGCCCGCGTCCACACGATGCCCCGGTGGTGCGGGGCGCCCGCCTCGCGCGCGGCCCGCTGCAGCGCGAGTACCGCCTCGGGCGCGGCGACCGCCGGGTACTCCGGCGGCAGCAACTGCTGGGTGACCCCGTCGTCCCGTACGGCCGCCTCCGCGACGACGAGGTCGCCGTCGCCGATCCCCGGCCGCATCGCACCCGCCGTACCGAACCGGAGGATGGTGTGGACCCCCGCGTCCGCCAGCTCCTGGAACATCAGGATCGCACCCGGCCCGCCCACCCCGTGCGAGGCGACGGTGACCGGCACGCCCTTCCAGCTCCCGCTGAACACGCGGTACTCGCGGTGGTGGGACACATCCTTCGCACCGTCCAGCAAAGCGGCGACGGCGGCGGCGCGCGCCGGGTCGCCGACGACGACCGCGTGCGCCGGGAGTCCGGTGCGGGGTATGCGGGTGACGGGCAGCAGGTCCTGGGGCGGATCCTGGGTCATGAGGCGGCTCCGGAGGGGCGGATACGGCGACGGCGGCGGGCCGTCGTGAGGAACAGGGCGCCGAGTGTGACGACGTACGGCGCGGCATCGGTCGCCTGCTGCGGCAGGCCGAGGCCCTGGAGGCGGAAGCCGGCCGCCTCGGCGAGGCCGAACAGCAGGGCGGCGAGCAGCACACCGACCGGGGCGGCGCGGCCGAGCATGACGGCGACGACGGCGATCCAGCCACGGCCGGCCGTCATGTTCTCGGAGAACAAGGTGACGTTGCCGAGGGCGAGTTGGGCGCCGGCCAGCCCGCACAGGACGCCGGAGACCAGGATCGCCCCGTACTTGTACTTGACCGGGCTCACCCCGAGCGTCGCCGCCGCGTCCGGAGCCTCGCCGACCCCGCGCAGGCGCAGCCCCCACACATGCCGGGACAGCAGCACCGCGGCCACCGCGACCGCCGCCCACGACAGATAGGTGAGCGGGGTGAAGCCACCGATGAGCGGGAGCCCGGCGAGTGACGGGTCGTCGAAAGTGCCCTGCACACCGAAGACCGTACGCAGCAGGAAACCGGTCAGGCCGACGGCCAGGAGGTTCATGGCCACGCCCAGAACGACCGCGTCCCCGCGCAGCGTCACCGCACCCACGGCCAGGATCAGCGAGTACGCGGCCGCGGCGAGCGCCGCCGCCAGGACGCCGAGCCAGGGGCTGCCGGTGAACCAGCTGGTGGCCACCGCCGTGAAGCAGCCCATCAGCATCATGCCTTCGAGGCCGATGTTGAACACGCCCGCCCGCTCGCAGATCGCGCCGCCGAGCGCGGCCAGCAGGATCGGGGTGAGCGCGCGCAGCGCCGACATCAGCAGATCGGAGTCGAAGAACATCACACCGCCTCCTTACGGCGGTTGAACCAGCGGCCGGGGAACCGTAGCCGGGCTGCCAGGAACACGATCACGATCGCCTGGAGCACCTGCGTCAGCTCGCGCGGCACCTCGGTCGTCCGCTCCATCGCGAGCCCGCCGACCTGGAGGACCGCGAAGAAGAACGCGGAGACCACCGTGCCGATCGGGGCCGCCGTCGCCAGCAGCGCGGCCGTCAGGCCCGTCCAGGTGTAGCCCGGTGCGGTGAGCGAGCCGTCGACGAAGCGGTACGGGAAGCTCAACACCCCGATCGCGCCCACCAGCCCGGCGAGCGCACCCGAGACGGACATCAACTTCAGGGTCAGGCCCCGGCGTTCGACACCGGCGTAGGCCGAGAAGCGCGCGTTGAGGCCCGTCATACGTATTTCGTACCCGACAGCGGTGCGCCGATCCGTGAACCAGTACGCGGCCGCCGCGAGGGCGACGAGTACCAGCCCGACGGTCACGGTCGAGTCGCCGAACGCGGGCAGCTCCACCCCGTCGGGCATCGCCCGGGTCTGGGGGAGGCTGGAGCCGGGCTCCTTGAGGGGGTAGCGGGCCAGGTAGGAGGCCAGCGAGACCGCGGGGTAGCTGAGCAGCAGGCTGCTGACCAGCAGGGGGACGCCGAGGTGGTTCTCGCACAGGGCGGCGAGGGCCGCGTAGGCGGCGCCGGCCGCCATGCCCGCGAGGAGGGCGAGGACGACGGTCAGGGGCGCGGGCAGTGGCGAGTGCAGGCCGGTGACGGCCGCGGTGATGCCGCCAAGCACCATCTGTCCGTCGCCGCCCAGGTTGATGAGCCGGGCGCGCAGCGGGATCGCCAGCGCGAGCGCCATGCCGAGCACGCTGGTGGTCGTGGTCAGGGTCGAGCCGATGCCGTCGGCGCCGAGCGCGCCGGTCAGGACCGCCTCGTAGGCCGTGATCGGGTCCGCGCCGGTGCCGACGAGGAAGAGCGCGCCGATGAGGACGCCCGCGAGCACGGAGAAGGCGACGGGGGAGCGCAGGGCCCCCGAAATGCGCTCTGTGTGCCTTGTTCGCTCTGTTCGCTCTGTTCGCTGAAGAGTCATGTCAGTCGACGGTCTCCACCTGCTTGCCGGTGCCGCCCGCCATCGCGAGCCCCAGCGTCCGTTCGTCCGCCTCGTTCTTGTCGTACCTCGCCGTGATCCGCCCCTCGTACATCACCAGCACCCGGTCGGCGAGGCCCCGGATCTCGCTCAGCTCGGCCGAGACGAGGAGTACGGCGTGACCGGCGTCGCGGTAGGCGATCAGCTGGTCGTGGATGTTCTGGATCGCGCCGATGTCCACGCCACGCGTCGGCTGCTCGACGAGCAACAGCGGGGCGTCATGGGCGAGTTCGCGGCCGATCAGCAGCTTCTGGAGGTTGCCGCCGGACAGCGCGGAGGCGGGCACCTCGGGGGCCGACGCCTTGATGTCGAAGCGCTCGATGAGACGCCGGGCGTGGGCGCGTACGGCCGCGGGCGGCAGCAGACCGCGGGGGGACAGGGACGTACGGTGGTGGCCCATCGCGAGGTTGTCCGCGACCGATGCCGCCGGGGCCGTACCGACCGCGTGGCGGTCCTCGGGGACGTACGCCAGCCCCTTGAGGCGGCGTTCGGTGGCCGAGGCGTGGGTGATCTCCTCGTTCTGCAGGGTCACCCGCCCGGCCGTGACCGGTCGCAGTCCCGCCAGCGCCTCGACCAGCTCGCTCTGCCCGTTGCCCGCGACCCCCGCGATGCCGACGACCTCCCCGGCGCGGACGGTCAGGTCGACGTCGCGCACGGCGTCGGTGGTGAGGCCGGACACCTCCAGGACCACGTCACCGGGCGTGCCCGGCGCGTGGATACGGTCCAGTTCGACCGCACGGCCGGTCATCGCGGCCGCGATCTCGTCGGCGGACGTCTCCGCGGTGACCAGTCGGGCCACGACCCGTCCGTCCCGCAGGACGGTCACGTGGTCGCTGCCCTCCAGCACCTCGCGCAGTTTGTGCGTGACCAGGATCACCGTACGGCCCTCGGCGGCCAGCGACTTGAGCACCGCGAACAGGGCGTCCGCCTCGGCCGGGGTGAGCACGGCGGTCGGCTCGTCGAGGATGAGGGTGCGGGCGCCCCGGTGCAGCAGCTTGAGGATCTCCACGCGCTGTCGCAGGCCGACCGGCAGGTCCCCGACCCGGGCGTCCGGATCGACGGACAGCCCGTGCTCATCGGCGAGTTCACGCACCCGGCGGCGGGCGGCGGCGCGGTCCACCAGGCCGAAGCGGCGCGGCTCGGCGGCGTACACGACGTTCTCGGCGACCGTCAGCGAGTCGAACAGCTTGAAGCTCTGGTGCACCATGCCGAGCCCGGCGGCCATCGCGTCGGAGGGGCTGCCGAAGCCGTGCTTGACGGCCCGCCCGTCGATACGGATCGTCCCGGCATCCGGGACCTCCATGCCGTAGAGGACCGACATGAGCGTCGACTTGCCCGCGCCGTTCTCGCCCATGAGCGCGTGAATCTCACCGCGGCGGACGGTCAGGTCGACGGCGTCGTTGGCGAGCGTGCCGGGGAACCGCTTGGTGATTCCCCGAAGCTCGACCGCGACACCGGCCGGACCGGAGCCCTGGTCGGCGTCAGCTCGCTGCGGGGTCATCGACCGTCAGCTTCCCGGCCACGATCTGGTCGCGCAGCGCCTCGACCTGCTTCAGGACGTCCTTATGGTCGGCGATGACGCACTTCGACGAGTCGACGCCGTCCTCCAGGCCGGTCAGGCTGATGCCGCCCTCCTTCAGGCCGTACGAGACGGTCGTGCCCGTCCGGCCGGCGAGGACCGCCTCGATGCCCTTGTCCACGGCGACGTCCGTGCGCTTGATCACGTTGTCCACGACGGTGCCGGGCGCCGAGACGCACTGGTTGACGTCGACGCCGTACGCGTACGCGCCCTTGGCCTTCGCCGCCTCGAAGACGCCGTAGTTGCCGGCCGCCGCGGCCGCCATGATCTGGTCGTAGCCCTTGGCGAGCAGGGTGTTCGCCTGCTCCTTCGCGCGCGCCGAGTCGTCGAACGGGGACTGCCCGCCGACGAAGCGCGTCGACGTCTCCGTCTTGGCGGCGACCTTCTTGGCGCCGGCCGCGAACGGGTCGCTGTAGCGCCGGAACTGGGGCGTGTCGAGGACGTCGACCGCGCCGACCTTGCCGGACCTGCTGAGCAGACCGGCCTCGGCGCCCGCGAGGAAGACACCCTCGTGCTCGCGGAAGACGGCGCAGCTGACGTTCTTGTACGTCTTCGTCGTGCAGGCGTCGACGATCAGGAACTGCTGCGCCGGGTTCTTCTCGGCCTGCTGGGCGACGAGGTCGGCGAACTCGAAGCCGACCAGCACGATGACGTCCGGCTTGGCGTCCACCGCGGCCTGCACGTTCTGCTGCTGGGAGGCGGCATCCGTGGACTCGTAGACCTTCTGCGACCCGTCGTGCCGCTTCGCCGCGTCCTTGATGCCGGTGACGGCGAGCTTCAGGAACTCGTTCTGCCCGACCGCGTCGGGGGTGACGAGGGTGAAGGACTTGCCGCTGGCGCCGCCCGCACTGTCGGAGGCGTCCTTCTTCGCGGCGGCGTTGCAGGCGGTGGCCGCGGTCACCACGAGCGCGGTGGTGGCGGCGAGTTGCAGGGAACGGCGGAGTCTGCGGGGCATGGGGGACCTTCCGGGGAAGCCTTCCGGGGAACGGCAAGGCGCGCTCGGCGATGAACGCGTGAGGTGGGAGCGGGCGACGCGGAATGCGGCTGAGGTGGGGGCGGCTCAGCGGGGACAGCGGTCGCCGGCACAGCGGCCGAAGTCCAGGAAGCGGCGCTTGGTGAGCAGCACTCGTCCTCCTCGTCTCGGCCTGCGGGCTGCGCGGGTGGCTGGACTGTACACCTGATGTTCGGACATCTGCTCGACTGTCTCGAACTGTGGTTCCTCGAGGTCATGTACGGTGACGGACACCCACAGGAGCAGTAGGAGTGTCCTCTTATGTCCCAGGAAGTGCGGCCCATGTCCGAGGAATTGCGTGCCGTCCACTGGACCGGAACCAGCCTTGCGCTGATCGACCAGACCGTGCTCCCGCACCGCACCGAGACCAGGGACGTCTGTGATGTGGACACCCTGGTGGACGCGATCCAGCGGCTCGTCGTGCGCGGCGCGCCCGCGATCGGCGCCGCGGGGGCCTACGGCGTCGCGCTCGCGCTGCTCCAGGGCGAGCGGGAGGGCTGGTCGGCCGACGAGATACGCGCGGCCGTGGCCCGCGTCCGCGAGGCCCGGCCCACCGCGGTCAACCTCATGGTGTGCGTGGACCGTGTCATGACCCGCTTCGACGAGGGCCTCGACGCGGTGCTGGAAGAGGCTGCCGCCGTCCAGCGCGAGGACGTCGAGGCCAACCGCGCCATGGGCGCGTACGGCGCCGACTGGCTGCTCGAACGCGTCGATGCTGACCGGCCGTTGCGCATCCTCACCCACTGCAACACCGGCGCGCTCGCCACGGCCGGCTGGGGCACGGCACTCGGCGTCATCCGTGAACTGCACGCGCGTGGCCGCCTGGAGGTCGTGTACGCCGACGAGACGCGCCCGCTGCTCCAGGGATCCCGCCTGACCGCCTGGGAGTTGGTCCAGGAGGGCATCGCGCACTACGTCCAGGCCGACGGCGCCGCGGCCGGCACCATCCTGCGCGGCGAGGTCGACGCGGCGATCGTCGGCGCCGACCGCATCGCCGCGAACGGCGACACCGCGAACAAGGTCGGCACCGTGGGGGTCGCCCTGGCCTGCGCGGACGCCGGGATCCCGTTCCTGGTGGCGGCGCCCACGACGACCGTCGACCTGGCCACGAAGACCGGCGACGACATCCACATCGAACTCCGGGGCGAGGACGAGGTGCTGGAGTGGGGCGGCGTACGGACGGCTCCGGCCGGGTCGCGCGGCCACAATCCGGCGTTCGACGTCACGCCGGGACGCCTGGTGACGGGACTGGTCACCGAGCGCGGGGTGCTGGAGGTGTCGGCGGGGGAGCTGCCGGGGGAGCGGCTGCGCTGAGGTCCGCCGACCGCTGAGGTCCCCGGACTTCGGCTCCGGCCTATACTCCGGATCCATGTCCGATGCTGCTGCTGCGACCTCCCCGGATGCCGACCTGGTCGGCGCCTTGAAGGCGCTGGCCAATCCGGTGCGGCTGCAGCTGCTGTGGTGGCTGCGTGAGCCCCAGCGGCACTTCTCGCAGTACGAGGCGATCGCGGACCCGGCCGAGGTGGGGGTCTGTGTGAGCCACATCCAGGCCAAGGCCGGGCTGGCCCAGTCGACGGTGTCGGCGTACATGGCCGAGTTGCAGCGGGCGGGCCTGGTGCGGGCGACGCGGGTGGGCAAGTGGACCCACTACAAGCGGGACGAGGCGCGTATCGCCGAGCTGGTCGCCCAACTGGCGCAGACGCTCTAGAGGTTGGATCCCTTCGAAGGCGGCAATCGCCTTGCGTTTCATATCGAGAATCTGCGATATTTCGATGCATGGAGAATCCAGGCACGGACCTCGGTACGAATGTCGGCACGGACCTCGGCATGAATCTCGGCACGGACCTCGGCACGTTCGGCGTGTACACCTTCGACTTCGAGCACCAGCCGGCCGCGCAGGTACGCGACTCGGTACAGGAGTTGGAACAGCAAGGATGGCGGGCGGTTTGGTTCCCCGAGGTGGGCGGGCGTGAGGCGCTCACCCAGGCCGCCTATCTGCTCTCCTGCACCGAACGGCTGCAGGTGGTCAACGGCATCGCACGGATCGGGTCGCGCGGGGCGGCGGCGACGCACGCCGCGAGTGCCCTGCTGGCCGACGCCTACCCGGGACGGCATGTGCTCGGCCTGGGATTCGGCGGCGCACGACCGGGCGTCAAGCCCCTGGCGGCGGTGGCCGAGTACGTCGACGAACTGGACGCGCTCGCGAAGGAGTCACCCAACCCCGCGCCACAGATCCCGGTACGCCGCGTCCTGGCCGCGTACGGTCCCAAGATGATCGCCCTGGCCCGGGACCGTGCCGCCGGCGCGCACACCTACCACGTCAACACGGCCCACACCGCCCAGGCCAGGGAGATCCTCGGCCCCGACGCCTTCCTGGGCGTCGAGCACGCGGTGCTCCTGGAGCCGGATGCCGACAAGGCCCGCGCGACGGCGCGCGAGCACCTGAAGACCTACCTCAACACCCCTTACAACATCGCCAAGTTCCGCCGCCTCGGCTACTCGGACGAGGAGATCGCGCACGGCGGCAGCGACCGCATCGTGGACGACCTCGTGTTCTGGGGCGACGTGGACACGGTGGTCGACAGGCTCCGCGCCCACGTCACAGCGGGTGCCGACCACGTCGCCGTGCAAGTGATCGGCACCGAACCGGGCGGCACCGCGATGCCGCACTGGCGGCGACTGGGCGAGGCGCTGCTGCCCCAGACGGCGTCCTGACCGCCGTACACCTGCCGGCGCCGCACGTGGGCGCGGCGCCGCCCGGTCACCGCTGGGCGAGCTCCAACTCCAGCAGCCACTCCACCACTTCGGTGTGGTGGCGGGCCTGGCGCGGGCTGTCGCCCCAGACGTAGAGGCCGTGTCCGGCCACGACCACCGCGGGCATACGGGGGTCGCGTGCGGCCTCCAGACGGTCGCCGAGGACCAGCATGTCCTGGCTGTTGGCGATGACCGGCAGGGTCACCTCGACGTCGTGGGCGGGCTGGCCGACGCCCTTGAGCATCTCCAGGTCCTTGAAGACGATGCCGCCGGGCTCGCGGCGGCCCATCGCCACGGAGGCGACCGTGTGGACGTGGACCACGGCCCCGGCGCCGGTCAGCGCGGCCACGCGCGCGTGCAGTTCGGCCTCGGCGGACGGCTTGCCGCCGTGCACCGCGGCGCCCTGTCCGTCGACCAGGACCACGTCCGCGGGCGTCAGTTCGCCCTTGTCGTGGCCGCTGGCCGTGACCGCGAGCCGTAGCGGGTCGCGGGTGAGCACGACGGACAGGTTGCCGGAGGTGCCCCGCATCCAGCCGAAGGAGGCGAACCGGGCGGACTCGGCGGCCAGGACCGCGCCCGCCTCCTCAAGGTCGAGTTGGCTGATCTCGGCGGTCACGTGCTGCTCCCGGAAGTGGTGATGGTGATCTCGTCGAACGTCCCCGCCTGCGCGTGGTCGCCGACACCCTGCTCGTAGTACGGCTCCCCGGGCCGCCGGACGCCGACCGTCCGCCAGCCCGCCGCGCGGGCCGCGTCCAGCTCACCGGGGCGGTCGGAGAGGAAGAGGAGGCCGGCCGGCTCGATGCCGGTCGACTCCGCGATACGGCGGTACGACGCCGGCTCCTGCTTGGGGCCCGCGTTCTCGGTGTCGTACAGACCGCAGACCAGCGACGTCAGGTCGCCCTCCGGGCTGTTCGTGAACCACGCCCGCTGGGCGGCCACCGAACCCGACGAGTAGACGTACAGCCGTACGCCGGCCGCGTGCCACGCGCGCAGCCGCGGTACGACGTCGTCGTAGAAGTGCGACACGAGGTCACCGCGGGCGAAGCCCTCGGACCAGATGATGCCCTGGAGGGTCTTCAGCGGGGTGGCCTTGCGGTCCTCGTCCAGCCAGGTGTTGAGGGCCTTCTCGATCGCTACGGCGTCGGCGTCCGGGTCGCCCGTCAGCTCCCGCACCTGCGCGACCGCCCGCGCCACCTCGGGGTCGTCGCCGCGCTCGGCGAGCAGCGCCCCGAACCGTGAGCGCGAGTACGGGTACAGCACGTCGACGACGAACCCGGTGGCGCTCGTGGTGCCCTCGATGTCGAGCACCACGGCGGCCAGGCCGTCCACGCCGTCCACGCCGAACCGGAGATCCCGCACGGTCACGCCGCGGCCTTGTCGGCGTCGTATCCGGCCGCGATCGTGTCGTAGTCCGGGAAGCGGCCGGCAATGGCGGAACCGGTGAAGTTGCCGATCCAGCCGTCCTCCTCGTGGAAGAAGCGGATCGCGGTGAAGGACGGCTTCGTGCCCATGTCGAACCAGTGCGTGGTGCCGCGCGGCACGCCCAGCAGGTCGCCCTTCTCGCAGAAGACGGCGTGCACCTCGCCGTTCACGTGGAGGTAGAAGATGCCGGAGCCGGAGACGAAGAAGCGGACCTCGTCATCGTCGTCGTGCGTGTGCTCCTGGAGGAACTTCGCGCGCGCGGCCTTCGCCTTCGCCGGGAACTCCGGGTCGTCGCTGGGGTGCAGACCCAGCACGTCGACGGTGGTGAAGCCCTCCTCGGCGTTGGGCCGGTCGATCTCGGGGCCGTACGCCGCGAACACGGTGTCGCTGTCGGCGTCGAACGGGACGTCCTCGCGGATCGGCCACTGCTCGTAGCGCACACCCAGCGGCTTCAGGGCCGCGGCGATCTCGACGGGGTCCGAGGTGCGGCGGACCAGGGTCTCCGGTCCGGACTCGGGCCAGGTCGTCAGCAGGGTCATGAGTGCAACTCCTGGAACTGGAAGGGAAGTCCGGGTACCGAGACAAGCACCCGGAGGGGGCGGTGAGGAAGGGGGCGCAGCGGTGCGGAAGCTGGTCAGCGCTCGTCAGCCGCGACACATCGCGCCGGGACAGCACCGCATGCAGGGCATACGCATCACTGTCGCGCGGGGAGTCGTCATCAGGGCCTCACTGTGCCGGTTCGGGTGCCGGTCCCGTGATCGTAACTCCGGCGGGAGCCCGCAGTGGTGGCAACCGGGTGTGACGTAGTCGTTGTCTCACGTGCTGAGAAACCGCTTCCATTGCTTTGACGGGTGGCTGAAATCGTTCCCATGATCTCCGTATGAAGACGCTGCTGCTCGTGCGGCGGCTGTACGTGGACTTGCTCCGGTCGACCACAGCCAGCTGTCGCTGACCTCATCCGGAGCTCCCTCGCGCCCGCGTTTCGCGGGCCGCCGCACTCGCCTCAGCCTCGCAGCGGCCGGTGGTAGCCGCACAACGGCCGGTGGCTCGTTCGTGCCCCCAGCTCCGGGCCGAGCAACTCCCCACCCTTTCCTCGCACCTGGAGCTCCGTCATGTCCCGTGTCCGTCTGCCCCTTGCCGCACTCTCCCTCGCGTCCGTCTCCGTCCTGCTCCTCGCGGGCTGCTCGCAGTCCACGGACGCGTCCAAGACCTCCGGCAACACCGCCGCCTCGGCCGCGGCCGCCACCGGCGCGAAGCCCGCCCCCTTCAGCGAGGGCACCGTCAAGGTGGCCCTCGTCCGGCAGAGCGGCGCCGGCGACTACTTCGAGCAGTGGGGCAACGGCGCCAAGGCGCAGGCCAAGGCCCTCGGCATCGACCTGACCGTGTACGACGCCCAGGCCGACAACGCCAAGCAGGCCACCGACCTGTCCTCGGCCATCAACTCCGGCGCGCAGGCCATCATCGTCGACCACGGCTTTCCGGCCACCATCCAGCCGGAGATCGACAAGGCCGTGAAGAAGGGCATCAAGGTCGTCGTCTACGACGTCGAGACCTCCACCAAGGGCGTCGTCAGCACCAAGCAGAACGACGCGAGCATGGCCCAGGCCGTCCTCGACGTGATGGCCAAGGAGGTCGGCAAGGACGCCAAGGTCGGTTACGTCAACGTCGCCGGCTACGCCGCCCTGGACAAGCGGAACACCGTCTGGGCGAGCGAGGTAGCTGCGCAAGGCTGGAAGCAGCAGTTCAAGGTCGGCAAGGTGACCGACTCCACGGCGACGGACAACGTGCCGTTGGTGTCCGCCGCCCTCACCCAGCACTCCGATGTCACCGGCATCTTCGCCCCGTACGACGAACTCGCCAAGGGCACCGTCCTCGCCGTCCAGAACAAGAAGCTGCAGGACAAGGTGAAGGTCTTCGGCGCGGATGTCTCCAATGCCGACATACAGAACATGACCGCCGACGGCAGCCCCTGGGTCGCCACCGCGGGCACCGACCCGTCCGCCGTCGGCGCCGCCGTCGTCCGTACGACCGCCCTGGAGCTGGCCGGACAGCTGAACAGGACCTCGGTGGAGTTCCCGGCCGTCGCCATCACCCAGGACTTCCTGCGCGAGAAGAAGATCGAGAACATGGACCAGCTGCGGCAGGCGCTGCCCGCGCTGAACCTGGCGCAGGTCTCGACCGCCGACTGGATCTCCAATGTCGCCCACTGAGGTTCCTGCCGTCTCTCTGACCGACGTCAGCATGGCCTTCGGCGGCAGGACGGTGCTCGCCTCCGTCACCCTCGACATCGCCCCGGGCAGCGTGGTCGCGCTGCTCGGCGCGAACGGCGCCGGCAAGTCCACGCTCATCAAGATCCTGTCGGGTGTGCACACGGACCACGGGGGAGCGGTGCGGGTCGCCGGGGAGCCCGCGGCACTCCACTCCCCGCTGGCCGCACGCCAGTTGGGTGTCCAGACGGTGCACCAGCGCATCGGCGAGGGCATCGTGCCGGGCCTCTCGGTCGCGGAGAACCTGGTCTTCGAGGAGCTGGCGCAGGCGCGCGGCAACCCGCTCCTGAGCGGCGGCCGGCTGCTGGCGCGCGCCCGCGAGATCCAGGCGGGCCTGGGCCTCGACTGGAGCGACGCCCTCCTCAGGAAGGACGTCACCGAACTGGGCGTGTCCGACCGCCAGTTGCTCATCCTCGCCCGCGCCCTCGCGACCCGCCCCCGCCTGCTGATCCTCGACGAGCCGACCTCGGCCCTGTCCGCCGCCGAGGCCGAACGCCTCTTCGCGCTCGTCGAGAAGATGCGCGACGACGGCATCGCGGTCCTCTACGTCTCCCACCGCCTCGGCGAGATCGACACGCTCGCCGCCCGCCTGGTCGTCCTGCGGGACGGCCGTCTCACCGAGGACCAGGCCAAGCCCTTCGACTGGGACAGCGCCCTGCGCGCGATGCTGGCCCAGGCGCAGGAGGCGACGACGGCCCGCCCGGTCCGGGACGGGGCGGGCGGGAATGTGGTGCTGTCGTTGCGCGGTGTACGGCTCTTCGAGGGCCGAACACCCCTGGACCTCGACCTCCGCACCGGTGAAGTCACCGGTGTGGTGGGCCTGTTGGGCGCGGGCAAGACCGAACTGGCCCGCGGCCTGTTCGGTGCCGAGCCCTTCGCGACGGGCACGGTCGAACTCGACGGCAAGCGGTACGAGCCCCGCCGCCCCTCCGACGCCATCCGGGCCGGCGTCCACCTGGTCCCCGAGGACCGGCACGCCGACGCGCTCGTCCCCGGCTGGTCGCTGGCCCAGAACATCTCGCTGCCGTTCTTGAAGTCGCTCTCCCGGGCCGGCCTCGTCCAGCGCTCGAAGGAGGACGCCCTCGGCCGCGACACCATCGAGGCCCTCGGCGTGGTCGCCCGCGACGAGCACAGCACCGTCGAGGAACTGTCCGGCGGCAACCAGCAGAAGGTCGTCGTCGGCCGCTGGCTCGCCCGCAGCCCACGCGTCCTCATCCTGGACGAACCCTTCCGGGGCGTGGACATCGGTGCCCGCCGTGACATCGGCCGCCGCGCCAGGGCGCTGGCCGCCGAGGGGGCCGCCGTGCTCGTCCTGTCCGCCGACGTCGACGAGGTGCTGGAGGTCGCCGACCGGGTCGTCGTGCTGGCCGCCGGCGAGGTCCACCTCGACGCGTACGGCGAGGACGCGGAACGCGACCGCGTGATCCAGACGATCTCGGCGTGCGTCTGATGCCGCCCGCCCGTCGTACGCCTCGCATGCCGCGCAAGCCTTGTACGCCGCGCAAGCCTCGTACGCCTCGTACGCCCGAAGGAAGCAGCACCCCATGACCACCCAGCAGAGCACCGAGGTCCCGGTGAAGGCGGCGATACCGCCCGGCACCACCACGGCCGTACGCGTCCAGAACGCCGTCATCAAGTACGGCTTCATCTTCGTCACGGTCGCGCTGTTCCTGTACTTCGCGCTGAGCGAGGGCTCCTTCCGCGAGTCGGCGACCCTCCTCGACACCCTCCGGTACGTCTCCGTCGCCGCCATCCTCGGCCTCGGGGTCACCCTCACCATGGCCGTCGGCGGAATGGACATGTCCGTCGGCGCGGTCGCCGGCCTGGGTGTCTCGGTCGCCGCCCAGACGATGGTCGTCCACAACCAGATCGGCGCGGTCGCGATCGTCGCGGTGCTGGCGGCAGGCGCGCTCGCGGGCCTGCTCAACGCGCTCCTGATCGTCGTACTGAAGATCCCGGACATGCTCGCCACCCTCGGCACGATGTTCGTGATCCAGGGCAGCAAGCTCATCCTGGTCGACGGCCAGTCCATCACCCCTGGCATGACGCTGGACGACGGCACCACGGCCCCCGGCAGGTTCACCGATGGCTTCCTGCGCATCGACCGCGGCACGCTCCTCGGCATCCCGATCTCGGTCCTGATCTTCGGCGCGCTGACCATCGGCGCCTGGGTCTTCCTCGCCCGCACCCGCTGGGGCCGCGTCCTGTACGCCATCGGCGCCAACCCCGAGGCCTCCCGCCTGGCCGGCATCCGCGTCGGCGCGTACCGGTCCCTCGCCTACGTCCTGTCCGGCGTGCTCGCCTCGATCGGCGGCCTGATCCTGGCCTCCCGCATCGGCCAGGGCGACGTGTCGGCGGGCACCTCGCAGCTGCTGGAGGCGGTCGCGGTGGCCCTCGTCGGCACCTCCGTCCTGGGCCGCGGCCGCCCCAACGTCTGGGGCACGGCCCTCGGCGCCGTCCTGATCGGCATCATCACCACCGGCCTGACCATCAAGGGCCTGCCTTACTACACCCAGGACGTCGTCGAGGGCGCGGTCCTCATCCTCGCCCTGGTCTTCAGCTTCACCCTGTCCAAGCGCCGTACCGCATAAGGAAGTTCGAGGAGTTACCGCGATGGGCTACCGCATCCTGGAGACCGACGACATCCCCGGCTACCTGCGCGAGCGCGGCCACTGGACTGAGGGGACCGACATCCGTGTGCGCGAGGTGTCGGACGGCAACATGAACCGCGTCTTCCTCGCCTCCTCCGGCGACGGCACCCGCAGCCTCGCCGTCAAGCAGGCCCTGCCCTGGGTGCGGGTCGCCGGTCCCTCCTGGCCGATGAACCCCGACCGCGCCGACGCCGAGGCCCGTGCGTACGACCAGGTGGCGAAGGTCGCCCCCGACAAGATCCCGGCGATCCACGGCTACGACCCCGAGAACTACGCCCTCGTCATGGAGGACATGTCGGACCTGGAGGTCCTGCGCACCCGCCTGAACGTGGGCGAGCCGTACGGCCCGCACACCTCCGCCCGCATCGGCGAGTTCGTGGCCCAGCTCTCCTTCGCGACCAGCGACTTCGGCATGCCGTCCGCCGAACGCAAGGCCCTGATCGCGACCTCGGTGAGCCCGGAGCTGTGCGAGATCACCGAGGACGTGGTCCTCTCCGAGCCGTACATCGAGCACGAGCACAACCACTGGCACGAGGGGCTGGACGACCTGGCGGCGGCGTTCCGCGCCGACGGCAGGCTGCGCACCGAGGTCGCCGACCTCCGCCACACCTTCATGACCAGCGCCCAGGCCCTCCTCCACGGTGACCTGCACACGGGCAGCGTCATGGTCGGCGAGCGCGAAGGCACGCACGTGGTACGGGTCTTCGACCCCGAGTTCTCCTTCGTGGGCCCCGTCGGATACGACCTGGGCCTGTACTGGGCGAACGTCCTGGTGGCACAGGAGCGGGCGCGGGCGCTCGGCACGCTGTCCGACCACGGCGGTCAACTCCGCCTCTCCTGGGATGCCTTCGAAGCGGAGTTCCGCCGGCTGTGGGCGACGCGCATCGACACCTTCTTCGACGACGCCTACCTCGACCGCTTCCTGCGCCGGGTGTGGACCGAGTCCCTCGGCTACGCCGGCACGGAAATCGTCCGCCGCATCATCGGTTTCGCCCATCTGACGGACCTGACGACCCTGCCGGACCCGGTACCCGCGTCCCGGCGGGCCCTGCTGCTGGGGCGTGAACTGATCGTGCGCCGCGCGGAACTGCCGGACGTCGACGCCGTACGGGCGGCCGTGGAGTCGCTGACCTGAGCGCACGTCAGGTGTGTGCCGGGCACGGACAGCGGGGCATGCGAAAGGGGCGGCTCCGTCGGCATGGAGCCGCCCCTTCCGTGGCCGGCCCCGGTGCGGAGGGGGCCGCCCTCGTGCGGTCCGGCCCGGTCAGGGCAGTGGCCGGACCCGGCGCCGGGGGAGGCTCATCCGGCGAAACCCTCCCCTAGGGCCTGGCTGACAAATTCCCGCCTGCCCCGCGGGGCCCGCCCTCCGGGCGGACGACGGGAATTTGACAGCCAGGCCCTGGCGCCTGCGAGGCTCACTTCTTGTCGAGCAGGTCCTGGACCTTCGCGCGGACGTCGTCCGTGGCCAGGCCCCGGATCGTCAGCGTCGTACGGCGGCGCAGGACGTCGTCCTGCGTCTCGGCCCACTCGTTGTCGCGGGCGTAGACGACCTGGGCCCAGATCTCCGGGGCATCCGGGTGGACGCGCTCGCTCAGCTCCGGGTTCTCGTTCGCGATGCGGGCGATGTCGAAGGCCAGCGAGCCGTAGTGCGTGGCCAGGTGCTTGGCGGTGTCGGCGGCCATGCGCGGGCCGGGCGCCGGGCGGTCGGTCAGCAGACGGTGGGCGACCGCGCGGGGGTTGGCGATACCCGGCAGCGGCAGCTTCTTCGGCAGCGCGGAGATCGGCTCGAAGTCGTCGCCCAGCGGGTGGCCCGGCAGCGCCTGAAGCTTCTGCATGACCGTACGGCCGATGTGCCGGAAGGTGGTCCACTTGCCGCCCGCGACGGACAGCATGCCGCCCTTGCCCTCGGTCACGACCGTCTCGCGCTTGGCCTTCGCCGTGTCACCGGGGCCGCCCGGCAGCACGCGCAGCCCCGCGAAGGCGTACGTGATGAGGTCGCGGTCCAGCTGCTGGTCCCGGATGGAGAACGCGGCCTCGTCCAGGATCTGGGCTATGTCCTTGTCGTTGACCGCGACGTCGGCCGGGTCGCCCTCGAACTCCTCGTCCGTGGTGCCCAGCAGGAGCATGTCCTCCCAGGGCAGGGCGAAGGTGATGCGGTACTTGTCGATCGGGGTCGCGAGCGCCGCCTTCCACGGCGACGTCCGCTTCAGGACCAGATGCGCGCCCTTCGACAGGCGGATCGACGGCGCGGCATTCGGGTCCTCCATCTTGCGCAGGTGGTCCACCCAGGGGCCGGTCGCGTTGAGCACCAGGCGGGCGCTCACACCGAACTCGTCGCCGGAGAGGCGGTCGCGCAGCTCCGCGCCCGTCACCCGGCCCTTGGTGAACCGCAGGCCGGTGACCTCGGCGTGGTTCAGCACCACGGCACCCGCCTCGACGGCCCCGCGGACCGTCATCAGCGCCATGCGCGCGTCGTTCATCTGGTCGTCGCCGTACACGGCCACGGCCTTGAGGTTGTCGGTGCGCAGCTCGGGCACGTCCTGCGCGGCCTTGGCCGGGGAGAGCAGGTGGCCCACTCCGTCACCGAACGCGGAGAGCGCGGAGTAGGCGAAGACGCCCGCCCCGAGCTTCGCAGCGCCGTGCGGCCCGCCCTTGTACACGGGGAGGTAGAACGTGAGCGGGTTCGCCAGGTGCGGTGCCACCTGGCGGGAGACCGCACGGCGCTCGAAGTGGTTCTCCGCCACCAGCTTCACCGCGCCGGTCTGCAGGTAGCGCAGACCGCCGTGGAGCAGCTTGGAGGAGGCGGACGAGGTGGCGCCGGCGAAGTCGCCGGCGTCGACCAGAGCCACCCGCAGGCCGGACTGCGCGGCGTGCCAGGCAGTGGAGATGCCCAGGATGCCGCCGCCGATCACGAGAAGGTCGTACGACGCCTTGGCGAGTTGCTCCCGGGTCTCGGCGCGGCTCGGGTTGGAGCCGGAGGCCGGGCGCGTACCGAGGGCAGGCACGGACTGCAGGGTGGACTGACTGGTCATTTCGGGTTCTTACTCCTCGTCAGAGCTCGTGTGAGAGCCTGTGTCGGCTCTCGTCAGCTCTCGTCGTCCTCGAGCCAGCCCATGGTCCGCTCGACGGCCTTGAGCCAGTTCTTGTACTCACGGTCGCGGGTCTCCGCGTCCATGCGGGGGGTCCACTCGGCGGCCCGGCGCCAGTTGGCGCGCAGGTCGTCGGTGTTGTTCCAGAAGCCGACGGCGAGACCGGCGGCGTAGGCGGCACCGAGGCAGGTGGTCTCGGCGACCATCGGGCGCACCACCGGCGCGTCCAGGACGTCGGAGAGCGTCTGCATCAGCAGGTTGTTGGCGGTCATGCCGCCGTCGACCTTGAGCGCCACCAGCTCGTCGCCGGAGTCCTTGACCATGGCGTCGGCGATCTCCCGCGTCTGCCAGGCGGTGGCCTCCAGAACGGCGCGCGCGAGGTGCGCCTTGGTGACGTACCGGGTCAGGCCGGCGATCACACCGCGGGCGTCGGAGCGCCAGTGCGGGGCGAACAGGCCGGAGAAGGCCGGCACGAAGTAGGCGCCGCCGTTGTCCTCGACCGAGAGCGCGAGCGTCTCGATCTCGGCGGCGGTGGAGATCAGGCCCATCTGGTCGCGCATCCACTGCACCAGGGAGCCGGTGACGGCGATCGAGCCCTCCAGGGCGTAGACCGTCGGCTGTTCGCCGATCTTGTAGCCGACCGTGGTCAGCAGACCCGCGTACGAGTTGATGATCTTCTCACCGGTGTTCATCACCATGAAGGTGCCGGTGCCGTACGTCGACTTGACCTCGCCCTCGGCGAAACAGGTCTGGCCGAACAGGGCCGCCTGCTGGTCGCCGAGCGCGGAGGCGACCGGGATGCCGCCGAGCAGGTCGCCCAGCTTGCCGCCGGTGATCTCGCCGTAGACCTCCGCGGAGGAGCGGATCTCGGGCAGGATCTGCAGGGGCACGCCGATCGACTCGGCGATCTTGTCGTCCCACTCCATGGTGTGGAGGTTCATCAGCATGGTGCGG
Source organism: Streptomyces sp. R28 (assembly GCF_041052385.1). Lineage (GTDB taxonomy): Bacteria > Actinomycetota > Actinomycetes > Streptomycetales > Streptomycetaceae > Streptomyces. Next base: position 2,217,226 of record NZ_CP163439.1, on the reverse strand, counting down.
GACGCGTTGGTGACGTCGGTGACGTGCTTGCCGCCGTTGACACCGCCGGTCAGGTTCCAGATGACCCAGGTGTCCATGGTGCCGAAGAGGATGTCGCCGGCCTCGGCGCGCTCCTTGAGGCCCTCGACGTTGTCCAGCAGCCAGCGGGCCTTGGGACCGGCGAAGTAGGAGGCGAGGGGAAGGCCGGTCTCACGGCGGAAGCGGTCCTGGCCGACATTGCGGCCGAGCTCCTTGCAGAGCGCGTCGGTGCGGGTGTCCTGCCAGACGATGGCGTTGTGGACGGGCTCACCGGTGTTCTTGTCCCACAGCACGGTGGTCTCGCGCTGGTTGGTGATGCCGATGGCCTTGATGTCGTCGCGGGTGATGCCGGCCTTCTGGACGGCTCCGGCGACGACCTCCTGGACGTTGGTCCAGATCTCGTTGGCGTTGTGCTCGACCCAGCCCGGCTTCGGGAAGATCTGCTCGTGCTCCTTCTGGTCGACGGAGACGATACGGCCGTCGCGGTCGAAGACGATGCAGCGGGACGAGGTGGTGCCCTGGTCGATGGCGGCGATGAAGGGGCCGGCGGTGTGGGCGTCGGTCACTGTTAGCTCCTGGAAGTTCCGTGGTTATGGGGCTTTACGTACGGCGCGCGCTGAGAGTTTCGGTGCTCCTCACCCGAACGGGTGAAGCTCGGTGCTCCTAAGCGAAGGCGACGTTGTAGATGCCTGCCGCGATGGCGCCGCCGATGAGCGGGCCGACCACCGGGATCCAGGCGTAGCCCCAGTCGGAACCGCCCTTGTTGGGCAGGGGGAGAAGGGCGTGGACAATGCGCGGACCGAGGTCACGGGCCGGGTTGATCGCGTAACCGGTCGGGCCGCCGAGCGACAGGCCGATGGAGACGACCACGAGCGCGGTGATCAGGGCGCCCAGGGTGCCCAGGCCCTTGCCGCTGTCGTTCAGGCCCTGGGTCAGGACCGCGAGCACCAGCACGACGGTGCCGATGATCTCCGTGAGGAGGTTCTGCACCGCGTTCCGGATCTCGGGACCGGTGGAGAAGATGCCCAGGACCGGGCCGGCGCCCTTCTCCTGTGCCTCGACGGCCTTGGCCGTGGTGGCCTGCGCGCCCGGACCGCCGACGATCTCCTTGTCGGTGAGGTGGGCGTGGAACTGGCCGTAGTAGGCGACCCAGACCAGGGCCGCACCGATCATGGCGCCGAGCAGCTGTCCGGCGAAGTACGTCGGAACGTTGCTCCAGTCGTTGTCCTTGATCGCGAGTGCGACGGTCACGGCCGGGTTCAGGTGGGCGCCGGACAGCGGCGCCGAGGTGTAGACCGCCGTGAGTACTGCGAAGCCCCACCCGAAGGTGATGGCGAGCCAGCCGGCGTTACGGGCCTTGGAGGCCTTCAGCGTGACAGCGGCGCAGACGCCGCCGCCGAGCAGGATGAGTATGGCGGTACCGATGGTCTCGCCGATGAAGATGTCGGAGCTGGACACCCGCGACTCCTTTGTCCTTCGTCCAGGGGAAGCCGAACCCCGGGTCCCACCGGTGGTTCGCGTTGCCCTCGGGGGTGAGGGCGATGCCGGCCCTTGGCGTTGTCACACTCTAGCGCGTATTGCCGGTAGGTGTTCGACAATGCCGACCGATGGACGGGAGTCTTGCTCCGGCGTCAGCCGTGCGTCAAGGGTCCTGTTATCGAATGCTCGATCGTTATCGGTTGTGTTGATTTATCGACACTGTCGGGTCGGACGCGTACTGCCACGTGGAGGACACGGTGCGTGCCGTCCGGGTGATTTGTTCGATGGTGTCCGGCTATGCCGAAGAACGGAACGCCCCATGACGTCCCGTTTGTTGATTCCTGTTCCGTGCGGTGCTCAGAACCGCCCGGCGCCCAGATCCCGCGACACCGCGCGGGCGCAGTCCCGTACCGCCGCGATCAGCTCGGGACGCAGCTCGCCGTCCCGGCACAGCCGCTCCACGGCGCCCGTGATGCCGACCGAGCCGACCGGCATGCGGCGCCGGTCGTGGATGGCGGCGGCGACGGACGCGACGCCCTCCCAGGTCTCCTCGACATCGGCCGCGTATCCACGCGCGCGTGTCATGTCGAGGATGTGCTCGAAGCCGTCCAGCTCGCACACGGTCCGGTCCGTGAAGGCCTTGCGGTCGGCCTCGATCACCTCGCTGTGCGCGACCGGGTCGTACGCCGACAGGACCTTGCCCAGGGCCGTGGAGTGCAGGGGCTGCATGGCCCCGATCTCCAGCACTTGCCTGCTGTCGTCGGGCCGGAAGACGTGGTGGACGATCAGCACGCCCTGCTGGTGCAGCACGCCCAGGTAGACGCTCTCCCCGCTGGAGCGGGCCAGGTCGTCCGTCCACACCAGGGCGCGTGCCCGCAGCTCGTGCACGTCCAGATAGGTGGTGCCCAGGCGCAGCAGCTCGGCGCCCAGCTGGTAGCGCCCGGAGGCGTCGTCCTGCTCGACGAAGCCCTCCTGCTGGAGGGTGCGCAGAATCCCGTGGGCGGTGCCCTTGGCGAGGCCCAGGGAGGAGGCGATGTCCGACAGGCCGAGCCGCCGCTCGCCACCTGCGAGGAGCCGCAGCATCGCGGCCGCCCGCTCGAGCGACTGGATGTTCCGTGCCATCGCCGTACTGCCTCCGTCCCCTTCGAGCGTCGACCATGCGACGTCGCTGCCGCTGTTCGGCAATGTCGAACACTACTAGTCGATGCCGACCTCCCGCTAATGGTCGGTCGGCATCCGTCCCCTTCTGTTGCGTCACCCGTATCCGGGAGTCGGCCCTGCCGTCATCCTCGTCCCGCCCCGTGGACTCCCTGACCATTCGGCGGCGGTCCCGGCTACTCTGGCGGCGTGCGCCCCCTGCGGACGGACCCGTAGAGGGCGCAAAGCCGACAGCCGTCGCATTCCAGGGAGCCCTTTCATGGCCTCGTTGCCACCGACCCCTTCCGCCGACAGCCGGACCCGTGTGTCCGCCCTCCGTGAGGCGCTCGCCACCCGTGTGGTGGTCGCCGACGGAGCGATGGGCACCATGTTGCAGGCCCAGGACCCCACCCTCGAGGACTTCGAGAACCTCGAGGGCTGCAACGAGATCCTCAACATCACCCGGCCCGACATCGTCCGCTCCGTCCACGAGGCGTACTTCGAAGCGGGCGTGGACTGCGTCGAGACCAACACCTTCGGCGCCAACCACTCGGCCATGGCCGAGTACGACATCGCCGACCGGGTCTACGAGCTGTCCGAATCGGGCGCCCGTATCGCCCGCGAGACCGCCGACGCGTTCGGCGCCCGCGACGGCCGCCAGCGCTGGGTGCTCGGCTCGATCGGACCCGGCACGAAGCTGCCGACCCTCGGCCACATCGGCTACGGCACCCTGCGCGACGGCTTCCAGGCGAACGCCGAGGGCCTGCTCGCCGGCGGCGCGGACGCCCTGATCGTGGAGACCACCCAGGACCTCCTGCAGACGAAGTCGTCGATCCTGGGCGCCCGGCGCGCGATGGAGGCGACCGGCACCGTCGTGCCGCTGCTGGTCTCCATGGCCTTCGAGACGACCGGCACCATGCTGCTCGGCTCCGAGATCGGCGCCGCGCTGACCGCGCTGGAGCCCCTCGGCATCGACATGATCGGCCTGAACTGCTCGACCGGCCCCGCCGAGATGAGCGAGCACCTGCGCTACCTGGCCCGGCACTCGCGCACCCCGCTGCTGTGCATGCCGAACGCCGGTCTGCCGATCCTCACCAAGGACGGCGCCCACTTCCCGCTCGACCCCGAGGGCCTGGCCGACGCCCAGGAGACCTTCGTACGGGACTACGGGCTGAACCTCATCGGCGGCTGCTGCGGCACCACCCCCGAGCACCTGCGGCAACTCGTCGAGCGGGTCCGGGAAGCCACGCCCGTGGAGCGCCGGCCGCAGCCCGAGCCCGGTGCCGCCTCCCTCTACCAGACGGTGCCGTTCCGCCAGGACACCTCCTACCTGGCCATCGGTGAGCGCACCAACGCCAACGGCTCGAAGAAGTTCCGCGAGGCCATGCTGGCCGCCCGCTGGGACGACTGCGTGGAGATGGCCCGCGAGCAGATCCGCGAGGGTGCCCACATGCTGGACCTCTGCGTGGACTACGTCGGCCGCGACGGCGTCGCCGACATGGAGGAGCTGGCCGGCCGCTTCGCCACCGCCTCCACGCTGCCGATCGTGCTGGACTCCACCGAGGTCGACGTCATCCAGGCCGGCCTGGAGAAGCTCGGCGGCCGTGCGGTCATCAACTCCGTCAACTACGAGGACGGCGACGGCCCCGAGTCCCGTTTCGCCAAGGTCACCAAGCTGGCCCAGGAGCACGGCGCCGCCCTGATCGCGCTGACCATCGACGAGGTGGGGCAGGCCCGCACCCCCGAGAAGAAGGTCGAGATCGCCGAGCGGCTCATCGAGGACCTGACGACGAACTGGGGCATCCTCGAGTCGGACATCCTCATCGACACCCTGACCTTCACCATCTGCACCGGCCAGGAGGAGTCCCGGGGGGACGGCATCGCCACCATCGAGGCGATCCGCCAGCTCAAGCGCCGCCACCCGGACGTCCAGACCACCCTCGGCCTGTCCAACATCTCCTTCGGCCTCAATCCGGCCGCCCGCATCCTGCTCAACTCCGTCTTCCTCGACGAGTGCGTCAAGGCGGGCCTGGACTCGGCGATCGTCCACGCGTCGAAGATCCTGCCGATCGCCCGCTTCAACGAGGAAGAGGTGCAGACCGCCCTCGACCTGATCTACGACCGCCGCGCCGAGGGCTACGACCCGCTGCAGAAGCTGATGGCCCTGTTCGAGGGCGCCACCGCGAAGTCCCTCAAGGCCGGCAGGGCCGAGGAACTCGCCGCCCTCCCGCTGGAGGAGCGCCTCAAGCGCCGCATCATCGACGGCGAGCGCAACGGCCTGGAAGCCGACCTCGACGCGGCCCTCCTGGACCGCCCCGCCCTGGACATCGTCAACGAGATCCTCCTGGACGGCATGAAGGTCGTCGGTGAGCTGTTCGGCTCCGGCCAGATGCAGCTGCCCTTCGTGCTCCAGTCCGCCGAGGTGATGAAGGCCGCCGTCGCCTACCTCGAGCCGCACATGGAGAAGTCGGACGCCGACGGCAAGGGCACCATCGTGCTGGCCACGGTGCGCGGCGACGTGCACGACATCGGCAAGAACCTGGTGGACATCATCCTGTCCAACAACGGCTACAACGTGGTCAACCTGGGCATCAAGCAGCCCGTCTCGGCGATCCTGGAGGCCGCCGAGGAGCACCGGGCCGACGTCATCGGCATGTCCGGGCTGCTGGTGAAGTCCACGGTGATCATGAAGGAGAACCTGGAGGAGCTCAACCAGCGCGGCCTGGCGGCGAATTACCCGGTCATCCTCGGCGGCGCCGCCCTCACGCGCGCGTACGTCGAGCAGGACCTGCACGAGATCTACGAGGGCGAAGTCCGCTACGCCCGGGACGCGTTCGAGGGCCTGCGCCTGATGGACGCCCTGATCGGCGTCAAGCGGGGCGTGCCCGGCGCGAAGCTGCCCGAGCTCAAGCAGCGCCGGGTCAGGAGCACCGCCGCCGCGGCCGTACCGGAGGAGCGTCCCGAGGAAGGCCACGTCCGCTCCGACGTCGCCACCGACAACCCGCTGCCCGAGCCGCCGTTCTGGGGCACCCGCGTCATCAAGGGCATCCAGCTCAAGGAATACGCGTCCTGGCTCGACGAGGGCGCCCTCTTCAAGGGCCAGTGGGGCCTGAAGGAGGCCCGCACCGGAGACGGTCCCTCGTACCAGGAACTCGTCGAGACCGAGGGCCGCCCGCGGCTGCGCGGCCTGCTCGACAGGCTCCAGACGGACAACCTCCTCGAAGCCGCCGTGGTCTACGGCTACTTCCCGTGTGTCTCCAAGGACGACGACCTGATCCTCCTGGACGAGCACGGCAACGAACGCACCCGCTTCACCTTCCCGCGCCAGCGCCGCGGCCGCCGCCTGTGCCTGGCGGACTTCTTCCGCCCGCAGGAGTCGGGCGAGACGGACGTCGTGGGCCTCCAGGTGGTCACCGTGGGCTCGCGGATCGGCGAGGAGACGGCGCGGATGTTCGAGGCGAACGCCTACCGTGACTACCTCGAACTGCATGGCCTGTCCGTGCAGCTGGCCGAGGCGCTCGCCGAGTACTGGCACGCGCGCGTGCGCTCCGAGCTGGGCTTCGCCGGTGAGGACCCGGCCGACATCGAGGACATGTTCGCGCTGAAGTACCGGGGCGCCCGCTTCTCGCTGGGCTACGGCGCCTGCCCGAACCTGGAGGACCGGTCCAAGATCGCCGACCTGCTCCAGCCGGAGCGCATCGGCGTCCACCTGTCCGAGGAGTTCCAGCTGCACCCCGAGCAGTCCACGGACGCGATCGTCATCCACCACCCGGAGGCGAAGTACTTCAACGCCCGCTGAGACCGCTCCGCGCCGCGCGCGGGACCGCACGCCGCAGGCGCTTCGTGGCCTGGCCAGGGGGTGAATCCAAGGCTTTCCCCGCGCCCGTCGGTCAAACCAGGCGTTTCGGCCGCGGGAGTCGTACACTGGTCGGTCCACCGCAGGCCGGTCCCCTTCGTGGGGACCGGCCTGATCGCCCCTTCAAGGAGGTACGTGGATGACCAGCACGGTCCCCGCACCAGGAACCCGTACGGCCGAGGGCTCAGCCCTGCAGGCCGTGCTGCTCGACATGGACGGAACCCTGGTGGATACGGAGGGCTTCTGGTGGGACGTCGAGGTCGAGATCTTCGCCGGCCTCGGCCACACGCTCGACGACACCTGGCGCCATGTCGTGGTCGGCGGCCCCATGAGCCGCAGCGCCGGGTTCCTGATCGAGGCCACCGGCGCCGACATCACCCTCGCCGAGCTGACGGTGCTGCTCAACCAGGGCTTCGAGGACCGCATCGACCTCGCCCTGCCGCTGATGCCGGGTGCCGCCCGGCTGCTGGCCGAGCTCGCCGCGTTCGAGATCCCCACGGCTCTGGTCTCCGCCTCGCACCGGCGCATCATCGACCGGGTCCTCACCTCGCTCGGCCCCCAGCACTTCGCGCTGACCGTCGCCGGCGACGAGGTGCCGCGCACCAAGCCGTACCCGGACCCGTACCTGTTCGCTGCGGCCGGACTCGGCGTCGACCCGGCCAGATGCGCGGTCGTCGAGGACACGGCGACCGGCGTCGCCGCGGCCGAGGCCGCGGGCTGCCATGTGGTGGCCGTACCGTCCGTGGCACCGATCACCCCGGCCGCCCGGCGTACCGTGGTGAGCTCGCTCGAAGAGGTCGATCTGGCATTTCTGCGCGGGCTGATGGCGGCGTGACAACGGAAATGCGATCGACGTTCACGCAGCGTGCAACATCGATAGCGCGAGAATTCCGCAAGGAAATTCGAACGTGCCCGATGGCTGAATTCCAGCGCCCATCAAGACCGTTCAGTTTGTGACGTTCACCACGCGACAAGGGGTCGACGGGTGGGCGAGGCCGTGATCTCTGGCCTGTTTCGGTGACTCTACGCGAGTCCTTGTGTCCCAATTGATGGGATGGCGCACGAATCCTTCCGCTCTCAGGTTTTCGTTGCGTCCGCACCCGGTTCCACTCCGTGATGAGGCCTCAACTCCGGTGGCTTCGAACCCTCCTGCAGGTGCGGACTAATCTCGTCGCGAGAACATCGCCCCAACCCCCGTGGTCCGCCGCAACACCCCTGCATGCCGGGTACACGGAGTCGACAGCTGGAGAAACCCGAGCATGAACCGCAAGACTTTGGTGCTGCCGGCCGTCATCGGCCTGCTCGCGCCGGTTCTCGCCGCCTGTGGCGGAACCGACAGCGGTAGCGACAACGGCGACGCGATCGTCGTCGGCACCACGGACGCGTTCACTGCCTCGAAGGACGCTCCCGCCCCGCTCGACCCGGCCTACGCCTACGACGTCGGCACCTGGAACATCCTGCGCCAGACCGTGCAGACCCTGATGATCCAGCCGCGCGGCGAGGGCGACCCGGTGCCCGAGGCCGCCCAGAGCTGCGGCTTCACCGACAGCGGCAACGAACGCTACGCCTGCACCCTGCGCGAGGGCCTGAAGTTCGCGAACGGCGACCCCGTCACCGCGGCCGACGTGAAGTACTCCATCGACCGCGCCCGCTCCCTCAAGGCCGACAGCGGCGTCTTCGCGCTGCTGTCCACCATCGACACCGTCGAGACCCAGGGCGACCGCGAGGTGATCTTCCACCTCAAGACCGCCGACGCCACCTTCCCGTTCAAGCTGTCCACCCCGGTCGCCGGCATCGTCGACCCGGACATCTACGCCAAGGGCAAGCTGCGCGACGGCTTCGAGGTCGACGGCTCCGGCCCGTACACCCTCCAGGCCGAGGTCAAGAACGACGAGCTGGTCTCCGCCGTGTTCACCAAGAACCCCGACTACAAGGGGAGCCTGAAGGTGAACAACGACAAGGTCGAACTGCGCAACTTCGCGGACGCCGACGAAATGGGCACCGCCCTCGACAAGGGCGACATCGACCTGATGACCCGCACCATGTCGCCCGAGCAGATCCAGAAGCTGTCGGCCGACTCCGACGACACCGTCGACCTCGTCGACATGTCCGGCCTGGAAATCCGCTACCTGGCCTTCAACACCAATGACCCGAGCGTCCGGAGCAAGGCCGTGCGCCAGGCGATGGCCCAGGTCATCGACCGCGGTGAACTCGTCTCCAAGGTCTACGGCTCCCAGGCCGAACCGCTGTACTCGCTGGTCCCCGCCAGCATCACGGGCCATTCCAACGCGTTCTTCAACAAGTACGGCGACCCGAGCGTGACCAAGGCCAAGGCGCTGATGGAGAAGGCGGGCGTCACCACCCCGGTGAAGCTGACCCTGCACTACACCACCGACCACTACGGCTCGGCCACCAAGAAGGAGTTCGAGCTGCTGCAGAAGCAGCTCAACGACAGCGGCCTGTTCGACGTCGACATCCAGGGCACCCCCTGGGCGACGTTCCGCCCCGCCGAGCAGAAGGGCGCGTACGAGGTCTACGGCATGGGCTGGTTCCCGGACTTCCCCGACGCCGACAACTACCTCGCGCCGTTCCTCGACAAGGACAACTTCCTCGGCTCGCCGTACGCCAACAGCGCGATCCGCAACACCCTCATCCCGGAGTCCCGCCGCGCGGCCGACCGGCTGTCCGCCTCCGGCAGCCTGACGGACATTCAGGACATCGTCGCCAATGACGTGCCCGTGCTGCCGCTGTGGCAGGGCAAGCAGTACGTCGCCGCGGGCGACGACGTCACCGGCACGGCGTACGCGCTCAACTCCTCCTCGACCCTTCAGCTGTGGGAGCTCGGCCGTGGCGTGAGCGGCTGACGTCTCCCCGCGCCCGGCGCCCAGGACCATGGCGCCGGGGTCGGCCCGGGATCGAGGACGCGGCCCGGGTATCTCACAACCGACGACAAGGCACTCGTACGTGAACATGCGCAACCAGTGGCCGGTCCTGCCCGTCGTGGCAGGGCTGGCCTCCGGCCTGCTGACCGGCTGTGGAACCGAAACGGGGGAATCCCGGGGGACCGGCACCTCGGTGGTCATGGGGATGTCGGACGACGTCCTGGCCACCGACCCCGCCTCCGGCTACGACCCGGGCTCGTGGCTGTTGTTCAACAACGTCTTCCAGTCGCTGCTCAGTTTCCCCAAGGGCGCCACCGAACCGCAGCCCGAAGCCGCCGAGCAGTGCACCTTCTCCGACACGGAGGCCAAGGTCTACACATGCACGCTGCGAAACGGGCTGAAATTCAGCAACGGTGACGCGCTCACCTCCAAGGACGTCAAGTTCTCCTTCGACCGCATGCTGAAGATCAACGCCCCCGACGGTCCCGCGGTCATGTTCCCCACGCTCGACAAGGTCGAGACACCGGACGACGAGACCGTCGTCTTCCGGCTCAACACGCCCGACGCCACCTTCCCGAGCAAGATCGCCTCCGGCGCCGGCTCCATCGTCGACGAGGAGCAGTACGACGCGAAGGGCCTGCGCAAGGACGGCGACGCGGTCGGCTCCGGCCCGTACAAGCTGGACAGCTTCGACGACGACGAGGCCGTCTTCTCCGTCAACGAGAACTACAAGGGCACGGCCGACGTGCAGAACTCCGGTGTGACGCTGAAGTTCTTCCACGGCGACCAGGACGCCCTGAAGAAGGACCTGCGCGCAGGCGAGGTCGACATCGCCTACCGAGGCCTCACCGCCGGCGACATCGCCGACATCGAGAAGTCCGGCGGCGACTCCGGTCTCGAGGTCGTCGAGGGCAGCAGCGCCGAGATCCAGCACCTGGTGTTCAACATGGACGACCCGGTCGCCGGAAAGCTCGGCGTCCGCAAGGCCATCGCCTACCTCATCGACCGTGACGCCCTCATCAAGGACGTCTACCAGGGCACGGCGAGCCCGCTGTACTCGATCATCCCGGCCGGTATCGGCGGCCACAACACGGCCTTCTTCGACACCTACGGCGCCCGCCCCTCCCGGGCCAAGGCCGCCGCCGCGCTGCGGGACGACGACATCACCGGCAAGGTCAAGCTGACCCTGTGGTCCACCCCGTCGCGCTACGGCCCCGCCACCGACCAGGAGCTGAAGGCGATAGCGCAGCAGCTCAACGACAGCGGCCTGTTCGACGCCGACGTGCAGTCCGTCGCGTTCGACCAGTACGAGAAGGACATCGCCGACGGCAAGTACGGCGTGTACGTGAAGGGCTGGATCCCGGACTACCCGGACGCCGACAACTTCACGTCCCCCTTCTTCGGCAAGGGCAACGTGCTGAGCAACAACTACAGCAACCGTTCGATCACCGGCTCGCTCATCCCGCGCACCGCCGCCGAGAGCGACCGCTCCGCGACGGACGACGAGTTCGGCCGGCTCCAGGACATCGTGGCCAGGGAACTCCCTGTCCTCCCGGTCTGGCAGGCCAAGCAGTACGCGGTCGTCCGCGACAACGTCTACGGCCTGGAGTACTGCCTCGACGCCTCCACCGTCTTCCGCTTCTGGGAGCTCAGCAAGGGCTGACGGACGACCGTACCCGCCGTACATGCACAGAGGGCGCCCCTTCTCGAGAAGGGGCGCCCTCTTCGCCGTGCCACGGGCTCCTACTGTGCGCCGGGACGCACCAGCCCGCTCTCGTACGCGTACACCGCGGCCTGCACCCGGTCCCGCAGGCCCAGCTTGGTGAGCACATGGCCCACGTGCGTCTTCACGGTGGTCTCGCTGACGAACAGATCCGCGGCGATCTCCGCGTTGGACAGCCCCCGCGCCACCAGCTTCAGCACCTCCACCTCGCGGTCGGTGAGCGTGTGCAGGGTGTCCGGGACGGGCTCGTCGCCGGACGGCAGATGCGTGGCGTACTTGTCGAGGAGCCGGCGCGTGATGCTCGGCGCGAGCATCGCCTCACCGGCGGCGACCACACGGATCGCCTGCACCAGCTCATTGGCCGGGGCATCCTTCAGCAGGAAGCCGCTGGCACCCGCCCGCAGCGCCTCCACCACGTACTCGTCGAGATCGAAAGTGGTCAGCACCAGCACCTTCGCCGGGCCGTCCCGCCCGGGCCCGGTGATCTGCCGCGTCGCCTCGACACCGTCCATCCGGGGCATGCGGATGTCCATCAGAACCACGTCGGGCTGCAGGGCCCGCACCTGATCGAGAGCTTGAAGGCCGTCACCGGCCTCGCCCACGACCGCGAGGTCCTGCTCCGCTTCCAGGATCATCCGGAAGCCGGTGCGCAGCAGCGGCTGGTCGTCGACCAGTAGGACGCGGATGGCCACGTAAGTCTCCTTCGCTAGTCCGGCCCCATTCTGCCCTGCGTGTCACCGCCGGACTCGCCCGCCCTGACCGGCAACGGATAAGGCGGGGGAGTGCCGCCGAATTCCGGGCAGTGGGCCTGGTGGTCGCACCAGCCGCACAGCTTCGTCGGCCGGGCACGCCACTCGCCCGTCTCCGTCGCCTGCCGGATCGCGTCCCACAGCGCGAGCAGCTTGCGCTCCACCCGCTCCAGGTCGGCGAGGACCGGGTCGTACGTCACCACGTCACCGCTGCCGAGGTAGACGAGCTGGAGCCGGCGCGGGATCACCTGCTTCAGCCGCCACACGACGAGCGCGTAGAACTTCATCTGGAACAGCGCACCCTCGGCGTACTCGGGCCGGGGCGCCTTGCCGGTCTTGTAATCGACGATCCGCACCTCGCCCGTGGCCGCCACGTCGACGCGGTCGATGATCCCGCGCAACCGCAGCCCCGAGTCCAGCTCGGCCTCGACGAACAGCTCACGCTCGGCGGGCTCCAGCCGGGTCGGATCCTCCAGACCGAACCAGCGCTCGACGAGCTGCTCCGCCTCACCGAGCCATTTCGCCAGCCGCTCGCCCTCGGGATCGTCCTCGAACAGCTCCACGACCTCCGGCCTGCTCTCGCGCAGCCGGTCCCACTGGCCGGGGATGAGGGCCTTGGCGCGCGGGGCGGTCCGCTCGGCGGCCGGGGCGTCGAAGAGCCGCTCCAGCACCGCGTGCACGAGGGTGCCCTTGGTCGCCGCCGCGCTCGGCTTCTCGGGCAGCCGGTCGATCACCCGGAACCGGTAGAGCAGCGGGCACTGCATGAAGTCACTGGCACGGGACGGCGACAGTGAAGCAGGCGGTATGGCCGGGCGCGCGGCCGCGCCGACCGCCGTGGCCGCGCCCGCCCCCGGCTCGACCGCGTTCTCACCCGCCTCGACCGTCACCACCGCACTGTCCGCCCCCGCCGGGTACGGCTCCGCCCCCGCTGGGTACCCGTCCGCCACCGGCACTGCCGCCGGCGCGACGTCACTGCCGCAGTCCGCTGCGGCACCCTCCGTGCTCGTCTCCATGTCCACAGACCTTACGGCCCGCCACTGACAGTGACCCAGCCACCGCCGTCAGGCCTGCGCCTACAGGGAAACCGAGGGGGTGCCGGGGCGAAAGGCGTCACCGCGGCCGCATACCATCGACCCCAGACCCATCCGCCCGGCAGGCGCGGAAGACGCTTCGAACGAGGGGACACCGTGGACGAGAGCGGCGGGAGCGGGCAGCCGCGGTCCGGCACCGACGAGTCGACCGATCGCCGAGCGGACCGTATGACCCCGGCCACCGACCCCACACGCCCCGACCCGGCCCCGACCGCCGAACAGCCCGCGGACGCCCAGCCGGCGGACACCGACCGGGACGACGCCGTGCGCGAAGCCACTCAGCCGCCGCTCCGCGCCGAGAACAGCTCGCAGGACGAGACCCCGCGACACCCACGGGGCGCGGACGCCCCGAGTGACACGGGCGGCGAGGCAGACAGCGAGAACGGCGACAGCGAGACCAGTGGGAACGGGGCAACCCAGCAGGGCCCCGCCGATACCCCTCACGACCCCACGGCACCGGCATCGCCCCCGCCCCCCGCGCAGGCGGCGCCTCTCGCCCCACGCGCCCGCCGTCGCCCGACTACCCCTGTCGGCCACGACGTTCGACCGCTCCGTGACGCGAACGGCGCCAGGACTCGGCCGCGGACGTTGACTCAGACCCCAACCCGTCCCGCGGATTTCCGACGTGCCCCCGACGCCGAACGCGCACCCCCGCCCGCACACCCTCCACCGAGCCAGGACACAACCAGGCCTCCTCAGCCCACCCCCGGCACCCCCGAGCGCCACCTCGCCCACTCCGGCGCGGGCAAGACCCGCCCGCCCCAGCGCCCCCGGGAGCCCCGAGGCGGGCTGCTGATGGGCCGGCCGTTCGGCGTGCCCGTGTACGTCGCCCCCAGCTGGTTCCTCGTCGCCGCCCTCATCACCTGGGTCTTCGGCGGACAGCTCGACCGGGTGCTGCCCGAGCTCGGCGCCGCCCGCTACCTCGTCTCCCTCTTCTTCGCCGTCGCCTTCTACGCCTCCGTCCTCGTCCACGAACTCGCCCACACCGTCGCCGCCCTCCGCTTCAAGCTCCCCGTGCGCCGCATCCAGCTGCAGTTCTTCGGCGGCGTCTCCGAGATCGAGAAGGAAGCCGAGACACCGGGACGGGAGTTCGTGCTCGCCTTCGTCGGCCCCCTGCTCTCCCTCGTCCTCGCCGGCGTCTTCTACGCCGCCATGCAGACCGTCGAACCCGGCACCGTACCCGGCGTCCTGCTGGCCGGCCTGATGGTCTCCAACCTCATCGTGGCCGCCTTCAACCTGCTCCCCGGCCTGCCCCTCGACGGCGGCCGCATGCTCCGCGCCGTCGTCTGGAAGATCACCGGCAGGCCGATGAGCGGCACCATCGCCGCCGCCTGGATCGGCCGCGCCCTCGCCGTCTCCGTCCTCGTCGGACTCCCGCTGCTCACCCAGTCCGGAGCCCTCGGCGCCGACGCCGTGGACAACGTCGGCATGGACACCGTCATGGACGCCCTGCTCGCCGCCATCCTCGCCGCGATCATCTGGACCGGCGCCGGCAACAGCCTGCGCATGGCCCGCCTGCGCGAACACCTCCCCGAACTGCGCGCCCGCACCCTCACCCGCCGCGCCGTCCCGGTCGAGACCGACACCCCCCTCTCCGAGGCCCTGCGCCGCGCCAACGCCGCCGGCGCCCGCGCCCTGGTCGTCGTCGACGCCGACGGCAACCCCCTCTCCCTCGTCCGCGAGGCCGCCATCGTCGGCGTACCGGAACACCGCCGCCCCTGGGTCGCCGTCAGCGGCCTCGCCCAGGACCTGACTGACGGCATGCGCGTCTCCGCGGAGCTCGCGGGCGAGGAACTCCTCGACGCCCTCCGCGCGGCACCGGCGACCGAGTACCTCGTCGTCGAGGAGACCGGAGAGATCTACGGCGTCCTGTCCGCGGCGGACGTGGAGCGCGCCTTCGTGAAGGCCATGGCCCGCCCCAGCTGAAGCACCGGCACACACGCGTGGTCGGCGACCCCCCGAAACGCCGGTAGGCTGTTCACATGTCCGAACCGACCGGTGCCGCCCGCAGGCGCGGGCCCTTCAAGGTCGGGGACCAGGTTCAGCTGACCGACCCCAAGGGCCGCCACTACACGTTCACGCTCGAGGCCGGGAAGAACTTCCACACCCACAAGGGTTCCTTCCCGCACGACGAGCTGATCGGCGCTCCCGAGGGCAGCGTTGTCCGCACCACCGGGAACGTCGCCTACCTCGCGCTGCGCCCCCTGCTCCCCGACTACGTCCTGTCCATGCCCCGCGGCGCCGCCGTGGTCTACCCCAAGGACGCGGGGCAGATCCTCGCCTTCGCCGACATCTTCCCCGGCGCCCGCGTCGTGGAGGCCGGCGTCGGCTCCGGCTCGCTCAGCAGCTTCCTGCTGCGCGCCATCGGCGACCACGGCATGCTGCACTCCTACGAGCGCCGCGAGGACTTCGCCGACATCGCCAAGCAGAACGTGGAGCGCTACTTCGGCGGCCCGCACCCCGCCTGGCAGCTCACCGTCGGCGACCTCCAGGACAACCTGAGCGACACCGACGTCGACCGCGTCATCCTCGACATGCTCGCCCCCTGGGAGTGCCTGGAAGCCGTCTCCAAGGCACTGGTCCCCGGCGGCATCGTCTGCTGCTACGTCGCCACCACCACCCAGCTTGCCCGGACCGTCGAGTCCATCCGCGAGATCGGCTGCTTCAACGAGCCGACCGCCTGGGAATCGATGATCCGCAACTGGCACATCGAGGGCCTGGCCGTCCGCCCGGACCACCGGATGATCGGCCACACCGGCTTCCTGCTCACCGCCCGCCGCCTCGCCGACGGCGTCGAGCCGCCCATGCGTCGCCGCCGCCCCGCCAAGGGTGCCTACGGCGAGGACTACGAAGGCCCCAACGCCGACGGAGGCGCCGGCCGCTGACGCGGCCTCGTACCGCATTCAACGAACAAGCGCTGTGGTCGAGTTCCCGGAACGCCTCCGGAACTCGACCACAGCGCCTTTCTGTTGACGCAACACCAACAACCGACAATCCGAACATCGCACGACACCCGTACGCCCCCTCCGCACCCCCAACCACCGGACATCCGGCACCGGAACTCCACACCCCGCCGTTCCCCCGGACTGTGACGTGTGGCACCATGCTGGCCACCCCCCACCCCACCGGCACAGCCCTCACAGGAGACGCTCCTAGTGCAGCAATCCGCCGTCCCGGAACTGGCACACACTCACACCCGACCCATGCACTGGCTCGCCACCGCCACAGCGGTCGCCGGTGTCGTGGCCCTCTCCTCGGTCCTGCAGCCCAACTCGGCGACGGCGGCCCAGGCGGCGGCCCGGAAGCCAGGACCGCCCCCGCGGCCACCGCACCCCCCGACCCCACGGGCGTCGACTTCCCGCTCGAATGCGGGCCGGTGAAGGCGATCGTGGTCAAGAAAGCCACCGGAGACCTGGACGGCGACGGCAGCCCGGAGACCGTGGCCGTCGTGCACTGCGACTCACCCATGGGCACCCCGCCCGACGGCCTCTACGTCCTCACCCGGGCCACGGAGACCGCCGCGCCCCGCCTCATCGCGACCCTCATCAACCCGAAGGACAACATCACCGTCAGTGACGTCGCCGTCCGTGACGGAGCCGTCGTCACCGACCTGCTCGGCTACTCGTCAATCGACGTACCGCGCTGCTGCCCGGACGTGAAGAACAGCGCGAAGTGGCAGTGGAAGAACGGCGCGTTCGTCCGCTCGACACCCGCCGGTGCCCACAGCGTCTGACCAATGCCATCGCACTTGTGAGAAATCAGACAGTCGTAACACCCCGTATGCGCAAGGTCACTCGGCGTCCGGACCGTACATCTCGACCTTGTCCGAAACACGACGCACATGGATGCACTCGCCCGGACACTCCTTCGCCGAGTCCACCACATCCGTGAGGAGCGGCAACGGTACGGGCGTTGTGGCCCCCTTGGCCTGCAGCAGCTCGTCCTCGCCGCTCTTCACATAGGCCAGACCGTCGATGTCCAGCTCGAACACCTCGGGCGCGTACTGGGCACAGATGCCGTCGCCGGTACAGAGATCCTGATCGATCCAGACCTCCAGCACCTCGCCGTCGACCCCGGCCGCCTGCTCCACGCTCATCTCTCCTGCCGTTTGCTACGCCCAGCTGTACGGGAATCCGGCCAGCTCTGACGGGTGTTGAACACTTCGACCCTACCTCCGGCGGCTTCCCAATCATGTTCGGTGGGTATTCCCCTGGCGTGAGGGAGAGCGCAAGGGTGAAGATCGGACACACCTCGACAGTCTTTGTGATCTAGGGGTTTCAATCGACACCCACCCAGGTAGGGTCTGGAAGCGTCCAGCTCCCCTTGGAGGAGGTGAGGACCGTGGCAGCCCACGACGACGACATGAACCGCGGCATCCGCCCGGGACGAGGGTCCGACGACCCGGCCGGGCAGATCGCCTACCTTGAGCAGGAGATCGCCGTCCTGCGACGCAAGCTCGCCGACTCTCCGCGACACACGAGGATTCTCGAAGAGCGGATCGTCGAGCTGCAGACCAATCTGGCCGGCGTCTCCGCACAGAACGAGCGACTGGCCAACACGCTCCGTGAGGCCCGCGACCAGATCGTGGCCCTCAAGGAAGAAGTCGACCGGCTAGCACAGCCGCCGGCCGGCTTCGGTGTCTTCCTGCAATCCAACGAGGACGGCACCGCCGACATCTTCACCGGAGGCCGCAAACTCCGCGTGAACGTCAGCCCGAGCGTCGAACTCGACGACCTCAGGCGCGGCCAGGAGCTGATGCTCAACGAAGCGCTCAACGTGGTCGAAGCCATGGAGTACGAGAGCGTCGGCGACATCGTCACCCTCAAGGAGATCCTCGAGGACGGCGAGCGCGCCCTCGTGGTAGGGCACACCGACGAGGAACGGGTGGTACGGCTCGCCGAGCCGCTGCTGGACGTCACCATCCGCCCCGGCGACGCCCTGCTGCTCGAACCCCGCTCCGGCTATGTCTACGAGGTCGTACCGAAGAGCGAAGTCGAGGAACTCGTCCTCGAAGAAGTACCGGACATCGGCTACGAGCAGATCGGCGGCCTGGGCAACCAGATCGAAATGATCCGCGATGCCGTCGAGCTCCCCTACCTCTACCCCGACCTCTTCAGGGAGCACGAACTTCGACCGCCCAAGGGAGTCCTCCTTTACGGGCCCCCCGGATGCGGCAAGACGCTCATCGCCAAGGCCGTCGCCAACTCGCTGGCCAAAAAGGTCGCCGAGGTCACCGGCCAAGCCCAAGGCAAGAGCTTCTTCCTCAACATCAAGGGCCCCGAACTCCTCAACAAGTACGTCGGCGAAACCGAGCGGCAAATTCGCCTCGTCTTCCAGCGAGCCCGTGAAAAGGCCAGCGAGGGCACACCCGTCATCGTCTTCTTCGACGAGATGGAATCCCTCTTCCGCACCCGCGGCTCCGGCGTCAGCTCGGACGTGGAGAACACCATCGTCCCCCAGCTGCTCGCCGAGATCGACGGCGTGGAAGGCCTGCAGAACGTGGTCGTGATCGGCGCCTCCAACCGAGAGGACATGATCGACCCCGCCATCCTGCGCCCCGGCCGCCTCGACGTGAAGATCAAGATCGAGCGTCCCCACGCCGAGGCCGCCAAGGACATCTTCGGCAAGTACCTCACCGAGCGCCTCCCGCTGCACTCCGAAGACCTCGGCGAGCACAGCGGCAGCAGGACGACCACGGTCCAGAGCATGATCCAGACCGCCGTCGAGCAGATGTACGCCGAATCCGAGGAAAACCGCTTCCTGGAAGTCACCTACGCCAACGGCGACAAGGAAGTCCTCTACTTCAAGGACTTCAACTCCGGCGCCATGATCGAAAACATCGTGGGCCGCGCCAAGAAAATGGCGATCAAGGACTTCCTCGAACACAACCAGAAGGGCCTCCGCGTCTCCCACCTCCTCCAGGCCTGCGTGGACGAGTTCAAGGAGAACGAGGACCTGCCCAACACCACCAACCCGGACGACTGGGCCCGAATCTCCGGCAAGAAGGGCGAGCGGATCGTCTACATCCGCACCCTCATCACCGGAAAGCAGGGTGCAGACACCGGACGCTCCATCGACACGGTGGCGAACACCGGTCAGTACCTGTAAAAGGCAGGGCGGCTGCGGGTGCCCTCACCGGGTACCCGCAGCCCACTGTTTTTCAGGCCAGAACCGGAACACGAGGCGTGCAAGGCAATGACGCAAATGATCTCCCCACCAGCGCAGAGGCGTTCTAGGCTCTTCCGTACCGCCGAGTCGCGCAGTGCGGGGACGGGCACCGCACACGCAACCGAGCGCCAGCGGTATCTGTGCAGCGCCCACGACCGAGGGTGCCGCCGGGCAAGGAGGGCCGCATGACCGTACGGCGAGTAATGGGCATCGAGACGGAGTACGGGATCTCCGTCCCCGGCCACCCCAACGCCAATGCCATGCTCACCTCATCCCAGATCGTCAACGCCTACGCGGCGGCGATGCACCGGGCCCGCCGGGCCCGCTGGGACTTCGAGGAGGAGAACCCGCTGCGGGACGCGCGAGGCTTCGACCTCGCCCGCGAGGCCGCCGACTCCAGCCAGCTCACCGACGAGGACATCGGCCTCGCCAATGTCATCCTCACCAACGGAGCGCGACTCTACGTCGACCACGCGCACCCCGAATACAGCGCACCCGAGGTCACCAACCCACGGGACGCCGTCCTGTGGGACAAGGCCGGCGAGCGCATCATGGCCGAAGCCGCCGAACGCGCCGCCCAGCTCCCCGGCGCCCAGCCCATCCACCTCTACAAGAACAACACCGACAACAAGGCGCCTCCTACGGCACGCACGAGAACTACCTGATGAAGCGGGAAACCCCCTTCTCCGACATCGTGCGCCACCTCACGCCCTTCTTCGTCTCCCGCCAGGTCGTCACCGGAGCAGGCCGCGTCGGCATCGGCCAGGACGGCCACGAACACGGCTTCCAGCTCAGTCAGCGCGCCGACTACTTCGAGGTCGAGGTGGGGCTGGAGACCACGCTCAAGCGCCCGATCATCAACACCCGCGACGAGCCGCACGCCGACGCCGAGAAGTACCGGCGCCTACACGTGATCATCGGCGACGCGAACCTCTCGGAGATCTCCACGTACCTGAAGCTGGGCACGACGGCCCTGGTCCTGTCGATGATCGAGGACAGCTTCATCGCCGTGGACCTCGCCGTCGACCAGCCCGTACGCACACTCCACCAGGTCTCGCACGACCCGTCACTCCAGCGCCTGATCACCCTGCGTAGCGGCCGCACGCTGACCGCGGTCCAGCTCCAGATGGAGTACTACGAGCTGTCGCGCAAATACGTGGAGGAGCGCTTCGGCGCCGACGCCGACGAGCAGACCAAGGACGTCCTCACCCGCTGGGAAGACACCCTGAACCGCCTGGAGCGGGACCCGATGAGCCTCGCGGGCGAACTGGACTGGGTCGCCAAGCGGGAGCTCATGGAGGGCTACCGACGCCGCGACAACCTCGACTGGGACGCCGCGAAGCTCCACCTCCTCGACCTCCAGTACGCCGACGTACGCCCCGACAAGGGCCTCTACAACCGCCTCGCGGCCCGGGGACGCATGAAGCGCCTCCTGGACGAGACAGAAGTCGAGAGGGCCAAGACCAAGCCGCCGGAGGACACCCGCGCGTACTTCCGCGGACGCTGCCTGGAGCAGTACGCCGACGACGTCGCCGCGGCCTCCTGGGACTCGGTGATCTTCGACCTGCCCGGTCGGGACTCCCTCCAGCGCGTTCCAACCCTCGAACCGCTTCGCGGAACGCGAAATCATGTCAAGGAGCTCCTGGACCGCTGCCGCACGGCGGAAGACCTGGTCAGGGTCCTGTCAGGCGGCTGAGGGGTACTCGGGCTGTGTCCGTCGGACGCCGACTGGGCAGGGTGGAAAACCCGGCGTCCGGGAATCATCGAGATGGCCCCCGTACGTTGGAGAAACTGCGGGGCCGATGTCAGACCCGGCTTGTAGGGTCTGATCATCACCGATCGGCAGGAAAGCCGACCTGTCGACCATGTCGGGCGAACTGAGCGGGGTGAGGGATATGGCAACCAAGGACACCGGCGGCGGACAGCAGAAGGCCACGCGTTCCACTGAGGAGGTCGAGGAGCAGGCGGCAGAGACGCAGGCTTCTGAGGACCTCAAGGAGCGGCAGGAGAAGCTGAGCGACGACGTCGACTCGGTTCTGGACGAGATTGACGACGTACTCGAGGAGAATGCCGAGGATTTCGTTCGCTCCTTTGTGCAAAAGGGTGGCGAGTAAAGGGAATCGGGTCGCTTTTGCCTTCGAACTGAAGGTGGCGGGGGATGAGGGTGGCTGGGGATCCGAACGTGAAGGAGTGCACGGGTTGCAAGCGAGACTTGCCTCCCGAGGCATTCGCACCGGACAAGAACCGGCGTGATGGCCTTCAGGTGCGGTGCCGGGAGTGCGTAGCGGAGTACAGCGCAGCGCACTACCGGCACCGCCGGGAAGCCATAGGCAAGGCCGTACGGGAGAAGGTGGACGTTCCGGCCGGGCTCAAGCTCTGCCGGACGTGCGGGGAGATCAAGCCGCACAGCGAGTGGCATCGCAACGCCACCGCACCTGACGGTCTGTCGACCCGGTGCAAATCGTGCCGGGCCATCCAGGGACGGCAGGGCCATCTGAAGCGGCAGTACGGAATCACCGAAGCCGAGCGCGACGAATTGGTTGCCTCCCAAGGAGGCGTCTGCTGCATATGTTTGGCAGCTCTCCCCGAGCATGTGGATCACTGCCATGAGACGGGTAGGGTCCGTGGCGTACTGTGCTTCAGCTGCAACGCCGCACTGGGGCAGTTCAAGGATCGGCCCGACGTCATAAGGCGGGCTGCTGCTTACGTGGAAGGAATCGCGTGGAAGCCAACACTCGTAGCACCGGGCGTCTACCAGCTGCCTTCCTGACGCCTGGGTCGTCCTCGTTCATGGACTTTCTCTCGGAGCACCAGCCGGAGATGCTGCCGGGCAACCGTCAACTCCCGCCCATGCAGGGCGTGATCGAGGCGCCGCACGGCACCACGATCGTGGCTGTGACGTTCCCTGGCGGTGTCGTGCTGGCCGGTGACCGGCGGGCCACCATGGGCAACATCATCGCGCAGCGGGACATCGAGAAGGTCTTCCCGGCGGATGAGTACTCGGCCGTCGGTATCGCCGGTACGGCCGGTCTGGCCATCGAGATGGTGAAGCTCTTCCAGTTGGAGCTGGAGCACTTCGAGAAGGTCGAGGGTGCTCAGCTGTCGCTGGAGGGCAAGGCGAATCGTCTGTCGACGATGATTCGGTCGAACCTGGGGATGGCCATGCAGGGGCTGGCCGTGGTGCCGATCTTCGCCGGTTACGACGTGGATCGGGAGAAGGGGCGGATCTTCTCCTACGACGTGACCGGTGGTCGTTCCGAGGAGCACGGTTACGCTGCCACCGGCTCGGGGTCGATCTTCGCGCGCGGTGCCATGAAGAAGCTCTACCGTGACGACCTGAACGAGGCCGAGGCCACGACGCTCGTGGTGCAGGCCCTGTATGACGCGGCTGACGACGACTCGGCGACCGGTGGTCCCGATGTCGCCCGCCGGATCTACCCGATCGTCACCGTGATCACCGAGGCCGGCTTCCGTCGGCTCAGCGATGGCGAGTCCTCTGAGATCGCCCGTTCCATCCTGGAGCGGCGTCTGGAGCAGCCCGACGGCCCGCGGGCCGCGCTGCTGTAGGCGGCGGGTCGGTCTTATCAAGGTGATCCTGTGACTTCGACAGAAAGGGACGGATAACCGGTGTCGACGCCGTTCTATGTCTCACCCCAGCAGGCCATGGCCGACCGGGCGGAGTACGCCCGTAAGGGCATTGCCCGTGGTCGCAGCCTGGTCGTGCTGCAGTATGCCGACGGCATTGTTTTCGTCGGCGAGAACCCGTCCCGCGCGCTGCACAAGTTCAGCGAGATCTATGACCGGATCGGCTTCGCGGCGGCCGGCAAGTACAACGAGTACGAGAACCTGCGGATCGGCGGTGTGCGGTATGCCGATCTTCGTGGTTACACCTATGACCGTGACGATGTGACCGCCCGTGGTCTCGCCAACGTCTACGCCCAGACGCTGGGCACGATCTTCTCTTCCGCGGCGGAGAAGCCGTATGAGGTGGAGTTGGTCGTCGCCGAGGTCGGTGTGACTCCGGAGGGTGACCAGATCTATCGGCTGCCGCATGACGGCTCGATCGTGGACGAGCACGGCTCGGTCGCGGTCGGCGGTAACGCCGAGTTGATCAGCAACTATCTGGATCAGCGTCATCAGGACGGTATGAGCCTTGCCGAGGCTCTCAAGCTGGCGGTCCAGGCTCTGTCCCGTGAGTCGAACGGCACGCAGCGGGAGATTCCCGCGGAGCGCCTGGAGGTCGCGGTGCTGGACCGTACGCGTCCTCAGTCGCGGAAGTTCAAGCGCATCGTCGGTCGTCAGCTGGCCCGGCTGCTGGAGGCGGGCGGGGCGACCACCGAGGCCGAGAGCGCCGACAATGCCGACAATGCGGAGGATTCCGAGGACTCCGGCGGTTCCGAGGAGTAGCGCCGACCTCGGTCGCCGACTTCGCTCGCCGACCTCACTTCGCCCGTACTGTGCCCCGGCCGCCCGCTCGGCCGGGGCACAGGGCGTTCAGGGCGCGCTGGGCGGTGCTGTGGAGCCTCGTACGACGAGTTGGACCGGGATGTCGCCTGCCTCGGGCTCGCGGCCTTCCAGGACCGCCAGGAGGGCTTGCATGCCGCGTTCCCCGAACAGTTCGGCGTCCAGTCGTACGGTGGTCAGTTCCGGGTCGATGGCGGTGGCGAGGGCGAGGTCGTCCAGGCCGGTGACGGAGATGTCGTCGGGGATGCGCAGGCCGAGGCGGCGTGCGGCCTTGTAGGCGCCGGCGGCGAGTTTGTCGTCGTCGCAGATGATCGCGGTGGGGCGGGGGCCCTTGGCGGAGAGTGCGGTTTCGGCTGCGGTGAGGGCGCCGTCGATGGAGATGGGGGCGCGGATCGTGAGCAGTGATGTGCCGGGTACCTCGCCGACGCGTGCGGCGAGCTCACGCGCGCGTACGTCGAAGGTCCAGGACGGCACGTCGGCCGCGAGGTGCAGGATGCGGCGGTGGCCGAGGGTGAGCAGATGTTCGGCGACTTGGCGGACGCCGTCGGTGATGTCGAGGTTCACGGTGGCGGCGCCGAGGCTGCCCTGGGGGTCGCTGTCCAGCATGACCAGGGGCAGTTGGTCGCCGCGGATGGCGGTGAGGGCGTCGGCGGCCATGGAGGAGGCGATGACGCCGTCGAGGGCGGCTTGGGCGGAGGCGAAGGGGTCGCGGGCGGGGCCGATGCCCTCGGGGGAGGGGTAGAGGACGACGCCGAAGCCGTTCTGGGCGGCGATGCGGGCGGCGCCGGTGTAGACGCCGGCGAAGAACTCGGTCGTCAGGGCGGGGACGACGAGGAGGACGGTTCGGGTGCGGCCGAGGCGGAGGTTGCGGGCGGCGAGGTTGGGTCGGTAGCCCAGGTCGCGGGCGGCCTCGCGGACGCGTTCGGCGGTGGTCTCGGAGACGCGTCCGCGCCACTTGTCGCCGAGCACCAGGGAGACCGCGGCCTGGGAGACTCCTGCGGCCTGGGCGACGTCCCGGCTGGTGGGGCGCGTGCTGCCGTGTGCCACGTTCGCCTGTTCTCCTCTTCCTGGTGGTGTGCCTGCGGGCGTTTCGGCCCGGCGGCTCACTGCGGTCGTCTGGACTCGTGAACAGCGCACATGGTACGTATGACGGGAGACGTTATACGTAAAACTTCAGCCAGCGGAGGGCGGCGCGGCCGATGACCGGCGCATACGTGGAGATCCTGAGGGCGAGGCATGCCGCCCGGCTGCTGGTCGGCACGCTCGTAGGGCGGCTGCCGAACGCCGTCGCCGCGATCGCGATCGTGTTGTTCGTGCGCGAGGAGGGCGGCTCGTACAGCATGGCCGGCGGCCTGGCGGCTGTGTACGGGGTCGCGAACGCCGTGGGGCAGCCGGTGCTGGGCCGGCTGGTGGACCTGTACGGCCAGCCGCGGGTGCAGCTGCCCGCCGTGGTCGCCTCGGCCCTCGGGATGGCCGCGTTCGCCTTCGTGGGGATCGGGCCGCTGCCGCTCGCCTACGCCGCCGTCGCGGCCGCCGGACTGTTCACGCCGCCTCTGGAGGGTGGTCTGCGGGCGCTGTGGTCGTCGGTTCTTCCCAGGGAGGACCAGGTGCACACGGCGTATGCGATGGATGCGGTGGCGCAGGAAGTCATGTTCACCATCGGGCCGTTGCTGCTGACGCTGGGCGCGTCGCTGTGGTCGGCGCAGGCGGCGCTGCTGCTTCTGAACGTCGTCGGGGTGCTGGGCGCTCTCTCGGTGGTCGTCTCGCAGCCCTCGCGCGCGTGGCGTTCGGAGCCGCGTGAGGCGCACTGGCTGGGGGCGTTGCGCTCACCGGGGCTGCTCGCGCTGCTCGCGTCGTTCCTGTTCATCGGGATGGCGCTCGGCTCGATCGCGGTGGCGGCCGTCTCGTATGCCGACGGCCATGGGGGTGATGCGGTGTACGGCTGGATGATGGCGGGTCTGGGGCTGGGTGCGCTGATCGGTGGCGTGGCGTACGGGGCGCGGCAGTGGGGCGGGGAGCCGGCGCGGCGACTGCGGCTGCTGGTGGCGCTTCTGGCGGTGTGTTACCTGCCGCTGATGCTGATACCGGGTGCGGTGGCGATGACGCTGCTGGCCGTGCTCGCGGGTGTGTTCCTCGCGCCGTGCATCGCGTGTGCGTTCGTGCTGGTGGACCGGCACGCACCGCGTGGGACGGTCACTGAGGCGTTCTCCTGGCTCGTGACGACGTTCACGGTGGGCGCGTCGGTCGGAACGGGTCTGGCGGGGCCGGTCGTCGAGGAGGGCGGGGCCCTGTGGGGGTTCGCCGTGCCGAGTGCCGCGGGGGCCGTGTCATTGCTGGTCCTGCTGGCCACGGGGCGGGTCCTGGCAGCTCCCGCGAAGAGCGCGGTGGTTGCGGCTTCATCGGAAAATGATCCAAACCGTGCCGTCGAACCCCGTTTCAGCTCGGGGGATCGGGCGTAATGTTCAGTCATGGACCGCCGCATTTTCGGGCTGGAGAACGAGTACGGCGTCACGTGCACGTTCAGGGGACAGCGCCGCCTGTCGCCTGACGAGGTGGCGCGGTACCTCTTCCGCCGTGTCGTGTCATGGGGCCGCAGCAGCAATGTCTTTCTGCGAAACGGCGCCCGCCTGTATCTCGACGTGGGCTCACATCCGGAATACGCGACACCGGAATGTGACAACGTGACCGAACTGGTCACCCACGACAAAGCAGGCGAGCGCATTCTCGAAGGACTCCTGGTGGACGCCGAACGACGCCTGCACGAGGAAGGAATCGCGGGCGACGTCTACCTCTTCAAGAACAACACCGACTCGGCGGGCAACTCCTACGGCTGCCACGAGAACTATCTGGTGGCCCGGCACGGGGAGTTCTCCCGGCTCGCGGACATCCTCATTCCGTTCCTTGTCACGCGCCAGCTGTTGTGCGGTGCGGGCAAGGTCCTGCAGACCCCGCGTGGTGCCGTGTACTGCGTGAGCCAGCGGGCGGAGCACATCTGGGAGGGCGTCTCCTCGGCGACGACCCGTTCCCGGCCGATCATCAACACGCGCGACGAGCCGCACGCGGACGCCGAGCGCTACCGGCGCCTGCACGTCATCGTGGGCGACTCGAACATGTCCGAGACGACCATGCTGCTCAAGGTCGGCGCCACCGACCTGGTGCTGCGCATGATCGAGGCGGGCACGGTGATGCGTGACCTGACCCTGGAGAACCCGATCCGGGCGATCCGCGAGGTCAGCCACGACATCACGGGCCGCCGCAAGGTGCGCCTGGCCAGCGGCCGGGAGGCCTCCGCGCTGGAGGTGCAGCGCGAGTACTACGAGAAGGCCGTGGACTTCTGCGAGCGCCGCGGTATCCGTACCGGGACGGTCGAGCAGGTCCTGGAGCTGTGGGGCCGCACGCTGGACGCGATCGAGGCCGAGGACCTCGACCGGATCGGCACCGAGATCGACTGGGTCATCAAGTACAAGCTCATCGAGCGGTACCGGGCCAAGCACAACATGACCATGTCGCATCCGCGGGTCGCTCAGATAGACCTCGCCTACCACGACATCCATCGCCGTCGCGGCCTGTACTACCTGCTGGAGAAGAAGGGGCAAGCCGCGCGTATCTGCAACGACTTGAAGATCTTCGAGGGCAAGTCCGTGCCGCCGCAGACCACTCGGGCCCGGCTGCGCGGTGACTTCATCCGCAGGGCCCAGGAACAGCGCCGCGACTTCACCGTCGACTGGGTCCACCTGAAGCTCAATGACCAGGCGCAGCGCACGGTGTTGTGCAAGGACCCGTTCCGTTCGGTGGACGACCGGGTGGAGAAACTCATCGCCGGTATGTGAGTGCCGGGTTCCGGCGAAATCCCGGAACGCAACACGGGCGCCGTACGTTTACCGTACGGCGCCCTTCTCACGCCGTAGAGTTGCGCGCACGCCATCCACAAGATCGACGATTACGAGGCCCCCACCGTGCGCCGACGCTCACTGCTCATCGCCGTACCCGCAGGACTGGTCACGCTCGCCGGATGCGGCGACGACGACGGGGCCGACTCGGCCGAGGGAAACGCCAGTGCGTCGCCCTCGACTCCTGAGGCGTCGGCCGCTCCGTCGCCGAAGATCGTGGACGGTCCGCTGCCGGCGATCACCGCGGGCACGAAGTTCGGTGAGAAGCCGACGGTCGCCAAGGGCAGCGGCGATCCGTCGAAGGACCTCGCGGTGAAGACGGTCATCGCGGGCGGCGGCAAGGTGGTGGCGGAGAACGACTACATCCAGGCCCACTACCTCGGTCAGACCTGGGACACCGCGAAGGTCTTCATCAACTCCTACGACGCCAAGACGCCGGCGCTCGTCCCGCTCGCCCAGGGCCAGATCTACGACGGCTGGCGGTACGGGCTGGCCGGCAAGAAGGTCGGCAGCCGCGTCGAGATGGCCGTCCCTCCCACCTGGGGCTACGGCAAGGAGGGCAACGCGCAGGCCGGGATCAAGGGCACCGACACGCTGGTGTTCGTGCTCGATATCCAGGACACGTTCAGCACCAAGAGCTCCGCCAAGGGCACCGACGTCGCCCAGGACAACGTCGACCTGCCCAAGGTCGGCACCAACACCGACGGCAAGGCGCCGTCCCTCGAGATCCCCAAGACGGACCCGCCGAAGAAGCTCGTCGCCAACTACGTGATCGAGGGCGACGGCGACGAGGTCGCCGCGGAGAACTCGGTGCTGGTGCAGTACAAGGGCGTGCAGTGGGACACCGGCAAGGAGTTCGACTCGACGTACGCCAACAAGCAGCTCGCGTCGTTCTCGCTCCAGCAGGTCGTCAAGGGCTGGTCGCAGGGGCTCACCGGCAAGAAGGTCGGCAGCCGGGTGCTGACCGTCATCCCGCCGGAGCTGGGCTACGGCGACAACCCGCCGCAGGGCAGCGGCATCGCCAAGGGAGCCACGCTGGTCTTCACGGTGGACATCCTGGCGAAGATGTGAGGCTGCCCGAGGTGATGAAAGACTGGGGCCGTTGCCTTTCCACAACAAGCATGGAGCGTAAGACGTGAGCATCGACAAGCCCGAGATCGACTTCCCGGGCGGCGAGCCCCCGGCGGACCTCGAGATCAAGGACATCTGGGAGGGCGACGGCGCGGTTGCGCAGGCGGGCCAGACCGTCACCGTCCACTACGTGGGTGTCGCTTTCAGCACGGGTGAGGAGTTCGACGCCAGCTGGAACCGCGGCACGCCGTTCCGCTTCCCGCTGGGTGGCGGCCGCGTCATCAAGGGCTGGGACCAGGGTGTGCAGGGCATGAAGGTCGGCGGTCGCCGCCAGCTGACCATCCCGGCCCACCTCGCCTACGGCAACCAGAGCCCCACCCCGGCGATCAAGCCCGGTGAGACCCTGATCTTCGTGGTCGACCTGCTCGGTGTCTGAGCGTCGCGTCTGACGGCGTACGACTGATCGGCGTACGACCGGACCCGACTACCTGGGGTCCATGCCTGTCCGGGCATGGGCCCTCGGCTTTTGCCACGCCACCGCGGGGCGGTACGGTCACGGTCGTAAGCACCATAGGGGAGGCGAAGGGCGTCGATGGCCATTGCCAAGGCCGAGCGGCTCATGAACCTGGCGCTGTGTCTGCTGGGGACGCGGCGGCCGCTGAGCAAGCGCGAGCTGCGTGAGTCCATCGAGGCCTACCTGGAGGCCGGCTCCGACGACTCCTTCAACCGGATGTTCGAGCGCGACAAGGACGACCTGCGCGAACTCGGGCTGGTCATCGAGACCGTGGAGAACCTCGACGGCGAGGTCGGCTATCTGGCCCGCCGTGACAGCAACCGCCTGCCGCCCATCACCCTCGATGCCGAGGAGGCCGCCGCCCTGGGGCTGGCGGCCAAGGTGTGGCAGCAGGCCCGGCTCGCGGGCGCGGCCAGCGGCGCCCTGCAGAAACTGCGCGCGGCCGGGTTGCCCGAGGACGTCGACCCGTACGAGGCACACGGCGCCCTGGAGCCCCGTATTCCGGTGCACGAGGCGGCGTTCGAGCCGCTGATGCTGGCCTGCCGGGATCGCCGCCCGGTGGTCTTCGACTACCGCAAGGCCACCGCCGCCCGGCCCGAACCCCGGCATGTCGAGCCGTGGGCGCTGGAGTGCTGGCGCGGCCACTGGTATCTCGCGGGCTGGGACCGTGACCGTGGCGCCGAGCGGGTGTTCCGGCTGTCCCGGATCACCGGCAAGGTCCGCAGTCGCAGTGGCCGCTTCACGGCCGAGGTCCCCGATGTCGTCACCGTGCGGGAGACCGTGGCGAGCTGGGCGGGGGAGACCGCCGACCGCTCCGCGTTGATCCGGCTGCGTACGGGCGCCGGCTACCCCCTTCGGGCGAAGGCCACCTCGGTGCGGGAACTCGGGGACGGCTGGGACGAGTTGGAGATTCCGTACGGCCACGGGCTGGATGCCTGGCTGGTCGAGTTCGGGCCGGATGTGGTGGTCCTGGAGCCCGTGGAGCTGCGGGCCGACGTGGTGGACCGGCTGCGTGCCGTGGCCAAGGGCTGAGGGGAGCGGAGCGACACAGTGGCAGGTAAACCGGTACGGCCCGTCAACGCCATCGACCAGACCCGGCGGATGCTCTCCCTGGTGACGTATCTCAGGGAGCGCCCCGGCGCCCGCGTCGAGGACGTCGCGCGCGCCTTCGGCATCTCCGAGGACGAGCTGATCTCCGACCTCGACGTGCTGCCCATGTGCGGCACCAGCTTCCGCGGCGGCGACCTGCTCGACATCGACACCGACGGCGAGCGCATCTGGTGGCACAACCCTGCCGCCCTCGGGGCGGACGGGGCCGAGCCGCTGCGGATCGCCGCCGACGAGGCGACCGCGCTGCTGGTGGCCGCGCGGGCCGTGTCCACGCTGCCGGGACTGCGCGAGAGCGACCGGCAGGCACTGCTGCGCGCGACCGCCAAGGTGGAGACCGCGTCCGGGGAGGCGGCCGGGGCCAGCTCCCGGCTGTCGGTGACCTTCGAGTCCGAGGGCGGCGTCTTCGCCGACGTGGACCGTGCGATCTCCGAGCGGCGCCGCCTGTGGATCCGCTACTACTCGCCGGCCCGCGACGAGGTCACCGAGCGCGAGATCGACCCGATCCGCCTGGTCAGCGTCGGCCACACCTACGTCGAGGCCTGGTGCCGTCGCTCCGAGGCGCGCCGCACCTTCCGGCTCGACCGGGTCGCCGAGATCAAGATCCTGGACGAGCCGTCCGCGCCGCCCGAGGTCGAGCTGCGCGACCTGTCCGAGGGGCTCGTGCAGCCCGCCGCGGAAGATCCGGAGGTCGTCGTCGAGGTCGGCCCGGGCGGGCGCTGGGTCGCCGAGTACTACCCGCACGACAGCGCGGATGAGCTGGCCGACGGCGGTCTGCGTATCACCCTGCGCACCCCCGAGCCCGCGTCGCTGCGGCGCCTGGCGCTACGGCTCGGACGTGACGGCCGTATCGTCTCGCCGCCCGAGCTGGCCGACAGCGCCCGGCAGGCGGCCCGCGAGGCGCTGGCGGCGTACGACGGGGTCGAGGTGCAGAGCGCTCACGGGGCGCACCGGCTTCACGACGGGCAGTAGGCATGCGGTTGGACAGGCAGTGCGACAGGCAGGAGCGAGGGCTTTGAGCGAGTCGGCGACGTCTGGTGCGGTGGGAATGTCGGTGGCGTCCGCGTTCGCCGGGATGAGAAGCGTGGCTCCGGTGGTGTTCAGGGCGGGCTGCCCGGACTGCCGGGGTCATTTCGAGCTCGCCGCGAGTGCCCTGCGCCTCGCCATCGGCGCGACCAGCCGTACGACCTTCTACTCCTTCACCTGCCCCGACTGTGGCGCCTCCGTTCGCAAGCCGGCCGGTGAGCGGATCGTCGAGCTGCTGACGGGCGGCGGGGTCAGCACCCTGCGGCTGCACTCCACGCTGTAGGACGGTCTAGGCTCGGCGTCATGTTCTGGCCGATGTTCGCGGTAGCTGTGGGTTTTCTGGGTCTCGCCGTACTCGGTGTGCTCGCCGTGCGGGTCTTCCTTGAGGCGCAGCGTCTCGGCAGGCAGGTCACGGATTCCGCGCGACGCATCAGCAGGGCTGCCGAGGATCTGGAGCGGGCGAGTATGAGCGCGGCCCGGGCTGTGGACTCGCTGTAGTCCGTCCAAGTATTGGGTGTGAGTCCTGCGCCGCATGCGTTTTGGGCCACTTCGCCCTGTCAACTTGACGGTCGGGACAGGTACGCTGCTGGTCGCGGCCCGGAGAACGAGGCCCGGTCCGCGGACAGGGAGTACGCACGGGGATTGCCTGACGTTTACCCCTGAGCGTTACGATCGCTGGCAACACGACCGTTCGGACACATGTCCGACCGGTCGGACAGCACCCCACCACAGCCGCCTCGGTGAGAAGGTAAAGACTTATGTTCGGAAGGCTCGGAGCCCCCGAGATCATTCTCATCCTCGTCGTCATCATCCTGCTGTTCGGCGCGAAGAAGCTTCCGGACATGGCGCGCTCGCTCGGCAAGTCCGCCCGGATCCTGAAGAGCGAGGCCAAGGCGATGAAGGACGAGGGCAAGTCCCCCGCCCCGGCCGACCCGCCGAACAACAACGAAGAGCAGCCCCCGGCTCAGCGCATCATCCAGGCCGCCCCCGGCGACGCGACGAACGCACGCCCGGTCAACGAGCCGACGGACACCACCAAGCGCTGACGCAGGGCCGGTGACCTCCGGCCCGCTGCACGAGATGGGAACGTGGGTTGCTGAAGTCTGCCCGCAAAGAGGAGAAGGATCCCGAGGGGCGGATGCCCCTCGCGGAGCACCTTCGTGAGCTTCGCAACCGGCTCGCGAAAGCGTTGCTCGCGATCGTCATCGTCACGGTCGTCGCCGCCTTCTTCTATCAGGACATCATCAACTTCTTCACCAAGCCGGTCCTCGAATCGGTCGGCTGCCCGAAGTCGTTCGAGGAACTGGCCAAGACGGCGCGCGACGAGAATCCGTGTGCGCAGATCACGATCAACGGTCTGCTCGCGCCGTTCACGCTGGCTCTGAAGGTGTCCCTGATGGCCGGTGTCGTTCTGGCCGCGCCGGTCTGGTTGTACCAGCTGTGGGGCTTCGTCGCCCCCGGCCTGCACAAGCACGAGCGGAGGTACGCCTACGCGTTCGTCGCCACGGGCTTTCCGCTCTTCCTCGCCGGTGCCTTCTTCGCCTACAAGGTGCTGCCCAAGACCGCCGACGTCCTGATCGAGTTCACCCCGTTCGGCGTCGACAACCTGCTGCCGCTCGACGATCTGCTCGACCTCGTCACGCGCATGGTCATCGTCTTCGGTCTCTCCTTCGAACTGCCCCTGCTGCTGGTGATGCTCAACTTCACGGGCGCCCTCACCGGTAAGCGCATGCTCGGCTGGTGGCGCGGCATGATCATGGGCATCACGGTGTTCGCGGCGATCGCGACGCCGAGCACCGACCCGCTGACGATGATGGCCCTCGCGGGACCGATCTGGGTCCTGTACTTCGGGGCGGTCGCCGTCTCCCTGGTCAACGACCGCCGCAGGCGCCGTCGCGACGAGATGGGCCCCGACGACGACGAGGCCTCCGACCTGGACCTGACGCCCGAGGACATCGGCGAGGTCGAGACCGTCTCCGCGAGCCGGGCGCTGCCCGAGCAGGCAGGCCCCGACCGGGTCAACGGCTACGACGACGTCACCTGAGACGCGATTCCCACAGATCCTGAAGGGCGGTTTTCAGGGATCTGAGGGACAGTGCGGCCGGGGCGCCTACGGGGCGCACCCGGCCGCTTCCGTTTCCCGCCCGTGAGCTGCGCGGATCCCGGGTTTGCAAGGTGCGGATCCGGATAATGATCGTCCTGTTGTCAGTGGCGCCCGGTACGCTCGAAAGCACGATGACAGAGGACCTCTCACCGGCCGAGCGGTACGCGGCAGCACGCAGGCGCGCTGCCGAGCAGGCCACCGCGCTCGCCTCCTTCCGCGAGATGTACGACTTCGGCCTCGACCCCTTCCAGATCGAGGCCTGCCAGGCGCTCGAGGCCGGCAAGGGCGTACTGGTGGCCGCGCCCACCGGCTCCGGCAAGACGATCGTGGGCGAGTTCGCCGTCCACCTCGCCCTGATGCAGGGCAAGAAGTGCTTCTACACGACGCCCATCAAGGCGCTCTCGAACCAGAAGTACGCCGACCTGACCCGCCGTTACGGGGACGGCATGGTCGGTCTGCTCACCGGCGACAACAGCATCAACTCCGACGCCCCGGTGGTCGTGATGACGACCGAGGTGCTGCGGAACATGCTGTACGCCGGGTCGCAGACCCTCCTCGGCCTCGGCTATGTGGTCATGGACGAGGTGCACTACCTCTCCGACCGCTTCCGCGGCGCCGTATGGGAAGAGGTGATCATCCACCTTCCCGAGTCGGTCACCCTCGTCTCGCTGTCGGCGACCGTGTCGAACGCCGAGGAGTTCGGCGACTGGCTCGACACCGTCCGCGGCGACACCGAGGTGATCGTCTCCGAACACCGGCCCGTGCCGCTGTTCCAGCATGTGCTCGCCGGGCGCCGGATGTACGACCTGTTCGAGGAGGGTGAGGGCCACAAGAAGGCCGTCAACCCCGACCTCACAAGGCTGGCCCGGATGGAGGCCCAGCGCCCGTCGTACCAGGACCGCAGACGCGGGCGGGCGATGCGCGAGGCCGACCGGGAGCGGGAGCGCAGACAGCGCTCCCGGGTGTGGACGCCGGGGCGTCCCGAGGTCATCGAGCGGCTCGACGCCGAGGGCCTGCTGCCCGCCATCACCTTCATCTTCAGCCGGGCCGCCTGCGAGGCCGCAGTACAGCAGTGCCTGTACGCGGGACTCAGACTGAACGACGAGGAGGCGCGGGAAAAGGTGCGCGCCCTCGTCGAGGAGCGCACCGCCGCCATCCCGACCGAGGATCTGCACGTCCTCGGCTACTACGAGTGGCTGGAAGGCCTGGAGCGCGGTATAGCCGCCCACCACGCGGGCATGCTGCCGACGTTCAAGGAGGTCGTCGAGGAGCTGTTCGTCCGCGGCCTGGTGAAGGCCGTGTTCGCCACGGAGACGCTGGCGCTGGGCATCAACATGCCTGCCCGGTCGGTGGTGTTGGAGAAGCTCGTCAAGTGGAACGGCGAGCAGCACGCCGACATCACGCCGGGTGAGTACACACAGCTGACCGGCCGTGCGGGGCGCCGTGGCATCGACGTCGAGGGCCACGCGGTGGTGCTGTGGCAGCGCGGGATGAGCCCCGACCACCTGGCCGGGCTCGCTGGCACGCGTACCTATCCGCTGCGGTCCAGCTTCAAGCCGTCGTACAACATGGCGGTCAACCTGGTCGAGCAGTTCGGGCGGCACCGCTCGCGCGAGCTGCTGGAGACGTCCTTCGCGCAGTTCCAGGCCGACAAGTCGGTCGTCGGGATCTCGCGGCAGGTGCAGCGCAACGAGGAGGGGCTCGACGGTTACAAGGAGTCCATGACCTGCCACCTCGGGGACTTCGAGGAGTACGCGCGACTGCGTCGCGAACTCAAGGACCGCGAGAACGAGTTGGCCAAGCAGGGTGCGGCCCAGCGGCGCGCGGAGGCCGCCGTCGCGCTGGAGAAGCTCAAGCCGGGTGACGTCATCCATGTGCCGACGGGCAAGTACGCCGGTCTCGCGCTGGTGCTGGACCCCGGGCTGCCGGCCGGGCGGTCCAACGGCCACCGCGGCTTCGAGCACCACGACGGCCCCCGCCCGCTGGTCCTGACCGCCGAACGGCAGGTCAAGCGGCTGGCGTCGATGGACTTCCCGGTGCCCGTCGAGGCGTTGGAGCGGATGCGGATCCCGAAGTCCTTCAACCCGCGTTCCCCGCAGTCCCGTCGGGACCTCGCGTCCGCGCTGCGCACCAAGGCCGGGCACATTCCGCCGGACCGGCACCGCAAGCGGCGCTCCCAGGCGGCCGACGACCGTGAGATCGAGCGGCTGCGCAAGGCCCTGCGCGCCCACCCCTGCCACGGCTGCAACGACCGGGAGGACCACGCCCGCTGGGCCGAGCGCTACCACCGGCTGCTGCGGGACACCTCACAGCTGGAGCGCCGTATCGAAGGCCGCACGAACACGATCGCGCGCACCTTCGACCGCATCGTCGCGCTGCTGACCGAGCTGGACTATCTGCGCGGCGACGAGGTCACCGAGCACGGCAAGCGGCTCGCGCGGCTGTACGGCGAACTCGACCTGCTGGCCAGCGAGTGCCTGCGGGAGCGGGTCTGGGAGGGCCTCGGCCCGGCCGAACTGGCCGCCTGCGTCTCGGCGTTGGTGTACGAGGCGCGGGTCGGGGACGATGCAAT
The DNA here is from genome assembly GCF_041052385.1 of Streptomyces sp. R28. Lineage (GTDB taxonomy): Bacteria > Actinomycetota > Actinomycetes > Streptomycetales > Streptomycetaceae > Streptomyces. Next base: position 2,181,375 of record NZ_CP163439.1, on the reverse strand, counting down.
GGCGCCGAAGCTGCCTTCGGGCAAGGCCAAGGCCGCGCTGGGTGAGATGGTCCGGATCTGGGGGCGGCTGGATGCCCTTGAGGAGGACTTCCGGATCACCCAGAGCGAAGGGGTCGGGCAGCGTGAACCCGACCTGGGCTTCGCCTGGGCCGCCTATATGTGGGCCAGCGGTAAGGGGCTCGACGAGGTGCTGCGTGAGGCGGAGATGCCGGCCGGTGACTTCGTGCGGTGGTGCAAGCAGGTGATCGATGTGCTGGGGCAGATCTCAGCGGCTTCTCCTGTGGAGGGCTCGACCGTGGCGAAGAACGCGCGGAAGGCTGTCGAGGGGTTGCTGCGGGGGGTTGTCGCCTATTCGTCGGTGGGGTGAGCGCTTGTGGGCGGGCGCGGGGGCCTCGTGGCCGGTCGCGCCCGCGCGGCGGAGCCGCACACCGATGCGGCCCCGCGCCCCTTCAGGGCGTCCGCCCGACGCCGATCAAGAAGTGCTGGTGAGGATCACCAGTTGCTGGGTCGCGCGCGTCATCGCCACGTAGCGGTCCACCGCGCCTGCGATGCCGTCGCCGAACGTCTCCGGGTCGATGAGCACCACCAGGTCGAACTCCAGCCCCTTCGACAGCTCCGGGGTCAGTGACTGGACCCGGTCCGTCGGGCGGAACGTGGGGTCGCCGATGACGCAGGCGGTGCCCGCATCGGTATGCGTGGCGAGCCACATGTCCAGGATCGAGTCGCGGTCCGACACGGAACCGTGCACGACGGGGACGCCGCCGCTGCGAATGGACGTCGGCACGTTGGCGTCGGGGAGCGCGGCCCGGATGACCGGCTCGGCCTGAGCCATGATCTCCTCCGGCGTCCGGTAGTTGATGCTCAGGGCGGCCAGGTTGATCCGGTCGAGCCCGATCCGCTCCAGCCGTTCCTGCCACGACTCCGTGAAGCCGTGCCGGGCCTGGGCGCGGTCCCCGACGATGGTGAAGCTGCGGGACGGGCAGCGCAGCAGCAGCATCTGCCACTCCGCGTCGGTCAGTTCCTGAGCCTCGTCCACGACGACGTGCGCGAACGGGCCGGCGAGCAGGTCCGGTTCGGTCGTGGGCAGCTCGGACTCGTCGACCAGGTTGCGCTGGAAGTCCGCTCGGCCCAGCTGCGTCATGAGGCCCTCACCGTCGGCATCGGCCGCGATCAGGTTGTCGACGACCTGCGCCATGCGTTCGCGCTGGGCGGCGAGGGCCGCCTCCTGCCGGCGCCTTCGCCGTGACGCCGCCGGGTCGCCGAGCCGCTGCCGTGCCGCGTCCAGGAGCGGCAGATCGGACACCGTCCAGGCCTGGGCGTCCGCACGCTGCAGCCTGCGGACCTCGTCGGGGCTGAGCCAGGGGCCGCACAGTCGCAGGTAGGCGGGGACCGACCACAGGTCTCCGACGAGGTCGGCCGCTTCGATCAGCGGCCACGCGCGGTCGAAGGTCGTGAGCAGCTCCCTGTTCTGCAGCAGCGACTTGCGGAGCAACTGGGGCGAGATGTCGCCGTCGTGCTTGTCCGTCAGGATCGCGAGCAGTTCCTCCCAGATCAGGTCACGTGCCTCGTTGTGCGGAATCCCGGGCTCCGCCGCTTCGAACGCCTCGGCCCAGTCGTCGGCGCTCAGCCAGATGTCGGACCAGTGGGTGGTGACCGTCATCCCCTTGGTGGGCGGCTCCTCGTAGAACCTGACGGCCGTCTCGATCGCCTTCACCAGATCCGCCGACGACTTCAGACGGGCCACCTCCGGGTCGGCCTCGACCGCCGCCGTGGCTCCCTCGGCGACGAGGTCGCGCAGGGTGCAGGTCTGCACGCCCTCCTCACCGAGGCTCGGCAGGACGTCGGCGACGTAGGCGAGGTAGGGCCGGTGCGGGCCGACGAACAGTACGCCGCCCCGACGGTGACCGAGGCGCGGGTCGGAGTAGAGGAGGTAGGCGGAGCGGTGCAGGGCGACGACGGTCTTGCCGGTGCCCGGACCGCCGTCCACGACGAGAGCGCCGCGCGATCCCGCGCGGATGATGGCGTCCTGGTCGGCCTGGATGGTGCCGAGCACGTCTCGCATCCGTGCCGACCGGTTGCTGCCCAGGCTCGCGACGAAGGCGGACTGGTCGTCGAGCGCGGCGTGCCCGGCAAGCCCGTCCGCGGTGAACACCTCGTCCCAGTAGTCGCTGATCCGGCCGCCGGTCCAGCGATACCGGCGGCGGCTCGCCAGGCCCATCGGGTTGCTGTGGGTGGCTCCGAAGAACGGCTCGGCCGCGGGGGAGCGCCAGTCGATCAGCAGTCGGCGGCCCGTGCTGTCGGTGAGGCCGAGCCGTCCGACGTACAGGGGCTCGGAGTCGTCCGCGCCGACCATGCGTCCGAGGCACAGGTCCAGACCGAAGCGGCGCAGTGCGCGCAGGCGAGCGGTCAGCCGGTGGATCTCCGCGTCCCGGTCCATTGCCTGCCGGCCCGCACCGCCGGGCGCCCGGCGCTCGACGGCGAGACGGTCGGTCAGCTCGGCGATCGACTGCTCCAGGCACTCCGCGATGGCCGCGAAGTGCTGCTCGTCGCCGGCGATCAGTGTCGGGTCGGCCTTGGCGGAGAGACGGTCGGGAAGGTTGAACGCGCTGGTGGTCAGGGGGTGATTCACGTCTCAGCTCCGAATGAGGTGGTGTGCGACCATGCGCGTGGCAAGGCGTCCGGACCGGCGGGACCGATTGCGCCGGTTCTCCAGTTCTGTGCTCTGTGTGCCGACCTGTCGGTGCCGGCCTATCGGATGTACTCGTCGATCAGCAGCTTCGCGGCCACCGTCGCTCCGTCGGTGCGGACCTTGGCGGCCACAGCGGCTGCCCGCGCACCGGTCTCCGGCGCCAGGGCCGTCTTCAGCGCGGCCGACAGGGACTCGAAGGTCGGCGTCGGACCGTCGTGTGCCGCGCCGATGCCCAGCTCGGCGACCCGGCCGGCCCAGTACGGCTGGTCGGCCAGCTGGGGCACCACCACCTGGGGCGCACCGGCCCGGGCGGCCGTCGTCGTCGTGCCCGCCCCGCCGTGGTGGACTACGGCGGCCACCCGGCCGAACAGTACCTGCTGGTTGACCTCGCCGACGGCGAAGCAGTCGTCCTGGTCGTCGATCAGTGTCAGGTCGGCCCAGCCACGCCCGACGAGTACGCGGCGCCCCTGCGCGCGCACCGCCTCGATGGCCGCCCGGGAGACGTCCTGCGCGTCGCGCAGGGGGATGCTGCCGAAGCCCACGTGGACCGGGGGCGCGCCCGCGTCCAGGAACACCTCCAGATCTTCCGGGAGCGGCCGTTCGTCCGGCCGGATCCAGGCACCGGTCTGCACCACGTCGAGATCCGCCGGCTTCAGCCACGGGCTCAGGGTCGCGTCCGCTGCCAGCAGGGGCCGGTCGGACAGGACGTGATCGCGGACGTTGTCCACCCGGGGCAGGCCGATCGAGGCCCGGTGGGTGTTGACCGCGCCGCCGAACAGCTCGTTCAGGGTCTGGGCGTTCAGCTCCCACAGCGCCCGGTTGTCGGTCACGTCCGGCGGGAGCGGCCGGCCCGGCCAGGCGAGCGGCGGGTGGTGCGGCGACGGCAGGTACGAGGGAAAGTAGGACACGAACGCATACGGGATGCCCAGCTTCTCGGCCACCGAGCGCACGGCGCCCGCGGACGGCAGCAAACCGGTCGCCACCAGCACGTCACAGCCCTCGGCGGCCGGGAGGACCGCGTCGTACGTCAAGGCGACCAACTCGGCCGCGCGCTCGGGCAGGGTCTTCGGCGGCATCGGCGCCGTCCCGGTCACCGCCCCCTTCGTCATCGCACGCACGGACCGGCCGACCGGCACCAACGGCACGCCGAGACCGTCCAGCAGCTCCGCGAAGTCCGGCGGCGCGCACATCACCACCTCCGCGCCGAGCGCCCGCAGCCGCACCGCGAGTCCCGCCATCGGTTCGACGTCCCCACGCGACCCATACGTAGACAACAGCACGCGCACTTCGCGACTCCCCTATTTCAGCAGGTCCTGTATTTCTGCAGGTCCTGGGCTTAGGTCGACGATTGTGCGGGACGACGGGGGCCTTGCCGCAAGCCCCCCTGTGCGCTATAAGTTAAGAGTGGCAAGGAGAGCGTGACCTCCTTGCCTTCGCTGTTTCTCGGTGCCTTCCCCCGATTCCTCGGCCCCCTGTCCGCTGAACCGCTGTCAGGAGCGGCCCCGCGCGAGGTACGCCCGCCAGCCCCCGTACGACGTGATGTCCTCGGCGTCCGTGAGGGCCCCAGGCTCGCACAGGAAACCCGGGACGTGGCTGCCGTCCGCCAGTTCCACGCGCCCCAGGGCCATCGGGCGGGGCAGCTGAGCGAGGAGCCGGCCGAGCCCCTCGGCCGGGAGCCGCCACACCTCGGCCTCGATCGCCGCACCTCCCTCGCCGACGTGGACCAGGCCCGGCTTGGCCGGGGTCGTGGACAGGGCGTGCAGGCGGTACACGGGCGCGGTGGCGGTCGTACGGTCGAATCGGGCGCCCAGGGACCGGAGTTGCGGGTTGAGGGGCTGGTCCGAGAGATGCGCGCCGACCACGGCGAGAGGGACCTCCGGGCGGAGCAGCCCCGTGATCCTCGCGAGCCGTTCGTCCGTGAACGCCGGGCCGATCAGCATCACGCCGAAGGGCAGGCCGTTCACCTCACCGGCCGGGACGGCGACCGCCGCCAGGTCGAAGAGGTTCGTGGAGTTGGTGAAGCGGCCCAGGCGGGCGTTGGCCCCCAGCGGGTCGGCGGCCACCTCGGCGAGGGTGGGGTGGCCGGGCGTGGTGGGGAGCAACACGGCGTCCGCGTCGGCGAGTTCGGCCTCGGCCCGTGCGCGCAGGGCGGCCAGCCGGTCCTGGTCCGCGAAGAGCTGGTGGGCCGGCAGGTCCCGGGCGCGGGTGATGATGCCGGCGACGGTGGGGTCGAGGGTGTCGTCGCCCGCCGCCATCGCCTTGTCGACAAAGTTCCCCACGGCCGTGTAGCGCTCGGCGACGAACGCACCCTCGTAGAGCATGGCGGCGGCCTCGGTGAACGGGGTGAGGTCGAGGGTGCGGATCTCGGCGCCCGCAGCGGTGAGCTGCCGTACGGCTGCCTCGTAGGCCTCTGCCCAGCCTTCGTCCAGCTCGCCGAGCCGGTCCGTCGGCGGGACCGCGACGCGCCATGGCCCCGGCGTGCGCTGGGGGAGCGGGGGCAGGGCTCGGCCGGGCGGGGACGCCATGAACGACAGTGCCTGCTCGGCCTCCGGCAGCGTCCGCGCGAACACCGTCACACAGTCGATGGACGCGCAGGCCGGGACGACGCCCTCCGCCGGGACGAGACCCCGGGTGGGCTTGAGGCCGACGATGCCGTTGAAGGCGGCCGGAACCCGGCCCGAGCCGGCCGTGTCCGTGCCGAGCGCGAAGTCGACGACGCCGAGCGCCACCGCGACGGCCGAACCGGCGCTGGAGCCGCCGCTGACCCTGCCCGGATCATGGGCGTTACGGACCGCGCCGTACGGGGAGCGGGTGCCGACCAGGCCCGTGGCGAACTGGTCCAGGTTCGTGGTGCCGAGCACGATCGCACCGGCCGCGCGCAGGCGGGCGACGACCGGGGCGTCGGCTTCGGGGAAGTAGGCGTATGACGGGCAGCCCGCGGTCGTCGGCAGGCCCGCGACGTCGATGTTGCCCTTCGCCGCGAACAGCAGCCCCGCCAGGGGGAGTCGCTCCCCGCCGGTCACGCGCTCGTCGATCAGCCGGGCCTCCGCCTCGACCTCCTCCCGCGGGCGCAGGTCGATCCAGATCTCGGGGCGGTCCACGGCCTCGATGCGGGCGTAGGCGGCGCGGACGCGGGCGAGGGCGGTGGACATGCGGTGCTCCTTGACTGTCGACTCATCAACTCACGGATCCGGCCGTCGAGTCGGTGGCCGGCGCGAGGACCACCAAGGGGGTCCCCGCCTCGACCTGGTCACCGGGCCTGGCCAGGATCTGTGCGACCACGCCGTCGGTCGGCGCGTGCACCCTGGACTCCATCTTCATCGCCTCCAGGGCGAGCAGCGGCTGACCGGCGCTCACCTCGTCACCCGGCTGGACGTTCACCTGCCACACGGACGCGGCGAACTCCGCCTCCACCAGCCGCCCGCCGGCCGGGACGGTCACCTCGACCGCCGGTGCGGCCGGCGCCGGCGCCTGCTCCGCCCGCGCGAACTCGCCGGCCGCCTCCCACGCGTCCCGCTCCGCCGCGAACGCGGCCTGCTGCCGCGCCCGGAACCGCGCGATCGGCTCGGCGTTCTCGGCCAGGAAGGCCCGGTACCCGGCGAGCGAGAAGGTGCCCTCCTCGATGCGCGGCACGAACCGCCCGGACGTGATGTCCGCCCGCAGCTCCAGCAGTTCCTCGGCGCCCACCGGATACCACCTGATCCGGTCGAAGAACCGCAGCAGCCAGGGCGACCCCGGCTCGAACGCCCCGCGCTGCTGCCACCCCGACCACACCTGGGTCGTACGGCCCACGAACTGGTAGCCGCCGGGCCCCTCCATGCCGTAGATGCACAGGTAGGCCCCGCCGATGCCGACCGAGTTCTCCGCCGTCCAGGTGCGCGCCGGGTTGTACTTGGTGGTCACCAGGCGGTGCCGGGGATCCAGCGGGGTCGCGACCGGGGCGCCCAGGTACACATCGCCCAGCCCCAGGACCAGGTACTCCGCGTCGAAGACCGTGCGGTAGACGTCCTCGACCGACTCCAGGCCGTTGACGCGGCGGATGAACTCGATGTTCCAGGGGCACCAGGGCGCGTCGTCGCGTACGCCCGCCATGTAGCGGGCGATGGCCTCGCGGGTGGCCGGGTCGTCCCAGGAGAGGGGGAGGTGGACGGTGCGGGACGGGACGACGAGCTCGTCGGTGGGCGGCAGGACGGCGACCATCTCCCGCACCTCGGCGAGGAGTTCGTGCTGCGGCAGACGGGTCGGGTCCGTCTGGATCTGGAGGGAGCGGATGCCCGGGGTCAGATCGGTGATCCCGTCCCGGCCCGCCTCGGCCACCGCCTCCATCAGCGCGTGGACGCGCATGCGCAGGGCCAGGTCCAGTTGCATGGGCCCGAACTCGACCAGCAGATGGTCGTCACCGCTGCGGCGGTACGTCACGTCGCCGTCCCGCGCCAGCACCCCGCCGTCGACGATCGCCGGGCGCGCGGAGCCGTCGGCCCGCACGGGCATGAACCGCACGGTGTCGCCCGGCCGCAGCTGCCCCAGCTTCCAGCGCTCGCGGCTGATCACCGTCGCCGGGCACACGAACCCGCCCAGCGACGGGCCGTCCGGGCCGAGCAGCACCGGCATGTCGCCGGTGTAGTCGACGGCGCCGACGGAGTACGGCGTGTCGTGGATGTTGGACGGGTGCAGGCCCGCCTCTCCGCCGTCGGCGCGCGCCCAGCGCGGCCGGGGACCCATGAGCCGTATGCCGGTCCGCGCTGAGTTGAAGTGGACCTTCCAGTCGGCGGCGTAGAAGTCATGGATGTCGTCCTCGGTGAAGAACTCCGGTGCGGCGTGCGGTCCTTCGACTGCCTTTATGTGCCATACGGCACCGAAGGAGGGGCGGGCGGGCAAGGGGACCGGTGTCCCCTCGGTGACCGTGCCGCCGTGCAGGACGTCGCCCGTGCGCAGCGCGCGTCCGCCGTGCCCGCCGAACCTGCCGAGCGTGAAGGTGCTCGCGCTGCCCAGGAAGGCGGGGACGTCGAGACCGGCCGCGACCAGGACGTACGTCCGCAGTCCGTGCTCGGCCGGCGCTCCGACCTCCAGTACGGCACCCGCCGGCACCGTCAACGGCTCCCACTGCGCCACCGCCGTACCGTCGACCGTGACCGGGGCCGGGGCGCCCGTCACGCACACGGTGGTGGGGTGTGTGAACCGCAACGTCGGTCCCTGGAGCGTGCATTCGAGACCTGGCGCGCCCTCGTGGTTGCCCAAGGCGCGGTTGCCGAGCCGGAAGGACAGGTCGTCCATCGGGCCGCACGGCGGCACGCCGACCTGCCAGTGGCCGGTGCGGCCCGGCCAGTCCTGCACCGTGGTGAGGGTGCCGCCGGCGAGGACCTCGATGCGGGGGGTGGGGTCGGGCACGGTCGCGAGGGTCGCCGTCGAGTGGGCGGCGGCCAGGAAGTCCTGGTTCGCCAGCGCCGCCCGCACCAGGCCGAGGTTCGTCTCGATGCCGTCGACGCGGGTGCGGGCCAGCGCCTCGTCCAGCCGCTGAAGCGCGTGTGCGCGGTCGGGGCCGTACGCGACGATCTTCGCCAGCATCGGGTCGTACGCCGTCGTCACCTCGGTGCCCGTCTCGACCCAGCCGTCCACCCGCACGCCGTGCGGGAACTCCACTCGCGTCAACAGGCCTGCGCTGGGCCGGTGTTCGCGTGACGGGTCCTCCGCGTAGAGGCGGGCCTCGACGGCGTGGCCGCGCGGCGGGCCCGGGGCGTGGACGACTTCGCGCTCGCCGCGCGCAAGGCGCAGCATCCAGGCGACCAGGTCGACGCCGTAGATCTCCTCGGTGACCGGGTGCTCCACCTGGAGGCGGGTGTTGACCTCCAGGAAGTAGGCCTCCTCACGGGCGGCGTCGTACACGAACTCCACGGTTCCGGCCGAGCGGTAGCCGACCAAGGCACACAAGTCGCGGGCGGATGAGGTCAGTTGCTCGCGTATGTGAGCGGGGAGACCTGGTGCCGGGGCCTCCTCCACCACCTTCTGATGGCGCCGTTGCAGCGTGCAGTCCCGGTCGCCGAAGGTGACCACCCTGCCGTCGCCGTCGCCGAAGACCTGCACTTCGACATGGCGGGCCTGCTCGACGAGCCGTTCCAGGAAGACGCCGGCGGAGGAGAAGGAGGCGGCGGCGACCCGCTGCACCCGCTCCCAGGCCTCGGTCAGTTCATCGGCGCGGCGACATGCCGACATGCCGATTCCGCCCCCGCCGCCGGTCGCTTTGAGCATGACGGGATAGCCGATGGCCTGGGCCTCTTCGAGTGCCTCGGTGACTGACCCCAGTAGCCCGGTCCCCGGCGCCAGCGGTACGCCCGCCGCCTCGGCCGCCGCCCGCGCCGTGTGCTTGGCCCCGAACAGCTCCAACTGCTCGGGCGTCGGTCCCACGAACACGATCCCGGCCTCCTCGCAGCGCCGCGCGAACGCCGCGTCCTCGGACAGGAAGCCGTAGCCGGGGTGGATCGCCCCGGCCCCGCTGTCCTTGGCGGCCTTGAGGACCAGGTCGGCGTCGAGGTACGACTCCTTGGCGGGCGCCGGGCCGAGCCGTACGGCCGTGTCGGCGAGCCGGACGTGGGGTGCCGAGCGGTCCGCGTCGGAGTACACGGCCACCGTGCGCAGGCCCAGTTCGCGGGCCGTACGGATGATGCGGACGGCGATCTCGCCCCGGTTGGCGACGAGCAGCGTGTCGAAGCTCATGCGCCGCCCGCCCCGGCTCCGTGGCCCGCCCCGGTGATCGTCATCTCCACTGCCGTCGGGTCGAAGCCGTTGCAGGGGTTGTTGATCTGGGGGCAGTTGGAGACGAGGACGAGGACGTCGCGCTCGGCGCGCAGGGTCAGGGACAGACCCGGTGCCGAGATGCCGTCGACGATGCCGAGGGTGCCGTCCTTCTCGACCGGCACGTTCATGTACCAGTTGACGTTGGAGACGAGGTCGCGCTTGCCGAGGCCGTACTTGGCGCCCTCGGCGAGGAAGTTGTCCACGCACGCGTGCTGCGACCACGTGTGGTGGCCGTACCGCAGGGTGTTCGACTCCTTGGAGCAGGCGCCGCCGACGGTGTCGTGCCGGCCGACCTCGTCGGCGACGACGGTCATCAGCGGGGTGTGCTCGTTGGACATGAGCACGCTGCCCGTCGTGAGGAAGATGCCGCCCTGCGCCTGGATCGTGTCGGGCGCGCTGTAGCGGACGGACGTGTCGTGGGCGTCGTACACGAGGAAGTCGACGGCCTGGTTGCCGTGCAGGTCGGTGATGGTGAGCGTCTCGCCCTCGCGGACGACGGACGACCAGGGGGCGCGGGCCGCAACGACGGTCGTGGTCGTGTTCGTGGTCATGCGAGCCCCCTCGCGGCAAGGAATTCGGCGGTGTTGAGGAAGGCGCGGCGGCCCTCGGGCGTGGCCTCCCACAAGGGCTCGCCGGGGCCGGTCGGGGCCGCGCGCCAGGCGAGCACCTCCAGCGGGGTGCTGACGTACTCGGTGCGGGGGTCGGCCGGATGCGGCACGTTGGCGATCAGCACGGTGACGTCCTGCTCGGCGCGCAGGGTCACGCTGCCGCCCGGCCCGGCCGAGCCGGTGAAGTCGAGGGTGCCGTCCTCGCGTACCTCCACGCCCTGGAAGAAGGACAGGGACGGTGGCAGATCCCTTGGCTCGAGGCCGTTCTTCGCGGCGGCCAGCTTGAACAGTTCGCGGCCGGCGGGGGAGGGGGACTGCGGGCTGCCGTCGCCGTAGCGCTCGGTGTTGCGCACGAGGGTGGAGGTGCCGCACAGCGCGTCGTGCCGCCCGGAGGTGTCGGTGACGACGGAGGCGAGTACGCGGCCCTGGTCGGAGAGCAGGAGTCGGCGCTCGCCGAGGTAGGCGTTCCACTGGACCTTCACCGTGTCGGCGACGTTCAGCCGCTCCCAGGGCCGGTCGGCCACGAACAGCAGCAGATGCGCGCAGGCATCGCCGCGCAGATCGGTCAGCCGCAGCTCCGTGCCGCGGGCGAGCACCCTGTGCGTGTAGTTGCCGCCCGCCACCGTCTCCGCCCACACCAGCCGCCCCGCCTCACCGGGCGGTGCCGGCCAGTCCTCGGCCGGCACGACGGGCATGGCCTCGGCCCGGCTCCCTTCCTGGGCGCGGGCATGGTCACGGGCTCCGTACGTGGTCTCTGTCGCCATTCGCGGGACCTCCGCTTCGGGGTCGGCCTCCTGGTGTATTTCTGTCGCCCGACAGAAATTAGGGGCGGGGTGGGTCGGGAGGATTACCGGAGTGTTGCCGGGTGGTTACCGCGAGTGCAAGACGGGGCTCTCGCGGAGATCGTCCTGCGCCCCCGTGTGCGAGGATCGAACCCATGGGTACGTCAGGCGAGCCGGGCAGTCGGCGGGTCGGCAGGCCGCGGGCCGCTCAGCGGCCGGACAGCGGACTGGAGCCGCGTGCCGAACTCCTCGTGGCCGCCGCCGAGTTGTTCACCACCCGGGGCTACGCCGCCACCACCACCCGTGCCGTCGCCGAGCGCGCGGGCATGCGGCAGGCGTCCATGTACCACTACGTCTCCGGCAAGGAGGAACTCCTCGCCGAGCTACTGGAGTCCACGGTCACGCCCTCGCTCGTGTACGCCCGTGAGCTGCTCGCCGACGACTCGACCCCGGCCGAGGACCGGCTGTGGGGGCTGTGCCGGGCCGATGTCGAGCTGCTGTGCGGCGGCCCGCACAACCTCGGCGGGCTGTACCTGCTGCCCGAGGTGCGCGCCGAACGCTTCGCCGGCTTCCATGCCGTGCGCGCCGAACTCAAGGACGCCTACCGTCAGTTGCTCGCCGCCACGGCTGCGGGCGGCGCACTCGCCAAGAGCGAGCTGGAGCTGCGTACGGACCTGCTCTTCGGCCTGATCGAGGGCGTCATCCTCGTCCACCGCTCGGACCCGGAGCGTCCGGTGTCGGTGTTCGCCGAGGCCACGGCCGACGCGGCCCTGCGGATCGCCGGCGTCTGAGGCGACCTTTCACCCGTCACGGTGAGTGACTTTCGCACATCCGTACACCGTGACGCACCGTGTGCGAATGTAATCCGAGCGTATAAATGAGGCCGAGCGTACTCCTGTCGCGAGCCCCATTTCAGGTGCTTGCTGAATATGACACAGCGATGATCCGGTCGGACTAAGCTCGCCCGCAGCGCACCGAGTTGAGGTGTAATCGTGCGCTTGTTCCCAATCATGCAGAAGATTCCGACATACCCATGACATTCCCCCTTGCAGGCTCCCCCTACACCCACCCGATTCATTTCAGAGGGCCCACATGGTGAGCGTTCAATCCCCGCCCAGCCGGCGTGAACTCCCGTACGCGCGCGTGCTTTTGCTGCCTGCCATAGTGATGGCCGCGGCGACCGGAGCCGCCGTCGCCGTGGTGGCGGAACCGGCCCGCACGGCCGTCGGCGTATGCGGTGCCGTGGCCTTGCTGCTGGTGCTGGTATCCGCGGCCGAAGCGGCGCGCCGCGGCCGCGCCCTGCGGGACGCACGGGCCGAGCACGCCCGTCACGCCGCGTATCTGGAACGGCGTGTGGCCGCCCACGAAGCGGAGATGATCCGCCTCGCCACGGAGATCACGCCCGCCGCGATCCACCGGCTGCGCTGTGGCGCTTCACCCTATGAGGTGATGCGCGACCTCGCCGAGATCGACCCGTCCTATGCCCAACTCTCGCCGGTACAGGTCGAGTTCGTGAGGACGATGGTCGACATCGTCGATCACGAGGAAGCCGTCCGCGACTCCGCCCAGCGTTCCTTCGTCAACATCGCCCGCCGCGTCCAGTCGATCGTCCATCAACAGGCCGTGGAACTCAGGGAGATGGAGGAGGACCACGGACGCAACCCCGAGGTCTTCGACGACCTGCTGCGCATCGACCACGGCACCATGCTGATCGGCCGCCTCGCCGACTCCATCTCCGTGCTCGGCGGCGGCCGCCCCGGCCGTCAGTGGCCCGAACCCGTACCGCTGTACAGCGTGCTGCGCGGCGCCATGTCCCGGATCCTGGAGTACCGCCGCATCAGCCTGGACTCCATCGTCAAGGTCAACATCGCCGGCATCTCCGTCGAGCCGATCATCCACGCCGCGGCCGAACTCCTCGACAACGCCACCCGCTACTCGCCGCCGCAGACCAAGGTGCACGTCACCGCCACCGAGGTGCAGACCGGCGTCGCGATCGAGATCGAGGACGCCGGGGTCAGCCTCAGCGAAGAGGCCCGCGCCAGGGTCGAGGGCATGCTCGAGCGCGCCAAGCAGGGCACCGACCTCCAGGACCTCGGCGAGTCTCCGCGCCTGGGCCTGGCTGTCGTCGGCCGCCTCTGCACGGCCTTCAACATGCAGGTCTCGCTGCGCTCCTCCGCGTACGGCGGCGTCCGCGCCGTCCTCGTGGTGCCGCGCGAGATGATGACCACCGACCCCGCCCCCGGACTCGCCCACGGCATCGGCGCCGGGTCGGCGCCCAAGGCCGACGACCCCGATGTGATCGAAGGGCCCCAACGCGCCCCCAAGAAGCGGCGCCCCACCAGCCCGAAGCTCCCCGCCGCGGTCTCCATGTCGGACGACGTCCCCGTCGTCACCGAGTGGACCGCGGGCGGGCTGCCCCAGCGCCGCAGCCGGGTCAAGACCCCGCTCAGCAAGCGGCTCGCCGAGCAGGCGGCCATCGAGCAGGCCGAACGGGAGGGCCGGCCGACCATCTGGTCGACGCGCAAGCCCGAGCCCGAGCCGGTGGTGGACGAGCCCGCTCCCGGAGCGTGGGTCGAGGCGTTCTGGAACGGCCTCAAGGACCAGCCGGACCCGCTCACACTCAAACCGCGAACCCAGCCGGCCCGCCCCGAGGCCGACGAGGAGGGGGACCTCAAGTGATCCAGCAGCGCGCCAACTTCGACTGGATGCTCAAGGAGCTCCACGACGGCGTACCGGGCATCCAGATGATCGTGGTGCTCTCCGCCGACGGACTGCGCATCGCCCGTTACGGCGGCGACCCGGACACCGCCGACCGCGTCGCCGCGGCCTGCGCCGGCCTGCAGAGCCTGGCGAGCGCCGTCGCCTCGGAGATCCCGAAGAGCGACGGCAAGATGAAGATGGTCCTGATCGAGATCAACGGCGGGTACTTCTACCTGATGGCCGCCGGCGCCAACGCCTATCTCGCGGTGCTCTCCGACACGTTCGCCGAACCCGGCCGGATGAGCAACCGCATGACGGACCTTGTCGCCCGCATCGGCGCCCATCTCACCAGTCCGCCCCGGCGCAACGGGCAGACCGTATGACTCCTCCGCAACGCCAGCGGCGAAACCCCCAGGGACAAGCACCGCCCCCACCGCCCGCCAAGACCGGGAACCAGAAGCAACCGGAACGGCTCTTCGTGGTGGCCGGTCCGGATGGCGGCGAGCGCGACGGTGACCTCGACCTCGTCACCTTAATCGTGGCGCGCGCCGACCCGCCGCCTTCCGCCACGCCGGAACAATCGGCGCTGCTCCGGCTCTCCACCACCCCGCTGTCCGTGGCCGAGCTCTCGGCCTATCTCAACCTGCCGTTCAGCATGACGACGGTCCTGCTCACCGACATGCTGACGGCCGGTCTGGTGACGGCGCGCGCACCGATCGTGCGCCAGTCCGTCGCCGACCGTTCACTTCTCGAAGCGGTGATGCATGGACTTCAAAGGCTCTGACATCATCCCCGGTCCACGGACCGAGGACCAGTTGCCGCACACGGCCGAGGCCGCGGTCAAGATCGTGATCGTGGGTGGCTTCGGCGTCGGCAAGACGACCATGGTCGGCTCGGTCAGCGAGATCAAGCCACTGACCACCGAAGAGACCATGACGCAGGCCGGTATCGGCGTCGACGACAACTTCGGCTCGGAGACCAAGACGGCCACCACCGTCGCGATGGACTTCGGCCGTATCAGCATCACCGAGCAACTCGTGCTGTACCTCTTCGGCACACCCGGTCAGGAACGCTTCTGGTTCCTGTGGAACGGGCTGTTCGAGGGCGCGCTGGGCGCGGTCGTGCTGGTCGACACCCGCCGCCTCGAGGTCAGCTTCGACGTCATAGGGCGACTGGAGGAGTGTGGCGTGCCCTTCGTGGTGGCCGTCAACACCTTCCCGGACGCACCTCGTTACCCCGTCTCCGAACTCCGTACGGCCCTCGACCTGGCCGAGGAGATCCCCATTGTGGAGTGTGACGTCCGCCGCCGGGCCTCCAGCCGCGATGTCCTGATGACCCTGATGCACTTCTTGCATTCGCTGGCTACGGCCAGGGCTCCGGCGTAAGGCACGTATGCCCTGCGCGCAACCTCCTCCCCCCGGTCCTGGCTTCGCCGAACCGCCAGGACCGGGGCCCCTCACCTCCTGTACACCGGAATCACTTCAGCTTCGGAGCGACCATAGTGACGCCTGAATCTCCCTTCCCGACCGGTACGGACGAGCCCATGGTCTCCCCGCCCCCCGGTTGCCCCGCGCACGGCATCGGTCCTGGCGGGCTGCGCCGGCTGTACGGCCCCGACGCGGAGGACCTGGGAGCCGTGTACGAGAAGCTGCGGGCCGAGCACGGTCCTGTGGCTCCCGCGCTGTTGCCCGATGACGTGCCCATTTGGGTGGTGCTCGGCCACGCCGAGAACATGCACACGGTGCGCACTCCCTCGCAGTTCTCCCGCGACACCCGGTTGTGGAACTCGATGCAGGACGGCACCGTCAAGCCCGATCACCCGCTCATGCCGCACCTCGCGTGGCAGCCCATCTGCTGCCACGCCGAGGGAGACGAGCACCTGCGGCTGCGCGGCGCCGTGACCGGGGCCATGTCGACCATCGACCACCGGGGCATCCGCCGGTACATCAACCGAGCGACCCAGGAGCTCGTCAACCAGTTCTGTGAGGAGGACCGAGCCGACCTGGTCAGCCAGTTCGCCGAACGCCTGCCAATGATCGTGCTGTGCGAGATCCTCGGTATGCCCGACGAGTACAACGACCAGCTCGTGCAGGCCGCCCGCGACTTGCCCAAGGGCACCGCGACCGCCATCGCCAGCAACGCGTACATCATGGATGTCCTCATGCGGCTCACCATCAGCCGCCGGGCGGAACCCAAGGACGACTTCACCAGCCACCTGATCAACCACCCGGCGCGGCTGAGCGACGAAGAGGTCGGCCAGCATCTGCGGGTCGTCCTGATTATCGCGTACGAGGCCACCGCCAACCTCCTTGCCAACGTCCTGCGCGTGGTGCTCACCGACCCGCGGTTCCGTGCCCAGCTCAGCGGCGGCCAGATGACGGTGCCCGAAGCGGTCGAGCAGTCCCTGTGGGACGAGCCGCCGTTCAGCACCCTCTTGGGCTACTTCGCCAAGCAGGAGACCGAGCTGGGCGGCCAGCGCATCCGCAAAGGTGACGGCCTCCTCGTGGGTCTTGCGCCGGGCAACGTCGACCCACGTGTCCGACCCGACCCCAAGGCCCATATGCAGGGCAACCGCTCCCACCTCGCCTTCAGCGGCGGTCCCCATGAGTGCCCGGGCCAGGACATCGGCCGCGCCATCGCCGAGGTCGGCGTCGACGCGCTGCTGACCCGACTTCCCGACGTCGAACTCGCCTGCCCTGAGGACGAGCTGAGCTGGCGGGCGTCCATCTCGAACCGGCACCTGGCCGAACTGCCGGTGAAGTTCGCGCCCAAGCCCCAACAGGACGTCATGGCGGGCCCCGCGCACCCGGTGGCGGCACAACGTCCCGTCAACTGGCAACCCACCACGCCGCAGCCGCGGACGGCGGCCCAGGAGCCCGTCGCGTCGGAGCCCTCCGCTCCGACGCCGTTGCCCGAACCGACGGTCCGGCGGCCAGGGGTGTTCCGGCGCTTCCTGCGCTGGTGGCGTGGCGAGTGAGCCGACCGAGCAGCGGGGCTACCCAGCCCACTCGTCGTAGGACGACCAGGCCCGCAGCACACGCGGGCTGACGAACCGGTGCTCGCGCCCCGTGATCGGGTCGGTGAACTCCAGGATCCGCGCCAGCAGTTGGAGCGGGCGCCGGAAGTCACCTGCCGCCACGGGGCCGGTCACCACCGGATAGAGGGGATCGCCGAGGATCGGCACCCCCAAGGCGCTCATGTGCACCCGCAGTTGGTGTGTCTGTCCGGTACTCGGTGTCAATCGATACCGGGCACGCCCCTCCCGGTGTTCCAGCAGTTCAACCCGGCTGACGGCGTTGGGCTCTCCCTCGACCTCACGGGCCGCCACCACGCCGCGCTCCTTGACGATCCGGCTGCGCACGGTGCGCGGCAGCTCCAGCGCGGGGGCGTACGGGGCGACCGCCTCGTACTCCTTCGCCACCCGCTTGTCGTGGAACAAGGTCTGATACGCCCCGCGCTCCTCCGGTCGCACAGTGAACAGCACCAGCCCGGCCGTCAGCCGGTCCAGCCGGTGCGCCGCGCTGAGCGTCGGGACACCCAGCTCCCGCCGCAGTCGTGCCAGGGCCGTCTCGGCCACATGGCTTCCGCGTGGCGTGGTGGCCAGGAAGTGTGGTTTGTCGGCCACCACCACGTGCTCGTCCCGGTAGACGACGTCGACCAGGAACGGCACCCGTTCCTCGTCGGGCAGCTCCCGATGGAACCACACGAACATCCCCGGCACATACGCTGTGTCCCTGGACACTGGACGCCCGGTGGCGTCCACGATCCGCCCCGCGTCCAGCATCTCGTCGATCACGCCGGTCCCGGCCGCCAGCCGCGCCACCAGATGATCCCGCACGGTCGCCCAGGCGGTCCCGGCCGGCAACCGGATCCGCACCGGATCCACCCCTTTGCGCTGCGGCAGGGGAGAGGGTGGGGGCGGAGTACGGCGTCTCATCACGATCAAGTCTACGAGGGGCACGGCGGCGAGGACTCTGTCGCGTTTTGGTGGGGCGTACGCGCGCGTGAGATGAGGTGCGAATCCCGCGGCAGTACGCAGTGCGGGTCCTCTTCGGGGCGCACTGCGTAGGTCGCGTACGCATCGGTGCGTACATGCGTGCGCCTTACGCCATGGGCTTGTGGCTGGCACACTCCTAAACTTGTCCAGGTCGCAACAAGCCGCAACACGCGGCCTTGGAGCGGCGTGCTCTTCCTTTCGGCCGAGCGCGTGGGGTGATGTCTGTGGACCTGAGACCAACTGTGGGACAGGCGTTGTCGGAGATGTGGGTTCCAACCGTGGTGGGGGCACTGTCGGCGGAGCGGCTTATCGAACTGGCAGGCGGGGTTGGTGGGTTTGGCCTGCAACGGATCGTCGACTTGCCCAGGGGCGCCCCCGACGCCGACCGGGTCCCGGCGATCGCACCCTTCGACGCTGCGCCGTACACGATTGATCGCCCTCCTGCACATCGGCGGCGCCCTGCCCGGCGCCGGCTGACCCCTCTTCGGCACCTTCACCGCCTGTGCGCCGCCCCTGGGCGGGGCGTTCGACCTGCGCGACGAGTTGCTTGGCGGGTTCGGGGAGCCGGACGCCACCGCAGGTCCCGCCTGGACGATCTTCGCGCAGGTAGACCCTGGTCCTGTTCACGCTCGCCAGCGGTAGGCGGCCACCGCACTGCGCGGACGTCTTGGGCCGTCTGATCGACCACGTGGACCTGATCTAGGCTGACGGCGCCCACATCCGTGCAATCCTGAACGTCATTGGTGCGTTCCCACGTTGAGGACTTGATTGCCCGAAGTCGCGACGCCGTCGTGGCCCTCGTCTCCCCCGCCATCCCGCCATGTCCCTGTCCCAGGCCTCCGTCGCGCGTCTGTGGCGCCCGGCGGACCCCACCATACGGAGGGCGCATGACCGCACCCGGCCCAGGCGTGTTGTCGACCGCTCACTCCGCCCATGGTGCCGCTCCGGTGGCCCATGAGCGGACCGATTGGTGGGGACTGTCCGACATAGACGCAATGTGTCCTCCGGTGAACGAAACGCATCGCAACTGCCTCGCCCGCTGCAACATTCCGCTCGCCGGCCATCAGGGCCACGAGGAGGTCACCGGCCCCCTCGGGCACGCCCCGGACCGTACCCGCCTCGTCGACGGCCCGGCGGACGGCGAAGTCTTCAGGGGCCGATTCCTCAACTGCTGTCCCCGCCCGGCAGCGACATCTGCCATGCCATGCGAACCGCCGGCTTGCCGGCCGCGCGACGGTTCGAGCCGGCCCAGGCGACGTCAGGACGTGCGACGCATGCAACAGGGGAAAGAAGTGTCACAGGAAATTCAATTCTCGATTCCATTACCGGCTTGTAGCAGCCCAGATGGAAAGCGCTGCCGTGCCCGTGCGTGCGCGTGGATGAGGGACGAGGACCTGGTGGGCGGGCCCGGGGCGCTGGACGCGTTCATCCGCACGGTGGATCGCATCGGGCTGGCGTTCGTGATGGACGACCAGCTGTCAGGGCCGGGAGTGCAGGCACCGGGCCTGGTGGTCAGGATCATCGAGGGCGTGACGGCCGTCACGTCGCCCGCTCATGGAACGTCTGCCCCCTCGATGCCCGCCCAGGGTGGGCATTTAGGCCGCCTTACGCTGTTTATCCGAGTCTGGCGTGGTCTGTGGCGGGACCTGTGCGCGCGTATGTCGCAGGACTGGCAGGCGCGATCGGCCCGGAACTGGGCAGACTTCTTCGCCACCTTCCCGCTGGAGGACCACAACCACCGCAACGGCATCATCCTCGACATCGACAGTTACCGCGCTCTGCGCTGCATCAGCGTGGGGGTGGAGCCGTTCCTCGACATGGGCGAGCGCGTCGGCGGCTTCGAAGTGCCCGCCCGGACACAGGACAGTGCGTGGATGAGGCGGATGAGGTACGCAGCATCCGACGCGATCGCCCGGATGAATGACGTACACGGGATGGAACGGGGCGAGCCGCACCGTGACGCGCACAACCACGTCCTGCTGCTGGAGCACGTGCCCCGGCTGTGCGCCCCGCTGGACCTGAACCGACGGGAACGCGACGCCGTGGCGAGGTTCACCGAGGCCCTGTGCATCGGGATATCAGGGGAGAGGAACCGCTCATGGCCACCGACTTCACCACTGGGACAGCACCCAGAGCGTTACCCCTTGTCGGGCATGCACTCCCGCTGATGCGACGCGCGGTCGAGTTCCTCGCCTCGCTGCCCGTTCACGGCGACCTGGTCGAGATCCGGACCGGCCCGACTCGCGCGTGTTTGGAAATACGTCCTTTGCGCCCTGTTGCATCGCGTGCTGCTGGTGGGCGCGTGCCGAGGGCAGGGACGACCGGCTACCACCACTCTGGGGGCAAGCATGCAGATACCGAGCGTTCCCGTTCCCTTTACCGGCAGGATTGACCCGCGCGCCCGCAGCATATGTGCGCAGTCCAAGGAGTGGGTCCAGCGGATGGGCATGATGTCGCCCGGGATGGCCGCCGAGTACTTCGACCGGCTTGCCTACGCCGACCTGGGTACCCGGTACTCCTATGGCGCCACCCGTGAAGGCGCCCAGATCCTGGCCGACCTGACATGCTGGTTCTTCCTTTGGGACGATCAGCACGACCGGTTGATCATCGAAGGCAAGGAATACGAGTGGCGCAGGCAGGTCACTCAGATCCGCGAGGTCGTCCACGACCCCGCCGGCTCTAACGCGGACCATCCGGCACCGCGAGCCCTCGGTGACATCCTGCGCCGCATCCGCCCCCATTTCTCCGGCGTATGGTGGCGCCGCTTCACCCAGCACTGGGACGGAGTAGTGGCAGCCAACGACCGTGAGTTCGACAACCGCAGCGCTGGTGCCAGTGAAACCATCGACAACTACATCGAGCTCCGGCGCCGCTCCGTGGCCATGATCATGTGGATGGACCTGGTCGAACTGGCAGCCCAGACCGAACTGCCGCCGCAGCTCTACCACACCCCCGAGTACCAGACCTGCGTGACCGCGACGGTCGACTACTGCGCCTGGTGCAATGACCTGCATTCCCTGGCCAAGGAAAGGAGCGCTGCCGATACCTCCAACATCGTCACCGTGATCAGCCGTGCCCGCGGCTGCAGTCTTGAAACAGCCGTTGAGGAGACCCTCCAGCGCATGGCCGCCCGCATCGAGGACTTCCGCCAAGCCGAGCAGACGCTCACCAACCGCATCGCACACGGCATGCACCTTGATGAGGCCGTGCGGCAAGGGCTGCACCGCTGTCTGCTGAGCATGAGGGACTGGAACGCCAACATGGATGCCTGGCACCGCATCTCCGCCCGCTACCTCGACGCCGCCCCCGGCGTCCGGCTCCAGTACTACAACGAGGACCTGGCCCGGCTGGACAAGCTTGAGATGTTGATCAAGGGCACGGAACGCTCTCGGGACGGCTCGTGGAGATATGTCTGACGCCCAATGGGAGCGGCTGGAGCCGCTGTTGCCGCCGATCCCGAGGATGGGCAGGCCACCGCGAGATCGTCGGCATGTCTTCGACGGGATCTGGTGGCGCGCTCGGACCGGCTCGCCCGGGAGAAATTGCCACCTCGCGGTTGACACCTCCTCCGCCGACTCCGTGGAGGCGGTCGGCGGCTGGAGCGAGGGCTGGCGCAAGGACTGGGAGGAGGAGCGGCCCGCGCAGTGGGCCTTCGTGGACGTGAACACCGGCCGTCTGCTGGGCCGTGTGGCGCTGCGCGAGACACGGCTCGATGAGGGCACGGCCGAAGTCGCCTACTGCACCACCGTCGAGGCCCGCGGCAAAGGCGTCGCCGCCCGCGTGACGACTGCTCTGGCCCGCTGGGCCCTGGACGACATCGGATTCCATTGCCTGGACCTCCTGCACGCCGCCCGCCACGAGGCATCCTGCACGCACGCGTGCAGGACGACTGATCGGACAGGTCAGCCGGCCCCGTCCTGAACGGTCGTCTCCGGTACGGCTGTCGAGGCGGCCTTGAGGCCGCGGTACGCGCGGAATGCCGTGCCCGCGACGACCGTGGCGCCCAGGAACAACACCGTGAACCACTGGAAGTACCAGTGCCCACCCGCCGGGTCGTACACCGCGGCCCGTGGCCAGGCGAGGTTGACGGTCATGACGAGGCCGTAGAGCAGGGCAAGGGCATTGACCGGGGCGCCCCAGCGGCCGAGGGAGAAGAGGCGGGCGCCCGTCTCGTCGGTGCCGTCGGTCGTGAAGCGGCCGCGCAGGCGGGCCACAAGCAGGGGCCCGGTGACCATCGCGTACGCCAGGTACAGCATCACGATGCAGGTCGTGCCGATGGCCAGGAACGCCTCCGGCGAGGCGAAGTTGAGCAGCAGCAGGGCCGCCGCGAGGACGCCGACCACCACGGCGGGGGCGTTGGGCATGCCGGTGCGGGGGTTGACCTTCGCGAGGCGCCGGGAGAACGGGAGTTGGCCGTCGCGGGCCATCGAGAACAGCATCCGACAGGCCGCCGTCTGGATGGCGAGGGTCGCCACCGTGATCGCCACCACCACGTCGGCCAGCAGCGCCCGGCCCACACCGTCGCCCAGGCTGCTCGTCAGGACGTAGCTCAGACCGTCGACCGCCAGCCGGCCGTCCGTGAGGCTGGGCGCGGCGAGCAGCCCGCCCAGCACGAGCAGCCCGCCGAGCAGGCCCGCGGCGCCCAGTGCAGTGAGGATCGTGCGGGGCGCGGTGCGGCGCGGATGGTGTGTCTCCTCGCTCATCTCGCCCGCGCTGTCGAAGCCGATCATCACGTACGCCGCCGTGAACGACCCCACCAGCAGCGCGCCCAACAGGCCGGACTGGGCGGCGCCTTCGGTGTGGAAGGTGATGCCGGGGGAGCGCTCGGAGTGGGTCAGCAGCAGCGTGATGATCAGTACCGCGCCGATGATCTCGGCGGTCACACCGACGCGGTTGACCAGCGACAGCACTCGGTTGTCCATGAGGTTCACGACTGTGGTGAGGGCCAGCAGGATCACGCCGAGCAGTGCCGCGTTGGCCGCGCCGTCCGCCGAGGTCGGCGTGGGGTCGGTGCCGATCAGCTGGAAGCCGGACCAGAGCGCCGGCAGCACCATCTGCAGCGCCAGCGCCGCCGCCGCGACCACCACGATCTGCCCGATCACCATGATCCAGCCGGCGAACCAGCCGAAGGTGACGTTCGAGAGCCGCGACGACCACTGGTAGATCGCGCCCGAGATGGGATAGCGCGCGGCCAGCTCCGCGAAGCACGCCGCCACCAGCAGCTGCCCGACGAGTACCGCGGGCCAGGCCCAGAAGAAGACCGGGCCGCCGAACGCGTACCCGAACGCGAAGAACTGGAAGACCGTGGTCAGGACGGAGATGAAGGAGAAGCCCGCCGCGAACGAGGCGTACCGGCCGAGGCTGCGGTGCAGTTCCTGGCGGTATCCGAAGGCGGCGAGGGAGTGCTCGTCAGGGTCGTGCGGTGGGTCGGGGCGAGGTGCGGCGGGGGCGGTGCTCGTCATGGCGGCAACCTGCTTTCGCACAGCGGCGCGAGAATTCCTGTCGGGCGACAGAAATTAGGGAGGGGCTGTTTCGAATGCATGACGTGCTCATGTCCGAGGCGATCCTAAGTCCTCACGGATCGGCGGCGCGGCCTCGCGTGGATGCCGGCGCGAAGATCAAGGCATGCTCGAGCGGTCCGTCCTCCGCCTTCATGGCGCCGTCGCGGATGCCCGCCCGGGTGCGGCAGTCGGCCGACGTCGGCCCGCTCAGCCGGGCGATGGGTTGCCGGCGCCGGCGGCGGCACGGCGAAGGGGCGGCTCCCGTGAAGGTGCCGCCCCTTTGGGTCCACGCAGGGCTACGCCGCCGGCGCCGCCCCCTCCTGCTCCGCCTCGATCCGTGCGTTCCAGTCCCGCTTGGAGGCCTGCCAGCCGTCCTCGTTGTGGCCGAGCCGCCAGTAGCCGGAGATCGACAGGTCCTCGCGGGCCACGCCGCGCTCGACCCGCAGCAGCTGGCGCAGCTCCTTCACGAAGTGCGCCTCGCCGTGCACGAACGCATGCACCCGGCCCTCGGGGAACTCCAGCGCGCGCACGGCCTCGACCAGCGCCTCACCGACGGGGCGGGAGCCGCGGTGCAGCCAGAAGACCTCCACATCGGAGTCGATCTTCTGCTCCTCTTCGGGGCCGGCGATCTCCACGAAGGCGTACGCCGTGGCGCCGTCGGGCAGTGACTCCAGGGAGCGGGCGATCGCGGGCAGCGCGCTCTCGTCACCGACGAGCAGATGCCAGTCGGCGTCCGGGGCGGGGGCGTAGGCGCCGCCGGGACCCATGAAGCGCACGGTCTCGCCGGGCTGGGCGCGCATCGCCCACGGGCCGGCCAGGCCCTCGTCGCCGTGGAGCACGAAGTCCAGGGTCAGTTCACGTTGCTCGGGATCCCAGGCCCGCACGGTGTACGTCCGCGTCACCGGCCACTGCTCGCGCGGCAGCTCCTCGCGGATGCGCTCCAGGTCGAAGGGTTCGGGGTAGCTCACGCCCTCGGGGGAGAACAGCATCTTCACGTAGTGATCCGTGCAGGTGTCCGCCGCGAAGTCGGCGAGCCCCTCGCCGCCCAGCACCACGCGCTGCATGTGCGGGGTCAGCCGTTCGGTACGGACGACCTGCGCGGAGTGGGGCCTGCGCGGCTTGCGGGCAGGGCGTAGTGCCATCACTGACCTCCCTCGTTCCAAGCTTAGGTTTACCTAAGTTAGCACCTCCATGCGCTGAATGGCGCTGTGACTCGCTACGACTCGTTCACGAACGGGTGCATATCGCGCACACAAGGAACTAATTCCCCGCGCCAGTAACCCCATGCACTGCCTCGGGACCCCTTCGCGCCCCCGGCGTCGGCACGCCCCCGGACGCCCACATGCCCGCGGACGCGCTCACGCCCCCAGGGTCACGAGCAGCCGCTGCAGCGACCCGCCGAGCCCCCACCGCATCGCCAGCTCGTCCAGCCCCGCCGGATCCCGGGGCGTACGTGGCAGCGCCGTGTCGACGTCCGGCAGCGGGACGTCGCCCGCGACCCGCACCACGGTCGGCGCGACGGAGACGTACGGCCGCGACTCGTCCAGCCGCTTGCGCTGCGAGGGCGTCAGCTTCGCCTTCGGGTCGTCGACCGCCGCCATGATCCCGGCCAGGTCGCCGAACTCGGCCAGCAGCTTCGCGGCCGTCTTCTCACCGATGCCGGGCACGCCGGGCAGACCGTCGCTCGGGTCGCCGCGCAGCAGCGCCAGATCCGCGTACCCCCGGCCGTCGACGCCGTACTTCTCGCGCAGCCATGCCTCGTCGGTGAGCTGGAGGGTGCCCACGCCCTTGAGCGGGTACAGCACCCGCACCCCGCGCGCGTCGTCCACCAGCTGGTACAGGTCGCGGTCGCCGGTGACGATGTCGACGGGGCCCTTCGCCCGCGCGGTGAACGTGCCGATCACGTCGTCCGCCTCGTACCCCTCGACCCCCACGCGCGCGATGCCGAGCGCGTCGAGGACGGCCTCGATGACCGGCACCTGCGGCGACAGGGTGTCGGGCACCTCCTCCTCGTCGGGCCCCACCTCGTGCTCCTCGGCGACGCGGTGGGCCTTGTAGGAGGGGATCAGGTCGACCCGCCACTGGGGCCGCCAGTCGGCGTCCATGCAGGCCACCAGCGCGTCCGGGCGGTGGTCCTTGACCAGGCGGTCGATGAAGTCGAGGAGCCCGCGCACGGCGTTCACCGGCGTGCCGTCCGGGGCCTTCACGGAGTCCGGGACGCCGAAGTAGGCGCGGAAGTAGAGCGAGGCGGTGTCGAGGAGCATCAGTCGTCCGGTCACGCCACGCATCATGCCGTACGGCACTGACACCGGCCCGCTGGTGCGCGGACAGCCGCTCTTCGATGCGCAACGCGTTGCGGTGTGCGCCTGCACTGTGGGCTGGACCACTTGTGCGTTTGCGATCGGGGAACGAGGGCAGGCGCCCCGCCCGGAGCGATGCGCTTGCACATTCAACTGTTGCGCCCGTCGCTCTCTTCTCATTTGCCGTCGAGACAAGAGGTACCCGTGTCATCCAGGCTTGAGGCCGAACACCTCTACAAGGTGTTCGGCAGACGACCGGACGAGGCTGTCGAGCGGCTCCGCCAGGGAGCCGACCGGGAGGAGCTGCGCGCCGACGGCACCACCGCCGCCGTGATCGACGCCTCCTTCACCGTGGAACCGGGCCAGATCTTCGTCGTCATGGGTCTGTCCGGGTCCGGCAAGTCCACTTTGCTGCGCATGCTCAACGGGCTGCTGGAGCCGACCGCGGGTCACGTCCGCTTCGACGGCCAGGACCTGACCGCGCTCGGCGACCGCGAGCTGCGTGAGGTCCGCGCGCAGAAGATCAGCATGGTGTTCCAGC
Source organism: Streptomyces sp. R28 (assembly GCF_041052385.1). Taxonomy (GTDB): domain Bacteria; phylum Actinomycetota; class Actinomycetes; order Streptomycetales; family Streptomycetaceae; genus Streptomyces. The sequence goes on along the minus strand of NZ_CP163439.1, from coordinate 2,155,465 downwards.
ACTTCGCGCTGTTCCCGCACCGCAGCGTCCTGGAGAACGCCGCCTACGGCCTCGGTGTCCAGGGCGTGCCCCGCGCCGAGCGCGAGAGGCGCGCCGCCGAGGCCCTGGAACTGTGCGGTCTGGCCGGCTGGGAGAAGTCCTGGCCCGACGAGCTGTCCGGCGGCATGCAGCAGCGCGTGGGCCTCGCCCGCGCCCTCGCCACCGACGCCGACCTGCTCCTCATGGACGAGTCCTTCAGCGCGCTCGACCCGCTGATCCGCCGTGACATGCAGGACCAGCTGCTCCAGCTCCAGCAGACCCTGAAGAAGACGATCGTCTTCATCACCCACGACCTCAACGAGGCCATGCGCCTGGGCGACCGCATCGCGGTCATGCGCGACGGCCGCATCGTCCAGACCGGCAGCGCCGAGGACATCCTGATCCGCCCCGCCAACGACTACGTCGCCTCCTTCATCCAGGACGTCGACCGCTCCCGCGTCCTGACCGCGGCGGCCGTCATGGACGAGGACGTCCGCGGCGACGAGGTCGGCTGCGGCTGCGAGACCGCGACGCCGGACACCCCCTTCACCGAGCTCTGCGCGATCAGCGCCCGACTGACGCACCCCGTGGCAGTCATCGACAAGAAGGGGAGACTCGTCGGCCGCGTCCCCAGACAACGCCTTGTCGGCCTCCTCGGCGACCAGCAGGGCGAGCCGGAGCCCTGCGACAACCCGCGCGGCACCCGCGACGGGAAGGTGATCGCCAATGCCTAGGATCCACTTCGGTGACTGGATCGAGGACCTGGTGGGCTGGCTCCAGTCCCACCTGACCTGGGTGTTCGACATCATCAACACCGTGCTCGGCGGCATGTACGACGCTGTCGACGCCGTCCTCGGCGGCGGCGAGCCGCTGCTGATGGCCGGCATCCTCGCCGTGGTCGCGTGCTGGCTGCGCGGTCTGCTGCCCGGTACTCTGGCCTTCGTCGGCCTCGCCCTGATCGACTCGCTCGGTCTGTGGGACGACGCGATGGACACGCTCTCGCTCGTCCTCGTCGCCGCGGTCATCACCATCGTGTTCGCGGTGCCGCTGGGCATCTGGGCCGCCCGCAGCGACCGGGTCAGCGCCCAGCTGCGGCCGGTGCTCGACGTCATGCAGACGATGCCGGCCTTCATCTACCTCATCCCCGGCGTCATGTTCTTCGGCGTCGGCACCACCCCCGGCCTCCTCGCGACGATCATCTTCGCCATGCCCCCGGGCGTGCGGATGACCGAGCTCGGCATCCGACAGGTGGACGGCGAACTGATCGAGGCGGCCGAGGCGTTCGGCACCAGCCCGCGCACCACACTGGCACGCGTCCAGCTGCCGCTCGCGCTACCGACGATCATGGCCGGGGTCAACCAGGTGATCATGCTGGCCCTTTCGATGGTGGTCATCGGAGGCATGGCCGGGGCCGGCGGCCTCGGTGAGCAGGTCTACTCCGCCATCACCCAGCTCAAGGTCGGCCTGGCCGCCGAGAGCGGTGTGGCCGTGGTCGTCCTCGCGATGTACCTGGACCGGATGACCGGCGCGCTGGGCCAACGGGTGTCCCCGCTCGGCCGCCGCGCCGCGGCCAAGGCGGCGGTCGCTGCCGCGGGCCGCTTCAGGCTCGCGCAGTACAAGCCGGGCGGCGCGGTGGCGGTCATCGGCGTCGCGGTCCTCGCCCTCGTCGCCGGCGGCATGAACCTGACCGGCTCCGACGGCAGCGCGCAGACCGCCGCCGGGAACAGCACGAACGTGGGCCAGGGCAAGAAGATCAACCTCGGCTACATCCCCTGGGACGAGGGCACCGCCACCACGTACCTGTGGAAGGAGCTCCTGGAGCAGCGCGGCTACGCGACCGACGTCAAGCAGCTCGACCCCGGTCCGCTCTACTCCGGCCTGGCCCGCGGCGACATCGACTTCCAGACCGACGCCTGGCTGCCGACCACGCACAAGGCGTACTGGGACAAGTACAGCTCCCAGCTCGACGATCTCGGCGCCTGGTACGGGCCCACCTCGCTGGAGTTGACGGTTCCGTCGTATGTGAAGGGTGTCGACTCGCTCGCCGATCTGAAGGGCCGGGGCAAGGAGTTCGGTGGGAAGATCATCGGCATCGAGGCGAGTGCCGGGATGATGGGGACGCTGAACAAGTCGGTGCTGAAGGCGTACGGCCTGGACGGCGAGTACAAGGTGGTCTCGTCGAGTACGTCGTCGATGCTCGCGGAGCTGGACCGGTCGATCAAGAAGCGTGAGCCCGTGGTGGTGACGCTGTGGTCGCCGCACTGGGCGTACGGCAAGTACGACCTGAAGAAGCTCAAGGACCCCGAGGGTGCCTGGGGCAAGGGCGAGCAGATCCACACCGTCGCGCACAAGGGCTTCGACAAGAAGGACCCGGCCGTCGCGAAGTGGCTGAAGGACTTCAAGCTCACCGAGACGCAGCTGACGAGCCTGGAGAACGACATCCGCGCGGCGGGCGAGGGCCAGGAGCAGGACGGCGTGCGCGCCTGGCTGAAGAAGAACCCCGGCCTGGTCGACAAGCTCGCCCCGGTCGCCGGCGGCGCGAAGGCGCAGGGCCGGGACGCGGGCAAGACCGTCGACATGGGCTACTTCCCGTGGGACGAGGCCATCGCCGCCACCTACCTCTGGCAGAACATCCTGGAGGACCGCGGCTACAAGCCGAACGTCAAGCAGCTCGACCCCGGCCCGCTCTACACCTCGCTCGCGCAGGGGCAGATGGACGTACAGCTGGACGGCTGGCTGCCGACCACGCACAAGGAGTATGTCGACCGCTTCAAGGGGAAGTTGGACGACCTCGGTGCGTGGTACGGGCCCACCTCGCTGGAGTTGACGGTGCCGTCGTATGTGAAGGGTGTCGACTCGCTCGCCGATCTGAAGGGCCGGGGCAAGGAGTTCGGTGGGAAGATCATCGGCATCGAGGCGAGTGCCGGGATGATGGGGATGCTGAACAAGTCGGTGCTGAAGGCGTACGGCCTGGATGGCGAGTACAAGGTCGTGTCGTCGAGTACGTCGTCGATGCTCGCGGAGCTGGACCGGTCGATCAAGAAGCGTGAGCCCGTGGTGGTGACGCTGTGGTCGCCGCACTGGGCGTACGGCAAGTACGACCTGAAGAAGCTCAAGGATCCCGAGGGTGCCTGGGGCAAGGGCGAGCAGATCCACACCGTGGCCAAGAAGGACTTCGGCCAGGAATTCCCCGAACTGAACGGCTGGCTGAAGAACTTCAGGCTGACCGAGGGGCAACTCGCCTCACTGGAGGTGGAGATCCAGAAGGGCGGCGCCGGAAACGAGAAGGAGTCCGCCCGCCGGTGGATGGACGCCAATCCGGGGATCGAGGACGAGCTGGCGCCTGTGACGGGATAGCTCGCAGGCCCTGACACGGAAAAACGCACCGGGTGCGGGATTCATGCGTACGTGAATCCCGCACCCGGTGCTGTTTGCGTCACCGCCGGCATCGACCGGACCAGGACCCGTCCGCGCCTACGACAAGGATCCGGCCAACCACGCAGCGCTACCCCACCCCCCGAGCCCTCATGCCTCGGCCAGGCACTCCACCCGCAACCACGAGGGAACACAGGAGGCGGCCGCAGCATTGAAATGAACACGGGGTACTCGTGCTGATCGGGAGTCAGCGGTGCCGCGCGGGCGGTCGACGCGTCCGGCAGCCGGTCCCGCTGGCGCGAACCGATGGGTCGTACTCCCCCTGCTGTGCCGTCGATGTGACGGCCGCATGAAACGGTTTGCCGAACATGCGTAGGGTGCAGAGAACTCAACAGAAGGTGTGCCCCGGGAAGCGGGCGCGAGGACATCGGACCGACGAGCGAAGGAGGGAGCCGAAGCGATGGGCGACCACAAAGAACAGTCCCTTCGAGTGGGCGCGGCCGTGCGACGGCGGCGCCGCGCGCTGGAGCTCACCCTTGCCGTCGTCGCCGAGCGCAGCGGCTTGTCGGTGCCCTTCCTGAGCCAGGTCGAGAACGACCGGGCACGCCCCAGCAGAAGCTCCCTGGAAAAGGTCGCCGACGCGCTGCGTACGACCGCCGTCGAACTCCTCGCCGCGGCCGACCCGGCGTGCAGTGTGGACGTGGTGCGGGCCGACGGCACGGAGCTGGTGCCGGAACCCCGGGTGCGTTCCCTGGTGCGCGGTCACCATCAGATGCACGCCTCGGAGTTCACCGGCGACCATGACGCGGGCCGTGAATTCCAGTACCGCAACGACCAGTTGATGTACGTCGCCGACGGCGCCGTGGAGATCGAGGCGGAGGGGCGCGCGTACCGCCTCGGCCGCGGTGACACCCTGTACCTCACCGGCGGGGTGCGCCACCGCTGGCGGGCGACCGTGCCGGACACGCGTGTGGTCGTCGTCGCGGTGGCGGAGCACATCGAGGCGGGCCGGGACCGGCCGGGGCGCTGATGCGCGTCGTCTCCCTGGTGCCGTCCCTGACGGAGGCCGACGCCGTCTCGGCCCCCGGTGCCCTCGTCGGCGCCACGGACTGGTGCAGCCATCCGGCCGCCCTGGACGTCACCCGGGTCGGCGGCACCAAGAACCCCAAGGTCGACCGGATCCTCGCCCTCGCCCCCGACCTGGTGATCGCCAACGAGGAGGAGAACCGCGAGCCCGACCTCGCCGCCCTCCGCGCGGCCGGCATCGAGGTCCTGGTGACCGAGGTGCGGGACGTCCCGCAGGCCTTCCGGGAACTGGCTCGGGTGCTGGACGCCTGCGGAGCGACGGCCCGCCCGCGCTGGCTGGACGAGGCGGAGCGGACCTGGTCGTCGCTGCCGCTCCCCGAACGCCGTACGACGGCCGTGGTCCCGATCTGGCGACGCCCCTGGATGGTGCTGGGCCGCGACACCTTCGCGGGCGACGTACTGACCCGCCTCGGCGTGGACCACCTCCACGCCACGCACGAGGACCGCTACCCCCGCATCCCCCTGGACGACCTGAGAGCAGCGGCCCCGGACGTCGTCGTCCTCCCCGACGAGCCGTACCGCTTCACGGCCGACGACGGCCCGGAGGCGTTCGCCGGCCTGCCCTGCGCGCTCGTCAGCGGACGGCACCTGACGTGGTACGGCCCGTCACTGGCCGAGGCACCGCGGGTGCTGTCCGAGGCCCTGCGAGCAGCGCACCGCTGAGCAGACCGCGGCCGGTGCACACGGCGGCGACGGCCCAGGCGCCGACCAGCACGACACACAGCCCGATGGAGAGCCGGCTGTAGATCACGAGCCCGGTGTGCCGGGCGAGCGCCGCGGCGCCGGTGACGCAGGTGCCGACGGGGAAGGTGAACGCCCACCACGTCATCGCGAACCCCATGCCGTGCCGCCGGGCCCGCAGCACGTGGGCGGTGGCGAGCCCGAACCACAGGAGCGCGAAGCCCATGACCGGCACACCGTAGAGCACCGCGAGAACGCCGAAGGCCTGGCTGTACGGCGCCGGGACCACGCCGGGTGCGACGTCGGCGAACATGCCGACGGCGGTGGTCGACTGCCCGAGCGGACCCAGCACCAGGAACAGGGTCGGGGTGAGGGCGAGAGGCAGGGGCCCGCCCGCGACCAGCCGGGCGAAGACCAGCGGCAGCATCAGCAAAGTGGCGAGCAGACTCAGCCCGAACAGCGCGAAGCAGGCGAGCAGCAGGGTCTCCTGGGCCTGCCCGGGCGGCAGATGCGGCACCAGGAGCGGCCCGAGCGCCGCGGACACCATGGGTGCGACGAGCGGCAGCAGCCACACGGGCGTGGCCTGTGACGGCTCTGTGCGGTGGCGTACGGCCATGAGGTACGGCACGGCGACCGCGGCCGCCAGCCCGAGGACCGTGCCGGCGGTGAACAGCACGGCGTCGAGCGCGACCGCCGCGCCGGTCCCGATCCAGTCCTGTCCGACGGCCAGGGCGCCGCCGCCGACGGCCGTCAGGGCCATGGACAGGCAGCCGTAGAAGGGCGCCGTGGCCGGGTCGAGGAGGTGGGCGCGGGCCTGGTCACGGTGGTGGGTCCAGTGCAGGGCACGGGCGCCGAGCAGGGCGACGAGCAGGGTGAGGGAGAGGGCCCAGACGACGGTGCATGCGGTACGCAGGCCGGGGAGGTGCAGCGGCAGTCCGGCTCCGGCGGTGGCGACGGCTGCGGTGCCCATGACGGACGCGTACCAGTTGGGTCCGAGATGACGGACGGCGGTGACCATGAACTCAGCGTCGCTGCGGTCGTTGCCCACCACCAGGGAGTCTGCCTCTATGCCGACATAAACTGGGCTTATGACTGAAGCGGCGGAGGGGCAGTTTCGCGCGGGAACCCTGGCACATCGCGTCCCGGATCTCGGGGCGCTGGAGCTGCTGCTGGCGGTGGCGCGGCTCGGCAGTCTGGGCGGGGCCGCGCGCGAGTTGGGGATCACCCAGCCGGCGGCGAGCAGCCGGATCCGCTCGATGGAACGGCAGTTGGGCGTGGCCCTGGTCGACCGGTCGCCGAGGGGCTCCCGGCTCACGGACGCCGGGGCGCTGGTGACGGACTGGGCGCGGCGCATCATGGAGGCCGCGGAGGCCTTCGACGCGGGTGCGCAGGCGTTGCGGGACCGGCGCGACTCGCGGCTGCGGGTGGCGGCGAGCATGACGATCGCGGAGTACCTGCTGCCGGGCTGGCTCCTCGCGCTGCGCGCCCAGCGCCCGGACACGGCGGTGTCGCTGCTCGCCGGGAACTCGGCGGCGGTGGCGGAGCGGCTGCTGGCGGACGAGGCGGACCTGGGGTTTGTGGAGGGGCTGACCGCTCCGACGGGGCTGGACTCCGTGGTCATCGCCCACGACAACCTCATCGTGGTGACAGCGCCGGGCCACGCCTGGGCCCGGCGCCGACGCTCGCTGGAGGCGTCGGAACTGGCGGCGACGCCGCTGATCCTGCGCGAGAAGGGCTCGGGAACGCGACAGGTCCTCGACGCGGCCCTGGGCGGGCTGGCCCGCCCCCTGATCGAGCTGTCCTCGACCACGGCGGTGAAGGCGGCGGCGGTGAGCGGGGCGGGGCCGGCGGTGCTGAGCGAACTCGCCGTGGGGGAGGAGCTGGCGATGCGGCGCCTGGTGAGTGTGCCGGTGGCGGGGGTGTCGTTGGCGCGGGACCTGAGGGCGGTCTGGCCGACGGGCCACCGCCCGGTGGGCCCGGCCCGGGACCTGCTGTCGCTGACACGCGGGTAGTCCCGTCCCGTCCCTGGGGGCTGCCGCCCCCAGACCCCCGCTTCGGCCCTGAACGGGACTCGTCCTCAAACGCCGGACGGGCTGGGATTGCGGGCCGGCGCTTCAGAGGCGAAGCCCTCAGCGGGTGGGTGGGGGCTGGGGACGGTGTGGTCTCATCCTCAAGCGCCGGACGGGCTTATTCAGCCCCTCCGGCGTTTGAGGAGCGGGGGTCCGGGGGGGGCGGAGCCCCCTGGCGGGGTTGAAGGGGCGGAGCCCCTGGGGGATGGGACAGGTAGGGGCGGCGGGGGCGAAATCCCCCGGTCAGCCACCGGCGGCCCGCACCAACCCCCGCATCACCCGCAGATCCTCCCCCATCTCCGGATGCCACTGCACCCCCAACACCCAGCCCCCGGACGCCAGTTCCACCGCCTCCACCGTCCCGTCCCCCGCATACGCCGACGCGACCAGCCCCTCGCCCAGGCGCTCCACGGCCTGGTGGTGATAGGTCGGCACCGACGTCTCCTCCGGCACGACACCGGCGTACAGACTCCCCGGCACCGGCTTCACGGTGTGGCTGCCGAAGACGCCCACGACCTCCGCGTGCCCGTCGATGTGCTGGACGAGCGTGCCGCCGAGGGCGACGTTCAGCAGCTGCATGCCGCGGCAGATGCCCAGCAGAGGGACGCCCGCGGCCAGCGCCGCGTCGATCAGGGCCAGCTCCCAGGTGTCCCGCGCCCGCGCCGGCGGCCCGGTGCGGGGGTGCGGCTCGGCGCCGTACCGTACGGGCTCCACATCGGGGCCGCCCGCGATGACCAGCCCGTCCAGCCGGGCCACGGCCGCGGCCGCGTGCGCCGGGTCGTCCGGCGGAAGCATCGCGGCCAGGCCACCCGCCCGCTGCACCAGCCGCGGATAACCGGCCGGCAGCAGCGCTGCCTCCAGCTCCCACACGCCCCAGCGCGCACCGGACTCCAGATAGGTGCTGACACCGATCAACGGCCTGGCCACCACAACTCCCTCACAGTCGACGGTTCAGTCCCGTGCCAACTCTGCCTCGGCCGCCGCCAGCGCCGCGAACTCCTCCTCCGGTGCCTTCGCCACCAGCCGCTTACGGCTGTACAGGCCGAAGTACCCGATCGCGACGACGTACACCGCCAGCGCGATCAACGCCGCCGTGACGTCCACCAGGAACGTCGCCACCAGCGCCGCGCACGCCAGCACCAGGGCGACGGACGACGTCAGCACCCCGCCCGGCGTGCGGTACGGCCGCGGGAGTTCCGGCTCGCGGCGGCGCAGCACGATGTGCGACAGGGACATCAGCGCGTAGGAGATGGTCGCGCCGAAGACCGCGATGTTCAGCATCCGGGCGCCGTCGCCCGACACGGCCGCCAGCAGGAAGCCGATCGTGCCGGGCACCAGCAGACCCAGGTACGGCGCCTTGCGGCGGCTGGTGAGGGAGAGGAAGCGGGGCAGGTAGCCCGCGCGGGACAGGGCGAACAGCTGGCGCGAGCCCGCGTAGATCAAGGAGAAGAACACGCCACCAGGCCCGCCAGACCCGCGTAGTTCACGATCCGGCTCAGCGTCGTGGCCTTGCCGTCCGGCTGAAGCGCCTCGACCAGCGGGTTGCCCGCCTCCTGGATCGCCGCCGAGCCACGCGCACCGGCGGCAGCGAAGAAGGTCACCACGGCCAGTACCACCAGGACGGCCATCGACCAGCGGATCGCCTTCGGCAGCGTGCGGGCCGGCTCCTTGGTCTCCTCGGCGGCCAGCGGCACGCCCTCGACGCCCAGGAAGAACCACATCCCGAAGGGGAACGCCGCCCAGATGCCGAGCAGGCCGAAGGGCAGCCACGAGCTCGACCCCGCCGCCGACGTGTCGACCGGGATGTCGTCCAGCGATCCCACCGAGAAGTCCGGCAGCGCCGTCAGCGCGAACACGAGCAGGGCGACCACCGCGATGCCGGTCACGACGAAGCTGAAGCGCAGCGCCTCACCCACGCCCCACAGGTGGATGCCCAGGAAGATCGCGAAACAGACCAGGTACACCGGCCAGCCGGACTCCAGGCCGAACAGGCCCAGCGACTCGACGTAGTCGCCGATGAAGATGACGATGGCGGCGGGCGCGAGGACGTACTCGATCAGGATCGCCGTACCCGTCAGGAAGCCGCCCCACGGGCCCAGTGCCCGGCGGGCGAAGCCGTAGCCGCCGCCCGCCGTCGGCAGGATCGAGGACAGCTCGGCGAGCGCGAAGACCATGCACGCGTACATCGCGCCCATGAGCACCATGGCGATCGCCAGGCCCCCGAAGCCGCCTTCGGCCAGGCCGAAGTTCCAACCCGAGTAGTCGCCGGAGACGACGTAGGCGACGCCGAGGCCGGTCAGCAGCACCCAGCCGGCGCTGCCGCGGCGCAGCGTTCTGCGCTCCAGATAGTCGTCCGTCTCGGCGGGGGGTGTGCTTGTGGATTCCAGGGACATGGGCCAACTTTCCACGGGCGGTGGGCACCGGGCGTGTCCGGGCACGGTGAGGTCGACCGAGCTCCGGCTCAATGGAATGGATCCATACCTTTGCGGTGTCGGCCGCGGGAAGGCAATACCCCTGCGTTAATCGCCCGTAAATCCTTGGCTCGCCGCAACGTGCCGCGGCTCAGCCGAGGAAGCCGCGCAACAGCGCCGCCGTGCCCCCGCAGTGCTCGCGCATGATCTCCCGCGCGCACTCGGCGTTGCCCTCGATCACGGCCTCCACCAGGGCGGTGTGCTGGCGCTGGGAGTGCTCCAGGTTGCGCACGAGGAGCGGGATGCAGTCGAGCAGGTCGTTGACTCTCGCGCGGACGGCCACGTACTGGGCGGTGAGCGTGGGGGAGCCGGACAGCTCGGCGAGTGTCAGGTGCAGCAGGGTGTCCAGGCGGCGGTACTCGGCGAGCGGGGCGTCGTGCGTGCGCACCAGGGCCTCGCGCAGCCGGTCGGCCTGCCCCTCGTCCAGCCCGTGCGCCGCGCACAGCCCGGCCGCACCCACCTCCAGCACCTCACGGAAGCGCAGCGTGTCCTCGACGTCCACGTCCTTCAGGCGGCGGCGCAGCTCCTCCTCGCCCGGGGTCTCGGGGCGCGGCAGCACGAACGTGCCGCCGTAGCGCCCGCGCCGCGACTCCACCAGGCCCTGGTCCTGGAGCACTTTCAGCACCTCGCGCAGCGTCACCCGGCTGATCCCGAGCCGGTCGGCCAGCTCACGCTCCGCCGGCAGCCGTTCGCCGCCCGGCACCAGGCCGAGCCGGACGACCTGGAGGATCTGCTCCAGGGCCTCCTCGAAGCCGTTGCCGGCCCGCACCGGCCGCAGTACCGACGTCAGTCGGTCGTCGGCGTCGGGCGCCCCGTGCTCCGCGCCCGCCTGCGGCATGTGGTCGGACTGCGACATATGGCCGGACCCCCTTCCCAATCAATGGTCCCCGGCAATACCTTATGGCTTCCGGCTGACCGAAGTAGCCGAATGGAGGCTCTCCCGTGGCAGACCGCACACCCCCGCTGAGCGTCGAGGAGCTGCACGCCCTCGTCGCCAGCGGTGAGATCGACACTGTCGTCCTGGCCTTCCCCGATATGCAAGGGCGGCTCCAGGGCAAGCGGTTCGCCGCCCGCTTCTTCCTCGACGAGGTCCTGCACCACGGCACCGAGGGCTGCAACTACCTTCTCGCCGTCGACACCGAGATGAACACCGTCGACGGCTACGCGATGTCCTCCTGGGACCGCGGCTACGGCGACTTCGCCATGCACCCCGACCTGACCACGCTGCGCCGCGTGCCCTGGAACGCGGGTACGGCCATGCTCGTCGCCGACCTGGCCTGGATCGACGGGTCCCCGGTGGTGGCCGCGCCCCGCCAGATCCTGCGCCGCCAGCTGGAGCGGCTCGCCGAGCACGGGTACACGGCCAAGGTCGGCACCGAGCTGGAGTTCATCGTCTTCAAGGACACCTACGAGCAGGCCTGGGACGCGAACTACCGCGGGCTGACCCCGGCCAACCAGTACAACATCGACTACTCGGTGCTGGGCACCGGGCGGATCGAGCCCCTGCTGCGCCGCATCCGCAACGAGATGACGGCCGCCGGCCTCACCGTCGAGTCCGCCAAGGGCGAATGCAACCCCGGCCAGCACGAGATCGCGTTCAAGTACGACGACGCCCTCGTCACCTGCGACCAGCACGCCGTCTACAAGACCGGCGCCAAGGAGATCGCCGCCCAGGAGGGCGTCTCGATCACCTTCATGGCCAAGTACAACGAGCGCGAGGGCAACTCCTGCCCCATCCACCTCTCGCTCGCCGACCCGGCCGGGAACAACGCCATGGCGGGCTCCTCGGACGACCCCGGTGGCATGTCCGAGGTCATGCGGCACTTCCTCGCCGGGCAATTGGCCGCCCTGCGGGACTTCTCGCTCCTCTACGCCCCCAATATCAACTCCTACAAGCGGTTCCAGCCGGGCTCCTTCGCCCCGACCGCCGTCGCCTGGGGCTACGACAACCGGACCTGTGCGCTGCGCGTCGTCGGCCACGGCCGCTCGATGCGCTTCGAGAACCGACTCCCCGGCGGCGACGTCAACCCGTACCTCGCCGTGGCGGGACTGGTCGCGGCCGGTCTCTACGGCATCGAGCAGAAGCTGGAGCTGCCCGAGCCCTGCCCGGGCAACGCCTACGCCGCCGATTTCGCGCACGTGCCCACCACGCTGCGTGAGGCCGCCGAGCTCTGGGAGAACAGCCCGATCGCCAAGGCAGCCTTCGGCGACGAGGTCGTCGCCCACTACCGCAACATGGCGCGCGTCGAGCTGGACGCCTTCGACGCCGCGGTCACCGACTGGGAGCTGCGCCGCTCCTTCGAACGCCTGTGAGGCCCCTCGTGTCTTCCGAGCACGTACTGGAAGTACTGAACCCCGCCACCGAGGAGGTCGTCGCCACCGTCCCGGCCGCCACCGCGGCCGACGTGGACGCGGCCGTCGTACGCGCCACGAAGGCGCAGTCCCGGTGGGCCTCCCTCGCACCCGGCGAACGCGCCCGGCTGCTGCGCCGGTTCGCCGTCGCCGTGGACGGACACCTGGAAGAACTCGCCCAGTTGGAGGTCCGCGAGGCCGGGCACACCATCGGCAACGCCCGCTGGGAGGCGGGCAACGTCCGCGACCTGCTCGACTACGCGGCCGGGGGAGTGGAGCGGCTGACCGGACACCAGATCCCGGTGCCCGGTGGCCTGAACGTCACGATCCTCGAACCGCTCGGCGTCGTCGGCGTCATCGCACCCTGGAACTTCCCGATGCCGATCGCGGCCTGGGGCACGGCCCCGGCGCTCGCGGCAGGCAACGCCGTCCTCCTCAAGCCCGCCGAGACGACCCCGCTGACCGCGCTGCGGCTGGCGGAGCTCGCCCTGGAGGCGGGGCTTCCCGAGGGCCTGTTCCAGGTGCTGCCCGGCCACGGCCCCGTCGCGGGCAACGCTCTCGTCGAGCACCCGGGCGTCGCGAAGATCGTCTTCACCGGGTCGACGACCGTGGGCAAACAGGTGCTGGCGAAGGGCTCTGCGCTCCTCAAGCGCGTCACCCTCGAACTCGGCGGCAAGAGCCCCAACATCGTCTTCGCCGACGCCGACCTCGAAGCCGCCGCGGCCGCCACCCCCATGTCCTTCCTCGACAACTCCGGCCAGGACTGCTGCGCCCGTACCCGCATCCTCGTCCAGCGCTCCGCCTACGACCGCTTCCTGGAGCTGCTGAGCCCGGCGATCGAGGCGGTGACGGTCGGCGACCCGGCCGACGAGAGCACCCAGATGGGCCCGCTGATCTCCAAGGCCCAGCTGGAGCGGGTGCGTTCGTACGTCGACTCCGACGCGCCCGGCATCCGCGGCAAGGCCCCCGAAGGCCCCGGCTTCTGGTTCCCGCCCACCGTCCTCACCGACGTCGACCCACGCGCGCGCGTTGCCGCCGAGGAGGTCTTCGGCCCCGTCGCCGTAGTCCTCCCCTTCGACGACGAGGCGGACGCCGTGGCCCTCGCCAACGCCACCGACTACGGCCTCTCCGGCTCCATCTGGACCCGTGACGTCGGCCGCGCCCTGCGCGTCTCCCAGGCGGTCCGGGCCGGCAACCTGTCCGTCAACTCCCACTCCAGCGTCCGCTACTGGACCCCCTTCGGCGGCTTCAAGCAGTCCGGCATCGGCCGTGAGCTGGGCCCGGACGCCCTGACCGCCTTCACCGAAACCAAGAACGTCTTCATCAGCACGGAGGCCTGAGCCGCTCATGACCGACAACACCGAGGGAATCATCTGCCGCCGTCTGGTGGGCCGTACGGCCGTCATCACCGGAGCCGGCAGCGGCATCGGCCTCGCGACCGCCCGCCGGCTCGCCTCCGAGGGCGCCCACGTCGTCTGCGGCGACGTCGACGAGCAGCGCGGCAAGGCCGCCGCCGAGGAGGTCGGCGGGATCTTCGTGAAGGTCGACGTCACCGACCCCGAGCAGGTGGAGGCGCTGTTCAGGACGGCGTACGACACCTACGGCAGCGTCGACATCGCCTTCAACAACGCCGGCATCTCGCCGCCCGACGACGACTCCATCCTGGAGACCGGCCTGGAGGCCTGGAAGCGTGTCCAGGAGGTCAACCTGACCTCCGTCTACCTGTGCTGCAAGGCCGCCATCCCCTACATGCGGCAGCAGGGCAAGGGCTCCATCATCAACACGGCGTCCTTCGTGGCCCGGATGGGCGCGGCCACCTCCCAGATCTCGTACACGGCCTCCAAGGGCGGCGTGCTGGCCATGTCCCGCGAACTGGGCGTGCAGTTCGCCCGCGACGGCATCCGGGTCAACGCCCTGTGCCCGGGACCGGTCAACACCCCTCTTCTCCAGGAGCTGTTCGCCAAGGACCCGGAGCGCGCCGCGCGCCGCCTCGTCCACATCCCGGTCGGCCGTTTCGCCGAGGCCGAGGAGATCGCCGCCGCCGTCGCCTTCCTGGCCAGCGACGACTCCTCCTTCGTGAACGCCACCGACTTCCTGGTCGACGGCGGAATCTCGGGGGCGTACGTCACGCCGCTGTAGGCCGCCCTACAGTGGCCGGGATGAGCATGACACCCTCGCCCGGCTGGTACCGCGACCCCAAGGCCCCGCACCTGGAGCGCTGGTGGGACGGAACGGCCTGGACCGAGCACCGGCGCGCTCCCGAGGTTCCGGGACCGCCGGTGCCGTTGCCGCCGCCGGTGCCCGGTTCGCCGTCCGCCGGTGACGTCGCCGCGCAGCGGTCCAAGGTCATCGCCCTCATCGCCGCCGGAGCCGTCCTGGTCACCGCGATCGTCACGGGCGCGATCGTGCTCGGCAAGGACGACGGGGGCACGGAGGTGAACACCGCGCCGACGCTCGCGACCTCGGATCCCGCACCCCGTGAGCCGGCCACCGACACCCCCACCCGCACCCCCACCCCCTCGGGGTCCACCTCCGAGCCCTCCGCCGACGACCCGGCCGTCGTGGAGGACCAACTCAACGGCATCACACTGCCGTTGCTCGACGGCTGGGTCAGGCCGCAGACCTTCACCGAGCCCGACGTCCTCATGTCCACGGACGGTACCTACGAATGCCCCGGCGACGACTTCGGCCTCTGCCGGCACGGCAAGGTCATCTCGCGCACGGCGCCCCAGAACGGCGAGACGTCCCCCGAGGCCCTCGCCAAGGCGGACATCGAGGAGGCGGCCGACGAGGCCTATGACCGCGACCGCGTCGGCCGGCGCCCCTTCGGCGGCATCGAGTCCCACCAGGTCGTCAAGTCCGGCACGGTCAAGGTGGCAGGCCGCGCCGGCTACTTCGTGCGCTGGCGGGTCAGGACCGCCGAGGGACCGGGCGGATACGTCCAGTCCCTCGCCTTCGCGTCCCCCGCCGGCACCGAGGCGCCGGTCCTCGTCCGCTACGTCCTCGACGCGGGCGAGGACGGGCCGCCACTGGCCGACATGGACCGCTTCACGCAGGGCATCCGGCGCACGACGGACTGAGCCACAGGACCTGAGCCAGATGATCGATTCCAAGCCGTCAGTGGTCGTAGGCAGTCAGCGACCGCATGACGGGCTGAACGGTGTGCTCGTTGTGCCAGATGGCGGCGGTCAGCGCGAGGATTCGCTGAAGCACGCGGACCATCACGCCGCTGGGGGTGCAGCCCGCCCGGCGTGCACAGCAGGTGCAGCCGAAGTCCCCAGAAGCAGCGCGTGTGGCCGGCGCAGTAGCCGTACTGCGCCCACCCAGCCGGGTCGGAGCGCCTGACGGTCTCCCGGGAGCGACCGCACCCGACCGGTGTGGAGTCCACCACCCACACGTCGTCGGTCCACAGCGCGGTGTCCGTGGCCAACTCGCGCATGACGTGCCGGATGAGCCCGGCCGCCTTCCGCAGCCTCTTGTCGTAGCCGGGCTGCCCCGGCTCAGGCGCGCAGCCGACCCCTGGAATCGATCATCCAGTGAGACCGCCACCGTTCGGTACGAGACCGTTCGCGATTCAAGCGGCCGGTTTGTACGCGGTGGCGTGTCGTCCCGCCTAGTCCTCCGGTACCCAGGCGCGGAGCAGGTCGAGCAGCTCCGGGTCCCCGTCGAGTTGCATGGAGTCCGCCGGAATGCGGTCGTACAGGTAGAGGACCAGATCACTGGCCGTGCCGCGAACGGAGACGCCTGCCGCGTCCGGGTCCTCGCCGGTGGCGGGCAGCCGGGTGGTCCTTGCCCCGTCGCCGTCGGCCGTGAGGCGCCAGGAGCGGCCTTCGGTGGCGTGGAAGTCGAAGGCGGTGGGCTTGTGCGGCCAGGGGCTCGTCGTGAAGCAGGTGATGAACAGGGTCTCCTCGACGCCGTCGAGCGCCAACTCGACAGGCAGTGCGGCCGGTTCGCCCACGCTGAGCTGGGCGTCGTAGGTGTGCACCGCGAGCTCCTGGACCTGGTGCCGGGCGACGCCACCGGCGGTGTGCGGCGTCTGCGTCTTGCCCCAGCCGGTGAAGCAGCCCTGGTCCGGACCGGCCTCCCGCAGGGCCGCCAGCAACAGCTCGGTCGAGGCGGCCAGCCAGGCCTGCACGGCCTCGCGCTCCTGCGGCGCGACCGCGTCACCCTGGGCCGGGGTCCTGGACGTGGCGTCCGGCCCGGCGGCGACGGTGGCGGCCCAGCGGCGGCGGCCCTCGCCGATGTGCTGCACCAGGTCGGACAGCGTCCACCCGGGGCAGGTCGGCACGGGCAGGTCGAGGCTGGGCGCGGCGGCGATCGCGGCGCGGAAGGCGGTTGCCCGTTCGTCGATCAGCCGCAGCAGATCGGGAAACTCCAGAGTCTTGTGCACGGCGGTAGTTCTATCAGCTTGATCCATTTGCCCGACAGCGCTTTTCGCAGCCGGTACGGCGGGGACTCCGGACCGGGCGAGCCCACGCTCGGGCTTCCGCTACGCCACAGCCGAGCCCCGCGTCCCAGGCGACAGACCCACGATCCACTCGATCGCTCCGGCCGCCTCGGCCATCATCTAGAGGAAGGTGTGCCCCTCACCCCGATACGTCGGCACAGTGGCCGTCACCGAGTCCCCCTCGATGAGATGGAGCTCCTCGAACCGCTCGCACAGCTCACCCGCCTTGGCGTGCCGGAACCACACCTTGTCGCCGATCAGCAGATCGTCGGCGGGGGAGCCGAGCAGCGGCGTCTGCACCTCGCCGGGCCCCTCCTGCGGGTCGTACCGCAGCCCCTCCGGCAGATACGGCACCGGCAGCCGGTCGGGCCCGGCCGCACCCGAGGCCGGATACCCACCGCCGAGCACGGTCACCACCCCGACCCCCGGCCGGCGCACGACCGGCTGGGCGAACAGCGCGGCCGGACGCCCCCTGAAGGACGTGTAGTTGTCGAACAGCCGCGGCACATACAGCCCCGACCCGGCCCCGATCTCGGTGACGGAGTCCTCGGCGGCGGTGTGCTGCACACTGCCGGTCCCGCCGCCGTTGACGAACTGAAGCCCCGGCGCCACGGCCCGCACCGCCCGCACCACCTCGGCCCGCCGCTCGGCGAGTTCCCGGCGCGCGGTGGCCTGCATCAGCCGCACGGCACGCGACCGCAACGGCCGCCCCGCCACGGCGTCCCCGACCCCGGCGATGTGCCCCTCGTACGCCATGATCCCGACCAGCTCGAACCCGGGCCGCCGGGCGACGACCCGAGCCATGTCGGCGACCTGCCCGGGGGAGTGCAGCGGCGAACGCCGGGCGCCGACGCGCACACGCCCGCCGAGCATCTTCAGCGAGGTGTCCAACTCCAGACAGACCCGGACGACCTCACGTCCCCCGTCCCGGGAGTCGTCGATGAGCCGCAGCTGAGCCGGATCGTCGATCATCACGGTGACGGCGGAGGCGAGCTTGGGATCGCCGGCCAGCTCGGCGAAGGCGGCGCGGTCGGCGGACGGATAGGCGAGAAGAACGTCGTCGAACCCGGACCGTGCCAGCCACAGGGACTCGGCGAGCGTGAAGGACATGATCCCCGCGAATCCGTCCTTCGCGAGCACCCGCTCCAGCAGGGCACGGCAGCGTACGGACTTGCTGGCGACGCGGATCGGCTTTCCGGCGGCGCGGCGGACGAGGTCGTCCGCGTTGGCGTCGAAGGCGTCCAGGTCCACGATCGCGAGAGGGGCGTCGAGATGGGCGGTGGCCCGGTCGTAACGGGCCCGGTCGGCGGCGCGCGCAGTCATGAACGAAGCCTGCCATGCAGGATTACCGCAGGGTAGGGGGATGTTCCGGGCAGATGCACACGGGGTCCCGGACTGGTTCCCGTTCGCGCAGGAGCAACCCGTAGAGTGACGCGCACGCATGTGTGGGGAAAGCCCCGGCCGCACGACCGCGCCGGGATGACGCCCCGCCCGTGCGGGTATGCGTGCCTGGTCGGGTAGTCCGCGCCGGGCAGACGGACAACGCGACGACGGCCCGCGTACGAGGATGGGCCCGGGCACGAGGAAACGGGGGGTGCATGAGCACGGAAGCGCGCCGCGCCCCCGTCCCCCCACGCCCCACGGCACCCCCGCCGCCCGCCGCCCCGCCCCGCCCGATCACACCGCCGAGACCCGCCCAGCCGCCGATGCCCGGCGACACACAGGGTGAGCAGACGGTTCCGGGCGCACAGACCACACGGGCGCCCGGCGAGGGTTCGCGAACGGAGGGACCGGTGCCTGACGGTGTCGGCGGTGTACCGGTCTCGGGGTCGGGAGGGCCGGTGCGTGGTGGTGCCGGCGTGAGGCGGGGATCGGCCGGTCCTGTGCCGACACGTGGCGAGGCCGCCGCGCCGTCGCGGGCCGACGGCGTCGGCTCCGGATCCCCGGACCCGCGGGCCTGGGCCGGATCGCCGGGCTCGGACGGCTCACGTGCCGTGCCGTCGCCTCGGAGCAGCGGCGTCGCCGACAGCGTCCGCGCCGGGTCGACGGGCGCAGACGGCTCAGGTGCCCCTTCGAGGCCCCCGCACGGCGACCGGACCGGCCAGGGCCCCGCAGCCGCCGGCGCAGCCCCCACGTCCCCGCCCCCACCCCGTGCCTCGGCACGCTTCCCGGACGCGCCGCCGACGGCGGGACACACCGACGCCGACGAAGGGCGTCGGGACAGTGGCGGATCGTTGCGCCGCGAGGACGCCGGACAGCCCGCACCCGGAGGAATACCGCCCCGCCCGGCCGCCGAGCGTCCCGCCACGCCACGCCGCACGGGCGCCCCCGCCGAGACCGCCGCGGAGACCACCTTCCGCCTCCGTCCGATCCCCGCGGAACCGTCGCCCGCGGCCGACAACCGACCGTCCGCCACACGGGGCCCCGCCGCCGCGCCTCCCCAGCAGGGCACCGGCCCCGCGCAGGGCTCCGTCGGCATGCCCCAGGAGCCGGCCACCCACCCCGACGCCGCGCCCGCCGAACCCGCTCGCCCCGCCGGTCCCGGCCCTCTGCCCCCGCTGCGTCCCACGCCGGAGCCGTCGGCCGGACACGGTCCCGCGAGCCGGGCGTACGCGGCCTCGAATCCCGCCGGGCCCACCCACGCCGAACAGCAGGCCACGAACGGCCACGCCGCCGGCGGCCACGGCCACGCCGCCGCCTTCTCCCCGGACCCGTCCCTGTCCTGGAGCGCCCCCATGGCGCCGGGCGGGGCACCGGGGGCCCAGCGCCCCCTCGTGTCGTTCGGAGAGCCCGAGGGCTACGACGCGCAAGCGCGACCGCGGCCCCTGGGCGTGCGGATCCGACCACGGGTCGCCGGGGCGGCCGCCTGCGTCGTGCTCGGGCTCGGACTCATCGGCGGGGCCCTGACCGGGAGTTGGCTGATCGGCGACCCGGGCGAAGCCGGCGCTCAGGACACCTTCGCCGCGGCCGGGAGCCTGTGGCACAGCGTCCCCGTCGACAAGCTGTTCCCGCCCACCGTGATCGGGCAGGGCGCCGGACCCGGTGGCGCCGACCGGACCTGGACGCGGATCGCCGTCGCCCCGGACACCGGCTGTGCGAACGCCTTCGACCCGCTTCTGCGCAAGGCCCTCGCCCCCGCCGGCTGCCAGCGCCTCCTGCGCGCCACCTACATCGACGCCACACAGAGCTACGTCACCACCGTCGGCCTGCTCTTCACCAAGGCCGACGCCGCTGCCATGCGCGCGCTCGAGACCGAGTTCACCAAAGCGGGCCTCGACCGCCGCAGCGACCTCATGCCCCGCCCGTACGCCGCCAAGGGCACCCTGGCCGCCGGATTCGGCGGCGAACGGCGCGCCTCGTGGACCGTCTCCGTCCTCACCGACGCCCCGGTCGTCGTCTACGCCGTCTCCGGCTGGGCCGACGGCCGCACCGTGGACGAGCCCGAGCCCGCCCGGGAGGCCATGCAGTCCGGCGCCACCACGGACGTCGCCCAGGCCGGCCTCGGCCACGAGGCGCAGGGCCTCGCCGACCGCATCGAACGCGCCCTGCGCAAGAACGTCAGCCCGTCCACGGAGCAGTCGTCATGAACACCGGCCCGAACAGCGCGGCGCCCCCCGCCGAGACCGCCGAGACCCCCGCCACCAGTGCGGCGAAGTCCGTCCTGACCCGGCGCACCGGCCCCCTCGCCGTCCTCCTCGGCGCCTGTCTCGCCCTCCTGCCGCCCACCGCCGCGCACGCCGACTCCATACGTGCCCGCCAGTGGGCCCTGGACGCCATGCACACCCAGGAGGCCTGGCAGACCACCAAGGGCAAGGGCGTCACCGTCGCCGTCCTCGACACCGGCGTCGAGCCCGACCACCCCGACCTGTCCGGCAACGTCCTCGACGGCCAGGACATGGTCGGCTTCGGGGCCGAGCCCGGCGACCGCGCCTGGGCCCGGCACGGCACCGCGATGGCCGGCATCATCGCCGGCCACGGACACGGCGCCGGCAACGGCGACGGCGTCATGGGCATCGCCCCCGAGGCCAAGATCCTTCCCGTCCGCGTCATCCTCGAGGACGGCGACCCCGCCCGCGCCAAGGCCCGCAGCACCCGCGGCAACGCCCTCGCCGACGGCATCCGCTGGGCCGCCGACCACGGCGCCGACGTCATCAACCTCTCCCTCGGCGACGACTCCAAGTCCGCCCACCCCGAAGCGGGCGAGGACGAGGCCGTCCAGTACGCCCTGAAGAAGGGCGCCGTCATCGTCGCCTCGTCCGGCAACGGCGGCGAGAAGGGCGACCACATCTCCTACCCGGCGGCCTACCCGGGCGTCATCGCCGCGGCCGCCGTCGACCGCTACGGCACCCGCGCCTCGTTCTCCACGCGCCGCTGGTACGCCACGGTCAGCGCCCCCGGCGTCGACGTCATCATCGCCGACCCCGACCACAAGTACTACGAGGGCTGGGGCACGAGCGCCGCGGCCGCCTTCGTCTCCGGAGCGGTGGCCCTGCTCAAGGCCGCCCACCCCGGCCTGACCCCGGCCCAGGTCAAGAAGCTCCTGGAGGACACGGCCCGCAACGCCCCCGCCGACGGGCGCGACGACTCCCGCGGCTACGGCTTCATCGACCCGGCGGCCGCCATCAAGGAGGCCTCCCGTATCAAGCCGAAGCGCCTGACGCCCGTCGCATACGGCGAGGATTACTTCGGCTCGGGCCCCGATGCCGCCAAGTCGGAGGACGACACGACGAGTTGGGCCGCCTGGCTCGCGGGCGGCGCCGGCGGCGTCCTGCTGGTCTCGGCGGTCGCACTGTGGCGCGGCCGCCGCGCACGCCACGACTTCTAGCCGCCGGGTCCCTCACGAGGAGGTGGCGGAGGTCGCCGCAGCCGGGGAAGCGGACGAGGTCTCGCCGGCGAACACCGACACCGCCGCCTCAGCCGCCGCCTCGATCAGCGAAACCCCTTTCGCCTTCGTCGAGTTGCCGTCGGACAGTGCCGCCACCAGGTAGTCGTGGCCGTCCACCGTCACCCGCCCGATGCTGTTGATGTCCCACAGCCCGGTGGCGGTGCGCGGCAACCAGCCGTTCTTCAACGCCCACCCCGAGCCGTCCGCCGCGGCCGACACCCCCCACTGCTGGTCGACCGCGATCCCGCCCATCAACTCCCGCAGATACGCCCGCGACCGCGCGCTCAGCTCCGAGTCCTCCCCGAACACCTGCCGCAGCAGCGTGAGTTGATCGGCGGCGGTGGTCTGCGTCAGTCCCCAGTACATGCCGTCGCCGCCCTCGGTGTCCGTGAGCCCGAGGCGCGCGTTCGCCGTATCGAGCCCCTCCGCCTTCCCGATCGCCCGCCACAGGGCCGACGCGGCGGTGTTGTCACTGTTCTCGATCATGTCGGCGGCGTACGACTTCTCCGTCGCGGTGAGCTCACGCCCCGCGTCCTGCGCCTGGAGCAGCAGCGCGGCCAGGATGTCGACCTTGACGATGCTCGCGGTGTCGAAGCCGCTGTTGCCGTACCTGGCGCCGGTACCGGACTCCAGGTCCAGCACCGCCACCGACACCTCGGCGCCGTCCTCGACGGTCCCCGACTCCATGGCCTCGGCCAGCAGTACGTCGTGATCCACCGTCGGCTGTGCCACGGGTTCCACAGAAGCCTCCCCGCCCGCCCGGGCCGATACCGACGCCGATGCCGACGGCGTCACCGCTGACGATACGGCGCTCCCGCCCGGGTGCGCCTGAGCCTGCATGTACACGGTTCCCGCGGCGGCACCGCCGACGACGACCACGAAGGCGAGCGCGGTGTACGACGGGGGCCGGCGACGTCGGTGGGCTCTGGAAGACTCCATGTCCGCGATCGTCGGACCGGCGACTGTGCGGGCCGTTAGACGGACGTTAGATGTGTGTCAGGGAAATCTGAGATTCCGGTGAAACGCGTCACAGCGGGGTTTCCAGGCCCGCACAAGCGCAGCAGCATCCCCCCGATAGGGTCGGTGACCGTGGCGAACAAGAACATTCCCGACTCCCTCTTCTCCGACGAC
Organism: Streptomyces sp. R28; assembly: GCF_041052385.1. Lineage (GTDB taxonomy): Bacteria > Actinomycetota > Actinomycetes > Streptomycetales > Streptomycetaceae > Streptomyces. The sequence goes on along the minus strand of NZ_CP163439.1, from coordinate 2,132,950 downwards.
GACGGCTCCGCCGACCCCCGGCTGAGCGCCGCGCTCGCCGCCTGGGCCGAGGACCGCACCGCCGAGGGACCCGTGCTCGAGGCGCTCAAGGGCGCCCGGCTGCTCGTCCCCGTCGTGGCCGTGCTCGGCGAGGTGGAGGAGGACGAGAACGGGCTGCGCCGCGAGAAGACCAGCGACATGGCCGTACCGACCCTGAAGGCCGGCGAGCGCACCGCCCTGCCCGCCTTCACGTCCACCGACTCGCTCGCCCGCTGGGACCCGGCGGCCCGCCCCGTCGCCGTACCCCTGCACCAGGCCCTGCAGGCCGCGGCGCACGAGAAGGCGGACACGGTCGTGCTGGACATGGCCGGGCCCGTGACGTACGAGCTGACGGGGCGCGCGCTGCTCGCGCTCGCCGAGGGCCGTACGACGACCGACCCGCTCGCCGATCCGGCCGTCGTGGCGGCCGTGCGCACTGCTGTCGCCGCCGAGCCCGCCGTCGTGCGCGCCCACCTCGGGCCCGGGCAGGCCGACGGCACCCTCGCCCTCGTACTGGACCCCGCCGCGCCCCCGGCCCAGGCCGCGCGGTCGGTGGCGGAGCGCCTCGCCGCCGACGAAACACTGAGGGCCCGCCTGGTGCGCGGCCTCGACCTGGCACTGCTGCCGGCCGAGGCGACGCCACCGGGCGAGCCCCTGTACGTACGGGAATGAGCTAGCCGTAGATCGGGCCGGTGTACTTCTCGCCCGGCCCCTGACCCGGCTCGTCCGGGACGATCGACGCCTCACGGAACGCCAGCTGCAGCGACTTCAGACCGTCGCGCAGCGGCGCCGCGTGGAACGAGCTGATCTCCGTCGTGCTCGCGTCCAGCAGACCGGCGAGGGCGTGCACCAGCTTGCGGGCCTCGTCCAGGTCCTTGAACTTGTCGCCCTCCTCGGTCAGACCGAGCTTCACGGCGGCGGCGCTCATCAGATTGACGGCGACCGTCACGATCACCTCGACCGCCGGGACCTCGGCGATGTCGCGGGTCATGGCGTCGAAGTCGGACGTGCCGGGGGTCTCGGGGCTGTCCGAGGGGGAGGTCTCACTCATGCCTCACACGATAGGGGGCCCCGACGGAGCCGGCCCCGGTTGCCCTCGGTTAGCCGTTCCTGCCCCGAGCTGCTAGCCTTGTGTAACGACCGGCCGGACACTTATGTGCTCGGCCCACAAGTGGAGGCTCCGATCTCCCACCTGACCGTCCCCCGGGACGGCGGGTCACCCCGGTCAGGCGGCCACCATCGTTCCGTACGGACGATGGAGTCGCCCGAAAGTGCGCCCCGCGATCACCGCGAAGGTGCTCCGGCAGTGTTTTGGAGCCCCGCCTGTGATCGTCCGGGGCATTTTTTGTGCTTCGGCGCGGTTAGGTCTTACGAAAGAGACATACGCGGCTGTCCGCCAGACCGCCGTGTGGTGCTAACCGAGGAGGATCCATCAGCGCCGAGCCCCGCATCAACGACCGGATTCGCGTTCCCGAGGTGCGACTTGTCGGTCCCAGTGGCGAGCAGGTGGGCATTGTCCCGCTGGCCAAGGCACTGGAGCTTGCGCAGGAGTACGACCTGGACCTGGTCGAGGTCGCGGCGAACGCCCGTCCGCCCGTGTGCAAGCTCATGGACTACGGGAAGTTCAAGTACGAGTCGGCCATGAAGGCCCGTGAGGCGCGCAAGAACCAGGCGCACACGGTCATCAAGGAGATGAAGCTCCGGCCGAAGATCGACCCGCACGACTATGACACCAAGAAGGGTCACGTCGTCCGGTTCCTCAAGCAGGGCGACAAGGTCAAGATCACGATCATGTTCCGTGGTCGCGAGCAGTCCCGGCCCGAGCTGGGCTACCGACTGCTGCAGCGGCTCGCGACGGACGTCGAGGACCTCGGGTTCGTGGAGTCGAACCCGAAGCAGGACGGCCGAAACATGATCATGGTTCTCGGTCCGCACAAGAAGAAGACCGAGGCGATGGCCGAGGCCCGCCAGGCGCAGGAAGCCCGCAAGGCAGACGCGAAGGCCAACCCCGGCAAGTCGCAGAACGTCGCGGAGTCCGAGAACGCCGCGGAGTCCGATGAGGCCGTGGAGGCCGAGGACGCCGTGGAGACCGAGGCGCCTGCCGAGGCTTCCGCCGAGGCGTGATCCCGGGGGACACCAGTCCCCAGGATGTAACCGATACAAGAGCGACGTTCCACCGTGCCCGGTTTCACGACCGGGCACCGGAACGCCACCGACGAGGAGAGAACGGCGCTATGCCGAAGAACAAGTCGCACAGCGGTGCCAGCAAGCGCTTCAAGGTCACCGGCTCCGGCAAGGTGCTCCGTGAGCGCGCCGGCAAGCGCCACCTGCTCGAGCACAAGTCGTCGCGCCTGACGCGTCGCCTCACCGGCAACGCCGAGATGGCCCCGGGCGACGCCAAGAAGATCAAGAAGCTTCTCGGCAAGTGACGTACCCGGCGCTTGATCTTCCGATCGATCCGCGCCGTACGTCTGGACCGGGACCCAATCGTTTCCGGGCCGTGTGAGTCCAACCACGGCCCCGCTACAAGGAGTTAAAAGTGGCACGCGTCAAGCGGGCAGTCAACGCCCACAAGAAGCGCCGGGCGATCCTCGAGCAGGCTTCCGGCTACCGCGGTCAGCGTTCGCGTCTGTACCGCAAGGCCAAGGAGCAGGTCACCCACTCGCTGGTCTACAACTACAACGACCGCAAGAAGCGCAAGGGTGACTTCCGTCAGCTGTGGATCCAGCGCATCAACGCGGCTGCCCGCGCCAACGGCATCACGTACAACCGCTTCATCCAGGGTCTGAAGGCCGCGAACGTCGAGGTCGACCGCAAGATCCTGGCCGAGCTGGCGGTCAACGACGCGAACGCGTTCGCCGCGCTCGTCGAGGTCGCGCAGAAGGCGCTGCCGTCGGACGTCAACGCCCCGAAGGCGGCGTGACGCTGCGCCGGCTCTAGGCCGACGTGATTTCACGGACCCGTAGGCTTCCGGCCTGCGGGTCCGTTGTGTTCCCCCAGTACCGAAGGTGAAGCGCATGACCTCCGCCAGCCCCGAGCTGATCTCCCCCCGTTCCCCCCGCGTCGTGGCCGCCCGGCGGCTCGCCAAGCGGAACTTCCGGGGCAAGGAGCGGCTGTTCCTCGCGGAGGGGCCGCAGGCCGTGCGGGAGGCGGCCGGGCACGCGGACACCCTGGTCGAACTGTTCGCCACGCTCGACGCCGCGGAGCGGTACGCCGACATCATCGGCGAGGCCCGGGCCGTCGGCGCGCGCGTGCACCTCGCCTCCGAGCAGGTCATCGCCGACATCTCGACGACCGTCACCCCGCAGGGGCTCGTCGGGATCTGCCGGTTCCTCGACACCCCCTTCGAGGAGATCCTGGCGGCCCGGCCCAAACTGGTCGCCGTACTCGCGAACGTCCGGGACCCCGGTAACGCGGGGACCGTCCTGCGGTGCGCCGATGCCGCCGGAGCCGAGGCCGTCGTCCTGACCGATGCCTCCGTCGATCTGTACAACCCCAAGGCCGTGCGGGCCTCCGTCGGCTCCCACTTCCATCTGCCCGTCGCCGTCGGCGTCCCCGTCCAGGACGCGGTCGAGGGGCTCAAGCGCGCCGGTGTGCGCATCCTCGCCGCCGACGGAGCCGGGACCGACGATCTCGACGACGAGCTCGACAAGGGGACCATGGGCGGGCCCACCGCCTGGGTGTTCGGCAACGAGGCCTGGGGGCTTCCGGAGGAGACCCGCGCGCTGGCCGACGCCGTCGTGCGCGTCCCGATCCACGGGAAGGCCGAGAGCCTGAACCTCGCCACCGCCGCCGCCGTATGTCTCTATGCGTCGGCCCGTGCACAGCGCGCCTCCGGAGGGTGCCGCACCGTCACCGAGAGCTAGTAGGGTGACCAGCTCGGAGGCCCCTCAGCCGTCGTGAGAGGTGGGGTGCGGGGATGAGTGTCGGCACGAGCAGCGCGCCGGGGGCACGGGAGGTGCGGCGGCCGTCCGCGTCCTGTTCCGGTGATCCAGCCGAGCTCGGCATCGATCCCGACGACCTGCCCGACGGCCTCGTCGTCGCCGACGAGCACGGGCACGTCATCTGCTTCAACGCCGCCGCCGAGCGCGTCACCGCCGTCCGCGCCGCCGACGCCCTCGGGCAGCGGCTGGAGAAGGCCCTGCCGTTAGAGGACCTGGAGGGGCGGCGCTGGTGGCAGCTGACCGATCCGTACGGCGGCCTCGCCATTCGGCGCAGGCAGCCTGAGCGTAACCTCCTCCTTCCCGGCGGGCGTGAGGTGCTCGTCTCGGTGCGGTACGTCCGCAGCGAGCCCACGGGGCCCGTACGCCGTGTCGTCGTCTCGCTCCGCGACACCGAGGCCCGGCGCCGCACCGAGCGCAGTCACGCCGAGCTGATCGCCACCGTCGCCCACGAGCTGCGCTCGCCACTCACCTCGGTCAAGGGCTTCACCGCCACCCTCCTCGCCAAGTGGGAACGGTTCACCGACGACCAGAAGCGGCTCATGCTGGAGACCGTCGACGCCGACGCCGACCGCGTGACCCGGCTCATCGCCGAGCTGCTCGACATCTCACGGATCGACTCCGGGCGCCTTGAGGTGCGCCGCCAGCCCGTCGACATAGGCGCGGCCGTGGGGCGGCACATCCAGGCCTACGTCGCCGCCGGCCAGCCAGCCGACCGGTTCCTGCTGCGCATCGAACAGCCGCTGCCCGCCCTGTGGGCCGACCCCGACAAGATCGACCAGGTGCTCAGCAACCTCATCGAAAATGCCGTGCGGCACGGCGACGGAACGGTCACCATTGACATCACGGCCACGGTGTCCCCGCGCGAGGGGGAAGGCCATGAGAACGCAGCCACGTCGGTCACGGTGAGCGACGAGGGGCCCGGCATCCCGGAGGAGTCCATGAACCGCGTCTTCACCCGCTTCTGGCGGGGCAGCAAGCGCGGCGGCACGGGCCTCGGGCTCTACATCGTCAAAGGCATCGTCGAGGCGCACGGCGGCGCCATCGAGGTCGGCCGCGCCCCCGGTGGCGGCGCGCAGTTCCGATTTACGTTGCCCGTGGCGACCCCGGCGTATCTCACCTGAGATCCGGACCGAGCCCCACGGGCGCATTCGCCTACCTCAACCCCGTTAGACTCGGCCTTTGGCACCTTTGTGTCCCAAAAACCGTGACGATCTGTCCACGAGTCGGTACGGGGACCATCCGCCAGCCAATCGGAAGCACGGGAAGAGATGTCGGCACCGAATAAGTCGTACGACCCTGTAGAGGTCGAGGCGTTGAAACCGGAAGAGATCGAGCGCATGCGGGACGAGGCGCTCGCCGCCTTCGCCACCGCGGACTCCCTCGACGCGCTCCAGGAGGCCAAGGTCGCCCACACCGGCGGCACCTCCCCGCTGGCGCTGGCCAACCGCGAGATCGGCGCCCTGCCGCCGCACGCCAAGGCCGCCGCCGGCAAGCTGGTCGGCCAGGCCCGCGGCGCGGTCAACAAGGGCCTCGCCGCCCGCCAGGCGGAGCTGGAGGCCGAGCGCGACCAGCGGGTGCTGGTCGAGGAGGCCGTGGACGTCACGCTGCCGTACGACCGCGTACCGGCCGGCGCCCGCCACCCGCTCACCACCCTGTCCGAGCGCATCGAGGACATCTTCGTGGCCATGGGCTACGAGGTCGCCGAGGGCCCGCAGGTCGAGGCCGAGTGGTTCAATTTCGACGCGCTGAACATCGGCCCGGACCACCCCGCGCGCGGCGAGGCGGACACCTTCTTCGTGCAGGGCCCTGACGGCGGTACCGAGTCCGGTGTCGTGCTGCGCACCCACACCTCGCCCGTGCAGATCCGTTCCCTGCTCGACCGCGAGCTGCCGGTCTACGTGATCTGTCCCGGCCGCGTGTACCGCACCGACGAGCTGGACGCCACGCACACCCCCGTCTTCCACCAGGTCGAGCTGCTCGCCGTGGACGAGGGTCTGACCATGGCCGACCTCAAGGGCACCCTGGACCACATGGTCCAGTCGCTGTTCGGCGAGGGCATGAAGACCCGGCTGCGCCCGAACTTCTTCCCGTTCACCGAGCCGTCCGCCGAGATGGACATGGTGTGCTACGTCTGCCGCGGCGAGTCCGTCGGCAACCCCGACCGCCCCTGCCGTACCTGCTCCTCCGAGGGCTGGATCGAGCTCGGCGGCTGCGGGATGGTCAACCCCAAGGTGCTCACCGCCTGTGGCGTGGACCCGGAGAAGTACAGCGGCTTCGCCTTCGGGTTCGGCATCGAGCGGATGCTGATGTTCCGCCACAACGTCGAAGACATGCGAGACATGGTCGAGGGTGACGTCCGGTTCACCCGGCCGTTCGGGATGGAGATCTGATGCGGGTCCCGCTTTCTTGGCTGCGGGAGTACGTCGACCTGCCGGCGACCGAAACCGGCCGTGACGTCCAGGCCAAGCTCATTTCGGCCGGTCTCGAGGTCGAGAGCGTCGAGCACCTCGGTGCCGACCTCAAGGGCCCGCTCGTCGTCGGCCAGGTGCTGACCATCGAGGAGCTGACGGAGTTCAAGAAGCCGATCCGCTTCTGCACCGTCGACGTCGGCCAGGCCAACGGCACCGGCGAGCCCCAGGAACTCATCTGCGGCGCCCGCAACTTCCAGGTCGGCGACAAGGTCGTGGTCGTACTCCCCGGCGCCGTGCTGCCCGGCGGCTTCGCGATCGCCGCGCGCAAGACCTACGGCCGTGTCTCGCACGGCATGATCTGCTCCACCAGCGAGCTGGGCATGGGCGACGACGGCACCCACGGCATCATCGTGCTGCCGCCGGAGACCGAGGTCGGCAAGGACGCCATCGAGCTCCTTGAGCTGGTCGACGAGGTCCTGGACATCGCCGTCACCGCCAACCGTGGCGACTGTCTGTCCATCCGCGGCGTCGCCCGCGAGACCGCCATCGGCTACGGCCTCCCGCTGCGCGACCCGGCCCTGCTCGACGTCCCCGGCCCGAACGCCTTCGGCTACCCGGTGCAGGTCTCCGACCCGATCGGCTGCGACCGCTTCACCGCCCGCACGGTGACCGGCCTCAGCCCCGAGGCGCGCTCCCCGATCTGGCTGCAGCGCCGTCTGCAGAAGGTCGGCATGCGCCCGATCTCGCTCGCCGTCGACGTCACCAACTACGTGATGATGGAGCTCGGCCAGCCGCTGCACGCCTACGACCGCAACCTGGTCCAGGGCACGATCGGTGTGCGTCGGGCCGCGGAGGGCGAGAAGCTCGTCACCCTGGACGGTGTCGAGCGCAAGCTGCACTCCGAGGACCTGGTCATCACCGACGAGCGCGGCCCCATCGGCCTCGCGGGCGTCATGGGCGGCGCCAACACGGAGATCGCCGACCACGAGGACGTGGAGAACGCCACGACCGAGGTCGTCATCGAGGCCGCCCACTTCGACCAGGTCGCGATCGCCCGTACGGCCCGCCGTCACAAGCTCTCCTCGGAGGCGTCCCGCCGCTTCGAGCGCGGCGTCGACCCGGCTGCGGCTGCCGCGGCGGCCCAGCGGACGGTGGATCTGCTGGTCCTGCTGGCGGGCGGTACTGCGGAGGCCGGTGTCACCGAGGTCGTCACGCCGTCCGGGCCGCACACCATCACCACCCCGGCCGACCACCCGGACAAGGTGGCGGGCGTCGTGTACGGCCGCGAGACCGTCGTACGGCGGCTGCAGCAGATCGGCTGCGACGTGTACGGGCAGGACGAGCTGATCGTCACCGTGCCGTCCTGGCGTCCCGACCTGCTGGAGCCGAACGACCTGGCCGAAGAGGTCATCCGCCTGGAGGGCTACGAGAACCTGCCCTCCACGCTGCCCAAGCCGCCGTCCGGACGTGGCCTGACCCACCGCCAGCGGCTGCACCGGCGGGTCGGTCGCGCGCTGGCCGGCGCGGGCTACGTCGAGGCGCCGAACTACCCCTTCGTCAGCGAGCAGGTCTTCGACCAGCTGGGCCTCGCGGCCGACGACCCGGCCCGCCGCGTCGTCAAGCTGGTCAACCCGCTCAACGACGAGGAGCCCGCGCTTCGTACGTCGCTGCTGCCCGGTCTGCTCGGCGCGCTGCGCCGCAACGACGGGCGGGGCTCGCACGACCTGGCTCTGTTCGAGACGGGCCTGGTCTTCCAGCCGCGTGCGGAGCAGCCCGTCGCCGGGCACCTGCCGGTCGACCGCCGCCCTACCGGCGAGGAGATCGCCGCGCTGAACGCCGTGCTGCCCGAGCAGCCGCGGCACGTCGCCGTCGTCCTCGCCGGTGCGCGTGAGCAGGCCGGCTGGTGGGGCGGTGGCCGTCCGGCCGCATGGGCCGACGCGGTCGAGGCGGCGCGTGCCGTGGCGCGGGAAGCCGGGGCCGAGCTGATCGTGCGGACCGGGCAGTACGGGCCTTGGCACCCGGGGCGGTGCGCCGAGCTGGCGATCACCGTCGACGGCGCCGAGCGGGTCGTCGGTCACGCCGGTGAGCTGCACCCGAGGGTGCTCAAGGCGCTGGGGTTGCCCGCGCGCACCTGTGCCATGGAGCTGGACCTGGACGCCCTGGAACAGGTCGGTGACGGTACGCCTCAGGCGCCGAGCATCTCCACGTTCCCGGTGGCCACGCAGGATGTCGCCCTCGTGGTGGACAAGCCGGTGCCGGCGGCGGAGGTCGAGGCCGCGCTGCGTGACGGGGCGGGTGAACTCCTCGAAGCCATCCGGCTGTTCGACGTCTACGTCAATGACGAGCAGCTCGGTGACGGGAAGAAGTCGCTGGCGTACGCGTTGCGCTTCCGCGCGGGGGACCGGACGCTGACCGTCGACGAGGCTTCGGCGGCCAGGGACGCGGCGGTTGCCCTTGCCGGGGAGCGTACGGGAGCTGTTCTCAGGGGCTAGCGGTCGGAGCCGCACATCGGCACAGTCCCGCGCCCCTCAGGGCGTTGTAGTCACCTCACTCAATAGGGTGACTTCTCTGGGTGATCTGGTACTTCCGGGTCATCCCTCGACAGAATCGGACCGGCCTTTCGGGGTCGGTCCGTTCTGCGTTGTCAGGGCCTATTGGGGGGCCATCGGCATGTTCCGCATCAAGGGTCGGGTTCCCCGCAAGGTGCTCGCGTGGGGGTTGCCCACCGGCTGGGGCGCGATGGCGATCACGTACAAGCTGGCCTGCCCGCTCGCCCAGGAGGACAGCCTGGGCGCCCGCCTCGTCACCAGTGCCGTCTTCTTCGCCGTGGGCACGGGGTTGATCGTGCATGTCAGGCGGGCGCTGTTGCGTGAGCTCCGGCAAGTGCGCAAGGTCGCCGGTGCCGCGCAGAACGCGCTGCTCCGGCCGCTGCCTTCGCGCATCGACGGGCTGAACGTCGCCGCCGCCCAGCTCTCCGCGGATCGCAGTGCCTGTGTCGGCGGTGACCTGTACGAGGTCATCGCCACCGAGCACGGCGTACGAGTGGTGATGGGCGACGTACGCGGCCATGGCATCGCCGCCATCGGCACGGTCGCCGCGGTCCTCGGCAGCTTCCGCGAGGCCGTCCACGACGAACCCGACCTCGGCCGGGTCCTGCGCAGACTGGACCGGGCCCTGGCCCGGCACCTGCGCGAGCGGTCGCGCGACGACCCGGTCGCCGAGGAGTTCGTCACCGTACTGCTGCTGGAGATCGGCCGGAACGGCGAGATCTCCGCCCTCAACTGCGGTCACCCCTGGCCGTATCTGCTGACCGGCACGACCGTGGAACCCCTCGCCGACACCGACCCCCTCCCGCCCCTCGGCCCGTTCCCGCTCCCGGCCGAACTGACCCCGCTGCCCTGCGGCTCTCTCCTGCCCGGCGACTCGCTCGTCCTGTACACGGACGGTGTCGAGGACGCGAGGGACCCGAGAGGCCGGTTCTTTCCCCTGCGGACGGCGCTCCTCGAAGCCGTACGCCACCACTCGATCACCCCGCAGACGATCCTGCGCACCCTGTTCACGGCCGTCCTCCGCCACACAAGGGGAAGGCAGGCGGACGACATCGCGCTACTGGTGCTGGGCAACGACAGAACCCACGTCCAGTGCAGCGCACCCATAGGGGCGCGAGGAGCCACGCACAACCCGTAGTCGACACACCACCTTTGACGCAATGGCGACGAGTCGCCATCCGCCCAGCCACGGAGTGTCGGGCAGGCAGCTGGGCGGACGGCGCGGAAGCGGGCCGCCGCACTGTACGAGGGGGAGCCGGCGGCCCGGCCGGCCTCTTGCGAGGCATTTCAGTCAACCGGTTGGAAACTCTCCGCAACAGCGCGCGCACGCTGCGGATTCGCGCACTCCGTTCACACCCCGTGTGAAGGCGTTCGCACTACTCTGACGGCACCGAGCCATCCGGGGGGCATACATGCAGCCCAACACCTTGCTCGACGCGATCCTGGACGAGGCGGGGATCTCGCACGCGGGGCTGGCCGCACACGTGAACCAGGCAGGAAGAGCGCGCGGGCTCGCGCTCAGATACGAACACACCGCCGTCGCACGGTGGTTGAAGGGGCAGCGGCCGCGCGGCCAGGTGCCCGACCTGATCTGCGAGGTGCTCGCCACCCGGCTGCACCGTACGGTCACGCTCGACGACATCGGCCTCGGCGTGCCCGGCGACGCGTCGGTCGCGCACACCACCTCGCTGTCCGGCTTCGTGGAGCGGGCCACCGCGCTGTGGCGCTCCGACGAGCAGCAGCGGCCGCACATCCTGGGCGCGCCCGCGGTCACGGGAACGCCGGCCGTCATGCCAGTGTGGGAGTGGGAGAACCCGCCCGAGGACGTGGACGTGTCGCGCGGCGGCCGGCATCGGGTCACCTCCGGCGACATCGAGATGCTGCGTGCCGCGCGCACCCACTACGAGCAGATGTACCGGAAGGCGGGCGGCATAGCGACCCGCACCCGGATCGTCGGATTCCTCAACGCCGAAGCAGCCCCGCTGCTGCGCGGCAGCTACACCGATGCCACGGGGCGTCAACTGCACCGGGCCACGGGCGGGTTGGTGGCGGTCGCCGGGATCTGCGCGTACGACTCCGACGCGCACGGGCTCGCCCAGCGCTACTTCCACCAGGCGCTGCGGCTCGCGAAGGCCAGTGGGGACCGGGGGTTGGGCGCGTATGTGATCGCCCTTCTCGTCAACCAGGCGCTGTTCATGCGGGAGTTCCGCCAGGCCGTCGCCTTCGCGGAGGCCGCGCTGCGGGCCGCCGGCAAGCACATCACCCCGGCGCTCGCCTCCGACCTGTACGCGATGCAGGCGAAGGCGTACGCCCACCTCGGCGACGGCACGAGTGCCCTGTCCTGCATCCGGCGTGCCGAGCAGGCCGCCGAACGCATCCGCCGCGGATACGAACCCGACGAAACGGGCTATGTCCAGCCCGGACTCGTCAACGTCCAGGTGGCGGAGGCGCTGCTCAGCCTCGGGGAGCTGGCCGCAGCGGGGGAGCACGCCGCGGCCGCCGTCGACAATCCCGCCCATGACCGCGGCCGGGTGCACCGGCTCGCCATGCTCAGCACGATCGAGCTGCGCCAGGGCCATGCCGACAAGGCGGTGGCCACCGCCGTGCAGATGGCCGAGCAGGCCCGGGGAATGGAGTCCCAGCGCCTGCGCGACAGACTCCGGGCGGTACGCGAATACCTGGTGCGAAGCGGTTGCGCGGGCACCTCCGAGGCCGCCGAACTCATCGACGGAGCACTGCGCGTACCGCTTTAGGTCGCCGCAAGCCGGTACTCGAACACCGACACCGCATAGTCCCTGCTGCGATATTGCCACTTACTCGACGGAAGGTGGCAGAACCGTGCAGTGGACGAAACAGAACGAACAAACTGTGTATGAAAACCGCTGGTTCACCGTCAACCTGGCAGACGTGGAGCTGCCGGACGGCAGGCACCTGGACCACTTCCTCATACGGCTGCGGCCGGTCGCCGTGGCCACGGTGGTCAACGAGGCCAATGAAGTCCTCCTCCTGTGGCGCCACCGTTTCATCACCGACAGCTGGGGGTGGGAGCTCGCGGCCGGCGTCGTCGAGGACGGCGAGGACATCGTCCGCGCGGCCGCCAGGGAACTCGAGGAGGAGACCGGCTGGCGGCCGGGACCCCTGCACCACCTCATGAGCGTGGAGCCCTCCAACGGGCTCACCGACGCCCGGCACCACATCTACTGGGCCGACGAGGGCGAGTATGTCGGGCATCCCGTGGACGACTTCGAGTCGGACCGCCGGGAGTGGGTCCCGCTCAAGCTCGTCCCCGACATGGTCGCCCGTGGGGAGGTCCCGGCCGCCAACATGGCGGCCGCGTTACTTCTGCTGCACCATCTCAGGCTCGGGCAGGACGTCCTGCCCTGAAGTGGCGTCCCGGATCTAATGCCCGACGGCCTGCCAGATCGCCACGACGAGAGCACCCACGGCGGTGAGGGCGGCGACCGCGGGCAGCGGCCAGCGCGCGTGTTCCAGTGTGTGGATCCGGGTGTTCAGCTCGTCGATTTCCTTGGCGGTCTCCTCGGTGCGGTGGGTGAGCAGAGCCAGCCCGCCCTCCACGCGGGCGTAGGCGACGTCCAGACGACGTCGTAACTCTGCGAGTTCTCCAGACACGACCGGATGCTCGGGATCGACGGTCACGAGTCCGCTCCTTTCCGTAGTGGTCTCTCATCCCTTGCATGCGCAAGGAAAGTGAACTCGCCTGGTGGACGCCTGGGGAGAGTGTGCGAGGGGCATATGCGAGCCCGGAGCGCACACGGTGTGTGAATGGCGCGGGCCCGGCACCTTCTCGGTGCCGGGCCCGTGTACTTGGCCGGAATCTGACGGTCTGTAATCAGCCGTAGGTGTAGAAGCCCGATCCGGTCTTGCGGCCGAGCCGGCCCGCGTCGACCATGCGCTGCAGCAGCGGGGGAGCGGCGTACAGCGGCTCCTTGAACTCGTCGTACATGCTCTGTGCCACCGAGGCGACCGTGTCCAGGCCGATGAGGTCGGAGAGCTTCAGCGGGCCCATCGGGTGGGCGCAGCCCATCTCCATGCCGTTGTCGATGTCCTCGCGGCTGGCGATGCCCGTCTCGAACATCCGGATCGCGGAGAGGAGGTAAGGGATCAGCAGCGCGTTCACCACGAAGCCGGAGCGGTCCTGGGCGCGGATGGCGTGCTTCCCGAGCAGCTTCTCGGCGAACTGCTGGGCACGGGCCAGCGTGCCCTCGGAGGTGGTGAGCGCCGGGATCAGCTCGACGAGCTGCTGCACCGGGGCCGGGTTGAAGAAGTGGATGCCGACCACCTGGTCGGGGCGCGAGGTGGCGACCGCCAGCTTCACCAGCGGGATCGAGGAGGTGTTGGAGGCCAGGATCGCGTCCGGGCGGGTCACGACCTGGTCGAGCACCTGGAAGATCTCGGTCTTCACCTGCTCGTTCTCCACGACGGCCTCGATCACCAGGTCACGGTCGGCGAACTCGCCCAGATCCGTGGTGAAGGACAGCCGCGCCTGCGTGGCGTCCCGCTCCTCCTCGCTGATCTTGCCGCGCTCGGCAGCCTTGGTCAGGGAAGTGAACAGTCGGGTACGGCCGATCTCCAGGGCCTCGCCGGTGGTCTCGGCGACCATCACGTCCAGCCCGGCGCGGGCGCAGACCTCGGCGATGCCCGCTCCCATCTGGCCGCAGCCCACCACACCGACGCGTGCAATATCTCCGGAGATGCCGGTCACATCGACCCCTTCGCTGGTCCACGAATGCGGCAGGACCGCCGTTGTTCGGCGCCTGCTCCAAACCTGCACGTTACCTTCGGCGAAGCATGATCGATCGTTCGGGTGCCTCATGAAAGGCTGACGCGGGGCGCGATCCGCAGAGCACGGATCTGTCACGGGGTGGGCCCTTGACCACGGCACACGGAGGTAGGAAGAAGATGCTGCACCGCAAGTCGCGGATGTCACGTCGGGCGTTCGCGGTGACCACCCTGTCGGCGCTCGTGGCGGGAGGCGGCGCGGTGGCGGCCGGTTCCGCCATGGCGGGCGGAACGACGAAGCCGGCCCGGCGCCGGGCGACCCGCGAGATGCGCGGTGTGTGGGTGGCGACCGTGGCGAACCGGGACTGGCCCTCCAAGCCGGGGCTGAGCGCCGACGAACAGTGCGCCGAGCTGATCGCTCACCTGGACGCGGCGGTGGAAAGCCGCCTGAACACGGTCATCCTCCAGGTACGGCCGACGGCCGATGCCCTGTGGCCCTCGCCGTACGAGCCGTGGTCGCAGGTACTCACCGGGACTCAGGGCGAGGACCCCGGCTGGGACCCGCTCGGCACGGCCGTCGAGGAGGCTCACGCCCGTGGTCTGCAGGTGCACGCCTGGTTCAATCCGTACCGCATCGCCAACCACACCGACCCCACCAGGCTGGCCGAATCCCACCCCGCCCGCCGGCACCCGGACTGGGTGGTGACGTACGGCGGCAAGCTCTACTACAACCCGGGGCTGCCCGAGGTCCGTGCCTTCGTGCAGAAGGCGATGCTCGACGCGGTGAAGAGGTACCCGGTCGACGCGGTCCACTTCGACGACTACTTCTACCCGTACCCGGTGGCGGGCCAGACCTTCGACGACAACGACGCCTACGACCGCTACGGCGGCGGCTTCGCGACCCGGGCCGAGTGGCGGCGGGACAACATCGACCAGCTGGTCCAGGAGATGGCGGCCGGCATCAGGAAGATCCGGCCCAGCACGGAGTTCGGCATCAGCCCGTTCGGCGTGTGGCGCAACGCCGCCACCGACCCCCTCGGCTCCGACTCACGGGCGGGCGTGCAGACGTACGACGACCTTTACGCGGACACCCGCAAGTGGGTGCGCGAGGGGTGGATCGACTACATCTGCCCGCAGCTGTACTGGAACATCGACTTCGCGGCCGCCGACTACGCGAAGCTCGTGCCCTGGTGGGCGGAGGTGGCGCGCGGCAGCCGGACGAGGCTGTACCTAGGCGAGGCGCTGTACAAGGCCGGCGATCCGGCGCAGCCCGCGGCCTGGCAGGACAAGGCCGAGCTGTCCCGGCATCTCACCCTGGCCAAGGACCACGTGGAGGCGCGCGGGCACGTCTTCTTCGCCGCGAAGGACGTGGCGACGGACCGGATCGGGGCGATGGCACGGGTGGTCGCCGACCACTACGGGCGGCCGGCGATTCCGCCGCGCTGATCTGCTCGATCTGCTCGCCGAGCTACTTCATCGTGTCCCTGTGACGGATCTCGGCGTCGGGGCCGGGGGAGCACAGGCCCTCGTGCCCGTCCTCGAAACGGACGCGGTACGGGGGGTTGCCCTCCTGGCCCAGGATTTCGACGATCTCGCCGACCTTGTCTTGTTGCCCGACCACCCTGCCGTGCTGGACAAGCTGGTCGCCCACGATTGCATGCATCTGGTTGGGCCTCCTCACGAGGAGCGGGAGCAGCGGTCCGTGGCCTTGAGTCTACGGCGTGGAGCGGTGGTTGGAAGTGGGTCGTCAGGGCCCGCTCAGCCACGCGCGCGCTGGGTCACGGCGATGCACACGAGCACCGCCGCGGCCGTCAGCGGGGCGGCCACTGTCAGGTGCTCGCCCAGCAGCAGCACCGACCACACCAGTGTGAGCAGGGGTTGGGCCAACTGCAACTGGCTGGCCTTCGGGATGCCGATCGCCGCCATGCCCCGGTACCAGACGACCAGGCCGAGGAACTGCGAGCCCGCCGCGAGCCACAGCAGTCCGGTCACGCCGTGCCAGGTCAGGTGGACGGGTTCGTACGACAGCGCCAGTACGGCGGCCGGCACGCTCAGCGGCAGACACAGCACCAGCGCCCAGCCGATCACCTGCCAGCCCGGCATGATCCGGGCCAGCCGGCCGCCCTCGGTGTAGCCGGCCGCGCACACCAGCAGCGCCGCGAACAGGTACAGATCGGCGGTGGTCAGGGCGCCGCCGCTCTGCTGCACGGTGAAGGCGACCACGGCGGCCGCGCCCGCGAACGCCGCCGTCCAGAAGGTGCGGGAGGGGCGGGTGCCGACGCGCAGGGCGGAGAACAGGGCGGTGGTGAGCGGGAGCAGCCCGACCACGACGGCGGCGTGCGCGGTGGTCGACGTCTGCAGCGCCAGCGTGGTGAGGAGGGGGAAGCCGACGACCACTCCGGCGGCCACCACCGCGAGGCCCGCCCAGCGGCGGCGGGCGGGGAGCGGCACGCGCAGGGCGAGCAGACAGCCGCCCGCGATCAGCCCGGCCAGCACACTGCGCACGGCGACCAGGGACCAGGCGCCGAAACCCTCCAGGCCCCAGGCGGTGGCGGGGAAGGTGAGGGAGAAGGCCGCGACGCCGAGGGCGGCCTGGAGGGTGCCACGGAGGTTTGTCCTGGCGGGGGTGACCGGAGCGGCCGGGGTGGTGACTGCTATCGCACTCGGGGTGGTAGCGCTATTCTCTATTCCCATGCAAGAGCGTAGCAGTGTCGGTGAACTGGCGAATCAGCTGCGACGAGAGCTGGACCGCTACTCTCCAGGTGGAAAGCTCCCGTCGAGCCGAGCCCTCGTCGAACGGTTCCGGGTGAGCCCGGTGACCGTCTCCCGTGCCCTCGGGCAGCTGGCCGCCGAGGGCTTGGTGGTCACCCGGCCCGGCGCCGGAGCCTTCCGCGCCGAGCCGCACGCGCGGTCCGCTTCCGTCGGGGACACCTCCTGGCAGGAGGTGGCGCTCAGCGCGGACGCCGCCACGGAGCTCGTGCCGCGCTCGGTGGACGCCTCCGGGGTGCTGGTCTCGCTCTCCGCTCCGCCGCCCGGCGTGATCGAGTTCAACGGCGGTTATCTGCACCAGTCGTTGCAGCCGGAGCGGGCGATGTCCGCCGCGCTGTCCCGGGCCGGCCGTCGCCCCGGTGCGTGGGGGAGGCCGCCCATGGAGGGGCTGTCGGAGCTGCGGGAGTGGTTCGCGCGCGGCATCGGCGGGCCGGGCGGCGCCGTCACGGCCGCCGAGGTGCTGATCGCCGCGGGCGGTCAGTCGGCCCTGACGACCGCGCTGCGGGCACTCGCTCCGCCGGGCGCACCGGTGCTGGTCGAGTCGCCCACCTACCCGGGCATGCTGGCGATCGCCCGCGCGGCCGGTCTGCGCCCGGTCCCCGTCCCGGTCGACGCGGACGGTGTGCGGCCGTCCCTGCTCGCCGACGCCTTCCGGGCGACCGGCGCCCGCGTGTTCGTCTGTCAGCCGCTGTTCCAGAACCCGACCGGCGCGATGCTCGCCCCCGACCGGCGCGGCGAGGTGCTGCGCATCGCGCGCGAGGCCGGTGCCTTCGTCGTGGAGGACGACTTCGTACGGCGGCTGGTGCACGAGGACGCGGGACCCCTGCCGCGTCCGCTGGCCGCCGACGATCCCGACGGTGTCGTCGTCCATGTCTCCTCCCTGACCAAGGCGACCTCCCCGAGCTTCCGGCTGAGTGCGCTCGCGGCCCATGGTCCGGTGCTGGAGCGGCTGCGCGCCATCCAGGTCGTCGACACCTTCTTCGTGCCCCGGCCCCTACAGGAGGCCGCACTCGAACTCGTGGGCTCGCCCGCCTGGCCGCGTCATCTGCGGGCGATCTCCGCCGAGTTGAAGACGCGGCGCGACGCGATGACGTCCGCCCTGCGCCTCGGCCTCCCCGAACTCGCCCTCCCGCACATCCCCTCCGGCGGCTATCACCTGTGGCTCCGCCTGCCCGACGGAACCGACGAGTCCGCCCTGACCCTCGCCGCCCTGCGCGCGGGCGTCGCGATCACGCCCGGCCGTCCGTACTTCAGCGCGGAACCTCCGGCCGGGCATCTGCGGTTGAGCTTCGCGGCGGTGGCGGGGGTGGGGGAGATCACGGAGGGGGTACGGCGGCTGCGGGCGGCCTGTGACGAGGTGCTCTAGCCGCGGGGCACCGGCGCGATACCGCAGGTGAACCTGGCGGACGCGAAGATCTCCGGGGTCAGACGTATGCCGGTGATGCGGTGGGCCAGGGCGAAGGCGGCCTCGGTGTGGCCGGTGTGGTACCGGTCGTCACCGTCGCTCAGGTCGAAGCCCGACTCCCGCATCTCCATGAGGAGTTCGTCGGGGTGGCTGCCGTCGCGGGCGTGGGCGAAGAGCGGCTCGAAATGCAGGCGTGTGTCGCCGTCCTCGAACCAGTAGAAGTGATCCACCGCGTTGACGTTGCGGAAGTGGGAGACCACTGTGCGGCCGCGCGAGACGGGGAGCATGGCCTTCGCCCGGATGCCGAGGTAGCCGTTGAACTCGACCATCAGCGACCAGTCGTCGACGGCGGTGACACCGACGAACAGCATCTCGCCGTCGTGGTCGTCCCACTCGTCGTAACTCGGCTCGACCAACGCGTCGACGCCGGTGAGGCCAGGCTTCGGCGCGGCCTTCAACTCCGTCAGGAGAGCCTCGGGGGCGAGTCCGCGCACCAGCGTGACGCAGTAGGCCTCCGTCAGGTGCGGGTACCGCGTTTCCAGCCACGCATAGTCTGCCGCAGTCGTCGTCCCAGTCATGCCCGCAGCATCGCACCCGCCACTGACAACGCCCCGCCGGCCGGGGAAAACTGCTCGACGCCGCCGCCCTCGCCCTGCGAGCCTCGCCGCATGACCGACACCCCGCCCCTCGCCGACGGCTACGAGATCTCGACCGACCCCCACCGCATCGACGCCGAGCGCGTGCATCGGTGGCTGTCCACGGACGCGTACTGGGCGATCGGGCGGGCGCGGGAGAAGCAGGACCGGGCGATCGAGGGTTCGCTGAACTTCGGGGTGTACGAGACGGTTTCGGGGGAGCAGGTGGCGTATGCCCGGGTCGTCACCGACCGGGTGACCTTCGCGTGGCTGTGCGATGTGTACGTCAACCCGTCGGCGCGGGGCAAGGGGATCGGCACGGCGCTCGTCGGGGCCGTACGCGAGCACCTGCGGCCGTACGGGTTGAAGCGGATGCTGCTCGCCACGCACGACGCGCACGGCGTCTACGAGAAGCTCGGATTCGCGCCGCTGGAGAAGCCGGGCCAATGGATGGCCCTCTGTTTCTAGTTGCCGGGCGGCAGCGCTCCTCCCTTCCTCCAGCAGCTGTACTTGAATGTCCAACAGCCGATTTCCAGCGACTTGTCCGCCTGATCCTTACCCCGCAGTAAGGTTTCGTCCACCCTCGGTGACGCCTGCACAATGCCTCTTGACCTGCGCACTTTCGCGACACACCATCGCCGCATGTCGCTTCGGGTCACGTTCGTCGCCGCCGCGCGCAGCTCCCCGCTGCTCGCGGAGCGCTTCGAGGACGACCGGCCGCTGGACCAGGCCGGCTGGGACGAGGTGCAGCGCGTCGCGCGCGATCTGCTGCCGCTGGCGGCGGCCGAGCTGCGCTACTGCTCGCCGACCCCGCGCAGCCGCGCCACCGGCGACGCCCTCGGCTATGCCCCGCTGGTGCAACTCGCCCTGCGCGACTGTGACATGGGCCGCTGGCGCGGGCTCACGCTCGGCGAGGCGATGGCCCGGGAGCCGGAGGCGGTGGACGCCTGGCTGGCCGACCCGCGCGGCACACCGCACGGCGGCGAGTCGCTGCTCGCGTTCATCGGCCGCGTCGGCAGCTGGCTGGACACCCGGCCCGTGGAGGACGGCGGCCGTGTCGTCGCCGTGGCCGAACCGTCAGTGATCCGCGCCGCCCTGGTATACGCGCTGAAGGCGCCGCCCGCGACGTACTGGAACATCGACGTACGCCCTCTGTCGACGACCACCGTGACCGGCCGCGCGGGCCGCTGGTACCTCCGCTTCGACGGGGCGCCGGCTCAGCCCTCGCGGGCGTAGTCGGTGGTGAGGACGAGGTTCTTGGCGGGGCCGCGCACCCGCCACACCGTCCGCCAGTGGTCCTCGTCGAGGACGGTGAACTCGCCCCGGTAGAGGTCCGCCGAGCACGGGTGATCGGCGATGTGCCGGCCGGACGTCAGGTCCAGGTCGTGGAAGGGGCGCCCGTCGGCGAACCGTACGTCCGCCGTGCCGCGCGCGGCGCCCGGCAGGAAACGCAGCGTCCGCTCGGCGGGTCGGGGCACGCCCTGCCAGACGAACGTGCCGGACTCCTGGTGCAGCAGCCCGCCGCCCTCTAGTGGGCCGAAAGCCGTAGTGCCGGAGAACTCCCCGTCCGCCCCGGCCGCCCCGCTCGCGAGGTCCCGTACGGACCGCTCGGCCCGCCAACTCCCGGCCAGATACGTCAGTACATCCGGTACTGGCCAGAACTCGCCCATCCGTCCCTCTCTTCCGGCGCTTTCGACACTTTCGATTTCGTCCGACCCGTTGACGCTCTTGCGTCCCCTCCCTATCTTGCCGTTCGAAGTGTTGATCAACGTCTGATATTTCGAACATCGAGCCGCGGAGTATCCATGCCACGCACGCGCACCCGTTGGAGACTGGGTCTGACGGCGACCGCCTTCCTGGTGGCCGCCGGTCTCGTCCCGGCGCCCGCCCACGCCGAGGACGTCACCGACTACGCGATCACCGTCGACCCCGCCACCAAGGGCGCGAAGATCGACGACACGATGTACGGGGTCTTCTTCGAGGACATCAACCGGGCCGCGGACGGCGGTCTGTACGCCGAGCTCGTGCAGAACCGGTCCTTCGAGTACTCCACCGCCGACAACGGCTCCTACACGCCCCTGACCTCCTGGACGGTCGGCGGCACGGCCCAGGTCGTCAACGACGCAGGCCGGCTCAATGAGCGCAACCGCAACTACCTCTCCCTGGGCGCCGGTTCGTCCGTCACGAACGCCGGGTACAACACCGGTATCCGGGTCGAGCAGGGCAAGAAGTACGACTTCTCCGTGTGGGCCCGCGCCGAGAGCGGCACCACGCTCACCGTCTCACTGAAGGACGCCGCCGGCACGCTGGCCACCGCCCGCCAGGTCGCCGTGCGGGGCGGCTGGGCCAAGTACAAGGCCACCTTCACCGCGACCCGCACCAGCAACCGCGGCCGACTCGCCGTGACCTCGGCCGCCGCCGCCGCGCTCGACGAGGTGTCGCTGTTCCCGCGCGACACCTACAAGAACGAGCCGAACGGCCTGCGCAAGGACCTCGCCGAGAAGATAGCCGCCCTGAAGCCGGGCTTCGTGCGCTTCCCCGGTGGCTGCCTGGTCAACACCGGCTCCATGGAGGACTACAGCGAGGCCTCGAACTGGCAGCGCAAACGCAGCTACCAGTGGAAGGACACCGTCGGTCCGGTCGAGGAGCGCGCCACCAACGCCAACTTCTGGGGCTACAACCAGAGTTACGGCCTCGGCTACTACGAGTACTTCCGCCTCTCCGAGGACATCGGCGCCATGCCGCTGCCCGTCGTCCCCGCCCTGGTCACCGGCTGCGGCCAGAACAAGGCCACCGACAACGACGCGCTGCTGGGGCGGCACATCCAGGACACCCTCGACCTCATCGAGTTCGCCAATGGCCCGGCGACCTCCACGTGGGGCAAGGTCCGCGCGCAGATGGGCCACCCCAAGCCCTTCCATCTGACCCACATCGAGGTCGGCAACGAGGAGAACCTCCCGAAGGAGTTCTTCGTCCGCTTCCAGCAGTTCCGGACCGCCATCGAGGCCAAGTACCCGGACATCACCGTCATCTCCAACTCGGGTCCGGACGACGCCGGCACGACCTTCGACACCGCCTGGCAGCTCAACCGCGAGGCCGAGGTCGACATGGTCGACGAGCACTACTACAACAGCCCGAACTGGTTCCTCCAGAACAACGACCGCTACGACTCCTACGACCGCGGCGGCCCCAAGGTCTTCCTCGGCGAGTACGCCTCCCAGGGCAACGCCTGGAAGAACGGTCTCTCCGAAGCCGCGTTCATGACCGGCCTGGAGCGCAACGCGGACGTCGTCAAGCTCGCCTCGTACGCCCCGCTGCTCGCCAACGAGGACTACGTCCAATGGCGGCCGGACATGATCTGGTTCAACAACCGGGCCTCCTGGAACTCCGCCAACTACGAGGTCCAGAAGCTGTTCATGACCAACGTCGGCGACCGCGTGGTCCCCTCGAAGGCCACCACCACGCCGAACGTCAGCGGCCCCATCACCGGCGCCGTCGGCCTGTCCACGTGGGCGACCAGCGCCGCCTACGACGACGTGAAGGTCACCTCGGCGGACGGTTCGACGCTGCTCGGCGACGACTTCTCCGGTGACGCCTCGAAGTGGACGCACAGCGGCGCGGGCAGCTGGAGCATCCAGGACGGGCAGTACGTCCAGACCGACGCGGCCGCCGAGAACACCCTGGTCACGGCGGGCGACCCGGCCTGGAAGGACTACGACCTCCATGTGAAGGCCACCAAGAAGTCCGGCAAGGAGGGCTTCCTCGTCGCCTTCGGTGTCAAGGACACCGGCAACTACTACTGGTGGAACCTGGGCGGCTGGAACAACACCCAGTCCGCGATCGAGCAGGCCGTGGACGGCGGCAAGGGCACCCTGATGACGAAGCCCGGGTCGATCGAGACGGGCCGCGCCTACGACATCGACATCAAGGTGCGCGGCCGTCAGGTGACTCTCTTCCTCGACGGCAAGGAGTGGGGGAGCTTCAGCGACGACAAGCCGGCCGAGCCGTTCCGCCAGGTCGTCACCAAGGACGCGAAGACCGGTGACCTGATCGTCAAGGTCGTCAACGCCCAGTCGGCCGAGGCCCGCACGGCCATCGACCTCGGCGGCGCGAAGGTCGACTCCACGGCCCGCGTGACCACGCTGGCCGCCGACCAGGACGCGGTGAACACCGAGACGGACACGCCGGTGACCCCGGTGAGCTCCACCCTCCGGGGCGTGACCGACAAGTTCACGTACACCTTCCCGGCGAACTCCGTCACCTTCCTGCGGATCAAGCAGCGGTAACGGCAGCCGGTGGGCCGCTGCCCGCGGGCAGCGCCCACCGTGATCCCCCGGCACGTGCCCGGGGACACCGGCTCAGGACGCGGAACTCGCTGGGCTCACACCCCCCTGCAGACATCTTTCGTCGAGGAAGTCGACGATGTGCCCGAACACGTCGAAGGCGGCACCGCGGCCGATGAAGGGGTCGACGTGGCCGTAGCCCGGAATCTCGACGTAACGAACGTCGAGGTCCGGGTAGCGGCTGGACAGGACGTCGTAGCAGAGCTCGTTCGAATCCTGGAAGGTCTTGTTGTCGCTGCCGGCGAGCAGCAGGACGGGGCAGTCGATGCGGTCGGCGCTGTCCAGGGCGTTCTCCGGCAGCCGGCCGTAGCCCTGGTCGCCCGTGTTCCAGGGCATCGCCGTGTGGGCCAGTTCCATGCGCCGCAGGTGCGGCCCTATCCAGGTGGGCGCGGAACCGAACAGTTCGGCGAGCCGACTGTGGGTTCTCTCGTGCAGGTTCTCGTGGACGTAGAGTGACGCGCCGGTACCCCAAGCGGAGTTGTGCAGGATATGGCAGGTGGGGTCGTCGCACTCGCCCGCCGAGAGGGAAGCCAGCGCGAACATCGGCGTGTAGCGCGAGCGGAAGCCCACCTTGGTGAAGTCGACCGGGAGATGGGTCCAGCGGGAGCGGCCCCACTCCCCGCCGAGGTGGCCGAGCACGCGGGACCTCCCGGAGTACTTCGGCGTCATGAACACCCCCTGGGCCACCACTCCGGCGAGGCCCGGCACCAGGCCGCCCGTCATGCTCAAGGACAGCGACAGTGCTCCGAGGCAGTGGGCGACCACGAACAGTTGGCGCCCGCCGATCCGGCCGCGGATGTACGACACCGCATCCGGGATGTCGTAGAGCGCCACGTCGTCGAAGGTGTAGCGGACGCGGCCCTCGTTGTACGGCAGGCGGCAACTGCCCCGCCAGTCCAGCAGCCACGGTTCGTAGCCCGCGTCGAGCAGGACGTCCACGAGATTGCGGGTCTCGGGCAGGACGAACATGTCAGCCGAAGCCGTCAGACCGTGCAGGAGCAGGACCACGGGACGGTCGTTGCCGTACTGACCGGCGGGGGAGTTGGCGCTCAGCCGGCACAGGCCGAGTTCCGTGCCGTCGGATGCGTGGAACGGGATCTCCTCAACGGTGACGCGGTCCAGCGGGGCGTAGAGCGGTCGTGGTGTCATCGAAGCTGTTTCCTGTCCTTTTCCCACTTCTTGAGCTTGGCCTGGTACCTGTCCTTGTCGCGGTCGACGGCGTCCGGACGCAGATCGAGCAGTTCGGCGCCGGCGCGCAGAGTGGGCTCCAGGAGACCCTGGCCCAGCTGGGCACTGAACCAGGCCAGCCAGGTGAGCTTGGCGATCCGCTGCTCCCGCATCGACAGCTCGGGATTGACCCGGATGCCGTCTATCTGCTCCCGCTTGTAGGACTTCTTGGGAACCTTCATCGTTCCGGCCAGGCTCGCCGGTTCGCCCTCGCGGCCGGCGCGGATGGTGAGAGTGCGCGCCTGCTGCATGTAGTCGAAGCGGGCCCGGGCCGTCTTCCAGCCCTCCAACCACCAGCCGTTTCCGTCGGAGTCGCGCAGGGCCAGGCGGTAACGCAGCAGGGGGTGGTCCAGGCCGTGGCGGTGCGGCACTCCCTCGTGGGGACGGACCCAGATCTCGCCGTCGTCCACGGTCAGCGGATCCGCGTGCAGCAGGGGACAGGAGACCTTGCCGCGTACGTCGATGGTGCGGTGCTGCACGAGTTGGTACATGCTGGCGATCGACAGAGTCAGCGCGAAGGCGCAGTGGGTGGTGGGCTTGGCGTCGACCGGACCCACCTTGCCGCGCATCGTCTCCCGGAACCACAGATGCGGTGGGTCGTCACGGCTGGGCAGGATCACCAGGCCGTCACGGGCCATGCGCTCGTAGCTCTTCAGCCGGGCCGGCGCGTCGTAGCGGACAGGTGGCGGCAGTTTGTGCCGGGCGACGCACGCCTCGGTACGATCCCCGGTCGCCATGGGGGCGGTGACGCTCGCCTCGACGATCTTCTGGCCGGCGGGGTTGCGCAGCACTCGCGCCATGAACTCCAGTTCGGGGATCTTGTCGGTCTCACAGCGTTCCAGAAAGTCCTTGAGCCAGACATCCCACGGCATCACCCGAACGTTCAGCCCACCGAGTTCCTGATCGCGGACCATCTCGGTGAGGGTGTCCGGCCGTCCCGTGAGGTGGTAGTTCTGGCCCCAGCCGCTCGGCTCGCAGATCACGGCGGTCGCGATGCGGCTCACCCAGTCCACCGGGGCGGAGTTCGAATAGTTGATCTTGGGTGCGACGCGGTAACGGGAGATGGCGGAAAAGAGGCCCGTGTTGATGTCGTGCGGGTTGTAGGCACCGGTGCGGGTGTGGCCGACGATGCCGCCAGGGCGCAGGAACGTGGCCTTCAGGCCACGGTCGCGGGCCCGCCTGAGCGCTGCCTCGGCCGCCCACTTCGACTTGTCGTAGCCCGCCGTCAGCCGGTCCACATGGGCCACAGGATCGTCCTCGCCCATGGAAGCGATGCCGATCTCGTTGAACACGGCGATCGACGAAATGTGGTGCAGCGGTTTGGGCCGTCCGGTCATCGCGAGTTCGGCGAGGGACAGTACGCCGAGGACATTGGTCCGGCGCAGCGACGGGTAGCCGCGCAGGAAGTCCACGGCCGCCGCCACGCTGACCACCGAGTCGAGTTCGTTGGCCTGCAGCTCCCACTGTTCGTCCGTCAGGCCGAGCCGGGGTTGGCGCAGGTCGCCGGGAAGGACCGTGACCCGGCGTCGGACCTCGGCCGACCAAGGGAGGGAGAAACCGGCGAGACCCTTGGCGAGGCGCTGTTCCGCTTCCTGCACGCTGTCCCCGCGCACCAGGCAGACGACATGTGCGTCGCTGTGCCGCAGCAGGTCGAACAGCATGTGCCCACCCAGGAAGCCGGTGGCACCGGTCAGCAGGACACGGCGGGGCGGGACCGGTTCCGGGTCACCGCACCAGGGAAGCTGGTCCGCACGTGCGAGGTCGGCCATGATGAGGGCGAGGTCCTCGGCATGGTCGTCCAGCGCGGGGAGCGTCTCGTCCGGGGCGACCGGGGCGACCGGGGCGACTGGCGCGACTGGCGCGACTGGGGCGACCGGGGCGGTCGGCGCGAGGTCGGTGCCCGGTGCTGCCGTCGTGGTGGCGGACGGTGCGGAGGCCGCCGGAAGCTCAGGGGCTCCGGTGGTCACCGGCCCCTCGGGCAGTGTGCGTCGCGCCGGACTGCCCAGCCACCGTTGAGCGAGCCGCCGGGGCCGGGCGTCGGCGAAGACGTCGTCCAGGCTGAGTCTGATGTTGAGGTCACGATCGAGCACGGCGACGAGCCGAACGGCGTCCACCGAGGTGGCACCGGCGTCGAAGAGATCGGTCTCGGCGTCGATCTCCTTGCCACCCAGCAACGCGGCCGCCTTCGAGACGATCGCCTTGGCGAGCTGTTCGAGACCCCAGGCCGGTGCGCCGTTGCCCGGGCCCTGCGGGTCGTTCGCGCCGTCCAGCGACTGCGGTTGCGGAGCCGGCTGCTGAAAACGGGCCAGCAGACCGGCGATGGCGGCGGCCCCGCGCGGACCGCTCTCGATCAGTTCTCCCTCGTACTGCCGGTCCACCTCGTGATTGCGGGCCGGTACGTCGCCACCCGGGTCGGGGCTGGGTTTCATGCGGTTGCCTCCACGGTTTCGTCTGTTGTGGTGTCCCACGAGCGGAAGTCCCGGAGCCGGTCCGCGGGGACCAGCGCCTCCAGGCGCGGTGCCTCCGGGTCCCCGTCGGCCAGGGCGGCCACCAGCCGCCGTACGGGAACATTGCGGGGGGTGCGCTCGGCGATCAGGCGCACGGCCGGGCAGCCCAAGGCTTCGGCCCGGTCCGCCAGCCAGCCGAGAACCTGTTCCTCGGCACCGCGGCCGAGCACCCGGCAGCTCATCATCCAGCCCAGTACCTCGAGCGTCTCGCCGTCGGGGCGGATCACGACGACGGCGATCTGCCCGTAGTCGCCGAACCGGTCCCGCGCCCGTACGGTCCACACCTCGCCGTCCTGTTGCCGGCGGGTCAGCTCCGCCTCGCTCACCGTCGAGGGGCGGAGATTGAACTGGCTGGTGCGCCGGGCCAGTTGGACGGAACGTTCCATCGTGTCGGCGCAAAGAGGCTGAAAGTCCATTTCCAGGTTCAGCCGCTCCAGGAAGTCGGCGAAGCTGGTCCGCGAACGTGCTTCCTCGCGCACCTTGTCCTGCCGGTAGAAGTCCGCCCGCGCGGCGTCCTCCTGTGTCGCCGCGCGCGGGGCGACCGGCCAGAGCCTGCTCAGGAAGTCCGGCAGGCCGTCTCCGGGCGGGCAGGTCACGCAGAGCACCTCGGGCAGAGCCGCCCTCATCCCGGCGATCTCAGCCGGGTTGTCGTCGAGGAACATGAACGTGTCCAGGCCCAGCCCGAGTTCCTCCGCGACCGCCTTGAGACGCACGGGCTTCGGTGTCCACCCGGCGGCGATCACACTGAAGTGCTCAGCGCGCAGCGGACTGTCGGGCCGGTCGAGTACGGCACGTACGGTGGCCTCGTCGTTGTTGGAGACCAGCACCAGCAGAACACCCGCGGCTCGCCACTGCAGCAGTCGGCGGGCGAGCTGGGCACGACCCCCCGTGAGCCCGACGTGCTCCGGCCCGTCCTCTCCCGCGATGCCCTCCCAGAGAGTCTCGTCACCGTCCACCGCGATCACCTTGGGCGGGGTACGGAGGGAGGCCTGCACCCGTTCTGCGAGGGCGAGCGCCAGCGCGGCCTGGAACTCCGTCCGGAACGGCAGGTGCGCCAGCGCGTCCGTCTCGGCGTCGAACGGGTCGGCGAAATCATCGCCGCTGAAGGTCTCCGGCCCCAGTACCGCGATGCCGGCCTGGTCCCGGAGCCGGGACCTCACCTGCTCCTCCCAGCCCCGGAGCCTGTCCTCGGCCGGGTGGGCGGGAAGAAAGCCGACGATCACCGGCCGCCCCGTGCGTTCGGCCAACGAGCGCAGGGCCGCCGGGTACTCCTCGCCCAGTTCGGCCAGCAACTCGTCGCTGACGTCGCCGAAACGCCCCAGGTCGGCGGCGCGCAGCAGGACAACGGCTGCTGCGGCCGACGGATCGGAGAGAACCCCGGACGGGTCGTGCAGGGCGGCCAGAACCTGGTGATACGGACCTTCGGCGACGGTGAGTCCGCTGCCCTCAAGCGCCAGACCGAGCAGCGTGGAGAGGTCACCCAGAGCGAAGGTGGCCGCCAGAGCGACCGAAGGGCGTGCCGACGCGCGCGACGCGGGTACGGCCGGCGGTTCTGGAGCGGGCACCGCCGTCCCGGTCTCCGTCGACGACGGCAGCACCGCCCCCGCCGTCCGACGTACCCGAAGAGCGCCCACCGTGCCCGTGCCGGCCGGGCCGGTCACCTCGGCGATCAGATCGAGGAAGTCCCGGCCGAACCCGGCGCAGCTGGAGCTGTCGAGGATGTCCAGGTTGTAGTCGAGCCGCATATGACCCAGATCCGGCGACACACTGATCATCAGATCGAGGTCGGAGTGGCCGGTGCCCGCCGGAAGCATCTCCAGCCCGGGCAGCTTCAGGCCGCGCGGCGGAAGGTAGTTGAAGTAGACCTCGACCAACGGCGCGTTCTCGCGGTACAACCCCTCCGCCACCAGCGTGGACATGGTGTCCGAGAAGGAAATGCCCTTCTCGAGATGCATGCCCAGACGCTCGTCGGTCCGGCGCAACACCTCGGCCACCGACTCGTCCGGGGCCGCCTCGGCGGGGAACGGGATCGGAACACCGAAGAACCCGACCGCGTCCAGCGCTTCCGCGTGCATCCGGGTGTCCACCGGAACCGCCAGCACGAACCGGCTGCGCTCCCGCAGACGCGCGATGAACATGGTCAGCGTCCCCAGCCAGAAGGCGGCCGGGGTGATCCCAAGCCGTCTCGCCTCGATTCCGACCCGCTCCGACAGCCCGGCGGGCACCTCCACCAGCTCGGTCGCCGCACGGTACGAGCGTGCCGCGGGCCGGGGCTTCGCCAGGGTCAGATCCAGCCTGCGGATCCCGGAGAACCACTCACGCGGCTGCGTCGCCGAGGCCTCCCGGCCGTCCGTCTCCTGCCGCGCCGGCTGTGCCCGCATCAGACCGTCGATATCGGCCAAGGAGGGAACGGACGACAGGTGCTCACCCGTGAGTTCCGCGCCGATCTCTGCCGCCACCAGCGCGAGTGACGACAGATCGGACACCGCGTGGTGCGCACCGTAGAGCAGTACCTGCTTCCCCGACGGGTACTCCAGCAGTTCGAACCGCCACAGCGGCGCCACGGCAAGGTCGAACGGCGGCTCCAACAGCTCGCCCAGTCGCCGGTCCACGTCCGTGTCCTCGTCGACGGGCGACCACCGCAGCAGCGTTGCGGGCAGGCTCTGCCCGACCTCCAGCTGGAGGCCGTACTCGGGGTCCGCGACGATAGCCGTCCGCAGGGCCGCGTGTCGGGCGGCGAGGTTGCTCAGCACCGCGGTCAGCCGTTCCCGGCTCACCGCAGTGGCGAGCTGCACGGCGGAGCCGATGTTGTGGGTGACTCCCGGCGTGCCCAACTGCTCCGTGCGCAATAGCCGTATGACGTCACGGGTCGCCGGGCATCGTACGGTTCCGTCGGCGCCCGGCACGACGAGCGGCTCGAAGCCTTCCTGGCGCGTGCCCCTCCCGGGCAGCAGCAGCTCCCCGGCCTCCGCGCCGGACCGGCCGTCGAGGATCCAGTCCACGACGTCCATGACACTCGCCCCGCCGAGCAGCTCCGCCACCGGCACTTCCCGTCCGAAGTCGGCCTCCACCAGACCTCGGGTACGCACGGCCGTCATGGAGTCCATACCGAGGTTGCTGAGCGGGGTGGAGACGTTCAGTCGGTCCGCCTCGAAGCCCAGCAGTTCCGCGACGTGGTGCCGTATCCGGTCCATCACCTGAGTCCGGGTGCCGGCATCCCCGGTCAGCGGGGCGCGCAGGCTCAGCTCCCGTGCCGTGGTGCGTTCGGCGTCGGTGGGCGCGGCGAGGTCGCTGGGCGGGGTGGGCGGCGGAGTTTTGGCCGCAGTGTCGGCTGCGGTCTCGGCCGCGCGGGCCTCCGCGGGTAGCTGGGGGGCTCGGCCGATCCAGTAGCTGCCCGGTTCGAACGCTGTCGGCGGGAGCGGTGCCATGCGGCGCGGCCCGGCGTGGAGGCTGTGCCAGGGCACTCGGACGCCGCGTACCCAGAGGGCGGCGAGTTCTTCCAGGGCGTGGTCTTCGGCGAGGCCGGTGAGGAAGGTTTTGCTGCGGGGGCCGGACAGGACGGAGGTCCAGGGGCCCGGGTCGTCGTCGGTGTTGCCTCGGTGGACGGGCACGGTGGCGGGTGTGCCGGCTATGTGTTCGGCGAGCGCCTGGGCCAGTTCGGCGCGGTCGGTGGCGATGAGGGCGAGTCGTTCGGTGAGGTGTTCGCGGCCGAGCTGGGTGGTGTAGGCGATGTCGGCGAGGGGCGTTGTGTGGTCGGCTTGGAGGAAGGTGTGCAGGCGTTGGGCGGCTGTGTGGAGGAGTTCGGGGGTTCGGGCGGTGAGGAGGACGATCTGGGGTGAGGGGTCGGGGTCGGGGTCGGGGTCGGGGTCGGGGGGTGGTGGTGGGTGTCGTGGTGGTGGGTGGTGCTTCGATGACGGGCTGACGTGGGAGCGCCGGCTGCGACGCAGTTGATGAGGGCGCGGCGGGGCTGGGGTGGGTGGTGGGTGTCTGTGGTGGTGGGTGGTTTCCAGTCGGTGAGTTGGTCGGTGAGGTGGAGGGGGTGTTGTCGAGGTTGAGGCGGGGGTTGGGGGTGCCGGTGTGGGTGAGGGGTGTGATCTGGTGGTGTTGGAGTTGGAGGACGACTTTGGTGAGCTGGGCGATGCCGGAGGCGGCTTCGGGGTGGCCGAGGTTGGATTTGACGGTGCCGACGTGGACGGTGTCGTGGACGTCGGTGAACAGTTCGCGCAGGGCGCGTAGTTCGATTTCGTCGGAGAAGGCGGTGCCGTTGGCGGCGGATTCGACGTAGCCGATGTCGGCGGGTGTGGTTGCGGCTCGTTGGAGTGCGCGGCGCATGGTGGCGACTTGGGTGTGGTGGCTGGGTGTCATGAAGCCGTTGGAGCGGCCTGCGTGTTGTGAGGATGTGCTTTTGATGACTGCGTGGATGGTGTCGCCGTCGCGGAGGGCGGCGTGCAGTGGTTTGAGCAGGACGGCGCCGACTGCTTCGGCGGGGAGGTAGCCGTCGCCGTCGCGGTAGCTGCGTGCGCCTGGGTGGGTGCCGAGGAGTTGCATCTCGTTGAGGGCGATGTATTTGTCCTGGTGCACGGTGAGGTTGACGCCGCCTGCGATGGCGAGTTCGCATTCGTCGCGTTGGAGGTCGGTGCAGGCGAGGTGGATGGCCATGGCGGAGGAGGTGCACATGCTGTCGACGGCGAGGCTGGGGCCTTCGAGGCCGAAGTAGTGGGAGACGCGGTTGGCGATGAGGTTGTAGGAGGCGGATGCGGTGAGTGCTGCGAGGGTGGGGTCTTGGGTGGTGTCGGCGCGGTACATCTGGTAGGCGGCGCCGACGTAGACGCCGATGCGTCGGCTGTAGTGGTGTTCGATGACTTGTTGGGTGATGCCGCCTTGTTCGAGCAGGTGCCATACGGTTTCGAGGAAGAGGCGTTGCTGGGGGTCCATTGCGGCGGCCTGGCGGGGTGAGATGCCGAAGTGCAGTGGGTCGAAGCGGTCGATGCCGTCGAGGAAGGCGCCGTATCGGGTGGGGCTGTCGTCGGTGTTCCAGCGGTCGGCGGGGACTTCGGTGACGCAGTCCCGGCCTTCGCGCAGGGCAGTCCAGAAGGCGTCCAGGTCGTCGGCCTGCGGGTAGCGTCCGCCGATGCCGATGATGGCGATGTCCTGGCTGCGGTGGTCCGGCTCGTGTCGGACCGGGGCGGGGGCGGTGGTGTTCGGGCGGGCTGTCTCGGGTGCGGCGCTCTGCGGCCGAGGGGACTCAGGTGCGGCGGTCTGGGGTCGGGCTGCCTCGGGCGCAGGCTCGCCGACGAGGGTGCGCAGTGCCTGCGGGTGGTCAGCGGCGAGGTGGTGGGCGAGTCCTCGTACGGTCTGTACTTCGAAGAGCAGGGTGCGGGAGAGGGGGCCGAAGGTGTCTTCCAGTGGCTCGACCATGGCGACGGCGAGGACGGAGTCCATGCCGTAGCGCTCCAGTGGTGTGTCGGGGTCCAGGCGTTCGGGTCCGAGTTTGAGGGCGGCGGCGAGTACGCGTCTGAGGTGGGTTACGGCACGGTCCTCGACGGAGCGTGCGCTGCCGCCACCGGCAACCGTGGCGGGCGTGGTGGGCCTGGGGGCTTCCGGTATAGGGGCCGTCGTGGTCTGCGTCGCCGTGGTCTGGGGTGGGGCTTCTTCGGCGTGTTCGGTCAGCCGGGTCAGCAACGCCTCGCGGTTGCCCGCGATTACGAGCAGTCTGCCGTCCGTGACGCCGCCGTCGGTGCTGGTGAGGGCTTGGTGCAGGGCGGTGAGACCACGCTGCGTGTCGAGGGGGGCGAGGCCCTGGGCGCGTAGTTGTTCGCGGACGGGGCCTTCGGTGCCCATGCCGCCTTCGTCCCAGAGCGGCCAGTTGACGGACACGGTGCGGCCGTTGCGCAGGCCCGCGTCGACGAGTTGGTTGCGGTGGGTGGCGTAGGTGTCCATGAAGGCGTTGGCGGCGGCGTAGTCGCTCTGGCCGGGGTTGCCGAAGGCGCCGGCGATCGAGGAGAAGCAGACGAACAGCTCCAGCGGCTGCTTCTGGGTGAGTTCGTCGAGGTGGACGAGTCCGGCGACCTTGGGGGCGAGGACCCGGTCGAGTTCCTCAGTGTTCTTGCGGACGATGAAGTTGTCCTCGATGACACCGGCGGCGTGCAGTACGCCGGTCAGCGGGCCGTGGTCCACGGTCACCCGGGCCAGCAGGGCGCCGAGCGCGTCCCGGTCGGCGACGTCGACGGCCTCGTACTGGACGGTCAGGCCGATGGTGCGAAGGTCCTTCAGCACCGCGCGCCGCTCGTCGGTCAGCGGCGAGCGCCCGGTGAGGACCACCGTGGCGTGCGCGACCGAGGCGGCGATGTCCCGCGCGACGTGCAGGCCGAGCCCGCCCATGCCTCCGGTGATGAGATAAACGCCGTCTTCCCGCCAGGGCGCGGGCGCGGGCCGGGCGCCGGTGATTTCGGCCAGGAGGCGGACCTGGCGGCGTCCCTCGTGGTGGCGTACCTCGGGCTCGGGATCGGTGCCGGCCTCGGCTGTGAGGCGTGCGGCGACGGTGGCGGGCGAGACGCCGTCCAGGCACTCCAGGTACTGGGTGCACAGCTTGGGATTCTCCAAGTGAGCCGTGCGCAACAACGCGCCCAGACCGGTGAGGCAGGCCGCTTCGCCGAGGTCCGTGTCCGCGGTGCCGACGGAGACGACCTGCAGCAGGGTAGGCCGACGTGGGCCGCGCTCCAGGAGCTCGCGGACCAGCGTGAACAGCCTGCGCGCCGCGTCGGTGTACTGGCGGTCCAGGGGGCCGTCGGCGAGGGCGAGGACGGTGCAGGTGGTGTTGGCGGGCAGCGCGGCCTGCAGGGTGTCGCGGTCGCCGTCGGTGAGCCGACCGAGCACTACGACGTGCCGTTCGGCGAACGGCTCGTCGGGCACGGCCGGGGCGATGGCGCGCTCGGTCCATTCGGGCCGGAGCAGCACGACGTCAGGGGTGTTGCCGCCCGTGGGCTGGTGTGGTGCGCCTTGGGTGTCGAGGTCGTACCAGCAGCGTTCGCGGGCGAAGGGGTAGCCGGGCAGGCTGATACGACGCACCGGGCTACCGGCCGGCCAGGCGTCTTCCCATTCGACGTCGGCGCCGTCGGCCCACAGTTCCAGCAGCGTCTCGTGCGTGCCGTGTTGTGTCCAGGTGTGCAGGGCCGCGTGTACTGCCGGGGTGTCGGCGGGCCGGGCGGGGCGGACGGTGCCCCGGTGCCAGGCGCCGGTCGCTGCCGGGTCGGCGGCGAAGGCGGCAAGCCGCTCACGGGCCTCGGCGAGGGTGGCCGCGGTGAAGGCGAGGCGTTCCTCCAACGCGATGCGTCCGCTCTGCAGGGTCCAGGCGATGGCGGGCAGGTCGGCGTCGCTCAACTGACCAAGACGAATATGCAGGCGGCGGGCCTGCTCGACGAGCTGGGCCTGGCTTTTGGCGGAGAGCACCAGCAGAGCCGGGCGGCCGCCGGCCGGCACGGCTGCGGGGCGGACCGGGGGCTGGTATTCGGTGATGACGATGTGGGCGTTGGAACCGCCGCCGCCGAAGCTGGAGATGCCCGCGGTGCGGGGCAGGGTCCGGCCTTCCAGCACGGGCCGCTGCCAGGGCTGCAGGGTGTGCTGGACGTGCAGGGGGGTGCGGTCGAAGTCGATGTGGGGGTTGAGGGTGGCGGAGTGCAGGCTCGGGACGAGTTCGCCGTGGCGCATCTGCAGGAGCACCTTGGTCAGGGCGGCGATACCGGCCGCGGACTCCAGATGCCCGATATTGGACTTCACCGACCCGATCGCGAGCTGCTGCGGCGCGGAGCCGGCACGGGTGAAGGCCTGCTGCAGGCCGGAGATCTCGATCGGGTCGCCCAGGGAGGTTCCGGTGCCGTGGGCCTCGAGATAACTCAGCTCACGCGGGTCGACACCGGCGGCGGTGAGCGCGTCGGCGATGACCGCGCCCTGCGCGATCGGGGTGGGCACCGAGTAACCGGAGGTCCGCCCGCCGTGGTTGACGGCCGTGCCCTTGATCACGGCGTGGATCTGGTCGCCGTCGGCGATGGCCCGCTCCAGCGGCTTGAGCAGGACGGCGCCGACACCCTCGCCGGGCACGTAGCCGTCGCCGCCCTCGCCGAAACTGCGGCACCGGCCGTCGCTGGAGAGGAACTTGCGCTGCCCCAGCACCAGGTACTTGTTGGGATGCGGGGTCAGGTTGACACCCCCGGCGAGCGCACTGTCGCACTGACCGCTGCGGATCGCCTCACAGGCCAGATGAACAGCGGTCAGCGAGGAGGAACACATGGTGTCCACGGCCATGCTCGGCCCGTGGAAGTCGTAGAAGTACGACACCCGGTTGGCGACCGTGGACGCACTGCCCCACAACGCATCGGGCCTGCCCCGCTCCTGCGCCTGCGCGCCCAGGAGCTGGTACTCCTGATACATCACACCGACGAACACGCCCACCTTCGCGTCCCGCGCAAGCCGGCCGGCCGTATATCCGGCATCCTCCAGCGTGTGGTGAGCGCACTGCAGGAACAAACGCTCCTGCGGATCCAGATAGTCGGCCTCCAGCAGCGAGATCTGGAAGAACAACGGATCGAACCGGTCGATGTCATCCAGGAAACCGCCCCACACCCCACCACCGGCCTCCGCATACCGGCCCCGGTCCCACCGCCCGGCCGGCACCTCACGGACACTGTCACGGCCCGCACGCAGATTCAGCCAGAACTCATCCAGATCCGCCGCCTCCGGATAACGGCCACTCACACCAATAACCGCGATATCACCCACACCCACAGACCCCGACTCGGTCGCGTCGTCGGAAGAGGTGTCGCGCAGGCGGCGGGTGGACAGGCCGGTCAACTCCACGCACACACGGCCCTGTTCGTCGAGGACGGTGACGTCGAGCTTCGCCGCGGTGGTATCCATGGCGCCACCGGGCCGGTGGCGGATCCACGCGTACGCGGTGGCGGGAGTGGCGGCGACGGCCTCGGCGCGTTCGAGGGCGAAGGGCAGCGCGAGGCCGGTCTGTCGGCCATCGGCCGCTTCCGCCAGCCACAGTCCCACCGTGGCCTGGAGGGCGCCGTCGAGGATGCTCGGGTGCATCAGACCAGCGACGCCGAGAGGCTCGGCCTCAGGCGGCAGGCGCAGTTCGGCCAGGACCTGGGGCCGTCCGTGGGGGTCGGTGCCGACGTGCAGCCGGGTGACCGACTGCTGGGAGGGGCCGTAGACCATCCCCATGCCGTCGTAGAGCCCGTAGATGTGCTCGCCGGTGTGGACGGCATCGGTGCAGCTCGCACGCAGGTCGTCAAGAAGGGGCGGGAGCTGCGGGGCGTCCTGGGCGAGGGTCGCCCGGCCCTGGCTGCACAGGGTGGTGTCACCTCGCTCGTCCTTGCTGTGGATCTCGTACGTGCAGTCGCCCGCGGTGGTTGTGCGCACGCGCACCCGCAGCACGAGCCCGTCGGGACCGCAGACGGCGGGTCGCAGCCACACCACGTCGGTGAGCCGGACGGCGGCGGCGTCGCCCTGTCCCAGCGTCCTCGCGGCCGCCACCCGGGCCATCTCCAGATGAGCGACTCCGGGCAGGACCTTTCCGCCGTGCACGCGGTGGTCGCGCAGGCAGGGCTCGTCGCCGGTGAAGCGTGTCTCGTACGTCGTGGCTTCGCCGGTGTCGGCGCTGTCGCTGTCGCCGGTGGCGGTGACGGTCCGGTGGAGCAGCGGATGGGGCTGCGCTGTCGGTGGCTGTCGGTCGTGGACGGCCGGGGTGGGGTGCTCATGGCCAAGGTGTTCCGCGAGGGTCCGCAAGGTGCGGTGCTCTTGTAAGGCGGTGACCGGGACGGTCAGGCCAAGGCGCGCGTTCAGCCGGTCGGCCAGGTGTGCCAGGCCCCCCACGTCCAGCCCGAACTCGGTCAGCTCGGCGTCGGCGTGGAGTTCGGCGACGGGGACACCAAGGAGTGTGGACAGCTCTTCGGCGAGGGCAGCGCGCAGGGCGGAGTACGGATCGTCGCTCCGGGCGTCGGGCGACGGGAGGGCCGCGGCATCCGGGACAGGGACAGGGGCAGGAACAGGGGCATGGACAGGGACAGGGGCAGGGGCAGGGGCGACGGGAGTTGGCTCCCGATCGGATGGGGCGGGAGGCGTGGGGGTGGTCGCCAGGACCTGCGCGGGCACTTGCGACTCCAGCCATGCCGCCAGCTCGGCGATCGTCCGATGCTCGAACATCACCGTCGGCGACAACTCCACCGACAGCCGCTCCTCCAACGCCGCGACCAACGACAGCAGGTCAGCCGACGCCAACCCCAACTCGTAGTAACCGAGCCCCACATCCACCTGATCCGCAGCCACCTCCAACCGGGACGCCACCAGCCCCCGCACCGCCTCCACCAGGCCATCCCCAGCCGAAGGGGCCGCCACAGGCGCAGCGGGAGCCGGTGTCGGCAGCGTGGAGGCGTCGCCGCGGACGTCGAGGGACGCCGCAGCGCGGACCCGCTTGGCCACGAACTGGCCCACCTCGGCGACCTTCGCGCCGGTGGCGTCGTAGAACTCCACGCTGAGACGTATGAGTTCGTCGTCCCGGCGTACGGAGTCGGCGGGGACGCGGACGTAGCAGCGGCTCCCCAGGGGTCCGGTGGCGCGGAACCGCTCGAACATGAGTGGCAGGTAGAGGCCGGGGCCGTCGTCGTCGCCGTACAGCATGCCGATGGCGACACCACCGCCGAGGAGGCCTGCCTCGAACAGGGCCGGGTGGAAGAGGAACGCGGGGTTGGTTCCCTGGTGTTCGGGGGCGAGTTCCACTTCGGCGATCCAGTCGCCGGCTCGGTGGTGGACCGCGCCGCTGATCTTCAT
This sequence comes from Streptomyces sp. R28, assembly GCF_041052385.1. Lineage (GTDB taxonomy): Bacteria > Actinomycetota > Actinomycetes > Streptomycetales > Streptomycetaceae > Streptomyces. Next base: position 2,095,572 of record NZ_CP163439.1, on the reverse strand, counting down.
CAGGCCGGAGTGGACCAGGTCGTACTCGCGGCACCAGGTGTAGATCTCATCGAGCGTGGTACGCCGGGTGGCCCCGTCGACCGGCAGCGGAAGCCGTTCGGTGAAGGTGGCGGCGGCACGGCGGCGCACGGTCGCGACGGCGTGGAGAACGTCGACGGTGTCCTCGGGGCGTCGGCTGCGCACCTCGACACGCCAGCCGCCGTCCGGCCCCGGGCGTCCCTCGACGGTGGTAAGGGCGCTTTGCGCGGACCCGACGACGAGCGGAGCAAGGATCGTGAGGTTGCGCAACTCCACGTCCTGCATGGGGTGGCCATGCCGAGCGAGGACCTGGAGGACCAGGTCCACGTAACCGACTCCGGGCAGGAGGCTGCGTCCGTAGACGACGTGCCCGTGCAGCAGCGGGTTGTCGGCGGTGACAGTGAAGGTCTCGCTGAACGTGGTCGATTCGGTCATCGTGTCCGTCCCAGAAGGAGCATCAGGCCGGCGGGTAGGCCCGTGGGGGCATAGCCGGTGGAAACAGCCGGAGTTGCGCGACGGGAATTCCAGAATGCCGGCACATGAATGTGCGGTTCGCGAGGAACCGATGTGCGGGCCGGAAGGCAGTGCGTGCAGTTCAGAGCGACGGCGGTCAGGAAAAGGCGGTCGCGGATGAGCCAGCGTTAGGTGATACGACGGACCGGGTTCGCCGGTGGCCGCCGGAGCGGGTGCCAGGAATCACGCGGGACCCCCGTCAGGTCCGATGTCAATCCGCTCCGCGTTGAATCCTGGAAGGCGCCGCTAAAGAACTGGCACGCTACTTGCGTGGTGTTGCACAAAGTGGTCCCGGAAAAGGCTTGACCGCCGGGTGCTGAGCCGATGGACCTGGTGTGTCCGCCGCGCGGCCCGGTCGCTTCCAGCGGGTCCCCGGGAGTGGCTCTCCGTGTTCTGCCAGCGGCTAGCGTCAGAGCTTTGCACTGGTCGGCACGGCATGCCGGCACGGCGGCACGTCAGCGGTTCCTGGGTTCCTGAGCGTAGCGAGTGCTGCTCTCCTCGAGCGGTCTCACTGAGAATGGCCGGCATCAGGAGACAGAAGTCGAATGATGAGTGAACAACGCGAACCGGAGTGGAAGTTCACCACTCACATTCACGCTCACACAACCCGAATTGACCTCGACCATCATGGTTGGATTCACCCCCCGAGAGTTTCGCAACCTTGATCGAATGGAAAGGGAGCTTAGGTCATCCGCCGCAAGCCGTCAACCATGATCCGCCCCCCGGTGCATCGCGGCTGTCGAATATTCCATTCGACCAGCTCAGGCGGTGTCCCGGTACTCGGGAATCACTTCGGCGAGCCGGTCTATGCCGCTTATGTCCAGCCGGGGATTCGCCATCGTTGAACGGCTGGGAACCGCGGGCGGGGCACTGCCTGGTGCATCGCAACGTGAGGCCCGTGGGCGTGGTTACCGTCGCACACGCCGGCGCCGGACCTGTTCCAGCGGGGCTTCAACCGCACCGCACCGAACCGAACCTGACATACCTGGTTCGGGTTCTCAACGGTGATCACGGAATTCGGGGCACGGTGATCGCGGCGCTCGGTACGCGGTGATCACGGGTCTCGGTGTACACCCCGTCGGTTCGCCGCCTGTGCACCGAGCCGGGCGTCACTCGGTTCATGGCGCCGTCGGTACGAGCGCGGGCAGCGCGGTCCGTGAGAGTCCGGTTGCGATCAAAGGTCCTGGTCGGTCAGGTCTGATGGCTGGATGGTTGAATTCCGCTTCGCTTTTTCCCGTGCAGGGATTGGCTGTTGCGAGGTGGGTCCGGGCTGAAGGGTCGAGCTGCGCGATCCTCGGAAGGCGGTTGACGGTCGTGATCAACCAACCTAGGCTCTCGCTTCGAATGGGGGAGCGAGATGGGGGGAAAGCCTCACGCCGCATGGGCTGGGGTGGCATCTCTGTGATTGCCTTCCGCTGGTTACTGACTCTTGACATCGGCAATCCAGGGCGCGTCTTACCGGAGATGTCGGTGGCTCATGCATTCCAGGGTGAGGTGTTGTATGTTTCTTGCCTTCGGGGAAAACGATGGCATCTGTTGGGTGTTGACGCTGTAAGTCGTCAGGGCTACCTCGACTTCATCGTGGGGAGCTGGACTGATGTGCGACCGCCCAGTCTCCGCATAGCTTTGGCGTCGCCTGTGTGAGCCCGTCTCGCAACCGAAAAAGCGCAATCGAAACCGGGGGGAACCGCGTGCGCTCGCACATGCTCGGTCGTGTAGAAAACGACCAGGAGTGCTTGAGGGAAGATCTCGAATACCTTGCCGCAGAGCCAACTGCGACAGAGGAGAATGACGAGTTCAGGAACGGGTTCTGGAAGAATGTCCCGCTGTACGATGCGGGCGGCGGCAGCGACGGCAGGCCGTACCGTGACGTCGAGCGGCTCCAAATGGGTCGCACCGGGAACCTGAAGAACGCCCCCTTCATCCCGCACCGCGACTTCGCGGAACTCGACCGCGAACTCGACCAGTGTTTCCGCACCCACCAGTCGCTCCGCGTCTCACCTTCGAGGGCACCTTCGGGGCGAAGAAAGACTTCGCGGACGCCACCGCCCACGCCCCGGACCTCAGCCCCGACCTGCCGTCCCAGGTCCACTGCACCTACGACGTTCATCCGAGCGAGACCTACGAGTGGCTCGTGGCCATCTCGAAGGGGGTCGGGGACGACGAGGTGGTGGAGAAGGCCGAGCGAACCAGCGACTTCGCCATCGGCGCACGGGAACTCAGCGAGCACTTCTCGCTGACCGTCTGACAAACAGGCGGAGAACGGGGCTCGGGGGAACAGTGATCGAGGAGATACTTCCCGTCGACGTGATGTCCGCAGAGGCATTGGACGACGACGAGGACGCGGACATACGTCTCTTCGCCGAGGAACGCACGGCCATCGCCGATGCCGTACCACGGCGCCGACGGGAATTCTCGACGGTGCGCCAGTGTGCTCGTACCGCGCTCGGCGAACTGGGAATTCCTCCGGTTCCACTGCCGCCCGGTCGGCACAGGGCTCCGCAATGGCCGGCCGGAGTGGTCGGCAGTATGACGCACTGCTCCGGATACCGTGCCGCCGCGGTGGCGCGGGCCAGCCGGATGCATTCCGTGGGCATCGATGCCGAGGAAAGCGCCCCGCTTCCCGGAGACTTACTCGACCTGGTCGCCCTGCCGGCCGAACGAGACCTTGTGGAACGGCTCGGCGCACAAAGCGACGCGGTGCCATGGGACCGCTTGCTGTTCAGCTGCAAGGAAGCCGTCTACAAAGCCTGGTTTCCCCTCGCCCAGCGGATGCTGGGGTTCGACGGGGCCCGGATCGACATCGATTCCCGCGGCTTCTTCTCCGCGCGGTTCCTGGTGCCCCCACCCCAGGCGGCAGGGAATCCTGTACCCCGGCTCACAGGGCGCTGGATGCACCGCGACGGGTTCATCCTGACAGCCATCGCTCTTCCCCTGTCCATAAACGAATCCCCGGTTCGCGCCACGCATACTCGGGCACCTTCGCGCGCCTTTCTTGGGACGGAAAACCGATGACCGCATTGCCGACGTTCACCGAGACCTTTACCGTCACCGCCGACAACCCCCTGTTGCGCGGGCACGTCGTGTACGGCCGCAGCCTGCTGCCCGGTGTCGGTTACGTGGACCTGGTCCTCCAGGTGCTCGCCCGGCACGGACACCCCATGCCCGAGGTGGAGTTGCGCAACCTCACCATCCTCGCGCCGCTCGTCGCCGGGCCCGGTGAGGCCGTCCTGACCACCGTCGAGGGACGCCCGGCGGCCGGCGGGGGATGGCGCATCGAGGTGCGCAGCCGCCGCGCCGAGGACACCACCGACGTCGTGCACGCCGTCGTCACCGCCCACCACCGTGGCCCCGTCGCCTTCACGGAGCGGCTCCCGCTGCCCGTGCAGGGGGCGACCCGGCGCACCACCATGGACGAGATCTACACCTGGTGCCGGGAGTACGACCTCCTCCACTCGGGCCTGATGAAGCTCGGCGGCGCGGTCCACCACCGTCCCGGCGACTGGATCGCCGAACTGGAACTCGCCCCCGAACACCAGGCCTCCACCGACGCGTTCCTCTTCCACCCGGCCCTCTTCGAAGCCGGTCTCCTCGGCGGTGGTGTCGCCCTGGGCATGCTGCACGGGGACAACGACGGCCCCGGCCTCTACCTCCCGCTGATGTTCGACCGCTTCCGCACGACCGGGCCGCTCGGCGGGCGCTGCTACGTCCGGGTGCCCGCCGACTCCGTACGCCGCGACGACGAACTCATCCGCCTGGTCGTGGAGTTCTACGACGAGGCCGGCCAGAAGGTGGCCGAGGTCGGACAGTTCGTCGCCAAGCGCATCCGGGCGGCCGGCGCGCTCGACGTCCGCGGCGACGCTCCCGCACCGCCCGCTGCCCCTGCCCCTGCCGCTGCCGCTGCCGCTCCGGCTCCCGCTGTCGTCCCGGTGGTGGGTTCCCTGTCTGTCTCCGCTGTGTTGCGGGAGTTGGTGGGTTCTCGGCTGGGTGTGGCTGTGGATGCGGTGGATGCGGGGTTGGGTTTTTACGAGTTGGGGTTGGGGTCGGCTGATCTGCTGGCCTTGGTGGGGGAGTTGGAGGGGCGGCTGTCGGTGGAGTTGTCGCCGACGGTGATGTTCGAGCATCGGACGATCGCGGAGCTGGCGGCGTGGCTGGAGCCTCAGCTGTCCGCCGATGCCGTCGCGGCAGCGCCGGCCGCAGTGCCCGCTCCGGCTCCCGCTGCGGCTCCCGCTGTTGTGCCGGTGGTGGGTTCCCTGTCTGTCTCTGCTGTGTTGCGGGAGTTGGTGGCTGCCCGATTGGAGATGGCTGCGGATCAGGTGGATGTGGGGCTCGGTTACTACGAGTTGGGGTTGGGGTCGGCTGACCTGCTGTCGTTGGTCGCGGCGTTGGAGGAGCGGCTGTCGGTGGAGTTGTCGCCGACGGTGATGTTCGAGCATCGGACGATCGCGGAGCTGACGGCGTGGCTGGAGCCTCAGCTGTCCGCCGATGTCGTCGCGGCAGCGTCGGCCGTTCCCGTTCCCGTTCCCGTTCCCGTTCCCGTTCCCGCCGCGCCGGCCGACGCACCCGCTGCCGCCCCGGTCGTCCCCGCGCAGGCTCCCGCCGCCGAGGCTCCGGCCGAAAGGGCCCCGGCCCCGTCCGCCCCGGGCACTCCCGACGCCCTCTCCCTCGTAAGCACCGCCCTCACCGAAGAGGTGGCGGCCCTTCTCGGTGTGCGCCCCGCCGATGTGCACCCCGACGCAGAGCTCAGCGAGTTCGGGCTGGACCTGGGCGGGCGCGCGAGGCTCGTCGAGCGGGTGAACGAGCGCTACGGGCTGGCGCTGATTCCGGGCGTCTTCGGCGAGCACCGCACGCTGCAGGCCATGGCGTCCCATCTGGTCGCCGTCCAAGGAGTCCAAGGAGTCCAAGGAGCCCAAGGAGGCCACGGCGTCCAGAACACGACCGCTGCCCAGGGCTACTCGCCGAGCGCCTCCTCCGCCCCGCAGACCCACCCGCTGCTCCAGCGGACCGTGCCCGGCGGGCCGGCGGACGAGGTGACGTACGAGACCCGCTTCGACGGCTCGGAACCGTATCTGCGTGACCATCAGGTCCGCGGCGGCCGGGTGCTGCCGGGGGTCGCGCAGCTGGAGATGGCGCGCGTGGCGGTCGCCCGGGCGCTGGGACGGGAGGACGCCGCCGCCGTCCGGCTGACCGATGTGGTGTGGCTCCGGGCCGCCGTGTCCGGTCCCGAAGGGCTGACGCTGCGCGTGCGCGTGCGCACCGGCGGGGAGGGCTGCACGTACGAAATCCTCGATGTCGGAGCCGACGGCGACACCACCCTGTGCGGCCAGGGCCGGGCGACCCTGGCCCAGGACGCCACTCTGCGTACCCTGCCCCTCGCCGAGCTGCGGGCCGTGTGCACCGAGGCGACGTACTCCGGTGAGCACGTCTACGGCCTCTACGGCAGTCTCGGCCTGGAGTACGGTCCCTCGCAGCGATCCTTGACCGAGCTGCGCACCGGCACGGACGCGGAGGGCCACCGTCAGGTCCTGGCCGAACTGCGCCTGCCGGAAGCGGCCGAACCGCTGCACGGCGGCCTGCTGCACCCGAGCATTCTCGACGGCGCCCTCCAGAGCACCATCGGCCTGTGGCTGGGCGACGGCGGCTCGGCGGCGCTCGCCCTGCCGTTCGCCCTCACCCGCGCCGAGGCCGTCGCGGCCACGCCCACCACCGCGTATGCGTGGATCCGCCACCAGTCGGGCAGCGGCACCGACCGGGCCTCCGCCCGGCTGGACGTCACCGTCGTGGACGAGCACGGCCGTGTGTGCGTGGAGCTGAGCGGTCTGTCCAGCCGTCCGTTGCCCGCCGTCGAGACGCCGGCCGAGCCCGAAGCGGTGCGTCCTGGTGACATTGCGATCATTGGTGTGAGCGGTCGCTATCCCGAGGCCGCTGGCCTGGACGAGTTCTGGCGGAACTTGCGTGCGGGTCGCGACTGTGTCCGTGAGGTGCCCGCCGGTCGCTGGAACCACGGCCGGTACGCGGAGGCCGGGGCCGGCCGCTGGGGCGGTTTCCTGGACGACATCGACCGGTTCGACCCGCTGTTCTTCCAGATCTCGCTGCTGGAGGCCGACCACCTCGACCCGCAGGAGCGGCTGTTCCTGCAGTGCGCCCATCACACTCTGGAGGACGCCGGATACACCGCCGACCGGCTCTCGCCCAACGCGAGGGTGGGTGTGTTCGTCGGTGTGATGTATCAGGAGTACCAGCTCCTCGGCGCTCAGGCGCAGGAGCGCGGCGAGTCCGCGGCGCTGTGGGGCAGCGCCTCCACGATCGCCAACCGGGTGTCGTACTTCTATGACTTCCACGGCCCGAGCATGGCCGTGGACACCATGTGCTCCTCCTCGCTGACCGCCATCCACCTGGCCTGCGAGGCCATCCGCAGCGGTCAGTGCGACACCGCGCTCGCCGGGGGCGTCAACCTCACCCCGCACCCCAACAAGCACCTGGTTCTCGGGCAGCGCAAGTTCCTCTCCAGCGACGGCCGGTGCCGCAGCTTCGGCGAGGGCGGCGACGGCTACGTCCCCGGCGAGGGCGTCGGCGCCGTCCTGCTCAAGCCGCTGGAGCAGGCCATCGCCGACGGCGACCAGATCCACGCCGTGATCAAGGGCACGGCCGTCAACCACGGCGGGCGCACTTCCGGTTACTCGGTGCCGACCCCGGTGGCGCAGGGCGAGGTCATCACCGCCGCGCTCGCCGCCGCCGGTGTCGACCCGCGCTCCCTGAGCTACCTCGAAGCGCACGGCACCGGTACCTCCCTCGGCGACCCCATCGAAGTCTCCGGCCTGCAGCGGGCGTTCAGCCGCGCGGGCGGTAGCCCCGAGCGCCTCGCGATCGGCTCCGTGAAGTCCAACATCGGACACCTGGAATCCGCCGCCGGCATCGCCGCCCTCACCAAGGTCCTGCTCCAACTGCGCCACGGCGAACTCGTGCCGAGCCTGCACTCCGCCACCCTCAACCCGCACATCGACTTCGACCGCACCCCGCTGCACGTCCAGCAAACCCTGGAGCCCTGGCACCGGCCCGTCGTGGACTACGACGGCGAACAGCGCACTGCGCCACGCATCGCCGGAGTGTCCAGCTTCGGCGGCGGCGGCTCCAACGCCCACGTCATCATCACCGAGTACCAGCCGCCCGCCCGCCCCGCAGCCGTGCCGGCCGGCGGCCGCCCGGCTCTGCTGGTGCTCTCCGCCAAGAGCGAGGCCCAGCTCGTCGAGCAGGCCCGCCTCCTGCATATTCGTCTTGGTCAGTTGAGCGACGCCGACTTGCCCGCCATCGCCTGGACCCTGCAGAGCGGACGCATCGCGTTGGAGGAACGCCTCGCCTTCACCGCGAGCAGCCTTGCCGAGGCCCGTGAGCGGCTTGCCGCCTTCGCCACCGACCCGGGCGCGAGAGGCCCCTGGCACCGGGGTACCGTCCGCCCGGACCGGCCCGCCGACGCCCCGGCAGTGCGCGCCGCCCTGGACGCCTGGACGCGGCAGGGGACGCACGAGGACCTGCTCGCGGGCTGGGCCGACGGCGCCGAGGTGCGCTGGGAGGACGCCTGGCCGGCCGGTAGCCCGGTACGCCGTATCAGCCTGCCCGGCTACCCCTTCGCCCGCGAACGCTGCTGGTACGACCTCGACACCCAAGGCGCACCACACCGCCCCGCGCCGGCTGCCGGATCCCGGGCCGTCGGCGACGCCGACGTGGTGCTGCTGCGCCCCGAATGGACCGAGCGGCAGGCCACGGCCGGGGCGGCGGGCGCCTTCTCGAAACGGCACGTCGTGGTGCTCGGCCTCGCCGCCGACGCGCGTGACGCCCTGCGGGCCGCGCTGCCCGCCGGGACCGAGTGCACCTTCCTCGAACCGGCGGACGCACCGCTGGACCGGCAGTACGCCGATGCCGTGCGGCAGGTCTTCACGCTGACCCGTGGGCTGCTGGAACAGGGCGTGCGCCGGCCCACGCTGCTCCAGGTGGCAGCCGTCGGCGACAGCGACCGGCTGGCCTGTTTCAGCGGCCTGGGCGCGCTGCTGCGTACGGCCCACCTGGAGAACCCGAAGCTGCACACCCAGTACCTGGAGTGCCTGGACGGCGTCTCGCCCGCCACCGTCGCCGCCCGCCTCACAGCCGAGGCCGGCACCGATCCCGAGCCCGAGGTACGCCACCACGAGGGACGCCGCCAGGTCCGCCGACTGGCCGAAATCACCGGCGTCCGGCCCGCGCCCGCGCCCTGGCGGGAAGACGGCGTTTATCTCATCACCGGAGGCATGGGCGGGCTCGGCCTGCACGTCGCGCGGGACATCGCCGCCTCGGTCGCGCACGCCACGGTGGTCCTCACCGGGCGCTCGCCGCTGACCGACGAGCGGCGCGCGGTGCTGAAGGACCTTCGCACCATCGGCCTGACCGTCCAGTACGAGGCCGTCGACGTCGCCGACCGGGACGCGCTCGGCGCCCTGCTGGCCCGGGTGACCGTGGACCACGGCCCGCTGACCGGCGTGCTGCACGCCGCCGGTGTCATCGAGGACAACTTCATCGTCCGCAAGAGTGCTGAGGAACTCGACCGGGTCCTCGCCCCCAAGGTCGCCGGACTGGTCCACCTGGACGAGCTGACCCAGGAACAGCCGCTGGAGCTGTTCGTCTGCTTCTCGTCCCTCGCCGGTGCCTTCGGCAACCCCGGCCAGAGCGACTACGCCGCCGCCAACGCCTTCATGGACGCCTACGCCGGACACCGCAACCGGCTCGTGAGCGCCGGGCGGCGCAGCGGTCGTACCGTGTCCGTCAACTGGCCGCTGTGGGACGAGGGCGCCATGGGCGCCCAGGGCCCCGTCCGCGAGCAGCTGCTCGCCCTGGGCCTCGCCCCCCTCGACACCCCACGCGGCCTGGCCGCCCTGCACCAGGCCCTGGCCGGCGCCGCAGGCGGCGTCACAGACGGCAGACTGCTCGTGGTGGCAGGCGACCGCGAGGCACTGCTGACCCGCCTGACGGAGCGCGCGGGGGCGGCGGCACCACAGACCACGACGGATACGGCAGCGCAGGACCCCGCGCCCGCCACAGTCGCCGACGGCGGCTCCGCACGCTCCGTCGAGGACCGCGCCGTGGCCCACCTCAGACGCGTACTCGCCGCCGCCCTCAAACTCGGACCCGAACGCCTGGACCCCGACACACCACTGGAGCGCTACGGCATGGACTCCGTCCTCGCCGTCGCCATGGTCGAGCCACTGGAAGACACCTTCGGCCCCCTCTCCCGCACCCTGCTCTTCGAAGTACAGACCGTACGAGGACTCGCCCACCACCTCGCCGCTGACCACCCGCAGGCACTGCGCACCCTCGTCGGCGAGCCTGCGCCCGCCACGGCCCCCGCACAGCCCCAGGCCACCGCACCCCCGCGCACTGCGCAGACCCCCACACCGGTCCGACACGAGCCGGACCACCGCAGCCAGGACATCGCCATCATCGGCATCGGCGGACGCTACCCGCAGGCCGACGACCTGGACGCCTTCTGGACAGCACTGCGTGAAGGCCGGGACTGCGTCACCGAGGTCCCCGCCGACCGCTGGAAGACCGACGGCGGCGCCCGATACGGTGCGTTCCTCGACGGCATCGACCGGTTCGACCCGCTGCATTTCGGCATCTCGCCCCGCGAGGCCGCCGCGATGGACCCGCAGCAGCGGCTGTTCCTGGAGACCGTGTGGCACCTGTTGGAGCAGGGCGGCGTCACCCAGGAGGTGATCGAGCGTCGCTACGGCCGGCGCGTCGGCGTGTACGTCGGCGCCGCCTACCAGATGTACCGGGCGGACGCCTCCGAACCGGTGCTCTCGGCGCTCACCTCGGCCGCCTCGTACAACCTCATCGCCAACCGCGTCTCCCACTACTTCGGCCTCGAAGGCCCGAGCCTGGCCGTGGACAGCATGTGCACATCGTCCGCTATGGCTGTGCACCTCGCCTGCGCCGACCTGCTGCGCGGCGAATGCGAGCTGGCCGTCGCGGGCGGGGTCAACCTGACCGTGCACGAGGACAAGTACGTCGCGCTCTCGGAGATGCAACTCCTCGGCACCCACCCGGGCGCACGCAGCTTCCGCGACGGCGACGGCTACCTCCCCGCCGAGGCGGTCGGCGCCGTCCTGCTCAAGCCGCTGGACGCCGCCCTGCGCGACGGCGACACCGTGCACGCCGTCATCAAGAGCACCGCCTCCCAGCACGCAGGCCGCTCCAACGGCTTCATGACACCCAGCCACCGCACCCAAGTCGCCACCATGCGCCGGGCACTGGAACGAGCCGGTGCCGAACCCGCCGACATCACCTACGTCGAGTCCGCCGCCAACGGCACCGCCTTCTCCGACGAGGTCGAACTGCGCGCCCTGCGCGAGGTGTTCACCGGTGTGACCACCCCGGTGCCCGTCGGCGCCGTGAAGTCCAACCTCGGCCACCCCGAGGCCGCCTCCGGCATCGCCCAGCTCACCAAGGTCGTCCTCCAGCTCCAGCATGGCCAGATAGCACCGCTCGTCGACGCCGGCACCGCCAACCCCCGCCTGGACCTGGACGGTTCGCCGGTCGAGCTGAGCGACCGGCTGACGGACTGGGAGCCGCGCGGCGTCACGGGAACCGGCGGGCCGTCCCAGCCCCGCCGCGCCCTCATCAACTGCGTCGCGGCGGGCGGCTCCCACGTCAGCATGGTCGTGGAGGCACCGCCGGCCGCCGCCGAGGTCCGGACCGTCACCCCGGACACCGCGCCGCAGGTCGTCGTGGTCTCCGCCCGGACCGAGGAACGCCTGTACACGGCGGTACAGCGCCTGCTCGACCACCTGGCGGACCTGCCCGGCGACGACGGCACCGACTCCACCGTGAGCCTCGCGGACATCGCGTACACCACGCAGCTGGGCCGCGAACCGCTGACCGAGCGGCTCGCCGTGGTTGCCGCCGACCGTGCCGAACTGGCCCGGGCGCTCGCCGAACACGTGGCGGGCACCCCCACGACCGTGCCCGTGTACCGGGGCAACGCCGACGACGACCCCGGACCCTGGACCGCCGTCCTGTCCGGCCCCCGGAGCGAGGCCTTCCTCGCCGGGCTCGCCGAGGACCGCGCCCTGGAGGAACTGGCCGCCCTGTGGGTGCGCGGGATCCGGGTGCCCTGGAGCGCGCTGCACACCGGGCGGCGCCGGATGGTGCCCCTGCCGGCCACCGTGTTCGAGGCGGGCAGCTACTGGATCGGACGCGACCCGCGGGCGGTCGTACCGCAGACGAGGGCACAGGAACCCGTGCCGCCTGCCGGCCCCGTCACCGACGCCGAGCAGACCATGGGACAGGCCTGGGCCGATGTCCTCCAGGTCGACGCGGCCACGCTGACCGCACGGACCGACTTCTTCTCGCTCGGCGGCAACTCGCTGCTCGCCACCCGGCTGATCAACCTGCTCAAGGAGCGGGCGGGTGTCGAGCTGTCGGTCGAAGCGGTCTTCGCCGCGCCGCGCCTCTCCGACATGGCCGGGGAACTGCGCGAACGGCTCCTCGTCGCCGAGGACACGAGCACACCCGAGCTGGATCTGATCCTCGAAGGTATCGCCCTCGTCGAGCACATGAGCGACGAGGAGCTGGACGCGCTGGACATCGAGAGCTGAGGCAGGGGGACGACGATGGGCACCACCAGTCAGGACACCGGCCTTGATCTCATCCGGAGGATCCGCACCCTGCCGGAAAAGCGGCAGCGCGCCCTGATCGCGCTGCTGCGCAAGCAGGGCGTCGACCTCTCCGCGCTCGAGACCATCCCCCGGCTGCCCCGGACCGACGGCACACCTGTGCCGCTGTCCTTCACCCAGCAGCGGCTGTGGTTCCTCGCCCAGCTGGACGGCACCGGCGCCGCCTACAACATCCCGATGGCGATGCGGCTGCACGGCCGCCTCGACCGCCCCGCGCTGCTGCGCGCCCTGGAGGCGGTCGTCCAGCGGCACGAGGTGCTGCGCACCCGGTTCGCCGACGAAGGTGGCGTACCGCGCCAGGTCATCGGCGACGGAAGCGACTTCACGGTCGCCGAGGAGGAGCTGACCGACCCGGCGCGGCTCGCCGCGATCTGTCGCGACGAGGCCGCCGCCCCGTTCGACCTGGAGCGCGGTCCGCTGATCCGGACCAGGCTGCTGCGGCAGTCGGAGCAGGAGCACCACCTGCTCGTCACCACGCACCACAGTGTGTCCGACGGCTGGTCGGTCGGCGTGTTCTTCCGCGACCTGGTCGCCCTGTACGAGGCGTTCTGCGCGGGCCGCCCCGACCCGCTGGAGCCGCTGCCCGTGCAGTACGCGGACTACGCGCACTGGCAGCGTGAGCGGCTCGCCGGTGACCTGCACGGCCGTCAGACGGACTACTGGCGGGGTCAGCTCGCCGGGGTCGACCCGCGGCTGACGCTACCCGCCGACCGGGAGCGCCCGCGGGTGAAGACGTACACGGGGGCCCGTGAGAGCTTCACCTGCCCGGCGGAACTGCTGAGCGCCCTGCGTGACGTCGCCAAGGTGCACGAAGCCACGCTCTACATGACCCTGCTGGCCGCCTACACCGTCGTCCTCAACCGTTACACCCACCAGACGGACATCGCCGTGGGCACGGTCGTCGCCAACCGCGGGCGACGCGAGGTCGAGGATCTCGTCGGCTTCTTCGCCAACACCCTGGTGATGCGCGCGGACCTCGCGGACGACCCGGACTTCCGCGATCTGCTGGCCCAGGTGAAGAAGACCGCCCTGGAGGCCTACGACCATCAGGAAGTCCCCTTCGAGGCCGTCGTGGAGGCCCTGGACACCGAGCGCAGCCTCGCCCATGCGCCCGTCTTCCAGACGATGTTCGTCCTCCAGGAGGCACAGACCCGACGGGACGTCACCCTCGGCGGCCTGCAGGTCTCCCCGGTCGACTTCGATCTCAGCTTCACCAAGTTCGATCTGACCATCGACCTGCGGGAGTCCCCCGACGGCCTGGTCGGCACCGTCGAGTACAACCCCGACCTGTACGACCGCAAGACCATCCGGCGCTTCATCGGCCACTACACCCGGCTGCTCGCCGCCGTCGCCGACGATCCGGCGCTGCCCGTGTCCCGGCTCGCCATGATCGACGCCGAGGAACGTCGCCAGGTGGTCGAGGTGTTCAACGACACCGAGCGAGCCTTCAGCGACGACCGGTGCCTGCACGAACTGTTCGAGGAGCGGGTGGCCCGGCACCCCGAGCGCACGGCCCTGGTCACCACCGACCGCTCATGGACGTACGCCGAACTCGACGCCTGGGCCGACCGGATCGCCCGCGGTCTGCGCCGGCACGGTGTCGGGCCGGACACCCTGGTCGGGCTGCACGCCGAGCGTTCCGCCGAGATGGTCGCGGGCATTCTGGGCGCCCTGAAGGCCGGGGGCGCCTACATGCCGATCGAGCCGTCCTACCCGGCGGCCCGCCGCACCGACCTCGTGGACCACTCCGGGGTCGCCGTGGTCCTCACCCAGCCGCATCTGGAAGCCGAACCACTGCACGGCGTCGAGCACCTGCTCGTCCTGCACCCCGACGGCACCCTGCGCGACCAGGAGGGCACGGACGTCCTCGACGCCCCGGACGCGGATGTCCCGGCCGCTCAACCCGCCGCGCACGCGGGGAACTTGGCGTACGTGATCCACACCTCCGGCTCCACGGGCCGCCCCAAGGGCGTGATGATCGAGCACCGGGCCGCGGTGAACCGCATCGAGTGGATGCAGAACGAGTACCGGCTCACCGAGGACGACGTCGTCCTGCAGAAGACCCCCTACAGCTTCGACGTGTCCGTCTGGGAGTTCTTCTGGCCGCTGCTCTCCGGCGCCGCTCTCGCGATCGCCGTGCCCGGCGGTCACCGCGACCCGGCCTACCTGGTCTCCGCCGTCCGCGCGTTCGGCGTGACCACCCTGCACTTCGTGCCGTCGATGCTGCGCAGCATCGTCGAGGACCCGGGCTGGGCGCGGTGCACGACCGTACGGCAGGTGTTCTGCAGCGGCGAGGCGCTGCCCGCGGACCTGTGCGCACGCCACTACGAGCGGCACACCGCGCCGCTGCACAACCTGTACGGGCCCACCGAGGCGGCCGTCGACGTCAGCCACTGGACCGTCCCCGCCGATGGCACGCCGCGCGTCGTCCCCATCGGCCGGCCGATCCAGAACATCCAACTGCATGTGCTCGACGATGCTCTCGCGCCGCAGGGCATCGGCTGCGTCGGCGAGCTGTACATCGCCGGCGTGGGGCTGGCCCGCGGCTATCTGCACCAGCCCGAGCTGACCCGCGAACGGTTCGTGCCCAACCCGTTCGACGCTTCGCCCGATGCCCGCATGTACCGCACCGGCGACCTGGTGCGCCGACTGCCCGACGGAGACCTGGAGTTCCTCGGCCGCGCCGACGACCAGGTCAAGGTGCGCGGCTTCCGTATCGAGCCGGGCGAGATCGAGCACCGGCTCACGGAGCACCCCGCCGTCCGCTCCGCGGCCGTCCTGGTCCGTGAGGACCAGCCCGGCAGCCCCCGCCTGGTCGCCTACGTGGTGCCCGAACCGGGCCACGCCCTCGCCGACCACCGCGCCGACCTGGTCCGCCACCTCGAGGGCGCCCTGCCCGAGTACATGGTGCCGAGCGCGTACGTCGAACTCGCCGCCCTGCCGGTGACCGCGCACGGCAAGCTGGACCGCCGTGCCCTGCCCGCCCCCGGCATCGACGCCTTCGCCCAGCGCGCCTACGTCGCACCCGTCACCGGCACCGAACGGCAGCTGGCCGACGTCTGCGCCGAACTCCTCGGCTTCGACGCCGACCGGGTCAGCGCCGAGGACAACTTCTTCGCCCTCGGCGGCCATTCCCTGATGATCACGGTGCTGGTGGCGCGGCTGAAGGAGAGCGGTCTGCACGTCACCGTCCAGGACGTCTTCACCGCGCCCACGCTGGCCGAGCTGGCGGCGCGCATCGACGCGACCGGGGCGACGCCCGCGCACACCGTCCCCGCCAACCGGATCCCGGAGGGCTGCGAGCGCCTCACGCCCGACCACCTCGCGCTGATCGACCTGACACAGGAGCAGATCGACACCGTCGTGGCCGCCGTGCCCGGCGGGGCGGCCGCCATCCAGGACATCTACCCCCTGCTGCCCACGCAGGAGGGCATCTTCTTCCACCATCTGATGGACCCGGACAACGACCCGTATCTCGTCTCCACCCTCTACCGGGCCGACGACGAGCAGGCGTGTACCCGGTTCATCGACGCGCTGCAGCGCATCGTCGACCGCCACGACGTGATGCGCACCGCCGTTCTCACCGCAGGCCTGCCCGAACCGGTCCAGGTCGTGCACCGGGCCGCGCGGCTCCCCGTGCGGCGGATCAGGCTCACCGCCGGCCGGGACCCCGAGGAGCAGGCGAGGGAACTGCTCGCGCGCCAGGAACGGATGCGCCTCGACAGCGCGCCGCTGCTGCGCCTGGTCGTCGCCGAGGAGCCGCACTCGCAGCGGCGCCACCTGCTGCTGACCGCCCACCATCTCATCGAGGACGCCACCTCCCTGCGACTGATCCTGCAGGAGCTGGCCGTGCACATGGCGGGCCGCGCCGACCTGCTGTCCACCCCGGCGCCCTACCGCGACTTCGTCTCCCACACCCTGGCCAGGCACACCGCGGACGACACGGTGGCCCACTTCCGGGCAGTGCTCGAAGACGTCACGGAGCCCACGGCGCCGTTCGGCCTCATCGACGTGCACGGCAACGGCCGACGGGTCGGCCGGCTGCGCCGAGCGCTGCCCGAGTCCCTCGCACGCGACCTGCGGGCCCAGGCCCAGCGGCTGCAACTGAGCCCGGCCTGTCTCTTCCACGCGGCGTGGGCCTGCTTCGTCTCGGCCACCAGCGGGCGCGACGACGTGGTGTTCGGCGCCGTGATGTCCGGGCGCCTGCAGGGCGTGCCCGGGGTGGAGCGCATGCTCGGCAACTTCATCAACACGCTTCCCCTGCGCACCCGGCTCGCCGGCCGGACCGTGCGGGAGCTGATCGCGGACGTCGACACCGGGCTGCGGGAGTTGATCGCACGGGAGCAGAGCCCGCTGAGCCTGGTCCAGCGGTGCAGCGGCCTGGACGGAGACGCCCCGCTGTTCAGCGCCGTGGTCAACTTCCGGCACTTCGAGGCGGAGCACGACGCGGCGCTGCCCCGCATCGACGACCACGGGGTGCGCTTCCTCGCGGCCGTGGACGCCATCAACTACCCCGTGACGGTGTCGCTCGACGACTTCGGCACCGAGCTGTCGCTGGACGTCCAGGTCGAGGAGACGGTCACCTGCGAGGCGGTGGCGGACTGCCTCGAAACGGCGTTGGCGGGCCTGGTCGCCGCCCTCGCCAAGGACGACGGGAACGGTACCGCCGCGCTGGACGTCAATGTCCTGCCGGCGGGCGACCGCCGGCGCCTGGCCGAGTGGAACGACACCGCGACACCCCTCCCGCACGAGACGCTGCCCGCCGCGTTCGAGGCGCAGGTCGCACGTACTCCGGACCGCACCGCGCTGGTCTTCGAGGGCCGCACCCTGTCGTACGCGGAGCTGAACGCCCGTGCCAACCGGCTCGCGCACTGGCTGATCGAGCGGGGCGCCGGGGTCGGGCAGCGGGTCGCGATCCGGATGCCGCGCTCGTTCGACCTGGTGGTCGCCGTCCACGCCGTGGTGAAGACCGGAGCGGCGTACCTCCCCATGGAGACCGACCTCCCGGACGAGCGCGTGGAGCAGGTGCTCGCCGACAGCACGCCGCTGCTCGTCCTGGAGGAGCTGCCGGACACCACCGGCTGCCGGGACGAGGACCCCCGGACCCGGGTGGCCGGGGAGGACGCCGCGTACGTGCTCTACACCTCGGGTTCCACGGGCCGGCCGAAGGGCGTGGTGATCCCCCATCGTGCGGGCCTGAACTGGACCGCGTGGAAGCAGAGCCACTACGGCATGAGCGGCGAGGACCGGATGCTGCTGAAGACGTCGGTGGGGTTCGACGTCTCGGTGCCCGAGCTGTTCTGGCCGCTCCAGGTCGGCGCGGCCGTGGTGATCGCCCGTCCCGACGGCCAGAAGGATCCGGAGTATCTCGCACGGTTGATCCGCGACGAGCGGGTCACCGACCTCCACTTCGTCCCGTCCATGCTGGCCGAGTTCCTGTCGGAACCGACCGCGGAACTGGGCACCGGCCTGCGCCGTGTCGAGACCGCGGGCGAGGCGCTCCCGGTCGAGCTCGCCGAACGGTTCGCACGCGTGCTGCCGGACGCCGAACTGCACAACCTCTACGGGCCCACCGAGGGCGGTCCCGTCACCGCCTGCCGCTACCGCGCCGAGCCCGGAGCGACCGCCGTGCCCATCGGCCCTCCGGTGTGGAACACCCGGGTGTACGTGCTGGACGAGGCGCTGCGCCAGGTACCGCTCGGAGTGCCGGGTGAGCTGTACGCCTCGGGCGACGGCATGGCCTGTGGCTATCTGAACCGGCCGGAGCTGACCGCCGAGCGGTTCGTGGCCAGCCCGTTCGCCCCCGGAACACGTATGTACCGCACCGGTGACCTGGTGAGATGGCGTGCGGAGGGCACGCTCGACTACCTCGGCCGGGTCGACGACCAGGTCAAGGTGCGCGGCTTCCGCGTGGAACCCGGCGAGGTCGCGAACGTGCTGCTCAAGCACCCCTCGGTGCACCGGGCCGTGGTCGTCCCGCAGGGGAGCGGCGCCGCCCGCACGCTCGCCGCCTACGTGAGCCCGACTCCCCAGTGGCTGCACACCGCCGACCAGGAGGAGAACGCCGCCCACCTCGAACAGTGGTGGCGGCACGTGGACGACCGGTATGCGCACGGCACCGGATCCGCCGACCAGGAACCCGTCGAGGCCGCGCTCCGGCAGCTGGAGCGCATACGCCCCGAACGGGTGCTGGAGATCGGCTGCGGCGGGGGAGAGCTGCTCCTGCGCTACGCCGCCGACTGCGCTTCGGTGCACGCGCTCGACCCGTCGGCCACGGCTCTCGACGCGGCCCGCCGCGGCGTCACCGGCCGCGGCTGGTCGCACGTCACGCTGACCCAGGGGGACGCCCTGTCCGTGGCGGAGCTGCGGGGCGAGAAGTTCGACACGATCGTGCTCAACTCGGTGCGGCACTTTCCGAACGAGCAGTACCTGGAACAGGTACTCGGCCTCCTGGTCCCCCTCCTGGAGGACGGCGGCAGCATCCTCGTCGGCGGCGTCCGGAACCTGGATCTGTTCACCGCCCAGCTCTGCGCGGCCGAGCAGGACCGTACCGAGTCCGGCGGCGCCGTCGACGCGCCGGCCACCCAGGTGCGGCGCAGCCGGCGCCAGGAGCGGGAACTGCTCGTCAGCCCGACGTACTTCGCACGGCTGCCGGAGCGTCTGCCCGAGCTGGGGGCCGTCGACCTCGTCGTCGGGCGGGGCGAGGGAAGCAGTGAGGCACTCGCCTACCGCTACGACGTGATCCTGCGCAAGGACGTCGCGCCGGCCGCCTCCCTGCCGTGGCTGGAGGCCGCCTCCCCGGCGGAGCTGCGCGCTCTCCTGGACGGCGACGTCCCCGACCGGTTCGGGGTGAGCGGCCTGACGAACCCCCGTGTCACCGACGCGGTGCGCCTCGGCGCGGAGTTCGGGCGCAGGCCGCAGCCCCGATCGGCCGAGCCGCTCGCGCCCCGATCGCGGACCGCGGACGAGGTCCGGGAGCTGGAAGCCGTTCTCCGGCACGCCGAAGAGCTCGGCTTCCAGGTGGCGGCCACCTGGTCGCAGGACCGGCTCGACGGCCTCGACCTGGTGCTCGGCCGGGACGAACTGCCCCGGGTACGGGCGCGTGAGCCGTATCGGGCACCCGCCGCGACCAACCATCCGCAGCTCGGCAGCAGGGGGCCGTCGCTGGCCCGCGCCCTCAAGGAGCACCTCTCCGCGCAGCTGCCGCACTACATGGTGCCCGGCGTGTTCGTGGTCCTCGACGAACTGCCGGTCACACCGAACGGCAAGGTCGACAAGCGGGCCCTGCCGGCCCCGGACGAGGCCGACGTGACCAAGGAGCGGTATGTCGCCCCGCGGACCGAGGCACAGCGCGCGCTGTGCCGGATCGTCGCCGACGTCCTCGGTCTCACCCAGGTCGGACTCCAGGACAACTTCTTCGATCTCGGCGGACACTCCCTGCTCGCGACCCGGCTCACCCTGCGGATCAAGAAGGAGACCGGCGCCGAGCTGCCGCTCCAGCTGATCTTCAGCGGGGCCACCGTCGAAGAGATGTCCGCCGTCCTGGAGCAGCCGGCACGGCAGGACAGTGGACCGTCGGACCAGGCCGACCCGGCGCAGGCCGACGAGGCCGGGCAGCGGGGTCCGGCACCCATCACGCTCCAACAGCGCGACCTGTGGTTCCTCAACCGGCCCGCACACCTGGGAACGGCGCACGACAACGTCCAACTGGCGTTCCGGATCAACGGCTTCCTGGACCGTGAGGCCTACGCGCGCGCCGTGGGGGCGCTGGTCGAACGCCATGCGGTGCTGCGCACCGGCTATGCCCGGCACGACGGCACCGTGACCCAGCGCGTCCATCCCGCCGCCGACTTCGCGGTGCGGCAGGCGGCCGTCGACGAGGAAGGGGCCATGGAGTGGCTGCGCGCCGAACGGCTGCGGCCCTTCGCGCCGGAGGACCGGTACGCGATCCGGGCACACCTGCTCACCGTGTCCGACGAGCAGCACATCGGGGTGCTGACCCGGCCCTGGGGCGTCTTCGACGGCTGGTCCGTGAACGTCGTGCTGGCGGAGCTGCTGGAGCTGTACCGCGCCTTCAGCCGTGGGACGGCACCGGAGCTGCCCGAACTGCCGCTGTCGTACGCCGGGTTCGCCCACTGGCAGGCGCACACGATCGACGCCGCGGAGCTCTCCCGCCAAGAGAGCTACTGGCGGCGCCAACTGGCAGGGCTGCCGGCCTGTCTGCCGCTGCGCACCGACTACGAGCGATGCCCGGTCAAGACGTACCAGGGCTCGTCGGTGGATCTGCGGATCTCCGCCGAACTGCTGGAGCGGCTGCGCCGGTTGAGCCAGGACCAGGGGGCCACGCTCTACATGACCCTGCTGTCGGCCTTCGCCGTTCTCCTGGGCGGTCACCTGGACGGCAGCGAACTGGCCGTCGGCACCGCGGTGTCGAACCGCCCCCGGAGCGAACTGGACGGCGTGGTCGGCTACTTCGTCAACCTGGTGGCACTGCGGCTCGACGTGCCCGCAGACCGTCCCTTCCCCGACATCCTGGCGCAGGCCAGACGCGTCACCACCGAGGCGCACGAACACAAGGACCTGCCGTTCCCCGACCTGGTGCGGGCCCTGGTGCCCGCTCCGGAGCCGGACTGTTCCCCGCTGTTCCAGGTGATGTTCAACCTGCTTCCCGCCGCCGCCCCCACCGCGGCCGGCGGTGACGGCACGGACCTTGAGGTGCTGCCCATCCGTCCCGCGACGACGACCACCAAGTACGACCTCAACCTCGTCGCGGAGGAAACGGCGTCAGGGCTGCGGGGCTACCTGGAGTTCAGCACCGACCTCTACTCCCAGCGGACCGTCGAGCGCATGGCCCGCACCTACGAGCGGTTGCTGGCGGAGATCGTGGCGTCCCCGCAATCGGACGTGGCCCACCTGCGCGCCGCCTCGGCGGCGACGCCGGACTCACCGAGGACGCCTTGATGACCAGTCCCTTCGACAGACCGGACACCGACTACCTCGTCCTCGTCGACGACCGGCGGCAGCACTCGCTGTGGCCGTCGGCCATCGACGTCCCGGCCGGCTGGACCGTGGCCTTCGGACCCGCGGGGCGGCCGGACTGCCTGGCGTTCACCGCGGCGGCCTGGACGGATCCGCCTCCGGCGAGCGCATGCCCGGTCGAGCACCGGCCGGCCCGGCCGGCACCCGCATCACCCGACGGGTCAGGCCCGCAGGAGGCGGCCCGGCACTCAAGCAGCAGAAGGAGAGACAGCATCATGACCGCGACCACCTCGATGGTTTCGGCGCCTCCCACCATGGCGGGCCACCCGCTGTTCGGGTCGCTGATGGACCTCCAGCGGGACACGCTGGGCACCTACCGCAAGGCGCTGCGCGACCACGGTGACGTGGTCCGGTTCACGGTGGGTCCGCCGGGAATGCGGGCGGAGTTCTACGGTGTGTTCTCGGCGGACGGCGCCCAGCAGGTGCTGGCGTCCTCGGCGCAGACGTTCTCCAAGGAGAACCGGTTCCTCGGGGAGCTGCGGCAGTCGTTCGGCAACGGGCTGCTCACCAGCATGGGGGACGAGTACCTGCGCCAGCGCCGTATGCTCCAGTCGCTGTTCACACCTCGTCAGGTGAACGAGTACGGCTCGGAGATCACCCAGGAGACCGGCAGCCTCGTCGAGCGGTGGCGGACCGCGCCGGACGCGACCGTCGACGTGGCGGAGGAGATGACGGGGCACACGCTGCGGACGATCTCCCGTATCCTCTTCGGCCGGAAGAACGACGTGGACGCGATGGTCCCCACGGTGCAGCGCAACTTCCCGCTGATCAACGCCTATGCGGTCAAGCGGGCGTTCGCCCCGGTGAACCTGTCCCGGAAGGTGCCCACGCCGGGCAATCGGCGCGCCGCCAAGGCGCACCGTGAGCTGTACGAGGTGTGTGACGAGATCATCTCGGGCCGCCGGGCCGAGGAGTCGACCGGCTCGACCGGCCGGAACGACATGCTCAGCCTGCTGGCGCGGGCACACGACGACGACGGCAACCCGATCAGTGCCCAGGAGACCCGGAACCAGGTCCTCGTCTTCCTCGTCACCGGTCACGAGTCCACCGCCACCACACTGGGCCTCACCTTGCATCTCCTCGCCTGCCACCCCGAGGTGCAGGCCCGCGCCCACCAGGAGGTCGACAGCGTCCTGAGCGGTCGTGAGCCCGTCGCCGAGGACCTGGAGAGACTTCCCTACCTGACGCGGGTGCTCAAGGAGACGCTCCGCCTCTACCCCGCCGCGCCGGCCCAGGGCCGCATCGCCACCGAGGACGTGCGCGTCGGCTCGTACACCATTCCGGCCGGCGCCGACGTGGTGGTCAGCTCCGGCGTCGTCCAGCGCCGCCCCGACATCTGGGAGGACCCCGACGCGTTCGACCCGGACAGGTTCCTGCCGGAGCACGAGGCCGCGCGCCCGCGCTACGCGTGGTTCCCGTTCGGCGGTGGTCCGAGGGCGTGCATCGGCCAGCACCTGGCGATGCTGAACGCCACCCTCACACTGAGCGTGCTGCTCCAGAACTACTCGTTCACCGCCGTCGACACCGACATTCCGCTGAACACCGGAATAACCCTGCGACCCACCGGTCAGGTCCGCTGCAGACTGACGCCGCGAACGTGAAATCGGCCTTGCTGGAGTGAATGCAATCGAGCTAGGCTGAGCAAGCTGTCCGAGTGAGATCTCTGAGCGGGATCTCTGAGCGGGATCCCCGAAAAGGGCGCCGCGCCTTCTGCAGGCAGCCTCCGCCGGTCCGCCGATGTCCGGCCGGTATTCCTACCCCTGGCAACATCCCACGGCTGATTCTTCCTGGGCTCGTCACAGGATCAGCAGAGTTTATTGTTCCGGCGAGTCCGGCGAATGCGTACAGGAGACATGAGGGTGCACAAGGAATTCGCGGTCGTGACCGGCGGTACCAAAGGTATCGGGCTCGGACTGAGTGGGCGCCTGGTGTCGTTGGGGTACCGGGTCGTGGCGCTCTACCGGAACGACAAGGACTCGGCCGGCGCGGCCGAGCGCGAGTTCGGCGACTCCTTCCGGGCCGTGCGGGCCGACCTGGCGGACCCCGACGCGGTGGCGGCCGTGGCGGGCGAGCTGCTCGCGGCGTACGGGGCGCCGAAGGTGCTGGTCAACAACGCCGGGCGGAACATCGACCGTCCCTTCCTCGACATGTCGTTCGACGACTGGGACCAGGTGATCGCGGCCAACCTGTCCGCGCCGTTCTATCTCACGCGCACGCTCGCGCCGAGGATGCTCGACGCGGGCGGCGGCTCGGTGGTGAACGTCGCGGCCACCACGGGGATCCGCCCGCGGCTCGACGGGCTGAACTACTGCGCCAGCAAGGCGGGGCTCCTGCACTTCACGAAATGCCTTGCGATGGAACTCGCTCCGACCATTCGCGTCAACTCGCTCATTCCCGGAATGATTGACACCGAGGAGATGCGCACGCGATTCCGGACCGATGAACCGCACTACCGCGACAAGTTGCTCGATGAGATCCCGCAGCGACGCATCGGGGATGTCGACATGATGGCCGACGCGTTGGAATTCCTGATCGGGGAGAAGTCCTCGTACGTTACCGGTCAGAAGTTGATCGTGGACGGTGGACAGTTCATGTGGTGATTCTCGTGGCATGAACGAGAAAGTATCCACTCTCATTTTCCGAAAAGAGGCTGTGTACGTGCGTACTCGAATGGACCGATACGAGGAATTTCTCTCCGTGAATTACCGGAAGGGTTTCACGAAGTCCGACGAATACTCGCTGGACGAGCTGACCGACAGCCTGCGCGCCCGTATCGCCGCAGGTCACTTCAAGCGTGTGGTCTTCACCGGCATGGGGTGCTCGGCGATCGTCTCCGATGTCGTCCGCGCCTTCTTCATCTCCACGGGCACCGAGGTGGAGTTCCACGTCTTCAACGACTACGACCACGCGTACCTGCTGCCGTCCTCCGTCATCGACGACGACCAAACCCTGATCATCCTGAGCTCCTACAGCGGCCACTCCCTGGAGCCCGCGCGGGCCTTCCACGCACTCGCGCACGCCCACGACCGGATGGTCCTGCTCACCTCCGGCGGGCGCCTGGCAGAACTGGGCCGGGAGGCCGGTGTGTCCATCCTCCGCTGGGAGCTGAGCGAGCCCGACCGTGAGTACCCCCTGTTCCACGTGGGGCAGTACTTCGCCATCCTGCTGGACGTCTTCTTCCGGCTGGGCCTGGTCCCGCAGGACTTCGGCGACGAGGTGCGGGCGCTCCCCGGCCACCTGGCCCACGACTTCACCGACGCGCACCGGGAGTTGGCGCGCACGGCGGCCCTGCGCAGCCGGGACGCGAACATCATCATGATCGCCTCGCCGGTGTGGCACGAGAGCCTGCTCAAGCTGGCCAAGATGCACCTCAACGAGATCGCCATGGTGCCGGCCACCCGCAACTATTTCCACGAGTTCTGCCACAGCGAGGTGGCGACCCTGTCGGACCCGACGCGCAAGCACAGCGTGCTGGTCTTCGCCGACGCGGACGACGACGAGTACACACAGGCGAAGCGGAAGAACCTGACGGGCCTGCTCACGAGCGACCGCCCGGAGAACGGGAACATCGAGGTGATCGAGGTCCCCATGGCCGAACCCACCTTCATGCGGAAGTACTTCACCGCCCTGGAGTTCGTCCAGCACCTCACGCTGGCGCTCGGCCGCGCACACGAGACGCGGTCACGCAACCTCATCTCCGAGGCCGCCGGAAACCCCTGGTACCACGGCGACACCATCCTCGCGGAAGCGGCTGCCCGCTAAGGCGTGTCCGCCCTGGTTCGTCGCCGACCGGAGCACGTCTCGTCCCCAAGTGAGCGCAGGAAAAAAGGAGTGTTGGGCCAGTGAACAACCCGGTTCCGACGGTTGCCGAGACGGACGTCGCCATCATCGGCATGGCCGGGCGTTTCCCCGGCGCCGACGACCTGGACTCCTTCTGGCGCCTGCTGAGCGAGGGCGGCGAGGGCATCACCCGCTTCAGCCGCGAGGAACTGGCGGCGGGGGGGGTGCCCGCCCGGCTGCTGGACGACCCGCAGTACGTCCCCGCCCACGGGGTCATCCCGGACGTCGACCTGTTCGACACCGGGTACTTCGAGTTCACCCCGGCCGAGGCCGCGATCACCGACCCGCAGCACCGCATCCTGCTGACGGCCGGTCACGCCGCCCTGGAGCACGCCGGCTACGACCCGGCCCGCTACGACGGGCTGATCAGCGTCTACGCCGGCGCGGCCATCAACACCTACCTCCAGCAGCAGGTCCTGCCCCACGTCGACCAGACCGCCACCTCCGACCACTTCGCGGTGATGGTCGGCAACGACAAGGACTTCCTGGCCACCCGGCTGTCGTACAAGCTCGACCTCAAAGGCCCCAGCTACGCCGTCCAGACGGCCTGCTCCACCTCACTCGTCGCCCTCCATCTGGCCTGCCAGGGCCTGACCAACGGCGAGTGCGACATGGCGCTGGCCGGCGGTGTCACCGTGAAACTGCCGCAGGCCAAGGGGTACCTGTACGAGGAGGGCGCGATCCTGTCCCCGGACGGGCACGTGCGCACCTTCGACGCGGACGCCGGCGGCACCGTCCTCGGCAACGGCGTCGGTGTCCTGGTCCTCAAACTCCTGCGGGACGCCATCGCGGACCGGGACACCATCCACGCCGTCATCAAGGGCACGGCCACCAACAACGACGGCTCCGGCAAGGTGAGCTTCGCCGCGCCCGGCGCCGCCGGCCAGACCGCCGTCATCCGCGAGGCGCACACCGTCTCCGGCGTCGACCCCCGCTCCATCGGATACGTCGAGGCACACGGCACCGCCACCCGCCTCGGCGACCCGGTCGAGGTCTCGGCACTCACCCGGGCATTCCGGGAGTCCACCGCCGACACCGGGTTCTGCGCCATCGGCTCGGTGAAGTCCAACATCGGCCACCTCGACGCGGCGGCCGGTGTGGCCGGTGTGATCAAGACGGTGCTGATGATGAAGCACCGGACGCTGGTGCCGACCATCAACCACACCACCCCCAACCCGGCCATCGACTTCGCGGCCGGCCCCTTCAAGGTGAGCACCGACACCACCCCCTGGACAGGGGAGGGACCGCTGCGCGCGGGCGTCAGCTCCTTCGGCATCGGCGGCACCAACGCGCACGCGATCCTCCAGGAGGCCCCGCCCGCCCCCGTCACCGGTGACGCGCACCGCGCGCAGCACCTGCTGGTGGTGTCCGCCCGTACCGCGACCGCGCTCGCCACGGCCGCGCGGAACCTGGCCGCCCACCTCGACGGCGACGACCCTGCCGCGCTCGCCGACGTCGCCTACACGCTGGCCGTGGGCCGCCGCGCCCACGAGTACCGGCTCGCCGTCACCGGCTCCGACCGCGCCGCCCTCGCCGGGGCGCTGCGCCAGGCCCCGGTCCCCGAGCGGCCCGGGACCGGCGAGGTCTCCTTCGTCTTCGCCGAGGACGTCCCGGACGCGGCGGGCCTGGCCGCCCGGTGGGCCGCCGCCGAGCCCGCCTTCGCCGGGCACCACGAGGCCGCACTCGCCGCGGGCGCCGACCGACTCGGCGAGCGGGGGCGGGCGTTCGCCGTGCAGTACGCGCTCGGCAAGCTGTGGCTCGACTGGGGCCTCACCCCGGTCGCGGTGCACGGCGACGGACTCGCGGCCCGGGCCGCCGCCTGCGTGACCGGGGCGCTGCGGCTCCAGGACGCGCTGACCGGCGACGGCCCCGTACCGCCCGCCGCCCGCACCCGTATCACCGTGCGCGGCGCCCACGACGAGGTCCGCGGTGTCGCCCTCGGCGTGACCGACGGCCCCTGGGACGGCGTGGCCCGCGCCTGGCAGGCCGGCGCCGCCGTCGACTGGGCGGCCTGGTTCGAGGGCGAGGAGCGCGGCCGCGTGCCGCTGCCGACGTACCCCTTCGAGGGCCGCCGCTGCTGGCTGACCGGCCCGGACGGCGGCGCGTCCGCCGACCGGGTCACCGGCCCCGGCCCGCACCCCATGCTGGACGAGAACGTCTCCACCCTGGACACCCTCGCCTACCGCAGCTCCCGCACCGGCACCGAGTTCTACCTCGCCGACCACCGCGTCGACGCCGAGCCCGTCCTGCCCGCCGCCGGACAGCTGGAACTGGCCCGCGCGGCCGGCGAACTCTCCCTCGGCGGACCGGTCCGGCTGCGCAAGGTCTC
The DNA here is from genome assembly GCF_041052385.1 of Streptomyces sp. R28. Taxonomy (GTDB): domain Bacteria; phylum Actinomycetota; class Actinomycetes; order Streptomycetales; family Streptomycetaceae; genus Streptomyces. Next base: position 2,068,128 of record NZ_CP163439.1, on the reverse strand, counting down.
CTTCGAGCAGCTGCTCTCCTACGCCACCGGGCCGCGCACCGCGCTGGTCCAGCTGTGGCGCGAGCGCGACACGGTCGGCTTCGAACTCACCGCCGACGAGCGGGTGGTCGCGGCCGGCGAGATCCACCCCGCAGCCGCCGAACGCCCGGCGCCGGCCGACCCGGCCGCCGTCGCCGCCCGCTGCGCCGAGTCGGTCGGCCACACCGACTGCTACGACATCCTGCGCGCTCACGGCCTGGACTACGGCCCCCGTATGCGCGCCCTCACCGAGGTCCGGCTCGGCGACGGGGAGGCCCTCGGCACCCTCGAACTGCCCGACGGCGCCTCGCTCGACGGAGTCGTGCTCAACCCCGCCCTCCTGGACGGTGCCCTGCACGCCCTGGTCGTGCTGCTGGCCCGCGCCTACGGCGAGCGGGCCGACGGCTTCCTGCCGCTGGCCCTGGGCGAACTCACCGTGCACGCCCCCGTCACCGGGGCCTGCCACGTCCACGTCACCGCCGGCCGGCTGGGGGAGCGGACCGCGCACGCCGACCTCACCGTCGTGGACACCCACGGCCAGGTCCTGGCCCGTCTGCACGACCTCGCCGTGCGCGTCCTCAGCGAACCCCGCGAGTCGGCCCTGCTGGTCCGCCGCTGGACCGCCGTGCCCACCGAGCCCACCGGCGCACCCCTCGGCGAAACGGCCGCCGTCGTCACCGCCGACCCGGCGCGCGGCGCACAGCTCGCCGCTCACCTCACCGCCCTGGGCATCGGCACGGTCACCCGCGCACTCGACCCGGCCACCGCGCCCGACGTCGCCCTCGTCGACGAACCGACCCCCGAACAGGCGCTGCACGCCGTCCGCACGCTCCTCGCCGCCCGCCCCACCGCACCCGTGCGCGTCCTGCTGCTGCACCGCCATGACACCGACGGCCCACGCCCCGAACACGCCGCACTCGCCGCCTTCGCCCGGACCGTCCGCGCCGAGAACCCCCTCCTCGAAGTGCAGGCCGTCGGCCTCGCCGAGGACGTGACCGAGGCCGACGCGCTCGCCGACGAACTGGCGGGCCACGGCCGCGACCCGGAGGTCGCCCACACCGCACAGGGCCGCCGGATCCCGCAGGCCGAGCCGGCCCCGGCCGCCGCCCCGGCAGCGGTCCGCGACGGCGGCGTGTACGTCGTGACGGGCGGCGCCGGCGGACTGGGCCGCGCCGTCGCCGGCCGGCTGCTCTCCCGGGCCGACGCCCGCGTGGTCCTGCTGGGCCGCAGCGAACGGCCCGCCGACCTGGACGAGCGCCTGGCCTACGCCCGCGTCGACGTGTCCGACCCCGACGCCCTGACCGCCCGACTGGCCTCCATACGTGAGGAGTTCGGACCGCTCACCGGTGTCGTCCACGCCGCCGGTGTGCTGCGCGACGGCTTCGCCCTGAACAAGTCCGCCGAGGACCTCGCCGCCGTCCTCGCCCCCAAGGCCGCCGGACTGCGCGCCCTGGACGCGGCCACCGCCGACGACCCGCTGGACTTCTTCGTCGCCTTCTCCTCCATCGCCGCCCACATCGGCAACCCCGGCCAGACCGACTACGCGTACGCCAACGCCTACCTGGAGGCCTACGCCGAGCGGCACGGCCGGATCACCGCGATCGCCTGGCCGATGTGGGCCGACGGCGGGATGCGCCAGAGCACCGGGGCCGCCGCGGACATCGCCGCCCGCACCGGCTTCGGCGTCCTGCCCACCCAGGCCGGCCTCGACCTGTTCGAGCAGGCCCTCGGCACCCCCGGCGCGCTCGTCGCCGCCTACGGAGACCTGCGCACCATCACCACCGCGCTGACCGCGCCCGCCGCCCGGGCGGCCCGGACCGCACCGGACACCGCGCCGGCCGAGGGCTCCGGCCCGCGCGACGAGGCCCTGCGGCTGCTGCGTGAGCTGATCGCCGCCGAGACCGGCCTGGATCCGGCCGAAGTCGCCGAGGATGCCCCGTTCGACCGGCTCGGCATCGACTCGCTGATGATCGCCAAGCTCAACCGCGAGCTGGACCGGCACTTCGACGCCCTGTCCAAGACCCTGTTCTTCGAATACGCCACCCTGGGCGAACTCGCCGGCTACTTCGCCGAGCACCACGCGGCCGAGCTGACCGGCGGCACACCGGCGGCCGCAGCTGCCGCACCGGTCACGCCCACGGCCGAGGGCACCGCCCCGCGCCCGCGGCGCGCCCCGCGCCGTACCGTACGAGCCGGCGTCGCCGAACCCGCCGAACCCGCCGAACCCGCCGAGCCCGCCGAGGACAACGCCGAGGCCGACGCCATCGCCGTCATCGGCCTGGCCGGCCGCTACCCGGCCGCCGACGACCTCGACGAGCTGTGGACCGGCCTGACCGAGGGCCGGGACGCCATCAGCGAGATCCCCGCGGAGCGCTGGGACAGCAGCCGCTGGTACGACCCGGACCCGGCGGCGCCCGGCCTCGCCCACACCCGGTGGGGCGGATTCCTGCGTGACGTCGACCGCTTCGACCCGCTCTTCTTCGGCATCTCCCCGCGCCAGGCCGAACTGATGGACCCCCAGGAGCGCCTGTTCCTGCAGAACGCCTGGCACGTCCTGGAGGACGCCGGCTACCGCCGCTCCGCCCTGGCCGGCCGGCCCGTCGGCGTGTACGTCGGCGTGATGTACGGCGAGTACCAGTTCCACGGCGCCCTGGACGCCCTGCGCGGCGGGCGACCGCTCACCGGCTCGTCCTTCGCCACCATCGCCAACCGGGTCAGCCACGCCCTGGACCTGTCCGGCCCGAGCATGGCGCTGGACACCATGTGCTCCTCCTCGCTCACCGCCATCCACCTGGCCTGCGAGAGCCTGCGCCGCGGCGAGAGCGAACTGGCCATCGCCGGCGGCGTCAACGTCTCCGTCCACCCGTACAAGTTCGCCTTCCTCAGCCAGGGCCGCTTCCTGTCCTCCGACGGCCGCTGCCGGGCCTTCGGCGCGGGCGGCCACGGCTATGTGCCCGGAGAGGGAGTCGGCGCCGTCCTGCTCAAGCCCTACCGCAAGGCGCTGGCCGACGGGGACCGCATCCACGGCCTGATCCTGGGCAGCGCCGTCAACCACGGCGCCCGCACCAACGGGTACAGCGTGCCCAACCCGCGCGCCCAGCAGCGCGCGATCGACACCGCGCTGGAACAGGCCGGCGTCACCCCACAGGACATCGGCTACGTCGAGGCGCACGGCACCGGCACCGCCCTGGGCGACCCGATCGAGCTGACCGGCCTCACCCACGCCTACCGGTCCGCCGAGGCCGCGCCCGGCACCTGGCCGATCGGCTCGGTCAAGTCCAACATCGGGCACCTGGAGTCCGCGGCCGGCATCGCCGGACTCACCAAGGTGCTGCTGCAGTTCCGGCACCGCACCCTGGTGCCCTCGCTGCACTCGGCCGAGCTGAACCCCAACATCGACTTCGAGCGTTCCCCGTTCCGCGTCCAGCGCGAGCTGTCCGCCTGGCCCGACTCGGACCGGCCGCGCCGGGCCGGCCTCAGCTCCTTCGGCGCGGGCGGCGCCAACGCGCACCTCGTCCTGGAGGAGTCCCCGAACCCCGACCCGGTCACCGGCGTACCGGCGGGCGAGCAGCGCACCGGCGAACCCGTGCTGTTCCTGCTCTCGGCCCGCGACGAGGAACGGCTGCGCGCCTACGCCGCGTCGGCCGCCCGCTTCGTCGAGACCGAGTGCGTGCCGCTCGCCGACCTGTGCTTCACCACCCAGGTGGGCCGCGAGCCCCTCGACGCCCGGCTCGCGGTGGCGGTCACCGACGGCGGCGAACTCGTCGCCGCCCTGCGCCGGTTCGCCGACGGCGGCCCGGCCCCCGACCTCGCCGACGCCGGCCCGGCGGCCGAGCCGGCCCGCCGCTGGCTGGGCGGCGCCGACGTGGACTGGGCGGCCTGGCACGCCGGCCGGCCAGGGCCCGCCCCGCGACGGGTGCGCGCCCCGCAGTACCCGTTCGCCGCGGAGCGCTACTGGATCCCGCTCGACCCCGACCTGGGCACGGCCGCTCCGCATCCGCTGGTCGACGCCAACGAGTCCACCGTCGGCGAGATCCGCTTCCGCAAGACCCTGCGCGCGCACGACCCGCTGCTGCGCGACCACGTGATCGAGGGCCGTCCGCTGCTCGCGGGCGCGGCGACACTGGAGTTCGTCCGCGCCGCCGCCGAACTCGCCGAGCCCGGCACCCGGCACGCCCTGCGCGAGGTGGTGTGGGGCCGGGCCGTTGAACTCGCCGACGGCGAACGGGAGTTGTACGTCTCCTTCCGCCCGGACGGCACCGGGCTGGCCTTCGAGGTGTACAGCGGGACCGGTGCCGACCGCACCACCCACGCCCGCGGCAGTGCCGTCCCGGCCCAGGCCGTCCCGGAGGCCGCCGAGGCCCTCGCCGCGCTGCGCGCCCGGCTGTCCGTCGTACGCGACGGACCCACCACCTACACCGAGTACGCCGCCGCCGGGTTCGCGTACGGCCCCTCCTTCCACGTCATCGACGAGATCCGGGTCGGCCCCGGCGAGGCCCTGGTCCGGCTGGCCCAGGCCGGTCCCGCCCCGGCCACCCAACTGCCCCCGGCGCTCCTCGACGGCGCCCTGCGGGCCTGCCACTGGACCGGCCGGACCACCGCGCCGCGCCCCGGTGAACTCGCCGTCCCCTTCAGCCTCGGCGCCTTGGACTCCTTCGCCGCGCTGCCCGAGGTCTGCCACGCGCACGCCCGGCTGGCCGGCGAGTCGGCGGGCGTGCGCCGCTTCGACGTGACCGTGTACGACGACCAGGGCCACGTGCTCGCCTCCGTGCGGGACTTCGCGGGCCGTCTGCCCGGCACTCAGGCGGCCCTCGCGGGCCCGGCGGCCGGCGCCCGGGCGGAGCCCGAGCCCGCCTCCGGCGAACCCCGCCTCTACGAGCCGTACTGGCGCCCCACCGCCGACCCGGAACCGGCGGATGCCGCCGCGACCCTCGTCCTGCTGGGCCGCCACCCGGAACTGGAGTCCGCGCTGGCCGCGACCGGCAGGTGGCGACGCGTCGTCGCCGTCGGCGAGGACACCGGCCGACTCGCCTTCCTCGCCGACGAGGACGGGCTCGACGTCGCCGTCGTCCTCGGCGACGCGGACGACGGCTCGCCCGCCGACCTGCTCGACCGCGCCTGCGCCCCCGTCCTGGACGTGCTCGACGCGGCCCGCACCGGCGTGCTGCCCGGCCGGGTGCGGTGCCTGGCCCTGCACACGCACAACGCGGGCGAGGACCGCCCCGAGTGGGCCGCCCTGGCCGGGTTCGCCCGCTCCACGGGACCGGTCGCGCCGCGCCTGGAACTGCTCACCCTCGGCGTGGACATCGCGGCCCCGGCCGCCGAGGTCGCCCGGGCCGTGGCGGTGGAACTGCGCGCCGCACCCCGCGCCGCGGGCCTGGAGGTCCGCCGCACGGCCTCCGGCGAACGCCAGGTACGGGCCCTGCGCCCGCTCACCGACCCGGCCGGCCCGGCCGACGTCCCCCTGCGGGACGGGGGCGTGTACGTCGTGACCGGCGGCGCCGGTGCCATCGGCCGGGTCCTCGCCGAGCACCTGGCCCGCACCCACGCGGCCAAGCTGGTGCTGATCGGCCGCTCCGAGCCCGACGAGCACTCCCGCGCCTGGCACCGCACGCTGACCGGCCTCGGTGCCGAGGTGCTCGCGCTGCGCGCCGACGTGGCCCGGGCCGACGAACTGGGCGCGGCGCTGGCCGCCGCCCGGGACCGGTTCGGCGCCCTGCACGGCGTGTTCCACCTGGCGGGCGTCGCCGACGAGGGCCGCGCCGACGGCGACCGGGAACGCTTCGCCCGGCTGCTCGGCGCCAAGACACACGGCCTGGTCCACCTGGACCGGCTGACCCGCGAGGACCCTCTCGACCTCTTCGTGGTCTTCTCCTCCGTCTCCTCCCTCATCGGTGACTTCGGAGCGGCCGGCTACGCCACCGCCAACCGCTTCGCCGACCTCTACACGGTGCTCCGCGACCGCCGGGTGAGCCGGGGCGCGGGACACGGCCGCAGCCTCTCCCTGGCCTGGCCGCTCTGGGCGGTCGGCGGGGTCGACGGGCTGGTCCGCGAGGAGGAACTGGCCGCGTACACCCGCCGCAGCGGGATGCGTGCGCTGACCGCGCAAGCGGGCCTCGACCTCCTCGCCCGCTCCTTCGCCCCCGGCGCCCCGTGGCTCGTGCCCGCCTGGGGCGACCCGGCGGCCGTCGACGCCGCCCTGACGTCCACGCCCGCCCCGTCCCGGCCCCTCGCGCCGCAGCCCGTCGACGCCGCCCGCGCCGACCGGCTCCGGGACCGGTTGGTGGAGCACCTGCGCGAGGTCCTCGGCGGTGTGCTCAAGCTGCCCGCCGGGCGCCTCGACAGCCGCGTCCCGCTGGACGACTACGGCCTGGACTCGGTGCTGGTCATGGAGTCCAACTCGCTGCTGGGCAAGGACTTCCCGGGCCTGCGCGGCACCGTGTTCTTCGAGTTCCGGACGGTCGACGAGCTGGCCGGCCACATCCTCACCGAGCAGGCCGACGCCGTCACCCGTCTGTTCCCCGAGGAGACCGAGCCGGCGCGGCAACAGACACAGCCGTCACAGCAGGACGCCGCTCCCGTGCCCGCGTCCGTGCCCGCCCCGGGCCCGCACACCCCGCCCGTCCGCCGGGACGCCGACGAGCCGATCGCCGTCATCGGCATCAGCGGCCGCTACCCCCAGGCGGACACCCTGGAGGAGTTCTGGCGCAACCTCGCCGAGGGCCGCGACTGCGTCACCGAGGTCCCCGCGGACCGCTGGGACGCCGACGCCCTGTTCGACGCGGACCCGGCCGCACCGGGCCGCAGCTACAGCCGCTGGGGCGGCTTCCTGTCGGACGTGGACTCTTTCGACTCGCTGTTCTTCCAGATCGCGCCCAAGCAGGCCCGCACGATGGACCCGCAGGAGCGGCTCTTCCTGCAGACGGCCTGGTCGGCGCTGGAGAACGCCGGCTACCCGCCGTCCCGGATCCCGGCGCCCCGCCACGGCGGCCAGGGGCACGACGCCGGCGTGTTCGTCGGCGTCATGTGGGACGACTACGCCATCCTCGCCGCCGCCGAGTCGGTCCGCGGCAACCACCAGGTCGTGCTGGCCAACCGTTCCGCCATCGCCAACCAGGTCTCCTACTTCGGCGACTTCCGCGGCCCGAGCGTGGTGATCGACACCGCCTGTTCCGCGTCCCTCGTCGCCGTGCACCAGGCATGCGAGAGCATCCGCCGCGGCGAGTGCTCGTACGCCATAGCCGGCGGCGTCAACGTCGCCGTGCACCCCGACAAGTACGTGCACCTCAGCCGCAAGACCATGCTGTCCGCCGACGGCCGCTGCCGGGCCTTCGGCGCGGGCGGCACCGGGTACGTGCCCGGCGAGGGTGTCGGCGCGGTGGTGCTCAAGCGGCTGTCGGACGCGGTCCGTGACGGCGACACCGTGCACGCCGTGATCCGGGCCAGCGCCGTCAACCACGGCGGCCGGACCAGCGGCTACACCGTGCCCAACCCGCAGGCCCAGCAGGCGCTGGTGGAACAGACGCTGGCCGCAGCGGGCATCGACGCCCGCACCATCGGCTGCGTCGAGGCGCACGGCACCGGCACCGCCCTGGGCGACCCGATCGAGCACACCGCACTGGCCCAGGCCTTCGCCCGGCACACCGGCGACAAGGGATTCTGCGCGATCGGCTCGGTGAAGTCCGCGATCGGCCACCTGGAGGGGGCCGCCGGGATCGCCGGCCTCACCAAGGCCGTCCTGCAGGTGCGCCACGGCACCCTGCTGCCCACGCTGCACGCCGAGGAACTCAACCCGGTCATCGACTTCGAGAACTCGCCGTTCACCGTGCAGCGGGAGACCGCGCCGTGGCCGCGGGCACACGACGGTGACGGGCGTCCGCTGCCGCGCCGCGCCGCCGTCAGCTCGTTCGGGGCGGGCGGCACCAACGCGCACGTCGTCGTGGAGGAGTACATGACCCCCGAGCCCGCCCCGGCCGGACCCGAGCAGGCGGAGCTGATCGTCCTGTCCGCCCGCGACGAGGACCGGCTGCGCGCCCGCGCCGCCGACCTGGGCCGCGCCCTCGCCGAGCCGGGTGCCCCGAGGCTGGCCGACGTCGCCCACACCCTGCGCGTGGGCCGCGAACCCCTCGCCGTACGGCTGGCGTTCGTCGCCGCCGACCTCGCGGACGCGGCCGCCAAGCTCGCCGCCGTCGGCCGGGGCGAGGGCGGCCAGTGGCTGCACCGGGGCCGGGTGGAACAGCACCCGGCGCTGGCCGGCCTGCTGACCGACGGCGTCGGCGGCGCGGACTTCCTCGCCGCCCAGATCGCGGCCGGTGCCGACGACCTCCTCGGCCGGCTGTGGGTCTCCGGCGTCACCGTCGACTGGGACCTGCTGCACCGCCTGCGCCCCGCCGAGCGCCGCCGGGTGCCGCTGCCGACGTACCCCTTCGAGCGGGTACGGCACTGGCTCGACACCACGCCCGCCGCCGCCCCCGCGCAGGGTCCGCGCCGGTGGGAGCGCAGGCTCGCCGCCGACGAGCCCGTGCTGCGCGACCACGTGGTCGACGGGCGGCCCATCCTGCCCGGCGTCGGCCACCTGGACCTGGTCGCCGAGGCGAGCGGGGGACTGGCCGGGCGGGCCTGCACGGACGTCCGCTGGGTCGTCCCGCTGGCCCTGAGCGGGGCCGAGGAGACGGTGGCGGTGGCCTTCGACGGCGACCGGTACGAGATCCGCGGCGCCGACGACGCCGTACGCTCCTGCGGCCGCCTCGCCGCCGCCCCGGCCGCGCCCGCCCCCCTCGACGTCACCGCGCTGCGGGCCCGCCTGGACGAAGGCGCGGGCGAAGACTCCTTCTACCGGGCGCTGGCCGGACAGGGACTGCCGTACGGGCCGTTCTTCCGCCGCGTCCGGCAGGTGTGGACCGGCCGGGACGAAGTGCTCGGCCGGATCGGGGAGCCCGCCGGCGACGACCCGGCGCACGCACTGCACCCGGGCGTCCTGGACGCCGCCCTGCACACCGTCGCCGCCCTGCTGGTCCGCCGCCGGGGCGAACACGCGAGGCCGATGCTGCCGTTCGCGGCCGACCGCGTCGAGGTGTTCGGCGCCGTCCCCACCACCGGCTGGTCGTACGTCCGGGAGACCGGAACCGACCGCTGCGAGGTGCTGCTCTGCGACGACACCGGCGCGGTACGGGTCCGGTTCGAGGGCCTGACCTACCGCGAGGCCAAACCGTCCGCGGTGGTCGTGCACCGGCCGGCGTGGACCGCCCGGCCCGCCGAGGAGCGCGCCGAGGCCGCCCGCGGCGTGCTGCTGGTCGGGGAGCGGCTGGACGCCGAGCCCGCCACCGGAATCGCCCGCGCCCACCACGGCGCCGACGTACGACGGCTCCCCGTCGGCCCCGGCGGGCTCGCGGACGCCGAACTCGACCGCGCCCTGGCCGGATCCGGCGCACCGGACCTGGTCTACTTCCTCGCCACGGCCCCCGGGCGCGAGCCCGCCGGCCGCCCCGAACTGCGCGCCCTGACCGACCGGGGCCCGGTCGCCCTGTACCGCCTGGTGCGGGCGCTGGCGCGGCACGGCCTGCTGGAGCGCGAGACACGCCTGAAGGTCGTCACCACGGACGTCCACCCGCTCCAGGCGGGCGACGACTCCTCCCCGTGGGCCGCCGGGACCGCCGGCCTGGCCGCCGTCGCGGCCAAGGAGTTCCCCGCGCTGCGCGTGGCGCTCGTCGACGTACGTGCGGCGGAGGCCGCCCAGGCTGCCGACGCGATCGTGGCCGAGCCGTTCCCGGCCCGGCCGGTGCCGGTGTCGCTGCGCGCGGGCGTCCGCCGGGTGCGCACCCTGGAGCGGGTCGAACTGCCCGCCGCCGCACCCCGGTTCCGCCCGGGCGGCGTCTACCTGGTCGTCGGCGGGCTCGGCGCCGTCGGCCGGGACACCTGCCGGCACCTGGCCCGCGCCTACGGGGCGAAGCTGGTCGTGGTCGGCCGCTCCCCGCTCGACGAGACCCGGCGGCAGACCGTCGCGGAGCTGGAGAAGGCGGGCGCCGAGGTCCGCTACCTCGCCCTCGACGCCACCGACCCGGACGCGCTGAAGGAGGCCGTCGACCTCGCCGTACAGGAGTTCGGCGCCCTGCACGGGGTGATCAACGCCGCGATGGTGCTGGTCAACCAGGTGCTGAGGGAGTTGCCGGAGGACGCGCTGCGGACCGCCCTGGAGTCCAAGACCGACTCCACCTGGAGCCTGCTGCACGCGGTGCGCGAGGTGCCGCTGGACTTCGCGCTCCTCTACTCGTCCGGCGTCGCCTTCGAGGGCAACCACGGCCAGGCCGGCTACGCCGCCGGCTGCACCTTCGCCGACGCCTTCGCCCTGCACGCCGCCCGCACCCTGCCCTTCCCGGTAAGGGTCCTCAACCTCGGCTACTGGCACGCGGGCGGCGACCCGGAGCGGGAGCGGGTGCTGCGCCGCTTCGGCGCCGCCGGCATCCGGCCGCTGAGCGCCGAGCAGGGCATGACCGTCGTCGAGCGGACCCTCGCGGCCGGGCTGCCCCAGGTGTTCGCCCTGGACGCCGACCGGCCCATCCTGGACAACCTCGGCATCGACCCCGACCGCACCCTCAGCGTCCTGCCGGGCGGTGCGCCGGACCCGCTGCCCGAGGTCCGCTTCCCGGGCGTGCCCGGCGCCGACCGTGAACTGGCCGCGCACCAGCGTGCGGTCGCCGAGGCGGAGGACCTGGCGCTGCGCCTGCTGGCGTCGGTGCTCGACCGGGCCGGGCTGTCCGGTGCGGGCGAGGCGTCCCGGGAGGAACTCGCGGCCCGGCTGGGCGTGGTGCCCGAGCACGCCGCGCTGTTCCAAGCGCAGCTGGACATGCTGGCCGAGGCGGGCCGGCTGACCGTCACGGACGGCGGCCGTCTGCGCCCGACGGGCCGCAGCACCGAACCCGAAGAGGAACTCATCGCCGAGCTGGGCCGGTTGACGGAACGTCACCCCTCCCTCGCGCCGGTCGTCACGCTCCTCGCTGACTGCCTGACCGCGCTGCCCGACGTGCTCACCGGCCGCCGCCCCGCCATGGAGATCCTCTTCCCCGACGGCTCCGCCGAGCGGGTGGCCGCCGTCTACCGGGGCGACCCGGTCACCGACCGCTGCAACGGGGAGGTGGCGCGGCTCGTGGCCGAGCAGGTCGAGGCCCGCCGGGCCGCCGACCCCGCCGCACCGGTGCGGATCCTGGAGATCGGCGCCGGCACGGGCGGCACCACGGCGGCCGTGCTCGCCGCCCTCGCCCCCTACGGCGACGGCATCGAGTACGTCTTCACGGACGTCTCCCCGGCCTTCGTCCGCAAGGCCAGGAACCGCTTCGGCGCGCAGTACCCCTTCACCCGCTTCGAGGTGCTGGACATCGAGGCCGACCCGGCCGGGCAGGGCATGACCCCCGGCGCCCACGACATGGTGCTCGCCACCAACGTCCTGCACGCCACCCGGCGGCTGTCCGACACGCTGACCGGGGCCAAGCGGCTGTTGCGGCGGGGCGGCGCCCTGCTGCTGGTGGAGGGCACCCGGGCGCGCCACCAACTGGCGCTCGTCTTCGGCCTGACGGCCGGCTGGTGGGTGTTCTCGGACCCCGAGCAGCGCATGCCCCGCTCCCCGCTGGCGAGCGAGCGCCAGTGGCGGGACGCGCTGGCCGCGTGCGGCTTCACGGACATCAGCGCGGCCGCCCCGACGACGGAGGCCGGACCGGCCTTCCAGAGCGTCATCGCGGCCGTCAGCGACGGCGTGGTGCCCGGCGACGGGCCTGCTCCCGCGACCGGGCACGAGCCGAGGCGGACCACGGCCCCGCCCCCGGCGCCGGGTTCCGCCGTGGCCCCGACTGCCCCGGCCGCCCCCGTCTCCCCGGCCGCCCAGGACGACACCCTGCGCCAGGTGACGGACGTCTTCGCCCGCGTCCTGGAGATGACCCCCGACCGGCTCGACCCCGACCTCACCTTCGAGAACTACGGCGTGGACTCGCTCGTCGTCCTTGAACTGACCCGCGCCCTGGAAGCGGTCTACGGCCCCCAGCCGGCGACCCTGCTGTTCGAGCGGATCACCATCCGTCAGCTGGCCGGTCACTTCGGCGCCCGGGCGCACAGCCCCGGAACCCCCGAAACCGCCGACACCCCGGTCACCCCGGTCACCCCGGTCACCCCCGTCACCCCCGTCACCACTCCCCAGCCCACCACCCCCGCAGCGCCCGAACCCGCCCCGGCCGGCGACGCCGAGCGCCTGGTCGCGGGCCTGTCCGACGCAGCCGTCGACGAGCTGCTGGCCGAACTGCTCTCCCAGCGCGGGGAGTCCGAAGGAGGCGGACGATGACTGCCGAGCCGTTCAGCTGTGTCGTGATCGGCGAGGAGACCCTCCTCGTCGAGTGCACCAGGCTGCTCGTGGCCCGCGGACACACGGTGGCCGCCGTGGTGTCCCCGTCCGCCGAGCTGCTCGAGTGGGCCGAGGGGGAGGGGCTGCCCGCCGTACCGTTCGGCGCGGACCTCGCCGAGCGGCTGGCCCCGCTGCGCTTCGACTACCTGTTCAGCATCGCCAACCTCCGGATGCTCCCGGAGGAGGTGCTCGCCCTGCCCACCCGGCTGCCCGTCAACTTCCACGACGGTCCGCTGCCCAGGCACGCGGGTCTGTTCGCCACCAGCTGGGCCATCCTCGACGGCGACAAGCAGCACGGCGTCACCTGGCACGTGATGCACCTGGAGGCCGACAGCGGCGACGTGCTCAAGCAGCGCACGGTGCCCGTCGACCCGGCGGCCACGGTGCACGACCTCGACGTCGCCTGCTTCGAGGCGGGTGTCGAGTCCTTCGCCGAACTCGTCGACGAACTGGCCGCCGGCACGGCCACCCGCACGCCGCAGGACATGGGCCTGCGGACCTACCACGGCCGCTACGACGGCCTGCCCCGGGGCGGTGTGTTCGACTGGCGCCAGCCCGCCGCCGAACTGGACGCACTGGTGCGGGCCACCGCGTTCGGGCGCCGCCGCAACGACTTCGGCACGGCGCTGCTCGCCCGCGGTGACGACCTGCTGGCGGTCCGCGCCGTGGAGGTCACCGACCGGCCCTCCACCGCCGAGCCCGGCACCGTCGTCGACGTCGGCTCCGACGCCCTCACCGTGGCCACCGGCGACCGGGACGTCCGCCTCACCGACCTCGCCGCCCTCTCCGGGGAACGGCTCGACCTCCTCGCCCTGGCCCGGGAACTCGGCGGCCGCTTCCCGCACCTGCCCGATCCGGCCGTGGCCGAACTGGCGGAGGCCGCCCGCGCCGCCCACCGCCAGGAGCGCCGCTGGCTGCGCGCCCTGCGGTCGCTGCGGCCGGTGCTCCCGCCGAGATTCGGCCCGCTGACCCCGGTCGCCCGCCCGGCGGGCCCGGTCCCGCTGCCCGAGGCCCTGCGCGAGCGGGGAACGCGGCCCGAGAGGACGGCCCTCGCCGCCGCCCTGGCCTTCCTCACCCGGCTCACCCGGGGCGACGAGCGGCACGTCGCCGTGACCGTCCCACGGGCGGCTTCCTCGGCCTCCCCGGCCGCCTCCCGCATCCTGGCGTCCGACGTGCCCCTGCACGCCCCGGAAGGGCTGCTCGCCCTGCCCCTGGCCGGCCTCACCGAGCTGATCGGCACCGCACTCGACGCACTCCGGGACGCAACGCCGTACCGGCGTGACGTGCCCCTGCGCCACCCGGACCTGACCGGCGCCGCCCGCACCGGGCTGCCCGTCGCCGTCGTACTGCCCGGCGGCGCGGCCGAACCGGGTGACCGGCCGCTGACCATCCGCATCGACGCCGACGGAGCCGTCGGCTTCCACGCGGGCGCCGGACTGACCGCGGACCACGAGCGCTGGCTCGCCGGGCACTTCGCGGCCTTCCTCGACGCCCTCGCCGCCGACCCCGACCGCCCGCTCGGCACCGCCGACCTGCTCGCACCCGAGGAGCGGGAGCTGCTGCTCGGCCGGTGGAACGACACCGACGAGGAGTATCCGCGCCAGGAGACCGTGAGCCGGCTGGTCACCGACATCGCCTGCGCCGCACCGGACACCACCGCCGTCCGCTTCCAGGACCGCGCCCTCAGCTACGGCGAACTCGACGAGGCCGCCGACCGGCTGGCCCGGCACCTCGCCGGCCTCGGCGCGGGCCCCGGCACGCTCGTCGGCGTCTACCTGGAGCGCTCGCCCGAACTGCTGGTCAGCCTGCTCGCCGTCCTGCGCACCGGCGCCGCCTACGTGCCGATCGACCCGATCTACCCGCCCGCCCGGATCGGTCACATGCTCCAGGACTCCGGCGCCCGACTGGTCGTGACCGACGAGACGCTGGGCGGCACCCTGGCGGAGTTCCCGGTCACCCCGGTACCGGTTTCCACGGCGCTCACCGCCGGGCCACCGGCAGTCCCCCTCGACCGCTCCGACCCGGACAGTCCCGCCTACGTGATCTACACCTCCGGCTCCACCGGCCTGCCCAAGGGCGTCCAGGTCGGCCACCGGGCGCTGGTCAACTTCCTCTGGACGATGGCCCGCAGGCCCGGCTTCGGCTCCCGGGACTCGCTGCTCGCGCTGACCACCGTGTGCTTCGACATCGCGGGCCTGGAGCTGTACCTGCCGCTGGTGCGGGGCGGCACCGTGGAGATCCTGTCCGCTGCCGAGGCCGCCGACGGCGTCGCCCTGCGCGAGCGCGTGGAATGCTCCGCGCCCACTGTCCTGCAAGCCACCCCGACCACCTGGCAGATGCTGCTCGCCGCCGGCTGGAGCGGCGATCCGGTGCTGCGGGCGCTGTGCGGCGGCGAACCGCTGCCGCCCGAGCTGGCCGCACAACTCGCGCCCCGCGTCGGCGCGTTGTACAACATGTACGGCCCGACCGAGACCACCATCTGGTCCACCGTGGACCGGGTGGCGCCCGGCGAGGCGGCCACCATCGGCCGCCCCATCGGCAACACCCGCTGCCACGTCGTCGACGAGCGCGGCGTCCTGGTACCGCCCGGCATCCCCGGCGAGCTGTACCTGTCCGGCGACGGAGTCGCCGACGGCTACCTCGGCCGGCCCGAGCTCACCGCCGAACGCTTCGTCACCGCCCCCGGCGGCGGCACCGGCCGCGCCTACCGCACCGGCGACCTGGTACGCCACCTGCCCGACGGCCGCCTGGAGTACCTGGAGCGGATCGACGGCCAGATCAAGCTGCACGGCTACCGGATCGAACTCGGCGAGGTGGAGTCCGCCCTGAGCGGACTGCCCGGCGTCACCGCCGCCGTCGCCGTAGTCCGCGAGGACCGGCCCGGCGAACGCCGCCTGGCCGGCTACCTGGTCGGCCCGGCCGGCCCGCTGGACACCGCGGGGCTGCGCGCCGCCCTGGCCGAGCGCCTGCCCGCCTACATGGTTCCCTCCGCCCTGGTCGTCCTGCCCCGGCTGCCGCTCACCCCGAACGGCAAGGTCGACCGGGGGGCCCTGCCCAAGCCGGACGTCGTCCGCGTCGCGGGCGGCGCGGCGGCCGTCCGCACCGACCTGGAGCGGCGCATCGCCGAGGTCTGGTGCGAGGCGCTCGGCCTGGAGTGGGTCGGCGCCGAGGACAACTTCTTCGACGTCGGCGGCGACTCGCTGCGCCTGACGTCCGTGGTGGCGACCCTGCGCGAGCGGCTCGGCCTCCAGGTCACCCGCCTCGACATGTTCGGCCACCCGACCGTGCGGGCCATGGCCGCCCATGTCGCCGACGCCGAGGCCGACGGCCCCGCCGCGGCCGCCGCGGCCCGGCCCAGGCGCTCCAGGGACACGGCGGCGCTCGCCCGCCGCCGCGACCGCAGGGGGCGGCGCTCATGACCGGCCGCCACGATTTCGCCACACCCACCGCACAACCCGATCCGTCCGTCACACCAGGGGGTTCCGTGTCCAGCTGCCAGGTCTGCTCACTCAAGGCCGGCCATCCGGGAGTGGTGCTCGACGACCAGGGGGTGTGCAACCTGTGCAACCTGGACTTCGCCGAGGACCTGCTCGTCAACTACCGCTACACCAGCGAGGTGTTCACCGAGTTCCAGCAGGCGCAGCCCGGCGCCGGCGAGTACGACTGCCTGTTCATGTACAGCGGCGGCAAGGACAGCACGTACATGCTGGACAAGTTCGTCAACGAGTACGGCAAGCGGGTGCTGGCCTTCACCTTCGACGTGCCCTTCGAGAGCGTGCACGCCGCCCAGAACATCGCGCTGGCCCGGGAGAAGATCCCGGCGACGTTCGTCCTCGACGCGGACGACGACAACATCAAGCTGATGATGCGCGAGGTGTTCAACCGCCCCGCGCCGAAGCAGCCCGGCAAGTACCTCGACGAGAAGCTGCCCTGCGTCTCCTGCCGCACCTTCTTCGTGCTCCGCGCGATCCTCATGGCCTACCGGCAGAAGATCCCCTACATCGCGCTGTGCGCCGACCCGCAGCAGATCCTCACCATGGAGTCCAACGTCCGGGAGATCGTGCGCGGCTTCTACAAGACGTTCGGCGAGCGGCTCACCGACACGCTCTTCGCCGGGCAGCTGGAGGAGCTCCTCTTCGACGACGACGAGAACCTGCCGAAGATCGTCTTCCCGTTCATCGCCATGCGGCACGAGTACGACCCCGACCGCATCGTGGAGGAACTGCGCGCCAAGGGCCTGTACCAGTCCTCGCCGCTGGAGACCCACTGCACGCTCTTCCCGCTGCTGAACTACTACTCGTTCTCCAACTTCGACTGCATGTTCTACAAGCTCAACGCGGCCAGCCACGTGCGGTCCGTCAAGCGCAACGCCTCCTACGACCGCAACACCTTCAGCATCAAGTTCCCGCGCTCGCTCGACCTCGCCGACGTCGAGGACCGGCTCGGCAGGGTCGTCAAGGAGATCGCGGCGGGGGAGGGCGACCGCGACGAGCACGAGCGCAGCCTCGTCGACCTCTTCCAGCGCATGGACGCCTCCGAGGACGCCGCCCGCTTCGTCGCCCGCAGCTTCCTCGACATGCGATCCGTCGCCGCCGACCTCGGCATACGGCTGAGCTGACACCCGAGCAGGAGAACCCGCACCATGACGCTTTCCGACTCCGACGTCGCCATCATCGGCATGGCCTGCCGCTTCCCGGGCGCCGACTCCGTCGACCGCTTCTGGGACGTGCTCAGTGAAGGCCGCGAGACGCTGACCCGGTACACCGACGAGGAACTCCTCGCCGCCGGCGTGCCCGCCGCCCGGCTGGCCGACCCGCGCTATGTGAAGGCCGCCCAGACCATCCCCGGTACCGACCTGTTCGACTCCGAGCTGTTCCAGTTCACCCAGGACGAGGCCGAGATCCTCGACCCGCAGCACCGGGTCTTCCTGGAGTGCGCCCTGGAGGCCCTGGAACGGGCCGGCTACGACCCCGAGCGCACCGACGCCCACATCGGCGTCTACGCCGGCGCCGGCATGAACACCTACCTGCTGCACAACCTGGGCGAGCGCTACCGGGCCGCGTCCTCCGTGGACCACTACCGGCTGATGCTCGCCAACGACAAGGACTTCCTCGCCACCCGGGTGTCGTACAAGCTCAACCTGACCGGCCCCAGCGTCAACATCAACACCGCCTGCTCCACCTCGCTGGTCGCCGTGCACACAGCCTGCCTCGCCCTGCTCGGCGGCGAGTGCGACATGGCCCTGGTCGGCGCGGTCCACCTCAACCCGCCGGGCCAGGGCTACCAGTACCAGGAAGGCATGATCTTCTCGCCCGACGGCCACTGCCGCGCCTTCGACGCCGAGGCCCGCGGCACCGTGATCGGCAGCGGCGCCGGAGCGGTCGTCCTCAAGCGGCTCAAGGAGGCCCTCGCCGACGGCGACTGGATCCACGCCGTCATCAAGGGCTCCGCCATCAACAACGACGGCTCCGCCAAGACCGGTTACACCGCGCCCAGCATCTCCGGGCAGGCCGCCGTCATCGCCGACGCCCAGGACGTCGCCGACGTCGACCCCGAGACCATCGGCTACGTCGAGGCGCACGGCACCGGCACCCCGCTCGGCGACCCCATCGAGGTCGCCGCCCTCACCGAGGCCTTCCGCGACGGCACCGACCGCACCGGGTACTGCGCGCTCGGCTCGGTGAAGACCAACATCGGGCACCTGGACACGGCCGCCGGCATGGCGGGCCTGATCAAGACCGCGCTGATGCTGGAGCACCGCACCCTGGTGCCCAGCCTGCACTTCAACGAGCCCAACCCGGACATCGACTTCGCCGCCGGCCCGTTCTTCGTCAACACCGAGAAGACCGACTGGAAGAGCGAGACCGGCTCGCTGCGCGCCGGCGTCAGCTCCTTCGGCATCGGCGGTACGAACGCCCATGTGATCCTCCAGGAGGGCCCGGCCCGCGATCAGGTCCCGCAGGAGAGCCGGCCGGAGCTGCTGGTCCTCTCCGCCCGCTCCGAGGACGCCCTCGGCCAGACCGCCGCCGCCCTGGCCCGCCATCTGCGGGCCCACCCCGGCCTCGACCCGGCCGCCGTCGCCCAGACCCTCGGGCTCGGCCGCCGCGCCCACACCCACCGGCTGGCCCTGGTCGCCGGCAGCACCCGCTCCGCGGCCATGGCGCTCGCCCTCGGCGACGAGGAGCGCATTCGCCGAGGCGTGACCGGACGCGAGCCGAGCGCCCCCGTCCTCGTCCTGACCGGCACCGGCGCCGCCCCGGCCGACACGGCCGAGCTGTACGCGTCGGTGCCCGCCTACCGGGACGCCGCCGACGCCTGCGCCGCCGCCCTCGGGCGCCCAGGCGAGGCCGAGGCCCTCCTCGCCGAGGACGACGCGGTCGCCGCCTGCTGCCACGAGTACGCCCTCGCCGGCGCCCTCACCGCCTGGGGCGTCGCACCGGCCGGCCTCGCCGCGACCGGCACCGGCCTCGCCACGGCCGCCGCCCTCTCCGAGGCCCTCCCGCTCGCCGACGCCCTCGCCCTGGCCCGCGGCACCGCCCCGCACCGCGTCGCCCCGCCCCGGCTGCCCGTCGTATCGCCGCGCACCGGCCGCTGGATGACCGAGGACGAGGGCCGCGATCCCGCCGTCTGGACCGGCCAGGCCGACGCGACCGCATCGCTGGACGCGCTGCTCGACGGCACCGGCCGGCACGCGGTCCGCCTCACCCCACCGGACGGCGAACCCGGCGGCCTCACCCACCTGCTCACCCTCGCCGCCGACCAGTGGGTGCTCGGCGCCGACCTCGACTTCGCGGCCGTGCACACCGGCCGGGACATCCGCCGGGTGCCCCTGCCCACCCACCGCTTCGCGCGCCGGCGGCACTGGGCGGAGCCCGGCGCTCACGGTCCCCGGAGCGAGGCGGCACCGGCCGCGGACCGGCTGATCGCCCGCTTCGACCCGGCCGACCCGCAGCAGAACGTCGACCTGATCCGGGATTACGTCACCGAGGCGATCGGCAAGGTCCTCGGCGGCCGGCACCTCGCCGCCCTCGACACCAACCTCTTCGACCTGGGCCTCGACTCCCTGGTGCTCATCGAGGTGGTCGCCAAGCTCGGCGAGGAGCTGGGCTTCGAGGTCCCGGCCGCCTCCTTCGTCGAGTTCCCCACCATCCGGTCCTTCGTGGACAACCTCGCCGAGCTGATGGGCCTCGCCCCCGGCACGGCCCCGGGCGGCGACGGCACCGCCCAGGCGCCGCGCACCTCCCGGCGAGCCCAGCGCGCGGCCGCCCGCCACACCGGCCAGGCCTGATCCCCTCCCGGCGGCGACGCCCCGGCCCACGGTGGCCGGCCGAAGACCTGTGAGAGAGAGCAACTGTGGACGACAAGCGAAAGCTGCTGCTGAGCCTGCTGGCCGGGGCCTCAGCCCCGGCCCCGGCGAGCGACGGCGTGGCGATCGTGGGCGTCGCCGGCCGCTACCCGCTGGCCGAGACGCCCGCCGAGCTGTGGGACAACCTGGCCACGGGCCGGCACTGCATCCGCGAGGTGCCCGCCGACCGCTGGGACGCCGACGCCCACCACGACCCGGCGGGCGTGCGCGGCAGCTACAGCAAGTGGGCCGGATTCATCGACGACGTCGACAAGTTCGACCCGCTCTTCTTCCAGATATCGCCGGCCGACGCCGAGGCGATGGACCCGCAGGAGCGGCTGTTCCTGCAGACCGCCGCAGCCGTCCTGGACGACGCAGGCCACCCGGCGGCCGAGCTGGCCGCCCGGGGCCCGGTCGGTGTCTTCGCCGGCGTCATGAACAACAACTACGAGTGGATGGGCGGCGAGGCCACCGCCCTCGGCGTCCGCACCGACGCGCACTCCAACCACTGGTCGATCGCCAACCGCGTCTCGTACACCTTCGACTTCACCGGCCCGAGCCTCGCCGTCGACACCGCCTGCTCGGCCTCGCTCACCGCGATCCACCTGGCCTGCGAGAGCATCAGGTCGGGGGAGTGCCACACCGCGATCGCCGGCGGCGTCAACCTGATCCTGCACCCCATGCACCTGCGCATGCTGGCCGACCGCGGGATGATCTCGCGCGGTGACCGGCTCAAGAGCTTCGGTGCGGACGCCGACGGGTTCGTCGACGGCGAGGGCGTGGGCGCCGTACTGCTGCGGCCCCTGAAGGACGCGATCGCCGACGGTGACCGCATCCTCGGCGTGATCCGCGGCTCCGCCATCAACGCGGGCGGCAAGACCGGCGGATACACCGTGCCGAGCGCGGCCGCGCAGGCCGAGGTGATCCGCGCCGCCCTGCACCGCGCCCAGGCCGACCCGGCCACCGTCGGCTACGTGGAGGCCCACGGCACCGGCACCCCGCTCGGCGACCCCATCGAGATCGCCGGGCTCGTGGAGGCCTTCGGCGGGCGCATCGACGCGGCCGAGCGGGCCGAGCGGCGGACGGTCGCCGTGGGCTCGGTGAAGTCCAACATCGGCCACCTGGAGTCGGCGGCCGGTGTCGCGGGCCTGACCAAGGTGCTGTTCCAGCTGCGCCACCGCACGCTGGCGCCCTCGCTGAACTCCGCCCGGCGCAACCCCGGCATCGACTTCACCACCACGCCCTTCGAGGTGCAGCAGACCCTCCAGCCCTGGGTGTCCGCGGGGGACGACGGCGACCTGCCGCTGCGCGCGGTCGTCAGCTCCTTCGGCGGGGGCGGCGCCAACGCCTGCCTGGTCGTGGAGGAGTACCGCACACCACCGGCCGAGCAGGTCGCCCCCGACACCGACCAGCTCCTCGTCCTGTCCGCCAAGAGCGAGGACCGGCTGCGCGCGTACGCCGCCGACCTCGCCGCGTTCCTGCGCGGCGCCACGGCCACGGAACCGGTGGGCGCCGGCCGGGACGCCCTGGGCGACGCCCAGCGGCGGTGCCTGCGCCTGGCCGCCGAAACCGTCGGCGTGGCCCCCGAGTTCCTCGACCTCGGCACCGACCTCGCCGACTGCGGCTTCGGCGTCCCCGAACGCGCCCGCCTGGAGGCGGCGCTGACGGCCGAGCTGGACGGCACCCTGCCCGCGGCGGTGACCACGGCGCGGACGCTGGGCGCGATGGCGCGGGCGATCGCCGGAACCGCAGGCGCCGACGGACCGATCGGCGACGCCTCGGACGCCTCGGACGCCTCGGACGCCTCGGAGGCACCGGATGCGTCGGGCCCAGCCGACACAGAGTCCGGCGCCGGTGTGCGGGCAGCCACCCGCCCGGCCGAAGACCCCCTCCGCCTCGCCGACGTCGCCCACACCCTCCAGTCCGGCCGTACCTCCCACGAGTTCCGGCTGGCCGTGGCCGTCGGTTCGGTGGCCGAGTCGGCCGCGCTGCTGGAGGCGTACGCCAAGGGAGCGGCCGACCCCCGGATCGGCACCGGCCGGGCCACCCGGGCACGGGTCGTCCTCACCGGCGCCGAGGCCGACGCCCTTCAGGCGGCCCTGGCCCGGCGGGACCTGGTCGCGGTGGCCGAGCACTGGCTGGCCGGCGCCGACGTCGACTGGTCCCGTGTCACCCCCGCCGCGGCCCGCCGGACCGAGCTGCCGACGTACCCCTTCGCCCGCAAGCGCTACTGGATCCCCGAGCCCCCGGCCCGTACCGCCCCCGCACGGCCGGCCGGGCACGACGACCCCTCCGCGGAGCAACTCCCGGACTTCTACCGGCCCCTGTGGGTACGCGAGGACGCACCCGCTCCCGGACCCGCCCCGCACGTGGGCCGCGTCGTCGCCCTGGTGACCGAGGCCTCCGCCTGGCTCGCCGACGCGATCTCGGCCCGCATCCCCGAGAGCCGTCTCGAGCCGGTCCGTATCGACGAACTTCCCCCGTCCGCCTGGCTGGAGCGGACCGACGGCGCCGACCTGGTGCTCCACCTCGGCGGCGTCGGCACCGGCGTCGCCGAGGGCCTGGGCGCCGACCGGGCCGCCGAGCAGCTGCGCACCGGCTCCCTCTCCCTGTTCCACCTGGTCCGCTCGACCAGCGCCGCGCGCGTCGTCGTGGTCACCAGCGACGTCCACCCGGTCGCGGGCACCGCCGCCGCCAACCCCTTCGCCGCGGGCATGCACGGCCTGCTCCAGGTGGTGGCCAAGGAACGCCCCGAACTCCGGGTCGGCGCCCTCGACTTCGCCTCGGCCGAACTCACGGGCGAGGAAGCGACCGCCACCCTGGCCGACGCGATCCTGGCCGCGCCCGCCGACGCCACCGGCCGTACCGTGGCCCTGCGCGGCGGGGCCCGCTACGTCCGCCGTCTCGGCCGCGTCACCCTGCCCGAGCCCGGCCCCGTCTTCCGGGACGAAGGCGTCTACCTGCTCATCGGCGGCACCGGCGGCATCGCCCAGGAACTCAGCCGCCACCTCGCCGAACGCCACCGGGCCCGGCTGGTGTGGTTCAGCCGCGGCGACCTCGGCGCCGAACAGCGCGCCGCCGCCGAGGAGATCCGCGCCCTCGGCGGAGACATCGCCCACGTCCGCGGCGACGCCTGCGCCACCGCCGACCTCGCCGCCGCCGTCGCCGAGGCGCACCGCCGCTTCGGCGCCCTGCACGGGGTCGTGCACGCCGCGATGGTGTTCGACAACCATGCCCTCGCCGATCTCGACGAGGAGACCTTCAGCGCCGCGACCCGCGTCAAGACCGAGGGCGCCGCCGCGCTCGCCGCCGCCGTCGACGGCCAGGACCTCGACTTCCTGGTCTACTTCTCCTCCGCCGGCTCCTTCGGCAGCTTCGCCGGCAACGGCGCCTACATCTGCGCCTCCGCCACCGAGGACGCCTACGCCCTGTTCCTGCGCGACCGGCTGCCGTATCCGGTGACCGTCGTCAACCAGGGCTACTGGGGCATGGTCGGCTCCGGCGCCCAGCCCGGCCTCGCCGACATCTTCGCCGGGCTCGGCATCCAGGGCTTCAGCGCCACCGCGGGCATCGCCGCCGTCCACCGCATCCTCGGCAGCGGGCTGCCGCAGGTCATGCCGATCCGCGCCGGGCGCCGGGCCCTGGAGGCCATGGGCCACGACCCGGCCCTGGACGGCGAGGTCCTCGGCGGCGGCCACCCGGCCGCCCTGGCCGCCGCGGCCGGACAGCTCGGAACCGGTACCGCCGCCGACCCGGCCGCCCGCCGCGTCCTCGCCGGATACGAGGAGCTGGAGGCCGTCTCCGCACCCATGCTGCTCGGCGTCTACCAGCGCATGGGAGCCTTCCGGCGCTCCGGCGAACGGCACGGCGCCGAGGAGCTGCGCGGCCGCCTCGGCATCCTCGACCGCTTCCGGCGGCTGCACGAGGCACTGCTCAACATCCTGGCCGGCGCCGGATTCCTGACCCGCGACGGCGACCTGGTCAGCACCACCCCGGCGGTCGACGGAGTCGACGCGGACGAGCACTCCGCCCGCTGGGAGGCGGAGTTCGACCGGATCGCGGCGGCCTACCCGGACATCGAGCCGACGGTCACCCTCAACCGCCTGTTCCTCCAGGCGTACCCGCGCATCCTGCGCGGCGAGGTGGGCGCCACCGAGATCATGTTCCCCGGCTCCTCGATGAAGCTGGTGCAGAACTTCTACAAGGGCAACCCGCTCACCGACTCCTTCAACCTCCTGGTCCGCGACACGGTCCGGCACTTCCTGGACCTGCGCCTGCCGCAGCTGCCCCAAGGCCGCACGGTCGAGGTCGTGGAACTGGGCGCCGGCACCGGCGCCACCAGCGAACGGGTGCTGCCCGCGCTGGCCGCGCACCCGGGACGCGTCGGGTACACCTTCACCGACATCTCGCCGCGCTTCCTGGAGCACGGCCGCGAACGCTTCGCCGAACGCTACGACTTCGCCCGCTTCCAGGTGCTCAACCTCGAACGCGGCCTGACGGAGCAGGGGTTCGAGCCCGCGTGCGCCGACCTCGTCGTCGCCACCAACGTCGTGCACGCCACCAGCGACCTGCGGGCCACCCTGCGCAAGGCCAAGGCGCTGCTGCGGCCCGGCGGCTGGCTGGTCCTCAACGAACTGACCTCCGTGCGGCCGCTGCTGACCATCGGCGGCGGTGTCCTGGAGGGCTGGTGGGCCTTCGGGGACGGCCACCTGCGCATGCCCGACTCCCCGCTCGCCTCCCCGCAGGGCTGGACCCGGCTGCTGCACGAGGAGGGATACGCCCCGGTCCACGCGCTGGGCGCCGGCGACCCGGCGCTGGGCCAGACCGTCCTGGTGGCGGAGAGCGACGGGGTCCTGCTGAGCGCGGCCGCACCCACGGCAGGCCCGGCCACGGCATCCGCATCCGCATCAGCCTCCGGCTCCGCGGGCGCGACCACCTCCACCGACGCCCTCACCGAGCGTCTGCGCGACCTCGTCGAGCGGGTCCTCAAGCTGGACGAGCGCATCGACCCCGACCGCCCGCTGGCCGACTACGGCTTCGACTCGCTCAGCGGCATGAAGATCGTCGCCGCCGTGGACGAGGAGTTCGGTGTCGCCGTACCGCTCGGCGACTTCTTCGAGCAGCCGACCCTGCGCGAGCTGACCGCCCACCTGGCCGCCAACCAACTCGCCGGGGTGGCGGCCGGACCCGCCCTGCCCGAAGCGCCCAACACACCTGTCCCGGTCACCGCCCCGGCCGTCAAGCCCGCCGTCTCCGCGGCCACCGACGCCGCGGCCCGCGTCCTGCGCCCGCGCACCGACGGTGAGGAGAGCCGCCACCCCCTGTCCGAGGGCCAGCGCGCCCTGTGGGTGATCGAGCAGATCGCGCCCGGTACCTACGCCTACAACCTGCCCCTCGCCCTCTGGCTCGACCGCGACCTCGACGTGCTCGCCCTGCGGGCCGTGCTGCAGGACCTGGTGGACCGGCACGCCGAGCTGCGGGCCACCGTCCACGCCGGCGACGAGGGGCCGTACGCGCGGATCGCGACCGAGCCCGAACTCCCCTTCCAGCAGGTCTTCCTGACCGCCAGAAGCGACGCCGAGCTGCGCGACCGGATGCGCGCCGACCTGCGCCGCCCCTTCGAGCTCGCCGTCGGCCCCCTCGTCCGCGCCACCCTCTACACCCTGGGTGACGGCCGCAACGCGCTGCTGCTGACCTTCCACCACCTGGTCTTCGACGGCGTCTCCATCGCCCTGCTCCTGCGCGAGCTGGAACGCGGCTACCGCGCCCTCCTCGCGGGCCGTGCGCTCCCCGCCGAGCACCCCGCCCGCAGCTACGCCGACTTCGCCGCCTGGCAGCGCGAGCTGCTCGCCGGTGCCGAGGGCCGGCGGCTGCGCGCGTACTGGACCGAACGGCTGGGCGGGCGCAGGACCACCGTGCCGCTGCCGCTGGACCGGCCCCGCCCGGCCGTGCCCGGCTTCCACGGGGCGAGCCTGGACGGGCACATACCCGCCTCGGTCGCCGACCGGGCCCGCGCGCTCGCCGGCGCCGAGCAGACGTCCCTGTTCGGGGTCGTCCTCGCCGCCTGGTTCACGCTGCTGCACCGCTACAGCGACCAGGCCGACATCGCCGTCGGCACGCCGACCGCCGGACGCCCGGCGAGCGGCTTCGACGACACGCTCGGCTACTTCATGAACATGGTGGTGCTGGCCGAACGCGTCGACGGCGCCGAGGAGTTCCGCGCCCTGCTCCGCCGCGTCCACCGCACCGTGCTGGACGCCCTGGAACACAGCGCGTACCCGCTGATCACCCTGGCCGACGACCTCCGCCGCGCGGACCCCGAGGCCGGCGCCCCCTTCAACGTCGCCTTCTACTTCCAGAACTGGACCCGCACCGCCCGCCGCGACGCCTCCGGCGACGCCGTGGTGCTCGGCCCCGTCGAGGGAGTGCACCAGGAGGGCGAGTTCGACCTGACCCTGGAGGTCGTCGAGCAGGAGCAGGGCTGCCGCTACACGCTCAAGTACGACCCCGCCCTCTTCGACGAGGACACGGTGGCCCGTCTCGGCGCCCACTTCACCACCCTCCTCGCCGCCGCCGTCGAAGGGCCCGGCACCCCGGTGGCCGACCTGGAGCTGCTCACCGCCGACGAGCGGGCCCGGCTCACCCCGCCCGCCCCCGCCGACTACCCGGCCGACACCCTGGTCTGGGAACTGGTACGACGGCAGGCCGAGGCCCGGCCCGACGCGGTCGCGGTCCGCCACGCGAGCACCGAGCTGACGTACCGCACGCTCGTGGAGCGCGTGGACGCCCTCGCCGCCCGGCTCACCGCCGCCGGAGCGGGCCGCGGCCGGACCGTCGGCGTGCTGCTCCCGCGCGACCAGGACCTGCCGGTGGCGCTCCTCGCCGTCCAGGCCGCCGGCGCCGCCTACGTACCGCTCGACCCCGCCTACCCGCAGGACCGGCTCGCCTACATGGCCGAGGACGCCGGGCTGCACCTGCTGCTCACCCACTCCACCTCCGGCGTCGGCCCCGCGGCTGTGCCCCGGCTGGTCGTCGACACCTCCGAGCAGCCGCCCGCCCTGCCCTCGCCCGGCCCGGCCGGCCCGTCCGACGCCGCGTACGTCATCTACACCTCCGGCTCCACCGGCCGTCCCAAGGGCGTCCGGGTGCCGCACCGCGCGCTGACCAACTTCCTGTGGTCGATGGCCCGCGAGCCCGGCTTCGGCCCCAACGACACCCTGCTGGCCCTCACCACCGTCTGCTTCGACATCTCCGGCCTGGAGCTGTACCTGCCGCTGGTCACCGGCGGCACGGTGGAGGTGCTCGCCGCCGAGGACGCCCGCGACGGGCTGCGGCTGCGCGAGGCCGTCGAGCGGGCCCGCCCCACCGTCATGCAGGCCACCCCGGCCACCTGGAGCATGCTGCTGGCCGCCGGCTGGCAGGGCGACCCCGCGCTGAAGGTGCTGTGCGGGGGCGAGGCACTGCCCGCCGACCTGGCCGAGGCGCTCCTCGCGGCGGGCGGGCAGGTGTGGAACCTCTACGGCCCCACCGAGACCACCATCTGGTCGGCGGCGAGCCGCCTCACCCCGGGCGGCCGGGTCACCCTGGGCGCCCCGATCGCCAACACCGCGCTCCACGTCCTCGACAGCGCCCGCAGGCCCGTCCCCACCGCCGTCGCCGGGGAGTTGTACATCGGCGGCGACGGCGTGGCCGACGGCTACCTCGGCCGCCCCGAACTGACCGCCGAGCGCTTCCTGCCCGACCCGTTCGCGGCGCGCGCCGAGGCCCGCATGTACCGCACGGGCGACCTCGTACGACGGCTCGCCGACGGCACCATCGAGTACCTCGGCCGGCTCGACTCCCAGGTCAAGGTGCGCGGTTACCGCGTCGAGCTGGAGGAGATCGAGGCGACCCTGCGCCGGCTCGACGGCGTCCGCGAGGCCGTCGTCGTGGCGCGTGGACAGGCAGCGGGCTCGCACACCCTGCTCGCCTGCTACGTCCTGGAGGACGGCGCGGCCGAGCCGGACCGGGAGAGGCTGGCGGCCTGGCTGCCGGACCACATGGTGCCCGACGCCCTGGTCCGGGTGAGCGACTTGCCGCGCACCCTGAACGGGAAGACCGACCGCACCACGCTGGCCGCGCTGCCCCTGGCCGACCTGCGCGCCCGCTTCGGCGCCGGATCCCCGGCCGCGGCCCGCACCACCGCCCCGGCAGGGGCCGCCGGCGGCCGCACGCAGGCCCTCGTCGCCGAGCTGGCCCGTATGGTCGCCACCCTCGTGGACCTGAGCCCCGAGGACATCGGCGCGCACACGCCGCTCGGCGAGACCGGCATGAACTCCGTGAGCTTCACCGCCCTCAGCGCCGAACTGCGCAAGGCGTACGGCATCACCGAGTACCCGACCCTCTTCTACCGCCGCGGCACCCTGCACGCGCTCGCCGAGCACCTGTGGGAGCACCACGAGGCCGCGCTGACGGCCCACTTCGGGACGGCCCACTTCGGGACGGCCCACTTCGGGACGGCCCCGCAGGCACCCGGCACCGAACAGGCCGCGCCGGCCGAGTCCGGGGTTTCGGCGGTCCCCGACGGGGCCGGGGCTTCCGGGGCCTCCGCCGGGTCCGGGACACCGGCGGCCCCCGCCGGCCGCGAGGTCGCCGTCATCGGCATGGCGGGGCGCCTGCCCGGCTCCGTGGACCTCAGGGAGTTCTGGGACCACCTCGCCGCCGGCGACGACCTGGTCGGCGAGATCCCCGCCGACCGCTGGGACTGGCGCGACCACCCGGGCTCCCGCTCCCGCTGGGGCGGCTTCGCCCCGGACGTGGACCGGTTCGACGCCGCGTTCTTCGGCATCTCGCCCCGAGAGGCCGAACTGATGGACCCGCAGCAGCGGTTGCTGCTCGAGACCGTCTGGCAGGCCGTCGAGGACGCCGGCTACCGCCCCTCCGAGCTGGCCGGGAAGCGGGTCGGCGTGTTCATCGCCGTCACCAACTCCGACTACCACGAGGTGCAGCGGGCCGCCGGACGCGCCACCGAGGGCCACACCCTCACCGGCGCCGCCCTGTCGATCGTCCCGAACCGGGTGTCGTACCTGCTCGACCTGCGCGGTCCCAGCATCGCCGTCGACACCGCCTGCTCCGGCTCCCTCACCGCCGTCCACCAGGCCTGCGCCGCCCTGCGCGACGGCACCTGCGACCTGGCCATCGCGGGCGGCGTCAGCCTCATGCTGGCCCCGGGCGTCTACGAGGCGCTCAGCCAGGGCGAGATGCTCAGCCCCGACGGCCGCTGCAAGGCCTTCGACAGCCGCGCCGACGGCTATGTGCGCGGCGAGGGCGCGGGCGTCGTCCTGCTCAAGCCGAACGAGCGGGCCGAGCACGACGGCGACGCCGTACACGCCGTGATCAAGGCCGCCGCCCTCAACCACGGCGGCCGGACCACCTCGCTCACCGCCCCCAACCCCGACGCCCAGGCCGATCTGCTGGTCGAGGCCTACCAGGCCGCCGGCGTCCACCCGGACACCGTCGGCTACATCGAGGCGCACGGCACCGGCACTGCCCTGGGCGACCCGATCGAGACCACCGGTCTGAGCTCCGCCTTCCGGCGGCTGCGGGCACAGGAAGGCACGCCCGGCGGGTCCGCCCCGTGCGCCATCGGCTCGGTCAAGACGAACATCGGCCACCTGGAGGCCGCCGCCGGTATCGCCGGACTGTTCAAGGTGGTCCTGTCGATGCGGCACGGCACCGTCCCGGCCAGCCTGCACTTCCGCGAGCAGAACCCCTACCTGGAACTCGACGGCGGCCCCTTCGAGGTCGCCGCCACCGCCCGTCCCTGGCCGCGTCCCCAGGACGCCCACGGAGCCGAGCTGCCGCGCCGCGGCGGCGTCAGCTCCTTCGGCTTCGGCGGGGCGGGCGCGCACATCGTGCTGGAGGAACCGCCCATGCCCGACACCCGCGACGAGCCCGCGGCCCAGCAGGTCTTCGTGCTCTCGGCCCGCGACGGAGAGGCGCTCAGGCGCTCCGCCGAACGGCTCGCCGACCACCTCGGACGGCAGGACGTCCCGGCCGCGGACCTCGCCCACACCCTGCAGACGGGCCGGGAACCGATGCCGCACCGGCTCGCCTTGGTCGCCGACGGCACCGCGTCCCTGCGCGCCGAGCTCACCGCGTACCTGGCCGGACGCCCCTCCGCCGTACGCACCGCCCACGTGACGGAACCGCGGACGGGCCGGCCCGGCTCCCCGGACGGGCGTGACCTCCACGCCCTCGCCGACGCCTGGCTGCACGGCACCGACGTCGACTGGCGGACCCTGCACGAGGGCGCCGCCCGGCGCCGCGTCCACCTGCCCGCCTACCCGTTCGCCGGTCCCCGGCACTGGGTCACCGCCGGCGAGCGCCCCGCAGAGCCCGGCCCCCGTCTGCACCCCACCCTCCTGGACGCCAACGTCTCCACCTTCGGCGAGCAGCGGTTCGCCAAGACGCTGACGGGCGAGGAGTTCTTCCTGCGCGACCACGTCGTCGGCGGCGACCTGGTGCTGCCTGGGGTGGCCTATCTGGAGATGGGCCGCCTGGCGGGCGAACTCGCCGCCGGGGGAGTCCCGGTGCGCGGCGTCGACGACCTGGTGTGGGCGGCGCCGGTCCGGCTCGCCTCCGGCCAGACCGGGCACTCGCTGCTGGTCCGCGTCACCGGCGACCGCTCCCGCGCCGCGTTCGAGGTGCGCGGCACCGCCGAGGACGCGCCGGTGCACGCCGGCGGCACCCTGCGGTTCGACGACCCCGGTTCCCGGCCCGCCCCCATCGCCCCGGCGGACGTACGTGCCCGCTGCACTCGCGTTCAGGCGGGGTCCGACTGCTACGACGCCTTCGTCCGGCTCGGCTTCGCCTACGGGCCCGCGTTCCGGGTGATCGAGGAGATCGCCGAGGGCCCCGGGGAGGCGCTGGCGACGCTGCGCCTGCCGGAGCCGCAGCGCGCGGACGCCGGTGCGTACGCCTTCCACCCCTCGCTGCTGGACGCCGCCCTGCAGACCGCGGGCCGGCTCGTCCCCGGCGCCGGGGACCCGGCGGGCCCGGCACCCTACCTGCCGTTCTCCCTGGGCTCGGTCCGGCTGTACGCCCCGCTGCCCGAGCGGGGTTACGCGTACGCCACCCCGGCCCGGCGCCCCGGCCCGGCGGGCTCCCTCTCCTTCGACGTCGCCCTGCTCGACGAGAACGGGCAGGTGGCCGCCGCGCTGGAGTCCTTCACCCTGAGGGCGCTGCGCCCGGCGGACGCCACGCGAGCGACGGACACCGCACCCGCGCCCGGGACGCAGGCCGTGTCCGCCGTCGACGTCGTCCACGCCTTCGAGCCGGCCTGGGAGGCCGCGCCCGCTGCGCACGGCCAACTCCCCTCCGCCGCACGGGTCCTGCTGCTGGACCCTGCCTCCGCCGACGCCACCGACGTGGCCGTCGCCCTCACGGCGACGGGCGCCGATGTCCGCCGCATCCCGCTCGGCACCGGCTTCGACGCCGAGGCCGCCGTGCGCGCCGCCGGAGCCGGACCCGTCCACGTCGTCCACCTGGCCGGACCCGACCGCACCGCCAACGACTCCGTGGAGCACGGCTTCCACGCGGCCCTGGCCTTCCTGCGGGCCTGGCAGCGCGAGCGCCGCGACGCGCTGCGCTACCTGTACGTCCACCCCGAGCAGGCCCCGTCGCCCGCCCAGCCGGCGATGGCCGCCTTCGCCCGCACCGTGCGCCTGGAGCAACCGTCGGTCGCCCTCGGCGTCCTGGCCGTCGCCCCGGGCCGCCCGCTCGCCGAGGCCGTCGTCGCCGAACTCGGCGCGGACGGCGGCCCCGAGGTGCGCACGGACGAGGAGGGCCGGGCCCGCCGCGCCTGGCGGCAGGTGAGCCTCCCGGCCGCGCCGGGCGCCGCGTTCACCGGTGCCGGCGCGCACATCGTCACCGGCGGCACCGGCGCCCTGGGCCTGCTCGTCGCCGAGCACATCGCCGCCGCGCGGCGGGCCGCCGGTGTCACCGGCGGCGGCATCGTGCTCGCCGCGCGCACCGCCCCCGACCCCGAGACCCGGGCCCGCGCCGACGCCCTCGGCGCCCGGGTGGTGCTCGCCGACATCACCGACCCGGCCGCCGTACGCGACCTGGTGGCCGAGGCCCGCCGGGCGCACGGCTCGGTCAGCGGCGTCGTGCACGCGGCCGGCGTCCTCAGGGACGGGCTCATACGCACCAAGCGGCGCGAGGACGCGGACGCCGTCCTCGCCGCCAAGGTGCACGGCACCGTGCTGCTCGACGAGGCGACGGCGGACGAACCGCTGGACTACTTCGTCGCGCTCTCCTCGGCGGCCGCGGCCTTCGGCAACGCCGGCCAGAGCGACTACGCCTTCGCCAACGCCTTCCTCGACCACTTCGCCGACGAGCGCGAGCGGCGCCGCCGGGAAGGCGCCCGGCACGGCCGCACCCTCGCGGCCGCCTGGCCGCTCTGGGCCGACGGCGGGATGCGCCTCGACGCCGACGCCGAGGCCCACATGGAGCGGGTGCTCGGCATGCGCCCGCTGCGCACCGCCCCCGCCCTGCGGGCCCTGGACCGCGCCCTCGCCCACACCGCGCCGCGCCTGCTCCTGGCCGCCGGCGACCCCGACCGCATCCTCCAGGCCCTCGAAGGCGCCGCGCCGCGCAAGGACGAGTCCGGCACCGCCGCGCCCGGAGCGCACGAGCGCGCCGAGGAACTGGTCCTGCGGCTGCTCGCCGAGGAGCTGAAGCTGCCCGAGGCGGAGATCGCCGTGGCCGAACCCTTCGACCGGTACGGCGTGGACTCGCTCATCACCATGAGCCTCATCCGCCGCCTGGAGGAACGCGTCGGCCCGCTGTCGAAGACCCTGCTCTTCGAGTACGTGACCGTACGCGACCTCGCCGGCCACCTGGCAGGGGCCCACCCCGGCGCGTTCCCGGCCCCCGCCCCGGAGACCACGGCCCCGGAGACCACGGCCCCGGAGACCACGGCCCCGGAGACCACGGCCCCGGACACCACGGCCCCGGACACCACAGCTCCCGCGGCGACCGTGCTCCCGACGAAGCCCGCCGAGCCGGCCGCGCCCGCCCCGCAGGACGACGCCATCGCCATCATCGGCGTCGCGGGACGCTACCCCCAGGCCGACGACGTCGCCGAGTTCTGGCGCAACCTGCGCGCCGGCCGGGACAGCGTCGAGGAGATCCCCGCCGACCGCTGGGACCACGGCCTGTTCTACGACCCGGACAAGTCCGCCACGGGCAAGACCTACGGCAAGTGGGGCGGCTTCGTACCCGGCGCCGACCGCTTCGACCCGCTGTTCTTCCGGATGTCGCAGATCGAGGCGGAGCACACCGACCCGCAGGAGCGGGTGTTCCTGGAGACCGTCTGGCATCTGCTGGAGGACGCGGGCTACACCCGCGAGCAGATGCGCGGCGCCCGCACCGGCGTGTTCGTCGGCATGATGTACGGCCACTACCAGCTGTACGGCGTCCAGGAGGCGCTGCGCGGCGAAGGCTTCGCGACCTCCTCGTCGTACGCCTCGGTGGCCAACCGGGTGTCGTACTTCTTCGACTTCGCGGGCCCCAGCGTCGGCCTGGACACCATGTGCTCCTCGTCGCTGGTCACCATCCACCAGGCCTGCCTCGCCATCCGCAACGGCGACTGCGACGTCGCCGTGGCCGGCGGGGTCAACATCTCCAGCCACCCGGTGAAGTTCCTCCAGCTCGCCCAACGCGGCTTCCTCGCCGAGGACGGGCGCTGCCGCAGCTTCGGCGAGGGCGGCACCGGGTACGTGCCCGCCGAGGGCTCGGGCGCCGTCCTGCTCAAGCGCCTGGACGCGGCCCTCGCCGACGGCGACCGGATCCTCGCCGTGGTCAAGGCCTCCGCCGTCAACCACGGCGGCGCGGGCGCGGGTTACAGCGTCCCCAACCCCAAGGCCCAGGGCGAGCTCGTGCGTACGGCGCTGGAGCGGGCCGGGCTCGCGCCCGCCGACCTCGACTACCTGGAGGCGCACGGCACCGGCACCGCCCTCGGCGACCCGGTGGAGATCACCGGCATGCTGCGGGCCTTCGGCGACGAGCCGCCCGAGCGGCTGCCCATCGGCTCGGTCAAGTCCAACATCGGGCACGCCGAGTCGGCCGCCGGCATCGCCGCGATCACCAAGGTGCTGCTCCAGATGCGGCACGGCGAGCTGGCGCCGTCCCTGCACGCGGACCGCCTCAACCCGAACATCGACTTCACGGCGACCCCGTTCGAGGTCCAGCGTGAGCGGGCGCCCTGGCCCCGCCGCGTCCTGTCGGACGGCAGGGTACGGCCGAGGACGGCGGGCGTGAGCTCCTTCGGCGCGGGCGGCACGAACGCCCACATCATCCTGCAGGAGTACGTCGGCGACGGCGACGGCGCCGGTTCCGGGGCCGTTCCGGCCGGTCCCCAGCTGGCCGTGCTCTCCGCGCGGGACGCCGGCCGGCTGGCAGCGCAGGCCCGGCGGCTCGCCGGCCACCTGCGCGCCGAGGACACCGCCACCCCGGCGCAGGTCGCCTGGACCCTGCAGACGGGCCGCGAGGCGATGGCCCACCGGCTGGCCGTGCACTTCCACGACCTGCCCGAACTGTGCGACCGCCTCGACGAGTTCGCCGCTGGCGGCACCCCGGCCGGCAGCTGGACCGGCGTGGTCGACCCGCGCAGGCCCGTAGCGGGTGAGCGGCTCCCCGCCGACCCCGCCGCGTACGCCACCGCCTGGACCGGCGGACAGCAGGTCGACTGGCCCGCCCTGCACCCCGGCGGCAGGCCCGCCCGGGTGGCGCTGCCCGGCTACCCCTTCGACGGCGACCGGGTCTGGCTGGCCGCGGCCGACGCCGAACTGGCCGCCCTCGGCGCCCGGCGCGACCCCGAGGGGCTGCTGCTGACCCGGCAGTGGCTCCCCGCCCCGCCCGCGCCCCGTACGGCGCCGCCCGCCCTGACCGCCGTACTCGCCGCACCCGGTACCGAGGCGCTGGCCGCCCGGCTCGCGGCGGTGCTGCCGGCCGCCGAGGTGCTCACCGCAGACCGGATCGACGCCGAACTCACCGACGCCGGCACCCGCTGGGACCGCTTCGACGCCGTCGTCGACCTGGCCGGCTGCACCGGCCCCGGACTTCAGCCCACGCACGTCGCGCTGCCCTCCTGGCTGCGCTGGCTCCAGCACCTGGTCGACCTCGGCCGCCGCGACCTGCGCGCCCTGCTCGTCTCGCGTGGCGCGCCCGCCCTCGGCGGAGCGGCCCGGGTGGGCCTGTACCGGATGCTGCAGAGCGAGTACCGCCACGTCCGCTCCCGCCACGTGGAGATCGACCGTGCCGCGACCGACGAGCAGCTGTGCCGCTGGATCGGAGAGGAGCTGTCCGTCGACGGCGAGCCCGCCGAGGTCGCCTACCGCGGGGGAGCGCGTCACCTGGCGACGTTCGCCGAGGCCCCGCGGGCGCAGCGCGCCGAACTCCGCTTCCCGGCGGACCACGTGCTGTGGGTGACCGGCGGCACGCGCGGCCTAGGGCTGCTCACCGCACGCCACTTCGTCGCCCGGCACGGCGTGCGCAAGCTGGTCCTCACCGGCCGCGAGGAGCTGCCGCCGCGCGCCGAGTGGGCCGCGCACATCGCCGAGGACGGCCCGCTGGGCCGCAAGCTGCGCCCGCTGGCCGAACTGGCCGCCCAGGGCGTCGAACTCGAGGCCGTCGCCGTGCCGTTGGACGAGAAGGAGGCGCTCGCCAAGGTTCTCGCCGACGTCAGACTGCGGCTCGGCCCGGTCGGTGGCGTGATCCACAGCGCGGGCTTCACCGACTTCGAGAACCCGGCGTTCGTCCGCAAGCCGCAGACCGGCGTCGCCCGTGTCCTCGCACCGAAGGTGTTCGGCCTGGACGCCTTGCTGGAGTGCTTCCGCGACGAGCCGCTCGGCCTGTTCGTGCTGTACTCGTCGGTCGCCGCCGCCGTTCCCGCCCTCGCGGTCGGCCAGAGCGACTACGCCATGGCCAACGCCTACCTGGACGCGGTGGCCGAGGCCCGCCCGTACGGCCTGCCCCTGGTCAGCGTGCAGTGGCCGAGCTGGAAGGACACCGGCATGGGGGAGGCCCGCAGCGCCGCCTACCAGGCCTCCGGCCTCGCCTCGCTCACCGACGCACAGGGGCTGGCCCTGCTCGACCGCGCGCTGGAGAGCGGTGCCCGGGTCGTGATGCCCGTACTGCCGCGCCCCGACGCCGAGTTCAGTGCCGAGCGGCTGACGGCACGGCGCCTGGGCACCCCGGCCGCCGCACCGGCCGCCGCGCCCACCGCACCGGCCGCCGCGCCCCGACCGGTGGCCGGCGCGGGCGCGGACGTGAGCGCCGCCGTCGAGGCGGTCGCCTCCTGGCTGCTCGACCAGCTCGCGGCGGAACTCCGCTTCGACCGCGCCAAGCTGGCCGGGGACGTCCCGGTCCACGACTACGGCATGGACTCGATCATGGTCTCCCAGCTCGTCCAGACCGTCGCCCAGCGCCTGGACGTCTCGGTCGACCCGTCGGCCCTGCTGGAACACCCGACGGTGGACGGTTTCGCGGCGTATCTCGGCGAGGAACACCGGACGGAACTCCTCGCGGAGTTCGGCGACATGGAGACAGGCGGCACGGAGACCGGCGGCACGGCACCCGAGGCCGAGACTGAGGTACGGCCGGAGTCGGCGGCCCCGGCATCCGTCTGGGCCTTCGACACCCCCTCCGCCCCCTCCGCCCCACCCGCCACCACCGTCCATCAGCAGGGCACCACCTCCGGCGGTACGCCCACCCCGGACCCGCGAGGTGGCGCCATAGCCGTGGTCGGCCTCTCCTGCCGCTTCCCCGACGCCGACTCCGCCGACGCCTACTGGGAGCTGCTGCGCGACGGCCGTACGGCGCTGCGTCCCATCCCGGACTCCCGCTTCGGCCGCTCGCTCGGTTACCACGCCGGGCTGCTGCCGGAGGTGCTGCGGTTCGCGCCCGAGCGGTTCCTGCTGTCCGAGGCCGACGTGAAGGCGATGGACCCGCAGGCCCTGCTCCTGCTTGAGGAGGTCGACAGGGCCGTGCACCACGCCGGTCACCGCCCGGCGGACCTCAGGGGCCGCAGGGTCGGCGTGTACGTCGGCGGCCGGGCCACCCACACCCCCGACCCGGCGGACCTGGAGCGGGCCAAGAACCCGGTCGTGGTCACCGGCCAGAACTACCTCGCGGCCAACATCTCCCAGTTCTTCGACTTCCAGGGCCCGAGCCTGGTGGTGGACACCGCCTGTTCCTCCGCCCTGGTGGCGATGGACATGGCCGTACAGGCACTGCGCACGGGTTCCGTCGAGTCGGCAGTCGTCGCCGGTGTGAGCCTGCTCGCGGACGACCGGG
Organism: Streptomyces sp. R28; assembly: GCF_041052385.1. Taxonomy (GTDB): domain Bacteria; phylum Actinomycetota; class Actinomycetes; order Streptomycetales; family Streptomycetaceae; genus Streptomyces. The sequence goes on along the minus strand of NZ_CP163439.1, from coordinate 2,031,040 downwards.
CGCACCGGGTGTTCGGGCAGCGCGGGCTGCTCAACCCCGGCCCGGAGTTCCACGCGTTCGACGGCCGGGCGGCCGGCCTGGTGCTCGGCGAGGGCGTCGGCGTCGTCGTCCTCAAGCCGCTGGCCCGGGCCCAGGCGGACGGTGACCGGGTGCTCGCCGTACTGGAGGGCATCGCGATCAACAACGACGGCCGCACCGCCGGACCCGCCACCCCCAACCTGCGGGCCCAGAAGGACGTGATGGCCGAGGCGCTGGCGCTCAGCGGCCGCGCGCCGCAGGACGTCGGCTGGGTGGAGACCAACGCCTCCGGCTCGACCGTCACCGACCTGCTCGAACTGAAGGCGATCGAGGGTGTCTACGGCGCCGGCCCGGCCCGTTCGGCGCGGCTCGCGCTCGGGTCGGTGAAGCCGAACATCGGTCATCCGCTGGCCGCGGAGGGCATCGCCGCGTTCATCAAGGTCGTCCTGATGCTGCACCACCGCCAGCAGGTGCCGTTCCGTTCCGGACAGCAGCCCCTGCCGCACTTCGACGTGGACGCCTCCGCGATGTACTTCCCGAGAGAGCTCCGCCCGTGGCCCGCGGGCGCGGACCGGGCCGCGCTCAACTGCTTCGCCGACGGCGGCACCAACGCGCACCTGCTGCTCGCCCCGGCCCCGGCGGACCACCGCGCCGCCCGGGTACCGCTGCCGCAGCCCCCGTCGGAGCGCACGGTCGTCATCCGGGGCACCGCCTCCGAGGCGCCCGAGGCACCTGCCCGGTCGGCGGCGGCCGACCTGTTCTGGGACACGTACCGATGAGCGCGGCCAACGGGACGCCCGCGATGACCGAGACGCCCACCGGGCGCCTGCCCGTGGTCTTCATGTTCTCCGGGCAGGGCTCGCAGTACTACCGCATGGGCGAGGAACTCTTCGAGTCCGACGAGGTGTTCCGCACGGCCCTGCGGCGCTACGACGCTGTCGCCGCCGAGCTGCTGGGCGAGTCGGTCCTCGACCGGATCCTCGACCCGGCCCGGCGCAAGAACGACCCCTTCGTCGACACCCGGCTCACCCACCCGGCGATCGTCATGATCGAACTCGCCCTGGCCGAGACCTTGCGCGCGGCCGGCATCGAGCCGGACTACCTGCTCGGCTCCAGCCTCGGCGAGTACGCGGCCGCGGTCGTCTCCGGCAGCATCGACGCCGAGACGTGCCTGCGGCTGCTCGTCCGGCAGGCGGAGAGCCTGCCGGCGGGCCCGCGCGGCGGGCTGCTCGCGGTCATCACCCGCCCGGACGGCCGGGACCGGATCCCCGCGTTGCCCGGCTGCGAGGTCGCCGCCCGCAACTACCCCGGCCACATCGTGGTCGCGGGCACCGACGCGGATCTGGACCGGGCCGAGGCGGCCCTGCGCGCGGCCGAGGTGCTGCACCAGCGGGTGCCGGTCGAGTACGCCTACCACTCCAGCCTGATGGACGGCGTCCTCGCCGAGTGCCGGGCCGTCTTCGACGGGGTGGCCTTCGCCCCACCGCGCGTCCCCTGGGTGTCGTGCGTGGACGGACGGCTCGTCGAGCGGCCCGGTGCCGACCACTTCTGGCAGGTCGCCCGCAGACCCATCGAGTTCGAGCGGGCCATGGCCGCGATGCGGGCCCGCGGCGACTTCCTCTACCTCGACCTGAGCCCCTCGGGCACCCTGCACAACTTCGTCCGCGGCAACCTCCCGGCGGGTGACCGCTCCCGTTCGCTGCCGCTGCTCAGCCCGTTCGGCCACGACCCACGGGCCCTGGAACAGGCCCGGACGCTCGCGGCACCGCCCTCCTATCCACACCCACATCCACACCCAGATCCGACTCCGGTGACAGCGAAGACGGCAAGGAAGGCACATGGCATGAAGGTCTACGGTTTCCCAGGTCAGGGGTCTCAGCAGCGGGGGATGGGCAAGGAGCTGTTCGCCAGGTACCCGCGGGAGACCGCGATCGCCGACCGCGTGCTCGGCTACTCGATCGAGGAACTGTGCGTCCACGACCCGGAGCGCCGCCTGGGCCGTACCGAGTACACACAGCCGGCGCTCTACGTCGTCAGCGTCCTGACCTATCTCGACCGGCTCACCGAGGACGCCGAGCCGGCCGACTACCTGGTCGGCCACAGCCTCGGCGAGTACGCCGCCCTGTTCGCCGCCGGCGTCTTCGACTTCGAGACCGGGCTGCGCCTGGTGCAGCGGCGCGGCGCCCTGATGGCGGCGGCCGGCGGTGGCGGGATGGCCGCGGTGGTCGGCTGCGACGAGGCGACCGTGCTGCGGGTGCTCGCCGACTCCGGCATCGACGAGCTCGACCTGGCCAACTACAACGCCCCCGACCAGTTCGTGCTGTCCGGTCCGGTCGAGGGTGTCGACGCCGCCCGCGCCGCCTTCGAGTCGGCCGGAGTCCGCGCCGTCCGGCTCAACGTCAGCGCGCCCTTCCACTCCCGCCACATGCGCGACACCGCCGCGGAGTTCGCGCGCTTCCTGGACGGCTTCACCCTGCGGGACCCGGCCGTCCCGGTGCTGGCCAACGTGGACGCGCAGCCGTACGCCCCCGGCGCGGTCAAGGCGACCCTGACCGCGCAGATCGACTCCCCGGTCCGCTGGACCGACACGGTGCGCCGGCTGATGGGCCACGGCGACTTCGAGTTCGTGGAGCTGGGCCCGGGCCGGGTCCTGACCAATCTGGCCGCCAAGATCAGGAAGAACGCGGAGCCGCTTCCCGCGCCGGAAGCGGGGGAACGACTCGCTGAGCCGCTGCCTTCCGTCCAGTCGCCGGCCCCCGTACCACCCGCGGCCTTCGCCGCCCCGACGGCTGACACCCTCGGAGCCGCCACCTTCCGCGAGCGGTACGGCCTGCGGCGCGCGTACCTGCTGGGAGCCCTGTACGGCGGCATCTCGGGCCGCGAGATGCTGGGCGCGGCGGCCAAGGCGGGGCTGCTCGGCTTCCTGGGGACCGGCGGCATGCCCCTCGACGAGGTGGACGGCCTGCTGCGCGACCTGTCCGGGGAACTGGGCCTGGGCGGCTCCTTCGGCGTCAACCTGCTGTACCGGCACGGCGCCCCCGAGGAGGAGTCCGCCCTGGTGGACCTGCTCCTGCGGCACGGCGCCGACCTGGTCGAGGCGTCCGGCTTCCCGCTGATCACCCCGGCCCTGGTCCGGTTCCGCCTCAAGGGCGGCCGGATCATCGCCAAGGTGTCCCGCACGGACGTGGCCGCCGAGTTCCTGGCCCCGCCGCCGGAGCGGCTGGTCGCCCGGCTGTTGGAGACGGGCGAGGTCACCGCCGAGGAGGCCCGCGCGGCGGCCGGCCGGCCGATGGCGGACGATCTGTGCGTGGAGGCCGACGGCGGCTGGCTGAGCAGCACGGCCGACCTGCTCACCCTGCTGCCCGCCGTGCTGCGGCTGCGGGACACGACCGCGACGGGCGGCCACCGGGTGCACGTGGGGTGCGCGGGCGGCATCGGCACGCCCGAGGCCACCGGGGCCGCGTTCCTGCTCGGCGCCGACTTCGTCCTGACCGGCTCGGTCAACCAGTGCTCCGTGGAGGCGGCCACGAGCGCGGAGGTCAAGGACATCCTCCAGGAGGCCCGCGAGTACGACGTGGACACCGCGCCCTGGGGCGAGCTGTTCGATCTCGGCGTCCAGGCCCGCTACCTCAAGCGGGGGCTGTTCTTCCCGGCCCGGGCGTCCCGGCTGCACGAGCTGTGGCGCCGGCATGGCTCGCTCGCCCAGCTGGACGAAGAGACCAGGAGCCAGGTTCTCGACCGGTACCTGGGCGGCGAGGCCCCCGCGCCCGTCGCGGCGGGCAGCACCCCCGAGCAGCAGCTGGCGGCAGTGTTCCGCGGCTACTTCACACGCGGTTTCCGCCTCGCCGTGAGCGGTGACCAGCGCTCCCGGGTGGACTACCTGGTGCACTGCGGCCCCGCGATGGGCGCCTTCAACCAGGTGGTCGCGGACACCGAGCTCCACCCGTGGCGAGCCCGCACGGTGGAGGCGATCGCCGACACCCTGATGGAGGGCGCCGCCATCCACCTCTCCGCACGCCTGCGCAACTTCGGCTGAGTGCGGTGCCGCACACCGCATCCTGAACGAGTGGCGCACTGGTCGCTCCGGGGAACGGAACCAGAAGCCGGTACCGCCGACCGATGCGGTGGTACCGGCTTCCGGTCTGTCCCGCACCCTCAAGATTGCATAAACGTGCATCGATACGTATAGTCATGCCCTCTAGGAGGAGGATTCCATGGCGGTACGTGCGGCAGTGGCCGGAGCGAGCGGATACGCGGGCGGGGAACTGCTGCGTCTGCTCCTGGCGCACCCCGAGGTCGAGATCGGGGCCCTGACCGGCCACTCGAACGCGGGACAGCGGCTCGGTGTGCTCCAACCGCACCTGCTGCCCCTCGCCGACCGCGTGCTCCAGGAGACCACCCCCGAGGTCCTCGCCGGCCATGACGTCGTCTTCCTCGCCCTGCCCCACGGACAGTCCGCCGCCGTCGCCGAGCAGCTCGGCCCGGACGTGCTCGTCGTCGACATGGGAGCCGACTTCCGGCTGGAGGACGCGGCCGACTGGGAGACGTTCTACGGCTCCCCGCACGCCGGCACCTGGCCGTACGGCCTCCCCGAGCTGCCGGGTGGCCGCGCTCGGCTTACGGGGTCCAAGCGCATCGCGGTACCCGGCTGCTACCCGACCGCCGTCTCGCTCGCCCTCTTCCCGGCCTACGCCGCCGGCCTCGCCGAGCCCGAGGCCGTGATCGTCGCCGCGTCCGGCACCTCGGGCGCGGGCAAGGCACTCAAGCCGCATCTGCTGGGCAGCGAGGTCATGGGCTCCATGTCGCCGTACGGCGTCGGCGGCGGCCACCGGCACACGCCCGAGATGATCCAGAACCTCAGCGCGGTGGCGGGCGAGCGGGTCTCCGTCTCCTTCACGCCGACCCTCGCGCCGATGCCCCGCGGCATCCTCGCCACGTGCACCGCGAGCGCGCGCCCCGGCGTCACGGCGGACTCCGTCCGCGCCGCCTACGAGAAGGCGTTCGCCGACGAGCCCTTCGTCCACCTCCTCCCGGAGGGGCAGTGGCCCGCCACGGCGTCCGTCTACGGTTCTAACGCCGTTCAGGTGCAGGTCGCTCACGACGCCGCCGCGAACCGCATCATCGCGATCAGCGCCATCGACAACCTGACCAAGGGCACGGCCGGTGGTGCCGTGCAGAGCATGAACATCGCCCTCGGGTTTCACGAGAACACCGGGCTTTCCACGATCGGAGTCGCACCGTGAGTGTCACGGCAGCAAAGGGATTCACGGCGGCGGGCATCGCCGCCGGGATCAAGGAGAACGGCAACCCGGACCTGGCCCTCGTGGTCAACACCGGGCCCCGCCGATCCGCCGCGGGCGTCTTCACCTCCAACCGCGTCAAGGCCGCGCCGGTGCTGTGGTCCGAGCAGGCCCTGAAGGGCGGTCAGGTCTCCGCGGTCGTCCTCAACTCCGGGGGCGCCAACGCCTGTACGGGCCCCAAGGGCTTCCAGGACACCCACGCGACCGCCGAGAAGGTCGCCGAGGTCCTCGGCCGGGGCGCCATCGAGGTCGCCGTCTGCTCGACCGGCCTCATCGGCGTCCTCCTGCCCATGGAGAAGCTGCTCCCCGGCGTCGAGACCGCCGCCGCCCAGCTCTCCGAGCACGGCGGCGAGAAGGCCGCCATCGCCATCAAGACCACCGACACCGTGCACAAGACCTCCGTCGTGACGAAGGACGGCTGGACGGTCGGCGGGATGGCGAAGGGCGCCGGCATGCTCGCGCCCGGCCTCGCCACCATGCTCGTCGTCCTGACCACCGACGCCGCCCTCGACAGCGACGTCCTGGACAAGGCGCTGCGCGCCGCCACCAAGGTCACCTTCGACCGCGTCGACTCCGACGGCTGCATGTCGACCAACGACACCGTGCTGCTGCTCGCCTCCGGAGCCGCCGAAGTCACCCCGGAGTACGAGGAGTTCGCCGAGGCCGTACGGGCCGTCTGTGACGACCTCGGGCAGCAGCTGATCCGGGACGCCGAGGGCGCCAGCAAGGACATCAAGGTCGAGGTGGTGGGCGCCGCGACCGAGGACGACGCCGTCGAGGTGGGCCGCTCCATCGCCCGCAACAACCTCCTCAAGTGCGCCATCCACGGCGAGGACCCCAACTGGGGCCGCGTCCTCTCCGCGATCGGCACGACGTCCGCCGCCTTCGAGCCGGACCAGCTCAACGTCGCCATCAACGGCGTCTGGGTCTGCAAGAACGGCGGTGTCGGCGAGGACCGCGAGAAGGTCGACATGCGCTACCGCGAGGTGCACATCGTCGCCGACCTCGCGGCGGGCTCCGAGACCGCCACGATCTGGACCAACGACCTCACCGCCGACTACGTCCACGAGAACAGCGCCTACTCGTCATGAGCACTACGCGTAAGCACACCGCGCTCCCCAAGGCCCAGATCCTCATCGAGGCGCTGCCCTGGCTGGTCCGCCACAACGGCAAGACCGTCGTGATCAAGTTCGGCGGCAACGCCATGATCGACGAGGACCTGAAGGCCGCGTTCGCCCAGGACGTCGTGTTCCTGCACCACGCCGGCCTCAAGCCCGTCGTCGTGCACGGCGGCGGCCCGCAGATCAGCGCCGCCCTCGACCAGCACGGCATCGTCAGCGAGTTCAAGGCCGGCCTGCGCGTCACCACCGAGGACGCCATGGACGTCGTACGGATGGTGCTGGCCGGGCAGGTCCAGCGCGAGCTGGTCGGGCTCCTCAACCAGCACGGCCCGCTGGCCATCGGCCTCACCGGCGAGGACGCGCACACCATCACCGCCACCAAGCACCGGCCCGAGATCGACGGCGAGTTGGTCGACATCGGGCGGGTGGGCGAGATCACCGAGATCGACACGGGCGCGATCGAGGCCCTGCTCGCCGACGGCCGCATCCCGGTCGTCTCGTCGATCGCCCGCTCCCAGGACGACGGACATGTCTACAACGTCAATGCTGATACGGCGGCTGCGGCACTCGCTGCTGCTCTGGGCGCCGAAACCCTCATGGTCCTCACGGACGTCGAGGGCCTCTACGAGGACTGGCCCCACTCCGACGAGGTGATCAGCCGCCTCACCGCTTCCCAACTGGAGAAGCTGCTGCCGGAGTTGAGCTCCGGCATGGTGCCGAAGATGGAGGGCTGCCTGCACGCCGTACGCAACGGCGTCACCACCGCCCGCGTCATCGACGGCCGGGTCCAGCACTCGATCCTGCTGGAGATCTTCACCGACGAAGGCATCGGCACGATGGTCGTGCCGGACGCGCAAGAGGGGGATGCCGTATGACGAACAATCAGGAGTTGACCCAGCGGTGGCAGGGCTCGCTGATGAACAACTACGGCACCCCGAGGCTCCCTCTCGTACGCGGTGAGGGCCTCAAGGTCTGGGACGCCGACGGCAAGCAGTACCTCGACTTCGTCGGCGGCATCGCGACGAACGCGCTGGGCCACGCCCACCCCGCGATCGTCGAGGCCGTGAGCACGCAGATCGCGTCCCTCGGCCACATCTCCAACTTCTTCATGGCCGAGCCGACCGTCGCCCTCGCCGAACGGCTGCTCCAGCTCTTCGGGCGGGACGGCAAGGTCTTCTTCTGCAACTCCGGTGCCGAGGCCAACGAGGCCGCGTTCAAGATCGGCCGGCTGACCGGGCGGACCCACGTCGTCGCCACCGAGGGCGGCTTCCACGGCCGCACGATGGGCGCCCTCGCGATGACCGGCCAGGCCGGCAAGCGGGAGCCCTTCCTGCCGCTGCCCGGTGATGTCACCCACGTGCCGTTCGGCGACGCGCAGGCGCTGGCCGCCGCGGTGACCGAGGAGACGGCTCTCGTGATCATCGAGCCGATCCAGGGCGAGCTCGGGGTCGTGGTGCCGCCGGCCGGCTATCTGAAGGCGGCTCGGGCGATCACCGCCGCCAGCGGTGCGCTGCTCGTCCTCGACGAGGTGCAGACCGGCATCGGCCGTACCGGGCACTGGTTCGAGTACCAGGCCCATGACGGCGTGCTGCCCGACGTCGTCACGCTCGCCAAGCAGCTCGGCGGCGGACTGCCGCTGGGCGCGACGGTCGCCTTCGGGCGGGCGGCGGAGCTGCTGCAGCCCGGTCACCACGGGACGACCTTCGGCGGCAACCCGGTCGCGTGTGCCGCGGGACTGGCCGTGCTGGACACCATCGCGAACGACGGATTGCTGGAGAACGTCAAGCAACAGAGCGAGAAGTTGCGGGACGGGATCGAGGCGCTGGGCCACCCGTTGATCGACTGTGTCCGGGGCGCGGGACTGCTCCTGGGTATCGTGCTCACCGAGCCGCTCGCCGCCAAGGTGCAGCAGGTGGCTCAGGACGCCGGTTTCCTGGTGAACGCGCCCGCCCCCGATGTCGTACGGCTCATGCCGCCGCTGAACCTCGGTGACGACGAAGTGGAGGCGCTTCTTCAGGCCCTTCCCGGCGTGCTCGACGTGGCCAACGGGGACGGATGATCCGGGAAATGAGACGACGATGAGTCAGGCGCAGGACCACGAGCACAACGGGGCCGCCGGGCCTGCCGTGCCGCAGACCCGCACCGCACGCCACCGCCGGATCGTGGACATCCTCAACCGGCAACCCGTGCGGTCCCAGAGCCAGTTGGCGAAGCTGCTCGCCGACGACGGGTTGAGCGTGACCCAGGCGACGCTCTCCCGGGACCTGGACGAACTCAACGCGGTGAAGATCCGTAACAACGAGGGCGATCTGATCTACGCGGTGCCCAGTGAGGGGGGTTTCCGGACCCCCCGTGCGCCGCTGGGCGAGTCGGCCAAGGAGGAGCGGATGCGGCGGCTCTCCCAGGAGCTGCTGATCTCCGCGGAGGCTTCCGCGAACCTCGTGGTCCTGCGTACCCCTCCGGGGGCCGCGCAGTTCTTGGCCTCGGCCATTGACCAGGCCGAGCTGCAAGACATTCTCGGCACGATCGCCGGTGACGATACGTTGCTGCTGATCAGCCGGAATCCTACGGGGGGTCAGGCCTTGGCCGATCATCTGTTGCGGTTGGCTCAGAACGGCCACTGAGTGGGGTCGTGGCGGTCCTTTGCCGACTGCGGGTGCGTCGTGGCTGGTCGCTCCCCCACTCTCGGCTTCGCTCGCGCGGGGGGACCCCATCGCGGCGGAGCCGCATATCGATACAGCCCCGCGCCCCTGGGTCGGCTCACTCAGCCCAGTCGAGATGCGAGGCCGCCTGTGCAGCGGACTTCATCCCCGGCCGTGATCAAGAGGGCCTCCACGTCCGGCAATGACTCCAACCACCGCAGACCCTGCCGCGACCCCATCGCGAAAGCCGCCGTTGCCCAGCAGTCCGCCCAGGTCAGCTGTGGTGCGACCACCGTCACCGCCACCAGGTCCGTGACCGCGGAGCGGCCGGTGCGCGGGTCGACGATATGCGCGCCCCGCTCCGCCGTGCCGGATGTGGCGACCGCCAGTTCGTCCAGGCCGGCGGCGGAGATGACCGCCGCGAGGCCGCCCGGGCGGAGGGGGTCGGAGACTCCTACGCGCCAGGGGCGCTGTGCGCCCGGTAGGCCGAGGAGCTGGACGTCGCCGCCGCCGTTGACGCTGACGCCGCTGACGCCGGGGACCTTCGCCAGGCGGCGGGCCGCGCGTTCGACGGACCAGCCCTTGACGATGCCGGTCGGGTCGAGGCGGCCCTCGTACGACGTGCTGAACCAGCCCTCGCTCAGCCGCTCCGCCTCGGCACCCAGTTCGAGCACCTCGGCGACCTCCGGATCGCACCGTTCGACGGTCAGCTCGCCGCGCGCCAGCAGGGAGATCTGGCTGTCGTCGCGGTAGGTGCTGAACACCTCGTCGACCCGGTGCAGTCCGGTGACCGCCTCCTCCAGTGCCGCCTTGACGGCACCGGGTTCCCCGCCGCGGACGTCGAAGGAGAAGACCGTCCCCATGACCTCCTCCGCATGACGTGCCGCGGCGGGAGCTTCTGCCGGTTCCGCCACCGTGTCAGCCACCGGCCTGGTCCAGGGCCGACTGGAGGGACTCCTTGTAGCCGGCGCTGGTGTACGTGGCTCCGGAGACCGCGTCGATGTCGGCGCTGCCCGCCGCCACGGCCGCCTGGTTGAGCTTGGGTACGGCGTTCGCGGTGACCTGGTCGCTCTGGCCGCCCTTGGGCGTCTGGACCGCCTCGGCCTTGGTGATCTTTCCGCCGCTGACGGTGATCCGGACCTGGACCGGCCCGTACTGGGTCTGGGCGACGCCGCCGGTGACGGTGCGGGCCTGGGCGGCGCCCGACCCTTGCGAACCGGAACCCTGCGAGCCGGAACCCTGCGAGCCGGAGCCCTGCGACCCCGAGCCCTGCGACGAACCGCCGCTCGCCTTCGCCTTGTCGATGGCCGACTGGAGGGACTCCTTGTAGCCGGCGCTGGTGTACGTCGCTCCCGACACCGCGTCGATGTTCGCGCTCTGCGCGGTGACCGCCGCCTGGTTGAGCTTGGGTACGGCGTTCGCGGTGACCTGGTCGCTCTGGCCGCCCTTGGGTGCCTGGACGGCCTCCGCCTGGGTGATCTTCCCGTTCGCCACGGTCAGCCGCACCTGCACGGTTCCGTACTGGGTCTGCGCCGCGTCACCGGTGATCGTGCCGCTCCCGGCGGCCTGGGCGCCGCCCTGCGGCGACTGCGCCGCCACGGGTGGCACCGCGCCGCCCGCCGCCGCGGAGGCCGGGTCGGTCGCCGGCTTCAGCGACAGCAGCAGCACGATCCCGGACACGGTGGCCGCACCGGCCAGCACGACACGTCGGATGGGGTGACTCTTCCTCATGGCTCCTACAGCTCCTGAAGTCTTCTGAGTCCCGTCGCTCACATCTCGAACGACTCGTGATGGATGCGGCGGGCGGGCACACCCGCGCCGCGCAGTGCTTCGTAGACGGACTGCGCGAAGCCGGCCGGCCCGCACATGAACACGTCGTGCTTGTCGATGTCCGGCAGCTTCTGGAGCAGCCGCTCCGCGGAGATGTCCGGCCGTTCGCCGTCCGGGCTGTTGACCGCGTACATCAGCCGGGCACCGCGCTCGTCGGCGATGGCCGCGAGCTCGTCCCACAGCGCCAGGTCCTGGGTGCTGTTGGCCCGGTAGAGCAGGGTGATGTCGCCGGACGCGCCGGGCAGGGTCTCGAACAGGGCCCGCATCGGCGTGATGCCGACCCCGCCCGCGACCAGCAGCACCTTGCCCCGGCTGCGGCGCTGGGCGGTCATCGCGCCGTACGGCCCCTCGGCCCACACCTTGGTGCCGGGCTTCAGGTCGCGCAGCCGCGAGGTGTGGTCGCCGATCGCCTTGACCGTGATCCGCAGCATGTCGGGGCGAGGCGCAGCCGACAACGAGTAGGGATGGGAACTGAACCTCATCCCCGGCGCTTTGAACCGCCACCGGAAGAACTGCCCGGCCTCCGCACCCATGCGGTGCAGCTTGCGCCCGCCGATCAGCACCGACACGATGCCCGGCGTCTCCTCGATGACGGCCTCGACGTACATCCGGTGCCGCAGGTTGAGGCGGATCGGGGTGAGGATCCGGTACCAGACCACCAGCGCGGTCACGACCCCGTACAGCCCGTACCAGAAGGTCTTCGCGGACGGCTCGACGGCGAACTCGTTGCCGGTGGTGATCTGGTGCCAGAACGTCAGGTACACCGCCGCGTACGTGAGCAGGTGCACGTGGTACCAGGTGTCGTACGGGATCCGGCGGCGGATCCCGCCGATCGAGATGAACGCGATGAAGAAGAGCAGGCCGGTGCCGATGGCCGCCTTTCCCATGTCCGGCAGCGTGTTGACCGAGTCGATCGTCTGCTGGACGACGTCACCGAGCGTCTTGCCGGCCTGGAGCGCGTACGCCCACATGGTGAGGAAGACGTGCGCGATGACCAGGCAGATCGTGTAGCGGCCGCTCATCGCGTGCCACCGCGCGACCCGGTCCGAGCCCACCCGCCGCTCCAGCGCGGGCACCCGGGCCATCTGCAGCACGACGAGCGCCATGAGATAACCGGCCAGCAGACCGGTGATCCGCCCGGCGGCGAGGATCTTGGCGGTGTTGTCCGCGAGGGACGGCGTGTTGTCCCACCACAGCCACAGCACCGCCGCCGCACCCGCCCATAGGGCGATCACCAGCGGGACGGCCGGTGAGCGGCGCGGGCGGATACGGCGCATCGTCTGGCGGCGAGCGGCACGGCCGCCTGCGAGCGTGGTGGTCACGAGTCCTCCGGGGACGGGAGCAAGGGGAGTGCGTGATGGGCGTGGTCCCTTGGCCCAGAGATACGTGCGGGGAGGTCCGTGTGTTCAGTGGGGCTTGCCCGGCTTGCTTCAGTGCTTGCTCAGTACCGGGTGATCGCCGTGCTGCCGCTCGCCGTCCCGATCGCGAGGTGCGGTCCGCGCCCGGGATCGGCCCAGTCGAGGATGCGCTTCATCGCCGCCCGCGGCACCGACACACAACCGGCCGTCGCCCCACCCCCGTTGACATGCAGGAAGATCCCGGCGCCTCGCCCCTTCACCGGACGCTCGTAGTTGAACCCGATGACCAGCGCGTACGAGTACCTTGCCCCGTAGCTGACGAGGTGCTCGGCCTCCGCCGCGCGGCAGTGCGCGGGGCGCGGCTCGGTCCAGCGGTTGTAGGCACGGGAGTCGTTGTCCTGGCACCACCAGGAGTCCCGGTTGACACGGCGGTACTCGTACGTCGTACCGGGCGGTGCCGCCTCGATGCCGAAGGCGTACGGCAGCCCGTACAGCCCCGTGGGCGTCGTGTTCGTGCTCTGCTTGCGCCTGGTCCCCTCGACGAGACCCTTCGCCCCGAAGCGGGCCGGCGCCGAACCGGCCTTCACCCACTGCCCGTCGACGCGATCCCACCAGGTGAGAGTCCCCGACGTCGAGCCGGTCCTCGGTGCCACCGCGGTGATCAGCTGGGAGCCGCCCCCGGTGTCGGCCATGCGCGCGGGCAGCGGTCGTGGCGGTCCCTCGCCCGGCGCGGCGCCGAGCACGAGGAGGGACGCGGACGCGAGGGCGACGACACCGGGGCGCATGGCTCAGACGCTAGACGGAGGCAGCGGCAACGGCAGCCCGGGTAGGCCATCCAGGCTGGTCGCGATGTGCTCCTTCTTGGCGAAATACGCGCTGAGCGAGTCGTCGTCCTCGCGCGCGAACCGCCTCGCGTGCAGGTCGCGGTCCTCGTCGTACGTCATGAGGGGCACCGCGTACCCGCAGGAGTCGCGAACGAGCTCGGCCCGCACCACGATGATCGCGCGCAGGCCGTGCAGGGACGGGTCGATGTCGGGAAAGTGCCCGAGCAGCTCCTTGAACCGTGGGTCGTCGCGCAGGACGGCCTCACCGCGGCCGTGTACGCGGACGATGTTGGGCGGGCCCTGGAAGGCGCACCACATGAGGGTGATCCGGCCGTTCTCCCGCAGATGCGCGATGGTCTCGGCGGTGGAGCCGGCGAAGTCGAGGTAGGCCAGGGTGAGTTCGTCGAGGACGGCGAAGGAGCCGCGCAGACCCTTGGGGGAGAGGTTGACCGTGCCGTCGGCGGACAGGGGAGCGGTCGAGGTGAAGAAGAGGGGCTGCTCCTCGATGAAGGTGCGGAGCCTGCCGTCTATGCGTTCGTAAGTTTTGCCCACGTCCATAGATTATGGACGTGGGTCGTTCGCTTGTCTAAGGACTTCGCCTGTTCGCTCGCAGACGCCATGGCCGCCCCGGCCGGCGTGCCAACGGGGCGGCCATGGCTGCCTGTCACGTCACTTGACGAGCTGGCAGGCCGCCAGGGAGTTCAGGCCCTGCGGCTTCGCGGCGGTGCGGCCGATCGAGATGGCGATGCGGTCGATGGTGGAGGTGCGCTTGTCCTTGAGCGGGCCGAGGATGGCGTTCTGGACGAAGTTGGGGCCGCCCTGGCCGACGGTGTTGACGAGGCGCTGGTTGGCCTCCTGGATCTGGGTGTTGAGCAGTGCGAGGTTGCGGTCGACCTCGGCCTTGGCGGAGGCCGGCACCGCGGGCAGCTTCGACCTCACGTCGGGGCAGCTGATCGTGCCGACACCGCCTGCGCTGCCGCTGTTTCCGGTGTTGCCCGTGTTCCCGCCGGCCTGCTGCCCGGGGGTCGCCTTCGCGGGGGGCGTGGCCTTGGCGCCGCCGCCCGCATTGGTCCCGGTCGCGTTCAGGGTGCACGGCGCCAGCGCGTCCAGCCCCTGCGGCTTGGCTGCCGTGCGTCCGATCGCCGTCGCGATGCGGTTGACCGTCGCCACGCGCTTGTCCTTGAGCGGGCCGAGGATGGCGTTCTGGACGAAGTTGGGGCCGCCCTGGCCGACGGTGTTGACGAGGCGCTGGTTGGCCTCCTGGATCTGGGTGTTGAGCAGGGTGAGGTTGCGGTCGACCTCGGCCTTGGCGGAGGCCGGGACCGCGGGCAGCTTGGACCTGACGTCCGGGCATGTGATCGTGCCGGGGCTCGCCAGTGTGCGGGCGCTGGTCCCGCTGCTCTTGGACGTCTCCCCCGCGAGGGCGAAGCCGGCGATCACCGTGCCGGACAGTGCCACCGCGGCAGCGCCGCCGATGAACGCGACGCGACGCTTGTTGTGCTTCGGAAGGGCCCTGGACATGCGGATGCCTCACTCGGGTCAGGTGGTCGTTGTTGGCAAACGCGGCGCCTGCGTTCGGCGAGAGATACGGGTAAGCGGTTTCCCGCGTTCAAAGGCGGTTCGGATTTCCGCTGCCGTGAGCCGAGATTGACGAATCATGCGGAGCTCTGCATAATCATGCATGCACAGTGTGGTGAGCGCGCACTAGCCTGACGACCGCCTCCCCGTTCACGCCACGGGGAGGCGGTGCCACACCCAGACCCTCCCGAGGAGCACAGCGAGTGAGCAGCAACAGCGGTGACGTCCGGCTCTGGGGCGGCCGTTTCGCCGACGGTCCCGCCGAGGCCCTGGCCAAGCTGTCCGCGTCCGTCCACTTCGACTGGCGGCTGGCCCCCTACGACATCGCCGGTTCGCGTGCCCACGCGCGCGTGCTGCACAAGGCGGGGCTGCTCACGCAGGACGAGCTGACCCGCATGATCGCCGGGCTCGACCAACTGGAGGCGGACGTCGCCGACGGCTCCTTCGTGGGCACGATCGCCGACGAGGACGTCCACACCGCCCTGGAGCGGGGCCTGCTGGAGCGCCTCGGCCCGGACCTGGGCGGCAAGCTGCGCGCCGGCCGGTCCCGGAACGACCAGGTGGCCACCCTCTTCCGGATGTACCTCCGCGACCACGCCCGCGTCATCGGCGGCCTGATCGCCGACCTCCAGGACGCGCTGATCGGCCTGGCCGAGGCCCACCCGGACGTGGCGATGCCCGGCCGCACCCACCTCCAGCATGCCCAGCCGGTGCTCTTCGCCCACCACGTCCTGGCCCACGTCCAGTCGCTGTCCCGGGACGCGGAGCGGCTGCGGCAGTGGGACGAGCGCACGGCCGTCTCGCCGTACGGCTCCGGCGCCCTGGCGGGTTCCTCCCTCGGTCTGGACCCGGAGTCGGTGGCGAAGGACCTCGGCTTCGAGCACGGGTCCGTCGCCAACTCGATCGACGGTACGGCGTCCCGCGACTTCGTCGCCGAGTTCGCCTTCATCACCGCGATGATCGGCGTGAACCTCTCCCGGATCGCCGAGGAGGTCATCATCTGGAACACGAAGGAGTTCTCCTTCGTGACCCTGCACGACGCCTTCTCCACGGGCTCGTCGATCATGCCGCAGAAGAAGAACCCGGACATCGCGGAGCTGGCGCGCGGCAAGAGCGGCCGGCTGATCGGCAACCTGACGGGCCTGATGGCCACGCTCAAGGCCCTGCCCCTCGCCTACAACCGCGACCTCCAGGAGGACAAGGAGCCGGTCTTCGACTCCTGCGACCAGCTGGAGGTCCTGCTCCCCGCCTTCACCGGCATGATGGCCACCCTCACCGTCAACCGCGAGCGCATGGAGGAACTGGCCCCGGCCGGCTTCTCCCTCGCCACCGACATCGCCGAGTGGCTCGTCAAGCAGGGCGTCCCCTTCCGCGTCGCCCACGAGGTCGCCGGCGAGTGCGTCAAGGTCGCCGAGTCCGAGGGCAAGGAGCTGGACGGCTTGACGGACGAGCAGTTCGCGAAGATCTCGGCCCACCTGACGCCGGAGGTCCGGTCGGTGCTCAACGTTCCCGGTGCGCTGGCCTCCCGCAACGGCCGGGGTGGCACGGCCCCGAGCGCGGTGGCGGTCCAACTGGCCGACGTGAAGCAGGACGTGGCGGCTCAGCATGAGTGGGCGACTGCCAAGAACTAGGGACAGGGGGCCCGTGCCCCAGGGGCCGCAGGCCCTTTGGGGCACGGGGCTGTGTCCATGTGCGGCTCCGCCGCGCGGGCGCGACAAGCCACGACGTTCCCCGCACCCGCCACAACACCGCACAACCCGAGCTCTGAGGCGAAGGTCATCACGGGTTACGTTGGTCGGAAGCCGAACCGGATCCGACCGAACGGAGCCCGCGATGCCCTTCGCCCGCCTCGCCACAGCAACGACCCCGACCTGCCACATCGGCCTCGGTCTCGCTGCGGTCGGCCGCCCCGGCTACATCAACCTCGGCAGAGACCAGGACCTCGGAGACAACCGCAGCGTCGAAACGCTGCGCACCCGCACCCACGAACTCCTCGACGCCGCCTACGCCCAGGGCGTCCGCTACTTCGACGCCGCCCGCTCCTACGGCCGCTCCGAGGAGTTCCTCGCCGACTGGCTGCACGCCCGCCCCGACATCGACGACATCGTCGTAGGCAGCAAGTGGGGCTACACCTACACCGCCGACTGGTCCACCGACGCCGAGAAGCACGAGGTCAAGGACCACACGCTCCCGACGTACGAGCGCCAGCGCGCCGAGACCGACGCCCTCCTCGGCGACCGGCTCGACCTGTACCAGATCCACTCGGTGACCCCGGACAGCCCCGCCCTCACCGACAAGGACCTCCACGTCAGGCTGGCCGAAGCCGCCGCCCAGGGTCTCACCGTCGGCTTCTCCACCAGCGGCCCCGCCCAGGCCGACGCGATCCGGGCCGCCCTCGCCGTGACGGTCGACGGCGAGCCCCTCTTCCGTACCGTCCAGTCGACGTACAACGCCCTGGAGACCTCGGCCGGCCCCGCCCTCGCCGAGGCTCACGACGCCGGGCTCACGGTGATCGTCAAGGAGGGCATGGCCAACGGGCGGCTCGCGGACCCGTACGCGCCGGACGCGCTGAAGGCCGTAGCCGAAGAAACGTCCCTCGGCTGCGACGCCGTCGCCCTCGCCCTGATCCTGCGCGAGCCCTGGGCCGGAGTGGTCCTCTCCGGTGCGGCGACGACCGTACAGCTCGGGTCCAACCTGCACGCCGCCGTGGTCGACCTCGACGAAGGCCAGCTGGAACGGCTCGCCGCGCTGGTCGAGGAGCCGGGCGCCTACTGGGAGCGGCGCGGGCAGCTGCCCTGGCACTGACGCGCGCCATTGAGCCACTGATCCACTGATCCACTGACCCATGGGAAGAGCCAGTGGGTGTGAGTCACGCATGCCCTGGATGAGACATCAATGTCTCACATGCGCTATGGTCGTCTCATGGCCGTCGATCCTGAGCACGTGCTCCGCAGTGCCGCAGCCCTGCTGACCCGCAAATCCACCGCGACCATGGACGAGGTCGCCAGGGCCGCCGGGATCAGCCGGGCCACGCTGCACCGGCACTTCGCCGGGCGCGACGCGCTCGTGCGGGCGCTGGAGGCGCTCGGTATCGCGGAGTGTGAGGCAGCGGTGGACGCGGCGCTGCTGGACGAAGGGGCGGCGAGTGACGCCGTACGACGCCTCGTCCGCGCGATCGAGCCCGCCGCCGGACTCCTCGCTTTCCTCTACACCGAGAACCAGCTGTTCGAAGGCGAGGAGCAGAACGAGGGTTGGTCGAGGATCGACAGCCGTATCGCCGCGCTGTTCCGGCGCGGACAGGAGAACGGCGAGTTCCGGATCGACCTCACGCCCGCGTGGCTCACCGAAGCCCTGTTCGGGCTGCTCGCCTCCGGCGCCTGGGTCGTGCAGAGCGGCAAGGTCGCCCCCAAGGACTTTCACCACATGATCGTCGAGCTGCTGCTCGGCGGCGCACTCAGAAGAGAGGGATCATGACCAGCACCCTGCAGTCGGCAACCACGACCGAGGCGGTGAAGCGCCCGGGCCGCTGGCTCGCGCTGTCCGTCCTCGTGCTCGCCGTGCTGCTGGTGGCCGTGGACGCGACCGTCCTCGGCCTCGCGACCCCCTACATCAGCGAGGACCTGAAGCCCTCCGGCACCCAGCTGCTGTGGATAGGCGACGTCTACTCGTTCGTCATCGCAGGTCTGCTGGTGTCGATGGGCAGCCTCGGCGACCGCATCGGCCGCAAGCGGATCCTGCTCGTCGGCGCCACGGCGTTCGGCGCGATATCCGTGCTCAACGCGTATGCGACGACACCTGAACTGATGATCCTGGCCCGGGCGTTGCTCGGTGTCGCGGGCGCCACCTTGATGCCCGCCACGCTCGCCCTGATCCGCAACCTCTTCCACGACCCGCGCGAACGCAGCCTCGCCGTCGGCATCTGGGGCGCCACCGCCTCCGCCGGTACGGCCGTCGGCCCCATCGTCGGTGGCTTCCTGCTCGAACACTTCTGGTGGGGCTCGGTCTTCCTGATCAACCTGCCGGTGATGGTGGTCCTCGTCCTCGTCGGCATCAAGCTGCTGCCCGAATCGCGGAACCCGAGTTCCGGCCCGTGGGACATGGTCAGCGTCGCACTGTCCCTCGTCGGCATGGTCGGCATCGTGTACGCCGTCAAGGAGGCCGCCACACACGGCTTCACGTGGGCCACGCTCGCCGTGGGTCTGCTGGGCGCGGCCGCGCTGTACGGCTTCGTCCGCCGTCAGTTCACCCTGCCGACCCCGCTGCTGGACATGCGGCTGTTCCGCCACCGCGGCTTCAGCGGTGCGGTGCTAGCCGACCTGCTGACCATCCTCGGCCTGTCCGGCCTGGTGTTCTTCCTCTCCCAGTTCCTGCAACTCGTGCAGGGCAGGGGCCCGTTCGAGGCGGGTCTGGCCGAACTGCCCGCGGCGATCGGCGCGGTGGTGGCCGGCCTGCTCGCCGGCCGCGCGGCCCGGCGCTTCTCGGTACGGGTCGTCGTCTCCGGCGGCCTGGCGGCGATCGGCCTCGCCCTGGCCGCGCTCACGGTGATCGACCGCTCGACGGGGTATCCGCTGCTCGGCGCGGCCCTCCTGGTGGTCGGCGTCGGCGCGGGCTTCTCGTTCACGGTGACGTCCGACGTGATCCTCTCCAGCGTGCCGAAGGAGCATGCGGGGGCGGCGTCCGCGGTATCGGAGACGGCGTACGAGCTGGGAGCGGCCCTGGGGATCGCCGTACTGGGTTCGATCGTGACCGGTGTGTACCGGGACTTCACCGGCCCGGCGGGCACTCCGCCGGAGGCACACGAGTCACTGGGCGGCGCGGTGGAAGCGGCGGCGGGGATGCCGGCGCAGACGTCCGAGGCGATGCTGGACGCGGCCCGCAGCTCCTTCGTGGACGGGCTTGCGCTCGCGGCGGGCGTCGGGGCGGCCGTACTGCTCGCGGCGGCGCTGGCAGCATGCTTCCTCCTCCGCGGCCAACGGCTGGACGACCGACCTTAAGGAGGCGGGCGGGGAGTTCGCCCCGCTCGCCGCCGACCGCGGATCGTGGAGTCGCGCGCCGGTCAGGTGCGGTTGTTCTCGAACGCGGGGGAGGGCCCGCCGTTGGAGCGCCCGCAGAGGAGCGCCCCCAAAGGGGCGCGGGGCTGTATCGATGTGCGGCTTCGCCGCGTGGGCGCGACAAGCCCCCACGAACCCGCGGCCAACAATCAGCCCGAAGCCCCCCGAGCCCCCCGCCCAACCAGCGGAGCTACGCCGCTTCCTTGGCCTTGCTCGCGTACATGTCCACGTACTCCTGCCCGGACAGCCGCATGACCTCGGTCATCACCGAGTCGGTGACCGCCCGCAGGACATAACGGTCGCGGTCCATCCCCTCGTACCGGGAGAACTCCATGGCCTCGCCGAAGCGGACCGTCACCTTACGAGGCCGAGGCATCCCCGCCCCACCCGGCTGGATCTTGTCGGTGCCGATCATGGCGAACGGCACGACCGGCGCCCCGGTCATCAGCGTCAGCCGCGCGATGCCGGTGCGGCCCCGGTACAGCCGCCCGTCGGGAGACCTCGTGCCCTCGGGGTAGATGCCGAAGACCTTGCCCTCCTCCAGGATGCGGCGCCCGGTCATCAGGGCCGCGACACCGCCCCGGCCGCCGTCCCGGTCGACCGGGATCATGCCGACGCCGGTGAAGAACCAGGCCATCAGGCGGCCCTTGAGGCCCTTGCCGGTGACGTACTCGTCCTTGCCGATGAAGAGGACCTGACGGTCGCAGACCAGCGGCAGGATCATCGAGTCGATGAACGTGAGGTGGTTGCCGGCCAGGATGACCGGACCGTCGCCCGGGATGTGCTCCGCGCCCTCCACCTGTGGGCGGAACATCAGGCGCATGATCGGTCCGAGCACTGCCTTGATGAGCGCGAAGCGGGACAACGGGCCCTCCGGTGTCAAGGGATTCGGTATAAGTCTGTGCAGGTGAGGACGATACTCGCGGTTCCCCGGGTCCCGCACATCGGGTGGGCCGACTTCACCGAGGCCTTACGCACTGTTGACGTACGTTTACCTGCGGTGGCGCGGTGTGGACGGCGCGTAACGCGCTCGCCATGATGTGACGGACATCGCCCCGAGGGCCTATCGGACGACTTCCCCGCACTGCCGCACCCATTCCGACGTGCCGTCATCTCACCTTTCCCGTACGACATTCAGCGTCACCCGCGAGTTCCGCCGAAGGTCTCCCATCCGTCATGTGCACGCACCTACGATCGGCGCGCACTGAATGAGCGGATGGTCAGGGAGGGCCCTCATGGGAACCCAGGAGAACGAGCAGGCGGGCGTGACCGGACGGCGGACGCTACTCGGCGCGGCCGTGCTCGGCGCGGGCGGAGCGGTCCTCGGACTGTCCGGTACGGCGAGAGCGGCCGAGAGCCGGCATGGTGGCGGCGGCGGTGGACTCAAGAGCCTGCCCAAGCCGACGATCATCGGCCACCGTGGGGCCAGCGGCTACCGGCCCGAGCACACCCTCGGCTCCTACCAGCTGGCCCTGGACCTGGGCGCCGACATCGTCGAGGCGGGCGACCTGGTGCCCACCAAGGACGGCCACCCGGTGTGCCGGCACGAGCCGGAGATCGGCGGCACGACCGATGTCGCGGACCATCCCGAGTTCGCCGACCGCAAGAAGACGAAGCTCCTCGACGGTGTCTCCACCACCGGCTGGTTCACCGAGGACTTCACGCTCGCCGAGCTGAAGACCCTGCGCGCGACCGAGCGCATCCCGGCCAACCGCCCGCACAACACCCTCTACAACGGCCGCTGGGAGATCCCTACCTTCGAAGAGGTCCTGAAGTGGCAGGACGAGCAGACCCGTAAGCGCGGCAAGCAGGTCTGGATCTACCCCGAGCTCAAGCACCCCACCTACTTCCGCAAGCTGGGCCTCGGCCTGGAGGAGCGGGTCGCCAAGGTGCTGCACAAGCACGGCAAGGACCGGCGGAACTCGCCGGTCGTCATCCAGTCCTTCGAGCCGACCAGCATCCAGCGCCTGAACAAGCTGGTCGACAACCCGCTGGTGGTCCTGCTCTCCGGCCCGACCACCCGCCCCTGGGACTTCGTCGAGACGGGCGACCCGCGCACGGTCGCCGACCTGGTCAAGCCGGCCGGCCTGAGGGAGATCGCCTCCTACGCCCAGGGCATCGGCCCCACCCTGGACCTGGTCATCCCGAAGGACGCGAACGGCAACCTCACCACGCCCACCACACTGGTGAACGACGCGCACAAGGTCGGTCTGGTCCTGCACCCCTGGACCATGCGCAACGAGAACCCCTTCCTCCCCGCGAGCTTCCGCAAGGGCACCGACGCGGACGCCTACGGCGACGTCTTCGGCGCCTACAAGGTCTACTTCGCGACCGGCATCGACGGCGTCTTCACCGACAACCCGGACACGGGCGTGCTGGCCCGCGAGGACTTCGTCAACGGCTGAGCCCCACGCCCCGGTTGGGGTGACTGTCGGCCGCCCGGGCAACCCTGCGCCCGGGCGGCCGCGTCGTGCCGCATATGACGGACGACCTGGTTGCCGCCCTGCGCCCGCTGCTCCTCGCGGAGGCCTCCGCCGAGGCACACGCCTCCGGAACGGAGCCGGGCGACCTGGAGCAGGCGGTCTGGCTCCGCCTCCTGGAACGCCTCGACTCGGACGGCCCGCCCGTGGACCCGCAGGGCTGGCTGCGCAGGGCCGTCCGCTCCGAGGCGCGCCGAAGCCGCCGTACGACACGACGGGAACGGCCGTACGAGACCGAGCCCGCCGCCGACACCGATCGCCACGACCCCGAACACCTGGCCCTCGCGGCCGCCCGCCGCCGAGACCTGCGCGAAGCGGTGCGCCGCCTCCCTGGCCGCTGCCCCCGCCTCATGGAGGCCCTGCTCTCCCCGAACGACCTGACATACCGGGAAATCGCGGGGGAGTTGGGTATCTCACAGGGCAGTCTCGGGCCGGAACGTTCCAGATGCCTGGGATGTCTGCGTCGATTGCTCGCGCCGGAGGTTGCGGCCCGCGGAGCGCGGGGATAGGAGTGAGGGACGACAGGCGATCAGGTGAGCGGGAGGCGTGCGCACATGGGCATGAGCGTGACCATCTCTGCGGCGACCGAGCAGGACGCGGAGCAGATCTTCAGGCTGCAGTACCTGTGCTTCCAGAGCGAGGCAGCGCTGTACGGGAACTACCGCATCGACCCGCTGGTCCAAACCCTGGACTCGGTGCGTGCGGAGGTCGCCGCGGACTGCGTCTTCGTGGCGCGGCTCGGCGAGGAGGTCGTCGGCTCGGTCCGCGGCAGTGTCACCGCCGACGGCGCCGCCGCCATCGGCAAGCTCTGCGTCCACCCCCGCCTCCAGGGCCACGGCATCGGCGCCCGTCTGCTCCGCGCGGCCGAGTCCGCCCTGGCGGACGAGCGGGGCGCCACGAAGTTCCGCCTCTTCACCGGCCACCGCAGCGAGGGCAACCTGCGGCTGTACCGCAAGGTCGGCTACGAGGCGGTGGGCACGTCGAAGGGGGCGGACGGGGTCCCGATGATCGTCCTGGAGAAGCCGGCGGGGACCTACGCCACTACTGCTTGACGGTTCGCGCCTTGCGGAGCCAGTACAGGGCCGACAGGGGCAGCAGTACGGGGATGAACAGATACCCCATGCCGTAGTCGGACCAGACGGTCGCGTCGGGGAACGCCGAGGGCTCCACCAGGGTCCAGGTGCCGACGATCAGGACGCCCGCGAGTTCGGCGGCGCAGCACACCAGCGCCGCCCTGCGGGCCTTCTCGCCGCCCCTGACGAGCGTGTACGTGATGAACCCGTAGACGAGCCCCGCCACCGCCGACAACGCGTAGGCGAGTGGCGCCCGGTCGAACTCGGTCGCGATCTGGTACGCCGATCGCGACACGGCCCCGACGACCATCACGCCGTACAGCCAGACGAGCAGTATCCCGGGCCCGCTGATCAGCCGCGTCCTGGTGGGCTTGTCCTGCGTCACGGCCACCTCAACCTCCCCAGATGTCATAGAGCCGCACCTCCAGCACGGCCAGCACCACACCGCCTGCGGCGACCGTCACCGAACCCCACTTGGACCGCTCGGCCAGCGACATGAAGCCCGCGGCCGGAATGCACGCGAACGAGCCCAGCAGATACGCCACGAAGATCGTCGTGCCCTGCTCCGGCTTCTCGCCCCGCGCCAGCAGCACGATCCCGACCACCAGTTGCACCAGGGCCAGCACCGTCACCACGGCCATCCCGATGAAGTGCCAGTCCTTCGTCGGCTGGTCTCGGTACGCGGCCCACCCGCACCAGGCGGCGAGCAACAGCGCGGCGACACCGGTCACCAGCGTCAGGGCATCAAGCATGGAGCGACCTTAATACGGCCCAAAAGACCTGATGCGCCCGGCCCCGGCGGTCAGGCGGCCGGTTCGCCGGCGACGAGCCCGGCGTTCACACACCGCTTCGCGATCGCCCCCATCTGCTCCACCCGCCGGTCGATCTCGTCCCCCTCGGCGTCCTCGTCGGGCAGCCCCGTAGGGTCTAGACCATGACGATCCACGCACGCGCTCTCCTGTTCGACAACGACGGCACCCTCGTCTCCTCCCTCGCATCCGTCGACCGCTGCTGGGCGCGGTGGGCCGAGGAGTACGGGGTCACGGAGGAGTTCGGCAAGGTCGAGCTGCATGGGTGTCCGGCCGTCGAGATAGTCGCCGAGCTGCTGCCCGCCGACGTCGTACCGCAGGCCCTCGCGCGGATCGAGACCCTGGAGGTGGAGGACGTGCCGAACGGGGGCGTCCACCTGCTGCCCGGCACCAAGGCGTTCCTCGACGGGCTGCCCGCCGACCGCTGGGCCGTGGTGACCTCCGCCACGCGGCGTCTGGCCGAGGCCCGGCTCGACGCGGTCGGGATCCTGCCCAAGACGATGGTCACCGCCGACGACATCACGCGCGGCAAGCCCGACCCCGAGCCCTACCTCCTCGCCGCCCGCGAACTGGGCGTCGACCCGGCCCATTGCGTCGTCTTCGAGGACGCCCCAGCCGGTCTGGCGGCCGGTCGCGCCGCCGGGATGACCACCGTGGCCTTGACCACAACCCACCAGGCCCACGAGCTCGACGCCGACCTGGTGGTGAACGATCTGTCGGCCCTGTCCGCCCTGGTCGCGGACGCCGGAGTCGAGATCTCCGTACGCGGCTGACAGCTGTCCGCCGCTGTCCAGGATGCGGACAGCGGCGGCCGGTAAGGACCGTACGTCTGGTTTACTGATCGCATGACCACGACGAGCTGCCGCACCTTTGCGACCGAGGCGACCATGACGCCCGGTGCTCGTTGTATGTGTCGAATGTGTGCCTGCTAGAGGGCCCCTGCACCACCCTGAGCCTCGCGCCCCGAAGCGAGAGCCCGCTCATGTCCGCGCGTACGCCTGACGTACGGGACTGAGCTCCGCCCCGCGCGCACGATTCTCCTCCCCGGTTCCACCGCGCCCGCGAGAACCGTGCTGCGTTCTGGCTGCTTTCGACCCTGAACGCCATGTGCCCGGCGCCCACGAGGTGCCGCGCACTCGACAGTGACGGAAACCCCAGTGATCACCACAACGGGCCTGACGAAAATCTACCGGGCTCACCGCTCACACGGCCGCGAGGTCACCGCCCTCGACGGCGTCGATCTGCATGTCCGCGAAGGCGAGGTGTACGGCGTCATCGGCCAGTCCGGCGCCGGCAAGTCCTCGCTCATCCGCTGCGTCAACCTGCTGGAGCGCCCCACCGCCGGGACGGTGACCGTCGCCGGGCAGGACCTCACGGCCCTCGCGGGACGCGGTCCCCGGGCCGGCCGGGAACTCCGCCGGGCGCGCAGCCGTATCGGCATGGTCTTCCAGCACTTCAACCTGCTGTCCTCCCGGACGGTCCAGGACAACGTCGAGCTTCCGCTCGAGATCCTCGGCAAGTCGGGCAAGGAGCGCTCCCGCAAGGCGCTCGAACTGCTCGACCTGGTGGGTCTCGCGGACAAGGCCAAGGCCTACCCCGCCCAGCTCTCCGGCGGTCAGAAGCAGCGCGTCGGCATCGCCCGCGCCCTGGCCGGCGACCCCAAGGTGCTGCTCTCCGACGAGGCCACCAGCGCCCTCGACCCGGAGACCACCCGCTCCATCCTCCAGCTGCTGCGCGACCTGAACCGGCAGTTGGGCCTGACCGTCCTGCTCATCACCCACGAGATGGACGTCGTGAAGTCGATCTGCGACTCGGCCGCGCTCATGGAGAAGGGGCGCATCGTCGAGTCCGGCACGGTCAGCGAGCTCCTCGCGACCCCCGGCTCCGAACTCGCCGCCGCGCTCTTCCCGGTGGGCGGCGAGGCCTCCGCCGACGACCGCACCGTCGTCGACGTCACCTTCCAGGGCGAGGCCGCCACCCAGCCGGTCATCTCCCAGCTCTCGCGCACCTACAACATCGACATCTCGATCCTCGGCGCCGCCATCGACACCGTCGGCGGCCTCCAGGTCGGCCGGATGCGCATCGAACTGCCCGGCCGCTACGAGGACAACGTCGTGCCGATCGGCTTCCTGCGCGAACAGGGCCTGCAGATCGACGTACTGGGCCAGGAGCCCGTACTGCTGAAGGAAGGTGCCCAGCTGTGACCTGGTCCGAGACGCAGCCCCTGCTGGAGCAGGCGTGTGGGGACACCCTCTACATGGTCGGCTGGTCCACCCTGATCGCTGTCGTCGGCGGCCTCCCGCTCGGCATCCTCCTCGTCCTCACCGACCGGGGCGGGCTGCTCCAGAACGTCCTGGCCAACAAGGTCATCGGGCAGATCGTGAACGTCGCCCGCTCGATGCCGTTCATCATCCTGATGGTCGCGCTGATGAGCTTCACGCGCTGGGTCACCGGGACGACGATCGGCCGCGAGGCCGCCATCGTGCCGCTCGCGATCGGCGCGATCCCCTTCTTCGCGCGGCTCGTTGAGACGGCTGTCCGCGAAGTGGACGGCGGGCTCGTGGAGGCCGTGCAGTCGATGGGCGGCAACACCTGGACCGTCGTACGCAAGGTCCTCGTCCCTGAGTCCCTGCCGTCCCTCATCGCCAGCACCACGACCACGATCGTCGCCCTCATCGGCTACTCCGCCATGGCCGGCACGGTCGGCGCGGGCGGCCTCGGCGACATCGCCATCCGCTACGGCTACCAGCGCTTCGAGACCGAGCTGATGTGGCTCACCGTCGCGGTCCTCGCCGTCGGCATCTCCCTCATCCAGTTCGCCGGCGACTACGCGGCCCGGTCCCTGCACCGCCGGGGCGGCCGCTCGGGCCCGGGGCCCAAGCTGCGGCTGCTGAAGGCCTCCACGGCCACCACCAAGACCGTCTGAACCACACACCGGACGGACCCAGAACTCCCCGAACACCCAAGTCGGGGCCGCACCACCCAGATGGAAAGGCACTTTTCGTGCGTAACACCGCCAAGATCACCACTGCCGTCCTCGCCGCCGGAGCCCTCACCCTCGGGCTCACCGCTTGCGGCTCGGACAAGGACTCCGGTTCCGACGCGAGCGCCCCGCTGAAGGTCGCCGCCACGCCCACCCCGCAGGGCGAGATCCTCACGTACATCAAGGACAAGCTCGCGAAGAAGGCCGGCCTCGAGCTCGAGGTCAAGGAGTTCACCGACTACGTGACGCCGAACACGGCCGTCCAGCAGGGTGAGGTCGACGCCAACTACTTCCAGCACCAGCCGTACCTGGACGACTTCAACAAGAAGAACGGCACCGACATCGTGGCCGTCCCGAACGCCACGGTGCACCTGGAGCCGCTCGGCGTGTACTCCCAGGGCGTCAAGAAGCTCACGGACCTCAAGAAGGGCGCCACGGTCGCCGTCCCGAACGACACCACCAACGAGGCCCGCGCGCTCAAGCTGCTCGAGGCAGGCGGCGTGATCAAGCTGAAGGCGGGCGTCGGCTACGAAGCGACCCCCAAGGACATCGCCTCCAACCCCAAGAACCTCCAGTTCAAGGAGCTCGAGGCGGCCCAGCTGCCGCGCTCCCTCGGTGACGTCGACGCCGCGGTCATCAACGGCAACTACGCGCTGGAGGCCGACCTCAGCCCGGCCAAGGACGCCATCGCCGCCGAGTCGCCCAAGGACAACCCGTACGGCAACTTCCTCGCGGTGAAGAAGGGCAACGAGGACGACCCGCGCGTGCGGAAGCTGGCCAAGCTGCTGACGTCGCCCGAGGTGAAGAAGTTCATCGAGGACAAGTACGACGGCGCCGTCGTCGCGGCCTTCTGAGCACCGGCCTCCCGCGGCCTCTCCTCGGCTCGTCCGACGTGAAGAAGTTCACCGAGGACGAGCTCAAGGGCTCGGTGCTGCCGGTCACTTCGGGCTGACGGCGCGTATACGGCGTATTGCCACGCACGGGGTCCACTCGCTCACCCGGAGTGGACCCCGTCGTGCGGTTCAGTGCTTTCATGCTGCATGCTGGGCAGTTCATCAGGCCCTGAAGGTTTTCCGAAGGTTACGGAGCGGCGCATGACTAGCACCTTCCCCAACATCTCCATCAGCACGGAGCGGTTGGTGCTGCGGCCCCTCGACGAGGACGACGTGCCCGCACTGGCCGAGATGATGAACGACGAGCAGGTCGGCGCCTGGACCGACGTCCCCCAGCCCTTCACCGAGGACGGCGCCCGCACCTGGATCACCGAGTACGCCCCCGCCGAGCGGGAAGCCGGCCGCGGACTCGACCTCGCCGTCACCGAGTTCCTCACTCAGCGCCTGGTCGGCGTCGTCCAGCTGGCCAAGACGAACTGGCATGTCCGTGCCACCGAGCTGTCGTACATCATCGCCCCCTGGGCCCGCGGCGAGGGCTACGCCTCCGAGGCCACCCTCGCCACCGCCCAATGGCTGTTCAGCGACCAGAAGTTCGAGCGCATCGAGCTGCGCACGGCCGCCGACAACACCGCCTCCCAGCAGGTCGCCCAGAAGATCGGCTGTATCAGCGAGGGCGTCCTGCGCAACGCGTGCATAGCGCACGTCCGGGTGGAGGACGGCACCTGGACCGACGTACGCACCGACTTCATCGTGTGGAGCCTCCTGCCGGAGGACCTCGACGGCGCCGGGGAGCAGCTGGCCGACACCGGCGGCTTCACCTCGTTCGGCGAGTGGAACTGACGGGAAGCGAATCCCCGGGCACCGCAGGTGCCGACACGTCGACCAGGTACCCTCACGGTGCCTGCCCCTCGGGCTGACCTATCGACGACCTGCGCGAACCCAGGAGACTGACGACGATGGCCGACCGCGTCACGGTGATCGGCTGGGACGGCTCGCCGCTGACCGCCGCGGCACGCTCCGCACTCGGCGCCGCCACACTCGTGGCCGGTGCCGCCCACCACCTGGCGCTCCCCGAGGTGCCGCCCGCCGCCGAGCGCGTCCGCCTCGGCAGCGCCTCCCTCGCCGCCCGCCGGATCGCCGCCCACCGCGGCACCGCGGTGGTGTTCGCCGACGGCGACCCCGGCTTCTTCGGCGTCGTACGGACCCTGCGCGCACCCGAGTTCGGCCTGGAGGTCGAGGTCGTCCCCGCCGTCTCCTCGGTCGCCGCCGCCTTCGCCCGTGCCGGCATGCCCTGGGACGACGCACAGGTGGTCGTCGCACAACGCCGTACCCTGCGACGCGCGGTGAATGTGTGCCGCGCCCACACCAAGGTCGCCGTCCTCACCTCACCGGGCGCCGGACCCGCCGAACTCGGGCTGCTCCTGGACGGCGTCCACCGCACCTTCGTCATCTGCGAGGAGCTGGGCACCGAACGCGAGCAGGTCACCGTCGTCACCTCCGACAAGGCCCCCGACCACATCTGGCGCGACCCGAACGTCGTCATCGTCATCGGCGCCAAGGTGGCGGCGGCGGACGGCGGCGGGTGGATCGCCGGCCGCGACCCGTCCACCGCGCCGCGCGGCTGGACCCTGCCCGCCGAGTCCTACGGCGGCCTCATGGGTGAAGGTGAACTGGAACCGCTGCGCGCCGCCCAACTCGCCCGTCTCGGCCCGCGCATGGGCGACCTCGTCTGGGACATCGGCTGCGGCAGCGGCGCCTTCGCCGTCGAGGCCGCCCGGGCCGGCGCGGCCGTCATCGCCGTCGACCGCGACCCGCAGGCCTGCGCCCGCACCGAGGCCAACGCACGCGGTTTCGGGGTCCAGCTGCAGATCGTCCACGGCACGGCCCCGCACGCTCTGGAGAACCTCGCCGAACCGGACGTCGTACGCGTCGGCGGCGGAGGAGCGGCCGTCGTCTCCGCCGTCGCCGACCGGCGCCCGCAGCGCATCGTCACGCATGCCGCCACCCGCGACGCCGCCGAACTCGTCGGACGCGGCCTCACCGAGCACGGCTACGACGTGGAGTGCGCCCTCCTGCAGTCCGTGGAACTCGACACGCGGGCCTGGACGGAGCGGGAGCGCAGTGTCGCGTTCCTGCTCAGCGGGGTCCTTCCCGACCGCACGGCGTGACCGCGCACCCGTCCCCGTGATCCTGTTGTCATACCGCGCGCGGTAGGCTGGCCGATCGTTGTACCGCACTCGGTCGCCCGGCACTTCGTCGGTCAATGTCCGGAAAAACGTGCCCCGTTTGGGGTGGGTGTGGTACGGCGAAACCGGAGGACGCGCAACGTGGCGCAGTCCACAGCGGCCTGTCGCGGATCAGCCTGTCGCGACGGCCGAACGGCCACGACAATGCCACTCAATGGCTTTGTCGCCTTTTTTGGGCGGGTCGTTCGTGCCGCTGGGCACGCACGCTCGTTCTTCACTGCGGGGGCGGTCGGTGCGCCGTCCCCGGTGAGCTGGTCGTAGAAGCACTAACCGATGGGCGAGGGGTACGCATGACCGACACCGGCCAGGTCCCGGGCGAGGGACTGCCGGAGAGCGCAGGCATGGTGGAGCAGCCGGGCGTCCCCGCGGCGCACGGTGCGTACACCTACCTCTCCGAGACCACCGCCGAGGACGAAGACCTGTTGCTGCCCGGCTCCCAGGGCGCCTGGGGCAATGAGGTCGCCCCGCCCGCGCCGGTGCCGGTCGTCGAGGCCGTGCACGAGCCGGACGCGCACCAGATCTCCGGCCGCGACAGCGGTTCGGTCGACCTCAGCGGCGTCCGCCTCCCGGGCCCGACGGCCCCCACGACGCCGATCCCGCCCATCACGCCCAGGCGGCCCCTGCACCTCGGCCCGCCCATCCCCGACGCCTCCGCCAGCCCGGTCCGCTCCCTCGCCGACCGCGGCGCCGTGGGCGCACCCACCCGCCAGCCCGGCCCGGCCCCGACCGGCCCCGAGTACCTCGACGCCCCCCAGTACCACGAGGCAGCGGTCCCGCAGCCGGCGGCACCCTGGGGCGCCCCGGCTCAGGCCGCCGTCCAGCTCCAGGCTCCGGCCCCCGCGCCGGTCGGCGTCGAGGCGCCGGCTGCCGAAACGGTTGTCCCGACCGGACAGCCGGATGGCGAACCGGTGGGCGCGGCGCAGGCGGTGATGACTCGCGTGGCCACGGAGGCCGGCGGTCCGGTCCCGCAGGAGGGCGTGTACGGCGGTCAGGAACCGTCGGCCGGTGACACCGCGCCGGTGGCCGGTGCGGCGCCCGGCCCGGACGCCGGTCAGATGCCGGTGGCCGCGCAGGATCCGGATGCGGGGGAGGCCGCCGGTGTTGCGGCTGCTCCGGGCGCCGAAGAGGCTGCGGACGCTGCGCCTGTCATCGAGGCCGAGCAGATCGCCCCGGCTGCGCCTGCTGCGGATGCCGACGAGGCTGCGACGGGTGCGGCCGACTCCGGTGCCGGCGAGGTCGCGGTGCCTGCGGGTGAGGCCGGCCCGGTCGCCGCGGGAGTTCCGGTGAGCGACGCTGACTCGGGTGCCGCTCAGGTGCCTGGCGCTGAAGGTGTCGCGGATGCCGTGCAGGCTGCGGGAGTTGACGACGTTTCGGAGGGCGGCCAAGGCGCTGAGCCCGGGCAGGTTCCGGGGGACTCGGTCGTCGGTGAGGTTGCCGAGGTCACCGAGGTAGCCGTCGGTACGGCAGCGCAGGGGACCGAGGTCCCGGCCGCTGAGGCCGGCCCGGTCGCTGTGGATTTCGCGCCGGAAACGGTTCAGGTTCCCGAGGCGGTCGACGCCGAAGCCGGGCAGGTTGCCGTGGCGCCCGACGCTGAGGTCGGCCGGCTCCCTGAGGGCGTCGCCCCTCAGGCGGCGCCGGTTCTCGACGGGGCTGAGCTGGAGACAGCGCAGGTTCCCGAGGCGCTCGCCCCCGAGACCGCGCAGGTCGCCAACGCCTCCGCTCCCGAAGCAGTCCAGGTCCCCGACGCCTCCGTTCCGGAAGCCGTCCAGGTTCTCGACGTTGCCGCGCCCGAGCCCCCCGAGCAGATCTCCGAGCCCGCCGCAGCGGAGGCCGCCGAGGCCGCCGAGGCTCCGGAAGCACAGTCCCCTGAGGCGCAGGCCCCCGAAGTGCAGGCCCCCGAGGCCGCCGCCCAGGTGACCCCGGAGGCCGCCCCCGTCCCGCCCGCGCCGGACGCCGCACAGGCCCTCCAGCCCGTGGACGCCGAGCACGTCGTACCGGACTCGCAGCCGGCCGACGCCGTCACCGCACCCACCGACGGCGCCTCTGCCGTCGTAACCCCCGAACCGACTCCGCATCCCCCGCAACCCGCGGACATCGAGCAGGCCGCCGCGGAGCAGCAGAGCGAGCCCCCCGCCCCGGTCGCCCTGCCCGCCGAGGTCCCGGACCCGCAGCAGCCGCAGGCTCCCGAAGCCGTCCAGGATCCCGCGCCCGCGCAGGCCCAGCAGCCGCCGCAGGACGCCGCTCCGACGGACGTGGACGCCGAAGCGCAGGCTGTGGTCGCGAACGCCACCGCCGCTGACGTCGAAGCGCAGCCCGTGGCGGTGAGCCCCACCGCCCCCGACTTCAGCGCCGAGCCGGCCGAGGCCACCCAGCCCCTCGCCACGACCGCCGCCCCGGACTCCACCGACCCGCAGCCGGCCCTCTCGGACGCAGCGCCGGTCGAGGCTCCCCAGCCCTTCGTCGCCGAACCCGCCGGTCCGCAGCTCCAGCCTCTGGCAGCCCAGCCCGCGCATGGCTCCGAGGACCCGGCGCAGCCGCCCGCGGAGTCCGGCGCGCTGCTGGAGCCCACGCCCGGCCAGTCGTTGGGCCAGTTCGTCGCGGTCGAGGGCTCGGTGCCGACCACCCCGCACCTCGCGCCGACCCCGCCGCAGCCGACGGTCCTCCCCGCAGAGGAGGCGCCGGCTCCCGTCGCCACGGTCCCCACACCCCGTGAGGGCGACCCCGAACTCGTACAGCACGCGGAGGACCTGGACACCAGGGCCGCCGACCAGGAAGACCAAGAAGCCCCCGCAGAAGAGAGCACGGCCGTGGAAGAAGTGAGACAGTCCACCGGCCCGGCAGCGCCCGCCTACGACGACGCCGAACGCGAGGCCGTCCTCAAGGTCATGCGCGAGCGCCGCGACATCCGCAACGGCTTCCGCAGTGACCCGATCCCGCACGAGGTGCTGCTCCGCGTCCTGGAGGCCGCCCACACCGCTCCCTCCGTGGGGCATTCGCAGCCCTGGGACTTCGTCGTCATCCGCTCCGCCGAGACCCGGCGGACCATGCACGAACTGGCCATGCGGCAGCGCGAGGCGTACGCCAAGTCCCTCCCCAAGGGCCGGGCGAAGCAGTTCAAGGAACTGAAGATCGAGGCCATCCTCGACACCCCGGTGAACATCGTCGTCACCGCCGACCCGACCCGCGGCGGCCGCCACACCCTCGGCCGGCACACCCAGCCGCAGATGGCCCCGTACTCCGCCGCGCTCGCCGTCGAGAATCTCTGGCTCGCCGCCCGCGCCGAGGGCCTCGGCGTCGGCTGGGTCAGCTTCTTCGACGAGCGGGAGATGGTCCGCGCGCTGGGGCTGCCCGAGCACCTGGAGGTCATCGCGTACCTCTGCGTGGGATACGTCGACGAGTTCCCGGACGAGCCCGAGCTGATGCAGGCCGGCTGGTCCAAGCGCCGCCCGCTGTCCTGGGTCGTGCACGAGGAGACGTACGGCCGTCGCGCCCTGCCCGGCGAGGAGCCGCACGACCTGCTCGCCGAGACCGTCGCCCAGATCCGCCCGCTGGACGCCAAGGCGCTCGGCGAGGCATGGGAGCGGCAGAAGCGGATGACGAAGCCGGCCGGCGCGCTCGGCATGCTGGAGATCATCTCCGCACAGCTGTCCGGTCTGTCCCGCCAGTGCCCGCCGCCGATCCCCGAGCCCGCGGCCGTCGCGATCTTCGCCGGCGACCACGGCGTGCATGCCCAGGGCGTCACCCCCTGGCCGCAGGAGGTGACGGCCCAGATGGTCGCCAACTTCCTCGGCGGCGGCGCGGTCTGCAACGCCTTCGCGGGCCAGGTGGGCGCCGAGGTCTGTGTGGTGGACGTCGGCGTGGCCGCCGACCTCCCGGCCACGCCCGGGCTGCTGCCCCGCAAGGTCCGCGCGGGCACCTCCGACATGACGACCGGCCCCGCGATGACCCGCGAGGAGGCCAAGCAGGCCATCGAGGTCGGCATCGAGACCGCCCGTGACCTGGTGGCGGCCGGCAACAAGGCCCTGCTGACGGGCGAGATGGGCATTGCCAACACGACCGCGTCGGCGGCCCTGATCTCGGTCTTCACGGACACCGACCCGGCCGAGGTGACGGGCCGTGGCACCGGCATCAACGACGAGACCCTCGCCCGCAAGACCGAGGTCGTCCGCCGCGCCATCGAGGTGCACCAGCCCGACCCGGCCGACCCCATCGGCGTCCTGGCGGCGATCGGCGGCTTCGAGCACGCCGCGCTGGTCGGCCTCCTGCTGGGCGGCGCCTCCCTGCGTACGCCGGTGATCCTGGACGGCGTCAGCGCCGGCGCCGCCGCCCTGGTCGCCCGCGCGATCGCCCCCGAGGTGCTCGCGGCCTGCATCGCGGGCCACCGCAGCGCCGAGCCGGGCCACGTGGCCGCCCTCAACAAGCTGGGCCTGCGCCCGTTGGTCGACCTCGACCTCCGCCTCGGCGAGGGTACGGGCGCCCTGCTCGCCCTGCCGCTGGTGCAGAGCACGGCCAGGGCGATGCACGAGGTGGCGACGTTCGATTCGGCGGGGGTAACCGAGAAGTAGCGGTTGCCGTGGCGCGGGCGGGGGCTTCGGCACGACAGCGCCGGGGTCCCACGTCGAAGTGCCTCGCGATTACGGGTCGTCCGTTGGTCTGTGGGCAGTCGTTCCGCAGGGCGGAACGGGTGGGCACCGACCAACGCACCCGCACCCGGCAATGAAGATCAGCCACCGGACACCTGCTCCGCTCTCCCCACCCGCCCCGTAAAATCCGCACGTCAGGGCCCTGCACCGCGTACCAGAGGAGCCGCACCCTCATGGCCGAAAACCCCGCCTACCCCGTAGGCCTCCGTCTCACCGGCCGCAAAGTGGTCGTCCTCGGCGGCGGCCAGGTCGTCCAGCGCCGCCTCCCGGCACTGATCGCAGCAGGCGCGGACATCCTCCTCGTGTCTCCCGAGGCCACCCCCTCGGTCGAGGCCATGGCGGACGCCGGCGAGGTCACCTGGCAGAAGCGCCCGTACGAGGAAGGCGACCTCGCCGACGCCTGGTACGCCCTGATCGCCACCGGCGACAAGGCGGCGAACACGCGAGCCTCCGCCGAGGCGGAGCGACACCGCGTCTGGTGCGTCCGCTCCGACGACGCCGACGCCGCCACCGCCTGGACCCCGGCCACGGGAACCAGCGAGGGCGTCACGGTCGCCGTCCTCACCACCGACGCCAAGGGACGCGACCCCCGCCACACCGCCGCCATCCGCGACGCGGTCGTCGCGGGTCTGCGCGACGGCACTCTCGTCGCCCCGCACCACCGCACCCGTACGCCCGGAGTCGCCCTGGTCGGCGGCGGCCCCGGCGACCCGGACCTGATCACCGTGCGCGGCCGCCGCCTGCTCGCCGAGGCCGACGTGGTCATCACCGATCACCTGGGCCCGCGCGATCTGCTCGCGGAGCTGCCGACGAGCGTCGAGGTGATCGACGCGGCGAAGCTGCCGTACGGCAGGTTCATGGCCCAGGAGGCCATCAACAACGCGCTCATCGAGCACGCCAAGCAGGGCAAGTCGGTCGTACGCCTCAAGGGTGGCGACCCCTTCGTCTACGGCCGCGGCATGGAGGAGGTCCAGGCGCTGGCCGAGGCCGGCGTCCCGTGCACGGTCGTGCCCGGCATCTCCAGCTCGATCTCGGTTCCGGGCGCCGCCGGAATCCCGGTCACCCACCGCGGCATCGCCCACGAGTTCACGGTGGTCAGCGGTCACGTCGCCCCGGACGACGAGCGCTCCCTGGTCGACTGGCCCTCCCTCGCCAAGCTGACCGGCACCCTGGTGATCCTCATGGGCGTCGGCACGATCGGGAAGGTCGCCGAGACGCTCATCGCCCACGGCAAGTCCCCGGACACGCCCGTCGCCCTGGTCCAGGAGGGCACGACGGCCGCCCAGCGCAGGGTCGACGCGACCCTCGCCACGGCCGGCGAAGCGGTGCTCGCCCACGAGGTGAAGCCCCCGGCGGTCATCGTCATCGGCGAGGTCGTGAACGTAGGACCGAGCCCTTCCGCGTAACCGCGGGTAACCCATCCGTTCCGAGCCGTTGGCACCGCACCCAGGACAAGGCAGTATCACCCTGTGGCCGATCTCATCACCGTCGAGGATCCCGACGACCCGCGCCTGCGCGACTACACGGGCCTGACCGACGTCGACCTGCGCCGCAAGCGCGAGCCGGCCGAGGGCCTGTTCATCGCCGAGGGCGAGAAGGTCATCAGACGGGCGAAGGAAGCCGGCTACGAGATGCGGTCGATGCTGCTCTCGGCCAAGTGGGTCGACGTCATGCGCGACGTCATCGACGAACTCCCGGCCCCGGTGTACGCGGTCAGCCCGGACCTCGCCGAGCAGGTCACCGGCTACCACGTGCATCGCGGCGCGCTGGCCTCCATGCAGCGCAAGCCGCTGCCCACGGCGGCCGACCTCCTGCAGACCGCCCGCCGGGTCGTGATCATGGAATCGGTGAACGACCACACCAACATCGGCGCCATATTCCGGTCGGCGGCCGCCCTCGGCATGGACGCGGTGCTCCTCTCCCCGGACTGCGCCGACCCCCTCTACCGCCGCAGCGTCAAGGTCTCCATGGGCGCCGTCTTCTCCGTGCCCTACGCCCGTCTGGACACCTGGCCCAAGGGCCTGGAGTCGGTCCGCGAGGCCGGTTTCACGCTCCTCGCCCTCACCCCCGACGAGAAGGCCAAGTCCCTGGACGAGGCCGCCCCGCACCGGATGGACCGGGTCGCGCTGATGCTGGGCGCCGAGGGCGACGGCCTGTCCACCCAGGCCCTGGTGGCCGCCGACGAATGGGTCCGCATCCCGATGTCCCACGGCGTCGACTCCCTCAACGTCGGCGCGGCGGCGGCGGTCGCCTTCTACGCGGTGGCCACGGGCCGCCCTCAGGCCTAGGCCGTACGGCGATGGCGCAGCGCGAGGCGATCGTCGCGGTCCTGCTCCGAGCCGACCGCGTGCTCGCCATCCGCCGCGGCCCCGCCGTGCAGCGCCCCGGCTACTGGCAGCCCCTCAGCGGCAAGGTCGAGCCGGGGGAGACCCAGCCAGAGGCCGTCGTGCGGGAGGTCCGCGAGGAGGTCGGCCTGACCGTCGTACCCCTGGCGAAGGTCTGGGAGTCGGAGACGGACGACGGTTCCTTCCGCCTCCACTGGTGGACGGCCCGGGCCGACACCGGCGACGTGGTCCCCGTCCCGCGCGAGGTCGGCGAGGCCCGCTGGGTCACGCCGGAGGAGTTCCTGTCCCTGGACCCGGTCTTCGACGGCGACCGGGAGTTCTTCGAACGGATCCTGCCCGACCTGTGACGTGTGCCTGTCGCGCCCTGTGGTGCCCGTTCGGGGACGTCTCCTACTCGGAGATGTCGAAGGTCGACTCGTAGCGATCGGACGTCAAGTCCCCGTCCAGCGGCTCGTAGCCCTGTTCCACCTGCTCCTGCGGCTGCCGTACGACGTCGTCCCCGTCGCCGCCGAGCCCGCGCTGCGGACCCTGGCAGCCCTGAGCCGCCGCGATGCCGAGCGCCACGAGCAGCGTCACCACGACGAACACGAACAGCCGCTGCCGCAGCAGTTGCGGGTTGGCGGGCCGCCGCCCCGTCCCCGTGTTCCGCGGCGCCGGACGGCCGGAGCCGCCGCGTGGCGAGGGCCGGCTGCCGTTGCCCGAACGCGGGGCGCTCCGTGCCCCCGGCACCGGACGGGCCCCGGACCTGGACGACGCGGTACCGCCGTGCGCGGCGCCGCTGCTCCTCGACGGAGCCCCGTCGCGCGCGGGTCCGGGCACCCGCGAGGCGCCGGTGCCGCGCGCCGGGGCAGAGCCCTGGGGACGTCGCTGGGCGCGCTGCGGCTCCGCATAGGTCTCGGCGAGCCGCCCGGTCGGCCGGTCCGCCTCCGCGCTGCGCGGCGCCGGCGGGCGTACGTCCGAGAGCCCCTGGGCCTCCCGGGCCGCGATCTCCTTGAGCCGCAGCGACAGCTGGAGCGTGCTGGGCCGCTCCTCCGGGTCCTTCGCCAGACACGCCCGTACCAGCGGAGCCAGTGCGTCCGGTACGCCGTACAGCTGTGCTTCCTCGTGTACGACGCGGTACAGCATCACCTCGGAACTGCCGTGCCCGAAGGGTGAGTCCCCCATCGACGCGTAGGCGAGGGTGGCGCCGAGGGAGAAGACGTCGGTGGCCGGGGTGACGGCGGCGCCGCGCACCTGTTCCGGGGCGAGGAAGCCGGGGGAGCCGACGGCCGTACCGACGTGCGTGAGGGTCGAGGCCCCTGTCGCCCAGGCGATACCGAAGTCGATGATCCGCGGGCCCTTGGGGGAGAGGAGGATGTTGGAGGGCTTGAGATCCCGGTGTACGACACCTGCCTCGTGGACGGCGACCAGCCCCTCGGACAGAGCGGCCCCGACGGCGGCGACCTCCGCCGCGCCGAGCGGGCCCTCGTCGGCGACCTTGTCGTGCAGAGAAGGCCCGGGCACGTACTGCGTGGCGAACCACGGTCGCTCCGCTTCGAGGTCGGCGGCGACGAGCCGTGCCGTACAGCCTCCGCGAATCCGCCGGGCCGCCGAGACCTCACGCGCGAACCGCGAGCGGAACTCCTGATCCTCCGCCAGGTCGGGCCGGATCACCTTCAGCGCGACCCGCTGCCCCTTCTTGTCGGAGCCCAGGTAGACGACGCCCATGCCGCCCGCGCCGAGCCTTCTGTGAAGCCTGAACGAGCCGACGACGCGCGGGTCCTCGCGCCTCAGGCGCATCATCGCCATGTTCATCCCCGCTGCCCGGTCCGTGTGACGAGCCACAGCTTACGTTTCCGTGGGCCGCCGTGCGCAGAGGCCGCGCCCTCTCGGGGCGATGGATTGTCAGTGGTGGGTGGGAGACTTGAAGGGTGGTCAGGGGGCCGGTGAGCAGGGCCACTTCGGTCCGTTTCGTCCCCCAACCACCCATCGCAGAAGGGGGATTGAGCCCGTGAAGGGTGATCGCGTGGAGATAGTCGTGGACGCAGGGGACACGACGCGCACGTACGAGGTGGTGGCGAGCAGGGCGGGCCGCCGGGTGGAGACGGCGGTGCGTCGAGGTGTCGTGGAAGTGAGCGAAGTCACCCGGAACGGCTCCGTGGTGCGTACGGCCCGGTTCATGGCGAACCGCGTCCTGGCGCTGGTCGAGCAGCCGGTGCCGCGTGAGGACAGCTCGGAGAAATCGGCGTAGACCGGGGCGTCCCCTCGGGGAAGACCCCGAGACCTAGGACCTCGTCTCCACCCAGGGGAGTACTCCGCAGGTCATGGCTCATCCTCCGGGAGGCCCGGCAATCGGTACGAGGGCATGACGCCCTGGGTGGCCCGGCCGCCTAGATTTGAGGTCAAGCGGCGGGTGCAGCACTCGTCCCCCGAGGTCAGACACCCGCCGCTGCCAACGACAACTGACACAGGTCAGGAGAGGGACCATGGCCCAGACGGCACCGCGGACACTGATCCGCATACAGCAGCGCACGACGCTGCGCCCCCGCCGTCAGGGCCGCCGCCACCCCCTGGTGGCGACGCTCATGGCCCTTCCTCTGGCGGCCCTCCTCCTCGTCGTCTTCGACGGCTGGGAGACGGTGGCCACACAGGCGTCGTCCGTGGGAGTGATGCTGGGGCGCTGAGCGGCGACCCCAGGCCCGGAAGAGCGGTCCGGGCGGGGACATCCACCCATGAAACCCCGTGGGGACGGGGGTGCGGCGGACGGCAAAAATGCCGGCGCAGCTGGGGAGCTGCGCCGGCATTGCTTTGCCTTGTGCCTCCGGCGGCAGGGCCGGGGCGACTGCGGGCGTCTCAGGCTGTCCGGTGTTTTGGGGACGGGGCCCGATCAGGGTCGCAGCGGGGGTCTGGCGGCGGCAGCCCTCAGCAGGGCTCGCCACCCCACTACCCTCGGCCCCAGGCCATCCGCACCGCAAGGGACCCCAGTGACCCCCAGCCCCCTCCTGCCCCACCTCACCGCACAAGCCGAAGCCGCGGCCCACTCACGTACCTCCGCCTGTCCCTGCGGAGCGACCGTCACCCTCGCCGACCGCCCCGACGCCACCGTCGTCCGGCACGCCGGCACCGTCGCCAAGGCCCACGCCGCGGACATCACCCCCAGCGACCTGACCCCCCGCCTCACCGCCGCCACACACCTCCCCGGCCTCCTCCTGCCCCCGCTCGCCCCCACGCCCGTCGACCTGCACGGCAGACTCGTGACCTTCTGGCCGTACGGCAACCCTGTCGACCCGGAAGATCCCGACGCGGCCCCCTGGGAAGCGGCGGCAACCCTTCTCGCCCGGCTCCATCGAACCCCCGCCCCCACACCACTTCCCCCCATGCGCGGCCCCGCCAAAGCCGCCCTCGCCGTATCCCGCCTCCACGCGGCCGCGGGCACGGACCTGACCCAAGGCACGGACCT
Organism: Streptomyces sp. R28; assembly: GCF_041052385.1. Taxonomy (GTDB): domain Bacteria; phylum Actinomycetota; class Actinomycetes; order Streptomycetales; family Streptomycetaceae; genus Streptomyces. The sequence continues at coordinate 1,990,407 of NZ_CP163439.1, read as the reverse complement.
GACCAGCGGAACCACCGCTGTTCTCCGCGCCTGGGACACCCTTCCGGCCTGGGCCCGCGCCGAGGCGCCCCAGCCCGACATCAGCACCCTCTGCCACGGCGACCTCCACCTCGGCCAACTCGTCCGTCACCCGGCCCCGGACGGCCCTTGGCTGCTCATCGACATCGACGACCTCGGCGTAGGCGTGCCAGCCTGGGATCTCGGGCGGCCGGCCGCCTGGTACGCCTGTGGGCTGCTGCCGCCCGACGAATGGGACCGCTTCCTCGCCACGTACCGCGCCGCCGGCGGTCCGGCCGTCCCCGCCCACGGCGACCCCTGGCCCGCGCTGGACGTCCCGGCCCGCGCCCTCACCGTGCAGACCGCCGCCCGGGCGATCACCAAGGCCCTGGCCGAGGGCCGTCTCCTGGACGAGGTCGAGCAGTCCCTCGTCGACGCCTGCGACCGAATGGCTTCGCTCCCCCCTGAGTTGACCCAGGGATACGCAAAGTAGGGTGCAACCGACCGCAGCCGGACAGAGTCTGTCCTGGCGATACGCGAAGCAGGACCGACCGGCGAGGAGTTGACCCGACCATGCAGTGTCCGAAGTGCCATGCGCCGATGCACACGTACAACCGCAACGGAGTTCAGATCGAGCAGTGCAGCGGCTGCCGCGGGATATTTCTCGACTACGGCGAGCTGGAGTCGCTGACCCGCGTGGAGTCCCAGTGGTCGCAGCCCGCCCCGCCGCCTCCGGCCGCCCCGCAGGCCTACCCGGCCGCACCTCAGGCCCCCGCCTGGGGCGCACCGCACGGCGGGCATCACGGCGGTCACTACGGCCACAAGCGTCACAAGAGCTTCGGCCACATGCTGTTCTCCAGCTGAGCCGCACCGAGCGCAAAGAAGCCCCCGGTCATCGACCGGGGGCTTCGGAGTGTGGACGATACTGGGATTGAACCAGTGACCTCTTCCGTGTCAGGGAAGCGCTCTCCCGCTGAGCTAATCGTCCTCGGGACCGTGATCGACCATCCAACCGAAGATCACGGGCTACTGCGTGCGCGATACTGGGATTGAACCAGTGACCTCTTCCGTGTCAGGGAAGCGCTCTCCCGCTGAGCTAATCGCGCGGGCCAGACCTTCGATGATCTGTCGAAGATCCAGTGGACGATACTGGGATTGAACCAGTGACCTCTTCCGTGTCAGGGAAGCGCTCTCCCGCTGAGCTAATCGTCCTTGGAGGTGGAGACGGGATTTGAACCCGTGTAGACGGCTTTGCAGGCCGTTGCCTCGCCTCTCGGCCACTCCACCAGGAGTGTAGGGGTTCGGGAAGATCCCCTTGTTCCTGCGAGCGGACGACGAGGTTCGAACTCGCGACCTCAACCTTGGCAAGGTTGCGCTCTACCAACTGAGCTACGTCCGCCTGTCGTTTCGGTTCGCTTCCGCGTCCCGGCGACGTGTTGAACTCTAGCGGATTCCCCGGCCAGCACAAAAACACGTTTGTGCAGCGTGCTGCGCTGCACCTGCTCAGGGATCCGTCGACGCCCCCGGAGGGGACATGGCCAGGTCACCCGCAGGACACCGGCCATAGACTCGACAGCGTGCTCGACCTCCCTCCTCTCGCCCGCTTCGGTGACCGCGTCGCCACCGGTCTCGTCGACGTCACCAGCGACCCGGCGGCCCTGGACTCCCGTGGTTTCTGGGCCGTCTGCGCCGACTTCGAGGGCAGTCTGACCTGCGCCCGCTTCCGGGACGTACGAGAGGAACCCGTGCCCGCCCCGCGGCCGGGGGAGTGGCGGGGCCCGGCGACCGGTGACTGGACGTCTTCCCTCGATCGCGCCGCGTACACGGCGGGCGTACGGCGTGTACGCGAGCACATCGCGGCCGGCGAGGTCTATCAGGCGAACCTCTGCCGTGTCCTGAGCGCGCCGATCGGCCCTGACGCCGACGTGGACGCCCTCACCGCGCTGCTCGCCCGCGGCAACCCGGCGCCGTACGCAGGAACGATCCGGCTGCCGGAGCACGGTGTGGAGATCGCCACCGCCTCCCCCGAGCTGTTCCTGCGCAGGGAGGGGCGGGTCGTGGAGTCCGGGCCGATCAAGGGCACCGGGCGCACCGAGGCGGACCTTCTGGAGAAGGACTACGCCGAGAACGTGATGATCGTCGACCTCGTGCGCAACGACATCGGCCGCGTGTGTGCCACCGGCACCGTGACCGTCCCCGACCTGTGCGCCGTGGAGAAACATCCGGGGCTTGTCCATCTGGTGTCGACCGTGCGCGGTGAGCTGCGTGCCGGTGCCGGGTGGCCCGAGCTGCTCGACGCCGCGTTCCCGCCCGGCTCGGTCACCGGTGCGCCCAAGTCGAGTGCGCTGCGGATCATCGACGCGTTGGAGACGGCGCCGCGCGGGCCGTACTGCGGCGGCATCGGCTGGGTCGACGCCGACCGGGGCATCGGTGAGCTGGCCGTCGGGATACGTACCTTCTGGATCGACCGGGCCGCGGGGGCGCTGCGCTTCGGCACCGGTGCCGGGATCACCTGGGGGTCGGACCCGGAGGGGGAGTGGCGGGAGACCGAGCTGAAGGCGTCCCGGCTGCTCGCGGTAGCGTCGGGAGTGTACGAGGTGAGTGGAGAGGGACTGCAATCGTGAGGATCTGGCTTGACGGCGGGCTGCAGGACATCGAGTCCGCCCGTGTCTCCGTCTTCGACCACGGGCTGACCGTGGGCGACGGCATCTTCGAGACGGTGAAGGCGGTGGAGGGCCGTCCGTTCGCACTGACCCGGCACCTCGACCGGCTGACGCGCTCGGCGCGTGGTCTCGGCCTGCCCGAGCCCGACCACGACGAGGTCCGCCGCGCCTGCGCCGCTGTCCTCGAGGCCAACCCGATGCCGCTCGGCCGGCTGCGCATCACCTACACCGGCGGCCACGGGCCCCTCGGCTCCGACCGCGGCGAGCACGGCCCGACCCTCGTCGTCGCTCTCGGCGAGACCACCCGCCGCCCCGACGCCACGGCCGTCATCACCGTGCCATGGACCCGCAACGAACGCGGCGCGCTCGCCGGTCTGAAGACGACCTCGTACGCCGAGAACGTCGTCGCCCTCGCCCGCGCCCGCCAACACGGCGCCTCCGAGGCCCTGTTCGGCAACACGGTCGGGCAACTCTGCGAGGGCACGGGCTCGAACGTCTTCGTCGTCCTGGACGGCGAGATCCACACCCCGCCGCTCGCCTCGGGCTGCCTCGCGGGCATCACGCGCGCGTTGGCGATCGAGTGGACCGGTGCCAAGGAGACCGACCTGCCGCTGGAGGTGCTGGAGCGGGCCGAGGAGGTCTTCCTCACCTCCACGCTGCGCGACGTGCAGGGCGTGCACCGGGTCGACGAGCGCGAACTGCCCGGGTCGGCGGGACCGGTGGCCGCCAAGGCCATGCGGATCTTCGACGAGCGCTCCGGGGACGACCTGGATCCGTGACGGACGCGGACACAGTGGACGCGTACGACGGGCGCGCGTCCATCGGACGCGGATATTCGGCTGACCCCGGGCGTCGTGGCGGGTAGAACTCCCCTTGATGACCACGACTCTGCGGCCGACCGAGCCGCTTCAGCGCAATGACGACGGAACGCGTTCGCGCCGCTATCAGGTGTGTGTGAACGGCCGCCCCGTGGGCGCCCTTCACCTCGGGACGCATCCCGTCTTCGGTGACGCGGTGGCCCGGATATCGGAGCTGCGGATCGAGGAACCGGACCGGCGACGCGGCCGGGGCACCGTCGCGGCGCTCGCCGCGGAGGAGGTCGCGCGCGGCTGGGGATGCACGCGCATCGAGGCGACGGTCCCCGGCGACGCCGCGTCGGGAATGCGTCTCGCCACGGCGCTCGGCTACGTCGTACGCAACCGCAGCATGGAGAAGACGCTCGGCGCCACCCCGCCCGATCTGCCACCGGGCAGCCGCGCTCGTCCCCTGACGGAGGCCGAGTACGGATCCTGGCTGGCCGAGAGCCATGAGGGCTACACGCGCAGCTGGGTCGAGCGCGGGGTTCCGGAGGCCGAGGCCCGGGCCAAGTCGGAGCAGGACCACGCCGCACTGCTGCCGGACGGCCTGCGCACCCCGGACGCGCTCATCAGCGTCCTCGAACACGAGGGAACTCCGGTGGGCACCCTCTGGGTGGCGTCGCGTGAAGGCTGCGCCTACGTCTACGACGTCGAGACCGACGCCGCCCACCGGGGCAAGGGACACGGGCGCACGCTGATGCTGCTGGCCGAGGCCCAGGCGATCGCCGCGGGGTACCGGGCCATCGGCCTGAACGTCTTCGCGGGCAACACCCCGGCCGAGCGGCTCTACGAGTCACTCGGCTACGAGACGAAGCAGTACGCCGTGTACAAGACGCTGCTGTAGCAGCCGACCTACGCCGGGACAGGGTCTTGCCGCGGCCGGCCCGGCCCGGCCGGACCGGTGGCGGTCAGGCGCTCGGTTCGGCCAGCAGCCGGTCCGCGATCTTCTCGATGCGCTCGCGCAGGCCCTCCTGGCTCTTGCCGCCGTCGAGTCGCTCGCCGCCGATCACATACGTCGGGGTACCGGTCACGCCGATCGCCTTGCCCTCGGCCTGGTCGGCGTCGACGATCAGGATGTGCCGGCCGTCGATCAGCGCGGTGTCGAACTCCTCGGCGTCCAGGCCGAGTTCCCGGGCCACCTCCACCAGGAAGGGCTCTCCCTTACGGTCCAGCTCCTCGACCCGGCCCAGCACGGCCTCGACGTACTCCCAGCCCTGCCCCTGCTCCAGCGCCTCCTCGACGGCCTGCGCGGCGGCGAAGGCGTGCTTGTGCTTCTCCAGCGGGAAGTGCCGCAGCCGCAGCTCCAGCCGGTCGCCGTAGCGGGCGCGCAGGGCACGGAGATCGTCCAGGGCGCTGCGGCAGTCGGGGCACTGCAGCTCGCACCAGACGTCGAGAACGGGGGCGGCGGGGCGGTCGGGGGAGGAGTCGCTCATGGGCCCAGTCTCCCAGCCTCGGCGCGGACGACCCAATCCGACCTGGTGCTTCGGTGGCCGTCGGCCCTGACCGTACGACGGTGACCGGCACCTGCGGAGGAGGTGACCCGGAGATGTCCCTGATGTCCGGCCCAGGCATGGCCGCGCGGGGTTGCCACGGTGCAGGATGGAAGGGACGAAGTGCCCTGACCCGACCCAGCCTGCCTGGAGGACCGGATGATTGCCGAGACCGTCTGTTCCGCCGTCGCCGTGGCCGGCCTGGGCATCGCGGCGGTCACGGCGTACCGCAAGCGTTTCCTCGCGGCCGCGCGTATGGCCGCGTACTCCCTGGTGCCCCTCGGCCTGGTGATGACCGGGATCGTCGAATGGCTGGCGGACACTGCTTTCAGCCCTACGGCGTGGGCGGGATTCGCAGTCCTCGGCCTGTCCTGGATGCTGTTCGCGAGCACGCGCGCGGTGGAGCGTCGCCGGGGCGGCACCCGCAAGGAGCGCAAGGAGGCCCGTGCCGCGGGCCGGAGCGAGGCGGTGGCTCCCACGGCCTCGGCGCCCTCGCTGGGGCAGGGCTCCCGTCAGGCGACCCGGCCCGCGACCGCACCCCGAGCCGAGGCCGGCGACGACTTCGGGGACATCGAGGCCATCCTCAAGAAGCACGGCATATGACGCCCGCATGCCGGACTGAAACGACACAGTGGGTCGCCGCCCGGCCGTAAGCGATCACGACTCGAACCGGACATCACGGAATTCGGCGAACTCCCGCTCATTCCGGGCGTGTTGATCGCGCGGCACGGGGCAACTGCGCCATCATCGCCGCGAGATGCTGGACACGACACAGAGCGAGGCCGCGCCACCTCAGGACGAGCCTCGTGGGTGCCTCTTCGCCCTTTCCCAGCCACCGCTGATGATCTTCCTTGCGGTGATCGGGTGTCTGCTGCTCATGGCTGCGCTGCACGATCTGCTGCTGCTCTGAGCCGTACCCGCGGTCCCCGGCGCCACCCGCCGGGGCCCGCGTCGACAGACGGGTCGTGTCGGTCTCTGCGGGCGAGTGCCGCCGCTCAGCCGGCCGCCTCCTTGCGGCGCGCCCGGTAGGCGGCCACATGCAGACGGTTTCCGCAGGTACGGCTGTCGCAGTACCGCCGCGAACGGTTGCGGGAAAGATCCACGAAGGCATGCCGGCAGTCCGGCGCCTCACAGCGCCGCAGTCGCTCCTGCTCCCCGGCCACCACGAAGAACGCGAGCGCCATGCCGCAGTCGGCCGCCAGGTGGTCGGCAACGGAGGCACCAGGGGCGAAGTAGTGCACATGCCAGTCATAGCCGTCGTGGTCCGTGAGCCGGGGGGTGGTGCCCGCGGCGGCGACGAGCTCGTTGATCAGCCCGGCCGTGCGCCGGGCGTCCGGCTCCGCGAAGACCGCGGCGAACCGGCCCCGCACCTTGCGTACCGCCGACAGATCGAACTCCGAGATGACCCTGACATCGCTGATTTCGTGCTTTCGTACGAAATCCCCGAGAGCCGCGACGTCCGGCAGCCTGTCCGGAGCCCCCTCGTCATCCGGTGCGGTGTTCACCAGATCCACCACGGCATCGAGAGCACACCGGGTGTCATGGGTGATCAGCACGTTTCGCTCCCTGGCCTGGGGTCGGGCGGGGTGCCCGCCGATGCTGGCCGATGGTAGTGGCTCACAGAGCCTTCACACCGGCCGCGCCCGCACGCGGCTTCGATTACAACGCCACAATGGCGCCAACGGTTCCCGCCGAGCCGAGCCGAGCCGAGCCGAGCCGAGCCGAGCCGAGCCGAGCCGGGTCGGGCTGATCTCCGACCGGTGCAGGCCCGACGCCACCCTCACGCCACGGCCCCGCCCCCCAGGGCACAGCAATGCCGCCCCCGCGGAGCGAAGACGGCGTTGCTGTGTGCCGTATGCGGTTGTCTTGGCCCGAGCCGTCTCCCCGAGTCGACGGCGCCGGGCGGCTTTGTGGGGCCTCGCCCTAGCTCTCCGCCAGGATGTGCGAGAGCTCCTGGTCGAGATCGAAATGCCGATGCTCCGTGCCGGGAGGCACAGCGGCATCCGTTCGCTTCAGGAAGGACTCCAGGGCCCGCGCCGGGGCCTCGAGCAGCGCCTCGCCCTCCGGAGAGCTCAGGGCGATGCAAACGACGCCCTGGCCGTGACTGCGCGACGGCCAGACACGGACGTCGCCGGTTCCGGTGGGCCGGTGGAGGCCCTCCGCAAGAAGATCGCGGGCGAACACCCACTCGACGGTTTCCTCGGCTCCGGTGTGGAAGGTGGCGTGCACGGCGTAGGGGTCGGCCGTGTCGTACCGCAGGCCTGCGGGGACAGGCAGGGAGGACTCGCTCGACACAACGAGGCGCAGGTGCAGCTCGCAGCTGACCGTGGTGTTCATAAGCGCCAGGGCCTTTCGCTCAGTGTGCGCTCGGGGATTCGCACGTCGGCGAAATCGACATGCCACCTACGGTGCCGTTGTAAACCCCTCTGAGTGTTTTGCGTGTGTTTACGTAACTCTTCCGGCCGAGAACCCGTTCGCGAGGTACGACCATTCCGGTGACTGGTTTCCGTCCGGTAGGGTTTGGCCGTATGAATACGGGGAGTAACGAGCCTGGCGGGGTTGCCATGGCGGCTGACGAGACCGAAGTGGATGGTGTGAAAGGCGACAGCGAGCGGGGCCTCGGCTCCAGAGCGCCGGAGTTCATCAAGGCGCGCCGTGCGCTGCACCTGAGCTGGCAGGTGGGTGTTTTCGTCACCGGCCTGGCGATCGTGGTCGCCGGCATCATCATGCTGCCGCTGCCCGGTCCGGGCTGGGTCGTGATCTTCGGTGGCATGGCGGTCTGGGCGACCGAGTTCGTCTGGGCTCAGCTGGTGCTGCGCTGGACCAAGCGCAAGGTCACCGAGGCGGCGCAGAAGGCGCTCGACCCGAAGGTGCGCCGCCGCAACATCATCCTGACGTCGATCGGCCTCGTGATCATTGCCGTGCTTGTCGGTATCTACGTGTGGAAGTTCGGCATCGTCATGCCCTGGAAGATCAAGGACCAGTGATCCGCGACGGGGGTGCGGGCGTCGGCCGGTGCGGGTCCGCGCTGGTCACGCGCACCCCCTGACATGGGGTAATGTTCTTCCTGCGTCCGGGCGATTAGCTCAGTGGGAGAGCGCTTCGTTCACACCGAAGAGGTCACTGGTTCGAACCCAGTATCGCCCACCCGGATCCGGCGGCCCGCCTGCGATTGTGCAGGCGGGCCGCCGTCGTTTCTGTGTGCGCCGGTCCGCGCGAGCGAGCCCCCAGGGGGGCGGTGCGGGCAGGTGTTCCTGTGCGCGGGCGGAAGCGTGCCCGCAGTGCGGTGGAGGGTGGCGCACCTCGTCCCGCGGTGCCGCGTGGGTGACGCCTCGCAAGGTCGCGTCCTCGCCCTGGGGTGAGTGAAGACGACGCCTCGTCAACTCATCGGCGACAGACGACTTTCGGCCGACCGGCACATGCGTACGACAGTCGGTTTCCCGTTCGATACACCGACCGCGCGCCTCTCACCTGCGGCATCGCTCCGCCGGCCTGACCCGCCCGCCCTCGCGTGCCGTCAACTCCCCGGGCGAGCCCACAAGAAATTCCTGTCCGAATCATTGACGCACCCCGAGGCCCTCCGTAACTTGTGCCAGCAAGCGCTTACTTGAAACGATTCATGCAGGCGGGAACGACGCTGCGGGGAGGGCCCGACTGTGGGAACCAACAGGAATGTCGACAGGCGCACGATCCTGAAGACGGCCGGCGCCACGGCGGCCACGCTCGGGCTGGCCGCGACGACCGGATGCGGCGGGGACAGCGGTTCCGGCGACGGGACGGTGACACTCCGTTACGCGTGGTGGGGTGGCGAGCCGCGCACCATCGCCATCAAGAAGACGATCGCGCTCTTCGAGAAGAAGTACCCGAAGATCAAGATCAAGCCTGAATTCACCGACTACGAGGCGTTCTGGGAGAAGTTCCAGACCCAGGCCTCCGGTGGAAATCCGCCGGACGTTTTCCAGAATGCCGTCGGTTTCCTGCGCAAGTACGACAAGCGCGGAGTTCTGCTGGATCTCAAGTCGCAGGCGGACGCCGGGAATCTGAGCCTGGACAACTTCCGCAACGGCGTTCTGGCGAACGGTCAGGTCGACGGCAAGCAGATCGGCATCCCCGTCGGCGCCAACACGATGGCGCTCGTCATCGACCTCAAGGCGTTCAAGAAGGCGGGCGTCGAGGCGAAGATGGGCTGGACCTGGGACGAGTACTTCGACGCGCTCCAGACGATCCAGGACAAGCTGAAGATCGCAGGTGACACCGGCTACTTCGGCATCATGTACCTCTACGACCTGTATCTGCGCCAGAACGGCAAGGCGTTCTTCACCGACTCCGATCTCGGCTTCACCGAGGACGATGTGACGCAGTGGTGGGAGGACGGCTACAAGCGCGTGAAGTCCGGGCTCGTCGCCGACCCGAAGAAGATCGAGCAGGTCAAGCCGAAGTCGGGTCTGTCGGCGGGGCTCGCCGCGTCCGAGTTCACCTGGGACAACTTCTCCATCCGCTACGAGGGCGAGGGCGAGTCCGACTACGGGCTCGCGCCGATCCCCACCACGGACGGCAAGGACACCGGCCAGTACCTCGGTTCGCTGATGCTCAGCGGCTTCTCCGGGACCAAGCACCCCAAGGAAGTCGCCCAGTTCATCAGCTTCATGGTTCACGACCCCGAGGTCGGCAAGATCATGGGCTACGACCGCGGCATCCTCGCCACCACCGAGCAGTACGACGCCTTCAAGCCGGCCGACGCCCAGAACAAGGGTGTCGCGGCCTACGAGGACGAGGTCGCCAAGGCGGGCGTGCTCGGGAAGATCACCCCGCACCCGTCCGGCGCCGATGTCATCGAGGCGGCGTTCCTGCGCCTCGGTGGTGAGGTCGCCCAGGGCAAGTCCAAGCCGGCCGACGCCGCCAAGGCGCTGTTCAGCGAGGCCAAGGCCGCGTTCGCGGGCTGAGGGGACGTACCACCATGACGCTCGTCAAGGAAGCGCCCGTGCGCCCGGCCGGGAAGCGGTCCGCCGCTCCCGCCGCCGGGCGGCGCGGGCGGCGCCGCGAGAACCTCGTCGGCTATCTCTTCATGTCGCCGTGGATCGCGGGATTCCTGCTGCTCACGGCGGGGCCGATGATCGCGTCGCTGTACTACGCGTTCACCCGCTACAACCTGTTCACGCCGCCCGAGTGGGTGGGGTTCGACAACTTCACGACGATGTTCCAGGACCCGCGCTGGCAGAAGTCGGTGGAGGTCACGCTCAAGTACGTCGTCGTGGCCACGCCGCTGAAGCTGCTGCTCGCGCTCGGCGTCGCGCTGCTGCTCGCGCAGAAGCGGAGCGGACAGGGCCTGTACCGGGCCGCGTTCTACATGCCCTCGCTCATCGGTGCCAGCGTCTCCGTCGGCTTCGTGTGGCGGGCGCTGTTCTCGGACGACGCGATCGTGGACCGTACCCAGAAGGTCTTCGGCGTCGACGTGGGCGGCTGGATCGGCAACCCGGACTACGTCATCTACGCCCTGGTCGCGCTGAGCATCTGGCAGTTCGGCGCGCCGATGGTCATCTTCCTGGCCGGTCTCAAGCAGGTGCCGCAGGAGCTGTACGAGGCCGCGGAGATGGACGGGGCCGGGCCCTTCCGCAGGTTCTGGAACATCACGCTGCCGATGATCTCCCCGGTGCTGTTCTTCAACGTCCTGCTGGAGTCCATCCACGCCTTCCAGGTGTTCGGCTCCGCCTACGTCGTCTCCGACACCCGGTGCGGGCCCGCCGACGCCACCCTCGTCTACACCTGTTACCTCTACCAGAAGGGCTTCAAGGAGGCCCAGATGGGCTTCGCCGCAGCGATGGCCTGGACGCTGGTGGTCGCGGTGGCGCTGGTCACGGCGGTCCTGTTCTGGTCGCAGAAGAAGTGGGTGCACTACGAGGAGGCCGCCAAGTGACCAGTGTCACCAGCCCTGTTGTGCACACCGCGAGTGAGCGGCGGCGCTTCGGATCGATCGCCTGGCACCTCGGCGCGCTCGTCATCCTCGCGGTCATCCTGTACCCGGTGATCTGGGTCCTCGGTGCCTCGTTCAAACCGAGCAAGGACATCATCGCCAGCATCGACCTGCTGCCCACCAAGCCGGTCTGGGCGAACTTCTCGGGGCTCGCGGACGGCATCTCCGGCATCTCCATCAGCAGCTTCTTCATGAACTCGCTGATGTACGCGGGCCTCGCCGTGGTCGGTGTCGTGCTGTCCAGCTCGCTGACCGCGTACGCCTTCGCCAAGATCCGGTTCGCCGGGCGGAACCTGCTGTTCACGCTGATGATCGGTACGCTGCTGCTGCCGTATCACGTCCTGCTCATCCCGCAGTACGTGATGTTCCGCAAGCTGGAACTCGTCGACACGCTGGTGCCGCTGGTGGCGGGCAAGTTCCTGGCCACGGAGGCGTTCTTCGTCTTCCTGATGGTGCAGTTCATGCGCGGGCTGCCGCGCGAGCTGGACGAGGCGGCGAAGCTCGACGGCTGCGGGCACCTGCGGACCTACTGGTCCATTGTGCTGCCGCTGTGCCGCCCCGCCCTCATCACCAGCGCGATCTTCACCTTCATCAACGCCTGGAACGACTTCATGGGTCCGTTGATCTACCTCAACACCCCCTCCAAGTACACCGTCTCGCTCGGCCTGATGATGTTCCGCGACCAGGAGGGCATCTCCAACTACGGCAGCATGATCGCGATGTCGCTGGTGGCGCTGATCCCGGTCATCGCCTTCTTCATGGCCTTCCAGCGCTACCTCATCGACGGCATGGCGACGTCCGGACTGAAGTGAGGCGGTCAGCATGGCGCAAGCGCGTGTGAAGGCCCGCAGGGCGTCGGTGTTCGGCGGCGAGCGGTTCGCTCTCTTCGCCGAGGCCCTGCTCACCGGCGTGTGGATCGCCGTGGGCTGTCTCGGGCTCGTCACCTACCCCGCGGCCTTTGCTGCCGGTGCCCGGCACCTGCGGCGGCGGACGAGCCATGCGGCGGGCGGCTGGCGGGAGTTCGTCGCGGACTTCCGTACGGCCGTTCGCCCCGGGTGGCTCGTCGGGCTCGCCGGGTGGGCCGCCGCGGCCGCGGTCTGGGTGGACGTCCAGGCCGCCCGGGCCGGGATCCCTGGTGGGCCGTTCGTCGGGGCCGTCGGACTCTTCGCGCTGATCGGCCTGGTGGTGGCCGGGCTGCGCGCGACGGCGGTCTGGACGCCGGGAGCCTCCTGGCGGGCGCTGCTCGCCGGCGCCGTACGGCGGACCCTGCGCGATCCCGCCGGGTCCTTCCTGCTCATCGCCGGTCTGGCCGTCGTGGCCCTGTCCGCGGGGTTCGTCGCCCCGCTGGCGGTTCCCGTGCTCGGAGCCGTCGCGGCGGCGGCCGTCGCCGTGGAGGAGCGCCACCGGCGCCGCTGACGAGCGGTGCCCTTCTCACAGGGTCGGCGCCCCCGGCGCCGTACCTCTCTCTGTCATGCCCCTGACTTCCCCTGACCAGCCTGTCCATGGAAAGGAATGGCCATGTCCCCCATCCCCCGCAGGTCCATCCTCAAAGCCGCCGCCGTCGCCGGTGCCGCCGCGCAGTTCAGCTGGGCGCTAGGGGCCAAGGACGCGCAGGCCGCGCCGAGAGCCGCCGAGGCCGACGACGCTCCCGTGACCTTGGACTGGCTGGAGGACGGCGGTCTCGGTGCCGCGCCCGGCTCCACCGTCGGTGTCCCCTGGCCGAAGGGCGTCTACCGGGAGGACCAGAAGTTCGCGGTCACGGACGCGGACGGCAAGGCCGTGCCGGTCCAGTCCTGGCCGATCGCCTACTGGCCCGACGGCTCCCTGAAGTGGACGGCCCACGCGGTCGGTTCGGGCAACGGGAAGCTGTCCCTGACCGCCGGTCAGGCCGCCGTACCCGACAAGCAGGTCACCGTCGACAAGAGCGGCGGCACGATCACCGTCTCCACCGGGGTCATCACCGCGAAGATCGGCAAGTCGGGCGCGACGCTCATCAAGTCGGTCACCCGCGGGTCGACCGAGATCGCCCGGAACGGCCGGCTGGTCCTGATCCGCCAGCCCGAGATCGAGGACGAGGACCAGGGCACGGTCAGGACCGAGCGCTTCGAGGGGGCCATCTCCGCGGTCACAGTCGAGCAGTCGGGCCCGGTCCGCGCGGTCGTCAAGATCGACGGCACGCACCGCAAGGACAAGCGGAGCTGGCTGCCGTTCTCGATCCGCCTCTATTTCTACGCGGGCGCCGACTCCTTCCGCATGGTGCACACCATTACCTTCGACGGCACCCAGGAGCCCGGCAAGGCGAGCGGCGACTTCATCCGCGGCATCGGCGTGCGCTTCACCGTGCCGATGCGCGACCAGTCCTACGACCGCCACATCCGCATCGGTGGCGAGGGCACCGGCATGCTCCGCGAGGCCGTCAAGGGCATCACCGGACTGCGCCGCGACCCGGGGGCCGCCGTACAGGCGGCACAGTTCGCGGGGGAGAAGCTGCCCGACCCGGCCACCTGGGACCAGCGGGTCACCACCCGGCTCCAGTACATCCCGGAGTGGGGCGACTACACCCTCTCCCAGCTCTCCGCCGACGGCTTCACGCTGCGCAAGCGCACGAAGAAGGGCCACGGCTGGATCGGCGCCGGCGGCGGCAAGCGTGCCTCCGGCTTCGCCTACGTCGGTGGCGTCAGCGGCGGACTCTCCTTCGGGCTGCGCGACTTCTGGGAGAAGTTCCCCGCCCAGCTCGACATCCGCGACGCCCAGACCGACGCGGCCGAGGTCACCATGTGGCTCTGGTCGCCCGAGGCACAGCCCATGGACCTGCGCTTCTACCACGACGGCATGGGCCAGGACACCTACCCCGAGCAGCTTGAAGGCCTCAACATCACCTACGAGGACTACGAGCCCGAGTTCGGCACCCCGTACGGCATCGCCCGCACCTCCGAACTCCTCTTCTGGGCCAACGAGTCGACGCCCTCGGCGCAGGCGCTGGCCCAGCAGGTCGAGGCGGTACGCGTGCTGCCGCAGCTCGCCGCCCCGCCCAACCAGCTCATCAAGGCGAAGGTCTTCGGGCCGGGCCTGTACTCCGAGCCCGACCGCTCCACCCCCGCGAAGGCGAAGATCGAGGACCACCTGGACTTCCTCTTCACCTACTACAAGGACCAGGTGGAGCAACGCCGTTGGTACGGCTTCTGGGACTACGGCGACATCATGCACACCTACGACACCGTCAGGCACCAGTGGCGGTACGACATCGGCGGCTACGCCTGGGACAATTCCGAGCTCTCGCCGGACCTCTGGCTGTGGTTCGCGTATCTCCGCTCCGGCCGCGCGGACATCTTCCGCTTCGCCGAGGCGATGACCCGGCACACCGGTGAGGTCGACGTCTACCACCTCGGCAAATGGGCCGGCCTCGGCACCCGGCACGGCGTCCAGCACTACGCCGACAGTGCCAAGCAGCAGCGCATCGCCAACACGACGTATCGCCGCTACTACTACTTCCTCACCGCCGACGAACGTGTCGGCGACCTCATGCACGCCAACGTCGACTCCGACGAGACCTTCCTCGTCCTCGACCCGATCCGCAAGATCCGCACCGAGCCGTACACGCCCGACCGGCACGCGCTGTCGATCGGCTTCGGCACGGACTGGAGCGGGCTGGTGTCGGCCTGGCTGACCGAGTGGGAGCGCAAGGGCCCCAAGTGGGAGAAGGCCAAGGCGCGCGTGCTGTCGACGATGGAGACGATCGCCGCCCAGCCCAACGGCTTCGTGCAGGGGACCGGGCTGTATGACCTCGACACGGGCAAGTTCGCCATCGCCGACAAGCCGGTGGTCGGCGTCTCGCACCTCTCCGCCGTGTTCGGTCTCAACGAGCTGTGCGCCGAACTCATCGACCTCGTGGACATGCCGAAGTTCAACGAGGCGTACTTCGACTACTGCCGTTACTTCAACGCCACCAAGGCCGAACAGGCGGCCCGCTACGGCTCCAACTTCGGCAGCCTGATCCTCTTCCAGGGCCACTCGCGCCTCGACGCCTACGCCGCCGTCCGGACCGGGGACGCGAAGCTCGCCGCGCGCGCGTGGGAGAAGTTCTACAACTCCGACGGCTACAAGGAGTCGGCGCCCTGGAAGACGGAGAAGGTGAGCGGCCCGGACGCGCTGGTCCCGGGCAGTGAAGCGGCGTGGGTGTCGACCAACGACACCGCGTTGTACGGCCTCGCGGCCATCGAGAACCTGGCGCTGCTGGGCGACAAGATGCCGTCCTAGCGGGCCGGTTGGGCAGAAGGAGCGCCGCCGCACGGGCGGCGGCGCTCGCATGCCTGGGAGTGTGGCCCACGTCACGTCGTAGGGCAATGAGCGCGCGTCCTCAGAACGTCCTCAGATGCGGCGGAAACCCCCTGGACGGGGGCAGACTCAGCCCATGGACTGGAGCCACTACCGCTTCCGCAGCCTGTGGGCCCTGCCCGCACCGCCCGCCGCCGTCTACGGCCTGCTGGAACAGGCCGAGGACTACCCCCGCTGGTGGCCCCAGGTGCGCGAAGTGAACCGGATCGACGACAGCACCGGCGTGATCACGATCCGCTCCGTCCTGCCGTACGACATGACCTTCACCGCGCGCGAGGTGCGGCGCGACCCGGAGGCGGGGGTGCTGGAGATCGCCATGTCCGGTGACATCGACGGCTGGGCGCGCTGGACCGTCACGCCGGAAGGCAGTGGGACCATCGCCCGCTACGACCAGGTCGTCGATGTGAACAAGCCGCTGCTACGGCGTTTCGCCGTACTCGGGCGGCCCGTCTTCCGCGCCAACCACTGGCTGATGATGCGGGCCGGTCGGCGAGGGCTGGTGGCGTACTTGGCCGGTGGTCACCAAGTCGGCCCGCAAGGCGATGGCCAAGGCCGTGGCCAAGGCGGTCATGAACCTGGTCATGAAAGTGGTCATGACGGTCGTCATGACGGTGGTCATCAAGCGGTTTGAAGGAAACGCGCGGGGACCTGTATTGTTCAGTGCGTTCCCGGGCGATTAGCTCAGTGGGAGAGCGCTTCGTTCACACCGAAGAGGTCACTGGTTCGAACCCAGTATCGCCCACCGGGAAAGGCCGGTCCGCAGCAGCGGACCGGCTTTTTTGTGCGCCGCGCACCTAGGCGGCCGCCGCCGGCAGGTCCGGCCGCAGTGGCCACGCCGGGTCCACCGACTCCTCACTGCCGCTGCGCGCGAACCACGCCTGCAACCCGCGCGCCTGCGCCGCGTGCCACACCGCCTGCAGTGTGTGCAACTCGGCGGGGGACAGGCGCTCGAGGCGGGTCGCGAAACGGCGTCCCACCGCCCGGACGACCTCCAGCGAGGCCAGTGCGTCGGCCGCCGCGTCGTGTGCGCCGTCCAGCGTGACGCCGTAGTGCGCGCAGAGATCGGTCAAGGTGCGGCGACCCTTGCGATAGCGGTCCAGATGCTTGTCCAGGACGCGCGGATCGAGCACCAACAGGGGTGTCGCCTCGAACCACTGGTCCAGCGACGAGGCCCGATGGCGGCGCAACTCGCGGTCCAGCAGCGTCAGATCGAACGGCGCGTTCATCACCACGAGCGGCCGGGCCGCCGCGGCCTGTCCGGCCAGTTCCTCGGCTATCTCATACATCACCGGCGCCGGCCAGCGGCCGTTGCGCTGCAGATGCTCCTCTGTCAGTCCGTGCACCGCCGTCGCCGCCTCCGGCACCGGCACGCCCGGGTTCACCAGCCACCGGGTCACCCGCGGCCGGGTGCCCGGGGCGTCCTGAACGACGACGGCCGCCGAAACGATCCGGTCGGTCTCGACGTCCACGCCTGTCGTCTCCGTGTCGAATGCCGCCAGCGGGCCTTCATACCAGCACGCCATAACTACACAACCCCTCGTTCACCCTTGGCAGCTGACGCACCGTCTTCTGCCCGTTTGGTGATACCCGGGCCGTTTGCGCCGTACGCCGGAAGGACACAACAGGAGTGCGGGTCCATGCAGTTCAGCGACCCGACACGGGGATTCACCTGGCGTGGAAGGCTGTTCGTCATGGCGATAGCGCAGCCCGAGCGGGGCGGGCTGCTGCCCGAACGAACGGGCCCTCATCGCGGTTCACTCGCCACTACCGCCTGCATGGAGACACTGCAGGTGGGCTATCTGCACGCCGTGGCGGCGGGTGCCGGGTGTTCCCTGTCGCAGCCGTTTCCGGACAACGGCATCGACTGGCACGTCAGCCACAGCGCGCCCGGCCATACGGTCGACGACGAGGTCACCATAAAGGTGCAGCTCAAGGCCACGTACCAGCTCGCGCCGAACCCGCCCGGCCGCTTCTTCTCCTTCACGCTCGACAACGATCACCTGGCGAAGCTCGCCCGTACCCCGGTCTCGGTGCACAAGATCCTGGTCGTGATGATCGTTCCGCGGTCGCAGGAGCAGTGGCTGCGCGCCGGCCACGACCGGCTCGATCTGCGGCACTGCTGCTACTGGGTCAACCTGGCCGGCCACGCGATCACCGGCCGACGCCGGACCAGCGTGCGGATACCGACCTCACGCATCTTCGACGACCGGGCCCTCTGCGAGATCATGACGCGGGTCGGGACGGGAGGCAGACCATGACGCACCGCCCCCTGCAGGAACCGGTACGGCCAGTCCGGCCGCACCCGGTCGACGCGTCCTGGGACCGTCCCCCCGAGCCCGGCGAGGTCGACCCCGCCGTGCTCAGCGCCCTGCTGCACCGGCACGGCTGGCAGCGGCGCGGGGGAGCGGCGGGGCGCTACGGCCGCTGGACCCCGCCCGGACCGGGCGGCAAGGGCACGAGCCTGCTCGTCCCCGAGTCCCGTGCCTTTCCCGACAGCGACGACCTGCTCGGCGAGGCACTCCTCGCCCTCTCCCGCAGCGGCATGCCCTCCGCGCGCGAGGTGTTGATCGGGCTCGCGGTGCCCAGCGACGAGGTCCGCTGGTGGCGGGACACGCCGAGCGGGCCGGCCGGGGCCGCGCCCTGGACCGTCGAGGAGGAACTGCGCACCGCAGCCCGCCAGATGCTCCTCGCCGCGGCGCTCGCCACGCGCGCGCGTGCGGGCTATTACGGTGCGCGGCACCGCCGCTCGGCCGCCTCGATGCTGGCGAGCGTTCTCGTCGGCCCCGCGCCCGGCGGACGTGGCCTCACCGCCTTCGTGCCGATCGGTACGGGCCGCCCGCTCGCCGTACGCCTCCACCAGGCCCTGTACGCCGCCCGCGAGGCCATCGACTACCAGCGGGCCACCGGCGGCATGGACGCCTTCGACGGCGCCGTCGAGGCGGGCGTCAGCCGCGAGCTCACCGAGGCCCTGATCGCCCTTGTGCGCGGCACGGAGGGCGCGCGCATCGCGGTCGAGTGGGCGCCCGCGGCCGGGGTGCCCGAAGACTGCGCGGCCGGTGTCGAGCCCGTCGAGTTCTCGCCCGGCGACCTGCCCGTGCTGCGCGAGGCCGGGGCCCGCTATCTGCGCGAGGAGCCGTCCGTGCCCGTGCGGATCACCGGTGCGGTCGTACGGATGCGCAGGTCGGGGCCCCGCGGGGAGGGCACCGTACGGCTGCGCGTCCTCGCCGGCGCCGAGATTCCGCACGTGCGGCTGACGCTGGATGAGGAGGCGTACCGGATCGCCGGGCACGCACATCTCGTCGGGCTGCCGGTGCGGGTGCACGGCCGGCTGGAGAGCCGCGGCGGCTTCCGCAAGGTCACCGGGGCCTCCGGGGTCGTACCGGTCCAGGTGGACGAGGCCGAGCGGGACCGGCTGATGAAGTCGCTGCAGGAGGACCTGGACTTCTTCGAGGAGGTGTGCGGCGGGGAGGACGCCGGGGACTGAAGGGACGGCGTCGGAGTCGCCGGGGCTGGGAGGGCGCGGAGGCGGAGGGGCGCCGGGAGGACCGGTGGGGCGGGGGAGAGGGGGGAGCTGCGTGCGATCGGTCTGGGAGAGCGTATGGCGCGGTCTCGGAGGCGTCGCGGCTGCTGCCACGGCCCGGTATGTGAGGGCATGAGGGCTTAAGGGCGCTGTGAGGGGCGTCGGGGCGGTGTGTGGTCGGGTGGGCGTGAGTTTGCGTCCGCCAGGCGGGAGAGCGCGAGTTTGCGTCCGCCGGGCGGGAGAGCGCGAGTTTGCGTCCGCCGGGCGGGAGCGTGCGGCGCCGGTCTCGGAGATGGCGTACCTATCGCCCCGGCCGGGCTGCGAGAGCATGAGGGCTGAGCGGTGGCGTGAGGGGCGTCGGGGCCGTGGGGCGCGGTGTGGTCGGCCGGGTGTCGGGGTGTGTCCGCCGCGCGGGAGCATGGGGTCGTGGGGCGTGGTGCGGGGGCGTCCTCGGTGACCGTTTCGCGGTCGGCCGTCCGGGGTCGGTACGATCGCGTAATGCGCGCGCTCCTGGTATGGCGCCGCACCCACCCTTCAGTCAGGAGAGACCGGTGTCAGACGTCCGTGTGATCATCCAACGCGATTCCGAGCGGGAAGAGCGCGTGGTGACGACGGGCACTACGGCCGCCGACCTCTTCGCCGGCGAGCGCTCGATCATCGCCGCGCGCGTGGGCGGCGAGCTCAGGGATCTGTCGTACGTGCTCGTCGACGGGGAAGAGGTCGAGGGCGTCGAGATCTCCTCCGAGGACGGTCTCAACATCCTGCGCCACTCCACCGCGCACGTGATGGCGCAGGCCGTGCAGGAGCTCTTCCCCGAGGCGAAGCTGGGCATCGGCCCGCCCGTCAAGGACGGCTTCTACTACGACTTCGACGTCGAGAAGCCGTTCACGCCCGAGGATCTCAAGGCCATCGAGAAGAAGATGCAGGAGATCCAGAAGCGGGGCCAGAAGTTCGCCCGCCGCGTCGTCACCGACGAGGCCGCCCGCGAGGAGCTCGCCGCCGAGCCCTACAAGCTGGAGCTGATCGGCCTCAAGGGCTCCGCCTCGTCCGACGACGGCGCGGACGTCGAGGTCGGCGCCGGCGAGCTGACGATCTACGACAACCTGGACGCGAAGACCGGCGACCTGTGCTGGAAGGACCTGTGCCGCGGTCCCCACCTGCCGTCGACCCGCGCGATCCCGGCGTTCAAGCTGATGCGCAACGCGGCCGCCTACTGGCGCGGCAGCGAGAAGAACCCGATGCTCCAGCGCATCTACGGCACCGCCTGGCCGTCCAAGGACGAGCTCAAGGGCTACCTCGACTTCCTCGCCGAGGCCGAGAAGCGCGACCACCGCAAGCTGGGCAACGAGCTCGACCTGTTCTCCATCCCGGAGCAGATCGGTTCCGGCCTTGCCGTCTTCCACCCCAAGGGCGGCATCGTCCGCCGCGTGATGGAGGACTACTCGCGCCGCCGCCACGAGGAAGAGGGCTACGAGTTCGTCTACACCCCGCACGCGACGAAGGGGAAGCTCTTCGAGACGTCGGGCCACCTGGACTGGTACGCCGAGGGCATGTACCCGCCCATGCAACTCGACGAGGGCGTGGACTACTACCTCAAGCCCATGAACTGCCCGATGCACAACCTGATCTTCGACGCGCGCGGGCGTTCGTACCGTGAACTGCCGCTGCGCCTCTTCGAGTTCGGAACCGTGTACCGGTACGAGAAGTCGGGCGTCGTGCACGGCCTCACGCGCGCCCGCGGGTTCACTCAGGACGACGCGCACATCTACTGCACGCGCGAGCAGATGTCGGAGGAGCTCGACAAGACGCTCACCTTCGTCCTCGGGCTGCTGCGCGACTACGGCCTGACCGACTTCTACCTGGAGCTGTCCACCAAGGACCCGGAGAAGTTCGTCGGCTCCGACGAGGTCTGGGAGGAGGCCACCGAGACGCTGCGCCAGGTCGCCGAGAAGCAGGGCCTGCCGCTGGTCCCGGACCCGGGTGGCGCCGCCTTCTACGGTCCGAAGATCTCCGTGCAGACCAAGGACGCCATCGGCCGCACCTGGCAGATGTCGACCATCCAGCTCGACTTCAACCTGCCGGAGCGCTTCGACCTCGAGTACACCTCCGCGGACGGCTCCAAGCAGCGCCCGGTCATGATCCACCGCGCGCTGTTCGGCTCCATCGAGCGGTTCTTCGCGGTGCTGCTCGAGCACTACGCGGGTGCCTTCCCGGCCTGGCTGGCCCCGGTCCAGGCGATCGGCATCCCGATCGGCGACGGGCATGTGGACTACCTGGAGAAGTTCGCCGCGGCCGCCAAGAAGAAGGGTCTTCGGGTCGAGGTCGACTCCTCCTCCGACCGCATGCAGAAGAAGATCCGCAACGCCCAGAAGCAGAAGGTGCCCTTCATGGTCATCGCGGGCGACGAGGACATGGCGAACAACGCCGTCTCCTTCCGCTACCGCGACGGCTCGCAGGAGAACGGCATCCCCTTCGACGAGGCCATTGCGAAGATCGCGACGGTCGTCGAGGAGCGGGCGCAGGTCTGACCTTTTGTACGTCGGGTGCAGGTCCGACGTCCGTACGTGACGAAAGGCCCTCGGGGAATTCAGCGCCCCGGGGGCCTTTCGTCGTCCTCATGGGAGAAGACCTGCAGGAGCCATGAGGCGAACGTGCCGGTCACGGCCCCGAGCAGGCCCAGCCCCACAGCCATGATCCCGACGGCGACCAACCGCCCGCGCGACGTGACGGGGGTGATGTCGCCGTAGCCGACCGTGGCGAGGGTCGAGCACGTCCACCACACGGCGTCCCCGAAGCTCCGCATTATCGCGCCCGGCGCCCCGCGCTCCTGCTCGTAGACGGCCAGGGCGCCCGTGAAGCCCAGCAGCAGGGTGGACAGCCCGGCGTACACGATCACGCGTGCGTACAGGGAGAGTCGAGGCCGTCCGTGCCGGCGCTGGATGGCCTCGTACACCCTCACGACCCGCAGCGGCCGCAACAGCGGCAGCACCAGCACCACGGTGTCCAGCAGGTGCGTCCGTACGAAGCCCAGGCGCTGCCCGCTGAGCCGCCAGCACACGGCGTAGTCGACGCCGAACACGGCCCACGCGGCGAACATCAGCGTGAGGCAGAGGTCGCGCTCGGCCTCCGACAGATGACCATGGCCCAGGACGCGGACCGCGTAGGAGGCGAGAAAGATCTGCGATGCCACGAAGAGAGCGATCTCGGTGTGCCGCCGCCAGCGGGCCGTACGGCTGTCATCGTCCACCGGCCCAGCTTGGCCCGGGGCAATCCGGTGCGAGCCCCGGCGACACGCCGCGAACGGACGAAGCCATATGCTGCACGCATGACGAGTGAGCCGGAGCAGCAGTGGGGAGTGGGGATCCAGGACGCGTTCCAGCGCCTGTGGACGCCCCATCGGATGGCCTACATCCAGGGTGAGAACAAGCCGACCGGCCCCGGAGCCGACGACGGCTGCCCCTTCTGCTCGATCCCGGCCAAGTCCGACGAGGACGGGCTGATCGTCAAGCGCGGGGAGCAGGTGTACGCGGTCCTCAACCTGTACCCGTACAACGGCGGCCACCTGATGGTCGTGCCCTACCGCCACGTCGCCGACTACACCGACCTCACCGAGCCGGAGACCATCGAGCTGGCCGCCCTGACCAAGCAGGCGATGACGGCCCTGCGGACCGCCTCCGGCTCCCACGGCTTCAACATCGGTATGAACCAGGGCTCGGTCGCCGGCGCCGGCATCGCGGCCCACCTGCACCAGCACATCGTCCCGCGCTGGGGCGGCGACACGAACTTCATGCCGGTGGTGGGCCACACGCGGGTGCTGCCGCAGCTGCTGGCGGACACGCGCAAGATGCTGGCGGAGGCTTGGCCGACGTCCTGAGGCCGACGGTGCCGTGATCAGCCCGTCCGGCGTATGAGGACGAGGCCGTTCAGGCCGAAGGGGGTCTGGGGGCGCAGCCCCCAGGGACGCTCACCCAGACCCACCTCACCCCGCTCAACCGCCGGAGGCCTACGCGTCGTACACGTCCGCTTTCCGCGGTGACGGATCCTGCACGGCCGTGCTCAGGAACGCCGAGCGCGTACCGAACTTCTCCGTGTCCACGCCGTTGTCGTCCAGCACCTTGATCGCCGCGGCATGCACCACCCGCAGCACCGGAGTGGCGGCGCGCAGCGCGTCGTCGGCCATGAAGCGGTGCCGCCACGGCTGATCGGCCCACGCATGCCGGAGCCCGAACGGCTCGGGCAGACCTATCGTCCCGCCGAGCCAGTTCAGCATCGGCGGATACCAGGAGATCGGGGCCCGCACCGCCAGCCGTACCACCTCGTCGGTGTTCACCAGCGGAAGCTTCACCTTGCGGGTCTCCCACGGCTTCAGCGACTTGGTGACCTCCTTCGACGGCGCCTCCGGCTTCGTGGTGAACAGCCCGTTCACCGGGCCCAGGGCGTGCCCGGTCACCTCGATGCGCAACGTCTCGTGCAGCACGGTCACCGTGATCAGCATGGTGATGATCAACTGCCCGTCCCACAGCGTCCACTGGACGCCCAGGTAGTGCCGGTCACCGCTGCCGAACTGCTGCTTGTTGCAGATGTCCTGTATCGCGTGCTGCTTGACCTGGTACGCGTCGACGTCCGTGCCCTCCGGCCGGGACACCGCCTTCGCGCCCTCGGCGATCGGCGTGACGACCCAGTGCCGTATCGAAGGCTTCGGGAAACCACCGGTGTTCAGCGGACCGCGCTCCAGCATGCGCAACTGGTCATGGATCGCGCGGATGACGTCCCAGCTGCGGAAGGGGTGGATCTCCCGGCCGGCGTCGGCCGGGACGAGGTTCTCGGCCAACTGCCAGCTGCCCCACCGGGTGCCCATGCCGAGTATCCCCTTGGGCCCGGCGTAGAACACGGAGTTGGACTGCTGCTCGGCGCTGAGCTTGGCGAGGGACTGGCGCAGTTGCTCGGCCGCGGTCTCGCCGGGGCTGCTCGGCACCGCCTCCGGGACCTTCGCGCCGACGCTGCTGCCGGCCAGCAGGCTGTCCCACCGCTCCCGCAGGTCCCTCGCCGTGCGCTCGCAGACCTGCTTGGCCCAGAACCAGCCGACCACGGGCATGACGACCGAGCCACGCGCGTACCAGGCCCAGAAGCCGCTGAACGGCATACGGAGCAGGAAGAGCACGGCGAGCGCGCCCGCCGCGACGAGCAGCGCCGATGCCAGCGCACCGCCCCGCTTCGCGTCCCCCTTGGCCATGGTGGTGCGCAGCGTGAAGATCAGCAGCCAGACCAGCAGGCCGGGCAGGAAGAGCACACCGCAGATCACCATGATGGCGCTCAGCAGCCGGTCGCGGTCCTTGCGGATGTTGTTGGCGGCCAGACAGTGGTCGACTACGACCTGCGGCTCGGTGCCGAAGGACTGGATGAGGGGCTTGCGGTCGCTGCCGAGCATGCGGTCGACCACCGCCCGCGAGAAGGCCTCACCCAGGTTGGGCCGGAAGATCTTGGCCCACTTGCGGCCTGCCTTGACGTCGGTCTGATGCCATTCGTTGTCGGCCTTCTTGATCTCCTCGAACGGATTGTCCCGATAGGCCGCCGAGGCCAGCGCGAACGTCGCCGTCTGTCCCTCGCCGGCCGTGCGCGGCACCTGCGGACCGAAGATGTCCGCGTAACCGCTCTCAACGGTCATTCCCGCCCCCGATCGCCGCACTGTCGCTTCTGCGGCTTTCCCGACTTCCGTACTCCGCACACCTGTTGATCAATGATCAGCGTATCCCCCGCCACCGACAACCGTCGGCGGACGGCCCAATGCCGCCCGCCGACGCGGAGGGGAGCGTTCCACAAAAGCCGTTCGTCGGCGCCGGGCGCCGACTACGAGGCGTCGAGCGCCTCTTCACGAATCCTTTCGGCGACCTGCGGCGGCATCGGTTCGTGCCGCGCGTACGAGCGGTTGAAGCGTGCGGTGCCGTGCGACAGCGACCTCAGATCGACGGCGTACCGGCCGATCTCGATCTCGGGCACCTCGGCCTTGATGAGCGTGCGGCTGCCACTGGTCTGCTCGGTGCCGAGGACGCGGCCGCGCCGGCCGGACAGGTCGCTCATCACGGCGCCGACGTAGTCGTCACCGACCAGGACGGACACCTCGGCCACCGGCTCCAGCAGATGGATCTTCGTGTCGGCCGCGGCCTCGCGCAGCGCGAGTGCGCCGGCCGTCTGGAACGCGGCGTCGGAGGAGTCCACCGAGTGCGCCTTGCCGTCGCGCAGCGTGACCCGGATGTCGACGAGCGGATGCCCGGCCGCAACTCCCCTGGCCGCCTGGGCCCTTACACCCTTCTCCACCGAGGGGATGAACTGCCGCGGCACGGCGCCGCCGACGACCTCGTCCACGAACTCGATGCCCGAGCCGCCCGGCAGCGGCTCCACCTCGATCTCGCAGATCGCGTACTGCCCGTGGCCACCGGACTGCTTCACATGCCGCCCGCGGCCCGCCGACCTGCTCGCGAACGTCTCCCGCAGGGAGACCTTGTGCGGCACGACGTCGACCTGGACGCCGTAGCGGCTGCGCAGCCGTTCGAGGGCGACGTCCGCATGCGCCTCGCCCAGGCACCACAGCACCACCTGGTGGGTGTTCTGGTTCTGTTCGAGCCGCATCGTCGGATCCTCGGCGACCAGCCGGGACAGTCCCTGCGACAGCTTGTCCTCGTCCGCCTTGCTGTGCGCCTGGATGGCGAGCGGCAGCAGCGGGTCGGGCATCTGCCAGGGCTCCATCAGGAGCGGGTCGTCCTTGGCCGACAGCGTGTCGCCGGTCTCCGCGCGGCTCAGCTTCGCCACGCACGCCAGGTCGCCCGCGATGGCGTGCGTGAGCGTCCGCTGCTGCTTGCCGAACGGTGCGGACAGGGCGCCGATCCGCTCGTCGACGTCGTGGTCCTCGTGCCCGCGGTCGGCCAGCCCGTGTCCGGAGACATGGACCGTCGCGTCGGGGCGCAGGGTGCCCGAGAAGACGCGCACCATCGACACCCGGCCGACGTACGGGTCGGACGCCGTCTTCACGACCTCCGCGACCAGCGGCCCGTTCGGGTCGCACAGCTTCAGCTCGCGCGGCTTGCCGTCGACCGTGGTGACGCGCGGCGCCGCGCGCTCCAGCGGAGTCGGGAAGCCCCGTGTGATCAGCTCCAGCACCTCGACGGTGCCCAGCCCCTGCCGGGCGCCGTCGGTGGCCGGGGCGGCGGCCAGGACGGGAAAGAACGTGCCGCGCGCGACGGCTCGCTCCAGATCCTCGATCAGCGTCTTGACGTCGACCTGCTCGCCGCCCAGATACCGGTCCATGAGGGTCTCGTCCTCGCTCTCCGCGATGATCCCCTCGATCAGCCGGTTACGGGCCTCCTCGATCTCCGGCAGCTGGTCGTCGCCCGGCTCGGCCTCCTTGCGCTCCCCGGACGAGTAGTCGAACAGCTTCTGCGACAGCAGCCCGGTCAGTCCGGTCACGGGCGCGTGCCCGTCCGGGCCCTGCGGGCCGTGCAGCGGCAGATACAGCGGGAGTACGGCATCGGGGTCGTCCCCGCCGAAGGCCTCCGCGCAGATCCGTGTCATCTCCTCGTAGTCGGCCCGGGCGGCCTCCAGGTGCGTGACGACGATCGCGCGTGGCATGCCGACGGCCGCGCACTCCTCCCACACCATGCGGGTCGAGCCGTCCACACCGTCCGAGGCGGAGACGACGAAAAGGGCCGCGTCCGCCGCTCGCAGACCGGCCCTGAGTTCCCCGACGAAGTCGGCGTATCCGGGGGTGTCCAGAAGGTTGACCTTGATGCCGTCCCATTCGACCGGCACCAGGGAGAGCTGCACCGAGCGTTGCTGCCGGTGCTCGATCTCGTCGTAGTCGGAGACTGTGCCGCCGTCCTCCACGCGGCCCGCCCGGTTCACCGCCCCTGCCGTGAGTGCGAGGGCTTCCACCAACGTGGTCTTTCCCGATCCGGAGTGGCCGACCAGTACCACATTCCGTACGGACGCGGGGTGGTCGGCCGCTGTAGCCCTGCCGGCGGCTCCGGGGTGTGCGTTCGCCTTGTCGCCCATGATCCTGCCTCCCGTGCACGGTGAGGTCACTGTGGGCGCGGACATACGGATCCTCCCCCGCGCTTCGCTTGGGAGGTGCCCCCAGCGATGGCGGCTCCGGTGACGCCCGCGGTCCTTCGAGCTTTCCACTCCCGTCACGGTGCGTCCATACGGCGGACGTGATCGCGCCGTCCGGCACCGGTGGACCGTGCCGTGCGTCCCGTGTACGAGTGCCCGGCGGTCGCCCGCACCCGCGCGTGGCTACGATGGGCCAGCCGGTGGCCAGCAGGGGCCGCACGGCCACACCGACCCTCGGGAAGGCCATGCTGAACAAGTACGCGCGTGCATTCTTCACGCGTGTCCTCACACCGTTCGCCGCGTTTCTGATCCGGCGGGGCGTGAGCCCCGACGCCGTCACGCTCATCGGCACCGCCGGTGTGGTCGCGGGGGCGCTGGTCTTCTACCCCATGGGAGAGTTCTTCTGGGGCACGGTCGTGATCACACTCTTCGTGTTCTCCGACCTCGTCGACGGAAACATGGCCCGCCAGCTCGGCCGCTCCAGCCGCTGGGGCGCCTTCCTGGACTCCACGCTCGACCGGGTCGCCGACGGCGCGATCTTCGGCGGCTTCATTCTCTGGTACGCCGGTGGGGGCGACGACCTCGTCCTGTGCGCCGTCTCGATCTTCTGCCTGGCCAGCGGCCAGGTGGTGTCGTACACCAAGGCCCGGGGCGAATCGATCGGCCTGCCGGTCGCGGTCAACGGCCTCGTCGAGCGCGCCGAGCGTCTGGTCATCTCCCTGGTCGCGGCCGGCTTCGCGGGCCTGCACAAGTTCGGGGTACCCGGCATCCAGTACCTGCTGCCCGTCGCCCTGTGGATCGTCGCCGTCGGCAGCCTCGTCACGCTGATCCAGCGGGTCGTCACGGTCCGCCGCGAGTCGGCGGAGGCGGAAGCGAATGCGGAGGCGGAGGCGGAGGCGGAGGCAGTGCAGGAGAAGCCGCAGAGCGCCTCTCAAGGGAGCGAGGCAGCCAAGTGAGTGCCCAGGAGCGGCTCACTGACGCGCTGTACGGCCTCGGCTGGGGCACCGTCAAGAAGCTCCCCGAGCCGGTTGCCGTAAGGCTCGGCCGCACCATCGCCGACCTCGCCTGGAAGCAGCGGGGCAAGGGCGTCCTGCGGCTGGAGAGCAACTACGCGCGCGTGGTGCCCGACGCGAGCCCCGAGCGCCTCGCCGAGCTGTCCCGCGCGGGCATGCGGTCGTACCTGCGCTACTGGATGGAGTCCTTCCGGCTGCCCGCCTGGAGTGCCGAGCGCGTCAAGGGCGGCTTCGACGTCAAGGACGTCCACTACCTGACCGACGGTCTGGCCGCGGGCAACGGTGTCATACTCGCCCTGCCGCACCTGGCCAACTGGGACCTCGCGGGCGCCTGGGTCACCACCGAGCTGGAGACGCCGTTCACGACTGTCGCCGAGCGTCTCAAGCCCGAGACGCTGTACGACCGTTTCGTCGCCTACCGCGAGGGCCTCGGTATGGAGGTCCTGCCGCACAGCGGCGGCACCGCCTTCGGCACGCTGGCCCGCAGGCTGCGCGACGGCGGCCTGGTCTGCCTGGTCGCCGACCGCGACCTGTCGGCGTCCGGCGTCGAGGTCGAGTTCTTCGGCGACACGGCCCGCATGCCCGCCGGACCGGCGTTGCTGGCCCAGCAGACCGGGGCGCTGCTGCTCCCGGTCACGCTCTGGTACGACGACTCACCGGTCATGCAGGGACGGGTCCATCCTCCGATCGAGGTGCCCGGGACAGGTAGCCGGGCGGAGAAGACGTCTGTCATGACACAGGCGCTGGCCGACGCCTTCGCCACGGGGATCGCCGAACATCCGGAGGACTGGCACATGCTCCAGCGCTTGTGGCTCGCCGACCTGGAACCACGACCAGGTGACACGCCCACCGGCCCGGACGGAGAGCGTCCGTGAGGATCGGCATCGTCTGCCCGTACTCCTGGGACGTGCCGGGCGGCGTCCAGTTCCACATCCGCGACCTCGCCGAGTACTTCATCCGGCTCGGCCACGAGGTGTCCGTCCTGGCCCCGGCCGACGACGACACCCCGCTCCCGCCGTACGTGGTCTCGGCGGGACGCGCCGTGCCGGTGCCGTACAACGGCTCGGTCGCCCGTCTGAACTTCGGCTTCCTCTCGGCGGCCCGCGTCCGACGCTGGCTGCACGACGGCGAGTTCGACGTGGTCCACATCCACGAGCCGGCCTCGCCGTCGCTCGGCCTGCTGACCTGCTGGGCGGCACAGGGCCCGATGGTCGCCACCTTCCACACCTCCAACCCCCGGTCCAAGGCGATGATCGCCGCGTACTCGATCCTCCAGGCGGCCCTGGAGAAGATCAGCGCCCGGATCGCGGTGAGCGAGTACGCCCGCCGCACGCTGGTGGAACACCTGGGCGGCGACGCCGTGGTGATCCCCAACGGCGTCGACGTCGAGTTCTTCGCCAAGGCCGAGCCCAACCCCGAGTGGCAGGGCGACACCGTCGGCTTCATCGGCCGTATCGACGAGCCCCGCAAGGGCCTGCCGGTACTGATGAGGGCCCTGCCCAAGATCCTCGCCGCCCGCCCGCAGACCAGGCTGCTCGTGGCGGGCCGCGGCGACGAGGAGGAGGCGGTCGAGTCGCTGCCCAAGGAGCTCCGCTCCCGCGTGGAGTTCCTCGGCATGATCAGCGACGAGGACAAGGCCCGCTTCCTGCGCAGCGTCGACCTGTACGTCGCGCCCAACACCGGCGGCGAGAGCTTCGGGATCATCCTGGTCGAGGCGATGTCGGCCGGCGCCCCGGTCCTCGCCTCGGACCTGGACGCCTTCGCCCAGGTCCTCGACCAGGGCGCGGCGGGCGAGCTCTTCGCCAACGAGGACGCGGACGCCCTGGCCGAGGCAGCGGTACGCCTCCTGGAGGATCCGGCCCGCCTGGCGGAGCTGCGGGAGCGGGGGCGCGAGCATGTCCGCCGCTTCGACTGGTCCACCGTCGGGGCGGACATCCTGTCGGTGTACGAGACGGTGACGGCCGGCGCGGCAGCGGTGGCCGCGGACGAGCGGACCGGAGGCGGCGGGAGCGGTCTGCGGGCGCGGTTGGGGCTGGTACGGGACTGACGGTCAGCCGGGTGATCAGCCGGTGTTGTCAGCCGGGCTGAGGGGACGGTTGCCGCCGGTGCCTCCCGGCAACGGCCGTGCCGACACCCCGCACGACCTCCGGCTGCCCCGGCGCGGCTAGTCTGCCGCCCGTGACCGCAACTCTCATCTGGATCCTCGTAGCCCTCGTCGTGATCGGCCTCTACCTGAGCTGGACCGCCGGCCGCCTCGACCGGCTGCACGCCAGGATCGACGCCACGCGCGCCGGCCTCGACGCACAGCTGCTGCGCCGCGCCTCGGTGGCCCAGGAACTGGCCACCTCCGGCGTGCTGGATCCGGCCGCGTCGATCGTCCTGTACGAGGCCGCCCACGCTGCCCGGCAGTCCGTGGAGGAGCAGCGGGAGGTCGCCGAGAGCGAGCTGAGCCAGGCGCTGCGGGCCGTGTTCGCCGAGACCCAGCAGGTGCAGGCGGTGCGGGAGGCGCCCGGGGGAGAGGAGGCGGCCCGCGAGCTGACCGAGGCGATCCGCCGGGTACCGATGGCCCGCCGCTTCCACAACGACGCCGTACGGGCGGCCCGGGCGCTGCGCCGGCACCGCAAGGTCCGCTGGTTCCGCCTGGCGGGTCACGCCCCGTTCCCCATGGCCTTCGAGATGGACGACGAGCCCCCCGCGGCACTGGTCGACAGGGCCGCCTGACCAGCAGGTTCGCGCCAGCAGGCAGGAAAAGGATCCACCGGCTTCTCATTGGCCCTTGCTGTGGCCTGGTCCACTCCCGTTTCCTCGGTGCTTGCAGTAACCCTTTTTCACCGAGTGAGGTCACCCGTGTCCACTTCCGAAAACCAGGCTCCCGAGACCGGCACCGCGCGCGTGAAGCGCGGCATGGCCGAGCAGCTCAAGGGTGGCGTGATCATGGACGTCGTCACGCCGGAGCAGGCGAAGATCGCCGAGGACGCGGGCGCCGTCGCCGTCATGGCCCTGGAGCGGGTCCCCGCCGACATCCGCAAGGACGGCGGCGTGGCCCGGATGTCCGACCCGGACATGATCGAGGGCATCATCGACGCCGTCTCCATCCCGGTCATGGCCAAGTCCCGTATCGGCCACTTCGTCGAGGCCCAGGTCCTGCAGTCCCTCGGCGTCGACTACATCGACGAGTCCGAGGTCCTCACCCCGGCCGACGAGGTCAACCACTCCGACAAGTGGGCCTTCACGACCCCCTTCGTCTGTGGCGCCACCAACCTGGGCGAGGCCCTGCGCCGCATCGCCGAGGGCGCGGCCATGATCCGCTCCAAGGGCGAGGCCGGCACGGGCAACGTCGTCGAGGCCGTCCGCCACCTGCGTCAGATCAAGAACGAGATCGCCAAGCTGCGCGGCTTCGACAACAACGAGCTGTACGCCGCCGCCAAGGAGCTGCGCGCCCCGTACGAGCTGGTCAAGGAAGTCTCCGAGCTCGGCAAGCTCCCGGTGGTGCTGTTCTCCGCCGGTGGCGTCGCCACCCCGGCCGACGCCGCGCTGATGCGCCAGCTCGGTGCCGAGGGCGTCTTCGTCGGCTCCGGCATCTTCAAGTCCGGCGACCCGGCCAAGCGCGCCGCCGCCATCGTCAAGGCGACCACGTTCTACGACGACCCGAAGATCATCGCGGAAGCGTCCCGCAACCTCGGCGAGGCCATGGTCGGCATCAACTGCGACACCCTCCCTGAGACCGAGCGCTACGCCAACCGCGGCTGGTAAGCACCCTCCAAGGACTGCACGTACATGACTGACGCACCCGTCATAGGCGTCCTGGCCCTCCAGGGCGACGTACGGGAGCACCTCATCGCCCTGGCCGCGGCCGACGCCGTGGCCAGGCCGGTGCGGCGCCCCGAAGAGCTCGCCGAGGTCGACGGCCTCGTCCTCCCCGGCGGTGAGTCCACGACCATCTCCAAGCTGGCCATCCTGTTCGGCGTGATGGAGCCGCTACGCGCGCGCGTGCACGGCGGCATGCCCGTCTATGGCACCTGCGCCGGCATGATCATGCTCGCCGATAAGATCCTCGACCCGCGCTCGGGGCAGGAGACCGTCGGCGGCATCGACATGATCGTGCGCCGCAACGCCTTCGGGCGGCAGAACGAGTCCTTCGAAGCGACGGTCGACGTCAAGGGCGTCGAGGGCGATCCTGTACAGGGCGTCTTCATCCGCGCCCCCTGGGTCGAGTCCGTCGGCGCCGAGACCGAGGTGCTTGCCGAGCACGAGGGCCACATCGTCGCGGTCCGCCAGGGCAACGCGCTCGCCACGTCGTTCCATCCGGAGCTGACCGGCGACCACCGTGTGCACTCCCTGTTCGTCGACATGGTGCGCGCGAACCGGACAGCGGAGTCCTTGTAGGATCTCTGGGGTTCGTAAAGAGTTGGGTTACGCGAAGGAGACAGGCAGATGTCCGGCCACTCTAAATGGGCTACGACGAAGCACAAGAAGGCCGTGATTGACGCCAAGCGCGGCAAGCTCTTCGCGAAGCTGATCAAGAACATCGAGGTCGCGGCCCGCATGGGCGGCGTCGACATCGAGGGCAACCCGACTCTCTACGACGCCATCCAGAAGGCGAAGAAGCAGTCGGTCCCCAACAAGAACATCGACTCCGCGGTCAAGCGCGGCGGTGGCCTTGAGGCCGGTGGCGCCGACTACGAGACGATCATGTACGAGGGTTACGGCCCGAACGGCGTCGCGGTGCTCATCGAGTGCCTCACCGACAACCGCAACCGCGCCGCCTCCGACGTCCGCGTCGCCATGACCCGCAACGGCGGCAACATGGCCGACCCGGGCTCCGTGTCGTACATGTTCAGCCGCAAGGGCGTCGTCATCGTCCCCAAGGGCGAGCTGTCCGAGGACGACGTCCTCGGTGCCGTCCTGGACGCGGGCGCCGAGGAGGTCAACGACCTCGGTGAGTCCTTCGAGGTCGTGAGCGAGGCCACCGACCTGGTCGCGGTCCGCACCGCCCTCCAGGAGGCCGGCATCGACTACGACTCCGCCGACTCCAGCTTCGTGCCGTCCGTCCAGGTCGAGCTGGACGAGGAGGGCGCCAAGAAGATCTTCAAGCTGATCGACGCGCTCGAGGACAGCGACGACGTCCAGAACGTCTTCGCCAACTTCGACGTCAGCGACGAGATCATGGAGAAGGTCGACGCCTGAGCGCCGGGGAGTCCGGCCAGGACATGAGAACGGCCCGCCGAAGGAGACTTCGGCGGGCCGTTCTCATGTGTGGTCCTGCGTCAGGCGACCGTTCAGCCGCTGACGCTCTTGAGGTCGCCGGTGTGCTTCATGCTGCCCTTGCCGTCGGCCTTGACGGTGTCGGCCTTCATGTACTCGACCGCGCCGTCCTTCCACCAGATGTTGATGGTGGCCTTGTGGTCGCAGATGTTGTGGTAGTAGACGGTGGTGGTCGAAACACCGTCGCCCCACGAGTAGTTGAAGCAGCCGCTGCGGCCCTCGTGCTTCGCCCTGGTGGCCGCCTGGGCGGGAGTCGCCACGGCCACACCCGCCAGCAGGACGGACGCGGTCACGGCAGCAGCCTTCGCGATGTTGCGCATGGAATCCCCGATTCATGTGTGCAAGTGCTCGACGCGAACGTTCGGTTCGCGACAACGCGGACGGTGGTCTGCCGTCCGCGACGATCCGGAAGCTATAAGCGATCAAGTGTGCGAAGCAACGGAGAATGGCCCCAGCCGCTCCGCCTTCTGGTGACATGCCGGTCATGTCGGGGCGCCAGGTCATGATCCTTTGCCGTCCCTTTGATCTTGCTCTGTGACCCGGTCCGGCCGGCGCTGCGTTGTCAGTGCCGCCGGATAGCCTGGCTGCGCGGGATGGACAGGGAACCGAACCGGAACCGAACCCGCGGACGAGGGAAGCGAAGGAGCCAGGTGCGCGTACTCGGTGTGGACCCCGGGCTGACCCGGTGCGGCGTCGGGGTCGTCGAAGGCGTCGCCGGACGTCCGTTGACGATGCGAGGCGTCGGTGTCGTCCGTACGGCCCCGGATGCGGACCTGGCCCACCGCCTCGTCGCCATCGAACAGGGCCTCGAAGCCTGGCTGGACGAGCACCAGCCCGAATTCGTCGCCGTGGAACGCGTGTTCAGCCAGCACAACGTCCGTACCGTGATGGGCACCGCCCAGGCCAGCGCGGTCGCACTGCTCTGCGCCGCCCGCCGTGGCATCCCCGTCGCGCTGCACACCCCGAGCGAGGTCAAGGCCGCCGTCACCGGAAGCGGCCGCGCCGACAAGGCACAGGTGGGCGCCATGGTCACCCGCCTGCTCCGGCTCGACGCACCGCCCAAGCCGGCCGACGCCGCCGATGCCCTCGCCCTCGCCATCTGCCACATCTGGCGCGCACCCGCCCAGCAGCGCCTCCAGCAGGCCGTTGCCCAGAACCGGCTGCAACAGGCCGTCGCCCAGCACGCAGCGAAGACCTCACACGAAGCGAAGGCCTCGCGCGCAGCGAAGACTTCGCACACATCGAAAGGCCGTACCGCATGATCGCCTTCGTCAGCGGCCCGGTCGCCGCCCTCGCCCCCGACTCCGCGGTGGTCGAGGTGGGCGGCATCGGTATCGCCGTCCAGTGCACGCCCAACACGCTTTCCGGGCTGCGCATGGGCCAGCAGACCAAGCTGGCCACCTCCCTCGTGGTACGGGAGGACTCGCTGACCCTGTACGGCTTCGCGGACGACGACGAGCGCCAGACCTTCGAGCTGCTGCAGACCGCGAGCGGGGTCGGCCCGCGCCTGGCCCAGTCGATGCTGGCCGTGCACAGCCCGGACGCCCTGCGCCGCGCCATCGCCACCAGTGACGAGAAGGCGCTCACCGCGGTCCCCGGCATCGGCAAGAAGGGCGCCCAGAAGCTGCTCCTCGAGCTGAAGGACCGCCTGGGCGAGCCGATCGGAGCGCCCGCTGTCGGCGCTCCGGTCACCAGTGGCTGGCGCGACCAACTGCACGCCGCCCTGATCGGCCTCGGCTACGCAACCCGCGAGGCGGACGAGGCCGTCACCGCCGTGGCACCGCAGGCCGAGGCGGCCGAGGGCGTGCCCCAGGTGGGCCAGTTGCTGCGGGCGGCCCTGCAGACCCTGAACAGAGCGCGCTGAAACAGCGGGATTCCCGGGAGGTCCGAAACGGCGCCTCGGGAATCCGGCACACACTCATCCGACGGCTCCGTCACCGCGTCCGACGTACGACCCATCCGACCGCGACCCCCGAGGCACACTCCATGAACTGGGACGACACGACCGACACCTCCGCCGCCGAGCGGCTCGTCGGTGGGTCCGCCGACCGTGAGGACCAGGCCGTCGAGGCCGCCCTGCGGCCCAAGGACCTGGACGAGTTCATCGGTCAGGAGAAGGTCCGCGAGCAGCTCGACCTCGTCCTGCGCGCCGCACGCGCGCGTGGCGCCACCGCCGACCACGTACTGCTCTCCGGCGCCCCGGGCCTCGGCAAGACCACCCTCTCCATGATCATCGCGGCCGAGATGGGCGCCCCCATCCGCATCACCTCCGGTCCCGCCATCCAGCACGCCGGCGACCTCGCCGCGATCCTCTCCTCCCTCCAGGAGGGCGAGGTCCTCTTCCTCGACGAGATCCACCGCATGTCACGGCCCGCCGAGGAGATGCTCTACATGGCGATGGAGGACTTCCGCGTCGACGTCATTGTCGGCAAGGGCCCCGGCGCCACCGCCATCCCGCTCGAACTCCCGCCGTTCACCCTGGTCGGCGCCACCACGCGCGCGGGTCTGCTGCCGCCCCCGCTGCGCGACCGCTTCGGCTTCACCGCGCACATGGAGTTCTACGAGCCGACCGAGCTGGAGCGCGTCATCCACCGCTCGGCCAACCTGCTCGACGTCGAGATCGAGGCCGACGGCGCCGCCGAGATCGCCGGCCGCTCCCGTGGCACGCCCCGCATCGCCAACCGCCTGCTGCGCCGCGTCCGCGACTACGCCCAGGTCAAGGCCGACGGGATCATCACCAGGGACATCGCAGAGGCCGCCCTCGCCGTCTACGAGGTCGACGCCCGAGGCCTCGACCGGCTGGACCGAGGCGTCCTGGAGGCCCTGCTGAAGCTGTTCGGCGGCGGCCCGGTCGGCCTGTCCACGCTGGCGGTCGCGGTGGGGGAGGAGCGCGAGACCGTCGAGGAGGTCGCCGAGCCCTTCCTCGTCCGGGAGGGCCTGCTCGCCCGTACCCCGCGTGGTCGTGTCGCCACCCCCGCGGCATGGGCGCATCTCGGCCTCACGCCGCCCCGCTCACAAGCTGCGGGAAACGGACAACAGGATCTGTTCGGGGCGTGATGACGCGGTGACGGCGAGGGCATTGGCCGGAGTAGGAACCCCGGTGCCATGCTGAGCGTTGTTCCATGCATGCGGACTCGCTTAGACTCCGCCGATGCCGCCTTTGTCGACGGCATACATACCCCCAACCATCAGGCCGCTCACCATCGCGGTCGTGTGAAGGAAGTACCGACCCGTGAGTCTCGTGACCCTCCTCCCGTTCATCGTGCTCATCGGGGCCATGTTCCTGATGACCCGGTCGGCCAAGAAGAAGCAGCAGCAGGCGGCCGACATGCGGAACCAAATGCAGCCCGGCAGCGGCGTCCGCACCATCGGGGGCATGTACGCGACTGTCAAGGAGGCCAATGAGGACACGGTCCTCCTTGACGCCGGCCCGGGCGTGGAGCTCCTCTTCGCCAAGAACGCGATCGGTGCCGTCCTCTCCGACGACGAGTACAACCGCATCGTGCACGGCATCGAGCACGACCTGAAGTCCGACGTCGTCCCGGACGACGCCTCCTCCCTCACCGAGACCGACGAGCCCGCCGCCGACGCTGCCGCCTCCGACGACAAGCCTGTCGACCTCGGCAAGAAGGACGAGGCCGACGAGGCGTCCGACGACACCGCGGCCGCCGAGGCGAAGACGGATGTTGAGTCGAAGAAGACCGACGGCGAGTCCGACGCGAAGTAGCCGTGTCCCGGGGGCGCGCGGGCCATGCCTGCGTGCCCCGGAACATGCCGATCTCGCATGGGATCCCGATACCAGTCATAGCCGCTCGCCCGCTGACCTGGCGCGAGGCGGCCCGAGAGGGAGTACGAGAAGGTGGCAGCACCTAAGAAGGGCCGGAGCGCGAGCGCCCAGAGCAAGCCAGGGCGCTCGCTGGCCCTCATCCTGATCGCCATCGTGGGCCTCACCGCGGGGATGTTCGCCACGGGGCAGACCACCCCACGTCTTGGCATCGACCTGGCCGGCGGCACGAGCATCACGCTGCGCGCGGTCACCGAGCCGGGCCAGGAATCCGCGATCAACAAGACCAACATGGACACCGCGGTCGAGATCATGAACCGCCGTGTCAATGGTCTTGGTGTCTCGGAGACCGAGGTTCAGACCCAGGGCGCGAAGAACATCATCGTCAACATCCCCAAGGGCACCAACGCCAAGGAGGCCCGGGCCCAGGTCGGCACCACCGCGAAGCTGTACTTCCGCCCGGTGCTCGTCACCGAGATCTCCGGTGCCGCCGCGACGCCCACCCCGTCGCCGAGCCCCTCCGCGAGCTCTTCGGGCGGGGCGACCGACAAGGCGACCGACAAGACGACCTCCTCGTCCTCCCCCTCGGGCACCCCGTCGGCGACCTCCACCACGCAGGGCCGTGCGGTCACCGACGCCCTGAAGGCGGACGCGACGCCGTCCACGAGCGCCTCCAGCAGCGCCTCCCCGTCTGCGTCTGCGAGCAGCGGCTCCGACGCGGCCACGAGCAAGCTCCAAGCCCAGTACGCCGCGCTCAACTGCGTGAACGAGAAGGCCCGCGCCGAAGCCGGCAAGGGTGCCAAGCCCACCGATCCCACGGTGGCCTGCGGCAAGAACTCGTCCGGCCAGTGGCAGAAGTACATCCTCGGCCCGGCCGAGGTCGACGGCACCGACGTCAAGAAGGCCAGCGCCGTCTTCAACACGCGGACCGGCGCCGGCTGGACCGTGACCATGGACTTCACGTCCGACGGCCGCAAGAAGTTCGGCGACATCACCGGCAAGTTGGCCAAGAACCAGCAGCCGCAGAACCAGTTCGCCATCGTCCTGGACGGCGAGGTCATCTCCGACCCGTCCGTCAGCGAGGCCCTGACCGGCGGCAACGCGGAGATCTCCGGCAACTTCACCCAGGAGTCCTCCCAGAGCCTCGCCAACATGCTGTCGTACGGCGCCCTGCCGCTGACCTTCAAGGAGGACAGCGTCACCACCGTCACCGCCGCGCTCGGCGGTGAGCAGCTGCACGCCGGTCTGATCGCCGGCGCGATCGGTCTCGCCCTGGTCGTCCTCTACCTGTTCCTCTACTACCGGGGCCTCGCGCTGGTCGCCGTGGCCTCGCTGCTGGTCTCCGCCGCCCTCACCTACGTGATCATGGCTCTGCTCGGCCCGGCCATCGGCTTCGCGCTGAACCTCCCGGCCGTCTGCGGTGCCATCGTCGCCATCGGCATCACAGCGGACTCGTTCATCGTGTACTTCGAACGCGTCCGCGACGAGATCCGCGAGGGCCGCTCGCTGCGCCCCGCCGTCGAGCGGGCCTGGCCGCGCGCCAGGCGCACCATCATGGTCTCCGACTTCGTGTCGTTCCTGGCCGCCGCGGTGCTGTTCGTCGTCACCGTCGGCAAGGTCCAGGGCTTCGCGTTCACGCTCGGCCTGACCACCCTGCTCGACGTGGTCGTGGTGTTCCTGTTCACCAAGCCGCTGCTGACGATCCTGGCCCGCAGCAAGTTCTTCGGCAGCGGCCACAGCTGGTCCGGCCTCGACCCGAAGCGACTGGGTGCTCGTCCGCCGCTGCGCCGCACCCGCCGTCCCTCCGCCCCCGTCGAGACGAAGGAGGCGTGAGATGTCGAAGCTCGGCAACCTCGGCGCCCGACTGCACCGTGGCGAGGTCGGCTACGACTTCGTCGGCAACCGCAAGATCTGGTACGGCATCTCCATCCTGATCACCATCACGGCCATCGTCGGCCTGGCGGTGCGCGGCCTGAACATGGGCATCGAGTTCCAGGGCGGAGCGGTCTTCACCACCCCGGCCAAGACCTCCGCCTCGGTCTCCCAGGCGGAGAAGTACGCGGAGGAGGCGTCCGGCCACGACGCCATCGTCCAGAAGCTCGGCAACGGCAGCCTGCGCATCCAGGTCGCGGGCATCGACACCAACAAGGCCGACCAGGTCTCGACGGAGCTGGCCAAGAACCTGGGTGTCGCCGAGAAGGACGTCACCGGCGAGCTCGTCGGCCCCAGCTGGGGTGAGCAGATCGCCAACAAGGCCTGGCAGGGCCTCGCGATCTTCCTGGTCCTGGTGGTGATCTATCTGGCGATCGCGTTCGAGTGGCGCATGGCCGTGGCCGCGTTCGTCGCGCTGATCCACGACATCACCATCACGGTCGGGATCTACGCCCTCGTCGGCTTCGAGGTCACACCGGGCACGGTGATCGGTCTGCTGACGATCCTCGGCTATTCGCTCTACGACACGGTCGTCGTCTTCGACAGTCTCAAGGAGCAGACGAAGGACATCACCAAGCAGACCCGCTGGACCTACAGCGACATCGCCAACCGCTCGATCAACAGCACCCTGGTCCGCTCCGTCAACACCACGGTGGTGGCGCTGCTGCCGGTGGCGGGCCTGCTGTTCATCGGCGGCGGTGTCCTCGGCGCCGGCATGCTCAACGACATCTCGCTGTCGCTGTTCGTCGGCCTCGCAGCCGGTGCGTACTCCTCGATCTTCATCGCCACGCCGCTCGTCGCCGACCTCAAGGAGCGCGAGCCGCAGATGAAGGCCCTGAAGAAGCGTGTGCTCGCCAAGCGGGCCCAGGCCGCCGCACAGGGCGAGTCCCCGAGCGCCTCGGCCGCCGAAGAGCCGCTCGACGATGACCATGAGGACGCCGCCCCCGCGGTCGTCGGCCCGCGCGACCAGCCCGTGTCCCGTAGCCGGGGCCGTGGCCGACCCTCGGGGAAGCGCCGATGACCGACATCAAGGAGCTGCTGCTCAGCCGCATCCGTGACGTGGCGGACTACCCGGAACCGGGCGTGATGTTCAAGGACATCACCCCGCTCCTGGCGGACCCGGCGGCGTTCACGGCCCTCACCGACGCGCTGGCCGAGATCGCCGCGAACACCGACGCCACGAAGATCGTCGGCCTCGAGGCCCGAGGCTTCATCCTCGGCGCCCCCGTCGCCGTGCGCGCGGGCATCGGCTTCATCCCGGTGCGCAAGGCGGGCAAGCTCCCCGGGGCGACGCTCAGCCAGGCGTACGACCTGGAGTACGGCTCCGCCGAGATCGAGGTGCACGCCGAGGACCTCACCGCGGGCGACCGCGTCCTGGTCATCGACGACGTCCTGGCGACAGGCGGCACCGCGGAGGCCTCGATCCAGCTGATCCGCAGGGCCGGCGCCGACGTGGCCGGCCTGGCCGTGCTGATGGAACTGGGCTTCCTCGGCGGCCGAGCCCGCCTGGAACCGGCCCTCGCCGGGGCCCCGCTGGAGTCGCTGCTCCTGGTCTGAGTCAGATGCTCGCGTGAAAGCCGTGAGCACGCATCGCAGAACATGCCGCGCGCCCGTACTGGGCGCGCGGCATGCGTGTGTCGCGGGGGATCTCCTGCTCGCCACAGGCATGCCGGTGGCGACCGGGTACGGCGAAGCCGCACACGCGGGCCGCGTGGCCGCGTGCGGGGGGGCGTACGTCGGGCGTGCGGGAGGGGCCATACGCCCGGCGGCGACGACGCGCGCACGCCCTTCGCCGAGGAGTGCCGCCGGGCGGGCGACGGAGGCGCGACGGAGCGAGCCCTGTGTCCTGAACCGCGCACACGGACCCGTTCCGAACCGCGCACACGGACCGTTCCGAACCGCGCACAGGCTGCTCGCAAGAGGCGTACGAGAGCCGTGTGACAGGCGGAGGAAAGGCGGGCGTCACCCGCCGGACAACGGGGCGAGGCCTCCGGGGGAATCCTGCGGCAGCCCCTCGTGTTTCTCCGGTAGACGGCCCTCACATCGGGCTGAAGGCGATCCTCGGGCGCAGGATCGCTACCATGGGGTCTCCGGAGCCTGACTGGGGGACCCGGATCGCGCACGAGGAGCCCTCTTGCCAGACGAGGCCCAGCACCTGACCGCCGCCAAGCCCGAGTCCGCCTCGGCGCCCGCGGCGAAGCCCGCGCCGAACGCGTCGCACGCGAAGAACGACACCCGCGGGCCGGTCGAGCACGCCCAGTCCGCGCCCGTCGACAAGACGGCCGACCAGTCGCGCCCCAAGCCCGTTCCACCCGAGCGCCCCGCACCGGCCGTCCGCCCGAACACCGGACAGCCCGCCCGCACCGGCTCCTCCAACCGCGTCCGTGCCCGTCTCGCCCGCCTCGGCGTCCAGCGCTCCAACCCGTACAACCCGGTGCTGGAGCCGCTGCTGCGGATAGTGCGCAGCAACGACCCGAAGATCGAGACGGCCACGCTCCGGCAGATCGAGAAGGCGTACCAGGTCGCCGAGCGCTGGCACCGCGGCCAGAAGCGCAAGAGCGGCGACCCGTACATCACGCACCCGCTGGCGGTCACCACCATCCTCGCCGAGCTGGGTATGGATCCGGCCACCCTGATGGCGGGCCTGCTGCACGACACCGTCGAGGACACCGAGTACGGCCTCGACCAGCTCCGCCGCGACTTCGGCGACTCCGTCGCCCTGCTCGTCGACGGCGTCACCAAGCTCGACAAGGTCAAGTTCGGCGAGGCCGCGCAGGCCGAGACCGTGCGCAAGATGGTCGTCGCCATGGCCAAGGACCCCCGCGTCCTGGTCATCAAGCTCGCCGACCGCCTGCACAACATGCGCACCATGCGCTACCTCAAGCGCGAGAAGCAGGAAAAGAAGGCGCGCGAGACCCTCGAGATCTACGCGCCGCTCGCCCACCGCCTCGGCATGAACACCATCAAGTGGGAACTGGAGGACCTCGCCTTCGCGATCCTCTACCCCAAGATGTACGACGAGATCGTACGGCTGGTGGCCGAGCGGGCACCGAAGCGTGACGAATACCTGGCCATAGTGACCGACGAGGTCCAGCAGGACCTGCGCGCCGCCCGCATCAAGGCGACCGTCACCGGCCGCCCGAAGCACTACTACAGCGTCTACCAGAAGATGATCGTCCGCGGCCGTGACTTCGCGGAGATCTACGACCTGGTGGGCATTCGTGTACTTGTCGACACGGTCCGCGACTGTTACGCCGCCCTCGGCACCGTGCACGCGCGATGGAACCCGGTCCCCGGCCGGTTCAAGGACTACATCGCGATGCCCAAGTTCAACATGTACCAGTCGCTGCACACGACGGTCATCGGCCCCAACGGCAAGCCGGTCGAGCTGCAGATCCGCACCTTCGACATGCACCGCCGCGCCGAGTACGGCATCGCCGCGCACTGGAAGTACAAGCAGGAGGCCGTCGCCGGCGCCTCCAAGGTCCGCACCGACGCGCCGAAGTCGTCCGGCAAGGGCAAGGACGACCACCTCAACGACATGGCGTGGCTGCGCCAGCTGCTGGACTGGCAGAAGGAGACCGAGGACCCCGGGGAGTTCCTGGAGTCCCTGCGCTTCGACCTGTCCCGCAACGAGGTCTTCGTCTTCACGCCGAAGGGCGACGTCATAGCGCTCCCGGCCGGCGCGACTCCTGTCGACTTCGCGTACGCCGTGCACACCGAGGTCGGCCACCGCACCATAGGAGCGCGGGTCAACGGCAGGCTCGTACCCCTCGAATCCACCCTGGACAACGGCGACTTGGTGGAGGTCTTCACCTCCAAGGCGGCCGGCGCGGGGCCCTCCCGCGACTGGCTCGGCTTCGTCAAGTCGCCGCGCGCCCGCAACAAGATCCGCGCCTGGTTCTCCAAGGAGCGCCGCGACGAGGCGATCGAGCAGGGCAAGGACGCCATCGTCCGCGCGATGCGCAAGCAGAACCTGCCGATCCAGCGCATCCTGACCGGCGACTCGCTGGTCACGCTCGCGCACGAGATGCGCTACCCGGACATCTCCGCCCTGTACGCGGCGATCGGCGAGGGCCATGTCTCCGCGCAGAACGTCGTACAGAAGCTCGTCCAGGCGCTCGGCGGCGAGGAAGCCGCCACCGAGGAGATCGACGAGTCGGTTCCGCCGGCCCGCGGT
The DNA here is from genome assembly GCF_041052385.1 of Streptomyces sp. R28. GTDB lineage: Bacteria > Actinomycetota > Actinomycetes > Streptomycetales > Streptomycetaceae > Streptomyces. Next base: position 1,947,297 of record NZ_CP163439.1, on the reverse strand, counting down.
CGCAGCCGCAAGCGTCGCTCCAGCGCCGACCCCGGCGTCATCGTCAAGGGCGTCGAGGACGTGTGGGTCAAGCTGGCCCGCTGCTGTACGCCCGTACCCGGCGACCCGATCATCGGCTTCGTCACACGCGGTAGCGGAGTATCGGTTCACCGCAGCGACTGTGTGAACGTGGATTCGCTGTCCCGCGAGCCCGAGCGCATCCTCGAGGTCGAGTGGGCGCCCACCCAGTCCTCGGTCTTCCTGGTCGCCATCCAGGTCGAGGCCCTGGACCGCTCCCGGCTCCTCTCGGACGTCACGCGCGTGCTGTCCGACCAGCACGTCAACATCCTCTCCGCGGCCGTCCAGACCTCCCGCGACCGCGTCGCCACCTCTCGCTTCACCTTCGAGATGGGCGACCCGAAGCACCTCGGGCACGTCCTGAAGGCGGTCAGGGGCGTCGAGGGCGTGTACGACGTGTACCGCGTGACATCGGCGCGCAGCCGGTCGTAGGAGAAGGCGAGCTCGTAGGAGAAGACGAGCTCGTAGGCATACGACGAGAAGGGCCCCGTACGCGATGTACGGGGCCCTTCTCGTCGTATGGCTGTTGCTGTCGTCCGGCCGGCCCTTAGCCGCCGAACTCGTGCAGGCCCTTCAGAGCCTGGTCCAGAAGCGCCTGGCGGCCCTCCAGCTCCCGCTCGAGCTTGTCGGCCTTGGCGTTGTTGCCCTGGGCGCGCGCCTGCTCGATCTGGCCGTTCAGCTTGTCCACGGCGGCCTGGAGCTGACCGGTCAGACCCTCGGCACGCGCGCGTGCCTCCGGGTTGGTCCGGCGCCACTCGGTCTCCTCGGCCTCCTGGATGGCCCGCTCGACGGCGTGCATCCGGCCCTCGACCTTGGGGCGGGCGTCGCGCGGCACATGGCCGATGGCCTCCCAGCGCTCGTTGATCGAGCGGAAGGCGGCACGCGTGCCCTTCAGGTCGCCGATCGGCAGGAGCTTCTCGGCCTCCTCGGCCAGCTCCTCCTTCAGCTTCAGGTTCTCCGCCTGCTCGGCGTCACGCTCGGCGAACACCGAGCTGCGAGCCGCGAAGAAGACGTCCTGGGCGCCGCGGAAGCGGTTCCACAGGTCGTCCTCGTGCTCGCGCTGGGCGCGCCCGGCTGCCTTCCACTCCGACATCAGCTCGCGGTAACGGGCAGCCGTCGGGCCCCAGTCGGCCGAACCGGACAGCGACTCGGCCTCGGCGACCAGCCGCTCCTTCGTCCTGCGAGCCTCCTCGCGCTGCGCGTCCAGCTGCGCGAAGTGCGCCTTGCGGCGCTTGGAGAACGCCGACCGGGCGTGCGAGAAGCGGTGCCACAACTCGTCGTCCGACTTGCGGTCGAGCCGCGGCAGACCCTTCCAGGTGTCCACCAGGGCCCGCAGCCGCTCACCCGCGGCCCGCCACTGGTCGGACTGGGCCAGCTCCTCCGCCTCGGTGACCAGCGCCTCCTTGGCGTGCCGGGCCTCGTCGGACTGCTTCGCGCGCTGCTGCTTGCGCTCCTCGCGGCGCTTGCCGACGGTCTCGACCAGCTTGTCCAGGCGGGTCCGCAGGGCGTCCAGGTCGCCGACCGCGTGGTGCGCGTCGACCTGCTCGCGGATGTGGTCGATCGCGGTCTGCGCGTCCTTCGCCGACAGGTCGGTGGTCTTCACTCGCTTCTCGAGGAGGCCGATCTCGACAACCAGGCCCTCGTACTTGCGCTCGAAGTAGGCCAGCGCCTCATCAGGGGAGCCGGCCTGCCAGGATCCGACGACCTGCTCGCCGTCGGCCGTACGCACGTACACGGTCCCCGTCTCGTCGACGCGGCCCCACGGGTCGCTGCTCACAGCGCCTCCTCCACATGATGCCTGCGTGGGGCTTGTGTTCCCCCGGGCATCGTCCACAGTTTCGTCACGGCCAACATAGGCGACCGGCGGGTTGCCTGTCCGCATCCCGCGCGACCGAAATTCCCCAGCTGGAGGTCAGGATTTGGTGACCGTCGCCTTGTTGATCACGACCGTCGCGTTGGGCGCGGTGTTCTGGGTCGTGGGGTCGGCGGGCTGGGCCCCGGCGTCCGCAATCTTCTTGAGTACCTTCATGCCGGATTCGGAAACGGTACCGAACGGTGTGTAGCTCGGCGGAAGCTGACTGTCCTGATAGACCAGGAAGAACTGGCTGCCGCCGGAGTGCTTCTGCCCGGTGTTCGCCATCGCGACGGTGCCCGCCGGGTAGATGTTGTTCTTGAGGCTTTTGTCCTTCAGGTTCTCGTCCGGGATCGTGTACCCGGGGCCGCCCGAGCCGGTGCCCGTCGGGTCGCCGCACTGCAGCACGTAGATGCCGGTGTCGGTCAGCCGGTGGCACTTGGAATGGTCGAAAAAGGCCTTCCCGGCGAGGAAGTTGAAGGAGTTGACGGTGTGCGGAGCGGCCGACGCCTTCAGCGCGATGTCTATGTCACCGCACGTCGTCGCCAGCTTCATCGCGTACTTCGCCGACTTGTCGATGGTCAGCGCCGGCTCCTTCTTCCAGGTCGCCGTCTTGACCTTGCCCGCCGCGGGCTTCTCGCACGGGTCAGGAGCCTTGCTGGTCGCGCTGGGCGTGACCTCCGCGCTCGCGTTGCTCTTGCTGTCGTCGTCGCTCTTGAGGACCCCGGTCGTGTACAGGGCGAGGCTGCCGATGATCACCACCCCGAGCGCCGACGCGATCACCGAGTTGCGCATGCGCGCCTTGCGCCGGGCGGACGTACGCCGCTGCTGCTGCCGCAAGAACTTCTCCCGGGCGAGCTGACGCCGCCGCTGTTCCTGGCTGACCACCGGGTTCTCTCCTCATGCGTCGTGTGTGTCGACCGGTACGCGTGCGTTCATTGAGCCGATCGCCTGCGTGTGCCCCGTACCGTATATGGGTTCGCTGAGGAATCGGCAGCGCCGGTAGGCTCTGACGACAGGCGGAGCCCGCCGACAAACCACCTGTGTCGACACAAACGTAAGGACGATCGTGCTCATTGCCGGGTTCCCCGCCGGGGCCTGGGGGACGAACTGTTATCTCGTCGCCCCCGCCGCCGGTGAGGAGTGCGTGATCATCGACCCGGGCCACGAAGCGGCCCCCGGAGTCGAGGAAGCACTGAAGAAGCATCGGCTCAAGCCCGTCGCCGTCGTCCTCACCCACGGCCACCTCGATCACGTGGCCTCGGTCGTCCCGGTGTGCGGCGCACACGACGTACCGGCCTGGATCCACCCCGAGGACCGGTACATGATGAGCGACCCCGAGAAGGCGCTCGGCCGCTCCATCGGCATGCAGCTGATGGGCGAGCTGACCATCGGGGAGCCGGACGACGTCAAGGAGCTGACCGACGGCGCCAAGCTGGAGTTGGCCGGCCTGGAGCTGACCGTCGCGCACGCGCCGGGCCATACCAGGGGGTCGGTGACCTTCGGCCTGCCCGAGGCGGCGGACATCCCGCCGGTCTTCTTCTCGGGCGACCTGCTGTTCGCCGGCTCCATCGGACGCACCGACCTGCCCGGCGGTGACATGGCCGAGATGCTCGAATCGCTGGCCCGCGTGTGCCTGCCGCTCGACGACTCGACCGTGGTGCTGTCCGGCCACGGCCCCCAGACGACCATCGGCCAGGAGCGCGCCACCAACCCGTATCTGCGGCAAGTGGCCGCGGGCCGCCAAGATCGCGGCGCCGCAGAGGCTCCCCGACGAGGAATGTGACGAGACCTTCCGTGAGCACCTTCAAAGCCCCCAAGGGCACGTACGACCTGATCCCGCCGGACTCCGCCACGTACCTGGCCGTCCGTGAGGCGATCGCGGCTCCGCTGCGCAACTCCGGCTACGGCTACATCGAGACGCCCGGCTTCGAGAGCGTCGAGCTGTTCGCGCGCGGTGTCGGCGAGTCCACCGACATCGTCACCAAGGAGATGTACGCCTTCGAGACCAAGGGCGGCGACAAGCTGGCCCTGCGTCCCGAGGGCACGGCATCGGTCCTGCGCGCGGCCCTGGAGGCCAACCTGCACAAGGCGGGCAACCTCCCGGTCAAGCTCTGGTATTCGGGCTCCTACTATCGCTACGAGCGTCCCCAGAAGGGCCGTTACAGGCACTTCTCCCAGGTCGGCGCCGAGGCGATCGGCGCCGAGGACCCGGCGCTGGACGCCGAGCTGATCATCCTGGCCGACCAGGCCTACCGCTCGCTCGGCCTCAGCAACTTCCGGATCCTGCTCAACAGCCTGGGCGACAAGGAGTGCCGCCCGGTGTACCGAGCGGCGCTGCAGGACTTCCTGCGCGGCCTGGACCTGGACGAGGACACCCTGCGCCGCGCGGAGATCAACCCGCTGCGCGTCCTCGACGACAAGCGTGAGTCGGTCCAGAAGCAGCTGACCGGTGCCCCGCTCCTGCGCGACTACCTCTGCGACGCCTGCAAGGCGTACCACGAGGAGGTCCGCGAACTGATCACCGCCGCGGGCGTCTCCTTCGAGGACGACCCGAAGCTGGTGCGCGGCCTGGACTACTACACGCGTACGACCTTCGAGTTCGTCCACGACGGTCTGGGCTCCCAGTCCGCGGTGGGCGGCGGCGGCCGCTACGACGGCCTGTCCGAGATGATCGGCGGCCCCGCGCTGCCGTCCGTCGGCTGGGCCCTGGGCGTCGACCGCACGGTGCTCGCCCTGGAGGCCGAGGGCGTGGAGCTCCAACTCCCGTCGTCCACCAGCGTGTTCGCGGTGCCGCTCGGCGAGGAGGCGCGCCGCATCCTGTTCGCCAAGGTCACCGAGCTGCGCAAGGTCGGCATCGCGGCGGACTTCTCCTACGGCGACAAGGGCCTCAAGGGCGCGATGAAGAACGCCAACCGCAGCGGCGCCCGCTACACGATCGTCGCCGGCGAACGCGACCTCGCCGAGGGTGTCGTACAGCTCAAGGACATGGAGTCCGGTGAGCAGACGGCGATCGGCGTCAACGAGATCGTCGCGGAGTTGGAAGCCCGACTGGGCTGAATTCCGAAAGGGCGGGGACCGGTTCGGGTCCCCGCCCTTTGCCGTCCCGTCGATGTCCTGAACCGAACGCCTCCACCCGATCGCGCGCCTTTCCTTATGTCCAGCGAACGGTGGGCACGCGTGCGTGTGCGGCACAATGTGCCGTGTCCGGAGAAATTCCAAGTCTCAAGTGACGGAATCGGCGTGATGAGCAAGACGACAGTCAAAGACGTCTCCACCGAGCCCGAGCCGGAGCGTGCCGCGGCGGTGCCGCAGTCGGCGGGCGGCAGTCGTGCGTTCGCCCTGATGCTGGTGATCACCGGCGCGGCGGGACTGCTTGCCGCGTGGGTCATCACGATCGACAAGTTCAAGCTGCTCGAGGCCAAGGTCGAGGGCAAGACGTTCACCCCTGGCTGCAGCCTGAACCCCGTCGTCTCCTGCGGCAGCGTCATGGAGAGCAAGCAGGCCGCCGCCTTCGGGTTCCCCAACCCGATGCTCGGCCTGGTCGCCTACGGCATCGTCATCTGCGTCGGTATGAGCCTGCTGGGCCGCGCCCGCTTCCCGCGCTGGTACTGGCTCACCTTCAACGCCGGCACGCTCTTCGGCGTGGGCTTCTGCGCCTGGCTGATGTTCCAGTCGCTGTACCGGATCAACGCGCTGTGCCTGTGGTGCTCGCTGGCCTGGGTCGCGACGATCATCATGTTCTGGTACGTGACGTCGTTCAACATCCGAAGCGGCTTCCTGCCCGCGCCGAACTGGCTGAAGAGCTTCTTCGGCGAGTTCACCTGGGTCATGCCCGTGCTGCACATCGGAATCATCGGCATGCTGATCCTGACCCGCTGGTGGGACTTCTGGACCAGCTGAGCGGCCGGCCCAGCCGGGCCTCTCCGGGCGCGGGCGGGATTGTCAGTGCGGTGATTTAGGGTTTCAGCGTGGAGCCCGACCTGTTCACCGCCGCCGCAGAAGAACGCCAGGAGAAGGACCCCGCCGGCAGTCCCCTGGCGGTGCGCATGCGCCCGCGCACCCTGGACGAGGTGGTGGGCCAGCAGCACCTGCTGAAGCCGGGCTCGCCCCTGCGCAGACTCGTCGGCGAATCAGGCGGCGGCCCCGCCGGACCCTCCTCGGTGATCCTCTGGGGCCCGCCCGGCACCGGCAAGACCACCCTGGCGTACGTCGTCTCCAAGGCCACCAACAAGCGCTTCGTCGAGCTCTCCGCCATCACCGCCGGGGTGAAGGAGGTCCGCGCGGTCATCGACGGCGCCCGCCGCGCCACCGGCGGCTTCGGCAAGGAGACCGTCCTCTTCCTCGACGAGATCCACCGCTTCAGCAAGGCCCAGCAGGACTCCCTCCTCCCGGCCGTCGAGAACCGCTGGGTGACCCTCATCGCGGCGACCACCGAGAACCCGTACTTCTCGGTCATCTCCCCCCTGCTGTCCCGCTCCCTGCTCCTCACCCTCGAACCCCTCACCGACGACGACCTGCGCGGCCTCCTGCACCGGGCCCTCACCGACGAGCGCGGCCTGGGGGGCGCAGTCACCCTCCCCGAGGACACCGAGGCCCACCTGCTGCGCATCGCCGGCGGCGACGCCCGCCGCGCCCTGACCGCCCTGGAGGCGGCCGCCGGGGCGGCGCTCGACCAGGGCGAGACGGAGATCGGCCTGCAGACACTGGAGGAGACCGTCGACCGGGCGGCGGTGAAGTACGACCGCGACGGCGACCAGCACTACGACGTGGCCAGCGCCCTCATCAAGTCCATCCGCGGCTCCGACGTCGACGCCGCCCTGCACTACCTGGCCCGCATGATCGAGGCCGGCGAGGACCCCCGCTTCATCGCCCGCCGCCTGATGATCTCCGCCAGCGAGGACATCGGCCTCGCCGACCCGAACGCCCTGCCGATCGCGGTCGCCGCCGCCCAGGCCGTCGCCATGATCGGCTTCCCCGAGGCCGCCCTCACCCTCAGCCACGCCACCATCGCCCTCGCCCTCGCCCCCAAGTCCAACGCCGCGACCACCGCGATCGGCGCCGCCCTGGACGACGTACGCAAGGGACTGGCCGGCCCGGTCCCGCCCCACCTGCGCGACGGGCACTACAAGGGCGCCGCCAAACTCGGGCACGCGCAGGGGTACGTGTATCCCCACGACCTGGCCGAGGGCATCGCCGCCCAGCAGTACGCCCCGGACGCCATCAAGGACCGCGAGTACTACGAGCCCACCCGGCACGGCACCGAGGCGCGGTACGCCGATGCCGTGGAGTGGACCAGGAAGCACCTCGGTCGCAGGCGGTCCTGACCAGCCTGTAGAATCCCTCGAAGTGCTGAGTCCCGTGTCCGGCTCCGGTCGGCGCCTCAGGCGGGACAACCAGCCGGATCTGTTGATCCAGGAGCGTCGCGCACCGTCGTAGGTGTCGCGGGCAGCCCACCACCACCCGCAGTTCCGGGACCGGTCGGTGGGCCGTTCGTGTGCTGCACGTATGTGCCCAGACCAGGGGAGCGGCTGCCTGGCAAGTCCCTCGCGGACCTGTCGGGAATTCCCCCGGCTGCGGATTGCGACCTCCCGTAACTCTGAGGCAGCCGAAACAGGAAAAGGAAAAGAAGTGGCGAACCAGTCCCGCCCCAAGGTCAAGAAGTCGCGTGCCCTCGGCATTGCGCTGACCCCGAAGGCCGTCAAGTACTTCGAGGCCCGTCCCTACCCGCCGGGTGAGCACGGCCGTGGCCGCAAGCAGAACTCGGACTACAAGGTCCGTCTGCTCGAGAAGCAGCGTCTGCGTGCGCAGTACGACGTGTCCGAGCGTCAGCTCGTCCGCGCCTACGAGCGTGCCTCCAAGGTTCAGGGCAAGACCGGTGAGGCCCTGATCATCGAGCTCGAGCGTCGTCTCGACGCCCTGGTCCTGCGTTCGGGCATCGCCCGCACCATCTACCAGGCCCGTCAGATGGTCGTGCACGGCCACATCGAGGTCAACGGCGGCAAGGTCGACAAGCCGTCGTTCCGCGTCCGTCCCGACGACGTCGTGATGGTCCGCGAGCGCAGCCGCGAGAAGACCCTCTTCTCCATCGCCCGTGAGGGCGGCTTCGCCCCCGAGGGCGAGACCCCGCGCTACCTCCAGGTGAACCTCAAGGCCCTGGCGTTCCGCCTGGACCGTGAGCCGAACCGCAAGGAGATCCCGGTGATCTGCGACGAGCAGCTCGTCGTCGAGTACTACGCCCGTTGATCCTTCAGCGGTCGTAGGACTTCTGCGCCTGAGCCCGTCGTCTCCCCGCCCTTCCGGGCGGGCGGGGCGGCGGGCTTTCGCATGTGCACGGTCGGACTTCCGGCAACTCGGCTCCGCGCGGGTGGTAATCCGGTGCAGAGCGGCACCCCCGGCGCGATAGGCTCGGTGCACGACTTTTTCGATGTAGACCGATGTAGAGGCACGTTTCAGGGAGCGGGTGCACACAGTGTCCGGTGGAGAGGTTGCCGGGATCCTGGTGGCCGTGTTCTGGGCGATCCTGGTCTCCTTCCTCGCCGTCGCGCTGGCGAGGCTGGCCCAGACGCTCAGGGCGACCACCAAGCTCGTCGCGGACGTGACGGACCAGGCCGTCCCGCTCCTGGCAGAGGCCTCCACGGCGGTGCGCTCCGCGCAGACCCAGATCGACCGGGTCGACGCGATCGCCTCCGACGTCCAGGAGGTCACGTCGAACGCCTCCGCCCTGTCGACCACCGTCGCCTCCACCTTCGGCGGCCCCCTGGTCAAGGTCGCGGCCTTCGGGTACGGCGTGCGCCGGGCCCTCGGCGGACGCAAGGACGACGCGCCGGCCAAGGCGCCCCGACGCACCGTGATCGTGGGCCGCACGGTTCCGGGCGCGCGACGGGAGAAGCGAAACCTCCGCGGGAAGAGGGACTGAGACCCAGCATGTTCCGCCGTACGTTCTGGTTCAGCACGGGCGTCGCCGCCGGTGTGTGGGCCACCACCAAGGTCAACCGGAAGCTGAAGCAGCTGACCCCCGAGAGCCTCGCCGCGACCGCGGCGAACAAGGCGCTCGAGGCCGGTCACCGGCTCAAGGACCGCGCGGTGGGCTTCGCGCTCGACGTCCGCGACAACATGGCCCAGCGGGAGGAAGAGCTGGGGGACGCCCTGGGCATCAACACCGACCCCGAGCTCCCCGCACCCCGGCGCATCGCCGCCATCGAGAACCGCACCAACCCGAAGTACGTCGACAGGACGACGTACTCGAACAACCGGAATGAGGACCACTGATGGAGTCGGCCGAGATTCGCCGCCGCTGGCTGAGCTTCTTCGAGGAGCGCGGGCACACCGTCGTCCCTTCGGCGTCGCTCATCGCGGACGACCCGACTCTGCTCCTCGTCCCGGCCGGCATGGTGCCCTTCAAGCCCTACTTCCTGGGTGAGGTCAAGCCGCCCTTCGCGCGCGCCACCAGCGTGCAGAAGTGCGTGCGCACGCCCGACATCGAAGAGGTCGGCAAGACCACCCGCCACGGCACGTTCTTCCAGATGTGCGGCAACTTCTCCTTCGGCGACTACTTCAAGGAAGGCGCCATCAAGTACGCCTGGGAGCTGCTCACCAGCCCCCAGGACAAGGGTGGTTACGGCCTGGAGCCGGAGAAGCTCTGGATCACCGTCTACAAGGACGACGACGAAGCCGAGCGCATCTGGCACGAGGTCGTCGGCGTGCCCAAGGAGCGCATCCAGCGCCTCGGCATGAAGGACAACTACTGGTCCATGGGCGTCCCCGGCCCCTGTGGCCCCTGTTCCGAGATCAACTACGACCGCGGCCCCGAGTTCGGCGTCGAGGGCGGCCCCGCCGTCAACGACGAGCGGTACGTGGAGATCTGGAACCTCGTCTTCATGCAGTACGAGCGCGGCGCGGGCGTCGGCAAGGACAACTTCGAGATCCTCGGCGAACTGCCCAGCAAGAACATCGACACGGGCCTGGGCCTCGAGCGTCTCGCCATGATTCTGCAGGGCGTGCAGAACATGTACGAGATCGACACCTCCATGGCCGTCATCAAGAAGGCCACCGAGCTGACCGGTGTCGCGTACGGCGACGCCCACGGCTCGGACGTCTCCCTGCGCGTGGTCACCGACCACATGCGTACGTCGGTGATGCTCATCGGCGACGGCGTCACCCCCGGCAACGAGGGCCGCGGTTACGTGCTGCGCCGCATCATGCGTCGCGCGATCCGCAACATGCGTCTGCTCGGCGCCACCGGTCCGGTCGTCAAGGACCTGATCGACGTCGTCATCGGCATGATGGGCCAGCAGTACCCCGAGCTCGTCACCGACCGCGAGCGCATCGAGAAGGTCGCCGTCGCCGAGGAGAACGCCTTCCTCAAGACGCTGAAGGCCGGCACCAACATCCTCGACACCGCCGTCTCCGAGACCAAGGCCTCCGGCTCCGCGGTCCTGCCCGGCGACAAGGCGTTCCTGCTCCACGACACCTGGGGCTTCCCGATCGACCTCACCCTGGAGATGGCCGCCGAGCAGGGGCTGTCCGTGGACGAGGACGGTTTCCGCCGCCTGATGAAGGAGCAGCGGGAGCGCGCCAAGGCCGACGCCCAGGCCAAGAAGACCGGCCACGCCGGTGCCGGCGCCTACCGGGAGATCGCCGACAAGGTCGGTGAGACCGACTTCATCGGGTACAGCGACACCGAGGGCGAGTCCACGATCGTCGGCATCCTCGTCGACGGCGCCTCCTCCCCGGCCGCCACCGAGGGCGACGAGGTCGAGATCGTGCTCGACCGCACCCCGTTCTACGCCGAGGGCGGCGGTCAGATCGGCGACACCGGCCGCATCAAGGTCGACACCGGTGCCGTCATCGAGATCCGCGACTGCCAGAAGCCGGTCCCCGGCGTGTACGTCCACAAGGGCGTCGTCCAGGTCGGCGAGGTGACGGTCGGTGCCAAGGCCCACGCCTCCATCGACTCGCTCCGCCGCAGGGCCATCGCCCGCGCCCACTCGGCCACCCACCTCACCCACCAGGCCCTGCGCGACGCCCTCGGCCCGACGGCCGCGCAGGCCGGTTCCGAGAACCAGCCCGGTCGCTTCCGCTTCGACTTCGGTTCCCCGTCCGCCGTTCCGACGGCCGTGATGACCGACGTCGAGCAGAAGATCAACGAGGTCCTCGCCCGCGACCTCGACGTCCGCGCCGACGTCATGGGCATCGACGAGGCCAAGAAGCAGGGCGCCATCGCCGAGTTCGGCGAGAAGTACGGCGAGCGCGTCCGTGTCGTGACCATCGGCGACTTCTCCAAGGAGCTGTGCGGCGGCACGCACGTGCACAACACCGCCCAGCTGGGCCTGGTGAAGCTGCTCGGCGAGTCGTCGATCGGCTCCGGTGTGCGCCGTATCGAGGCGCTCGTCGGCGTCGACGCCTACAACTTCCTCGCCCGTGAGCACACCGTCGTCGCCCAGCTCCAGGAGCTGATCAAGGGTCGCCCGGAGGAGCTCCCGGAGAAGGTCTCCGCCATGCTCGGCAAGTTGAAGGACGCCGAGAAGGAGATCGAGAAGTTCCGTGCCGAGAAGGTCCTGCAGGCCGCGGCCGGTCTCGCCGGGTCCGCCAAGGACATCCACGGGATCGCCGTCGTCACCGGTCAGGTCCCGGACGGCACCACGCCGGACGACCTGCGCAAGCTGGTCCTCGACGTACGCGGCCGTATCCAGGGCGGACGCGCCGCCGTGGTCGCCCTGTTCACGGTGAACAACGGCAAGCCGCTCACCGTCATCGCCACCAACGAGCCCGCCCGCGAGCGTGGCCTCAAGGCCGGCGACCTGGTCCGTACGGCTGCCAAGACCCTCGGCGGCGGCGGTGGCGGCAAGCCGGACGTCGCCCAGGGCGGCGGTCAGAACCCGGCCGCCGTCGGCGAGGCCGTCGAGGCCGTCGAACGCCTCGTGGCGGAATCGGCCAAGTGAGCGCCGAGACACAGGCGAGCGGCGACGGCCGGGGCATGCGCCGCGGCCGTCGCTTGGCGATCGACGTCGGTGACGCCCGCATCGGGGTCGCCTCGTGCGACCCCGACGGGATCCTCGCCACCCCGGTGGAGACGGTCCCGGGCCGGGACATCCCGGCAGCCCACCGCCGCCTCGGGCAACTCGTCGAGGAGTACGAGCCGATCGAGGTCGTCGTCGGTCTCCCTCGCTCCCTCAAGGGGGGCGAGGGCCCGGCCGCGGTCAAGGTCAGGGGCTTCGCCCAGGAACTGGCACGCATGATCGCGCCCGTACCGGTCAGGCTCGTGGACGAGCGGATGACGACCGTGACGGCCAGTCAGGGACTGCGCGCCTCGGGCGTGAAGTCGAAGAAGGGCCGGTCCGTGATCGACCAGGCAGCCGCTGTGATCATCTTGCAGCAGGCGCTCGAATCCGAACGGGTGTCAGGTAAAGCTCCCGGAGAGGGCGTCGAAGTGGTCATCTGATCGCGATACGGTAACGTTCCGCGCGATGCGCCGGTTTTCGAACAGCCGACGCACAAAAAGAGGCGGGACGGGAGCCGGATCTACACCAGCCGCGTGACCGCCGCCTCGCGGCTCTAGGGGATCGATGACTGAGTATGGCCGGGGCCCTGGCTCCGAACCGTGGCATCCCGAGGACCCGTTGTTCGGGGACGGCGGATGGGAAGGGCAGCAGGCCCACACGGGCCAGCAGGCTGCCTACGGCGGCCAGCCGCAGCACTATCCGGAGCAGCCGCAGCACTACGGCGACTGGGGCAACGGCCAGCAGGACGCATACGGTCATGCGCAGCAGTACCAGCAGCAGGGTCAGCAGTACCCGGAGCAGGGCCGGCAGTACCCGCATCCGTACGAACAGCAGCAGTACGCGGGCCAGGGGCAGCAGTCGTACGACAACAACAACGGCTGGGGCAACGGCACACACGCGCACGCTCAGTACCCCGACCCGTCGGACCCCTACGGGCAGCAGGCCGCGGCGTACGGCGGTGAGCAGCAGGACTACTACGGCACACCCGACGCGTACCCGCCGCCGGCGCCGCCGAGCCGGCGGCAAGCCGAGCCGGAGCCGCCCGAGACCGACTGGGATCCCGGCCCTGACCAGGGCGAACACGCCTTCTTCGCCGGTGGCGGCGACGAGGACGAAGACAATGCCGACGACGAGTCGGGAGGCGGCCGCGGGCGCGGCGATCGCCGGGGCCGGGGCGGAAAGCCCAAGAAGCGGCGCAGCGGGATGTCTTGTCTGGTGGTCGGTCTGGTGTTCGGCGCAGGCGTGGCCGGAGTCGGATATTTCGGATACCAGTTTTACCAGGATCGTTTCGGCGCGGCGCCCGACTATGCGGGCGACGGCAACGGTGAGCAGGTCACCGTCGTCATCCCCAAGGGGGCGGGCGGATATGTCATCGGACAGAAGCTGAAGGCGGCCGACGTCATCCAGAGCGTCGACGCGTTCGTTTCCGCGCAGAACTCGAACCCTAACGGCAAATCGATCCAGGACGGCGTCTACACGCTGGAGAAGCAGATGTCGGCCGCGAGTGCGGTCGAATTGATGCTCAGCCCGGAGAGCCGCGACAACCTGATCATCGCCGAGGGGTCGCGCAACACCGCCGTCTACGCGCTGATCGACACGCGCCTCGGCGTAGCGGAGGGCACCACGGCGAGCGTCGCGAAGAAGAAGTACAAGGACCTCGGCCTGCCCGACTGGGCGCTGAACCACCCCGATCTGAAGGACCCGCTGGAAGGGTTCCTCTACCCCTCCAGCTACGCGGCCAGCAAGGGACAGAAGCCGGAAACCGTCCTGAAGGAGATGGTCGGCCGGGCCACGGAGAAGTACGAGGCGCTGGGCCTGGAGAAGAAGGCCGAGAGTCTGGGACTCGATGACCCCTGGCAGCTGCTCACGGTGGCGAGCCTGGCTCAGGCCGAAGGCACGAGCCACGACGACTTCCGCAAGATGGCCGAGGTCGTCTACAACCGCCTCAAGCCCGGGAATCCCGAGACCTACGGCTCTCTGGAGTTCGACTCCACGTACAACTACGTGAAGAACCAGAGCAAGATCGACCTGTCCATCGCCGAGCTGAGGCAGTACAACAACCCGTACAACACGTACTACGTCAAGGGGCTGCCGCCCGGTCCCATCGACAACCCCGGTGAAGAGGCGCTCAAGGGCGCGCTGAATCCGACGAAGCAAGGCTGGTACTACTTCATCTCGCTGGACGGAAAGACCAGCAAGTTCACCAAGACGCTCGCGGAGCACGACAAGCTGGTCCAGCAGTTCAACGCGTCGCGGAACAAGGACTGACGTCGGACAGCGAAGTTTCCACAGGTTCAAGGACAGGTTCCATGACAGCACGGGCAACTGACGCCCGCCGGGCCGCCGTGCTCGGTTCGCCCATCGCCCACTCCCTCTCCCCGGCGCTGCACCGGGCCGCGTACCAGGAGCTGGGGCTCGTGGACTGGTCCTACGACCGGTTCGAGATCGACGAGGCGGCTCTGCCCAAGTTCTTCGCGGAACTCGGGCCGGAGTGGGCCGGGCTGTCGCTGACCATGCCGCTCAAGCGGGCCGTCCTTCCGCTGCTCGACGAGATCAGCGAGACGGCGGCCTCGGTCGAGGCGGTCAACACGGTCGTCTTCGCCGAGGACGGCCGCCGCGTCGGCGACAACACCGACATCCCCGGGATGGTCGCCGCGCTGCGGGAGCGCGGCATCGAACAGGTCGACTCGGCTGCGATCCTCGGCGCCGGCGCCACGGCCTCCTCCGCGCTGGCCGCCCTCGCGCGCATCTGCACCGGTGAGGTCGTGGTGTACGTACGCAGCGAGGCCCGCGCCGCCGAGATGCGGCAGTGGGGCGAGCGGCTCGACGTCGAGCTCCGTACGGCGGACTGGGCCGACGCGGACCGGGCGCTGCGCGCGCCGCTGGTGATCGCGACCACGCCGGCCGGTGCGACCGACGCCCTCGCCTCCGCCGTACCGGAGCGCCCCGCCACCTTGTTCGACGTGCTCTACGACCCCTGGCCGACCGCTCTCGCGGCTCGCTGGTCCATGTACGGCGGAGCCGTCGTCAGCGGGCTCGACCTGCTGGTCCACCAGGCGGTGCTCCAGGTGGAACAGATGACCGGCCGTGTACCGGGGCCCCTGGAGGCCGTGCGGCAAGCGGGCGAGCGCGCTCTCGCGGGGCGCTAGGATCCGCTGAGTTCCGCAGGGGGCGGAGCGGTCCGACGGGGAGTACGAGCCGTGTCCACTGATGTGTCGCTGGCGTCCGGCAAGGGCGAGATATTCGAGATCGTCCTGAAGTTCATGCCGGACTGGGTGCAGATCCCCGTGTTTGTCCTGATCGTGCTCCTCGTCCTCGGGTCATGGGTCTTCAAGCTGAAGCGCAAGATCGACCGTCGGCGTGCGACGCGTGACGGACAGGCCGTTCCCGCGGCGGCGCAGCACGGCCAGGGCAGGGGCTCCGACTACCTGGGGCCGTACGCTCCCCAGCAGGCGGTGCGGCCGCCGTCGCAGGAGCCGAGCGGTGCCGACTTCCTCGGCTCGTACGCTCCGCAACAGAGCCGGGGCAACGGCTCCGTGTGATCCTCCGGCGCACGGCGATGTCCATCCGCCGTCCGCTTGGTGGACCGGCGGCCGGGCACTCGGCCCGGACGTGGGAGGATCGAAGGTGGCGGGCCAGGGCCGCGCACTTGGTCGCGCCGTCGACGTACGCGAGGACACGCGTACGCAGGGCAGTACCAGGGCGCGAGCACTGAGGAGCACCGTTGAGCAGGTTGCGCTGGCTGACCGCGGGGGAGTCCCACGGTCCCGCACTCGTGGCGACGCTGGAGGGCCTTCCCGCCGGCGTGCCGATCACCACGGAGATGGTGGCGGACCACTTGGCCCGGCGCCGGCTCGGTTATGGACGCGGTGCGCGGATGAAGTTCGAGCGCGACGAGGTCACCTTCCTCGGCGGCGTCCGGCACGGCCTCACCCTCGGTTCCCCGGTCGCGATCATGGTGGGCAACACCGAGTGGCCGAAGTGGGAGCAGGTCATGGCGGCCGACCCGGTCGACCCGGAGATCCTCGCGGGCCTCGCCCGCAACGCGCCGCTGACCCGCCCGCGTCCCGGCCACGCCGACCTCGCCGGCATGCAGAAGTACGGCTTCGACGAGGCCCGGCCGATCCTGGAGCGCGCCTCGGCCCGTGAGACCGCCGCCCGCGTGGCGCTGGGCGCGGTGGCCCGGTCGTACATCAAGGAAACGGCCGGCATCGAGATCGTCAGCCATGTCGTCGAGCTGTGCTCCGTGAAGGCCCCACAGGGTGTGTACCCGACGCCGGCCGACGTCGAGAAGCTGGACGCCGACCCGCTGCGCTGCCTCGACGCCGACGCCTCGAAGGCGATGGTCGCGGAGGTCGACCAGGCCCACAAGGACGGCGACACCCTCGGCGGTGTCGTCGAGATCCTTGCCTACGGCGTGCCCGTCGGCCTCGGCTCGCACGTCCACTGGGACCGCAAGCTCGACGCCCGCCTCGCCGGCGCGCTCATGGGCATCCAGGCCATCAAGGGCGTCGAGCTCGGCGACGGCTTCGAGCTCGCGCGCGTCCCCGGGTCCAAGGCGCATGACGAGATCGTGAAGACGCCCGAGGGCATCCGCCGTGTCTCCGGCCGTTCCGGCGGCACCGAGGGCGGCCTGACCACCGGTGAGCTGCTGCGGGTCCGCGCCGCGATGAAGCCGATCGCGACCGTGCCGCGCGCCCTGCAGACGGTGGACGTCACCACCGGCGAGGCGACGCAGGCGCACCACCAGCGCTCCGACGTGTCCGCGGTCCCGGCCGCCGGCATCGTCGCCGAGGCCATGGTGGCCCTCGTGCTCGCGGACGCGGTGGCGGAGAAGTTCGGCGGCGACTCGGTCGCCGAGACCCGCCGCAACGTGACCTCGTACCTCGACAACCTCGCCATCCGATGAGCGGGCCGCTGGTCGTCCTCGTCGGCCCGATGGGGGTGGGCAAGTCCACCGTCGGGCAGCTGCTGGCCGAGCGGCTGGGGGTCACCTACCGGGACACCGACGACGACATCGTCGCCGAGCAGGGCCGGACCATCGCCGAGATCTTCGTCGACGAGGGTGAGCCCGCCTTCCGTGCCGTCGAGAAGGCGGCCGTGCACCGGGCGCTGGCGGGGCACGACGGTGTCCTCGCTCTCGGCGGCGGATCGATCCTGGACGCGGACACGCGCGCGCTGCTCGCGGGCCGGCGGGTCGTGTACCTGTCGATGGACGTCGAGGAGGCGGTCAAGCGGACCGGCCTGAACGCGGCCCGCCCGCTGCTGGCGGTCAACCCGCGCAAGCAGTGGCGCGAGCTGATGGAGGCACGCCGGCACCTGTACGAGGAGGTCGCCACGGCCGTCGTCGCGACCGATGACCGTACGCCCGAAGAGGTCACCGAAATCGCCCTGGACGCACTGGAGTTGAAGACTGCATCTCCCGGGGGCCAACCCCCGGGCCCCCGGCAGGAGGACGTCATGGCAGCGCCCGTTACGAGGATCCAGGTCGGCGGCACGGCGGGCAGTGAGCCGTACGAGGTTCTGGTGGGCCATCAACTCCTGGGCGAGCTCGGCGGGTTGATCGGCGGCAAGGCCAAGCGGGTGGCCGTCGTCCACCCGGAGGCGCTGGCCGGGACCGGCGAGGCGCTGCGGGCCGACCTGGCCGAGCAGGGCTATGAGGCCGTCGCGATCCAGGTGCCGAACGCGGAGGAGGCCAAGACCGCAGAGGTCGCCGCCTACTGCTGGAAGGCGCTCGGACAGTCCGGCTTCACCCGCTCCGACGTCGTGGTCGGCGTCGGTGGCGGCGCCACCACCGACCTCGCCGGGTTCGTGGCCGCGACCTGGCTGCGCGGGGTGCGCTGGGTCGCCGTCCCGACCACCGTGCTCGCCATGGTCGACGCCGCCGTCGGTGGCAAGACCGGCATCAACACCGCCGAGGGCAAGAACCTCGTGGGCGCCTTCCACCCGCCGGCCGGCGTGCTGTGCGACCTGGCCGCGCTGGAGTCCCTCCCGGTCAACGACTACGTCTCCGGTCTCGCGGAGATCATCAAGGCCGGTTTCATCGCCGACCCGGTGATCCTGGAACTGATCGAGGCCGACCCGCAGGCCGCGCGGACCCCCGCCGGCCCGCACACCGCCGAGCTGATCGAGCGCTCCATCCGGGTCAAGGCCGAGGTCGTCTCTTCGGACCTGAAGGAGTCGGGCCTGCGGGAGATCCTCAACTACGGCCACACGCTCGGCCATGCCATCGAGAAGAACGAGCGCTACAAGTGGCGGCACGGCGCGGCGGTCTCCGTCGGGATGCACTTCGCCGCCGAACTCGGCCGTCTCGCCGGGCGGTTGGACGAGGCGACGGCCGACCGCCACCGCACGATCCTCGAATCGGTCGGCCTGCCGCTGTACTACCGCCACGACCAGTGGCCCAAGCTGCTGGAGAACATGAAGGTCGACAAGAAGTCCCGCGGCAATCTGCTGCGCTTCATCGTCCTGGACGGCCTGGCCAAGCCCACCGTCCTGGAGGGCCCGGACCCGGCCGTCCTGCTCGCCGCGTACGGCGAGGTCGGCCAGTAAGTCCACCGAACCACCTTTCCGTCCGATTCGCCTGTGGCGATGGGCACTTCAGACCGCCCCCGGCCGTTCACCAAACGGCGGCCGGGGGCGGTACCGTTCGGATGGGGTCTCCCACGCCTTCCGGGTAGTGGGGGAGAGCGGGGTTCGTGCCCTGCTGCCAGCGCCAATGGCCATGGAAGACGAGACGGAGTGGCACCGGATGCAGCATGCAGTGGGTTCTCCGCTGCCGCCGCCCCACCAGCCGGGGCACGGCTGGTCGCCGGCCGCACAACACCCGGGTCAGCACCACCCGGGCGCGCCCCAGGGACCCGCCCCGCACCAGGGACCCGCTTCGCACCAGGGCTCCGCCCCCCACCAGGGATCGGTCCCCGTGCCCCCGCCGCCCCCGGCGCCGGGCTTCACATCCCCCGGACCGGTCCCGGCCGCGTCCCAGCATGTCCAGGCCCCGCCGACGCCCGACACCACGGGCCATGTGCCGCTGCCGCCCGGCTGCCCCGTCGCCATGCCGAGCACCCCGCCCGCGACGGCGGCCCCCGACCCGTCGGCCACGACTCTTGCGGTACTGCTCATCGGGCCCGCGGGAGCAGGCAAGACGAGCGTCGCCAAATACTGGGCGGACCACCGCCGGGTCCCCACGGCCCACATCAGCCTCGATGACGTACGCGAATGGGTCCGCTCCGGCTTCGCCGACCCTCAGTCCGGGTGGAACGACAACTCCGAGGCCCAGTACCGCCTCGCCCGCCGCACCTGCGGCTTCGCCGCGCGCAACTACCTGGCCAACGGCATCTCGTGCATCCTCGACGACGCGGTCTTCCCCGACCGGCCGGTGGTGGGCCTGGGCGGCTGGAAGCGCCACGTGGGCCCCGGCCTCCTGCCGGTCGTCCTGCTCCCCGGCCTGGAGATCGTCCTGGAGCGCAACGCCGAGCGCACGGGCAACCGCCGTCTCACCGACGAGGAGGTCGCTCGCATCCACGGCCGCATGGCGGGCTGGTACGGCTCGGGCCTGCCGATCATCGACAACTCCCAGCTGGACGTCCCTCAGACGGCACAGGTCCTCGACGACGTACTGGCCCGCTCCATCGCAAGCCCACCGAAGTGGTAGACGCCGGGGGCTGAGCCGACCTGAAGGGACGCGGGGAACTGCGCGACAAGCCCTCACCCACCGTTGGTCGGCACACAACCTCAAGCCGCACCCCCGTCCCCGGCCTGCCCTCCAACCCGCACAATCCGGCACCGCCCACTCAGACGCCCTCAACCGGCGCCAACCCGGCGGAGCTCTTACGCTCGGGTCATGTCAGAGGTGTACGCCACCCGCCGATCCCGGCTGAGGGACCGCTGCCAGGCCAGCGGCAGCGCCACCGCGCTGATCTCCCGCCCCGCCAACGTCCGCTACCTCGCGGGCGCCGCCCCCCAGGGCTCCGTGCTGCTCCTCGGCAAGACCGAAGACCTGCTCGTGTGCGCCGAACCGCCCGACGACCGCCCCACCGAGGGCCGTCCCGACGAGGCGCTGCGGATCCACAGCCTCCCCGGCGCCGGAGGCGACCCCGCCGTCGCCGCGGCCGACCTCGCGGCAGCGCAGGGCGGGGTCTCCCTCGCCGTGGAGGAACACCACCTCACGGTGGCCCGCCACAGGGCCATCCGCTCGGTCGTCCCGCGGCTGCGCCTCGCCGACCTCGGCGGAGCCGTGGAGCAGCTCCGGGTGGTCAAGGACGAGGAGGAGATCTCGTGCCTGAGGATCGGGGCCGAGATCGCCGACCAGGCACTCGGGGAGCTGCTCGAATCCATCCTCGTCGGCCGCACCGAACGCCACCTCGCCCTGGAGCTCGAACGGCGCCTGGTCGATCACGGCGCGGACGGCCCCGCCTTCCCGACCTCCGTCGCCACCGGCCCGAACGCCGGCCGACGTGCCCATCGGCCCACCGATCGCCGCGTCGAGGAGGGCGACTTCCTGTCCGTCTGCCTGGGCGCCACGTACCGCGGCTACCGGTGCGAGATCGGCCGTACCTTCGTCATCGGTACGTCCCCCGCCGACTGGCAGATCGAGCTCTACGACCTCGTTTTCGCCGCTCAGCGTGCCGGACGGGAGGCGCTGGCACCCGGCGCCGCGTACCGCGATGTTGACCGCGCCGCACGTCAGGTGCTGGACTCGGCGGGGTACGTCCAGGGGCTTCCGGCCCTGACGGGACACGGCGTGGGACTCGAAATCGACGAGGACCCGCAGTTGGGTCCCGCGGCCATGGGTAAACTGGACGCTTGCGTGCCGGTCACCGTCGAACCGGGGGTCCACCTCCCGGGCCGGGGCGGCGTCCGGATCGATGACACGCTCGTCGTCCGCCCTGAGGCGGACGGCGGACCCGAGCTACTCACCATCACGACCAAGGAGCTGCTCGCCCTCTAGGAAGGTGCGTGCGCCGGGGTCGTCCACGTCAGTCCAGGAGATTCCGCAACCGTGGCTTCCACGAACGACCTCAAGAACGGCATGGTGCTCAAGCTCGAAGGCGGCCAGCTCTGGTCCGTCGTCGAGTTCCAGCACGTCAAGCCCGGCAAGGGCCCGGCCTTCGTGCGCACCAAGCTCAAGAACGTGCTCTCCGGGAAGGTCGTCGACAAGACCTTCAACGCCGGCGTGAAGGTCGAGACGGCCACCGTCGACAAGCGCGACATGCAGTTCTCGTACATGGACGGCGAGTACTTCGTCTTCATGGACATGGAGACCTACGACCAGCTCATGGTCGACCGCAAGGCCGTCGGCGACGCCGCCAACTTCCTGATCGAGGGCTTCACCGCCACCGTCGCGCAGCACGAGGGCGAGGTGCTCTTCGTCGAGCTGCCGGCCGCCGTCGAGCTCGTCATCCAGGAGACCGAGCCGGGTGTCCAGGGCGACCGCTCCACCGGCGGCACCAAGCCCGCCACCCTGGAGACCGGTCACCAGATCAACGTCCCGCTCTTCATCACCACCGGTGAGAAGATCAAGGTCGACACCCGCACCAGCGACTACCTCGGCCGGGTGAACAGCTAACCGTGGCTGCCCGCAACACGGCCCGCAAGCGCGCCTTCCAGATCCTCTTCGAGGGCGACCAGCGCGGGGCCGACGTCCTGACGGTCCTCGCGGACTGGATCCGGCTCTCCCGGGCCGACACCCGGCAGCCGCCGGTGAGCGAGTACACGATGCAGCTGATCGAGGGCTACGCGCAGCATGCGAAGCGCATCGACGAGCTGATCGCGCAGTACTCGGTCGGCTGGACGCTCGACCGGATGCCGGTCGTGGACCGCAACATCCTGCGCCTCGGTGCCTACGAGCTGATCTGGGTCGACGAGACGCCGGACGCGGTCGTGCTCGACGAGATGGTTCAGCTGGCCAAGGAGTTCTCCACGGACGAGTCGCCCTCGTTCGTCAACGGGCTGCTCGGCCGGCTCAAGGACCTGAAGCCCTCGCTGCGCCGGGACGAGGCGTAAGCAGGGAAAACGCCGGAGGGCCCGCAGCGGTGACGCTGCGGGCCCTCCGGCATGCTTGTACGACTACGCCCCACAAGGCCCGCAGAACGCCGCTGGGGTGGCCGGAACCGTAAAGTTCCGGCCACCCCGGCGGCACGTTTCTGCTGAAGGGGCCCAACGCGTGGAGGGCTCAGCTCTCCTCGGCGTGGGAGACCGCGCGACGCGCGTCCGCGTCCAGCACGCCCCAGCTGATCAGCTGCTCGGTGAGAACCGAGGGGGACTGGTCGTAAATGACGGCAAGGGTGCGCAGGTCGTCCTGGCGGATCGAGAGCACCTTGCCGTTGTAGTCGCCGCGCTGCGACTGGATGGTCGCCGCATAGCGCTGCAGGGGGCCCGCCTTCTCGGCCGGCACGTGGGCCAGCCGCTCCAGGTCCAGGACCAGCTTCGGCGGCGGCTCGGCGGCGCCGCCCGGGGTGGTGCCCGGCAGCAGCTCCTGCACCGGAACGCCGTAGAAATCCGCCAGCTCCGCGAGGCGCTGCACGGTCACGGCGCGGTCGCCGCGCTCGTACGAACCGACCACGACGGCCTTCCAGCGTCCCTGGGACTTTTCCTCGACACCGTGGAGGGAAAGGCCCTGCTGGGTGCGGATGGCCCGGAGCTTGGCCCCGAGCTGTTTGGCGTATTCGCTGGACATATAGCTCCCCGGACACTGTGTCGACGCGACTGGCTTGGGTTCCATGCCGCGCAGTTGGTAACTCACTGTGAGGTTACGCAGCGTTACTCTGGCGCGTCAAGCCGAATGGTCCACACCGACGCTTCCGTGCTATCGGTGGCCGATTGGGCCAAGCGGGTGAACGGAGGTGCCTCCCCGGCCTGCTACGGTGGATGGCGCAAACCAGACGTCCTTTAAGGTCCGTCCCGTGAGACGGAGAAGGAGGTCCTTTTCGTATGGACAAGCAGCAGGACGCGCAAGCGTCCGATGCACGGCCCGTCCTCGAAGGCCCTGACATTGCGCGGGTCTTGACCCGCATCGCCCACGAGATCGTCGAGCGCGCCAAGGGCGCCGACGACGTGGTGCTCCTCGGCATTCCGACCCGCGGCGTCTTCCTCGCCCAGCGGCTCGCCGTCAAGCTCGAGCAGATCACCGAGCGCAAGATCCCGGTCGGCTCGCTCGACATCACCATGTACCGCGACGACCTGCGCATGCATCCGCCGCGTGCGCTGGCCCGCACCGAGATCCCCGGTGACGGCATCGACGGCCGCCTCGTCGTCCTCGTCGACGACGTCCTCTTCTCCGGCCGCACCATCCGCGCCGCCCTCGACGCCCTGAACGACATCGGCCGTCCGCGCGCGGTCCAGCTCGCGGTCCTCGTCGACCGCGGCCACCGCGAACTGCCCATCCGCGCCGACTACGTCGGCAAGAACCTCCCCACGTCGCTGCGGGAGACGGTCAAGGTCCAGCTCGCCGAGGAGGACGGTCGCGACACCGTGCTGCTCGGTGCGAAGCAGACCTCCCAGTAGCGCCCACGGCGTACGCCCTTGTCGTACGCCCGCTCAGCGCGCCCACGCGCGCACCCGTCTGCCCCGAATTCTCCTGAATTAACTGCCTTACGGAGCCTGACAGATGCAGCGTCATCTCATCTCGGCCGCCGACCTCACCCGCGACGACGCCGTCCTGATCCTCGACACCGCCGAGGAGATGGCCCGGGTCGCCGACCGGCCGATCAAGAAGCTGCCGACCCTGCGCGGCCGCACCGTCGTCAACCTCTTCTTCGAGGACTCCACGCGCACGCGTATCTCCTTCGAGGCCGCCGAGAAGCGGCTGTCGGCGGACGTCATCAACTTCTCGGCCAAGGGGTCGAGCGTCTCCAAGGGCGAGTCCCTGAAGGACACCGCCCAGACCCTGGAGGCCATGGGCGTCGACGCCGTCGTCATCCGGCACGGCGCCTCCGGAGCGCCGTACCGCCTCGCCAACTCCGGCTGGATCGACGCGGCCGTCATCAACGCCGGCGACGGCACCCACCAGCACCCCACCCAGGCCCTGTTGGACGCCTTCACCATGCGCCGCCGCCTGGTCGGCCGGGACGCCGGGCTCGGCCAGGACCTCGCGGGCAAGCGCATCACGCTCGTCGGCGACGTCCTGCACAGCCGCGTCGCCCGCTCCAACGTCGACCTGCTGCACACCCTCGGCGCGGAGGTCACCCTCGTCGCCCCGCCGACCCTGGTGCCGGTCGGCGTCGGGGCCTGGCCCTGCGAGGTGTCGTACGACCTCGACAGCACGCTGCCCAAGTCCGACGCGGTGATGATGCTGCGCGTGCAGCGCGAGCGCATGAACGCCGCGTTCTTCCCGACCGAGCGCGAGTACTCGCGGCGCTACGGCCTCGACGGCGACCGCATGGCCAAGATGCCCGAGCACGCCATCGTGATGCACCCCGGCCCGATGGTCCGCGGCATGGAGATCACCGCCGAGGTCGCCGACTCGGAGCGCTGCACCGCCATCGAGCAGGTCGCAAACGGAGTGTCCATCCGGATGGCCGTTCTGTATCTGCTGCTCGGGGGCAACGAACCCGCCCTCACCCACGCCCGTACCACCGAGGAGAAGTAAGACAGATGAGCAAGATCCTGATCCGTGGTGCGAAGGTGCTCGGCGGCGACGCACAGGACGTTCTGATCGACGGTTCGCTGATCGAGGCCGTCGGCACCGGGCTGTCCGACGAGGGCGCCCAGGTCGTCGAGGCGGCGGGCAAGATGCTGTTGCCGGGCCTCGTCGACCTGCACACCCACCTGCGTGAGCCCGGCCGCGAGGACTCCGAGACCGTGCTGACCGGCACGCGCGCGGCGGCGAGCGGTGGCTACACGGCCGTGTTCGCCATGGCCAACACCTTCCCCGTCGCCGACACCGCCGGTGTGGTCGAGCAGGTCTACCGGCTCGGCCAGGAGCACGGTTACTGCGATGTGCAGCCCATCGGCGCCGTCACCGTCGGCCTGGAGGGCAAGAAGCTCGCCGAGCTGGGGGCCATGCACGAGTCGGCCGCCGGTGTCACCGTCTTCTCCGACGACGGCAAGTGCGTCGACGACGCCGTGATCATGCGCCGGGCGCTGGAGTACGTGAAGGCCTTCGGCGGTGTCGTCGCCCAGCACGCGCAGGAGCCGCGGCTGACCGAGGGCGCGCAGATGAACGAGGGTGTCGTCTCGGCCGAGCTGGGTCTCGGCGGCTGGCCCGCGGTGGCCGAAGAATCGATCATCGCCCGGGATGTCCTGCTCGCCGAACACGTCGGCTCGCGCGTCCACATCTGCCACCTGTCGACCGCCGGGTCGGTGGAGATCGTGCGCTGGGCGAAGTCCCGGGGCATCGACGTCACCGCCGAGGTGACCCCGCACCACCTGCTGCTGACGGACGAGCTGGTGCGTACGTACAACCCGGTCTACAAGGTGAACCCGCCGCTGCGCACCGAGCGCGACGTGCTCGCCCTGCGCGAGGCGCTCGCCGACGGCACGATCGACATCGTCGCCACCGACCACGCCCCGCACCCGCACGAGGACAAGGACTGCGAGTGGGCCGCGGCCGCCATGGGCATGGTCGGCCTGGAGACCGCGCTGTCGGTGGTGCAGGAGACCATGGTGGACACCGGGCTCCTCACCTGGGCCGGGGTCGCCGAGCGCATGTCCTTCAAGCCCGCCGAGATCGGGCAGGCGAAGGGCCACGGCCGTCCCGTCTCGGCTGGTGAGCCCGCCAACCTCACGCTCGTCGACACGGAATACCGTGGGTCCGTGGACCCCGCGGGCTTCGCCTCGCGCAGCCGCAACACTCCGTACCAGGGGCGTGAGCTGCCGGGCCGTGTCACGCACACGTGGCTCCGGGGCAAGGCCACGCTCGTCGACGGGAAGCTCACGTGACACCTGCAACACTGCTCGCAGCCGGAACCGGGCTCGCGGCCGAACAGAAGTCGGCCGAAGTGACCGACTGGGCCGCCCGCATCGGCTGGGTCGTCGGACTCGTCCTCTTCGTCGCGCTCGTCTACTGGCTGATGCGCGAGGGCTGGAAGTGGCGCGGCACGCTCCAGGGCGACCTGCCCGAGCTGCCCAGCGCGCCGGACGACCCCGGCCCGGCCAGACTGAGCATGAGCGGCCGCTACCACGGCTCGACCACCGCCGGTCAGTGGCTGGACCGCATCGTGGCGCACGGCCTGGGCACCCGCAGCCGGGTCGAGCTCACGCTGACGGACGCGGGCCTGGACGTCGTACGCCCCGGGGCGCCCGACTTCTTCGTCCCGGCTGCACAGCTGCGTGAGGCCCGGCTCGACAAGGGCATCGCCGGCAAGGTCCTGACCGAGGGCGGTCTGCTGGTCGTGACGTGGGCGCACGGCGATCGGCTGATCGACTCCGGGTTCCGTTCGGACCACGCGGCCGAGCACAACGAGTGGGTCGACCTCATTAACTCCATGATCAACACCAACAGCACGGAAGGCGCCGAACGATGACGACCTCCATCCAGGGGACCGCCTCGCCGAGGCACAAGGCGGCTCCCGCCGTACTCGTCCTGGAGGACGGCCGGATCTTCCGCGGCCGCGCCTACGGGGCCGTGGGGGTGACCTTCGGCGAGGCCGTGTTCTCCACCGGCATGACCGGCTACCAGGAGACCCTCACCGACCCGTCGTACCACCGCCAGGTCGTCGTGATGACCGCCCCGCACGTCGGCAACACCGGCGTCAACGACGAGGACCCGGAGTCCAAGCAGATCTGGGTCGCCGGGTACGTCGTGCGCGACCCCGCGCGCGTGCCGTCCAACTGGCGCTCCCGGCGCTCGCTGGACGACGAGCTGCGCCACCAGGGCGTCGTCGGGATCTCCGGCATCGACACGCGCGCGCTGACCCGCCACCTGCGTGAGCGCGGCGCCATGCGCGTCGGCATCTTCTCCGGCAACGCGCTGCCCGACGAGGGCACCATGCTCGCCGAGGTGCGCCAGGCCCCCGAGATGAAGGGCGCCGACCTCTCCGCCGAGGTGGCCACCAAGGAGACGTACGTCGTCCCCGCGATCGGCGAGAAGAAGTTCACTGTCGCCGCCGTCGACCTCGGCATCAAGGGCATGACCCCGCACCGGATGGCCGAGCGCGGCATCGAGGTGCACGTGCTGCCGGCCACGGCGACCGCCGAGGACGTGTACGCCGTGAACCCCGACGGTGTGTTCTTCTCCAACGGCCCGGGCGACCCGGCCACCGCCGACCACCCGGTCTCCGTCATGCAGGCGGTCCTGGAGCGCGGCACCCCGCTCTTCGGTATCTGCTTCGGCAACCAGATCCTGGGCCGTGCGCTCGGCTTCGGCACCTACAAGCTGAAGTACGGCCACCGCGGCATCAACCAGCCGGTGCAGGACCGCACGACCGGCAAGGTCGAGGTCACCGCACACAACCACGGCTTCGCCGTGAACGCCCCGCTCGACAAGGTCTCCGACACCCCCTACGGCCGCGCCGAGGTCTCCCACGTCTGCCTGAACGACCAGGTGGTCGAGGGACTCCAGCTCCTCGACCGCCCGGCCTTCAGCGTCCAGTACCACCCCGAAGCGGCAGCGGGCCCGCACGACGCCGCCTACCTGTTCGACCGCTTCGTATCCCTGATGGAGGGCCAGCGTGCCTAAGCGCACCGATATCCAGTCCGTCCTGGTCATCGGCTCCGGCCCGATCGTCATCGGCCAGGCCGCCGAGTTCGACTACTCCGGCACCCAGGCGTGCCGCATCCTGCGCGCCGAGGGGCTGCGCGTCATCCTCGTCAACTCCAACCCGGCGACGATCATGACCGACCCGGAGATCGCCGACGCCACCTACGTCGAGCCGATCACCCCGGAGTTCGTCGAGAAGATCATCGCCAAGGAGCGCCCGGACGCGCTCCTGCCGACCCTCGGCGGTCAGACGGCCCTCAACACGGCGATCTCGCTGCACGAGGCGGGCACCCTCGAGAAGTACGGCGTCGAGCTGATCGGCGCCAACGTCGAGGCCATCAACAAGGGCGAGGACCGCGACCTCTTCAAGGACGTCGTCGAGGCCGTCCGCGGCAAGATCGGGCACGGCGAGTCCGCCCGCTCGGTCATCTGCCACTCCATGGAGGACGTCCTCCAGGGCGTCGAGACGCTCGGCGGCTACCCGGTCGTCGTCCGCCCCTCCTTCACCATGGGCGGCGCCGGCTCCGGCTTCGCACACGACGAGGAGGAGCTGCGGCGCATCGCCGGCCAGGGCCTGACCCTGTCTCCCACCACCGAGGTGCTCCTGGAGGAGTCCATCCTCGGCTGGAAGGAGTACGAGCTGGAGCTGATGCGCGACAAGCACGACAACGTCGTGGTCGTCTGCTCCATCGAGAACTTCGACCCGATGGGCGTGCACACCGGTGACTCGATCACCGTCGCGCCCGCGATGACGCTCACCGACCGCGAGTACCAGGTCCTGCGCGACATCGGTATCGCCGTGATCCGCGAGGTCGGCGTCGACACCGGTGGGTGCAACATCCAGTTCGCGGTGAACCCCGAGGACGGTCGTGTGATCGTCATCGAGATGAACCCGCGCGTGTCGCGTTCCTCGGCGCTCGCGTCCAAGGCGACCGGCTTCCCGATCGCCAAGATCGCCGCCAAGCTGGCCGTCGGCTACACGCTGGACGAGATCCCGAACGACATCACGCGGGAGACGCCGGCCTCCTTCGAGCCGACGCTCGACTACGTGGTCGTGAAGGCACCGCGCTTCGCCTTCGAGAAGTTCCCGAGCGCCGATTCCACCCTCACGACCACCATGAAGTCGGTCGGCGAGGCCATGGCCATCGGCCGCAACTTCACCGAGGCCTTCCAGAAGGCGCTTCGCTCGCTGGAGAAGAAGGGCAGCCAGTTCACGTTCGTCGGCGAGCCCGGCGACAAGACCGAGCTGCCCCGCGAGGCCGTACGGCCCACCGACGGCCGTATCAACGCGGTCATGCAGGCCATCCGCGCGGGCGCCACGCAGGAGGAGGTCTTCGAGTACACGAAGATCGACCCCTGGTTCGTCGACCAGCTCTTCCTCATCAAGGAGATCGCCGACGAGCTCGCCGAGGCGCAGGAGCTCACCCCCGAGCTGCTCGGAGACGCCAAGCGGCACGGTTTCTCCGACCAGCAGATCGGCGAGATCCGCGGCCTGCGCGAGGACGTCGTGCGCGAGGTGCGGCACGCGCTGGGGATCCGCCCGGTCTACAAGACGGTCGACACCTGCGCCGCCGAGTTCGCCGCCAAGACGCCGTACTTCTACTCCTCGTACGACGAGGAGACGGAGGTCGCCCCGCGTGAGAAGCCGGCCGTCATCATCCTGGGCTCCGGTCCCAACCGCATCGGCCAGGGCATCGAGTTCGACTACTCCTGCGTCCATGCCTCCTTCGCGCTGAGTGACGCCGGGTACGAGACCGTGATGGTCAACTGCAACCCGGAGACCGTCTCCACGGACTACGACACCTCCGACCGCCTGTACTTCGAGCCGCTGACGCTGGAAGACGTGCTGGAGATCGTCCACGCGGAGCAGCAGGCAGGACCGGTCGCGGGTGTGGTCGTGCAGCTCGGTGGCCAGACCCCGCTGGGCCTCTCGCAGGCGCTGAAGGACAACGGCGTGCCGATCGTCGGTACGTCTCCGGAGGCCATCCACGCCGCCGAGGACCGGGGCGCGTTCGGACGCGTCCTCGCGGAGGCCGGTCTCCCGGCCCCCAAGCACGGCACCGCCACCACCTTCGCCGAGGCCAAGGCCATCGCCGACGAGATCGGCTACCCGGTCCTGGTGCGGCCGTCGTACGTCCTCGGCGGGCGCGGCATGGAGATCGTGTACGACGAGACCCGGCTGTCGTCCTACATCGCCGAGTCGACCGAGATCAGCCCCTCCCGTCCGGTCCTCGTGGA
Source organism: Streptomyces sp. R28 (assembly GCF_041052385.1). Lineage (GTDB taxonomy): Bacteria > Actinomycetota > Actinomycetes > Streptomycetales > Streptomycetaceae > Streptomyces. The sequence continues at coordinate 1,917,506 of NZ_CP163439.1, read as the reverse complement.
CCGCTTCCTCGACGACGCGATCGAGATCGACGTCGACGCGCTCTACGACGGCGAGGAGCTGTACCTCGGCGGCGTCATGGAGCACATCGAGGAGGCCGGCATCCACTCCGGCGACTCGGCGTGCGCACTGCCGCCGATCACGCTGGGCGGCTTCGACATCAAGCGCCTGCGCGCCTCGACCGAGGCCATCGCCAAGGGCGTCGGGGTCCGCGGCCTGATCAACATCCAGTTCGCGATGGCCGGCGACATCCTGTACGTCCTGGAGGCCAACCCGCGCGCGTCCCGCACGGTCCCCTTCACCTCCAAGGCGACCGCGGTGCCGCTGGCGAAGGCCGCTGCCCGGATCTCGCTGGGCGCGACCATCGCCGAACTGCGCGCCGAGGGACTGCTTCCGGCGCGCGGTGACGGCGGCGAGCTCCCGCTCGACGCGCCGATCTCCGTCAAGGAGGCCGTCATGCCGTGGTCGCGCTTCCGCGACATCCACGGGCGCGGCGTCGACACGGTCCTCGGCCCGGAGATGCGCTCCACCGGCGAGGTCATGGGCATCGACTCCGTCTTCGGCACGGCGTACGCCAAGTCGCAGGCGGGTGCCTACGGTCCGCTGCCGACCAAGGGCCGCGCCTTCATCTCGGTCGCCAACCGCGACAAGCGCTCGATGATCTTCCCGGCGCGTGAACTGGTCGCCCACGGCTTCGAGTTGCTCGCCACGTCCGGCACGGCCGAGGTCCTCAGGCGCAACGGCATCAACGCCACGGTCGTGCGCAAGCAGTCCGAGGGCACCGGCCCGAACGGTGAGAAGACCATCGTCCAGCTCATCCACGACGGCGAGGTCGACCTCATCGTCAACACCCCGTACGGCACCGGCGGCCGCCTCGACGGCTACGACATCCGTACGGCGGCCGTGGCGCGCTCGGTGCCCTGCCTGACGACGGTTCAGGCACTCGCCGCCGCCGTCCAGGGCATCGACGCCCTCAACCACGGTGATGTGGGCGTCCGTTCGCTCCAGGAACACGCGGAACACCTGACCGCGGCCCGCGACTAGCAGCTCTGAGGGGGACACCGGAAACGGTGTCCCCCTCAGAGGGTCTGGGGGTGTCCCCCAGAAAGCACAGCATGAGGACCCCGTCTTCATGTGGACCCTGAGGACTCCTGAGATGTACAAGCTTTTCTTCCGTCTGGTTTTCAAACGGATGGACCCCGAGCAGGCCCATTACCTGGCCTTCCGCTGGATCCGACTCGCCGTCAGGATCCCTGTGCTGCGTACGTTCGTCGCCGCCGCTCTCGCGCCCCGGTACGAGGAACTGCGCACCGAGGCCTTCGGGCTGCGCATGCACGGCCCCTTCGGGCTCGCCGCCGGCTTCGACAAGAACGCCGTCGCCGTGGACGGGATGTCGATGCTGGGCTTCGACCACGTCGAGATCGGCACGGTGACGGGGGAGGCGCAGCCGGGCAACCCCAAGCAGCGGCTGTTCCGGCTCGTGAAGGACCGGGCGCTGATCAACCGCATGGGCTTCAACAACGAGGGTTCACTGGCCGTAGCGGCCCGTCTGGCCTCCCGTAGGCCCGTCTTCCAGACCGTCGTGGGCGTCAACATCGGCAAGACCAAGGTCGTCCCGGAGGCGGAAGCCGTCGGCGACTACGTGAAGTCGACGGAGCGGCTGGCGGCGTACGCCGACTACCTGGTGGTCAATGTCTCCTCGCCGAACACGCCCGGCCTGCGCAATCTGCAGGCCACCGAGGCGCTGCGCCCGCTGCTGACCGCCGTGCGCGAGGCCGCCGACCGTACGGTCGCCAACCGCCGCGTCCCGCTCCTGGTGAAGATCGCGCCCGACCTCGCCGACGAGGACGTCGACGCGGTCGCCGACCTGGCCGTCGAGCTGGGTCTGGACGGGATCATCGCCACGAACACCACCATCGCGCGCGAGGGGCTCGGTCTGGAATCCGAATCCTCTCTGGTGAAGGAGACCGGCGGTCTCTCCGGCGCGCCCCTGAAAGCACGCTCCCTGGAGGTGCTGCGGCGCCTGTACGCGCGTGTGGGCGACCGGATCACCCTCGTGGGCGTCGGCGGTATCGAGAACGCCGAGGACGCCTGGCAGCGGATCCTGGCGGGCGCCACGCTGGTCCAGGGATACAGCGCCTTCATCTACGAGGGGCCCTTCTGGGGTCGCGCCATCCACAAGGGGCTGGCCGCACGCCTGCGCACCAGCCCGTACGCCACCCTCGCCGACGCGGTCGGCGCCGACGTCAGGAAGACCGAGGAAGCAGCATGACCGCCCACCCGTCGCCCGACCGCCACCCCTCAACGAGGCCTTCCGGGCCGCAGAATTCCTCTGGAGAACCCTTCGGTGCGCGCCTCCGCCGCGCGATGGACGAGCGTGGCCCGCTGTGCGTCGGCATCGACCCGCACGCGTCCCTGCTCGCCGAGTGGGGCCTGAACGACGACGTGACGGGCCTGGAGCGGTTCAGCCGCACGGTCGTCGAGGCGATGGCCGACCGGGTCGCCGTGCTCAAGCCGCAGAGCGCGTTCTTCGAGCGCTTCGGGTCCCGCGGCGTCGCGGTGCTGGAGAAGTCGGTCGAGGAGGCGCGGGCGGCCGGTGCGCTGGTCGTCATGGACGCCAAGCGCGGCGACATCGGCTCGACCATGGCCGCGTACGCCGAGTCCTTCCTGCGGAAGGACTCCCCGCTGTTCTCGGACGCGCTGACGGTCTCGCCGTACCTCGGCTACGGGTCGCTGTCGCCGGCGAGCGCGCTGGCGCGCGAGAGCGGCACTGGCCTGTTCGTGCTCGCGCTGACCTCGAACCCGGAGGGCGGCGAGGTCCAGCACGCGATCCGCGCGGACGGCCGTACCGTCGGCGCGACGATGCTGGGGCACCTGGCTGTCGAGAACTCGGGGGAGGAGCCTCTGGGTTCCTTCGGGGCCGTCGTCGGAGCCACGCTCGGCGACCTGTCGACCTACGACCTCGACATCAACGGTCCGCTCCTCGCGCCCGGCATCGGGGCACAGGGAGCCACCCCGGCCGATCTTCCCCGGGTCTTCGGCGCGGCGGTGCGCAACGTCGTCCCGAACGTCAGCCGGGGTGTGCTGCGGCACGGGCCCGACGTCGTCGCGCTGCGTGACGAGGCGTCACGCTTCGCTGACGAGATCCGGGCCGCTGTGTCGGTCGGCTGACCGTCGTCAGAGGTGCTCGAGCCGCTCGCGCGAGTCCTCCGATGAGTGGCTCGGGAACGACTTGAGTCTGAATACATCCTCAAATCCGGGGCATTATGTCCTAAATGTCCGGCCTGACGGAGGCTGACCAGGACTTTTCCGCTGTTCTCGCTGACTCTGGCGGACTTGGCCGCTAGTCTCCGACGAGTGGGGGCACCTCCCACGCCCTTCAGGCAGTGGGGGAGAACGGGCAGCGTGTTGCTCGTAGCTCCCCAGGTGTGGGGCGACTAGGTTCCTCACCGGTCCGTATCCGACAGTTCAACATCCGAGGTGACGTAGGCGTGGCTCTTCCGCCCCTTACCCCTGAACAGCGCGCAGCCGCGCTCGAAAAGGCCGCCGCGGCTCGCCGGGAGCGGGCCGAGGTCAAGAATCGACTCAAGCACTCCGGCGCCTCTCTTCATGAGGTCATCAAGCAGGGCCAGGAGAACGACGTCATCGGCAAGATGAAGGTCTCCGCACTGCTCGAGTCCCTGCCGGGCGTGGGCAAGGTCCGCGCCAAGCAGATCATGGAGCGACTCGGCATCTCCGAGAGCCGCCGCGTGCGTGGCCTCGGTTCGAACCAGATCGCTTCCCTGGAGCGTGAGTTCGGCAGCACCGGCTCCTGAGTCCGGCTTACTCCGGACCGGGAGTCCCGGGCACTCCGGGATTGCTGGAATAATCGCTGCATGAGTGAACGTCCGCGACTGACCGTGCTCTCCGGCCCCTCCGGGGTCGGCAAGAGCACGGTCGTCGCCCATATGCGCAAGGAACACCCCGAGGTCTGGCTCTCGGTGTCGGCGACGACCCGCAAGCCCCGTCCTGGCGAGCGGCACGGAGTCCACTACTTCTTCGTCACGGACGACGAGATGGACAAGCTGATCGCCAACGGCGAGCTGCTGGAGTGGGCCGAGTTCGCCGGCAACCGCTACGGCACGCCGCGTGCGGCTGTGCTGGAGCGGCTGGAGGCGGGTGAGCCGGTGCTCCTGGAGATCGACCTCCAGGGCGCCCGGCAGGTCCGCGAGTCCATGGCCGAGGCCCAGTTGGTGTTCCTGGCTCCTCCCTCCTGGGAGGAGCTCGTGCGCAGACTCACCGGACGTGGCACCGAGCCGCCCGAGGTGATCGAGCGCCGCCTGGACGCGGCGAAGGTCGAGCTGGCGGCCGAGCCGGAGTTCGATGTGACCTTGGTCAACACCTCCGTCGAGGACGTGGCGCGCGAGCTGCTAGCCTTGATGGACGTTGTGTGATCGTGATTGATCGTTGAAGCTTGGCCGTTTCGCTCAAGCTTGATCATTCATACTGAATCTTTCCCATCCATCGGAAGGTAGAGCGTGTCCTCTTCCATCTCCGCGCCCGAGGGCATCATCAACCCGCCGATCGACGAGCTCCTCGAGGCCACCGACTCGAAGTACAGCCTCGTGATCTACGCGGCCAAGCGGGCCCGCCAGATCAATGCGTACTACTCGCAGCTCGGCGAGGGCCTCCTCGAGTACGTCGGTCCGCTCGTCGACACCCACGTCCACGAGAAGCCGCTCTCGATCGCCCTGCGCGAGATCAACGCGGGTCTGCTGACGTCCGAGGCCGTCGAGGGCCCGGCGCAGTAAGTAGTATTTTCAGCTTTGAGCTGGCTTTTCCACAGGCCCGGCAGCGTGACTGTCGGGCCTGTGGTCTGCTCGGGGGCGCGTGGGGCGTCCCCCGCTGTGATGCAGCATGGAGTCGTCGGTTCAACGAGTGGGAGGCCCGGTGGACAAGCCCAAGGTCGTTCTGGGGGTCAGCGGCGGCATCGCCGCGTACAAGGCCTGTGAGCTGCTGCGCAGGCTCACCGAGTCCGGGCATGACGTCCGGGTCGTGCCCACCGCCTCCGCGCTGCACTTCGTCGGCGCCGCCACCTGGTCCGCCCTGTCCGGCCATCGCGTCTCGACGGAGGTCTGGGACGACGTCCACGAGGTTCCGCACGTCCGCATCGGCCAGCAGGCCGACCTGGTGGTCGTCGCCCCGGCCACGGCCGACACGCTCGCCAAGGCCGCGCACGGCCTCGCCGACGACCTGCTGACCAACACCCTGCTCACCGCCCGCTGCCCGGTCGTCTTCGCGCCCGCGATGCACACGGAGATGTGGGAGCACCCGGCCACGCAGGAGAACGTGGCGACGCTGCGCCGCCGCGGCGCGATCGTCATCGAGCCCGCCGTCGGCCGGCTCACCGGCGTCGACACGGGCAAGGGCCGACTGCCCGACCCCGCGGAGATCTTCGAGGTCTGTCGCCGGGTCCTGGCCCGGGGCGCCACCGAGTCGGACCTCAAGGGCCGGCACGTCGTCGTGAGCGCCGGCGGCACCCGCGAGCCCCTCGACCCGGTCCGCTTCCTCGGCAACCGCTCCTCCGGCAAGCAGGGCTACGCCCTGGCCCGCACCGCCGCCGCCCGGGGCGCCCGCGTCACGCTGCTCGCGGCGAACACCGGGTTGCCCGACCCGGCGGGCGTGGACGTCGTGCAGGTCGGCACGGCCGTACAGCTGCGGGAAGCCGTCCTCAGGGCGGTCGCGGACGCCGACGCGGTGGTGATGGCGGCCGCCGTCGCGGACTTCCGCCCGCAGACGTACGCCGCCGGAAAGATCAAGAAGAAGGACGGCCAGGATCCGGAACCCATCGTTCTGGTGCGGAATCCGGACATCCTCGCGGAGATCTCGACCGACCGCGCCCGCCCCGGTCAGGTCATCGTCGGCTTCGCCGCCGAGACGGACGACGTCATGGCCAACGGCCGCAAGAAGCTGGAGCGCAAGGGGTGTGACCTGCTGGTGGTGAACGAGGTGGGCGAGCGCAAGACCTTCGGCTCGGAGGAGAACGAGGCGGTCGTTCTGGGCGCCGACGGCAGCGAGACCCCCGTACCGCACGGCCCCAAGGAAGACCTGGCCGAAACTGTGTGGGACCTGGTGGCGCGACGACTGGGGTGATTGTTTGATGCCCTGCGTGCTTCGGCCGAGCCGTGCTCGATTCGGGTGTGGCGCCCCTGGCCAAGGGCATGTGGCATTGGGCAGAATGCCCGTGCCGCAGGTCACAGGGCTCCCGAGAGGCGAGACAGGGGGTCCGCGGCCGAGCGCGACAGATAAACTGTTCTCGGACGACGCCGGGCGCAGCCCCCGTCCCGTCCGCCAATGATCAGCCAGCAGCCGCTGCAACCACAGGGAGCGTTGTGTCCCGTCGCCTGTTCACCTCGGAGTCCGTGACCGAGGGTCATCCCGACAAGATCGCTGACCAGATCAGCGACACCATTCTCGACGCGCTTCTGCGTGAAGACCCGACCTCTCGGGTCGCCGTCGAGACCCTGATCACGACCGGTCTGGTGCACGTGGCCGGAGAGGTCACGACCAAGACGTACGCGGACATCGCGACGCTGGTCCGCAACAAGATCCTCGAGATCGGCTACGACTCCTCGAAGAAGGGTTTCGACGGCGCCTCCTGCGGTGTCTCCGTCTCGATCGGCGCACAGTCGCCGGACATCGCCCAGGGCGTGGACACGGCGTACGAGTCCCGGGTCGAGGGGGACGAAGACGAACTGGACCGCCAGGGCGCCGGTGACCAGGGCCTGATGTTCGGCTACGCGACGGACGAGACGCCGACGCTGATGCCGCTGCCGATCTTCCTGGCGCACCGCCTGTCCAAGCGCCTCTCCGAGGTCCGCAAGAACGGCACGATCCCCTACCTGCGCCCCGACGGCAAGACGCAGGTCACCATCGAGTACGACGGCGACAAGGCGGTCCGCCTGGACACGGTCGTGGTCTCCTCGCAGCACGCGAGCGACATCGACCTGGACTCGCTCCTCGCCCCCGACATCCGGGAGTTCGTGGTCGAGCCGGAGCTCAAGGCTCTCCTCGACGACGGCATCAAGCTGGACACCGAGAACTACCGCCTCCTGGTCAACCCCACCGGCCGCTTCGAGATCGGCGGTCCGATGGGTGACGCGGGCCTGACCGGCCGGAAGATCATCATCGACACGTACGGCGGCATGGCCCGCCACGGTGGCGGTGCCTTCTCGGGCAAGGACCCGTCCAAGGTGGACCGTTCGGCCGCGTACGCGATGCGCTGGGTCGCCAAGAACGTCGTCGCCGCGGGCCTTGCCGCGCGCTGCGAGGTCCAGGTGGCGTACGCGATCGGCAAGGCCGAGCCCGTCGGTCTGTTCATCGAGACCTTCGGCACGGCCAAGATCGAAACCGAGAAGATCGAGAAGGCTATCGACGAGGTCTTCGACCTGCGCCCGGCCGCGATCATCCGTGACCTGGACCTGCTGCGCCCGATCTACGCCCAGACCGCGGCCTACGGCCACTTCGGCCGTGAGCTGCCGGAGTTCACGTGGGAGCGGACGGACCGGGTGGAGGCGCTGAAGAAGGCTGTAGGGCTGTAAGGCCTGATCCCAGGCTTGTGCGAGGCCCGGTTCCTGCGGGAACCGGGCCTCGTTCGTGTTTCCCGGGCGTGTTTCCCGGGTGTGGGCCTACTCCTCGGTGACAGGCCCGCGGTCCGTCGCAGGGGCGTCCGGATCGTCTGCGCCCGCGTCTTCATCCCCGTCCCGGCCCTGGCCTTCGGCTTCGCTCTCGTCGGGTGGGGCGAACCTTTTGCGGATCTCCTCGGCCGCCTCCGCGTCCTTTTCCTTGATGGCGACAGCCACCTGATCGGCGACCATCATGCAGTCGTCGGCGCCGGGTTTGAAGCCCAGCCCTTGCATGAAGTCGGTGAACAGTTCGGCCGGACCGCGTGGTGTCTGCGCCGCGGGAGTCTCAGGGAAGGCGTCCGGGACGAGATGCCGGAAGGGCTCGGCGACCTGCTCGTTGTTGGCGGCCGAGGTGAGCTGCGCGAGCAGCCCGATGTCCTCGACGGTCTTCTCCACCTGGTCGTCGTTCTTGGCCAGCCACCAGACCACGGCACGTCCCGTGTCACGCAGGACGTCGTCGCCCAGATAGGCACGACGGCTCTTCTCCCACTTGCGTTCGTGCTCCCACAGCTCCTCGTCCTTGCGGATGGCGGCGAGACGGTCCAGCCGGTTCTGGTCCTCTGCGGAGAGCCGGAGTACGACCTCCAGGGCCATCGCCCGGATGTGCCCGCTGCGGTCGGGATACATCTCGGCCAGCGCACCGCTCAGTTCGTGTTGTGCGAGGGAGCTGCGGAAGGGATCGCAGGCAGCGGTGATGTTCCGGGCGCGGGCGAGGACGGCTTCCACCGCCAGCCCTCCGTGGTGGATCCCGGTCTCCTGGGCGTAGGGCTTCTCGGGACACCAGCGGATGGTCGCGGACAGGAGGAAGTCGTAGTCTTCCAGCGAACTCGGCAGGGCGACGTCCTTCACGGCCAGCTCGCGACGCTCCACCTCCGGCACCGGCGGGGCCGTCACGGTGTCGGGGAACAGCTTCCCCCGGTTCACTCGCGACGCCGCGGTCGTGGCCCCTGCCCAGGATGCTCCCAGGAGGACGACGGCGACGGGCCAGGCCCAGATCGGCCAGGACACGTACAGACCGAGGATCAGAACGAGCATCGAGCTGATCAGCATGAGAAAGACGGAAACGGTCTTCTGACCGGAGCTCATGACTGTGGACCCTCCTGAGACGTGGACCGCGGTGCCGAATCTGCGCGCTGCGCCTCGTGGATCCTGGACAGGAGGAGGCCGGCCTGTTCGGCGGAGAGGGAGGCACGGGCCGTGGCGTAGACCTGGCGGAGAGCGGGGTAACTGCCGGCGGTGGCGTCGACCAGCACATTCAGGGCGTGGTGGACGAGATCCGGGTCGTCGGAGCTGTTCGCGGCCCTGATCCACTGCTTGACACACGGCGACCAGATCGCGCTGTCGGTGTGCCGGAACACGGCCGTCCAGCACCCCGTGAGCCAGTCCCGGGTCACGGGGTTGCGGAGGAAGGAGTGCGCGGGCCAGGTCGGTACGGCGACGAGGTCGAGGAACAGCTGGGCGTCGAATTCCTTGTGCCTGAGGTTGGCGGGGGAGAAGAGAGACAGACGGTAGAGGAGATAGAGCTGGAGCCGTAGGTCCTGTGCGACGTATTCCAGCAGGACGCCGCGGGCCCTGGGTTCGCGGAGCGGTTCTCGGCGGGCCAGGTGGTGCAGTCGGACGACGGCCTGTTCCGGGTAGTGGATCGAAACGACCCTGGCGCACACCGCGATCAGGACAAGGCGAAGTCCGGCCGTGATCGGGCGAGTCGACCATTTGTAGATCTGCGTGCGGAAGTCCTGGCTGGTGTCCTCGTTCTGAACACCCCAGCTGAGCAACTCCGCGGCGGCACGCACGTACGTCGCCGTCACCCTGCTGTGTCGTTTCGCCGTCCAGGCCGAGGCGGCACGGAACAGCTCCTCCTGGTCCGTGGCCAGGCACAGCTCCGCGAATCGGACGACGAGCCGCCTGTGGTCGATGTCGGGGAGCTGCGGCAGGTCGAGCACCTGGTCCACCCACTGCCGCAACGGGGCGCGAAGGTCCGGCATGTTCAGCCAGAAGTGGCGGCGCACGGCATGGTCGTAGCGGAGCTTCTCGAAGTGCACACAGGCCGCGTCGTCACGGGTCGCGCCGACCTTGTGCAGGCGCTCGGTGAGCCCCTTGTGTTCGAGGAGCGGGCGGTCGTCCTGCGGGATGTCGAGGAGTTTCTGGAGGAGTGCCGTGGCCCGGTGGACGACATCGGCGGGTGCGCCGTGCAGCATGGCGACGGTCAGCAGCAGGGCCCGCTGGGAACCCTTCCGCAGTCCCGGCACGAAGGAGTCGACCTCCTCGGCCCGGGCGGTCTGCGCCGCGATCGCCAGGTCGCACCAGTCCATGAAGGTGCTGCCCGGACGCAGCGCCTTGCGCGCCTCCAGGATGAGATCGGCCAGCCGTGCCAGCTCACGCATGGGCGGGTGGATGGCCAGATACTCGTGCAGCGCGGGTGGAGCCGGCCGGGGACGGCCGACGGTGACGCCGTGCGCGCGCAGATGGGAGGCCACCACTTCCAACTCGTCGGGACGGTTGACCGGCCTGCGGTATCCGGTGAAGTCCGGACTCAACTGGTCGGCATACGGATGCGGGAGCACGACGGCCAGGTACGCCCGCTTGTCCGCGAGGATCTTGTGAAAGCCGAGGAGTCTGTCGTGGTACTGCTTCCACAGGTCTTGGTTCTCCGCCGACAGGTCCAGCAGCATGCGGTCCTCCTCCCCGACGAGGCCTGGGGAGAGGATCTCCGGTGATCTTCCCTCCTTGACGGTGGCGATCTCGTGGTAGATCCCCGTGCCGCGCGGCAGTTCACGCAGGAGGACGCGGGCCGCGGAAGTCCTGCCGTTTCCGGGGGCGCCGTCGAGGAAGACGATGTTGTGCTCTGCCAGGGTGTCGTAGGCGTCGTTGAGGTCGTCGGGACGGGCGAACCGCCGTTGGAGGCGGCGCAGTTGCTGTTCGGCCACCTGTCGGGGAGAGGCGGGCGTCGGAGAGGCGGCCTGCTCGATGCGGATGTTGTACTGGTCGCCGCTTATGTTCGTCGTTCCCGGTTCTGCCGGTTCGTCGTCCGGTGGGCCGGGGGCATCGGCCGTCACTTGCCGTCCTCGGCCGGCGGGGTGGCGCCGAAGCTCTGGCGGATGCCGTCGTGATTGTCTCCCGCCACATAGTTGGCGCCGGTTCCGTTCTGGTGGACGGTGTGGTGGCTGTGACGCGATGCGTCGGGGCCGATGTGGACGGTGCTGCCCGTGACCTGACCTGTGTGCACCACCCATGAGTTGTGGAGATCGCCCGTGCTGTTGCCGGTCGCCGCAGGCGCGTCCGGCTGGTGGGCCGTGCGGTCGGCGGCGGCGAGTGCGGGGACGAGGTCCGCGAGTGCGTCGCCGATGTGTTTCAGGTCGCGTTCGTCGGTCTGGTGGTCGTAGCGGAGGGTCTGGCAGTCGGTGAGCCACAGAAGACTGTCGGGCAGGTCGCGCTTGGCCGGCCGTTCGGTGCGTCGGCCGATGAGCACGGGGACGACCCGGATGTCGTGGCGGAAGGCTTCCAGGATCTCCTTGGTGACCCAGTCCTCGTCGGTGCCGAGCGTGGGCTTGTCCAGCCAGCGGTCGCCGATGAGGGCGAGGAGGACGGAGCTGGTGCGCACATTGCTGATCAGGTCGCTGTCGAACAGGTCACCGGGCGCGATCGAGCGGCTGGCCCGGTAGACGTGGTCGTCGCCGAAGCGGGTGCGCAGCGCGTTGTCGAGGGTCGTCGCGGCCTGTTCGCCGTCGCCGGTGCGGTAGTTGATGAAGATTTCGGGCATGGCGGAATGGCCTCTCTGCCTGAGGGACGGGAGTGCGCCGGTCAGAGCTCCGGCGGGGTGAGGGAAGCGGCGAGCGGGGCCGCGACGGCCTGGTAGGCGGGACGGTGCGGGTGGCGGGCCAGGACGCGGGCAAGGCGGCGCAGGTCGGTCGCGACGGTCTCGGAGCCCACGCAGGCCGTGTTCCGCAGCAGGTGACCGGTCAGCTCACAGGCGTGATCGATCTCGCCGGACAGGGCGTGGGCGAGGGCGCGCCGGGCGCCGTAGCGGGCGTGGTTGCGCAGGGCGTGCGCGGGAATGCGGGCACATTCGACGTCGAGGATCTCGGCCGCCTGCCGAGGCCGGCCGAGATCCACCAGGCACCAGCCCGTCACCAGGGAAACCGGGTCGCTCAGGTGGGCCGTGCCGAGAACGGGGGCGTCGGGCTCAGAAGTCCCGGCGGCGGCCCGGCCGAAGAGGTCGCGGGCTCGGTCGAGATGGCGCATGCAGGCGTCGTGGTCGCCACCCAGGGCATGCCCCTGGGCCACACGTTGTGCCGCCAGGGCGCGGATGCGAGGCGGCAGACCGCCGCTCAGGGCGCCTTCGGCCAGGTGGACGGTGTCAGTGGCCTGTCCCTGGTAGTAAGTGATCAGCGCGTGACGGACCAGGGAGTAGGACGCCAGCTGATCGTCGCCCGCCGATCCGGCGAGGTCCACGGCATGGCTGGTCCAGCGTGCGGCCGCTGCTTCGTCGCCCGCCTCCTGCGCCATCCACCCGGTGTACTCCGCGAAGCGTGCCGCCAGGTTCAGCAGGCGAGGGCCGCTGCGGCCGCCCGTCCGTGCGGCCAACGACCGCAGCGCGCTCGTCTGTTCGGCCAGCGTCGGCAGCAGGGCTCTCGGTGACGACATCTGGCCGATGCGCCGGTACTGGTCGAAGAGGGCGCGGTAAGCGTCCAGCAGAGGCTGGTCGGAGGGGTCGGGGTGAGGGGGTGCGGCGGCTCCGATACCGAACACGGACATGGCCCCGGCGGCCATGAGCTGCCGGCGGGAAGGCGGCGGCCAAGGAGTGTCGCCGGGCTGTTCGGGCGGTGTCTCGCGCATGACTCCTGCCTGGTCGGGGACGGGGAGCTGTCCGGTACGACGGCGGCGGGCACGCCTGGGGGCGAGGGTCTCGAGCGTGCCGCCGGTGTCGAGCACCACGTCGCACAGACGGGCGAATTCGAGAGTCGCTCGCTGCTGCCCCGTCTCGATCTTGCTGATCTGCCCTTTGCTGTAGTGCACCGAGGAAGCGAACCGCGCCAGTGTGAGCCCGGCGGCCAACCGCAGGCGGCGCAGTTCGGCGCCGAACACAGGTGACTGCTCCAGCATGTGATCCCCCCTCATGCCGACGCAGCGGATGCGCTGGGCCGTCCGGCGTCGCGATTCAGCGTCCGCCGGGCGAGCGGTCCGGGCAAGGCTGTCGGCGGAGTTTCCCGTTTCCAGTTCTGATACCGGCGGAGATCGGACTCAAGCCTCGATGGCCGGTTCGGGCCGAATCGCGGATCGGAAATGGCCGACAGGGCGGGCTTGCGGCTTCGAGCGCTCGAGATCTTGGGGCAGCCGACGCCGGCGCGGTGCGAGGGGCACGGGTACGCGCGTGTACGTGATCCGGGACCGGCTGATCCCGGGCCGGCGTCGGTTGTCAGTGGCGTTTGGTAAGAATGCAAGCGTGAGCAGCGAGAACGGGCAGACGGGTGGTGGGGCCGACGGGGCGCCGCCCGAGCAGCTTGCGCTCATTCGGGAGAGCGTGCGCAAGGCCAAGGTGCCCAAGGCCAAGCCGCGGACGTGGCGGGGGGCCGCGCTGGCCAAGGAGCTGCCGGTGGCGCGGGTCCTGGTCGACAAGGGTGTGCTGCATCTTGATCGGTACTTCGATTACGCCGTGCCGGAGGAGCTCGATGCCGATGCGCAGCCCGGGGTGCGGGTGCGGGTGCGGTTCGGGGCCGGGCGGCACCGGGTGCGGGAGGGGCGGCGCGAGGGCGGGGGGCTCATTGACGGGTTCCTGGTCGAGCGGGTGGCCGAGTCCGACTACTCCGGGCCCCTTGCGGCGCTCGCGCAGGTCGTTTCGCCCGAGCGGGTGTTGAGCGAGGAGCTGCTGGGGCTCGCGCGGGCGGTTGCCGATCGGTATGCCGGAGGGCTTGCCGATGTGTTGCAGCTGGCCGTGCCGCCACGCAGTGCGCGGGCCGAGCAGCGGCCTTCACCGGAGCCGCTTGCGGCTCCCGGCAGGCCCGAGCCGGGGTCCTGGGGGCGGTATGAGCGGGGGGCCGTCTTTTTGGAGGCGCTGGCCTCTGGGGGCGCGCCGCGGGCCGTGTGGAATGCGCTGCCCGGGCCCGAGTGGAGTGAGGAGCTGGCCCGGGCCGTCGTCGCGACGCTGGCTTCCGGGCGTGGGGCGCTGGTCGTCCTGCCGGACGGCCGGGCCGTCGCGCGGGTCGATGCCGCTCTGACGGCGCTGATGGGGGCGGGACGGCATGCGGTGCTGACCGCCGATGCCGGGCCCGAGAAGCGGTATCGGGAGTGGCTCGCGGTGCGGCGGGGGGCCGTGCGGGCGGTCGTGGGGACTCGGGCCGCCATGTTCGCTCCGGTGCAGGACCTCGGGCTGGTCGCGCTGTGGGACGACGGTGACGACAGCCACAGTGAGCAGCATGCCCCGCAGCCTCATGCGCGTGAAGTGCTGTTGCTTCGGGCCGCGCAGGACAAGTGTGGGTTTCTGCTGGGGAGTTGGAGCTGCACCGTCGAGGCCGCCCAGCTGGTGGAGAGCGGCTGGGCCCGGCCGCTCGTCGCCGGGCGGGAGCGGGTGCGGGGCATGGCTCCGCTCGTGCGGACCGTGGGCGACACGGACCTTGCGCGGGACGAGGCCGCTCGAGCCGCTCGGCTGCCGACCCTCGCCTGGCAGGCGGTGAGGGAGGGGCTGCGGCAGGGGCCGGTCCTTGTACAGGTGCCTCGGCGCGGGTACGTGCCGCGGATGGCCTGTGCCAACTGCCGGGCGCCGGCTCGGTGCCGGCACTGTTCCGGGCCCCTGGAGGCGCAGGGCTCGGAGACCGATCTGCGGTGTGGGTGGTGCGGGCGTGAGGAGGGGGGCTGGCACTGTCCGGAGTGCGGGGGGTTCCGGTTGCGAGCCCAGGTGGTGGGGGCGCGGCGGACCGCCGAGGAGCTGGGGCGGGCCTTTCCCGCCGTTCCGGTGCGGACCTCCGGGCGTGAGCATGTGCTGGACACCGTGCCGGGCACGCCCTCGCTGGTCGTGAGCACGCCGGGGGCCGAGCCCGTCGCCGAGGGCGGCTATGCGGCGGCCCTGCTGCTGGACGGCTGGGCCATGCTCGGGCGGCCCGATCTACGGGCGGGGGAGGACGCGCTGCGCCGCTGGATCGCGGCTGCCTCGCTGGTACGGCCGCAGAGTGCCGGGGGGACGGTGGTCGTCGTCGCCGAGCCCACGCTGCGACCTGTGCAGGCGCTGGTGCGGTGGGATCCGGTCGGGCACGCGGTGCGGGAGCTTGCAGAGCGGGCCGAGCTGGGGTTTCCGCCGGTGTCCCGGATGGCTGCCGTGGCCGGGCCGGGCGAGGCGGTCGCCGAGTTCCTCCGTACGGCCGAACTGCCGCCGGGTGCCGAGGTGTTGGGGCCCGTACCGCTGCCCGTCCCGGCGGCGGGGCGGCCACGGCGCGTGGGGGCGCCGCCGCCCGGGGAGCACTGGGACCAGGCGTTGATCCGGGTGCCGCCTGGGAGTGGCGCTGCGTTGGCGTCCGCGTTGAAGGCCGCGCAGGCGGCGCGGATGGCGCGGGGAGGCGGGGACGTGCCCGCGGTGCGGGTCCGGATTGATCCGCCCGATATTGGCTGACCCTGCTGGTGGCTGGTGGCTGTGGCTGGTGTTGCCTGCCGGCGCGCGGTTGTCCGGGCTTGCGGGCTTCGTGCCCGTCCGGCCGGCCTGCGTCGTCCCGGCATACCGCTGCCCTCCCGGTTGCGTTCCAGGAGGGCAGAGTGAGGCGGCGTCAGCCGTTGCGCGGGCCGGGAAACGCCGTGGGCCGGGCCTCGTCGCGGAGGGCGGGGCTGCCGGCCGTCGGCTGGGTCGGCATGGAGCGGGCCGCGGGGACCGTCGGCACCGGAGGGAGGGCGGTGGCGACATTGACCGTCCGGGACCCCGAAGGCTCGGTCGCTCGCTCGTTCTCCGCCGCCGACTGGGCGGCGGCGCGGCGGGCGCCGTAGCGGCGGTGGACCGCCTGCTTGGTGACGCCGAGGGCGGAACCCACCGCGTCCCAGGAGAAGCCGAGTGAGCGGTCGAAGTCCACGGCTGCCGTGACCAGGGTTTCGACGCTGTCCCGCAGCTCCTGGGCGAGGCGGACCGTCGGGGCGGGGGCGCGTCCGTAGACGACGAAGCCCGTGGAGGGGCCGGAGCGGCGCGGGCGGTAGACGTTGCCCAGCTGGGCGGTGAGCGTGCGCAGTGCGTCCACCTGCCGGCGGACCCGCTCGATGTCCCGCACCAGCAAGTGCAGGCTGGCCCGAGCCTGGGCGTCGTGGGTTGCGTGGTCGGCCATGAACAAGCCTCTCGAACCGGCGTGAAAAGGAGAGGGCCGCGCATACGGCGCGTGCGGCCCGTTGTGGTCAACTCTTTCTTGACCAACGCGGCAGCGCTCCGCGGGTCACGCAGTAGGGGCGTGTGGGCATATGCCTACGCCCCCGGACGGGGGTGGCGCGCCTCGGCCCCCGGACTCGGATGTGTGCCTGACCTCGCACCACACGTTCCAGTTGGCCGAGATGCCGGCCTCTCCCGAGGGGCGCGCAGGGGGCGCATTCGTTCCCGGTGCTGCCGACGTGAGCCCCTGCGCTCCGCCCCCATAGACTTGTGTGTTGCCCCGACCAACCCCGCCCGAGAGGCCCGTACCCACCCATGAAGCTTGTCTTCGCCGGTACCCCCGAGGTCGCCGTTCCCGCTCTGGACGCTCTGATCGCCTCCGGGCGGCACGAGGTGGCCGCCGTTGTCACGCGGCCCGACGCGCCGGCCGGGCGTGGGCGCAGGCTGGTGGCGAGTCCGGTGGCCGAGCGGGCCGTGGAGGCCGGGATCGAGGTGCTCAGGCCCGCCAAGCCGCGCGACCCCGAGTTCCTCGAGCGGCTCAGGGAGATCGCGCCCGACTGCTGTCCGGTCGTCGCCTACGGCGCACTGCTGCCGCGCGTCGCCCTCGACATCCCGGCCCACGGCTGGGTCAACCTGCACTTCTCGCTGCTGCCGGCCTGGCGTGGGGCCGCGCCCGTGCAGCACGCCATCATGGCGGGCGACGAGATCACCGGGGCCTCCACCTTCCTCATCGAGGAAGGGCTCGACTCCGGGCCCGTCTACGGCACCGTCACCGAGGAGGTCCGGGCCACCGACACCAGCGGCGACCTGCTGACCCGCCTTGCCTTCGCGGGCGCCGGGCTGCTCGCCGCGACCATGGACGGGATCGAGGACGGCACGCTGAAGGCCGTACCGCAGCCGTCCGAGGGGATCACCCTCGCACCCAAGGTCAACGTCGAGGACGCCCACATCGACTGGAGCGCTCCCTCCCTGCGGGTCGACCGTGTCGTGCGCGGCTGCACCCCTGCCCCGGGGGCCTGGACCGTCTTCCGCGGCGAGCGGCTCAAGCTCATCCACGTGCAGCCGGTGCCCGGGCGGGACGACCTCGCCCCCGGTGAACTCTCCGTCGGGAAGAACAACGTGTACGTCGGGACCGGGTCGTACGCCGTCGAGTTGCTGTGGGTGCAGGCTCAGGGCAAGAAGCCGATGCGGGCCGCGGACTGGGCGCGGGGCGTGCGGATCGGGGACGGGGAGAGCCTCGGTGCCTGACCGCGGTGCCTGACGGCCGGGCCTGACCGAGCGGACCTGACCGACGGGATGGCCTCGGGGGCGTAACCAGCCGTACGCCGGGCTGACGGTGCGACGTAGGCTGGTCGTACATCTCATCCAGCAATCCGGAGCACCTTTTTCGTGAGCGACACCTCCCGTCGGCCCAGCAAACCCGGCAAGCCCTACCGACGGCCCAAGAAGGACCCCGTCCGCGTTCTCGCCTTCGAGGCGCTGCGTGCCGTGGACGAGCGGGACGCGTATGCCAACCTCGTGCTGCCGCCGTTGCTGCGGAAGGCGCGGGAGAAGGGCGACTTCGACGGGCGGGACGCCGCGCTCGCCACCGAGCTCGTGTACGGGACGCTGCGCCGGCAGGGGACGTATGACGCGGTCATCTCCGCGTGTGTGGACCGGCCGCTGCGTGAGGTCGACCCGCCGGTGCTCGACGTGCTCAGCCTGGGTGTGCATCAGCTGCTCGGGACGCGGATTCCGCCGCATGCCGCCGTGTCCGCGTCCGTGGAGCTCGCGCGGGTCGTTCTCGGTGACGGGCGGGCCAAGTTCGTCAACGCCGTGCTGCGGAAAGTCGCGCAGGACGATCTCGACGGGTGGATCCAGCGGGTCGCTCCGCCTTACGACGAGGATCCCGAGGACCATCTCTCCGTCGTGCACTCGCATCCGCGCTGGGTCGTCTCGGCGCTGTGGGACTCACTCGGTGGCGGGCGGGCCGGGATCGAGCGGTTGCTGGAGGCCGACAACGAGCGGCCCGAGGTGACGCTGGTCGCCCGGCCCGGGCGGGCCACGACCGAGGAGCTGCTCGGTGAGGAGGCCGCCGTGCCGGGGCGTTGGTCGCCGTATGCCGTGCGGCTGGCCGAGGGTGGGGAGCCCGGCGCGATCGAGGCCGTACGGGAAGGGCGTGCGGGGGTGCAGGACGAGGGGAGTCAGCTGGTTGCCCTTGCCCTTGCCAACGCTCCCCTCGACGGGCCCGATGAGCGGTGGCTCGACGGGTGTGCCGGGCCCGGCGGCAAGGCGGCACTGCTCGGGGCGTTGGCCGCCGAGCGGGGGGCCATGCTGCTCGCCTCCGAGAAGCAGCCGCATCGGGCGGGGCTCGTGGCCAAGGCTCTGGAGGGCAATCCGGGGCCGTATCAGGTCATCGCTGCGGATGGGACGCGGCCGGCGTGGCGGGACGGGATTTTTGACCGGGTGCTGATGGATGTTCCGTGCACCGGGCTGGGGGCGTTGCGGCGGCGGCCGGAGGCGCGGTGGCGGCGGCGGCCGGAGGACCTGGAGGGGTTCGCGCCTCTGCAGCGGGGCTTGTTGCAGGCCGCACTTGATTCTGTGCGGGTGGGTGGGGTTGTCGGGTACGCCACGTGTTCGCCGCATCTTGCTGAGACGCGGGCGGTTGTCGATGACGTGTTGAAGCAGCGGGCTGATGGTGAGCTGATCGATGCTCGGGCGCTGTTCGCCGGGGTGCCGGAGTTGGGGGAGGGGCCTGATGTGCAGTTGTGGCCTCATCTGCATGGGACGGATGCGATGTATTTGGCGTTGATTCGGAAGGTGGGCCAGGTAGCCAGGTAGCCAGGTAGCCACGTGGGTCGGGTGGTTCAGGTGGGCTGAGGCGGGGCGTACGGCGCGGCTTCGGTTGTTCGTCGGCCGGTGGTGGTGCGGGCCTGGCTGTTTGCGCCCCCGCCGCCCCTACCCGTCCCACCCCCAGGGGCGCTGCCCCTTCGACCCCGTCAGGGGCTCTGCCCCTGGGCCCCGCTGGGGCTGCCGGCCCAGACCCCGCTTCGGCCCTTGAGAGGCCATCAACGTCGACTCCACCGTCGGACGTGCTCGCCATCACGCCGCGGGCGCACCGAAGGGCCCGCCGCCCGCACCGCCGGGCTCCTCAAAAGAGGCCCCACGAAGATCGGTTCAGCACCTGTCGGCGGTGGTATTCGGCGCGGCCTGCTGGAGAGGGTGGTGCAGCCGGCGAAGCCCTCCCGCCGGTCCCGCGGCGGACTGACCACCAAGATCCATGTGGCCGCGGAAGGCCACTGCCGCCCCCTGGCCCTGCTCATCACCCCAGGTCAGCGGGGCGGGTGCAGCCAGTTCGAGCCGGTCATGGACAAGATCCGAGTTCCCCGCACCGGACTCGGACGTCCCCGGCGCACGCCGGACAGCGTCGGCGTCGACAGGGCGTACAGCAACCTCAAGATCCTCGCGTACCTCCGCAAGCGTGGCATCCGGCACGTGATTCCGGAGACGTAGAGACCACAAGGCCGCCCGTATGCGCCGGGGTTCACGCGGCGGACGGCCTCCGGGCTTCGACGAAGAGCGGTACAAAGATCGCCACGCGGTGGAGCGGGCCATCGGAAAGCTGAAGCAGTTCAGCACCGTGGCTATCCGCTATGAACGAACGCGGATACGTCCACCTCGGCAAGGTCACCGCTGCCGCGCTCCTCATCTGGTTCCGATGGGTCCGATCGTGATCAGACAGCCGGATCCGACGGCCCCACGATCGCCCGCAGCGCCGCAAGGTGCCCCCGGTAGGCATCCCGGCCTCGCCGGGTCAGGTGGAGCCATACGCGCTGCCGGGTGTCGCGGACGGCCTTGCGCTGCCCGACGTAGTCGGCGTCCATCAGTACGGTGACGTGCTTGCTCAGTACGGAGGCGGAGAGGGCGAGTTGCTTTTGGACCAGGCCGAACTCCGCCTCGCCCGCGGTGTCCAGGAGGGCGCAGATGCGCAGCCGGTTCGGGGCGTGGATGGTGGTGTCGAAACCCTCCAGAGGGTCGTGGTTCTCGGCGCTCACGCGGTCTTCCGGTGCAGGCGGACGAAGGCGAGGTGGAAGCCGACGGACGCGGCGGCATTGATCAGCGAGGCCGCGATCAGCCACGCCGGCCATCCGGTGACGCGGAATGCGAACGCCGTCCCCACCAGCAGCACGGGCAGGCCGACCGCGAGCGGCACGGTCGCCCGCTTCGGCAGCACGTCCAACCGCAGTGCCACCCCGGTCTTGTTGCGCCAAGCCTTGGCCGCGACGGCGAAGAGCGCCCCGTACACCGCGGTGATCGCCAGCATGATGCCCATCCAGGCGGGGCGCGGCAGTAGCCAGTCCGAGTCGGCCATGACGCCTCCGTAGGTGATCGGGAGCGCGGCAGCGTAGAGCGTAAGCGTGATGAAGAACCAGTTCGGCCATGGTGTGGCCGACAGTGCTGCGGCGGAGGCCCGGACGTGCTCGGTGTCGGCCAGTGCGGAACGGGCCTGCTCCGGCGTCAGTCGTACCCCGTTAGTTTCCATAACGGAAAGAGTAGCGGTTAGTTTCCAGTATGGAAAGTGGCAAGTTTCCAGTACGGCAAGTGACCGGCTCGCCCTCCGATGCCGGGCCCGTCGATGTCGGGCCCGCCGCGCCGTCTCCCCGGTCAGCCACCCCGCTCCGCGATCCCCTCCTCCGCCTCCGGAACCGCCGCCGCGCCCCCGTCCTCCCGGGCCAGCCGGTGTGGCCACCACACCTTCGGGCCCATGTCCAGGAACAGGGACGTCACCAGGACCGAGCGCACGATGAAGGTGTCCAGGAGGACGCCCAGCGCCACGGCGAAGCCGATTTCGGCGAAGGCGACCATGGGGAGGGTGCCCAGGGCGGCGAAGGTGCCGGCCAGGACCAGGCCGGCCGACGTGATGACGGCGCCGGTGGCGGCGAGGCCGGTGACGACGCCGGGGCGGGTGCCCTGGTGGGTTGCCTCCTCGCGGATGCGGGTCGTGAGGAAGATGTTGTAGTCGATGCCCAGCGCCACCAGGAAGACGAAGACGAACAGCGGGAAGTCGGTCGACTCGCCCGCGTAGTCGAAGAGGTGGCGGAAGGCCAGGGCGCTGATGCCCAGCGCGGCGGCGAACGACAGGATCACCGTGCCGATCAGCAGGAGCGGGGCGATCAGGGCGCGGAGCAGGGCGCAGAGGATCAGCAGGACCACGACCAGGACCAGCGGGATGATCAGTATGTTGTCGTGGGTTGTCGCTTTGTCCATGTCCAGCAGGGCTGCCGTACCGCCGCCCACCTGAGCGTCCGCGTCCGGTACCTCGTGGACGGCGTCGCGGACTCGTTCGACGGTCTGTTTCGCGGCCTCGCTGTCGGCGGGGTCCGTCATCGTCGCCTCGAAGAGCACCTTGCCGTCGTACGACGGTTTCGTGCCCGGGGGGAGGCCCAGCGAGTCGGGGACGACGCCCTGTGTCCCGGCCACCGCGCGGCCCACCTGCACGGCCTGTGCCTGGTTGCTGACGATGACCAGCGGGTCGCCGCTGCCGGCCGGGAAGTACTGCGCGGAGACCTCCTGGCCGGTGATCGAGTCCGGTTTCTCGGTGAACGCGTCGGCGTTGCTCAGCCCCTCGGCGCGCAGTTGGATCAGGCCCAGGGAGCAGATCGCCAGGGCGATGGCCGTGACGGCCCAGACCATGCGCGGGCGGTGGGCGATACGGCGGCCCATGCGGGCCCAGACGCCTCGCCTGTCCGGGTTCTCCGTACCCAGGTGCGGGATCACCGGCCAGAAGATCCAGCGGCCGCAGATGACGAGGAGGGCGGGGAACAGGGTCACCATGGCCAGGAGGCCCACTGCCACGCCGATCGCGGCTACCGGGCCGAGGCCTCTCGTCGAGTTCATCTCGGCCGCCAGCAGCACCAGCATGCTCAGGACGACGGTCGCGCCGGAGGCGAGCACCGCCGGGCCCGCGCGGTGCAGGGCCAGCGCCATCGCCTCGTGGCGGTCCTCGTGACGGCGCAGTTCCTCCCGGTAGCGGGCGACGAGCAGGAGGGCGTAGTCCGTGCCTGCCCCGAAGACCAGCACCGTGAGGATGCCCGCGCTCTGGCCGTTGACCGTCAGGCCCCCGTGTTCCGCCAGGAGATAGATGAAGGCCTGTGCGGTGAACAGGGCGACGACCACGGCGATGAGGGGGACCAGGATCAGGGTCGGGCTGCGGTAGGTCAGCAGGAGCATGACGATGACCACCGTCATGGCCGAGAGCAGCAGCGTGGAGTCGATGCCCTCGAAGGCCTCCGCGAAGTCCGCGGACGTGCCGCCCGGGCCCGTGATGTGCACGGCCAGCCCGCCGCCGCCCTCGCCGACGATGTCCCGGATGGAGTCGACGGCGGGCGCGATGCGCTCCCAGCCCTTCTCGTCCATGGTGATCGGGACCTGGACCTGGGCCGCGCGCGGGTCCACCTCGCGGTCGAAGACCGGCCCCCGGGTCTCGGCGCCCCGTATGCCGTGGTCGGTGAGCTGCTTGAGCCCGGCCACGTCCGCGGTGATCGCCGCCCGGTCCTGTGCCGTCAGGCCGCCGTCACGGGCGTAGACGACGACCGCGGGGATCTGCTCCGGCCTGAAGTTCTCGGAGATTTCCAGGACTTGGGTGGATTCCGCCGACCCCGGCAGCCAGGAGGCCGCGTCGTTGTCCTGCGCGTCGGTCAGCTTCTGGGCGAACGGGGCCGTCAGGAACAGCACCGCCAGCCACAGGACGAGCACCACCCACTTGGCGCGTCGCCCGCAGACCAGATGCGCGATGCCCCGCTGTCCCGACGGCGTCCGCCGGTTCTCCCCGTTCTCCCGGTTCTCCTGGTTCTCCCGGGTCCTCGTCATGGCCACCCCCGCAGCCGTATGTGGAGCCGGTCGGCGGGCCGGCATGGCATGCGCGAATCGGACACACCATCCGATGAACGTCTCAGCTCTGTACCGGCGCGAACATTCGTGCTCCGGCATGGCAGTCTTGGGTCATGGCCCCGCAGATCAACCCCAGCATCCTGTCCGCCGACTTCGCCCGCCTCGCGGACGAGGCCAAGGCGGTCGAGGGAGCCGACTGGCTCCACGTCGACGTCATGGACAACCATTTCGTCCCGAACCTCACGCTCGGCGTGCCGGTCGTAGAGTCACTGGCCCGTGCGACGGACACCCCGCTGGACTGCCATCTGATGATCGAGGCCCCCGATCGGTGGGCGCCCCAGTACGTGGAAGCGGGGGCCTCTTCCGTCACCTTCCATGTCGAGGCCGCCGCGGCACCCGTGCGGCTGGCCCGGGAGATCCGCGCCAAGGGGGCGCGTGCCTCCATGGCGCTCAGGCCCGCGACGCCCATCGAGCCGTACGAGGATCTGCTCCCCGAGCTCGACATGCTGCTGATCATGACGGTCGAGCCGGGCTTCGGTGGTCAGGCGTTTCTCGACATCATGCTTCCGAAGATTCGCCGCACCCGCGAGTTGATCAGCAAGCACGGCCTTCAGCTGTGGCTTCAGGTGGACGGCGGGGTCTCCGCCTCGACCATCGAGCGGTGCGCCGAGGCGGGCGCCGATGTCTTCGTGGCCGGTTCGGCGGTGTACGGGGCCGAGGACCCGGCCGAAGCGGTCCGTGCCCTGCGTGCACAGGCGGAGGCGGTCACCAAGACCGCAGCATGGGCATGCGACCACTGAGCCAAGGGAATGTGAACGGCCGCCATCAGGGCGGATCAAGCGCGCCGGATCTGCAAGGATGAACGGCGAATCCAGAGTGTGAACAGCAGTAGTGAGGAGATCGCCGTGTCGGGTATGTCGGCGGGCCGGTCAGCCATGCGGATGGGACCCGCTGAGCTGGTGCAGGCGGCGGCCATGGCCCGCCGCTTCTACCTCGAGGGCAAGTCCAAGATCCAGATCGCGGAGGAGTTCGGCGTCAGCCGCTTCAAGGTGGCCCGGGTCCTGGAGACCGCTCTCGAACGGGATCTGGTGCGCATCGAGATCCGTGTCCCGGCCGAGCTGGACGCGGAGCGCTCGGACGCGCTGCGGGCCCGGTACGGCCTCAGACACGCAGTCGTGGTGGAGTCCCCGGCCGAGGCCGAGGAGTCGCCCGACCCGGAGAACCTGGGAGAGGTGGCCGCCGACCTGCTCGGCGAGCTGGTGAACGAGGGGGATGTGCTGGGCCTGGCCTGGGGCCGGTCCACCATCCACATGGCGGCCGCCCTCGACCGGCTGCCGCCCTGCACGGTCGTGCAGTTGACCGGCGTGTACGACGCCGGGACCGCCGAGCGCGGTTCGGTCGAGGCGGTGCGCCGTGCCGCGCAGGTCTCCGGCGGCGACGCGCACCCCATCTACGCGCCGATGCTGCTGCCGGACGCGGCCACCGCGGTGGCGCTGCGCCACCAGACCGGGATCGCCCGGGCCTTCGAGTACTTCGACAAGGTCACGGTCGCCTGCGTCTCCATCGGCTCCTGGGAGCCCGGCATCTCGACGGTGCACGACATGCTCAGCGACGAGGAGCGGGCGCACTACGCCTCCCTCGGCGTCGCCGCCGAGATGTCCGCGCACCTCTTCGACGCCGAGGGTCGCCGGGTCGGACGGGACCTGGGGGAGCGGTGCATCACCGTCAAGGCCGACCAGCTCCGCCGTATCCCCGAGGTCGTCGCGATCGCGGGCGGGCAGCGCAAGGCGTCCGCGATCGACGCGGTGCTGCGATCGGGGCTCGTCACCAGCCTGGTGACGGACACGGCGGCGGCGGACGTGCTCATGACGGCGGGTCAGACGCCGAAGCCCGCGCTCAACCGGGCGGACCCGGACGGACACTGACGGAACGTCAGAATCAAGGGGGCGGCCCGCCCGGGGCCGTCCCTTCGTTCATCGACGATCATGACGACTCACAACGACCTTTGGCGGTACTGAGATGACGCAGCGCGTGGTCACGCTGGACCTCGACGGGGTCACGGACAAGGCGGGCCTGATGGACCGCTGCGCCCGCGCCCTGGATCTGCCCGACTGGTTCGGCCGCAACTGGGACGCCCTCGCCGACTCCCTCTCCGACCACACCGTCTGGCCCGAGGGCGCCGTCGGGCAGGGGGTGCTGATCGTCGTACGGAACTGGCGGCCGTATGCGAAGGCGAGGCCTGACGAGTGGGAGACCGCTCAGGAGGTCTTCTCCGAGGCGGTGGACCGGACGCCGGCACTCTCCGTGACGCTTGCTCTCGGAGGATCCTCCTAAGGGCCCTCTGACCTGCTTGGATGATGCGACCGTGCATCACGTTCCGGTCAGCATGGGACAATGAAGTACGTGCTCTTCCCCCTGGCTGACCTGTCCGGGGGCCACCTCTGATCGACTGGGATGTGCAGCACGTGCGTTTCCTCAATGACATCCAGCCCGCGTACGACCTGACGTACGACGACGTCTTCATGGTCCCGAGCCGCAGCGCGGTCGGCTCGCGGCAGGGCGTGGACCTCAGCTCCCCGGACGGTACGGGCACCACGATCCCGCTGGTCGTCGCCAACATGACCGCCATCGCCGGCCGCCGTATGGCCGAGACGATGGCCCGGCGCGGCGGCCTGGTGGTCATCCCGCAGGACATCCCGATCGAGGTCGTCACCGAGGTCGTCTCCTGGGTGAAGAGCCGCCACCACGTTCTCGACACCCCGATCGTGCTGGCCCCGCACCAGACCGTCGCCGACGCGCTGGCCCTGCTGCCCAAGCGTGCGCACAACGCCGGTGTGGTCGTCGACGACGACTTCAAGCCGATCGGCGTGGTCACCGACTCCGACCTGTCCGGCGTGGACCGCTTCACCCAGCTCGAAGTGGTCATGTCCCGCGACCTGCTGCTCCTCGACGCGGACCAGGACCCGCGCGAGGCCTTCAACACCCTCGACCACCACAACCGGCGCTACGCCCCCGCCGTCGACGCGGACGGCCGCCTCGCCGGCATCCTCACCCGCAAGGGCGCCCTGCGCGCCACCCTGTACTCCCCGGCCGTCGACGCGGACGGCAAGCTGCGCATAGCGGCCGCCGTCGGCATCAATGGCGACGTGGCGGGCAAGGCCAAGCAGCTGCTCGACGCGGGCGTCGACACCCTCGTCATCGACACGGCGCACGGCCACCAGGAGTCGATGATCGCCGCGATCAGGACCGTACGGGCGCTCGACCCGCAGGTGCCGATCGTCGCGGGCAACATCGTCGCCGCGGAGGGTGTCCGGGACCTCATCGAGGCCGGTGCCGACATCATCAAGGTCGGTGTCGGACCGGGCGCCATGTGTACCACCCGCATGATGACCGGCGTGGGCCGGCCGCAGTTCTCGGCCGTGCTGGAGTGCGCCGCCGAGGCGAAGAAGTACGGCAAGCACGTGTGGGCCGACGGCGGTGTCCGCCACCCGCGCGACGTCGCCATGGCGCTCGCGGCCGGTGCGTCCAACGTGATGGTCGGGTCCTGGTTCGCGGGCACGTACGAGTCGCCGGGCGACCTCCAGCACGACGCGCAGGGGCGTGCCTACAAGGAGTCGTTCGGCATGGCGTCCGCGCGTGCCGTGCGCAACCGTACGTCCGAGGAGTCGTCGTACGACCGCGCCCGCAAGGCGCTGTTCGAGGAGGGCATCTCCACCTCCCGGATGTTCCTCGACCCGGCCCGCCCGGGTGTGGAGGACCTGATCGACTCGATCATCGCGGGCGTGCGGTCGTCGTGCACCTACGCGGGTGCCGGCTCCCTGGAGGAGTTCGCCGAGAAGGCCGTCGTCGGCATCCAGAGCGCCGCCGGCTACGCGGAGGGCAAGCCGCTGCACGCCAGCTGGAGCTGACGTCACATCAACCCCCTTCGACACGGCCCCTGTTGACCCGCCCGCCGGGAAAATCGGGGGCCGTTTCGCATGCCCGGGCCCTACCGTCGGCCTATGGAGACAGCCGCTTGCAGGGCCGAGGACATCGAGGTGCTGGACCACTTCATGCCGTCGTACAGCGTCGACGGCAACCATGCCGCCCGCTTCGGGAGGCAGGAGGCGGGGGACAGCACCTATCTGATCCCGTGGCTGGACGGCAGGCCCGTGGGCCACGCGGAGGTGCGTTGGACCGGGTGCGCGGCGCCCGAGGCGCGGGCCTCGCGGCCGGGCTGCCCGGAGATCAACGGCCTCTTCGTGTGGCCCGAGTCGCTCCGTTCCCGGGGCATCGGCACCGCGCTGGTCCGCACCGCCGAGCGGATGGCCAAGGAGCGCGGCATCGGGGCCATGGGCCTCGGCGTCGACGACGACAACCCGCGCGCGGCGGCGCTCTACGCACGCCTCGGATACCTGCCCACCGTGCCCTACGTCGACCGCTGGACCCGCCTGGACTCCGACGGCGTACGGCATGAGCAGGCCGATGCCTGCGTGTTCCTGGTCAAGGTCCTCTGAGAGCCCCTGCGCAACGGTCGAAAGCCACCGCGCAACGAACACCCACCCAACCCCCAGGAACGCAATGATCTTGCGGGCATGCGCATGGTTGCTGCATTACAACGGCAACGCCGCTCCTCATAGGCTGTCGCCTCGTACGTGGCGTGGCAGGGACCCCGCTCGGTGGGTCCCTGCTGTCGCAGGGTGCCGCCGGTCCCCGCCGCCCTGAGAGGCAGCGACGAAGGAGTCAGCGCGTGCTCGATCAAGGCGCACCCCCGCAGGACCGCACCCAGTCAGGCCCACCGTCCCCGGGTGTCGGTGCGCGCCTGTTGCGTCGCAAGCCGGTGGAACACCTGGTCGAAGAGGGTGGCCAGGGCGAGGGAGGGTCCCTGCGGCGCTCCCTGGGCCTGTGGCAGCTCACCATGATCAGCATCGGTGCCACCCTCGGCACCGGCATCTTCGTCGTCCTCGGCGACGCCGTCCCCAAGGCCGGCCCCGCGGTCACCCTGGCCTTCGTGATCGCCGGTCTCACGGCGCTGTTCTCGGCCCTGTCGTACGCCGAGCTGGCGGGCAGCATCCCGGTCGCGGGCTCCTCGTACTCGTATGCGTACGCAACGATGGGTGAGCTCGTCGCCTGGATCTGCGGCTGGTGTCTGGTGCTGGAGTACGGCGTGTCGGTGGCCGCCGTCGCCGTCGGCTGGGGTGAGTACCTCAACGAGCTGCTCGACGGGACCATAGGCGTCACCGTCCCGGCCGTGCTGTCCTCGGCGCCCGGTGAGGGCGGGGTCATCAACCTGCCCGCCCTGATCGTCGTGATGCTGGCGATGGTCTTCCTGCTCGGCGGCGTGCGCGAGTCCGCCCGCGCCAACACGATCATGGTCGCCGTCAAGATCATCGCGCTGGTGCTGTTCTGCGCGGTCGGCTTCATGGGCTTCAAGTCCGGCAACTACGCCGACTTCATGCCGCTCGGCATGACGGGCGTGAGCGCCGCGGGTGCCACGCTCTTCTTCTCCTACATCGGCTTCGACGCCGCCTCCACCGCCGGCGAGGAGGCCAAGGACCCCAAGCGGGACCTGCCGCGGGCGATCATGCTCTCGCTGATCATCGTCACCGCGCTGTACGTGCTCGTCGCGGGCGTCGCCGTCGGCGCCTGGGACTGGACCAAGTTCGAGGGCTCGGAAGCCTCCCTCGCCGCGATCATGACGGACGTCAGCGGCCAGTCCTTCTGGGGCACCCTGCTCGCCCTCGGCGCGGTCATCTCCATCGCGAGCGTCGTGCTCACCGTGCTCTACGGCCAGACCCGCATCCTCTTCGCGATGTCCCGCGACGGCCTGGTGCCCAAGGCGCTCGGCAAGGTCCACCGGAAGACCGGCGCGCCCCGCCTCAACACGGTCATCGTGTCCCTGTTCTGCGGTGCGCTCGCCGCCCTCATCCCGCTGGGCAAGCTCGTCGACGCCACCAGCATCGGCACGCTGTTCGCCTTCGGGCTGGTCAACATCGCGGTGATCGTCCTGCGTTACCGGCGGCCGGAGCTCGAGCGCACGTTCAGGGTGCCGTTCGGGCCGGTGCTGCCGGTGCTGGGCTTCCTGTTCTGCGCGTACAACATGTTCAGCCTGGACACCGTGACCTGGGTCGTCTTCGGGTGCTGGATGGCAGCGGGTCTCGTGTTCTACTTCCTCTACGGCTATCGCCGTTCCCGTCTTGCGACACCAGAAGTGAAGTGAACCACCCGCAGTGCTGAACGATCTCGACGAACGCATCGTGCACGCCCTCGCCGAGGACGCCCGCCGCTCCTACGCGGACATCGGGCAACTCGTCGGCCTGTCCGCGCCCGCCGTGAAACGGCGCGTGGACCGGCTGCGCGCCACCGGAGCCATCACCGGATTCACCGTACGGGTGGACCCGGCGGCGCTCGGCTGGGAGACCGAGGGGTTCGTCGAGATCTACTGCCGGCGCAACACCTCGCCGGAGACGATCCAGCGGGGGCTGGAGCGGTATCAGGAGGTCGTGGCCGCGTCCACCGTCACCGGTGAGGCGGACGCGGTCGTGCAGGTCTTCGCCTCCGACATGCGGCACTTCGAGCGGGTCCTGGAGCGGATCGCGGGGGAGCCGTTCGTGGAGCGGACCAAGTCGGTGCTGGTGTTGTCGCCGTTGCTGCGAAGGTTTTCCTCCGGGTCGCCCACGTAGCGCTCCGCGGGGGTGCGGTGGTTCACCTGCGGGCCGGTGGGGGCTTGTCGCGCAGTTCCCCGCGCCCCTGAGGGGCGCGTTTGCGCACCGACGTCAGCATGCGCCGTACGAGCACGGCGTGCCCGCCCGTGCCGATGACGAGCCGTCGGTAGACGGCCCCTGCCGGGCCGGGGAACCGGGCTCGGGTCTCGGCCCGCACTCGGGTGCTCCCCGGACCTGTCTCGTCCAGGTGGAACACCAAGGCGTACGTCGAGAAGCGGTGGCTTCCGGCGAGGGCCAGCTCCTTGCCCGGTACCGCGGTGACCACATGGAACCCGGGGATCGGCGAGCGGTCGGCGCAGCCGAGCAGGCGTGTCAGGACCGTGGTGGGCCGGGCCGCGAACTGGTGGTCCATGGTGTCGGCGATGGCCTGGCAGACGGCGTCCGGCCGCGCGGCGACGACCGACGTGTGCGCGTCGATGAACGGCAGGTCGTGGATCTCGGTGGCGTCCATGCCGGCAGTCTCGCGCGTGGCCTCGCGCACCGGCGTCCTCCCGCGGGCCGACCTCCGTCGCCGCTCGGCGGAGGCACGCGGCGTCGGACTCCTCCTGGCGGAGGGCGCCCCGGCGGAAATTCCGCTGCGTCCCCGCCCCCGACCCGCCTACCATCGATGCCATGACCTGGCGACATTGATCCACCAGCCGTGCCTCCCGAGGGCCGCCTCGGACGCCGTACCCCCGGTGTCCGAACAGTCCCTGCGGGAAGGCCTCATGACACTCTCACCTGCGCGTGTGCCCGCCACCGGTGTCCGGCGGCTCACGGCCACGCTGTACGGCTACTCGTTCCTCGACGACTTCGTCCTGCTCTACCCGGTGTACGCGCTGCTGTTCGCCGACACCGGCCTGTCGCTCTGGCAGATCTCCTCCCTGTTCGCCCTGTGGTCGGTCACCGGCGTCCTGCTGGAGGTCCCCTCCGGTGCCTGGGCCGACGCCGTCTCGCGGCGGCGGCTGCTGTGGCTCGGCCAGCTGCTCACGGCCCTCGGCTTCGGGCTGTGGGTGCTGCTCCCGTCGTACGGGGCCTTCGCGCTCGGCTTCGTCCTGTGGGGCGCCGGCGGAGCGCTCGGCTCCGGTGCGCTGGAGGCGCTGGTGTACGACGAGCTGGACCGGCTGGATGCCGTCGACCGGTATGCGCGGGTGATGGGCCGGGCCCGGGCCGCGCGACTGGTGGGGACGATGACCTCCGCCGGACTCGCGGGGCCCGTCCTCGCGCTGGGCGGCTACCCGGCGGTCGGCGTGGCGAGCATCCTGGCCTGTCTGCTGACCGCCGCCACGGCGGCCCGGTTCCCGGAGCACCGGGTGCGGCCGGAGACCGGGGACGACAGCTGGGCGACGACCCTGCGGACCGGGCTCGCCGAGGTCCGCAGGGACCGTTCGGTGCGCGGCGCGCTGCTGCTGATCCCCGCCGTCGCCGCCGTATGGGGGGCGCTCGACGAGTACACCCCGCTGCTGGTCCGGGACATCGGCGTCGCCGAGGCGACCGTCCCCTGGCTGATCCTGCTGATCTGGGCGGGCGTCACCGCCGGAAGCCTCCTGACCGGACCGGCCGAACGCCTCGGCACGGGAGGGCTCGCGGCGCTGCTCGCGGGCGCCGCGCTCGCTCTGGCCGTGGGAGCCGCGGCCGGCACCACGGCCGGCATCGCACTCGTCGGCCTCGCCTTCGGTGGGGTCCAGCTGGCGGAGGTGCTCGCCGACGTCCGCCTCCAGCACCGTATCGAGGCGTCCCGCCGGGCCACCCTCACCTCCGTCGCGAGCCTGGGCACCGAGCTGGTCACGGTCGCCACGTTCGGCGTGTACGCGCTGCTCGGCGCGAGGGCGGCGCACAGCACCGTGTTCGCGGTGCTCGCGGTTCCCTACCTGGTGACGGCGCTGGCCCTGGCCCTGGCTAGAACTCGGGCTGCCACGGCACGACCGTGAAATCGCCGGTGCCCTTCTTGACCTTCTCGAAGGGCGCCGAGCTCACGCACCTGGGCAGGTCCTTCGGGCCCAGGTCCTCGGTCGTCGCCCAGCTGTAGCCGAGCCGGTCGTGGCGGCCGAGGTCGTGCACCGTGATGCCCACCCGCTTGCCCTTCTCGCCCGGCAGGTCCGTGTCGGTGACCACGCCGGAGACGACGGCCACCTTGCCCCCGGTGACGAGGCAGTCGACCTTCGCCTTGGCCCAGGCGCCCTCGCCGTTCACGTAGTGGCTCCACTCGAAGGTGCCGGTCGCCTTCATCGGGTCGGCCTTGTCCGCGCCGGCGAGGTGCGCGTCGAAGGAGAAGGTGATGTCGTCCCCGGCCGAGCGGTACAGCTTGGCGGTGCCGGTGAGCGCGGCGGCCTCTCGCTGCGCCGGCGCGTCCGGCGCGTCCGACGCGGTGGCGGCGGTCGCGGCAGTGGCCGCTCCGGCGGTGAGCAGCAGTGCGGAGCCGAGCACGACGATCTTCGTACGGCGCTTCATGGCGGTCCTTTCTGCAGGTCAAGTGGACAGTCCCCACTCTCCCGGCGCCGCGCCCGCACCACATCGCGCCGGAGACGGGACCCCACCTCAGCCGTCCGGCGGGGGAGACCGGCCGGGCATGCGCTTGGCGGAGGACCGGGGCTACGACCGAGGTCGCGCAACGAATCGCCGCCCACCCCCCGTCGCACGCAACGAACCGCTCACCGGCGCGCAACGGCTCCTTCTTGTCCGCCCTGCTCAGCCGCCCGTACCGTCTACGTGGCCCCTACACGGCCCCTGCCCCCCTTCCGCCCGGTGAGGAACCCGCATGCGCACCGCCCTGCTCCAGAGCTCCGGCCGCCCCGGCTCCACCGTCGAGAACCTCAAGGTCCTCGACGAGGCCGCGGGCCGTGCCGCCGCCGCGGGCGCCGGGCTGCTGGTCGCGCCGGAGATGTTCCTGACCGGCTATGCGATCGGCGACGACATCGCCCGCCTCGCCGAGCCCGCCGACGGCGACTGCGCGGACGCGATCGCCGAGACCGCGACGAGGCACGGCCTGGCGATCGCCTACGGCTACCCCGAGCGGGCCGGCGACGCCGTCTTCAACTCCGCCCAGCTGATCTCCGCCGACGGGACCCGTCTCGCCAACCACCGCAAGACCCACCTCTTCGGCTGCTTCGAGCGCGAGCACTTCACGCCGGGGAACCAGCCGGTCGTCCAGGCCGAGCTCGACGGCCTCCGCGTCGGCATCCTGATCTGCTACGACGTCGAGTTCCCGGAGAACGTCCGCGCCCACGCCCTCGCCGGCACCGACCTGCTCATCGTCCCGACGGCGCAGATGCACCCGTTCCAGTTCGTCGCCGAGTCGATGATCCCGGTGCGGGCCTTCGAGAACCAGATGTACGTCGCGTACGTCAACCGGATCGGCCAGGAAGGGGAGTTCGAGTTCGTCGGCCTCTCCACTCTCGCCGGTCCCGACGGGATCGCGCGCACCCGCGCCGGCCGCGGTGAGGAGCTCGTCCTCGCCGACGTCGACCCGGCCTTCCTCGCCGCGTCCCGCGAGGCGAACCCGTACCTGAAGGACCGCCGCCCCGGTCTCTACGGGTCCCTGATCTGAGCCTCTGCCCCCGCAGTCCCTGTTTGCGCAAGGAGTCCGTACCCCATGACGTCCACGGTGCCCAACGCCGTCCAGCACGCCGACGAGCAGCAGCCGCCGATCACCATGTTCGGCCCGGACTTCCCGTACGCGTACGACGACTTCCTCGCCCACCCGGCGGGGCTCGGCCAGATACCCGCGACCGAGCACGGCACCGAGGTCGCGGTCATCGGCGGCGGGCTCTCCGGCATCGTGGCCGCGTACGAGCTGATGAAGATGGGCCTCAAGCCGGTCGTGTACGAGGCCGACCAGATCGGCGGGCGACTGCGGACCGTCGGCTTCGACGGCCCGGGCACCGAGGGACTGACCGCCGAGATGGGCGCGATGCGGTTCCCGCCGTCCTCCACGGCGCTCCAGCACTACATCGACCTGGCCGGTCTGCAGACCCGTCCCTTCCCCAACCCCCTTGCGGAGGCGACCCCTTCGACGGTCGTCGACCTCAAGGGCGAGTCGCACTACGCCGAGACGGTCGAGGACCTCCCGCAGGTCTACCGGGACGTCGCCGACGCCTGGAACAAGTGCCTCGAAGAGGGCGCCGACTTCTCCGACATGAACCAGGCGATGCGCGAGCGCGACGTGCCGCGCATCCGCGAGATCTGGGCCAAGCTCGTCGAGAAGCTCGACAACCAGACCTTCTACGGCTTCCTCTGCGACTCCGAGGCCTTCAAGTCCTTCCGGCACCGCGAGATCTTCGGCCAGGTCGGCTTCGGCACCGGCGGCTGGGACACCGACTTCCCGAACTCCATCCTGGAGATCCTGCGCGTCGTCTACACCGAGGCCGACGACCACCACCGCGGCATCGTCGGCGGCTCCCAGCAGCTGCCGCTGCGTCTGTGGGAGCGCGAGCCGGAGAAGATCGTCCACTGGGCCTACGGCACCTCGCTGGCGAGCCTGCACGAGAACGGCGAGCCCCGCCCGGCCGTGACCCGGCTGCACCGCACCGCGGGCAACCGGATCACCGTGACCGACGCGCACGGCGACATCCGTACGTACCAGGCCGCCGTCTTCACCGCGCAGTCCTGGATGCTGCTGTCGAAGATCGCCTGCGACGACTCGCTCTTCCCGATCGACCACTGGACGGCCATCGAGCGCACCCACTACATGGAGAGCTCGAAGCTCTTCGTGCCGGTCGACCGCCCGTTCTGGCTCGACAAGGCCGTCGACGACAGGGGCAATCCGACGGGCCGGGACGTCATGTCGATGACGCTCACCGACCGCATGACCCGCGGGACCTACCTGCTGGACGACGGCCCGGACAAGCCGGCGGTCATCTGCCTGTCGTACACCTGGTGCGACGACAGCCTGAAGTGGCTGCCGCTGTCCGCGAACGAGCGGATGGAGGTCATGCTGAAGTCGCTCGGCGAGATCTACCCGAAGGTCGACATCCGCAAGCACATCATCGGCAACCCGGTGACGGTGTCGTGGGAGAACGAGCCGTACTTCATGGGCGCGTTCAAGGCCAACCTGCCCGGCCACTACCGCTACCAGCGGCGCCTGTTCACGCACTTCATGCAGGACCGGCTGGCCGAGGACAAGCGGGGCATCTTCCTCGCCGGTGACGACATCTCCTGGACGGCCGGCTGGGCCGAGGGCGCGATCCAGACCGCGCTGAACGCGGTCTGGGGCGTCATGCACCACTTCGGCGGGGCGACCGACCCGAGCAACCCGGGGCCGGGCGACGTGTACGACGAGATCGCGCCGGTCGAGCTGCCCGAGGACTGAGCCCGTAGTCCGTGGCTCGCGGCTCGTGGCTCGTGGCTCGTGGAAGAGGGTCAGATCCCGGCTGCCCGCGCCTTCTCGTACACCTCCGCGGCGACGTCCTTGAGTTCCTGGGCGTCGCGCACGGTGCTCTGGAGGTCGACGAAGATCTCGTCCAGGCCGACCTCGGCGTACGCGGCCAGGTCCTCGACGATCTGGTCCACGCTGCCGTGGAAGGGCTGGCGGTCGGAACCCTCGTATCCCTTGGCGGAATAGCGCGCGTTGGTGCGCACGACCGTCTGGATCGGTTCCGTGCGGCCCCGCTCGGCGGCCAGGTCCTGCAGCTCCTGCCACTGCTTGGCCAGCGACTCGGCGCTCAAGGCGACCGGCATCCACCCGTCGGCGTGGTCCACGAGCCGGCGCCGCGCCTTGCGGGTGGCGGCGGCGAGCAGGATCGGGAGGGGCCGGGCGGGCTTGGGGCCGACCACGGCGGGGGCGATCTTCGTGATCCGGCCGTCGTACGACACCGGATCCGGGCCCCACACCGCGCGGCAGACCTCGATCACCTCGTCGAGGACCTGGCCGCGCTCCTCGAAGGGACGGACGGAGGCGGCCGCGTACTCGTCGTGCGACCAGCCGCTGCCCAGGCCCGCGACGACCCGGCCGCCACTCGCCGCGTCCAGGGTGGCGAGCGACTTGGCGAGCTGGAAGGGCACGTGCAGCGGGGCCACCAGCACGCTGGTGCCGAGCCGGGCACGCTCGGTGGCCGCGGCCGCCAGCGTCAGCGTGACCAACGGGTCGGCGACCCCGCGGTAGTCGTCCGGCCAGGGCAGGCCCTCGATGCCGTACAGGCCCTGGGTGGCGGGCTCGGGGAACAGCGCCCGCTCGTACACCCACAGACTCTCGTAGCCGACCGCCTCCGCGGCGCGCGCCACGTCCGGGACGTCCTTGCCGAGGTCGTACTGCCTGTTCTGGGGGAGTGCGAGTCCGAGCCGAGTCGCCATGCCTGTGCTCCTTTGCAAGAGGTCCAGTCATGTCGAACGTACAACGTTCATCTACGAGTTGAGGCACCTCGGCACAGGAGTGGCCGGATCAGTCCGGCAGTGGCGTGAGCAGCATGCGTCCCGCGAACCCCACCGCCCCGTCCAGCCGCTCGGTGAACTCCTCGGCGACGTCCGGCAGTCGGCGCAGCGCCCACAGGGCGCGGGCCGCCGACCAGGTGGCGTCCCGGGCCCGCTCCAGGCTCCAGGAGCCGAGCAGATGGGTGAGCGGGTCGGCGATCTGGAGCAGGTCGGGACCCGGCATCAGATCTTCGCGGATGCGCTCCTCCAGCGAGACGAGGAGATCACCCACGCGATCGAACTCGTCCTCCAGATCGGCGGGTGCGCAGTCGAGGCTACGACAGGCGTCCACCACGGCGAGCGCCAGGTCGTGCCCGATGTGCGCATTGATGCCCGCGAGCGCGAACTGCAGCGGTCGTACGCCGGGATGGCGGCGCATCTGGAACAGGGGCCGCCAGCAGGCGGGTGGGCGCCCCTCGTCCTCAGCCGTTCGCACCGCCGCGAGATACCGCTCCGCGAACCGAACGTCCAGCGTGATCGCGGCCCGCGCGTCCGTGAACCGGCCGCCGTCGATGTGCCGGTCCACCGCCTCCGTGACGCCGAGGTAGACGCGGTTGAAGACCGCGACCCCGTCGGCTTCGGGCAGGGCCGCGTCGAGGGCGCGCATACGGGAGATGACCGCGTCCACAGCTGTGGTGAATTGTTCGCATTGCGCCATGGGGGCAGAGTCCCAGCTTTAGGCTGGCGGAAGTGTCGGCGAGCCCGGCGCTTCCCCAGAACGGGGGAACGCGCTCGCTGTGGGGGAGGGGGAGCAGGACGGTGCCAGGCTTACGTGCCCAGCGACTGGCCGCACGCAGGTCCGAGCGCAGGAAGGCGGCCCGGCGCCATGCCATGGTCGTGGCTGCCTCCGTCGTGGTCGCCGTCGGCACCGTGACCGGCATGATCTCCGCGCTCGACGGCAGCCGGGGTTCCGACGAGGCCGGGCCGCCCGAGACGACGCGCTCACCGAGCCTTCAGTCCCTGCCGCTCGTGCCCTCGGCCTCCCCGTCGGTCACCAAGTCCCCTTCGCCGACGCCCGCTTCACCAACTCCGCGGAAAACGGCCGGTCCTACGAGCCCCGCGCCCTCGCCGACCAGGACCGAGGGGAGGCGGCAGCCGGCCGTGGTGTCCGCCCGCCTCTACCGCCACCCCGACTCCCAGGTCCTCGAGTGGGTCCGCGACCACGCCGGCGACCCGCGCCACGACGTCATAGAGTCCCGGATCGCCGCCCAGCCGGCCGCGGTGTGGTTCGCCGACTTCACGCCGGACACCGTCACCGCCCGGGTCCGCGCGGTCACTTCGGGCGGGTCGGCGCTGGGGCGGGTGCCGGTGGTCGTGCCGTACGCGATACCGGACCGTGACTGCGGCGGGTACTCCGAGGGCGGCGCGCCCGACCTCGACGCCTACGACGCCTGGATCGACAGGTTCGCCGCGGGGCTGGGCTCCGGCGACGTCATCGTGATCCTGGAGCCCGACTCCATCGCCCAGTCCGAGTGCCTCTCCGACAGGGAACGCGCCGACCGCTTCGCCTCGTTGGCCCGCGCGGGCCGCGCCTTCAAGGCCGCGAACCCCAAGGCACGCGTCTACTACGACGCCGGGCACTCCGGCTGGAACACGCCCGCGAAGCAGGCGGAGCGGCTGAGGCAGGCCGGCGCCGCCTCGGCCGCGTCCTCCGACGGAATCTTCAGCAACGTCTCCAACTTCCACGCCACCACCGACGAGATCGCCTACGACCGGCGGGTCCTCGACGCCCTCGACGGCCCGGCCGGCCTGGGCGCCGTCATCGACACCAGCCGCAACGGCGCCGGGGCCCCGGCCGACGGGGAGTGGTGCGATCCGGCGGGCCGCAAGCTGGGCCGGGCGCCGACGCTGGGCACCGGCGAGGCGCGAATCGACGCCTACCTGTGGGTGAAGCTGCCGGGGGAGTCGGACGGGTGCCAGGGGAGCCCGGGGACCTTCACGGCGTCGTACGCCTACGACTTGGCGCGCTGAGGGAGCGCGAGCTGCGGCGTGGGCCGGACCGTGGTGGCGCGGAACCGGGCCCGGTACTCGCTCGGAGTCGTGGCGAGACGGCGGCGGAAGGCCCGGATGAGGGTGTCGACGGTGCCGAACCCGCAGCGGGAGGCGACCCGTTCGAGCGTGTCGTCGGTGGTCTCCAGCAGGTTGCCGGCCAGCTCGACCCGGACCGACTCGATGTAGGCGTGCGGGGTCGTGCCGAGTTCGGTCTTGAAGATCCGGGTGAGCTGCCGGTCGCTGACATGCGCGTACGCGGCCAGGTCCGGGACGGTCAGGCGCCGGCCGATGTTGTTCAGGATGTGGTGCCGGAGGTCTTCGATCCGCCGCGTCGTGGACACCTGCTCCAACGACACGCTGAACTGGGACTGCCCGCCGGGTCGCTTCAGGTACATCACGAGCTGGCGGGCTACGCGCAGCGCGACCGGCTCGCCGAAGTCCTCCGCGACCAGCGCGAGGGACAGATCCAGGCAGGCGCTGATCCCCGCGCCGGTCCAGACCTCGCCCTCCTCGCGGATGAAGATCGGATCCGGGTCGACCCGCACCGCCGGATGGTCGGCGGCGAGCCGCTCGGCGGTCGACCAGTGCGTGGTGGCGCGCTTGCCGTCTAGGAGCCCCGCGGCGGCGAGGAGGTGCGCGCCGACGCACACCGAGGCCACGCGCCGACTGCGGTTGGCCAACGCCTTCACCCGGGCCACCGTGCCGGGCTCGACGACGGGGTGGATGCGGCGCTCGGCGTCGACCTCGACGGAGCCGGGCACCAGCAGGGTGTCGATCGCCCGTGCGCCGACCTCGTCGAACGTGGTGTCGGGCAGGATCCGCACGCCGGCCGCCGTCGTCACCGGCTCCGGTGTCTCGGCGGCCAGCACGACCTCGTAGCCGATCCGCTCCGTGGTCTCACGCGGGACGAGGGAGAACACCTCCGGTGGGCCGGTGACGTCGAGGAGGTCGACGCCTTCGAACAGCACGATCACGATCAACCGGTTCACGGTCCCCACCCTGCAGCCCCCGTTTCGCTCACGGACACGGGCGTCGGTTTCTGCAAATAGCGCGTCATTGCCGACACCCCGGTTCACGCCATAGCGTCGCATGCGTGTTCAACAGTCTGTTGAACAACGTACTCAAGTCCCCGGAAAAACCCTGGAGAAGACCTGTGGCAAGCAAGACGCTGCGCGAACTCGGTGGCGCCGACACCACCCCCCCGGCCCTCGCGTCCTCGACGCTCATCCTCGTCGACTACCAGAACACCTACACCCGCGGTGCGATGGAACTCGAGGGCTGGAAGCCCGCCCTGGAAGCGGCGTCGGACCTGCTGTCGCGTGCCCGCCGGGCCGGTGCCGAGGTCATCCA
Organism: Streptomyces sp. R28; assembly: GCF_041052385.1. GTDB lineage: Bacteria > Actinomycetota > Actinomycetes > Streptomycetales > Streptomycetaceae > Streptomyces. The sequence goes on along the minus strand of NZ_CP163439.1, from coordinate 1,878,212 downwards.
CGTCCAGCACGACGGCGGCGAGGGTTCGCCGTACGACATCCGCGCGGAGATCGGCGCGATCCACCCCGGCGTGGCGCCGGTCGACGGCGAGGCCGTGGTGGTCAAGCAGGCCCCGGACGCCTTCCACGGGACCGAACTCGGCAAGCTCGTGGACGAGGCCGGGAACGAGACCGTGATCGTCGCCGGGTTCATGACCCACATGTGCATCGCGTACACGTCGGCGTCGGCGGCCCTGCGCGGCAACAAGCCCACCGTGCCGGCGGACGCGTGCGCCACCCGGTCGATCGTGGACGTGTCCGCCGACGAGCTGCACCGCAGCGCGCTGGCGGCCATCGCCGACGCGTACGGCGTGGTCGTCGCCTCCGGCAAAGAGCTGGCCTGACATGACGGAGGAAGAGCGGGGGCAGGAGCGGCGGGAGAGGCGCGGCAGCAGGTCCCGCCGTGGGTTCCTGAAGGTCGGCGGTGCCGCCGCCGTCGGTGGCGCCGGGGTGTTCGGCGCCACCCGGCTGGGCGCCACCCCCGCGCAGGCGGCGGACGCGGACGCGTCGGGCACGACCACGCTGCGCGGGCTCAACGGCCTGGCCGACAAGCCGGCTTCGCTCGCCTCCGCCACTTTGATCATGGTCGACTACCAGAACACCTACACCCGGGGTGTGATGGAACTGACCGGCTGGCAGGCGGCCCTGGACGCCGCGGCCGAGCTGCTGAGCGCGGCCCGCGAGGCGGGCGGGAAGATCATCCACGTCGTCAATGACGGCGGGGAGAACACCCCGTACGACATCCGCAGGCCGATCGGTGAGATCCACGACAGGGTCAGGCCCGCGAAGGGCGAGCAGACCGTGGTGAAGAAGGCCCCCAACGCCTTCGTGAACACCGACCTCGGCGGGCTCGTCGACCGGGCGGGGAACGAGAACCTGGTCATCGCCGGGTTCATGACGCACATGTGCGTGACGTTCACCGCCGAGGGTGCGTTCCTGCGCGGCCACAAGCCCACCGTGGTCGCGGATGCCTGCGCCACCCGGCCGCTGCCGTCGGTCGGGGGCGGCCTGTCCGCCGAGCAGATCCACCAGAGCGCGCTGGCGACGATCGCCGACCTGTACGGCGTCGTCGTTCCCACCCACACCGCGCTGACGTAACACCCCGCGGTCCTCCCTCTCCGGCGTCCCGCAGCCCCACGCCTGTCGGAGAGGGAACTTCCCTTCCCTTCCCTTCCCTTCCTTTTCCTTTCTTGCATTGCTCCCCGCGTCCCGGCCCTTCGTGGCTCCCGGCGGGTCAGTTCCCCCCACGCCACCGCTCCCCACGGCGGGAACACCTGACGACCGATTCGTTACGGAGAGCAAGTCATGGCAACACGACGGAAATTCATCGGTGGCGCGGGCGGCATCGGCGCCGCGACGTTCCTCGGCTATACGGCCGCCCAGCCGAACGCGGCATCATCCGTCCTCGACGCCGCCCCTGCCGCGGAAGCGGTGGACGCGGTGGACGCGGTGGACGCGGCGGCCACTCAGACCGCCGCCCGGGACTCCATCCGCGCGGTGAACGCGGCGATGCGCACCAACTACGCGGCGCTGAAGGCCGACCTGGTCAAGAATCTCGGGCCCGTCATCGTGGTGCAGAACGACGCGAAGGGCGGCACGTTCACCCTCATCCACAAGGGCAAGCAGTACGTCGAGCACCCCGTGGCGGAGGAGTTCGAGCTGGCGAAGTCCATCGCCCACGTCCCGCTGGGCATCTACTCCACGCTGGCGGAGTACCTGTCGGACAAGGTCCCCAACGTCTCCAACGCCGACCGGATCGACGCCCATGACCTCGACATGGTGGCGATGAAGGGTCCCGCCACCGACGCGTGGACGACGCCGCTGCAGGCGTTCGCGGACAAGTTGACCACCGCGAAGAACAACCTTGCCGCGGCGAACCTGCCGCAGACGCTGCACGACTCCTGCGCGAAGATCCTCGACGAGGCGCTGACCTTCATCGCCGACTCCATCCGAGCCCGCGCCTTCGACATCGCCTCGTTCCAGGTCTTCGCGGGGCGCGTCTACCCGTCGATCCGGGTCAACATGCAGCACGCCGCCGCGGCGCAGATCTCCGGCGTGCAGGGCCTGTGCAGGAAGTGGCGGGCGCAGATCGGTGAGGCCGCCTGGGCCGACCTGTACACGGTGGTGCTGTCGATCTGGACGACGTCGGTGCTGAACCAAGCCGAGATCATCATCAAGCCGATGATGAACCAGAAGAAGGTGGGCACCCACCTGATCGACATCCCCACGGCTCAGCTGCCGTCGGACCCGATCGGGGTGGCGCTGGACAACCTGGCGCGGATCGTTCAGGACAACGTCGCCGCGGAGCTGGTGTTCGTCTCCGACACAAAGGTCGCCGACGCCCTCAAGGGCAAGGAGGACCTGCTGTCCGACGAGATCCTGAAGGAACTCGGCACGCCCGTCTCCGGCACGCCCGTCTCCGGCACGGCTGCCGGTGCGGCGTTCCGTACGGCGGGCAGGGCGACGTGTCCGGTCGACCACAGCGTGCGTGTCTGACCGGAACGCGTTTCGTGAGCCCGGCGGCCCTCTCTGGGACGGAGGAGAGGGTTCTCTCCCAGGACCGAGGAGAGGGCCGCCGTCACGTCCATGGGGGAACGCACGTGCATGGGGGGAAACACACGTGAAAACCAGGCTGTGGCTCATCGCCGGCCTGATTCTGCTGACCATCAATCTCCGCGCGGCGATCACGGGGACGACGCCGCTCATCGGGAACGTGCAGGAGGCACTCACCCTTTCCGACACCCAGGTCAGCGTGCTGGCGACGTTGCCGGTCCTGTGCCTGGGCGTCTTCGCCTGGCTCGCCCCCCGCCTGGCCCGCCGGTTCGGAACGCACACCGCCGTGTGCGTCGCCGTCGGGGTTCTGGCGCTCGGCGCCGCTGTGCGGGCGCTTCCGTGGCCGGCGGCGCTCTTCGCCGGAACGGTGCTGTCCGGGGCCGGTATCGCGCTCGGGAACGTACTGATGCCCGCGGTCATCAAGGACCACTTCGCCCAGCGGATCGGCCTGTTCACCGGCCTCGCCATGACCCTCATGGCCGTCTCCGGCGCACTCGCCGCCGCCGTCGCGGTGCCGCTGTGCACCGCAGCCGGGTGGCAGCCGGCGCTCGCGGTGTGGGCGGTGCCCGCTGTGCCGGCCGTGGCGGTGTGGTGGCTGCTGGCCGCCCCCGGAGCGCGCGGCAGGCATCGCGGGTCGCAGTCGCCTCCCGCGCCGAGGACGACAGGGGGATCTGGCGGATCATTACTGCGATGCGCGCTGGCCTGGTGGGTGTCGGCGTTCCTCGGCCTGGTGTCGCTGATGTTCTACGTGCTGGTGGCGTGGCTGCCGCAGATCATGCACGCGAGCGGCCACACGCGCGGCCAGGCCGGGCTGATGATGTCGGTGATGCTGGCCATCGGCATCCCGCTGGGGTTCGTCGTCCCCGTCGTCGCCGCCCGCATGCGCAGCCAGAGGCCTCTCGTGGTGGCGGTGATCGGGGCGAAACTGATCTCGCTCGCAGGCCTGCTGCTGGCGCCCGCTCTCGGTTGGGTGTGGGTGTGCCTGCTCGGCGCGGCGACCGGCGGCGCCTTCCCCTTGGCCATCACGCTGCTCGGGCTGCGCACGGACGGCCCGCGGGCCGCCGCCGACCTCTCGGGGATGGCGCAGACCGTCGGCTACCTGCTGGCCGGCCTCGGCCCGCTGGCCATAGGGATGCTCCATGACGCCACCGACGGCTGGGCGTTGCCTCTGACCGTCCTGATCGCTCTGGTGGTGCCGGAGGCGGTCGCAGGACTCCTCGCCGCCCGCCCCGGCCACGTACGCCACGGCAGCCGTGAGGACACCTCACCGAAGCACATTGCTTCGCGCGCCGACGGTCAGCTCGTGCGGCTGTAGCCGAGCCAGGCTCGAGGCCACCGGAGCGGTGGTCATGGGGTGGTCGACACCCCCTCGCCACCCACCTGAAGTACCGCTTCGTGAAGTGACCCGGCTCGGACAGAGCGACAGGGCCCCGGCCAGGTTCACCAGCCGGCCGGGGCTCTGTCCGATTCATCTGATTCAGGCGCAACCACTCGCGCATGCCGGCGACGTAGCCGTCGAGGGAGATGGCCAGATCCGCGGTTACGGTCACGATGGGGTGCTCCTGAAGTCCTGGGATGTGCTGCCTTCGCCCTCACGTCGATCGGGAACCGGCGCATTCGACATTAGGTGCCCGATCAGGCGTCCGATCAGGCGTCCGCAGGCGCGGCCCTCAGGGGCGCGGCTCGGGAACCGCAGTGTCCGGGCGGCTGACCTTCGGGCGGTCGCGGTCGCCGGCGCGCAGGACTCCCGCGAACACGACGAGGCCGGACGCCAGGAGGGTGACCACGCAGAACGACACCATCAGACTGGTCGCCTGGGCGAGCCCGCCGATCGCGCCGGGGGCGACGAGACCCGAGGTGTACGTGATCGTCGCGACGCCCGCGATGGCCTGACTGGGGTTGGGGCCGCTGCGGCCCCCCGCCGCGAAGCACAGCGGGACGACCACCGCGATGCCCAGGCCCAGCAGCGCGAACCCGGCCATCGCCACGGCCGGCTGGTCCGACACGACGATGAGCAGGCCGCCGAGCGTGGCGAGGACGCCGCTGGACCGGACCGTGCGGACGGCGCCGTAGCGGTCCACCACCTTGTCGCCGGCGATCCGGGCCAGCGCCATCGTGAGCGTGAAGCCGGTCGTGCACGCCGCCGCGAGACCGGCCGAGGTGTCCAGCTGGTCCCGCAGATAGACCGCCGACCAGTCCAGACTCGCGCCCTCCGCGAAGACCGCGCAGAACCCGACCGCGCCGATGAGTAGCGCCGACCGGGGCGGCAGGGCGAACCGGGGCGGCGGCTCCTCGTTCTCGGCGGGCTGAAGGTCGAGCACCCACCGGCAGGCCAGGACGCCGAGGAAGGTGAGGGTGGCCGCGGCGAGCGCGTGGTGCAGCCGGGCGTCGGTGCCCAGGTGCGCCGCGATCGTGCCGGCCGCCGAGCCGACCAGGGCGCCCGCGCTCCACATGCCGTGCAGCCCCGACATGATCGACCGGTCCAGGCGGTTCTCGACCTCCACGCCGAGCGCGTTCATCGCCACGTCCGCCATGCCCGCCGTGGCACCGAAGGTGAACAGGGCCAGGCACAGGGTCAGCAGGCTGGGGGTCAAGGAAGGCAGCGCGAGGGCGAGCGTCCACAGGGCGATCAGTCCGCGCAGGGCGTTGCGGGCGCCGAAGCGGTGGGTGATGCTGCCCGCGACCGGCATCGCGACGGAGGCGCCGAGCGCGGGGAAGGCGAGCGCGAGTCCCAGCTGGCCGGCGCTGACCCCGGCATGGTCCTGGATCCACGGCACCCGTGTCGCGAACGAGCCGGTGACAGCGCCGTGTACGGCGAAGACGGCCGCCACGGCGTACCGGGCGCGCTTCACCTCGCGCTGTTCGTCGACCACTGCGCTCATTCTGCGGCCCCTCCCTGGTTCACGGCCCCCTGCGGTTCCGGGCCCTGCGCTCGCTGCCGTAAACTATCAGGGACCCTGCCTGATAGATAGCGAATAAACCAGCCGTGGGAGGATCCCGGCATGCCCGCTTCCCCGAGCACCGCCCGGGCCATCAACGACCGGCTCGCCCTGCGCCTGCTGCAGCGGGAGGGCCCGTTGACGGCAGGGCAGTTGAAGCAGCTGACCGGCCTGTCCCGGCCGACCGTCGCCGACCTCGTCGAACGCCTCACCGTCGCCGGCCTGATCGCGGTGGTCGGCGAGGCGGGGGAACAGCGGCGCGGGCCGAACGCCAAGCTGTACGGCATCGTCGCCGACCGCGCCCATCTGGCGGCGCTGGACGTCCGTACCGAGGGCGTCTCGGTGGTCGTGTCCGACCTGGTCGGGGCCGTGCTCGCCGAGGCGTCGGTGCCGATCGACGGCGACACGGGGACCGGGACCGCTGTGGAACAGGCGGTGGCGCTGGTGGAGCGGGTCGTAAAGGAGGCGGGCGCGGACCGGCTCCATACGGTGGGCATCGGCGCCCCGGGCCTCATCGACCCGGCCACCGGTGAGCTGCGCGACTCCACGGGCCTGCCCGAATGGCACCGCCGACTGGTGGCGGCCCTTCAGGAACGGTTCCCCGAGGCCCGCTTCAACGTCGAGAACGAGACCAACCTCGCCGCCCTCGCGGAACAGCGCGACGGGGCGGCCCGGGACCGGGACACCTTCGTCCTGCTGTGGCTGGGCCACGGCACCGGCGCGGCCGTGGTCCTCGACGGCGCCCTGCGCCGCGGGGCCTCCGGCGGGACCGGCGAGATCGGCTTCCTGCCGGTGCCGGGGACGTCGGGGCTGCCGTCGGCGGTGGACTGCGAGGGGGGATTCCACTCGCTGGCGGGTTCTGCGGCGGTCGCGGAGCTTGCGGGCTCGTACGGCTTGGCCCTCCAGGGCTTCGCCGCGCATGAGCCACTGGCGGCGGGGGTCGTCAGGGAAGCCGTGGCACTGGTCGCCGGGGACGGCGGCGAGGGGGCCCGTGTCCCAGGTGCCGCGAGCCCTGGGCCGGCCGCCGCCGACCAGCCTGACGACGCGCGGGCGGCTGGCTCACGCCGTGCTGCGGCGCCTGCCGACCAGGCTCACGACGCGGCGTCCGCAGACCGTTTCCTCGATGCCCTCGCCGACCGTCTCGCCATCGGTGTCGCCTCCGTGGTCGCCATCCTCGACCCCGGTTGTGTGGTCCTCGGTGGAGAGGTCGGGCAGGCCGGCGAGGAGGTGCTGGCCCAGCGGGTGGAGGAGCGGATGCGGCGGATGTCGCCGTTGGTGACGGTGGTGCGCCCGAGCGGTCTGGGCGGCGGCGCCGTGCTACGCGGAGCGCTGCTCACCGCGCGGGACGCCGCACAGGACGAGCTGTTCGCACCGCCGGACCGGTGACCCGCCCGGCCGCCCCCCCGTCCACTCGGCGGCCCGGCGCCCACCGCCCCTGAAGCCAGGCCAAGGCCCTGTCCGGGAAGTTCTGGTCAGGGGGGTGGCCGCCCCTGGAGTCGCTGGTCAGCGGCGTGCCCGCCCCCTGGAACCGCCGGCCAGTTCCTGCCCGTTCCCGGACCGCCGCTCAGGCGCCGCTTGCCCCGCCTCCGGGCCGCGGAAAGGCGGCCGTACGGAAGTGGACGGGGTGGCCGCGTCGTCTGCTCATCGCGTCGCACAGGGCGCAGCACAGCTTCTCGGGTGCCGCGGGCGCGGGAAGCGTCAGCTCCACGACCAACTCCCCGCACGGCGCGGCTCGCTCCCACCCCCGCACGTCGCCGCTCGGGCGCCGCCCGCACCCGCCCCGGACGGCCACCAGGCCACCCGGGCGTCTTGGAAGCGACGGTCAGACGACCCGTCCGGCCAGACGGCGCGCCGGTCAGACGACCCGCCCAGTCAGACATCCCGTCCAGTCAGCCCCACACCCAGGCACCCCCCCCGCCCGTCAGCCCTCCCACCCAGCCCACCGCCCCGTCAGCCCCGCCGCCCCAAATACTCCTCGAACGACCCCTTGCCCACCGCCCGCCCCGGCGTCAGATGGCCGCCCGAGCGAAACCCCCGGTACGCCCTGCCCCACAGCGGCACGTTCACCACGGCCCGCTTGCGTCCCGTCGCCTTGAGGTACGCGCGGGCCAGGGAGTCGAAGGTCCGCACCTCGGGGCCGCCCATGTCCTCGACCCGCCCGGCCGGGGCCGCGAGGGCCAGTTCGGCGAGGCGGTCCGCGACCTCCGCCACCTCCACGGGCTGGTCCTTCACGCCGGCCGGGAGCAGCATGACGGGCGGCTTGGACAGGATCCCGAACAGCCGTACCAGCAGGTCGTGGAACTGCGTCGCGCACAGCACGGTCCAGCCGAGCCCCGACTCCTCGATCAGCCTCTCCACGGCGAGCTTGGCCCGGTAGTAGCCGAGCGGTACCCGGTCGACGCCGACGATCGAGATGTAGACCAGGTGCCGTACGCCCGCCTTGCGCGCCGCCGCGATCAGATGTGCCGCCGCCTCCTGGTCACCCCCGCCCGGCGAGGACGCGCAGTGCACGATCGTGTCCACGCCCTCCACCGCCGTGTCCAGGCCGGGGCCGCCCTTGCGCAGATCGACGGCGTAGGGCTGGGCGTGCCGGCTCAGCACCCGCACCTCGTGCCCGTCCGCGCGCAGCCGCTCGGTGACGAGCCGGCCGAGCGTTCCGGTACCGCCGGTCACCAGGATCGTGGTCATGCAGTTCAGCCCCTTCGCACGCCGGGCGCTCCCGGCCGGAGCGCCCCTCGTCAACGAGGACCGAGTACCCGCGTGAAATGTGACAGCCGGGCGCCCGTACGGCCCCGCGGCGCTCCGCTACACCCGCGCCAGCTGCCGGCGTACGAACTCCAGCTTGTCCGGGTTCACCACGGCCCACGCATGCACGACCACGCCGTCCCGCAGCTCGAACGCCACCACCGAGAGCAGCGTGTCGCCCGCCCACGCGGCCACCGCGGTCGAACCGTTGACCTCGACAGCCGTGAAGTCCAGGCCGGCCAGGAACGTCCGCGTCGCGCCCGCCAGGAAGCGTGACACCTTCTCCCGGCCCAGGATCGGCCGCCGGGCCGACGTGACCTTGCCGCCGCCGTCGCTCGACCAGACGACGTCGGCCGCCAGCAGCTTCTCGAGCCCGCCGAGGTCGCCCTCGCGGGCCGCCGCGACGAAGGACGTGACGAGCTCCTCGTGCCGCTCGGAAGTCGACTCGAACCGCGACCGCGCCTCACCCACCCGCTGGACCGCCCGCCGGTACAGCTGACGGCAGTTGGCCTCGGTCAGATCCAGCACCCCGGCGATCTCCCGGTGGCCGTACGCGAACGCCTCCCGCAGCACGTACACGGCCCGCTCGGTCGGCGTGAGCCGTTCCAGCAGCACCAGCATCGCCATGGACACGGCATCGCGCTGCTCGGCGGACTCCAGTGGTCCGAGCGTGCCGTCCGAGGTCACCACGGGCTCCGGCAGCCAGGGCCCGACGTACTGCTCGCGCCGGGCCCTGGCCGAAGTCAGCCGGGTGAGACAGAGGTTGGTGACGACCTTGGCCAGCCAGGCCGCCGGGTGCTCGATCCGCGCACGGTCGGCGCCACTGAACCGCAGAAACGCGTCCTGGACGGTGTCCTCGGCCTCCTCGGCGGAGCCCAGCATCCGATAGGCCAGGCCGAACAGCCGGGGCCGGTGGGTCTCGAACTCGTCGGCGGTCGCAGTCGTCATGCCGTTCACCCTGCCAGAACCGCCGGAAGCGGGACTTGGGAGACCCGGCGGCGGGCAAGGGCCGTCGTCACCGCCGCCGGCCGTCTGCGCGGGGCTCAGCAGACTTCGAGGTCCTGCTGCCCGCCCCGGTCGCCGGTGTCCGTGCGCTCTCCAGCGCTCTCCACTGGAAGAGGTGGCACGGGGGGAAGGGGTTCCCGAATCCCAAAGTCGTTCCTGGCCAGGTGAGTTGCGCCGACCCTAAGGAGGACTAGACCAGTGAGTCAATAGGTATGGACCAATCTCGAATCGAAGAAATCCAGCCACGCGGCCTGTGAGGCACCCCACAGCATTCGCCCGCATGGACATCGATCAGGCGTGGCACACTGGCCGTGTACCAGAAGCAGCGCACTCCGGGGTCGGTGAAAGTCCGAACCGGCGGTTACAGTCCGCGACCCGGTCGCCTCCAGCGGCCGGTTGACCAGGTGAAATTCCTGGACCGACGGTTAAAGTCCGGATGGGAGGCAGTGCGCGGCGGGCGGGCATTCGTGCGCGTCGCCGTACCGGTTCGTCGTTGAGGCGAACCCTGTCCGGCGTCGCCCCCGGTGTTCCTGCTCGTACATTCTGTCGTCATCGACAGCCCCGGAGTCCGTGCCCCTATGTGGCAGGAGGACCCGGGAAGTGTTCACCGGAATCGTCGAAGAGCTGGGCCAGGTCACGGCCGTCGAGACCCTCGACGACGCCTGTCGCTTCCGACTGCGCGGCCCCGTCGTCACCGAGGGCGCGAAGCACGGAGACTCCATCGCCGTCAACGGCGTCTGCCTCACGGTCGTCGACCACGAGGGCGACGAGTTCACCGCCGACGTGATGGCCGAGACCCTCAACCGCTCCAGCCTGGGCGTTCTCACCGTCGGCTCCCGCGTCAACCTCGAACGCCCCATGGCCGTCGGCGCGCGCCTCGGCGGGCACATCGTGCAGGGGCACGTCGACGGCACCGGACAGGTGCTGGAGCGCAAGCCCTCCGAGAACTGGGAGATCGTCAAGGTCTCGCTCCCCGCGGACCTCTCCCGGTACGTCGTCGAGAAGGGCTCCATCACCGTCGACGGCATCAGCCTCACCGTCGTCGACGCCGGACCCGACTACTTCACCGTCAGCCTCATCCCGACCACCCTCGACCTGACCACGCTCGGCCGGAAGCAGCCCGGCGACCCGGTCAACCTCGAGGTCGACGTCATCGCCAAGTACGTCGAGCGGATGCTGGGCGACCGGATCTCCTCCGAAGGGGCGACGGCCAAGTGAACTCGCTGAACTCCGAGGCGTTCGTCCTCTTCGGCCAGCACATCCTCTGGTCGGACATGATCGGCAACCTCTTCGGCCTGGCCGCCCTCGCCCTCGGCTGGCGCCGGTCCATATGGACCTGGCCCGTGCAGTTCCTGGCCGGTCTGATCCTCTTCGGCGCCTTCTTCGGCCACCTCACCGGCAGCGCGGGCAAGCAGGCGGTCGTCATGCTCGTCGCCCTGTACGGCTGGTGGCAGTGGCAGCGCGACAAGGGCCGCACGGCGGACGGCCACATCGCCGTACGGTTCGCCACCTGGCGAGAGCGCGGCGCGATGATCGCGGCGGCCGCCGCCGGCACCGTCGCGGTGGCGCTGTTCTTCAAGGCGTACCCGACCCTGTCCTGGGACCCCTGGCCCGACGCCTACATATTCGTCGGCACCATCGTCGCCATGTACGCCCAGGCACGCGGCATGGTCGAGTTCTGGTTCGCCTGGCTGCTCGTCGACCTGGTCGGCGTCCCCCTGAACTTCACCAACGGCTACGCCTTCTCCGGCTTCGTCTACGTCATCTACGGCGCACTCGTCCTGTGGGGCATGCGCGACTGGTGGCTGCGCTCCCGCGAGAACGCGCGGCCCGTCCTGGAAGGAGCGCCGGCATGACCACGGCACCGATCCTGTACAGCACCGACGGTTTCGAGGACCTCACCCTCGACCCGATCGAGCGGGCCATCGCCGACATCGCCGCGGGCCGTCCGGTCGTGGTCGTCGACGACGAGGACCGGGAGAACGAGGGCGACCTCGTCGTCGCCGCCGAGCACGCGACCCCCGAGATCGTCGCCTTCATGATGAGCGAGTGCCGCGGCCTGATCTGCGCGCCCATGGAGCCCGAGGAACTGGACCGGCTGGGACTCCAGCAGATGGTCGACGACAACACCGAGTCGATGAAGACCGCGTTCACGGTGTCCGTGGACGCCTCCGCCGCGCACGGTGTGACCACGGGTATCTCGGCCTCGGACCGCGCGACCACGCTCCAGCTCCTCGCGAGCGGCAGCGCGGAGCCGTCGGACCTCGTCCGCCCCGGCCACATCTTCCCCCTGCGCGCCAGGTCCGGCGGTGTCCTCGTGCGCAACGGCCACACCGAGGCCGCCGTCGACCTCGCCCGGCTCGCGGGGCTGCGCCCGGCCGGTGCCATCGTCGAGATCGCCGGCGAGGACGGCGAGATGCTGCGGCTGCCCGAGCTGATCCCGTTCGCCCGCAAGCACGGCCTGACGATCATCTCCATCGAGGACCTGATCGCCTACCGCCGTTCCGCCGAGCCCACCGTCCGCCGTGAGGCCGAGACCCGGCTCCCCACCGCCCACGGCACCTTCACGGCGTACGGCTACCGCTCCACCGTCGACGGCGTCGAGCACGTCGCCCTCGTGCACGGCGAGATCGGCGACGGCGAGAACGTCCTGGTCCGCGTCCACTCCGAGTGCCTCACCGGCGACGTGTTCAGCTCCCTGCGCTGCGACTGCGGCCCCCAGCTGGACACCTCCCTGCAGCGCATCCAGGACGAGGGCAGGGGAGTGGTGGTCTACCTGCGCGGACACGAGGGACGCGGCATCGGCCTGCTGTCCAAGCTGCGGGCGTACGAGCTCCAGGAGCGCGGCCGCGACACCCTCGACGCCAACCTCGAACTCGGCCTGCCCGCCGACGCCCGCGACTACGGCGCCGGTGCGCAGATCCTGGCGGACCTGGGAATCACCAGCGTCCGCCTGATGACGAACAACCCCGACAAGAGTGACGCCCTCGTCCGGCACGGCATCAAGGTCACCGACCGGGAGCCGATGCCTGTACAGGCGGGCGAGCACAACCTCCGCTACCTGCGCACCAAGCGGGACCGGATGGGACACGACCTGCCCTGGCTGGACACGGCCCCCGTGTCCACCTGCAGCAACCAGTAGCACACCGAGGAGACACAAGAACGTGAGCGGCAAGGGCGCACCGGAGCTGTCCGTACGCAATGTGGGCGACCTTCGGGTCGCGGTCATCGCGGCGCAGTGGCACGACAAGGTGATGGACGGTCTGGTCGACGGCGCGCTGCGCGCCCTGCACGACCTGGGGATCGACGAGCCGACCCTCCTCAGGGTCCCCGGCAGCTGGGAGCTCCCGGTCGTCGCCAAGGTCCTCGCGGGCCGTGGCTACGACGCGATCGTGGCCCTCGGCGTCGTCATCCGCGGCGGCACCCCCCACTTCGAGTACGTCTGCCAGGGCGTGACCCAGGGCCTGACCCAGGTGTCGGTCGAGACCGGCGTCCCCGTCGGCTTCGGCGTGCTGACCTGCGACACCGAGGAACAGGCCCTGGACCGGGCGGGCATCGAGGGCTCCAGCGAGGACAAGGGACACGAGGCGGTGACGGCGGCCGTGGCCACGGCGGCCACGCTCCGCTCAGTATCTGAACCATGGCGCTGACGCATCCCGTGTGTGGCATAGGCTGAGCGTCACCATGTCCAAGAAGACGTTCGAGGAGCTCTTCGACGAGCTCCAGCACAAGGCCGCACACGGCGACCCCGCCAGTTCCCGCACCGCCGAACTGGTCGGCAAGGGCGTCCATGCCATCGGCAAGAAGGTCGTCGAGGAGGCCGCCGAAGTCTGGATGGCCGCCGAGTACGAGGGCAAGGAAGCGGCAGCCGAGGAGATCTCGCAGCTGCTGTACCACGTCCAGGTGATGATGGTCGCCCGCGGGATCTCCCTGGACGACGTCTACGCCCACCTCTGAGCCGACCCCCGCACCCACCGCCGTACGACACAACAAAGCAAAGGAAGCCGACCTCATGCTGCGCATCGCCGTCCCCAACAAGGGTTCCCTGTCCGGCCCTGCGGCGGAGATGCTGCATGAGGCCGGCTACCAGCAGCGCCGGGAGTCCAAGGAGCTGCGGATCGTCGACCCGGTGAACGAGGTGGAGTTCTTCTACCTCCGCCCCCGGGACATCGCGATCTACGTCTCCTCGGGCCGTCTCGACATCGGCATCACCGGACGCGACCTGCTGATCGACTCCGGCGCCAACGCCGAGGAGATCCTGCCGCTCGGCTTCGCCCGCTCCACCTTCCGCTTCGCCTCCAAGCCGGGCGCGGCGAGGGGCGTCGAGGACCTGACGGGCAAGACGGTCGCCACCTCCTACGAGGGCATCGTCGCCAAGCACCTCGCCGACAGCGGCATCGACGCCGCGGTCGTCCACCTGGACGGTGCCGTCGAGACCGCCATCGAGCTGGGCGTCGCCGAGGTCATCGCGGACGTCGTCGAGACCGGCACCAGCCTGCGCAACGCGGGCCTGGAGGTCTTCGGGGAGCCGATCATGAAGTCCGAGGCCGTCGTCATCCGCCGCACCGGAGCGGACACCGAAGAGCCCAAGGTGCAGCAGTTCCTCCGCCGCCTCCAGGGCGTCCTGGTCGCCCGGACGTACGTGATGATGGACTACGACTGCCGCGTCGAGCAGCTCGAGAAGGCCGTCGCCCTCACCCCGGGCCTCGAGTCCCCGACGGTCTCGCCGCTGCACAACGAGGGCTGGGTCGCCGTCAGGGCGATGGTTCCGGCCAAGGAGGCCCAGCGGATCATGGACGACCTGTACGACATCGGTGCCCGGGCCATCCTGACCACGGCCATCCACGCCTGCCGCCTCTGACCCGAGGGGCCTTACACCGATGTCCTCCGAACTGCCCACCCTGCCCGTCACGTTCCGGCCGGGTCGCACGCGGGCCGTCCTGCTCACCGCCGGCATCGCGATCTTCGTCGTCATCACGGCGGTCGCGCTGCTGCTGGAGAAGCTCGGCCCGGGCGAACGCCTCAGCTTCATCCTCACCGGCGCGCTCATGTTCGGCGTGCTGGCCATGCTGGCGCGCGTCAAGGTCGTCGCCGACGAGTCCGGCGTCACCGTGGTGAACATCGCCGGCAGGCGCCGTCTGGAGTGGGCCGAGATCCTCCAGGTGAACCTCCGCCCGGGTGATCCCTGGGTGTTCCTCGACCTCAGCGACGGCACCAGCCTGCCGGCGCTCGGCATCCAGCCGGGCATCGCCAAGCAGCGTGCCATCGCCGACGCGCGCGCTCTGCGGGCGCTTGCCGAGGCCCGCGCCATCAGGGACCCCGAGGACCATCAGAGCTGACTCCGGTACCTTCACCCTGCCGTAAATCCCCATGTCTTGATTAATCTGTTGGCGGAGGCGTTTTCTGGCGCCTCCGCTTCTGATGTTCCATCCGGACTTCAGAGGCCCCCTGCTACCCGAGGAGTGATTCCCTCCAGCGATGGACGGATCGTCCTGTAGTACCTGCGCCGCCCCCTCCCGACATACCGGGGCGGCGGCATCATGAGCGTCCCCTTGCTGCTTCTGGCAGCCGCGTTCCTTCTGATCCTCGCCAACGGCTTCTTCGTGGCCGCCGAGTTCGGCCTGGTCACGGTCGAGGCCACGGACGCCGAGAAGGCCGCGGCCGAGGGCGACCGACGGGCCCGCCGGGTCGTCGAGTCGCTGAAGGAGCTGTCCTTCCAGCTCTCCGGCACCCAGCTCGGCATCACCATCACCTCCCTCGTCGTCGGCATGCTCGCCGAACCGGCGCTCGCGGAGCTGCTGGGCGGCCCCTTCACCGCGATCGGCATCCCCGAGGGCGCGGTGTCCGGGGTGGCCGTGGTCGTCGGCATGCTGCTGGCCTCGGCCGTGCAGATGGTGATCGGCGAGCTCGTGCCCAAGAACTGGGCGGTGTCCCGGCCGATGCAGGTCGCGCGCTTCGTCGCAGGCCCGCAGCACGTCTTCGCACGCCTGTTCCGGCCGGTGATCGCCGGGCTGAACTCCGTCGCCAACCGGCTCGTGCGCGCCCTGGGCATCGAGCCCACCGCGGAGCTGGCCTCCGCCCGCACCCCTGGTGAACTCGTCTCCCTGGCTCGCCACTCCGCCCAGGCCGGCGCCCTGGAACAGGACACCGCGGATCTCTTCGTACGGACCCTGTCGCTCGGCGAGCTCACCGCGCAGCACGTGATGACGCCGCGCGTGAAGGTCAGCGCGCTGCAGTCGTCGGCGACCGCCGAGGATGTGGTGAACCTGACCCGCGCCACGGGTCTGTCCCGCTTCCCGGTCTACCGGGAGAAGATCGACGAGGTCGTCGGCATGGTCCATCTGAAGGACGCGCTGGCGGTCCGTTCGAGTGATCGTCTGCGCACCCCGGTCGGCCGCATTGCCCGCCCGGCGCTGCTCGTCCCCGAGACCCTGCCGGTCCAGCCCCTCCTCGCCCAGCTGCGCAGCGAGCAGCCCATCGCGGTCGTCGTCGACGAGTACGGCGGCACAGCCGGCGTGGTCACGCTGGAGGACATCGTCGAGGAGATCGTCGGCGAGGTCCGCGACGAACACGACGGCCAGGACCTGCCCGAACTCGCCGCCGCCCCGCCGGAGGACGGCCGGCCCGCCTGGGACGCCGACGGCAGCTGCCGCGTCGACATCCTCCAGCGCATAGGACTCGACGTGCCCGAGGGGCCGTACGAGACCGTCGCCGGACTCGTCGCCGACCTGCTCGGGCGCATCCCGGCCGTCGGCGACAAGGCGGAACTGCCGGGCTGGCGGCTGTCGGTGCGCCGGGTCGGCCACTACCGGGCCGAACGGGTCCGGCTGGTCAGGACCGGCGCCGTGGTGGAGGTCGCCCGATGAGCGTGCTCCAACTCCTCTTCGCCGCGTTGCTCGTGCTCGCCAACGGGTTCTTCGTCGGCGCCGAGTTCGCCCTCGTCTCGGTCCGCCGCAGCCAGATCGAACCGCTGGGCACGGCGCGCGCCCGCCAGGTGCTGTACGGCCTGGAGCGGCTGCCGCAGATGATGGCGGCGGCCCAGTTCGGCATCACGGTCTGCTCGCTGACGCTCGGCGCGGTCGCCGAGCCGACGGTGGCGCATCTGCTGGAGCCGGTGTTCGAGTGGGTCCATCTGCCGCAGGGCCTGATCCACCCGCTGACCTATGTCATCGCGCTCGCCGCGGTGGTCTTCTTCCACCTGGTCATCGGCGAGATGCTGCCGAAGAACCTGGCGATGGCGGCGCCGGAGAAGGTCGCGCTGTGGCTCAGCCCGGGCCTGGTCTGGTTCGCCCGCTTCTGCAGGCCGATCACCGTGGCCCTCGGCGCGGTCGCCCAGGCCATCCTTCGGCTCTTCCGCGTCGAGCCGAAGGACGAGATCGAGGCGGTGTTCACCAGTGAACAGCTCAACCGCCTCGTCGAGGACTCCGGCCAGGCCGGCCTGCTCGACCCCGAGGAGCAGGAACGTCTGGAGGACGCGCTGGAACTGGGCTCCCGCCCCGTGACGGACGTACTCCTCAAGCGCGAGTCCCTCGTCACGGTCAGCCCGTCGGTCACCCCCGGGCAGATCGTCGCGCTCACCGCCCGCACGGGGTACTCCCGTTTCCCGGTGGCGGCGGAGACCGGCGCCTTCATGGGCTACCTGCACGTGAAGGACGTACTGGATCTGGAGCAGTCGACACGGGCGGTGCCGCAGCACGTGTGGCGCCCGATGACGACACTGCGCTCGGAACTGCCGCTGGACGACGCCCTGACGGTGATGCGCCGCGCCGCGACCCACCTGGCCCAGGTGGCCGACGCGTCCGGCAAGGTGCTCGGCCTCGTCGCGCTGGAGGACGTACTGGAGCTGCTGGTCGGCGAGGTACGGGACCCGGCACACCGGGAGCTGCCGGAGGTACGCGTCACGGGGCCCCGGGTGAACAGCGGGGAGCCGGAGGAGGCCCTGGCGGGCTGAGCGCGCCGCCTCCGTCGGGCAGCCGTGCCGCTGGGGCCCTCCGGGCCCCAGCGGCAACCACAGCACCGGGCACTGCCCCAGGTCCGTCACATCGTCGACGGATCCTGCGGGCCCCGCCCCGACAGCACTTCCCCGTACGCCTGCATCAGATCCGGCAACCGAAGCGTCGACAGGTCGTCCCTCGTCAACGCCCCCGGATAGGTCGTCAACCGCAGATCGCGGTACGCACAGCTCTTCTCGTACAGCGTCCGCAGGAACCGCCCGTTGCCCAGCTCGTCGATCCACCCCTGGTCGACCACGTGCCCGGCGATGGACCGCAGCTCGTCCAGCGCCTCCTCGTCCCACACGTCCCCGTTGTCCCCGGCGAGCACCTCGCCGATCGAGGTGAGTTCGAGGGGCCGGTAGGACGGGAAGTCGACGCGGGTCGTGAAGCGGGACGACAGGCCCGGATTGGCGGCCAGCAGACGGTCCATGCCCTCCGGGTAGCCGGCCAGGATCACCACCAGGTGGTCCCGGTTGTCCTCGGCCCGCTTCAGCAGCACCTGGAGGGCCTCGTCGCCGTAGGCGTCGCCCTTGCCGTAGCCGGAGTTGGAGAGGGAGTACGCCTCGTCCACGAACAGGACACCGCCGAGCGCGGAGTCGATGAGCTCGTTGGCCTTCACGGCCGTCTGGCCCAGATACTCGCCGACCAGATCGGCTCGCTGGGCCTCCACGAGATGGTCGCCGCCGAGGAGGCCGAGAGCGTAGAAGACGCGGCCGAGGATGCGGGCGACCGTGGTCTTGCCGGTGCCGGAGGGGCCGGAGAAGACGAAGTGCCGTTTGGGCGGCTGCACCGGCAGGCCCTGCCCGGCGCGCAGCCGGGCCATGTTCAACTGGGCGGACAACGCCTTGACCTGGCGTTTGACGGGTTCCAGCCCCACCATGCGCTCGAGCTCGGCGAGCGCCTCCTCGAGTAACCCGGGGTCGGTGGGCCCGGCGGGCAGCGACTGCTGCGGTACGGCCGTCTTCTCGCGCACCGCCGGATCGACCACCGACGGCAGCGGACCGGCCGGCGGCAGGTCGGGGTCCGGCAGCCTCAGGTCCCGTCCCTCGATACCGAAGAGCGGGTCGAGCCCGTCGGGACCGTCGGCCATGTCCTGTCCGACCCCGGTGAGCGTGATCGCCGCGAGGTCGGCGGTGTCGTCGTAGCCGTCGCCCTCGGCGATCGCCGCGAGCCGGGCCGAGGTGTCCATGAAGGCGGGGTCGACGCGGTGCACGGCGCGGTAGAGCGGGAGGGCGGCCGCGGACCGGCCCGTGCCCTCATGCGCCCGTGCCAGCCAGTACCGCAGCTCCTTGCGCTGTGGCTGCTCGCTGCGGCAGCGCATCAGCGCGGCCGACAGCAGCGGCTCGGCCTGCCCGTACGTCTCCAGCCGTACCCGTGCCATACCGCCGAACAGGCCGGCCTCGATGCCGAGCAGCGGGTCGTCGAGCAGCGGGTCGGTGTGCCGGACGAGCTGGTCCCAGTCCTTGACCAGGTAGGCGCGGCAGGCGTGCAGGAAGCGGACCTGGTGGTCGGTGTCCACGGGCGGGAGCCCGGCCAGCGCGCGGTCCAGCTCAGGGACGTGCCGACCGTCCAGCCAGTGCGAGGCGTGGGCCAGCAGCAGGTCGCGCGGGCTCTCCAGGACGGGCTGCACCCACCAGCCCAGCCAGTACCAGGAGTTGATCGTCCGCCGGTGCCGGGTGCGCTGTTCCCCGAAGCGCTCCCGGTGCCGGAACATCCGCAGCAGCGCGGTCGTCGTGTCGACGCGCAGCGCGTGCAGCCCGAGCCAGCCGTCGGCCATCCCGGGATCGATCCGCACCGCGGTACGGAACTCCTCCTCCGCCTGCGGATACGCCCCCATCGTGTAGGCATCCACGCCTCGCAGCCAAGCGAGGTCGGCCGGGGCCTCGGGGCCCTGCGTGCCGAAGTCCATCACGTCCCCCCACAAACCGTGCCCCCGTCGGTTGGCGACCGGTCGCGCGTCGTCCGCCTTGATCGAACCGCCGTACCGCGGACCGGAGTTGCAACGGTGCGCAGAGCAGCCGTAGGGCGCACCGAGGGCATCGTACCTGCGAGGGTGTGGCCCGCCCCAGGGTGCCGCACGGGCCGTTTGGCGAGGTGGGAGCAGATCGGGCGCACCGCGCTTGGTGACCGAGGGTGAGCGAATCGCGTCTCTCGGCGCCCGGAAAAAGGGGGTGAGGGCAGAACGAAGCCCCCGATCACGGGGGAACAACCGGGGGCTTCGCGTGTGTGGGCGGCTTCGAATGGCCGCACATTGAGAACGTAAGTCCTGTACGGCCCCCGGGTCAAGCCGAGTTGAAGCACTCCGGGAACTTCTCCCGCAAGGCTCTTCACAAGTTCAGCACATTGCCGATGGGTCGTCACCGTGCGTGATGGCCTGGTCTGGTCCAACGGTCCCGGCAGGCCCAGGAGTCACCTCATATCCCTTGCCGCACTGCCGAACCAGAAGATCGGCGAACGGCCGGGACGGGTCATTTGCGAAGTGCTCGCGCTCCGCCCTGACCCACCCGTCCCAGAACTCCCGCTGCTCCTCCCCGTCCCGCGAGCGCCCCCGTGTCCACGATTCCTCGTGCGCCAGCTCCATCCACAGCAGCCGGGCGAGATGCGGGCGCAGCGCGCGGCGGCCGGCGCCGACCCCCTCGATGACGATCACCGGGGCGGGCGGCAGGGCGAGGGGCGCTCCGAAGCGGCGGGCCCGCCAGTCGTAGGGGGCGTAGTGGGCGGTCTCGGCGTGGGCGAGCGGTTCGATCACCTGGGTCAGCAGGCGCTCGGTCCACTCGAACGGCTCGTCGTGGCTGGCGATGTCGTCGAGGTGCAGCACCGGGGCGTCGCCGAGCGCGCGGGCCAACTGCCCGGCGAACGTGGACTTTCCGGAGCCGGCGTGCCCGTCCACGCCGACGAGGCGGACGGGGCCGCAGGACGGGGGGAGGCGGCGGAGCCGCGTGGCGAGGTCGTGAATCGTTTTTCCTGAAGTGCGGCGAGGGTGGGCATATTTCGTTGGAACATTCTAGTAGCGGGTGAAAGCGGGTGGTGGAGCGGGATGAGAAAAGGTGTCGCTTTGAACTAGCTGCCGGAGGCAGGCAATGCCGCCGGAAAACTCCGCCCGCCACAGCGAAATGTGCGTTCCGGTTGAGTCCCGGGCTGAGTAGGGTGCCTGGTGCGCAACTGTGAGGTGCCGTAACGGGGGATGGGCTGGGACAGATGGCCGCGGGGTTATTCGAAGGGCAGTATGTGTGGCATCCGGCAGCCGACGACCGCTTGCTCGCGAGCGTATGCGTCGATGTACGCGCCGGCCGTTATCTGAGCGCCCGTGACGCGCTGGCGGAAACCCACGGCGACTTCGGTCTGCGCGCCCACCGCTCTCTCGTGCTCGCCTCCGAGGCCGCCGACTCCGACCTCGTCGAGCGCTGGCTGGCCGAGGAACCCGGTCCCGAGGCGGCGCTGCTGTGGGCGCGGGTGGCCGTGCTGCGGGCGCTGCGCGCGGCCGACGCGCGTGACTCCCGGGCCGAGGCGCTGGAGCGGATAGCGCTGGCCGCCTGCGAGCGGGCCGCGACGGCGGACCCCGCCGATCCCACGCCCTGGGTGGCCAAGCTGACGATGGCCCGGCTGCACCGGCTGCGCGACCAGGCGCCGCACGGGCTGCTCACGGCACCGCCCGGGCCGTGGCGCCTGTTCGCCCACGTCCTCTCGCTCGACCCCTGGCACCGTGAGGCCCACCACCGCTTCCTGGCTTGCTTCTTCACTCGGCACGGCGGCTCGGTGACCGCTGCCTGGGACGTTGCCGCCTTCCTCGGCCAGCGCGCGCCCGCCGACTCGCCGCTGCGCCTGCTCCCGCTGGTCGCCCTGGTGGCGAGCTACGACCCGACCCAACTGCTCGCCGACCGGGTCTGGGAGCAGCCGCAGTGGCGCTCGACCGCGCTGGCGATCCACCAGAACTGGCTTCCGGCGGTGGCCGAATACCGCTTCACTCCGGTCCTCGACCTGGCCTACCTCGCACACGCGCTGGTCATGGCCCGGCGTGCGGAGGAGGCACGCGCCGTCTTCGCGGCGATGGGGCCGTACGCCTCCCGGATGCCCTGGTCCGTCTTCGGTGACCCGGTCGGGCAGCTCTCCCGGGCGCGTCGCGCCTGTGGTCTGCCCGTGCCGGGTGCCTGACGTACCGCAACCCCCCACCGAGAGAAAGGTCCGACCCGTGTCAGAAGGGATATCGCCTCCGCGTGCCAAAGCGCGCGGGGGATCGGTTCCGATCGCGCTCGACGACGACGCGACCCTGCATGCGATGGGTTATCCGAGAAAACTCACGCGACGCTTTCAGGCGTTCGACAATTTCGCCATCTCGTTCACCATCATCAACATCATCTCGGGTATTTTCTCGGGTTTCGGATTCGGTCTGAACGCGGGCGGCCCGAGCATTCTCGTCTTCGGCTGGATCGGCGTCTCCGTCATGGTGCTCTTCGTGGGAGCAGCGATGGCGGAAGTCGCCTCGGCCTATCCGACGAGCGGCGCGCTGTACTTCTCCGCCGGAAAGCTCGCCAGACGGCACAAGGGCGCGTGGTCCTGGTACACGGGCTGGCTGAACTTCGTGGGCCAGGTCGGCGGCACGGCCGCCACCGGGTACGCCGCCGCCACCTTCCTCCAGGCCTTCATCGCCCTGCAGTGGCCCTCGTACGAGCCGACGCCGCACCGGACGGTGCTGATCACGGCCCTGATCATCGTGCTCCAGGGGCTCGCCAACACCTACACCGTGCAACTGGTGGCCATACTGAACCGGATCTCCGTGTGGTGGCTGCTGAGCGGACTCGTGGTTATCGTGACCGCCCTGATCGTCATGCCCGAACATCATCAGTCGGCCTCGTTCGTCACGCATTTCGCGAACAACACCGGTTTCACGAGCGGGCTTTACGGCGGGATGCTCGGCCTGCTGGTCACCAGCTGGACCTTCACCGGCTTCGACGGCAGCTTCCACATGTCCGAGGAAACGGTCCGGGCGACGGTCAACGCGCCGAAGGGGATCACGCGGGCGATCGGATACTCGGCGATCGCGGGTCTGCTGCTGATGCTCGCATTGGTCTACAGCATTCGTGACTACGACCGTGTGGCGAGCGCCGACGCACCTCCCGTGCAGATCCTGATCGACGGGCTCGGAGCGGGGACCGCCAAGGTGGCGCTGCTGATCGTCATCGGCGCGATGCTCTTCTGCGGGCTCGCCAACCTCACCAGCAACACCCGGCAGATCTTCGCCTTCTCCCGGGACGGCGCGATGCCCGGCTCCCGCTGGTGGCACTCGGTCTCGCCGCGCACCCGCACCCCCGTCAAGGCGGTGTGGCTGGCGGTGGCCTGCTCGCTGGCGCTGGTGCTGCCCGGCTGGTGGTCGCACACGGCGTTCACCGCCATCGTCAGCGTCAACGTCGTCGGACTCTTCCTCGCCTACGCCGTGCCGATCCTGCTCCGGCTGCGACTGGGTGACGAGTTCCAGCCAGGGCCCTGGCACCTGGGCCGGTGGGGGCGGCCGGTCGGGGTCGTCGCGGTGGCCTGGATCCTGTTCAGCAGTGTCCTGTTCATGCTGCCGCAGGCCTCGCCGGTGACCGCCCACTCCTTCAACTACGCCCCGATCGCGCTGGGCGTGGTCCTGGCCGTGGCCGCGGTGTGGTGGTTCGCCTCCGCCCGCCGCCGCTTCCACGGCCCGGTCAATTACGGCCGCCCGGATGAGGTCGCGGCCATGGACCTCGTCTGACGAGGCGTCACCGGTAGGGCCGGCACGGTCTCGGCGTACACCGTCGCGGCGGCGTACGCCGAGACCCCGGCCCGCTCATCCCACCTCGTCCGTACGGTGGTTGGGCTGCTTCGGCGCGCCGGCGGCCGCCCCAGGCCATGCCAGTGGTCGACACCAATATTCGTAGGCGCGCCAGGGACGCAATTGCTGGCAGACGCTGCCACCCGCAGCCATAGTGGGCTGACAGCCCTGCATTGGGCCCGCCCGACTCGGACAACTGGGGGTCTTCCGTCCATGAGTAGAGCCGAACAGCCGTCCCGCAGAACCGTCCTGGTGGCCGCGGTCGCCGCAGCCGTCGCCGGCGGCGGCAGTGCGGGCCCGGCGCTCGCCGCCGACACCACCGCCGAGGGCGCGGACACCGTGCGGGCCCCGGCCGGCACCGTCGACAACCGCGCCTGGATCACGTACTCCGACTGGCGCGGCGGCGCCGCCCAGGGCACGCGTGCCGTCGCGGGCGCCCGCCCCGGCATCGTGATCGCCACGCCCGCCGGCACCACCGACTACACGGACCCGCACACCGGCAAGAGCGCCAGCTGGGAGTACGCGACCTGGACCTCGCCCGCCCACCGGCTCGCCGTCCCGGCCACCGAGGCGATCGCCTCCTGGAACGCGCACACCCCCGCCGGCACCTGGCTCCAGATCGAGCTGAAGGGGACGTACTCCGACGACACCGCCACCCCTTGGTACGTGCTGGGCCGCTGGGCCGCCGGTGACCAGGACATCCGGCGGACCTCGGTCGACGACCAGAGCGACGGCAAGAGCAGCGTCTGGACGGACACGTTCGCCATCGACGACCCGGCCACGGGGCTGCGTCTCACCTCGTACCAGCTGCGGCTGACCCTCTACCGCAAGCCCGGCACCAAGCTCACCCCCACGGTCTGGCGGGTCGGCGCGATGGGCTCCGACGTCCCCGACCGCTTCGCCGTCCCGGCCTCCGCCCCCGGCCTCGCCCACGAGCTGACCGTCCCGCGCTACTCGCAGGAGACCCATGTCGGCCAGTACCCGGAGTACGACAACGGCGGCGAGGCCTGGTGCAGCCCCACCTCCTCGCAGATGATCGTCGAGTACTGGGGCGGCCGTCTCACCGCGGAGCAACTGGCCTGGGTCGACCCGGCGTACGCAGACCCGCAGGTCTGCCACGCGGCCCGGTTCACCTTCGACTACCAGTACGACGGCTGCGGGAACTGGCCGTTCAACGCCGCCTACGCGGCCACCTTCAAGGGCCTGCAGGGCGTGGTCACCCGGCTCGGCTCGCTCACCGACCTGGCGACGCTGATCGCGGCCGGCATCCCGGCCATAACGTCCCAGTCCTTCCTGGAGGGGGAGCTGACCGGGGCCGGGTACGGCACCGCCGGGCACCTGATGACCGTCATCGGTTTCACCGCCGACGGCGACGTGATCGCCAACGACCCGAACTCGGCGAGCAACGAGGCGGTGCGGCGCGTCTACAAGCGGCGCGAGTGGGAGAACATCTGGCTGCGGACCAAGCGGTACAACGCCAGTGGCAAGGTGGTCTCCGGCACGGGCGGCGTCTGTTACCTCTACTTCCCGGTGCGTCTTTCTGCACGTCAGAGGCATGCACTGGCCTCGGTCGGAGTTCACTGACTGGCAGATGAAGGGCCCTCCCGCACCCAGGGAGGGCCCTTCATTCTTCTTGATCCAAGACCGCTGGGGAGAATCTGGGGAGATCCACTACTAGGAGTTCTCGAACCAGTTCTGCATTGCCGACCTGCCCCGGCCGTCCGCCTCGGGCATCATGTGCGCGTAGATCCGGAGTGTGATCGACGGATCCGCGTGGCCCAGCCACTTCGAGACTGCCACGATCGGCTCCCGCGCGTCCAGCTGCACCGACGCGAACGTATGCCTGAGGGCGTGGAAACCGTCCTCCCGGCTCTCCTGGTACGTCAGCACCGTCCTGAGCTTGCCTGGGCGATGCTTGACAGGCTGCTTCGTCTCAACCGGGGGAGGGATGACGCCGGCCGCCGCGAGGGCCGGCTTCCACACGCGGGTGTCGAATCCGTCCCGGCGGATCGCTCCGCCCCATGCCGAGGTGAGGATGAGGGCGTGCGTCTGCGGCTCGCGCTCTTCCGCCTCCCGCTCCGTCGTGGGCGGCCGCGGGTCCTTCCACGGGAGTGTCACCGATTGCGCAGGGCGCCGGTTCAGCGCGTCCTCGATCCGCTTCAAGAGGTACTCGGGCACCGGCACCTCCCGAGTCTTCTCCCCCTTGGGTAGGGCGAACGCGAGCTTGGCCCCCACCTTCTTCACTTGACGGCGCACCAGGATGCGCTGCCCGTCGAAGTCGATGTCGTCGACCGACAACCCGAAGACTTCACCCGACCGCAGCCCGGCCCCCACACCCAGGTCGACGCACAGCTGAAACCGGCCGTCCATCGCGGCCTGCACGGCGAGCACTCGCTCCTTGGACCAAGCCCTGGCCTTTGCCGGCGGCCGTGTCGGCACGCGCAGTGTCGTCTGCCTACGGCACGGGTTGCGGGTCAGTCGCTCGTCATCGATGGCAGCCTGGAAAATGGCCGACAGGTAACGCCAGCACTCGTTGGCCGTCCCAGGCCCAACGGTGGCCTTGAGCGTCTTGAGCCACTCGCCAAGTTGCTTCGTCTTGACGGCGTTCATCTGGTGTTGCCCCAGTTGCGGCACGATGTGCGTCCACACCCGGCCCTTGACGGTCGCCTCGGTGGAGGGGTTGTCGTAGTCGCGGCGCGGCCACCACTCCTGCTCGATGTAGTCCTTGAGCAGCATCTGACCGCGGCGGGGATCGATGAACTCCCCCGACGTCGACTCGTGTTGCGCTTTCGCCAGCCAGGCGTTGGCCCCATCGGGACCGTGGAGCTTCTCGAACGACCGGTCCTTGACCCCGGGGATGCCCGCGACCCGGTACCGCTTGCCCTGCCCCCAGCGTGAAGTCCTGCGCTTCTGGCCGGTGTCGGGGTCCGGCTTCTTGGTCATCCATCGGTCTTCGATGTAACCGGGCATGGAGCCCCCTCGTGCGCGTACCTCAGGCCGCGGACGCCTCAGGTGAATCAGGCGTGGCCATGGTGATGATCTCACCCTGCCACAGCTGGAACCACTGCCCGCCCGCGAGGAAGCGTTCAGTTGCGGGGTTCATGGCCCCGACGAAGTCGGCCGCCGTTGCCGCGCCAGCGACGTGGACGACGACGAGGCCGCAGGACTCGCGTACTTCTACGCATTTGCGGAGGTCGATCCGGGGGTCGGGCTGGTATGTGACGGTGAGAGGGCTCTCGGGGGAGTTGGCGCTGATGATCCGGCCGCGCCAGATCTGGAACCAGCTGCAGTTGGCGAGGAATTGGACCAGCGCGGCGTTGAGGGCTGCGGTGTACGCGTAGACGTCAGCGTCCTCTTGGATTTTGACGCATATCCGGCCGCGGGTTTCCCGGATGTCGACCAGCTGTCCGAGTCGTAGGTGTGGTGTGGCTTCGTACACAACGCGCAGCATGAGGCACCCTCCCGTTGGTGCGGTGCGCCAGGGCGTTGTGTGCCGGTAGCGCACGGTTGTGGAAGGGTACGCCGCGTGAGCAGACGTGGACAATCCGTTCAACGGAATGTCTACATGGGGACTTTTTCAGTCAGATGCTGCTGGCGCGCGGTGGTCTCTGCTAGTCGTTCTCGCGGCGGGCGCGCTCGTCGGCCTCGATCATTGCCCGCCAGCGGCGCAGCTCAGGCTCGGGCATGCCCGCCAAGTGGCCCACGATGATGCGGACTTCGTCGTTGTATCCCGCAAGTTCGGTAGCGACATATCCCAGCCACTGCTCCGCCGCGGCGGCCTTGACGCGCCGCTCGCTAACGCGGAGGGCGTTGGCGAGGGCGCGCATCTGAATCTCGCTCGGTGCATTGGCCGGCGGGTTGGCGACGAGGCGCTGGAGATAGGGCTTGGACAGCTTGGTTCCGGTGCTTGTGTCGACGGCGCGCTGGGACATTTTGGCGTAGGAGAGTCCGCGGTCGTTGGCGTCCTGGATGAGCTTCGAGAGCGCACCGAGGGTGCTCGGCTCGTCCGTCCCGGCGTCCGGGGCGGGGGCCGCTGCCGTCATGTCCTCTTCCTCTCGGGTCACTTCAGATACCGGCTGTCTCTGTAGGGGGTGGCGTGCCTCGGAAAAATACCAGCTCAGTCCATACAACCATCCGGGATCCGAGACAGTTCGTCTACAGAAGGGTGGTATCGCGCCAGAAACTTTGCCGAGACTTGCAGGCGGATCGTCTCCGATCTGTAGACGAATCGGCTCCACTATGCTTCGCTATGTCATGCAAGCAGTTCTGCAGTTCCGCACCACTCGGGGGCAATGTGAGCCGACACTCAAGCAGACGATGGACCCTGCGCAGCATCCCGGTCTTCGAGCACTTCATGCAGTTCCCGGGGCGGGGAGAGTCCTTCTCGGTCCGCACCCTGGCTGAAGCGTCCGGAGTCGGCCGGGGAGTGATCGAAAAGCTCCTGACTGGCAGGCAGCCCACCGCTGACGTTGACGATGCGACCGCCCTCGCGGAGGCCGTCGGTAGCGCGATCTTCCCCCTTTTCGCGCCTCCGTCGTCTCCGGATCTGAACCGAACGTCTCTTGCCCCGACCCCCACGAGCGAGGAATAGACCTATGCCGAACAAGCCCAAGCCCCCACCGAAGGGCTGGCTCTGGAGCGCCGAAGCCGCCGACTACCTCGGCGTCCACGTCGTCACCCTCCGCCGCTGGCGGCGCGACGGAATCGGGCCGAAGAGCAGGCCGCACGGACTCCGTCGCTACCGCTACAAGATCAGCGAGCTTGACGCGTGGATGAACGGCGAACACGCCGAAGACGAGTCGGCCCGCGCCGCCGCTTAGCGACAAAAGACCCCAACCGCCGTCGCGAGCGGCAGCCGGGGCCCCGCGGCCTAGCCGCGCGATCCACCCCTCACGAACCACGAAACGAAAGGGGCTTCACGTGCCTCAATCATCCCAGACCGCGACGGGCTTGAGTGCCCGCGAGGCAGCCAAGGCCCGCGTCCGGGCGAAGGTCGCAGCGCGCCACGACATGACGGCCCGCGAGTACCTGGCCAACCTGCTGCACGCGACGAACACCCACGCCGACACCGAGGCGATCCTCGACGCCTTCGAGCGTCAGAGCGACACCGCTGCCCGCCTCAACCGAGTCATGGACATCTGCGACTCCGTGGTGCGGGCCGGGGAGTCCACGGTCGACGTCGACCGAATCCACGCTGCCGCCCTGGGCGACGACGTGCGCCGGACTGGCGGTGCGTCGTGAGCGACTTCTCCCTGACTCCGTTCGACCAGATCACGTCGTCGATCCCTGCCGTGTCCCCGTTCCAGGCGATGTGGAACCAAGCGGAGGAGTTGCTGCTG
This sequence comes from Streptomyces sp. R28, assembly GCF_041052385.1. Taxonomy (GTDB): domain Bacteria; phylum Actinomycetota; class Actinomycetes; order Streptomycetales; family Streptomycetaceae; genus Streptomyces. The sequence continues at coordinate 1,849,808 of NZ_CP163439.1, read as the reverse complement.
GCGACGCACCCGGACGGGTTCGAGGTCGAGCAGATCGGCCGTCTGGCGTTCGAGGGACTGCCCGAGTCGGAGAAGGCTGCGGCGCTGGACGAGCTGTTCTACACGTACTGGGCCGCCACCCTCGCCGACCGTCAGACCCGCGCCATGCAGGACGGGGGCGCGGCATGAGCGCCCGTCTGTCACCCGAGCAGCTGGCCGACTACGCCGCCCTGGACTTCGCCGAGTTGATGCCCGCGGATGCTGCCGCCGTGGTGGCCCGCATGCGGGACGCGCTCGTCGGCGAGCTGGCTGCGGTTCGCTCCGCGCTCCGCGAAGCCTCCGATCAGGTCGCTGAGTTGGAGTCGGAGCTCGCTGGGGCTGTCGTCGTCAGCGAGACGCTGCACCGCCGCCTGTCGGACGAGCAGCTTGCAGGCTCCGCGCTGTACGCCGCGCTGACCATGCCGACCACGCCCGAGCAGTTGCAGGCCGCGCTGGACCAGTTCACTGCTGTCGCCCGCAAGGTCACCGGCGAGGCGGTGGCCCGATGACCGCCCCGATCAAGCCGATCGCCGCCCTGGACGTGCCGCTGGCCGCCGTGGAGGCCGACACCCGGCTGCAGTCCCTGCTGGCCGCCCCGCCGATGGGCCACACGCCGCAACTTCAGCCCGACGCCTGGTACGAGCGGGTCTTCGACCTCCTCGCCTGCGCCCACCCCGACACCTGCACGTGTGCGCCCGAGGAGGCGTCGAATGCCTGAGATCAGCCCCGACATGTCGGACGAGTCCCGCTGCGTGTCCGTGCACTGGAACCTGCCTGTGCAGTGCGTGCTGCCGTCCTCCCACCGCGAGAACTGGCACGAGGCCTGGCACCCGCAGACCGGGAACCGCCTCCGCTACCGCCGCTCGGGCGTCTACCGCACCGAGGAACTGCACCACGGCGCCTGGCACGACCTCCAGATCCCCCCGCCGGGCGGGTTCTGCAACGACCAGTTCGTCAGCTCCTCCAGCGACGCCAAGAACGTCCGCTGCACCTACCAGTACGGCCACGGCTGGAACCACCGCGCGGTCGTCGACGGCTGCACCTACTCGTGGAACACGCCCATCCCGAGGGGACTCACGGTCGACCAGCTCAGCCGCGACGTGAAGCAGCTGCGCGGCATGCTCGTCGCCGCCCACGCCCGCCTCGCCGAGTTGGAGAAGGCCGGGGAATCCCCAGCCTCGCAGCACTACGACAAGGTGCCGGACCCGGCGGACGGATGCCACTGGTGCGCGTGCGGCACCCGCTGGCCCTGCAAGCACGCCGAGGAGGTGGCCTGACATGGCGACCGTCATCGAACCCCGCCCGCTCGCCGACCTGGAGCAGGACGCCATCGCCCGCGTCGAGCAGGAGATGGCCCGCCGCGCCCGGGGTGTGAAGCCGTGGACCACGACGGAGTACGTCGACCGTGTAGCCCGCGTCCACGCCCACTACACACAGCGCCGCGCCTGGCTCCGCCTCCACGAACAGGAGGCCGAGTGATGACCGCTGTCGACCTCGCAGCCCTTCCGCCCGTCGTCATCGTCCGCGGCATAGCCAGCTGGCTCGGCGTCACCGACCAGACCGACAGCGAGCCGGCCGAGACCTACGAGGACTACCTCAACCGCATCAGCCAGGAGGCGGCGTGACCACCCTCCTCGCCATCGCCGGCCCCCTGCTGATCCTCGTCTGCGTCGTGGCCGCCGCCTACCGGGTCGAACGCCACTACACGCGGTCGCTCGCCGCCCGCGAGACCGACCTGCAGGCCCGCATCGCCACCGCCAACCGGCTCAACCAGCGCCTGAAAGGAGGCGGACATGCCTGAACTGAAGGTCGAGGTCGACGGCGGGCTGTACCCGCTGACGAACTGCACATGGATCACGTGGGCGCCGTGCGGCTGCCCCTGCGGAGCCCTCACCGCTGCGTTCGGTGACGAGGCGTTCGCCACCGAGGAGCAGGCCTGGCGCGAGCACTACCCGCTGAAGCGCGAGCGCGACAAGTACCAGCGCCAGGGCTACCGCATGGAGCTCATGAGCTGGGACCGCTACCGCGCCGAGATCGACCTCGCCGCCCGCTGCCCGCACGTGAAGGCCAAGACGAGTCAGCAGACCCTCGACGCGGCCCAGGCCTCGTGATGAGTGGCCGCGAACTCGATCAGCACGTGCTCGGCAGCACCAGCCTGACCAGCCGCCAACGCCGCGCCGCAGCAGTGCACGTGGCCGACCGGATCGCCGCCGAACACCCGCAGCTGACCTCCGCCGAGCTCGCGGCCAACCCAATCGTCACCGCCCGACTCCGCGAACTCCTCAACGTGCTCGACCTCAACCGCAAGGAACAGCAGTGATCTACCTCGCGCCGCTCGTGCTGTGCGGCCCCTTCTTCATCGGCTTCATCCGCGCACTGCGGAAGGGAAACCAATGACCACCCTCACCGACCTGCTGCCTGTCCGGCTCGGCATCTTCGACCGGTCGCCCCGACCGGCCCGCAAGCACCGGGCCCCGGACGAGATCGACCGGCTGCGCCACAAGCTCGCCGGGGCCGAACTCCTCATGGCTGGCTACCGCATCCAGCTCGACGACAAGGACCGCGCACTCGATGACACCGCCGCCAAGCAGGCGGAGGCCGAGGAACTGGTCGTAAAGCAGCAGGCCGACATCGACGACCTCACCGACGAGCGGGACATGTGGCGCGACGAAGCCCTACGCCTGCGCGCCAAGTTCGGCCCCCAACTCGCCGCCGAAGCCAACGCCCACCGCATCACCGTGCCGCCCATGCAGCGCATCGGTGCCGACCAGGACACCGACGCAATCGACGTCACCACCCTGTGGGCCGCCCGCGACGCAGGACACCTCGGACCCGTCACCGACCCCGGGAGGATCCGATGACCGTCCGCCCCCCGATAGTCGGCGCCGCCCTGTGGACCACGGTCATGAACCGCGCCGGCCACCGCTGCGAATGCCGCGGGGCATGCGGCAGCAAGCACGACCCGAACCGTCGCGGCCGGCAGGACCGGTGCCCGCTGGAGAACGGCAAGCACATCAGCAAGAAGGGCGAGGTCGTCCTGATCGCGACGCCGCGAGACCCGATCAACGAGGGCGACTTCGTGACCGCAGCCTCACTGCCGGCCCGGCGGCTCGCGGCGATGTGCCCCGGCTGCTACGACGCGGTCCGCCGGAAGATCGCGAAGGCGGTTAAGGCGATCCCGCCGCAGGATGACGGCCTCTTCGACGCGGACGAGTTCTTCGTCGATCCGAGCAGTACGAAGCAGGCCGACGTCGGGGCGGCCTGACCAACACCTCCACAGAACGCCGCGTAGAGCCCGCCTTCCCCCAAGCGGGATCCGCGGCCCCAGGGACTCCGCCCCGACCCCCCCCCGGCGGGGCGGAGTCCCACCCATCCGCACACCCTGAACGGAGTCACATGAGCACCGAAAGCACCACAAAGCAGGTCGCGCCACTCGCGTGCACTCGCTGCGGCGACACCGGCGGGCCGTTCGTCCCGGCCACCGGCCTGTGCGAGGACTGCGAGCCCGAGGTCGCCAGCGCCCTCCGCGGAGCACCGGAGGCCAGCAAATGACCGCGGCCGTCGAGGCAGCGGCCGAGGTCGAGCCGGGCCTGTACGACATCGGCGCCGAGCTCTACCACCGGGACCCGATCCCCGGCGGCAGCCTCTCCTCGACTGGCGCCCGCACGCTCGTCAAGAAGTGCCCAGCCGCCTTCAAGTGGCAGCTCGACAACCCCCAGCCCTACAACAAGGCGCTCGAACTCGGCACCGCCGCCCACAAGCTCGTCCTCGACGACGGCCCCGAACTGGTTCTCGTCGACGCGGAGAAGTGGAACACCGACGCCATCAAGGCCGAGGTCGCCGCCATACGGGCCGCCGGGGACATCCCGCTCAAGCGCCACGAGCTCGACCAGGTCCACGCCATGGCCGCCGCCCTGCGCGAGCACGAGGAAGCGGCCAGCCTCCTGGAGCCCGGCTCTGGTGTCGCCGAACAGTCCGCCTTCTGGGAGGACCACGGCGTTTGGCGGCGGGCCCGCTTCGACTGGCTGCGCAACGACGGCCAGATCGTCGACTACAAGACCGCCCGCTCCTGCCGCCGCGAGGACCTGGAGAAGGCGTTCCACGAGCACGGCTACGCGCAGCAGCAGGAGTGGTACCTCGACGGCGGCCTCGCCCTCGACGTCGCCGACCCGGAGAAGCCGTTCCAGTTCGTGCTGCAGGAGAAAGAGCCGCCCTACCTGGTGGTCGTCACCACCTGCGACCCGATGGCCCGCGGCATCGGCCGCCACCTCAACGAGGTCGCCCTCAACACCTACGCCATCTGCCGCGAACGCGGCGAGTGGCCTGGCTACCTGCCCAACCCGATGACCGCGCTGCCCGCATGGGTCGAGCGCCAGTACGCCTAGGAGAACCCCGCATGTCCCAGCTCCCGCCGCCCGTCCGCGCCGGACGCCCCGCCGCCGAACAGAACGGCTCCGCCGCCCAGTTCGCGTTCCGCCCCGCCAGCAAGGCCGGTCGCAAGGCTCGCCTGTCCATCCAGGGCATGTCGGGTTCCGGCAAGACGTGGACCGGCCTCGGCATCGCCTACGGCCTGTCCGAGGGCCGCAAGTTCGCCGTCATCGACACCGAGAAGGGCGCCGCCAGTCTCTACGCCGGGATCGGCGGCATCCAGTTCGACACCCTCGCCATGGACCGCTACGACCCCCGCGATCTCGCCCGAGCCCTCGACGCCGCCGCACAGGCCGGCTACCCGACGGTCTTCGTCGACTCCCTCTCCCACTTCTGGAAGGGCGCCGACGGCACGTTGGAACAGGTCGATAGGGCCAAGGCCAAGTACGGCGGGAACAAGGTCGCCGGCTGGAAAGACGGCACGCCCATGCAGAACGACATGGTCGCCGCGATCCTCGCCTACCCCGGTCACGTCGTCGCTTCGATGCGCTCCTACACCGAGTGGGTCCTGGAGAACGGCAAGCCGAAGCAGGTCGGCACCCGGCCCGAGCAGCGCAAGGGCATCGAGTACGAGTTCGACGTCGCCGTCGCGATGGACATCGACAACACGCTCGAAGTCCTCAAGTCCCGTTGCCCGGCCCTGAACCGCAAGGTCATCCAGCGCCCGCAGGGAGCACGCGACATCGCCGTCCCGCTCCTCGCCTGGCTCGCCGCCGAGCCGGAGTCGACGCCCGCACCCCAGCCCACCGAGCAGTAGCCCGCACGCGCCTGAGCCGGCCGCGGGCATTGCGGCCGGCTCGGAACCCAGAACACCACACCCGGAAGGGAGCACACCATGCCCCGCCTCACACTCGCCGAGCAGGTCGCCTCCGACGCCCGCGACAAAACCCTCGCCCAGCTCGTCCGCCAGGCCTCCGACTGGGACCGCAAGGTCGTCGCCCAGGCCGTCCTCATCTGGATGCGCGACCACGACACCGTCTCTGCCAACGACCTGCGCGGGCAGCTGCCCGAGGTGGCCGGCGGCGTCCTCCCCGGCGTGCTCCGCGGCATGTCACACAACTACCTGATCCACACCAAGACCTACGTGCCCTCTACGGCGCCCCGCACCAAGGGTCACCCGATAGCGGTCTACCGGCGCCGCACAGCTGCGGACCAGGTGGAGGCGGCATGATCCCGCTGAACTTGACCCCGGGAGAGATGGAAGTCGTCCGTCAGCGCTTCATGGCCAAAGTGGCGAAGGGTCCGAACTGCTGGAGCTGGAAGGGCTTTGCGCAAACTCCTGGCGGTCGGGGCCGGATGCGGATCAAGAACCGCACCTACTACGCCTACCGCGTCGCCTACGCCCTGGAACACGGCTCGTTGCCCGCGAACCTCGGCATCTTCCACCGCTGCGACAACCCTGCTTGCGTTCGCGCCGACCACCTCTTCGCAGGCACGCAGGCGGCCAACGTCGCCGACATGGACGGCAAGGGGCGACGTAAGAACAAACCCCGGTACGGACGTGACCACCACAAGGTGACGGTCACGGACGAGCAGGTCGCTTGGGCGATTGCGATGTACCGAAGCGGTCGCATGACCCAGACGGTCATAGGTCAGATCCTCGGCGTCAAGCAGCAGACGGTGAGCGGTTGGGTCCACGGCGAGGTGCGTAACACCACCGCGAAGGGCCGACTCATCGCCGCCAAGCGGCGGGCCGCACGCACCCGGAAGGCGGCGGCGTGATGGACCGCCTCAACCACATCAACCTCGGCGCCTTGTACGTGATCGGTGCCGCATTCGCCGCCGTCTGCTTCGGACTCGGCGCCGGCATCGGCTGGCTCCTCAACGGGAGGCGTCGATGACCCCCGCGCAGATCAGCGCCGTCACCAACGGACTCATCAACGTGCACGCGGCCATCGACACCTGGTGGCCCGCGCTCGTCGGACTCGCCATCGCCGTCGGCGGAACCTGGCTCGCCTTCCGATGCGCCCGCTTCCTCGGCGCCACCGACCGACTTCCCGGCGCACCCGACAACCAGGCCGGCACCAACACCGACAACCTCCGCGACACCGGAGAGGAGAAGCAGCCGTGACCACCGCCGTCCGCGAAGCCCCCCATCACCGCAACCTCACCTGCGTCACCGACTACCGCTGCCGGCTTCCCGAGTGCGTCAGCCGCTACAACGAGTGGCAGAACAACCGGCTCCGCGCCGTAGCCGCCGGCACCTGGCAGCCCTTCATTGACGCCACACCCATCCGCCAACATCTCCTCAAGCTGTACGCCGTCGGCTACACCCCGCACCGCGTCTCCGTCCTCACCGGCATCGACTGGAACACCGTCCGGCTCTACACGCAGGCGGCACCCAAGCAGGGCCGCGGCATGATCCGGCAGACCACGCCCGAGTTCCAGGCGAAGATCCTCGCCATCCCGCTTGAGCCCACCCTGCCCGGCCGCGTCGACCCCACAGGCACCCGACGCCGCATCCAGGCGCTGTCCGCCATCGGCTGGCCCCTCAAGGAACTCGGCCCCCACATCGGCATCAAGCCCGACAACGTCCGCCGCATCCTCGTCCGCAGCCAGCGCGTGTACGGAACCACCGCGCAGGCAACCATCGACGCCTACGACCAACTGCGCCGCTCCCGACCCCGCAAGCACGGCGTCAGCGAGATCGGAATCGCCCGCGCCCGCCGCAATGCCAAGGAGCAAGGGTGGGCCCCGCCCAAGTACTGGGACCAGCACCCCGGCTGCATCGACGACCCGGACTTCGAGCCGATGCACAAGCTCACCCGGCGCGAACGTATCGCCCAAGACGCGCACTGGATCATGACCACGACCGGGGCCAACAAGACGGACGCAGCCGCCCGCCTCGGCGTCGACAAGTCGTACATCGACCACGCCTTCCGCGACCACCCCGAATACGCCGTGGAGGTGGCGGCGTGAACGGGCAGATCCCCTGCGACGCGGACCTGATGTTCATCGAGACCGTCAGCACCGGCACCGTCCACTACCGCGCGTACCACCTTGACGACGACGCCGTGACTGAGGTCGTCGAAGGCGGTGGTGCCCTCGTGGCGCTCGCCATCTCGCCCACCGTGACGCGCTGCGGCAAGCGCACCTTCCCGCAGTTCGAGCGCGACCACGTGAAGACCAACCGCTTCCGCGACGAGCAGCTATGCCGGGCCTGCTACCGCACCCTCACGCCGGCCGACCAGGAACGCGCCTTCGAGCACGAGACACCCGACGACGAGGACGACGAAGCCGAGGCCGCCGCGTGACCGCGGGCCGCCGACTGCGCGACCGGCCCTGACCAGCAGCCCTCAACCTCATCCGCAACAGCCAGAGAGAAGAACGCTCGTGCTGACTAGCCCACCGCTCAGGGAGTTCAACCCGGGAGCCCGGACACGTGACCTCGTCCGCCCCGAGGAGGACCCCGGCCTGGCGCCGCGCACGGCCCTGTACCGCTTCTACGACCGCAGCAGGGCCCTGCTCTACGTCGGCATCACCGGCCAGCCCATCGAGCGGTGGGTGAAGCACCGACGAAACGCCAGATGGTGGCCGGCCGCCGCCTACGTCGCAGTCGAGATCCATCCCACCCAATGGCAGGCACTCGACGCCGAACGTCACGCGATCCGCACCGAGAACCCCAGCTTCAACAAGCGCAGCGCGAGAGGAGGCCACTGATGCCGCGCATTCGGTCCATCAAGCCTGATTTCTTCACCTCCCTGACGATCGCCGATCTCACCTACGAGCAGCGGCTCACCTTCATCGGCCTCTGGACGCACGTCGACGACAGTGGCCGCTGCGTCGACGACGCGCGCCTCATCAAGGCTGCCCTCTGGCCCCTCGATGAGCGGACCGCGGCCGACATCGAAGGCGATCTGGGAGCCCTCAGTGAGTCCTCACTGATCCTTCGCTACACGCTCAATCAGAAGCGCTACTTGGCCGTTCGAGGCTGGCGCGAGCACCAGAAAATCAACCGCCCGACGGACAGCAAGATCCCCCCGCCGCCAGAGGCCCCAATCCTGGGCGCGACCTGCGCAGATGAGGACTCATCCACTCCTCACGGAGGAAGCACGGAGGACTCACTGGCGGAAAGGAAAGGAAAGGAACAGGGAAAGGAACAGGGAACAGGGAAAGGAACGCCCGCCGCGACACCTTCGGCGACGCGCGCATCCGCCGATCCCGGGCCCGCCTTCGACGAGTTCTGGAGCCTGTACCCCCGCAAGGCCGGCAAGAGCGAAGCCGCCAAAGCGTGGATCAAGGCGACCAAGAACGGCGCCGACCCCGCATCCCTTCTCGCTGCCCTCAAGGCGCACGCCGAATACCACCTCGCGGCGAAGACCGAGCAGCAGTTCATTCCTCACGCCTCGACGTGGCTGAACCAGAAGCGCTACGAGGACGAGCCCCCGCCCCTGCCGCGTAAGGCAGGCACGCCGACAGCACCCCGCGAAATCCCCGAAGAGGAGATCCCTGATGCACTCCAGTTCTGAGCCGAGCCCGCGGCAGTCGTGGATCGCGGAGCGGCGTGACGCCGCCGTCGCCGCCTTCACTGCCAAGATCCCCGGCATCTACCAGGCCGGCATCGAGCTTGAGCCACCCGTCGCCGCCTGGGCTGCCGGCGACTCCGACTGCCCGAGCCTGTTCCTCACCGGCCCTATCGGCGTCGGCAAGACGCACTCCGCCTGGCAGGCCACCCGCCAGTGGGTGCACGGCCAGTTCGGTGACAGCTACCGCGGTAGCCCGGTCGTCGAGTTCTACCGCTCGACCGCCCTGTTCGACGCGCTGCGCCCCGACGCCCATGACTATTCCGGCCGCGCGCTGGTGAAGCACCTGCAGAAGGTCGACCTGCTGTTCATCGACGACCTGGCCGCGGCCCGCCCCTCGTCGTGGACGCAGGAGCGCCTCTTCGAAATCTTCGACGAGAGGTACATCAACCGACGGCCCGCGCTCATCACCTGCGACGTGCTGCCGTCCGCCCTCGCCGAAGTCACCGGCGACCGCGTCCGTTCCCGCCTCGCCGAGATGTGCCGCGGCGGCGTGGTCCTCCTGCAAGGCGCCGACCGCCGCCGAAGCGCCGCCGCCTGACGGCCGCCCAACCCCAACCCGAAGCGAACCCTTAGGAGATCAACGCGTGACCACCGACATGTGGGAGACCCCGCTCGACGACCAGTCCGAGCCGGCCGCCCGCCCCGCCGACCTCGACGCCGAACACGTAGTCGTCGCCTCCGCGATGAGCCGGCCCGAACTCATCGACGAGATGGCCGCCGAGTTCGACCCCGCCGACATCACCACCGACTGGCTCCGCTGGACCTGGCACGCCACCGACGAGATCCGCCAGACCCTCACCAAGGGCGAGATCCGCTGGCAGGCAGTGCACCGCCAGCTCGCCGCCTGGAACGCCTCCGGCTACCTGCCGATCCCGCTACCCGGCGAAAACCAGCTCGCCGACCTGTACTTGGTGGCGAACCCGGGCGCCGCACCCTGGTACGGAGCGAAGATCACGCGGGCTGCCGTTGCCGCCCGCCTCATCGCCCACGGGCACACCGCGATCCTCCGCGGCCGGTCTGCCGCCTTCGACCCCGACGAGGACATCGCCGCCATTCAGGCCGAGCTGGACGGCGTCGTCCGCACCAGCGAGCAGTCCGAACTGTCCACGATCGGCGAACTCCTCAGCGACTCCCTGATCCGGGCCATCACCGCGCCGACGGTGGATGACCGCATCCCCACCGGGTTCATCGACCTCGACAGCCTGCTCTGCGGCGGCTGGTCCCCCGGAAAGCTCGTCGTCATCGGTGCCCGGCCGGCCATGGGCAAGACGACACTGGCTCAGGACTTCGCCAGGGCCGCAGCCATCGCCAACAAGGTCCCGACACTGATCGAGTCCCTGGAGATGGGCAAGGAGGAACTCTCCGACCGGATCCTGTGCGCCGAGGCACGCATCCCGCACCACCACCTCCAGCAGGGCAACGTCACCGACGTCGACATGGCCCGCGCCACCCGCCGCGTCCCGGACATCACGGCCGCCCCGCTTCACGTCAACGACTCGCCGATCCTGTCGATGCCGACGCTGCGCGGGCAGGTCCGCCATCTGGTGCGGACCATCGGCCTGCGGCTGGTGATCATCGACTACCTGCAGCTCATGCAGGTCGCCAAGGCCGAGAACCGCCAGCAGGCCATTGCCGATCTGTCGCGATCCCTGAAGCTCCTGGCAAAGGAGTTCGGCATCACAGTGATCATCCTGTGCCAGCTCAACCGCGGCCCCGAGCAGCGCACCGAGAAGAAGCCCATGGTGTCCGACCTGCGCGAGTCGGGTGCGATCGAACAGGACGCCGACATCGTGGTCCTCCTGCACCGCGAGGACGCCTACGAGAAGGAATCGCCCCGCGCAGGCGAGGCCGACCTGATCGTCGGCAAACACCGCGGCGGTCCGACGGCCACGATCACCTGCGCCTTCCAAGGGCACTACGCACGGTTCGTGGACATGGCCCAGACGTGAGCCTCAACCCGGAGGACATCGCCGCCCTCCGGAAAGACGGCGACCTGGAGAGCTATCTGCGCTCCCTCGTAGGAGCCCCACCGCCGAAGCCGGCACCGGCCGAACCGGCAGCTCCCGAAGAACCCGACTACGTCATCCCGCACCGCGGCGCGTGGCCCATAGGCAGCGCCCCCAGCGGGCCCACCCCCACCCACGGCAAGTGCACCTGCCCCAAGTGCGCCACCGACGCCGCCTGACCGCGCGTTGACCCGCGCCACCCCACAACACCACCCGAACGGAGACACCGTGACCACCACCTGGCGAGCCCGCTGCTCTCGCGGCCACTACCTCGCGTCGAAAGACGTCCACACCACGCTCGGCCCCGAGGACTGGGACGACACCTGCCGCTGCAAGATCAGCCCCCAGCAACGCGAGGCCAGCACCGAGACGTTCGGCCACGAGCCGGTGCAGGACGACCGTGAGTTCTTCGGCGAGGTGTCCGACGACCCGCCCGTCTGCGCCCGCTGCACGCGCACCATCCGCGCCTGGTTGCCCGTCGTCATCGATCAGGAGCCGAGCGGCCGGGTCATCACCCGCGATCAGTGGATCGGCTACGAGGTCGCCGTCCTCTGGCCCTGCACGAGCGCGATCGTCCTCGGCATCGACGCCGCCGCCTGACCCGTCGCCACCCCAACCTCCATCGCCACTGACCCGCACGTAAGGAGCCCCATGAACACCAGAGGTGCGATCGCCCTCACCGCCTACATCGCCACCATCCCCGCCGCAAACTGGGCGGTGACCGAGTTCGGCGCCGTCCCGGTCGGCTTCGACTACCTGGCCCCGGCCGGCGTGTACCTGGTCGGTCTCGCCCTGGTCCTGCGGGACTTGGCCCGGGAGGCTGCCGGGCGCGGCGCAGTCCTGGCCGCGATCGCCGTGGGTGCCGCCCTGTCGTGGTGGCTGGCTGACCCGGCGCTGGCGGTGGCGTCGGCCGCGGCGTTCGCGGTGGCGGAGTCGATGGACTTCGCCGTGTACGAGCCGCTGCGTAAGCGGGGCCTTCCGGTGGCGATGCTGGCCTCGAACGCGGTGGGTCTGCTCGCGGACAGCCTGATCTTCCTGTGGCTGGCGTTCCGGTCGTTCGAGTACCTGCCCGGCCAGCTGCTGGGCAAGGCGTGGATGACGCTCGCCGCGGTTGCCGTGATCGCGGTCATCGCGCGGCGCCGGGCCCAGGTGGTGGCGGCGTGACCCTCGCCCCGGAACAGCCGATGCTCGCCGCCTGCGACTGCCTACCCCTCGCGTGCGGTCACTGCGCCTGCGACCGCTGCGAGGACTGCGGCGGCTGCTCCGGCGGCAACGGGTGCACCTGTGCATGCATGCTCGAAGAGCTGCGGGAGCAGCAGCGAGGCGTCGAGCGGATCGCCCACATTGCCGGAATGGTTGCCGAGCTGTACCTCGGCACCCACGAGCGGCACTGGCTACACGACCCGAAGTTCGCGGAACGCCTCGCCGGGCGCACACTCTTCGTTTCCCGCGTCCGCCTTGCCGAACGCAAGTCCGCGTTCCCGAAGGCCCTGCACCCGTACTGCATCGACTCCGGCGGGTTCTCCGAGCTGCAGTATCACGGCCGGTGGCGGATCACCGCAGCCGAGTACGTCGCCGAGATCCGCCGCTACCTGTCCGAGCTCGGCCCGGAGCTGTGCAAGTGGGTCGCACCCATGGACTACATGTGCGAAAGGATCGTCATCGAGGGCGGTGCCGCCCCCCGCGGGCTGAAGTTCCACGGCACCCGCGAACTGCGCGGCCTGAAGCCCGGCGACCCCGAGCAGGACCGCCTCACCGCGGTGCGCATCCACCAGCGGCTCACCGTCGAGAACTTCCTGGAGCTCAGCGCTCTGGCCCCCGAGATCCCGTGGATACCGGTCCTGCAAGGGCAGACCCTCGCCGACTACGAGTACTGCGACCAGCTGTACGGCGAGGCTGGCGTCGACCTGTTGCAGGCCCGCGTTGTTGGTCTCGGCTCGGTGTGCCGACGGCAGGCCACCGCGGAGATTGAAGAGATCGTCAACCACTTCCACGCCAAGGGCTACCGGCTGCACGGCTTCGGAGTTAAGACCCTCGGCCTGGAGCGCTACGGCCACAAGCTCGTCTCCGCCGACAGCGTCGCCTGGTCGTACACCGCCCGCGAGGAAGACATTCAGCTCGACGGCCACACGCACAAGAACTGCGCGAACTGCGCCGACTGGGCCGTGGAGTGGCACCAGCGCGTCGTCCGCCAGCACCTCACACCCGCCGCATGACCACCCACTGGACCGGCTGGCCGCGGGCTATGCGGCCACCGGCACCCCAAGCCAACCAGGAGCCAACGTGAGCAACAACCCGCAGACCGACCGCACCGCCCTCCGTGACCGCATCCGGCACGCCCTCTGCCAGGCCGATGGGTTCGGCTTCGCCTGGGGCACCGACATGCTGGAGCCCGACGAGTACGGCGAGGTCGCCGACGCGGTGCTGGCCGTCCTGCCTGCCGTGCCGGTCCGGCCCGCGCCGCCCGCCGCCGTCCTGCGTGAGGCAGCCGGTGACGCCGGGCGGTTGCCCGTCGACGACCGCTACCGGCATCACAGCCAGCTCGGTGACGCGTGGGACGCGGGCCGGGACGCGGTCGTGCGGCTGCTGCGCCGCAAGGCCGATGGGGTGCAGCAGCCCGACACCGAGACGCGCGCGACCTGGGGAACTCGTCCCCGCTGCACCTGCTCGCACGTGGTCGACGAGCACAGCGTGTACGGCTGCTTGGACAACTGCGCCTGCGAGTGGATGCCCAAGCGCAAGCCGATGGACCCGGTGCACATTCTCGGCATCGATGCCGTCAGCGGCCCGGGTCGCGTGGCCGACGAGGGGCCGCGATCGTGACCGCAGACTCCCTCACCGCCAACTCGGCCCCAGGAGGGCCGCTGTACGCCCCTGAGAGCGCCGAAACCCCACTCGCCGGTGTCTCGCGACGCCGAGACCCCCTCAGCGGGCCGCAGACGGGCGCTGAGAGCTTTCGATCTTCGGTCGACCTCCCCACCCCGCTTGCCGTCACCCGCCACCAGTGCCCGTTCTGTCGCCGCACATGGGCGAAAAAGGCCGCAGCCACCGCCCACATGGCCCGCTGCTGGCAGAACCCCGCCGCCCGCGCCTGCAAGACGTGCACGCACTACGAGCCGCGGTCCGAGGGTCCCTACCCGCAGCACCCCGGCTGGCCCGGGGACTGCGGGGCGGGCGAACTCATCGGTGACCACCCCACCACCAACTGCCCCAGCTGGCAGCCCACCGCCTGACCACCCCGGCCGCCCCCAACCCGGGGGCGGCCCGCACCGAAAGGAGCCGCAATGATCCGCGAGACCCGATTCCTCATCAGCCGCAAGCCGTTCGCCGTTGACCTCGACACTCTCACCGGCAGGCAAGCCGGAGGCATTGACCGCATCACCTTCAGCGGCAGCGTCAACGCCCTGTGGTTCCGACGGCAGTCCGGCGTCACCCGGGCCTGCCTCGGGACGCTGAAGCTTTGGAGCCACTACCTGCCGCAGCCCCTCAACCTCGACGACCCGCACGCCGTCCTGTCCGCCGATTTGGACGGCCGCTACGGCGGCGACTGCGAGGGTCGCTGGGACGGCGAACGGTACTGGGGTGCGCAGGAGCCCGATGTTCAGCAACAGCACCTCGCGATCCTGCGGCCGATGCTCGCCAACTACCCGGAGATCCCCGACGGATACGACGGCTGGTGGACGTTCCAGGAGCCCCGGTGACCGCCACCGCCGTCGAGCAGTTCGCCCTCGACTGCGAGCCCATGTGGGATCTCGACGACGCCACCTACGTCGACCACCACGACCGCGACCTGTTGGGCCAGGGAGCCACCGCCTGGCAGATCGTCACCGCCACCACCGTCCAACACGACGGGAGCTACCTGTGACCGAACAGCCCTGCCCGTTCTGCGAGATCAACCTTGGCCGCGCGCCCGCCACGTTCGTGCACGAGTGGTCCGACACCATCGCGATCGTCCCGCTTAACCCGATCACCGAGGGACACACCCTGATCATCCCGAAGACGCACGTTCGTGACTTCGCCACCGACCCCGAGGTGTCCGCAGCCACGATGCGGCGCGCGGCCCAGCTCATGCAGCGGACGGACCGGCCTATGAACGTCATCACCAGCAAGGGCCGGGAGGCCACGCAGTCCGTGTTCCACCTGCACTTGCACCTCGTGCCGCGCGCCGAGAACGACGGGCTCGCGCTGCCCTGGTACAGCGGGCGCAGGAAGGCCGCCTGATGACCCGCCGTCTGCAGTGGCAGCCCGACGACGGCAGCGCCGCCATCCTCGCCGCCTACGCCCGCCGCCGCGAACCCTGGCGCACCGTCCTCCGCCGCGCACTCCGCCTCCTCGCCCGCGCCGACGGAATCCTCGACAACCACGACCGCATCGTCATCGAACGACGGCAACGGAGCACGCCGTGACCCGAGTCTCCACACCCGGCAGTCGACTCACCGACCTTGAGACCACGGTGCTCCGGCATGCAGCCGACGGCCGCACCATCGAGGCCACCGCCCGCCTCATCGACAAGTCGATGCCCGCCGTACAGGACGCCCGGCACCGACTGATGGGCAAACTCGGCGCCACCTCACTGGTCAACGCCGTCCATCTCGCCTGGCAGGCCGGAATCCTCCGCCGCGAACGCCACGGCGACCACGCCGGCTACGCCGCCCACACCTACCGCGGCGAAGACCCCTGCGACCTATGCAAAGCCGGGGAACGCAAGTACCGCAACGACCTGCGCAACAAGCCCAAGGAGGCAGCCGCATGAGCGACCGCATCAACCAGCTCTCCGCCCGAGCCCAGTGGTTCCTGCAGAACTTCGACGAAGTCGACCTCGCCGACATCTGCGCCAGCCACGAAGCCTCCAACAAGGCGCGCGAAGAAGCCCTCGACCGCATCCGCCAGGTGATCGACGAACGCCGGACTGAAGTCGCCGAACGCGAAGCCGACGGCATGCTCCCCTTCGGCACACCCGGCGCCTCCTGGTGCGACGCCGTCACCGTCACCTGCAACCGCATCGACGACGCACTCAAGATCCCCCCGGAGCCTGTCGGCATCCCATGCCCGGCCAGTCACGACGACGGGCCCAGCGTCGCCGAATGCGCCGGAGTCGACCGCAACTGGGACGTCGAGAAAGCCGGCGAATGACGAGGGCCCCTCTCCGAGTCCGGCGGAGAGGGGCCTTCTGCTGTGTGCGGGCTACGCGGCTTCCTCCACCTCCGGCGGTCGCTTCCCGTTCAGCACCTGCCGCACCCAGCCCTCCGACAGGCCCAGTCGGCCCGCCAACTCCGGCACCTGCACCCCACGTCGGTGCGCACCCCGCAACGCTGTGTTCCGCCGCTGCTGCAGCCGCTCCCGCGCAGCCCTACTCGCCACCGTGCGATGCAGGACCACCGCCAGCCGCAACAACACCCAGCCGGCCGCGTCATTCAACGTGCGCCGCATGTAACCCCCCTGTCGACATTTCGCCACCCCGCTGAATGTCCACGGTCACGGGTCGACAGCGCGGCCACAAGGGCGCACACAGCACTGCACCGCCCGTGCAACACGGACGGTGCAGGAGGGGCAGAAGATCAGACGCGCGACACGGAGAACGGCTCCGGCAGCGGCGGGGCATCGAGGCCCAGCCCCTCTGCCAGCAGCATGCGGGCCGCGGTGTCCCGCTCGAAGGCGGACCGGCCCGTCGGCATCGACAGGATGCGGGAGCCGTCACGGCGCTCCACGAACGCGCCGAAGAAGGTCCGGTCGGTGATGCTCGATTCGACGATCTCCGTCCGGCACTCAGTCAGCAGCTCCGGGAGCGGTGCATCCAGGAGATCGACAGTGGTCTTCGGCTGGGGGACGGCGCAGCCCTGCGATACAGTCATGCGTGTACCTCGATTCTGGTGATGAGGGGTTGCTGATCAGCGGCTGGCACCGCTGGTGATGAACAGGCCGGGCGTTCCAGCGCCCGGCCGTTCGCGTTAACTGGCTTGCTGGTTCTGAGTGGCTTTGGCTCCGTACAGGGGAGTGCCCCCGAGCGAGATTTGGTGGGCCCGTTGGGCACTGACGCCGCCCATCACCTCGCCCACCTGACGCCAGGTGCGACCCGACTTCTTCAGGTCAGCAGCGATGAGCTGGTAGATCTCGCGGAATTCGTCCGACAGCTCGTCTTCCAGCAGCTGCATGGCTTCGTACCTCTTCACGGGATCCTGGATGTCGGCAAGAGCGCTGAGAGCCGTCATCAACCCGCTCCACATCTTGGCCATCTTTCTGCCGAGCTGCTCCGGACTGTCCTCTGGCCCTCGCTCGGTGGTCTCCGGCGCTCGCGCCGGACGTGGCGCCTTCTTCTTGAGGCTGACCTTCTGCCGCAGCCACGGCTCGTCCTTGATGGCCCATTGCACGCTGACCACCGGGTCGCCTCCGAAGGTGAACCACTCGCCGTGCGTCCGCAGGGCGGAGAACTGGCGGTGCAGGTTTGTCTCCAGTTCGTGGCCGCCCGGATGCGTCCAAAGGACTCCCAGCGGTACTGGCGACATCCGCTGAATGTCAGATAGCCGCTTCTCTGGATCGATCGTCCTGCCGATCTTCACCGTCTTGCTTCCGGGCGTCCCGAGGACGTAGACAACCTCGGTCGGTTGGGGCTCAGGCATGCTGCTCCTAACTGAGCGTGTGGCGTGAGCCACTCTCGGAAGTGACTGTAAGAGGATCGTTGAGAAGTTGGCAAGCCTCTCGTTTGCCCGCAGATGCAACAAAGCCCCGACGCCCAGGCGTCGGGCTGGTGGGCGGGCATATCAGAACTCGTACTCCAGCTCGTAGAGATGGCCCGCCTTGGTCATGACTTGCGCCTGAATCGGGCGGTCGTCCACGCTGTACGTCACGCGGAACTGGCGCAGCACGGGCAACTTCGTGGGCATCTTCAAGGCCTTCTGCTGCTGCGGGGTCGGCCAGCGGGCGGCCACCTTGTCCACGCATCGCAGGGTTGGAAGCCCTGCCTCTGCGAGGACGCGCCCCGCCCCGCCCTTGATGCGTCGACGTTCGGCGATCGGTGTCCCCCCGGCCAGGTCGAGCGGGAAATAGACCTCGACCAACTCGCAAGGTTCGTCGTCCAGATACAGAACCTGTCGCCTCAGGATGGCCGTGTCCTCCTCGCCCAGCCCGAAGGCTTCGCGAACGAGGTACGGCGGCACGACTTCTTCGACGTCTAGAAGCTCCGAGCGGCCTGCGAAGCCCTTCCGCTCGGCTGCGGTGATCCACTGGTACTTGCCGCCATCCGTCGGCGGATTCTTGTACTCGGCGGGCGTCATCGTGCGCTGTCGGTGGGGGCGGGCGTAGATGCCGGCACCCCTGCGGGTGTAGACGAGCCCTTCGCGCTCCAGGATCTCCATCGCGTTCTTGATGGTCTGCGCGGCAGCGCCGAACTTCTCGGTGATCCTTCTGCTTGAGGGTAGGGGTTTGTCGGGCGGGAAGTCGCCGTTCAGAATTCCGTCTCGTAGGTAGGCGGCGATCTGGTCCTGCACTGGCCAGATGGGCTTGTCCTTGGGTTCGTCTGCCATGTCAGTCGACCTTCATTGAGTAGTGGAGCCGTCCAATGCGGCCGGGGCTGACCATGACTGACACCTCGTAGGGGTGCCCGTCGGGCGATGCGATGGTGCGCGTGAGCGCCAATATCCACTCGCTGTTGTCGGTGAGTTGCAGGGCTTCCGCTTCCTCCTTCGTGGGGGGCCTGGTCTGTACGTCCTCGCTCACGGTCCCTGGCTGGTAGCCGAGTTCGGCGAGGAGGGTTACGGCGCCTCCCCGGATCTTTCCGGTGTGGGCGAGCGGCGTGTCGTCTGCGATGAAGGCGGGCCAGTAGGAGTGCGCCACTTCGACGGGCTTTCCGTCGAGGAGGATCAGGCGCGCTCGCGCAACGACAGGCGTACCGGGTTCGAGGCCGAGAGCTTCGGCAACGTCTCGGGGTGCCGACTGCTTGCCCGCGTCGAGGATTCGCTGGGTCCCCGTTCGGCCCTGTTCGTCCGCCTCTTTTCCCCAGACATCGCCTTGGTTGCTCTCGATGTACGGCATTGACGCGCCGGTCCAGCGTGCGTCTGTCACTCGCGCTCCTCTAGTGGGTGACTTCTCCTGAGTCCTCCATCGATTTTTCCAACCATAAGCCCACGTCATTGGGCGGCGCGGAGCATACGAGACCGTCGCGACCGGGCGAGAAGGTTGCAACCTCTCAAGAGACGTGTCACAGTCGAAGTGTTCCAACCAACCCCTACTCCTGGATTGGAGAACCCGATGCTGCCTGCGGCTCAGAAGCTGCTCACCGTGGCGGAGGCCGCAACGCTGCTGCGAGTTTCCAAGCCGACGGTCTATCGCTGGGCTGCCAGCGGATATCTGCCGTCGATCCAGTACGGGCAGCCCCGCGTCGAGGGCGAAACCCGACGTGGGGGAGCGATCCGGATCCCGAGCAGCGCCGTGCAGGAGCTGCTCGACCTCTCGCCCGAGGAGGCGGCATGACCACCGCAACCACCCCCACGTCCCCGCTTTCGCCGGCCGCCGAGGCTGCGCTGCACCGTCTGGAGGCCGCGTTCTCCCCGGTGCTGGCTGAGCAACGAAGCATTGAGCACCGTCTGGCTCGTCTGGCGGTCGGCGAGTCCGCGACCGTGAACGGCACTGAGGTGACCGTCGTGAGTCTGGCGGTGGCCGAGGCGCTGACCGTGCACGAGACGGCTGCTGTCCGCGCTGCCGAGCTGGCGGCGAAGGCCGCGTCTGGTGTGGATCTGCCCGCGCTGGATGTCCGGGCGTGGGGGTTCGCCGAGGAGTTGATGGCCGGCGCCCGCGCCACGCTCGCCAAGGCTGGTCGCCTCGACTTGATCGGGGTGTCGTGATGGCTGACGACCACGGCAAGACGAAGGACGAGCTGCCGCAGCGTCCTCGTGGCCCGCACCCTTACGGCACGCCGGATCTGCCGCCGCTGCCGCGTGACACTGCGGCTCGCCGCCGGGCGCTGGCCGTGCGGAAGTGGTGACCGCCGTGAGCGCCGCCGACTACGAGCGGATGCTGCGTCGGCTGCGCGAGGTCAACGACCGCAGCGAGCACCCGACCCGCTAACCCCTGATCCGCCGCGGCGCGGTCGACACCCCCCCGTCCCGCGCCGCGGTGCAGTTCCTCGCACCACCCCATCCCGTCCCGGCATGACCAACCGAGGAGATCAGCCATGTCCGCTTCCGTCCAGTCCGCTCAGACCGTGTGGTCCGACGGTGTCACTCACCGCTTCCTGACCAGGGCCGCTGAGATCACCGGCAACCACGACCTCGCCGTCGAGGTCAGCGAGGGCCAAGTCGAGGCCTCCTCTCGCTGTGCCGGATGCGGCCATCGCGAGCACACCTGGTTCCCGCGTGAGATCCACGGCCGCGCGCAGCAGCACGCGGAGAAGTGCCGCGCTGTGCCCCGCCCGACTGTCTGACCCTCAACCCACCGTTCCTGACTCGATTGGATCCGCTGTGTCTCCGTTCCTGTTTTCCGCCGACTACGCCGTCACTGAGCTCGGTCGTAGGGCCCGCGCCAACACGACTGTCGCCGAGGCGGCCGTGCTGTCCATCACTGATCTGTTCGGCGAGTACGCAAGGGCCCGCGGGGGTCGGCGACTTGGACCGGATGCGGGAGATCCGTAAGGGCGCCGACCCGGAGCTGCTGGCCGAGCTCCTCGGGTTCAACTACCCGGCCGCCGCCTGAGACCGCCGTGGCGCGGGAATCCCCCGTCCCGCGCCCGGCACCAGCCCCCGCCAGGCCGAATCCGGGCCGCCGCCTCACCGCAGGCCGGGGCACGCACCGCCAATCCCATCCCATCGAGCAAGGAGAAGCACATGGGCAAGTGGAAGTTCTACGCATCCGACAACGACGACTACCCCAGCAGCGGGCCGCAGCGGACTCAGATCCGCACAGTGACAGCGCCGGATAAGGAGACGGCGCGGGGGGCGCTGATCAGCCACCTGAACGCGACGGCCGGCGGCGACTGGCACGCCGATGCGGAAGGCGAGTGACCGTCCGCTAACTGCCGTGGCGGTGGCCCCCTCCCCGCCGCCACGGCACCCCGGTCCTGGCCGGGCACGAGGTCGCCCCGCACTCCATCCCCCGGCGGGGCGGCCCCGTGCACGACCAGCACCACCAGCCATCCATCTCCGACCGTCGAAGAGGTCGTCATGCTCCGTGTCATCGCCTGGGCGTTGCTCGCCCTCTATCTGCTGGTTTGCGGTCTGTGGCCGTCGGCTGCCGCGCCGGTCGAGCTCACGTTCACCGGCCTGGGTGCCGTCATCGCCGCGATCCCGGGGCCTGTGCTCCTGCTGGCTGCGGTCGTGGCGTGGCTGAAGCACCGGCCCGCCCCCAAGACCGCCACCGCCTAACTCTGAGAGGAGCCCGTCATGGGCTGGTTGACCCCGAAGTACCCGAAGTCCGACACCGCTGGCGCCACCAGCACCCCCGCACCGCGCGAGTCCCGTGCCGCCCGCAAGGACCGTGAGCGGCACGAGCGGATCCGCGCCAACTTGGACGAGGGCTGGCGGAACGCCCGCCGGGCCAGCAGCGAGCGCGACGCCGCGTTCTGGGCCGACTACGAGCGCCGCAACGGCAAGGGCTCCGTCGACTGGTCGGGCGGTGCCTGATGCCGATCACGTTCCGTAAGAGCTTCCGGATCCTGCCCGGCGTCCGACTCAACATCAACCGGCGCAGCTGGTCGATCACGTTGGGCGGCGGCAAGGGCCCGCGCCACACGATCTCGTCGACCGGGCGCCGCACCACTTCAGTCGATCTCCCGGGGCCCTTCGGGTTCCGCCACAACCACCGCCGCTAGAGACCTGAAAGGACACCGGTCATCGTGAGCAGCTGGCGAGAAGAGCGCCGCCGCGACAATGCAGCGGAGGCCGAGGAGCGCCGGAAGACCCAGGCGTTCCAGGCTCAGCTGCGCCGCGACGAGCGCCGAGAGTCCAAGAAGGAACGACGCGACGAAAAGGCACAGGAGCGCCGCGACAAGGCGGCCCGCCGCCAGGCTCGCGCCGCACGCCGGGAGAAGACCCTCACCCCCGGCAACGTCTACCGCAAGGGCACCCTCGCCCTGGTGCTCGCCTCGGCCGCGGCGTCACTGCCCGCGCAGATCATGCACTTCGCCGGGATCAGCCTGATGCTGCTGCCGATCCCGTTCGCCCTCGAAGGCGCCGCCTGGGTGATGAACGCTGGCGTCGCCTACGCCGATGAGCGGAAGCTTCCCGCCTGGGTGCGGTGGCTGATGCGCGGCCTAGCGATGTCGGCGGCCGGGTACGCCGCCCGCATCAACCTTGGCTACGGGCTCAGCCTTGAAAGCCACGGTCTCAGCGCAGCCGATGCTGCCGCAGTCGGCTGGGGACTTGCCGCGGTGACGATGCTTGGCCCGTTGTTCTTCGAAGTCCGGCAGTGGGTGCTCACGCTGACCGCGTCCACGGTCGACTCGAAGAAGCAGGCCGATGAGAAGGCCCGCAAGAAGCATGAAGGGAAGCGGTACCGGGACCACAAGGACGTCGTGAAGCTGGCCCGCCGGCTGGTGTCCGCCGCGCCGTTCGGGACCCTCCAGTTCGAGGACGCGTTCGCGTCCGCCTGGGAGATCTTCTACGGCACCAGCAGCCCCTGCATGACGCCGGCGCTGCACGCGCAGCAGCTTGCCTCCCGGCAGTCGCTGGCGGCCGCGATGGACGAAGCGAACGGGGCTCCGATAAGTGCACGCGGGCGCCTGCTGGAACGCCTTCACCCCGCGCCCTCAGCGCTGCTCTCCCTGTCTGGATCTTCGCAGGTGGCGACCCAAGTCCCCCCGACCTCCAAGAGGGTGCCTGGGGGGAGCCAGAAGGACGCACCCAAGGGGGCCCGCACAAAGCCCGTTCCGCCCGTCCGGAAGAAGGGCGACACCCCCCGCTTCCACACCGCGGCGAAGGTCGCCGCAGCCGACACCGCCCGCAATCACGCCGCCGTCAACGGCCACCACCACTAGGAGCGTCAGATGGCCACCCCGCTGAGCGATGAGCGTCCGCCGCTGATGCTCGTCAAGGACACCCCCGGACCGACCGCCTTCAAGGCTCCGATTGAGACGGATCGTCCGACGTGGATCGAGTCGGCCCGCACGATCGCCGACCGCACCAACCGCGTGGCCAACCTGACGCTGCTGCCGCACACCCTCCGCGGCTACCGGCAGCTCGGTCGCCGCTGGCTCGACCGCTACCACAACCACTATCCCCAGCTGATCGCCTCAGCAGACCGGGCAGTGCGCGATGCGGCCGGCGACGTCAACCAAGAAGCCCACCTGAAGCGGCTCGCCGATGGCTACCGCGCCGACTACAAGCAGCACCGCAAAGCTTTCGCAACGAAGAGCGCTGGCGTGGCTGGGGCGGTAGCCGGGGGAGTCAGCTTCGGCGCAGTCACTGGCAGCCTGTGGATCGACCTCATCGCTGGACTCAGCGCCTGGGGGCTCGGCGCCTTCCACGGCCGCGACCGTTCCGGCGGCGCAGAGCCCGACCCGATCGGCGACACGACTGCCTCGGTGCCGCGGGGCGAGACTGAGATCCGCGGCGAGGCCGACCTCGTCTCCGCCCTGGTCAAGGCCAGCATCATCAACGACGCTCAGCGCGACGAGACACGCCTCGTCGGCATCATCCGGCCCGCTGGCCCCGGATGGACGGCCACAATCGAGCTGCCCGGCGGCATGAAAGCGTCGACCGCCATCTCGCGCGCGGAGGAACTGGCCTCGGCGCTGCGGGTGAAGAAGTCCCAGATCGAGATGCATGCCGACGCGTCCGAGGAAGGCCACGAAGGGCGCTTCGTCCTGTGGGTCGCCAACGAGGCCAACCCCTACGGCTCCAAGCCGGTGCCTTCCCCGCTGCTCACCGCGGACCGCCTGGACTTCTGGCAATACGGCGTGCCGCTGGGCACCGACGCCCGTGGTGCCCGGCACGTCCTGGAACTGGTGTGGTGCTCCATCCTCCTGGGGGGGCTGCCCGACTACGGCAAGAGCTTCCTGGCCCGCCTCGTGACCGCCCCCGCCGCACTCGACCCGCACATGACCGTCCACGTCGCCACAGGCAAGGCCGGACCCGACTGGGTCGGCACCAAGCAGTTCGCCCACTCCTACGTCGCCGGCAATACCCCCGAGAAGATCCTTGCCTTCCTGGACCTGCTCAACGGACTGATCGCCGACATGCAGAAGATCGGTCAGCGCCTGGAGGAGCTCTCTGAGGAGCACCCGGAGCGCTGCCCCGAGGGCAAGCTCACGCCTGAGCTGGCGAAGGAGTGGAAGCGCGGCCTGACGCTGTTGGTCGTGGACGAGCTGCAGGAGCTCCTGGACGCCGCCGCCATGATGAAGATCAAGCCGGATGACGATCCGGACAGCAAGGACCGGGGGCGCAGCGGCAAGGACGTCCTCGTTGAGACGATGGCCCGGTTCGTGCGGGTCAGCCGGTACGTGGGCGGCATGGGCCTGTTCATCACCCAACGCCCGGACGCCACCAGCGTGCCGACGCTGCTGCGGGAGGTGTGCCGCAAGCGCGCCTGCTTCCGCGTCAAGGGCGCTTCCAGCTCCAGGATGGTCCTCGGTGACGACGCCGTCGCCGCGGGCGCGGCACCGCACATGCTGCTCGATTCGCAGAAGGGTGTCGTTGTTCTGGACCAGGGCGGCGAGGAGGGGCACGTGACGCTGAAGACGGACTTCATGACGATCCCCGAGTTCCGGGAGATCTGCCTGCGAGGCCGTCAGCTGCGCATCGACACCGGCACCCTGACCGGGTTCGCCGCCGAGTACGGCAAGGCCGACCAGGCTGCCGCTGCGCACAAGATGCTGCTCTCCGACTGCCTCATGGTCATGGACCACGACGGTGTCGACCGTATCCGCACCCAGCGCCTGGTGGAACTTCTTCAACTCCACCATGGGCTGCGCTACCGCGATCTGACCCCCGCCAACCTGCAGACGCAGCTGCGGGAAGCGAACGCGGGCACCACACGCAAGCTCGGCCCTCTCGATGGCATGGCGAACCCGAACGGCTACACCCGGGAGCAGCTCACCGAGGCCCTCCGCAAGTAGGGCAAAACACCCGGTCGAGACCCGGTCGGCGCCTGGTCTTGACCCGATACGCCCCGGTATGTCGCCCGGTCGGGCTATGCGGCGATCCGGTCGGTCGGCCAGGCAGTCACATCCTCGACCGGGCCGCATACCACCGCAAAGACGACATCGACCGGGTGTTGACCATCTACCAAACCGCCCAAACCAGTGCAAAGCAACCGAAGAGGAGACCCACTCATGCCCCGTACTTGGCAGCCCCACCAGGCGAAGAAGTTCGCCCGCGAGGTCGAGCTCGGACGGCCCTACTACGTCGTCATGAAGGTCGCCCAGAACATCGCCCCCTACGAGGACCCCGAGCTGTACAGCGAGTACGTGTTCGACTACCGCCGCCCGTTCACCAATACCCCCGCCTCGGGGTCCATGGATGCCGTCCAGCTGTGCCAGAACTACGGCCCGGTCTACGACGCCCCGCCGCGCGGCGTCCGCAACATCGCTGACCCGGCCCCGCAGGTTGGTGCACCGCTCGGCTCCAACGACTACCGCGGCCCCCTCGACGAATCCGAGATCCGCGGGCTGGAGAAGCGGGTCAAGGACAGCAGCGACCCCCACACCCGGCAGGGCCGCGGCGGCGAACCCAAGCCCAGGCGCCGACACAGCTGGTTCTAGACCCGCCCGAAACCAATCCACAGGAAGGACGCGACATGGACCGACAGCAGGCCGTACAGGAAGCCGCCCGCGAGGTGATCACCCACGGAGGGTCGGACTGCCTCACCGACCCGCGCATTCCGATGGAGGCCATGAAGCGGGCCCTCGATGCCGGGGCCACGCACGACGACATCGCCGCCAGCGCGGCTAACTCAGCCGGGGCGCCCCTTCCCGCCTGCCAGCAATCAGGGGCGCCCCATCCCTCCCAGCCCGAATCAGACCGAACCAGGAGATCACCATCATGCCAATGACCGACCAGCAGTGGGAGGCGCAGAACGGCACCCTCTCGCCGAGTGAAGCCCGTGCCCGCGGCCTGTGCTGGCACTGCTCCGGCAAGGGCGCCAACTGGACCGCCTTCGGCGGCGTCCAGCGCAAGGTCGACTGCCCGGAGTGCCGCGGCGACGGCAAGGCCAAGCGATGACCACGCACACGCTCATCGCGGCAAGCTCGCGGCCCACCCCCGCACTCGACCTCGAAACCCGACTCGCGCTACTCGGCGTCGAGATGGACGCCCGCCTCGACGAGGCCGCCGTCGCGTTCGCGGTCAACACGGCCCACATCGCCAGCGCCGACCCCGTCACCGACACCGCCGAGGTCGTGCCGCTCACCCCCACCGCGACACCCACCCTCTACAACACCCCGATCGCCGACGTCCTTCATCGGGCCCGCCTCCGGATCGAGGCCGACGGCTGGTGCCGAGACAACCTCTTCGACGAGTCCGGCGCCATCTGCCCCATCCGCGCCATCCGCCTCGAAGCCGCCACCCGCCGTGAAGCGGACGACGCCTGCGTACTCCTCCTCGACGTCATCCAGCAGCACTTCGACCCCGGCGCGGAGACGATCCCCAGCTGGAATGCCAGCCAGAACAGCCCCGCACCCGTCCTGCTCGCATTCGGCCACGCCGCCCAAACCGCGAACGCGAAGGGAATCTGATCATGAGTGTCCGCCGCGAAAACCCGCGTGACGACGACCGCCGAACCCG
This sequence comes from Streptomyces sp. R28, assembly GCF_041052385.1. GTDB lineage: Bacteria > Actinomycetota > Actinomycetes > Streptomycetales > Streptomycetaceae > Streptomyces. Next base: position 1,823,123 of record NZ_CP163439.1, on the reverse strand, counting down.
AGCCCTCCTCGACGCCGCCGACTTCGCATTCGGCCGCGCGTCCGCCAACGGGCTCGCCGCCCACTTCGAAGACGTCGTCATGGAAGGCCTCATGAACGACAAAGCCGCCGCAGCCGAGGGCGCCTACCCGCCCGCCGGCCACACCTACCCGAAGCGAGGCTGACCCCGATGCGCATCCCGATCCCCGACAGCACCGCCGCCTACGACGGCACCAACACCGCCGTGACCGTCGCTCTGCTGGCCGCCGCACGGTGCCCCCACGGCCACAACGTCATCTACACCGTCCCCGACGTCGAAGACCTCGACCACTACCAGCAGAAGGCCACCACGTGGGCCATCCACCACGCCAACGAGTGCACGGGGGCAGAGCAGCGACAGCTCAAGGCCGCCTGAACCACCGCGCACCGCCCTGGCCCCGGCCCTCGGTCGGGGCCTTCGTGCTGCCCGGCGTTGTCAACCCCTTGGTGCACACTTAACGCAGAGTCACCAGCAGCCCCGCCGCACCGAGGAGCCGCCGTGCACGACCAAACGCCCCACCCCTGCCCCGGCCCCTGCAACAACGCCTGGCGCCGATCCGAGGCCCTCCGTGAAACCGACGGCACCGAACACCACCTCACCCCGTCCTGGGGCCAGCCCGTCCAATGCGGCGACTGCGTCGAACGCGGCCTGCACCAGCTCGAAGAACTCCCCGAACTCCTCGACGCCGTACTCCTCGAAGCCCTCGAAGGCACCCCCGCCAAAAACGTCGGCACGATCGGCCGCGTCACCGTAGCCACCTGGCCCGGACAAGCCTCCCGGCTCCTCGTCGACCGCATAGTCGGCGAAATGGCAGAACTTCAGGCCGACATCCTCATCCAGCGCCGCATCTGGCACCCCGACCGGCTCCCGGCCCGCAGCACCGCACCCCGCGAGGCCGACCACATCCGCCGCATCGCCAACAGCCTGTTCACACACTGGGACTGGGCCATGCAAAACCACCCCGCCGCGAGCGAACCCCACACCGCAGGCAACGCCAACCCGGGCGGCCAAGCCGCCAGTTGGCACAGGTCCGCGCAGCTATTCACCCACCGCGACAACCCGCGCGTACAGATGACCGCCTCGTGCCCCCGCTGTCACCTCAAGACGCTGTCCCACAGTAACGGCGAGACGTACATCGCCTGCCGCAACCCCGAGTGCGAACTCCTCCTCAGCCGCTCCGAGTACGAGCAGCACACCCGAGAGCTCGCAGGCGCGGTCACAATTCGTCAAGCAGCTTGACCGTGATCGTCATTCTGTGTCACATTTCTGCACGGACCACTATGCCCACACAAGGCCCCGCAGCCACACGGCGCGGGGCCTTCGGCATACCCAAGGGAGGAACCGCCCATGGTCGACCTGGACGGAGACCTCACCCGCAAAACCTGGACCGTCGCAGAAGCCGCTGAGGCGGCCGGAGTCGACCCCAGCGTCATCCGCCAATGGAAGTGCCGCGGCAAACTCCAGCCCGTCAACCCCGGGCGAGGACGACCCCGCTTCCGCGCCATCGACGTCCTCAAAGCCGAAGCGGACACCCGCGACCGCGCGCACCGCGCCGCCTAGTCTCGGGGCCACTCGGCGGCGGCCCCGACGTCCCGCCGCCTGCACGCGCCCCAGCCACAGGCGGCGGGACCCCGACACGCGCCACGCGGCGCCCACTCGATTGGAGTCCGCCGTGGCCAACCTCGTACTGAACGCCGCGCTCGGATACCTCAAGCGATACGCCGAACAGGTCGGCACCGGGAACGCCGCACTCATCCTGGTCCCCATCGAAACCGCGGGCCTGGAAGCCGACTCCGTCCTGCGCGACAAGGACGACCTCGCCGCGTTCCTATCCGGCACCACCAACGAACAGACGACCATGGGCAGGAAGACGGTCACCGCGTGCACCGTCACCGTCGACGACACCAACGATCGACTCGCCCTGGACATCGCCGACCAGACATGGACAGCGGCCTCCGGTAACCCGATCTCGAAACTGCTGATCTGCTTCGACCCGGACACCACCACCGGAACCGACTCCACCATCGTGCCGATCACCCTCCACGACCTGACCCTCACCCCGGACGGCAACAACTTCACCCTGACGATCGCTGACTTCGCGCGGGTCAGCTCGGCTGCCTAGTGGCCGCCTTCACGGACGACTTCAACCGCGCCAACACCTCAGACCTCGGTGCTGGCTGGGTCGAGGTCTCCGGCGACTGGTCGATCGTCTCCAACCAGCTCTCGCCCGGATCGAGCGGCGGAACCATCATCCTGCGCGCCGCCGCAGCGATGGACAGCAGCGATCACTCCGCGCAGGTCACGATCGCTGCGACGACGGCGGCGAGTCAAGGCGTGTGGTGCCGCGGGAACAGCACCATCAGCAACGGCTACCTGTGGCGCAACGACGGCAGCACCTGGGACCTTTTCTCGGTCGTCGGAGGTTCCTTCAGCGTCATCGGCACCTATGCTGCCGCAGCCTCACCGGGGGACGTCGCGAAGGTCCAGGCCGTCGGCTCAACGATCAAGGCGTTCGTCAACGGTATCGAGCGGATCAGCGTCACGGATACCGGCGTCGCGACGGGCACCAGCGTCGGCCTCCGAAGTGAATCGACCAGCTTGATCCGCTTCGATGACTTCACTGCAGCAGATGTGACCGCTGGCGCCACCCTCGGCACCGCAGGTGAAACCGAGACGGCACAGTCGCTGACAGGCACCAAGACGGCCACGCTCAGCCCCGCATCGGCCAACGAGGCGGCACAGCCCCTGACCGGCACGAAGGCAGCCACGCTCGGCATCACGCTGGAAACCGAGACCGTGCAGGCCATCGCTGGCACGAAGAGCCGAACCCTCGGCCCAGCTGGATCCGGCGAGGAAGCGCAGCCACTGGCAGGCGCCAAGAGCGCCGCCCTCGGGTCGGCCGTAGAGACCGACACCGCAAGGCCGCTCGCCACAGCCGGCGCCGACGAGGACATCGACGTCACCGTCGGCGCGCCGTACAGCCGATGGACAGTGAGCGAACCCAGCAGCCCACCCTGGCCTGTCGGTGCCCCGTACTGAGGAGGCGGACATGGAACTCCCCGCCACCACCACCGAGCACGTGCACGCCGACGTCACCCCACCCGCCGGAGTCGACATCACCGGCACGCCGCCGAAGCTGGCCATCCTCCCCGTCCACAACCGCGACAACCCGACGGCAGAGGACTGGAAGACCGGCGAGTGGGTCAACGGCACCACCGCCCGGCTCCTCATCGGACCCGACGGAGGCGCGGTCACCCTGACCCCCGGCGACTACCGGGTCTACGTCAGCGTCGACCCACCCGGATCCGAGAACATCGTCCGCATGTCCGGCTACCTCGGCATCACCTAGGCCGACGCCACGGACGATCCCGCCCGTGATCCCGGTCGACGCGCATGTGCCGGCCGTAGCCCACGAACACGACGATCAGCGCCACGGCCGATGGCACCACCAACAGCGGCTGACCATACGCCCAGCCGAACACCAGCCCACACATCGCCGCCACCAGCACACCGGCAGCCACATTCCCCTGCACGCTCACCACCCCCAAGGCCGAACACCGTACCGAGCGGAGGCGGCCATGCCCAGACGCGGGGGATACCGGGTGTGCACCGTACCCGGGTGCCCGACCTACACCCAGGCTGGCGGCCGATGCGACGACCACCGCCGCGAGGCAGAGCAGCGGCGAGGCAGCGCACGACAACGCGGCTACGGCAAGCAGCACGAGACCCGCTTCCGTCCCGCGGTCCTGGCCCGCAACCCGCAGTGCGTGTGCACCGACGAGGACCACGGCCACGGATCACCGTGCGGCCAACGCTCAGTGCACGCAGACCACTGGCCGCTCAGCCGGCGTGAGCTCATCGCACAAGGCCTCGACCCAGACGATCCCAAGCGAGGGCGCGGCGTCTGTCACTCGTGCCATTCCAAGTCGACTGCCATCGAGCAGCCAGGAGGGTTCAACCGATGACCACGAAGGCCAAGTCGAAGGCCGACGAGGAGCAGGCAGAGGCGACCGAGGAGCCGACGAAGGTCGAGGAGGAGGCACCTCTGTGTGGTGCCCCGCACTACCTGCCCATGCTCGCCCACGTCACCTGCACCGAGCCGGCTGCCGACCCGGACCTGCCGCCCGGCACCCCCGAGCACGAGCACCGGCACGAGGACGGGGACGCGGTCTACGTCTGGCGGTGATCGCGCTGGGACGCGGCTACGGGGCGCAGACGTCACATTCCGTGACGGAAGTCTTGATCATACCCAGGGGTATGCCCCGCGATCATGAAACGACAGGGACCGCCGGGGAGACGGCCGCCTGGTCGGGAGGGTTCAGACCTTTCAAGATCATCTCTGCTCTTGATCGTCAATCACACACCGCAAGCAGCCCGAGGGTAGCTCCCGAGGACTAGAAGCCCCCGATGACTCCAGACATCGGGGGCTTCGTCATGTCTGGAGACAAGGCGAATGACCGACCGGACCTGCCGAGGCTGCGTGTCCCCTCTGCCGTCATGGCGGTGGGTCTGGTGCAGCAAACGGTGCATGCACTTCGTCCAGAGTCACCCCAACGATTTCCTGAGGATCTTCCGCTGGTGCAAGCGTTGCGGCGCGGAAATAGAGCATCTGCCGCCGCATGTCCGCTATTGCGACCGGGAGTGCCACAGCAGGCACGCCAATCAGCGAGCAAAGGCTCGCCGCGCAGCGAAGCAGATCCACGAGGTGCACCGCGTATGCGTCAGCTGCGGCACCGACATTTCACAGCGCCGCAAGACCGCGAAGTACTGCTCGAAGCGCTGCGCCGAGATCGCCTACGGCCAGAGGCTTGCCGAGCCCATTCCGTTGCGCCACTGCGCCCTTCCCGAGTGCAGCGGGGAGTTCCAGCCGCACCGCTCCGACCAACGCTGTTGTTCCGAGAAGCACGGCAAGCTGCTCTATAACCGCGAGTCTCGCGCTGACGGTAGACAGAAGCCGCCACCGTGGTCGGATGCACGGCGCGACCGTTACCACCGTCGACGAGCCCTAAAGAAGGCGACGTCGAGCGGTGACCCGGTGCTTCTCACCGAGATCGCCGCACGCGACAAGTGGCGTTGCCACCTCTGCGGAATTGACATCGACCCGAACTGCCCGTGGCCAGATTCGATGAGTCCGAGCCTCGACCACGTGGTGCCGCTGTCGCTGGGCGGTGCACACGCCCCGGAAAACGTCCGCCTCGCCCACCTCGGCTGCAATAGCGCGAAGGGCAATCGGGGCGGTGGGGAGCCGTTGCTCCTGACCGGCTGAGCGCAACGCCCGGCCGTCATCCGCGTCGCAATGACGCTGTGAGGAGACGCTATGCCGAAGGGTGGAGCACGAACCAGGAGCGGACCGCCGCCGGATCCGAACGCATTGAAGCGCGAACGGGACGCCGGTGAGTGGACGATTCTTCCTGCTGAGGGCCGTGAGGGCGCAACGCCTGACTGGCCGTTCGAGGAGCAGAGCATCCGCGAGGTTGTGCTGTGGGAGCGTCTGTGGCGGATGCCGCAGGCTTTGATGTGGGAGCGCTACGGCCAGGAGTTCGAGGTGGCCCTTTACGTCCGCCGGCTGGCTGAGGCGGAGAAGCCGGACTCGGCTGTCGTCTTGTCGACACTGGTGCGGCAGATCGCTGACTCGCTGGGGCTGACGACGCCGGGGATGCGTAGTAACCGGTGGCGTATCGACCGGCCGAGCGAAGAAGGGGAGGCGTCGACTGGACCCGGTGGGGCTGCGGTCGTTGCGCCGACCTCGGCTCGGGCCCGGTTGAGGGCGGTGCCTGGTGGTAGCGGCTGACGACGGTACCTGGCCGCTCGACTTCCCAACGCTGTACGTCGTTCCGGACTGGGTCACCCGGCACTGCAAGTTGCAGTCGGTGGGTGGCCTAGACCCCGAGCCGCAGTCGTTCGAGATGTACGACTGGCAACTTCGGATCACGGCGAACTTCTACCGGATCAAGCCGACCGCGCAGCCTGGCCAGTTGGCGACTGCGTTCCACTACCGTCGGGCGCAGGCCGTGGCTCCGCAGAAGTCCGGCAAGGGTCCGTGGGCGGCGTCGATCGTTGCTGCCGAGGCCGTCGGGCCGGTTCTCTTTGCCGGTTGGGCCATCGGCGGGGAACGGTACCGCTGCTCGGATCACCGGTGTGGCTGCGGATGGGTGTACGAGTACGAGCCGGGCGAGCCGATGGGTCGTCCTTGGAACAAGCCGCTCATTCAGATCACGGCGACGTCCGAGGACCAGACCGACAACACCTACCGGCCGCTTCAGGAGATGATTCGTAACGGGCCGCTCTCCGAGATCATGCGGGTGGGCGAACAGTTCATCCGCCTTCCGAACGACGGGCGGATCGACGTCGTCACGTCATCGGCTCAGTCCCGGCTGGGCAACCCGATCACGTTCGCGCCGCAGGATGAGACCGGCATCTGGACCGACGGCAACGGCATGACGAAGGTTGCCACGACACAGCGCCGCGGCCTGGCGGGCATGTCGGGGCGGTCGCTGGAACAGACGAACGCGTGGGACCCCACGGAGAACTCGGTCGCCCAGAAGACGGCAGAGACCAAGGTCAAGGACGTCTACCGCTACCACCGACTGCCGCCCAAGGATCTGGACTACACCAAGAAGCCCGAACGGCGAAAGATCCACGCCTCGGTCTATCAGGGCAGCCGTCACATCGACCTCGACTCCATCGAGGGCGAGGCCTCCGAGCTGATGGAGAAGGAGCCGGCAGAGGCGGAACGCTTCTACGGCAACAGAATCACCGCCGGCATGGGCACCTGGCTACAGCAAGATCGCTGGGACGCCCGCATCGCCCTGGAGGACGTGCCGGACGGTACGGCCCTCGTCCTGGGCTTCGACGGTTCCGACGTCGACGACTGGACCGGCATCCGCGCAGAGACCTTGGAGGGCTATCAATTCACCCCAACCTATGGCCCTGACAACCGGCCGTGCATCTGGGACCCGGAGGAGTGGGGCGGCCAGGTGCCGCGCCTTGAGGTCGACGCGGCTGTGGACGAACTCATGGGTCGCTTCAACGTGGTCCGCATGTACGGCGACCCGCCGTACTGGACCAGTGAGATGGCGGCCTGGCAGGCGCGGCACGGCGAGAAACGCGTCACCGAATGGCAGACGTATCGCGTGGCACAGATGCATGCGGCCTGCGAGCAACTGCTGACGGACGTCACGAAGAAGGACACGTCGTTTCGGCACGACGGATGCGAGACCACGTCCATCCATGTCCGGAACGCCCGCAAGGCGGCCCGGCCGGCCAAGCGTTACGTCCTGCGCAAGGCGACGCACATTCAGAAGATCGACCTTGCCGTGGTCTCGGTCCTCGCTCACGAGGCTGCATGCGACGCCATTGCGGCGGGCGAGGCCCGCACCAAGAAGCGCCGGGCGCGCGGATTCTGACCGAGAGGGGGCCGGATGCCTCAGCCTGCAGTCCAGTCCCCTGAGTGGTGGCGTGACCGCCTGTACGAGAAGTTGAGCAAGCGGTCCGAGGAGACGAAGGTCTTCGATGACTACTACGAGTGCGAGCACCCGCTTCCGCATCTGCACGAGAAGGCGCGGGCCCCGTTCCGGCGGCTGTTGCAGATGTCGCGGGCGAACTACATGGAGCTCGTCGTCGACGCGCTCGTGGGACGCCTGGAGGTGGCGGGGTTCCAGTCGGACGTTGACGCCACGGGGGATGCTGATCAGGCGGCGTGGGCGCTGTGGCAGGACAACAACCTGGACGGCGGCTCGTCGCTGGCTTTTCTGGAGGCGGCGATCCGCGGGAACGCCTACATGCTGGTCTCGCCGGACAAGCGGCTCGGCTTCCGGATCACTCCGGAGCATCCGACGCAGGTCATCACGGAGGGCAAGCCGGGCGAGCCCGGCGAGATGGCGGCGGCGCTGAAGCTGTGGGTGGACGACTGGACGTCCAAACTCTGCTGCACCGTGTATCTCCCGGACCGCATCTACAAATTCGAGGCACCCGAGCCGAAGTACGGCGACACGAAGAAGCCGCAGTGGGTGCGCCGCGAGGTGGCGGGCGAGGAGTGGGGCGGCAAGAACGTCCTGGGCGAGGTGCCGTTCGGTGAGCTTGCGAACCGGCCTCGGATGCTGAAGCCGGGCGCCTCGGAGCTGCGGTCGGTGACAGGCATCCAGGACCGGATCAACAAGACGATCGCGGACCGGATGATGACGCAGGAGTTCGCGGCGTTCCCGCAGAAGTGGGTCACCGGGATGGAGATCCCCGTCGACGCGAACGGCCAGGATGTGGAGCCGTTCGATGTCGCCGTGAACAAGATCCTGATGGCGGAGGAAGATGGAGCCCGCTTTGGCCAGTTCGCCGCCGCCGACCTCAGCGGGTACTTGAAGGCTAAAGAAGCTGATGTCCACGACATCGCCGCGATCACATCTACCCCGCCGCATTATCTGCTCGGCTCGATGGTCAACCTCAGCGCGGAGGCGTTGAAAGCAGCCGAGGCGGGCCTCATTCACAAGATCTACCAGCGGCGCAGGTTCCTGGAGGAGGGCTTGGAGCGCACGATGCGGCTTGCCGGGTTCGCCTCCTCGCAGGCGCGCATCGTGTGGAAGTCGCCGGAGTGGCGGACCGAGGGTGAACTCGTCGACGCACTGGTGAAGATGAGCACCCTCGGAGTGCCTCGCGAAGTGCTGTGGGAGCGCTGGGGCGCGACGCCGCAGGAGATCGAGCGGTGGCGCAAGCTCAGCGAGGACGCCCTGGACCGGGCGCTCGCCGGGGATGTTGCAGCCGAGTACGGGCCGAAGCCGACGGCCACGGTCGAGCCAGCCGTCGCGGACGCCGAGGAGTAGGCCGTGGCGACGGCCCGGCGGCTCGCGCTGCGCCACTACCGTCGCCAGCAGCGCATCACCCGCCTGACCGCCAACCAGATCCAGGAGCTCTGGCGGCTCCTCGACGTAAGCGACCTGACCGGCTCCTGGAAGGCCGGGATCGGCCGACGGATGGCGCAGGTCGTGGCGGCCGGCCAGTTGGCGTCAGCTGGCCTTGCGGATGACTACGTCGATGAGGTGGCCGACGTGGAGGGCGGCGACCCGGAGCGTGCTGGAGCGGTTCGACCGTCGGCGTTCGCCGGCTTCGCCGCGGACGGTCGTGCGCTGGACTCGCTGCTGTACCTGTCGGTGATCACAACGAAGCAGGCGATAGGCGGCGGGCTCGACACGCAAGACGCCCTGATGCGCGGCCTGCGGCAAGCCCTGACGCTGTCGTCGTCGGAGGTGACCCAGGCTGGCCGCGGGGCGGTCGGCGCGTCGATGGCCGGGAAGAGGACCATCCAGGGCTACGTGAGGGTGGTCAACCCGCCCGCCTGCGCTCGCTGCATCGTCCTGGCAGGCAAAGAGTACGGCTGGAACACCGGCTTCCAGCGGCATCCCAAGTGCGACTGTGTGCACCTGCCGACGACGCTGATCGCCCGCCGCCAGTACCGCGGCTACATCGACCCCCAGTCGTACTTCGGCAATCTCTCGCGCGCTGAGCAGGACCGCATCTTCACGGCCGCGGGTGCGCGGGCGATCCGGGAGGGCGCCGACATCGGGCAGGTCGTGAATGCGCGCCGCGGCATGTACACCTCGACCACCTATGGCCGGACACTGCGGGCCACGCGTGAGGGCACGACGACGCGGGGCCACTTCTACCGGCAGGAGCGGGCCCGGGACATAGCCCGGGGGCGCGTGCCCGCCAACATCGGCCGCCAGTACCGGCTGACGTCACCCCGGCTCATGCCTGAAGAGATCTTTGAGCTTGCCGAGAGCCGCGACGAGGCGATCGCCATGTTGCGGCGCTTCGGCTATCTGACCTGACCGCGCGCAATGCGCGGCCTTATCCCGCAACGGGAGTTCCGCATGTCCGAATCAGCAACCGAACCGACCGCGCCGGAAGGCGGCGAGCCCGCCGGGCAACCGCCTGAGCCGAGCACCCCGGCCGGAGACGCCCCCTTGGGTCCCGCCGGCGAGAAGGCGTTGAACGAGTGGAAGCAGCGCGCCAAGGCTGCCGAGAAGGCGAGCCGGGAGCACGCTGCACGACTCCAGGAGATCGACGACCGAGACAAGTCCGAACTGCAGAAGGCCAACGACCGGCTCAGCAAGGCCGAGCAGCGTGCCGCCGCAATGGTGGAACGTACCGCCCGTGCCGAAGTGCGAGCACTCGCAGCCGGCACGTTCGCAGACCCTTCCGACGCCGCGGCCTTCCTGAACGTGGCCGACTTCGTCGACGACGAAGGCGACATCGACAGCAAGGGCATTGAGAAGGCCCTCGCCGACCTGCTGAAGCGCAAGCCCCACCTCGGCAAGGAGGCCGCGCCGCCCTCCTTCGATGGCGGCGCCCGCACCACCGCGGCGAAGCCTCAGTCCATGAACGAGCTCATCCGCCAGCAGGCGGGCGCGAGCTAACACCGTCCGGCCCGGCTTGATCCGGCCGGCCATTCTCACGAAAGGCAGGCAGAAGCCGTGGCCTACAACAACCTGACGAGCCGCACCGATGCCGCGGCTCTCATCCCCGAAGAGGTCTCCAAGGAGATGCTCGGCAAGGCCGTCGAGGACTCGGCGGCGCTGAAGATGTTCAAGCGGATCCCGGTGGCGCGCGGCCAGCTGCGCCTGCCGATCCTGTCGGCTCTGCCGGTCGCGTACTGGGTGAGCGGCGACACGGGTCTGAAGCAGACCACCGAGGTCAACTGGGCGAACAAGTTCCTGAACGTCGAGGAGATGGCGACGATCGTCCCGTTCCCCGACAACGTCCTCGCCGACACGGACGCTGACCTGTGGGACGAGGCGGAGCCGCTCGTGCGGGAGGCGTTTGGTCGCCTGCTCGACTCCACGATCTTCTTCGGCACGAACGCGCCGTCGAGCTTCCCGACGAACATCCTGTCGGCCGCAACAGCCGCGGGGAACAGCGTCAACGAGGGTTCCACCGCAGCGAACGGTGGCTTCTTCGGCGACATCGACAACGTCTACGAGAAGGTCGAGGCCGACGGCTTCGAGATCAACGGCTGGGTGGCTGCGACGTCGGCCAAGAGCAAGCTGCGCCGGGCGCGTGACACGCAGGGCCGCAAGCTCGACGAGAACCGCGTCCCCGGTGACATGCGCACCCTGGACGGCTACCCGATCGAGTACGCCATGAAGGGACTTTTCCCCCTCGCGGGTGGAGTCGGCGTCGATGGCGTCCGGCTGTTCGGCGGCGACTGGGACGAGTTCGTCATCGGTGTCCGCTCGGACATCACGATGAAGATCCTCGACCAGGCCGTCATCCAGGACAACACCGGGGCGATCATCTACAACCTGGCCCAGCAGGATATGACCGCCGTGCGCCTGACCTTCCGCGTGGGCTGGCAGGTCTCGAACCGCATCAACAACGAGCAGCCGACCGAGGCGTCCCGCTACCCCGTCGGCGTGCTGAAGACCGTCGGCGCCTGACCCGAACCCCACGAAGGAGACAGACATGCCTGACACCGCCCCCTACGTGCGGGTCATCGAGGCCGATGTACCCGCCGTGTCCACGGCCGGCAACGACGACGACACGGTCGTTGCGCAGGCCCCGTTCGACTGCACGGTTACCTCCGTGGAGTACGTCCCGGAGGCGGCCATCACCGGCGCCGACACCAACAGCCGCACGGTGAGCCTCGTTAACAAGGGCGCGGCAGGCTCGGGTACGACCACCGTCGCCTCGCTGGCGCTCACCAACGGCGTCAACGCCACGGCGAACAACGAGCGGGCCATCACTCTGTCCGGCACCGCGGCCAACCTGGTCCTCGCGGCCGGGGACACCCTGCAGTGGCGATCCGTCCATGTCGGCACAGGCATTGCCGACCCCGGTGGCCTTCTCCGCATCACCATTTCCCGGAACTGAGGAGCAGACCCATGGCTGCAACGCGACCCAACAAGCCGGCCGAAGAGCCGCAGAATCAGCCCGTTCCCGAGGGTGACGAGGTGGCCAAGGCGGTTCAGCGGGCCACCGACAAGGCGCAGGAGCAGGGCTTCTTCGGCGTCGAGGTTGACCCCACGCCGAACGAGCACTATTCGGTGGCCGGCGTCGTCGAAGGCAAGCCGACTCCGGAGACGGACGCCGGCCACGGGCGGGAAGTCCGGCAGAAGCTCGACGACGACGCCCGACTGCGCTGATGAGGGGAGGTCGCCGTGGCTCTTCCTCCGTTCGCTACGGCGGCTGAACTGGCCGCGATGATGCAGGCGCCGGTCGATGCGGCTGCGGCCGAGTTGGCGCTGGCGTCTGCATCGGCTGTGATCCGCCGGTGGACGCGGCAGACCATCACCCGCGTCACGGACGATGTGGCGCAGCTACGGGTCCTTGACTGCGCCGAGTTGGTGCTGCCGCAGCGGCCGGTCGTCTCGGTGGCCGAGGTGAAGGTCAATGCGCTGGTCCTCAACGACTGGGTGTTGTCCGGGGATCGGCTGCTGCGGACGGGTGGCTGGCATTGTCTGCCGGGCACGTCGTCGTATCCGGATCCGGGCATTGTGCAGGTGACGTATACGCACGGTTGGGATGAGATTCCGGACGAGGTGCGGGCGGTGTGCCTGGATCTGGCGTCGTCGACGGTGTCGAATCCGGGGATGCTCAGGCAGGAGGCGATCGACGACTACAGTCGCACGCTCGCCGCGGAGTCGCTCGGGCTTGGTGCCCTGTCAGAGGCCCACAAGTCCATGCTGGGTGACTTCCGGCGCCGCATCGGCACGGTGGGGCTGCGGTGAGCCAGCTGGACACCGTGCTCGCCGCGGGTCGTCGGGCGGCCGAGGCGCGGATGCGGGACACGGTCCGCCTGTACTCGCAGGGGGCGGACTCCTTCGACCGGACGACGGGTAACACCGTGCCGGGCGTCCAGACGACGCTGTATGCGGGCAAGGCCAGGGTGAAGGCGATCGCTCAGTCGACGGGGGAGGAGGCCGAGGCCGGCGAGCGCGAGTTGGTGCTGCGTGAGTACGAGGTGCAGCTGCCGTGGGCCACGTCGTTGCCGGGTGGCACGCGCGTGCTTCCGGGGATGCGGGTTGAGGTGACGGCGTCGCCGGATGCGCGCATGGTCGGCCTGGTCCTGTGGGTGACGGGTGCGGCGTTCTCTGATCAGGCGACGGCGTGGCGGATCAGGACGGAGGACCGGTCGTGAGTGCTCGTTTCGACATGTCCGATGTGCGTCGCCTGGAACGCCATCTGGCTCGTGCAGTTCCGCGTGCGCGCAGGGATGCGCGGGCGGTGACGGTGCGGGGTGCGATGAACATCAAGCGGGACTGGCGAGCCAACGCCCGTGCCTCGTCCGGGCGGCACGCTCCGCACTACCCGCGCACCATCGGCTTCGACATCGCCGCCTACGGGCCGGACATCATCATGGCGACGATCGGCCCGGACAAGGGCGGCCCGCAGGGCGCGCTCGGCAACATCTTGGAGTACGGCTCGGTGAAGAATCCGCCGCACCGAGACGGCGGCCGGGCGCTGGACGTTGAGGAGCCGCGGTTCGAGGCTCAGATGGCGATCATCGTCGCCCGCGGTTTGGCCTGGTGGTGATCTGGTGACTACTCCCACGGTTCTGCCGCACGTCGATGCGGTGCAGGCGGCGCTGGAGACCATCCCTGCCCTCGCCGTCTATCTCGGCGGGGTCCCCGCGTCATCGGGCTGGGTGCCGCCGGACAAGTACTGCGTGCTGTACCCGGAGCCCGGGGAGGCGGTCCGGGAATCGCTGGCGGACCAGCGCACCGACTTCATGGCCACCTTCCAAGTGACCTGCGTGGGCGGCTCTCTGGAGCGTTGCCTGTGGGTGGCGGACAAGGTGCGGCAGGCACTGAGCGGCCCTCTGTCGGTGGAGGGCCGCTCAGCATGGCGGCCGGAGGATTTGGGCGGGCCTCCGGCGCAGCGTGACGACGACACCAACCCGCCCTCCTGGTTCGTGCCGGTGCAGTACCGGATCAAGTCCATCCCCGCCTGACAGGAGTCCTCTCATGGCGCTTCTCGCGCAGCAGGTCGTCGCCCTGAGCGGCCTGACCCCCACGTATTCGGCTGCTGCCGCCTCGACCACGGTGACGTGTGGCGAGCGGTCGTTCCTGCACGTCAAGAACACGAACGGCTCGTCGATGACGGTCACGATCACCGCCACGGGCAAGATCCGTGGCCAGGGTGTCGCGGACCTCGTCGTGACGGTGCCCGCGACGACGGGCGACAAGATGATCGGTCCGATCACCTCCGACCTGTTCGCTTCGGCCGCCGACGGTCAGACCGCCGCGATCACCTACTCGTCGACGACCAGCGTCACCGTCGCCAGTCTCGTCATCTGACGCCCATCCCGTCCTGTTCGCCCCGTCGTCCGGGGCTTTTTTCATGCCCTGAGGAGGGTCCATGTCTGACCTGATCAACGACGGAAAGACCAAGGTTGTGTGGGCGAGCAGCATCGCCAACATCAACGCGCCGACCACGACCGAACTGAACGCGGGATCGGACTTCACCGCCCGCGTCACCCCGGACGGCCTGAAGATCGACCCGTCCACGGCGGATGTCGACACGTCCAGCCTCGCCTCGACGTTCGACACCAAGACCGTCGGCCGCGTCGGCTACGACACCGAGGTGACGTTCAAGCGCGGCACCACCGGCGGCGAAGACCTCCCGTACACCACCCTCAAGTACGGGGTGTCCGGTTACCTGGTGGTGCGCCGCGGTGTCGACTACGCAACCGCCTGGGCGGCCTCCCAGAAGTGCGAGGTGTACCCCATCACCTGCGGCGAGCCCCAGAACGTCAGCCCGGCGGCCAATGAGGTCATGAAGTTCATCTCGCCGATGAAGGTCACCGCTCCGCCCGCGACCGCCGCCACGGTGGCCTGATGGCGGGCGTACCCAGCTACCGGCAGCTCGCCGAGAAGGCCCTTGATCAGGCCGCAGCCGAACTCAACGGACTGCCGAACGGCCGCGTTCCCACCGACATCGTCATGGCCAACGCGGCCAAGGTGCAGGCCACCGCCACCATTGCGGTAGCGCAAGCGCTGCTGGAGATCGGCGACGTCCTCCGCGAGAAGCTGAAGCAAGGAGACGCCTGATGGCCAGCAGTATCGAGGACATCCTCGCGAAGGCGAAGCCCCGCGAGCGCACCGTCATGGTGTGCATCGCGGGAGATGTCGCGGGCGAGCTGGACCGGCTGCAGGACGAACTGTCGCGGGTGTCGTCGGACTGGGAGCCGCAGGACCTCACCGACGTACACCCGGGCCGGGCCCTCGCCGAGCAGATGAAGGCGCTGCGCGAGCAGGCCCGCGCGGCCGAGGTCCCGTTCAAGTTGCGATATGTCGGCGACAAGTCCTACTCGGATCTGATGGCCGCGCATCCGGCGAAGGACGACAGTCAGGCCTTCGACTCGGAGACGTTCCCGCGCGCCCTGATCGCCGCTTCGTGCGTGGATCCGGTGATGACGGAAGATCAGGCCGTCGAGCTGTTCGAGGTCATCAACGAGGGCGAGATCAAGAAACTCTTTGACGCGGCCTGGGACGTGCACAACGCCTCGGACATCGTCCCTTTCTCGTTGGCCGCCTCCGCACTGCTGGCGGCCCTTGGCGACGAGAGCTAGAAGCGGCCCGAGCCTGGGGTGTGCCGCGCAGCGTGTTTATGGGGCGGGTCGTCGCCGACGGGGAACCGCTGTGGCTGGACGAGGACCGGGCCTGGGCCATGGCGCTGCTGGAGGTTGAGGCGGACGCCTGCCCCGAATGCGGCCACCCCTGGGGTGAAGTCACTGACCCCGACAGTGAATTCGCCTACAAGGCGCACCTCGTGAAATGCCACGCCTGCGGCACATCGGCCAAGGCCGTAAAGGCCCACCAGGACAACCACGGCGACACGGACGGCCTGCACGTCCACATCGAACGGCGCACATGAGACGGGGGTGAGCCGTGGCCACTCGCACCGTCACCGTCCGGCTGGTCGCAGACGTCAACCAGTACACCCGCGGCATGCGCCGGGCCGCGCGCGACACGTCGCAGCTGGCCGGAGCGGGAGCGGCGGTGGGTACCGCGATGGTCGCCGGGTTCGCCGCCGCCGCAGCCTCCGCCGCGAAGTTCGATAAGGCGCTGTCCAACGTGCGTGCGGTGACCGGCGCGTCCGCCCAGGACATGGCCAAGCTGCGGGCGGCGGCCCTGGAGGCCGGCAAGACCACCAGCTACACGGCGACCGAGGCCGCCAACGCGGAGGCCGAGTTGGCCCGTGCCGGCGTGAAGGTCGCGGACATCACCGGCGGCGCGTTGAAGGGTGCACTGGCGCTGGCCGCGTCGGGACAGGTGGATCTGACGGAGGCGGCGGTCGTCTCAGCTCAGGCGATGAACACGTTCGGGCTGGCGGGCAAAGACGTGACGCACGTGGCCGACCTGCTGGCCGCGGGCGCCAACAAGTCGGCGGCGGACGTGCACGGGCTGGGCATGTCGCTGCGCATGGGCGGTCTGCTCGCCCACCAGACGGGCCTGTCCATCGAGGACACGGTCGGCACCTTGGCGGCCTTCGCCGACCACGCCCTGATCGGCTCGGATGCCGGTACGTCGCTCAAGGTCATGCTGCAGAGGCTGGTCCCGCAGTCCAAAGAAGCCGCGCAGATGATGGACCAGATCGGATTCTCCGCCTACGACTCCACCGGCAAGTTCGTGGGGCTCAACGAGCTCGCCGCCCGGATGAAGACGTCGTTCTCCAAGCTGACGCCGGAGGCCCGCAACGCGGCCATGGCGACCATCTTCGGTGCGGACGCTGTCCGCTCCGCGACGATCATGTATGAGCTGGGCGCCGACGGCATCAGCAAGTACGTCAAGTCCGTGAACGACCAAGGCGCCGCCTCTCGCATGGCCGCCGTACAGACGGACAACCTTGCGGGTGATCTGGAGCGCCTGAAGGGCGCCTTGGAAGTCGCGCTGATCGAGGGTGGCTCGGCCGCGCAGGCGCCGCTGCGGCAGATGACGCAGTGGATCACTGCGCTCGTCAACGCCTACAACCAGCTTCCCCCCGGCCTCCAGCACGCCGTGGTCGGCTTCACGGGAGTTGCCGGGGCCGCGTCGCTGGTCGCCGCCGGCATGCTACTTCTCCTCCCGCGTATCGCGGCTACCCGCACCGCGCTGGTCGCGATGGGGATGACGGCGGCGCGCACCCGCACGCTGATGATGGGATTGGGGCGGCTCAGCGTCGTCGTCGCCGGGCTCGCGGCGGCCGGATGGGCGATCGATGAGCTGACCAGCAAGTTCGAGGACGCACCCCCGAGCGTCACGAAGATGGCGAACGCGCTGCTGAACCTGTCGCGCACCGGCAAGGCGTCCGGCGAGCTCGTCAAGACGTTCGGCAAAGACCTGGACGGCTTCGGCGAGGCGGTGGCTCGCATTGCCCACCCGGGCGCGCTGGACCGGGTGGAGGACTTCTTTGGAACGTTCGACCCGGCAACGGACGCGGGCGGCCCGGGGCTGGACGAAGCCACGAAGAAGATCAAGAGCTTCGATGAGGCACTGGCCAATCTCGTTGAAGGCGGCGCCCCGGACGTGGCCGCGGCCGCGTTCCAGGAGATGGCGCGGGAAGCCGAGAAGCAGGGCACGTCCACGGAGAAGCTGCGCACGCTGCTGCCGGGCTATGCCGAGGCACTGACGGCCGCGGACACCCAGACGCAACTGTCCGCAGAGGCGCAGGCCAAGCTCGGCCAGGAAGCGGGTCTGACCGCTGACGAGCTGCAGGATCAGCGCACCGAGGCGGAGAAGCTGTCGGACGCCCTGAACACGCTGAACGGCGTCTCGATCAGTGCTGCCGAGCGGGAGATCAGCTTCCGTCAGTCCCTGGCCGACCTGACTGAGGCGGTCAAGGACAACGGCCGCAGCCTTGACGTCACCTCCGATAAGGGCCGCAAGGTCAAGTCCGCGTTCCTGGACGCCGCGAAGGCTGCGATGGAGCACGCGGAGGCCATCTCTGAGCAGAAGGGCAGCCAGGAGGCCGGCCAGGCGGTCCTGGAGCGCGACATCGCCCTGCTGCGCAAGCAGATGAAGGCCGCGGGCTTCTCGACGGATGCGATCAACAAGCTCACCGAGGCGTACCTGAGGCTGCCGGGCTCGAAGGTGACCCGGGTGGACGCGAAGACGAAAGGTGCGATCACTGACCTTGAGGCGGTCAGGAAGAAGATCGCCGACACCAACGGTAAGACGATCACGATGCGGGCGCCCACAGCGGAAGCTCGCAAGCAGCTCGAAGCCCTCGGATTCAAGATCAAGGACACCAAGGGCAAGAACGTCGTCATCACCGTGCCGACCGGCACGCAGAAGTCCGCGGTCGACGCGCTACGCAGGGCCATCGAGGCGCTGCGGAACAAGAGCGTCACGATCACGACCACCAGGCAGACCATCTATGAATCCGTGAAGCGTTCCGGCGGCTCCAATCAGGCCGCGAAGAACGCGGCCGAGCTCAGCAGCGCAAACGGCAACATCTTCGTCCGCCGCTACGCCCAGGGCGGCATGGAGAACCACATCGCTCAGATCGCCCGCCCCGGCGCGTGGCGGGTGTGGGCAGAGCCGGAAACCGGCGGCGAGGCGTACATTCCACTCGCCCCCACCAAGCGTCCCCGTTCCCGGCAGATCGCCGCGGAGACCGTGCGGCGCCTCGGCGGCGCCGTGCAGTGGTTCGCGGACGGCGGTATCCCCGGGTTCACCTACACGCCGACCGGCAAGCCTGTGCTCGGCGGTCCGTCGGATGCCAAGCAGCGCTACGACCAGGAGATCGAGGACCTTAAGAAGGCCTGGGCGGACCTGAACAAGGCGCTGAAGGAGCAGAAGAAGGCGGCCGACAAGCTCAAGGACGCCGAGAAGGACCTGGCCAAGGTCCGCAAGGGCAAGCACACCAGGAAGCAGCTGGAGGATGCGGAGGAGCGTCGGGACAAGGCGCGTTCGGAGAAGCGGAAGGCCGACTCCACCGTCTCCAAGGAGCGCAGGGACGTCGCCGCCGCGAACAAGGAACTCGGATTCGCCAAGGGTGGCAGGGTGCCCAGGGCTTTCAGCCTGAAGGGCTACGAGACACAGCTCAACGAGTCGGTGGCCGAGACCGAGAAGTGGCGCAAGAACCTGACGAAGATCGGACAGCGGGGCGGCAAAGAACTCAAGGCCATGCTCGAAGGGATGGGCGAGGAAGGCTACGCCCTCGTCAACGCCCTTGCCGGAGCGTCGGACAAGCAGTTCAAGTCGATCGTCGCCAAGTTGCAGAAGACCGGCGACCTGGCCAAGGCGACCCTGGCGGACTTCAACAAGCAGCTCGGCGCGTCCACCAAGGAGAACCAGCAGTTCGCCGCCGACCTGCAGAAGCTGGCCGCGCAGGGATTCGGCAACCTTGCCCAGGCCCTCGCCGCCCAAGGCGACGCCTCCGCCATGGCGCTCGCCCACGAAGCGGCAGGAAACACCAAGGCCGCCGCGGCAGCCAACAAGACCGTCACCACAGCCCAGTCCACACTCACCGGCGAGGACTTGGCAAACTCGCTCGTCCTGCTGTCGACCCTGCGGGGTGGCCCGAACCGCGGCTTCGCGGAACTGATCGCGGCCGGACTGGACGTGGCCACGATCAAGGCGCTCGTGCCGAAGATGACCAAGCAGATCGGCGGGTTGCCCGCAGCGAACAAGGACGTCTTCGTCCGCCAGTGGGTGCAGCAGGGCGGCAAGGCGATGGCGGTCGGCGGCATCCTCACCCGGCCCACCATGGTGCTGGGCGGCGAAGCCGGCGTGCCCGAATCGTGGATCCCGTGGAATGCCAGCACTCGATCCCGTGCGCTGCTCGCCAAGACAGCGGCAGCCATGGGCTACCGGCTCACCCCGGCTGGCCGGTACGCAAGCTCTTCCGGCTCGACAGCGGCCCTCGCACGCGAGGTCACCCGGCACATCGAGGTGAACCTGTACGGGGCCAAGCAGAGCGCGGCCGAGCAGGCGCACGACATCGCCCGCGTCATCAGCTTCGTGGGATGAGAGGAGGCGCGGGTGGCCTACATTCCGGGCACGGATATCGACGGCCTGCAGGTCACCCTCGGAACCCTGCGGCTGGGCGCCGTGGACTCCTCGGGGGTGGCCTGGTTCCTTCAAGGGCTGGAGGGATGGGACTCCGCCGAGGTGCGAGCCGAGTACCAGGAGCGAGAGGCCGACCACGGCACGTGGGCCAGCCCCGTCTACCTCGGGTCACGGCCGATCACCCTGTCGGGGACGGTGGAGGCTCCCGACCGGTCGTCGCTGCAAGCCGCCATGGAGCAGCTGTATGCGGCGGCCGCCCTGACCGACACGACGCTGACCGTATGGGAGAGCACGTCGAAGCAGGCGACCGTCAGGCGGTCGGGCAAGCTGCTCACCCAGTACGTCACCGACCGCACCGCGACCTGGTCGGTCCTGGTCACCGCGGCCGATCCGCGCCGCTACAGCACCACCCTGCAGTCCGGCACAACCGGCCTGCCCTCCACCACCGGCGGCCTGTCCTTCCCTGTCACATTCCCGATCACGTTCAGTGCGACCACCGTCTCGGGGCAGATCAGCGCCACCAACCTCGGCTCGATGGACACCCGGCCCGTACTCACCATCGCGGGCCCCGTCGTCGCCCCGGTCGTTTCCTGCCTCTACCCGGACGGCACGGTGCGCCAGCTCATCTACAGCCAGGATCTGGCCAGCGGTGACGTCCTCACCATCGATACCGACGCGCACACCGTGATGCTCAACGGCGCCGTAAGCCGACGCCGGTTCATGACCGTGTCGGCAGGCTGGCCCACCATTCCGGCCGCAACGGCGGGCGCCGGGCCGACGACCGTCAGCTACCAGTTCCAGTCCGGCACCTACAACGGAACAGCGGCGCTGACTGCCACGTGGCGATCGGCCTGGATGTGAGGAGGCAGTCATGCCAGTAGACCCGTGGGCTATCGACGGCCTCACCCTGTCCGGCCTGGAAACCCGCCTCGTCGGCGCCGTAGACGTCATGGCCGACGGCACGGCCCTCGGCTCCCGCTCCGGCGTCCGCCCCGGGGATCCAGGGCTGACGGTCACTCTCGCCGGATCAACTATCAACTGCTCGGCGGGTGTCGCAGCCGTCGCCTACGCCGGGCAGGGCGTGTACCGGGCAGCGTTCCCGTCGTCTGTGTCGCCCGGCACGTTGACCGCGGCGCACGCCACGCTCGACCGCATCGATCTCGTGTATCTGCGTGTATGGGATAACAGCGTTGACGCTTCCGGCCTGAACAAGGGCGACATCGTCTACCTGGCGGGCACGCCTTCATCGACGCCGGTCGCGCCCACGCCGGCTGGCACGCAGATCTACATGCCGCTCGCCACGATCACCGTGCCGCACTCGGGGGCGGGCAGCCCGTCGGTGTCTACCTCGGTGCGGCCGTACACGACGGCGCCGGGCGGGATCCTGCCCACCTCCACCGCACCGCCGAGCCCGTACACGGGCCAGTACTACGACGACGGATCAGGGCTGAAGCGGTGGAACGGCAGCGCCTGGCGGACCGTGTCCGCACTGCTGCCATCGGTCTCCGACCAGGTGTCGATGCCCGGCAGTTTCGTCACGGGTGCTTTCACGGACTTCACGTCCGGTCAGTGGCCGCCCGTCACCGTCACGGTCCCGCAGTCCGGCATGGTGGAGATCACGGTCGGTGCGGCCGTCGCCAACACCAACACGTCCACATCGACAGCCTGGTGCACGTGGCGGGCCTCCGGTGCGCTCACCGAGGGCGGCAGCGAGAAGAACGGTGTGGCGACGATCGGCGCCCGAACCTACGCATCCCGTACCGTGATCCGCTCCGGCCTCACGCCCGGCACATCCCTGACGGTCACGCCCCAGTACAACGTGTCCTCGTCCGGCACCGTCGGCTCCGTCACGCGTGTCTCCGACGGGCAGCTCATCGTGAGGCCACTGGCCGGATGAGCGCTATCACGCTGGCCTGGTACGGCTGTGATCTGCGAACCGGTGGCATCGTCGAGGATCTCCCCTCGCTCAAGCCCACGGGCGCCCTCTCCCGCAAGCTGGGCGATTCGACGTCCCTGCAGTTCGAACTCAACGTGGCCGGGGCCCCACGCGATTGGGGCCCGGCCACAGACCCGGGCCGTAGCCTCCTCGTCGCAGTCGATGTGGCCACCGACACCCCGATCTGGGCGGGAGCGGTCGTCCTGCGCGAAGGCGGCAGCGCCAGAACCGTGCAGCTCGGCGCCGTGACGTTGGAGCGCTACTTCGACTCCCGCTTCCCCAGCACCCAGACGCTCATTGGCATCGATCAGGCCGATGTCATAACCGCCCTCGTCACCCCGGCCCTTACCGGCGGCCCGCCCATCACGGTCGACGCCATCGACACCGGAACCACCATGGACTACCTCACCCAGGACGGCGACGACAAGACAATCCTGTCCTGCATCCAGGAGATCATGGCCCTGGAGGGCGGCCCCGAGTGGACCATCGACGTCGCCTGGGGCGCGGGCCACGACGGCTTCACCTTCCCCTTCCGGGTGCGGGCGGCCATCGGCACTCAGACCACCACCCCCGAGGCGGTCTTCGACCACCCCGGCTGCGTGTCCTCCTACGCACTCTCCGAGTCCTTCGAAGCCGGAAAGGGCGCCACAGCCGTCATCGCCCGCGGCGAGGGCGAGGGCAGCTCACGGCTCACCTCGTCCGCACACGAGGCGACCGCACTCCTCGCCAACGGCTGGCCGCGATGGGAATACCGGTACTCACCCACCACAGGCCTGACCGACCCCGACCAGCTCGAAGCGCACGCCACCAAATCGCTCGCGCTGATGCAGGAGGGCGCCCAGGTGTGGAGCATCGAGGCCGTCGCCTCCAAGGCGCCCCGGCTGGGCGCGGACTGGGGCCTCGGCGACAGCGTCAGCCTCAACATCGAAACGTCCCCACGACACCCGAACGGTGCAGGCGTCGTCGCCCGCTGCTGGGCCTGGGAACTCGAACCCGGCTCTGACCGGGTCCGCCCGATCCTCGTGGAGGACAGCTGATGCCCGGACCGCTCGACCAACTCCCGGCGGACGCAACCACGCTGGCGCGGAAGGTTGCCGACCTCGAACGGCAGATGAAGGAACTGCGGGCCGCACGCCGCATGGGCACGGCCACCGTTGGCCGGTTGAGGATCTACAGCGCAGACGGTGAAACCCTCCTGGCCGAACTCGGTCCGACCGACGACGGCGGGGGCGGCTTGTGGACCCGCGGCTTGCAGGGCGACGGGATCCCCGTATCGGCGGAACTGGCGGCCGGCGAACTCCGGTTCCGGCCGATCGAGGACGGCGTGAACGAGGTACCGGCCACCGTCACCTACGGCACCCTCCCGGAGAGCGGCAGCGATCTGACGCTCACCCCCGGGTCGATACTGGCGTCGGACTGGCGGTCGGTGGTGGACCTCGGCTCGACTGCGGGCGGGAGCCCACCGAATGTACTGGTCAGCGCCTTTCGTGACGTTGACGGCGTCGGAGAAGTAGGCCCCTGCAACATGGACCTGTCCGGGGTCCTGACCGCCGCGAACATCGCCTACGGCCAGGTCACGATCAACCCGTCCGCGGCGAACACCCCAACCTCGCTGGCAGTCACCGGGCTGACCGTCCAGGGCAGCGCCTTCTACGGGTTCGCCACAGCCCAGACCACCGTCCCCGGCAGCCAGGTCACCGGCGTCGGCACCACAGCCGTCTCCTCGACCGGGCTCACCGTGTGGGTCACCCGCACCAACACCACCGCAACCAACATCAACTGGATGGTGCTCGGCCTGTGAGCGATGTGACGTTCCAGCCCGCGCTGTACTACGAGGTGACAGCACGCGACAACAACGAGGCGTGCAGCAACTACGGCCAGACCTTCACGGTGCCCGAGTTCTACTCGAATGCGGGCATCAACTGCTACGTGCAGTGCGGCATCTGCAGGCAGCGCATGGAAATCCTTACCGCCACGCTCCTCGACCCGCAGCCCGAAGTCTCCTGACCTGCACCACTCACAAGGGGCCCCATCCCGGAGCGGAGGACGCGATGGCCACCCAGTGCAAGCTGTATACCAACGTCCGCCAGCCGGTGTCGCCCAACGCCTGGACCGTGATCCGGTTCGACACCGCGCTGCGCAACGACGACGGCATGTGGTTCGACGACTCCATGGGCCGCGAGTCAGCGTGCATCCGGCCGGACCGCGACGGGGACTTCATCTGGACGTACCTGGTGAAGTTCGACTCGATCACCGTGCCGGACGGGGACGAAGCCGAGCGCCAGTTCAACGTCCGGTTCGTCCGTGACCCGTACTCCAACCCGGACAACACCGGGGAGTCGGACGGGGACGACACCGTCGGCCAGGATCTACGCAACGGCACCTGGCTCTTCCGTGGACGGGCGGGCCAGCCGGTCGCGATCGAGGTCCGTCACACGCACACCGCGCCGGTCGACGTCATCCACGCCCAGTTCAGCGCCACAACCTGGGACTACTGACGCCCCGTCTCGCCGCCGCCCCGTGCCGACCGGCCGGGGCCTTCGTCATTCCTGGAGACCGCATGGCCAAGACAGGCCCGCAGCGCTACCCCGGCGCCTCTACCGCCTACTGGTACGGGTCGGCGTTCCCGGGCTCGGCGATGGAGGTCAACGTCATCGTCTGGCACAGCACGGAGGGGCGCTCGTTGCCCTCGTACAGCGGCGGCAGCATGGCACCGAACCTCACCGCCGTCCCCGACTTCGCGGCACGCCGCCTGATCTGGTACCAGCACTTCGACTTCGACGTGTCCAGCCGCGCCCTGCGCAACCTGAGCGGCGGTGTCCAGACGAACACGTTGAATGTGTGCCAGGTGGAGATCGTCGGCACGTGCGATCCCGGCACTCACGAGAAGTGGCGGGCGGCTGGCTACCCGCATCTCTTCATGCCGGAGCTTCCGGACTGGGCTGTGCGGGACCTGGCGGCGTTCGCGAAGTGGGCGCACGACAACCACGGCGTGCCCCTGTCGTCCGGCCTCACCTTCAAGGCGTACCCGTCCAGCTACGGCGCCAACGGCGTCCGCATGACCGGCAGCCAGTGGACCGCCTTCGAAGGCCACTGCGGGCATCAGCACGTCCCTGAGAACGACCACGGCGACCCGGGCGCCTTCCCGATGGCTGCCATCCTGATCGCCGCCGAGGGCGGCACCACCCCGCCCGAGGAGGACGACGTGGCTCTGACCGACGCCGACATCAAGAAGATCGCAGCCGTGGTCCGTGACGAGATCTTCGGGGCCGACGTCATCGCGGCCGTCGCCCCGCCGTACAACAACGACGACTGGGACACCAACAAGACCTGGTCGTTCAAGTACGCCGTCCAGACGCCGATCGTCACCGGCCGCGAGACCCTCGCCCGCGTCAAGGACATCCAGGCCAAGGCGGGCACGGTCGACATGACCGACGCGCAGATCGCTGCACTCGCCTCCGCTGTAGCCGCCAGCCCGGCGCTCGCCGAGGAGATCGCAGAACGAGTCGCCGTAAAGATCGCCGAACGCCTCGCCGACTAGCCCAACCAGCAGAAACGAGAACCCTCATGAACGCATCCCTCGACAAGGCCTACTGGCTCGGCCTTGCCATCTCCGTTGTGCTGCCGGTCCTCGTCGGACTCGTCACCAAGCACATCACCCACGGCGGCGTAAAGGCCGTCCTCCTGCTGGCGCTCTCCACCCTCAACGGCTTCCTCGTCGAGCTCGCCAACCCGGGCCCGGACTACGACTTCGGCACTGCCGTCGTCCTTTCCCTCGTCGCCTTCGCCATCGGCGTCCTCAGCCACTTCGGCCTGTGGAAGCCCACCGGTGTCTCCGACAGGGCGCAGTCCGCGCTCGGCGGCGGCGCACCCCGGGCGGTGTAGGTGCCGCGCCGTGTAGCCCGGCGCATGGGCCGGGCACTCGGCCGCCGCGGCGCCATCCTTCTCTGCTACGGCCTGGTGTGGGTGCTGGTCGGGTTCGCCCAGATCACCTCACCCCAGCCGGACCAGCGCGGACTCAAGCCCCTGCTGGAGGTGTGGCCGCTACCGGTGTGGGGCTGGCTGTGGGTGGCCACCGGGCTCGTCGCGATCGCTTCGGCATGGATGCCGCAGGGTTTGGACTGGCCGGGCTTTTTGGCGTTGCCGCTGATGGTGCTGCCCTGGATGGGCTCCTACACGGTGGCGTGGATCTCGGGTGAGTTCCCGCGGGGGTGGGTCGCCGCCATCGTGTGGGGCGCAATTGCCGTTCCGGTGCTGGTTGTTGCCGGATGGCGTGAGGCGCCCCGGCCGAAGAGAGTTGAGAGCTACTGATGGGCGTGGACACCTGGATCCAGGCAGGCATGACGGCACTGACCGTCGTCGGCGGGGTCGCCACCGCACGCAGCGCACGCCGCACGAAACGGCAGGAGCGCCGCGATGACTTCACTGTGGTGACGGAACAGCAGGGCAAGGCGATCGAACGCCTGGAGAAGCGGGTCGTTCAGCGCGAGCAGGAGGCCGAACGGCTCGGTCAGCGGATCTCCGACCAGGACGAGGCAATCAACTGGCTCCGGACGCGGCTCCGTGACCTCGTCGGCGCCTTCCGGATCCGAGGCGAAGAACCCCCGCCCGCACGGCCCATCCCGGAGCGCGCGGCCCGGATCCTCAACGGCTTCGACGTGTGAGAACTGGAGTGCGAAATGGTTGGCGTGCTTCTGGCTCACCTCGTCGGTGACTACATCCTGCAATCCGACTGGATGGCGAACGAGAAGACGAAGCGCTGGTTCCCGGCCTGGGCACACGCGGTCACCTACGGACTGCCGTTCCTCTTCGTCACCCAGTCGCCTGCTGCCCTGGCGGTCATCGTCGTGACGCACGCCGTCATCGACCACTACCGGCTGGCGCGGCACGTCGTGTGGGTGAAGAACTTCGCCGCACCCAAAAGTCACTGGCACCCCTGGTCCGAATGCTCTGGCACTGGCTACCACAAGGATCGCCCGCCGTGGATGACCGTCTGGCTAATGATCATCGCGGACAACACGATTCACCTACTGATCAATGTGGCCGCCGTCCGCTACCTGTAGGAGCAGCTCATGCCCGAGGCCATCGAACGCCCGCCGCGCCGTGACGACACCGCCGCCGACATGGGCAGCCTCGTCGCCCTCGGCCGGGAAGAACCACCACCCATACCCGCGCCGGCGACGAACCCGTTCCTCGAACCGGACCTGCCGCCACCCGACGATGAGCCCGCGTGACAGGCGCCCCCACTCCTTCCGCTGCGGCGGGGGAGTGGGGGCGCTCGCTGTGCAGGCTTCAGCGCTTGTCGCGCCACTTCCGGACGGTCATACGGTCAACGCCTGCGGCACGCGCGAACCCGGCCTCGCTGAGCCTGTCGAACACGACGGGGTTCCTGGCGGCCTGCTGGAGTGCGGCGGTCGCGGCACTGGCGGCGGCGAGGGCGCTGGCTCGCTGCTCGCTGTAGTTGGAGACGACGACCTGGGCAGGTTCGGTAATGAGGCGGTAGGCGGCGGTGAGAGCAGCGTCCCGCTCGGCGTGGTCGTCGGGGTCGGGGTAGCGGTCTTCGATCTCGTTGGCCACGGTAAGGAGATTGGCGAGGCCGAGGTCGTCAAGGCCGTGGTCGTCGCCGAGCCAGGCTTCGAGTTCGTAGCGCTGCATGTTGGTCCCCTCCTGGAGCGTCCTTCGCTCCACCTGTAGACAACCCTACAGGTGACCTGTAGACCTGTCTACAGGTCTAGCGCATAACGTTCCCTGAAGCGCGCCCGGTTGGAAGGTCCGGCTCTCGATAACATGCCATATCCGGGCCCCGCTCCTTCCGAGGAGTGGGGCCCGTTGTCGTGCTCGGAAGTGCTGGCGATCACCCAACTCTATGGTTGATAATGACAGTTATCCAATACAGAGGAGGGCTTGTGTCGGCGGACCGCAAGAGGATCATCACGCTCACTCCCGCTGCTGAGGTAGCGCTCGCCAACATCAGGGAGCACACCTACGGAGCTATGACCGAAGACTTCGCAGTGAGTCACGCACTCGTAATGCTTTGGGAGGTCATGGAACTGGAAGAGCGCGGCGAAGAGCTTCGCACCCGGCGCGAGGATGGCAAGGGGCGCACGAAGAGCTTCAAGGTGGACAGTAACAAGGTGCCGAGGCCGTATGTCCGCTGATCTCGTTCCGCGCCCGTCGGCGGAACTGTCGACCGACCGGCACGACCCCCGCGACGACTGGCCCGACGAAGCCCGCGCGCTCGCCGACCACCTCACCGCCATCTACGGCGACCGCGACCCGCTACCCACCATCGCCGGAGGATGGATCGCCCGCCAGAAGAGCCGCCACACACGGCGCGCCTACGTGCGGACGTTCAAGGCGTGGGAGGAGTACGCCCGCTCCACCGGCATCCACCCGCTCCAGGCGAAGCTGCCGCTCGCCGACGCCTACGCCAAGCACCTCGCCAAGACTCCCACCCGCAACGGACGGCCGCCCGCCGAGACCACCCAGGCCCAAGCCCTCGCCGCCGCCGGAAGCTTCTACACCTACGCCGCCCGACTCCAAGCCGTCGACAGCGACCCGTTCACCGCCGTCAACCGGCCCTACGTCGACCCCGACTACAGCCCCACCGAGGGAATGACCGAGGCCGAGACGATGCGGCTCATCGAGACCGCGCGCGGCTGGGCGCCCCGCTCATACGCCCTCGTCATGCTGCTTTACCTCACCGGCGCCCGCGTCGACGAACTCCTCTCCCTCAACGCCGACCAGCTCGGCTACGACCGAGGCCACCGCACCCTGCCCCTCACACAGAAGGGCGGCAAGAAGCGGCCCGCGCCCGTGCCGCCGCTCGCCCTCGACGCACTCCTCGCCCACCTCGGCGACCGCGCCGACGGCCCACTCTTCACCACCGAGACCGGGCGCCGCTGGACCCAGCCAGAAGTCTGGAAGCACCTCCGCGTCCTCGCCCGCCGCGCCGGAATCCCCCAAGCCGCCACCATCAAGCCCCACACCCTGCGGCACCAGTTCATCACCGACAACCTCGCCAACGGCGTCCCCCTCCAAGACGTCCAAGACGCCGTCTCCCACTCCGACCCGCGCACCACCCAGCGGTACAACCGGCGACGGCGCCAACTCGACAACCACCCCGCCTACGCCCTCGCCGCCAAACTCGGGGAGAGGCTCCAGGGCGGCGAAGCCTGAGCATGCGAACGCCCCCGCAGCCGAAGCTGCGGGGGCGTTGTGCTGTCCGGGGTCTACCCCCAAGTGGTGTCGTCCACGATGCCTCCCCATGAAGGTGCGGCCTGCTTGCGGGGTTACCCCCACGCCCCGAAGGGTCGCTGCGAACGAAGCAGGCCGCCCGAACACGGTAGACGGAAGGCGTCCGCCCTGTCACCGGTCGTGCCACACTGAACATGCGTCCGTCAGGTCTCCCCCGTCCTGGCGGGCGCTCTGCTATCCGTCGAGGATGCCGAGCTCCGAGTCGGGCCGGCAGAACGCGCAGGCTTCGATGTTCGGGTCGGTGAGGGAGACTCGCGCGTCGTGTTCGGTGATCCGGTGCGGTGGGCCTTCGATCATCGAGCAGTCGCCGAGGTGGATGATGGCGGGTTCGGGTCCGCGGGGTGTGCGCTTCTGCTGGACGACGAACTGGGGGCGGGGCGAGATCTGCGTGACGGGGCCGAGGTTGGCGCCGCCCTTGGGAAGCCGCGGCTTTCGTGGCGGGGGGGCTTCGGCCTGGGTGAGCGCGGCTTGGACGGCGTCGCGCTGGAGTCGGAGGTAGATCGCGATGGTTTGGTTGTCGGCGAGCTGCTGGTCTAGGTGCGCGAGGATCGCGCGTAGGCGTGCAGGGTCTGGCGGCAGCTCGTTCACGCGTTCGATTCTATGATGGTGGGCGTGAACAGCAACCAGCCGGGCCGCTACCACCTGACCCTCACTGCAGCCGGTCGTCCAGCCGTGCAGGGCTGGTGGGGGAGCGAGGCGGTCGCGCGGCGGAAGTTCACGAGCTGGATCGGCGAGTACGGCGCCATGCCCGGCGCCCGCGTCACCCTCGTCGACGAGGAGACCGGCGAGACGTTGACGACGTGGCCCGAGGGGACGTGACCCTCTGCCATCCTGGCGGCATGGACTTCGAGCCCGGCGGCATCCTGAACCCAGGTGTGGCCTACTACCGGAACACGCACCCGTGGAAGAGCGAAGTATTCCTGCCGTTGCGTCCGACGCCCGAGCAACTGGAGCAGGCAGCCACGATCGTCGCCTTCCAGGATGAGATCGAGCTGCTCGACACGTCCTTCCTGGAGGATTGATGGCCCACCGCCAGTACCCGAACGTCGACCGCGCCTTGAACCAGATCGGCCGCCACTACCCGGATCCACCTGCGACCGAGATGCCCAAGGGCTTGCGGCAGCTGGGGGAGTCCTTCGCCCCACTGCGCCGGAACATCCGTCGGGCTGCAGAGCAGGGCTTCGGGATGGGCACCTACATGCTGTCCACGCGGCGCCCCGGCGGTGTCAGTGGCCCCTCGTAGCATGGTCGTACAACACAAGCCCATGCTGGCTGCGTGAGCTTGGCGCCCCGCCCGGTACAGCGACCGGGCGGGGCGTGCTGCTGTTACCAGCCGGAGCTGTTCTCGCAGTGGCGGTTCGTGCAGTAGTACGCGACGACTACCTTCGGGTCGGGTCCGCCCACGGGGTTCGCGGGGTGAGGCTTCTCGGTGCCGCCGCATTTCTGGCAGGGTCGCGGCTTGAGGCGGCGGTACTCGGACATGTGCATCTCGGTCTGGTCACTCATGCTCCGACCGTCGCACGGAAAGTGCGTCTTGTCTGAGGAGCCTTCCCCCGCCGCAGGTCAGCCGTCGTTCGCGTGCCGCACGGCCTGCTTGAGCCCGAGCTCGACATCGATGCGCAGTAGCCCGGCCTCCTCGGCGTAGGCGCCGACGGCGGCGTGTACGGCGGCTGCGGTGGCGACGGTGAGTGCGCTGCGCTGCTGCTCCTCCCAGGAGGCGCGGGCGAGGGCGAGCAGGTCAGCGGGGAAATCTATGTCAGCCACGAGTGCAGATCCTAAGCCTGGCGGTCACACGGCCTTCACGCGGCCGTCGTCACGTCTCCGCGTTCGACCTGCCGCAGCTCGGCGCACAGCTCCTCGTACTCGGCCCGCTGCTCCGTCGTGAGTGGCACCTGCGGATGCGACCACAGCGCGCGGATCCGCTCGTTCAGCTCGGCAGCTGACCGCGCGCGACCCTCGGCCGGGGGAGTGGGGGGCATGGCGATCAGTCTAGAAGCCCGGTCTGACAGCGGGCTATGGCTTCGGAGGCTCAGGCAACGGCGCCACGAACGTGCCGATGCCCGGCTCCATATACGCGAGCTTGTCCTGCCGCAGCTCCTTCAGCACTCGCCGCGCCGTCATCTGCGAGATCCCGAACTCGCCGCACACGTCAACCACCGACGGCAACCGCTCACCAGCCGGATAGGTGCCATCCACGATCCGCTCCCGCATCACGTCGTACACCTGCCGCCACCTGGGCACATCCGGCTCCCACTTCATGATCCCGACGCTATGACCGCTACACCCGATGGGCGAGACGAGCGAACCTGTCGCGCCTATCGCACCTATCGGACCTGTCACAGTGGGTATCGTGAAATTGCAGGACCCCCGCGACCGCTGTCACGGCCCGGGGGCATGGCCGACGAGCACAAGGCGGAGCGTCGACGTGGACGATGGTAGAGAGCAGCCCCCCGACGGGACAGGCCGCGCGCCGTTAGCGACAGGCGTCGGCCAGCTCAGCCCCTTGCAGCGGGCCTACAGCGCCTACGCTCGCCACTCCCTGCAGTGCGACGACTGCCGCGACCCCGACCAGAAGTGCGCGACCGCTGAAGAGCTGTGGCGCACCTACCGGACAGTCAGCGGGGCCGCCTGTCAGCAGATAGCCGAAGCCGGCCGGTGAAGGCCAGGCGTACCTAAGCGCAGGCCAGAGCCTGTGCAAGCGGTTACATTTTCACACGGGGCGCACAGAATTCACGCAGACGAATACCTGAAGAACAGTTCCGGTGTGGGGTACTCGTGGTGTTGGCTCGAATCCGGTACGTCACCCGACCTGGGCGTGGCGACTAGCCGTGGAGGAGGTCAGAGATGGTCACACCGATGACTCGCGCGATCCGCAGCAACGTCTCCAGCGACGGGTTAGCCTGGCCGGCCTCGATCTCCTGGTAGAAGCTCCGCGTCAGCGGGACCGCGAGGAACACCTGTTCCTGGGTGAGGTTGTGGTCCACTCGCGCGCCCTGGATACACCTGCCTATGCGGCGTCGTTCGTGTAGCAGCCAGTCATCGTCGGCGGGTAGGTCACGGGGCACTCGACAAACCGTCTGGCCTCGGTGATCATGTGTCAGCCCGGTGACACCGGGCTTTTTATGATCATGAGTCGGGGGCGACGGACCACCCGCCCCCGGCCGTAGAACAAGCGGGCGCCCCGCGCGGCGCCGACTGCCACCCCCCAATGGCAGCCCTGCGGTGATCTGGCATATGCCGCAGGGCTATAGGTAGTGTCCGGTATTCGAAAGTTTGTTCACCCGAACGGGTGAACAACCCCAGAGCAGCGCGTTCCGTTACATACGGCGGGCACCAGAAGCACGCTCACCACCCGCCGGCCACCCATGGGAGAAACGATGGACCGCCAGCAGATCCTCGACTTGTACGAGTGGGAACCCGGCATCTGCTTCCGACACCCGAACAAGGGCGAAGTCCCCACGGCTCACGTCGAAACCGTCAGGCCAGCAGCTGGCGGCATCCAGGACATCAGGGCCTGCGCGGAGTGCGTGGTCGCCATAGAGCTAGCCCGAGCAGCAGCGGCTGCGCGCCGCACTGATGACGGCCAGCCAGAGGCGGGGTAGTCGCTGGTGGGAGGCCTTCTGGGCGGCTGGATTCTGGGGAGTGTACGGGGAGAATTGCTAGGCCGGGGAGTGATCGGGGAGATCCACGATGAACGGCTCCGCTCCCTCGTGTTCTCCTATGCACTCCAGTGCGCGGCTAAGTTCCGCAGGCCAGGCGCACTTTGAGAGTCCAGCAGCGGATTGCCGCAGGACCGCGCCGAATGCGCAGTGATATGGAGAACATCTGGCTGCGGACCAAGCGGTACAACGCCAGTGGCAAGGTGGTCTCCGGCACGGGCGGCGTCTGTTACCTCTACTTCCCGGTGTCTTTGAACCCGCGCCAGCGCGCCGCGCTCGCGGCGGTGGGCGTGCGCTGAGCCGCCGGGCACGGACGCATGCAAAGGCCCCGGGAAACCGGGGCCTTTGCCCTGTGAGCAACGTCTCTGCCGCAAAAGCCGTCCCCGGTGGCAAGGTGGGCATATGACCGCGCACTCAGCCACCGCCACCCGCGTCCGCACCGGCGGCCCCAAGGGAGACGGCCCGAAGCTCGTCGAGCACATCATGGGCTGGACCCTCGTGGTGGTCGTCGCGATGCTCGTCACCCAGCTCGGCCTGCTGTGACCTGACGCACACCGGGCGCTTTGACCGGACATATGCCGACCCCGCTGTCGAGCGGTTTCATCAAAGTCGATCAGACTCGAACGAGCAGCCGGTGTCTGTCTGCCATACTGCCGATGTCCCGCCGCCCGTCGGAAATCCAGGGTCTAAATTGAATATTAGTCAACAGCGTGACGCGGTCCGTCCCCGGGCCCGCGGCACCGAGCGCTCGGTGGCGCGACGTGCCGAACTCATCACCATCGGGCGGAAGCTGTTCGCCGACACGTCGTACGACGCGCTCTCCATGGACGACATCGCCCGCCAGGCCCATGTCGCCAAGGGGCTCATCTACTACTACTTCCAGTCCAAGCGCGGGTACTACCGGGCGATCATCCAGGACTCCGTCGCCGATCTGGTCACCTTCGCCGCGAGCGGGCTCGAGATGCAGCCGGTGGACCGGGTCCACCGCACCATCGACAGCTATCTCCGCTACGCCGAGCACAACCAGGCCGCCTACCGCACCATCGTCAGCGGGGGCGTCGGCTTCGACGCCGAGGTGCACGCCATCCGGGACGGTGTGCGCGCGGCGATCGTGGCGACCCTCGCCGAAGGGGCGTACGGCCGCACCGACATCGCCCCGCTGGCCCGCATGGGCCTGCTCGCCTGGGTGTGCAGCGTCGAGGGTGCCACCCTCGACTGGATAGACCACCCCGAACTGGACCGCGACACCATGCGTGAGCTGCTGGTGAAGACGCTGGGCGGCACCATGCGCGCCATCGAGGAGACGGACCCCTCCTACCCGGCCCCGGAGCCCGCGCGCCGGGAGGACTGACGCGGCAAGGGGCGGAGGCTCGTGGTCCTCCGCCCCAAGCCCCCGTGGGCCCCGCTACTTGATGGACTTGATCAGCTCACCGTTCGCGGTGTCCCCGCTCAGCTCCCAGAAGAAGGTCCCGCCCAGCCCCTGCCGGTCCTTGTACTTCATCTTGGTCGCGATGGTCGCCGGGGTGTCGTAACTCCACCAGTCGTCCCCGCACTTGGCATACGCGGTGCCGCCCACCGTGCCGGTCGCCGGGCAGGTCCGCTTGAGCACCTTGTAGTCCTCGAAGCCGTCCTCGTAGGTGCCCTTCGCCGGACCGGTGGCCGTGCCGCCGGGTGCCGCCTGGGTGACGCCGGTCCAGCCGCGGCCGTAGAAGCCGATGCCGAGCAGCAGCTTCGAGGACGGGATGCCCAGGCCCCTGAGCTTGGCGATGGTCGCGGCCGTGTCGTAGCCCTCCTCGGGGATGCCCGGGTAGGAGTGCAGCGCCGAGTGCGGTGCGGTGGGGCCGGTGGCGGCCCAGGCGCCGAAGTAGTCGTACGTCATCGGGTTGTACCAGTCGACGTACCTGGCCGCGCCCGCGTAGTCGGCCGCGTCGATCCGGCCGCCCTCGCTCGCGTCGGCCGTGATCGCCGCGGTGACCACGTTCCGCTTGCCGAACTTTGCGCGCAGCGCCTTCATCAGCTCAGGGAACGCCTCCCGGTCGCTGGTGTCGCAGGTCAGGCCGCAGGCGCCCGGGTACTCCCAGTCGATGTCGATACCGTCGAAGACGTCCGCCCACTTGGAGTTCTCGACCAGGTCGTAGCAGGACCGGGCGAAGGCCGCCGGGTCCTTGGCCGCCTCGCCGAAGCCGCCGGACCAGCTCCAGCCGCCGAACGACCAGACGACCTTGAGGTTCGGGTGGAGCTTCTTCAGCTTGCGCAGCTGGTTGAAGTTGCCGCTCAGTGGCTGGTCGGCGGTGTCCGCGGTGCCGTCCACGGACTCCTCGGCGGTGAACGGCTTGTCGGTGTCCGCCCAGGTGTCGCCGATGGCGCACTTGCCGTCGACGACGTTGCCGAACGCGTAGTTGATGTGTGTGAGCTTCTTCGCCGAGCCGGACGTCTCGATGTTCTTGACGAAGTACTGGCGGTCGTAGATGCCCCAGTCGGTGAAGTAGCCGACGACCTTCGAGCCGGCCGCCTTGCGGTCGCCGTCCTGGTCCGGGCCGTTCTGGTCGGCGGTGGGCTGGCCGGCGCCGGCCAGCAGGGCGGCACCGAGGGCGGCGGAACACGCGGCGGCCAGCAGTGCGCGGCCGCGAGCGCGGGAGGGGAGCGGGGTGTGCATCGGGTGTCTCCTCGCGGGGGACAGAGGGGATCGCACGCCGATTGGCATGAACGCGGGAAGCGTTGGACCGAAACGGTAGGAGGACTAGACCACTTGGTCAATGGTTCGGACCAATTTCGGATGGGCGAAAGTTTCTTGGAGTAAGCGGTCGTTAACTGGTGACTCGATGTCCCCGATCGGGCATACTCACCGCAGAGCCGCTGGTCAGCAGCTTCCGCGATCCGGGAGTGGAGCATCGGCCAGGACCCGAGAGACCAGGCGGAGCCGCCCCACCCAAGGTGTGCGACCGCCGATTCCCGAAAGGGAGGAGAGCGTCGCCATGCCCGACCGCGCCCCGCAGCCGGTGGACCGTCAACTGCCCACGGACGAGGCCCGGGATCTGATCTCGCTCGTCCGCGACATCGCGCAGCGCGAGATCGCCCCGAACGCGGCCGAGGAGGAGGACGCCGGACGCTTCCCGCGCGAGGTCTTCACCCTGCTCTCCCAGTCCGGCCTGCTCGGCCTCCCGTACGACTCCGAATACGGCGGCGGCGACCAGCCGTACGAGGTCTACCTCCAGGTCCTCGAGGAGCTCGCCGCGGTCCGCCTCACCGTCGGCCTCGGCGTCAGCGTGCACACCTTGTCCTCGTACGCCCTTGCCGCCTACGGCAGCAAGCAGCAGCAGGTCGAGCACCTGCCCGCGATGCTCGGCGGCGGGCTGCTCGGCGCGTACTGCCTCTCCGAGCCGTCGTCGGGATCGGACGCGGCCTCGCTGCGCACCAAGGCCGTCCGGGACGGCGACGACTGGGTGATCACCGGCACCAAGGCCTGGATCACTCATGGCGGCGTCGCCGACTTCTACACCGTCATGGCGCGCACCGGCGAGGAGGGACCGCGCGGGATCACCGCGTTCCTGGTGCCCGGTGACGCGGCGGGGCTGAGTGCGGCGGCGCCCGAGAAGAAGATGGGCATGAAGGGCTCGCCCACGGCTCAGGTCCACTTCGACGGCGTCCGGGTCTCCGGCGAGCGACGCATCGGCGACGAGGGCCAGGGCTTCGCGATCGCCCTGTCCGCGCTCGACTCCGGTCGGCTCGGCATCGCGGCCTGTGCGATCGGCGTGGCGCAGGCCGCGCTGGACGAGGCGGTGGCGTACGCGACCGAGCGACGGCAGTTCGGCAAGCCCATCGCCGACTTCCAGGGCCTGCGCTTCATGCTCGCCGACATGGCGACGCAGATCGAAGCGGGCCGTGCGCTGTATCTGGCGGCGGCACGGCTGCGGGACGCGGGCCGGCCGTTCGCCAAGCAGGCGGCGATGGCCAAGCTGCACTGCACCGACA
This sequence comes from Streptomyces sp. R28, assembly GCF_041052385.1. Classification (GTDB taxonomy): domain Bacteria; phylum Actinomycetota; class Actinomycetes; order Streptomycetales; family Streptomycetaceae; genus Streptomyces. Next base: position 1,786,299 of record NZ_CP163439.1, on the reverse strand, counting down.
CGGCGATGAAGGTCACCACCGACGCCGTGCAGATCCTCGGCGGGTACGGCTACACCGCGGACTTCCCGGCCGAGCGCTTCATGCGTGAGGCCAAGGTCCTGCAGATCGTCGAGGGCACGAACCAGATTCAGCGGATGGTCATCGCCCGTCACCTAGCAGGTCCCGAGGGACGCTGAACTGGCCGTGCTTGACCTGCGGCGCCGCGAGCCGGATCCACTCCGGGTCGTGGCGCCCGGGCAGGGTGCGGCCACGGTCGGCCCAGGTGCGCATCAGCTCGCGGTAGATGGGCGGATCCGGCTGCTGCGGAGGCGCCGGCGGAAGCGTCCCTGCGGGCCGCGGAACGAAGATGCGGCGCTGAGACCCGGTCGCCGAATAGGTGGGGGGCATACCAGGGCAACGCGGAGGCGGGGGGACAAGTCACCGCCAGCCCAAATCGGGCGTGAGTTCACGGACGTCCGGCTCCCTCTCTGGTCAGGTCACGCTACCTGACGTACCGTCAGGCCACCCGTATTCAGGGAGGCTTGCCGTGGCCGACGACGACCGCCCGGTACCGCTCGACGAGTACCCGGTGCACCAGGTGCCCCTGTCCATGAAGTACGTCGCGACCAGCGACCGGAACGCCTACGACCGCTGCATCTTCCACGTCCTCGACCACCAGGGGCGCGCTCTGCTGATCCTCGGCCTCGGGGTGTACCCGAACGTCGGGGTGATCGACGCCTACGCGACCCTGCGGGTCGGGGACACCCTGCACGCGGTCCGGGCGTCGGACGCGCTCGGCGAGGACCGGATGCGGCTCGCCGTCGGGCCGCTGCGCATCGAGGTCGAGGAGCCGCTGCGACGGCTGCGCCTGACGTGCGACGACGAGGAGTTGTCGTACGACATCACCTGGACCGCCGACTTCCCCGCCCTCTGGGAACCCCACCATCTGCAGCGACGCGGTGACCGGCTCAGCCTCGAAGGGCGTCGCTTCGTGCAGGCGGGTGGCGTGGCGGGTGTCGTGCGCGCGGGAGGTGCGGAGTTCCTCGTCACCCCTGCCGAGTGGACCGGCACCCGCGACCGCAGCTGGGGCGTGCGCCCCATACCGGGGGAGGAGGGCGGGCGTTTCGCCGAGGAGCATCCGACCGAGGGGTTCCACTGGATCTGGTGCCCGGTGCGCTTCGAGGACCGCTTCCTGATGGTGATCGTCCAGGAGGACGCGGACGGATACCGCTCGCTCAGTGAGGCGACGCTGGTCAGCCCCGGCCACCGCGACCGCCAACTCGGTTGGCCCCAGGCCGAGATCGCCTACCGCGCGGGCACCCGTCATCCCGAACGCGCCCTCGTCCACCTCGGCGACGTACGCAAGCCCCAGGAGCTGGAGGTGGAGATCCTGACCTCGTCCCCCCTGGCCATCGGCGCCGGCTACCCGCCCGCCGACGAGTGGCAGCACGGCACCTGGCAGGGGCGCGGCTGGACCGACCGCCATACCTACGACCTCTGTGACCCCACCGCCCATCCCCTCGCCGCCTACGGAGTCACCGACCACGCCGCGCGCTTCCGGCTGGACGGCCGGGTCGGCCACGGCATCTTCGAGCACGGCTCGTTCGGGCGGCACGACCCGAGCGGGTTCACCGGCTTCGACTCGGTCGCACCGTAAGGGAGTTGACCCCATGACCGCGGCACCCCGCCCCCGCACGACGACACGCGATCCGGACGAGCTCGCCCACCGCCTCACCGCCTGGCTCGACATGCGGCTGCCCGGCGCCAGGGCGGTCGACGTCACCGTCCCCGCGTCGAACGGCATGTCCAGCGAGACCCTGCTCTTCGGCATCGAGCAGCCGGAAGGCGCTGCGGGCCCGGGTGCCGGACACCTCGAACCCGCCGTCCACGCCTGCGCGTTGCGGCTAGCGGCGGACCCGGCGGCGTACACGGTGTTCCCGGTGTACGACATGGCCCGCCAGTACCGCACGATGCGACTGGTCGCCGACCGGTCCGACCTCCCCGTGCCGAAGGTCCTGTGGCTGGAGGAGGATCCCGGCCCGCTGGGGGCGCCCTTCTTCGTCATGGAGCGAGTCGAGGGGCGGGTGCCGCCGGACGTCATGCCGTACACCTACGAGGGCAACTGGCTGCACGCGGCGAGCGACGAGGAACGCGAGCACCTCGAGGCCGCGACGATCGCCCTGCTGGGCCGGCTGCACGACCAAGTACCGGCCGGGGACGCTCAGTTCCTCGCCCTTCCAGGTGAAGGTGACGCACTGCGTCGTCATGTCACGGCGCAACGCGCGTACTACGAATGGGTGGTTGACGGACTCGCCCGCTCACCGCTCATCGAGGACGCGTTCGACCGCCTGGAGGAGCTCTGGCCCCACGACCCGGGCACGCCGGTACTCAACTGGGGCGACGCGCGCATCGGGAACGTCGTCTACGACGGTTTCGAACCCGCGGCCGTCCTCGACTGGGAGATGGCGGCACTCGCCCCGCGCGAGGTCGACCTCGGCTGGACCGTCTATCTGCACCGCTTCTTCCAGGACCTGACGGTCGCCTTCGGGCAGCGCGGGCTGCCGGACTTCCTGCGCCGGGACCGGATCGAGGCCCGCTATGCCGACCTCACCGGTCACACCCCGCGTGACATGGACTTCTACACGCTCTACGCCGCGCTGCGGCACGCCGTCGTCATGCTGCGCATCGCCTACCGCCAGGCCCACTTCGGCGAAGTCGCCGTACCGGCGGAGGCGGACACACTGATCCTGCACCACGGCAGCCTGCGAGCCATGGTGCAGGGCAGCTACTGGGATCGAGCGACGTGACGCCGGCGCTGTGCGCTCAGGCGGCCTGCCGCCGCATGACCGGGACCCTGATGGGGCGCGAGCCCGGGCCGCCGACGTGCGAGAAGGGCTGGGTCCGCCAGTCGAGCCCCTGAGGGAGCGTCAACAGGAGGGCGGTGTCCTGCTCCTGAGGCTCCGTCGACTCGTCGGCCGAGCGGGCCTCGGCGGCCATGCGGCCCGTACCGGCACAGACCGTGAGGCCGAACGGGTTCCACGGCGAGGCGCACAGCGCGTGCTCCGGCAGGACCTCCTCGTCCGCCAGCAGGGCGATGGGCTGCGCGCAGTCCGGGCAGATCACCCGGTACATCTCGAAGGTGTCGTACGCGTCGAGCTCTTCCTCGTCGAAGGCGTCCGGTTCGACGCCCTCCGGAGCGGGCTCGACGACCGGCTGGAGCCGCTTGGGTGCGGTACGACCAGGGCGCTTAAGACTCTGCATGGATTTCTCCCCCTCGGGCTGGGCCGTGAAGGCACTGCGGCCTCGACCACAGCAAGCACTGCCCGCCCGGTCTCGGCGGTAATCACGAGAACATCACGGAGCCTGTTCGAGGCCTGTGGCGTTCGTCACATGCCGCCCGCAGGTGCCCGGCGCGGCCGGTTTGTCCCTCAGTCGGCCCACAGCTGCCTCTCGGCCACATCACAAACCGGGCATGACCTGGGCTGCTCAGGTATCCGAGGAGATCAACCGCACTGTAGGTTCTGCGTCATGGAGGAGCTGGACCGACAAATCGTGCAGCTGCTCGTCAAGGACGGGCGGATGAGTTACACCGATCTGGGCAAGGCCACGGGGCTGTCCACGTCGGCCGTGCACCAGCGGGTGCGCCGACTGGAGCAGCGTGGTGTCATCCGTGGCTACGCCGCGGTCGTCGACCCCGAGGCCGTGGGGCTGCCCATGACCGCGTTCATCTCGGTGAAGCCGTTCGACCCCAGTGCCCCGGACGACATCGCGGACCGGCTGGCCGGCGTGCCCGAGATCGAGGCTTGCCACAGCGTCGCGGGCGACGAGAACTACATCCTCAAGGTGCGGGTGGCCACGCCGCACGAGTTGGAGGAACTGCTCGCTCGGCTGCGTTCGCTGGCGGGGGTGTCGACTCGGACGACGGTGGTGTTGTCCACGCCGTATGAGGCGCGGCCGCCGCGGGTCTGAGCGCCGCGGAGCCTATAGGCGTGGGGGTATTGGCGTGGCGGCGTTGAGGAGGCCCCCAGTCCAGAGCAGCTGGAGTGAGGCGCGAGACTGGTCTCCATGAGTGAGAGCAGCGCCCAGCCGAAGACCGTCCTTCTCCGTCGCGGAGAAGTTCACAGCCCCGCCGACCCCTTCGCCACCGCGATGGTCGTGGAGCGCGGGCAGGTTGCCTGGGTCGGGTCCGAGGGGGCCGCCGACGCCTTCGCGGACGGTGTGGACGAGGTCGTCGATCTGGACGGTGCCCTGGTCACGCCGGCGTTCACCGACGCCCATGTGCACACCACCGCCACGGGCCTCGCCCTGACCGGCCTCGACCTGTCCGAGGCCCCCTCCCTGGAGGCGGCTCTCGCTCTCGTACGGGACTTCGCCGCCACCCGCCCGCACGACCACGTCCTCCTCGGCCACGGCTGGGACGCCTCCCGCTGGCCCGGCGGCCGCCCACCGACGCGCGCCGAACTCGACGAGGCCACCGGCGGCCGCCCTCTCTACCTCTCCCGCATCGACGTCCACTCGGCGGTCGTCACCACGGCTCTGCTGGAGATGACGCCGGGGCGCCTCGATGCAGGGGACGCCCCGCTCGTCGCAGGCGCCCACCACGCCGTACGCGCCACCGCGCTGAGCGCGATCACCCCCGCCCAGCGCACCGAGGCCCAGCGCGCCGCCCTGGCCCACGCCGCCTCCCTCGGCATCGGCTCCGTCCACGAGTGCGGCGGGCCCGACATCTCCTCCGAGGACGACTTCACCGGCCTGCTGCGGCTCGCCGCCGAGGAGGCAGGCCCCCGGGTCGTCGGTTACTGGGCGGAGCAGGATGTGAGCAAGGCGCGGGAGCTGGGCGCGATCGGCGCGGCCGGCGACCTCTTCGTCGACGGCTCCCTCGGCTCGCACACCGCCTGTCTGCACCAGCCGTACGCCGACGCCGCCCACACCGGCACCGCCTACCTGGACGCGGCCGCCGTCGCCGCCCACGTCACCGCCTGCACCGAGGCCGGCCTCCAGGCGGGCTTCCACGCGATCGGCGACGCCGCCGTGAGCGCCGTCGTGGAAGGCGTGCGCGCCGCCGCCGAGAAGCTCGGCCTCGCCCGCATCCGCGCCGCCCGCCACCGTGTGGAGCACGCCGAGATGCTCACGCCGGACACCGTCGCCGCATTCGCCGAGCTGGGCCTGACCGCCTCGGTCCAGCCCGCCTTCGACGCGCTGTGGGGCGGCGTGGACGGCATGTACGTCCAGCGCCTGGGTGCCGAACGCGCCCGTTCCCTCAACCCCTTCGCGGCCCTGCTGCGCGGCGGCGTCCCGCTCGCCTTCGGCTCCGACAGCCCCGTCACGCCCCTCGACCCCTGGGGCACGGTCCGCGCCGCGGCCTTCCATCACACGCCGGAGCACCGCGTGTCCGTGCGGGCCGCGTTCACGGCGCACACGCGGGGTGGATGGCGGGCGATCGGGCGGGACGACGCGGGCGTCCTGGTGCCGGGCGCGCCCGCCGACTACGCGGTGTGGCGCACCGAGGAACTGGTGGTCCAGGCCCCCGACGACCGGGTCGCGCGCTGGTCCACCGACCCCCGCTCCGGCACCCCCGGACTGCCCGACCTGACCCCGGGCCGCACGCTCCCGGTCTGCCTGCGCACGGTGGTGGGCGGACGAACGGTCTTCGTACGGCCGGGCGAGTGATCTCCCGGGGTGGCGCGAACCCGATCGGTCCGCACCACCCCGTCGTGCGACCTGCGCATCCTCCGCGCTGACCAGGGGATCTAGCGGATAACCGCAGGTCAAACGGCTGTTGACAGGCGGAGGCCCGGGGCCGATAGGTTCGGCCGAGTCCACCACCGGACGCCCGACCGGGGAACCGCGGAACTTCCCCGAACCCGTCGCAAAGCCGCTGGGTCAGGGACGGTGTGCCGCACCGGGGCACCGCCACTGGGAGCCAGGCTCAGCGCTCGCGCGGCGACGACGGAACGTTCCGGCCGGTCGGGGAGGTGTGACCCGGGTGGGGCCCGGGCGCTCAGTAGACAACGGCTTTCGGTCGACCCGCAGCCAGCGGGTCCCAGGTCGGCCCGAAGGGCGCCGGGCCCCCATCCGCAGCAGAAGGCGCGAGTCGGCGCCGCTTCACACGAAAACCTGTACTTACCCCGCTCTTGTGGAATCGACACCACCATTCGAACGTGCTGTCACGTCAGCGCAGGCCGCGACGACTATGGTGGACGTCTGCGTACGGACATGAAGGGGCAGCAGTGAACGACGGCGACGGGACCCGCGCGGCACAGGACCGGGGGAAGCAGTTCGGCCCGCTCGGCACGGCGTTGGTGATCATTCCGACCTACAACGAGGCGGAGAACATCAAGTCGATCGTCGGCCGGGTCCGCGAGGCGGTCCCCGAGGCGCACGTGCTCGTGGCCGACGACAACAGCCCCGACGGCACCGGCAAGCTCGCCGACGAACTGACCGTCGAGGACGATCACGTCCAGGTCCTGCACCGCAAGGGCAAGGAGGGCCTCGGCGCCGCTTACCTCGCCGGCTTCCGCTGGGGCATCGAGAAGGGGTACGGCGTCCTGATCGAGATGGACGCCGACGGCTCCCACCAGCCCGAGGAACTGCCCCGCCTGCTGACCGCCCTCAAGGGGGCCGACCTGGTCCTCGGCTCCCGCTGGGTACCCGGTGGCCGGGTCGTGAACTGGCCGAAGTCCCGCGAGTTCATCTCCCGTGGCGGCAGCCTCTACTCCCGTCTCGCCCTGGATCTCCCGCTGCGTGACATCACCGGCGGCTACCGCGCCTTCCGCCGCGAGACCCTGGAGGGCCTCGGCCTGGACGACGTAGCCTCCCAGGGCTACTGCTTCCAGGTCGACCTCGCCCGCCGCGCGGTCAAGGCCGGCTTCCATGTCGTCGAGGTGCCGATCACCTTCGTCGAGCGGGAGCTCGGTGACTCGAAGATGAGCCGCGACATCCTGGTCGAGGCGCTGTGGCGGGTCACCTCGTGGGGAGCGCGGGAGCGGGTCGGCAAGCTGATGGCCCGCACGAAGGCATCGCCGTCGGCCCCGTCGCGGCCGCCCCAGTCGTAACCTGCGGCCCAGCGTTCACGGCTGTCGGCCCACGACCCAACAGTCACAGATGTGACAGTCGTCACCTACGACCGCCCAGGCGGCGTCGACGTCCCCTTATCCCGCGCTGAGCCGGGCCCAGGCACACTGGACGCATGACGACTGGCGCACCGACCCCCACCTATCCCGCCCGGCCCCGGCGCTCCCGGCTGCGGACCTTTCTGCCGCTGGGCATCGCGGCGTGGCTGGTGCTGGAGATCTGGCTGCTGACCGTGGTCGCGGACATGGCGGGCGGGCTCTTGGTGTTCCTGCTGCTGCTCGCCGGCCTCGTCCTAGGCTCTGTGGTCATCAAGCGGGCGGGCCGCCGTGCCTTCCAGGCTCTGAACGAGGCGTTGCAACGCGGCGGTGCCCCGGCGGGCGGCGGTGGCAACGGCCTGATGATGCTGGGCGGCCTGCTGATCATGCTGCCTGGCCTGATCTCGGACGCGGTGGGCCTGCTCCTGCTGATCCCGCCGGTCCAGAAGGCCATGAGCGGCTATGCGGAGCGGACTTTCGACCGGAAGGTGCGTGAGGCGACCGCGGGTTCGTTCGGCGATGCCTACCAGCAGGCTCGTATGCACCGTCCCGACGGCAAGGTCGTGCAGGGTGAGGTCATCAGGGACGAGCCGGGCGATGCGCCGCAGGACCCGCGCCCGCCGTTGACCCGCTGACCCACATGGAAAGAAGCCCGGCGCCCACTGGGCGCCGGGCTTCTTTCCATGTGGGGCACCAGTTCGTCTGGCACTCCGAACCGCAGGCGTTTTTGGGTACACCAAACCGCGGGCGCCATACGTCGACTTCGCGTACGGCGCCCGCGGTTACAGGCGTTGGGTGGGCTAACCCCGCCCGAGCCCCGCAAGGGGACTCGCAGGGGTTATGCCGACTTGCGGCTGTCCCGGGGATGAACCGCGATGTTCATCGCCCCGGAGCGCAGAACAGCAAGGCGCTCCTCAAGGACCTCTTCGAGTTCCTCACGGGTACGCCGCTCCATCAGCATGTCCCAATGCGTGCGCGCGGGCTTGGCCTTCTTCTCCTCTGGACCGTCGCCATCCACGAGGAGTGCCTGGGCCCCGCAGACCTTGCACTCCCACTCCGGCGGGATCTCCGCCTCGACCGAGAAGGGCATCTCAAACCGGTGCCCCTTCTCGCATGCGTACTCCACGGCCTGGCGCGGGGCCAGGTCGATGCCGCGGTCCGTCTCGTAGCTGGTCACCACGAGGCGCGTGCCGCGAAGAGCTCGCTCACTCATGAATCGTGCCTCCCGGGCTTGTCGCCCACAGGACAGGTGTCGCTGTCGTCGTCATCCGGTCAACGTCCGGTCGGCGGTAAAGATTCCCGATCGGTGTCCCGTTCCGGGTGATGCGTCGCCGTCGTAGCCGCAGCCTTGCTGACCAATGTCGTACCCACCGGCGCCCGGTTTGTCACATCTGCTAGCAGATGTAACCCAGCGTTTCGGCATCTTTGACGCGCAGTAACGGTACGCCTGGCAGGCCAAACGCGTACACTACCGCCCTTTCACTCGGAACGCTAAATCGTCGTCGGCACCGGGTTGCCCGCGTCGCTGATCGCCTGGCGCACCGGAACCCTCGCGAGCAGGGCGAATCCGATGATGAAGAAGGCCACGAGCGAGATGATCGCGTCCCGATAACTTCCGGTGAGCTGGTACGTGAGCCCGAACAGCAGGGGGCCGAGCCAGCTCATGCCGCGGTCGCTCATCTCGTACGCCGAGAAGTATTCGGCCTCCTTGCCCGGCGGGACGAGATGGGAGAACAGGGACCGGGACAGGGCCTGGCTGCCGCCCAGGACCAGCCCGATGCCGGCCGCCAGCACGAAGAACCACACCGGCGCCCCGGCCGGCAGGAAGTACCCCGCCGCCAGCGTCACCGTCCACGCGACCAGCGAGCCGAGGATCGTCCGCTTCGCGCCGTAGATCCGGGCCAGCCGCCCCATCGCCAGCGCGCCCACCACGGCGAGCACCTGGACCAGCAGGACGGCGCCGATGAGTGTCGACTGTCCGAGGCCCAGTTCCTCGGAGCCGTAGATCGACGCCTGGGAGATCACGGTCTGGACGCCGTCGTTGTAGACGAGGTAGGCGAGGAGGAAGGCGAGGGTCAACGGGTGGCGGCGCATGTCGCGGACGGTCGCCGCGAGTTGCCGGAAGCCGGTGGCGGTCGGCTTCTTGGCCGCTTCCTCCTCCGTACCGCTCGCCTCGGCGGTGTCCTTGGCGGCCCTGCGGTCGCGCAGTCGGCGTAGCGGGATGAGCGCGAAGGCGCCCCACCACAGGCCGGCCGACGCCAGGCAGATACGGACCGCCATGCTCTCGGAGACGCCGAAGGAGTCGTGCGCCAGATACAGGACCAGGTTCACGATCAGCATCAGCGAGCCCGACGCGTAGCCGAAGGCCCATCCCCGCGAGGAGACCGCGTCCCGCTCCTCGGGCGGGGCGATCTGCGGGAGGTAGGAGTTGTAGAGCATCATCGCGACCGACTGGGCCGCGTTCGCGACGATCAGCAGGACGCCGCCGAGCAGATAGCGGTCGCCGTCCAGGAAGAACATGGCCGTGGTGGCCGCGGCACCCACGTAGGCGGCGGCACCGAGGAGAGGCTTCTTGCGGCCGGTGCGGTCCGCCGCCGCACCAACCAGGGGCATCACGAGGACGGCCACGATCACCGACAGGGACACCGAGTACGCGAAGAAGGATCCCGCGCGCACCGGGATGCCCAAGGGGTGGACGAACCCGTCCGCGTCCGCCGCCTTCTCGGCGACCGACGTCAGATAGGGGCCCAGGAACACGGTGAGCACGCTCGTCGAGTAGACGGAGCACGCCCAGTCGTAGAAGTACCAGCCGCGCTGCTCGCGCCGGCGCCCGGCTGCCTCGTCGGCCGCCTCCGTCCGCACGGTTCCGGTGCCCACCCCGCGCCCTCGCTTCCCCGTGATCCCGCGCGCGGGTGGAGGCGCGGACGGGGGTCATACCCAGACGCCGCGGTCCTCCATGACCTTGCGCAATGTGTCGATGTGATCGGTCATGATGCCATCGACTCCCAGATCCAGGAGCCGGTGCATCGCATCGGGATCGTTGATGGTCCACACGTGCACCTGGAGCCCGCGCGCGTGGGCGGCCCGGACGAAGCGGTGGTCCACCACCTGGATCCCGGACTGGGCCTCGGGCACCTGGGCGGCGACCGCCGAGCGGCGCAGCGCGGCCGGCACGCCCCAGGAGCGCAGCCGCAGATTGAGGACACCCCGGGTGCCGTACGACGTGGCCAGGCGCGGTCCGGCCAGGCGCTGGGCGCGGATCACGCGGGCCTCGGAGAAGGAGCCGACGCAGATGCGGTCCCAGGCGCCCGTGCGCTCGATCAGCTCCAGGAAGGGGTGCAGTGCCGACTCTGCCTTGAGGTCGACGTTCCAGCGCACCTCGGGGAAGGTCTCCAGGAGCTCTTCGAAGAGGGGCACCGGCTCCTTGCCGCCCACGCGCGCCTGCCGTACGTCGTCCCAGGGCAGGTCCGCGATCCGGCCCGCCCCGTCCGTCACCCGGTCCAGCGTCGAGTCGTGGAAGGCGACGATCTTGCCGTCGCGCGTGGTGTGGGCGTCGGTCTCGATGTACCGGTAGCCCAGTTCGACCGCGCGCCGGAACTGCAGTGCGGTGTTCTCCAGGCCGTCCGCCGCCCCGCCCCGGTGGGCGAAGGGGATCGGTCCGGGGTGGTCGAGGTAGGGGTGGCGTATCCGCGTGGTGCTCACGGACGCAGTATCGCGCGCGGGGGTTGCCCGGTGGCAACGACCGTGCTGCCGTCCGATGCCGAGGGGACGGCGAACACCCGCAGGAAGAGCTGGGCGAGCGGGCCGATGGACACCGCGTAGAGGACGGTGCCCACGCCGACCGTGCCGCCCAGGGTGAAGCCGGTCACGACGACCGCGACCTCGACGGCCGTGCGCATCAGGCGGACCGAGCGGCCGGTGCGCCGGTGCAGGCCGGTCATGAGGCCGTCCCGGGGGCCCGGCCCGAAGCGGGCTGCGATGTAGAGGCCGGTGGCCACGCCGTTGAGCACGATGCCGGCCAGCAGGAGGGGAAGACGCACGGCCAGGGTGTGGGTCTCCGGAAGCAGGGCGAGCGTGCCGTCCATGGCGATGCCGACCACGAAGACGTTGGAGACGGTGCCGAGGCCCGGGCGCTGGCGCAGCGGGATCCACAGGAGCAGCACCGCCGCGCCGACGAAGATCGACACGACGCCGATCGTCAGACCGGTGAGCTCGGCGAGGCCCTGGTGCAGCACGTTCCACGGCTCCAGGCCAAGGCCCGCCTCGACGAGCAACGCCGAGCTCGCGCCGTACAGCGCGAGCCCGACGTAGAGCTGTGACAGCCGCCGGATGAGATGCCCCTGCGTGAGCCGCTTTGTGGGATGCCCCTGCGTGGACAAGACGTGCCCCCCCGTGGTGGTAGTGGACTGATGCATGACACCCTGTGGCTTGGGAAGCAACGCCCTCCATGGCCAATTCGGAGAAGGTGGACTGGAAATCATGGCGCAGTGGACTTCCGCGGTGGGTGCCGCGCAGCTCGCCCGGCTCCTCACCTCCCAGCAGGACCGCCCCGCCGGCCCCGGCAGCAAGCGCCCGCCCGCGTACCGGGCGCTGGCCGACGGCATCCGGCTGTTGGTCCTGGAGGGCCGTATCCCGGTCGCCGCGCGGCTGCCCGCCGAACGTGAACTGGCCCTCGCGCTCTCCGTGAGCCGTACGACCGTGGCCGCCGCGTACGAGGCGTTGCGCACCGAGGGGTTCCTGGAGTCGCGGCGCGGAGCCGGGAGCTGGACCGCCGTACCGGCCGGGAACCCCCTGCCCGCCCGTGGTCTGGAGCCCCTGCCGCCCGAGGCACTCGGCTCGATGATCGACCTGGGCACCGCGGCGCTGCCCGCGCCCGAGCCGTGGCTGACCCGGGCCGTCCAGGGCGCCCTGGAGGAGCTGCCCCCGTACGCCCACACCCACGGCGACTATCCGGCCGGGCTGCCCGCGCTGCGCGCGATGATCGCCGACCGGTACACGGCGCGCGGGATTCCGACCATGCCCGAGCAGATCATGGTGACGACCGGGGCGATGGGCGCCATGGACGCGATCTGTCATCTGTTCGCGGGGCGCGGTGAGCGGATCGCGGTCGAGTCGCCGTCGTACGCCAACATCCTCCAGCTGATGCGGGAGGCGGGCGCCCGGCTCGTGCCCGTGGCCATGGCCGAAGGGCTGGCCGGCTGGGACGTGGACCGCTGGCGGCAGGTGCTGCGGGAGGCCGCGCCCCGGCTCGCCTATGTCGTCGCCGACTTCCACAACCCGACCGGGGCACTGGCCGACGAGGACCAGCGGCGGCGGCTGGTGGACGCGGCGCGGTCGGCGGGGACGGTGCTCGTCGCCGACGAGACGATGAGCGAGCTGTGGCTCGACGACGATCTCGAGATGCCGCGACCCGTGTGCGCCTTCGACCCCGCCGGGTCGACCGTCATCACCGTCGGGTCGGCCAGCAAGGCCTTCTGGGCCGGGATGCGGATCGGCTGGGTGCGGGCGGCTCCGGATGTGATCCGCTCTCTCGTGGCCGCGCGCGCGTACGCCGATCTGGGGACGCCTGTGCTGGAGCAACTGGCCGTGAACTGGCTGTTCGGCACGGGGGGCTGGGAGCAGGCCGTGGAGCTGCGGCGGGGGCAGGCCCGGGAGAACCGGGACGCCCTTGTCGCGGCCGTACGGCGGGCGCTGCCCGAGTGGGAGTTCGAGGTGCCGAGGGGCGGGCTCACGCTGTGGGTGCGGACGGGGGGCCTGTCGGGGTCGCGGCTCGCCGAAGTGGGGGAGCGGGTGGGGGTCCGGGTGCCGTCCGGGCCTCGGTTCGGGGTGGACGGGGCCTTCGAGGGGTATGTGCGGCTGCCGTTCACCGTGGGGGGTGCGGTGGCGGAGGAGGCCGCGGCGCGGTTGGGGGCGGCGGCGCGGCTGGTCGAGAGCGGGGTTTCCGGGGCGGGAGAGCCGGTGCGGCCCTTCGTGGCGTGACGGCGCCCGGCGTCGGGGCCGGGCGGGGGTGGGGCGCGCATCCCGGCGGCAGTGGGGTGCCGCCCTTCTTCGGGACGGGCGCCGCCCCAGCGGCTATTCGGGACGGGCGCCGCCCCAGCGGAACGACTGCGCTGCCCGCAGGCTGCGCCGACCTTACGAAGTCTCGGCCACCACAGCCTCCGCCGGCACCGGCTCCGGCTCCTGTTCTGTCTTTTCCAGCCTTCCCAGCGATTCCGCCTCCACCGGCGTCGTCCGCGCCGGCAACAGGTCCAGTACCGCCTGCCGGTGGGCCTCGCTGGTGGCGTCGTCGTACGGGTCCGGGGTGGCCGGGACCTGGAGGCGGTGGACCGGGCCCGTGCCCAGGCGGGCGTAGCCGCGGCCGGGTGGGACGTCGGCGACCGGGGTGGTGTGCGGGGGAGCGCCCAGGACCGCCTCCAGTTGCTGTGCCGTAGCCGGGCCCAGCACGACACGCGCGCGTGTGTGCTGCCGTACGGCATCGCTGAGCGCGTCCATGGTGTCCCACTGGTCGGCCACGACCACCGTGACGTTGGCCGCCCGGCCGTGCCGCAGGGGCACCTGGAGCAGGGACTGCGGGTCCTTGCGGTCGTCCGCGGCGGCGAGGTGGGAGAACGCGGTCGGGCGGTCCAGGAGGATCCACAGCGGGCGCTTGGTGTCCTCCGGTGGGGGGTTGCCCGTCTGGCGGGCCCGGTTCGTGGCGATCAGGCGTCGCTCCGCCTCGGTCGCCGCCCACTCCAGGCTCGCCAGCACCCCGGCCAGCCCGCACTCGACGGCCAGGACGCCGTCCCGTCCGATCAGGCAGGCGTACTCGCCGGTGCTGCCGCCCTCGATGATGACGACGTCGCCGTACTGCAGGGCCTGCAGGGCGATCGAGCGCAGCAGGGTCGAGGTGCCGCTGCCGGGCTGGCCGATGATCAGCAGGTGGGGCTCGGTGGAGCGGACGCCGGTGCGCCAGACGACCGGCGGTACGTCGCGCTGCTGGTCGCCGTAGGTCAGGGGGAGCGTGCGCTGGACCTGGGTGGGGTCGGTGAAGCCGAGGACCGTTTCGCCGGGGCTCGTCACGAAGCGCTGGGCGGCGACGCCGGTGGGCAGCGGGGCGAGGACGGTGACCGCGAGCTCGTTGCCCTCCTCGTCCCAGGCGAAGTGGTACTCGCGACCACGGCCGGACTTCGTGGTCAGCAGATGCTCGATCCGCGCGCGGGCCTGGGCCTCGCCGTCGGTGAAGTAGGCCGGGTAGCGGACCAGGAGATGGCTGACGCGTCCCGTGCCGTCGAACTCGTACTCCGGGAAGGCCTTCTCCCACTCGCCGCCGTGGGTGTAGAGCGGGGCCGGGTCCTCGGCGGCGGAGAAGTACGGGACCAGCGCCTCGTACAGCGACCTCAGCCGCTCCGTCTGCGACTCGTCGGGCCCGTCGGGCGTCGACGGCCCCCGGTCACGGCCCTGCCAGGCTGCCGCCGCCATCAGGGTGATGGCGGCGAGCAGCGGCCCGTACGGCACCAGTGCCACGACCAGGATCACCGAAGCCACCAGGAACAGCAGCGGTCCGCGCCTGTCCTTGGGGGTGTCGGCCCACCTGCGCCGCCCGGCCGAGGCCAGCCGGCGCAGTCCGCGGGTGATCGTGATCAACGGGTGGAGGACATCGGAGGCGCTGTCGGCCGCCGTCCGGGCCAGCTCCCGGCTTCGGGCGATCTGCGCCCGGGCCAGCTCCCGGTTCCGGGCGATCTGCGCGCTGCCTGTGCTCAGGATGCGGGGGAGGGGGCGGCGGGCCACTGCTGTCTCCTGGTGGTGCGTACGGGCGGGAGGGGCGGCGTCAGAACTGGATGCCGCCCAAGAGGCTTGCCAGGCTCTCGCCGCCGGCCTTGATGCTCGGGGCGATGGCCGTGCTGGCCAGATAGAAGCCGAACAGCGCCGAGATCAGGGCGTGCGACGCCTTCAGTCCGTCCTTGCGGAAGAAGATGAAGACGACGATGCCGAGCAGAACGACGCCTGAGATGGAGAGGATCATGTGAGCGCTCCTGGTTGGTGGGGACAGTCACCATGAGTACTTCCAGGCTCACAGGATGTATCCATACGATAAAAGGTGCAACTGGGTGAAATTCGGCAGATTTCCCTCTGGTGGCGGAGTGTCGCGGATCGGATGAGCGGGGCTGTTGCGTCCGGCCGTGTCTGCGATGATCTTTGCCTCGGTCGCATCGGGTCATGTGCCGCGCGAGCCAGTACCCTGGCGAATCACTCGTACGGCCGACACCGCTCGCCGGCCGTACCCGTGCTTCCCGCAGTTCCCGTAGTTCCCGCAGTCCCCGTGTTTGTAGTGAGAGGCGGTCCGGCCGATGACTGAAGCCCCCGACCCCGAGGTCGTGGAGCTGGCGACCAAGATCTTCGACCTGGCCCGGCAGGGGCAGACCGAGGCGCTCGTGGCGTACGTCGACGCGGGTGTTCCCGCCAACCTCACCAATGACCGCGGCGACTCCCTCGTGATGCTCGCCGCCTACCACGGCCACGCCGACGCGGTGCGCGCCCTGCTCGCCCGGGGCGCGGAGGCGGGCCGCGTCAACGACCTGGGCCAGACACCACTCGCCGGTGCCGTCTTCAAGGGCGAGACGGACGTCATCAAGGCACTGCTGGAGGCCGGGGCCGACCCGGCCGCGGGCACGCCGTCAGCCGTTGACACGGCCCGTATGTTCGGCAAGACGGACTTGCTCGAACTGTTCGGCGTGCACTGAGCCGAGCTTTCTGACCAGCGAAAACACGGAAAACGGGGGAGGCGGTACAGGGCCGCCGAAATTTCGGTCGCGGTAGATGGAAGTGCCGAGTCATCATGACGTCGTGATTCACGGACGCGATGGCTGGGCAGGTGTTGCCGCACCGCGCGGGCCGTGATGCGGTCCGCATGGGCCACCGACGAGAGGCAGAGGAAGATGGTCTACAGCAAGCAGGAAACGGCGGGCGCCCCGACGTGTTGTCACGCGGCCAGGTGAAGCAGGATCCCCGGTTGCGTCGACGCTTGATGTGAGGCTGTTTCCCATGTTCGAACCGGTCATAGCGCCCAGCGGTACGCTGCTCGGCCTGCTCCAGCGGGGCCGCGGCGACGGCACACTGCACGCGCTCACCGCCCCGCGCGCCGAGGCGCTCGCGGCCCTGAACCACTGTGTGCTGCGGGACCCCCGCCACGACTGGCAGGTGGAGAACCGCTCCCTGTACTACGCCCGTCTCTACCTCGACCTGAACGGCGAGCTGGACGACATCGAGGCGCACCTCTTCGACGTCGAGGACGCCCTCGACACCGAGGAGTCACGCACGGGGCTGGCCCTGTCCGTGCTCGGCCACCTCGCCTCCTACGGCAGGCGGGACGCCCTGGAGCTGCTGCGCAGGTACGCCGCCACGGGCTCCAACTGGGCCTGGGCCCTGGACGAGCTGGCGCTCAGGGACGACGACGCGGGGCTGCGTGCCCTCGCCGCGCCCGTCCTGGCCCGTTTCCCGGCCGATCCCGAGGGCGAGGCCGAGCTGGCCGTCGTCGTACGCGATGCTTTTGAGCCACGGCCGTGGCGGCTGTGGGCCGAGGATTCGCGTGAATCGATCGCCACGCGCGTGCGTGCCGCTCAGGAGGCCGGCTGTTTCGACCGCTGGCAACGGCAGATGCGACCTACCGGGCCCCGTCCGGGGTGGAGCGTGCAGGCTGTCTTCGAGTGGGCCCAGCAGGGCATCGAGCGCGGAGCCGCGCTTCATGTGCCCGCCGCCCGGTGTCTCACGGCCGTCGCGGGCCCCGAGGACCGGCCCGAGATCGTCGCCGCCGCCAAGGACGGCACCGACGGCGCCCGCTGCACCGCCCTGCGCTACCTCGCCGACAGCAACGACCGGGACGCCCTCGAGCTGATCGAGGCGGCCGTGATCACCGGATCGTCGGCCGTCGTGGAGGCTGCCCTAGAGGCCTTCGAGCGGATGCGCAGCGTCGCCGCCGTCGACCGCGCGCGTGGCTGGGCCCGACGGCCCGACCCGCTCGGCGCCGCCGCCGGACGCATGCTCGCCTGCCTGGGCGGGGCCGAGGACAAGGACCTCGTCCTCGCGGCGCTACGCGAGGCCGTACGGGGCGAGGGCCCCGACGCGCCGACCCTGTGGACCCTCGTCGACGGCACCGGACGGCTCGGCATCGCCTGCGCCGCCCCCGTACTGCGCCATATCTACCGCGAGACCGCCTCCTCGCATCTGCGCGGCCGCACCGCTCGTGCTCTGGCCGCCACCGACCCCTCGTTCGCGTCCGGATTCGCCGTCGAGTGCCTCTGGGACTGCGAGGAGTCCACCCGCGAGATCGCCGCCCGGCACGCCGAGACCGGTGACACGCGCGTGGTCGAGCGACTGCGCCGGCTCGCCGCCGACCCGGCCGAGGAGGACGAGGTCCAGACGGCCGTACGCAGCAGGATCGGACCGGACGCGACCGCCGGCTGATCATCGGGCGGCCATGTGTCCGCCTTGTGAATGTCGCGGAGTTCTGCCCGCCGGGTGAACTCCGGGTGACCTGCGGGTCAGGTGTGCATGGACGTGACCTGACCCGCTCGGGGGCGCAGCGGAACGCTCATGGGACGTTTGTCGTTCGGAAAGATCCACTTTGACGCGGCCACGTCCGGTGCGGCGACAACACCGGTATGCGTGTCGTCATCGTGACCGAATCCTTTCCCCCCGATGTGAACGGCGTGGCCCACTGCGCGCTCCAGACCGCCCGACACCTCGTCGATCGCGGTCACGCTCCCATCGTCGTCGCCCCGGCTCCCGCCCCCGGGAACAAGGCAGCCGCCTCCCTGGCGCCCTGCCCCGTCGTCCATGTCCCCTCCCTCCCGCTCCCCGGCTATCCCCAGGTCAGGGTCGCGCTCCCCAGCCGACGCCTCGCCGCCGCGCTGATCCAGCACCAGCCCGACATCGTGCACCTGGCCAGCCCCTTCGTCCTCGGCGTCCGCGGCATGGCCGCCGCCGCCCGGCTCGGCATCCCCGCCGTCGCCGTCTACCAGACCGACCTGGCCGGATATGCCCGCACCTACATGGGCGCCGGCGAGGCCGCGGCCTGGCGGCGCATACGCTCCGTCCACTCCGCCGCCGACCTCACCCTCGTCCCGTCCAGCGCGTCCATGCGCGATCTGGAGACCCACGGGGTGCCCCGGCTCAAGCTGTGGGCACGCGGCGTGGACACCGCCCGCTTCCGCCCCGAACTCCGTGACGAGGCGCTGCGCCGCGAACTCGCCCCGAACGGCGAGCTCATCGTCGGCTACGTCGGGCGGCTCGCCCCGGAGAAGCACATCGACCTGCTCTCCGGCGTGTGCGGTCTGCCGGGCGTGAAGGTCGTGATCGTCGGCGACGGGCCGAGCCAGCCCGCTCTCGCCGAGGCGCTGCCCGGCGCGGTCTTCCTGGGCCGCCGCGGCGGGGGCGACCTCGCCCGGATCTTCGCCTCGTTCGACGTCTTCGCCCACACGGGCCCGTTCGAGACCTTCTGCCAGACCGTGCAGGAGGCCATGGCGAGCGGCGTGCCCGTCGTCGCGCCCGCCGCCGGCGGCCCGCTGGACCTGGTCGACCACGGCCGCACCGGGCTCCTGGTGCCGCCGCGCGACGCCGACGCCGTACGGGACGCCGTGCGGGCCCTGGCCGCCGACCCCGCGCTGCGGGCCGTGTACGGGTCCGCCGCACGTGCCACGGTCGAGGGCCGCACCTGGGCCGCCATCGGCGACCAGCTCATCACTCACTACGAGGCCGTGCTCAAGGCACGGAGGCCGGCGGTGGCCGTATGAACGCCTCACCTCACGACGGTATGAACGCCTCACCTCGCGACGGCATGGACGCCTCACCTCGGACCGGCACGAACACCTCGCTGCGCATCGTCCGGATGGCGAACTTCGTCGCCCCCGCATCCGGGGGGCTGCGCACCGCGCTGCGTGAGCTGGGCAAGGGCTTCAAGCTGGCGGGCCACGACCCCGTCCTCGTCGTGCCTGGCGAGAAGTACAGCGACTGCGAGACCGAGCAGGGCCGCGTGATCACCCTGCCCGGCCCGATGCTGCCCGGCACCGGCGGCTACCGCGTGCTCGTCGACAAGCGGCGGGTCGCGGCCCTCCTGGAGGAACTCGCCCCCGACCGCCTGGAGGTCTCCGACCGCACGACGCTGCGCTGGACCGGCAGGTGGGCCCGCCGCGCCCGGGTCCCCGCCGTGATGGTCTCCCACGAGACCGCCGACGGCGTGCTGCGCACCTGGGGCCTGTCGGAGAACCTGTCCCGGCGCGCCGCCGACGCCCTCAACGTCCGTACGGCCCACACGTACTCGAAGGTCGTGTGCACCACCGAGTTCGCCGAGCGGGAGTTCGTGCGGATCGGCGCCCGCAACGTCGTACGGGCTCCGCTGGGCGTCGACCTGATGAACCGGCGTCCCACCCTGCGCGACGCGGCGCTGCGCGAGACACACGCGCGTGCCGACGAGAAGCTGCTCGTGATGTGCTCCCGGCTCTCGGTGGAGAAGCGGCCCGGCACCGCGCTGGACGCCCTGGAGTCGCTGCGTGGGCGCGGCGTGCGGGCGGTGCTCGTGGTGGCCGGAAACGGCCCCCTGCGGGCGCGGCTCGAACAGCGGGCGCAGGAGCGCGACCTGCCGGTGACCTTCCTCGGGCATGTCGCCGACCGCAGCCTGCTCGGCGCGCTCCAGGCCTCCGCCGACATCTGCCTGGCCCCCGGGCCCGCCGAGACCTTCGGGCTCGCCGCGCTGGAGGCCATGGCCTGCGGCACGCCCGTCGTGGCGAGCGCATCCTCCGCGCTGCCGGAGGTGATCGGTTCCGCCGGGGCCACCGCGGCGGACAACGGGGACGCCTTCGCGGACGCCGTGGAGATGCTGCTCGACCGTCCCGAGCGCGAGCGCCGGGAGGCGGCACGCGCGCGTGCGGAGTGCTTCGGGTGGGGTACGGCGGTGGACGCCTTCCTCACCGCGCACGACGCGGCGGTGCCGGTGCGTCCCTTCGCGCGTGCGGAGGGGGCGGCATGAGACCGCTCCGGTACGTCGCCCTCGGGGACTCGCTGACCGAGGGAGTGGGCGACCCCGTGGCGAACGGGAACGGGAGCGGGAGCGGGCGCGGGAGCGGGTGGCGCGGCTGGGCCGCGCTGCTCGCCGGGGGGCTGTCCGAACCGTCCGCCGAGTTCACCAACCTCGCGGTCAGCGGGGCACAGACGCGGGACGTGCTGGAGACCCAGCTGCCCGCCGCACTGGCCCTGCGCCCGGACGTCGCCTCCGTCCTCGTCGGGGTGAACGACACCCTGCGCGGCACCTTCGACATCCACCACATTGCCGAACGCCTCGACAAGGTCTACGCCGCCTTCACCCGGCAGGGCACCGCCGTGCTCACTGCGTGCCTGCCCGACCCCGGCTCGATGCTCGGGCTGCCCGGAGTGCTGGGCAACCCCCTCGCCCGGCGCCAGCGTGCGGTCAACGCCGTGGTGCACGCGCTCTCCGAGCGGTACGGCGCCCTGCATCTGCACGCGGCCGAGGGCGACTGGGTCGACGACCGGGCGATGTGGAGCGCGGACCGGCTGCACCCCGGGGAGCGGGGGCATCGGCAGCTGGCCATACGGTTCCACGGGCTGCTGGCCGACGCCGGCATGGCGTGGGGGACCGAGCCCGCCGCCGAGCCCGAGTTCCCGCCGCCCACCAAGTCGGCGAGCCTGCTGTGGCTGGCCACCGCGGGTACCGCCTGGGTGGTCCGGCGGTGCAACGACCTGCTGCCCCAGCTGCTGAGCCTGGCCGCCACGGAGATGCGGCACCGTGCGAAGGGCACCTGCGGCCGGCTCGACCTGCGTGCGGCACAGTCGGTGTCCATGGCGTTGGCCTCGCTGGCGGTGCCGGTGCCGGCACCGGGGGCGGCGTCGATGCCGTTGCCGTTGCCGGAGCAGCGGTCGGTGCTGGAGCAGCGGCCTGTCTCTGAGTATCGGTCGGTGCTTGAGAGGCCCGTGCTTGAGCGGTCGGCGCCGGAGACTCGGCCCACGGCGGGGCAGTGGCCCCTGCCGGAGGGGCTGTCGGTGCCCGGACAGCGCTCGGTTCCGGGACAACGGCCCGCGCCGGAGGCGGCGTAGCGCACGCCGGAGGCAGGGGTGGCGGGGTCAGCGACGGCGTACGGCCACGAAGCGGACCGGGGTGCCCGGCACCGCCTGGGCGGCGGCCGGGAGGTCGGCCGCGCGGACGACGGCGATCACCGGGTAGCCGCCCGTCGTCGGGTGGTCGGCCAGGAACACGACCGGCCGGCCGTCGGGCGGCACCTGGACCGCGCCCAGGACGACGCCCTCGCTGGGGAGTTCGCTGGTCAGGGCCCGTTCCAGGGCGGGACCCTCGGTGCGCAGCCCGATGCGGTTGCTCGCGGCGGAGACGCTGTACACGCGGGCGGTGAAGGCACGCACGGCCTCAGATGTGAACCAGTCGTCGCGCGGGCCCAGCGTCACGCGCAGGACCAGTTCTGCGGGGGGCGCCGGCTGCGGGCCGACGTCCACGCGTGCGTGAAGCCCCGTCGGCCGGCCCAGGGGCAGCACCGCGCCGTCCGTGAGGGGCGGCGGGCCGAGGCCGGACAGGAGGTCCGTGGAGCGGCTGCCGAGTACCGGATCGGCGGCGATCCCGCCGGAGACGGCCACATAGCTGCGTACGCCCGACATGGCCGCGCCGACGTCCAGGAGCGCACCGGCGGGCACGCGCACCGGAGCGCCCCAGGCGACCGGGCGTCCGTCCACCGTGACGCGGCAGGGCGCGCCGCCGACCGCGACGGTCACCGTCGAGCGAGGCCGCACCGCACAGCCGCTCAGTGTGGTCTCCAGCACGGCCGCTTCTGGGGTGTTGCCGACCAGACGGTTGACGAGTCCCGCCGCGGGCCCGTCCAGCGCTCCCGAGCGGGGCACGCCGAGGTGTGCGTGCCCGGGGCGGCCGAGGTCCTGCACGGTGGTGAGCGCCCCGGCGTGTACGACGGACAGCGCGCGGTCGCTCATGCTCTCCCCACCGGAACGAAGCGCACGCGCGTGCCGGGTGACAGCAGCGCGGCCGGCACCCGCGTGTGGTCCCACAACACCGTGTCCGTGGTGCCGATCAGCTGCCAGCCACCCGGCGACGAACGCGGGTACACGCCCGTGTACGGGCCCGCCAGTGCCACCGCACCTGCCGGTACGGCCGTGCGCGGAGTGGCCCGGCGAGGGACGTCGTAGCGAGGCGGCAGGCCGGTCAGATAGCCGAATCCGGGGGCGAAACCGCAGAAGGCGACGGTGAATTCGGTGCCCGCGTGGATGCGGGCCACCTCCTGCGCGGTGACACCCCAGTGCGCGGCGACCTCGGCCAGGTCCGGTCCGTCGTAGCGCACCGGGAGTTCGACGACGTCACGCGCGCGTGCAGGAGCGGGCGGCACTTCGGCGGTGGTCAGTTCGGAGGCCAGGCGGGCCGGGTCGGCGAGGCCGTCGAGCAGGACCGTGCGGGCGGCGGGGACGATCTCGCGGACCGACAACGAGCCCTCCGTACGGCGCCGGAGGAACTCCGCGTGCAGCGCCTGGGCCTCCTCGCCCGAGGACACCTCGACGAGCAGGGCGTCGTCGCCGACCGGCAGCGCCCTCATACGAAGGCCTCCACCCGGACACCCGACTCCTCCAGCCGTGCCCGCACCCGGCGGGCCAGCTCGACGGCGCCGGGCGTGTCCCCGTGCAGGCACAGGGAACGCGCGCGTACCTCGACGGGAACCCCTGACTGCGAGGTGACCACGCCCGAGCGGGCCAGGCCCACCGAGCGCTCCACGACGGCCTCCGGGTCGGTGACCACGGCGCCGTCCTGGCCGCGCGGCACGAGCGTGCCCCGCTCGGTGTACGCGCGGTCCGCGAACGCCTCCGTGACGGCCGGGAGTCCGGCCTTGGCGGCCAGATCCAGGACCCGCGAGCCGGGCAGGCCGAGCACGGGCAGCGTGGCGTCCGCGAGGAGCACCCCGTCGACGACCGCGCCGGCCTGCTCCGCGTCGTGCACGACGCGGTTGTACAGCGCGCCGTGCGGCTTGACGTACGACACGCGCGTGCCCGCTGCCCGCGCGAAAACCTCCAGGGCGCCGATCTGGTAGGCCACTTCGGCCGCCAGCTCGGCGGGCGGCACGTCCATCGCGCGCCGCCCGAACCCCGCGAGGTCCCGGTAGGAGACCTGGGCGCCGATCCGTACCCCGCGCTCGGCCGCCTGCTCGCACACCCGCCGCATGGTGGCCGCGTCCCCGGCGTGGAAGCCGCAGGCGACGTTGGCGCTGGTGACGACGGACAGCAGCCGTTCGTCGTCGGTGAGCTGCCAGCGGCCGAAGCCCTCGCCGAGGTCGGCGTTGAGATCGATCGAGGTCATGGGTAGGTCGTTTCCTCAGTCCGGTGGTCAGGCGACGATGCGGTACTGCTCGTCGCGGGCGTCGGTCAGGAACATCTGGCCCGGTGCGTGGGTGATGGCGAACGGCGGGCGCGAGGCCATCACCGCGGCCTGCGGGGTCACTCCGCAGGCCCAGAACATGGGGATGTCGTCCCGCTCCATGTCCACCGGATCACCGAAGTCGGGCCTGCCGAGGTCGGCGATACCGAGGGCCGACGGATCGCCGCAGTGCACGGGGCTGCCGTGCACCGCGGGCAGGAGGCCGGTCTCCCGCAGCGCCGCCGACACGTGCTGCGGCGGCACCGGGCGCATGGACACCACCATCGGGCCGTGCAGCCGCCCGGCCGGACGGCACGGGCGCCCGGTGACGTACATCGGGACGTTGCGCCCCTGCTCGACGTGGCGGATCGGGACGCCTGCCTCGGCGAGCGCCCACTCGAAGGTGAAGCTGCAGCCGATCAGGAACGACACCAGGTCGCCCCGCCAGTGAGCGCGCACGTCCGTCGGCTCGTCCACCAACTCGCCGTCCCGCCACACGCGGTAGCGCGGCAGATCGGTGCGCAGGTCGGCGCCCTCGGCGAGGACGGTCGTCCAGGAGCCGGCGTCCGTGACGTCGAGCACCGGGCAGGGTTTGGGGTTGCGCTGGCAGAACAGCAGCATGTCGTACGCCCAGTCGGCGGGCACCGAGATCAGGTTCACCTGGGTGTGGCCCGCCGCGACCCCGGCCGTGGGTCCCGTGAGGCCTTCCCGGAAGCGGGAGCGGGCCGTTTCGGGGCTCCACGCGTGCGCGTGCTCGTCGGTGGCGGTGACCGGACGGTCCTCCGTACGGTTCACACCAGCTCCTTCCCGCGCGTCTCGGGCAGCCCGAGCAGAGCCAGGGCCGCGATGCCGTAGCCGATCGCGCCGAAGACCAGCGCGCCGCCCACGCCCCAGCTGTCGGCCAGGAAGCCGACCGCGGTGGGGAAGACGGCGCCCACCGCGCGGCCGGTGTTGTACGTGAAGCCCTGTCCCGTGCCGCGCACCGCCGTCGGGTACAGCTCGCTCAGGTAGGAACCGAAGCCGCTGAAGATCGCCGACATGCAGAACCCGAGCGGGAAACCGAGCACCAGGAGCAGGGTGTTGGCGCCGTCCGGGATGTTCGCGTACGCCAGGATGCAGGCCGCCGACAGCAGCGCGAAGAGCCAGATGTTGCGCCGGCGGCCCAGCCGGTCGGTGAGGTAACCGCCGGTCAGGTAGCCGATGAAGGCGCCCGAGATCAGGAACGTCAGATAGCCGCCGGTGCCGACGACCGACAGGTCGCGCTCGGTCTTCAGATAGGTCGGCACCCAGGTGGCGAGGGTGTAGTAGCCGCCCTGGACGCCGGTGGAGAGCAGCCCCGCGAAGATCGTCGTACGCAGCAGGCCGGGCTTGAAGATCGCGGCGAAGGAGCCCTTCTCGGTGCTCTGTTCCCGTACGGCCACCGCCTCGGGAGCGTCGTGCACGCGGCGGCGCATCCAGATGACGAGCAGGGCGGGCAGGGCGCCGGTCCAGAACATCACGCGCCAGGCGAGGTCGTCGCCGGCGAGCGAGAAGACCACGGTGTACATGACCACGGCCAGTGCCCAGCCGACGGCCCATGAGCTCTGGATCGCGCCGAGGGTGCGGCCCCGGTGCTTGGCGCTCGCGTACTCGGCGACCAGGATCGCGCCGACCGCCCACTCGCCGCCGAAGCCGAGGCCCTGAAGGGCGCGGAAGATCAGCAGGGTCTCGTAGTTGGGCGCGAAGCCGCAGGCGACGGTGAAGACCGCGTAGGTGATGACGGTGATCATCAGCGCCCTGACCCGGCCGATCCGGTCGGCCAGCACGCCCGCGACGGCGCCGCCGATCGCGGAGACCACGAGCGTGACGGTGGTGAACAGGCCGGTCTGGCCGCTGTCCAGGCCGAAGTACGCGGCCAGCGCCACCATGCTCAGCGGCAGGGTGAAGTAGTCGTACGAATCCAGGGCATAGCCGCCGAAAGCGCCTGCGAAGGCGCGGCGGCCGCGCGGTCCCAGGGCGCGCAGCCATGCGAACGCGCCGTCGTCGGCGGCGCGTTCGTCAGAGGTGGGGTGAGCGTCCGGCAGGGCCTGCGGTGGAGGGGTCGTGCTCATGGGCACCTCGCAGAAGGGGGACGGAGGGGCGGAGCTGAGCTGAACAGTGAGCAGTAACGTAGAGGATCGTTGAACGATCCTTCAATACCCGTGTTGTTTCGTTCTCGTGTCTGCGGTTGAATTCCGGGCATGGCAGAGCAGCTGGCCGGACTGGCCGACGACCGTGCCCTCCTGGGCCGCACGAGTACGGCGGAGCGGGTCTCGGACATCCTCAGAAGCCGCATCGCCGAGGGCTACTTCCCGCCCGGCACCCGGCTGTCGGAGGACAGCATCGGAGGGGCGCTCGGTGTGTCCCGCAACACACTGCGCGAGGCGTTCCGGCTGCTCACCCACGAACGGCTGCTCGTCCACGAGCTGAACCGGGGCGTGTTCGTGCGGGTCCTGACGGTGGAGGACGTCGAGGACATCTACCGCACCCGACGCCTCGTCGAGTGCGCCGTCGTACGGGGGCTCGGTCAGCCGCCGCACGGCCTGGACCGGCTCGCCGAAGCCGTCGAGGAGGGGCAGCGGGCGGCGCGTGAAGGTGACTGGAAAGGTCTGGGTACCGCCAACATCCACTTCCACCGCGAGCTGGTCTCCCTCGCCGGGAGCGCCCGCACGGACGAGCTGATGCGCAGCGTCTTCGCGGAGCTGCGGCTCGCCTTCCATGTGGTGGACGATCCGAAGCGGCTGCACGAACCGTATCTCGCGCGCAACCGGCAGATCCTCCAGGCGCTGGAGGCGGGGGACAAGGCCGAGGCTGAGAAGCTGCTCGCCGTGTATCTCGACGACTCACTGGAGCGGGTCGTGGAGGTCTACCGACGCCGGGTGACGAGCACGCCCTAGCGGCGCGGGCCTGTGTCGGCATGCGGCTCCGCCGCGCGGCCACGGGTGACCACGGGCGACCCGCACCGACAAGATGACCTGCGGTTCCCGGCTCCCCGGCGGAAGGCCGACGTTTGGGTCGTTGTCAGACCGAGGACCTAGTCTGTGCACCGTGACTTCGCCTGCTTCGACGGACCGTGTTCCGCCCCAGCTCAGCGCGGGGCCGCGCCCAGCTCCGGGCCCGGCCGCCGACGAGGGGCTGGCGCGGCGGCTGCGCGCGCTCGCCTGCACCGCGCCGCTGCACGACCTCGACGCACGCAAGGCCAACCTGGCGGGCGAGTACTCGGTGTACGGCATGGCGGAGGTGGCGCTCGCCGCCATCGACCTGGTCACGCTGAACATGGACTTCGACACGGGCGCCGACCACGACCAGATCGTCGCCCGCCTCATCCCGCGCATCGCCGCCCAGGCCCCGCAGCGCCCCGTCGCCGAGCACGAGCGGGTGGCCCGCTGGGTCCTGGAGAACCTGATCAACGTCGGCAGCGTGGACCGCGGCTTCCGGGCCGTGTACGGCACGTTCGCGCAGGACGGCAGCTATGTCCGCCGTGACTACGACTTCAAGCTGATCGAGGAGGTGCCCGGGCCGGGCGGCACGGTGTACCTCCGTACGACCGACGAGGCGGTCAACGTCCTGGTCGGCGCCCTAGACACGGATGTCACCAGCGCCCAGATCGCCGCCGAGGTCAAGCTGGAGGTGCTGATCAACCGCGGTCGGCTCGCCGACGCGCAGCTGGCCGCCGAGCAGGCCCGCTACCGGACCGTGCAGTACTCGGAGACGCTCCGCAAAGCCCTGGACGCGACCCGGCGCAACGTCCGCGCGGTCGACTGGCTGAACGCCGTACCGGACATGATCGCCGAGGCGCTCGACCACGTCGCCGACCGGTACCGCCATGAGAACGCGATCCTCACCAACATCCGCAAAGCGCGCGACGAGACCGAGGACCCGGAGCACAAGCGCCGCGCCGCCGAGCTCGTCGACATCGTCAAGGACTGCATCCGACGGCACACGCAACTGCAGTCCCGTCTGCTGGAGGCCGGGCCGCTGTTCCGCGCCGAGCAGGACCGGCAGGCCTTCGCGACGCCCATGACGACGTCGGGGACAGATCTGTACGGGCATCTCCTGGCCCCCGTCCTGCCGTTGCCCCTGGAGCAGTCCGTCCGGGTCACGGACGCCTTCTTCGCGCGCGGCACGGGGATGCGTACGCCGGTGTCCGTGCGGGTCGCCGATCTCGTCGACATACTGCTGACGCCGCCCGTGGAGCGGGAGCACTTGGGCGCCGAGATGCCCGAGCCCGACCTCATCGCGACGCCGGCCGACAGCCGGTTCAGCGAGGAGCAGCTCGCCGCCGCGATGGAGTTGCTGGATCTGCCGGCGGATGCTCCGCGGCGGCTGTCCGGGCTGCTGGCCCAGGCGCGGCGCCAGGACCCTGATCTGCCGTATCTGGTGGCCTTGTTGGCCGTTCACGCGGCCAGTCCGCCGGTCGGTACGGCCTATCGGCAGGGCGAGGAGAAGCTGCTGTTCGCCGTGGACGACGGGACGGAGCTGGACGATCCCGAGTTCGGCGGGGCCGACCTGATCGTGGGGACGGCTCTGCTGGATGCGGCGGGGATGGCCGCCGACAGAACGGAAGCAGCATGAGCCGCGCCGAGAACCGGGCGTACGAGCAGCACAGCAAGTTCGCCCAGCACAGCAAGTTCGCCCGACACCGCAAGTTCGCCCGACACCGCAAGTTCGCC
Organism: Streptomyces sp. R28; assembly: GCF_041052385.1. GTDB lineage: Bacteria > Actinomycetota > Actinomycetes > Streptomycetales > Streptomycetaceae > Streptomyces. The sequence goes on along the minus strand of NZ_CP163439.1, from coordinate 1,758,115 downwards.
CAGCACCGCGACTGCGAGCAACACCCCAGCAAGGAGCCGAAACCGTGACCGAGCACGTCGATCGGAGTGAGCCGGAGGCCGCCGCCCCGTCGGTGCCCGCCGCCGTCACGCCCGCCGACGCCGCCGACGCGGCTCGGCTGGTGGCCTTCGGGCTGCAGCCGAAGTTGCAGCCCGCGCGGGATCAGGAGTACACGGAGCTGCTGCGGCGCTACCGGGAGGATCCCCCGTTCGCGCGGCTCGCGGACGCCGTGGCCGCCGGGCTGGGACTGGTCGTGCTGGAGGTGTCCCCGCGCGCGGGGATGGCCGTGACGGCCGCCGAGGACTCCGTGTTCGCCGTCCGCATGGGCGACTACGCGCGCCGTACGTCCGCCGACGGCAGCGACCGCTTTCTGCACGGGCTGGCCCATCTCGCCGTCGCCGCCATGGCGTTCCCGCGGCCCGAGGACCTGGCCGACGACGGCTACATCGGGCGCGTGACGGTCAACGGCGTCGACGCCTTCGTACGCCAGGCCTGCCGACGGCTGGAGGAGCGTGCCGAGGAACAGGGCGAGAACACCGATCCGGCGACGGACGCGCCCGGCCTGGAGGCCGCCTGGCGGATCTGGGTGAGACGCAGCGCGACTGGCGCCACCAAGGACGCGCGCAGACTCGCCGGTTCGACCACCGGCATCGTCGGCAAGGCGGCTGCCTTCCTCACCGACTCCGGGTTCCTGCAGCGCACCGGCGACGACAACGGCGGCACCTACCGCACCACGGCTCGCTACCAGCTCCAGGTGCGTGACATGGCGGGCACTGCCGCCATGGCCGAGCTGCTGGAGCTGGGCGTGGTCCCGGTCACCGACGGCACGCCGAGCCTGCTGCCCGCCGAGGACACGGACGACCTGGACCTGGTGGCCGACGCCGGGCTGCCGTTCCACTCCGCCTGAAGCCCCGAACATCCCTGATCTGACAAAGACTCAGACGAAGACTTACGAGAGTCCGCCATGTACGAGCTGTCCCGGGTCCGCCTCTACTCCATCGGACCGGCCGGTGCGCGCTACGCCGACACCGTGCTGGACCTGCGCGGTGTCGGCCAGCCCGTGCCCGACCCCGCCCCGACACAGGCGGAGTTCTTCGAGGAGGAGCCCGTCGGTCCGCCGCGCCGGCCCGCACCCGCCGGGGTGCTCTTCCTGGAGAACGGCGGCGGGAAGTCGGTCCTGCTCAAGCTGATCTTCTCCGTGATGCTGCCGGGCCACCGCAACACCCTCGGCGGCGCCAGCTCCGGTGTGCTGCGCAAGTTCCTGCTCGCCGACGACTGCGGGCATGTCGCGCTGGAGTGGCAGCACACGCTCACCGGCGAGTGCGTCGTGGTCGGCAAGGTCAGCGAGTGGCGCGGGCGCCAGGTCTCCAACGACCCGCGGAAGTTCGCCGAGGCCTGGTACTCCTTCCGCCCGGGGCCTGGACTGAGCCTGGACAACCTGCCCGTCGCCGAGTCCACCGCCGTACGGCCGCCCGTCGAGGGCCAGTCGAGCGCGCAGGGGCGCCGCCGCACCATGAAGGGCTTCCGGGACGCCATCACGGAGGCGGGCAAGGCGTATCCGCATCTGGAGGTGCACTGGGAGGAGATCCACGACCGGTGGATCGAGCACCTCGGCGACCTCGGCCTCGACCCCGAGCTCTTCCGCTACCAGCGCGAGATGAACGCCGACGAGGGCGAGGCCGCCGGCCTCTTCGCGGTCAAGAAGGACTCCGACTTCACCGACCTGCTGCTACGGGCCGTGACGGACACGCGGGACACCGACGGCCTCGCCGACCTGGTCAGCGGCTTCGGCAACAAGCTGGGCCGACGCGCCGAGCTGATCGCCGAACGGGACTTCACCGCCGGGTCCGTCGACCTGCTCGGGCGAATCGTGGAAGCCGCCGAGGCACGCTCACGCGCGCGGGACATCCACACCGGTGCCGAGCGGCGGACCCGGACCCTGGCCCGGCGGCTCACCGCGCGGGGCGTCCAGGAGCGAGTCCGGGCCGCCGACCTCGCCCAGCGGGTCACCGCCGCCGCGTACGCCGTGACCCACGCCGAGGCGGCACGGGAGCGCAGCGCGCTGATCGCCTCCGAACTCGCCTACCGCCACGCCTCGTTGGCGCTCGCCGCGGCAGAGAAGTCGGCGGCCGCGCAGAAGCGCGAGCTCGCCGACGCGCGCACCCTGCACTCCGCCTGGCAGGCCGCCGAGGTCGTCCTGCGGCACCGCGCCGCCGCCGACCGCGTCGCGCGCGTCGCCGTCGCGATCCAGGAGGCCGAGCGGGACGCGGCCCCCGCGCTGGCCGCCCGCGCCAAGGCCGCCGTCGATCTCGTACGGGCCCTGCACGCGGCCGCGGAGAGCGCCGAGACCCTCGCCAACGAGGGGGAGGAGCGGTCCGCCGCGCTCCAGGAGGTCAGCGAGTCCGCGCACCGGGACTCCACCGCCGCCGCCACCGAGGCGCAGCGGGCCCGCAGCGAGGTTGGGCATCTGCGGCAGCGGCTCTCGGAGGTCGAGCAGGAGACCGCCGAGGCCGTGCGCGCGGGCTGGCTCGACGACAGCGCGCCCGACGCCGACCCGGCCCGCGCGGCCCTCGCCGCGAGCGACGCCGAGAAGACGGCCGTCGCCGCCTGGGACACCGCGCGCGAGGCCTCTCGGCGAGCCTCGGAGCACGCGCGCGAGGCGGCCTCGACCGAGTCCCGCGCGGAGCTGACGGCGGCTCGCGCGGCGGATGCGGCCACGGCGGCGGAGCGGTCGTACGAGGCGGAACACCGCCTGGCCGAGGCGCTCGCGCGGGAGGAGCGGCTGGCCGAGCTGCTGAGCCTGACCGGCGAGTCCGGCGTGAGGCGCGGGTCCGTGCCCGGCCCGCGCGCGGGTGACGACGAGAAGGTGCCCACGACCGCGCGCGCCGGCCAGGAGGACGCGGCTTCGAGAGTCCCCGCCGACGGTGCCCTCACCCCGGAGGAGCTGGACCGGTTCGCCGACGAACTGCGTGAGCTTCTCGACGACGCCGTCTCCGCAGCCGAGCGCCAGCTCTTCGAGCTGCGCACGGCCGCCGCCGACGACTCCCGGATCCTGGGCGCCCTCGGTGACGGCGGGCTGCTGCCGCCCGGCCCGGACGTGCTGGCCACCGTGGAGTTCCTCGGCGAGCAGGGCATCCCGGCCCTGCCGGGCTGGCGCTACCTCGCCCAGGCCGTCGACCCCACCGACCACGCGCGCGTGCTGGCCGCCCGGCCGGAGCTCGTCGACGGCGTGATCATCACCGACCCCGACACGCACGCGCGTGCCCGCGAGGTGCTGGGCGACGCGGCCCTGCTGCCACGGTCGGCTGTAGCCGTGGGCACGGCGGCCGCCCTGCTCGCCCCGACCCCGGCCGCCGATGCGCAGTCCGGCGACGTCTTCCTCGTACCGCCCAACCCCGCCATGCACGACGAGCACGCCGCCGACGAGGAGCGGCAGACGCTGCGCGCCCGGGCGACCGAGCGGGACGAGGAGATCCGCACCCTCGCCACGCGGCTCGGCAAGGACCGCGAGCTGGTGGCGCGGCTCTCCTCGTGGCGGACCGGCTGTCCGGCCGGACGGCTGGTCGAGCTGGCGCAGGCGGCCCGGGACGCGCGAGCGTTCGCCGAGGAGTCCGAGGGGGAGCTGGCCGAGGCACGGACCGTACGGGCCGAGGCCGACGAAGCCGCCGCCGAGGCCGCCCAGGTCCGCGACGAGCGGCAGGAGGCCGCACAGAAGGCGCGGCGCGCCGCCGACGCCCTGGCCGGGCTGGCCTTCAGGCTGCGTGAGCGGGCCGGCTGGCAGGTCAAGCTGCGCGAACTCGCCGACGAGGCCGCCGAGTCCGAGGCCCGCGCCCAGACCTGCCTGGATCGCGCCCGCGCCGCCGACGAGGACCGCCGTGCCGCCCAGCGCGCCGCCGACGACGCGCGCCGCACCGCCCGTGCCCTGCGCGCCGAGCGCTCGGAGATCGCGGGCGCCCCCGACGACGTACCGGACACCGACGCGGATGCCCCGAGGGCGTCCCTGCCCGCACTCCGTGAGGCGTACCGGGCCGCCTCCCAGGTGTACGAGAAGGTCGGGGTCGGCGCTGATCTGCGGGCCGAGCAGGCCCGCGCGGAGAGCGACGAGAGCGCGGCACGCGCGGAGCTGGACCGGCTGAGCAACAAGGTCCGTACCCGGGCCGAACAGCTCCTCCAGTCACCCGACGGCTCCGACGGTCCCTCCCGGCAAGCGGCCGTCGCGCGCGCGGACGAACTGGTCCAGCTCCTGGAGACCCGCATGTCCAGCGCGAGTGAGCAACTCGGCCGGCTCCGCGGCGAGGCCGAGCGGCACGCGCCCGAGGACGGCGAGGCGCACACCGTGCTGTCCGAGGAACTCCAGCCGCGCGACGCCGAGCACGCGCAAGCGCTGCTGCGGACGACGTCCGCCGAACTCGCTTCCCGCACCGAGGCGTTGACGCAGGCCCGAGAGGCGCATGCGGAGCTCCTCGAAGCGCACCGCGCCGCCGAGGACGCGGCGGGCGGCTTCGACGAGATCGCCGCGATGCTGCGCGACCTGCTGCGCGAGCACACCTCGGACGAGGAGCACGAGGAGCCCGAGCCGTACCCCGGCAACCTTGACGAGGCCCGCCAGTCCGCCGCGGAGGCCCGCCGTTCGCTGCGCGGCTGCGCCGCCGACCTCTCCGCCGCCGAGGCCGCCGTACGCGAGGCGAGTGATGTGCTCGTCCGGCACGCCAACTCCACGCGCTACGAGCAGGTCCGCACCCCCGCTCGCCAGCAGATCCGCGAGCTGCCCGCCTCCGCGCTGCCCGAGCACGCGCAGAAGTGGGCGGACGCCTTCGCGCCCCGACTCCGCGTGCTCACCGACGAGTTGGTGCAGCTCGAGCGGAACCGGGACTCGATCGTGGACCGGCTCCGGGGCCTGGTCGAGTCGGCACTGGCCACGCTGCGGTCCGCCCAGCGGCTCTCCCGGCTGCCCGAGGGGCTCGGCGAGTGGTCCGGCCAGGAGTTCCTGCGCATCCGCTTCGAGGAGCCCGACCAGGCCACCCTCACCGAACGGCTGGGCGAGGTGATCGACGAGGCGACGCGGGCGGCGGTGAAGAAGAACTCGGACCTGAGGCGGGACGGCATGTCCCTGCTGCTGCGCGGCGTCGCCGCGGCGCTTCAGCCCAAGGGGGTCGCCGTCGAGATCCTCAAGCCGGATGCCGTACTGCGTGCGGAGCGGGTGCCCGTCGGCCAGATGGGCGATGTGTTCTCCGGTGGTCAGCTGCTGACGGCGGCAATCGCGTTGTACTGCACGATGGCGGCGCTGCGGTCGAACGACCGGGGCCGGGACAAGCACCGGCACGCCGGGACGCTGTTCCTGGACAACCCGATCGGGCGCGCCAACGCGACGTATCTGCTGGAGCTCCAGCGGGCCGTGTCGGACGCGCTTGGCGTCCAACTCCTGTACACCACGGGCCTGTTCGACACGACAGCGCTGGCAGAGTTCCCGCTGGTCATCCGGCTGCGCAACGACGCCGACCTCAGGGCCGGCCTGAAGTACATCAGGGTCGAGGAACACCTCCGCCCGGGACTGCCGCAGCAGCCCCAGGCGGAGGAAGCGGTACACAGCGAGATCACGGCGACACGGATGTTCAAACGGCCCGCACCGACCACATGACCGAGCTGTCCGCGACCCTGAGCACCTCGACCCCGTCGACCCCGTCGGGTCCCTCGACTCCCTTGGCTCGCAGCCGCGCGTCGAGCGGGGTCGAGGGGGCGTCGCCCACCTCCCCCTTCACGGTGCAGGACGGACTGTAGAGCTCGAATTCGTCGAAACTCAGGGCGAGTTGACCTCCTTGGCCGACGTGGCAGGGCCCTCCAGGCTGTGCTCGGCGAGGACGCCCGTCCGGTGCCTCTGGACGAACCAGTAGTAGGCGAAACCGCCGCCCGCGATGACGGCGACGAACAGCACCGCGCCCCACTGCAGATACCAGTGGTACGGAGCCGTCGCGTTGTAGACCGAGGCGCGCGGCCAGATCAGGTTGAGCGTCATGCCTGCGCCCCACACCACGGCCACGATGTTGACCAGCAGTCCCCACCGGCCCAGGGAGAACTTGCCGTCGCCCGCCGGCTGCCACCTGCCGCGCAGCCGCGCCACCAGCATCGGGGCGGTGACACCGAGGTAGGCGAGGTAGATCATGATGATGCCGATGCTCGTGACGACGGTGAAGATCTGCGGCTGACGAATGTTCACCACCAGGATGGCGAGCGACAGGAGCCCGATGATCACGGTCGGCAGCACCGGCGTCTGGAAGCGGGGGCTCACCCGGGCCAGCAGCGACGACGCCGGCAGGTTGTTGTCCCGGGCCATCGCGAACGCCAGCCGGATCGCCGCCGTGTGGACCGCCAGGGCGCACACCGTGACGGCGATCAGCACGCACCACAGCATGGCCTTGCCGGCCGTGGGGCCGAGGACGTTGAGCACGACGTACTGCAGTCCGTCCGTGGACAGCTTCTCGCCCTTCAGGCTGGAGACGCTCATCAGCGCGAGCAGCAGGATCAGGCCGCCCAGGACGAACGAGGCCACGATGGCGCGGATGATGGCGCGCGGCGCGTTGCGGGACGGGTCCAGGCACTCCTCACCGAGGGAGGAGGCCGTGTCGAAGCCGTACATCACGTATGCGGACGCAAGTGATGCCACAAGGAACGCGCCCAGGTATCGGCGCCGTAGCCCGCGCCGGTGCCGTTCGTCTCCATGACCACCTGCGGGCCGCGGGTGATGTGGACGGCGAACAGGACGATCAATACGACAGTGGCGATCAGCTCGATGAACACGCCCGCCGTGTTGATTCTCGCCATCAACTTGACGCCGAAGGCGTTCACCAAGGTGGTGAAGAGGATCAACACCGCGGCCAGGATGACCGCGTTGGTCGCCACGTCGTACTTGCCGGTGCCGTCCCCCACGATCTGGAAGGCCGACGAGATCTGGGGGAGCGTCAACTGGTAGGCCAGCGCCACGGCCGAGATGGACACGATGGACGCGATCAACATCATCCAGCCGGCGAGCCAGCCCAGGTGCGGATTGCCTATCTTCTTCGACCAGTTGTAGACCGAGCCCGCGACGGGATAGCGGGCGGCCAGCTCCGCGAAGCAGAGGGCGACCATGAACTGGCCGACGAACACCATCGGCCACGACCACCAGTAGGCGGGGCCGCCGCTGCCGTAGCCGAAGTAGAACAGTTGGAACGTGCCGGTCAGGATCGAGATGTAGCTGATCCCGGCGGCGAAGGTGTGGAAGTTGCCGAGGCTGCGCTTGAGTTCGGGTTTGTAGCCGAACTCGGCGAGTTCGGCATCGTCGTGACTGTGCGGACTGGTGGGTTGCTCCGGTGCTGGCATGAGCGGACTCCTCGTGGACCGGGGAAGGGGAGCGGGCGGCTCGGGCGGGTGCCGGGGGCAATGACGGGATCAATGAGAGGGGCGGTGAGCGTGCTGTTACCCGGGAGTCGGGCGAACCACCCCTGCGGTGCGGGAATGGTGTTGCGCCGGATGTCGCCAGATGTGCTTCGTCTCGCGGCCCTCGGCGGCCCCGAAGGCCCGAGTACACAACACGATGTCGATGTCGTACTCGCTATCGATGAGGCGCTTCCCCGGGTCCAGCGACTCGGCCGGCGCAAGCGCACCCTTGTCCCGTAGGGGGAGGTCGACGACCCGCAGCAGCAGGTCAGGTCACCGTGCTCGGCGGCGGCGATCGCCTCCACTGTGTTCAATCACGTGCGCTCGTCGACCGCACCTCCAGGTACGCCCGCGAGGACGTAGCCGGTGATGTGCACTTCACACGCCTCGAAGCCCTGCACGTTCGCGCGGCAAACCAACTGGACGGACTTGGCCATCCGCCCGCGTGCCCTCAGGTGGGACGTGCCTGTCGCTCAGGCGGGCGTGGCGGCGAGGCGGGCGGGATCGAACAGGCCGATGGGGTGCTCGGTGGTGCCGGTCAGGGCGAGGTCGGCGAGGATCTCGCCGACGACGGGCACGAACTTGAAGCCGTGTCCGGAGAACCCGCAGGCCACGGTGACCGACTCCGGGTGCGCCGGGTGGCGGGCGATGACGAAGTGCTCGTCGGGGGTGATGGAGTACATGCAGGTCGCGGCCTTGAGGAAGGTGCCGGGCAGGTCCGGGATGCAGCCGGACATGTGATCCGCCATGGCCCGGATCTCGTCCTCGTGGACCGTCCGGTCGATCGTCTCCGGGGTGGTGGCCTCGCCCTTGCGGAAGAAAGCGACCTTGGCACCGAGATCGGGGCCGTCGATCGCCGGGAAGCCGTAGACCTGGACGCCGACCGCGTCGTCCCAGATGTAGATGGGTTGCTTCTCGGGGCGGAACGGATCAATACCGTGCTTCGGCTGGAACCAGTACATGACCTGCCGCTCAATGGTGAACGGCACCCCGAGATCGGTCAGCAGCTGAGGCGCCCACGCGCCCGGGCAGATCACCAACTGGCCTGCGGTGTAGGTGTTCTCGGCAGTGTGCACGCGGACTCCGTCCCGGTACGGCTCCCAGCGGGTCATCGGCTCTTCGAAGTGCAGGTCGGCGCCCTGCCGGGTGGCCAGCTGGACATGAGCGGCGACCGTGTTCTCCGGCCGAAGGAGACCGGCCTTCCTCTCGTACAGCGCCACCTCGTCGTCCTTCGGCGCGAGCGTCGGGAAGCGGCGGCGGATCTCCTTCGCATCCAGCATCTCGTGCGGCAGGTCCCACTGTTGGGCCGAGCGCAGCGAGCCGAAGACGGCGGGCGTGTCGGGGCGTCCGACCATGACGCCGCCGCAGAGCGTGGCGATGTCCCTACCGGTGGACCGCTCCAGGTCGTCGTACAGCTCGTAGGCGCGCAGCAGCAGCGGGACGTACGCCGGGTCCTCGAAGTACGACTGCCGGGTGATGCGTGAACCGCCATGGCTGGAGCCGCGGTTGTGCACCGGGCCGAACTTCTCCAGACCGAGCACGCGGGCGCCGCGCGCGGAGAGGTGGTGGGCGGCGGCGCTGCCCATGCCGCCGAGACCGATGACGATCACGTCGTAAGTGGGGGACACCGGAGTCTCCTATCGGCGGATGGGGGGCATCTTGCGGTCGACTTGCGGTCGAAGAGAGGCTCGTCGGCGAGCGTGGCCGACACTTTCTCGCCGAAGTACGCGATGTGCACGGCGGTGCCGGTGACCAGGGTAGGCAGCCATGCGTACGCGAAGCAGCGGCCCAGTGCGCGGCCGTACGGGGACCGCTGTCCTCTCCGTGGACCGCGCCACGTGCGGTCATGGGAGCGCGGCGCGAACTGGTCCGCGGGACGAACCAGGCACGGCCTACCTCGGTCTGACGCCGTCCGGGCGGCACGCTCAAGATGCTCTCGCGACTGGGCCGGAGGCTGCGGGGCCCGATCACGGACCCCGGCAGCTCGGCCCGGCCCAGGCCCGGCACGCCCGGCTCCGGTACTCGGCCCGCCCCAGGAACTCGGCTCGGCTGCGGCACTCGGCCAGGCTCCGGCGCCCGGCCTTGGCTCGGCCGCCCGGCCCGTGCCCGAAACTTGGCTCGGCAGGGCCACTGGGAGCCCTTCCTCAGCCCCGGCTCTGGGTCATTCAATCGCGTTCAAGAATGCGACAACTGGCCAGCCCCGCCCCGTCGGCGTATTCGCTCCTGAGCGCGCTCGGCCTCCCGAGTCTGACGTCGTGCCCAGCGCCGCTCCCGTCGCAGGATGCGCGCCGTACTGCTCGGCGTGGAGACGACGCCATTGCGCTGGTTCCACACCTGTCGGGTCACCCAGACGTCCAGGGCGCCCCAGGTGGCCAACACCGTGCTGACCACACTGCTGATCACCATCGGGAACGCCAGCCACGACCCCGCCAGCGTGCACAGGAAGGCCACCATCGCCTGTACGAGCGTCACCGCGATGATCAGCACCGCCCGCACCGACGCCGTCCGCACCGGATCCGGCATCCGGCGCCGCCGGGCGGCCTCCTCGACCCACAACGGCCGGTATGCCGACCACTCCTGGGCCCCTCTGCCGGCGGCCCCGGCTCCACTCTTGCCTGTCGCCGCCTGGCTACCGGAGCCGGCCGAAACGTCGTGCCGGTCCGTCGTCACCGTGCCCGCGGCTACCGGAACATCGCGGCCGCCCGTCGCCAGGCGTTTGTCCGCCGGAATGTCGTGATCCAGCGCTTCGGGGCCACGCCGCGCCCTCATATGCGCCGCCGTCCCGTCCTCGGGCGCCTCGCGCCGCTCCGCCGTGCCCATCACCGAGTCACTCCCCACCGCCAGCAGACCGCTTGCCCCGTGTCCGAAGACGCGGCTCCCCAGTGGCTGCCCGGCTTGCGCTGTTTTACGCCGCCCGGGGACCGGATGCGGCTCCTGTGGCCCATTCCGCCCCCATCTCCCATAGAGATGGACGATCGACGCGTACCGAAGATTCCCGAGGAAGATAAATTTCTGGCCAACTGGCCCCGCAGACCGGCCGAATCCGACCTCGGCAGCGCCACGGGATCACGGGAGGCAATCTCCCGCAATGGCCGGACAACTCCCCATGTCTCGCCGCCAGTGCGGAAGTTCAGGTTCCGGATGGCTCTTCGAGTTACCTGTGTGTCGGTAGTAGGCTCGCGCCAATTGTTGACGCACATGTGTGCCCCCTGACCAACGGGGGTTTGAGCTGGGGGAGGCCATGCGCTTTCGCGGGAAGTCGATCCGCCGGAAGATGGTGGCGCTGCTTCTCGTGCCGCTGGTGTCCTTGACCGCGATCTGGGGTTTCGCCACGGTACTCACGGGGCGAGGTGTGACCCAGCTGTTCACGGTGTCGTCCCTCGTCGAGAAGATCGGCTACTCCACTGAGGACGCCGTCCGCGTCCTGCAGCAGGAGCGTCGCCAGGCCCTGGTCTATCTCGCCGACCGCCGGGCCTCGGACGCACTGTCCGCGCTGCGGGAAACCCGGAGCGCCACCGACGCCGCCGTCGCCGAGATCCGCAAGAACGCCAAGGATCCCGAAGTCCGCGACGGGATGGACGAGGGTGACGCCGAGCGCCTCACCGCGGTCCTGGACGCCTTTGACGGCATCAACTCCCTGCGCCGCAGCGTCGAGGACGGAACGATGACCCGCTCCACGGCCCTCGGCCTCTACAACCGGCTCGTCGACCCCTGCTACGCCCTGCTGGGCTCCCTCGACGGGATCGACAGCGTGGCAATGGACAAGCAGGCCCGCGCCCTTCTCAACGTGACCCGCGCCCGCGAACTCCTCTCCCGCGAGGACGCGTTGCTGAGTTCCGCCCTGGTCGTCGGGAAGTTGTCCCGCGAAGAGATACGCGACGTCTCCGACCTCGTGGCCCAGCGCACCCTCATGTACGACATCAGCCTGACGGACCTGCCCTCGTCCGAGCGTGAACGCTACAGGCGCTTCTGGGACAACGCCTCCACTGCTCCACTGCGCGTCGCCGAACAGGCCGTCATCCTGTCCCCGGCAGGTAGGCCCAGCAGGGTCGACGCAAAGAGCTGGGACACCGCCGCCGGCAGCGTCCTCGACGAGCTCAGCAAGCTCAACGACGAGGCGGGCGCCCGCTATCAGGACCGCGTGAGCCCGGTCGCGATGGGCGTCATCCTGAAGGCGGCCGTCGCCGGTGTCCTCGGGCTGCTCGCCCTGCTGTTCTCGCTCTTCCTGTCCGTACGCATCGGCCGCGGCCTCATCCGCGATCTGCGGCAGCTGCGGCTGGAGGCCCACGAGGCGTCCGGCGTACGCCTGCCCAGTGTGATGCGCCGCCTCTCCTCCGGCGAACAGGTCGACGTGGAGACCGAGGTCCCACGCCTGGAGTACGACAAGAACGAGATCGGCGAGGTCGGCCAGGCCCTCAACACCCTGCAACGGGCTGCTGTCGAGGCCGCCGTCAAGCAGGCCGAACTGCGCGCCGGCGTGGCCGAGGTCTTCGTCAACCTCGCCCGTCGAAGCCAGGTCCTCCTCCACAAGCAGCTCACCCTCCTCGACACCATGGAACGCCGGACCGAGGACACCGACGAACTCGCCGACCTGTTCCGCCTCGACCACCTGACCACCCGTATGCGCCGGCACGCCGAAGGCCTCGTGATCCTCTCCGGCGCCGCCCCCTCCCGGCAGTGGCGCAAGCCCGTCCAGCTCATGGACGTCGTACGCGCCGCTGTCGCCGAGGTCGAGGACTACGAGCGCATCGAGGTCCGACGCCTGCCCCGCGTCGCCGTCACCGGACCGGCCGTCGCGGACCTCACGCACCTCGTGGCCGAACTCCTGGAGAACGCCACGGTGTTCTCCCCGCCGCACACCGCAGTCCAGGTCCTGGGCGAGCGGGTCGCCAACGGCTTCACCCTCGAGATCCACGACCGCGGCCTGGGCATGGCGGCCGACGCCCTGCTGGACGCCAACCTCCGGCTCGCCGAGACGCCCGAGTTCGAGCTGTCCGACACCGACCGGCTCGGTCTGTTCGTGGTCAGCCGGCTCGCCCAGCGGCAGAACGTCCGAGTCTCGCTGCAGCCGTCGCCGTACGGCGGCACCACCGCCGTCGTCTTCATCCCCGACGCGCTGCTCACCGACGACGTCCCGGACACCAACGGCATCGGGTTCCGTCTCGACCGGCCCACGCCGTCGAAGGAGGCCGAGCTGGAGGAGGCCCGCCGCTCCGCCCTCGCCCATGTGCCGGCCCGCGTACCCGGCCTGCCCGCCTCACTCCTGGACGGCCCGGTCGAGCTGGAGGCCCCCGTCGACCTGGACGCGCTCAGCGACTTCCCGGACGCGCTCGACGACGAGGACAGCGAACGCGGCGGACTCTTCCGCCCGCGCCGCGCTCTCGCCCATGTGGAGGACGAGGCGTCGGGTTCGCTCAGCGAACCCCCGCTCTCCGGCATCCACGGCGGACCGGACCGGTCCGGCACGGACGACGATGTGAGCGCCCCGGTCCCGCTGCCCCGCCGTAGGACGCCCAAGCTGGTCAGTTCGCACGGGCGCCCGGTCCCCGAGCAGCGTTCCCGGCGACAGGAGGCGGACGCGGAGCCTTCCACAGGATCGAGCCGCCCGGAGCCGAACGGCCTCGCTCCGCTACCGACCCGCCGTCGCGACACAGGACCCCGCGGCGAGCTGACCGGCGCGCAGGACCGAATCGGCGACCGTGCCGACACGCAGCCAAGCGCTGGACACGACCGAAGTGAGCCGCCGGAGCCCGCAGCCCTCCCGAGACGCACGCGGCGTGCGGCGATCGCATCGAGCGGCCCCGACCCCGCCGCTCCGAGCACGGCCGCCGCGCAGCGGGAGAGTGGATCAGGCTCGGGTCCGCTGCCCCGGCGCGTACGACAGGCCAGCCTGGCGCCGCAGCTCAAGCAGGGCCCTGCTCGGCGCGCCGAGGAGAGCGCGGAACTCGTCGAGCGGGACGCGGACGAGGTACGCAGCCGAATGGCATCGCTCCAGCGCGGCTGGCAGCGCGGCCGCCAGGAGAACGCCGCGGGCGACGACGCCCACAGCGGCACAGCACAAGGAACGACAAAGGGGGACGGTCGATGACCGCACCGAAGGCGACCGGCCACACCGCGACCAACCAGTCCGGCGAGCTCAACTGGCTCCTCGACGACCTGGTGGACCGCGTTGCCAGCATCCGTAAGGCCCTCGTGCTCTCCGGCGACGGCCTGCCGACGGGGGTGTCCAAGGATCTGACCCGCGAGGACAGCGAGCACCTGGCCGCCGTCGCGTCCGGATTCCACAGCCTGGCCAAGGGCGTGGGCCGCCACTTCGAGGCGGGCAACGTCCGGCAGACCGTCGTCGAGCTCGACGACGCCTTCCTGTTCGTGACGGCCGCAGGCGACGGCAGCTGCCTCGCCGTGCTCTCGGACGCCGACTCGGACGTCGGCCTGGTCGCGTACGAGATGACGCTCCTCGTCAAGCGGGTCGGAGTGCATCTGGGTGCCGCTCCGCGCACCGATCTGCCCGCGGGCGGGTAGTGGGATGGCATGAGCGCTGACGGTCAGGGAAGAAGTCACTGGTTCGACGACGAGGCCGGGCCGGTCGTCCGTCCGTACGCCATGACGCGCGGCCGCACCACCAGTGCGGCCCAGCACCGCCTCGACCTGATCGCGGTGGTCGTCGCGGAACCGCACGCGGACGATCCGGAAGCGGACTCGATGCTGTCCCCGGAGCACGTGGACATCGTCGAGCTGTGCCGTGACGTCCCGCAGTCCGTTGCCGAACTCTCCGCCGAGCTCGACCTGCCCATCGGAGTCGTACGGGTGCTCATCGGGGATCTCGTGGACGCGGAATTCGTCCATGTGAACCGGCCCGTACCGCCTGCCGAGCTGGTGGACGAGAGTATTCTGCGCGACGTGATCAACGGCCTGCGGGCGCTGTGAGCGGCGTGGAAGCGGGGTAGTGACGTGACAGGCTGGCAGTTCTGGGTCGACCGTGGCGGCACCTTCACGGACATCGTCGCGCGACGCCCGGACGGCCGTCTGCTGACCCATAAACTCCTGTCGGAGAACCCGGCCCGATACTCCGACGCGGCTGTCGCGGGCGTACGCGAACTGCTGAACGGCTCCCACGACCAGCCCATCGAGGCCGTACGGATGGGCACGACGGTCGCCACGAACGCCCTGCTCGAGCGCAAGGGCGAGCGGACGCTGCTGGTCATCACCCGCGGCTTCCGCGACGCCCTGCGCATCGCCTACCAGAACCGGCCCCGCATCTTCGCCCGCCGCATCGAGCTCCCTGAACTGCTCTACGAACGGGTCGTCGAGGTCGACGAACGCATCGCCGCCGACGGCACCGTCCTGCGCACTCCCGACCTGGATGCCCTCGCCGGCCCTCTCCAGGAGGCGTACGACGAGGGGATCCGCGCCGTCGCCGTGGTCTGCATGCACAGCCACCTCCACCCCGCCCACGAACAGGCCGTCGGCGAGCTCGCCGCCCGCATCGGCTTCCCGCAGATCTCGCTGTCGAGCGAGGTCAGCCCTCTGATGAAACTCGTCCCGCGCGGTGACACCGCTGTCGTCGACGCCTACCTCTCGCCCGTGCTGCGCCGCTACGTCCAGCACGTCGCCGACGAGCTCGAAGGCGTACGGCTGATGTTCATGCAGTCCAACGGTGGTCTCGCCGAAGCCGGGCAGTTCCGTGGCAAGGACGCCATCCTCTCCGGCCCCGCCGGAGGCATCGTGGGCATGGCACGCATGTCGCAGCTCGCCGGCTTCGAGCGCGTCATCGGTTTCGACATGGGCGGCACCTCCACCGATGTCTCGCACTTCGCCGGCGAGTACGAACGGGTCTTCACCACACAGATCTCCGGCGTCCGCCTGCGCGCCCCCATGCTGGACATCCACACCGTCGCGGCAGGCGGCGGCTCGGTCCTCCACTTCGACGGCTCCCGCTACCGCGTAGGGCCGGACTCGGCGGGCGCGGACCCGGGACCCGCCTGCTACCGGGGCGGTGGCCCGCTCGCGGTCACGGACGCCAATGTCATGCTCGGCCGCATCCAACCCGCCCACTTTCCCAAGGTGTTCGGCCCTGACGGCGACCAGCCCCTCGACGACACCCTCGTCCGTGAGCGCTTCACCGCCCTGGCGCGCGACATCCGTGAGCGGACCGACGACGACCGCACCCCCGAGCAGGTCGCCGAGGGCTACCTGCAGATCGCGGTCGCCAACATCGCCAACGCCGTGAAGCGGATCTCCGTCCAGAAGGGCCACGACGTCACCCGCTACGCGCTCACCACCTTCGGTGGTGCGGGTGGCCAGCACGCGTGCATGGTCGCCGACTCGCTCGGCATCCGCACCGTCCTCGTGCCGCCCATGGCCGGTGTCCTCTCCGCACTCGGCATCGGCCTCGCCGACACCACGGCCATGCGCGAACAGTCCGTCGAGGCATCCCTGGAGGCCACCTCCATGCCCGGCGTCCTGAAGACCGCGGACGACCTCGAATCCGCTGCCCGCAGCGAACTCCTCGACGAGGAGGTCCCCGAGGACCGCATCAAGGTCACCCGACGCGCCCAACTCCGCTACGACGGCACCGACACCACCCTCACCGTCGAACTCACCGAGCCCGACACCATGCGGCGCGCCTTCGAAGATCGTCATCGCGCCACGTACTCCTTCACCCTCGACCGCCCGATCGTCGTCGAAGCCCTCTCCGTCGAAGCCACCGGCATCACCGAACCCCCCGATCTCTCCGCTCTCGCTCCCTACGAAGCCACCCCTGCCACCGCGCAAACCGTCCGCCTCCACACGGGCGGCACCTGGCGCGACGCACCCCTCCACCGCCGCGAGGATCTGCCTCCCGGCCAGACCGTCACCGGCCCGGCGATCATCACCGAGGCCAGTGCGACGACCGTCGTCGACGAAGGCTGGCGAGCCGCGACGACCGACGACGGGCATCTGGTCATGGAACGCGCGGCGATTACGCAGAGTTCCGAGCTCGACACAGAAGCCGACCCGGTTCTCCTCGAGGTCTTCAACAACCTCTTCATGTCCATCGCCGAACAGATGGGCGCCCGGCTCGAGTCCACCGCCCAGTCCGTCAACATCAAGGAACGCCTGGACTTCTCCTGCGCGCTCTTCGACCCGGACGGAAACCTGGTGGCGAACGCCCCGCACATCCCCGTCCACCTGGGCTCGATGGGCACCAGCGTCAAGGAGGTCATCCGGCGCCGCGGCTCCCGGATGCGCCCCGGCGACACCTACGCCGTCAACGACCCGTACCACGGCGGCACCCACCTGCCCGATGTCACCGTGATCACCCCGGTCTTCGACACCGCAAGCACGGAGGGTGACCGGATCCTCTTCTACGTCGCCTCACGCGGCCACCACGCCGAGATCGGCGGCATCGCCCCCGGCTCCATGCCCGCCAACAGCCGCAGCATCGAGGAGGAGGGCATCCTCTTCGACAACTGGCTGCTCGCCGAGAACGGCCGCTTCCGCGAGGAGGAGACCCGCCGCCTGCTCACCGAGGCGCCCTACCCCTCGCGCAACCCGAAGACCAACCTCGCCGATCTGCGCGCCCAGATCGCGGCCAACCAGAAGGGCGTCGACGAAGTCGCCCGCATGATCGAGAACTTCGGCCTCGACGTCGTCCAGGCGTACATGAAGCACGTCCAGGACAACGCGGAGGAAGCGGTACGCGGCGTCATCGACGCCCTTGACGACGGCGAGTACGCCTACGAGACCGACTCCGGCGCCGTCATCCGGGTACGCGTGCGCGTGGACCGTGAGAACCGCGCCGCCACCGTCGACTTCACCGGCACCTCCCCGCAGTTGGCCACGAACTTCAACGCCCCCTTCTCGGTCGTCAATGCGGCGGTCCTGTACGTCTTTCGCACCCTGGTCGACGACGACATCCCCCTCAACGACGGCTGCCTGCGCCCCCTCGAGATCATCGTGCCGCCCGGTTCCATGCTCGCTCCCGAACCCCCGGCGGCGGTTGTCGCGGGCAACGTGGAGACGTCCCAGGCGATCACCGGTGCCCTCTACGCCGCACTGGGTGTCCAGGCCGAGGGCTCCGGCACCATGAACAACGTGACCTTCGGCAACGAACGCCACCAGTACTACGAGACCGTGGCCTCCGGATCCGGCGCGGGCGACGGGTTCCCCGGCGCGCCCGTCGTGCAGACCCACATGACCAACTCGCGGCTCACCGATCCCGAAGTGCTGGAGTGGCGACTGCCGGTACAGCTCGACGAGTTCGCCCTGCGGCACGGCAGCGGCGGCGCCGGCCAGTGGCACGGCGGGGACGGTGCTGTGCGCCGTATCCGGTTCCACGAGCCGATGACCGTCTCCACGCTGTCCCAGCACCGCAGGGTCCCGCCGTACGGCATGGCGGGCGGCGAACCCGGCGCGCTGGGCGCCAACCGCGTCGAACGTGCGGACGGCACGGCCACCGCACTCGCCGGAAGCGACTCGGCCGACGTCGGCCCCGGCGACGTACTCGTCATCGAAACCCCCGGCGGCGGAGGCTACGGCCCACCGTCGCGCGACCCCCATCAAGCAGGAGAAGAGATCGATGATCTTCGGGCGTTCTGAGCGCGGGAAGCCTCCGGTCGAGCCCGTCACGCTCAAGATCCTGGTGGCCGGCGGCTTCGGCGTGGGCAAGACCACCCTCGTCGCCGCGGTCAGCGAGATCAGGCCGCTGCGCACCGAGGAACTGCTCACGGAGGCCGGGCGTCCGGTCGACGACACGAGCGGTGTCGAGGGCAAGCGCACCACCACCGTCGCCATGGACTTCGGCCGCATCACGCTGCGCGAGGACCTGGTGCTGTACCTCTTCGGTACGCCCGGCCAGGAGCGGTTCTGGTTCATGTGGGACGAGCTCTCGGAGGGCGCGCTCGGCGCCGTCGTCCTGGCCGACACCCGCCGCCTCGAGGACTGCTTCGCGGCCGTGGACTACTTCGAACGGCGCTCCATACCCTTCGTCGTCGGCGTCAACTGCTTCGAGGGAGCCGCCCGTTACCCGGCGGAGGCCATCCGCCAAGCCCTCGACCTCGACGACGGCGTACCGCTGCTGCTGTGCGACGCGCGCGACCGGGAGTCCGTCAAGGAGACCCTCATCGGCGTCGTCCAGCATGCGATGGCCTATCAGGCGGACCGCCGTCAGACGGTGACTACCTGAAGTCTGGAGCGAGGGTGCGGCCCGTACCCCCGCCGACCGGGGTACGAGCCGCGGCTCATGGGCACGCGCGCGTGGTTCGAGCGGAACGCACGCACGCGTGCACCGATCACGGCTCTCGCCGTCTCCGTCAGTTCTCGCCGTCCTCCTGCCAGCCGAAGCTCTTCTCCACCGCCTTACGCCAGTTGTGGTACTCGCGGTCGCGCACGGCGGCCGTCATGGTGGGCGTCCACTCGACGTCCTTCGCCCAGTGCGTCTTGAGCTCGTCCAGGTCGTTCCACACACCCGTGGCCAGCCCCGCCGCGTAGGCGGCACCCAGACAGGTCGTCTCGGAGACCTTGGGCCGGATCACAGGCACGTCGAGCACATCCGCCTGGTGCTGCATGAGCAGGTTGTTCTTCGTCATGCCGCCGTCGACCTTCAGGGTCGTGATCTGCACCCCGGAGTCCTGGTACATGGCGTCCACGACCTCGCGCGTCTGCCAGCTCGTCGCCTCCAGCACCGCGCGCGCGAGGTGCGCCTTCGTGACGTAGCGCGTCAGTCCGGTGATGACACCGCGCGCGTCGGAGCGCCAGTACGGGGCGAACAGGCCGGAGAAGGCGGGCACGATGTACGCGCCTCCGTTGTCCTCGACGCTTGCCGCCAGGGACTCGATCTCGTCAGCGGTGCGGATGATGCCGAGCTGGTCGCGGAACCATTGGACCAGCGCGCCCGTTATCGCTATCGACCCCTCCAAGCAGTACACGGGCGCCTCACTGCCGATCTTGTAGCCCATGGTCGTCAGCAGCCCGCTCTTCGACGGCACCGGCCGGTTGCCCGTGTTGAGCAGCAGGAAGCTGCCCGTGCCGTACGTGTTCTTGGCCGTGCCCACGTCGTAGCAGGCCTGCCCGAACACAGCCGCCTGCTGGTCGCCCAGTGCGGACGCGACGGGCACGCCGGACAACTGTCCGACCGCGGTCCCGTACACCTCGGCGGAGGACCTGATCTCCGGCAGGACGGCCTCCGGCACGTTCATTGCGGACAGGATCGAGGAGTCCCACTGCAGGGTCTCCAGGTTCATCAGCATGGTGCGTCCGGCGTTCGTCACGTCGGTGACGTGGTGCCCGCCGTCCGTGCCGCCGGTGAGGTTCCAGATCAGCCAGGAGTCGATGGTGCCGAAGGCGATCTCGCCGTGCTCGGCGCGGGCCCTGAGGCCGGGCACGTTGTCCAGCAGCCAGGCCGCCTTCGGGCCGGAGAAGTAGCTGGCCAGCGGCAGCCCGGTCTGCTCGCGGAAACGGTCCTGCCCATCCGAACCGCCGAGTTGGTTGCACAGCGCCGCGGTACGCGTGTCCTGCCACACGATCGCGTTGTGCACCGGCTTGCCCGTCGCGCGGTCCCACAGGACCGTCGTCTCGCGCTGGTTGGTGATTCCGAGGGCGCTGAGCTGGTCCGCACGCAGCCCCGCCTTGGCGATCGCCCCGGCGACCACGGCCTGCACCTTGGACCAGATCTCGGTGGCGTCGTGCTCCACCCAGCCGGGCTTGGGGAAGATCTGGCGGTGCTCGCGCTGGTCGACGGCCACGATGGCGCCGTCCTGGTTGAAGATGATGCAACGGCTGGAGGTCGTGCCCTGGTCGATAGCGGCGACGAACTTGTCCGTCATGACGTCCCCTTCGTCTGTTCCTTCAGAAGGCTGCGTTGAAGATGACCCCGGACAGCACCCCGCCGATCAGCGGCCCCACCACCGGAATCCATGCGTAACCCCAGTCCGACGTGCCCTTGTTGGGAATCGGGAGCAGGGTGTGGACGATGCGGGGGCCCAGGTCACGGGCCGGGTTGATGGCGTATCCCGTGGGACCACCGAGCGACAGACCGATGCCGACCACCAGGAACGAGACGATCAGGATCGCGGTGCCGGACACGCCGAGCCCCTTGGTCAGACCGAAGGCGAGGATCGGCAGCACCAGCGCGATCGTCGCGATGATCTCGGTGATGAGGTTGGCCACCACATTGCGGATCGCGGGCGCGGTGGAGAAGATCCCGAGGGTCGGCTGAGCGATCTCCTCGTCGGCGTTGGCCTGGAACTGCGCGAAGTAGACCAGCCAGCACAGCACCGCACCGAGGATCGCGCCGACCATCTGGCCGGCGATGTAGATGTGGACCTTGTCCCATTCGCCGGTGTCGATGGCGATGCCGATCGTCACGGCCGGGTTGAGTTGTCCTCCGGACAGCGGTGCGGCGGTGTACGCGCCGGCCATCACGCCGAATCCCCAGCCGAACGCGATGACGACCCACCCCGCGTCCTTCGCCTTCGAATAGTTGAGTACGACCGCGGCGACGACTCCGGCCCCGAAGAGGATCAGGATCGCGGTTCCGATGACCTCACCGAGGAATATGTCTCCGTTGCTCATGGCGGCTCCTAGGCCCTGACCGGGACGATCGGCCCCGGTTCTCCGTGCGGGGTGCGTTTCCCACGGCGACTTCAGCCGAAGGCAGGGAGGTCCCGCGCCCCGCCCGGCGTCCGTGACGAGCGTGCCGTCGCAGCCGACTCACCCGTGGGGGAAGGGAGCCATGGTCCAGGCGGAACCGCGCGGCGCAGTGCGTGGATACGCCGAGAATGTACGGCGATGTCGACCGACACCGGGAAGTGTTCACCGACGTCCAGGGGGCGTCAAGGTCGCCGACGCCAACGGTTGGGGGCGCACCGACGAGTCACGGACCGTAGCGCACACGGCTCGTGGCACGCCCGTTCGGAGGTGGGACGGACGCCGAGGCCCTGCTGGTGCCGGCAGGCTGGCCATTTCCTGCTGACCCGGCAGGGGTCGAAGACCATGGCTGTGCTAAGGCCGTCGGACGCCCTTTGGCCTCCGCCGACCTCGTGGGGAAAGCGTCTCACCCCCTGCTCGGGTCCGCCACCGCCCACTCGGCCGGGGCCGTCTCCGCCGCCACGCCGCGGAGGATCTCGTGCCCGGACAGCCCCGCACGGCCCAGCACCCAGCTCGCCCCGCTCAGTGACTTCGCGGCCTTCTTCAGCGGCGCCAGACAGGAGGCCGCCTGCCGGTGGTCCGCCACACTCCCGGGCTCGCACAGGACCGTGGCCAGGGACAGCGTGACGGGACGCCCGCCCGCGGACCAGGGTGCGTCCAGCACGGAGGCGGCCAGCGGATGGAGCCCCTCCGGATCCGCGAGCACCAGGAAGTCGTCCCCGCCGATGTGGCCCACGCGGGTGCTGTCGGACGCCGCATGCTGCAGCGCCCGTCCGACCGATCGGATCAGCTCGTCGCCCGCCGCGAAACCGGCGCCGTCGTTGACCTGCTTGAAGTGGTCCACGTCCAGCCAACTCAGCGCGAAGGTCCGCCCGTCCGCGATCCGCCGGTCCACCTCACCGGTGATCGCGTCCGAACCGGGCAGCCGCGTCAGCGGATTGAGCCCCGCGGCCTCCTCGACCCGGGTCTCGGCGAGCGCCCGCACGAGGTCCGCGAGCCGTACGACGCCCACGCACCGGCCGTACCTGTCGACCACGGCCACATCGTCCGACGTACGGTCCCGGCCGCCGACCGCCACCACGTCCAGCACCTCCCACGCGGTGGCCTCGACGCCCACGGTGCGCGGCGGATCTCCGAGCTTGGCCGCCGGCCGGTCGGCGTACAGAGCATGGCCGTACCTCCCCGACATCGACAGCAGGAACCGGGAGCGGTGCACCGACCGCACCGGGACCCCGTTCGAGTCCACCAGCAGCACTCCGGACACGTCCGGTGATCCGGTCAGCAGCGCTCGCACCTGGCCTGCGGACGCGGTGGCGGGCAGCAGCGCGGCCGGCCGCACGAACTCCCGCACCGACGGCCCCGAGCGTGGCGTCACCGCCAGTCCGGGGGAGCGTGGCGGAACGTATACCTCCGCTGCCGGCAGCCGAGCCGGGGGAGCGAACAGCTCCCCCTGAGCCAGCTGCGCACCCGCCGACCGCGCGGACGCGCACTGCAGCTCCGTCTCCACACCCTCGACGCACAGGAGCGCTCCCAACTGCTCGCACAGCGTCCGCATCGCCCGTACCGCCGCCGGCCGCGACAGCAGGGACGCGTCGAGTTTCACCAGGTCCGGCGTCATGTCGGTGAGCAACCTCAGCGGTACGTCCCCGTCGCCGATGCCGTCCGCGCTGATCCGGAAACCCTGGTCCCGCAGCGCGCCGATCGCTTCCAGCAGCGCGTGCTGGGGCACGTGCGTGTACGGCGGAACGACGTTGATCGTCACCTCCCACGGCAGTCGCCCCGCGGCGCGCACGGCGTCGTGCAGCGGTGTCAGTCCGCCCAGGTCGGCGAGGGTTCCGGCGAAGACGTTGACGTACAGCGGCAGTAAGGTCTCCTTACGGGCCGCCGCACGGAACGCCAACACGGCGAGCCGGTCGTCGAGTTCGGGATCGCGGCGGGCCTCGGCCAGGACGTCGCCGGTCTCCGGGCGGGCGAGTATCTCCAGCCCTGCGACTCCTCCGGTCGTCAGATTGACCACCGGCTGGAAAGCGAAGCGGAGAGTATCCGTCCAGGAGGGCACGGGAGCATGATCTCGCCGCCGGGAGACGCCCGAGCCCAGTTCATGAGACGTTCACGCAGGATTCCGGCTTGGTCACACAGCGTGGACAGGACTCAGCTTCACGGGCCGTACGACGGTGCCAGCACGCTCGTACAGCCGAACGCTGGTGTCCGTCGCACGGCCGCGCATCACCGCACCGCTATCACTGCCGAGCCGTGTCCGAACAACCCCTGATTCGCCGCGATCCCCACACGTGCCCCGGCGACCTGCCGGTCACCGGCATCGCCCCTCAACTGCCAGGCGAGTTCGCAGACTTGGGCTATCGCCTGGGCCGGAACAGCCTCCCCGAAGGAGGCCAGGCCGCCGCTCATGTTCACGGGTATGCGTCCCCGCAGCGCCGTCGCGCCTTCCCGCAGCAGCTTCGCGGCCTCTCCCTCGCCGCACAGCCCCAGATCCTCGTACCACTGCAACTCCAGAGCGGTGGACAGGTCGTAGACCTCCGCGAAGGAGAGTTCCTCGGGGCCGATGGCCGCTTCCTCGTAGGCCGCGCGTGCGATCGACTCCCGGAACGTCTCCGCCGCCGGTTCTACCGCGGCCGCGGAGTCCGTCGCCATGTCGGGCAGATCCAGGACCGTGTTGGGGTAGCGCGGTGTCACGGTGGACACCGCGCGGATCCGTACCGGGTCCCGGGCTCCGTGCCGACGCGCGAACTCCATGCCGGCCAGCACGAGCGCCGCCCCTCCGTCCGAGGTCGCGCAGATGTCGAGCAGCCGCAGGGGATCGGCGACCACGGCGGAGGCGGCGACCTCCTCGGCGGTGACCTGCTTGCGGTAGCGCGCATACGGATTGAGTGCGCCCAGGGCGGAGTTCTTCACCTTGACCTGGGCGAAGTCCTCGGGTGTGTCGCCGTGCAGGGCCATCCGCCGACGCGCGTACAGCCCGAAGTACGCCGGATTGGTCGCACCGAGGACGCGGAAGCGCAGCCAGTCCGGATCGTCGGGCCGGTCGCCGCCCGCGGGCCGGAAGAAGCCCTTGGGAGCCGCATCGGCGCCCACCACGAGCACCACGTCCGCGAGCCCCGAAAGTATCTGCGCCCGAGCGGTGTTGACGGCCTGCGCCCCGGACGCGCACGCCGCGTACACGCTCGTGACCCGGGCGCCCTGCCAGCCGAGCGCCTTCGCGAACGTGGCCCCGGCCACATACCCCGGATAGCCGCCCCGCACGGTGTCCGCACCGACGATCGACCCGATGTCCCGCCACTCCAGTCCCGCGTCCGCGAGCGCCGCGCGGGCCGCCGCCGTCCCGTACTCGACGAAGCTGCGCCCCCACTTGCCCCAGGGATGCATGCCCACGCCGAGCACCGCCACCTCCTCCGTCATGCCGTCGCCCCCCTCGGCCGCCACTGCCAGGTCGTCCAGATCGTCTCCGCGTCCTCATGGAGCACGCCGGGAACGACCTCCACCTCCATGCCCACCGTCAGATCGGCGACGGTGACCCCGGGAACCGCCTGTCCCAGCACCACGAGGCGCTCGGACTCCAGCTCCGCAGCGATCAACGCGTACGGCTCCCACGGAAGTTCCGGATCGGTCACATAGGGTGACGGAGGTCGATACCGGCTGTCCGTGTACGACCAGACGCGCCCGCGCCGCGAGAGCGGGACCTCCTCCAGATCGCCGCCCGGGCAGCCAGGGTTGCGGCAATGAGTGTCTTCGCGCGGGAAGAAGACGGAGGCGCAGTTCGAGCAACGGGTGCCGAGGAGCCGGAAGTCGTCCCCGTCGCCGGCGAACCACCCGGCGACCACAGGCGTGCGCGTACGTGGCATAGCCCCTCCTGGCCGACAGATCTGATGGGACGTCAGAAGTGTGCCACGGGCAGCCGCAAACCGGCAGGGCGGTCTTGCGGGTGGACTGCATCCGATCGCTTCCCCGGCGGAACACATTCCTGATAGACGCAGGAGACATGACACGACTCTCGACCGCGGTACGAGGACTGGTCACCACGCTCGCCACCGTGCTGGCCGTGACCACCGCCCCCAGCATCGCCCAGGCGAAGAACGAGCCGAAAGCGCCCAAGGACTTCGTGGCGCTGAGAACCGTGGACCCCACCATCGTTCAGGAGATGCGGTACTTCACCCCGCACAACTTCGTGGGTGAGCGCATCGACGGCTACCGACAACCCCTCTGCATCCTCACCCGATCCGCCGCCGAAGCGCTCCACAAGGCTCAGGGGCAGCTGTCGCGCAAGGGCTACACACTCAAGGTGTACGACTGCTACCGGCCACAGCGCGCCGTCGACCATTTCGTGCGCTGGGCCGAGGACCTCGACGACCAGGCCACGAAGGACGAGTTCTACCCGAACGTCGACAAGACCCGTCTGTTCGTGGACGGTTACATCGCCGAGAAATCCGGCCACAGCCGCGGCTCGACCATGGACCTGACGATCGTCCGGCTGCCGGCAAAGCCCACCAAGCCGTACGTCCCAGGACAACGCCTCGTGCCCTGCTACGCACCCCAGGGCGAGCGCTTCCCCGACAACTCCGTCGACATGGGCACCGGCTTCGACTGCTTCGACACCCTTTCCCACACCCTCGACCCGCGCGTCCAGGGCGAACAGCGCGCCAACCGGCTGCTGCTCAAGAGCATCCTCGAAGCCCTTGGATTCGTGAACCTTGCCGAGGAGTGGTGGCACTACACGTACAAGCCGGAGCCCTATCCGGACACCTACTTCGACTTCCCAGTCTCGAGGAAATCCCTGACAAGCCAGTAGTGACCAGCCCCCGGAAGACGCCCTTCCACTGATCGGATACAGTCCGCCGCGTGTCCGAAACTCAGCACTCCGCCCCCAACTCCGCAGCAGACTCCCATTGTTCGAGCTGCGGCGCGCCCTACGGAGAGGGCGTCTCCGGCTGGCCCCGCACCTGCCCGACGTGCGGAACCGTGGCCTACCGCAATCCGCTACCGGTAGCGATCGCACTCCAGCCCGTGTACGACACGAAGGGCACCGCCCTGGTTGTCATCACCCGAACCATCGCCCCCGCGCGCGGAGGCATAGCCCTGCCCGGCGGCTACATCGACGACCGGGAGGACTGGCGGCAGGCCGTCGTACGCGAACTCAAGGAAGAGACCGGCATCGACGCGGCCGCCCGCGACGTACGTCTCATCGACGCGATGAGCTCTCCCGGCGGCCACCTGCTGCTGTTCGGCCTCCTGCCGGAACGGCCCGCCGACCGCCTGCCGACGCCGGAAGCCACGGACGAGACCGAAGGCTGGCACCTCCTGCGCAGGCCGGAGGAGCTCGCCTTCCCGCTGCACACGCTGGCCGTACGGGCGTTCTTCGAGGGCCGCTACGTCTGAGCTCAACACGCGCCGAGCCCTCGTATGCGCACCGGATGAGGCGAGGGGATCACCCCGTCCTCAAGCTCCCTCTCGACGACCAGCTTTCGGCCCTCCCAGCGGCTGACGTAACGCTCGATCTCCGGTTCGTCCCAGCCGTCACCCGCATCCGGCACCACCAGCCCGCCCCCGGTACGTCCCCGGGCGGGCGCCCACACCTCCAGTTCCAGCCCGCCGTCGTCCCCCCGGACGGGGACGACGGCGCCCGAGCGCGCGAGCACCGGGATCCGAGACAGGGGCGCCTCGACGAGAACCTGCCCAGGCCCCTCGTACACCCGCTCCGTCACCGTGTCGTACCAACGCCCCCGCGGCAGCTGCACCGCACGCCGGTCGGTGCCCGGATCCAGCACGGGCGCCACCAGAAGGCAGTCGCCCAGCAGAAACGCATCCTCACAGTCGCGCAACGCACGGTCGTCGGGCGCAGACCACCACAGCGGACGTACATAAGGCGCACCCGTGCGCCGGGCCAGATGCGCCAGTGTCACGAAGTACGGCAGCAGCCTTTGACGCTCGACGAGCGCCACGCGCGCGTGCTCCAGCACCTCGGAACCGAACTCCCACGGTTCCCTGCGCCCCGCGCGCAGACTGGCGTGCGTACGGAACAGGGGCAGATACGCGGCCAACTGGAACCACCGCAGATACAGCTCCGGCGACGGATTCCCGTCGAAGCCGCCGACGTCCGGCCCCGAGTACGGCACCCCGCACAGCCCGAGCCCCATGACCAGCGACAGCGACGCCCGCAGCCCGGGCCAGCCCGTGGCCACGTCCCCGGACCACGTCCCCCCGTAGCGCTGCATGCCGGCCCAGCCGGAGCGCGAGAAGACGAACGGCCGCTCCTCGGGCACCAGCTTCCGCAGCCCCTCGTAGCCGGCCCTGGCCATGCACAGGCCGTAGACGTTGTGCGCTTCCTGATGGTCCCCGCCCCGTCCCTCCAGAGAGTGCCTGGCCGAACGGGGCAGCGTCGACTCCCCGAAGGCGGCGAACGAGGTCGGCTCGTTCATGTCATGCCAGAAACCCGAGAAACCCTGTGCCAGCCGCTCCTCGTACAGGCCACCCCACCACGCACGCACGCGCGCGTGCGTGAAGTCCGGGAAGACCGCGTCACCGGGCCAGACCACTCCCCGCACGAGCTGTCCCGAGGCGTCCCGCACGAACGCGTCCTCGACTGTCCCGCTGTCGTACACGGCATTGCCCGGCGCGGCCTTGACCGCCGGGTCGATGATCGACACAAGGCGGATGCCGTCCCGCCGCAACTCCTCGGCGAGCTGCGGCAGCTTGGGAAAGCCCTCTTGGTCGACCGTGAACACCTGGTGCTCGTCGTAGTGGTCGATGTCCAGATGGACCGCGTCCAGCGGCAGGTCCCGCTCCTGGTAGCCCGAAACGATCCGCCGCACTTCCTGCTCGCTGCCGAATCCCCACCGCGCGTGATGGTGCCCCAGCGCCCACGCGGGCGGCAGCGCCGCCGCACCGGTGAGAGAGGCCCAGACGAGCAGCACGCGCGCGGGAGTGCCCACCATCACCCAGCAGCGCAGCGGACCACCGTCCATCCGCAGTTCGCTGGTCCCCACCCGGTCATGCCCTGAACCGGCGCCCTCCTCGCCCTTCCGCAGCGTCACCGTGCCGTCCCACGAGGTGTCGTGGAACACCATGTGAGTGCCCGCATCGGCGACCACCAACTGCACCGGCATGGTGATGTACAGCGGATCGTCGCCAGGGCCGAAAGCGCGGCCGGGGTCGGTGTTCCACAGCCGGTACGTTCCGTCTTCCAGACGAGGCCCCGACGCCCTCCCCCCGAGCCCGAAGAAGCGCGAGTCCGCGGCCACCTCCGACCGCTGCATCCACCGTGCCGCCCCACCGTCGACGGGCTCCCACCAACGCGGCGGCAGATCACGGCGGAGCGTCACCCCACCGGGCGTCTGCACCTCCACGGCACCGTGCCGCGAGATGACGACGGTCACCCGCTCGGCCACCACCCGCCAGCCACCGTCCTTGTCCGGCTCCAGCATCGCCCGGGGATCCGGCTCCGGACAGCGGCCCGCGAGCGCATACGACGGCTCGGGAGCGGCCCCGTCCCAGCCCCAGAAGACGGCGCCGTTCACGGCGACGGTGATACGCAGCTCGGACCGGCTGAACTGGATGACACCGCCGCCCGGACCGGGCCGCACCTCCTGCACGGCCCCGGGCACCCGAGCGCGCTCGGCACCCCGGGGCGGCAACCCCGCGGCGTCCGCACGCCTCCTGCGCCACGCCGCCCGCACGGTGCGCAACCCCTGGGCCGCTCCCACAGAACCGACCACCTTTATCGAACGCACCAGGTCACGACCGTCCATGCTGCTCAGCCTGCCATTCACCGCCCCACACGCGTGTGCCGTTCAACTGCCGTTCACCCGTGCCGGGACCACATCTTCACGACACGGACTATGTGGGGCGCACCCTGGTGCAGAAGTCGATCACATGGCATCGTCCGTGTCATCCGCGTCACGCGCACACCCCGCCGTGCGCGGAGGACGCACACGACGCGCACAGTCCGGGAGCCGCCCCATGTCGACCGTGAACCCCCAGCCGCTCTGGCAGCCAGATCCGGAACGCATCGCCCAGGCTCGGGTCACCAGGTTCCAGGCCTGGCCCGCCGAAAACCACGGTGCGCCCGCCGAGGGCGGCTACGCGGCCCTGCACCGCTGGTCGGTCGACGAGCTGGACACGTTCTGGAAAGCCGTCACGGAGTGGTTCGACGTACGCTTCTCCACCCCCTACGCGCGCGTGCTCGGCGATCGATCGATGCCCGGCGCCGAGTGGTTCCCCGGCGCGACCCTGAACTACGCCGAGCACGCCCTGCGTGCCGCCGCGACCCGCGCCGACGAACCCGCCCTCCTGTACGTCGACGAATCCCACCAGCCCCGCCCCGTGACCTGGTCCGAACTGCGCCGCCAGGTCGCCTCCCTCGCCGCCGAGCTACGCGCCCTCGGCGTACGCCCCGGCGACCGCGTCAGCGGTTACCTCCCGAACATCCCGCAGGCCGTCGTCGCCCTCCTCGCCACCGCCGCCGTCGGAGGCGTCTGGACCTCCTGCGCCCCCGACTTCGGCGCCCGCAGCGTCCTCGACCGCTTCCAGCAGGTCGAACCGGTCGTCCTGTTCACCGTCGACGGCTACCGCTACGGCGGCAAGGAGCACGACCGCCGCGACATCGTCGCCGAACTGCGCCGCGAACTGCCCACCTTGCGCGCCGTGGTGCACATTCCCCTCCTCGGCACGGATGCCCCTGAAGGCGCACTGGAGTGGTCGGCCCTCACCGCCGCCGACGAGGAACCCGTCTTCGAGCAGGTGCCCTTCGACCACCCCCTGTGGGTGCTCTACTCCTCCGGCACGACCGGCCTGCCCAAGGCCATCGTCCAGTCCCAGGGCGGCATCCTCGTCGAGCACCTCAAGCAACTCGGCCTGCACTGCGACCTGGGCCCCGAGGACCGCTTCTTCTGGTACACGTCGACGGGCTGGATGATGTGGAACTTCCTCGTCTCCGGCCTCCTCACCGGCACCACGATCGTCCTCTACGACGGCAGCCCGGGCTATCCGGACACGGGCGCCCAGTGGCGAGTCGCCGAACGCACGCAAGCCACCCTCTACGGCACCTCGGCCGCGTACGTCATGGCCTGCCGCAAGGCCGACGTGCACCCCGCACGCGACTTCGACCTCGCCAAGGTGCAGTGCGTCGCCACCACCGGATCACCCCTGCCCCCCGACGGGTTCCGCTGGCTGCACGACGAGGTCCGCCACGACCTGTGGATCGCCTCCGTCAGCGGTGGCACGGACGTGTGCTCCTGCTTCGCGGGAGCCGTGCCCACGCTGCCCGTGTACGTCGGCGAACTCCAGGCCCCCAGCCTGGGCACCGACCTGCAGTCCTGGGACCCCAGCGGAAAACCCCTCGTCGACGAAGTGGGCGAGCTCGTGGTCACCAACCCCATGCCGTCCATGCCGATCCACTTCTGGAACGACCCCGACGGCAGCCGGTACCACGACAGCTACTTCGACACGTATCCCGGCGTATGGCGCCATGGCGACTGGATCACCCTCACCTCACGCGGCTCCGTCGTCATCCACGGACGCTCCGACTCGACACTCAACCGCCAAGGCGTGCGCATGGGTTCGGCCGACATCTACGAAGCCGTGGAGCGCCTCCCCGAGATCAAGGAATCCCTCGTCATCGGCATCGAGCAGCCCGATGGCGGCTACTGGATGCCCTTGTTCGTCCATCTGGTCCCCGGAGCCGTGCTCGACGAGGCCCTCCTGAGCCGCATCAAGCAGACCATCCGCGAACAGCTCTCACCACGTCATGTCCCGGACGAGATCATCGAGGTCCCCGGCGTCCCACACACCCTCACCGGAAAGCGCATCGAGGTCCCGGTCAAGCGACTTCTCCAGGGCACACCGCTGGAAAAGGCGGTCAACCCGGGCTCCATCGACAACCTCGACCTCCTGCACTTCTACGAGGAGCTCGCCCGCAAGCGAGCCTGACCGACGGTCGGCCTCGGACTCACCGAACCACAACGAGTTCCGAGGCCGGTCGCCGCAGGACTATCTCCTCCGACCTGCACGAATACGCGCCTTCTCGTCCGCAGGAACCTCCCCCCCCACGCCGTTGTCAGTGCCGCCGGTTACTGTGAGTGAGCATTGATCGACTGCGCACAGGGGGAAACATGGTGCACACCGACCACCAGACGATGCGACGCGTCCTGCGCCGCGAGATCGCCGGCACGATCGGCCTGCTGACCGACGAGCACGATTTCCGTGCCATGCGGCGCTACCGCAGCTTCACCTTCGACGACCACAAGATCTATCTGCAACAGATGGATGCCCTCCTCAGGACACGGGCCTCCCAAGGCAGCCATACGACGATCGCCCTCTTCGACCCGGAGGAGTACGCCGAGTTCTGCGCGGAAACAGGCCTCGACCCTGACATCCCGTCAAGCCGCACCCGCTTCACCGCCGAACTCGCGACCACCGGACCCACCGTCCCCTACGAGGGCCAGTCCCTGACAGACCTCGTCCCGGCCCTCGTCGACGAAGCCGTCCGACAGGCCACGTGGGAGTACGCGGCCACACTCCTGGCACGGCTCGGCGCCTGCGCCGGCTGCGGCGAGGACATCGGCCGCGCGGCCCTCACCCGCGCCTCGAACCTCCTCGTCCGCATCCTGGATACGGCCCAGCCGGGCGACCGACACCTGGTCTGCAGCGTCACGGGAACCCCAGAACCACTGGTCGCCGTCCTGCACGCCGACGAAGACGCCCAGGGCGCCACCCACCTCGACGAGGCCGAAGCCCTGGAGTTCACCACCGTCCTTGCCCTCGGCATCGCCACCAAGAGCCCCGGTGGACTCGTGATGCGGACCAGCGCCCCCGGCACTTCCGACCGTATCTACGGATGGCGTCTGCGCGGCGACGGGCTGGAACCCCTCACCGCAGGCGAGGTCTTCGACGCCTACTGCACCGACATCGAATCCGGAGACCTCATCTCCCCGGAATCGGGAGTCGACTACTGCGTGCCGCCGGATCTCGGAAGTGAGGAAGCACCGCCGGGACACCACCACTGAACGCGAGGGGCGCCCCACCCGCAGGTGGAGCGCCCCATTGCTGACCGGCGTGCAGCCGTCCCGCTCCGGCTACTCGCCGGACAGCACCGCTTGAGCGGCGTTGCGCGCCTCCTCGGCGCTGTCCGCCGCCCGTGCGGCCGCAGCGGCACGCTCACACTGCGCCAGCGTGTACTTCGCCAGCGTCGCCCGGACATAAGGAATCGACGCCGAACCCATGGACAGGGAGGTCACCCCCAGACCGGTCAGCACACACGCCAGCAGCGGATCGGACGCCGCCTCGCCACAGACGCCACAGCTCTTGCCCTCAGCCTTCGCCGACTCGGCGGACAGTGCGACCAGGTCGAGCAGCGCCGGCTGCCACGGGTCCTGCAGCCGGGAGACCGCACCCACCTGACGGTCTGCGGCGAAGGTGTACTGCGCGAGGTCGTTCGTCCCCAGCGACAGGAACTCGACCTCCTGCAGAATCGAACGCGCCCGCAGCGCGGCCGAAGGGATCTCCACCATCGCACCGAACTTCGCCTGGAGCCCGGCCGCACGGCACGCGTCGGCGAACGCCTTCGCGTCAGTACGGTCCGCCACCATCGGGGCCATGACCTCGAGGTAGACGGGCAGCCCCTCCACCGCCTTCGCGAGTGCCGTCAGCTGCGTGCGCAGCACCTCGGGGTGGTCCAACAGCGTCCGCAGACCGCGCACACCCAGCGCCGGGTTCGGCTCATCGGCCGGCGTCAGGAAGTCCAGCGGCTTGTCCGCGCCCGCGTCCAGCACACGTACGACGACACGGCCCTCGGGGAAGGCCTCGAGAACCTGACGATAGGCCTCGACCTGCTTCTCCTCCGACGGTGCCTTCTTGCTGTCGTCGAGGAAGAGGAATTCGGTACGGAACAGACCGACACCCTCAGCACCCGCCTCGACAGCGGCCGGGACGTCGGAAGGACCTCCGACGTTGGCCAGCAGCGGCACCTTGTGGCCGTCGGCGGTGGCACCCGGACCCGTCGACGCCGCGAGCG
Source organism: Streptomyces sp. R28 (assembly GCF_041052385.1). GTDB lineage: Bacteria > Actinomycetota > Actinomycetes > Streptomycetales > Streptomycetaceae > Streptomyces. The sequence continues at coordinate 1,725,032 of NZ_CP163439.1, read as the reverse complement.
CGGCCTTGCGCGCTGCTGCAGCCGCCTCCAGC